>NZ_SRUZ01000009.1 GCF_004791165.1 Mesorhizobium sp. M8A.F.Ca.ET.218.01.1.1 | reverse complement strand
CCCACAGTCGAGCTCCGGAGCACGACCCATGCAATGGGGACGCCTGCGCACTCTTGGCAGACTGTTTCGCAAGGAAAGATGCCGGCTGCCCACAAGGGCCTATCACACGCCGCGGTCATCATGGCTGCGACAGCAATGGAGCTCCTGCTGGAGCCCGCCCTCTTGAAAAAGGCGAAAGAAGAGCACCTGAACCTCAGGCACGGCTCGGATTATGTCGATCCGCTTCCGCCAACGGCCGTCGCGGAGATATGAGAACCAGCGCGGTGGCAACAGCTGAAGCCTCTGGGTGCTCCAAGTCTTTTGCTCGGGGACCATGGTATCAAGATCGGCATCCAGTTGGTGATCGAGATTTGCTGGCATCGGCCTCGCCGCTGCTTTGGGATCTGGAGATGCACCGCGCAATAACCCAAGGCGCAGTACCAATTTTGGTCGTCAAATCTGTAAAACAGGCACCGTGCGACGCGCGGTCACTGTTCGGCGCGTTGCCGCAGCGCCTTCATCGTCCTTAAAGCGCGTCAGGCTGCTGGCCCAGGATTTTCATCGGTTCCAAGGGGTATCAGGCACGTCTTTTCATCATGAAGGACTGCGGGGGCGGAAAAGATCAGATGTTGAGGGTAACCCCCCGCTTCACCACATCCATTGACACGATTGTTCGAAACTTCTTTACATTTCCATTGTGAAAAAAATGCTGACGCGTGAAATTCTCGTATTCCGTCATGCTGGAAACCACCAAAACAAGAACAAAATCAGCGTCGCCAGTGACGTAGTAGCATTGCTGGACCTCTGGCGCCGAACTAAACCGTGATTTCATCTGGTCGATCTCATCGATCGTTTCGCTGACGAGCTGCACCTCCACGATGATCGTAAGCGGTAGACCCACCGCCTCTGGCTGAATTTGGGCCACACAGGCACTGATTATGCCCTCCCGTCCCATCCGCTGGATTCGCCTCTGAACCGCGGGTGCCGACAGATGTACCGCTGCACCGATTTGCCGTTGCGACGTTGAGCTGTCGATCTGTAGGATTCTCAGTATCGCAATATCGAAACTGTCAAGAGCCATGGCGTGTTACAAACTTTCGTAATTCCTATCAAATTGTAGCGCCTGTATCGTACGTTCCCTGCGATATTAAGCGCTGCTCCAAGCGTGTCCCAAGCCCTGGCTTCCATCAGCCAAGCCGTAGCGATCATGAGTATTTATCACAATACAAAAAGAATATCAAAATATAAAAAGATAACTGTTGTAGTATCCAATCTGGTCGCTGCATATGCGGAGGATAATCGATGCTGAATAAAAAAATAGCGATCCCACGCAGAGGTTTCTCAGCAAGCGAGTTCCAGTCCAGGATTGTGAGGCTGCAAAAATTGATGCGAGACAAGCAGATTGATGCGTGTCTCTTCAATACTGAATCCGAAATTTACTATTTTTCAGGTTTCAACGAGGCGATATGGTTGAGCCCGACCCGACCGGTATTCCTGATCGTCCCGATAGAGGGTGATCCGGTTGCGGTCGTTCCAAAAATTTGCGCCCATGGTTTTGACAAGTCGATCGTGCCGGACGTGCGGACATGGGCGTCGCCTTGCCCCGATGACGAGGGGGTCACGCTGCTTGCCAGGGCGATCAGAGAGTTGGCGACAAAGTCACGACGAGTGGGACTGCCGCTCGGTCCCGAGACGCATGTCCACATGCCGGGTCGCGACTTTGATCGGCTGAAGTTGGAAATCGGCGGCATTGAATTCATTGACGCGACCTCTCTCGTTCGCACACTGCGCATTGCAAAATCCGAGGCCGAAATCGCCAAGATGGCCTATATTGGGTCGATCGCTTCGGACAGTTTCGAAGCGGTCGTCACGGCGGACATCATCGGCGTCCCGGAACGCGAAATTGCGCGTCAGATCAAGATCGATCTTTTGCAGCGTGGAGCAGATCAGGTCCATGATGTTCAAATCTTGTCGGGTGCTGGAGGTTACGGCGAGGTGATCGGCGCTCTCGGCGATCGGCTGATCCAACAAGGTGACGTAATTTTCATCGACATAGGTGCGACTTTCGACGGCTATTGGTGCGATTTCGATCGGGTTTACGCAGTTTCAGAGGCATCCAAAGCGACCACTGCTGCCTATGCGCGGGCCTATGAAGCAACCGAGGCTGGCATGGCAACGGCTTTGCCGGGCAACAATGTCTCGGATATCTGGCGGGCAATGTCGCAGGTCATGGGAACGACCGAGAGCAAGGTCGGGCGAATTGGTCACGGCCTAGGTCTGCAGAATACCGAGTGGCCCTCCATCATGGAGACCGACACCACCGCCATCGTCGAAGGGATGGTTCTGTGTGTCGAGCCAGGATATGAATATGCGCCAGGAATGCTGATGGTGCACGAGGAAAACATTGTCGTTCGTGCAAATGGCTTTCAACTTCTAACGCGCCGAGCCCCCTCGGAAATTCCAATCCTCTGACAAGCAATCGATTCTCGGCAAGGGTTCTCATACCAGGGAAACGAGCTGCAAGGAGCGTATTCCAACGTCATGGGCCGGGACCTAGCGCAGCCGAGCCGGGAGGTCAGGCAGCGTGCCATCCGGAATCGGATCAACGTATGGGGTTCGGGAGAGTGCGGCGGAATGTTCTTGTTTTGCGCGCAACAGCGATTCAGGACTGAGAAACAATCGCATGCCCGTTGCAGCCATAACCTTGGCCGCATGTTCCATGCCCTTCATTGCCGCATTGCTCTTTCCCTGCGCCACCAATTGCCAAGAATGAAATGGCGTTCCAACGGCGTAGTTTGCGCCATAGATTTCTATGGTCGGTGCGAGCCAGCTGACGTTTCCGACATCCGTGGAGCTGGTCAGGGTGTTGGGAATGCGCGGCGGAAAAAGCAGTGACGCCATGCCCGTTTGCAGCTCGGGCACCTTGAGGCCGATGCTTTGATATGCCTCGACGATGCTGTCATGTTCGAACGTCTTTTGCATCGCCTCTGCCAAGACATTGTCGGCTTCGTCGAAGGCCGGGGGACCAACCCGCCGGAACTCCTCCCACGCGATATCTTCAAGGACCCTGTTTCCAAGGAAATTGGCTTCCCCTGTGCGAACACGGTGGCTCATGGCGGTTTCGGTCATCATCGCGGCGCCCTGAGCGACCTTGGAAACCCGTTCGACGAGCGATCGCAGCTCAGGCGTATCGCGTCCGCGCACGACGTATCGCACCGTCGCTTTTGCCTGCACGACATTGGGAGCTTCTCCCCCGGCGTCCACGATCGCATAATGGATACGGGCGTGGCTTGGGATATGTTCCCTCAGATAGTTCACACCGACATTCATCAGTTCCACCGCATCGAGCGCGCTGCGACCCAGGTGAGGGCTCGACGCTGCATGCGAACTGCGGCCGGTGAAGTGAAAGTCAATCTCGTTGCAGGCCAGCGTGACGGCGTTCGGTACGCCTGCAAACCAGTAGGGGTGCCAGGTAATGAACGCGTCGACATCTTTGAAGGCGCCGTTACGGGCCATGAATCCCTTCCCAGAGCCGCCTTCCTCGGCAGGGCAACCGTAGTAACGAACTCGCCCGGGAATATTCTCCTGCCGAAGGTAGTTCTTCACAGCGGTGGCAGCCTGCATCGCTCCTGAACCCAACAGGTGATGTCCGCATCCATGTCCGTGTCCGTAGGGCTTGATCGGCGCGTGCGAGGCTACGCCTGCCTCCTGGCTGAGATGGGGCAGGGCATCATATTCGCCCAGAAAGGCGATGACCACACCACCTTCTCCTGCCTCGCCCATCACTGCTGTGGGCAGGCCGGCGACTTGCCGAGTGACCGTAAACCCTTCCGCCGAAAGGGCGCGAGCGTGCTCCTCGCAGGAGGCGAACTCCTCGTAGTTCACTTCCGGGTTTGACCATACAGTATCGGCCAGGCGCCTGAACGTGCCCGTCTTCTCGCTTACGAGGTTCCAAATTCTTTCAGCGTTCTGGTCCATGTCTGCTTTCCCAGGGGTCGCGATCAAACTGTCATGATCAGCCCTTTCTATTCGATAGCTGTCACAACATCTGCTTAAAAAAGCAGGCCACTTTAAGCGAACATTGCACAAAAACGCATGATTGCTTCTATATTAGCCGGTTTTGGACTTTCGGCGGGCGAGGCATGGACACATTGTTTCATTTGCATACCGTTAGCCTCAAAGATGCAAGCGATCACCGCTGCAAAAAAAAAGGGGAACAAACATGCACAGGCGCACTCTCTTAAAGGCCGCAGGAGCTCTCGGTGTGGCCTCGATCTTTCCGGCACCGCTCATCGCAAAGAGCCTTAAGGGTTCGGGCGAAGTGGTCATCTACGATGGCGCCGGAGCATGGGGTGAAGCCATGCGTTCGGCATATTTCGAACCCTTCGAGGCGGAAACTGGCATCAAGGTCATCGTCGAGCCGACGACCGATACAGGGGCCGTGCGCGCCAGCGTCATGACCGGAGCTCCCCGGTACGATATTTACATCTTCTCGGGTGGGTATGCGAACAGCTTCGCCAGGGACGGCCTGCTCGAAAAGATCGATTTTTCGTTCTTCGAGCGTTCGGACCTGGATGCCTTCCGGCCGGCGAAACCCACCGACTATTCGTGCCCGACCATCATTTACTCCCTGTTGATGGCGTACAATCCGGCCGCCTTTCCGAATGGCGGCCCCCAGACCTGGGCCGACATGTGGGACGTCAGCAAATTCCCGGGCGGGCGCGCATTGGGTCCAGGGTCATGGGGCGGCGAAGCGGGTACTTTTGAGATCGCGCTCCTTGCCGATGGCGTGACGCCAGATGGGTTGTATCCCATCGATTTCGACCGAGCGTTTCGCAGCCTGGACAAGATCAAGGCCAGCATCGTGAAGTTCTGGGAGAGCGGCGCCGAAGGCCCTCAGTTGGTGGTCGACAAGCAGGTCGCGATCGCCGCCGCTTGGAATGGGCGCGTTTCGGCCGTGAAGGATCAGGGCGGCGAGATAGCCATGAGCTGGCACCAGGCCCTCCTGCAATATGATGAATTCGGCATCTTGAAGGGAGCCTCCAACGTCGAGAATGCCTCCAAGTTCATTGCCTTCGCGTCGCGGGCGAAAAATCAGGCCGATTTCTCGAATAAGATCCTGTATGCTCCGCCCAATTCCAACGCCTATCAATATCTCTCGAAGGAACGCGCGGGCATGCTGCCGACGGTCCCTGACCTGCTTGCGTTGCAGATAGTGCAAAACCAGGCTTATTGGGCTGCGCTGCGTGACGACGGCAAGGACAACACCCAGTATGCCGCGGAACTCTGGGAAAACTGGATCACGCGCTAAGGGCGCGGGGATGCCCTTCCTCCCGCGCCGCAGCCGCCATGTCGGCACCGCAGGCATGATGGCGCCAGTGCTTGTCACTCTGGCGCTCATCTACATGATTCCCGTCGTGGGCCTGTTCATTAAAAGTTTTCAGGATCGCAACGGGTTTACACTCGATTCCTACCTGAACCAGCTGACATCTCCGGCATTCTTGAAGCTGCTAGTGGAGACGCTGGAGCTCTCGGTCGGGGTTACGATACTATGTCTGCTTTTCGGCTATCCAGTAGCCTATACGATCAGCCGGGTGAACAAGCGATCGGCCGCGCTTCTGCTCTTGCTCATATCACTGCCGTATCTGACATCAGTACTTATTCGCACCTATGCCTGGATCGTGGTGCTGGGTCCGAATGGCGTTGTGAACCAGTTTCTTATGTCGGTGGGCCTGACGTCGAAGCCGGTGCAGTTGGTGTTCAACCAGATCGGCGTTTACACGGGCATGGTCCAAATACACCTGCCGTTGATGATCTTTCCGGTCTATGCAGCAATGACCAAGATCGACCGTTCGCTCACGGCCGCCGCTGTCAGTCTGGGAAGTTCGCCGGCAAGCGCGTTCTGGCACGTCTTCGCGCCGTTGACCTATCCGGGAATTGTCGGCGGATCGACGCTTGTCTTCCTGTCGTGTCTTGGATTTTACACCACGCCCGCACTGCTGGGCGGGACCGCCGACTACATGCTGGCGCAAGGCATCACCCTTCGCGTCCTGCGACTGGCGGATCTGGCGGGCGCGGCAACCCAGGCGACCATCCTGCTTACGATCGTGTTGGCGGTTTTCGTCTTGCTGCGAAAGCGATTTGCGGCGAGCCTGGATGACGAGGCCTCTGCTCCAGCCCCTCTGAAACGCGGGGATGGTGCATCATCCGAGCCGCTTCTTTACGGTTTGCAACGAAGGTTCTCGACGATCCTCTATCGATTTGGAGTCATTGTTTCGCAGGTGAGAAATTATGTTCTTTGGGCCGTCACTGCGGCTGTCATGTTCTACCTCATTGTTCCATTCCTTGTGGTCGTCCCCCTGTCGTTTAGCTCCGCGGCTTATTTGACGTTTCCCCCTCCTGGTTATTCCTTGCGCTGGTACGAAAGCTTTTTTTCGAACACCAAATGGCTTGAGGCGACTTGGTTTAGCCTCCGCGTCAGCGTCATGGCGGCAATCGCGAGCCTGGCGGTAGGGCTGCCGGCCGCGTTTGCCTTGGCACGGCGGCAATTCGCCCTCAAGCTGCCTGCATATCTGCTGATCATTTCGCCGATGGTCGTTCCGCAGATCGTGATCGCGATTGCCCTCTATCTGATTGTCGCCCCACACAGAATGGTGGGAACGGAGCATGTTTTCCTGCTCGCCTATATGCTTTTGGGGATACCCTACGTCGTCGTGGTCGCCGTCGCCGGGCTTCAGCGGTTCGACACCTCCCTGGAATCAGCTGCAGCCAGCCTGGGTGCGCGACCGGCGGTCGTTCTTTTTACGATTACCCTGCCGCTCCTGATGCCCAGCATTGTCAGTGCGTTTTTGTTCGCGTTCATCGCGGCGTTCGACGATGTCGTGTTTGGACTGTTTCTCTCCGGCAGGGATGCCATCCCGCTTCCCATGAGAATGTGGGAAAACATCCGCCAGGAGATCGACCCTCAAATCTCGGTTGTTGCTTCGATTCTGCTCTTTCTCGTCATTGTCGGATACCTGGCGCATAACACCCTTGGTAGGCTGAGATGGTCGAGAGTTAACGGCCGCTGATGCGGTTTCGGCACGCGGCGTTCGACCCGCACACACACTCCCGAGGATCTTTCATGGCTACCTCTCTAGCAAACGGAGCTTCCGTATCGCTGAAAGGCGTGACGAAGCGGTATGGGAACTTTCAGGCCGTTCACCCGGTGGAACTGACCGTCAATGAGGGAGAGTTCATTTCTCTCCTGGGCTCAAGCGGATCGGGAAAGTCGACGATACTAATGATGATTGCTGGCTTTGAAGCCCCGACGACCGGCAGCATTTACCTGGACAATCAGGAAATCGTCGGCTTGCCGCCTTATCGCCGAAATATCGGCGTGGTGTTTCAGCGATACGCCTTGTTCCCGCACCTTTCCGTTGCCGGCAACATCGCATATCCGCTGCGTCGAAGATCGATGCCATGGCGGCAGGTTGAGATGGAGGTTGAGCGCGCCCTGCGACTGGTCAATCTCGAAGGGCTCGGCGATCGTTTGCCCAGCCAACTTTCGGGCGGGCAACAGCAACGCGTGGCCCTCGCTCGTGCCTTGGTCTTCCGCCCCCGGCTTTTGCTCTTGGACGAGCCGCTGGGAGCCCTCGATCGGAAACTCCGTCAGCAATTGCAAATCGAACTCAAGATTCTGCACAAGGAGATTGGGACAACCATCATCCTGGTCACCCATGACCAGGAAGAGGCCTTGTCCATGGCCGACCGGGTGGCGGTGATGAGCAAAGGACAGATCGAGCAGATCGGCAAACCATCTGAACTCTTCAACGCTCCGGCCAATGCCTTCGTCGCTGATTTCGTGGGCGAGACCAACTTGATTCCCGTGGACGTCGTAGAGCGATCGGACGATCTGGTGAAGGTCGCCCTTGAAAAAACGGACAAGGTTGTGCTGGTGGCCGCGTCTCAATGCCTGACGTCGCGAGGAAGCGCGCTCTTGGGTATTCGTCCCGAGCACGTCAAAATCGTCGCGAATGAGGGAATGCCTCTTAAAATCGTAGAGCGCGTGTTCAATGGCTTGACGACCAGCCTTCTGCTGGCTCTTGGCAATTCAAAAATTCTTGTCAGGGCTCCGACAGATATGATCGGCGGGATTGGTGGCGACATCTTGCGTGTCGAGTTCCCGATATCGGCATGTCGTCTTTACGATAAGCTCTGACGCGGGCAGTTGGTCTGCTTCCAAGCGAGGCAAGAGCGCGGACGTCAAATCTCGTTTTCGACACTGATGGAACACAAGACCCTTGTCGGTCGCAGGGCAAAGCACAAGTCGGCGTCAAGTCGCTGCGTGGACCCCGCGCGAGAAACGTGGTCAGATTTAAGTTTGTCAATAATTGATCGTGTTCGTGAAACAAACTTGCAAATAAGGTCATGTGAATGAGCACCGTTTTCTCCACGAATAGAATAGAGTTTTCCAACACGGAGCTTGATACATGTTTCTTTTGAACGCGAACGCCGCCTATCGCCAGCCACTCGACGATAGGGATGCGGAGACCCTGGGCATCGCGGCAGCGGTCGAAGTGGAGCGTCACCTGAGTTTCCGCGACAACCATGCCGAGACACCGCTGGTGTCGCTTCCGGGCTTGGCCGTGCAAACCGCAGTTGCGTCCATCTATGTGAAAGATGAGGGACATCGTTTAGGCCTCGGCAGCTTCAAGGCGCTCGGTGGCGCTTACGCGGTCATTCGCCTGGTCCTCCAGGAGGCTTCGAAACGGCTCGGCCGTGCCGTCGAGATGTCGGAGTTGAATTCGCAGGAAGTCAAAGCCGTGGCTGGAACGATGACCGTAGCTTGCGCCACCGACGGCAATCACGGCCGATCTGTTGCGCAGGGTGCCGAACTCGTCGGTGCGAAGGCAACCATATTCGTCCATGCCGGTGTTAGCGACGAGCGGGTAAGGGCAATTGGACGGTTCGGCGCAAATATGATCCGCATCGACGGTAACTACGACGACTCGGTCAAGGAGGCTGCGCGCGTTGCTGAAAGAGAAGGCTGGACTATTGTCTCGGACACGTCATGGCCGGGCTATGAACGCATCCCCGGTCTGGTCATGCAGGGCTATACCGCTCTCGTCAGAGAAGCGCTGCGAGCGTTGCCGGAAGCTCCGACACATGTGTTCATCCAGTCGGGGGTAGGCGGCATCGCGGCGGCTGTTGGCGGACATCTAGCGATTGAGTACGGCGACAAGCGGCCTGTATTCATCGTCGTCGATCCAGCGCGGGCGGCGTGCGTGCTCGAAACGGCGCGCGCGGGTCATCCGATTTCGATCAAGCATGGGCAGCCTACGGTGATGGCAATGCTCGAGTGCTACGAACCCTCGCTTGTCGCCTGGAGGATTCTTTCCCGCGTGGCCGACGCATTCATGACTGTGGATGAAGAAGACGCGATATCGATCATGAAGCGACTTGCCAATCCCGCCCATGGTGACCCATCGATAGTGGCTGGGGAGAGCGGCGGCGTCGGGCTGGCAGGGTTTCTCAAGGCGGTCGCCGATCTCAAGATCAAATCGAAACTGCGCCTCGACAGCGCCTCGCGCATTTTGGTCGTAAACACGGAAGGCGCGACTGATCCCGCGAAGTACGAGGAGCTCGTGGGCACGACGCCGGAAGCGGTGGCGGCGCAGCGCAGGACGGCATGACCATCGACAGCGAAGTTCTGAAGCCCCGAATCGCGGGGGGACTTGTGCCTCCGCGCACCAGGCCGGTGCCCTTGCGCTGGCGGACAACATCTCGGCCATCATTCGGGGACCGAATATTCGGCGGCCATTGCGATCTCATGGCCGGCATCGTCCTCCTACCGGATGCGTCTCCGCTCGGGCGCCCTTGCGCATGATCCAGCGGCACGACCGCAGTGTCGCCGCGGGTATGATGCTTTTGCCGGCTGCGCGCGAGCGTGGCGCGCTGCAAAATCACGGACCGCCCACAAACTGGTCCGTTCGGCCCGAGTACGATCAAAGTCGAGGGTAATCGATCGTTCGACAGTAATGCCTGCGCCCAGAGAGCGTGCAAATGATGCCGCTATCCGCCGCGTCCCAGCTTAATTCGGCCGTCCTGTAGCGGGGGTCGGATTCTGCGCATAGGCCGATTGATACGGGTGTGTTCGATCAAGCCCGCCGCCAAAGCTGATCCGGTGCACTGAGAAATGCTGCAATGCACAATGTGAATGCAACAACCCCATCCGGTCAGAATTTGAGCATAGGGGATTGACGCAGGCCAACCCGAATGCTTCTATTCTCGATATTCAATATTGATTCTCAATAATCGAGAACAAAGCAAATGGGACAAGCGCCTTCAGCCATGGTTCACCCCCCGATGCATGTCGGCATGACCTGCATATCCAAGACATATGATGGCCATAGCTTCGTGGTTCGCGATCTCAACCTTGACATCGCGAAGGGTGAATTCCTGACGCTTTTGGGGCCGTCGGGATCGGGCAAGACGACGACGCTCATGATGCTCGCTGGCTTCGAATATCCGTCAGCGGGTGAAATCACCCTCAACGGGCGGCCGATCCAGGACAAGCCGCCGGAAAAGCGCAACATCGGCATGGTGTTCCAGAACTATGCCCTCTTCCCGCACATGACAGTCGCTGAGAATGTTGGTTATTCCTTGCGGGTGCGAGGCTCCTCCAAGGAGCGGATCGCCACTCGCGTCGGCGAAGCGCTGGCGATGGTCCAACTTTCGAACCTTGCGCTACGCAAGCCCACGGCCCTGTCGGGCGGCCAGCAGCAACGAGTGGCGCTTGCGCGAGCGCTTGTCTTCGAACCCAGTCTGGTGCTCATGGATGAGCCGCTCGGCGCCTTGGACAAAAGCTGCGCGAGGACTTGCAGCTCGAAATCCGTCGGATCGCCGATCGGCTTGACCTGACAGTCGTCTACGTGACGCACGATCAGCACGAAGCGCTGACGATGTCCGACAGGATCGCCATCTTTAACGACGGCTGCATCCAGCAAATCGGTTCAGCGCAGGATATATATGGACGTCCGGCCAATCGCTTCGTGGCCGAGTTCGTTGGCGACAACAATTGTTTGGGCGCAGATGTCATCTCGATCGAAGGCGACCTGGTGCGCGCAAGGCTGCCGAGTGGCCAGGAGGTTTGGGCGCGCAGCAGCGTTCACACCAAGGTTGATCAACGAGCGACGATTGCCATCAGGCCAGAGAGCGTCCGCATTACCGGACAAAACCGCGCCGGGACGCTGAGTGGGCAAGTCAGCGACATCATTTATTGCGGCGACCAGTTCCGGATCCACGTCGAACTGCCGGGCGGGGAACGGTTGATTGCGAAGAGTTCATCATCGTTAGAAGTCCAGATGGAGATGGGCAGCCCTGTCCTTCTCGACTGGGAGCCGCACGATGCCTGGGCGCTTGACGGCAGATAACACAACCGAACATCCAGAGAGGAAGTCACATGTTACGAGCGAATCCGTTCAAGCATTCATGCCTTGTTGGGCTTGTCCTGAGCGCAGCTAGTTTACCAGCGCTGGCAGACGGACTTACCGTCGTGTCCTGGGGTGGTGCCCTACAGGAGGCACAGACAAAGGCTTTCCTCGATCCATACGCGAAAGCAAAGAACATCACCGTGACCCAGGATACATGGAGCGGCGAACTGGCCAAGCTGCGTGCCACGGTCGATAGCGGCAATGTTGCCTGGGATGTCATCGACGTCGATCCGCAAACAGGCGCGACCGCCTGCGATCAGGGCTTGCTTGAAAAAATCGGCGGCGATGCGGGCTTCAAGGCCGCCGGCCTTGTGGATGGTGCTCTGACTGATTGCGCCGTGGGAACCAGTGTCTATGCCACGGTCCTGGCGTTCCAGAAGCAGGCATTCCCAACGGCGCCCACCAAACTGGCGGACATCTTTGACACGACCCGCTTCCCCGGCAAACGTGGCTTTCGCAAGAGCCCGGTGGACACCCTCGAAGTCGCGCTCATAGCGGATGGCGTCGCGCCATCGGACGTCTACAAGACACTTGCAACTCCCGCCGGTGTCGATCAAGCGTTCAAGAAGCTCGACACGATCAAAAAAGACATCGTCTGGTGGGAGGCTGGCGCGCAGCCGCCGCAGCTTCTCAAATCCGGGGAAGTCAAGTTGACGCTGGCCTGGAATGGCCGCATCGCCGACGCCAACACAAAGGAAAACGCCGATCTGGGGATTGCCTGGACCAATCAGATCCGTGGCTTTGATATGTGGGTCATCCCGACCGGCTCCAAGAACCTGGCAACTGCAAAAGACTTCGTCGCTTTCAGCGTCAAGCCAGACGTTAACGCTGCCTTGAGCAATCACATCGCGTACGGGCCGACCGTAAAGGCAGCCAGCGATCTGGTCGCCAAGGACGTACTGCCGAACTTGCCGTCTGCCCCGCAAAACAGCGAGGGCGCCTTGGCCCAGGACGGATCATTCTGGGCAAAAAACGGCGACGCGCTGAACGCCCGCTTCTCCAGCTGGATTTCCCAGTAATTCTGACCACGGGAGCTCCTGGATGACACTGCCGTACGGCGACGTTGGCTTGGTAATGACGCAGACCAATACCGCGCCACAGGTAGCGTCGCCGGCGGCTCATGTCGTCGTTCGCTCGACGATCAGGAGGGACAACAATCGGAGGGCAGTCAGGGCTGCTCTTCCAGCGGCGCCCCTCATGATTTTCCTACTTTTGTTTCTAGTTATTCCGATAGGGTCAATCATACACACGGCGGTGTCTGACCGGGAAATTTGGAAAGCGCTGCCGCTTACAACGCAGGCGCTTCAGGCCTGGGACGGAGATGACCTCCCGGACGCCGCCGTCTATATGATGCTCGGACAGGAGCTTGAGGCCGCAGGGCATGCTGGATCGGTGCGCCCGCTAGGGCGTCGAATGGGTTACGAATTGTCCCGCGGGGCGAACATCATCCTCAACGCGCAGCGGACGCTTTCCGAGGATTTCGACCGCGCCGCCCCCGAGGCCTGGAAGGCCCAATTGATCAAGGCAGACCCGGCGTGGGGTCAAAGCGGTGTCTGGAGCATCATCAAGCATTACAACGGTCGCTACAGCGCCTTCTACTTGCGCTGGGCGACGGGCTTTCCCGTGAAGATAGACGCCGATGGTCGATTGTCCCAGGAAACGAGCTACGATTTCCAGTCGATCTATCTCAGGACGATCCTGATCAGCCTTGTCGTGACGGGCCTCACGATCGTGATCGGATACCCGCTCGCGTATGTCATCGCCAATTCCAGTGGGCGGACAGCCGCGGTTCTGCTGTTCTTCATTCTCCTTCCATTCTGGACCTCGCTCCTGGTTCGAACAATGTCGTGGATCGTCTTCCTTCAGACAAACGGCGTTCTCAACAATGCCCTGGCGGGAACGGGACTGATTTCCGAGCCGCTGTCCCTTCTTTACACCCGCATGGCGACGATCGTCGCGATGATCCAGATTCAGCTGCCGTTCACCGTGTTGCCCATGATCAGCGTGATGCGGGCGATTCCGGTGAACCAGGTCAAGGCCGCCCGCAGCCTCGGCGCCGGCCCACTCCTGGCACATGCGACGATTTTTCTGCCGCAGGCGGTTCCAGGCATTGCCGCCGGCGGCCTTCTCACTTTCGTGCTGTGTCTCGGCTTCTATCTGACGCCAGCATTGGTGGGTGGACCGTCCGATCAGATGGTGAGCTTCTTCATTGCCAGGTTTACCAATGAGGATTTGAATTGGGGGCTCGCTTCGGCGCTCAGTACCGTACTCATCTTTGGGGCAGGCCTTGTTGCTCTCCCGCTTGCGAGACACGTCGCGCGTCACTCATCGGATCGGATATAAACATGGGGCGCCGCGTCTATTCCGAGTTTCCGACTTACATTCGCATACCGCTCTATGCGTTTGTGGGGGTCGTTCTTCTGCTGCTGATGCTGCCGCTGGCGGTCGCTCTTCCGATCTCGTTCAATGCCGATCCCTGGTTCACCTACCCATTCCGTGCGCTGTCTCTTCGCTGGTTCGCACAGCTCTTTTCGTCACCCCTGTGGACCGGGGCAATGGTCAACAGTCTGGTGATTGCAATGTCCACCACCGTCGTGGCCACGACTTTGGGCACACTCGCGGCTATCGGGCTTGTCAATCCACGGTTTCCTTTCCGGACAGCCGTGATGGCGCTTGCGATCTCGCCGATGATCGTTCCCGTCGTCGTGCTCGGCCTCGGGCTGTTCATTTTCTTTTCGCCGCTCGGGCTGAACTATTCCTACGCCGGCGTCGTTATTGCCCACACCATTCTGGCATCACCCTTCGTTGTTATCACCGTCACGGCGACACTGACGCGCTTCGACTTCAACCTGATGCGGGCCGCGGCAGGCCTCGGTGCCGGCCGCGTGACGGCCTTTCGAACGGTGATGCTTCCAATCATCGCGCCGGGCGTCGCGGCGGGCGCGGTCTTTGCCTTCGCCTCGTCATTCGACGAAGTGGTGATGGTCCTGTTTATTGCCGGACCTCAGCAGCGAACACTTCCAAAACAAATGTTCACGGGGCTGCGTGAACAACTCGATCCGACGATCCTGGCTGCCGCCGCGGTGATGATCATCCTGACGAGTTGCCTGATGGCCGTGGCCTATAACGCTAACAAGAAAAGGTGAATTCATGCTGCACATCATGTCGCCAGACATCGGGAAGATTGGTGCTGCGCAAGCCGAATTGTTCGCCGATGATTATCTCGAGGAACCTTACTGGTGGTCTGCGGCGCCACTGCCCGCATCCAACGAGAACACGGAACCGGTCAGCCTTGGCGGCAGGGCTGATGTCGTCATCGTTGGCGGTGGCATCACGGGCCTGGTCGCCGCGCTTCATCTGGCCCGCTCGGGCTGCGACGTTGCTGTTTTCGACGCACAAAGGATCGGCGAGGGCGCTGCGCGCCGCAACGCCGGTTTTGTCGGGCGCACTTTAAAGCGGTCCGTCGAATGGCTGGCGGCGAGGTCGGGGCGCGAGTACGCGGTAAAGGTCTATCGTGAGCTTGATGCTGCTTTGCGCGGCGTCCAGGCCTTCGTCGAGCGTGAGCGTATCGATTGCCACTACCAGACCTGTGGCCGCTTCATTGGCGCCAATTCGAAAGCCCATTTTCGAGCTTTGATTGCCGAACTTGAACAGACCCGACAGGCCGTCGGGTTCGACTATTCCGTGGTCGAGAACCATGAAGTTCATACGGAAATCGCCTCCGACAGCTACCATGGCGGGGCGATCATTCCGGATCTCGGTTCGATTCATCCCGGGCTTTATCACGCGGGTCTTGTCCGCAAGGCGCTCGATGCTGGTGTCAGGCTGTATCCTCTCACCAATGTGGTGGGCGTCGAGCATGGCGCGAGCGGGAAAACTGTTCGAACTTCAAAAGGAACCATCGCTGCCCCTCATGTCATTGTCGCCACCAACGGTTATACGAGCCGCGACCTCAAATGGCTCGCAAGGCGGGTCATTCCTTTCCGCGGCTTTGTTGTCGCGACCGAGCTGTTGCCACCGGAAACAATCGACAAGGTAATACCGCGCCGCCGCACCTATCTCGACACCAGGATGAACATCGATTTTATTCGCCCCGCACCTGATTCAAGCCGCATTCTGTTTGGCGGCATGACTGGTACAGCGAGCCCGACGGCGACGCCGCTCGCCGGTGCGCTACGCGAACGCCTTGTGAGAATTCTGCCGGACCTCAAAGGGGTCCGCCTCAGTCGAGCCTGGACCGGGCACTGCGCCGGAACTTTCGATTTCATGCCCCATATTGGCGTCAAGGACGGGGTACACTTCGCCCTTGGCTACAACTTTGCAGGCATTCCACTTGGAACACATTTCGGGGAAAAACTTGCGGCCCGAATTCTCCAGCAAGGGGACCTGTCCTCGGCCTTTGATGTCGAAAAATTCCCGACCGCGCCTTTCTTTAACGGCTCGCCGTGGTTTGTGCCGTTGGCCATGCGCTATTTCGACTGGCATGATGATCGAATCGCAAGGGGCTAGAGCGCATACATCATGACGAAGACTCCGACCATCAAAGCGGCCGTTGAAAAGCCTCTGGAGCGCTATGTGCGTATTCTTGAGATCGTCGCCGGCTTTCCAGCCGGCATCTCGGGAACCGCCGTCGGCGAGATGCTCGACCTGCCGAAAGCTTCGGCCTACCGGCTGATGAAGAGCTTGGCTGATGTTGAATTGATCGAGCAGAGCGGCCCAAGCGCGGCCAATTTCAAGCTCGGGCGACGGCTGGAAAGACTGCTCTTTTCAGGGGCGAGCGACGACTGGTTCAAGGTCGTTGCACGCCCGACCTTGCAAGAGCTTTCAGAAAAAACCGGCCAGGCCTGTTTCATCGCGCGACTGTCGGGCGACAGCGTGCGCAGCCTCGACATGGTCGCCCCGGGCGATCTAGTCAGGGCCTACATCGTCCCGGGGCATGAAATCCCAGCGCACGCCGGCGCCTCTGCCAAGGCGATCCTAGCCTTTCAGGATTCGGACTTCATCGCTTCGATGCTCGACAAGCCGCTTAAGCGGTTCACGGCTGCGACCAAAGTCGACTTCGCCGTCCTCGTGGAAGAGCTGCAACTCGTGCGCAAAACCGGTGTGGCTTATTGCATCGGAGAGGATGTTGACGGGTTTGCGGCGATCGCCGCACCGATCAGGATCGATGGGCAGCGAACGCAGCATAGTCTGTGCGTGACGGGCACGATTCAGGGAATTATCGACACCAACCGGGAAATCAATGTCGCAATGGTCAAGCGCCTGGCGGAGAAACTCTCTAAGGTCCTGGAGAAACAATTCCGGCATACGTTAACAATTACAGCTTGAATCACGGGAATTCTTGGTTGTGCGGCAGCGTTTGGTAGTAACCGAAGCGCTCTTGTGGCATATACTATTATAAAAAAGCTTTTTTTAGCGCAACGTCGTCGAAGATATTCATAAGAAATATCTGACTAACGTCATCGATGGCGCTCGTTTTCAGAGAAATCAATGTGGAGCATTGCGATCTTGTGTTGACAGGAAGCGGCCGACAGGTTTATTTTCTCGTTAATTGAATAGATGTATCGATTATCGAGAAAGGCAATCCCATGAGTGCAATCGACTGGCGGCAGGCCGCGTCAAATCTCAATCTTCGCAAACAGGCATTCATCGGCGGAAAATTCGTGGACGCGGTATCGGGTGGGGTGTTCGACGCGATCAATCCCGCCAATGGAACAACGCTTGCCCAGATAGCGTCGTGCGACGCGGCGGATGTCGACCTGGCGGTTCGCTCCGCGCGCGGCGCTTTCGAGTCGGGCTCCTGGTCGCGGCGCTCGCCGAGCGATCGCAAGAAAGTGCTGCAGCGCTTCGCGGAGCTGATGCATCAGCACGGTGATGAGCTCGCCCTGCTCGAGACCTTGAGCATGGGCAAGCCGATCTCCGACGCGCGCTCAATCGACGTCCCGGCATCGGCCAATACGATCGCCTGGTACGCCGAGGCGATCGACAAGATCTACGACGAGATTGCTCCGACCGGCAGCGGTGCACTGGGTATGATTACGCGTGAGCCTGTCGGCGTCGTGGCGGCGGTCGTTCCATGGAACTTTCCTTTGCTGATGGCATGCTGGAAACTCGGGCCAGCGCTGGCAGCAGGCAACTCGGTCATTCTCAAGCCTGCCGAGCAGTCACCGCTTTCCGCGATCAGGCTTGCCGAACTCGCGGCGGAGGCCGGTATTCCCGATGGCGTGTTCAACGTGGTCACCGGCCTTGGCGAGACCGCGGGCAAGGCGCTTGGCCTGCACATGGATGTCGACGCTGTGACGTTCACGGGTTCAACTGAAGTCGGCAAGCTCTTCATGAGCTATTCCGCCCAGTCGAACATGAAACGCGTCGCACTCGAATGCGGTGGCAAGACCCCACATATCGTCATGGCCGATTGTGGCAACCTCGACGAAGCCGCGACAGCGGCGGCCTACGGCATCTTCTTCAACCAGGGTGAGGTCTGCAACGCCGGCTCGCGTCTTCTCGTCGACGCCAAGATCAAGGACGTGTTTCTTGAGAAGGTGATCGCGGTCGGAAAAACGCTTACGGTTGGCGATCCCCTCGATGCAGCCACGAAGCTAGGCGCCATGGTCAGCCAGGCTCAAATGGATCGTGTGCTCGACTACATCGATATCGGCTCCAAGGAAGGGGCCGAGCTCAAGTCCGGCGGCAAGCGTGTGCTCAGCGAGACCGGCGGCTATTACATCGAGCCGACCGTCTTCGACAATGTCAGCAACAAGATGCGCATTGCGCAAGAGGAGATCTTCGGCCCCGTCCTCGCCACCATCTCCTTTTCCGGGGCCGAGGAAGCGGTCGCGCTCGCCAACGACACCATCTACGGTTTGGCCGCCGCGGTATGGACCGACAACATCGACGTCGCGCTGTCCACCGCGCGCCAGCTGCGGGCAGGCTCGGTCTGGATCAACAATTTCGACGAGAGCAACATTACGATGCCCTTTGGCGGTTACAAGCAGTCGGGCTTCGGGCGGGACAAATCGCTGCATGCGATCGACAAATACACCGAGCTCAAGGCAACCTGGATCAAGATCCGCGCCTAGCGATCGTACTGGCTTCATCCCCTGACCAAGCACGCCCTTCGTCGTTATTTGAGGCGAAGGCACAGAAAGAGCCATGCATGCGCGATCCACGCTTCGATATACTGTTCGAGCCGGTGCGGATCGGACCTGTTGTCGCTCACAACCGATTCTACCAGGCACCTCACTGCAACGGCATGGGCAATTTGCGACCGCAAGCCCATGCCGCGATGCGCGGTATCAAGGCCGAGGGCGGATGGGCGGTGGTCAACACCGAACATTGCTCGGTCCATCCCTCTGGCGATCTGATGCCGGAGGTTCTGCAGATGCTGTGGGATGACGGCGACATCCCGCCGCTCGCCCTGATGGTCGAAGCCGTTCACGAGCACGGCTCTCTCGCCGGCGTGCAACTCGCCTATCCCGCCTACTACAATGCCAATCGCATGACCCGCGACGTGCCGCTCGGCCCGATGGACAGACCCGTCAGCGGACACCATCCGGTCCAAGTTCGTGCCATGGACAAGTCCGACATCAAGGCACTGCTGGGCTGGTGGAAGGCGGCGGCACAGCGTGCGCGCAAGGCCGGCTTCGACATCCTCAATGTCGACGGCAATTTTTCCACCATCGCCTTCCAATTCATTTCGCCCCGCAATCAGCGTACCGACGAATATGGCGGCTCGCTGAAAAACCGGGTTCGCCTTCTCAAGGAATTGATCGAGGCAACGCGAGAGGGTGGCGGCGATGCCTGCGCGGTGAGCGTACGTCTGATCATCGATGAACTGTTTGGCCCCGAAGGACTTCGCGCCGCGGACGAAGGGATAGAGGCCATAGGCTTGCTCGCCGAACTGCCGGACCTGTGGGATCTCGTCGTTGGAACCTGGGCCGACGATTCGCCGACCTCCCGCTTCGCATCGGAGAACGACCACGAGCCGTTCATGACCGGGATCAAGGACGTCACCACCAAGCCGGTCGTCGGGGTCGGGCGCTTCACCTCGCCCGACACGATGGCAAGCCTGATCCGTCGCGGCGTGCTTGACATGATTGGCGCTGCGCGCCCCTCGATCGCCGATCCCTTCTTGCCGAAGAAGATCGAGGAGGGGCGCTACGAAGATATCCGCGAGTGCATTGGCTGCAACATCTGCGTGTCGAGCCACTTTGCCATGACGAACCTGCGCTGCACGCAGAACCCGACCATGGGCGAAGAATGGCGCCGCGGCTGGCATCCCGAACGAATTTCCACCAAATCAAGCGATGCAACCGTGCTCGTGGTTGGCGGTGGGCCAGCGGGTCTCGAATGCGCCCGGGCGCTCGGTCAGCGCGGCTACCAAGTAACCTTGGCCGAGCGTCAAAGCCGTCTCGGTGGCCGCGTGACCCTCGAGGGCGAGCTGCCGGGCCTGCGTGAGTGGCTGAGGGTCCGCGACTGGCGCGTCACTCAGCTCGACAAACTCTCGAATGTCGGGATCTATCTCGAAAGCGATCTCGGATTGGCCGACGTTCTCGAGTTTGACGCCGATGAGGTCGTGCTGGCAACTGGATCGCAATGGCGCGCCGATGGCGTGGGGCGCGCGGCGTTCAAGCCGCTTGCATTGTCAGCCAGCGTGCCCGTGTTCACACCGGACGACATCATGGGCGGCAATATCCCTTCGGGCCGCATTATCGTCTATGACGACGACCACTATTACATGGGCGCCGTGATCGCTGAAAAACTGGCGCTAATGGGCAAAAATGTGACGCTGGTCACACCAGCGGCCGACGTGTCCTCCTTCACGATCAACACGCTTGAAAACATTCGAACAGCAAAGCGGCTATATGAGCGTGGCGTTGGAATGGTTACGCACATGGCGCTCACCGGTACGCATGAAGGCCAGGCCCTCTTCGTTGATGCGCGAACAGGCGCAACGAGCCACCGAGAGATCGAGGCCCTTGTCCTCGTCACAGCGCGGCTACCTCGCAACGAACTGTTTGAAGCGCTGACCGCCCGTCTTGACAGGGGTGACGCAGGCCGACTGCGCCGCGTCTCACGCATCGGGGATTGCGAAGCGCCGGCCGCCATCTATGCCGCCGTCTATTCAGGCCACCGTTTTGCTCAAGAATTCGAGAACGGCCACCCGACCTTGCGTCGAGAGCGGATCAATCTTGCCAGCTAGAACCATGTGATGAGCGACCTCATGTCAGCACCAGCGACACCAAATTCCGAAAAGCTTTATGCCCGTGCCCGCGAGGTCATGCCTGGCGGGAACACGCGCACGACCGTCTATCGCAAGCCGCATCAAATCTATGCCTGGCGCGGCGATGGCTGCCGGATCACCGATGTCGATTGCCATGTCCGGATCGACGCCTTGGGGAACTTCACCTCTCTGATCCATGGCTATGGCAATCGCCGGATCCTGGAGGCGGCCACACGGCAGCTCGAAGCCGGCACATGTTTCGGCATGCCTACCGAGAGTGAGATTCGATTGTCAGAAATCCTGTGCGAACGTCTGCCGTCCGTCGAGCAGCTTCGTTACACCAATTCTGGCACTGAAGCGGTGATGAACGCGATCAAGGCCGCGCGCGCCTATACCGGCCGACCGAAGATCGCAAAGTGCGAGGGCGCCTACCACGGGACCTACGATCCGGCCGAGACAAGCCAGGACGCCAGCCCCGCCACCTGGGGTGATATCGACAGGCCGGGATCCGTGCCGACCGCCAAGGGGACACCCCAGGGCGTGCTCGACGATGTCGTCGTCATTCCCTTCAACAACACGCCTGTGGCCGAGGCAATCCTTCGCGCGAGCGGCAACAGCCTCGCGGCTGTGCTCGTCGACGTCATGCCCAATCGCGCAGGGCTGGTGCCGGCAAAGCCCGAATATCTGGCGATGCTGCGGCGGGTTACGCGCGAGCTTGGGGCGCTGCTGATCCTCGACGAGGTCATCACCTTTCGCCTCGGCTACAATGGTGCGCAGGGCCGGTTCGACATCGATCCGGATTTCACTACGCTCGGCAAGATTATCGGGGGCGGCTTTGCGATCGGCGCCGTCGGCGGCCGTGCGGAAGTAATGTCGGTGTTCGATCCGAGCAAGGGCCAGCCCGCAGTGCCGCATGGCGGCACATTCAGTGCCAATCCCATGTCCATGTCGGCAGGGATAGCCGCTCTGGAGGAATTGACCCCCGCCGCATTCGAGAAGCTCGAGGCGCTCGGTGATCGCTTCGACCAGGGTATTCGTGCCTGTTTCGCCCGACACGGGATCAAGGGGCAGGTTACCGGACTGGGTTCGCTGCGCCGTGTCCACCTGACGGACGCACCGTTGAGCGACTACCGCTCCACATTCGCCGCAGATGGTGCCGCGCGGGTATTGGCCCTCGCCAAGACGTTGTTCGACGAAGGCGTGATCATTGCAGGCAATGGGTTGATGGCGTTCTCCACCGCCATGGAAGATGCCGATATCGACGAAATCGTGCGGGCCTTCGACCGAGCATTGCTGCCTTTCGCGTGATGACGCCGCCAGTACCCAATTCACAACCAAGGAACGGAATTTGAAAAGGGCCAGGGTCGACGTGAACAACAAGTGGGGGGCCGCGATCGGCTACTCCCGGGCCGTGCGAGCCGGAAACATCATTGTCGTATCGGGCACTTCCGCCTCTGGACCCGACGGGGTACTTCACCCCGGCGACGCGGAACAACAAACCATCGTGGTTCTGAAGCGCATCGGTGCGGCGCTGCGCGAACTCGACGCCACCATCGATGATGTTGTCGAGACGCGCATTTTCCTGCGCGACATGAACGATTGGGAAGCCGTCGGCAAAGCCCACGGCTCCGTCTTCGGCGACATTCGACCGGCAACGACGATGGTGCAGGCGGGAGCACTCATTGACGATGGCCTTCTCGTCGAGATCGCCGCCACGGCCATCCTTGCAACCTGAAGGAGTAGCCTGATGTCGAAGGACACCATCATCACTTGCGCCGTGACCGGTAGCCTGACAAGGCCGCAAGACAACGCAAATCTGCCGGTCACGCCGGAACAAATCGCCGCCTCGGCGCTTGAGGCCGCCGATGCGGGCGCGGCCATCCTGCATCTTCACGTTCGCCATCCCGACGGTCGGCCGTCGATGGAACTCGATCACTACCGCGAGCTCGTCCGTCTGATCCGCGCCAATAATACGGAGGTGATCCTGAATATCACCACCGGACCTGGTGGCCGGTTCCAGCCCGGTGAGGAGGACCCCAAGATTGCCGGCCCCCGGACCAATTTCGTGACGGCCGAACGTCGCGTCGAGCATATCCGCGATCTGCGGCCTGACATCTGCACCTTGGATCTCAATACGATGACGTTCGGCAGCGAGGTCGTCATCAACACGCCCCCCAACGTCAAGAAGATGGCGGAGATCATCTATGACTGTGGAGTCCAGCCCGAGTTCGAGCTTTTCGACAGCGGAGACATCAATCTCCTCAACGATTTTCTCGCAAGCGGTGTGTTTCGCGGTCCCCCGCTCGCAAGCCTTGTGCTTGGTGTGAAATACGGCTTCGCGACGACGCCTGAGACCATGATGTTCGCCCGCAACATGCTGCCACGCGACGCCATCTGGACAGGCTTCGGCATCGGCCGCGCCGCTTACCCGATGTTGATGCAAGCTTACCTGCTCGGGGGCCATGTACGGATCGGCATGGAGGACACGATCCGCATGTCGAAGACCGAGCTTGTGAAGAGCAATGCTGAACTCGTCGAGAAAGCAAAATGGCTTCTGGAAAGGCTCGGCGCCACGATCGCCAGCCCTGCTTCAGCACGATCTCAACTTGCTTTGAAGTCTTAGCAGTCCTCAAATAAGGCTCAATGCCAGACTAAGGCTGTTTGCAGAGGGGAACTCGAGATTTGCTTTGTTCCCATGTGGATGCCCATTTGGTCGACGGGAAGGTGCGTCAATATCCGCTCTGCGGCGACCCGACGGATTTGAGCCGTTACACGTCTGCGGTGAAGTTCGAGCAGGCAGGCCGCGGCGGATGAAGCTGGATCCACAAGACAGTTTGCCCGGGATTCACGCTGCCGGTCTTCGCTCCGCGCAATCATTTCCCCTCGGTGAAAGCCGCGGCCCGGTCCTGCTTCTGGCGGGAGGTACGGGACCACTCCGATCCTGGCAGTGGCATGGGCGCTGGAGCGGCAGGGCAGACGCTACGAACTCCACTACTTCACGCGCAGCAGCGCGCTCACGCCCCTCTTGTCGATCGACCGCGCTCGCGGCACTTCGAGGGACGGGCCTGCTGCTCATGGCCTCATGCGAGAAAGGCGTTTGCGGGACCTGCGAATGCGGTATGCTGGAAGGTCAGCCGATCCACCGCGATGCTTTCCTGTCCAGGCAGGCCGCGACAGTCGGTCTATCCCGTGCGTGTCTCGCGCGAAAGGTGTGCTCAAGCTCGATCGATCGGCAGGGCGAACGTTTTGGACTACAATGGCACCGCCGTCCCAACGCGACGTGAGGGCGCGCCAGATTTCCGTTCCCGCGAATCCGGTGACGAGAGCCCCTATGGTTCTGCGATCATCTGCGAATGACTGAAGAGAGCGCGAACGCAGTCAGCGTATCGCGCACCCCAGGTAACTCCGCTATCTGCTGCCAGATCTGACGAATGCGGTCGGCATCAGGCGATTCGACTCGCACCAGGAGATCAAAGTCGCCGCTCATCACATCGCATGCGACGACCTGGGGTATCTTGCGCAACGCCTGAATGACGTCGCCACCCCGCATTCGATCATGCCGGTAAACGAACATCAGCGCTGTCGTGACATGCTGGTTGCCACCACCTTCGCCCGTGACGATCGTATATCCCTTGATGAACCCTTCGCGTTCCAGGCGCTCGATACGCACGCGCACCGCGTTGCGCGACAGGTTGACCTTCGTTGACAGCTCAGCGTGCGAGATGCGTGCGTTGGCTTTCAATTCGCCGAGTATCTGTTCATCCGTTCGGTCAAGCAGATATTTCATGACGAGGAGGAGCCAGGGCAACAAGCAATGATGTCAGGGACAACCGACTCATAGGCAATCACGGCGACTTGCGGCAGGCAGGTCCTGTCTGTCTGGCTGGCGTAGCGCCTGGCGGTCGACGCCATCACGAAGTCCCGCAGCGCTTCGCTTTCCGCACAGGTGAGCTTGCGTATCTCCTGATAACCCTGGAGGAGGGCCCGCGCCCGTTCCTTGTCGAGCGCGCCGGTGCTCTGGCTCGCCCAGTCAACCAGCACATCAGCGACTTCAGCGATGAGAACGTCGTTGTGACGCAGCCTGAAGTTTATGACCCCGCTCACGCTTTCGCCCAGGAAGAAAACGTTTTGATGGTCCAACGCACCATGCACGGACCCGGTGCGCAGCTCTGTTGCGGCCTGTTCAGGGCTCCGGTCCAAGACAGTGTGGATTTGCGCCATCACGCGGCCAAGACTTGCGCACTTGGCGGCGCTCGCGTTGCTTGTGGCCGATCCTGACACGAAACTCACGACCGCAACCAGGCGCCCTGCCGCCTGAAAGGTGGCATCGCCTTCGACCGTTCGCATGGGCCTGGGGCAGGGAACCCCGTTGTCGTACAGCATTTCCATTGTCGCGAAGGCCCTTTCCAGATCGAGCGGTTCAGCACCGTTCTCGAACAGCGTTACAATGAACTCGCCTTCCTTGCTCCGAAAAAGATAGGTTGTTTCCCGGTCGCCATCCGCTATCCCGATGACCGACGACAGCGATGTCATTCCATAGGCTGCGGTAATCGAGATGCGATCTTCATCGGACAGTTCAGTAAAAATAGCCATTTTGTTTCCTTGGTTATGCCGAGACGTTGGCAAACGCCGCGCTGTCCGCGAACAACTGGTCAAGTTGGTTGGGCGCCAAAATTCCCTCTTCTTCGATGACCTGGCGCAGCTCCCGGTTCTCGGCCAAAGCCTTCTTCGACAGATCAGCCGCTTTGCCATATCCGACGAGTTTTGCCAAAGGCGTAGTGAGAACAAGAGATTGGTCAAGCAGGGTCTTGCAACGATCCACGTCGACTTCGATACCGTCGATGCAGCGCTGCTTGAAAATCTCCATCCCTCTCGTCAACATTCGCATTGATTGAAGAATGTTGAGGACGATGACAGGCTCCATCGCATTCAACTGCAGTTGGCCCGCGCTCGCCGCAAGGGTCACCGTGAGATCGTTTCCGATAACCTGGAAGCCGATCTGGTTCATCATCTCGGGAATGACGGGATTGACCTTGCCAGGCATGATGGACGAGCCGGCTTGCACCGGCGGCAGGCGGATCTCTCCCAGCCCCCCGCGTGGCCCACTGCTCAACAGACGCAGATCGTTGCATATCTTCGTGAGCTTGACTGCAATGCGCTTCAGGACGCTGGAAAAAGAAACAAAGGCGCCCGTGTCGGATGTCGCCTCGATGAGATTGCGGGCCGAGAGAAGCTCGAACCCGGAGATCAGGCTGAGATGCAGGCAGGCAGCACTTGGGAAACCACGAGGGACGTTTATGGACGTACCAATCGCGGATCCCCCAAGGTTGACTTCCTTGAGCAGCCTTGATGCCAGCTGGACTTGAACGATGTCCTCATCGATGAGCTCTGCAAACGCTTCGAACTCTTGTCCGACCATCATCGGCACCGCATCCTGAAGCTGGGTCCTGCCTACCTTCAAAGCACTGCCGTACTGAACTGCCTTGGCTCGAAAGGCGTCGCGCAGGCAAACCTGCGATGACACAAGCCCCTCGCAGGCGCGCAGGACGGTCAGGCGAATGGCGGTCGGATAAACGTCGTTCGTCGACTGGGAGAGGTTGACGTCGTCGTTTGGGTGCATCCTCGAGTAGTCGCCAATATCGGCCCCTAGCCTCATGAGGGCCAGGTTGGCGATGACCTCGTTGACATTCATGTTGGTGGACGTTCCAGCACCGCCTTGCATCATGTCCACGGGAAAGTTCTCGTCGATCCCCTTCAACGCGATGAGGTCGTCACAGGCTCCCGAAATCGCGAGCGCCTTATCTTCAGACAGAAGCCCCAGTTCATGATTTGCCAGGGCCGCGGCCTTCTTGACCATCGCCATGGACTGAATGAGTTCGGGAAAATCCTCGAGGCGAAGCCCCGACACGTCAAAGTTCAGCTCGGCGCGACGCGTTTGGGCGCCGTATAGCGCGTCCGCGGGAATTGAGAGGGACCCGATCAGATCAGCTTCAATGCGGTCTAAAGCCATTCTCTTGATCTCCCTACCCCAAAATACCTGCGTGGCGCATCGCCTCGTCGATCGACGCCTCAACCGGCGCGCTGACCTGCACCAGGGGAAGTCGCAGGTCCCCGCGTATCCGGCCAAGGCGTTGCAGGGCGTATTTCGGTCCGGCAGGATTGGTTTCGAGAAACAGCGCTTGGTGAAGTGGCATCAAGCGGTCCTGCAAGTCCAAGGCAGCTGCGTAATCCCCGTTCAGGCAAGCGCGCTGGAAATCGGCACACAAACGGGGCGCGACGTTGGCGGTGACGGAAATGCAACCGTGACCGCCGTAGACCATATAGCCCAACGCCGTCCCGTCCTCTCCTGACAGGAGGTTGAAGTCCTTGCCGCAGGCCATGCGTTCGAGCGAAGGGCGCAGAATGTTGCCGGTTGCGTCCTTGACGCCGGTCACATTCCGGCAATCCTTGAAAATCCGGGCAAGCGTCTCGACCTGGATATCAATGACGCTGCGCCCTGGAATGTTGTAGACGATGATCGGAACGGTTGCCGCGGCATCGATCGCTTTGAAGTGTTGGTAGACCCCCTCCTGCGTCGGCTTGTTGTAATATGGCGAAACGATCAGCACCGCGTCGGCGCCGGCGTCCTGAGCATGGCGCACAAAGTCTATCGCCTCCGCCGTGCTGTTTGATCCTGCGCCCGCAATCACGGGAACACGGCCCTTGGCGGTTTCGATCGTGATCTCGACAACCTGCTTGTGCTCGGCATGGCTGAGGGTAGGGCTTTCCCCCGTGGTTCCGCATGGAACCAGTCCGGATGATCCTTCCTCGATCTGCCACCCGATGAGGTCACGGAGCGCGACCTCATCGACATGACCATCAGCAGCAAATGGTGTGACCAGCGCGGTGATGGAACCCTTGAACATTCAAATACTCCTAAGTGCACTGATGGAATGAGTGGCCATGGCCGCGGTCACCGCTTCAGACGGTTGATGCACACGACTTTCGGTTGCGTCATGTCCTCATAGGCAAACCGCACCCCTTCGCGTCCCATGCTGCCATATTTGAAACCGCCAAACGGCATGGCGTCGAACCGGTAGTCGGAGGAGTCGTTGATCATGATGCCGCCGGCATCGATCCTGCTTGCGGCCTCGAGTGCCGCCTCCAGGTCATTTGTGAAAATGCCGGCGTGAAGGCTGTATTCGGGGCTATTTGCCAGGTCGATCGCATCAGCCAGCTCATCGAAGGGCTGCAGGATGACGATCGGGGCAAATACTTCCTCGTTCCACACATCACAGCTTGCAGGAACATTCTCCAGCACCGTCGGCGCGTAGAGGTTGCCGGCTGGCTTATGGCCGCAAAGCAATGTCGCGCCGGCATCAAGCGCACGGTCAACCATGGCAGCCGCTTTACCGACCGCCTTTGCGGAAATCATCGGACCGACATCGATGTCAGCGTCGAGAGGGTTGCCGGTCTTGAGCTTCTTGGTGTCTTCGACGAACTTCGCCTTGAACCGCTCATAGATGGAGCGCTGGATCAGAATCCTCTGCGTTCCGATGCAGTTTTGCCCGGCCGCCCAGTAGGCTCCCGATACGCAGCTCTCGACGGCAGCATCAAAGTCGCAATTCTCCATGACGATGACAGGAGCATTGCCGCCAAGATCCATGGCAAGCTTCTTGATGCCGGCATTTTTTGCGATGGCCTCGCCGGTGGCGAAGCCGCCGGTGAAGGAGATCATCCGGACGTGTCTTGCCGAAACAAGAGCTTTGCCAAGCTGCGCTCCGCCGATAGCAACGGTGATGACCTCGTCGGGCAGACCGCTTTCGACAAGCACCTCCACCAGCTTGATCGCCGAAAGAGGCGTGAGCTCCGATGGCTTCAACAGAACGGCATTTCCACCGGCGATGGCCGGGCCAAGCTTGTGAGCCACAAGGTTCAGAGGGTCATTATAGGGCGTGATGGCGGTGATGATGCCCAAAGGCTCCCTCGTGTACCAGCCCTGACGGGACTCCGATCCGACATAGGAGTCAAAGGGGATCACCTCACCGGCATTGCGCTTGGCCTCATCCGCCGAAAGCCTCAGCGTGTTGACGCAACGGCTTACCTCTTTCCGTGCCTGGGTCATGGTTTTTCCGGCCTCCCTGACGATGAGCAGCGTGAACTCCTCCTGGCGGGCTTCGACCAAGGCGGCTGCTTTCTCCAGGATTGCCGAGCGCCTGTGGCGGGGCAGGGATCTTGCCTCTTGCGCTCCGCGTGTTGCCCGCTCCAGGAGCGAATTCAAGCTCGCGGCGCTTGTCTCGGTCACCGTTCCAACGACTGTCCCGTCGAACGGGTTGATCACCACAATCTGGTCAACCACGGTCGTGTTGCTGAGAGCAAGGTTGTACATTATGCAGCCTCCTTCGTGGCGACCGACGCGTGAGCGTTGTGGATTGCGACGATGTCGGACAGGAGCGCGTAAGCGGTTTCAATGCGACCAGCGCCCGGACCGGTGATCGTGACTGAACCGAGAAGTTCAGTGTTCAGCGACACTGCATTTGTAGCGCCGTTGACGCTAGCCAGCGGATGGTCCAGCGGGAGCTGTTTGGGCGACACACTGCCGGTCACGCGGCCGTCGGCACTGCGCACCGCGGCGCCGATCAGCTTCCAGCGGCTGTTTGCCTTGGCAGCCTTTTCGATGTCGGCGGCCGAGAGATCGGAAATGCCCTTACAGGTTACATCCTCGGGCTTGAGGTTCGCCCCCAGCAACTCGTTAGCGAGGATAACCACCTTGAGACGGACGTCGAAACCTTCGACATCGGCGGTCGGGTCGGCTTCGGCATAGCCCAGCTGCTGTGCCTCTTTCACCGCCGAGGCAAAATCCAGGCCGCCTTCCATGCGGCCAAGCACGAAGTTCGAAGTGCCGTTGAGGATGCCTTCAAAGCCGGTTACTTCCGCGCCGGCGAGGGTCTTTTTAGCCATGCGGATGACAGGCGTGCCGCTCATGACGGAGCCTTCGTACTCGAAGTGGAGACCATTCGATTTCGCCAGGGTTTCGAGCTCCCGGGCAGCAATGGCCACAGGACCCTTGTTGGTGGTAACGACATGTTTTCCGGTCTGAAGCGCCCAGCGGCAATGGGAAACGGCGGGCTCGCCGTCGGTCGGATTGGTGAAGGTGGCCTCGACGACGATGTCGGCTGGAGCAGTCGTGATGATGGTCTCGTTGTCGGCTTCCGCATTTCCGCCCGAAAGCTGACCAAAGCCACCCTTCGCGAACTTCGTTTCCACGAGCATCTTGGCATCAAGGCCATTCGGGGAAATGACCGAACCCAAAAAGAGATCGCTGACCGCGACAATGTTCAGACGAAAGCCAAGGTCGCGTTCCCAGAGCTGGTTTTTCGTCGCAATGAGTTCAGCCAAAGCGCGGTTGACGCCGCCAAAGCCGATAAGCGCGATATTGTAGACTGTCATGAAGGCTCCCTCCGGCGAGATTCTGTTTGCTATTGTCAGGTGCGGACTGCTCAGAGGGAACGGTGCATATGGACCAAACAACTGGGCAATTGTGCTCGTTGCGTTGCCGTATTGGCACTCGTCTTCCTGATGGTGGGCCTGCAAGCTCGTTCGAACTGCCTGCCTCGCTGCGGCACCGGTGGCGTTTACATGGGGGGCCGTTCAGCGACCTTGAGGCGCCTTCCTGTTTGGGCGCCGCTGGCCAAGGCTTTCGAGGATCTTCTCCCTGCCCAGCACAAGGTCCCTGCCTGACACGGCTCAGGTGCTTGACAGCTTCATCATCAAAATTCCCGACACGACCAACGAGCCATCAAACGAATCGGCGACGCCGGTTTCCCAAGAATGGCCATGCCTAGAAGAAATGAGCCTACTGCTCCGATCCCCGCCCAAACCATGTAGGCGGTCCTAAGTGGCAAAACCCTCATGGAAAAGGACAGCAGCACGTCGCTGGCAATCATAGCAGCGACGGTGATTTGTCGAGGGGACGAGCAATGTGAATCCTTCAGATCTCTTCATAAAATAGGCCTAAACGATCTCAAGCAGGCCGGCGACGAACAGAATTATCCAATGCATGGTATCCTTCCTGGCGAATCTGATCAGTCGCGCGGGAGCTTTGAAGGGAAGCGGGCGCGGATTGCCCGCGAGAGACAATACACGAACCGTGATCCCGTCAGGATCTGCCAAACGTCCTATCAAGCGCGTGTGCGATGTCGGCGACCAGACCCTCGGTGTCATCAAGGCCGATCGAAAGACGCAAATGTCCTTACTTCCCAAAGTTCGGCTGGTAACGGTCCGACCCGCCAGGCCCAAGGGCAGGTGAGCGCGACATCGAGATGGTAGCGGCCCGCTTCAGCAGTGAACTCCGCACCACCCGTCGGGCGGGCGCCGCCGTCAGACGAAGCCGCCTTTGGCATCGGTTGTCTGCACGGGCTGCCAATTGGCAGTCCATTTTCCTTCAACGAGCATCGTCTTTGCCCTTCCACCGATCCAGCGGCGTGCGTTATCAACATCATGGGCACGTCGCGGCTTGCTGTTTGTTCGTCGATGTCGTTCCCCGGGCACTAAGGGCCGGGGAACGATGAATGCCCGGGTAGACGCCGACCCAGGTCGGAGCGATATTGGTGCCTTTGCCCTGGCCACATCCCAGGCCGATTTTGAGAGCGCCCAAGGCCTCGATGTCGCGCTACGCGGCTAGAGGACCGGCGATGGCTACTCGTGAGAACAGGTGTCTAGCATTAACATTCTAGTCAAGAAGGGCGACCGCGTCCCATCTACATGCCGATCACCGGAGCTGTCAGTTCGCCACCCCCGCGACATTCCAGGGCTTGCTCGGCATCATGATGGTGCTACCACCGTCCACCACCAACACTTGGCCCGTAATGAAACGCGCCTCGTCGGATGCCAGGAACGCCGCGGCCTCACCGACATCCCAGCCCTCGCCTTGCCAGTGCATGGGTACGGCGTTGTCGCGCGAGCTCATCATCTCTTCGAGGTCGTCGTGATTATCCTTGTGAGCGGACTGCACCATCGGCGTGGATAGCATCCCCGGCGCTATCGCGTTGCAACGTATGCCCTTCGCGGCGTATTGCGCCGCAACGGCCATGGTCAGCGAATTCACCGCTCCCTTAGAGGCGCTGTAGGCAATCCACGGGACGGTGAACCTCACTGCCGCAAAAGACGAAATATTGACGATCGCCCCTTTTGCCTGACGCTCCATGATCGGCAGCGTCCACTTGCACGTCAGAAACATGCTCTTCAGATTGACGGCGATGACTTGATCGAAGTTCTCTTCTGAGCACTCCACCGGGCCACCCATCTTGGTGATCCCTATGTTATTGTGTAGGACATCGATGCGGCCATTGTAGCCGAGGGACTTTTCGATCGTCTCCTTCACGCTGTTGGATTGGGTGGCATCGCAGCCAAAGGCGAATGCCTGTCCGCCCTGGCTCCGGATGAGTTCTGCCGTCGCGGTCGCCGCGTCCAGGTCGATATCGACACAGGTGACGGCCGCGCCATGGCGGGCATAGACAAGCGCCGTGGCTTTGCCGACGCCATGGACCGTGTCACTTACCCGCCCAAGGCTCCAGCCTTTCTCGACATCGTTGGCCGTCCCCGCGCCGAACAGCACGACATGTCGTCCTTCGAGCTGGCGCCCGCTTCTTGGATTTGAAAGTGAAGGAATGCTCATCTGACTTTCCGATAGTTGCTGTGTTGGCAGATGCGCAATCCGGGGCTCGGGCGTTTGCGCTAATTGATGGCCGCGTACATGACCTTCTCTTCGGTCGCCTCCAGGGCGGAGAACTCCTCCACCACCTTGCCCTTGCGGAAGACGAGCAGACGGTCCGATAGGGACATGATCTCCGGCAGGTACGACGAGATCACGACTACGGCCTTGCCCTCGTCGGCAAGCTGGTTCAGGTACCTGTGGATCTCAGCGATGGCGCCGACGTCAACGCCACGCGTCGGCTCATCGAAAATGATCAGGTCTGGCTGCTGGATCATCGACTTGGCGATCACCACCTTCTGCTGGTTGCCGCCGGACAGTTCGATTGCCTTGGCCTCAGCGTCGATGGAACGGATGTTGAGCCGCTTGACCCAATCGTTGCCATACCTGGTCGCTTCGTCCTCGGAAACGAGCGTCCTCCCCCGGCCAAGCTTTGCCAGCAGGCCGAGATAGATGTTCCATGAGATGGATTTTGTTTCGAAGAAGCCTTCGAATTTTCTGTCTTCGGTAATATATGCGATGCCGTCTCTCACCGCCGGAGCGGGCACGAGGTAGCTCTTTTTCTTTTCGTTGAAGACGACCTCTCCGCCGTGGAACATGTCGCGCTTGATGACACCGGCGACGACCTTGAACGTCTCGGTTCGCCCGGAGCCGACCAGTCCGAACATTCCCGTGATCTGGCCTGCAAAGACCGACAGCGAATTGTTCTTCACCATCGAAGCCATGCGAAGGTTCTGAACCGACAGAACACGCCGGCCGGCAGGCCGCACGAAGCTTTTCTTGGTCCCGTAGAGCGTCTGCGAAATGTCGCGTCCGATCATGGCTTTGACGATGCGGGCCTGATCGAAGTTTTCGGTGAGGTCGGTCACAATGTGCTTCGCATCGCGCAGGACCGTGATGCGATCGGAGATCATCAGGGCCTCTTCGAGCGCGTGACTGATGAATATGATCGAAATGCCGCGGCTCTTGAGCACTGAAACGAGGTGAAAGAAATGCTGCTTTTCCTCCGGTGTAAGCGTCGCGGTAGGCTCGTCGAAAATGATGACCTTGGCCTTCTGCAGAACCGCTCTTGCGATCTCGACCATCTGCTTCTTGGCCGCACCCAGCAGGCCGACGACCATGGCCGGCTCGACGTCGAACTGGAGCGACTGCAGGAATTGCTGCGCCTCGATGTTGATGCCGCGCATGCGATTGAAATAGCGCTCATTGCCGAGAAACAGGTTCTGGGCAACCGTCATGGTCGGCACCAGACTGGTCTCCTGAAAGACCATCGCCACACCGAGCTTGTTGGCCTCGTTCGGAGATTTTGGTGTGACCTCGTTGCCATCGAGGAACATCTTGCCAGACGTCAACTGCACGACGCCAGCCATGATCTTGGTCAGCGTCGACTTGCCCGCGCCGTTCTCGCCCAGGATCGCATGAACCTCTCCGCGCAGCAGCTGATAGTCGATCTCGTCGATCGCCTTAACTGAGCCGTACTTCTTCGTGGCGGCGCGAAGTTCCAGTACCTTGTCGGACATGGTGTCAAATTCCTCCCTGGGCAGGGACTTTCATTTTGAGAACTCTACCGCTTCCCTTAGACAGGACGAAGAGGAAGCCGTCGCATTCCCCCGTGGCCACAACGCCGTGATTTCGGCCGCCGAGGCGGCTGTGGAACGAATATTGTGGTAGCCCGGCCGCCGACAGCTTGATGACGAGTCCGTAGGACCGCGGCGGCGCCCACGGCTTCAACACGCCGCGCATCTTCACGCCCGCGCCCTGCAGCGGCTCCAGGAACGTGCGGCCAGAGCTCAGCGCCGGCGCAATCCAGTATTTGGGATCGACTTCGGCAACCATCCTCTTACGATAGGTTGGTTCGCGCAGCACGAATTCGATCAGCTGTGTGCGACCCGCAAACGCCGACAGCCAGGCCCCGCCGTCGGAGGCAGGCGACAGCCGGCAAGGATAGCCCGGCAGATGGTCGACAACGACGGACGTCCGCCCGTTAGCGTCGAGTTTGACGACACGATGCTTCCAACTCTCGGAGAACCAGATGGTCCCGCCGGATGCCAGAACACCGAAGGCGTAGGACAGTCCGCTCGCGAGCACCTTGGCGCCGCCGTCAGCCGGATTCAACAGGATGACCCGGCCGGTGTGTCCCTTGGTCATCACATCATGGCTCCACTGCGGATATGGATATTCGGCCGACCCGTCCGACACCGCGAGCGATCCATCCTGACGCACGCCTACTCCATTGACGGCATTGAAAGACTTGCCGTCCACGGCCTTCCAGCTTCGCCCGTCGAACAAGCCGCCAAGGATGCGGACTTCCTTGCCGTCCAGCGCGACGGCGAGACCACCACCCGGCATGCAGGCCAAGGCTGTGACGGGCCTATCGAGCGTGGCCGTCACTTTCCATTCGCCGCTTTCGTGAGAGAGGATGCGCTGGCCATCGGCCAAATAGATGGTCTTCCCGTCGGAAGCGAGATCCTCGGGCGCTTCGAATTCATCCAGGATCGTAGCGTCTTCCAGCAGGCTGTTCGGCTTCAGCGCACCGTCGAAGATCGGGATGGTGATCGCAGCCTCGCCGCGGCCCCTGATGTTGTCACTGACCCTCCGGAGAAGCTCAAGCATCGCGTTCTCCCCACCTGAAGTCATATTGAACGTAGTTCGGATTGGCGTCCTTGAGTTTGAACTGTCCGATGCGATTGTTGGTCAGGCCGCCGAGATAGAGGTACCCGCGATGCTCGCGCATTGACGTGATCATCGGATGGTTGACCGCGTGGAGGTCCCAGAACGTTTCCAGGATTTCACCCTTGTCGTTGAACTTGAGCACACATCCAGTGTTCAGGTTTGGATAGAGCCACTCGTCCTGGGGTACGCGCTTGGCCATGCGCCGGCGGAAACCGGGCATTTGCCAGGCGAGATCGAGTGCCGGGCTGCGCATACCAACCAACGACATCCAGTAATTGCCGTCGGAAGCGCGGTTGATGTTGTCAGGATAGCCCGGCAGATTGTGAAGCAGCATTTCCAGCTTGCCTTTCTTCGGGCCGTCGAACCAGTAGCGCTTGACCGTGCACCCCCAGGACTCGGCGAAAAGCAAGGACTGATTGTCCGATCCGATGCAGACGCCGTTCGGAAAGATGAGATGGTCGAGGACAGTATGAGTCCTGTTGGTGTTCGGGTCGTAGCAGATGATGCGGCCGTTTCCGCGCGCCTCGAGGGCGTCAATCGGCCAATCATGGATCTCGAAACGCTTCGTCGCCTCCGAGAAGAAAACGCGTCCGTCGTCTGCAATATCGAGGTCGTCAGCCAGACGCAGCCGGCTATCGTCATTCACGGAGGTATAACCACGGTTCGTCTCGTCGGTCGCCTTCTCCACCTTGCCCGACGGCGTGACGCGATAGAGACCCATGCCGCCGACACAGACATAGAGATTGTCCTGGCGGTCGAAGGCCATGCCGAGAGGCTGGCCGCCGATATGGGCAAAGATTTCCATCTTCTTGTAGTCCGGGGGAACGAACCGGACGATGTCGCCAAGACGCGAGCCGCCATAGAGATAGTTGTTCCGATCGAGGATCACGTCCTCCGCGCCCTCGACCTGTCCAAGACCGATCACGTTGACATCGCTCAGCTTGTCGTTGAGACCCCAGACCCCGCCATCCTTTGGGTCGGTGGAGATCAATGGCCCCATGAAATGATAAGCAGGGCTGACATAGATCTTGCTGACGATCCGGTGCTTGTTTTTCAGCCATCTGATGTCGATGGCGGCGGCGCCGAGTAAGATCGTCGCCAGCGCGATGCGGTTGATGCCGCCGACGAAGCCCATATTGGTCGCGCCGTTGATCAAGATCAGGACGATCAGCGTGCCGACCGTGGCCTTGGTGACGCTACCCTTGCCGCCGCCCAAGCTGACACCGCCGATTACTGCGGCGGTGAGCGCTGTGATCTCAAGACCGACGCCGATGTCCCCCCCCGCGGATCCCAGACGAGATGCGTAGAAAATCGCTCCGACAGCGGTGAGCCCGCCTGAGCCGAGATAGGTCAAGGTAACCGTCCGACGAACGTTGATGCCGCTATTATATGCAGAACGCCGGGCACCGCCGATCGCATTGATGTGCCAACCCGGGCGAAGTCTTGTTAGAAAGACGTGGCCATAGATAGCGACTGCGGCATATACCCAGGCGACCAGGGGAAAACCGAGGAACGCGGCCTCGGAAAGGAGTTCCCATGCTTGTGAATCCGGAAGGCTTCCCGCTATCTCCAACGCATGATCGAGGATCAGCATGTCGTAGGTGGCTCGGTATATGATCAGGGTGATCAGCGTGGTCAAAAACGCCCGAAGCCGGAAATATCCGATTAGGATGCCGTTCACGAGGCCAAGAAGACAGCCGCAGGCTATCGTGGCCAGGATCACGACGGGAAACGGAGCCGCGACGACGCCGATCAGATAAAGCGCTACGAAATTGCAGAGTGCGAAGATCGATCCGACAGACAGGTCGATGCCCCCAACGATCATGACGAGCGTGAGACCGAGAACCACGAAGCCGATCTCGGCAGCTTGCTGCAATGTGTCGGATATGCCGCCAAGGGTCAGGAAATCAGGCGTCAGGAACGACATGGCGACGGACACGACGATGAGCAGCAATACGGGGATTGCCGTTTCCATCCATCGCTTTGCCAGGATTTCACCCAGTATATGATCTGGCCAGTACCGATATCGGAACTTGACGATCTTTTGGGTCAGTGTCGCTTCGCGCCAGCGCGAGCCGTCAACATAGGCAGGTTCGGCTTTCGCAACGGTTTCGCTTGGTGGAGCGTATGTTTTCACAGAATTGTCCCCGGCGAGAAAAAAAATCAAGGACCGATCTTACGGCCGAAGAGGCGCTCGACAGGGTGGGTTGCGCCGGCCGAAGCCGACACAACCCGGTCCTGGGAGGACCTGCTGCGAACCATGGACATTGACGCGGCAGCCATGCCCGACGCCCGTGCGTCAGGACTTGCCAAGCCGCCAGCACATACCCGGCTCAGCCGCGTTCTGGGGCGTGACCACCTTGAGGGTCGTGTAGATGGAACCCTTGGAGTCTCCCACAGTGGCTCCAGCCTGGAGAAGCCACTTCACCACTCCCGCCATGGTCATCGCCTGAGCAGGCACGTCATAGCTGAAGTCCACGTCGAAAGTCCCGTCCGCGACCTTGTCACATGCACCTCTCTGTTCGCCGCCGCCCGAAGTCGCCAGGAATACCTGATCCTTCATACCGGCCTCGACGACAGCCGCACCGGTGCCGATGTCCATGCCGTCCCAGAATCCCACGATGCCGCATAGGTCGGGGTTCTGGCGTAGCACCGTCTGGGTAATACCCTTCGCTTTTGCGGCATCCCAGTCGGCCGCCTGGCTAGAGACCACCTTGATCTGAGGGTTGTCTTTGAGCACATTTTGCACGCCGGTCAGTGTAAAGGCGCTCGAGGCCGACGATGTCGGGCCCTGCACGATCGAGATCTTGCCGGATTTTCCCTTGCAAGCCTCGACCACGGCGGATGTCGCACGCTCGCCGACTTCCACCCAGTCGGCTCCGACATACACCGTCGACTGGTAGACGGAGCGCATATTGACCTGAACGACCTTGATGCCTTCAGCCTCCGCCTTTTTCAACAGCTTTGCGTAGGTTTGCAGGTCGGCATTGTGCACGATGAGCACAGCGGGCTTCGCCGCGATTAGGGTTGTCAGCGCCTGGGCTCCAGCATTGGAGTTCCAGTTTGGATCGCGGACAATCAGCTCGATCCCGTAAGGCTCAAGTTCCCGCTTCAGACCCTCCTGCCAACCCAGGGCCAAATCGAAACTCAGGGCGATCGGAAGGAAGGCGACCTTCTTTCCCTTCAACTTCTCCAGATATTGCGCCCGCAGCGGATCGTCCAGCCCGTCTGCATGGCTGATGGACACAGTCGCTTGAGAGCTTATTGCCGCCATCGCAGTGAAACACATTGCTGACAGCCCGTTTCTAAATGCGTATTTCATGTCATCCTCCCTTGTTAAAATTACGGCGGCCAAACAGGCCCATCGCTACTAAACGTCGCCTTGCTGGGCGGTCTCCTCGTTTCGTGGATTGATCTTGGTATCGACGAGAAGAGCGATCAGAAGAACAATGCCCTTGATGATGTTCTGGGCCGAATACGAGATATTCAGGATCGTCATGCCGTTGATCAGGGTGCCGATGAAGACGGTACCCAGGATCACGTTGGGTACGCCGCCGCGCCCACCGCTCAGGCCGATGCCGCCCAGAACGACGACCAGGATCACGTCGTAGATCAGCGTCGAATTGTAGATTCGCGTCGGCATGCTGCTGATCGACGCGGCCATGACGATGCCACCAAAAGCCGCGATCAGACCGGCCAGCACGTATTGGAAGACGATCGTCGGTCGCGTTGGAATGCCGGCGGTTCGGGCTGCATGGGGATTGTCGCCTATGGCGTATATGAAGTTGCCGACCTTCGTCTTCTTCAGGAAAATGGCGATTGCAATTACCGCCACCGCGAACATGAAAACCGGTTTGGGCACGCCAAATAAGTCACCCCGGCCTACCCAAGCGATGACATCAAGCTGCGAACTCCACTGCACGACGTCGAGGGTGAAGAACGCCGACTGTCCCAATCCCGCCAGGAATATGCCCGCGCCGAGGGTCGTGTAGAGCGAAGGGACCTCGGCATACGCCACAAACCATCCGACGATAAGCGAGAATAGGATCACGAGCCCAAGCGCCGCCAGGAAGGCCACGGGCACCGAGTGGCCGTCCTGCACCATTTGAAGGATGAGGCCCGGCGGCACCGCCAGCATGGCGACGGTCGAGAGATCGATGCCGCGGCCGATGACGATGATCGCCATTGAGAGTCCAAGGATGCCTAGAATTGATACGTTCTGAAGCAGGGCTATCAGATTGAGCTTCGTGAGGAAGCCCGGAAGAAGAACCGCAAACGTCAGAAACATCAGAACGAATATCACGACAACGATCCAGAACTGGCTGAACTTCAGGCCTCTCAGCTTTAAGATTTCTGCCGCCATTGACGTTATCCTCCCTCGACTATTTCCCGGTTAGGGCGTTGTACTTGTCGCCACTCCCCGCGGCGGAGCGCGACTAGCCTTCGGTATTCTCCACGCTCGGCAACCTCATCACGAACGGCGAGGGCACGCCGCGCTTCGTATTGATGAACACGCTTTTGGCTTCGAGATATTCTCGTATGGCTTCCTTGCCGTTCTCGCGTCCGATGCCGGAATTCTTGAAGCCGCCGAAGGGGGCAAGATAGCTGACAACGCGATAGGCATTGACCCAGACGGTTCCAGCCCGCAGTTTCGCCGGCATGTTGATCGCCCTTTCCAGGCTCTGCGTCCATATGCCGGCCGCGAGGCCGTAAAGCGTGTCGTTCGCGATCTGGATGGCTTCTTCGTCCGTCTTGAAGCGGATTACCGACAGGATCGGCCCGAAGACCTCTTCCTGAGCGATACGCATGCCGTTATTCACTTCGGTGAAGATAGTTGGTTGTACGAACAGACCGTTGCCGAGCCCCTCAACGCGCTCGCCGCCTAATACGCATTTGGCGCCCTCGCTCCTGGCGATGTCCATATAGGCGAGAATCTTTTCAAACTGGGGCCGTGTGGCGATCGGCCCAACATCGGTGTCGTCAGACATCGGGTCGCCAAGTCTAGCACTGCCGGCGAAAGCAACGAGCTTGTCCACGAAGGCATCGTGGATGTTGTCATGGACCAGCAGCCGCGAGCCTGCCATGCAGGTTTGACCGGCTGCGGCGAAAATGCCGGCCACCGCGCCCTTGACCGCATCGTCCAGGTCAGCGTCCTCGAAGACGATATTCGGCGACTTGCCGCCCAGCTCCAGCGAGATACGCTTGAAGGACTTTGCAGCCGCCTGGTAGACCGCACGCCCGCCGCCTTCGCCGCCCGTGAAAGCGATCCGTTCTACTAGAGGATGATTGACCAGCGCCTCCCCGACCTCGTTGCCCATGCCGGTGACGACATTGATGACGCCCGAAGGGAACCCCGCCTGCTCGAAGAGCTCGGCCAGATAGAGCATCGACGCGGAGGAATATTCCGACGGCTTGACAACTACGGTGTTGCCAGCGGCAAGTGCGGGAGCAAGCTTCCATACGGTTAGGACGAGCGGCGAGTTCCACGGCGAGATTGCAGCGACCACTCCGATTGGCTCATAGCGGATGTAGTGCATCATTCCGGGCCGCTCGGGTGGCGTCACGGCGCCTTCCACCTTGTCGGCCAAGCCGCCATAGTAATAAAACCACTCCGGAAGATAGCGCATCTGGCCGAGCATCTCGGCGAGCAGCTTGCCGTTGTCGCGAACCTCCAATTCCCCCAGTTTCTCCGCGTTTGCGGCGACGAGGTCACCGAGCCTGTAGAGGAGACGCCCGCGTTGGGTGGGCGTCATCTCCGCCCACGCCCCTGTCGTAAAGGCGCGGTGCGCAGCCCTGACCGCCTGATCGACGTCACGTGCCGTGCCGCGAGGCACCCGAGACCAGACTAGCCCGGTATACGGATCGATGCTGTCGAAATAGTCGCCACCCGCTGGTGGTGTTGACTGCCCGTCCACGTAAAGGGCGAGCGTCTCTGTTTTTTCGCTTCGAACATACACGGGTGGCCATCTCCCCTTGACACCTATATCTTCTATAGCAGAAAATTTAACCGATGGAAGAGAAATCTTTCATAGAAGATTCACGTCTTCAGTAGAAGATGGCACAGTTCGTTGACTAAAGCGGGCGGCGGCGTTCAAAGGCTGGATTCAGTCACCGAGAGCGAAATGTGACATCTGCGATGCCAATGCGTAGAGTGACGCGAATGATTTGGGCGGAAAATTAGAAGATGAAAACACCCGTAGCACCCCGAAGCACCGGACAAGACGCCGTCAGCCGCGTGTTCGGTGATCGTGTCCGCACGATACGCGAACAGGCAAACCTCACGCTGGAGCAGTTCTCGAAGCTGTCCGGCGTGAGCAGGGCAATGCTGTCGAAGGTCGAGAGAGGCGAGAAAAGTCCAACCATCGGTGTTGCGAAGCGTATCGCTCACGCTTTGGGTGCATCGTTTTCAGCTCTTCTCGGGGACGAACCTGCTTCGCGTCGGGCCTTCGCCTTGGTCACGAAGGACCAGAGGCAGGTGTTCCGGGATCCGGAAACGGGATTCGAGCGCTTCCTGCTGTCCCCAATCATGGCCGGCATGACCGTCGAAGTCGTCCTTCATCGCCTGCCTGCCGGTACGTCGACGGGCCGATTGCCGCCTTACCCGTCAGCCACCGGCAAGCATGTCGTGGCGTCCCGGGGACGTGTAGTCGTGGGCACTCCAGAGAATGAGACTGTCCTTGAGGAGGGCGATGCGCTCTACTTTGAGGCGGATGTACAGCATTGGTTCGAAAACCGGACCGACAAGCCAGCGGAGTATTACCTGATAATTTCGGCTCCCGCCCCCAACCGGCTCTCTTGAGCATATGGATCGGCCCAGATCGTCAAGGCGGGCTGGTATCGGGAGGTCGGGGTAAAGAGTCTCGACAGCCACGCGGTACGCTCCATGCTTGGAGCACGAGCTCAACTCGTCGGAATGCGGGTAGAGGTCACCAACCAAATTAGGCGCATTCTCAACAAATGGCGTTGTTCTTTCAAGACGAACGGGCGAACCGTTCGGACGGCTCGTGGATGAGATGTGCGACGATAGCAACCCTTGCTCACCCTCGGCACACGTTAATATTTATGCGACCGCCATGTCTCTCAAAGATCGAACCGATAACAGCGGCAAAAAATTGTGGCTCGTATTCGAGGCCAGAGTTGGAATTTTGCTGTTGGCGACCTCTCTGAGTGACCGAGTTCAACTCGATAGAGACGCAACTCGGCAAAGGCCGCGCGCCCGACAGCGCGGCGCCGAGCACATCCGGCTGTATCAGCACGAGAACGGCGTGGGCCCTGCGATCAACGGCGCGGTTTAGGCGCTGCGGTTCCCGTTCACCATGACGCTGAAGCGGCGCGCTCTGGCACGCGCGCTGATGGTCACCCCCTTTCCGCGCAAGCTGCCCGATGTCTTGAGCGTCGTGAGTGGTTCACGGTCGGCTGCGCAATCGTGCGCGCCACGAGTGAACCCGACTTACTGCCGCTCATACCAGACATCAAGAAGTCGGTTGCCGACCATAGAAAATAGACGATCCAGCGACGGCTCGGGCGTTGTCTTTTGAGCAACACAGAGCCGCCAAGATAGTGCTACCGGCATCACCAGGTAGCCTGTAGTCTGCTTGCAGTGACATCGAGAATGGGAGCTCGAGGGTGGCTAGACAAGTGATAGTTCCGAAGAATTCACCGCCGCCGCTTGGTCCTTATTCACCGGCAACCAGGGCTGGTGATACGATCTATGTCGGCGGCGTGCTGCCGACGGATGCCGAGGGAAAGTTGGTCGGCGATGGGGATGTCGCGGCCCAGACCCGTCATGAGCTTGAGCTCATCAAATCCGTGCTTGAAGCGGCCGATGCTTCGCTTGATGACGTGGTGTTCAATCAGGTCTTGCTGCGCGACATGAGCGATTATGCGGCGATGAACGCGGTCTACAGAACCTATTTTCCCAAGGATCCGCCAGCGCGATTTTGTATCCGTGCTGATCTCGTGAAGCCGGAATTTCTGGTGGAGATCATCGCCACAGCGCATGTTTCGAGACGAGGGTAGGTAAGTCAACGACGACAAAGCGTGGGCGAACCACGCTCAGATAAGGGGAACCAAAACTATGAGCAGACTGGAGAAGCTGATCGCCGACGTGTCGGCAGGACGGATTTCGCGCCGTGATTTCATTGCCCAGACCATGGCGCTCGGAGCTGCGAGTGCCACCTTGGGTTTGGGGTTTTCAACAAAGGCGAATGCCGGCGACATAACAGTCGGCTTCAGTTTCCCGAGCTTCGAACATTTTCGCTGGGCGCATGACCGTGCCTATTTCCAGGCGCGCGCCGACGAACTTGGCATGAAATACATCGTCCAGGGCGCCGAGGAGGATGTCTCCAAGCAGGACGCGCAGGTCGATGCGATGCTTGTCCAAGGCATCCAGGCACTCATCATCATCCCGGTCAACATCGATGCGGGAAAGGACCTTATCGAGCGGGTGAAGGCTGACACCAACATTCCCCTGATCTCCTACAACTATGTCATTCCATCTCCCAAGCTGGACTACTGGTGCGCCCGCGACAATTATCTCGTTGGTGAAATCCAGGCCAAGCAGGCGCTGGCGCAGGCCAAGAAGGGCAATTGGGCAATCGTCAGCGGTCCAAGCGGCGTCGATGTCGCACGCCAGAAGACGGAAGGCGCGCTGCGCGTGCTGAAGCCCTTCATCGACTCGGGCGAGATAAAGATCGTGTCGCATGAATGGCACGACGCCTGGCGTGCCGAAGGTGCGCTGGCGCAGATCGAGAACGCCTTGACCAAGACCAACAACGATCTTCAGGCTGTTGTGGCCAACGAGGACGGCATGGCGCTTGGCGCCCTTCGCGCTCTTACCGAACAAGGGCTGGCCGGCAAGGTCTGGCTGTGCGGTGAAGATGTCTTTCCCGAAGTCGGTCGCGAGATCGTCAAGGGCAACATCGCCATGAGTGCGTGGACGGATCTCATACAGATGGGCCGTGCCGCCGCCGACGCCGCATTCGCGCTGGCGCAGGGCAAGAAACCGGAATCCAACGACAAGGTGACGGTCGAAGGCATCGACGTGGCGGGCATGCGTATCCAGTCGCGCGGCGTGGATCGTGCCAACCTGGCCGAGTTCCTGAAGCTGACCGACTGGCTGAAGCCGGAAGATGTCGGCCTTTGATCTGGTTGAAACTCCCGAGCGTTTGACATGGTGCAGTATGCAGAGCGCGTTGGACGCGCGAAAGGTTTCGGTTCCGCCGATCAAGCCGCCCCGATCGTGAGGCTGAGCGATATCGCTGTCCAGTTCGGAGCACAGCGGGCACTCGGCGGCGTGTCGCTCGATATCAGGCGCGGCGAGGTCATCGGTCTTGTCGGCGCCAATGGCGCCGGCAAGAGCACGCTCGGGCGCGTGATTGTTGGAGAGGTGCCATTCGGCGGCTACAGCGGCCGTATGGCAATGGACGGCATTGAAACCCGCTTCGTGGATACCCAGCAGGCGCATCGGGCCGGCGTCGTCCTGATCCATCAGGAAGGCGCCGGCGTCGAACAGCTCACGATCGGCGAGAACGTCATGTTGACGATCGAACCCAATGCGCGTGGCCTCATAGACTGGACATCGCTTCACCGGCAAGCGGGCAAGGCACTGTCGGAACTGGGCGTCGACACCGACACCTGTGCTACCCTTGGGGCGCAAGGCGGTGTCGCCTTGATGGAACTGGTCGAGATAGCCAGAGCGATCGCGCGCGGGGGGCGCGTGTTTGTGTTCGACGAATCCACCGCGGCTCTGGGCGCCGACGAAGTGACGATCCTTCTTTCGAGGATGCGGGACCTGGCTGCAAAAGGCGCGGCGATCATCTTCATCTCTCATCACCTCAATGAGGTGCTTGCGGTTTGCGATCGCATTGTCGTGCTTCGCGATGGCCGCAAGGTGCTGGACGCCCCACGCGCGACCGAGACGCATGCATCGGTGATCGCGGCCATGCTCGGTCGCGACACCTTCGAGCATACAATGCGCATGGAAAATCCGGGCCATCCGCACGATGGTCCCGAGGCGCTGGGGCTCGGTGCCTGGAAGGTGGCACGATCCGAGAAATGCCGGCTGTCACTTGGGCCGATTGAGTTCGGCGCGCTTAGAGGCGAGATCCTGGGTGTCTACGGACCGTTGGGATCAGGCAAGACGGAACTGCTCCATTCGATCTTCGGGCTGCTGTCGGAGGAAACGACCGGTCAGATGCGCCTGAGCGGCGAAGCGTCGAGGCCGTTTGCCAATGCGCGCACCGCCCTGGGCCGCGGCGTTGCACTGGTTTCCGCCGAACGGCAAAAGGAAGGCATCGTTGCTGAACTGTCGGTTCTCGACAACATGCTGCTTGGGCATGGCCGCGCCGACCTGGTTCGCCACAAACTCTTCATCCGCCATAACAGCGAGCGTCGCTTGTGCGAGCAACTGGTCGAGGAACTCGGCATCAAGATCGACAACCTCGATCAACCCATCAGCTCGTTGTCGGGAGGCAATCAGCAGAAGGTTGTGCTTGCACGGGCGTTGATCAATCGGCCTCAGGTTCTTCTTCTCGACGAGCCGACACGCGGCATCGACATCGGCGCGCGCCAGGATGTGTACCGCTGGATGCGCAAGATCGCAGCCGAAGGCACGACCATCATCGTGAGTTCCCTCGAGGAAGGGGAAATCCTGACTTTGACCAGTCGCGTGCTGGTTTTGCGTGACGGAAGGCAGGACGCCATTGCGGATACTCAGGGAATGAGCGAGCATCAATTGACTGTTCTTGCCGTTGGGGGAGGGCTGCATTGACCTACGAAGCCTCAGACCCGCAGGCCTTGCCTGCTGAACTCAAGGTAGAACGCGCCGAGACGGGCCGTCGCCGCAGGTTGCTGCATCAGGCGCGGTCAGCTGGAGGTTTGCTGCTGGCGGTCGGCCTGGTCTGGCTCATTCTTTTCATCACGACCGACGGCGTGTTCATCAGCGATCGCAACCTCATCAACCTGATGCGCCAGACCTCGGTGACGGCCATGGTCGCGCTTGGCATGCTTGTCATCATTGCGCAGGGCGAAATCGACCTGTCGGTCGGCTCGTTCCTGAGCCTTTGCGCCACCGTGATAGCGCTCATGGAATCCTGGGCGGGATTGCCTGCTCCGGTCACCATTCTTGCCGCTCTTGTACTTGGCGCAATCGTTGGCCTGTGGAATGGGCTGTGGGTTGCGCGACTGGGCGTGCCGGCCTTTGTCACCACCTTGGGCGGCATGCTTGCGTTTCGCGGCATATCGCTCGCGATCTCCGGCGGCAACACCATTTCGGGAATTCGCGGCGACATCCGTTTCTTCGGCGAGGCGTTCATCACCGGCCCACCGCTGTGGTTGTTTCTCGCCGGAGCCATGCTGGTCGCCATGGCGCCCTTGCGCCGCGTCGAAGCCAGGCGGCGGCCGAAAGACCTGATCAAGGTGGCGGCGGGCCTGCTCGCGGTCGCAGCACTTGCCTGGATGACCCTTTCCTACCGTGGTCTTCCCATGCCCGTAGCGTTGACACTGGTGATTGGCGGGGCACTTGCCTACGCATTGAAGAATCTCGTCTGGGGCCGTCATGCGTTTGCTGTTGGAGGCAATCGCACTGCCGCCAAAATCGCAGGCATTGCTGTCGGCCGGCAGATCGTTATCAGCTACCTCCTGATCGGGGTCCTGACGGCGATCGCTGCGCTGATGTTTGTCGGCAGGCTTGGCGCTGCGCCACCCGAGGCAGGCTACTTCCTCGAGCTCAATGCCATTTCCGCGGTCGTCATCGGTGGCGCCAGCCTCTATGGCGGCACCGGCACTGTGACGGGCGTGCTGCTCGGCGCGCTCCTCATGCAGAGCCTTTCAAACGGCCTGTCTCTGATGAACGTACCCTCGGCCTATCAAAACATCACCAGCGGCTTGGTGCTGATGTTTGCCGTCTATCTCGATGCGGTCGCAAAGCGGGGAGGTGTGCCATTCCTGCGTCAGTAAATCCGTCCGACATGTTGCTTCGCTCGGCGGCCTGGACCTTGTTTGCGGCGGGGTTCCTGTCGAAGCGGCTTGCAGCCGGCGTCGAGCGGATAGGGCATCTCATTGCGGCCAGGCGTCATTGGAAGACGTTCGACCTAGGTGCCGTTGCAATCGAGGTCCCATCCGATTGGGGCAACGTGGAAGTCACCCCTGGTGGATATGTCGTGCACAATCGGGCCGCCGGCGCGCGCGTTGACGGCGATGCGGTCTGGTATTCGTCGGCTATCGAACTGCACATCGGCGCGGCTCAGCGGCGACCGCACCAGGCCAACGCTGCCTTTGCCTATCGGCACCGGGTTTTCGCATCTGCGTCCGGCCCGGTCCGCCTTACATTGGCAATCGCGTGTGGGGTCGGCCAGGCCCAGCGTAAGATCGCGTTGCGGGTGTTCGAGCAAGCCAATTCACGGGCCGGTCTCGACCTTTTCTGCAAGGATGCGTTGACCGCGCCGGACACTGATTTGGCGCCGCTGACACATGACCGCGTCGCGGTGATCCATTCGCATCCAATCAAGGTCAATCCACGACCCGGCGCGGCAAGACCGTGAACGGCTACAACGGAATTAGAGAAGGGATACGTCATGATCGAAGGTCATTTCATCATCAACCCAATCGCCCACGCTTACGATCTGTCTGACGCGAACCTGCAGCCGAATCCCTATGGCCGCGGCCTGCGCGACCTCCTGGTCAAGCTGCATCTGGTCTGGAACCCTCCGCACTTGCGTGTTCCAGCCGAGGTCTACATGTCCAACTGGCCGGTCGAGGCCGTGGCGCGGACACTCTTTCTCGAGACCGATGTCGATATGGCCGCCAATATGTATCTGCGGCTGGATTCCTGGTTTCGCGACGGGCTGTGCTCAAGGGCTAAGAACGTCGAAGCTGCGACCCGATGGCCGGAGCGCTATCTCACCTATGTCGGTGTCAGTCCGACACAGGGGCTGGAAGTCTGTCTGAGCGATCTCGAAGACCAGATGAAAGAGCTGCCGAATTCGATCGGTCTCAAGCTATATCCCGATGAGGTCGAACCGTTCCGCAGCTGGCGAATGGATGATCCGAAGCTGGCTTATCCTCTGTTCGAGCGCGCCCAGGAACTCGGCATCAAGACCGTCGCCATCCACAAGGCCATTCCCAATGGGCCGGTGCCGATAAACCCCTACAGGGTCGACGACGTCGATGGTGCCGCGATCCATTTCCCGGGTCTCAATTTCGAGATCGTCCATGCCGGGCTCGCTTTCGTCGACGAGACGGCGCACGCCATCGCGCGGTTTCCCAACGTCTATGCCAATCTGGAGATCACCAGCCTGCTGATGCATCATGGTCCCGGCATGTTCAGCGAGATTCTGGCGCAGTTTCTTTTCTGGGGCGGCCCTGAAAAAATCATCTATTCCGATGGCACGCTCTTTTGCCACACACAGCCGCTTCTGGAAAAATTCTGGAACCTCGAATTCAGCGAGGAACTCATGGCAAAATACAATCTCAAGCAGCTGACGAAGAGCGAGAAAGCGCTGATCCTCGGTGGGAACTACGCCCGCATCGTCGGTCTCGACATCGAGAAGGCCAAGGCCGCGATCGCCGACGACGAATTTGCCAAGGAACGCCGGCGGACTGGCATCCAGAAGCCATATTCGAACTGGCTTCGGATGTATGAGGAAGAGCGGCAAGCGGCGAGCGGCAAGGTGAGGGCGCTGGCATGACGGGGACCCTGGACGACCAGATCGCCGAGGCGCTTGGCTCGGTCTACGATCCGTGCAGCCTGGCCTCGAATGCGCCCGTCAGCATCATCGATATGGGCTTGATCAAGAGCTGGACCGTCGACGATGTCGGCAATCTTCGTGTGACGATGTGTGTCACATCGGCCTGCTGCACGATGGCGCCGAATATCGTGCGCGGCGCTGTCGCGGCGCTGACGGCCATCCCCGGGATCAAAGCGGCCGATGTTCAGATCGACCCCAGCGTATTTTGGACCCCCGACTCGATGACGGAGCGTGGCCGCGAGACGTTGCGCCGGCGACGCGAACAATCTCTGGCGCACACGAAGACGACACCGCAGCAGTGGCGACAGCAGGTCCCCTCATGACATTTTGGCCGTTGCCAAACCGGGATGACGGCGAACCAGAAACCGGCAGGAAGTTGAACGATTGGATCTGACGGCACTCAGGTACTTCTTCGAAACCGCGCTCGCGGGCTCTATCCGCCAGGCGGCCGAGCGTGTCCACGTCGCGCCGTCCGCCATTAGCCGTCAGATCGCCAAGCTCGAGCACGAACTGGGGACGGCACTTCTCGAACGGCGGTCGAACGGCGTCCGGCTCACGCCGGCGGGAGAACTGCTTGCCAAGCAAATGCAGCTGACCGTGCGCGATATCACGCGCGTCAGAAGCCAGATCGACGAGTTGAAGGGACTGCGGCGGGGCGAGGTCTCGCTCTGGTGTATCGAGGGGTTGGTCGACAACTACCTGCCGGATGTAATCGGGCGTTTTACGCAGCAATATCCCGAGATAACGTTCAACATCGTCATCACCAGCACCGACCGTATCGTGCAGGCGCTCATCGCCGACGAGGCCGAGATCGGTATCGCGCTCAACGCCTCTCTCAAACAGCCCATCGTCAACAGCGGCGGCTGGTCCGAGCCGGTGCAGGCCATCGTGGCTCCAGGTCACCCGCTCGCCAATCGCACCTCGGTTACCTTGTCGGAGTTGACCGAATTCAAAGCCGCCTTGCCGGATACGACCTTCGGCGTGCGTCGCCTGGTCGATCGCATCCTTGAAAGCCAGGGAACGGTGCTGCGGGTTCTTGCGACGACCAACTCGATCCAGATGACGGCATCCATCGCGCGGCAGGGAATTGCTTTTACCCTGATGCCCTATTTCGCCGTGGCGCGAGATTGCGCGGCCGGGTCTCTCGTGGCGGTGCCACTGGCGGAGACCGAAATGGAGATGGCATGCGTGGAATTCTGCACGCATGAGAGCCGCCGTTTGCCGCTCGCGGCGCGCGAGTTTCTGAACTTTCTGAAAAGCTCCGCGCCGGCATCGCATAACCCGCGCAAGAAACGCCTGCACGCGGTGGCATGAGAGCGGAGCAAGACAGTCGACCATCGAATCCGGCTGAGAGCACAAGGCGAAAATGACGAGATCGGACCGACGCTGGCCTGTGGTCATGGGGCTGGGCGTCACCCAGATCATCAATTGGGGTTCGACCTTCTACCTGCTGGCGGTCCTGGCCCAGCCAATTGCCAAGGATACATCCTGGCCGCTGCCTTGGGTCGCCGCGGGGCTTTCGGTAGGTCTGCTATCGGCTGCCCTGGTATCCCTGAAGCTGGGCTCGGCCATACGAAAATATGGCGGCAGGAACGTCCTCGCCGCCGGATCAATCGCGATGGCATTGGGCATGGCCGTCATGGCCTGGGCACCCAGCCTGGAAATCTATCTTGTTGCCTGGGTCTTGCTTGGTTTCGGCATGGCGGCCGGTCTCTATGATGCCGCCTTTGCGGCGTTGGGCTCCATCTATGGCCGCGGCGCACGAAGCCTCGTTGCCTCCCTGACGCTGATTGCGGGTTTCTCCAGCACGATCACCTGGCCTATGAGCGTCGTGATCCTGCATTATAGCGGCTGGCGCGGCGTCTGCCTCGCTTATGTTGCGCTGCATGTGCTGGTTGCCTTGCCGCTCCATTTGCTGATGCTTCCCAAGCACACCTCGCCTCACGCTCCAGACACTGGTGGAGAGGCTGGAACAGCTCCCCTCTTGGCATTGTCCGAGCGTCCAAGTTTTTTGATAATGGCGTCGGCACTGACCACGATAAGTACGATCGCCGCCGTCTTGTCGGTTCATGTCATCGCCATGATGACCAGAAACGGCCTGGCTTTGGATACGGCGGTTGGGCTAGCCGCCTTGATCGGGCCATCGCAGGTGCTGGCGAGATCCATCGAGGTCGCGGCTGGCCATCGCTACCAACCACTTTGGACGCTGCTGGCGGCTGCGACGTTGATCTTGCTCGGGCTTGCGATACTGCTTCTGGTTCCATCGCTGGTTTGGCTGGCTTTGGTCATTTACGGGGCCGGTGCGGGGATAGGTTCGATCGCGCGCGGCACCGTGCCGCTGTCGATCTTCGGCGCCGCTCGCTACCCGAGCATCATGGGGCGTTTGGCCTTTGTGGGACTGCTCGCACAGGCCGCGGCCCCTCCCATTGCCGCCATGATCCTGATAGCCAACCCGGATTTGCTCGCCATCCTGCTCGTGGCTCTGGCAGCGCTGGCTGTCGCCTTTGTCGTTTGTTTGTTGAACTTCAAGAGGGACCGTGATCAGTTGGTGCCTTCATAAAGCTGAGATACCGATCCGAAAGGCCTGGGGCGGTCTTCATGAAGAAATGGCAGGACCGCGGCGATGAATTCTTCCGGCAGGACCTGAGAGCAGGCATGTCCGCCGCGCGGCATGATCTGTAGTCGAGCACCTGGAATAAGCTGCGCCAGCTGGCGTGAGAAATATGCGGGCGTCAGGAAATCATCCTGCGCGCAAAGCACCAGGGTCGGCGCTGAAATCCGGCCCAGATCCTGCTCGCGGTCGAAGTTCATCACCGCATCGCAGCGGCTCGCCGCGATCGTCGCTGACGGGAAAGATGGCAGCGATGCGGCATCGGCTGCATCGAGCATCACGGCGTTCTGGTTGATCCACCAGTCGGGAAACAGGAAGAACGCAGTGGCGCTGATATATTCGGCGGCGGTTGGCGATTTCAGCAGGGCCTTTCGGCATTCGAAGACGCGACGCATGAATGCGTCGCACTTCGTCCATGTGGCATAGAGCACCAGCCTGTCTATGCGCTCGGGATGATCGATCGCCAGGACCTGTCCTATCGCACCGCCGGTGGAATGGCCGACAAGGTGTGCCTTGTCGAGCTTCAGGTGATCCATGAGCCCGAGAAGATCGTCGGCCATCTGTCCGACGGAATAGTCGATTTCCGACCGGCTGCTGCGTCCGGTCCCCCGGTGGTCGTGGACGATCACGCGGAAGTCTTTCGAGAACTGACGAATTTGCGGCTGCCAGTAGGCGCCCAACCCGCCAAGGCCGGCGACCATCAGCAGCGGCGGACCTTCGCCGTAGACGTCATAGTGGATTTCTCCGGTGCTAAGTTTCGCCGTCGGCATTCCACGTCTCCATCTGATGTGCGATTGCCGAAGCCCCGTCAGCCCGGCAGGACTGCTGATGACACCGGCAACGGCAGCAGCGACGGCTTCTGAATGGGTGTCAGCGGCCGACGATGTTTTCGCCGGCAAGGATGCCTGTCCGGGCGTGCATGGTGGTAGCGCAATGTTGGCTTTGCCGTGTTGCCCAGAACGTATCACCGGCCGGGCTGGGCAACCCCCGGGGGCAGCGGGATTGCGTTGCCGCAAGGGCAACGCCAGGCCGCCAACACGGCGCTACCAGCGGCGGCTGTTCTTCTGCGATGGTTGGGCTTCAGTCAGGTGATCGATGCAGCTGGCAAGCGGCTTACCGATCTCGTCTGACATCGCCGAAGAGGCGGTCAAGCTTATCGAGGGACAAGATGCTGAACGACGTTTTCGTTTTGGATGCGATTTGCCACGCCTACAATTTTCGTCTGGCAAACCGCATCGGACAACCCTATGCCAACGGCATCGCAGATGGCGTGTTCCAGATGCATCGGGAGTTCTCGCCGCCAAACCGGCCGGATCTGCTTCTTGATCGCGACACGTTCGACAACAGGATCTGCGATGTCGACGTCACCGGGCATTCAATCTTCGGCGAAAGCCACACCGATGCCGTCATTTATCACGAGCTGCCGCTCTACGGCTATTTCAAGGATGGCGGCTCGCCGCTGGCGATTGGCGAGGGGATGCGCGACCGCTGGCCCGGACGCGTGTTTCTCTACGGCGGTATCTCGCCGCACCAGGACGGCGTGCTCGACCGCATCGACGAATTGGTCGAGAAGCACAAGATTTCAGGCATCAAGCTTTACCCGCACGACATGATCGACGGGAAGCTTCGGTCGTTCGGCATGGATGATGCCGAGCTGATGTATCCGATCTTCGAACGGGTGCGTAAGCGCGGGCTGCGCATGGTTGCCATTCACAAGGCGATCGTCATGGGGCCGGTGCCGATCGAGCCGTATTTTCCCTTCGAGGTGGGTGCGGCTGCCCGGGCATTTCCCGAACTGACATTCGAGATCGTGCATGGCGGCTGGGCCTTCATGGAAGAGACCGTGTCACTTCTGCAATGGCATCCCAACATCACGGTGAGCACCGAGGGGACCACGGGGCTGCTGTTCAAGGCGCCACGCAAGTTCGCCGAGATCCTCGGGACGCTCATGGCGGCCGGCGCGACGGACAGGATCCTGTGGGCCATCGGCGGGCTCATGATCCATTCGCGCGATTTCGAGGAAGCGTTCTGGCGCTTCGAGATGCCCCAGGACCTGATCGACGGCTACGGCTTTCCCCCGCTGACCGACGAGGTAAAGCGCGGCATCCTTGGTCTCAATGCGGCGCGCCTCCTCGGCCTCGATGTTCAGGCGACAAAGTCGGCGATAGCCAATGACGAGTTCGCCAAACCGCGGCGCCTGGCGCCGCAATGGTCGGAGCTGCGCAGACATGCAGCCTGATCCGATTTCGGCAGCTCAGGTCAGGCAGGCGCTGGAGACCGTCATCGATCCGTGCAGCCGATCGGCTGGCGCACCGGCAGGTCTGGTTTCGATGGGGCTGGTGGGGCCGATCGAGATCGAGCCGCGCAGCGACGGCGCACACATTCGCGTGACGCTCTACATCACCGAGCCCGGCTGCATGATGGGAGCATTCTTCAAGATTACGGCCGAAGGCGTGCTCGCCGCCCTGCCTGGCGTCGCGGCGGCGAGTGCAAACATCGACTACGGGCATATGTGGCTGCCGACGCAGATGTCGGCTGACTACCGCGAACGGCTGGCAAGAGTTCGTGCCTGTCACCGGGGGCCGGATACCGGGCACGCAACGTCATCGGGAACATAACAACAAGGAGGGTAACCATGTCCAAATCGAGTTTCTTAAGCAGGTCGCTGGGACCGCTGGTTGTTACGGCTGCGGCGCTGACCATCGCTTCCACTTGGGTTGCGGATAATTCAAGGGCCGACGACCTCGGCTACGCCAACAAGGTGGTCGGCGCGGCGCTCTTGAGCAAAATGTCGAAGGCGCCGCTCGATGTCGGCGGCGTCGCCTGGAGCGGGAGCGACACCTCGCCGGCCCCGATCAAGGGCGGCAAGGTTGCGATCATGCCTTGTCCACTGGCCTATGCGGTGTGCCAATACCTCTACCAGTCGGCGGCCGACGCCGCCAAGGCCATCGGCTGGGAAGCCTTTCCCATCGACAACAAGGGCGACCCCGCGGTTGCACAAAAAGGCGTCGATGCCGCCATCAACAAGGGTGTCAACTGCGTGTTGACGCTCGCATCACCGGCTCGCGACATCAAAGCCCAGATCACACGCGGCAAAGGGAAGGGGATCGCGTTTGTCACAGGCTTTTCCGATGATCCGCGCGAATTCGGCGGTGATGTCGGCTACGGCCTCGACTATGCGGCGGCGGGCTCGATACTCGGCGCTTACATTATCGCCCATGGCGGCGGGGGCATCGTTGTGTTCAACGCGCCGCAAGATCCGCAGCTGACGGTTCGCATCAACGGCTTCAAGAAATTCATCGAGCAATATGGCGGGTCGTCGGCAAAGATCATCCACGAGGAGGATTTCTCGCTCGCCCAAGGCGGGCCAGGGGAGATCACCAAGATGCAGGCGCTCCTGACCCGCTATCCGAAGGATTCCTTCAAATGGGTGATCGCGCCTTTCGACGAGACCCTTACCCCGCTTTTGCAGACTGCCCAGCAGCGCGACAGAACCGAGATCAAGGGCGTAAGCTTCGATGGCGAGGAAGTTGCCTATGCCGACATCCGCAAGGGCGGCCCGCAGGTGGCAACCATGAGCTGGGGGCTTGAGTGGGTCGCGTGGGCGGGCATCGATGAATGCAACAGGGCGCTTAACAAGGCTGAAGGGGGGGTCAACAAGGACTTTCCCCTGCAGATAACGGAAGCCAGCAACGTTCCGGGCAAGGATCTCAAATACGACTTCAAGTTCGATTTCAAGTCCCACTACACCAAGATGTGGGCCGCTGCGGCCGCCGCGAACTAAGTCCCATGGCAGCTCTCCCTGCATTAGCCCCGGAAAGTGGCCAAACGCGTCCGGTACTGGAATTGCGCGACGTCACCAAGTCGTTTGGACCGATCAAGGTTGTCGATCGCGTAAGTCTGGAACTTCATGCAGGCGAGATACATGCCCTGGTGGGCGAAAATGGAGCCGGTAAGTCCACGCTGATCCGTGTGCTTGCCGGCGACCACATCCCTGAGTCTGGCGAGATCATTTTGGCCGGACGAGCGGTGCGCTTTGCCCATCCCGCGCAGGCGATGGAAGCAGGCGTTGGCTTCGTCCATCAGGTTCCGATGTTCGTTCCCACCCTATCGATCACGGAGAATCTTTTTCTCGGCGTGCCCTTCGCCAAAGGCAAGGCGGGGTTGATCGACTGGCGTGCGGCGCATCGCACCGCGAGTGACGACCTTGCCCGGGTCGGCCTTGTCGTCGATCCGCGGCAAAGACTGGAACTGCTCAGGCCGCACGAGCGACAACTCGTGGCCGTCGCCAGGGCGCTGAAACGCAATCCTCGTATCCTCGTCCTCGACGAGGTCACAGCTTCGCTCTCCGAGCCGGAGGTAAGAATACTTCACGAGGTCATCCAGCGACTGTGCCACGGCGGCGTTGCCATTGTCTATGTCAGTCACCGGCTTGAAGAAATTTTCCGGTTGGCGGATCGGGTGACCGTTTTGCGGGATGGTCGAAAGATCGCGACGATGCCGGTCGAGGGACAGACACAGCGCAGCATTGCCGAACTCATTGTCGGTTCGTCGCTGGAACATCTGTTCGGCCGACGGTCGGGTCCGTCGCCCACGAGCGCGTCCAAGCCAGTCCTGGAGGTGCGCGGGTTAAGCGACGGGAAGGTTCGTGACATTTCGTTTTCGCTGGCGCGCGGTGAGATCCTCGGTCTGGCTGGTCTCGGCGGATCCGGGCGAACGCGACTTTTGCACATGCTCTTCGGTGCTCGCCAGACTGTCGGCGGCGAGGTGGCGGTTGACGGTGTGCCGACAAAGTTGGCGAGCCCCGCTGATGCCCTGCGTTGTGGCATCGCGCTGCTCACCGAGGACAGGCAGGAGGACGGCTTTGTGCAGACCATGCCGATCTGGCAAAATGTGACACTGCCCTGGCTCAGCCGCTATCGGCGCAATTGTCTCCTCAAACCGGCAACCGAGCGCATCACAGCAGTCACTTTCACGACGCGGCTCGCCGTTCGCATGCCCGGTATCGACGCACAGATGAGCCAGCTGTCGGGCGGCAACCAGCAGAAAGTGCTGCTCGGCCGCTGGATTTCCGGCAGCCCCAGGATTCTTCTTCTCGATGAGCCGACGCACGGTGTCGACATCGGATCCAAGGGCGAGATCCACGAGATTATCCGGGGTCTTGCAAGCGAAGGCATCGGTGTCGTCTTCGCGTCATCGGAACTGGAAGAGATCGAGGCTCTCGCGCACCGGGTCCTGCTGCTCGGCGAGGGCACGATTACTGGCGAATATCGCGGCATCGAGGTGAGCAAGGACAGGATCCTGCATGCCTTGCTGGCCGAACGTGGAAAGGACTGACCCCTATGGACTTGCCTGTCGCATCAGCCGGAAGCGAGGAGTTGGGCGGGGGCATCAAGACAGTCGCCTTTCGGCGCAGTCTCGATCTCGGTAGCCTGATGCCGATCATTTTCTTTGCTGCCCTGGTGTTTGTTTTCGGAGCGGCGGAACCCCGGGCTTTCCTATCGCACGACAATTTCAATTCCATTCTCAATGACGGTGCGGTGCTCGCCATTCTCGGCTGTGGCCTGACCGTCGTGCTGATAGTCGGCGAGTTCGATCTGTCGATTGCGGCGGCCGCATCATTCGGTGGCGCGCTCGCTGCGGTACTGGGCACTGATCTGGGCTGGCCGGTCCTGCCGATCGTTCTTGCTGTTGTCGCCAGCGGCATCCTGATCGGCATGGTCAACGGCGTGTTGATCACGCACTTCGAAATCCCCGCATTGATCGCTACGATCGGCGTGTCGAGCCTGCTCGACGGCATGACGTTGTGGATCACCGGCAACTCAATCATATTCACTGGCTTCTCCGACCAGTTTCTTTTCGTAGGCAGCTGGTCTCTCTGGGGCCTGCAGGCGCCGGTCTTCTATCTCGCGTTTGTCGCGGTGATCCTGATCGTAATCCTTGGCTACACAAAGACCGGCCGTCACCTCTATGCGACCGGTGGCAACCGAGCGGCGAGCCGCATGTCGGGCATCGATGTTAAGCGCAAGGTGATGCTGGCCTTTGTCGTGGCGGGCGCACTCGGCGCGCTTGCCGGTTTCGTCTACACCTCGAGGCAGGGATCGCTTACGCCGCAGTTCGGCACCGGCTTCCTGCTGCCCACTTTTGCCGCGTCATTCCTGGGATCGGTTACGCTGAGCCAACGCTCGTTTCACATCGTCGGCACGCTGATCGGCGTCTATCTCATCGAGACAGGCAGTGTCGGCCTGCTCATTGTCGGAGGGCCGGCCTACACCCAGCAACTGTTTGCCGGCGCCGTGCTTATCCTCGCCACGATCGGAGCGCGCTACCAGCGTCCCTTGGGTGTCCGTAAGAGTTGACGGTCAGGCGTTCCCGCCTTGATCAAGAACCGCTCGTTGGGTGGCGATCGCCTGGCCGACCATATCCATGAAGGCTCGGATGCGGGGCAAACGCCGCAGACGCTCATGGGTCAAAAGCCAAAGTGAACTCGAGCTGGGCACCGCTTTGAACGTTACCCTGTGGAGGGTCTTGTCCTTTCTGGCCATGAAAGACGGCAGAACGGCCAGGCCTAATCCGGCGGAGCAGGCACGCTGCGCTGTGAGGAAGCTGTTTATGTGCAAGCAGGCGGAGGCGCCCCTCAAATGCGCGGCTTCAAATTCCACGACTTGCGGAGGAGCTTCTGCATTGCCCCAGATGATCCAGGGAAGATCATTCGGTTCGTGTCGGTCGGCAACCGATTTTGCGACATACACACCCAGTTCCAAGTCGCCGAGCATTCGACCAACCAGAAGCGCTGGTGGCGCCTTTGTGCAGCGCAAGACAATGTCGGCTTCGCGTTCGTTCAGGTTGAGGATCTTGTTATCCAGCCGCAGATCGACGGTCACGCCCGGATACTGCCGGACAAAATCGTGTAGAGCCGTTTCCGCAAAGGCGAGCGCCAGATCGTCGGTGGTGGAAAAAGAGATCTTGCCTTCGAGCTGAACGTCGCATCCGACGACGGCGAACTCCATGTCCTGGATCTCGCGAAAGATTGCGTCGGCAGCGGTGAGGACGCGCTGGCCGGCTTGTGTTAGGTCGAGCCCGGCTCGAGATCTGTAAAACAGCCGGGATCCCAGCCTTTCTTCAAGCGCGTTTATCCTGCGCAACACAGTCGCGGCATTGACGCCGAGTGAACCGGCCGCGGCTGTGAAACTGCCATGTTCGGCCGCCCGTTTCACGAATCTCAGCTCGTCCCAGTCCGCAATGCCTGCCAAAGGTCACACCTTCCGGTTAATCCATGTCCCATACCATTTCATGCTGCATCCACGCAATGAAAACATTCACTATTCGATGTTTGTGCTGCGATTGGATGCTGATACCGATGACTGGCATCTGGCACCCATCGGAGTTGTTATGACCAAGGTCCTCGTCTTGTACTATTCCGCCTACGGGCATATCGAAAAGATGGCCGAGGCCGTGGCTGCCGGGGCGAGGGAGACCGGCGCCAGTGTCGACATCAAAAAGGTACCTGAACTGGCGCCGCCAGAGGTCGCCGCAAAGAGCGGCTTCAAGATCGACCAGGCCGCTGATGTCGCCAAGGTCGAAAATCTTGTCGAGTATGACGCGATCATTGTCGGGGTTGGAACGCGCTACGGCCGGATGGCCGCGCAAATGGCGAACTTTTGGGATCAGACCGGTAGCCTGTGGATGACGGGCGCCTTGATCGGCAAGATCGGCGCGGCCTTCACCTCGACGGGAACGCAGCATGGCGGGCAGGAAACGACGCTTGTTGGAATACTTGCCAGCCTTTTGCATCACGGCATGGTCGTGGCCGGCTTGCCCTACTCTTTTAAAGGCCAGATGCGCGTCGATGAGGTGACAGGCGGAACGCCCTATGGCGCAAGCACCGTAACGGGCACCGACGGCGCCAGGCAGCCCAGCGTCACGGAACTGAACGGCGCGCGGTTTCTGGGGCGCCACGTCGCCGACATTGCGAAAAAATTGGCTGCCAGGGGCCCAGGCTAGAGCAGATCTGGCGGCTTCGGGCACTCTTCGATTCTGAGTTTTGACGATGCTGAAGATCGATAATTTTTCAGGATGGCTGCTGCTTGTCTTTGCGCCTTTCGCATGGGCCAGCAATATTGTTGTTGGGCGGTCCTTGGCGGGCATTGTCGAACCAGATCTACTGAACTTGACGCGATGGGCCGGTACCGCCCTGGTATTGTTTCCGTTTGTCGCGCTCCAATTACGATCGAACGCGGCAGCCGTGAAAAGATCCCTGCCACTTTTGCTGTCGTCGGGCATCGTCGGACTAGGTCTGTTCCAGACAATGCTGTACTTAGCCGTGTCGCTTACGTCGGCGACCCATGCAGCTACCGCGCTCTCACTCTCACCGCTGGTGGCTATGATCGTCACGCGTCGCGCGGGGGTGATCGGTCACGCTACTTGGGTCGGGTTTGCCGTGTCGTTGGTTGGCGTTATCATGGTGCAGTCGGACGCGCTTGTCGGAAGGCAACTCGATTCCAAGCTGATCCTGGGTGACGCGATCGCGTTGGGCGCTGCGCTGTTGTGGGGCGCTTACAATGTGCTTGCCGCAAAATTGCCCAAGGACATTCCTCCCTTTACCTCTCTGTTCGTGATGTCGATTGCCGCAATGATCACGTCTTCGTTGCCTGTTTTCGCTAGGGGCGACTTTCACGCCATCAAGTCTTTGAACGCCTGCGCATGGCTAAGCATCATTTATCTTGTTCTCGTCGTATCGGTCATGGGGCTGGCTGCCTACAACATTGGGGTCCGCAGTCTGGGCGCCGCGACAGGAGGGCTGTTTATTCATCTGACACCAATTTTTGCGGTAGTTCTTTCCTTTTTTGTTCTGGGCGAGCATGTCAAGCCAATTGACGGTGCCGGCTTCATGTTTGTTTTGATAGGACTAATCATAGCCGTGCGAAAACCCATGGGGCGGCCGAACCTGTAAGCTCTGGAGGAGTAGAAGTCTCGATCGTCTTTGTTGTGCGTTGGTACGGCGTGAAGAAGAATAGTTGGTGACCATCGTCACACGGGGCCGATGACTGCCGCAGCCATCTCTGCGAAAAATTTGGCTTCGCCAGACCATATTGGCGCATAGTCTGTTTTTTCGGCAAGGTGTCTAGCGAAGGCAACCAGCATGAAAGCTGTCGGTCCGCTGTCGCCCCCTCCCGGACATTCACAAGCCCGCCGATAGCCGAAGTGAGCCAGTGCTATGCCGCCTCTCCATGTTCGCTTTTTGTGCTTCGAAAGTCGCATAAATGGCAGACTGGAATTGGCACACGCGTGACAGCCCAGCTAGGCGTTATCCAATCGCGCTCCACGGCAGCGGATACGCCGATAGCACCCATGATGGATGGGGAAGATATATAAATAAAATCAGCCATTTACGAGTCTCTGTGTGCAAAAAACGCACACGAAAGTTCCGCTTCTCTTCTTTTTTCGTTCCCACGATGAAGCCGCCGACAGCCCTATTTGGACGCTCTTTTGCCGACGATATTGACCGTTCCATTGCGGACGTTCACTGCGATATCCGTGCCCTTTGTTGTCCGATACGGCGTCCAATTTGCCTGGGGTTCCTGGAAGGTTTTCGAACTTTCTGTCTTGCGACTCCCGTTGAGATGCGCGCGCTTCTGAAGGAGGTGGGGCTGTCTGGATCCGCTGTGGTGCAACTGGGTTCGAGTCGGTAGAGAGCTACCGCCAATACAGCGCTGCAACCGAGTTCGTCTGCTGACGGGACTTCGCAAGCGAGATCAGCAGAGTCAAATCCTGTCCCCGCAACGACCCCCTGGCCTCGGCGTGATCGCGGCTCGATGCGCTGGGTGAGCCTGTCGCGAGCAACAGGTTCGGGCGGGGTATGTCGATCGCCTAAGCCGCGTCACATAAACTGAACATCGTCCGTTTTGTGTGCCTGTCTACGGATCGTCAAGTTGGCCCAAGGCTGCCGTTCGGCAATGCGCCTCAAGTTGGCCATTGAACTTATCATGGCCGCCGTCCAGAAGCGGACATCCGAGCGGCTAGCCGCAATGGCACCTTTGCGCCCAACAGCGGCCACCTTCCCCTTGCTGGTGCACCCGCTTCTATTGGTTACAAGCATCGGAGCGGCCGTGGACAGGCTGCTACGCGCGTTACCCGGGCTACGGGGTCGAACTCGGTGCGGGGCTTATTTGGCGAAGCGGCTTCGGAATTCGGTAGTGGTGTTGCTGTGGGGGAAGGGTTCGGCCGGGATCGGCACGCCGAGAAAGGCGCACAGGTTCGGCCAGCCTTCGGCCACCTGATAGACCAGCAGGCGCGACGGCGGGAAAGCCGAGATCACTTCGGCGTTGTGGGCTTCGAGCACTTCGATAGCATGGGTTTCGTCGTCGAGACGACCGCTGAAAATTTTCGTCTCTATGACGGCCCGGCCAAAACTTTGCGGGTCGGAGGTCTGGCCCATGGTGTTGAAGATCGTGGCGCGTGCGCTCCTGTACCAGTCCTCGGGGTTGCGAACGGTGAGGATCAGCTTGGCGTCGGGGAAATACTCTGCGAGTTCGCGCCAGAAATAGGCCGTCGGCCAGTCGACTGCCGACTTGTAGCCGGCATAGACGACGTCCCAAGCCACCGGCTCGCCGCGCCCCGCGGCGCGGATCAGGTCGCGGTGCTCGGGGTTAGAGTTGACGTCCTCCATGTGATGGCACGGCCCGAACCCGAGCATTTCAAGCGCCAGGTTCAGAGTGTGCGTGCCGGTGCGGCCGAACCCTGCCCCGATAACAGATAATGCCATGCAATCCTCCTGTGGCGGGAGCGGATCATAGATTGCAGAGGTTGGGAAGGGAGGATGGTCCTGGCGCTCACCCTGAGAGACCAAATCGGCATATCGAGCGATGCGCCGAACTCGCTCTGCCCGAAGGCTACATAGCGGGCCGGCCGGTTACGGCGTCGATAGCGATCCGAGCCGCAGGAACTAGGCGGCAGTCTTCGTTTCCAACATCATAGCCCCGACAAGGGTCGCTTCGGGGCAATTTCGGCCTCGGGCAGTAGGTGGTCGTATGTCCGCATTCTCGTTGCACAGCCCGGACGCTCCCTATCAGCTCCCGGCCCGGAGGGGGTCGTTGAATGGTCCTACAATTCGGATTCGACCGGTGCTCCTGGAAGCTTTTCGAACTTTCTAGGTCGCGCCTCAGCCCGAATTGCGGTTGCTTATGGATAAAGTGGGATTCGGGTTTTGGATAGCTATGAAGGCATCGACTTCTGGCGCGTGCGCCGGATAGCGCGTGGAGGCGACTAAGAAAGACGAGCAAGCCGAGGTTACCGAAGCTGCGGCCCAACCCTCCGCCCGACCGCCTCCCACGCCAGCTCGACCGGCGCATGCATAGGCTGCGCCAAGGCGCAAGCCGTGAGGGAAGGCTGTGGGATAACTCCTACTGCGGTAGCACCCCAACATGCGCCACCGCTTCGGCAAAGGGGTCATGGAGGGCCAGCAGGGCTAGCAGCGCGAACACTGATCCAACGAAGATAGCTCGGACAGGCTAGCAATATGATCCATTTTCGCAGGCTGCACGTGTTCAGGCGCGAATTTGGAATACGTCTGACTGCAATTGTGAAGCCGAATACTCGCTTACTTGCGGGGATCGAGCAGACTGCGGGCTACGTCTTCTATGTGCGTGCGCATAGCGGTTTCCGCTTGCAGGGCGTCGCGACCGCTGATGGCATCCAGAATGGTCTTGTGCTGCTGCGCATAGTGCTCCCGTCGCTCCGGCGTGAGTACAGCCTGACGCAGCTGGCTCCACGTCCTTTGCCGTCTTATCGCATTAAAGCTATCGAAAATTGAAAGCAGGAGTCGATTGCCCGTGACCAGACACAGTGCCCGGTGGAATTGCCCATCCCAAGACTCCCACGCTGCAGGATCTCCCGAGGCTCTTCCTTTCTGAACTAGTCCGAACATATCGGAAATTTGAAGTTCGCTCGCACGCAGCGCTGCCATTCGGGCGATCTGAGGTTCGATCGCTAGGCGTGCCTCTAGCGCCTCGGCCGGGCTCGTGTTTGCGGTAACGAACGACAGTTGTGTCGGTGCTTTCTCGGGACGCGAACCAGCAAAGGTACCCTGACCGACATGGCGCCAGATCCGTCCTTCCGCCTCGAGCCGATCAAGCGCCACCCGCAACCCCATTCGACTGACGTCAAGCTGCCGCGCTAGATCGCGTTCCGGCGGAAGCCGGCTCTGCGGCTGGAAACGGTTCTCACGCAGCATTTCGTCAAGCTTCTGGTGAGCGTAGTCGGACCTCTTCATACTAGACCATTCCGCATTGGCTTATTTTGATTGGCGAGCGCCCACTGTGTGTTGACAGGGCGCAAGCGTTGGGAAATAGATAATGAAACTCATAACAAGAACACTATCAACAAATAGACCAATAAGCAATGGTCCAAATCGTTGGGCCGATAAACAAGGGGAAGGTTGCCAGATGTCTCGTTTCTCCAAGAGTGCCGGTTGTGCCATCGCGCTCGTCTTCGCGGTTGGTGTTGCTCATGCGGCTGAGGTGGCGCCGCCAGCGGATATCGCCAAGGCGGGCAAGATCACGTATTGCGCCGAATTCGGGAACCCGCCGCTCGGTTTCTACGACGAAAACCAGGTTCTGGGCGGTATGGATGTCGATATCGGCACAGAGATCGGGAAGCGGATGGGGGTAAAGGTCGAGTGGAAGGAGACTGCATTCAGCGCGATCGTTCCGGCTCTCCTGGCGAAACAGTGCGATGCCATTCTGTCGCAGCTTTTCGACAAGCCGGCGCGCCGCGAGGTCGTCGACTTTGTCAACTACATGTATTCGAGCCAGTCGCTCTTAGTGGCGAAGGGCAACCCGAAGAATGTCAAGGGACTTGATGATCTTTCGGGTCTCAAGGCCGCAGTGGACAATGGCACGACGATCCAGAGCCTGCTGGACGAGCAGAACAAGAAATTCAAGGAAGCTGGAAAACCTGAGGTAACGGTCACGGTCTTCCCAAAGGATTCCGATGCTCGCCAGGCGCTGCAAATTGGCCAGGTGGATGCATACGGAACCACTCTCGAAACAGCTGCTTTCTTCCTCCAGAAAGCGGGCCATATTTTCGACATTGGCGGCGAGCCGTTCGCTAAGATCAAGACCGGAATCGCCACCCGCAAAGGTGAGGTCGAGATGCATGATGCCGTTCAGAAGGCCTTCGATTCGATGAGGGCCGACGGTACCTACAAGAAGTTACTCGCGAAGTGGGGGCTCGAAGGGGACGCAATCGAATAGGCGGCCTTCATGAACTTCGAATGGGGCGTTTTCTGGGAGTACCTGTTCTGGCCAAGTTCGGTCTATTTGCACGGTCTCTGGCTGACCCTAAGCATTAGCGTGGTCGCTCAGGGCTTCGGAACCGTTCTGGGGCTGTTCATAGCCTTGGCCCGGATTTCGAAGCATCGCCTTCTGCAAGTGCCCGCGCGAATCTTCGTGTGGGGTTTTCGCGGCACGCCATTGCTGGTGCAGATCGTTTTTATTTACACCGGCTTGGCGGCCGCGAACATTTTTCGCTTCGAGGACATCAATCTCGGCTTCGCGACGCTTCCCGGCAATCTGCAGGCAGGACTTCTTGCATTGACGCTGAATGAAGCAGCCTACATGGCGGAGATCATTCGAGCCGGGATCAATTCCGTCAACCTAGGCCAGACGGAAGCGTCAAAGTCCCTGGGAATGACATATGGCCTCTACATGCGCCGCATCATACTGCCGCAAGCAGCGCGCGTAGTTGTCCCGCCGCTGGGCAACGAATTCAACAGCATGCTGAAAAACACGACACTGCTGAGCGTGATTGGCGTCCCCGAACTTCTGCTCGCAACGCAGATGGTTACCTCCGTAACCTTTCGTGTTTTTGAGCTGTATATGGTGGTCGCCTGCTACTATCTGACCCTCACCACGCTCTGGGGCTTTGTCCAGCAGCGGCTCGAGTCACGGTTTGGCGATCCTGCCGCGGCAGCTTCCCGCAAACTTGCATCAAAGGGATACCGGCGCCTGTTCGGTTTTGGACAAATTGGAGAACCGCGATGAGCGATGATCCGGTGGCGGAGCCTGCGATTGTCACCGCGCGCGGAGTGGAAAAACGCTTCGGAGACCTTCAGGTTCTCAAGGGAATCGATCTTACCGTCCGCAAGGGAGAGGTGGTCGTCATCGTTGGTGCGTCGGGGTCGGGCAAGACCACGTTCATACGCTGCATCAATCACCTTGAGAAAATTCAGAAGGGTCGGATCGAGGTCAACGGCCATCTGATCGGCTATCGCGAACGCAATGGTCTGCTTGTTGAAGACAGCGAGCGCAACATCGCTCGTCAACGCTGCGAGATTGGAATGGTCTTTCAGCTGTTCAATCTTTTTCCCCACCTGACGGCCCTCGAAAACATTATCGAAGCGCCGATTCACGTGCGCAAGATTCCGCGTGAGGAAGCGCTCCGAACGGGCCGCGCATTGCTCGCCCGCGTTGGCTTGGCCGAAAAAGAGAACACTTACCCCGCGCAACTGTCTGGTGGTCAGCAACAGCGTGTGGCCATTGCCCGTGCGCTGGCCATGCGTCCTGCCCTTATGCTGTTCGACGAGCCGACCAGTGCGCTCGACCCTGAGATGATTGGCGAAGTCCTGGACGTCATGAAGGAACTCGCCCGCGAGGGCATGACCATGATCGTGGTGAGCCACGAGATGGGCTTCGCGCGCGAAGTGGCAAACCGCGTCATCATGATGCACGGCGGCCAGATAATAGAGGATGCGCCTCCGGAGCAATTCTTCACCGCGCCTGCCCATGAACGGACCGCGGCATTTCTATCTCGAGTCATTGGCAAGCGAGATTGAGGGCGGTACGCATGAACACGATCCGCGATATCCTAAGTTCAGCGCCCTCGAGTGCTCGAGCAATTGGGGCTCCCGCGCGCTCGGACGTCACCTCGGGAGAACTGCTGGCTCTTGTCGATCGAACGGTCATATCTCTCAACAATCTTGGCATTGGGAGGGGTGACAAACTAGCCATCGTCCTTGTCAACGGCCCCGAGATGGTCGCCGCCTTCCTAGCCTGCGCAACCACCTGTACGACAGCTCCACTCAATCCAGCCTACCGCGAGGACGAGTTTTTCTTTTACCTGGATGATCTCAAGGCGAAGGCGCTTCTCGTTGCGGCCGGTAGCAAGAGCCCAGCGCTCGCTGCAGCCGCTCGTGTCGGGATACCGATAATTCACCTGCACGCACGAGAAGAGGGTCCGGCTGGTCTCTTCGATATGTCGGGCACACCGTCGGTGGCCACCACGCCTGGACCGGCGGAATCTGAGGATATCGCCCTGGTCCTCCATACTTCGGGTACGACCTCCAAACCCAAGATAGTGCCGCTTAGTCATACGAACCTGCTGACTTCAGCGGCAAATATCGTAGGGACGCTCAAGCTCGGGCCGTCGGACCGTTGCCTCAACATCATGCCACTCTTTCATATTCACGGTCTGGTGGCGGCCGTGCTGGCAAGCCTGTCGGCTGGCGGCAGTGTCTTCTGTACGCCCGGCTTCAATGCGCTGAAGTTCGTCAGCTGGATGAACGAGGCCAAATCGACCTGGTATACGGCCGTGCCGACGATGCACCAGGCGATACTGGCGCGCAGCAGTGGCAATGCGGAGCTTATTGCCGCCAACCGGTTGCGGTTCATCCGTTCGAGCTCGGCATCATTGCCATCACCCGTCTTCGCCGAAATGGAGCGCGTTTTTGCGTGCCCGGTTATCGAAGCCTACTCGATGACTGAGAACGCCCATCAGATGACGTCCAATCAGTTGCCGCCAGGCCAGCGCAAGCCAGGAAGTGTCGGCGTCGCTGCGGGACCCGAGGTTGCCATCATGGCCGCGGACGGACGATTGCTTGCTCCCGGACAGGAAGGAGAAATCGTCACACGCGGCGCAAACGTCACGCGTGGCTACGAGAACAACCCGAAAGCGAACGCCGAGGCATTTGCTCACGGCTGGTTTCGCACCGGCGATCAGGGTGTGATGGACGATGACGGTTTTCTTCGCCTTACGGGCCGGCTGAAGGAGATCATCAACCGCGGTGGCGAGAAAATCGCCCCACTTGAGGTCGATGAAGTCTTGATGGCCCACCCTGCGGTTCACCAGGCTGTGACCTTCGCCATACCGCATGACAAGCTTGGTGAGGACGTTGCCGCGGCCATTGTGCTGAGGGAGGGAGCCCAGGTAGGCGAGCGTGATATTCGGGAGTTCGCGGCGGGTCGGCTGGCCGACTTCAAAGTGCCACGACTTGTAGTCTTTGTGCCGGAGATCCCGAAGGGCGCCACGGGCAAGATGCAGCGCATTGGCCTCGCGGCAAAACTTGGGCTCGCATAGGATGGTCAACACCGCATCACGCGCCAAGATTGATTCCGCAGCGGTGCTCGCCCGCTTCAGGGAAGCGAAAGCGAGCGCGATCGGACGCGAACCCCGGAGCTGTCGCGACATTTTGCAATCGTAACTGACAAGCAAATGGGTGGCGCGTCTCAAGGCTCGCCGTTTTCATTCTGTCCGTGCCAATAGGAGTACACTGTGCGCGACTTCCAACTACCTGGCCGCTCTCCGGCAATGGCCATGAACGGCATGGCCGCCACCCACAACCCGCATGCGGCGCGAGTTGCCATTGAGGTGCTGCAAAGTGGAGGCGCGGCAATCGATGCAGCAGTTGCCGCAGCCGCGGTGCTTGCAGTCGTGGAACCGCAGCAAACCGGAATCGGCGGCGACTGCTTTGTCATCATGGCCAAGAACGGCACCGATCAGATTGTTGCCTATAATGGCTCCGGGCGAGCCCCGTCCAGACTTCCGGCCAGCGGACTTGCCGTTGGCGAATCTCAGCTTGAAGATTCAAGCCCGCATGCCGTTACCATCCCGGGCGCTATTGATGCGTGGACCCGGCTCGTGGCGGATCATGGACGCAAGGAGATCGGCGAGCTTCTTGCCCCCGCAATCGCTTTTGCGCGGAATGGATTTCCGGTTCACCCTCGAGTGGCGCAAGATTGGGCTGTGGATGAAGCGCGGTTGCGGCGCGACCCCAATGCAACCCGCGTTTTCCTTCCGCGTGGCCGGGCCGCTCGGGCCGGTGAGATCTTTCGCAACCCCGGTCTGGCTGACGCGCTTAGCCTGATCGCCGCCAAAGGGAGAGATGGTTTCTACAAGGGACCTGTGGCTGAGGATATCGTGAGCTACCTTCGCAGCCTCGGTGGCTATCACACTCTTGATGATTTCGAGATCGCCGCAGGCGAATATGTCGAGCCCGTGCGTACAAACTACCGTGGTATGGAGGTCTGCCAGATCCCGCCCAACAACCAGGGCATCACCGCGCTCCTCATGCTCAACATCCTCGAGGGTTTTGATCTCGCCGCGCTCGAACCTTTGGGGGCTGAGCGCCTGCATCTTGAAATCGAAGCCGGCAGGCTGGCCTACAGGGATCGTGATGCATTCGTCTGCGACACCCGCCATGCGGCTTTTCCGGTGAATGAAATCCTCTCCAAGGACTATGCCGCACGCCTTCGCAATGAAATCCGTCGCGACCGTGTGGCAGACCATCTGCCGCCGCCGCTCATGCGCAAATCGGATACTGTTTACCTGACGGTCGTCGATCGCGATCGCAACTGCGTCAGCTTCATCAATTCGGTCTATTGGGGCTTTGGCTCAACGCGAGTCTCGCCGACCTATGGCATCACGCTTCAAAATCGCGGCATGGGTTTTTCGCTCGATCCTGCTCACCCCAATGCGATAGGACCGGGCAAGCGCCCCCTCCACACGATCATGCCCGGGCTCGCCTTGAAGGATGGTCGGCCATTCCTTTGCTATGGGGTCATGGGGGGCGACTATCAACCTTTCGGACATACGCACGTATTGACCGGTATCGTGGACTTCGGACTCGATCCACAGGAGGCAATCGACCAGCCCCGCGTCTTCTATTCGCTGGGCGACACTCAGGTCGAGCGTGGCGTTCCGATCGGCACGGTCGAGGGGCTCAGAAAGCTCGGCCATCGGCTCGTCGAGGCAACCGAGCCGCTTGGCGGCGGACAAATGATCAAGATCGACTGGTCGGAAGGGGTGCTCATCGGAGGTTCGGATGCTCGCATGGACGGCTGCGCCCTTGGCTACTAGGTCCCCGACCCACCATACGCCATCGGCTCCTTTACTGCCGTCAGTTGGAGCCTCGTCGCGCGGGGTGGATCGGGTGCGGGTGTACTGGTCGACAATGCAACAGGCGATTGGCTGATGCGGATCTGCGTGTTTGGCGCGGGAGCGATCGGCGGTCTCGTCGGTGCCAGGCTTGCCGCACAAGGCGACGCCGAGGTGAGTCTCGTTGCCAGAGGTGCCCACCTTGCCGTTATTCGCGAAACGGGTTTGACGCTTAAGTCGGAAGATAGCGAGACCACCGTCACCGTGCGCGCGACAGACCAGGCCGCCGATCTCGGCCCCCAGGATTATGTCTTCCTGGCGCTCAAGGCCCATTCGCTTCCCGGCATCATTGAAAACCTGAAGCCGCTTCTGGGCCCTGAAACGGCGGTGGTCACGGCGCAGAATGGCGTGCCCTGGTGGTACTTTTACAAGCATGGCGGCGTGCACGAAGGCCGCCGCATCGAGTCCGTCGATCCGAAGGGGGTGCTGTGGGAGGCGATCGGACCTCAGCGCGTGATCGGCTGTGTCGTGCATCCGGCCGCCGAAATCGAGTCTCCCGGCGTCATTCGACATATCGAAGGCGATCGCCTACCGATCGGCGAGCCTTCAGGCGAGAGGACCGAGCGCACCGCCAATCTGGCCGCTCTCCTCGCGTCGGCTGGATTCAGGGCGCCAATCCGCACGCAAATCCGCAATGAGATCTGGGTGAAGCTGTGGGGCAATCTCTCGTTCAACCCAGTTTCCGCTCTGACCGGCGGAAAGCTCGATGAAATCTGCGCCGATCCAGGCACGCGGGCGATCATTCTGGCAATGATGGTCGAAGCTCAGACGATCGGCGAGGCGCTGGGGGCAAATTTCGGGGTCGATGTCGATCGACGGATTGCCGGCGCGGCCGCGGTCGGCAAGCACAAGACATCAATGCTGCAGGATCTGGAACTTGGCCGGCCGATGGAGATCGATGCTCTGGTGTCGGCGGTCCAGGAGCTAGGCCGTCTCACCGGCCATGCGACCCCGACGATCGATATCGTCGAGGCGCTCATTCGGCAACGTGCCAAACTCGCCGGCTGTCTTTGACGACCACCCCCTTCACGCCATTTGATCGGCGCTCATTGTTGCTGCCGCCGCCCGGATCACTGTCCGGGATGAAAGCCCGATCGGCGCGCAAGCGCAACGCACGGAGCGTTGCTTCATTCTAATTGAGGTCTATGTTGCAGCCCCACGTATCAATCAAGTTTATCCAAATTTCTAATTTGAGTGTATTCCCGAATTGTGCGCTCCATTTTCTCACGATGAGATCGCATAGAGATTGAAACTTTTGCTGTAAATCATGGTCACTGGTTGAAATCTTTATTACGACATCTGGAACTGCGGAAGACTGCACTGCCAAGGAATTAAATTCTATTGCTGTACACTGATTTAACTCGATGATGATATCGTGATCAGGAACGTTGAGAATCCTTTTTGTGGCCTGGTAAAGGATGTCCATCATCGGGGCGCTGTGGTCGGCCAAGCGTTGCTGTGTTTCAGTGGATTTAGGGAAAATTTCAATGTACGCCATTTGACTATATGCCCTCTTAATTTCGTGCTCTGTTCGCGATTGTTAAATATAAGAATTAACCCAGTGATGTAGTCGGCTAATATGCGTTATTTATCTCTGATTTTTACTTCCATCAGCTCTATGGGAAATCCAATGGACGGCTCCATGTCCATCTTTACCTCTCTAGAGAATTCAGATGAAAGCGTGTCAGTCACCTTCCACCCCAGCTTTGATAGCCGGTCCAATTCTGCGTCCATATTAGGGGTGAGGAAGCCAATTTCACTCAAGTGCCCAATTGGTGCACCGCACCCGGTATCGTATCCCAGCCGTTGTTTTTCGAGCGGCTCCATTAGTTCAAGATAGAAATCGTCGTTCACCCACGCACCGCTGACAAAAGCTTCCCCCTTGAATAAATTTCCTTCAACGCGAGTAAAACCTCCTTTGCCGATACCAAAAGACTCAGACAGCAACCTTTCCGTGCGACCGATATCCTCAACCCGAATGCAGACGTGGTTCATGATGAGCCTCTGTTCCTGATCGCATTTTTTAACCAGGCGCATCATTCGGCCCTCAAAGCCTTCTTCCCTGTTTTGATTTTCCATAGCTAATTCCTCCGATGGTTTCGCCAAACAAAAGTACGAGATACTGACAAGATCAGTCGTCAAAGCGCGGGCAACCAATTAGTCGTGGCTGTCGACGCAAGCGGCAACTCGCTCCTTGAGGTCAATCCCCTCCCTTAGGCCGGGTCGGCCAAAACATCCGGCGAGGCACAGGCGCATCTAACCTCCCGGCGCGACAACATTGAGGACGCAGCGACCAATCGCATCGAGGCAGTATCCCCCTTCGAGCACAAACATGTGGGGGCGGCCCAAGGATGCAACGGCTTCGCCAATCCGGTTGAAATCAGCCAACTCCAAGGCCAGACGTCCTGCGGGATCCTTGGCATAGCTATCCACGCCAAGCGCCACCACCATGTAGTCTGGAGAATAGTCGTGCAGCCTCTCGAGCGCGGTCGTCAAACCTTCGCTGTAGCCCGACCAGTCGGTGCCGGGTTGGAGTGGCAGGTTCAAATTGAAGCCTTCGCCGGCGTCGGCGCCGATCTCGTCGGCGTACCCGGAGAAATAGGGATAATCCACCGCGGGATCGGCATGGAGAGAGATGGAAAGGACATCGGACCTGGTCCAGAAGATGTCTTGAGAACCGTTGCCATGGTGAGCGTCAATGTCCAGGATCGCGACCCGAGCGCCATCTCGCGTCAGTTCCTGTGCGGCCAGTGCGGTATGGTTGGTGTAACTCGTACCTCCACCCATGTTCCAGCAGGCATGATGCCCCGGAGGACGAGCCAGGACCAGGCCCGGCAATCCAGCGACGCGAAGGTCCCCGGCAGCCTGAAGTGAAGCCCCTGCTGCGCCCAAGGTTGCAGGCCACATCGCCGGCGTGATCGTGCTCACCCCGTCGAACATGTAGTAGGCGATCTTGCCTTCTATCGCGCTTGGGCATCGCGGCGGCCGGTTGCGGTGCGGCCAGACGAAGCCGACGCCGTCGAGTTCGGTTCCGAATGAGCTAGACCATTCATCCCAGGCCGTGGCGAGGAAATCCAGGTAGTCTGCGGAATGAATGGTGCGCAGATCTACCTTCGATGCGGGTGCACAGTCCAAGACATCGGTGTGGCCCGCCTGCCGTAAGACATCCAGAACAGCGCTGGTGCGCTCCGCCACGTCCAGCGTTGGGATGAACCTCCCAGGGGTGAGCTCGACTTTGGATTGATGCTCCAGATGAGCATCGCACTTGTAGATCTTCATCTGCTGATCCCCGGTTGGCTCAGGCGCTATTTGCGATCCGAAGATCGGGTGGCACATCTGTCAGCGCGGTGTGAAGGGCTTCAAAGCACCGGTCGGCGTCGGCGGTGCTGAAGGCCAATGGCGGCCTTATCTTGATGATGTTTCCGAAGGGACCGGTCGAGGCAACCAGGACACCGAGGCTCTTCATCCGTTCACGCACCCAGCGGGCCGCGAGTTTCGCGGGAGCGCGCGAGGTCCGGTCGAGGACAAGCTCGGCTCCGTAGAAAAGGCCGCGCCCATGGATGTGGCCGACAAGCTCGTGCGTGCCGATCAAACCGTCGAGAGATGCCTTGAGATGCGCGCCGACACGCTCGGCGTTGCCTTGCAGGTTCTCGCCCTGCAGCACGTCCAAGGTGGCGTTGGCGACAACCGTCGAGACCGTGTTGCCGCCGAAGGTGTTGAAATAGCCAGTGCGACGCTGGAACTCCAGGGCGATTTCGCGACGCGTCACGAGCGCGGCGATGGGGTGCCCGTTGCCCATCGGCTTTCCCATGGTGACTATGTCGGGACGAACATCGAATGCCTCGAAGCCCCACATATGCGTGCCCGATCTTCCGAAGCCCATTTGGACTTCGTCGGCGATGCACAACGCTCCTGAACGGCTCGCTTTCTCGAAGGCAAGGCGCATGTAGTCGCCCGGCGGGACCAAGGCGCCGTTGCCGTCAAAGATCGAGTCAATCAGCAGCGCTGCAGCGCCCGATCCCCTTGCTCGAAGGCGGACCGCTGCTTCGGTCACGTGATCGGCGTAGCGTTCCCCCAAATCGGCCTGGTCGCCTCGATGGATGCCCCGGTAGACATTAGGGGGCGGCACCGCCTCGACCCAGCTCGGCTTGTCCTTGATGTCGTATTCCAGCAACGAAAGCGGCGCGACCACCGATGTGTTGCCATGATAGCTGTTTTCTGTGATGATCACGCCTTCGTTGCCGGTAACCGACCGGGCAATGCGAACCGCCAGGTCGTTGGCTTCCGAGCCGGTACAGACAAAGATCCAGGTATCCAGGCCTTCGGGGAGGGTCGCAGTCAGCCGCTCTCCCAGCCGCAGGATCTCGCTGTGAAGATAGCGGGAGTTGGTGTTGAGCGTGGCCGCCTGCTGGGCGAGCGCCTGCACCACATAGGGATGGCAATGCCCCACATTGGCGACGTTGTTGTAACAATCCAGGTACTCCGTCCCGGAGGCGTCGAAGAGTTTTGTGCCGCGACCACGCACGAGTTCCAGCGGCTCGTTGTAGAAGGTGTAGGCCTCGCCCAAGACCGATTGCCTGCGGAACATCAGGGCTTGGATATCGGTCGTAGTCTGTTCCACCACGGGCGATGAAATCGGCGTGGGCACCACGGAGGGGGTCATCGAGGCGACGAACGCGTTGCCATCGATGTTGGCGAGGCGTGATACGGCAGCCGAATACAGGGTTTGCAGTTCGTCGAGGTGCTGGTCGTGCCGGCCGTTGACTGCAGCCTGGTAGCGGACGAGCCCGACCTGCAGGATCAGCCGGGCAAGCACCAGATCCTTGAGCACCGCCAGATCGGCGGCCTCCAGTGGCATATATCTCTGGTAGCCGCGCACAATTGCTGATGCAGCAGCCACGGGTTCCGGGCTCCAATGGATGAAAGACGCTACAGCGACGGCGAGGTCCTGCGCGACCGTCCCATAGACCATGTCGCCAAAGTCGATAACCCCCACAACTTCGAGCAAAGGCTCGGCCCGGACCAGAACGTTGCTCTCGTGGAAATCATTGTAGATGACCTGGGATCGGAGGCGGGGCAGCGCCGCAAGGGTTGATCCGGCGAAGTGCTCCAATGCCCGGTCGACGTCTTGGCGGATTTCTTCTGGGATATAGTCCCGCAGCCAATCACCAAGGAGCAGGCCATTTGCCAGGTCCCACGGCATCGGTCGAACGGCACCGCGATGATTGAACCCTTGCAGCGCCCTGGCCAGGCGGCCGTGCGCCGCCCCGAGAGTCAAAAGTTCGTCGGTGGAGAGCTTGAACCCTCGTTGACCCAACTGGTCCATGACAGTCGTACCGGAGACGAACGAGAGAGCGCGTAAACGGTGTTCTCTACCCTCTCCATCCGAAATGCTGGAAAGCAGGTCGCTTCCAAGGGTCCTGCGCACTCGCGGGACCTGGAGCGCCGGATCGACCCTTTCGATATGTTCAAGCGCTTTCGCCTGAAAGATGAGACTTTCCTCATCCTCTTCGAGAGATGCGATCTTGACGACAAACCTCTCGCCGGCGGCAGTGACAAGACGATAGTTCTGTTCTCTTTCCCCTCCCAGCTGATGCCATTCGCCTGCCAGCCCGTAGTGCTCGAGCACATGGTCTGCGACCGGCTTCAGGTCCAGTTGCGGCGCCTTGATGCTGCGCAGGAGCGCACGCGCTTCAGTCTCGGTGATCTTCGTTTGCATGGTCGAACTGGTACCTCGATTTCGACGCCCGGCCAGCTACGCCGTCATGGCGGACGTGAGGGCGTCGCCCAGATCCTGGCGTCTCATGTACCCTACCGTTCTGCCCGTGGAATTGCCGAAGGCGATCACGCTGGCCCCGCCCTGAAATGTTTCCGCGACTTTTCGGAGTGTAACCTCAGCCTCGAGTTGCACGTCGAAAGCGCCCGGCTCTCCATGCTGCATGAAATTTTCCGCCGTCAGTATTCGACTGCGTTCCGCGCTCGCGGTGAATGCCCTCACATAGGAATCCGCAGGATTCAGGATCAGTTCCGCCGCGCTGCCGGTCTGGACCAGTTGGCCCTTGCGCAAAAGGGCGATGCGATCTCCAACGCGTGCGGCCTCATTGAAGTCATGGGTCACGAACACGGCTGTCTTGGAGAGCGTTTTCTGCAGCCTGAGAATTTCGTCCTGCATCTCTTCGCGAATGAGTGGATCGAGCGCTGAAAAGGGCTCGTCCAGCAGCCAAAGGCTCGGATTGGTTGAGAGGCTGCGAGCAATGCCGACGCGCTGCTGTTGGCCTCCGGAGAGCTCATAAGGATAATGATCCTCTTTGCCGGACAACCCGACAAGCCCAATCATATCGAGCGCCTTCTGCTTTCGCGCAGCTGCGCGCACACCTTGAATCTCCAGTGGCAACTCCACATTGCCGACCACGGTACGGTGGGGAAGCAGCGCAAAATTCTGGAACACCATGCTCATGTGCGTACGGCGGAGCAGTTGCAGGCTCTTTTCAGGCACGGCGCGTAAGTCCTGACCCTCGAAGCACAACGCTCCTTCCGATGGCTCCACCAGGCGCGTCAAGCATCTCAGCAGAGTGGACTTTCCGGACCCCGACAGTCCCATGATGACCAGGATCTCGCCCTTGGCCACGGAGAGATCGACGCCGGCCAACGCGACGAAACCGCCGCGCTGCTCCACAGAGGAGATGTTCTCACTCAGCGGCAATTCGGGATCGATACTATGCGCCTTGGCCGGTCCGTAAATCTTCCAAAGGTTCTTGCAACTCAACATGGCTATCCCCGACAATCCTCAGCCTAATTCCCTGGCTTCGTTCAACATGATCGCGTCGGAGGAGGTGTAGCCGCCATCGACAGCGATGCTCGTACCCGAGACAAAGCTGGCCCTGTCGGACAAGAGGAATGCGACCACGCCAGCGACCTCCTCCGGCCTTCCGTCCCGCCCAAGAGGCGTGATTGACGCTGACCCTGAGGACGCCCCAGTTGTCATGTCGGTTTGGATCCATCCCGGCGAAACGGCGTTGGCGCGGATGTTTCGGGAACCGAAATTGCATGCGAGGCTCTTGGCCAGATTGATCATCGCCGCCTTGGACGCCGCGTAAGCCATGCTTGCGTAGGAGCCGAAGAATGCGTCGGTGGAGGCTACCAAAACCACCGATCCTCCCGACACGATCTGCTTCTGCAGTCCAAGAGTCAGCCGCAACGCTGCATTCAGATTTACTTCGAAGGTGCGGTCCCAGATCGAGATGTCATATTCAGTAAATCGCTCGAATTTGACGATTCCCGCATTGTGGACGATGCCCCGAAGCTGGACACCCTGCAGGCGCCGCATCAACTCGTCCTGACTCTCGCGCGCGCCGGCATCGAAATGGTGAAGCGTGACTTTTCGCCCCAAGTCGTCGCCATACGAAACCAGGCCCTCTGCCGCTGTCGCATCGCTGATGTAGGTGGCATGCACATCGTAGCCATCCCGGAGCAACATCTCCGCAGTCGCTCGCCCAATACCGCGGGACGCGCCGGTGACCAGCGCAATCGGAGCTTCACTTGGATTCGACATATTGTTCCTCGATCCTCTTTTTGGCTTTTGGTCTCAGTTTCTGATCTTGATCCATTTCAAGGAACAGGTTCACGCCTTTGCAGGCATACTGCAGGGCAGAGGTCAGAATTTCCTTGGCACTGGCCGCGTCGGCCGCCTCCAAGGCGTCGATGATCGCAACCAGGGCCGCATTCAGTCTCGTGACGATGCCCTTTTCCTCGAAGGCCTCGCGCGCCGGCGGAGCTGTCTTGATCCAGACGCTTTCGATCATCTCGATGAGCGCTTGAGATTCCCCTCGCACATAGATCTTCATCAGAAGGCCGTTGAACCGAGGGGCGTATCCAACGGTGTCGCCAGCCTCGATGTCGCGCTGCATGCACTCGGCTTCGCTTCGGAGCGCCTGGATCGTTTCACTCGATAGACGCCCCGCGGCCCTCTCCAGGGCAAGGCATTCGAGGCTCACCGAGATCTCAAGGTATTCGTTGAAGCTCTGCCGGGAAACGAAGGGGACACGCGCCGATCGGTTTTCCTCGACGATAAGAATACCCTCTTCGCCTAGGCGCCGGAACGCCGTACGGACCGGCATCGGGCTGACGCCCAGTTCGGCGGCGATATCGCGGATCTTCAGGCGCTGTCCGGCCCGCCAGCGGCACTCAAGGATATCCTGACGGACAAGCTTGTACACGCGGTCCGAAGCGGTCGTGCTCTGCTCGTCCTTCGTTGTCATTTGTGACTCATTTGTGATATCTAGCGTCCATATTATGCTGTATTCAACCCGACATTCCCGAGCAATGCAACTTCTTTTTCTATTTTTGTGATTGACATGTGATAAGAAGTGCGCCCTACTTTGGCTCATAGGTCATTTTGAAAGGGTGTTTCGCGATGCGGTTTCCACTCTCGTCAGTCACGTTGGCGTCTGTGCTCTGCGCCAGTCTGTGCATTTCTTCCGGCGAGGCGCTCGCCGCCGCGCAATCCCAGGATCCGGTGCGGCTGGCGGTCGTTAGTGCGCCTGACGCGGACTTCATCACGAACGTGTTCGGGACCTTGCTCAAAAAGGCCGGATACAACATCCAGTACGTGCATACCGACTACACGGCGCAGTTCACGGCCATAGAGCTCGGCGACCTCGAGATCAGTCCCGCAATTTGGTCGTCTTCTCCCGAACTGATCGCAGCTGCGCTCGCGTCCGGCTCTGTGACGAAGGTGGGGTCGGTCGGCGTCAAGATCAGGGAAACCTGGTGGTACCCCAACTATGTCGCTGAGCTATGTCCGGGATTGCCGGACTGGAAGGCGCTCAAGAATCCTGCCTGCATCAAAGCGCTGTCCAACCCGGAGACGGACGGAAAGATCAATTATCTCGGAACACCGGCAGACTTTGATGCCGACGACGAGCGCCGCATCGCGGCGCTAGGCCTCGACGTCCACATAACGTTGCCGGGTACCATGGCGGCCATGGTCGCCACGATGCAGGGCGCAATCGAGAGGAAAAAGCCGATCATCGGATTTGGTTTCGTGCCTCACTGGCTGTACGGCTCCGGCGTGGGCACCTTTGTCGATTTCCCGCCCTATGAGGACGCGTGCCGCAGCGACCCCGCCTGGGGCGTCACCCCCGATCTCGTGGGTGACTGCGCTTTACCCACGGGAGATATCATCGAATTGATCAACAATGATTTCGCCAAGCGCGAGCCCAATGTAACGGATCTCTTGAAGAAGTTTGTTCTGACCAATGACGATGTTGCCTGGGGCATCCTCAAGCAGGATAAGGGCGGACTTACGCCCGAAGCTGCCGCGGCTGAGTGGATTTCCACCAACGAGAAAAAGTGGTCACCGTGGCTTCAATAACCTTCGGCGCGACATCTGTGGCGCCGCTCATCCGCCACAAATGGCTGCTGAGCAGCCGTTTGTGGGTGACATTCGGCCTCATTTTGCTCGTCGCTGCCTATGTTGGGCGGGAGGTGCTGCCCGAAGGGTTGTACGTCTGGCCGAAGCAATGGCTGCTGCCGTTGCTTAAGATGTCCAACGATGTGCTCAACCAGTTGCTTCGCCGATCCGAAATTTTTGGCGAGCCTCTCCGGGTCTGGACGCGTGCGGGTGGGGAGGCAGTCGGCCTTCCGATGCGGGGCCTGCAGAACCTTCTGACCACCGGCTGGTCCTTTCCGGGTCGCACTGCAGCCGAAACGGTTACTCTGCCGCCATTGTCGTGGGTGTCGGTCGTTCTTGCTGCAACCTACATGGGTTGGCTCGCCGGTGGGCGCCGCCTGGCTGTCCTGGCGTTTGCAACTTTTGCGTACTTTCTTGTTTTCAATCTTTGGGCTCAAGCGACATTGACGCTCGCTTCCGTGGCGTTTGCGATCGTCGTCGGCGTGATCTTTGGCCTGGTGCTTGGCGTGATGCTGTTTCGTTGGCGTTGGCTCGAAACCGTATTGAACCCCGTCTTCGACGTCATGCAAACGATTCCGCCATTTAGCTATCTGGTGCCAGTCCTGATCCTCTTCGGGTTCGGTCCCGTCGCGGCGTTGGTGGCAACACTGATCTTCGCCTTGCCGCCGATGGCGCGAGCGGTGGTGTATGGCCTGCGTCGGTTGCCGGACCATACGTTCGAACTGTCCAGCATGACCGGTGCCTCCCGCTGGCAGGGCACATCGAAGATCCTTTTGCCAAGCGCGAGGGACGACCTCCTTTTGGGCGTCAATCAACTGGTGATGATGGCGCTGGCTATGGTCATTCTGGCTTCCATGATCGGCGCAGGTGGTCTGGGAGCGGAAGTGCTTCGCGCGATCCAATCCCTCAAGATCGGTCGCGGGTTGGAGGCGGGGATTGCGATAACACTGCTGGCCGTACTGCTTTACGGCTACGGACATTCGATCGCCGTGCGTCGACCTTCTCATCTGTCTCGACCGCAACCGATAAGGCACCTCGCAATCCTGGCCGCCATCCTCGTCATTCCCACAGTCGGGGGAGTCGCAATCGCACCTCTGGCGCAATATCCGGTCGAGTTGACGATCTCGACCGCTGATTTCTGGTCACGCGTCATCAGTTGGCTGAACGGCAACTGGGGCGATGGTTTCGAAACCGCCCGGCTGACCATCACGCTCGGCGTCATTCGGCCCTTGTTGACGATACTGAGAGATCTCGGCTGGGCGTCGATTGTTGCTTCCATGCTGTGTTTCGGCTTCGCGCTGCGGCGGCCTTCTCTTGCTGTCCTGTCTTGCGCCACGCTCATCCTGATCGCTGCCATTGGCTATTGGGACAAGTTGCTGATCACCTTCAATCTGGTGACGGTCGGAACGCTGCTCTCCCTTTTTGTCGGAGCGCCCTTGGGAGTATGGGCCGGATCTTCGCGCCGCGTGCACGCGGTGTCGGAGGTTGTCGTCACGACCCTGCAGACGTTGCCTTCCTTCGTATACCTGGTGCCCGTTGTCATGCTTCTGGGTCCCGGAGATGCAACCGCGGTGATCGCCATTGCGCTCTACTCCGTGGCGACGACGGTGCGATACACGGACCATGCCATCCGCAATGTCGATCCAACCACGATCGAAGCCGCGGTGGCGTTCGGGGCCACCCCACTTCAAACGTTCTGGAAGGTTCGTCTGCCTCTTGCCCGACCTGGTCTGATGCTGGGTCTCAACCAAACGATCCTCATGTGTGTTGGGATGGTGGTCATAACGGCGCTTGTTGGCTCACAGGGGCTTGAACTGGAGACCGTGGATGCCATCGCTCGTGTCGAGGCCGGCAGAGGATTGCTTGCAGGCCTTGCGATTTCCGCACTGGCAATCATTCTGGACCGCTATGTAGGCGCGGTCGCGGAGAAATTGAACGCCCCCGGCTCGCCCCGCGCCAAATCATCATGATCATCTATGTTCCGGCTGCCCGCTACGGCTGCGGAATTGTGAACATTGAGGGTGGCACGTTGAAGTCATTCAGGGCCTCGGCGGCGGGACGCGCCGTCGGCCAATTCCATGTCTTCTGATTCCAGGAACAACGCGACACAAGGAGAGGGTTTCGCAATGGTTGACTTTAATGAGCGCCTTGCAGCGCTGCGGGCGAAGTTCGCCGACAGTCTCGAGTTTCATGATCCGAAATTTCGCAAGGTTGGTGAGAAGATATTTAGCGGCGGAACCCGTCTGGCGCCGTATTCCGGCATCTCAACCTTTGCCGGCTTGCCATTGAAGACAATCGATTTCAAAGCACCCGACTTCGGCGATCTCCAGGTAGCGGTAGTCGGCGTGCCAATGGACCTTGGTGTAAGCAACCGACCTGGATCGCGTTTCGGGCCACGTGCGATACGGGCAATTGAGCGGATTGGGCCGTACAATCACGTCCTCGAATGCGCGCCTGCGTTCGATCTTAGGATCGCCGACATAGGCGATATTCCTTTCGCAAGCCGCTACCGCCTGGAGCAAAGTCACGATGATATCCAGGCGGCGATTGCGGCGGTCGTCGCTGCGGGCGTAATTCCCGTCTCGGTTGGAGGTGATCACTCGATCACTCATCCTATCCTCAAGGCCGTCGGCCGCGATCGTCCGGTCGGGTTGATCCATATCGATGCGCATTGCGACACGGGCGGCCCTTTCGATCAGACGAAGTTCCATCACGGCGGCCCGATGCGTAACGCGGTCTTGGACGGCGTGCTCGATCCCGCTCGGACAATCCAGATCGGAATTCGCGGCTCGTCGGAGTATTTGTGGGAATTCTCCTACGCCTCGGGCATGACGGTCATCCATGCCGAAGAAATTTCGGGCCTTGGAATCGAAGCCGTGATCCGCAAGGCGAGGGCGATTGTAGGCGACGGCCCGACCTACCTTTCTTTTGATGTCGACAGCGTCGATCCGGCCTTCGCACCGGGGACAGGCACTCCAGAGATTGGCGGGCTCACGACGCGCGAGGTGTTGGAGCTCATCAGGGGACTGAAGGGCGTCAATCTTGTGGGCGCAGACGTCGTCGAAGTGGCTCCGCAATACGACGCGACAACCAACACAGCGCAGGTCGGCGCACAGGTGCTCTTTGAAATTCTGGGCCTGCTGACGTTTAGCCCTTCGCTCGCATGAGCGAGGGTGTGAGCCTTATCCGAATTGGGAAGGAGCATCGTTATGCTCGATAAGCGGAAGTTCTATATCGGCGGCGAGTGGGTATCGCCAATCGCCGGGCAGGATCTGGAAGTTCTGAACCCTGCAACCGAAAAGCCGATTGCCGTCATTTCCATGGGTACGCCAGAGGATATCGCCAAGGCTGTCGTAGCGGCAGAAAATGCCTTCGCTTCCTACAGCCGAACCACTCTTGAAGAGCGCCTCCGGCTGCTCGAAAGATTTCTGGCCATTTACAAGCGTCGCTACGACGAGATGGCTGAAACAATAACGTTGGAACTTGGCGCCCCGATCACCATGAGCCGGCAGCAGCAGGCCGATGTCGGTGTTGGCCATCTGCAGGGGTTCATCGATGCGCTGCGTGATCTGAAAGCTCGCGAGGAATTGCCGAATGGCGATATCATTCTGCGCGAACCTATCGGCGTCTGCGGTCTAATTACACCTTGGAATTGGCCGATCAATCAGATCGCACTGAAGGTGGTGCCGGCCCTCGCGACGGGTTGCACATGCATCTTGAAGCCTAGCGAATTCACGCCCCTCAACGCCATGTTGTATGCTGAGATGATTGATGAGGCGGGGTTTCCCCCAGGTGTCTTCAATTTGGTCAATGGTGGCGCTGACTGCGGCGCGGCGCTTTCCAGACATAGGGACGTCGACATGATGTCCTTCACAGGCTCTACGAGGGCCGGGATCGCAGTTAGCAAAGATGCTGCCGACACTGTGAAAAGGGTAACCCTGGAGCTTGGTGGCAAATCTCCGAACATCGTTTTTGAAGATGCAGATCTCGATGAGCGGGTTTCCGCCAGTGTTGCCGAATGCTTCAATAACTCTGGCCAGTCCTGCGATGCACCGACGCGGCTGCTCGTGCAGCGCTCTGTCTATCAAAGGGCAGTCGAGGTAGCGCGTCGCGCTGGCATGGCCGCCGAAGTAGGGGACCCAATGAAGGAAGGCGCGCACATTGGGCCTCTGGTGAGCGAAATTCAGTTCGCTCGTGTACAAACCTTGATTAATGCTGCGATTGATGAAGGTGCGCAGTTGCTCGTTGGCGGCCCCGGCAAACCGAAGGGTTTTGAAGCTGGTTATTTCGTAAGGCCAACTATCTTTATCGACGTCGACAACGAGATGCGCATCGCACGGGAAGAGGTTTTCGGGCCGGTTCTTGCGATCATTCCTTTTGACAGCGAGGAAGAGGCCATCACCCTGGCGAATGACACGACATACGGCCTTGCCGCCTTTGTGCAAACCGGTGATCCGAAGAGAGCAGAAAGGGTGGCTTCGCGTCTGCGGGCCGGCATGGTGCATATCAACGGAGCGCCGCACCGCTATGGAAGTCCATTTGGCGGCTACAAACAATCCGGTAATGGCCGCGAGGGCGGAAGGTTTGGCCTTGAAGACTTTCAGGAAGTAAAAGCAATTCACAAACCTGACGTAGCCTAACGTCCCTTAGGCCTTTCGCAGCTGCCAGGTCGACGCTGCTACCGTCGATGGGCACCGAGAAGCCAACCATAACGCGGCCATGACTTGCACAAAGGTGGTGGCGATCATCCACGAAGATCGCTTTGAATGTCCGATTAAGTTCGGGAGCTATGACCAGATCGGCGAAGCATATCCTTGCTGGGCGGGCCGATCTCGGATCCCGAAGGTGCCCCTCGAGTTCGAACGGGCGCTCAGATCGCACGAAACTTATGCATAGTTCACCCGACCACCGTTTTTCAAAACAGATCTGCATCGAGGCACGGTGCCACCGTGCCGTCAGCCTGACGGTCTCGATGCCTGGTCGACCAACCAGTCGACGAACCGGCCGATCGCTGGATTAGCCAAGCCTTCCTCATGGCATATGCAGTAATAGCTTCGGGATGCCGCAACACTGAGCGTCAAGGGTTGAACCAGTCTGCCCTCATCCAGGTCCCTGAAGGAAATGATGTCGTTTGTCAGGGCGACACCATGACCATCGCGCGCGGCCTGAAGCACCATGGCAAAGTTGTCGAAATAGATATCGGACTCCACGGAATGGGGTACGCGTGCTTCCGTTAGCCAACGCCGCCATTGGTCGCCGTCGTCTTCATGGAGCAAGCGATGTTTGAGCACATCGTGAGGCTCGCGAATTGCATTTGGACCTCGCAGCAATTGTGGGCTGCACACTGGTGACGCGTAGATGCTGTGCAGCATCCGCCACCAGAATCCAGCCCAAGGTGGATTCCCATAGACGATGGCGACATCGACTTTTCGCCAGTCCACTTCCTCGAAGTCCACTGCTGTGTGCATCTGCATGCGAAGATCGGGGTTTGCATCGAGAAACCGAAAGATCCTGGCCGTGAGCCAGGTCGTTCCAAAGACTGAAGGCGCCGATACGCGCAGCTCCGCCCTGTCTGACGTGGCGTAGGCATTGGCCGATATGTCGCGGATCGAATCCGCAATCTGATGCATGGCCGTGCCGACGCTTTTCTGCAGCGTCGCGCCCCGTTCAGTCAGCACGAGGCGGCGGCCGCTTTTCCTGAACAGGTCGATGCCAAGCGAAAGCTGCAAGGCACGCAGCTGCTGGCTTATGGCGCCTGGCGTCACATGCAATTCGGCAGCCGCGGCCGCGACATTGCCGAGCCGCGATACGCTTTCGAAGGCTCGCAGAGAATGAAGGGACGGAACGGCCACGTATCACCTTAGTTTAGAAAAACTGCTCTAACTAAATGCTAAAGATTTAGCTTGTCTCATAGTAATTGCAACATATGGTCCTCGGCAGCCACAAAACGGCATCGCAAAATAAAATGGGGAACTGGATATGCTTCACGAACGCACTGCCTTCGCAGCGAAAATCGCCTTTGGCGGACTGGTCGTCGCCACCCTTGTCGCCACCGCGCCGGCGGCGCAGGCCGGAGGTGCGGATCTTGTCCATAACGGCGTGCTCAGCGTCTGCACCGGCGGCGATTTTCCGCCCATGCAATATTATGAGAATCCAGGCGACGAGAAGCTTGTCGGTTTCGAAGTCGATGTCGTGGATGCCATCGCAAAGCAATGGGGCGGCACCACCAAATATGTGGTCGGCGACTTCAAGGTGCTGTTGCCATCGCTCGGCGCCGAGCGATGCGATCTCGTCGCCAGCGGCATCATGGTGACCAAGGAGCGCCTGCAGGCCTATGACGCCGTTCCCTACTTCGTCTCCAATGTGGTGCTGGTGACATCGGCTTCGGATTCAGAGACCAAATCGCCGCTCGACCTCAGCGGCAAGGTGCTGGCGATCGAGGCGGGCACCACCTACGAGAAGACAGCTGCGGAGCTGAACGCCGAGCTGACAAAAGCCGGCAAGGCGCCCGCGCAGATACAGACCTATCCGTCCGCCTCCGCCGTCATCGAGCAGATCCTAGTCGGCCGGGCTGCGGCGACGATCACCCAGGACACGACGGCTGCATTCCGCATCAAGCAAATGCCAGGGCGGCTGCAGGTGCCATACAACTATGGCGATGGTGAAACTTACGGGATCTATCTGAGAAAGGGCGGCGACAACCGCGAGGCCCTGGTCAATGCCATCGAGACCTTGCAGGCCAGCGGCGAGATGAAGGCGCTGTTGCAGAAATGGAACCTTCCCGAGGCCGCCGCAGACGTCAAGCACGCGACCAATTAAGGGACGTGCCGAGGTGTTCGACAGCAAGCTCTTCCTGACGGCCCTGTTCGGCTGGCCCCTCGCCAAGGGGGCTTTGCTGACCCTCGTGCTTTCGCTTCTGGTGATGACCGTTGCCCTGGCGATATCGCTGGCAACAGCAGCACTGGCCACGTCGAAGCGGCGCTGGATCCGCCTGTCGATCGCCGCGTTTGTCTGGCTTCTTCGCGGCGCACCCGCGCTGCTCGTGCTGCTGTTCGTCTGGAATGGACTGCCGCAGATCTCGGCGGTGTTCCGCTCGGACTGGTTCAGTCCGTTCGTCGCGGCGTTTCTCGCCCTGACCCTGATTCAGATTGCCTATCTGACCGAGATCCTGCGCAGCTCCTATGCATCGATCGGCAAGGGGCAATCCGAGGGTGCGGCGGCCCTTGGCCTGCACCGGGGTCAGATATTCTTCCTGATCATCCTGCCCCAGGCGCTTCGCGTCGCGCTACCGGCCCTGGTCAACGAATTCATTTCCTTGCTGAAGGCAACCTCGCTGGCGACGGTCATCTCCTTGAAAGAGCTCATGACCGTCACCCAGTTCGCCATCGCCACCAGCTTTCGGTTCTTGGAATGGTATGGCGCGGCGCTGATCTACTACATGTCGATGGTTTCGGTTCTGACTGTCGTTCAGATCAAGCTCGAGCGTCTGCTTGCGCGAGGACATCGTTGATGCCGCTCACCCCAACTGGCGAAGTGCATCGTGCTGCCGACTGGTTCTCACGCGAAACTCTGGGTAGGGGAATCACGCGGATATGGGAGCCGCACGTTCATCCCTATTTCAGAAGCAACGTCTATCATGTTCGCGGGCGCGACGTCGATCTTGTCGTCGATGGGGGCATGGGGCTAGTGCCTCTCAGACCCGTGCTGAACCTGCCACCTGGCAAGCCGGTAGTAGCCGTTGCAACGCACATCCATGTCGATCACGTCGGCGCATTAAGCGAGTTCGAGATGAGACTTGGCCATCGCGAGGAGTCTTCGTTTTTCGACGACATGGCGGATGAACACACATTGGCTCATCTCTTTCGCGCGCAGCGCGACGCCGTCAGCAAGCCTCCGCATGAGGCATGGTCGCTGCTGCATTTCCAGATCAAATCGGCGCCACTGTCCCGAATTCTCGACGAAGGCTGCACCATTGAGACCGGAGACAGGTCATTTCTGGTCCTTCACCTCCCTGGTCATTCGCCAGGGTCGCTCGGTCTTCTTGATGAACGCAACGGCGATTTTTTAGCCGGCGATGCGATTTATCGCGGACGATTGGTCGATGATCTTCCAGGTTCGGACGTGCACGTCTATCGAAAGACAATGCTGCGTCTTTTGGAGATAGAGTTCAACAGGGCATACTGCGGACACGGTGAGATAATCGACGAGAATGAACTGCGATCGATTGCAAGAAGTTATTTAGCGAGCTGAACGTTACGGGCCGCGCATTCTAGCCGTGGCAGTGCAGGTCCCGCGATCTGGCCATCCGCCAAGCTGGATGCTGCTCCAGTGCCCCATCTGGCAAAGCTCTGCCTCGCAACCACACTCATTGAGAACCGCTCCTTAGGGTCAACCCGCCTCAACCTCGGCTTCAGAGGTCATCTGCCGAATGGCAGCTTTCCGTCGACCTCGCCCCGATAGCGGACCGTCCGGTAGCGTGAAGAGTTTCGGGCGCCGGCAGGCGTTCGAAAGTCCCCGAGGAAGGAACCCGTGGGCCACAGGCGATGGCTATGGGGATTTCGATTTGCGGCTGGTGTCGGCGACGGCGCGACCGCTGCTGGGAAGGGTGGGGATGGATGCGGGGAGGCCGCTTCGTTGTGCCTCCGCGCGGTTTAGCCGATCCCGCACGAGGCTCGTTGCGACGCTGTGGGCGGCGATATTGATGATGGACACGCGTGGGGCCGTTGCCAGAGGCGGGGCGCCTGCGGGTGAAGGTTCGACCATGCCATGCCGGGTCATGGAGTTGTCTCCCGGTTCGTCGCGGTTGCATCGGGCGGACCGCGTGGCTGCCTCCGGCGCTCGAACGTCTCGATGATGATCATGCGTCCGCCGCAGCAAGGGCATGGCGGGCGGAAGTCTTGGCTGGCCTTGCGGGCGGAGCCGGCGAGCAGGCCGTAGTGCCGGATGCGATGGAAGCCGCGCAGCAGGACATGGAGCAGGAAGCGGCGGATGAACTCGTCAGCCGCCAGCGTCATGACCTGCTGCCGATCAACGCCGTCGCGGCGATAGTCCTTGTAAAGGAAGGTGACGCCGTCGTGGTCGAACGCGATCAGGCGGCGGTTCGAGATCGCCACCCGGTGGGTGTAGCGCGACAGATAGGCGAGCACCGCCTCCGGCCCGGCGAACGGCGCCTTGGCGTACACCACCCAGCGCTTCTTGCGGACCGGCGACAGGTGCCGCACGAATGCCTGCCGCGCGGACAGGTGCGCCATAGATCCGAAGAAGGCGAGCCGTCCTGCGTCGTGCAGCGCGACCAGCCGGGTGAGGAAGAGCCTTCGGAACAGCTTGCCGAGAACCCTCACCGGGAGCAGGAAGGCCGGGCGCGACGATATCCAGCGGCTTCCGTCCGGCGCGGTGCCGCCGCCCGGCACGATCATGTGGGCATGCGGATGGTGTCATCGCCGATCCCCAGGTGTGCAGCACCGCGGTGATGCCGATCCTGGCGCCGAGGTGCTTCGGGTCGGCGGCGATAGTCAGCATCGTCTCCGCTGCCGCCTTGAACAGCAGGTCGTAGACGAGCGCCTTGTTCTGGAACGCGATGTCGGCGACCTCGGCCGGCAGCGTGAACACGACATGGAAGTAGCCGACCGGCAGCAGGTCGGCCTCGCGCTCGGCCAACCACGTCCGTGCGGCCGCGCCCTGGCACTTCGGGCAGTGCCGGTTGCGGCAGGAGTTGTAGGCGATCCGCCATTGGCCGCAGTCCTCGCAAGCCTCGACGTGACCGCCAAGGGCTGCGGTGCGGCAATACTCGATCGCCGACATGACCTTGAGCTGGGCGAGGCTCAGGTGACCTGCATGGGCGGCCCGGAAAGCGGGTCCGGCAGCACGGAAGATGTCGGCGACCTCGATCGAGGCGCGCACGGCTCAGATGTCGGGCGACTTGAACAGGCCGAGCTTGTCGAGCGGGCTCGTCACGGCACGCACCGTCCGGGTCGCCACCTTCGCGTAAAGGGCGGTGTTGTTGAGCTTGGCATGCCCGAGTAGGACTTGGATGATCCGGATGTCGGTGCCGTCTTCCAGCAGGTGGGTGGCGAAGCTGTGGCGCAGCGTGTGCGGCCCGACCCGCTTGGCGATGTCGGCGCGGCCTGCGCCGCCTCGACGACGATGTGATAGAGCTGCCGCGTGCTGATCGGCTTCATCGCGTGCTGTCCGGGAAACAGCCAGCCGTCGCGGTGCATCACGCCCTGCTGACGTCCGACCTTCCACCACTCACGCAGAAGCGCGAGCAGGTCCTGCGAGAGCATGGCGTTGCGATACCGCCCGCCCTTGCCACGCTCGACGCGCAGCAGCATGCGCTCGCTGTCGACGTCGGCAACCTTCAGCATCGACACCTCGGCGACGCGCAGGCCCGCGCCATAGGCAATCGACAGTGCGGCCTGGTGCTTGAGGCAGGTGGTGGCGTTGAGCAGCCGGGCGACCTCGTCGCGACTGAGCACCACGGGCAGGTTGCGCGGATGCGACAGCCGGACGAGCCGGCGCGCCAGGTCCGGGCGGTTAAGCGTTTGGGTGAGGAAGAACCGTAGCGCCGACACGATGCTGTTCATCGTCGGCACGGGAACGCCGTCTTCCTGCTGGTTGATCTGGAACCGGCGCAGGTCATCGGCGGTCGCTGTGTCTGGTGAACGCCCGAGAAATGTCGCCAGGCGTCCGATGTCGCGGAGATAGTTGCGCTGCGTCTCGCGTGAGAAGCGCCGCATGTTCATGTCGTCGATCAGCCGCTGGCGCAGCGGGCTGACGGGTGCATCGAGAACGGGATGGTGCATGGTCAGGCTCCTTGTTGAAGAAGCCCGCCATGCTCTGCTCCAGCCGAACGACGCTCAACGCGAGCGCGACGACCGGTTCTTGATCTCTACCTCAACCGCAGGCATCCCTCCCGCGCAGCGGGTTCGTTCATCGGCCCTATTGTGGACGTCAGACGGTCTACAATTGACCATCGACTGGGGTTCCTGGAAGCTTTTCGAACTTGCTGTCTTGCGCCTCCAGTCGAAATGCGCGCTTCTGAAGGAGGTTAGGGTCCCTGGATCGCTGTGATGCAACCTTGATTCAACCACTGTGGGGTTCGAGTCGGTATCGCGCTACCGTCTTTCCCCCCGCGCATCGAACTGCCAGTTTAAGCTTCGCTTACGGCTGAGCGAAGAGAGCCTCCACTCACCGCGCCCGCTGAGGGCTCAATCCTCTGCAATCGGCTCATCCCTTGACCCACGACCGACGCGCCATTCGTGAGAAAGATTATGTCCGACTGCTGGCCGCCATGGCTCATGTCGCTCTCCTCCGTCACGCCTCTCTATCTCCCGATGTCCACGAGATCCCCTGGCGCCACACCATGTGTCGGCGCTCACGTTTGCGCCCGATGATCCATGCTGGGAGGTTGTTTGCCGAGTCGATCAACCTAACTCCGGCAGGTTCCTGAACAACTCCAGCGCCTCGGGATTGGCGAGCGCCTCCTTGTTCTTGATGGCGCGACCGTGCACGACGTCGCGCACCGCGAGTTCGGTGATCTTGCCCGACTTGGTGCGCGGGATGTCTGACACGGCGACGATCTTTGCCGGCACGTGGCGGGGGCTCGCCCCGGTGCGGATTTTCGACCGGATGCGTTTTTCCAGATCGGCTTCCAGCTGCACGCCGGCGGCCAGCCGTACGAACAGCACAACCCGCACGTCATTGTCGAAATCCTGGCCGATGCACAGCGCCTCCAGAATCTCGGGCATCTGTTCGACCTGGTTGTAGATCTCCGCCGTACCGATGCGCACGCCGCCCGGATTGAGCGTCGCGTCGGAGCGGCCATGAATGATCAGGCCGCCATGGGCGGTCCATTCGGCAAAGTCGCCATGGCACCAGACATTGTCGAAGCGCTCGAAATAGGCCGCCTGGAATTTCTTGCTCTCGGGGTCGTTCCAGAAGCCGATCGGCATCGCCGGAAAAGCCCTGGTGCAGACCAGTTCGCCCTTCTCCTGCCTGATAGGCTTGCCGTCATCGTCCCAGACATCGACGGCAAGGCCGAGGCCCGGCCCCTGGATCTCGCCGGTCCACACCGGTTCGATCGGCACGCCGAGCACGAAGCAGGAGACGATGTCGGTGCCGCCGGAGACCGAGGCCAGGTGCACATCCTTTTTGATGCCGTCATAGACGAAGCGGAAATCCTCGGGCGAGAGTGGCGAGCCGGTGGAGGAGATCGCCCGCACGCTCTGTAGATCATGCGTGCCGATCGGCTTGAGGCCGGCCTTGCGCACGGAATCGATGAATTTGGCCGAGGTGCCGAAGAAGGTCATCTTCTCGGCATCGGCGAAACTGAACAGCACATTGCCGTCGGGATAGAAGGGCGAGCCGTCATAGAGTAGCAGTGTCGCGCCTGACGCCAGACCCGACACCAGCCAGTTCCACATCATCCAGCCGCAAGTGGTGAAGTAGAAGAAGCGGTCGCCATCGAGCAATCCAGCATGCAGCCGGTGTTCCTTGACATGCTGGATCAGCGTTCCACCGGCCGAATGGACGATGCATTTGGGAATGCCGGTCGTGCCTGACGAGAACAGAATGTAGAGCGGGTGCGCGAACGGCAATCGTTCGAAGGTCACGGGTTTTGCAGCGAAGGGCGCCAGCGCGTCTTCGAGCGCCGCAGCCTTGTCGACGGTTTCGGCTACGTCGGCAGAGGTGCCGAGATAGTCCACGATCAGGATCTTGCGGACGGTGGCAAGTTTCGTCGCGACCGCGGCGATCTTGTCGGCGACTTCGATGGCCTTGCCATTGTACCAGTAGCCGTCCGGCGCAATGAAGACGACCGGTTCGATCTGGCCAAAGCGGTCGAGAACGCCCTGCTCGCCAAAATCGGGAGAGCATGACGACCAGACGGCGCCGATCGAAGCGGTCGCCAGCATGGCGGCGATGGCTTCCGGCATGTTGGGTATCATGGCGGCGATGCGGTCGCCCTTTTTGACGCCGAGCGACAGGAAAAGCTGCTGCAGGCGCGACGTCAGCGCATGCAGTTCGTTCCAGGACAGCCGACGCTCGACCTTGTCTTCGCCATGAAAGACGATTGCGTCGCCCGAGCCGGTCTTCTTCAGCAGGTTCTCGGCGAAGTTCAGGGTGGCGTCGGGAAAGAATGAGGCGCCGGGCATCTTGTCGCCATCGACGAGTACGCGCTCGCCCTTGTCGCCAACGATGCCGCAGAAGTCCCAGACGAGGCTCCAGAAGCTCTCGCGATCCTCGACCGACCAGCGGTGAAGTTCGGCATAGGAGGCGAAGGATGCGTCCGCCTGCGCCGCAGCGGCTTTCAGAAAAGCCGTCATCGGCGCGGCGTCGATCCGGTCCCGCGTCGCGGTCCACAAGGGTGTGTCTGCGGCCATAATTGTTCCTCCCAAAACTGTCGCGATCAGGGCAGCTGGTTCATGTCGACTGCGCGCGAGATCTCATAGTCGGTGCTCCTGCTGGCGGGCCCGCGTCGGACTTGAGACGAGAGAAGAGGGCCCAGCCAGGCCGACGCTCCTTGTTTTGCTACTGGAGGCTTCGATTCAGATGAACAAGGTCGGGACCTCGCGCTTGAAGATGCGGTCTGCCGGCTCAGTTCCCAAATACTCCCTGGCAGCCTTGTGTCCAGAAAACACCGCCGCTTGAATGATCCCCGGCGCGACCGCGTCGCCGATTGTTGTGTGCGGAACACCGGCCTCGCAAAGCCAGGAGGACAGATCGTCTTGTGGAAGTCTTGACGTAACACTCAGCAAGGCCGCTGCGGGGATAGCCGGCAACGGTTCGTAAGTGTCCGACCGATTGATATGCAGCGCACCGTCCTTCCACTCCACGGCCGTCGTGTTCGGATACATCTTGACGCCGGCCGCCATCAGGGCGCTGAGGACACGAGGCTGTTCCAGCGTGTAGCCCATCCAGCCCGCAATCGCGGGCTGAGGACAGACGAGGTGAACCTCGTGGCCTTTCGCCGCGAGATGTTCTGCAAGGACATTAGCCATGTAGTAATGATCGTCGTCATAGATCACGATCGGACCGGACAGGCTCTCGCCGTCCAGGATGCTGTCGGGCGTGAAAGCGCAACCGGAGAAACCTGGGATCGGCGTGTACCGGGTGCGGCCAAGTCCGTCATCCCTCCAGCGCGATCCAGTGGCCACGAATATGTGGTCGGCGCCAAACTCGCAGGCAATCTCGGGTGTGATTTCGCTGCCTAGGAAAAGCTCGACATTCGGCATCTGCTGCATCTGGTAGAGACGGTAGTCGCGGACCCGGTTCCAGGCTGACAAGCCCTTCAGCCTGCTTTCCTTGGTGACGCGTCCACCCATCACTTCCGACTTTTCGGCGATTGTCACCTGGTGGCCTGCCCGCGCGAGGGTGAGGGCGCAGTCCAGCCCGGCAGGTCCGCCGCCGACGACAAGGAGGTTCTTGTTGGTCTGAGCTTTGGGAACGCGTTCAGGATGCCAGCCGCGCCGCCATTCTTCACTCATCGTCGGGTTTTGTGTGCAGCGCAGCGGGATCGAGTACGCGTCGGAGGCCACGCAGATGTTGCAGCCTATGCACTCCCTGATCTCGTCCACCCGTCCTTCGCGGATTTTTTGGGGCAGGAACGGATCGGCGATAGACGGCCGCGCGCCACCGATCAGATCGAGGACGCCACGGCGGATCTGGCTCACCATTGCGTCGGGGGATGTGAAGCGGCCGACCCCGACGACCGGCTTTGTCGTCACTGTTTTCACGAAGCTTGTAAATTCTTCCTGCGCGCCCTCGGGGTCAAAGCGGGAGGTTCCGGAGTCGCGGCTCCAACCCGAGACATTGACGTCCCAAAGATCCGGGATTTCCGCCAGGAGCTCGACCACGTCGCGCCCTTCGCCGCTACTCGATATAGCTTTGGGCCCGGTGAGTTCATGCACCGCAAAACGAATGGCTACGGCTATATCGTCGCTGGCCTCTTCCTTGGCCTCCTCCAGGACCTCGCGTAGCAGCCGAACCCGGTTGGCGAAGCTGCCGCCATATTCATCCGTTCGGTGATTATAGGCCGGGGTCAGGAAGTGCCACAGGATCGACGCGTCGTGAGCGGCGTAGACATAGACGATGTCGTAGTTCGCCTGTTTCGCCCGTCGAACCGCGGCGCGATAGTTCTCGCGTAGCAACTTGATGTCGCTTTTGTCCATGGCTTTGCTTTGGACCGGGACCTCAGGCTTGAGAACGGGGAGACTGGATGGGCCGAGAACCGGATAGCCATTTGCCAGGCCCCGCGAACGCATGCCGCTGTGGCCGATCTCGATGGCCGAAAGCGCGCCATGCTCGCGGATCCTCTCGGTCAGCCGTGCATGGCTCCTGACGTCGACCTCATCCCAAAATTTCTCGATCGGCAGGTTGGAGATATCGGATGACGGATCGATCTCGGAAAGCTGCATACAGACGGTGCCCCAACCGCCTTCCGCCTTCATCGCCCTCATGCCGATGGAGCCGTTGGGCATGAGGGGAGAGTGGCCCGTCGCGTGCGGCACAGCGAAGAATCGATTTGGCGCCACCTTCGGCCCGATCTTGACGGGTTCAAACAGAACCGCATAGCGAGCGTCGATCGGGGTGGCGTGTATCGTCATTGTAGTGCCTTCTTGACGATGCCTCGATCGACCCAATCGTCGAATATTCCAAGCACCGTTTCAGCAAACAGCGCGTCGTTTATGTGCGCGTCGATCTCGGTCAATTCCACCGGATGCCGTATCGCTGAGCGCATTTCATCGAGGAACGCTGCTAGTCCTGCCGGGTCATGGGCAGGTTGCCCCTCCCGGTCCCATTCCTCGATACCTTGAATAGGCAGGATCACATGCACGGGAGCCAAGGCTTTGGCCAACCGATGGCCGATCTCGCGGGCGGTCTCGCGCCGCTCTTGCGCGTTCAACGCGGCGGAGGAGATCAAACGATTGTGCGCGTGGCAGGGTCTGCCGGCGAAGCGGGCGGGGATATCTTGCCAACTGGGAAAGTCTATCAAGTCGACGCAGCCCGGAGCGACGAGTTGTGGGACCTTGTTCTGTCCGGCTGACACAAGTCGGTCCTTGCCACCGTTGACGATAGAGCCAACCAGAAGGTTCCCGAGCTCGGGAAGCGCGAAATCCATGACGGCGCAGAAATATCCTTGCGCGGCCAGATTTTCAAAAGCCATTCCGCCCATGCCAGTCGCATGAAACACCGCAAGTTCGAACCCTCGCTCTTCCAAGGGGCCCTTGAGTAGTCTCATGTAGGAAAGGCACGAGCTGCCAAGGCTCATCATGCCAATGATGGGACGATCCCGCTTCGGCGTTTCGACCGATTGCGCGGACCCCAAAACCGCGCCCGCAGCCTGGCTTAAAGACGACTTGCATATGGAGTTCAATCCGAAGAGGCCTCCCGCCCACAGGATCATCTGGATGTCGGGCGCTAGTCTGTCCGCGGGGACGAGGGGGGAATACGCGACTGTAGAAATCACATATTTCGGTACGCCGAGTGGCAAGGCACGAGCGCAGTCGAGAGCCAGGTCCGTGCCCATGGTGCCGCCCATGGCAATCATGCCGTCGATCTTGCCTTCCGCGTGCAGCCTCGCTGTCAGGATTGACGCGCCGCGCGCCATGATCTGCATCGCGGTGTTCTCGTCGCCGGACGCGATCGCCGTCTGGATCGACGACCCGCCAGCCTCGGCGACATCGTGCTTGCTGATGTCGGTCGGCCGCATGGGACCACCGAGAACGCTTACGTCCATCGTGAGCGCTCGGCCGCCCTGTGCGACAATCCTGTCAGCGAGATAGATCAGTTCGTCCGACTTCGTATCGAATGTACCGATAACAAGGATCGTCTTCGTTTCTTTCGTTGTCATGGTTCCCACTCATTTTTTGTTTTTTGGTTAGTCGGTCTCAGCCACGCATCCGCTCTCCCTGCGGGTCGTAGAGGGGCTGAAGCTGGACCTGGATCGGATAGCGTTTGCCGGCGATCTGGACCTCGAAATCACCCTCTTCGAGCCATGCCTTCGAGACGCCATCCTCACGATGCAGGCTTGCAAGCCCCAGCATTTTGCCAACGCGGTAGCCCCATCCTCCGGAGGTGACGTGGCCCACAAGGTCATCGCCTTTCCAGATCGGTTCATTGTGCGCGAGATAAGGACCTGTTCTTCCGAGGCCGTTGACGGAGACCGATACCGTCCTGAAGAGCGTGGCTGCACCGCCTGCCTTCTGCCTTGCGAGAGGGCCTTTGCCGATGAACTCGCTCTTGTTGAGATCAACAGCAAATCCTAGGCCGGTTTCGTAAGGTGTGTCCTCCTCGGTGATGTCATGCCCGAAGTGCCTGAAAGCCTTTTCAAGGCGGCAACTTCCCATGGCAAACATTCCCATATGCCGCAGGCCGAGTGGCGTTCCGACCGTCAGGATGTTCTCGTAGACACCGTGCGTGAACTCCGTCGAAATCAGCAGCTCGTAGCCAAGTTCGCCTACGAACGATCTTCTGATGGCCCAGACCCGTGCATGGGCAAGGTCGATTTCCCGCGCGGCACCGAACGGAAATTTCTCGTTGCTGAGGTCGTCTATCGTCAGGGCGGAAAGTATCTCGCGAGACTTCGGCCCATGGATCGTCAGCAGCGCGTAGGACGACGTGGCGTCGAAGATTTCGAACCGCCACTCCGGGTCCGCATGCATTTCAAGCCAGGCGCGGTCGCGAACCTGGCTGGGGTGCCCCGTAACCACGAGGAATTTCTGTGGGCCGATCCGCGTGACCGTCACGTCGGCCTCGATGCCGCCGCGTTGATTGAGGAATTGGGTGTAGACGGAGGTTCCGACCGCCACGTCCATCTGGGCACCGCAGACCCTGTTCAACATTTCGACGGCATCCGGTCCCTGCACCAGGAGTTTGGCGTACATGGACTGGTCAAGGAGCACCGCCGCATCCCGGGCGGCGGCACATTCGTCGGCCACCAGGGAAGACCAGTATTGCTCGCCGACCGAAGGTTTGTCCTGCCATCCCAAGCCGGACGGGTCGTAATACATTGGAATTTCCCAGCCGATGCGCTCGGCGAAAACAGCGTTTTGCGATTTCAGCCTGTCGTGCAGTGGTACCCGACGTACCCCGCGTGCCGTTTCGATCTGGCGGCCCGCCCAGTGGATGCCGTAATGGAATCCGACGGACTCACCGACCCTGTCGGCATTGTATGTCGAGTTGGATTGAAAGGGATGGGCGCGAGAAGCCAGCATGGAGTTCATGCTGCGGCTCGGATATCCGTCGATCAGCCACTCCGCCATCGTTAAGCCGACGCCGCCGGAGTTCAGGATGCCGTTGGAATTCATGCCGGCGGCAATGAACAGGCCTGGCATTTCCGGCGCGGGGCCGAGGTAGGGCCGACCGTCCGGTGTGAAACTCTCGGGGCCGTTGAAAAACGTCTTGATCCCCATCTCGGCAAGCGCTGGCATGCGGGCGAAGATCGTCTCAAGCATCGGTTCGGTATGTTCCATGTCGAATGGAAGTTCGTCGAACTCGAAACCGTCTGGAATGCCCTCTTTGCCCCAAGCCTTGCCCAAGGCTTCGAAACCACCGATCAACAGCTTGCCCGCGTCCTCCTTCCAGTAGGTCCGTTCTTCGCCGACGACAAGGCAGGGCAGGGTGCGCGGGAGGCCGGCAATCGCTTCGGTGACGATGTAGAAATGCTCCGCTGCATGAAGGGGCACAGTCACCCCATGTGCCTTGGCAAAGCGGCTTGTCCACATCCCGCCGGCGAGAATGACTTTTTCGGTGGCGATCACACCCTGATCGGTTTCGACACCAATCACCCGGCCGTTCTTCGTCAGAATTCTTGTGGCCGAAGTGTTCTCAAAAATCAGCGCCCCGTTGTTGCGAGCGCCGCGGGCCATCGCCTGGGTGACGTCCAGGGGATTGACCTGACCGTTGGAGGGAACGAAGAAGCCGCCTTGGACGCCCCCATAGTCCACCAGGGGCCAGATTTCTTTCAGCTCCGGGATCGAGAGTATGTGGCTTTCGATTTCCATTCGTCCGGCATGGTCATGGTTGCGCAGCAACTGGTCCATCCGGATATCCGACAATGCGAGATGCAGCGTGCCGTTCTGCTTGTAGCCCGTTGCCTGTCCCGTCTCACTTTCGAGTTCCATAAAGAGCCGTGCGGTGTATTTCGAGAGCGCTGTCTGCGAGCCAGACTCACGCAGTTGCCCGACGATTCCTGCCGCGTGCCATGTCGTCCCACTTGCAAGCTGTTTACGCTCCAAGAGCACCGCACCCGCCATTCCGCGTTTCGCAAGATGGTAGAGGGACGATATGCCGATGATGCCGCCGCCGATGACGACTGCAGGAGCCCGTTCTGGGAGTGACCTTGGGGATCTGTTTTCGGTCATCAGAGTTGAATCCACGCTGTCTTGAGATTGAGGAATTTATCGAGGGCATGCGGCGACTTGTCGTGACCGTTGCCAGACTGTCCGACGCCACCGAGCGGCACGGTGATGTCCGGCCCTCCATATGTGTTGACGTGGACGACGCCGGCCCTGATCGCCCTTACCATGCGATGGGCGCGCGAGAGGTTGGACGTCCAGACGCCGGATGCCAGCCCGTAAATCGTCGAGTTTGCGATCCGAACCGCGGCGGCCTCGTCGTCAAAGGGCGTGATCGCAAGCACCGGGCCGAACACTTCTTCCTGGGCAAGGGCGGCGTCTGGAGCGACTTGGTCAAACACCGTCGGCGCCATGAAGAATCCCCCTGTTTCCTCGCGGATTCGGGTACCGCCGGTAAGCAGCGAGGCGCCATCGGCTGTGGCCCGGGCCACAAATTCCAGGTTCTTGAAAAGTTGGTCGGCGCTTGCAATCGCGCCAGCCTCGGTTCTGACATCAAGGGGATCGCCCAACCGCATCTGTGAAGCAAATTCGGCCACTTTTTGCGCAAAATCAGCGTGAATCGAGCGCTCTACCAAGAGCCGGGAGCCGGCTACGCAAACCTGACCGGAGTTGCGGAATATGCCATAGGCCGCGACCTTGGCTGCCTGATCGAGATCCGGTGCGTCCGCGAACACTACGTTCGGCGACTTACCTCCGAGTTCGAGATAGACGCGCTTGAGATTAGATCGGGCGGAATATTCGAGAAGCCTCCGCCCTACGGGACCGGAGCCCGTGAAAGCCAGCACATCGACGTCATTGTGGAGTCCGAGTGCGGCACCGACGACGGAACCCTGCCCGGTGACCACATTGAAGACGCCGGCCGGCAGGCCAGCCTCCGAACAGATCTCCGCCAAACGCAGCAAGGTAAGTGATGCGACCTCCGCCGGTTTTACGACAACCGAATTTCCGGCCGCCAGCGCGGGAGCGATTTTCCATGCTCCGATCATCATCGGGAAGTTCCACGGAACAATCACGCCAACAACGCCGACGGGGTCATGATGAACCAGGCCGAGAACCGAAGCGGCCGTCGGTGCGATCTCGCCGTAGACCTTGTCGATCAACTCGCCGTAGTAGCGGAACGTGTTGGCCGCGCTTCCAGGCTCCGCCTTTATCGCCATCGAGATTTCGGTGCCGTTGTCGCGGACTCCGAGCACGGCCAGTTCCAGCGCATTCTTTTCGATGAGTTCGGCGATGCGGTGCATCACCTTCTTGCGTTCGGCCGGCGCAGCCCTCGACCATAATCCACGGTCGAAACTCGCCCTGGCACTCGCCACCGCCAGGTCGATATCGCCTTCTTCGGCTTCAGCGAGGCGCGTAAGGATTGACCCATCAAGCGGCGATATCACCTCGCGCGTCCCGCCTTTCAGGGCCTTGCGCGCTTTTCCGTCGATGAAAAGCCCTTGCTCCGGAACTGAAAGCCCCCGAAGCTGGTCGATCTGGATTTGATCCATTGGTTGTCCTTACGGTCGGTTCCGAGTCGTTCTCAGTCACGCTAAATCGGAATGGTGTCGCGGGCTGCCTTCAGCGGTCAGATAGACCGAGCCAGCGGGACGAGCGTTTTGAGGCAAATTCATTCGGATTTCCCATTATGGCTTGACCGTCGTTTCGCGGTTCATTATTGTCACCATCAGTTTAAAAAGCTTGCATTAGGTTTGAAGTTCTGTCAAGTAGCACTCATCGAGGAGAGGAAATCGTGCCGAAATCCGGACCTGGGGAAACAGTTCCAATGATGAAAAGCGTCGATAGGGCGCTTTATCTACTTTCATATTTTACCGTGCAGGAACCGGAATGGGGCCTGAGCGACCTCGCCCGAAAGTCCAAAGTCGACAAAGCAACGACTCTTCGGATCCTTGTTGCGCTTATTCGCAACGGCTTTGTGGAACAGCATGCGGAAACCAAGAAATACCGCCTGGGGATTGCCGTACTCAGGCTGGCTCGGGTTAGAGAAGCTAGTTTCCCGCTCCTGTCATTCATCAATCCCGTGCTCGACAGGCTTGCCGAGGAGATGGAAGAAACCGCGCACGCCACACTGGCGGCCGAGACCGCAATGATCACGGTAGCGGTGACGGAGCCGAAGAGATCGACCCGTGTCTGGGTGAACCCGTCGCAATTGCTGCCTTTTCACGCGACCGCATCTGGTCTGGCGTTTCTGGCGTTCGCCGCGCCTGAGGTCCGCGACGGGGTTTTTGCCGAGGGAGAATTGGTCAGGTACACGAAAAATACCGTGGTCGACGAAGAGGAACTGCGGGCGCAATTGGACCAAATCAGGAATCGCGGCTTCGCCTTTGCGCCTGGGTCTTTTGAAGTGGAATCGAGCGGTGTGGCCGCGCCGATCTTTTCCAGCAGTGGCGACGCTTTTGGATCGGTGGCGATCGCCGGTGTCGCATCTCGAATGACGAAGGACAGGCAGTTGAAAGCCGCACGGCTCGTAGTCGGGGCTTCGGTGGAAATATCTCGCGCAATCGGCGCTGAACCTCATCCGAGCATCCTGCGTGCAACGAAGGATCTTCTTGATGCCTGAACGCCGTAGTGCGCTTGTCCTCGATTTCGGCGGTGTGATCTCGAAAACGGTCTTTGAAACCCAGCGCCTGAACGAGGCCGCCTTGGGACTGCCTGCAGGCACCCTTGACTGGATGGGCCCCTTCGACACCGATGGCGACGCGTTGTGGCAACAGATGCAGTCCGGGGCAATCACCGAACGGGACTACTGGTACACGCGGGCACGCGAGACCGGCAAGCTCCTCGGTGAGACCTGGGATGAACTCCCCGTGTTCCTCCAGCGCATCCGGGGTGATGATCCGCAGCTGATGATCAGACCAGAGGCGTTGCGCGCGATTGAGGTTGCCAAGGACGCGGGTAAGAAGCTTGCCATCCTGTCGAATGAGCTCGATCTGTTCTATGGCGCGGGATTTCGGTCCAAGCTTCCATTCCTTCAGATGTTCGACCTGATCGTCGACGCGACGTACACAAAAATCCTGAAACCCGACCCGCGCGCTTACGGGTTCGTCTTCGACGGGCTTGGCCTTGCCCCTTCGGATTGCGTGTTCGTGGACGACCAGGCCAAGAACGTCAAAGGAGCGTCGGACGTCGGGATGCACATCGTGCACTTCGATGTTACCGGGCCAGGCGAAAGCTATGCCCAGGCAATCAAGATGCTGGGAATTTGAGAGGAACAGAGGGTGCGAGAGACGAATTTCCTTGTTGAGAACAACGCCCGCCACATGTGGCATCCCATGGCGCATCCCGCCGAGATGCAAGCGAACCCGCCGCACATCATCAATGCGGCCGAGGGGGTTGAGGTCACCGATATCCACGGCAGGAAGCTGCTCGATGCCGTCGGCGGCCTTTGGAATGTCAACCTCGGCTATTCTTGCGAGCCGGTGAAAAAGGCGATCCGCGATCAACTGGACCAGCTTCCCTATTATTCCGCGTTCCGCGGCACATCGCCGTCGCCGGCGATCGAGCTCTCATACGAGCTGGCGGAATGGTTCAAGGAAGACGGCCTCGTGCGTGCGTTCTTCACGTCGGGCGGTTCGGATTCGGTCGAGACCGCTTTGCGTCTGGCGCGTCAGTATCACAAGATCAATGGCCAACCCGAGCGCACCAAGTTTGTTGCCCTCAAGAAGGGCTACCATGGCACGCATTTCGGTGGCGCATCGGTCAATGGCAATGCCAACTTCCGCCGCAACTACGAGCCGTTGCTACCTGGGGTTTTTCATCTCGCCGCACCTTATGCCTACCGCAATCCCTTCGGCACCTCTGATCCGGCGGAGATTGCCCAGGCGATCGCTCGCCAGTTCGAGGATGAGATCGCCTTCCAGGGGGCCGATACGATCGCTGCCATGATCATGGAACCGGTGCTGGGGTCGGGTGGCGTTATCGTGCCGCATGAAACCTTCATGCCATTGATGCGTGCCATTTGCGACAAGCACGGCATTTTGCTGATCGCCGACGAGGTGATCACAGCGTTTGGACGCACGGGCGCCTGGACCGGCTCGCGTGGCTGGGGTGTCAAACCGGACTTCATGTGCACGGCCAAGGCAATCAGCAACGGATACTTTCCGTTCGGCGCGGTGATGATCTGCCAAAAGGTGGCAACGGTATTTGAGGCCTCCAAGGGCGCCATTGGCTCGATCGGCCACGGCTACACCTATTCAGGTCACCCAGTTGGAGCCGCCGCAGCGCTCGCGACGCTCGCCGAAACAAAACGTCTCAACGTCGCCGCGAATGCAAAGGCCCGGGGAGCGGAGTTGCTTGTGGGCCTTGAAGGCCTCAAGGAGAAGCATGAGCTGGTAGGGGACGTGCGGGGTCTCGGTCTGATGTGCGCGCTTGAACTGGTGTCGGACCGCAAGACGAAATCGGCAGCGGCCAAAGACGTCGTGCAGAAGGTTTTCGACACCGCATACGAAGAAAGCGTAATGGTCCGCACTTCCGGTGCCAACGTCATCATCTCACCCCCGCTCGTCATCACGGCGGCAGATGTGAAGCGGATCGTCGCCGCACTCGATGTGGGCCTCGCGCAAGCCGGGCGATAATTGATTGAGATGGAATATTGCCTGGGCCATGTGGTCCCGGAATAGGGAAACTCACCCCGAAAATAAGGGCACAATCAAGTGAAAATCCTTGTACCCGTGAAGCGAGTTGTGGATGCGAACGTCAAGGTTCGCGTCAAGGCTGACGGTTCGGCTGTAGAACTCGCCAACGTCAAGATGGCGATGAACCCGTTTGACGAGATCGCGGTCGAAGAGGCGCTCCGGCTGAAGGAAGCCGGCAAGGCGGAAGAGATCATCGTCGTCTCTATCGGACCGCAGCAGGCGCAGGAAACCTTGCGCACCGCGCTCGCCATGGGCGCCGACCGCGCCATCCTGGTCAAGACCGATGAGCAGACCGAGCCGCTCGGTGTCGCCAAGGTGCTGAAGGGCGTCGTCGACGCCGAACAGCCTGGCCTCGTCATCCTCGGCAAGCAGGCGATCGACGACGATTCCAACCAGACCGGCCAGATGCTGGCAGCCCTTCTCGGCTGGGCGCAGGGCACTTTCGCCTCCAAGGTTGTCATCGACGGCGACAAGGCCAAGGTGACGCGCGAAGTCGACGGCGGCCTGCAGACGGTGGAACTGAAGATGCCGGCGATCATCACCGCCGACCTTCGCCTCAACCAGCCGCGCTATGCCTCCTTGCCCAACATCATGAAGGCCAAGAAGAAGCAGCTCGACGAAAAGAGCCCGGCCGACTACGGCGCCGACGTCAAGCGGCGGCTGAAGGTGCTCAAGACCGAGGAGCCCAGCGGCCGCAAGGCGGGCGTCAAGGTCAAGTCGGTGGCCGAATTGATCGACAAGCTCAAGAACGAAGCCGGCGTGCTGTAAGCGATCGGAAAAGGAGACAACAACATGGCTATTCTTCTGATTGCCGAACACGACAACGCAACCCTTTCCGACCAGACCGCCAAGGCGCTTTCCGCGGCCCTGCAGATCGGTTCGGACGTGCATGTGCTGGTCGCCGGCAAGGGCGCCAAGCCGGCGGCGGATGCCGCAGCCAAGCTCAAGGGCGTCACCAAGGTGCTGCTGGCCGATGCCGATGAACTGACCGAGCGTCTCGCCGAACCGCTGGCGGCGCTGGTCGTCTCGCTGGCCGGCGCTTACGACACCATCATCGCGCCTGCGACCTCGTCGGGCAAGAACGTCGCGCCGCGCGTCGCCGCCCTGCTCGATGTCGCGCAGGTCTCCGAGATCATCGAGATCGTGTCGCCCGACACCTTCAAGCGGCCGATCTACGCCGGCAATGCCATCCAGACGGTGCAGTCAACCGACGCCAAGAAAGTGATCACCGTGCGCACCGCATCATATTCGAGCGCCTCCCAAGGCAATGCGGCTGCCGTCGAGCTTGTCTCGCCGGCAGCCGACCCGAGGCTCTCCATTTTCATTGAGAACAAGCTTTCCGACACCGACCGTCCGGAACTAACCTCGGCCAAGATCATCATCTCGGGCGGCCGTGCGCTGGGTTCGGCGGAAAAATTCAAGGAGGTCATCCTGCCGGTCGCCGACAAGCTCGGTGCGGCTGTTGGCGCTTCGCGCGCCGCGGTCGATGCCGGCTATGCGCCGAACGACTGGCAGGTCGGCCAGACCGGCAAGGTGGTGGCTCCCGATCTCTACATCGCGGTGGGCATCTCCGGCGCCATCCAGCACCTCGCCGGCATGAAGGATTCCAAGGTCATCGTCGCCATCAACAAGGACGAGGAGGCGCCGATCTTCCAGGTAGCCGACTACGGTCTCGTCGCCGACCTTTTTGATGTCCTTCCCGAACTTGCCAAAATTTGACACGAGGGGAATGAAAACGTGCCGCAATCCTACACGATTACCCTGTCCTGCGACGACCAACCCGGCATCGTCGCGGCGGTCGCGACGGAACTTTCCGCCCTGGGCGCCAATATAACCGAGAGCAACCAGTTCTGGGACCGCCTTTCCAACCGCTTCTTCATGCGCATCGCCGTCGAATTCAGGCAGCCCACAACCAAGGAACAGGTCGAACACGCCGTGAAGCCCGTGTTGGACCGCTTCGGCATGAAGGCCGATGTCGTCGACGCCGGCCGCAAGCTGAAGATCATCATCATGGTTTCCAGGTTCGACCACGCAATGTTGCATCTGCTCTACCAAATCCGTGTGGGATGGCTGCAGGTCGAGGTTGTAGCTATCGTGTCGAACCACGAGGACAGCCGCCGAACCGCAGAGATAGAGGGTATCCCCTATCACGTCTTCAACATCACCAAGGACAACAAGGCGGAAAAGGAGAAGGTGCTGCTCGATCTCGTCCGGGAGACGGAGGCAGATCTCGTGGTGTTAGCCCGATACATGCAGGTGCTCTCGGACAACCTCTCCACCCGGCTGTTCGGAAAAGTCATCAACATCCATCACTCGTTCCTTCCGTCGTTCAAGGGAGCAAAGCCTTATCATCAGGCCTTCGAACGCGGCGTGAAGCTGATTGGCGCGACAGCCCACTATGTGACGCCTGATCTCGACGAAGGGCCGATCATCGAGCAGGAAACGGAGCGTGTGACGCATACGATGACCGCCGACGATTTCGTCGCCACGGGCCGGGATATAGAAAGCAGGGTGCTGGCCAGGGCGGTGAAGATGCACCTGGAGCGTCGGGTCATGCTCAATGGCCACAAGACAATCGTTTTCGCGTGACCAGGGCCAGATGAGAGAACCAGTCATCATCTCTGGAGCAATCGTGGCGGCTTCAATACTCGAACGAGTAAAACTCGAAACTGAGGCCTTGAAGAGTTCCGGCATCAATCCTGGTCTTGCCGTGGTTATCGTCGGAAGTGATCCAGCCAGCCAGGTTTACGTCTCCTCGAAGGGGCGGAAGGCCGAAGAGTGCGGCTTCCTCTCACGAAAGTATGAATTGCCCGAAATCACGTCCGAGAAAGAACTTCTTGGCCTGGTGCACACATTGAACGAAGACCCGAAAATTCATGGACTCCTTCTGCAGTTGCCTTTGCCAAAACATCTGGATGCAGGAAAGATTATTCAGGCGATATCGCCTGACAAGGACGTTGATGGGTTCCATTATGTCAATGTGGGTATGCTGGGAACTGGCGAACTCGAGGGCGCGCTCGTCCCGTGTACGCCAGCAGGGGCGATGCTGCTGATTGAGTCGGTCCGGGGCAAGGACCTGTCAGGTTTGACGGCGGTGGTCATCGGGCGGTCCAACATCGTCGGCAAACCGATGGCCAATCTGCTGCTCGCGTCGAACGCGACCGTAACGATCGCGCACAGCCGAACAGCGGAAATCGAACAGATCTGCCGAGGGGCCGACATCCTGGTCGCCGCTGTCGGCAAGCCGGACTTCGTGAAGGGAAACTGGATCAAACCGGGTGCCACGGTTATCGACGTCGGTATTAACCGACTACCCGCAGCCGATGGCACCGGAAAGGGACGTTTAGTCGGCGACGTTGATTTCGAGGACGCTTGTCGAATTGCCGGGGCAATCACTCCCGTGCCCGGCGGCGTCGGGCCGATGACGATCGCGATGCTCATGGCCAACACCCTTAAGGCCGCCCAGCGCAGCGCTCGGTGAAGAAGACTCTAGAGCGGTTCGCATTTAGGTTGACTTATAGCCTGCGCTTTCGATGTAGTTGTTGCATTCGTTTGGGCTGACCTGGTCGAGGGTGTGGGCGATGGCGTTGTGTACGGCCTCAATGCTTCGTTTGGCGGCACGTCGCATGCAGTGCTTGAGCTTGGCGAACAGTTTCTCGATTGGGTTGAGATCTGGACTGTAGGGCGGCAGGAAGAAGAGCCGCGCCCCAGCAGCTCTGACGATATCGCGGACGGCTTGGCCCTTATGGGAACCGAGATTGTCGAGAATGACGATGTCCCCCGGCTTCAGGGTTTTGATGAGCTCGGTTTCGACATAGACGCGGAAGGCCTGCGCGTTGATGGGTCCGTCAATGACCCACGGCGCCTCTACCCGGTCATGGCGTAGCGCGGCGATGAAGGTCATCGTCTTCCAATGGCCATGTGGCGTGTGGGCCATCAGCCGCTTGCCGCGCACACCCCAGCCGCGCGATGGCGCCATGTTGGTCTTGACCCATGTTTCATCCAGGAAGACCAGGCGCGTAGGGTCAATGCGGGTCTGGTAGCGCATCCATTGCGCTCGCCGGCGCATCAGCTTTGGCTTGAGCTGCTCGGCCGGCAGAATGGTTTTTTTTAAAACTCTTGCCCTCGCGATGCAGGAAGCGACCGACGCTCGCAGGGTGGATGGTAAGACCACGTTCAGCCAGTGCCGCCGTCAATTGATGAAGCGTCACGTTGGCATCTCGCTCGACCTCGCCCAGGACGAAAGCACGATGCTCCCCGTCGATCAGATAGGGCCGGTGACCGCCCATCTTGCCGGGTGCCGCACTACCAAGGCGACGCTTGCGCGCCGCCCACTTGATCACACTCGACACTGCCACCTTCAGCGCAGCAGCCACCTCGCGGCTCGTCTCGCCCTCTTCAAGCCGGGCCAGTGCCCGCGCCCGCAGATCCATCGAATAAGGCTTCGCCATCAGTCCCGACCTCCAACGGTCAGAACATCGAATCTGATTTGCTCATTCTTGGGAATCCCGATTCAGATAAAACGCGAACCGCTCTAGCAGCGACCAATCATTGCCTCAGCCTTGGTCGAATTCCACGAGTCCTCGATTGACCACGCTGCTGCCTCCGTCGACGTTGATCAGGGCGCCGTTGACATACGAGGCTTCCGGCGAAAGGAGAAACGCGGCGACATTTGCTATTTCGCTCGCGTCAGCTGCCCGCCGTTGCGGCACGAGCCGCGTGACACGGCGATATCCCGGCTCTGGGTCCCCGCCTTCGGTCAGCATGCTCATTTCCATATCGGCCATCTCCGTTCGCACCCAGCCCGGGGCAATCACGTTGGCGCGAAGACCATGGCGAGCGTATTCAAGGGCTATCGTCTGGGTTAGGAGCGTCACACCGGCTTTCGACGCACTGTAGGCGGCCAGCCCGGCACCGGCCGTTGCGCCCGCAACGGACGAGATGGTGACGATCGCTCCTTTTGTCCGCAGCAGATGCGGAATTGCAGCTTTCGCCATTACAAACGGCGCGGTCAGATTGACGTCGATTTGGGTTTGCCAGTCGACAATGGACATCTCCGAGACGGATGCGGCGATGACAGTGCCTGCGTTCAGGACCAGCGAATCCAGGCGACCGAAATGGGCAACGACCTTTTCAACTACGGCTGCCGCGTCAGCGGGCACGCTTATATCAGCCGCAATCGCCAGTCCGCCCGTCTGGTTGGCGACGGTTTGCAGGATTGCCTCTCTTCGCCCGCAGATTGCGACGAAATGCGTGGACGCCAATTTCAATGCGATGGCTGCACCGATCCCGGTGCCTCCGCCTGTTATCAGGGCTACAGGCCTGCTTTCGTCGACTGCCGAAGGCATCTCCGATTACCCTTTCCTAAGCCACCAAATTGCAGAAGGAACCGCGTTCAAGATCACCAGCCTGTGCCAAGATAGTCGTCCGCAAGACCGTATGAATCGTCGAGGTAGCGTGACAAGCGTGCGCCATTGTCGGCCAATTCCGGGCGTTCTCCGATCCATCCAATGTAAGTAAGACTACGCAGAAGCAGGAAGAGCGGCAGCAGCGATTCGGAACGTTCAGACAGTTCCCTGCTTTGCCTATAGCCATCGAGAACCGCCTTCTTGATTGCCGGGTAGTGGGGCTCCTTGCGGTTGCGCAATAGCGTCGTTGCGATATCGAAGACACGCCACCCGTAACCGGAGTCATCGAAATCTATGAACTGGACGGAGCTTGGCGTCACCAGGACGTTCTCCCTGACGAGGTCTGCATGGATCAGGCCGAAATCAAGGTTCTGGACGCCCTCGAGTTTGGACGACAAGATACCGCGAAGCCTACCGAGTTTGTTTTGGTCTGCCACCGACAGAGCGTCGAAATCCCAGAAACGTCCCCATAGAGGGGTCTCCCCGAGCAAACCGTCCTTGTCCCAGGATGGACGGTCGAAAGCACCGCCGCATACCCAGGCGTCGCTGATGTTGTGGAGATCGGCCATCTTGTTGCCGAGGGCGCTGAACAGGCGAACGAGATCTTGCGGTTCGTGCTCAAGCATCACGCCCGACTGGCCCAGCGGCGCTCCGGAGAGCCAAGACACGATGTCGGCGTTCTGTTCGGGAAAGTCCACGCTCGACGGCAGCGCTATATAGTCGCCGCCGTTGAGAGTGGGGAGGGGCGTCGGGACCTCGATTCCGCCTTGCCTCAGCACCTTCATCCACTGCAGCTCCGAACCAAGGGCCGCGGCGCTGTGGTATCCAGGACGGTGGAGCCTCAGGACCGCGGGGCGCCCGTCCGAAAGTGCAATCCTGAAGACTGCATTCTCACGGTACTTCAGAAGCTCCGGCTGCTGGGGCGAGAGTCCCCAGTGAGCGAGTGCTTCCTTGGCTCTGAGTGAAAGACGTGCAGATAGCGCCTCGGAAATGTCTCCCACGACAAATCTCCCTAGAGCGCTGTCAGCACGTCATCGAGGGTGCCGATCAACAGGTCGGCATTTTCCGTAGTGAAGGGCATCGGCGGGCGGATTTTCGTCGCGCACTGGTGGATGCCGAGCTTGCCCATCAAAACCCCGCGCTTGCGCATTTCGTTGATGAGCCGCGTTGCGAGTTCAGGCGCGGGCGTCTTCTCCGCCCTGTCGAGCACAAGTTCCGCCCCGAAAAACAGTCCGTTGCCACGCACGTCGCCGATGACGGAATGCTTTTGCGCCAACCGCACGAGGCCGTCCTTGGCATATTTGCCGACGTTTTTTGCGTTTTCGACCAGTTTCTCGTCTTCCAGCACGTCGAGTACGGCCATGCCCGCAGCACAGGAAACCGGATTGCCGCCAAAGGTGTTGAAATATCGAAACGCCTTGCGGAATGCGTTCAGGGTCTCCGATCCCGCCACGACGCCAGCAATGGGATGTCCGTTTCCCATCGGCTTGCCCAGCGTGACGACATCGGGAACGATGCCGGCGTGCTGATGTCCCCACATGTTGTCGCCAGTCCTGCCAAACCCAGGTTGGACTTCGTCGGCAATTAGAAGACCCCCAGCCTTTCGCACCGCTTCGGCCGCTCCCGTCAAGAATCCCTTGGGCAAATCGGGGAAGCCCTCGTTCGCGAAGAACGGGTCGACGATCAAAGCCGAGAACCCGTGTCCGCTCTCGTCAAGCGAACGGATCGCCTTCTCTACCTCAGCGGTGAAAGCAGCTGCAAACGGTTCGCCCGCAACCCCACCCAGTGGCCGGTAGCTGTCGGGTGCCGATACATGACGGACATGGCCGCCATAGCCTCCGACAGGTGGCATACGTGTCGACAGCTGGGAAACGGCCGTCGTGTTTCCGTGGTAGGTGAAGTCTGTTGCGATCACCCCCGTCTTTCCTGTGACGGCTTGTGCCATCCGAAGAGCGATGTCGTTCGCCTCGCTACCGGTACAGGTCAGGATGGCGGCATCCAGCGAATCGTCGAAGTAACCCAAAAGTCGTTCTACGTAGTTCAGGATGCCTTCGTGGAGATACCGGGTGTGTGTGTTCAGCGTTGAAGCCTGTCGGCAGATCGCATCCACTACATACGGGTGGCAATGGCCGACATGGGGCACGTTGTTGTAGCAGTCTAGATAACGCTTGCCGTCCGCGTCCCACAGCCAGACACCCTTTCCGCGGACGAGATGCACAGGATTCTCGTAGAAGATCGAGGTGTTCTTTCCGAGCAATTTCTCGCGCCTGGCGAGCAGAGCCTGCGTGTCGTCCATCATCCAGCCTGTTGTGGTTTGTTTGACCGTCGGTTCATTATTGTATCCATCAGATAGATTATCGGTCCGAGGCTTAATCGATGTCAAGTATGCCATCGCAAAATAGCGTTGCTGCAGGCCGGTTGACATTTCCAAAAAAAATCACATGATAAAGAACCATCGGTGATAATAATGAACCAATGACGCCGATGAACTCTAGAAGGGGAATTTGGATGTCAAAGGAACAAACCTCAGCTGATCGTGGGCTGCGGGCAGGGACACTGGGAGCAGCGGCCATCACGTTGATGGTGGTGTCTGCCGTAGCCCCGCTCACCAATATGGCGGGCGTCTTGCCCGTCGCCATTCTCTTCGGCAACGGCACGGCGATCGTCCCGGCCTTCATGCTGATGATGATACTGGTACTGATTTTCTCGGTGGGCTACGTGACGATGGCCCGCCACGTGCACAATGCGGCTTCGTTCTACACCCTGATTACAAGAGGACTAGGAAAGACCGCCGGCGGAGCGGCCGCCATTGTGGCGCTTCTCGGCTACAATTGCATGCAGATCGGCATGTCGGGGATGTTCGGCCCTGTCTGCACCGATCTGGTCAAGACATTCACCGGTGTCACGGTGCCGTGGTGGGCATTCAGTCTTTGCGCGTCGGCTCTGATCGGGATCCTTGCCTATCGACGCATAGACCTTTCCGCGAAGGTGCTCGGTATTCTCGTCATCGCCGAATTCGCGGTGGTTTTGATCCTTGACCTGATGATCGTCTACAAAGGCGTTCCTGGTGGGTTCAATCTCGCCCCGCTTTCGCTGTCGGGTATGCCAAGCACGTCCGCACTGGGTGTCACATTCGTGTTTGCCTTCGGCTGCTACATCGGCATTGAAGCCACAACCCTCTACAGTGATGAGGCGAAAGATCCGAAGCGGACCATTCCGCTCGCCACATACGCGGCAGTCCTCCTGATCGGCGTTTTCTATTCCATCTCGACCATCTGGATCGTCGAGGCTGCGGGCACGTCAACGATTGTCACCCAGCTGCAGAACATCGGCGACCCGATCCAGTTCGTGTTCAACATCGCAAATCAATATGTCGGCAACTGGCTGGCTGTGTTGATGCGCGTGTTGTTCGTGACCAGTGTTTTCGCTTGCCTGCTGGCCTTCCACAATCATGTCGCCCGGTATTTCTACTTCCTCGGCAAAGAAGGTCTTGTGCCGGCCTGGCTCGGCCGCACTCATGACACCTATCAGAGTCCTCATCGCGCCACGATCGTGCAGACGGTTATCGCACTCGCGGTGATCTCGGTCTTCGCCATCGCAGGCCTCGATCCGCTACTTACCCTGTTCGCATGGATCGCGAACGTGGCCGTCATATGCATCATCCTTCTGATGCTCGCGGTCTGCCTCGCAGTCATAGCATTCTTCAACAAGAACCCGGAACTGGAACCGAACCAGCCGATCAAGACGAAGATCATGCCTGCTCTTGCTGCTGTAGGCTTTGCTGCCGTGGCATACTTCGGCATTAGCGGTTTCGACATCCTCACGGGCACTCCGGGCCCGTTGGCTGTCGCGCTGCCGTCCACGATCCTGGTGGCTGCCGTCATTGGGGCGGTGAGGGCAATGATGCGGCCTGGAGCCGTCGCTCGGTTAAACGCCGACAGAGTGTAACAACTTCAAGACAAGACGAGAGGGCTCGCCTAATCGGCTGGCCCTTTCGACCTCAATCGCGCCGGCTGCCAGCCCAGGTGCGACCGAGCCCTGATTGGTTCCAAACGTGACGGTTGGCAACGCTACCAGATTAGAATTTTCGCGGAACGGAGGTTTCGAAAATGGCCCAGGCACCGATACACCGCGCAAACACTCCAAAATACATGCCGGGCTTCGGTAACGACTTCGAGACGGAGTCTCTTCCGGGCGCGCTGCCGCAGGGCCAGAATAGTCCGCAAAAGTGCAACTTCGGACTGTATGCCGAGCAGTTGTCAGGCTCGCCCTTTACCGCACCCCGTGGCACGAATGAGCGATCCTGGCTCTACCGCATCCGCCCCAGTGTGCGGCACACGCGCCGGTTTTCCAACGCCAGCTACCCGTTCTGGAAATCGGCGCCGTGCCTCGATGATCATTCTCTGCCGCTCGGCCAATTGCGCTGGGACCCGCTCCCGGCCCCAACGGAAAAACTCAACTTTCTTGCCGGCATTCGCACCATGACGACGGCCGGCGACGTCATGACCCAGGTCGGCATGGCGGCGCATGTCTATGTTTTCAATGACGACATGGTCGACGATTATTTTTTCAATGCCGACGCCGAACTGTTGGTTGTGCCGCAAGTCGGCGCTATTCGCGTTATCACCGAAATGGGCATCATTGATGTTGAGCCTTCCGAGATCTGCCTGATCCCGCGAGGCATGATGTTCAAGGTCTCACGGCTCGGCGAGGGCTCCGATTGGCGCGGCTATGTCTGCGAAAACTACGGTGCCAAGTTCACCCTGCCGGATCGCGGCCCTATCGGCGCAAACTGCCTCGCAAACCCGCGCGACTTCAAGACGCCGGTCGCTGCCTATGAGGACAAGGAAACGCCATGCCGCGTGCATGTGAAATGGTGCGGCAAATTCTATGTCAGCGAAATCGGGCATTCGCCGCTCGACGTTGTTGCCTGGCATGGTAATTACGCGCCGTTCAAATACGACCTGCGCACCTTCTCGCCGGTCGGCGCGATCCTGTTCGACCATCCCGATCCATCGATCTTCACGGTGCTCACGGCGCCAACCGAGGAATCGGGAACGGCGAATGTCGATTTCGTCATCTTCCCGCCTCGCTGGTTGGTGGCCGAGCACACGTTCCGCCCACCTTGGTACCATCGCAATATCATGAGCGAATTCATGGGCCTCATCGAGGGCCAATACGACGCCAAGGAAGAAGGCTTCGTACCGGGCGGCATGAGTCTGCACAATATGATGCTGCCGCATGGCCCGGATGCCATGGGCTTCGAGAAGGCATCCAGCGTGGAACTGAAGCCGGTGAAGCTAGACCACACCTTGGCCTTCATGTTCGAGACCCGGTATCCGCAGCAACTGACTCGCTACGCCGCCGAGCTCGAGACTCTGCAGGATGACTACCTTGAATGCTGGGATCATCTGGACCGGAAATTTGACGGAACCCCAGGCATCAAATGATGCCTCAACTACGCATCAATTCATGAATCCTGATGCCACGTGGTGAAGAAGGACGGTTTGGCGGAATGAAACTCGCAACGATCAAAGACACAACCAGGGACGGAAGGCTTGTCGTCGTCTCAAGGGATCTAAGCCGCTGTTGCGAGGTCGGTCATATCGCGCGCACTGTTCAGGCAGCCCTCGATGACTGGCGAAATGCTGCTCCCCGACTTCGAGAGATCGCCGAAGGCCTCGAGGCAGGTTCGCAACCCTCTACGCCGTTTTATGAAGGTGACGTCTGCTCGCCACTTCCGCGTGCTTACCAATGGGCTGACGGCTCGGCTTACGTCAATCACGTCGAGTTGGTGCGAAAGGCCCGCAACGCCGAGATGCCGGAGAGCTTCTGGAGCGATCCTCTGATGTATCAGGGTGGCTCTGACAGCTTTCTTGGCCCTCGCGATCCCATCGTCATGGCCGACGAAGCTTACGGGATCGACATGGAAGGTGAGGTGGCCGTGATTGTGGATGACGTCCCAATGGGCGTGTCCGTCGATCAGGCCGGTGAAGCCATCCGCCTTGTAATGCTGGTCAATGACGTCTCTTTGCGTGGTCTCATTCCCGCGGAGTTGGCCAAGGGCTTCGGCTTTTTCCACTCAAAACCCTCGTCCGCTTTCTCGCCAGTAGCCGTGACGCTCGATGAACTCGGGAGCGCCTGGAGGGATGGGAAACTACACCTCCCCTTGCTTGTTGCCTTGAATGGCGAACCGTTCGGCAAAGCCAACGCGGGCATCGACATGACCTTCGACTTTCCTCAACTGATCGCCCATGCCGCCAAGACCCGGCCGCTCGCCGCAGGAACGATCATCGGCTCGGGGACCGTGTCCAACAAGCTGGACGGCGGCCCCGGCAAGCCTGTGTCCGAGGGCGGCATGGGGTATTCCTGCATCGCAGAGATCCGCACTATCGAGACTATTCAGAGTGGCGCCCCGAAAACCCCCTTCATGAAGTTTGGCGACACGGTGCGTATCGAGATGAAGGACATGGCAGGACAGTCGATCTTCGGTGCGATCAAGCAGAGCGTTCAGAAACGAGTTCAAACCTGAGGCGAGGTTACCGCCTTCCTCCACCAGCTCTCTACGAGCAAAAACAAGGAATTTTGACTATGGCAAAAGCATTTGCTTCGCAGGGCGACCTTGCGGAAAAGAAGATTTCCTTCACCGAAGTCGGTAAGGACCTCTGGGCGTTTACGGCCGAGGGCGATCCGAACACCGGCGTGATTATCGGCGACGACGCCGTGATGATCGTCGATGCGCAGGCCACCCCACGGCTCGCCGGCAAGGTTGTCGAGAATATCCGCCGCGTCACCGACAAGCCGATCAAATATGTCGTGCTCTCGCACTATCATGCTGTCCGGGTTCTCGGTGCCTCCGCCTACAATGCGGAGCAGATATTCATGTCGGAAAAGGCGCGCGGCATGGTCGCCGAGCGCGGCAAGGAAGATTGGGATTCGGAGTTCCAGCGCTTCCCGCGCCTATTCCAGGGACACGAAAGCATTCCGGGCCTGACCTGGCCAACCATGACCTTCAAGGAACGCATGACGGTCTATATGGGCAAGCGCCGGGTCGACCTGATGCATCTTGGTCGCGCTCACACCGCGGGTGACATCGTAGCCTATGTCCCCGACCAGAACGTCATGTTCACCGGTGACATCATCGAATATCACTCTGCTTGCTACTGCGGCGATGGTCACTTCAGCGACTGGCCGGCAACGATCGAGGCGATCCGTGCATTTGACGTCGACGCGATCGCGCCGGGGCGCGGCGACGCGCTGACCAGCAAGGAGCTGGTGAAAAAGGCTCTCGACAACACTGTCGACTTCGTGCGCTCGACCTATCGACCGATCGCCCGCGTTGCCCAGGGCGGCGGCACGCTGAAGGAAGCGTGGGACGCCTGCCGAGCCGAGTGCGACCCGAAATTTGCCGCCTACGCGATCTACGAACACTGCCTGCCATTCAACGTCGCACGCGCCTACGACGAAGCGCTCGGCATCGACACTCCACGGATCTGGACCGCCGAACGCGACCGCCAGATGTGGGACGCCCTGCAGCGATAAATGCTGTCGAAAGGTTCGATTGGGAGGCACACATCACCAAGATCTTCGAAACACCGCTCTATCCCTACCGGCGATCGTCTGACCAGGACGCCGAGAGACCCGTGCGCCGCCCTGTCGCCATCGTCGGGGCGGGGCCTGTGGGCCTTGCTTTGGCGATCGACCTGGCCAGTCAGGGCATTGCCGTCGTTGTACTCGACGAGAATGACAAGGTGAGCTTCGGTTCGCGTGCCATCTGCTTTGCCAAGCGCTCGCTGGAAATCCTGGATAGGCTCGGCTGCGCGGCTCCGATGGTGGAGAAGGGCGTGCAGTGGAGCGTCGGCAAGGTGTATTTCGATGAACGACAGGTCTTCGAATTCAACCTGTTACCCGAAGGTGGTCACAAACAGCCGGCTTTCATCAATCTCCAACAATACTACCTCGAGCAGTATCTGGTTGACCGTGCCTGCACGCTGGAGGCGGAAGGGCGACCGATCGAACTGCGCGGCAAGAATCGCGTGACAGGCGTCAATGATACCGGAAACGGTGTCCGTGTCTCCGTCGATACGCCGGATGGCCCGTATGATCTGATCGCCGACTGGTTGATCGCCTGCGATGGCGCAGGTTCCCCCGTGCGTAAGGCACTCGGCCTCGATTTCATCGGCAGGATCTTCGAGGACAACTTCCTCATCGCCGACATCGTTATGGAAGACAGTCCTGCTTTTCCGGTTGAGCGCCGCTTCTGGTTTGATCCGCCCTTCAACCGCGGCCAGTCCGCGCTTTTGCACAAGCAGCCTGACAATGTCTGGCGGGTCGACCTGCAGCTTGGCTGGAACATCGACAAGCAAGCGGAATCGACGCCGGCAAAGGTGGTCCCGCGCTTAAAGGCGTTTCTCGGCGAGCACGCGCAGTTCGAACTCGACTGGGTCTCGATCTACACGTTCCAATGCCGGCGCATGGAAAAATTCCGCCATGGTCCGGTGATCTTTGCCGGCGATAGCGCGCATCAGGTCTCGCCCTTCGGCGCCCGCGGCGCCAATTCGGGCCTGCAAGACACTGACAATCTTGCCTGGAAGCTCAAGCTGGTGATCGACGGCAAAGCGCCTGCGAGCCTGCTGGACAGCTATGACGCCGAGCGGGTGCAGGCAGCTGATGAAAACATCCTCAATTCGTCGCGCTCGACAGACTTCATCACGCCGAAGTCCGAGACCAGCCGCCTCTTCCGCGACGCCGTGCTCGATCTTTCAGAGCACCTTCCAGCCACGCGCCCCATGGTCAACTCAGGCCGCCTTTCGGTTCCATCGACCTATGAGGGCTCTCCGCTGAACGGGCCCGATTGTGACGGTTTGCCGATGCAAACCCGGCCAGGTTCGCCGGCTGTGGATGCGCCTGTGGGCGGAGGCTGGCTACTCGACCACCTTGGTGGCGGCTTCCAGCTTCTTACCATCAATGCCGGGGCGCCTGAGATGCTGGACATCGACGGCATTCCGATCGAACGCGTCGTCGTGGCCGCGACCGGCGACGACACCGAGGCTTTTCGCGCACGTTGGCTCGGGACCGCCACGAGCGCCGTTTACCTGCTTCGTCCAGATCAGCACGTCGCTGCCCGCTGGCACGCATTCGACGAGACAGCGGTGCGGAGGGCGTTGCTGAAAGCCATCGGGAGATTGCGATGACGGCACTGACAACCATGCCCAACATAGCTCGACCCGATGATTTCTATGCGGAACTGCTCGACGCTCATGAGGGGTTGAGCAAGGCTGAAAGCGATGCTTTGAACGCCCGTCTTATCCTGCTGCTCGCCAACCATATCGGTAACCGAATGGTGCTGAGTGAAGCGCTCAAAACCGCGTTACACTGCGGCAAACCGACGTGAGCGAGATCGTTCTCTATGATTACTGGCGCTCGTCTGCGAGCTACCGTGTGCGCATCGCGCTCAACAACATCGGCCTCGCTTATCGAGCAGTCCCCGTAAACCTCCTGGACAAGACCCATAAATCGCGGGACCATCTGGCACGCAATCCGCAAGGTCTCGTACCCGTGCTCGACATCGACGGCGTGGTGCTGACCCAGTCGCTGTCGATCATCGAATATCTCTGCGAAACCCGCGAGGCCACATTGCTGCCGAAAGATTCGCCCGGCCGCCAGCGCGTTAGGGCTCTCTCCCACGCGATCGCCATGGATATTCATCCTGTGTGTAACATGGGCGTCTGCGCCCATGTCGTGGAACTCACTGGAGGCGGCGACGCAGTCCGCACTGCTTGGATGCGTAAGTTTATCGGGGAGGGGCTTCGCGCGTTTGAAACCCTGCTCACGCATCCGTCAACTGGCAGATTCTGTCATGGAGACAGCCCGACTATGGCAGATTTCTGCCTTGTGCCGCAGGTCTACAATGCTGAGCGATGGGGTGTCGATCTCAAGGACATGCCCCGCATTCGGGCCATCGATTCCACTTGTGCGGAACTGCCAGCCTTTCGCGCGGCCCATCCGGAAGCGGTAAAGACATGATTGCGAAAGTGCGCCCCGTGCACCTAGGCCGTGGTGACGAATTAACGGGTTGGGATTCCCACGGAGGTGCAAATCAGATTCAAGGCTGACTTTTGGAGGTCAGCGATGGACTGCGATGCGCTTCGGGGCGATCAGTGGGAACGGATCAAGGGATTTGTGCCAGGCGGCACGAAAGGTAAGCGCGGTCCGCGCACGAACAATCGGCGATTTCTGGATGCGCTGTTGTGGATGGCCCGCTCGGGTGGGCGCTGGCGTGATCTACCCGAGCGGCTCGGCGACTATCGATCGGTGAAGCGGCGCTACTATCGCTGGATCGAAATGGGCGTTCTCGACGAGATGCTTATGGTTCTTGCTCGCGAAGCCGATCTGGAATGGCTGATGATCGATTCGACCATCGTGCGTGCGCATCAGCACGCCGCTGGTGCGCGCCGGTCAAAAGGGGGGCGGATGCCCAGGGCCTGGGCCGGTCTCGCGGCGGCCTGAGCACCAAAATCCACGCCGCAGGCGATGCACTCGGGCTTCCGGTTCGCCTGATCGCAAGCCCGGGGCAGCGCAACGACATCGCCTATGCGCATGAGCTCATCGACGGCTTCCAAGCAGAATGCACAATCGCCGACAAAGGCTATGACGCCAACCATCTCATCGACAAGATTGTTGAGATGCAGGCAGCAGTCGTCATTCCACCGAAGCGAAACCGAAAAGATCAGCGTCCTTACGACGCCGATCTCTACAAGGAGCGCAACATCATCGAGCGCTTCTTCAGCAAGCTCAAACAATTCCGCCGCGTCGCAACCCGATACGACAAGCTGCTCGTCAACTTCATGGGCTTCGTCAAACTCGCGGCTATCGCTATCTGGCTCAGATAGTTAAATCGTCACTACGCCCTAGGGCGACCACTTGAACGCCAGCTCACGACATAAAAAGCAGCCCGATAGCCTTCCCATGAAGGCCGGTGCCGCGTCGGTCGCGGGCGCGCTGTCACAGGGCCAGAACTGAGCCTCACCAAAAACTTCTCCGGACCGGTGCGTCCGATTTGGCCTGCTTCGCCGGTTTCGGCGTCGGCAATCCTGCGCTTTGCAATTCTTCGCGTAAACACCGAACCGACATCGCATTGCTGGTCTGACTTCGCTTGCGCCGAGTTCTATCGGACGTCACCGCCGGCCGCAGGCTGACGAGCCTGATAACCGAGGCCGTGCAGAGGCGCTCTGGGTCAACGGCTTTGCACGACGGTCCAGCCTTCAATCGACTCCTTCACTGCTGGACGGGCATTGACACTCGCGTTTGCGCCGGAAATAGTAATGAAACGGCGTTGCGATATAATCAACGATTCACGATCGTATCGAACAAGCGTCGCGTATGGACCGATAGGCGGCAAGACAAACGCGGAGGGCTGATGCCTGAAGGCGATCACTTTTCCATCTTGTTCGAGCTTATCCAGATCGGCTTGGAAGCCGCTTTTTGAGGGGAGAAAGTCAGTGTCCAAGCAAATTCCCGCACGCGCCGATGTCGTAATTGTCGGGGGTGGAATCGTCGGAACCTCGATTGCCTACCATCTGCCGAAGTTCGGAAAACGTGACGTCGTCTTGCTGGAGCGCAAGAAACTGACATCCGGAACGACGTGGCACGCGGCCGGCATTGTCGGTCGACTGAGGCCGTCGCGATCAATGGCTGATTTAGCGAAATATTCGATAGATCTTCTGCGCCGCCTCGAAGAAGAAACCGGGCAGTCCACAGGATTCAAGCAGAATGGCGGCTTTATGATCGCCCTCGACGAAAATCGGCTGGAACTCCTGAGGCGCTCCTCTTCCTATGCCCAATATATTGGCGTTCTGGCCCCCATGGTGACGCCAGAAGAACTTCAAGAGGCGTGGCCGCTTCTGAACATTGATGGCATCCTAGGGGCGCTTCATATTCCCGAAAATGGTCAGGTCAATCCTGTGGACTATACCATGGCCCTGGCCAAGGGCGCTCGCCAAGGTGGCGTCAGCATCTTCGAGGATACAAATGTCACTAGACTCCTCAAACGCGGCGATAGGATCGTCGGCGTCGAGACTGAAGACGGGCAGATCGAGGCGAACACGGTTGTTCTGGCCTGCGGCATGTGGACTAGGGAACTGGCGCGCAAGGTCGGCGTGGCTGTGCCGCTTCACGCGGCCGAACACTTCTATATGGTTACGGAACCGATCGCCCAGCTCGACTCAAAAACGCCCATTCTGGTGATTTCGGAAGAACGATCTTACTACAAGGAGGACGCAGGCAAGTTGCTTGTCGGAATTTTCGAGGAGCGTGGCAAGGCATGGGCCACGCACGGCATTCCGGAGGAATTCGAGTTCGATAGTCTGCCGGGGAACTACGAGCACTACGAAAACGAACTTGCCATGGCAACAAAGCGCGTGCCGCGTCTAGAAAGCGCTGGTGTGCAGACCCTTTTCGTCGGGCCGGAGAGTTTTACCGCAGACGGCCGCTATCTCATAGGGCCGGCCCCCGAGGTCAGCGGATTATTTGTATCAGCTGGCTTCAATTCCAGCGGCATTATGTCATCAGGCGGCATGGGCAAAGTCGTGGCGGAATGGGTTGCCTCAGGCAACAGCCCGGTCGATATGCATGCGTTCGCCCTTACCCGCACAATGCCATTCCAAGCCAATCGCCACTTTATGGCCGAACGAGTGACCGAGTCGATTGGCATCTGGTCAAACATGCCTTGGCCCGGCAAGCAAATGAAGAGCGCTCGCGATGTGCGTCGGATGCCACTGCACCATGAACTGAAAGCGGCTGGTGCGCACTTTGGTGAGCGCGTCGGCTGGGAAATTCCGCTTTGGTACGCACCCAAGGATTCCAGCGAGTTCCGATACAGATTGGGGCGGCAGGATTGGTATCCGTTTGCGCGCGAAGAAAGCCTGGCTGTCCGCGACAATGTCGCGCTGATTGACCAATCGGCCTATGCCAAATTCGTCATCTCCGGTCCGGATGCACTCCGCGATCTCAACAGGCTCTGCGCAAACGAAATCGACGCACCGGTCGGAAAAGTGGTTTACACAGCTTGGTTGAACGAGAAGGGTGGGTTCGAGGCGGATCTCACGGTCACAAGATTGGCCGAGGATCGCTTCCTGGTCATTTCTGGTTTCGCCGATCAGAGGATCGATCTCGCGTGGTTGGATGCTAAATTGCCGAAAGGCGCGGCGACTGTCGTTCAGGATGTCACAAGTTCTTTTGGTCTCTTGGCTATAATGGGCCCCAAGAGCCGGCAGTTGCTACAGAGTCTGAGCGATTCTGACCTTTCGAACGATGCCCTCAATTTTGGGTATTCCGACGAAATCAACCTGGGACATGTAACAGTTCGCGCTTCTCGCGTGACCTTTGTAGGTGAACTCGGGTATGAAATCCTGGTGCCTACCGAGATGTGTGGCTATCTCCACGACCTGATCGTTGGAGCAGGTGCCGGCTTCGGATTGCGCTATGCTGGACTCTATGCGGTAGCGGCGTGTCGCCTGGAGCGCGGATATCGCCTGATGGGCTTGGACATCACTGCCGACGAAACACCGGTTGAGGCCGGTCTCGGCTTCGCGGTGGGCTGGCACAAGGTGGGCGACTTTATCGGCCGGGAAAGGGTCGAGGCGCAGCGGGGGCGCCCCCCAGAATCTCGGCTCGTTCAGTTCGCCTTGGAAGGCGACGACGCACCGATCCTGATCGGCAACGAGATCATCTGGCGCAACGGCGATCGGGTGGGCACCATCACCTCTGGTGGCTGGGGCTTTCGCATCGACCGATCGCTCGGCATGGGTTACGTATTCGCCCCCGGCGGTGCTTCTGCTGATTGGCTGAAACAGGGAAGCTTCGAGATCGAGGTGGCAGGTGCGAAATTTCCTGCCGTGGCTCAATTGGCTCCATTCTACGATCCGACTGGCGAACGGACACGTATGTGAACCCCCAGATGCCACGTTCGAGTAAGATAGAACCGTCGCGATTTGTGGTCGCAGTGCCGGAGAGCGCGATTCTGCGCGATGCACTCGATCATGCTCGAGCGATGGTGAAATCCGCCGGCCACGAAGTGGTTTCACCACGATTGCCACCGGAAGAGTGGGGAGACCTCACCACCCGCATCGACATTCTGGTGCTGACGCCGCGGGGTCGTTTCCCGGTCGCCTTGATGAAGAAGGCAGGGAGGTTAAGAAGCATTGTTTTTCCGACGATCGGCGTCGATCCACTCGACGTCAAGACGGCAACGCTCGCCGGCATAGCGGTCGGCCATGGAGCACCGGCTGAGAGTGTCTACAGCATGGCGGAAGCAACGGTGATGCTCATTGCGAGCTTGATGCACCGTGTTGCAGAAAAGCAAACGGTGTTGATGAATGGAAGTTGGCGCGAGCCGTTGGTGCTTGGCCGTATGCTACGAGGAAAGACAGTAGGGCTGGTCGGATTTGGCCGCATCGGTCGAGCGGTGGCTGAGCTTTTGGCGCCGTGGCAGGTGAGAATCCTTGTCGCCGACCCCGCAGTGACGGATGCAGACCTGGACGCGACCGCAGTGCCTCTAACAAATCTCCTTCGTGAGAGCGATGTCGTATCGCTCCACATGACGTTGACCGGTGCCAGTCGTAGCTTGATTGGGAGAGATGAACTTGCTCTGATGAAACCAGGCGCCGTGATCGTCAACACGTCACGAGGCGCGTTGATCGACGAAGATGCGCTGGCAGACGCGCTACAGGCAGGTCGCCTCGGCGGGGCGGCAGTTGACGTCTTCGCAATCGAACCCCTGCCAGCCGAAAGCCGGCTGCGTCATTGTGCCAACGCAATCCTCACGCCGCATAATGCGGGTCACACCGTTGAACTGATGCGCGCACTTACGGAGTCCTTGATCGACAATCTGCACGACTTGCTGGCCGGTAACCCTCCGCGCCATTTGTACAATCAAGAAGTCGCTGCCAATTGGCAAGGGCGCTTCGGCTCGGCAGCGCCCAAACTGCATACAACCGTTGACAGATAAGAACATGGCCCAGCAATCCGATCTGGTGGCGCGACGCGCCAAACTTTTGGGGGCCAAGTCTCAGCTCTTTTACGCCAATCCGATCCACCTCGTGCGTGGGGAGGGTGTTTGGCTTTTCGACTCGGACGGCAGGCGCTATCTTGACGCTTATAACAATGTGGCCCATGTCGGCCATTGTCATCCGCATGTCGTAGAGGCGATGCATCGACAGGCGTCGCTGCTCAACACCCACACTCGCTATCTGCACACGACCATTCTCGACTATGTCGAACGTTTGACAGCGACGTTCGCTCCGCCGATTTCGACAGCGGTTCTTGTGTGTACCGGCAGCGAGGCGAATGATATCGCGCTACGAATGGCGCAAGCTGTTACCGGGCGCCTGGGCGTTATCGCTACGGACGCGACGTATCATGGAAACACCGCCGCGGTCTCACAGCTAAGCACGCGCATGCCGCCGATCGGCGGCCAAGCTCAACATATTCGGCTCGTACCGGCACCGGATAGCCTTAGGCCAGGGGATGGGCAGGAAGGTGAGCGGTTCGCTGCCGACGTCCGCGAAGCTATCGGGTCGCTGCAGGCCGCTGGAATAGGCATGTCGGCCTTGATCGTGTGTCCGATGCTGGCCAATGAGGGATTTCCAAGTTTGGTCAACGGCTTCTTCGATGGCGCCATCGAAGCCGTGCGCTTGGCTGGTGGACTGGTGATCGCCGACGAGGTGCAACCTGGATTTGGTCGCACAGGCACGCATTTCTGGGGCCACCAGCGCGTCGGCTTCCTGCCCGATATCGTAACCATGGGCAAGCCGATGGGTAATGGCCACCCCGTTGCCGGCGTCGCGACATCAGAAGCGATTTTGGCATCGTTTCGCGAGGCCTTCCGCTACTTCAACACTTTCGGCGGCAATCCAGTGTCGTGTGCGGCAGCCAACGCGGTGCTGGACGTGCTAGAGGGCGAGAACCTCATCGACAACGCACAGCGAGTAGGTGAAGCGTCGCTGGCACTGATGCGCCCCTTGACCGAGAGTCATAAGTGCGTCGGTGATATCCGAGGTACGGGGCTGTTTTTCGGGCTGGAACTGGTCCGTAACCGCGCTATCCGCGACCCAGCGCCTGACTTGGCGACCGCCGTCGTCGATGAAATGCGCGAACGTGGCGTTCTGATAGGCAAGACCGGCATTCACGGCAACGTTCTAAAAATAAGACCACCAATGCCTTTTGGCATTGAGAATGCGACATTCCTCGTTGGTATCCTTGATGAGGTTCTTGCCGACCTTGCCTGCGAGGCGCTCTGATGACCGGGCATCAGAACAACGCCGATGAAGCCGTCGCGATGAAGAATCTGGCTCGTCAGGCGCTGATAGCCTGGGGGGTCGAAGACTGCGATCCAGTATTGCTCAAATACCGGGAGAACGTCGTTTTTCGTGTCGTCATGCCAAGTGGCCTGCCTGCGGCATTGCGTATCCACCGGTTTGGCTACCATTCCGACGCCGCGTTGCGATCGGAGTTGCAGTGGATGAACTACCTGCAAGCCAGTGGCATCCCGACGCCCCGGCCGATTGCAGCTTTGTCGGGTGAGTTGTTCGTGCATGCTCGGACGGAGGCTTCCTCTCAGTCGCGGCAAGTTGACTGCATGTCCTGGGTGGAGGGGCGGCCGCTTGGCCAGAGTGGCGTCCCGCTAAACATGTCAGGTGACGAAGCGAAGCGTTCTTTCTCAGCCTTGGGACGCACGATCGCGCGGATGCACAATCTGACTGAGGCGTGGCCTCTTCCCTGTGATTTTGAAAGGCACGCATGGGACTTCGGAGCTTTCTTCTCCGAAAATCCATTGTGGGGGCCTTTTACCAACTCGCCTCTGCTCGATCATGCCTTGCGTGACCTCGTATCGAAATCTCGGGAAAAGGCGATGGGTGCTTTAGTGGGTTTCGAGAAAAGCGCCAGGACTTTCGGATTGATACATGCAGACCTTGTGCGCGAAAATATTTTGATGAGCGAGGACCACTCGGCCCAAGTCATCGATTTCGATGATTGCGGCTTCGGATGGCGTATGTACGACGTTGCGGTGAGCCTCTATCAGAATCGAGAGGATCCGCTCTTTGACGTCATCGAATGCGCATTGCTGGAGGGGTATGCCTCCGAAAGGACGTTGACAGCGCGTGACATCAAGGCACTGCCATTGTTCACCGCCTTACGCGCTTTTGCAATGATAGGGTGGATGCAAAGTCGAGCCGACAGCGATGCGGCGCGTGAGACCGGAGCCAGAATGTCAAAGAAAGCGGCCGAAACGGCAACTTGGTATTTGGATCATGAATAGAAACGACAGGTTGGTTCGCATCGCGGTCATATTGGTTTGTGCGGCTCCGTCCGCACCGTGCCTTTTTCAAAGCCTGCTCTTTCCAACCGCGCGCTCCTGGTCCCATCGCACCATTGCAGCTACTTGACCGAGAGGTTGCGAGGGGACTAGTCACGAGGAGCATTTAAGTCAGGGCGCTATGAAAACGGCAAAGCTTACGATCCGATTGCTTCGAGAATTTAGTGTTCAGCATCCCGAACTCGGGGTCAGCGAACTCGCCCGCCGGCTGGTGCTCGACAAGGCAACAATACATCGACTCCTGCGATCGCTGTGCGAAGAAGGCATTATTGAGCAGAATTTGGCGACCAAGAGGTACCGCCTAGGGTTGGCGATTTTGGATTTGGCGGCTTCGCGTCTTCAGGCGCTTGGCTTTGTTGAGCTCGCCGCAGGCGAGATGCGCAGCCTTCGCGAAGAGGTTGGTGAAAGCGTTGGCCTACATGTACGAGATGGCCGCGATATGGTTTGCGTACACTATAACGAAGCGTCACACCCGCTGACTGTTCGTTTCACTTTGGGTGAGCGATCACCGGTCCACGTCACGGCTACAGGGCTCATCAGTCTCGCGGAGATGTCGGCGCAAGATTCGGCGAGCGTGGTCGAGGAGGCAGCCCGCGCATATCCGGCATTTCCCGCGCCAGACATCAACGATTTTTCGGAGAAGCTGGCCAAGGTACGGCAAGAGCAGCTGTCAGTTGCCGACCAAAGTTACCAGAAAGGCGTGCGGGGAATTGCGGTTCCTATTCGCGATGGGGATGGTTCGCTGGTTGCCACGCTTAGCATAGTTGCACCGGCCAGCCGGCTCTCGACAGTGGAACTGCTCAAGCACCGATCAGTGTTAACTGAAACGGCCCGGAGAATTGGTCGCAAAATTCCAGTCGGAATGGAGGTGTTGGCGGCGAACGCGGTGCAGACGTCCTAGTCAAGGCTTTCTAGACAGCGCTTCTACCGCCTTCGCAAGGTAAAATAGCGCCCGTCGTCCAGCGCGATTCATCCGACAACAGGAATAGCGCTGCGCGAGCCATGTCCTGAGGGTGCGCTACATAATTCATCGGGAATGCCTCTGCGAGTTGCTCGCGGTCCTCTTCAGATGGCTTCCAAGCATCGAACATTTCCGACCGCGTCGGGCCAGGTGCGATGGCGTTGACGCGAATTCCATCACGGGCATAGTCAAGCGCGGCGCAACGCGTTAGCGCGGTCAAGCCCCACTTGCTGGTAGCGTAGATGCTGTTGCCGGCGGCGCTGATCATGCCAGCAATGGACGAGGCATTGACGATCGACCCACCTCCCGATTGAAGCATAGTTGCGGCCTCGTGTTTCAAGCAAAGGAATACGCCACGCAGGTTGGTTTGCATGACCCGATCGAATTCCTCCACTTGTGCCATATGAATTGGCAGCCGCGCGCCGCTCACTCCTGCACAGTTGAAAGCGCCATCCAGACGACCGAAATGTTCTGATGCGAAGCGTACGGCGTTCTCCACGGACACTTCATTACATACGTCACAGGCGACCGCGGCAGCCTGCAACCCCTCGGCACGCAATTTGGACATAGCGTCTTCAACACGTTCGGTACGTCGGGCCGCTGCTACGACTTTGGCGCCTTCCCGAGCGAAGAGCTCAGCCGCTGCTGCGCCAATGCCGCTCGAAGCGCCCGTTATGAAAATGACCTTGTCTTGCAGTCGCGTGTAGCAAGTCTCAAGTGGCGGTGGATTGAGATATCCCAAAGAGTTCCTCCGATTTTAGTTCTGTCGCTCGAACCACCCGAACCAGCTTTGCTGGTGCGGCACTCCTGGCGTTGATTTCGCGAGAGAATGCTCGCGGCCGCCGATGCGTTGGCGCACTACGCCGGTGATGGTGTGAACTCCTGTTGATACAGCGTTGACTTATTATCAATGACGTCTCGCGCGCAGAATGTAAATCATGCAATTGTTTAGGGAAAACTTCAGGCGTTCAGCCGGCACGAACGCCGTTCGCATGACGGTTTGGGATTTCGCCAGATAACAGCGCAGCCCCTAAGCCGAGCCCGTGGCAACGCGCCCGACAAAGTGGGCTCGATCCCCCGCCAGCTTTGTTGACACGAACTGCTTTTGACCATAGCGTATCGATATCGACACCGGTGTTGATTTATTTGAAACGAGACAGAATGCGATGAGCCCGGATTTCAAAAACTATGCTGCCTTCATCAAGGCCAACAACGCGCGGCACATTCTGCATCCGATGATTTCGCCTCAGGAGACGGCCAGGTCGGCGCCGTTAATCATCAGCAAGGGCAAGGGCGTGTTCGTCGAGGACATCGACGGACGGTCCTATCTCGATGCGGTCGGCGGTCTCTGGAACGTCAACATCGGCCATGGGCGTGAGGAAGTGAAACACGCAATCGTCGAGCAACTCGACCGCATCGCCTACTACACAACCTTCGGCAAGACCTCGAACCCGCCGCAGATCGAACTGTCGACGCGTCTGAGTGAAATGCTCGCGGCCGAGCAAATGGCCAAGGTGTTATTTTCATCCGGCGGCTCGGACGCAGTCGAGACCGCGCTCAAGCTCGCGCGCCAATATCATAAGCTGACCGGGCAGCCGGAACGCACGAAGTTCTTCTCGTTGAAATACGGCTATCACGGCGTCCATTTCGGCGGATTGTCGGCCGGCGGCAATCCGCCGTTCCGGCAGGCTTTCGAGCCGCTGATGCCTGGTTTCTTTCAGGTCGACAGTCCATTCCTGTACCGCAACCAGTGGACGACCGACCCGCAGGAACTGGGACGGATCTGTGCAGAGCAGTTGGAGCGTGAAATCGTCTATCAGGGCGCCCATACCGTGGCGGCCGTGATCGCCGAACCGATCCAAGGTGCCGGGGGCGTAATTGTCCCCCCAGAGAACTACTGGCCGTTGCTGCGCGATATCTGCGATCGTCATGGTGTGCTTTTGATCGCCGACGAGATCGTCACCGGCTTCGGTCGCACTGGCGAGATGTTCGGATGTCGGCTCTGGGGCGTAAAGCCCGACATCATGTGTTTCGCCAAGGGCATCACGGCAGGCTACATTCCCCTGGGCGCAACAATGGTCAGCGCCAAAGTCGCGGCGGCGTGGGATAACCCGGCCAATCCCGCACCGATCATGCATGGCTATACCTATTCTGGCCACGCGCTGGCCTGTGCGACGGCGACCGCGGTGCTGGACATCGTGGTGCGTGAAAAGCTTTCTGAAAACGCAGCCGCGCGGGGAGTTGAGCTCATGGACGGGCTCAAGGCCGTTGCAGAGCAGTCGACGATCATCGGTGATGTGCGCGGCCGCGGGTTGATGGTGGGCGTGGAACTGGCGCGCGACAAGGATACCAAGAAGTCTTTCGGGCCTGCTGATCCAGAGATGAGGGTTTTTGCCGAGACCTGCCTCACCAAGGGCGTCATCGTTCGGGTCATGGCCAGCAAGGTTATCCTGTCGCCGCCACTGACGATCAACGCCGAGCAGGTCACGACTATCGTCGAGACGATCGGTCAGGCAGTTGCCGCCGTAGAGCGGGTCCAGAAAGCCGCTTGATGAACACGAACCCCGATTTTCAACAACGCATCAATGCGGAAGCCGCCAAGTCCCTTTCGCCGGCCATGTCATTCGTGGACGGAAAGTCCTGTGAGGCCATTAGCGGCCAGCGCATGGACAGCATTTCGCCAATCGACGGACTGAGACTTACCGATTTTCCCGAAGGCGACGCGGCCGATATCGATGTCGCGGTTGAGTCGGCGCGGCGGGCCTTCGCGGGCCGGCGCTGGGTCGGGCTCGGTCGGCGCGAACGCAAGAAAATCCTCCTGGGGTTCGCCGATCTGATCGCCCAGCATCAATTCGAACTGGGTGTTCTGCAATCCAGAGACATGGGCATGCCGGTCGGGATGGCCATCCATATGGATGCCGGCGAAGCTGCCGGCACCATCCGCTGGTATGCCGAGGCGCTCGACAAGCTCAGCGATGAGATGCTGCCGATCTCGGATCGCGAGACCGGGCTCGTCGCCAAGATCGCGCTCGGAGTCGTCGGCGTCATCGTTCCATGGAACTTCCCGTTGATGATCGCAGCCTGGAAGTTGGGTCCGGCGCTGGCCAGTGGCAATTCCGTAGTCCTGAAACCAGCCGAAGACGCCTCGCTGGCGATCATCCGGCTCGCCGAACTTGCCAGTGAAGCAGGGGTACCGGACGGCGTTTTCAATGTAGTGACCGGGCGCGGCGACAAAGCAGGTCGCGCGCTTGCACTCCATCCCGACGTCGACGCGATCGCTTTCACCGGGTCGGGCCGGGTGGGCGGACGGATTCTACGCTACGCAGGCGAAAGCAATCTCAAGCGGGTCAGTCTCGAATGTGGCGGCAAGACCGCCAACATCGTGCTGGCCGACGCACCGGATCTGGAAGAGGCCGCCCAGACCGCCGCTCGCGCTATCTTTCGCAACCAGGGACAAATCTGCAATGCACCGTCCCGCCTCCTGGTTGATGCCGCCATTCACGATGACTTCGTCAAGCGCATCACGGAAATCGCCGCAACGCTGAAGACCGGATCCCCGCTTCATCTAGGCAATGATCTCGGCCCGGTGGTCAACGCTCGGCAGCTCGATGGCATTACCCGGGCAATCGCTGTTGCCGAGGGACAGGAGGGCGTGAGCCTGATGCTTGATGGACGCAAGGCGCAACGGCCTTCCGAGGGCTGCTTTATTGGACCGACGATTGCCGTCGGTGTCGAACCCGCCTCGAAGCTGGCGCAGGAGGAAGTGTTCGGGCCGGTGCTCGCCGTAATGTCTTTCACGTCGCTCGATGAAGCCATCGCGATCGCCAATGGCACACGCTACGGCCTTGGTGCCGCTGTCTGGACACGTGACATAGACAAGGCACTCCACGCCAGCGAGCGCCTGCATGCCGGCAGCGTCTTCGTCAACGCCGCCGGAGGCGTGAACATCGAAATGCCGTTCGGTGGCTTCAAGGAGTCCGGCTTCGGTCGCGATCGCTCGCTGCACGCCTTCGACAAGTTCACGGATATCAAGGCGACGCTCATTCGCCGTTCTGCCCGCGCTGTCGGAGCCGTCGTATGATCGTCGCCACGCAACCGGTGAAAGCGACGACTGCAGCCACGGCCTTTCTCGAAGCATTGAAGCGGCGTGGAGTCGACTACCTGTTCGGCAATGCAGGAACGGATTTTGCCGCGATCATCGAGGCCTATGCGACGCATCCCCAGCCATCCGCCCTTCCTCGACCGATCACCGTGCCGCACGAAAATCTTGCGGTGGCCATGGCGCACGGCGCCTATCTTGCCACTGGCAATCCGCAAGCGGTCATGGTGCACGTCAATGTCGGGACGGCTAACGCAATCTGCGGGCTCATCAACGCCTCTCGCGAACAGGTGCCGCTCATCCTTTGTGCCGGCCGCAACCCGATCACCGAAACGGGTTCCCTGGCATCGCGCAACGCTTTCATCCACTGGGCTCAGGAGATGTTCGACCAGGGCGCCATGGTTCGCGAGGTCGTCAAATGGGACTATGAGCTACGTCGGGCAGATCAAACCGACCTTGTCGTCGACCGGGCGATAAGCATTGCCACGGCCCATCCACGTGGTCCGGTCTATCTCACCTTGCCGCGCGAGACCTTTGGCGAACCCGTGTCTGTTGAACCGGCACGGACTTCACCACAGGTGGCGCCGCCCGCTCCTGACGAGAACGCCATCAACATTGCTGCAAAATGGCTGGCTGAAGCGAGGCGTCCACTCATCGTGACCGGCGCGCTTGGTCGTGAGGCGCGCGAACGCCAAGCATTGGCGGCCTTTGCCGGAGCCCACTCGATTGCGGTGGCGGCGCACCGCCCGCGCTTCATGCCGCTTGATATTGATAATGCAAGCTTCGTTGGTTTCGAACCCGGGCCCTTGGTTGAGGAAGCCGACCTGATCATCGTTGCGTCCTGCGACGTGCCGTGGATTCCCCTGCATCACAGTCCTGGTGCCAGGACGCGCGTGATCCACCTGGCCTTCGATCCGAACTTCTCGCGGTATCCCGTGCGTGGATTTCAGGCCGACCTGGCGATCGATGGCGATGTCGCCACAGCCATGCGTTTGATCCAGGCCGCAAGCCACGCCGAGGCAGATGTGGTCGAGGAAAGGATTGCCTGGCTCGATACCAAGCGGACTGCGTTCAGGACCCTGAGAGAACGAGCCGTAGCCGACGTCGAACTGCCAAGCTATGCTCAAGTGGCACGTTGCCTGGCCGACGTGTCGGGGGAAGGCGACACCATTCTCGCCGAGACGGCATTCCCGACTGAGCTTCTCGCACTCGATGGCGGTGGGGGCTATTTTGGCGCGCCAAGCTCCGGCGGTCTTGGCTGGGCACTCGGCGCGGCTCTCGGAATAAAACTGACCGCGCCGGAAAGACGCGTCATCAGCCTGGTTGGCGACGGCGCCTACATGTTTGGCAACCCGACCCCTGCCCATTTCGTTTCCCGGGCAAATCAATTGCCGACGCTGACCATCATAATGAACAACAGCATGTGGGCAGCAGTTCGGCGCGCCACGCTTTCCGTCTACCCGGACAGCGAAACCAGATTGAACAGAAATGCGGTCTTCACGTATCTCGAGCCAAGTCCCGAATATGAAAAGATCGTCGAAGCATCCGGCGGCTACGGCGAGCGGGTCGAGCAGGCGAAAGACCTGCCGGCAGCGCTTCGCCGTGCCCTGCATGCCGTAGAGCAGGAGGGACGTCAGGCCGTCCTCAACGTGTTGGTTGCCTGAACATAAAACCGGGGAATACTCAACAAAACGGAGGACTAAAAAATGTTCAAATCTCACATCAAGGCACTGTGTCTCGGCGCCGCTCTGGTCACAGCCACCGCCCTAAGTGTCAGTGCTCAAGAAAAGCAGATCACCGTCGCCAACTTCGGCGGTCTCGTTCAGGACATGGTCCGGGAGCTCTATTTCAGCCCCTTCGCGGCCACTGGCGTGAAGCTGGTGGAAGACAGCCGTGACTATGGCATCGGCGTCATCCGCACCCGCATCGAAGGGGGCAACAACACGTGGGACGTTGTTGCCGCGGAAGATGTCGAGGTGATCCAAGGATGCCAGGAAGGGCTCTTCGAAAAAATCGACTATAGCAAGATCAAGGAAGCCGCCAAGCTGATCCCGGATGCCAAGCTCGATTGCGGCCTTGGTGAGGTCCTCTACAACATGTCGATCGCCTACGATCCCGCCAAGACCTCAGAAGCACCTCAAAATTGGGCCGACTTCTGGAACGTCAAAAAATGGCCTGGCAAGAGATCTCTCTATCGCGACCCACGCGATACGCTGGAGGCAGCGCTGCTTGCCGATGGAGTTGCGCCGGCCGACGTCTACAAGACGCTCGCCACGCCGGAAGGCCAAGATCGCGCCTTCGCCAAGGTCAAGGAACTGATGCCCAACATCATCTGGTGGACCAATCCGGGACAGTCGCGGCAGTTTCTGGCAAGCGGCGAGGCGGTGTTCATTGCCACCTACGACAGCGGTATCAACGCCACCAATCTCGGCGAAGGGCTTAAGAACAAGGTCGTCAACAACAATTCGATCCGCCACATCGACTACTGGGCGATCCCGAAGGGGGCGAAGAATCTCGATACGGCCTATAGCTTCCTGAATTTCGCGACCGAAGCGGAGAGACAGGCGCAACTGGCATCCAAGATGGGGATCTCGGTTCCGAACACCGATGCTCTGCCCTTGGTCAAGCCGGAAGTGCTGCCGTTGTTGTCGGCCAATCCTGACAACATCAAGACGGCGATCCAGTCCAATGCAAGCTTCTGGCTGGACAATTACGATGCGCTGAACCAGCGCATGACGACCCTCATCGGCCAATGATAGAATGACACAGTATGGGCGCCTCCACAGGGTGCCCATACTGTGTGCATGTTCGGTTTCATGTTTACCAACCTCGCAAAGATAGCGGCCCCTCTCAGGCGGCTCGGGAACGCGCAGGCCCTTATCCTGGTCGCGCCGCTGTTCCTTTTCCTGCTCGTCACGTTCTTCGTGCCGATAGCGGCGACGCTGTGGCAGAGCGTTTCGGATCCGCTGGCCCGGCAGGCACTTCCGCGCACGATTGCCGCTCTTGGCGAGTTCGACGGAAGTTCGCTGCCGGACAGCCCAGCATTCGCCGGCTTGCAGCACGACCTAAAAACCACCGCTCCGGAAACACTGGCCAAGGCAGCCGTCCGCATCAATTCGGATCTGCCGGGTTTCCGGTCACTTCTGTTCAAGACGGTCACCGCCGTGTCGGCCGAGCCCGCTACGCTGACGGGGCCGGACTTCGTCGCCATCGACGCGCGGTGGGGCCAGATCGCGACGTGGGCGGCAATCAAGCGCGCCGGCGGTCCGCTGACGGACGCCAACCTACTTGCCGCGCTCGACTTGAAGCGCACCGATCAGGGCGCTATCGCCAAGGTGGCGCCTGACAAGGCGCTTTTCGCCGGCATGCTTGTCCGTACGGTGGTCATGGCCGCCTGGGTGACACTCATCTGCCTGATCGTCGGCTTCCCGCTCGCCTATTTCATAGCCAGCTCACCGCCACGGCGGGCCGGATTTCTGATGATCTTTATTCTCCTGCCGCTGTGGACATCCATACTCGTGCGAACCCTGTCCTGGACCGTCCTCCTGCAACGCGAGGGCATCGTCAACGCCGTGCTTGCGGGGCTCGGTGCAGGTGGCGCGCCGTTCGACCTCATGTTTAACCGTATGGCAGTCTATGTCGGAATGACGCACATTCTGCTGCCGTTCATGGTCCTTGCCATCTTCAGCGTCATGAAAGCGTTCCCCGACGGCTATCTGAGGGCGGCATCCTCGCTGGGTGCCAAGCCGTTCACGGTGTTTCGCCGCGTCTACCTGCCCCTGGTTATGCCTGGCGTGGTGTCCGGCTGCCTTCTCGTCTTCATCCAGGCTCTCGGCGCCTATATTACGCCGGTGCTGCTCGGCAATCCGAACGACCAGACGATCGCGCCGATCATCGCCTTTTACGTGACGAAGAGTTCCAATTGGGGGCTGGCTGCAGCTCTCTCGCTGATACTCCTTGTAGCAATCGTGCTGCTGTCCAGCGTCTATCGCTCGATTGCTGGCGGCAAAACAGTCGGGGTGGTCTGACCATGGCACACGGCATCCGGGCCACGCCACTGCAGATTGCCTGCCGATGGGGAGTTCCTGTCGTAGCCACGCTCGCCTGCATATTTCTTGTCGCCCCGATCCTGATTTTCCTGCCGCTGTCCTTCAACTCCGGCAGCTTCTTTCGCTTCCCCCTCGATGGGTTGAGCTTGCGCTGGTATCAGGATCTGTTCACCTCACCCTTCTGGATACGCTCTCTTTTCAACTCATTGCTGGTCGGCGCGTGTGCGACGGCGCTTGCCATGGCTCTGGGCGTGCCAGCGGCCTTCGGCCTGTGGAAAGCGACATTCCGCGGCAAGAGCCTGCTGGTCGGACTGCTGATCTCGCCCATGATGGTGCCGGTCATCATCACCGGCGTTTCTGTCTACTACGCGTCGGCACCGTTCCTGCTCAACAACACCTACATCGGCCTCATTCTGGCGCATACGGCGATCGCGGTGCCCTTCGTCATCGTGACGGTCTCGGCCAGTCTTTCTGGATTCAATCCGGATTATCTGCGTGCCGGTGCCAGCCTCGGCGCGCCGCCCCTGCTCATCTTCCGCAGGATCACCTTGCCACTCATTCTTCCGGGCGTGGTCAGCGGCGCACTGTTTGCATTTTCCGCTTCGTTCGATGACGTCGTCATCGCGCTGTTCATGGCCGGACCCGAACAGCGCACCCTGCCGCGCCAGATGCTCACCGCCAGTGTCGACGGCTTTCGCCTTACGATCACGGCGGCTGCCTCGCTGATGATCCTGATTTCGGTCGCTTTAATGGCTGTGATCCTGATGCTGCAGCGCCGCAGCCAGCGTCTGGCGGCGAAGATCGCCTGATCACTTCAATCCCATAGGTATTCATTCGCAATGACACGAACGATAGAAACACAGGTGCTTGTCGTCGGCGGCGGCCCGGTCGGCCTCACCCTCGGCATGGATCTCGCGTCGCGCGGGGTGGAGACGCTGTTGGTGGAAATGCGGCATGAGGGGGAGCCGCCGAGTGTCAAATGCAATCACATAGCAGCTCGTTCGATGGAGATTTTCCGCCGCTTGGGCGTTGCCGGAAAGCTGCGGCAAACCGGCTTGCCGGCCGACTATTCCAACGACATTTCCTACCGAGTGAGCTTCACCGGCAAGGAATTGTCGCGCATCGAAATTCCGTGCCGGAAGGACCGCTATACGGCGACCGGCGGCCCTGACACATGGTGGCCGACGCCGGAGCCGCCGCACCGGATCAACCAAATCTATATCGAACCGGTGCTGTTCGCCCATGCCGCGGCGATGCCGAATCTCTCCTTGCTCAACCGTGTCCAGATCAATGATTTCACCCAGGATGACGATGGCGTTCAGGCAACGGGGCGGCTGCTCGATACGGGCGAGACCATCTCCATTCGCGCTCGCTATATGGTTGGCTGCGATGGCTCGCGTTCCGGCGTGCGTAAGGCGATTGGCGCCAAGCTTTCCGGTACGGCGGTCGTGCAGCGCGTCCAGTCCACTTATATCAGAGCGCCGTCGCTGCTGTCGCTCAGCAACCTGAAGCCCGCTTGGGCGACATTCTCCCTCAACCCGCAGCGTTCCGGCAATGTCTATGCGATCGACGGCAAGGAGAAGTGGCTGGTTCACAACTATCTCAGGCCGGGCGAGGAAGACTTTGAAGCCATCGACCGCGACTGGGCGTTGCGAACCATCCTCGGCGTCGGTCCTGATTTCGCTTACGAAATTCTTAGCAAGGAAGACTGGATCGGTCGGCGCCTGGTAGCCGACAAGTTCCGCGACAGGCGCGTCTTTATCTGCGGCGACGCGGCCCATCTATGGGTGCCGATGGCCGGGTACGGCATGAATGCCGGCATCGCCGACGCTGCAAACCTCGCCTGGCTGCTCGCCGCTCACCTGAACGGCTGGGCGCCGGCATCCATTGTCGACGCCCATGAGAAAGAGCGGCTGCCCATCACCGAGCAGGTGTCGCATTTTGCGATGAACCATGCGCTGGCGTTGTCGAAGCAACGCGGCGACGTTCCTGACAACATCGATGATGACGACGCCGAGGGCCAGCGAGCAAGAGCCGCGCTTGGCAAACTCGCCTATGACCTCAACGTTCAGCAATATTGCTGCGGCGGGCTGAACTTTGGCTATTTTTATGACCAATCCCCCATCATCGCCTATGACGGAGAAAAACCACCTGCCTACGGCATGGCCGACTTCACACCGTCCACGGTTCCGGGCTGCCGGACCCCTCACGTCTGGCTCGACGATGGCCGCTCGCTCTACGACGCGATGGGTCCCGATTACACGCTGCTTCGCTTTGATCCTTCGATTGACGTGACCACATTCTTGGCCGCAGCGGACGCGATCGCTGTTCCTGTCCGGTTGCTCGATGTCACGGCGGAGGACGCTGCTGGCGTCTACGACAAGGCCTTGGTCCTCTCGCGGCCCGACCAGCATGTCGCCTGGCGGGGTGATACCGCACCGACTGATCCGCTCGGTCTTATCCAGCTTATTTGCGGAATGGCCATACAGCACGAGGCAGCATGACCAACAACCCTCAGAGGACCGTTTCAGCGGTTCAATCCTATCCCGATCTGCGCTTGCTGATCGGCGGCGAATGGCATGAGCGAGGCGATCGTGAGTCAATACCGGTCTTCAATCCCGCGACCGAGGCCGTTCTTGGCAACCTGCCCGTGGCAACTCAGGACGACATGGACGCCGCTCTAGCGGCGGCGGCAACCGGCTTCGAGCTATGGCGGAGACGTTCGCCCCTTGACCGTTCCGATATCATCCGCCGCGCGGCCGCAATCGTTCGGGAAAGGGGTGAGAGCATCGCGCGTCTGATCACGCTCGAAGAAGGCAAACCTCTGGCCGAGGCCCGTATCGAGGCGGAAGCCGCTGCGCAGACTCTGGAATGGTTTGCCGAGGAGGGGCGCCGGGCTTACGGCAGGATCATACCCTCGCGCATCGAAGGGATGCAGCAATTCGTGGTCAAGGAACCAGTCGGCCCGGTGCTGGCGATCGCGCCCTGGAATTTTCCAGCCGTCAATCCGGCCAGAAAGCTCGGCGCGGCATTGGCCGCGGGTTGCTCGTGCATTCTCAAACCACCCGAAGAAGCGCCAGCCAGTGCCATGTCGATCGTCCAGGCGCTCGACGATGCAGGGATTCCCAAGGGCGTGATATCCATGCTGTTCGGTATACCTGCCGAGATTTCATCGTATCTGATCGCCTCCCCGATCATACGCAAGGTATCGTTCACCGGTTCGGTGCCCGTCGGAAAACATCTGATGGCGCTCTGCGCCGCAGGCATGAAGCGGACAACGATGGAACTCGGCGGCCACGGTTCGGTCATTGTCGACCGTGATGTCGACATCGATGCCGTCGTGCGGCTTTCAGCGATGGCGAAATATCGCAATGCCGGCCAAGTGTGCGTGTCGCCGACCCGCTTTTATGTCCACAAGGCGATCTATGTTGAGTTTGTCGAACGCTTCGCTGCCATTGCGGATGGCGTTGTGGTCGGCGATGGCTTCCTGGAAGATACGGCCATGGGACCTCTTGCCCATTCGAGACGCGGGTCTGCGCTGGATGAACTCGTGGCCGATGCCGAAAAGCACGGCGCTAACCTGCGTGCCGGCGGCCATCGGCGTAACAGCCCCGGTTACTTCTTTTCACCGACGGTGTTGTGCGATGTATCAGAACATGCGCGTGTCATGAATGAGGAACCGTTTGGCCCCGTGGCTCTGATCAATCCGATCGACTCGATCGAAAGTGGAATCAAGCAGGCCAATCGGCTTCCCTACGGTCTGGCCAGCTATGGTTTCGGCGCGACCGCAGACGCGGCGAAGGCATTTTCCAGCGGGCTCGAAACGGGGATGGTCGGGATCAACAGCTTTACCATTTCCTTTCCCGAGACGCCGTTTCTGGGCATTAAGGACAGCGGACACGGGGCCGAAAACGGTGTCGAAGGCCTTGAGACCTGTCTCGTCAGCAAATTCGTGAGCCAGATATGATGAGCGACTTGTCGGCAAATCCCGCGCGAGCCCATGACGAGACCGCACTGGTCCGGTTCATCAATGTACAGAAATCGTATGGAGGCCTTGGCCTCGTCGTCAAAAACCTCAACCTCGACGTACTCAGGGGCGAATTCCTCACCTTGCTCGGCCCGTCGGGCTCCGGCAAGACGACCACCCTGATGATGCTTGCTGGCTTTCAGGATGCCACCTCAGGAGAAATCCTGCTGGACGGACGGCCAGTGACCCAGACGCCGCCGCATGAGCGCGGCATCGGCATGGTGTTCCAGAGCTATGCACTGTTCCCGCACATGACCGTGGCACAGAATCTCGCCTTTCCCCTTGAGGTGCGCCGCGTCGCCAAGGCCGACATCGCCAACCGGGTCAAACGCGCGCTCGATATGGTTGAGCTGCCCAATTTCGCAGGGCGACGCCCCTCGCAGCTTTCCGGCGGCCAGCAGCAGCGCGTCGCGCTAGCGCGGGCACTCATCTTCGAGCCGACAGTGGTTCTGATGGATGAACCGCTGGGCGCGTTGGACAAGCATTTGCGAGAGCAGATGCAATACGAAATCAAGGCGCTGCATGACCGTCTCGGCATCACAATGATCTACGTGACCCACGACCAATCCGAAGCCCTGACCATGTCGGACCGGATAGCCGTGTTCAACGATGGCATCATCCAGCAGCTTTCGACACCGCAGGACCTCTATGAACGTCCCGCCAACGCGTTCGTCGCCCGGTTCATTGGTGAGAACAATACACTGACAGGGAAGGTCGCCAAGTCCGGCAAGGACGGACTGTACGATGTTGCCTTGTCAGGCGGTGGCGTTGTGCGTGCAGTCGCCGATGAGTCTCTCGCGCCAGGCGATGGCGTGATAATTTCGGTCCGCCCGGAACGCTGTCTATTGGGCCATGACTTTCCAGACCCGATGAACCAATTCGATGGCAAGGTGCTCGATACGATTTATCACGGCGACCATATTCGGGTGAAAGTTCACGCGGCGGGCTCGGAGAACTTCATCATTAAGACAGTCAACGCAAGATCCGACCTGCCACTGCGGCCTGGCGTTGATGTGAAGATAGGCTGGGACCCAAAAGACTGCCGCGCCTTTCGGTGAGGTCTCTGTCAGCAAGCTACCGTCGTTCTTCGCTTCGACTAACAGCAATGTCTCCCCAGCATTTAATCAAAGCACGCTTCAATTTCTCTCGCTCGTTCACGATCGGCCATATTCAAGTCCAGGTGCTGGGACTCCGAACGATCTCCGTCCGTTCATGCGGCGATTGGCGGCAAATACGCGTCATTCGGAGCCATTCTGCCTGACGTGGACCATTCCACCGATGGTGGTTTCCACTCGACCCAGCGTCCCGTCAGGGATCTAGGCTCGCTACGGGTGAGAGCAGTGCCCCTATGCAGCCGATTCACCTCTATCGGTCCGGCGGGACTCGGTGCTGTCGCCCAGATGCGACGAAGGATGACCGCGAGCTTTCGGGCGAGTGCGATCTTGGCTTTTGCCGATTGGCGGCCTCACGGCCCAGACGCGCGGACCATCGACCATTCGTCTCATATGTCGTTTGCCACTTCTTAAGGTGAGGGCGGTCCGCACCATCTCGGCTTTGGCCTTGCTAATGCGGCCGGTGCGGACGAGTTCGACCGACTGAAGCTTGCTCATAGGCTGAAGTGACGAGGCACAGCGAGTCTGTTTCAAGCGCCGCTCTAGCGGGCGAACGCGATGCGGATTGTTCCATGAGGGCCGAAATCGGCGACGATGCTGTCGCCGTGGCGGGCTTCGACCGGGCGCACGAACGAGCCTGACAGCACGACCTGTCCAGCAGCGATCTGCATGCCGTATTGGTGCAGCCGGTTGGCCAGCCAGACGATGCCTTTGGCCGGATGATCGAGCACGCCGGCGCCAAGGCCGGTTTCCTCGACCTCGCCATTGCGCGAGACGATGGCACCGATCCAGCGCAAATCGGCTTCGCGCGGCCCGGCTGCGCGGCCAATGACGATGCCGGCATTGGCGGCATTGTCGGAGATGGTGTCGAAGAAGGTCCTGACCTTGCCGGTCTCCTTGTTGATGCGCTCGATGCGGGTGTCGAGGATTTCAAGGGCAGGCGTGATGTAGTCGGTGGCGTCGAACACGTCGTCGATCGATACGTCAGGGCCTGCCAGCGGCGCCTTCATAACGAAGGCGATCTCGGCCTCGATGCGCGGCTGGATGAAGCGGTCGCCGGGAACGGTGCCGCCGTCGTCGAAGAACATGTCGTCGAACAGTACGCCGGAATCGGGAATGTCGATGGCGAGCGCCGACTGCATGGCCTTGGAGGTCAGGCCGATCTTCCAGCCCTTGATTGTCAGGCCGGACGCGACCTTCCGCTTCACCAGTGCTGCCTGCACGCGGTAGGCGTCGTCCATCGTCGCATCGGGAAAATCAAGGCTGAGCAGCCTGATCTGGCGGCGGTTGCGTTCGGCCTCGAACAGCCGCGCGGCGGCGTCCTCGACTTGCTCGGGAGTCATCGTGCTGTCCCTTCGTCGACGACGCCGTTGCGAAGCAGGCCGATGCCGTCTGCGTCGACCTCGATGACGTCGCCCGGCTTCAGCCAGATCGGCGGGTCGAAACGGGCGCCGGCGCCGGTCGGCGTGCCGGTGACGATGACGTCGCCGGGCACCAGCGTGGTGAAGGTCGAGACATAGTTGATGATCTTGCGGAAGGAAAAGATCATGCGGCTGGTGCGGTCCTGTTGCCGCAGCTCGCCATTGACGCGGGTGGTCAGCGCGATGTCGGCGATCTGCGCCTCGCTGGTGTAGGGCACCAGCCATGGGCCGATGGCGCCGGTGCGGTCGAAATTCTTGCCCTGGGTGACGTTGAACTTGGCGTGGCGAACCCAGTCGCGGATGGTGCCTTCGTTGCAGAGCGAAAGCGCTGCGATGTGGTTCAGCGCTTCCGTCTCGGCGATCCGCCGGCCCGCCTTGCCGATGACGATGACGATCTCGCCCTCATAGTCCAATTGCGACGATTCCGGCGGCCGTACCAACGGCGCGCCATGGCCGACGAAGGAGCGCGGGAAGCGGATGAACAGCGACGGGTTGGAGGGGGCCGCCTGGCCGTCCTTGTACTCTTCGTTGCGGTCGGGAAAGTTGACGCCGACGCAGATGATCTTTTCCGGGGAGGGGACCGGAATGTCGTAAGCGATATCGTCGAGGGAAAAGTCGGCGGCAAAGGCCTCCGCCTCTTCCGCCAGATGTTGCAAGGCTTCGGCCTCTATCACTTCTCGCAATGTCGGCCACTGCCTATGGCGCGCCGACAGGTCGACGACGCCCTTGCCGGTGATCGCGCCGTAGCGCTTTTTGCCGCCGACGGTGAAGGTGGCGAGCCGTGCCTGTGCCGTCATGCTGATTTCCCCATCACGCCTGTTCCAGCCATCGTCATGGCGCGATGATCGGCGAGGCAGAGAGATCGGGCTGGCGCGGCTCGATACCGGCAAAGACGCTGCCTTCCTCGAACCAGCTTTTGGGCGCCGGCGCGCCCCACAGCGTCTGCCGCTGCGGATCCTTGAGGTCCCACTTGATCGGCTCCAGATCGGGATCGACCGTCTGGTAGTCCGAACAATAGATCTCGATGCGGTGATTGTCGGGATCGCGGATGTAGAGGAAGAAGGCGTTGGAAATGCCGTGCCGGCCGGGACCGCGCTCGATGTTTGCGAGGTAGCCGGTCGTCGCCATCAGGTCGAGCAGATCGATGATGTTGAGCGGGGTCGGCACCCAGAAGGCGAGGTGGTGCAGGCGCGGTCCGACACCGTTGGTGAAGGCGATGTCGTGGACGCCACCCTTGCGGTGCGTCCACGCCGCCCACAGTTTTCCACTGCTGGCATCCTCGGTGTACTCGGTGACACGAAAGCCGAGCTCGTTGTAGAACGCCACCGATTCATCGACGTTGGGCGAGAAGCAGTTGAAGTGGTCGATGCGCAACGGCTTGACGCCCTTGTAGAGCGCGTATTTCTGGTGAATCGGCGGCAGCCGCTCCATCTTCGAGTAGAACTCCAGCGGAATGCCGTGCGGGTCGCGGGTGCGGAAGGTCCGTGACTGGTACGGCCGCTCGACCCATTCCACCGGCAGGCCTTTGCCTCTGAAGAAGTGCTCGGCCTTGTCGAGATCCTCGTCGGAGAACAGCTTGAAGCCGAGGTCGCGGGCTTCCGGCTTGGCAGCCTTCCGCAGCACGATGCAATGGTGGCCGCGCTCTTCCAGCGCGCGCAGATAGATCGCGTCCTTGCTCTCGTCGGTCACCTGCAGGCCGAGCGTGTCGACATAGAAGGCGCGTGATTTTGCGAGGTCGGTCACTGCCAGTTCGACATGGCTCAGCCGCACGATGTTGAAGGCCGGGTAGAGGTTGGGTGTGGGCAAGGGCATCTTGATGTCTCCGGTCAGCCGCCGAGCTTCTGGATCGAGTGTGGCGCGGTCGCGAACGCGATGTTCTTGGTTTCCATGTAGAAATCGAACGACCAGTCACCGCCGTCGCGACCGATGCCCGAACTCTTGACGCCGCCGAACGGCGTCGGCAGATGGCGCACATTTTCTGAGTTGACCCAGATCATGCCGGCGTCGAGCGCGTCGGTGAAGCGGAAGGCGCGGGTGACGTCCGAGGTCCAGAGATAGCCGGTCAGGCCGTACTGCGTGTCGTTGGCCAGCGCCAGCGCCTCGGCCTCGTCCTTGAACGGGATGGCGGTCAGCACCGGTCCAAAAATCTCTTCCTGGGCGATACGCATGCGGTTGTTGGCGCCGGTGAACAGCGTCGGGCTGACATAGCAGCCGCCGCCAGGACCATCGAACTTGCCGCCGCCGGCAGCGACCGTGGCGCCTTCCGACTTGCCGATCTCGATATAGGACAACACCTTTTCCTCATGCACCGGATGGATCAGCGGACCGACCACGGTTTCCGGGTCGAGCGGATGGCCTATCTTGATGCGCCTTGCCTTCTCCGCCACCAGCGCGGTGAACTTGTCATAGACGCTTTCCTCGACCAGCAGGCGCGAAGACGAGGTGCAGCGCTCGCCGTTCAGCGAGTAGATCATGAAGACGGCGGCGTCGGCGGCGCGCTCCAGATCGGCGTCGGCAAAGACGATGACCGGGTTCTTGCCGCCAAGCTCGAAATGCACGCGCTTCAGCGTATCGGCGCCTTGCTTCATGATCATCGAGCCGGTGCGGCTTTCGCCGACGAAGCCGATCGCCTTGATGTCAGGGTGTTCGGTCAGCGCCTTGCCGGCATCCTCGCCAAAACCGTTGACGAGGTTCCAGACGCCCTTGGGCAGGCCGGCTTGCTCGGCGATCTCGACCAGCAGCCGCGCCGTCAGTGGTGACAGTTCCGCCGGCTTGTGGACGATGGTGCAGCCAGCGGCGAGTGCCGGCGCGATCTTCCACGTCGAAAGCATGAAGGGCGTATTCCATGGCGTGATGACGCCGACCGGGCCGATCGGCACGCGCGTGGTCATGTTGACCTGGTTCGGCGCGCGGATCGTGCGGCCATCGCGCGCTTCGGGCGCGCGATCTGCGTAGAAGCGGAAGTTCTCGGCACCACGCAACGCTGCCTTGGCCATGAACTTCAGCGACTGGCCGGTGTCCATGCACTCGACAAAGGCGATCTCCTCGGCGCGTGCGACGATGGCGTCGGCAATCTTGTGCAGGAGTTTCTTGCGGGCGTCGCCGGCAAGCGCCGCCCAGTCGCGAAAGGCCGCCTTCGCCGCCTTGGCGGCGCGGTCGATATCGGCTGCCTTGCCGCGCGCAACGGTGGCGATCGGCTTCAGGTCGATCGGCGAGATCGTCTCATAGATCGAGCCGTCGGCAGCGGGTACCGCCTCGCCGCCGATCTGGTTGAGCACGCCGCCCTTTTTGAAGCGGTCGAGATAGGCCTCGGCCTTCTTCAGATTGTCGTCTAGAGCCATGAGGTCTTTCCTGTCACTTGCCACGCCCTGTCACTTGCCTCGCAGGCGCGGGTGGATGGCATTCTTCTTCCAGCTCAGTTCGGCGTCGATCTCGCGGATCTCCAGCGACAGCGCGAAATGCGGCGTCGTGAACAATGAAGCGAGATGCTCGGACACTGCCGCGAAGATCGCTTCGCCGGTGCGTTTCTTCTCTTCGTCAGTGCGGCCCTTGCCGATGCGGAAGTTCAGGTCGATGAAACCGTTCTCGGGCAGACGGTCGGCGATGGCATAAGCATCAGCGCGAAAGGCGCGCACCCTGACCGCGCCCGGCTCGAACAGACCGGTTTCGAGGATTGTCCGCGAGACCAAAGCGCAGAGCTCCGTCATGTCGACCCTGGCGTCGAGATTCGCCGAATAGTCGATCACCATGTGCGGCAAGCTGTCGCTCCAGTCGGACATATACGCTGTCTTTAATTAACGTGCGTATTACATTTTGTTGATGTATTGTCAATTGCTTTGCAGTTGGGTCAACATCCTTTCCCGTGCGCTCGACATCCTAACTTGGCTGTGAGTTCGCGGGTGATTGCCAATGGGCTCATGCGCGCCTTCGTGGAGTCTTCCTTGCGAATAACGGAAACCAAACGCTCCCTGCCAATGGCCCTGCTTCGTGCCCGTGAAGTGATCATGGCGCACTTTCGACCGATGCTTGCCCGACACGACATCACCGAGCAGCAATGGCGCGTGCTGCGGGTGCTTGCCGAAACCGGGCCGCTCGAAGCAACCGAACTCGCCAATCGAGCCTCGATCTTGCCGCCTAGCTTGACCCGCATCATCAAGGCGATGGAGGAGCGGCAGTTCATCACCCGCAACAGGGTAAAGGATGATGGGCGTCGGGCACTGATCGCCATCAGTCCGGCCGGGCTGGCACTGATCGAGGACCTGTCGCCTGAGCGTGCCGCGATCTATGAGGCGATCGAGCAACGCTACGGTGCCCAGCAGCAGGACCGGCTGCTTGATCTGCTAGAAAGCCTGATCCAATCGGAATCCTCTTAACCACCGAAGCTACCAGTGCAGTCGGCAGCAAGCAGTTGCGACTGACATAGAGCAATGCCGCCTCTGCCTCCTATGGCCATTTCCGCCAATAGTGAACAAAAAGAGAACAAAGTGTCAAGCATGCCCCTTGACGGGGGAGGAATATGTTCCTTATTTCAGCGTGATCTGAAGCAGAAAAGGACCATGGCTCGGCGTCAATCGCGCTGGCCGGCGAAGCTATGGCAAAAACAGCGGAAGACAATTTTCGGATCGAGGTATGGGATCGAGAGGAGCAGGCCCTATCCGAAACCATTTCGCGTTCCCCCGATTCAACGGTGAGTCAGGCAGCCTGGCAAGCTGCCATCCGGCGCCGGCCAGGCATGTTGCTGATCCACTACAACAGTCGGCATGTGATGGAGAAAATCCTGACACCAGGCGAGGTCAAGATCCCACCGCAGGCCATCATTGATGGTAGCGTTCATGCGGGCCTCGACGTGGCGCTCGGCGATCTTCGCGAATGGCATGTGTTGCGGGCCTGGTGCAGATCCTGTTCGCACCATGCGACGGTAAAGCCTGCCGGGCTCATCGAACGCTATGGAAAAGGCGCTCTGTTCAGTTCGGTCGAGCGAGCGCTCTTCTGCACGAGTTGTGACAGGGGAGGGCCTGTCAGGCTGGAAATTCACAAGCTGCCACGCAATTGAGGGGCGAACGGATGCAAGACCTCATCGAATTCGTCCAGGCCCACTCGGCACTGGTTGGACAATCCTATCGCATCGTCGCCGATCAGCGGCCGGACTGTCGAGAACCGGGAATGCGAGCGATCTCCGCCGGTCGGCTTCGACGCAAAACATGCGGACCACCGCGGGCGGGGACAGTCGGTCCCGCATCCCGTCCTGCGGCCGGCGCTATGCTGACGCTCCTACGGCTGGCCCGTTCACCGCCCGCGGCGGGGGCGAATTTCCTCCGTCCTACGTGCGACAATGATCCGCGGTGCGGACGCGCGCAGGACTGCGGCGTATACGCCGTTCTTCCTTAGAGCGCCGACGGTCGCCGGCGCGGAGATGCTTGGACATGGAACCGAATCCCAGGCAGGGTATTGAATCGGACTATGTATCCGAGTTCCGCATGTCGGCTGTAGATGGCACCCTCGGCATCAGCAAAAGGCGCACACGGCACCGAGACTCGGAATCTATCCCTAGACATCCGCTGCCGGGATTTCGGTCCTTCCAGCTCTGCACATTGACAGACCACATACCGGTCGGCGGGGATTGGCTCTTCGAGATGAAGTTCGACGGCTATCGTGCCCAAGTCGCCATCTCCGGCTCGAACGTCGTCGTCTATACCCGCAATGGCCACGACTGGACCCGACAGTTCAAGGTCATCCTGCCGCCGCTTCGGAGACTGACCAAGGGCGCGGTGCTGATCGACGGTGAGATCGTCGCCATCGACAGCCAGGGCCGCACGAACTTCTCCATGCTGAAAACCGGCATTGCCGCGGGTATGCCGCTCAAATTCTATGCCTTTGATCTGCTTGAATTCGATGGCGAAGATCTGTCGAACCAGCCGCTCCTTGAGCGCAAGGAGCGACTTGAGTCCCTGCTAGGGTCGCGCCGCCCTGAAGACAGCCTGCAATTCTCCAGCCACATCCTCGACCAGGGCAAAAGGGTGTTCGACGCCATGTGCGCGGGCGGCCACGAAGGCGTTATCGCCAAGCGCGCCGACAGCTCCTACGTCGGCGACCGCACCGGGAGTTGGCTCAAGATCAAGTGCACGAAGCGACAGGAATTCGTTGTCGGCGGCTATCGCCCAAGTGACACAGGACATGGCATGGCCTCGCTGATCCTCGGCACTTACGACAATGGCAAGCTCATCTATCGCGGCCGCGTCGGCACTGGGTTCACCGCAGCTATGCGCAAGGACATCCTCGCGAAGCTCGAGAAACGCCATCTTGAGAAACCGGCTTTCGCCTCCGTTCCGAGAGACATTGCCCGCCGTGCCCGGTGGGTGAAGCCCGAGCTTGTCGCCGAAGTCACCTATGCCGAAGTGACACCGGACGGCAGCTTGCGACATCCAAGCTTTGAGGGCATGCGCGAAGATAAGCGAGCCGACCAGGTAGTGATGGAAATGCCGAAGGCGCCGGCAACTCTTGGCTCCCCCAATCTCGATCCGGGAATCGGCAAGGAGATCGCCGTTGCTGTCGGCGTCAAGCTGACGCATCCGGACAAGGTCATGTATCCCGGGACCAAGGTGACCAAGGCCACGCTTGCCGCCTACTACGCCGTGGTCGCCGAGAAGATGCTGCCGCACATACAGGATCGGCCGCTGTCGCTGGTGCGCGATACCGACGGCGACCTGCAACAGACCTTTTTTCAGAAACACAGACTGCCAGGCATGCCCAAGGCCATCCATGACGGCCAGTTGGAGAAGATGTCTGGGAAGGAAAGCCGGATCTTGTGGATCGATGACCTGGCTGGGCTGATCGCAGGCGTCCAGATGAACGTGCTCGAATTCCACATCTGGGGAAGCCTGCGCCAGCAGCCGGATCTGCCACACCGCATGATCTTCGACATCGACCCCGACGAGGGCTTGGGCTTCACTGCCGTCAAGCAGGCAGCCCTCGACGTTCGGGGCATCCTGGAAGCGCTTGGACTGCAGTCGTGGCCGTTGCTGTCCGGCGGCAAGGGCGTTCATGTGGTCGTGCCGCTCGTCCCGGAGGCAGACTGGGACGAGGTCAAGAGCTTCTGCCAAGACTTCGCCGAACTGCTGGCCCGTACAGATCCGTCGCGCTTCGTCGCCAACATGAGCAAGGCCAAGCGCAAGGGCCGGATGTTTCTCGATTACCTACGCAACGGCCAGGGATCCACTGCAATCTGTCCCTGGTCCACTCGGGCACGCGAGGGGGCGGGGTGTGCGGTGCCCGTCAGCTGGGAGGAGTTGCCCTCCTGCGAAAGCGCCAACGGTTTCGATGTTTTCGCCGCCGCCGCGCGGGCTCAGCTGCCGGAAGCCTGGGAAGGCTATTTCGACGTCGAACAAACGCTTACCGAGCGCATCCGCCACGCAGTCCGGTAGGAATAAGCATTTGGCGCGGACCGCCTTTGCCCAAAATTCGAGAGCGTCCCTCTTCTGCGGGAGGCCCCCGCAACGCCGTCTAGAGTGAGAGTACGGACCAGTTTGCCGTGACGGGTTGAGAGCTGGAGGAGAGGCCTCCGGCGCCCGTCGCGGAGAACCGCGATGTCCAGACATTACGCTCGCGCCGGCGCTGACCGGTCAAGCCTCTATGACGATATCACCAGCAAGATCATCGCCGAACTGGAAGCAGGGCGCTTTCCCTGGGTGCAGCCCTGGGGCACGGCGGCGGCGCAAGCGCCCCTTGCTATGCCGGCCAATGCCGCGACAGGCCGCGCCTATTCCGGGATCAACGTGCTGATCCTGTGGGGTGCGGTCGTCGAGCATGGCTTTCCCATCCAGGGCTGGCTGACTTTCCGCCAGGCGCTATTGCTGGGCGGCCATGTCCGCAAGGGCGAACACGGCACCACCGTCGTCTATGCTGACCGCTTCATCCCTGACGACGCGAAGAATCGCGCGCGGGAAACCGGCGAGGCGGCACAGGCCATACCGTTCCTGAAGCGCTTCATCGTGTTCACGTGGCGCAATGTGAAAATCTGCCCGACGATCTGGCCGTGGCTCCGCCTGCACCAGAGCCCGGGCTGATCGAGCCGGCAGTCGAGGCCTATCGCTTAGCAAGTTCCATAAGATAGATTACGCGACTTTCGCCAGTAAGTGTTAGTACTTCTTAATAACTTAAACGCATTAATGGCGATTTCTGCAAGTCTTGTCGGTTGTAATCGAATGACAAACCCTCATTGTTGCAACAGGACGGCTTACTCTTCGACAGATCGATTTTATCAACACCACGTCACCGTCTGATTAAGACTGGGCGGCGGACTCTGCTCTTCTGAAACGCCGGGGTCGGCACCCCAGGTGAGACGATATCGGCCTTCGCTCGCCTCCCCTCCCGGCGCACTCACTTGTGCGGCATGCAAAAGACGCCCTCGGATTCCATGAGTACCGCGCCACCCTTCAACTCGCTCAGTGCGCCGACCCACGCCTGCGAATAAGTGCGGCTGGCATCCACGGCCGTCAGCCAAAGAACGCGGTTGTCGGCCAATTCAACTTTAACCTCCTGCTGCAAAGGGCTCCCCTGCACGGTCTGTTGATAGTGGCGTTTGATCCTGACATTGCTGGCCGGAAACTCAGCTTCGTTGCTGCCGTAGTTCAGCACAAATCCAGTGTGGTCCTCAACCACCGAGCAACTGCCATCGCGCTCGCACACGATTTTGGCTGCGGTCTTGCAGTCCCATTTCAGTGAAGCGGGCCACATAGGATTGTCTACGTTTGATCGGGGCTTGTCGCTCTGACCAGCCGCCGTCAACACAGCGCCTGTGTTCAAAATCACCGTGGACAGGAGAAGCACCTTGAACACTACAAACCTCCGTGAATTGTGACCCTCATAGTGCCTCGTCCTGCTCGATCGCCTGGCTTAGCGCATGTTGAGATTGAACCAGCTTTTCTGGCGCACGCCGTTCGCGTCATCATACTCGATGAACCAGGGCTTTCCGCGCATCGGTCGAGGGATGGTGTAGTAGGTGGGGCCATTACCAAGGGAATGCCCTCGATCGTTTCCCGCAGGCTGGATTGTTGCCGCAACCACCTTACCGTCGATTTCGATTTGGACCGGACGTGATCCGTCTCGATGATGCCCGCCGAGGGCGTTGTTTTTGAAAACAACGGGCAAGGAGAGCCTGTCGGCCGCGATGCGGCAGATGTTCCGTTCTTGACCTAAGCCCGGCCGATCGGATTCGGAGCTGCCAACTGCTTGCCAGCCAGACGGACAATCCTCATACTTCTCAAATCTCGCCGCGCTGGAGTTGGCTTGCGGACAGGTCGGCCAATTAAAACCCGGGGCTTCCATCGCCGCAATCAACTTGTAAATTGGCGGGTGGCACGAGGGGGTGCCTTGCCAGTCGCCGGAAAGACATAGGAGGACCTGACAGCCCCATTCCGACGCTTTCGATTGGGATGGAAGAGCTGCGGCGCCCGCGATGGCGACGGCACCCCCTAGTAGGAATTTGAGTATGGTCATAGCCTTTCCTCGCTACAGATTTGACAGTTTACTATGGACGATCGGCGCGAAAAAGGACAGGTCGAAAAGGCAGGTTTGTGCGACTACATCGATTTATGAAACGAGACGGCGGAGGCGTGGTCGACAACCCGTTGCGCGCCAACATTGCACTGACGCTTGAGCGGGAGAGAGCCAGACGCGGCCTAACCCATATGCACATGGCCGAACTGTTTCGGACCCCCGAGGGCGAAAAACTGGCCTATCGAACCTACATTCAGACTGTGCGTCACAAAAACAATGTCACATTGACGACGCTGCAGATCATGGCAAACGGCTTGCAACTGTCTTTTGCATCACTGCTCGCCGGCGGCAAGAAAGTTCCGGAATGGGCGCATCGGTTGGACGACAATGCGATTCGCAAGCGGCTGGCGCACATCATCGATTTTGAGCGACAACGACGTACTTTGCACCGCTATGAGATGGCCGAACTAATCGGCGTGGCGGAGGCGACATTCACGAAACTGGAACGCGCGAGCGGCAATATCAGCGTGGACACGATTGCGGCGATCGCCAAGGCGTTGAAACTTGATCCAGCGACCTTCCTCTTTTCCGAAAAGATCCCGCCTGGCGGAGCCGACACCTAGCCGCCGGACGAGTGTTCCTAAAGGGCCTGTAGTACGCCTCAGCCGGCGACCGCTCCCATGCCCCTGCCCGTCAGGCCCGGCGGCACTAGACTAGCACCCCCGCCGCGGCTGTCGGGCCGCTGCTGTCATCGTCGGCTGCTAGCCTGTTGCAGCGGCGGGGATGATAAGGGACTTTGACATGGACGACTGTGCCGGCGTCGGGAATTCTGCTGATGAAGAGCTTCCCCTTGAGGGTCGAAACCATATGAGAACAAGCCGTCAAACCTAGCCCGGTGTAATTGCCGGCGCGTGCAGAGTACAAGGGTATAGTGACCTTTTCGACAACTGCCGGTGTCACGCCTGCGCCGTTGTCGGCCAATTCCAGGGGTCGGTTCGGGTAGGGGGCGACCCAGATTCATCACTTTCGTGTCGTGATGCACACCAGAGAATTTGCTGGTGAACTGACTGGCCAACGCCAAACTCATGCTGACCGGGCAGACTTGTCAGCACACGACAGAAAACGCTTCAAGCTCAAACCGGCCAACAAAATGTATGGCGGCATGGCCAGCGAATAATGACCACAGTTTAATTCCAAAATATTTGGCCTAGCTTCGGCGTCCTTCAGCCTCTGCATGAACCTCTCCGATAGCTCTGGCAACACCACTTTGTCTCTCTTAGCCAACACAACGTGAAGACCGAGATCAGGCCGTGCCAAACTACGTGCGTAATTCTCCAAGTTAAGGGGACCCCAAGCCCTTCTGAGATCGGTCAGCTTAATCTCAGGCTCGAGACTAGCACGTATCAATCGTGTCGCGCGACCCGTCCAAACCATATCCGCTAGACTCCCCGCCGTCAGAAACAACGAGGCTTTCGACACAGCCGAGTCGTGCGCCGCGAGAAGGCCCGCAACCCAGGAGCCTAAGCTCATACCGAGAACCGAAATCTCTCGATAGCCTTCGATCTTCAACCAACGTATGAGTTTTCGCCCATCCAACACTGCTTGCCTTACAGATTGGATCGTTCGACCGAGACTAGGGCTAAGCATATAGTCGGCGTGCACGGAGCCGGGACGGCTGCGTTCGAAGTGATAAGGCATAGCGATCTCGACAACCGTGGTGCCACGCTGGGAGAAGAAGTTGGCAATCTGACGATTCCGGGAGCTTGCATTCCAATGGTGAAAAATCACCATCGCCTGATCGAACGACCCGCTTTCTGTGATTTTCGCCGAGACGACATTGTTCTGTTCGATATCAGTAGATATGTCCGATGGAAATTTGAGCCACCCATCTAGCCTTTCAAACCCCTGAACACGCACATTCGGGTCATCGAAAAAGGCTGGATCAGCCACGGCTTGGTCCGCAAGGGCACAGAATTCCTCGATACTTGTTATCTCATCCGCACCTGGAAAGGCGCGTTCCGCGTCAAGGGCGAAATCGGTTGATTTCTTCCCTTCCTCACCGCGTCGCGCCCGCCGCTCATCCCAATGATCAAGCCAACTATGATACACTCTGATTGTTTCCCAACTTAATCGCTTGCCGTCGCCCCAACCCTGGATCAAACAAGCCATATATCGCGAACAGCACTCCAACGCCCAGAAGGATCGAAAAGCCGGCAAATGCATCGATCAGCAAGTAGCTAGCCACGAGTAACGCTACGATCGCTGACATCTTCCACAAAGACATACGAAACCGAGGTTCGACACCTACACGGATGGAGCCGTACAGAAATACAGCACAGGTCGAAATAGCGATAAGAAGGCTACTATAATGGGTCGGCCTACGGTAGCTGATCACGGCGGTCACATCATTTCGCCCATAGAAGGCGGAAGACATATCGCCGACCAACCACGCCACAATATTCTCCCCACGCGATGTCAGGTAAGCACTTTGGAGCTTCATGACTATGGCGATCAGAAGCCCCAAAACAGTACACCGAAAAATCGCACGCATAACCCTGAGGCTGGCTTCATGGAAGCCGTATTGATAATCCACCTCGGGCGAATTACTAGCCGCTTTTCCAATTTTCCAAAGATCATGGATCACTGTATAAAGCAAAATTAGACCTACGAAGAACAGATAAAAACATAGGCACATGTATAGGTAAGCGAGTCCCGTGAACACGATCGCTTCCGGCACCGATATAACTTCAGGGCGCACAATCGCTAACGAGCCCCAGTCCGTCGCATAACTGCCACCACCTTTGAGCAACGGGATTAAAGACACGCCGATCCACTGAAAAAGACCAGCGAATACCACACAAATCAAAAGAACCGCCCAATATGAATACGAAGAAGCTTGTACGCTGCGCGCCCAGGCATCGTCGCTTTCCATCTTGTCGTCCTGCGCTACAAGCTTTGGGCGGCCTTCATCTTTCCAAAAGGTCACCAGCTCTGTCACGAAGGCAAAAAACAGTGGCAAAAATACCATGAAGACGAATGTCCAATTCGCTGTCCAAAGAAACCCAACTTGCTTGACGACGCCATCCGCCCGGCCATATGTCACGCTGTGAATCCCCGTAAGATACGACAAAAACCCAAGAGCGGTGACACCCGCAAACACCGACGCCGGTAAATTCAGGGGAGATCCGCGACTAAAAAACGCCTCCGATTTCCTCGCCAAACTAAAACGCCGGCTCGGCCCCTTGGGGTCAGTATCCCGTGTCAGCACTGCTGGGGAGTCTGTCTCGTCGTCGAAGGTCGCCGTCAGTGCCGTATCTGGAATCTCCTGTGCAACGCTGCTTCCGGCTCTCTTCCATCCTCGTCTCTTGATCGATAGCCGCGATTGCGCCGCACTAAGCTCCATCTGCCATTCGCTAGTTGCGATCGGATCATCGCATCCGAGAATCCTCGCCAGCCAACGAATGTTGGCAGTGCTAATACCCTTCTCGTTCTCTTGAAACCAAAGCTGCACCGTTCGTAGATCGACCCCAACCCGGTTGGAATCAATCTGTGAAATCGCCTCTGCAAGGAGCTCGGGCGTCCATGGGCCGGCAGGAAACCCGTCTTTGCCCAGTAGTCGACCCGCGCCCGCCGCCGCCAATCGTTTGAATAATTCTTTGAAATCACTCCCGTCTCTGGGCGGAGGGAGAAATAACTTTCCGTTCTTAAACAACAACTTATAGGCTCTAGTTTCGTTCCGCTTCGCTAGGCTTCGTATCTTATCGTGCCTTCGTGCTCAATCAACGCTTTTATCAACTGGATTTGGCCGGCACGGGAGACGATCGATGACTGGTGACCCGCTGGAGAGGCTGCACACGGTTGTTGCGGGGGAGATGTTTCGCAAACCGCCGGCCAAGGCACTGAGCTGCCCGGATCGGTCGCGACCGCATGAGCGAAAAGTAGGGGAAGCCAGGGCTTCGGGAGCCTGAGAAGCAGAGGGATGAAGCCATCCCTATTTTTCTCGCCTCCCGAGGTATCATTTACGAATTGTCATGAGCGTGGAGCCAATCGATGCCCATTCAAGTGGTCTGTAACAACGGAGTGGTGGAAGAGGCCGACGGGGTCCCGAACCTGATCGCGGCGCATCGTCAAGCAGTCGCCATGGTTGAACGTCTCGGCAAGCGATGGACGGGGGCAGAAGGGCCGGACGCGACCCTGACCGGCCGGCGATTGGATTCGGTCATGGCGGAAGAGGTTATCGCGCGTCGGCGCGCGGCCGCTGCGCCGGTGGCCGATGTCGTTGAGATGAAAATGAAGGCAGCTTATTTCTGTCGGTTGTTGGGGAACGACTGGTGCGAGATTGACGTCGACGATTTGCGCGCGTTGCTCGATTCTTTCGCGAAACTGCAGGCCTAGGAGAAGAGCGCTGAAATCCATGAGGCCACGGTATTCCAGGCCACGTAGATTCCCGCCGGCACCAAGATGATCGCGATGAATGCGATAGCATCGCCGATTGCGCCGTCGGTGCGTCCTTCCACGGGATAGTAATATTTGTGCGCCTCATCGTCGTGCTTCATTCTTGTCTCTCCGATCGCTTATTTAGCAGCAGCTGAACAGGGTGCTGAAACGTCGTGCCCCACAAACCTGCACGTTTCATCTTAGCGTTGATTTCCGCGACGAGGTAGTTCTCATTGACGGCTTTGCCCTTTGCTGTCGTTGCGGCAAACGCGTATCCGGTCGCTATGAGCGCGGTGCCGACGTCGATTGTGTCGCCATTCAGCTGCGCACCGCAGACGACAAAGGCCGCCTTGTCGAGGGCGTAGCCGATTGGCTGGCATGTCACCGCCGCGCTATCGAACAGTGCTGCCAGATGCGCCAGCGAGATGTTCCCGCAATCGAGTTTGTTCCCATTTCGCTGTTCAGCCGACGTGCCGCGAAGACATGACTGCACGCCATAGAGGCGGAAAAGGTGGTCGCCGTCACGCCAGGTATCTCCGGTCAGCAGTTGAGCCGATTTCGACACCGCGAAGGGCGTTGGCGCGGCAGATTGGGATGCACCCTGGGCCTGTGCCGATGCGCACAAACCAAAAGCGGCCAGCACTGCAAAGCGCGCCTGTTTCATTCCTGGAACTGTCCACCGAGGTCGGCGGAGTGCTCCAGATCGGGGCGCAGCGACTTGCCGTCCTTGTTGCGTCCGATTGCGGCCATGCCGAAGAAAACCATTTCGTCATCGTCGTAGGCGACGTTGTACGGGTCGTTTGTATTGCCCGCACCCACGAGAGAAAAACACGACACGGCGTCGGGTTCCCCCTTCCTGCTCTGCAGCACAAGCGTTTTGCAAAGCACGACAGAAGCACGATGGTTGTAGATTCCTTCTTCATAGTCCTGCGCGGCTTTCGTGCAGTCCCACGCCTGCGTCTTGTAGGTAATCTTTGGATTTGGGCAGGCGGCGAGGCCGCGCAGTCGATAGGCCACGCCGTTGATGACGCGCTCGGTCGCCGACGACGCCTTAACCGGCGAACTGAGGGTCGCCGCGTCGCGCTGAAAGAGCGCGCCTTTCGCATCGTAGCGCTCATAGACGAACACCTTCTCGCCCCGCTTGGCAAACTGGAGCAGGTAGTGTTCCGACGGCTGCGCGAAGGCATTTGGAGCGTCGGCGCCGGCAGCATAAGCCGCGGTGCCCTGGAGCAGCAAAACCGTGCAAAGGGCAATCTGTTTCATCGAAATCCGTCCCTGCGGTGCATATGGTGTTGACACTTTACTAGGGCTGCGTGTAGCCATAGTAAAGTGTTAAATTTTGGCGACAGTATGAACACTCGAACAGCTCTTCTGCTCACCCTGTGTGCCGCTACAATGCCCTTGGAAGCGCACGGCCGGGATCTGGCATCAGACCGCGTCGCGGTCGCCTTTGCAACGCCGGCGCAAGCCCTTACCTCAGTCGGGGCGCAGAGGCCTGGGGCGTGCAAGACCGGAAACCGTACTGAAGTCGTCGAACTTGTGCGTTCAGTCGCGCTGGACGAAGGCTTCGACGCCGATCTGGCCGAGGCGATCGCATGGGCTGAAAGCGATCTCGGCGCCAATCAGGGTCCGTCCAAGGCCGGAGCCCTTGGGATCATGCAGTTGATGCCGGGGACGGCGGCCGATCTCGGCGTGAGCGACCGTTGCGATACGCAGGCGAATGTTCGGGCTGGCTTGCGCTATCTGAAGTCACTCTATGACGAGTTCCAGGATCCGCTGCTGATGCTGGCGGCATATAACGTCGGGCCCAACAGCGTCTACAAGGCGCAGGGCATTCCGGTGAATCCGGAGACCGCGGAATACATCGTGAAAATCCTCAACCGCTGGAAGTTCGGCGGTGTCGCGAAGAAGCCCGTCCTGACCAAATCCGAAATGCTCGCGGCCGGTCCGCCAGCAAGCGGAGACGCTTGGCAGGAGGGTCATGTCATGGATTTCGGCAACTGAAAGGAGCCAAGGGTGGAATACAGGAAAGCAGGCAAATTTGCTCTGAAACTGGCCTTGGCCTCGGCGGTCGGAATAGCTCTGGCGCCAGCCACCGCATACGCCCAATCGGCGGCGCCAGTCGAAAACGTGCTGGAATGGTTCGTCGGCGTTCTGCAGGGCAACATAGCGCGCTCATTTGCCATCATCGCGGTCTGTTTTCTCGGCTTCCTCGCCATGACGGGACGGCTGGCGTGGATGATGGCTTTTTCCATCATCATTGGCATCGCTCTTATCTTCGGCGCTGCCCAGCTGGTGGACGCGGTTCGCGCGACGGCAGGAGGTAGCTGAGCCATGGACGACGAGGAAGTCTATGTCGAGCCGGTCAGCCTGCCCCTGACACGCCCCCCGATGAAATGGGGGGTGCGATATGAGGTTTTTGCCCTGAACGGCATCCTGGCGGTGATCGGTTTTATCGCCACGAGCAGCTTCATGCTCGGCCTTGGCGTGTTCGGCGTAGTGCATCTGGTCAGCGCATATCTGTGCCAGCGCGACCCCTACATCTTTCATATTTTCGAGCGGCGCGTCTCCAAACGCGGAGCGGTGGCGAACCTTACTTTCTGGGGGGCGAGGAGCTATTCGCCATGAGCCTCGATGCCGACCTGAAATTTGGCCGTGAGCGCCGCCGCGAAAAGCCCGCGGCGATGCACATCCCTTACCTTCGCCATGCCGATGACAATCTGATCGTGACGAAGAGCGGCTTTCTGGTCGGCGTCATCCAGCTTAGTGGCCTGCCGTTCCAGACGATGGACCAGGCCGAGCTGAACAGCCGAATGTTCAACCGCAACACGACGTTCCGCAATCTCTCGACGTCTCGCTTTGCGGTCTACACGACGATCATCCGCCGCCACGTGACGCCTGAGATCGAAGGCGACTTTGACAATCCTTTCGTGGCCGAGCTCGACGCCCGCTACATGGATGAGCTTGGGGCGAAAAACCTTTTCGTCAACGAGGCGTATCTGACTGTCATACGCCGACCGATGGTCGGCCGCGTCGGCTGGGTGGACAAGGCGCTCAATGCGTTTCGCATAAGTACCGCGGGCGAGGAAACCCGCGAAGAGGCGGTGGCCGAATTGCGTGACATCCTTGATGGGATGGTCAAGGATTTCACCGCTTATGGGGGACGTCTTCTCGGCGTCGTGAAGCGCCGCGACAGCTTCTTTTCCGAGGCCGCCGAATTTCTGGCGAAAATCCTCGCCGGTGGTAGCGACGTGGAAATGCCTTTGCCGCGCATGTCGCTTGGCGATGTGCTGGCGACGCGGCAGCTGTTTTTCGGCAAGTCGGCGCTGGAACTTCGCGGTCCGGACCAAGCCAAGCTCGGCGCCATGGTGTCGATCAAGGAATACCCACCGTTCACGGCTCCGGGCTCATTGGACGGTCTGTTGCGCCTGCCACACGAGTTTGTGCTCACGCAAAGTTTCGCGATCGAAGACCGGGTAACGGCGATGCGCAGGATCAACACCATCGCGAACCAAGTTGAGGGTTCCGACGAGGCAGGCACGACGGTCGAGGTATCCGTCCACGACGGTGCCGACAAACTGGCCGGCGGCGAAGTCGTCTTCGGACAACATCACATGAGCGTCATGGCATTGGCGCCGGACATGACTGGGCTCAACCGTGCGCTATCCGACATCACGGCCGAGCTTTCGCGCATGTCGATCGTGCCGGTCCGCGAGACCCTAAACACGGAACTGGCCTTTTGGGCGCAGTTGCCGGGAAATTTCAGCTACATCGCGCGACGTGCGTTGATCTCGTCGCTGAATTTCGCCGGCCTTTTTTCAGGACACAATTTCCCGTCCGGCCAACGTGAGCGGCTGCATTGGAAACGGCCCATCGCCTTGCTCGAGACGACCAGCCAGACAGCCTACTATTTCAATTTCCACGTACACGATGTCGGGCACTTCACGGTGTTCGGCCCGACCGGCTCGGGCAAGACCGTGGTGCTGTCGTTCCTGATGGCGCAGGCCATGCGCATCATGCCGCGGCCGCGGTGTGTTTATTTCGACTACATGCGCGGCGCCGAGATCTTCGTTCGGGCGCTCGGCGGTCGTTACGAGGTGATGGAACCCTCTCAGCCGACCGGGTTCGCCCCATTGCAGCTTGATGACACGGCGGAAAACCGTTCTTTCCTGGAAGACTTGCTCATCTACATTCTGACGCCGGAAGGCGGTGCGCTTGATGTGGCGGAGATGCGCGTCATCAACGCGGCCGTCGACATGATCTACAAGATGCCGCGCGAACAGCGGACCTTCGAGCTGCTGCCTGAAGTGCTGCGAGGCTCGCTCATGCCTGGCATGAATGATCTGGCGGCGCGGATACAACCCTGGCTCGACCCAAAGGACAAGGGCTGGCTTTTCAACAATCCCGTCGACTTGGTTGATTTCTCGAAACCCGTTGTCGGGTTCGACATGACGAAGATCCTGGGCGACCGCAAGCTGCGCTCGGCGGCGTTGCTCTACATCTTCCATCGTCTGGAGGACGTCATCGACGGCTCGCCGATCATGCTCTTCCTCGATGAAGGCTGGAAGCTGCTGGACGATGAGGTTTTCGCTGCCTTCATCAATGAGACACTGAAGACCATTCGTCGCCGCAACGGCGTGGTGGGCTTCGGCACGCAGACAGCGGAAGACGTCGTCAATTCCTCGATCTCGTCGTCACTGATCGAGCAAACGAAGACCAACATTTTCTTCCCCAACCCGAAGGCGAGCAAAGAATCCTACATGGAGCGCTTCTCGCTGACAGCGAAGGAATTCGAGTTCGTGCGCCGAACCGCGAAGGAAACACGCACCTTCCTCGTTAAGCACGACAGCGACTCGATCGTTGCCAAACTCGATTTGTCGGCGATGCCCGATCTCATCAAGGTCTTGTCCTCGAACGAAGCCAACAGCAAGGAATGCGCACGGCTGCGGGAGACCTTCGGCTACGAGCCGGAGATGTGGTTGCCGTACTTTTGCGGATGGGAGGACGAGCATGACGAAGCGGCTTAGCAGCTTTTGTCTGGCCGTGGCTCTCACGACAGCGGAAAGTTTGAGCGTGGCTGTCGCTCAGATCGCGGTAATCGACGGGCCTAACCTCGACAAGCGGCAAGAGGACGAGCAGCACAGCACTAAGTCGGACGAGGCCAAGAAGGATGAAACCGACAAGAAGAAAGGCGTCGTCTGCACCTATTCGAACAAATACCGATCACAGATGTTTCGCCGATCGCCGGCCGAAGCGTTGCAGCGCGACGCGGGCAACGTGAAGATGATCCGCTATTATGCGCAAAAGTACGGTGTGCCCGAAGGCCTGGCGCTTTCCGTTGCTTATCAGGAATCGCGCTTCGACACATGCGCCGGGAGCCACACCGGCGTCAAAGGCGTCATGCAGCTGACCAAGGGCACCGGCAAGTCCATGGGACTGGACCGCGACGTGAACGAGCAGAATGTCGAGGGCGGCGTCAAATATCTCGGAATGGGCGTGAAGCAATGCGGGGCGACGAATTACAGCTGTCTCGCCTCCTTCTACAACGGATCGAACGCTGCCGAGCAAAGAGGGTGGGCCGGCGGTGTTGGCCGCTGGAACAGCTACTTCAACGACTATGTAGCGAGCGGCAAGGCTCCCGCCGCCGCGCCGCCACCATTTTCGATCGTAACGGCCGACGGCGCAGGCGGCACAGCTCAGGAAGACGCCATGGGCGCGGTGAGGAAGGCGGCTGGCGGCCTTGATGCAAGCTCATCGCAGATGGGCGCCAACAATGCTGCAATCGACGCGCTGGCGGGCAACGTTGGCCAGGTTACCGAATACAAGGATGCGTGGGAGCTGAACTCGTCGGCTCGTGGGATCAACGCCGATGTCACCAACCAGTACCTCGCCCAGGCGGGGGATTTTACGACGTTGCTGGCCCAACTTCTATCGTTGCAGAATGTTCAGGCATCGCAGTCTTCCAAGCTGGTGCAACAGCCGAAGAGCGGGTCTCCAAACCCGTTGTCTTGTGATCCCGCGGAATTGGAGCGGTTGAGGATCGATCGCGGCCGGTGGCTGCCATGCGCACTTGAAAACGCGGGGGCAAGCTCGGCCGACAGCAGCGCGACGATCATCACCAGTGATCCTGCCGGCGCTGCCAGCGTGATCAATTCTCTACAGCAATAGGAGGCTGACATGAAAAAATTCGCGATTGCTGCCAGTCTGGCGCTTTGGGCAAGCACGGCCCACGCACAGATTGCCGTCATTGATGGCGCCAATCTCGACGTCGCCCGCAAGAATGCGGACAACACCAACTCCATCATGGATTCGAACAAAGATATCCTGAAAAAGAGCGAGGAGATCCTGCAGGCTCTCAGCGGCAGTCGTGACGGTTCGCTCGGGATCGGACAAATGGGTCTTGGCGGCAACATGTCGATTGCCCAGGCTCCCTCGTTCGGATCGATCCTGAACGGCGGGGCTCTTTCGTTTGGTGGCCTTTCACCCGAAATCCAGAAAATCGCCGGCGCCGTCATCAATGGGCTGCAGCTGGTGAAGCAGCTCCAGCAGATTGCCGGCAAAGAGACGAGCGCCGTCAACACAGTCTATGGCGGCAGCGTCAACGTGGCCTCGCTGCTAAGCGCGCTGACTTCGCAGGCCTCGCAGGGCGTCACCCAGCGCCAACAGTCCCTGCAATCCGCGAGTGGGCAGATCGGGCAGTCGCAGGACGTCAAGGGATCGGTGGACCAGAACACACGAATGCAGCTGGAAAACGCGCGTGCGGTCAACGAACTGATCGGCGTCCAGAACGGCGCGGTCGCGGCCCTGAATGAGAAGCTGAAGGGAGATCTTCTTCGCCAGAGCCAGGTGCAGAAGATGATGACACCGCGCACCGTCAATCCGTTCGCGGAATTCGGCAAGAGCGGGGGCTGAACGCTTGTCGGGGCGAGTCCTGCGCATATGCGTTGTGATTGGGCTCGGTGCCGGGCTTTTTGGATGCGCAAATCGCGAACTGAAAGCGCCGTGCGGGCCTTTGGCGTATGCCCACGCCGACGAATGCGGCGCGTTGAAGCCGGTCAATTCAACGCCGTTCGCCAGCATCATTGACGAGGATCCATGAACGGTCTCGCCGCAAGCATTCTGGGTGGCATTGACAACATCGGTGAGGACTTCGTCCGCACCGTCTATATGCAGTTGGGCAATGCGATGGGCAACGTCTTCACCCTGATGCTGACCCTCTATATCGTGTGGTGGGGCTATTCGATCCTGAGTGGGCGTGAGTCGATTTCGCCAATCGAAGCGGCCTATCGCCTCGGCCGCGCCGTCATCATCTATCTGCTGCTGACCGGATGGGGCACATTTTCCGCGACGATCTATCAGCTCGTGCAAAGCATTCCAGACGAGGTCGGTAAGGTGATCGTCGGCGCCGTGTCGCGGGCCACCGGCAATCAGCTTAGCGATCAAGCGGCAATTCCAGCGCTGATCGACAATCTCTACCAAGGGGCCCAGGACGTCGCCAATCAGGTCTACAGCGGATCCTTCTATGACATTTTTGGTGCGCTCTTGTCGCTGCTCGTCCTGCTGTCTGCCATCATCTTCGCAGCGCTTGCCATTGCCGCGATCATCGCCGCCAAAGTGATGTTGTTCATCACGCTGGCCTTGGCGCCGATATGGATCATCCTTTGGCTTTACCGATGGTCCTCGCGCATGAGCGAAGGCTTTCTTTCGCTCACCACCTTCCTGATGATCCAGCAAATCCTGATCTACGGCTTTCTCGGTTTCTACTTCTCGCTCGTCAATGCGGCGCTGAACACCGCCACATCAGGCGGAGCGACCATCGACAGCAAGATGTCGCTGGTGCTGCCCCTGGTGCTGGTGACGATCATCGGCATCTACGTTCTCATGCAGATACCCTCGATTGCTTCGATTCTGAATGGTGGCGGGTATCTCAGCACCATGGGCGCTCGCTACTCATATGGGACGTTCGGCAGGAATGCCGTGCGCTATTCCGGCGCGCGATGGGCCGCAGGCCGCGCCGCTCGGGGCGCCCGGCAGGTCGCGACAAACAGTTTTCGATCTTCGCGAGCAGCCAGGGCCGATGCCGCAACCCGGACCGCCATCCAGCAAGGTGCGCGCGATAACGCCAGGCCTCTGGCCTAAGCAAGAACACAACGATCATTGATCGCGACCCTTGGATCGGGATGCGGCGCAAACGAGGCTATAGGAAAGTGTCAAATCCATCGGAAACAGCTGCTAACGGCGGCAGCGAGCTCGTCGACAGACGCTATTACAGGGCGGGCGCGACCTGGGAAGACGACACGCACAGGTCAATGCGGCGATCGCGTACATTGGCATGGATCGTCAGCGGCGTTTCCGGACTGGTGGCGGTGCTTTCGCTACTGGCGCTCGTGCTGATCCTGCCGCTCCGGCAGTTCGAACCGTATGTTGTGGAGGTCGATAAATCGACGGGCTACCTCGAGATCATGCGGGCGCTTAAGCCTGGCGATTTGTCGCAGAACGAGGCCGTCACGGCGGCCAATCTTGTGCGCTATATCAGGGCCCGCGAAACCTACGATTCCCGTGAGCTGAAGCAGAATTACGACCTGGCGCAGCTCTACTCCACCGACGCGGCGTCCAAGGATTTGACATGGCTGTACACGCCAGCAAATCCGCAATCGCTCGAGAAGATCTATGGCCGCAATGCCACCATCTCGGTCGAGATCAAGTCGGTTTCCCTGCTCAATCGCAACACCGCCTCGGTGCGCTTTGCCACTACGACGCGTCGGGACAATTCGACCACGACCGACAATTGGGTCGCGGTGATAAAATTCCGCTACACCTCAACGCCACTCAAGAACGAATGGCGTTTCGACAACCCGTTGGGATTTCAGGTTACGGACTACCGCCGCGACCAGGAATCGGCGCCGGCTGCGGGTAGCCTGCAATGAGAGGGCGTGTGAGACTCGCCCTGGCGACCGCCGCCCTTCTGCTCGGCGCGATCCACGGCGCGGCCGCACGCGATGGCCGCATCCGATATGTCACCTTCAACAATGACGACGTGACCACGGTGCGCGCAGCTCTTGGTATTTCAACGATGGTCGAGCTAAGCCCGACCGAAGTCATCGAAACCGTCTCCGCCGGCGACACGAAAGGCTGGTCGATCATCCCCAAACGCGGATCGCGGTTCCTCTTCGTCAAGCCGTTGGAGCGCGATGCTTGGACCAACGTCAACGTGGTCACCAACCGGCGGGTCTATTCCCTTCTGCTGCAGGCGACTGACAATAGCCGCGACCGGGCATCCTTCCAAGTCCGGTTCAAATACCCGGACGAGGATATTAACGCGCGCCTGCTCTCGCAGGCCAAGGAGAGCGCCGCCGATCCGGATTTGAAGGATCTGAACTATGCCGATCTCAACTACGACTATGCGTACAAGGGCGACGACAGCCTGAAGCCGCGCACCGTGTTTGACGACGGCACCAAGGTGTTTCTGGAGTTCAAGGGTGACATTCCGGCGATTTTCGTTGTCGACGACAAGCGTCAGGAGTCGCTGGTTAACGTTCGCACGCAGGGCAAATACACCGTCATCGACAAGGTCGCACGGCAATTCACCTTGCGGGCCGATGGCAAGACGCTCTGCCTTTACAACCGGGCGCGACCCAACGCTATCGATCCAGTCGAGCAGGTCTACGGTCCAACGAAACTGACAGGTGGTTCCACCCTGTTCGGGTCCAGCGGAGGGCGGTGATGACGCAGATCGACTATAACCAACTGGACGGCAGCCCGACTGTCGCGCGCCGCGGTGCGGGTGTGGGTACCAAAATCGCCCTGGTCGGCCTCGGCGTGGTGCTGGTAGCCGCGCTAATATGGCTGAATTGGCCTCGAGAGCCGGTATCGCGCGATCTTCGCAGCGATGCCGAGGAAAACTTCAACCCGCCGGAGTTTCGCCCGCCGGTGCTGAACGAGCCGCCGCAGCCTGCCGACGGCACGATCGACCAGATCGTGGTGCCGCCAGCGGCCGACGACCTGAAGGGCACGCAACAAGCCGATAATGTCGATCAGACCGTGCAGGAGGGCGCGGATCTCGATGCTCAGCGGCGCGCACTGGAGGCGCAAATGGCGGCCGAGGAGACTCGCCGCAAGGCCGAGGCGGAAGAAGCCCGTCGCAAGGCCGCGGCTGAGGACGAGGCTCGCCGCAAGGCTGAGGCCGCCGAGCATGAAAAAGCGGTGTGGGAACGCCTGCGCTCGAACCAGATGGTGACGAATGGTGAAGCCGGCTCGACGGACGCCGGCCCCCAGGCGGCACAGGTAGAAATCGCGCCCGACGGTCAGATCATCCCGGTCCCCGGCGCCGACAGCGATCCCAACAAGGCATTCCTGGCACAGTCAGAGGCAAGTTCTTCCAGTATCGTCAAAGCCAGGGTCTTCCGACGCACCGATGCGTTGATCCCTGAAGGAACGATCCTTCGCGGCTATTTGGAAACCGCGATCAACACCGACCTTCCCGGTGCCGTGCGCGCTGTCGTGCGTGAGGATGTCTTCTCGCTCGACGGCAGGCGGATTCTCATCCCGAAAGGGTCGCGCCTGACCGGGGAATACCGCTCGGGGCTTGCGCGCGGTCAGAAGCGTGTTTTCATCGTCTGGAGCAGGCTCATCCGCTCTGACGGCATTTCCGTCGATATCAAGTCGCCCGGTGCAGATGCGCTCGGCCGCGGCGGCATGGGCGGCCGTGTCGATACGCACTGGGTTGAACGGTACGGCAACGCTATCATGCTTTCAGTCGTTGGCGGCGTCTCTGAATACCTATCCTCGCTTGGCGACAGCAGCCAGGATGGACAACAGCGCCAGGTGTCGACGACCGATCCCGTGACCGGTGAGACCACGACCGTAACTTACGGTGGGAATGGCTCGCAGCGCGACGCCCGCAGCATCGCGTTCGATAAGTCATCGACCGCCCTGCAGCAACTCGCGCAAGAGGCGTTTCGCGACACGCAGAACATTGGCCCGACAGTCTACGTCGACCAGGGCACATCGATCGTCGTGCTGGTGCGGAGAGATCTCGATTTCTCGGACCTGTACGCTGATCCCGTCCAGGAAGAAGTAGCGCGCCTGAAGGCGGGTGGGCGGCCGAAGACGGCGATCGATCCGACGCCTCTTTACGCGACGCCAAAGGATCATTTCTATCCCGGCTATGGGAGCCGGTGAAATGAATGCCGTGCATCCCCTCCCCGACCCTTGGGCGAGAGCCCCGGTGCTGCGCGCTCATCTGGAGCCAATATGGTCCTATTTGAACGAAGAGTCCGTTTCCGAGATTGCGATCAACAGGCCAGGTGAATTGTTCATCGAACGCTTAGGCGCTAAGGAAATGGAGCACGTCGTCAAGCGCGAGGTCACTCCCGGCTGGATTAGGCATATCTCGACGGGCGTCGCCTCGGCGACAAATCAGGTCATCAACGAAGAAAAACCGGTCCTGTCGGCCGCGCTACCTTCGGGTGAGCGTATCCAATGCATCTTGCCGCCCGCGGCTCCCGAAGGCGGGGCGATCTCGATCCGCAAGCAGGTCATCATGGATATGAGCCTTGATGCCTACAAGGATCTTGGCGCATTCGAAAACACGGCGATGGGCAGCGGCCTGGCGCTCTCAGCCGAAGAAAAGCGACTTGTCGAAATGCTGCACGACACGTCGCCGATGGACTTCTTGCGTTATGCGGTGCGCAACCGCGTCTCGATCGTCGTTTCAGGCGGTACGTCGACCGGCAAGACGACGTTTTTGAATGCACTCCTGAAGGAGATCCCGGCTCATGAACGGATCATCACGATCGAAGACACCCGCGAACTGAGGCTGCCGGCTCCCAACAACGTCACCCTGATAGCCTCGAAGGGCGACCAGGGCCTTGCCAAAGTCTCCGCGCAACAGCTTCTCGAAGCTTCGCTTCGCATGCGACCCGACCGTCTGTTGTTGGGCGAGTTACGCGGCGCTGAAACCTTCGCGTTTCTCCAGGCGATCAACACCGGCCATCCGGGCTCCCTCACGACCGTTCATGCCAATTCCGCCCGGTCCGCCTACGAGCGGCTGGCGCTAATGGTCATGCAGGGCAGTACGGGGCTCTCACGGAGTGAAATCCTCGATTACTTGCGCGAGGTCATTCCGGTGGTCGTCCAGATGGTCCGCACCGAAGGCGGACGGCGCGGTATCAGCGAGATCAAGTTCACCAAGGCGGAGACGATCTAACGAGGCCCATCCATGCAGAAAATCGCAACAGCAATTTTCATGGTGCTCATGGCGATGGCCGTGGGCGCCCTGCTCTTCACGGTCGCCTATGTCGCGACAGATTGGTACCGGACTGGCTCCCACGTCCTGTTCGACCAGCTGAACGCCAATCCCTTGCCGGTTGTTCGTCTGGCCTGGACTGACGTGACCGCGAGAAATTTTGACCGCGTACAATATGCCGTTGCAGCGGGTGCATTAGGGTTTCTCTTGCCACTGGTGAGCTTGTTTCTCATGCGCCCGAGAAAGCGCAATGACTCTCGCTTCATGACCATGAGCGACATATCGAAAACCGGCCTGACGAAAGTGGGCGGCGTCTTCGTCGGTCGAGCCGGCGGCGGGCTTGCCGAAATTCTGTCGCCCGGCCGCGATCAGCGCTCGGGCAAGATCCACTTGACGCAGCGCAAGCTGATCGGCGGTAAGAAATTGTGGATTGATGGCGATGATGTCGGCGGCTTCATCATAGGGCCGCCGCGCTCCGGTAAGGGCACGTCTCTCATCATCCCGAACGCCTTGACCTGGCCGCATTCGCTCGTGGTTCTCGACCTGCGGGGCGAGACCTATGCGGCGACTGCTGGTTACCGTTCGACCATGAGCCGCGTGGTGCGTTTCGCGCCGGCTGATCCGGACGGGAATACCGCGTGCTACAATCCGATGGACTTCATCTCGCTGGACTCGGCACAGCGCGACATCGACCTTCGCAACATCGCGGCAGCGCTGTTTCCGCGCCCCCCTTCGAACGCGGATCCCTATTGGGTCAACGACGCCCGCCTCCTTTTTACCGGCATAGCATCCTTCGTCATGGAATCGCCTGCGATCCTAAACGAGAAGAAGACCTTCGCCACAATCCTCGAGATCATGAACGGCGCCGAGCAGCCGCTCCTCGAATTCATCGGCTCGCTGCGCGATGAACGCCGCCGCGAATGCTCGCATTTCACGCTGCAAACCCTGTTGCCGTATTTCGAAATGTCTGAGCGGCAGTTTTCCGGAATCTATGCCGGCGTGCGGACCGGCATGGCCCCCTTTCTCAACGAGCGCCTGATGCGAGCTACCTCGCGCAGCACGTTCGATATTCGCAAACTCAAGCGCGACCGGATCTCTCTTTATCTCGACGTACGGCGCGAGCAAATCACGTCGCTTGGACCGTTGTTCAACGTCCTGATTACGCAGATGATGAACTTCATGTCGGAGACTATGCCGCGTCCGGACGAGCATCCGGTGCTTGTGCTGCTCGACGAGTTTCAGAACCTCGGCAAGCTCGAGAACGTGACCGAAATGGCGAGCGTGCTTGGCGGCAACGGGGTCTCCATGTGGTTTTTCGTGCAGTCGCTGAAGGCCGTAGACGAGATTTATCGCCAGGAAGGGCGCAAGACGCTCATCAACGCTGCTCGCGTGCAGATCTTTTTCGGCGCGCAGGACGCGGACGATCTGCGCTACGTTTCCGAGCAGCTCGGCGAAACGTCGGACGTGCAAAAGGACGTGACACGCACCAAGGCAACGTTGTTCGACACATATTACACGCGCTCGGAGCACCGCAAGGAAGTGCGGCGGCCCCTGATGCGGCCAGATGAAATCCGTACGCTCGACAAGAACAAGGTCATCATATTGCCGCGCGGCGAACTGCCGATCCTCGGCACCCGCAATTTCTATTTCGCCGACGGCCAGCTCGCCAACCGCGCGTTCATGCCCCTGCCCGCCTCTACCGACGCTTCGCGCACGAAAAGCCCTGCATTGGACGCTTCCGGGGCGGTTCCATCTCCTGCGCTTCCGACGATTGTGCCGACAGCACCGGCGTACCGCTCGGGCCTCTTGCAGACGCGGCTGCGGCGCGGCGCGACATTTGCCGCAAAGGCAAACCGTATACCTCGACCTCAGGGCCGGCGCACAATCGTGAAAGACCGGCTGAAAGTAACAGACGCTGCAGCCGCGCCAGCTTATGCCGCCATAGATTTTGCCGCTTTGGCCGCCAAAGCGGTGACAACACGCATAGCGCCCGACAAAGAAGCGGCGGTTGCGGCCATCCTGAACAAGGTGCGTTCTCTGCGCGCCAACGCATCCGACACCGAGACTTTCGATCGAAATCTGAGCATCGTCGAAGAAGCTTTGCCTGATCTAGTCGATGGGTAGGCTAGCATTCCGATGCGGCGTAGAGGTCATTGTCTACCGTGACCTTGTTCGTCATGGCGGTGGAGGACATTGCCACGCGTTTCGAGCAGCGCCGAGGTCTCAATCGAGTTCAAGCGCAAATCCCGCATAGACCGCGCTTCGCGCAATGAGATCACCAAGTTCCCAGTCCGTGAGTTCGCAAAGGGGAAGCATTCTCCTCACGGTGTGGCTAACCTCGGATATCGAAATAATCGGGCTGCCGAGGTTGTCGATCAGATGCGGACAATCGCTTGGCGAACGTCCGACAAGGTAGGCGTCTGCGCGAGCGCGGGCAATCTCCGGCCCTATGAATAGAGCCGTAGTTGTGCCGCCACGGCTGTTTTTAAGTCGAAGGCGACCGGCACACCGTGAACAATGGATGCTGCCGCCACGCCATCAGTGACCGCGCGCAAGTATTCCTTTGTGCGTGGTCGAGGTCGAACACGAGGCGGTCGGCCTCGCTTTCGTAGCTGCGCTTGTTTCGAGGCGATAGCAAGAGTGGGCCAGCGGTCGTGCTGTTGCACAGAGTTCCGACCTTCAAGACGAACATCCTCTCTAGGCCTACCGACCATCAGAGAGGGGGCGAACCGTGCGTTCGCCGCTTTGAGTGGGACGCCAGAATACCGCGTATCATGCGGCCAGCGCCCACCGCAGTGATCGCCTATCTGTCGAGTGGCGCATCATCCTGATCCCACCCAAATACATCTTGATGCGGAACGTCAACGTCGCGAAGGCGGAATCGCGATACCAGAAATTTCTCAGCTCCCTCATAATCCACGCTTGGTGGCCAATGCAGCTGCCAGCTGCTGAAAAAGGCGCCAAGGTAAACCTTGGCATGGGCGCGTAGCAGCTCATCGGTGAACACCGCCGGGAGAAGCGCATCGGCCTCGGTCTCGACCTTATCTAGCAGGGCCATTCCCCGGCTTCGGAGCTCCTCAAGTGGGAGATCTTTCGGCACATCAAGCCGAATGCCCATCGCGATGTTGCTTAAGATGCTCAGAATCTCCCAATCTTTCATGCCTCGTTCATGCATCTCGAGCAATCGCGCCCGAGTGCCAGGATCGTGAGCGATGCCTGAAATTGTGTACCGAAGCGATACAAGGACTTTGTCATACCTATTTTGCGCGTCACCGAGTGCACGTTCCAACTCGAACGTTGGACCCGGCCCGTCGAACCACTCAACACGGCCGCCGGCGCGGCTGACGAAGGAACGCTCGGGATCGAGAGGCGCGATCGACTGGCGGAAGAGCTCGGCAAATAGATCCTCAGGAACAAACTCCCGGAACAGTTCCGCGTAGGGCCGACCAACAAAGGTTGGTTCCAGCACGGACCTGTCAAATTGCCTCGCTAAGGCCTCATCATCGAGCACGGAGATTACGCGAAGGGCCGCAGCGAACACCAATAGAACATCAGCACTTTCCTCCGGCCCTCGGTCCCGCGACGGCAGCGTCACGCGAAATGCGGCTCGCGTCTCGGTCGGCTCTTCTACCGTCAGTCTCTCAATCGCGTCGGAAACCTCGATATTCATGATGATATCGACCGGGACGATTCCCAGGTCCCTGTTCGCGAAGGCGAAGACTACAAGCTGCAGTTCCGCGATAATCTGCTCGGCCGGTGGGGTCGTGCGATAATCGTTGAGGAAAACGCAAGTCCAGCGGATGCCGAGCCCCTCCCAGCGGACGTGTCGTTCGAGCCCGAGATCGCCGAAGGGTCGATCGAGTAGTGCTTCCTCAAGGCCGGTCCACGCCTCCGGCCAGGTGCCTCGTTTCCAAAAGCCATCAGGCTTGTTCGCGGCGCTCAGAATCGGATCTCTGAGCAAGGGAGGCCACTCGCCTACGAGTTCGTCTAGCGCCTGGCGTGTCGTCGGGCTCCCCCGCTTCAGGAAACCAAGTAGGGACGCCAACTGTCCCAGATTGCTCTGCAGCCGCGGATGCCGCTCTGTGTTCAGTGGATGATCGTCATGGAAAATATGGGCTTGAACGAACACGGGAAGCAGCCGAAGAAACCCAAACGAATTGCCGGCACCGTCTTCGGCATCGAGCAGCTCGAGCAAAGCCTCGGGTTGTAGGCGGCGGACACCGTCCTCCCGCTCGTAACGGGTTAGAAGCGCGGCCGTCATCGCATGGTACTTCGCAGCATAGGCGAGACCATGTTGGCGATATTGTTCGGCAAGCAGGACCAGGATGCGCACCGCTCCTACTAATCGCTCACCAGAGAACCACTTGGCTTTGGCTCGATGAAGTTCCCGGATGGCAGCCGCGGGTTGGTCCCGCTCGAGCAGCGACAGAGCTCGATCGATGGCCTTCTCACCGGCCGCCACGCCGCCCATACGCTCAGCCAGCAGATCATCGGCTCGTGCTGCGAGACCCATCAACTCCGGATCGTCCCCGCGGAGCTTGACTATCTCGACCAGCAAATCCGCAAATGCTTCGATCGGATAAAGTGACGCTTGCTCGGCGCTGTCCAACATGGCGTTCCAGAGTGCGATCACAGCAGAAAAATCGGGCGCCAGGCCGGGTCCTGCAGGCGTCTGCGCTAGAAGGGCCCGCACGTGCAGCAGGCCCGCCCTTCGTCCCGGACCGATCGCTTCGTCGAGTTGTGATTGCACGGCATCTGCGAGTTTGCGCCGATAGTCATGCAGATCGGACTCCTTCGTGAGAAACTGTCCCAGCCAGTACCCGCCAAACGCGTAGGTCAGTAGCGTCGCAGCCGTAGTCAGATCGCCGATGTCTGTATGGGCTTCGACGTCAACGAAGTAGTCGGCAACCAGATGAGCCTGACTGGTCATGTCGCCGCGACCACGCAGATGAGCCACGGCTATCTCATAACTCGCCGAGCGAACCAGATCGCGCGGCGCCATCGGCACGAGGAAGCCCGCCATTCTCTCTATCCAGAATGATAGGTCCGGCCGTGCGACAGGTTCAAACGTAGCATGACGCAAACCCGCTTTGATCGCAACGAAGTCGGCGCGGCTGATCGGAAGCACCGTCCGAGCCTTCCAGTCCACCTTATGCTGCGCATAGCCGTCGTCGTCCGACTGCATCTGTGGGCTGATCTCGGCTGGGACGTGCAGAAATTCCTCCGCGATCCAGAACAGGTCGGGCTCAGCCAACCACTCTGCAATGGTATTGCCGTCGAAGATTTGGAGCTCAGCCCCTATGCCGCTGGCCGCAGTGACCAATTCCTGGCGTTTGGCAATCGGGAGATTCGCCTCGCAGAAATAGACGATCTCGTCGACCTTGCCGGTCGCGAGGATCTTTTCGACATCGCTACGGATCTTTCTTTCTATGCGCTTTTCGAGACTACAGGCAAACGCGACCGCCCATTCTCGCGATGAGCGCGCCGCGAACAGGGAGCCGGCCACGGGTAGCGCAATCCCGGTTCGAAACGTCTCGAAATCGCGGCCTCCGTCCCCACCGGCGCTGACAGGGCCCGTCGCAGGCAGGATGTTGCTGTAGATGCGGGCGCGGGCAAGGTGGCGTGCGAGATGCTCGAACTCGTGATGCGCGTTACGGGAACCCAATTCGCTCAAATGAAAGCGAAGCTGGGCGGCGAGTTGGACAGGATTTACCATTTCATGCGCGTGTGCCGGCCGAACACACGCCCCCCGATCCCACGATCTGCGAGAATTGCGATAAACGCGACCCGGTGAGCGTATGGGTCGAGCACATATCAATGTCCGCCTTCACCGGTTCAACCGCGGAGCTGGATACGCTGGCGTATCTGCTGGTAGATTTGAATCTCGGCTTCGTGTGCGACCTGCACGACGATGGCAAACCGTTGGCGGTCAAGCTCCGTCGCCCACCCGGCTTCGCACCGAACGACCATGTAATAGCGATCGCCGTAGTTCGAAATGTCGGTCTTGAACGTCGCAGTAGCCGACTGGAGCGTACTCTTCTCCCTCGATTGCGGACCGGGAACCAGCTTACACTGGAACCGGTTCGCGATGTCGGGGATCGCCTCGTCACGCGGTCTGCGGCGATAGTGTTCCGAGATCAGCGCGGGCTCGCATCCCCGCACAAGGCGGAAACTCATACCGACGCCGGCATAGTCATTGCGGCTGTGACGGACCGGCGGATCGTACGCAAGCGAAACGCGGATCGTGCGCCGGCCATTTGTGCTCTGAAATAATGCTGGGACCGGCAGCTCGTAGATGGCGAAATAATCCATCGCCAGCTCGTCTTCCGCATAGAGCACGACGCGTGCATCATCGGAGAATGCGGCGTGCTCCAGATTGATCTGCCCGTAACCACACACGTTCCGGACTGCGTCGTCGCCCAACGGCGACAAACGCTGGTATGCGGCCTCAGGTACAGTCGCCGATGTGGCAAGTAGTGCGCGTACGAGGTTGGCCGACGCCTCTGGAAACCGGGACAGCACCTGAGCCGCCTTGAAGGCGACGATCGGAGCCGCATAGGAGGTGCCCGATCCGCTGGTAATCAATTGGTCAATCGGCCGATGATGAAGCGTGAGCAGTCCGGCGCTCGCGATGTCGCCGCCGTCGCGTAGTCTGTGAACGAGTGGGTCGACGATCATCGTACCGCCGAGATCGATGAAATCCGGCTTGACCGATCCCTCCACCCCGGGCCCGACCCGCGTAAATGGCGACGGCTCGCCCTCCTGCGTGATCGGCCGCACCGCAACTTCTGCGCCGAGCCGCGCATCGAGCCCATTGCCATGGGCGAGAGACCCGACCGTCACAACGTTGATGGCGCCGCCGGGCTCAAAAATCCGATTGCCCTCTTCGATTAGGTAGCGGGGATACTCCGTCACGGCCTGTTCGATCCTGTTGCCCGCACGCGGGGCACGGTTGCCGGCCGAGACCACGATCACAACATCAAGTTCGCGCGCGAGTTCATCCAGTGTCGCGGCCCAGGTGCCGACTTTCCCACCGTCATAGACGCGCTTGCGGTCGGCTAGCGCTATGACAAACAGCCGGCATCCAAAACGGGCGTGAAGCGCAGTGACCGCCTCTCGCATCTGAGAGGGTACCAATCGCCGCTCATCGAAATCGCCGCGCTCGTTGACGACCTTGGCGGAACAAAGACGCGCTGCGCGCGCGAGGGCACCGCCGGCAAGCTGAGCACGAAGATCTCCGAATACGGCCACGCCGCCAACGCGCGTTCCATGCCCCCATTCGTCGGCAGTGCCCAGACGTTCGGGAACGCCGATCGCGCCCACGAGGATGTCCTCAATTAGGGGATGGTCATTGACGCCGCTGTCGATCACGCCGATGAGCGGCGCGTCTTCACCAAGGAGCCCCGGCTCCGGCAGTTCGCCTAGTTCGAGGCGCATGGCTTCTGCCGTTGCAACGTCCGGGGACGGCGGAAGGTCGATGGACGCGACGTCCTCAAGCGAAAGCAACGATCGAAAAACCTCTCCGCTGGCGCGGATACGTGCCAGGGTGATCGACGGCCCAATATACTCGTCGAGCCATTCGCCGCCGCGAGCGACCACATAGGCTTCGATGTCGGCAAGTTTGCGCTGACGTAGGTCACGTCGGCCCAGATCCCAGAGCTCCAGGTCGGCGATCAACTCACCGACAGCGTCGAAGTCTTCGGAATCGGTGTAGCCCTCTTCTCTCAGGCGCATCCCAATCCGATCTCTTGGATCGACCGTACCGACCGATGCAATCGAGGCGACGAAGGTCGCATACGGAGCGCCCGCCTGCCCAGCCGGGATCGGACCGCCATAGGCGACGATCCGCGCCCGGAAGTCGTCCAATTCGTCGTTTGACGAAAAAAGGACAAGAGTTCGGTCAGCGTCGCTCGATAGCACCGTTAGGCCTAGATCCTCCCAGTCGCTTTCGAGCAGCGAACCCGTCATGCGGACACGAAGGATCAGAGATGGATTGACGGTCCCAGGAGGACGCCGACGCTGCTGAACCGCAACCGCATCGTTGAGCTCCTCGGCGATTCGGCGGCTGTGATCAGGACGGTCGCGCTCCGGTGCTGCACCAAAGCCCGGGCGCTTGCGGCGTTCGAGTTGCTCCGGCAGCCTTGCGAGCTGCAAATGGTCGTACCGGGCCATTAAAGCGGCCTCCTACGACTGGCTGGTGAGGCGCGACCGACCCGCACTGCGACGCTGTTCGTCGAGGATGGCGGCATTGAAATCCCGCTCCCTGACGTCCTTGCGCTTTTCGATGACCGCCGACTTTATCGCCTGAATGCAGACGCGCTCGATCTCCGCGTAGGATAACCCGATCAGTTCACCAGCCTTCGTTCCGACATCGAAGGCCGTCGACACATTTCGGAATTTTGTGCGTAGGTAGCGGCCGATCAGCTGCTCATCCGGCTTGTCAAACCAGATCACCTCGTCGAACCGCCGCCAGATCGCGCTGTCGAGAGCGTGGTCGAGGTTTGTTGCAGCGATCAGGAAGCCCTGGGGTCTGAGGCGGTCGATGAACAGGAGCAGACTATTGACGACGCGCCGGAGCTCGTTGTGTTCGCTTGAATCATCGCGAGACCGCGCCAATGCGTCGAACTCGTCGAGAAAAAGAACACAAGGCTGCTTCCGGGCGAAGTCGAAGATCTTCCGAAGATTGCTCGCGGTTTCCCCAAGATAGGAGGAAATCAGCTGGTCGAGTTTGACGGCAAACATCGGCAAGCCGAGCTCAGCGGCAAAAACCTCCGCTGATACGGTCTTGCCGCAACCGGGCGGTCCGCAAAACAGGAGCTTTGATCGCACAGGCAAACCCCTGCGCCGGATTTCTTCAGCCCGTCGGAACTCCTTGAGGAGTCCGATGAAGACACGCGTGTTGGAAGCGCTGAGAACGACGTCTTTGGTTGTATGCGTCGGCTCGACCCGCTCGACAAAGTCCTTGGCGGCATCCGGAAACGGGATGAGTGGCGCAAGCGATTTCATGGACCTAGGCCCGCTCGGCGAAGGACCGCTTTCGAGAGTCTTGCGAAGAGTGCGCGCAAGAACCTTGTTGTTCTTCTTTTCTTCCTCGACGATTATCTGCTCAGCAACCGCACGAAACTCATCGTCGCGGCCATAGCTCGCCAGCAATTTCTTCATCAATTCACCGCGAGCCATCAGAAATCCTATACTTTGCCCTTGCAGGTACTTGATAATCGCTCCGTGCTGAGGAACCCCGACGCTTAGCGCCAGACCGTCAGAATCGGCCCCGCGATACCTTACTTGGGAATCATTCTGGTCGAAAGCGGTTACAGGGCCGTTTCTAATGCGTTGACCGAGTTCGGCGAGCGGTCCTTCATGACGGGACGTCCGCTTTCGGCGTCGCATAAGAACTACCGCAATGTCCGCAATGGGGGCGCATTACTACTCTGCAGCCTGATCATTCTGTGACGAATGCGTCGTTTTGCTGACCACGCGCGAGGACGCCAGGATGGCCCTTGCTCAGCGCTCGTAGTCGTTATCATTCGAGCGCTGAGTCTTGCGGTCCTGCTCTTCAGCCTGCTGAACCTTCTGCTTTTTGGCATCCTTCTGCTTGGCTCTCTCCAGCTCGGTGCCGGCGCGCGGCTGCTCCGTGTGGCGGGGATCGTCCCGGGTTGGAAGGTCTCGCCCTCGCGCCTCGCGCTCGGGGATCGGCTCGCCACCACCACGACGCTGTTGCTGCCGCTCGAATTGCAGCCGCGCGAGACGATCGTGCATCTTGTCGTTCACCTCTTCACGATACTGTTCGAACTGTCCTTGATGCGCCGGCGGCAGCGTCTCGCGCATATTGTCCAGAGCCTGATTGACGCGGGCCATCTGACGCCGCATTTCCAAGGGGGTCTGCGCCATGTCCAAATCTCCTATCAGTGCATTCAATTCTCTCATACCGGGATGGGACAGGAAAGACTTTTGCCCCGGTTGATCAGCCCCGCGGCCCGCGGCAGGCCTTGCCTGCCCCTCTCCTGCCCGATCGCGACGGAATTGCAGGAAATTGTTGCCGATCGACTCCGCTGCCGTGAGAGCCTGACCGACTATGCCCGCGGTCCGCATCGTCGTCACAGTCTTTTGCCATGCGGTAGCGATTGCATCGCCGTTCACGACAAGGGAATGTCCATCCAAACGGCGTTGCCGCTTGGCCTCCACGCGCTCGATCGTTCTTGCGCTGACCTGGTAGCGCGGATCGCTCTGGGCGCGGCTGTAGGCTCCGGCATGCTCCTTCGTGAAGGGCCGCGTCATCGCATGATCCATGCGCCGCGTCGCCACCATCGCAATGCCGTTCTCGCGTGCTTTTTCCGCAAAGGCCTCGCGCCAGGCGACCAGATCTGGCTTGTAGAATTTCAGGCGCTCGCCGTCGGCTGACCGTGCCTGCACCATCGCGTGGATATGGACGTGCTTGGTGTCCTTGTGATGCGCCAGGACGAACTTGTATCCTGGCGCTCGCTCCTCGAGCACGGCGCGCGCCGCGGCCATGACGGCGGTGGCATCGGTGCCGGCTCTTGCCGAGAAAAGCAGGTGATAGGCATTGCGGCGCTCACGCCCCGAAAACTGCGGGCGCCATTGTTCATAGACCGAAGCCGCCGCCTTGGTGGAATTCTTCGCCCCGGGCACAGGTTCGCCATTTGCGTGGCGGACCTGGCTGTGGGTGCGGATGAACTTCTGCAGGAAATATTTCGCTTTGGGTTCACGGCTTACGGCCGCCGTCACCTCTGCCTTGGCTACTACCCCCGCCGCGCCCATGGCTTCGGACAACCGCGCCTCGATCTTGTCGAGCGCCTTGCTGCGCGAATTCTCCCGCCCACCGGCAAGCACCTTGGCGAGCGGTCCTGCCCGCTCATCGGTGTGCGCGTATACCTCCACCGCCTCACCGTCCCGTGCATAGATGAACGGTTTTGCGCCGAAGGCCTTGTTCAACGCCTCGCTCAAGGCGGCATCGGTGAGCTCGCCGGCGAGCTCGAAACGAACCTCGATAAAATTGGTATTCTCCAAGGGCGGTTCGAACGTTTCGCAAAACGTCTCCAGGAACGCCTTTCGTGCGCCGCCTGTCGCAAGGACCTGTCCATCCTCATCGAAGATATCGATGTCGTGTTTCTCGCCTTTTTCGTCCTCGCGCTTGCCGATGTAATTGAGCAGCCGACCGGCGGCCTCCTTGGTCGATGGCGGATTCGGCATGACCTTGAACACGGCAGGTTGCGCGCCCGCCGCATAGCCTGCCCGTGCCGCCACGGCCCGCGCCTGATAAGCGACCCGCGCCGCTCGTCCCGTACCGCTCTGGCGATCGGTGCCACGGCCGCCGCCGCCGCGCCGCTTCCAGTCTTCCTCCTCCTCTTCCGGCCGGAAACCGGCGAGCGTGGCGCCATAGACCATGATCGGGGCGCTAACGGCCTTGGGCGAGCTCGCCGCAGCAGTGGACTTCGGTGCCCCGCTGGACATGGAGATCCCCGCCGCTCCTGCCCCTCCCGGCGAAGAACGAGCGGCGTTCCTGCCGCCACCTAGCGTCGAGCCGGCTTGTCCTTGCCCCAGGCGTCCGCCGCCACCGGTCAGCTCATAACTCTTCATCGCCTGGAATTCACCGGCCTCGCGTCGGGCGCCCGTCACGGACTTGTCGTCGTCCATGTCCTCACGCTTCACGCCGGACTCGCCGCGCAGATAGCGTTCGATTTCGGCCGCGTAGCCAGCAAGACGACCGCTCATGGCCGGACCTCCCTCGCCTTGCGAGACTCGACGGTTATCGTTTTCAGTTCCTCGCGAAACTGCCGCACAAGGTCGCCCACTGCGATCAGCGCCTGCTCAAGATCCTCATCGTGGGCAACACGGCCGTCGTTCATGGCGCGCACGGCCTGATTGAAATTGATGCCGACGCGCCGCAGCTGATCGGTCATATCCACGATCGCCGGCCGCAACGCCTCTGACGCAAGAGGCAGATACCCCGCCTCTGCCCGCACTACACGCCGGACGACCTCGCTGACGGTGACGCCGTCCCGCTCCGCAATGGCTTTGAGGCTGGCCAGCTCGTCAGCCGAAAACCGGATGTGCGTCACCTCGCCGTAGCGTCGTGACGCGCTCTTCACCGCTGTTTTCTGGACGTCTGCATTCATCTCTCAAGCCCGCTTGCGGGCGCTAAGGCCCCAGGGCCGCGCCGCTTATTTTGTGTGTATCACAAAATAGGCTATCCTGCCAATAAAACAGCGAGAAAGCAGAGAATTGAAAATTACGGGGCGCGCCTTCTCACCAGCTCAGTTGTCGGCGGCAGTAGCGCGGGCGAAATGTTCCCATCGTGATTTGATGCGATGTGTATATGATGCGTTGGCGACTTGTTTCCATGTTAACATGGAAACATCGGCCTCTGATGGTCAGCCGGAAAGCGTAATCGGAAAATGCGCGGTCGACGGGCCACCGGGCCCGTTCTTTCCTGAGATAGCAGCTGCGCATAAACTGCATCTTTAGCGAGCCCTTATCTGTGCGCGCCTGGGTTGCCAAACCAGGCTTCCCCGTCGACTATGCCATGATGTTTCGCCCGTGATTTTGTTTCATGATCCATGATGACTTGTCTCCACGTTAACATGGAGACAAGGAGACAACGCCGGAAGGAGGCCCCCATGATCATCTCCGCTGCGATCCCAAAGGGCGGCACTGGCAAATCGACGATGCTGCGTGCCCTCGCATCCGTCGCGCTGCATCGGGGCTATTCGGTCACTCTCATCGACGGCGACCGGCGGCAGAACATGAACCGCTGGTTCGAGATGCTGGGCGAAGCTGGCAATCGTCCTGACAGGCTCCAGATGGTGAGCGCGATGACCCCACAGGAAATCCTTCGCGCGGCAGCCACTCACAACGGTGAACGCACCGTCGTCTTGATCGATACGGAAGGCACCACAAACGACAACCTCATGGCCGGGCTCTTCGCCGCCGATATTGTGGTCGTGCCGGTGTATTTTGCCCTAGACGATGTAACCGCCGCTATCCAGATCACCGACCACTACATTCCGCTGGCGGTCGAGAGCCGGGATAGACCGCTGCCTGCGATATTCGTGCTGACCAAGCAGACCATCATCGATGGCAGGGCGCGAGCCCTGACCGAACTGCGCGCCATCATCCAGGCCAACGGCACGCCGATTGCAGAACACGTCCTGCACAATCGCGTTGCCTACCGCGACCTTCAGACCGGGCAGACCCTTTACAGCCCCGAGGTGCCTGACGCGAAGGCGGTTGCCGAGAGCGAAGGGGTCTTTGACGACCTTCTGCAAACCTTCATCGAAGCCACAAGGAACGCGGCATGAGTGAAGAAACCGCGCCGAAACCCGGTGACGACAAGAAAGCCCGCATGATGAAGGCGATTTCCACGCAGCCGCCGGCGCTGCCGAGCATGTTCATCACACCGAAGGTTGAGACATCAGGGACCAAGGAGCAAGCTGCGCCACAGGTGCAGGACCCGTCAAAGCCGTCCCCGGCAGTCGGGCCCGACTTTCGCAAGCTGCTGCGACAGGGTCAGAAAAAGGACCCCATCGCCGGAAAGAAGATTCGCGAGGAGGAGATGATCCGCTGCGGCTACTATTTGACGGCTGCGGAGCAGCGCCAGTTCAAGTTGCTGGCGATCAGCAACGGGCACAGCATGACCGAACTGCTGCGAAAGGCTGTCCAGGACTATATCCGCATTCATAAGCACAAACTGCCGAAGGAATAATCGGCGGTTTGGAGTCGCTGTCTCTTGCTGTAGCGGGTGATGTTCGTGGCTCTTTTGCGACGTGCAAAAAAAAGGGCCGCGACGGAACACTCCGTCGCGGCCCTGGGACGTGTTGCCTACTTGGGTTGGTTGAGGTGTTTCAGCACCTGGCCGAAGATTGTGTCTCGCACCGGACGCCCGCTGGCTGCCGCTTTGTCGTCGACCAGCTTTGCGGCCAGTTTGGGCGACAGCGACATGAAGTCGTAGCCGTGTGAGATGGCTGCATGGCGAAGATCCTCAAGCGTTTCGAACGCGCGATTGTGGGTGCCGAGCCAAAGACCGGGCTCGTCGGTTTCTTCGTGCGGGAACGCTTGCAGGAAGTAGGTCCGGAGTGGTGGATCGTAGCCGATGACAGCGTCTGGGTCCGAGCGGCCCTGTCCGGTGACGGTGCCAGTGACGGTGATGGTGTAGCGGCTCATTGCAACCTCCTTTTTGCCGGTGGGGAGCCGGCCCCTTGCGGGGGCCGGCCACCGATGCCTCACTGGGGGTTGTTCCAGAGGATGACCTTCTTGTTTTCCTCGCCACCGGGGGCGGGAGCGACATTGCCGAAGATGACGCCGATCTCCGGGGCTTCCAGCTTGACCGAGAGGTATTCCTCGCCCGAACGCTGGGAGATGCGGTGCCAGCCGGCTCCGATCTCGAAGCCCGTGCGCTTGTTGACGATCCGGTAGTCGGGCGCGTCCTCGCGCGACTTGTTGGTGTTCGGGATCAGGGTGATCGGAGCGTTGACCCGGAGCGTGGCGAAGACGCCTTCCATCGAGCCGTCGGCCTTGGTGGTGAGGTTTGCGATCGTGGTGGCCATGGTAGTTCTCCTTCGGTTGCATCGGGACCATTCCCGATGGCGCCAAAGGAGAGGGCCGTCCTGCTGCGGTCATCTCGGCGAAAATTCTGGAAAATTCTATTTTCCGAAAAATTGCGGGCAGGCCCTTCGCCTGTCCGCGGACAAAAAGCAGAAATCGAATTTTCCTGAATATTCGCCGAGTGTACCCCCAACGGGGGTTGACCGCACAAAGCAGGCGGTCGTCTACAAAGGCGACATGAAACGGGAATGGTCCCGGATGCGACCGAAGGAAAAGAACTCAGGCCGCCATCGCCAGACCGCCGACGCAACGCTGGCGGATCGCAGGAACATGCTGCAGCCTCTCGGGTCATATAGTCGCCATTGCCAACACATCGAACAGCAGCCCGGCGCGTGACCGCCTTGCGTGTTCGGTATGGCGGCATAGCGGTTTCGAGATCGGGCCGGCTGGCAGCGGCCTTCACGCCCCCTCGGGGACGATACCGCGCAGTCAGGTTGGATGACCCGGCAAGCCAGGATGTTGTTCGGCACGCTTGCACCGGCTTCAGAGGTGAGAAAAGATGATCATCCGCACAAAGCCCCGCGGCTCTGCGCGTGGACCGGTTTCGAAGGGGCCGGCTCCGTCCGCACATACAAATGGATTAGGCGACGAGGAGCCGGATCCACATATCTGATTGAACCCGCCGGGCTGTCGGCGGGACCGCATCCATCATCCTGGCAACGTTAGACGCTCCTCGGGCGTCATGCGGGCTTCGACGTGGCGGCGAGTGTCCGGATCGACATGGCGGAGCATGGCGCACCAGTCCTCCACATTGTACGTTGTCGCCATCCGGCCCCTGGCCAGATCGTAAATGACGCAGGGCCTGTTCGCGATTGCGAGCCGAAGCACGTTGACGGCCGTACCGGGTGATGCGCCGTCCCAGACCATCATGCCAAAGTCGGCGCGCCGCGCCATCTCCCGGTCCTTGGCGGCATCGTCCCAATATCCATGAGTGCCTCCAGGTGACGGGACATGGTAGGCGGCCCAGTCGCCCAGATTGTTGCGGGGCTCGTTGCCGGCATGGAAGACGCCGACATGCTCGTACTTGTAGCCCGCGAGCAGGATCTGCGCCTCGGCATCTGCTCCTGAGGCGTCGCCAATCAGCACGCCGTGCTCGGCAGCAACGATTGCACTGATGCGAGTGATGGCAGGTTCCGGCAGTTCGAATATCTCGCTTGATCCACCTATGAATATCATCGACATCGTGACTTTCCCTTCTCTCCAGCGTCCCCCGCCCCCGCGCCCACCCCCCTCTCCCTCTGGCCCTGCGCGAGGGATCGTCACCCGAAGGCCGAGACGGCGAAGCCGGCGCGGGAGCGGCGGGACGCCGCGACTAGAGCCCGGCCGGCCGCAGGCCGGCGCGCCCAGGCCCTGAACCGCTGCCGGAGGTGCTACGCGCGCGGACGGCCTTCGGCCAGCCAGAGGCTCGCGTCCTGGATCAAGTGGATCAGGATAGACGGGTTGTCCCGCAACGGAACAAAACCCCAGCTCCGCCAGTAGCTCTCAGCCTCGGTGTCGATCGTCCGCACCACCACCGCGCGGCCTCGCGGGCTGCAATACGAAGCCGCGCAGCGGCACGCTCCGCCGCGTTGATACGATCCGTGGAGGCGCAGGGTGCCGAGCTTCGCGCGCGCGGGCGAACCCGACCGCGGTCGGGTTCGATGGTGCGGTTGCGAGGAAAGCGGCGCTCACGCGCCGCCCTCCGCGAACCGCCAGACGGGGATGCCGAGCCGACGGGCCTTGTCGGCAAGATTGTCGGTAATGCCGGAGCCGGGAAAGACGATCAGGCCGGAGGGCACCACCGAGAGAAGCTGGTCATTGCGGCGGAAGGGTGCGGCCTTGGCGTGACGGTTCCAGTCCGGCTTGAAGGCGATCTGGGTGATTTTGCGGTTCTCGGCCCAGCAGGCGGCGATGCGCTCAGCGCCGCGCGGGCTGCCGCCGTGAAGCAGCACCATGTCGGGATGCTTTTCGTGGGCCTTGTCGAGTGCGTCCCAGATCCGGTCGTGATCATTGCAGTCGAGACCGCCGGCAAAAGCAATCTTGGTGCCGGCTGGAACGAGCACCTCGGTTTCAGCGTGGCGACGGGCGGCTAGGAAGTCTCTGGAGTCGATCATGGCTGCGGTCATTGCCTGGTGGCTGACCTTGGAGCCGGTGCGCGGCCGCCATGCGGATCCGGTTTGTGCCTCGTAGAGGTCGGCAGCCTCATCGCGCATGATTTCGAGCACGTTGCGGCGCTCGATATAGGTGATGCCCTCGGCGGTGAGCCGTTCGAGCTCGACCGACTTCACCTCCGAGCCGTCCTGCTCCTGCTGACTCGAGCGCTGCGCCTCCTCGTTGCGGTCGAGGCTGCGGGCGACGCGCTCGGCGGCACGGTGGAAGACGTTCGCGAAGGACCAGAGCAGATCGTCGAGATCGGGTTCGAGCCTGGTGTCGCCAAGCATGCCGGCGAAGGTTTCCACGATCCCGGCGAGGCCGGCCCGGATCACCTCGTCGTCGGGAAGTGGCCGAGGATCAGGTTCGTCCTGATGCGGGCGATGGCCGTACATCTGCAGTTCGAGGATGACGCGATCGGTCGGCGAGGAGGCGTGGTAGGGCTCGTAGACGTCGTCGAGAGGAAGGTCGTAGGTCATGGCGGTGTCTCCGTCGGGTGTGGCCGCGCCTATCGCGGCCTGACAGCGCATCCCGGCCGCGCGCCGGGCGCGGCCGCACCGAAGGCCGGAGCGCGAGCGAAGGACGGCGAAGCCGTTGCGGCCGTGACCGGGGGGTGGCAGGGGTCGCCTCTCAGGCAGGCCGCTGGCGCGGCCTCTCCGGTGGACCGCCGCCATGCCTGCAGGCTATCCGTCGGCGTCGCGCCGGCCCGCGTGCCGGCCCGACCCATTCATCCGGGCGGCAGGAAGCGACGGGCATCCTCCGGGACAAGCTGGTCGCTGAGCCATGCCGCGAGATGGGCCGGGCCGAGATGACGCAGATCGTCGTTGAAGTCGCCGAGCTGCGGCCTCAATACCAAGGCGAGAATCCCGGCCTCGGCTGCGCGCTGGCTGAGACGCTCGATGCCGTGCCGGCCGGCGGCGTCGGCATCGGCTGCGATGTAGAGGCGACGGCAGCCAGGCGGGAAGATCAGGCCGGCGAGGTGATTGGCCGAGGTGGCGGCTGCCACCGGAAGCGCCGGCATGACCGTCCGGAGCGACGCCATCGTCTCAAGGCCCTCGCCGGCGGCCACAACCGGGACTGGTGCACGGGGCTCGTGGCCTAGCCAGATACCATTGCCAAACAGGTGACCCAGCGAGCGGCGTGGATCGGCGAGTTGCGCCTTGCCTTGACCCGAGGGATCAAGCCAAGTGCGCTGTAGGCCTGTGATCTGCCCGTCGAAGTTGGTGACAGCAGCAATCAGGGCAGGAAGCGTCCGCGTCTCGCCCGTAAAGAGATCCCTGTAGTAGCAGCCGGGATGGAAACGCAGGGCACGCTCACGCGTGGAGAGCAGAATGCCGCGGCCGGCAAGATAGCGTTCGGCCAACGTGCCGGCGATCGGCTGGGACATGCCGAACAGGCGCCGCGCGGCGTCAGGCGAGCCGCGTGCCGCGACGGGTTGGCGCTGCGCGCCAGGAGCTTGGGGCGGTGGGAGCGGCATGGAGAGGAAGCGACGTGCTTCATCCGCGACCTCGCGGAAGTCGACCAGACCACAACTCTGCTCGATGACGTCAAGCAGGTCGCCATATTCCCCCGACGATTCGTCCACCCATTTCCCGGCTGCCTTGCCGCCAACCGCCTTGAGCCGCACATGCATGGAACGGCCGGGCGTATTGTGGACATCGCCGACCATCCAGTAGTTGCCGGAGCGATGGCCGTTGGAGAGAAATTCGCGGCACACCGCCTCGGCATGTTCGCCAAGGCGGCGCGCCAGCTCGGAGGCCGAGACGGTCATGATCGTCTCCCCTCACGCCGCTGCCGTAGGGTCGGTGACCCCGACCAGCGTATGACGATCGAGAAGGGAGGCGAGGATGGCGCACCCCAGCGCGGACGTCGGGATGAACAGCCGGAGCTTCCAGGAGATAATGTCGGAGATCAGCCCCAGCGCCTTCAGCCGGGGGACCGTCGCCTCGGTGAAGCCGATCAGCTCGATACGGTAATCGTTCATGACGCGGCTGCGGCGCAGGATCAGGCCATCGGCGAGTTGCAGTCCGATCCTGCCTTCCACAAGGCCCGTCCATGCATCTTCCGGCGCGAGCGCCGGCACATCGTCGAGCCCCAGATTGTGGAACATGGTCGCGACAAGGGTCGGAGCGATGTGACGCCCGATGATGCGTTCGCCGGCATCGGTCTGGATCCGGTAGACCTGGCAATCATGGTCCGGCAGCCGACGCCAGATCGGCAGGAGCAGACCCGTCACGATGTGGAACGTGCTGGTGGTGAACTCCGGGATGGCGGCCACTTCCGACTGCCACAACTCGCAGAACTGCCTCCGGTCAGCCGGCTCCCAATGGGTCTCGGCCAGGGCGTCGAGACCGAAGCGCAGTTCGTCCGTCGGCCGCAGCAGGCGTACGCGGTGCTCTATCGTGCCGTCGTCGAGCATCAGGCTCGCCGTCGGCAGCCGGATCGCCGCGCGGTTCGACCGCGTGTTCACCAACAGAACCGATTGCGGCTCCGCCCGGACAATGGCTAGCGCGTCGATCAGGCCGAGCGGCCGGATACGGTCCTTGCGCGCGACGGTCAGCACATGCGACTGCGCGCCCGAAACCGGATGCGAGTAGACGGTGCGGCGATCGGTGACGACTATGCTTTCGGCCGTGATCGTCTCCAGGCCCTTGTCGTAGTTGCCGGCGGCGATGGCGCCCTCGACTTTTGCCGTCATCAGTTGCTCGAACACTTCGAACAGCAGGTTCTGGGTTTCGATGCGCAGCGCCAGCAGCCGGTTGAGCCAGGTCGTGATCGGCGGTAGCTCGTCGCGCACGCCGCCTTCATCGGTGGTCAGCGACAGGCCGGTGACAGTCTCGAAGGTTGTTAGCGAGCAGCCTTCGATCTTGCCTTGGTGCAACAGCATGTAGAACTGGCGCAGGGCGGCGCGCGCGTACGGGCTTTCGAGATTGTCCTCGGCACGGAACAGCCCTGCCCCGCCGGTCTGGCGCTGGCCACGCGTGATCGCGCCCAGCGTGTCGAGCCGTCTGGCGATCGTCGACAGGAAGCGCTTGCCGGCCTTCACGTTCGCGGCCATGGGCCGGAACAGCGGCGGTTGCTTCTGATTTGTGCGGTGGGTCCGTCCGAGTCCCTGGATGGCATTGTCGGCGCGCCAGCCTGCTTCGAGCAGATAGTGCTTGCGTAGGCGCTGGTTCTTCACGCCGAGATCGGCGTGGTAGGAGCGCCCGGTGCCGCCAGCGTCCGAAAAGACCAAGACGCTCTTGTCGTCATTCATAAAACTCTGGGTCTCGGCGAGATTGGCCAAGCCAGGGCGGTTTTCCACGGCCAGCCGGTCGATGCCGTCTCGGCCGGTCTTCTTCACGATGCGGCGCGACCGGCCGGTCACCTCGGCGACGGTGTCGGTGCCAAAGTGGTGGATGATCTGGTCGAGCGCGCTGCCGACCGGCGGCAGCGATGCGAGTTTTTCGACCATCTCGTCGCGCCGGCGAACGGCCTCGCGGCATTGAACCGGATTGCCATCTTCTTCGTGGAAAGGCCGCGAATAGACGTTCCCCTCCGCGTCCGAATATTCCTCGAACAATTGGGTTGGGAAGGAGTGCATCAAGTACCCGCCGACGTACTCGCGCGGCGTGACGTCGACATGCAGGTCCGACCATTCCTCGGTCGGGATTTCGGCAAGGCGTCGTTCCATCAGCGCCTCGCCGGTCGAGACGATCTGCACGACCGCCGAATGACCTTGGACCCGGTCCTTTTCGATCGCGCCGATCAGGGTCGGCGTCATCATCGAAGTGATGAGATGGCTGAAGAAGCGTTGCTTGGTGCTCTCGAAGGCCGAGCGCGCCGCCGATTTTGCGTCGCGGTTCAGCGTGCCGGCCTCGCTGGTGATGTTGGTCGCCTCGAGTGCGGCGGTCAGGTTGTTGTGAATGACCTGGAACGCATCGGCATAGGCATTGTAGATGCGGATCTGTTCCTCGGTCAGCGCATGCTCGAGCAGGTCGTATTCGACACCGTCATAGGAGAGCGAACGCGCCGCATAGAGGCCGAGCGATTTGAGATCGCGGGCGAGCACTTCCATTGCTGCGACACCGCCATCCTCTATTGCGGCGACGAACTCGGCGCGGTTGGCGAAGGGAAAATCCTCGCTGCCCCAGATGCCGAGACGCTGCGCATAGGCGAGGTTCTCGACCGCGGTCGCGCCAGTGGCCGAGACATAGACCACGCGGGCATCGGGAAGCGCGTGCTGCAGCCGCAAGCCTGCCCTGCCCTGCTGCGAGGGCGCGACTTCGCCGCGCTCGCCCTTGCCGCCCGCCGCGTTTGCCATGGCATGGGCTTCGTCGAAGACGATGACGCCATCAAACGCTTTTTTCGTCCCTGTCGCGGCTTCGCCGCTCCCCGCCTCTTGCCCGACCCAGTCGATGATCTGCGCGATGCGAGACTTCTTGCCTTCGCGCTCCTGGGAGCGGAGTGTGGCATAGGTCGTAAACAGGATGCCCTCGGCAAGGCGTATCGGCGTACCCTGCCGATAGCGCGAGAGTGGCTGGACGAGGAGTTTTTCCTGGCCAAGTGCTGCCCAATCGCGCTGGGCGTCTTCCAGCAATTTGTCGGACTTGGAAATCCAGATCGCGCGGCGTCGCCCCTGTAGCCAGTTGTCGAGGATGATGCCGGCGACCTGCCGTCCCTTGCCGCAGCCGGTTCCGTCACCCAAAAACCATCCACGGCGGAAGCGGACAGCGTTCGCAGCCCCTTCTGGTGCGGCCGAGACGACATCGCAGGTCTCGTCAACCGTCCAGGTGCCGGCGAGATGGCCGCAATGGGCTTCGCCGGCATAGACCACGCTCTCGAGCTGGGCGTCCGACAGCAGGCCTTCGTCGATCATCGCATCAGGAAGAAGCGGCCGATAGGAAGGTTTTGGTGGCGCGACGGCGGCCATTGCTGCCGACTCCACGAGCGGCGTCGGATGCGGCTTTGCGCGGGGAATGTCGATCGACTGTAGCGCGTAGGGTTCGTAGATCGTGTCGGTGAACCGGCCGCCCTCTTCCGGCATCCAGTCGCGTATCTCATATGCGAGGGGGACCGCCGGCGTGCTGTTTGCCTTGACCTGGCGGGCGGGGTTCGCCCGCGCATTCGTACGGACCGATTGGATGGCCTTCGGAGCAGAAGTTGCGACTGTTAGGGGTGCGGCTCTTGTCCCCGATCGGGCGCCCATGTGCATGGCGGCATTGCACGGGATGCCGCGGGACAACGCGCCGATTGTATCCGGAAAGCCGCCCAGTGTCCGGGGCGGGAGATCTGTGATCCAGGAGAGCAACGTTTCGACATCCTTGGCCTTGCCGGGTGACCGGACGAAGCTTTTCGGGTCGGCGGCCGGTACCTTGTCGATAATTGTCAGGCGCGTATCAGTGGTGGTGCCATGGCGGGCGTAGACACGGCCGTCGATCCCTGCTGTGAAGATGACGATGCCCTGCTGCTGCAGGCGTTCGAAGGCCGGCCGCCATTTGGGGTTTTCGGGAGACAGCCCGGTGCCGGTGATGGCGACCAGGCGCCCGCCGGCGCGCAGGCGGGCGAATGCGGAAAAGAGATGCCGCCATGCCGCGTCAGTGACGTGGCCGTCGACATAGGCGCCGACGCTGAACGGTGGATTCATCAGCACGACGGACGGCTCGATGGCCAAGTCGAGATGATCGTCGATATGGGCCGCGTCGTGCCGCGAGACGGGGACCCTTGGAAACAGCAGGCCGAGGAGATCGGCCCGCGTCGCGGCAAGCTCGTTGAGGGCGATCGAGGCGCGCACCATCTCGGCATGGACGGCGAGCAAACCGGTGCCGGCCGAAGGTTCGAGAACCAGGTCGCAAGATGCGCTCGCCGCGGCGTGCGCCGTGACGAAGGCGAGCGGCAAGGGCGTCGACAGCTGCTGCATGGCCTGGCTCTCGTGGGACCGTCGCGTATGGGTAGGAAGAAGGTTCGCGATGCGCTTGATCATCGCCAGCGTTGCCTGCGGCGTGGTCGACCGCGACAGGATCGCAGGGCCGAACCGGCGCAAAAACAGCACCTGGGCGACTTCGAGCGCCTCATAAGCGTCCTTCCAGACCCAGAACCCTTGCGCATCGCTGCCGCCAAAACTGGTCGTCATGGCGGTGCGCATTGCGGCGGTGATGACAGGCTCGCCCTGTTCGAGAAACGGCAGAAGCTGCATTCCCGCCTGATAGATCGCCTGGGCGGTGTCGATGCCGTCTTGTGCCGGCACGTCGAGGGGAGCAGCAATCCGGGCAACGGCCGGTGTGGTCGAAACAATGTTCATGGAAATGTCCTTCGCGAGAGGGCAGTGGCGCCCGCGCCGGGCACTCTCTGCGCGCCAGCCGGGCTCCAATCTTCACGGCTCCCCTCTCCCTCTGGCGCCGATGCACCAAAGGGGTTGCGCTCCGCGCAAAGCCAGACTTGAATGCCCGGACAGGGATGCAGCGGCGACCTGGAGCTGTGGAGGGGATGCGACGGTTCAAAATTGGCAGTGCGGTCTATGAGGAGGGAGCGCCCGACCTGCAGTCGGCGCTGGCGAACGCCTATGCCCGCAGCGAGCGCCCGCTATGCCTGTGCAGCGAGCCGGGCTGCCCGATGTACATCGCCCGCATCGGTGACCTTCATCTGATCAAGCGCATGCCGCTCAGCGGCGGCGGGCATGATCCGTCCTGCGATTCGTACCAATCGCCTTACGAACTGTCCGGCCTGGGCGCCTTGATGGGCAGCGCGGTACAACTCGATCCGCAAAGCGGCATGGCGGCCCTCAAGTTGGACTTCAGCCTGTCGAAGACGGGGAGCCGCGCGGCATCGGTGCTTTCGGGGCAAAGTTCCGCCAGCGTGACGGCCGATCCCAGGCGGATGTCGCTGCGTGGCCTGCTTCATTATCTCTGGCACGAGGCCGAATTGACCGTCTGGACATCGAGGTGGGCTGGCAAGCGACATTGGTGGAATGTCCGCTGGCACCTTCTCGAGGCTGCCGGGCAAATGACGGTGAGGGGCGGAGCGCTCGCAGATATCCTGTTCGTGCCCGAGCCATTTCGCGCCGAGAACAAGCAATCGATCGAGCAGCGTCGCAACGCGGTTCTCGGCACGGCGCTCCCGCCGAAATCCGGCCCCCGAAAATTGCTCGTCCTGGTCGGCGAGGTGAAAGAGATTGTTCCTGCTCGTTCCGGTCAGAAACTTGTCATCAGGCACCTGCCCGGCTTTCCCTTCATTATCGACGATGCATTGCACCGCCGTTTGCAGGCACGTTTCGACAGAGAGTTGTCGCTGTGGGCAGCGGATTCGAACTCACATCTGATGGTGATCGCGACCTTCGGACTGAACCTGGCCGGCCTGGCCATTGTCGAGGAGATTGCCTTGATGGTGGTCTCCGAAAACTGGATTCCTTACGAGACGGTCCCGGAGAAAAGGCTCGTCGATAGGCTCGCCCGCCTTCGCGAGAAGAGCGTGAAGGGATTGCGCTTTGACCTGCAACCCGACCAGCCGATCGCCAATGCGTTGCTTCAAAACAGGGACGAGCCGATAGCGCTCTTTGTCGTTCCGGCCGGAGCGGGCGAGAACTACGAAGCGTCGCTCGATGAAATGATGGCCGCGCGACCGGAGATCGGCTCCTGGGTGTGGCGGGTCGGCGAAGGCGACATGCCGCCGCTGCCGCTCTGAGCGTCGGCGGAATTTCCAATTGGCTCAGTATGTCTTACGCAAGGCCCAGCTTCTTCTTGAGCTCGGCATTTTCCTTGCGCAGACGCTCGGCAAGCAGGTTCTTGAGGCGCTTGTTTTCTTCTTCGAGCGCCACAAGATCGCGGAGATCGCCGCTGTCTAAAGAAGGTGCGACAGCCCTCTTCCAATAATAGTAGGTCTGCTCAGATATGCCGGCCTGGCCGACCGCGATCTTGCTGGTCGCGCCGGCAGCGATCGATTTCTCGATCTGGGCAAGCTTCTGCGAGCGTTCCTTCTCGGAATATGTCTTGCGGGCGGTCTTCGCTGCCACTGGAGCTTCCGCCGCCTGGGGCGCAGGTTTCGCTCCGTTCTTGCGGACCGGCTTTAAGAGCTCTGCCTTCACTTTCTTTGCTCGCGGAACTTTCTTCTTCGATTCAGGCTCTTCCACTTTAGCTGGCGCTACTGTCGTCTGAACAGTCTGAGCGTCCTGAAAATCGGCCATCATATACTCCGCTTGTGGTTTATCCCCTTCTTCAGCATCAAGGGGTCTTATACTGAAGTCAATGACCTGGGAATTTGGGAGCGGAGCAGCATAGCCAGGCTGCGTCATCTCCGTGGCAATCTTGGACAGGTCGAGATCCCCCCAGATCGAATGGCTTGGCTTCTCCTTACCGCGCCTCTGTTTCATTTCCACGATGAATGGCCGGATCTGGCGCTTCATAGTCTGTTCCTTGATGTGAGCATGACTTGCTAGCCAAGTCGCAAGTTTGGGTTAGCGAGTACCCGACGTATATCGCTTTCGCCGTGCTTTATCGGAGAAGCCCCGCAACGAGCAAGCGGTGTGTCATGGGCCTAGGGCAATCGGCTCAATGAACGGGGGCGAACATGCCTACCGAGAGAGTGCTGCCTCATACACGCGATGCTCAGGCGTCTAGCTGGCGGAGTGCGATGACTGTGCACAATCCGGCTGGAGCGGTTGCAATCCTTATATTCTTGGGAACTAATCTTCTCATGGCGGCGGATGAGCTGGACGCGCTTGTTTTCGGGATGGCGGTCGACAGCGTTCGGGCGCTTCCTGTCCCTTTCACGGAAAAAGTCGCGGAAGTCGCGAACAGAAGCCAGGGCGTCCTGCTTTTCAGTTTGCGCATTGATGGCGACATGGAACTTCAGCGCGTCGCCGCCATCCGGTATCCCAGCAATCAGACAGGCGTTCTGGTGCTGGATAAGCAAGGCCATTTGACCAGCCATTGCATGGTCAATGGCGCTTTCTCCAGCTTTATCGCTCCTTTGGAGGACTGGAACACGCTGCCGCTCGCAACGCAGGCCAGGACGAGTATCGCCGGCCCGGCCAGCCTGTTCATCGGCGCTTTGCGTAATGCCGGATACCTCCCGCGTGGCAGGCACTGACCCCAAGTTTTGCTGAGGGCCAGATGCTTGTATCCTCGGGGCAGTTGGCCATACGGTCTCGCAGGTCTCAACAGCTGAGGATGGGCCGTACGCGGGTGCATACATTGAGCGAAAGTCGGTCACGTTGATGGAGACACTTTGCTCGCCGAAGCGCGGTTCTTATAGATGCCCATCGTCGTCTTCCTTCGTCAGCTCCGACGCAATCGCACTTTGGACAGGTACTCGGCGATCTCGAGATCCGACAGATCATCGAGCAGCCTGAAGGTAGCATCATGCCTTCCGGCGTTAACGAGAATCGTGCGTTTGCCGCGATGTTCGGCCCACCCGGTCTCGGGGTCTGCATTGCGGGCGGTCCCCCTGAGCTTGACAGGGGTTATGTTCCAGATCGCCTCGAGCTTTTCCGCGCGGGTCATGCTGTCGCTCGCGCCGGTCTCGTGGGCGATGATGGCGGCGCGCATCTTGTCTGGCGACTGCCGATCCGTGAGATCGCAGAAGCCATGAAACCAGCGCTCGCCGCCCCGGATCCGGATCGCCAAGAATACGCTGGTCACGTTGCCCGCCTTATACTCCGACATTCCGAGCATGCCGGTGCGCATGAAGAGCGGCGGCAACAAATCTAGCATGAAGTGGTATTCGGACGCGGTGATCTCAAACCACTCGGCTGAATAGGGAGTGCCGGAATTGGGATCGATGCCAGGAGTGTCTTTGTGACGGCTGAACAGTTGGAACATCTGCTCTCGGGTGGCGACGCCGTCGAGCACCTTCCTGAAGGGTGGATGTGCGGTCATAAGGTTCTCATGAAGGCAAGTCGGCCACGCGCGGCATCGCCGCGCCATGGCAACTGCTTGCTGTGTTGTGGCTGGCGACGGGCCGAGCCTGCGGCCGGCACGTGCACTGGCGATGATGGGGTTTGCAGGAGTTTAGGCGGCGCGTCGCTCGGAGGAACACGAAGCGTCTCGACCAACCCCGGTGATGGCACGGACGGCGGCGGCGAGCGCCGGGATATCGTCGAGCATGCCGAGTGCGACGAAGTGGTTGGCCCCGCCGATGTAGTCTTTACGGCCCTTGCAGGTGCGGATCAGGATACCGTGACCTGAGGACAAACCGAACTGGCTGACCTGGATGTAGGCGTCGTCGTGGTGCAGGGTAATTTCACCGCAAACGGCGATAGGTGGCCGGCGCGCCGACCAGGCTGGCGAGTTGGCCAAAACTCCAATGCGTTGGGGCAACAGGCGCACGCGTATCGGGCAGCATTAGCCTCAGGCGCTCCGGATCGTCGCGGCTGGCCTCGACGCGGATCAGCTCACTTTCGACGATGCGGGTCTTGCTACGCTCCGACCGGCTCTTCACCGAATGCCGGAGGTCGGTGAGCGACAGGTATCGCTCGTCCGCCGGCCGGTTGAACCATTCTGACGACACGCGGCCGATGCGCTGGCCGCGGCTGACGTCGATCTTGTAACCGGCACGCTCGTTGCGCTTGGGCGCGTGAATTTCTATCTGGGTCATGAGTGTCGCTCCTAGGCGGGCGCCGGAAGACTCTCTCCCGGACCTTTACCCGCCATCGCAACCCGCCCGCCCTCTTCCTCTCCCGGCACCCGCGCGCCCCTAGAAGCGTCGCCCATGCGGCAGGGCCGCTTCAAGGCTTGCAACCAGGAAGGAAGGCTTGGTTTCAGCAAAGCCCGAGACTGGGCGAAGCACCCATTCACGTTCCGGACGCGACAGAATTCCCCTGTGCTTTATTGCGCACCAAGACCGAGGCCCCTCCGGATTGAGGTAGCGGCCTTCTGAAACTGGTCAGGCTCGAGATTGAGCACTGCTGTTTCCTCTTCCGTGCATAGTCAATGACTGTATAAACTGACCCAACGTTATGATACGCGAAGTCCGTGTCATGGTCTGAATTGAAAGTGTAATTGCATGTCGAGCAGGTTCGTCCGGCCCGTGGTGGTGCAAGTTGGCCGGCAGGAGCGTGAGCGCGTCATATTCGATGTGAACGACGCAGCCGCGATCCTGCTGCGGAGTTTCCCTCATCAGACGACGAAGCGAAAACTGGCTATGGATGCATGTCTTCAGGTTCTGCGCGGCGAAGCTCAGACGCCGGTTGCGAGACGGGCTTTCGTTGCCGCGGCGTTGGAAGCGAACATCTTACGCAGCGACTGAGGTCCAAGTTGATAGTAGCCTCGATGGTTTCGAAAGTGACTTTGAAAAGTAGAGCTTCAAAGCAACACAGCGATGAAGGGGATTTGTTCAGCCGGCAGCAGAGCATCGAGTTCTGCCATCGCGGGAAACAACCGACGTTCATCTGCTTAAAGCGACATCGGTCAGCAAGACCGCAATTTTACGTCGATCGGAGATGGGATATGAGAGATTTGCCGAGCGACTTCGATGCTGACGTTGTGATCGAAGTCAGTCGGTTTCTCGATGATGCCGAGGATCTCGCCCCGTTGCCGGTGCACGAACTGGTTAAGCGGATTCGTACGACACTGCAGACCCGCCTTTCCGATCAAGCAATCGAAAAACTGGTCGTCGAGATGGCGTCTAAACGTGGATTGCCCATGGTCTTCGACAAGCCTGCATGACTGGAGAGAATGGCAGGCCGAGAAAACGGCCATGTGCGAGTCTTCACCTGCCGGGCTGGCGAACATAAGCCGTCGGCTTGACAGCTCTGATAATGGTTCTCGGTTCGCCGGGAGGGGCAAGGCGATATTGGACGAGCTTGGTAGCGAGATGCCCAATCAGTGGCCGGACGTCGTCGCCCCGTTTGCCAGTTTCTCGCACGCATGAAAAAGGCCGGACCAAAGGCCCGGCCAGGTATGAAGGTCAAAACCTCCAGAGGGGAACGCGCCAGACGAATGGGAGGAAACATCCGACGCACCGCGCATATGGGTCAGCAAGGGTGACACTTCAGCGACATGCCGTAGGCCACCAGACTTGTTCTCTTGGTGCACTGAAGCTTGCATGCCTGATGCGATTTCGCAAAGGGACAAGCTGCGGGATTGGCGCTCGTCATCCCGTCATCCTCGCCGTCGTCCCGTTCGCCTTGAGCGCCGCCATCAGCATCGGCCCGACTGAGAACTGCCCTGCCGTTGCCTTTTCGGTCAATACCCGCAAATAGCCGCCGGCCGAGTTGATGTGCTGCGCCCTTTGCAGAATGCAGGCAATCACGATCGCCGCGATCTCCTGGCCCATCACATGGCAAGCCTCCTCATACGCTGACGGCGAAACGCCCAGATATCCCCTCACCTGGGCGGCGGTTATCATAAGATCGCGCCAATTGCCGATCCCGTCGACGGCATAATCCGCAATTTCGGGGCAGGCCTTTAGCACCATCCCCAGCGGGTATGTTTTCGGCGCCTCTGCGGTCCTCGTCCTGGGCTCGGCCGTCGACCCGCTTTTCTCTAAAGCAGGTTCAAATTCAAAAATAGAGTCGGTATTTGAATCAGATTGCTGCCGCTCGTTTTGAGAGTCATTGCCGCTCGGATTCGTAGATTTCATATGAATTTCCAGCAGCTTATCCACATCCTCACGCAAGGCGGCCAGATCAGCGACGATGGGCTCGAGCTCGGCAATGCAAGCTCGGCGAGGAATTGCCTCCACAACGCCGCGGAAGCGCTTCCACAGGCCTCCCCAGTCGCCAGGGACGTCTTCATCAAGGGCCGCCTCTATCAGCTTATGGATGTCACGGCGGTGCAAGGTGATCCGCTCGCGCATAAGCCTGAGCGCCCTGTTGTCGGCGCGAACACGCTCGGCCGCCGCCTGGAATTCGTAAGCACGGGCCAGCAGCGGCGCCAGGGAGAAGCCAAATGCTTCCTCGATCTCCCCTCCCCTGCCCTTGCGGGCGTAACGCTTGCCGTTCGGGCTATCCCGACGGGTGATCAGCCCGCAGTCAACAAGAGCCGCCAGGTGCCGCCGGAGCGTGGCATCAGGCATCCCGTGCGCCCTCAGCGACAGCTGAGCGTTTGAGGGAAAGACGATGAGATCGTTCTCCTCACTCAACTCACTGTCAGGATAGAAAGATAACAACGCATTCAGGACGGCCAGAGCACGATCGCCGACGCCGACGATGCTCTTGCCTTCGCAGAGGTTGCGGTAGATCTGCCACTTGTCGACGACCCTGCCCTTGGGGATTCCACGTGAATCGTTTTGCGCTGCCAACATGGCAAGCGACATCGGCCGCCGCCCAAAGGGCGTCGTTGCAATACCCGTCTCCATTTTCTTTCACCCTCGATTAGGCAAAAGAAATCTGCTCGCCGAAACGACGCCAATGACTCTTGACAGTGATTCGTGGAGATGCGATTCTCGGAGTGCTTAGTTCAGAGAGAGGCTTCCACGGCTTGCCGTTCGGGGGCCTTTTTCTTTTGCGGCTTCAGACTCCTTGTTTCGTGGTGGACTTCCGAAAGGCCTCAAACAGGTCGTCCAGTTGTCCGGCGATAAACGCTGCGAAACGCGATCCTTCGGCCTCTCCCACGGCAATCATGGTAGTTTTTCCGTTGTCTTTGAGGCTGACGCTGACCGTTTTGTCTGGAGCAGCCCAGGATTTCATAGCAATCATGGGCTTTGATGGCTTGGCCGGAGCCGCAGGTCCTTTAATCGCATTGGTATCCGACGGGAGCGTCTCAAGCAGCATGATGAATCTGTCATCGGACGTTGCCTCGCGGAATTTGTTTTTGTGAGTAAGATCGAAGGCTTTCGCGAGTGAGCCATCGACGGAATAGCGGTTTGAGAATTCCTGCCATCGTCCTCGACCAATCCCGGGGGCTTTGCCAATCGATTGCAGTATCTCCTTGTCGACCGAGGAGGCGATTTTGATCATCTCGGAAACGTGCGATTTTCCGGTCGACAACGAAGCGCAGATGGTATCCCGTTTGTATCCTGCTTCCTGTTGCGCAAGCGCAAAAGCGCATTTTTCGATGTATGAAAGATCCTCTCGAGCTGTGTTTTCTTCCCCTTGGAAAATGACAGCTTGTTCATCGGTTAGCTCGCGGACGGCCGCTTTGAATCCGATCCCAAGCTGCTTAGCTGCCGCTAGTCTTCTGCGACCATAGACGATTTGAAACTCGCCATCCTTGCCTTGTACTGGTCGAACCAATCCCGGCACAATTTGACCGCGCTCCCGCATGGATTCTGTGATTTCAGCGATGGCGGAAATCTCATAGGCGTCATCATATCGATCGGTGATAGATGACGGCCGTATTTTGTCGGGATCGAGTTCAATGATCTGTTCGCCTGACTTCAATAACTTGTCGGCTATATCGCTACGCTCTTGCATTTGGCGAACACCAGCCGCTACCTTCATCAGGTGTGGGGATGACGTGCGACGGCTGAGGGCTTCCTCCGAATTCTCCTCCCCAAGTTGCCCCAAAACAGCAGCAAACATGCCCTTAGAATCTTTGCGGCTCACTGTTCACGCCTCCATGCCATTGTGATGAGGCTTTCTATTTCCGCGTTCGCGGCATTGATCGATTCGATTGCACGATCATAAGTTTTAGGTGCCGAGAACCTCGATCGTTGCACTTCGTAGAGGCTCTGCTTCCAAGTGAGAGCGTCGGCAACTGCAGTTGATTTGGAGACTGAATTCAGAAGTAGATCCTCGCCAAAAACTTGACGCATTAGGGCCTGCATATTGGCTTGCGGGTGGTCATTCGCCTCAAATTTGGTGATGAGGAATTTGGCGAAATCCCAACGCGCACCTGCACCAGCCTCATCCAGGATTTGCATATAAGACGCGGCCAGCTCCAAAAACTTGCCTGTGGAATCGACATCGAGCATGTGAGCCGGCACTGGGATGAGGACCCCGGTAGCGGCCGTGAGCGAGGAAAGCGTAAGGAAATTGAGTGACGGAGCGCAGTCGAGAAGAACGATGTCGTAGCGATCAACGATCTGTTCTAGCGCCTGTGACACTCGAAGAAGGAAACTCGTTCCACCGCTCTTGCGCATCTCAAGGGTAACGGCGGTTTCGAATTCTGTCAGCTCAAGACCGGCGCAGATGACGTCGAATCCGATGATATGTGTCTGATGCACAATTTTTTCTGTTGGCACCGGATCGTCAAACCGGATCGCCGAGTAAAGGGTGTCACCTTCTCGGTAGTCAAATCCCGGTAATGCTCCTTGCAGACTGGTTAACGACGCCTGGGGATCCATGTCGACTGCGAGAACGCGATACCCACGAAGTGCCAGCCAGTGACCCAAGTGAATAGTGGTCGCTGTCTTGGACGATCCGCCTTTGAAGTTGGTGATCGCGATTATCTGGCAGTCTTCGCCATCAACGCGACGAGGATTGATCCACTTCTTTCGCGCCTTTTCCGCCAGATGCATCCGAAGCTCAAGCACCTGCCCCACGGAATATAGGCGCTTTCCGGTGGTTGTTGTCTCTGGCTCGGGTCCCTGCCCTTTTAAGGAAACCTGGCGTATATAAGCTTCGGTCACTCCCAGCAACGCCGCCACTTCGGTCGAAGTGAATTTGCGCATGGTACGAACCGCGTCAGGAGGATACTGAGCCAGCGAAAGATTGTTGAGTGCCTTCTCGAGTTTCGTCGAAAAGGTATTCATGAACTGAAGGCTACTTAGATGCCGCGTCACCCAGATTCTCCTCTTGCACCCAGCCACAATGATAGCGACTGTGGTTAACAAGCCGTTAACGCCACGCCAACTACGCCAACTTTTCGAATTACGCGGTTTTTCCGTTACTGGCTTATGCCCGATTCGGAGTATTCGAGCAAATGGACACAAGGCAGTTCCCAGCTGGGAACTTTTCGTGGTCGCCGGCTTCGTGTGCCTCAAGTTGCAGTCGACGTCGGTGCCGGTTGGCCTCTAGCTTCCCGCGTACGGCGGCGAGTGACCTACATGCAGGCACCTTTCGACGCCTGGAGAGACCGCCACATTGGCGCGGCGGCGAAATTCTCTTTGTGACGGCAGGCGCGGAGCTCGGGCGGTCGTTCGCATCGGCAACGATCGGTTATGTTGTGATGATGCGGCCATGCCACGCCGCTTCCGATGTCGCGCGATCAAACCAACGGTCGCCGCTGGATTGAATTCTTCCCAGACAAGGGGCGTGCCGGTTACGTTGCGGGGCAAGACTGGCTGGCGGAGGTCGAATTGGTCGCGGCTCGTCCGACGCCACCTGCCGATCGTCGCCCTGCAGACCTGGCTGAAGCTGGCCAGTATTGCGCATGGTCCCCTGTTCCGCCGCGTCACCGGTCAGGGCAAAGCGGTGGAAGCCGAGCATCTGAACGGTCAGGAGGTGGCGCGGCTGGTCAAACGCGCGGCCTTGGCCGCCGGCGTGCGAGAGCGCTATGGGCAGAAGCAGCTTCTCCACGCCTACCGAGATGACACGCAAGTATCAGCGACGGCGTCACCGTTTTCGACTCACTCTAACTCTGGAAGAGCCAACCCACCCGAGAGCCACATGCCCCAACCATAAAGTTGAGGGTATCTAGGTTTATTGGTGCCGTGCAAGCCTCCAACTTGAAGAGCTGTTCCCAGCTGGGAACTCAAAGTACGGGCGGACGAGTTGTGCGAGAAGTTTGGTTCTCGATACGTCCCCAGGATCCTTCGCCAACAATTGGACTAGACCCAGAGGGAAGTTGCCTGACGGCTGCAGCAGCCTCTTGCTTGCCTCATCGTCGACGCACCGGAGGAGAGTGCGCGTGGGGCGCCCACGCGCCAAACGGTGTCGATTGCTGGCAAATCGCGCTTCGTGATCGCCCCGCCGGGCTGGCCAGTCAGACGCCCCACGGCCCCCTTTTTGCAACGAGGCATTCTGTCCGGGCCGAGCGATTCTCGCGAATGGCAATTCAATGGCTAGGATTTGTCGCCAGCCGGCAACATCGAGGCAGACGATTCGGATCGGCGCAAGCCACCGGCGAAGCCCAAAAGCAGCATGACGCGGTCGCGCAGACCGCGCAGGTGCCGCGGTCAAGCGTTTCCAGCATGGCGAGAAGAACGTCGCGCAGGATGGCTTCCTTTGATGGGAGGAGAGGCGTGTTTGTTACGGATGCCGGCGAGCACCGTGGCGATATGCCGGTCCTCTCGGTCGAACGGTCGACCGCGTTGCGTGCCAAGTCAGCGACGACAGGCAGCACTCGATGGTCGACGCCGACCTGTGTCCCTTGCCGATCCCGAGGCCTGGACCGCGATGTTGAGGCCGACGATCTGTGGGTCTGGCGGCTGCGGATCAAATAGCTTACGCCGGCACCGGGCTCAAAAAATGCTTCCAGTTGCCGGCATAGGCACGACGGGTGTTTGCCTAACTCGCTGCTTCGACATAAGCGCGCAGACGGTGGGAGCAGCTTGAATGGTTCGGTCCTGGGCTTGAAAGGTGCCGAGAACTGCCATATCTTTTGCACAAGAAATATGACTCTCCATATGGTAGGATGAATTCTGTGGCCCATGCACTCAAGATCCCCGAGCAGAATGGACCTCTCGTTTTGTCCTATATGGACCGGAACGGGAAGATTGCGATCGAGCAGGTCGCGGATGGTTTTGGCATGTCCAAGGGCCAGTTGGCCCAGACCGCCGGTCTTGCTCGCGAGACCCTTTATCGCTCAGAGCGCAGCGCTACGGTTAAGACACAGGGGCGTCTGCGGGAAATGCTCGAGATCATAAGTCGCGTGACGGATTGGGCGGGCGGCAAGGAGCAGGCGATGGCTTGGTATCGAGCTCAGCCGCTTCCAGCATTTGGCGGACGCACCGCTGAGGCGCTGGTGAAGGACGGCAAGGCAGCAGCGGTCCGTGACTATCTCGATCACATGGCCGTTGGCGGGTTTGCGTGAGGTTCGTTGGAACCTGCTACCGCGCACACGATCCACGTTGGGCATTCAAGCCGACTTCCGGCGAAGGGGCGGCGATCAGAGGTGCGCGATTTAATCCCAAAGGCGTGCCGGCGCTCTATTTGGCGCTGACCATCATGACAGCGGTCAAGGAAGCCAACCAGGGGTTCGCGCACCGGATCGATCCTTGCGTGCTGTGTTCCTATGAGATCGACTGCGACGACATCGTGGATCTGACAACGGACGAGGCGAGGGGAGAATTTTCTATCGCGCTCGAGGACATGGCCTGCGCCTGGGCGACGGCGCTTAGCGACGGAGAGCGCCCGGCGTCCTGGTCCGTCTGCGACCGGCTGCGGCCTCGGAGTATTGCCGGCATTGTGGTCCCAAGTTTCGCGCCGAGCGCCGAAATGGAGGATCGTAACCTGGTCCTTTGGGACTGGGGTCCGGGTCTGCCGCACAATATAACCGTATTCGACCCAAGCGGCCGGTTGCCGAAGGACCAGCTATCCTGGCGATAACGTACTTCTCGGCATCCGAAGGGCAGGGGAGAGGCGTGCCCGGCCTATAGTCCGCTCGCCTTGGTGAGATTGATACGGAAGCGATCGCGTCTGCGCTGATAGCGGCGAGTCATTTCAGCCGAGGCATGGCCGAGCTGCTTTTGCACATAGCGCTCATCGACTTCGGCCGAAGAGGCGAGGCCAGCGCGTAGCGAATGTCCGGCAAAGAGCTTTGCTCGTTCGCCTTCCGACAGATCGCCGCGCACGCCGGCCGCCAGCGCAGTGCGCTTGACCAGGCGCGCCACCTCCTGGTCGTTGAGTCGATCGGCGCCGACCGCCTTGCCCTGGCCGGTGACGCGCCTGAAGAGGGGACCATGCGCGATACGGGCGAGCTTGAGCCAAGTCTGCACCGCGACAACTGGGCAGGTGGCATCGGACGAGCCGCGCCCGACTTCGACCTCCCGCCAGCCGGTCTTGCCGCGAAGAGAAACGAGCATGCCCTTGTCAAGGATCTCGATCCAGCCTCGGCCGTCCTCGGTCTGGTCGCGGCCGACATCCAAAGCCACGATCTCGGAGCGCCGCAGGCCGCCGGCGAAACCCAAGAGCAGCATGGCGCGGTCGCGCAGGCCGCGTAGCGTGCCGCGGTCGAGCGTCTCCAGCATGGCGATCAGATCTTCCGGCAACACCGCCTCCTTCTGCCGGGGTGGGGAGGCGTGCTTGTTGCGAATGCCGGCCATGACGGTCGCGATATGGCGGTCCTTCCTGTCGAGCGGCTGGCCGCGCTGCGCATAGTTCCACGTCAGTGAGGAAAGCCGGCGCTCGATCGTGGACACCGAGTTCGGCTTCTTGTCGCCGGTCGCCGTGCCAGAGGCGCACGCGGTGATGTAGAGCCCGACCACCTGGGGATCCGGCGGGAACGTTTCGACGCCCTGGCGCCGGCACCAACTCGCAAAATGCTTCCAATCAGCCGCATAGGCCCGACGCGTATTGGCGGAACTCGCCGCCTCGACATAGTCGCGGGCGCGATCGGCCAGCGCGTCGAGATGCGCCGGCAGGCGGGGATTGGCGACGGCCGGGAGAGGGGAGGGGGCTTCGGCCGGCGGTTCCTCCGGGATACGACCCATCTCCATGACAACGTCGACGATGTCGGGCAGGTCGTCGGCGATCGGCGTGTCGTGCCCGGCCGAGGCCACCTGCGCGATTTGATCGACACCCCGCGCCGTTTCCTGTGGTCGAGCGGAGCGATGCCGAGTACGATTTTCGGGGTTTTGATCGACGATAGGGGCCATTTCCTCTATAAAGACCAACACGAACGATAATGCAAGATTATCATTCGTTGTGTGTTGCCTACAGGTACAGCGCTTTTTGCCTATTTCCGTTGCGAAAAGCGCCGTCATGATTCATCGTGCTTGCAATGATTCTGCGCGCCAAACCCTTTTCGCGTCATTACGCCACGCTTGCCGGTGCCGCTTCGACCGCGCCGATGGCAGCGGTGCCGGCCTGGCTGCGCCGCGCCGTACCGGATGCGCAAAGCCTTGCGGGAAAAGGTGTTGATGACGTCGCGCTCGCTGCTGGTGCCGCCATCGGCGCGCTCGATGCAGTCGTTCGCCAGCAGGAGCGGTGGGCCGGCGCTTGGCGGCAGCGGCTTGCGCTTTCGGCGGCAGCGGCAACGGCGAAACAGGCCGGCCGCGTCGAGGATGAAAGCGCACTGCGCGATGCCTTGCTGCTCGCGCGACCGGGCGATTTTTGGTCCGTCGGTCCCGCCGGGCTTTTGCTGCTTGCCTGGCGCCGGCTGGCAGCCCGGCCCGCGGAGGAATTGCTGACGGAGAAAAACCTCGCCGCGGTGTTGGAAGAGTTCGGCTATGCCCCGGATGATGAGGTGGTCAGCGATTTGGCGGATGATCTCCGGCAACTCGCTGCCGGCACTGATATGGTCGCAACGCTGACCGGCACATTCATGGCCGCCGAACGCCACGGCTTTGCGCGCGCCGTCGGGGCATGGCTCGCCGACGGCTTGCTGGCGCAACGGCTGGGTTGGGTACACGCGGTGCCGCTGCTGGGCGCCGAGGCAGCCTTGGGCATAAGCGCCCGCCCGCGTCGATCGGCAGCCATCTCTCCGGTGACAGGCATTGAGACAGATCTTGAGCGTGCCAGAAGTCTGCTGGCCGTGCAGGCGCGCGCTGCGCTTCGCGCCATCGATCTTTCCGCTGAACTCAAGCGCCGCGCGGACCGGCTGCTTGCGGTCGCGCCGAAACTCCGGGCCAAGGCGGCGGACGCTGTTGTCGACAAGCTACTGGCCGACGATGCAATCATTGCCTCGGAAAAGGTTGCCGGCATGAGCGACCGCGGCCTTCGACGCCTGTTCGATCGGCTGGTCGAACTTGGCGCCGTGCGCGAGCTTTCCGGGCGCCCAACGTTCCGCATCTACGGGCTGTGACGATCATGGCGGAGACGGCGCGGAGGCAACGGGGGAGCCGGTCAGATGACCGTCGATCAGCTGACCAGTTGTTTGACCGGGAGCTGGATCACCTGCCGCCGGAGGCGCGCTGGCGCGAGTGGATGCATCGCGTCGAGGCAACAATTTTTGCGGCCAGCGAACCGGTGACGCGCGAAACGCTCGCCCGCATCGTGGGGAAAGGCTGCAGCATCGATCTCCTGATCGACGACATCCGGGAAGAATTGCGCGGCCGGCCCTACGACCTGGTCGCCGTCGCTGGCGGGTGGAAGCATCTGACGCGGTCGGCCTATGCCGACGCCATTCGTGCCGCGGTTGGCGGCAACGAGCGCGCGGCAGACCTCACGCAGTCCGAGGTGCTCGTGCTGATGTGCATCGGCTACTTCCAGCCGATCACTCGCGCCGAGCTTTCTTCCTTCTTCGGCAAGGAGATCAGCCGCGATTTTATTGGTCATCTGCGCGGCGCGAAGCTGATTGCGTCCGGTCCGCGCAGTCCGACACCCGGCGCGCCCTACACCTATGTGACGACGAAAGAATTCCTGCTGGAGTTCGGGCTCGATACGCTGCGCGACCTGCCGGATTTCGAGGCGCTCGAGGATGCCGGCCTGCTGTCGAAGGAGAAGTTGCTTGCGGGCAGCATCATGCCGGACTTTGCTGGCGTCCCAGAGGACATCGGAGTCGAGACGGACGAATAGCTCTGCGTTGACACCAAGGGTCCCTCTTATCGCGTTGCAGAGGGTCCGCGCCATGCCGCTATGCCGGCTTCGCCGACAGGAGCTCGCGCAAGGATTTCAGCTTCGCTAGCAGCTCATCGAAGGTGATGATAGACAGCCCGGACAAGCTGTTGCGATACAGTTCGAAGGAACGCTTCCGCTCGGTATCCGGGATTGTGCCCGCCAGCACCACACCTTTGATGCCGTAGGACTCCAGCTTATGCTGGGGATTAAGCGCTTTAATTCGGTAGATATCGCTACGCAGTTTGTCGATCTGGTCGCGGGGTCTGCACGACCGCGCCGACGAGCTCGGGGGAGGGCGCCAAGACTCCGCCCCGGTATTGCTTCTTGCTGACCAGGTCCATGCCGGGCGTTTTGATCTCCAAAATAGCAATACTGTCGGTCAGCTGGTTGGTGAACAGGAAATCGGCGATCTTCTCGCCTGACCCGTCGAGGATCTTCCCGCCGACATGGGCCTGCCCCTGCAGCAAAAGCACCGGCACGTTGAATGCCATGTCCAGGATAAAAGGGTTGGCCTCGAACAGCTTCTGCCATTGCGGCTCGGTGGCCCTCGCGGCGAACTGCGTTTCCATATGGACTATCAGCTCATCGAGGGAAGCAAGTTCAATCTCGTCATGAAGTTTTACGAGCCCGGCGCGCTGGGTTTTGATTGATTTGCGGACCGTTGCGCCGGCGAGGCTGACAACGGCCGCCCGGTCTTTTTCCGAAAGGCGGGCGTCTACAATAGTCTCGCCGATCACTTCCGCTAGATCATCAGGTGCGCGCTCGAACAGCTTCAGCGGAAACTTTGTACGGTCGAGCCTGGTGAGAAGATTGGTGTAGGCGGCCTGGTGCTTCTTCTTCCTGCTCGAGGCGCGCGCCTTGTCATCAAAACGATTGGCCCCGCGGCGCAACTCGTCGAAAAGGCGATAGCCCATCTCAAAGGTCTTGCCGTCGGCCGACCGAGAGACCTCGAGGGTCTTCTCGTCGGTCAGGCGCAATTGCTTGATACCGTCGATCTGTGACAGCGCCTGGGTGATGAATGAAAGCGTGCGATCGAGCCCAAGCCCGAAATTCGGGTTTTTAGTGAACCCCGAGGGCATGCACTCCTCTAGGTACATCTGCACGTCATCGAGGGTGCTCGGCACGACGAAATGTTCGGCTCCGTCATAATCATCGACCATGTGGGCGAACCCATTCTTCAGTACCAGCTCGATCGAAACAATGGGATCGTGCTTAGGCGTCAGGAAGCTCGCGGACGTGGGCATGGTATTGACGGGATAGAGCGTGGTCGTGTCCGTCCTAGCCTCGAACTTTATAAGCAGGACGCGGGTCGTTGGGTCCCCCTCGCGGTGCGCGATCTTTAGTCGCGTCGCTGAAGGCTGGAAAAACACCTCCACGAGGCCTCGTCCTCGTTCCTCGATGGACAAGGTGCCTAGGTCGTCCTCTCCAAATCGTGGGCCGAACGTTGCCATGCTGATCCTAAGGGTGTGCCGAAGCACCTGCGCCGGCAGCGGCTAGCAGGTCCCGCTGTGGATCCGGTGGCGGCGTGATGAAGGCATCGCCATCAACACCGTGTTCCTTCAGGAACGGGGCCTCCTTTAGCCTTTCGCGAAGGCCGAGCATTCGCTTTTCCGCTCTACGGATGAAAGTATTGTAGGTCATCGGGATGATGGTAACGCGTCCGTCCCACTCGGTTCGACTCCCGCCCTCGGCGGCATCGATCTTCGAGCCGAGGATGTAACAGGTCGTCACGGCCGCTTCGGTCAGAAGCCCCTTGCTCCTCAGCTCCTTCACATACCGCCACGCCTGATCTTTCTGCTCGGAGCCTATGCCCACGCCGGGCTTCTTGATCTCGGCCACGACCAGGCGGGACACACCATCCACTTCATGTCCGAGATCATGCGCGTCGCGGCTATAAAGCCCAACGCTGCCATCGGGCAGCATCACGAAATCGGGTCGCTGCCTGCTACCCGTTTCATTCGACCCAAATATCTTGCGAATGACCTCCGTCATGCCTTTGTTGCTTGTGAACTCGAGGCTCTCAAACTCAGGGCCGAACACCCACAGCGATCGCTCGAACAGCGGCTGCAGGTCGCCGACCTCGTCCATGGTGTCGTCGCGAAGCTTCTTATCCAAGTCCTTGATCAGCTTCAGGCGCGTCTGGATTTCATCGAGGGCGTCCTTCGCGAGCCTGAGAGTCCAGTCGTCGAGGAGTTCGTACAGCGCATCGAGATCGCCCGGCTGCAGCTCGTTCAGCTTCCCTACTAGGCTGAATTTCGACGTGCTCAGTTCAAGATTGGCGAGGATGCCCGCGACCTTGCCGATCTCTTCCGTCGAGATCGAGGGGCAATTATCGATCACCTCATCCACGAACTGATTCCAGCGTTCGCGCCCAACGGGAGGTAGCTGCCGCACCGTCTTGACCAGCTGTTCCTTGACGGAGTGTTTCGCCTCACGGCGGCGATCAGCAGAGAAGGTGGAGAGGTACTGCTTGATCTGCGCATGCACGGCGGGCCGGGTGGCCTGCCATGCCGGGTCATTGGGAAGGAACCCGCTCCAGTCCGGCTGCACCGCATTCTCGAGGATGTCTGCCGAGACGATGAACTGGAAGCGTTTCGCTTCGGTGCTCCGCCCGTCGAGGATACGCTCATGGTCGAACCCGACCCAGCCCGGGTTTCCGACAAGCCGCGAATTCACGCGCCATGCAATGCCGTGCTGCCTCGTGGTCCGATCGGCTTTCTGGCTATCGATCATTACGATCTGGACCACCCCAAAGCCGGGCACGTCGACGTTGACCTTCTGGATGTTGCGCGTCGGGATGTCATCGAATGTGACCAAAGTTCCGTCGAGCGAGACCACGAAATTCGGGTCCGCGAGAAAGCGCGTGCCGATGATCTCGCGGGCTGTGTCCGCGCCCATGGAAGTGCCATCGGAGGCGGTCGCCATTATCTCCGTACCATGCCCAATGACCTTGTCGCGGGAGTTGATCACCATGACGTCGAAGGGTTGGGTGACACCGCGACGAACTTCGTAGACGGTTTCGACGCTGTCCCGCCAGGTGCGCACCGTGTAAGGGTCGGAGAACTTGAAGGCCGCATGGCGGCCTTTACCGTTGCGGCCATACGGGTTTCGGGGAGGGGAGTCTGACAGATCCTCGGGCGGCCCCGACTTGGTGCCCTCGTCGGCAAGGCGATTGTAGTCAAGCGTATTCCAACGCCTCTCGAACTGCGCCGGGGTCATCCCTTTGCCGTTGTCAGTGATGGAAAATCGGATGTCTTGGCTGCGCTTGGGCCAGACTATATCCACCTTGGTCGCGTAGGCGTCCCAAGCATTCGCGACAAGTTCAACGATGGCCACTGCAGGATCGGAAATGATCGGCCCTGCATATTTGTCCAGGAAACGGTCATCGAACAGGACGGCCTGGTTTGGTCTTTCCTTGTCCATGGTGCTGTCCCCCTCTTTCTATTACACAAGGATTTTCCGTTCACGTCCACAGCTATGCGCCACACAGCGATGTCTGTCATGGCTCACCAAGCGCAGCCGGAGCATCTCAACGCCGTCGGTCATTGATCGAGCCTTTCCAGCATCAGATTGCGTTGCCCAACGACGTCGCGACGATGGCCCGTGCTGGCCTTTCCGACTTGATGCAGGCCCTACGGCTTGCCCGTTGTCAGCGCCACAAGATTGTGTTTGAGAATTGCAGCCGCTTCCGCTTCGGGGATTTGCCAGATGTCGGAGAGCATCTTCAATGCTTGCCAGGAATCCTTTGGCTGAAGCGGCCGACTGCCTTCGAGAGCGAATGGACCGTCGGTTTCGGTGAGCACGCGGTTGCGCGGCAAGGACCTTGCAATCGCCTTTCCGTTCTCTGACTTCAACATGGAGGGCCCGCAGCTGAACCAGCAGCCCTGGTCGACAGCCCGTCTGAGCTGTCTTTGAGATCCGCTGAACCAATGCAAGATGGGAGTGCCGGCAGCGGAGTGTTTGGATAGACAATCAAGGACCTCGTCAGCGGCGCGGCGGCTGTGAATGGACAGGATCTTGCCGCCGAGGTCTGCTGCTGTGGCCAATATGGCAGTGAAGACGCGCTCTTGAGCCGCCTTCGCGCTTCGCAAATGCTCGGAGCCATCCAGGCCGATTTCGCCAAAATATCTGGTCTCAGAGGCAAAATGCTTGAAAAGGGGTAACTCACCTTCGCGCTCATGGGCGAGTTCGGGGTGCAGCCCCAAGGCTGTGCGGATCCGTGGCCGGTTCGCACACAATGCCGACGTTGACTTCCACGCCCTTGGCGTCGTGGTCACGCAGAGGACATAAGCCCCTGATTTGTCCGCATCTTCGACCGCAAGCTCGGGATACCGATAGAGGTCGAGATGGCAATGAAAATCGATCACATCTTGAAGCCACTGTCCGCGAGGTATCTGCCGACCTCCATTAGACCGCGTCGATGGACATCGACAAGGGCCGATCGGCGATCGACATCGGCAGGCATAGGCCCTGATTGAGCAACCCACGTGTCGGCATTGGCACTGTCCAAGCGCTTGACGGCCGAGAGCATCGCGACCAGGTCGTCTCGGGTGTCTTCGACTTTCATCACCTCAACGAGGCTGGCAGACTGGTAAGAGGTCTGGTCATCCACGTCACCTTCGTAGAGAGACGCCCGTCTGATGAGACAGGGCACGCAGCGTCCGCATTGTTGGCCTTCTCGCTTCCACTTTCCGCAAGAGACTGTTTCTGAGGCAATGGCCTGAAAGAGTTCGCTCCCGCTCACCGATCGCACCATTTGCCCTTTTGTCCAGGTTGCAAACGGATTGTCGATCGTGGCCGGGATGCCAACGGCGCCGAAAATCGCTTGGACACCATCCAAGAAAAAGGGATGCGTTGTGCGCGTGCTATGGGACCCGATCCGTCTCGGCGTTAATGGCGCGTTCAACGCAATCAGGCCGTTCTCGGGAACTTGCAGTGCGATCGGGCGCCCGCCGACCAGCCTTGATTTCACGTCACAAACCAAAGCGGCGATGGCTATGAAGAGGAAGCTTCTGGAACGCATCGATATCTCGGACGTGCGCTCCGAGTTTGGCCAGGCATTTACCGAGACGTGCTGAAGGGCTGTCGGTAAGCGGGCGACAATGGCGTTCTGGACGGATTTGTCGCCGGTGTAGGCATGAGAAACCAGGACCGGGCGGGCGCTCTCCTCGATGAGCCGGAACGTAGAGACGGTGCTGTCCAGACCTCCTGAGAAAAGCGAAACGAGATCGCCGGCAAGGAGGTCTATCCGTCTGTCATGCTGCCGGATGACCGAGGGAAGGGGAGGAGCCTCGCCGCCGCCTTCAAAGTGAAAACGCCATTGGTCACCGCTCAGAAAGCCGAGCAGGCGCTGCAGTTGGGACTTTACCATATTCCATGTGTCGGGTGCTCGCAGCGGCAGGTGGATCTCGATATCCCTGCTCCAGCTGTCCGCAGCGTCATCTCTTAAAACGAATGTGTCGGCCGCGGTGACCGCGAGCGCGATGGACACAAAATCAACGGCTGTCGCGGACGGCTGCACACCGAAACGCAAAAAGAGGTCTCGGACCTGGTTCCCGATGGCGATGGCTCCCGGAATTGGGGCTGATCCTCCGTAAAGGAGAACGTGCAATTCGTTGGGAGGGCAGTCGGCGGGAAAAGTCTCCTTGTCCAGAAAGAAGCGGCACAGCGTCACTCATTTCCCTCCCATTCGGCCCAGATCGCGTCCATTGCGCGACGTTCCTGTGCCTCCACTTGCGCCCGCGTCATGTTCTGCATCCCGTTGGCCAGAGCAGGCGAAAGGTGCCTGTCGACCGCGGCATGGATAATGTCAAAAAGTTCGTTCTCCGCCTCGATCGTGCGATCCTGGTCAGGAGCCTTGTTCCAGGCGTCCCCGGCGTCGCTGACAATGTCCTGAAAGATGATCCTCGTGAAAAACTCGATCAGGACTGCGATCAACACGTCGCCATCAAGATCGGCGGGTTCGAATGACGCGGTATCGGGCAACACTTCGGCCAGCGCCTCTTGTACCGCTATGCGGATCAGGTCGGCATCCGCATTCTCAGGGGCGAGTGCTTGCGCAATCGCCTGAACCGCCTCGGCCAGGGGGCGTCCATTCAGCGTCGATAGGTCTATTCCCGCGAACTCGGCGCCAGAGCCGCCTTGTTGAAGATCGTTGAGCAGCCCGACAAGCGCGCCGCCGGCTTGGTATGCAGTGCCAAACCTTCGGGGTCCGACTGTGGCACCCCCTGTTGCGTCACGCGCATATTTGCCTAGCGCGGCAGACAGAGATCCACCGCCGGCGCCAGCCACTGCCCGGCCAAACTCCGTACGAAAGCCCCTGAACCGCTGTCCCTCGGGCGCAGGTACCGGTTGGCCTGGATTGGCATCGGCATGCGGTGGAACCATCGGGCTGTTGTTCTTGCGCCCCTTAGACGACGACGATGTCCCCATACCCTTTCGTCACTCCTCCCACCACGGCTTGTCTTTGAGCATCGTTGAGACCCATCCCGGGGTCTTCGGAAGCTGCAGCGATCTGAAAAAGCGGTTCAGCAATTCGGCCGCGGCTGCGGATCTGTCGGCAACCAATGTGGCTCCACGAAAATCCATCCGTGCTCGCGACCAATCAGAGTCTTTTCTCATCACCTCGATGACCGCTTCCATGACGGGGATCATGTCCCCCGGCTGCAGGCTGTCCAACGCCGCCTTGGCGGCTGGCGAAGACACGGACCGGATCTGAAGGAGTGTTTCGACGGCTTTTGCAGCGCCGCCGGCGAGAGAACCGGATCTCATGCGAAGCGGGACAGTCTCCCGGGCGAGGTACACTGCAGGCCGCAGATCAACACCAGCCAGCCCAGGCGGCAGCTTCGCCCATTCCATCAGAAATGGAGCATGTTTCGACCACTTCTCAGGCAAGTCAGCGACTGTTACGCCGGGCTTGGCATGTTCAAGGTTGGCCAGGATGGCGGGCTTTCCGCGCGGGCTGGCGTTGATGAGATTATGAAGCTCTTCCGTCGCATCGATGTCGGTGCAACGCTCGAACAACGCCAATTTGGTGATCATCGCCTCGTCGATAGGCATTGCACGGCGACGAGCAACGTTCGCCCGCATCCTCACCACGTTGAGCATGCGCTTCACGGTGCGGGGGTTGCCGACGACGCCGGGCGACAGGGCCAGGATCGGCGCCATCCTGTCGGCCATCTCCCATGCAGTCGCCAGCTCTTTCGACGCCTGCACGCCGGACTGGGTCAGCATCTCGTTGATCGTGAAGTCGCCATCATCCTTCCATGAGGTCCGGAGGCGGTCGATGAGATAGAGCCGCAGTTTTTCAACGGCTCCGTCATTCAGATCGGACCGGCTCGCAAGCAGCAGAATAAGGTATGCGCGGACCTCCTGTATGCCCGCCCTTGGCACCCTTACCGGGACCTGGATCAGCTTATCCAAATAGTCGGTGATGTGGCGCTGCGAGGGGCTGTTGAAGTGTTGACTGACGGCATGTCGGATCATGTCCTCGTCGGCGGCTACGACGAATGCACTGTTGGGCATGAACAGGAAAAGCCGCACGGCCTCCATGGTCTCTATGGCGTTTCGGGGCAAACAGCGGTCGAGGTTGTCGATGAAGACGACCATCGTTTTCCCGAGGTCCTGGAGAACAGCTTTGAATTCGGCACGAAATGCGTCGATCTCATCGGGCGGACCCTTCTCTTCCGCCTCGCGCAAGAGCGATGCACCGCGTGACTGGACGTCAGAGGCGGCATCCTTGACGGCTTCGAGGTTCGTGTCCTCTTGCGAACCCGAAAAAAGCGCGCCAGCGGCTGTCACACCTTTGGAAATCGCCCCGAAGGTGGGCACACCCATTGCCCAGGCGCCGGCCTCCAGCGCCACGCCCAAAAACCGTAGTTTGTTCACGCGCCCGATCAAGGATTTCGCTCTGTCCTTGAGGGCAGGCGGGGCCGCCTTTACAAGCGCACCGGAGATCACACTCATCAGTGCGGCGCGCGCGTCATCAAAGTCCTGATACATCCAAGCATCGAACTTGATGACGAGATAGCGTTCCGGTGCCTTATCCAATTCGCGCTCAACAAGGCGAAGTGTAGTTGACTTTCCGATTCCCCAGCCGCCGAACACGCCGACAGAAAGTGGCAACAATTTCGGGTCGGCGAGAAGGTCTACAACAACCTCCGCAACTTCCGAATAGTTCAAAAAGTCGATGTCGGTATCCGAATCGGACCACATAAGAAGTTTCCAAGCCCAGCCGTCGGTTGTGCTGTTTGTCCAAGCAGGTGTCAATTGGCTGCACGGGTTTTGAATAAGAGAGTTACGGACGGTGGCCCAAAGGGGACCAGGTGAAATTCAAACGTCGGAGCTTGGTCAACATGCAACCGACCGAGTAATGAACCATCATCGAGCGGTCTGGGGATGAAGAGTGGCCAAACTTATGGCAATCGATGGGAGGGCGTACAAGGAACCCTTGGAGAGGGGCTAAGGTCACGTCATAACGGTCATCGATCGACAAAACCCAGACGCCGGTCCTTTCGCGGACCGCGGCCGGCAAACTCGCTTGAAACGCCCAACTTCGCGTATCACGTAGGCCTTGCATGTCAGAAAAATATGTACTATTTTCTGACACATGAACACGACCGTTACGTCAGCTCCAGATCGGATTGTAAGGCGCGCCCGCAGTAGCGGACGCGGCAGCGTTTTCACGCCCAACGATTTCCTTGACCTGGCTGCGCGGGCGGCGATCGATCAGGCCCTGTCTCGCCTCGTCAAGAGCGGCAGGCTCCGTCGCCTCGCGCGCGGCCTTTACGATTTCCCCAAAATGCATCCAAAGCTTGGTCCCCTTTCTCCAGCGGCCGATGACATCGCCCAGGCACTGGCCAGAGAGACAGGCTCTCAGGTGCAGGTCGCCGGCCCGCGCGCGGCGAACGTCCTCGGCCTATCGACCCAGGTTCCGGCCCGCAGTTCATACCTGACGGATGGACCATCCCGTCGGGTGGTGCTCGGAAAACGCATCGTCGATCTCCGCCACGCTTCGCCCAAGCATCTCATCGCACCGGGCAGTGCGGCGGGGACTGTTGTTCAGGCGCTACGCCATCTGGGGCCGTCACGGGCGGCCGATATCGTTCACGTCGCGTCGCGCCAGCTGTCGCCGAGCGACAAGAAGAGGCTCGCGTCGACGGCCGTTCAGGCCCCGGCCTGGATGCGCCCGACGCTGCGCGCCATTGCGGACACCAGATCGGACGCGGCCAATGGATAGCTTCGCTCGCCAGGACGCGTCCGATAGGGCGGCTGTCTTCGGCGAGTCCGGCGCCTTGCGCGGCGTCGCCAGCATTATCATCGAGAAGGACTTCTGGGTTTGCTGGACCTTGAAGCGTCTCTTTGAACTCCAGAAGGGCGATGCGCCCACTCTGGTTTTCAAAGGTGGCACCTCTCTCTCCAAGGCCTATGGTGCAATCCGACGCTTTTCGGAGGACATCGACCTCTCATTCGATCGTGCCGACCTCGGCTATGATGGTGATCGGGATCCAGAGCGGGAAGGGATCAGCAAGAAGCAGTCCGCCAAGCTCATCGATGCGCTCATGGCCGATGTCGAAAAACATATCGCCAACAACATGCTTCCTGCCCTGCGAGAGGCGATCGCTGTCCAACTTGGCGAGCCGGTCAAGGGCAACTGGTCGCTGGAGGTCGACGCCAACGACCCCCAGACCCTGAACTTTCACTACCCGGCCGCGCTGACCGGTCAGGACTATCAAGGCGTCACCTACATAACTCCGCGCGTCAAACTGGAGTTCGGTGCACGCGGCGATCCTTGGCCGACCGAGCAGAAGACCATCCGACCCTATTCAGCTGACGATTTCCCCACCTTCTTCGAGAATCCGGATTGCACCATCACGGTGCTGGCGGCGCGCAGGACTTTCTGGGAGAAGGCCACTGCGCTTCACTCCGAAGCGCACCGTCCCGAAGACTCTCCCACCCCTCAGTATTTTTCACGCCACTATTATGATGTGGCGATGCTTCTCGACACGGCCGAGGGGCAGGCGGCGGCTGTCGACTTCGAGATGTTGGCGCAGGTCGCCAGGCACAAGGCCGTGTACTTTCGATCGAGCTGGGCGAGCTATGACACCGCGCGTTCGGGCACCCTGCGTCTGATGCCGGCCGAGTATCGCCTAAAGGACCTGCGCACCGACTACCAAGCCATGCAGGCGATGATGTTCGACGAGAAATCTTATTCGTTCGATGAGATCCTTGCGCGCATCGAAAAGCTGCAGACGACGATCAACAAAGATGTTCCGGCCGCCGACACACCGAAATAGGGTCTGCTGCCGGAGCATGGAGTTCTACTTGGCGGTGTCGCTATCTAGCCGCGCGCGCCATGCTCATCTACGGTCACTATCTATCCGTGCGTCGAAAGCCAAAGTATGCCAGCTGCGCCAAGCGCTTCAACGATTTCCGTTCGTCAAACCCTCGACATCCTCGATGGTCCCTTTCGCAGCGTCGCGACGGGCATCGCCGAGGACCAGTATGCCTTTTGGCTTGGTTCGGGCATCTCATTCGGACGGGTAGATGGCCTGAAGCACATCATCGTGCGTGTGATGGAGTTTCTGCGCCAGCAGAGCGATCCGGCCAACCCCAACTGTCCCTATAACATAGCCCTCAAGCGTGCCCTCGGCCTCGCCCCGCTGTCGGCCGACGAATGGGCAAGGGTCGATTTCACCCTTGGCTTCGCCGCTTGGCCGGACCAGGCCGCCATTGTCGCGCGGCTGACCAACAATTATGCTCGGCTGCTCGACGTCACCGTTGCCGGGAAGGCCGATGACTATTTGCTGTGGGACGGCGTGGGCGTCCCCGCCACCTTCGCGAACCCCGCCATCGAACCCGATGTCGAGCATCTATGTATGGGCATTCTAGTTCTCGAAGGCAGTGCGTCTAGCATCGCCACGGCGAACTGGGACGGACTGGTCGAGAAGGCTGTTGCCGAACTGACGGGAGGCGTTCCCAAGCTCGTGGTCTGCGTTCGCGCCGAGGATCTTCGTCAGCCGGAGCTTACCGGTCAGATCATCAAATTTCATGGCTGCGCAGTGTTGGCCGTCGCCGACGAGGGAACCTACAGGCCGTTTCTTGTCGGCCGCTACTCGCAAATCAACCGTTGGGCCGCCGCACCCGAAAATCAAGCCGTGATCAACCGTCTGCTCGATATTGCCGTTTCGAAGCCGACCATCATGATGGGCCTATCGGCCCAGGACTCCAATATCCAGGCCTTCTTCGCAAAGGCGGAATCAGTGATGCGCTGGCCCTGGCCCGGAAACAGGCCCAGCTTCGTCTTCTCGGGAGAACAGGTCGGCGCCGACCAGGAGGGACTACTCAAGAACGTCTATCCGCAGATCTATACGGCGGCGACCCGCGACCAGATCAACGAGCAGTCGCTTGTCAGAGCATACGCCAACCCGCTTTTGCTCGCGCTCGTACTCTCGGTCATCGCCGACAAGATGCAGGTCATGGTCGACACGGTCCAGGGTACCCTCGACCCCGCCGCGCGCGCGGCTCTGCAACAGGGAGTGGTGGCACTGCGGGACCACCTGGCGACCCTCGACAATGGCGATCGACTGCAGTTCGTCCGCAAATTCGTCGACCACGCCTCGCGCACGATGATGATGTTCCGGGACGGGGGGGCAGGGGTTGCCCCGCGCCGCTACAACCCTGTAACGCCCTTGCCGCTTCATCAGATTGCGGCTGACCAGACCCTCCCTTCATCCGGATTGCCGGAGATCGCGGTCTTTGCCGGTTTGCTTGGTATTGGCGTGGCGGAGGGCACCTGGACCCTAGCCGAAAGTGATCCCGCTGATCCCGCCTCGGGTGCGGTGAAAGTGGTGACTGCGTCGGCAAGCACTAAGCTTGTCCTTGCGGCCAATGGCCGGTCAGCCATCCGGCTGCAGCAGAATGGCCATATCGATGACAACGAGGACGCCGTCCTGGTCTATAGTGCAGAGAAGCCACCGCCGATGCCCCGCTCGCCCCGAAGCTCACCCGGTCGGACGGGCGTGCTGGGATTGCGGGAGGTCAGCATTTACGACCTGCTCCAGCACGCGACCAGTGCGGCAGATCTCATGCAGCAGTTTCGTTCGGAGGCAGCGATATGACCAGCGCCACGCCAGTCGAGGGGGTCGTCGCGCTGCTTTCGGAAGCGGGTTACCGCCCTCTGTCAGTCCCGCTGTCGATCGCCGGCCTATCGTTCGATCTTCCAGCCGCCCTCGTCGGCGAAAGCCCGTCGCCCGACCTCATCCTTGTCGCTGACACGGCGTTCGACACCGAACAGAAGATCCTCCGCAAGGTGGAAGGGGTGGCGCGCGCGCTCGACGTCACCCGCTCCAAACGTCCCCTGACCACGATCCTTGTCGGGCCCAAACCCTCCGCCGCCACGCTTGATGCGATGACCAAGGTTTGCCGTGTGCTTCCCGTCGGTGTGACCGAACAGGGAGCGACAACTGCTCTGCTGGAGAACTGGCTGGCTGTCCTGCTGCCGCTCAAGTTGCCTGAACCGACCAGCGACACGGCGGAGTCGCTAGACTCGATCGTCAGCAGATCCGCCGATCTCGACCAAAATATCGTCGGCCTGGTTGCCTTCGCGGACCAAGGCGCAGATGGCGTCCAGCAACATCTGCACGAGCTTCTCAACGCCGCCATCGAGGCAGAAATTGAACCAGAAGAAGACATCGATCTTGGGCCAGAGTTAACACAGGGAGCTTCGGAATGAGCGCTGCTCAGTTGAGTTCGATCACCCTCACAAATTTTCGCAGCATCAAGGGGACCATCACCGTCCCGCTGGACGCTCCCATCGTCCTCATCCACGGCGCAAACGGCGCGGGCAAAACAAGCCTGCTGTCGGCCATCGAGCTGGCTCTGACGGGCCAAGTCGCGTCGCTCCAACGGGTCGATCCCGACTACGCAGCCCACCTCGTCCACAAGGACGCCAAGTCCGCGGAGCTCAAAATTGAGACGAGTGGCCTCAAGCGCAATGAGGCCAGCCTCAAGGTGACCGCCAATGCGATAGAGGGCGAGGCGCTGCTCGGACCGGATCTCGCCCGGTTCTATGCCGAACGCTGCTTCCTCGCGCAGTCATCGCTGGGCCGCCTGCTCGAACTCTATCAGGATTCCGCGAAGCGCTCGGATTCCGCCCTTACCAAGTTCGTCAAGGACTTGCTGGGCCTGGATCACCTCGATGCCATCATCGATGGCCTGCATGATGCGGGTGATGTGCGGCGGCTGCGAAGCGGCGTTCCGGGATATGGCGAGACCAGGGACACCATTCCCCAGGTCGAGGGCGAACGTGACCGCCTGGGTGCCGAATTGGAGAAGACCGACGTCAGGATCCGACAGCTCGAAGAGCAGAACGACGCTCTATCGAATCGATTGGTCTCAGTTGGCGACGGTCCCGCCACCGGCCCAACTGCCGGCGAGACCGAGCAGAGCGAACTCCTGAGGCTCACGACGGTGCGCCGCGAGCTTGAGGCCGCTGGCTTGCAATGGCAGCAGATCGCCGGCACAGACCTTGCTCGCGATCGCGCCGCCGCGCAGCCGCGCAGCGAGAACGCCGGCCGGGCGGTCGCGGCATGGTCCGCGACAAAGGGAGCCGCGCTTCAGGCCGTGCTCGAACGGCTCATGCCCTTGTTCTCCGACCTTCCGTCGTTGAGCGCCGGCGGGCCCCAGCCGGCCCATGCCGCCGCGACAAGAGCGGTGCGGGAAGAACTTCGGCGTTGCCAGGAACTTCTCGACAACGACGCAGCCGACGCCAAGCTCGAGGCCGATCATGAGGGCGCCGTCACACGCGGTCGGGCGCGCATACAGGCGCTCGAGCAACAAATCTCGAACCTCGCATCCGAGGCCGGCGCCCTTGCCCAGTCATTGAGCGGCGTGCTGCCGCATATCCATACCGACGACTGCCCGGTTTGCGGCCGCAATTTCAAAGAGACCTCGGAGGTGCCGCTACAGGCCCATGTCTCTGCGCGGATAGCAGAGCTCACCGCTGTCGCCGGGCAGCTCCAGGCCCTAAGCCGCGACCGGACCTCTTCCCTTTCGACAGTGGTCGTCGCCGAGAGGGAGCTCGGCGAAGTCCGAGGGCGACGCCTCGACGCCACCAATCGAGACGCGCTTCGGACCCGCGTCGCACTGTTGCAGGAAGTGGACCTGTCACTGGCCGGCATGATCAGCGACGTGGAGGAAGGTCAACGCCTGATGGGTGAGGCCGCTGCGGCCTCCCGCGCGCTTTCAGATCTCGCCGTCCAGGACCAGGGCGGCACCGCTTTGCGCCAGTCGGTCGAGCGCTTCAGCACGGAGCTCGGTGTGGCGCCTCTCGGCCCGACCGAAGATATTGCAGCCGCTCTGTCGCGCTTTGCCGCCGAGGCGTCACGCCTCGTCGAAATCTATACCGCGAACCAGACGATCCGCCGCGAAATGGCGGGAAACGCCCTTGAAGTGCAGCGGCTCAATGCCTCACGGCAACCAGTCGTTATTGCAACGGGAACCGCTCAGGGTCGCCTTGGCAGGCTGAATGCCGCGAAAGATCGCGCTGACCGCCTGATTCTTGACGCCCGCGAACTGGCAAAGCGCGCGGGAGAAGCCCGGACCGCCATTGTCAGGAAAGTCTTCAACGGCTCGCTAAACCGGGTGTGGCGCGACCTCTTCGTGCGGCTGGCGCCGGAAGAGCCTTTTGTGCCCGCCTTTGCCGTCCCCGAAACCAATGGCGGTCCGGTAGAGGCGGTGCTTGAGACCTGGTATCGCTCGGGCGGCAAGGGCGGCGATCCCCGCGCAATGCTGAGTGCCGGCAATCTCAACACGGCCGCGCTCACGCTTTTCCTCGCTCTACATCTTTCGGTTTCCCCCGACCTCCCTTGGCTGGTGATCGACGACCCCGTGCAGAGCATGGACGAGGTCCATATTGCCCAGTTCACCGCACTGCTCAGAATGCTGGCCAAATCAAACCTGCAGCGTCAGATCATTATCGCGGTGCACGAAAAGCCGCTGTTCGATTATCTCTCGCTGGAGCTCAGCCCGGCGTTCCAGAACGACCGGCTGATTACCATCGAGCTCAGCCGAAATGCCGATGGCCAAACGCTGATGAACTACCTGCCCCACGTCTTCACTCCGGACCAAGCGGTCGCGGCATGATCAGGGCCCACCGCGGGAGCACAAGTCCGATCGATGAGGCGCCGCGCCAACAAGGACGGCATTGGTGTTCACCATTTGGGCCTCAAAAGTCGCATAAATGGCAGACTGGTATGACGTCCGGAATTATCTGTCGTCGTGAGGGGCAAGAGTCCAGAATTATCTGTCGTCGGCCGGACTTCTAAGTGGATGATATCCCGCCGCTTTCGCCCGAAGAGGTTACCAATGCCCTTTGGACAACAGGTTACCAATGTGCCCCGACGACAATCGATTCCCGACTGGCCTTAAGGGGATGTTTTGATTGAGCTTATTGCAGCCACGATTGGGAACCTAAGGCCAACGAACACGCGCATTCGTAACCTCCAGCGACAGGTTTGGTAACCCTCATCGAGCGAGTGGCGCTCGCACTCGCCGATATTGCCTCCGCGAGGTAGTCTCGGACGATCTAAATAGTCTACACGTTCGCGAGGTAGCATATCCCCGCAAAATTCTCAGGAATTGCCCCGCGTCGACGCCAGGTTGCTAGCTATGAGTGAGTGGCTGCCCACAGTTGAGTTTGCTGCGCTGGTCGGCATTGGGCGACAAGTCGCTCACCGCGCTCTTCGTCGGCGTCACTGGCGAAAAAATCCGCTCGAAGTGCGGAAGGTCAATGGTCGGCGCGGCGGGAACGCCGGGGAGCAATATAGGTGAATTCCGCGTCCCTGCCGCTCGAATACCAGCACCGCTTAAAGGTCTCTCAAACCCTCGTTGGAGACCACTCGAAATCAATCACCGGCAGGACGGCAGAGCACACATGGTGGCTCGATTACCTGAGGCCAGTGCTTCAGCATCCAGCCAAATCGACTGCCCGCACCGACGCTCTGTCCGAGCTAGCAGACAACCCAACGCGGAACTGGGAGGGCACGGCGGTCAGCTATTCCCTGCGGACGCTGCAGCGCCATGCCGCACGCTTTGACGAAGGCATGAAGGTCGGACGGCATGGTCGATCGGACAGGGGCACACCTGGGGCAGCGAGCAACGTCTCCCGGAAGGCTTCAGGTCGCTTCGTCTTCCGGTTGGGCTAAGGCGCGCCGTATAACGTTCCTGCTCCGTTCGACCTCGTGTCGGGCCTTTATCAACCAAAGGCAGCAATCGCCTTGCTGCACGCGGATGTTTCATGGGATTCTTTTGACACGGTCCGAAGGAGATGAGAATGCCTCCACGTTTTCAGCATCTTGAATTCAACTCAGCACGATGCCGCCATCGACATTTAATGTCTGACCCGTGATGAAGGCTGCATCGTCGGATGCTAAAAAGGCAACTGCGCCGACAACATCCTCTGGGTCGCCGATCCGGCGCATCGCGGTCTTGTCCTGCCAGCCCTTGCGCACGGTCGGATCATCGAGATTGACACGGCCCATATCGGTCAAGATGATGCCGGGGCAGACGCAATTGGCCGTGATGCCATCGACACCAACTTCCTGCGCCAGAACCCGGGTAAAGCCCATCACCGCCGCCTTGGACGCGGAGTAATGCGCCTGTTCGGGCGCGCCATGCTTGCCGCCGATTGAGGCGATGTTGACGATGCGGCCATATTTCCGGGCCTTCATCATCGGCAGAACGGACTGGATGACAAGGAAAGTGCCCTTCGCGTTCACGTCCATAACGCTGTCCCAGTATTCCTCCTTCAGGCCTTCGACATCGCCGGAAATCAAAATGCCGGCGTTGTTGACGACGGCATCGAGGTGCCCGAAGGCGGCACGGATCTCGCCCGCCATTCGGCCGACATCGGCCTTGCTGCTGACATCGGCAAACACGATAAGGGCGCGGCGGCCGAGTGCTTCGATCTCGCGCGCAAGCTCTGAAAGCAGGTCTTTCTGACGCTTGATATCGTTGATCGCCACATCATAGCCACGCTTGGCCATGCCGATCGCAATGGCCTTGCCGATGCCGCGGCTGGCGCCTGTTACCAACACCGTTCTCGTCTGTTCACTCATCTTTCAAAGTCCTCCAGATTACATGGCGGTATAGCCGCCATCGACCGTCAGCACCGTGCCGGTGATGTAGCTCGATGCGTCGGCGGCCAGAAAAAGAACTGCGTTGGCGATTTCTCGCGGTTCGCCGAGGCGCCCCATCGGGGTCATGCGCATCCAGGTGCCGAACCATTCCTCGTTGCTGCGGCCCCGCAGTGTCAGCTCGGTGGCGACATAGCCGGGTGCTACGGCGTTGACGCGCACGCCCTGTTTGGCCCACTCCACGGCCAGCGATTTGGTCAGGAGATTTACCCCGGCCTTGGCCGCATTGTAGGAGACCTGCGGCTGCGGATAGACAGTCACCTCGCCGCAGATAGACGAGATATTGACGATCACGCCGCGCCCGTCCGCAATCATGCGCCGTCCAAAGGCCTGCGAGCAATTGAAGACCCCGCCAAGATCGATATCGATCACGGATTTCCAGTCGTCGAGACTCATCTCCGCGGCCGGCGCATTGCGCACAATGCCTGCGTTGCTGATGAGGATGTCGATCCTGCGATGCGCGGCATAGAGACGCTCGACCACCTCGGCGATCTGATCGCGATCCGTGACGTCGAGCGCAATGGCGCTCGCAGTGCCGCCTGCCTGCTCGATGGCAGACATTGCAACTGCAGTCTCCGCCTCGTCGCGATCGGCAATTACCACATGCGCACCGGCTGCCGCCAGCCGCTCGGCCACTGCCCGGCCAATGCCGCGGGCCGCCCCCGTCACCACCGCCACCTTGCCGTCCAGCCTGAAATCCGCATCGCCCGTCATGCCGTGGTTCCGCTCATCTGGCGAATGGATTTCAAGGCGGGATAGAGCGCCCGGTATTGCAGGTAGATATCGTTATACAGCCCTGCCTCGCGCGGGCGTGGCTCGATGCGCTTTCCGGGTTTGACCATAGCCGCGATCCCGTCGTCGATAGTAGCGAAATGGCCGGCACCATGGGCGGCAAGCACAGCCGAACCGACGGACGGCGCATCGCGGGATCCGGGCACGCAAACCGGCAGGCCCGCCGTATCGGCATGGATCTGCAACCAGAGATCCGATGCCCCGGCCCCGCCGCCAACCGTAATTTCCTGGCCGCTATAGCCCGCGTCGGCCATGGCATCGAGGATGGCGCGGGTGCCGAAACCGATACCTTCCATGATCGCCCGGAAGATATGATGTGGATGATGCGCAAGCGTCAGGCCGATAATGGCGCCGCGGGACAGCGGGTCTGTATAGGGGGTGCGATTGCCCTGGAAATGATCCTGCACGATCAGCCCGTCGCAGCCCGGCTCGAGTGCGACGGCCTTGCGGTTCAATTCGTCGAGATCCATCGTGCCGTTCATCAAGCGCCCAAGCCAGGCGATGATCGAGCCTGTGGAGGTCTGCCCCCCTTCAACGATGTAGCGTTTGGGATAGACGCAATCGGGATAGCTGCCCCAGATCCCCGGCGCGTTGAGCGGCGTCTCCGAGACACCGAACTGCAGGTGCGAGGAGCCAGTGATCAGCGCCAACTGGCCCGGCTGCGCCACGCCGAGACCGATCATGCCGATCAGCGCATCCGCGCCGCCCTGCACGAGCTTGACCGTGGCGGGAAGCCCCAGCGCATCGGCCGCCTTGGCGCTCAGCGTGCCGACGACTTCACCGGGGGGCACCACGCGCTGCGGCCATTTCTGCATCAGTTCGGGTATGCCGAGCGTCTCGATCAGCGATGTCGCCCATCCGCCGCGATCCGTCTGGTAATGCCAGCGAAGCGCGATATTGTTGAGGCTGGCGGCCCGCTCGCCGGTTAGCCGCAGAGTCATGAAATCCTGATATTCGCAGATCGTATGCGCCGCCTGGAATATCTCCGGCTCGTTGCGGGCGATCCACAGCGCCTTCGGGATCATCCATTCGGCGGAGACCGGTCCCTTCCCGCCGCCATTGGTGATCAACGCGCCGTCACCGGTTGCCAGCACCGCATCGGCCTCCGCATTTGCGCGCACATCCATCCAGATGATGGCGGGCCGAAGCGCCCAGCCGTCCTGGTCGAGCGCCACCACCGTGCAACTCGTCGTCGCAAGCGTGATCGCCTCGATGGCAGATGCGTCGACCCGGGCTTCCAAAATCGCCTGACGCGATGCCTTGACGAAGGCCGACCACCAGTCCTCGGGATCTTGCTCTGCCCGGGCACCGGCGGAGAACTTTGTTTCATAGGGAACGGCAACGCTACCGAGGCATGTTCCAGAAAGATCGTAGACGCGAGCTCGCAGGCTCTCGGTACCACCATCGGCGGTCAAAAAGTAAGCCATCCTGTCTCCTCCCGCGCCAGCACCCAGCCGGCGCGCTTCTTGGGCGCTACTGAAGAGCGCGCATGATTTCCAATGCTTTTGCTCCATACATGACTGCTGGACCGCCACCCATCTCGATCGCCACATCCAGCGCCTCAACGAGTTCCGCCTCCTTGGCTCCGTGCTTGAGTGCGGCATCAAGGTGATAGAGGATGCAGTCCTCGCAACCCTTCGAAACGGCAATGGCCACGGCCATCAATTCCTTCTGGGCCGCCGTGAAGCTGCCTGCGGTCGTCGCCACCTTGCTGACCCGCGCAAAGCCGCCGAAGAGGTCAGGGCTAGCCTTTGCCAGGGTGCCAATGCGTCTTTGCGCTTCTTTCAGTTTTTCGGCAGTTTCGCTCATGGTTTGTCCCCTTGTGAGAGAAGGATATCCAGCACCTCCTTCGTCTGATCCCATTGCGGCATGTGACCGGAGTTGGAGAGGAAGTGGACCGGAACACGCGCCGGCAAGCCAAGCGCATGCTTCCAAGGAATGATCCGGTCCTCGAGGCCGAAGAGCACCCGGATCGGCATCGTCGCGGCAAGCTTTTCGATTGCCGCAAGGCCATCGACCTTCTGCCCCATCGGACCAACGACCGCCTCGGAAAGGGCTACAAGCCGGCCCTTGGCGAGGTCACTCGCGAGTGCACTGAGTGCCTCTTCGGAGAGGTGCACGCTGTTGACTGAAAGTCTGCGGAGAAGATGCGCGACCTCGCCACCCGACCTGGCAGCCGCCATTCCCTTCACGAACTGCATATCGATTTCCAAGCCAAGGCCTGCGGGTGCGATCAAGGTGATCGAGGCGACCTTGCCCATCGATTGCTCCGCGAGCCCCAGTGCTGCGATGGCGCCAAGCGAGTGAGCAACCACGTCCACTCTGGTAAGCCCCACGGCATCGAGAAATGCCGGCAGATCAAGCGAGAGATCGGCTGCGCCATCCGCTTCGATCCCCGTCAGACCGTGACCGGGCAGATCAGGGATGATGACGCGTCGATGAGCTCGTTTCAATCCGGAAGCAAGAGCGGCCCAGGTCGTGCGGTCACCGGAGAAACCGTGCAGCAAGAGGACGGGCGGATCGCCGGCACCTCCCAGATCGAGATAAGCCATTTTTCCGCGCTGGAAGGCTGCGTATTTGACCTCCCCGGTCGCAGCGCCAGCAGCAGCCGGACTGCTGCCTGCAGCGGCGTTCAGGACGTCGGCTTTCTCGATGCGCCCACGACGGCCGCTTCCCACTATGGTCGACAGATCGATGCGCTCGCGCCTTGCAAGGCGCCGTGCAAGCGGGGTAGCGCGCTGCCGTCCCTCTCTCTGACCGATCTCCCTTGGCGTCACTTCAGCCGCGGGAGCACCGTGCGCTTCGGAAGCGAGTTGAATCGGCGTTCTATCCTCATCTCCAATCGCAGACGCCGGAATTTCGATCCTTGCGATCGGTTCCCCGACCGGCACAATGTCGCCGTCATCGCGAAGGATCGAGACAAGCCGCCCGTCAGTCATAGCCGGGAGCTCGGCAATCGTCTTGTCCGTCTCGATCTCGATGATCGCCTCGCCGCGCACGAAACTGTCGCCTGGCGCCTTCAGCCATTTCGCAATGCGGCCCTCTTCCATGGTCTCACCGAGACGCGGCATTTCAAGATTGTTCTCGACCAGCACGCCTTCGCGTTGCTCCATTGTCGAGGCGACAGCTGCCTCACCGGTCGTTTCGCTCTCGTCGCCTTCGCCGGCGGTCCAGTCCGGGCCATCGCCGATGTCGATGCGGGCAAGCGGCTTGCCGACATCGATCATGTCGCCGATCGATACCAGGATTTCGCCGAGCCGGCCGTCGCCGAGGGCTGGAAACTCCGCGATCGTCTTGTCCGTCTCGATCTCGACGATCGGGTCGCCACGCTTGAAACTGTCGCCCGACTTGATCAGCCAACCGACAATCTTGCCCTCTTCCATCGTCTCGCCGAGACGCGGCATTTTTAGAATGCGCTCGCTCATGAGAGCATTCTCTCAGCAACGCCGGCGATGACCGATGCCGACGGCACACTGCCGGATTCGAGCTCCTGCGACACCGAGATCGGGATGTCCTCGCCGGCAACCCGCACGACCGGCTGTTCAAGGAAGTCGAAGCATTCTTCCGAAATGCGGGCAGCGAGCTCGGCGGCCACGCCCGAGGTCATCACACCCTCCGAGACGACCATCGCTTTGCCGACGCGCTCCACATGGCTGCGCACCGTGTCGAAATCGAGCGGATTAAGCGTTCTGAGGTCGATCACTGTGACCTCGAAACCCTTCTTAGACAGCATTTCGGCAGCGTCCAGCGCATAGAAAACCTGCCTGGAATAGGTGACGATGACGAGATCGCCGCCCTCGCGTCGCACGGCCGCCTTTCCCCATGGCAAAGGCTCGGCTTCGAAATCAACGTCTTCCTTGCGTGTATAAAGCGCCTTGTGCTCGATGAAGACGACAGGATCGGGCTTGGTTAGGCTCTGACGCAAGAGATGATAGGCGTCGGCGGCCGTTGCAGGCATGGCGAGCCTCAGGCCCGGCGTATGCATAACCCATGCCTCGAGGCTCTGCGAATGTTGAGCTCCGGCCGATCGTCCCGTGCCTCCTTGCGTGCGCAATACCATCGGCACACCAATCTGGCCACCGAACATGTAGCGGATCTTGGCGGCCTGGTTAGCGAGCTGGTCCATCGTCATGCCGAGGAAATCGACATACATCAGCTCGGCGACGGGCCTGAGACCGGTCATGGCGGCGCCAACAGCCGCGCCGATGATCGCCGGCTCAGAGATCGGCGTGTCGATCAGCCTTTCGGGACCATGGGTCTTGATCAGGTCCTTGGTAACGCCATAGGCGCCCCCGTAGCGTCCCACCTCCTCACCGATAACGACAATTGTCTCGTCATCAGTCATCGCGTCGTCAAGCGCCTTACGAAGCGCGTCTCTATAGGTGGTAGCGGTCATCATGCATCATCCCTGGCAAGTACACGATCGATACGGACGCTGACGGGTTCCGGCTTCGGCTCTCCGAGGGCATAAACATCACGGAACATCGACGTCAGTGGCGGCGCCTTCGATCCGACGGCGAAGTCGATCGTCGCATCCATCTCGGTGACGATCTCCTTGTCCATCGCATCGAGCGTGGTTTCCGTTTCCAGCTTTTCGGCAATCAGCCTGTCACGGGCTAAGAGCACCGGATCCTTCCTGCGGCCCTCCGTCTCTTCGGCCTCCGTGCGGTAGGGGCTTTTGTCCATTCGCGCATGACCGAAGAAGCGATAGACTTCGACCGAAAGGAAACCAGGCTTTCCTGCGCGGGCGTCATCCACGAGCCAGCGTGCGGTTGCCTCGACCTCCTCGACGTCATGGCCGTTGACTACTGCGCCATTCAGCCCGAAGGCCTTTGCGCGCTCGTCGAACCGGGTGCTTTTCGTCGCCTGGTCGATGCGGGTGCCCATGCCGTATTGATTGTTGACGCACACGAAGAGAACCGGAAGATTCCAGAGCGCTGCCATGTTCATGCTCTCGTAGAGAATGCCCTGCTGCATGGCCCCATCGCCGAAGAAGGCGATCGAAACCGAGTTCTGCTTCAGATATTTGCTGGAGAGGCCGGCGCCGACGACAGCCGGGATACCGCCGCCGACAATAGCATTAGCGCCCAGATGGCCAAGTGCCATGTCGGCAATATGCATGGACCCACCCTTGCCCTTGCAGTAGCCCGTCTCCTTGCCGCCGATCTCGGCCATCATTTGCTTGGGGTCAGCGCCACGAGCAAGAAAGATGCCATGCCCGCGATGGTGCGTTGTGAACGTATCCTGCGGCTGCATAGCGGCACAGACACCTGCAGCGCTCGATTCCTCGCCGATCGACAGATGCAACATCGAGCCTGCCGACTGGCCGCGGATGAAGAGTTCTCCGACGCGTTCCTCGAAGGTGCGGATGCGCCGCATGACACGGTAGAGATCGATAAGCTGGCTGTTGCGTTTGGGCAATGCGGAACCGCCGGCGCTGGCCGCAAGCTGGGTTTGATCCTGGGACACGATATTATCCTTTCAGAAGAAGCGGATTTCGCCACGCAGTACCGCAAGGGCGACAGCCGCGATCATCACAACGCCACGCACGATGTTTTGCAGGTAGAAGGGCGCGCCGAGGAGATTGAGACCATTGTCGAGCATGCCGATGATGATGACGCCGATGATCGTTCCTTCGACGGATGCCCTGCCCGGACGGAAGCATGTCATGCCGATGAAGACTGCTGTCAGCGCATCCATCAGGTAGGGTTCGCCAGCACCGGGCTGGCCGGTTCCCAGGCGTGCCGTCAACATGACGCCGGCGGCAGAGGCGCCCGTCGCTGAAATAACAAGCGCAATCTGGCGGCAGCGGTTGACGTTGATGCCCGATAGCCGTGCGGCAACGATATTGGTGCCCGTGGCAACTGTCGCGCGCCCATAGCGTGTCTTGTTGATAAGCGTATGGACAGCGATGACGACGATAATTGCAAGCAGCACTGGCACGGGAAAGAACCCGAAGATGCGGCCTGTCGACAGGTAGTAGAAGGCATCCGGCATCTGTGCGTAGATCGAGTCACCGCCGCTATAGGCGTAGTTGATGCCAAGTGCGATCGGCCCCATCCCGAGTGTCGCAATCAGCGACGGGATGCGCAGATTCGTCACGAGAAAGCCGTTGACGATGCCGATGACGAGTCCTGCCAGGATGGATAGCGGGATCGCGACGACGACTGGCTGGTTGTTGAACACCAAGAGGCCCGCGACAAGCATCGAGGAGAGGCCCGCGACCTGTCCGACCGAAAGATCAAACTCTCCGCTCACGACTGCAACCGTCAGGGCGCTTGCGACCACCGTCAAAGCGGAAATCTGGACGAGGACGTTGCTGAGATTGTTAGCACTCAGGAAGCGCGGGCTGAAGATCGAAAAGACTACGAAGATCACCAGGGCAGCAAAGACGGTGCCATAGCGGGTCGCGAAATCCATCCAGTTGATCGGGACTTTGATAGCGTTTTCTTTCACTGTTATCTGTCCTTCAATTGGTTTTCAGGAGCAGGGTTTCTTCGGTCATCTCCACCGCCGGGAAATGATCGGAAAGCGTGCTGTTTGAAATGCAATAGATGCGATCGCAAATGGCGATCAGTTCGGTAAACTCGGCACTCGTGACGATCACCGTCCCGCCGCGTATGGCCAGGCGCCCGATGAGATCGTAAAACTCCGCCTTGGCGCCGACGTCGACGCCTTCTGTCGGATTATCAAGCAGGAAAATCTGGTTCCTCAGGCTATCCTGGCTGAGACCCGGGCGTGACAGCCAGCGCGCGAAGGAGACCTTCTGTTGGTTACCACCTGAGAGTTCCTGGACCTTCTGGTCCTGTCCGGCGCATTTGATGGCGAGCGCCGAGATCAGTTCGCCGGCACGCGCTCTCGCCGTGCGGCTCGAAATGAAGCCTTTCGACGAAAGCCCCGAAAGTGATGCGGTCGAGAGGTTTTCCTCGACGGTCAGTGCCCCGAAGATCGCCGTGTGTATGCGATCGGCGGGCACTGAGTAGATGCCGTCTAGAACCGCGTCGCCAACGGTCTTCGGTAGGCCGGGTTTTGCAAACAGCTCGACGGAGCCGGCCTGCGACGGGCGCCGGGCACCCGCAAGACATTGCAGGAATTCGGTTTGGCCCGCACCGATTAGCCCGGCGATGCCGACGACCTCGCCGCGGGCCGCCTCGAACCGATTAACGTGTAGACTCCCGACCTTGAGGTTCTCTACGGAAACGACGGTTTCACCCGCGACCGCAGATGAGGCTCGCTTTTCTTGAACGACGCTCCGGCCTATCATCATCTGCACTATGTCTTCGCGCGTCAGGTTGTTATCCACGACACCTTGATGGACAAGCCGGCCGTCTTTTAGGACCACGACGCTGTCGCAGTGATCGAGGACTTCTTGGAGGTGATGCGAGATGAAGATCACGCCGATGTTCTTTGTCCGCAGTTGATCGATGAAGGCAAACAGCCGCTTGCTCTCGCCGAGCGTCAGAGTTGCCGTTGGCTCATCGAGGATGAGAATGCGAGGGTCCGTCGCGAGCGCCTTCAGGATGTCGACGATCTTTTGTTCGCCGGGCCCGAGATCTCCGCATTCGGCATTGATGTCGATGTTGACATCGAAAACCCGCCAAAGCGCTTCCGCACGCCTGCGCAGTTCGCGCTTGTCGATCAGGCCGAAGCGCGTCGGCTCGCGGCCGAGTTCGATATTCTGGGCACCGGTGAGGCGCGAGATGGTCATGTTGTTCTGGTGGGCAACCGAGACGCCGGCAGCGACGGCTTCACGCACGTTCCTGTAGTTCTGCTGCTGGCCATCGATGAAGATGGTGCCTTTGTCGGCCGCATATGCGCCACAGATCACCTTGATCAGTGTCGACTTGCCCGCGCCGTTTGCACCGACGAGGGCTAGAACTTCGCCGCTTCTCAGCAACAGGCTGACATCCTGCAATACCTGGACACCGCCGAAAGCCTTCGAGATGGCTTCGACCCGCAAAAGTTCTTCGCTCATGTTAAATCGCTTATGATGATCCAAGGCTGGAACGGGGGCCGGCAGCCACAGCTGCCGGCCGGCTTGGGAGGTCAGCCTTTCATGCCCTTCAACACGCGGTCCTGGTACAGGTAGTAAAGGTCCGTCGCGGACCACGGCTGGTCATCCTTGCCGGGGATGTTGACCTCGCTGACGAGCAGCGGGGTCGGGAACTCGACGATTGGAACGGGAACGAGCCTCTTGGCATCACCGCCCTTGCCGACGATTTCGTTGACCAGCCATCCGCAGTAGGCACCCCACAGTTCAAAGGCTTGGGCGCTAGTTGCCTTGTGCGGCCATTTGGCACCGCCATCACGCATTCTCTGCAGCGCGGTCGGATGGCCATCGGCGCCAACCACGAAAATCTTGTCCTGAAGGCCCTTGGCAACGATCGCTTCGGAGGCCGCCATTGCCGGCTCGTCCCATGGGCACCAGATGCAATCCAGCTCGTCGCCGTAGCGCGTCAGCCAGTCGTTAACGATATTCTGGGTCTTTTCATAGAACCCGTCATACTGGATGACACGGGAATCGACCTGCTCGATCCAGGTATTTTCAGACAACAGAACTTCGAGAACCTTGCCGCGCTTTCGCGTGCCGTGATGGAAGTTTGCAACGATCGAGGCAATCTTCGCCTTGCTCTTGCCGGCGCCGAGAAGACGGTCGGCCATGTATTGCGACGGCGCGCCACCGAGAATGTAATTGTTGCTGGTGAGATCGGCGATCGCTGGATCTTGCCATCCGGAATCGATGCTGAAGAACGGAATGCCAGAGCTCTTGACGCTATCAAGCGCAGCATGCGCAGCCGTTAGCGTCGCAAAGAGCACGATGATTGCATCAACCTTTGCGGTCACGGCATCCTGGATCTGCGAGACAAGCTTGCCGGGATCGCCCTTCGCGTCCGTCAGGTTCATCTTCCAGGTCTTGTCGACGCCCATGCCCTTCATCCAGGCCTGCATACCTTCCCAAGCACGCTGGTCGGACTGGGCGGACATCTGTTGACCGATGACCGCGATGTTCAGCGGCTTGTCAGCGGCATACGCTGGCGTCGAGCCGAGGAGAAATTCGGCCATGTTGGGCAGCGTGGCAGCTGCCGCGGCCACGCCGCCTGCACGTCCACCCCACTTCAAGAGATCGCGGCGCGATACGCCCCCAGTTGCGGTCGATTGACCATCAATGTCAGTCATCAAATCCTCCCAGAAAGAGACGCTTGCTGCTGCAAGCGACGATCATTTGTTCATTGCGTGCACAAAAAGTCAAACCAAAAATACTTTTGCTCGCCGACTGAACAAATGATACACGAGCGCGAGAAAGGATTCACAGTGATCGAACGCGACCAGAGCGACGGCGACATGATGGTGAGAGCCGCGTGGCTTTACTATGTGGCCGAAAAAACCCAGAACGAGATCGCATCCGTCCTGGGCGTTTCCCGCGTCAAGGTTGCGCGCCTGATTGCCGATGCCCGAACGAGCGGCATCGTTACGATCGACATCGACCACCGGCTGTCGGCGCTTTCCGAACTCGAGGAGCGCATCCGCATCAAGTTCGACCTGAAATTCTGCTTTATCACCCCGCCCTCCGATGACGAGGAGAACGCAGCAACGGGTGAGGCAGTTGCGCGCCGCGGGGTCGGTATGGTCGCTGCGAAGATCCTTCGCTCGATGCTGGTCCAGGATCAAGCGAAGGAGACCGTCATTGGTCTCGCTTGGGGCAGGACGATCAGCGCCATGGCCGATGCCTTCCTCCCGATCCACAAGCCTGATGTACAGTTCGTGTCGCTTCTCGGTTCGTTGACGCGTTCGGCCTCGGCAAACCCGTTTGACGTTGTTCAGAAGATCGCTTCAAAGACAGGTGGACAGGCGAAGTATCTGCCGGTGCCATTCATCGCAGACAGTGAAGAGGATCGAGAGGTCTTCATCCAGCAGAGGGTGGTTCAGGACATCATTCGCACGGCCATGCGCGCACAGGCCTGCTTCATCAGCGTCGGCGAATGCGGTTCCAGTTCGTTCCTGTCGCGTTATGGCTATCTGTCCATGGACGACCTGAAGGTCCTCCAGGAGCTCGGCGCTGTCGGCGACACGCTTGGATTGTTCTTCGACAAGAACGGAAATTATATCGATTCACAGATCTGCAGACGCACGCTGGCGATCAACTTGTCTGCGCTTTCTCAGAGCGACATCATCCTTTTGTCAGCCGGCACCAACAAGGTGAAGGCAACCCATGCCATCTTGAAAGCAGCGTTCATAACCGGTCTGGTCATCGATGCCTACAGCGCCAGTCAGTTAGAGCGCCTTCTGTAGAAGGAGGAAGAGTTGCTCGTTGAGCGGGACAGACGGAGCCGCGCAACAATCGCCCAGGACACGACGGCGGTTCCGCATCCAGCAGATGTCAGGTCGGCTGCACGTTCGGTACAACTATGGCGGGGGCGAACCTACGGAATCTGTCTGAGAAAAAGCGGCGATGATCGCGAGCAACTGGTCAAGGCGACTCGAGGCGATGCAGGCGAGCGGCGAGATGCTGACGCTGCTGAAGAAATGGAACCTCCCGGGCACCACTACCGACGTCAAGCACTCGGCCTCAATTGAGGGAAGGGCGCCGTGGTCGTCGACAAGCTCTTCCTGACGGCATTGTTCGGCTGCCCTCCCCAAGGGGACCCTGCTGACCTTGATTCTTTCGGTTGTCGTGATGTCGGTCGACTTGACCATATCCCCGGCAACAGCGGCGCTGGCCACGTCCAAGCGGCGCTGGGTCCGTCTGTTTATCGTCGCCTCGTCTGGCTCTTCGCGGTGCGCCGGCGCTGCTCGTGCTGCTGTTCATCTGGAATGGGCTGCCGCAAATCTCGGGCGGTGTTCCAATCGAACTGGTTCACGTCTTTCATCGCGGCCCTTCTTGCCTTGACGTTGATCCAGAATGCCAACCTGGCCGAGATTCTTCGCAGTTCCTAAGCAGCCATCGGCAAGGGACAATCGGAAGGCGCGGCGGCCCTCGGCCTGCACCCGGGTCGCTATTCTTCCTGATCATCCTGCCTCAGGCGCTGCGTGTCGCACTGCCGGCCCGGTCAACGAGTTCATTTCGTTACTGAAGGCAACCTCGCTGGGATGGCGCCGCGCTGATCTACTACATGTCGACGGTTTTCGGTCCTGACCGTCCTTAAGTTGAAGGTCGAGCGAATGCTTGCGCAGCGGACATCGTTGATGTCGTCCACAAGGCTTGGCGACGCTCACCGTGCTCCCGGCTGGCTTTCACGCGAAGCTCTGGGTCGGGGCATCACGCGGATACGGGAGCCGCACGTCCTCCTGATTTCAGAAGCAATATCATTCATGTGGCTTGGCGCGATGCCGATCTCGTCATCGATGGGGGCATGGGTCTCGTGCCTTTCTCCAGTTTTTTGAAAACAAACAGCTTGCCTTCTCGCACGCTGTCTTCAAGTGATCTCGCATTTGCAAAATGCGCCGCGATCGCGCTGGCCATCATGCAGCCGGTCCCGCGTAGCGTTCCGGCAAGCCGAGGCATATCGAAACGGACAGGTTCCCGATCGGAACGCAACAGGATATCGGTTGATCGAGGTCCAGATGCGTGGCCGCCCTTGATCAGCAGGGACTGTGGCCCGTCGGCCAGAAGTCTTTGTCCTTGTTGAAGCGCGCTTCCCTCATCCATCGCCAATTCCGCGCCGACAAGAAGCGCCAACTCGATTAAATTAGGCGTAACGACACGGCAAAGCGGCATCAGATCGCGTTTCATGGCGGCGATGGCGTCCGTTTCGAGTAGCGCTCGACCTGAGGTGGAGGCCAGCACAGGGTCGAGTACTGCGGGGACATGGGGAAATTTGCGCAGCATTGCGGCAACGGCAACAATGATCTCGGCAGTCGCCAGCATGCCGATCTTGATTGTGGCCACGTCGTTGGCCTGCAGCGCGGCGCACATCTGATTGGCCACCAGGCTGGGTGGCGAATGATGGATTTCGATCACTGCGTCGTGCGTTTGCACCGTTAGCGCTGTGACGGCGAGACAGGTGCGCACGCCAATGGCAGAGATCGTCTCGATGTCACGCGCAATTCCGGCTCCGCCGCTGGAGTCGGACCCGCCAACGACAAGCACATGCGGTTCTCGTCTCATCGCCATCGGTCCGTCTTTTCGATCCATTCTCGCGTGCGCGCTTCGGGGTCGGAGTTCAACGTGATGTCCGTGACCACTGCGGCGCTGTTGGCGCCGGCCTCAAAGACGCCGTCGAGGCGGTCCGGGTTGAGGCCGCCGATGGCGACCAATGGTATCCGCGCCACCCGCCGCTTCCACTCGCTGATCCGCTCTAGCCCTTGCGGTGCCCACTTCATTTTCTTCAAGATGGTGGGATAGATTGGACCGAGCGCGACATAGTCGGGTTCAGCAAACATGGCCGTTTCCAGCTCGACATGATCATGCGTGCTCAACCCGAGCCTGACACCGGCTGACCGTATCCTCGAGAGGTCAGCGGTTTGCAGATCCTCCTGGCCGAGATGCACGAAATCGCAGCCCTCCTCGATTACCAGGCGCCAATGATCGTTGACGATGAGCTGGCTTTTGTATTGGACACACAAGGCCTTCGACTTGCGGATCTCCGCGCGCAGCCCGGTTTCGTCCATGGTCTTGATGCGAAGCTGCACCAGCTTCACGCCGAGCGGCACCAGCCGCTCGATCCAGGCTGCACTACCGACGATCAGATAGAAGGGATCGAGCTTCATGAAAAAGCCGCCCTGCCGATCGTCGGGGTTGACGGCATCGCGACCTCGCGCGGTTCGAGCATTCCCGAGCAAAAGGCTTCGCGGCCGGCTTCGACCGTCTTGCCGAAAGCACGCGCCATGCCGACCGGATCGGCCGCCTTGGCGACCGCCGTGTTCAGGAGCACGGCGTCAAAGCCGAGTTCCATGACGGTCGCCGCGTGCGACGGCCGTCCGAGCCCTGCATCCACAATCAGCGGGACGCCTGGGAAATGTGCGCGCATCGAGCGCAGCGCCGGAATGTTGACGGGTCCCAGGGCGGAACCGATCGGTGCGCACCACGGCATCAGGACCTTGCAGCCCGCTTCCAGCAGCCGCTCGGCGACGACAAGATCGTCGGTGGTATAGGGAAAGACGGAAAAGCCGTCCTCGGACAGGATGCGGGCGGCGTCGACCAGGCAGAACACGTCAGGCTGCAGTGTGTCGTGTTTGCCGATCACTTCGAGCTTGATCCAGCTCGTCCCGAACACCTCGCGCGCCATGTTCGCGGTGGTGACCGCTTCCTTGACGGAGTGGCAGCCTGCCGTGTTGGGAAGGACTCTCGTGCCAAGCGAGCGCATCAGCGACCAGAATTTCTCGCCGGCCCTGCCGCCCGCCATCTCTCGCCGCAGGGAGACGGTCACGATAGACGTGCCCGACGCCTTGACCGCGTCGGCAAGGATGGCCGGCGAGGGATATTGAGCCGTGCCGAGAAGCAGCCGCGAGGCAAGCGTCGTTCCAAGAAGATCGAACATGCTAGCCTCCCTGCATCGGCGAGAGGATTTCGATCCGGTCGCCGTCGCTCAATCGGAATTCCGCCCGGTTGGCTTTGTGCACGAGGTCGCTGTTGACGGCCGTCGCCAGCCAATCGCCCTCATAGTCGAGCGCGGCAAGCAATTCGGCCAGCGTGGCGGCGGCGATCTCACGCGCTTCGCCATTGACCATCAGTTTCATGAGCAAGCTCCTTGGTTCCGGCTTGATTGAAAACCAGGTCGGCTGCCTGGTGCGCCATTGCGGGGGCGAGAAGAAAGCCATGGCGGTAGAGGCCGTTGATCGCGACGGTGCTTCCATGGACCTCGACTCGCGGCAGGTTGTCTGGAAAGGCCGGACGAACGCCGACACCGGCCTCAACGATCTCAGCCTCGCCGAATGTCGGATGGAGCCCGCAGGCGGCACTGAGCAACTCCATCATCGAACGCGCCGTGACCGGTCCCCCAGATTGGCTCTCGATCATCGTGGCGCCGATCATGAAACGGTGGCCGGTGCGCGGCACCGCGTAGAGCGGAAAGCGCGGATGAAGCAGCCGGACCGGGCGCGACAGCGAGACTTCAGGCGTGCGCAGGATCAGCATTTCGCCGCGAACGCCGCGCAGCCTGTCATCGACGGCCGCCATCCCCGTGCAGTCGATGTGGCGATCGAAACCGGAGATGTGCCGGGCGTCGCAGCTGAAGTGGAATTCGACACCCATGGCCGCGAGCTTGTCATGAAGTGCCGCCATCGCCTGGCGCGGGTCGAGATGACCCTCATCGGGGAACAGCAATCCGCGGCGGAATCGGCCGGCGAGGTCGGGCTCCAGCAACGCGATATCATCTTCATCGACGCGCCGATGACCCGACGTGCGACTGGCGAACCGGTCGAGCTCGCCCGCATCACGCGGCGCGGCCACGACCAGTGTCCCGGCCCGTGTCACCTGACCCGGCGTTGTCGCCTCCCACCAATCGGCCGCGCCGCATCCAAGGTCCAGAACCGGCTGCTCGGCGCTTTCACGCTCGCACCATGGTGCCAGCATGCCGCCCGCGAACCATGATGCGTTGCCGCCGAGGCCATGCCTTGTCTCCGCGACGGTCACCGCGGCACCGCGGGCAGCGAGCTCGAACGCCGCGGCGAGGCCGGCGACGCCGGCCCCTTTGACCAGTACCCTCATGACGGTTCCGGCACCTCTGACATCAGCCGTACGCCGGTCTCATCAGCCGGCATATAGAGATCGCCGCCTTCGCGATATTTCGCCGCCATCGCGGCCATGCCCTCTTTCTGTGCCTCGGCGCGGATGTCGTGGGAGATGCGCATCGAGCAGAATTTCGGCCCGCACATGGAGCAGAAATGCGCCACCTTGTGCGCCTCCTTGGGCAAGGTCTGGTCGTGGAAGGACCGCGCGGTTTCGGGGTCGAGCGACAGGTTGAACTGGTCTTCCCAGCGGAACTCGAAACGCGCGCGCGAAAGGGCATCATCCCTGAGTTTTGTCGCTGGATGCCCCTTAGCCAGATCGGCGGCATGAGCGGCTATCTTGTAGGTGATCACGCCAATCTTGACGTCGTTGCGGTCGGGAAGGCCGAGATGCTCCTTGGGTGTGACATAGCAAAGCATGGCCGTGCCGAACCAGCCGATCATGGCGGCGCCGATACCTGAGGTGATGTGGTCATAGCCTGGCGCGATGTCGGTCGTCAGCGGTCCAAGCGTATAGAACGGCGCCTCGCCGCACACTGCGAGCTGCTTGTCCATGTTCTCCTTGATCTTGTGCATCGGCACGTGGCCGGGCCCCTCGATCATCACCTGGCAATCCTTGGCCCAGGCGATCTTCGTCAACTCGCCGAGCGTCTCCAGCTCGGCGAATTGGGCTGCGTCATTGGCATCGGCGATCGAGCCCGGACGAAGGCCGTCGCCGAGAGAAAAGGACACATCATAGGCGCGGCAGATGTCGCAGATCTCCGCGAAATGCTCGTAGAGGAAGCTTTCTCGGTGATGGTGCAGGCACCATTTGGCCATGATCGAGCCGCCACGCGAGACGATGCCCGTGACCCGGTCTACGGTAAGCGGGATGTAATGCAGCCGCACGCCGGCATGGATGGTGAAATAGTCGACGCCCTGTTCGGCCTGTTCGATCAGCGTGTCGCGGTAGACCGCCCAGGTCAGGTCCTCGGCGATGCCGCCCACCTTTTCGAGCGCCTGATAGAGAGGCACCGTGCCGATCGGCACTGGCGCATTGCGTACGATCCACTCGCGGATGTTATGGATGCTGCGTCCCGTCGACAGATCCATCACCGTGTCGGCGCCCCAGCGGATCGCCCACACCATCTTTTCCACTTCCTCGGCCATCGAAGAGGTGACCGCCGAGTTGCCGATATTGGCGTTGATCTTCACCAGGAAATTGCGGCCGATGATCATCGGTTCGCTTTCGGGATGATTGATGTTGGCGGGAATGATCGCACGTCCGCGTGCTACCTCCTCACGCACGAATTCCGGTGTGACGAAGTCGGGGATCGCGGCCCCGAAGGCCTCGCCGTCCCGCTCAAGCTTGCCACGCAGCATCTCGCGGCCGAGGTTCTCGCGGATGGCGACGAACTCCATTTCGGGCGTGACGATGCCGGCGCGCGCATAGGCAAGCTGAGTCACCGCCTTGCCTGCCTTGGCCCTGAGCGGTCGGTTGCATACCGGAAATTCCGGTGTCAGGCGCTCGCTCGTGACGAATCCATTGTCTTCCGGCCGGACATGGCGGCCGTCATAGGCCTCGACGTCGTCGCGGGCCGTAACCCATTCGCGGCGAATCCGTGCGAGGCCCTTTTCGATGCTGGTTTCGACAGTCGGGTCGGTGTAGGGGCCGGACGGATCATAGACGGTGACGGGCGGCTCGCCGGCTGTCGGATGAACGGAGATTTCGCGCATCGGCACCCTGATCTGTGGGTGGAGGACGCCGGACTTGTGGATTTTCCGCGAGGCGGGCAATGGTCCCGTCGACACGGCAGGGGTGAGGGCATTCATCGTGAGGCTCCTTTGCTCATGCATTGGAGACCCAGTTCTGTGCCGGAAGGATGAAAAGAGCTTCAGTCGACCTGCCGAAACAGGACCTCGGGCGTAAACTCCCGCAAAAGCGCTTGCACCGTCCCTACGCCAGTATGAACTGGATCAGGTTCAACGGGTCACTGCGCCGCGAAGCCAGCAGTATCTCAGCCCCTTGCCGGGACTCCCCTGGTGAATGCCTGAGGGTGACCGGACCGACGCTATCTGTCAAGTGTAGTCCTGCGCGTGCAGACCCCTCGGGCCATTCAGGTGACTGGTTATCCCTGAGACTTGCCCGCTGATGGTCAGCCCGACGATCAAATCTCACGGTAGTCGAGACCGATATTAAGGTTGGCGCGCTATGAGTCAGCCAGCCGGAGATCAGATCGACTCCGGTCGCGGCGATGCTGGCGCCGTCGCCGGTGTGACCCTACACGAGGCCTCGGTAGTCGCCCGGCCGGCAATCATCGCCATTGCATGTTGCAACTCGTCGACCGACATGTTGTCGAGTAGGGCAGCGTCCCGGAGCGAGACCCAAGACCTGGCCAGCTTGTCGACCTCGACTTCGATCTTGACGAGCTTCGCGCGCGCTCGACGGCTGGACGAATTCCGGCGGCGATCGCGATGTGCACGGCGTATTTTTCGACAGCCCGCAAGCCGGCGTCGTGCAGACGATCTTTGCACATGGCCGCGAACAGCCGCGATGACGCTGCCGTCGCCGTCGCAATGAGAGCGCTGTCCGTTCGGCGTTAAGCATGGCCCGGGCCGGACCGCCCATGCGATGGCCTCGCCTTGCGCGACGTCGCTGCCGTCCGCTCGCTCCACCGTTGTCTCGACATTCTGGTCGATGAGCTTGAAGGCGAGCATCGCAGCTGCAATGCGAGGGAAGCGTTAGGCCGCCAGCAGGTCACAGTGGTGTTCGCTGAAGAAGAAGTCGGCGACCACAACCGGAAAGGCCCTTGGACCGGGATCACTGCAGAGTTCGTCGAGCCTATCTGCCGCGCGATCCACAAGCGCAACCCGTCCACCTTCCGCCAGCATGAATCGTGCGCATTCCAAGCCGATTCGGAAAGCGGCGCCCGTTATTGCCGCGACCATACCTTCTTGTAACTTCCCGGTCCTATCATTTACCCGTGCTATCGATTCAAAGGGCATCAGGCAGCATGCAAATGTAGCCACAAAAGGCGATTTGGCACAAGAAAACCCTGTCTTGGCTAGAAGCTTGACCAAATGAGACCATTTTCCCGGTTTCCGGGTAGAATTTTTGAACACAATTGTATTTTGAAAGATCTATTTGTCGTTGACAGACATAGAGAAGGGGGCTACTTGAGTTCGCGGCCCTCGCTACGACTGGAGCTGACATCCCGCTTTCGATGTTCCGCCGCTGCCGGCTGCCTAGTCCAAATAAAGCAACGAGCGTCGTGACGGCGGAGAAAGCGCGCATGCCACTGGGATCGCATCGGATTGCATCTATAGAAGACGATTGGTTGCAGCCAAGGGACCCAGGCGCCGAGGACATGGTCCGTCAATACTGTGAGCTTCCGTTCACAACAGTTGGCAGCAGCTGAATGACGAGGGGGGAGGAAGGTTTGCGTGACGAACGCATAAAATATCTCTTTGTCTGGCCGGCATTCCTCATCGTGCTGGCTGTCAGCATTTTCCCGCTGATATATGCGCTGACCGTCAGTTTTCAGTCCATGCGCCTAACGCCCCCTTTACCGGCGCGCTTCGTCGGCCTTGAAAATTATCTGGGGCTGCTTGCCTCAGCACGCTTCTGGGGCGCTATAGCAACAACGAGTATCATCGTTCTGATCTCGGTGGCCGTTCAATATTGTGTTGGCCTTGCCCTGGCACTTTCATTGCACAGTAACGTACCTGGTGAGCGGCTTTACCGACCGCTTTTCCTTTTTCCGATGTTCATGGCGCCCGTTGCGGTGGCGCTTGTCGCACGGATGATATTCAGCCCAACACTTGGTCCTCTTAACGAGTTCGCGACATTTCTCGGCTTTCCGAACCTGCCTTTTCTGACGCAGGCGAACTGGGCGATTGCGGTGATCGCCATCGTTGAAATCTGGCAGTGGACGCCACTTGTCACACTGCTGATGCTCGCCGGCCTGCAGGGCCTGCCGCGGGAAGTGTTCGAAGCGGCCGCCATCGAGAACGCGTCGCCTTGGCAGCGCTTCTGGAGCATCACTTTTCCGATGCTGCTGCCGCTCTCCGTGGCGGTCGTCTTCATCCGCATCATCGAAGGTTTGAAGATCATCGACACGGTCTTTGTGCTCACCGGCGGAGGTCCGGGCACCTCCACCGAGACGCTGACGCTCTTCGCCTACAATGAGGGCTTCAAGAAGTTCAACCTCGGGCAGGCCTCGGCGCTGAGCTTTCTCTTCCTGATGGTCATCACTCTGTTCGGAATTGTGTATCTGGCGCTCGCACGGCCGTTGATGGAGAAGCGCACATGAATGAAGGCCGCTTGCTCCGCTGGGTCGCCTTCCTAGCCTGCCTCGTCTGGGCGCTATTCGTCGCGGCGCCATTCTGGTGGGTCGGGGTCACCGCCTTCAAGGCACCAACAGACGTGAATGGTGGCCCAACCTACTTGCCGTGGATCGACTTCAATCCTACGTTTTCGACATTCCGCGAAATCGTGGCGGGTGAGCGCGGTGACTTTTTCAGGGGCTTTTGGCACTCGACGGCCGTCGGCCTCTCGGCGACTGCCCTTGCGGTCTTCTTCGGCTCGATGGCCGCTTATGGGCTCAGCCGTTTCGAATACCGTATTAAGCTTGCCGCCGCTATCGCCTTCGCCGCAATTGCCATCGGCGGCTTCATACTCTTGAACGAAGTGTGGCGCCTGCCGGCGCCGCAATCGCTCAGTCTGTCGATGCTGGCCGCGCTTCCGACTTGCATTGTCCTCAACAGGCTTCGATTGCCTGGCCCGCAGCTCGGCAACAAGGATATCACCTTCTGGTTCGTCTCTCAGCGCATGTTTCCGCCGGTCGTCTCGGCCTTTGCGCTCTTCCTCTTCTACGCAGAGCTGAACAAACAGGGCGTGCGTCTTCTCGACAGCTATCTGGGTTTGGTCCTTGCTTACACGGCCTTTGGCCTGCCGTTGGCCGTCTGGCTGATGATCGACTTCTTCAAAAGCGTGCCCTTGGAGGTCGAGGAGGCGGCGCTCGTGGACGACGTGCCGCGCTGGCGGATCTTCTTCGAGATCGTGCTGCCGATGGTCCGACCTGGGATGTTGGCCACTTTCATGATCGTGCTGGCCTTCATCTGGAACGAGTTTCTCTTTGCTCTGCTGCTCACCACGTCTCGGTGGCAAACGCTGCCCGTGGTTCTCGCCGGACAGGTATCCAGTCGCGGAGACGAATGGTGGGCAATATCGGCGGCCACACTCATCTCGATCGTTCCGATGATGTTCGTCGCGGCTCTGCTCGGCCGCATGATGCGGTCCGGGTTGCTCGCAGGTTCAATCAAATAGCTTCGTGTTTCAAAGGAGGAGAACTGGCATGGTACACAAACTCGCAACATTGGTCGGCGCGCTCATGGTGTCAGCCGCAACCCCCGCGCTTGCTTGCGAACCGGACTACACTGGTGTGACCTTGAGTGTCGGCGTGCAGACGGGTCCGTTCGTGGCGTCAGCCCTGAAGACCGCCAGCGACAATTGGTCGAAGAAGACCTGCGGCAAAGTGAATGTCGTCGAGTTCCCATTCGGCGAACTGTTCCCAAAATATATCACCGCGCTGCAAAGTAGCACCGGCGATTTCGACGTTATGGCCTTTACGCCAGCCTGGCTGCCGGACATGGCCGATTTCCTTTCGGATATGCCGGCGAACATGCAACAGGGCGAGTACTGGGCCGACATTCACCCAGCCTACAAAGAGCGGCTGATGATCTGGAACGGCAAGGTCAAGGCTGCCCAGATGGATGGCGACATGCACACGCTGCAATACCGCGGCGATCTCTTCGAAAATCCTGAGGAGCAAAAAACCTTCAAGGCGAAATACGGCTATGATCTCGCCCCTCCGAAGACCTGGGACCAATATTACGACATTGCAGCCTTCTTCACTCGTCCCGACAAGGGGCTTTTCGGCACCGCCGAGGCCTATAAGCGCGGCGGGCAGCAATTCTGGTTTTTCTTCAGCCACGCTGCGAGCTACACGAACAACCCTAACGTGCCGGGATCGATGTTCTTCGATCCCGAAACGATGAAGGCCGAGATCAATAATCCGGGCTGGGTAAAGGCGCTGGAAGACTACAAGAAGGGATTGGATTTCAATCCGCCCGGCTCGCTCAACAATGGCTCGAGCGAGATCCGCCCGCTCTATTCCGGCGGCAAAGTGGCAATGAACATCGACTGGGGCGATTCAGGGATTCTTGGCGCTGACAAGAAGGAATCACGCATCATCGGCAACGTCCGCGCGTCGGTCCTGCCCGCTTCGGCGAAGATCTGGAACATCAAGAAGAGCGCTTGGGACGAATTCCCCGAGCCAGTCGCCTCGCCTTTCCTGGCATTTGGTGGCTGGCAGCTCGGTGTTCCGACCTCGTCGGCGCATATGGAGGCGGCCTGGAACTACGTCCAGGAAGTCACCAGCATCGAGACTTCAGGCAAGGCCATCGTCACGGCCGGCACCGGCGTCAATCCCTACCGCCTCAGCCACATGAGCAATGTCGAGAATTGGCTGTCGATCTTCTCCAGGCCTGAAGCCGTATCTTACCTGGGTGCGATAAAAGGTTCTCTCGACGCCAAGAATGTGACCTTCGATCTGCGCCTGCCAGGCTTCTTCAACTATACCGAAGCGCTGGAAATCGAGCTTTCGAAGGCGCTTGCCGGTCAAGTTGAGCCACAGGCAGCCTTGGATGCGGTTGCAGCCGAATGGGACAGCCTGACGGAGGAATTCGGTAAGGACAAGCAACTTGCGGCCTATCGCGCGTCGATGGGACTGCCGCCACTCAAGTGAAAACGGACATGCCGGGCGGAACGCCGCCCGGCCTCTCCCGAGGAGATCTCAAGCATGTCTCATGTCACGCTGGAAGGCGTCGCCAAATCGTTTGGCAGCCTCCAAGTCATACCACCGCTGGACCTCAGAATAGACAAGGGCGAGTTCGTCGTGCTGGTTGGACCATCGGGATGCGGCAAAACGACAACATTGCGGATGATCGCGGGGCTCGAACAGGGAAGTTCTGGCCGTATCACCATCGCCGGCCGCGATGTGACCGACGTTCGGCCTGGCCTGCGCAACTGCGCCATGGTGTTCCAGAATTATGCGCTCTATCCGCATATGTCGACCTACGACAATATCGCCTATGGAATGAAGGTTCGGCGCGAAAATCCTGAAAGCATACGTCGCCGCGTGACAGAGGCAAGCGAACTGCTTGGGCTGACGCCCTACCTCGAGCGCAAGCCTCGGCACCTTTCCGGCGGCCAGCGGCAGCGGGTCGCGATCGGCCGCGCCATCGTCCGCAATCCAGAGGTTTTTCTATTCGATGAGCCACTTTCGAACCTTGACGCCAAACTCCGCGTCGACATGCGCACGGAGATCAAGCAGTTGCAGCGGCGACTCGGGGCGACGGCGATCTATGTCACACACGATCAGGTCGAAGCCATGACCATGGCCGACCGCGTCGTCTTGATGAATGGCGGTCGGGTCGAGCAGGCGAGTGATCCGATTGAACTCTACGAGCGCCCTGCCAACCTGTTCGTTGCCGGTTTCATCGGCACGCCAAGCATGAATTTTCTCGAAGTGGAAGTGGCCATGGCGTCGGGCTCGTTGGCGCTCAAACTTCCCGACGGTTCTCTTCGAGAGCTGCCGGAACTTGTCGCCAGGTCAAGTCTTGCCCGGTTTGCTGGCCAGACGGTGATTTTTGGCATTCGTCCCGATGACAGTTCCGAAGGCCAAGGCGGCGCCGAAGGTTTCATCGTCGATGCGATCGAACCTTTGGGGCCGCACACCTTGGCGATCGGCAGGATTGGGCAGTCGAAATTCACTGCCAAGCTCGAAGCGCATGTGCGGCCGAAGCCGGGAACGCAACTCTCAGTCAAATGGGATTGGTTGAAGACCCATTTCTTTGATCCCGCCGATGGCAGCGCCATCAGCTGACGATCATACGCTTGCTATCCAAGACCGGTACCCGCTCGCGGGGACTACTCGGCGGCTTTCTGCAGGGCTCAGCCGTGCCGTCCATGCGAAATGCACAGGAGTCAAAGGAATTTACAATTGAATGATTGTTTCACAAATGTGTGTGCAGGCAATATTGCCCATGCCCGTTTTTGAAAAATTCCCCATAAAATCTGAAAGCCTAGCCGGCAACAAATGTATTTTTTAATATCTATTTGTGTTAGCCTTGTGGTGTATGTTAAGGACTGAACTGCCTGAAAGCCTTCGTGGAGGTGATGTTCGACAACTGGGTCGCATGCGTTGATCCGGACCGGTTCTGATTGTCTTGCCGTCCACCTGACGTGGCGAAGCTGCGCAGGGGAACTCTGTCTGAACGCGGGAGCGCCGTTCGCAGAGCGTGGTCTCATCGCGCTCGCTGGGAGGGTTCGCATGAAGAAAATCTTGTTGGTTGCGTCCGCTGCTGCCATTTCGCTCGCCGCCTCGCCAGGACTGGCCCAAACGGACTGGGGGTCGATCCTGAGCAAGCATGACGGCGAGGCCGTGAACATCATGTCGATCCAGGACCCATTCATCGATGCGGTCCGGAAAATGTCGCCCCAATTCGAGGCTCTCACGGGTGCCAAGGTCACTACCGACGGGTTCGGCTACGATCCGCTGCACCAGAAGGAAATTCTCGCGTGCTCGCAAAAAGACAGCCAGTACGATGTTCTCTTCATCGATGGCATCTGGCTTGGTGAATTCGCAGACGCCGGCTGCATCGATCCGGTGCAGGACATCTGGAGCGACACGGATCCCAAGATCATTGCCTGGGACGATTATGTCGAGTCCTTCGCCGGTCAGGCGATGTGGGGAGATAAAAAGCTGTGCCTGCCAGTCGCAGCCTATTGGCAGATGGTTCACTACCGCAAGGACCTCTTCGACAAAGCTGGGCTGAAGCCACCGACCACTCTCAAGGAGACAATGGAGGACGCAAAGTTCTTCACCAACAACAAGGACTTTCCTGGCGTCACGGGCTACGCCATGAACGACCAGAGAGGCGCCGCGGCCGGTCAGCAGTATTTTGAATGGGTCTATTCCGCCGGTGGCAAGCCCTGGGTGAGCAACTTTCCGGGCTCGCCCGCTGCTTACGCGGACCAGACGCCGCTGCTGAACTCGTCGGAATCCGTGTCGATTGTGCAGTTCATGAAAGACATGGTGGCGTATGGACCGCCGGGCGTGGAGCAGTTTGCCTGGGATGAGCGTTACAATGCGTTCGCACAGGGCAATGTTGCAATGATCAACGCCTGGTCCGTGCAAACGCCGGGGCTTAATGACCCCAAAATATCCAAGGTCGCCGGCAAGTGGGACGTCGCGATGATGCCCCACGCCGAAGGCAAGGAGTCCATCCCCCCAGTCGGCGGTTGGATCATGTGCTTGAACAAGTACAGCACGCGCAAGGAGGCGGCTTGGGACTTCATGCGCTGGTACGCCAGCCCCGAAGTTCACAAGGCAGCAGTGCTGGCCGGAGCGCCGCCGTCCCGCCACTCTGCCTTCCAGGACCCCGAGGTCCAGAAAGCTCAGCCTTGGGTGCCCACGCTCTACGAGGCCGCAAAAAAGGCTTGGATGGAAGGCCGCCCGCGTCACGCGCTGACTTTCGAGATGATTGACGCGATCGGCCTCCAGGTCAATCGCGCCATCATCGGCGAAGCGACCGCACAAGAGGCGATGGACAAAGCGAACGGTGATGTCACCAAGCTGCTCAAAGATGCAGGCTACATCAAATAGCGTTCCGTCCACGCGGGCGGTCGTCATCCTACCGCCCGCTCCGCAGCCCTTCAATCTCGAATGCCGGCGTTCGGCCGCCGTAAAGTGTACAGAATGAGACGAACCGAGCGATGAGATTTAGCGTGGTCGACAGTATCCCGGGCTCCCGACCGAAGAGCCAATGGGACCGCGAAAGCCGCGAGCGTTTGATCTTTCTAACGCCGGCCGTGGCCTATCTTTTCTTGCTGACAGTTTTCCCTTTCCTCTATTCGCTCTACCTCAGCCTATATCAAGTGAAGCTGACGCGGATGGACAGAAAGGTTTTTGTCGGCTTCGACAACTATGCTAATCTTCTTACCGATTCCCTCTTCCTTCACGCTTGCCTAAACATAGGAATTATCACCGGCATATCTATCGTCATCGAGATAATCTTCGGGTTCCTCGCTGCAAAGATCTTCTTCGCGCTGAGATTCAGCCGAGCTGGCGGCATTCTCCGCTCCCTCTCGATCTTGCCGATGATGATCACTCCAATCTGCATTGGGTTGATCTTCTCCTACATTCTTAATCCGACTTTGGGTATCGCCAACTACCTGATCAAGGGGGCAGGGCTGCCGCCGCCAGGTTGGCTCAGCGATCAGACTTTTGCTCTCTTTACCATCAGTCTGATCAATAGCTGGCAATGGACACCGTTCATGATGCTGCTGATGCTGGCCGGGCTGATGTCGATCCCGACCGAACATTACGAGGCCGCAGAGGTTGAAGGGGCAAGATGGTGGCACGTTGCCAGGGCCATCGAGATCCCCGCCATCAAAAGTGTCGTGCTGGTTGGCGTTATCCTGCGTGTCATCGACAACCTTCGTTTTTTCGACATTGTCTATGTCACCACCCGTGGTGGGCCTGGCGCGTCGACTGAAGTCGTTACGCTCTTTGCCTACAAGCAGGACTATCAATATTTTCAAATCGGTTACGGATCGGCCGCGGCAGTTGTCATCCTGGCCATGAGCATCGTCATCACGACCTTCGCTGCCGGCTATCTCAGGAGGGCTGAAGGTGAATAGGGGCACGCATCCACACCGGCTCGCGCTGCCTGCCGGCATTCTCGTGGCTGTGGCCTTCGTAGCGCCCATGGCCTGGATGTTCCTGGCCAGCTTCAAGAGCATAGAAGGCATATTCTCTCTGCCGCCGCGATGGATTCCCGATTTCACTTACGTCGACAACTATACGAAGCTGCTTTCGCAGAATTGGGTCTTTCTCGTCAATTCCATCATCGTCACCCTTGGTGCGACGCTCCTGTGCATGGTGCTGTCGTTGCCCGCTGCGTTTGGTTTGGTGAATTTCAAGTTTCGCGGCCGCGAGTTCCTGGCAGACTGGATCCTGTCCACTCGTATGATGCCGCCGATCGCGGCCGGGGTGCCGCTCTATATAATCTTCAACACCATAGGCTTGCTCGACACCGTGTGGGCCCTGATAGTCGTCTATGCCGGTTTCAATATTCCCTTTGCCGTGTGGGTCAGCATGTCGTTCTTCCGGCGCGTGCCGCGCGAGACGATTGAAGCAGCCATGCTCGAGGGATGCTCCTGGGCGCAGATTTTCACCAAGGTAGCCCTTCCGCTAACCCGTAGCGGCATCGCGACAGTGGCTACCTTCGTGTTCATTTTTGCATGGAACGAGCTGCTCTTGGCCCTGTTTCTGACAACTCGCGCCGCAAAGACGTTTCCGGTCGTTATCTCGTCCTTCGTCACCAACAGCATGACTTTTTGGGAGATGATCGCGGCGTCTTCGGTAATTCAGGCAATTCCGCCGATCATCTTCACCCTGCTCATGCAAAGGCACATCGTATCGGGCCTCACGATGGGCGCGGTCAAAGACTGATCGCATTAGAGGAGATTTCATGGGCCAGATCACGATTGATCGCGCTGTAAAACGCTTCGGCGACTACACAGCTATCGACCATGTCAGCCTCGATATAGAGGATGGTCAATTCGCCGTCTTTGTGGGGCCGTCCGGCTGCGGCAAGTCAACGCTGTTGCGCGTGATTACTGGCCTGGAGGATCTCAGTGAAGGCGCCATCTATATTGACGGACGGGATGTGAGCCACGTCCGGCCATCCGAGCGCAAGCTGGCAATGGTGTTTCAATCTTACGCGCTATTTCCCCATATCAGCGTGCGTGACAATATTGCGTTTGGCCTCAAAATCGCCGGCGAATCAAAAGACGTCATCCACACAAAGGTCGCGGATGCCGCACGCATCCTGGCACTTTCTGACTATCTTGATCGAAAACCGCGTGAACTTTCGGGGGGCCAGCGCCAGCGCGTCGCAATCGGTCGTGCCATCGTTCGCAATCCGACCGCGTTCCTTTTCGACGAGCCCTTGTCTAATCTCGACGCAGCCTTGCGCGTACAAATGCGGCTTGAGCTTTTCAAGCTGCGCAAAACATTGAAAACTACGATGATCTATGTCACGCACGATCAAGTTGAAGCTATGACGATGGCCGACAAGATAGTGGTCTTGAACCACGGCCGTGTTGAGCAATTTGCAACGCCGCTGGAAATCTATGATCGCCCGGCAAACACCTTTGTCGCAAGCTTCATCGGTTCGCCGAGAATGAACTTTGTCGATGTCGTCACGACGGACGAGACCGGCCTTTTTTTCGGCGATGGAAACCATCTCGCCATTGAGAAACTGAGAGCAACCCCAGCAGGAAAGGCACCATCACTGCTCGGTGTTCGACCGGAGCATATCGCGTATTCCGCCAATGCCGGGTTTTGGCGCGGTGTTGTCTCGCTCGAAGAACAACTTGGCAGTGACACGTTTCTTTACGTTGATGTAGCCAGTGTCGGTACACTTATTGTTCGGGGCGTGGGCGAGCGTTCGTTCCGCGCTGGTGACACTATTTTCCTGACGCCTCCACCCGCGAGATGCCACATCTTCGACGGTGAGGGCCAACGGATCCTTACACACGCCCAAGCCGACGACAGCTCTAAGGTCCACATGAACATTTAGGAAAAGTGCGTTCCGGCTCGTTGAGTCCTGCTCCAGAAAGTCGCTTTTCAGGCGCGCGGAGCGCCGAACCACTTTGACACCTTTGCGATCGAAGCACGCATCCATCTTGTCGTTCAGTGTTTGGGCCACGTCGGCCGAGAGGCTGCCGGACTTACAGGCCGCGGACCAGATCTCGCCCGGCGCCAAAGTAGGGACATTGCTTTCCTGTTTCTCCTTAAGATAACCCTCGATCCCGAGGCGCACGGCAGCGGCAGGCCCAGTGCGTTCTGGTCCGGCGTGCGGGAATCCAGCGCACGGACCTCGGCAGCTCGGCCATCCGGAAGCCCAGATAGTCGGTCACGCCGTCATGGTGGATTTGGAGCGATTCGGCCCAGCCGTCGTTGTTGACAGAGAACTGGAAAAAACGGTGATGGAAGTTATTAATCAGCCCTCGGACTTCTGAGCAAGCTGAGCATTTGACGCGCAGCGCTTTCATCAGTCACCAAAGTATTGCAGCCTATTCGCCTGATAGCTGCCAAGATTGCGGCGGCTCGTTGTTCTCCCCCCGATGCGATAACCACGTGCCGTGCGCGTCTCACTGTATCGAGATCAACCGACATCACCCGATCGTTTACCGGATGGTCCACCGTGCGGCCGTCTCGATCCAGGAAATTGCAGAGAACATCGCACATTGCCCCCTTGCCGATGAGCGTTTCCAACTCCTCTGGCGCAAGGGATGCGACCGACAGCGATGTTGAATGGATGCCGATATCACCGACGCTCACCAGTGCAATGTCCAGATCGGCGGACAGCTTCATGATCCGATTCAAGCCGCACTTTTCGATTAGGCGTTCCTTGGTGTCGGCAGAGTCAACCAGCAGCGGCGCCATCAAAAGAAAACATTGCGCCCCGAGTTGATTGGCGAGCTGCCAGGTGAAATCGATCGGGTTTTCATGCTGGGCTTCCACCGTACCTCCAAGCAGAGACACAATTTTTACTCCTTCGCGTCGCAGCGGGCGAAAACTCGAAAGCGCGCCACTGAGTGTTCGTCCCCAGCCAACCCCGATCGTGGCATTGCTGGGAATGGTGTCGGAAAGAAATTGACCCAGCGCTTGCCCGACGGCCCGGGCTGTTCCGTCGACATCTTTCGCCGGCGGCGTGACGATCACTTCATCTAGATTGAGCGCGGCTTCCAGCTCGGATGCCAACTCCAACTCGCTTGCGGCCTGCTTCACCCAGATCTGGATTTCGCCCCGCTTCAGCGCCTCGTCGAGGAGCTTAACGATTGTGCTGCGGCTGACACCAAGTTTCGCGGCGACTTCGTTTTGCGTAAGCTTCTGATTATAATAAAGAAAAGCTGCTTTCAACCTGAGGCTTTCAGCGTCCAGCAAGCTGGTGTGGGGCATCCTTGTCAGTTTAGTCATCCAATCCGCCCCTCCGAAAATTATCGGCAGCCCATCATCCTACCAATTTGGATAAACGTTGCGCCCACGATAAGAACGGCGTCCAAATCCATTCACGGATATTCGAATAAAGCATCTCTAGACGTGGCGTTTCACCCTTAACTGGCACGGCTAGCCTCCGCAATAGCTTGCGGTGCTTGGCGTCTCATCCGGTCCCGTTTAACTGCCTTCGTCGTATCCAGCCAGGCTGATTTCTCTGCGCCACGGCGGGTCACTTCCGCGATGCTCGCAGGCGAGACTTGCAACATGTGCGGCAAACTCGAGAGCTTTGCGAGCCCGGTCATCCGTCAAGGCACCGATGCTATTGCGATTCAAGTCGCCGCTCTGCTGCAGATGGGTAAGAAAGCCTGCAATGAGTGCGTCTCCGGCTCCCACGGTATCAACAACCCTTGCAGGGCGTGCTGGAACTTCAACGACTCTGCCACCCCCAAGATAAACCGTTGCGCCCACCGCACCCCGGCTGACGAGGACGATCTTGGCCTGGTTTGCAAGCCAACTCTCCGCTGCCGAATGCGGCCTGACACCCGGCTGCATGAACTCGAGATCCGTCACCGATAGCTTTACGATGTCAGCCATACCGCAGAGGCGATTGAGACGCTGGCGATATGCCTCTGGATCCTGCGCCAGACTGGGCCGGCAGTTTGGATCGATTGATAGCACGCGCTTACCCTGTTCGTCTTCGAACAGCGACTCGCAAGCGCTTGAGACAGGGGGGTGAATCAACGTGACGGAACCGATGTGCAGGACGTCAACCTCGCTCCCCAAGGCTGGTGCCTGTTTCAGCGTCCAGTGCCTTGCCGCACTGTCGCTGTCATAGAACGCGTACTCAGGCTCGTCGCTTCCCAGACGTACAAAGGCCAGCGTCGTGTCGAAAGGCAGGCGAGCTGCGTAGCGAAGATCAGTCCCCGCTTCGTTGAACTGCTGAAGCAGCATGGCGCCAAAAAAATCCTCGGACAGCCCTCCCATGAATCCGACTTTCCCGCCCAACCTGCCAATCGCGGTCGCGATGTTGCAGCAGGATCCACCACAGACAGGGATGTAGCCGCTGCCACCTTCCGGGAGCGCGACCGGCATGAAGTCAATCAAGGCATCACCGCAGACAACGATCATGACCTCATCCCCCCAATTCCAATGCGGCACTCTTCAGGAATTCACAAAGATACCGGCTTACGGCTCTACTTGTCTCAACGTGAGGAAGATGCCCTGTATCCGGCAAAGTCAGCACTTGAGCGTTGAACCTCGACAGTTTCCGACGGTCGATCGGATTTATCCTGTCGTCCTCTCCCCAAATAACGATCCGCGGAATTCTGCTGAAGGCTATGGAGACCACATTGGGTTCAATCGAGGTCTCGACATGGCTCAACTCCGAAGCTAGGGCTCTGAGAGCGGCACGAACGCCAGGTCGTTCTAGGTGATTGAGGAGCCGGTGAGCGATCGGTGGCGTTATCAGGCGCGGGCGCGAGACCAATCGCTGAAGTAGCGCCAACGCAGGGTCCAGTTGGCTAAGTTCAGGCAGTTCGCTCAGAAAATCTCGATCGACCTCTTTGCCCAGACCCGCCGGTGCGATTAGGCCCAGGCCGGCGACCAAATCCGGTCGGCGGGCTGCCAGTTCGATGGCGATTGCGCCGCCCAGTGAATGCCCCACCACGACAAAGCGATCGTTCCGTCGTGCGAGTGCGTCAATCAGCTCGTCGGCGATCTCCGAGATTTTCATGCCAGTCCGGCCAGGCGGTTGATCGCCATGCGCAGGCAGGTCGCAGCTAAAAACCGCATACGACTGCATGAGCGCGTCCTGATTGGCTATCCAGGTCATTCGGTCAGCTCCGAACCCGTGGAGAAGCAGAAGGTTCGGCCCCGAACCCCCCAGGCGAAAGACCGGGAGCCGTAAGTTTTCGGTCGCGTTTGTCACGTCTCGATGATCCCAAGCGTGGTGCCCACTGCCGCAAGCTCGTCTGCGGGAACCAGGATTTTCTTCAGAATGCCTGTCGCTGGGGCTTCGATTTCCATGGTGACCTTGGGTGTCGTGATCAAGACGATTTGTTCACCTTCGGTGACCATGTCGCCTTCCGTCTTGAACCACTCGTCGATCTGGGCCTCGTCGATTTCGTTTCCGAGATTCGGCATGAGGATCGGGGTATCCATATGTGTTCCTCGCTCAAAATGTGTTGGTTCACAGACCGAGACGGGCAAGTTCCCGATCGTCCCAGTCACGTATGCTGCGGCGGTTGCTGCGCTGGCCGGGAAACAACTCGCTGGTGATGACATCAAGGATATCATCTTTCTGGGGGAAGTAGGTTGATTCCATCTCAGCGCCGGGCACTATCCAATTCGGAGAACCGATTACACGAGGCGCGGCGTGGAGAGTTTCATAGCCGAAGCGCGTAATGTTTGCGGCGAGCGTCATCAGGAAGCTGCCGCGCTCCGAGGCCTCGGATACCAGTACGATGCGTCCGGTTTTCCTTATCGAGGCGAGCACGGGTTCATAGTTAAATGGAACAAGCGAACGCGCATCAATCACTTCGGCCGAGATGCCGAAGGTGCTTTCGAGTTCTTCAGCAGCAGCGAGCGCGGAGTAAAGCGAAGGTCCAACCGTTAGAATTGTGACGTCTTCTCCAGCGCGCTTACAGTCGGGTTCACCTATGGGAAGTTGGTAGTAGCCGGTCGGCACGCCTTCGTTGCGGAACTGTTCCACGGTGTCGTAGAGGCGCTGGCTTTCAAAGAAAACCACCGGATCGTTGCCTGACAATGCGGAAGCCAACAGCCCTTTCGCATCGTACGGCGTTGCCGGATAGACAACTTTGAGGCCCGGAATATGGGCGCATAATGCCGTCCAGTCTTGACTATGCTGGGCGCCGTACTTCGAACCGATCGAGCAACGCAAAACGACGGGAACCTTCAGCTGACCCCCGGACATTGATTGCCATTTTGCCATCTGATTGAAGACTTCGTCGCCCGCCCGGCCTAGGAAGTCGCCATACATCAGTTCGACCAGCGCGCGGCCGCCCTCGAGCGCAAAGCCGACCGCCGTCGCAACGATCGCAGCTTCAGAGATCGGTGAATTGAACAACCGATCATGCGGTAGGATTTCGGCAAGCCCCCGGTAAACGCCGAATGCGCCACCCCATTCTCGGCATTCTTCCCCATAGGCGACAAGACTGTCGTCGTGCGTCATGTGGTGCAAGACGGTCTCGAACAACGCGTCGCGCAATGTGATCGCCCGCATTGGCGACAGCTTGGCTCCGTCCTCGGCAAAGCCGTATCGACTTTTCTTCGCGTCCTGACGCACCCGGCTCACCGCGTCGACAGGCTTCAGGAGCGAAACTTCTTGCGAGGGCAGCTCTATGTTGGTGTTCGAGAACATGAGCTTGCCGATCAGCGTTGGATCTGCATGAATATCTACGGGAGGAGTGAGAGCCGGATCGACCGCGATCGCAGTAATCGAGCGCATGCGATCCGTCGTCTGTTCGCGCAGTTCGGCGACCTGGCCAGCGGTCACAATCCCGGCCTCCTGAAGGCGATTGGAGAACAGAATGATAGGATCATGCTGTTCCCATGCCTGCATCTCGTCCTTCGTCCGATAAGAGTTGATATCTGTCGTTGAATGACCCGAGCTGCGGTAACATTCGACGTCCAGCAAGGCTGGCCCGCGGCCCTGGACCAAAAGCTCGCGCTTGCGTGCAACGGCGTCAGCAACGGCGAGCGGATTTGTTCCGTCGACGGTTTCCGCGTGTATGGCTTGCTGGTTGACCGCCAGCCCTATGCGAGACAGGCGGTCCCATCCCATTGTTTCACCGATGGTCTGACCGCCCATCGCATAAAAGTTGTTGTTGAAGAAAAACAGGACCGGCAAACCACCTTTGAAAGCATCCGCCCACAGCGTGTCGAATTGTGCCATGGCGGCGAAATTCATCGCTTCCCAGACCGGCCCGCAGCCAGTAGAGCCATCGCCCGCGTTGGCCACAGTGATGCCGCTGGCCCCCGCAAGCTTCTTTCGCAATGCGGCCCCCGTGGCTATTCCGGCAGACGCGCCGACAATCGCATTGTTCGGATAAGTTCCAAAGGGGGGGAAAAAGGCATGCATTGACCCGCCCATGCCCCGGTTGAAACCGGTTGAGCGCATGAATATCTCTGCAAGCAGGCCGAGCAATAGAAAATTCTCCGCGGTCTCGATTCCTTTCGGACCCTGCAGAGAGGTCTCCACGGTCCTGAGAAGCGCACCACGCTCATGGCTCTCCATGATGAGACGCATGGCATCGTCGGGGAGCTTTCGGATCGCCGAAAGGCCCTTGGCGATGAACTCGCCATGGCTGCGATGACTGCCGAAAATATGGTCATGCGGCTCGAGTGAGGCAGCCGCTCCGACGGCAGCAGCCTCTTGCCCGATCGAAAGGTGAGCCGGCCCTTTGTAGTTAAACTCAATGCCGCAATATGCCCCCTTTGCCTTTAGCGAAGCCAAAATCGTCTCGAATTCGCGTATGATCATCATATCGCGCAGTATTTGTAGCAATCCTTCATCCCCATAGCGGGCACGTTCCGCCTCGATGTTCTCATCGTACGCGTGGATGGGAATTGGTGGCGCATTCAGCGCGCTGCGCACCTTGAACGTCTTGGGGTCGATGTGGATTTCCTTGGGCATTCTGACCTCCGATGGGATTTGGCGGGGTCGCGTCCCCATAGCCGTTAGACCATATATCGCCTAGTCAAATGTATTTCAAGAAAGATATTTGTGTTCGACGCTTTTCCGCGCCTATCATACAAAATAGGACGGAAGTGGCGATTTCATGGCGTGGGTACGCCGTCAGATTGTTGCGCAAATGTGTTTCCGAATAGATATTTGTGTTGACGTTTGAGAATTTTCCGCTAACCATCCCCTTAATGATCAGCGGCGAATAAACGTCGCGAAGAGGGCATGTGCCGATGTCGCGCTGTCTGGGTCTACGTTCTTGTTGGCTCTGCAGCGGATTACGGGAGGATAAATGCAATGACAAAGTTTGGAATGCACTTCAGTCTATGGGCGCCCGAGTGGACGACCGAGGCGGCCAACGCCGCGATCCCTGAGGCGGCGCGATACGGGCTGGAAATAATCGAGATCCCTTTGTTCGAGCCGGCCAAAATCGATCTGGACCACGCAAAGTCGATAATCCGAGATCATGGTCTTCAGGCAACTGCGTCGCTTTGCCTGCCCGAAGACAAGATGGCGCATCTGGCTCCGGAGGCCTGTACGAAATATCTGTTTCAAGTTCTCGACGCCGCTCACCACATTGGGTGCTCCATGCTGACTGGCGTCACCTACTCGGCGCTCGGCTACAAGACCGGTGTTCCCCCCACAAATCGCGAGTACGAAGCGGTAGTTCGGGCACTGAAGCCGGTAGCCCGGCGCGCTGCTGAACTCGGCATGACGTTCGGTGTCGAGCCTTGCACACGCTTCGACACCCACATCCTCAATACGGCCGCGCAAGGAATATGGCTGCTTGAGCAAATCGATGAACCGAATACCTTCGTCCACCTCGACACCTATCACATGAACGTAGAGGAGAATGGTTTCGACGACGGCCTGCGCCGGGCCGCGGGACGCTCTCCCTATATTCACCTTTCCGAAAGTCATCGCGGTGTCCCAGGCACCGGAACCGTAGATTGGGAGCTGATCTTCCGGACATTGCGTGACACCGGATTCGATGGCGATCTTGTCATTGAAAGCTTTGTCTCGGTACCGCCACAGCTTGCCGCGGCACTCTGCATGTGGCGGCCGGCCGCGCCCAACGCTAGCGCTGTACTCGATCAGGGGCTGCCGTATTTGCGCGGCTTGGCGACACGCTACGGCTTCTGAGGCGACAGCTGGCGGCGACGGCCGCGGACGCAATTCCGAAAATCTAGAATCTACAACGCTCACAGGAGGAGAGTATGAAACGTCGTGACATTTTGAAGCTTACTTTGGCCGCAGGCGTGGCATTGCTGGTTGCCACGCCAAACCTCGCGATGGCGGCCAACCCAGTCATGGTAACTGTCGTTAAGATTGCCGGCATTCCGTACTTCGGTGCCCTTGAGCACGGCCTACAGGAGGCCGGAAAGCAATTCAACATCGACGTTTCCATGACCGGTCCGGCAAACATCGATCCGGCTCAGCAGGTCAAGCTGCTGGAGGACCTGATCGCCAGGAAGGTGGATGTGATCGGCCTTGTGCCCCTAGACGTCAAGGCGTGCGAGCCTGTGCTCAAGCGGGCTCAGGCAGCAGGCATCAAGGTTATTGTACACGAAGGGCCGGAACAGGAGGGCCGCGACTGGGACGTCGAACTCATTGACTCGACCAAGTTCGGCGAAGTCCAAATGCAGAGTCTCGCCAAGGAAATGGGCGAGGAAGGGGATTATGTCGTCTATGTCGGCACCCTGACTACTCCGCTGCACAACAAGTGGGCCGACGCGGCCATCGCCTATCAAAAGGCACATTATCCCAAGATGAAGCTGGTGGCCGATCGCTTCCCTGGCGCCGACGAAATCGACAGCGCCTACCGCACGACCATCGACGTGCTGAAGGCCTATCCGAAGCTCAAGGGTATTCTCGCGTTTGGCTCGAACGGTCCGATCGCCGCCGGCAACGCCGTGAAGGAAAAGCACTTGAGCAAGCGGGTTGCCGTCATAGGCACGGTGCTGCCGTCACAGGCCAAGGACCTGATCATGGATGGCGTCATTCGGGAAGGTTTCATGTGGAACCCAACAGAAGCTGGCTTTGCGATGGTTGCCGTGGCCAGATTGGTCCTCGACGGAACGAAAATCGAGGACGGGATGGATGTTCCCGGTCTCGGCAAGGCTACGGTCGATGTTCCCGGTAAGCTCATCAAGGTCGACAAGATCACCCACATCAACAAAGAAACCGTGGATGGCCTGATCGCCCAGGGTCTCTAGAGGAAATAACGCAGGCGGGCCTGGCCCGCCTGCAGAGGACCGATGCCAGCGACTAAGGGTAAAACCCACTTTGACCGTATTCCTTGAATTGACCCATATCTCCAAGCATTTCGGCGGAGTGAGTGCTCTTCGAAATGTCGATCTGTCGCTGAAGGCCGGTGAAGTGCACTGTCTTGTTGGCGAAAATGGTTCGGGCAAATCCACCCTGATCAAGATTATTGCTGGCGTGCAGGCGCCCGATCCGGGTGGTCGCATCGTTCTGGAGGGTCGCGAACATTCTCGTTTGGACCCCATTCATTCCACTAAGAGTGGCATCCAGGTCATCTATCAGGATCTCTCCCTCTTTCCCAACCTATCCGTGGCTGAGAACATCGCCATCGGCAGCCACATGGGCTTGCCTCGGCTCGCGAATTGGAACCGCATAAGTGACATTGCGGCGAAAGCGATGGCTCGCATCAACGTCAATCTCGACCTGGAGACGATGGTGTCGGACCTCTCTATCGCAAACCGGCAACTGGTTGCGATTTGCCGTGCCATGGCCGCCGACGCAAAGCTGGTCATCATGGACGAGCCCACCGCCTCGTTGACCCGGCATGAGGTGGATGCTCTGCTGAGTGTCGTCAAAGACCTTAAGAGCAGAGACATTTGCACGGTGTTCGTATCCCACCGTCTCGATGAAGTAATGGAGATAGCCGAGCGCGTGACGGTTCTGCGAGACGGCGGCAAAGTGGGGACCTTTGATGCCAGCGAAATCACTTCGCGGCGGCTCGAGACCTTGATGACCGGTCATGAGTTCGACTATGCGCCTCCGCAGCCCGCAGGCGAAGCTGCGGAGGTTGTGCTGGCGGTTCGAAACCTGACTCGGCCAGGCCACTACGAGGATATCAGCTTCGACATTCGCAAAGGAGAAATCGTCGGCCTAACCGGGCTTTTGGGCTCGGGACGGACGGAACTCGCACTCAGCATCTTCGGTATGAATCCGCCCTCCCGCGGCACGATTGAAGTCTCCGGGAAGCCGCTGATAGCCAGCTCCAATCGTGTGGCAATAGCCAGCGGCGTGGCTTATGTCCCCGAAGATAGGTTGTTGCTTGGCCTGGCGCTGGGGCAGCCCATTTCTGTGAACATCCTCGCGACGGTCCTCGACAGCTTGGCCGGCAAATTCGGCCTGATCGACCCCGCCAAACGTGTGGCTGCAGCCGGTGATTGGATCGTTCGCCTGAACACGAAAGTGTCCGACCTCGAAAATCCCGTCGGAACTCTGTCAGGAGGCAACCAGCAACGGGTGGTGTTGGGCAAGTGGATGGCCACCAAACCCCGCATACTGATACTCGATAGCCCAACCGTCGGCGTGGACATCAAGGCCAAGGACGGAATCTATGAGATAGTGCACCGATTGGCGGCAGAAGGCGTCGGGGTACTGCTCATCTCCGACGAGGCCCAAGAGGTCTTCTACCACACCCATCGTGTCCTGGTCATGCGGCAAGGCAGGCTCGTCAGCGAAGTCCATCCGCTTTCGTCGACCGAGAGAACTCTGCAAGAGGATATTTATGCCTAAGACAATTCAACGCTGGACACGAAGTCACGAATTTTGGCTGCTTGCGGTTGTCGTCATATTGTCCATGTTCCTCACGGCAGCGACGGACAGTTTTCTGACGCTGCAAAACCTCTTCGACCTTCTCACCTCCACTTCGTTTGCAGGCATTCTTGCAGCCGGTCTGCTTGTGGTCTTGGTGTTCGGTGGGATCGACATCTCCTTTACTGCCATAGCCAGCGTCGCCCAATATGTGGCTCTCACGATTGCCAAGACCTATCCCATTGGATGGTTCGGAGTGTTCTTTGTCGCCTGCTGCATTGGAATACTATGTGGGCTCTTCAATGCGGCTATCATTCATAAGGTTCGCATTTCATCCGTTATTGTGACAATATCTACTCTCAATATATTTTATGGATCACTAATATATATCACTCGCGGCGACTATATCACTTCCCTTCCCACCTATTTCCGCGAAGGAATCTGGTGGTTCGAATTCACCGACAGTAATGGGTTTCCATATGCAATCAATTTGCAGGCGCTGTTGCTAGTGGTCTCATTCTTTATGACCTGGGTCTTGCTCAACAAGACAAACATCGGTCGTCAAATATGTGCCATGGGGGGGAATGAGATAGCTGCCGAACGCCTTGGTTTTCATGTTTTCGGCCTGAGATGCCTTGTTTACGGCTATATGGGATTCATGGCCGCGATCGCATCAATATCGCAAGCCCAACTGGCCCAATCGGTTACGCCGACGACGCTCATTGGCAAGGAACTAGAAGTGCTTGCGGCTGTCGTTCTTGGCGGTGCGAGTCTGACCGGTGGCAAGGGCACGGTGTTTGGCGCCGTATTGGGCGTCATGCTCATCGCAATACTGCAGAACGGACTGATATTGCTGGGTGTGTCCTCATATTGGAATCAGTTCTTTGTCGGCTGCGTTATTCTGCTTGCAGTCTCCGCGACTGCACTGTCTCAGCGGCGTCGGCATGCTGGACTCGCGTCCTAGGGAAGAGATCACCATGAAGCCGTCTGCCAATCGATCTCTCATATCTCGTTTCGTTCGAGAGAACGCCACGACAGTGACGCTTGCTTCCATTTTCATTGCCCTTCTAGCGGTGTTTGGCCTCATCCTCGGCGATCGGCTGCTGAGTGTGGGAACGTTTCAGTCGATAGCCTTTCAGACCCCGGAACTCGGCATTCTTGCTCTTGCGATGATGCTTGCGCTCCTTTCCGGCGGGCTGAATTTGTCGATCATTTCAACGGCCAATCTCTGCGCTTTGACGATAGCATCGGTATTGCAGTACACAATTCCGTGGGGCGATGCTGGAAGCGTGCTTTGGCTCACCTGGCAAGTCGGCGCGGTTGCCGCGGGCCTCGCCGTCGCCATCCTGGTAGGCCTGCTGAACGGCTTCATCATCGCCTATTTCGGCGTATCCCCCATTCTGGCCACACTGGGGACCATGATCGCCTGCAAGGGTCTTGCCATTGGACTGACGCGTGGAAATGTCTTGTCAGGGTTTCCAGATCCAATCGTTGCGATTGGAAATGGAACCTTTCTGGGCGTACCGCTTGCGTTCCTGCTGTTTATTGTCCTTTGCGTGTTCGTGTCGGTGGTTCTTCGGCGATCATCCTTCGGTCAGAAAGTCTACCTTGTCGGCGCCAACGAGAAAGCTGCCCTGTTCTCGGGGATACATGTCAAACGAGTTTTGCTTATGACCTATGCCTTATCGGGCGCGCTTGCAGGATGCGGCGGGCTTGTAATGATGGCCCGATTCAATTCTGCCAACGCGTCGTATGGTGAAAGCTTCCTTCTCATCAGCATCCTGGCGGCGGTTCTGGGAGGCATCAATCCATATGGCGGCTCCGGAAAAGTATCAGGGTTGTTTGCTGCGTTGCTGCTCTTGCAGTTGATCTCCTCCGCGTTCAACTTGATGAATTTTAGCCAGTTCCTGACAATTGCCATCTGGGGGGCACTTCTGATCGGTGTTTCCGCGCTTCGCTCAGGCACGGGCATATTCGATCGGTTGTTCCTTTTCGAATTTTGGAGAGCAAAGAGCGCCGTGTCCGAAAAAGCCTGATCTGTTCGTTTCGGAAAGCGGACGGAGGATGCCTCAACCACAGTGGGCTCACAAATGTCTGCACCAAATCATGGGTCTTGAGCCGACGTGAACAGCACGATCCATGTGCGGAATTGCCGTGCCGATTGTCACTTGCCGAAATATATGAGGGAGAAATTCAGTTCATGGACAAGCTTGCGCAATTGCGTCAAATGACGACGGTAGTCGCCGACACCGCCGACGTTGAAGCCGTCAAGCGCCTCAAGCCAATGGATTGTACCACCAATCCCACCATTGTGCTTAAGGCGCTAAAAACTCCTATTTTCCATGAAGAGTTCGAAGAAGCACTCGAGTGGGGGAGCAAGCAAGCGGGCAGCAGACAAGCGATAGTCGAGGCCGTCGCGGATCGTCTTGCAGTTGCAGTCGGACTCGCGCTCCTGCGAGAAGTACCGGGACGCATCTCGACCGAAGTGGACGCTGAACTCTCGTTCGATACCCAGGCGTCGATCAGAAAAGGGCAGGCAATTGTCAAGGCCTACGGTGAGCATGGCGTCGAGCGAGGCCGTATCCTGATCAAACTTGCCGCCACCTGGGAGGGAATCCGTGCCGCCGAGGTGCTTCAGAAACAAGGCATAGACTGCAACCTGACGCTTGTCTTCTCGACGGTTCAGGCGGTTGCCTGCGCAGACGCCAATGCTTTTCTCATCTCGCCATTCGTGGGACGCATACTCGACTGGCACACAAAGGCAACCGGCCAAGAATTTGGCCCTGAGCATGATCCTGGCGTCAAGTCTGTTATCGAGATCTACAATTACTACAAGACGCATGACATCCGAACAGTTGTCATGGGAGCTTCATTCCGCAACGTCGGTCAGATAGAGGCGCTGGCCGGATGCGATCGCCTTACGATCAGCGCGCCGCTTCTGGAGCAACTCGCGGCGAGCTCGACGGTGCTTGAGCGCAAGCTGTCGCCCGAAATGGCTCGGCCTGTTCAAAGGATGGCTGTCGATGAAAAGACCTTTCGTTGGATCATGAACGATGATGCAATGGCGACGGAAAAGCTGGCGGAAGGTATTCGGGCTTTTGCCAAGGATCTATATGAATTGCGGCGCATGATCCAAGAGCAACTGGACGCACCAGCGAAATGTTTAATTTCCAACTGAATAGTGCATTTGATGGGAAGCCACGCTCAGGATTAGTGAGACTTCGATCCGCCGTTCTTCCGACCTTCGGTCTTGAATTGGGGGCGGCGGTTCCATAGGCCTTTTGCCGACCATTTTTTTCGGGCTCGTTCTGTAAGGGTGGACGAAAGGCTGGGCTGCAATCGACCCACCGCTAACCGGCGTAGACCTGCGGCCGTATCTGTTAGTGACGCATCAGAAGAGCAGGTCGTTGGCCGGGTTGGCCGCAGGCCATCTCAACGACTCGTCGAGAAGCTGATGGGGCCGAAGATGAAGGTCCGGGGCGCCGGCGAGATTGCCAAGCTCACAGGGCCAGAACCCGAGGAGGTTTTCGAGGCGATCCGTGGCCGGATTCTCCAGGACGACAACTTCGCGGCCAAACTCAAAGGGACCGACGGCCTCGTTCGTCTGGTCGAGGCGCGGCGAAGCTGCTCAATCCGGCATCTACACCTGGGACGCAGAACGTCAGTAAGACCGGTTTGGCCGGGGAAGGGCGACGGCGAAGAGCAAGACACAGAAAACAGTAGCGTCGAGGATGAAGTAGCGCGGTATGCGGCAGCTTCGCGCTCTCAGTTCGGTCATTCATACAGTCGAAATCGTCTACCGGAAACGGGGGCAAAGGACCGGACGGCAACGTCTCTGCCGTTTACATTTTTTGAGCACCGCGCCATCTCTGCGCTGCACTCATCCAGACTGTTGCGGATTTAAGCCGAACGCAGAACCTCGAGAACTTGAGCTACCTCGGTTGTGTCGCTGAAATAATGCGGCGAGAAGCGGATTGCACCGTTCCTGACGCTGCATCTCACTCTTGCCTCATACAGTCGATCGAACAGGACATCGGTCTGGACTTTGCTACTGCGCATCAACACGATCCCGGAAAGCGACGATTGCGGCCAATCGCTCACAATTTCGAAACCGATTCGCCTTGCCCCCTGGCGAATTTGCTCACCCAAGGAGAGAACATAGCTCTCTATCCGTTTCGCACCGGTTGATTGGATTTCCTCAAGCCGCTTTGACAGGCCAAAGATCCCTGCGGCATTCTCTGTTCCTGGCTCAAACCTTCGCGCGTCCGGGAGAAAATCCAGCTTGCGGTGGAACGAGAACGGCTCGCTAACGCTAAGCCATCCCACTACGCGGGGGCAGACACGTTCGAATGCCCGTTGCGAGAACGCCATGAAGCCTATGCCCAAGGGGCCAAGCAGCCACTTATGCGCGCTGACAACTACGACATCCACTCCGTCCGTGGCCATGTCGAGATCGAGCACCCCGACTGACTGGGTACCGTCGACCACCAGCAGGGCGTCATGGTGGGAGCAAACGTCGGCGAATGCGGCTAAATCCACACGAAACCCGCTGTAGAACTGAACCTGGCTGACCGCCACGACTCGCGTTCGTGAGTCTGTCAGCGCTCGGAGATCTTCAGCCAGAAGCGCGCCATTTCGAGCCTTCAGCTTGCGAACTTCGACGCCATTTGCCGCGAGAGATTCCCAGATGAGGTAGTTCGAAGGGAACTCGAGCTCCGCCACCACGACATTGTCGCCCTCCAGCCAATCAAGGCCAAGCGCAACCAACGACATACCATGGGAAGTATTCTGGATGTAGGCGACGCGATCCGGTGTCGAGCTCACCAGCTTTGCCGCAAGCTCGCGCCCCATCTGCTGGACTGGAACCGCCGCGTTGACGGCATCTTTGATGTCGGCACAGTGCAACCCGGTCTGCCGCGCCATGGCTTCACTCACGTTGCGCGAAATGGGCGAAACGGCAGCGCAGTCCCAGAAAACGCACTTGTCGACGATTGGATACTGCACACGGATGGCAGCAATCTCTTCCTCACCCAGGGTTGGGCGGAGATCGGTTCGAAACCGATTGTGTTCCGCTTGCGCACTCATGCGTGTCCTCATGCGACAGGTTCCACAGCGGCGCCGCGATATCGGACTTCACCGTGACTTCTTCTGCTTCAAGTCGTTGGGCGCGCCGTATATGCCGAGGCGCGGGTGGCAGGCCGGGGTGTCGGCGGGTGCGCTGTCGGGTAGCAGTGCGACCCGCCAGTAGGTTCTATTCGGCGATCTGATCAACGGACGTGATAATCCGCGACTTCTCTACCGCTGCCAGGGCCATGCCGTACTTTTCCAGAATGGGCTTGTAGGTGCCGTTGTCGATCAATGCCTGCAGGGTCGCACGCATCATTTCAGCGGTCGCCGCGTCCCCCTTGGGAACAGCTAATCCCAACGGAAGAACATCATAGACGCCAGGCGCGACAATCAGCTTGCCGCCGCTCGTCTTCTCATAATAGCCGGCGGCCGTGGTATCATCGAGCCGCGCATCCGCGCGCCCCGTCAGCACGGCCTGGATCGTATCCTTCTGTTCAGGATAGATCGCCTTATCGATCGCGGGCTTTCCCGCTTTGGTGCATTCACCGCTCAGCTTGTCAGTCGTGAAGTCGGCGGCTGAGCCGGTTTGAACAGCCACTTTGGCTCCGCACAGGCTGTTTTGGCCTTGGAACTTCGACAAATTTTCGGGCAGGACCGCAGCCACAGTTCCCGATTTCAGAAACGTGACGAAATCTACCTGCTTCAGACGGTCTGCCTTCACCGTAAACGTGGCCCAGCCGACCTTGATGCGGCCAGCCGTCAGGGCGGGAATCTGGGAAGCGAACGGAATTCGCTTCAGATCGAGTTTGACCCCCATCAGCTTTGCGGCCACCTGCGAGAGCTCGACGTCCAGGCCCGCGGGTTCACCCTTTTCATCCGTAAATTCGAATGGCGCATAGTCGAGGCCACTGGCGATCGACAAAGTTCCAGAGTCCTTGACGTCGCTCGTAAGCGGAAGATCGGCGGATAGTGTCGGATACACGGTCAGTGCTGCGAACGCGGCCGTCAGAAATACCCTCTTCATAATTGCTCCCCGTTAGGATTGTTGTGACTAGGGAGAGAAGATCACATAACTTTGACTGAATCGAATGGATATCATTCATCGACATTATGAGTGCGGTTCATAATAGCATTTTCAAATTTGCCATGCCCGAGTTCATGGCGCCTAACTAAGGTATTCACGGAGCCGATTGTCCGTCAGTCGAGAAGGGTCACCCATGTCGGAGTTTTCTCTCAATCAGATTGACATGAACCTCCTGAGGACGTTCGACGTCCTGATGCAGGAAAGGAGCGTCACGCGCTCCGCAGTGCGACTGGGTCGAACTCAATCCGCCGTCAGTCACTCCCTAGGCCGTCTCAGGCAGATTTTCAATGACGTACTTTTCTCATGGGACGCGGGCCTGATGGAGCCGACCCCACGGGCAAGAGAACTCGGCATCGTGATATCCCGCGCGCTGGCCGATATCCGGCTTGTGGTTGACCGCCACCTCAATTTCGAGCCCGCGCAGACAAACAGGAATTTCCGCATCGGACTATCGGACTACACGGCTGTCACCTTCCTGCCGACGCTCATCGAAAGTTTTTCAGCGCTCGCCCCGCACGCCACTCTCAACGTCGTCCATGCAAGGGAACCGGATGTTTTAGAGTCCCTGCGGAGCCGGGAGGTGGAATGCGCCGTTTTGGGCAATGCCAGGGTTGAAGGTGATCAATTCGAGGTAGTCGAGCTGTCACGAGACAGGATGGTCTGCGGTGGATGGAGCGGCAACAGGCTTCTCGACGACTTCACTCCTGAGCGATATCTGGCCTCACCCCACCTGCAGATTTCCGCCGATGGCACAGCGACCGGAGTGGCTGACACAGTCCTGCGTGGCATGGGTCTCACCCGCAAGGTCATCGCTACCATCCCCCACTATCTGGTGGCGCCTTGGGTCATTAAGGGGACGCAACTCGTTGCGGTGTTTGGCGATGGCGTCCTCCTCGCTTTGCCCGAGGAGAGCGAGATCAGGATCGTTCCGCCGCCGATCACCCTGCCCGAGGTGACCATATCGCTCATTTTCGAACGCAACGTTGCCTTCGACCCGGGGCATACGTGGTTCCGAAACTTAATTACCAGCGTATCGGACAGCCAGAAGATACGAAAAAGACAAATCTATGAGCGGCTGGACTATCCTTTGCAATCGACGACGCGCATCAAGCGATCTCGGCGACCGCCTCCACCTCCACTGCGGCTCGCATAGGCAGTGAGGCAACACCGACTGTGCTGCGCGTGTGGCGCCCCTGCTCGCCGAAGATTTCGACCATGAGATCAGAAGCGCCGTTCATGATTTTTGCATGGTCGGTGAAATCAGCGGGGGCGGCAATAAATCCGCCTAGTCGAACGATTTGCTTGATCCCGTCGAGTGAACCCAAGGCAGCACGAATCTGCGAAAGAACGTTGATAGCCGATGCCCTTGCGGCCAGGGTCGCATCTTCGATCGACACGTCGACGCTGACCAACCCCGAAGCCAATAGCTTGCCGCCAGATCCCATGCAAAGCTGTCCGGAAACGAAAAGCAGGTTTCCTGTGCGGTAGGTGGGAACGTAGTTGGCGACAGCCTTAGGCGCTGCGGGAAACTCGATGCCGAGTTGAAAGGCGCGCGCTTCAAAAGTGGTCATGTAGAGTCCCTTCTTCGTCGTCCGTACTTGGCATAGTTGAAGTGAATATCGCTCAGATGCTCAATGGCTCGGTAACCTCAAAGGACGCGCGCGAGGAATTCCTTCGTGCGCGGCGATTTGGGGCTCGCGATCATTTCCCTCGGATGGCCGGATTCTACGACGACGCCTCCATCCATGAATATGAGCTGGTCAGCCACCTCGCGCGCAAATCCGATTTCGTGGGTGACCACGATCATTGTGATGCCTTCCTTGGCGAGATCCTTCATGACTTCCAGAACTTCCCCGACAAGCTCGGGGTCAAGCGCCGACGTCGGCTCGTCGAATAGAAGGACCTTGGGGTTCATCGCAAGCGCGCGGGCGATCGCGACGCGTTGTTGCTGACCGCCCGAGAGCTGTTTGGGAAACGCATCGCGCTTGTCGGCCAGACCGACACGCTGGAGAAGGGCCGTCGCCCTGGCTGTTGCCTTCGCAATCGGCTCCTTCCTGACCCGGATGGGAGCCTCGATGAGATTCTCGAGGACTGTCATGTGCGGAAACAGATTGAATTGCTGGAAGACCATCCCGATCTCGGCCCGTCGCTTGCAGATAGCGGACGGGGGCAGTTCATGCAGCTTGTTGCCTTCGAGGCGGTAGCCGACGAAGTCTCCGTCGACGAGTAGAAGCCCGCCGTTGATTTCCTCGAGATGGTTTATGCACCGGAGGAATGTGCTTTTGCCCGATCCCGAGGGTCCGATGATGCAGGCGACCGAACCAACCGGAACGGTCAGGTCCACACCCTTAAGTACTTCCAGGTTCCCGTATGATTTGCGTATGCCGGCGGCATGAACCATGGTCGAGGGCGCGATGCCGAAGCGGTTATGATGCGTAGCGACCGCGTTCATGCCACCACCTCGTTTTTGCGAAACCGGAAGACGTTTCTCCAGGCGAAAGCGAGCGCGCCCCCTTGGTGCCTGGTCTCATCTCGCGAGTAGTAGCGCTCGAGGTAGTATTGTCCGATCGACATCACGGAGACGACGGCCAGATACCAGAATGTCACCACCAGCAGGAGCGGCATCGTCTCGAACGTGCGGGCGTAGATCGACTGCGCCGAGTACAGCAGATCGCCCACGGCGATGATGCTCACAAGAGATGTCGTCTTGAGAAGATTGATCGTCTCGTTTCCCGTCGGCGGGATTATCATCCGCATCGCTTGCGGCAATATGATGCGACGGAGCGAGAGACCGGGGTTCATGCCAAGGCAGGCCGCAGCTTCGCCTTGGCCAGGGCTCACGGATTTCAACCCCCCCCGCACGATCTCCGCCATGTATCCGCTTTCGTGAAGGGACAGGGCGACGACCGCGGCGACCATGGGCGTCATTACATCGTTTGTGGAAACGGAAAAAACCGTGCCGTAGCCAGGCACCCAAAGGCTGAAGTTCTTGATGACCAAGGACAGATTGTACCAGAGAACGAGCTGGACCAGCGCCGGAGCACCCCTGAACAGCCATACAAATGCCTTTGCGGGAATGGAAAGTAGCTTGCTCGGCGAAAGCATCATCAGAGCGGCGATCGTCCCGCCGACAATCGCCAAGACCATGACGATGAACGTCAGCGAGATTGTCTGTCCCAGCCCGTTCATGATCAACGGATTGAACAGGTAGGTGGCAACCACTGGCCATTGGAAGTTCGGGTTGAAGATAGCCGATCGCACTATAAGAAGTACGCCGACGATGACGAGCACAACGGCTGCCAGCCGCCAGGGATGCCCCAGGGGCACCACAGTCAGCGCGTTTGGGTCAATCTGCTGTTGACTTTCTTCCTTCACAGTCACTGGCGGTCCTCCATTGTAAATGGCACCTTCCCTTGCCAAGCGGCGGCGCTGTAGATTGCATTTTGCGATTGTTCGGGCCAACCGAGAGATCTCGCAGCCATCCCGCCATCCACCGACCGGGCGGCGCGTAAAGGCATTGTGTTTCTCTTTTTCATTAGCCAGTGAACGTTGAAGCAAGGCTTGAGATTGATCAAATTGATAATATGCATGAGAGTAATGAGCAGCAATCATACTGCTGCATGGGATGGCGCGCGCAATGTAAACGACAAGGCCCCACACCTACGTCAGTCGGCATTGGCTTCATCCCGAGGCGGCCAGTTCCGTGGACCTCGCCATCGACAAGGTTCTACTGCTTCCTGGTTTGCTCAACCTGCTTCAAAGCGCGGCGAATCTCTCGATCGGCAAGGCTTGGCACTGGGGTCCCCCTAGCTAGAGCGTCGTTCGTGCTCGATAGAGGGATGATTGAGGGTCATGATTCGGATCCTGCAGAAATGCGAAGACTGGTGAGTTAGCCTCGGAGGTTAACTTGCCCAAATCTTATTTCGAGGCAACAACCTCAACCGAGTGCACGGCGTTTCTGGCATCAGACAGCGGCTGTCCTTCCCCAAGTTCGTTAGCGCACCGACACATCAAGATGTGTTTGCCTGATATCGGGGTCCACGGAAATTCGAACCGCTGCCAACTTCTACCCTCGCGCGGCCCGACCTTTGCAGTCTGCCAGGTGCCTCCACCATCCACACTGACCTCGACACGCGTTATCCGATGATCTCCCCAAGCCCAGCCCCATATCCCTGTGGGTATGCCAGCTTGCAATTGGTCCACAGGTGAGGGGGATACGATGACCGATTCCGGGGCGACACTCCAAACTGGCTTCGTGCCCGAAGGCGTGGGATCATTGTAGAAGCGTGTCGTATAAGCCCCGCTCGCCCGTCGCTCCGCAGCCGTGATCGAACCAATCCATTTCACAGAGTTTGTGCCGTACCACCCTGGCACAACCAGCCGAACCGGACCTCCGCGCTCGCAGGTGAGTGGCTGGCCGTTGATTTCCAGCGCCAAGAGAACTTCGTCGGCCAAGGCCTTGTCGATCGGTAGATCTTTTTGATAGGCGTCTTCAATGCCGGAGTACTCGCCCCACTCGAGTCCAGCCGTCCAGATGAAGGAGGCTTTGTCGCTAAGCCTGGCCTGTTCCAGAACAAGCGAGAGCGGCACCCCTTTCCAAACCACATTGCCAATCCGGCGCTTGGCCACTGTCGGCGCAAGAGGGCTGCCGGCGCATTCGTGAAATGACATGTACTCACGCTGCGGCATTGCCTGAAGATCCGCCAGACGCAACGTCATCGGATTCTCGACAAGACCGTTTATATTCAAATACCATTGCTCGGGGTCGATCTGCAGGAATCCCATATGGGTGACCAGAAACAGATCGTCTGCGGGCGTAATCCACGAGCCTAGCGCATGAACGCCTTCGGCGGGTCCTTGAAACGAGAAGCCGTTCCTGGCCATGTGCATGCCCGGGCGTCTCATGGGAGATCCTGATCCGTCAGCGTCATGTAACAGATGCGCTTTCGCCGCGTCCAGTTCAGGGCGAGATCGAAGCCTTGAAGTTCACGTGACCCATCGACACCTCCAATGTTCAGACCTGCCCTAGCCTGTAATTACCATGGGCAGCAAACACCTACGACCGCCGTTTTGCCGTCAGCCCAATTTCAATGCGCGCTCCTAAGGGGAGGCTGGCGCACCCGATGGTGGTGCGCGAAGGGTAAGGTGCTGAAAATTGCTCAGCGTAGATCTGGTTCATCTGGCCAAAGTCGCTCATATCAGTGAGATAGACATTGACCGATACCACATCGTCAGGACTCAACCCTGCCGCTTCGAGAACCTGGAATAGATTGGCGAAACACTGACGCGTCTGGTCGGCGATATTTCCCTCAACCAGCCTGCCGGATTTTGAGTCGAGCGGCGTTTGCCCGGAGCAGAACAGTAAATCGCCAGCCCACGTTGCGTGGGAGTACGGTCCGACTGCGGCAGCGTTCGAGGCATTCACTGTTTGACGAGACATGCTACGCTTCCCCCGGATAAGTTTGAACGATGAAGCGCCGACGCGACACACCGCAGCAAGTTTGCCTAAGGTGTCTTGGTACGTCAGCGCTTTTGATCGGCCGACGATAGCAGAACAACTTTGAGCGCCAAGCCCAACAGAGTGCACTGTGCCGTGCAAAAATGAACGGGGTTTCTAGCGAACCGTCGTCGCGCAGCCGGGAACTGGCTGCTCCCAATTCCCGGAGGGCTGCGGCGTCTGGAATGACAAGGACCCCGCGGCTATGCAGGCTTCTGCGATGCGGCTCGCAGTAGATCCTTAGACGGCGAAATTTGCACGGCCGTCTGCAAAAACGGTGAATTCCACGCGCGTGCCTTTTCAGCCAATAGTCGCGAAGGGCACAACATTAGGGGTCACGATGTCCATGTCGCACGTCAACCGTGATGCTACCGATGCACTGGACATTCACCGCCTCCGTGCCGACACCCCCGGAACGCAGAACAGAAACCATCTCAACAACGCAGGTGCCTCCTTGATGCCGAGCCCAGTCATTGAGGCTGTCACCCGCTACGTCAGGCGGGAGGGTGAGATTGGCGGCTACGAGGCTGCCGCCGAGGCCAACGCTGCTCTGGAGGCAACATATGATAGTGTGGCCGCCCTTGTGAACTGCAGCCGCGACGAGATAGCGATAGCTGAGAACGCCACGATTGCCTGGCAGCGCGCTTTCTATTCGCTCTCGTTTAAGCCTGGGGACAGAATCCTGACGGCAAGCGCCGAGTTTGCGGCCAACTATGTAGCATTTCTCCAAGTTGCCAAGCGTACCGGCGCCAGGGTGGAAGTCATTCCCAATGATGCATCAGGCGTGCTCGATCCCCACGCGTTGGAGGCGATGCTGGACGATCGCGTCCGATTGATTGCGATCACCTGGATTCCTACTAATGGTGGGCTGATCAATCCAGCAGCAGCGGTCGGTCGCATAGCGCGCCACAACGGCATCCTTTACCTGCTTGATGCTTGCCAAGCCGCCGGCCAATTGCCCATCGACGTTGCTGCGCTGGGCTGTGATATGCTGACAGCTACCGGAAGAAAATTCCTGCGCGCACCGCGAGGAACCGGTTTTCTCTATATCCGTCAGTCATTGCTGGAGACGATCGAGCCGGCAATGATCGACCTTTATGGCGCTCATTGGATCGCACCGGATCGCTACGAGCTTCGAGCCGATGCCAGACGTTTTGAAACTTGGGAGAAAAACTACTCCGTTCGCGTTGGCCTGCGGGCAGCAGTGGATTACGCCCTTGAGATCGGACTGGACAAGATCGAGGAACGTTGCAGGCGCCTCTCGTCGAGACTGCGCGAAGGGCTAAACGATACGAAGTCAGTGTCCGTACATGATCTCGGGACCCAATTCGCCTCTATAATCTCGTTCACGGTCGCCGACCGCCGCTCACAGGACGTCATGGCGCACTTGACAAACAAGGGCATCAACGTATCGGTATCGCCGCCTTCGAGTACACTTATTGATGCTTTCACGCGAGGCCTCCCGCCCGTGGTGCGCGCGTCTCCGCACTATTACAATACCGAGGCGGAAATCGATAGTTTCCTGGAGGCAGTCGCTGACATCGCTGCCTAGTCGGTCGTTCGCTACTGAAGAATGACTGCCTGGCGCTTCGGAGCCAAAGCGTGTGCGGCAAAGCTGCTCCACGGCTCTCAGATTCAGATCTATCCCGCGGCCTTCGATGCCGCCCAGCGCCCATCGTGGTCCTGAAACCGGCCACGGAACGGCACGCGATTTCCGGCTCTCGTGAGGCAGTCGATCAGCGAGACGAGTTGGTTGCAAACTGGTCTTGGCGACGCTCGCCGCCGTCGAGAGTTTTGTCCAGCCTATGCCTGCGCTCCGGCGAAACGCCACCCTGTCCTGTGCCCTACGAAACGCTCCATCAGCAACAGCCTGCATAAGAGGCATATGAGCCGGGCCTCGCGAGCTCTCGCGTATGCCGGCAGAGGGAAGCTGCAACTCTAGTCAGAAGATTTTTGCTCGGCTAATGCGACTTGTCGCCCTATGGTGTGCAAAAATAGACGACAGGCACATGACTACACCGCTTGATCATTTGGACTGGGATGATCTGAAGCTGTTCCTCCGGGCGGTACGGAGCAAGAGCATCACAGGCGCGTCCCGCATCCTTGGCGTCAGTCACTCGACAGTTTCACGCCGTCTCAGCAGGTTGGAATATGCGGTCGGGGCAGGGCTTTTCGAACGAACGAGGGACGGTCTCGTCCTGACGACCGTGGGCATGACGGTCCTTCGAAGGGCAGAGGAAATAGAGCTCGGCGTCAACAGTCTGCGCTCGGACATGAGCAGCCAGAGCGAGGTCAGCGGAACCGTGAGACTGGCAACAATGGAAGGGATTGCCTCGCTCTACCTCGCGTCGCAGTTAACACGTCTTACGTCAAAATACCCCGATCTGCTTCTGGAGTTGGTCACGTCACCCCAAACAGTGCGCGTTGCCCGCCGCGAAGCGGACCTCTTCCTGAGTTTTTTCAAACCTCAGGGAAAGGTCCTCGTTGGCGAGTGCATCGGCCGCTTCGCCACACGGCTTTACGCTTCTCCGTCCTATCTTGAGAAATACGGAATTCCCGAAGGCAAAGAGGATCTCCAAAGACATCGTTTTGTCGGCTACATCGAGGAACTGGTTCAACTCGAAGCGGTCCGCTGGCTCGAAGATTTTATCCCCAGCCCAAATCTCGCCTTCGCCTCCAACAGCATGATTGCCCAAATGTTTGCGGCATCGAGCGGAGCGGGGATCGTCGCGCTTCCAGAATTCGCTCTGTGCGTCAACACGGGTCTGGTCAACGTCTTGCCGGCCCTTCAGGGGTACAGGGATGTTTGGCTTTCCGTACATCAGGATCTGGCAAATCTTTCCCGAATTCGCGTGGTGAGCCGGTTTCTGAAGGAACTCATGACCAGCGATGAGGCAAAGCTCGGCGGCCGCCAGATGTGGACGCAGAACGAATAAGTCATTGTGTCCAGTATCGCTCGTGCGCATTCGGGCGGTGAATGCTGGTCACTCTCGTGCCGCTGACGATGATAACCCGCGACTCGAAGGCGGGTAAGTTTTCAGGCGCAACGCGGCAATTGCTCCGCCTTGCTCAGTAGCTCGCCCAAAACCATCTCCGATGTTGTTGCGCTCGCGCCAGGCGTTCTGATCCCCTAGTCGAATTCCGTGGTGATCTTTTCACTTGTCTCCAATTGGACATTGAACCGGTCAATGCGATAGGGATGTAGATCGCATGCTGGTTGTTCATCCGCGACCACGGCAGCCAGGCAGTCTCCCACCGCTGGTGCAATTTGAAAGCCACCGCCGCTGCCACCGAATGCGTGAAACAGACCGGGCACTGCTTGACTGGGACCGACCACTGGCAGCATGTCAGGGAGATAGCCTTCAACACCGGACCAAGCTCGGATTACCTCTGCATTCGCGAAACTCGGTACGACGGATGCCAGAGATGCCATCCCCTGCACAATCTTTTGCGGCGGGACATATGTATGTTCCCCGTCGGCCTGCGAGCGTGTCCGAGGGTAGCCCGCGAAAATGATGTTTCCTCGGGCGATTTGTCGGACGATAACGTCGCCTTCGACAGCCTGGACAATCGGACGAAGCATGTAGGGCAGTGGTTCCGTGACAAACTGCGGCGGGCCGGCTGAAAACATCGGGACTTCTTCGCCAAACGTCTTGGCTAGAGAACCGGCCCAACCGCCGCCGGCATTCACGACCTTCGTCGCTGTAAAGCGACGACCCTCGGTGGTCCGCAGCGAAAAGCTTCCGCCATTGGGGACGAACTCAGACACCTGTTGGCCTTCGAAAAGCTGACCCCCGTTGCGCAGAAAAGCTCTGGCCACGGCAGGGGTCGATAATCTGGGGTTTGCGACGGCGCATCGCGCTGAATAGCTGGCTGCCGCAACATCGGGTGAAAGGAACGGGAATCGACGCTTGAGATCAGCCCGGTCGATGATCTCGACACTCAGGCCGTTGCATCTGGACGCTTCTGCGTAGCCGAGAAGCTTTTCAAGTCCTTTCTGCGTTCGGGCAAGGTAAAGATGCCCTGTTTGATCGTACTCGCAGGTTTCGCCGATCTCGGCGTCAAACCGTTCCCAAAACAGTTGAGCTTGCAGTGAGAGTGGATACTGTAGCGCTGCGCGTCCTTGAAGCCGAAGGTTTCCGAAGTTTGCGCCACTGGACTGTGCACCCACAAAGCCGCGATCGACAACCGCGACGTTGAGGCCCCGCCGTCTTAGGAAGAAGGCGGTAAAGGTGCCAAACAATCCTGCGCCGATGACGATGACATCAAATTTTTCCATCATTTGACCCGCTGTCGGCTGCGACCAACGGAATCGGCCGGACCGGGGCTTGGGCGCGCAACCGCCCGACATTACCTGCACCCTTGTTGGTGAGTGACGATAGGAGGCTTTGCAAGGCAAAGCCGCAATATCTCCCCTGGCACCGCCCCATTCCACACCGGGTGATTGCCTTGACGCGGTTGATTTCAGCCGGCCCCGCCGCCTGAGCGACAGCCTGGCGGATCTCTGCAGCGATTACTCTCTCACATCGGCACAGTATCATCGTGTCTGGCGCCTCGGCGGCTGCCGCAACGGGAGGGATAAAGGCACGCGCCATGGCATGCTGAAACTTTCGCCACCTTCTGAGCTGCCCCCGCATCGACTTAACCCGGTTCTCCGGTAGCAGCGTGATCCCCATTTCCCGCAGGACCGATAAAGCTGCTAACGCGCCGCTCACCTTGGCGCCAATCGCACCAACCGTCCTGGCCGCATCGCCAGCAACCCACAGGTCCTCAGACGCGCGTCCGTCCATGTCGGTGGCCGGAAACCATTGGCCGTGTTCGGCGTCAAACTCGAACTGAGCGCCAGCAAGCTCGGCAAGCTGCGTCTCCGGTCTCAGACCGTGGCCAATGGCCACTGCGTCGCACGCGACCGTCTCTACCGGATGCCCGCGCCGCCGAAACGTGATGTGTTCGACCTTTGTCGACCCCTGAATTTCGAGAAGGTCCGCACCGAATATTATTCGCACGCCAGCGCGTTGCAACTCCTGAAGCAGGCGCAGGCCTTCGAAGAGTGTTCCGGCACTCCAACGGGCCATGGCCGGCGCGGCCTTTATCTTCTCAAAGAGCGACGTTGAATCGACTATGACCAGATCGCGGGCTCCAAGGCGCAGGTACTGAGCTGCTGCAAGATAAAGAAGCGGCGAACTTCCGGCAAAGACGATCTTCCTGCCAATGAAGGTTCCATGTTTCTTGAGCGCAACCTGCGCGCCCCCCAGTGTATAAACGCCTGGCAGCGTCCAACCCGCAACCGGCAGAATGCGATCTGTTGCGCCGGTGCAAAGCAGGAGATGTTGAAAGGGTATGTTGGATAATCTGTCGCCGGCGAAGACTTCGAGCCTCTTATCATAGACGCCCCAGATCGTCGTTAGCGGTCGATAGTTGCTCTGCGCGAGGATGGCGTCCTCGACGGTCTCACGATCTCTCACGCGGGCCGCATAGCGCGTGCCGAACAAAGCGTTCATTCGAGGTTCCGCAAGGGGCCCCAAGCGCCGCGTCCCTTGACCGCCGGCTGCATCTGCTTCGTCCAGGATCAGTGGAGCGACCCCTGCTTGCAGGAACGTGCCAGCGGCAGCCAGGCCGGCGGGGCCGGCGCCGACGATTACTGGGGGAAGATGGTTGACGTCGATTTTCATTGTTCATGTCGAAGGGGAGGGCGACTTGCGACAGTCATGCCTGACTCAACCGTCGTCATGCACGCACGGATGCGTCGACCGTCTGCAAGCCATAAGGAACAGTCCTGGCAGGCGCCCATCAGGCAAAAGCCCGCGCGGGGCGTGCCGTCGAATTCCGAGAAGCCCAGATAGCCGTGAGATCGCAGGACTGCGGCGATCACCGTTTCGCCAGTGCAGGCAGGCGTCTCTAGCCCGTTGAACAAGATGGTGACTGCAGATCTGGTTGCATGGGTAGGCCGAAATTGGCCGAAGGATTGTCCCGACATGGGAAATTGCACTCCAATGGTCAGTTTTGCCGCTGGCTGCCGCAACCAGCGTTGCTCAATGTCGCGACAGCATCGCACTAATAAGCAGAGACGGAACGGGCTGCTGAAATGATAAGCTTCGCGTACCGCTCGACGACCTCCTCCCGGGAAAAACGCGACAGCGTGGTCGCAATACTTATGGCGCCAATGGCCTGCGAATCTGGACCAAGTATTGGAGCAGCGATTGATGCATCACCGTGGTAAAGCTCTTCGAAGCATGCTGCGTACCCTTGCTGGCGAGCGGCTTCAATGAGATCGATCAATCGATCTGGATCTGTTTCGGTATGCGAGGTGTGTTTGACAAGATCAGACGCAGCGATCACCGAACAAGCGATGTCGTTCGGCAGCCGCGACAAGATCGCCCGTCCTGGAGACAAACAATAAGCCGGCAGCCGGGTTCCCGTGGTGACATTGGTTGCCAGGACATGCCGACTTTGAATGCGCTCGAGATAGACGACTTCAGTGCCATCGAGCACAGTCAAATTGACCGTCTCCTCGGTTTCCTTGCTGACGTGGTGCAGGACAGGCATGGCACGATTTACGAGCTGCGATGACAGCCGGTAGTGATAGGCAAGGTCGAGCGACTTCAGCGACAGCGAGAACTGCCGCGTACCGGGATGCTTCAGCAGATACCCAAGTTGTTGAAGGGTGTGCGCAAAGCGTTGCGCTGCACTTAGATCCAAATCAGCCTGCTGTGCGATTTCCGAAAGCGTCATTGCCGGGTGCTGCGCGTCAAACGCTTGCAACACCTTAAAAGCCTTCGCGACGGACTGCACCATCAGCGGATCTGCTTTGGGTGTCTTTGTAGGGGTCGTAGCCAATCGTTTTCTCCTGAACGAACCGCCTTCTTCTGGCGCCCCGCGTGGCATTGCGCAATGGGTCGTTGACATACAATAGACCACATGCGATAAACAATAACAACTATTACAATGCGATGGTGAATATGGACAAGATGATTGTTCCTGAAACGATCGGTCGCGTGCGCCGGCTTATTTTGAACAGGCCGGAAAAGCTGAATGCCTGGAACTCAACGATGCGACGGATGCTGGCTGATGAGCTGGCGCTCGCAGAGCAAGATCAAAGTGTCCGAGCTTTGGTTCTCACGGGGGCGGGAAGCCGCGCATTCGGTGCGGGTCAGGATCTTTCGGAAAGCAAGCTCTTTCAAGCGTCCGACGCAGCTGGCTGGATGCAGGAATGGTTGGATCTCTACCAATGCTTTCGACTTGGCACGAAGCCGGTTGTGGCCGCAGTCAATGGGGTCGCTGCCGGCTCCGCATTTCAGGTCGCGCTCCTGTGCGATTTCCGAATTGCGCATCCTGGCGTGATGATGGGGCAGCCTGAAATCAAGTCAGGCATTCCAACGGTAACCGGCAACTGGATCATGCGGGAGTTAATTGGCCTGGCTCGGACCGTGGACCTGACGCTTACCGGCCGGATGTTGAGTGCGCAGGAGGCCTTCACCTTCGGGCTCATCAGCAGGATCGTGCCCGAAGATGAGGTGCAAGCCGTTGCGCTTGCCCTTGCCGAGGAACTCGCGAACCAGCCGCCCCACGCCATGCGTTTGAACAGGCAGCGAATTGCGGAAGTCACCCAGCAAGGGTTTGAGGACGCCATGACGGCGGGTGTTCGTATCCAGACGGAAGCCTACGCGACGGGTGAGCCACAAGCGATGATGGAGCAGTTCCTCCTGCGGCGGAAGAAGGCGTAAGCTCTCATGCAAGCTGCCCCCGACCTTCCAGGCATCACTTCCGGTCAACCGCTCGAAGCGCATGGTCCTGTGATGGTCAGCGGTCTAGTGGCGTCATTCAAGCAACTGGCAAAGGAAGCGCCGGATCGGATCTTTGCGTGTGATGCCGATGGGTCAGTTTCTTTCGGCCAGCTTGCCAGCAATGTCGATGCATTGGCAGATTACCTGGATGAGATTGGCCTTCGACCGGGCGATCGTGTCCTGGTTATGATGCGAAACAGCCGGACGACACTCGCGCTGATTTATGCGATCTTGCAGCAGGGTCTCGTATGGGTTCCGATGAATCCACTGTTGATCGGCCCAGCGCTCGATCACGCTGTAACGCTTGTAAAGCCGACCCTGGCGATCTGCGATGTCGATCTGCTTGAAACGCTCGCATCCTGTGAGTTCCGACCAGCTCTTGGGGTTATCAACCTTCCCGACACCCTGACGGCGCTCGACGGTCGCGATCGGCTGGAACCTGCTCCGCAAGACTGTGCCGCGCTGATGTTCACATCTGGCACGACGGGCCCCGCCAAAGCGGTGATGGTCACTCATACCATGCTCGAACTGGCGGCCAAAGCCGTGATCAGATGCGCTGATGCGCGAGAGGGCGACAACTTTTACGTCTGGGAGCCCTTTCATCATATTGGCGGTGCGCAAGTGCTCTTTGTGCCTTTGTTCTCGCAGGTCGTATTGACGTTGCGAAATCGCTTCAGTGCGTCTCGTTTCTGGCAGGAAGTCAGTGAAGCCGGCTGCACGCATATTCATCATCTTGGCGGTATCATCCAGATTCTTCTTCGACAGAACGAAACCCGCTTCGATCGCGACCACAACGTGCGCATTGCTTGGGGCGGCGGCTGCGCGATCGATGCCTGGCGGCTTTTTGAAAAGCGCTTCGGACTGGAAATTCGCGAATGTTACGGAATGACGGAGTCGTCCAGTTTAACAACCTTCAACGCCGAGCGCTTGGTCGGATCAGTTGGACGTCCTCTGCCCTGGTTTGAGGTGTTTCTCAAGAATCAAGATGGGCTCGTCATCCCGTTCTCGTCCAATGACAAGGGTGAAATCATTGTGACGACCAATCTGGCCGGCGCGATTTTTCCTGGCTACTACAACAACGAGGCGGCCACCAAGGAGGCACTGCGACCGGACGGGTTTCACACCGGCGACCTGGGATCCTGGGACCCGTCGGGTATGCTGATGTTTCACGGTCGCATGAGCGACAGTGTGCGGTGTCGTGGGGAGAACGTTTCCGCCTTCGAGGTCGAATCCGTCGCCAATCAACACGTCGATGTTGAGGAAAGTGCCATGGCAGGCGTGCCGGCTGAAATCGGCGAGTCCGACATTCACCTTTTCGTTCGCCCCCGCCTGGATGCGACTATCGATCCCGGGCAGCTTTACACCTGGTTGTTGCCCAGGCTCGCACCGTTCCAGCGGCCACGTTACATTTCTGTTGTCTCCGAATTTCCGAAAACGCCCAGCCAACGTGTGCAAAAATCTCGCCTCGTCGAGGCGTCTCACGAACGCTGGGATAGTGCTTGTATCAGCCACCGGTTTCAAAATGAAGGTTGATCTCCTGATCACCGGTACTGGCATGTTTGCAGGTCGCATCGTCCTTGACCTGGCGGCTACGGCGCGCGTCCCGATCAACGTCATGATTGCCGGTCGAAATCAGGAACGCCTGATTTGGCTTCGCACGGCTGCCAATGCCCGGGCAAAGATGTTCGGCACCCCGACGACGATTTCGACCCATGAGATTGACTTGCGCGCGCCGCAGGCCTGCTCAGACCTGATTTCGAGCTTCCAACCAAGGATCGTCGTGCAGGCCGCTTCGATTCAGACCTCGAGCGTCATTTCGAGCAGTCGGGAAGGCTGGGGCCGATTGGTGGCAGAAGGCGGTTTGTCGGCGACTGCGGTTCTTCAAGCCTTGATATCGAGCAGAATGGCGGCAGCGATTTCGTCCGTGTCGCCGCGAACGCATTTCATCAATTGCTGCTTTCCAGATGTCGTCAACGAAATGATCGTGGCGATGGGGCATAAAGTGCTGTGCGGAACCGGCAATGTCGCAATTCTCTCAAATATCTTTGAAGGAGCAAAGTCGCGGCGCTCCCTGGGTGCGGGACCTCTGAAGGTCCTTGCCCACTATCAATCTCTCGGACCTTGGCGCGAGTCTCCCGATCGTCGGATCGGCGCTAATCCACCACGGGTATTCGTCGCCAACGATGAGATTGCTGACGTATTTGCCACCTTCCCCGATGTTCGGCTGACGAGAGAGCCGGCCATTGAAGTATCAGGGGCGAGCGGAGTGACCCTGATCCAGGCCTTGGCGAGCTCTCAAGCCTGGGTCGGCCATGTCCCGGGACCCAATGGCCTACCAGGTGGCTATCCTGTCGAGCTCGACGAACGCGGCAATCTTTCTCTCAACCTGCCAGAGCGCCTTGATGCTGATGAGGCTGTGACTTGGAACCGTAATCATGAGCTTGAATCAGGCCTCACGGTCGACAAATCGACGGTCCGCTTTCATGGGCGTTTGGCGACCTGCCTTCGTGATGCAGGCTTTGCATACGCCGATGGATTTGAGGTGAGCGAGCTTGAAAATGCCTGCCAGGAGCTCGAGCGCGTTCGCGATCGGCTTCTGGCAGACGGCAAGGGAAAGGAGGACAGCGCTTCAATCGCGTGAAGACACTGACAACATCAACATCTCTAATCGACAACAAAGGGGAATGAAAAAATGAAGAATACTTTGTCGAGACGATCCATCCTCAAACATAGCCTTTCGTTGGCGGCGATCGGTGTCGCCGGGCTGAAGCTTTCAGCCCCGGCGATAGCCAAGTCGCTGACTGGTACAGGAGAACTTGTCGTTTATGACGGCGGGGGCACCTGGGGAGCAGCACAAAAAATCGCTTTCTTCGACCCATTCGAGAAAGAAACTGGAATTCGTCTGATCCGCAGCCCCCGATCTGAAATGGCCGCGATCCGCGCAAGCGTCAAGGCAGGTATCCCGCGGTATGATATCACCGTCATCGCCGGCGCGGACGTCCCGAGCTTTGTCGCAGATGACCTCCTTCTTCCCATCGACTATTCCTTCTTCGAAAAGGAAGACCTGGCGGGCTTCGACACCGTATCCACTCAGAAGTTCGCGTGCCCACACATCATATACGCGTTGATAGGGGCCTATTCCACGGATGCCTTTCCGAAGGGTGGCCCAAACAACTGGTCGGATTTCTGGGACACAAAAAAGTTTCCGGGACTGCGGACCTTGGGAACCGGGGTCCAGCAGGCTGGAGTTGGCACTTTCGAGGCTGCCTTGCTCGCAGATGGCGTCGATCCGTCAAAGCTCTATCCACTGGATTGGAATAGAGCCTTCAAGAGCCTGGACCGGATCAAACCGGACATCCTGAAGTGGTGGGAGAGCGGTGCGGAGACCGGGCAGCTGCTTGTGGACAAGCAGGTTGTTGCCGGAAGTGCCTGGAACGGCCGCATAAGCAGTGCGATTGATGAGGGCGTAAAGCTGTCATTCATGTGGAATCAGGGCTTATTGCAAACGGACTACTGGGTTGCTCTCAAGGGCAGCAAGAACCAGGAGAATGCGATGAAGTTTCTCGCATTTGCCGGGCGCGCGGACCGACAAGCAGAATTTGTCAAGCACATCCTCTATTCTCCGCCGAACAGCCGTGCCTTCTCCATGATCGCCCCGGAACTGGTTGCCAAGCTGCCGACCCAGCCGAGCTTGAAGGGCCAGTTGATCCCGCAGGATTACGTTTATTGGGGACAGTCGACCGACGGCGTGCCTAATGTTCGATATGCTGTTGCGCAGTGGGAAGCGTGGATCTCCGGCACACGGTAGCGATAGGAGATTTCGTTGGGAATCCTGACCGCATCGCCGGTCAAGAGGCACAATGCTGTGACCATCTTAGCTTTGGCCCCAGCATTGTGCTTTCTGATCATATTTTTTGTATATCCAATCGCCAAAGTCCTTGCCGACACAGTTTTCGTGGACGGCCAGTGGGATGTGTCCGGCTATGTGCAGACGTTCCGCAATTCAGCGTTTCTGACAATCTTTGGCAGAACGATCGTTCTGTCGCTTGCCGTAACTGCCATCTGCCTTGCACTGGCTTATCCCCTCGCGCACACGCTGGCGCAGCTAAAAGGGCCGGTTGCGGCGATCTTCTTGTTGATGGTTGCGATACCGTACATCACCAGCGTGCTGGTAAGGACCTATGGCTGGATCATCATCCTGGCGCCAAACGGCTTGATCAACAAAGCCCTCCTTTCGGCGGGACTCATCGATAAGCCCATGCAACTCGTGTTCAACATGCTGGGGGCATACATCGGCACCGTCCAGGTGCAATTGCCGCTGATGGTCTTTCCAATCTATGCCTCGATGAAGCGCTTTGACCACACTTTGTTGGATGCAGCCTCCAACCTCGGCAGCAATCGCCTGAGTGCCATCTGGAACGTATATTTGCCCCTGACACGGGTGGGCATCATCAGCGGCTGCTCGCTGGTGTTTTTGTCCACCCTGGGATTTTACACGACGCCAGCCCTGCTCGGCGGAACCAGCAACTATCTCCTGGCCCAAGCCATAACCGTTCGCCTGAGCAATCTGGCCGACTTTGCCGGCGCCTCGACGCAAGCTGCCATTCTGTTTGCCGTCACGGTGGTGCTTATGATCGTCTTCCGAAAATGGTTGACCTTCCACAATGAGCATCAATTCGACCGGCTGCCCGCCGGGCGCAGGAATGTCGCCCGCTACAAGGCCCGCCTGCGAGATGCCGGCAATCGGCGTCTTGGTCCTGCCCTGGATCACCTGGGTGCTACGCTTTCACACCTCCTCAGGCCGTTGCGTTGGACGGTGTCCATCTTTGTCCTGGCGTGCTTGGTTCTTCCGCTTCTCGTGGTCATTCCCCTGGCCTTCAGCGGTTCGTCATACATTTCATTCCCGCCGCCTTCCCTCTCATTGCGCTGGTTCAAGACATTCTTCGAAAACAGCCAATGGCTTGAGGCCGCGCGCTTCAGCTTGGTGACATGCGGTGCTGCCGTCGTGGTTTCCATAGCGCTGAGCATCCCCGCAGCCATGGCCATGGTCCGCAGGAAAATGATTGGACGCGAAACGTCGTACCTGTTCTTGATCGCGCCGATCGTTCTACCGCAGGTCGTCACGGCGCTCGCACTCTACCTGCTCTTTGCGCAATCTGGTCTCGTCGGCACGAAGGCGGGGTTCATCGTCGCATATACAATCATCGGTCTTCCCTATGCGGTGATCGTTCTGGTTGCCGGCATCCACCAGCTCGATGACAGCCTGGAGATGGCCGCTGCCAATCTGGGAGCGACACCGCTTGCAGCCTTCCAGACCATAACGCTGCCGCTTCTCCTTCCTTCTATCGCCAGTGCTGCTTTCTTCACCTTTGTGATGTGCTTCGACGATGTCGTCTTCGGTCTTTACCTTGGCGGGCCGGATGCCGTGCCGCTCTCGGTCCGCATGTGGGATGACATCAAGAACGAGATCAGTCCGCAGGTGGCTGTGGTCGCCACGCTCGTCTTCGGCATGATGGCTCTCGCCTATGTCGGTTACCTCACCATTCCTGCCCTGCTTAGAAAAACCATCCATAGGAGTAAGAGATGAAACGGTCCCATCTGGCATTTTCTGAAAGCGAGTTCCGAGCTCGGCTGGATGCTGTGCGAAATGAGATGACACGGATTGGCGTTGACGTTGCCGTCATCGATCAAGTCGAGACCATGGCTTGGCTGACCGGCTTTTCGGTCGGTGAGACGATGTGGCGTTGCTGCGTGGTGACGCCGGCGCACGATCCGTTCCTGATCATTCGCAGTCTCGACGTACCTCCTTGCGAGGAAACGACGTGGCTGGATACGATTGTCGGCTTCAGGGATTGGGATGATCCGCATCAGGTTCTCGTCGGTGAACTCGAAAAGCGCGGTTTGTCCAACAAGGCGATCGGCATCGAGTTTGCGTCCCAATCCATGTCAGTCTCGCGCTACAGCGCCCTCAAAGCGCTTCTGCCATTGGCGGCCTTCAAGGACTTCGGCGGCGCATTCTGGGCGGTGAGAACGATCAAGTCGGAAGCGGAAATCAACTATCTCCGAAAAGCTGCCGAGATCTGCGACGTCACTATGCTCGAACTGGTTGACGTGGTTCGCATTGGCGGATTCCAGCGCGAACTGGTCAGAGCAGCAAGCGATAGCTTCCTTGCAATGGGAGGCGACCGTGGTGCGTTAGGCATCATAACAACCGGCGTCAGCTGGGATGCATTGCATTCGCACGAGCAGTCGGGTCCGATAGAAAAGGACATGATCGTCCACATTGAGCTTTGCCCAAAGGTCAGCAGCTATAGCTCGCGCATCATGCGATCAATCATTGTTGGCAAGCCAACGGCGCGACAGCAGACGGTTGCCAGGGCTCTCGTCGACATCCAGGATCGTCAAATGGCTGCGATCAAACCGGGTGCAAGCGCCCGCCAGATCGATGCCTTGGCTCGCGACGCGGTGATGGAGCAGGGTCTTCGCCCAAGCTACGACAATGTCACTGGCTACACACTCGGTTGCTTCCCGGCATCGACACAGATCGGAAGCGAGTTTTTCCATAGCTTCACGCCCGGCGCCGACTGGGAAATCAAAGAGGGCATGGCGCTGCATATGTATCTTTCGGCCGAAGGGCTTGCTTTCAGCGAGTCGCTGGTGGTGCGCGCCAACGGCATAGAGCGGCTCACGAAATCCGATCGCAAGCTATTTGAAGCGGCGAGCTGACCTTATTTGCGCGGCACAGGTCGTTGCTGGCCGAAGCCGTCAAACCAATCCGATTGAGAGGTGGAACGTGCAACCAAGAGGGGCCCCGGTCACTGCAAAGAACCTATTCATGAAATATGGAAGGTTCACGGCTCTTCATGATGTTTCGATTGATGTCGAAGCGGGCGAGTTTCTGGCATTGCTCGGTCCGAGCGGGTCGGGAAAATCAACGATGTTGATGGCCATCGGCGGCTTCAACATTCCGACCAGCGGCGACGTCATCATCAACGATGAAGTCGTAACTCAAAAGGCGCCGCATTTGAGGAACGTCGGCATCGTCTTCCAGCGCTACGCCCTTTTTCCCCATATGACTGTGTGGGAGAACGTGGCCTATCCGCTGCGCCGTCGAAGGATCGCATCCGCCGAGGTTGCGAAGGAAGTGACGCAAGCCTTGGAGATGGTCAGTCTCGAAACCCTGGCCCATCGCTTTCCAGCCGAGCTTTCGGGCGGTCAACAGCAGCGCGTGGCTTTGGCCCGCGCGCTGGTGTTTCATCCACCTGTTTTGTTGATGGACGAACCGCTCGGGGCTTTGGATCGAAAACTGCGCCAGCAGTTGCAGATGGAGCTGAAAAAGCTTCATCGATCCCTGGGAACGACAATCATCCTTGTTACGCACGATCAGGAAGAGGCTCTTTCCATGGCAGACCGCGTTGCCGTCATGGCCGAGGGCCGGCTTCTCCAAATCGGCACGCCGACCGAGCTTTATTGTCACCCGAACTCACCATTCGTTGCCGACTTCATTGGCGAAAGCAATTTCCTCGATGTCGAAGTGGTGACTGTGGCGGGGGATCTGGCGACTATCAAGATAACGGGAATCGAAGAAAACCGCACCGTCAGGCATTTGGGTCTCAACGGCGCAAACTCTGCGAAGCTGGCCGTCCGACCCGAGTATTTTCACGTCTGCGGGGAGGGGCCGGGTTTGGCCGCGACTGTCGAAGAGGTTGCGTTCCAGGGGGATTCAGTCGCCATGTTGCTTTCCTCTCAGCAGGGCGAACTCAAACTGAAGTCAAGTATATCGCACGGCTTCAAACACGGTGACAGAATCAAGATCGCGCCCGACTGCGAGCGGTGCGTCTTGTTCCCCAGCGACTAAGAACACCAGAAGAAAACGAGGAGGCTCCATGCCCACAAGCGTCAACATCGCTCATCAGCTGGTCGAGGATCGACAGAAGGCGTACTGGGAACTGAGCGACAGGGTTTGGGAGACCCCTGAGCTGAACTACAAGGAGTTCAAGTCATCGAAGCTCCATGAAGACGCTCTTCGTCGTGAGGGATTTACCGTCTCAACAGGTATAGGAGGTTTGCCCACGGCCGTCATGGGCGAGGCCGGAAGCGGCGGACCGACTATTGCGATATTGGGCGAATTCGACGCGCTTCCTGGCTTGGAGCAGGCGGCGGGATCGCTCTCGCCAAACGAGAATGCCAATCCTGGGGCAGGTCATGGATGTGGCCACAATCTGCTTGGCGCGGCGTCCCTCCTCGCAGCGGTAGCGGTGAAGAATTATCTTTCGTCGTCGGGCGTACAGGGTCGGGTTCGCTATTATGGTTGTCCGGCTGAAGAAGGCGGGTCGGGCAAAGCATTTCTGGTGCGCAGTGGCGCCTTTGATGATGTCGACGCGGCCATAACCTGGCACCCGGCCTCTTACTGTGGCATCCCGAACCCCGTTTCGCTTGCCTGCAATGAAATCGTCTTCGAATTCAAGGGCAGGAGCGCGCATGCAGCCGTTTGTCCGCATCTCGGCCGAAGCGCGCTGGACGCGGTCGAACTGATGAATGTGGGCATCAACTACCTGCGCGAGCACATCCCAAGCCGGGCACGCATCCACTATGCCATCACCGATACGGGCGGGCACGCGCCGAACGTCGTCCAGGCCAACGCGGCTGTTCGCTACGTCGTACGAGGCAGCGACACGAAGGAACTTCGCGGTCTTGTCGAGCGCGTCTTCAAAGTCGCTGAAGGCGCCTCCATGATGACGGAAACCACCGTTAAATGGCGCATCGTGACGGGTGAGGCCAATCTATTGGGCAACGAGACGCTGGAGAACCTCATGTTTCGCTGCCTGCAGGAGTATGGTGCTCCCAGGTTCGACGAGGCCGATCAGGCCTTCGCAAAAGAGCTCCAAGAGACGTTCCCTGGCGGCAGCGTTGAGGAAACCGTCAAGTATTTGAACCTTCAAACCTTAAAGACCTCCGCTCTTGCTACCGAGCTCGTCGCGCCGCGCTCGACCGATCCTTCTATTGCCGGATCAACGGATGTCGGGAACGTCAGCTGGGTTGTTCCCACAGTCGAGCTCCGGAGCACGACCCATGCAATGGGGACGCCTGCGCACTCTTGGCAGACTGTTTCGCAAGGAAAGATGCCGGCTGCCCACAAGGGCCTATCACACGCCGCGGTCATCATGGCTG
>NZ_SRUZ01000098.1 GCF_004791165.1 Mesorhizobium sp. M8A.F.Ca.ET.218.01.1.1 | reverse complement strand
CCTGAGCTGACGAACGGAGTGGAGGAAGCGGACAACACACGGCTAGACGGCGTCGATCTGGAGGAAATGGCCGGGCCATTTCGGTTTGCTGCCCTTGGGCAGGCGTATGGCGTAGCGCTTGCTGACAAGGCGGAAGCGGCGGCCGCCAAGCTGCGGCGCAAAGACGGGTATAAATGCCGGCCCCTTTAATTGAGGTGAGACACATGTCCGATAGACTACTCGTGCGCAGTGATGAGTACGCGAGACGCATCGACGCACTCCGGAAGTGCATGGCAGAACAATCTCTTGATGCGTTTGTGATCTCAGACCAAGACCACTTTGAATATTTTACAGGCTACAAGTCCCTG
>NZ_SRUZ01000097.1 GCF_004791165.1 Mesorhizobium sp. M8A.F.Ca.ET.218.01.1.1 | reverse complement strand
GGTAGCTCATCCGTTCCGCAGCCTTGGCCGTGGCCAACTTGATTGAAGCGCGCTCCTTCTCCTGATCCGCATAGAGAGCTTCAAGGTGCTTTTGCTCCTGCTGCAGAGCTTCGTCGCGACGAGGTTCGAGGCTCGGGTAACGTTGTGCGTCCGAAACCTCAATCGCTCTGGCGCCGCTCAGCTGCGCCTCTATCCGAGCAGCTTTGATTTCGCTTTCCTGATACTGGATGCGCAGAACGTCAAGGCGGCCGCTAAGGTCCGCCACTGTCAGTTCAGGGTTTCCAACCTCACCGCGACCTATCTTATAGCCGCCGCCAGCCGCCACAGCTTGTCGGACAGTCATTCCTGG
>NZ_SRUZ01000096.1 GCF_004791165.1 Mesorhizobium sp. M8A.F.Ca.ET.218.01.1.1 | reverse complement strand
CGGGCACTCCGGATGCGCGAGCACGGTCACGCCCGGATGACTTTCGCGCAACTCCCTGATGTCGGCCGGCGTGAAGCGCTCATGCACCTCGCAATGCCCTTTCCAGGCGATGATCTTCACCGCGGTCTGGGCGGCGATGTTCCGGGCGAGATATTCATCCGGCAGCATGATCACCTGCGGAACGCCGAGCGCCTCCACGACGGCTTTGGCGTTACCGGACGTACAGCAGATATCGGACTCGGCTTTCACTTCGGCCGAAGTGTTGACATAGGTGACGACCGGGACGCCCGGATAGCGCTGTCTCAGCAGGCGAATGTCCTCGGCGGTAATCGAATCCGCCAGCGAACAGC
>NZ_SRUZ01000095.1 GCF_004791165.1 Mesorhizobium sp. M8A.F.Ca.ET.218.01.1.1 | reverse complement strand
CTGACCGCTGGAAGAGGCCGCGTGAATAACCACGGCGGGGAATATGGTTTCACGTAACAATGACTCGCCCTCTATTCCCGTGCCAGTGTTGTCGTTCGCTCGCCGTAAGTGAGCCGGGCAACTATCAAATCTGCCAAGAATGCGGGTGGGAAGACGACCCGGTGCAGGCCGCCGACCCCGATTATGCAGGCGGGGCAAACGAACTCAGTCTAAATCAATACCGCGATCGAATTTCAAACGAGGCCACCGGTTGCGGCCATTGAACGACCGCAATCCTTCCCGACCTTGCCAATCGGGTCTGATTTACTTGGGCGTGCAATCTCGTGCTGGATCGCATCGCGGAATTCTTCC
>NZ_SRUZ01000094.1 GCF_004791165.1 Mesorhizobium sp. M8A.F.Ca.ET.218.01.1.1 | reverse complement strand
CGCGCGTGGCAGCGCCACCATCTGCGGCATGGTTTCCACCAATGCCGGCGGCATCATGGCGTTTCGCAACGGCACGATGCGCCACCGCGTGCTCGGCCTCGAAGCGGTGCTGCCGGACGGGCGCGTGTTCTCCGACCTCACCCGGGTGTTGAAGACCAGCGCCGGCTATGATTTGAAGCATCTCTTCATCGGCGCGGAGGGGACGCTCGGCATCGTCACCCGCGTGGCGCTTCGGCTCGATCCGATGGCCGGGGCCGGCGCCACGGCACTGGTCGGCGTGCCGGATGCACGAAGCGCGCAGCGCATAGTGCGGCATTTCCTGGGCCAGACCGGAACGCGGCTCACCGGCGCC
>NZ_SRUZ01000093.1 GCF_004791165.1 Mesorhizobium sp. M8A.F.Ca.ET.218.01.1.1 | reverse complement strand
GTCGGGCGCAACATCTACGCGCTCGGCGGCAACCCGACGGTGGCGCGGCTCGCCGGCATTCCGATCCGCCGCTACCAGATCTCGATCTATGCGATGAGCGGCTTCGCCGCGGCGGTGGCCGGCCTGGTGCTCGCCAGCCGCACCATGTCCGGTCAGCCTGCCTCCGGCAGCCAGGGGCTGGAACTTGAGGCCATCACCGCCGCGATCCTCGGCGGCTGCGCGCTGCAGGGCGGCAAGGGCACGATCGTCGGCGCCATGCTGGGGGTGCTGATCATCGGCGGCCTCAACAACGGCATGATCCTGACCAGCGTGCCGACCTTCTATCAGCTGCTTGCCAAGGGCGCGCTGCTGGT
>NZ_SRUZ01000092.1 GCF_004791165.1 Mesorhizobium sp. M8A.F.Ca.ET.218.01.1.1 | reverse complement strand
CTGATGGGATCGACCTGATGGGATCGACCTGATGGGATCGACTGGGTAGAGTCGACTGTTAGTCGACTGCTTTTCACACGCAGAAACGGTCTGAATGCACTCGGTCGCCGCGCTGGTCGACTGACAGTCGACTCTACCCATGGTCCGTGCAGGTGGTTTTCATTCTGCAGGCTTGGCCGCTGCTGAGGCGGCCGCACTTGCGGCGCGGCGCGACAGCACGGCTTCGCGATGGGCGATGTAGGCGTTGGCGGCCAGGATGATGCCGGCGCCGATGATCGTCCAGCGGTCCACGCTTTCGTTGAACAACAGCCAGCCGCACAGCGTCACCAGGGGCAGCTGCAGGAAACTGATCGG
>NZ_SRUZ01000091.1 GCF_004791165.1 Mesorhizobium sp. M8A.F.Ca.ET.218.01.1.1 | reverse complement strand
GTCGGCGACATGCTGGACTCCCTGTTGGCCGCGGTGGGATAATTCATGAGAGCGACCGGCGTTTCCTCAGCTGCCATTTCCAACGCGCTGCGTTATCAGCAGGCGAAGATGCAGGCCGATCTCGTCAAGGCGACGAAGGAGTCACAGACCGGCACAGTCGCCGATGTCGGCCTGGCGCTTGGTAGCCGCACGACCCAGGCAGTCACCTTCCAGCGCGATCTCGACCGGCTGAACGGCATTGTCGATTCCAACGCGCTCGTCACCGCGCGCCTGAAATCGACCCAGGATTCGCTCGGCCAGATCGCCAACACCGCGCAGAGCTTCCTGTCCGCGCTGACCAGCGGCGTGTCGGGCG
>NZ_SRUZ01000090.1 GCF_004791165.1 Mesorhizobium sp. M8A.F.Ca.ET.218.01.1.1 | reverse complement strand
TTCTAATTAGTTGTTGCTTTGCTTTGTGATTTCGAATCAAATAGTCTTTTGCATGTGGTAGTGTTGATGTGAGTTCACTAAATAATTCTGAGAAATATATTAACATGATAATAATTTTAGGATATTTTAGAAGTAATAGGATTTCATAACATTGTGCACCTTGATCTAGACGCGTATTAATCAAAGAAACTAATTTGGGTGATTTTATTTTTATATGTTGTAATAAAAATTTAAATGATTCCGATAATGTGAAACCATGTTGAAGTAAATCATGTAATCTTTGAAGTAAGTCAATTTGATTCTTTTCGCTGATAAGCATAAATCGAGGTGTATTAAAGATATCTATTGAGTGTTTC
>NZ_SRUZ01000089.1 GCF_004791165.1 Mesorhizobium sp. M8A.F.Ca.ET.218.01.1.1 | reverse complement strand
AATTGCGGTCTTGGCTGCATCACGGAACCCCCCGTTTCGAAGCTTTTGCGAGTGCTCGGCCGGGCGCCTGCAATAAGGCGCCCGGCCGGTACCGGGTCAGACAATGCCATCACGCCACGTCAACGTGGACCGAGAACGTGTCCGGGCTACTGTCGTTGTCGCCGTCGATGAGATTGGCTGTGAAAGTCATGTCGAGCGGTGCCGGATTGGACTCCTGCTCGATGGTGAATTGGATCACCGGGATCTTGACGGTGCCCACACCCATGGTGAGTTGGACCGCCTCGATCTGCTTCGTTCCGCCGTCGATCTCGAAGTACTTGCCGCCCTCAGCAACGTCAGGAATGAGCGGGTCGTGG
>NZ_SRUZ01000008.1:63396-386473 GCF_004791165.1 Mesorhizobium sp. M8A.F.Ca.ET.218.01.1.1 | reverse complement strand
TCCAAGTCTTTATGCTAAATCGGGACACTTTCGGGAATCCCAAGCAGTGACGTTGTTTCTGACAAAAGCTTCCCCGTTAGCAGACGATCTCTACAACAGCGCTGTATTGGCGGTAGCCCTCTCCCGCTACCATCAATACAGCGTTAGGCGCCTCTCCTGGTTTGCGGTTTGCCAGGCTGAGGAGCTCCGCCAGCGCGCCGTGGACCTTTAGCTCAATCTGCCCCCTGCCCTCGGTCGGAATGATCTCGATCTTCGCAAGTAGCGAACGGACAATCCTCGCTGCGTCGTGACCCTAGCTTTCGTCGGATTGCAGCGCCCGCTGAAGTTCCGACACCTTCCGGCGATAAGCCTCGACCGCCACCGGGTGAAACTCCACGATGCTTTCAGCGGCTGCCATGGCTTGAAGCTCTCGCGCTAGACTTTCCTTCTCGCTCTCGAGGTCCAGCAACTTTTGCGAAGCTGGTTGGTTGCTCCAGAATGCAAGTCTATCGGATCGTCCAGATCAATCGATAGGTTCTGCATCTCAGGACTGACAAAACCAGGCTGGCAACTCCGAGATAGTTAGCGCAGGAAGTTGCAGCATCACTGCCGCAAGCGCCTTGGTTGGGGGAACTCAAGAATCCGCTGGACTGCTCTGTCTCCACTACCGCGCCGTGAGAGCCTAGTTCGTTGTTGACCACAACCGGCAACCTAGAGAGCAGCGCTGAACAGGTGTTATGTAGGCGGGTTGAGGATCGGCCCTTCTGGGTCTGGGGGTACCCGCGATTCCTTACATACTATTTTCGAACTCTGGGTTTTCGTTCGTGCCAGGCACCGACGCCATCTCGAACCACCGACAATCTGCGGCTGCCGCTAGCTGAAAAGCATGGCTGGTGTTGTTTCGGTCAAAATCTGCGGCCAACCGGACCCGCAAGCCGGCGCCCCGGCGCCCACGAGACGCCACAAATTTGCGTGCTTCCACAAGTATGTAATAGTTTTTTATTTCAGAGCGCTTGGAGCACTTCTGACAGCAGCACATGAGCACAACAAATTGGTGTGATCAAACTAACGTAACAACATTTAGCTTCCGCTTGACCAGTGTGGACGTCGAAGTGAAATTCACTCTAAGCGCCGAAATCAAGCGGAATTGATAGCCCTTAGGATCATCAAAGTGTAAAAATATTTTCGGCATTCTATTGACGTGCGCCTCCAATTGTCAGCAGATATTGCCTGTACGAAATCATCGAGCCGGGAGGAAAACCGATGGAAGCTGAGTATATTAAGCGACTGGGTGAACTCTACCGCGCTGCGAAGAGTGGGGACGACTCTAACGCCCTGTCGCTGACGCAGAAGGCAATGGAGCACATGATGGTCGCCGAAGCGGCGATGACCAGCATGATGGTGGCGGAGTCCTTGGCGCTTGAAGCCTTGAAACCCCACGGAGGCTGAACGTGAGAGCGGTCGGGATATTTCCGGCCGGTGGGCTAAGGGAGACCGCAGATGGACTCCGCAATGAGTTGATCGGTCGGACGGTGCGCGACGCTGCGGGTCGCAGCCCGTTCTACCGGCGTCATTTTGCCGACCTAGACCTCTCTATCATCCACCGAATCGAGGACCTCGCTGTCCTACCCCGGCTCGCCAAGTCTGACGTGCGCGCGGCAGGCTACTCGATTTTATGTGGCGGTCAAATCCCGTCGCATGTTCAGAACACCTCAGGATCAACGGGCTCGCCATTGCTTCTCTTCCGGTCTCAGGAGGAGATGACTTTTATTCGGGCCTTCTTTAGCCACGTACATGGTGAAGAGGCTGGTGATCGGCTAAGACCTGTGGTGCTCGCATTGACCATTCCGCACCACGGAACACCCACTCCGATTCCCGGACATGCGTTCGTGTTGCAAACTGCGCTAACAGACGACGAACTCCTTGATCAGTCTATTACTCTACTCGAAAGCTCATTTGATCTGCACGGAGTGGAAAATCGCGTATCGGCTATTGTGGGATCGTTCTCTCAGATTTTAGTCCTTACCAATTATCTGCTTGAGAACGGCCGTATGGATCTTGCCGAGTCGATCCGGCACATTGAACTAACAGGAGACTATCTTACTCCTCGTTGGCGAAAGATTCTGGCGTCAGTCTGGCGTTGCTCAATCGTAGACCGCTATAGTTTGGCCGAAATCTTCGGCGGCGCGACGCATTGCCCCTTATGCGGCAGTTACCATTTCGATCCCCATGTCATACCGGAACTAGTAGTACCTGGAAAACAAGAGCCCGTGGAGGCTGGTGTGATTGGGGAGCTTCTACTTACCTCACTCAGCCCCTTCGTCCAATACCAGCCCTTCATACGTTACGTGTCCGGGGATTTATTTGTAAGGCGCGCTATCGGCTGCAGGCATGAGAGTTGGGAGTTCCGCGGACGCACCACGCACGCGCTCTTTGACCCGCGCGATCCGTCGCGGCTTTTGATTGACGGACGCGCCGTGATAGATGCCATCGACGTCCTGCCTACTGTATCGCGTCCTTCTCGCTACCGCGACCTGACAGCGTTAAGTTATTCGCGATCCTCGGGCCGGCCAGTCTATGCAGGCAGCGTTGAGGTCGTTGGCACGCGAGTCCGCGCCCGGCTGCGCATTGAACTCGCCCACACACCTGCGCTGTTCCCCGACGCCACGCGCGAAATTGTCGACGCAGTTGGCGAGGCGGTTCTGTCACAAGCCCCGGTCATGAGGAACGCTGTAGCAGCGGGCGACATTCACTTTGAAGTCGAATGCGTTCCGCCGGGCGTAATCCAGCCTTTAGAAAAGCGTAGCCAAGTTTGGGAGATTTCATGAAGAAACCGGGGCTAGGCACGGACGCGGACCTCTACCTCCAACGTGGCGTCTCTGCACGCAAGCCGGATGTCCAACGCGCTATCGCTAACATCGACCCCGGGCTTTTTCCTGGTGCATTCTGTAAAGCAATCCCGGACTACCTTGCCGGGTCTCCGGAGCATTGCGTTTTGATGCACTCGGACGGGGCGGGCACCAAGTCCTCGCTCGCCTACGTGCAGTATTGTCGAACCGGCGACGCACGAGTGTTCCGCGACATTGCCCAAGATTCATTGGTAATGAATCTTGACGATCTCTTGTGTGTGGGAGCAACCGGGCCTTTTCTAGTGTCGAATACGATCGGCCGCAACCTGAAGAGGATTCCGGGTGAGGCGATCAAGGCGTTAATCGAAGGATACGAGATGTTCGCCGACAAATTAGCGCCTTACGGCGTCGATTTGCGGCCTTGTGGAGGCGAGACTGCAGACCTTGGCGATCTCGTCCGGACCATCATAGCTGATTCCTGCATTACTGTGCGGATGCGACGAGACGAATTTATTGACGCTTCAAAAGTGAAACCCGGGCATGTCATAGTCGGAATGGCCTCAGCCGGCCAAGCGACTTATGAGGATAAGCTAAATTCGGGTGCCGGCACCAACGGATTCACCGCCCTTCGTCATTCGTTGTTTGGCGCCGAAGTGAAGGCGGAGTTTCCCGAAAGCTTCGCTCCCGAGATCTCCGATGTCGCCTATCTCGGATCACACCGCCCGGACGATCCTCTTCCAGGGTGTAGCATGACGTTGATAGAGGCATGCCTCTGTCCAACACGAACCTATGCGCCGATTGTACTTCGGATATTGGCTTCTTGCCGACCGGCGATTTCAGCCATCTTCCACAACACCGGAGGGGGCCAAACCAAGTGTCTGGGGTTCGGGAGCGACGTTCACTACGTCAAGGAAAACCTTATGCCACTACCACCTCTGTTCGCACATGTCAGGACAGTCAGTGGGATGAAGGACAGGGAGCTTTTGCAGGTTTTCAATATGGGGCATCGAGTTGAGGTGGTTTGCGACCCTGGTGTTGCGGATGAGGTGATTGGGGTGGCGCGTAGCTTCGAGGTGGATGCCCAAATTATTGGCAGGGTAGAATCCGGTAGTGGAAGGTCCCTGACCATCGCCTTCGATGGATCGAGGCTTGAATTCGTTGCCGATTGACACGCACCCAATCCCGCACCCAACCAACTTCCTCTTAGGGCTACCGAAGGGACGCTTCGAGTCGTGTACTCGGACTCTTCTTGGCAGTTTAGGCATCGTTTGGAAGGATCGATTATGCTACCGGGTGCCGGCTTGGCGTGCCACCGTCCTTCTGCTGAAAGCAAGCGACATTCCGCGCGCCGTTTCAGAAGGCCATATCGACCTTGCCGTCACTCCAGAGGAGTGGAGCCTGGAGCTTGATACGCAGGCACCCGGCACCGTGGTCCGGGTTGCTAAATTGCCAGGATGGTTACCGACGCGGCTTTCGTTTTTCGGTCAACCTGGAATCGCTTGGCCTCCGATTGGTCGGGCGCGGGTCGCCACGTGCTTTCCGGGGGTCGCAGTATCGCTACTCCACAGGTTGGGAGTAGCGGCAGACATTTTGCACGTAACAGGATCCACCGAGGCGTTCGTTGGAGTTCTCGCGGACTACGGTTTCGACTGCGTCGAAACCGGCATGTCTCTACGGCGCCATGGCTTAATTGAGTTGCACCAAGCAGTCCCAGCCCTCGGTATGGACGTTATTGCCGCCCCCGAATCTGTCAAACGCGTCGAAGGTTTAGTTCCGACGCTGATGCTCGCGATGGGAGAGGCAACACCTGCCTGATGCCATGATTCTTGCGAGCCTAAACCCTATCGAGCGTCTGATAGCGGTAAGCACCCTCCTCGAGACACGGGAGGCAAATGTATTCGAGAAAGCCCTTCGTCCGCTGCAGGTCGAGTTCCCAGACTTGGCAATGGGCACGTCCGCGATTAGCACAGTCTTTTCCGCGACCTTGATCCGCCTCAATGCCTTTGACCAAGTTGCGGCCCGTATCGCCCAATACTCAGGGCACATTTATCTGCTTGGTGATGAGCAACTCAGTAGGCTGCTTATCCTTCCACCGACATCAGAGGGCCTACACATCGATAATCCGACGAGCTTACTCGACATGGTTGCGACATGCGGCCTAGTTTATCGATTCAACGCCGCGCTTAAGTTCGGCTACCCTTCCCGAGCAGTAGTTCAATTCAGGCTGAATGGATGGGGCCGTGAACTCTGCGATCGCCTAGGCCTGGAGGCTGCAAGAGCGCAGACCCAGGTAGAGGCGCAGATCACAGAGCAACTGCAACCGTTTGCGCACGACTACAGGGGCCTGATTTCGCACTGCGCGTCATGTCTGAGACCGCTTAACACTGCCGAGATCCATCGGCTCAATCGGAATCTACCCTATGCGGTGGTTACCTGATGACGAACTTTGGAACCACAATGATAACTGGCGCCTCTTCAGGCATAGGTGAAGCTACTGCGCTGCATCTAGCCTCCCTTGGGGGCAGGTGCCTGATTCTCGGAGGTAGAGACGTTGATCGTTTGGAGACCGTAGCTTCGACCTGCCGTTCCCACGGGTGTCGAGTAGCGACGGTGCAAGGAGACCTTGCAACGAGGCCCGGCCTTGCTGCGGTCAAAGCAGCCATGACCCGCGAAGCGAAGATTGACGTGCTTGTCAACGCAGCCGGCTGGGGAGCATTCGCGCCACCCGCAAAGTTGAACCCCGAAACATTTCACAAGATTTTGCAGGTGAACCTCAGTGCAGCGTTCGAGCTATGTTGCCACGCCGCCGGGCTGATGCAATCGGGTGGCACGATAGTCAATGTAAGTTCCGATGCCGACTATGTCGGATTTCCTGGCGCATCCGCCTATTGTGCCAGCAAGGGAGGGCTTTTAATGATGTCGCGGGCTCTCCGAGAAGACCTGCGTCCAGCCGGTATCCGGGTTTGCGTCGTATCACCAGGACGGGTAGATACGCGTTTCAACGGCAAAACTCCCGGCATGCGTCCCGGGGCTCTGAGAGCCGACGAAGTCGCCGAAGCCATCGTCTTCGCGATCTGCTGCTCGTCCAACATAGATATACAAGAACTGCGCTTAGATAGTATGTCTCGCCTTTCAGCGAGTTGATTGTATCGCGTAGTGATAAAGTTTCTGATATTATCTTTTGCCTGGCGGCCGGAAGCAATACCTTACAGTCTTGCGGGATTCAGTTTTGGAAACCTCGCGGAACGCACTTCTACGCAAATCTCATGGGAGATCAGCGCGAAAACCTGACCGAAAACGGCAGGCGCCAGTGTGCTACACGCAGAAAGTCTTCGACACAAAATACTATTGAGAAATGGCCTTGGCAAAGAACGGCAGCACGTGCTTTAGCGCCACACCAGCATTGTGCGAGGACGGGAATTCTTGCGCGTACATGCTCTGCGCTTCGTCGGGAAAGTGGCAAACGCGATTTGGTATTGCGGTAACGTAGATGAATGGCGTCTCTTGCCATATTGAGCGAATAACGCCGTGCGTTGTTTCAACCGAAGTTATATTGGTGGCACCGGCGGCACGCGCTCGCACAATAGCGCCGGTATCGATATCGCAGTACGGAGCGTTTTTCGGGATATTTACCGAACTGATTCCGACGGCGTCAGGCGCTATGATGAGTTGCAGCACGCTGGCAGGATGAGTCAGGGGCGTGATCATTTCGAGATTGATGGCGGCCAGCGTTTTTTGATCGGCGGCCACGCTCTCAAAGAATGATGCCGGAGTTTTACTTGGAACCAATGCTTCCATGTAGCCGGGCCAGGACCAGTTTCCGTGGTCACCAACGGCATCATTTGAAGCGTCATGGATAAAAATCGTACCACCAATTGTTGCACATCCATTGTTGGAGGCAAGGCCCGGATAACCAGCGGTCCCGAACGCGACAACCCCATCTGGCGCGGTCCCATAGGCAGTAATCTTTTCCATAGCTTTTGCTTTGGCGGAGCTGTCGCCGTTTGTGTTGGCAAGATCGTCAATGCACCAAATCTCAACTGTGGCGAGTGTCGTTTTGTCTAATGGGGCACCAAGGACATCTATCAAGCAACGCGGTTTTTCGCTGTCTATGGGTGCGGCGTTTGGATCCGGATTGGTTGGGCGCGGCCAATCGATTTTGTATGGGGTGGTGAGGAAAGGACTGCGGGCCATCCGATTGCAGAGGGCTGCCATAAGTCCGTCGGCCTCGTGATATCGATTTGCCACGACGACAATTCGGTTGGTTTTGGCGGCGCTTGTTTGCGCAAATGATCTCGTGGAACCTGCGATGAGCGTCGCACCCGCAGTAGCTAGGAAAGCTCTTCTATTGAGCATTATTATCCCCTTTTCTAAAAGTCGCGATGAATGTGCACTATCCTCATGCCGTTGTCGAGTTGTTGATAAGCATTGTGTCGAATGACTAATCTTCGGTGCCGGCAATTTTATGGGATTACGAAGTGCACACGTGAATTTTTGCGAGTGGCAGGCGATGGAGCGATTGAGTTTTCCAAGAACAGGTCAGCGGCATGTCGAGCCTGTCACCTCAAGGTTTAGGCTCGACGCTAGCTTGTCACAAATAGTTGATCATGCTGGGGAAGTACGATGAGGCGTGGGTCCGGGTGCAGCGTGCAAGACGGCTCGCTCCAACCATTCTAGCTGCTCATGAAGCCGAAATTCTGTGCCTCGTGCGTTTCGGCCAGCTTGTAGAGACGCGGCAGAGATTCGAGAGGCTCGCAAAGTCCGACCCTGCGCTTGTGAGCATCGCAGTCTATGAGACAAGGTCGCGATTTCGTCGCCGTCGTGATGTCGATCACCTCGTTAAATTACTACGCAAAGCGGGACTGAAGGACTAGATCCCGATCTTTCGAGGCGAGCCCTAGACAAGGACTGCGTGCGCGGACGGCTTCGCTATTGTGCACACGCCTGCGGCGAGGCGCCTGACTAAGACCGCCCAAGGGCGAGGCAGTTGGTGTCGATTGCGCCGAAAGCCAGGGTTTTCGTGCTGATAGCGTCCGAATGCCAGCTATTTGAAACCCAATGTTGAGACCGAATATTCGCCAGCTTGAGTAGCGGTGACGATGATCGTTCCCTCCCACCCCGTGCCGAATACAGCGCGAGAGATATCCACGTTCTTGAAATCGCTCTTCTGTGCAGGCGCACCCCAAAAATGTCCTGCGGGATTGCGTTCGTCTGTGACGATTACAGGTTCCTCCTGCAGAATTTTTAGCGTCGTCAGCCGAGGGTGGCCGTATTGCCAGGCACTGGGCGATCCGGTGGATGCTTTTGTGCCCATTGAAATGATCGCGATGCGCGGCGATAGCACGTTCAACAAATCATCTGTCGTGTCCCCGTCTGCGCCGTGATGCGAAACTTGGAAAACGTCCACGTCGAAGACACCAAGATTTTCCTCATATTGCGCGAGCAGGTCCGCTGCCCCTTCATGCTGTAGATCACCTAGAAAAAGGAACGACGCCTGGCCGAAATCGATGCGCACGACCACACTGTGATTGTTCGGATTCTCGTAGCCAGACCTCGACAGCAGTTCATTTGCGCCACCCCAGAACGCAGAAATCGTAGCGCAGGCGAAAGGATCGATCGCTGCATTGGTGACACCGGTGGCGGTGGTCTGCCGCGCCAATTCGACCGCCGCATACTGGCCACCTTGGTCCTTAACCCATTGTCTAAAGGCGCTCTGTCTTCCCAACGTGCCTGAGTTGTTCGTTTGGCCATTGTCGACGATAGCACGGACTGCAAGACCACTCGTTTTCAGCTCGTCGCTGCCGTTGATGTGATCGGCATGAGGATGGCTGAGGATAAGGGTGTCAATCGTATTGTTGTATTGCGGGTTCTTAGCGAAGAAGTTCTTGAGATAGTCAACGAAGAGCGCTCCGCCGTCGACCTTACCATCGCCCGAGCCGTACTCTCCGCCCAGGTCGATGACGGCTATGCCGCACGGCAGCTCCACGACCGCGCCGGCACCCTGGCCAACAAACACGTAATGTACGCGCATGATACTCGCAGACACAGAGGTGACTTCTGGTACCTGCTGGCGGTGGAATTGCAGTCGTGGCACCTGCAATGGTTCGAACTGCTGTCGGATGTCGCGCAGCAAGGGAACCGTTGCCGGTACCTGACGATGCGCGGGTTCGTTCGGCAACGAGAGGTCTTGCACCCTCGGCCGGAAGGCCTCCTGGGTGAACAGGAGGAGATCGTCTGGAACCTGGATGCCGGCGTTGGGGCGAGCGATGTAAAGTGGAAGGCTTAGATTCCCCGCTGATTGCGGGACATAGTCTTTTCCGAAAATCTCTTCCCCGTTTTCATTGACGTACGGAAAGTCCAGGCCCTGCGCGTAACTAAGGGCAGGCAAGGACATAATCGACAGAAACGCTAGCCCTCTAATCGAAATGGTTCGCATGTCGGCCACTTTTATTTCTCGGATTTCTTATGTTACACGGATCGAAGATCGACGCAAAGTGGGTCAGCTTCAAAAGGAAGTCGGTAATTCTGTTGTCGTGCGGCAGATCAACTAAAGATCGGGTCCTGCCCCGAGCAGCGCGGCCATTTTTGGAGATAGCGGATTAGGGGGCGAGACCGCTTGGAGTCCAGCCGCCGCCTTTGATTGACGATGGGTTGCTGGCGCCAAGCGCAGCAATGACATCAGCGCCTCCGCCCCGTGACGGCATATGAGTCTCGGTTGGTGTCCGCTTTTGGCTATAAAGGAGGCCGGTGGAATGACCGACATCAGGCGCAAAGCTGCCGTTCAGCACGCTTGGAAGTTCGTGCTGACGCGCTATCTGGCGCATGTGCCAGAAGTCGCTGCCTTCAAAGCTATCCAAAAACCGAATCTAGTGTCCCACCTTTGTCCATAAGCAACCGCAATTCGGGCTGACGCGCGACGCAGAAAGTTCGAAAAGCTTCCAGGAACCCCAGCCAAACGGGATGATGGGCAGGCAACTTCGCTCCAGGAGCGTCTGTGGTTCTGCGGTAGCGACTACTTCTGAAAAACATCAAAGGGTTGTCCGAAGACCGTACGAATTCTGCGTCGGCTCCACTGCAGTTCGATAGACCAGACTTAGGGAGGGCGGTTGCGTCGTTGATCATCAAACAATAGAGAGGGGACGAATCAGTCAAAAGGACCACCAATGACCGACGAATCCGATACCCGCTCTGCCGAACTTGCTGAGCTGACCGCCGACATTGTCTCAGCATATGTCAGCAACAATCCATTGCCGGTCTCTGGCTTGCCGGACATCATAGCATCGGTTCATGCTTCGCTGTCCGGACTTGGCACGCCGATCCCGCCTGTCGTTGCGCCGCAAATTCCCGCGGTCAATCCGAAGAGGTCGGTGACGCCGGACTTCATTATCTGCCTCGAAGACGGCAAGAAGTTCAAATCCCTGAAGCGGCATCTTAGCACGGATTTCGGCCTGACACCGGACGCCTATCGCACCAAATGGAACTTGCCGCACGACTACCCTATGACAGCTCCGAATTACGCCGCTCAGCGCTCGCAACTGGCGAAGTCCATCGGGCTTGGCCGCAAGGCCGAACCCGTCGCAAAAGCCAAGAAGGCACCTGCGAAGCGCAAAACCAAAGCGTAGTCCGCCACCACCTGACGCAACGGAAAGACTCAGCTATGTCTGGAGAGCGGCGGACCTGAAAAGGACCGTCTGGCCGGCGCCATTCGGGCAACCTCCCAGTGAGGGCGCCGGCCTTGTTCCCTAGCGGGGCGGCAATACATGTCACTTCAATTGTCGGTCGGTTAATCTGCGGCAGTGCCGGTTTGGTGGTGACACGAGTAGCTGTGCACTGCCTGCGGCTACCGCCGGCGAACACGTCTCAGGCACCTGTCGCCAGCGCCTGATACTCTCGTACCGTGGTCACCGTGTGTTCGATGTTGAGAGTAGTTCGCCTCGCGTTTCTTGCGCTCGCCCCGGTCTGGCTCAACTCGCCGACAAGCGTCGCCTCATTCCAATTCATCGCCTCCCGCGTCAACTCGAAGCACGACGGGTCGGAGATCGCATTGGCAGTTAGTCCGATTTCTATCCAGGCATATCCCCTGCTTCTACTCCCTCGCTCAGCGGCTTTTATTTCCGATGCACATACCCACTCATGGCCGCGCAACTGCATGATCCAGAGTTTGAGAGCGTGCTTGGGCCTGCTCACTTGTTCTCGATGTCGGACATTTGGAGAGCTTGATGGACAACAGGAAGTTTTTGACAGCTGAGGAAGTGTCGGAACGCTATCGCGGCAGCATCTCTCTTGGAACGCTGCGAAATTGGCGAGCCAAGAGGATTGGGCCGGCGTACGTCAAGCTTGGCAAAGCCGTGCTGTACCGAATTGAGGAACTCGAGACGTGGGATCAAAAGAATACAGTGGCGTGCCGTGCGTCAAAGCGATTTAGCGTGAACGGCGGTGAGTAAGCATGATTCGTGACGGAGGAGCATCCAACACCGCTCCCAGAAGCCGCTCCTCACGTTCTCGGAGATTTATATTTTCTACAATAAATTCAACAATATAGCTTGCGGCGAGCGGAAGTTCCACAACCACCCTTCCGGCGATCCGACGCCGTCACGCGCCGATATCGAGATGACGAAAGAGATCATCGAAGCGGCCAAGCGGCTGGGCATCTCAGTCCACGACCACATCATCATCGGGCGAAAAGGCTATTCCAGCATGAAGGGCCTGCTGCTGATCTAGACGGCGGGACTGGCGCCAGGCCAAGGGCAAGAGCCGGGATTTTTCAATCAACATAGTCGGCTCTAGAATTGCGACCCCAAAATAAGCTATAATGGGCCAGGTATTTCCCTGGACGGCTTCGCGCCTCTTGGAATGCCTGGAGGAACGGGACATGGCCGTAGCGCTTGTACTCGTTTTGATCGTCGTGGGCTCAGTGTTGTTTCACCTGCTGAGCCCATGGTGGTGGACGCCGATTGCCTCGAACTGGGCCTATATCGACAATACCATCATCATCACCTTCTGGATCACCGGCATCGTGTTCGCCGCAGTGGTTCTATTCATGGCCTATTGCGTCTTCCGTTTCCGTCATCGGGAAGCCAACCGGGCTGCCTACGAACCTGAAAACAAGCGGCTCGAATCGTGGCTGACGATCGTCACCGCGGTCGGGGTCACGGCGTTGCTGGTTCCCGGCCTGTTCGTCTGGAGCCGGTTTGTCAACGTCCCAAGCGACGCAACCGACGTCGAAGTCGTCGGCCAGCAGTGGCAGTGGAGTTTCCGTCTGCCCGGCAAGGACGGCAAGCTTGGCACATCCGACACCCGCGACGTCTCCGCCGACAATCCACTGGGCGTGATCGGCGGCGATCCCAATGGTCAGGACGATGTCGTGGTCGAAGCGGCCGATCTGCATCTGCCGGTCGGCAAGCCGGTCAAGATGCTGCTCCGCTCCATCGACGTGCTTCATGATTTCTATATCCCGGAATTCCGCGCCAAGATGGACATGATCCCGGGCTCGGTCACCTATTTCTGGTTCACTCCGACCAGGACCGGGACCTTTCAGGTCTTGTGCGCCGAACTCTGCGGCCAAGGGCATCCCTTGATGCATGGCGTGGTCGTGGTCGACACGCAGCAGGACTACGTGGCCTGGCTTGGCCAGCAGCAGACTTTCGCGCAGTTGTCGGCGCCGCAGCAAACCGGTTCGGTAGAGCAGGCGCCGGGCAAGACGACGGGTTTGAAAATTGCAGCAAAGCTCGAAACGGCCGGAGCTCGCTGAGAAGGACCGGAGGTGTTCCTATGGTCGACATCACCCCTGCGGACGGCATCCCGCCCGCCGAAGTCGCGGAAGTGGAACTCTATCATCCGCGCAGCTGGTGGACGAAATACGTTTTCTCGCAGGACGCCAAGGTCATCGCGATCCAGTATTCGGCGACAGCAACGGGCATCGGTCTGGTCGCCCTGGTGCTGTCCTGGCTGATGCGGCTGCAGCTCGGCTTCCCCGGCACGTTCGACTTCATCACTCCGGAGGCCTACTACCAGTTCATCACCATGCACGGCATGATCATGGTGATCTACCTGCTTACCGCCCTCTTCCTCGGCGGCTTTGGCAACTACCTGATCCCGTTGATGGTCGGCGCCCGCGACATGGTCTTTCCCTATGTCAACATGCTGAGCTACTGGATCTACCTGCTCGCCGTGCTGGTTCTGGTGTCGGGCTTCTTTGCGCCCGGCGGACCGACGGGGGCCGGCTGGACGCTGTACCCGCCACAAGCCATTTTGAGCGGCACACCGGGTGGCCAGGGCTGGGGCATCATCCTGATGCTCTCGTCGCTGATCCTGTTCATCATCGGCTTCACGATGGGCGGCCTGAACTATGTGGTGACGGTGCTGCAGGGCCGCACGCGCGGAATGACGATGATGCGCCTGCCGCTGACCGTCTGGGGCATCTTCACCGCGACCGTCATGGCGCTGCTTGCCTTTCCGGCGCTGTTCGTCGCCAGCGTGATGATGCTACTCGACCGCGCGCTCGGCACAAGCTTCTTCATGCCGGCGATCTCCGAGATGGGCGAGCAATTGCCGCACAATGGCGGCAGCCCGATCCTGTTCCAGCATCTGTTCTGGTTCTTCGGCCATCCCGAGGTCTACATCGTGGCGCTGCCGGCCTTCGGCATCGTATCCGACCTGATCAGCACCCATGCCCGCAAGAACATCTTCGGCTACCGGATGATGGTCTGGGCCATCGTCGGCATCGGCGCGCTGAGCTTCGTGGTCTGGGCACACCACATGTATGTCAGCGGCATGCACCCCTATTTTGGGTTCTTCTTCGCCACCACGACACTGATCATCGCCATTCCGACGGCCATCAAGGTCTACAATTGGGTGCTGACACTGTGGCGCGGTGACATCCATCTCACCATACCGATGCTGTTTGCCCTGGCCTTCATCGTCACCTTCGTCAACGGCGGGCTGACCGGGCTGTTTCTCGGCAATGTCGTCGTCGATGTCCCACTGTCCGACACCATGTTCGTCGTTGCCCACTTCCATATGGTCATGGGTGTCGCCCCGATCCTCGTGGTTTTTGGCGCGATCTACCATTGGTACCCGAAGGTCACCGGCCGGATGCTCAACGAGATGCTGGGCCGGTTCCATTTCTGGGTCACCTTCCTCGGCGCCTATCTGATCTTCTTTCCCATGCACTATCTCGGCCTGATGGGCGTGCCGCGGCGCTATGCCGAACTGACCGACATGACGATCATGACGGAGTCGGCCCACCACCTGAACTCGTTCATCAGCATCATGGCGTTCATCGTCGGCTTTGCCCAAATGGTGTTCCTGTTCAATCTGATCTGGAGCATCCGCCATGGCCGCGAGGCCGGCGGCAATCCGTGGCGGGCCACGACCCTCGAATGGCAGACGCCGCATACACCGCCGGCCCACGGCAATTTCGGCAAGGATCTGCCGATCGTCTACCGCTGGGCCTATGACTACAGCGTGCCGGGCGCCAAGGAGGACTTCATTCCGCAGAACATGCCGGGCTCCTTCGGCCCCTCGAGGGAACCGGCATGAGCGTCATCCTGGTCTTCCTGCTCGTCATTGCCGGTTTTGCCGGATGGTGGCTTTCACACCAGAGGCTGATGGGCAAGCCATGGCTCGAGCAAGGCCTGGCCAGCGATTTTGTCGCCTTCGACAGGTCGGCGCTGCCCACCGCCAAGATCGGCCTCGGCGTCTTCCTCGCCGTTGTCGGCTGCCTGTTCGCGCTCTTCACCAGCGCCTATTTCATGCGGATGACGGTGTCGGACTGGCAGCCGCTGCCGCTGCCGCGGCTGCTCTGGTTCAACACCGGCGTGCTGATCCTGAGCAGCGTAGCCCTGCAATGCGCCTCGGTGGCGGCGCGCAGGGGCCAAGTCGACATGGTCAGGCTCGGTCTTGTCACCGCCGGGCTCACGGCGCTCGCCTTCCTGATCGGACAGCTCATGGCATGGCGGCAACTGACCGACGACGGCTATCTCCTGAGCTCCAATCCGGCCAACAGCTTTTTCTACCTGATCACCGGCATGCATGGCCTGCACATATTGGGCGGGCTTGTGGGCCTCGGCAGAACCACCGCCGGCGCCTGGAATGGAGCGCGGCCGGAGCGGCTTCGCCTCAGCGTCGAACTGTGCGCCATGTACTGGCATTTCCTGCTCTTCGTCTGGCTCGCCATCTTCGCGCTGCTGGCCGGCTGGGCCGCGACATTCGTCGACATTTGCCAACGATTGCTGACCTGAGAGGATCAAGCGGATGGCAGAGACACTGACACATATCGGCCAGACGGAACCACGGCCCACGGGCTGGCAAGGCATTGCCGCCGACTGGTCCTCAGATCAGCGTGCGTTCAAGAACGTGTCCTGGGGCAAGGCCATGATGTGGATCTTCCTGCTCAGCGACACCTTCATCTTCGGCTGCTTCCTGCTCTCCTACATGACCGCGCGCATTTCGACGCGTGTGCCGTGGCCCAATCCGAGTGAGGTTTTTGCGCTTCGCATCGGTGGCTCCGATATCCCGCTGATCCTTATTGCCATCATGACCTTCGTGCTGATCTCAAGCAGCGGAACGATGGCCATGGCGGTCAATTTCGGCTATCGCCGCGACCGCCGCAAGACGGCGATCCTCATGCTTGTAACCGCGGCACTCGGCGCGACCTTCGTCGGCATGCAAGCCTTCGAATGGACCAAGCTTATCACCGAAGGGGTGCGGCCCTGGGGCAATCCCTGGGGCGCCGCGCAATTCGGCTCATGCTTCTTCATGATCACCGGTTTCCACGGCACCCATGTGACGATCGGGGTGATCTTCCTGATCATCGTGGCCCGCAAGGTCTGGCGTGGAGACTACGACACCGGCCGGCGCGGATTCTTCACCAGCCGCACGGGCCGCTACGAGAATGTCGAGATCATGGGGCTGTACTGGCACTTCGTCGATCTGGTCTGGGTGTTCATCTTCGCATTCTTCTATCTTTGGTGAGAGGCAGATATGGCTGAAGCAACCGCAAACGGCCTGGGGCAACACGCACTTCACACTGGCCATGCACATGAAGCGCCGGCGGCCATCGTACATGCCGACTTGCATCAGGAACATCCGATCAAGCTCTATCTGGTGGTCTGGGCATGGCTGTTCATCCTCAGCACCTGCTCCTACCTGGTCGATTATTTCGGCCTTCACGGCTATCTCAGATGGTCGCTGATCCTGATCTTCATGATCCTCAAGGCAGGGCTGATCGTCGCTGTCTTCATGCACATGGCCTGGGAACGGCTGGCGCTGGCCTATGCGATCATTCTGCCGCCGATACTGGTGCTGGTGTTCGTGACCATGATGGTCTTTGAGGCCGACTACACGCTTTTCACCCGGCTGTCGTTTTTCGGAGCCGGCCCCTGACGCGCACACCGGATTTGCCCTTGGCATTTCCGGGCAGAACCCACGGATCTCGCATGCGTGCAGCCCTCTTGCCGGCGCCTTGAAACTATCGGCCGCTGGTCCAGTTTTCCTAAAAATGGACCCGGGTTTGCCGTGCTGATCTTCGGTTCGGAAAAGAACATGCTCAAACAAGGGAGGCCAGGATGACGATCGCAAACAAATTGAAGGACTTCATCGACGGCAAGGGAATTTCCTACGACACCGTCGCTCACCATCGCACGTCGACAAGCCGGCAGGCGGCACTAGCCGCGCATGTGCCCGGCAGCATCATGGCGAAATCCGTGGTCGTTCACCACGAGCTTGGCTATACGCTGGCCGTGGTTCCGAGCACCCACAGGATCGAACTTGGCAGGTTGCAAGACGTCATGGACAAGCGTCTTGGCCTTGCTTCCGAAGACGAGGTGATTTTGCTCTTCGATGATTGCGACACTGGCGCCATCCCGCCGATCGGCGCCGCCTACGATGTGCCAGTGATCGTCGATGAAAGCCTTGGCGACGCCGCCGACGTCTACTTCGAAGGCGGCGACCATCGAACGCTGGTGCATGTCAGCGGCAAGGATTTCCGCAATCTGACCATGGGCGCATACCAGGGCCGCTTCAGTCACCCGGCCTCCTGACGGCTTCGATCAGCCCTGCACCGGCACCTCGCCGATGCAGGGAGGCGCAACGTCCTCAACTCGCCGACCCGGCTGGCGGCTCCACGACCTTGCGGTAGACATGCCAGGTGGCGTGACCGAGGATCGGCAACACGACGGCCAGCCCGACGAACACCGGCAGCGACCCGATGATCAGGGCGACGGCGACAATCAGTCCCCAGACAGCCATGGTGATCGGGTTCGCCAGCACCGCACGCACCGAGGTGTGAATGGCTTCGTAGGCGCCGACGTCGCGATCGAGCAGCAATGGGAAGGCGACAACCGTTGTGCACAAAACCACCACTGCGAAGACGAAGCCTATGGCATGCCCCAGGACAATCAGCGACCAACCGCGTCCGGTGGCGAATATCTCATTGATGAAGCTGGATATCGATTCCGGCGGAGCCGGACCGAAGAGATATTCGTAGAAGAGTTTCGCCGTCAAAAGCCAGGTGATGAAGATTGCCAGAAGCATGATCCCGACCGCCGCGATGGCGGGGAGCGCCGGAGAATTTCTGACTTCGAATGCGTGCCGCCAGGAAGTGTCGAGCCCGGCTTCCCGTCTGCGGCTAATTTCATAGAGGCCTATCGCCGCGAACGGGCCAACCAGCGCGAAACCCGAGACCAGTGGAAACAACAACGGCAAAGCATTGGCGCCGGAAGTCCAGGCGGCGAGCACGACTCCCACCAGCGGATAGATCAGGCAGAGAAAAACGATGTGCGATGGTTTGACCATGAAATCGTCGACGCCCCGCTTGAGCGCGTCGAAAAGGTCGGAAACACCGATTTTTCGAATTCCGATATGTTCCAGCGTCTCGCTGGAACCTGCAATCACGTGAAAGCTTGCCATGACCGTTCCTCCAGACCTGGTCCGGTAAAGTCGCGGTTTCGTGGTGCTGCCGTTCTGTGTGACTGGCCACGCAAAACCGCGACCTGCACCGCAAACAACATACTCTCTTGCCGGAGACTTGTCGCGCTTTGTCAGAGGGAGACCCGCCGGTCTGGCTAGCTCCGGCGGGGTTTTTTCGATATTCTGGTACAGCGCCGCGTGCCCTTTTTAGACACGCGAAGGGCGCCGTACCACGTTGATTGACGCATGGTTCCTGCTGAAGATCGATTTTCGATTTTCAGGACCATGCGCCGGGTCAAGGGTGAAGGTCATGGACGGAAGGACGCTTCTCATACTCGGCCTTGGCATAGTCGCTTTGCTGATCCTGGGATTTTGGGCAATACCATCTTGATATCGGAGCCGATCCTGGTCTGCTCGCAGGGTCTTCAACGCAACAATTGCGGACTGGCGGTGTCGAGCCGGCGGGTGTGGCAACAACGGCGTCAACCTCCGGCTGACATGAACGCCCGTGTTGCGACGGTGTCGGCAAGCAGTGTGGCAAAGATCGCGAAAAGATAGAAAATCGAGAAGGCAAACAACGCTTTCGCAGGCTTCGTCTCCTTGTCTGCAACGACCAGAACCTTCCAGGCGTGCCAGATAAAACCCGCGCCCAATGCAGCCGACGCAATCCCATAAAACGCGCTCGCGAATCCGAGCATCCAGGGCAGCACGCCGATCGGCGCCAACAACAGTGAATAGGCGAATATCTGTTTTCTGGTCGAGGCCTGGCCGGCCACGTTCGGCATCATCGGAATGCCGGCAGCCGCGTAGTCGCCGACCTTGAACAGCGCCAGTGCCCAGAAATGCGGCGGCGTCCACAGGAAGATGATCAGAAACAGGATCAAGCTCTCAATGCCGATGGCGCCAGTCGCGGCCGCGCAGCCAATGACCGGAGGAAGGGCACCCGCCGCACCGCCGATGACGATGTTCTGCGGCGTCGAGCGCTTCAGCCACATCGTATAGATGACGATGTAGAAGAAGATGGTGAAGGCCAGCAGCAGCGCGGCAAGCCACCCCACCAGCACGCCGAGCGTCATGACCGAAAGCGCCGAAAGCACCAGGCCGAAGCCGAGAGCTTCGCCTGGCGTGACGCGGCCCGACGGAACGGGCCGCTTTGATGTGCGAGACATCAGCGCGTCGATGTCGGCGTCGTACCACATGTTGAGGGCCCCGGCCGCCCCTGCCCCGACTGCAATCGCACCGATTGCAATCACGGCAATGACCGGATTCATCGCGCCGGGCGCCACCATCAGGCCGACGAAAGCAGTGAATACGGCCAGCGCCATCACTCGCGGCTTCAAGAGCGCGAAGAAGTCGCCCGCTGTCGCTTCCGAGAGGCGGATGCCGGTATCCTTGAGGCGGCCTTCCTGGGTCGACATTTCAGCCGGTGAAAGAACAGGGTTACGGAGAGAATTGTTTCAGATAGGCAATGACGTTGGCCACGTCCGCATCGGTCTTGAGGCCGGGAAACGTCATCTTGGTCCCCTTGACCATGGCCTTGGGGTCATGAAGGTAGGTCGTCAATGTCGGTTCGTCCCATTTGACGCCGGATTTGCCGGCGGCGATCATGGCATCGGAATATTTGAAATCCGGATGCGTACCGGCGGCGCGGCCGATGACGCCATGCAGCGATGGACCGATCTTGTTCTTGTCCTCGTCCGCGATGTGGCAAACCTTGCATTTGGTGAAGACCTTCTCACCAGCCGCAGCGTCCTGAGCTTGCGATGGATTGGCGATGAAGGTTGCAAGAGAGGCGACGGCGAAAAACGCGATCAAGCGCATGGCATTTCCTCCTGATCGTCAAATGTCCCTGAGACGATCTGCGCGCATGTCGGTACCATGCGCCTTGCACGGGAGAACAGATTATCCGCTTCTCCCCATATGGAATTGCGGCATCTATATACCACAGAATCTGGCTGGCAGGTAGAAGAGGTCGACCGTACGAAGGTTTGATGCATGTCGCCCAAAATTGATTACGGTTTCGGGAACAACGACATGCATGGAAGCAAAGGCCAAAAGCGCGTCAAACCGTTGCGACGCGACGGGCTTTAGGCGGTCTGCGGTGGCTCAGGGCACTTCCGTCTGACAAGTCGCGGCAATCTGGCTGACCGCCTCACCGAAGCCGGCCAGGTCGAAATCGGCCTGACCGCGCCCGGACAGCAGTCCGAAACGCCACGACAGCAGCAGGCGATTTGCCGGAACGAGGCGCTTTATGCCGTCGGCGCCATCGCGCATCAGCATCCTGGCGCGTGTGCCGACCGACCAGCTCTCGTCGAATTTGCTGTCCCTGTCGATCGTGACCGACATGGTGATTTTCCGGCTGGCGGAAACCGCGTCGTTCAACTGCAGCCATTCGGTCCAGGCGGGCTCGCCGTCCGCCCGGCAGGCAATTGTCAGCACCGGGCTGTAGCTCAGCGCGCCGCCCCCGGTGATCAACTTGTTAGTGGCATAGAGAGAGGCGGTGACGAGGCCGTCATTGCCGGTATCGAAACGCCAATTGTCCGTGCCGGCCCCGGCAGCGCCGCAGGCCAAGGCCAGGAAAAACACGGTGGCGGCAGCGCGCCTCAGTTCCACGAACACCCGCAACGACATTGCCAACTACCTCTGGTCTTCCAACCAACCAGATAATGATCAAGGCTTCGCACCGCCACCGGTGCCCACCAGGAACGAATCCGATGTTGCAATTTCGCAACGAAAAAGGCCGCCCGGAGGCGGCCTTTCGGAATTCGTTGGAATGTCCGGTCTATTCGGCGTCCTTGGCCGCCTTTTTCTTCGGTGCGGCCTTCTTCTTCGGCTCTTCCGCGTCGTCGGCTTTCTTGTCGTCAGCCTTCTTCGCGGCGGCCTTCTTGGCCGGCTTCGCCTTGGTCGCGGTTTCGGCCTCCTCGTCGTCGGCCATCAGCTCTTCCTTGCTGACCTTGACGTCGGTGACCGAGATCTGTTCGAGCAGGTGGTCGACAACCTTCTCCTCGAACATCGGCGCCCTGAGCGCGTTGAGCGCCTCGGGGTTGCTGCGATAGAACTCGAAAGCTTCCTGCTGCTGGTTGGCCGGGAAGCGACGAACCTGCTCGAACAGGCCGCGCTGCAGTTCCTCATCCGACACGGTGACGCCGGCCTTCTCGCCGATCTCGGCCAGCACCAGGCCAAGGCGCACGCGGCGCTCGGCAAGACGCATGTACTCGGCGCGCGCCTCTTCCTCGGTCGTCTCTTCGTCGGCGAAGGTGCGGCCGGCGGCTTCCAGGTCGCGGTTGACCTGTGCCCAGATGTTGTTGAATTCCGCCTCGACGAGCTTCGACGGTGCTTCGAACGAATAGGCCGCATCAAGCTGATCGAGCAGCTGGCGCTTGACCTTCTGGCGCGTCATCGAGCCGAACTGGTTCTCGATCTGGCCGCGCACGATGTCACGTAGGCGCTCGAGCGACTCCAGGCCAAGATTCTTGGCGGTCTCGTCATTGATTTCCAGTTCGCCGGGCTTCGACACTTCCTTGACGGTGACGTCGAAGGTCGCTTCCTTGCCGGCCAGATGCGCCGCCTGGTAGTTTTCCGGGAAGGTTACGGTGACCTGCTTCTCGTCGCCGGCCTTGGTGCCAATCAGCTGTTCCTCGAAGCCCGGAATGAACTCCTTGGAGCCCAGCACCAGCGGCTGGTCGTTGCCGGCGCCGCCGGCGAAAGCCTCGCCGTCGATCTTGCCGACATAGTCGATGCTGACCCGGTCGCCCTCGGCGGCCTTGCCGGCCTTCGGCTCGTAGCTGCGTGCCGATTCCGCGACGCGCTTGACCTGGTCGTCGATTTCCGAATCGGGAACGTCGAACACCTGCCGCGTCACCTTGATGTCGGAGAAATCCTTGATCTCTATCGCCGGAATGACCTCATAGTTGAGGCGGAATTCGAAGTCGGCGCCGCCGGCCAGGATCTTCTCGGCTTCCTTCTCGTCCTCGGTCATGATGACCTCGGGCTGCATGGCGGCTTTTTCGCCGCGCCCGGTGATGATGGAACGGGTCGAGTCGTTGAGGATCTCGTTGACCACTTCGGCCATGAACGACTTGCCATAGACCTTGCGCAGGTGCTGCACCGGCACCTTGCCCGGACGGAAGCCGTTGATGCGGACCTTGTCGCGGGCATCCGACAGCCGGGCCATCAGCTTGGCTTCCATATCACCGGCCGGCACGGTGATCTTGATCTCGCGCTTGAGACCGGAATTGAGTGTTTCGGTGACCTGCATCGTAAAACCTTTGTTTTCACCAATGAGACTGCCAAACGGCTCCCTGCCGTTCACAGCCTGCCGGTAATTCTTGCCGGGAATGGCTTTTGGTACGGAACCTGGCGATTTGACCGGAAATGCGGCTCAAACTCTCCCAAACTGCGTTCCAAAATGTGAATAAGTTCTTGTTTTTCCTACTTCTTATCACATTCTGCAGAAGCGGATCGTCGCGTCCCGTCACATTTGACACGCCTTTTGTCACAGGCGAGCCTAATTTTCAACAGTCTTCGCGTTTAGGCGAATAACCACATTTCGGTCCTGACCCGACATGTTGTCTCCGACATTGACAGAATGATGGCTACATGGGATTGCCGGGCCACGCGGGTATGGCGGAACTGGTAGACGCACCAGATTTAGGTTCTGGCGAGAGATCGTGGGGGTTCGAGTCCCTCTACCCGCACCACCCTTCGCTCTTCGAACTTTGGGTGGCAGGCCACACGAAGCTCGTTAGACGAAGGAGTGTCCTCCGAAGCCTTGGCGAACGAGGACCGGCGTTATCGTGCCTCCCACGACCTAGTAAAGCGGCTCCTCGAACAGCGTCTTGTCGCCATCCACCAGCGCCTTGATCTGCGCCGTGCCATCGGCGGCGAGCGCCAGCTTGATCCCGAATGGCCGCACCCGCATGTCGGTCTGGATCGCCAGTCCCTCGCCTTCGGGCAGATAAAAGCGTTCGATGCCGTAATCCGGCGCGATTGTCATGCCTTCGCCACGCAGGTCCCAACCGGCGGCGACATGGCCCGAAATGTCGGCCTCCTCCGCGGCGGCCGGCGTCGGCGCCTTGCCGAACCAGGCGATGGTCGGTGTCCAGTAGCCATCGGCGCCCTTTTTCAGCCGGACCACGATCGAGGTATCGTCGCTGGAGAATTTGTCGGCCGGAATGTTGGCGATCATCTTCACCGGTATGCGCGAGATGTCGTAGCCGAGGATGATATAGTCGCCGCGCAGCAGATCGCGTGGGTCGACGGGCTCGATCTTCAGCAGCACTTCCTTGCCATTGCGCAGGATCGCCGCCCCAGCGATGATCCAGCTCAGGAATCCGATCTGGACGAGCGCCAGCACCAGCGCCGAGATGACAAGCCTCTTTCCGGTCATCATGCCGTGGCTCCCCCGCTGACTGGACCCTTCATGCGTTTTTCGACGCGGATGATGACGATCGCAAGCACGCCGAGCAGTACCGCGGCAGCAAGGAAGAAGCCGGCCGTATCGAGCATCGACTGCAAGGTCACGACGTAGATGATGGCGAGTTCGAAGGCGAAACCGAGATAGGCAAGCCAGCGCAGGCCCCGGCTCTCGCGCCCTGCGAGCACGATAGCCGCGACGATGCCGGCCAGCGCGACGACCGAAGCGATGGCGAAGCCGCTGTTGTAGGTACTTTCGTCGGCCAGTTCGAACTGGATGATGGCCAGGCCGGTGAGGAAGCCGAGCAATGCGTGCAGCGGCAAGCGGCCGCCGAGCTGCACGATCCTGTCGACAGGTTCCGGCGCAAAGACCGAACCCGCGAAAAGCAGCGCCGAAACGATGACCTGCGGGATCGCTACCGGCAGCGTCGCATGATCCATCGCCAGCAATATGAGATAGAAGAGCAGCGACAGGATGATCAGGTGCCGCGCCGGCTGGCTGCGGGTCCAGAACGAGATGGCAAACAGCACGATCGCCATGACGACGAAGGCATGCGGAAAGCCGCTGCGGCTGTAATAATCGAACCCTTTCAGGAACAGCCAGGCGTCGGCGATGCCAACTGCTGCCACGGTCAGCGGGTTTGAGCGCAGCGCCACCGCCGCCAACGCCGTGCCGGCGCCCCAGGTGACCAGAGCCGAAGCCTCGTCGCCAGACAAATGGTACATCTGGCCGATCAGCGCGATCGAGCCGCCGAACGCGGCCGCCGCCACGATCCACAGCGCTTCGCCGATTGCCGCGTGGTCGCGCGTCTTCAGCACCGCGCCGCCGACATAGCCGCCGAGGATAATGGCAAAGAGCGCCGCCACTCGCGCCAGGCGCGGAATCGCATCCCAGTTGGCGGCGACGAAGATCAGGATGGCGGCTCCAAAGAGAAGGGCCGCCATCATTGCGAGGATCGAGCCGAAGCTGAGCGACTGGCGTGCGTTGGCCTCGACGTCGCGCCTCAGCACGTCGGCCGTCGAGGCGTCGATCAGTCCTGCCTGCCGCCACCGCTCGATGTCGGCCCTGATCCGTGTCGAGTACCCCGCCATGTCCTCTCTCCCCACCCGGTCGTCATTTTAACCGACGCACCCAAACCGTTGACGTCACGGCACTTTCTGATTCTGGCTTCTTTGTGTCAGGTCCGTGAAGGCGCGTTAATGTTGCATTGCACAATTTGCATTGCTGCCATGCAGCCATAGCGCTTTTAAATCGATATGGGTCCCCCTACTTATGGTTCGTACACAAACGGAATGATCCGCAAGAAAGACGAAACGAGAACTACCATGAACTTGATCCGCAACTACCGCAACTGGCGCCGCTACCGGGACACCGTTTCCGAGCTGAGCCGCCTGAGCAACCGTGAACTGACCGACCTCGGCATCAGCCGCAGCGACATTCCTTACGTCGCTCGCAAGGCGGTCTAATTCTTCGGACCGCGAATGGTCCGAACCAGTTTTGAAAAAGAGAACGACAATGAACCTGATCCGCAACTATCGTAACTGGCGCGTTTATCGCGAGACGGTTACCGAGCTGGGTCGCCTTTCGAACCGCCAGCTGCATGATCTCGGTATCGTCCGCGACGAAATCAAGATCGTCGCCCGCAGGGCGATCTAACAGAATTTCGCTGAGGTCGACCTCCTCCCCGACCTCAAGCGAATACGGTCAGCCCTTACCTCCTCCCAAGGGTTGACCACCAAAACGGCGCCCGCCGCACCTCCTCCCGCGGCGGGCGTTGTTTCCCCGGGGCAAAACGAATTTGCCCCAGAGGCTTCGCCCCTCTTTAAAGTTGCGAAAAGAATTTCGTCAAAGCCGACCTCCTCCCCGGCGATGACGAATAGGCCCAACCTTCACCTCCTCCCGAGGGTTGGCCACCCAAACGGCGCCCGCCGCACCTCCTCCCGCGGCGGGCGTTGTTTCCCCGGGGCAAACGAATTTTGCCCCAGAGGTTTCGCCCTCTTTAAAAAATGCGAAAGGAATTTCGTCTGAGCCGACCTCCTCCCCGGCGATGACGAATACGGTCGATCTTCACCTCCTCCCGAGGGTCGACCCCCAAAACGACACCCGCCGGACCTCCTCCCTCGGCGGGTGTTGTTGTTTTCAGAAGAGGCTTTCCCGACCAGCGTTTGCGTTACCGCCGCGCGACAATTGCAATCGCGGCTGCAAGCGATTATTCCGGCGGCCATGAGCAAAAATCCAATCCATATCATCGGCGGCGGCCTCGCCGGTTCCGAAGCGGCATGGCAGGTGGCGCAAGCCGGCGTGCCCGTCATGCTGCATGAAATGCGCCCGGTTCGCGGCACCGACGCCCACAAGACAGGCGGCCTGGCCGAACTGGTCTGTTCCAATTCCTTCCGCTCCGACGATGCCGAAAACAACGCCGTTGGCCTTCTGCACGCCGAAATGCGGCTGGCGGGCTCCTTGATCATGAGTGCCGGCGACGCCAACCAGGTGCCGGCCGGGGGCGCGCTGGCCGTCGACCGCGACGGTTTCTCCGAGGCGGTGACCAAAAAGCTCGAGGCGCATCCGCTGATCACGATACAGCGTGAGGAAGTGCCAGGGCTGCCGCCGGCGGAGTGGGACCAGGCGATCATCGCCACCGGGCCGCTGACCGCACCGTCGCTTGCCCAATCAATCGCCGAGGCGACCGGCGCCGATGCGCTGGCCTTCTTCGACGCCATCGCGCCGATCATCCATTTCGACACGATCGATATGGATACCTGCTGGTTCCAGTCACGCTACGACAAGGTCGGGCCTGGCGGCACCGGCAAGGACTACATCAACTGTCCGATGGACAAGGACCAATATCTCGCCTTCGTACAGGCGCTGATCGACGGCCAGAAGACCGAATTCAAGCAGTGGGAAGGCACGCCCTATTTCGACGGCTGCCTGCCGATCGAGATCATGGCCGAGCGCGGCGTCGAAACGCTGCGCTACGGACCGATGAAGCCGATGGGCTTGACCAACGCGCACAATCCGACCGTGAAGGCCTATGCCGTGGTGCAGTTGCGCCAGGACAATGCGCTGGGCACGCTCTACAATATGGTCGGCTTCCAGACCAAGCTGAAGCACGCCGAGCAGGTGCGTATTTTCCGCACTATTCCGGGCCTGGAAAACGCCGACTTCGCCCGCCTCGGCGGCCTGCACCGCAACACCTACATCAATTCTCCGACCTTGCTCGACGCCTCGCTGCAGCTAAAGTCGCGGCCCGGCCTGCGTTTTGCCGGCCAGATCACCGGCTGCGAAGGCTATGTCGAAAGTGCAGCCATCGGCCTGCTCGCCGGGCGCTTTGCCGCAGCCGAGCGGCTTGGCCACGCACCGTCCCTGCCGCCGCTCACCACCGCCTTCGGCGCGCTGCTCAACCACATCACCGGCGGCCACATCGTTTCCGACGACGAGCCCGGGAAAAGATCCTTCCAGCCGATGAACGTCAATTTCGGCCTGTTCCCGCCCGTCGAAGCGCCGAAGACCGAAGGCAAGCGCATGCGCGGCAAGGACAAAACCGTGGCCAAACGGCATGCGATCACGTCGCGAGCGCGGAGTGACTGTCGACAGTGGCTGGGTTTGCCGGCGGAGACGGCTCAGGCGGCGGAGTAGCGGACAGCCCGATCAGTCCTCAGGCGATATTATTCCGCGGCCTCGACACCTGCCGACGGCAGTCCGGGCTTGCCCGCCTCCCCCGGATTTCTCCGCAGATACGCTGCCTTCAGCGTCTCCGACGTGTCGCGCGAACCGTCATGGCTCCATCCCGGCGGCTTGATCAGGTAGTTCAGGCGCTCGCGCGGCGTCAGATCGGGTGCGAAGGCGTCCCTGAACATGCCGATCCATTCGTGGAACGCCACCTTCAGCGGGTTGAAGGTGCCCAGGTTCTTGACGATCCCATAGCGCGGCCGATCTTCTTCCAGCTCCTCGACGAAGGTGCCGAACATGCGGTCCCGACAGCGCCATGCCGAGCACGACGATCGCAACCAGTACGGACAAGCTCATGGATTTCCTCCCGGCCGGCCCGTCGTCTTCGGCGACAGTTCTCGGCAGGCGGACTCCTTAACACGATTGACGTTTACGTCAAAGTGCTGGCCAACCCTTGCCTGCACGACGCAGCAGCAACCAATGCCGGCGCAACGCCGACAGCCGTGCCACGCCGCCGAGCGGTGAGTGGCGCGAGCCTTCCATCTTGGCGAGATAGGCGCGTGACAGCGCCAGCGGCAGGAATGCCGAACGCAACGACCCCGGCAGCGCCGCAGCGCCTTGCTCGAAGGCCGACAGGTGTTCGCGCGCCAGCGCGATCATCGCCGCCACCGCGCGCCGGGCACCAGGCCCGCCGTCGCCGGCAACAAATTCTTCCGGCGACGAGCCCGCCGCCGCCAGGATGTCGGCCGGGATAAAACACTGTCCACGCCTGCGGTGCAGCGGCAACAGAAGCAAAAGCCCCGTAATCGCCTGCGCACAACCCGCCCTACCCGCCAGTTCGGCAAACCCTGGCGCGTCGGCGGGATCGAGTACCATCGCCGCGAGTTGGATGAGGGCGGCCGCCGTCTCGCCGCAATAGCCCTCCAGATCGGTGCGCGATGGCATCGGGTCGTCGTAGAGATCGAAGATGCGCGCCTCGAGCATGTTCTCGAAGGCCAGTTTTGGCAGCTTGAATGCTGTAATGGTGAGGTTCAAGGCGTCGGCAACGGGATGGCCCGCGCCCGCCTCACCGCCGGCGGCAATGACATCGCGCCACCATTGCAGCCGCACCTCGCCGGGTAACGGCTCATGGATGCGGTCACGGATGCCGGCGATCTCGGCATTGAAGGCGTAGAGCGAAAACAGCGCGTCGCGCTTGTCGGCAGGCGCGTAGAGCGCGGTGAGATACCTGTCATGGTCGGCGGCGCGCACCGCGTCCATGACGATTTTGGCGTTCTGCAACATATCAATCGACGGCGATGAGCGCCGCGGCCACGGCGCGGTCTTCCGCCAGAAGGACATTGTAGGTCCGGACCGCGGCCCCGGTCGACATCGGGTCGGACGTTATGCCGGCCTCTTTCAGCGCCGCCCGCAGCGCCGCCGGCAAGGGCCGCAAATCCCTGCCCATGCCGACCAGCAGGATCTCGACCTTGTCGGCTTCCGCCAGAAGCTTGTCGAAATCCGCGACGGTCAGCGCCAGGGGATTTGCCGGCTCCCAGCCATGGATGCCCGTGGGCAAGCAGAGCAGCGAGCCGCGATGCGACATGTCGGCAAAGCGAAACCCGCCATTGCCATAGGCCTCGATCGGCGCGCGGCCGGGGAAATGCGCCTCGCGGATGACGATGCCTTTGCCGGTCACCACTCTGTCACCCTTCGGGCCGCGCGTCAGGTCGCGACGGCCTTGCCGCCGTTCACCGGCTTTTCCTCATCGGCCGAAGCCTGCGGCCGCAGCTTGAACAGGATCAGCAACGGCGCCGCGATGAAGATCGACGAATAGGTACCGAACACGACGCCGAACAGCATCGCCAAGGTAAAGGAGCGGATCACTTCGCCGCCAAACAACACCAGCGCCAGCAGCGCCAAGCTGGTCGTCACCGACGTCAGCGTCGTTCTCGACAGCGTCTCGTTGATGGCGTTGTTCAGCAGCTGCGGTAGAGGCATTCGCTTGTATTTTCGCAGATCCTCACGGACGCGGTCATAGACGACGATCGTGTCGTTCAGCGAATAGCCGATGATGGTCAGGATCGCCGCCAACGACGACTGGTTGAACTCGAGCCCGGAGATGACGAAGAAGCCGAGCGTCATGACCACGTCGTGCACCGTCGCGATGATGGCGCCGACCGCGAACTGCCATTCGAAGCGGAACCAGACGTAGACCAGGATGCCGAGCAGCGCGACGATCATGGCGATGGTGCCTTGCTTGGCCAGTTCACCGGAAACCGTCGGTCCCACCACTTCGACGCGGCGGAAATCATACTGGTCCTGCAGCTCGCCGCGGACCTTGTCGATGACCGTCTGCTCGGCATTTTCGCCGCCATCCTGCGTGCCGACGCGGATCAGCACGTCGTTCGGCGCGCCGAACTGCTGAACCTGCACTTCGCCGATGTTGAGTTCCGACAGCCTACCGCGAATGTCGGCAAGATTGGCATCACCGGTCTTGGACTGAACCTCGATCAGCGAACCACCCTTGAAATCGATGCCGTAATTGATGCCGACACTCATGAACGCTACCACGGACAGTATCGACAATGCGCTCGACAGCGCGAACGTCCACCGACGGATGCCCATGAACGGAATTTTCGTGCCGGGCGGTACGAAGGTTATCGGTGCGCGTGGCAACTCCTTCGGGCGGGCACGGCGCAGCCAGATCGACACCAGCAAGCGGGTGAAGGTGAAAGCGGTGAAGACCGTGGTCAGGATGCCGATGGCGTAAGTGATGGCAAAGCCCTTCACCGGTCCGGTACCGAGATAGAACAGCACCACTGTCGCAATCAGCGACGTGACGTTGGAATCGACGATGGTCGCCAGCGCCTTCGAGAAGCCGGTGTCGATCGCCTGGATCACCGAGCGGCCGGCTCGTCGCTCCTCGCGGATACGCTCGTAGATCAGCACGTTGGAATCGACCGCCATGCCGATGGTCAGCACGATACCGGCGATACCGGGCAAAGTCAGCGTCGCGCCAAGCAGCGACAGCAGCCCGACGATCATCGCCACGTGCACCGCCAGCGCGATGTTGGCGAGGAAGCCGAGGAAGCCGTAGGCGACGAACATGAACGCCACGACGAGGATCGAACCGATGATGCCGGCGACCTTGCCGGCATGGATCGAATCCTGGCCCAGGCCCGGACCGACGGTGCGTTCCTCGATGACGGTCAATGTCGCGGGCAGCGCGCCGGCGCGCAGCAGCACGGCGAGGTCGTTGGCGCTCTGGGCAGTGAAATTACCGGAGATCTGGCCGGTACCGCCAAGGATCGGCTCGCGAATCTGCGGCGCCGAGATCACCTGGTTGTCGAGGATGATGGCGAACAGCTTGCCGACATTCTGCGCGGTGGCCTGGCCGAAGCGGGCAGCGCCCTTCGAATCGAAGCGGAACGAAACCACCGGCTCGTTGTTCTGCGAATTGTATGTCGCCTGTGCGTCGACGAGGTTTTCACCCGATACGATGACGCGGTTCTCGATCAGGTATGGAACCGGCGGATCGTCCTGCGAATAGAGCACCGAAGAACCGGCCGGCGGGCGTCCCCTGAGCGCATCCTGCACCGGCATCGACTGGTCGACCATCTGGAAGGTCAGCTTCGCGGTCTGGCCGAGGATTTCCTTCAGCCGCTGCGGATCCTGCAGGCCGGGCACCTGGACAAGGATGCGGTCGTCGCCCTGCCGCTGCACGATGGGCTCGGTCGTGCCGAGTTCGTTGACGCGGCGCTCGACCACTTCGATCGACTGCGCCAATGCGGTCGATGTGCGATACTTGATACCGGCGTCGGTGACGGTGAACTTGAGCAGCCCCGGCTCGGAATCGTCGAGCGACATTTCCTGGATGGAGCCGCCTGTGAACAAGCCGGCTGCGACAGGATCGGTCAAGCTCTTCAACGCCTTCTTGGCGGCATCGAGCTGAGCGGGATCGGTGATGCGGACCTGCAGGGTCTTGCCGGTACCGGCAAGACCCGTATAGCCGATCTTGGCATCGCGCAGCAGTGTGCGGATTTCATCGCGCGTCGTCTCGAGCCGATCCTTGATCAGATCGTTCTGGTTCATCTCCAGCAGGATGTGCGAGCCGCCCTGGAGATCGAGGCCGAGCGTCATCTGCCGCTTCGGCACCCAGCTGGGGAGCTGGGCCAGCGTGCTGGCGGGGAACAGATTCGGCGCGGCGAGGACCACTGTGGCGGCCACGGCCAGCCAGATCAGGATCATCTTGAAGCGCGAGAAATAAAGCATATGGCGTCGTCCGTCAGAGCGTGTCCGCGGATCGCTCCGCCTGGAATTTGGTTATTTCTTGGCGTTCTGGTTGGCGACCGGTTCGCCCTTGACGCGCACGTCGGCAATCGTCGAGCGCAGCGCCGTCACCTTGGTGCCGCCACCAAGGTCGATCTCGAGTTCGTTGTCGTCGATCACCTTCGTCACCTTGCCGACGAAACCGCCGCCGGTGACGACCGTGTCGCCGCGGCGAACCGCCGCCAGCATCTCGCCGCGCTTCTTCAGCTGCGTGCGCTGCGGGCGGATGATCAGAAAATACATGATCACGAAAATCAGGACAAACGGCAAAATGCTGATGAACATATCGGGAGAGGCGCCGCCGATGCCTTGGGCGTATGCCGGTGTCACGAACATCGAGGTACTCCTGAATTTTGAAAACAGCCGCCAAACCGTCTTGTGGAATTTGGCGGCCCCTAGAAATTTGGCCGGAATATAGTCGGTAAAGTTGTCAATGCAACTGCGCGACCGGGCAAATCCGCCGCTTTTCCGGCCTGTTTAGCCGTGTTAGAGCAGGATCGCGAAAAGCGCGAGCCGGTTTTCGGAAAAGATCACGTTCGAACAAATGGTTGCAACCGGTTTCGAAACCGCCGGTATCGAACCGGGTCCGCCTGCCACTGCAAAAACCAAAGCAAAAAGACCTGATATGACCGATACCAGCATCGATGCCTTGAACCAGAAACTCGACCGCCTGATCGAAGCGGTCGGCCGCCTCGCTCCGCCGCCGGTCCCTGAAACCGACCTCGACGTGGCCGACTGCTTCGTCTGGCAGGCCGATCCCGGCTATCTGGAGCCGGTGCGCAAGGTCAATCGCGTCGACATCGGCCTGATCCGCGGCGTCGACCGCGTCCGCGACATCCTCGTCGACAACACCGAGCGCTTCGCCGCCGGCTTCGCCGCCAATAACGTCCTGTTGTGGGGCGCGCGCGGCATGGGCAAATCGTCGCTGGTCAAGGCCGTGCATGCCGAGATCAATGCCAAGGCCAAATCACAAAAGCCCAAGTCCGACCTGCCGCTCAAGCTGATCGAAATCCACCGCGAGGACATCGACACGCTGCCGAAGCTGATGAGCTTGCTGAAGGCGGCCCCTTTCCGCGTCATCCTGTTTTGCGACGACCTGTCCTTCGATCATGATGATACGTCCTACAAGTCGCTGAAGGCGGCGCTTGAAGGTGGCGTCGAGGGACGCCCGGCCAACGTCATCTTCTACGCCACATCGAACCGCCGTCACCTGTTGCCGCGCGACATGATCGACAATGAGCGCTCGACCGCCATCAACCCGTCCGAAGCGGTCGAGGAAAAGGTCTCGCTATCCGACCGTTTCGGCCTCTGGCTCGGCTTCCACAAATGTTCGCAGGACGAATATCTCGACATGGTCAACGGCTATGCCAGCCATCATGGCCTGGATATAGACCCCGAGCAGTTGCGGGCGGAGGCTCTCGAATGGGCAACGACGCGCGGCAGCCGCTCCGGCCGCGTCGCCTGGCAGTTCACGCAGGATCTGGCCGGCCGGCTTGGCAAGCCGTTGAAGGATTGATGCGTTTGATCGCGTCGCGGGCGCAACGTCATCCGGGCGGTTGAGCCCGTCGCAGATCGCCCGGCGTTTGGCCGATCTCGCGGCGCATCCAGTGCGCCAGGTGTGACTGGTTCGCGAAGCCGGTCAATTCCGCCACTTCGCTTGTGCTGAGATCGCCTCGCAACAGCAGAACGCGTGCGCGTTCGACGCGACGTCGCAACACGTAGCGGTGCAGGGTGACGCCCGTCGCCACCTTGAACCATGTCCGCAAATGCGAGCTGCTCGCGCCGGCAACCCGGCTTAGTCGATGGGTCGAAAGCGGCTCGTGGAGAGCCGCCTCGATGTACTCCAGCACGCGTTTCAGCTGGGTATCCGACAAACGGTTCGTTCGACCGATATCAGGTTCGCCGAGGCCAAGCAGCCTCACCGCCAGTGCGGCGCCAATGCTGTCGGCAAACAAAGGGTCACTCGGCGAGTTCGACTTCAATTCGCTCTCGAGCGCCCGGGCGAGATGTTCGATGCGCTGGTCACGAAGCAGGTGACGCGTGTCGAACCGCACTGCTTGTGCCTTGCCGCCAAGTTCCGCCGCCACCCTTTCCATCAGCGCCGGCTGCAACGCAATCTCTATCGTGTCGAACGGGGTTTCGGCCTCGAAGCCGCCTTCCTGGCCGGCCGGCACCAAGTCGATATCACCAGCGCGCCTGACGAAATATCGTCCGACCTGATTGCAGTAGGAACGCGTCGCCGCGCTGGCATGCACCATGATGCGATGGTGTGGCGCCCGGGACAGACGATGGACGCCAGCTTCGACATGCCGGGAGGCCATTGTTACGTCGGACGCGGCTTGGGCCGAAGCGTATTGCGAACGCATGCTCTCTCGATTCATGGCAAAACCTGTTCAAGATTTGGCAATTCCCGCGCGATTTTCAATGCCGTGGACCTGTACTCACGCCTCTCCATCAAACCTGGAAGAGAGGCTATGCCATGAGTTTCTATGTTGTTGTCGGAGCCGGCCCGGTCGGTCGCGAAACCGCTCGCCTTCTTGGCGAGGAAGGACATGACGTCGTTCTCACCAGCCGAAGCGTCGGTTCGAACGGATTGCGGAATGTGCGGGCCGTACAAGCCGACGCCACCGATGCCTCGGACCTCGCGCGTGTCTGCCAAGGCGCCGATGCCATCTTCATGTGTGCCATGGCCACCTATCACAGGTGGCCGACCGACTTCTTCCCCATCATCGACGGTACCGTGCGCGCGGCCGAAACGGTGGGCGCCAAGCTCATCGTACTGGGAAACCTGTATGGCTATGGGGAAAATGCCGACAGCCCGCTTCGCTCCGACCTTTCCCTGGACCCGACTTCGAAGAAAGGAACCGCCAGGACGATCATGTGGCAGCGGGCGGTTCGGGCCAATGTACCGGCGATCGAAGTGCGGTCGAGCGACTATCTCGGACATGGCGCCATCAGCTACTTCTCGCTTGTTGCGCTGCCTTCCATCATCGAGGGGAAACCCACCGCTTTCATTGGAAACCTCGATGCGACGCATGCCTGGGCCTTCACCAAGGACGTCGCCAGGACGCTTGTCGCGGCCTCCCGCTACACGGGCGAATGGGGGCGCGCGTTTCACGTTCCCTCGCAATACGCCTCACCCAGGGAGCTCATCCAGAAAACCGCTGCGATGCTTCGGCGAGAGATTTCAGAAACGCGTTCCTATTCCATCGCCGAGATGGAGGCATTGGGCATGCATGAGCTGATCGAGATGAGTTATCTTTTTGAGAACCCCTTATTGGTGGATTCTTCCGACGCGGAGGTCCTTCTCGGCATCAAGGCCAGCAGCCTCGAGGTCATGATCGCCGACACCCTGCGCGATCACCTTTGAGCCTTGAGCAACAGGCATCCGACAAAACTGAAAAAGCCCGCTCCTTTCGGGGCGGGCCTGAGCCGGCGGGCTGGACTGGAGGTCAGGCGGCCCGCAAATCGCTTTTTTTATTCTATTCGAGATAACCTGACGGGTCGACCGGAGCCGAGTTCTTGCGCACTTCGAAGTGCAGCTTCGGCGAGTCCGTCGTGCCGCTCATGCCGGACAGGGCAATTTCCTGGCCGCGCTTGACCTTCTGGCCGCGCTGCACCTCGATCGAGCTGGCGTGGCCATAGACGGTGACCAGACCATTCTCGTGGCGCACCAGCACCGTGTTGCCGAATTCCTTGAGCCCATCGCCGGCATAGATGACGACGCCGTTCTCGGCCGCCTTGACCGGCGTGCCTGACGGCACGGCGATGTCGACGCCGTCCTTGCCGGATCCGAAACCGGAAATCACCCGGCCGCGAACCGGCCAGCGCATCTTGCCGATCCCCGTGGCACCCGGCGCCACCGCGTCGTCGTCCTCAGCCTGCTGGATGACCTTCGCGTCCTTCTTCGGCGGCGTGTAGGAAGCCAGCGTTTCCGACGGCGTGGCCTTTGCCGCGGGCTGCGTGGTGGCCGTGGTCACCGGATCGATCTTGGCCGGCTTGGCGCTGGCGACTGTCGCCGTTCCGCCGGCCGGCACCTTCAGCGTCTGGCCAATCTTCAACAAGCCATCCTTCATGCCATTGGCCTGCTTCAGCGCGACGACGCCGACACCGGTCTTCCTGGCGATCGAGGACATCGTGTCGCCCGACTGAACCGTGTAGGTACCGGCGGCGCCGGTTGCCTTGGCCGCCTGCGCCGGCTTGGGCTCCTTGGGCAGGCTCGCGGCGGCCGACGCATCGACCTGAGCGGCGGACTTGCCTTCCTTCAGCTTCGGTTGCTGCGGCAGCACGGCCACCTTGTCCGGCGCGGAAGCCGGGAGATCGTGCTTGCCGTCCTTCGCCGGCCCATCCTTCAACTGCTTTGCGTCGGCAACCTTCGGCTCGCTTTTGCTTGAATAGGCATAGGCCGGGATGACGATCTTCTGACCGGACTTCAGCCCCTTGGTCGGGCTCAGGCCATTCACCTTCATGATGACATCGGCCGGCACCTTGTAATGCGTCGCCAGGCCGGAAATGGTCTCGCCGTCCCTGACGACGATTTCGGTGGCGTGCGGCGTGCCTGCCTGGGCCATCTTCGGCTCGTCGGGCTGGGCATTCTTGAAAGGCTTCGCGGCCGGCGCGACGGTGCCGGTCGTCGTCCTGTCGACGTGAGGAGCGGGCCGAACCAGGGCCGGCGCCGATGCGACACGCACCGGATTGGCGGCAGGCGCGAGCGCTGGAGCCGGCTGCGCCTGCGCGGAAGCCGGCGGCGGCAATGGCCGGCTCGAAACCGGTTCGAGACTGGAGCGGCTCACCGACTGCGTGTGGGTGCCGTCGAGCGGAGCAGCCGAGACATCGCCCGGATAGGGCTGCGCCGCATCCTGTTTGTTGATGATGGCGCGCTGGTTGTTCGTCGAGGAGGTAAAGACGTCATCGACACTGTTGAACCGCGAAGCCTGGGAACTGCATCCGGCCGCCGCGCCCGCAATCATCAGAACAGCGCAGCCCCGCGCCAGATTGCGACTATTTGCCTTCAAAACACTGAGTTGCATCGCACTAACCCGCACAAAACGCTGCACCAACTGGACAGGATTAAAGCGCGTTAATGTTACTGGGCGGTTAACCCATTAGAATCCGACGAAAATTTTCTTAAAACATTTGAGGATGGTCAGCGATACGGATAGCTGGGCCGAAATGAGATCCGCAGCCTGTCCGAAACTAGATAACCGCTGCCATGCTGCGCAGGATTGGTTGCAGCCGCACCATGCCGATATCCTCGCGTTCGAAACGGCTGCCGACCTTGGTGAGCTTGGCCAGCACCTGCTCGCCCTCTTCCGGCCCAATCGGCGCGATGACGATGCCGCCGCTCGACAACTGGTCGAGCAGGAAGCGCGGCAGGCTGTCGAATGCCGCCCAGGCCACGATGCGGTCGAACGGCCCTTCATTGGGCAATCCGTTGGAGCCATCGGCCTGGCGCACGATGGCATTGCCGATGCCGAGCGCCTCGAAACGCTGCCGGGCTTGCTCGACCAGCGTCTTGTAGCGATCGACGGTCACAATGCGCGCCGCCAGCCGCGACATGACAGCCGATGTGTAGCCGGAACCGGTGCCGATCTCGAGCACACGGTTTCCCGTTTCGATGGCGAGTGCGGCGATCACCGCCGCCTGCATGTCGGCGCCTTCGATCGCTTCGCCGCATTCGATCGGCAGCATGCGATCCGACCAGGCGATCTGGTGGAACTGCGCCGCCAGGAAACCGCGCCGCGGTGTCGCTTCGAAAGCCGCGATCAGTGCCTTCGGCACCGTTCCCCTGCCGCGCAGGCGCAGCAGGAAAGCGGCAAATCCTTCGCGATCATCGATTGGAAAGCCTTGGTTCATGCAAGCGCCTTGCTCAGCTGGTCACGGATCTCATGCGCGGTAAGGTCAAGCTGCAACGGCGTTACCGACACCAGCCGGTTGCGCAAGGCAAAGAGGTCGGTGCCTTGCTTGCCTTCGACCGGCTCGCGGCCGAAGCGAAGCCAATAGTAAGGCAGGCCGCGCCCGTCTCGGCGCTCGTCGACCCACAGGCTGTGCACCAGCTTGCCCTGCGTGGTGACCACTGTGCCGGCCACCTCCTCGGGAAGGCAGTTGGGGAAATTGACGTTGAGCAGGACGCCGTCGGGCAATGGCGTCGCGACGAGCTTCTTCAGCAGCGCCGGCGCCAGCGCCTCGGTGGTCTCGTAAGGGACGACCCGGTCCTCGCCGACATAGCTGTAGCCCTGGCTGAGCGCGATCGACCTGATGCCGAGCAGCGCGCCCTCCATGGCGCCGGCGACGGTGCCGGAATAGGTCACGTCGTCGGCGATGTTGGCGCCCGAATTGATGCCGGACAGGATCAGGTCGGGTGCACCGGGCAGGATCTTCTTGACGCCCATGATGACGCAATCGGTCGGGGTGCCGCGCACGGCAAAATGCTTCTCGCCGATTTTTCGCAACCGCAGCGGCTCCGAAATCGACAGCGAATGCGCGTAGCCCGATTGGTCCTGTTCGGGCGCCACCACCCAGACATCGTCGGACAGTGTGCGGGCGACGCGCTCGAGCGACGCCAGGCCCTCGGCATGAATGCCGTCGTCATTGGTCAGAAGAATGCGCATTATTTCGATTCGATCTTTTCCAGACCGCCCATGTAAGGCCGCAGCACTTCAGGAATGGTTACGCTGCCATCCTCATTCTGGTAGTTTTCGATGACAGCAATAAGCGCGCGGCCGACAGCGGTGCCCGAACCGTTGAGCGTATGGACGAAACGGTTGCCCTTGCCATCCTTGTCCTTGTAGCGGGCGTCCATGCGGCGCGCCTGGAAATCGCCGCAGACCGAGCAGGACGAGATTTCGCGATAGGCGTTCTGGCCGGGCAGCCAGACCTCGATGTCATAGGTCTTGCGGGCGCCAAAACCCATGTCGCCAGTGCACAGCACCATGGTACGGAACGGCAGCTCGAGCCGCTTCAGGACCTCCTCGGCGCATTGCGTCATCCGCTCGTGCTCGGCGAGCGAGGAGTCCTGGTCGGTGATCGACACCAGCTCGACCTTATAGAACTGATGCTGACGAAGCATGCCGCGCGTATCGCGTCCCGCCGAGCCTGCCTCCGAACGGAAGCAGGGCGTCAGCGCGGTGTAGCGCAGCGGCAGCTTTTCGTGCGCCGTGATTTCCTCACGCACGAGGTTGGTGAGTGGCACTTCGGCGGTTGGGATCAGGCCAAGCCTGCCCTCCCCGTGTGGCGTGAAGAACAGATCCTCCTCGAACTTCGGCAACTGGTTGGTGCCGAACAGAACGTCGTCCTTCACCATCAACGGCGGGATGATCTCCTCATAGCCGTGTTCGGTCGTGTGGAGGTCGAGCATGAACTGGCCTATCGCGCGCTCCATCCGCGCCAGGCCGCCCTTCAGCACGGTGAAACGCGAGCCAGACAGCTTTGCCGCGCGCTCGAAATCCATCATGCCGAGCGCTTCGCCGATCTCGAAATGCTCCTTCACCCAGTTCGGCCGCGTCGGCACCTTGCCGACGATATGCCTGACGACATTGTCGTGCTCGTCCTTGCCGACCGGAACGTCGTCGAGCGGCACATTGGGCAGCACCGCCAGCGCGTCGTTCAGCGCCTTGTCGAGCTCTCGCTCGCGCGCCTCGCCATTCTGGATAAAGGTCTTGATCTCGCCGACTTCGGCCTTGAGCTTTTCGGCAAGGGCAGCATCGCCCGAACGCATGGCATTGCCGATCTCCTTCGAGGCGGCGTTGCGGCGCTCCTGCTTGGTCTGCAGTTCGGTGACGTGCTCGCGCCGCGCCTCGTCCTTGGCGATCAGCCCGTCGACCGTGGATTGCGCCTCAGCCGACGGCCACGAGCGCTTGGTGAGCGCCTCGACGAGAGCCTTCGGGTTGTCGCGAATCCATTTGATGTCAAGCATGGTTATCCGTCCTCAAACTAGGCAGGAGGGCGTAAACCGCATCCTCGATCGATGCAAGATGAGGCGGGGCGGCGGTTGTCGTTTTCCGCCGCTGGCGTCTTACGAGGCAGCCGGCGCCGGAGGCTCGTCCGGCGCCTTGTCCGCCACGGTCTCGCCGGCTTCCTGCTTCTCGCGCGCCAGCCGCTGTTTTTCCTGATCCCGCTCGATCCATCGCGCGGCCCAGATGGAGACCTCGTAGAGAACGATGGTCGGAATGGCCAGGCCGATCTGGCTCATCGGATCCGGAGGTGTCAGCACCGCGGCCACGATGAAGGCGATGACGATCGCCCATTTGCGTTTTTCCGCCAGCGCCTTGGACGACAGCATGCCGACACGCGTCATCAGGCTGGTCACCACCGGCAACTGGAACACCAGGCCGAAGGAGAAGATCAGCGTCATGATCAGGCTGAGATATTCCGACACTTTCGGCAGCAGGGAAATCTGTACCTGGTCGTCCGTGCCTACCTGCTGCATGGCGAGGAAGAACCACATCACCATCGGCGTGAAGAAGAAATAGACCAGCGAGGCGCCCATCAGGAACAGGATGGGCGATGCGATCAGGAACGGCAGGAAGGCATTGCGCTCGTTCTTGTAGAGGCCAGGCGCGATGAATTTGTAGATCTGCGTGGCGATCAGCGGAAAGGCAATGACCATGCCGCCGAACATGGCGAGCTTGACCTGCGTGAAGAAGAATTCCTGCGGCGCGGTGTAGATCAGCTCGACCTTGTGCGGGTCGAGCCCCGCCCATTTCGTCGCCCATTTGAACGGGACGACCAGAAGGTTGAACAGCCGCTTGGCGAAGAAGAAACAGACCAGGAAAGCGACGAAGAAGCCGCCGAGCGACCAGATCAGCCGTCGGCGTAACTCGATGAGATGCTCGATCAGCGGCGCGGACGATTTCTCGATCTCGTCCTTTTCCTTGTCCGAAACGCTCACTTGGCGGCTCCAGCCGTCTTTTTGGCTCCCGGCTTCTTCGCCGGAGCAGGCTTCGGTTCGGCTTTTGCTGACGCTTTGGCAGCAGTCGCCTTGGGTGCAGGTGTCGCTTTCGCCTTCACCGCGGGTGCGGCTTTTGCCGTCACCGCCTTCGCAGATGTCGAGGCCATGGACGGCGCCTTCGCGGCCGGGGCCGCCTTGGCGGTTTTCTTGGCCGCAGCTGCCTTCGGCGCAACGGCAGGATCCGTGGATGCCGCCACAACCGATTCATCGGTCATTGCCGGGAAAATCGGGGCTGGTGTCGTGGCTTCAGGCCCGTTGACGCCAGGCATTTCAGTCGCGCCGTTCTTCAACGGCTCGGCCGCCTGTGGCGTCGAAGCGGCAGGGGCCGACGGATCGGCGGCCGGCTTCGGCTTCATCGCGGCATCGACACCGGCGCGCACATCGGCCGCCGCCTGCTCGAACGGATTGAGCTGCTTTCGGATTTCGGCAACCGGGCTCAGGCCCCTGAGCTCGTCGACCGACTTCTTCACGTCGTCGAGCTCGGCTTCCTTCAATGCCTCGTTGAACTGTTTCTGGAAGTCGGCGGCCATGGCGCGCAGCTTCGCCGTCGTGCGGCCGAAGGTGCGCAGCATGTTGGGCAAATCCTTCGGCCCGACGACCACGATCATGACGATCGCGATCACCAGCATTTCGGTCCAGCCGACTTCAAACATGGCAATCCGTTCCGACTAGAACTTCTTGGCTCAGCTCTTGCTGGCCTTTTCCTTCGCGGCCGAAACGGTCTCATCGGCACGGTGTTCGACGGTGCGCTTGTCGTCGGCAACGTCGTCGTCGGCCATGCCCTTCTTGAAGCTCTTGATGCCCTTGGCCATGTCGCCCATCAGCTCGGGAATCTTGCCGCGACCGAACACCAGAAGCACGATGACCAACACGATCATCCAGTGCCAAATCGAAAATGAACCCATAGCAAATCTCTCTCGAATGTTTTCCCTGGCGATGATCTATGCGTTTTCGCGTTGGGATTCAAACACAACCGCGACAGAGTTTATGAAAGGGTGTCGGATGTCACGCATTTTCAGCGATGCGGCCCGCTACCAAACGGCACATCTAAAGGTGCAAGACGGCTTTTGATAGGCGCTCGTGGTCAATCTTCCGTGACGCGCGGCGTCAGCAGACCGAGCTCCTCGAGATCGATGTCGGTCAGCGGATCCTCGTCCTCGGTCAGCGCGTCGGGATCGGCCGGCGGCTGCGGGATGGAGAAGTTCGACGGCATGCGGCCTGACAGCAGGCCGGCGCCCTTCAGTTCCTCCATACCCGGAAGATCGCGGATCTCTTCGAGCGCGAAATGATCGAGGAAGGTTTCGGTGGTGCCATAGGTGACGGGACGGCCGGGCGTTTTGCGCCGGCCGCGCATGCGCACCCATTCCGTCTCGAGCAGCGTATCCAGCGTCCCCTTCGAGGTCTCGACGCCTCTGATGTCCTCGATCTCGGCGCGCGTCACCGGCTGATGATAGGCAATGATCGCCAGCACCTCGAGCGCCGCCCGCGACAGCTTGCGCTGCTGCACCGTATCGCGGCTCATCAGAAAGGCGAGGTCGCCAGCGGTGCGGAACGCCCAGGCGTCGCCGACCCGGACCAGATTGACGCCGCGCCGGGCGTAGATCTGCTGCAGCTCTGTCATGGCGAGGGTAAGATTGATGCCATCGGGAAGGCGTGCGGCAAGCTGCTTTTCGCTGACGGGTTCGGCGCTGGCGAACACGATCGCCTCGGCCATGCGCACGGCTTCCGCCAGATACAGCCGCTCGGCCGGGTTCTGTACCGGATTCCCGGCCGAGGCCTGGTCGATCTCGCCGTCTTCCGACTCATCATCCATCTTGAATGGGATAACCGAAGCGTTGGCGCGTTCGCTCATGATGCCACCTCGACTGCCTTGATTGTCTGTGCGCGGTGGTCGCGCAGATAGATCGGTGCGAACACCTCGTCCTGCCGCATATCCATCTTGCGCTCGCGCACCAGTTCCAGTGTGGCCGCGAACGAACTGGCGATCGCGGTGCGCCGCTCTTGCGGGCTGGTCAGATATCGGATGAGGAAGCTGTCGAGCGTCGTCCAGTCGCGCAGCGAGCCGATCAGCCGGGTCAGGATGTCGCGAGCGTCCTTGAGTGACCAGACGCCGCGCCTGGCGATCGTCACGTTGGTGATCGCCTGCTTCTGCCGCTGCTGCGCATACGCGGTCAGGAGATCGTAAAGCGACGCCGAATAGGTGTTGCGCTTCTCGATGATGACCATTTCCGGCATGCCGCGTGCGAACACGTCGCGGCCGAGCCGGTTGCGGTTGACCAGACGCGCCGACGCATCGCGCATGGCTTCGAGCCGCTTCAGCCGGAATTGCAGCACCGCTGCGAGTTCCTCGCCGCTTTCGCCCTCTTCGCCCGGCTGCTTGGGGATCAGGAGCTTCGATTTGAGGAAGGCCAGCCACGCCGCCATCACCAGATAGTCGGCGGCAAGTTCGAGCCGCAGCGCCCGCGCCGTCTCGACAAAGGTCAAATATTGCTCGACCAGCGCCAGGATGGAAATGCGCGCCAGATCGACCTTCTGGGTGCGGGCAAGGTGCAAGAGAAGATCGAGTGGGCCTTCGAAGCCGGCCACGTCGACGACCAGCGACGGGTCGCCCGTCAGCCGTGACTCATCGTTCTCGGCCCACAGGCGGTCCATCGGTGCAGCCTTCGCGGCCTTGCTTTCCAATGCTTCCGCCACTGCCTGTCACTTCCTCTTTGCTAGGCCACCGCGTCGAAATAGGTGGCGAATTCGGCACGGATTTCGGTTTCTTCGGCCGCGTCTCGTTTGCTTATATAGGTCATCGCCCGCTTGGCACGCTCCAGCGACTTGCCTTCAAGCCCCGTGGTGCGCGATGCGATACCCGCCATCTCCTCAAAAACACCGTTGCAGTGAAGGACCAGATCGCAGCCCGCCGCAAGGATCGAGGCCGCCTTTGTCGGGAAATCCCCAGAAAGTGCCTTCATCGAGGTGTCGTCGCTCATCAGCAGTCCATCGAAGCCGATCTCGCGTCGAATGATCTCGTCGATGACCTTGCCGGAAGTCGTCGCCGGGTTCTTGGGATCGATCGCGCTGTAGACGACATGCGCGGTCATCGCCATCGGCAGATGGTTGAGCTCACGGAACGGAGCAAAATCGTGCCGCTGCAGATCGCTGAGCGAGGCGTCGACGACAGGCAGTTCGAAATGCGTATCGGCAAAGGCCCGGCCGTGCCCCGGAATATGCTTCATCACGGGCAGCACACCGCCCGACATCAGGCCCTCGGCCGCGGCGCGGCCAAGTTCGATGACCGGACGCGGATCCTTGCCATAGGCGCGCGCGCCGATGACATCGCTGGCCCCTTCGATCGGCACGTCGAGCACCGGCAGGCAATCCGCTGATATGCCGTAGCGCAGCAGGTCGAAGGCATGCAGCCGCGCCATCAGCCAGGCGGCGCGTGCGCCGGCGTCGTGATCGTCGCGCCACAGCGCCCCAAGCGCGCCGCCGGCCGGATAATTCGGCGCCAGTGGCGGCCGCAGGCGCTGTACCCTGCCACCTTCCTGGTCGATGAACACCAGCGCGTCCGGGCGCCCGATACAGTCACGCATTTCGGCGACCAGGTCGCGGATCTGCTCGGCCTCGCCAATGTTGCGGGCAAACAGGATGAAGGCCCACGGGCATTCATTGCGATAGAAATTGATTTCTTCGCGGGTGAGCGATTTCCCGGCACAGCCGAGGATCATGGATTTTGATTCGGTCATTTCAGGAGTCTAGGGCTTCGCGCTGTCAAAGGGAATCATCCCTGACCGCATGCGGCGGGCTGCAGGACATGTTCCACATGAAAAAGTCAGGCATATGGATATCGCCATATAAAAAGCCGGCGCGGCCCAGGGCCGCGCCGGCTTTGAAGGATTGGATCGACGTCTAGCGCGATACGAAGCAGTTGCCGCCCGCGGCCTTGTAGCTGGTGCACAGATTGATGGCATCGTTGCGCGACTGAGCCGGAACGCGGACGCGGTAAAACGTTCCCTTGCCGGCAATCTCGGCCTTGACGATGTTGGCCGTGCGGCCGGAAAGCACGCTGCCATAACGGCGCTGCAGATCCTGGTAGGTCGACTGGGCGCTGTCCACCGTCGGCTGCGAAGCGATTTGTATCGACCACGCACCGCTGCCAGTCGCGGTCGAGGCCGGATCGATGGAAGCGACCTGATCGGGCTTGACCTCGCCGACCACGTCGACCGGCTGGTCGGACGGACGTTGCGGCGCGATCGCAACCTTGGCTGGCGTGTTGGCCGACTGCGCCTTGGCTTCAGCCTTGGCAGGCTTGGCGGCAGGCTTCAGAGCCGGCTCATCGTCAGCCTGCGCGGCGGCGGGCGCCACGGTGCCAGTCTGGTCGGTGCCAGTCTCGTTGGCGCCAGTCTGGTCGGCGCCAGTCTGGTCGGCGCCAGTCTGGTCGGCTCCGGCAGGCGCCACATGCTGTGGCGCCGGATCCGTCGGCTCGGCCGCGGCCACCTGCGGTGCCGCCGGTGCCGGATCCTCGCGCGCCACCAGTGAGCCGTCGGACTTGACCACCATGGTCCTGACCTTGCGCGGCGCAACGGCAACGACGTCGTTGTTGGTGCCCTTGTCGGCGTCCTGCAGGACCTGCGCGATGCGATCCTCCGACTTCGGCGCGGGCGCCGCATTGTCGGCCGGGGCCGCGCCAGCGGTCGAAACCTCGCCACCGCCATCCGTGCCGGCGGCGGCGTTCTGATCGGGAGAAAGATTGACGGCGCGGGCCGGGTCTTTCGCCTGCACGTCCACTGGTTCCTCAGTGTTGGTGACAAGCTTCTGCTGGACCGGCTCGGCGGGCTTCGCGCCCTTGACCACCGCGTCATAGACCTTGTTGTCCTGGTTCGGCACCACCGTGCCGCCCGGATTTTCCGGCTTGACCTTGATCGGCGAATTGTCCGCCTTGACGATCACCGGAGCTTCGCTGCCGCCCTTGCCGCCCAAAGACAGCGCAAAGGCGCCAAGGCCGCCCGCGACCGCAACGGCACCGACAATCGCGGCAATGAACAGGCCGCGCCGGCCCGACGGCCTGGCGGCTTCCCGCTCGCCGAGGCCCGGAACCGACATCGCTTCGTCCAGCTCGGGATCGTAGTCGAGTTCATCGACGGCAAAATCGTCCGCCTGAGAGACCGGCTGGCTGCCGGGCAGATTGTCGAGATCGAAGCCTTCGGCAGCATCGGCATAGCCCGAGGCCGACGCGCGGGCGGGCATTTCCGCCGGCCGTGCCGCATAGGTCCGCGCTTCCGGCTGATAGGCTTGCCTCGGCTCTTCATATCCCGGATTGACCCCGTCATATCCCGGATTGACCTCGCCATATCCCGGATTGGCAGCGCCATATCCCGGATTGGCCGCGCCATATCCTTTATTGAACCCGGTATTGTAGGATTCGTCGGCATAGGCGGCGTTGCCGGCAGTAGCAGGCGCGACCTCGACCGAATTCATCTCGGTCAGAAGGCTGGCGAATTCGGCGTCGAGATCATCATAAACGGCCGCTGCCGGCTCATCTTCCTCGAAATGCAACTCCGGAATGTCGAGATCGTCAGCCAGCGCGACGACGCGCTCCGGCACATCGACCGTCTCGACATCGGGCATCTCTTCATAGTGCGAGGACTGCCCGGCCTGCGGCGCCGATACCGGAGCCATATAGGGAGCAGCCGCAACCGGCTCGGCCGAACGGTAGGACGGCACGGTGGCCACTTCCGGGGCCGCCATCCTGGCCGCCATGGAGGGAGCAGGCTGCGCGGCAAACGCCGGCTGTTGGGGAACTGGTGTCACGCGGCTCCAGGAACGGGCCGACTCCGACGCTCCGGAACGTTCCGCCAGCCAATCGAGCGAATCGGCCTGATCCGGCCGGGACGCCGTTTCGTCACGCGAACCGATGCTTTTGGCCAGGGCGGCGTCGAAGGCATCATTGTCGAGATCGACATCACCCTGTTCAGCGGCATCCGGGCCGAAATCCTGGTCCTGAAGTTCATCGAGCAACAGGTCGTCGAGGTTGGCGTCGGCGGCCTGGGCGGAGCCGGATTGATGCGCATCCTCGGACGCTGTTTCATCGAGATCCCAGTCGAGGTCACCAACAAGATCGACGGGTTGCTCCGCGATCTTTGTAGTCGCGGCGAGAGGCGGCTGAACGGGCGCTGCGGTTGGCTGGGTCGCGGCTGGCTGGGTCACGGCGGGCTGAACCATGGCCGGTTCCTTGGCCGACGGCAGCGTGCGCGCGGTCATGGCACCGAGAAGCGCGTTCAGCTCGTCTTCGAGGCTTCGTTCGTCCGCGATGGGCGCTTGCACCGGCGGCACAATGGCTGCCGCGGGAGCTGCCGATTGCGGGGAAGCCGCGGCGATTTCGGCGACGGGCTCTTCGGCAGGCTCGGCAAACGCCTCGTCCAGATTCAGGTCGAAGGCGTCATCCGAAACAGCTTCAGCGCCTGGAATTTCATCCTGCGTCTCGACGGCATCGGCGCGCAGTTCGTGCGCCGGCTCGTCATCAAAAGCCTCCGGCTCGTCCGCCTGAACGTCAAAATCCACATCGACATCGGGCATGGCATCGTCGAAGTGACCCGCGAAATCCTCGTCGGAGATCACCTGGGTTTCATCCGCGGCGGCTAGTACAGGTTCTGGATAGTCGACAGCAGCCGCTTGGCGCTGATCCGCCGGATGGTCGTCGAGCATCAGCTCGTCTTCGAGCGAGATCGCGACCGCATCGTCGAATTCATGATTGGAGGCCGGCTCGACGGCCACCGGCACTTCGGCCACCGGCGATTCAACGGCATGCCGGGCCTCGGCAGCCTCGTCCTCGATATGGAAATCCTGGTCGAGGGAGGCGGCAAGCTCATCCTCCATCGGCAGATCATCGTCGAAGGGCGAGATGTCTTCGAGCGAACTGGCGACGGCATTGTCGAAATCGGCGTCGAAGGCAGGTTCAACGGACGGCACGGCTTGCGCGGCGCCAGCGGTCGCATGGCTGGCGGCGACCGCCTGGTCATCGGCATCCGACATGTCCAGGTGGAAATCGTCGTCGAGTGACAATGCGAGATCGTCGTCCGCAACATCGACGGCCACCGGCTCGACTGCCGGCTCATGAGCTGCGACAACTGGAGCGGCAACGCTGTCGGCAGCGTCGAACTCGCCCATCAGCTCCTTTTCGAGGTCGATGTCGAAATCGCCCTCTCCCGCGGACGGATCGGCCACAGCGGCTTTCGGCTCGGCCGGCGCCTGCGGCTTGACCGGCTGGCGCGGGTCGAATCCCATGATCCTGGTCAGTTCCGCGAACGGATCATCGTCGGCGATGTCGTTGTTGTCGGCTGCTCTCAGTTGGGTTCTGTCTGCCATTATCGTTCCCGAACTCGCACTCATTCGGACGCCTTGGACGTCGCGCAGGGTTGGCCCTTACCAGCGCAATGTGGGCAAAAGGTGACAGGTTTTTTAGTCAAACCTAACGCATTTCGGTGGGCGCAGCCGCTCCGATCAACGTCAGGCCGGACGTCAGAACATCCGAAACAGCCTGCACCAGCCCTAGTCTGGCATGCGTCAATTGTCGGTCGTTAACCTTAACAAAACGTAAGTCCGGATTATCCGTGCCCCGGTTCCAGTGTCCGTGGAAGCTGGAAGCCAGATCATAGAGATAAAATGCCAGCCGATGCGGCTCGAGCGCAAGAGCGGCGGACTCGATCAGGCGTGGATATTCGGCAAGCTTCCGGATCAGCCCGATTTCACCTTCGTCGGCCAGCGACGTTGCCGCGGCCGCCAGGTTGTTGCGATCGAAATTCGCCTCCCCCAACTGTTCGCTCGCCTGCCGGAACACCGAATGGCAGCGCGCCGAGGCGTACTGCACGTAGAACACCGGATTGTCCTTCGACTGCTCGGTGACCTTGGCGAAGTCGAAATCGAGCGGCGCATCGTTCTTGCGATAGAGCATCATGAAGCGGATCGGATCGCGTCCGACTTCTTCCACCACCTCGCGCAACGTCACGAAATCGCCGGACCGCTTGGACATGCGCACCGGCTCGCCATCGCGAAACAGCTTGACCAGATTGCACAAGAGGACGGTGAGCTTGACGTCGTCGCCGGCAATCGCCCGCGCCAAGGCTTCCAGGCGCTTGACGTAGCCGCCATGGTCGGCGCCGAGAACATAGATCAGGTCGACGAAGCCGCGATCGACCTTGTCCTTCAGATACGCCACATCGGCGGCGAAATAGGTGAACGAGCCGTCGGACTTGACCAGCGCCCGGTCCATGTCGTCGCCGACGGCGGTCGAGCGGAACAGCGTCTGTTCGCGGTCTTCCCAGTCGTCCGGCTTCTCGCCCTTGGGCGGCGGCAGCTTGCCCTTGTAGATATGGCCCTTCAGCGTCAGGTCGTTGATCGCCGAGCGGATCTTCCTGGCATTGTCGGCATGCAGCGTGCGTTCGGAGAAGAACACGTCGTGGTGCACGTTGAGCAGCGCAAGGTCCTCGCGGATCATCGCCATCATCGCATCGATGGTCCGGTCCTTGACGATGGCCAGCGCCTCGTCGTCCGGCATCTGCAGCAAGGAACGGCCGAACTCCCTGACCAGGGCCTCGCCGACGGAGACAAGATAGTCACCGGGATAAAGCCCCGGCGGAATCTCGCCGATATCTTCTCCAAGCGCCTCGCGGTAGCGCAGCATCGCCGAGCGCCCAAGCACGTCGATCTGGGAGCCGGCGTCGTTGATGACATATTCCTTGGTCACGTCGTAACCGGCGAACGCCATCAGATTGGCGAGTGCGTCACCGACGACGGCACCCCGGCAATGGCCGACATGCATCGGCCCGGTCGGGTTGGCCGAGACATATTCGACGTTGGTTTTGCGTCCGGCGCCGATCGTCGAGCGGCCATAGTTGCGCCCCTCGCCTAGAAGCGCCGACAGATGCGCCTGCCAGAAACCGTCCTTGAGCCGCAGATTGACGAAGCCTGGACCGGCGACCTCGGCAGCGGCGACGTCATTGTCCGCCCGCAGCGCTTCCGCCAGTTTCTCGGCCAGTGCGCGCGGGTTCTGGCCGGTGGGCTTGGCCAGCACCATTGCCGCATTGGTCGCGAGATCGCCATGGCTGGCGTCGCGGGGCGGCTCGACGGCGATGCGCGACAGATCAGGCGAAACGCCATTGCTGTCTTTCAGGTCAAGCGCTTCGACAGCCTTTACGACTCGCGCGGTGAAATCGGCGAAGATGTTCATGGTGTATGCTCTGGCGGCTTTACGACGAATCCGGCCCTTTGGCCGGCAAATCGAGCCCGCCCTAGCTCAAATCCGGGGTGCGGTCAAACAAACGCCTGTGTTCCTTGAGCGCGTAGGTGTCGGTCATGCCGGCCAGGAAATCGGCGACGCTGCGTGCCTTGATGCGATCCTCGGCGCGGTCCAGCCCTTCGCGCCAGCCATCGGGCATGGCGCGCGGGTCGGCGAAATAGACGTCGAACAGGTCCCTGACGATCTGCTCGGCGTCCGCACGCACCCGCATGACCTCTTCGTGCCGATAGAGGTGCTTGTAGAGGAAGGCCTTCAGTTCCTTCTCGGCTTCCGCCATTTCGGCCGAAAATGTCACCATCGTCTCGCCCGCCGCCCTCACCGCCTCGACGCTCAGCGGCCTGATCCGCTCCAGATTGGCGGTCGTTGACTTGATCACATCCTCGACCATGGCCGTGATCTGCCGCCGCATCAATTCGTGGCCGGTGCGCACGTCGTCGAGCCTGGGATAGCGCTCGCGCACGCTCTTCAGGATCGTTCCAGGCAGCGAAACGGCCTTCAGCATGTCCAGCGTCAGCAGCCCTGACCGCAGCCCATCGTCGATATCATGCGTGTTGTAGGCGATATCGTCGGCAATCGCCGCGCACTGCGCTTCGATGCCGGCGAACCGGTCGAGTTCGAGATCCTGCAATTGCGAGTAGTCGCGGATCGCCTGCGGGACCGGCCCTTTCAGGCCCTTGCCGCTGCCGTCGGTGAGCGGACCATTGTGCTTGACCAGGCCTTCAAGCGTCTCCCAACTCAGATTGAGCCCGTCGAACTCGGCGTAGCGCGCCTCCAGCCTCGTCACGATGCGCAGGGATTGTGCGTTGTGGTCGAAGCCGCCCCACGCCGCCATCTTCTCGTTCAGCGCGTCCTCACCTGTGTGGCCAAAGGGCGTGTGGCCGAAATCATGCACCAGTGCCACCGCTTCGGCGAGATCCTCGTCGCCGCGCAACGCCCGCGCCAGCGCACGCGCGATCTGTGCCACTTCGATCGAATGGGTGAGCCTTGTGCGGTAGTGATCGCCTTCATGGGCGATGAAGACCTGCGTCTTGTGCTTCAGCCGCCGAAACGCCGTCGAATGGATGATCCGGTCGCGGTCACGCTGGAAAGGCGTGCGGGTCGGACTTTCCACCTCGTCGAACAGCCGGCCGCGCGAGCTCGCCGGATCCGTGGCATAGGCCGCGCGCGGCCGATAGCCGAATCCGATGTCGCCAAGCTCATTTGTCATGGCTGATGCTGCCGCAGTTGACTTGCCCCGTCGCGCTTCATACCTATCATGTGAAACCGAAAGCAAGGTGACGCCTATGGGCGCGGATGCCAAGACCGCCATGAAAGTCGAGATGACCGAGGCCGCCGCCAAGCGGATCGCCAAAATTGTCTCTGGCGAGGCCGGCAAGACGGCGCTGCGCGTTTCCGTCGAGGGCGGCGGCTGCTCCGGCTTTTCCTACAAGTTCGATCTGGTCGGTGCGCGCAATGACGACGACGTTGCCATCGAGAAGGACGGCGCCACGGTGCTGATCGATGATCTGTCCCTGGTCTATATGGGTGGCTCGGTGATCGACTTCGTCGACGATTTGATGGGGCAGTCGTTCCAGATCCGCAACCCGAATGCGGTCGCCTCCTGCGGCTGCGGCACCAGCTTCTCCATCTAGGACCGAGATGCCCGCAACCGGCGCGGTTCGTCAGGTTGCGCTCTCCGCCGGTCGCGACCTCGACGCGACATTGGCCTTTTGGCGCGATGTCCTCGGCATGAGGGTGCATGCGCGGTTCGATCCGCCCGGCATTGCCTTCATCATGGCCGGCGATGTCAGGCTGTTGTTCACCGACGGCATCCCGGCCGGCACCATCTATCTCGACATATCAGGCCTCGAAGCCTTCCACGCCGAGGCAAAGGCAGCCGGCATCCCCTTCACCGCGCCGCCGACACTGGTCCATCGCGACACCGAAGGGCAGTTTGGTCCGGCGGGGGAAAGCGAATGGATGGCCTTTCTAAAGGATCCGGCAGGCAATACGATCGGTTTAGTCGAACGCCTTCCGCCGCAGGAACAATGAGACCGTCATGAAAATCGTCACCTGGAACATCAACGGCGTGCGCGCCCGCATCGGCAACCTGACCCATTGGCTGACCGAGAGCGCGCCCGACATCGTCTGCCTGCAGGAGATCAAGACGGTCGACGAGCAGTTCCCGCGCGCCGAAATCGAGGCGCTTGGCTACAATGTCGAAACCCATGGCCAGAAGGGCTTCAACGGTGTCGCGCTGTTGTCGAAGTTGCGCTTCGATGAAGTCACCAGAGGCCTGCCGGGTGACGATGCCGACGAACAGGCACGTTTCATCGAAGGCGTGTTCTCGACCGACAAGGGCGCGCTTCGCGTCGCCTCGCTCTATCTGCCGAACGGCAACCCGATCGATGACGAGAAGAAGTTTCCCTATAAGCTCTCCTGGATGGCGCGGCTGGAGCGCTGGGCGCAGGAGCGCCTGAGGCTGGAAGAGGCGCTGGTGCTGGCCGGCGACTACAACGTCATTCCCGAGCCGATCGACGCGCGGTTCCCGGAGAACTGGCTGGGCGACGCGCTGTTCCAGCCACAGACAAGGCAGGCCTTCCGCCGGCTGCTCAACCTCGGTTTCACCGAAGCGGTGCGCGCGGTCACCGATGCCCCGGACACCTACACCTTCTGGGACTATCAGGCCGGCGCCTGGCAGAAGAACAATGGCATCCGCATCGACCATCTGCTGCTGTCGCCTGAAGCCGCGAACCGGTTCTCATCGGCGTCGATCGAAAAACATGTGCGCGCCTGGGAAAAACCATCCGATCACGTCCCGGTGGCGATCGACCTCGCGCTGCAGCCGGCCTGACGCAGACCCTTCTGCCGCCGAGTAGTCCGGACCTCGTGTCGCCACAATCGCGCGCATGATGGGAAATCATCATGGTGGCCGGGTTTCCATGACCGTTCGATTTGCTCATTATCCGATCGGCTTGGCATTCGCCATGACCGCGATCGTGCCGGCCTTCGCCGCCCCGGAATGTCTCGCCAATGGAAAATCCTATCCGGTCGGACAGGTCGCCTGCCTGACGGTTGCCGACCAGAGTCATTTGGCTCGCTGCGACATGGTGCTCAACAACACATCGTGGACCAAGGTTGGCGATGGCTGCCCGGCAAACACCATGGCGCCGCACCTGCACGTCACACCGATCTCGACACCCGCGCCAAGCATGGTCCCGACGGAGCCAACCGAAAACTAATTTTCTCCTGGATTGCCTCGTCCTCGGATCGAGACGAGCCTCGATAGGCCGGCGTTGTCCGTCATTACCATGCCGACGTTCTTCGCTAGAGAAGCCAAGCAGTTGGCTTTTCGTCCGCTACACGGATCGCTCCTCGGCTCGCCGCATGGTGACGGGGAAAGAGCCTACTGATCGGCGTTGCTGCCCTTGGTCAGGATGTCGTCCGCCAGCGAGATCGCGGTGCGGCGGTCGGCTTCGCCGGCCGCGGCGAACGCCTCTTCCTGCATGCCGCGGATCCAGGGCTGATCGGTCGGCGACGCACGCTCCAGGGCCGCGGTCATCATCGCCAGGCCGCGCACGATCTTGCCGCTCTGGAACAACAGGTGGCCAAGCGTCGCTTGCGCACCGGCATGGCCCTTCTCGGCGGCGAGCTGGAACCAGCGCCCGGCCTGCTTGACGCTGGCCTTCACACCGCCCTCGCCCTTCAGGAACATCTGGCCCATCTCGAACTGAGCGTTCGGATTGCGGTAGTTGGCGGCGGCGCGCATGTAATATTCCTGCGCCGCCACCTCGTTCTCGGTGACCGGGCTGCCGGGAATGCCAGTGCGCAGATAGTCGCCGAGCGCCACCAGCGCGTCGGAGACATAGCTTTCTTCCGGCGAGCCGGGCTCGACGTCCTGGTCGACGATCTCCGAGAAGAACTTGAAAGCCTCATAGTCGTCGCGGGCCACGCCGTCGCCCTCGGCATACATGCGGGCAAGCTTCCAGGTGGCGCCGATCTGGCCGTTTTCGGCGGCATATTTGTAGGCCTCGGCGGCCTGCTCCTTGTGGCCGCTCTTGTAGGCGGAGAACCCGAACTGAAACACTGCCCAGGGGCTCGACTGCGGCTTCACGCCGGTCTTGTCGTCGAACACCTTGTCGTCGAAGGCCATGGCCTGGCCCACGGCGCCAAAGATCGCAACCGCGACCAGTGCCGGAAGGACAGATGACCTCAACAACTCTGGTGTTGACTTCAACAACTCAGATATCCGCATAGCAGTGTGTTTCTTTCGCACCGCCCGGATGGGTGACCGCGCCATCCCTGGCGGACCCTACCGTCTGTGCGTATTTCCATATCGCGCCCGACTGATAGTCGGTCGTGCGCGCCTTCCATGTCTTCGCTCGTGCCGCCAGTTCGGCCTCGGACAGCGCTACGTCGATCGTTCCGTTCACCGCGTCGATCGAGATCACGTCGCCATCCCTGACGAGGCCGATCGGGCCGCCAACCGCCGCTTCCGGGCCGACATGGCCGATGCAGAAACCGCGCGTCGCGCCCGAGAAACGGCCGTCGGTGATCAGCGCCACCTTGCCGCCCATGCCCTGGCCGTAGAGTGCCGCCGTCGTCGACAGCATCTCGCGCATGCCAGGACCGCCGCGCGGTCCTTCATAGCGGATGACCAGAACCTCGCCTTCGCGGTAGGCGCGGTTCGTCACCGCCTCAAAACATTCCTCTTCCGAATCGAAACAGCGCGCCGGGCCGGAGAATTTCAACTCCGCCATGCCCGCGACCTTCACGATCGCGCCTTCAGGGGCAAGATTTCCCTTCAAGCCCACGACACCGCCGGTTTGGGTAATTGGTCTGTTGGCCGGGCGGACCACATCCTGATGTTCATTCCAGGCAACGTGCTCCATATTTTCGGCCAAAGTACGGCCAGTGACCGTCAGGCAATCGCCATGCAGATAGCCGTGGTCGAGCAGCGTCTTCATCAGCAGCGGAATGCCGCCGGCCTCGAACATGTCCTTGGCGACATATTTGCCGCCCGGCTTGAGATCGGCGATGTAAGGCGTCTTCTCGAAGATTTTCGCCACGTCGAACAGGTCGAACTTGATCCCCGCCTCATGCGCGATCGCCGGCAGATGCAGCGCGGCATTGGTCGAGCCGCCGGTGGCCGAAACAACGGTCGCCGCGTTTTCCAGTGCCTTAAGGGTGACGATGTCGCGCGGGCGGATGTTTTTGGCAATCAGTTCCATGACCTTTTCGCCCGAGGCGAAATTGAAGCGGTCGCGCATTTCGTAGGGCGCCGGCGCGCCGCAGGAATAGGGCAGCGCAAGACCGATTGCCTCGGCGACGGTGGCCATGGTGTTGGCGGTGAACTGGGCGCCGCAGGAACCGGCTGAAGGACAGGCGGCCTGCTCGATTTCGAGCAGCTCGGCATCATCGATCGTGCCGACCGAGTGCTGGCCGACCGCCTCGAACACATCCTGCACGGTGATCTGGCGGCCGCGATAGCTGCCGGGCAGGATCGAGCCGCCATAAATGAAGATCGACGGCACGTTGAGCCGCACCATGGCCATCATCATGCCGGGCAGCGACTTGTCGCAGCCGGCCAGGCCGACCAGCGCATCGTAGCAATGGCCGCGCATGGTGAGTTCAACCGAATCAGCGATGACTTCGCGCGACACCAGCGACGACTTCATGCCCTGGTGGCCCATGGCGATGCCGTCGGTGACGGTGATGGTGCAGAATTCGCGGGGCGTGCCGTTGGCGGCTGCCACGCCCTTCTTGACCACTTGCGCCTGGCGCATCAGCGAGATGTTACAGGGTGCTGCCTCGTTCCAGCAGGAGGCGACGCCGACCAGCGGCTGCGCGATTTCGGCCGCCGACAGGCCCATGGCATAAAGATAGGACCGGTGCGGCGCACGCGCCGGACCGACAGTCACATGGCGGCTAGGGAGCTTAGCCTTTGAAATGACCTTGGCGTCCATTCTCTTCCTTGCCGCGGGCGGTGCGGCCTGCCCCATCGCCGAGCCTTTTGGCACGTGTCCCGAGACGAGTTCGAGGTGCGCCGGGTTTATGGCGGGAAATGGGCAATTTCCTCGGCCTGACCTTTAGCGCAGGGGTTGTTCAGAAAGTGTTGCCAAAACGTCACAATCGCACGAGGCGGCCCAAGTGCGGCTTATATGCAACGCAGCTTGTATGATGGGGCCAGCGACGACGCCGCACAAACGAAAAGGCCGGGCAATGCCCGGCCTTTCACTAAAACTTTCAAACGCTTAGAACTTGATCTTGACGCCGCCGGATATTGCCGTGACCAGATCATTGCCGAAGTCGTAACTCGCGTCGTCACCTGCAACATAGCCATTGTCCCCGGCCACTATACCTGAGTGACCGCTGGTCAAGACGCCTATTGCGCCAGCTACGCGAAATTCAATGTTGGGCTTAGGCGTGTAGGCAACACCGCCGCCAAGTGTCCACGTATCGGTCTGCGCTCCATAGCCGTGCGAAGTGCCACGATCCCATGAAAGCTGACCAGCAGCGCTCCACTGATCGTTAAACTTGTGGCCAACGCCGCCTGAGATCGTCCAGCCATCACGATACATCAGATCGAGTGAGGTTAACTGTGCAGAGTGCAGTTTGTCGCCCGTGACACAGAGCGCGTCGGGAGTACCCACCGCACAAATTGGAACGCTCTGCAGGACACTCCAATTGACCCACTTGACGGAGCCAAAAGCCAACCACCCAGGAGCGATGCCAGATTGCAATTTGAATTCAACAACATCCGGCATATATTGCGTGGAGCCGTAGATCGGAATTATGCCCTGGCCAACACTGGTCAAATCGAGCGTACCCTCGATGTTATCGAGCTTAACCTTCGAGTTATAGACGAGGCTCGCGCGCAGTGCGATGTCTGGGATTTCATAAGCGAGGCCAGCGCGCCAGCCCCAGCCAGTGGTCGACAGATCGACACGGCCCGTCGGTGACGGCCCAAATGGGTTGAAAGCCACAAGACTTTCCTTAAAGCCGTAGACCTTTTGATAGAACACACCGCCGATAAAGCGAAGCTGACCTTTGCCCGCATCCATCTTGTATGAGCAGGTGCCCGCGTAGTTATCGCTCTTGATGTCGGTCTCTATGTTTGAAACTGCGCCGTTCCACATGCCTGGCGCGGAATGTGCTCCCCAAGGTTGGGAATAGTCGACCATGCAATCGACGCCCGGAACGACCTGCGCCTTAACACCGATGCGCGGCACCCAATAGCCCTCCGCTCCATCAGCCGAGGTGCCCAAGCCGAGATTGAATCCGCCCGGCCCCTTGGCATTCTCGTATTTGCGATCCGGCATCACATAGGTTGCTTCGGCCTCCGTCGCGACCTGGGCCGGATCGAACAGCAGGTCGATATCGTAGCCGCCGCGCTCCAGACCGCCAGCATGCGCCGGGTGGATAAGCGAGCCCATCAAGGCCAACGAAAAGCACCCTGCCCCCAGCAGTGCTTTCAGACGCAAATTGCTCATGGATGTCCTCCCGAATAACTAGTGGATCAAGCTAGAACCAATTCAAGTTAACGGCGCAACAACGAATTCCCGGGCGTACATGTACATGTCCGCCAAACGCTTTTTCGACAAAATGCAAAGGAATGTCACAAGGCCAAAAACGGCCCTGCGCACATCCAAAACGCCGAAAAGATGCACGAAAATGGCCCCAAAAAAGCTCGAAAACAGCTAATTTTGAGGGGATCTGGCCCCATTGTTACATTATGGCAACAATGGGGCTAAAAGTTTCCGTTTACGTCAAGATTTACGCAACGGAATGCCCATTTTTGAGGCCGGTGACGCATGGAATTCGCTCCGGGGTCATGCACGAATCTGCCCTTCAGCCGGCGTCGCGAACCCTGGTCAGCGCTACCGAAAGCTTGTCCTGCGCGGCGCGATATTCGGCCAGCTTTTCCCGCTCGCCTTCCACGATCTCGGCCGGCGCGCTGGCAACGAATTTCTCATTCGACAGCTTCTTGTGCAGGCGCGCGATTTCCTCGGTCACCTTGACCAGTTCCTTCTGCAGCCGCGCGGCCTCCGCGGTGAGGTCGATCAGGCTGCCAAGCGGCAGGCAGATCGTCGCCTCGTTGAGCACGATCTGTGCCGACCCCTTGGGTGCCGCATCGGCGAGCGAGATGTCACCAACACGCGCCAGCCGCTTGATCGCTGAGTCCTCGCGAACCAGCCGTTCGCGCGTCACGTCGTTGGCGCCGACCACCACGAGCGGCGCTATTGCCGCTGGCGGCACGTTCATCTCCGAGCGCACCGAGCGGATACCGGAGACGAGATCGACCAGCCAGTTGATGTCGGCGGCCGCTTCAGCATCCTCGAAATCCGGCGACGGCCATGCGGCATGGCACAGCAGCGAGGCGCGTTCCCTGCCCTCACCCGCCGTCTGCGCCCACAGCTCTTCGGTCATGAACGGCATCATCGGATGCAGGAGCTTGTAGATCTCGTCGAGCACGAAAGCGACGCAGGCGCGGCTCTCGGCCTTGGCGGCCTCGTCCGTGCCCATGAATACCGGCTTCAGCAGTTCCAGATACCAGTCGCAGAACAGGTTCCAGACGAAGCGGTACGCGGCTCCCGCCGCCTCGTTGAAGCGGTATGAGGTGATGCCGTCGGTGACCTCGCGTGCGGCGCGTGTCAGCTCGGTCAGGATCCAGCGGTTGACCGCCAGCTTAGCGTCGTTCAGCCAGAAATCGTCATTGCGCGCGACTTCGTTCATCTCGGCAAAGCGCGTCGCGTTCCACAGCTTGGTGCCGAAATTGCGATAGCCGGCGATGCGCGCCGGGTCGAGTTTCACGTCGCGTCCCTGCGCCGCCATCACCGTCAGGGTGAAGCGCAGCGCGTCGGCGCCATATTCGTCGATCAGATCGAGCGGGTCGATGACGTTGCCCTTCGACTTCGACATCTTGGCGCCGTTCTTGTCGCGCACCAGCGCATGCACATAAACGGTGTGGAACGGCTCCTCGTCCATGAAGTGCAGGCCCATCATCATCATGCGGGCGACCCAGAAGAAGATGATGTCGAAGCCGGTCACCAGCACATCGGTCTGGTAATAGGTCTTCAACTCCGGGGTTTCATCCGGCCAGCCGAGCGTCGAGAACGGCCACAGCGCCGACGAGAACCAGGTGTCGAGCACGTCTTCGTCGCGCGTCAGGATCTCGCCCGGCTTGAAGTTTTCGAGCTTGTCTTCGACCCACGCCTTCCAGGGGCCTTCGAGCGCCAGATAATATTCGATCGCCGCGCCCAGCGCCTCTTCCTCGGACTTCTCGACAAAGACGCGCCCATCCGGCCCGTACCAGGCCGGGATCTGATGCCCCCACCACAGCTGACGCGAAATGCACCAGGGCTGGATGTTCTCCATCCAGTCGAAATAGGTCTTCTCCCAGTTCTTAGGCACGAAATTGGTGCGCCCCTCGCGCACCGAGGCGATCGCCGGCTTGGCCAGTTCCGCCGCGTTGGCGTACCACTGCTCGGTCAGGTACGGCTCGATCGGCACACCGCCGCGGTCGCCATGCGGCACGGCGTGGCGATGCGGCTCGACCTTGTCGAGGAAGCCGCCGGCCTCCATCAGTTCGACGATCTTCTTGCGGGCGACGAAACGGTCGAGACCGTCGAGCTCGTCCCAGACAGCTTGCCGTTCTGGCGTCGCCTCGAGGCCCGCCAGGAAGTCCTCGTTGTCCTTCAACTTGACCGCCGCCTCGACCGTCAGGATGTTGATCGCCGGCAATTGGTGGCGTTTGCCGACCTCGAAGTCGTTGAAGTCATGCGCCGGCGTGATCTTGACCGCGCCCGACCCCTTTTCAGGATCGGAATACTCGTCCGCCACCACAGGTATCTTGCGGCCAACGATCGGCAGGACGACATTCTTGCCGATGAGATGTTGGAACCGCTCGTCGTCGGGATGCACGGCGACAGCCGTGTCGCCCAGCATGGTCTCGGGGCGGGTCGTCGCCACGGTGATGAAGGTCTTTGGGTTTTCCGGATCGAAGGTCGCGCCTTCGATCGGATAACGGAAATGCCAGAGATTGCCGTTGACCTCCTGCTGCTCGACCTCGAGGTCGGAGATGGCAGTCAACAACTTGGGGTCCCAGTTCACAAGGCGCTTGTCCTTGTAGATCAGCCCTTCCTTGTAGAGGCTGACGAAGACTTCGAGCACCGCCTTGGACAGGCCTTCGTCCATGGTGAAGCGTTCGCGCGACCAGTCGGCGGAGGCGCCCAGACGTTTCAGCTGGTTGAAGATCAACCCACCCGATTCGGCCTTCCACTCCCACACTTTCTCGATGAATTCTTCGCGCGTCAGATCGCGGCGATGGATCTGCTTTTCCATCAGCCGCCGCTCGACCACCATCTGCGTGGCGATGCCGGCATGGTCCATGCCGGGCTGCCACAGGACGTTCTTGCCGCGCATGCGCTCGAAACGAACCAGAATGTCCTGCAGCGTGTTGTTGAGCGCATGGCCCATATGCAGCGACCCGGTGACGTTGGGCGGCGGAATGACGATGGTGAAGGCCTCGGCCCCCTCTTCCGCTCCGGCGCCGGCGCGAAACGCGTCGGCTTCCTCCCACATCTTGGCGATCTTCGGCTCGACGGTCTTGGCGTCGTAGGTCTTTTCAAGCATGGGAAAACGGTCCGCGCTGTCGGGAATTTTGCTGGTTCGGTGTAAATCGGAAGGTCTTGGCCAAGTCAACCGCGAGGGCTGCCTGGGGTCATCACAAGCAGATAGGCGCGGACCTATTCATTTCAACAGAAGGCCGCGCGGCGATCGCATCTTCGCCGCGAGGCATCGCTGCGAACGAGCCCGGGGCTCCCGCGCCTTCATTGTCAGCGACCCCGATGGCAGTTTGATCGCCTTCGCCAGTTCGGCAACCAACGGCCGACCTCTTCACAACGAAAAACGCCGCCTCGACGGCGGCGTTTCTTCTGGAATTCAGGCCTGGACGCTATTGCGCCCCGCGTGCCACGCGCTCGATCTCTTCGCGCACCAGCCTTTCGACCAGCGTCGGCAGGTTGTTGTCCAGCCAATCCTGCAGCATCGGCCGCAGCATCTCCTCGGCCATCTCGTCGAATGTCTTCTTGCTGCGGCTTGCAAAGGCGTCGGACAGTTCGCCGAAGGCAGCCGCAACCTGCCGTCCAGTGTGTTCGGAAAGAATTGCGGGACGCACCGCATGCGCTTCGTTCGCCGCCGCGCGCGCCTGAGCCGTGCCCGTTGGAGCATCGTTTGACGAAGACCGCTCGATCGCAGGTTCCGCCGCCGACTCGCTCGCCGACACATCCGGCTGGGGCGATGGGCGGATGCTCCGCTCCGGCATCGCCTTGGCTTGCTCGCCAACCGCCGCGATCTCGCGACGCCAATCGGCGACGATGGCTTCACTTGTCGCAACCTCGACGGGAGCCGCCGGCGCGTCGCGGCTGGCGGCAGGCGCCGGCTCGGCGGCAACCCGGGCGCTGACCTCAGCCAATGTCGTCGGCGTCCTGCCCGCAGCCGGATCGGCACGTGGCGGCGTTTCGGTGCGTGCTGTCGCCGGCAGTATGGCTGGCGTCTGGATTTCCGCCATCGCGACAGGCTTCCTGACCTCTGGGACGGCATGCAGTTCGGCGCGGAACGCATCGATATCCGCAGCTGGAACAGCACTCGGCGCGGGCTCCAGGTCCTGTTGCAACTCATCGGCGTCGCCGGGCTGCTTGCGGCCGTTGTCGCTGTCTTCGATGATCCTCCTGATGGAAGCGAGTATCTCTTCCATGGAGGGTTCGCGCTGTGCGCTGCTTGCCGTTGCCATCGTCACATCCGCCGCCCTTGTGACCCGTTGCAGGTTTCCGCTCCGGCAAAAGCCGGATTCGAATCATGGCGACAGCGTAACCGACGGATCGCCGCACGAGAATCCCCAATCTGGGGACATGTGGGATTTCAACAGATTAGAGCGATTCCGCCAAAGCCGTGTGACGGTTCCCGTTAGCAACCACCAGAAGGACAACGACAATCCTGTGTTCCCGTACGAACCACTCAGCCCGGAAACGCCGTTCGAACGAAGGGCCTAGCGGCCATCCGGCGTGCGCAGGCCGATCCACTTGTCCTTGACGGCGTTGTAGTGTTCCTCCGGCTTGTACTTCGTCACCGCCAAGCCAAGCCGGTCGACCGACAGGCGGCCCATCGCCGACAGGATGGCATAGCTTGCCACCACCACATCGCGTTCGTAACCAGCGTGGTTGATCTTGGCGGTGATGACGGCGGCTTGCGCATTGAGCACGTCGAGCGTCGTGCGCTGGCCGACATTGCGCTCCTCGATGACGCCGTTCAGGGCCAGTTGGGCGGCGTCGATCACCTGCTTGTTGGCGGACGCGCTTTGTTGCGCGGCGGTGTATTGGGACCATGCCGTGGCGACGGCCTGGCGCACCTGGTCGCGGCTGACGTCGACCTGGATACGCGCCTGCCCCAGCGATTCCTTGTTCTGCCGCACGACCGCCGAGGTTCGGCCGCCCGAATAGATCGGAATGGTCAGCGTCGCGCCGATATTGGCCGACGTCGAATTGCCGTTGGAACCTGACAAGTCGGGGATGGCGTTGCGGTAGTTTTCCGAAACGCCAGCCGAAGCCGACAACTGCGGCAACAGCGCGCCCTCGGACGATTTCACCGAAAATGCAGCGGCATCGACCAGATGCTGGGTGGCAAGGATGGCCGGGTGTTCGGCCGATCCGATGGCGATCGCGGCGTCGAGGCTCGACGGCAACAACCTGCCCAATGGCGAAGCGGCCTTGAGCTTGCCGGGCTCGTCACCGACCACCTGGTGATAGGTCGCGGCGCTGGCCAGCGCCTGCGCGCGCGCAGCGCTCAGCGCTGCCACCGCGGAAGCGCGCGAGGCATCGGCCTGCGCAACGTCGGTGCGCGTGCCTTCGCCGACCTCGAAGCGCGAGCGCGCGGCGCGCGCCTGCTCGGTCAGGAACTGCAGGTTCTGTTCGGTCAGCACCGCGATCTGCCTGTCGCGAATCACGTCCATATAGGCCATGGCCGCATTGAACAGCGTGTTCTCCTCGGTATTGCGCAGGCTTTCAACGGACGCCTTGACCTGGGATTCGGCCGCCGCGACATTGTTCCTTGTCTGAAAGCCGTCGAACAGCGACTGGTTGATCTGGATGCCGTAGCTGCCGCTTGTCAGCTTCGAATTGCCGCCGCCATTTGCCTGGCGCGTGTTCGTATAGTCGATGTTGGCCGAGCCGGTGATCGTCGGGCGCCAGCCTGACTTGGCTATGGCCACGCTCTCGTCGGTCACGCGCACGCCGGCACGCGATGAATTTAGTGTGGAATTGTACTGATAGGCTTTTGCAAGGGCACCGGTGATGGTTTCGGCCGATGCAGCCAGTGGGGACAGCGCGGTCGCCGACACAAGGACGGCGGTGAAAAGTGACTTGCGTACTGACGGCACGGTTTAACCCTCATTCGTTTTCCATGGGAACCGCGCCGCACCAGCTTCTCTTCCTGAGCAGCCCGAACGGCGTGTTTCATGTTCCCTGTTGCTCAGCCCAAAGTGCCCCCAGTCTGGGATCAGCAACGATCGTTCAAATGCAAGCGACCATGACAAAGCCTTTGCTGCAAGGCCAAATCATTCAGAATTCGAAAGCATGCTCACGTTCGAATCCGGGTAGTGGCTTAATTGCCGCATTAAATGCCCTTCTCCCGGTTACAACCCCCCCCGCCTTGAAAAAAAGCCGCGCCACGCCCGAATTGCCCTGACCCTCGACCGCAACCAGGCGGCCGCCTTCGGCGAGCTGGTCGAGCAGCGACGCCGGCACTTTGGCGACACTGCCGCCGATGAAGATGACATTGTACGGCGCCTTCGCCGCATGGCCTTGCGCCAGAGCGCCCTGGACCACGGTCACATTGCCGCAGCCCAGGCTGGACAGGGTCGACGCGGCGGTTTGCGCCAATGCCGAATCGCTTTCGAGCGCCACGACGGACCTCGCCAGGCGCGACAGGATCGCCGAAGCGTAGCCGGTGCCGCAGCCGACATCGAGCGCCGAATCGGTCACACTGATCTCGGCCAGTTGCATCAGCTTGGCCAGCGGCGAAGCCTCCATCAGGTAGCGCGAGCCATCGGCGCTGTCTGCGATGCGGATGTCCTCGTCGATATAGGCAAGATCGCGCTGGCGATCGCCGACGAAAACCTCGCGGGGCACGGAAAGCAACGCCTCGAGCAGCGGCGCGCTGGTCACGTCGGTGGTGCGGACCTGACCATCGACCATCTTGACGCGAAGTTCGGAGAAATCAGCGCTCATGTCCCAACCAATCTGCTTGCCGCGTCAGAATCGCGGTTCATGTCGACCGGAACTTCAGGCTCCGGCGCTGACGCGCGGGAGCCCGGGTATTGGAGGCCTCGCCCGGAATCGAACCGGGGTGCAAGGATTTGCAGTCCTCTGCGTAACCACTCCGCCACGAGGCCTCGTTGCTCCCGGCGTTCCACCCGGTTCCAATAGGTTGCGGCGAAAAAGCCGTCAAGCGGCCACGACGTATTCCGAACGGTTTCGTCTGCGCCGGCTGCAGCCCTGTCAGTTCGCCGTCATAGCCACCCGCTCACATTCGCAATCCGTTAAGCATGGCGGATGATCGAGCGAAACTCCGCGCTCCGGCTTGCGTTGTGAAACGGGAGGACTGCGCCATGCCCTGGCCAAACCGAACGACGAAACGAACGGAACGGAAAACGTACCGCTGCTGGGGTCCGAGGACTTAGTGCGCTACGCCATCAACTGCCTGAGAATAGAAGGCACAGGCAGGCTTTCACCGCGTGACCGCGCGCGTCTGGCCTCGGCTTCCGCGGTCCTGAAGCAGATCAGCGAGGATTTGAAGGCAGGCACGCAACCGGATTCGAAGGAATCGGGCACTGGCACCGAGAGACAGGGCCAGAATTGATTCTCTTCGGAGACCACCGCCGTGCGAGATGTATCGGCCGCTCAATCCGGCCGGCGTCGCCGCTCCCACCAGACGACCAAGCGGCGCCGGTGGCGGCGCACCATGGCAAATTCGTAGGAGAGCACCAGCAGTCCGAGCGGCACCATCCAGAACCCAAGGATCGGCAAGAAACCGAGAATGCCGCCAATGGTCAAAAGCACGCCGATCGTGATTCTGAGACCGCGCGACTGCGGCATGGTGAATTCGCGGCCGAAAACCGAGATCTTTCGTGCTGCTATCCGGTTTTCGTCCGCTGCCGTCATCGCGAAGAACTGCCTGTCTGGGGGCTCGATAATGTCATTTTACGAAAGCTGCGACCGCCCTTTCGGTTCCGCGCCGTCACCAAGACGACTAATATGAGGGCGGCCAAGGCCGATTGCGAGAAACCGCTGCGCGAAAAAGTCTCGGAAAAATGCGAAATGCTTCTTTGCAAAGCCGAAACGGGTTTGCTATAGGCTGCGCCACTTGCTCAAAGAGCCTCCGTTCCCCGGTAGCTCAGTGGTAGAGCAACCGGCTGTTAACCGGTTGGTCGCTGGTTCGAATCCGGCCCGGGGAGCCAACATTTCCAAGGTCCGTTCCGGACACATAGGTTACGGTTTATACCGGAGACATGGGTAACACTTTTGGCCCGACGGGGTTTTGGAGTGGTTCGAGCCTGCATGTCTCATCATCGAAGTATCCCAAATCGTAGGCCATGAAGCTCGCCAGCCAGATATGGTCTTCGACCTGTTTGATGCCAACGGTCTGGCCGGCGAAGACGAGGCTGAGATTGATCTTCTTGCAGTCGGAGCCCCGGAAAGGCCGATTGCCTAAGAGGAGCGCCTTGACGGGCTGTGACAGCGACACCTCTGGCCGCTGCCGTTGCCCCAGCTAGGCGGCTACCCCACCGCGGCCTGATTTGGTGCCGCTCATCCAGGGGAGCGGAGCAAGCGGCTCCTGCAGGATCTTGACGGATCTCGCGAACCCAGCGACGGCATCGCGCGCGACCGACAGGGGTATCTGACCGTCGTAAGCACGCTGGCAAGCCCGGAAGGCCGTCTCGAAAATCGGGCCCCGACGTTCCCGCGGCCACTCGTCCAGGAAATCGAATGCGTGATCAAGACTTCGTATTTCTTGAATGAACTGACCATTCCTAACCAACACTGGTCGATCGAACGTCCTGTCGCCCATATGGTCCTCCATTCGGTTGAGCGATTTGGTTTGCTGGTTCAGCTTTTCACGCAACGGCATGCTCAGGCTCCGCGAACATGCCGCCATCTCCACATCTGGGCGGGACACCGGCATAGGCCGGAACCGGCGGCGGATCATCGTCATCGTCATCCCGCCAGGGGTATCGCAGCCAGCTACGCCTCGTTTTGTTTCGACGCCGGCCTGAAGACGGACTGCGGTCAAACGGTGCCCTGGCCGGCGGCTTGCGGCCAATCTCGTCCAGGGTGTGGAGCGCAAGAAGAATCTCGCTGACTTGCGCAATGGCACCGCTGTCCAATTGGCGTAGGGTGGGATTGTCGGGAACCGCATTGGCGTCTGAAGCCCAGAAGGCGAGCAAAGCCCGCTTCTCGCCGACCGTCATGTCCTCGTTCAGGACGTCTTCGGGCGTACGCAAGGCAGCGAATTCCGCTGCGTGATCTGTCAGTCTGGATTCATGAAAACAGTCAGATTCGTATCTCATCTCCATTCTCCGCGATCTGTGCCTCCCGGCCAGGCCGGGAGGCGGACCACAGACTGAGGTTGCCAGTATCAGGCGACCTTGCGTTGCAGCTCTGCATCCATGGACTGCTTGCTGCCGCTCTCCTGAAGCGGAACCGCTCTGGCTTCGGAGCGGATCTCGATGCGCCGAGGCTTGAGTTCCTCGGGCACTTCGCGGACCAAGTCCACCGACAGCAGGCCATTATGGATATTGGCCGCCTTGACCTTGACGTGGTCTGCAAGTTTGAACACCTGCTTGAAGTTGCCTATCGCCAGGCCGCGGTGGAGGATTTCCAGATTTTGCTGATCAGGCTTCCTCTGTCCGATTACGGACAATTCAGGGCCGTTCTGCACAAGGTCCACTTCGTCAGGACCGAAGCCGGCGACGGCCATGGTGATGCGATAGTCGTTGTCGCCATTCTTCTCGATGTTGTAGGGAGGCCAGTCGGAGCGGACGCTGTTTTCGAGCATGTCGAACAGCCGGTCGAAGCCGACGGTGGTGCGGTAAAGAGGGGAATAATCAAAGCTTCTCATAGCCATATCCTCCGTGAAGCAACATGGTTTACGGGTCGCCGCAGCGCTGCTGCGGCGCGGTATGTCGAGCCGAAGCCTCGACGGAAAACGATCTGGGAATCACGGTTTTTTTGTTCAAGAGGTCGCCCAAAAAAATTTTCGGAGCGGCACCACGGCCATTCAAGATCGGGCATGCGCCAGACTTTTGCGGTGAAAGCATTCGGGTTGGAAGCGGGTGAGGAATATGGCTCGGCAAGTGCGCGCCAGGTTCCGCCTCTGGTCACGAGCGGCCTTGCACGCTGCCGCCGCCGCGCGATAGATGCGTCGGTCAAGGGAGGACATCATGCGGAAAATCCTGGCAACAGCATTGCTGCTCACGGCAGCATCGTTCGCGACCGGCGCTCATGCATTGGACAGCGGCGGAACCCCGGTCGTGGTGACGCCGCTCGCATCACGCACCACCACGGCATCCGGCCAGCCGATCACGCTGCCGCAGAAGAACGTGCAGGTGCTGGTCTCGACCTATGACATCGCGCCCGGCGCGACCTTGCCGGTCCATCGCCATCCCTTCCCGCGCTACGCCTATGTCCAGGCTGGAACGCTGAAGGTCACCAATGTCGAGACCGGCAACAGCAACACCTACAAGACCGGCGATTTCATCGTCGAAATGATCGGGCAGTGGCACCAGGCCACCAACATTGGCGATGGGCCGGTCAAGCTCCTGGTGATCGATCAGGTCGAGGAAGGCGCCAAGAATACGGAATTGCGCCAGTAGCCGCCAGGCTGCAGGTGCCCCGAGGGCGGGAAGGCAATGCGCCGCCCGCCCCTCGCCTCGCGGCAGCCCCAGCGCTTAGCCCCAGGCGCCAACCGGCTGCCGGGTCGCTGCGTTCAGCCTGTTGAAGGCGTTGATCAGCGCGATCTGGATGACCAGCGCGGCAAGGGCCTTTTCATCATAATGGCGGGCCGCTTCGTCCCAGACATCGTCCGGCACCGCGTCCGACCGGTCGGCCAGTCTGGTGCCGGCTTCGGCCAGCGCCAATGCCGCGCGTTCGGCGTCAGTGAAATACGGCGTCTCGCGCCATGCCGCCAGCGCAAAGATGCGCTCGTCCTTTTCTCCGGCCTTCTTCAGTTCGCGCGCATGCATGTCGACGCACACGCTGCAGTTGTTGATCTGGCTGGCGCGCAGATGAACGAGCTTGCGCGTCACATAGGGCACGTCGGCCGCCTCGGTCGACTTGTCCAGCGCCAGCAGCGCCTGCACCGAACCGGGGATGAGCATCACCGGGTTCTTGATCCTTGCTTGCATGGTCGTTCTCCTTTTGAATTGTTTCTCTGGGCGTGTTTTCCCGGCCCGGACGACTCGCATCCAGGGTTTCGAACTTGATGAAAACTGTTGGCTGCCCGCCGCGTATCAGGCCTGTTTTGCGGTAACCTGTTCGAGCCGTTCGAGAATGCGCGGCCAGCCACTTCCCATGCCGATATAGCCACGCTCGTCGGCCGGCCGGAATCCCGACTGCTCCATTCGCACCCGGGTCGCCACACCCTCGGGCGTCAGTGACCATGTCACCACGGTTTTCAACCCACTGTCCGATTCCGTCCCATCGCCCCAACTGTAGGCCAGCAGCCGCGGCACCTCGACTTTCAGCACCACGCAGTTCGTCACGCCAGACCATCCGGGAACTGGCGTCGCGCGGAATGTGAAGCGATGCCCTTCTTGCGCCGCGAAGTCATTCTGCATGAGCCATTCGCCGACGAGTGCTGGCACGGTCAGTGCGCGCCATATCTTTTCCGCCGAATATGGGATCAGCCTTTCGACGACGATCGATTTGGTTTCCGTCATGCCTTGCTCCTCTCGTTGTTGTCGTCGCGCCACCACGCGCAATCAATAACCTGCCAGCTATACATTACTCATAACCATGCAGTTATGCAACAGTCAAGAATGGAATCTGCCATCTGGTCCAAATGGCGGCGTAGGTTCACGCTTTCGCGTCTGCCGTCGTGGTGCTAGGGCTCTCCACAACATGATGAACTGGATCGCCCCTTGACCACGCAAACTCGCCCGCCGCTGATCGAAATCTGTGTCGAAGGCATCGATGGCCTGCTCGCCGCGCAGGCCGCCGGCGCCGACCGGGTCGAACTCTGCGCCAGCCTGGTCGAGGGCGGCATTACGCCCAGCCTCGGCACGGTGCGCGCAGCGCTCGACCAGGCGACCGTGCCGTTCCACGTCATGGTGCGGCCGCGCGGCGGCGATTTTCTCTACAGCGAGACCGAATACCGATCGATGCTCGCCGATGTCGCCGCGCTCAGCGAACTCGGCGTGCCCGGCGTGGTGTTCGGCTGCCTGAACGCCGACGGCACCATCGACGAGAAGCGCATGGGCGAATTGACCGAGGCCGCAGGCGCCTTGAACGTCACCTGCCACCGCGCCTTCGACATGACGCGCGATCCGGCCGAGGCGCTGGAAGCGCTGATCCGCTGCAAGGTTGGCCGTGTGCTGACCAGCGGCCAGCGCGACACCGCGATCGAGGGCTTGCCACTGCTGGCGGATCTGGTGCGTCAGGCCGACGGGCGCATCATCATCCTCGGCTGTGGCGGGCTCGATCTCGGCAACATCGCCGAGGTGCGCGCAAGGACCGGCCTGGCCGAAATGCACTTCGCCGCCCTCAAGGACGTGCCGAGCGCCATGCGCTACCGCAATCCCAAGGTCGGCATGGGCGGCTCCGATCTCGACCGCGAGTATCGCAACACACTGACCGATACACCGCTGGTGGCGGCGACGATCACGGCGGCCAAGGCATGACCCCTCCGATAGACTGCATAGCGCAGGACGACGAAGCCGCCATTCTGGCGCTCAACAACGAGCACGCCGCCGAATTGTCGTGGCTCGAAGCCGAACGGCTGTCCTTCCTGCTCGGCGAGGCATTTTATGCGCGCCGCATCGGTGATCTCGAAGCCTTCATCATGACCTTCGACCAGGATGCGAACTACGACAGCCCGAACTTCGTCTGGTTCCGCGAGCGCTACGAACACTTCATCTATGTCGACCGCGTCGTCGTGGCGGCGCATGCAAGAGGCCGCGGCCATGCTCGCCTGCTCTATCGGGACCTGTTCGACCATGCGCAGAGCGCCGGCCACACGCTGGTCACCTGCGAGGTCAACACCGACCCGCCCAACCCCGCCTCGGACGCCTTCCACGCCGCCCTCGGCTTCGCCGAAGTCGGCGACGCGGTGATCCACGGCGGCAAGAAAGCGGTGCGTTATTACGTCAGGCGGATCGCCGCCTGATCCGGTGGCGCTCGCCATCGGCGGCGCTCACTCACCAATTGCGGTTGAGCCATTCACGCGCCGGGCGCTCGATGAGGTAGTAGCTGCAGAGCGCGCAGGCAAAGACGCCGGCCAGCATCGGCCATGGGTTGGTGCCCTGATCGTAGACGAATTTGTAGAAGGGCTGCTGCCACAGATAGAGCGAATACGACCACAGGCCCAGTGTCGTCATCGGCAAGGATGACAGCCATCCCGACAAGAACCTCGTGCTGAAATCCAGCGCGTTGACGGCAATCGCCAGCAACGGCACCGCGACCAGGTAGTGGATCGGTGTCGGCACGGCGTCCATGAACAGGAAGACCGCGCCGGCAGCCGCCGCAACGGCGACATAGGGTCCCTTCAGCAAGGACGGGAGCTTGCCGTCGGCCTTGAGCAGGCAGATCGCGGCCGACAGCAGGATCGAGGCGATGTGCACGTCGGTGCGCCAGTATGTGGTTTCATAGTCCATGTGCAGGAACCAGTAGGAAGCCGCGCCATTAGCCATGGCCAGCGCAGCCAGGACCAGCAGCAGCGGCACGACACGGCTTCGGCTGGCAACGATTGCGCTGATCGCCGCCAGGATAATGTAGGCATGCTCTTCAATGCAGAGCGACCAGATGTGGTCGAGCGCGCCGGCCCGGTTCAGGAGAATTCCGGCATAGTTGTAGGTGAATGTCAGGGCCGTCACGGCCGCCTTCCATTTGAAGCCGATGAACGTGCCGGAGAGCGCGACCATGGCGAGGACGACAAAGACCAGAAGCGCCGGATAGATGCGCGAGAAGCGGCGTTTGAAGAATTTCTTCAGTGGATAGCGTTCGATGAACAGGATTTCGGCCATCAGCCGGCCGCTGAGCACGAAAAAGAATTCGACACCCAGCACGCCCAGATTGATGCCGGGAACGGGGAAAAAATGCCCGATCAGCACCAGGGCGATCGACAGGCCGCGCCAGCCATCGAGATAGGCCAGCCTTGTCCTGGCCGCCGATCGGTCGGCGATCGCTCGGGACGGAACCAAATGGGTCGCGGAAATTTCGGACATGCCGATCCCTTCGCATTGGCATGCGAAAGGGCACGGCGGTAAGGATTCCGAACCCGGCTCGCATTCCCGCCCCAACCCATACTGCAGTGCAATATGAATTTGTGCAAGTGCGAGATTGTCGCCAATGCGATTCCCAAGCAAGCATGGGCCGCAATTGCTTCAAGCAGAGGATGGGACGCGGCGCCGGGGGCTAGGCAGCTACACGCGCCAGGAAAGAAAGAGGGGCCGCTACAGCCCCTTTTTGTCCGCAATCGATCTTGCGTCAGGCGTTGGCTGCCGCCACCGCGCGCTTGGCCATGACCGCGATCAGATTGGCGCGGTAGTCTGATGAAGCGTGGATGTCGCTCATCAAGTTCTTCGCCGGCACTTTCACGCCATTGAGCGAAGCGGCATCGAAGCTCTTGGCGAGTGCCGCCTCGATCTCCTTCGAGCGGAAGACGCCGTCGTCGCCGGCGCCGGTGACGGCAACCCGGACGCCATCCTTGCCCTTGGCCACGAACACGCCGACGATCGCGTAGCGCGAGGCCGGGTTGCGGAATTTTTCGTACGCGGCCTTTGCCGGAGCGGTGAAGGAGACCGCCGTGACGATCTCGCCATCCTTCAAGGCGGTTTCGAACAACCCCTTGAAGAACTTGTCGGCTGATATCTCGCGCTTGTTGGTGATGATGGTGGCGCCCAGCGCCAGCAGCGCCGCCGGATAGTCCGCCGCCGGGTCATTGTTGGCGATCGAGCCGCCGATCGTGCCCTTGTGGCGAACCGCCGGGTCGCCGATCAGCGACGCCAAATGGGCAAGCGCCGGGCAGGCCTTGCGCAGCTTCTCGTCATTGGCGACATCGAAATGCGTGGTGGTAGCGCCGATCGTGACCGTCTTGCCGGACACCTTGACGCCCTGCAACTCCTTGATGCGTGACAGGTCGACCAGATCGGAAGGGGCCGCCAGCCGCGTCTTCATGGCAGGGATCAAGGTCATGCCGCCCGACAGCAGCTTGGCGTCCCCATTCTTCACGAGCTTGGCGGCTTCAGTGACCGAGGTGGCACGGTGATAGTTGACTGCGTACATCTGTCTTTCTCCCCTTCGGGAAGGAGCGAGCAGGGAGTAGCGAGTAGCGAATAGAATCTGTCCATCCGCACCGCTGTTCGTTCCCTATTCGCTACTCCCTATTCGCTATTCGCTACTTCCTATTCGCTCTTCAATGCTTCGCGGCGCGGATCGCGGCCCACACGGTCGACGGCGTGGCCGGCATGGCGATGTCGGCGATGCCGATGGCATCGGTGATGGCATTGATCACCGCCGGCGGCGAGCCAATGGCGCCGGCCTCGCCGCAGCCCTTGATGCCGAGCGGGTTGCTCGGACATGGCGTGTTCGACGTCGAGACCTTGAACGACGGCAGGTCGCCGGCACGCGGCATGGTGTAATCCATGTAGCTTGCCGTCAGCAGCTGGCCGCTGGCGTCGTAGTGAGCGCCCTCCAGCAGCGCCTGCCCCACGCCCTGGGCGATACCGCCATGCACCTGGCCCTCGACGATCATCGGATTGATGATGTTGCCGAAATCGTCCGCCGCCACGAACTGGACGATCTCCGTCGTTCCGGTTTCCGGATCGATCTCGACCTCGCAGATGTAGCAGCCCGCCGGGAAGGTGAAGTTCGCCGGATCGTAGAACGCCGTTTCCTTCAGTCCTGGCTCCATGCCGGCGGGCAGATTATGCGCGGTATAGGCAGCCAAGGCCACCTGGAACCACGGCAGGCTCTTGTCGGTCCCGGCCACCTTGACCTCGCCATTCTCGATGACGATATCGCCCTCGTCGGCTTCGAGCAGATGGGCCGCGATCTTCTTGGCCTTGGCCTCCACCTTGTCGAGCGCCTTGGCAATTGCCGACATGCCGACCGCGCCCGAACGCGAACCGTAGGTGCCCATGCCCATCTGCACCTTGTCGGTGTCGCCATGGACGATCGAAACCGAGTCGATCGGCACCCCAAAGCGCTGATTGACCAGTTGCGCGAATGTCGTCTCATGGCCCTGGCCATGACTGTGCGAGCCCGTCAGCACCTCGATCGTGCCGACGGCGTTCACACGCACTTCAGCCGATTCCCACAGGCCGACACCGGCGCCAAGCGAGCCGACCGCCGCCGACGGCGCGATGCCGCAGGCCTCGATATAGCAGCTCATGCCAATGCCGCGCAGCTTGCCCTTCCCAGCCGCATCCGCCTTGCGCGCGGCAAAGCCGGCATAGTCGGCGGTCTTCATCGCCGCGTCGAGCGAGGTCGCATAGTCGCCGGCGTCGTAGTTCATGATCACCGGTGTCTGGTGCGGAAACGTCGTGATGAAGTTCTTGCGCCTGAGGTCCGCGGGAGACACGCCGAGTTCGCGTGCCGCGGCCTCCATGGTGCGTTCCAGCAGATAGGTGGCTTCCGGCCGCCCTGCCCCGCGATAGGCATCGACGGGTGCCGTGTTGGTGTAGACGGTGCGCACATTGGCGTGGATGGCCGGGATGTCATACTGGCCCGACAAGAGCGTGGCGTAGAGATAGGTCGGCACGCAGGACGAGAACAGCGACATGTAGGCGCCGAGATTGGCGATCGTATCGACCTTCAGCCCGGTGATCCTGTTGTTCTTGTCGAAAGCCATCTCCACCGTCGAGACGTGGTCGCGGCCATGGGCGTCGGTGAGGAAGCTCTCCGTGCGATCGGCGACCCATTTGACTGGCACGCCGGTCTTCTTCGAGGCCCACAGGCAGACGATCTCTTCCGGGTAGATATAGATCTTGGAGCCGAAGCCGCCGCCGACGTCCGGCGCGATCACCCGCAGCTTGTTTTCGGGCGCGACATTGTAGAAAGCACTCATCACCAGTCGCGCGACATGCGGGTTCTGCGATGTCGTCCAGCAGGTGTAATGATCCTCGGCCTTGTCGTAATGGCCAAGTGCGGCGCGTGGCTCCATGGCGTTGGGCACCAGCCGGTTGTTGACGATCTTCATGCGGGTGACGTGCGCTGCCGCCTTGATGGCGGCATCGGTCGCCTTGCCGTCGCCGATCTCCCAGTCGAAGATCAGGTTGTTCTCGGCTTCGGCATGAACCTGGGGCGCGCCCTTTTCGAGTGCCGTTGTGGCATCGACGACCGCCTTAAGTTCCTTGTAGGTGATTTCGACCGCCTCGGCGGCATCGCGTGCCTGGCCCTTGGTCTCGGCCACGACGATGACGACGGCATCGCCGACATAACGGACTTTGTCGACGGCCAGCGGCGACCAAGCGCCCATCTTCATCGGCGAACCGTCCTTGGAATGGATCATCCAGCCGCAGATGAGGTTGCCGATACCGTCGGCCTTGAGTTCCTTGCCGGTCAGGACGCCGATGACGCCCGGCATGCCCTGAGCCGTTCTCACGTCAATCTTCTTGATCTGCGCATGGGCGTGCGGGCTGCGCACGAAGGCCGCATGCTTCATGCCGGGCACCACCATGTCGTCGACATAGCGGCCGGCGCCGGTGATGAACCTTTTGTCTTCCTTGCGCGCGACCCGAGCGCCAACGCCTTCGATGCCCATGGAAATTCCTCCCGAATTTAGGGGATAGGCAGTAGGGGTTAGGCAGTAGTGGAAGGGCTCGTGGTCATATCGATGTTTGCCCTACTCACTATTGCCTATTGCCTATTGCCTAAGCTGCCTGTTTCGCCTTGCCCTTCGCGGCGCTCTTCGACATCGTCTTCGATGCGGCCAGGATCGCCTTCACGATGTTGTGGTAGCCGGTGCAGCGGCAGATGTTGCCTTCGAGTTCCGCCCGCACCGTTGCCTCGTCGAGGCCTTCGGGATGGCGGTTGATCATGTCGGTTGCAGCCATGATCATGCCTGGCGTGCAAAAGCCGCATTGCAGGCCGTGATATTCCTTGAAGGCCGCCTGGACGGGATGCAGGTCGGCGCCGTTGGCGAGACCTTCGATCGTGACCACTGTCGACCCGGACGCCTGGACCGCGAGCATCGTGCAGGACTTGACCGCCTTGCCGTCGACATGGACGACGCAGGATCCGCACTGCGAGGTGTCGCAACCGACATGGGTGCCGGTCAGGCCGAGATTCTCCCGCAGGAAATGGACGAGCAGTGTTCGATCCTCGACGACACCACCAACCCGCTTGCCGTTCACCATCAACGAAACGTCCGACATAGCCCCTCCCTGGGTGTCAACCTTGGTCATCACGCTGCCGACGAGCCGTTGGCACTTCGGCCATGCGTTATTCGTACACCGCACAATGCACAAAAAACAGCACGACGGAAAAGGCGGATCATTGTACTTTCGATCATGGCCAGGGCACCGAAGCGCATTCCTGTGGCCCCATTGCCAAAACGCCTCGTGGCGGCAACAATGCCTTCGACGCCGCGCACAAGAAGCACTCGAAAAGCCGCGCACAAGAAGGCGTCGGAGGAAATGCGGGAGAACGCCGCTGACAGGTTCACGGACGCGCTATGCATGCGGCTTGTCGGCGCTGACCACGGACGAGCCCGACCCGGATGATTTCGCACGCGCGGTAGCCGCCGAGGCCGCCGCCATCGATGCCGGCTTCGCCCTCGTGTTCTTTTCCCAGAGCCTTGTCGAGGCCGGGGCCCTGTCGCGGGCACTCTCGGTCCACGCGCCGGGGCTCCACCACGCCGGTTGTTCGACCGCCGGCGAGATTACGCCGCAGGGGCTCGAGGAAGGCCATATGCTGGCGATGCTGCTGCCCTCGGCATCCTTCACGGCGGTCAGCACCATGGTCGACAATTTGTCGACTTCGGGCATGGACAGGATCACCGAAGAGGTCGAGGCCCTGCGGCGCACGCTGCGCGCCCGGCTCGGCGGCGAGCAGACCAGGAACACCTTCGCGCTCTGCTTCATCGATGGGCTGTCCTATGCCGAGGAAGCGGTGAGTTCGGCCATCCACTGGGGTCTTGACGACATACCGCTGCTCGGCGGCTCGGCCGGCGACGATTTGAAATTCGAGACGACGCGTCTGATCTCGAACGGCAGGGTCGCTTCGGACAGCGCCATCATCGTGCTGGTCGCCACGGAAATTCCGTTCCACGTCTTCAAGACCGACAACTTCGTTCCCACCGACGAAAAGCTGGTGGTGACCGCGTCCGATCCGGATCACCGCATCGTGCGGGAGTTCAACGCCACCAATGCGGCGGAGGAGTATGCCGCTTCGGTCGGCATCCTGCCGCAGACCCTGACACCGCTGAGCTTCGCCTCGCATCCCGTGGTGGTGAAGGTGGGCGGCGAATATTACTGCCGCTCGATCCAGAGGATGCACGCGGATGGCTCGCTGTCGTTCTTCTGCGCCATCGACGACGGTGTGGTGCTGTCGATCGCCCAGCCCAAGGACATGGTCGAATCGACACGAGCGGCATTGCGCGAGGTCGAGCAAAGGCTGGGCGGCATCGATATGATCCTTGGCTTCGACTGCGTGCTGCGCCGGCTGGACGCACGCAACCGGCAGGTCTTTCGCGATATTTCGGAGCTCTACCGGGTCAACAATGTCGTCGGCTTCGGCACCTATGGCGAACAGTACCGGTCGATGCACTTGAACCAGACTTTCACCGGCATCGCTTTCGGTGACCGGCAAGCGGCTGAATAGGGCGGCGCAACAAAATGCCGCTCAGGGACATCAACGATCTCGACAGGCTGAAGAGGATCAACGCCGCCCTGGTCAGCCGCGTCGAGCGCTCGATGGACCAGCAAGGCAACGCCTTTTCGCTGTTCCAGACCGCGATCTCGCTGGAAAACCGGGTGCGTACGCGCACCGAGGAACTGCATTCGACCTTGCGCAGGCTGGAGCAGTCGAACATCGACCTCAGCGCCGCCAAGGAAAACGCCGAACTGGCGAACCTGTCCAAGACGAGATTTCTCGCCGCCGCCAGCCACGACGTGCTGCAGCCGCTGAACGCCGCCCACCTCTCCGTCTCGGCGCTTGCCGAGGTGCAGACCAGCGAGGAGGGAAAAAAGCTGGTGCGGCAGGTCGAGCGCTCGCTGGAAACCATGGAAGACCTGCTGCGCACCTTGCTCGACATTTCCAAGCTCGACGCGGGCGTGGTCCAGCCCGACATTGGCGACGTCAGCCTGGAAGCGTTGTTCTCGTCGCTGCGTTCGGATTTCGAGCCTGTGGCGCAGTTGAAGGGGCTGTCGCTGAAATTCCGACCGGTCAATGCGGTTGCTCGCTCGGACAGGACGCTGCTGCGCCGTATCCTGCAGAACATTCTCTCCAACGCGCTGGGTTATACACGCTCGGGCGGCGTCCTTGTCGGCACACGCCATCGCGGCGACACCATCCGCATCGATGTCGCCGACACCGGCTGCGGCATTCCGGAGGATCAGCGCGAAGCGGTGTTCGAGGAATTTCATCGCGGCACCTCGCCGGCCAGTGCCGAGATCGACGGCGGTGGTCTTGGGCTCGGGCTGGCCATCGTTCGCCGCATGGCCGGCGCGCTCGGCCACCCCGTGACGTTTTCCTCCAGGGTCGGCCGCGGCACCATCTTCCACATCGATGTCCCCGTCGGCATCGGCGCCCCCGCCGACGCCATCGCCAGTGCCGCCAGCCTGGAGCGGCCGCGCGGCTACGGCCTGTTCGGCACCAAGGTGCTGCTGGTCGAAAACGATGCCGAGGTGCTGGAAGCCATGACCTTCCTGCTTGAGCGCTGGCAGTGCCTGGTACGCGCCGCGACCTCGACCGACGATGCGCTTGACCTGCTTGGCGATACCGACTGGGTGCCTGATATCGTCATCGCCGACCAGCATCTCGACGGCGGCGATCTCGGCACCGCGACAATATCGGAGGTCCGCGACTATCTCAGCCGCGCCGTGCCGGCGTTGATCGTCACCGCCGACAGTTCGGAAGCTGTCGCCAAGGCCGCCCGCGCCGGCGGCATCGAGTTGATGCGCAAGCCAGTGAAGCCCGCGCAACTGCGCGCGCTGCTGGCGCATTTGCTGGCTTAGGGGACAGTTAATGGCTCAAAATCCGGCCTGATCCCGAAACAGCTCCGCATTGTCCAGCTTCGACACCTCGATCACCGCTTGCGTGCGGCTATAGACGTTGAGCTTGCGCAATATCTCCGACACATGCGCCTTCACCGTCGTCTCGCCGACCTGCAGCTCGTAGGCGATCTGCTTGTTGAGCAGGCCCTGGCGCAGCATCTGCAGCACGCGCAATTGCTGCGGCGTCAGCTTGGAAAGCCGCTGCACCATGTCGGCGCGGTCGGTGCTGTCGGGATCCGGCGGCTGGCCTTCGTAATTCTCCGGTACATAGACGGCGCCGTCCATCACCGAGCGGATGGCGGCGGCGAGATCGCTCTTGCGCGCCGATTTCGGGATGAAGCCGGCGGCACCATAGGACAAGGCCTCTGAAATGATCCTCGGCTCCTCATGACCCGATACGATCACCACAGGCAGGCGCGGATAGCGGGTCCTGAGCTGCAGGAGCCCCTCGAAGCCGTGCACGTCGGGCATGCTGAGGTCGAGAAGCGCAAGGTCGAAAGGCTTGGCGTCGGCCAACAGATCCAGCGCCTCGGCAATCGACCGTGCCTCGACCGTATCGACCTCGGGATAAGCCATCTGCACGGCACTGTGCAGCGCCTCGCGAAACAGCGGATGGTCGTCGATGATGAGGAACCGGGCACGATCGGTAGGGGCTGTCATAGGGCTCGTTCCGGTTTACCGGGCACACCATAGTCTCCTGACTGTGGCCGGATTATTGGCAAATAGTCTATCGCCTGTTGACGGGATTCATCGCTGCAAAAAATGATGGGAAGCCTGAATTCCTTATCCAGCCGCGGCAAAGCCCGTGCTTTATGAAAAGCGACGCCTTGCCTGACCCCCGAAATCGGCCGAATGTGCCGCCATCAAACGCAGAGATCGCCATGACCGCCTTTGTCCTTCCCGTGCCGCCAACGCCTTCCGTCGCCATTGCCGGTTCCGGCGAACGCTTTGCCGTGCGGCGTATTTTCTGCGTTGGCCGCAATTACGCGGCGCATGCGCGCGAATTCGGCAATGACGAGCGTGATCCGCCCTTCTTCTTCACCAAACCGGCCGACGCGGTGGTCGATTCCGGCACTGAAATCCCCTACCCGCCGCTGACGCAAAACCTCCACTTCGAGATCGAACTGGTGGTGGCGATCGGTACATCAGGCTTTCGCATATCCCGCGACAAGGCACTGTATCATGTCTGGGGTTATGCCGTCGGCATCGACCTCACCCGCCGCGATCTCCAGGACGTCGCCAAGAAGGCTGCGCGGCCCTGGGACTGGTCGAAGGCATTCGACCGTTCCGCGCCTTGCGGCCCGCTGGTCCCGGCACAAAAAGCCGGGCACCCGGCGAAGGGGCGTATCTGGCTCGCCGTCGACGGCGCGGTGAAACAGGATGCCGACCTCGCCGAACTGATCTGGCCTGTGGCGGACATCGTCTCGACCTGCAGCGAGGCTGTCGAATTGCAACCGGGCGACCTGATCTTCACCGGCACGCCCGCCGGGGTCGGCGCGGTCAGGCCGGGCGAGACGATATCAGGCGGGGTCGAGGGCATCGGCACGATCGAAGTGACCATCGGCCAACCGCGGTCATGAGTGAAAAGTCATGAGCAACATGGTCCTGCACAACTACTATCGCTCTTCCACCTCCTATCGGGTGCGGATCGCGCTGGAGATGAAGGGGCTGAGCTATGACTATGTGCCGCATCACCTGCGCCATGGCGAACATCTGGAAGCGGCCTATCTCGCGGTCAACCCTCAAGGGTTGGTCCCCGCGCTGATCTGCAACGACGGCACGCTGCTGACGCAGTCGTTGGCGATCATCGAATTCCTCGACGAGACCACGCCGGAACCAACGCTGCTGCCAAAAGACCCGCTTGGCCGGGCGCGGGTCAGGATGCTGGCGCAGATGATCGCCTGCGACATCCATCCGGTGAACAATCTGCGCGTGCTGACTTCGCTGCGCACCCTGTTCGGCGCCGGCGACCAGGATGTCGCCAACTGGTTCCGGCATTGGGTCAATGAAGGTTTTGGCCCACTCGAGACATTGCTGACGGCTTCGCCCGAAACCGGCACATTCTGTCATGGCGACACGCCGGGGCTGGCAGACATCTGCCTTGTCGCCCAGGTCACCAGCAACGCCCGTTTTGGCGTCGATATGGCGCCCTACCCGACGATTTCGCGCATCAACGCCGCCTGCATGGCGCTACCCGCCTTCCAGAAAGCCGCGCCCCAGAACCAGATCGACGCCGAGTAAATTCACCGGCCGACGCGCAGCGTCAGCGCCCAGAACAGCAGCGCTAGCAAGCCGATGCCAACGCCGAGCAGCGAGACACCGCTCCAGCCGGCCACGCCATAGGCCATGGTCGAGACGATCGAGCCCAGCGCGCTGCCGAGCGAATAGAAGATCATGTAGCCACCGACCAGCCGGCTGCGGGCATCCGGTCGACGCGCGAAGATTAGGCTCTGGTTGGTGACGTGTGTGGCCTGGATCGCCAGATCCAGCATGACGATGCCTGCGACCAGTAGCCACAGCGACATGCCCATGAAGGCGATCGGCAACCAAGCCGCTGTCATCAGCAGCAGGCTGAGCCCGGTGACCAGTTGCCCGCGTCCCCGATCCACCAGGCCACCGGTCCATCGCGCCCCCAGCGCGCCGGCGACGCCGGCGAGCCCGAAAAGTCCGATTGCGGTGTGCGACAGCGAGAACGGTGGCGCGCTGAGTGGCAGCACCAGCGGCGCCCACAGCACGTTGAAGCTGGCGAAGATCAGCAGGGCGAGAACCGCGCGCACACGCAGCAGTGGCTCCTTCACGAACAAGAGCACCACCGAGGCCAGCAGGCGCGGATAGGATGTGCTTGGCCTCTCCGCCTCATGGCGCGGCAGGATGAGGTAGAGAAGCACCGCCATGAATAGGGTGAGCGCGGCCGAGACGACATAGACCCAGCGCCAGCCGGCGAAATCGGCGACGACGCCGGCGACGAAGCCGGCAAGCAGGATCCCTGTTATGACGCCGCTGGTGACGGTGCCGACCGCCCGCCCCCGTTGCGATGGCGCGGCGAGATCGGCCGCGTAGGCCACCAGCACCTGCACCACCACGGCAAGCAGTCCGACAACGGCGAGACTCGCCAGCAGCATTGCCGCGTTCGGCGCGACCCCGACGGCTATCAGCGCCACCGCCGAAAGCACCGCCTGCCCCGCAATCAGCTTGCGGCGATCGAACAGGTCGCCAAGCGGCACGATGAACAACAGGCCGAGCGCATAGCCGATCTGGGTGACCATCACCACGATGCCGATCGAGGCCGGCGCAATGGCGAAATCATGGGCCATGGCGTCGAGCAGCGGATGGGCGAAATAGACATTAGCGACGCTCAGGCCGCAGGCAACGGCGAAAATCAGCGTGGTCATCCCGGACAATCCCGGCGATGACGCCGGCGTCACCTGCTCGCGCTCCTCGGTTCGCTCCGCCTTCGTCGCGGCGCCGTTCATCACCTCTATATTCATGTCGCTCTCCGCAAACGGTTTCAAATTGAAACCGCTTGCTGGATAGACAGAACAGTTTTATGTTGCAACCAAAATGACCGATCTGGACCAACCATTGCCATGGTGAAACGAACGAGCCACCAGAGTGCGGACTGCCTGATCGCACGACCGCTCGACGCGATTGGCGACTGGTGGTCACTGCTCATCGTGCGCGACGCGTTCGACGGATTGCGGCGCTTCGGCGAGTTTCAGAAGAGCCTCGGCGTCGCCAAGAACATCCTGTCGGCGCGGCTGCGCAATCTGGTTACGCACGGCATCCTCGAAACCGTCCCAGCGCCCAACGGCGGCGCGCATCATGAATATGTGCTGACGCAAAAAGGACGCGGCCTGTTCTACGTGCTGGTCGCGTTGCGCCAATGGGGCGAGACCTATTTCTCCGGCCCCGGCGAGCCCTACACATTCATGGTGGATACCGAGAGCGGCAGGCCGATAAAGCGCCTTGAAGTGCATGCCGAGGACGGTCGTCTGCTAGCCCCCGGCGACACCAGGCTTGCCGATTTCCGCAACCAGGAAAACAGGTAAACGTCGTTCCTTGGTTCGGCGGAGCGGCCATCCTGGTGGAATCGATTTCCGCTTGACCGGACAAGGAATCGGCTATCTTTCCGGTGACAAATGCCGTCTCAAGGGTGGAGTGACCGATGAAAGCCGTCGTCTTCGAAAAATTCGGCGAAGCGCCGACGATCCAGACTGTTCCCGATCCCAAGCCGGCTGCCGATGGCGTCGTCATCAAGGTCGAGGCGACCGGGCTGTGCCGCAGCGACTGGCATGGCTGGATGGGCCATGATGACGGCATCACCCTACCGCACGTGCCGGGACATGAACTGGCCGGCGTGGTTGTGGCGGCCGGCAAACAGGTCACCCGCTGGAAGGCGGGCGAGCGCGTCACCGTGCCGTTCGCCGTCGGCTGCGGCCGCTGCTTCGAATGCAACTCCGGCAATCACCAGGTCTGCGAGCATCAGACACAGCCTGGCTTCACCGGCTGGGGCTCGTTCGCCGAATATGTCGCTATCGAGCACGCCGACACCAATCTGGTGCGCCTTCCCGACGAAATGGAATTCGCCACCGCCGCCAGCCTCGGCTGCCGCTTCGTCACCTCTTTTCGCGCCATCGTCGACCAGGGCCGGGTGACGCCGGGCGAGTGGGTGGCGGTGCATGGCTGCGGCGGCGTCGGCCTGTCGGCGATCATGATTGCCAGCTCGATGGGCGCCAATGTCATCGCCATCGACCTCACCGACGAGAAACTGGACTTCGCCAAAAAGATCGGCGCCGTGGCGACCATCAACGCGTCCACGACGCCGAACGTCGTCAAGGCCGTCAAGCAGATCACCAATGGCGGCGCCCACATGTCGATGGACGCGCTCGGTCACCCCACGACGTCCTTCAACTCGATAGCCAACCTGCGCCGGCGTGGACGTCACGTGCAGGTCGGCCTGATGCTGGGCGAGCACGCCCGCCCCCAGGTGCCGATGGACAAGGTGATCGCCTTCGAGCTCGAAATCCTCGGCAGCCACGGCATGCAGGCCTATCGCTACCCCGCGATGATGGAGATGATCCGCCACGGCAAGCTGAAGCCCGAACTGCTGGTCGGCAAGAAGATCAGCCTCGACGAGGCGCCCGCGGCCTTGATGGCGATGGGCGGTTTCGAGGGCATCGGCATTGGCGTGGTGACGAAGTTCTAGCGAGGGTCGGCATCATCACTATGCAGCCGCACGCCGCGGCAAATCCTGCTTGGCGAATTTCTTCGCGCCGAACACACATGTCACCACGCCGAGCGTGACGACGATCATCATCGGACTGACCTGTTCACGCAGCAGTGTCGCCGCTAATGCGAGCCCGAAAAACGGCTGCAGCAGCTGCAACTGCCCCACTGCTGCAATGCCGCCTTGCGCCAGGCCGCGATACCAGAAGACGAAGCCGATCAGCATGCTGAACAGCGAGACATAGCCAAGACCGATCCAGGCATTGGAGCCAACGCTGGCGAAGGACGACGGCAGGGTAGCAACCGTCAGCACCAGCATGACCGGCAGGGACAGCACCAGCGCCCAGCAGATCACTTGCCAGCCGCCCAACCTGCGCGACAGCGCGGCGCCTTCCGCGTAGCCAAGGCCGCAGACGATGATGGCCGCAAGCATCAGCCCATCGCCGACCGGCGAAGCCGTCACGCCTTGCGCAAGCGCGAAGCCCGCCACCAGCGCACTGCCGAGGCATGAGAACAGCCAGAAGGCCGGCCTTGGCCGTTCGCCGCCACGCAACACGCCGAAGATCGCGGTCGCCAGCGGCAGCAAGCCGACGAAGATGATGGAATGGGCCGACGTGACATGCTTCAGCGCGAGCGCCGTCAGCAAGGGGAAGCCGACGACCACGCCAAGCGCAACGATGATGAGCGACAGCAAGTCATGACGCCCGGGGCGCTTCTCGCGGAACACAAGCAGAAGGGCGAGACCAAGCAGGCCGGCTATGACCGCGCGGGCCGATGTCAGGAATATCGGATCGAGATCCATCACCGCCACGCGCGTCGCAGGCAACGAGCCGCTGAAGATCAGCACGCCGATAAATCCGTTCACCCAGCCGCTCGCCGTCTTGTCCATTGCAGGCTCCATTGCTTTCGCCCTCTATGGTGCGAACAACCGTGGCGCGGCCAGAGACAATGGGGTACAATTCGACGAAACTGTAGTGACGAATTGAGCAGTACGGATGACAGACCTTGCTTTGGAACCCGACGGCGCACGCACCCTTGTGGAGAGTGTGATGGCGACCATCCGTCAGCGGATCGCCGCGCGCAGCCTGACACCGGGAACCCGGTTACCGTCTATCCGTGCCTTCGCGAAGTCCATGCAGGTATCCAAATCCACCGTCGTCGAAGCCTATGAGCGGCTCGCCGCCGAAGGCGCGATCCGCTCCCGGCCGGGTTCCGGTTTTTATGCCGCCGGCTCGCTGGCGCCGCTGTCTTTGGCCGAGATCGGCCCCCGGCTCGATCGTGCCGTCGATCCGCTCTGGGTTTCGCGCCAGTCGCTGGAGGCTGGCGAGGAAGTCCTGAAACCCGGCTGCGGCTGGCTACCGGCTTCATGGATGCCACAGGCCGGGCTCCGCAGGGCATTGCGCACGGTCGCGCGTGCCGACGATGTCGCGCTTGCCGACTACGGCACGCCGCTCGGGCTGCCGCCGCTGCGGCAATTGCTGGCGCGGCGCCTGGCCGGGCATGGCATCGAAGCTTCGCCCGAACAGATCATGCTGACGGAATCGGGCACCCAGGCCATCGACCTGCTGTGCCGGTTCCTGATCGAGCCCGGCGACACCGTGCTGGTCGACGATCCCTGCTATTTCAATTTCCACGCTTTGCTGCGTGCCCATCGCGCCAAGGTCGTCAGCGTCCCCTACACGCAATCGGGGCCTGATATCGAGCTGTTCGCCCAGGCGCTCGCCGAACACCGGCCGCGCCTCTACATCACCAACTCCGCCATTCACAATCCGACGGGGGCGATCCTGTCTCCGGTGACGGCCCATCGTCTGCTCAAACTGGCCGACCAGTCGGGCCTGACCATCGTCGAGGACGACATCTTCGCCGATTTCGAACATGCCCCTGCCCCCAGGCTGGCGGCGTTCGACGGCCTTAGCCGCGTTGTCCAGATCGGCAGTTTCTCCAAGACGCTGTCGGCGTCGGTCCGCTGCGGCTTCATCGCCGCCCCCCGCGACTGGATCGAGGGCCTGGCCGACCTCAAGATCGCCACGACTTTCGGCGGCGGACGGCTGGCGGCCGAACTTGTGCTGACGTTGCTGAAGGACGGCAGCTACCGCAAGCACATGGATTTGCTGCGCGCGCGCCTCTCGCGTGCCATGGGCGAGACCAGCGCCCGGCTGAAGGCGATCGGCATCACGCCCTGGATCGACCAACCGGCCGGGCTGTTCCTGTGGTGCGGCCTGCCGGACCGGGTAGACGCGGCCGACGTCGCCCGCCGCGCGCTCGCCGACAACATCGTTCTGGCACCCGGCAATGCGTTCAGCCTGTCGCAGTCAGCCAGCCGCTTCCTGCGCTTCAACGTTGCCCAATGCGCGGACGAGCGGATTTTCAAGACGCTCGAAACGGCAATGTCTCGCTGATCGGTCAGCGACCCGCACAGACTTCCCGCACGCAGTCCCGCAGCCAGCGTTGCGCCGGATCCGCCTCGAGGCGCGGATGCCAGAGCATCGAGATGGTGACGTCCACGGTAGCGACCGGCGGCGCAAAACTGTGCATGCCGGCACGCGCTCCTGCCGTATGCCGCTCGGGCACGCTGGCGATCAGATCCGAGGCCCGGGCCATGGCAAGTGCCGCCGAAAAACCTGAGACCATGCACACGACCCTCCGCTGCAAGCCAATCATGCCCAGGGCCTCGTCGATCGGTCCCTTCTCGCGGCCGCGTCGCGAGACGCTGATGTGCCGGCCAGCCGCATAGCGCTCGGGCGTCACCTTGCCCTCGGCCAGGGGATGGCCGGCTCGCACGGCACCGATAAAGCGGTCGCGAAACAGGGCCTGGATGCGAACCTCGGGTCCGGTCTCGCCGGCAACGCCGATTTCCAGGTCGATCGCCGCTTCGCGCAGCGACATCGCATCCTTGTCGGACTTCGGTGCGAAACGCAGCCGCACCCCTGGCGCATCGGCCTCGGTGCGGGCGACGAGGCGAGGCCCGAACTCCTCGACGAAGCTTTCGTTGGTGCGCAATGTGAAGATCCGGTCCAGGCTCCGGGGATCAAGCAACTCGGTCGGGCGCAGGAGCACCTCCGCGTCCTGGACGACACGGCCGACCTGTCGCCGCAATTCCTCCGCACGCGGCGTCGCCACCAGGCCGCGCCCGGCGCGCACCAGCAGAGGATCGCCCGTTGCCTCGCGGAGCCGCGCCAGCGTCCGGCTCATCGCCGAGGGGCTGAGCCGCAGCCGGCGCGCCGCGCGCGCCACGCTGCCTTCGGCCAGCAGGACGTCGAGGGCAAAGAGGAGATTGAGATCGGGCGATGTCATGGATCGATCATAGCATATGATATGGCGTCCGATGCACGAATAAGATGCAAATGCTGCGCCTTCCGCCGCATCGGACACAAGACTAGATCTCCGACAGCTCCGGTTCCGGAGCAGACAGAAAGGAGATCGCCTTGGCAGTCGTTGAGCAAAATCGGGAACTGATATCGGCGCCGCGACAGGCCCAGTCCGCTGGCCTGGCGCTGGTGAGCCTGTCGCTCGCCACGCTGCTATCGTCACTGGGAACCAGCATTGCCAGCGTCGGCCTGCCTTCGCTGATGCAAGCCTTCGATGCATCGTTCCAGGCCGTGCAATGGGTGGTTCTCGCCTATCTGCTCGCCATCACCACGCTGATCGTCGGCGCCGGACGGCTGGCCGACATGTTCGGGCGTCGGCCTTTGCTGCTTTGTGGCATCGCGCTGTTCACGCTGGCATCGGTGGTCTGCGGACTGGCACCGACACTCTGGCTGCTGATCGCGGCGCGCGCCGTGCAGGGACTTGGCGCCGCGCTGATGATGGCGCTGACACTGGCCTTCGTCACGGAAACCGTAAGCAAGGAGCGAACCGGCAGCGCCATGGGCCTGCTCGGCGCCATGTCCGCGATCGGCACGACGCTCGGGCCTTCGCTTGGCGGCTTGTTGATCGCCGGCCTCGGCTGGCGAGCAATCTTTCTTGTCAATGTGCCGCTGGGTCTTCTGACCTTCGCTCTCGCCTGGCGTGCCTTGCCGGCGCGAGGCGGAACAATGGCGGCCGGTCGAGGCACGTTTGACGTCCCGGGCACCGCCCTGCTGGCCCTTACCTTGGGCGCCTATGCCCTGGCATTGACTCTTGGCCGAGGCAATCTCGGTGTGCTCAATCTGGGCCTGCTGGTCGCGGCCGGTATCGGCGTCATCGTGTTCGCCATCGCTCAGGCGAAAGCGAAGGCGCCCCTCGTCCAACTCGACCGCTTCCGCGACCCGCGGCTGAGCGCCGGCCTCGCCATGAGCCTGATCGTCGCCACGGTGATGATGGCAACCCTAGTGGTTGCTCCGTTCTACCTGTCGCGCGGGCTGGGATTGGATGCCGCGATGGTTGGAATGGCGCTTTCGACCGGGCCGCTTGTCTCGACCCTGTCGGCGCTGCTGGCCGGCCGGCTGACCGATCGCTTCGGTGCCCATCGGATGATGGTCGCCGGCCTGCTCTGCCTCGCCACGGGAACGTTCCTCCTGTCGCTCGCCCTGACCAAGCTCGGCATCGCCAGCTACGTCGCTCCAATCACCGTCACCTGCTTCGGCTATGCCCTGTTCCAGACCGCCAACAATGCAGCCGTCATGGGCGGTGTAAGCGCAAACGAACGTGGCGTCGTTTCCGGTCTGCTCAACCTGTCGCGCAATCTTGGTCTCATCACTGGCGCATCGCTAATGGGTGCCATATTCGCGATCGCATCGAGTAATGCACAGCAAGGGATCGGGCAGCAGCTCTTGAGTTCCGCGGCGGCGACCCAAGGCATGCAGATCACCTTCCGGGTGGCCACGGCCCTGGCCCTGGCCGCGCTGGTCCTTGCGGTGCTCTCCGCCCGCGCCGACCGCCGAGCGGAACCCAACCGGCGTTGAACCGCAATCGTTTGACTGCTCGCCTTCGCCGCCCCTCCTTCACGACCTTCATCCTGCCCATGTGGGTGATGGCCATAGGCATCGTCTTTGCCGGAACTGTTACGGCCAATGAAATGACGCGAGGGGCCTGGCGGACCGCCGTTCAGGCCCCTGCCCGTTTGCGGCGTTCGTAAAGCATGACGAGCGTTTCAGCCATCAGCGCCGGCTTTTCCTCGCCTTCGATCTCGACCGTGTTGGCTGCCTTCATAAGATACTGGCCTGGGCCACGGTCTTCCATGGAAAGCAGCGTCGTGCGCAGGCGGATGCGCGCGCCGACCCTGACCGGCGCCAGGAAACGCACCTTGTCGAAACCATAGTTGAAGGCGGCCTGCGTATTCTCGGGCACGATCCCCATTTCGAGGGCCAGCGCGCCGATGATCGACAACGTCAGATAGCCATGCGCGATCGTGGTGCGGAACGGGCTTTGCCGCCGCGCCCGTTCAGGATCGACGTGGATCCATTGATGGTCGCCGGTGCATTCGGCGAACTGGTTGATGCGGTTCTGGTCGACCGTGGTCCATTCCGAGACGCCGAGTTCCTGTCCGGACATCGTTCTCAGCTGTTCGTAGGTTGGCGGCGTTTTAGGCCGTACTTCCGTCATTCCTGCTTTCCCGATCGCTTCCAGAGCTTCCGGACCACGAACCGGCGGCCTCTGTCAATTCGTTCCGCGCAAAACCGTTCCGCCGGATTCGAACACACTCGTGCCATGGCTTGCCACGCAATGGCAGGCCCGAATCTGACTTTTTGACCTTCCAGCTTGCCGGGAGCTTATGCCGTGGCGCTAATGCAACTATGTGCAAGGTTGCGGAATCGCGAACCGGCGTGCCGGATAGAGGGCGAAACGACAGCCGATGGGATTCACTTCTGCCCGTAGCCGGCGCGGACCTCCTCCATCGCCTCCTTGATGCGCGCGCGCAGTATGTCGATCGATTCGGTGCCTGATTTCCTGGCCAGTTCAGCCACTTCACCAGCGTTCTTGAGCGCGGCCTCGAAGGATTTTCTGGCAAACTCCGTCTGCTTGGCCATCAGTTCCTGCGGATTGCCCGGTGCGCGGTAGCTCTGCGCCATGTCGGCGACCTCCCGCAACGTGTCCTGCAGCATTTCGCGCTGCCTCGACAACAGCGAGGTCGCTCCCGCCGCACTGGTCCGCGCCGCCTTCTCCAGCGCTTCGAGGTTCTTGCGATGATGGGCAAGGATCGCCTCGACATCGACGTTGGGCACCTTCAGGTCACGGCCGAATCTGCCGAACATCTCCATGAAGGAATCGGATTCTGCTTGTCTGGCCATGACTGTCTTCTCCCCTTTGCCGCGGTTGCGGACGCCCTCGACGGGAGAATAGCACTCGAACGCCGTGTGTCCATTTCGAACGCACGCCTGGCGATCGATACGGATTAATTGACCGGGAGCAGCAACTCGATCGTATAGAGCACGATGCCAGCCAGCCCGCCGATGATCATGCCGTTGAAGCGGATATATTGCAGGTCCCTGCCGATGTTCATCTCGATCAGGCGTGTCAGCTGCGCCAGGTCCCAGCGCTTGACCTGGTCGGCGATGAATTTCGACACGCCGCTCTTCTGGCTTTCCACGAAGGAGGCCAACGCCACCACGAATCCTTGGTTCATGTCGGCCCGGATCTGGGCATCGCCGGCGAGATGGCGGCCGACTTCGACGAACATGTTGGCGAGATGCTCCCGGACCAGCGAATTCGGCGCCTTGGCATCCTGCTCGATGAACAGGCTGAGGCTCTCCCACATGTCGCCGGCCAGCGCCCTGACTTCGGGTCTGGCGAGAAAATCGCGCTTCATTTTCTCCGCTCGCTTGGCATATTGCTTGGACGTGCGCAGCCGGTCGACGAAACTTTGCGCGAAACGGTCGAATTCGGCGCGCATCGGGTGGTCGGGATCGGCACGCACTTCGTCCAGCAGGGAGCCCGCCGAGGCGACGATCTTCTTCAGGAGGTAGGCATCGGCGCGAAACAGGTTGAACAGCGACGGCAGTTCCTCGCGGATCTTGTCGCGCATCGTCGCCAGCGCCTGTTCGTCGTTGAGGAACCGGCCGATGACCTTGATGAACTCGTCGAACAATTTCTGGTGGCGGCGATCGTCGGTGAGCGCCGACAAGAGTTCGGCGGCCAGCGGCGCCAGCGGCACCTTTTCGATCTGCTCCAGCATACGGCTGGTGACGAAACCGCGCAGGCCCGATTGTTCGACGGCCGCAAGCGTACGCGGCACCAGCCGCACGACGAAGCGCGACAGGCCGGCGGCGCGTTCGGCATCGGCGAGCCAATCGGCGACGAGCGCCGAAAAATCGACCTCGGCGAGTTTTTCACGCACAGGTTCCGGCGCCAGGAAATTAACCTCGATGAAACGGCCGAGATTGTCGGCTATCCGATCCTTGTTTTCCGGGATGATGGCGGTGTGCGGGATGGGTAGCCCGAGCGGCCGTTTGAACAGCGCCACCACCGCGTACCAGTCGGCAAGGCCGCCGATGGTGGCCGCCTCGGCGAAGGCGGCGACGAAGCCGAGCCACGGGTAGCTGGCCTGGAAGGACTTGGCCAAGACAAAGACCAGCACGCAGAGTGCCAGCGCCGCCGTGGCGACGAACTTTGTCCGCCGCAGCGCCGAAAGCTTGGCGCCCGCGTCGGTGTCGAAACGGACAGGCGCCAGCGACTGGGCCGATTGAGACATATGAGCCGCTCCTCGTCGATCCCAGGCTATTTAGTGCTTCGGCCGTCAAAATGCCCGCGACAGCCGATTTTCTCAGCGTTTCGCCTGGCCACGCACATAAAGTTGACGCGAATATTCAGCTATAATCCCAAGCCAGTCTGGAATTATTCCAAGGTATAGGCCATATTCGACCGAGGCCAGCGCGGCGACTCCGAAAATCCTGGTGAAGCCGCGCCGGCAAAGTTCCAGACTCTGGCATGGTTGCACCGCGCCAGCGCTTTGTGAGGATGAAATGCGGCTTACCCGCCAAACCAACTATGCCATGCGCATCCTGATGTATTGTGCCGCCAACAATGAACGGTTGAGCCGCATCCCGGAGATCGCGACCGCCTATTCGGTGTCGGAACTGTTCCTGTTCAAGATCCTGCAGCCTTTGGTCGAGAACGGCCTGGTCGAGACCGTCCGCGGCCGGAACGGAGGGGTACGGCTCGGCCGCGCCGCCGAATCGATAAGCCTGTTCGATGTTGTGCGCGTGACCGAGGAAAGCTTTGCCATGGCGGAGTGCTTCGAGAATGACGCGGCCGAATGCCCGCTGGTCGACAGCTGCGCATTGAACTCGGCGCTGCGCGAAGCGCTCAACGCCTTCTTCGCCGTGCTTGCCCGCTACACGATCGCCGATCTGGTGGCGGCGCGGCCGAATGTGCGCAACCTGCTCGGTATCGACATGCTGATGGAGCGCCGCGCCCCGGCAGCTTGATCCTGCGCAGGCCGGGCCGAAGACCGCAGATCTAGGCTGCCGATTGCGGCAGCACGAATGGCATGTTGCCGGCCGGCAGCACGCCGACCTTGAGCCGGCAGTCGAACACATTCTCGATCAGATCGTCACTCAGCACGTCGCGCGGCGATCCGGTCGCGGCCAGCCGGCCGCGATGCATCACGAAGATGCGGTCGGCGAACATCGCCGTCAGATTGAGGTCGTGCAGGATCGCGACCACGCCGCCGCCTCTTCTGGCGAAGTCGCGGGCGATGTTCATGATGATCAGCTGATGCTTGATGTCGAGGCTGGAAACCGGTTCGTCGAGGAAGAGATAGCGCGGGCCGCCGTCAAGCACCGGCGCCCAGACCTGGCACAGCACGCGGGCAAGCTGGACACGCTGCTGCTCACCACCGGAAAGCTCCTGGTAGAAACGACCGGCAAAACCGTCGAGATCGACCCGCGCCAGCGCCCGCTCCGGCAGGCGTTCGTCCTCGCCGGGCAGCACGCCCGAGCGTCCACCGACGAGGCCAAGCCTGACGATCTCGCGCACGGTGAAGGGAAAGGACAGGGTCGTTGCCTGAGGCAGCACCGCTCGCACTGTCGCCGCCTCGACCGGCTTCATCTTCGACAGCTCGCGACCGTTGATAAGGATCCGTCCGGTATGGACGAGATCCCCCGACATCGCCTTGAGAAAGGTCGTCTTGCCCGATCCGTTGGGGCCGACGATGGCCGAGATTTCACCTGGCCTGACTTCGAAATCGACGTTGGCGACAATGCGCTTCTTGCCGATCGCCACAGAAACGTCGCGGGCTTCGATCATGAAACACTCCTACAGGGTCTCAAATCTCACAAATCGATCACGCCACGCTTGCGCAGCAGGATCCACAGGAAGAACGGTGCGCCAGCGACGGCGGTGACGATGCCGATCGGCAACTCTGCCGGCGCCACGATGGTGCGGGCCACGGCATCGGCGAGCAGCAACAGCGAGGCGCCGAGCAGCGCCGAGGCCGGCAGCAGGTAACGATTGTCCGGGCCAATCAGCAGGCGCAGCAGGTGCGGCACGACGATGCCGACGAAACCGATGCCGCCGCTGACGGCGACGGACGCCCCGACCGCCGCCGAGACACCAATGATGGCTGTGTATTTCAGCCGCTGCACCGGAATGCCGAGATGGCCGGCGGCGGCCTCGCCGAGCGCCAGCGCGTTGAGACCCCGGGCAAGGAACGGCATCGCCGCGAGTGCCAAGACGATGATGGGCCCGACGGAAGCGATCTTGGCCCATGTCGCACCACCGAGCGATCCCAGTGACCAGAAGGTCAGATCGCGCAACTGGCGATCGTCGGCCATGAAGATGAGGATTCCGGTCAGCGCCATGGCAAGTGCAGCCAGGGCGATACCCGCGAGCAGCATGGTGGCAACAGAGGTTTGCCCGCGTCGCGTGGCGACCTGATAAAGCACCAATGTGGTGGCGAGGGCGCCGAAGAATGCCGCAAGCGGCAGCGCGAGCGTTCCGAGCAATGCGGTCACCGGTGCCAGCATGGTCCCGCCCAGCACGATGATGGCCACCGCGCCGAGGCTGGAGCCGGCTGAAACGCCGATCAGTCCGGGATCGGCGAGCGGATTGCGGAACAGTCCCTGCATGACGGCGCCACAGACAGCGAGAGCCGCACCCACCAGCATGCCGAGGATAACGCGCGGCAGGCGGATGTCATGGACGATCAGGCTGTCACGGGCGTTGAGTGCCGCATCGCCGGGGATGGTGCCAAAGAGCCAATCCCTGATGACGTTCACGGCGGATGCATCCGACGCCCCGGATGTGAGCGAAAGCAAGACGGCGCCCGCCAGGCCCAGGCACAGCATAAGAATGACGGCACGGGCGCGGCCGGAACGATCCCCTTCGGATGCACCCATCGCCTTCACCGGACCGGCGATCGACTGGTCGGCCATGATGCTCAGTCCGTGACCTGTGCGCCATAGAGCGACACGGCGAGATCGTGGATCGCGTCGGCCGTGCGCGGTCCGAAGCCCAGTAGATAGGCGCCGTCGATGCGGAGCAGCTTGCGCGCCGTTCCGGCCGGCGTCGAGGCGATGGATGGATTGCCGAACAATTCGTCGTCCGAGACCGGCGGCCCGGCATTGGTCATCATCAAGATCACGTCCGGCCTGGCGGTGATGATCGCTTCGTCGGACATTTGCTTGTAGCCGGAAAAGCCTTCCACCGCATTGACCCCGCCCGCCAGCTTGACCATGCCATCGGCCGCGGTTTCGCTGCCGGCCGCCAGGATCTTGCCACTCTGTATCGAGAGAACGAACAGGACGCGCTTGCGCTCCTTGATCGAGGCTGTCTGCTTTTCGGCGGCCGTGAGTTTGGCATCGAGCGCCTTGGCCAGCACCTCGGCCTTGGCCTCGACCCCGAGCGCCTTGCCGACAATGCGGACCTTCTGGAGGATGCCTTCGCGGCTGTACAGTTCGGGCACTTCGATGAATGGAATGCTCGTCTTCTTTAGCACGTCGACGGCTTCCTTGGGGCCGCTGCCGTACAATGCCAGTATGCCTGTCGGATTGACCGACAAGACGCCTTCCGGCGACAGCTGGCGCATGTAACCGACATCAGGCAGGTCGAGCGCGGCTTTTGGAAAATTGCTGGTGGAATCGCGAGCCACCAGATGCTTTTCCTCTCCAAGCGCATAGACGATCTCGGTGATGGACCCGCCGATGGCGGCGATCTTCGAAGGATCGGCGAAGACCGAAACGCCTTCGTTGGCGCCGGCCGGCTGCATTGCGGCGAAAGCCAGGGCAAGGCCGATCGCGGAACCGATCATCGATCCGCGCAGGGCGGACAGTCTCGACACAAAACTCATTACACTGTCCTCAGGCTGCCGTCGGGCTTGGAATGCGCGGCAGGTGCTCGGCCAGGAAGCGCCAGTCGTCGCGCTCGCTTTCGCCTTCGTGGCGCTTGCCGAAGAACTGGATGATCATGTCGCCATTGGCGGCATAGACCTCGAGCGAGGTGACGTGGCCGTCCCTGGTCGGCTTGCGCACCGCCCATACCTCATGGATGTGGTCGGTTCGCAGATGCAGATGAAAGGTCTCGTCCAGCACGTTGATCCACGGTCCCATCGGCTTGATCGACTTGACCGGGCCGGAATGGATCTGGATGCAGCCGCGGTTGCCCACAAAGCACATGATCGGCATCTCGCTTTCGGCGGCGTGATGGAACATGGCGCGCACCGCGTCATTGTCGAGCAGCCAGGCGTAATCCTGGCCGACCATGCGCACCGCCTGGCGGCGGCTGAGCTTCAACGTCTTCAGCATGCCGAAGAACTGGTGCACGTCCGTCAGCCGGCTCCAGCGGTCACGCAGATCGTCCAGGCTCGCAGTCGATGTCCCGGCCTCGCTTTCCTCGTCGAGAACGGGTCCTGAAATCTCGATCGTCGGCCCCTGGTTCGGTGATTCCAGCGAGGCGACCAGCTTCTGGTAGGCATAGAGGCTGGAGGCGGGGCGCAGGTGCACCTTGTGCACCGCCTCGCCGGAAGCATCGAAGAATTGCAGGCTGCGGCGGATGTCGTCGCCGTCCCGCTTTTCCAGGGCGAAGCCATGCGCCCAGATTTTCGGGAAGATGCGCAGGTCGATGTTCTCGCCAAGCACCATCGCATTGTGATTGCCGGTGACGACCTTGTCGTAAACGCCGATCTTTTCGTGCACGGCGCTTTCGTTGCGGGTCAGCGCCATCACCTCGCCAACGGCCTCTAGACCGGTCAGAAGGTCATTGACGCGCGGCTCGATGCGAATGACGCCATCACCGCAATGCGCGGCCACCAGCTCGGCCTCCGAAATGCCGAGCTGGCCGGCCAGATCACGCTCGCGCGCTTTCGGATTCTCGGTCCGTGCCCGCCGGATTTCATGCGGAGCGGGTTTTACGCGCTGGTCCATGTCTTTACCCCTGATGCCTTGCCTTACTTGTTGAGAATGAGCTTGCCCTGGCGGGTGATCTTCAGCCGGTAGAGCGCCCCATGATGTTCGATGCCGATCTCGTGCTCGCCCTGGAATAGGGTGTTGCTGGACAGCGTTCGCACCGCCAGCGGAATCCGATCGAAACGGGCGGAGGCATCGTCGGAACGGCGGACGCGATAGCGAAAATCGTTGGGATTATGCGTGTTCATCTGGGTCGATCCCTTTCCTGTGCCGGGCATCTGGCTAGGCGCTGCGAAATTGCCGATTCATTTCTTGACTCGAATAATCATGTTTACTAGTCAGTGCAATACCGGACTAAATGAGTCAACATTTAAGATGCCGGATACGATCAAAAATGCCAGCAAGCCCCAGGCCAGCCAGCATGGAACCTGGGATTTGGAGTTGGGGCATGGGGTCAATGAATTGGGAACGGCGCGGCCGGGCGACGGCGAACGGCGCGGCGGCTTTACTCGCGGGCGTGGCGGCGATCGCCTTGTCCGCGCTATCGGCGCACGCCCAGCAGGCAACGCAGCCGGCGGGCAAGCAACCGGATCAATCGAAGAAGACTGACCAGGAAAAAGCAACTCCCGCGGGCGCGACGCTGCTCGACAAGATCCTGGTGCTCAGCCGCACCGGCGAAACGGCGATCGAATCGCTGGCCTCGGCCAGCCATGTCGACCAGGAACAGCTCGACCGCCGCATGGCGACGACGCCAAACGAGATGCTTTTCGGTGTGCCCGGCGTCGCCGCACAGGCGGACGCCAGGCGCGTCAGCACCAGCATCAACATCCGAGGCCTGCAGGATTTCGGCCGCGTCGCTGTCATCGTCGATGGCGCGCGCCAGAATTTCCAGCGTTCCGACCACGGCACGCAGTCGACCTTCTACATCGATCCCGAGCTCGTCAAATCCGTCGACGTGATCCGTGGCCCGGTCGCCAACACCTATGGCTCGGGCGCCATTGGCGGTGTCGTCTTCTTCGACACCAAGGATGCCCAGGATTTCCTCAAGCCTGACGAGAGCTGGGCCGGTTCCGTCACCGGACGCTACGAGAGCAACGGCAAGGGCTGGACATCAAGCGCATCCGGCGCTTATCGCGTCAGTGAGAACTGGGAGGTGCTGGGCAACATCGTCTACCGCGACTACGACAACTACAAGGACGGCGACGGCGACACCGTCAACGGCACTGGTTTCGACGTGCTGAGCGGCCTGCTCAAGACCACCATCCGGCCGACCGAGAACAGTGAGCTGAAGCTTGGCTGGGTCGGATCGAGCGACGGCTGGGACGAGACCAGCGGCGGCGTGCCTGTGAATGATATCGACCTGAAGTCGAACACCTTCACGGCCCGCTACAACATCACGGACGAAGACAAGAGCTGGCTCGATCTCCACATCAACACCTCCTACAACAAGACCAATCTCGGCCTGACCAGTCTTGTCCCGCAGAACCGCTTCGATCCGGTCTCCGGTCTTCCCGTGGTGCTGCCGGCAGGATCACAATCGACATTCGATGTCGGCACGGCCGGTATCGATATCTGGAACACGTCACGGTTCGAAACGGGCGGCATCGCGCATGAACTGAGCTATGGCGGCGACTGGGTCGGCGACAATGTCAAGACGGGCGGCGCGGCCGGCGGCGACAGTTTCTACACCCCTTCGGGCAAGCGGAACGTGTCGGGCGCCTACGTCCAGGACAAGCTCACCTGGGACTGGCTCGAAGTCATCGCCGGCCTGCGCTACGACAGCTACATCCTGAAGAACGACACGCACGATATTTCCGGCGACAGGCTATCGCCGCGCGTCACGGTCGGTGTCTCGCCTTTCGAGAGCGCCGGCCTTGCCGGCCTGCAATTCTACGGCACCTATGCGGAAGGCTATCGCTCGCCCTCGATCACGGAGACTCTGATCAGCGGCAACCATCCGGCAGGCGTCAGCTTCCCGTTCCTGCCCAATCCAAATCTGCGGCCTGAAACCGGCAAGACGACCGAATTCGGCGTCAACTACAAGCAGAACGACATCTTCGAGGCTGGCGACGCCTTGCGCCTGAAGGCAGCCTATTTCAACAACGATGTCGACGACTATATCGACGGCGTGACGCTGTCCCCGTTCGCCCCAGGCAGCGGCTGCCCCTTCGGCCCCGGCATCCCGATCTGCTTCCAGTATCAGAATTTCGCCAAGGCCAGGATCAACGGTTTCGAGCTGGAAGGTGTCTACGACGCGGCGTGGGGCTATGCCGGCCTCTCGGCTTCGATCACAAATGGCCACACAGTTTCCTACAAGGGCGTGGAGGCCGACCTCGCCACCATTCCCTCCTCTCAGGTCACCGCTCAGCTCGGTTTGCGTTTCCTCGAGGACAAGCTGACCGTCGGGGGCGAAGTGCAGTACAACGGCAAGCCCAAGGGCAATGCGGTGGCCACCGACTATACGCTGGTCAACGCCTTTGCCAGCTATCAGGCGACCGACGATCTAAAGGTCGATTTCCGTGCCGACAACCTGTTCGACGTCAAATACGCCAACCCGCTGAATGGCGGCACGACGGTCGCCGTCTATGAACCCGGCATCACGCTGAAACTGGCGGCAACCATGCGATTTGGAGGCTGATCCATCATGACGAGCTTGACGACATCGCTTCGTCTGCTGACCTCGGCGCTGGCGATGTCGCTTGCGATGGTTCCGGCGTGGGCTGAGCAGTCCGCGCCGGTCCTGACCCTCGAACTCAATGCAGCGCAGCCTTCCGACAAGGGCTGCCGCCTGACCTTCCTGGTCAGCAACAATCTCGGCGCCGACCTCATCAAGGCGGCGTTCGAGATCGCCCTGTTCAACGAGGCCGGTATCGTCGACCGGCTGACCGTGCTCGACTTCAAGGACCTGCCGGCCGGCAAGACCAAGGTGACGCGCTTTGACCTGGCCGGCACTGACTGCGCCAAGGTCAGCCGCGTGCTGATCAACAGCGCCACGGAATGCGCCGGCACGGGCGTCGAGCCGGCCGCCTGCATGCGCAAGCTGAAGACGGACACCAGGACCGGCATCGCTTTCGGCGTCTGAGGGCGGCGGTGGGACTGGAACCCGACTTGGCGCGACATATGGTGGCCCGGCCGCTGGCCGGCCTTCCGCTGTTTGAGCCAGTCCATCTTGATTTGACAATGACGCCTGGGCCGCTGCATTTTCCGCCGCGCGACATGCAGGAAATCAGTCCCCTCCCCAACGTCGGCGACGAGTTGGCCATCGTGCCGGCCGAGCCGCTTGCCCAGACGCGGCCGCCTGCCGGCAACGGCAAGTGGGCAACGGCGATCGCCATCTCGGGCCTGCTCCATGCCGCGGTAGCGGCGGCTTTTCTGATCTCACCCGCCGGCACGTTTGTTTCCAGGCAGGCGGAGCAATCGGAAGGCGGCGATCACACGGGCGACAAGGTAGCCGGCAGTGCGCTGGACAAGGACCCCGCGGCAATGAATGTCACGTTGGTGCCGAACCAGCCATCGGCCAAACCACATCGGGCAAAGGCAGCCAGGCCGGCGCCGCCGACGGAACCTTCGCGGCCCACGCCGGAAGCTGTGACACAGGATCGCGAGCCCGTCCGGGACGCCGCGAAGCAGGCTTCGGAGCCCTCGCAGGAACCGGCCAAACAGCCAATGGTGACACCCGACATACTGGTGACGGCAAAACCCCGCCCGGACGACCAGAGCGTGGCCGCCAGGAACGAAACGCAGGCGCAGCCGAGCGTCCAGGCCGAAACCGTCGAGATGCCTGTCGCCGCTCCCGATCACCCGCCGACACCCTATGCAAGGCCGACTCCGGCGGCCGCGCCTGCGACAGCTGCAGCGGCGGATGAACGGAGCGGTACGGCCGACGGCCAGGATCGGCCGGCGCAAGCGGCCAGCATGGGCAAGAGGCAGAAAGAGGCCGGCAGCGCCGCGGAAGACAGCTACCGCGGCGACGTCTTTCGAAAGCTCGGCAGCGTCAATCGAACTCTCCCGCCTTCGCTGCAACTGGCCGCGCGAAACAATGCGGTTGTGGCATTCGCCATAGGCAAGAAGGGCAACATAGATCAGTTGCGTATTCTGGAAAGCTCGGGATCGAAGACTTTCGATGAGGCCGCGCTTGGCATCGTGCGCAAGGCTGCTCCCTTCCCTCCAATTCCGCCACAGGCCGCGAATCCGGGTTTGGAATTCGAGGTCGGGATCGGCCCGTTCTAAGATGTGAGCAGCACAAACGTTGCGGCGCCAACCATCAACATCCGCAGGAAAGGGACCCCATGTATATCGCCATGAACCGCTTCAAGGTGCAGACCGGCTCCGAGGCCGATTTCGAAGCCGTGTGGAAGAACCGCGATTCCAGCCTTGCCGAGATGAAAGGCTTCCGGGAATTCCATCTGTTGCGCGGCCCGGCCAACGAGACCGAAGGCTACACGCTGTTTGCCTCGCATACGGTCTGGGCGAGCCACGCCGACTTCGTCGCCTGGACCAAATCGGAGAACTTTCGCGCCGCCCACCGCAATGTCGGCACGACAAAGGTCCATTATCTCGGCCACCCGCAATTCGAGGGTTTTTCCGTCGTCGAAGGCGCGTAAGTACCGACTAATCTATGCGGCGGCCAACAGGCTGGCATTGCCGCCGGCCGCCGTGGTGTCGACGCAGACGGCCCGCTCATGCGCATAGGCCGCGGGATTGAGCACCTCGCTGACCAGCGGCACGATCGGCCCGCTGCGCTCGGCGATGACCTTGCGCACGATGCGCGCCGCCTCGGGCGTGCCTGAAAAAGCAACGACATCGACGCGCAGCGAGCGCGCCTCGACCGGATCGGGGCGGCCATCGATGGCCGCCAGCGGCAGGCCTTTGCCGGTCAGCGCCGACAGTGCCGCCGGGGCACCTGGCGCCACGGCCAGCACTGCATTGCCGGCGGCGAGCGCCTGGATGGTCTGCGCCAGCAGCGTGTCGGCGTCCGGCCCCAGGCACAGCACCCGGCCGCGCGGCGACAGTGACAGCGTGTTGGCCTCGCCGGTCGGGCCGGGCAAATCGACCTGACCGAAATCGATTGCAGCGGCGGCACCGATCGCCGCCGCGCCCTTGCCGCGCAGATGTTTCCTCAGGATGGCGATCCGGTCCGGCCGCGTCGACCAGCCGCCCAGCGACGGATCGGGCAGATTGTCGGCCAGTTCGGTGGCGGTGACCTTGTGCCCGTCGGCCAGGTGCGTGCCAGCTTCCGGCCCCTTGCGGAAGCGCCTGAGATAATGCGGGCCGCCGGCCTTCGGCCCGGTGCCGGAGAGGCCCTCGCCGCCGAACGGTTGCGAACCGACCACGGCGCCGATCTGGTTGCGGTTGACGTAGATGTTGCCGGCATGAATGCCGTCGACGAAATGCTGGACGCGGCCCTCGATGCGGGTGTGCAGGCCGAAGGTCAGGCCATAGCCCTTGCGGTTGATGGCGGTGATGACGCTGTCGATCTGGTCGGCATCGAAACTGGCGACATGCAGCACAGGCCCGAACACCTCGCGCTCCATGTCCTCGATGCCCTTGACCCGCAAGACATGCGGCGCGACGAAGCGCCCATCCTTGGGGGCCTCGAGCTTGGCGATCAGCCGGCCCTCAAGACCCTTCTTCGTGCAATAGTCGCGGATCGAGGCCTGCGCCTCATCATCGATGACCGGGCCGACATCGGTCGAGATCAGCCAGGGATCGCCGATATTGAGCGCCTCCATGGCGCCCTTCAGCATCTCCAGCATCTTCTTCTCGACGTCCTTCTGCACATAGAGCACGCGCAGCGCCGAGCAGCGCTGGCCCGCACTCTGGAAGGCCGACGCCAGGATATCGCGCACCGCCTGTTCGGGCAGCGCTGTGGAATCGACGATCATGGCGTTGAGACCACCGGTCTCGGCGATCAGCATGGCGTCCGGCACGGCGGTCTCGGCCAGTTGTTTCTCGATCAGCTTGGCGACTTCGGTCGAGCCGGTGAAGCAGACGCCGGCAATGCGCGGGTCCGCTGTCAACGGGCCGCCCACCGATGGGCCGTCGCCGGGCAGGAGCTGGATGACGTCTTCCGGCACGCCAGCCTCGCGCAGCATCTCGACCGCGCGGAATGCGATCAGCGGCGTCTGCTCGGCCGGCTTGGCGATCACCGAGTTGCCGGTGACGAGTGCCGCCGCGATCTGGCCCGTGAAGATGGCGAGCGGGAAATTCCATGGCGAGATGCAGACAATGGCGCCGCGCGCTTGCGTGCCCGCCTCGGCGTTTGCCGCCTCGGCGGCGTAGTAGCGCAGGAAGTCGACGGCCTCGCGCACCTCGGCGACGCCGTCGGCCAGCGATTTGCCGGCCTCGCGCGTGGCGAGAGCGAAGAACTCGACCGCATTGGCCTCGTAAAGGTCGGCCGCGAGGTTGAGGATCGCGGCACGCTCGGCAACCGGCCGTTTTGCCCAGGCCGGCTGCGCCTCGACAGCGTTGCGCACCGCGGTCGCGACCTGCTTGGCGGCGGCCTCGTGAACCGTGCCGACGACCTCGGAAGGCTTTGCCGGATTGACGATCGGGCGCTGCTTGCCGTAGCCGGCGGCGCGCGTGATCGGCTTGGCGTGCCAGCGATCCGACCCGGCAAAGGCCGCTTTGGCCTTGTCGATATCAGCCAGCGTCACCGTGTCCGTAATGTCGAATCCTTTCGAGTTGCGGCGCCCGATCCCAAAGATCTGGGATGGCTTGGCGATCGCCGGATTGGCGGCCGGCCCCTGGCTTTCGACCGTTTCCAGCGGATCACGCGCGATGTCCTCCGGCTCGACGTCCTCGTCGGTCAATTGGTGCACGAAGGAGGAATTGGCGCCGTTCTCCAGCAGGCGACGGACCAGATAGGCAAGCAGGTCCGAATGTGCACCGACGGGAGCGTAAATGCGGCAACGCGTGCCCTCTGACCGGCGCACGGTTTCGTGCAAGGCCTCGCCCATGCCATGCAGGCGCTGGAATTCGAAGGTATCGCGGTTGTCAGCCATCGACAGGATGGCGGCGACGGTGTGGGCATTGTGGGTGGCGAATTGCGGATAGATCCGGTCGGTCATGCCAAGCAGTTTTCTCGCGCACGCAATGTAGGAAACGTCGGTGTTGGCCTTGCGCGTGAACACGGGATAGCCTGAAAGGCCGAGCGTCTGCGCCCGCTTGATCTCGGTGTCCCAATAGGCGCCCTTGACCAGCCGCACCATGATGTTGCGATTGTACTTTTTCGCCAGTGCATAGAGCCAGTCGATGGTGAAAGCCGCGCGCGGACCGTAGGCCTGCACGACGACGCCGAACCCGTTCCAGCCGGCGAGTTCCGGCTCGGCCAGCACCCGTTCGATGACGTCAAGCGACAGGTCGAGACGATCGGCCTCCTCGGCATCGATGTTGAGGCCCATGCGCGAATGCCTGGCCGCGAGTGCCAGCGACAGCAGCCGCTCGGCCATCACAGGCAGCATTTCCTCCTTCTGCGCCAGCTCGTAGCGCGGATGCAACGCTGAGAGCTTGACCGAGATTCCATGGTTGAAGCGGATATCAGGGCCGTTGGAGCCGGCATCGAGCGAGGAAATGGCGTCGGCATAGGCCTTGTGATAGCGCAGCGCATCGGCCTCGGTGCGGGCCGCCTCGCCCAGCATGTCGAAGGAATAGAGATAACCCTTCTGCGTCATCGGCCGGCCGCGCTTGACGGCCTCGGCGATGGTGCGACCCAGCACGAACTGTTCGCCCATCTCGCGCATGGCGGCGGCCACCGCCTTGCGGATGACCGGCTCGCCCAGCCTGCGCACCATCGAACGCAGCGTGCCTTCGATGCCGCCCTCGCCTTCGTCGAGCACGCGGCCGGTCAGCATCAGCGCCCAGGTCGAGGCGTTGACGAAGATGGAACTCGAACCGCCCGAATGCGCCGACCAGTCGTGCGGCGCGATCTTGTCGGCGATGAGGTCGTCCATCGTCTCGGTGTCGGGCACGCGCAGCAGCGCCTCGGCCAGGCACATCAGCGCCACGCCTTCCTTGGTGGAGAGACCGTAGGCGGAGAGGAAGACTTCCATCAGCCGGGGATCTGTAGAGCCCCGCACCGCCCGCACCAGGTCGGCCGCGCGGGCCGAGATCGCCTTGCGGTCTCCGGCCGAAAGTCCGGTCGCCTCGGCCAACCGCGTTACCGCCTCGTCTTCGTCGGGCAAATAGTTGGCGCGGATCTGCTGGCGGATGGCGTCGAGCGGCATGGCGGTCCTATGAGCAACCATAAGGGAACGGGCCGGCGGTCACCGGACCGAATGGCGCAAGCTAGCACAGGGTGCGGATTTCAGTCGGTCCAAAGAAATCGACACCGCAGGTCATTTGATCTATCACTACGGCACAAACTCAACAGATTGACCGCATTTTCCATGACAGAAGACCAATTGGACCGCATCGACAGGAACATCCTGTCGGCGCTGGCCGGCAATGGCCGGCTATCCATGTCGGAATTGGCGGCCAAGGTCGGCCTGTCGAAGACACCGGTGCAGGCGCGGGTGAAGCGGCTGGAGAGGGATGGCTACATCAGGGGCTACCAGGCGATCATCGACCGCGAGCGCATGGGTGAAGGCCATGTCGCCTTCGTCCAGGTGAAACTGTCGGACACTCGATCCGCGGCGCTCGATGCCTTCAACCGGTCCGTACAGGCCGTGCCGGAGATCGAGCAGTGCCACATGATGGCGTCGAGCTTCGATTATCTCCTGAAGGTCCGCACCCGCGACATCGCCGCCTACCGGCGCGTGCTCGGCGAGCGCATCTCGGCCCTGCCCCACGTCGCCCAGACCTCGACCTTCGTGGCGATGGAGACGGTGACGGACCGATGACCATGATCCGAAAAGTGGAAGCCGGTTCTCGGACAAGATCACGGTCAACCAGAAGGGCTATTCCGACAGCGTCTTCAAAAACGCCACGAGTGCGGCGCGCTCGCGGTCCGATAGCTCCAGGGGGTGGACCTCGGATACCCCTTCGACGCTTGGTGCGGCCTTGGCATAGTGAGCCACCACCTCGTCGAGCGATGAAAACTGCCCGGCATGCATGTAGGGCGGCCGTGTCGTAGCACCGCGCAGCGACGGCGTCTTGTAGGCGCGCACCAGTTCCGGCGCATCCTTGACCATGAAGCGCAGCTCGCCGCAGGCACTGGCCTCGCCATCGCGATAAGCGCCGAAGCAGTTGAAGGGGTCGGCCTCGACCTGCGCTACCGCGTCGACGCGCCCGCGATCCGCCGGCAAGCCGGCAACAGGCGGCACACCCGTATTGTGAAAACCGTTGTCGGTGAAACGCGGGCCATTGTGGCAGGTCACGCAATTGGCCTTGCCGATGAACAGTTTCAGCCCAAGGATTTCTTCCCGCGAAAAGGCCGCATCGCCTTTCGGCTCGGCGCCTGTGGCAAGGTCCAGCGCAAAGCGGTCGAATCGCGTCGGCGTCGGCTCGATCGAGCGTTCGAAAGCGGCAATCGCCTTGCCTATATTGGCATAGACGCTGTTGATGGCGTCACGCTGCGCATCGCTCATCGCGTTCCAGGCAGCTTTTTCGGTATCGCTTCCAAGCGGGCTGGCATTCAGCGGAATGCCGGAAAAATCGGGCAATGGCCCGAAGATGCGCTCATAGCGTTCGCCGAAGCGCGCCTTCATGTAATGCGCGTAGGCGGTGCGGTTTCCCGCCTGTTCCAACGGATTTTCGAGGGGTGTCAGCGCCTGCGCCCACAGGCTGTCGCGGCGGCCATCCCAGAAGAACCAGGGGTCGCGCGCCACACCGGCCAGCGGCATGGTGCGCCGGTTGGTCCGGCCGACACCCACCGCCTGTGGCAGGTCGTCCTGGAATTGGCGGTCGATCTTGTGGCAGGTCGAGCAGGACACGGTGCCGTCGCGGCTCATCCCAACATCGAAGAACAGCGTCGAGCCGAGCGCTGCGGCGGCCGGCACATCGGCGAAGCGGTTGGTGGTGTCAGGCTTCAGCGCCGGCAGCGTATTCAGCGCGAGCGAAGCAATCGTCTTCTTCTCGGCATCGGAAAAATCCGGCTTGCCGCAACCGCCAAGGAGCACGGCCACCGTCAGCGCCAAAAAGCAGAAAAGGCGCCTCATCGACCGCTCACAGCACCACGTTGAACAGCACAGTGTCGGAGCCCGCGCCGGACGATATGGCGAAACGCAGTTGCCACCAGCCGCTCATGGTGAATTTGAGCCCCTCGATGCGGTAGCGTCCCTCGCCGAGATAGTCGGTCGCCTGCGGACTGGTCGGCAGACCGTGATTGTGCTGCGGCATGCCGCCGGAGATGGCGATCGCGGCTCGCTCCACCGAAGCCCCTGTCTTTGTCTTCAGCGTCAGCACCCAGGATTCCAGCTCGCCCTGCCGCACCACGCCGCGTTCCGGCACGAAACTCGCTACGTACAATCCGTTGTCGGTTTTCTTCGTCCTCGAGACATCCGGACCGACAGGCTGTGCCGAATGCGGCACGGTCAGATAGACGACCGCGAGAACGCCGACCAGCAAAGCAGCCAGACCAAGACCTGCCAGGAGATAACGCCATAACGATGCCAAACCGGTTCCTCTTCTGCGGATAACGTTCTGCCGGACGGATCGCATCCCGCCAGCCTGTGGGAAAACGCTGTGGCGGAAAAAAGCCTGCTTGCCAAGCATGGCGCTGCGTCCGGCAAAAAGCTACAGCACCGACATCACTGGAGGATTGCAGATGATGGGAAACGGCGTCGCCTCGATTGGCGAATGCATGCTGGAACTGTCGGGCCAGACGGGCCCGAACTGGCGCATGGGTTTTGCCGGCGACACGTTCAACACGCTGTGGGCGTTGCATGCGCTGAGCGCTGACCTGCCGGCAACCTATGTCTCGGCCTTCGGCGACGACCCCTTCTCCCAAGGCCAGATCGCTTTCTTCGCTGAAAACGGCATCGGCATCGGCTCCAGTCCGGTCATACCGGGCGCGCGCCCCGGCCTCTATGCGATCACGCTGACCGGTGCCGAACGCTCCTTCACCTACTGGCGTGGCGACGCCGCCGCGCGGCAGCTGGCTTCGGATCCGGCGGCACTATCGAAAAGCATGCAGAATCAATCGCTTGTGTACTTTTCCGGAATCACTTTGGCAATTCTCGACGATGCCTCGCGCAAGACGCTGCTGGCGGCCGTGGGCAAGGCGCGCGCGGCGGGCTCGACGATCGCCTTCGATCCCAACTACCGGCCACGACTGTGGCGCGGCCGCGACGAAGCGCAGGCAGCGATCGTCGAAGCGCTTGCCGTCACCGACATCGCGCTGCCGACCTTCCCTGACGAGCAGATGCTGTTCGGCGATGACACCCCGCGGGCGACCGCCGAGCGGCTCAGGCAATGGGTTGGCGAAGTTGTCGTCAAGAATGGCGAGCAGCCGGCACTGATTGCCGAAAACGGATCATTGCAGGACGTGCCTGCGATCCATGTCGCGGCCCCCACCGACACCACCGGCGCCGGCGATTCCTTCAATGGCGGCTATCTCGCCGCCCGTCTTGCCGGCCACAACCCGCAGGAGGCCGCCCGCAGAGCCCATCGCGTTGCCGCTGCCGTCGTGCAGGTGCGCGGCGCGCTGGCACCGTTCGAGACGCTGAGGGCGGCGTTCGGCAAGCCCTGAAAAAGCTAACCTTGCCGGAACCGGTATTCGGTCACGTGGTGATAGATCGCGCCAGACCATAGCGTCGCCTGCGGGAAATAGGGCCGGTTCGGCGCGTCAGGCCATATTTGCGGCTCCAGGCAGAAGCCGCTGAAGGCCTTGTAATTCCGCCCTTCCAGGCCGGTGCGTGGCGTCACATATTGCCCGGTGTAGAGCTGGACACCGGGCTCCGTTGTCCAGACTTCCATCTCGACGCCGGAATTCGCCCCTTGCACCCACGCGGCCTGCTTGAGCGGCCCGCGCGCCGCGGCCAGGCAGAAATTCTGGTCGTAGGGCAGTTGTTCGCCCTCGGTCTCCATGCGCAATGGCCGCGCCTGGCGAAAATCGAAAGGCGTGCCGTCGACCGGCTTCACCACGCCGGTCGGGATCATGTCGCCGTCGACAGGCAGATAGGCACCGGCGTTCAGCATCATCCTGTGGTCGAGAATGTCGCCCGTGCCGCCATCATCGAGGTTGAAATAGGAATGCTGGGTGAGATTGCACGGCGTCGGCTCCTCGCAGGTCGCCGTCAGTTCGACGCTCAGCGTGCCGGGAATTTTCAGCCGGTAGGTGCAAGTAACGTCGAGCGCGCCGGGAAAGCCCATCGCACCGTCGGGATCATGCAGCGTCAGAGTGACGAAATCCCTGCCGTGCAGCGAAACCGTCCATGGTCGGTGGGAGTAGCCTTGCGAGCCGCCATGCAGCGTATGCTTGTCGAGGAAGTTGCGCTCGGTCTGGTAGCGGTTGCCGCCAATTGTGAAGCGGCCTTCGCCGATGCGGTTGGCGTAGCGCCCGACCACGGCCCCGAAGAAGCCAGTGTCGGTCTCATAGGCCTCCAGATTGTTGTAGCCGAGGACCAGCGGCGCGTCGTGCCCGGTCAGGCGCAGGTCCTGGACGATGGCGCCAAGCCCGATGATGTTGGCGGTGAGGCCGCCGCCCCTGATCGTAAAGCGGCGGATCGGTTCGCCTGCCTGTGTCGTGCCGAAAACCTCGCCGTCCTTCATCGTCATGCCCGCAAATGCCAGTGGATCCAAACGACTTCGGCTGGTTGTTCAGCCTGGGGCAGGTTTACCAGCCTGCCCCACGCACTAGCCTATCAGAGCCCGAGGCCGCCGATGCACACATATTTGGTATCGAGGTAATCCTCGATGCCCTGATGTCCGCCTTCTTTGCCGAGGCCCGATTCCTTGACGCCGCCAAACGGTGCTTCAGGTGTGGTGATCAGCCCTTCATTGACGCCGACCATGCCGTATTTCAGGCCTTCCATGACCCGGAAGGCGCGGCCGAGATCGCCGGTGTAGAAATAGCAGGCAAGGCCGAATTCGGTGTCGTTGGCGAGCGCGATGGCTTCTTCCTCGGTTTCGAACTTGAACACCGGTGCGACCGGGCCAAAGATCTCTTCCTTCATGAAGCGCATTTTCGGCGTCGCATTGGCGATGACCGTCGGCTGGAAGAACGAACCGCCCAGTGCATGGCGATGACCGCCGGCGACGACCTTGCCGCCCTTTGAGGTGGCATCGGCGATCAGTTCCTCGACCTTCTCGACCGCCTTCTCGTCGATCAGCGGCCCCTGCTGGACGCCCTCTTCGAGGCCGGAACCGACCTTCAGTCCGTTGCTGGCCGCGGCGAGCTTTTCGACGAACTTGTCGTACACACCAGCCTGGACGAGGAAGCGGTTGGTGCAGACGCAGGTCTGGCCTGAATTGCGATATTTGGCGGTGATCGCGCCGGCAACGGCACGCTCGATATCGGCGTCGTCGAAGACGATGAACGGCGCGTTGCCGCCGAGTTCCATCGACACCTTCTTGACCGTGACCGACGACTTCTGGATGAGAAGCTTGCCGACCTCCGTCGAGCCGGTGAAGGTGATTTTCGACACCAGCGGATTGGCGCAGATCTCGTCGCCGATCTCGCTCGCCGAACCGGTCAGGATGTTGACGACGCCCTTGGGGAAGCCGACTTCCTCGGCCAGCGCACCCCAGGCAAGGCCGGAATACGGCGTCTGCGAGGCCGGCTTGACGACGGCGGTGCAGCCGGCGGCAAGTGCGGGACCAAGTTTGCGGGCCAGCATCGAGGACGGGAAATTCCACGGCGTGATGGCGGCAATGACACCGACCGGTTCCTTGGTCACCAGGATGCGGCGGTCCGCCCATGGCGACGGCACGACGTCGCCATAGGTGCGGCGACCTTCTTCGGCGAACCAGAGGATGTAGGCGGCAGCCGAACCGATCTCGCCCTTGGACTCGAACAGCGACTTGCCCTGCTCGATGGTGAGCAGTTCGGCCAGCACGTCCTGATTGTCCATCATCGCGTCATGCAGCTTGCGCAGCAGCTTGGAGCGCTCGAGCGCGGTGGTCTTGCGCCATGACTTGAAGGCGGCGTCGGCAGCCTCGATGGCACGGCGTGTCTCGGCCTTGCCCGACTTCGGCACGGTGCCGATCTTGAGGCCGGTAGCTGGATTGTTCACATCGACCGTCTGGCCGCTGTCGGCCTGGACCCATTCGCCGTTGATGAGATTGGCCTGGCGCATGAAATGGCTGGTTTTCTGAAGCATGGTCTAGCCTCCGTTCGGCGCTCACGGGCCGCTATCTGGATGTCTTCGGTAAAGCGCAGGCAGGGCCGCACGCTGGAGCCATTGCTCTTAACCTAGGGAAAGCCCCGCAAGCAATCGCAAGATGGCATATAGGGGTTGGACCAGCGCAAGACGAGAGCGGGTTGGCGCAGCTGTCGCCAACCTCACCCGAAAACATGCAGGACAACCGTCAGCCAGAAAGCAGTAGTGATGACCGCGCAAGCAGTGGCGATGGTCATCTGGTTCGATGCTAGCGCCTGGCCGGTGTTGAACTGGACGGCGATGAGATAGGAATTGATGCCCGACGGCAGCGCCGCCACCACGACCGCCACCTTGGCCGTCAACGGCGGCAGGCCGAGCAGCCAGACGAAGGCAAGAACCAGCGCCGGCATCAGGAACAGCTTCAGCACCGAAAGTACCAGCGCTGGCCGGACATTGCCTGATATGCCGAAGCGGCGCAGGCTGAGCCCCATGGCAAACAGCGCCACCGGCCCGGCCGTGTTGGCCAGCGCATCGACCAGCCGCATGACAAGACCGGGCAGCGGCACGCCGCTGGTGCGCCATGCCAGCCCCAGCAGAATGCCGATGATCAGCGGATTGATGAACAGCCGTCTCAGGAAGCTGCGCAGGACACGCAACGGATGCACATGTTCGCCGCCGCCTCGGCCGAACATCTCGAACAGCACGATCGAAGCCATCATCATGATCGGCAGATGCACCGAGACCAACAGCGACAGCACTTCGAAGCCGCTCGGACCGAATATGCCAAGGATGAAGGGAGCGCCGAGCAGCACGACATTGGAATAGGCGGACGATACGCCGCCGACGACCCCGGCGCGCGCGTCGCGTCCGAATATGCGCGTGGTGACGAGATGGCCCGCCGCCCAGGTGATCGCCGCGGCGGTGAAATAGGCGCCCCATAGTGGCCATGGCGCGACGCCATGGAAATCAGCGTTGACCATGGTCTGGAACAGGAGCAGCGGCATGGCCACCGAGACCGCGAAGTCGGATATCCCCTCGCCGCTCGCCGGTCTCAAATAGCCTGTGAACCCAGCAAGATAGCCGAGCGCGACAAGACTGAAGACGAACAGGACGGTTTCGGTGAGTGGAGACATTTTTCAGGGATAGTCGAGCCACCGCCGCGGCGCAATCGCGCCCGAATTTGATCATCGTCGGCTGGCAGGGTTATAGAGGGTTTGGATCATCAGGGCGGAACGACAAATGACCTTTGTCGACACCTCGAAACTGCGTCTTTTCCGGCGTGCGCGGGTGACGTTGTTTGTCGCCATGCTTGTCTCCGTTGCCGCGTCGATGCTTCAGGCTGCCGAGGCAAAAGACCTCAAGGGCGTGGCGCTGGTCGTCGGCCAGTCCAAATACGAACACATCGCTACCCTGCCCAACCCGGCCAATGATGCCCGCGACATGGCCAAGATGTTGACCGATCTCGGCTTCGAGGCCCGCAATGTCACCGATCGCGATGCGGCCAAGCTGAAGCGCGACCTCGAACGCTTCGTCGAGGACGCCGAGGGCGCCGACGTCGCCCTCATCTACTATTCGGGTCACGGCATCGAGGCCGGCGGCGAGAACTATCTGGTCCCGGTCGACGCAGACGTCTCGTCGCTCAAGGATGCCGATCAGGCACTGGTGCCGATTTCCGCCGTCATGGCCGAACTGAAGAAGACCGTGCCGGTGACGATCATGCTGCTCGACGCCTGCCGCACAAATCCGTTTCCATCAGACGCCGTGGTGCGGCGCGCACCGACCGCCTCCGCCGAGCCTATCGGCGCCGGGGGACTGGAGCCGGTGCGCGGCGCCAAGGCCCTCGGCAATCCGCCGGCGGCCGACGCGAGTCTCGGCACGGTGATCGGCTTCGCCGCGGAACCCGGCCGTCCGGCGCTCGATGGCGCCGCTGGCGAAAACAGCCCCTATGCGGCGGCCCTGCTGCGCCATCTCGCGGCGATGAAAGGCACCGAGTTCGGCTCGGTCATGCGCATGGTGACGGAAGAGGTCTATCTCGACACCAAGGCGAAGCAGCGCCCCTGGGTCAACGAAAGCCTGCGCCGGCTGCTCTATTTCGGTGTCGCGCCGCCCGAACCGGCCGGCGACGACGGGTTGATCACCGGCGAGCGTCGGCAGTTGTTGCTGACCATCTCCGAGCTGCCCGACCCCAAGCGGGCACAGGTGGAACTGGCGTCGCTGCAGGAAGGCGTCCCGCTCGACGCGCTTTACGGCGTGCTGAGGGCGCTCGGCACGGAGAAAATCCCGGAAGATCCGGCCGACCTGCGGAAAGTGCTCGACGCCCAGGCTGAGCGTCTGAGGAAGATGATGTCCGAGCGCGCAGCGTTGCGCACCGACGATCCGGAGATCAAACGCCTGGTCGCTTCCGCCGACAAGGCCATCGGCCAGGGCGCGATCGCCACGGCGCGAAAATTCCTCGATGATGCCGTGGGGCGGGTCGAAGCGACCAATGACACGGTCGACAAGGCTGAGGAATTGATCAAGCAGAAGCGCGTCGCCGATGCCGCGATCTATGCCAAACGGGCCGACGCCTCGGCGCTGGTCTTCGACTACAAGTCGGCCGCCAACGACTATGCCAAGGCGTTCTCGCTGGCCGAGAAATGGGACGACAAGCTGCGCTGGAACTACAAGAACCAGGAGGCGGAAGCACTTAATTCCTATGGCTACGCCACCGGCGACCTGGATGCGCTGCGGCACGCGATCGAAGCTTATCGCGCCATCTTGAACTTCATTCCCAATGGCGAACAGAATCGCGACTGGGCCATCACCCGCAACAACATGGCGGTGGTGCTGCAGAACATCGGCGAGCGCGAGACCGAGACCGCGCATCTCGAAGAGGCCGCGCAGATCTTTCGCGATTCGCTTGCCGTGTTCGAACATGTGAAGGACGATCTCAACTGGGCCGCCGCCCAGAACAATCTCGGCAATGTGCTGCTGAAGATCGGCGAACGCGAAAGCGACCCGAAACGCTTGAACGAGGCGGTGGCGGCGATGCGCGCCACGCTGGACAAGCGCCCGCGCGACAAGGTTCCGCTCGACTGGGCGTCCTCGCAGAACAATCTTGGCCTCGCGCTCTATGCGCTCTCGGAACGCGAACCCGGCGGCGAGCATCTGGCCCAGGCGGAAGCGGCCTATCGGCTGGCGCTCGAGGAATATACGCGCCAGAAAACGCCAGTCGAATGGGCGATGGTCCAGAACAATCTCGGCAACACGCTTGTGACGCTCGGCATCCAGCTCAACGACAAGCCCAGGATCAACCAGGCCGCCGACGCCTTTCGCGCCGCGCTCGAAGTGCGAACCCGCGACACATTCCCGGTCTCCTGGGCCACCAGCCGGCTCAACCTCGGCAATGCGCTGAGTGGTGTCGCCCGTTTCGACATGGGCACCGGCACGCTTGAAGAGGCGGCGGCAGCCTATGACGATGCGCTCACGGTGTTCACCAGGCAGCGCTTCCCGATGGACTGGGCGTCGGCGCAGAACAATCTCGGCTCGATCTACCAGACGCTTGGCCAGCGCACCCGCGACGCATCCAGGCTGGAGCAGTCGGTTGCGGCATTCCAGGCGGCCCGCCAGGTCTATGTCAGGCGGAAATTCCCGCTTGACTGGGCGATGAGCTACTACAATCTCGGCAACACGCTGCAGCTTCTCGGCGGCGTGACGGACAAGCCCGAACACTATGGCGAGGCGGTCGACGCCTACCGCAACGCCTTGCGCGAATACAAGCGTGAAACCAATCCGCGGCAATGGGCGCTGACCCAGGCCGGCCTCGGGTCGACGCTGCACTGGTTGAGCATGAGCAATGCCGACCCCAAGACCTTGCGGGATTCGATCGCCGCGCGGCGTGCGGCGCTCGAAGTGCTGACCATCGAGACCGCGCCGGTCGACTGGGCGAACGCGCAGAACGGCATCGGCATGAGCCTGCTCAACCTCGGCAACATCGAACGGACCGGCAAATATCTCGACGAGGCCGAGGCGGCTTTCACGGCGACGCTGAAAGTGTTCACCAGGGAAAGTCAGCCCATGCAGTGGGCCTTCGAACAGAACAATCTTGGCGACATCCATTGGAACCGCGCCAGCTATGGCGGCGGCAAGCCGGAATATCTCAAGGCGATCGCGTTCTTCGAGAACGCCAAACAGGGCTTTACCGAAGCCGGCTACACAATCCCGATCCCGCTGACCGACCAGAAGATCGATCTGGTGAAGCAGCAGCTCGCCAAAAAGTGAGGCTTGAGACGCGACCGGCGCCCGGCTTGTCTTTGTGCCCACTTTCCAATCCCTATATGCGAATGGTTGGAGCCCGATACGGACTCATGGAAGGGTGGCGATGATCCGGTTAGCCTTGGCGTTGTTCCTGCTTGTCGTCCCCGCCGCCGCGCACGCGACCGACGCCGGCTGGGCGCTGCTGCGCGATGGCGGCCATGTGGTGCTGCTGCGCCACGCCATGGTCACCGGCACCACCGACCCGGCCAATTTCGACATCGGCAATTGCGCCACCCAGGTCAATCTGTCGGCGCGCGGCAAGCAGCAGGCAAGCAAGATCGGCGCCCTGTTTGCCGCCCGCGCGGCTCCCATCGAGCGCATTCTGTCCAGCCGCTACTGTCGCTGCCTCGACACGGCGCGCACCGCCTTCGAGGCCGAGCCGGAACTGTTCGCACCGCTCGACCTCTTGAAGGGCGACGATGCACAGAAAGCAGCGCAGATCGCCGCCATCATGAAGGAAATCCGCGCTTATTCCGGGTCCGACAATCTGATCATGGTCACCCATCTGGAAGACATCGTGGCGCTGACCGGCATCTCGCCGCGCGAAGGCGAAGCCGTGGTGGTCGAACCGCAGGGCGACGGCCTTCGCGTGCTCGGCCGCGTCACTTTCTAATCGTGGCCCGACCCGGCTGATACATCCGAGAGCAGCGATGCATCGATGCGAACTTTCCACGTCTCGATCATGCCTGTGAACGCATCCTCCGTCAGTTCGGACAGATACGACCTGCCGGCCTCGCTTAACGCCGTCAAAGTATAGGAAATCAATGCCTCGGTGTCTCCGCTGGTTACTTGGCGGCAAGCCACGTCAACAAATCCGAACCGCGAATCCGGCGTAACCCTCACATAGCGAACCTGATGGATTCGTGGATCCCAATGCGTACAGGCCCAAAGCGTTGTCTCGTCGCCGTGAGTAGTCCGGAAGACCATGCCTTGCCGCGTTTCTCCGCTTTGCGGGTGCAGAAACTCCGGATCCCAGCCCGCTACCCACAAGCTCTCGCCGATCGGCGAGAACAGCGGGAAGACGCGGTCGACCGGACCGGAGAGCACGATGCTATGACTGCGTTCAAGATGGCTCGTCATCCGCTTTCCCTTTCCATTCAATCAGAGGATGGCGCTTCAGCCAGACCGTGGCTGTCCGCCGCGCCAAGTTCCAGCCCGTAGATGCGCTTCAGCTGGCTGATTGTGTCGAGCGTCTCGGGCGAAAACGGCGTCTGCCCTTCGAAAGCGTGCAGGACGATGCCTTCAATGAGATCGCCAAGGCTCATGTCGCGATGCTCGGCCAATGCCTTGAGCACCTTCACCAATCGTTTTTCCAGACGAACCCCGGTCTGCACGCGTTCTATATCCATAATCTATGTTGTACCACGGTACATTGGTACAGGCAACTGCCGACAGGCTGAAGTTGCTGAAATGTCACTGCCGGAATAAGCCGCAAATCCGCCGCCACAATGTCGCTTGCGACAACCCGTCGCAGGGGCTATAGGCGCGCTCCCGGTCACGAGAACCGAGGTGAGCACAGCGGTTGGAGCTTTCGTCTCCGCCCGTGCAGGCGGCTTTGCCGCCCTGTATACGGCGCCGCTTTGGGGATTGGGATCGCGGATGTAGCTCAGAGGTAGAGCACCGGATTTGGGTCCGGAGGTCGCAGGTTCGAATCCTGCTGTCTGCACCACGGATAGCTCAGTTTGGTAGAGCATCAGATTTAGGTTCTGATTGTCGAAGGTTCGAATCCTTCTCCATTGGCCTGATAAGCCAGCACCCTGCCACGGTGTTATCTGAAAAACGGTCCGGGGACTGGAATGCTGAAGACTTGACGGACGGCCGAAGCCTTCGGGCCAAGGCCGGATCGAAAGGTCCGATGCCATCGGCTCGCGGCCAGGCTGGCGGTGATGGTCAAGGCGCAGCGTCGCCGGCAAAGGAGGCCAAGGCCTCCGGCGCCCGCTTCGCTGCCTCGCGATCCGCTCCCGAGGGCCCGCCACGGATTGATGCCACCGGTCCCCGGATCATTCGTGCCGGAATTGGAAGTGAAACGAGAAACGAAGGGAAGATCGACGCATGACGTGACGCCTCGCATGGGGCCATGCCCGACAGGAGTAAGACAATGACTATTCTCGATCAGGTTCTTGGGCGCGAGCGCGTCCTCGTAAAGGAAAATGAGCGTGCCCTCACTCTCTACAAGGGAGAGATCAAGGCTGTCCTGCTGCCGGGTGAGCACTGGCTCGCCAACCGGCGCGGCAGCCTTGAAGTCTCGCGGCACGATCTGAGGAACCCGGAATTCGTTTCGGCGTACGAGAAGGCGTTGTTCGACAAGCTCCCGGACGTGGCCGCGCGTCATTTCACCGTCGTCCGCACCGGGCGCACGGAGGTCGCCGTCATCGAGCGCGACGGCAATTTGCACAGCGTGCTGGCGCCGGACCGCAAGCTGGTGCTGTGGACCGATGCCGGACCGTGGAAGGTGACGATGGTCGACACCTCGGCCGATCTTGCCATCGATTCGGCGGTCATGCGCCGGCTCGGCCAGGCTCGGAAGGCGGAATTGATGTCCGTCCATCCGGTTCTGGATGGTCAGGCCGGGCTGCTGTTCGTCGACGGTGTCCTCATTCGGACGCTTGCCGCCGGCGTGCACGGCTTCTGGAACGTCGGACGGATGGTGCAGATCAAGGTCGTCGACCTCAAGCGCCAGTCGCTCGACGTCGCCGGGCAGGAAGTGCTGACCAGGGATCGCGTCACGATCCGCGTCAACATCGCGGCCGAATACCGGGTCGTCGATCCGGTCAAGGCGGTGAGCGCGGTGAAGGACTTCTCCGAGGCCCTCTACCGAGCCCTGCAGTACGCCTTCCGCAAGACGCTGGGCGCACTGACGCTTGACCAGATCCTTGAAAAGAAGGTGACGGTCGATGAGGAAGCCGCGGCCAAGGTCCGGGCCGACATGGCCGAGATCGGGGTCGAGGTCAGCGATATCGCGCTCAAGGATGTCATCCTGCCGGGCGAGATGCGCGAAATCCTCAACCAGGTGGTTTCGGCCGAAAAGCAGGCCGAGGCCAACGTCATCCGCCGCCGTGAGGAGACGAACGCCACGCGTTCCCTGCTCAACACGGCCAAGGTGATGGCAGAGAACCCGGTGATGCTGCGGCTGAAGGAGCTCGAGGCCCTGGAAGCCATCGCCGGCAAGGTCGAGCGGCTGACCGTCCACAACGGGACGGGCGGGCTGTTGAACGACCTGGTCAAGCTTCGCGAGAGCTGATGCATGTCCCTAAGTGGTTCCGGTTTTGGGATGACGACATGCATCGAACCAAGCATTGACCTTACGTCAATGGGAAGGGCCGCCGGGTTGACCGGCGGCCCTTCTTGCCTTTTCAACGCGCCCTCCCCATCTGCGCGCGGCTTATCAGGCCTTTTCCTGCCGGGAAAAACCGATTAGACAGCGCCCAAACAAGCTGCGGTCAGATTCCGCCCGCAAAGAAGGAAAAGCCCTTGTCCACCACGAACTCCACCACGTTCGACAAAGTCGCCAAGATCATTGCCGACACCAGCGAGATCGATATCGACACCATCACGCCCGAGAGCCACACGATCGACGATCTCGGCATCGACAGCCTCGACTTCCTCGATATCGTCTTCGCCATCGACAAGGAATTCGGCATCAAGGTGCCGCTGGAAAAGTGGACCCAGGAAGTCAATGACGGCAAGGCCTCGACCGATGACTACTTCGTCATGAAGAACCTGTGCGCCAAGATCGACGCGCTGGTTGCCGCCAAGACTGCCTGACATCGGCCGGCGCGTGGCCTTGACGGGCCGCGCCGCCTGACCCACAAAGCCGCTCATGAGCAGCCCCCACGACGTCGTCATCACTGGTATCGGCATTGTCTCCTCCTTGGGAGAAGGCCCTGACGCACACTGGCAGAAGCTCGCGCAGCCGGGCTTGCAGCCGGTGCTCGAAGCCGCGCGGTTCGCGCCCTATACCGTCCATCCGCTGCCGGAGATCGACTGGAACCTGCAGATCGCCAAGCGCGGCGATCAGCGGCAGATGGAAACATGGCAGCGGCTCGGCACCTATGCCGCAGGCCTGGCGTTGGACGATGCCGGCATCAAGGGCAATGACGAGCTCTGCACGACCATGGACATGGTTGTGGCTGCCGGCGGCGGCGAGCGCGACGAGGCGGTCGATGCCGCCATCCTCGCCGCTTCGGAAAGCCGCAACGACCGCGACGTGCTTCTCAACGAGAAGCTGACCACCGAGTTGCGGCCGACCTTGTTTCTGGCCCAGCTCTCCAACCTGCTCGCCGGCAACATCTCCATTGTCCACAAGGTGACCGGCTCGTCGCGCACCTTCATGGGCGAGGAAGGCGCCGGCGTCGCCGCCGTCGAAACGGCCGCCGCGCGAATCCGCTCCGGCCAGTCGACGCACATCCTGGTCGGCGGCGCCTTCCAGACCGAACATTCCGACATGCTGCTAGGTTACGAGCTTGCCGGCTATTTGCATCGCGGCCCCTGGAAACCTGTGTGGCAAAGACAGGGTGCCGAGGGCGGCGGCATCGTCACTGGATCCGGCGGTGCCTTCCTGGTGCTGGAGCAGCGCGAACACGCCGTGAGCCGCGGGCGCAAGATCTATGCGGAGCTCGGACCGGTGGTTTCCGGCCGCGCCAGGCGCTCACGCGGTGAGCTCGGCGCCGAGATCGCAGCACTACTCAGCCAGGCTGCGCTGCCGGACGGCAAGCTGCTTGCCCTGTCGGGTGCCTCGGGCGCGCATGCCGCAACCACCGCCGAGAAAACGGCGCTCGATGCCAATCCTGCGATTGCCACGCGCGGCTTCTCGACGCTGACCGGGCATATGAAGGAAGCGCAGTTTCCGTTCGCCGTGGCGCTGGCGGCACTCGCCGTCGACCGCAAGGCCGCCTACCCTGTTTTCGATGCCACAGCCGAGAAGCCGTTCGAAGGCGTTCCCGCGACCGTCCTTGCAACGGCGATCGGCTATCACCAATTCGAGGGCATGGCGCTGGTCAACGCCGCGTAACGCGGCGCTGCGCGATCCATGCTGCAACGATAAACGCTCGAGGGCTCCAGATGGCCAATCTGAACGATCACATGGGCAGGCCAATTGTCGCCGTCACCGGCATCGGCGTGGTCACCTCGCTTGGTGTCGGCAAATCAGACAATTGGGCGGCGTTGACATCAGGCAAGTCGGGTATTCACCCGATCACCCGCTTTCCCATCGATCAACTGAACACCCGCATCTCCGGCATGGTCGATTTCCTGCCGTCGAGTTCGAAAGGTGCCAGCCCGCTCACCTATGAGCTAGCCGAGCTTGCCGGCCTCGAAGCGGTGACTGAAGCCGGTCTTAATTCCAGCGATTTCGGCGGACCGCTCTTCCTCGCATCGCCGCCGGTCGAACTCGACTGGGCCGAGCGCTTCTCGCTCTACAATTCCGACAAGGACAAGGACGACACCGCCGCCGAAAGACTGCTTCGGGTGGCGCGTAGCTTGAAAGAGCTGGATATTTTCGAGACCACCCAGTTCGGCTCGATCGCCGACCGCCTTGCCGACCGCCTTGGCACACGCGGTCTGCCGATCACCCTGTCGACGGCTTGCGCTTCGGGAGCGACCGCGATCCAGCTCGGTGTCGAGGCGATCCGGCGCGGCGAATGCGACCGTGCGCTATCGATCGGCGCTGACGGTTCTGCCACCGCCGAGGCTTTGATCCGTTTCTCATTGCTCTCGGCGCTCTCCACGCACAACGACATTCCCGAAAAGGCATCGAAGCCCTTCTCCAGGGATCGCGACGGCTTCGTGTTGGCCGAGGGATCCGGGGCGCTGGTGTTGGAATCGCTTGAAGCGGCATTGGCTCGCGGCGCGACTATTCTCGGAGTCCTGGGCGGTTGCGGCGAGAAGGCCGACGACTTTCACCGCACCCGCTCGAAGCCGGACGCTTCGCCGGCCATTGCCGCGGTTCGCGCCGCCCTCGCCGATGCGGGCCTGAGTGAAGACGAGATCGACTATGTCAACGCTCACGGCACGTCGACCCCCGAGAACGACAAGATGGAGCATCTGGCGCTGTCGACCGTGTTCGGAGAGCGGATTGGCTCGATGCCGGTCTCGTCGAACAAGTCGATGATCGGCCACACACTGTCCGCGGCCGGCGCTGTCGAAGCGGCGTTTTCGCTGATGACGATGCGCGAAAGCGTCATTCCGCCGACCATCAACTATGACAATCCCGACCCCGCGATCGCGCTCGACGTCGTGCCAAACAAGAAGCGCGACGCGCAGGTTCGCACCGTTCTGTCGAACTCCTTCGGCTTCGGCGGCCAGAACACTTGCCTTGTCATGGCGCGGGAACCGGTCTAAGCGAGCCCTTTCCGCTTAACAGAACCGACAGGCTCCATGCGCGCACTGCAACTTATCGAGGACCGCCGCCTTGAAACGGTGGACCTGCCGCCCCCACCGCCACCCGCGCTCGGCGAAGTGACGCTGCGCATCAGGGCAGTGGCGCTGAACCACATCGACGTCTGGGGCTGGCGCGGCATGGCCTTCGCCAAGCGCAAGCTGCCCCTGGTCGTCGGTGCCGAGGCTTCCGGCGAGGTCGAGGCGGTCGGCCCCGGCGTTTCCAGCCTGCTGCCCGGGCAATTGGTATCGATCTACGGCGCACGCACCTGCGGCCTGTGCCGGGCCTGCCGCGAAGGCCGCGACAATCTTTGCGAGCATGTTTCGGGCGTTCACGGCTTCCATCTCGACGGCTTCGCGCAGGAGAAGATCAACCTGCCGGCGCGCCTGCTGGTCCCCGCCCCGCCCGGCGTGACCGACATTGGCGCGGCGGTAGCGCCCGTCACCTTTGGTACGGTCGAGCACATGCTGTTCGACAACGCCAGGCTGCAGCCCGGCGAGACGATCCTTGTCCATGCCGGCGGATCCGGCATCGGCTCGGCGGCGATCCAGTTGGCCAAGCGGATGGGCTGCACGATCATCACCACGGTCGGTTCGAATGACAAGATCGACAGGGCCAAGGCGCTCGGCGCCGACCATGTCATCAACTACCGCGACGACCGCTTCGAGGGCGTCGTGCGCAAGCTGACCAGGAAGAAAGGCGTCGATGTCGTGTTCGAACATGTCGGCGCCGACACCTTTGCCGGCTCGATGCTGTGCCTGAAACGCGGCGGCCGCCTGGTGACCTGCGGCTCGACCTCGGGCGTGTCGACGCAGATCAACCTGATGCAGCTTTTCCAGCAGCAGTTGAAACTGCTCGGATCCTTCGGTTGCCGCATGGAGAACATGGCCAACGCCATGCAGAAGATGGCGGCGGGACAGGTCGCGCCGGTCATCGACACCGAGGTCGGCTTCGACGATATCGATGCCGCGCTGAAGCGCATGGAAGGCCGCGACGTCTTCGGCAAGATCATCCTGCGCGTCGCCTAGAGCCTCGATTTCCGTGCTCAAGAAGCTTCGCCGGGATCTGAAATTTCGCTATGGCAGGCAACTGCGCCAGGTGAATTACTGGCTTGTCGCGCGGGCCGCGATGATCATCATGTCGCTGCTGCGCCTGCTGCCGGTGGACAGCGCGCTGAATTTTGCCGACCGCGTCGCTCGCCTCATCGGTCCGAGGGTCGGACGCCACCAGGTCGCCCTCGACAATCTGCGCAAGGCCTATCCGGAAAAGAGTGATGGCGAAATCCAGGCCATCGCCTCCGACATGTGGGGCAACATGGCCCGCCTTGCCGCCGAATACATCTTCCTCGACGCCCTGTTCGACTATGATCCCGCCGCCGGCAAGCCCGGCCGCGTCGAGGTCAAGGGAACGGAGCATTTCGTCGAGATCGCGGCCGAGAAGCAGCCGCACATCGTCTTCACCGGCCATCTCGGCAATTTCGAGCTGCTGCCGGTGGCGGCCGCGACCTTCGGCATGAACATCACGGCGCTGTTTCGCCCGCCCAACAACCCCTACCTCGCCGACTACATCCTTTCGACAAGGCGCTCGACCATGGGCGGCTTGCTGCCGTCGATGGCCGGAGCCTCGTTCGCGCTGGCCGGGGTGTTGGAGAATGGCGGCAATATCGGCGTTCTCGTCGACCAGAAATTCTCCAACGGCCTGGACACGACCTTCTTCGGCCGTCCCTGCCAGAGCAACCGCGTGCTCGGCACCCTTGCCCGTCACTATGACTGCGATGTCTACCCGGCGCGCTGCGTCAGGTTGCCGGGCAACCGCTTCCGGCTCGAGATCGAGGACAAGCTGGTCTTGCCGCGCACCGCCGACGGCAGCGTCGACGTCCACGCCACCACCCAGATGTTGAACGACGTCGTCGAGCGCTGGGTCCGCGAGGACCCCGGCCAGTGGATGTGGTTCCACAAAAGGTGGGAGATCAGCAACTGGCGGCGAAAAAAGCGCACCAAGGTGGCTCCCGTCGCAAACGCCTGAGCGAGCCGCCGGCGGGAACGTGAGTTCCTCCGCCGACAGACAAAGCCAATATCAGCGAATCGCCAACCGCCTAGTTCGTGACGACAATGCGCGTATTGCCGAATCCGACTTCGCGCACCATCGAATAGAAGGCCGCGGCATTGGCCGTATGCAGCCTTACGCAGCCATGCGAAGCTGGGCGGCCGAGTTGCCTGACGGCGCCTGTTCCATGGATGGCATAACCACCATGGAAGAACACGGAATAAGGCATCGGCGACATTTCGTACTTGCGCGAATACCACATCCGCGCCGTGCGCTGCGGCCGGTAGGTGCCGCGTGGCGTGAAATAGCCCGGACGGGCGGTCGACACGGCCCACCGATAGACCGAATCACCATAGCGGACCGTCATTGTCTGCGACGACACGTCGATATTCGCCACCAACGTGGCCGCCTCGCTCGCGACCGATGCGCCAAACAGCGCGACGGCCAGCACCGTTGCCTTAAGGAACGACATTTTCATGCGATCAAACCCCTTTGATTGCCCCTTGCCTGCCCGCCATCACGTTATTTTTCACCTTTTTAATGGCAGTGAACAGATAGCACACACTCCTTGACCAATTCGCCAATCCAATGCAGCGAATTTGAACGATTTCCCGCGATAGTTGCCGCCAGGACACGTTGCACCGATTTGGTCGACGGGCTTGCAAAACCGTGGGGTTCGCTGCTCAACTCGTGGCATGAACGAGAGACTCCTCAAGGCAATCGACAGCAAGCGCGACGAGTTGGTGGCGCTGACCGCCGACCTGATCCGCTTTCCGACCATCAATCCACCCGGCGAAGCCTACAGGCCATGCGCCGACTATATTGGTGCGCGGCTAAGGAAACGCGGCTTCGAAACCGAGTTCATCCGCGCCGAAGGCACGCCCGGCGACACCGATCGCTATCCGCGCGTCAATGTCGTTGCCCGTTTCGATGGCCGGTCACCGGGCGCCTGCGTCCACTTCAATTCGCATATCGACGTGGTCGAGGCCGGCGAAGGCTGGACGGTGGATCCCTTTGCCGGCGTCATCAAGGACGGCAAGGTCTATGGCCGAGGCGCCTGCGACATGAAGGGCGGCCTGGCTGCCTCCATCATCGCCGTCGAGGCTTTCATGGAAGTCTTCCCCGACTTTCCCGGCGCCATCGAGATCTCGGGCACGGTCGACGAGGAGTCCGGCGGCTTTGGTGGCGTCGCCCATCTCGCCGGGCTCGGCTATTTCTCGAAGCCCAGGGTCGACCACGTCATCATCCCCGAGCCCTTGAACAAGGACCGCATCTGCCTTGGCCATCGCGGCGTCTGGTGGGCGGAGATCGAGACCAAGGGCGAGATCGCGCACGGCTCGATGCCGTTTCTCGGCGACAATGCGGTGCGCCATATGGGCGCCGTCCTCAGGGCATTCGAGGACGAATTGTTCCCCGCACTCGACCGCAAGATCACGCGCATGCCGGTCGTACCGGAGGGCGCCAGGCGCTCGACCATGAACATCAACTCCATCCATGGCGGCCAGACCGAGGATTTCCGGCCCGGCCTGCCCTCGCCCAACGTGCCCGATTCCTGTCGTTTGACCATCGACCGCCGCTTCCTGCTCGAGGAGGATCTGGCCACGGTCAAAAGCGAAGTGACCGGCATTCTCGATCGGCTGAAGCGGGAGCGCAAAAAATTCGACTACGAGATACGCGACCTGATGGAAGTGCTGCCGCTGATGACCGAACGCGACGCGCCGGTGGTCAAGGCGGTGGCGCAAGGCATTCATGCCATCTTCGACCGCGAGCCCGACTATGTCATATCCCCCGGCACCTACGATCAGAAGCATATTGCCCGCATCGGCCACATCTATGACTGCATCGCCTACGGACCCGGCATTCTCGACCTCGCCCACCGGCCGGACGAATGGGTCGGCATATCGGACATGGTGGAATCGGCCAAGGTGATGGCGATCGGGCTCGACGTGCTGCTGCGTGGCACCTCCACGGGATAACCCTCCATCGCGACAAGCTTCGACCTTCCTACACGGCTGGCACGGCAAAAACATTCCCAGCCATCCTGCCTGACAGCACGAAACGCAATTTACTCCCGCGCGAAATCACGCTTCTATCGCCCGGTTTGAGCACGTGTCCTGAACGCATGGGGAGTTGCACGATGAGACTGTGGAAAACCATTCTGGCCGCGGCGGTCCTTGCGCTAGCCGCTGGAAGCCAGGCCTTTGCGGCCCGGACCGACCTGGTCATCGGCATTCCGCTCGAACCTCCGCATCTCGATCCGACCGCGGGCGCCGCGGCGGCGATCAAGGAAGTGCTCTACGCCAATGTCTTCGAGGGCCTGACCCGGATTGGCCCCAATGGCGAGGTGCTGCCGGATCTGGCCGAGAGCTGGACCATTTCCGATGACGGCAAGGTCTACACCTTCAAGCTGCACACCGGAGTCAAATTCCATGACGGCGCCGATTTCAGCGCCGACGACGTGAAATTCTCGCTCGACCGGGCCCGCGCCGACAATTCGGTGAATGCGCAAAAAGGCCTGTTCGCGGCCATCGACAAGGTCGAAATCGTCGATCCGGCAACGGTCAAGGTCACGCTGAAGAACCCGCAAGGATCCTTCCTCTACGATATGGGCTGGGGCGACGCGGTGATGGTGTCGCCAAAGTCAGCCGACACCAACAAGGAGAACCCTGTTGGTACCGGCCCGTTCAAGTTCCAGAACTGGGCCAAGGGATCGTCGATCACCCTGGTAAAAGCCGACCATTACTGGGGCGCTCCGGTGTTCCTCGACAAGGTCGAGTTCCGCATCGTGCCGGATGCCGCGGCCTATGTGCCGGCCCTGCTGTCCGGCGACATCCAGGCCTTCCCCTTCTTCGATCCCGACAGCCTGGCACAGGTGAAGGACGATCCGCGTTTCAAGGTGGTGATCGGCTCGACCGAAGGCGAGACCATCCTGTCGATCAACAACAAGAAGCCGCCTTTCGACAAGCTGCAGGTCAGGCAGGCGATCTCCTACGCGCTCGACCGCAAGGCGATCATCGACGGCGCCTCGGCCGGTCTCGGACTGCCGATCGGCTCGCACATGTCGCCGGCCAACAAGGACTATGTCGACCTCACCGGCCTCTATCCGCACAATGTCGACAAGGCCAAGGAACTGTTGAAGGAGGCCGGGCTGGAGAACGGCTTCAAGGCGACGCTGAAACTGCCGCCGCCCAGCTATGCCAGGCTCGGCGGCGAGATCATCGCCTCGCAACTTCGCGACGTCGGCATCAATCTCGAGATCATCCCTGTCGAATGGGCGCAGTGGCTGGACCAGGTGTTCACCAAGAAGGACTACGACCTGACCATCGTCTCCCACACCGAGCCCAACGACATCGATATCTATTCGCGCAAGGACTACTACTTCAACTACGACAATCCGACCTTCGACAAGGTGATCGCCGACCTCAACCTCACCTCCGACGAGGCCAAGCGCAAGGAGCTGCTTGGCGAGGCGCAGAAGATCCTGGCCGACGACGCCGTGGTCGGTTTCCTCTACGAATTGCCCAAGGTCGGTGTCTGGGACGCCAAATTGCAGGGCCTGTGGGAAAACGCGCCGATCCAGGCCAATGATCTCACCAAGGTGAAGTGGAGCGAATGAGGTCTGTGGTGCGAGCGCCGCTCCTTCGCCTCCCATGACCGCCTACCTCCTCAAGCGCCTTGCCATCGCCCTTGCCACGCTGGTGCTTGCCTCGATGGTGGTCTTCGCCGTGCTGGAAATCCTCCCCGGCGACCCTGCGCGGCTGATGCTGGGCATGAACGCCAGCGCCGATCAGGTGGAACTCTTGCGTAACCAGATGGGCCTCAACGCGCCGCTCGTCCTGCGCTATTTGCACTGGGCAGGCGGCCTGCTCAGCCTCGATTTTGGCCGCTCCTATACCTATTCGGTGCCGGTCATCGATCTCGTGCGTGAACGGCTCGCCGTCTCGCTGCCGCTGGCGCTGATCGCGCTTGCGCTCTCCACCATCATCGCCGTTCCGGTCGGGCTTTATTCCGCCAGCCGGCGCGGACGGGCCGGCGACACGATTTCAATGGGCGTGGCGCAGCTTGGCGTCGCCGTGCCCAATTTCTGGTTCGCGCTGATGCTGATCTATGTCTTTGCCGTCTGGCTGCGGCTGGTCCCGGCCGGTGGCTTCCCGGGCTGGAGCGCCGGCGCCTGGCCGGCGCTGAAATCGCTGCTGTTGCCGGCGGTGGCGCTTGCCCTACCGCAAGCGGCGATCCTGGCGCGCGTCACCCGCTCGGCGCTGATCGAGATCCTGAACGAGGACTATATCCGCACCGCCCGCGCCAAGGGTCTGCCCTATCGGGCCGTGCTGTGGCGGCACGCACTGCGCAACGCCATGATCCCGGTGCTGACCATCCTTGGCTTGCAATTCGCCTTCCTGCTCGCCGGCACCATCATCATCGAGAATGTCTTCTACTTGCCCGGGCTCGGCCGGCTGGTGTTCCAGGCGATCACCCAGCGCGACCTGATCGTCGTCGAAAGCGTCGTCATGCTGCTGGTCGCAGCCGTCATTGCCGTCAACCTCGTCGTCGACCTTTCCTATGCGGTGGTCGACCCGCGCCTGAGAAGCCGGCAATGACGCTGCGCATCGACATCCCCGAGGAGACGTTCCGCAGCATTCTGGCCAAGGCGTTTGGAAATACCGCCTTCGTCACCGGCTTCGCCATCACCGTGCTGATCGTGGCGATGGCTGTGATCTCTTACGTCTGGACACCCTACGATGTGACGAAGCTGGTCATAGCCGACAAGACGCAAGGCCCCTCGCTGGCCCATTGGTTCGGCACCGACCATTTCGGCCGCGACATCCTGTCGATGATCATGGTCGGCGCCCGCAACTCGATTGCCGTGGCGCTGGTCGCGGTCGGCATCGGCATGGGAGTCGGCGTGCCGCTCGGCACCTTTGCCGCCGCGCGCGGCGGCCTCGTCGACGAGGCGCTGATGCGCGTCAACGACCTCGTCTTCGCCTTCCCGGCGCTGCTCTCGGCGATCATGATCACCGCCATTTTCGGGCCCGGCGCCGTCAACGCCATCATCGCCATCGGCATCTTCAACATTCCGGTCTTTGCCCGCGTCGCTCGCGCCGGCGCGCTTGCCGTCTGGCCGCGCGAATTCATCCTGGCCGCGCGCGCCGCCGGAAAAAGCCGCACGCAGATATCGATCGAACATGTGCTGCCCAACATCGCCACGCTGCTCCTGGTGCAAGGCACCATCCAGTTCGCGCTGGGCATCCTGGCCGAAGCGGGGCTTTCCTATCTCGGCCTCGGCGCGCAGCCGCCAATGCCGAGCTGGGGCCGCATGCTGTTCGACGCCCAGACGCGCATGGTGGTGGCGCCGTGGATGGCGATCTTCCCCGGCATGGCGATCGTCGTCACCGTGCTCGGCCTGAACCTTTTGGGCGACGGCATCGCCGATATTCTCGACCCGAAATCGCGGCGGCAGCGATGAGCCTGCTAGAGATCGAAAACCTATCGTTGACCATCGGCGACACGCCGATCCTGAAGGAGATCGAACTCTCCGTCGCGCCCGGCGAGATCATGGGATTGGTCGGCGAATCCGGCTCCGGCAAATCCATGACCGCGCTGACGGTGATGCGACTCCTGCCCCATGCCGCACGCGCCACCGGGCGCGTCACATTCGACGGCATCGATATCCTCGCGGCAACCGAGGACCAGATGTGCGCTTTGCGCGGCGACGACATCGGCATGGTGTTCCAGGAACCGATGACGGCGCTCAATCCTGTCAAGACGATCGGCGAACAGGTCGCTGAAGGCATACGCTGGCACACCAGGGCAAGCCGAGCCGACGCAGAGGAGCGGGCGCGAAAAATGCTCGACCGCGTCGGGCTGCCCTCGGCAAAGTTCCCGCTGTCGCGCTATCCGCACGAATTGTCCGGCGGCCAGCGCCAGCGCGTCGTCATCGCCATTGCCTGCGCGCTGAAGCCGAAGCTCTTGATAGCCGACGAGCCGACGACAGCGCTCGACGTGGTGCTGCAGGCACAGATCCTCGACCTGCTGCGCGACCTCGTTGCGGAAAGCCGCATGGGCTTGCTGCTGATCTCCCATGATCTCGCTGTCGTGACCGAGATGGCCGACCGCATCACCATCCTGCGCCATGGCGAGGTGATGGAGGCCGGCGACACGGCGAGCACGCTCTCCGGTCAGCTTCATCCCTATACGCGCCAACTGGCGCAGGCCTCGATGCATGTTCCGGCGCGCGCCAAACCTCATCTCGTCGGGACGGACCAACCTCTGCTGCAGGTCGAAGGCATCACCCGCGACTATCCCGGCCGCCGGACTTCGCTGTTCAGGCGCGCGCCTGCCATCCGCGCGGTCGACGACGTCTCCCTGTCGATGGCGCCGGGCCAGTCGGTGGCGCTGGTCGGCCGCTCCGGCTGCGGCAAGTCGACCCTTGCCCGCATGATCCTGGCGCTGGACCGGCCGAGTTCGGGCGCGATCCGCTTTCGCGGCGAAGCCATCACCGGCAAGAGCGAAGCCGAGTTGAAGCCCGCCAGGCGCGATATGCAGGTCGTCTTCCAGGACCCCTACGGCTCCTTCGATCCGCGCCAGAAGGTCGAAAAACTGGTCGCCGAGCCCCTGCATGTCCTGGAGAAAAAACCGACGCGCGCCGAAAGCCGGGAGATGGTGGCGCATGCGCTGCACGAGGTCGGCCTCGACCAGCGTGACATGGACAAATACCCGCACGAATTTTCGGGCGGCCAACGCCAGCGCCTGTCGATCGCCCGCGCCATCATCACCCGCCCAAAACTGGTGGTCGCCGACGAGCCGGTCTCGGCACTCGATGTCTCGATCCGCGCGCAGATCCTGGACCTTTTCGCCGGGCTCAACCAGAAACTCGGCATCGCCTATCTCTTCATCACCCATGATTTGACCGTCGCCCGCGCCATCACGGACGAAGTGCTGGTCATGCATGAGGGCAAGATCGTCGAGCGGGGCAAGACGAACGACGTGCTCGACCATCCGCAATCCGAGGCCGCCAGGGCGCTGGTAGCGGCGGCGCCGGATCTGCACCGCGCAATCGCCAAGCGGATGCAGGAACAGGGGTGATCGACCGGTTCTCGATGCAAATCCATCGTGCCAGTGGCTCGATGGAAGGCCGCGAACGCTGGGGAGATGCCGCAGGCAGCAGGCCCGGCCGGGACCTCCGCCCCTACTCTTCCGGCTTCACCACGTCGACCGGGCTGATGTCGAGCAAATCGAGCGTGCGGCGCAGCAGCCGCACCTCGCTCTCGGCCAGTTGCGAATCCGCCTTGGCGATCTCCGCCATGTGCTGCGCCAATTGCTTGCGGCGTTCGACGTCGAGGTCGCGGAACAGCGCGATCGCTTGCGAGCCGTTGGTCTCGTAGCCGAATTCGTTGAGATATTCGATGACGCTGTCGATGCTGGTTTCCGGAATGCCGAAAGCCCCCTTGCAGATGCGCCGGAAGGCAACCATCTCGCTCTCGCTCACCGTGCCGTCGGCCAGGATCATGCGGAACAGCATCAGCAGTTCCGCCGACAGGACTGGATCGTCCGCGACCTTGCGCACGCCCGGGTCGCCGTCGAAGATCGAGCGTATCTGGTCCAGCAACGCGAATGCCATGAACGGCCCCCTTTCCGATTCCTCTTTGATAGAATTAGCGCGGAATCGGCCTTGCGCAAACGGGGTGGTCGTGGTCGAACGCGCGCTATCTCAGCCGACCGGACATCTCGACACATCAGATGATCGACCTCACCGCCCAGTCCATCGCCATCCTCGCCTTCGCGGCTTTCGCCGCGGGCTTTGTCGATTCGATTGCCGGCGGCGGCGGATTGATCACCATCCCCGCACTGCTGCTTGCCGGTTTTTCACCGGTCGAGGCGCTTGGAACCAACAAGCTGCAAGGCATGTTCGGCTCGGGGTCGGCGACCATCCACTATGCCTCGAAAGGTCATGTCGACCTGCGCCGGCAATTGCCATCGGCGCTGCTGGCACTTGCCGGCGGCGCCATCGGCGCATTACTGGCCACGATCGTGCCCGGGGACCTGTTGCGCGCGGCCTTGCCGCTGGTGCTGATTGCCATCGCGCTATACTTCGCCCTCAAGCCCAACATGAACGATGTCGACCGGGCCGAGCGCCTGTCGCCCTTCCTGTTCGGCGTGACCCTGGTGCCGGCCATCGGCTTCTATGACGGCGTGTTCGGGCCGGGCGCCGGTTCCTTCTACATGCTGGCCTTCGTCGCCCTTGCCGGCTACGGCGTGCTCAAGGCGACAGCGCACACCAAACTGCTCAATTTCGCTTCCAACATTGGCGGCTTCATCGTCTTTGCCGCTGTCGGCGTCATCTCCTGGAAGATCGGCCTGATGATGGGCGTTGCCCAGTTCCTCGGCGCCCGGCTTGGTGCCAGCCTTGCCATGCGCATCGGCGCCAGGTTGATCAAGCCGCTGCTGGTGGTCGTCTGCGTGGCTCTGGCGGTGAAGCTGCTGGCCGATCCGGCCAACCCGCTGCGTGTCATGATTGGTGTGTGATCACGCGCCTGTTACAATATCGCTGTTCGAATCATGTTGCAGGAGCCAGACATGAATCTCAACGCGCCTACCCAGATTGTTTTCATCATTTCCCTGGTCATCGCCATCATCGGCATTCTCGCCGCGCTTGGCGTTCTTGCGTTCATACCTCTTGCATCGGTGTGGATCGTGCTTGTCGCCTACATCGTGCTCGCCGCCGGCTGCCTGATGCGCGGCGCCTGACAAGTTTCCCTCGACAAGTGGGGACCGAGAGCGCCCGGCCAAAGCCGGGCGTTTTTGATTCTGATGCGGCCTCTGCTAAATTCGCTTGGCGGAAGGATGGCCGATGCCAATCGAGATGCAGCGCCCGAAAGAACAGGATCGCTCCATATCGGGGCTGTTCGAAATGCGCCGGCGGCTTCCCAACGCCGCGCTTGACGGCGTTGTCACCGACATCTGCGGCTATCGCGAAACAGCTACCGGCCATTTCCGCAATGTCGAATACGCGTCGCTGACGGTGCCGCTGGTGATCAGCTTCGCCGAGCCGTTCGCCATCGGCCTCGGCAGGACGCCTGATGACAATGACCGCGTCGCCAGTTTCGCCGCCGGCCTTTTCGCCGGTCCGGTGATGATCGAATCCTTCGGCGGCGCCTGCTGCATCCAGGTGAATTTCACCCCTCTTGGCGCACGCCGCTTCTTCCGCCTGCCGATGAGCGAATTGACTGACAACATGGTCGTACTCGACGACGTGCTTGGCGCGGAGGGCGCGGCGCTGCGCGAACGGCTGGGCAACACGCCTGACTGGACGGCACGTTTCGATCTTGCCGAGGCCTTCGTCGCCGCACGTCTCGAGAGCGCCGCCGAAACACCGCTCGAAATCGCCTGGGCCTATGACCGCATCATCACATCAGGCGGCCGGACCCGGATCGCATCGCTTGCCGAACAGTTGGGCTGGAGCCGCAAACATCTCGCCGACAAATTCTCCGACGCGACCGGCATCGGCCCCAAGACGCTGTCGCGCATCGTCCGCTTCAACCGGGCGCTCCGCCTGTCGAGCGAGCCGACCGCCGACTGGGCGGATGTCGCCGCCGATTGCGGCTATGCCGACCAGGCGCATCTGGTGCGCGAATTCCGCGAGCTCGCCGGTGAGACACCAACGGCACTTTCGGTCAGGTAACATTTCTTCAAGACGCAGGAACGGCCCTTGGCCAGAGTGAGGCATAGACCGATCCAGATGAAGGAGGTTCCGATGCCCACCACCACTGAAGCACCCCGGCTCTACCCTGCCCTGCGCTACAAGAATGCGGCGGGGATGATCGACTGGCTGGGCGAAGCCTTCGGTTTCAGTGTCCGTGCCCGCTATGGCGAAGGCGATGTCGTGCACCATGCCGAACTGGTCTTAGGCTCCTCGATGATCATGCTGGGCACGGTGCGCGACGACGACTACGGCAAGATGGTCGGCGAACCCGGTTCAGGCGGCGGCAAGTCGATCTATATCGCCGTCGACGATGCCGACGCCGCCTACGCCAAAGCCAGGAAGGCCGGCGCGACGATCATCCAGGAACTGACGAACCGCGATTATGGCAGCCGCGAATTCATCTGCCGCGACCCTGAAGGCAATGTCTGGTCGTTCGGCACCTACTGGCCGAAGGCCGGTGAGAAGGCCTGACCTTCAACGTGCCAATGAAAAAATCGCATCACAGTCGAGATGGGTTTCCAGCTCGGCGGCGACCTCGTCCAGCGCGCGCTCGACCTCGGCTCGGTAATCTATGCCACCGCTCCTGACACCCAGGCTTTCGAGGAATTTCCCGCGAAAGCCGTCGGCGCCGAACAGGCCATGCATATACGTGCCGATCACCTTGCCATCGGCCGAGATCGCGCCGTCCTCGGCGCCATTGATGATCGCCGACGGCCGCCTGGTGTCCGGGCCCGTCGTGCGGCCGAGATGGATTTCGTAACCCTCGAGCGGCAGGTCGAACGGCACCGAGCGGGCGCTGACATTGCGCACCGTCTTTTCCGGCTCCATCACCGTCTCGACATCGAGCAGGCCGAGGCCCACGGCTTCGGTGACGTTGCCTTCGATACCGTCGGGATCGCGCACCATGCGGCCGAGCATCTGGAAACCGCCGCAAATGCCGACGACATGGCCGCCGCGCTTGCGGTGCGCCGCGAGATCCCGGTCCCAGCCGTTCTCGCGAAATTTCAGGAGGTCGCCGATCGTCGACTTGGAGCCGGGAATGACCACCAGCCCGGCATCGACCGGCAGCTTCTTTCCCGGCGGCACGAACACCACTTCGACCTGCGGTTCGGCCTTGAGCGGGTCGAGATCGTCGAAATTGGCGATGCGGCCAAGCATCGGCACCGCCACTTTCAACGCGCGCGCCTCGCCGGACGCCAGCCGCTCCAACACCACGGAATCCTCCGAGGGCAGCCGCGCCGCCGCCTTGAGCCACGGCACGACGCCAAAACAGCGCCATCCGGTGAATTTCCCGATCGCCTTCAAGCCATCATCGAACAGCGAGACGTCTCCCCGGAACTTGTTGATGAGATAGCCGGCGATCATGCGCCGGTCCTCTTCCGGCAGGATCAGATGCGTGCCGGCGATCGAGGCGATGACGCCGCCGCGATCAATGTCCCCGACCAGCACCACCGGTACATCGGCCCGTGTGGCAAAACCCATATTGGCGATGTCGCGGCTTCTGAGGTTGATTTCGGCTGGCGAACCGGCACCCTCGACAATGACAAGATCGGCGCCCGCGCCGACCTTTCCCCAGGACTCCAGCACGGCATCCATCAGCCGGCCCTTCAGCGCCTGATAGTCACGAGCCCTCGCCTCGCCGAACACCTTGCCCTGGACGATGACCTGGGCGCCGACATCGGTCTGCGGCTTGAGCAGCACCGGGTTCATATGGACCGACGGCGCAACCCCGCAAGCGATCGCCTGCAGCCATTGCGCGCGGCCGATCTCGCCGCCGCCATGGTTGTTGTCGCCGGGAATATCGGCGACGGCGGCGTTGTTCGACATGTTCTGCGGCTTGAACGGCCGCACTTTCAGGCCGCGATTCCTGGCGGCACGGCATAGCCCTGCGACAAGCACCGTCTTGCCGACATCCGAGCCCGTGCCTTGCAGCATGATTGCCCTGGCCATCAGCTCCTGTCCTGCACCGAGGTTCCGGTGATCGTGGATTTCTGCGCCAGCGGCCCGCCGCGCCAGATATAAAGCGCCAGCAGCGGCTCCTTGCCGGTACGCATGGCGTGGTTGACGTTGGAAACATGGTGGACGACCTCGCCGGCCTCCCGCTTGCGAAAGCCGCCCTCGCCCATGCGCCACTCGGTGCCGCCGGTCAGCGGAATATAGATCTCCTCGGCGACGTGATGATGGTCGGGATAGACGATCCCGGGTCCGAGCATCAGCAGGCCTGCGGCGACCTCGTCATTGGCGAAATGGCCGCGCGTGCCGAACATTTCCAGCCAGCCGTAATTGTCGATGAAGGCCTTGCCGAAATCAGCCTCGGTATAGGTCTGCCCCCAATGCAATTCGTTGCGCCGCTCGGCCAGCAATCGAACCAGGGGTTTCGCATCCGGCGGTGCCAGTTCGGCGGCGCGGTCGAGATGGCGCAGGCAGCCAAGCGGACGCGGCTCCAAATCGCGGGCCGGCATATCCCAGCCGATACGCGCCACGGCGTCGCGCACCAGGGCATCATCGACGGAAGCAAGATAGGCGTGGAACTGTCCCAACAGCTCGTCGAATTTTGTCGTCACATCTTGCTCCGGACATGCATTGGTGCACAGCCGCTCCGCGGCGGCTCGGGTTGCGCGGCGGCATCATTGGTCTAGATTGGTGCGCGCGCAAAGCCAAAAACGACAGGCCAGCAGGTCAGACATCAGGGAGCACGCCATGGACGCCGCGGTCGATGCGAGCACCAGCCAGTTCGAACTCACCGAGGAACAGCGCGCCATCCAGGAGATGGCGCAGGCCTTCGCCGCCGATCGCGTCGCGCCGAACGCACTCGACTGGGACCGCAGGAAACACTTCCCCGCCGACGTGATCCGCGAGACAGGGCCGCTCGGCCTCGGCGGCATCTACATCAGGGATGATGTCGGGGGATCGGCTCTCGGACGCCTCGACGCAGTGCTGATCTTCGAGGCGCTGTCGCACGCGGATCCGGCCTTTTCGTCCTTCATCTCTATCCACAACATGGTGGCATCGATGATCGACCGTTTCGGCAATGAGGAGCAGCGACAGCGCTTCCTGCCGAAGCTCACCTCGATGGAATGGCTGGCGAGCTACTGCCTGACCGAGCCGGGTTCCGGTTCCGATGCCGCCGCCCTGAAGACGCGCGCGGTGAAGAGCGGCGGCGACTATGTGCTCAACGGCGCAAAGCAGTTCATCTCCGGCGCCGGCGACAGCGATGTCTATGCCGTCATGGTGCGCACCGGCGCCGATGGCCCGAAAGGCATCTCCACCATCGTCGTGCCCAAGGATGCGCCAGGCCTGTCCTTCGGGGCCAACGAGCACAAGATGGGCTGGCACATGCAGTCGACCCGCCAGGTCATCTTCGAGGACTGCAAGGTGCCGGCCGAGAACCTCCTGTCGGGCGAAGGCGCCGGTTTCGGCATCGCCATGGCCGGGCTCGACGGCGGCCGGCTGAACATCGCCGCCTGTTCGCTGGGCGGCGCGCAGTCGGCGCTCGACAAGGCGCTGGCCTACACGGCTGAGCGCAAGGCCTTCGGCTCGAAGATCAACCAGTTCCAGGCGCTGCAGTTCAGGCTGGCCGACATGGAGACCGAATTGCAGGCAGCGCGCATCTTCCTCTATGCGGCGGCCTCGAAGCTCGACCGCAAGGCTCCGGACGCCGGTAAATGGTCGGCGATGGCAAAGCGCTTCGTCACCGACACCGGCTTCAACGTCGCCAACGATGCGCTGCAACTGCTCGGCGGCTATGGCTATCTGCATGATTACGGCATCGAGAAGCTGGTCCGCGACCTGCGCGTCCACCAGATTCTGGAAGGCACCAACGAGATCATGCGCGTCATCATCGCGCGGGCGCTGATAGGACGCTGAAGCCAGCAAACTCCGGGAGTGAGACAATGACGACGATCGCCTTCATCGGCCTCGGTAACATGGGCAATCCGATGGCCGCCAATCTCGTCAAGGCGGGGCATGCGGTGCACGGCTTCGACCTGATGACAGAGAACCTGACGATCGCGCGCGAGCATGGCATCACAATCATGGCCAACGCCGTTGCCGCCGTGAAGGATGCCGATGTCGTCATCACCATGCTGCCTGCCGGCAAGCACGTGCTGTCGGTCTATGAGGATATCGCCCCCAAGGCGAAGAAAAATGCCTTGTTCATCGATTCCTCGACCATCGACGTGGAATCGGCGCGCAAGGCGCATGCAATCGCCGCCAAACACGGCCTGCTGTCGATCGATGCGCCGGTCTCCGGTGGCACCGGCGGGGCGACAGCCGGCACGTTGACCTTCATGGCCGGCGGTTCCGACGATGCCTTCGCCGCCGCCGAGCCGATCCTGAAGCCGATGGCCGGGCGCATCGTCCATTGCGGCGGTGACGGCGCCGGCCAGGCCGCCAAGATCTGCAACAACATGATCCTCGGCATTTCGATGATCGGCGTTGCCGAGGCCTTCGTGCTGGCGGAGAAACTCGGCCTGTCGCATCAGGCGCTGTTCGACGTCGCCTCGACCTCGTCGGGCCAATGCTGGTCTCTGACCACCTATTGCCCGGTGCCCGGCCCGGTGCCCACTTCGCCCGCCAACAGGGATTACAAGCCGGGATTTGCCGCGGCTCTCATGCTGAAAGACCTGAAATTGTCCCAGGAAGCAGCGCTTGGCGCGGGCGCCGTGACACCGCTCGGCGCCGAGGCGGCGCAGCTCTATGCGCTGTTCAACGCCCAGGGCCATGGCGGCGCCGATTTTTCCGGCATAATTAATTTTCTGCGCGGCAACCCGGCCTAAACAGCGGATTCGATAGACTTTTCCCGGGTCTTTGCGGAGAAAGACCCGCAAATTTAGATTTGCTTAAGCTCTCGATAACTCTGCGGTAACGATGTCCCTATAAAACGGATTGCGAGGCGGACATATCGCATCCGCCCGGCGCTCCGGATCAGGTCTCGCGTACCGGAGCCCGTAAGTTTCGCAAGTGTCTTCGTAGCGAAACGCCATGCGTATCTGGCAAAGCCGCGTTCCCGATGGGGCGCGGTTTTTGCATTTCAGGCCCCTTTCCTATCCACGATCATCTATATTCCGATCGCCGCACCCGGGATCGGCACGTGATCTTCATTGGTCAGCACGATCGGTGCATCGACGCCGTCGACGCGGACCACGAGCAGGCGCGTGCTCCATGTGCCTGCATTGCGAACGAGATGCGAAAACACGGTGCCCTTGCCCTTGGCGCCGTGGACGGGAATACTGAACTGGGCGTCGCCGGCGCCATTCGCATTGACATTGAGATTACCGCCGACCCAGAAATTATCGGCCACATCGTCGCCGATCGTGGCCTTCACCCGGGTGTCGGCACGGACGGCGTCCATGGTCATCCGGTAGGCGTCGCTGCCCTTGAGCACGAAAGGGATGCTGCCGACCATCGTCGCACAGCCGCCGATACTGACCACCCAGACGGCAAGGCCGGCGATCGCCCAGTTGCGCTGCGTCTTGCGGAATTGCTCCGCATCGCGCCAGGCGCGGTTCCGCCAGGCCCAGCGGCTGCCGCGCGCGCCGAGCACGAAGATCATGATGAGGTTGACGACGGGGATCAGCGCCAGCAGCGCGATGAAAGTGCTGTTGCCGATGCCCCAAATCCAGTTGAGGAAGAAGGCGCCCCAGTTCCAGCGATCAAGCTCGGCTGGAATTTCAGCCGGCTGGTTGAGCGGTTGTCCGGCCATTGCATCCCCCACTGTAACTGCACCGGCTGGTTCTAGCCCATGATCTGGACGATGCGCAAAATCAAAGTTCCGCGCACCCCCATGCGCCTGAGCAGACACTGTGGATCAGGTCTTTGTGGAAAGCCGGCGAAAATTCGCCTTCACCGCTCGGCTGGCGGGCTTCAGCGCGGCGCTGATTGATCGTTCCGCCGCAATGCCATTGAGCAGCGACGGGGTAAGGCCGGAAAGGATTTCGGGCCAGAAACGGGTCGCCGATTGCAGCAGGGACATCTGCGCCGCGAAGACACCTTCAGCCAGTGCAACCGTCTTCTCGTTGACGGCCCGCGCGGTTTCGGTTCCCCACGGCTGGCCGCTTCCGGCGTCCATTGCCATGAGAGGCAGGCGCATCATCGCCACCATCGGCGCCAGCATGAGATCGCTGCCGATCGTGACCGCTTCTCGGCGGCGCCGGCTCCTGCCAGTCCTGCTCATGAACACAATCCCCATAGGGCAGCCGCTGCGCTGCGCCATCAACTACGCGCGGTAGCAATATTCGTTCCGACCGCGACGATATTTTGAGGCAGGCGTCCGATTGGTGGGCGCCTGCCTCGTTTCTTAGCGCTTGCGCAGGTCGGCCTGCGCCAGGTCGAGCGCCTTGCCGATGCGCTCGCAGGCCATGTCGATGGTGTCGCGGGTCCAGATCAGCGGCGGCGACAGGATCATCGTGTCGCCGGTGGCGCGCAGCATCATGCCGTTGGCGATCGCGTGGTCGCGCACAACAACCGCAGCACTTCCCGACGGCAGGAAGCGCTCCTTCGTCGCCTTGTCCTTGACGATCTCGATCGCGCCCATCAGGCCGATGGAACGCACCTCGCCGACCAGATCATGCCCGGCGATGCGCTCCTGCAGCGCCTTGGCGAAATAGGGTCCGGTGTCGTTCCTGACGCGGTCGACCAGGCCTTCCCTCTCGATGATCTCGAGGTTCTTCAGCGCCACGGCGCAGGCAACGGGGTGCCCCGAATAGGTGTAGCCATGGTTGAACTCGCCGCCCTTCTCGACCAGCGCCGACGCAATGCGATCGCCCACCAGCAGCGCCGAGAGCGGCTGATAGCCCGACGTCAGCGCCTTGGCCGTGGTGATGGTGTCCGGTTCGATGCCGAAGGTCTGGGCCGCGAACCACTCGCCTGTGCGGCCATAGCCGGTGATGACCTCGTCCAGCATCAACAGCACATCGTATTTGCGGCAGATGCGCTGCACTTCGGGCCAGTAGCTTGCCGGCGGGATCTTGACGCCGCCCGCGCCCATCACCGGCTCGCCGATGAACGCCGCGACCTTCTCGGCGCCGGCCTCCAGGATGGCATCCTCGACCGATTTGGCCGCGCGCAGGCCGAAATCATGGTCGCTTTCGCCAGGCAGAGCCAGCTCATAGGCATAGGGCATCATCACATGGACGATGTTGGGCACCGCGCCGTTGAGCTGCTTGTGCATGGCATCCATGCCGCCGAGCGAGGTGCCGGCGATGGTCGAGCCGTGATAGGCCATCTTGCGCGAGATGACGCGGTTCTTCTCCGGCTTGCCTTCCAGCACCCAATAGTGGCGCACAAGCCGCAAGGCGGTGTCGTTGGCCTCTGAACCGGACGAGCCATAAAACACCTGGTTGACGTTTTTCGGTGCGATCTCGGCCAGCTTCTTCGACAACAGCACCGGCGTCGGCGTCGAGCATTTGAAGAAGGAATTGTAGTAAGGCAGTTCCTTCATCTGGGCATAGGCAGCCTCGGCCAGTTCGTCACGGCCGTAGCCGATATTGACGCACCACAGGCCGGCCATCCCATCCAGCAGTTCCGTCCCTTCGGAATCGTAGATGAACGGGCCATTGGCGTGAGTGATGACGCGCGCGCCAGCCTCGCGCAACTCCTTATGGTCGGTGAAGGGATGCAAGTGATGCGCGGCGTCGATCTGCTGAAGCTGCTTCAGCGAATAGTTCTGATAGGTCATTGATTTGATCTTTCCTCTGAAATCATTCCGGCGGCGCCGGGGCGAATTCGTCAGAGGACGGCAGGTGGCGAATAACCGATACGGGCGCACAGCCGCAAAAGCTCGGCGCGCAGCGTGCGCGATGACGGTGTCACCGCGACCCGAAACGCACGAGCTGATAGTCTAGCGAGAGCCATGAAGGTACCTTAGAGCAAAGGGCGGTCGAGGTGAACCACCCTTTGCTCAAGTGGTGCTGGAATGAGATCAGGCTTCGCCGCTCAGCGCCCGCTGCAGAAACACATACTTCATCGCCGTCTGCGCCGCCTGCGGCCGGCGGTCGCCGCGCCCGCCATGTCCGCCTTCGGTCTCCTCGAAGAACAGCGTTTTGCCATGTCCGGCCTCCAGCAGGCGGGCCGCCATCTTGCGCGCGTGGCCGGGGTGGACCCGGTCGTCGGCGGTCGAGGTGGTCAAGAGTACCGGCGGATAGGCGGCATCCGCCTTGACATGTTGATAGGGCGAATAGGCCGAAAGCCACTGGGCATCTTCCGGCTTTGACGGATCGCCATATTCGGCCATCCACGAAGCGCCCGGCGGCAATTCGGTGTAGCGCAGCATGTCGAGCAGCGGCACCTCGATGATGACGGCGCCGAAAAGCTCGGGATGCTGTGTCAGGGAAGCGCCGGTCAGCAGGCCGCCGTTGGAGCCGCCCTGAATGCCGAGCGATTGGGCTGTCGCAATACCGCGCCTGACGACATCCTCGGCCACCGCGGCAAAGTCGTCGAAGCCGTTCTGGCGCTTGCCTTTCAGCGCCGCCTGGTGCCAGCCAGGTCCGAATTCGCCACCACCGCGAATGCAGGCCTGCACATAGGCATTGCCTTTCTCCAGCCACAGCCTGCCGCGCACGCCGGCATAGCCAGGCAAGAGCGGCACTTCGAAGCCGCCATAGCCATAGAGCAGCGTCGGCACCGGCCCGTTCTGGTCCCGCCGCCTGACGACGAAGTAAGGGATCATCGTGCCGTCCTTCGATCGTGCCTCGAACTGTTCCGAGATCAGCGGCGAGGCATCGAAGCGGGCCGGCTGCGACTTCACGGTGGCCAGCGTCTCGCCATCGTCATCGGACCAGATGATCGAGCTTGGCGTGAGGAAATCGGTGAAGGAAAAGGACACGGTGGAGCCGAAATGCTCTGCATGGCTGATGCCGACAGTGCCGTTTTCAGGCAGCGCGACAGGCTTCAGCGACCAGGCGCCATCCTTGCGCTCGCAGACGATAACTTTGCCGCGGACATTGTCCATCAGGTTGATGAACAGGCGGTCCTGCGTTCTGGCGAGCCCGGCAATCGAGACGCGATGCGCCGGCGCCAGCAAGGTCTCGATGGCGCCAAAACCGCCAGTTTCGATCCAATACGCGAAGTCGAGCGAATAAAGCCCGTCCGGCTGGCATGCGGTGCCGTCCGGCGCCGTCCACGGAGTGCGCACCCCGAACACCAGCTGATCCCTGAAGAGCGCGGTGTCGGTAACGTCGTCGGGCAGCGGGATGCGGCGGTTCTCGCCCGAAGGGAGGCGCAGGAAACTGTGCGATGCGAAGAAGTTGAGTGTCCGCGCCAGAAACAGATGGCGCTTCTCGCCGTCGAACTCGACGCCGGCGCCAACGGCGAGATCCTCGGTCTTTCCCTCGAAGATCGGGGTTGCCTCTTCCAGCCTGGTGCCGCGCTTCCAGAGCTTGACCACGCGCGGATATCCGGACTCTGTCTTGTCGGCCTCTTCGAACGCGGCCGAGACGATGACCGTGTCCTCATCCAGCCAGCCGAAGCCCGATTTCGAGGCCGACGCCTGAAAACCGCCTTCGACGAAGGACTTGGCCGCGATGTCGAACTCGCGCATTGCACTGGCATCACCGCCATCGGGCGACATCGAGACCAGGCAGCGGTTGAAATCGGGGTAGAGTCTGACAGCGCCGCCGAACACCCACTTTATCCCCTCCTTCGCCGCCAGTTGGTCGAAGTCGATGATCGTTTCCCATTCGGGCTTGTCGGTCTTGTAGGAAGCGACTGTCGTGCGCCGCCACAGGCCGAGCGCATTGGTCTTGTCCTGCCAGAAATTGTAGACATGGCCCGCGATTGCCGCGCCGACCGCGATATTGTCCTCGGCCGTCATCAGGTCGAGTGCCGTCTGGAACGACGCCTGATAGGACGGATCGCCCTGCAATTGCGCCACCGTCACCTCATTCTGCTGGTGAACCCAGTCGAGCGATTGTTTGCTGGTCCTGTCCTCCAGCCAGAGAAAGGGATCTTGCGTCTCGTCAACTGGCCCTGGCTGCCTTTGTGCGATCGAATTGGTCATGCGGGTCTCCGAAAAATTCATCAGGCTCGGTGCCACAAACATCGGCATGACGCTACCGACATTCAACGGGAACACGTAAAACGGTTCGCGGACGCGACAGCTGTTCAGAGCAGGCAGCCGGCATGCAACATCTTCACATCGCAACCGAGAAGTTCAGCCCATTCCACGGAAGCGGGTGGAGGGAATACATCGAGTGGTCGGGCCTCACCCAGTTGACCGAAGTCGTTACGCTCGACGGAATGCTTTGCCCGGTTGCGCTCCCGCAGATCAAGGACAACTACTGGCCTCACATCGTCAACGAAGACAACATGCTCGATTTCTTTGTCGACCTGGACTTCCTGCTCTCGGAATTGGGCGATCCCGCCAACTTCAACATCCTTGGCGTCATCCGAAGGCCTCCGGCAGACGTACGATCGCTTGGTTGGGACGGGTTCACCTTCATGGGCTATGACCTGATGGATCAGGCTGTCGGCGTCAGCGCTTTGACCAATTGCGGTGGCTTCCCAGACGTGTTTGCAAATGCAGAGCTGTCCAGGGTCGGGCTGATTGATGACTTCGATCGAGCCGTGGAGATTCGGGATTCGCCGCGCAGGATGCATCCCGAAGAACGCCATGCCGACTGTGACCTCTGGGCCATTTTCAGGCTGGCGAGCAAACCGGGACCAGGGATTTGAGCATCCCGATACCCCGATGCTACACAACCCGTCTTCGAATAAGCGTCGCCAGCGCCAGCGTGGCGCAGATCGCGCCAAGCGTGGCCGGCAGGCCACCCGCGCCAAGCACATCCATCATGCCACCGGTAAGCGGCGGGACCAGAATGCCGCCGACGCCCCACATCAGCGAGAATGCCGCATTGCCGGCAACCAGCGCCGAGCCGGTAAAGCGCTCGCCGAGCTCGATGATCGACATCGTGTAGATGCCGTAGGACACCGCGCCCCAGACGAAGACGCAGGGCCATATCAGCGGGGTTTCGATCAGCAGCGGCAGCAGCACACAGCCGCCCAGCGTCAGCAAGACGCAGAGGAAACGTACCAGGCGGGCCGTCAGCCGCTCGGCCAGCAGGCCAAGCGGCACCTGCATGGCAATGTTGCCGGCAATCATGACCGCCAGCAGCGCCGACATGCGCGCCTCCGCGATGCCATGATGCGTGCCATAGACAGGCAGCAGCGCCAGCGCCGCCTGCTCGAAGCCGGCGGCCACGACCACCGCCGACAGAAGCAGCCAGGCAAGCGGCATGAAACCCATCACCGAAACCCGATGCCCGGCCTCGTCCACCCTGGGCAGCTGCGGCAGAACCGACGCCAGGCAAAAGCCGCACAGCACGAAGGCGCCAATCCCGACAAGGAATGGCGGCCAGCCTTCCGTGCCGACGGCAAGCAGGCAAAGCGGCCCGGTCGCGAAGCCGGCGGAAATGATCGTCGAATAGAGACCCATGATGCGGCCGCGCCGGGCCGGCGGTGCCAGCGCGATCACCCAGATTTCACTGAGCACATAGAGCGGGTTGGTCACCACGCCGATCAGGAAGCGCAGCGGAAACCAGAGATAGACGTTCTGCGTCCAGCCGATCAACGCCAGCACGATAGCCGAGAATGCGGCGCAGGTGAGCGCCGTGCGCCCTGCCCCGAACCGGCGCGCCAGGCCAGGTATCAGCGGCGATGACAGGATGAAGCCGACAGGGGTCATTGCCGCCGACAGGCCGATCATCGCTGGCGAGACGCCCTGGCGCTGCAGGATGAAGCTCAAAAGCGGATAGGACAGGCCCTGCGCGATGGCGAACACGGACACGGTCGCGATCACACCGGTGATCGCCGCCCACTGCATCCTCTCGTCGCTTTTGGTGTCCACCAAGTCCATGATCCCCAGTGCCGTCGCGGTTGCAGACTTAGCGGTTCGGCCCGATGGCGGTAAGCCCTGCGGCCCGAACCGACGCGCGGCTCCAGCCAAACCTTGTCAGGAGCCTCCGCGGCGGGCCGATCTATAGAGCGCGAAGGCGACCAGCAAAGCGTCGAGGCCAATGATTACGGTCGGCAATCCCAGTGGTCCGATCGCTTGCATCAGCAGGCCCGCGCCCGGCGGACCGACGATGCCGCCGACGCCCCACAGCAAGGCGAAAGCCGCATTGCCGGTGACCAGCAGCGAGCCCCCGAAGCGGCTGCCGAGTTCGACGAGCGCCATCGTATAGACGCCGTAGCCGACCGCGCCCATTACCAGAAGCACGCCCCAGATCAGCGGTGTGGTGATCAGCAGCGGCAGCAGGACAGCGCAAGTGGTCGTCGCCACCGCACAGGCCAGGATCATCGGCCGGCCGCCGAAGCGTTCGGCGAGCAGGCCAAGCGGTATCTGCAAAAGGATGTTGCCAAGCGACAGCGCCATCACCAAAGCAGCCAGCACGGCCTCGGGCAGGCCATAGCCGGCGCCGAAGACCGGGACCAGCGCATAGGTGCTCTGCTGGACGGCAGCCGAGACCAGCACGGCCAGAAGCAGCGCCGGCGCCAGCCGGGCAAAACCCACAAAACTTCCTGCCGGCTGGCCGTCATCCTCAAAGCCGGCAAGCTTCGAGGAGACGAGACGCAGGATGACCGCGCAAAGTACAAAGCCGCCAATGCCGACGCTGAAAGGCCCCCATCCCTCTATGCCGACAAAGGTCAGGGTGAACGGACCCGCCGAATAGCCGGCTCCCATCAGCGTGTTGAACACGCCCATGACGCGCCCGCGTCGCGACGGCGGCGCCAGCGACAGCGCCCACACCTCGCCAAGGATGTAGAGCGGATTGATGACCACCCCGATGATGAAGCGGATGACGTACCAGGCCAACCAGTTCTGCAGATAGCCGATGCCCAGGAAGCACAGCGCTCCGATCAGCGAGCATCCGACTGCCAGGTTTCGCGCACCGACCAGCCGAACCGCCGCCGGCACGAAGGAAGCCGACAGGATCAGCCCGAGCGGCATCATCGCCGCCGACAGGCCGATCAGGCCTGGCGACATGCCTTGCTTCTGCATCAGCAGCGTGAACAGCGGCGAACTCAGCCCTTGCGCCGCTCCGAACATGGCCAGCGCGGCGGTGACGCCGGCGAGCGCTGCCCACTGCGTTCCCGCTTCGCCTTCGCTCGAGCCGGTTGCGACCATGCTGTCATTCCATGTGAGGCGCCGGCTGACCTCCCCGGCGACAGGCTCACCAGCTACTGGCTCGATCCAGGGAAAGAAAGGGCCGCCGAGGAAAATCCGCTTGCGCCAAGGGATGAATGATCAGGCGAATGTCGCGGCAGCGCGGTTGCCGTCCGGGCATGTCGCTTCCCTCGCCCTAGTGGTCGCCGCCTCCGCAATGGCCGGACGGGCGCCGGTCCATTATGCCGCCCGTTATCGCATCCTACGAGGACCATCATGACCGCCGCCCTACAACCCTCAGAGCCGGCTTTGGCACCCGACCGTGCCCGCCGTGGCGGTCGCGCCGGCAAGCGCGCCGGAGGCTCGGCCGCCTTCGAGCAGCCAGCTTTCCGCCAACTGAAAAATCCACTGACGCCGACCAAGCTGGTTTCCGAGGACGAACTCGAATCGATCCACCTCGCCTCCCTGCGCGTGCTCAGGGAAATCGGTGTCGATGTGCTGCACGACGAAGCCCGCCGCATCATGAAGGCGCATGGCGCCGATGTCCGCGAGGGCTCTGAGCGGGTGCGCTTCGACAGCGACATGATCCTCGATCTGGTGTCGAACTGCCCGTCCGAATTCACCATTCATGCCCGCAATCCCGCGCACAATTTGCGCTTCGGCGGCGACAATCTCATCATTTCGATGATGGCCTCGGCACCCAATTGCTCCGACATCGATCGTGGCCGCCGACCGGGCAACCAGCAGGATTATCGCAATTTCCTGCGGCTGGCCCAGATGCACAACATCCTGAACTGCACGGGCGGCTATCCGGTCGAGCCGACCGATATCCACCCGTCGGTCCGCCACCTCGAATGCATCCGCGACCTCGCAACGCTGACCGACAAGGTGTTCCACATCTATTCGCTCGGCAAGGAGCGCAATGTCGACGGCATCGAGATCACCCGCATCGCGCGCGGCATCAGCCACGAGCAACTGCTCGCGGAGCCGTCCGTCTTCACCATCATCAACACCAATTCACCGCTCAAGCTCGACGTGCCGATGATGGAAGGCATCATCCAGATGTCGAGCAAGGGCCAGGTCGTCATCGTCACGCCCTTCACCCTGTCGGGCGCCATGGCGCCCGTCACCATTGCCGGCGCGCTGGTGCAGCAGAACGCCGAGGCGCTGTCGGGCATTGCTTTCGCCCAGATGGTGCGCAAGGGCGCGCCGGTCGGCTATGGCGGCTTCACTTCCAATGTCGACATGAAATCCGGGTCACCGGCATTCGGCACGCCCGAATACATGAAGGCGCAACTCGTCGGTGGCCAGCTTGCCCGCCGCTACAACATTCCCTACCGCACCTCCAACACCTGCGCGGCCAACACGGTCGACGCGCAGGCAGCCTATGAAAGCGTGTTCTCGCTGTGGGGTGCCATCCAGGGCGGCGGCAATCTGATGATGCACGCCGCAGGCTGGCTGGAAGGTGGCCTGCGCTGCTCCTACGAGAAGACCATTCTGGACATCGACCTGTTGCAGATGGTGGCAGAATTCCTGACCCCGCTCGACCTCTCCGAAGAGGCGCTCGGCTTCGACGCCATCCAGTCGGTAGGCCCCGGCGGCCACTTCTTCGGCACCCAGCACACGCAGGATCGTTACAAGACCGCCTTCTATTCGCCCATCCTGTCCGACTGGCGCAATTTCGAGACCTGGGCCGAAGCCGGCTCGCCGACAGCGCTGGAAAAGGCCAACAAGGTCTGGAAGGAGCGGCTGGCGTCCTATGAGGAGCCTTACATGGACCCGGCGATCCGCGAGGAACTCAACGCCTTCGTCCAGAAGCGCACCGCCGAAGGCGGCGCACCGACCGATTTTTGATCTATATTGCTGATGAACGGTCGACCCCCACTCCGTCGAGCTTCGCTCGACACCTCTCCCCCGATCGACGGGGGAGAGGAAAGGCGCGAGCTTATGCCGGCTGGCTCCCTTCCTCTCCCTCCGGAGTGGGGAGAGGTGGCGCCGCGAAGCGGCGACGGAGTGGGGGAAGCCGGTCACGCAACGCGCAGCCGCCGAAAAGCAGGCACGACCCCGCGAGCACGAAAACTCCGGCAAGCCGGCAATCAGGCGGAAGCATTGCTTTGGCTTGAGCTGAAGGCGCGCAAGCTTGGCGGCCATCGCTTTACCCGTCAGTTTTCCATCGGCCCCTTCTTTGCAGACTTCGCCTGCCGCGAAAAATGGCTTGTCGTTGAGGTCGACGGCCACCGACACGCCGACAGCCCCTATGACCGTCGCCGCGACGATTTCATGCGCCCCCAAGGCTATTCGATCCTGCGTGTCTGGAACCATGATGTCCTGAAACAACGTACTTCCGTCTGTGAAACCATCCTTGCCGCGCTTGATGGAAGGCTCGCCGAAAACACGGCTGCATCCGACCTCCGCCTTGTTTTCACGCCCCACTCATTCGATTCAATCTCTTCAAAAACGGACCTATCTTCATGAAATCTCATGTAAAAGCGGTTGTCATCGGCGGTGGTGTCGTCGGCTGCTCCGTGCTCTATCACCTGGCCAAGGCCGGCTGGACCGACATCATGCTGATCGAGCGGTCCGAGCTGACCTCGGGCTCGTCCTGGCACGCGGCGGGCGGCTTTCATACGCTGAACGGCGATCCGAACGTCGCCAAGCTCCAGGCCTACACCGTCCAGCTCTACAAGGAGATCGAGGAGATTTCGGGCCAATCCTGCTCGCTGCACCTGACCGGCGGCGTGATGATGGCTGATACGCCCGAGCGCATGGATTTCCTGCGGCTGGCCCACGCCAAGGGCCGCTATCTCGGCATGGACACCGAGCTGATCACGCCGTCCGAGGCCAAGGCGATGTTCCCGCTGATGGACGAGACCAATTTCATCGGCGCGATGTGGGATCCGGTCGAAGGCCATCTCGACCCCTCCGGCACCACCATCGCCTACTCCAAGGCGGCCAAGAAACTCGGCGCCGAGATCGTGCTGCGCAACCGCGTCGTCGACCTGACGCAGCAGCCGGACGGCACCTGGAACGTCGTCACCGAACAGGGCACGGTTCACGCTGAACATGTCGTCAACTGCGGTGGCCTGTGGGCGCGCGAGATCGGCCGCATGGTCGGCGTCGAGCTGCCGGTGCTGGCCATGGAGCACATGTATCTCCTGACCGAGCCGATGCCGGAGGTCGAGGAATTCAACAAGTCGACCGGCCGCGAAATGATCGGAGTGCTTGACTTCAAGGGCGAGATCTACACCCGCCAGGAACGCAACGGCATCCTGCTCGGCACTTACGAGAAGGCCTGCAAGCCGTGGTCGCCGGTCAACACACCGTGGGATTTCGGCCATGAACTGCTGCCGCCCGATCTCGACCGCATCGCGCCGTCGCTCGAAATCGGCTTCAAGCATTTCCCCGGTATCGAAAAGGCCGGCATCAAGCAGATCATCAACGGCCCCTTCACCTTCGCGCTCGACGGAAACCCGCTGGTCGGCCCGGTGCAGGGCCTGACCAATTTCTGGTGCGCCTGCGCCGTTATGGCCGGCTTCAGCCAGGGCGGCGGCGTCGGCCTCGCTCTCTCCAATTGGATGGTCCATGGCGATCCGGGCTTCGACGTCTGGGGCATGGATGTCGCCCGCTTCGGCGAGTGGGCCGGCCTGCGCTACACCAATGCCAAGGTTCGCGAAAACTATTCGCGCCGCTTCTCGATCCGCTTCCCCAACGAGGAACTGCCGGCCGCCCGCCCGGCCCAGACGACGCCGCTCTACGACACCATGCTCACCAACAACGCCGTCATGGGCGACTCGTGGGGCCTCGAAACCCCGCTCTGGTTCGCGCCTAAGGGCAAGGAGCCGAAGGACATCGTCTCCTTCCACCGCTCCAACGATTTTGGGCCGATCGGCGAGGAAGTGCGCGCCACCCGTGAAAGGGTCGGCGTCACCGAAATCGCCAACTTCGCCAAATACGAAGTATCGGGGCCGGGTGCGGAAGAGTTCCTCAACCGGCTGATGACCAACCGCATGCCGAAGACCGGCCGCATCGTGCTGACGCCGATGATCAACGAATTCGGCAAGCTGATCGGCGACTTCACCATCGCCAAGGCCGGTGAAGACCGCTTCATGATCTGGGGGTCGTCGGCCGCGCAGAAGTACCACATGCGCTGGTTCGAAAAGCATCTGCCGAAGGATGGTTCGGTGCGCATCCATCGCTTCGACCAGACGCTGGTCGGCCTGTCGATTGCCGGGCCGAAGTCGCGTGACCTCCTGCAGAAGCTGGTCGATGTCGACATTTCGACCAAGGCGTTCCGCTTCATGGATTTCCGCGAAATGGCGGTCGGCGGCGCACCGTGCCTGGTCAACCGCATCACCTACACCGGCGACCTCGGCTATGAAATCTGGATGGCGCCGGCCTACGAGCGCCTGGTCTATAAGGCGATCAAGGAAGCGGGCGAGGAATTCGGCCTGGTCGATTTCGGCATGCGCGCCTTGCTGTCCATGCGCCTGGAAAAGAACTTCCCGACCTGGTTCCGCGAGCTGCGGCCGATCTACGGCCCGTTCGAAGGTTCGATGGACCGTTTCATCAAGCTAGAGAAGAACGACTTCATCGGCCGCGACGCCGCCGCCAAGGAACAGGCGGAAGGTCCAAAACTGCGCCGCGTCTCCTTCATCGTCGACGCGGCCGATGCCGACGTGATGGGCGACGAGCCGATCTGGGCCAAGGTCAGCAAGGATTACGGCACCGTCGAGAAGCCGCATGGCTACGGCGCGCCGCGCTTCGACACTTCAGGCAAGGAAATACGCGGTTCAAAGGCCGCCGAAGGCGCGTCCGCCGTGCGCGGCATCGTCGACGGCGACTGGCGCGTGGTCGGCTGGGTGACGTCGGGCGGCTATGCGCATTACGTGCAGAAATCGATGGCGCAAGGCTATGTGCCGGCGGCACTCGCCGAGGATGAAAGTGCCGGCCTGTTCGAGATCGAGATCCTCGGTCACCGGCGTCCGGCCCGCATCAATGTCGAGGCGCCCTTCGACCCGAGTGGCGAGAAGATGCGGAGCTGAGGTTTCGCCATGGACAGCGCGGCGCCAAAGGGAAGCTTCGGCCGCCACCGCAAGATCATGCCTTTTGTATCAGGCTCGATCGAGGCGCTGCGCGACGCCTCACGACAGAAGGCCGCTGGGCTCAACCAGCATGTGCTGGGTTATGGCGCGGTGGCTGAAGCGGAATGGGCCGCGGCAGACATTGCCGCTCCCGACCTGCCCGCCATGCGGCAATATCGGCTCGACCGCATTCGCGCCGAGCTGAAGCGCCGCGGCTATGCCGGCGCCCTGCTCTACGACCCGGTCAATATCCGCTATGCGACCGACAGCACCAACATGCAGCTCTGGGTGGCGCACAATCCGACGCGGCATTGCTTCGTCGCCACCGACGGGCCGGTGGTTCTGTTCGACTACTTTTCCTGCGAGCATCTTTCCGACCACTCCGGTGTCGTCGATGAAGTCCGCCCCGCCATTTCATGGATGTATCTCTATGGCGGCGAACTGACCGAGCAGAAAGTCCGCCGCTGGGCCGCCGCCATCGCCGATCTGGTCAGGGAGCACGGCGGCGGCAACAACCGCATCGCCGTCGACCACATCAATCCGGAAGGCGTCGAAGAGCTCCACCGCCTTGGTATCTCCCTCGGCAATGGCGAAGCCGTGATGGAAAATGCCCGGCTGATCAAATCACCGGACGAAATCCTTGCCATGCGCCGCGCCATTGTCGCCTGCGAGGCGGCAATGGGCGAGATGGAACAGGCGTTGAAGCCCGGCATCTCCGAGAACGAATTGTGGGCCGAACTGCATCGCGGCAACATCGCGCGCGGCGGCGAATGGATCGAAACGCGGCTGCTGACATCGGGACCGCGCACCAATCCGTGGTTCCAGGAATGCTCGTCGCGGATCATTGTATCAGGCGATCTTGTCGCCTTCGACACCGACCTGATCGGCCCCTACGGCTTCTGCGCCGATCTCTCACGCACCTGGCTCTGCGGCGATATAAAGCCGACCAACAAACAGCGCGACCTGTTCCGCATCGCCGCCGATCAGATCGAACACAACACGGCACTGATGCAGCCCGGCATCTCCTTCCGCGACCTTGTCGAACGCTCAGCAGTGCCGCCAGGAGACTGCTTCCCGACCCGCTACGGCGTTCTCTACCACGGCGTCGGACTTGCCGACGAATACCCGACCTTGCCGCATGCCAGCGACTGGACATCCGATACGCCCGACGGTGTGCTGGAACCAGGCATGGTGCTGTGCGTGGAGAGCTATATCGGCCGGCTCGGCGGCGGCGAAGGCGTCAAGATCGAGGAGCAGATCCTGATCACCGAGACCGGCAACGAAAAACTTTCAACCTACCCGTTGGATCAGCGGCTGCTCGGCTAGGCCGCCAAGCGCCTCGCGCATCGCGCGCACGGTCTTTTCCGGCGTCGTTTTCGCGGTGATGAACGGCAGACCTTTGCGCCGTGCTGTCCAGCCGACGATCACGACCTTGCGCGCCGCCGGCTCGAAGCGTTGTGCCAGCGCCCAGCTTTCGCAATCGAGCGCGGCGACATCCGCCATGCCTTCGGCGACCGCCACGATCGAGTCGCGATGGCCGCCGCTTTCGCCACGCGATGAAAAGATGTCCAGGTTTTCGCCGACCGCTTCCAGGTCGCGCGTCAGCGCGATGATGCCCGACATGGAATCGAGGCTGTTGAAGGTGAAGCGCTTGCCTCGGATGAGATCGAGCGGCAGCAAGGCCTTGCCGTCGGCGGGTGACCGAACCTCCGGCCCCTCGCCCGAGCGCATCACCAGCGCGCTCGAATAGAGCTCGCCCTGTCCGCCCTCATAGGCGTCATAGCTTGGCTGGCCGACCACCTGCACATGCCGGGACAAACCGAGTTCCATCGGCCCCCAACAGGTCTGCGCGAACAGCAGCGCCGGATGCAGCCAGAGCTTGTGGAAATCGAGCTCGTCCGGCGGCAGGGTCGCCGGATCCGGAGCGATCAGCCCCCCCTGGGCGTCGTGGATACCGCCTGGCACGGCGGGCAGGTCAGCGTTGCGCCGCACGATGGATTGCGGCGCATCGATACCCCTAGGCCGGAAAGCATCGCGCAACGACGCCCATTGCGCGTCGACCTCGTCGCGCACTTCGGGCCAGTCGTACATCGGCAACGCCGCAATCAATTCGCTCATGCCGATATCAAACCACATGCCTCGAAAAAAGTTCGCAAAAACGCGGCGCCCAATCAGAATTGGCCGACACGGCATCCACCCTATCGGCGGATCCTATTCCTTGGGTGGCTCGGCCGGGACCGGCACCGTGCCAAGTCCATTGATGTTGCGCGCCCTGACGCGCGGCTTGAACGCCCTGCCTGGCTCGGGCGCACGCCGCAGCACCGGATGCACGATCGGCTCCTTGGCCTTGAAGGCATAGGATTTGAGCAGCGCGAAATAGTTCGGGTAGGCATAGCCATTGTTCATCCGCAGCCATTCCTCGCGCCGGTCACGAAACAGCTTCGGCAGCCGGTACCAGGCGATCGTCGGGCTCTTGTGATGGACGAAGTGCAGATTGTTGTTGAGGAACAGGAACGACAGCGGCGAGCGCTCGACGATCACCGTGCGGCCTTCCGGATGCTCCGACCACTGATGCTCGGCATAGGTGCGGATCGAGATCAGCGACTGGCCGAGCCACACCGGCACCAGCACATACAGCCAAACCGGCATGCCGAACCCGAACTGCACGACCGGCAGCACCACGGCAAGGCCGATCGCATGCAGCAGCCAGGCCTTGCGGATCGCCTTGTCGCCGGCAATCACATGCTTGGCATCGTCGATGAAGAAGCCGATGCAGGACAGCCACGGGCCGAGCACCAGACGACCAGCCATGGTGTTGTTGACCTTCAGCACGAATTTCATCAGCGGCGGCATTTCTTCGTGCATCCAGAGCGCCTGGTAATAGCTCTCGGGATCGTCCAGCGGATCGGTCAGGCGCTCGTCCGCATGGTGGCGCAGGTGAATGGTCTTGAAGCGGCGGAACGGCCACGCAAGACCGATCGGCAGGAAGACGAAGGCCTCATTGACCAAAGCGTTGCGGGTCGGGTGACCATGAAGCACCTCATGCATGATCGAGGACTGCAGAGCCAATGTAACGGCCATGACGATAAGGGCCAGGATGGGATAGGATGGCCAGAGGAAGAGGCCGGCGGCGAACCATGTGCCGTAGCAGAAGAAAGTGAGGACCACGGTCGGCCATTCGATGGCCGGTTTGCTGCTTCGACGGATGCTCTTGCCTGGTATGCTTGCCATGCTATCGACCACTGTCCCTCAGTCGCCGGAACCCCAAATGGTTCCTGACAGCATTGTGTCAGGAGAAGTGATTCCACTCAACGCGACAAAGTGCACAAAATGTTGCGATTGCGCATTTTTGACTGCATATGTTGTACATTGTAAACAATCTTAGGGATTCATTTACGCCTGGGAGCCCTGCTGCAGGGGCTTCGGCGCAAATTTTTCCTCCGGAAGACGGGAGCAAGGCCATGGACAAGCGCGATCTGTCGACGATCTTTCGGGAGCGTCTGAAGCTCCTCCTGACACGCTCGGATCTCAATCAGTCGGCGTTCGCGTCAGCGGTCGGCATCGATCGGTCGGCGCTGTCGCAGCTGATGTCGGGCGCGTCGACACGCCTGCCGCGAGCCGAAACGCTGCTCAACATAGCCGCCGAATTCAAGGTGTCGCTGGACTGGTTGCTGGGCTTGAGCCAGGACGAAGGGGTGACCGGCGAAATCCGCGAGAGCCTTGAGATCGAGGAAGCGCCCGATGGCTTCGACCGCACGCTGCTCGCCAAATGGTTCGCCGAAGCCGCTGGCACCAAGATCCGTTATGTGCCGGCCGGCATTCCCGATCTCCTGCGCACCCGCGCGCTCGTCGACTACGAGGCCAACATCACCAACAGGAGCCGCCTGGCGCAGGCCAGCGAGACGCAATACCGCATCGAATACAACCGGCGTCCGGAAACCGACATGGAAGTCTGCATGCCGCGCCACACGCTGGAGATCTTCGCCCGCGGCCTCGGGGTGTGGGACCGTTTCCCGGCAGCCGACCGCCAGCAGCAACTTGCCCATATGGCGACGCTGCTCGACGACCTCTATCCGACCTTCCGCCTGTTCCTCTATGACGGCCGCATGCGCTATTCCATCCCGCTCACCATCTTCGGTCCTTATCGCGCCGCCATCTATGTGGGAGACATGTATGTGGTGCTGAACGCCACGCAGCCGGTCCAGGCGCTGACACAGCATTTCGACAATCTGATCCGTGCCGCCGACATCAACCCGCACGAAGCGGCCGCCTTCGCCCGCAACCTGGCCGGCATGTCGTTCGCATCAGGCTCAGCCTGAACGCGCTCAGCATCGCAATTTCATTGACTAGACATAAAGACTTCTTTATATCCTTATTCGAATTTCCATGTTCGAATTCCCGGGCATGTTCGAATTACAAGACATGAAAGCCAATCCGATGACGACGAGCAATCCGATCGAAGCCCTGCTGGCTGAAAAGGGCGTGCTGCTGGCCGATGGCGCTACCGGCACCAATCTGTTCGCCATGGGGCTGGAGGCCGGCGAGGCGCCGGAACTGCTGAACGAAACGGCGCCCGACACCATCACCAGCCTGCACCAGAATTTCGTCGACGCCGGCGCCGACATCATCCTGACCAACTCCTTCGGCGGCACCCGCCACCGGCTGAAGCTGCATCATGCGCAGGACCGCGTCCATGCGCTGAACAAACGCGCCGCCGAGATCGCCCGCGCTGTCGCCGACAAGGCCGGCCGCAAAGTGATCGTTGCTGGTTCGGTCGGCCCGACCGGCGAATTGCTGGTGCCGCTTGGCGCCATGACCTATGACGAGGCGGTCGACGCCTTCGCCGAGCAGATCGACGGCCTCAAGGAAGGTGGCGCCGAAGTCGCCTGGATCGAGACCATGTCGGCGCCCGACGAGATCCGCGCCGCCGCCGAAGCCGCCATCCGCGTCGGCCTGCCCTACACCTATACCGGGTCGTTCGATACCGCCGGCCGCACCATGATGGGCCTGCCGCCGAAAGATATCCACGGCGTCGCCGACGGCCTGTCGCAGGCGCCGCTCGGCGTTGGCGCCAATTGCGGCGTCGGCGCCTCCGACATCCTGGCTTCGCTGCTCGATATGACGCAGGCGAAGCCGGAGGCGACCGTCATCGTCAAGGGCAATTGCGGCATCCCCGAATTCCGTGGCACCGAAATCCACTATTCCGGCACGCCCGAATTGATGGCCGACTATGTCCGGCTCGCCGTGGATGGTGGAGCCAAAATCATCGGCGGCTGCTGCGGCACCTCGTTTCAGCATCTGGCCGCGATGCGCAAGGCGCTCGACGCCCATACCAAGGCGGATCGTCCGACGGTCGAAAAGATCGTCGAGCGCATCGGTCCGATGCGCAACAAGGTGGCGACGGCAAACACCGCCGAGACCAGCGAAGCCCGCCGCGAGCGGCGGCGCGGCCGGGCCTGACGCGATTTCTTTTGCGGCTATTCGCTGTTGTCGGCGTAGCTCGACTGCGCCGACCTGAAATCGACGACATTGTCGCCGCGCATTGTCGCCAGCACACCCGATGCGCCCGGATCGGTAATCTGCTCCAGCATGGCGCGGAAGCGGTCATTGGTCAGCGCCGACATGGCGGTGTGACGCGCCTGCGCGACATCATCGCTGATGCGTCTGGATTCGGCTGACGGGGCTGATGAAACCGCCGAAGCATCCCGTGCCGGCGGAGTCGAGTTGGCGATGGTTCTGATCTGCAATTCCGGCTCCCTCAAGCCTTAGACATGACCGGTGTAGCGAGAGGAAATTGCTATCCGGTACCGGAAATGCAGCGCAATTTAACGATCCGGCGCGCTGCCCTAGGATCTGTTGAGATTCAGGTCAGGCCGAGCCGAAAACAGTGACTTTCGAGAACCGGAGCGGAGCGTACTTAAGTACGTGAGCACCGGAAGCGCAGGGGGCGTACTTAAGTACGTGAGCACCGGAAGCGCAGGAAGCCACTGTTTGCAGGCCGGCATCACCTGAATATCAACAGATCCGAAAAAAAGGCCGGCAAGGGAAAGTATCCCTCGCCGGCCTGCCTCACCCGCCCGTGGGCCGGCTATCAGAACGATCCCATCATCTGAAAGAAGCCGGCCTTCATCGCCACTACCGGTTACCGCCCAGCGCCGAGGCAAGGCGCACAAGCGAAAGGAACTCGGACCTGTACCCAAACGGGTCGGCTCCTCGGGCGGCAGTGGCAATCTCCATGATCTTGTCGTAGCCGAGCTTCGCGGTCGCATCCTCGTCGCGCAGCTTCTGGCCGAAGGCCGCCACCGCGACGGAGAAACGCTGGTCGGTGCTCGCCTGGTCGAAGGAAGCCACCTCGTTGGCAGAGGTCACCGGCGTGGTGATCAGCTTCGAGACGTCCTCGTTGGGCAGCTTGTAGCGTATCTTGACGAAGGCATATTCGTCCGCATTGGCAACGCCGCCATTGTTGACCGTGGCCTGACCATAGCGCAGCGGATCGATCTGCTCGCCGCCACTGCCTTTGGGCGTGATCTCATAGATCGCGGTGACCGAATGGCCCGAGCCGATATCGCCGGCGTCGACGCGATCATTGTTGAAATCCTCGCGGTTGAGCGCCCGGGTTTCGTAGCCGATCAGGCGATATTCCGAGACCTTGTCCGGATTGAACTCGACCTGGATCTTCACATCCTTGGCGATCGGGAACAGGGTCGAGGAGGCATCCTCGACCAGCACCTTCTCCGCCTCGGCCAGCGTGTCGATATAGGCGGCGGTGCCGTTGCCGTTCTGTGCGATGGTCTGCATCATCTGGTCGTTCAGATTGTCGTGGCCGAAGCCGAACACCGACAGGAAGACACCCGACTTGCGCTCCTGTTCGATCAGGCGCTTCAGATCATCGTCGTCGCTCTGGCCGACATTGAAGTCGCCATCGGTGGCCAGCATCACCCGGTTGACGCCATCCTTGACGAAGGATTGCTGGGCAAGCTTGTAGGCCTCCTTGATGCCGGCCTCGCCGGCCGTCGAACCGCCGGGCGTCAGATTGTCGATGGCGTTGAGGATCTTGTCCTTTTCGGCCGCCTTGGTCGGCATCAGCACGGTGCCGGCCTCTCCGGCATAGGTGACGATGGAGATCGTGTCGTCGGCCTTCAGCTTGCTGACCAGCAGGCGGAATGCCGATTTGAGCAGCGGCAGCTTGTCCGGCTCGTCCATCGAGCCCGAGACATCGATCAGGAAGACCAGATTGGCCTTCGGCTGCTCGGTCGGCTTGATGTCGAACCCTTTGATGGCGACATGCATCAGCTTGGTGTGCTCGTTCCACGGCGTCGGCATGACGCTGACGGTCGAGTTGAACGGCGTCGATGCCGAGTCCGGCCCCTTCCAGTCATAGGGGAAGTAATTGATCATCTCCTCGACCCGGACCGTGTCGGCCTGCGGCACCGACCCTTCCTTCAGCGAACGGCGCACGAAGGAATAGGAGGCGGTGTCGACATCGATCGAGAAGGTCGAGACCGGGTCTTGCAGGGCCGCATGCACCGGATTGGTCTTGAAGTCCTCGATGCGGTTGCGGTTTTCCTCTTGCGGCGCGATCTGATCCGCCGGTGCGGTCGGCTGCGGCGCCATCAGCTTGGATTCGGCAGCCGGCATGCGGGCAACCCGCGACGGCGCGCTTGTCGTGCCGTCGACCGCGAACTCGCCTGTCGGGGCCGGCGCTGGCTTGTAAGCCCGCAAAGTGGCCGACTCGGGTTCGTTGACCGTTGCCGGGGCCTCATTCGGCGTCACGTCACGCGTGCGTCCGTCCTGCTGCGCCACGCCGCCTGCGGCAGTCGTCTGCGGCTGCGGCGGCGAGGCTGGTGGCGCAAGCGCGTCGCTGGCATCGCGGCTTTCCACATCCGCGTCGGCCTTCTTGTCTTTCGCCAGTTCCGTCGGGGCCTGCTTCGGCTCGGCGGTGGTCGGCTTCACGGTAGCCGGCTTGTCGGCCAGCGTTTCGGTGATCTTCTGGTCGCCGCCAAATTTGGGCGGCTGTTCCCTCAGCATATGGAAGGTGGCGTATCCGGCGATCGGCAGGGCGACGAGCCCGGCAAGGGCCGGCGTGGCAATGAGTTTCTTTTGCATGATCTCGCTCCAGAGCTTTTGTGCTCGCTCTGTGAGACGAAGGCCGCCGGCCGATCCTTGGGTGACAGCAGAAATATTTTCCTGGTCGTAGGCGCGCAGGGCGGCCTCGAAGGCACGCGCCTTCGCGCTCTCGCCGGGTGCGGGTATTGCTGCGTCACGCAGCTTTCTGAGTTCGTTGTCGTCGACCATGGTCACACTTCCCCGGCTGAACGCATCAACGTCTTCAGCCGTTTCTTCGCTTCATGGATGTGCCAGGAAACCGTCGTCTCCGAGATCGCCATCGCCTCGGCGGCGGCCGCGTGGCTCAAGCCTTCGCCATAGACAAGCATCACGGCATCGCGCTGCTTGTCCGGCAATTGCCGCACCGCCGCCCACAGCGCTTCGGCAGGGTCTTCGCTCTCGGCCGGGGCCTCACCCGAAATCAGCGCATGGACGCCATAGGCCTCGGTCTTGACCGTCTCGCGCGCGGTCTTGCGCATCATATCGCGCGCGGCGTTCATCGTCATGGTATAAAGCCATGTCGTGAACGCACCGCCGCCGCGATAATCGCGGATCGTCTTGCCGAGCCGGACGCAGACTTCCTGGGCGATGTCTTCGGCATCGGCCTTCCTGCCGCACCAGCGATAGGCGGCGCGATAGACGAAGTCGTAGTGACGCTCCAGCAATTTGCCGAAGGCCCCCCTGTCTCCGCCCTTCGCCCGTCCGATCAGTTCGGCGTCGGAGGCTTCGCTCTCATCCAGCATCATCGCCATCATTTGCCTGTTGGACGAAGGCTAATGGCTAATCCTTGGGGTGATGGAAAGATTTTTTTCGAACAGGGCCTTTTGCAGCTAGGGGCAGGTTGAGATTCAGGTCAGGCCGGCCTCACCTGAATATCAACACGCCTGGCCCGCCGCCCAGCCCGACGACCATGCCCACTGGAAATTATAGCCGCCGAGCCAGCCGGTGACGTCGACGACCTCGCCGATGAAGAACAGACCAGGTATCGATTTCGCCCGCATGGTCTTCTGGTCGAGCCCGTTGGTGTCCACCCCGCCGAGCGTCACTTCCGCCGTACGGTAGCCCTCTGACCCGGCTGGCTTGATGCGCCAGTCGTTGACCGCGGCCTCGATGGTTTTGATCTGGGCCTCGGAAAGATCGGCAAGATTGCCGTCGAGCCCGGTTCGCTCGGCTATCGCCTGGGCAAGCCGTTTCGGCAAGTGATTTGCCAGCACCGTCTGCACCGCTTGCCGGCCATTGCCGCGCTTGGCGACGCGGACGAGCTCAGCCACATCCGTGCCCGGCAGCATGGCGATGCGGATTTCATCACCCTCGCGCCAGTAGGAGGAGATTTGCAGGATGGATGGCCCGCTTACGCCGCGATGCGTGAACAGCATCGCCTCGGAAAACCGCGCCCTGCCGCAGGCAATCTCGGCGTCGACGGCGTTCCCGGCCAGGGGCGAAAGCCGCTCGAGCGTTTTTGCATCGAAGGTCAGCGGCACCAGGGCAGGCCGTGTTTCGACGACGGCAAGGCCAAACCGATCGGCAAGTTCGTAGCCGAAGCCCGTCGCGCCCATCTTGGGGATCGACTTGCCGCCACAGGCCACCACCAAGGACCGGCAAGAGACCGAGCCGGTGGAAAGCCTGAGTTCAAATCCTTCCTCGGTTTTGCTGACGGTCTCGACGGAAGTCGACAATACCAGCTCGGCGCCCCTGCCCTGCATTTCCGAGACCAGCATGTCGATGATCTGGCGCGCCGAGCCGTCACAAAACAGCTGCCCCAGTGTCTTCTCGTGATAGGCAATGCCGTAGCGTTCGACGAGCGCAATGAAGTCGCGCTGCGTATAGCGGCTGAGCGCCGAGATGCAGAAATGCGGATTCCTCGAGATGAAATTCTTCGGGCTCGCATGGATGTTGGTGAAATTGCACCGACCGCCGCCGGAGATGCGGATCTTTTCGCCAGGTGCCGCCGCATGATCGAGGATGAGCACCGAACGGCCGCGCTTGGCGGCCTCCACGGCGCACATCAATCCGGCGGCGCCGGCGCCAATGATCACGACATCATAGGATTGCATCAGGCTGATCGTTCCCGCATGACCCGCGCCGCTTTAGCGGGCGAGCCGGTCATCCGCCTGATACCTCCAATGTGGCGCGCGGCCAACAGGGTGGCGAAGGCTCAGACCAGCGTTTCGGCGAACAAATCCGTCAATCGCTTCCAATGCCGCTCGGCACCGGCTGCATTGAAGACACTATGGTCGGGCACACACCAGCCATGCGCCATGCCGACATAATTCTCGATCGTGTGGTCGACTTCAGCATTCCGCAGCGCCTCTTCCAGCCTCGTCGACTGTTCCGGCGGAAAGCTCCGGTCGACGCCCGCCATACCGACATAGATGCGCGCCTTGATGGAAGCCGCCTTGCGGTGCGGACTGTCGGCGGCATCGCTGGCGAGGTTGCCGCCATGGAAACTGGCGGCGGCCCGGATCCTGTCGGGATAGGTCGCGGCGGCGTTGAGCGCCCGCGCGCCGCCCATGCAATAGCCGACGACACCAACAGGTCCGGCGATCCTCTCGGCGGCCAGAGCATCGAGGAAGGCGCTGCCGTCGCGGATGGTCATGCCCTGCGTCGTGCCGCCGCTCAGCATCAACAGCAGGGCCTTGGTCTTTGCCTCGGCAAAGGCGGTTTTGGGATCGAACGGGCCATACGGCGCATAGCGGTAGAAGAGATCGGGCACCAGCACGGCATAGCCATGCCCCGCGAGGCGCTCGGCCATCTGGTCGAGCACCGGACGCGGACCGAAAATATCCATGTAGATGATGATGCCGGCCCTGGCGGGCGAGGCTGGACGAAACAGCCGTGCCTTCGCCGTGCCGTCCAGGGTCTTGATCTCGATGTCCTGCTTCGTCATTGCGCGCTCCGCCGGTTGCCAGGCGATAGATATCCGCGCCGCCCGCCAGGGCAAGCCGCAACCTGCCGATCTCGGTCAAGTTTCCGTGCGGTTCGGAGGAATGCCTATACTCCGGCGAACGCCGCCATGTGGAAAGCCTGGACATGGGCCGGATAGCGATGCTCAGCGCCGTAGGGACAGGCGTTGCGGTCGAGGCAGCCGCCGGCACGGCAAGGCGCACCATCCGTGCCGCGCACATGCGCCAGGCACGCCTGGTGCGCGAAGCCGTCCACCGAATAGGCGCCGACTGGACAGGACTTTAGGCAGGGTTTTTCGATGCATGCGTCGCAAAGGTGAATCGCTGCGTCAGCTTCGGGGGTCGCGATCTCCCGATCGAACAGCAATGCGCCGCGATAGGCGTGCCAGAGCCCATATTTCGGATGCATCAGGATCCCCAGCGGCGACGGTTTCAGCCCCTCGGCCCGCATCGCCCATCGCTGGAACGGCAGATACGGGCGGTCCGAAGGCGACACAGCGCGCGCGCCGAAATCGTCGGCAACGGCGCCGATGACCGCGCGCGACCATGTGTCGAGCGGATTGATGGCGGACGGTGGCTGCTTCTCACGCCACCGCAGGAAGTGCGGCCACGGCGCCGCGCCCGCCTGCCCGACCAGCAGCACCGACCTGGCTGGGACGCCTGATGAGCCTAGGGGAACGTCTTCGCCATCGACGAAATTGAAGCCGCCGCGGACAATTAGTCCATATCGGACCAGGGCCCCGCTGAGATGATCATAGCTACGGATCATCGGGCTTCAGCTTCGCTTTTAGCTCGCGAACTGCGTCGCTCTCGTTTTGGATCGTGCGGGTGAGAACAGCCGTAGACCTTGCGAATCCAAGCTTGTCCTCGGTCGTCAACGATCATCACAGCGCACGTGTATCCGGTTTCGTCCGCCGAGCACTGCCTGGTTTTCGGGAGATCGAACTCAATTTCAATTTGGCTAGAACAAACCCGAAGACCCTTTGCGGCAGTTTGAGTTTCGATCATTGACCGGTATTTGGCGGCTATCGAAGCGAATTCCGACAACGTACCTGATAACTGGCCTGATAAGTCAATCAGGATTTTGGCCGTAGAGTGCTCTCGTGCGTGCGCGTGAAGTTTGCCGATGGCCCAATAACCATCGGCGTCGTTGTTGCGGCTGATGAATGACGCGGCGACATCAGCCGCGATCCCCCTCAATGCCTTTCGACCCATCTCGATCTCCGACCGCCCGCCCGGAGAATAGCGGCGGCGTCGGCAAGAATCATCCCTTCCGGTCCGGATCGGAGAACGCGCTCCGCCAGACTTCCTTGTGGATGATGTTGGCGACTTTAGCCCCGCCTGACTCGGGCTCCTTTCAGGTGAAGGCGTCGGGCATCGACCCTTTCTTCTTGGCGATGAAGTCCTTCAGGGCTTCGTCGATGCCTTCATCAAGGTGCGGCGCCTCGTAAGCCTCCAGCCAGCGGCGGGCGAGATCGTTGGCACGCTGCGGGGCGGTCTTCTGGCCTTCGGCCAGCCACTGCTCATAGGAGTTGTTGTCGGCGATCGACGAGCGGTAGAAGGCGGTCTGGAAATTGGCCTGGGTATGGTCGCAGCCGAGATAGTGGCTGCCCGGGCCGACCTGGCGAATGGCATCCATCGCCTGGCCGTTTTCCGACAGGTCGACGCCTTCGCAGAATTTCTGCTGCATGCCGAGCTGGTCGATATCCATCATGAATTTTTCGTAGCAGGACGCCAGCCCGCCCTCGAGCCAGCCGGCCGAATGCAGCACGAAATTGGTGCCGGCGAGAATCGTCGAGTTCAGCGTGTTGGCGCTCTCATAGGCTGCCTGTGCATCCGGAACCTTGGACGCGCAGAGCGAGCCGCCGGTACGGAACGGCAGTCCGAGGCGGCGGGCGAGTTGCGCTGCTCCATAGGAGACCAGCGACGGTTCCGGCGTGCCGAAAGTCGGCGCGCCCGACTGCATCGATATCGACGAGGCGAAGGTGCCGAACAGCACCGGGGCGCCCGGACGGATCAGCTGCGTGAACGATGCGCCGGCCAGCACTTCGGCCAGCACCTGCGTCAGCGTACCGGCGACCGTCACCGGGCTCATCGCGCCGGCGAGGATGAACGGCGTGACGATGCAGGCCTGGTTATGCCGCGAATAGACTTTCAGGGCGCCAAGCATGGTCTCGTCGAACACCATCGGCGAGTTTGCGTTGATCAGGCTGGTCAGCACCGTGTTGTTCTCGACGAAATCGTCGCCGAACACCAGCTTGGCCATCGCCACCGTGTCCTCGGCGCGCTCCGGCGCGGTCACCGAACCCATGAACGGCTTGTCGGAATATTTGATGTGCGCGTAGACCATGTCGAGATGGCGCTTGTTGACCGGCACGTCGACCGGCTCGCACACCGTGCCGCCCGAATGGTGGATCGACGGCGCCATATAGGCGAGCTTGACGAAATTCTGGAAATCCTCGATCGTCGCATAGCGCCTGACGCCGTCCAGATCACGCACGAAGGGTGGGCCATAGACCGGCGCGAACACGGTCGCATTGCCGCCGATCTGCACCGAGCGCTCCGAATTGCGGGCATGCTGGGTGTAGATGGACGGCGCGGTCTTCAAGAGCGAACGGCAGAGCCCTTTGGGAAAATGCACGCGCTCGCCCTTGACGTCGGCGCCGGCCTCTTTCCACAATTGCAGCGCTTCCGCGTCATCGCGAAAAATGATGCCGATCTCCTCCAGCACCGTGTCGGTGTTCTTCTCGATCAGCGCCAGACCTTCCTCGTTCAGCACCTCGTAGACGTTGATCTTGCGCTTGATGTAGGTGAGCTGGGTGCCGGGACCGCCGCCGGAACGCGCGGCCCGGCGGGCCGCCGCTCCACCGCTGGCGCCGCGCCCACGCCGCGCGTTGGACGCTTCCTGGTCGACTGCCGCGTGTTCGCTCATGATCGCTCTTCCCTGAATATGGCCTGCCTGACTATGGCCGGTCCGTAACCGTTGCGGCCGCATGGCGCGGCTTTCGCCGGATCGTAGCCATGCACCCTATTCGAAACGGCCCGTCCGCGCCAACGCCTGTCGCAAAATCGACAAGAAATCCGATAGATTTTCCAGTCGCTTTCCTTTTGCGGGAAGTCGCAAATCAGCTATGGATACCCGCCCGTTGCGGGTTAGGTATGAACGCCATTATTTTGTGCCTTGCGACACAGTCGCGATGCCGTGAGGAGCTGGGATTAAAATGTCCGACGACGAGATCATCCTTTCTGAACTTTCCGACGACGAGTTGGTGCAGCAGATGCACGACGATCTCTATGACGGTCTGAAGGAAGAGATCGAGGAAGGCACGCGCATCCTGCTCGAGCGCGGCTGGGCTCCTTACAAGGTGCTGACCGAGGCGCTGGTCGAAGGCATGCGTATCGTCGGCGAGGATTTTCGCGACGGCATCCTGTTCGTTCCCGAAGTGCTGCTGTCGGCCAATGCCATGAAGGCCGGCATGTTCATCCTGCGTCCGCTGCTCGCCGCCACCGGCGCGCCCAAGCAGGGCAAGATGGTGATCGGCACCGTCAAGGGCGACATCCACGACATCGGCAAGAACCTCGTCGGCATGATGATGGAAGGCGCCGGCTTCGACGTCATCGACCTCGGCATCAACAATGCGGTCGAGAAGTATCTCGATGCGATCGAGCAGCATCAGCCCGACATCATCGGCATGTCGGCGCTGCTCACCACCACCATGCCCTATATGAAGGTCGTCATCGACACGATGAAGGAAAAGGGCATCCGCGACGACTATGTCGTGCTGGTTGGCGGCGCGCCGCTCAACGAGGAATTCGGCAAGGCCGTCGGCGCCGACGCCTATTGCCGCGACGCGGCGGTGGCGGTCGAGACCGCCAAGGATTTCATGAAGCGCAAGCACAACGTGCGCGCTTCGGCCTGATAGATTCTCCAATGAAATCAGCGAGTTAAGCTGATTTAGTGGCGCCTAAGTGATTGCAACACGTTGCCTCTGAAACCCGCAGATTTCCGGGCTTTCCAACGTGTTGCAATTTATTCCGTGCAACATTGTTGCAACACGGCGCCCTAGGCCCTACTCGCCGTCGTCAAAACCCAGGCCGATCACTTCGTCCTCGCGAAACCATTCGCCCACAGATTCCCCGTTACGGTCGAATCGCGCCAGGCACATGCGCCGCCCCTCCTCCATCTTGATCTCAATCACAGCCGCGGTGATGGTCACAAGCTCGCCAACCACTATCCCCTTACCCTCTGCAGTCATTTGATTTTGCTTTCTAGTTTGGCTTTCCACAGCCATTACCGGTCACGCGGCCGGCAGCCGGGAGTTGGAAACCAGCTAGAAACTGGTCGGACGCTTTTACGGTTTCCCGCTGGACATAGCCATCCGCTCCCGGCATATTACGCCGAGTGAGGATGGCCTGCTAAGGCGATCCTATGCGCCAAGCCCCGGCAAGGGCCGCGCTTCATCCGGTCGCCGGCAAGCGACGGGATATATTCTAGTCAGGGTTTTCCACACCCGCTGACAAAGTTGCGCCTGATTCCCTAAATTTGCAATAATAATCCCCTCGCGGGGAAAGCAATTCTGTTTGCCTATAAGCAGTCACCGCTTTACCGCTTTAATGTCAAAATAAAAGCGGTAGTAGAAAAACGCCGATTATCAGTATATGGACTCCTCATCTATCTTGAGGAGTCGTTTGTGAATGACAGAAAGACTCAAAACACTTTCCGAAGCCTCTGAGATTTTGCGACTCACCAACCGCGGCGTCGCTAAGCTTGCCAGGCAACACGGCCTCTGCATGGTGCGCGGTCGCACTCTGCTATTCAGCGGTGCCGACATCGAAGGCATCAAGGACACATTGCGTGTCGAGCCGACGTCGCCAAGGTCGGCGTCGATAAAACCAGGGCCGTCTGAATATCGCCTAACCAAAAGCCTCATCGAGCTTTCGCGAAAGAAATCTGTCTCGCCCAAGGCGCGCGAAATCGTTCTTGGTCGATCGGGGCGCAAATGACTTTAGAGCCCCGCACCGTCACCAACGACGCCCTAGACAAGCTGCCGTTGTTCGCCAGCGACTTGGAAATCGCAGTCGCGATCGTCGGAAAGAATTACGCCTCGCTATGGAAGCGCGATGCGCTTCCGGTGCTCGAGCGTAGCGGATTCCCGCGCTTTGACGCGCTCCATCAAGGACGACCCGTACCTCTGATCAAACAGTTTTACGGGCTGTATTTCGGACTGACGCAGGGTTTTACGCTGGCAAGGCCGGACGGCGAGGAGCGGGAGTGGCTCGGCAAGCGCCTCGAAAAGAAGATTGATGACGAAGAGCGGAGGCGCGCTGCCGGCGAGGATGTACCCGAGCAAGATCCGGGCAGTCACAGTACGAAGAAGCTAACGGCGATAGCGGAATACAGAGCAAAGAAGGCTACAGAGTATGCAGCGAGGAATGCTCGTTGACATCCTTGTCTGTCGGGCGCCTGCTGATACGGGGATTTGGGAGGGGATAATGAAATACAAGGCAATTCTAATACTGTCTATTGGGCTGGCTTCCTGCGCTACACCACCAAATGACATCAAACCCATCGCGGCGGCGACAACGTATGGCGGCCTGTCGTGCAGCGAACTCTCCGCCAGAGCACTCAGCACAAACAGCAAACTCGGCGACCTAACCGCCATTCAGAGCAGAACTGCCTCCAACGATGCCACTGGCGTCCTTTGGCTGGGGCTTCCAGTCGGGAGCATGGGCGACAAGAACGCAAAACAACGCGTGGCAGAAATCGCCAGGCTGAAGGGCGAGTTGGACGCCATTCAGAAGGCCCGTGTCGCGGGTAAGTGTTAGCCACCTGACATCGGCAACCCGATTGGTTGCCCATCTTGCCTTCCTACTCAGGCGGAGGACGCACCGGTCCCGTGGTGTTCCACTGGATGAACGCGACTTCTTTGCCGGTCACTTCCCTTACCGCCTTCAGCAGCACCTCATGCAGGACGCGTGTCTGCCTGTAGTGGTCGCAATGTGGCGATATAAACGGCTTGATGATGCTTAGATGCAGCGCTTCCGCCGCCACCAAGAAGCGATCAATTTCAGCCTGCGACAACTGTTTCGACGGTTTTGACCTAGCCATTGCGACACCTTCCAAGGGTCGCCCCACCCAAGGAATACAGTCCTACAGTGTTCGATAGGTGTAAAGCGGCGTGCGGCTTATCCACAAGAAGAACGAAAAGAGAACAAAAACCTTGTGGGAAAAGCCAGCCGTGGCGGGCGGCGGAAGCTGAGTGGCTGTACATTAGGTAGCACTGGCTGGGGTTTACGGTGTCGCCTAACGATCGACTGAAACCGCAAACCCCGCGTACCAGGTGGCTCCCCGAAAAAGGGTGGTCGTTCACAGCGACCACCCTTTTTCGGTGTAACCATTTTGGTGACACGTTGCGTTTTTCGCAACTACCCAATTTTTAAATCACACCATTTTTGAAAGCACTGCTTTCACCGGTCAGCGCATTAGCAATCGCTTGACTACAGCGCATGCCGCGCCAGAGTCCCCTTTTATGGCGAAGGGTATCAAAATCGGCGACGAGGTTGCCATCACGGCGACGGTGCGCCGACGCGTCACTGAGGATCGCGTCAGCGTGTCAATTCCGTCCTACGGCTTTCCGCATTCGATTGTCGACCGAACCTCAAAGGTGAAAAAAGGCCAGCCGATCGAACTAATTGGCGACGTCACTCACATAGATGGCGAGTGGGTGACTGTGAACCTTGGCGTGCCGGTGACGGTGAATATGGACACGCTTAGACTTGTGACCGCATACAAGCCACCAGCGAGGAAATCCCCGCTGGTGGACAAGCCGACGTGACTAGATCATCTCTATCGAAAGCTGGGCGTCGCCAGCCAGCACGTCGGAATTGCTGCCGGTCGATGTGCCTTGCAAATTAATAGTCAACGTACCGCTGGCTGTGACACTGAGAACGCAGGAGATCACCTGAGCTACACTTGCGCTAGCTGCTTGAGCCATTCGCTGTAGGATGGCACCGCGGCTGTCGTTGAATACTGCCGTCGCCGTGCCAGTCTTATTGACCGTTGTAAGGAATTCGCCTGCTGTGGCCCCCTTAGTCGTGTTGATCATGGCATGAACAAGGAAGCGCTCGCCCTTGTTCACGTTGAGCGACCCCGACGTGGCCACAGTCGTTGGCGATGCCAGTACCGTGATCGCGCTGTTGGTTGAAGAGACGACTTTCCTGCCTCCTCCCAAACGCGAATTCACCCCGGAAGAGGTGTCAAGATAGGGTGCGACTGTCGCGCCGGTATAGACACCATAGGTCCGGATGTCGCGCGTCTCGCCGCCTGTGCTTGTCCCTGAAATTGCTACCGTGCGGGATGGACGCTCCTGTTCTGGCCCTTCGATTTTGAAGTAATTTGTATTGATGATCTGCACACCATCCCATTCGCCGTTGGTGGCCTTGTCCGTGCCTTGGTTGATCAACCGCACGTTCGGCCCGATGGTCGAGAAATCGCAAGTATCGAGCTTTATTGCCACGGTGTCCGTGTTCGTAAGCTGGATCTTGTAGATAAGCATGTCGGATATGTTCGACTGCGGCGAGTTCTTCAGGTCAATGCCGAACTCGAAGCAATTGATATGACCACCGCGCACTTGGACCAGAGGACGAGTTGTGGTGTGGCGCGTACTGATGCCAGTCACCATGCCGACCAATTCGGGGCGGTCAATCTTGATGCCTTCGGACCCTTCGCCGTCGCCGTAAATGCCTACCTGACAACTGTAGATACGGGGGCATTCGATGTTGAGATCGGCAGGGAATGCGCCAGATGTGTTGGTCAGGTATATCCCATAGCGCATCAAATTGAAGCTTCGCTTATCGGTGAAGTTCAAATCCCGGCGCCCATTGATGCAGGGGCGAATAATGCTCAGATTGTGGACATCGGTAGCTTTAATACCGTCCTGCCACCCAGCCGCGAGCGTTTCCCCCCGAATGTCGAGGTCCATCAGCAGGCAACGCGGTTGATTTCGATTGTTCACACTGTCTGTGTTCGAATATGTGACTTTGAGTCCGGCGCCGGTTTCCTGCCCCAGAGTTGTCAGGGTTAAACTCTGTGCACTGGTTACGTGCTCGAAAGTATCCTGGCTGATCACGAGCCCATCAGTTGCGCCAGCACCAAAGACAATCCGCCCCGCACCATAAGAGATGCCGCTAAGCATGAAATCCATGTTGGTGGCTGAAAGCGTAGCGTTGCAGTAGTAGCCCGGACCATCAGACAGACGCATCGAAAGACCGGCTAATTTCGCGACCGCGATCATGACCTGGAGCGCAGTCGCGTTGTTCGTGCTGGTCCCAACTGTCCCGGTCCAGTCCGAGATGGCGCCGAACATTTCTGGAATCAAGGAAGTTGCAGCGCGTACCCATGCACCTGCCGTAGCGGCAATCGCATCTGCCTTGACGTAGACGCCATTTACGGTGTCGGCCGCCACATGTGCAGAGAAGTCGCCAGACGTCCAAACAAAATCGCCATATCGGCCGGAAAGTTTTAGTGTCGCCTTGGTAAAGGTCGTGGTGTCGATAGCCTTCAGTGCGGCAATGCTGCTTACCGTGGCGGCGGCAAGGCCGCCTGAAATGACGCCCTCAAGCCAAGATCCCCAGGCTCGGACGTCAGGTTTGTATGGCGCCCACTTGCCGGAAGCCGGCACGCCGTCCGTGACGAAGTCGCGAAAAATTGTTGATGCAGGTTGGACCAAAGTGAATCTCTAAGAAAAAGACCCGCTAAGAGCGGGCCGAAAGAAGTGTCAGGGTTTGTGGAACTGGCTATTATTGGTCGTAGCCGGCACCGTCATCGAAGGCGCTACCGTCGTCGTGGGTAATGCCGTCGTCGTAAGGAGTTGGAACGCACGGAGGCGTTTCCGTCTCGTCGGCGGTTTTCGGATCTGTCATCATCGATTTTCCTTTTAGAGGCTGGGCGATCACGCGCCGGCCTCGCCTGCCTTTCGCTGTTGCCAAGCCACATTTTTGTCGATAATATTGTTAATATAATTGGTAATGGAGGTGGGAAGGTGCCTATCGCAAAGCGAGTTATTCCCGACCAAACTGGGATCGACGGTTCACTATCTCATGCGTTTCGGGAGCGGATCAGGCGACTGCGAAGCGAAGCGCGCCTCTCTTTGGCGGCTATCGCATACGAGATGAACATTAGTGGACCATTCCTCAGTCAACTACTTAGAGATGACCATCCCGGCCGCATAAGAAGTATCCACATTCCACGGCTTCGAACTGCCGTCGAAACTCTTGAGGCTCGGCATGGGACAAGCCAGCAGCCCGCCGCAGAGGGGGGTGATATAGAAGGTGGCGCAAAGAACGAAGGTGAGGAGGAGAATGATCTACTTGCGAAGCTAATCCGTCATGCTAACTCATTGGGGTTCGCGGTTACACTTACCCCACTCCAAAAAGCGGAAGGCTAAACAATTCGCCGACGTGCGGGCCATCAGGCTGCGATCGCGCCGAAGCGCGTTGGCTGGTGATCATGGGATGTCCTAAATCAGAAAAAGAAGGCGTCTTCGGACGCTGTTTCGTACATGCTAAGACCGCTTGCGCCGGCCACAGCACGGCCGCAACTCATGATGGCAGCGACGGCAGGGTCGATACGATCTGCAGACCGTGCCTTGTTCGGCCTGCGGTTGCCGGACTGGTCAGTCATCATCACAACGTTGCCGATAGCCCATCGCAAAAGTGGATTTCCATCGTGCACAACGGCACGCGTAAGCATGAGCTGTTCGAAGTCATCGACTGGCTTTGCGAAGTTGGCGAGCGTCTGCGGAAATGCCGCGACCGGTATGTCGTCAGCCTCGAGATTTTCCATAATCTCGCGTGCAAGGTATTGGTCGAACGCGACTTCCCGCACGTCCAGAAGATCGGCAAGCTTACGGATATGATCCTCAACGATGAGGCGGTCGACAATGTCGCCAGGGCAAGCCGTCAAATAGCCTTGGTCACGCCATAGCGGGTAAGGCGCACTATCGTTATCGGCTCGCCTACGAATGCCTTCCTCGGGCGCGAACGACTGCACATGCAGCGCGTAACGGCCGACGTCTATCTCGATGCAGGCCGCCACGGCACACAGGTCAGTCCTCTTCGCCAAATCCACGGCCAACCAGGCCGGCTTACCACGAAGGGATTCAAGATCGACGGGGCTTGTGCACTCGTCCCAAATGGATAAGTCCCACTCGGGATTTGCAGCGCCGTCCTGCCAGATATTAAGGTGCAATTGCTGAAACATCGCCCGATCGGCTGGCCGATGTTCCGCCTCGCGGACCATCTGTCGTAAGCCGTCGATATCGGGATACGGCGGCACGCAACTGAGGCCGGGATTGACCCTGTGCCACACGGCCTCATCGCGCCAATCCTCGTCCTTGTCCGCCTCGAACAAGATCGGCAGGAAAGCTTCGTCCACGATCGCACCAGATGCCACCTGCTTGGCATAGGAGTACATGTCGTAAGCGATGTTTTCGCGGCCAATGCCTGCCGTAGTAGTGACGACGAGCAGGCTGCCAGGCGTCTTCACAAGGCCGGTTTTAATCGCGTCCCAAAGGTCTCTCTTCTTCCAGGCGTGAAGCTCATCAACGAGCGCAAAAACCGGCGTACGTCCGTGCGCCGTGGCAGCATCTGCGGACATTGCACGATAGAAAGCACCGCTCCGCTTATGCGTTATGCGATTCTTGGTGTCCTGAATCTGGAACGCTTCCTCGGTGCGAGGATGGGCCCTGATAACGCCGACCATTTCTTCCAGAGCGATACGGGCCTGGTCGCGATCGACCGCGGAACTAACAACCTGACTGCGCGGAATGCGCTCCGGTCCTAAGTGCAGCATTGCCAGCGCGGCGCCGAGAGTGGTCTTGCGGTTTCCGCGCGGGATTAGCGCAAAGACCGTCTTGATTTTTCTGGTACCATCCGGACGCGTGTCCCCGTATACGCGGCGAATAATGCGCTCCTGCCAGCGATCAAGCTGAAACTGCCTGCCGGTAAGCCGCGATTTAGGGTGGCGTAGAGCCCTGATAAATCGGACGGCACGTTCGCCTTTTCCTTCGGGATCCGGTATTTCGCTGTCATCGAAAATCCAGTCGTTAAATGTCGCCGAGGTCGTCGTCTTCGTCATTGCCAACGGCGCCTCCCTTGTTCTTTGTGCGGCTGGCAGGCGTCAGTCCAAGCTCGGCTGCGAGGCGCCGTGCGGCCTCGATACTTTCCTTAAGGATGGTGGTTTCTGGCCGGCGCTTAGGGCCGTTGCCGGTCTCGAAGGTCAGGCCATGCTTTTGCAAAGCGGCCTCGGCTTCGCGCATGCGTGCAACGGCAACGCAGTAGCTTTCAACGGTGCTCAACTCGTGCGCTGCAATCTTGCGATCAGCCACCAGTTGCGGCACGACTCGACGCCACTCAGCCTTGCCATGAGCCGGCAGCCACGACGGCGCCTTAGGTGCCTGTGACAGCGCACCATCGAGAGATGTGATCTCAGCTTTCCGACCGCGCATGCGTCCTCCTTGTAGCCGTCAAAACGAATAGTTCCGCCGTTGGCGCACGACATCCCAAACGCCAAGCGGCGTCTCCGCTACAGCATTGTCCTGCACGGCCTCACGGTATTCGTAACGTTGGGCAGCCAACTGCATGACGGCGCCGACCAAGTCGGCCGGAACCACAAGCGGATCTGCAAACTCAGTCTCGATGGTAAAGCCGAGTAGCTGTTCCAAATGCGCCTGGGCGGCATCGATTTGCTGCGTAATCATGGCGTCGTCGTCTTCAAAGTCGACGCGCACGAAAGCCTTCTGCTCGGCAAGGGTGACGATTGCCATGGCGTGGAATTCCTATTTCGTGTGAATTGCGAACTTTTGGGACCGCGTGGTCCCGCTGGGATGGCGGAAAGTTGTCGACCGGGTGGGGGTTGTGCGATGGTGGACAGACGGGGAACTAGGGAGCGCCGCAATGAGATTGTTGGTCGTACTATGTGCGATGCTGATCTGCGATCAATCACAGGCGCAGTCGACATCAGATTTGGTCAAGCTCTCCGAAAAGTCGTACGCCGCGTTTGAATGCGCCGCGCTAGCTTCAACAGCGAACTTTAGCGATGAGCAGGCACGCCTGTTCAAACTGGGCTACGAGCAAGGGAAAGTGTTTCTGCAAGCCTATGCTGACGGTAAGATCAAAGATTCTGACGTTGAACCCATAGGGTTTTGGGGAAATATGCACGATGGCCCAAACATCGACTTCAAGTTGGGCGTCATCTGGGCTAGCGCCTACCGCAACACGCACGAAGATATTTGGAAAAAGCCAGACGGCAGTAACGTGAATATTGCGGATTGGACCGACCTTGCGATCCTAAAATTCACCCATCAGGATTGTCGCTCACTCCTGTGATCTATTACGCCCAAACCCACCTTCGCTCTTGATGTTCTTGCGGCGATTGCACAGCCCATTGTAGGGCTGCCAATTGGTGCGATCCCAGAATAGGCGCATGTCACCTTTCGGCGCGATCTTGTGATCAACCATGTCGGCCGGCTTGCCGCATCCACAAGCGCATAGTGGGTTGCCAAGCGATGCTAGCCAGGCCTTGCTTTCGCGTGCCCATTTGCCATCGTAACCACGGCTCGCCGCGCTGCCACGCTTAACGTCATTGGCTGCTTGACGCGCCGTAGCCTGCTTAAGGCGGCAGTCGCACTTAGTGCCCTTGGGCACGCTGAAGCCGCACGGGCATATCACGTTCGGCATGTGTTCTTCCGTGAGGTAAGCAGACGGCAGCGCGAAGCATGCCGCCTGCTAATGACCCTTGGCCGCAGCACGCCGAAACGTGCCAAAGGAGGAGCGGCTGGTATCTGGACAAATGGACAATTGAACAGTCAAAGAAGACCGCTTAGCGGTGGCGCGCTGCATCGTCCTTTCCGTTGTTGGACGTGCCCATTACGTGGTCGCCCTCAATGCCCGCGCCAGATTAGGAAACAGGTCGCGACGCAGCTCGTCCCTTAACGACTACAGCGCTAGCCGCAATGCTTGTGCCACTGTTAAGCGTCAGCACGGTGCGCACATATCGACGATTGCCGATGTAGCCGACCTTCAGTGCGCTTGCCGCAACAAGAGCCGCTGGGAACGAGCCGATTAGGTCGCCGGCAGCGACGTCGGTAAACGTGGTTCCGTCGTCCGACTCCTGCAGTTTGGGCGTGAAGTTGCCCGAGCCGGCAATGGCGCCAGTGTTGATGATTACAGCCGCACCATTGAAGCCGAGCAGGTCGATAGCAGCCGACGTATTGGTGGCGGTGAGTACGGCAGGCGCAACGGCCTGCACAACGCCAAGAGAGTTAGCGAGATCGCGCATTGCGGATCCTTTCAAGAGAGTGGCGGGCGGGCCGAAGCCGCCCTTTATGGTGATGATTAAGCCGAGACCTTGAGCTTACGGAAAGCTTCAGCCTGCGTGTTTGCACCGCCGACGCGACGGCGAGCGTGGAAGCGCACCTTGCCGCTGGTGGCCTGCGAGTACGGGTCGCGAAGGATCGACATGCCGACGCGGTCGAAGATGCGATAACGGCTGAAGTCACCAAAGATGATCGGGAACGTACCGGCTGCGGTGTCGGGCATATCTGGCGCCTCGATGATCGGGCGGCCGAGCAGCGTGGCCGGCTCGCCAGCCTGGAGGCCGGGCTGCCAGATATATTGTTTTGTGGAATCCTTCAGGCGCCTCACCTGTGCAATGGTCGTGCCATTGGCCATCCACACGCCGTTGGCGCGATACTGCGGCTTGAGGGCGTACATAAGGTTGATCAGGCCATCCGCCGTGCCGTCCGCGTCGGCGATAGTCGCGGCCGAGCCAGACACCGTAAACGGAATGCCGGCGTCGGTCATAATACCGGTGGGCTTCTTGAAGCCATCGCCATTGACGAAGGCCACGGCCTCCAGGCGAGCGAACTCTTCAGCCAAGTCAAACGCTACTTCGCTTTCGACATTGACCGCGGCATCTTCAAGCAACTGGAGCGACACGTCGACATAGCACGCCGATTCATTGACCGGGATTTCGACCTGGCCGTAAGTCGAGCCAGTCTCGTTTCGGGCTTCCGTCTCACCGACCCACGACGCAGTGGGCGTGCCAGTGCGCTTCGGCAGAATGACCGATGCGGACGCGGTGCTGCCAACGCGAGCAGCCTGGCGCACAGGCGAAAGCTGCACAATGTTCTTGATGATTTCCGTCTGGAACTCAGCCGGCGCCAGGTAGCCGCCGCGAGTGTCATCCGAGACAACGAGGCTCTTCGTTTCCTCGCCAGGCATGCGCTCGACGCCGTACTTAAGGAAGCTCTTGAACGCCTTGCGCTCTGGCGAAAGCTCCTTGTTGTCGTTGTCGCCCTTGAGGATTGCCGGGCGGTTAAGCTTCGTCTCAATAGCGTCGAGCCGTTCAACCAGCTTAACGTTGTCGTTGGCGGCAGCCTTGGTCTCGACAGCCTTCAGGCGGTCATCGACTGTCTTCTGCAGATCGGCAAGCGCCTTGGTGACCACGGAATCGGTATCGTCTTCGCCCTTGATCTCAAGGGCGTTATTCAGAATGTGCATTATCTAAGGATCCTAGTTTAGATGCGGATGGACTGAGCCAGCCGGTTGATAGCCGTAGCGATCTCGAGTGCTCGCACGGCGGATTTGGCGTCGGTAACGCGAGCGCCGGGGTGCATCGGGATAGCGCAAAGCGACGCCTCCAGAAGCTCCAATTTCGTGATAGTGCGGCCACCGCCCTTGCGCGGCATGGCCTTCTTGGTGATAAAGCCGATCGACAGTCCGCGAACAGCACCGGCCCTTACGAGGCTGCGCACTTCATCCGCGCGCCGCACCTCTCCGACAAGGAGGCGACCCTTTAGCCGCAATCCGTCGCTTGCTTCGGTAGCTTCGGTCCATGCGCCGACAGGGTCGTCAGGGTCGTGACCGAATAGCATAGGCAGCGGTAAGGTAGCGTTCGCAAACGCACCTTTCTCGATGACATCGCCAACGCGGTCAGGCGTAGCGAATGGCCAGGCCAGCCCCTCGATCTCGCCAGCATCGCCGGCAAGAAACTTGGTTTCAAAAAATAGCCGTTCCATTCTTAGGCCGCCTGCTGTTGCGCAATGGGTGGATTGTTGTCGTTGGCGGGCTTGGCCGGCGTTACGTTGGGGTTCGCAAATGCATTGCCCTCCGCATAGGACGGCAGGCCTTCCCATTTGCGGGCTTCGTTGGGATTGATGACGCGACTGGTGATCAGTGAAGAATAGGCAGTGGCTCGTTGGCCGATGTCAGCCCTCGTCAGATCGTCGCGCTCGAACCAGATGCGGAACGTGCGACGGTCGCCAGGGTCGATTAGAGCACGGGTCAGTGCGGCCTCAAGTGCGCGCAGATGTGGCTCCAGACAATAGGTCAGAAACTCTCTGCCCATCTGTTCCGAGTTCGACCACGTGGCCCGATCGAGGCTATAAATCATGGATGGCGGGACACGAAACGCGCGTGCTATCTCGTCTACCTGAAACTTGCGCAATTCTAGGAATTGGCTATCCACCGAAGAGAAGGACAACGGTTTCCATTCCGCGCCGTCCCAGGTGATGGCCGTTCCAGCACCATTGCCGGACCCACCAAACGCAGCGTTCCAGCCAGCTTTGATCTTCGCCAGCGCGGAGTCGCCAAGCTTCACACCTGCAGGAAACTGCAGAACGCCGGCCGGCCTTGCGCCATTAGTGAAAAGCCTCGCGGCGTATTTTTCCATCTGCCAGGCGACGCCGATTGCCTCGGCAGCGAGGTTGAGCGGACACCTCCCGAATGGTCCCGTTAGGTGGATAATGTCTCGAGTAGGTACCACCTGGCCGCTTAGCCTATAAGTCGGTTCGCCTGTATCGGGGGCGTATTGGACCGAAATTATAGCTTGCCTGTAGTGGATGATTTCGGCCGGCTTACCATCAATCCGGTTGACCCAAGCGAGGCCCCCAAAGTCTCGCGTCAAGGATTCAGACACGAGATCGCGGATGGTTTCGAATCCGGATAGCCAGGGCGATGCAAAGCCACGCAATAGCGGACAGGCGGGATGCTCTTCGTCGTCAACCCACGTGTCGCCGTCCTTGCGCTGGACCTTCACCTCAAGGGTTGCGACTGCCTCAGAGATGACGCGTATCGCTGCCGATACGGCAGGCACCGTAAGCGCCGTGCTGGTGGACACAGCGGCAGTGCCGTTCACGGTGGCGCCAAGGATCGCGAGAAGCTCGGCGTCCGGCTCGGCGAGGGATTTGGTCTCGACCGCGGGCGCGGCCTTTTTAGTGAACGGCCACAACTTCGGCCTCCTTCAAAATGCTGGAAACTATGCGGCCGATTGGCACGATGATTTCGCTTCGCTCAAAATTCAGCCGCGGCACGTCACGGTCGGCGATGATGCGAGGGCGACCGCAGCCACGCTTCTGGACCGCGGGAGCGATGAGCAGTGAATCCGAATCCGGTGGATGCTCGAGGTTGTCGAACGCTGCGCCGATCGCAGTCAGCCATGTGCGTCCAGCGCGTTCCAAATCGTAGGCAATGCGCAACACGGCTATGTCGCGTAGCGAAAACCAGCGGCGGCTTCCGCGCTTTTCGCAGAACAGCACGGCGACGGCCTTGGCGCGATGGATAAGCAGGTCAAGCTGACCGCGATGCAGGCCGCACAATGCGGCAGCCTCCGCGGCGGCGAAGCCACGGGTGGTCCAGCCGTTCATGGCGGCCTCCTATTTCAGGTGCAAGATTTTCGATTGGGCAAAATAAAACCGGCCGCCAGCGTCACGCTGGGGCGCGGTTCAACATCAGCGTCACGCTGACGAAATTGGCGAAGGATGAATGCCCTTCTATATATACTGCAGGCTGAGGGGCCAAAAAGCGCCATTTGGCCAGTAAAAATCGACGTCAGCCGAAATTGTTCAATGATTTCGGTCGAAAAGAAAAAGGGTATCCCGTTGCCGAGATACCCTTGCTCCTTACGCCATCCGTACCAACCAAAGCATGACCGAGGCCAAGCTTATGTTCAGTACAAACCGATAGCAGTTGCTATCAGCTGAACGGCTGGCCTCGAATTCGAAAGTGACCACGGTCACCTCCTATCGATCGGCGCGGGGTCCCTTATGGTAGCCGCCTCGCGCTTTTGGCCAACGTATTTGAGGGTTCTCTCCGATTCTCTGCCAGTCTGTAGAAACCCACAACCCGTGCGGCTATTTCGTAGTCAGCATGAATCTGGAGGTGTTCGGTCTTGCGCGCAAGAGGGCGATCAGAAAAATCTTAGGCTGCCCACTCCGGTGTCCCATGATAGCTGTGCTTCGGATCTCTAAACGGGACGACTTTATCCATGCCGGAAGCTCGCCACGCGGCCTGTGCGCTGGTGCGCCAATGTTCGACTTCCCGTTCAAGTTTGGCGATCGTCGCCGCCGTTCCCTTACGCTCGTCTAGGAGCGCATAGGTGCGTCGGATAGACTGCAAGATTGACAAGAGCCGTCCTGCCGCCCAGGCGCGCCGCTGAGCGCGATCTAGGCAAGGGCCGCTGTCGCCCACTATCTCGAGCGCATCGCCCACCAGCAATGCGCTGTGTGCGAATGCGACGGCATCCTCGTCCAACACTTCGTCAACGGCTTGGCGGTTTGCATCGGCGCAGTACTTCGCAGCAACGCGGGCTACGTCAATCGCGTCGGCGCGAGCACGGATGGCGGCACGAATGTTCTTTGACCGTTGCCTCATGGTGCGCGCTCCGCCTTGCGGTTATCGTTAGCAGCCAGTCGGCGCAGTGCGTCGACCAGCTCGGATTTGTCTTCATGGAAACGATGCGGATCCCGGTGCGATGGCACCAACCTGGCAAGCCGATCAGCAATTTCGTGGAGGCGGTCAGCGAGCGTCATGCTGCCTCCGCCAATTCAACCGGCATCGGCTTGAAGTCACCAGAAGCCGTTACGGTCAGAATGCGGCCTATGAGTTCGTCTGTGTCGGACAGGCTATCTAGGCCAACCGCAGCTATAAGCTTCCGCAGCCGCGCCTGACCTTTTTCCTGCTCATGCTTGTCATCGGACTCATACGTGATTTCGATGCCACCTTCCGGCTTCCCGTTATCATCGGTGACCTTCGCAACAATCATCTTGCAGTCGTCCAGGTCAACCGGCGCGGCCGACACGATTTTAACCCGTCTGTCCGGCCGCCGCTCTGGCAGGAGGTCGACAATACGGTCGCCATCCATCTCCAACCGCAATCGTTGGCCGGGCCATTCATCAGCGTCACTGCCAAAGGCTCGTTGCAGTTTGTTAAATACCTCGTTGTCCTCGCCGGTGCCGGTATCGGCCAGAACCTTTAGGATGTGTTCTTGGTCCCCGCCCGGCCCGTCAAGCTTCAGCCGCATCCGATAGTCGCCAAATGGGCTGCCGATGAATTCGGTCTCGAGCAGACGCAACTGGTCGGTTAAGTGGCCTCTGGTCTTGGATGCCGGCTTGCCGTCATCAGGTTTGGCCTTCCGCTCCTTCGGCTTGTAGGCGGTTGGCGGAGTGCACTCGTATTCTTCCCGCTCTAGCCACTTGGTCAGCGTGAACCGCGGCGCGTCGGGCTTGTCCTGTGCGGCCCATGTCTCTCGCCATGCTCGAGCCGACTCCACCATCTCGGCGTGAAGATCGGCGCTAGGCGCCAGCTGGGCATATGCTCGCCTGGCTTCCGGCTTGCCGCGCTTGTAGCCGTAAGCATCCCATAGCTCGTCAAAGCCGGTCTTGGCGATTCGCGTCTCGTCTTGCGCCGTTCCCGCCGCCGTGGCGGCCGATAGGCCAGCCGCAGGCGGTGGCGCCAAAGGCGCGGCGCAGTCAATATCTCTTTCCGTAGCCCCGTCCTGTAGGACGGTCCCGGTAAGAGAGTCTTTGTTACCCACAGGGGATACGCTAAAGCGATTAGCGTTTACCTCGTAGGTACACGCATCTGTGTCCCCATTAGGGATACACAAAATCTCGTATCCGTTGTGTGTCCCTACACGGGATACGCTACAGGTAACTTCACCATCTACAAACTTGGCGAAGTTGCCTGTGTCGGCGATGTTGAACACGGCGTAGTTGGGGAGAAAGCGGCTCGCGTGGCGACCACTTCCCTTGTCCAGTTCAAAAAGCCATCCCCATTCGCATAGCTCGCGATTGCCGCTGTTGATGTGTCGCGTTGTCATGCCCGGCTGGCCGAGCGGGTTGCGCTCCGTCAATACCGAATGCATCCGGCGCACGCTGGCAAGCGAGGTCCAGTCATACTTCTCATGCGCCCAGCCCCAATGAAACTCGATAAGGGCCATGTGCTTATACGACGCGCGCTTGTCGCTGCGCATCAAAGCAACGGCCCGCGTCTGACCAAGCAGCCCGCGCGGGTCGTCAATCTTCCAATATGGAGGGGAGATATCATCTTCCGACATTGGCTTCGCCCTCCAGCGCGGCTACGGCAGCGCGGGTAATCTGGTCAGCCAGAGAGGGATGAAAGCTCGCAACACGCACGCCGCTATTGCGGGGCGCATAGGTGCGCCAGGCGCCATCGGCGTTCTTGGTCAGGCACAAGCCAAACAGGCGCAGCTGGTCGGTGATGGCAATATCAAAACGCGCGTCAGCGCCCGACGCCTGCAGGCGTCGAATGGAAAGGATCTGCAATGTAGGATTTCCCGTTGAACTAAGGGTTAGCCGCCCGCGGCGCCCTTGTGATGGGCTTGCGAGGAGATTGAGGCCGCGGGGCGGATCTGACTGCGCTATCTAGCGAGCCTGTCGAATGGCGGAGTGAATCGACGGCGCTCTAAAGTTGTTGAGGCCGCACTCTAAGGCCATCTGATAGAACGTGTTTGCATCGTAGATGCGGCCAGACTCTCGCCAGAGGCGCCGCGCCATTTTTGTAAGCTCCGGCATGTCGCCAGACGACACTTGACCACAGTCCAGAACCGCCTGCCGGAACTCATCAATTATCCGCTTTGGGATATTCGGCCCGTGGATGAAGTAGCGAAGATACGGCAGGAAATTGTTGTGCCGAAGGATATCCTCATATGAGTTTCCGTTGGCTACCCAATTGTCTCGCCGCGACTTATTGCGTCCGCCTGGGTGGTAATCCGGGTCCGTAAAATAGCGTAGCCTGTGATCCGGCACGGCTTTGCGTTTCAGGATTGAGTGCGCCAGTTGAGCCGCCAATTCGCTGTTTCGTTTCCAGTCTTCGTGGTCGCGAACTTTGCCGGGGTCAAACTCGAGTTTCTCGGCCAGAGATTCCTCATCCGCAGTCAGTTCGATTTTCATGCTGCTGCCCTCCCCTCCTGCTGGGCAATCCACGCCAGGAGCGTCGACTTGCGCGCGCATACCGTCTCGCCCATGCGGAAGTGCGGCAAATGCCCATTGGCAACCGCATGATAGACGGCACGCCTTTTGAATCCAGTCCATGCCGCTATGGCTGCCGCGCCTTCTAGAATGTCGGCTGCTAGATTGTCGTTTGCCGGTTCCACGAAATGCTCCTCCGAAAAAAGTTCTTGACAGGGTTTGGTAAAACTGCGAAAGTGGTGCTGTGATGGGTGCTTTGCGTTCGATTGGACGCGCACCGTACCGCTTTACCGTGATAATGTCAAGATGCTTCGCGCATTCCGCGTGTTGCAAAGATTCCGCGCTTCGGCTACGCCGTGACTATGGCGCTGCGCAAACGAATCCTCCCATCTGGAAAGATAGCCTGGCTCGCCGAATACCGCGATGGCGCTGGCGCGCGTCGATTCAAGCAGTTCGAACTTAAGAAGGACGCAGACGCTTACCTGCTCACGGTTCGCGGTGAGGTTCGCGACGGCAAGCACGTCGCAGCGCGCGCATCAACAACAGTGGCCAAGGCAGCCGAGCTATGGTTGAAGTCATGCGACGCGCGCGAACTGGAGCGCGCCTCTGTGCGCGAATACAAGACCCATGTCCGCAAACACATCGTGCCGCTGATCGGCGCCTCTGTGCTTTCCAAGATGACGGTCGCGAGCATCCGCGCCTTCGAGGACGCGGCGCGCGATTCAGGCTGCAGCGCCGCGATGGTGAAGCGGCTGCACGTTTCGCTTTCGTCTATATTCGAAGACGCGCGCGAGCGCGGGCTAGTCGCCCATAACCCCGTTCGCGATATGCGGCGCAAACGCGGCGGAAAGGATGCTAAGGTCGAGAAACGGCAGAAGCGGAAGGTGCAGGCTGGCGTTGACTTCCCGCTGACCACGGAGGTTAAGGCAATTGTCGGTGCGCTGGATGGCCGTTGGCGCCCTCTCTTACTAACCGCAATCTTCACGGGCCTTCGCGCATCGGAATTGCGCGGTTTGCGCTGGCAAGATGTCGATACTGGCAAGCGCGAGATTCACGTGCGGCAGCGTGCCGACCGCTGGAACGACATTGGATCCCCAAAATCCGACACCAGCGAGCGCGACGTACCGTTGCCACCATTAGTCGCCAACACGCTGCGGGAATGGAAACTGGCATGTCCGAAAGGCAAACTCGATCTCGTATTTCCGAATGGCGAAGGCAATGTCGAGCGGCTTGCCAACATCGTACAGCGCGGCTTTTGCCCTGCTCAGGTTGCGGCGGGTGTTGTCGTAACCGGCGAGGACGGCGAGCCGAAAGCTAAATATGGTGGGATGCATGCGCTGCGGCATTTCTATGCAAGCTGGTGCGCGAACCGAAAGGAAGATGGAGGTTTGGGCTTGCCAATGAAGACAGTTCAGGAAAGGCTCGGCCACAGCACGATTTTGATTACCGCTGGCACTTATGCGCATTTGTTTCCGCGCGGTGACGACGCTTCCGAACTTGATGCAGGTGTGGCGGCAATCCTCGGATAGCCGAAAAAAATGCAACACAATGGAACATTTTCGCGATTTCATAAGAAAAATCAAGGGCAAGAGGCAAGCACAACGTGCGCGCTTCGGCCTGATCCAAGGCATCGGGACGACGAAAAGGAAGCCGCGCCTTGCAGCGCGGCTTTTTTGTTCCCAGATGAGGGACGTGGCTGCCGATCAATTGGCGACGGTGTCTTTGACCGCCCTCGCCGTCGATTTGACATCCTTGCCGACACCCCGAATGGTGTTGGCGCAGGCCGTGAGTGCAAGCGCGCAGGCAAGGATGGCGATCGGCGCAATGCGTAGCAGTTTCATGGACGGTGTCTCCCTCGACAGATAGATTAGCCCCGCAGCGAAAGCCGGTTCTACTTGGTCAAGACGAAAAAAACCAAACCGAATCAGACAGACAGGCTGCTCGTCATCGCCTGCGGAATGATTGCGCGTGAGGTATTGGCCGTCAAGGAACAGCTCGGGCTGAGCCACCTGGAATTGACCTGTTTGCCGGCGGAATTTCATTTCTATCCGGACCGCATCGCGCCGGCCATGGACAAGGCCATCGAAAAGGCCAAGGCGGAGGGTTACGAACACATCTTCGTCGGTTATGCCGATTGCGGTACGGGCGGTCTGCTTGACCGCGTGCTGGAAAAGCATGGCGTCGAGCGCATGGCCGGCCCGCATTGCTTCGCCTTCTACCAAGGCATGGACGCCTATGCGAAGGTCGCCGACGACGACATGATGTCTTTCTACATGACCGACTTCCTGTGCCGTCAGTTCGATGCCTTCTTCATGAAGCCGCTCGGCCTGGACAAGCACCCGGAGCTGATCAAGGACTATTTCGGCAACTACGAGAGACTGATCTATCTGGCGCAGACCGATGATCCTGAACTCGATAACGTCGCGGAAAAAGCCGCTGCTCTGCTCGGCCTCGCCTACGAGCGCCGCTCGACCGGTTATGGCGATCTGAAGCCGGAGTTGGCGCGGGCCGCAACAAACGCCTGAAGGCGTCAGGCTGCTTCTTCCGCCGCCAGCGCCGTCAGCACATCGGCAAAGCTCGTCCTGCAGACAAAACCCAGCCTGTCCCTAGCCCGCGACGCGTCATAGACCCGGTCGATCGAGGAAAACATCGTCCAGCCCTTGCGCGCATAAAGGGCGGGAAATTCGGGATAATAACGCGCCACGACCGATGGAGCGTCGGCGATCAAGTCCGCGCAATCATCGGGCTGGAACGGCGTTGGCGCACAGGCGATGAAGATGTCGAAGCCGAGCTCCGGCGCCTTCTCCAATGCCGCGACATGCGCCCGCGCCGCATCGTCCACCGTCAGCCGCCGAAACAGCAGTTCGTTTGCCTTGGTGTTGGCGTCCGACTGTTCGATCGCATGCGCCATGTCGTCGGCTTCGGGAAAGAAGCGCGCCGTGCGCAGCACGACCACCGGCAGGCCATGCTGAAGATGGTAGAGGCGGCAAAGATGTTCGGCCGAGAGCTTGGTCACTCCATAGATGTTGCGCGGCTCGGGCGACATCGCTTCCGTCAGCCACGCCGCCCTGCGCGCACCGCCCTTGAAGCCGTCGCGTATCGCCTGCGAGATCATCAGCGAAGTCGTTGACGTAAAGACGAAGCGTTGCACATTGGCCGCCACCGCCGCATCGAGCAGGTTTAGCGTGCCTTGCACGTTGGTCGCGATGAAATCGCTGTTGGCATGGCTTTCTATGTTGGGCTTGTGCAGCGCGCCGCTGTGAATGATGGCCTCGATCCGGTTTTCCCCAACGGCACGCATCACGAGGTCACGGTCGGCAATCGAACCGACGATCCGCGTTTCGGCCGACGGAACGGGATCGAGGCCGGTGACGTCATGTCCAAGCCCGCGCAGGCGTGGCGCCAACGCGCTTCCCAGCCAACCCGATGATCCCGTAAGCAAGATTCGCATTCGTCACACCATGAATTTCGATCGTGACGCTGTTAAGCATGGATGACAGGCGCCAGCGACCCGGTAAGTTATGCACCAGACGGCAGCGGCGCCGTTCCAGACAAAACAGGGAATCCTTCGATGAACCTCCGCCCCTTGCTTGCCGTTGTCGGCCTGCTCTGCTGCTCCTTGCCCGCCCTTGCCGACGGTCAAGTGCAGAAACTGATCACCGCCTCCGACAAGGCGCGGCTCGACAAATATGGCGACACCCGCAAGGCAGCACTCGCCGAGGCAAAGGCGGGCAAACCCGCCGAGGTCAAGCAACTCGACGCGCTGCTGGCCAAGCCGCTGGTCGCCTTCTCCGACAAGGATCTCACCGGCAACTGGCGGTGCCGCACGATCAAGGTCGGCGGACTGAGCCCACTCGTCATCTATGGCTGGTTCAAATGCAGGGTGACCGATGATGGCTCCGGCTGGCGGCTGGAAAAGATCAGCGGTTCGCAGCGCACCCAGGGCCGCTTCTTCGACGATGGCGACAAGCGCTCGATCTATCTTGGCTCCGGCTCCGTCAACGACGACCGGGCAAAGCCCTATGGCAGCGGTCCGCAGACCGATCAGGTCGGTTACGCCTTCCGCAACAGCGCCAAGGAATGGCGCATCGAATTCCCCGCGCCATATTACGAATCGAAGCTCGACATCATGGAGTTCAAACGCTGACCGGCCTTCATGTCCTGGTAAGGCTTCCGGCATACCAAGGATTAACCCGCCTGCCCTAAGGTCCGGCCACGTCAGCCGGTCCTTGGAGCATGGCAAGATCAATGGCAGCGTCGGAATCCAATCCGCGACCGATTGTAGTCGTCACCGGCGGCGGCGCGCATGTCTGGGCCATGATCAACGATCTCGCCGACCGCGTCGGTCCTGTCACCGTCGTCCTCGAAATCCCTGAATCTAAAAAACAATTGCTGCGCGGCCGCGCCCGACGCCAGGGCTGGATCTCCGCCATGGGCCAGCTCGGCACCATGGTGCTGAGCAGGCTTGGCAAACGGCTCAACGTCAAACACGCCGCCCGGTTGATTTCCGAGGAGAAGCTTGAAACGGAGCCTCGGCAAGGCCAGGTCATCGTCCATGTGGAATCCGCCAACGGGCCGGAATGCCTGCAGGCGATCGAGACGATCAAGCCCGGCGTCGTGCTGTTGAACGGGTGCAGGCTGATTTCCAGGGAGATGCTGGCCAAAATGCCTTGCCCGGTACTCAACTATCATGCCGGCATCACGCCGAAATACCGCGGCATGAATGGCGGCTATTGGGCATTGACGTCAGGCGATCCGCAGAATTTCGGCACGACCGTCCATCTGGTCGATGCGGGCGTCGACACCGGCGGCGTGTTGAAGCAGGTGCGCGGCAAGCCCAAACAAGGCGACACCATCTCTAGCTATGCGCTGCGCCAGGCGGCGTTTTCGCGCGACATCTGCGTCGAGGCGGTCAGCGATGCGCTGGCCGGAAAACTCGCAACGTTCGATCCAGGGCTGCCATCGAAACAGTGGTACCACCCAACGATCTGGTTCTACGTCTGGACAGGGCTGAGAACCGGCATCTGGTGACGCATCCAGCCTCGGCAAGAGCGCAAACTCGGCCGCCATATTGCTGCATTGACCCCGCCGCGACATGGGTCGCAAACGAATAAACCCACCTTTCATTTTACGACATCCAAATGCGTCGCTTTTGAATGCGCGCGCGTCGTCCCATAACAAGCAGCCTTACGGCGCTTGCGGCAATGCTCGGAATATCGAGGAGCGAGAATTCATGGCCGATCTTATCGTCGTCTACTGGCGCGACATCCCTGCCCAGGTCATCGTCAGGAAAGGCCGGCAGAACGCCAAGCGCGAATTGCCATTGCGCTTCACCGAGGCGATCGACATGTGCGCCATGCGCACCGGCGCCGGTGGCACCGACGACTATCTCGCCGAATGGCGCAAGGCCGAACCGGTTGCGGTCGGTGACGATCTCGAAGCCGAGGTCGAAAAGGCTTTCCACGAGCTCGACGCGAAATACGACCGCGAGCGGCTGGTCGCTCTGGTCAAGGCGGGCGGGAAAGAAAATGTCTGACGAGAACCCGACGGTTACCCAAGCCACGTTGGTCAAGAAGGCTGCGGCGAAATCCGACTACAAGCCGGCCGACGTCTCGCCGCAGCGCCGCGTGCAGCGCTCGTTCGCGGTGAGATTATGGTCCATTCGGCACTCGCGCCTGCTCGAATGGTTTTATGCCCGCTTCGCCGACATGTTCCTGCTGCTGCATCCCTTGTGGAAGGGCATCGGCTATGGCCGCGTCGAGGCCCCGGTGAAATTCATCGAGAAGCGCGTAAAAGGCTTTATGTTCGACTGCCGCATGTGCGGCCAGTGCATCCTGTCCTCCACCGGTATGTCGTGTCCGATGAACTGCCCCAAGCAGTTGCGCAACGGCCCTTGCGGCGGCGTGCGCGCCAACGGCAATTGCGAGGTCGAGCCCGATATGCCCTGCGTCTGGGTCAAGGCCTGGGAAGGTTCGCAGAACATGGTCAACTCCGACAGGATCCTCACCGTGCAGAAGCCGGTCGACCAGTCGCTGCGCGAAACCTCGGCCTGGCTGCGCGTCACCGCGCAGGCGGCGGCAACCCGCGAAGCCGCCGCCGCGCCAAAGACCGGAGCCGCCGCATGACCGGCCGTCAGCGTGACGAGAACCCGGCCGGCATTCACCTGCCGCTCGATCCCCTGCCCGGCCACACCTCGCGCGGCCGGCTGGAGCGCGTGCTGCGGCGCGGCGAATTCGCCGTGACCACCGAGCTCAACCCACCCGACAGCGCCGATCCCGAGGATGTCTACAACAGGGCGAAGATCTTCGACGGCTGGGTCGACGCCATCAACGCAGTCGATGCGTCCGGCGCCAACTGCCACATGTCGTCGGTTGGTATTTGCGCGCTGCTGACCCGCATGGGCTACGCACCGATCATGCAGATCGCCTGCCGCGACAAGAACCGCATCGCCATCCAGGGCGACGTGCTGGGCGGCGCTGCCATGGGCGTCGCCAACATGCTGTGCCTGACCGGCGACGGCGTCCAGGCCGGCGACCAGCCGGGAGCCAAGCCGGTGTTCGATCTCGATTCCATGTCGCTGCTGGAGACCTGCCGCATCATGCGTGACAACGGCAAGTTTCTGTCCGGCCGCAAGCTGACGACGCCGCCGCAGCTGTTCCTGGGCGCTGCCGTCAACCCGTTCGCGCCGCCCTTCGACTTTCGCCCGATCCATCTCGGCAAGAAGATCGCCGCCGGTGCGCAGTTCGTGCAGACGCAGTATTGCTTCGATGTGCCGATGTTCAAGACCTTCATGCAGAAGGCGCGCGATCTCGGCCACACCGAGAAAGTGTTCATCCTGTGCGGCGTCGGCCCCTTGGCCTCGGCCAAGACGGCAAAATGGATCCGCTCCAACGTGCCGGGCATCCATATTCCGGATGCCGTCATCAAGCGGCTGGAAGGCGCCCAGGACCAGAAGAAGGAAGGCAAGCAGCTCTGCACCGACATCATCAACGAGGTGAAGGAAATTCCCGGTGTCTCGGGCATCCATGTGATGGCCTATCGCCAGGAGGAATATGTCGCCGAGATCGTCGATGAATCGGGCGTGCTGAAGGGCCGCCAGCCATGGAAGCGTGAAATCCGCCGCGACGACCAGATGGTCGCCGACCGGCTGGACCGCATCCTGCACGAAGATATTACCGAAACCCAGGTGGACATGGTGAAGACCGCGCATTGACCCGCGCGGAACGCACCATTCGCTTGATCGACAAGAGATAACGATATAAAGAACTCTTTATATCACGACGGAGAGATTTCATGACCCGGACCATCGTTGCCTCGGCGACACGAGAAATCATCATTGGCTTCGACCAGCCCTTCTGCGTGATTGGCGAACGCATCAACCCGACCGGCCGCAAGAAGCTCGCCGCCGAGATGGTGGTTGGCAATTTCGAGACCGTCATCAAGGACGCGCTGGAGCAGGCCGCCTGCGGCGCCACCATGCTCGACGTCAATGCCGGCGTCACCTCGGTCAACCCGAACGAAACCGAACCTGGTCTTTTGGTGCAGACGCTGGAAATCGTCCAGGGCCTGGTCGATCTGCCGCTGTCGATCGACAGTTCCGTCACCGCCGCGATCGAGGCCGCGCTGAAGGTCGCCAAGGGCCGCCCGCTGGTCAACTCCGTCACCGGCGAGGAGGAGAAACTCGAGGCCATCCTGCCGCTGGTCAAGAAATACAACGTGCCCGTCGTCGCCATCTCCAATGACGAGACCGGCATTTCGATGGATCCGGACGTGCGCTTCGCCGTCGCCAAGAAGATCGTGCAGCGCTGCGCCGATTTCGGCATTCCGGCGCACGACGTCGTTGTCGACCCGCTGGTCATGCCGATCGGTGCGCTTGGCGATGCCGGCCGCCAGGTGTTCGCGCTCTTGCGCCGCCTGCGCGAGGAGCTCAAGGTCAACACCACCTGCGGCCTCTCCAACATCTCCTTCGGCCTGCCGCACCGCCATGGCATCAACGCCGCATTCATCCCGATGGTAATCGGCGCCGGCATGACCTCGGCGATCATGAACCCGGTTCGCCCACAGGAAATGGAAGCCGTGCGCGGCGCCAACGTGCTCAACGGCACCGACGAGAACTGTACCAACTGGATCCGCACCTACAAGGACTACAAGCCGGCCGAAGGCGGTCACCCGGTGGCGGCGCCGACAGCGGTCAATGCACCGGGCGAAGGCGGCGGCAATGGCGGCCGCCGGCGCGGTGGCCGTGAAGCCCGGATGGGCCGGGGATAAGCGCGCAATCGTGAATTCACCTGCAAACATTACCGATCCGCTCGTGCTGTTCATGCCGTCAGGCAAGCGCGGGCGGTTCCCTGTCGGCACGCCCGTGCTCGACGCCGCGCGTCAGCTCGGCGTCTATGTCGAAAGCGTGTGCGGCGGGCGCGCCACTTGCGGGCGCTGCCAGATCGAGGTGCAGGAAGGTAATTTCGCCAAGCACAAGATCACCTCCTCAAACGACCACATCTCGCCCAAAGGCCCCAAGGAAGAGCGCTACGAGCGTGTGCGCGGCCTGCCCGAACGGCGCCGCCTCTCCTGCTCGGCGCAGATCCTCGGCGATCTCGTCATCGACGTGCCGCAGGATACCGTCATCAACGCTCAGACCATCCGCAAGGATGCCGACACCAGGGTGATCGCCCGCGATACGGCGATCCGCATGTGTTATGTCGAGATCGAAGAGCCCGACATGCACAAGCCCCTGGGCGATCTCGACCGGCTCAAGATCGCGCTGATGAAGGATTGGGGCTTTAAAAACCTCGAATTCGACTTCTACCTGCTGCCGCAGGTGCAGGGCATATTGCGCAAGGGCAACTGGACCGCCACCGCCGCCATCCACAAGGATGCCGACAGCGACATAGCGCGCGTCATCGCGCTATGGCCGGGCCTCAAGAACGAGGCCTATGGCCTGGCCTGCGACATCGGCTCGACCACCATCGCCATGCATCTGGTGTCGCTGCTGTCGGGCCGCGTCGCCGCCTCTTCGGGTACGTCGAACCCGCAGATCCGCTTCGGCGAGGATCTGATGAGCCGGGTCTCCTATGTGATGATGAACCCGGATGGCCGCGAAGGCATGACGGTTGCTGTCCGCGAGGCGATCTCCAGCCTCGTCGATAAGGTCTGCGCCGAAGGCAACGTCCAGCGCAACGACATCCTGGATTCCGTCTTCGTCGGCAATCCGATCATGCATCACCTGTTCCTCGGCATCGATCCGACCGAGCTCGGCGGAGCCCCCTTCGCGCTCGCGGTCTCCGGCGCGGTCCGCATCAAGGCATCCGATATCGGCCTCAAGCTCAACCAGGGCGCGCGCCTCTATATGCTGCCTTGCATCGCCGGCCATGTCGGCGCCGATGCGGCGGCGGTGACGCTGTCGGAAGGCCCGCATCGCCAGGACGAGATGATGTTGATCGTCGATGTCGGCACCAATGCCGAGATCGTACTCGGCAATCGCGCGCGTGTTGTCGCTGCCTCCTCGCCCACCGGTCCGGCCTTCGAAGGCGCCGAAATCTCAGGCGGCCAGCGGGCAGCGCCCGGCGCCATCGAGCGCGTGCGCATCGATCCCGACACGCTGGAGCCGAAATACCGCGTCATCGGCTCGGAACTGTGGTCCGACGAACCCGGCTTCCTCGACAGCGTGCAGGCGACCGGCGTCACCGGCATCTGCGGCTCCGGCATCATCGAGATCGTCGCGGAAATGTATCTCGCCGGCATCATCTCGGAGGACGGTGTCGTCGACGGTTCGCTTGCCGCGCGCTCGCCGCGCGTCGTCGCCAACGGCCGCACCTTCTCCTACGTGCTGAAGGAAGGCGAACCCAAGATCACCATCACCCAGACCGACGTGCGCGCCATCCAGCTTGCCAAGGCTGCACTCTATGCCGGTACCAAGCTGTTGATGGAAAAGCAGAACACCGAGCATGTCGACCGCATCCATTTCGCCGGCGCCTTCGGCTCCTTCATCGATCCGAAATACGCCATGGTGCTCGGCCTGATCCCCGACTGCGACCTCGACAAGGTTTCGGCCGTCGGTAACGCCGCCGGTGCGGGCGCGCGGATGGCGCTGCTCAATCGCGGCTATCGCCGCGAGATCGAGGAGACGGTGAGCCAGATCGAGAAGATCGAGACCGCGCTGGAGCCGAAATTCCAGGAGCATTTCGTCTATGCCATGGCGCTGCCCAACAAGGTCGATCCGTTCCCGAAACTGTCGGCGGCGGTGAAACTGCCGCCACGCAAGACGGTGAGCGAGGACGGCATCGCCGGCGACGCCGCCCCGCGCCGGCGCTCGCGCGAGGGCCACGCGGCACGGCGCAGCCGCGAATAGACCCGCCGGCCTCTCCCTCGATTTCATTTGTATGCAAATGTTTCCGGATCGAACCGATCCGGAAACCGAAACGCTGCTTCCGCGAAATCCATCCGATACATGGCAGGCGCATTTACCCCGCATCGAACGGCGGCCGAGGATAGTCCTTGGCCACGGCCGTTCTTCAAGGGAGATGAAAATGTCGATGTTCGAAAATCTCGGCCGCTTCGGTGTGACCATCAGGCAAGCCCATGCCAGGAACAAGGCGATCCGCGCGCTGAACAGCTTGCCGGCGCATGTCCAGAAGGACATCGGCTGGCCGGCATCGCCGCCGAACGATCCGCAGGTGACGCTCGCCTCGCTGCTTCTGGGTACGACGCGCTGATGACGTTCGCCGACAAATGCAAATTGCTCGGCATCCGCCGGGGATCTCGCACATCCCCGGTGGCCACCAGCAACCGATTGCGCGCGGCGCTTTTGCCGCGGCGCCGACGACAGCGCGCGGATCACACCAGCGTGTGGGCACAGCGTAAATCTTGACATTTTCGGCCAAGGTACGATCTTCGCTTGGAGGGGGAAATCTCTTAGTCGGCTGCCGCCGAAGTTCGTGTCTCCGCATGCCAAGTTTGAAAAGCCACGTCGTATCCTTCGTGCTCAGGCACAGCCGCAAGCAGGCCTTTTCCAGCCCGGAAAACTTGCGGCGCTGGATCGCGGCCGCGCGCAAAACCGAGGATCACCATCCACCGGCCGCGCTGCAGCAGCGTTACGACATCCAGACGCGCAGCGTGGACGGTTTCCCGGTCTACGAAATCGCCCCCCGGGCCGGAGAGCACAAGCGAATTCTCTACCTGCACGGCGGCGCCTATGTCTTTGAGATCACGCCCTATCACTGGTATCTGATCGCCGACATGGCCGACCGGCTGGGCTACGGCATCACCGTGCCGATCTATCCCATCGCACCGGAACACGATTTCCACGCCATGTTCGGCATGGTCGGCAATGTCTATCGCCAGATGATCGAGGAGACGGAGGCGGAAGAGATCATCTTCATGGGCGATTCCGCGGGTGGCAACATGGCGGTGGTACTGACCATGATGGCGGCGGAAGAGGGCCTGCCCATGTGCTGATTTCACCCGGGCTCGACGTCTCGCTCGCAAACCCCGAAGTGTTCGAGGCGGAGCGAAACGACCCATGGTTGGGCATTGCCGGTGGGCGGGAGGCAATCCGGCTCTATAGTGCCGGCATGGATCCGGCAGACTGGCGCATCAGCCCGGTCTATGGCGATCTGTCGGTGTTGCCGAAGACATTGCTCCTGACGGGCTCCCGCGATCTTCTCACACCCGACAATCTGATCTTCGCACAAAAAGCCCGCGCCGCCGGTGTCGAGGTGGAGCTGGTCTACGAGGAAGGCATGTTCCACGTTTGGCCGCTGATTGACATGCCCGAAGCGCGGCGCGCGCGCCAACACATCGTTGCTTTCCTGCGCGAGAGCTCTTCGCCGATCGTTCAAGGCACGGCGGCAAGGTTCAAGGCGCCCTCCGCGGAGGCCGCAGAGCAGCACCTCCAGTCCGGGTATCCCGGATAATCAGAACTTGCCGGTTTCCCGGAACACTTCGAAGGTCGCGCGGATGTGGTCGGCGACGGCCTTGACCGGCGCGCTGGCGTCCGGCGCCACCACCATGGCAAGATTGTAAGTGCCGATATCGGGCATGCCGTCCTTCGGGCAGAGTTCGACCATGTCATTGCCGAGGAACGAACGCGGCAGCGGCGCGACCGCGAGGTCGGCCATGATGGCGGCGCGCTGGCCGGCCGTATGGGCGCTCATGTAAGCGACGCGGTAATTGCGGCCCTCGCGGCCCAATGCCTCGAGCGCACCGGCCCGCCAGGCGCAGCCTTCTTCCCAAAGCGAAACCGGCAAAGGTTCGCGCAGATGCGCGCAGCCACCCTTGGCGCCGGCCCACACGATCGGCTCGGTCAAAAGCACCTCGGCGCCGAGCGCGCTGGTCTTGTACGAGTTCGTCAACAGCGTGATGTCGAGCGCCCGGTCGTCCATGCGGCGGCGCAGATTGCTGCTCTGGTCGATGGTGACGTCGACGGCGATCGAGGGATGCGACTGCGCGAAACGTTTCAGCACATGCGGCAGCACGCGCTCGCCATAGTCATCGGGGGAGCCCAGCCGCACAACGCCGACAATATCGGGGATGATGAACTTCGACACCACCTCGCGGTTGATCGACAAAAGCCGGCGGGCATAACCGAGCAGCATTTCGCCGTCCGTGGTCAGCGTTACCGAACGCGCATCGCGCGCGAACACCGAGCGGCCGAGAATATCCTCCAGCTTCTTGATCTGCATGGAGACGGCCGACGGCGTGCGGAACACCGCATTGGCCGCAGTGGTGAAACTGCCGGTCTCGGCAATCGCCACGAAAGTGCGCAAAACGTCGAGGTCGAGCAGCGGCAGCGGATGATTGAGCGGCGCGTTCATGTCGATCAGCCTTCAATTTTTCTGATACAAAGCATCATTCCATTTCGTTTGATTGAACATCAGATCAGGAGCATAGTCAACTCCATCGAAGCAGCATGCTGCCAAAAGCGGTCACCAAACGACCACGACGCAGACCTGCATTCGGCATGAAATGAAGCTGAAACAGACCTGACGTAACGCATTGCCGGCGCCTCCCGCGCCGCTGCAAAGGAGATCGAAATGTCTATCCTGTCGTCCCTCGGCCGCATCGCGACCGAATTCAACGCGGCCCGCGCCCGCTACCAGACCGAACGCGCCATCCGTTCCCTGCCGATCGAGTTGCAGAAAGATATCGGCTGGCCGGAAGCTTCCGACGCCAAGACCGGCATTCGCAATGGCGTTGGATCCTGGGCTGGAGCAAAGTAGATCGTGTGTACCCCGTGCTGAAGGCCTGCCGCGCAAACCGCCCGGCAGGCCTTCTCTATTTTATTTGTATTCAAACGAATTCAGGAGCCATGCCGCCGCTGCATGGCGCATATGAGCAAGCCGCATAGCAGCTCGTTTTTGAAGCTAACCGTCTGTAAATATTCGTAAATATTGGGCACGACAGCTTCACTCTGCCCAAATTTGTCGCATTTGGTGTCGCTTTTCATATCAAGCGCTTCGCTTTTGCGATTTAGTTTCCGCTCACACAAGCCTATATCACCGTCAGCAAACGAGCTGCCCCACTCCATCAAGCGAAGGCGACCCGTCTGAGCAACCGATTGGAGATGATCATGAAGCTTTTTGCCCGCCTCTTCGCCCGCCGCGAAATGAACCTGACCACGGCGCTCGAGCGTCAGCGCCTCGCCAAGACCATGCCTGGCCAGACCGGCGCCATGGCTGCGGCGCGCCTCGGCTTCGTCGCCTGAATAAGACTAGTTCCAGGAAAATCGTGTAACGGTTTTCCGTTCGGGACTGCATAGAAACACAAAATACCTCCAGAGCCGCGCTCCCCTGCCACGGCTTCAGAGTTGACTGCCGCCGCTTCGGTCCGCCGAGGCGGCGTTTATTTTGTTGCGCTTCCATCGTCTTTTCACAACCTGACGGTGGCCTGGTTTGAGCAGCACCGCGCGGCGATTGCCCATTTGCGACCCATGTCGCAAATTTAATCTTGCCAAAGCCACCTAGCCGATTGACAGGAATGGTTTTTCCTGATGACGCTATGCTATTCGCGACATCCTGTTCGCGTCATGGCCAGATGAGGTTCCCCGTGAACGCCGTCAAGCATCCGATCAAGCGGTCGTTTGTGTTCTTCCTTGTTCCCGATTTCACCATGATCGCTTTTGCGACCGCGCTGGACCCGCTGCGCTCCGCCAATCGGATGCTCGGTTACGAGGCCTATCGCTGGCGCCTTGCCAGCATCGACGGCAAGCCGGTGCGCGCCTCCAACGGCGTCGAATGCGCCGTCAACACCTCGCTGGAAGAGGAACGCAAGAAGATGGCGGGGCCGGATCGTCCCAACATGGCCATCGTCTGCAGCGGCATCAATGTCGAACGCTACCAGAACAAGTCGGCCTTTGCCTGGCTGCGTGAGGAATACAATCGCGGCGTCGCGGTGGGTGGCCTGTGCACCGGTGCGCATATCCTCGCCTCCGCCGGGCTGTTGTCGAACAAGCGCTGCGCCATCCATTGGGAAAACCTGCCGGGCTTTTCCGAGGCCTTCCCGAAAGCCAATGTCTTTGCCGACCTGTTCGAGATCGACCAGAACATCTACACCTGCGCCGGCGGAACCGCCGCGCTCGACATGATGCTGAAGCTGATCGGCGACGACTTCGACGAGAACCTCGTCAACCGCGTCTGCGAGCAGGTGCTGACCGACCGCGTGCGCAGCCCGACCGACCGCCAGCGCCTGCCGCTGCGCGCCCGGCTTGGTGTGCAGAACTCGAAAGTGCTGACCATCATCGAACTGATGGAGGCCAATCTGTCCGAGCCGCTGTCGCTGATCGAGATCGCCGACCATGTCGACCTGTCGCGCCGCCAGATAGAGCGCCTGTTCCGAACCGAGATGGGACGCTCCCCTGCGCGCTACTATCTCGAAATCCGCCTCGACCGCGCAAGGCATCTCTTGATCCAGTCGTCGATGCCGGTGGTCGAGGTGGCGGTCGCCTGCGGCTTCGTCTCGGCCTCGCATTTCTCGAAATGCTACCGTGAGCTCTATGCCCGCTCGCCGCAGCAGGAGCGCGTCGACCGCAAGCAATTGCTGGCGGCCTGACCCAAACCATACGCGCGGAACGACCGAACGTGAGCGGTTAGTGCGCGTCCGCGGTCCGCATCGCCTCGACGCGGATGTCCTCGGTCAGCCGCGCCTTCAACGCCGAGAATTCCGGACTGGTCTTCAGCGTGTAGTGGCGCGGATGCGGCAGGTCGATGGCGACATCCGACTTGATGCGGCCGGGCCGCGCCGTCATCACGATCACGCGCGAAGCCATGAAGATCGCCTCCTCGATGTCGTGGGTGACGAACAGCACCGTCTTCTTGCGCCGTTCCCATATGCCGAGCAGCAATTCCTGCATCAGCCCGCGCGTCTGGTTGTCCAGAGCCCCGAACGGCTCGTCCAGCAACAGGATTTCCGGATCGTTGGCCAGCGCCCGGGCGATCGCCGTGCGCTGCTGCATGCCGCCGGAAAGCTGCTTCGGCCAATGGTTCTCGAACCCTTTCAGGCCGACGAGATCAACATAGGAGGCGACGATCCCGTCCCGCTCCTCTTCGGCCATGCCGCGTTCGCGCAAGCCAAAGGCGATATTTTCGGCGACCGTGAGCCAGGGAAACAGCGTGTAGGACTGGAAGACCATGCCGCGGTCCGGTCCCGGTCTCGTCACCGCCTTGCCGTCAAGCAGAACGCGGCCTTCGCTTGGCGCCTCCAGACCGGCGACGATCCGCAACAGCGTCGACTTTCCGCAACCCGACGGCCCCAGAATGGTGATGAAGTCATTGGCCGCGACCGCCAGGTCGACCGGCATCAGCGCCCTGACGGGTTCTGCGCCTCGCACGCCGGCAAAGGTGCGCGACACACCCTCGATGAGAAGCTTGCTCACGCCAGGCTCCACGGAAAGAGCCAGCGGTTGAACGCCTTGAAAGCGAAGTCGGACAACAGCCCGATCAGCCCGATGACGATGATGCCGAAGATGATCTGCCCCGTCGCCAGCCGCGACTGGCTGTTGATGATCATATAGCCGATGCCCGACGACGAGCCGATCAGTTCGGCAACGATGACGTAGGTCCAGGCCCAGCCGAGCACCAGCCGCAGCGTCTCGGCGATTTCGGGCGCATTGGCCGGCATGATCACCCGCTTGACAATACTGTTGTTGGTCGAGCCCAGCGTATAGGCCGCCTCGACCAGGTCACGCCGCGTTGATCCGACCTTGACAGCAATGATCAGGATGATCTGGAACACCGAGCCGACGAAGATGACGAGCAGTTTTTCCAGTTCGCCAATGCCCGCCCACAGGATGAGCAGCGGAATGAAGGCCGAAGCCGGCAGATAGCGGGCGAAGGAGACGAACGGCTCCAGAAAGGCTTCCACCGGCTTCCAGGCGCCCATGGCGATGCCGAGCGGCACGGCGACGACCGAGGCCAGCACAAAGCCGCCGAAGACCCGCCAGATGGTGATCAGTATGTCGAGCCAGAAACGATCCTCGACCAGCAGCCGCCAGCCATCCCGCAGCATCGACAGCGGATCGGCGAGGAAGATGCGGTTGACGTTGCCACCAAGCGTGATCCAGGCCCAGAAAACCACGAACAGCACGAAGAAGGAAATGCCGAGCACTGTTCGCAGGCCCGGCGAGACAGGATGCAAGGGGCGCATCTTCGTCCTTTGTCAGCAGGAAGGCGGCGGCGCTCTGCGCCACCGCACGGTATCCAGGGGTTGAGCCGTCAATTCGCCACGGCGCTGGTGTCGGCCAGCGTGGCGACGTCGGGCGCCTCCTTGATCAGCCCCATCTGCAGCAGCAGGTCGCCGGCGGTCTTGGAAAAGTCCTGGAATTCCTTGGTGAAGAACTGCTTGTTGTCGGCCTTGTCGGCCCATTTCAGGTACTTCGCCGAATCCTCGAATTCCTTGGCCGACTGTTTCACGTCGGCGCCCATGATCTCGTAGGATTTCTGCGGATCTTTCTTGATCAGGTCGAGCGCATCGAAATAGCTGTCGGCAAGCGCCTTGGCGGCGTCGGGATTGGCCTTGAGGAATTCGGGCGTGCAGCCGACCGTATCGAGAACCATCGGATAGTCGAGCGTGGTCGCCAGGATATGGCCCTGGTCGGCCTTGTCGCGCACGGCCGAGATGAAAGGCTCATAGGTAACAGCCGCGTCATTCTGGCCGGCGAGGAAGGCTTGTGCCGCCGCGTCAGGCTCGAGATTGACGACCGTCACGTCCTTGGTCGACATGCCGTTCTTGTTCAGCACCCAGGCCAGCATGAAATAGGGCGACGTTCCCGGCGCGGAGGACGCTACGTTCTTGCCCTTGAGATCGGCGACGGTCTTGATGTCGTTGCGCACCACGATGCCGTCGGCACCATAGGATTTGTCGAGCTGGAAAATCTGCTTGGTGGTCACCCCGCTGGCGTTCCAGACCAGCCAGGTCTCGACCGTGGTGGCGGCGCATTGCAGGTCGCCGCTGGCGATGGCAAGCGGCCGGCTGGCCTGCGGCACCTTCTTCAAGGTCACGTCGAGTCCATGTTTCTCGAACAGCCCTGCCTGCTTGGCGAGTGTCAGCGGCGCGAAGCCGGTCCAGCCGCTAATGCCGATGGTGAGTGACGTGGCGGCCATCACCGGAGCGGATAAGCCCGCGGCAAGCGTCAATGTCGCGGCAAATACGGTTATCCTGTTCATATCAGTTCCCCTTTGTTTTTCTGGGGGAAATTGTTCACAGAGGCCGATGGGCTTGTCAATCAACAGGAACGTGTTCGCGCGGAAAGCAGCCGACAACCCGGTTTGGGATTGCCCTACCGGCTGTCGGGCATCCAGTTGCGGTTGCGCCACATTTTCTCGCCGATCTGGCAGTCGGCGGCGGACTTGTCCTGCGCCAGCACCACCGGCGGGTGATCCGCCTCCGCCGCCGCCCATTGCGGTGACGCTGGGCCGGCAAGCTCCAGCACCAGCTTGCGGCGGATGGCTTCGGGAAATTGCGTCCAGTCGTTGACCGGGATCATGAAGGCGCCGGCGCCGCCGATGACGCAATCACTGTAGTAGCGGTCGAGATCGTTGACGTCATAGACGCCGGAAAAGCCGCCTCGGGTCATCAGCGGCAGGCCGTTGATGACGATGCCTTGCCTGACCACCCCGTCGCGGACGAGATTGACCGGCGCGCCCTGGTTGTTTGGCCCGTCGCCCGAAATGTCGATGACGCGCTTGGTTCCCTGGTAGCCGCTTTCGGCGAAAAGGTCGCTGCCGAACTCAAGCGCGCCGGAGATCGAGGTGCGCCGCGCGCTGTTGGGCGGCTGGGCCGACAATTGCGCCACCACCCGCTCCGCGTCGGCCCGGGTCGCGATCACCGTCCACGGCACGATGACGCGTTGCCAGCTGGTGCCGGCCCATTCGACATAGGTGACGGCGATCTTGCCATAGGCGCCATCGGCGATCGCCTGCAGCACATTGTCATGCGTCAGCGCCGCCGCGTAACCATGGCGCTGAATCTCCAGCTCCTCCGCCGACATCGACAGCGAAACGTCCACCGCCAGCACCAGCTCGACATCGACCGGCTCGTCCGCGCGGGACGTTGGCGCCAGCCAGAGCACCAACGCCAGTGCAGCAGAGGCGGAAAGCAGATGTCTTGCGCAGGGCAAACCAGACATTGCGCAAGGGTAAGCGAGAATCGTCCACCGAAAAAGAGAAAAGCCCGGCCGTGGTCGGGCTGATCCAATCTATGCGAGCCCTACCGCTGGGCGATCAGCTCCGCGGCTTCAGATTTTCCGGGTCGTAAAGCGGCCTGTAACCGACGCCGACGACTTCGACCGGATAGGTCTCGCCGAAATACTCGACCATGAGCTTGCGGCCCTCCTGCGCATAGGCCCAGGGCAGATAGGCGAGCGCGATGTTCTTGCCGATCGTCGGGCCGTAGGCGACCGATGTGGTGAAGGAGCGACGGCCGAGTTCGTCGACCAGCGTTTCTCCGCTCTCCGGGTCAATCACCGGCATGATGCCGACGGGATAACGGGCAACACCCCTGGAATCCGTATTCTCGGTCATCACCAGCGTGCACAGCATGGCCGGCTGATGCGCGCGTTCGCGGTATTCGACATGCTTGGCCTTGCCGCAGAAATCGTTCTCCTTGACCTTCGGACGGGCGAGATCGGCCTCCAGCAGATTGTACTCGGTCAAGAGGTCGGCATTCTGCAACCGCAGGCTCTTTTCCATGCGGCGGGTGTTGGCATAGGTCTCGACACCGAACGGCATGACGCCGGTCGAGCGCAGCGCGTCCCAGACGGCGAGGCCATCCTCGTAGCGCATATGCAGTTCCCAGCCTTGCTCGCCGACATAGGATATGCGGAACGCGGTGACATCCTTGCCGCCGATGCGGACCGGCTTGATCGCCGCGAATGGAAAATTCTCCGGTGAAAGCCCATCCGGGTTCTCGACGACCTTTTGCAAGGTGGTGCGGGCGTTCGGCCCCCAGATGCCGATGGTGACGTACCTCTCGGTCACATCGGTGATGGTGACATCGAACCCTTTGTCCTGAGCCGTGCGGCGCATGTACTGGAAGTCGCGCGGCCCGGCATCGGCGCCGTCGATCAGCCGGCAGCGGTCGGCCATGCGGATCACGGTGAAGTCGGCGCGCACCATGCCTTCCTCATCGAGGAAGTGGGTGTAGATGCCCTTGCCGATGTTGTTGTCGCCGCCGATCTTGGCCGCGCACAGCCATTCCAGCAGTGCGACATGGTCGGGTCCCTCGATGTCATACATCGAGAAATGCGAGAGGTTGACGATGCCGCAATCCTCGCTCATCGCCAAATGCTCTGCGTTCGAGACGCGCCAGAAGTGGCGGTTGTCCCACTCGTTCTCGCGCACGGGCACCCGGTTGCCATACTTCTCGAGCAGATGCTCGTTGGCGGCGTAACCATGCGCGCGCTCCCAGCCGCCGAGCTCCATGAAATAGCCGCCGAGTTCCTTCTCGCGCTCCCAGAACGGCGAGCGCCTGATGTTGCGGCCCTTGGAGAAGGGTTCGCGCGGATGCACCGCCGGATTGTAGACCTTCATCGCCGTCTCGGTGCAGCGATCCCAGATGAACTGCTCCTTGGTCTGATGCAGGTAGAAGCGTGCATAATCGATGGCGTGATGGTCGATCGCGGTGCGGCCGTCGGTCATCCAGTCGGCGATCAGCTTGCCCATGCCGGGGCCGTCCTTGACCCAGATGGCGACGGCGTACCAGAGACCCCTCACCTTCTGGCTCTCGCCCATCGACGGCCCGCCATCGGCGGTCACCTGCAGCAGGCCGTTGAAGGAATGGCCCTCGTTGTAGCCGAGTTCGCCCAGGATCGGCGTCAGTTCCATGGCGCGTTCCAGCGGCGCCAGGATCTGCTCCATGTCGAGATCGCGCTGCGACGGCGACAGCCGTGCCTGGTCCTTCTCAAGCAGATCGCGCGGGTGGCAGAGGCGCGGATTGGTCTCCTCGTAATAGCCCCATTCGATCTGGCCGCCCTCGGCGGTCTTGGGGTCGCCGGTGTCGCGCATATAGGCCGAGTTGCCCTGGTCGCGCAGCAGTGGCCAGCCGATCTCCTTGCCGGTGCCGGCAAATTCGGTGTAGGGCCCGAAGAAGGTCAGCGGATGGTCGATCGGCATGACCGGCAGATCCTCGCCGACCATCTCGGCGATCAGCCGTCCCCAGATGCCGGCGCAGACGATGACATAGTCGGCCTCGATCGTGCCGCGGTCGGTCACCACGGCGCTGATGCGGCCGTCCTTGACGACAAGCGACTTCGCCGGCGTGTTGGCGAAGGGTTTGAGCTTGCCGGACGCTTCCGCCTGGTCGACCAGCTTGCCGGCAACCGTCTGCGAGCGCGGGATGACGAGGCCGGCGTCCGGATCCCACAGGCCGCCCTGCACCAGATCCTGTTCGATCAGCGGGAATTTTTCCTTGATCTCGGCTGGTTCGATCAGCCGGGCGCGCGTGCCGAAGGCCTTGGCCGAAGCGATCTTGCGCTTGATCTCGTCCATGCGGCTGTCGTCGCCGACGCGGGCGACCTCGAGGCCGCCGACACGCGCGTAATGGCCCATCTTCTCGTAGAAATCGATCGAATAGAGCGTCGTCCAGCAGGACAGGAAATCGTGGCTGGTGGTGTAGCAGAAGTCCGACGCATGCGCGGTCGAGCCGATATCGGTCGGGATGCCCGACTTGTCGATGCCGACAATGTCGTCCCAGCCGCGTTCGATCAGATGATGAGCGATCGATGCACCGACAATGCCGCCGAGGCCAATGATGACGACCTTCGCCTTTTTCGGAAATTCTGCCATTGCCCGCGACTCCAAGTGCTGTTGCGGGCGGCGTCGGCGCCCGTTTGATCGGCGCACAATATGCAGGCGGCGGGCACTGCGCTACCGCCTGTTTGCGACACGCCACGGATGCGGCGCGACCCGTCGTGGCTCAGGAAAAACAGCTACCGTCAGGCAAACGCCCAGACGTCCTCGGCCTGGAAGCCGACCTGGTAGCCGGCGGTCTTCAGCTTGACCACGACCTGGCCGATTTCCAGGGCGGGCAGCGCACCGACCTCGATCTTGATCATGCCGGGACGGTAGCGCTTGAGGTCGAGCTGTTCGAAGACGATCCAGTCGGCGCCTTCGCAATCGACGAGGAAGGCGTCGATATGGCTGACGCCGTTGCGGTCGAGCAATGTCTGCAAGGTCTCCGACGGCACCTCGATGTCTTTCAGATGCGGCGCGAACTTGTTGAAGTTGGCATCGGCCTCGCCCCAGGCGTTCTTGCCCGACATCAAATTGGTGTCGGTCACCGACGAGCAACCGATGAACTCGATCGGCAGCGTGCCGGCCTCCAGGGCAGCGGCATCGAAAGTGTGGACGGTGATGGTGCCCTTGGTCCTGGTCACCGCCACAGGCTCGATGATGAAGCGCTCCGTATCTGGATAGTTGGCGCGTAGCCGCTTCTGATTGTACGGGATCGGCTCGACCAGCACGGCGCGGGCCCTTGGGATGCGGTGCAGCCAGGGCGTCACGTCATCGAACAGCGCGCCATCGCAGGCGCCGACATTGACCATCTGGAATGGCCGGCCGCCAACACCGAAATGCGCCCTCAGCGCCGCCTTGACCAGGAATTTGGTGCCGCGCAGTGACGGCCCGCGATCGAGCAGGCCGGCGGGAAGGCCAAGCGACAGGGCAATGCGCGCCAGGCTGGAAACCGAACTCATGATTTGTCTCCGGGAATGACGTGCAAGGCGGCGCGATGCTGGCCACGGGCGACCGCCGCCCACAGTTCCATGAAGGGCGGTGCCAGCAGCAGGAATGGCGGGATCAGATGCGGGAAATAGATGCGCGTATCGTGGATCGGAAAGACGGTGAATTTGGCTAGCGCGCCGAGCACCAGCGCCGCGAAAAGGATACCGGCGCGGCGATCGAGCTTGAAGCCGGCACGGCTCGCCGCATACCAGCCGGCCAGCGCCAGCACCGAAACGCCGATCCAACTGTTCAGGTTGACGGCGCGCAGCAGCGACGTGGCGAACGCCCTGAGATAGGCGATGACCGAGAAGGCCGGCTCGAACCCGTCCATATTGTAGTGCTGTTCGATGCTGGAGAACCAAAGATGCGGCCACCAGCCGGGATGATGGGCCCAGTGCGAAATGGCGAAATAGGCAATGAAGGACGCGGCAAAGCCGGCCAGCGCGCCCCATGCCTGCTGCCGGAAGACGACCAGCAGCACAGCGAAAAAAGCAAGGAAAACAATATTGTCCGGTCGCACCATGAAGGCGAGAAAGAGCAGGATCGCCGTCGCCGCCTCGCGGCCTCTGACGTAGGCGTAGAGCCCGCCGAGCAGCAGCGCCGAGGTGAGCAGATCCGGCGTCGAGGCGCGCGCCGCATCGCCGAAATCGGCCATGATCAGCACCGCGCCGACCACCGGCGCCAGGGCCAATGCGTTTTGCGAACGCAGCCAGAGCAGCGTGATCGCGCCGAACAGCAGTGCCGAAAACACCTGCACCAGACGCATCGCCTCGACCGGTGACATCACCCCGCTTAGCGTCGACAGGATTTCGGCATAGAGGAACTTGATCCGGTACATGCCGAGCAGCGAATGGAAGTCGGCGGGGTTCTGCGCCATGTGGCTGCGGAAGCCGCCGCCATCGTCGGTCAGCGCCTTGTAGTCGCCGGCCGAGACACCCGATTTGACGGTGTCGTAGGCATAGTCATGCAGCGCTTGCGCATCGGGGTAGGTGCTCTCCTCCGATATGGCGAGATAGGGCAGCATGTCCCAGTTGGCGTCGGGCATCACCCAGGCCGTGAACGCCGTCAGAAGGATATAGAGCGCGAAAGCCGCGGCGCCGATCGGAGCCGCCAGCCGCGCATAAGTTCCCTCACCCCACGCCAGACCGGCCTCGACGAGCCGGTCGAGTGGATTCTTTGCAGAGGGCGACTTGGTCAGCATGACAGTGTTCAGCGAACCTCGTTAACGGACTTGGCTTTTGACGAAATCCTTCACGATCGCCACGATGCCGCGCGACAAAAGGCTGTCGAAGGCGTCGACGAAGCGGTCGACATGCTCGCGCTGGCAGATCAGCGGCGGCTCCAGCCGGATGACGTTGCGGTTGTATTCGGTGAAGGCGACGAGCACGTCATAGTCGCGCAACAACAGCGCGCCGACGAAGCCGGATAGCGAGCCCTTCAGCTTGTCGTCGAGCACGCTGACGATGGGGCGCAGTACCATAGGCAAGGTCTGCGAGAAGTCGTGGAACTCCAGGCCAATCATGAAACCCTTGCCGCGCACGTCCTTGATGATCTTGGGGTATTTTTCCCTGAGCGCCTGCAGGCGCTGCAGCAGGTAATCGCCGGTAACGGCGGCGTTGTCGATCAGCCCCTCGTCGTAGAGCACGTTGATGCCCTCGATCGCGGTGGCGCACGCCTCGCCCATGCCACCGAAGGTGGCCATGGCATGGATCATCGCCGTCTTCGGCGTGCCGTAGGCCTTCATGTAGATTTCGCGGCGCGCAATCATCGCACCGACCGCTGCCTTGCCGGCGCCAAGCGACTTGGCCAATGCCGTCACGTCAGGCACGACGCCGTAATGCTCGAAGGCATAGAAGCGGCCCGAGCGGCCATAGCCGCACTGGACTTCGTCGGCGACCCACAGCACGCCATACTGGTCGCACAGCGCCCGCAGCTTTTGCCAGTATTCAGTCGGCGCCTGAATGATGCCGCCGCCGCCCTGGATGGTTTCCAGCACGATGACGCCGACTTCCGGATCGGAGCGGAACAGGCGCTCCACGGCTTCGACGTCGGCGAAGGGAATGCGCACCGTGTTGTCGGCCATCTTGAAGTCGGCGCGATAGAGCTGGCCGTCGGTGATGCCCAGCACACCCTTGGTCTTGCCGTGGAAGGAATTCTCAGCATAGACGATCTTCGGCCGCTTCGGACCGGCGGCGCGCTCGGCGAGCTTCACCGCCGCTTCCATCGCTTCCGAGCCGGACGAGCCGAGGAACACCATATCGAGATCGCCAGGCGAGCATTTGGCGATGTTGTGCGCCAACGCGGCCGCATATTGCGACATGAAGGCGATGGCGATTTCCTGCCGCTTTTCCTCCTGGAATTTTTTGCGGACTTCCAGAATGCGCGGATGGTTGTGGCCGAAGGCCAACGAACCGAAGCCGCCGAAGAAATCGAGGATCTTGCGGCCGTTCTGGTCGATGTAGAACATGCCCTCGGCACGCTCGATCTTGATCTTGTGGAAGCCGAGCAACTTCATGAAATGCAGCTGGCCCGGGTTGAGATGCGCCTTGAACAGGTCGGTCATCCCTGCGACATCCATCGCCTTGGCCTGCTCGACGCTGATCAGGTCGGGCTTGGCGATGGTGGCGGGCGACAGCGTCGGCGCGCTGACCAGGGTGCGCGTATTCGTCTGCTCCGGCTTGGCCATGACGGTCATTTCAATCTCCTGTCAGCGCTCCGACCAGCGTCGTGCGCAATAAGCTGTGTTGGCAGGCCGCTATTCGCCGGGCACATGTTTGGTGGCGACAGCGGGACCTGCCTTCTTGGCGCGGTATTCGCTGTAGGCGGCGATCAGCATGTCCTCGTCGCGGTATTGCGGCACCCAGCCGAGCTGGCGCTCGGCCTTGGATACATCGAGCACGCATTCCTCGTCGGCGATCAGATATTGCTCGGGATCCATGATCGGCAGGTTGATGAGATCGAGCAGGTCGAGCGTGCGCTTGACCGCCCAGCCGGGCGTAGGCAGCAGGATCGACTTCGAGCCGGCATGCCGGATCAGGTCGCCGAGCAATTTTCTCACCGGCGGCGGGTTGAGCGAGCCGAGATTGTAGGCCTCGTTGGGCACACCGGCCTTCCAGGCCGCGCGTGCGGCCTCGGCGCAGTCGAACACCGAGATGAATTGATAAGGGTTGCGGCCCGAACCGATCATCGGCACCGGAAAACTCCAGTCGATCAGCTTGAACAGCTTTTCCAGGATGCCGAGCCGGCCGGGTCCGATGATCAGGCGCGGACGAAACAGCGAGATCGACATGCCGCGCCTGCGCCATTCGGCGGCCAGTTCCTCGGTCTTCTGCTTCGACCAGCCATATTCGCCGAGCGGCGCGATCGGATGCTCCTCGGTCATCGGCTGGGTGACCGTGTGGCCGTAGATCATGTCGGTCGTGTAGTGGACAAGCTTCGGCGCGCCAGCCTTGTCCATGGCCTGCATGATGTGCTCGGTGCCGTGGACGTTGACCGGAAAGAAGAAATCGTGCCGCTTGGCACGCACCTGGATAGGCGACAGCATCTTGGCCGACAAATTGTAGACCATGTCGTCGGCTTTCAGCCCGACCGCGGCAACCGAGCCCGTGTCGGTGACGTCGCACTTGATGAAGCGGACATTGCGGTAATGCGCAAGGTCGCTCTTGGCGATGTCGACGACGACGACTTCCTCACCATCGGCCACAAGCTTCGGCGCAAGGTGGCGGCCGACGAAGCCGTCACCGCCGAAAATCACATGTCTCATCGAACGATCTCGTTTGCTTGTATCTTGTCGGAGGTGATGGACGCGCTCTGCTCCTCATGCCCTCGCCCACTTTGCGCGATCAGCACCGTGCCGACGCAGATGCAGGCGATGCCGGCGATGCGCCAGCCGTTGAGATCCTCGCGGAACACGAAATAGGCGAAGATCGCGACGGCGACGTAAGCCAGGCTGAGAAACGGATAGGCAAAGGAGAGTTCGACTTTGGAAAGCACATAGAGGTGCGAGACCATCGAAATGACGAAGGTGCACAGGCCAAGGAAGACCCAGGGGCTGAAGACGATCTGCAACAGCTTGATCAGCGGATTGGTGCCCTCGAACGAAATCGGTCCGAGCGACATCATGCCTTGCTTCAGCATAAGCTGCGCGGCGGCATTGGTCATGACCGTAAAGAGAATGAAGACGATATATTTCATTTCAACCCGCGACCCCCGCAATATCAGGTAATACAAACCTGAAAAGATTCGTGAACTCACGAAACTGTTTTGAGTAAACCTTGCCGTTAAGCATTCAAAAATCATGATTCATTCCAATTTTATCTATTCGGCCGCCTCGGCGCCGCGGCGCCTCTGGTCGATGCTCCCGGCCGTCCGCGCCCAGAAATCGGACATGAAGGCGGGATCGCGCAACGCTTCCAGTCTCGGCCAGTCCGGGAACGAAGCTGTGAAGGTCGCAGCCGACATGCGTGCGTCCTTGTAAGGGTTGACCGCCCCGCCGGCCACGATGGTCATGCGGTCGAGCTCGCCGAGCAGGGCAAGCGTCGCCGCTCCCCTGTTGGGGAAGTCCAGCGTCAGCGTGTAGCCCGGCCTCGGGAACGACAGCAGTGCCGGCGAGCGGACTCCGCCGAAGCGCTTCAGGACGGTGAGGAACGACCCCTGCCCGGACTGGCGGGCAGCCGTCAGCAATGCCGGCACGATCGCGCGCGCCGCCTCTTCCGGGACCACGCTTTGATGCTGGAACAGCCCCTTCGGGCCATAGAGCCTGTTCCAGTCGTGCACACCGTCGAGCGGGAAGAAAAAGCCCTGGTATTCGACCTGGCGCGGCACGGTAGCCGGGCGTTTTTTCCACCTGTAGGCAGCGTTGAACGCGGTCAGGAACGGCCGGCTGAGCACGTTGAAAGGCGGCTGGAACGGCACCGAGAATTTCCCGTTTGCAGGCGCGGCCGCGTGCGAGCCATGCTCGGCGTGGTTGCCGGTAAACAGCAAGCCCCGTCCGCTGTTGCGGCCACCGGCAAGCTGGTCGATCCAGGCGACGGCATATTCATTGGCCTGGTCCGCAGCCTCGGCAAGGTCGAAATATTCGCCGAGATCGCGAAACCGCGCCGTCTTTTCGATGATGTCGAGCGACGGAACCCGCATCAGCCGGATCGAGGCCGACAGAATCAGGCCCGTGAGGCCCATGCCCCCGATGGTCGCCCGAAACAGACGCGGATTGTCGGTCGCCGAGCAGCGATAGCTACGCCCGTCCGACCGCAGCAGGGTGAAGCTTTCCACATGGCAACCGAACGTGCCGCGCCGGTGATGGTTCTTGCCATGGACATCGTTGGCGATGGCGCCGCCGAGCGTGACGAATTGTGTGCCGGGGACCACCGCCGGAAAGAAACCGTGAGGCGCGGCATGTGCAATGGCATCCGCGAGCAGCACACCGGCATCCGCTTCGAGCAGGCCGCTCTCGGCGTTGAAGCCGCGAATGCGGTTCAGGGACCGCATGTCGATGACCGTGCCGGCCTGGTTCTGGCAGGAATCGCCATAGGACCGGCCATTGCCATAGGCAAGCAGCGATGCTTGCCTGGCCTGGCCGCCTTTCAGCAGTGCAATGGCGTCATCGGCATGCATCGCCCTTGCCGCAGGCGGCGTGGCAAGGCCAAAGCTCTGGAAGCGTTCGGCCATGCCTACCAGCCCCCGATGACCAGCAGCACGGCGCCGATCGCTACCACGATCTGGCTACGCCAGTCGCGTATGATGAAGACGACCGGGTCATCGTGCATTTCGTCGCGGCGCGCCAGGATCCAGACGCGCATGGTGAGGTAGAGCACGATCGGCGCCAGCGGCCAGATCAGCCAGGGATGCGGATAAAGTTCGCGCACCGCGACGCTGTCCATGTAGAGCGCCAGCACCAGCGCCGAGGAGAAGGCCGAAGCCATGCCGGCCTGGGCGACGATCTCCTGGTCTTCGGTGCGATAGCCGCGGCCGGCAATGCGTTCGCCTGGCGGAATGGCGGTGGTGCGCAATTCGACGAAGCGCTTCACCAGCGCCAGCGACAGGAAGAAGAAGATCGAGAAGGCGAGCAGCCAGAACGAGACGTCGACGCCTGTAGCGGCCGCGCCCGCCAGCACACGGATCGTATAGAGCCCGGCAAGCGTCAGCACGTCGACCAGAAGCATGCGCTTGAACGACAGCGAATAGGCGGTCGTAACGACCATATAGCCGCCGAGCACCCCGAGGAATTCGATCGGCAGAAGGCAGCCGGTGCCGACGCCGATCGCCAGCAGCACCGCGATCGCGCCAAGGCCGAACGGGATCGAGAGCGCGCCGCTGGCGAACGGCCTGTTGCGCTTGGTGACGTGCTTGCGGTCGAGCGCAAGGTCGAAGAAGTCGTTGAGGATGTAGATCGCCGAGGCAACGGCGCTGAACGAGACGAACGCCAGCAGGCATTCCCAGATCATGTTGGAGTTGAAATATTCGTGCGACAGCATCATCGGCACGGCGATCAGCGAATTCTTCAGCCATTGGTGGACGCGCAGCATCTTGATGATGGTCCGCAATGTCGGCTTCGGAGCCGGCATCGTTTCGGCGCCATGCGCCGCCTGCCAGCGCGCGGCATGACGGTCCGGCGCCACCACGATCGCGCTGCGCGCCGCGTCGAAGACCTGGAGGTCATGGCGGCTGTTGCCGGCATAGTCGAAACCGGCATCGCCATAGGCTGCGAGGAGCGAGGCGCGCTTCTTGCCCGAAGTGAGATTGTCGAGGCCGTCGGTGGCCAGCACCCGGTCGAAGATGCCGAGATGGACGGCAATGGCATCGGCGAACTTGCGCGGCGTGCCGGTGGCCAGCACGAGCTTGCGGCCTTCGGCGTGCTCGGTGCGGAGCCGGTCGAGCAGCGGCGCCCGATAGGGCAGCATGGCGGGGTCGATGTCGACGCGCTGGGCAATCGCCTGCTTCAGCCGCGCCGGTCCCCCGGCCGCCCAGAAAGGCACCAGGAAAAGATAGAGCGGGTTCTTCTTGAGGAGGATGAACAGTCCTTCCCACAACAGGTCGGTCGCGATCAGCGTGCCGTCGAGATCGACCGCAAGCGGTATTGCGTTCCTGTCCGACCGCGCGTCCATGCCCGTCCTGCCCTGCCAGCATATGATCCGGAAACCGGAACCCCTTGAGCGCCGTATTTCGGCGTCTTGGACAGTGGTATAGCGGGGGATCGCCTAGGGAACGTTAAAACGTACGGTTGCAGGCGGCTGCCGCGGCGGTATTTCAGGCGTCACTGTTAAGCAACAGCTACCGGAAACGATAAAAGGCCGGACAAATGCCCGGCCTTTCCAACCATGCCACGGAGATTACTTGATGCGGGCGACGCCGCCGGAAATCTCGATGGTTTCCGAACCGGTCAGGGCTTCGAGGTCACCGTTCGGCAAGGTGACGAAGCAGCCGTTCTGGCAGAACTCGACGGTTTCACCGCCGGCCAGGGCAAGCTCGGTCTTGCTGCCGCCCTCGGTCACGACCAGCGTGCGGGTCTCGGCGTCCTTGTTGACCGCGCTGGCGGCATGGGCCGAGCCGCTCACGGCGAGCAAAGCCACGGCAGCGACGAGAGACTTCCACATTTGCAGTATCGGTGTTCCCACCGCCTCTGTTGCATTTCACAAGGCATTTTCGCCGTTGCATGGGAGCTTATATGAGATGAAAGCTGAACCGCAACTGAATGCCGCATTCATGCCGCAATTGGCTTTGGCTTTTGCCTACCCCGTTAATCTGGCCGCCCGGCACGAAATGAGCCGAAAGGCAGCGACGGGCGCCGCCCGGCAGGCCGGATCCCGGGCCTAGTCCGGATCGGGCTTCTTGGACTTGCGCGGCTTCGGCAGCTTTTTCGACTCCGCCTCGGCTTGCGCCTTGGCCTCTTCCTGCTCCGCGAAATCGGCCTCGATCTTGTCGTCATCGGTTGGCCAAGCCTGGTGCTTCTTGGCCTCGACGACCGCGCGCGGCGTGGAAGGGATTTCGATGTGCTGGTCGTCGAACTTCTCCAGCACGGTGAAGCGGACGTCGTTCTGCACGATGTTGCCGTTCATCACATCGGCCAGGAACACACGAATCTCGAATTCGAGCGCGGCGGGTCCGAAATTGGAAAACAGCACGAAAGGCTCGGGATTCTTCAACACCAGCGGATGGCTGCGCGCGATATCCAGCAGCACGGCGTGGACTTGCTTGACGTCGCTGCCATAGGCGACGCCGACCTTGATGTCGATGCGGCCGAGCTTGTTGCGGTGCGTCCAGTTGCCGACGGCGTTGTTGATCAGGTTGGAATTGGGCAGGATCACCGACTGCCGCTGGAAGGTCTCGATCTCCGTGGCACGCACGCTGATCTTCTTGACCGTGCCGCTGACGTCGCCGGCCACGATCCAGTCGCCGACCTTGAACGGGCGCTCGGCCAAAAGGATCAGGCCGGAGACGAAATTAGACACCACATTCTGCAGGCCGAAACCGATACCGAGGGAGAGAGCACCGGCGACCAGCGCCAGGCTGGAGAGGTCGATGCCCGCGGCCGAGATGCCGACCAGTGCGGCGAGCGCTACGCCGGCATAGCCGACCGCCAGCCGGATCGAGTTGCGCACCCCGGTATCGACCTTGCCGCGCGCCATGACGGAGCCGTCGAGCCAGCCCTGGAACCAGCGCGTCAGGAAATAGCCGATGACGAAGACAACGATGCCCGACAGGATGCCGGTGACCGAAATCGTCACCGAACCGATATTGATGCCGGTTGCGAGCTTATATGCCCACGCCTCGATATCGCCGGGCTGGAAGCCCCACATCAAAAGGATCAGCGGCAGGAAAACCAGCACGATCATCAGGTTGATGGCGATGCTGACGACAAGGCCGAGCTGGTCGAGCGCGGTATCCTCGTAGCTGGAATTGGCCGACAGCCAGCGCCCGACCGACGTGTTGGCGAAAGCGCCCTCCTCGCCGATCGCCTGCGCCGACAGGAAGCCGATATAGGCTGTTATCAGCGCGGTGCCGGTGACCACGACCTGCAGCGATACGAACAGCGCAAGGCCGATATAACCGAGCAGCGCCGCGATGATGGTGAAAAGCCCGAGCCCGAGCGAGGTGTAGCGCAGCCATGCCGGCCATGGGCGCCAGCTGCCGTCACGCGCCTTGAACGGCCTCAGCATCGCCATCAGGATCAGGATGACGCCGACGATGATGGTGGCGACGAAACTGCGCGCGATGGTCAGCGACAGCGGCGACCCCATCTTGTCGTTCACGATCGACAGGAAGGTGTTGAAGCTGATGACCACGGCCATGGCGGTGGTCAGGCGCACCAGCCAGCGCGCCGGCCCGGTTTCGACGGGGATGAGACGCCAGTTGGGCAAACGCGGCTCGAGTGCCGCGTTGGTCAGCCGGTTGACGCAAAACACCACGCCGATGACGGTGGCCAACGCATTGAGGAAAAGCCCAATATCGCCGCGCAAGACGTTGTAATAGTTGAAAAAGAAGATAGTCGAGCCGAGAAACGCGGCAACCGCCAGCGTCGGCAGCAAGGTCGACCAGAAGGCCACCGAAAGACGGCTGAGATAGGATGGATCCTCATTGCTGGGGTCGGCCTCGAACACCCGCCCGAACAGGCGCCGCCCGCCGACCAGAAGCACCAGCGCCAGGCCGAGCGCCACGAAGGTTGCCGCCAGGATGGCCTGGAACTTGAACTTGATGGCGAAGCTCAGCCAGGACGACACCGCCTTGTAGAAATTGCCGAACTCGTCGCGCGCATCGGAAAACACCTGCGGGCTCAAGGCGTCCGAGAGTACGTAGCGCTTGGTCAACAGATTGCGGAACAGCGCGCTGCGCATGTTGCCGATCTTGTCGATCAGCCCGCTGATGCGGATCGACAGGTTCTGTGCGCTGGCGACGACCGCGTTGATCTCGGCCTTCTCCGACGCCAGCGCCTGGCGTTCGCCGGTCACTATGTCGGGCTCCTGCGGCTGGCCTGCCGCCGGCGGCGGGCCCAGCACCTCGATGCGATTGTTGATGTCGGTGAGGCGCGAACGGAATGCCAGCGCACTGGTGAGTGCCGACCGCGACAGATCCTCCAGTTGCAGACGGATATCCACGAGCGAGGCATCGTCCTCACCGTCCTGCTGTAATTTCTTCTCGAGATCATCGGTTTTGGCTGTCAGGCCCTGGATGACCTTCTGCTGATCGGTAACCAATCCGGCGGCGCCCTGGCCGAGCGCTTGCGCCATCGCCTCGAACGAAGGCGGCGCCGAAACGACAAGCGCGAGGATCAGGATGAGGCGAAGCAATCGAAAAAGCATGATCTGTTGGCGACTCACGGAGCGCAAAGGCAATTCAAAAAAAGCCTGTCCTTGATAAAGACGGCCATATCATGGGGCAAGCCGTCGCATCGAGGCGTCGGCCAGTCGAAAGGCCATGGCGCAATATTGGCTTTGCCGATGCGGCCTGCTCTATAGTCTGCCGCATCGCCCGCAACGGACACCTTACACATGGCAGAGTACTCGGCCCTTTCGCTGCTCGCGAACGCGCTCAAGGGAAACAAGGACTGGAAGCCGGCCTGGCGCAAGCCGGATCCGAAGGCCTCCTACGACGTCATCATCATCGGCGGCGGCGGTCACGGCCTGGCGACCGCCTACTATCTGGCCAAGGAACACGGCATCACCAATGTCGCGGTGCTGGAGAAAGGCTGGCTGGGCTCCGGCAATGTCGGCCGCAACACCACGGCCGTGCGCTCGAACTATCTGCTGCCGGCCAATACCCGCTTCTACGAGCATTCGATGAAGCTTTGGGAGGGCCTGTCGCACGAGCTCAATTACAACGTCATGTTCTCGCAGCGCGGCTGCCTGAACCTGGCGCACACGCCGGCTCAGTTCGACGACTACGCGAGGCGCGGCAACGCCATGCGCCATCTCGGCGTCGACGCGGAATTGATGACGCCAGCCGAGATCAAGCGCCTGATCCCGGCGCTCGATATCTCCGATGATGCACGCTTTCCCGTGGTTGGCGGCCTGATGCAGCGGCGCGCCGGCACCGCCCGGCACGATGCGGTTGCCTGGGGCTATGCGCGCGGCGCCGACCGCCGCGGCGTCGACATCATCGAGAATTGCGAGGTCACCGGCTTTCTGCGCGACGGCGACCGCATCACCGGCGTCACCACCTCGCGCGGCGATATCAGGGCCAAGAAAGTGGCCGTCGCGGTGGCCGGCAGCACCGGCCGCGTCATGCAACTGGCCGGCGTCGAGACGATGCCGATCGAAAGCCATGTGCTGCAGGCCTTCGTCACCGAATCGCTGAAACCTTTCATCGACACCGTCGTGACCTTCGGCATGGGCCATTTCTACATGTCGCAGTCCGACAAGGGCGGCCTTGTCTATGGCGGCGACATCGACGGCTACAACAGCTACGCCCAGCGCGGCAATCTGCCCATCGTCGACGAGGTGATGAGCGAGATGCTGGCGCTTTTCCCAGGCCTTGCCCGCGTGCGCATGCTGCGCTCCTGGGGCGGCGTCTGCGACATGTCGATGGATGGCTCGCCGATCATCACCATCGGCCCCCTGCCCGGCATGTATCTCAATTGCGGCTGGTGCTATGGCGGCTTCAAGGCGACTCCGGCTTCCGGCTGGTGCTTTGCCTGGACCATCGCCAAGGACCAGCCGCACGATTTCAACGCCCCTTTCACGCTCGACCGCTTTCATCGCGGCCTGGTGATCGACGACAAGGGTCAGGGCGCGAACCCGCGGCTTCATTAGGAACATTCCGTGCTGATCACTTGCCCCTACTGCGGCCCGCGCGACGTCATCGAGTTCACCTATCAGGGCGACGGCAACCGCGAACGCCCCGACCCCGCCTCGCAGAATTTCGAGGCCTGGAACGCCTATGTCTACGACCGGCTGAACCCGGCCGGCGACCACAACGAGATCTGGCAGCATTCCGGCGGCTGCCGGGCGCACCTGAGGGTTGTGCGCAATACGCTGACGCATGAGATCTCCAGTGTCGCCTTCGTGCGCGGCGATCACAGCTCGGCCGCGCGCCGCAAGGCGGAGGACAAGCCATGAGCCCGCGCCGCACCGACACCGGCGGCCGCATCGACCGGCTGAAGACGATCCGCTTCACTTTCGACGGCGTCGCCTATACCGGGCATGGCGGCGACACGCTGGCGTCCGCGCTGCTGGCCAATGGCGTCACGCTGTTCGGACGTTCCTTCAAATACCATCGGCCGCGCGGCCTGCTGAGCGCGGGCGTCGAGGAGCCCAACGCGCTGGTAACGGTGCTGAAGGGCGAAGTGCGCGAACCCAACATCCCGGCGACCATGGTCGAGATCCATGACGGGCTGAGTGCCGTCAGCCAGAACCGTTTCCCCTCGCTCACCTGGGACATCCATGCCGTCAACCAGCTCGGCGGCAAGATCCTGTCGGCCGGCTTCTACTACAAGACCTTCATGGGTCCGGTTATCGGCCCGCTGAAAGGCACGCGCTTCTGGATGTTCTGCGAGCATTTCATCCGCCGCGCCGCCGGCCTTGGCAGCGCCGGATCGGCAAAGGACCCGGCCCGCTATGAACGCATGAACGCGTTTTGCGACGTGCTTGTGGTCGGCTCCGGCCCGGCCGGGCTGATGGCCGCCAAGGCTGCCGCCGATCAAGGCGCACGCGTTGTCCTGGCCGATCTCGAGCCGCGTTTCGGCGGTTCGGGCAACTGGTCGGGCGAAACCATCGATGGCGCACCGGCGGCTGAATGGGTGCGGCGCACCGTCGCCCAGCTCGAGGCCCGCGACAATGTCCGGCTTCTGCCGCGCACCACGGTCTGGGGTTACTACGACAACAACACGCTTGCCGCGCTCGAGCGGGTCAGCGACCACAAGGCGCAGCCCGCAAAGGGTGAGCCGCGCCATCGTTACTGGGCGATCCGCGCCGGATCCGTGGTGCTGGCCACCGGCGCCTTCGAAAGGCCGCTGGTGTTCCCGGGCAATGACCGGCCCGGCGTGATGCTGGCGCACGCGGCGCAGCGCTACGCCAACGAATTCGGCGTGCTGCCGGGGCAGCGGGTCGTGGTATTCACCAACAATGACAGCGCCTACCGGTCGGCGTTGGCGCTGAAGCAGGCAGGTGCTGCGATCGTTGCCATCATCGACGTGCGCCCGCAGCCCTCCGCCGAGATGAGTGCCCTGGCCGGCGAAGCCGAGGCGGAATTGCTGTCCGGCCATGCGGTGGTCGCCACGGAAGGCGGCAAGGCCTTGTCCGGTCTCAAGGTCCAGCGTTTCGACATGGTCGCCGGTGCGCTGAGCGGCGATGCGCGCAGCGTCCATGCCGATTGCCTGCTGATGTCGGGCGGCTGGTCGCCGACCATTCATCTGGCCAGCCAGGCCGGCGCCAAAGCGGAATGGAACGCCGCCCGGCAAGCCTTCCTGCCGCCCAAGCCGACACAAAACTGGATCGGCGCCGGCGCCTTCACCGGCAGCTTTTCGACGGTCGAGGCGATCGCCGAAGGACGCGCCGCAGGCCTTGCCGCGGCCGGAGGAACAGGCACGCCGGCGGCGCTGCCCACTGTCGAGGCAACTCCTGGAGACCAGGATCCCGCCCCTGTGTTCGAAATCAAGGGCAGCGGCAAGAGCTTTGTCGACTTCCAGCACGACGTCACGGCGGAGGATGTCCGCCTGGCGCATCGCGAAGGCTTCGTCTCTGTCGAGCACCTGAAGCGTTACACCACGCTCGGCATGGCCACCGACCAGGGCAAGAGCTCCAACATCCCCGGCCTTGCCATCATGGCGGAAGCGCTCGGCAAGCCGATCCCGGAAGTCGGCACGACCCGCTTCCGGCCGCCCTTCGCGCCGGTGTCGATCGGCTCGCTGGCAGCCGAACGTTTCGGTGACCTCAAGCCCGAGCGGCTTACGCCGATGCATGACTGGCACCTCGCCAATGGCGCGACCATGTATTCGGCCGGCCTCTGGTACCGGCCGATGATCTACGGGCTTTCAGGCGAGACTGTCGAACAGGCCTATGTGCGAGAAGCCAAGGCGACGCGCGAAAGTGCGGGCATGGTCGATGTCTCGACACTGGGCAAGATCGCCGTGCAAGGCCCCGACGCGGCCGCGTTCCTGGACCGCGTCTACACCAACATGTTCTCGACGCTCGCCGTCGGCAAGGCACGCTACGGGCTGATGCTGCGCGAGGACGGCTTTGCCTTCGACGACGGCACCACCTGGCGGCTGGGCGAACAGGATTTCCTGATGACCACCACCACGGCCAATGCCGGCAAGGTGATGCAGCATCTGGAATATTTCCTCGACGTGATCTGGCCGGAACTCAAGGTCCATGTCACCTCGGTGACCGACGAATGGGCGGGAGCCGCGATAGGCGGCCCCAAAGCGAGGCAGATTCTCGCGGCCTGTGTCACCGGCACGGCTGTCGACAATGCGACGCTGCCCTTCATGGGCATCGTGCACGGCGAGATATCAGGTGTGCCGGTAATGATTTGCCGGCTATCCTTCTCCGGCGAAATGGCCTTCGAAGTCTATTCCGGCGCCGGCCACGGCACCCATGTCTGGGAAGCCTTGGTCGAGGCCGGCAAGCCGTTCGGGCTGGTGACCTACGGGCTCGAGGCGCTGGGCACGATGCGCATCGAGAAGGGTCATGTCACCGGCGCCGAGATCGATGGCCGCACCACGGCGCGCGACCTGCATCTCGACTGGATGCTGTCGAAGAAGAAGCCGTTCATCGGCTCCGCGATGATGGACCGGGAAGGCCTCGTCGCGTCCGAGCGGCTGGAACTGGTCGGCCTGATCGCGCTCGACAACCGGCCGCTCAATGGCGGCGCGCATATTGTCGAGGAAGTCGACGAAGCCAATCCGCACGGCTCGATCGGGCACATCACCGCCTGCTGTTATTCGCCGGCGCTCGGCAAGCATATCGCGCTGGCGCTGGTCAAGGGCGGCAAGGCCAGGCACGGCACGCGTGCCCATGTCTCCGACCCCTTGCGCAACCGCTTCGGGCCCGTGGAGATCGTCTCCAACCACTTCTACGATCCGGAAGGGACCCGCATGCATGGCTGAGCGTCAATCGCCCCTCGAACCGGAATTCCATGTCGGCTCGCACGGCAATTTCGAACATGGCGTCGAGATCCTGCTCACCGAAACCAGGCCGGGCTCGATCGTGCAACTCGCGGCATGGCCTGGCGAAGAGAAGAAACTGATGGCAGCGATCCGCGCCGTCAGCGGGCTCGCTCTGCCGGACGGCGCCGGCGGCGGCTTGAGCGACGGCGCGAAGTCGGTGTTCGGTTTCGCACCGGGAAAATTCACCGTGACCGATGAGGCCGAAGGATTGGCCGCGGCCTTCGCCAAGGCGGTGACGCCGGCCATCGGCACGGTGACGGACCTGTCGCATGGCCGCACCGCCATCCGCATTGCCGGGCCGAAAGCCGAATGGGTGCTGTCGAAATTCTTTGCCATCGACTTCGTTCTGCCCGCCTTTCCGGTCGGCGCCGGCCGCTCGACAACGCATCACGATGTCTTCGCCCAGATCCAGCGCACCGGCACCGACCAGTTCGACATCTATGTCTTCCGCTCTTTCGCCCGCTCGTTCTGGAAGGCGCTCTGCCATGCCAGCGAGGAAGTCGGCTACGAGGTGCAGTAGGCAGTGCGGCCGGATGTGCCCATTGCCGCTGCTTCTGGCCTCAATACCGGCCAGTTCTGCCGCTAGAGAATCCTGCCGCGGGCGCCCATGATGCAAAACATGGCCGCCCACGGTCCAAGGGATATGAAAATCCCGTCTCAAAGTCGGCATATTTGGTTCGAACATCCCCATGACTGCTGAACTATCCGCCGGCGCCACCGATCGCGCCGATGTGCCGGCCAGAGCCTTGCTCCTGCTGCCGCTGACGGTCGCCTGCGGCGTGTTCATGACCAGCCTCGACCAGAATGTCGTGGTGACGGCGCTGCCGGGCATCAGCGAAAGCCTTGGCCGTCCGCCGAGCCAGCTCGGCCTGCTGATCACCGTCTACGTCGCCAGCCTGATCATCTCCATGCCGCTCGGCGGCTGGGCGGCCGATCGTTTCGGCCTGCGCAACGTCTATTGCTTCGCCTTGCTGGTGTTTGCCGCTTCATCGGCTCTGTGCGGGCTCTCGAACGACATCTGGATGCTGGTCGGCGCCCGCGCGCTGCAGGGTTTCGGTGGCGCACTGATGGGCACGCTCGGCCAGGTCGTCATCCTGTCGACCTTCCCGCGCAGCCGGACCTTGAAGATCAACATGTATATCTCGCTGGCCGGCCAGTCCGGGCCGCTGGTCGGTCCGCTCGTCGGCGGCGCGCTGACCACCTACATCTCCTGGCGCTGGATCTTCTTCATCAACGTGCCGTTCGCACTCGCCGCCGCAATCCTTGCCGCCTCACTGTTCCCGACAATGACTAAGCCCGTGCGCACGCGGTTCGATTTTCCAGGCTTTGTGCTTGTCGGCAGCGGCATGGTGCTACTGGTCTTCGGCATGGACTCCCTTGCGGCAAAAGACGCCGCCAGCGGCATGATCGCGGCCGAGCTTGCGCTGGCGCTCGTCATCCTGACGGCCGCCTCCTTCTACTGCCTGCGTGTGCGCAATCCCTTGCTCGATCTCAAGCTCCTGCGCATCCGCACCTTCCGCATCTCCTTCCTTACCGGCGGCGGCCTCGACACGATCGGTCTCAGCTCCGTCGTCTTCCTGCTGCCGCTGATGTTTCAGCTCGGCTTCGGCATGAGCGCGGTGCAGGCGGGATCGCTGACCTTCGTTGCGGCGGTCGGCTCGGTAGGTATGCGTTTCTTCATGCCACGCCTTCTCAACCGTTTCGGTTTTCGCCGCGTGCTGGTCTTCAACACGCCCGTGGTAGCCGCCATGGTCGCGGGCTTCGCCTTGATCCAAGCAACGACCCCGGTCTGGATCACGCTCACCTACATCTTCGTCTTTGGCGTCTTCCGCTCGGTGCAATGGGCTTCGACCGGCAATCTAGCCTATTCCGACATCGCGCCCGAGCAGCTCGCCCGCTTCAGCGCGCTCTATTACATCCTGTGGCAGCTGGCGGTCGCCATCAGCGTCGGCCTCGCGGCCGCGATGCTCTCGTTTCTCGCCGGCGGCGGGCCGGCCGTCGCCAGCGATTTCCGGATCCTGTTCGTGATCGAGGGCATCATCACGCTCTGCGCGCTGCTTGCCTATCTCAAGCTGACGCCGCAAGACGGCGCCCATGTCAGCGGCCACGGCGCGCACATGAATACGGAATAGCGGCCCTGCCCCGGTTGGCGGCCGAGACCTATTCGCTGAACGTCACCCATTCCTCGAGCGGCTCACGATCGGTGCGGAAGGCGTTCTCGGGCTTGGAAGTGTCTTCATAGCCGAGCGCCATGCCGCAGACGACGATCTCCTCGTCGGGAATGCCGAGCACCGACCTAATCTGCCGGTGATAGGGCGCGAAGGCCGCTTGCGGACAGGTATGCAGACCCCTGCCCCGCGCCGCGACCATGATGTTTTGCAGGAACATGCCGTAGTCGATCCACGAACCCTGGTTGAGCCGGCGGTCGATGGTGAAGATCATGCCGACCGGCGCGTCGAAGAAGACGAAGTTGCGGTCGTGCTGGGCGCGCATCTTGTCGACCTCCCGGCGGCCTATGCCGAGCGCGCCATAAAGGCCGAACCCGTTGGCACGGCGGCGGGTGAGATATGGCTCGAAGAACTGGGTCGGATAGTAGCGATATTCGTCCCAGTCGGCTTTTTCCGCGCGGATGCCGGAATTCATGATGGCATCCGTGATCCGCTGCTTGGTCCCGCCCTTGGTAACGTAGACCCGCCACGGCTGCATATTGGTGCCGGAGGGAGCGCGCGCCGCAACAGTCAGTATGTCACGGATCGTCTCGTCATCGATCATGTCGGGCAGAAATGCACGCACCGAACGGCGCGACATGATCGCGTCGTCGACGATCTCGGCATCAACCGTGATTCGAGCCTTCTTTTCCAGCATGGGCCGTCCCTTAGCCGTTGTGTCGATCGGACGTCCCCACTCGCCGCTCGCGGCGGAGCCTTTGCATGAACCGTCAAAATCCTGCAAGCAAATCTTGAGCATTGGTGAAAATCTACTTGATTTTTTCATGAGCTTGATTTCTCATGAAATTCGGCTGAAAATTTTCATGAAGTGAGCGATTTGGTCTCCCCTACCCCACGAACATTACAGGGACCTGACGAGCGAGTCCTGGCCGGCGATATCAGGGCCTTGCGCCGGGTGCGCGGACTGACGCTGGCCGAGATCGCGCTGAAGCTCGGCCGTTCGGTCGGCTGGGTCAGCCAGGTCGAGCGCGGCCTGTCGACGCCATCGCTTAGTGATCTCCGGGCCTTTGCCGAACTGTTCGGCGTGCCGATCAGCCTGTTCTTCAGCCATGACGTGCCCGTGGAGAGCGAGCGCGGCGTGGTGGTGCGCGCCGGCAAGCGCCGCGCGCTTGGCACCAGCGAATCCGGTCTGGTGGAGGAGCTTCTGTCACCGGACCTCGGTGGTAGCTTCGAGATGGTGCGGTCGGTCTTCGCGCCGGGAGCGGAGTTGAAGAACGAGGCCCGCCGGCCGACCGAGGAGGCCGGATACATCGCGTCCGGGCAGTTCGACATCGAAATAGCCGGGGTCTGGCACCGGCTTGGCGAAGGCGACTCCTTTCGCTTCGAAGGCAAGCCTTACCGCTGGCGCAATCCGGGTAGCGAGCCGGCTGTTGTCATCTGGGTGGTTTCGCCGCCGGTCTATTGATTGATGAGTGGATGTCGTCCGGAACCATGCAGCGGTTTTGCGACGGCGACACGCATAAAAACAAAAAGAAAAGCGCGGCGCGCTTGAAGATTGGGAGAAGAACATGGCGGGTTTGCCGAGCACCGCGCGCGTGGTGATCATCGGAGGTGGCGTGGTCGGCACCTCCTCGCTCTATCATCTGGCCAAGGCCGGCTGGACCGACTGCGTGCTCCTGGAAAAGAACGAGCTGACCTCCGGCTCGACCTGGCATGCCGCCGGCAATGTGCCGACCTTCTCCTCCTCATGGTCGCTGATGAACATGCAGCGCTATTCGACCGAACTCTATCGGGGCCTCGCCGACGCCGTCGACTATCCCATGAACTACCATGTCACCGGTTCGCTCAGGCTCGCCCACTCGAAAGAGCGCATGCAGGAGTTCCAGCGCGCCAAAGGCATGGGCCGCTATCAGGGCATGGACATCAACGTGGTCGGGCTCGACGAGATCAAGCGCCGCTATCCCTTCCTCGAAACGCACGAGTTGAAGGGCGCGCTCTACGATCCGAGCGACGGCGACATCGACCCGGCACAGTTGACGCAGGCGCTGGCCAAGGGCGCACGCGACATGGGCGCGAAGATCATCCGCTTCTGCCCCGTCACCGGCGTGCGCCGTGAGAAGGACGAGTGGGTGGTTGTAACGGCGCAAGGCGAGATCCACTGCGAGATCGTCGTCAACGCAGCCGGCTATCGTGCCGCCGAAGTCGGCAGGATGTTCGGCCGCGAAGTGCCGATGATGGTGATGAGCCACCAGTACATATTGTTCGAAGAGATCCCCGAGCTCGCCGCCTGGTCGAAGGAACAGGGCAAGAAGCTGCCGCTGCTGCGCGACGTCGACACTTCATATTATTTGCGCCAGGAAAAGGCCGGCATGAACCTCGGCCCCTATGAGCGCAATTGCCGCGCGCATTGGGCCACCCATAACGATCCCATGCCGGATGACTTTTCGTTCCAGCTCTTCCCAGACGATCTCGACCGACTGGAGCATTATCTGGCGGACGCGGTCGCCCGCGTCCCGATCCTGGGCACCGCCGGCCTGTCCAAAGTCATCAACGGACCGATCCCCTATGCGCCCGACGGCAATCCGCTGATCGGGCCGATGCCCGGCGTTCCCAACGCCTTCGAGGCTTGCGTCTTCACCTTCGGCATCGCCCAGGGCGGCGGCGCCGGCAAGGTGCTGGCCGAATGGGTCACGCAAGGCCAGACCGAATGGGACATGTGGTCGTGCGATCCGCGCCGCTTCACCTCCTTTGCTTCCGCCCCGGACTATTGCGTGGCCAAGGGCATGGAGATTTACGGCAATGAATACGCCATCCAGTTCCCGCGTCACGCCTGGCCGGAAGGCCGCGACAGGAAACTGTCGCCGATCCACGATCGCATCAAGGCGCTGGGCGCCCGCTTCGATGCCTATAATGGCTGGGAGCGCGCCACCTGGTACGCGCAGGACGGCGACGACATCTCCGAGGAAGCCACGCTGACCTTCCGCCGCGACGGGCCCTGGCAGCAGCGCGTGCGCGAAGAGTGCCTGGCGGTCCGCGACGCCGCCGGCATCCTAGACCTGCCCGGCTTCTCGCGCTTCAATCTCGAAGGCCCTGGCGCCGCCGAATGGCTGAGCAGGCAGGTAACCGGCCTGGTGCCGAAGCCCGGGCGCATCGGCCTCGTCTATTTCTCCGATGACAAGGGCCGCATCGTCACCGAAATGTCGGTGGTGCGCCATGGCGAGGAGTCCATGACGCTGATCACAGCGGCGGTAGCGCAGTGGCACGACTTCGAATGGCTGAAGTCGCACATGCCCGGGGATGCCGCGTTCAAGCTGATCGACCGGACAGAGGAATTCTCCACGCAGATCCTGGCCGGTCCCAATTCGCGAAAAATCCTTGCCGATGTCTGTGAGGCCGACCTGACCTTGCCATGGCTGACGCATCAGGAGACCAAGATCGCCGGCCGCTGGGCCAAGCTGGTCCGCGTCTCCTTCGCCGGCGAGCTCGGCTGGGAGATCCACACCAGGGTCGACGACACCGCCGCCATCTTCGATGCGATCTGTGCCGCCGGGCAGCACCACGGGCTGAAGCCGTTCGGCATGTACGCGCTGGATTCGCTGCGTCTGGAAAAGGGCTACCGCACCTGGAAGGGCGACCTGTCGACCGACTACTCGATCCTGCAGGGCGGGCTCGAGCGCTTCGTCAAATGGGAAAAGCCCGACTTCCGTGGCAAGGCTGCCCTCCAGAACGAGAAACAGCAAGGCGTGAAGAAGCGCTTCGTCACGCTGGTGGTCGAAAACCCCGGCGACTGCGACGCGCCCTACATGTCGACGCTCTGGCATGACGGCCAGATCGTCGGTGAGACCACATCGGGCGGCTGGGGCCATCGTGTCGACAAATCGATCGCGCTCGGCATGCTGCGCGCCGACCTGAGCGAACCCGGCACCTCTGTCGAGGTCGAAATCTTCGGCGACCGTTTCAAGGCGGTCGTGCAGCAGGACGAGCCGTTGTGGGATCCGAAGAACGAAAGGCTGCGCGCATGAAGCCGGTTATCCTCACCGATGGCGGCATGGGCCAGGAGCTGGTGCGGCGCAGCAAGTCCGAGCCGACGCCGCTGTGGTCGGCCAGGGTGCTGATCGACGAACCGGACCTCGTGCGCGGCCTGCATGCCGAATTCATCCGCGCCGGCGCCCGGGTCATCACCATCAACACCTATTCGGCGACGCCCGAACGCCTGGCGCGCGAGGGCGCGGAAGACCTGTTCAAGCCGTTGCAGAAGCGTGGCATCGACCTCGCCAGGCAAGCCCGCGACGAGGCCGGCGACGCGGCGATCGCCGGCTGCCTGTCACCGCTTTTCGGCAGCTACGCGCCGGCGCTGACGATCTCCTATCAGGATACGCTCGACATCTACCGCCGCATCGTCGCCGAACAGGCTGATGGCGTCGACCTGTTCCTGTGCGAGACCATGGCCTCTGCCGAAGAGGCACGCGCGGCGGTCACCGCCGCATCGGAAAGCGGCAAGCCCGTCTGGGTGTCATGGACGCTGGCCGATCACGGCACGCCACGCTTGCGCAGCGGCGAGACGATTGCGTCGGCAGCGGATGCGCTCGGAGGTCTGCCGGTGGCGGCGCGGCTGCTCAACTGCTGTCGCCCGGAAGCCATCGCGGCGGCATTGCCGGAACTGATCGAGCTCGGCGGCCCAGTCGGCGCCTATGCCAATGGCTTCACCTCCACCGAAGCACTCAAGCATGGCGGCACGGTGGATGTACTGCATGCCCGCCACGACCTCGGTCCGGATGCTTACGCCGACCAGGCTGTCGGCTGGGTGGAATCCGGGGCGGACATCGTCGGCGGTTGCTGCGAGGTCGGTCCCGCCCACATCACCGCCTTGCGCGATCGGCTGCAACAGAACGGCTATGCGATCTCGGGAGTCTTACATGCCTAAACCATCGTCGCGCATCACCGGCATCGTGCCATCGGGCAAGGATGGCTGGGAGGTTCATTTCGCCGCCTGGAACCGCAAGGAGGCCGGCGAGGACATCATCATGCTGTCGGTCGGCGATCACGATTTCGACACGCCGTCGCAGACGATCGAAGCTTGCGTGGCAGCGGTCGGTGGCAGCAACCATCACTACACGCCGCTGCCCGGCCTGCCGCGCCTGCGCAAGGCCATGGCGGCGGCCTCCAGCGCCTGCACCGGCGTCGAGACCAGGCCCGAAGAGGTCATTGCCACGCCGGGCGGCCAGGCAGCACTTTACGCTGCCGTGCAAGCCGTGCTCGATCAGGGCGACCACGCCATCGTGGTGGCGCCCTACTATGCCACCTACCCCAACACGTTCAGTGCCGCCGGCGCCAGTTTCACAGTGGTCGAGACGCCGGCCGAGGGTGGGTTCCAACCCCGCACGGACATGATCCGTGCGGCAATCAAGCCCAACACGCGCGCCATCCTGATCAACACGCCGAACAATCCGACCGGTGCGGTCTACTCGCGCGAACGGCTGGAACAACTGGCAGAGCTCTGCCGCGAGCACGACCTCTGGCTGCTGTCCGACGAGGTTTACTGGACGCTGGGCGGCGGCGAGCATGTTTCGCCGCGCTCGCTGCCCGGCATGGCCGAGCGCACGCTGGTCATCAATTCGATGTCCAAGAGCCACGGCATGACCGGCTGGCGCATGGGCTGGCTGACGGGTCCGGAGGAGATGATCACGCTGCTGATCAACCTCAACCTGGTGACGACCTACGGCCTGCCGGCCTTCATCTCGATCGCTTGCGCCGAGGCGCTGGAGCAGCACTATGGCGTCAAGGACATCGCCGAACGCTACGCCGCACGCCGCACCGTCCTGCTCGATGCGGTGCGCGGCATGAACGATGTCACCGTGCGCGGCTCCGAAGGCGGCATGTATGTCATGCTCGACATATCGGATGTCGAACCCGACGACGAGAAATTCGCTTTCGCCTTTCTCGACAAGGAGAAGGTCGGCGTCATGCCTGGCTCCAGCTTCGGCGAAGCCGCGGCCGGTCATATCCGCATCAGCCTCTGCCAGCCCGAACCGGTACTGCGGGAAGCAGCCGCCCGGCTGCGCCGTTTTGTTTCCAGCTACCGTCGTGAGGCCGCATGACCGTCAAGACCATTCCCACCAAGGCGCGGGCCGTCATCATCGGCGGCGGCGTCTCCGGCTGCTCGGTCGCCTACCACCTGGCCAAGCTCGGCTGGACCGACATCGTGCTTCTGGAGCGCAAGCAGCTGACCTCGGGCACGACGTGGCATGCCGCCGGCCTGATCGGCCAGTTGCGCGGCTCGCAGAACATGACGCGGTTGGCGAAATATTCGGCCGACCTCTACGTCAAGCTGGAGGCCGAGACCGAGGTCGGCACCGGCATGCGCCAGGTCGGCTCGATCACCGTCGCGCTGACCGAGGAGCGCAAGCACGAGATCTACCGGCAGGCATCGCTCGCCCGCGCCTTCGATGTCGATGTGCGCGAGATTTCTCCCAATGAAGTCAAGCAGATGTATCCGCATCTCAACGTCTCCGACGTGGTCGGCGCCGTGCACCTGCCGCTCGACGGTCAATGCGACCCGGCCAACATCGCCATGGCGCTGGCCAAGGGCGCGCGCCAGCGCGGCGCCACCATTGTCGAGAATGTGAAGGTGACGAAGGTCCATACAAAAAATGGCCGCGTCACCGGCGTGTCCTGGGCGCAGGGCGAAGAGCAAGGCACCATCGAGGCCGACATCGTCGTCAACTGCGCCGGCATGTGGGCGCGCGAACTCGGTGCCCAGAACGGCGTCACCATCCCGCTGCATGCCTGCGAGCATTTCTATCTCGTCACCGAGCCCATCTCAGGTTTCGGCCGCCTACCGGTGCTGCGCGTGCCCGACGAATGCGCCTACTACAAGGAAGACGCCGGCAAGATGATGCTCGGCGCCTTCGAGCCGGTGGCCAAGCCATGGGGCATGGACGGCATCCGCGAGGACTTCTGCTTCGACCAGTTGCCCGAGGACATGGACCATTTCGAGCCGATCCTCGAAATGGGCGTCAACCGCATGCCGATGCTGGCCACCGCCGGCATCCACACATTCTTCAACGGCCCGGAAAGTTTCACCCCCGACGACCGCTACTATCTCGGCGAGGCGCCGGAACTGCGCGGTTATTGGATGGCGACCGGCTACAACTCGATCGGCATCGTCTCGTCCGGCGGCGCCGGCATGGCGCTGGCGCAGTGGATCAACGATGGCGAAGCGCCGTTCGACCTGTGGGAAGTCGACATCCGCCGCACCCAGCCGTTCCAGAAGAACCGCCGCTATCTCAAGGAGCGCGTCTCCGAAACGCTCGGCCTGCTCTATGCCGACCATTTTCCCTACCGGCAGATGGCGACATCGCGTGGCGTGCGCCGCTCGCCCTTGCATGAACATCTGAAGGCGCGTGGCGCCGTGTTCGGCGAGGTTGCCGGCTGGGAGCGCGCCAACTGGTTCGCGCGCGAAGGCCAGGAGCGCGAATATCGCTATTCCTGGAAGCGGCAGAACTGGTTCGACAACCAGCGCGAGGAACATCTGGCGGTCCGCAACAAGGTCGGCCTGTTCGACATGACCTCGTTCGGCAAAATCCGTGTCGAAGGTCGCGACGCTCAGCGTTTCCTGCAAAGGCTCTGCGCCAACGACATGGATGTGGCGCCGGGCAAGATCGTCTACACGCAAATGCTCAACCAGCGCGGCGGCATCGAGAGCGATCTCACCGTCTCTCGCCTCTCAGATACGGCCTATTTCCTCGTCGTGCCAGGGGCCACGCTGCAACGCGACCTCGCCTGGCTGCGCCGGCATGTCGGTGAAGCGTTCGTCGTCATCACCGATGTCACCGCGGCCGAAAGCGTGCTCTGCCTGATGGGTCCGGATGCGCGAAAACTGATCCAGAAGGTCAGCCCCAACGACTTCTCCAACGAGAACAATCCGTTCGGCACCTTCCAGGAGATCGAGATTGGCATGGGGCTCGCCCGGGCGCACCGCGTCACCTATGTCGGCGAACTCGGCTGGGAGCTCTATGTCTCTACCGAACAGGCTGCCCATGTCTTCGAGGCGGTCGACGAGGCCGGCGCGGATGTCGGCCTGAAACTCTGCGGCCTGCACACGCTGGATTCCTGCCGCATCGAAAAGGCTTTCCGCCATTTCGGTCACGATATCACCGATGAGGACAATGTGCTGGAAGCAGGCCTTGGCTTCGCGGTGAAGACAGCCAAGGGCGATTTCATCGGCCGCGACGCCGTGCTGAAGAAGAAGGAGGCCGGGTTGAACCGCCGTCTGGTCCAGTTCCGGCTGAAGGACCCGCAGCCGCTGCTCTTCCATAACGAGGCGATCCTGCGCGACGGCAAGATCGTCGGTCCGGTCACCTCCGGCAATTACGGCCATCATCTCGGCGGCGCCATCGGCCTTGGCTATGTGCCATGCCAGGGCGAAAGCGAGGCGGATGTGCTCGCTTCATCTTATGAGATCGAGATCGCCGGCGAACGGTTTGCCGCCGAAGCATCGCTGAAGCCGATGTATGATCCGAGGTCGGAACGGGTGAGGATGTAGCGCGGCGCCTCTTCCTTCTCCCCTTGTGGGAGAAGGCAAGTGCTGCTCTCAAAAATGCTCCAGCTTCGCCCGCACCTTGACCAGAAACGCCGCTCTCGTCGCCGGCGTCGAGGCGTCCATCAAATAATGCGCAAGGAAAAACGTCTTGCAGCGTCTGGCGCACAGCGCCCGCATGCCGCGCAGCAAGGTCTTGCGTCCGGGCTGGCCGACGACGACGCTCCACCAGGTTGGCGCACCACAGGTGGTGATGACGCCGACCTTGGTGACATGCGTCATCAGCGACTTGATCCCGCCCTTGCCCGCCGGCAGCTTGAAGGCGATGTCGGTCGCCCACACCCGGTCGAGCCAGCCTTTCAGCATCGCCGGCAGCCCATACCACCAGGTCGGATAGACAAACAGGATCGCCTCGGCCCAATTGAGCAGTTCGAAATGCGGCTTCAGCGCCGGATCCTGCGGCGCATGGTCGTTGTAACTGCGCCGCTCCTCGCAGCTCATCACCGGATCGAATTTCTCGGCATAGAGGTCGAGCAGCCGCACGTCCCAGCCTCGACGCGTCAGCACGTCCACGGCGGTGTCGCGGATCGCGGCGCAAAAGCTCTCCGGCACCGGATGGCAATAGACGACAAGCGCACGCATCAGAATGCATCCATGCTGGCCGCGACCTTCGTCATGAAGGACTTGCGCGTTTCGTCGGTCGACAGGTTCATCGCATAATGGGCGAGATAGGAGACGGGAGCGCCGGGCTTGATCGTCGCGCGCAGCATGCGCTTCACGACCTTGCGCGGCGGATCGCCCATCACCATGGCGCGGAACCGGCTGCCGCCATAGGTGGTGACAGCCGCCAGTTTACGGATGTTGTGCAGCGTCGGCTGCACTTTGCCATCGACCAGCTTGAACGACACGCCGGGCAGGAAGACGCGGTCGAAAAATCCTTTCAGGATCGCCGGATAGCCGTAGTTCCAGACCGGAAATGACAGCACCAGGGCCTCGGCCGCCTGCAGCCTCTGAATGTAGCCGGCAACCGCATCCCCTGGTCCACGCGGGTCGTGATAGCCAAGCCGTTCCGCCCGCGTCAGGCGCGGGTCGAAATTCTCTGCGTAGAGGTCGCAGTTGTCGACTGTATGACCCGCCGCCGTCAGCCGCTCGACGATCATCCGGTGCAGGCCGGCATTGAAGCTGGTCTCGACCGGATGGGCGTAGAGCACGAGGATGTTCATCAGCCTGCCTTTTGCAGCCCCTTGAACAGAAAAGTCCGGCCCGAACGGTAGTCGTAGTCCGGGTTTTCCCAGGCGATCATCTTGCCGGGGTTGAGCAGGCCTTCCGGATCGGTCTCGCGCTTGAAGGCCAACTGCACGGCGTCGGTCTGCTTCATGCCGCCCTCTTCCAGCGTGTAGCGGTGCGGGTTGAAGATCGGGCAGCCATTGTCCTCATGCAGGCGGATGATTTCGTCGAGCCTCGCCTCGGTGGTGAACTTGACCAGCGGCAGGCCGAAGCAGGTGATGTTGCCGTCCAGCCGGACGAATTCGAGATGCGAGAACACCTCGCCAGGGAACATTGCATCCATCTTCTCGACCAGCGCCAACTGGTCGGGAAAGGGATAGAGCGATTGCAGATAGGTAATCGACGGATCGACCCGCAGTGCCCTGAGCGTGGTGTGGTTCCAGGCCAGCTCGTAGGCCGGCGGCAGGCCCTTTTTCTCCTCCGGCGCGGCAAGGGCAGCGTTGAAGATCACGTCGCCCCCGGCGCGGCGCGTAAAGGCCAGGAAGGCGTCCAGCCCATGCCGAGCCACCATGATGACGCAGATGCTTTGCCCTTCCCTGAAAAATTTCTGGTGCCGCTTGAAGTAGAGTTGCGGCACGGGTGCCGCGATCGGCGTGATCAGCTTGGTCAGGATGCCGTCCTGGCAGGCCAGCGCGTTTCCATAACGGGCTGCTTCCATGAAGGCGTCGAAACCGACGATGACATCGATCCAGTCATAGGCTGCCGTCAGCGGCATCTCGACCTCGGATATGATGCCATTGGTGCCATAGGCGTGGGTCACCTTGTGCAGGTTCTCGCCTGTCAGTTCGAGCACCTTGGGCTCGGCCTCCATCGTCACCACGCGCAGCCGCAGCACGTTGCCGAAATCCCGCAACCCGCCGAAATTGATCGAGCCGATGCCACCAGAACCACCGGCGATGAAGCCGCCGATGGAGGCGGTGTTGTAGGTCGACGGCGAAAGCCGCAGTTCCTGGCCGGAATGCGCCCGCGTCGCCTTGTCGATATCGGCCAGCACCGCGCCGGGTCCGGTCACCACGCGGCCTGGGCCGATCAACTTGATCTCGTTCATCTCGGCGAGGTTGAGTACCACCCCGCCCGACAGCGGCATTGCCTGGCCGTAATTGCCGGTGCCGCTGCCGCGCGGCGTCACCGGCACGCCATGGCGGTGACAGGCGGCAAGCACGCGGATCAGTTCGGCCTCGGTCTTCGGCGTCACGATGAGGTCGCCGGTGACGTGGTCGAGCTGCCGTTTCAGCACCGGGCTGTACCAGTAGAAGTCGCGGCTCTTCTGCTGGACGATCGCCGGATTGTCGTCGAGCTTTATCCCGTCGAGATCGCGTTTGAGCGCCGAAACATCCATCATTCCACCATCAGCTCGTCGAGTTCGGCATAGTCGGGCAATTGCCGGTCGATCGCGCGTCCGGCGCGCACGACGATGCGATCCGATTCGGGCCGCGACAGCAATTCCGTCCAGCTTCGACCTTTGAACAGGATGAAGTCGGCGTCGCCGCCGGCGGCAAGCATGCCGAAGCCATCGAGCCGCATCACCTTGGCCGGTGTCGCGGTCACCGCCTGCGGCCAGTCGGCGACCGGATGATCGAAATGCAGGATGCGCGTCGCCATGCGATAGACTTCCAGCATGTCGAGATCACCATAGGCGTAGAAGGGGTCGCGCGTGTTGTCGGAAGCGACGGCCACCGGAATGCCCCTCGCCTTCATCTCGTGCAGCAGAGTCACGCCACGCCAGCGCGGCGTGGTGCCGTAGCTCCGTCGATCCTGCAAATAAAGATTGCACATCGGCAGCGACACGATGGCGAGCCCGGCCTTCGCCACCTTGTCCAGCGTGTCCAGCACCTCGAGATCGGGCTGCCGCGCCAGCGAGCAGCAATGGCCGACGAGGATCTTGCCCTCGAATCCGTTCCACAGGGCTGCCTCGGCGATCTTCTTCAGCGAGATCGCGGCGACATCGTTGGTCTCGTCGGCGTGAAAATCGAGGTCGAGCCCGTGCTTGGTCGCCTGCGCGAAGACGTGGTCGAGCAGTTCCTCCAGGTCCGGCACCATATAGGTGACCACACCCAGCACGCCCCTGGCGGCGGCCACTCGTTTGGCCAGCCTGTCGAACCATTTTCTGTCACGCACGCCCTCGATGCCGAGCAGGCAGGCACCCTGCAATTCGATGCGGCCGCGCCATGCGTCGCGCATCGTCTCGAACACTGGCCAGGAGATTTCCTCCTGAGGGGCGACGCTGTCGATATGGGTTCTCAGCGCCCTGGTGCCATGCGCGTAGGCCGAGCGCAGCGAGAAATCCATGCGCTTCGCCACGTCCTCGGCGCTCCAGCGCGCCATGCGGTCGGCGCCGGTGGCGTTCAGCGCACCCATGAAGCTGCCGTCGGGATTGGGCTTTCGCGGCCAAATATGGCCCTTGTCGATATGCGTGTGGCAATCGACGAAACACGGCAGCACGATACGGCCGCCAAGATTGATGGCGCCGGCGGGTGCCTTCGATGCGGCATACGCGGCGATGCTGGAAATCTTGCCATCGGCGACAGCGATGTCGGCGAGCGCAAAGCCATCATTGTCGTAACCAGCGGCAAGGCCCGGCGTCAGGGATTGGTGAAGCCGGGCATTGGCGAGCCGGTATGAACCTGTATTCGGTATCAAGGACCTAGCGCTCCTGCTTCAGCGCGCTCTCGTGCCAGCGCCGTAAAATGAGATGCGAAATCAGCGACAGCACGAGGAAGATCAGGATGCCTGTCAGCGAAATCAGAAACAAAGCTGCAAACAAACGCGGCGCATTCAGCCGGTAGCCGGCCTCGATGATGCGCGAGGCGAGCCCCGACGACTGGCCGGTGGCGCCGGCGACGAACTCGGCCACCACCGCGCCGATCAGCGACAGGCCGCCGGCAATCTTCAGCCCGCCGAGAAAATACGGCATCGCCGCCGGCAGTCTGAGATAGCGCAGCTGCTGCCAGCGCGTCGCGCCATTGAGCTTGAACAGGTCTCGCAGATTGCGGTCGACGGAGTTGAGGCCGAGCGTGGTGTTGGACAGGATCGGGAAAAAGGCGACGATCCAGGCGCAGAGCAGAAGCTTGGTCGTCTGGTTGTCAACATAGATGTTGATCAGCGGAAAGATCGCCACGATCGGCGTCACCTGCAGCACGATGGCGAAGGGGAAGAACGACATCTCCACCCATTTCGACTGCGCGAACAAGACCGCCAGCCCGACCCCGCCGACAACCGCGAGGAGCAGGCTGAGGAAGGTGATGCGCAAGGTGACCAGCAGCGCGGAGAACAACAGGCCGGCATCGTTGTAGAGCGTCCACAGCACCACGCCCGGCCGCGGCAGGATGTACTGCGGAATCTCGTTCCAGACGCAGATGCGGTCCCAAAGCCAGATCGCCAGGATCATGATCGCCAGCGGCAGCACCCAGCGTCCGATCCGCTCGAGCCGCTCCTGGCGCACGCGCCGCGCTTCCTCGGGGTCGAGTTTCAACGTGCCGTCAATGACCGTCATGATGCGAGCCCGCCGTTGAATTGATGGCATTGACCAGAACGTCGGAGGCCTGCCGGCACAGCGCTGCATAATCCGGCGACGTGCGGAAAGCCTCGTCGCGCGGATAGGATGCCTCGATGGCGAGTTCGTCGAACACCCTGCCCGGCCGCGCCGCCATGACGACGACGCGGTTGGACAGAAACACGCTTTCGAACACACTGTGGGTGACGAAGACGACGGTGAAGCGCTCGTCCTGCCACAGTTCCAGCAGGTCGTTGTTGAGCTTGAAGCGAGTGATCTCGTCAAGCGCGGCGAACGGCTCGTCCATCAACAGCACGCGCGGCTTGGTCACCATGGCGCGTGCGATCGAGACACGCATCTTCATCCCGCCGGACAGCTCGCGTGGCACCGCGTCTTCGAAACCGGTGAGGTGAACCCGCGCCAGCATTTCCGTTATTGCCGGTGCGGCCTTGGCGCGAGAAATGCCTTTCAGCCTGAGCGGCAGCCAGACATTGTCGAAGACGCTGGCCCAGGGCAGCAGCGTCGGCTCCTGGAAGACGAAGCCGATATTGGCACGGTCGAGCGAGCCGCCGCCGCGCCAGTCGAGCACGCCTGACGTCGGCGTCGACAGGCCGGCGATCAGCCGCAGCGCCGTCGACTTGCCGCAACCGGACGGTCCGAGCAGGCTGAGGAAATCGCCTTCCCGGATCGTCAGATCGACATCGCTGAGTGCCGTCACGCCGTTGGAAAACACCTTGCCGACGCCACGCAGTGCCAGCAAGGTCGGAGCGACGTCCAAGGCCGGCGCTTGCGCCACCTTCTCCCTCATCATGCCGGGACCGGCCTATTTCTTCAGCTCGAGCCCGACTCCCTTGTTGACGAAGGCCAGCGTGTAGGCCTTCGTGATGTCGATGCCAGCGGGCGTGACCTTGGCCTTGACCATCTTGTCGTAAAAACTCTTGATCCGCGCATCGGTCATGGCGCCGATGCCGAGCTTCTCGGTGTCGCCGGAATCGGCAAGGCCGAACTTCTTCATCTGCTCGATCGAGAAGGCGATCTGCTCGTCCGTCATGTCAGGGTTGTCTTTCTTAATCATGTCGTTGGCGGCCTTGTTGTCGCCGTAGAGGTATTTGTACCAGCCCTTGGCCGAGCCATCGACGAAGCACTGGACCACCTCGGGCTTCTTGTCGATCGTGTCCTGCATCACCTCGATCGTGGTCGAATAGGTGTCCCAGCCATAGTCGGCGAGAAGGAACTGGTTCGGCACGAAGCCGCCTTCCTTCTTGACCGCGAACGGCTCCGAAGTGACGTAGCCCTGCTGGATCGACTTCTTGTTGGCGAGGAAAGGAGCGGTGTTGTAGGTGTAGGGCGCGCGCTTTGAAGCGTCGAAACCAAGCTCGATGACCATCCACTGGAAGAAGGTCTGCGCACCTTCATCGCCCAGAATGTACTGCTCGGCGTTCTTCAGGTCTTCCCATTTATCGAGCCCCTCGCCGGGGTGGGACATGATGACCTGTGGATCCTTCTGGAAATCCGCCGCCACAACGCGCATCGGAATGCCTTGCTGGACGGCATCGAAGGCCGATAGCAAATTGCCACCCATGTAGAAATCGATCTTGCCGGCGAGCAGCATCGGCCGGCCGCTGACTTGCGGGCCGCCCTGCATGATGGTGACATCGAGGCCGCAGGCGGCATAGGTGCCATCCGCCACGGCCTGGTAATAGCCGCCATGCTCCGGCTCGGCGAGCCAGTTGGTGCCGAAAGTGACTTTTTCATTCGCCGCCGCGCCTAGCGTGCTGGCCGCAAGCAGAGCCACGACCGCTACCGAAATCTTCTGTTTCACGTACATTAACACCGCCCTTTATTTGCACCGGCGCGTTGCGCGCCGTGCTTGACACCAAAGATTCAAGAAGCAAGACGCATGCCACCGGCGTCGCGCGCCGGGACCCGCCCGCCTGCACCACAGCCATCTGCGAAAGCCGGAAAGGTCGTGCTGCACCGAAGGGCATCGTGCCTATTTTTTGAACGCCTGTCCACAATCGCACGGGCGACATGCACCGCCATCTTGATGGCGCAATGCATCCGGCCTTAGGCTGACGGTGTCCAGGAGATTGCCATGTTCAAGTTTCTCACCCCGAAATCGATCAAGCCACCCTTTGCCCGTTACAGCCACGGCGTCGAGGTGCCGGCCGGCAAGCGGCTGGTGCTGTGCTCGGGCCAGGTCGCCATCACGGCGGACGACCAGATACCGGAAGACGCCGGCGCGCAGGCCGAACTCTGCTTCAAGAACATCGCGGCGATCCTGGGCGAAGCCGGGCTGGGGTTGCCTGATATCGTTCGCATCAACGCTTACGTCACCGACCGTGCGCATCTGCGGCCCTATATGGAGGTCCGTGACCGTATGTTCTCCAGCCCGGCGCCGGCCTCGACGCTGATGATCGTTTCCGGATTTGCCAGGCCCGAATTCAAGGTCGAGGTCGAGGCCATCGCGGCCGGGTGATCGACAGACAAGCTCTGCCGCGCTAGGTCTGCCCTGACCATTAAAGAGATTATGACATGACCGTAGCAAAAAGACGCGTCTGGTGGGGCGACTACCGGACATCAGAATATGCCTCGATCGATCCCGAGGCGACGATAGCGGTGTTGCCGCTGGCGGCGATCGAGCAGCATGGGCCGCATCTTCCTGTGTCGACCGACACCTCGATCATGAACGGCATGCTCGACACGGTGATCGCACGCCTGCCCGAGGACCTCGACATCCGCATCCTGCCGGTCCAGGCGGTGGGCAAGTCGAATGAGCATCTGCACGCGCCGGGCACATTGACCCTGCCGGCAACGACGCTGATCGAGGCGTGGACCGAGCTTGGCCTGTCGATCGCGCGCGCCGGCGTGCGCAAGCTCATCGTCGTCAACTCGCATGGCGGCAATGAGGAGATCATGGGCATCGTCACGCGCGAACTGCGCGTGCGCGAAAAGATGCTGGCGGTGAAGACCAGCTGGCAGCGCTTTGGCCGCCCGGCCGGCATGTACACGGAGCTCGAGGACCGCCACGGCATCCATGGCGGCGATGTCGAGACCTCTTTGATGCTGCATTTCCGGCCGGATCTCGTTGACATGGGCAAGGCCGACAATTTCATTTCCAACGTTGCCAAGGCCGAGAAGGACTTCTCGCTGCTGCGCCACACCGGCACGCATGCCTTCGCCTGGATCGCTGGGGATCTCAACCCCAACGGCGTGGTCGGCGACGCCAGCATTGCAACGGCAGAGAAAGGCCGATTGACCGCGCAATATCAGGCCGACGGCTTCATCAACCTGCTGCGGGACATGCGCAAGGCAAAGCTCGCGGAGTGGCTGAAATAGCCGCCTAAATATCGATCTTGAGCGCGAACGGCGTGCCTTCGAAGGCGTCGGCCCCTCGCCCGATCGACTCGATCGCCTCAATCATGCGGCCCTTGCGCTCGAGCAGCTTGTCGGCCACCGCGATCAGTCGCGGATTGGGCGTCGCCGAAGGAGACAGCGCGCGCAACGTCTGCGCCAGTTCCAGCTCATTGCGCTTAGGCGCCAGCGCCGCGGTGATGATGTAGGCCGAAGCCGTCGAACGGCTGATGCCGGCATAGCAGTGAACCACCATCGGCCTTGCCCGGTCCCAGCGGCGCGCGAAATCGAGCAGGTTGCGCACATGCTCCTCGCCAGGCATGGTCATGCCGTCCTGCGCCACCGCAATGTCATGCATGACCAGATGCAGGTGGTTTTCCCTAGGGATCGAGGCCGGACGCACCACATCCGTCCCGGCCGCAAGCAGCGATAGCATGCGGTCGGCGCCGGTCCTGGCCACCGTTTCCTCGATCTTCGCCAGCGAGCAGACATGGATCATTGTTTCTGACCTTTCGACCGATCCTCGCGCCGCGACGCCCAATCGGCAAGCGCGGATTCGAGCCTGCGCCATTCCTCCTCGCTCCCCGGCAGGCCGGCGCGCAGGACATGCGGCCGGCCGGAGAAATGCCGGAGCAGAATGCCTCTTTCGCCAAGCGCGGAAAACAAGCCGCCGGCATCGGGGAGGCTGAGATAGCGGAACAATGTGGTGCCGCCAGCGACGCGAACGCCGAAACGGCCGAACAGCGCATCGAGGCGCGCCGACGCATCCACCAGCGACGCCCGCATCGCATCCTGCCACCCGAGATCGGCGAGCGCGCGGATGCCATATTCCAACGCCGGTCCGGCGACGGCCCACGGCCCGAACTGCGTGTCCAACCGTTCAGCCGTTGGCGCATCGGCAAGCGCGAACCCAAGCCGCAGTCCGGCCAGACCAAAGAACTTGCCGAAGGAACGCAGCACAACGATGCCGCCCTGGCCGACATCGCTGGCGAGACTGTGTTCGCGCGGGCCCACATCCATGAACGCCTCGTCGACGACCAGCAGCCCGCCCTTGGCGCACAGCTTGGCGGCCAGCGCAAGCAGCCGGTCGCGCTCGATGATGCGCCCATCCGGATTGTTCGGATTGACGATGATGGCCAGGTCTGCGTCGGCCAGCGCGGCGAAATCGCCGACCTCGACCACCTCGTGCCCGGCAATCGCCGCCGCCCTTGCGTGTTCCGCATAGGTCGGCGCCAGCACCAATGCCTTGCCGGGCCGCACCAACGATGCCACGCGCGGCAGCAGGATCTGCGTACCAGGCGCCGCCACGACGTTTCCCGCGGAAGGCGCGCCGTAGGTCTTGGCTGCAATCTCTATGAGCTCGCGCCCACGCACGGCCTCCGGCAATCGCCACAGGGCGGTGGCGGGCAGGTCGAAAAGCGGGTAGGAGTGCGGATTGATACCGGTCGAGAGGTCGACGAACGGCAGCACGGCACTAGGGAAAAGCGCCCTTGCCCGGCCAAGACTTCCACCATGGTCCACCGCTCCTTCAAGAAGCTTCATGTCAGTCCTGATCGCTTTCCTGTCATTGGTTGTCGAATTCGCCCTCGGTTATCCCGACTGGCTGTTTCGCGCCATCGGCCATCCGGTGACGTGGTTCGGAAGGCTGATATCCTTTCTCGACTTGAGGCTCAACCGCGCCACTGATCCCGACGCGCTGCGTCGCCAACGTGGTGTCCAGGCGCTTCTCGTCATCGTGCTGGTGCCGGCGGCAGCAGGTCTTTGCGTGCAGCTTGTCCTGCTCTGGTTCGTCCCCTTGGGATTGATCATTGCCGTCCTTCTGGCGACATCGCTTCTGTCGCAGAAAAGCCTTTACGAACACGTCGAAGCCGTCGCCGACGCGCTCGACAGCGGAGGCCTCGACATGGGCCGAGCCGCCGTCTCGCGAATCGTTGGCCGCGATCCCGAAACGCTGGACCGCGCCGGCGTCTGCCGGGCGGCGATCGAGAGCCTGGCGGAGAATTTCTCCGACGGCATCGTCGCCCCCGCCTTCTGGACCGGTGTCGGCGGGCTGGCCGGCGGCGCCGCCTACAAGGCCGCCAACACCGCCGATTCGATGATCGGCCACCGCACCCCACGCCATGAGGCCTTCGGCTGGGCGGCGGCACGCTTCGACGATTGGATCAACCTGCCGGCATCACGGCTGACGGCGGTGCTGATTGTGCTGGCCGCTTTCCTGGTCAAGGGCACCGACCCCGGCAATGCCTGGCAGGCGGTACGGCGCGACGCGAAAAAACACCGCTCGCCCAATGCCGGCTGGCCGGAAGCGGCCATGGCCGGCGCACTTGGCCTCGCGCTCGCCGGGCCGCGCAGCTATGGCGGCGTCGTGGTCGACGACGTCTTCATGGGCGAAGGCGGACGACGCGATGTCGACAGCGGCGACATCCGGCGGGCGCTCCAACTTTATCGTGTCGCCGACTATTTGCTGATTGGCCTGTTTGGGCTGATCGCGGTGATCGCAATCCTGGTGTTCTAGAACTCGATGCCCTGCTGCGCTTTTACGCCGGCGGAAAAATGGTGTTTCGTCAGCCCCATCTCGGTGACCAGGTCCGCCGCCTCGACCAGCGCCGGCTTCGCGTTGCGACCGGTGACGACAACGTGCAGGCCCTCGCGGCGAGCCTTGAGCGCGGCAACCACCTTGTCGAGATCGAGATAATCGTAGCGCAGCGCGATGTTGAGTTCATCGAGCACGACAAGGCTGATCGAGGGGTCGCCAATCAATTCCACGGCCTTGGCCCAGGCGGCTTCGGCGGCCGCGATGTCGCGCTTCAGATCCTGCGTTTCCCAGGTGAACCCCTCGCCCATCGCATGCCAGACGACCCGGTCGCCGAAGGCGGCGAAAGCGTCCTTCTCGCCGGTGTGCCATTTGCCTTTGATGAACTGGACGACGCCGACGCGCTTGCCGTAGCCGAGCATCCGCAGTGCGAGACCGAAGGCGGCCGTGGTCTTGCCCTTGCCGGGGCCGGTGTTGACGATCAGCAACCCCTTCTCGATCGTCTTGCCCGCGACCTCGGCGTCCTGCACCGCCTTGCGCTTGGCCATCTTGGCGCGATGGCGTTCTTCATCCCGGTCTTTGGAGCCCTTGTCTTCGGTCATTTCATTTCACCTTGAGCGGTAGCCCCGCCACCATCAGGAGCACCGTATCGGCGACCGCGGCGACCCGCTGGTTGAGCCGACCGGCGTCGTCGCGAAAACGCCGCGCCAGCGCATTGTCGGGCACGATGCCTTGCCCGACCTCGTTCGACACCACGAACCACGGCCCGCGCGGCCGCGACAGAACGTCCGCCAGCCGTCGGCACGCGGCCTCGACGTCGTGATCCGCCAGCATGTGATTGGTCAGCCACAGCGTCAGGCAGTCGACAAGCACCGGCTGATCATCCGGCAACGCCTCCAGGGCTTCGGCAAGGTCGAGTGGCGCGTCGATGGTCGACCAGCCCTCGCCGCGCCGCGAGCGGTGCAGCGCGATGCGCTCGTGCATCTCGTCGTCATAGGCTTGCGCCGTGGCGATATAGGCCCATGGCGAGGGCAACGCCGCCACCAGGTTTTCGGCGTGCGCGCTCTTGCCGGAGCGCGCACCACCGATGATGAAGGTCAGCTTGCCCAGATCAGGCAAAGCTGTCGCGCAGGCTGGTCGCCGTGCCGGTGAAGCGCCCGCGAACCACGCCAACGACCGCGCCGAGCACCAGCCAGAACACCAGATTTGTCACCGTCACCGCCACCACGAACTGATGGTGCAGGCCTTCCGGGATCGGTGTCTCGAAGCTGTCGGGCTGCGGCGCGCCGACAATGTGCGGCGCGACGATCAGCAAGACCGCGAGGATGGTCAACGGCAGCGATCTGCGAAACACGATCAGGCCAAGGCCGATAGCGGTTGCCGCCACCGTTGCCGACCACCAGATCTGGCGCGGCAGGAGATCGGCCGCCGGCATTGCAGGCAGCTCCGGCTGCAGGCCGAGGCCAGGCGCCAGTGTGAACACGGCAAAGCCGGCCAGACCCCAGAAAACGCCCTGGCGCCAGTTGCCGACGCCGCCTGCGAATTCCGAAACCGCGACCAGGACCAATGCGAAGCCGATGCCGGTGACGATATTGGCAAGCACGCTGAAGGCGAAACGCTCTAAGCCGTCGGCCGGCGCCCAGCCTTCATCCTCCGCTGCCGGAGCAGCTGCTTCCGCTGCCGGCGCGGCGGAACTCATGGCATTGCCTGCCGGAGCGGCCGTGCTCACGGCGCCGGTTTCGGTTGTGGCGGGTGCCGCGCCATGGTCGTGGTGATGGCCGCCGCCGGCCTGTTCGTAGACTTCCGCTTTCAGGATCAGCGGAACGGTCGCGTAGGCCTGCATGCAGGCAAGAACGACACCGGCCACGAGCCCCGCGATCGCCGCGACGAACACGACGTTGCGAAAAAGGTTCATGATGTCAGATCCCAGTTAGTGGCAGGGAAACGCCATCGAGTGGCGATAATCGTGGGCGGCGTTGTGGACCGCATCGATGTGCGAGAAGCCGACAAAGCCGACAACGAAAATGCCGAGCAGCGCGGCGAGCGCGAGCTGCATGAAGCGCGACTGCGAGGAGACGGAGGCGCCGAGGGAGACGGTAGCAGTGGTCATTTCCAGTCCTTTCGCCCTCCACCCGAGGGCATAGAAGTCAGTCTTTTCGCCGCCGGCAGGTCTCCTGGCTCGCGGATAAGCGCCCTTCCCCACCTTCCCGAAGAAAAATCTTCAGTGGCATATGGAGAGGACTACCGCACACAGTTGCGGGGGCAGCCACGGCATTGGGCGAAACCTCGCCCGCACCGCATTCCCTCTTGGCTCCCAAAAAGGAACCGACGACGTTGGTGACTATAGGGAAATTCGCCGCGCGCGGCAAACCAAATTCCGACAGCCGCCAGCGCAGGAGCGTCGTATCGGCAAAGCCGCTCCCATCCCGTCCTGATTGACAAACTTCATGGCCGGGTGTCGGCTGGCAAGCCTCACAGGAAGCCAGCCATGCAGCCCAATGCCAGCGAGCGCGATCCTTATAACGGGCTGACCCGTACCGAGCCGACGCTGCCCTCATCGGCATATTGGGATCAGGAGAGCTATAAGCGTGATCTCGACGCCATCTGGTACAGAGACTGGCTGCTCGTCTGCCGCGAGGCCGATCTGGCGCAGCCGCTAGCCTTCCGCCGATTCCGCATCGGCACGCAGGACATCCTCGTGCTGCGCGACGACACAGGTGAGCTGCGCGCCTTCCACAACACCTGCCGCCATCGCGGCTCGCAGCTTTGCCAGGAGAGCGAGGGCCGCCTGAAAGCGCGGCTGATAACCTGCCCGTATCACGCCTGGTCCTACTCGCTGCGCGGCGAGCTGGTGCGCGTGCCGTCGAAATCGCTGCCTGACGGCTTCGACAAGGCCGATCACCCGCTTTATCGCGTCGCGCTCTCGGTGTGGCGCGGCTTCGTCTTCGTCAATCTTGCTGAAGATGCCGCCGGCTCGGCGCAATCCTCCTTCGATCCCGCGTCCGGCAACCTCGGCAACTGGCCGCTCGAAACGCTGGTCTCAGGCCATGTGCTGCGCAAGGTCATGAACTGCAACTGGAAGATCTTTTGGGAAAACTTCAACGAGTGCCTGCACTGTCCGGGCGTCCACAAGGACCTGTCGCGGCTGGTGCCGATCTATGGCCGCGGCCTGATGAGCCGGCATGACGATCCCGAATGGCTCCGCCACGCCGACAATGACGCGCCGGAATTTTCCGGCGGCTTGCGCGCAGGCGCCCAGACCTGGTCGCGCGACGGCCAGACGCACGGGCCGGTCTTCTCAGGGCTGAAGCCGGCGGAACGCAGCGCCGGCCAGACCTATGCCACCAGCCTGCCCTCGATGTTCATCGTCGGCCATGTCGACTATGTCAGGACCGTGCGCCTGGTGCCGCTCGGTCCCGAACAGACGGAGCTTGTCGCGGAGTGGCTGTTCGCGCCCGAGGCCCTCGCCGAGACCGATATCGACAACATCATCACCTTTGGCACACAGGTGCTGGAGGAGGACGCCGCCATCTGCGAGGTCAACCAGAAGGGCTTGCGCTCGATGCGCCACACAGCCGGCGTGCTGATGCCCGAGGAATATGATCTGCACCGCTTCCACAATTGGGTGCGCGAGCGCCATGCGGCGGTGACATGAGGGTATGTCGAGATTCAGGTCAGGCCGGCATCACCTGAATATCGACATACCTACAGGGACTTCGGCAGGTAGCGCCAGGTCATGAAGCCGCAAAACGCCGCCAGCAGGCTGAGGGTGACGAACACCGATCCCAGGCCGAAGAACGCCAGCACCACCGAATAGACCAGCGGCGGCGTCAGTTCGGAAAAATCGAGATAGGTGCGGTAGACCGCCGCCATCTGCGCCCGCTCATAGGAGCGTACCGAGCGCATGAAGGCGGTCGAACCCAGGGCGTCGAGCGCGATGGTGAAGAAGGCGCCGCACAACAGGAAGGCGCCGGTCAGCAACGGTGCTGTCGCTCCGATCGTGCCGGCGGCCAGCAGCGATGCCGACATGGCGAAATAGGCAAACGTCATGGTGCGCCGGCCGCCAAAGCGCTTTCCTGCCTTGCCCCAGAAGATAGCCATGAACAAAAGCGCGTTGCCGGCCGAGACCAGCAGGCCGCCGGCGATATCGCCCTGCCCGGTGATGACCATGAACAGCGGCCCATAGACGAAGAATGTCGTCCAGAAGCAGGAGCGGCCGAAGGCGATCAGCCAGGCGAGTCTGAGCCTCGGCTGCGCCACGAAGCGGCCGATATTGGCGAGCGGATTGGCCGGCCGCGTCTTACCCGGGCGGATCGACGGGTTGTCACCCAGCCGGTAGGTCCAGAACAGCGCCAGCAAGGCCAGGGCGAACACCGCCACCGCACCATGCGCGGCATAGATGCCGAAATGCGCGTAAAGAAAGATGCCGAGCGTCGGCCCACAGGTCCAGGCAACCATCGACCACGCCATGCGCAGCGATTCGGCCTGCATGAAGTCGGTCTTGCGGATGTGGTCCATGATGTAGAGGTTGAGCGTGATCGACAGCGCGCTGGCGCCCATGACGCGGCACAGCATGCCGGCCAGTTGCCCGGCGAGCGTATGGGAAACGAAGAACAGCGAGCCTATGGCAAGCAGGCAGGCGCCGGCGGTGTACACCCACCGCCGCGCGAAGCGGCGGATCAGCATCGGCATGAACAGGGTCACCGACAGGCCGAGCAGCGACACGACGGTGTAGAGGATCGAGACGACCTGCTCGTTGTGCAGGATTTCGTAGGCCTGGATCGGGATGACGCTCGACACCATGGCGCGGGCGAAGGATTCGACCGCGTAGAGCGAGGCGAAGGTGCGCGCGTCCGCGGCCTTGAGGGCCGGAAGCCAGATCGGATGGCGCACATGGGTGGACATTGCTTCCCCAAACAGAATCGCGGCGCCAAATCTGGCGCGGACATTTCAGGCCCATTAAGAGGAAACCGACGCACACCCGGCAAAAAGCGAAGCCGGTCAAAGGCTTTCCCGCGCTGGCCCAAACCCGGCGGCTGGCGCGGGCTCCGCCGCGCGGTCCGGGCCAGGACGACCGGTCTTCTTCTATCCGGTGCAACCGTGATAGTCGTCTTGGAGGGGCTGAATCAGATCACGAGACCATGAGCATCAACACGCCGACCGCACCCGTTCCGGAGCCATCGAAGCGAATCGTCGCCATCGACATCGTGCGCGGCATCGCGTTGATCGCGATGGCGAGCTACCACTTCACCTGGGACCTGGAATTCTTCGGTTACACCGACCCTGGCCTCACCGCCTTCGGCTGGTGGAAGATCTACGCCCGCTGCATCGCTTCGACCTTCCTGTTCCTGGTCGGCGTCAGCCTCTATCTCGCCCATGGCGGACAAATCCGCTGGAACGGTTTCTGGAAGCGGTTCGCCATGGTTGCAGGCGCGGCGGTCGCCATATCGGTCGTCACCCGCATCGCCACGCCCGACGGATTCATTTTCTTCGGCATCCTGCACGAGATCGCGCTGGCGAGCCTGCTTGGCCTCGCCTTCCTGCGCCTGCCGGCGCTGCTGACGCTTGTCGTCGCCGCGCTCGTCATCGCGGCGCCAGCCTACCTGCGCTTCGAGGCCCTCGATCATCCGTGGCTGTGGTGGATCGGCCTGTCGGCGATCAATCCGCGCTCCAACGACTATGTGCCGCTGTTTCCATGGTTCGGCGCCGTGCTTCTCGGCCTCGGGGCGGCGAAACTCACTTCCGCTTCCGGTATACGGGCACGTCTGGCGAGCCGCGTGCCAGGCCGCTGGGCCAATCCTCTGGTCTTCATCGGCCGCCACAGCCTGGCCTTCTACCTGATCCACCAGCCGCTGCTGATCGGTTGCGTCTGGCTGTTCTCGCAAGTGATGCCCGCGCAGGTCGACCCCCCGCGGGTCAATTTCCTGAAAACCTGCCAGCGCTCGTGCGAGCAGATGCGCAACGCAACCTTCTGTTCGAGCTATTGCGGCTGTATGCTCGAGACTCTCGACGGTGAAGGCTCTCTTGATCGGCTCTACAACAACGACCAGACTGCGGACTTCAGGGCGCATCTGTCCGATCTTGCCGCAACGTGTACCGCCAAGACCGAGGACAAGATGACGGAGGGAGGGACGCAATGACGGAGCCGAAGCCTGGGCTGATACCGTGGCCGCCGGTGATCTACGTCGCCGCAATCGCCCTCAGCATCATCCTCGGCCTGCTCTATCCCCTGCCCTGGATCGGCGACCTGCTGGGCGACATCCTGTTCGCCGCCGGTTGGGTGGCTTTGTTCGCTGTCGCCGTCCTCTGGTTCACCGCGATCCGCACCATGATACGGGCCAGGACAACGCTCAATCCCAACGCCGTGCCCGATCATCTCGTCACGACCGGTCCCTTCGGCGTCACCCGCAATCCGATGTACCTGGCCAACACACTGATGCTGATCGGCGTTGCCTTCGTCTCGGGCATCGCCTGGTTCTTCCTGCTTGCCTTCGTCGCCGCCTTCGTCACCCAGAAGGTCGCGATCGAGCGCGAGGAAAAGATGTTGGCGGCGAAATTCGGCAAGAAATACCGCGACTACGTCAAACGCGTGCGGCGCTGGATCTGAGGTCCGGCGGGATCAGTCAGAAGCCTTGCCTGGAGCGCCTGCCGTGTCCGGAAGCAGTTTCCGGCCGACATAAAACAGCACCGGGAGCAGAAGCACGATGGCCAGGACAATGGCGGGCGCCGTCAAGGCGAAGCCGGTCGCCGAAATATATCCCTCGCGAAATGCCTGATGCAGCAGAGCCGCGGTGACCGGCAGGTTCAATGCGAGAGCGGTCGCGGTCCCCGGCATATAGCGGCGCGTGACCATTGTGACGAGGAGATGTGGAAAAGCCACGTTGAGCAGCATCGCAAGCGCATAGCCCGACAGGACGTAGGCGCCGAAACTCTCCCGTCCCTGCACGGTGGCGAGCAAAGCCGCAACGCCAGCAAGAACAACCAGCACGAACACCGCGAACCGGAATTCGTTGGCCGCGAGGGGACGGTGCCAGCGCCCCACCTGCTCGGACCAGGCAGGCAGGAAAACCGCCTCCTCCAGATTGTGGACGGTGACAGCGGCGACAAACAGCCAAGCGAGAGTGATGAACATGACGTGATCGACCGCCGGTTCAAGCCTTCACAGTTCCTGGCGGCGAGGCATCGGAGCAACCGCACAGGTCAGGTATTGACGCCGAGCTCGACCAGCCGCTCGACGCAGGACTCTTCGGCCTGGTCGAGTTCGGCCAGCGTCTCCTCGAGGTCGCGGCGCTTCTGCCTGAGATCCTCGCGCTTTTCCTCGATGCGCTTGATCATCAGCTTGAGCTGCCCGACCTCGCCCGGCGGCTCCTTGTACATCTGGATGATCTCGCGGATCTCGTTGATCGAGAAGCCGAGCCGTTTTCCACGCATGATCTGCCGGATGAGATGGCGGTCGGAAGGGCGAAACAGACGGGTGCGGCCGCGCCGCACCGGCTGCACCAACCCCTCGTCTTCGTAGAAACGCAGCGTCCGCGTCGACACGTCGAATTCGCGGGTCAGTTCGGTGATCGAATAATATTCCCGCATTGTCACTCCATGCCGGAATTCCGGGTGATCGCCATGCGGCGTCGCCCATCTGTCCCGAACCAAACCCTTGCCCGCCGGAATCGAACCCGGCACCCCCGCACGAGCCTCGCACGGCATTTACGTAAAAGTCAATTGAGACACTTACCGGACGCCGAACCACCAGGTCGCGAGGCCGAGGAAGGCAAAGAATCCAACGACATCGGTGACCGTGGTGACGAAAACCGCCGAAGCGACCGCGGGATCGACCTTGAAGCGGTCGAGCAGCAGCGGGATCAGGATGCCGGCAAGGGCCGCCACGAACATGTTGATGATCATCGCCGCGGCGATGATGCCGCCCAGATTAGGATCGCGAAACCACGCCGCCGCGACGATGCCGATCAGGATGGCGAAGACGATGCCGTTGATGAAGCCGACGCCCATTTCGCGCCGGATGATGCGGCCGGCATTGTAGATGTCGAGATCCCTGGTCGCCAGCGCCCGCACGGTGACGGTCATGGTCTGCGACCCGGCATTGCCGCCCATGCCGGCCACGATCGGCATCAGCACGGCGAGCGCCACGATCCGCTCGATCGTGTGGTCGAACAGGCCGATCACCGATGCCGCCAGAAATGCGGTCAAGAGATTGACGAGCAGCCAGGGAACGCGCGAGCGCGAGGTCGCCAGAATGCTGTCGGAGAGTTCTTCGTCGCCGACGCCGCCCATGCGCAGCAGGTCTTCCTCCGCTTCCTGCTGGATGACGTCGACGACGTCGTCGATGGTCAGCACGCCGACCAGCCGCTCGTTCTCGTCGACCACGGCCGCCGACAAAAGATCGTATTGTTCGAATTCCCGCGCCGCCTCTTCCTGGTCCATGGTGGCCGGGATGGCGTGCCGCGTCTCATGCATGACTTCCTCGACCTTGACCGCGCGCTTGGTGCGCAGGATCTGGTCGAGATCGATGGCGCCCAACAGCTTGAAGGTCGGATCGATGACGAAGATCTGGCTGAAGCGCTCGGGAAGGTTCTTGTCCTCGCGCATGTAGTCGATGGTCTGGCCGATCATCCAGAAGGGCGGCACCGCGACGAACTCGGTCTGCATGCGCCTTCCGGCGGTCTCTTCCGGGTAGTCGAGCGAACGGCGCAGCCTGATCCGCTCGGTGAACGGCAGTTGCGACAGGATCTCGTCCTGGTCTTCCGGCTCGAGGTCTTCGAGGATGTAGACCGCATCGTCGGAATCGAGCTCCTGCACCGCCTGCGCGATTTGCGCATTGGGCAGGTTGTCGACGATATCCATGCGGATCGCCTCGTCGACTTCGGTCAAAGCGGAGAAGTCGAAGTCGGCGCCCAGCAGATCGACCAAGGCAAGCCGTTGTTCGGGGTGCAGCGCCTCGATGAGGTCGCCAAGTTCCGACTGATGCAGGTCGTCGACTTCACGCTTGAGGGTCAGCGTGTCGCGGTCGGCGATCGCCGCACCAATCCGGGCGAGGAAGGACGAAAGGACGGCACCGTCCTCGCCATAGATGTCGGCGTGGTGCTCGTCGGCGGCCTTGGCGCCCGTCGTCCGTTCGTCCTGGCCTTCCACCAGCGCCTCCCGCCATCAGAATCCCGGAAAAGGTGCAAATCAGGTCTAGACCATGAGTCCGCAAAGTGGAAACCGGTTTTTCGGCCCGGTGCCTGTGCAAAAGCGACGTCGGCCCAACACGCTTCAACTTCGCAACATGGCCTTCTAACGCTCGGGAATCTCAGGTCAAACGCATGCTTGCCCGCTCACGTCGGGCTTCGCCGATGCCGTGTTGTCATGCGCGCGCGGACTATCGATTTCATCAAAAGAAGGGCGCCCTTCGGCTTCCGGCGGCGCGACAGCTGATGTCGCTGGGGAAAGAGCACCCTCGCGCCATTGGGGCAGAATTACCATGACGCAGGTCCAGGCATCGCCAGGACCCGCCAGGCCGCAACAAAAAAGCCGGAAGCCCTTGAAGATCAGGTCACGGACAGAGAACAAGGCAATCGAAGAGCGGCGCGTTCGCGTGGTCGTCGCCGAACGCAATCCGCTCGTCATATCGGCTCTGCGCGAAATGCTGGAATGCGACGGGCGGTTCGAACTTTTGGCCTCGGTACGAAGCGGCAGGCATTTCCTGGAGCTTGCCACGGCACAGGAGTTCGATGTCGCCGTGATCGGTTGGAAGCTCTCTGACATGGACGGCGCGGACGTCCTGGCCGAGGTCCAGGGCAGCAAGCTCAACGTTCGCATCGCCGTCTTTTCAAACGACCATGACATCGGCATCCTGAAACAGTGCGTGCGCCTGGGGGCGCAGGGCTACTGCTTCCAGTTCGACGATCCCGCCATCATCTTCGACACGATCCTGGCGGTCGCGCACGGCCGCATCTGCATCCCCTATATCGACATCAACAAGGTCAACGACACGCCTCTGTCTCGACTGACCGTGCGCGAGCGTGAACTGCTGGCGGTGCTGTCCGACGGCTGGACCAATTTGCAGATCGCGACCCGGACCGGCATCTCCGAGAATACGGTGAAATATCACCTCAAGAATCTCTACGACAAGCTGGATGTCCGCAACCGCGCCATGGCGGTAGCGCTCTATTCGAGCGAGAAGCGCCGAAGCCCCAAGTCACCTATCGGGTAGGCCAACCGGGTAGGAGCACCCCACCCGCGCGGGCCAACTACTTACCCGGCAAGGTGTTGTTGGCCGGCCGCATCGACGCGACACTCCCTCCACAATCCAAAAAGATCGGAGGAGTTCGTACATGGCTGGGTTCACTCATCTCTTCATCCCAGGACCCACAAACATTCCCGAGCAGGTGCGGCAGGCGATGAACCTGCCCATGGAGGACATGCGCGCCGCCTCCTTCCCCAATCTCACCCTGCCGCTGTTCGAGGACATCAAGGCGGTGTTCAAGAACGAGACCGGCCGCGTCTTCATCTATCCGTCCTCCGGCACCGGCGCCTGGGAAGCGGCGATGACCAATGTGCTCAGCCCCGGCGACCGCGTGCTGATGTCGCGCTTCGGCCAGTTCTCGCATCTGTGGGTCGACATGGCCGAGCGGCTCGGCTTCGAGGTCGACGTGATCGACTGCGAATGGGGAACCGGCGTTCCGCTCGAGCTCTATGCGGAGCGGCTGAAGGCGGACAAGACGCACCGCATCAAGGCCATCTTCTGCACGCAGAACGAGACCGCGACCGGCGTCACCAGCGACGTCGCCGGCTGCCGCGCGGCGCTCGACGATGCGAACCACCCAGCGCTCCTCTTCGTCGACGGCGTCTCGTCGATCGGCTCCATCGACTTCCGCCAGGAGGAATGGGGCGTCGACTGCGCCGTCAGTGGTTCGCAGAAAGGCTTCATGCTGCCGGCCGGCCTCGGCTTCCTGTCGGTCAGCAAGAAGGCTCTCATCGCTTCGAGAACCGCCACCCACCGGCGCTGCTTCTTCTCCTTCGAGGACATGATCCGCGCCAACGATGCCGGCTATTTTCCCTACACGCCGGCGACGCAATTGCTGCGCGGTCTGCGCGCCTCGCTCGACCTCATCGCCGAGGAAGGGCTGGAGAATATCTTTGCCCGCCACCATCGCCTTGGCGAAGGCGTGCGCAAGGCGGTCGACGCCTGGGGGCTGAAACTCTGCGCCAAGGCGCCGAAATGGCACTCGGACACGGTCAGCGCCATCCTCGTGCCGGAAGGCATCGACAGCGCTGAAATCGTCAAAAAGGCCTACCAGAAGTACCAGACGTCGCTTGGCGGCGGCCTCAACAAGGTGGCTGGCAAGGTCTTCCGTATCGGCCATCTCGGCTGGCTGAACGAGGTGATGGTGCTGGCCTCGCTGTCGGCGGCCGAAATGGCGTTGCTCGATTGCGGCGTGCGGCTGGCGCCGGGGTCCGGAGTCGGCGCCGCCATCCAGCATTTCCGCGCCTCGGCCGCGGTGCCGGTCGCCGAAGCCGCTTGAGGATGAGAAGATGAGCCACACCATCAACCATCTCAAGAAGCTCAGGCTGCAGCGCAGCGAGCTGGCGGTTCCCGGCTCCAGCCCGGAGATGATCGACAAGGCGGCCAACAGCGCCGCCGATTTCGTCTTCCTCGACATCGAGGACGCTGTCGCTCCGCCCGACAAGGAACGCGCCCGCAAGAACATCATCCAGGCACTCAACGACATCGACTGGCGCGCAAAGGGCAAGACAGTCTCGGTGCGCATCAACGGCCTCGACACGCACTATATGTACCGCGACGTGGTCGACGTGATGGAACAGGCCGGCGACCGGCTGGACACGATCCTGGTGCCGAAGGTCGGCGTGCCGGCCGATCTCTACATGGTCGAGGCCATGGTCAACCAGATCGAGATGGCCAAGGGATTCACGACCCGTGTCGGCTTGGAAGCGCTGATCGAGACCGCGCTCGGCATGGCCAATGTCGAGGCCATTGCCGCGACGCCCGGCCGGCTGGAAGCGATGCATTTCGGCGTTGCCGACTATGCTGCCTCAAACAAGGCGCGCACCGTCAACATTGGCGGCCTCAACCCCGACTATCCCGGCGACCAGTGGCATTTCGCCCTGTCGCGAATGACGGTCGCCTGCCGCGCCTATGGTCTGCGCGCCGTTGACGGGCCGTTCGGCGATTTCTCCGATCCGGAAGGCTACAAGGCGGCCGCCCGGCGCGCCGCCGCACTCGGCATCGAAGGCAAATGGGCGATCCATCCCTCGCAGATTGCTTTGGCCAACGACGTGTTCTCGCCGCCGGAGAAGGAAGTCACGCGCGCCCGCCGCATCCTGGAGGTGCTGAAGGAAGCCGAGGCGCAAGGCAAAGGCGCCGCCGCACTCGACGGCAAGATGATCGACGCCGCTTCGGAACGCATGGCGCGCAACGTGCTGGTGGTCAACGACGCCATCGAACGCGCCGGCCAGCTTAATTAGCCAACGAGGGCCGCGCGTCGCGGCACTTTGACGATTTGCGGAGGAGAAAAAATGGACATCCACGAATATCAGGCCAAGGAGCTGCTCGCCCGGCATGGAGTGCATGTGCCGCGCGGCGGCCTGGCTTACAGCCCCGAGCAGGCCACCTACCGGGCGCGCGAAATCGGCGGCGGCAAATGGGTGCTGAAAGCGCAGGTTCATTCCGGCGCGCGCGGCAAGGCCGGCGGCATCAAGCTCTGCGCCAATGACGAGGAGATTTCCAGCGCCGCCGAAGCCATGCTCGGGCGCAAGCTGGTGACCCACCAGACCGGCCCGCGCGGCAAGCTGATCTCGCGCCTCTATCTCGAGGAAGCCGTCGACATCGCGCAGGAGCTCTATCTCGGCTTCGTGCTCGACCGCAAGGAAGAGCGCGTCATGATCGTCGCCTCGGCCGCCGGCGGCATGGAGATCGAGGAGATCGCCGAAAGCGCGCCGGATTCCATTATCCGCGCCACCGTCGATCCGGGCGTCGGCATGCAGCGCTTCCAGGCGCGCGAGATCGCCTTCGGGCTCGGGCTTGAGGACAGTCTGATCGGCAAGGCGACCGAGACCATCTTCAGTTGCTATCAGGTGTTCCGCGACTACGACGCCTCGATGCTGGAGATCAATCCGCTGGTGGTGACCCGCGACGGCAGCCTGGTGGCGCTCGACGCCAAGATGTCGTTCGACGAGAACGCGCTGTTCCGGCGGCCGGAAATCTCCGAATTGCGCGACAAGAGCCAGGAAGACCCGCGCGAAACCTTCGCCAGCGACCGCGGCCTGTCCTATGTCGGCCTCGACGGAAATATCGGCTGCATCATCAACGGCGCCGGGCTCGCCATGGCGACGATGGACATGATCAAGATCGCCGGCGGCGAACCGGCCAACTTCCTCGACATCGGCGGCGGCGCTTCGCCCGAGCGGGTGGCGAAATCCTTCCGCGCCGTGCTCGGCGACAAGAATGTCGAAACCATCCTGGTCAACATCTTCGCCGGCATCAACCGCTGCGACTGGGTTGCCGAGGGCGTCATCAAGGCGATCCGCGAGGTCGGCGTCAGCGTGCCGCTGGTGGTGCGGCTGTCCGGCACCAGGGCCGAGGAAGGACGCAAGATCCTGGCCGATTCCGGCGAGGCGGTGATTGTCGCCGACACGCTCGCCGAAGCCGCCGAAAAAGCCGTCGCCGCATGGCGCGCGGCCACCAAGAAAAAAGCAGCCTGAGGGAGGACAGAAAAATGGCAATCCTGCTCAACCGCAGCACGCGCGTCATCGTGCAAGGTTTCACAGGCAAGATCGGCAGATTCCATGCCGAGGACATGAAGCGCTACGGCACCAAGCTCGTCGGCGGCGTCACCCCCGGCAAGGGCGGCCAGACGCATCTTGGCCTGCCGATCTTCAACACCGTCAAGGGCGCGGTGCGCGAAACCCGTGCCGAGGCCAGCATCGTCTTCGTGCCGCCGCCCTTCGCCGCCGATTCGATCATGGAGGCCGCGGACGCGGGAATAAAACTCTGCGTCTGCATCACCGACGGCATCCCCTCGCAGGACATGATGCAGGTCAAGCGCTACATGCGCCGCTACCGCTTCGAGGACCGCATGCGGCTGGTCGGGCCGAATTGCGCCGGCATCATCACGCCGGGACAGGCGCTGATGGGCATCATGCCCGGCAGCATCTACCTTCCAGGCCGCGTCGGCATAGTCGGGCGGTCGGGCACGCTGGGTTACGAGGCCGCCTCGCAGATGAAGGCGCTCGGCATCGGCGTCTCGACCAGCGTCGGCATCGGCGGCGATCCGATCAACGGCTCCTCCTTCAAGGACGTTCTGAAGCTGTTCGAGCAGGACGACGAGACCGACGCCGTGGTGATGATTGGCGAGATCGGCGGGCCGCAGGAAGCCGAAGCCGCGATCTGGGCGCGCGACAATATGAGGAAGCCGCTGATCGCCTACATTGCCGGGCTTTCCGCCCCGAAAGGCCGCCGCATGGGCCATGCCGGCGCCATCATCTCGGCTTTCGGTGAGTCCGCGCAGGAGAAGGTCGAGATCCTGAAAGAGGCCGGCGTCATCATCGTGCCGACGCCGTCGTCCTTCGGCGACGTCGTGGCCGAGACTTTGGAGCGAACGAAGAAGGCGGCTTGAAGCGTTTGGAACAGAGCAGACGCATCAAATTTCGGGAGGACGAGCGCAGCCTCTTGTTGCGCCTGCTGCTTCAGGTCGCAAGCGCGCGGGAGCCGGAGATCGCCGCCGTTCTGACCGGACGTCGGTCGCTTGTCTCGCTTGCCGCGGAGCAGCGCATCCCGGCGCTTCAGGCGAGCGGCGTCTGGTTCCAGCTGCTCGCCATTGCCGACGAGTTGCTCGCCATGCGGGCGCGCCGCGAACTCGAACAAGGCACCGGTGTCGACGACGTGCCCGGCTCCTTCGCTAGCGTGATCGCGCGGATGGCGGCGAACGGCCATTCGGCGGAGCAGGTCCAGGCCAGGCTCGACGAACTCTGCGTCGGCCCGACCATGACCGCGCACCCGACGGAGGCCAAACGCGTCACGATGCTGGAGATCCATCGCCGTATCTACCGCAAGCTGACCGAACTCGACCAGCCGCGCTGGGCGCCGCGCGAACGCGACCTGCTGGTCGCCGATCTGGAAAGCGAGATCGAGCTTCTGTGGATGACGGGCGAGCTGCGGCTGGAGCGCCCGACGGTCGAACGCGAAATCGCCTGGGGCCTGCATTTCTTTCGTGAAGTCATCTTCGAGGCAACGCCGCAGCTCTATGGCAAGCTGGAAGGCGCCCTCGAGCGCCATTATCCGGCAGCGCCGATCAGAATCCCCTCCTTCATGCGCTATGCCTCGTGGATCGGCGGCGATCGCGACGGCAACCCGAATGTGACGGCCGCCGTCACCGCCCATGCCCTGGCCGAATACCGCGATACGGCCATAGGCTGGTATCTGGCGCAGATGCAGCGGCTGGTGACGGTGCTCAGCGCCAGCTCGAACGTCATCGACCTGCCGGCGAGCTTCAAGCCGGTGCTGCAAACGGCGCTTGATAAAAGCCGACAGGCCGATGGGATCAACGCCCGCAACCCTGACGAACCGCTCCGCCAATTCGCTTCGGCCCTGCTTGCCCGGCTGGAGGCGACACGGGACGGCGGTGCGGCGGCGTACCCGTCGCCGGACGCGTTTCGTGCCGATCTGGAGGGGCTGTCGAGCGTTCTCGAAGCAATCGGCGGGCGCGCGGTGGCCAGGCGTTTCGTCCAGCCTCTGCTCTGGCAGGTCGGCAGCTTCGGCTTCCGCACCGTCTCGCTCGACCTCAGGCAGAACTCCACGGTCGTCAACCGCGTGCTGGCCGAACTGTTTGCGCTGACGAACCCCGCCGATCCGGTCGCGGCTGGCACGCCGCAATGGTCGGCGCGCATTCGCAAAGCCATCAGCGAGGGCGAGCGGCTGGAGATAGACGCTGGGCGGCTCTCGGCTGAAGCAGGCGAACTGCTTTCGACATTCTCCGTCATCGCCAGGCACATCTCCAGCTCTGATCCCGAGGCTGTCGGCTCTTTCGTTCTCTCGATGACCCGCTCCGCCGACGATCTGCTCGCGGTCTATCTGCTGGCGCAATATTGCGGACTTTCGACCGCGCCCGCCGGCGGCACAATCAGGCTGCGGATCGTGCCCTTGTTCGAGACCATCGCCGACCTGCAGGCCGCCCCTGGCATATTGAACGGATTGCTCGACGTCTCGCTGGTGAGGCGCACGGTGCGCGATTTCGGCGCGCGCCAGGAAATCATGCTCGGCTATTCCGATTCCAACAAGGACGGCGGCTTCCTCGCCTCCAATTGGGAACTGGCCAAAGCGCAGAAGCGGCTCGCTGCCGTCGGGCGCAAGCACAAGGTTGGGATCAGTTTCTTTCACGGCCGCGGCGGCTCCGTCAGCCGTGGCGGCGCGCCGACCGGCCGGGCGATCGCGGCGCAGCCGCAAGGCACCGTCGCCGGCACCATGCGGGTGACCGAGCAAGGCGAGGTTGTATCGTCGAAATTCGCCAATCGCGGCACCGGCCTCAACCAGCTCGAGATCCTCGCCGCCGCCGTTCTGGCCCACAGCGTCGGATCGCCGGGCGATGCCGAGACGAAGGAGACGCCGGAGTTCGACGAAGCGCTCGAGGCGCTCGCCGGTATGTCGCAGGCATCCTATGCCACGCTGATGGCCGAGCCCGGCTTCCTCGATTATTTCAACCAGGCGAGCCCGGTCGCGGAACTGGCGCTCCTGAAAATGGGCTCACGGCCGGATCGCCGTTTCGGCGCCAACGGCATCGCCGACCTGCGCGCCATTCCATGGGTGTTCGCCTGGAGCCAGAACCGTCATCTGTTGACCGGCTGGTATGGCATCGGCAGCGCGCTGAGCGCCTTCGTCGCGGTGCGCGGCGAGGTCGGGCGCGACCTTCTGGCCCGCATGTTCGAGCACTCGCGCTTTTTCCGCCTGGTCGTCGACGAAGCCGAGAAGACGCTCTACCAGGCCGACATGGAGATCGCGCGGCTCTACGCCGGCCTTGTGTCCGACAGCGATGCCGCCAAACGAATCTATGCCCGCATCGCCGGGGAGTACGAGTTGACGCGACGCCTGATCGGCGACCTCACAGGGGGTGATCTTTCCGAGCGCTTTCCGATGTTCAAGCGGCGTTTCGACAGCCTGCGGCGGCAGATGGACGACATCCACCGGCTGCAGGTCGATCTGCTGCGTGATGTCAGGGCAAGGACGACGGATCAAAAGCGGGCAACCGACGCCTTGCTGGTGTCGATTAATTGCATCTCGGCTGGGCTGGGATGGACGGGGTAGCTCGCCGGCTGGCCGAGTTACGTCAGTCACCTTGCTTCATCATTCTTGGCTGATTGCCGATCGCCCAGATCATCGGCCTGTCTGCCCGAAAGGCCGCCGCATGGGCCATGCCGGCGTCATCATCGTGCCGACGCCGTCCTCCTTCGGCGAGGAGGTGGCCGATACGCTGGCACGGATGAAGAAGGCTGCATAACCTCTGGGAACAGGCTGCCTAAGGGCAGTTCCCGGAGCACGGGGCGGCGCGATCTGAATGCGCGGCCCAGCGGTCCCTTCCAAACAGTCGAAAAGCTCACGCCACGATGGAAGCCCGCCCGCTTTCGACGGCGGGCGATCTGGCAGAAGCCGGTTCGGCCCAGCCCTTAGGTCGGGCAGCCGAAGCTAGGACAAGCTATCGCCGTCACGGCGGACAGCTTTTCGCGCCTTACGAACATCGGCTTCACATAAGTCTTCTTCATGGTATCTCCCCTTTGCCAAAACCCACGAAGCGATTCGTGCCGTGGTCTGGATCGCTTTGTCAAGCGAGCTGAGAGCAATAACAAAACAGCGACAGCCTTGTTTAGCAGCTCAGCTGAGGAAGCGGCCAGCCGCTGGTGAACTTTAGTTGGCCGACAAAAAATCCCTCTCGGCAGCGGTCAGGCCGGCCCAACGTCCTGACGAGCGGGACTATCAAACACTCCCGAGTCTGACGCTTTGCCGTTCCAGAGGCGCGCACGGAGCCAAGATCAAGCCAAGATTGCGCAACAAAACTTAAGATCACTTCATGCATGCAGCCATTTTCACCTGAAATAGTCCAGGCATCGGTGCTCCTACTGCCTCCCGATGGGCCGGGCATTTCCATGACAGCGCGCTCGCGCGTGTTCGAACCGTTCTTCAAGGAGGACATGTCACGCGGCGTTGCCTCGAAGCACGGCTTCGGGCTCGGCCTTTCCATCGTAGCGGATATCATCCAGGGGCACGGCGGCAAGATCGAGTTGCACGACAACCAGCCAAGCGGCCTCGTCGTGACCTTTGATCTGCCGAGTGGAACCGAGATCCGGCCCTTATAGCAGGCCGGCGCCATACTCAGGATCTGATGATCGCCAGATTGCAGGAGGTCATTTCAAGACGTCCGAAGGCTTGCCTCAGGAAATACTGGTGCGGTCGAGAAGACTCGAACTTCCACGGGTTGCCCCACAGCGACCTCAACGCTGCGCGTCTACCAATTCCGCCACGACCGCACGTGGTAGGAGCCGGAACCGACCGGCTCGCGGCGTGTAGCAAATCGTTTCCGGCGAAACAAGTGCGTGGCGAGCAATAATGTCGGGCAATTGGCATAACGTTCCACAGGATTGCAATGAGCGTCGCGAACTGGACGTTTGCGCCCAATATCGCCATATGGAGGCCAAGGCATGTCGCCCAAAATCGCAAGGCGGTTTTGGGACCACGACATTTATAAGCAAAGCGATACGTCATGACTGAACGCAGCCAGATCGCCACGTCATTCCTGCCCTTGCCCGGTTCGGCGCCGGTCGAATGGCTGGTCGAGCCCGGCCTTACCGCCTATCCCGACGCGCTTGCCTTCATGGAGGCGCGCGCCGAGGCGATCCGCAGCGGAGCTGCCGGCGAGATGGTCTGGCTGGTCGAACATCCACCACTCTACACCGCCGGCACCAGCGCCCGCACCGAGGACCTGATCGAGCCGGACCGCTTTCCGGTCTTCGCGGCCGGACGCGGCGGCGAATACACCTATCATGGGCCCGGCCAGCGGGTTGCCTATGTCATGCTCGACCTGAAGCGCCGGCGCGAGGACGTGCGCGCCTTCGTCGCCGCGCTCGAACAATGGATCATCGGCACACTCGCCACCTTCAACGTGCGCGGCGAGCGCCGCGAGGACCGTGTCGGTGTCTGGGTGGTGCGGCCGGAGCGCCCTGCTTTGCCTGACGGCTCGCCAGCCGAGGACAAGATCGCGGCGATCGGCATCCGGCTGCGTCGCTGGGTGAGCTTTCACGGCATCGCCATCAATGTCGAGCCGGACCTCGCCCATTTCGGCGGCATTGTTCCTTGCGGCGTGCAGGACCACGGCGTCACCAGCCTCGTCGATCTCGGCCTGCCCCTGACCATGGCCGATCTCGACCTGGCACTGAAATCCGCTTTCGAGGACGTGTTCGGTCCCGCGACGGCCTTGCCCGCCGAAGCTTCGCGCAAGGCCGGCTGACACTGTCGGCCTGGGAACTGCATAAGGTGTATTGAGATTCAGGTCAGGCCGTGTCGAAAACTGTGGGTTCCGAGCACCCTTAGATCAGTTGGGCGGAAGCCCATAGCACGCCGCAGCCATGGATGGCGAACACCGCCAGCAAGGCGCCTGCGATGACGAACCGGTCGAGGGTGCCGATCGGCTCCAGTTCGTGACGCGGCTTCACCCCGCTGCCGACGGTGAGCAGGCTGAGGATCGAAAACACCGCACCGGCCGCCAGCAGGAAGCCCGAGGAAAAACCAGCCCGCCAGCCAAGCGCCAGAAAGGCCGAAAGCAGCGAGAAGGACGCCAGCGCCAGGACCACCGGCCCTGGGCAGATCTGGCGCAGCACCTGGCCGCCGTCGAATTTCCACACCGGCACCAGATTGGCGATGTTGAACAGGGCAGCGCAGCCTGCAAGGGCGGCCAGCAGCGCGGCGGCAGCCTTGTGACCCTCGTTGCCGGCAAGCACGCTGGCGGCGATGACGATCGGCACCAGGAAGGCGGAGAACCCCGCCCCCATCAAGGCCACGAAGGCCACTTCGAAACGACTGTTGTAGGGTCGTCCGCCAATGGCGATGCCGCCAAGCAGCGGGATGAAGATCATCCGCGCCCTGCGATGGCCCGCCAGCCGGAACGCCGCCATGTGGCCGAGTTCGTGCAATGCCACCACCGACGTCAGGATCGCGGCCAGCGCCAGCCCGCCGAGGTGGAGGCCGAAGAACGGCCACAGGAGCAATGCCGATAGCACGGCAAAGCCGACCTGGCTCAGCGGATGCTCGAACCAGCCGCCCTTGCGGTACTGCCCGGTCCTTGCCCAGCGCTGCAGCTTGGAAAGCTCGCGGCGCATGGCGAAGTAGCGGAACACCAGGAAGGCGACGCCGCGATACCGGTCGGTCCGGCTGAGCGTCACGCGTGTGCCGCTGCCCTCCGAAACCAGCTCGGCGGTCTCGCCATAATCCTTCCAGAACGAGCCATCGAGCGCGGTATCCTCGATCACCCGCATCGAGAAGCGGCTGCCCTCGACGACATCTTCAAACCGCGCCCTGCGCTCTATCGGCTTGCCGTCGCGGCCTTCCCACGACAGCATGATGCGAGCCACGCCCTCTTCGTCCAGCGGCTGCGCCGACAGGATCTCGCCGGACCAGCCGGCATCGCTGCCAAGCGGCCACAGCGCCTGCCACAGGCGCTGCCGGTCCATTGCCACAATGCGGCTGGACCGGACCGTGCGCAAACCAAGCGGCACGGTCATCAAGAGAAAGATCAGTCCGAGATTGCTGGCCACGAGAATGGCCGTGACGATGGGCGACACCTGGACGCTGCTCCCTGCCTGGAGACGCACCCTAACGTCGCGGCGGCAAGAAAAGCTTAACGGCGGAGCGGCTTAGGGCCATCGGGAAACAGCGATGGCAGACGCCGCCAACTCACATGGCTCCGATCCAGATCGCCATGGAAACAAGAAACGCACTCATGCAAACCAGCGAGATGACATCCTGAACCAGATCGGTCATAACTCTCTCCTGTTGTGGATATGTTTCCAATTTGTTCTAATTTTGTTCCAATGTCAATCGCTAGGGGATAGAGCGATAGGCGGGGAATTTTGCACGGTTAGCGAAAGGTTAATCGTTCGCCACGAGACGATGCTGAAAGCGCGGCGGCGTAGGCTTCCAGTCCTGGAGATCAGGATTAGCGCGCGCTTGTATTAAAGCGTGGCCGAAGCAATAATTCTTGGGCTGGGGCACTGCCGGGCGATGGATATGGGGAAGTACGGAGGCGCGAATCAAGGTGACCGTTGGCGAAAGCGCATGCGACAAGGCCGCCGGCGACGCCTCTCTCGCAACCTTGTAATCTGGTTGTTCATCCTGGCGACGAGCGCGATATCGTCCACTCTGATCGCAATGAACGCTCACTGGCGATTCTAAGCTACCCCCGCGCGGTACATGCCGGGTGAGAACCGTTCCTTACAGCGGCACCACCTTGCCGTCGGCCAGCGTGACACGCCGGTCCATGCGCGATGCCAGTTCATGATTGTGGGTGGCGATCAGCGCGGCGAGCCCCGATTGCCGCACCAGCGCCTCCAGCGCCTCGAACACATAGGAGGCGGTGACCGGGTCGAGGTTGCCGGTCGGCTCGTCGGCGAGCAGCACCAGCGGCGCATTGGCGACCGCGCGTGCAATGGCGACGCGCTGCTGCTCGCCGCCGGACAGCTCGGATGGCCGGTGCGACGCCCGCTTGCCGATCTGCATGTAGTCGAGCAGTTGCGCCGCGCGCTCGCCCGCTTCCTTGCGCGGCAGCCCCTTGATCAGCTGCGGCATCATGATGTTTTCCAGCGCGGAAAACTCCGGCAACAGATGATGGAACTGGTAGACGAAGCCGACATCGTTGCGGCGGATCGAGGTGCGCTCGTCATCGGACAGCCGGCCACAGGCGCGTCCGGACAGGATCACGTCTCCGGCGTCAGGACGCTCCAGCAGCCCCGCCGTGTGCAGCAGCGTCGACTTGCCGGAGCCCGAAGGGGCTACCAGCGCCACCATCTCACCGCGCCGCAGCGAGAAGTCGGCGCCGTTCAGGATGGTGAGCTTGCGCGGCCCCTGGACGTAGTGCCGCTCGACGCTCTTCAGCTCGATAATGACCTCGGCCACTACTCGTACCTCAAGGCTTCGACCGGATCGAGGCGGGCCGCCCGCCACGCTGGAAACACCGTTGCCAGGAAGGACAGCGCCAGCGCCATGATGATGACATAGGTCGTCTCGCGTGGATCCATCTTGGCCGGCAACTGGCTGAGGAAATACAGCTCCGGATTGAACAGCACCTTGCCGGTCATCCAGGAGAAGAACTGGCGGATCGATTCGATGTTGGTGCAGATCAAGACGCCGAGCAGCACGCCGGCGAGCGTGCCCGTCACGCCGATCGCCGCACCCGTCATCAGGAAGATACGCAGGATGGCGCCGCGCGAGGCGCCCATGGTGCGCAGGATGGCGATATCATGCCCCTTGTCCTTCACCAGCATGATCAGTCCGGAAATGATGTTGAGCGCCGCCACCAGCACGATCAGCGTCAGGATCATGAACATCACGTTGCGCTCGACCTGCAGGGCAGAAAAGAAGGTCTCGTTGCGCTGGCGCCAGTCGACCAGGTCGATGGGGCGTTGTGCCGCCTCCTCCACCTTCGGCTTCAGCGCGTCGACATCATCGGGATTGTCGACATAGATCTCGATGGTCTGCGCCCGGCCGTCCATGTTGAAATAGAGCTGCGCCTCGGAGAACGGCATGTAGACGATGGAGCTGTCATACTCCGACATGCCGACTTCGAAGATCGCCGCGATCTTGTAACCCTTCATGCGCGGCGTGGTGCCGAGCGGCGTCACATCGCCGTCCGGCGAGATCAAGGTGATGGTATCGCCGAGCGTCAGGCCAAGATTCTCGGCCATCCGCTTGCCGATGGCGACACCGTCGCCCGTATCGAAGCCGTCGAGCGAGCCTTGTTTGATGTTGCTGGCAACGATGGCGATCTTGCCGAGGTCTTCACCCCGGATGCCGCGAACCAGCGCGCCGCTGCCGCCGCCGACATTGCCTTGCGCCAGCACCTGGCCATCGATCAGCGGAATGGCGTATTTGACCCCGGCCACACCGTTGATGCGGCTGGCGACCTGGGCATAGTCCTCGAGCGGCGAATCGAGCGGTTGCACGATCAGATGGCCATTGACGCCGAGAATGCGCGTCAAAAGCTCGGCGCGGAACCCGTTCATCACGGCCATCACCACGATCAGCGTGGCAACGCCCAGCATGATGCCGAGGAAGGAGATCGAGGCGATCACCGAGATCACCGTCTCCTTGCGCCGCGAACGCAAATAGCGCCACGCAACCGTGCGTTCGAAGATGGAAAAAGGGCCGGCGCCGGCCGATCTCGCTGCCGCCGCCTCGCTCATGCGGCGACACCGAAGCGTTTTTTCGCGTCGGCGATCGGCAGCGTCACGCGCTCGCCGCTCTTGCGGTTCTTGATCTCGATCTCGCCGGCGGCCACGCCGCGCGGCCCGACGATCACTTGCCAGGGCAGGCCGATCAGGTCGGCAGTGGCGAATTTGCCGCCCGGCCGCTGGTCGGTATCGTCGTAAAGCACATCCTTGCCGGCGGCGGTGAAGGCGGCATTGAGTTCGTCGCAGACGCGATCGCAGTCGGCGTCGCCCGCCTTCATGTTGATCAGGCCGATATCGAACGGCGCCACCGCTTCGGGCCAGATGATGCCATTCTCGTCGTGGCTGGCCTCGATGATCGCCGCGACCAGCCGCGACGGGCCGATGCCGTAGGAGCCGCCCGAGGCGAAATGATCCTTGCCGTCGGGCCCGGTCACCTTGGCGCCCATCGGCTTGGAGTATTTCTCGCCGAAGTGGAAGATATGGCCGACCTCGATGCCGCGCGCCGAGACCCGGTCGCCTGTCGGAACCTTCTCCCAGGCCGCCTCGTCATGCATCTCGTCGGTCGCGGCGTAAGGCGTCGTCCACGTCTTGACGATATCGGCAATTTCGCCGTCATTGGCGAAGTCGGTGTTCGCGCCGGGCACGGCAAGCGACAGATAATCGCGATGGCAGAAGACCTGGCTCTCGCCTGTGTCGGCCAGGATGATGAATTCGTGGCTGAGATCGCCGCCGATCGGTCCGGTGTCGGCCCGCATCGGGATTGCCTGCAGGCCCATGCGGGTGAAGGTCCGGAGATAGGAGACGAACATCCTGTTATAGGCGGCTCGCGCGCCCTCGAAGTCGAGATCGAAGGAATAGGCGTCCTTCATCAGGAATTCGCGCGAACGCATCACGCCGAAGCGCGGCCGCACCTCGTCACGGAACTTCCACTGGATATGGTAGAGGTTGAGCGGCAGGTCCTTGTAGGACTTGACGTAAGCGCGAAAAATCTCGGTGACCATCTCCTCGTTGGTCGGTCCGTAGAGCATGTCGCGGTCCTGGCGGTCCTTGATGCGCAGCATCTCCTTGCCATAGTCGTTGTAGCGCCCGCTCTCGCGCCACAGATCGGCCGACTGGATGGTCGGCATGAGAATCTCCAGCGCGCCGGCGCGGTTCTGCTCCTCGCGGATGATCTTGCAGACCTTGTCCAGCACCCGCTTGCCCAGCGGCAGCCAGGAAAAACTGCCCTGCCCCTGCTGGCGGATCATGCCGGCGCGTAGCATCAACCGATGCGAGACGATTTCGGCCTCGCGCGGATTTTCTTTGAGGATAGGCAGGAAATAGCGCGACAAACGCATGGACTGGTCCGTGAATGAGAATGGCCACGCCAGAATCGGCGCGGCGCAGGCTTGCTTGCCCCGGCTTCATAGCGATTTCATGACGGAATGGAAACCCGGCCATCCCTATACATCACCCCCTTCCGGCCCGGAATCCCTCGCTTCCGGATCAGTCGGCGCCGACAATGGAACGCGCCGAACGTCTTCGGGTCGAGCCGCCAATTCTTTGCGCGCGTCAATTGCGAACATGCCGCAAAGGCTCTGTCGAACTCGCCTGTTCGTTTCAAAAGCAAAGCCTGCCGCACTATTGTGCAGTGCAACACGAGAATGCCCGTTTCAAGGCAAAATTCTTCGTGACATTTTCATTTCCGTTGGGCTAATGTGCCCCGATAACCGAGAGGGCGGAGAAAAATCTGCCCTCCTACGCGGTCAAAGTCTTGGGAGGATGCGATCTAGGCGCGGTTACTCGCTGCCGCCGGATAACGGAAACAGATCGGACGCGTTTAATTGCAAGGCCTCGTGCCTTGCATTTTTTTTGTGCAATCATCTGGTTAGCGCCGCAAGTTGCAAGGTTGCGTGACCTTACGTCACCAGACGTTCGGCGGCGAAAACGCGGCAGCATCCCAATCAGCATCCGATGCTCGATGTGGTCGAAAGGACTTGCCGGCTCTCTACTTCGCTGGGGTCTGGCCGAAATCCGGCACGATGTGCGGGATGTCGTTGAGGCTGTATCCCAGCCCGTGCGTCAGACCGTAGAAAATGCCCATCAGGATCGCCGTCGCGATGGTGGTGCGGATCACGGCACGCAACATATGCGGCCCGCGCGGCGCGCTCGGAACCGTGCCCAGCGTCACGTCGTGATCATCGTCCTGCGTCTTGACGCTGAACGGCAGAACGGCAAACAGCACCACCCACCAGGTCGCGAAAAACAGGGCGGTGAACGAGACCCAGCTCATGATTGCTCCAGTTCGATTAGCGTACCGAAGAAATCCTTCGGATGCAGGAACAACACCGGCTTGCCATGCGCACCGATCTTGGGATTGCCGTCGCCAAGCACGCGGGCGCCGGCGGCCTTGAGCTGGTCGCGCGCCGCCAGGATGTCGTCGACCTCGTAGCAGAGATGATGCATGCCGCCTGACGGGTTCTTTGCCAGGAATGCCGCGATCGGCGAGCCCTCGCCAAGCGGCTCCAGCAATTCGATCTTGGTGTTGCCGACATTGACGAACACCACGGTGACACCATGCTCCGACAAAGCCTGCGGCTCGGTCAGTTCGGCGCCGAGCGTGTTGCGGTAAGCTGCAATGGCGGCAGCCAGATCCGGCACCGCAAGCGCGACATGGTTCAGCCGTCCGAGCATGTCCGAGCTTCTTTCTCCCAGATCCAATGACTGGCGTCATACGTTAAATCAGCCGCGATCAACAGCCATTCGGGAAGCGCGCACTGTCGCACCTGTTCCAACCGATATCGGCGAAGTACAAACGGCAATGTCTGGAATCAGCTCTGCCCGCCCCCGTGTTTTTACCTTCGATCTCGGGTCGTTCAAAGTTGCCGCCTTGCTCGATGCCGTCGACATCAGAGACGAGCTTGCATCGGCCTTCGCGGCCGGACAGCCGCCGGCGGCGGTGCTCGAACTCGCGGCCTCGAACTTCATCGACCAGGATCGCTACGAGCATTGCTTCATCCCGACGCTGATCGACACCGGTTCCGAAAAGATCCTGTTCGACACAGGCTGCGGAGATGACGGCGGTTCACTCCCGGACTGCCTGCAAACCCTTGGGCTCGGCCCCGATGACATCGACGTGGTGGTCATCACGCACGGGCACCCGGACCACATTGGCGGGCTGGTCAGGAATGGCCAACCTGTCTTCAGCCGAGCGCGATACGTATTCGGCGCGGCCGAGTTCGCCTTTTGGACCGAAGGAAATGCGGTGCGCTCGGCAAGGTTGGCCAATCGTGATCTGTTCAGGCGGATTTGCACCGGCCTGGCCGACCACGCGACATTCATCGCGCCTGGAGACGAAGTGGTGCCGGGCATCACTGCCATCGACGCGGCCGGTCACTCTCCCGGGCTCTTGGCATTCCTGGTCGAAAGCAGCGGACAGCAATTGCTGATCTGGTCGGACGCTTTCCTGCACTATGTCGTGTCCATCCAGCGTCCGGAGTGGCATGCGGATTTCGACGACGACAAGGAAAAGGCGGTCGAAACCCGCAAGCGGCTGCTGAGCATGGCTGCGGAGCGGCGCCTGCTCGTCGCCGGCCATCACATGCCGTTTCCGGGCCTGGGCCATGTCGGGCAGACAGGCGGGTCCTTTCGCTGGATTCCGGCAGCTATCAGCTGAACGTCTGACCAGCCGCCGCCTTCAGCGGGTGACGAAAACCGTCACCAGCGGTTTCTTGCCCCAGGCTTCGTTGGCCGCGCCGCGCACCGCGCGGCGCACCGCCTCCTGCACGAGGTCGAGGTCCTTGCGGCGCTGACGGGGGATCGACTCGACCGCGCCGACGGCCGCATCTATCATCAGGTCCTCGAGCGTCTCGCCTCGGGCATCGGCCTCGGCGACGCCGATTGCCACCAGATCGGGATCGCCGGCCAGCTCGTACTTCTCGTCGAGCACGACATTGACCGCGACATGACCGGCAAAGGACAATTTGCGCCGGTCGCGAATACCCATCGCCTGATCGCTGCCGATCAGATTGCCGTCCTTGTAGACGCGGCCGAACGGCACCTGGTCGATGATGGTGGCGGGACCTGGCGCGAGCCGCAGCATGTCGCCGTCGCGCACCTGCGCCACCTGGCCGATGCCAGAGGTCGACATCAGCGAACCCTGCGCCACCAGATGCGCGGCCTCGCCATGCACGGGAACGCCGATCTGCGGACGCACCCATTCGTACATCTTGCGCAGTTCACTGCGTCGCGGGTGGCCGGAGACGTGTACCAGTGCGTCGCCGTCCTCGATGATCTTGATGCCGAGATCGATCAGGCGGTTCTTGATTTCGAGGATCGCCTTCTCGTTGCCGGGAATGGTGCGCGAGGAAAACACCACCGTGTCGCCCGCCGTCAGCGACACCGATTTCATCTCCTCGCGCGACAGTTTCGCCAGCGCCGCCAGCGGCTCGCCCTGGCTGCCGGTGCAGATGATGACGAGGTTCTCGCGCGGGATGAAGCCGAAATCCTCCTCGGCGATGAACTCCGGCAGCCCGTCCATATAACCAAGCTCGTCAGCCACATCGATGACGCGCTTCAGCGAGCGGCCGAGCACCAGGCACTGGCGGCCAGCATCGCGCGCTGCCCTGGCGATCGAGACGATACGTCCGACATTGGAGGAGAAGGTGGTGACGGCGACGCGGCCCTTGGCGGCCTGGATGACGCCTTTCAGGCCCTCGCCCACCGCCACTTCCGAAGGCGACTCGCCTTCACGCAGCGCATTGGTCGAATCGCAGATCAGCGCCAGCACGCCCTTGTCGCCATAGGCGCGGAACCGCGCCTCGTCGGTCTTGGGTCCAATCGTCGGTTCCGGATCGATCTTCCAGTCGCCGGTATGGATGACGGTGCCTGCAGGCGACGTGATCGCCAGCGACATGGGTTCGGGAATCGAGTGCGCCACCGGAATGGCTTCGATCTCGAAGGGACCGACAGTGAACTTTTCGCCCGCCCGGTAGATCGTCAGCGGGATCTTCGGCGCGCCCTGCTCGCCCTGCCGCTTGGCTTCCAGCAGCCCGGCGCTGAACGGCGTCATCCAGACCGGCGCCTTCAGCTTCGGCCAGGTGTCGAGCAGCGCGCCGTAATGGTCCTCATGCGCGTGGGTGATGATGATGCCGCGCAGATTGGCGAGGTTCTCCTCGATGAAGCGCGTGTCGGGCAGGATCAGGTCGACGCCCGGATGCGCCGCGTCGGGAAAGGTGACGCCGACATCGATGACGATCCACTCGCGCGCGCTCGGCGGGCCGTAGCCGTAGAGGGCGAAGTTCATGCCGATCTCGCCAACACCGCCGAGCGGCACGAAGACGAGTTCGGCGTTGTCCGCTTTCGCCATGATTTTTCCCTTCCTGGCCCTCAGGCCAAGCCGTTAAAGCAATTCCGGCAAAGGTGTCTAACGGTTTTCAGTCCGGAATTGCCCAAAAAACAAAACTAAACCCGCGCGGAAGCGACCGCACCGAAATGAACATCGCCGGCGGCGACCGTCAGAACAGCCCCCTCATCGTCGCGGATCACGAAACGGCAGTCCTCGTCAATGGTCTCGAACACGCCACGCACCACATTACCGTCAATTCTGACAGCAACCTCGCCGCCAAGGCCCGCGGCACGGGCCAGCCAGCGCTTTCTGATCGCGGCAAGGCCTCGTCCTTCGTCCCAAAGGCGGGCATTCTCGCTCCAGGCATCCGACAGCGCCAGAAAAAGCGTCTCGGCATCGCAGGCAGCGCCCAATTCATGAAGCGATGTCGCGGGATAGGGCAAGTCCTGCGGGTGCGCCACCACATTGACGCCGATGCCGACCGCCACCGCGAAGCGGCCACCGTCGAGCATCGCCGACTCCAGCAGGATGCCGGCCAGCTTGGCCCCGGACGCCAGCACATCGTTCGGCCATTTCAGCTCGAAGCGGTTCTGTCCCTGGCTCGCGCCGTCGAGGCCTACCGAAATGCGGCCCTTCGGGACCGCCGCGTCGAGCGCGTCGGCCAGTGCCAGCCCGGCGACGAAACCGAGCGTCGCGGCAAGGCGCAGTTCACCGCCGGTGATGACAAGCAGCGTCGCCGCCAGATTGCCTTCCGGCGTTGCCCAGGCACGGCCACGCCGGCCACGCCCGCTTTCCTGTTTCTTGGAAACGACCCAGAGCTTGCCCGGGTCGCCGGCGCGGGCATGGTCCAGCGCCAGCGCGTTGGTCGAGCCGACACTGTCATGCGCCTCGAGCCGGAACCCTTCCGACGCCGAGGTTGGAGCCAGCCGAAATGCCATCCCGTCAGAAAAATGTCTTGGCGGCGGCTTCGGCATAGGTGCCGATCGGCCCGCCGATCAACACATAGAACAGCACGAAGGCGCCACTGACGCCGAGCACGACACGCAATTCGCTGGCCATCGGCACGAAGCCGCCGACCGGCTCGTCGAACCACATGATCTTGATGATGCGCAGATAATAGTAGGCGCCCACCACCGAGGCCAGCACGCCGATGATCGCCAGCGCATAGAGATTGGCGTTGATGGCGGCGAGGAAGACGTACCACTTTCCCCAGAAGCCGGCGAGCGGCGGAATGCCGGCCAGCGAGAACATCAGGATGGTCAGGATCGTCGCCATGACCGGGTTGGTCGACGCCAGGCCGGCGAGATCGCTGATCTGTTCGACATTGCCTTCCTTGCGCCGCATGGCGAGGATGAAGGCGAAGGTGCCGAGCGTCATCACCAGGTAGATCAGCATATAGATCGCGACGCCGCGCACGCCGGCCTGGCTGTTGGCGGCAAGGCCGACCAGCGCGTAGCCCATATGGCCGATCGAGGAGTAGGCCATCAGCCGCTTGATGTTGGTCTGGCCGATCGCTGCGAAGGCGCCAAGCGCCATCGAGGCGATCGAGATGAAGACGATGATCTGCTGCCAGTCGGAAGCGATCGGCTTGAACGCGCCCATGGTGACGCGCACGATCAGCGCCATCGCCGCCATCTTGGGGGCCGCCGCCAGGAAAGCCGTCACCGGGGTCGGCGCGCCCTCATAGACGTCCGGCGTCCACATGTGGAACGGCACCGCCGATATCTTGAAGGCAAGTCCGGCCAGTACGAAGACGAGGCCGAAGACGAGGCCAAGCTGACGTTCGCCGCCGCCCAGCGCGGTCGCGATCTCCTGGAAACCGGTGTTGCCGGTGTAACCGTAGACCAGGCTGATGCCGTAGAGCAGCATGCCCGAAGACAGCGCGCCGAGGACGAAATATTTCAAGCCGGCTTCGGTCGAACGCAGATTGTCGCGGTTGATCGCCGCCAGCACATAGATCGCCAGCGACTGCAGTTCGAGGCCGAGATAGAGCCCGATCATGCCGTTGGCCGAGATCATCAGCATCATGCCGAGCGTGCAAAGCAGGATCAGCACCGGATATTCGAACTTGTCGAAACGCTCCGCCTTGGCAAAGCGCATCGACATGATGAGCGTCACCGCCGAACCGACCAGGGCAAGCACCTTCATGAAGCGGGCGAAGGAGTCCTGGATGAAGGCGTGGCCATAGGCGCTGCCCTGCCCTGCGTGGAAGATCAGCCAGGCGCCCGCGATCACCAGCACGGCCACGGCAAGGCCGGTCACCGTACTGGCGGTGTTGGAACGCGAATAGGCCCCAACCATCAGCAGCGCGAGCGCGCCGATGGCAAGGATCAGCTCGGGCGTCGAGAGCGACAGGCTGGAGAGAAGGTCCGGCGTCATGGTTCGCAAAACCCCTGGGTCAGTTCGCCGCCGCGGTCTGCGCGGCGCCGATGGATGCGGTGACATTGGTGACGAGCGACTTGACCGACTGGGCCGTCGCGTCGAAGACGGGTGCGGGATAGACGCCGAAGAAGATGACCAGCACGACCAGCGGATAGATGATCGCCTTCTCGCGGGTCGACAGGTCGAGCAGCCCCTTCAGGCTGTCCTTGGTCAGCGCGCCGAAGATCACCCGGCGATAGAGCCAGAGCGCATAGGCGGCCGACAAGATGACGCCGGTGGCGGCGAAGAACGCCACCCAGGTGTTGACCCGGAACACGCCGAGCATGGTCAGGAACTCGCCGACGAAGCCTGACGTGCCCGGCAAGCCGACATTGGCCATGGTGAAGACCATGAACACGGTGGCGTATTTCGGCATGTTGTTGACGAGGCCGCCATAGGCGGCGATCTCGCGCGTGTGCATGCGGTCATAAATGACGCCGACGCAGAGGAACAGCGCGCCCGAGACCAGGCCGTGGCTCAGCATCTGGAAGATCGCGCCCTGCACGCCCTCCTGGTTCATGGCGAAGATGCCCATGGTGACGAAGCCCATATGGGCGACCGACGAATAGGCGATCAGCTTCTTCATGTCCTCTTGCATCAGCGCCACCAGCGAGGTGTAGATGATGGCGACGACTGACAGCGTGAACACCAGCGGCGCGAACATTTCAGATGCCAGCGGGAACATCGGCAAGGAGAAGCGCAGGAAGCCGTACCCGCCCATTTTCAAGAGAATGGCGGCCAGGATGACCGAACCGGCCGTCGGCGCCTCGACGTGTGCGTCCGGCAGCCAGGTGTGCACCGGCCACATCGGCATCTTCACCGCGAAGGAGGCGAAGAAGGCAAGCCATAGCCAGGTCTGCATGTTGGCCGGGAAGCTGTGCGTCAAGAGCGTCGGGATGTCGGTCGTGCCGGACTGATAGAACATCGCCATGATGGCGAGCAGCATCAGCACCGAGCCGGCAAGCGTATAGAGGAAGAACTTGAAGGAGGCGTAGACGCGCCGCTTGCCGCCCCACACACCGATGATGATGAACATCGGGATAAGGCCGGCCTCGAAGAAGACGTAGAACAGCACGATGTCCAGCGCGCAGAACACGCCGATCATCAGCGTTTCCAGCAGCAGGAAGGCGATCATGTACGCCTTGACGCGCTTCTCGATCGCTTCCCACGACGCCAGGATGCAAAGCGGCATCAGGAAGGTCGTCAGGATGACGAACAGCATGGAAATGCCGTCGACGCCCATATGGTAGGAAATGCCGGAGTCGAGCCAGGCCACCTTCTCAACGAACTGGAAGCCGGCCTGCGAATTGTCGAAGCCGGTCCAGATAAACAGCGAGATGATGAACGTGAATGTCGTGGTCAACAGCGCGATGGCGCGGATGTTGCGGCGTGCGTTTTCGCTGTCATCATTGATGAACAGGATCAGCAGCACACCAACCAACGGCAGGAAGGTGACCAGCGAGAGGATTGGCCAGGCGGTCATCAGAGCATCATCCAGGTGACGAGTGCGGCAACGCCGATCAGCATGGCGAAGGCATAGTGGTAGAGGTAGCCGGTCTGCAGCTTGACGACGCGGTTGGTGACGTCGACGACGCGCGCCGAAACGCCGTCGGGCCCCAGGCCATCGATGATGGTCCCGTCGCCGGTCTTCCACAGGAAGGAACCGAGGCGCTTGGCCGGCCGCACGAACAGGAAGTCGTAGAGTTCGTCGAAGTACCACTTGTTGAGCAGGAAGGCGTAGAGCCCGCGATGCCGCGCGGCGAGATCGACCGGCATTTCCGGCGAGCGGATGTAGAACTTCCAGGCCAATGCCAGGCCGATCAGCATGGCGATGAAGGGCGACAGCTCGACCCACAGCGGCAATTCGTGGATTTCGTGCAGGATATGGTTGTCCGCCAGGGTGAACAGTGACGCCTTCCAGAATTCGGCATAGCCCTCGCCGATGAAGGCGCCGTGGAAGATGATGCCTGCAAACAAAGCGCCGGCCGCCAGGATGAACAGCGGCACCAGCATCACCGGCGGCGATTCATGGACGTGATGCATCACATCGTGGCTCGCCCGCGGCTCGCCATGGAAGGTCATGAAGATCAGCCGCCAGGAATAGAAGGAGGTGAAGCCGGCGGCGATCACCAACAGCACGAAGGCCAGGCCCGCAACCGAATTGTGGCCGGCAAAGGCCGTCTCGATGATGGCGTCCTTGGAGAAGAAGCCGGCGGTACCGATGACGGTCACCGGAATGCCGACGCCGGTCAGCGCCAGTGTGCCGATCACCATCATCCAGTAGGTGGTCGGGATCAGCTTCCTCAAGCCGCCCATCTTGCGCATGTCCTGCTCGTCGGAGACGGCATGGATAACCGAGCCCGAGCCAAGGAACAGCAGCGCCTTGAAGAAGGCATGCGTGAACAGGTGGAAGATCGCAGCGCCATAGGCGCCGACGCCGAGCGCCACGAACATGTAGCCGAGCTGAGAGCAGGTCGAATAGGCAATGACGCGCTTGATGTCGTTCTGGACGAGACCGACGGTCGCGGCGAAGAATGCGGTGAAGGCGCCGATGAAGGTCACCACCGTCAGCGCCGAATGCGACAGCTCGAACAGCGGCGACAGCCGCGCCAGCATGAACACGCCGGCCGTCACCATGGTGGCGGCATGGATGAGTGCCGACACCGGGGTCGGGCCTTCCATGGCGTCGGGGAGCCAGGTGTGCAGCGGCACCTGCGCCGACTTGCCCATGGCGCCCATGAACAAGAGCAGGCAGACGACGGTCATCGCCGCCTGTTTGTCGAGCGCATGGCCGAGGAAGGTGAGCGCGGCGGCACCCTGTGGCGCGCCTTCAGCAGGAATGAACGTCGCCGCATTAGCGAAGATGGTGCCGAGATTGGCCGAGCCGAACAGCACGAAGACGCCGAAAATGCCGAGCGCGAAACCGAAATCGCCGACACGGTTTACGACGAAGGCCTTTATTGCCGCGGCATTGGCCGATGGCTTCTTGTACCAGAAGCCGATCAGCAGGTAGGACGCGAGGCCCACCCCTTCCCAGCCGAAGAACATCTGCACGAGGTTGTCTGCCGTCACCAGCATCAGCATGGCGAAAGTGAACAGCGACAGATAGGCGAAGAAGCGCGGCCGGTTCGGATCGTGGTGCATGTAGCCGATCGAATAGATGTGAACCAGCGCCGACACGGTGTTGACCACCACCAGCATCACCACCGTCAGCGTGTCGATCCGCAGCGCCCAGGAGACGTCCAGCCCGCCGGACTGGATCCAGTGCAGCACCGGCACGGTGAACACCTCGCCATGGCCGAAACCGACGCTGAAGAAGGCGACCCATGACAGCACGGCCGCGATCACCAGGAAGCCGGAGGTGATGTATTCGGATGCCTTGGCACCGAGCGCGTTGCCGAACAGGCCGACGATCAGGAAGCCGAGCAGTGGAAGGAAGACGATCGCTTGATACATAGTCGCCCCGTCAACCCTTCATGGTGTTCACGTCTTCGACCGCGATCGAGCCACGGTTGCGGAAGAAGACGACGAGAATGGCAAGTCCGATGGCGGCTTCAGCCGCCGCGACCGTCAGCACGAACAGCGCGAACACCTGGCCGACCAGATCGCCGAGCGCCGCCGAGAAGGCGACGAAGTTGATGTTGACCGCGAGCAGGATCAATTCGACCGACATCAGGATGACGATGATGTTGCGGCGGTTGAGGAAGATGCCGAACACGCCGAGCGTGAACAGAACAGCCGATACGGTCAGATAATGTGCGATGCCGACGACCATCTCAGACTCCTTCGCCCGACTTGACCTTGCGGATTTCCATGCCGGTCGCCGCGGTGCGGCCGACCTGGGCGGCGATCGACTGCCGCTTGACCCCTTCCTTGTGCCGCAGCGTCAGGACGATGGCGCCGATCATGGCAACCAGCAGGATGAGGCCCGAAATCTGGAAGTAGTAGAGGTAGTCGGTATAGAGGATGTCGCCGAGCGCTGCCGTGTTCGAGCGCGCGGCGAGATCCGGGATGGGCTTTGCGACCGTCGCGGCGAGCTTCGGGGCGAATGTGTAGCCGCCCAGCACGACGATCAGCTCCGCCGCCAGGATCAGCCCGACCAGCGCACCGATCGGCGCGTATTGCAGGGCTCCCTCCTTCATCTCGGCGAAGTCGACGTCGAGCATCATGACGACGAACAGGAACAGCACCATGACCGCGCCGACATAGACGACGAGCAGGATCATCGCCAGGAACTCGGCGCCGGTCAGCATGAACAGGCCGGCGGCGTTGAAGAAGGTCAGGATCAGGAACAGCACCGAATGCACGGGGTTGCGCGACGAAATGACCATGAACGCCGATGCCACCGCGACAAAGGCGAAGAGGTAGAAAAAGGCCGCCTCTAGTCCACTCAGCATTGGGGATCCCCCGGGTTCCTGTCCAAACAGGACACTCGCCCTGTTCGTTGTCTCTGGCTTCGTCGTACCGAAGCCGCGTTGTCCTATCGCATGTTCCGATCGGGTTGAAATACCCGATCGAAAGAAACATGCGACACTTTTGTCTTCCGGAGGATGATCTTGTCCGAAAAGTCTGCAACTTTTCGGGATCATCCTCTAGACGAGGCCCTTCGCCCCGTCCATGCGTCAAATCTCAGCGATAGGGCGAGTCCAGCGAGATGTTGCGCGCCAGTTCGCGCTCCCACCGGTCGCCATTCGCCAGCAGCCTGTCCTTGTCGTAGTAGAGTTCCTCGCGCGTCTCAGTCGCGAACTCGAAATTCGGCCCCTCGACGATGGCGTCGACCGGGCAGGCTTCCTGACAGAAGCCGCAATAGATGCACTTCACCATGTCGATGTCGTAACGCACCGTGCGGCGCGTGCCGTCATTGCGGCGCGGGCCGGCTTCGATGGTGATGGCCTGCGCCGGGCAGATCGCCTCGCACAATTTACAGGCGATGCAGCGCTCCTCGCCATTGGGATAGCGGCGCAGCGCGTGCTCGCCCCGGAAGCGCGGGCTGACCGGCCCCTTCTCGTGCGGATAGTTGATCGTCTCCTTCGGCGCGAAGAACTGGCGCATCGACAGGAAGAAAGCGCTGACGAAATCCTGCAGCAGCAGCGATTTTGCGGCCTGGGACAAAGCGGACATCACGCAAACCCCGTGATCTTGAGGAAGGCCGCGGTGGCGACGACCATGAACAGCGAGATCGGCAGGAACACTTTCCAGCCCAGCCGCATCAGCTGGTCGTAGCGGTAGCGCGGCACGAAGGCCTTCACCATCGAAATGCCGAAGAACACGAAGCAGACCTTCAGCACGAACCAGATGACGCCGGGCACCCAGGTGAAGGGCGCGAAGTCGAAGGGCGGCAGCCAGCCGCCGAGGAACAGGATGGTGGCCAGCGCGCACATCAAGACGATCGCGACATACTCGCCGAGGAAGAACAGCAAGAACGGCGTCGACGAATATTCGACCATGTGGCCGGCGACCAGTTCCGATTCGGCTTCGACCAGATCGAAGGGTGGCCGGTTCGTCTCGGCCAGCGCCGAGATGAAGAAGATGATGAACATCGGGAACAGGGCCAGCCAGTTCCAGTCGAGGAACGTGTTGGGCAGGCCGAGCCGTGTGCCAATTCCGTCATGCTGCGACAGCACGATATCGCTGAGGTTGAGCGAGCCGGCGGTGAGCAGCACGGTGACGATGACGAAGCCGATCGAGACTTCATAGGATACCATCTGCGCGGCCGAACGCAGCGCGCCGAGGAACGGATATTTCGAGTTGGACGCCCAGCCGCCCATGATCACGCCATAAACCTCCAGCGAGGAGATGGCGAAGACATACAGGATGCCGACATTGACGTTGGCGATCGCCCAGCCTTGGCTGACCGGAATGACCGCCCAGGCCGAGATCGCCAGCACGGCCGAGACCAGCGGCGCCAGCAGGAAGACGCCCTTGTTGGCGCCGGACGGGATGACCGGTTCCTTGAAGACAAACTTCAACAGGTCGGCGAAGGCCTGCAGCGTGCCCCAGGGGCCGACGACGTTCGGGCCCCGGCGAAGCTGCACGGCCGCCCAGATCTTGCGGTCGGCGTAGAGGATATAGGCGACGAAGATCAGCAGCACGACGATCAGCACGACCGACTTCAGAAGGATCAGCAGCGCCGGCAGCACGTAGAAGGAGAAGAAGGTGTCCATGCTTATTCCGCCGCCTGCTTGAAGCCGCTCTTGGCCAGTGCCGAGCATTCCGCCATCACGGCCGATGCCCGCGCGATCGGGTTGGTCAGATAGAAATCCTTGACCGGCGAGGTGAAGGTGCCCTTGTTCAGCCGCCCGCCGAGCTTCGCCACGCTGGCGATATCCTCGGCGTTGCCGGCTGCGACCTGGTCGATGCGCGCCAGATGCGGGTATTCGCCATAGAGCTTGGCACGCAGTTGCGGCAGCGAGTCGAACGGCAGTTTCTTGCCCAGCACGTCGGACAGCGCCCGCAATATCGCCCAATCCTCGCGCGCATCGCCCGGTGCGAAGCCGGCGCGGTTTGTCTGCTGCACCCGCCCCTCGGTGTTGACGTACGTGCCCGACTTTTCAGTATAGGCCGCCCCCGGCAGGATGACGTTGGCGCGGTGCGCGCCGGCGTCGCCATGCGTGCCGACATAGACGACAAAGGCGCCGCCGGTCTTGCTCATGTCGATCTCGTCGGCACCGAGCAGGAACAGCACATCCGTCTCGCCCAGCATGCCGGCAACGTTCTTGCCGCCTTCGCCCGGCACGAAGCCGAGGTCGAGGCCGCCGACGCGTGCCGCCGCATTGTGCAGCACGGCAAAGCCGTTCCAGTCGGCGCGAGCAGCATTCACGGCAGCGGCGAGCCTGGCCGCCTGGCCGAGCACGGCCGCACCGTCGGCGCGCGCCAGCGCGCCCTGGCCGACGATGATCAGGGGATGCGTCGCCTTCTTCAGCGTCTGGAAGAACTTGCCGTTGCCGTCCGCCAGATCCTTGAGCGAGTCCGGCCCGGCGCCCAGTTGTTCGTAGTCATAGCGCGTGTCGCCGACATCGCCGATGACGCCGACCGGCAGATTGCCGAGGCGCCAGCGCTTGCGGATGCGGGCATTGAGCACAGAGGCCTCGAAGCGCGGATTGGCTCCGATGATCAGCACCGCGTCGGCCTGCTCGATGCCTTCGATGGTCGGGTTGAAGATATAGCTGGCGCGTCCGAGCGCCGGATCGAGCGCGGCGCCGTCCTGGCGGCAATCGGTGTTCTTCGAACCGAGCGAAGCCATCAGGAGCTTCAACGCAAAGATTTCCTCGACCGCCGCGAGATCGCCTGCGATCGCGCCGATCTTCTCAGGCGTCGTCTTCGACACCGCGTCCTTGATAGATGCGAACGCTTCGGCCCAGCTCGCCGGAACCAGCTTGCCGTCCTTGCGCACATAGGGGCGGTCGAGGCGCTGCGTGCGCAGGCCGTCCCAGATGAAGCGGGTCTTGTCGGAAATCCATTCCTCGTTCACGGCCTCGTTGACGCGCGGCAGGATGCGCATCACTTCCCGGCCACGGCTATCGACGCGGATCGCCGAGCCGACGGCGTCCATGACGTCGATGGATTCGGTCTTGGTCAGCTCCCACGGCCGCGCCTGGAAGGCGAAGGGCTTGGAGGTCAGCGCGCCGACCGGGCAGAGATCGATGACATTGCCCTGCAGCTCCGAGGTCATTGCCTGTTCGAGATAGGTGGTGATCTCGGCATCCTCGCCACGGCCGATCAGGCCGAGTTCGGAAATACCGGCAACCTCGGTGGTGAAGCGGACGCAGCGCGTGCAGTGGATGCAGCGGTTCATCACCGTCTTGACCAGCGGGCCGATATACTTGTCTTCGACCGCGCGCTTGTTCTCGTGATAGCGCGAGGAATCGACGCCGAAAGCCATCGCCTGGTCCTGCAGGTCGCACTCGCCGCCCTGATCGCAGATCGGGCAATCCAGCGGGTGGTTGATCAGCAGGAATTCCATCACGCCTTCCCGGGCCTTCTTGACCATCGGCGTGTTGGTGAAGATTTCCGGCGGCTCGCCGTTGGGGCCGGGGCGCAGGTCGCGCACGCCCATGGCGCAGGAGGCCTGCGGCTTGGGCGGCCCACCCTTCACCTCGATCAGGCACATGCGGCAGTTGCCGGCGATCGACAGCCGCTCGTGGAAGCAGAAGCGCGGCACTTCCGCGCCCGCGTCTTCCGCCGCCTGCAGCAGCGTGTAGTGGTCGGGTACAGTGATTTCTTTCCCGTCGACCTTGAGCTTTGCCATTCGTCTCAAACCCCTGCGGATTTCCCGCAATCTCATTTCCCGGGCGCGGCAGGAGCAGCGCCCGACATTTCGTTTACTTCTTGGCGGCCAACGCCGCGGCCTGGGCAGTCCAGTCGTCACGGCCGATACGGCCGTTGAACGAGAGATAATCGTCGACCCAGGCGATCTCCTGCGGCGACCATGCGGCGATCTGGGCGTAGGTCCAGATACCCAGGCCGTTCAGCACCTTTTCCAGCTTCGGACCGACGCCCGATATCGCCTTGAGGTCGGACGGTTTCGCCGGCTTCTCCATGGCCTTGGGCTGCCTGAAATCTTCCGGCAGCAGCACATCGGAGGCCTCACCCGCTGCCGGAGCGGCATTCGCGGTCGGCACGATGACAGCGGCTTCCCTGGCTGCGATATCGGTGACCTCCTGGGCGAAGGACTGCGCCTCGGCAATCATGGTCTTCGCCGTCGCCCGCGCCCTGGCGGACGACGAATTCGCGCCCTCGAATTGCTCGACGCGTGCCTCGAAATCCTCGATCAACGGCTGCATGAGCCGATGTGACGCCTCGGCGGCTCCCGAAAGCGCTCCCATCCAGACGCCGAAGGCATGATTGGCGAGCCCCATGCCAAGCGCCGACATCGCCACCGCACCCGCGACAGGATGCGCGAAAAGGTTGACGGCGCTGGCCATCTCCTTCGGCATCATCCCGGTCAGGTCCTGGTTCATCTTCTCGATCTGTTCCAAATTGGGCATCAATGAGTAGGGTGTCGAATACGGCGCCATAGAGTTCTCCTGGTCGTTTCTTCGTCCGCCCCGCCCCGTTTTCTTCCCGAGTTCAAAAGTTTCTTTTTATTCCGCCGCCACCATCACCGGTTCGGCCCGGTGCGCGTTGCGCGAAAACTCGTCGATGCGCCGCTCCACCTCGCCACGGAAATGCCGCATCAGGCCCTGGATCGGCCAGGCCGCGGCATCGCCCAGCGCACAGATCGTGTGGCCCTCGACCTGCTTGGTGACGTCGAGCAGCATGTCGATCTCGCGCTTCTGCGCCTCGCCGCGCACCAGCCGCTCCATCACCCGCCACATCCAGCCTGTGCCCTCGCGGCATGGCGTGCACTGGCCGCAGCTCTCGTGCTTGTAGAAGTAGGAAAGCCGCGCGATCGCCTTCACGACATCGGTCGACTTGTCCATGACGATGACGGCCGCGGTGCCGAGGCCGGATTTGAGGTCGCGCAGCGCGTCGAAATCCATCGGCGTGTCGATGATCTGCTCGGCCGGCACCAGCGGCACCGAGGCGCCGCCCGGAATGACCGCAAGCAGATTGTCCCAGCCGCCGCGGATGCCGCCGCAATGCGTCTCGATCAGCTCGCGGAACGGGATCGACATCGCCTCTTCGACGGTGCACGGATTGTTGACGTGGCCGGAGACACAGAACAGCTTGGTGCCGACATTGTTGGGCCGGCCGAAGGACGAGAACCACGCGGCCCCCCGGCGCAGGATGGTCGGCGCCACCGCGATCGATTCGACATTGTTGACCGTGGTCGGGCAGCCATAGAGGCCGACATTGGCCGGGAATGGCGGCTTCAGCCGGGGCTGGCCCTTCTTGCCTTCGAGGCTTTCCAGCAGCGCGGTTTCCTCGCCGCAGATATAGGCGCCGGCGCCGTGATGCATGTAGATTTCGAAATCGTAGCCCGACGTGTTGTTCTTGCCGATCAGCTTGGCCTCGTAGGCCTCTTCGATCGCCCGCTGCAGCGCCTCGCGCTCGCGGATGAATTCGCCGCGCACATAGATATAGGCGGCAATCGCGCCCATGGCGAAGCCGGCCAGAAACGCGCCCTCGACCAGCGTGTGCGGATCGTTGCGCAGGATGTCGCGGTCCTTGCAGGTGCCGGGCTCGGATTCGTCGGCGTTGATGACGAGATAGCTCGGCCGGCCGTCGCTCTGCTTGGGCATGAACGACCATTTGAGGCCCGTCGGGAAGCCGGCGCCACCACGGCCGCGCAGGCCCGACGCCTTCATCTCGTTGACGATCCACTCACGCCCCTTGGCGACGATGCCAGGCGTGTTGTCCCAGGCGCCGCGCGCCATGGCGCCGGCCAGCGACTTGTCGAAGAGGCCGTAGATGTTGGTGAAGATGCGGTCTTTGTCCTGAAGCATTTTTCGTCCCTCAGACCGGCTTCTTGCCGAAAACGCGGATGTATTCGGCAACGCCGCCCTTGGCGAGCGCCTTGGCTTGGGCAACCCAGTTGTCGCGGTCGATGCGGCCCTGGAAGGAGAGATAGCCATCGATCCATTCGCGCTCGGCCTTCTTCCACGACGCGACTTGCGCGAAGGTGAAGATGCCAAGCGTATGCAGGATGCCCTCGATCTTCGGGCCGACGCCGGAGATCAGCTTGAGATCGTCGACCGCGGCCGGCCTGTCGATACCGGCCGGACGATTCTTGTCCTCGAGCGACGGTTTTGCCGGCTTCGCGGCTGGCACCTTGGCTTCCGGCGCCTTGAAGGCCGAAGCCGGTTCGGCCTTGGCCGTCGGCCCATTGCGCTGCTTGGCAACCTTCTCGACCTCAGGCGCTGCCGTATTCGCGTTGGCCGCCGAATGCAGCGGCGCCGAAACGCTCGCTGCCTTTTCCGCCGCCGGCGCCACCTTGGCCTTTGACGGCGTCTTCAGCGCCGGGCTGGTCTCAGGCGCATCGGTTTTCGGCTTGCTGGCATTGGACGGCGCGACAGGAGCGCCAGCCGGTGCCGGCACCGGCGCCGCGATGATCGCGCCGGGCGCTGCCTTGGCGGCCTTGGCTGCTTCCCGGGCTTCACGGTCGCGGGTCGATTTGAGGATCGCCTTTTCGCTTTTGAGCGTCGTCAAACCGGAGGCCGGCTCCGAGCCGGTGCGGCCGTTCTGCGGTCCCGGCGCCACCGAGGCGCCCTTGCCGGCATCATAGAGATCGATGATTTCGGCCAACCGTTCAGGCGTCAGATCCTCGAACGTATCCTTGAACACCATGACCATCGGTGCGTTGACGCAGGCGCCGAGGCACTCGACCTCCTCCCACGACAAGGTGCCCTTGTCGTTGGTGTGGAACTGGTCGTGATGGATTTTCGAGCGGCACACATCCATCAGCGCTTCCGAACCGCGCAGCATGCACGGCGTGGTGCCGCAGACCTGGATATGCGCGCGGGTACCGACCGGATTGAGCTGGTACTGCGTGTAGAAGGTCGCGACCTCGAGCCCGCGGATACGGGGCATGCCGAGCATGTCCGAGATCGTCTCGATCGCCGCCTTGGTGACCCAGCCTTCCTGCTCCTGCGCTATCATCAGAAGCGGGATGATCGCCGACTGTTCGCGCCCCTTCGGATATTTCTTGATCCACTGCTTGGCCGCCGCCGCATTCGCCTTGTTGAAGGCGAAGGACGCTGGCTGGACGCTGGCTTCTGCGAGACGGCGGACTGACATTTAGCGATCGACCTCACCAAACACGATGTCGAGGGAGCCAAGAACGGCGGTGACGTCGGCCAGCATGTGGCCGCGGCACAGGAAATCCATGGCTTGCAGATGCGCGAAACCGGGGGCGCGCAGCTTGCAGCGGTACGGCTTGTTGGTGCCGTCGGAGACGAGATAGACGCCGAACTCGCCCTTCGGCGCCTCGACGGCCGCATAGACCTCGCCGGCCGGCACGCGATAGCCCTCGGTGTAGAGCTTGAAGTGGTGGATCAGCGCTTCCATCGAACGCTTCATCGCCTGGCGCTTGGGCGGCACCACCTTGCCGTCGAGGTTCGACACCGGACCGGTGCTTTCCTTGCCGAGCAGAAGATCGACGCACTGGCGCATGATCCGCGCCGACTGGCGCATTTCTTCCATACGCACGAGATAACGGTCGAAGCAGTCGCCATTCTTGCCGATCGGGATGTCGAAATCCATCTCGGAATAGCATTCATAGGGCTGCGACTTGCGCAGATCCCACGGCGAGCCCGAGCCGCGCACCATGACGCCCGAAAAGCCCCAGGCCCAGGCATCGGCCAGCGAAACGATGCCGATATCGACATTGCGCTGCTTGAAGATGCGGTTGCCGGTGAGCAGCTTGTCGAGATCGTCGAGCGATTTCAGGAACGGGTCGATCCATTTGCCGATGTCCTCGACCAGCTGCCGCGGCAGGTCCTGGTGGACGCCGCCAGGCCGGAAGTAGGCCGCATGCATGCGCGAACCTGAAGCCCGCTCATAGAACACCATCAGCTTTTCGCGCTCGACGAAGCCCCACAGCGGCGGCGTCAGCGCACCGACGTCCATCGCCTGCGTCGTCACATTGAGGATGTGCGACATGATGCGGCCGATCTCGCAATAGAGCACGCGGATCAGTTGGCCGCGCCTCGGCACCTCGATGCCGAGCAGGCGCTCGGCGGCAAGCGCGAAGGCATGTTCCTGGTTCATCGGCGCGCAATAGTCGAGCCGGTCGAGATAAGGCACCGCCTGCAGATAGGTCTTGGCCTCGATCAGCTTCTCCGTGCCGCGATGCAGCAGGCCGATATGCGGATCGACGCGATCGACGACTTCGCCGTCGAGCTCAAGGACCAACCTCAATACACCATGCGCCGCAGGGTGTTGAGGTCCAAAGTTGATGTTGAAATTGCGGACGGAGGTTTCAGCCATTCTGGCGCCTCAATTCGTCTTGGCTTTTTCGTCCCCGGGCAGCACGTAATCGGTGCCTTCCCAAGGGGAAAGAAAATCAAAATTGCGGAATTCCTGCTTGAGCTCGACCGGCTCGTAGATGACGCGCTTGGCTTCGTCGTCGTAGCGCACTTCGACGAAACCGGTCAGCGGGAAGTCCTTGCGCAGCGGATGGCCTTCGAACCCGTAATCGGTCAGCAGGCGGCGCAGGTCCGGATGGCCCGAGAACAGCACGCCATAGAGATCGTAGGTCTCCCGCTCGAACCAGTCGGCGCCGGGATAGACGCCGGTGACCGACGGCACCATCGTCTCCTCGTCGGCCTGCACCTTGACGCGGATGCGGACATTCTGCTTCGGCGAAAGCAGGTGATAGACGACGTCGAAGCGCTTGGCCCGCGACGGATAGTCGGCGCCGCAGACATCGATGATCGAAATGAACTGGCAGCGCGCATCGTCGCGCAGGAAGGTCATTACCTCGATCAGGTTTTGCGGCTCGACGTGAACGGTAAGCTCGCCGTAAGCGAGCACAGCGTCGCTGAAGCGGCCAGGCAGCTTCTCGCCGAGATAGGTCGACAGTTCGCTAAGGGATGCGGCCATGGATTTACCGTTCGATTGTGCCGGTGCGGCGGATCTTCTTCTGCAACAGAAGAATGCCGTAGAGCAGGGCTTCGGCGCTCGGCGGGCAGCCGGGCACATAGATGTCGACCGGCACGACCCGGTCGCAGCCGCGCACCACCGAATAGGAATAGTGGTAATAGCCGCCGCCATTGGCGCAGGAGCCCATCGAGATGACGTAGCGCGGCTCCGGCATCTGGTCGTAGACCTTGCGCAGCGCCGGCGCCATCTTGTTGGTCAGCGTGCCGGCCACGATCATGATGTCGGACTGGCGCGGAGACGCGCGCGGCGCGACACCGAAGCGCTCCGAATCGTAACGCGGCATCGAGGTGTGGATCATCTCGACCGCGCAGCACGCCAAACCGAAGGTCATGAACATCAGCGAGCCGCTGCGCGCCCAGGTGATCAGCGCCTCGGTCGAGGTGACCAGAAAACCCTTGTCTGCAAGCTCATTGTTGATTTCGAGGAAGAAGGGATCGTCCTCCCCCACCGGCCTGCCGGTGTTGGGATCGATGATGCCCTTGGGCTTTGGCGCGACGAGGGTGCCTGAACTGTCGTTCAATCCCATTCCAGCGCTCCTTTTTTCCATTCATAGGCAAAGCCGATGGTCAGCACCGCCAAAAACACCATCATCGACCAGAAGCCGAGCATGCCGATCTTCGAGAAGGACACTGCCCAGGGAAACAGGAAGGCCACTTCGAGGTCGAAGATGATGAACAGGATCGACACCAGGTAGAAACGAATGTCGAACTTCATGCGGGCATCGTCGAACGAGTTGAAACCGCACTCGTAGGCGGACAGCTTTTCGGGATCGGGGTTGCGGTAGGCCACCAGGAACGGTGCGACCAGCAGCGCCAGGCCGACCACCAGCGCCACGCCGATGAACAGGACGATGGGCAGGTACGAACTGAGGAGTGCGTTCATGCAGCGGCCTTCCGTTGGCGCCAATCCACGTTGATTACAGCACCGGACCTTAATGCGGAAGCGTGACAGTTTAACCGCTGAACCGTTTTAAGGAGCCTATGCTGCAACGCGGCGAGGGTTAGCGCAGCACTTCCAGCGAAGCAAGTCAAACCTTGTTCAAAACAACGAGCTGGACGGCATTCCGGGAGAAACTGGTCTCATAGGCTCCTGTTTGATTTCCTTCTCTTTTTACTCCACTTTTCTCTCCTGACAGGGTTGCCGCCAAAACCCTGCTAGCATGGGCTGGAATCACCCATCACATCTTTGTCAAAGCACCCTCAGAGTGACGCCTGCATGAAGGAAAAGATCTCGCTAGCCGCCGCCCGGCGCATCGCGCTCGCCGCTCAGGGATTTCTCGATCCCCGCCCCGCCGGCATGCCCGACCGCCGCCATTTCGCCCGCGTTCTGTCCCGCACCGGCCTGTTGCAGATCGATTCCGTCAGTGCGGTGGTGCGTGCCCACTATATGCCGCTCTATTCGCGTCTGGGTCCCTATCCCGTCGCCTTGCTCGACAACGCCGCCGTGACGCGTAAGCGCACGGTGTTCGAATATTGCGCGCACGAGGCCTCATTCCTGCCGGTCGAGACGTACCCGCTGATGCGCTGGCGCATGCAGCGCGCCGAGCAAGGCGATGAAATGTATCTGGGGCTGGCCAAATGGGGCCGTGAGCACGCTGCCTATATAGAAGAGATCTACCGCCAGGTCGTCGATCGTGGCCCGATCGCCGCTTCGGCGCTGGAAGGCCAGAAAGGCTCCGGCGGCTGGTGGGGTTGGAGCCACGCCAAGCACGCCTTCGAATGGCTGTTCTGGGCCGGCCGCATCACCACGGCGCACCGGCGCGGTTTCGAGCGCTTCTATGACCTGCCGGAGCGGGTGCTGCCGCAAGCGATCCTCGACCTGCCGGTACCGGCGGCCGAGGATGCACATCGCGAATTGCTGCGCATTTCCGCCCGCGCCCACGGCATCGCCACATCAGGCGACCTGCGCGACTATTTCCGGCTCTCCCCCGCCGACATGAAAGGCCGGCTCGAGGAACTGGTCGAACTCGGCGAGTTGTTGCCGGTCCGTGTCGAGGGGTGGGACAAGCCAGCTTACCTTCACAGGGATGCGCGTTTGCCACGCAAGATCGAGGCCCGCGCCCTGCTGGCGCCGTTCGATCCCGTCGTCTTCGAGCGCTCGCGCTCGGAGCGGCTGTTCGATTTTCACTATCGCATCGAAATCTACACCCCGGCCGAGAAGCGCCAATACGGCTACTATGTCCTGCCCTTCCTGCTTGGCGACAGGATCGTGGCGCGCGTCGACCTCAAAGCCGACCGGCCGGCCAGTGTCCTGCGCGTCCATGCCGCCTATGCCGAGCCCGGCGCGCCGCCTGAAACCGCCGCTGAACTTTTCGAGGAATTGAAGCAGATGCAGGGCTGGCTTGGGCTTGAACGCATCGAAGTGACGCCTGCCGGCGACCTCGGCCCGGCGCTGTCCGACATCGCGGTGTCGTAAGCTCGCGTTGACACCGCTGCCCGCAAGAGCCTAAATCCGATCCAGACGGTCTCCTCTCGGCAAAGGGAGGAGCCAAGAGGGAATGCGGTGCGGGCCGAAAAGCCCAAATCCGCGGCTGTCCCCGCAACTGTAAGCGAAGAGCCAAGGCCGAAAGCCACTGGGATTGTCCCGGGAAGGCGGCTACCCAAGGCGATGACCCGCGAGCCAGGAGACCTGCCGTCTGGAATGCAAGAATCCGATCGCCCGGCGGGTTTTCCGGGCAAGGAGCCTGATTTGGATCGCGACAGCAGTTTCTCGGCTGAAACAACGGACATTTCGTCCGGCGGGGATGATTCCCTGGCCGGCATCACTGTCATCGTCTGCGCCTCCTGTCGCGACGAGACCGGTTCCGACGCCCATCCCCGGGCCGGCGAACTTTTGGCTGAAGATACCCGCCAAGCCGCCTCGGGCGAGCAAATTCGCATCCGCACGGTCGAATGCCTCGGCAATTGCAAGCGCAGGCTGAGCGCCGCGATCCTGCGCGACGGATGCTGGAGCTATGTGTTCGGCGACCTGACCACAACCAGCGGCGCCGATCTCGTCGCCGGCGCGAAACTCTTCGCCACCTCGACCGACGGCCTCATTCCCTGGCGCGGCCGGCCCGATAGCCTCAAGCGCGGCCTCGTTGCCCGCATCCCTCCTCTCGACATGCTGAAGGACTTGATATGACCGCTCCAAATTCGGCCGGCAATCTCTCCCGCGTTCCCTGCACCGTCGTTACCGGCTTCCTCGGCGCCGGCAAGACGACGCTGGTCCGCCATCTCCTGGAAAATGCCGGCGGCAAGCGGATTGCCATCATCGTCAACGAATTCGGCGATATCGGCATCGACGGCGAAATCCTCAAGGGCTGCGGTATCGACACCTGCCCCGAGGAAAACATCGTCGAACTGGCCAATGGCTGCATCTGCTGCACCGTCGCCGACGATTTCGTGCCAGCGCTCGACCAGATCCTGTCGCTGACGCCGAAGGTCGACCACATCCTGATCGAAACCTCCGGTCTCGCCCTCCCCAAACCTCTGGTCCAGGCGTTCCAGTGGCCGACGGTGAAAAGCCGCGTCACCGTCGATGGCCTCATCGCCGTGGTCGACGGTCCCGCACTTGCGGAAGGCCGCGTCGCCAACGACATGGAAGCCCTGCAGGCGCAACGCGCCGGGGATGAAAGCCTCGACCATGACGATCCGGTCGAAGAGGTGTTCGAGGACCAGATCGCCTGCGCCGACCTGATCATCCTGTCGAAGAGCGACCTGATGGACGCCGAGGGCTCGGCCCGCGCCAACGCCATCGTCAACGAACACTCCGCCCGCGCGGTGAAGATCGTGCCGACGTCGCATGGCAAGGTCGATCCCTCGGTGCTGCTCGGGCTTGGTCTTGCCGTCGAGGACGACATCGAGAACCGCAAGTCCCATCACGACGGCGCATTCGACCACGAGCATGACGACTTCGACACATTCATCGTCGACATTCCCTCGATCGCCAATCCCGACGATCTGGCAAAACGTGTCGCAGAGGCCGCCGAACAGGAAAACGTGCTGCGTGTAAAAGGCTTCGTCGAGGTCGGCGGCAAGCCGATGCGGCTCCTGCTGCAGGCCGTCGGCCCACGCGTCAATCATTACTATGACCGTGCCTGGAGCGCCGAGGACGACCGCCGCTCGCGCCTGGTCGTCATTGGTCTCAAGGGGCTGAACCGTCCGGCGATCGAACGTATCCTCGCCGGCTGATTTCAGACACGGACCGCGATGCACATCCTCACCACGACCTCCGCTTCGCTTGACGACCTCGCCGAGCCTGTCGATCTCAGGCAGACGCCGGCGGATATCGTGGCCTTGTCCTTCACCGACAGCGATCTCGCCGGACTGGCGGCGGCGTGGAAGGCGGACGCCGACCGCCTGCCCTCCATGCGGCTTGCGGCACTGCGCGACCTGCGCCATCCCATGTCCGTCGACCTCTGGATCGACAGCGTCGCCCGCCATGCCAAGGTCATCCTGGTGCGCATCCTCGGCGGCAACGACTGGTGGCGCTATGGCTGCGACCAGCTGGCGGTGATTGCCCGTGAGCGCGGCATCAAACTGGCGCTGCTTCCGGGTGAAAGCCATGACGAGGATCTCAGGCTGATCGAAGCCTCGACGCTGCCACGCGCCGAACTCGACGGCCTGCTTGGCTATTTCCGAGAGGGCGGCCCGGCCAATATGAGCGCGCTGGTTCGGAGGCTGGCAGGCCTGGCTGGACAGGATACGTCCGTCGCCAGTCCGGTCAGCGTGCCGAAGGCCGGTTACTATCAGTCTGGATTGGGGGTCGCGGAGGAGCCGGACCTTTCAGATGTCGGCGCTCCCATCGTCCCTATCCTCTTCTACCGCTCGATGCTGCTCGCGGCCGACGTTGCCCCGATCGATGCGCTGGCCGAGGCCTTGCGCTCCCAGGGACTGGCAGCGGTCCCGATCTTCGTTTCCAGCCTTAAAGATCCTGTGTCCCTGGCGTTCGTCGAAAATGCCATCGCATCGCTGAAACCTGCCGCCATCATCACCGCGACCGCCTTCGCTTCGGGCGCCGAACCCGGCGTCGAAACCCTGTTCGACCGCGCCGGCGTGCCCGTCTTCCAGGTCATCGTCGCCACCACGCGCCGCGATGTCTGGGAAAACAACCAGCGCGGCCTGGCGCCGGCCGACCTTGCCATGCATGTCGTGCTGCCCGAACTCGACGGCCGCATCCTTGCAGGCGCCATTTCCTTCAAGGGCGAGAGCGATGTCGATCCGGCGCTTGGCCACCGTGCGCTGGCCAACCGGCCGGAACCGGATCGTGTGACGCAGGTGGCTAAGCGCGTTGCGGCCTTCATCCGCCTGCGGGAGACATCGCGCGCAGAGCGCAAACTGGCGATCCTGATTCCCGATTATCCCAGCGCTCCTGGCCGCACCGGATATGCGGTCGGGCTGGATGTGCCGTCCAGTGTGCTGGCGATGCTGCACGACTTGAGCGAACAGGGCTATGCCGTTGAGGGGATTCCGCAAACACCGCGCGCGTTGCTGGATCTGCTGGAGCACGGCAATGATCGATTGGGGCTCGACGACTATGGTGCCTTTTCTATTGAGCTTCCGACATCGGCAATTGCCGCGGTAGACGCCGCGTGGGGCAGAGCAGATCAGGAGACAGGTTTGCGCGAGGCGCCCCCCTCTGTCCTGCCGGACATCTCCCCCACACGGGGGGAGATTGTGCCCGCATCTCCGCTTTCGCCAATCTCGAAGGTTAAAGAACGGGCGCCGAAGTTGCCAATCTCCCCCCTCGTGGGGGAGATGTCCGGCAGGACAGAAGGGGGCGCTCAAGCGCCAGCCTCAGCAAACTTCCCCTTCCGTGCCGCAACCTTCGGCAACATCACCGTGGCACTCGCCCCCGATCGCGGCCGTTCCGCCGATCGCCGCGCCGATTACCACGACCCGACACTGCCTCCGCGCCACGCCTTGATCGCCTTCGGCCTCTGGCTGCGCAAATCGCTCGGCATCCATGCCTTGATCCACGTCGGCGCCCACGGCACGCTAGAATGGCTGCCCGGCAAGACCGTCGCGCTTTCGCAAAACTGCTTCCCCGAGATCGTGATCGGGTCCCTGCCCGTCATCTATCCCTTCATCGTCTCCAATCCAGGCGAGGCGGCGCAGGCCAAACGGCGCATCGCCGCCGTCACCCTTGGCCATCTGCCGCCGCCGCTCGCCGGTGCAGGTCTCGACGAGGACCAGCACAAGCTCGAACGCCTGGTCGATGAATACGCCCAGGCCGATGGCCTCGACCGCCGCCGCCGCGACCGTCTCGCCAGGCTGATTGTCGAAACCGCGCAAAAGACCGGCCTTGCCTCCGAAGCCGGCGTCGCCAAAACCGATGCGCCCGACGAAGCGCTGCGCCGCATCGACGCCTGGCTCTGCGATCTCAAGGACTTCGCTATCAAGGACGGGCTGCATATCTACGGCCGCGCGCCCGAGGGCGAGCCGGATGCCATGCGCCGCCAAAGCGCGGCAGCCGAGAAGTCGGCGCTGTTCGCCGCGCTCGATGGCTGTCACGTCAAGGCCGGCCCGGCTGGCGCGCCCGCACGGGGCCGCTCCGACGTGCTGCCCACTGGCCGCAACCTGTTCACCTCGGACCCGCGCACCATGCCGACGCCGACCGCCTACGACCTGGGCAAGGCGGCGGCGGAAGAAGTGGTACGCGGCTACCTGCAGTCGCATGGCGACTGGCCGCGTTCCCTGGTCATCGACCTCTGGGGCTCGGCCTCGCTGCGCACCGGCGGCGAGGAGATCGCGCAGGGCCTGGCGCTGATGGGCTGCCGACCGCAATGGGACACTGCCACCGGCCGCATCACCGGCATCGAGGTGCTGCCGCCAGCTATGCTCGGCCGTCCGCGCGTCGACGTCACCTGGCGCATATCCGGGCTGTTTCGCGACATGTTCCCGACCCAGATCGCGTTGATCGATGCCGCCGCCAACGCCGTTGCCGCCCGCGACGAGGACGATTCGGAAAACCCGCTCGCCGCCAAGACCCGCGCCGATGGCAAGATCAGCCCGCGCATCTTCGGCACCTCGCCCGGCACTTATGGCGCCGGCGTCGAGGACCTGTTGTCGAGAGGCGACTGGAGCGAGCGCGAAGAGATCGGCCGCGCCTATCTCGACGCCACCTCGCACGCCTATGGCGGCGCCGGCGGCGAAGGCGTCTCGGCGCCCGGCGCCTTCGAGGGACGAATCGCCGAAGCCGACCTTCTGGTTCACACCGGCGACGATCCCGGCCGCGACATTCTCGAAGGCTCGGCCGACGTCGCCTTCATCGGCGGCTTTTCGGCCGCCTTGGCCACACTGGGCAGGAACGCCGACGTCATCGTGCTCGACACCACCGACCCACAAAAACCGAAACCGCGATCGGTTGGCGAGGCGGTGTCGCGCGTCGTGCGTGCCCGTGCCGTCAACGCACGCTTCATATCAGGCCAGATGCGCCACGGTCCGCGCGGCGCCTCCGAATTCGCCGAAACCGTCGACCGGCTGGTCGGCTTCGCCGAAACGACGCATGCCATTTCGGGCGCGCTGATCGAGGCCGTGCACGATGCCTATCTCGGCGATCCGGACGTTCGCGCCTTCATCCTGCGCGAAAATCCCGCCGCCGCCAAAGTCATCGCCGAGCGCTTCCTGTCGGCGCGCCGCCGCGGCCTCTGGCATCCTTTGCGCAATTCCATCGACGACGATCTCGCCGCGCTGATTGCGGAAGCCAACGCGCCCGGGGTCGCGGCATGAACGCCTTCTCGCGCCGTGGCGCCTGCCCCGCTCTGTCCGCGCCGATGCAGACAGGCGACGGCCTGCTGGTGCGCCTGAACCCGGTCGCCGGAGGTCCATCCTCCGGAGGGTTGTCGCCGAAGCTCTTGATCGGGATCGCCGAATCCGCCTTGCGGCACGGCAACGGCATCATGGAAGTCACCGCGCGCGGCAGCCTGCAGATACGCGGCCTCACGGCGGACAGCGCTGCGTTGCTGGCGGCGGAGGTGGATGCATTGGGAATCGCGGTGCGCACCGGGGTGCCGGTCGAGACCGGCCCGCTGGCAGGCATTGACCCGCAGGAGATCGCCGATCCCCGGCCGATGGCGGAAGAGATTCGCGTGGCCGTCGAGGAAGCCGGGTTGACGAAGCGGCTGGGACCGAAGGTTTCGGTGATCGTTGACGGTGGCGGACAACTGACGCTGGATGCGGTAACGGCCGATGTGCGGCTGAGGGCGGTGCGAGCCGATACAGCCAGCCGTTGGCTTGTATCCGTCGCGGGTGACGGGCGGACCGCCAAGCGGCTCACCGTGGCGGATGAGGATGCGGCACGCGACATTGCTGTCGCGGCGCTGCGGATGGTTGCCGAGAAAGGCCGGGACGCACACACGCGGGATTTGTCGGGGCGGCAATTGGAGTCTCTCGCAAGCTGGCACTCTACGGCGCCCGCCGCTGTCCTGCCGGACATCTCCCCCTCTAGGGGGGAGATCAACGGCTTCGACGCTGGCTTTTCAACAACACCGGAGATTGGCGAAACCATCGGTGACAGCGCAATCTCCCCCCTTGAGGGGGAGATGTCCGGCAGGACAGAGGGGGGCGCCTCGCGCAAACCTATCGGGCTTTTCCCCTTGGCCGGTGAAACTTTCGCCCTCGGTATCGGCCTGCCCTATGGCAGCATCCCAGCGGACAAAATCATCGCACTCGCAAAAAGCGCCCTCGCCCTCGGCACCACCGAAATCCGCCTCGCCCCAGGCCGTGCCTTGCTTTTCCTCGGCCAGCCGGCGACCGCCAACCAGCCCCTGCAAGACACAGCCGCCACCCTCGGCTTCGTCACCTCCCCCGCCGACCCCCGCACCCGCATCGCCGCTTGCCCCGGTACGCCGGCCTGCGCGTCCGGCCGCATCGCCACCCGCGACATCGCCGAGACGATCGCCACCGAAAACGCCGACATCCTCGATCCCTCCCTCACCCTGCACATTTCCGGCTGCGCCAAGGGCTGCGCGCATCCCGGCCCGGCGGCGCTGACCTTGGTCGGCGGCGAAAACGGAGCCGGACTTGTCGTGAACGCGACGGCAAAGGCTCTTCCTGCCGGCTACAGGCCGGGCTATGACGCCGCGCGCGGCATCGGCCGCGTCGCCGCGGTGATCCGCGGCGCTCGATATCAGGGCGAGACCGCCGCCGCTTGCCTGACAAGGCTGGGCACGGCCGGCATCGCCGAAACTTACCAACGGGCCCAACCTTACCAACGGAAATGAGCATGGCCGCCTACGACTACATCCACGACGGCACCGCGATCTACGAGCGTTCCTTCGCCATCATTCGCGCCGAGGCTGATCTCTCGCGCTTCTCGGAGGCCGAGGCCGATGTCGCCATCCGCATGATTCATGCCTGCGGCCAGGTCGAAGCCGCCAGGAATTTTGTCTTCTCCCCCGATTTCGTCACCGCCGCCCGCAAAGCCCTGGCGGCGGGCGCGCCGATCTTCTGCGACGCGGAGATGGTTTCGCATGGCGTCACCCGCGCCCGGCTGCCGGCCGGCAATGAGGTGATCTGCACCTTGCGCGACCCGCGCACGCATGACATCGCGAGGGAGATCGGCAACACCCGCTCGGCCGCCGCGATCGACCTGTGGGGCGAGCGCATGGCCGGTTCGGTTGTCGCCATCGGCAATGCCCCGACAGCGCTCTTCTACCTCCTGGAGAAGCTGCGCGATGGCGCGCCGAAGCCAGCTGCCATCATCGGCATGCCAGTCGGCTTTGTCGGCGCCGCCGAATCCAAGGATGCGCTGGCCGAGAATTCCTATGGCGTGCCCTACGCCATCGTGCGCGGCAGGCTCGGCGGCAGCGCCATGACCGCCGCCGCGCTCAATTCGCTGGCGAGGCCTGGTCTGTGAACGCGATTTCCAAAGGCAGGCTTGTCGGTGTCGGCACGGGTCCCGGCGACCCCGAATTGTTGACGCTGAAGGCCGCGCGAGCCTTGGCCGAGGCCGATGTCGTGGCCTATTTCGCCAAGCGCGGCAACAACAGCAATGCGCGCGCCATCGTCGAGGCGCGCTTCCGGCCCGACATGCTGGAACTGCCGCTGCTCTATCCCGTCACCACCGAGATCGACAAGGATCACGACGACTACCGCTCGCAGATATCAGGTTTCTACGAGGAGTCGGCCGACAAGGTCGCCGAGCACCTCGATGCTGGCCGGATGGTCGCCGTGCTGTCCGAAGGCGACCCGCTGTTCTACGGCTCTTATATGCACCTGCACGTCCGTCTCGCCAATCGTTTCCCGACTGAAGTCATTCCCGGCATCACCGCCATGTCCGGCTGCTGGTCGCAGACCGGCGTGCCGATCGTCCAGGGTGACGACGTGCTGACCGTGCTGCCCGGCACGATGAGCGAGTTCGAGTTGACCCGACGCCTCGCCGACACCGATGCCGCCGTGATCATGAAGGTCGGCCGCAACCTGCCCAAGATCAGGCGCGCGCTGGAAGCGACCGGAAAGCTGACGCGCGCCGTCTATGTCGAGCGCGGCACCATGGCCGGCAGCGTCTCGATGCGGCTTGCCGACAAGGCGGACGACAAGGCGCCCTACTTCGCCATCGTGCTGGTCGCCGGCTGGTCCGGCCGCCCGACTGGAGCGCAGGCATGAGCGGCCGTCTCACCGTCATCGGCCTCGGCCCCGGCAATGCCGACCAGGTCACGCCGCAAGCCAGCCGCGCTGTCGCCGAGGCGAAATTCTTCTACGGCTACAAGCCTTATCTCGACCGGCTTGATCTGCGCCCCGACCAGACCCGCGTCGCTTCGGACAATCGCGAGGAACTCGCCCGTTCCAAGGATGCCCTGACCAAGGCCGCCGAAGGCCACGATGTCGCCGTGGTGTCCGGCGGCGATCCCGGCGTCTTCGCTATGGCCGCCGCTGTCTGCGAGGCGATCGAGGCCGGTCCGGCCGAATGGCGTGCGGTCGATGTCGCCGTCGTGCCTGGCGTCACCGCCATGCTGGCTGTCGCCGCCCGCATCGGTGCGCCGCTCGGCCACGACTTCTGCGCCATTTCGCTGTCCGACAATCTGAAGCCTTGGGATTTGATCGAACTGCGTCTTCTGGCGGCGGCTGGCGCCGGCTTCGTCATCGCGCTCTATAACCCGATCAGCAAGGCGCGTCCCTGGCAGCTTGGCCGCGCCTTCGAATGCCTGACCGCCATCCTGCCCGGCACGACGCCGGTGATCTTCGGCCGTGCCGCGGGCCGGCCAGACGAGCGCATCGAGGTCTATCTACTGGCCGACGTCGACGCTGAAAAGGCCGACATGGCGACCTGCATCATCATCGGTTCGCCGGAGACCCGGATCATCAAGCGCGGCGACAAGCCGGCGCTGGTCTACACGCCGCGCTCGGCGTCGGGTTCGACGAAATGATCGATCATGGCGGCCAGCGCTTCGACGGTTTCAGCCGAAGGCACCTCCGGCAAGGCCGGCCTGCGCACCATGACCACCTCGATGCCGAGCGTTCGCGCCGCGGCAATCTTCCCGTATGTCGCCGCGCCACCGCTGTTCTTCGACACCACGACACCTATGTGATGCTTTTCGAGCAAAGCGCGTTCTTCCCTCTCGTGAAACGGGCCCCGCGCCAGCAGATAGTCGGCGTCGGGCACAACCAGCTTCGGCTCGACCGGATCGACGCTGCGGATGAGATAGTGGTGCTGGGGTGCTGCCTCGAAGGCGGCGACCTCCTGCCGGCCAAGCGCCAGAAATACGCGGCGCGGCACATCGCCAAGCGCCCGCGCGGCGCCAGCAACGCTATCGATCTCAAGCCAGCGGTCGCCTTCTACGGCCTCCCACCCCGGGCGCCGCAAGGCAAGGATCGGCACGCCGGTCTTGCGCGCGGCCATTGCAGCATTGGCGGAGATCCGCGCCGCGTAGGGATGCGTGGCGTCGATCAGCAGACCAGTGCCGGTCTCCCTGAGATATGCGGCCAGTCCATCGGCGCCGCCGAATCCACCGCTTCGCACCGGCACGCCCTGCGCAACCGGGCTTTCCGTGCGGCCGGCCAGAGAAAGCGTGACGAGGAAATCCTCCACCAGTTTTCCGGCCAATTGGCGCGCTTCTGTTGTGCCGCCGAGGATCAGAATCTTCTTCATGGGCACCATGTCAAACATCGTCGGCGCTGCCCCTCACCCTTACCCTCTCCGCGTGAAGGACGGGGAGAGGGAGGCGTCGGCGCCGGAGCTTCTCCCTTCTCCCCGTCACTATACGGGGAGAAGGTGCCGGCAGGCGGATGAGGGGCGGCGCGACATGTCAAAAAATCAGCCAACGCCAAAATGGCTTACGGTAGTCGGCATCGGCGAGGACGGTTTAGCGGGTCTCGGCGACGAGGCCAAGCGTCGGATCGCCGAGGCGGAGTTCATCTTCGGTGGCAAGCGGCACCTGGCGCTAGTCGCTTCTTTCGCCAGGGGTAAGCCATGCCCCTGGCCGGTTCCTTTCGATGCCGGGATGGCCGATGTCCTGGCGCTCACCGGCAGGAATGTCTGTGTGCTCGCCTCCGGCGACCCGTTCTTTCACGGTGTCGGCGCCACCCTCGCCCGCAAGGTCCAGCCACAGGAGATGCATGTCATATCAGCTCCGTCGGCGATTTCGCTGGCCGCGGCGCGGCTCGGCTGGGCGCTGCAGGACATCGAGATCATCTCGTTGCACGGCCACCCGGTCGACCTGATCCGCCCGCTGCTGCAGCCCAACGCGCGCATCCTGGCGCTGACGTCGGATGGCGACGCGCCCGCTGCAATTGCCCGCCTGCTCACCGAGCTTGACTTCGGCGCTTCACGGTTGACGGTGCTGGAGGCGTTGGGCGGACCGAAGGAGACATTGCGCTCAGCGCGTGCCGATGCCTTCAATCTGGAAAACATCAATCCACTCAACGTGCTGGCGATCGAGATTGATTCGAATCCGCAAGGGCGCGTGCTGCCGCTCACATCGGGCCTTGCCGATCATATGTTCGAGCATGACGGCCAGATCACCAAACGCGAAATCCGCGCCATCACCCTGTCGGCGCTGGCGCCGAGACGCGGCGAAGTGCTGTGGGATATCGGCGCCGGCTCAGGGTCCATCGGCATCGAATGGATGCTCACCCACCCTTCGCTGCGCGCCATCGCCATCGAGGCCGACCCGACCCGCGCCGCCCGCATCGGCCACAATGCCGTCGCCTGTGGTGTTCCCGGCCTCGTCATTGTGGAAGGCAGCGCGCCCAAGGCACTGGCCAAACTAGCGACGCCCGATGCCATCTTCATCGGCGGCGGCGGCAGCGACGCCGGTGTCTTGAACGCCGCCATCAAGGCGCTGCGCGCCGGCGGCCGTCTCGTCGCCAACGCGGTGACGCTGGAGATGGAAGCCCTGCTTCTCGCCCAGCACACTAGGCGCGGCGGCGATCTTGTCAGGATAGGCATTTCCCGCGCCTCGCCTGTCGGCTCGATGCAGGCGTGGCGGCCGGCCATGCCTGTCACGCAATGGAGCTGGGTCAAGCCATGATGGTCGCGGGCATCGGCAGCCGAAAAGGCGTCACCGTCGAGGACGTGCTCGCGGCGATAGAAACCGCGCTCGAAGCGCATGGGCTGGCGATGTCGGCTCTTTCGGCCCTGGCCACCGCGGCGCTCAAGAAGGATGAAGACGCGATCGCTGCCGCCGGCCGCGCGCTGAACCTTCCGGTCATCATCGTCGATGACGCAGCTCTCCAGGCAGCCTCGCCACGGACGCTCAGCAGCTCCAGCCTCTCGCGGGACCTGGCCGGCACACCATCGGTTTCCGAAGCGTCGGCCGTTGCCGTCGCCGGCAAAGGCGCCAGCCTGCTTGGTCCGCGCACGGTGCTCGGCGCGGTCACCTGCGCCATCGCCATCAGCGGAGACGCCGAATGACCGTCCATTTCATCGGCGCCGGTCCCGGTGCCGCCGACCTCATCACGCTGCGTGGCGCAAGGCTCTTGGCGAGTTGCCCGGTCTGCCTCCATGCCGGCTCCATCGTCGCGCCGGAATTGCTGCAGCATTGCGCGCCGGGAACGAAGCTGATCGACACCGCGCCGATGTCGCTCGACGAGATCGAGGCTGAATATGTGGCGGCCCACAAGGCCGGCCATGACGTTACCCGTCTGCACTCCGGCGACCTGTCGGTGTGGAGCGCGGTTGCCGAGCAGATCCGCCGGCTGGAAAAGCATGGCATCCCCTACACGCTGACGCCGGGCGTCCCTTCCTTCGCGGCGGCGGCCGCCGCCCTTCGCCGCGAGCTGACCATTCCCGAAGTCGCGCAAAGTCTTGTGCTGACCCGTGTCTCCGGCCGCGCCTCGAAAATGCCGCCTGGCGAGACCTTGGCCGGTTTCGGCCGTACCGGCGCCACGCTGGCCATCCATCTTGCCATCCACGCCATCGACCGCGTCGTCGCCGAACTGACACCGCACTATGGCGGCGATTGCCCGGTCGCGATCGTCTTTCGCGCCTCCTGGCCGGACGAGCGCGTGCTGACCGGCACGTTGGAGACGATCGAGGCAAAGCTCGCCGCCGATCCGATGGAGCGCACGGCGCTCATCTTCGTCGGCCGCTCGCTGGCGGCGGAAGGCTTTGGCGAGAGTTCATTGTACGACGCCCACTATCAGCGGCGTTTTCGCGGACGGGACGGATTGTGAGCGGCAGCACCAAAAACAAAGGCGAAAACGCCACGCTCGAACAGGCGCTTGCGCGGCTGAACTTCAAGCCGCGTCCGCTCGAGCCCGGCCATGTCTGGCTGGCCGGCGCCGGCCCCGGCGATCCCGGCTGCCTGACGCTGGAAGTGCTGGCGGCTTTGGCGAAAGCGGATGCGCTGGTCTATGACGCGCTGGTTTCGCCTGACGTGGTCGCGGTTGCCGGAAACGCCGAGCTTTTCTTTGCGGGAAAACGCGGCGGCCAGCCTTCGATGAAGCAGGACGATATCACCGCTTTGCTGGTGCGGCTGGCGCGTGAAGGCCGCCGCGTCGTCAGGCTGAAGGGCGGCGACCCCTATATTTTCGGCCGTGGCGGCGAAGAGGCGCTGGCACTGGCGCGCGAAAACATCCCGTTCCGTGTGCTGCCGGGCCTGACATCGGGCCTCAGCGCATTGGCGGCCACCGGTATCCCGGCCACCATGCGCGGCATCAACAAGGCTGTCATTCTGGCGACCGGCCACGCCGCCGGCACCGATGACGACATCGACTGGGTGGCAATCGCCCGCACCGGCCAGCCGGTCGTCGTCTATATGGGCATGGCCAATCTGCCTGTTATAGCGGCAGCCCTGCTCGACGGCGGGCTTGCGCCATCGACGCCGGCGGCCGTGATCGTCGCCGCGACGACGCCGCAGGAGCGAACCGTCGTCGCCACGCTCGCCACCATTGCCGAGGCAGCGGCGGCGGCCGGGCTTGCCTCACCGGCATTGATCGTCGTCGGCGGCATCGTCGCCATGCGCGCGGCACTGGCTGGGCAAGCATGACCGCGCGCGCGATCATCATCGGCGCGCCACGCTCCGGTTCTGGCAAGACCAGCGTCACCATCGGCATCTTGCGCGCGCTGACCCGGCGCGGCCTGAAGGTGCGCGGCGCCAAATCCGGCCCTGACTATATCGATCCCGGCTTCCACACCGCCGCCACCGGCCTGTCCGGCGTCAATCTCGACAGCTGGGCGATGTCGCCGTCGCTGCTCAATGCGCTGGCCGCACAGGCGGCCGACGATGCCGATTTCGTCATCCTCGAAAGCGCCATGGGTCTGTTCGACGGCATCCCGGCCGCGCAGGGGCGCACCGGTTCGGCCGCCGATCTGGCGCGGCTTTACGGCCTGCCGGTGCTGCTGGTGCTCGACGTGTCGGGCCAGTCGACCACGGCGGCGGCCGTCGCCAAGGGCTTTGCCACCTACGATCCGGATGTGCACATGGCGGGCGTGGTGCTGAACCGGCTGGGTAGCGAGCGCCACCGTCGGCTCTCCGGCGACGCCATCGAGGCGATCGGACTGCCCGTCGTCGGCGCCATCCTGCGCGATCCCACGCTCAATTTGCCCGAACGCCATCTCGGCCTCGTCCAGGCCGGCGAATATGACGACCTGGTGGCGCATCTCGATCGGCTCGCCGACATGGCCGAGAAGTCGCTCGACCTCGATGCGATCATGGCGCTGGCAACACCCCTCGCCCCGACAGTTGGCGACTTTGCCGACGCGCTGCGGCCGCCCGGCCAACGCATCGCGCTGGCAGAGGACGCCGCCTTCAGCTTCCTTTATCCGCATGTCGCCGCCTGTTGGCGCAAGGCCGGCGCGGAAATCGTTCCGTTCTCGCCGCTCGCCGACCAAGCGCCCGACGAGGATTGTGATGTCTGCTGGCTGCCCGGCGGCTACCCCGAGCTTCACGCCGGCACACTCGCAGCCGCAATGAATTTCCATGCGGGAATGGCGCGTTTCGCCGCGAAGAAGCCGGTCCATGGCGAGTGCGGTGGTTTCATGGTTCTTGGTGAAGCGCTGGAGGATGCTGGCGGCGAGACGCATCGCATGCTCGGCCTGCTCGGCCATTCCACCAGCTTCGCCAGGCGCAAGATGAATCTCGGCTACCGCGAGGCGCGGCTGCGCGCCGACTGTCCGCTGGGGCCGCAAGGTGCGCTGATCCGAGGTCACGAATTCCACTATGCGCAGATGACGGCCGCCGGCAATGACGAGCCGCTGGCCGACCTCGCCGACGGCCAGGGCAATCCGCTCGGCGCTTCCGGCTACCGGCGCGGCCATGTCAGCGGCACCTTCTTTCATGCGATTGCGAAGAGCTAGGCCATGAAGCTCCCAAGAATCACCCTGTCGCCTCGGCAAGTCCTCGATGACATCGCGCTCTGCCTGGTCTTCTTCACGCGCCTGCCGCTGCCCGTGCTCGATTTTCGTGGCCGCAGCCTCGCCGCCGCGATCTGGGCCGCTCCGATCGCCGGCCTTGCCGTCGGCTTGATCGGCGCGATCGTCTTTGCCACTGCGGAACGCTTTGGCCTTGCCATTGGGCCATCAGTCGCCCTGGCCCTTGTTGCAACCGTGCTCACCACCGGCTGCCTGCACGAGGATGGCCTCTCCGACGTCGCCGATGGCTTCGGTGGCGGCAAGTCGCGCGGACGCAAGCTCGAGATCATGCGCGACAGCCGCATCGGCGCCTATGGTGCGATGGCGCTGGCGCTGGCGCTGCTGACCCGCTGGAGCACGCTGTCGGAACTCCCCGATCCCACGCAAGCCCTCTTCGCTCTGGTGGCCGCGCATGCGGCCTCGCGTGGCGTGCTCGGCGCCTTCATGCACCTCTTGCCGCCGGCACGATCCGACGGCCTGTCGGCCGACGCCGGCACGGTATCGCTCGGCACCGCCATAGCCGGCGGCGTGCTCGGCGCGATCCCTTTGCTGTTGCTTGGCCCCGGCGGCGCCATCGCCGCGCTCGTCCTGCTTGGCCTGCTGTTTGCCGCTTTCCACGCTCTTTGCCTCAACCAGATCGATGGCCAGACCGGCGATACGATCGGCGCCTTGCAGCAGGTGAGCGAAATCGCGGTGCTTCTCGTCGCTTCCGTCGCCCTTTCCTGATCCCTTGACCTGATTCCCTTCTGGAGACCTTGCCCCCATGCCCTTCAAATCCCTCGATGAACTGCGCGCTGCCTGCCTTAATCTGCCCGCCGGCAGCGAGACGGCGGCCGATGCCGTTGCCCGCCGTCAGGACACGCTGACCAAGCCGCAAGGCAGCCTCGGCCGGCTGGAAACCATCGCCGCCTGGCTGGCGCGCTGGCAGGGCCGCGATATGCCCAAGCTCGACCGCGTGAAAGTCTTCGTCTTCGCCGGCAACCACGGCGTCACCGCGCAGGGCGTGTCGGCCTACCCTTCCGAAGTCACCGTTCAAATGGTGGCGAATTTCGCCGGCGGCGGTGCCGCCATCAACCAGTTGGCCCGCATCGCCGGCGCCGAACTCGACGTCATCCCGCTCGACCTCGACCAGCCCACTGGCGACTTCACGCAGACATCGGCGATGGATGAGAAAGCCTTTCTCGCCGCGGTTTCCGCCGGTTATGACGCGGTCACCAAGGACATCGATCTCGTCTGCTTTGGCGAAATGGGCATCGGCAACACCACGCCGGCCGCCGCCATCTCGGCTGCCCTGTTCGGCGGCGGCGCGGAAAAATGGACTGGACGCGGCACCGGCGTCGACGATGCCGGCCTGAAGCGCAAGGTGGTCGCCATCGAAGCCGGCCTGAAGCGCCACGCCGCCGCCCTTGCCGATCCGCTGGGGATCGCGGCCAGCCTTGGCGGACGCGAACTCGCCGCGATCTTTGGCGCGACGCTGGCCGCACGGCATCTGGGCATACCCGTACTGCTCGACGGCTTCGTCTGCACCGCTGCCGCGGCACCCCTGGCGAAGCTGCACCCGACCGGCCTCGCTCACACCATCGCCGCCCACGTCTCGGCCGAATCGGGCCATCGCGGCCTGCTCGAAGCGCTCGCCCTGCCGCCGCTGCTTGATCTCGGCATGCGGCTCGGCGAAGGCTCAGGCGCGTGCCTGGCCGTCAACATCGTGCGCTCGGCGCTGGAATGCCATGCGAGAATGGCGAGCTTTGCCGAGGCTGGCGTGTCGGAGAAGTAATGCGCGGATCGCCTTGAGGTACAAACCCTCATAAATTTTGGTAGTGGGTCAGTTTGAAATTGCGAGCATCATTCCTCGATCTCATAGGAACCTATAGGGCCCAGCATGGCAGCGACATGGGCGATCACATCGGATAGGATGTCGTGGCGCGCGTGATAATATGGATCAGCGACCTTCGCGAGGCGATCCTTGGGTATTTCCTGCGAATGGGCGTGAAAGAACGCTAGGTGTTTCGCGGTGTCCAAAATCTCCCGCCTGGTTCTGGACATTTGCTCGTCATTATCCCGAAACGGATGCTTCATGACGAAATGCATACGTTCAACGGCATCTGGGTATTTGGTCAGATGCAGATGCATAAACTCTTCGATTTGACTGTCGCTGAACGTTCGCTGTCTCAATTAAGTTTCTTTCGATAAGCCCCGCGAGCCATTGGCTTCTCGGCTTCTTTCGCTTCAATCAACGCGACAATATCACCGATCTCCCAAAGCTTGTCAGTCACGCCAGCGGCCATCGCCGGGGTGACGCGCAGCGTCTTATGGATGCGGACGAAATTGTAATACATGAAGTGCAGAGCGACCGCATTAGCGTGAGCTTCAACCTTTTTGGAAAAGCCATTGGTCAGGCGGGTGAAGCGGCGCATGTGCATCCGCATGGTGAGGTTCTGGCGCTCGGCAAATGACGTGCTGACGTGCTTAGGATCGGGATTGCCTTCGACCGTCTCTTTGCGTGCGCCAGGCGAGCGGCTTCTTATCTTCAGCCTCGCCGGTGGCGAGCGAGACAATCGACTTCGCCAACTGGTTAGGATCGCGCGGGCGCTTTGGGTGCTTCTCTGTCATGGCTTGAAGATGGCATGCGCTTCAGCCTATTTTCCAGACAGAGCGTAGGCGAAAGCGCCTATTGTGATCGGGGCGGAATTTCAAACTGACCCACTACCTAAATTTTCGAAGACCCCGAAACAGGGGGGCGCGATGTCCTTGCTCGAACCGACTGAAATTTCGACAGCAAGAGAAGGCACGGGCGCGCTCGGCCCTTCTGCAGGCTCCAAGGACGCATATTAGCAAGAAAGAATATATTAACGGCTGTGATGCAGCCTTCCATAAGGGGATGGGAAACGCCTCCTCATCGGACGTTCCAAACGCGCGCCCTCAAGCGCCGGGACGCTCGACCAATGCGGAGCAAACGCATGAGTGTCGGAGCAGCTCTCGAACTATTGCTACGGTTGATTCATAGCCGAGCCATGAAGTTGGCGGCGTTGCCGGAGGATGAAAGGGATGTACACTACGATCTCATCCGCCGCGCATGCTGCGAAGCAGCCGAGCACATCGGGCAAAACCCCGACAAGGCAGCCATCACGGCAAACGATATGGTTGAGTTTGTTCACGCGCTGGTGGGAATCATCGAAGTGGGCCGTGGACCAGATCAAGGGGCAAGCACCGACCGACCGCCAGCGCGACATTTTGGTAGCCGGAAGCATGACATGACGCGCATCTAGAGCATGATGCCGAACAAGTGTGACGCGGTTTTCGGACGACATCATGCTCCATCTCTTTGATTTAGAGGCGGATGGGTTTCGCAAGCTTTGAATTTCCGGAGAGGCCGACGGGGCTTTTTGGTCGGATTGAGCGGGAAAGAAACCAGGACGCAACTTCGATGCTGCCCAAAATATTCAGACATAGCGCGGATACCGACTTCCGCCTGCATCCGTCAGGGTCCCTCACCTCGTCCAACAAATTGATTTTGTTAGATTTTTGGTGGGTGCGCACAGGATTGAACTGTGGACCCGCTGATTAAGAGTCAGCTGCTCTACCAACTGAGCTACGCACCCACTCGGCCGGTAAAAACCGGCGTTGGCGGCCATATAGCCGCCGATACTGGTCCTGTCCAGCCCTGCCGGAATCATTTCCCGACAAATCGACAAAGCCCGGAGGCGATCAGAGGAAAAGCTTGCCTTCCGCGACTTTGATCGCATTGCCGCCAATGCGCGCGGAGGCCAGTTTTCCGCCCTGCACGGTCAATTCGAGGCGGATGCGCGATGGCCGCCCCATCTCCAGTCCCTGTTCGATCCAAAATTGCGAAACCCCGTCGGTCGGAGCGTCGAAATGCATGATGGCGCCGGCGAAGGCCGCCGCCGCCGAACCCGTCGCCGGGTCTTCATAGGACGGCGTGCCCGGCACGATCATGCGCACGTGGAAAGCGCTTTCGTGGTTTACCGTCTCGCGGCAATAGACATAGGGGCTGGCAAAGGCCCATTCGCTCTTGCGCGGCGCCAGTTCCGACCACGCCTGATTGTCCAGCCGGATCCGGCCCGCCGCCTCGATATTGGCGACCGGAATGGTCACGTAGGGCACGCCCGCCGACCAGAAGGCGACACGGTGATTCTCGAAGCCGATTTCATGCGGTGCCAGGCCAAGCGCCGCGCCGATCGCCACCGGATCGGCTTCGAGCTTCAGCGGCTCCGGCAGCTTGGCCAGGTCGAATTCGGCGAAGGTGGCGCCATCGTGCTGGCTCACGGCGCAACGCACCGGTCCGATATTTTCCTCCAGCACGAAGATGCCGGCACCGCCCTCACCGGCCAATTCCGCCAGCGCAATGGCCGAGCCCACCGTCGGGTGGCCCGCGAACGGCATTTCATAGTCGGGCGTGAAGATGCGGATGCGGTTTCGGTGCTTGGGATTGTCCGGCGGCAGCACGAAAACCGATTCGGACAGGTTGAACTCGCGCGCGATGGCTTGCATCGCGGCGGTGTCCAGACCTTTGCAATCCAACACCACCGCCAGCGGGTTGCCGGCCAGTCGCTCGGTCGTGAACACATCGTAAAGCAAGTAATTCCGGGTTTGCATTCCTGCCTCAATCCCAACATGGGCGAAATTTAATTTGATATTTGAACCGGTAAGCCTGATCTGTGCACAGATAGGGACATTGCGCATCATAGGGGTCCGAGGTGGACCAGATTGTCAATCTGCCAAAGACGGAATCGGATTCCGCCATCGAGACGGCGCTGGGGCTCGACCACGCCGGCCGGCGCAGGACGCGCCGCCGCGGCTGGCTCTACGCGCTGCTGACCCTGATCGTCCTCGTCGCGGCTTTTGCCGGCTATCAATGGTATGCCGGCACGCCGACTAGGATCGACTATACGACAGCGCCGGCCGCCAAGGCCGACCTCACCGTCCAGGTGTCGGCGACGGGCACGCTGCAGCCGCTCACCCAAGTCGACATTTCCAGCGAATTGTCCGGCATCATCCGCTCGGTCTCCGCCGAGGAGAACCAGCAGGTCAAGAAGGGCGACGTGCTGGCGACGCTTGATACGGTGAAACTCGAGGTCCAGATCGAACGCGCTGAGGCATCCGCCAAGGGCGCCGCAGCCAATGTCGAAGACGCCACGGTGACGCTGGCCGAGAACGAAAGCGCGCTGGCACGCGCAGCGGCCTTGACAAAACGCGGCATGGCGACCGACCAGTCACTCGAAGCGGCAACCGCGACCCGCGACCGCGCCAAGGCGGCGCTCGACAGTGCGCAAGCCAATCTCGCCATCGCCCAGGCCGACCTCAAGGCGCAGCAGACCGACCTTGCCAAGAGCACCATCTACGCGCCGATCGACGGCATCGTATTGACCCGTTCGGTCGACCCCGGCCAGACGGTCGCTTCCTCGCTGCAGGCGCCGGTGCTGTTCGTCATCGCCGCCGATCTCAGAAACATGGAGTTGGTGGCCGCGGTCGACGAAGCCGACATCGGCGCGGTCAAGTCGGGCCAGCATGCCCGCTTCACCGTCGACGCCTTCCCCGACCGGCCGTTCGATGCCGAAATTCGCGACATCTCCTATGCCTCGGTCACGACGGATGGCGTCGTCACCTACAATGCACGGCTCGAGGTCGACAACGGCGAACTTCTGTTGCGGCCCGGCATGACCGCCACAGTTTCGGTGGTCACGCGGCAGGCCAAGGACGTGCTCACCGTGCCTTCTTCCGCCTTCCGCTACCGCCCGGCGCAGCAAGCGGCACGCGGCTGGAGCTTGAGCGACCTATTCACCGGCCGCATGGGCCGCCCCGGCGGCAACCGCCAGCGCCAGGCCGCGAAGGCACCGACCGATGGTTCCCGCACGCTCTATGTGCTGGATAACGGGCGGCCGCATCCGGTCAACGTCAAGATCGGCTCCACCGACGGCGAGCTGACCGAGATCACCTCCGGCCTGGAGGAAGGCGCGCAGGTGATCACCGCCTCGCAGTCGCGGAGCTGAGGCCATGGCCGCCGGTGCCCCCCTCATCACCTTCGACAAGGTCTGGAAGAGCTACGGCCAGGGCGAAGCCAAGGTGCATGCGCTGGCCGGCGTCGACCTTGCCATCAAGCGCGGCGAATTCGTCGCCATCATGGGTCCGTCCGGCTCCGGCAAGTCGACGGCGATGAATATCATCGGTTGCCTCGACACGCCGACGGCCGGAACCTATTCCTTCATGGGCGTCGATGCCGGCCGGCTCGACCGCAACCGCCGCGCCATGCTGCGCAACCTCTATGTCGGCTTTGTCTTCCAGGGCTACAATCTCCTGGCCCGCACCACGGCGGCGGAGAATGTCGAACTGCCGCTGATCTATCGCGGCGTCGCTGCCCGCGAGCGCCGCGACCTCGCCATGCAGGCGCTGGCCGAGGTCGGCCTCGTCGGCCGCGAGCATCACACGCCGGCCGAGCTTTCCGGCGGCCAGCAGCAGCGCGTGGCGATCGCCCGCGCCATCGTCACCAGGCCGACGCTGCTCGTCGCCGACGAGCCGACCGGCAATCTCGACACCGCGCGCACCCATGAGATCATGGAGCTGCTGACGCGGCTGAACAGGGAACTTGGCCTGACCATCACCATGGTCACGCACGAGGCCGATGTCGCCGAATACGCCGAGCGCACCATTCGCTTCCTCGACGGCCACGTGGCCTCCGATTCCATGAACCTGGAAGTGGCATAGGCTATGATCTGGGAAACCGTCCGCCTCTCGCTGCGCTCGATCCGCCGCAACGTGCTGCGCTCGTTCCTGACCTTGCTCGGCATCGTCATCGGCGTTGCCGCCGTCATTGCCATGCTGACCATTGGCTCCGGCACCACGCAAAAGGTCAAGGCCGACATTTCCAAGCTCGGCAGTAATCTGCTGGTCGTGCGAGCCGGGCGCCCGGCCGGTCCCGGCGGTCCGGGCGGGCTCGACCAGGCGGTGCGGCCGCTGGCCGAAAAGGACCTGGCGGCGCTGGTTGCGCATCTCACCGGCGCGCGCGCCATCTCCCCGGCATCGCAGAAGCAGGTGCGCGTCATCTTCGGCACCGAAAGCCTGACCTCTGGCGTCACCGGCACCGACAGCGCCTATCTCGACGCACGCGACTGGAAACTGGTCTCCGGCCGCCCGTTCAGCGATTCCGAAACCCGGTCGGGCACCGGCGTCTGCCTGATCGGCGAGACGGTGCGCCAGCAGTTCTTCGGCGCCGGCGATCCCGAGGGCGAGATCATCCGCGTCAACCGCACCTCCTGCAAGATCGTCGGCCTGCTCGAGCCCAAGGGCTATACCGGCTTCGGCCAGGACCAGGACAATGTCGTGCTGATGCCGCTCGCCGCCTATCAGCGCCGCATCGCCGGCAACCGCGACATCGACAACATCTATATCGCCGCTGACGACCGCACGCCGACCACCGAATTGCAGCCGCGCGTCGAGGACATTTTGCGCGATGCGCGCCATATGACCCCCGACCGCGAAAGCGATTTCGCCATCCGCGACATGACCCAGATCGCCGATGCCATGGCCAGCGCCACCACCACCATGACCGGCATGCTGGGCGCGGTCGCCGGCGTCAGTCTGCTGGTCGGCGGCATCGGCATCATGAACATCATGCTGGTGTCCGTCACCGAGCGAACGCGCGAGATCGGCATCAGGCTCGCCATCGGCGCGCATGAAAAGCACATCCTCATCCAGTTCCTGGTCGAGGCGACCGTGCTGTCGCTGCTCGGCGGCATCATCGGCATCCTGATCGGGCTGGCGCTGGCCGGCCTCGCCTCCGTGACCTTGACCATACCCTTTGCGCCAAGCCCCGCGGTGATCCTGCTCGCAGTCGGCTTCTCCGCCCTGATCGGCATGGTGTTCGGCTTCTTCCCGGCCCTGCGCGGCGCCAGGCTCGATCCGATCGACGCGCTAAGGCACGAGTAAGGGAGCAAGCTGCAAAGGCGCCCGGCACGCCGCGCCGGTTTTTACGCAACCTTGGACGTTTCCGCCCTGCCCCTGTCGTCACTGTGTCGGCGATGTTATGCCAAGGCATTTCTGGTCGAGGAGCAGCTGATGAGCAAGAAGGCGCGCGTGATCCTGACCATGGTGATTATCGAAGCTGTCCTGGCAGGGATCTGGTGGTATCTCGCCGATTACGGGATGACCAACCCCGATCGCGTCAAACCGGATTTCCAAGCGGTCGTCGGCCAGACCATGGGTATGGCGATGAGCGGGTTGCTGGGCGTCGGCTTCATTCTGTTTTTCATCGCCGCGCGCAACGAACGCAAGGCACTCATGAGCAAGACATCATAGAGCCCTGTCCGCCTCTCCCCGGATCATTCATCCCGACCGCGGCGACGACGTGCGGTTTCGAGTGGCAGGCGGGCTACAACGCTGCTTCCCACGGATTGACGGTATTCAACCCGGCGGCCGCGAACGGGCTCGTGTCGCGGGTGGCGACCGTGAGGCCGTGCGCTGCGGCAGTGGCCGCGATATAGCCGTCCGCGTTGCCGATGGCCTTGCCCGCGGCTCTCGCCCGCATCATGAGGATGGCATAGGCGCGCGACGCATCGAGATCGAAGGGCAGAATACGGCCAGCAAACAGCGGCAGCGCGTCCTGCTCCAGACGGTCCTGCAGGATCGTGCGGCGCTTGCCGGCAGGCATCGCCGCGACACCGAAACGCAACTCGGCCACGGTGACGGCCGAGAGATAGAGGGTTTCGACCGCCTGAGCGTCGATCCACGCGATGACGCGCGGATCGGGCGCGGGTTTCCACGGTTCGGAAATTACATTGGTATCGATGAGGATCATTCGAACCGTACCGGCTCGCCCGGTGTTTTGTCGCGGAGCCTTTGCAAGGTATCGACATCCTCTTGCGACAATCCAGCCTCGCGACCGATGGCGGCGAGCAGCGAGCCGAGTTTGACCCGATTGGCCGGCCGCACGGCCGTTTCCAGGATCTCTCGCATTTCGGCCTCAGTGCTGCGGCCGTGGTGGGCAGCCCGCACCTTCAAGGCGCGGAGCGTTTCCTCTGGCAAGTTGCGGATGGTAACAGCGCTCATCGATAGCAAACCTACTTACGTGACATCGTTGATAGCATTTTATAAAGATTGATATCAGAGCGCAATCTCTCGGCGCTTCTCCGTAAGGCGCATGCAAGGGGATTTAGCCCTCGTTCGCAAAATGCCACTCGATCAGCGGCTTCATATGCGGCGACAGACCGTCCGGCAGGTCGCCGGCATGTCGTATGATCACTGGCCCCTCGATCTCCGGATCGGCTTCGGAGGCGACGAAGGCGCGGATGCGCGATGCGATCTCGTCAGCCGCCTCATCGACATGATAGCGGCGGAAGATGACCGTGCCGCTTGTCGTCGACAGGGCGTGCCAGCGCACACCGCGCCTGGCATCCGACAGGTCGAGGCCGGTCTCCTCGCGCACCTCGCGGATCATGTTGAAATCGACATCGACGAGACCGTCGTGGAAATCGGTCGGCTCGAACGAGCCCGCGGCGAAATAGACGCTCCCGGCACCCACTGTGTGTCGTCCCATGCGGATCGCCACCAGAGCGTTGTCCCCGGCCACCAGCATGGCGTGCCCATAGGCGTGCTCGGCGCCGGAATTCTCCCGTCGTTTGCGCCAAAGCATGAAGGTCGAGTAGTTGATCGCATGACAGCGGCCAATGAGGCTGCGGTCGCGATAGGCGAGTTCCGAAAGCAGAACCACCGTGCCGTCGAACAGCGCCGGATTGGCCGCGATCTCGCTCTGCCAATTCTTGGCGATCGCCTCGGCATTATCCACCGCGAAGGGATGCGGGCCGGGATCGAGACGGACGTCGATGGCATCGACCGGCAGGATGACATTGCGCGGAAGATCGAAGCTCATGTCGGCTCAGGTCCCGATCCTGCCCATCAGGCCATGTCCAGCGTGATCGCCACCGGGCAATGGTCCGAGGCCTTGGGCCGATCCCAGCCGGCACGCGGGAAGCGCTCGACTTCCTGGCCCGCGGGAAAGATCGTGCGCCAGGGCTGGCCGTTGCGGATGATGTCGGGAACGGCGGTGGCGTTCTTGGCCGCCAGTCCCCTGGAAAGCAGGATATAGTCGAGCTGGCACAAATGCCGCTCCTCGGGTCCGCGTGTGTGATAGAAGGTCCAGCGGTTCATTTCCGGCCGCCGCTCGACCACGTTTTCGCAGAAGCCGCCCGCTGTCAGCACGTTGATGCAGGACAGGTTCTCGTCGACCACCTCGAAACGGTAGCCGTCGACCTCATCGCCGGCGATCTTCACGCGCTGGCGGTAATCGTTCATGTCGCCGCAGATCGCCCAGCGCTTGTCGGCGGCGTGATCCCCACCGAAGCGCTCCTCGATGATGCGCCGCACGGCCTGCGCCTCGGCGATGCGCACCGGCATTGTCGCCTCGCGTCCGTCGAGCCCGTTGCGGGGCGACCCCATCGACTTGAAGTGCACGAGATAGAGCGTTATCGGCGCGCCGCCCACCTTGATGTCGACTTCCAGGCAGTCGCGCCGGAAGATGCGTTCATTGGCCTGGTTGCCAAGCGCCGCGAGTTCCGGCGTGTGCAAGCCGAACTGCTCGTAGGTGACATAGGCGTGGCTGGTCATGCGCACGAATTCGATCGGCTGTCCCTGCGCGGTCTCGTTGCGCATCATTATCGCGACATCGATGCCGCGCGAATCATTGCCCGACGTGGTGTATTTCTGGCGGTAACCCTGCCCCACCATCTTGAACAGATAGCCGTACTCGAACGCCTTCAGCGCTTCGATGTTGTCGACCTCCTGCATGCAGATGATGTCGGCGCGGGTGGCGGCGATGGCCAGCGCCGTCAGCTGGCGCGTGTCATCGGATTGCGCGATGGCGCGCGCCTGTTCCAGCATCCTGTATTCGGCCTCGCTCTGGATATCGAACAGCGCCAGTGTCCGGTCCTCGTTGAGTTGGTTGCGATAGCCGGAAAAGTCGAACCTATTCATCAGGTTCTCGACATTGAAGGTGGCAAGGCGCAGCGACATGCGCTGACCTTTGCCTGCAAGAGCGGCGGAAGACAAGATCGCAAGACCACAAGCAGGGATCGTTTGGTCCTGACGGCGTTCGCGCCATGGTTGACGGAACCTTTCCGTTCATCCGCCGTTCAGACGCAAAGATCCACAGTGGTCCCATTCCCCTGGGTAGGGCGTGGGGCCTGTTCTCTTGGAGAAGTGCAATGAACGCGCTTTTTTCTTCCACTGTCAAATCCGGGCTGATAGCGCTTGGTATTGTCTCCGGCGTCACGGCGCCGTCCGCTGCCGGGCCGATCCTACAGCCGGATGTGTCGATCCCGGCCAGCACCGCCGCGCCAACGGTTACCCCGGTCCGCGAAGGCTGGGCCGGCGGCAACAACCGGAGTTTCAACAACGATTGGAGATGGCGCCGGTCGGGGAACTGGAACGGCCGCCACTGGAATGGCGGAGGCAACTGGAGCGGCCGTCACTGGAATGGTGGCGGCAACTGGAACCGCGGCGACGACTGGCGCTGGCGCCATGGCCGCCGCTACTATCACGGCGGCTACTACGACGATGGCGCCGCCGCGATCCTCGGCCTTGGCCTGGGTCTCGGCCTTGGCAGCATGTACAACAACTATAACAACTACGACTACTATGCGCCGGCGCCACGCCGCTACTACCGCGCGGGACGGCTTTCGAGCGCCCATGTCCGGTGGTGCTACAACCGCTACCGGTCGTACCGCGCTTACGACAACACGTTCCAGCCCTATAACGGGCCGCGCCAGCAGTGCTGGTCGCCCTATAGTTGAGCTGCCTGCGGCTGACACCAGAAATGAAAACGGCGCCACGGGGCGCCGTTTTTGGTTTTTGACCGTTCGAAGTCAGAGCAATTCCAGAAAAGTGCGTAGCGGTTTTCCATCCGGAATTGCGTAAAAACCAAGAGTTGGAGGGGCTTCGAGCGGATAGATTTCGCTCAATTCTTGGCCTTGTCCACCAGCTTGTTCTTCGAAATCCAAGGCATCATCGCGCGCAGCTTGGCGCCGACTTCCTCGATCTGGTGGCTGTCGTTGTTGCGGCGGATGCCCTTGAAGCGCGACATGCCGGCGCGGTATTCCTGCATCCATTCCGAGGTGAATTTCCCCGTCTGGATGTCCTTCAGCACGCGCTTCATCTCGGCCTTGGTCTCGGCGGTGATGATGCGCGGACCCGAGACATATTCGCCCCATTCGGCGGTGTTGGAGATCGAGTAGTTCATGTTGGCGATGCCGCCTTCATAGATCAGGTCGACGATCAGCTTGACCTCGTGCAGGCACTCGAAATAGGCCATTTCCGGCGCGTAACCGGCTTCCACCAGCGTCTCGAAGCCGGCGCGGATCAGTTCGACCAGGCCCCCGCACAGCACGACCTGCTCGCCGAACAGGTCGGTCTCGCATTCCTCGCGGAAATTGGTCTCGATGATGCCCGAACGGCCGCCGCCGACGCCGCAGGCATAGGAGAGAGCGAGGTCGAGCGCGTTGCCCGAGGCGTCCTGGTTGACGGCGACCAGGCACGGCACGCCGCCGCCCTTCTGGTATTCGCCGCGCACCGTGTGGCCGGGACCCTTCGGCGCGATCATGACCACGTCGACGGTCGACTTCGGCTCGATCAGCCCGAAATGCACGTTGAGGCCGTGCGCGAAGGCGATCGCGGCACCGTCGCGGATGTTCGGCGCGATCTCGTTCTTGTAGATGTCGGCCTGCAATTCGTCTGGCGTCGCCATCATTATCAGATCGGCCCATTTGGCGGCGTCGGCGACGCTCATCACCTTGAGCCCGTCGGCCTCGACCTTCTTGGCCGTCGCCGAGCCGGCCTTGAGGCCGATGGCGATTTCCTTGGCGCCGGAATCCTTGAGGTTGAGCGCATGCGCCCTGCCCTGGCTGCCATAGCCGATGATGGCGACCTTCTTGCCCTTGATCAGGTTGAGATCGGCATCACGATCGTAATAGACGCGCATTTTTACTTCCTTCCCGTTTTTATGAAGAGGCCTTGCGGCCGTTTGTTGCTCCGAAAAGAGCGAGAAACTGCTGCGTCGCGCGGATGGCATCGCCGCCGATCGCCGCCTCAGTCAATTCCAGCCGGTCACCGAGGAGCAGACGGATCTGCACATCCCGGCCAACCAGTCCGAAAAAGGTACGGAACGCCATCTCGGCATCCGAAAATTCAAGGAGTCCCGCCTGCCGGCCGGCCTCAAGCACCGGCTTCAGCCGCTTGGCCAAGGCAAAGCGCCCATTCTCCAGCACGACGGCGCCGAGATTGTCCTTGCCCGACCCGGCATGGCCGACCGCGACACGGTTGAGCGCAATCGAGGTGTCGCTGGAGATCACTCTCAGCCAATCGGAAGCGAAACGCTCTAGGCTCGCCGCCAGCGAGGCAAGGTCAAGCCCCTTGCCATCGACCGGAGCCACCCGGACCTTGGAGGCCTGCCACTGCACGGTTGCCGTCAAAAGCCCGTCGCGGTCGCCGAACCATTTGTAGAGGGTTTCCTTGGAACAGCTGGCGCGTCGCGCCACGGCAGTCATGGTCAGGTTGTCGCCCTCCTCGACCAGCAGCCGCAGCGCCGCGTCCAGGACGGCCTGCTGCCGCTCCGTCAGCGTCTGGCTGTTGTCGATGTCGGCGTTGGCCTGCAACACGTTCGGTTCCTGTTCGAAGGGTACAGTTCGTCGTCAAACAACAGCGTACCGTACGTTACGGTTCGGCATATTGCGCGATCCGCCATCCGACGCAAGGGGAAAAAGTAGAAATATTTGGCGGCAAAAGGCGACGGTGCGCAACAGCCGCTCAGTACTGGTCCAACCTCAATGGTCCACAGGCGGATCGCGCAGCCGGCCGAGCATCGCCGAGACCGTGTTCAGCTCAACGGTTGACAGTTTGGCGCCAACCAGGTCCGCGATCGAGCGCCCGTAGACCGCCCACATCCGGCGGCGCGTCTCACGTCCCGTGGCCGTGACGCGGATGGTTTGCCCACGGCCGTCATCGGCCACCGGCAGTTTCTCGACCAGCCCGCCGGCCTCGAGCCGCGCCAGCAGCCGCGAGATGTTGTACTGGGCAAACAAGGTGCGCTCGATCAATTGAAACGGCCGCAAACCGGCCTCGCCGGCCTCGGCAAGCTCGTGCAACACGTCATACCATGCGAGCGGCGGCAGGCCGCCCTCCTTCAGCGCGTCCTCGGCGCGTTCCATCAATTGGCGCGACACCCGCATCAGGCGGGCCCAGACCTTGATGGCTTCAGGCGAAGGCATGGCTGTCTCTGTCATGGCCGCACCATACGAGGTAGATGCAATTGCATCAAGCTTGACGATCAATGCACATGCATCTACATAAATGCAACCGCATCGATATCGAGAGGCACATCCCCGTGCAACATACCGACACCCTCATTCTCGTCAGCCACCCCCTTTGCCCCTATGTCCAACGCGCCGCGATCTCGTTGGCCGAGAAGGGCGTCCCGTTCGAGCGCGTCGACATCGACCTCGCCGACAAGCCGGACTGGTTCAAGGCGATCTCGCCACTCGGCAAGGTGCCGCTGCTGCGCGTGCGGCAAGCTGGCGACGAGACGATAATCTTCGAATCGGCGGTCATCCTCGAATTCCTCGAGGAGACACAGACCAATCCCCTCCACCCTGCCGATCCCTACGCTCGTGCCCGGCACCGGGCTTGGATCGAATACGGCTCGGCCATCCTCAACGCCATCGGTCGCTTCTATTCAGCGCCGAGCGAGGCCGGCTTCCTCGCCGAGTGTAGTGCGCTGTCGGCGATGTTTGGCCGCCTCGAGGCTGAACTCGCGGACGATACCCCGCGGCGCGGGCCATGGTTCGCTGGCAGCCGCTTTTCCCTCGTCGATGCCGTTTACGGTCCGGTCTTTCGCTACCTCGACGCCTTCGACCGGATCGGCGATTTCGGCATCCTGGAAGGCAAGCCGCTTGTCCAGGCCTGGCGCAAGGCGTTGAGCGGCCGTCCGTCGATCAGGCAAGCCGTGGCGCCTGACTATCCGCAGCGCCTGCATGCTTTCCTGCGGGCGAAGGGGTCTTTCCTATCGAGTCTCATTCGGCAAGGCGATCCGGCCACCGCGCTTCGGCAAGCCCTGCCCGCCTGAACGGATCGATCACCGTGCCGGCCACCATCGAGGCGAGAAACCGCGGCGCCGGCGGGATTTTGGCGATCGTCGCCACCAGCCTGTCGCGGATGAAGGGCAGCGCCGCCGAATCCGACTGGTAGAAGGGCGTGAATGCCAGCGACAGTGCCTGGAAGGCCCGCACATGCCAGCGCCGCGCTCTCGCATAGGCTTCCAGCGCTGCCTCCACGCCGTCCGCTCGCGCCAGCGCATGGCTGAGCGCGGCGGCGTCGAGGAGCGCCATGTTGGCGCCCTGGCCAAGCTGTGGGCTGGTCGAGTGCGCGGCGTCGCCGATCACGGCCAGCCGCCGGCCAGCCGGAAATTTCATCGTATGGTGGCCGTAGCGGGCCAGCGAGAGCTGGTCGAAACTGTCGATCTGGCCGGTGAACGCCTCGGCCTGCGGCCACAGCCGCAGCACCCGCTCCTTCCAGGCATCGATGCCGAGGTTGCGCACGGCATCGGCATCCGCCGGTTTCAGGCTCCAGAAGAAAGCCGCCATCCTTTCGGCATCGGGTTCCGGCCGGCCGATCGGCAGCACGCCGATCATCACGCTGGCCTTGTCGTAGCGCTGCAAGAGCGCGTGCTCGTCAAAGCCCTCGCCTCGCCAATCCAGCGATGCCCAGAACGCGCCATAGGTGAGTGGTCGTGGTGCCGCGGCATTGCCGGCGCATTGCCGCAGTTTCGAGCGTGCGCCGCTGGCATCGACGACCAGATCGAACGGCCCCGCCTTTCGCCCGCCGCTGTGGATCAGCGTTGCCCGTTCGCCGATTTCCAGGGTCTCGATTTCGACGCCGGTTTCGATGGCGAGGGTCTCACGCCGGGCAGCGCGGAACAGCACGCCGAACAGGGCAGCCCGGTGCACCGCCAGGCCGAAGCGGCCGCCCTGCTGGGCGTCGTAGCGGACATCGAGCACGGTGCGGCCGGTCGAGGCATCGGCGCCATGCAGCCGGTCGATGCGGGCACCAAGTGCCATGACATCATCGAGGAGGCCGAGATCGGCCAGCACCGTCAGCCCGGTCGGCTGCAGGATCAGGCCGGAGCCGACCGGCCTGGGTTCCTCGAAGCGTTCGAAGACGGTGACCCTGTGGCCGGCGCGCTTGAGGTAAAGCGCCATGGCCAGCCCTGCCGGACCGGCGCCTGCAATTGCAATGTCGTAGGAAATGCCGATGCCCCCAAGCCGAACTGGCCGGGACAATCCTTCAGCCGTCGGGCGAAATCAAGTCGCCGAGCCGCGCACTGTCCGTTGTTCAAGCCTGGGTCGCGTCGAAGGCAGTGCGCGCGTCGCGCACCGCGTCATGGTTGTTTTCAGCCCACTGCAGCAAATACTGCAAGGCATCGAACATCGAGCGCCCGAGGTCGGTCAGGCTGTATTCGACACTCGGCGGCTTGGTCGGAAACACTTCGCGACGCACATAGCCGTCGCGCTGCAGATCGTAGAGCGTCTGGGTCAGCATGCGCTGCGAAATGTCGGGAACCAGCCGCCGCAGCTCGCCGAAGCGATAGGGCTGCTCAGCCAAGGCCGCCGTCAACAGCGAACTCCATTTGCCATTGAGCCCCTGGATGACGTCGCGGACCGGGCAATCGGCGATGCTTCCGCCGTCGGTCATCGCTTTGTAGACTTCGAGTTTGGATCTCAGATTGACGGTTCGGCTGTCCATGGTTGGTTCCTTGCCTGTGCCTACCTCCCCAAAAACTGCCTTCTTTACGGCATCGGGTCAATTCCTATTTTAGTGCTGGTCTCTTTTTGAGACCACCACTCGAACCGCCCTTCCGGCGCAAAGTCAGGATCCCCCCATGACCGCAACTCTTCTCGTCACCGGCGCGTCCGGCCAGCTCGGCCGCAGCGTCATCAACCATCTGCTGGACACGTTGGAGACACCGGCGGCCCGGATCATCGCCACGACCCGCACGCCCGCCAATCTTGCCGACCTGTCAGCGCGCGGCGTCACTGTTCGCGCGGCCGACTTCGACGATCAGGCCTCGCTTGCCAAAGCCTTCGCCGGCGCCGACCGGGCGCTCATCATTTCGACCAATGAGCTGGCGATCCAGGGAAAGCGCCGCGAACAGCAGCTCGCCGCGGTCGCGGCAGCCAAGCAGGCGGGCATCGCCCACCTGCTTTACACCTCGATGCCCAACACCGAGCCGGGGTCGCCGGTGCTCTTCGCGCCCGACCACTACGACACGGAACAGGCGATCAAGGCGAGCGGCATTCCCTACACGATCTTCCGCAATGGCTGGTACGACGAGAACCTGTTCATGGCGATGCCGCAAATCCTCGCATCGGGCCAATGGTATACGTCCGCGGCCGACGGCGCCATTTCCTACGGCGCGCGGAGCGATCTGGCCGCGGCCATAGCCGCGGGGCTGGCTTCGGACGACACCGAAAGCACGACTTACACGCTGACTGGCCCCAAGGCCTATACACCAGCCGAAGTCGCCGCACTGGTCACCGAAGTCACCGGCAAGCCGATCCAGGTCGTCCAGCTCTCTGACGAAGCGCTGACCGAGGGGATGAAGGCAGCCGGGCTTCCCGAGCCGATCGCCAAGCTTCTGGTGTCCTTCGATGCCGCCACACGCGCTGGCGACCTTGGCATGGTAACGGACGCGGTGGAGACCCTTTCAGGCCGGAAGTCGGTCCCGCTGAAGCAGTTCCTCGAGGCCAACAAGGCCGCACTGGCCGGCTGAAACCCGCGCGGCGGGAAGGCTTTGTCCCGCCGCGCTATTTCGGGGTCTTGACCAGCCCAAGCCGAACCAGGCTTGCTCCGGTGGCGGCCAGGGCATCCTCGCGCGAGCGCGGCGCCCAGCCGAGCATGCGCACCGCCTTGGCGTTGGTGGCGTTCTTGACCTTGCCGAGTTCCGTCACCAGCTGCGCGGCTTCCGCGTTGAACAACCCCACCACCCGCACCAGCCAATCGGGAAGCTCCCGCGTCGAGACACGCGAGGCGGCCGCGCCGAGCCGCGTCTTCACGGCCTGCGCGATCTCCCGCACGGTCATGAAATCGCCGGCTACGGCCAGAAACCGCTCGCCCTTGGCAGCGGGATTGGTCATGGCGCGCACATGCAGGTCGGCCACGTCGCGCGCGTCGACCACACCGAAGGACAGGCGCGGCAGCCCCGGCATGGCACCGTTCATCATGCGCTGGACGAATGCGGTGGAGGTCGAATGGTCGGCCCCCAGGACAGGCCCGAAAATGCCGACCGGATTGACGACTGCCAGCTCCAGGCTGCCACCCTCGGCGGCGATGAAATCCCAGGCCGCGCGTTCGGCGAGCGTCTTCGACTTCACATAGGCGCTGACCTTGGCCGTCGGATCGGTCCAGCTCTCTTCGGTGAAGGGCCGGCCGTCCGGCGGCATCTTGCCATAGCCGATAGCGGCGAAGGATGAGGTCAGCACGACGCGTTTGACGCCTGCGTCTCGCGCCGCCCTGAGCACGCGCAAGGCGCCTTCGCGAGCCGGGATGATCAGGTCATCTTCATGCTTCGGCACGCCGAAGGGAAATGGCGAGGCGACATGCAGGACATAGTCGCAGCCGGCAACCGCTTGCGGCCAGCCGGCGTCGCTCATGAGGTCGGCAATGGCAAAGGAAAGCCGGTCGCCGGGCTCGGCGCCACCAACCTTCAGCATGGCCAGAACATCGGCGTCACGCCTGGCGGAGCGCAGCGTCGTGCGCACGCGATAGCCCGCCTTCAACAGGGCAAGGATGCAGTGAGCGCCGAGGAACCCCGACCCGCCGGTGACAAGCACCAATTCGCCGCTCATCCCCGCCTCCCCGTTCAGGCCGAGGCGATCGACCTCGTCAGATCGCCACCTGCGTACCGATTTCTACCACACGTCCGGTCGGGATCTGGAAATACTCCGTCGCATCGGCCGCCGTGCGCGCCAGCCCGATGAACAGCCGGTCCTGCCACACCGGCATGCCGGAATTGGGCGAGGCCTTGAGCGAGCGCCGCGACAGGAAGAAGGACGTCGTCATGATGTCGAACTTCCAGCCTTGCTTGCGGCAGATCGCCAGCGCGCGCGGGATGTTGGGCTGCTCCATGTAGCCGAAGGTCAGCGTCACCCGCATGAACAGCTCGTTGACCGTCTCCATCTTCACCCGCTCGCTGTCGGGCACCACCGGCTGCGGTGCGGTGACCACCGAGAGGATGACGTTCTGCTCGTGCAGCACCTTGTAATGCTTCAGGCTGTGCATCAGCGCGGTCGGTGCGCTCAAGGGATCGCTGGTCAGGAACACGGCGGTGCCCGAGACCAGCTGCGGCTTTTTCTTCAACAGATTGCCGGCGAGGAAATCGAGCGGGATCTCGTTGCGGCGGGTCTTGTCGAAGAGATAGCGGCTGCCGCGCACCCAGGTCCACATGCCCAGCACGATGGTGAAGGCCACGACCAGCGACGCCCAGCCGCCTTCGAACACCTTGACGATGTTGGAGGCGAAGAAGCCGACGTCGATGAAGGCAAACAGCACGGTCAGCGGGATCGCCACCGAGAGCTTCCACTTCCAGATCCGGGTCATGACGACATAGAGCAGCACCGTCGTCACCAGCATGTTGCCGGTCACCGAGATGCCGTAGGCGGAAGCGAGCTTGCTGGATTCGCCGAAGCCGACCACCAGCATCATGACCACCAGGGCCAGCAGCAGGTTGACGCGCGGCATGTAGATCTGGCCGGACTGCTTTTCCGACGTGTGCAGGATTTCCAGCCGCGGCAGCATGTTGAGCTGCACCGCCTGCCTGGTCAGCGAGAAGGCACCCGAAATCACCGCCTGGCTGGCGATAACCGTCGCGGCGGTCGCCAGCACGACCATGGGAATCAGAGCCCAACCCTCGTTCATCTCGAAGAACGGATGGCCGACGATGCCATTCTTGGCCAGCACGAAGGCACCCTGTCCGGCATAATTGAGCAGCAGACAGGGAAACACGATCGCCAGCCAGGCAAGTACGATCGGCTTGCGGCCGAAATGACCGAGATCGGCATAGAGCGCTTCTGCACCGGTCACGGCAAGGAAGACGGCGCCGACCGTGACGAAGGCCACGTCCGGCGAATGAATCAGGAAGGCGACGATGTAGTGCGGGCTGATTGCCAGCAGGATTTCTGGATCGTTGATGATGTGTTTCAGGCCGGAAAGGCCGATCGCCAGGAACCAGACCGCGGTCACCGGCCCGAACACCAATCCCACCCCGCCCGTGCCAAAGCGCTGAACCGCGAACACCATGGCGAGGATGACCAGGGTCAGCGGCACCACATAAGGCTGGAAAGCAGGCGTGACGACGTTCATGCCCTCGACCGCCGAAAGCACCGAAATCGCCGGCGTGATGACCGCATCGCCAAAAAACAGCGAGGCGCCGACGATGCCAATGCCCAGAATCACCGCCGAGCGCTTCGGGAAACTGCCGCGTGCCAGCGCCATCAGCGACAGCACGCCGCCTTCGCCGCGGTTGTCGGCGCGCAGCACGAACATGATGTATTTTATCGTAACCGTAATCGTCAGCGACCAGATGATCAGCGACAGCACACCGAGAATATCGCCGCGATCAGCAACGGTGCCGTGTGACGACGCGACCAGCGCTTCTCGAAAGGCATAGATAGGGCTGGTGCCGATATCCCCATAGACCACACCGAGCGCGCCCAGCATCAGCACCTTGGTGCTATGCTGTTCGATTTCCGGATGGCTCGATTGGTCGACGGGTTCTGCCTCACTACCAGCATTGGCAAGGGCCATGTACGACACTCCGATAAACGCGCGGTGCTCTACGCTTGCTGCAATGCAATATCAAGTGCCGTAACGTTATGGCACTCATGTTAGCAGCGCGCGGCTCCCGGTGGGCGACGTCTTGCGATGTCGATCCATGCGACGTTTCGCATGCTCATATCCCGAACCATCGCAAAACAACCAGGCCCGGCGAACTCGTACCTATTAAATGGCGACCTGCGTGCCGATTTCAACGACGCGTCCGGTCGGGATCTGGAAATACTCCGTCGCATCGGCCGCCGTGCGCGCCAGCCCGATGAACAGCCGGTCCTGCCACACCGGCATGCCGGAATTGGGCGAGGCCTTGAGCGAGCGCCGCGACAGGAAGAAGGACGTCGTCATGATGTCGAACTTCCAGCCTTGCTTGCGGCAGATCGCCAGCGCGCGCGGGATGTTGGGCTGCTCCATGTAGCCGAAGGTCAGCGTCACCCGCATGAACAGCTCGTTGACCGTCTCCATCTTCACCCGCTCGCTGTCGGGCACCACCGGCTGCGGTGCGGTGACCACCGAGAGGATGACGTTCTGCTCGTGCAGCACCTTGTAATGCTTCAGGCTGTGCATCAGCGCGGTCGGTGCGCTCAAGGGATCGCTGGT
>NZ_SRUZ01000008.1:0-63297 GCF_004791165.1 Mesorhizobium sp. M8A.F.Ca.ET.218.01.1.1 | reverse complement strand
CGCTCGCTGTCGGGCACCACCGGCTGCGGTGCGGTGACCACCGAGAGGATGACGTTCTGCTCGTGCAGCACCTTGTAATGCTTCAGGCTGTGCATCAGCGCGGTCGGTGCGCTCAAGGGATCGCTGGTTAGGAACACGGCGGTGCCCGAGACCAGCTGCGGCTTTTTCTTCAACAGGTTGCCGGCGAGGAAATCGAGCGGGATCTCGTTGCGGCGGGTCTTGTCGAAGAGATAGCGGCTGCCGCGTATCCACGTCCACATGATCAGCCCCATCAGGCTCGCAACGGTGATCGAGACCCAGCCGCCTTCAACGATCTTCACGACATTGGCCAGGAAGAAGCCGCTGTCGATAATGCCGAACAGCAAAGTCAGCGCCAGGGCGAGCGCCAGCTTCCATTTCCACATCTTGCGCATCACCACGAACAGCAGGATCGTCGTCATCAGCATTTCGCCGGTCACCGAGATGCCGTAGGCGGAAGCCAGCGAACTCGAACTGCCGAAACCGACCACCAGCAGCATCACGCCCATCGCGATGAGCAGGTTGACGCGCGGCATGTAGATCTGCCCGGACTGCATTTCCGAGGTATGTTGCACCTCGATGCGTGGCAGAAGGTTGAGCTGCACCGCCTGGCGGGTCAGTGAAAAAGCCCCTGAAATGACCGCCTGACTGGCAATGACGGTCGCCGCCGTTGCCAGTCCCACCATCGGCATCAGCGCCCAGTCAGGCAGCATCTGGAAGAACGGATTGGTCGGTTTTCCATCATTGGCGAGCACAAAGGCGCCCTGCCCGAAATAGTTGAGCAGCAGGCAGGGAAACACCACGGAAAACCATGCCAGCACGATCGGCTTGCGTCCGAAATGGCCGAGATCGACATAAAGCGCCTCGGCCCCGGTCACGGCCAGGAACACCGCGCCGACAGTGACGAAGGCGGCGGTGGGTGTGCTGGCCAGATAGGCAACCGCGTAATAGGGATTGATGGCCAGCAGGATCGATGGATCATCCATCAAGTGATAAATGCCCGCGACGCCGATCGCCAGGAACCACAGCGCCGTCACCGGCCCGAACACCGCCGCTACCTTTCCCGTGCCGAAGCGCTGCACGGAGAACAGGATGGCAAGGATGACCAGCGTGATCGGCACGACATAGGCGTCCAGCGCCGGGGTCACCACCGTCAGGCCTTCGACCGCCGACAGCACCGAGATGGCCGGCGTTATGATCGAATCGCCGAAAAACAGCGCCGCGCCGCAAAGGCCGATCACGAGGATCAGTCGAGCGCCCTTGGGATAGGCGCTGCGTGCCAGCGACATCAGCGACAGCGTGCCGCCTTCGCCCTTGTTGTCGGCACGAAGCACGAAGGCGACGTATTTGATGGTGACGATGATCGTCAGCGCCCAGACAATCAGCGACAAAACGCCAAGCACGTGAACGCGCGTATCGATGCCGGGCGAAGCGTGAAGCGCCTCGCGAAAGGCGTAGATCGGACTTGTGCCTATATCGCCATAGACGACGCCGAGCGCGCCCAGCATCAGAACCTTGGTGCTGTGCTGCTCAACCTCGGAATGGCTCGATTGCTCGACGGATTCAGCCTCGCTCCCGCTATTGGCAAGGGCCATCGACCACTCTCCGACAGGCGCGCGGTGCTCTATGCATGCTGCGATGCGGTGTCAATTGCACGCTATGGCTGCCATACCTGCAAAGCGAAGCCCTAACCCTACCAGCCGCAGGCTCTGAGAAACCGACCCACCGTGCCGGCCATGCCATACTCCAACGCGTCGGCTGTCAACCCATGTCCGATCGACACTTCGGCCAATGCCGGAACACGCCTTGCCAGCGCGGGCAGATTGGCCACCGTCAGGTCGTGTCCGGCGTTGACCTGGAGGCCGGCGGCTAATGCCGCGTCAGCGGTTTTCCCCAATCTTTCCAATTCTTTGGCCGCCTTACCGGAGTCGGAATAGTAGCTGCCATAAGGGCCGGTATAGAGTTCAATACGATCGGCGCCCGTATCGCGAGCGGCCCCTATGCCGGTGGGATCCGCGTCGGAAAACAGCGAGACCCTGAAACCGCCCTTCTTCAGACGCTTGACAACAGGCATCAGGAACGCCGCATCGGCGATGAAGTTCCAGCCGTGATCGGAGGTTGCCTGTGCCGGATCGTCGGGAACCAGCGTCACCTGTTCGGGCTGATTCTTCTCCACAAGCGCCAGGAAATCCTCACTTGGGTAGCCCTCGATATTGAATTCCGCCTGCGGAAACTCATCGTCGATCAGCGCCCTGATCAGGGGCAGGTCGGAATGCCTTGTGTGACGTTCGTCGGGGCGCGGATGCACTGTCAGCCCATGCGCTCCGGCGGCAAGGGCAAGGCGGCCGACGCCGATCACATCGGGCCATGGCAGGTCGCGCCGGTTGCGCAGCATGGCGATGGCGTTGAGGTTGACGGAAAGCTTGGCGGGCATGGGCTTGGCGTCCGTGAAAACAGTCGATTGAGGCGCGCCACGCTCATTCGTTCCGGCACGGCGCATTTGAAACAGCGCATCTATAGCGTCTTTGACGGGAACAGATAGGGCCTTTCCGGTGTTCCAGAAGACCAACATATTCCGTGAAAGGGAGGCACCACCTTGAATTTCCTCCAATCCGTGCCGGCGATCCGCCGCATCGACACCAGCCGCGACGACCTCCTTGCCTTCGATGTGGTCGGCCATGTCTCGGCCGCCGATGCCGAGAACCTGTTCGGCCTGCTGGAGGCGGCCTATGCGCTCCATCCGAGAATCGACGTCGCCGTGCGCATAGTCGATCACGAGGGCGTCGACTGGGCCGACATCTCCGATGAGACCATCAAGAAGGGTGCCGTCCACGCATTGGAGCATATTGGCCGTTGCGCGGCGATCGGCGCGCCTGACTGGACGCCGAACGCACGACACGCCTTGCCCGCTTCGTCGCCTGTCGAATTCAGGCATTTCAAGATCGAGGAGGAAGCTGCTGCCTGGGAGTGGCTCGCGGCGCGGCCGACGGGCGAAGAGGCGACCGCCGCTCCAGAAAGAAAATGAAACGATTCTCCCGGCTGCCGCCGACCCCTTCTATCTGACGATGGTCAGCCGTTCGGCGGCCCGGGTGATGGCTGTATAAAGCCAGCGCTGGCGTGTTTCCTTGAAGGCCCAGCTCTCGTCGAACAGCACGATCTCGTTCCACTGCGAACCTTGCGCCTTGTGCACCGTCAGCGCATAGCCGTAGTCGAAATCGTCGAAGCGCTTCTTCTGCTGCCAGGGGATATCGGCATCCGGATCCTCGAACGCCGCCTTGAGCAGCTTGATCTTGGCGACACCGCGATCCGGATCGTCCTCTTCGGGCGACACCAGAAGGTTGATGCCGGGCTTCACCGTCTCGCGCGACGAGGTCATCACCTTCCAGAGCGAACCGTTGAGCAGGCCCTTGGCGGGATCGTTGCGCAGGCAGACCAGCTTGTCGCCCGCTTGTGGGTAATCGGCATTGAAGCCCTTCAGTTCGCGCAGGCGCTGGTTGTAGCGCCGGCGCGTGCGGTTGGTGCCGACCAGAACCTGGTCCGCTTTCAGCACCAGTTCCTGGTTGACGTCTTCCTTGCCGATCACCTGCGCGGTGCCATAGTCGCCGCGCATGAATTCGCGGCCCTCGCGCACATCGAGCGCCAGCCGCAGGATCGGATTGTCGCGCGCCTGCCGGTGGATTTCGGTCAGCAAAAAGTCCGGCTCATGGTCGGTGAAGAAGCCGCCGCCCGAGATCGGCGGCAACTGGCCGGGATCGCCCAGCACCAGGATCGGCGTGCCGAAACTCATCAGGTCGCGGCCAAGCTGCTCGTCGACCATCGAGCATTCGTCGATGACGACCAGTTTGGCGCGCGAGATCGGGCTTTGCCGGTTGAGCGAAAAGGTCGGCGACATCGAGGTCTTGCCGGTCACCTCGTCGGCCACCGATTCCTCGCCCTTGGGCCGGTAGATCAGCGAATGGATGGTGCGCGCGTTGACCGCGCCCTTGGAGCGCAGCACCTGCGCCGCCTTGCCGGTGAAGGCGGCGAACTGCACCTGGCCGTCGACATGCTCGGCGAAATAGCGCGCCAGCGTCGTCTTGCCGGTGCCGGCATAGCCGAACAGCCGGAACAATTGCGGCTTGCCGGCCTGCAGCCAACGGGCGACCGCTTGCAAGGCCTCGTCCTGTTGTGGTGAAAATTCCATCTGATCGTGTGACCGGATTCGCGAGGCAAAGACAAGATACCCGCCATCATCAACGACACAGCCGATGGCGAACTCCCCTGCGGTTCAGGCTATCAGCCGCAGCCAAGAACGTAAAGGGAACGAAAAGGGTGACCGTGCACCTCAGTTGGCAGCGCGCGGATCGTTCTCCAGCAGGATCGGCTTGCCATGTGGCGTGGCATGAGCGGCGCGTTCCCAGGCCTGCGCCATCGCATCGACATCAGGCTTGGCGGCCAGCCCCTTCGACGCCAGCAGGTTTTCCAGCGCCGCCAGCCAATGCTCGTAATAATCATGGCCGTCCGCCGCGGCACCTGGCTTCTTCACCTCGGCCGATAGGGCATCCGCCCATTCGCCCCACGAAAACAGGCCCTTGTCGTGCAGCGCCACCGTCATGGCGAAGGCTTCGGCCTGCCAGGGTTCGGCAAACACCGGTGCGTCGAGGCCAGCGGGCAAACCGGCGGCGGACCCCTTCGCTTCAGGCCGGCTCAAGATAGCTCTCCCAAGCGTCGATCGAGACGGTCAATGTCGGGTCGGCGCCCTCGCCCCAGATCTCGCTCCCGTCGAAGACCACGGTGTAGACCCACTGCGGGTTCTCGCCTTGCCCGTGAGCATTGCTGTCGGGAAAGACGAAGCCGTCGCGCACCGCCTCGATCGTGCCCTGCTTGTCGCGTGCATAGCGCGGCAGTCTGGTATGGCCGGTCGGGTTGAAGTTTCTGGTCCGCACCGGATCACCAGCCTTGAAGCGCGGCGCGGTCTCGACCGGCCGGTCGCACGGGCCGCCCTTGGCCAGCACGGCCGGGACATTTTCCGCCTTCAGCACTCTTTTGGGCGTCGCCGCCGGATCGACCGCGTCGGCTGCCCTGAGGTCGCGCTCGCTGACGAAGCCGTGCCGCTTGAGCAAGGTCTCCAGCGCCTTGATCCAGATCTGGTAGTAGCTGGAGCCGTAGTAGTCGGCCGGATGCAGCGATTCCCGCGCATGCCGGCTCTCGTCGATGTTCCAGGCGCCCATGGCGCCGGCGCACAGCGTCACGCCAAGCGCGCGTCGCTCCCAGTTGGCATGGAAATAAGGCTCGTTCTTCTCCGGGGCGACCGGGCCGAACCCCATCTGTCCTCCAAGATCCTGGGGGCCGTTCATGCGGGCACCCCCTTATCCGGCCCGTGGGCCAGCGCGGTGCCGATCATCGCATCGCGGCTTGCCAGCTCGGCCAGCCGCTCTTCGCTCCAGCCCTCGGTGCCTTCCGGCCGCGTCGGCACGACGAGATAGCGCAGTTCCGCCGTCGAATCCCAGACGCGTATCTTCGTCTCGGCGGGCAGGGAGAGCCCGAATTCCTCGAGCACGCCGCGCGGATCGATCACCGCGCGCGACCGATAGGGCGGCGCCTTGTACCAAACCGGCGGCAAGCCAAGCACCGACCACGGGTAACAGGAGCACAGCGTGCAGACGACGAGGTTGTGGGTGTCCCCGGTGTTGAACACCGCCTGCATGTGTTCGCCCTGCCGGCCGGTATAGCTCAGCGACTCGATCGCCGCCGTCGCATCGCGCTTCAGCCACTCGGCAAAAGCGGGATCGTTCCAGGCCTTCGCCACCACCCTGGCGCCGTTGCGTGGACCGATCTTGGTCTCGTAGGTGTCGACGATGACGTCGATCGCGGCTGGATCGATCAGCCCCTTGCGGGTCAGGATAGTTTCGAGCGCCCGAACCCGCGCGGCAAACGGATCGAGTTCGTTGTCGTGATCATGATCGTGGGACATGACGGCAAATTACGGTTCCGACCCGCCGGCCGCAAGCTCCATGGCTTGGGCCAACCGGACCGGAGCTTTGTCCGTCTGCTACTCGGCGGCCGTCTTCTGCGGCTCGCCCGGGATGTCGTCATTGGTGCCGAACAGCGAGGGCTGATCGGCATCTTCGACCACATGCAGCTCGGCTTTGCGCTTCGGCATGAGCCCGGCCAGCCAGCCCGAGAAATTCTCCATGTAGACGTAGATGACCGGCGTCACGAACAAGGTCAGCGCCTGCGATGCGAGCAAGCCGCCGACGACGGCGACGCCCAGCGGCTGGCGCAGTTCCGCGCTGGCGCCGGTGCCGAGCGCGATCGGGAACGTGCCCATGAGTGCTGCCAGCGTCGTCATCATGATCGGCCTGAACCGCATCAGGCAGGCCTTGTGGATGGAGTCCGTGGCCGACATGCCTTCTCGCCGCAGTTCAAGCGCGACATCGACCATCATGATGCCGTTCTTCTTGACGATGCCGATCAGCATCAGGATGCCGATCACCGCGATGACGGACAGATCCATGCCGGCGAAGCGCAAGGCAACGACCGCCCCGAGCACAGCCGACGGCAGGCCGGTCAAGATGGTGAGCGGGTGGATGAAGCTCTCGTACAGAATGCCGAGCACGATATAGATGGTCAGGATGGCACCACCGACCAGCAGGCCCTGGTTGGCGAGCGAATCCTGGAAGGTCTTGGCCGTGCCGGCGAAGGTGGTCGAGATCGCCGCCGGCATGCCGATCTGCGCCTTGAGCTGGTCGATGCGTTTCACGCTGTCGCCGAGCGAGACGCCCTGCGGCAAATTGTAGGAGACGGTGACGGCCGGAAGCTGGCCGAGCTGGTTGACCGTCAGGGCACCAGCCGTGCGGTCGACGCGGGCGAAAGCGCCGAGCGGGACCAGGCTTCCGCTCGCCGTCCGCATCTGGATGGCGAGCATCCGCTCGGGCGACCATTCGATCTTGGGATCGAGTTCGGTGATGACTTCGTAGCTGTCGGCCGAGCCGAAGATCGTCGAAACCTGGTCGGTGCCGAACCCGCCATAAAGCGCTGAGCGCAGCGTGTCGGTGTCGATGCCGAGTTGGGCGGCCTTGTCGCGGTCCACCACCAGCGCCGCCTGCAGAGCGTTGTTCTGCAGGTCGCTGGTGACATCGGCGAAGTTAGCGTGGTCGGCCGCCATAGCGTCATTCATCTTCTGAGCCCAGATATCGGTCAGGCCGGTATCGAGGCCCTGAACCACCAGCTGGTAGGCACTGGCCGACGACCGCGAACCCAGTCTCAGATTCTGCACCGGCTGCATGTAGGTTTCGATGCCCGCAACGCCGGCCAGCTGCTTGCGCAAATCCGCAAGCACCTTCTCGATATCGGGACGCTGGTCCTTGCCCTTGAGCTGGACGAAGAGCTGTCCCTGGTTGAGCGCATTGTTGCCGCTGCCCGCCGACCACGCGACATGGTCGACATAGGGTGATTTCGAGAACACGCTGGCCACCTGCCCTTGCAGCTTGGCCATGGCGTCGAACGAAATGTCCTGGCGCGCGATGGTGGTCACCGATATCTGGCCGATATCCTCCTGCGGAAAGAAGCCCTTCGGCGAGACCTCGATCAGCCACACCGAGGCTGCCGCGGTGCCGACGAAGACGAGGAACACAAGGAAGGTGTGCCGCAGGCAGAAGCTCAGGATCCGGTCATAGCCGCGCGTGATGAGATCGCGCTTGTGGCCGGCGCCATGCGCCTCGCGGTCGGCCTTGGTCACCGACAGCAGCCGCGAGCACAGCATCGGCGTCAATGTCAGCGACACGAACATGGAAGCCAGGATGGCGACGGTCACCACTACGGCGAATTCGTTGAAGATGCGACCGATCACGCCGCCCATCAGGAGCACCGGGATGAACACCGCCACCAGCGAGATCGAGATCGAAATGATGGTGAAGCCGATCTCGCGCGCGCCCTTCAGCGACGCGTCGAAGGCCGACAGCCCGTCCTCCTCCATGTGGCGGAAGATGTTTTCCAGCATCACGATGGCATCGTCGACGACGAGGCCGACGGCGAGCGTCAGGCCCATCAGCGAGATGTTGTCGATGGAAAAGCCGAACAGGAACATCGCGCCGAGCGTGGCGATCAGCGAGATCGGCACCGCCACGGCCGGGATGATGGTGGCCGTGACGCGGCGCAGGAACACGAAGATCACCATGACCACCAGCGCGATAGTCAACAGCAGCGTGAACTGCACGTCGTCGACGGCCTGACGGATCGAGGTCGAGCGGTCGTTGAGCAGCTTGATCTGGGCGGCGGCCGGCATCTGGTCCTGGAAGGACGGCAGCATCGCCTTGACCCGGTCGACGACGTCGACCGTGTTCGCGTCGGGTTGGCGCTGCACCGCCATGATGATGGCGCGGGTGCCGTCGTACCAGCTTGCGGTCGTGGTCGTCTGCACCGAATCGACGACGCGGGTCACCTCGCCCAGTCGCACCGGATGACCGTTCTTGGTGGCGATGATGAGGTTGGAGAAGCCGGCCGCGTTGGTAAGCTGCGTGTTGGCGGTAATGGTCAGCTGCTGCTTGTTGTTCTGCAGCACGCCGAGCGGCGTGTTGCTGTTGGCCGAAGCCACAGCCGCCTGCAGCTGATCGATCGAGATGCCCCGCGCGGCCAGCGCGGTCGGATCGATCTGGATGCGCACGGCGTATTTCTGCTGGCCGAAGATCGAGACCTGGGCCACGCCGTCGATGGTCGACAGCGACGGCGAGATGACGTTTTCGGCGAAGGCGTCGAGGTCGGTCAGCGGAACCGTATCGCTGACCAGCGACATCAGCAGGATCGGCGCGTCGGCCGGATTGACCTTGCGATAGCTCGGCGGCGACGTCATCTGCGGCGGCAGCGATTTCTGCGTGCGCGCGATCGCGGCCTGCACGTCGGCCGCCGCCGCGTCGATGTCGCGGTTGAGGACGAACTGGATGGCGATCGAGGTCTGGCCGAGCGAGTTGGTGGTCGAAATGGAATCGATGCCGGCGATGGTCGCGAACTGCTTGATCAGCGGCGTCGCCACCGATGTCGCCATGGTCTCCGGCGAGGCGCCGGGCAGCGATGCCGAGACGTTGACGACAGGGAATTCGGCGCTCGGCAGTGCCGCGACCGGCAGGAATTTGTAGGCGAACAGCCCGCCCAGCACGAGGGCGAACGACATCAGGAGCGTGGCGACGGGCCTGCGAATGCAGAATTCGGAGATCATTGGGCCGCCCCGCCGGCATTGGTCGCCTGGGCCACTTTGGGCGCGGCCTCCTTGCCTTCATGCACCGCGGCGCCGTCCTTCAGCCGTGTCTGGCCTTCGGTGACAACCTTCTCGCCGCTTTTCAGCCCTTGGCTGATGGCGCTGTTTTCGCCCTCGGTCAGCGCCACCTGCACTGGCCGCATCTGGACGGTGTTGTCCGGCTTGACCACATAGACGAACGGCCCCTTCTGGCTGGGCTGGACCGCGACGGTGGGAACCGAGGTCATCTGCGGCATGATGCCGGCGTCAAGCACGACGTTCACATATTGGCCCGGCCACAAGGAAAGATCCGCATTGGGAATGCTGGCCCGCGTGGCGATCGTGCCCGACGCGGTGTCGACGCTGGAATCGACGAAATCGAGCGTGCCCTTGCCGATCGGCCTCGGGTCGCCGTTTTGGGTCAGCGTCACCGCATTCTGCTGCGGATTGGCAAGCGCCTTGTGCAGCAGCGCGAGGTCGCGTTCCGGCAGATTGAAGTTGACCTGCAGCGGATCCATCTGGGTGATGGTCACCAGCGGCGTCGCCGTGCTGCTGTTGCCATTGCTGACCGTGACGAGATCGCCGACGGCGACGTTGACCGCGCCCAACCTGCCCGAGATTGGCGCGGCAATGGTGGCAAAGCCAAGCTGGACATTGTCGGCGTCGATCGTCGCCTTGTCGGCATCGACGGTCGCCGCCGCCGCCTTCTGCGCGGCAACGGCCTGGTCGTAGGTCTGCTGCGTCCCGGCCTGCTTGGCGACAAGATCCTTGGCGCGCTGAAGATCGGAATTCGAACTGGCAAGCAGCGCCTGGTCCTTGGCAAGCGTGGCCTGGTCCTTGGCCAGTTGCGCTTTCAGGGCGCGGTCATCCAGTGAAAACAGCACGTCACCGGTCTTCACCATCTGTCCGTCCTTGACGTCGATCGACACGATCTGGCTGGAGACGCGGGCGTTGATGTTGACCACGGCCGGAGAGGAAACGAAGCCGATGGCATAGCGGCGGATCGGAAAGTCAGCTGTCGTTGCAGTCGCCGAAACGATAGAGGCCGAACGGGCGCCGCCATTGCCGCCGCTGGCCTGTTTGCCGCCTGCCGGCTTGTCGGCCGCTGGCTTGTCTGTCGCGGCGACCTGCTTTGTGCCGATGAGCTGCTGAGCCTTGTTCAGCGCTTCCGGCGACAAATAGAGCCAGGCCGCGCCCGCACAGGCAATCGCCAGCAATGAAAGAAGGACTTTTCCACGCATCGACAAAAGACCTCTCCGTCCGACACGCCATAGCCAGGTGGTCGTATTCTAGCGCAATTCACGGCTCACTGCCGCGATTTCGCCGAATAGATAGGACGGGCGTTTGTCGGAAAAGGGCCAAAACACGGCATTACGAAGATTTAATGTGCACTGCACAATAGCTGTGCAGCCGGCTATCGTTTAGGGCCGAAGGCCCGATTGGCCCCGAAAATAGCCTCCGAAAGGGTGGAGCGGGCCGTAGCCTAGCGCAGCATCGGCCAAAGCGTCGCCGCCAGCAGCACGCCCATGGCGATGTTGAACCATTTCAGCCGCACCGCATCCGACAGGAAACCACGCAGCGCCGTGCCGAACCCCGCCCACACCGAGACGCTGGGAAGATTGACCACGGTAAAAGCCACGCCAATCAGAATGACGGACAGGAACGGCCGTTCCGGATTGGTGTAGACGGCCATCGCGGTGATGGCCATCACCCAGGCCTTGGGGTTGACCCATTGGAAAGCCGCCGCATCGACGAAGCGCATCGGCCGCGCATTGGTCTCACCCTTGCCGCTGAGCGAGCGCGACATGGCGATCTTCCAGGCCAAGTAGAGTAGGTAGACGGCACCGGCGATCTTCAGCCCGGTGTGCAATGCCGGAAACGCGGTCAGCACCGCGCCCAGGCCGAAGCCGACGGCGAGCAACAGGACGAGAAAGCCGATGCTGATGCCCAGCATGTGCGGCACTGTCCTGGCGATGCCGAAATTGACGCCGGAGGCCAGCAGCATGAGGTTGTTCGGCCCTGGCGTGATCGAGGTCACCAAGGCGTAGACAAGCAGGGCGAGGAATGCGTCGAGGGACATGATATCCTCCCAGATACGTCAGTACTCTTGTCTCTTTCCGACGGCTGCACAAAGGCCAGTGCCGGCCGTTGGTCACGCCAGTCCTGCATTCGTGGAAAATTCGGCTGGGTTACGTCGGTCTACATGCCTTGCGGGCCGCGGTTCATCGCCGCCACGCCGGTGCGGCAGATCTCGACCAGGCCGAGCGGCTTCATGATGGCGATGAACTGGTCGAGCTTGGAGCCCTTGCCGGTGATCTCGAAGATGAAATGCTCGGTATTGGCGTCGATGACGCTGGCGCGGAAAGCGTCGGCGAGTCTCAGCGCCTCGACCCGGGCCTCGCCGGTGCCGGCAACCTTGACCAGCGCGAGTTCCCGCTCCAGCGGCCGCTCCTGGCCGAGCTCGTGCGAGCGGACAGTCAGATCGACCACGCGGTGCACCGGCACGATGCGTTCGAGCTGATGCTTGATCTGCTCCATCACATGCGGCGTGCCGCGCGTCACGATGGTGATGCGCGAGAGATGTTTTTCATGCTCGGTCTCGGAGACGGTCAGGCTTTCGATGTTGTAGCCGCGGCCCGAAAACAGGCCGATGACCCGGGCGAGCACGCCCGGCTCGTTGTCGACCAGCACGGAAAGCGTGTGCGTTTCCGGCTTCTCGGTTTCCTTGGCGATGAAGTAGGCGGAGCCGGTGGGCTGAAGCTGTGCGTTCATGACGTGAATCTCGATTTCAAACTTTTGAGCTAATTCTCTGTTTTAACACGGCTTCCGCCTGCGGTTAAACCAGTTCCCTGCCCTTGGCGTCGATGGCGTTGGCCACCGCTTCATCCGTCGCCTCGTCGGGCAACAGCATCTCGTTATGCGCCTTGCCCGAAGGGATCATCGGGAAGCAGTTGGCGAGTGTCGCCACGCGGCAGTCGAACAGCACCGGCTTCCTGACCGAGATCATCTCCTTGATCGCATCGTCGAGCTCGTCCGGTTTGTCGCAGCGTATGCCGTGGCCGCCATAGGCTTCGGCCAGCTTGACGAAGTCCGGCATCGCCTCGGTATAGGAATGCGACAGCCGGTTGCCGTGCAGCAGCTGCTGCCACTGCCGCACCATGCCCATATACTGGTTGTTGAGGATGAAGATCTTGATCGGCGCGTCATACTGCACCGCCGCACTCATCTCCTGCATCGTCATCTGCACCGAGGCGTCGCCGGCGATATCGACCACCAGCGCGTTCGGATGCGCGATCTGCACGCCGAGCGCGGCCGGCAGGCCGTAGCCCATCGTGCCGAGACCACCCGATGTCATCCAGCGGTTCGGCTTGTCGAAATGATAGTGCTGCGCCGCCCACATCTGGTGCTGGCCGACCTCGGTGGTGATGTAGGTGTCCATGTCCTTGGTCAGCGCGTAAAGCCGCTGGATGGCGTATTGCGGCATGATCACGTCGTTGTTCATCTTGTAGGCGAGTGAATCGCGCGCCCGCCATTTGGCGATCTGCTCCCACCAGGGATAGAGCGCCTTCTTGTCGGCCTTGGCGCTCGCCCGCCACAGCCGCACCAGATCCTCCAGCACCCGGCCGACATCGCCAATGATCGGCACGTCGGTGTGGACGTTCTTGTTGATCGAGGACGGATCGATGTCGATGTGAATCTTCTTCGAATTCGGCGAAAACGCGGTCAGCCGGCCGGTGATGCGGTCGTCGAAGCGCGCGCCGATGCAGATCATCACGTCGCAATCATGCATCGCCATGTTGGCTTCATAGGTACCGTGCATGCCGAGCATGCCCATCCAGTTCTTGCCCGAGGCCGGATAGGCGCCGAGTCCCATCAGCGTCGAGGTGATCGGGAAACCGGTGAGGTCGACCAGTTCGCGCAGCAGGTGGCTCGCTTCCGGACCGGAATTGATGACGCCGCCGCCCGAATAGATGATCGGCTTCTTGGCGCTCGCCATCAGTTCGACCGCGGCCTTGACCTTCTCCAGGTCGCCCTGGACCTTCGGCTGGTAGGAGGTGCGCGGTGCGATCTGCGGCGGGACATAAAAGCCCTTGGCGAACTGCACGTCCTTCGGGATGTCGACCACGACCGGACCGGGACGGCCGGTCGTGGCGACATGGAAGGCCTCGTGGATGGTCGCGGCGAGCTCGTTGACGTCCTTCACAAGCCAGTTGTGCTTGGTGCAGGGCCGCGTGATGCCGACAGTATCGCATTCCTGGAACGCGTCCGAACCGATCAGCGAGGTCGGCACTTGCCCCGTCAGACAGACCAGCGGGATCGAGTCCATCAGTGCGTCCTGCAGCGGCGTCACCGCATTGGTGGCGCCGGGGCCCGATGTCACCAGCATGACGCCGGCCTTGCCGGTCGACCGCGCATAACCCTCGGCCGCGTGGCCGGCGCCCTGCTCGTGGCGCACGAGAATATGTTCGACCTCGTCCTGCTGGAATATCTCGTCATAGATCGGGAGAACCGCGCCGCCCGGATAGCCGAAGACATGCTTGACGCCATTGTCCTTCAGCGCCTGCACCACCATTTCGGCGCCAGTCATTTCCCTGCTGCTTGGCATTTCGCGCCGCTCACTCTGTCCGTTGCTCATCGGTCTGGTCCCGTACTGTCGCCATTTGGGCGTTTGCTGGTCGTTTAGTCGTGTTTCAGGCAATAAAAAAGGCCCCCGAGGGAGCCTGTGTGGTGCGCATGGGAGGTTTTCGCCCGGCGGTTACACCGCCTTGCCCACGCGCCTTCCTACGAGAATGAGTGCCGTTTTCATGGTGGCGGACCATAAAGGCGAACTCGCGGGGTCGTCAATGGGGTACGGCACGAATTCACTCAGCCGTGAGATCGGCTCCGCCACGCGATAACGCGGTAAAGCCACGCGCTACCATAGTACAGTTGAGCCCATGCGGCCGGCGCACCACTATGCCAGGCTAGGACGTTGCCTTGGGAGGAGGACGCGTGGCTGGTGAACGGGAGCATATCCGGGAGATAGAGCAGGTCCTGTCCGGCAGGACATCGGCGCGCGACGATGTCGTGGTCAAGTCCTGGCTGCGCTGTGTCGACACCCACCGGCTCGACCCCGCCCGGCCGACGGAAGCCTATATCGTCCCCGATACCCAGTTGCGCGAACATCGCGAACAGTCCGAGCGGCTGATCGCGATCGCCCGCAGCGGCCTGGAAACGCTCTTCAAGCAGGTGGCGGGCCAGAACTATGTGCTGCTGCTGGCAAATGCCAAGGGCGTCACCGTCGACTTCCTCGGCGATCCCCTGTTCATGGACCAGTTGCGAACGGCAGGGCTTTATCTCGGCTCCGAATGGTCGGAAAGCCGCACTGGAACCTGCGGTGTCGGCTCCTGCATCGTCACCGGCGAGGCGATGACGATCCACCAGACCGATCATTTCGACACGACCCACACGCCGCTCTCCTGCACCGCCGCGCCGATCTTCGACACCAATGGCGAGCTCGCCGCCGTGCTCGACATTTCCCTGCTGCGCTCCCCGCAACCGAAAATCAGCCAGAATCTGGCGTTGCATTTGGTGACGGCTTCCGCGCGGCGCATCGAGCTCGCCAATCTGATGGCACAGATGCACTCCGAATGGGTGCTGCGGTTTTCCCGTTCGCCGGAATTCCTGGACGTCGACCCCGAGGCAGCCATCGCCCTCGATGCCTCGGGCCGCATCCTTGGCACGACGCGTGGCGGAGCGCTGCTTCTGGCGCAGGCCGGAGGCGTCGACTGGCGGCACTCGCCCTCCCCCATCGGCCAGTCTATCTCGCGCTATCTCGATGTCAGCGTCGACGATCTGCCGAGCCTGACACGCGGCCGCCCGACCGAGGAGCGGCTGGTGTTCGGCCGCAGCGGCAGCGCGCTGTTCGCGCACGCCATCGAACCGCAGCCGACGACCGGACGTCGCGCGCCGGCCGAGGCGGTGCCGAAGCCGATCGGCGACCTTTCCGGCGGCGATACGGCGATGGCCGCCACGCAACTGCGTGCCGCCAAGCTGGCGCGCACGACCATTCCCATCCTGATCCATGGCGAGACCGGCTCCGGCAAGGAGTATCTCGCCCGCGCGATCCACGATTGTGCGCAGCGGCCCGGCCCGTTTGTCGCCATCAACTGCGCGGCGATTCCCGAGCATCTGATCGAGAGCGAGCTCTTTGGCCATGTCGCCGGTGCTTTTACCGGAGCCGCCGCCAGGGGGCGCAAGGGACTGATCGAGGGTGCGAACGGCGGCACGCTGTTCCTCGACGAGATCGGCGACATGCCCTACTCCCTGCAATCGCGGCTGCTGCGCGTGATCGCCGAACGCGAACTGGTCCCGGTTGGCGCCATCGAGCCGCGACAGGTCGACATCAAGATCATTTCGGCCTCGCACCATGACCTGCGCAAGCTGGTCGAAGAGGGACGTTTCCGCGAGGATCTGTTATACCGGCTGAACGCGGCCTCGCTGACCTTGCCGGCGCTGCGCGAACGCACCGATTTCGAATGGTTGCTGGACCGGCTAGTGGATCAGCGCGCCCACCTCGCCGGCCGGACGGCGAGGCTCTCGCCCGCGGCGCGTCTGGCACTGATCCGTCACCGCTGGCCCGGCAACATCCGCGAACTCGCAAACGCCATCGATCTGGCGGTGACGCTTTGCGAGGGCGGGATGATCGAGCCCACCGACCTGCCCGACTTCGCATTGCCATACCTGACGCCGCTTGCTTCGCCCGCCAGGCTGGTCGCCCTGCGTGCTCCGTCGCCCGAGGACGAGCGTGCGGCCCTGCTGGACGCTCTCGTGGCCGCGGGCTGGAACATCTCCGAAGCCGCGCGGCGTCTGGGTGTCGACCGCACGACGGTGCATCGCCGCATGAAACGGCTGCGGCTGGACGCGCCCAATTAGTGTTGCGTCGGCTGTGGCGCGCCATGGCGCGCGCAACACCGCCGCAACAGCCTGTGACAGCAGAAACCGCTAGATGATGCTGATTTTATTACGATTTCCGACTCAGCAGCATGGTTGGCATGCTGCTTGCTCCCTGTTCCAGGTACCCACATGGAACTTGGAGGAGAAGCCATGACACAGAACGCGGTCAATCTCGCGGCCACGGCGAGGAGCATGCAGGCCCTGCGCTTTCATGCAGCCAGGGATTTGCGCATCGAGGACATTCCCAGGCCGGCAAAGCCGGGGCCGGGACAGGTTGTTCTCCGCAACAGGTTTGTCGGAATCTGCGGCACTGACCTCCATGAATACAGTTACGGGCCGATCTTCATACCGACGCAGCCGCATCCGTTCACCGGCGCCAGCGGTGTGCAGGTGCTTGGACATGAATTCGGCGGCGTGATCGAGGCCGTCGGCGATGGCGTGACGTCGGTCTGGGTCGGCGACCGCGTGGCCGTGCAGCCGCTGATCATGCCGCGCTCGGGAGACTATTATGCCGCGCGCGGCCTGTACCATCTGTCCGACAAGCTTGCCCTGGCGGGTTTGAGCTGGATCGGCGGCGGCATGGCGGAAGCTGCCTTGCTCAACGACTACAATGTCGAGCGCATTCCAGACGAAATGTCCGATGAGGAAGCTGCATTGGTCGAGCCGACCGCGGTCGCAGTCTATGCCTGCGACCGTGGTGGGGTAAGCGCCGGGAGCTCGGTGCTGATCACCGGCGCCGGACCGATCGGCATTCTGACGATGCTGGCCGCGCGCGCCGCGGGCGCGACGCAACTGTTCATCTCGGACCTGAACGACACCAGGCTGGAGATGGCGCGTTCGATCCTGCCTGGCGTGGTGACGCTCAATCCGAAGCGGGACAAAGTGGATGAGGCAGTGCGCGCCGCGAGCGAAGGCGGCGTCGGTTGCGATATCGCCATCGAATGCGTCGGCAACGAGCATGCGCTGAAGGCCTGCCTCGCGGCTGTGCGCAAGCAAGGTGTCGTGGTGCAAACCGGCCTGCATCCGCACGAGAACCCGCTCGACTGGTTCCAGGTCACATTCAAGGACGTCGATATCCGCGGCTCCTGGGCCTATCCAACGCATCTATGGCCGCGTGTCATCCGCCTCATCAGTTCGGGACAGTTGCCTGCCTCCAAGGTGGTCACCAGGCGCATACGTCTTGCGGAGGCGGTGTCCGACGGTTTCGAAGCTCTGCTCGATCCAGCCGGGACCCAACTGAAAATCCTGATCGACCTGTCCTGATCAATTTGACAACCGGAGGAGAAAACATGCTCGAGAGAACCCCCACCACGAAGGCGCAGGCGCTGCTCGACAAGTTCGGCAAGGCGCTTGCGGACGGCGACATCGACGCCGCCGTCAACTGTTTCCAGGCGGATTGCTACTGGCGCGACCTTGTCACCTTTACCTGGAACCTGAAGACGATGGAGGGCCAGGACCAGGTTCGCGACATGCTGACGGCAACCTTGGCTGAAACCGGACCGAGCGACTGGAAGGTTGCGGAAGGCGAGGAAGCGAGCGAGGCAGACGGCGTCACCACTGCCTGGATCACCTTCGAGACGAGGGCGGCGCGCGGCTTCGGCCTGGTGCGCTTCAAGGGCGACTTCATCTGGACCTTGCTCACCACCATGGCTGAACTGAAGGGACACGAGGAGAAGTCCGGCTTCACTCGACCGCTCGGTGCCAAGCATGGTCACGGCAAGGACAGGAAATCCTGGCGCGAGGAGCGTGACGACGAGATCGCCGAACTCGGCCGCAGCAGACAGCCCTATGTCGTGATCATCGGCGGCGGTCAGGGCGGCATTGCGCTGGGGGCACGTCTGCGCCAGCTCGGCGTGTCGGCCATCATCATCGAAAAGAACGAACGCCCGGGCGATTCCTGGCGCAAGCGCTACAAGTCGCTCTGCCTGCACGATCCGGTCTGGTACGACCATCTGCCCTATATCGACTTCCCCAAGAATTGGCCGGTCTTCGCGCCGAAGGACAAGATCGGCGACTGGCTCGAGATGTACACCAAGGTGATGGAGCTGAATTACTGGTCCTCCACGTCGGCGAAATCCGCGAAATACGACGAGAAGGCCAAGGAGTGGACTGTCGTGGTCGAACGCGACGGCGAAGAGATCGTCCTCAAGCCCAAGCAATTGGTGCTGGCCACCGGCATGTCCGGCAAGGCGAACTGGCCGAAATACAAGGGCCAGGACATCTTCAAGGGCGAGCAGCAGCATTCCTCGACCCATCCCGGCCCGGACAAATACCGCGGCAAGAAGGTCGTGGTCATCGGCTCCAACAACTCCGCCCACGACATCTGCGCCGCTCTGTGGGAGGGTGGCGCGGACGTCACCATGGTGCAGCGTTCCTCCACGCACATCGTCAAGTCCGACACGCTGATGGATATCGGGTTGGGCTCGCTCTATTCGGAGCAGGCGGTCGAGAACGGCATGACGACACGCAAGGCCGACCTGATCTTCGCCTCCCTGCCCTACCGCATCCTGCACGAATTCCAGATCCCGCTTTACCAGCAGATGAAGGAACGCGACGCCAAGTTCTACGCGGACCTGGAAAAGGCCGGCTTCCTGCTCGACTGGGGCGATGACGGCTCGGGCCTCTTCATGAAATACCTGCGCCGCGGTTCGGGATACTACATCGATGTCGGCGCCTGCGACCTCGTCATCGACGGTTCGATCAAGCTCAAGAGCGGACCAGGCGCCGCGGTGGAAGAGTTGACGCGAACCGGTGTCAAATTCGCCGATGGAACCGAATTGCCCGCAGATCTCGTAATCTATGCCACCGGCTACGGCTCGATGAACGGCTGGGCGGCGGACCTCATCTCTCAGGAGGTGGCGGACAAGGTCGGCAAGGTCTGGGGCCTTGGCTCCGACACCGCCAAGGACCCCGGCCCCTGGGAAGGCGAGCAGCGCAACATGTGGAAGCCGACCCAGCAAGAGGCGCTGTGGTTCCATGGTGGCAACCTCCATCAGTCGCGCCACTATTCGCAATATCTGGCGCTGCAGCTGAAAGCCCGGCAGGTTGGCTTGCCGACCCCGGTCTACGGGCTCCAGGAGGTCCATCACAAGGGCTAGTCGGCTTCCCTCGCATCAAGGCGGGACTGCCCGGCTTCGGGGACTTCGACCGGCGGCGGCGCGCCCGCCGGTCTCGCCGCTTGGGGTGGTCGGCGATGGCGTGAAAACGCCCTCGCCGGCCAAACGCTCGCGGCAGGTCTCCATCCGGTATGCGGCCACCGCGTTTTCGCCGTCGAAGCGGAAACACATGGGCTGTCTCTTCCCCGTGATTGGTTGCGTCAGGGCCGATTGGCGAAGTCGTGCACGACGCGCTGCAGCAACGGCACATAGTCGCGAAACGCCCGCGTCCGCATATTGGCGACCTTGCCGCCCTCGTCCCAGATGCGAACCCGCACCGCTTCCTCATGGAACGGGTTCTCGCGGAACTCGGCGACCTCCTCGGCACTCATCGGTCCGCCCTGTAGCGACAGCGTATGAACCGAAGCCGGCGACAGCCTGGAGAAATAGGTCGGGTCCGTGGCGCAGAGATAGCGCTTGGCGGCGACGTGCAGCCGGACGCATTCGACGATGACCGGTGGGAAGAACGGCGCCAGCACCTCGCCGCCGGCCTCGTCATGGTGCTTGTCCTCGACATCGTCGGGCGAATAGGTGCCGAACTCGCTGGTGTAGTGGCCGATATCGTGCAGCAGCGCGGCCGCCACCAGCACCTCGGGCGCTCCATCCTGCTCCGCCAACCAAGCACCCTGCAGCATGTGCTCGGACATCGTAACCGGCTCGCCGAGATAGGATTCGGCGCCCCGGCGCTCGAAAGTGTCGGCGATGAACTCGACGATGGTGTCCGCGTTCAGATCCTGGCCGCTCATTCCGCGGCCTCCTTGAAGCCGTGTTCAATCGCCGCGAGCGTCGACAACAGGCCGTCCTTGTCCGCATAGCATCCCTGCAGCCAGCGCTTGCCGGTGCCGGAGAACGCCTTGCGGGCATGCATGACGCGGGTGTTGTCGACGATGAAGGCCTGGCCGGGCTCAAGCTTGAAGGTCACTTCGAAGGATGGATCCTCGATCAGTTCGGCGAAGCGGCGGTAGGCGCCATAGTAGCGATCCATGTCGGCGAACGGCACATCGACGGTCGGCGCCAGCGAGCGGTTGTTGAAGCGGATGCAGATCAGTTCGCCGTCGGGGCCAAGCTCGATCATCGGCCGTTTGGACTGCAGCCGCACGCCCGATGACCCTGCATATTCGAACCGCGCCGCATGGGAGCTCAACAGCCGAAAACCTTCGGGGTTTTCCGCCTGCAGGGCTGCGGCGACGGCAAAACCGTCGACGACGCTCGATTCGCCGCCCTCCACCGTGTTCTCGATGCAGGACAGGATCTGCAGTGTCGGCACCGGATCGCGATAGGGATTGTCGGTATGCGCCTGCAGGCCCAGATTGGTGTAGGCGAGATTGTTCGGATTGACCTCGGCGCGCACTTCGAACCAGCGCCCGTAATTGGTCTCCCTGACGTAGCCGAACAGGTCGGACACCTTGCACAGCGCCCCGGATTCGGCCGGCAGCCCATTCATCACCGCAAAGCCATAAGTCCTCACCGCCGAAAGCCATTCGCGCAGCACGCTGCGGTCATGGAAGGCCGCCTTGTAGCTGGCGCGCGGCACGCAGTTCTGCATCGTCGCCTTGGTCCAGCGCTGGATGACATCGCCTGTCCAACCGGGCTGGCGTGTCTCGTCGCGATCATAGGCGTTTGCACGCAGCCATTGGGCGGGAAAGCTGACCGTCTTTCCCTCCGGTTCGAAGCTGATCTCCAGCGCCCCGGCCTTGATGGAAGCGGCGCCAATTCTCGTGCCAGCGGGAATGTCGAGGATGGTGACGAGCCGCTGGCCGTTGCCGGCGCTGCGCGTCTTGTCGTCGAGCGCATTGTCGCGCAGCCAGATGGCGTGAAAGCGGGTGCGCCTCCCGTCTGCCCAGCCAAGTTCGATTGTTCTGCCTTCGTCGCCAACCAGCGCGTGGGTAAGCATTGAGATCCATCCTGTCCGCTACGCCCCACGGTCCGATCCGCAGGGTTTCGATTGCATGTTGATCGCGCCATAGGCATAATTCAAATTATCATTTTTTGGCCAATGACCCCGATTGACTAATGGCACGACGAACCATCCCCGCCTTGCCTCCGCTCGACTGGCTGCGCAGTTTCGAAGCCGCGGCGCGGCTGTCGAATTTCACGGCGGCAGCGGCCGAACTCGGCCTGACACAGGCGGCGGTCAGCCAGCACATCCGGCTGCTCGAGGAACGGCTGAAGACGCGGCTGTTCTCGCGGCTGGCGCGTGGGGTCGCGCTGTCGCCGGAGGGTGCCGCCTACCTGCCCCACATCCAGTCGGCCTTCGCAACCATTGCCAGCAGCACCACGGAATTGTTCGAACCACGCGCCGTCCGGACCGTCTCTATCCGGGTGCCGATCTCGTTTGCCTTGCTGGCGCTGGTGCCGGCGCTGCCCGATCTCGCCGAGGCGCTGCCGCGCGTCCAGCTCGATCTGGTGACGATCCATCGGCCGACCGACTACGATCTGCCGGGCTCGGCGCTCGACATCCGTTTCGGCAACGGATCCTTTCCCGGACGCGAGGCCGAGAGGCTGACCGCCGAGCGGCTTGTGCCGGTGGCAAGTCCGGCGCTCGCCAGTGCCGCCGACTGGACATCCCTGCCGCTGCTTCTGGTGGCCGGCGCGCGCGAGATGTGGTCGGAATGGTTCGCGGCGGCCGGATTGGCCGGCCATCCCCAGCGGTCGCACCGCTTCGACAGTTTCGTCGCCGCCATGGAGGCGGCGAGCGCCGGCGCCGGCGTGCTGCTGGGGTCGCGACCGCTTGTCGACGCGGCGCTCGACAGCAGGACGCTGGTCCCGCTCTCCGATTTTGAACTCTCCAGCACGTCAGGGCATTTTCTGACCAGGCCGTCGACCGCGCAACTGACAAGTGCCGAGCAGGATTTCCGGCACTGGCTGATAAAGCGCCTTGCCGGCGGGGCCCGGACCTGACTGGCGCGCTACCGCGAAGCTATGCCGATACGCTTCCAGTAGATCAGCGAGCCCGTCAGCCCGCCATGCGGTTTCAGCGCATAGTCAGGAATTTCGCCGGTGAGGATGAAGCCGAGCTTTTCGTAGAGGCCCGAAGCCCCCTCCTCCGCCGCCGTGTCCAGAACCAGCAACGTGCGCCCCTTCTCCGCCGCGAGGCGTTCGGCGGCCCGCATCAGGCGTGTCCCCACACCCCGGCCCCGGTATTCGACTGATGTCATCAGCTTGGCGATCTCGGCCCGATGCGGCTGGTTGGGCGGGCAGTCGAGCAGCAAGGTGACCGTCCCGACCAGAGCCCCGCCGTCCCAGGCCCCGAGCACCATTCTTTCTCCTCGTGCGGCCGCGGCCAGCGACGTCTCCCAGAATGCCCTTGCCGCTTCCGCCGCCAGCGGATGCATGAAGCTGACAGATCCGCCGGCGGCAACCGTTTCGACCAGCAGATCGGTCAGCATTGCAAGAGTTTCCCGGCTGGCGGTCAACGGCCCGATTTCGATGGTATTCATACCTGGTCCTCTGGAAACGATTACCGGGGTCGATGGCGCCGGCGTCATTCGAGATGGTGCGACCGCCGGCGCTTGCGCGCGGCCTTGATGGCGCTGATGCGTTCGGTGTCTTCTTCACTGAGATGTCGCCCGCGCTCCAGGATTTCGAGCGTGTATTCCTCATAGGTCAGGCCCAGCCGCTCAGCCTTGTCCATGCGCATCAGCATGACGTCGCGGCTTGGCGCCTTCCACGCCTTGGCGTGCGCCGCCTGCCAGGCCAGGAAGATGTAAGGGTCGCCCTTGCCCCATGGCGGCCCCTTGTACTCGTCAAGAGGCGGCCCCCCATTGTGGGAGCGCGTAGGCCGTCTTGCCATGACGTCAGCCCCTGACCAGAGCGACGAGATAGTCGGCGCCCGGCTCCAGGGCATGGAAGGTGCAATCCGACGGCGCCCCGAGCGCCAGGCAGTCGCCCGGTTCGAGCCTGTGCACCTGATCGCCTTCGGTGAATTCGAGTTTTCCCGAGATCAGCCAGATCTGCTGCTTGATGAAGGCGTAGGAAGCCGCGGGCAAGCTGACCTTCGCGCCCGCAGGCAGATGGACCTTGATCAGTTCGAGCGGCATGTCGCAGGCCGGCGACAGATGCCGCCTGACATAGCCTGTATCGGGGTCGCGCCATACCGGCTGGTCGGCCGCGCGCAGCAGTCCCCCGCTCTGCAGTTCCGCGCGCGCGATGAGGGTCGACAGCGTCATGCCGAAGGCCGCCGCAATGCGCACCAGAAGTGCGGCCGTCGGGCTGGTCATGCCGCGCTCGATCGTGCTCAGCATCGCCTTGGAAACGCCGGACCGTTCGGCGAGTTCGGCCAGCGACCAGTCCCGCATGATCCTCTCGGCGTGGATCCTCTTGCCGATGGTCGAGGAAATATCGTTCGCTATATCATCCATTCGTCCATTATAGCGAAACAACAAGACAGGTGAAGAGCCATCTCACGATAATTTTCACAGGGTCCTTAATCCTCTCTACACCATCCGACCTCATCCGACCTTAACCCCGTTCCTGTAGGCTCCGTCTCCAGGGAAATGGGGATTGGCCTGTCCATGTATGTCGAACGCGAAGCTTCCGTCGGAGAACCGACATCGCAGGAGCGCCGCAACGCAGAGCAGAACGACCGGCGCATCCTCGGCAACGTCGTGCAATGCGACGGCGCGCGCGCCACAATCAGCGCCTATGCCGACGATGTCGACGGTGCGATCACCGGCCTGTGGACGGTTGGCAAGATGATCTCCATCAATCTGGGCACGACGCGCACCGTTGGCCTGGTCTATGCGATCGGCAAGTCGGATCGGGCCTGGAGCAATGAAGGCCAGAACGCCATCGAGGTCAGCATCGAACTGATCGGCGAAGTGCGCGACGGCGCCGAACCCGGCGCCAAGCCGATCTTCGACCGCGGCATCACCAGCTATCCGCATATCGGCGCCGTCGCGCACCGTATCCGCACCCGCGACCTGCAGGCCGTCTATGACCTGGCCGGCCGCCATTCCATCACCATCGGCTCGCTGGCGCAGGACGAGGCCATCGCCGCCAACATCGCCATCGATGATACGCTTGCGCGCCATTTCGCCATTGTCGGCACGACCGGCGTCGGCAAGTCGACCGCCGTGTCGCTGCTGCTGCGCAAGTCGATCGCGGCGCGACCCGACCTGCGGATCCTGATCCTCGATCCGCACAACGAGTTCGCCGCCTCGCTGCCCGAATATTGCGTCCGGGTCGATTCCAAGACGCTCGACCTGCCGTTCTGGATGTTCACGCTGGAGGAATTCGCCGAAGTGCTGTTTCGCGGACGCGAAACGGTGCCGGAAGAGATCGACGCCCTTCGCGACCTCGTTCCGCTGGCCAAGAACCTCTACCGCAACCCCAATTCAGGCGCCTACCTCAGGCGCGGCAACGATGCGCTGACCGCCGATACGCCGGTGCCTTACCGCATCGCCGACCTGCTCAAGCAGATCGACGAGCGCATGGGCATGCTCGAAAGCAAGAACGATCGCCCGACGCTCAAATCGCTGAAGACGCGCATCGAATCCGCGGCTGCCGATCCGCGCTACCGCTTCATGTTCAATTCGCGCCTGATCGAGGACACCATCCACGAGACGATCGGCAACATCTTCCGCGTGCCGCACCATGGCCGCCCGGTAACCTGCTTCGAGATGGCCGGCATGCCCTCGGAAGTGGTCAATTCCGTCTGCTCCGTGCTGGCGCGCCTGGCCTTCGACCTCGCTTTGTGGAGCGAAGGCAAGCTGCAGCTCCTGTTCTTGTGCGAGGAAGCGCACCGCTACATGCCGGCCGATTCGCGCCTCGGCTTCGCGCCGACCCGGCATGCGCTGTCGCGCATCGCCAAGGAAGGCCGCAAATATGGCTGCTATCTCGGCGTCGTCACCCAGCGCCCGGGCGAGCTGGACCCGACCATCCTGTCGCAATGCTCGACCTTCTTCGCCATGCGGCTTGCCAACGAGCAGGACCAGGCGATCATCCGCTCGGCAATCGCCGACTCGTCCGCCTCGACGCTCGCCTTCCTGTCTTCCATGGGGCAGCGCGAGGCGATCGCCTTCGGCGAAGGCGTGGCGACGACCATGCGGCTGAAATTCGAAAGACTGCCCGCTCACCTGCTGCCTGGCACGGCCAAGCACGAGGAAGAAGTGACGAAAGCCGGCGAGGTCGACCTGGTGGCGATCGTGGAGCGGCTGCGCAACGTGCCGAAGCCACAGAGCCAGGCGATACCATTTGCCGAGGTGGTCGATTCCGGCCGCCAGGCCGGCGATCCCGACTACCGCAAACCGCCGGCGACGGCGCGCGTGCAGTCGGACGAAGATTTCGACACACGCTACGGCCTCAAACCCGCGACCTTCGGCCTGCGCCCACAGAACGATTGAACCTAACAGGTCTCTGATCTCATCGGCATTCACGCTTGGCCAAATCCCGAAAGGGAATTCGTCAGGCCGAATTGAATGACGTGGCTTTCGAGAAGCCGGAGCGGAGCGGACATTCAGTCCGTGAGCTCAGTTCTACTGCGACGCAGTAGAACGGGGAAGTCGAGAAAGCCGCATCAGGCAACCGGCCTCATGAATTCTTCTTCGGGATTTTAGGCGCAGACGCGATTGCGGCCTTGCCTCTTCGCTTCGTAGAGCTGGCGGTCGGCGCGGCGATAGAACTCTTCGGCGGTTTCCTTGCGGTCCCATACGGCGAGGCCGACGCTGGTCGTGATCTTGAGCCGGACATTGTTGCCGGAGAGGATCGACATGTTGGCGATCGCCTTGCGGATGCGCTCGGCGAATTTGGCCAGAAGGTCCGCCTCCATGTTGGGCGTGACCACGGCGAATTCCTCACCACCCAGGCGCGCCACCACGTCGTGATAGCGGGTCATGTCCTTGAGGCATCTGGCGACAGCCTTGAGCACCTCGTCGCCGACATCGTGGCCGTGGCTGTCGTTGACCTGCTTGAAATGGTCGAGATCGAGGATCATCAGCCCGACCGGTTTTTCGATGCGCCGGAACTCCTCGAGATATTCGTTCAGCGCGTCGTCGAAATAACGTCGGTTCTGCATGCCGGTCAGGCCGTCTGTCAGGGCGGCGTGCTCGAGCGTTTCGGAGCGGGCGCTGAGCGAAACCGTCATGGCGCGCAGCTTGCCTTCTTCCGTCGCCTGTTTGCGGATCAGCGGGTAGATGAAGAAGATGCCGAAAAACAGCGCGGTCGCAAGCAGCACGCCCGTCGCGAACAACAGCTTGTTGAGGTAGATGACCTTGTCCAGGCCCGATTGCGTATGGAGTTCCGTGGCGAAGGATTGCAAGAGCCCATAGGCGTGCAGCGTCACCAGGCCAGCGGCCAGGATCACGAAGATAAAGACGAAAAAAGCGGATTCCGCCTTATGGAAACGCATCTGCTCCCCGATGAAAAGTGCCCCTCGATCTTATGGCACGGGCCGCCTTACGGAGCGTTAATCCCGGCAACTTCGGCGGGAACCCTGTCCTCAAGGTCAACTTTTTAAGTTGCATTAGCAACAAGTGTTTGGATCGTGGTTTCGAGATTGTCATTGGGACGCAATCTCTGCCATTCCGGCCCCAACTGATGTCGAAACCAGGTCGCTTGCCGCTTGGCATATTGCCTGGTAGCGATCTTGGCGCGCTCGATCGCCTCGGGAAAGCTCGATTGCCCTGCAATTGCGGCCTGCAGCTCGCGAACCCCGATCGCCTTCATCGCCGGCAGGTCCGGATCGAGACGAAGGGCCGCAAGCTGCTTGACTTCCTCCAGCGCGCCCTTGTCCAGCATCCGGTCGAAACGCCTTTCGATGCGGTCGACCAGCGCCGCCCGATCCGGCTCGATGACTAGGAAATGCGCGCTTTGCCTGTCGATCAGCGGCCGGCCGCGCTCGCCCTGCCAGTCCAGGATCGACCGGCCGGAGGCGTCGAGCACTTCGAGCGCCCGCACGATGCGCTGGCCGTCGGTCGGCTTCAGCTGCATGGCGACTTTCGAATCCTCGCGCAGCAGGATGCCATGCAATTTGACCGCGCCGTGCTCCTTCAACTCATAGCGCCAGCGATCGCGGATCCGCTGCGGAATATCGGGCATTTCCGAAATGCCCTCGGCCAGCGCACGAAAATAAAGGCCGGTGCCACCGACGAAGATTGGCCGCCGCGAGAGCGTTCCGTCGTCGATGAGTTTCATCACGTCGCGCAGCCAGGCGCCGGTCGAGTAGGCAGAGCCGGGGTGCACATGCCCATAGAGAAAATGCTGCGCGCGTGCGAGTTCGGCCGCCTCCGGCCGAGCGGTCAGAACGTCGAGAACCGAATAGCCCTGCATCGAATCGGTGTTGACGATGACGCCGCCGGTGCGCTCGGCCAGCTCAAGCGCCAGCGCCGACTTGCCGCTGGCGGTCGGCCCGGCTATCAGGATCGCGTTCTTCACGCGGCCTTCGCCCGCATCCGCGCCGGAATTCTCTATGCCGCTCATTGCCACGCTTGTTTCCCGTCCCGCTGACCGCGCTCTGTCGCCGTCGCTTGCGAATATGGCCTCACGGTCGGTGGGCGCAAGCGCTGTCGTCTGGCTGGCCGAAGGCATTGCCTGTGATCTTGCCCTGCCGCCAGCGGCGCAGGCTGATGAAACCACTGCAGAGCTTCGCGCCGCACTGGGCGCCGAACCAGTCGACGTGATCGTTCAGCAGGCTGAAACACGCCGCAAGAAAGTCCTTCTCGCCGACATGGATTCGACCATGATCGACCAGGAATGCATCGACGAGCTGGCCGACGAGATCGGCGTCAAGGATCGCGTCGCGGCCATCACCGCGCGGTCGATGAATGGCGAGATCGCCTTCGAGCCTGCGCTGCGCGAGCGCGTGGCGCTGCTCAAGGGGCTCGACGCCGCAGTGGTCGACCGTATCGTCGCCAATCGGCTGACGCTGGCTTCGGGCGGCCGCGCACTGGTCCAGACCATGCGCGCCAACGGCGCCTGGACAGCGCTCGTTTCGGGCGGATTCGAGGTCTTCACCACGCGCATCGCCGAGATGCTCGGCTTTCAGGAAAACCGCGCCAACCGCCTGCTCGACCAGGGCGGACGCTTCACCGGACTGGTCGGCGAGCCGATCCTCGGCCGCGCCGCCAAGGCCGAGGCGCTGCTCGAAATCTGCGCGCGCCTTGGCCTGGCGCCGGCCGATGCCATCGCCGTCGGCGACGGCGCCAACGATCTCGACATGATCCGCCTGGCCGGAACCGGTGTCGCGCTGCACGCCAAGCCGACAGTGGCAGCACAGGCAAAAGTCCGGATCGACCATGCCGACCTAACCGCGCTGCTCTATCTGCAGGGCTACCGGCAGGAAGAATTCTTGCAATGAAACCAATCCGCACCGAACGCCTGATCCTGCGCAACTGGGAGGAGCGCGACCGCGCGCTGTTCCATCGCATCAACTCCGACGAGCGCGTCATGGAATTCTTTCCGTTCCGCCGCGACCGAGCTACCGCCGACGCCAAGATGGACGAGTTCCGATCCTGGATCGCCGAGGACGGCTATGGTTTTGCCGCCGCCGAGATTGCCGCCACCGGCGAGTGCATCGGCTTCGTCGGGCTCCTCAAGACCGATCATGTGCCCTCCCTGCCGGCCGGTACTATCGAGATCGGCTGGCGGCTGGCGCCGGAATACTGGGGCAAGGGCTATGTCACCGAGGCGGCGGAGGCCTGGCTCGCCTACGGCTTCCAGACGCTGGGCGTCAACGAGATCGTCTCCTTCGCCGTAACCGGCAATCATCGCTCGACCGCCGTGATGAAACGCCTCGGCATGAGCGCCGACCCGGCCAACGACTTCGACCATCCCGACATTCCGGACAGCCATCCCGCGCTCAAGCGGCATGTGCTCTACCGGTTGCCTCGCCAAGACTGGCAGGCAAGAAAAAGGGCGGCTCTCTAACCGCCCTTTCCATTAAAATCAGATTTTTGCAGTCCTGCCGACTTCAATCCATCCGGATCGTGACAAACCTCAGCTCACCGGTCTTCGACGCCAGCATCAGCAGCGCGTTCTTGCGCCCCTGCTCCTTCAGCGCGCCGATCCGGTCCATGACATCCTTGGGCGTGGCGACCGATTCCTGCGCGATCTCGGTGATCACCTCGCCCGGCTGAATGCCGCGCTCGGCGGCGGCCGAATCCTTGGCCACATCGGTGACGACGACACCCGAGACATCGGCGGCAATGCTGAACTTCTTGCGCGTCTCGTCGTTGAGTTCGCCGACGGTCATGCCGAGCACCGAGGCGGTCGAGACGGCCGGAGCCTTGTCGCCGCCCTTGTCCTGGTCGGTGTTGCCATTCTCGCCGCTGGCGAGCTTCTCGCCATCCTCGAGCCGGCCGAGCGTCACCTTCACCGTCTGCTCGACACCCTTGCGCACGATCAGCACGTCGACGGCTTTGCCCACCGGGCTTTCGGCCACGACGCGCGGCAGGTCGCGCATTTCGTGGATGTCCTTGCCATCGAACTTGATGATGACGTCGCCGGCCTGGATGGTGCCGTTGTCGACAGGCCCGCCCTTGATGACGCCGGCCACCAGCGCGCCCTTGGCGGTCGCCATCCCCAGGCTTTCCGCGATGTCGTCCGTCACCGGCTGGATGCGCACGCCGAGCCAGCCGCGCCGCGTCTCGCCATACTGGCGCAACTGGTCGACGACGCCCGAGGCGAGCTGCGAGGGAATGGAGAAGCCGATGCCGATCGAGCCGCCGGAGGGCGAAATGATCGCGGTGTTCATGCCGATGACCTCGCCGGCGCTGTTGAACAGCGGTCCGCCCGAATTGCCGCGGTTGATCGCCGCATCGGTCTGGATGAAGTCGTCATAGGGGCCTGAATTGATGTCGCGGTTGCGCGCCGAGACGATACCGACCGTGACCGTACCGCCGAGGCCGAACGGATTGCCGACCGCCATCACCCAGTCGCCGACGCGCATCTTGGTGGAATCGCCAAATTTCACCGCCGTCAGCTTGTGGCCTTTCGGATCGACCTTCAGCACCGCGACGTCGGTCTTGGTGTCGGTGCCGACCAGCGTCGCCTTCAAGGTCACACCATCGGAAAAATTGACCTCGATGTCGTCGGCATCGGCGATCACGTGGTTGTTGGTTACGACGATGCCTTGCTCGGCGTCGATGACGAAGCCCGAGCCCAGCGACTGCACCTTCTGCGAGCCGCCATCCTTTTCGCCACCGCGGTTCTTGAAGAAGTCGTCGAAGAAGTCCTGGAACGGCGAGCCTTCGGGCAGCTGCGGCATCGGCACGGCGCTTGGCCCTTCGGTGCCCTTCACCGTCTGCGAGGTCGAGATGTTGACCACCGCGCCGAGCACGCGTTCCGCCAGGTCGGCAACCGAGGCAGGTCCGTCGGCGGCGAATGTCGGCGTCACGAAAGACGGAACGGCTGCGGTGCCCAGGACAAGCGCTGCGGCGCCGGCGACCAACGTCCGTCGAGCGGCGCGCAAAAGGGTGTTGGATGTCATCGAGAAGCCTCCCGGCATTTCTGAAAGAGAAAAGCGCTTCGACGAAAACGCCGTGTCGCGCCATGATGGCAAGAAATACGGCACGTTTGCGGCTATGGCTATCGGCGGAGCGTAAATCGAGCGTTATTCCGCAAACCGGATGCCTTTACCCGCTCCGCACCAGCCAGACGATGCCGACACCGATGGCGATCGCCACCAGGCCGCCGATCCGCAGTGCATTCTCCGGCATCGACAGCACTTCGCCCGCGAGCTTCCTCGCAAAGCTGGGGAAGCCGCCATAGACCAGGCCCTCTATGACAAGGACCAGGCCTATCGCCGCGAAGAAATCTTGCACCGGCCGCTACTGGCCGGTGCTGGGTTGTGTCGTCGGCGCGGCAGGTGCCGCAGCCGGCGCGGTTGCTGGCGAGGCCGGTTTCGCCGGCCCTTCCTTGCCGTCGGGATCGCGGAAGAAGCGGAAGAACTCCGAGCCCGGCGACAGCACCATCGTCGTCCCGGTGTTGTCGAGCGCGGTACCATAGGCATTCATCGACCGGTAGAAATCGAAGAACGCCGGATCACGCTGATAGGCTCCCGCGAAGGTGGCGCTGCGCTGGGCTTCGCCCTCGCCGCGCAGGATCTCGGACTCCTTGCGTGCTTCGGCAACGATCTCGACCACTTCACGATCGGCGCGTGCCGTGATGCGCTGTGCGGCTTCGTTGCCGCGTGCCCTCAGCCGCGCGGCCTCCGCCAGGCGTTCCGCCTTCATGCGGTCGTAGGTCTGCTGGGAGACTTCGGCCGTCAGATCGGTGCGGCGGATGCGGACGTCCTCGATCTGCAAGCCGAGCGAGGTGGCGTCGGGCCTGAGCTGATCGCGGACTTCGCGCATCATCACGGCACGCTCTTCGGAGAGCGCGGCTTCGAAATCGCGCAGACCGTAGACGCGGCGCAAGGCAGCGTCGAGACGCGTCCTGAGCCGGGCCTCGGCCAGTTCGATCTGACCGGACACTGCCGCACGGAAGACACGCGGATCCGAGATGCGGTAGGCGATGAAGGCATCGACCTCATAGAATTTGCCGCCCGACACCTGGACGCGGATGTTGTCGAGGTCGAAGCGCAGCACCCTGTTTTCGATCAGCTGCACCGTGTCGGCGTCGAAGAACGAGAACGGCGCCTTGAAGTAGATCCCTGGCTCGCTCTTGACGTCGACGATCTCGCCGAAGCGGAGCACCAGCGCCTGCTGGCGCGCATTGACCACGAAGACCGAGGAGTAGATCAGGAAAAGGATAACCGCCGCCACGACGGCGAAAATGGGAAGACGGTTGGCCATCACTGGGTACCTCCCGTGTTCGCAGCCGGCGCGGCCGGTGCCGGTGGTTTCGGCTGCAATGCGGGCAGCGGCAGATAGGGCACGACACCTTGTCCGTTGCCCTGCTCGACGATGACCTTGCTCGAGTCCTTCAGAACCCTCTCCATGGTTTCCAGATAAAGGCGTTTGCGCGTGACATCGGGGGCTTTGACATATTCGTCGTAGACCGAGATGAAGCGCTGGGCCTCACCTTCGGCTTCCTGCACCACACGGTTCTTGTAGGCGGCCGCGTCTTCGCGGACCTGGGCGGCCTCGCCGCGTGCTTGGCCGAGCTTCTGGTTGGAATACTGATTGGCCTGCTCGACGAACTTGTCCTCGTCCTGCTCGGCGCGCTGCACCTCGTCGAACGCATCCGCCACCTCGCGTGGCGGCGCCGCGTCCTCGATGGAGACGGCGTTGACGTTGAGACCGGCCTTGTAGCCGTCCAGCGTCGTCTGGATGATCTCGCGCACCGAGGCCGCAATGCCCTGGCGGTCGTCGCGGAAAATGTCCTGCGCCGGCCGGCGGCCGACCGCTTCGCGCATGGCGCTCTCGGCAACCTGCCGCAGCATGCCGTCGGGGTCGGAGACGTCGAACAGGTAGGCGCGCGGGTCGGAGACCTGGTAGGCCACCGAAAACTGCACATTGACGATGTTCTGGTCGCCCGACAGCATCAGGCCGTTGCCGCTGGTGTTGCCGCCGCCAATGTCGACGAGCTGCTCTGAAATCTTGGCCGTCTCGACGGTCTCGAGCGGCCACCAGTGGAAGTGCAGGCCTGGCTGGGAAAGCTCGGCCTTCGGCTTGCCGAAGCGCAGTTCGACCGCGACCTCGTCGGGCTGCACGGTATAGACCGCCTGGAAGGCCCACAGAACGACCAGCACCGCGGCGATCAGCCCGAACACGGCCGGACTGGCGCCCCCGCCGCCGGGCAGCGCGCGCCTCAGCCGATCCTGGCCACGGCGAATGATGTCTTCGAGGTCTGGAGGCGACCCCTGCGGGCCGCTCGGTCCCTTCGGTCCCTGCCCCCAGGGGCCCTGGTTGTTACCGCCGCCACCCCACGGGCCGCCGCCTCCGCCACCTTTGTCGTTCCAGGGCATGAATGTCCTTTCGCTTGGAATTCCCTCAAGCGCCGCGGTTACGGCGCAAATCCAGTGTCGTTCTTCTATAGGGACGCCAGGGCGCGCTTTCAACGCGACGCCCGCCGACTTCATCGGATTTGGGCCGGTAGCGACCCTTTGTCGTCCTACAATCGCGCTTTTGTCTTCAAACTATCTCGCGGCGGCGCTCGTAAACCGTATAGCGCGTCGCATGACTGTCCTTTTCTCCTGATGGAACCTCCTGCGAACTGACCACGTGCCATGTATCGGGGTCGATCGGCGGGAAATGCGCATCGCCGTCGACGGCGGCCAGAACATGGGTGACGTGCAGACGGTCGGCCAGCGGCAGCGCCTGGGCATAGATCTCGCCGCCGCCGATGACACAGACCTCGTCGACGCCGCTCATGCAGCGGCCGCGCACGGTCGCCAGCTGGATCGCGGCTTCCAGCGTATGCGCCACCTCGACGCCCTCGGCGCGCCAGGCCTTGTCGCGGGTGACCACGATGTTCAGCCTGCCCGGCAGCGGGCGGCCGATGCCTTCATAGGTCTTGCGGCCCATGATGATGGGCTTGCCCATCGTGTCTGCCTTGAAGCGCTTGAGGTCGGTGGAGAGCCGCCAGGGCAACCCGCCTTCCCGCCCGATCACACCGTTCTCGGCAATGGCGACGTAGATCGTGACATGCATCAGTTTGCGTCCCCGCCATTGCTGTCCGACGGTTCGAGCAGGAGGATATCGATATCATGCTCGGGATAGAAATCCTTCGCTGTCATTTCGAAGCTCGTCGGCCCGACCTTTTTGACATTGTCGCCGCAGAACGAGACCAGGGCTTTCGGATTGCCCTTGTCGACGGTCAGCTTGAACTTGCCGATGGTGCCCGCCGCCCAGTTGCCGCCGGTGGTCAGGATATAGGCGATGCGGCTTTCGTAGAATTTGGGATAGCCGTCCGGATTGTCCTTCGCCGCCCTGCGCACCGCATTCTCGAAAGTGCCGTCCATGCAGTAGCGGGTCTTGTAGGCGGCGTATGAGCCCTGGAACTGGCCCTCATTGAAAAAGCTGACCGACGACGTGCCGCCGACGCTAGGCTTGTAGCGGTGCGAGACGTGAACGTCCTTGTTGGCCGGAAAGGTCGAGCGCCACCAATAGGTCGAGCGCAATTGCCAGAACGGCGCATAGCCGGGTTTTTGGCCGCCACTGTCGTCAACAGTGTCCTCGATGATGATGCCGCGGTTGACCCAATCGTCGGCCACCGCTTGCGGAAGCTTCGCCAGTGCCGCCTTGGCGGCGTCGCCGAACGGGTTGAACGGCACGTTCTGGGCTTTCAAATCCGTGCCGACGTCGATGCCGAGCGCGAACACCTTCTGCTCGAGCTCAGGCTTTGCCGGCGCGCCGTCGATCGTCACCTCGAAGCCGAGGAAATTGTCACTCTGGTTTTCGGGGATCGCCGGCATCTCCTCGGGATCGCCTGAAATGTCGGGCATCGGGAAGGCGACGATCGCCTCGACATCCTTGTCGGTGTTGTTGTGGAAGACGTAGTCGACCGTCACCTTTTGCGGCGAGATGAAGAGGTCCTCGCTTTGCATCGCCACGGCATCGCTGCGCGACAGGATCAGGCCGCCGGTGCCAAGTTCGGCAACCGAGTCGTTGGCCAATGCAGGCGCCGCCGACAGGGCCAGCGCGGTGGTCAAGATATATCGCAGCATGAAAGCCCCCTCGGCGAGAATGCCCTCATGACCCTAGCCGTTTCAATGCGGCGTTTCAAAGCCCTTCCGCGTCCAGGGCATGCGTGACCGGCTGGACACGCATGCGGTCTGGACACGCATGCGGTCTGGACACGCACGCGCGGTCTGGACTAACAGGTTCCGATCGGGCAGGAGTTCGCGCCATGCGCAAGCTTCTCGTCATCGGCATCGGCGCCGGCAATCCCGACCACATGACGGTTCAGGCCATATCGGGCCTGAACCGGGCGGACGTCCTGTTTATTCCCGACAAGGGCGCCGACAAGACAGAGCTCGCCGACCTGCGGCGCGGCATCTGCGACCGCTTCGTCACCAACCCGACCTCACGCCGGGTCGAGTTCGACGTGCCGGTGCGCGCCGAACCAACGTCTTCCTATCGCTCGACCGTCGACGACTGGCATGAGGCGATCGCCGTCATCTACGAGGGACTGATCCGCGACGAGATCGCCGGGGATGGCTGCGGCGCCTTCCTGATCTGGGGTGATCCCTCGCTCTACGACAGCGCATTGCGCATCCTCGAGCGCGTGCGCCTGAGGGGCAATGTCGCCTTCGAACTGGAAGTCATCCCCGGCATAACAGCCATCCAGGCGCTGGCCGCCAGTCACAAAACGGCGCTGAACCGCATCGGCGATCCCGTGCTGATCACCACCGGCCGCCGCCTGACCGAGGAAGGCATGCCGGACAATGCCGGCAGCGCCGTCGTCATGCTCGACGGCAAATGCGCCTTCAACACGCTGGCCGACCAGGATCTTTTCATCCAATGGGGCGCCTATCTCGGCACACCGGACGAGATCATCATCTCCGGCCGCCTCGGTGATGTCGGCGCGGAGATCGAAAAGCGCCGCGACGAAGCGCGTAGGGAAAAGGGCTGGATCATGGACACGTATTTGCTGCGGAAGCAGGAGTGGTGAGTAGTGAAGCTGTCCTAATCCCTACTGACTACTGACTATCCCCCTACCCCGCTTCGATCTCCGCCTGCAGCGCATCCATATGCGTCGCCGCTGCGGCGGACGCCGCGCGCTCGATGGCGCGAAAGCGGCTGACCACCGCCAGGCCGACCGTCGTCAGCTGCGCGCCGCCGCCCTTGCGGCCCCCGGTCTGCGCCGAGACCAGCGGCTTGCCGAACACCCGGTTCATGTCCTCGACCAGATCCCAGGCGTGCTTGTAGGACATCTCCATGCCGCGCGCGGCGGCCGAGATCGATCCGAACGTGGCGATGTGCTCCAGAAGCTCGATCTTGCCAGGACCGATCCGTCCATCCGGATCGAGATTTATCCGCAAGCTCAGCGACGGCATTTTTGCTCCTCCACGATCGCTTCAGCTTCAGCGACCGTTATTCCAAAACAATATATCGGCGATCACCACCCCTGTCAGCCGTCGGCTTCGAGCGGCAAGCCGGCGCCGGTGTTCGCCCGGTCGAAGCTCACCGTCTTGACCACCGCGAGAACCTTGCCGCCGGGACGCAGCTTCAGTGCCTGCCGCGACTGTTCGGTGATGCGGGCGAGCACCGTTGCGCCATTGCAGTCGATGCCGACTTCGACCGTCGGCCCCTCGCCCGGGCTGATCGCGACAATCGTGCCGGGCAGGATGTTGAGCGCGCTGAGGCCCGTCGGTTTCTCCGTGGCGACCATCACGTCGCGAGCGCGAATGCGGATACGCACGGAAGCCCCAGGCTTCATTTCAAGGCGCGGCACGCGGATCTCGCCGGCGGCCGAGCCGAGCACTGTCATCCCGAAAGTCTCGTCGTGACGCAGTACCTTCGTGTCCAGCACGGCGCCACCCTCGCCGCGCTCTTCGGCCGGCAACAGGTCAAGCCTTTGCATGACGGCCTCGGTCGGGCCGCTGGCGGTGACCTTGCCCTGCGCCAGCATCACCACGTCGCTGGCCAGCCGCGCCACCTCGGCGACCGAATGGCTGACATAGACGATCGGGATCTTCGTTTCGTCGCGCAGCCGTTCGATATAGGGCAGGATCTCGGCCTTGCGCGCTTCGTCGAGCGAGGCCAGCGGCTCGTCCATGAGCAGCAGCTTCGGGCTGGCAAGCAGCGCCCGGCCGATCGCCACGCGCTGTTTCTCGCCGCCCGAGAGCTTTGCCGGTCGCCGCCCGAGCAACGGGCTGATGCCGAGCAGTTCGACGACACTGTCCATATCCGCGTAGCGTTCCGCCGCCGGCGTGAACCAACGGCCGTAGCGCAGATTGCTGATCACGCTCATATGCGGAAACAGGCGCGCATCCTGGAACACCATGCCGATACGGCGCTTGTGCCTTGGCACGAAAATGCCGGCACCGGTGTCGACCAGAACGCGGCCGTCGATCTCGATGCGCCCCTTGTCCGGCCGGATCAGCCCGGCGATCATGTTGATCAGCGTCGTCTTGCCGGAGCCCGACGGCCCGAACAGCGCCGTCAGCCGCCCGGCGCTCTCGAAGCGGGCATCGATGGCGAAATCGCCAAGCCGGTGGCTGATGTCGACAAGGACGCTCATTCGATGTCCATCCGCCGCCCGACGCGCCGCGCCAGCACTTCCGAGGCGACCAGTGCCGCCATCGAGATGACGATGGAAATCAGCGTCAGCCGCAGCGCCCCTTCATCGCCGCCCGGCACCTGGGTAAAGGTGTAGATCGCCGATGGCAGCGTCTGCGTCTCGCCAGGGATGTTGGAGACAAAAGTGATCGTCGCGCCGAACTCGCCCATCGCCTTGGCGAAGGACAGGATGGCGCCGGCGATCAGCCCGGGCAGGATCAGCGGCAGCGTGATGGTGCCGAACACCCACACAGGATTGGCGCCGAGCGTCCCCGCGGCCGCCTCCATCTTGCGGTCCACTGCCTCGATCGATAGGCGGATCGCCCGCACCATCAGAGGGAAGCCCATGACGCCGCAGGCAAGGGCGGCACCCGTCCAGCGAAACGAGAAGACGATGCCGAGATGTTCGGCCAGGAATGCGCCGGCCGGGCCGCGCCTTCCGAAAGTCAAAAGCAAGAGATAACCGGTCACCACGGGTGGCAGGATCAGCGGCAGATGCACCAGCCCGTTGAACAGTGTCTTGCCCCAGAATTTCCCCCGGGCAAGCAGCAGCGCGATCGCTATGCCCGGCGGCAAACTCGCGATCATCGCGACCGTCGCCACCTTGATGGACAGCCGGACCGCATTCCATTCGTCGGGAGTGAGGTCCAGCAGCCAGTTCATCGTGCGGTATCGGGGCCTTTTTCGAACTCAGTTGCTCGGCGTGAGCACGGTGAAGCCCTGTTCCTTGAAGAGCGCGCCGGCCTTGGCGGACTGCAGGCACTTCAGGAAGGCCGTCGTATCCTTGTCCTTCGAATCGGCGGTCTGGGCAACCGGATAGATAATCGGCGGATGTGAATCCTCCGGGAAGGTGCCGACCACCTTGACGCCCTTTTCGGCGTGCGCGTCGGTGGCATAGACGATACCGAGGGCCGCCTCGCCTGTCGAAACCAGCTTGAGCGCCGCACGGACATTCTCGGCCTGCGCCACCTTGCCCTCGACCGAGGACCAGACGCCGAGCGTTTCAAGCGCCGCCTTGCCGTATTTGCCGGCCGGCACGGCCTTGAAGTCGCCCATGGCGAGCTTGCCGTCGCCAACCAGCCTGGCGAGGTCAAAGCCCTTCTCGATCCTGGTCTCAACCGTCGAATCCTTCGGCGCCACCAGCACGATCTGGTTGCCGAGCAACTTCACTTCGGTATCGGGCTTGGTCAGCTTCTTGTCGGAGAGATATTTCATCCAGTCGAGATCGGCCGAGATGAAGACGTCGGCCGGTGCCCCGCCCTCGATCTGCTTGGCCAATGCCGAACTCGCGGCATAGGAAACGGTCGCGGCCTCGCCGACATCGGCTTCGCAGGCCTTGTTCACCGCGTCGAGCGCATCCTTGAGGCTTGCCGCCGCAAACACCACGACCTTGTCTTCCGCGCGCGCTGCCGGCATTGCCGCCATCAACGCAGCCGCAAAACCGCCAATGGCGACCACCCTCAACCCGAAACCTTTGCGCGTCATCGGAAACTCTCCCCGGGTTCAAAATCCGATCGGCTCGAACCTGCAGACCGATATATCCGCATGGATATAACAAGGGAAGGCCTGGTCTGCTGAAACGCTATCTGGTCTTGCGATTGGTACTGCCTGATTGTTCTGATAAGACGACCGGGGATAAACAGCGAACGGGACGCCAATGAAGATCAGCGCCCGCAACGTTCTCAAGGGAACGATCACCGAAATCGTCAAAGGGGCCACCACCTCGCATGTCCGCATCGACATCGGCGGCGGCGCCATCGTCACCGCCTCGATCACCAACGAAGCCGTCGCCGATCTCAAGCTCGAAAAGGGCAAGCAGGCCTATGCCGTGGTCAAGGCCTCGGACGTGATGGTCGGCATCGACTGAAAAAACGCGGCTCAGACCGCGATAGGCGCCTTGATCGACGCATCGGCGACATAGTTCTCCAGCCGGAAATCCTCGAAGCGGAAGGCGAACAGGTCCTTCACGTCCGGATTGATCCACATCGTCGGCAGTGCCCTTGGCGTGCGCTGCAGCTGTTCGCGCGCCTGCTCGAAATGGTTGGAGTAGAGATGCGCGTCGCCGAGCGTGTGGACGAAATCGCCCGGCTTCAGCCCGGTCACCTGCGCCACCATGAGCGTCAGCAATGCGTAGGACGCGATGTTGAACGGCACGCCGAGGAAGATGTCGGCGGAGCGCTGGTAGAGCTGGCAGGAAAGCCGGCCCTCGGACACGTAGAACTGGAACAGGCAGTGGCAAGGCGGCAGCGCCATAGCTTCCACCTCGGCGGGATTCCAGGCCGAGACGATCAGTCGCCGCGATTGAGGATTGCGGCGGATCTCCTTGAGAAGATTGGCGATCTGGTCGATCGAGCCGCCATGGCCATCCGGCCAGGAACGCCATTGCTTGCCGTAGACCGGGCCGAGATCGCCATTCTCGTCGGCCCATTCGTCCCAGATCGAAACGTCATGGTCGGTCAGGTACTTGATGTTGGTGTCGCCGGCCAGGAACCACAGGAGTTCATGGATGATCGACTTCAGATGCAGCTTCTTGGTGGTGGTGACCGGAAAGCCGCGCGCCAGATCGAAGCGCATCTGGTAGCCGAAGACGGAGCGTGTGCCGGTGCCGGTGCGGTCGCCGCGATCGGCGCCGTTTTCCAGCACATGCTGCAAGAGGTCGAGATATTGGCGCATCGGTTTCGGCTCGATTCGAGTGTTTGGGCATTATAGCGGCCAGACCGGCGGCCGAACACAGCAAAACGGTACAAACGACGCTTGCCCCACCACTCTTTCCAGAGTCGGCGCTGCCCCTCATTGTCCTGCCGGACATTTCTCCCCGTATCAGTGGCGGGGAGAAAGAAGCTGGCCGCTACGCTGACGCCCTTTTTGCAACGTTGGTCATTGGCGAAATCATCGATGGCAGATCCCCTCTCCCGTCACTATACGGGGAGAGGATGCCGGCAGGCAGGTGAGGGGCGGCGCAAACCCCCGACAAAGCGAAAATAAAAGTTGGAGCGGCTATTCTGCCGTACCAGCCCTCGCAAACTGATGCGCGAGCGTCACAGAGAGCCGAGCTTGCCCAGATCCTTGGCCACCAGATAGTAGAAGGTCACGCGGTTCTTGGTGTTGTCGGCGTGCATCGCCTTGCAAGTCTTCTCGATCGCGGCGTCGGCCTTCGCCCCGTCGGTGACGCCGAGCTTCTTGGCCACCCAGTTCTCCTTGACCCGCCCCAATTCCTTCGGGTCCGTGCAGGATACCAGCGAGGAGTCGCGGTTCCTCAGCGCAATGCCCAGATGCTTGACGATCTTTTCGACCGCATCGGCGTTTACCGCGGCGTCATACTTCTTCACATCCGCAAGATAGTCGGCCATCAAAATTCCCCTCGTCGGCGCCACGGATCCGATCGATGAGGGCTGTGGCGCGCTTCGCAACTTGTGCGCTAGGTCGCTAACTCCTCACCGCTCGCAAAGCTTCGGTTGAGACCGCCCCCAAGTCAACCCTTGGCGTCGCGATTTGACACAGGGACAAAGCATCATTGCGGCCTTTCATTTCCGCCAAACGCCCCCTATATTCGTTTTGTCGGCTTGACCGACTATGGCGATAAATGGGCGATGAAATAAGCCGTTCGGACCCGGGGGCGGTACCCGGCGCCTCCACCAAAAGCCGCTGTTGACGACAGAGCGGTTTTTGCTGGGGGCGAAATAGGATCGACGAAGGTGTAAAGATCGTACTTTTGCCCGGCATTGTACCACCGTCATCGGGCTAAACTTATAGTTGCCAACGACAACTATGCGGAAGCACGTCTCGCTGCTTAATGCAGTGCGATAGCTTCAAATCAAGCCCTAGGGGTTCGCACTTCTAGGCGGGGTTCGGAGGTACCTGGCAACAGAAACCTCCACTTCTCCCCCTTCAATTTGCATCACGCGCAACGGCTCCTGCCGTCAAGACTTCGCACGGCCTGATGCATGTCGCCCGGAAGTGTCCTCGGTTCCGGGATAACGACATGCATAAATCAGAAGCTTACAGCAGGTCGGGCGAATCCTATTCGCCGCGACATGCTGTAGAAGCCACGAAGCCGCTGCGTCGCGTGCCCTTTCTCCATGGACAAAAAATGCAAAACGATTCCAATCGATTTTTCGTGCTGACCGGCGGCCCCGGCTCCGGCAAGACCACCTTGATCGAAGCCTTGCGGCAGGCGGGCTTTGCGACGTCTGTCGAGGCCGGACGCGGCATCATCCGCGACCAATCCGCCATTGGCGGAACCGCCCTGCCCTGGAGCGATCGCGCATTGTTCGCCGAACTGATGCTGTCCTGGGAGATGCGCTCGTATCGTGCGGCCGCCGAGCTGGCCGGGCCGGTCTTCTTTGACCGCGGCGTGCCGGACACGATCGGCTATCTCAGGCTCTGCGGCCTGCCGGCGCCGGATCACCTCACCAGCGCCGCCATGGAATTCCGCTATGCGCGCCGCGTCTTCATTGCCCCGCCATGGCCGGAAATCTTCACCCAGGACGAACAACGCAAGCAAACGCTCGACGAAGCCGAGCGCACTTGCCAATCAGTGGCAGGCGTCTATGCCGAACTCGGCTATGAATTGGTGACCTTGCCGCTTGCTCCAGTCGAGGAGCGCGTGCGCTTCCTCCTCGACGCTGCTGGATTGCCGCCGACATTGCGGACATAAAGCGGCCGGCCCGGTCCGGCCCTTCATGCGCGTTGTCGGAACCAGGCTACACCTTGTAGATTGAACCGGCATCTTGGAGGTTGAAAACATGGCGCTCAAGCGGATGGACAATGTAGGAATCGTGGTCGAGGACCTCGGAGGGGCGATCGATTTCTTTCGCGAACTCGGCCTCGAGTTCGAGGGGCGGGCCACGATCGAGGGAGAATGGGCCGGGCGTGTCACCGGACTGGGCGATCAGCATGTCGAGATCGCCATGATGCGCACGCCGGACGCCCACAGCCGGCTGGAGCTCTCCCGCTTCCTCACGCCGCCTGTCGTCGCGGATCACCGGAAAGCCCCGGTCAACGCGCTGGGCTACCTCCGCGTCATGTTCACCGTGGACGACATCGACGATACGCTTGAAAGGCTCCGCACGCGCGGCGCGCAGCTCGTGGGCGAGGTGGTCGAGTACAAGGACGTGTATCGGCTCTGCTACATCCGAGGACCTGAAGGGCTTCTCATCGGCCTCGCCCAGGAACTCAGCTGAGCGCCCGCACTGCCGCCGGCACAAAAAAGGCCGGGATCGACCCGGCCTTTCCTGGTTCACTGAGGATTGCCTATTCCGCCGGCGCTTCGACGGCTTGCCGCGAACGGCCAAGCGTGACCTTCGCCAGTGCGAACGATATCACCGCGCAGAGCGTGATGCCGGCGACCATCGGCAGCGGCGTGCCGTCGAAGAACACGCCGGCAACGCCCATGGCGAGCGCGCCGATGGCAAAATGCAGCGTGCCCATCAGCGCCGACGCCGTGCCGGCGATCTCGCCATGCTCTTCCATGGCCAGCACCGAGGTGGTCGGAATGACAAGCCCGAGGAAGCCGTAGCCGACGAACAGCAGGGCCGCCATAACATCGAGCCGGTCGACCCCCGTGGCCATGATGGCGAACAGCGCCACCATCGTCGTGGCATAGCCGGTCACCGCCACCCACACCACGCGCTTTAGCCCGAACCGTTCGGAAAGCAGGCCGGTCAGCTGCGACATGCCGATGAAGGCAACGGCGTTGATCGAGAAGAACACGCTGTAGACCGAAGGCGACAGCCCGTAATGGTCGATCAGGATGAAGGACGAACTCGACAGATAGACAAAGAAGCTCGCAATGCCGAAGCCGGCGATTGCCACCAGGCCAAGGAAATTACGGTCGCCCATCAGGAAACGGTAGCCGGCAAGCGCGGTACCGAAGGAGGACCCGACACGCTCTTCCGCCGGCCGCGTCTCCTTGAGCGAGGTCGCGAGCAGGATGGTGGCAAGCACCGCCGCACCGGTCACCGTCCAGAACACGGCGCGCCAGCCGAAATTCTCGATGATCTGGCTGCCGGTCAGCGGCGCCAGGATCGGCGACACCGAGAACACCAGCATCAGCAGCGACATCAGCTTGGCGGCCTCGTTGCCGGTGTGCAGGTCGCGCACGATGGCGCGCGGAATGGCCATGCCGGCGCTGGCGCCAAGCCCCTGCAGGAAGCGGAAGGCGATCAGCCACTCGATGGTCGGCGCCATTGCCGAGCCGATGCCGCCGGCCATGAACAGCGCCAGGCCGCCATAGAGCGGCAGCTTGCGGCCGACCATGTCGGAGATCGGCCCGACGACGATCTGGCCGAAGCCCATCGACAGGAAGAAGATCAAAAGGCTCATCTGCACGGCGGCGGTGCCGGCATGCAGATCGGTGCCGATCGACGGCAGCGCGGGCAGATACATGTCGATTGCGAACGGGCCGATGGCCGACAACAGGCCGAGCACGACCGCGATGCGGAGGAATTTGGGACTCATGATATTGGCTTCTTTCGAATCTGGTTGCCGCCGCCAGGCGACGTCTAACCCCAGGACGTTCCATCCCGAGGGATTCCTACTCCCAGAGCGAATTTATTCGTCCCTCTGGAGTGAAATCCCCTTATATCGTGTCCACAAATTTAGACACTCTTGTCCAAATCGTCAATCACCTCTATATAGATTTTCATGAGACCGGGCGTTTCTCCTGACACTTTCCCGCCACGTGGCCATGAGGCCAAGCGCATGTCGATCGTCGACGCCGCTGCCGGCGTGTTTTGCCGCGAGGGTTTCGCCGGCGCCAACATCGACCTGATCGCGGCAGAGGCCGGCGTCTCGCGCCAGACCGTCTACAACCACCATCGCGACAAGGAAAAGCTGTTCATCGCCGTGGTGCGCGACCTGACCGAACGCTGCAACGCCGGCATTTTCGCCACCATCGCCACCTTCCCCGATCAACCCGGGGATCTCGAAGCCGACTTGATCGGTTTTGCCGTGCGCTTGAACCAGAACTGCATCTGCAACCGCGACGGAAAGTTCCTGCGCAAGCTGATCCAGACCGAGGGCGAGCGCTATCCCGAGCTGTTTGCCGAATGGCGCGAACAGGGCCCGGGCCGGACATGGCCGGCAATCGCCGCCCGCTTCGCCCGCCTAGCTTACGGCGGCCATTTCACGATCGACGATCCCGACGTGGCGGCACGCCAGTTCCTCGGCCTCGTCAATGCCGAATTGCAGGCCACCTTCATGCTTGGCGGCACGCCGCGCGAGGACGAAGTGGTGCAATCGGCGACAAACGGCGTGCGCACCTTCCTGCGCGCTTTCGGCAAGCGCCCTTCCCCGACCGGCGTGAAAAAACACACTGCGCTGGCTAACGCATAACATTTGCGGTTGCGGCGAAGCCGCCTTGCCGATCAAATCGTTGGCAATAGTCCTCGCTTCGGCGCGGCGGCGGTCTATATCAGGTTTACGCCGCCCTCAAGCTTGATTACAGCTATGCGGACGATTCAACGGAACCCGACCAACTCATGGCCGACGACCACATCCGCTACGACATTCTGGCCCAGGAGGCGTTGCGCGGCGTCATGCGCAAGGTCCTGGCCGAGGTCGCGCGCACCGGCCTCCCCGGCAACCATCATTTCTTCATCACCTTCCTGACCGGTGCGCCGGGCGTGCGCGTCTCGTCGCGCCTGCGCGAGCGCTATCCCGAGCAGATGACCATCGTCATCCAGTTCCAGTATTGGGACCTGAAGGTCACCGACACCGGATTCGAGGTTGGGCTCTCCTTCTCCGACGTGCCGGAGAAACTCGAGATCCCATTCTCGGCCGTGCGCGGCTTCTACGATCCCTCGGTCAATTTCGAACTCGAGTTCGACGTCAAGACCGATGCGCAGCCCGACGAGGAACCGGCCGCACCAGCGCCCGAACCGCTGGCCATCGTCTCCGAGAAGAAGCCGAAGGCCGAGAAGAAGGCCGCCGCCGAAGCGGAGAAAAAGCCCGCCGCCGATGCCGGTACCAAGGGCGCCGAAGTGGTCTCGCTCGACGCCTTCCGCAAGAAATAGGCTCGCGGTTCCCGCCATGGCCGACATCGTCAACCTTCGTCAGCTCCGAAAACAGAAGGCGCGGGCCGACAAGGAACAGGTTGCCAGCCAGAAGCGCGCCTTGCACGGCCGCACCAAGGCCGAAAAGCAACGCGACCGCATGGTCGCCGACAAGAGCGAAAGGTTCGTCGCGGGCCATCACCGCGAAAAGCCCGGCGAAGCGGGCGATCCCAGTGACGGTCAATGAGCGCCGTCGAAAAACGCTCGGTGACCATACGCGGCCATCGCACCAGCTATTCCCTCGAAAAGCCTTTCCATGACGATCTCGTCGCGATGGCGGCGGCAAGGAAGCTGACGCTCGCCGCCCTTGTCGCCGAAGTCGACGAAACGCGGCCCCGCGACACCAACCTGTCGTCCGCGCTCAGGCTGCATGTCCTGGAGTGGGCGAAGCGCGGCGCCGCCGGCGAGACTTAAGAAGAAGCCGTGCGCTCCTCTTTCTTGCCTCCGGTGCCGAAGCCAAGCAAGGTCGAGCGCTCGCGTTCCTCGGCCTGCTTGCGTGAGCGCACGCGCATCAGATCCTTCCAGCCGACATAGCCGACCAGCCTTCCATCCTCGCGCGCCACGACCGGCAAATGCGATACATTGGCCGTCAACAATTTGTCCGACAGACCTTCCAGATATTCGTCGGGATAGGCCAGCGTCACCTTGCTTCCGGCCAGCAGCTCGCCGAGCGTCGTCGTCCGGTGCTTGCCGGCACGGCGCCAGCGCAGGATCGCCGGCGGATCGATGAGGCCGAGCACCTGCCTGTTTTCATCGACCACGGGAAAACTCGGATGCCGGGTTTCTGGCGCCGTCAGGAAGGCGGCCGCGCCATGCAGCGTCATCGTCGCCGGCACGCTCTCGACCTCTGACGTCATCACCTCACGCACCCTGGTGAGCGCGAATGGATCGACGCGATATTCGCGCACCAGGTGGTGCCCTCGCCTGGCGATCTTCTCGGTCAGGATCGAACGCTTCATCAACAGCACGGTGACCGCATGCGCCGCCGCACAGGCCGCGATCAGCGGCACCAGCACATGCGTGTTGCCGGTCAGCTCGACGGCGAAGAAAGTGGCTGTCAGCGGCGCGCGCATCGTGCCGCCCATGGTGGCGGCCATGGCCAGCAGCGCCCAGAAGCCCGGGTCCGCCGCCGGCAGGATCCCGGCAAGCACCGCACCCATCGCGCCACCCATGATCAACAGCGGCGCCAGCACGCCGCCCGAGGTTCCCGAGCCGAGCGCCACCGACCAGATGATGGCCTTGACCACCAGCAGCAGAAGCGCAGCGGTGGCGATGGTGCGGCCGTCCAGCATGTCGGCGATGTTGTCATAGCCGACGCCGAGCGCCCGTGGGTCGATCAGGCCGCCCATGCCGACCACCAGGCCGCCGAGCATCGGCCACCACATCCAGTGGATCGGCAGCTTCTGGAAGCCGTCCTCGCAGGCATAGACCATCTGCGTCAGCAGCCCGGACAACAGACCCGCACAGATGCCGATCAGCACCCAGCCGCCAAGGCCGAGGAAGGAAACCGCCATGCTGCCCTGGAACGGAAAGATCGGCCCCGGCATATGCAGCATCGTGCGCTCCACCTCCGCCACGATGGCCGCCACCGCCACGGGAATGAAGCTGCGCGGCGTCCATTCGAACAAAAGCAGTTCCACCGCCAGCATGATGGCCGCGATCGGCGTGCCGAACACGGTGGTCATGCCGGCCGCCGCGCCCGCCACCAGCAGCGTCTTGCGCTCGGTATCGCTGACCGGCAGCATCTGCGCGATCAGCGAGCCGATGGCGCCGCCGGTCATGATGATCGGACCCTCGGCGCCGAACGGCCCGCCGGAGCCGATCGAGATCGCCGACGACAGCGGCTTCAGGATCGCCACCTTGGCATCGAGCCTGGAGCGCCCGAGCAGGATCGCCTCGATGGCCTCGGGAATGCCGTGGCCGCGGATCTTCTCGCTGCCATAGCGCGCCATCAGGCCGATGATCAGCGCGCCGATGACGGGAACGAAGACGGCGGCAAGTTCGAGCGGCGTATCCTGCAGCTTCAGCTCGGCAAGCGAGAACTGGCCGAAATAGGCGATGTTGGTGGCCAGGCGGATCAGCTTCAGCAGCACGATGCCGGCAAACAGCCCGGCGGTCGCCACCACCACCGCTATCGCGGCGACGAGCAGCACCCTGGCGTCGGTGGTGAAATCCCTGAGATGACCGGGATTGGAATTGTGGGTCTTCATGGTGGCTTTGCTTCCTGGCGGCGGCCGTGTCTGGTTTTGCGGCACGGTCGAAGTGGCCAGCCGGTTGTTGGTCGGTTATGTATCGTAACACGATATATCTGTTCAAGCTGGTTTCGTTCGAAATTTCGTTTGAGCTTTCACCGGAAAACGAAGACATCTGCGATATGACGCAGCCGCCTAAGACACCACGCCCCGCCATCAGGCAATCCGACTACCAGCGGCTGTCCGAGTTCCGCTACCTGATCCGCCGTTTCCTCGAATTCAGCCAGGTGCAGGCCGAGGACGCCGGCCTGACCCCGCGCCAGCATCAGGCGCTGCTGGCGATCAAGGGATATCCGGGCGGCGGGCCGGTGACGATCGGCGACCTTGCGGAACGCCTGCGCATCCGCCACCACAGCGCCGTCGAACTGGTCAACCGCCTCGGTGAGGCAGGACTGGTCGCACGCGATCAGGACAAGGACGACCACCGCCGCGTGCTGCTGCGGCTGACCGAACGCGCCGACGATTGCCTGGCCGAACTCTCTGCCGCGCATCTCGACGAGCTGTCGCGCATCGAACCCATGCTGCGGCGCCTGCTCGACCGGGGCCAGGACTGACATCCGGCGTCTGCGCGGGCCGGTACCGAACTATTTTTTTGAAATCCGAATCCTTCGGCCTGGCTGAGGCGTCTTGGACAGACGACAGCCAAGGGAGCCGATGCGATGAAACATCATTTGATACGCTACAAAACGAAGCCGGACCGGGCGAACGAGAACGAGCGCCTGGTCAAGGCTGTGTTCGAGGAACTGCGCGGCAAATCGCCGGAAGGCGTTCGCTACATGACCTGGCGCTCCGGCGACGGCACTTTCGTCCATCTCGTCGAGATCGAAACCGACGAGCATGCTGACATCATCCCCGGGCTTGCCGCTTTCGAGGCCTTCCAAAACGGCATCAGGGATCGCTGCATCGACCCTCCGCATCGTGACGTGATGACAGTGGTGGGCCATTATCGGATGCTGGACGAGTAGCCTGAATAGAACCATGGCAAGAACGGCCGGTGCATGAACAGTCCAGGCGAGATCCCAAGGCCTTTCGACCGCTTGTTCGGCGAATTGCGTCCCAAACTGCATCGCTATTGCGCCCGCATGACAGGCTCGGTCGTCGATGGCGAGGATGTCTTGCAAGAGGCGCTGGCCAAGGCATTCGAGGCCTTGCCCAACGCCGGCCTGATCGCCAATCCCGAAGGCTGGCTGTTTCGCATCGCGCACAATACCGCGCTCGACTTTTTGCGCCGCCGCGCCCGTGAGAAGACGTTCTACGAGGAGGAGCCGGACATGATCGCCGACCCGGCAAATTCGATCGCCGAACGGCAGGCCGCGGCAGCCGGATTGCACAGTTTCATGCGCCTTCCCGTCGCGCAACGAAGCAGCGTCATCATGATGGATGTCCTGGGCTATTCGCTGCGGGAGATCAGCACCATGCTCGACACCAGCGTCCCCGCGGTCAAGGCCGCGCTGCATCGTGGCCGCGGCCGGCTGCGTGAGATCGCAGACGAACAGGACGATCGTCCTGTTCCCAGGCTGAGTGCATCGGAGCGCCTGTTGCTCGACGCCTATGTCGATCGCTTCAACGCCCGCGATTTCGACGCCGTGCGGGACATGCTAGCCGATGAGGTACGCTTGGAACTGGTGGCCAGGGCAAGGCTCAGCGGCCGCAAGGAGGTGGCAACCTATTTCGGCAATTATTCCCGGGTGCGGGACTGGCATTTCCAGCCTGGTTTCGTCGAAGATCGTCCGGCAATCCTCGTGCGCGATCCCAACGATCCCACGGCAGCGCCGGCATACTTCATCCTGCTGGGTTGGCAGGGCGGCAAGCTCGCCGCCATCCGCGATTTCCGCCACGCCAGATACGTCGCTGACGGCGCTGAAACATTCGTTCTTTGAGGCGATTGCCAGTCGGGCGGGCAGCCGGAATGCCTAGTCCTACTGCAGCGACTTCAACAGATTGTCGACCGTGAATGGGTTGGCTTTCGGCTTGGCCGGAGGCGGATTGTCGTTGGCGGGCGACTGCTCGGCCTTGGGCGCCTGTTGCGCCGCCTTGCGCTCCGCCTCGAGCCTGGCTTTTTCCTGGGAGGCAATGCGCATTGCCTCCTCCGCCTTCTGGCGTTCCTGTTCGGCCTGCGCCTTGGCCGCCTCGTCGGCTGCCTGCTGTTCCGCCGCCGCCTTGGCCTCGGCATCGGCCTTGGCTTTCGCGTCTGCGTCCGCCTTGGCTTTCGCTTCCGCGTCGGCCTTTGCCTTGGCATCCGCTTCAGCCTGGGCCTGAGCGTCGGCTTCCGCTTTCGCCTTGGCGTCGGCCTCCGCTTTCAGGCGCGCCGCTTCCTCCTGTTGGCGCAGTTCCTCGGCGGCCTTGTCGCGGGCATCCTGAAGTGCCGCGTAGTAGCGCACCTCGCGCCGCAGCCGCTGTTTCTCGAGCAGCGCGGCCTGCATCGCCTCGACGCGCTGCTGTTCTTTTTCCAGCGCGCGCTGGGTCAGGAACTGCGCCAAGGGCTCGCTGTCGAACTGCCGTTTCACCGCGCCGAGCGGCCCCTCGGCGGTGAAATTCACGGCCGGCTCGGAGCCGACCAGCGCTTCTTCGCCGGCCCGATAGGTGACCGCGCCCTTGGCCGAAACCGTGCTGGCGTTGAGGTCGGCCGTGATGTCGGCCGACAAGGTCGCCGCCGGATTTTCAAGGCTGATCGGCGGCGCCCTGAGCGTGCCGCCGGCAATCGTGAAGGCGACCTCGGCGTCCTTTGCGGCGAAGCTGCCGGCGGCGGCGATGTCAGGCGCGAAGCCGGCCGTCTTGGCGGCGTCGATATCGCGGCCGATCGCATCCGCCTTGACAAGGAAGGCGCTGAAGGCATCGGGATTGACGCCGGCGATTTGCAAACCCTTCAGCGCCGCCGTGCCGGAACCAGACAGGGCGGCGATCATCGCGTCGACCGACTTGCCGCTGGTCGACAGCGTCGTCGAGAAATCGCTGGTGCCGCCGATGCCCGCGTCCGGCAAGACGCTTGCCAGATCGGCACCCGCCAGCTTCATCTGTCCGGTGAAAAGCCCCGTGCCCTCATTGTTCTTCAACTCGAACAGGCCGGTCAGCGCCCCGCCGAGGAATTTGGCCTTGAGATCGGCCACGCGGATGCCGTCCGGGTCGAGCTTGAGCGAGAAGGCCGCGTCATAGGCGGTGGCGAGCGGGCCGGCGGCCAGCGAAGCCGTGGTCAGGTCGAGATCGGCCGTGAACGGCAAGCTGGACTTCTGGCTGAACGGCGCCGACGGCCACGCACTGGCCCTGTTACTCTTGCCGGCCTTGTCACTCTTGCCGGCATTGTCACTTTTGTCGGCCCCGTTCTTGTCCACGAGAAAAGCGGAATCCCCGAACAGCGCCACCGCCATCGGATCAAGGTCGAGTTCGTCGAGCGCCAGCGCGCCGGCCAGATGCGGCACGCCGTCCTTGCCGTCCACGCCCTGCTTGACATCGAGGTTGATGTCGCCGGACACGGCTGCCTCGTTGATGGCGCCGCTGAGCCCGGAGAGCACCAGCAGGCCGTTGCCATAATCGGCCTGCGCGGCCAGCGATGTCGACATGCCGGCTCCCATGCCGGGCAGGCCGATGCCCGTCGTCATCAGCCATGGCTCGATGTCGGAGGCGTCGAGGTTGACCTTGCCCTTCGCCGTCGGACCTTGCGGCGTGTCGGCGACCGTTCCCTCGAAGCCGGCCTTGAAGTCGTTGCCGGCAAGGCTGAAGCTCGTCGTCAGGCCGCCGCCGAACGTGCCCTTGGCCTGGATATCGGTGCTTGCCTCGCCCAGCATGCCGAGCGGTAGCGCCGGCAAGCCGTAGAGCGCCAGCAAGGCGGTTGCGTCCGGGTTCCTGGCATTGAACGTCAGTGTCACGGGGGCGTCAGAAAGCTTGCCCACCGCGCCCTTCCCCGACAGCGACGCCGAAAACGCCGAGCCGCCGGCCTTACCTTGCCCGCTCATCGCCAGGCCCGTGGAGCCGTCGCCATTGTCGGCGGCACTGGCCACGAGGTCGATGCGCGCATCCTGGAACAGGTCGGGATAAGCGGCGGCGCGGCCCGCGAGCCCCTTCAGCACGGCATTATCAGGATAATGCTGCGCGGCGACGTCGATCAGCGGTTTCAGGTCGACAGCCACCACCGAGGCGTCGAGCTTGCCGGTCGGGCTCGCCGGAAAATCCTTGATCCGGCCGGTGGCGCTGATCGAGGCGCCGGCCAGTCCGCCCACCGACAGCCGGTCGATTTCGAGCAGCCCGTCCCGCAGCCTGAGTGCGGTATCGACCGTGTCGGCGGTCAAGCCGCCGGCGCTGACCGGGCCGGCCTTGATCTGGAAATCGAGGTCGCTGCTGGCAAAACGGTTGGCGCCCTTGTCGCTGACGAAGATCGAGGCGAAGGCCGCCAGCCCGTCGACATCAAGTTCGCCGCCCTCGAGCCGCATCAGCACCGAGGGCTTTGCGTCGCCGTCGGGCTGGCTGGAATCGATGCGACCGGAAAACTTCGCCTTGCCCAGGATCAATTCGAGATCGCTGAAGGATTGATGGTTCTCCGAGAGATCGACCTTGGCCTTGAAACCGGCGGCAGGCAGACGGCGGATCGCCTCGTCGACATCCTTCGACAGCCACGCCGCAAAACCCGAGGGTTGCGCCACCGCCAGCAGCAATGAGCCGGTGAAGCCGAAATGGCCCTGCACGTTGAGCATGACCTTGCCATCGGCTTCCAGCTTGGTGCGGCCCGGCAAGGTCGCGGCGAGCGATTTCACCGACCAACCGTCATCGACCGGCTCGGCGGAAAGATGAACATCGCGCACCGTCGTGTCGCCGGCCACCACCGCCGGCAGCTTGACCTCGACCGTGCCGGGAATTGTCGGCTTCGGCAGATCGAGCAGCGCCTGTTCCAGCCCCGCGATACGCTGGTCCAGCGTCAGGCCCGCGCCGGCCGGCGCACCCACCGCCTCGTCGAGTTGCACCTGCGCGCCATTGGCCTCGATGGCGAAACTCGGTTTCTGGCCGAGATCGACCGAGGCCTTGCCGTCGGCGGTATAGGGATTGTCCAGCGGACCGGTCTCGAAACGGAATTCGTCGACGCCAAGCTTCTGGTGATCGAGCGAGAACTTGCCGTTCAGCCGAAAGCCCGGATCGGGCTTGCCGGCGCTGACCTTCACCGTCTCGCCATCCGTGCCGCGCAGCTCGGCTGAATTCTTGTCGGCGCCCGAAATCTTGAACTGGCCGGAATAGACGGCCGCACTGTTGACGATGCCCGCATTGCCGTCGGTCTCGATGACCAGCGGATAGGCATCGGGGTCCGCCTTCAGCCGAAGCCGCAGCTGCCCGGAAGGTTCGGCCTTGCCGGTCGAGGCCGCAACCGTGGCGCGCAAGCCGTCGAGACGCAACGTGCCGTCCATGCGCCACGGACCGGCCAGCGATTTGGCTGAAATGGTCGAGTTGATCTCGGAGAAGATGTGGCTGCGGCCGCCGGCGGCATGGCGCAGTTCGATCTGCCCTTCCGTCACCGTCAGTTTCTCGATCGAGACCTGTCCGGGGTCGAAGGGCGAAGACGGCCGCATCGCCCAGTCGACGGTACCATTGGCGGCGATGTCTATGATTGCCTTCGGCCGCACCAGCCGCATGTCGAAAATCAGCACCTCGCCGCGCAGGAAGGGCGCGAGTTCCGCATCCATCGAAAACGTCTCGACGGTCATGGCCGGCTGGCCGTTGGGGCCGCCGGCGACGGCGACGTTGGAAAACGTCACCGAGGGAAACGGCAACAGCCTTGCCGTGGCGTCGCCCTGCACGGTTACCTTGCGGCCCAGGATGGCGCTTGCCTCGCGCTCGAACTCGGCGCGGTAGCCGGTCCAGTCGACAAAATACGGCACCACCAGCGCCGCGCACAGCACCAGCACGAACAAGCCACCGAAGATCACGAACAGGCGTGCGAGCATCAGCTCCGAACAGGTTGATTGAAATTCTGCCGCACTCTACCCGCATCCGCGTGTCGATAAAGAGGCAAATCATCCCGTGTTGCGTCCTGCCGGACGATCTGAAACAAATCCTGGAAAAAGCGGAGATTCTCGGATGTCGGGCAAGAACTGGGACCGTGTGCCGATCGATGCGCAGAGCGTCGATGCCCCGCTTTCGCAATCGGCGATTTTTCTTGTCGTCACCGTTGCCGGCGAACAGCCGGTCCTGGCCAGGGTGTGCTCCGTGCTCGGCGAACTCGACGACCTGGTCAAGACCGTCGGATTCCGCGACCTTGGTGGCCGCCTGTCCTGCATCGCCGGCATCGGCAGCGATCTCTGGAACCGGCTCAGCCCCGGCCGGCGGCCGCTGGAGCTGAAGCCGTTCGCTCCGATCAAGGGCGCGGTCCATTCGGCGCCAACGACGCCGGGCGACCTGCTCTTCCACATTCGCGCCGAGCGGCCCGACATGTGCTTCGAATTCGAACGTATCCTGCTCGACAGGCTTGGTCCCGGTGTGACCGTCGTCGACGAAGTGACGGGCTTTCGCTATTTCGATGCCCGCGACCTGCTCGGCTTCGTCGACGGCACCGCCAACCCGGCCGGCCTTGACTTGCCCGCCTCGGCGCTGGTCGGTGACGAGGATGCCGATTTTGCCGGCGGCAGCTATGTCGTGGTCCAGAAATATTTGCACGACATGCAGGTCTGGGCGCGCATTCCAACGCCCGAGCAGGAGGCGATCATCGGCCGCACCAAGATCGACAACATCGAAATCGATGATGACGACGCGCCGCGCAAGTCGCACAAGTCGCTGGCCACTATCGAGGATGCCGACGGCAATGAATACGATATATTGCGCGACAACATGCCGTTCGGCAGGCCCGGGCAGAACGAGTTCGGAACCTACTTCATCGGCTACAGCAGATATCTCTGGGTCACCGAGAAAATGCTGCAGCGCATGTATGTCGGCGATCCGCCCGGCGCCTATGACCGGCTGCTCGACGTCTCGACGCCGCACACCGGCACGACCTTCTTCGCCCCCACCCGTCCCATGCTGCAGACGCTTGTGCAGGCGAAGTAAGAGAAGCTTTGTCGCTGCGCAGTAGAGCGTCGGCTGGCGGCCTCTATCCGCGGCCCCTCAACGTGCGTCGCGTTTCGCCTGCGCCACCTTGGCCGCCTTGCGCTGCCGGCCGAGTTCAGCCGGTCGGACCAGGCTTGCAACCTTCTGGTTGGCCACGGCCTGCATACCCTTGTGCGCCGTGCGCGAATTGTGCGTCGGACCGTTCGGGGCTTTCTGCTTCAAGGTCAGCGCCTTGCGCGCGTTGCCGACCAGCGAAATGCGGGCCGCCAGTTGGCGGCGCAGTTCGGCCTCGCCGTTCAGCCGCCGCATCGCCGTCGCCAGCACCGCAAGCTTCACTTGTGAACCGCCATGAGCCTTCGAGGCGGTCGCGCCCTTTGACGCGCCCTTGCCGCGGATTTCACGACGGCGGCGATGCGCTTCGGTCTGCGCCTTGTCGCGCCGTTCCCGCAACAGCTTGACCAGGCCGGAAAGGTCGGCGTCGGAAAGATCCTGGACCGCCGGATGGTGCGACTTCTCCACCAATTCCTTTTCGTCGGCGCTCAGCGCGCGCGCTTCTTCCTTGCGTGAAATGGCCATGACAGTCCTCCTCAGCCGGCACGCCTGTTTTCCAGGCTTGCCACTTGAGGAGCCTCGACCCGAATGGCGGCGCGGTCAAGACCGGCGCCTCACGATGCCCTTAGCCCATGTCAGGCAGGATCTTGCCCGGATTCATGATGTTTTGCGGATCGAGCGCCTGTTTGATGGTGCGCATGATGTCGACGCCATGGCCGAGTTCGTGGCGCAGGAAGCCGATCTTGCCCTGGCCGATGCCGTGCTCGCCGGTGCAGGTGCCCTCCATGGCGATCGCCCGCATATTGAGCCGTGCGACGAACTTTTCCGACAGCGCGATTTCCTCGGGGTCGTTGACATCCATCAGCACCAGCACATGGAAATTGCCGTCGCCCGCATGACCGACGATCGGCGCGATCAGGCCCATCTCGGCGATGTCGGCTTCGGTCTCGGTGACGCATTCGGCAAAGCGCGAGATCGGCACGCAGACATCGGTCGACAGGCCCTTGGCGCCCGGCCGCAAGGTCAGCGACGCCCAGTAGGCGTCGTGCCTGGCCTTCCACAATTTGGTGCGCTCCTCGGCGACGCTGGTCCACAGGAACGGCCCGCCGCCATTTTCTTCGGCGATCATGCCGAAGGTCTCGGCCTGCTCGGCAACGCCGGCGTCGCTGCCGTGGAATTCCACGAACAGGCACGGGCTCTCGGGATAGTCGAGCTTGGAATAAGTCTTCATCGCTCGCATCTGCAGCGCGTTGACCAGTTCGATGCGCGCCACCGGAATGCCCATCTGGATCGTCGCGATCACCGCGTTGCAGGCCGCCTCGACACTCGGGAACGGGCAGACGCCGCCCGAGATTGCCTGCGGAATGCCTTGCAGCTTCAAGGTCAGCGCGGTGATGATGCCGAGCGTGCCTTCGGATCCGACCAGCAGCCTGGTCAAGTCATAGCCCGCCGAGCTCTTTTTCGCCCGCTTGCCGGTCGTCACGGTCTCGCCGTCGGCCATCACGGCGGTCAGCGACAGCACGTTCTCGCGCATCGTGCCGTAGCGCACCGCATTGGTGCCGGAGGCCCGCGTCGCCGCCATGCCGCCGAGCGAGGCATTGGCGCCCGGATCGATCGGGAAGAACAGGCCGGTGTCGCGCAGATGCCGGTTCAGGCCCTCGCGCGTCACGCCGGGTTCGACGGTGCAGTCGAGATCCTGCGGATTGACCGCAAGAATGCGGTTCATCCGCGACGTATCGACCGAGATGCCGCCACCCGGCGCGTTGGTGTGGCCTTCGAGCGACGAGCCGACGCCAAACGCGATCACCGGCACGCGGTGTGCCGCGCAGGCGCGCACGATTTCCTGCACCTCGGCCGTCGTCTCCGGGAAAGCGACGCCGTCGGGCGCCTGCGTCGGAATATAGGTAGTCGTATGCGCGTGCTGCGAGCGGATCGCCTGTCCGGTCTGGAAGCGCTCGCCCAGACGCTGCTTGAGGATGCCGAGTACGGCCGCGATGCCTTCCTCGTTGCGTTCGACCGGATTGAGGTCGCTCAGAGCCATGGAATCCTCCGCGAATGGACCAGCATGCATGCTTGTCATGCGATTATGGATGCGTAGTCTCCACGACCACGCTCTGTCCAGCACCAGAACAAGGAAGTTTCGATGTCCATCCTCGCCCCCTTCGTTTCCAAGCCCATGGACATCGAGAAGGACTGGATCGACTATAACGGCCATCTCAACATGGCCTATTACAACGTGCTGTTCGACCGCTGCTCGGACGAGGCCTTCGAGGCGATGGGCATGGGCCTGGACTATGTGAAAGAGCGGCGGCTCACCATCTACACCGCCGAAGTCCATGTTTGCTACGTGCAGGAGTTGCACCTGGACCACAAGGTCATAGTCTCCTTTCAACTCATCGACCATGACGAGAAGCGGCTCAGGGCCTACCAGGAAATCCGCCATGTCGACGGCTGGCTCGCCGCCACGTCCGAGACCCTGTCGCTGCATGTCGACATGTCGGGGCCGAAGGTGGCGCCCTTCCCGGCCGATGTGCTGGCCAGGATCGAAGCCATGCGCGCCGCCCATTCGGTGCTGCCAATGCCCGAACGCGCCGGGCGCTCGATCGGAATCAGGCGCAAGCAGGGCTAGGGCAAATTCGAGGACGGAACGACTTCAAAGCCACACCCGCGAACCAAAATCGCCGGCCCCCTCAAATCGACTGGCGCCAGCGCTTGAAGCGGTCCTGGACCCACATTAACCTTACCGAGGTTTTAACGGGAACAAGCCAATTGAGCCGTTGAACGACTCAGCGGAGCGGTCGAAAACGTCCGCACCAGGGTTGTTTACGGGCGGCGGGGCGAAGCCGGTTCGAGGGACGTGCATGAAAACCGACATCAAGGTCGAGGTGGATAGGCTGGCGGCCGATCCGCGCATATCAGACTATGATTTCTGGCGTTCGCTCAAGAATGTCGACAACGAGATCTTTCACATCGCCAACAACAACGAACCGATCCCATTCGACATGATTCGCTGGCGCAGCATCCTGAAACGCGCCCGCCTGAAGCGCGGCCACGCCTGAGGCAAGCGATTTCGATCGCCGTCTGGCGCTGACATTTTTCTCAAGCAACATCTCACCGAGATCAAACCTGCCGCTTGATCGCCGCCAGCGGCGAGCGCGCGATCACCGGCGACGACTGGATGATCGCCGTGTTGGTCATCGCATGGGGGATGATGCGATCGATCACCCGTTCGAGTTCGGCCACCGAGCCGACATGCGCCAGCGCGATGAAACAGTCTTCGCCTGTCACCCGGTCGCATTGCGCGATCTCGGGCAGGGAGCGGATGATCTCGGCCACGACCGCCAATTGCCCCGGCACCGGCCGGATGCGCAGCCATGCCGACAGTTTCAGGCCAAGCGCCGCGGGATTGATTCTGACCGAATAAGCTTCGATCACGCCGTTCTCCTGCAGCCGCTTGAGGCGCTCGGCCACACTCGGCGCCGACAGGCCGACCGAGCGCGCCAACTCCGCCGTGCTGATGCGCGCGTCCTCTTCCAGCAAGCGCAATATTTTCATGTCGGCGGCGTCGAGGTCGACGCTTTCGCTTCGAAGGCGTTTCATGGAAAAATCCTTGCTTCCGGGAAAGAAATGACCGGACTTGCTGCTCATCGTCCATATAAACCGGAAAGATCGCCTGCGATACTGCGCCGATGGATGACCAGGCGCAAGTCCCGACTGCCGGTCGCGATGCCACCAGGCCTGCTCTTGCCGGCCCCGACCGCCTGGCGACGAGACTGCCGCCGCACGTCTGGTTCGGTGTCAGCGCCATCTTCCACTATCTCGGGCCGGCCTTCGCCGTATTGCTTTTCCCGCATGTCGGCGTGCTCGGCATGGCGTGGCTGCGCATCGCCACCGCGGCGCTGATCTTCGCGCCGCTGACGCGGCCCTGGCGAACCTTCGTCGGAACCGATACGCGGACGCGCCTGTTGTTGCTGGCCTTCGGCGCTTGCCTGGCGGTGATGAACTGCTCGTTCTACCTGGCGCTCGACCGCTTGCCGATCTCGCTGGTGGCCGCGATTGAATTCGTTGGCACCATCGGCATTGCGCTGGTCGGCCTCAGGAGCACCCGCAATCTGGTCGCTCTTGCCATAGCCGTCACCGGCACCTTGCTGTTGACCGACGTCAGATGGTCAAGCGACCCGATCGGGCTGTCCTGGGCCTTCCTCAACGGCGCGCTCTTTGTCGGCTACATCATGCTTGGCCACCGCGTCGCCCGCACCGGCGCCGCCGACGGCATCGCCGGCCTGGGTGCCGCCATGGCGGTCGCTTTGGTCGTCGTGCTGCCGATCGGCTTCACCGACGCGCTGCCCGCCTTCTTCTCGCCGCCGCTGCTCATTGCCGCCGTCGGCGTCGGCATCTGTTCCTCGGTCATACCCTATGCCTGCGACCAGCTCGCCATGGCGCGGTTGCCGCGCTCGAGTTTCGCGCTGATGCTGTCCCTGCTGCCGGTCACCGCGACACTGATCGGAGTCGTGGTGCTGCGTCAGATCCCCGGTCCGGCCGACTGCATCGGCATCGCCCTGGTGGTGGCCGGCGTCGCCTTCCACAAGCCGGCCTCCGCCGGCTAGTCGAGAAATCCCTTTCCTCCCAGTCGGTTGCAAAAAGCATCCGTTGGTTCCCACCTGCGTCGAACTGCGACAGGCCGTTCGAGATTGAACCAAATCCGACTTTGAGCCGTTGTCTCCCACGAAAAATGGCTTGGAGCGACGCGATGGACTGGAAAAAGACCAGGGAACCCGCCGACGCATGGCACATGACCGACGACCTTCATGTCGAGCAAGGCAAGGGCGACCCCTTCGCGGCGGCCATCCGTGCCACGCGGATGTCTATGATCATTACCGATCCGCGCCGGCAGGATAATCCGATCGTCTTTGCAAACGACGCCTTCCTGCGCCTGACGGGATACGAGCGCCATGAAGTTATCGGCAAGAACTGCCGCTTCCTGCAGGGCCCCAAGAGCGACAAGGCCGCCATCGCAGAGATACGCGCCGCGATCGAGAACGAGACCGATCTTAGCGTCGATATCCTGAACTACCGCAAGGATGGTTCGAGCTTCTGGAACGCGCTCTACATAAGCCCTGTCTCCAACGACAAAGGCGAATTGCAATTCTTCTTTGCTTCCCAGCTCGATGTTTCAGACCGCAAGCGTTCGGAACATCGCATCACCGCGGACAAGGATCGCTTCGAGAAAGCCGTGAGGGAACGTACTGCGGAACTCGAGGCGGCGCTCGAGGCGCAGACCACGCTGCTGCACGAGGTCGATCATCGCGTGAAGAACAACCTGCAGATGATCTCCTCGCTCATCCTCATGCAGAGCCGGGCCGCCAGTGACGAGAATTTGAAGCGCTCGCTGGGCACGATGCTGGAACGCATAGAGGCGCTCAGCACCGTGCACCGCCGGCTCTACCAATCCAAGGACGTCAGCAAGTTCGATGTCTCGGATTTTGCCAGGGATCTCGTCTCCGAGCTGCTCACGGCTTCGGGACGCTCGGAAATCAATCCGAAACTCGATCTCGAGTCCATCATCATCCCAGCCGAGAAGGCAACGCCGGTGGCATTGATGGTGAACGAGCTCCTCACCAACGCACTCAAGCATGCCTTCAAGGAAGGGCCGGATGGCACGAGATCGGGCAGCATCGGCATCAAGATGAGCCAGCCAGACGGCCATTTGAACATCGAGGTCTCGGACGACGGCGTCGGCATGGCGGACGCCAATGGGGACGCCTCCTTCGGCATGCGGCTGATCAAGTCGCTTGCACGCCAATTGCGCGCCGACATCGAGTGGCGCGATGCCGGTCCCGGCACTCGCGTTGTCATTTCGATGCCCAACGGACCACAGCACAAAGGGAACCTGTCATGAATGAGCCTCTCAAGGTCCTGATCGTGGAGGATGAGGCCTTGCTGGCCATGGAGCTGGAAAGCCTTGTCCAGGACGCCGGCCACAGTGTGGTGGGCTGGGCGACATCCCTGGCCGAAGCAAGGGAGGTGGTTGATTCGACGCGGGCCGACATCGCCTTTGTCGACATCCACCTCACCGACGGCCCGACCGGCATCGATGTCGCCGAATATATCGACGACAGGAAGAACTCCATGGTCGTTTTCATGACCGCCAACCCGAAGCGCATTCCCGACCATTTCGCCGGCGCGATCGGGGTCATTGCCAAGCCCTACACGGTCCACGGGGTGACTTCGGCCCTGCGCTATTTGCAGGAAGGCGTACGGCGCCCGCCGCCGACATCGGAGCGTCCGGCGGGCTTCACCTTGTCGCCGGCTTTCGAGACGGTCTGGGCGCCGGGAAGGTGACGACGATCAAGCCAGCTTCTGCTTGAGGAAAGCGACGGTCCTGCCCCAGGCGAGATCGGCCGCCTTCTTGTCGTAGCGCGCCGCCGAGGTGTCGTTGTTGAAGGCATGGTTGGCGCCTTCATAGACATAGACCGTGTATTCGACATGCGCGGCGTCGAGCTCCTTCTTGAAGGCATCGATCCCGGCATTGGTGCGCTGGTCGAGGCCGGCATAATGCAGCAGCAGCGCAGCCTTGATCTTAGACGCGTCGGCGGCGTTCGGCTGCATGCCGTAATAGGCGACGCTGGCGGCGAGGTCGGGCGCATTGACGGCCAGCATGTTGGCCGTGCCGCCGCCCCAGCAGAAGCCGATGGCGCCGACCTTGCCGTTGCCGTCCTTGTCGGCCTTGAGAAAGGCGACCGTCGCCACGCCGTTGGCCACGGTCTGCGCCGGGTCGAGTTTCCCGAACATGTCGCGCGCCTTGTCCTCATCGGCGGGCGTACCGCCGAGCGGCGACAGGAAATCGGGCGCGAGCGCCACGAACCCTTCCAGCGCCACACGCCGGGCGACGTCGCGGATATGCGGGTTGAGCCCCCTGTTTTCATGAATGACGATGACGGTGCCGAGCTTGCCGGCCTGGTTCGCCGGCTTGACCAGATAGCCCTTCATCTCGCCGCCGCTGCCGGGATAGGTGATGTCCTCGCCTTTCACGCGGACATCGTTTTCGGCGACAATCGCCGCCTGGGCGGAGTTCGCCGCCAGCATCGGCGCGATCGCGGCGGCCGCGGCACCCGATCCAGCAAGCCTGGTCAGTTGCTCCATGAAGCGACGGCGATCGAGCGTCAGATGGGTGTATTCGTCATAGGCGTCGATCATCGCCTGGGTGATGACGGGCTTGGTGGTGACGTCGGTCATGGGCTTCCTCGATCTCGGTGTCTTGACTTCGGTTTCCTTGCCGTCCGCAAGATAGGGGCGAGCCTGTCATCGTCCACTGGACGGTGACACCTCGCCGCCTCCAAGACCGCCAGCCAGGCCGCTGAAGATCATCACGTTTTTGTCATCGGTGAATAATCTTGATGGCGCTGCCACAATAGTGGGGGAAACTGGCTGGCCGGCCGCTTTTGGCGGTCACGGTAGAGCAATTCCAGGAAAAGTGCGTAGCGGTTTTCCGTCCGGAATTGCGTAAAACAAGAAGTTAGAGTGGGGCAGAGGTTCTATCAAACTCTGAACCGCTCTAGGCCCGATCTGGAAGGAACAATGCCGATGACCACGACCTCGCCGATGCTCGCAACAGCTTTCATGGTTGCGGCCGCCGTTCTGGCGATGCGCGCGGCCGTTGTTGCGGCGAGTCGCAAGTCCATGGTCAAGGTACGCAGCCGCCAGCGCCATCCGGCAAACACGAAAACCCAAGGTTGAGGTGAAGTCATGGACGTCCAGGACATCGTGAACACCGTCTCGCAGAAGGCCGGTCTCGACCAGGCTACGACCGAAAAGGTCGTCGGCACCATTTTCTCGGTCCTCGAGCATGAGGCGGAAGGCACCAGCGCCTCCTTCTTCTTCGCCAAGATTCCGGGCGCCGATGCGCTGGCGCAGAAATACGACGTCATGGCCGCCCCGGCCGGCGGCGGCGGCTTCCTGTCCTCGCTGCAAGGCGCGCTTGGCGGCGTTCTCGGCGAGAAAGCCGGCGCGCTGGTCAACGGCCTCGCCGCGCTCAAGGCATCCGGCCTCGACATGGCGCAGATCCAGAAGGCAGGCGAGACGCTGGTCCAGCAGGCCGAGGCAGCCGCCGGCCCCGATTTGACCAACCAGGTGCTCGGCTCGGTGCCCAGCCTGAAGAGCCATCTGGGGCTCGGCTAAGACGGCGACGCCGGCCGCCCGGTCGAAGGCAGAAAAACGTCCTGCATTGCGACGCTTTGCTGACCATGGCTGGCGCTGCCCCTCACCTGCCTGCCGGCATCCTCTCCCCGTATAGTGACGGGGAGAGGGGCGCTGTCATCGCCGATTTCGCTAATCCCCAATGATGCAAGAAGGCGCCGCGGTTGCGTCCAGTGTCCAGCCGATAGATGGGTAACAGATTGAACCGGATACATAGGTAACAGTTCTCCCCCTATGCATCCGCCGCAGCGCCAAGCGGTTTGGTTGGCGCGGCGCTGCGGCGGACGAGCTTCATACGTC
>NZ_SRUZ01000088.1 GCF_004791165.1 Mesorhizobium sp. M8A.F.Ca.ET.218.01.1.1 | reverse complement strand
GCCAGGTGGGATGCCGAGTTGAATCTCTATCGTGTCAGGCAGGGCGCGCGAGATTGCCAATGCCGAGCAGCAAACCGCCGCCGATCAGCGCCGACACGGGCAGCACTGCGGAGACAACCATGTGCACGGCTAGTCTAGAAATCAGTGGCCCACGCAGCCAACGATGCCGTAACGCTGACGCGCGCAGCAGTCATCAACATCGCGGCCACGATCAGCAGCAGGCGCACGCGGGATACGTCGCCGCCCATGGCGCGTGCCTTGTCCTCGCCGGCAGCCAGTATGTTCACCTGCTACGTAGCGTAGAGCAAAAGCCCTGCCCCGGCGATCCGGGAGGAGCGCCGCCGTGCCCATGCGATG
>NZ_SRUZ01000087.1 GCF_004791165.1 Mesorhizobium sp. M8A.F.Ca.ET.218.01.1.1 | reverse complement strand
GCCCTACTGCCCTACTGCCCTGTTCCCTATTTCAGAATCATCCGCTGCTGGTCGCGGTTCGTGGCATAGGTGCCCTTGTCATAGGCCGTCTGCGCCTGCAGCTGCTCCTTGGTGAAGTTGGTGTAGAGATATTTCTTGCCGTCCTTGTCGGTCATGAATTTGAGCTTGTCCATGCCGACCGCCACTTCCTTGGCCCAGCGGTTGGCTTGTCGTCCTGCGTTGCCGGCTTCTCGCGGGCTTGAGCGGACGAGGCTGGCAGAGCCTCTGCCTCGGCAGGCGCAGGCTCACCACTCGCGGCGCTCCAGCGGGGGTTGTTGGATGCCAGCGCCGGAATGG
>NZ_SRUZ01000086.1 GCF_004791165.1 Mesorhizobium sp. M8A.F.Ca.ET.218.01.1.1 | reverse complement strand
CCGTCTCCTTCTCGCAAGCTCCCGACCAGTTGCACAACAATCGCGCCGACTTCCTGATCGCGGTCACCAAGCGCAGCAGCAAGGTGCTCTATGTCGAGGTCGGTCCCGAGATCGCCGACACGCCCGGGCGCGACCGCTTCCGCGCCGCCGCTGCGCGCGCGCGTTTCGGCATGCGCGCCAAGCGCCGGCATGGCGCCACGGTGCGCAGTTCCGGCCGTGTCTTCAACGACTGGGTCGAGCGTGCCCGCGCCGATGTCGCACTGCTCACCACGGAGCTCGCGACCGGTCCCTATCCCTATGCCGGCATCCCGTGGTTCTCGACGGCCTTCGGCCGCGACGGCGTGATCTCCGGCTTGCA
>NZ_SRUZ01000085.1 GCF_004791165.1 Mesorhizobium sp. M8A.F.Ca.ET.218.01.1.1 | reverse complement strand
CCGGCCTCATCGATCTCGCGCCGCACGCCGATCGCCTGCCTGATGAATTCACAGCGCTTAAGCTGGGTCGGTTGCGCAAACTGGAAACGCTCGGCCTCGCCGATCAGATCGGGCCTGGCCAATGGATCGTCAGCGACAGAGCCGAGGCCACGCTGCGCGAAATGGGTGAGCGCGGCGATATCATCAGACGCATGCATCGCGCCCTCTCGGCCCGCGACATTGAACGCGCGAGCGCCAGCTATGTGCTGGCCGCCGAGAGCGTCGATGAGAAGATTATCGGCCGTCTGATCGAGCGCGGACTGGATGACGAACTCAAGGGCACTGCCTATGCGGTCGTCGACGGCGTCGACGGGCGTTGCC
>NZ_SRUZ01000084.1 GCF_004791165.1 Mesorhizobium sp. M8A.F.Ca.ET.218.01.1.1 | reverse complement strand
GCTTGTCGCCCTCCTCGTCCTGGCCCGGCTGCTCTCGCCTACCGAGTTCGGCCTTTACTCCGCAGCCCTGATCATCATCAGGTTTTCAACCATCTTCCATGGACTAGGCATTAGCCCCGCGATCGTGCAGCGACCTGTGCTTGAGGAGCGGCATCTTCGGGTCGGATTCACCTTGTCGCTTCTGCTTGGACTCGCCGTTTCCGCCCTCATCTGGGCAATGGCACCCGCCATCGCCGGGCTCCTTCGGCTCGCCGATCTGGTTCCGGTCGTGCGCGCGATCTGCATCGTGTTTCTTTTCCAGGGAGCTTCAATGGTGTCATTGGCCGCGGCCCAGCGCGCCCTGCGCTTCCGCTGGCTTGCGC
>NZ_SRUZ01000083.1 GCF_004791165.1 Mesorhizobium sp. M8A.F.Ca.ET.218.01.1.1 | reverse complement strand
CGTCAGCCCCATTTGGACCGCCCGCATTGGCATCGGCGCTGTTGCCGCCCACGGACACGCCGCCAAGCCCGCCGACACCGACGCTCTGGGCGTTCGCCGGCATGGCAAGAACAACGATGATTGCACCACTCGCCAACGTGCTGGCGAATCTCTTTTCGATACTAGCCATAACACTCTCCTTGTGGTTTTCTATTTCCGCATTGCAGCATTGTTGCAATGTTACCCGCATGCACCTTTTGGAACATGAGATACGCTGAGAGTGCTCTTTTGGTTTCTTTAGCAGTTGCGCATATGGATGATCGTGGTTTTCAAACACGATACTGCCGTTTTAAAAATTTAGACGAAATTGCCTTGTTTTTAAG
>NZ_SRUZ01000082.1 GCF_004791165.1 Mesorhizobium sp. M8A.F.Ca.ET.218.01.1.1 | reverse complement strand
GCAAGCCGGATTGAACGGAGCCGCGGGCAGGACTGGCGCTATGGGGATTGTAGCCCGGATCTGTGGCCGGGATAGTCTTCGCCAGAATGATCAAGGGCCGTCGGGATGCAATGACGGCAAAGGACGCTGCGACAGGGGGCGGCATCTTGATGGCAGGTGCCGTCGGACAGGCTGTAGTGCCTTCTATCGCCGGGCTGGCTGCTTGCAGCCTTGTGCGATGGGCCAAGCGTTGGCGTTCCGGCGCCCATGGTGACGGATGCTGAGCATGGCGATGAGGAGGCGCCGGCCGCGATCATGAGGTGTCGCACCAGAACGGGCCGGGCGGTGCCTGTCCGCTGCGCCAGACTGCGAGCGTGATCATCC
>NZ_SRUZ01000081.1 GCF_004791165.1 Mesorhizobium sp. M8A.F.Ca.ET.218.01.1.1 | reverse complement strand
CGGCCTACATCACCGGGCAGAACATCCGTGTGGATGGGGGCATCACAAGGGCGCTGTAAGGCACCGACGTGGCCGCCTCAGATCATCCCGGCTTGCGGGAATTGATCACCCACAGCAAGGCTATCGAGGCTACCAGGACGATCGAATTGGCGACCAAGACGTTCCAGAAGCGCGTCGGATCGTCGGCCACGGCGATCCAGTGCTTCCAGCCGCGGATCTCGCCTGTCTTGATGCCGCAGGCAATGTTGTAGATCGCCAGCGCAGCGAGCGCCGCCATCAGAACAAAGAGGTCGTTGTTCTTGTTGCGATCCATGAGAGCGGCTTTTAACAGCGCCTGGTGAAATTTTACTTACCTTGGGTAAGGCGGCGA
>NZ_SRUZ01000080.1 GCF_004791165.1 Mesorhizobium sp. M8A.F.Ca.ET.218.01.1.1 | reverse complement strand
GCCAGGCGCACAAGGTCTGCGTGGCGGTGCGGCTCGACAGCCCCGGCGAGATCGACCGGCTGCATGGCGAGCTGAGCGCCAAGGGCGTGCCCTTCTATGGTCCGCCGGAAGACTATGTCTGGAACGCGCGCTGCGCCTATTTCACCGACCCGGACGACACGCTCTGGGAACTCTACGCCTGGCTCGACGGCGGCCCTGGCGACTACCACGACGAACAGCCGTAGACGACCCCGCGCCGAGGGAGCGGCGCTCTGAAAGAAACAAGAAATCTGCAACAGGAGCGAAAAATGAGTGGGAACCAGGATTTCAGTCTGAACCGCCGCACTTTCGTCAAAGGTGGCCTCACCGCAGTCGCCGCGGCATCGGCCGGC
>NZ_SRUZ01000079.1 GCF_004791165.1 Mesorhizobium sp. M8A.F.Ca.ET.218.01.1.1 | reverse complement strand
GCCGGCCCTGCAAATAGCTGATCTGCGCAGCACCCGCGCAAATCTGGCGATCGAAGAATAGCGCCTGAAGGTCCGGCTGGCCCGACTCCAGGCGGAAAGCCGGGAAGACAAATCCTTCGCGGCACCGTCGGATCCTCCCGTCGAGTTCGGCGGACACCTGATTGCCGACATCATCGCGTCCGAGCAAGCGCAGTTGAACGCCAGGCTTGCCGCGTATCAGGACGACATCTACTACCTCCAGGCCTCGGTAGACCGGGCGAAGAAGGAAGCTGACATGGTCGCCGCCACCAGAAAAGAACGGGAAAAGACCGCGAACCTCCAGCTTGAGGAATTGCAGTCTGCCCGGTCGCTGCGGGAAAAGGGCCTGATAAC
>NZ_SRUZ01000007.1 GCF_004791165.1 Mesorhizobium sp. M8A.F.Ca.ET.218.01.1.1 | reverse complement strand
AACAAACCGTAGCCGCTCGTCCATGATCCCAGTTTCTCGCCAAACCATCGCCGGTCCTCCCGGCGGACAAGAAAACTGTCACCCATGCTATCGGTCCATTCTGTTACCTATCTATCCGGTTCGGACACCAGCCACTTCTCCCCGTCACTATACGGGGAGAAGTGCCCGGCAGGGCGATGAGGGGCGGCGCTAGCGTCGCGAAAACTGGACCCCGCCCCTTACTTGGGCAGCGCGTAAGCCATCACATAATCGCCAGGCTTGGTGCCGACCGAGCCGTGGCCGCCGGCAACGATGACCACGAACTGGCGCCCGTCCGCGACCGTATAGGTCATCGGCGTCGATTGCCCTCCGGCGGGCAGCCGCGCCCGCCAGAGCTGCTTGCCTGAAGTCAGGTCATAGGCGCGCAGATAGTCGTCGACGGCGGCGCCCAGGAAGGCGACACCGCCGGCCGTGATCATCGGCCCGCCGATGCCGGGCACCCCGACCTTCAGCGGCAACGGCAGCGGCGTCATGTCGTAGACGGTGCCGTTGCGGTGCTTGTAGGCGATCTGTCCGGTCCTCAGATCAACGCCGGCGACATAGCCCCAGGGCGGCGCCTGGCAGGGGATGCCGAGCGGCGACAGGAAGGGTCCCATCACCACCGCATAGGGCGCGCCCTCATTGCGGTTCAGCCCCTGCTCGCTGCCGCGCCCCTCGTCCGGCGGCGGCACCTGATCGCGCGGAATGAGCTGCGACTTGAACGCCAGGTAGGTCGGCATGCCGAACATCACCTGCCGCACCGGATCGACCGCTACCCCGCCCCAGTTGAAGGTGCCGAAATTGCCGGGATAGATCAGCGAGCCCTGGACGGAAGGCGGCGTGTAGCGGCCTTCATAGCGCAGGCCCTGGAATTCGATCCGGCACGCCAGCTGGTCGAACATGGTGATCCCCCACATGTCGGCGCCGGTCAGCGGCTTCGGCATGAAGGTAAGATCGGAAACCGGCTGCGTCGGCGATGTGTGATCGCCTTCGATGGCGCCGCCCGGCGCCGGCACTTCGTTCACCGCGATCACCGGCTCGCCTGTGCGCCGGTCGAGCACATAGAGGTCGCCCTGCTTGGTCGGCCCGACCAGCGCGGGCACGACGGAACCATCGGCCTTGGTGATGTCGACCAGGCTCGGCTGCGCCGGCACGTCCATGTCCCAGAGGTCATGGTGCACGGTCTGCCGCACCCATTTCAATTGCCCGGTATTGAGGTCGAGCGCGGTGATCGAGGAGGAGAATTTCTCGACATTGGCGCTGCGCCCGGCGCCGAGTTGGTCCGGCGTCTGGTTGCCGAGCGGCACATAGAGCAGGCCGAGCTTCTCGTCGGCGCTCGGCGTTGACCACATGTTGGGCGAGTTGGCGGTGTAGGTCTGGCCGGCCGCCAGCGGCGTCGTCTGGTCCGGATTGCCGGAATCCCAGTTCCATAGCAGCTTGCCGGTGCTCGCATCATAGGCGCGGATGACGCCGGACGGCTCCTGCGTCGAATAATTGTCGTTGACCGCGCCGCCGACGATGATCTTGCCGCCCGCGATCAGCGGCGCCGAAGTCGAGTAGTAATAACCGGACTTCGGATACGGCATGTTGGTCAGCAGATTGAGCGTGCCGCCCTCGGCAAAGGCTGGGCAAACCTGCCCGTTGGCGGCGTCGAGCGCGATCAGCCGCGCATCCGAGGTCGGCAGATAGACGCGCGTCGCGCAGGGCTGGCCGGCGGCGCCCGCGGCATCGGCATAATAGGAGACGCCACGGCAGGTCTGGTGCTGCCGGTCCTTGTCGAGCTTGATCTTGGGATCGTAGCGCCACTTCTCCTTGCCGGTCGCCGCATCGACCGCGATAGCGAAATTGTGCGGCGTGCAGATATAGAGCGTGTCGCCCACTTTGAGCGGCGTCACCTGGTAGGTGGTCTCGCCGACATCGTCCGGACCCTTCACGTCACCGGTGCGGTAGGTCCAGGCCGGCTGCAGATTGGCGACATTATCCGGTGTGATCTGGTCGAGCGGCGAATAGCGCTGGCCGAACTGCGTGCGCCCGTAATAGTGCCATTCGCCCGCCGGCACGTCGCCGCCGAGATTGGCGTTGGGGATCACCTTGTCGGTGTCGAGCGCGCCGCCGATGTCCTTCGGGTCCGTGGTCATCGAATAGCCGGCCACCGCCAGCGATGCCAGCACGGCCAGGATCAGTGGCGCGCGGCCGTCCGGACCGGCAAGGCCCCGCCGCGCCCACGGCGTCAGCAGCCACAGCGCCACCAGCACGATGACGCCGCCGCGCGGGCCGAGTTCCCACCAGTCGAAGCCGGTTTCCCAGACCGCCCAGGCAAGCGTGCCGAGCACGATCGCCGCGTAGAGCCAGAGCGCCGTGGAACGGCGTCGGTAGAGCAGCCAGGCGGCGACCAGGAAGGCGAGAGCGACGATGATGTAGTACCAACTGCCGCCCAGCGAAGCCAACCAGATGCCGCCGGCGCCAAGCGCCAGGCTGATGAGGAAGAGGACGAGGGAGGTGATGGTGACAGCCAAGATGATACTCCTTCGACTGTTGCGCGCATGGAGGCGGCCTTGGGCAACCCGGCATTGCGTGCTGCCCCGTACGCAACTTTCTCCCGACCGCCGCGCCTGTCAAGCGCAGGTCAAGGGTCCGCGGCGGCAACCTTGTCCCCCTGCGGTTGTTCACAACGCCGGCCGCCATATCGCTGGAGTGGCCCGTATCAAGCACTTTACCGGAACAAAACGTAGACAGTTCTGGTCTTTCCCTCCCGAATCACTACATTCGGGGGAGATGTCCGGCTTTTCCGAAGACATGCCCTTTTTCGACGAACCCAATGCGCGGCCCACGGCCCCGTCGGGCATTGCCGCGCGCGCCATGGCCGCCCGCGGCGGCCAGAACAATGCGCCGGACTATCTGAAGGGGCTGAACCCCGAGCAGCGGCTGGCGGTGGAGACCACCGAAGGCCCGGTTCTGGTGCTGGCCGGCGCCGGCACCGGCAAGACCCGCGTCTTGACCACCCGCATCGCCCACATCCTCGCCACCGGCAGGGCATTCCCCTCGCAGATCCTGGCAGTGACCTTCACCAACAAGGCCGCGCGCGAGATGAAGCAGCGCATCGGCATCCTGATCGGCGAAGGCAATGTCGAGGGCATGCCATGGCTCGGCACCTTCCACTCGATCGGCGTGAAGTTGCTGCGCCGCCATGCCGAGCTTGCCGGCCTGAGATCCGACTTCACCATCCTCGACACCGACGACGTCGTGCGGCTGATCAAGCAGCTGATCCAGGCCGAGGGCCTGGACGACAAGCGCTGGCCCGCAAAACAGTTCGCCCAGATGATCGACGGCTGGAAGAACAAGGGCCAGGGTCCGGCCGACATCGCCGAGGGCGATGCGCGCAGCTTCGCCAACGGCAAGGGCCGCGAGCTTTACAAGGCCTATCAGGAGCGTCTGCAGACGCTCAACGCCTGCGATTTCGGCGACCTGCTCTGCCACCCGATCCGCATCTTCCGCGCCAATCCCGATGTGCTGAAGGACTATCACCGGCGCTTCAAATACATCCTGGTCGACGAGTACCAGGACACCAACACCGCCCAATACATGTGGCTGCGGCTGCTCGCGCAGCGACCGGAAGGCAAGCCGATCTCCCCCCTTGAGGGGGAGATGTCCGGCAGGACAGAGGGGGGCGCCTCGCGCGACAGGGCCACCGTTAACATCTGCTGCGTCGGCGACGACGACCAGTCGATCTATGGCTGGCGCGGCGCGGAGGTCGACAACATCCTGCGTTTCGACAAGGATTTTCCCGGCGCCACCATCATCCGGCTGGAACGCAACTACCGCTCGACCGCACACATATTGGGCGCCGCTTCCCATCTCATCGCTTACAATGAGGGCCGTTTCGGCAAGACGCTGTTCACCGACCGCAACGATCCCGAGGATGGCAAGGTCAACGTCCACGCCGCCTGGGATTCGGAGGAGGAAGCCCGCGCCATCGGCGAGACCATCGAGGCCTACCAGCGCCAGAAGCACAATTTGAACGACATGGCGATCCTCGTCCGCGCATCCTTCCAGATGCGCGCCTTCGAGGACCGCTTCATCACGCTCGGCCTGAACTACCGCGTCATCGGCGGCCCGCGTTTTTACGAGCGCATGGAAATCCGCGACGCACTGGCCTTCTTCCGCGTCGTCGCCAACGGCACCGACGACCTCGCCTTCGAGCGCATCGTCAATGTGCCCAAGCGCGGCCTGGGCGAAGCGACCATCCGGCAGATCCACGACACGGCGCGCGGCATGCGCATCCCAATGCTGGAGGCGGCGGGCACGCTCGCCGAAAGCGACGAGCTGAAGCCGAAACCGCGCGCCGCGCTGCGCGAGGTCGCGGCCAATTTCGAACGCTGGCAGAAGGCGCTGGAAACCACGCCGCACACCGAGCTCGCCGAGACCATTCTCGAAGAGAGCGGCTACACCGACATGTGGAAGAACGACCGTTCGGCGGAAGCCCCCGGCCGGCTGGAGAACCTGAAGGAACTGATCCGCTCCATGGAGGAGTACGAGTCGCTGCGCTCCTTCCTCGAACATGTCGCGCTGGTCATGGATGCCGAGCAGAATGCCGGGCTCGATGCCGTTTCCATCATGACGCTGCACTCGGCCAAGGGCCTCGAATTCGAGACCGTTTTCCTGCCCGGCTGGGAGGAAGGCCTCTTTCCCCATCAGCGCGCGCTGGACGAAGGCGGCCGTTCGGGGCTCGAAGAAGAGCGCCGCCTCGCCTATGTCGGCCTGACGCGGGCCAAGAAGAACCTGCATATCTGGTTCGTCTCCAACCGCCTCATCCACGGCCTCTGGCAATCGACCATTCCGTCGCGCTTCCTCGAGGAACTGCCGGAAGCCCATGTCGAGGTCGCCGAAGCCGGCAATTCCTACGGCGGCTACGGCAATCCCTATGGCGGCGGCTCGTTCGCGTCCGGCCGTGGCGGCAGCCAAGGGGCAGGAAGACAGAACCCGTATGGCGCCTCGCGCTTCGACAATATCGGCGGCAATTCGGGTGGCGCGGAAAAATCCGGTGCCTTCTCCAACACCTATTCGACACCGGGCTGGCAGCGCGCGCAGGCCAACCGCACCGAGGCGACCGATCGCAACTGGGGCACGCGCTCGGGCCATCAGATCGAACGCATCGGCTATGGCGAAACAGACTCCGGCTACGGCGCCGGCCGCACCAGCGTAAAGGGCCGCACCATCGACGGCGAACTGGTCGCCAAATCCGTCTCCGACACGCCGTCGGCCTTCAGCGTCGGCGACCGCGTCTTCCACCAGAAATTCGGCAACGGCAACATCGCGGCCATCGAAGGCAACAAGCTGACCATCGACTTCGACAAGGCCGGCCAGAAACGCGTGCTGGACGGGTTTGTCGCGGCGGTGTGAGGTGAGGCGTGGCTTTGACAAGAAGCCGGCGACGTCGCTCAATCCACCTTCTTCTCGCCCCGCTCACCGACCTTCACGATATCCCCTGTCGTAAACAGGATTTCCTTCAGTTCCGCGCGCCAGTCCGCCTTCTGGCGCAGCAGGAATTCGAGGTCCATGCCGAAATGCTTGAACTCCTCGCTCTGCGCGTTCTTCATGATCGCCTTGGCCTGCGGGTTTTTCTCCACCGACATGCGCTGTTCGTACCAGCCGATCGCTTCCGCCTCCTCGATCAGCGAGGCGATCATGCGGGCGAAGGTGCGCACTTGCTGCGACAGTTCTTCAGGCGGTTCGTGATACTGGTCGAAACCCATGTCGTCCTCCATTGGCCATCCCCATGAATGTCTGGGGAATGCCGCCGGTTCCGCATCATCGCTGCAATTCCGCCAAGGCCCGCTCCAGCGGCGCCGACGAAATCTGGATCGGGCCGGAGAACGCCACATCCATGTCCAGGATCAGGTAGATCGCCCCGGCAATCAGCGCGGCCGAGACCATGAAGGTCGCGGCAGTGATCGCATTCCTCGGCGCCCTGAACCCGAAACTGGCGAAGATCAGCGCCAGCCACGTAACCAGCATGACGATCAGCGGCCAGGGGATCGTGCCCTCCGACTGCTCGATCAGCACCCAGCGCAGTTCCAGCACTTTCTGCAGCCGCTGACGGGCGTCCTGCAAGACGGAGGCGCGCGCCGCGTCGGCCGGCGGCAGCGCGCTCAGCCGTGTGCCGATCTCCGTCAACAGATGTTCGGACAGCTCGTTGCCGGCGGCAGGCCTTTCGTCGCTCTGCATGGCGTCGGCCACCACCCTCTGCACATAGGCGACCAGCGGCTGGCGCACCGTGTCGGTTTGCGGTCCGTACTGGCGCAGGGTCCTGTCGAGTAGGATCAGCTCCGTCGCATAGGCATGCACATTGTGATCGATCGACTCGAAGGTGTTCTTGGCCGAGTTGATCATCAGCCCAAGCATCAGCGAGGTCATCACTCCGAACAGGTTGGCCGCGAGCCGGACCACGGCATTCGTATCGTCGTCGCGATGCCTGACCGGCATCCTGGGCCAGACCGCCATGGCGGCGAAAGCTGCCCCCGCCAGGCACAGGAAGATCACCGTTGCGATCAAAGCTTCGCGCATGCCGCTCATTTCTGCACGAGACGCGCGGATTGCCAATGGCTGCTTGAATTGAGCCAGCTTCAGACGTCTTGGTGCGCATTTGCCGGCCTTCAGGAAACCGGTGCCGCTCCACCCTCTTCGGTGCGCCGGGCGATGAATGCGTCGAGCACACCTGAAGTGGCGGCGGCCGAAGCGGGCGGCTCGAAATCGGCCAGGATGCGTTTCCAGATGCCGGTGGCGCGTTCGGTGGCGGTCTTCGAGCCGCTTTGCGTCCAGTTGCCGAAATTCGACCAGTCGGCCACCAGCGGTTCGTAGAAGGCGGTGCGGTAGCGCGCCATCGTATGGCCGGCCGAGAAAAAGTGGCCGCCCGGCTGCACTTCGGCGATCGCCTCGAAGCCTATCGCGTCGTCGTCGCCGGGCGTCGCGGCACAGAGTTCCGCCACCGTCTGCAGCGCCTCGATATCGGTCACCAGCTTTTCCAGCGAAACGCTCAAGCCTCCTTCCAGCCAGCCGGCCGCATGGATGCAGACGGTGGCGCCCGACAGCACCGAGCCCCATAGCGCGAACTGCGTCTCGTGCGCCGCCTGCGCGTCCGAGATGTTGGCCGCGCTGCCGCCACCGGAGCGCCATGGCAGACCGGTGAAGCGTGCCAGCTGGCCCGCACCCAGTGTGGCTTTGACGTGCTCCGGCGTGCCGAACGCCGGTGCGCCCGATTTCATGTCGACATTGGAGGAGAAGGAACCGTAGACCACCGGCGCGCCCGGCCGCACGATCTGCGCCAGCGTCAGCCCAGCCAGTGCTTCGGCATGCTGCAGGGTCAGGGCGCCGGCCACCGTGATCGGCGCCATCGCCCCGGCCAGGCAGAACGGCGTGATGATCAGCACCTGCCCCGCCTTGGCGAAATCGATGATGCCTTGCGCCATGGGAATGTCGAGCTGGCGCGGCGAGTTTGTGTTGATGACGGTGTAGCAATGCGCGCCGGAGCGGAACTCGTCTTCGGACAGCCCGCGGGCCAGCCTGATCATCTCGAAACTGTCATCGACCTGCGGCGTGCCGCGCGCGAACACGAATGGGAACTTGTCCGACAAGGTCAGTTGCGCCCGGTTGACGGCATAGTGGCGAAAACGATTGTCGATGTCCTGCGGCTCGATGCACGGCCCCAGCATGTGCAAGACATCGAAATGCTGCACCAGCTTGATGAGTTCTTCGAAGGCGACCAGCGTTCCGGGCCGCCGGCCGCGGTCGAGATCGGTGACGTTGGGCGCGCCGGAGCCCGCCAGGAATGTCATGGAACCCAGTTCGAGCGACAAATCGCGAGCACGCGCGCCTGCATTGGCGTGGATCGATCGCGGCGCCGAGGCCAAGGCTGCCATCACCATGTCGCGGCCGATGCGCACCATGTCGGTGTCCAGATCGACCAGCGCGCCGGCGCGGGCGAGCACTTCGCGAGCCTGCGGCAGCAGCACCTTGATGCCGAGCTCTTCCAGCACCCGCAGCGCCGTGTCGTGGATCGACGCCACCTGGTCGTCGGAAAAGATCGGCTGCAGCAGGAACGGGTTCTTCAGCGACCGGTAATTGGGCTTGCGGCTGGATTCGCTGCCCGCCTCGCCGGTGCGTCCGCGCCGGCGTTCGCGCCTGCTGTCTCGTGCCGCCTCATCGATCATCGGAAGTTCCTCCTCATTGCCGCATCGCCTTGCCCTGGGGATCATAGGGCGAGGCAGAGATGACGCGCGCAGGCCGTTCGACGCCGACAATGTGTACCGAAAGCGCCGTCCCCTCCCCGGCGAAATCGTCGTCCACCAACGCCAGCGCGACGCTCTTGCCGATCGTGTAGCCGAATCCGCCCGAGGTGACGAAGCCGACGCGCCGGCCGCCATGCCAGACCGGCTCGAAGCCGCTGGCATCGGCATCGACGGCGTCGATCTCCAGCGTCACGATCCGCTGCGCGGCGCCGGCGTCTCGTTCCTTCAGCGCCGCGTCGCGGCCGACGAAATCGCCCTTGTCGAAGGCGATGAAACGATCGAGCCCGGTCTGGCCGGGCGTGTAGCCCTGCGTGAATTCGCGCGACCAGATGCCGAAGCTCTTCTCCAGCCTGAGCGCATTGAGCGCGTAATAGCCGATCTCGGCCAGGCCGAGGTCCTCGCCGGCGGCAAGCAGCGTTTCGCGCAATGTGGCGTGCATGGTCATGGGGCAGCTGATCTCGAAGCCGAGTTCGCCGGCGATGGAGAGACGGGCAACCCGCGTGTGCACCATGCCGACATCGAACGCGCCGCAGGCCATGAACGGCAGCGCCTTGCCCGACACGTCCTGATGCGTCGTTCGTTCCAGGATCTTGCGCGCATTCGGTCCGGTCAGCAGGAAGCCGCTCATGGCATCCGAAATGTCGGTGACCGTGACGCCCTCTCGCGCCTGTCTCTCGAACCAGCGCAGGTGGAACTCCCGGAGATAATAGGAGCCCGTCAGCCAATAGTCGCCGCCGCCCCAGTTGATGACGGTCAGATCGCCCTTCAACCGCCCGTCCGGCCCGAGCATGGGCGCCAGCCGCGCCTGGCCGGCTTTCGGCAGCCGGCAGGCGAGCAGCCGGTCGAGCCACGCCTCGGCGCCCGGCCCTGAAATCGCGTAGCGCGAATAGGCCGAGATATCGATGAGGCCGGCGGCACGGCGCACCTGCAGCGCTTCGTCGCCGACGATGTCGAAGGCGTTGGAGCGCTTGAGCGTCGTGTTCTCGCAAAAACCCATCGGCGCGAAATAGGCCGGGATTTCCAGCCCCCAGGAGGCCGTCCATTCGCAGCCGGCAGCAGCCATGCCGTCATAGGCGCCCGGGCGCTTCAAAGGCCGGCCCGCCGGCAATCGCTCATTGGGAAAGGTCATGACGAAGCGGCGTGAATAGAACTGGCGTGTCGTCTGCCTGAGATATTCGCGGTTGGCGGCGAAGGCGCCGTAGCGGGCGATGTCCATGCCGAAGATGTCGGCCTGCGGCTCGCCGTAAATCATCCACTCGGCCAGCGACTTGCCGACGCCGCCGCCCTGGCTGAAGCCGGCCATGACGCCGCAGGCGACCCAGTAATTTTTCAAGCCGCGCACCGGACCGACGATCGGATTGCCGTCGGGGGTGAAGGTGAAGGCGCCGTTGACCCATTTGCGGATGCCGGCCGTCGCCAGGCAGGGAAAGCGTTCATGCGTCTTGGCGAGTTCCGGGCTGATGCGGTCGATGTCTTCCGGGATCAGCTCGATGCCATAGTCCCACGGCGCGCCGTCCATGTTCCAGTGCTTCGGGTTCTGCTCGTAAACACCGAGCAGCACGCCCTTGCGCTCCTGGCGCAGGTAGGAGAAGCCGTCGAGATCGACGGCGAGGCCGATTTCGCTGTCCAGCGCCGCGATCTCGGGAATGTCCTCGGTGACGAAATAATGGTGCTCCATCGGTGTCACCGGCAGGTCGACGCCAGCCATGCGGCCGAGCTGCTTGGCCCATAACCCGCCGACGTTGACGACATGCTCGGCAACGATGGTGCCCTGCTCGGTGACGACATCCCACTGGCCGTCGGCGCGCGCCTTCAGCTCGACCACGCGGTTGCGCAGGATGACATCGGCGCCACGCTTCTTGGCGGCGCCGGCATAGGCGTGCGTCGTGCCGTATGGATCGAGATGGCCTTCGTTGGAGTCATGAAGGCCGCCGAGCACGCCGGTGACGTCGACGATCGGGCAGATCGCCTTGATCTCGTCGGGCGTAACCAGCCGGGCCGTCTCGATGCCGACCGACTGGAACACCGCCCAGGCCGATTTCAGCCACTCCCAGCGCGCCGGATCACTGGCGATGTTGACGCCGCCGGTCATGTGCAGCCCGATATCCCAGCCGGATTCGGCCTCGATCTCGCGGTAGAGGTTGATGGTGTAGTCCTGCAGCGCAGCGACATTGGGATCGGCGTTGAGCGCATGGAAACCGGCCGCCGCGTGCCAGGTCGAGCCGGCGGTCAGTTCGGCGCGCTCGATCAGCGCCACATCGCTCCAGCCGAACCGCGTCAGGTGGTAGAGCACCGAGGCGCCCACCACGCCACCCCCAATGACAACTGCGCGGTAGTGCGACTTCAAGACTTCCTCCCGGTCTGTCAGAGCCAGCACTCTATATGCACTGTACATAAGTGTCTAGTACGTTGAATGCGGCAGATGGGCCATCAGCAATCTCATGCCGTCCAGCGTTTCATCGGCACTTGGAGACCGCTGCTGGTCGGCATGGCGCGCTGTCACGCAAGCATCATGTTGACGCCTTAGATCGCTTTCGGGGAGGCGCGCGCGGCATCATCGATGCGGCACCTCTTTCCGTTTGTCCTTCGGCCGCTCCGGCATGCTTCGTCACAAAGAGGATTGTCCATGAAACATCTGTCCCGAACCGCCTCGCTCGGCGTCGCCCTGGCCTTTTTCACCGCTCTCACCCCGGCGCTTGCCGACGGCGTGGCCTACATCAACAAGGGCCTGGTCGGCGTCGGTCGCATCCCGGCCGACCAGCGCGGCAAGTTCGGCGAGACCTTCGGCTCGGGCTCCGGCATGGCGATCGACACATCCGGCTGGACACATGATGCGGGCACCTACAAGGGATCGCTCTGGCTCCTGCCCGACCGTGGCTACAATGTCGCCGGCACCACCGACTACCGGCCGCGCCTCAACACCATCGGCATCGAGTTCACGCCTCTCGCGCCGGGCGCTGCTCCCGCCGCCGGCCAGGAGCAGACGGGCGTCAAGGCGACGCTTGCCGAAACCATGCTTCTCACCGACGACAAGGGCGCCGATGCCACCGGCCTCGATCCGCTGTCGGATGTGCGCCCGGCCGCCGGCGACATGCCGATGCTGCCCGTCGCCACCAACGGCAAGCTCGCCCTCGACACTGAGGCTATCGTGCGGCTGCCCGACGGTTCGATGTTCATCTCCGACGAGTACGGCCCCAACATCTACAGGTTCTCCGCGCAAGGCCGCCTGATGTCGGCGACCCAGCCGCCGGCGGCCCTCGTGCCGATGCGCAAGGGCGCGCCGAACTTCTCCTCCGACAATCCCGGCCCTGGCGCCGCCGATCCTGATCCGAAGGATCCCGAAACCGGGCGCCAGAACAACCAGGGCCTCGAAGGCATGGCGATGACGCCGGACGGCAAGTTCCTGATCGCCGTGCTGCAGTCGGCTCCGAGGCAGGATGGCGGCGATTCGCCCTCGACACGGCAGAATACCCGGGCGCTGGTCTATGATGCCTCCGACCTCGCCCATCTGAAGCTCGCGCATGAATATGTCGTGCCGCTGCCGGTGTTCAAGGATGCCAAGGGCAAGACCAAGGTCGCCGCGCAAAGCGAGATCGTGGCGCTTTCGGACACGTCCTTCCTGATGCTGGCGCGCGACAGCGGCAACGGCCAGGGCCTGAAGAAGGGTGACGCGTCACTCTACCGCCAGATCAACATCGTCGACCTGTCCGGCGCGACCGACATCGCCGGCGGGCCTTTCGATGCCGCCGACAAGCCGGTCGCGCCCAAGGGCGTGCTCGACCCGTCGGTGACGCCGGCCAAGCTAACACCGTTCATCGACATCAACGACGCCGCTGAGCTTGGCCGCTTCGGCCTGCACAATGGTGGGGCGAAGGACCACAATGAGCTCTCGGAAAAGTGGGAAGCGATGTCGGTCGCCAGCGTCCTCGATCCGAAGCTGCCCGACGACTATTTCCTGTTCGTCGGCAACGACAATGACTTCCTCGCCCAGGACGGCTTCCAGGTCGGCGCCCCCTACAAGGCCGATGACGGCGCCGATGTCGACACCATGTTCCTGGTCTATCGGGTGACGCTGCCGGGTCTCGGCAAGAAGTAACGATCACCGCACAAGCGGGCGCGCCTGGCGCGTCCGCCTGAGCAGGTCGTGAAGGCAGTTACTTCAAGAACGCGGCGTCCTTCGGCACGCCCGCATCGATCGGCTTGGCCGTCCTGCTCGACACGGCCATGATCTTGCCGGCGGCCGACAGGTTGGGCCGCACGAAGACCTGGGCGGGCTCCGTTGACCCGGCTGTCGAGGTCGATGATGTCCCATCATGGCGCGAGCGCCTTGGACCGTCCGCCTACATCGACCTGTCAGGTTGAATCTGCGATCATCGCGCACCGGACTAGAGATAGGCCTTAGTTATGGACGAAAAAATGCCCGCGCGTCGGCGCACCGGCGACCTGACCAGCGGCCCGATCCCGCGCACGCTGCTGCTGTTCGCCCTGCCGGTGCTCGGCTCCAATGTGCTGCAATCGCTGAACGGCTCGGTCAATGCCGTCTGGGTGGGCCGATTCCTCGGCGAATCGGCGCTGACCGCGACCTCCAACGCCAACCTCGTTCTGTTCCTGATCCTCGGCACGGTGTTCGGCATCGGCATGGCGGCCACCATCCTGGTGGCGCAGTCGGTCGGCGCTCGCGACCTGCCCGAGGCGCGCCGCATCGTCGGCACCAGCGCCACTTTCTTTTTCCTCGTTTCGGTGGTGTTCGCGGTCTTCGGCTGGATCTGGGTCGATGCCATCCTGGGCGCGCTTGGCACGCCGGCCGACGCCTTGCCGCTGGCGCGCTCCTACCTGCGCATCATCTTCGTCGCCGTGCCGATGATGAACCTTCTGTCCTTCGTCATGACCGTGCTGCGCGGTGCCGGAGATTCCCGCACGCCCTTCATCTTCATGGCGCTGGCGGTGGTGCTCGACATCGTGCTCAATCCCCTGCTCATCCGCGGCATCGGCCCGTTTCCCGAACTCGGCATCGCGGGTTCCGCCACCTCGACGCTGATCGGCCAGACCGTGAGCGTCATCGCCATCCTCGTCGTGCTCTATGCGCGCAAGCATCCGTTGCGGCTGGCCGGCGCCAATCTCGCTCTGCTGCGCCCGGATCCGGCATTGCTGCGCATCGTCGTCTTCAAGGGCGTGCCGATGGGCTTGCAGATGATCGTCATCTCGGCGGCGGCGCTGACGGTGATGGGCATCGTCAACTCCTATGGTTCGCAGGTCGCCGCCGCCTACGGCATCGCCGCGCAGCTCTGGACCTACATCCAGATGCCGGCACTCGCCATCGGCGCCGCGGTCTCTTCCATGGCGGCGCAGAATGTCGGCGCGGGCCGCTGGGACCGGATCGGCCGCGTTGCCGCCTCCGGTGTCGGCTTCAACCTCGTCCTGACCGGCGCCCTCGTCGCGCTGCTATGGGTCTTCGACCGCTCGATCCTGGGCCTGTTCCTGAGCAGTGACAGCGCCGCCATCGATATCGCCGCCCACATCAACACCGTCGCGTCCTGGTCGTTCATCCTGTTCGGCATCACCATCGTGCTGTTCGCCACGGTGCGCGCCACGGGGGCCGTGATGCCGCCGCTGATCATCCTGGTGATCTCGGTGCTCATCGTGCGCACCGGATTCGCCTATTACATGCGCGGCGTGATCGGCGAGGAAGCACTGTGGTGGAGTTTCCCGGCCGGTTCGATCGCCTCGCTGGTCCTGGCCGCGGCCTACTACCGCTTCGGCGGCTGGCGCAGCTTGCACATGATCGAGAACAGGCCGGCTGCCGGCGAACCGCCCGACACCGGCCTTGGCATGCCGCGCCAGCGCGCGAACATGACGCCTGAAACGCCGCACGGGTGAAGCACGGCTGCCGGCCAGTTGACGGCTGTCTCAGCGTTTTTGTCTGAGCCCGAAGGCAAGCGCCACCAGCGCGAAGACGATGATCATGACCGCGAAGGCCAGGCTCGCCGCGACAGGGCTGGCATAGGTCGACACGACGCCGATGCCGATGACAGGCAGGGCGTTGCCGACAAAGCAGCAGACGAAGAAGCTGGACACCACTTCGGCACGGCGATCCTGCGGCGCGATCTCGTTCACCACCTGCAGGCCACCTCGGTAGCCAAGTGCGGCCACGACACCGCAGCAGGCCGTCGCCACGATCATCAGTGCCATCGAGGCCAGCATCTGCGCCGCCACCACCAGCAGCACGCTTGGGATCATCAAGGCCAGGGCGGCCAGCATGGCCTTGCTGCTCTGCACACGCATCAGCGCCACGATGCTGGCCGCCGCGACGATCGCCAGTTCAAAGAACAGAGCGCCGGCAACGGCATAGTTTGCCTCGTGCAGCTGCTGCGCCAGGATGCTCGGCGCCAACGCGGCATAGAAGCCGACCAACGCCATCGCGCCGAAACCGGTCACCGCCGGCGCGACGAAGCGCGTGCGTATCTTCTCAGGCACGGAGAGGTGCGGCCGCATCGAAATCCGCCCCAGGCCACCCGGCTTCGCCACGGTCTCACGAGTGCGCCAGACCAGGACCGCCACCACCGCGAGTGCCATGAGATAGACGATGAAGACCAGGCGCAGCGGCCAGGGCTCGTATTGAGCCAACAGTCCCGATATCAGCGACCCGAAACCGAGACCGAGGAAGTTGGTGCTGGTGGTGATGATGCTGGCACGTGATTTGTCGGCGGCCGGCAGAAGCTCGGCAATCCAGGCGGTCCCGGTCCCCGCGCCGATGCCGATACCAAGCCCGCTCAGGATGCGTGCCACGTCGAGCGACACGACATTTCCGGCGAACAGGAAGATAAGCGCGCTGACAATGGCCACGATCATCGCCGCCAGCGCTGCTGGCCGGCGTCCGACCACGTCCGACACGCCACCGAACACCAGCAAGGCGCCGAGATTGCCGACGACATAGACCGCGTAAATCAGCGTCAGAGTGATCTGCGAAAAGCCGAATTGCTGCTTGTAGATGATATAGAGAGGCGTCAGCACCGTGCTGCCGGCAAACAGCACCGCGATCATCGCCGCGACAGCCGGGATCGCGAGGACGCCGCTGGCCTCGTTCTGGGTCTGCGCCAAATCGCGAAAGGCCATGGCCAACCTCGTCACCAGTTTCAGGGATCGCGACGTTAACGCGCCCTTACGACAGGCGTTCCGGTGAACGGCCACGCTCCTGACACCACGGTGGGCCTTGCCCCACCAGGCCCATTGCCAAAAACGCTGATCGGGGCCAGCGGCCCCGATCAGTCACGGCATCCCTTCGTGCCGTATTGGATGCAAGCGGTCTATTTGCAGGAAACCGGGCCTACTTGCAGGGAAAGCCGGGCGCGATCTTGCATTTGCCGGGACGCGGCTTGTGCGGCGGGCGGTGGTGCGGAGGACGGTGATGAGGCCGATGGTGCCAGTGCGGCGGCCGATGCGGCGGGCGCACGATGATGACCGGCGGATGCACGACATGGGTCCGCGAGAGATAGCCGGAACTGGCCCAGCCGCTGACACCGCCGCCATGGATCCTGCACCAGCCAGGCTGGCAGCCGGTCACGTCGACCCTGAAGCCGGCCGGCAGCGTCCCGACCTTGGCGTATCCCGCGCCAGGCCCGGTGCGCACGTTGAGGCTGGTCGTGGTATGGGCGCCGTAGGCGAAGGCGGCGGCGGACGTCCCCAAGACGGCGGCCAGAATGGTCGCTATCGCAAGCAGAAATCGAAGTTTCATCAGTCCCTCCATTCGGTCGCCGGCCGTTCGACTGCTTCGGCCGGGACTGCATCGCAAGGGGAGAGGCAGCGCCAAGAAAAGTCAACAAGTGGCCAACGCCAACCACCACGATCACCGGTCCGGGCGTATGGTTTCCCCTGATATAGTTGAGGATTTTTTCGTGCGCCGTTTATCGGCGCGCCAACATCCGCTAACGATTTACTATCTTTCGGCAATTCGTCGCGGACCGAGGCAGTGATCATGGGCAAAGGCAGGGTCGAGGCATTCACCGACGGTGTGGTGGCGATCATCATCACCATCATGGTGCTGGACCTGAAGGTACCGGAGGGCGAGGATTTTTCGGCCCTGCTGCCGCAGTGGCCGATCTTCCTGTGCTACGTGCTCTCCTTCATCAATGTCGGCATCTACTGGAACAATCTGCACAACATGTTCCACACCGTGCAGCGTGTCGACGGCCACGTGCTGTGGGCGAACCTGCATCTGCTGTTCTGGTTATCCCTAATGCCGGTGACGACCGCCTTCATGGGCGAGAACCATTTCGCCACGGTGCCGGTCGCGGTCTACGGTTTCGACCTTGTAATGTGTGCGACCGCCTACAGCATGCTGGTGATTGCACTGCATCGGCTGCATGGGCCGGATACCGGATTCGCCAAGGCCATCGGTCGCGACCGCAAGGGAAGGATTTCGCTTGCCGTCTACGTAGCGGCCGTTGGGCTGGCCTTCCTCGACCGGTGGATCGGCGTGGCGCTCTATGTTGCCGTCGCCCTGGTTTGGCTGGTGCCGGACACCCGCTTTGCACGGGTATTGGAAAAATAGCTTCTTTGTCCGGCGCAATTCCTGAGGGAAAACCACCTCACACTTTCCTGGACTTGCTTAACCGCGCATCGCTTTCAGCTTCTCCGCCACGGAAGCGGCAAGGTCGGCGTAGCGCTCTTCCAGCCGCTCCGCCGCCTTGATGATCGAGAAATCATGGCCGAACTTCTCCAGCGCCATGCGCAGTTTCTCGACGAACTCGGCTTGCTTTTCCAGTGCGGAGAACAAGGTTTTCACCTGAGCTTCGCTGATATCAGGGTTGGCCAGCATCTGTGGCACCTCGCGTCCCATCTGGTCGCCGGTGGCGGTCTGCTCCTTCAGAATTGCAACCCAATCCGTCAATCGGAAATCTCCCTTTTGGCGTCACAGCATGCGCAGCCACGACCGGACTGGTCAACCCGACGAGCCCCCACAAAGGCTTGCACAAGCCCGTTCCGGCGCTAAGTTCGGCGCCATTCGAAAAAAGGAAACCACCGCCGATGATCCCCGACGCCGAGATCCAGACTGCCCTGCCAGCGCTTGGCCGAGGCAATACCGCCGTCATCACCGGCGCCGCCAGCGGCATTGGCCTCGCGGCGGCCAAACGGCTGGCGTTGATGGGCATGAAGATCGTGCTCGCCGACATCGCTGGTCCGCGCCTCGACGATGCCTCGCGGGCCGTTGCCGCCATCGCCGGCGACGACGCCGTGCTTGCGGTTGCATCGGACGTTTCGAAGGCCGATGAGGTCGATCGCCTCGCCGACCGGGCATTCGGCGCCTTTGGCGAGGTCTCGCTGCTGATGAACAATGCCGGCGTCGGCGACAATCCTGGAAAGCCCTGGGAAAACCGCGATGGCTGGAAGCGGCTGCTCGACATCAATTTCTGGGGCGTCGTGCATGGCGTCGAAGCCTTCGCGCCGCGCATGCTGGCGGCGGCCAAGCCGGGCCTGATCGTCAACACCGGCTCCAAGCAAGGCATCACCACGCCGCCCGGCAACCTCGCCTACAATGTTTCCAAGGCTGGCGTGAAGACCTTTACCGAAGGCCTGGCGCACGCGCTAAGGAACGAGCCCGGCGGCCGCCTGTCGGCGCATCTGCTCATCCCCGGCTTCACCTATACCGGCCTCACCGAAGGCGCGACGGAAAAGCCCGCTGGCGCCTGGACGGGTGAACAGGTCGTCGATTTCATGCTGGAATCGCTGGTCAGGCGCGACTTCTACATCCTGTGCCCGGACAATGAGGCGGCGCGGCCGCTGGACGAAAAGCGCATGGCCTGGGCAATCGGCGACATTATCGAAAACCGTCCTGCCCTGTCGCGCTGGCATCCCGACCACAAGGACGCATTCGCGGCGTTCATGAAAGGCTGAGCTTCAAGCCGCGCTCTTTTTCGCGCCTCGCTTCTGGGCAACCGCCTTCTTTGCCGCCGTGGTTGCGATCTTCTCGTCGTGCCGCTTAGCGGCTCGCTCGCATTTGGCGCGGATCTCCTCGACCTCGGATTCGGTCAGGTGTTCGATGCCGATAAAGTTGTTGTGGCCCTCGCTGACCCGGATCAATTCGTCGAGCTTGGCCTGGATCGCCGCGCCGTCACGGTTCTGGGTGTTCTGGATGAGGAACACCATCAGGAATGTAATGATGGTCGTGCCGGTGTTGATCACCAGTTGCCAGGTGTCCGAGAAACCAAAGACCGGCCCGCTAACCGCCCAGACGATGACGACCAGGCAGCAGCCGGCAAAGGTCAGCGGCAGGCCGGTTATATGGGCGACCCAGTTGGCGGCCTTGGTGAAAAGCTTTTCCATGTATCGAGCGCCCTCAATGTTTGCGGCATTGAGAAACAAGCGGCGGACCTTTGGGTTCCCATCGAGAACCGAATGTAACCGGCGCAATTGAATGCACGCTCAGCGCGCATTCGGCGCAAAACACACCTTATCGGTTCAATGTCATGGTAACCGTGCAGGCAAAGAGCCTGTTCCTCCGCTTCACAGCGGTTTACCTCCAGCCCCTTCCGCCGCGCCACCCCCGCATGGCGGAAGGGGCTTCATTCCGGAAAGCGCGAAGAATAGTTCCCCGAAGAGCCAACTCGCACCCAGACAGCCGGCCGCTTCACTTACCCGCAAGGCATTGGCCTGTTGATACTCTGCACGGTCGCGACGGCCAGGCCCTGCCGTTCTCTGCCGGAACTCAAACGGCGTCGTTTTCCCAGCGGTCGAGGAAGGCCTCGATCGGCATCGCCTGCATGTCGGGAACCGCCCTGGCGAGTTTTTCGACCGGCCAGTCCCACCAGGCGAGAGCATCGATGCGCGCCGCTATTTCGGGGGCAAAGCGCGGCTTGATCGGCTTCGCCGGCACGCCGGCGACGATGGTGTAGGACGGCACGTCCCGCGTCACCACCGCATTGGCGCCGATGACCGCGCCATTGCCGATGGCGATGCCAGGCAAGATGACCGCGCCGTGGCCGATCCAGACATCATGGCCGATGGTCACGGCCTTCGAGCGCCGCCGCTCGCGGAATGCCGCATCGACGCCCAGCCAGCGAAAATATTCGTTCGGCCGATAGCTGACCTTGTGCTGGGTCAACCGCTCGATCGGATGTTCCAGCGCATTAATGCGGCTGTTGGCGGCGATCGAGCAGAATTTGCCGATCGTCGTATAGATCGCCTCGGCATGGCGTTCGAAATAGGAGAAGTCGCCGACGATGACCTCGCGCAGCACGACGCGTTCGCCGATCGCGGCGTAGCGGCCGAGCTTGCAGCCCTTCATCTCCGCGGTCGGGTGGATGCGCGGCTCAGGGTCTTTCGCGACGAGATCTTCGGAACGGTCCATGCCGGCGGCTTTACGCCGTGATGATTGGTCCCGCAAGCCGGGGCCGATCATCGGTCAGAACAGGACCAGGAAGACGTTCGCCCGCCTATTTCGGTTTGCCCTTGCTCCACACCACGTTCTGGCCGTAGAGCGGCACGGTCGTGACCGACATTTTGGCCGAGCCGTTCTGCACCTGGCGTGAATGCGACAGATAGATCAGCGTTTCGTTGGCCTTGTCGTAGATGCGGTTTACCACCTGCTTCTTCCAGATCAGGCTGATACCTTGCTTGAACACCTCCTCGCCGCCTTCGCTCGTATCAATATCGCCGATCGTGATCGGACCTGTCTGACGGCAGGAGATCGAGGAATCGCTGGGATCCTCGAACCAATTGCCCTTGTGCAGGCGGTCGATGACGCTGCGATCGAAATAGGAAACGTGGCAGGTGACACCCTCCACTTTCGGATCCTTGATCGCCTCGACGATGATGTCGTTGCCGATCCAGTCAACGCCGACCTTGCCGACTTCCTCGGCAACGGCGCTGCCGGCGCCAAGCACGACGCATGCGGCCAAGGCGCGGCCGATCAGTTTTCGCCCGGCCAGTTCGAGCCCAATCAGTTCGAGCAAAGAAGCCTCCTCGGTTCGAGTTGCCGGTCTCAGGTGGTGCAGACTGTGCGGCTTTGCAAGCAGATGGGTCAACACCACAACGGTTGCGGCAACGCGGCACTTTGCCTGCGCGGGGCCGAACCGCTAAGACTGTGGCCGAACAAGGCGCGCATGGTTTGGCCGGCGCCCCATGACGTTACAGACGGACATTTCTGATGATGCGTTCTATCCTGGTCGGCATTCTCGTTCTGATGGCCGCCGGCATCGGCTGGCTGACCTTCGACTGGTATCGCGGCCACTATGGCGGCGAACCGTTCGGCGCGCCCTTCACCCTGGTCGACCAGAAAGGCGCCCCGATCACCGAGGCTGCTTTCCGCGGACAGCCCAGCGTCGTCTTCTTCGGCTTTACCCATTGCCCCGAAGTCTGCCCGACGACGCTGTTCGAGCTCTCCGGCTGGCTGAAGACGCTCGGCGACGACGGCACGAGCCTGCACGCCTATTTCGTCTCGGTCGACCCGGAGCGCGACACGCCGCAGGTGATGAACGCCTATGTCAGCAATTTCTCCGACCGCATCACCGGCATCACCGGCGACCCGGACAAGGTCCACGCCATGGCCAAGTCGTTCGGCATCTACTGGAAAAAGGTCGACACCGGCGATGGCGATTACACGATGGACCACACCGCCTCTGTGCTGCTGCTCAACGCCAAGGGCGACTTCGCCGGCACGATCGCCTATGGCGAGAGTGCCGACACTGCCGTTGCCAAGCTGAAGCGCCTCGCCGCGAAGGGCTAGAGCTTGATCCCGAAAAGTGGAACCGGTTTTCGGACAAGATCAGGCCTGGAGGAACATAAATTCACATGACCCAGACGCGGCTCCATTTCACCACCGGAAAGATCGAGGCAGACCGCATCTTCGCGGCGCTCGAAACGGCCTTCGAGGATGAAGGCCTGCCGATCGCCGTGCTGGAGGTCGACGAAGACGCCGACATCCACGAGGTCTCGCTCTACGCCGATGGCGACGTCGACGCGGTCGAGGCGCGGCTGAAGGACATTCTCGCCGGCCTCGCTCTGTCGAGATCGATCGAGCGCGAGGCGCTGCCCGACATCGACTGGGTGGCACGGTCGCTGGAAGGCCTGAAGCCGGTGCGCGCCGGCCGTTTCTTCGTCCACGGCGCGCATGACAGCAGGAAGCGCCACAGTGGCGAACTCGCCATCGAGATCGAGGCGGGCCTTGCCTTCGGCACCGGCCATCACGGCACCACCGCCGGATGCCTCGAAATGCTGGAGAAGGTCGTGCGGCGCGAGCACCCGCGCAACGCGCTCGACCTTGGCACCGGCAGCGCGGTGCTGGCGATCGCCGTCGCCAAGCTGGCGCATATTCCGGTGCTGGCCACCGACATCGATCCGGTGGCGGTCAGGGTCGCCGCCGCCAATGCGCGGCTGAACCACGTCAAGGGCCTGATCGAGACAGTGACCGCGCCGGGCTTTCACCACCCGATCTTTGCCAGGCGCGCGCCCTTCGATCTCATCGTCGCCAACATATTGGCGCGGCCGCTGATGCGGCTGGCGCCGCAAATGGCCGGCCATATCGCGCTTGGCGGCTCGATCGTGCTGTCGGGCATCCTCGACCGTCAGCGTGACGCGGTGATCTCGGCCTATGTCGGCCAGAACTTCCGCCATATCAGTACCTTGCACCGCGAGGGCTGGGTGACGATCCACCTCAAGCATTGAGGCCGGCAAGCCGGTTGCCGATCCTCGTAGGTTAATTCCTAGAACTTGATGCGTGTTGGCAAGGCGGCATCACCGAGAGAATGCCGGCGCCGTCCCCTTTCACGCCATGGCTGGACCAGTCTCATTTGGTTGTCACCCGGCAGTCGCTGTAGCAGTTTGCGCCAGCTGGAAATCGATTCCGCTTTTCCAGGCCCATAGGTTACGGTCGCGCGGATACCAAGGAGGCCCACCATGTTCCAGACCTTCGATTCCGCGGGCGACCCGGCGGTCGGCAAGCCGCGCGTGGCGCTGCTGCGCCAATGGCTCAGCGACAATGGCCTCGATGGCTTCATCGTTCCGCGCGCCGACGAGCACCAGGGCGAATACGTGGCCGATCGATCCGCACGGCTGAAATGGCTGACCGGCTTCAGCGGCTCGGCCGGTGTCGCCATCGTGCTGCGCGACCGTGCCTTTGTCTTTGTCGACGGGCGCTACACGCTGCAGGTGCGGGGCGAAGTCGACCTCGGCATCTTCTCGATCGAAAGCCTCGTCGACAACCCGCCTGCCGTCTGGCTCAGGGATCACCTGGGCAAAGGGGCGCGGCTGGGCTTCGATCCCTGGCTGCACACGATCGGCGAGGTCAAGGCGCTGCAGGCCTCCGCCGACAAGATCGGCGCGGTGCTCGTGCCGCTCGACAGGAACCCGATCGACATCATCTGGAAGGATCAGCCCGGCGCACCCGTGACCCCGGTCGAGCTGCACCCGATCGGCTTTGCCGGCGAGCTCGCCAAGGACAAGCTGGCGCGGCTGGCGACGGCGATCGGCAAGGAAGGCGCTACCCATGCGGTGCTGACCGACCCCTCCTCCATCGCCTGGGCCTTCAACATCCGTGGCGGCGACGTGCCGCACACGCCGCTGGCGCTCGGCTTCGCCATCCTCGCCGCCGACGGGGCGCACCAGCTGTTCATAGACAGCCGCAAGTTCTCGCGCCAGGTCGCCGCCTACCTCACCCAGCTTGCCGATCCGCATGAGCCCGGCGAATTCGAGGCCGCGATCGCAGCACTTGCCAAGAGCGGCGCGAAAATCGCGCTCGATCCGGTGCTGGCGGCCGACCGGCTGCGCATGCTGGTCGAGGACAATGGCGGCACGGTGATTGCCGCGCCCGACCCCGCCCGCATCCCTCGCGCCACCAAAAACCAGGCCGAGATCAACGGCTCGCGCGCCGCGCATCGCCGCGACGGCGCGGCGGTGGCCAAGCTGTTGTGCTGGCTCGACCGGCAGAAGCCCGGCTCGCTCGACGAGATCGCGGTCGTCACCAGGCTCGAAGAGACGCGCCGGCAAACCGGCGAGGAAACCCAGATGCCGCTGCGCGATGTCTCCTTCGACACTATTTCCGGCGCCGGCCCGAACGGCGCCATCATGCATTACCGCGTCTCGCGCGCCACCAGCCGCAAGCTTGAGGCCGGAGAGCTGTTCCTGCTCGATTCCGGCGCGCAATACCAGGACGGCACCACGGACATCACCCGCACCGTGCCGATCGGCCAGCCGACCGAAGAGATGCGCGAACGCTTCACGCTGGTGCTGAAAGGCATGATCGGCATTTCCACGCTGCGCTTCCCCGCCGGCACGCGCGGCTCCGAGATCGACGCCGTCGCCCGCATGGCGTTGTGGAAGCATGGCTGCGACTTCGCCCATGGCACCGGCCATGGCGTCGGCTCCTATCTTGCCGTGCATGAGGGTCCGCAGCGCATCGCCCGCACCGGCACCGAAAAGCTGCTCGAAGGCATGATGCTGTCCAACGAGCCCGGCTATTACAAGGAAGGCGCCTACGGCATCCGCATCGAGAACCTCATCCTGGTGACGCCGGCCGAACAGATCGAGGGCGGCGACATCGCCATGCACGCTTTCGAGACGCTGACGCTGGCGCCGATCGACGTCAGGCTGGTGCGATCGGACTTGCTGACCCGTGACGAACTGCACTGGCTCGACGCCTACCACGCCCGCGTCGCGGCCGAGATCGGGCCGATGCTCGACGGCGAAACACTGGCCTGGCTGGAAAAGGCGACGGCACCACTGCCGCACGACGCGAAGATTTGAGCATCTTTCTCCCCGTTGCGCTAGGCGATGCACACATCTTTTGTGACTGCGGTGACGGATCTGTGCGAGGCTTGATTGCCAGGTGGTTCCCCCAATCCGTCGCTGCTTCGCAGCGCCACCTTTCCCCCCTCCGGAGGGAAAGGAAGGGAGCTTTGCTGGACGAGCGTTGACGGCATAAAACCTGGCGCCTTTCCTCTACCCCGTCGATCGGGGGAGAGGTGGCTCGGCGAAGCCGAGACGGAGTGGGGGTCGACCGACGCAACCTAGTCTGAGACCAATGCATGGGCCAAGCCGCCATGCACGCTGCGAAGGACGGCAGGTCAAATGGGGCAAACGATCACGCTGGCGAGATCATCCCACGAACTGCCGCGCCAGAATCAACACCGCAGCACCCGTCAAAAACATCGCCATCAACCCGCCACGCAACGAAACCGCCGCCGTGACAACCAACGCTGCCCACTCCGCCGGTCCGGCATTCAGCAGTTCCGGCGCCACCAGCGTCGTCAGCACTGCCGCCGGCACCGCGTTGAGGCCGGCTTCTACGCGCGGATGGATGTGGTCGAAGCGGGAGATGACCAGATGCCCGCCGATGCGCGTGAGATAGGTGGCGATCGCGCCGGCGATGATGATCCAGAATGTCGTGCTCATGGCCTTGTCTCCACGCCGCTATGGTGCGGCGGCAGGATGACAGCCAGCAGCACGCCGGCGATGGCGCCGATGGAGACGTGCCAGGGCGAACCCACCGTCTTGTAGGCAATGATGGACGCGCAGGCACTGGCGACGACCACCGGCAGCCACAGCGGCCGCTTGCGGAAGCCCATCACAAGGCCGAGGAAATAGATCGGCAGCAGGAAATCGATGCCCAGCGCATGCGTATCTGGAATGAGCTTGCCGAACAGCGCACCGAGCGCGCTTTCGACGATCCAGAACAGATAGACCGGCAGGCCAAGCCCCAGATACCAGGCGAAGCCCACAGTCTGGCCGGATTGCGCGCGTGCCTCGGCGACCGCGAATTGCGGATCGGTGAGGATGAAATAGCCGAGTGCTTGGCTGATGACAGGCCAGTGCGCGATGCGCCGGCCGATGCCGGCGGAATAGAGCACGTGACGGAAATTCACGGCGAAGATCGAGAGCACGACCAACCATGGCGCGACATGCTGGCCGAACAACTGGATGCCGACCATCTGGCTGGCGCCGCCATAGACCAGCGCGCTCATCAGGAAGGCTTCAAGGACCGAAAACCCATTGTCGACGGCGAGCGCACCGAACAGCACCGCGAACGGCGCCGACGCCACCACAACCGGCATGGAGAGCCTAACCCCTTGCCAGAAATCGCTTTTCGCGCCGCTCTCTGAAATCACGTCCGTCGCCATCGGCCACTCCATGAGGAGTGGCGGTATGTAGGGGGCATGCCCAGCCTTGTCACACGAATTCGCTTGAGCCAAACGATCAGCGGAAATCATCGGCAAGCCTTTCACGCCGGAATTTGGCCCGCGCTCCGTCATATCGACGCGAGATCACAATGGCTCTGCAGTTCCGCGTAAAGGCACGCTATTGTCCGGTGATTGCAGATTGGCGAAAAAAGGGGTTGCGGATGATCGTTTATAATTTCACCGGCAGGCATGCGGTCGTCACCGGGGCTGGCGGCGGCATGGGCGAGGCGATTACCCTGGCGCTGCTCGATGCCGGCGCTTCCGTCACCGCCATCGACATCAAGCCACGCCCGGCATCGCTCGCCGCCTATGACGACAGGCTCATTTTCGCGCAGGGCGATCTCACCGATGCCGCCTTTGTCGAACAGACCATCAATGCTGCGGGCCGTGAGCGCGGCGGCATCGACTATCTTGCCAATGTCGCAGGGGTGCTCTGGTTCGGCCGCGACAAGTCGGCCCTGGAGATGGACCTCGACGTCTGGGATCAGGTCTTCAACATCAACCTGAAATCCTTCGTGCACACGGCGCGGGCGGTCGTGCCACATATGCGCGCGGGCGGCCGCGGCGGCGCCATGGTGCATTTCTCGACCATCCAGTGGTATCGCGGCGATCCGACCCCGCAGGATGCCTACCAGGCCTCGAAGGCCGGCGTCTGCGCGCTCTCCAAGTCGCTCGCCATGCAACTGGCCGGCGATCGCATCCGGTCGAACGCCATCTGCCCGGGCATGGCGCTGACGCCATTGCAGGCGCGCTGGGACACCGAGGAGAAGCGCGCCGCCGTCGCCAGCTACACGCCGCTCGGCCGCATCGGCACGCCGCAAGACATGGCCAACGCAGCACTTTTCCTGCTCTCCGACGCGGCAAGTTACGTCACTGGAATTGAACTGGCCGTCGACGGCGGTCTTTTGATGCGGATGTAGCGCCGCAATCAAAGCGCTGGGCTACAGTATGTCGCGGCGAATAGGATTCGCCGACCTCCTGTAAGCTTCTGATTTTATGCATGTCGTTGTCCCGGAACCGAGGACATTTCCGGGCGACATGCATTAGCTTCCCGGCGCCGTGCCCTCGATCGCCCTGCCCCAGTCGAGCAGTGGCTTGGCGCGCATGGTGAAATCGACGAGTTCCTCGACCAGTCCCGGCCCGTGGATACCAGCCGGATCGATTGCGTGGCGAACGGCGAAGTGCCGGTTGCGGATGGCGGCGACAAGATCTTTGTCGGCGACGTGTTCGAAGCCGCGCGGCGTGCGTTTCATGCCGCCTTCGGCATCGAGTTCGAGGCCATTTTTCCCCAGCGCCGCCACCACGGCGCGAAACGTATCGGGATGGCTTGAGATGGCCTTGCGCATGGCCGTCAGCAGTTCCGGCGCCGGCTGCCACCAGGCGACGCCGGCAAAGCAGCGCTCGAGCCCGATATGGACGAAGAACACACCCTGCTCCATCTTGGTGCCGTCCGGCGACAGGATAGCTGACAGATGCCGGTTATAGGGTCGTTTGTCCTTGGCGAAGCGCACGTCGCGGTTGATGCGGAACAGCGACTTCTTGCGATCGCCACGCAGGCCGAGGCCAGCCTGCGCAAAACGCAGAGTAAGCGTCTCGACGAGATCCCCCAGTGGGTCGCGCAATTCCTTTTCGAACAGGTCGCGGTTTTCCAGGAACCACTCGCGACTCTGGTGGAAATCCAATGCCTTCAGGAACGGAATGGCCTTTGGGCCGAACCCTTTGAATGCCCCGTCCGTCACGATTTGCCGACCCGCTGCAGCCAGGTGTCCTCATCGATGACTTCGACGCCGAGTTCGCTGGCAAGCTTGAGCTTGGAACCGGCGCCAGGACCGGCCACCAGCAAATCGGTCTTGGCCGAAACCGAGCCGGCCACCTTGGCGCCGAGACGCTCGGCCATCGCCTTGGCTTCCGAGCGGGTCATCTTTTCCAGCGAACCGGTAAAGACGATCGTCTTGCCGGCGACTTCGCTGTCGGCCGAGACGGTGACGATATATGGCTTCGGCTTGACCTGCTGCAGCAGCTTCTCGAGCACGTCGTCATTGCGCTCGTTGCCGAAGAAATCGCGAAGCGCATCGATCACCGTATCGCCAATGCCGTTGATCGATGGGAAGACCGCATGCGGATTCTCCGCCGCCGCAGTCTCCTTGCCGACTCGGATAAGCTCCTCGATGGTCGAGAAGGTTCGCGCAAGTACCGCGGCCGTGGTTTCGCCGATATGGCGGATGCCGAGCGCGAAAATGAAGCGGTCGAGCTCCGGCTCGCGGCGCGAATCGATTGCCGCAAACAGCTTGTCCAGGCCTTCATAGTTGCGGTCCTCGACGCTGCGCACATTCTTGCGCGTCTTGCCGGACGCCGCCTCGCGCTGCCTTGCCTGCTCCTCGCGCCGCTCGGCCAGCGCCTTGGTCACGGCGGGGCGGCGCTCCCTCAGCGTGAAGATGTCGGCGGCTGTCTTGATCAACCCGGCATTGAAGAACGTGTCGATATTCTCCGCGCCCAGGCCTTCAATATCCAGGGCGCCGCGCGACACGAAATGGCGCAGCCCTTCCACGGCCTGCGCCGGGCAGATCAGTTCGCCGGTGCAGCGGCGGCGCGAATCCTCCTTGCCGGTCTTCTCGTTGATCTCGCGCGTCGCCGGCGAGCCGCAGATCGGGCAGGTGTGCGGGAATTCGTATGGCACGGCATCGGGCGGACGCTTGTCGATGACGACACTGACGATCTGTGGAATGACATCCCCTGCCCGCTGGATCACGACGGTGTCGCCGATGCGCACGTCGATGCCGTCGCGGATCGGCTGGCCGGTGCTGTCTAGGCCCTTGATATAATCCTCATTGTGCAGCGTGACGTTTTCCACCACGACGCCGCCGACGGTCACCGGCGCAAGCCGCGCGACCGGCGCCAGCGTGCCGGTTCGGCCGACCTGGATGTCGATCTTCTGCACGGTCGTCATCGCCTGTTCGGCCGGGAATTTGTGCGCGACGGCCCAGCGCGGCTCACCGGTGACGAAACCCCAGCGGCGCTGCAGCTCCAGCTGGTCGACCTTGTAGACGACGCCGTCTATGTCATAGCCGAGCGACGAGCGCTGCTCCTCGATCCGGTGGTAGTGCGCGACCAGTTCCTCGACCGATTTGGCCCGCACCATCAGAGGGCTGATCTTGAAACCCCAATCGGCGAATTTCTGCACCGATTCGTACTGGGTCGGCGCCGGATCGGCCGTAGTATAGCCCCACGCATAGGCGAAAAATTTGAGGTTGCGGCTGGCGGTGACGGAGGGATCCTTCTGGCGCAGCGATCCGGCCGCCGTATTGCGCGGATTGACGTAATCCTGGCCGCCGACAGCCGCCGAGCGCGCCTTGAGCGCCTCGAATTCGGCATAGGTCATATAGACTTCGCCACGGATCTCGATGATTTCAGGCCAGCCTGATCCTTTGAGCTTCGCGGGAATGTCGGCGATGGTCCTCAAATTGGCGGTGATGTCCTCGCCGACCGCACCATCGCCGCGCGTCGCACCTTGCACGAAGACGCCCTTTTCGTAACGCAGCGAAGCCGACAGCCCGTCGATCTTCGGCTCGGCGGTGAAAGCGATGTCGAGGTCCTTGTCGCGGTCGAAGAAGCGCCGGCCACGGTCGATGAAATCGGTGACATCTTCGTCGGTATAGGCCTTGGCGAGGCTGAGCATCGGCACGGCGTGGCGAACCTTGGTGAAGCCTTCCGCCGGTGCGGCACCAACCCTGAGCGAGGGCGAATCCTCACGCACCAACCCGGGAAAGCGCTCCTCGATGGCAAGATTGCGCCGTCGCAACGCGTCATACTCCGCGTCCGTGATCGTAGGCGCGTCCTCGGCATGGTAGCGCCGGTCGTGACCGGCGATCTCTTCGGCAAGGCGCTGGAGTTCGGCTTCAGCCTCGCTTTCGCTGAGCGAATCGACGGGTTTTTCGGCCATGCTTTTGTCCCTGAACGGTGGCGCGCCACAATAGAGCATGATCGTGAAAGGTGGGAACCGGTTTTCGGAAAAGATCATTCCTGAACAGCAGGATGGAGCCATATCCTGACTCGCCCCATGACGCCCGATAGTCTCATGCCGCGTTTGTATTCTCGCGCAGCAGCCGCTCGGCGGCGGCGCGCGCCTCGTCGGTGATAGTGGCGCCGGCCAGCATGCGGGCGATCTCCTCCTGCCGCGCCGTCCTGTCCATCTCGGCAATTCCGGTCGCGACACGGTCGGTGCTGCCCGATTTGGAGATCAGGAAATGTGTTGCCGCGCGCGCCGCCACTTGCGGAGCATGGGTGACGGAAAGCACCTGGACACGCTTCGACAGCCGCGCCAGCCGCTGGCCGATGGCGTCGGCCACCGCGCCGCCCACGCCGGTGTCGATTTCGTCGAAAACCAGTGTCGGCGCCGAACCGCGATCGGCAAGCGCCACTTTCAGCGCCAGCAGGAAGCGTGACAGCTCGCCACCCGACGCGACTTTCATCATCGGGCCGGGCCGCGTGCCGGGATTGGTGCGCACCCAGAACTCGATCTGGTCGATGCCCTCCTCCATGCGGCTCTCGGCCTCGCTCTTCATCTCGACGATGAAGGCCGCGCGTTCGAGCTTCAGCGCCGGCAATTCGGCCATCACCGCCTTGGTCAGGCCGACCGCCGCGGCATGGCGAAGCGAGGACAGCTGTGCGGCGGCGATGTCGTAGGTTTCGCGCGCGGCGGCGGCCTGCTTTTCCAGTCCGTGCAGGCGCTCCTCGCCGGCATCGAGGTCGGCTAGATCGGCAACCATCGTGTCGCGCAATTGCGCCAGATCGTCGACGGCGACGCTGTGCTTGCGCGAGGCCGCGCGCAGCGAAAACAGCCGCTCCTCGGCCTTCTCCAACCGTTGCGGGTCATATTCGGTGGCGCGAAGCGCCGCCTCGACGCCCGATTGCGCCGCGTCGAGCGACAACATCGCTTCATCCAGCGACTTGACCACGTCCTCGAGCAGCCCGGGCGCCTCCGTCGCCTTGCGCTGCAGCCGCCTCAGCAGGCTGGCCAGTTGCGGCAAGGGCGAGGACGGGCCCGAAAGCACATCCTGCGCGTCGTGGATTTCGGAGGCGATCTTTTCGGCGCGCATCATATGGGCGCGCAGCTCGGCAAGTTCGGTTTCCTCACCGGGCTGCGGATCGAGCTTGGTCAGTTCGGCGACCGCGGCGCGCAGATAGTCGGCCTCGCGGGCGGCGGCCGCCACCTTGGCGCGATGGCGCGTCAACTCCTGCTCGCAGGCGCGCCAGTGCCGCCATGCCTCGCCTGCCGCGCGGACGGCGCCGAGATGGCCGCCGAAAGCATCGAGCACATCGCGGTGCGCGCCCGGATCGACCAAAGCGCGTTCGTCATGCTGGCCATGGATCTCGACCAGTGCGCGGCCGACATCGCGCATCAGCGTCACGCTGGACGGCTGGTCGTTGACGAACACACGGGTACGGCCGTCCGCCGTCTGCACGCGGCGCAGGATGACGTCGCCGTCATCCTCGATGGCGTTTTCGGCAAGCAGCGCGCGCACCGGATGGTTGCGCGGAACATCGAACACGGCAATGACCTGGCCCTGCGACGCGCCATGGCGCACCAGCGAGGCATCGCCGCGCGCGCCGAGCGCCAGCGACAGGGCATCGAGCAGGATGGATTTGCCGGCGCCGGTTTCGCCGGTCAGCACGGAGAGACCCGGCTGGAAGTCGATGTCCAGCTTTTCGATCAGGACGATATCTCGGATCGACAGTCTGGAAAGCATGAGAAACCGGACCTATTGCATGCCGCCCAGAAGTGGACCCGGTTTCGGGATAACGACAGGCACGAAAACAAAAAAATTAAGGCGGCACCCGACAGTTGGAGTCGCAGCGCCGCACTATCTTTTTGTTTGAGCTTCGGATCAATCCGAAAAAGCACACTGCGCGCTTCGCTCGGAGCTCCGCGGTCAGGCGCCGGTGATCAGCTTCCCGGCCTTGGATATCCACGATCCGGCATTTTCGCGTGGCGCCAGACCGTTGCTCTGCAGCAGCTTATAGGAATCCTTGTACCACGAGCTGTCGGGATAGTTGGTGCCGAGGACCGCGGCCGCCGTCTGGGCCTCCGAGGTCAAGCCCAACGCGTAATAGCTTTCGGTGAGGCGGGCGAGCGCTTCCTCGACATGGCGGGTGTTGGAATAGTTTTCGACCACGGTGCGGAAGCGCTTGACGGCGGCGATGTACTCGCGGCGCTCCAGATAATAACGGCCGATCTGCATTTCCTTGCCGGCGAGCTGGTCGTTGGCGAAGCGGATCTTTTCCTTGGCGTCGTCGACATATTCCGACGTCGGCCAGCGCGTCACCAGGTCTTGCATCGTCTGCACGGTCTGGCGTGCTTCCTTCTGGTCCTGCGTCACGTCCTTGATCTGGCGATAGTAGCTGAGACCGATGATGTACTGGGCATAGGGTGCGTCATCCGTGGACGGATAGAGGGCCAGGTACCGCTTTGCCGACTGGATCGCGTCCTCGTAGCTGCCCTTCCGATAGTCGGCAAACGCGCCCATCACCATCGATTTGCGGGCCCATTCCGAATAGGGATGCTGGCGGTCGACGGCGTCGAACTTCTTGCTCGCCTCGTCCAGGCGTCCCGCATTCATGTTTGCGAGGCCCTGATTGTAGAGAACGTCGGCCGGCTCGGTCTGGTCGACATAGGTCGAAAGGTCGATATCTTTCTCCGACGACATGCAGGCCGACAGAAAGAGCGATGGAACAACCACCGAAAGCGCCAGGAAGACAGACCGCTGCGGCGCTTTCGATTGACCGACTCGCTTGAAGAACATGATTGGATTGCGCCCTTTCGGCGTTATTTTAGTGCCTCTTGCATGCTGTTGTCCCAAAAATGGTCCCCACTTCTAGGCGACATGCATTAATCGACGGCAGCAGCCATAAACCATAACCGCCTTGCCCGGCAACGCTATGTCCAGCCAATCGCACATTTTTGTGGCGACGGACCGCAGCGCGAAAATCTATGCAATTTCGCTGATGGATGATGCATTCATGCAACACCCATACCGCCATGCAATGCGAAAAAGATTAAGAAAATCAGATCATCCATGGCGCATAGAGCGGCGCGTTGACGGCGTTCATCTCGGCGGCCCGGCCACGCTCGCGGCGTGTCGTCTCGACGATCTCGAAGGCCGTGCGGTCCGACAGCAGGCGCCGCAGCGCGGCGGCGTTCAGCCGGTGGCCGCCGCGATAGGAGCGGAAACAGCCGATGAAGCGCGCGCCGGCCAGCGCCAGGTCGCCCATGGCGTCGAGCGTCTTGTGGCGCACGAATTCGTTGGGGTAGCGCAGGCCACCCATATTGATGACGCGGTTGTCGTCACCGATCACCAGCGAGTTCTCGAGCGAGGATCCCAGCGCATAGCCGGCGGCCCACAGCCGTTCGACGTCCTTCATGAAGCCGAAGGTGCGGGCGCGGGCGATGTCGCGGCGGAAAATATCGGCATTGATGTCCGATGCGAACAGCTGGCGGCCGATCGCCGGGCTTTCGAAATCGATCTCGACCTCGAAGCGGGTGCCGTCATAGGGCCTGAACTCGGCCCAGGAGGCGCCGTTCTCGATGCGGACCGGCTTGACCACCCTGATATAGCGGCGCTTGACGGCCAACACCTCGATGCCGGCCTGGTCGATGGCTTCGACGAACGCCATGGCACTGCCGTCGAGGATTGGGACCTCGTGGCCGTCGATCTCGATGATGACATTGTCGATGCCGAGCCCGAACAGGGCGGCCATGATATGCTCGACCGTGGCGATGTGCTCGCCCGAGGGATCGCCAAGCATGGTGCAAAGATCGGTGGCGCCGATCTCGGAAAACAGGGCGCGGAACTCACGGCCCTGCCCGTCGCCATTGAGAAGCTGGAACACGATGCCGGTATCGGCATCCGCGGGCAGGAAACTGATGGAAACTTCTTTGCCGCTGTGAACGCCGGTGCCTGTAAGCGACGCGCGCGTCTTCACTGTCGTCTGGTGGTCGTGCAAGACAATCCCCATAAGCCCGTAATGCCTAGGTCCGCTTCTCCAGCCCGAGGGCGCGGCTCTTGTTAAATCGGCAGGCAGGGCTACTTCCCCCGAAATCCCCGCATACCGACCATGGTAGGCAGCGAAGATAATGTCCCGGCAGGGAGACTCCAAATCACGGTTTCTTACTCTTTGTAACCGCGAACTGGAACCTGTATGACACGATAACCTATTGATTATACAGCCTTTTAAACGTTAACAGGCAAGCAATTTCTTGCTTGCCTGTTAACAATTGTTACAATCCGTTAACCGCTCAGTTGGCCTGGCGGCGCAGGAACGCCGGAATCTCCAGCTGATCATCGTCCTGAGTCGCCCTCACCTGCGGCGTCAGACGGCCCTGGTCGTCCAGCTGGCCGCGGCGCGGCGCGTAGAGCTGGGCGTCCTGGCTGGCGAGGCGGCGCACTTCCGGTGCGGCCTGGCGCAGCTTGGGCTCGCGCGGCTGCGCCGGCTGCAGCCGTGCAGGCTCCTCTTCGCGGCGGGTCAGGCCATTGGTCAGGCGCTTCAGGAGACCCATCGGGCCGCTGTTCTCATGGTCGGCGGGACGGCTCTTGGCGTCGACCTCCGCCTTCACGACCGGCGGAAAATCCTCGACGCGCGGCATGCGCTGCGGCGCCATCGCCACCGGCTGCTGGACCTCACGCAGCATTTCGCGCGGCTGCGCAGCCGGCTGCATCATCTGCTGGACAACAGGCTGAGGCATCGGTTGCGCGGGCGGCGCCTGGAAGATCTTGCTCTGCGGGCGGAAATCGTCCGCATGGGCGACCGGTGCCGGACGAGCCTGCGCCATGGCAGCGGCGTTCGCTTCGGCCAACTGGATGGCTTCGGCAACTGGATCGGCGGCGCGCGGCTCATACACGGCCTGCTGGACCGGCGCCGGGCGGCTTTCCACCGCGGCGACGGCCGGCCGGGCGGCCGGCTTCGGCGGCGCCGTGCGGATCGAGATCGGCGCGGCGGCGATTTCAGCGGCCGACTTGTCGATGCCGGTCGCGACCACCGAGACGCGGATGACGCCCTCGAGTTCCTCGTCGAAAGTGGCGCCCAGGATGATGTTGGCGTCCTGGTCGACTTCTTCGCGGATGCGGGTCGCCGCCTCGTCGACTTCGAAAAGGGTCAGGTCGCGGCCGCCGGTGATCGAGATCAGCAAGCCCTTGGCGCCCTTCATCGAGGTTTCGTCGAGCAGCGGGTTGGCGATCGCGGCTTCCGCGGCGGCCATCGCGCGGCCTTCGCCCGAAGCTTCGCCGGTGCCCATCATCGCCTTGCCCATCTCGCGCATCACCGAACGCACGTCGGCGAAGTCGAGGTTGATCAGGCCTTCCTTGACCATCAGGTCGGTGATGCAGGCAACGCCGGAGTAGAGCACCTGGTCGGCCATCGCGAAGGCGTCGGCGAAGGTGGTCTTGTCATTGGCCAGCCGGAACAGGTTCTGGTTGGGGATGACGATCAGCGTATCGACGCACTTCTGCAGCTCCTCGATGCCGAAGTCGGCCGTCTTCATGCGGCGCTGGCCTTCGAAGTGGAACGGCTTGGTGACGACGCCGACGGTGAGGATGCCCTTCTCGCGGGCTGCGCGGGCAACCACCGGAGCAGCACCCGTACCGGTGCCGCCGCCCATGCCGGCGGTGACGAAGCACATATGGGTGTTGGTGAGATGGTCGAGGATCTCGTCGATGCACTCTTCCGCCGCCGCGCGGCCGACTTCCGGCTGCGATCCGGCACCGAGCCCCTCGGTGACATGCGCGCCAAGCTGGATCAGCCGCGAGGCCTTCGACATGGTCAGCGCCTGCGCGTCAGTGTTGGCCACGACGAACTCGACACCGCGCAGTCCGGCGGTGATCATGTTGTTCACGGCATTGCCGCCGCCGCCGCCAACACCGAACACGGTGATGCGCGGCTTAAGCTCGGTGATGTCCGGCTTCTGCAGATTGATGGTCATTGTCTCCGTCCTTTGCCTTTCACGCCGCTTCGCCGCCGCGGCCGCCTATGGGGCTGTCCCCGTCAATTAGAAACTGTCTCTCAACCACTGACTCATGCGATGCAGTTTTCCGCCCGTTCCGGTCATCCTGAGACCGGAAATACCTTTCGCCGGATGGCTCTCGAAGCTCGCCATCTGCGGATAGATCAGAAGCCCGACCGCGGCCGAGAAAGCCGGGCCTTTCGCTGCTTCTGGCAGGCCCGCCACGCCGAGCGGGCGGCCGATGCGCACATTGCGCCCCAGGATGCGGCGTGCCGCCTCGGGCAGGCCGGCCAGTTGGCTGGCGCCGCCGGTGAGCACGACGCGCTTGCCGACCGCATTGCCGTAGCCGGATTTGTTGAGCCGGTCGCGCAAGAGTTCGAGCGTCTCGTCGATGCGGGCGCGCACGATGCGCGTCATCACCGAACGCGGGATCTGCAGCGGCACGTCGCCATCGTCGCCGATCGGCTGGATCGAGACCAGATCGCGGTCGTCGGCGCTGCCCGGCAGCGCCGAGCCGTGCATCACCTTCAGCCGCTCGGCGGCATCGAGCGACGTCGAAAGCCCCTTGGCCATGTCGAGCGTCACATGATTGCCACCGATGGCGATGGCGTCGCCATGGACGAACTTGCCTTCCGAAAACACCGAGATCGTCGTCGTGCCGCCGCCCATGTCGATGCAGGCGGCTCCGAGTTCGAGCTCGTCGTCGACGAGTGCCGCCAGCCCGCTGGCATAGGGCGTCGCCACCATGCGCTCGACCGACAGGTGCGAACGGTTGATGGAGAGCTCCAGATTTCGCATCGGCGCCGCATCACCGGTCAGCACATGCATGTCGACGCCAAGCGCATCGCCCACCATGCCGCGCGGATCGCGCACGCCGCGCTCCGCATCGAGCGAGAAGCCGACGGGCAGCGAATGGATCACCTCGCGTTCGGCCTTCAGCGCCTGCTTGGCGCCGGCACCGAGCACGCGCTTGATATCGGCCTCGTCGGCCTCGTGGCCGCCGAGGTTGATGGTGGCTGAAAAGGCTTCGCTCTTCAGTCGTCCGGCGGTCATGTTGACGATCAGCGAATCGACCGTCAGCCCGGCCATGCGCTCGGCGGCGTCGACGGAGAGGCGGATGGCATGCTCGGCGCGGTCGAGATCGACGACGACGCCTGACTTCACCCCTTGCGATTTCTGGTGGCCGATGCCGATCACCTGGATCCGGTGAGAGCGGCCGCGCAGAAGCTTGCCGTCATCGTTCGGCTTCAGCTTGGCCACCATGCAACAGACCTTGTTCGAGCCGACATCCAGCACCGTCAGGGTGCCGGACCGGCGCGACGAGGCATCGCCAGAACCGCCAAGCCAGCTCATATCTTCGTCTCCGGCTTGCGCTTGAGGGTTTTCGGCTTCTCGTTGAGCGCGGCCTCGCGCTGCGTCGCCGCCTGCGGCGTCAGCTCCACGACCAGCCGGTCTGTCAGGCGCATGTCGACAGCGGCGATATCGCGCGACAACAGCCCCTTGTCATGGTCCATCTTGACGAGTTCGGCGAGCGCCTGGTCCTCGTCGTCTTCGGGCAGCTTGACGGTGATGCCGTTGTCCAACTTGAGGTCCCAGCGCCGCTCGCCGACGCGGACATAGCCTTTGATGCGGCTGGCGAGGTCGGGATATTGCTCGATCTTGGCCAGGAAATCAGGCGCCTTGGCCGGCGCGCCGGTGCCGATCAACAGCGGCAGGAGCACCTGCTTGCCGCCCGAGAACGGCGCGATGACGGCGCCATCCTTTTCGATGACGGAGAGATCATCGCCCTGCTGCCAGAGCGCGAAGGCTTCGCGCTCCTCGACGCGCACTTCCAGCGTGTGCGGATAGACCTTGCGCACCGCGGCAATCTCGATCCACGGCAAGGTAGCGATGCGCTCCCGCGCGGCCTCGGCATCGAAGCCGATCAGCGACGTCCAGCCATCGAGCTCGAGCCGGTCGAGAATGTCGATCTCGGAAGTCTGGCGGTTGCCGACCACCTTGACCTGATCGACGGCAAAGCCGGTACGGGCGGTGATGCTTTGAATGATGCCGTCGGCATGACCGCCAAGGTAGGCGCCATAGGCCCCGCTCGAAGCCAGCAGCACCGACGACATGATCGCGGCGGAGAAGCGCGGCGCCTGAAATTCACCATCACCCAGGCGCGTCAGGATGCGCACCGGGCGGCGAAGCACGCGCGGCAGAACGAAATGGTCCAACGACAATGGCAGGCCGAACAGCGACGGCCCGGCCGCGCCCCTCACCTTGCCCTGTCCCCATTTCAACGCAGACACGAAGCGTCCTCCACCATCCAACTCAACAGTTCACCAAACGAATGCCCGGCATGGGCGGCAATTTCAGGCACCAGAGACGTCGGCGTCATGCCCGGCTGAGTATTGACCTCGAGCCATACAACCTCGCCATTTTCGGAGTGACGATCGTCATAACGGAAGTCCGACCGGGAAACGCCCCGACAGCCGACAGCTTGGTGAGCCTTGAGCGCCAGTGTCTGTATTTTTTGGTAAATATTCGGTGAAACTTTTGCGGGGCATTCGTGTTTTGATCCGCCCGCGACATATTTTGAATCATAGTCGTAGAAGGAATGGCCCGTTGGGATGATCTCGCAGACGCCGAGCGCCACGTCTCCCATGACGGCGCAGGTCAGTTCGCGCCCATGGATGTAGCGCTCGACCATGACGGTATCGCCATATTTCCACTCGGACGACCCGATGACCTGCGGCGGATGCGACTGCCCCTCCGAGACGATAACGACACCGAAGCTCGACCCTTCGCTCACCGGCTTGACCACATAGGGCGGCTTCATCGGATGCTTGTTCTGGATGGAGAAACGATTGGCGACCTTTGATTCGGCGACAGGCACGCCGACCGATTTGACGATCTTCTTCGCCTGCTCCTTGTTCATGGCGAGCGCCGAGGCGAGCACGCCGGAATGGGTGTAGGCAATGCCGAGATATTCGAGGATGCCCTGGATGGTACCATCCTCGCCAAAAGGCCCATGCAGCGCATTGAAGGCGACATCGGGCTTGAGCTCGGCGAGCACCGAACCGACGTCGCGCCCGACATCGACACGGGTAACCTGATAGCCTTCCTGCTCGAGCGCATCTGCACAGGCCTTTCCAGAAGACAGGGACACGGGCCGCTCGGACGAGAAACCTCCCAGCAATACGGCCACATGCTTGTTCTTCATTCCCCGTCATCCCCTCTCACGGCGGACTAAAAACCCAAGGATTTCCGCAACATTGAGTCCGAGTCTCCCGGCAGGTTGCCCCCCCCAGACGGAAAACGCGGGTAACGCGTCGAACGACTCAAATCAGGAAACGCTTTAGGGCAGAGAATCAGAGAGTTGATTCACTGGCAAGTGCTTATGATTCCGAGGGATTCACTTTGTGAGAAAATGAATGCGAAAACCGTCTCGCTGAGTCTTTGCAGCAACGATTTCAAGGCATTTCGATCTCGTTGAAGTTCACGCATCACGTGAACTTCAAGATGCGCTAAAGAAGCTGACCCAGGAACTCCTGCACTGCATGCCCGGAGCGGAAATTGCCGATGCGCTTGATCTCCCACTGCAGCCGGATGCCCGAATGCTCGAGTACCCGCGCGCGCACCGTCTCGCCGAGATATTCGAGGTCGTAGCCGGTCGCGGTTCCGGTGTTGATCATGAAGTTGCAGTGCATCGGCGACATCTGCGCGCCCCCGATCATCAGGCCGCGGCAACCCGCCTTGTCGATTTCCTTCCAGGCCGAGGTGCCTTCCGGGTTCTTGAAGGTCGAGCCGCCCGTCTTCTCGCGGATCGGCTGCACGGTCTCGCGATGGTTCTGCACCGCCTCCATCGCCGCCTTGATCGCTGCCTTGTCCTCGGCAAAGCCTTCGAAGACGGCCGACGTGAAGATCAGCCCGGTCGGTGCCGCCGAATGGCGGTAGGCATAGCCCATCTCGGCGTTGCTCAGCGTCTGGACATTACCCTTGCGGTCGAGCGCACGCACCTCGACGACGCGCTCGCCCGTCTCGACGCCATTGGCCCCGGCATTCATCCTGAGCGCACCACCGATGGCGCCTGGAATGCCGTGGTAGAAATGAAAGCCGCCGATGCCGGCCTCGAGCGCCACCGCCGCCACACGCTTGTCGGGCGTGGCGGCACCTGCCCTGATCCTGATCGGGGAAATGACTTCGGCCTCGCCAAAGCCCTTGGCGGAAAGCCTGACGACGAAACCCGGAATGCCGCCGTCGCGGACCAGAAGGTTCGAGCCGACACCGACAATCGTCAGGGGGATCTCTTCGGGAACCGCCTTGAGGAACGCGGCAAGATCCTCCTCGTCGGCCGGCTGGAACAGTGCCTCGGCAAGGCCGCCTGCCCGGAACCAGGTGATCTTGTCCATCTCGGCATTTGGCGTCATGCGGCCACGCAGGCCGGCCAGCCGGTCGCCAAGTCTGTCGATCAGGGCCTGGCCGTTCATCATGAGGCGGCGAGCTCCTTCGGCAGCGCATAGGCCCATTGGGTAATATTGCCGGCGCCCAGGAAGACGACGAAGTCGCCGGGCTTGGCGATGTCGCGGATGACAGGCGCGATATCGGCCGGCCCCTCGATGTAGCGCGCGTCGCGATGGCCGCCGGCACGTATGCGCGACACCAGCGCGTCCGAGGTCACGCCGTCGATCGGCTCTTCGCCGGCGGCGTAGACCGGCGCCACCATCACCGTGTCGGCATCGTTGAAACAGGCGGAGAACTCGTTGAACAGATCGTGCAGCCGGGTGAAGCGGTGCGGCTGGGCAATGGCGATAACACGCCCATTGGTGGCGCTGCGCGCCGCCTTCAGCACCGCCGAGATTTCGACCGGGTGATGGCCGTAGTCGTCGAACACGTCGACACCGTTCCAGGATCCGGTATGGGTGAAGCGGCGCTTGACGCCGGCGAAGGACGACAGGCCCTTCTTGATTGCCTCGGCCGACAGGCCGAGTTCGTGCGCGACCGCGATCGCGGCCGTCGCGTTGGACACATTGTGGCGGCCAGGCATCGGCAGGCGCAGGCCCGCTATCGTCGTCTGGCCGCGCCCCTTGCGGTCGCGGATGATCACGTCGAACTCCGAGGTCGCTCCCGCCATGCGGTGGTTGGTGAAGCGCACGTCGGCCTGAGCGTTCTCGCCATAGGTGATGACGCGCCGGTCCTCGATGCGCCCGACCAGCGCCTGCACTTCCGGGTGATCGGTGCACATCACGCCGAAGCCATAGAAAGGCACGTTCTCGACGAACTGGCGGAACGCTTCGCGCACATTGTCGAAGTTGCCATAATGATCGAGATGCTCGGGATCGATGTTGGTGACGACGGCGATGTCGGCAGGCAGCTTGAGGAAGGTGCCGTCGCTTTCGTCGGCTTCGACCACCATCCACTCACCGTCGCCCATGCGCGCATTGGTGCCGTAGGCATTGATGATGCCGCCATTGATGACGGTCGGGTCGAGCCCGCCGGCTTCGAGCAGGGTCGCCACCATCGAGGTCGTCGTCGTCTTGCCATGCGTGCCGCCGATGGCGACAGCCTGGCGGAAACGCATCAGTTCGGCCAGCATCTCGGCGCGGCGGACAATGGGCAGCAATTTCTCCCGCGCCGCCTTCAGTTCCGGATTCGACTTCTTGATCGCCGTCGAGACGACGATGACCTCGGCGTCACCGAGATTCTCGGCCTTGTGACCGACGAAGCATTCGATGCCCTTGTCGCGCAGCCGTTGCACATTGGCGCTGTCCGCCTGGTCGGATCCTTGCACCTTGTAGCCGAGATTGTGCAGCACCTCGGCGATGCCGCTCATGCCGATGCCGCCAATGCCGATGAAATGCACGAGGCCAATGGTCTGCGGCATCTTCATGGGTGCGTCCCCTTCCTGAAATCCGATACTGTTTTGCGGGACGCAATAGCCTCTGTGAGATCGGCGAGCAACCGTGCCGCGTCCGGCCGGCCGACCGATTTGGCCGCGGCAGCCATCGTCGCGAGCCGCTCCGGCTGGTCTATCAGGGCGCCGAGCAGTGCCGCGATGCGCTCGGACGAAAGCGATGATTGCACATGCACTTCGCCGCCGCCGGCGGCGGCAAGCGCCGCCGCATTGGCCGCCTGGTCGTGGTCGAGCGCAAAGGGATAGGGCACCAGCAGTGCCGGCCGGCCGATGACGGCGATCTCCGAGACGGTGGAAGCGCCGGAGCGCGAGATCACCAGATGCGCCGCCGCAATGCGCGCCGCCATGTCGGTAAAGAACGGCGAGACCTCGACGGCGACGCCGAGCGCGGCATAGGCCGCCTTCACCCGCGCCACGTCGTCCGCGCGAGCTTGTTGGGTAATGACGAGGCGTCTGCGCTGTGCATCGGAAAGCAGCGCGACTGCCCCCGGCATGGCATCGGAAAAGAATTGCGCGCCCTGACTGCCGCCGAACAACAGCAGGCGGAAAGGCTCATCCCCGGTTGAAGCCACGTAAGGTGTCCTGGCTGCTTCGAGCACCGCTGGCCTGACCGGATTGCCGGTCGTCACCGTCTTGGCGCCGGCCGCACTCTCATCTTGCGGCAGGAAGCCGCCGGCGATCGCGTCGACGCGGCCGGCCAGCGCCCGGTTGGCGCGCCCCATCACCGCGTTCTGCTCGTGGATCAGCGTCGGCACCTTGCGCCGCGTCGCCGCATAGAGCGGCGGCAGGGTCGGATAGCCGCCAAAGCCCACGACGGCCTCCGGCTTGATCCTGCCGATGACGGCGGAGGCCTGACGCACGCCGCTCCAGATTTTCCAGAAGGCGCCAAGCAGGGCGAAGGGGTTTTTCGAGCCCAACGTCGCCGACTGGATGGGATGGATGGCCGCTGCCGGGAAATGGCCGGCAAACCGTTCGGCGCGGGTGTCGGTCGCCAGATGCACCGCCCAGCCGCGCTCGATGAGTTCATGCGCCAGCGCTTCGGCTGGAAACAGATGTCCGCCGGTTCCGCCCGCGGCGAGAAGGATAACGCCTCTGGCCATGTCACTCCGCCGGCATGGCGCGCTGCGGCAGCGCAAAGCCCATCTGCTTGCGCTTTTCCGGCCGCTTGCGCGTCAGCGCCAGCACCATCCCCATCGAGATGGCGATGGCGATCTGCGAGGAGCCGCCATAGGAGATGAAGGGCAGCGTCATGCCCTTGGCCGGCACCAGCTGCAGGTTGACGCACATGTTGATGACGGCCTGCAGGCCGAACACGGTGACCAGGCCGCCGACCGCATAACGGGTGAAGTCGTCATGCTCCTTCAGCGCCGTGTTGAGACCGCGCAGCACGATGAAGGCGAAGATCGACATGATGAAGAAGCACATGATCAGCCCGAACTCCTCGCCCGCGACCGAGAAGACGAAGTCGGCATGGCTGTCGGGGATGACCCGCTTGACGGTGCCCTCGCCCGGCCCGACGCCGAACCAGCCGCCATTGATCAGCGCGTCACGCCCCATGTCGACCTGGAACGTGTCGCCTTCGCCGGTGAGGAACTTGTCGATGCGCAGCGCGACGTGCGGAAACACCGTATAGGCGGCGAAGACGCCGCCGACGCCGGCCGCACCGAGCACGATGATCCACAGCCACGGCAGCCCGGCCATGAAGAACATGATGCCCCAGGTGCCGGTGGTCAGCATGGTCTGGCCGAGGTCCGGCTGCGCCACCAGCAGCGACACGACCAGCACCAGCAGCAGCATGGCGAACAGATTGCCGGGAATGTCGGGCTGGCGTTTGTGTTCGGCGAACAGCCAGGCGCACATGATGACGAAGGCCGGCTTGAGGAATTCCGACGGCTGGATCGACAGGCCGGCGAGCGAGACCCAGCGCCGTGCGCCCTTCACCTCGACGCCGACATAGAGCACCGCCACCATCAGCACCAGCATGAGGCACAGCATGATCAGCGACATGCGCCGGATCTCTCTGGAATCGAGGAAGGAGACCGCCAACATCACGCCGAGCGCGGGCACGGTGAAGATGATCTGTCGGGTGGCGAAATGGAAACTGTCGAGGCCGATGCGTTCGGCGACCGCGGGACTTGCCGCGAAGGACAACACGATGCCGAGCCCCATCAGCGACAGGAACGCCGCCAGGAACCAGCGATCGATGGTCCACCACCAGGTTGCGACCGGACTTTTGTCGAGACGGCTCTGCATTATCGTGCCCCTCCGATGGGTTTGACGCCATCTATAGCGCTCGCAGCTTGCCTGAAGGCTTCGCCGCGGACCTCGAAATTCTTGAATTGGTCGAAACTGGCGCAGGCCGGCGACAACAGCACCACCGCCTCGCCGCTGTCGTCCTTGGCCGCGTCATGCGCGGCATGCTCGACCGCGGCCGCCAGCGTGCCCGAGATTTCGTAGGGCACGGCCTCGCCCAGCGTCGCCGAAAAGGCGGGGGCGGCCTCGCCGATCAGATAGGCCTTGGCGATGCGCGGGAAGAAGCCGCGCAACGGTTCGATGCCGCCCTCCTTGGGCAGACCGCCGGCGATCCAGTAGATGCGGCTGAAGCTGGACAGTGCGGGAGCAGCCGCATCGGCGTTGGTCGCCTTGGAATCGTTGACGAACAGGACATGGTCCTTGCGGCCGACCTGCTCCATGCGGTGGGCGAGGCCCGGGAAGCTTTCGAGCCCCGACTGGATCTCGCCGAGGTCGAGACCGACCTTGAGGCAGGCGGCGACGGCGGCCAGCGCGTTCTGCGCATTGTGCTGGCCGCGCAGCGAGCCGATGCCTTCGAGGAAGGCGACACGGCTGTAGCGGCCATGCACCGCTTCCATCAGGTTGGTGCCGTCGGCGAAATAGCCGTCGGTCAGCGGCAGCCGCTTGGAAATACGGATGACCTGCCGCCCCGCCCGCTCCAGCCGCTCGGCAATCTGAGCGCACCAGGAATCGTCGATGCCGATGATCGCAGTCTCGCTGCCCGCCACCAGCCGCTCCTTGATTGAGGCGTAGTGCTGCATGGTGCCGTGGCGGTCGAGATGGTCGGGCGTCAGGTTGAGCAGGATGCCGGCCGTCGGATTGATCGAGGGCGCAAGGTCGATCTGGTAGGACGAGCATTCGACCACATAATGCCGGTCGGGCGCCGGCGGATCGAGCGTCATCACGGCGCGGCCGATATTGCCGCCCATCTGCGTGTCGCGCCCGGAAGCTTGAAGGATATGCGCCGTCAGCGCCGTCGTCGTCGACTTGCCGTTGGTGCCGGTGATGGCGATGAAGGGAGCATCCGGAGCGCTGAGTGTCCTCTCCCGGCAGAAAAGCTCGATGTCGCCGATGACCTCAACCCCGGCGCCACGCGCGAGCTCCACCGTCCAGTGGGGCTTGGGATGGGTCAGCGGCACGCCCGGCGACAGCACGAAAGCTGAAAAGCCAGCCCAGTCAGCGCCACGCAGGTCGCCGGTTGCGATGCCGGTGGCGGCGGCCTTGGCGACGCTGTCGGGATTGTCGTCCCAGGCCAGCACTTGCGCACCGCCCTCGATCAGAGCGCGCGCCGTGGCGATCCCCGAGCCGCCGAGCCCGAAGAGCGAAACACGCTTGCCTGCGAAGGATGCGGCGGGGATCAAATGGCAGCCTATCTGAGCTTGAGGGTGGAGAGGCCGACCAGCGCCAGGATGACGGCGATGATCCAGAAGCGGATCACCACCTGGCTTTCGGTCCAGCCGAGCTTTTCGAAATGATGATGGATCGGCGCCATTAGGAACACGCGCTTGCCGGTCATCTTGAAGTAGCCGACCTGGATGATGACCGAGAGGATCTCGACCACGAACAAGCCGCCGACGATGACGAGCACGATCTCGTGCTTGGTGGCGACCGCGACCGTGCCGATCAGGCCACCCATGGCGAGCGACCCGGTATCACCCATGAAGATCGCCGCCGGCGGCGCGTTGAACCAGAGAAAGCCAAGGCCGGCGCCAATGACCGCGCCAAGCACGACCGCCAGTTCGCCGGTGCCGGGCACGAAATGGATCTGCAGGTATTCAGCGAAGACCGCATTGCCCGAGAGATAGGCGATGACGCCGAAGGACGCCGCCGCGATCATGATCGGCACGATCGCCAGACCGTCGAGGCCGTCGGTCAGGTTCACCGCATTGCCGGCGCCGACGATGACGAAGCAGGAGAACGGGATGAAGAACCAGCCGAGGTTGATGATGAATTCCTTGGCGAAGGGGAATGTCAGTGACGACGAGAACGGCGCCTGGCCATTGTGCATGATCGCCCAGGCGGCGATACCGGCGATAACGAATTCCAACGCAAGCCGCGCCTTGCCGGAGAAGCCGAGATGCGACTGCTTGGTCACCTTCAGATAGTCGTCATAAAAGCCGATCGAGCCGAAGCCGAGTGTCACCAACAGCACCACCCAGACATAGATGCTGGACAGGTTCGCCCATAGAAGCGACGAGCCGATGATGCCGGACAGGATCATCAGTCCGCCCATGGTCGGCGTACCCGCCTTCTTGAAATGCGTCTGCGGCCCGTCGGCGCGGATCGGTTGGCCCTTGCCTTGCCTGAGCCGCAGCGAATTGATGATGGTCGGCCCGAAGATGAAGACGATCAGCGCCGAGGTGATCAGCGCCCCGCCAGTGCGGAACGTGATGTAGCGGAAGACATTGAAGACAGAGACCTTGTCCGCGAAATCGACCAGCAGTGTGAACATGCGCTTTCGTCCCCCGACTAGGTCTGGTTGCTGGTTGTCGTCTCGGCCGGGAATTTGCCCAGCAGCGCATCGACCAGTTTTGCAAAACCGATGCCCTTCGACGATTTGATCATCACCACGTCGCCCGGCCTTAGCGCGGCGAGCAGAACCGGCTTCAACTCCTCGACGCCGGCGCGGTATTCCGTCCTGATATCGTCCGGCAGCGCTTCCGCCAGCGACCGCATCTCCGGCCCGCCGAGAAAGACTGTCCGCGTGCCCGTGCCGACGATGAGATCGGCAAGGGCGGCATGCAGCTTTGCCGAATGGTCGCCGAGCTCCAGCATGTCGCCAAGCACGGCGATGCGTCTGCCCTCGCCCGTCACCGGCGTCGCGTTGAGCAGCGCCATGGCGGCCGCCATCGAGGCCGGATTGGCGTTGTAGCTCTCGTCGATCAGCGTGATCGGGCCACCGTGCCTCGGGCCACCGGGCTGGCCCGAAGTCGGGCCACCGGGATGCCGCAGCACATGGCGCTTGCCGCGCCCGCGCTCGGCGGAGAGATCGGCCAGCGCCAATGCCACCTTGTCGAGATCGGCGCCGACCAGATGCGCGGCGCCCAGCACCGCCAGCACGTTTTGCACCATGTGCCGGCCGGGCGCTCCGATACGAGCGATCATATCGTGGCCGCTGATCCTGGCGGCGATGTCGGAATGGTCGGCATGCAACTCGCACTTGACCAGCTTGAACGTCGAGCGCGCATTCTCGCCGAAGCCATAGACATGCTCGACGCCGGCAGCTTGCGCCATCTTGTCCAGCAGCTTGAAACGCGCATCGTCGCGGTTGAGAACTGCGGCGCCCTCGGGTTCCAGCCCTTCAAAAATCTCGGCCTTGGCCCTGGCGATCTCGTCCAGATTGCGGAAGAAGCCGAGATGCGCGGCCGCGATCATGGTGACGATGGCGACATGCGGCCGCACCATCTTCACCAGCGGCCGGATCTCGTCGGGATGGTTCATGCCGATCTCGAACACGGCATAATCGCAGTCATCGGGCATGCGCGCCAAGGTCAGCGGCACGCCCCAATGGTTGTTGAACGACTGCGCCGAGGCATGCACCTTGCCGACGGCCGAAAGCACGTGGCGCAGCGCCTCCTTGGTGGTGGTCTTGCCCGCGGAACCGGTGACCGCGATGATCTTGGCCTGCGAGCGGGCGCGCGACGCGACACCGAGCTTTTCCAGCGCAACCAGAACGTCCTCGACGACGATGATCGGCGCGGTCAGCCGGCCAAGCGACGGCAGCTTGCCTTCTGCCACCACCAGCACGCCGGCGCCGGCCTTGATGGCCGCGGTGACGAAGTCATGGCCGTCCATCGTCTCGCCCTTGATGGCAAAGAAGGCGTCGCCCGGCTGCAGGCTGCGGCTGTCGATCGAAATACCCGATATACCTTCGGGCATGGGGCCGAGCGGCCGCCCATCCGTGGCGGCAACCAGCGCTTCCGAAGTCCACAGCAAACTCATGCGGCACGCTCCCTGAGCGCGGCGCGCACTTCCTCGTGGTCGGAGAAATGCAGGGTTTCCGAGCCGATCGTCTGGCCTTCCTCATGGCCCTTGCCGGCCACAATCAGCGTGTCGCCGGCATGCAGCATGCCGACAGCCTCGTGGATCGCCTTGCGCCGGTCACCGATTTCGATGGCGCCGGGCGCCGCGGCAAGAATGGCGGCGCGGATGCTTTCGGGCACTTCGGAGCGCGGATTGTCGTCGGTGACGATGACGACATCGGCGAGCCGGGTCGCGATCTCGCCCATGATCGGTCGTTTGCCCCGGTCACGGTCGCCGCCGCAGCCAAACACGACCATCACGCGACCGGTGGTGAACGGACGCACCGAGGCCAGCACATTCTCCAGCGCATCCGGCTTGTGGGCGTAATCGACATAGACCGGAGCCCCGCTCGCCGTGGTACCGACGAGGTCGAGCCTGCCCGGCGCGCCTTTCAATTTCTCCAATGCCCCCAAGGCCTTGGCGACAGGTGTTCCGGTGGAAATGGCAAGTCCCGCCGCAACCAGCGCGTTGGCGATCTGGAAATCGCCGGCGAGCGGCAGGTCGATTTCGTGGATCACACCGTCGGCTTCGACCTCGGCACGCTGGCGATGACGCTCATGCTCGACCCGCTTCAGCCTGAGGAAATCGCCATGACGGCCGACCGTCAGCACGTCGAGCCCGGCGGCCCGAGCCGCCTTTATCGTGGGTTCCGACCAAGGATCGTCGGCGAAGACGATCGCCGGTGCGCCCTTCGGCAGCAGCGTGTCGAACAGGCGCAATTTGGCACGGTGATAATCCTCGACCGTCGGATGGTAATCCATGTGGTCGCGGCCGAGATTGGTGAAGCCGCCAGCCGAGAGCTTCACCCCATCGAGGCGGCGCTGGTCGAGCCCGTGGCTGGAGGCCTCCATCGAGGCGTGGGTAACGCCGGCATCCGCCAATTCCCGCAGCAACTGATGCAGGGCGACCGGATCGGGTGTCGTCAGCGAACCATATTCGTTGCGGCCGGGTGCCACCACGCCGGTGGTCCCGATCGAGGCGGCGGCGTATCCCGCCTGCTCCCAGATCTGCCTGGTGAAGGCGGCGACCGACGTTTTGCCGCTGGTACCGGTCACGGCGACCATGGTTTGCGGCTGCCTGCCGAAATAGCGGGCGGCACTCAACGCCAGTGCCAGGCGCGGATCATCGACCGCCAGCACCGGAACCGGCAAATCGGCCAGGCCACTGCCTTTGCCCGTGACGATCGCTGCAGCGCCACGTCGGGCCGCGTCGGCGGCGTAGCTCGCGCCATCGGCCTTGGTTCCGGCAAGCGCGAAAAAGACGACGCCGGGTTTCACCTGGCGGGAATCGGACGAGATGCCTGTAACCTCCAGATCGACGGAAGCTGTTCCTTCGACTGGCAGGATACCGGCTAGATCTTTGAGCTTCATCGAGTCCCGTTCACCGCAACAAAATAGCGCGCAGTTGCCGGCGCGCCCCAAGAATCACTGATAGGAAACCAGCGTTGCACCATTTTCATGGCTGAAATCTGGCTTCACGCCAAGCATGGCCGCTGCACGCCTGATGATATTGCCGGCCATGACCCCCGCATTGTTGGCCGCGACGTCGGTCATCCCAGGCTTTTCCGGATGCGGGGCGTCGGCGATCGTGAACACCAGATATTGCGGATCGTCCATCGGGAAGGCGGCGACAAAGGTGTTGAAATTCAATTCCTTCGAGTAACGGCCGTTGATGACCTTCTCGGCCGTTCCGGTCTTGCCGCCGACGCGGTAGCCGGGAACCCGGGCATTTCTGGCCGAACCCTTCTCGGCGTTGAGCGAATAGAGGTAGCGCATGCCCTCGACGGTCTTTTCGGTAACCACTTTCTTGGCCGCCGCCATCGCATCCTCCTGGCTGCGGACCAGAAATGTCGGCTGCATCAGGAATCCGCCATTGACCAGCGCCGCGCAGCCGACAGCCGCTTGCAGCGGCGTCGTCGACACGCCATGGCCGAAGGCGATGGTGAACGAATTGACCTGCTTCCACACCTTCGGCTCGGTCGGGCGGGCGACTTCGGGCAGTTCGGTCTGCATCTTCTCCAGAATGCCGAGGCGATGCAGGAATTCGCGGTGCGCCTCGATGCCGACCAGCTCGGCCTCCCTGGCCGACCCGATGTTGGACGAATAGAGGAAGACCTCCGGCAGCGACAGCACACGGTTCTTGCCGTGGAAATCGTGAATGGCCTGGTGGCCGACCCGGATTGGATGCGAAGCGTCGAAGCGGCTCGACATCGTCGCCTTGCCGGAATCGAGCGCCATGGCCGAGGTGAAGCTCTTGAAGGTCGAGCCCATCTCATAGAGCCCCGCCGACATCCGGTTAAGCCGGTCCTTGTCCTGCGCGTTGTAGGGATTGTTCGGATCGAAATCCGGCACCGAGGCCATGGCCACCACTTCGCCGGTCTTGACGTTGAGCACGACGGCGCCAGCGCCCATGGCGCGATAGCGCTCCAGGCCGGCCGCGATCTCGTCGCGCACCACATGCTGGACGCGCAGATCGATCGAAAGCTTCACCGGCCTGAGATCCTTCGCCACCGCCAGGCCCGACGCCTGCAGGTCGCTCAGGCCCTGCTCATCGATATATTTCTCCATGCCGGAGATGCCCTGGTTGTCGATGTTGGTCAGGCCGACGATGTAGGAGGAGGTCTCGCCGCTCGGATAAAAACGGCGCTTTTCGGTGCGGAAGCCAAAGCCGGGAATGCCGAGCTGCATGATGTCGGCCTGCTGCTTGGGCGTCAGTTGCCGCTGCAGCCAGACGAAGCCGGCGCCGCTCTTCAGCTTGTGATAAGTCTGCTCGTAGTCGATTTCGGGCAGCACCGTCGACAGCTTCTCGATCGCCTCATCGGCATCGACGATGCGGCGCGGCTCGGCGAACAGCGACGCCGTCTTGATGTCGGTGGCCAGAACTTCACCGTTGCGATCGACAATGTCGGGACGTGACGCCGTCACCCGGCTTTGCGGACCGCCCGACAGGTCGGGTGTCTGGAAACCGAGATAGACCAGCCGCCCCGATATGGTCGAGAAGATGCCGAAGAACACCGCCATCGTCATCACGATGCGGGCCTTGCCCTTGCCGCCGGTCGCCTTGCGGGCGCCTTCGACCACGATCGACCCGTCCTCGCTTGTCCTGGCGCGGCCTACCGTGGCGAAGCGCTTCAGCAGTTTGCCGATCATTGGGCGATGTCTCCGGTGACGACGGGATCCTTGTCGCCCGAGGGCGCCTTGTCGGAATTGTCGGCCACGGCGCCCTGGCGCCCGTTCAGGATGTCCTGGATGTCGAGCGCCTTGGCCGGCAGGTCGCCCAGGCCCACGATCTGCCGGCCACTGACCGGCTCCAATGCGAGCTGCGCCTTATAGAGTTCGGCCAGCTTCTGCAGCCGCGACGGCTGGGTGAGCAGGCTCCAGTCGGCCTTGAGCAGGTCGATCGTGTCCTCCTCAAAGCGTATCTCGGCATGGATCTTCTGCACGGCCGCCAACTGGTCCTCGGCCTCGCGCTTGGCCTTGTAGGTCAGGGCCGCTGCCGAAACCATGACGGCGATCAGGACAATGTCGCTGGTACGAAACACGTGCTTACCTCTCCCCCGGCCGATCGATGCCGGGAAGCTTTGGAAGGCCGAAAATCGAAAAATCGTCGCCGCGCGCCGGCGCCTCGGTGCGGACCGCCGCGCGCAGCCTGGCCGAGCGGGCGCGTGGGTTGGCCGCAACCTCGGCGTCGCCTGCCGTCACGCCGCCACCAGCCTTGCGGAAAGTCGCGGTGCGCGCCTGCGCCTCCGGCATGTGGCGCGAGCCGGTCATGGCGTCGGCGCGATCGGCGATGAAGCGCTTGACGATGCGGTCTTCAAGCGAATGGAACGTCACCACGACAAGTCGGCCGCCTGGCTTCAGCGCGCGTTCGGCCGCGAACAGCGCCTTGGCCAATTCACCGAGCTCGTCATTGACGAAGATGCGCAGCGCTTGAAAAACGCGGGTCGCCGGATGGATCTTGTCCTTCGGCGCGCGGCCGATATGCGTCTCGATGGCGTCGGCGAGTTCCAGCGTGCGCTCGAACGGCCGTTTTTCCCGGCGCGCCTCGATCATGCGGGCGATACGGCCGGCGTGACGCTCCTCTCCGAGGAAGCCGAAGATGCGGGCAAGGTCGCCCGGCTTGAAACTGTTGACGACATCGGCGGCGCTCAGGCCCGCCTGCGCCATGCGCATGTCGAGCGGGCCGTCGAAGCGGAAGGAAAAGCCGCGCTCGGCCTGGTCGATCTGCATCGAGGAGACGCCGATGTCGAGGACGACGCCATCGGCGCTGTCGATGTGTTCGTCGAGCGTCGAGAACGGCGCCTGCACCAGCCTCAGCCGACCGCCGGACTGCGCCTCGAGGTCGCGGCCTGCCGCGATGGCATCCGGATCGCGGTCGATCGCAACCACGGACGCGCCAGCCGCCAGGATGGCCTTCGTATAGCCACCGGCGCCGAACGTACCGTCGATGATGATGTCGCCCTCCGCCGGCGCGAGCGCTTCCAGCACTTCGCCAAGGAGGACCGGAATGTGGCGGACCGATCCGCCAACGGCGTTGTTATCATCGCCGTGGCCCACCATCATTCCGGTCGCTCCCCAGCCTTGGCCTCGTGAGCCTTCGTCCCCTGCCGAAGCTGCAAAAGCCTGGCCCGCGCCTGCGCCCCATAGGTCGCAAGCCGTCCCGGCTCCCAGATCTGAAAGAAATTGCCGCGCCCGACAAAGGCCACTTCCGCGGAGATGCCGGTATGTTCGCGAATGAAATCGGTCATGGTTATGCGGCCGTCCTGGTCGAGTTTCAGGAACGCTCCGTCGCCATGGCAGAAGAACGACATGTCGTCCGCCGTCTGCAGGAAGGGGTCTTCCCGAGCGATGCGCTGCTCGTAACGGTCGAGCAGGTCGAGCCCGCCGACATCCATCGCCGTCAGGTCCAGGCAACGCAGCGCGTAGAGTTCCGAATAGCCGCGCTTCTGCACCACGGCACGAAAATGCGCGGGAACGGACACCCGCCCCTTCGCATCGATCCTGCTCACCGTGTTCGACAGAAACCGGTCCATCACACGTTACAGCCGCTTGCGCCGCCGCACCCCTCTTCATCGTGTCGCACGCGCCACCGCCGCGCGTTGCCTGCCCCGCACCCACCTCGTCCACAGGGGCGAAAACCGGCAAACGCACAGCCGCCGCGGCTGCCCGATTGGCGAACGCTTTACCCTGACGCGGAACGAAGGCTTTGATGTCGAAATGGGATATCATGGGGCACTATGGGCGTCAACGGGAATAGGCTTCTCAGACACGCGCGCCACGCCGACGAGAAAGGCTTTGACAGCGCGCCTCGTCTTTATGATCCATTAAGCCTAACGAAGCGTTTAGAGCCTGCCTGGCCCAACTGGAGGCGCCTTGCCGCAAACCGCGGCCGGGCATAGCGTCTCGTCCATCTCACCGACCACCAAGGGATTTGAAATCGATGCCTGAAACTGCGAAGTCGCGCGCTGCGGCCCTTCCCCATTTGCGTCGCAGCGGGTTCGCCATGGGCGATTCCATTCCCCTGCCGCTGACCATGGCCGCCATCTTCCATGCACCGGGCGACGCCACCGGCTTCAACCAGTACGGCCGCTTCAGCAACCCGACCTGGGATGCCGTCGAACACATGTTGTCCCATCTGGAAGACGCGCCTTGCGTCGGTTTTCCCTCGGGGATGGCGGCGATCTCGGCGGCATTCTTTGCCGTGCTCAAGGCCGGCGACCATATCCTGCTGCCTTCGGACGGCTATCACACCACCAGGGCGCTGGCCGATCGCTTCCTGAAGCCGCTCGCGGTCACCTACGATGTCAGGCCGACATCGACCTTCCTCGACGGCGGCTTCGCGGGTTACCGCCTGGCCTTCGTCGAAACGCCCGCAAATCCGGGACTGGACATCTGCGATATCGCCGCTGTCGCCGAAGCCGTTCACAAGGCCGGCGCGCTGCTGGTGGTCGACAACACAACGATGACGCCCTTCGGCCAGCGCCCTCTCGATCACGGTGCCGATATCGTTGTCGCCGCCGACACCAAGGCGCCCAATGGCCATTCCGACGTCCTGTTCGGTCATGTCGCCAGCCGCAATGCCGACATCATCGCCGCCGTGACCGGCTGGCGCGAGGTCTCGGGCAGCATCCCCGGCCCGTTCGAAGCCTGGCTGGTGCATCGCGGCCTGGAAACATTGGACGTGCGCTTCGACCGTATGTGTTCGTCGGCGGAGGTGATCGCGCGGCGGCTGCAGGGCCATCGGGCAATCAGCGGCCTGCGTTATCCCGGCCTGGAAGGCGACCCCTCGCACAATCTTGCCCGCGCCCAGATGGAGCGCTTCGGCTTCCTCATCTCCTTCGAACTCGCTTCCGAGCAGAAAGCCGAGGATTTCATCAACGGCTGCGAATTGATGCAGGCCGCGACCTCCTTCGGCGGCGTCCACACCTCGGCCGAGCGGCGTTTGAAGCGAGGCGACGCGGTGCCGGCTGGCTTCGTACGCCTGTCGGTCGGCTGCGAGCCGGTGGAAGAACTCTGGAAGGCGATCGAGGCCTCGCTGGACAGGGTCAGCGGCTGAGCGAACCGTCAGGGATTGAGATCATCGACCTCGATCTTTCGCCGACCATGCAGCACACGGACGATTTCGACGGCATCGGCACCGACTCGGTACAAGGTGAGGTAGTCGCCGACGACCAGGTGACGAATACCGGTGCTATGTCGTCGCGTGGCGCACCTGAGACGGGATGCAACGTCAGCAAATCCCAACGTCTTTCCAGCGCATCCACGAAGCGAACAGCAGCGCGCGGGTCGTGGCTGGCGATGTAGTCGCCGATGCTTTCGAGATCGACGGTGGCTTGAGGAAGCAGTCGGTATTTCACTCCTGGAAGCCTTGGACCTCGGCCCTCTTCAGGTATTTCGCGCGCAGTCGTTCCATGATTGGCTGGCCGTCTTGCGCAGGCCCGCTGTCGATCCCCTCCTGCACCAGCTTGCGCAGTTCTTCGACCGTGTAGCCCATCAGGTCGCGGCGGTCCTTCCATTGCCGCAACGCATCGCGGATCACCTCGCTCGCCGAGGCGTATTCTCCAGCCGCGACCACATCGTCGACCGCCCGCGCCAGTTCCGGCGAAAGCGTGATGCTGCGTTTGTCCACCTGACCCATGATAGGCTCCCGATGATGAGCCGCGATGGTACGATTTAATCGCACCAGTTTCAAGGAAGTCGGCGGAGATCTCTGGCTGTGGCGACGCAAAGTAGCTCCGCGCCCTTGAATCAGAAGGTGCGGCCAAGGGCGCAACCTTCTGATATCGAAAGACTTAATCCATATATGATGGAGAAAAATTGCCAGCCGGCCTGTAAGCCGGGTTTTGTATGGCCCTCGCCCCTTGCGAAGCGAGAACGTGGCGGCCATTCATCTTGGGCGCATGTTGCCATGCGCCTCACGCAACCTACCCGGACGGTGAGCCGGAAACAGCCCTCGAGGGTTTCCCCTCGCACCGCCCCTATTCGGTCTTGCTCCCGGTGGGGTTTACCGTGCCGCTCCTGTTGCCAGTCGCGCGGTGGGCTCTTACCCCACCCTTTCACCCTTACCCCGACAAAGTCGTGGCGGTTTGCTTTCTGTGGCACTTTCCCTGGGGTCGCCCCCGCCGGCCATTAACCGGCACCGTGTCTCCATGGAGCCCGGACTTTCCTCACCCGCGGCCTTTCGGCGTTTGCGGGTGCGGCCGCCCGGCCAGCTGGCAGAGCGTATAAAGGGGTTCACACCCCAAAACGCAACCGAAAAAGCCGATTGTGACCGGTTCTCGTCAAGCCGGCGCGCCGACAGCCGCCAGCTGAACCTTGACCTTGCTGCAGTAAGCCGCGGAAACCGGGTTCATGCGAGTGGCGCCATGGCCGGCATTGTATTTGAGGATCGTGCCGCAGGTCGTGCCGCCACCCAGGTCGCGCGCCATGGCGAGGTACTTCATGCCGTATTTGATGTTGGTGTCTGGATCGAACAGGCCCTTGGCCGACCCATTGTAACCCATCATCCGCGCGGTTGCCGGCTTGATCTGCATCAGGCCGATCTCACCGGCGCCGCCGACCATGTTCGGCCGATAGTTGCTCTCGATCTTGATCACGGCGTGGGCCAGCGACACCGGAACCCCGTAGCTCGCCGCGTAGCGGGCGACAATCGCGGAATATTGGCCGCTGCTCGCCACTGCCGCGGTCGCCGCGGCGACGTTGCTGAGACCGATCGATGCCGTCGTCGTCATGTCAACGGTCTTGCGGCCGCGTTTCGTCTGCCTTTTGGCGGGGGTTTTCCTTGCCTTGGTCCAGCTTGCCTTTTCCACCTTCGCGGAAGCCTGCTTCGTCGTCGCCTTCGCACTCTTGGTGCTTTTGGCCGAAATGGCCTTGCCTTTGGCGGATGTCGCGACCAGACCCTGGTCGGCCCGCTGGCTTAACGGTGCGGCGTCGGCCGCGCTAAAGGCAAAACTCATTACCCCGGCAGCAAGAGCTGCCGTTAAAACGGTCAATTTCTGCATGTGATCCTGTTCTGTTGGGACCACGCGAAGATTTTCGCGCGGCATCGCTTGATCAATATCGGATCACCCGGGGGCTGGACGTCCGACAAACTGTACGAAAGGCCCTTTGAAGCCCGATTTGGCGCCAATGAAGGCGGGGCAAGTCACTTTAAGTGACAGGTTGTAACTTTACGGCTGAGGAGGATTACTTGGACCGGCTCTTGACGTGAGGTCAACTCGTGACGGAGGCAAGCAGCCTCTGGAGCGTGCGCATCGTCGAGCCGTCGGCAACTCCGTCGACCCGGCGCGGTCGGAAATGCCGTTGGAAGGCCTCGACGACGATCCGTGTCCGATCGTCGAAAACGCCCGTTATCTCGACACCATAGCCATAGAACGACAGCATCGACTGCAGCGCCTCGACATCGGCACCGTAGTCGCCTGGCTTCAGCGCGGCTCCGCGCCTGACGGGCGCCGCTGGCACGAGATGACCGACACCGGCCTTAAACAGCACGGCCCATGGAAACTTCTCGCCAGGATCGATCTTGCGACCAGGCGCCACGTCGGAATGCGCCAGCACCCGCTCGGCGGCGATCGCATGCCGTGCTGCAATCCCCTTGCACAGCCTGATCACCGCATTGATCTGGCGTCGCGGAAAGCCGGGATAGCCCAGCGAATGGCCCGGATTGACGATTTCGATGCCGACCGAGCAGGAATTGATGTCGGTGTGTCCGAACCAGGAACTCTGGCCGGCATGCCAGGCTCGGTCGCTTTCCCGGACCATCTGCACGATGTGGCCATTCTCATGGACGAGATAGTGCGACGAGACTTCACTCGCCGGATCGCACAGCCAGGCTTCGGCCCCGATACCGGTCGCCATGCCCGTATAGTGCAGCACGATCATGTCGGGCTTCTGCCTGTCGCGCCTTGGCCCGAAATTCGGCGATACCCTGACCTCGGCACTCGGCTCGTCGGGCAGGAAGCCGCTCATGCGTGCCGCAGGCCCCGCTCGATCATCTCGTAGGCGGCGTTGATCGCCGCGACCCTGGTCGTCGCGATCTTGATGAATTCCTGCGGCAGTCCGCGCGCGATCAGCCGGTCCGGGTGGTTGTCGGACACCAGCTTGCGGTAACGCTTCCTGACCTCCTCGAACGGCTTGCCGCGCTCGATACCGAGCACGACATAGGGGTCGCCGGCGCCAAGATTGACATGCCGCGCCATGATCGATTCGTAGTGCGCCTCGTCGATGCGGAAGATCTCGGCGATACGATGCAGGAAAATGCCTTCGCGCTCATGCACCAGCCCGTCGGCCTTGGCGATGTGGAACAGGCCGTCGAGTATGTCTTCCAGCATCACGCAATTGGAGTGCCCGGAGCCGCACATCTGCGCCATGCGCTCGGCATAGGTTTCGAAACCGGCCACATCCCGCTGGGCGAGATCGAACAGCCGCGCAACATTGCGCGTCTCTTTCGCCGGCACTTCGAAGATTTCCTGGAAGGCGCGCACCTCATCCTGGGTGACGATGCCGTCGGCCTTGGCCATCTTGGCCGAAAGCGCGATCATCGCCACTGAGAAGGCGACGCGGCGGCGCAGGTCGGCGTCGCCGGAGAAAACCGTGCGCACAGCCTCGACCACGTCGGCGACGCCAGACGTGGTTGAAGACGAAACCCGGGTGATGAAGTCGCCGAGGCGGTCCCAAATCGACATGGCCAGCTTCATAGAGCCAACCGGTCCCCGCTATCAAGCCAATAACGGCCAACTTGTAGGGCCTGTGAACGAAGGGCGCTTTGCTGGTTCCAACGGTCACCCCTACGAGAAAAAGGCCGACATCAAGCCGGCCTTCCTCCCAAGACACTTACTGCTTACAAACTACTGCGCGGGCGCAGGAGCAGGCGTTGCCGGAGCCGGCTCGGCAGGCTTGGTCGAATTGTCAGCCGGGGCCGCAGGCTTCATCGGCTGCTCGGCGGCCGGCGGATTGGTGCTCTGGGTCGTGGTCTTGTCGGTACCGCTGTCGCTGCATGCCGCGACGCCAAGCAGGACAAGCGCCGAAACCGACGCAAGAATGAGCTTTTTCATGACATCTCTCCTTCAACACACGCTCACGTTGCAGTGAACGGTCGAAGGGAAAATGCATGACCGGGCCAAGGGTTTCGTAACGTTGCGTTTCCACCTGTAACATCAATGGCATGCAGGCGACATTGCTGCCGGCGCTTCGGCGCTTTAACAACGACACCGGACAACGGAATACCGGAGACAACCGCATGACCGCCAAATGGGATTTCTGGATCGATCGCGGCGGCACCTTTACCGATATTATCGGCCGTGACCCGCAGGGCGGGCTGCATCCGCGCAAGCTGCTGTCGGAGAATCCCGAAGCCTATGCCGATGCCGCCATTCAGGGCATCCGCGATCTGCTCGGCCTTGGACCGGCCGCCGCGATCCCGTCCAGCCTGATCGGCGACATCAAGATGGGAACCACGGTGGCCACCAACGCCCTTCTGGAGCGCAAGGGCGACCGTGTGTTATTGCTCATCACCAAGGGGTTTCGCGATACGCTCAGGATCGCCTACCAGGCGCGACCCGACATTTTCGCCAAGGAAATCATTCTTCCCGAGCAACTCTACGAGCGCGTCATCGAGGTCAACGAGCGCGTGCTCGCCGACGGCCGCGTCGAACGGCTGCTCGATATCGCGGCTTGCCGGCCGGCCATAGAACAAGCGAAAGCCGATGGCATCGATGCCGTTGCCATCGTCTTCATGCATGCCTGGAAATATCCCGATCACGAGAAGGCGGTGGCCAGGGTCTGCCGCAAGCTTGGTTTCGGCCAGGTCTCGGTCAGCCACGAGGTCTCGCCGCTGATCAAGCTGGTCGGCCGCGGCGACACCGCGGTGGTGGATGCTTATCTGTCGCCCATCCTGTCGCGCTATGTGCAAAGGGTGGCGGGAGAACTGGGCGCGGCGCCAATCTCCCCCCTCGTGGGGGAGATGTCGGCGAAGCCGACAGAGGGGGGCGCTGCCCCGCCAACGTCTCGTTCTGTCGCGCCCCCCTCTGTCCTGCCGGGCATCTCCCCCACAAGGGGGGAGATCAGCCAATCCCCGCCTCGCCTGATGTTCATGATGTCTTCCGGCGGCCTCACCGCCGCCGACATGTTCCAGGGCAAGGACGCGCTGCTGTCGGGTCCGGCCGGCGGCGTCGTCGGCATGGTCGAGACGGCCAAGCTCGCCGGCTTCGACAAGGTCATCGGCTTCGACATGGGCGGCACCTCCACCGATGTCGCCCACTATGATGGCGAATATGAGCGAGCCTTCGACACCGAGGTCGCCGGTGTGCGCGTCCGCGCGCCGATGATGCGCATCCACACCGTCGCCGCCGGCGGCGGCTCGATCCTGCATTACGAGGCCGGCCGTTTCCGCGTCGGACCGGACTCTGCGGGCGCCAATCCCGGCCCGGCCGCCTACCGGCGCGGCGGCCCGCTGGCGGTCACCGATGCCAACGTCATGCTCGGCAAGCTGCAGCCCGATTTCTTCCCCTCGATCTTCGGCCCCGGCCAGGACGCGCCGCTCGACGCGCAAACCGTGCGCGCGAAATTCGCGTCACTTGCCGCCGGGATCGGCGATGGCCGCTCACCGGAAGCGGTCGCCGAAGGCTTCGTCACGATCGCTGTCGAGAACATGGCCAATGCGATCAAGAAGATTTCCGTGCAACGTGGCTACGACGTCACCGAATATCTGCTGAACTGCTTTGGCGGCGCCGGTGGCCAGCACGCCTGCCTGGTCGCGGATGCACTCGGCATGGAGGCGGTGCTGATCCATCCTTTCTCCGGCCTGCTTTCGGCCTATGGCATCGGCCTGGCGTCGGTCTTTGCCTCACGCCAGCAGGCGCTGCTCAAGCCGCTCGCCGAGGAATCCAGAGCGGAGATCGGCAACCTCATCGCCACCTTGAAAAAGGCCGTGGTCGCGGAGTTGGCGGCGCAAGGCATCGCCGAGGGCTCGGTCGCCACCAGGCCGGTGCTGCACATCCGCTATGACGGCACAGATACGGCACTGCCGGTGAATTTCGAGGCAGACTCGATCTTCCAGGCCAGGCGCGATTTCGAAATCGCCCACAAGGCGCAATTCGGCTTCGTCTATGACGACAAGCCGATGATCGTCGAGACCGTCGGCGTCGAAGGCACCGAAACCGGCCAGACGACCGCCGAAGCATATGCGCCGGCCGGGCCGGGACGGGTCAAGTCCGCTTCGGAGACCCGGCGTATCTACACGGAAGGCCGGTGGCATGAAGCTGGCGTCTACCGTCGTGAGAACCTCAGGCCGTCCAGTCTGGTTGCGGGCCCCGCCTTGATCATCGAGTCGAACCAGACGATCGTCGTCGAGCCGGGTTGGCAAGCCGAAATCACCAACCTCAATCACGTCGTCATACGCCGCACGGAAAGGAAAGCGCGCGCCGCCGCCCTTGGCACGCAAGCCGATCCGGTGATGCTCGAAGTCTTCAACAATCTGTTCATGTCGATCGCCGAGCAGATGGGCGTGAGGCTGCAGAACACCGCCTATTCCGTCAACATCAAGGAAAGGCTGGATTTCTCCTGCGCCGTCTTCGACCACACCGGGGCGCTGGTCGCCAATGCGCCGCACATGCCGGTGCATCTCGGCTCGATGGACCGTTCGGTCGAGACCATCATCCGGCTAAACTCCGGCGACATCCATGCCGGCGACGTCTTTGCCTTGAACGCCCCCTATAATGGCGGCACGCATCTGCCCGACATCACCGTGGTAACGCCGGTCTTCGATGACGCCCAGAAGAATATCCTCTTCTGGACGGCCTCGCGCGGCCATCATGCCGACATTGGCGGCACCGCCCCCGGCTCGATGACGCCGCTCGCCACCACGGTCGACGAGGAAGGCGTGCTGTTCGACAATTTCCGCATCGTCGACCGCGGAAAATTCCGCGAGACGGAGCTGCATACGCTGCTCACCGAGCATCGCTATCCGGCCCGCAATCCGCACCAGAACATTGCCGACCTGAAGGCGCAGATCGCAGCCAACGAGAAGGGCGTGGCGGAGCTGCGCAAGATGGTCGCGCATTTCGGTCTCGACGTCGTCGAGGCCTATATGGGCCATGTCCAGGACAACGCCGCCGAAAGCGTGCGCCGCGTGCTGGAACGGCTGCCGGACACGTCGGATTACGAATATCCGACCGATACCGGCCAGGTGATCAAGGTGAACATCACGGTCGACCGGAAAAAGCGCGAAGCGACCGTCGACTTCACCGGCACGTCGAAGGTCGAGAAGAACAATTTCAACGCGCCCGAGCCGGTCGCCCGCGCCGCCGTGCTCTACGCCTTCCGTGTCATGGTCGAGGACATGATCCCGATGAATGCCGGGTGCCTGAGGCCGATCAACATCGTCATTCCCGACGGCTGCATGCTCAAGCCCACCTACCCTGCCGCCGTCGTCGCCGGCAATGTCGAGACTTCGCAGCACGTGACCAACGCTCTGTTCGGCGCCATGGGCGCGATGGCCAATGCGCAGGGCACGATGAACAACCTGACCTTCGGCAACAAGCAGTACCAGTATTACGAGACGATCTGTTCCGGTTCGCCCGCCGGCCACATGAACTCCGGGCGCGGCTTTGCCGGCACGTCGGGTGTGCACACCCACATGACCAATTCGCGCCTCACCGACCCGGAGGTGCTGGAGCTTCGCTTCCCCGTGGTGCTGGAGGATTTTCACATCCGCGAGGGTTCTGGCGGCAAGGGCAAATGGAACGCCGGCGACGGCACCAAACGCACCATCCGCTTCCTCGAAAAGATGGAATGCGCGATCCTGTCCTCGCACCGCAACCGCCCGCCGCAAGGACTGGACGGCGGCGGTGACGGCGAGACCGGCTCGACCAAGGTGCGCCGCAACGACGGCACTGTTGAGACGCTGAAGGCTTGCGACCAGACCGTGCTCGACGCTGGCGAAGCCGTCATTGTGACCGCGCCGACGCCCGGCGGGTTCGGTAAGTTGTAAGAAAGGCGTCAACAGGCTGTCACCGGCCTGTCATGACCCTGGGTTACCCGCTTGCGGCAAAGCAAATGGGGAATCACTTTGCCATGACGGACGTCTCCTCGGATCTGGTTTTTCGCCGCGGCAAGGAAGTTGGAAAAGCCGTCTATCAGAACCGCCCGCTTTCGAAAGCCGGCATCTCCGAGCGGCTGTTCGCCTTCCTGTTTTCCGGCCTCGTCTATCCGCAGATCTGGGAAGACCCCGATGTCGACATGGACGCGATGCAGCTCGGCCAGGGCCACCGCGTCGTCACCATCGCCTCGGGCGGCTGCAACATCCTGGCCTATCTCACCCGCTCCCCGGCACAGATCGACGCCGTCGACCTCAACGCGGCCCACATCGCGCTGAACCGCATGAAGCTGGAGGCGGTCCGCCATCTGCCTTCGCAAGGCGATCTGTTCCGTTTCTTCGGTGCGGCGGACACGAGCCACAATTCCGAAGCCTACGACCGCTTCATCGCCCCGCATCTCGATCCGGTCAGCCGCCATTACTGGGAGCGCCGCAACTGGCGCGGCAACAGGCGCATCGGCGTTTTCGATCGTAATTTCTACCAGACCGGCTTGCTTGGCCTGTTCATCGCCATGGGCCACCGCACGGCGAAATTCTTCGGCGTCAACCCGGCCCGCATGATGGAAGCCAGGAACATCGGCGAACAGCGCCGCTTCTTCAACGAGGAACTGGCGCCGGTCTTCGACAAGAAGCTTCTGAAATGGGCGACCTCGCGAAAAGCCTCGCTGTTCGGTCTCGGCATCCCGCCGGCGCAGTATGATTCGCTGATCACCTCCGGCGACGGCACCATGGCCAGCGTGCTGAAGGCCCGGCTGGAAAAGCTCGCCTGCGATTTCCCCCTGGAAAACAATTACTTCGCCTGGCAGGCCTTCGCCCGCCGCTACCCGGAACCAGGCGAGGCCGCCTTGCCCGCCTATCTGGAAAAGCAGAACTACGAGACCATCCGCGGCAATGTAGACCGCGTCGCCATCCACCACGCCAACCTGATCGAATTCCTCGCCGGCAAGGATGCAGGCGCCGTCGACCGCTTCATCCTGCTCGATGCGCAGGACTGGATGACCGACGACCAGCTCAATGCGTTGTGGTCGGAAATCACCCGGACCGCCTCGGCCGGCGCCCGCGTCATCTTCCGCACCGCCGCCGAGCCCAGCCTGTTGCCGGGGCGCGTCTCGACCTCGCTGCTCGATCAGTGGGACTATCAGGACGAAGCATCGCGCGAATTCTCGGCCCGCGACCGCTCGGCCATCTATGGCGGCTTCCACCTCTATGTGAAGCGCGCGGCATGAGCACGACGGAGCTGCCGGCCAGCCACGCCGAACTGATGGACGGTGTCTACCGCTGGCAGCGCCACATCTACGACCTGACCCGCAAATACTACCTGCTCGGCCGCGACCGGCTGATCGCGGAGCTGGACGTGCCGCCGGGCGGCACCGTTCTGGAACTCGGCTGCGGCACCGGCCGCAATATCATCCTGGCTGCCCGCGCCTATCCCGATGCCCGCTTCTTCGGCCTCGATATTTCGGCCGAAATGCTGGAAACGGCGAGCAAGGCGATCGACCGCGAAGGTCTGTCGGACCGCGTCATGCTGGCAAGGGGCGACGCCACCGATTTCGACGCCAAGGCGCTATTCGGCAGAGGCAGATTCGACCGGGTCTTCGTCTCCTATTCGCTATCAATGATCCCGGGCTGGGAGAAGACGGTGTCGGCAGCACTTGCCGCGCTGGCCCCGACGGGCTCGCTGCACATCGTCGATTTCGGCCAGCAGGAGGGCCTGCCCAACTGGTTCCGCACTCTGCTGCGCGGCTGGCTGAAGAAATTCCACGTCACGCCACGCGAATCCCTGCGTGATGTTCTGGAATCGCAGGCTGAGCGAACCGGCGCAACCTTCCGTTTTCGCACGCTTTATCGTGGCTATGCCTGGTTGGCTGTGATTGGGCCACACAGCTAGCTAGTGCAGCGCCTTCACCAGCGCCCCCACCATCGCCCGCGGGCGATAGTTGAGCTTGGCCGGGGTCAGCCCGAGCCTCACCACGACCAATTGCTCGGACGGGATGATGGCGACGGTCTGTCCGTCATGGCCTTCCATCCAGTAAGTGTCCCTGGGCAGGCCGGCGGCGACGCCGGCACCGGGGTTTTCCTCATCGCCCGGCGCTTCGATCCACAACTGGCCCTTGCCGTAGACTTTCGAGGCGGATGCCGGCTCGCGCATCCAGTCGACGAAGCCGGCCGGCAAGACCTGGTTGCCGTTCCAAACCCCGCCTTGCAGCAGGAACTGGCCGAAGCGCGCCCAGTCATGTGCCGTGGCGTAGAGATAGGACGAGCCGACGAAGGTGCCTTGCTCGTCGGTTTCGAGCACCGCGCTGTGCATGCCGAGCGGCTCGAACAGAGCCGTGCGCGGCCATGTCAGCGCCTTGGCCTTGTCGCCGATCGCGTCCTGCCAGAGCCGCGACAGCATCACCGCCGTGCCGCTCGAATAGGAGAACACCTTGCCGACCTCGCCCGCCAGCGGCTTTGATTGGGCAAAGCCCGCCATGTCGGGTTCGAGATAGAGCATGCGCGTCACATCGGCGACGTCGCCATAGTCTTCGTTGAATTCCAGCCCGCTCGACATCGCCATCATGTCGGCAAGGCTGATCGCGGCGCGGCCGTCCGCCTTCCAAGGCGTAAACAGGCCCTTCTTGTCGACCGCCATTTTGCCCTCTTTGACCAGCGTGCCGACGATGGCGGCATTGACCGTCTTGGTCATCGACCAGCCGAGCAGAGGCGTCTTGGCCGAAAAGCCATCGCCATAGCGCTCCGCGACCACCCGTCCGTTCTTGACCACGACGATCGCGCGCATGCCGGCGCCGGCCATGGCATCGTCGCCGACGACCTTCGAGACCTCTGGATTCTGCGATGCATCGACCCGTTCGCCCTCCGGCCACGGCGCATCCTGGTTTGTCGCCGCGGGTTCGGCATGGACCGTCGTGCGCCGCGCCTTGCCGACATCGCCGTCTGGAACCGAGGCGCAGCCCAGCCCGTCGCGGGCGACCGCCTCGCTCTTGCCGAGGAAGCCGAGCAGGCCGGCCGAAACCGTCCCCCGGTTCTTGTCGACGGAGACCCGCATCAGCCGTAGCAGCGGATGGCCAGGCGCCTGCACATCGACGGCCAGCACCTCATTGGCGTCGCGGCCGGCGATGAAGACGTTGGAGCAGACGATCTTGGCCGAATAGCCCGAGCCGACGCGGATGAGTTCCGGCGGCGCGATATAGAGCCAGGCAAACAGCGCGGCGACCGCCAGCACGATCAGGCCAAGCAGCCATTTGACGATCTTGACGACGAACCGCATCCATTGCCTCCCGGGCACTCGCCTGACCTTATGTCATCGATTTGCCGCCATTGCTTCCGCAAAATCGGTGCTCTTGTCGAGCGCCATCAACGGATTATCAACCATGATCGGCGATCACAGGGATGCATGTCGCCCAGAAGTGCGCAGCGGTTTTGGGACAACGACATGCACGAAAAACGACTATGCTGGGCGATGCGTGGGGCGATCGCCTGGAGGGGGCCAGACCAACTTCGGCCATCGGTGCACAGACCCATCAGCGACCGGCTGATTCCGGCTTGGAAGTTGCGATGCGCCGTCTTGCGGTCCTTTTCATGCTGACGCTGCTCGGCGCCTGCTCGACCGTCGACGATCTCTCGCCGCTGTCGCCGTCCGCATCGAGCAGTCCGACGGTGGCCGTGCGCGCGCCGCGCTTTGCCGATTCCAAGCCGCATGAGTGGGACAGCGGCGCGCCGTGGAACTATGCCGTCCACGGCACCGACGTCTCCAAATACCAGACCTCGGTCGACTGGCCGACGGCCAAGGCCAGCGGCATCTCCTTCGCCTTCATCAAGGCAACCGAGGGCGGCGACCGCTTCGATGAATATTTCAGCGAGCACTGGGCGCGCACCAGAGCCGCTGGCGTTCCGCGCGCTGCCTATCATTTCTTCTATTTCTGCACTCCGGCGGCGCAGCAGGCGCGCTGGTTCATCCAGAACGTGCCTGTCGACCGCTCCGCCATGCCGCCGGTTCTCGACATGGAATGGAACCCGAAATCGCCGACCTGCCGCCTGCGCCCCGACCCGGCCACGGTGCGAGCTGAGATGACCACCTTCCTCGAAATCGTCGAGCGGCATTACGGCAAGAAGCCGATCATCTACACCTCGGTCGATTTCTTTGATGACAACGAACTGTCGACCTTCCGTGGCTATCCCTACTGGCTGCGTTCCGTCGCCGGCCACCCGCGCGAGAAATATGGCAGCCACCCCTTCACCTTCTGGCAATACACCGGAACCGGCATCGTTCCCGGCATGACCGGCAAGTCCGACATCAACGTCTTCAACGGCTCGGAAGCCGCCTGGAACAAATGGCTGCGGCAGAACACACGTTGACACCGGCTAACGGTCGCGAAGCCGCAGGGAATAAGGGACTGCGGCAGAAGACCCGTTGACACCGTGGCAACGGTAGCGAGGCCGGCTGGATTGGTGGCTGCGGCAGAAGACCCGTTGACACCGGGCCTGCCGCCTGCTTTTCGACACTGCCAGCGGTAAAGAGTGCAACCGCTGGTAATTCAGGGCGTTGGCCTCCAGGCACGACAAAGCCCTCTTCGTTTCGAAAGGAAGCTGATGCGACTGCGTTCTCAAGCCCTCGCGGCGCTGTTCTTGTGCGCCACGGCCTTGCCGGCGATGGCGCAGGAATGCGGCGGCGATTTCGAAACCTGGAAACAGGGTGTGGCGGCGGAAGCCAAGGCTGCCGGTGTCGGCGCCGTCGGTCTCGATGCGCTGGAGGATGCCAGGATCGACGAGAAGGCTCTGGCTCGCGACCGCGCCCAGGGAGTCTTCACGCAAACCTTCGTCCAGTTTTCCAACCGCATGATCTCGGCCTACCGGCTGAAGCAAGGTGCGGCGAACATGAAGAAATACGCCGATATCTTCGCCCGCGCCGACCAGCAGTTCGGCGTCCAGGCGCCTGTCATCACCGCCTTCTGGGCGCTTGAAACGGATTTCGGCGCCGTCCAGGGTGATTTCCACACGCTGAGCGCACTGGTGACGCTGTCGCATGACTGCCGCCGCCCGCAATTGTTCCGGCAGCAACTGGTGCCGCTCTTGGAACTGATCGATCGCGGCGTGCTGCCGGCCGACGTCACGGGCGCCTGGGCCGGCGAGATCGGCCAGACGCAGATCCTGCCATCCGACTATCTTGCGCGCGGCGTCGACGGCGATGGAGACGGCAAGATCGACCTGCGAAACAGCGTGCCGGACGTGATCATGACCACCGGCAACAAGGTGCTGTCGCGCGGCTGGAAGCGCGACGAGCCCTGGATCCAGGAAGTGCGCGTGCCCGACGAGATGCCATGGGACCAGACCGGCCGCACCAACAAATTGCCGCTGACACAGTGGGCGCAGTGGGGTGTTACCAACCCCGACGGCTCGCCGCTGGTCGACAAGGGCCTGAACGCCGGCCTGGCGCTGCCCATGGGCCGCAAGGGTCCGGCCTTCCTTACCTATGAGAATTTCGACGTCTATCTCGAATGGAACCAGTCCTTCACCTACGCGCTGACCGCGGCCAACCTTGCCACGCGGCTGGCGGGCGCGCCGCCGCTCGATCCGCGCAATCCCGAGCCGGGTCTCAACAACGACCAGATGAAGGCGCTGCAGACCAAGCTCGAGGCCAGCGGTTACGATGTCGGCACGGTCGACGGCATTCTGGGCACCAACACCCGCGAAGCCATCCGCAAGGAGCAGATGCGGCTAGGCCTGCCGGTGGATGGCTGGCCGACGCCGGAGCTGCTGGGAAAGCTGTAGCTCCCTCTTCCTTCTCCCTTGGGAGGAGGAAGAAAGCTTAATCCGCCATCGTCTCCAGGCTTGCAAACCCCTGCGGCGCGTCGCCCTCGTCGAAGGGCGTCGTCACCTCGACGAACGTGTCGGGATAAAAGCCGTTGAAGCGTGTCCTGAGCGACAGCGAGTAAGCGCCGATATGGCCGATCTCGATCCAGTCGCCGGTATCGACGGTTTCCGGCAGCCAGAATGGCCGCGACAGGATATCGACGGAATCGCAGGTCGCGCCGCACACTTTGAACGGCACGATGTTGTTCTCGTCGCCATTGCGCGTGCGGATCGCCGGATCGGGGATGAAGCGCGCCGGCAGCGTGATCTTGCCGGTCCATGAATCCGACAGCGACGCCCAGATGCCGTCATTGATGTAGAGCCGCTTGCCCTTGCGCAGGAGCACGCGCACGATCAGCGACAGGCAGCGCGCCACGATCACCCGGCCCGGCTCCGCCACCAGCGGTATCTGGTCGAATTGATATTCCTTCAGGTCGCCGGAGAGCCGCGACATGATCTGGCCGAGCGACGGCATCTCGATCTGCTTGCGGTTGGGATCATGTCCGTATTCGGCCGGAAAACCGCCGCCGACATCGAGCCCGGCGATGTCGAAGGTCAGCCGGTTGCGCACCCAGTCGGCCGAGGCCAATGCCCGCTCATAGGTGTCGGGGTCCTCGATCTGGCTGCCGACGTGGAAGCACAGGCCGACCTTGTAGCCGGTGCGGTTCAGCCGCTCGGCGAGTTCGACCGCATAGGCCGGCCCGGCGCCGAATTTCTTCGACAGCTCGTAGGCGGCATGCCCCTTGGTCTGCACGCGCACGAAGACGGTGACCGCGCCCGGATCGATATCGAGCGCCCGCACCACCCGGGTCAGCTTAGTGATCTCGTCCTCATGGTCGAGAGAGATGACGCGGATGCCGTATTTTTCCAGCGCCAGCTTGATGTCGGACTGTGCCTTGACCGGGTGCATGTAGAGCATCTCGGCATCGGGCGAGACGGCGCGCACGGCGGCGAATTCGCCCGGCGAAGCGACGTCGAAGGCAGTGACGCCGGCCTCGACCAGCGTCTTCAGCACGATCTGCTCGCCATTGGTCTTGACCGCATAGGCGGTCTTGCCGGGAAACATGCCCATGAACTGCCTGGCATCGGCCTTCAGCACCTGCGGGCGGAAGCAATAGACCGGATCGTCCGGGCGAAGCGCCAGTGCCGCCTCGCGGGCATTCTCGAATCGCTGCATGGACGAATCCTCGGCTTCAGCTGCCATAATTAATCCAAGCTAGCGGCTAGCGCATGACCCCGAAAGTCAATTTCGACTTTCGGAACGGATCATGCGCCAGGAATGAATCGCGCAATGTCCTCTGTGTCTCGCACCCCCTGACGGTACGGCATTGGCTTCCAGGAGGCCATCGGTCCGGTTTCGGGTGGCCCTTGCCGGCGAACCGGATATGGCTTCTGCCTTGTGGCTGGTATTCCGGCCATCTGGGGAGGATTCATAAGGCAGTGACCGCTACATCCGCATCGCGTGGACCGATGGCGCTCAAGGACTGGGGGCAGTTGCTGCTGCTCGGCGCGATCTGGGGCGGCTCGTTCTTCTTCGCCCGCATCGCGGTGACGGAACTTCACCCGCTGGTGCTGGTGCTGTTACGCGTCGCCATCGCCGCGGTCGCGCTACAGCTCTATCTCGGCTTACGCGGCCCGTCTTTCCGCCTCGCTCTGCCGCATGCCGGCCTGTTCTTCCTGCTGGCCTTCACCAACAACGTCGTCCCGTTCTCGCTGATCTTCGCCGGCCAGACCCAGCTCGGTGCCGGCGTCGCCTCGGTGCTGAACGCGACGACGCCGTTCTGGACGCTGATCCTCGCCAATGCCCTGACCTCGGACGAAAAGCTGTCCTGGAACAAGCTCGCCGGCATCGCGCTGGGTGTCGCCGGCACCGCTGTGATGATCGGTCCCGGCCTGCTCGCGGGGCTCGGCGGCCCGGTCTGGGCCAAATTCGCGCTGATCGGCGCATCGCTCTCCTATGGCGTTGCGCTGATGGTCGCGCGCCGCTTCAAGGGCGTGCCCTCGCCGGTCGTCGCCACCGGACAATTGACGGCCTCGACCATCATCATGATCCCGATCGTGCTCTTCGCCCATGGCCCCGCCGGCCTATTCTCCGCCTCGCCGCCGGTGTGGGCGGCGGTGCTGGCGCTGGCGCTTCTGTCGACGGCCTTCGCCTATATCCTCTATTTCAACCTCGTCGCCTCGGCTGGGGCCACCAACGCCTCGCTGGTCACGCTGATCGTGCCGGCCAGCGCCATGCTGCTCGGCTTCCTGTTCCTCGGCGAACGGCTCGAACTGTTCGAGATCGGCGGCGTGGTGTTGATCGGTCTTGGCCTTGTCACCATCGACGGGCGCCTGTTCGGAAGACGTTAGTGCGCGGTATGCCGCATCACGGTAGCGCTGTCATGACACGCCAACGACACCATCCCGCCATAATTTATTCACAGGCCTGAAGCCGGTTTTTGCCGAAGAGTTTCAATGGCTAACGGCAAAACCGAAGTCGCGAATTCCACATTTACGTCGCAATGCAGCACATTTTCCGCTTGCCTGTGGCACAAATGAACCTAGACTCCAGGGCATAGCTCTTTAAGAGGAGGCTATGTCATGGGACTTACGAGGCCAATCAACGCATTGATGATTTGTGCTGCGTTTGCTTTCATCGGCGCCCTCATTATGGGCGTCCTTCCCTGAACCCGCCAAGACGGGGAAGACCAGCACCTAATACTCCAACCAATTCGAAAGGCCGGGTTTTTGCCCGGCCTTTTGCTTTTCCGGCTGTCCCTAAGCAGCAGCCGATCCGGCCACTTCCCCCTCGTGCGAGCGGATGCCAATCATGTGGCAGACGGCGAACACCAGATCGGCCCGGTTCATCGTGTAGAAGTGAAAATCGCCGACGCCGCGCTCGACCAGGTCCAGCACCTGCTCGGCGGCCACCGCGGATGCCACCAGCGCATGCGTCTGTGGGTCGGTCTGTAGGCCGTCGAAGCGCTCGGCCAGCCAAGCCGGCACCAGCGCGCCGCAGCGCGCCGAGAAATTGGCGACCTGGGTGAAATTGTGCACCGGCAGGATGCCGGGCACGATCGGGATGTAGATGCCGGCGCGGCGCGCGCGCTCGACGTAACGCTCGTAGAGATCGTTCTCGAAGAAGAACTGGGTGATGGCCCGCGTCGCGCCATTGTCGACCTTGCGCTTCAGCATATCGATGTCGGTGGCGAAATCAGGGCTTTCCGGATGCTTTTCCGGATAGGCTGAAACCGAGATGTCGAAATCGCCGGCGCCCTTCAGCGCCCCGACGAGTTCGGCGCCATTGGCGTAGCCGTCCGGATGCGGCCGGTAGGCAGCGCCGACGCCTTCCGCCGGATCGCCGCGCAAAGCGACGAATCGCTTCACGCCCATGTCGGTGAATTCCTGGATCACGGCGTCGACCTCATGGCGGGCGGCATCGACGCAGGTCATGTGCGCCGCCGGCGTCAGGCTGGTCTCCTTCAGGATGCGGCCGATGGTGCGCGCCGTGCGCTCACGTGTCGAGCCGCCGGCGCCATAGGTCACCGAGACGAATTTCGGCTGCAGCGGCTCCAGCCTTGTGACCGTATCCCACAGCCTTGCCTCCATCTCGTCGTTCTTCGGCGGGAAGAACTCGAACGAAACCCTGACCTTGTCGCCAATATCGGGACGGCGGGAAAAACGAAACTGGTTCATCAGGCGATTTCCCCTATCGAGCTCACTCTGGTCTGCTGGCTGGCGTTGGCAGGATCGGCGATCAGCAGGCGCCGGTCGCGGCCAAGCCAAAGCTTGACGGTGAGCCTGGCCTCGTTGCCGCCGCGCGGTTCGAATTCCTGGGCATCCTCGAGATCGAGGCCGGCTTCCGAGAACCACTCCCCGATCTGCCGGTCGGAAAAGCCCAGCCGCATATGCGCATGCTCGTCGCGCAGGAACTCAAGCGCGTGCGGCGCGAAATCGACGATGACCAGACGGCCCGCCGGGCGCAAAAGCCGCGCTGCCTCGTGGATGGCGCGGGCCGGATCGTCGAGATAGTGCAGCACCTGGTGGATGGTGACGAGATCGAAGGCATCGCGCTCGACCGGCGGCGAGAAGATATCGCCCTGCCGCACCTGCGCATTCGAAACGCCGGCCTTGTCGAGATTGGCGCGCGCCACGGTCAGCATCTCGCGGGACATGTCGATGCCGATGCCGCGCCGGTAGAGCGGCGAAAAGATTTCGAGCAGCCGCCCGGTGCCGGTGCCAAGGTCGAGCATGGACTGGAACGGCCGCTTGCCGACCAGCTTCAGCATCGCGGCCTCCACGGCGCGGTCGGGCACATGCAGCGAGCGGATATGATCCCAGCTTGCGGCGTTCTGCGAAAAATACTCGGTGGCGCGGTCCTGGCGCTTGCGCTTGACCGAGGTCAGCCGCTCCAGGTCACGCTCGACCTGCGGGTCGGCGCCCCGAATGCCGGAGACCAGCCCCATCACGAAGTCCCGCGCGGAATCGGCGTCCGACAGGCGGAAGAAGGCCCACGACCCTTCCTGGTAGCGGCCGATCAGCCCGGCCTCGAGCAGAAGTTTCAGGTGCCGCGAGACACGCGGCTGCGACTGGCCGAGAATTTCCGTAAGGTCGGAAACGGTGAGGTCGCCGCGCGACAACAGTGCCAATATGCGCAGGCGGCTGGATTCGGCCGCCGCCTTCAGCGTATCCACCATGGTGTCGAGCGAGACATGCATCAGCGTATTCTCTTTGAAAAAGATATAAACATATGTTTATGTCGATTTTCGAAACCACGCAAGCGCTATGTCGCTTCCGGACAAGAAAATGCCGCATGCGTGATTTTTCGGTGCATGCCGTCCAAAAACGTGTAGCGGTTTTGGGACAATGACATGCATCAGCAAGAAGATCGGCCGATGAGCGAACCGCGTGAGATGTTCGAGGCACGCGAAGGCGAGAGGAGACTGGACCAGGATCCGGCGACGATGCCGCCGGATGGCGGCATCGTCTTCATCGGCCGTATCGCCTCGCCATGGACCACCCGGGAAAGCTGCCCGAAGAACATGCGCACGGCACGTGAGACCGGACAGCCGGCGGTGCTGACCATCGACGCGCCCTATCGCAGCGGCCTGCAAGGCCTGGAGCGCGCCAGCCATGTCATTATCCTGTCCTGGCTGCATCACGCACCGCGGAATCTGATCGTGCAAAAGCCCCGCCATGCGGCTGATGCCAAAGGCGTGTTCGGGTTGCGCTCCCCTGCCCGGCCGAACCCGGTCGGCCTGCACGTGGCCAAGCTCGTCGGATTGGACATTGCCACTGGGCACATCGACCTCGACGCCATCGACGTGCTCGACGGCACGCCGGTCATCGACATCAAGCCCTATTTCGCCTCGACCGATGCCATATCAGAGGCGACCGTTGAGGGGCGCGAGGAGCGATGAGCGCTCCGACCGGCCGCCGCCGCGCCATCGCCAAGGCGCTGACAGCACTTCTGCCGCTGGCCCCTTATGCCGACATGGAGAAGATCCGCACCGACGCCGGCTCGGTGCATATGAAGACCTTGCCGCCGACGATCGCGGTCTGGCTGGCGACGATCGCCCATATCCGTCACATGCACACCGACTACGAGAAGCTGCTGGCCGAGGGCTATGATCGCGACTCGGCGCGTTTCTTCGTCATCGAGCAGACCAACATCGTGCTCACACGCTGGCGCGCCACCCGCCTGCTCGACGCCGACGACGAGGAGGAATAAGGCTGTGCCGGGCCGCATGGCGCTCACCGCGTCATGCTGGCCGGGTCTTCATCTCGAGGATGACTGAAGTCGGACCACTGGCTCTATGCGCTCGGGCTGCCGGCAATAGCTTGTGACGCCATGGCTAGGAGCTGCCGATGAGCCGAATCGCACAAGATATACCGTTCCTGCCCCAGGTCGGCGATCGCCATGTCGACCCGCATTCCTATCCCGACGGCATCGCTTTCCTCGACGGCCAGTACCTGCCGATGTCGCAAGCCAAGGTGTCGGTGCTGGATTGGGGCTTTCTGCACTCGGACGCCACTTACGATACGGTGCATGTCTGGAACGGCCGCTTCTTTCGCCTCGATCTGCATCTCGACCGTTTCTTCGGCGGGCTCGACAAGCTGCGCATGACGATCCCGTTCGATCGCGATGGCGTCGCCGGGATCCTGCACAATTGCACAGCGCTGTCGGGTCATCGCGCCGCCTATGTCGAGATGCTGTGCACGCGCGGCGCTTCGCCGACCTTCAGCCGCGACCCGCGCCAGGCGATCAACCGCTTCATGGCGTTCGCCGTGCCGTTCGGCTCGGTCGCCAATGCCGAGCAGTTGCAGCGCGGCCTGCGTGTCTCCATCAGCGACAAGGTGCGCATTCCGCCGGCCTCGATCGATCCGGCGATCAAGAACTACCACTGGCTCGACCTCGTGCGCGGCCTCTACGATGCCTATGATCGCGGCGCCGAGACGGCCCTCATTCTCGACTTCAACGGCAATGTCGCCGAAGGTCCGGGCTTCAACGTCTTCCGCGTCAAGGACGGCAGACTGTCGACGCCGGCCATCGGCGTGCTGCCGGGCATCACCCGCCGCACTGTCTTCGATCTCTGCGCGGAGGCCGGCCTCTCGGCAACGGCCAAGGATGTCAGCGTGGCCATGTTGCGCGGCGCCGAGGAAGTCTTCATCACCTCAACCGCCGGCGGCATCATGCCGGTGACGGAGATCGACGGTGCTGAGATCGCGGACGGCAAGGTCGGGCCGATCACCAGCCGGCTGATGGCGCTCTATTGGCAAAAGCACGACGACCCTGACTGGTCGACCCCGGTGAACTACCCCTGATTCACACGATTTCTTGTTCTGCGGGAAAGCCCCGAGTTCAAAAAGATTCCCCTCGCCTCTGGAAAATCACCGGACAGGCCGTATATGCCCGGAAGCGGAGAAGCCTCCGCTTCCATCCAGAAATTGCGCCCGCAGGGGCAAGGGATTCCACATCATGACAACAAAGGTTTGGTTCATCACCGGATCGTCGAAGGGCTTTGGCCGCGTCTGGGCCGAGGCCGCATTGGCGCGTGGCGATCGCGTTGCCGCGACCGCCCGTGACACAGGCACGCTCGCCGAGCTCGTCGAAAAATACGGCGACAACATCGCCGCGCTAAAGCTCGACGTCACCGACAAGAAAGCCGTCGATGCCGCTGTCGCCGAGGCACACAAGCGCTTTGGCCGGCTCGACGTCGTCATCAACAATGCCGGTTACGGCCATTTCGGCGCCATCGAGGAAGTCAGCGAGCAGGAAGCCCGCGACCAGATCGAGACCAATGTGTTCGGCGCGCTGTGGGTCACCCAGGCAGCCCTGCCGATCATGCGGGCGCAGCGGTCCGGCCACATCATCCAGATCTCGTCGATCGGCGGCGTCAATGCCTTTGCCTCGCTCGGCCTCTACCATGCCTCGAAATGGGCGCTGGAAGCCTTCAGCCAGTCGCTAGCCATCGAGGTCGCGGAATTCGGCATTCATGTCACGCTGGTCGAACCGGGCGGTTTCTCCACCGACTGGTCGGGAGCATCGGCCAAGGTCTCCAAGCCGATCGAGGCCTATGCGCCTGCCCGCGCCAAGATGGCCGAGCGCCGCGCCAACTCGGTTGCCGGCGACCCCGAGGCGACAGGGCCGGCGATGCTGGCCATCGTCGATTCGGCCGAGCCGCCGCTGCGGATATTCTTCGGCGATGGCGGCCTGCCGATGATCCGCCAGGAATACGCCAACCGCCTCGCCACCTGGGACAAGTGGGACCACGTCTCCGTCATGGCGCAAGGCGCCAACAAGAACCGCAAGGGCTGACATCTGGTATTTGCTGCGCCGCCTCCCGGGCGGCGTAGCTATGCCTGGTAGATCCACTGCTCCGGCACGCGCACCGAAATCTCTTCGCCGGTGCTGACGATGCCGGGCTTTTCAACCCAGGCGACCACGCCGCGCAACCGCTTCGCCGCCTTGGGAAACAATAGCGCACCGGCTTCGACATCGGCCATTCCGACGTTCTCGGCGATCGATCGTCCGGCGATACGGCATGGTCCGTTCTGGGCGTCCACCTTGAGGGTCACGCCGCCCTTGAAGAACAACAGCGTGCCGGCCGGCAGCATCGACAGATGCGGCACGTCTTCGATCACCAGATTGGCACCGATCCACTCGGGCTTGATTTCGGCGAGCCCCATCCGTTCGGCGACAATGGCCAATTCGTCCGCCGCCACGATGGACAATTGCCTTTCATTGCGCATCTCGGTGCCGCGCGGGTACCACGGCTCGCGTCCGCCCGAGCGCCGCGTCGGCCCGGCATGGAAATCGCCCGATATGCCGTCGAAACCCAGCCGCAATTCGTCCACCGAACGCGTCTGGAAATGATCCGATGGCGCGACATAGAGCGCGGCCGCGCGGGCTGAAAGCTTCTTCGCCGGGATGATTTCGACCGGCTTCTCGGCCTCGGGGAAGAGATCCAGCATGGGCTTCAATCCTTGATGACGCGCTCTGGTTTTGCCCTTAGGCCGGCAAGGCCGCAAGAGCGGTTTGGGCCAAAACGCGCAACTCTTCGGCCGACGCACCGTCCCGCGCCTGGATCGACATGCCATTCATGACACCAGCAATATATCTGGCGAAGTCTTCGACAGAGAGGTTTTGGGGCAAATCGCCTTTTGCCTTGCCTTTGGCAAGCCGCGCCGCGATCGCCGCTTCGCTTTCCTTGCGGTAGGTCCTGAGTTCATCCGCAATGGCTTGTGCCTGCGGTGAAGCCGCCAGCGCGCCACTGACGAAAAGACACCCTCCCGGCTTGCCGGGCCTGGAATAGGCCTCCGCGGCGCCCAGCAACAAGCGCCGCATCGCCTCCCCCGTCGACACCGGCGCGCTCAGCGCTTCCAGGGCGAAGCCTATCTCGGTCTCGTGGTAGCGCATCAACGCCTTGCGGAACAAAGTCTCCTTGTCGGTGAAGGCGTTGTAGATCTGTGGCGGCGTCAGCCCCATCGCTTCGCGCAGCATGGCCAGCGACGTCGCCTCATAGCCATGCTCCCAGAAAAGATGCATCGCGGCATCGAGCGCCCGGTCGGGGTCGAATGCGCGCGGCCGGCCGCCGCGTTGCTTGTCCGAATTTTCCATAGTGATCGATACGAAACCTGTTGACTCGCCTTTCCCTTATAACATATCAATTGATACGAAACTTGGCAAGCCGGAAGATGACCTCCCGGTGAGGCCGTACACCCGAGGAGAAAATCAAATGCCGATCACCGTGACAGCGCCGGAAGGCGTCCTGACCCCGGCGGGAGAGCGCGAAATCCTGCCACGCCTGAGCGCTGCCCTCATCGAAGCCTCCGGCGCCGCCGGCAATTCATTCTTCACCGCGATCGTCGGCGGCACCGTCCATGTCCTGCCGGCGCGCAACATTTACGCCGGCGGTGCCAACCGGCCAGTCGTCATGGTCGAATTGAAATTGCCCAATATCGGCCTTGGCTCCGTCGAAGCCCGCGAGACCTTTATCACTGCCGCCGCCCGAATTGTCGGCGAACTCTGCGTACCGGGGCACAGGCCGGAAAACACCTGGATCAACATCGTCAACGCGCCCGACGGCGGCTGGGGCATCGGTGACCGGCAGTATACAGGCGACGCGCTGATCGCGGCCGCTGCCGCCGCGCATTGACGAACATGCGGCTCTCCCCTTCGCTGTTCTTCACCACCAACTGCGAGCCCGCGCTGGCCTTCTACGAACAATGCGGTCTTGGCCGGGGAACGATCCTGCTGCGCTGGGGCGACAACAATATGCCGGTGCGCACCGAGGCCATGCGCGGAAAGGTCCTGCATGCTCGCTTCGAAGGTCCGGGTGTGCTGTTCCATGCGTCGGACAATGACGACGCGGAGCCGATGAAGGGCTCCGCCATGATGCTCGAATTCGACGGGCCCGCCGCGGCGCCAGAGGTTCTCGCCCGCCAGGAGCTTTTCGCCCGCATGGCCGAGGGCGGCCGGATTACCGTGCCGTTTGCCCGGCAATATTGGGGGACTAGCTTCGGCATGCTGGTCGACGCCTTCGGCGTGCAGTGGATGTTCAGCTGCTCCAATGAATAGACGCCGGTCGCCAACCGCCTCGATCACGACCTTCTTACCGAAGAACGGCGCCACGCAGCATTGTCGCCGCGCTGCGTCGGCTTCATGGTGAGGTCGAGACCGTCGACGGAGGTTCTCATGCGTCCCGGAGCGGCAATCGCGGCGCTTTGGTTGATCTGGGTGGTCACATGGCTCGCGGCTGCCCTATGGGCCGATCCGGCCCAAAAGCGCGCCACCATTGGGGCGGAGGCTCGCTATCGCGTCTTCTGGCTGGCCGGCACCGTCCTGCTGTTCGTCCCAGCGCATGGCTATGAGGGCCGGCTGAGGTTGTGGACGCCGACCCTTGCCGAAGCCTGGACCTGCGTTACCGTGATTGCGGTCGGGATCGGCTTCGCCTGGTGGGCGCGTATCCATCTCGGGCGGTTGTGGTCCGCCACGGTCACCGCCAAGGCGGAGCATCGCGTGGTCGACACCGGCCCCTATCGCCTGGTCCGGCATCCGATCTATACCGGGCTGCTGTTGGCAGTACTCGCCACCATGGTGGCGAAGGGCACGGTCTGGGGCATTGCGGGCACGGCCCTGCTCATCATCGGCGTCGTTGTGAAAGCCAGGCTGGAGGAGCGTTTCCTGCGCGACGAACTCGGCCCAACCTATGACGACTACGCCAGGCGGGTGCCGATGCTGGTTCCCTTCACGCCGGCCTGACGCGGCGCGGCGTCCTCCATTCAGAGCATGCGCAAAAGCGCGCCGCCGATCGAATATCCCGCCCCGAACGCGCAGATCAGGCCGAAATCCCCTGGTTTCATGTCGGCATGGTTCTCCGACAGCGCGATGATGGCGCCGGCGCCCGCCGTGTTGCCGAGCCGCTCCAGCACCATGGGTGCGCGGTCATGGCCAACATCGTGGCCGAATGCCAGTTTCAGGATCATCGCATTCATGCGCGCATTGGCCTGGTGCAGCCAGAAGCGCCTGATCGCCTCCGGCGTCAGCCCGTGTTCGGCGAGGAATTCGACGATGAATTTGTGCCCGGCGACGGTGACTTCCTTGAACACCTTGTTGCCGACCTGCTTGATGAGATTGCCCTCCAGGTCGATCATGTAGGGATCATCCTGGGCAGTGCGGGTGTGATAGCCGAGATTGGTGCGGATGTTGTTCGACATCTGCGTCCAGAGGCGCGTGTCCAGCACCTCGAATCGACCCGGCCGCCTCTCGCCCTGGGTGAGCCCCTCCACCACCATCGACACCGAAGCGTCCCCAAAGATGAAGTGCGTCTGCCGGTCGCGGAAATTGAGATGGCCGGTGATGATCTCGGGCGTGGTCACCAGGATGCGCTTGTGGGCGCCCGAGCGCACCAGATTGACCGCCATGTGCAGCGCCGCCGCCGCGGACGAACAGCCAAGCCCCATATCGAAGCCGGCACCCCGCGTGCCCAGCGCCTCCTGCATCTCGATGGCGATCGCCGGATATGGCCTCTGCTGATGCGAGGACGAGCAGATCACCAGATCGATGTCCGACGCCTCGATGCCGGCGTGCTCGATCGCCTTCCCCGCCGAAGCGACGCCGAATTCCGCCTGCAGCGAGAGCGCGTCGTCCGGGCGCGCCGGAATGCGCGGCGCCATGCGGGTCGGGTCCAGAATGCCCTCCCGTTCGATCACGTGGCGGGCGCGCACGCCCGAGGCATGGACGATGAAGTCGGCATCCGATTTCTGCAGCAGCGTCTCGCCGGCAGCCTGGCGCCGCGCGTTCTCCGTGTCGACCCAGGCGTTGAAACTGGCGACCAGTTCCTCATTCGTGATGACAGGCTTGGGGATTTCGGCGCCGATGCCGCTGATGATGACGCGATGCATGTTTCAGTCCGTCCCATCCGCGAGCGATGCGGCTTCATGTGGGCGCCGAAACGCTTCGGCGCAACACTTTTCTCATCAGGCCGGTTTACGCCGGATTAAACCAGGCAGTCCGTCTGAAAACCCTCGGAGCGGTTCCTGATAAGGGTTTTCAGACGGACTGCCTAAGTTTCGCGACTGATTCACGCGATATGCTCAATTGTAGAGATGGGATGTATCGCGTTGGACCGCGTTAGAGATATGACGCTATCGACATTCCCGGGGGCGAGATCGTCAGGGATCGAGAATACGCGCTGGTGTCTGGCCGAAAAGATTCCTGAAGGCCACGATGAACGAGGAAACGTCCGCATAGCCGACGGCTAAGGCGGCTTGAGTGACGCTCTCACCGACCGCCAAATGTTCGAGTGCGTGCTGAAGCCGCATTTGTTGCCGCCATCGACCAAAAGTCATTCCCGTGTCGCGAAGAAACCAGCGCGCGGCCGTGCGCTCAGTCAGCGCAGCTTCGGCAGCCAAGATCGAGAGTGGGCGATTACAGGCTGGATCGAGAAGGAGGCGGTCGGTAATGCGGTGCAACCGTTCATCGACAGGTTCGGGAAGCGCTATATCCGATGGCCGCAGACCCTGCAGACGATCGAGAAGGACGGACATGAGCCGCGCTTCCGGTCCGTCCTCTGGATAGGAATCGCCAAACTTCGACGCGGCAATCAGAAGTTCGTCCGCGAGCCGATCCACCGCGACAACGCGAGGCATGATCGGGATGTTCACACGTTCCGGTTCGACGTAGCAGGTGGTTAGCCAGAAAGGAGATCGGGCCTCGATCCGGTGTTCGATCCCGCCACCCATCCATACGGCGCGCTGTGGCGGTATGACGAAGCGCGCCGTTCGCGTTCTGACCGTCAGAACGCCAGTGCTGACATGAATGAGCTGAACGCGCCGGTGGGAGTGCCACGGTACATTTACCCGGTCGTGCCGATCGGAGAGAACGAACACAGGGCGTAACGATGCGTCCGGATCGACGATTGGGTTACGAGTTGTCTGTTTGGCCATATTTTTTGACACCTATGGGCGAGACTACCATACTGTGGCCGTCTACGCTCTCTCCATCGACAGAAACGACGGAGATGCGTTGATGAAAATCGTAATTCTTGGCAAGGGTAACATGGGTACCCCCCTTGCGCTTCTCGCGCAGGCGGCAGAGCATCAGGTCCAGAGCTTCGACAGCAAGACGAACCCTGTGGCGGCTCTACAGAGCGCGGACGTTGTGATCCTCGCGACGAAGTATGAACAGGCGCTGGCACTCCGCGAAGACAGAGCCGTCGTCGCGGCGCTTAGCGGCAAGGTCGTGGTGGATATCACCAACCCGCTCGCGACCGACTACATGAGCCTGACGGTCGGCCATACGAGCTCGGCCGCCGAGGAAATCGCGCTGCGCTTGCCTGGCGCCCATGTCGTGAAAGCGTTTAATACGGTCTTCGCCGCTCTTCTTGCTCAGCGCGCTGCCGGCAACCGCGTCGAAGTTCCGGTGTTCATTGCGAGCGATCACGAGGCCGCCGCGCAAACCGTCGCTGGTCTCGCGGGGGCGATGGGGTTCACAACGATCTTTTCTGGTCCGCTCTCAAACGCCCGGTATCTGGAGCCGATGGCGGAGCTGATGATCCAGCTCGGCTATGGTCTCGGCCATGGTGATCGGATTGGCTTCGTGATGCGCGACGAAGGCAGGGCGACTGCCGCCGCCGCCTGAACTTCGGACGCCGAAATCAGCGTTCGCTGCGCTGTACGGATTGCCCGCATCTCAGTCGATCTGGATGCGGGCATTCTATATTTCTGATGAAAGGATCGAGCCCGCCGTACCAGCGGAGATTCCTTACGCTAGCCTGCCATGATATATTTTCCCATGGGACGTCTATCAGGAACAGACCGCTCACAACTACTCCTTGTGCCTGAATCAGTAGACGAATATGTCGGGCCGGATAATGCGGTTCGCTTCATTGAGGCCTTCGTTGATGGCCTTGATCTTGCCGCTGCTGGCTTCGAGCGGGTGACGGCGAAGGAGACGGGTCGCTCCGGGTTTCGATCCTGCCGATCTGCTTAAGCTGTACGTTTACGGGTATATCAACCGCGTCCGGTCGAGCCGACGGCTGGAAGCTGAGGCTCATCGCAACCTAGAGGTGATCTGGCTTCTGCGGCACCTGAAGCCGGATTTCCGCACGATCGCCGCCTTCCGCCGGGTGAACCGCTCCGCGTTTCGGCAGGTGTTTCGCGAGTTCGTCATCCTGTGTCGGCAACTCGACTTGTTCGGCCGAGAGCTGCTGGCCGTCGATGGCACGCGCATCAAGGCGGTGAACAACAAGGATCGCAACTTCACACGCGGGTCGCTCTCGAAGTTCATCCGTGAAGCGGATGAGAAGCTGGCCGATTGCATGAAGCGGCTCGACGAAAGCGATGCCGATGAGGACAAGGTCGGTAGCGGCACTGGCCCCGGCGGTCATGGCGGCGGCCTTGCGGAGAAGATCGCGGCGATAAAGGGCAAGCGGGATCGCCACAAGGCGATGCTGGACGAGTTGGATCGCACCGGCGAGGACCAGATCTCGCTGACCGATCGCGATGCCCGCGCCATGGCACGCATGACGAAGGTCGGCGTCGGCTACAACGTGCAACTGGCCGTGGACGTGAAGCACAAGCTGATCGCCGAACAGGAGGTGTGCAACCAGGTGCTCGATATGGGCTTCTGGCGCCGGCGGTCTAAGCGGCGATGGAGACGCTGGAGGTCGAGCGCATCGAGGCAGTTGCGTATCGGGGCTACTTCAAGATCGAGGATATCGAGGTCTGCGAGAAGGCGGGCATCACCGCTTATGTGCCCAAGCCGATCCGCGGTCCTGCCGTCGCTCAAGGCTTCTTTTCCAAGGAGGACTTCCGCTACGATCTGGAAAAGGACGTTTATCTCTGCCCGGGCGAGCATGTGCTTTCGCCGCGTCATTTTGGTAAATCGCGCGACAATGTGAAGATCGACTACGTCAACCGCGATGCTTGCAAGGCGTGCCACCTGCGCGAGCGCTGCACCAAAAGCTTCCGCCGCGTTTCTCGCCTTGAGAACGAGGCGGTGCTCGACCGCATGGCGGCGCGGCTAGCTGACCGGCCCGACATTCTCGACCGGCGGCGCGAAAGCGTCGAGCATCCGTTCGGCACGATCAAACAGTGGATGGGTCAGGGTACGTTCCTGATGCGGCGACTCGACAACGTCCGCGGCGAGTTCAGCCTGACCGCGCTCGCCTACAACATCAAAAGAGCCATCACGCTCATTGGCGTTCCCGGCCTGATCGCGGCCCTACAGGCATAGGGTGGCTCGTTTGCGGTGTTCTGGCCCAAACAGACATCGTTGCGCCTTGGGAACGCCGCTCACACGCTCAGGAAGCGGAAAACTACGAAATCGCGCCCGAAGCTGCCGTTCACGCCGGAATCGAGCTACCCTCTATCGCTAGAAGAGTTCTCGGACGGTCTGCAAGATTTACGCGAGCCTATCCAGCCCGTTTGGCGACAATGAAAATGCGGGGGAACCGCAGCAGCACCTTGCCATCGGCGGTCTTCGGATAGGCCTTGGCGATCCTGGCCGTGTAGCTGTCGAGGAACAGCTTGCGTTCGTCCGCTTCCAGCGGATCGAGGAACGGCTTCAGCCCGGTGGCCTTGACCCACTCGACGATCGCCTCGGCGTCGGCCAGCGGATGGTTGTAGATGGTGTGCCAGATGTCGAGCCGAGCGGAGAGCGGCGACAAGAGGTCATAGTAGAACGATACCGGCGGCAGCGGCGCACGCGCCGCTCCCTGTATCTTTGCCGCGAAAGGCGCTTCCGCGGCGGTTTCCCGCATCAGGCGGTGCGAATCCTCGCCCATATTGTCGGGCATCTGGATCGCCAGCGCGCCACCGGGCGCCAGAAAACCCATCAGGCGCTGGAACACCGCCGGATGTTCCGGCAGCCACTGGAAGACGGCGTTGGCGAAAATGACGTTGACCGGCGCGGCCGGCTGCCATGTCGCCGCATCGGCGAGGTCGAAGCTGACATTGGGCAGGCGCGCCCTCGCCTTTTCGATCATGTCGGGCGAGGTGTCGAAGCCGCTCACTTGCGCATCCGGCCAGCGCTCGACCAGAAGTTCGGTCGAATTGCCCGGCCCGCAGCCGATGTCGACGACCCGGCGCGGAAAGTCGACCGGCACCTGTGCTACGAGGTCACGCGCCGGCCGTGTGCGTTCGTCCTCGAATTTCAGATATTGGGCGGCGGACCAATCAGCCATTTGAGCTCTCCTCGTATCCCAGAGAAATTCGCCGCCCAATCAACCCCTTACCGCGTCAGCCGCTTGTGCGTCATGCGGTGCGGGGCCGCTGCTTCCGCGCCCAGGCGGCGCAGCTTGTCCTTCTCGTATTCCTCGAAATTGCCCTCGAACCATTCGACATGCGCGTCGCCCTCGAAGGCGAGCATGTGGGTGGCCATGCGGTCGAGGAACATGCGATCGTGGCTGATGATGACCGCGCAGCCTGCATAGGCTTCCAGCGCGTCTTCTAGCGCGCCCAGCGTTTCGGTGTCGAGGTCGTTGGTCGGTTCGTCGAGCAGCAGCACATTGCCGCCGCCCTTCAGCATCTTGGCGAGGTGCACGCGGTTGCGCTGACCGCCCGAGAGATTGCCGACCTTCTGCTGTTGGTCGCCGCCACGGAAGTTGAAGGACGAGCAGTAAGCGCGGCTGTTGATTTCGTGCTTGCCGAGCTTGATGACCTCGGCGCCGCCTGAGATCTCTTCCCACACCGTCTTGTTCGCATCGAGTGCGTCGCGGCTCTGGTCGACATAACCGAGCTTGACCGTCTCGCCGATGCGCACTGTGCCCGCGTCCGGCTTCTCCTGGCCGGTGAAGGTCTTGAACAGCGTCGTCTTGCCGGCGCCGTTCGGGCCGATGACGCCGACGATGCCGCCCGGTGGCAGCCTGAACGACAGGTTCTCGATCAGGAGCTCGTCGCCAAAGCCTTTGTTGAGGCCTTCGACCTCGATGACGACGTTGCCGAGGCGCTCGCTCGACGGGATGACGATCTGCGTGTCGGTCGGCTTGCGGTTCTGCGACTGCTCGACCAGTTCCTCATAGGCCTTGATACGCGCCTTGGACTTGGTCTGGCGTGCTTTGGGCGACGACTGGATCCACTCGCGCTCGCGCCAGATCGACTTCTGGCGGGCATCGTCCTCGCGGCCTTCCTGGATCAGGCGCTTGGCCTTGGCGTCGAGATATCTGGTGTAGTTGCCCTCGTAGGGAATGCCGCGGCCACGGTCGAGCTCGAGGATCCAGCCTGTGACGTTGTCGAGGAAGTAGCGGTCGTGGGTGATGATCAGCACCGAGCCCGGATAGTCGCGCAGGTGCTTTTCCAGCCAGGCGGTGGTCTCCGCGTCGAGATGGTTGGTCGGTTCGTCGAGCAACAGCAGATCCGGCTGTTGCAGCAGCAGCCTGCACAGCGCGACGCGGCGACGCTCACCGCCCGACAGGTTGGTCACTTCAGAATCGGCCGGCGGGCACTGCAGCGCGTCCATCGCCATCTCGACCTGCTGCTCGAGATCCCACAGGTTGAGCCGGTCCATCTCGTCCTGGAGCTTGGCGGACTCATCCGCCGTCTCGTCGGAATAGTTCATCATCAGCTCGTTGTAGCGCTCGATGATGGCGGTCTTCCTGGCAACGCCGTCCATGACGTTTTCCATCACGGTCTTGCTGTTGTCGAGCTGCGGCTCCTGTGCCAGGTAGCCCACGGTCGCGCCCTCGGCCAGCCAGGCCTCGCCCTGAAACTCCTTGTCGAGCCCGGCCATGATGCGCAGGATCGTCGACTTACCCGAACCGTTGGGGCCGAGGATGCCGATCTTGGCGTCCGGATAGAAGGACAGATGAACGTTGTCGAGCACCTTCTTGGTGCCATAGGCCTTCGACAGGCCGGACATGTGATAGATGAACTGGCGTGCCACGCGCGCTTTCCCTGAAAAACTGACTGGATTTTGCCGAATTGAATGGAGGTTGGCCGCTATGTAGGCGATGCGGCGGCGAACGGCAATCGCTTTTGCCAGATCGGGCCAACCACACGGACAAGTGTGCACCGGCAGCCAAGTTTTCAACCGGTCGATGGCGCACGGAAATCTCCGGTTAACCCTTCCGCGTCAAAACAGGATCGGGTTGGAATCGCCGGCTTGCCCCGATTCCTGGCGCGAGAGAGATCGGATCGACGGCATTGCTGAATAGTTTCCTGCTCCTTGCCGAAGCGGTCGTCTACTTCAGCGTCATGGTGACGCTTTTCCGCTTCCGCAAGCGCATCGGCCTCGGTGTCTTCGTCTGCGCGCTCGGCGTCATGCATTTCCTGGAGACTTATCTCGCCAGCGTCTTTTACGTCGCCCTGCCGTTCGGCATGGTCTCGCCAGGCTCGGCGGTGCTCTTTTCCGGCAAGCTCGTGATGCTCCTTCTGCTCTACATGAAGGAAGACGCCGCCACCGTGCGCCAGCCGATCTACGGCCTGCTGCTCGGCAATGCGCTGATGATCGGGCTGGTGCTGCTGCTTCGCCTGCACGCCATCGCGCCGCTGCCGGACGGCCGGCTCCCCGACATCGGCTTCATCGACGAGATGGGCTGGCTGATGGTGTGGGGCACGACGCTGCTGGTCATCGACGCCATCCTGATCATTCTGCTCTATGAAAAGCTTGGGCGCACCCTGCGCAAGGCACAGTTCGCGCGCATCCTGATTTCGGTCGCCTGCGTGCTCACCTTCGACCAGGCCGGCTTCTTCACCGCGCTGCATTTTGTTGCCGGGGCGCCGATCGCGGTCTTCTTCGGCGGCTGGTTCGCCAAGATGGCGGCGGCACTGACTTTCAGCGCCATGCTGGTTGCCTACCTCAAATGGTTCGAGGTCCGGGACGTCCAGATGCCGCGTGGGCTGACCGACATTTTCGAGACGCTGACCTATCGCGAACGCTACGAAGCGCTGGTCGAGCATGTCGGCCGCGACGGCCTGACCGGCCTGTTGCACCGCGGACGCTTCGACGCCGACGGTGAAGCCTCCGTCCAGGCCAGCCTGCGCACGGCGAGGCCACTCAGCCTGCTCATCGTCGACGTCGACCACTTCAAGTCGATCAACGACCGTTTCGGCCATGCCGAAGGTGACAAGGCGCTGAAGGCGGTCGCAACCGTACTTTGCGAGGCGGCGGGCGCCGAGGACCAGGTGTTCCGGATCGGCGGCGAGGAATTCGCCATCCTCAGTTCGCGTCCGCATTCCGTCGCCAGGCTGTTTGGCGAAAGCGTCCGCACCGCGCTCAAGGCATCGGCCGCCACCAGCCGGTTCGAACTGACCGTCAGCGCGGGCGTTTCCAGCGTCAGCGAAACGACGCAGTGCCTGGCCGACCTGTTCGCACTCGCCGACCAGCGCCTTTACAAGGCGAAATCGACCGGACGCGACCGAGTCGTCGGTGAACCCGGCGGGCATGAGGCCGACGCCGCCATCGCCTGGACCAGGTCAGCCCAGGTTTAGCCCTATCCGCGACGGCCGCGCCGGCTTGCCGGAAACGGCGATCCCGCACTTACTGGAACCCGATCGCGTCGACCGTGCCGGTCGGGCAACCGGCCTTGTTGGTCGGCACCGAGGCCAGCAGCAGGTCCTTGAGCGAGCTGTTCGGGCCGATCGGGCCGGCAAGGCCGAGCGTCAGTTCGCCGATCAGCCGCCGGCCGTTCGACGGATCGATGACGCAGGACACCCGCACCCTGTCGCCTGCTCCCGCGCCGAAGGCCTGGTCGAAGGCACCGCGAATCTGGTCCGCCGTCAGCTTGCCACCGATATTGCTGGCGAAGAGGTCGCGCACGGGCGAGCTGTTGACCTCGCGCATCAAATGGAGGGCGTCGGAAAAATACTCCTGCTGGCTTTTGCCGTAGCAGGTGCCGTGCTTGATCCATTCATGCCGTTCCAGCTTCGAGGCGGTGCCCGGCATCACCTTGTCGAGCTCCGCGCGGGTATCGGCATCGAGGTTGACCGGCGGCAGGTCCTGCCAGTGGGCCGGATTGTCATTGGCCTTGTCGCTGGCCGAAGCCTGGCAATAGAAATTGCCGTTCGGCTGCGGCCACAGACCGTGCAGCGTGAAATTGGTGGCATCGAATTCGCCAGGATTTTGCGCCTTGCATTCGGTCTTGTTCGACTTGGTCTCGCAGAAGGCCGGCTGCCAGCTCAAGGCGAAGACATATTCGGGTTTTCCCGAGGCGACGGGCTTGCCTTGCCCACCCGGCGCCGCCGGCACGGTCGCCGCGCTGCTGCCCGAAAGGTGGCCGCAACTCACCTTCACCCAGCGGCGCTCGGGATTGGCGCCCGGCACCTGGATGAGGTAGTGGGTCGGCGTGTCCTTGTTGCCGGCAAGCAGCTGATAGCTCTGTCCGGCATCGGTCGAGACATTGCCGGGGTTCTTGCCGTTCTTGATCGCCTGAGTCGCGGGACACGCAGCGTCGGCCACGAAGGTGCCGCTCATCTTGACGTCGGCATGCGCCGCGCCTGCCAGCGAGCCCGCCAACAAGGCCAATCCGAAAATAACAGCAATGCGCATGGAGAATCCCCGGCTGGAAGAAAGTGGGCGACAGACTGAAGCTGTCTCCATGTCAGAATTGCGATATTTTGCAGGCCCGTGGCAAGAAAGATCGTCGCGGAAAAGCCGGCAGGCCAGATTGACGCAAATCTGGCACCGGCGCACACGTTTGGACATGACAAAGGCGGAACCAGGGGGGAGACCGGCCGGCATGCCATTCAGCCAGCAGCGCGTGGTTCGCTCGTCGACCGGCGCAGACCTCAATCTGTTCGTCCGGCAGGCCGACAGCCCTGCGCGTGCGGTGGTCCAGATCAATCACGGCCTGGCCGAACATGCCGCCCGCTACGACCGCTTCGCCGATTTCCTCGCTGCCCGGGGCTTCCACGTCTACGTTCATGACCACCGTGGCCATGGCGCGACCAAGGCGCCCGACGCGCCGCTCGGCAGATTCGCCGACACGGACGGCCCGGCCAAGGTGATCGCCGATGTCGACGCCATCCACGATCTCATCGCCGGCGAGCAGCCTGACCTGCCGGTAATCCTTTTCGGCCACTCGATGGGCGCGTCCGTGGCGCTGAACTACCTGTTGCGCCATTCCAGGCGCATTCATGCCGCCGCGATCTGGAACGGCAATTTCTCACAGGGCCTGCTCGGCCAAGTGGCGCTCGGTATCCTCGCCTGGGAACGGATGCGGCTCGGCTCCGATGTCCCGTCGCGCCTGCTGCCGAAACTCACCTTCCAGGCCTGGGGCAAGGCGGTGCCCAACCATCGCACTCTGTTCGACTGGCTGTCGCGCGACGAGGCGGAGGTGGCGAAATACATCGCCGATCCGCTCTGCGGCTGGGATGCCTCCATCTCGATGTGGCGCGATGTGGTCGCCATGGCGCTCAACGGCGGCAAGGATGCAGGCTTTGCCGCCGTTCGCCGCGACATCCCCGTCGCCATCGTTGGCGGCGAAAAAGACCCGGCCTCGGACTACGGCAAGGGGATCACCCATCTCGCCAATCGTATGCGCAAGATGGGCTTTTCGAATCTGGTTTCAAAGGTTTACGCCGACACCCGCCATGAAAGCCTGAACGAGGTGAACCGCGACATCATCATGGACGATTTCGCCAGCTGGGCGGACAATGTCTTGAAAGCGTGACGGGTTGGCCCATTGCAAGGACCGTGACAGCCGCTGCCGGGCTTGATAGAGGCACTGCTTTCGCGGCAATCACGGTGATTGCGGCAACCACGGTGATTTATGGCCGAACCCCCGCTTAAAGGCGTCCGCGTTGTCGAACTCGCCCGCATTCTTGCCGGCCCCTGGGCCGGGCAGTTGCTTGCCGATCTCGGCGCCGATGTCATCAAGGTCGAGAGCCCCGATGGCGGCGACGACACCCGCAAATGGGGTCCGCCCTTCGTCATGAGCCATGACGGCGAGAACCTGTCGGCCGCCTATTACCATTCCTGCAATCGCGGCAAGCGTTCCATCGCCATCGACTTTTCGACGCCGGAAGGCGCCGAGACGGTGCGCCGCCTGGTCGCGACGGCGGATGTGCTGATCGAGAACTTCAAGCTCGGCGGCCTGAAGAAATACGGGCTCGACTACGGCAGTCTGAAGAAAATCAACCCTCGCCTGGTCTACTGCTCCATCACCGGCTTCGGCCAGGACGGGCCTTATGCGCCACGCGCCGGTTACGACTTCATCATCCAGGCCATGGCCGGCATGATGTCGATCACCGGTGAGGCCGGCCGCGAGCCGCAAAAGGCAGGCGTCGCCATCTCGGACATCTTCACCGGTCTCTATTCGGTGATCGCCATCCAGGCCGCACTTCGCCATGCCGAACAGACCGGCGAGGGCCAGCACATAGACATGGCGCTGTTCGACACCCAGATCTCGGCGCTCGGCAACCAGAACCTCAACTATCTCGTCTCGGGCAAGTCGCCAGTGCAGATGGGCAATGCGCATATGAACATTGCCCCGTACGAAGTGCTTCCGGTCAGGGACGGCCACATCATCCTGGCTGTCGGCAATGACGGCCAGTTCGGCAAATTCTGCGCCGCCGTCGGGCTGGACGATTTGCCGGCGAATCCCGATTTCGCCACCAATCCCGCCCGCGTCGCCAACCGCGTGGACCTTCGCGCACGCATCATCGAGGCGCTGAAGACCTGGGATCGCGATCCGCTGCTGGCGAAGCTCGAAGCCGCCAGCGTGCCGGCAAGCCCGATCAACACGATCGGCCAGATGTTCGCCGATCCGCAGACCATTGCCCGCGGCATGCGGCTCGACCTTGACGACGGCCATGGCAACCGCCTGCCGTCGGTGCGCGCCCCGATGGTGATGTCGGGCACACCGCTCAGCTATGAGCGCCCCTCGCCGCGTCTCGGCGAGCACACTGACGAAATCCTTGCCGAACTGGAGAAGTCTGGGAAATGAAGACCGGTGGACAACTGATCGTCGACGCCCTCGAAGCCAACGGCACCGACCGTATCTTCTGCGTGCCGGGCGAATCCTACCTTGCGGTGCTCGATGCGCTGCATGACTCTTCGATCCGCACCATCGTCTGCCGCCAGGAAGGCGGCGCCGCCATGATGGCCGACTGCCAGGGCCGGTTGACCGGCAAGCCCGGCATCTGCTTCGTCACCCGCGGCCCCGGCGCCACCAACGCTTCGGCCGGCGTCCACATCGCCATGCAGGATTCGGTTCCGCTCATCCTGTTCATCGGCCAGGTCGCCAGCCATGCCAAGGAACGCGAGGCGTTCCAGGAGGTGGACTATGTCAGGTTTTTCGGCGACATCGCCAAGTGGGTGGTCGAGATCGACGACGCCTCGCGCATCCCCGAATTCGTCACCCGCGCCTTCGCCGTGGCAACGTCGGGCCGGCCTGGCCCGGTGGTCATCTCGCTGCCCGAGGACATGCTGACCAGCGAGGTCAAGGCGCCGCAAGCACTTCCCCATACGCCGGTCGAGACCTATCCAGGCGGGGCCGAGCTCGACGCGCTGGAAATGCTGCTGGGCAGCGCGAAGCGTCCCTTCGTCATCCTCGGCGGCACGCGCTGGAACGCGGACGCCGTGGCGCGGATGCACGAAATCGCCGAGACCTGGTCGCTTCCTGTCGGCTGTTCCTTCCGCCGCCAGATGCTGTTCGACCATCTGCACCCGAACTATGCCGGTGATGTCGGCATCGGCATCAATCCGAAGCTGGCGGCGGCGATCAAGCAGGCCGACGTCGTTCTCTTGATCGGCGGCCGCATGGGCGAGATGCCATCTTCGGACTATACGCTGCTGAAGAGCCCTTATCCCGACCAGGCACTGGTGCACGTCCATGCCGATGCCGGCGAACTCGGCCGGGTCTACCGCCCGACGCTGGCGATCAATGCATCGCCCGCGGCTTTCGTGGAGGCTTTCGCCAAGCGCAAGCCGGCCGGAATGCCGGCCTGGGCGGAAGAAACGCCAAAGTTGCACGCCGCCTATCTCGACTGGTCGACGCCGCCGGAAAGCGGCCCCGGCCCGGTGCAGATGGGGCCGATCATGAATTACCTGGAAAAGGTATTGCCCGACGACGCCATCCTCACCAATGGCGCCGGCAATTACGCCACCTGGGTGCATCGCTTCCATCGCTTCCGCCGCTTCGCCACGCAAGGAGCACCGACCTCCGGCTCGATGGGTTACGGCACGCCAGCGGCCGTCGCCGCCAAGGCGCTTTATCCGGAGCGCACCGTGGTCGCCTTCGCCGGCGACGGCTGCTTCCTGATGAACGGCCAGGAATTCGCCACCGCCGTGCAATACGACCTGCCTATCATCGTCGTCGTCGTCAACAACGGCATCTACGGCACCATCCGCATGCATCAGGAGCGCGAATATCCGGGCCGTGTGGTCGGCACCGACCTGAAAAATCCCGACTTCGCGTCGCTTGCCCGCGCCTATGGCGGCCATGGCGAGACTGTCGAGAAGACCGAAGACTTTGCGCCTGCCTTCGAACGTGCCCGCGCCAGCGGCAAGCCGGCGATCGTCGAAATCCGGCTCGATCCCGAGGCGATCACGCCGACCCGCACGATGACGCAGATTCGCGACAAAAGCTGAAGGAACCGATCGGCTCCAAAGAAAAGGTGCTGCATTCCAAGCTGCCGATCTCCCCCCATGTAGGGGAGATGTCCGGCAGGACAGAGGGGGGCGCTGTCCCGCCGGCTTTCAAGCGCGAGCGGCGCTCCGGACCCTACATCGCCTTTTCGATTTGGCCACGAATCTCGCCGTCCTTGTGGGCGGCCGTGTGCACGTTGACGTAATACTTGCCGGCCTCCAGGTCAGCGGCCTGCGCATCGGTCAACGTGGCCGACCCCTTGATCGGGCTCTTCAGCTTGCCTTTGAACGGGATCACGGGATCAGCGTTTTCACCCATTGCCGCCGGGCCGTGGATATGCGCGGCCACTGCCGGGCCACTGAGGCCGGAATACTTCACGTTCCAGCTGAGCTTCTTCTTGGTCGTGTCGAAGGTGAGAGTGGCCGTCCCCTTGCCTTTGGTGGTGACGGCCGGGCTCTGCTGGCCGCCATCGAGGGTCGCCTTGTATTTCACCATCTCGGCCATGGCCGGTGATGCGAACAGGAAAGCGGTGGAAATAGCGAGCGCCGATAGCGCCGGAAGGAAGGAGTGAGCGCGCATGAAGAACCTCCGATTGAATATTGAATAAAGCATGCGTCGCGGTTCCCCCGACGCGCGCATGCTTCATTGCAACGGATGGGCGGCGCAATGTATCCCTGCACACGGTTTTGTGATTGGAGCGCATGGAAAAGGGGCGGTCGCCCGCCCCTTTTGGTATCAGCCGTCAAACCGGTCGCAGGCGCTGTTGATCGCGCCAGCCCGGCTTACTTGACCGCCTTGTCGGTAATGGCCGTGGTGTAGGCGCCGGTCGGCTCCTTGGTGATGATCTTCTGGTCGAGCAGCGCCTTGGCGGTGCGCTCATACGTCGCCGGGTCGAGCTTGCCGTCGGCATTGTCGATCAGCTTGGCGACTTCGCTCATCATGCGCTTCTGGTGGTTCTCGTCCTGGCCACCGCCGTCCATGACGATCCCGGCAGCTTCGTCATTGTTGTCGACGGCGTATTTCCATCCCTTCATCGAGGCGCGCACGAAGCGCACCATCTTGTCCTCGAAGGCCGGATCCTTGAGCTTGTCTTCCGAGGCGTAGAGCCCGTCCTCGAGCAGGTCGTTGCCCATCGCCGAGTAGTTGAACACGGTGAGCTGTTCGGGCTTGTAGCCGGCGTCGATCAGCTGCCAGTACTCATTGTAGGTCATGACCGAGATGCAGTCGGCCTGCTTCTGGATCAGCGGCTGCACGTCGAAGCTCTGCTTCAAGACGGTGACGCCGTCCGGGCCGCCCTCGGTCTTGAGCCCGAGCTTGTTCATCCATGCGTAGAAAGGATATTCATTGCCGAAGAACCAGACGCCCAGCGTATGACCCTTGAAGTCGGCTTCGGTCTTGATCGGCCCATCCTTCGGGCAGACCAGTTCCATGCCGGCCTTCTTGAAGGGCTGGGCGATGTTGACCAGCGGCACGCCCTTTTCGCGCGCGGCGAGCGCGCCACCCATCCAGTCGACGATGACGTCGGCGCCGCCGCCCGCGATCACCTGCTCGGGTGCGATGTCGGGGCCGCCCGGCTTGATGTCGACATCGAGGCCTTCGGCCTCATAGAAGCCTTTGGCCTTGGCGACATAGTAGCCGGCAAACTGCGCCTGCGTGACCCATTTCAGCTGCAAGGTCACCTTGTCGGCGGCCATCGCCTGGAACGCGGCCAGCGACATCGCGCCGGCCAGAACTGGAATAATAAGTCTTTTCATTTTTTTACCCTCTGAAGTTAGTGCCCTAAACCCACCGCCCCTATCCACCACGGACAGAGGGATGCCAAAACGTGACGGCCCTTTCGACAAGGGCGACCACGCCATAAAAGACCGAACCCGCAAGTGCTGCAACTGCGATTTCGGCCCAGACCATGTCGATGTTCATCCGCCCGACCTCGGTCGAAATGCGGAATCCCATGCCGACGACTGGCGTGCCGAAGAACTCGGCGACGATGGCGCCGATCAGCGCCAGCGTCGAGTTGATCTTCAGCGCGTTGAAGATGAAGGGTGCTGCCGCCGGCAGCCGGAGCTTGATGAGCGTCGGCCAATAACCGGACGCATAGGTGCGCATCAGGTCGCGCTCCATATGGCCGGACGCGGCGAGCCCGGCGACCGTGTTCACCAGCATCGGGAAGAAGGTCATGATGATGACCACGGCCGCCTTGGACTGCCAGTCGAAGCCGAACCACATCACCATGATCGGCGCCACGCCGATGATCGGCAGCGCCGAGACCATGTTGCCGATCGGCAAGAGCCCGCGCCGCAGGAACGGCACGCGGTCGGCAAGGATCGCGGTGATGAAGCCGGCGCCGCTGCCCACGACATAGCCGAAGAGCACCGCCTTGAAGATGGTCTGCCGGACATCGGCGCCGAGTATCGGCAGCGAACTGGCGATGCGCGCGCCGATCGCGCTCGGCGGCGGCAGCAGGATGAAGGGGATGCCGGCGCCCCGCGTCACCGCCTCCCAGATGATCAGTATCCAGGCGCCGAAGATGGCGGGGATGATCAGACGCAAAGCGGTCCGCGCCCAACCCGCTATCGGGCGGAGCCCCGACAGCACCGCGACGCAACGCCAGCCTAGCAGCCAGACGGCCGTCAGCAGCAGGAAATACGGCGCCAGTGCCGTGCCTTCGAAACCCGCGATCCCCGATATCAGCAGCCAGGCGACGAGATGCGCGCCGATGAACAGCACGACGGCCTCTGCAACGGATGGAATCCTGACCATCGAGATCAGCGCCGCGACCACGGCAAGGCCGAGCATCAAGCCCTTCGTTCCCAGATAGGGATAGTTGATGCTCGCCGTCGGGTCCGCAAGCGCTGCCACTTCCGGCCTCGACATGGCGCCAAGCGCGACCGCGATCAGGCACAGCACGATCGCCAGCACCGCTTGCCAGGAAGGTTTCAGCCAGTTCATGCCGGCCTCCCGCCCATGGCGCGGTCGACGATGCGGCCGGCAATGCCGACCACCATGACCAGAAGTGCCGCCACGATCGAGCCCGCGACCAGCGCCGACCAGATGTCGATCGATTGGCTGTAATAGGCGCCGGCCAGAAGCTTGGCGCCGATGCCGGCGACCGCGCCTGTCGGCAGTTCGCCGACGATGGCGCCGACCAGGCTTGCCGCCACCGCCACCTTCATCGAGGTGAACAGGAACGGCACCGAGGCGGGCACGCGCAATTTCCAGAAGGTTTGCGTGCGGCTGGCATTGTAGGTGTGCATCAGGTCGAGATGCATGATCTCGGGCGAGCGCAGGCCCTTCACCATGCCGACCGTCACCGGGAAGAACGACAGATAGGTCGAGATCATCGCCTTCGGGATCAGCCCGGTGATGCCGATCGCCGCCAGCACGACGATGATCATCGGCGCCACCGCCAGGATCGGAATGGTCTGCGAGGCGATGATCCACGGCATCAGGCTGCGGTCGAGCGTCGCCACATGCACGATGCCGACGGCAATGACGATGCCGAGCGCGGTGCCGAAGGCAAAGCCGAGCAGCGTCGAGGACAGCGTGACCCAGGCGTTGTAGACGAGGCTGCGGTTCGAAGTGATGGGCCGCAGAAAGGTGTTCTCGAAGAAATTCACCGCCACTTGATGCGGAGCCGGCAGCGTCGGCTTCGGCTGCGACAGCGTCTTGCCGATGAACTCGACGGCGCCGGGGGTTTCGTTGGCACGGGTGTCGAGATCGCGCTGGAACGGCGCGTTGAGGATGACGGCGAAAACGTACCAGAGCACGATGACACCGGCCAGGATCGATGTCACGGGGACGAGTTTGTCGCGGAAGGTGTCCATCAGGAGGCCTCGCCAGCGAGGCGCCCTCCTCTCCCCATCGGGGAGAGGGTGGCCGGAGCGAAGCGGAGGTCGACCACCTTCGCGCTCGTCATCCTAGGGCGGAGCGACGCGAAGCGTCGCGCAGACCCTAGGATCCATTCCGTGACGTCGATCAAGGAGTGTAAGCAGTAGAGAAAATTCCCCTTCGAAGGCACAGCGGAGGGTGCATCGTTTTGCGCCGTTGCGGAGCTCAGAAGTAACGGCATGGATCCTAGGGTCTGCGCCGCGTCGCTTCGCTCCTTGCTTCGCCCTAGGATGACGAAATCGCGGCGGGCGGCTTCCATAACGCAGGCCGCTGCGCGCCTGCTCCACCCCAGGGTGACGAAGGCGTGGTTGGTCGCTCGCTTGCCGGGGCGCTCAATCATCATAACTATGCCCCGCCCTCAACCCGTCGCGCACCCGCGCGGCGATCGCCAGGAATTCGGGTGTCTCGCGGATGTCGAGCGGCCGCTCCTTCGGCAGCGTCGATTCGATGATGTCGCTGACCCGGCCCGGACGCGGCGACATGACGACGATGCGGGTCGACAGATAGACGGCCTCCGGAATGGAGTGGGTGACGAAGCAGATGGTCTTGTTGGTCCGGCCCCACAGTTGCAGCAATTGCTCGTTGAGGTGGTCGCGCACGATCTCGTCCAGCGCGCCGAACGGCTCGTCCATCAACAGGAGGTCGGCGTCGAAGGCCAAGGCGCGCGCGATCGAGGCGCGCTGCTGCATGCCGCCGGAAAGCTGCCAGGGATATTTCTTCTCGAAGCCGGTGAGGTTGACGAGGTCGAGCGTGCGCTTGATCCGTTCCGCCTGCTCGGTCTTGGACAGGCCCATGATCTCCAGCGGCAGCGCCACATTGCGCTCGATGGTGCGCCAGGGAAACAGGGCGGCTGCCTGGAAGACATAGCCATAGGCGCGTTTCTCGCGCGCCTGTTCCGGCGTCATGCCGTTGACCGAAATCATCCCCGAAGTCGGCTTCTCCAGATCGGCGATGACGCGCAGCAGCGTGGTCTTGCCGCAGCCGGACGGCCCGATTAAGGAGACGAACTCACCCTTGCCGATGGTCAGGTCGACATTGGACAGCGCCTGGACCGGGCCGTCATTGGTCTGGAAGGTGAGGCCAAGCTTGCTTGCCGAAACGACGGCTGGCGAAGATCCCGTCATCGGTTGCGGCCTGCCTTGTCACCGCACCGGGGCGCCGGCTGAAATCCGGTTGCTTTTATCGCGATGTTGTTTTCCACTTGCCCTGTCCCATTGGCCCACCGACCTTGTTCCACTCAATCGACGCCCGGAGTTTCCCCGATGTCGCCCAAACCCACTTGTCGTCTTATTCGCCCTGACAGCACCTATGAAGGCAAGCAGGGGTTGACCTATCTGGCCGGCATCGCGACCGAAACGGTCGGCTCATCCGGCATCTGCATGCACGTGCTGACCATGCCGCCCGGCGCCCGCGCCAAGGCGCATCTGCACGAGAACCACGAAACGGCGATCTACGTGCTCTCCGGCGAAGTCCATACCTGGTATGGCGACCGGCTCGAACATCACATCGTCGTCAAGGCCGGCGACCTCTTCTACATCCCGGCTGGCGTGCCGCATCTGCCGGCCAATCTCAGCAACGCCCCCTCTTCGGCCGTCATTGCCCGCACCGATCCCAACGAACAGGAAAGCGTCGTTCTGCTGCCGGAACTGGATGCGCTCGTCGCCTGACACCGACGCGAGGGTTGTCGCCATCATTTGCACCGGGAGACTTCACCCATCACATTGCCGTCTTCGTCGACGACAGACAGTTTCTTGGCATTCTTGGCGCTGTGCTTGATGGTGAAGGTGGCCGGCGACTTGCCGTCCTCACCTTCGGCTTCGCACTCGGCCTTGATCGTCAACGAGCCATCGGCCTGCGCCTTCGTCTCGGTGAAGGTGCAGGCGCTGGCCGCCGTGATCAGTTCCTTGTCGGTCAGAAGCAGCATCTGATCGGCGGCGACTTCCTGACCGTTCTTGTTGATGCAGCCATACTTGTCGCCATAAGGCTTGCTGAGATCGATCCCGGCTGCCGACGCATGGCCCGCTGACAAAAGCGCCGCGGCGGCGATGGCAAGATGAATGGCGCGCATGGTCAAACCCCCGTCGCCGGGATGCCCGTCCGCTCGACCTTGCGCGGCGCGGTGATCTCTTTCCACGTCGACAGCGCCCGGTTGACCGCGGCGTTCGGCTCCCTTCCGACGAACTCGCCATGGCCGGGCTTCGCCTTCACGTCCGACTCCTCGATCGACAGTTCGCCGCGCGAGAAGACGAAGCGCGGCAGGCCGGTCACCTCGACGCCTTCGAACACATTATAGTCGATGACAGACTGCTGCTTCTTCGAAGATATGGTCTTCTTGCGCTGGGGATCCCAGACGATGATGTCGGCATCCGCGCCTTCGACGATGGCGCCCTTCTTCGGATACATGTTGAGGATCTTGGCGATGTTGGTCGAGGTCACCGCGACGAACTCGTTCATCGTCAGCCGTCCGGTGTTGACGCCTCTGGTCCACAGCACCGGCAGCCGGTCCTCGAGCCCGCCGGTGCCGTTGGGGATCTTGGTGAAGTTGCCGACGCCGAAACGCTTCTGGTCCGTGGTGAAGGCGCAATGGTCGGTCGCCACCACCTGCAGCGATCCGGCCTGCAGGCCGGCCCACAGCGAATCCTGGTGTAGCTTATTGCGGAAGGGCGGGCTCATCACCCGGCGCGCCGCATGGTCCCAGTCCTTGTCGAAATACTCGCTCTCATCGAGGGTCAGGTGCTGGATCAGCGGCTCGCCGAACACCCGCATGCCTTTCTGGCGCGCCCGCCGGATCGCCTCATGGCTCTGCTCGCAGGAGACATGCACGACATAGAGCGGCACGCCGGCCATGTCGGCGATCATGATGGCGCGGTTGGTCGCCTCGCCCTCCACTTCCGGTGGACGCGAATAGGCGTGGCCCTCAGGCCCATTATTGCCGGCCGCCAGGAGCTTCTGCGACAACGCCGCGACCACATCGCCATTCTCGGCATGGACCAGCGGCAGCGCGCCAAGATCGGCGCAGCGCTGGAACGACGCGTACATCTCGTCGTCGTCGACCATCAGCGCGCCCTTGTAGGCCATGAAGTGCTTGAACGAGGTGATGCCCTTGTCGACCACCGTGGCCATTTCGTCGAACACCTGCTTGCCCCACCAGGTGATTGCCATGTGGAAGGAATAGTCGCAGGCGGCCTTGGAGGTCTTGTTGTCCCACATCTGCAAGGCTTCGAGCAGCGATTGCTGCGGCGCCGGCAGGCAGAAATCGACCACCATCGTGGTGCCGCCAGCGAGCGCCGCGCGCGTGCCGGATTCGAAATCATCGGCCGAATAGGTGCCCATGAACGGCATTTCGAGATGGGTGTGCGGGTCGATGCCGCCCGGCATGACATAGCAGCCGGTGGCGTCGTACTCATGGTCGCCGTGCAGGTCCGAGCCGATGGCGACGATCTTGCCGTGGCTGAACAGCACATCGGCCTTCCACGTGCGGTCGGCGGTGACGACAGTACCGTTCTTGATGACTTTGGTCATTTATCTGTTCCCTGTTCTCTTCGCGCTTCTTGGTGAGCGGCGTTTCGAATGTAGATCTCTTAGTTCACTCCACGATGACGGCCGTCTCCACCACCGCGTGGAACAGCACATCGGCGCCGGCCGATGCCCATTCCTTGGTGATCTCCTCGGCCTCGTTGTGCGACAACCCGTCGACGCAAGGGCACATCACCATGGCGGTCGGCGCCACGCGGTTGATCCAGCACGCATCGTGGCCGGCACCGGAGACGATGTTGCGGTGCGTGTAACCGAGCCGATCGGCGGCATCGCGGATTGCCTTGACGCAGTCCTTGTCGAAGGTGACCGGATCGAAGTGGCCGACCTGCTCGATCTCGTATTTGATATCCAGCGCGTCGCAGATCGTGTCGATGCCTTCGCGGATGCGGCCATCCATGGCATCGAGCACTTCCTTTTCGGGCGAACGAATGTCGATGGTGAAGATGGTGCGACCGGCGATGATGTTGCGCGAGTTCGGATAGACTTCCATGTGCCCGACAGCGCCGACCGCGTCGGGCTGGTAGTCCATGGCGATCTCGTGCACCAGCTCGATCACGCGCGCCATGCCGAGCCCGGCGTTGCGGCGCTTGGGCATCGGGGTCGAGCCGGTATGCGCCTCCTTGCCGGTCAGCGTCACCTGCAGCCATTTCAGGCCTTGGCCGTGGGTGACGACGCCGATGTCGATGTCTTCGTCCTCGAGGATCGGGCCCTGTTCGATATGCAGTTCGAAGAAGGCGTGGATCTTGCGGTCGCCGACCTTTTCGGTGCCCTTCCAGCCGATGCGCTCCAGTTCCTCGCCGAATTTCTTGCCGTTCTTGTCCGTGTGCTCGTAGACGTCGGCCTGGTCGAGCACGCCGGCGAACACACCGGAGGCCATCATCGCCGGCGCGAAGCGCGCGCCTTCCTCGTTGGTCCAGTTGGTGACGACGATCGGATGTTTCGTCTTGATGCCGAGATCGTTGAGCGAGCGCACGATCTCCAGGCCGCCGAGCACACCGAGCACGCCATCATATTTGCCTCCGGTCGGCTGCGTATCGAGATGGCTGCCGACATAGACCGGCGGCAGGCTGGGGTCGGTGCCTTCGCGGCGGGCAAACATGGTGCCCATTTCGTCGACGCCCATTTCGAGCCCGGCCGCATCGCACCAGCGCTTGAACAGATGCCGGCCCTCGCCGTCCTCGTCGGTCACGGTCTGGCGATTGTTGCCGCCGGCAATGCCGGGGCCGATCTTCGCCATCTCCATCAGCGAATCCCACAAACGGTCTGAATTGATTCGCAGATTTTCGCCGGGTGCGGCCATTCAAAACCTCTCCAATTGCGCGGCGTCCCCCTCCCCCTCGAGGGGAGGGTAGCCGCGAAGCGGTCGGGTGGGGTCGCCTGACATAAGCTCGACCTTCCCCTTGACCGCCTGCGCGACATGCCAGGCGCTGTTTATGACATCGGGCTCGTCAACGCGAAAGATATCGAACCCGAGCGAACGCAGATAAGCATCGCGAACGGCGTCGTGCCGTTTGCCCTTTTCGTGTTCGTGCAGATCGCCATCCGCGCGCGCCTTCTGGCGCATTTCGAAACTCACGCGAGTCCGGGGCATCAACGGCGGCCTCGCGGCAAAAGATCAGGTCGGCGCCCGGTCGCACCGACCCCACCCGACCGCTTCGCGGCCACCCTCGCCTCGAGGGGGAGGGATATCCGCGCCCAGATCTTCAATCGATCGACCTCAATACATCCCGCACATGGTCGATCAGTTCGTTGATCTGGCCCTTGGTGATGATCAGCGGCGGCGACAGTGCGATGATGTCGCCGGTGGTGCGGATCAGCGCGCCGCGCTCGAAGGCCTTGACGAAGGCGGAGAAGGCCCGCTTGGTCGGACTGCCGGCGATCGGTGCCAGCTCGATCGCGCCGATCAGGCCGATGTTCCTGATGTCGATGACATGCGGCTCGCCCTTCAACGAATGCAGCGCATCTTCCCAATAGGGCGCCAGTTCCTCGCCGCGGGTGAGCAGTCCTTCTTCCTTGTAGGTGTCGAGCGTGCCGAGTGCGGCAGCGCAGGCGATCGGATTGCCCGAATAGGTATAGCCGTGGAAGAACTCGATCATGTGCTCGGGGCCGGTCATGAAGGCGTCGTGGATTTCCTTCTTCACGAACACCGCGCCCATCGGGATGACGCCGTTGGAGACACCCTTGGCGGTGGTCATGATGTCGGGCGTGACGCCGAAATAATCGGCGGCGAACGGCGCGCCGAGGCGGCCGAAACCGGTGATGACCTCATCGAAGATCAACAGGATGCCGTGCTTGGTGCAGATCTCGCGCAGCTTCTCGAGATAGCCCTTCGGCGGCAGGATGACGCCCGTTGACCCGGCGACCGGCTCGACGATGACGGCGGCAATGGTCGAGGCGTCATGCAGGGCGACGATGCGCTCCAGCTCGTTGGCGAGCTCCGCGCCATGCTCCGGCACGCCCTTGGAGAAGGCGTTCTTCTCCGGAAGGTGGGTGTGGGGCATATGGTCGACGCCGCCCAGCAGCGTGCCGAACATCTTGCGGTTGGTGACGATGCCGCCGACCGAGATGCCGCCGAAATTGACGCCGTGATAGCCGCGCTCGCGGCCGATGAGCCGGGTGCGCGAGCCCTCACCCTTCACGCGGTGATAGGCGATCGCCATCTTCAGAGCAGTCTCGACCGATTCCGAACCGGAATTGGTGAAGAACACATGGTCCATGCCCTTGGGCGCGATGTCGACCAGGCGGTTCGCCAGTTCGAACACGATCGGATGGCCCATCTGGAAGGCCGGTGCGTAGTCGAGTTCGGCGGCCTGGTGCTGGATCGCCTCGGTGATCTTCGGGCGGCAGTGGCCAGCGTTGACGCACCACAGGCCGGCGGTGCCGTCCAGCACCTTGCGGCCGTCGCTGGTGGTATAGTGCATGTCCTTGGCGGACACGAACATGCGCGGCGCCTGCTTGAACTGCCGGTTTGCCGTGAACGGCATCCAGAATGCGCTGAGATCGTTCGGCGTGACTTTCAGCCGGTTGGACATGACCAAGACTTCCCCTTGTAACCTGTTTCGGTGCGTCCAACGCTTGGTCTTTGCCGTGCTTTCATGCTACGCAAATTTTGACCGATTGGACAAACGTTAGCACCGCCCTGTCGGCGGTCAAGGATTACTAGCGGAAATGCGGCTCCTGAAGTGCGTTCCACAGGCTAGGGAAAAACTGGTCCAGAGAATTGGTCCAGATGACCGTCAATGCGAGGGTCCGCAACGGTGACCATCAGCACGCAAGCCCCTCGCCGCACCCGCATCCAGCAGGAAAAGCGCGAACTGATCCTGGAGGCCGCACTCGAAGTGTTCTCCACCAACGGCTTCCGCGGCTCAACCATCGACCAGATCGCCGAAGCCGCCGGCATGTCGAAGCCGAACCTGCTCTACTATTTCCGCCGCAAGGAAGACATTCACGAGACGTTGATGGAACGGCTGCTCGAAACCTGGCTGGCGCCGCTGAGGGAACTCGATGATATCGGCGATCCGATGACCGAGCTCAGGAGCTACATCAGGCGCAAGCTGGAAATGGCGCGCGACTTTCCGCGCGAGAGCCGGCTGTTCGCCAACGAGATCCTGCAGGGGGCACCGCGCATCATGCCGCTGCTGGCGGGCGAACTGAAGACGCTGGTCGACGAGAAAGCAGCGGTCATCAAGGGCTGGATGCGCGCCGGAAAGATCGCGAGGACCGATCCCTGGCACCTGATCTTCTCGATCTGGGCGACCACCCAGCACTATGCCGATTTCGACGTCCAGGTCCGCGCCGTGCTCGGCCCGAACCGCGGCGGCGACGGCCGATTCGAGGATGCCGCCCGCTTCCTTGAGCAATTGTTCCTCGATGGGCTGAAGCCGAAGGGCTGACCAATTCCACAAGGCCTCACGCGCTGCGCCGTTCGGCCGGCATCGCGTCGAGCAATTGTTGCAGCTTGGCGACCGAGTTCTGCTCGGCAAGCGGTGTATAGACGATCAGCCGCATGTCCGAGCCGTCGTCGATCGACAGGCTCATATGCTCGAAAGCCATCAAGCCGGCCTTGGGATGCCGAACGTGCTTCACGCCGGTCAGCCTGCGCGCCACGTCGCGCCGCGGCCACCAGTCACGGAACTCGGGACTTGAACTCATCATCAGGGCGATCAGCCTGTCGAAATCGGGATCGCCGACATATTTGGCGCTTTCGGCACGAAACGAGGCGAGCACCACACGGGCGAGTTCTTCCCAGTCGACCAGCAGGCGGCGATGGTGCGGATTGGTGAACACCATGTGGACGATGTTTCTGCTGTCGCCCTCCAGCAGGCCATAGTCGCCGAACACAGCCGCCGCGGCCGGGTTCCAGGCAAGCACATCCCAGCGCCGGCCGACCACTTGGGCCGGCTGCAGGACGAGGCTTTGCAGCATATGCAACAGCGTAGCGTCCACCTTCTCGGGCGCCGCCACACGACGTTCCGGCTGCTGGCGGCCGGCGAGAATGAACAGATGCCGCTTCTCGACGGCGTCGAGGCGCAACGCCTCGCAGAGCGCCGAGAGCACTTCGACCGAGGGCCGCACGTCCCTGCCCTGTTCGAGCCAGGTGTACCAGGTAGTGCCGACACCGGCGATCATCGCAACTTCCTCGCGCCGCAGACCCGGCGTGCGCCGTCGCGGACCTGTTGCGATGCCGGTGGCCAACGGCGTCAGCCTTTCCCGGCGCGAACGCAGGAAGGCGCCGAGTTCGCGCCGGCGGCTCTCGTCGGCTGATTGGGTGGGGGCAGCAGAGATGGAAGCGTTCATACCGGCTATTATAGCAGTATTGATACCAGGATAAAGTTTGAACTGTTTGCCGTGGGCGAAGCGTCCCATCTTGCGTTCGGAGCAGCAACAGGAGGCTCTGAACATGGAATTGAAAGACAAGACCATTCTCATCACCGGATCGACCGACGGCGTCGGCCGGGTCGTGGCGCAATGGCTGGGCGCCTCCGGCGCACGGGTACTGGTGCATGGCCGCGATGCCACACGCGGCAAAGCCGTTATCGCCGAGATCGAAGCCGCCGGCGGCAAGGCCGAGTTTCTCGCGGCCGATCTCGCGTCGCTGGCGGAGGTAAGGCGCCTCGCCGAGGCCGTGCGCGCCAGGACGAGCCGCCTCGACGTCCTCATCAACAATGCCGGCGTCGGCACGGCTGGCGACAAGCGACAGACGAGCGCCGACGGCCACGAACTTCGCTTTGCCGTCAACTATCTCGCCGGCTTCCTGCTGACCTCGGAGCTGCTGCCGCTGCTCAGGGCAAGTGCCCCGGCGCGCATCGTCAATGTGGCGTCCGCCGGCCAGCAGGCGATCGACTTCAACGACGTCATGCTGACCCACGGCTATAGCGGCGTGCGCGCCTACTGCCAGAGCAAGCTGGCGCAGATCCTGTTCACCATGGATCTGGCCGAGCAGTTGAAAGGCAGCGGCGTCACCGTCAACGCGCTGCATCCGGCGAGCTACATGAACACCACCATGGTCCGTCAGGCGGGGGTGAAGCCATGGAGTTCGGTCGAAACCGGCGCCGACGCCATCTTGAACCTCGCCACCGCGCAAAAGCTCGAAGGCCGCAGCGGCCTCTATTTCGACGGACTGCGCGAATCCCGCGCCGACGCCCAGGCTTACGATGCCAGGGCAAGACAGCAATTGCGAAGCCTGAGCCTCGACCTCGTCGGGCTGGCTTCGCCAAAATCGAAGGAAGAACCGTCATGACCGTCACAACCGAACACACAGTCATCATCGGCGGCTCGTCCGGCATCGGCCTGGCGACAGCGCGCAAACTGCTCGGCCCGGGCATGAAGGTCACCATCACCGGGCGCAACCAGGACAAGCTCGTCAGCGCCTGGAAAAGCCTTGGTGGCGCAGCCGACAAGGCCGCCTTCGACGCGTCGAAGCCCGATGAGGTGCGCCAGTTCTTCGATCGGCTCGGTCCGTTCGACCACCTCGTTCTGGCGGCGAGCGGCGGCAAGGGCCTCGGACCGTTCGAGACGCTCGATCTCGCCGACATCGCCCGCGGCGTCGACGAAAAGGTGCGGCCGCAACTGTCCTGCCTGCAGGCCGCCTTGCCGACGCTGAACAAATCGGGATCGGTCACCTTCATTTCGGCGGTGTCGGCTCAGGTCGCGATGCCCGGCGTCGCCGGCATCGGCGCCATCAATGGCATGCTGCTGACCGTGGCGCCGATCCTGGCGGTGGAGTTGAAGCCGCTGCGCGTCAACGTCGTGGCGCCCGGCGTCATCGACACGCCGTGGTGGGACTTTCTGCCGGAGGAGCAGCGGCAAGCAGTCTTTGCCGAATATGCGGGGAAAACGCCGGTCGGCCGCATCGGTCGCGCCGAGGACGTCGCATCGGCGATCGCCTTCCTCGTTTCCAACAGCTTCATGACCGGCCAGGTGCTGACCTGCGACGGCGGCCTACGGTTCGCGGCATAGGAAGTGCATGCGGCTGGGAGAAACGTGACAAAGGTATTGCGACTTGGATGAGCCGGGGGTGCTACCGCCCGGCGACTATCCCAGCACCGATTGCCGCGATGACGAACAGCAGCACTATCCAAAAGCCAAACAGATTTGCCCTTTGATAGATAGGTTTCCCGGAATCGGCCTTTGCTCGAAGAAAAAGGAGGACGTCAGGGAACCCCATTACCAGGAGAAGTATGAAAAAGCCGATCTCGCCTATGAATTCAGAACGAAAGCGCTTTTCCACAAAAGGGTACAGCGCGATTGAGCCATAAACCAAATAGACAAATAGGGTGAAGCGAGTTGCTGATTTCCCCAGGAATAAAGGGGACGCCAGAAAGCTTTTCTCGTCCGATTTTCGCAATAGGACAACAATTGCCAGCAAGCTCGATATAAAATAGGCATCTAATAAAACGAAGGAATCCCTAGCCGTAATTGACTGAAAATGTTCCAGAAGGACGACAATGACAACTGCCAGCCCTCCTCCCATAAGCAGCCATCTCAGGGTGTCTCGGCTTCTCCCTCTGAGAATATACATCTAACGCTCAACGAAGTTACGATTAGAGATTAGATATCGGCACTGTCCTAACAATAAGTATCGGCGCTGCCATGACGGCGCGCGCCGAGCAGCAGGCAGCCGAGAGAACCACAAGGTGGGGCAAATCGGCGGGCATTAAACTCCCCTTGAAACAGTTGGAGCGCCGCGCCCCTCGACGGCGCTCCAAACACAGTCGGATAATCAGGCCGCCTTGGCGGCGGGCATCGGATGGATGGCGTGGAACGGGACGCAGAGCCGGTTCCAGGTGTTGATCATGCCGACCGCGACGGATAGCTTGACCAGCTCCTCTTCCGAAAAATGCTCCAACGTGCGCGCATAGAGCTCGTCCGACACGCCGTTGTCGGCGACCAGCGTCACCGCCTCGGTCCAGGCCAGCGCGGCGCGTTCACGCTCGGAAAACAGCGGCGATTCCTTCCAGGCGGAAACCAGATAGAGCCTTTGCTCGGTTTCGCCGTCGCGCCTGGCTTCGCGGCTGTGCATCTCGACGCAGAAGGAACAGCCATTGATCTGCGAAGCCCTGAGCTTGATCAGGTGCAGCAGGCTCACCTCCAGCCCGCATTCGTCGACCGCCTTGTTGAGCGCCGAGACCGCCTTCATGATTTCGGGCGCCTTGGCGAAGAACTGCATTCTCTGTTTCATCGTCTTTCCTTTCGCATCGTCGGGAGGGTTAGGTTTGGTTGGTTGAACTGGATTTCTGCGGCCGCTGATGGCGCTCGACAAAGGCGCAGCTCGCGGCAAACGATCTGGGGTCGCCTTCCGCCGCGTAATCCGCCACGATGTCGGACAGTTTCACCTCGGCCAGCGCTGCCCGGTAGGCGCGCTCCGCCTTCAGCATCGCGGCATTGATGCCGCAAGGTTTGACATAGGCCGAGGCATCGATCTTGACCGGACCGTTGCGGCGGATCTCGCCGCAGCGAAACGCGGGTTCGCGGCCCTCGACGGCCAGCACGATGTCGAGCAGTGTGATGCGTTCCGCAGCCCGCGCCAGCCGATAGCCGCCCGCCGGACCCGGCACCGATTCCAGAATGCGCGCCGCGCTCAACATATTGAGATGCTTCAGGAGATAGCTCGGCGACAGGCCGAACGCTTCCGCCAGTGCCGCGCCCGGCATGGTGCTGTTGCCGTCCACACTGGCCAGCGTCGCCGCACAGTGGATGGCCGCCTCAACGCCCTCGCCCAGCTTCATCGTGATGATCTCCAATTCATGGATATCTTTTATCGTGGATAATTTTTATCGGCAATAGGAAAATGGAGATTGCCTGCTAATTCTGGTGGTTCCGGCACGCCGCTTAGCAAGACTTGGGTTCCTCGCACCCCGCGGAGCGGGGGAGAGGTGGCCCGGCGAAGCCGGGACGGAGAGGGGACGACCTTTGTGAAGATGCAACCGGTGAGGAGGAGGCGCGCGTAAAGAGGATCAGGAGCCTTGGGCAGTTCCCAGTCGTCCCGAAGTCCCCTCTCCGTCCCGGCTTCGCCGGGCCACCTCTCCCCACTTTCGTGGGGCGAGGAACCTAAGTTCTGCCAAGCAGCCCTTCTTATGCTGGAGCAAACCCTACTCCGCCGCCACCTTGGCCATCGGGTTGTTCGGGTGCGTCGTCCAGTTGGCGTAGACCGGCGACACGGGCTTGCCGGTGCGTTGGTCCATCACGCCCGCCGCCAGCGGCTCCATGGTGATGCAATTGTCAACCGGGCAGACATTGACGCACAGATTGCAGCCGACGCATTCGGCCTCGATCACCTCGAAATGCCTGATTCCGTTGACGACGTTGGTGATCGCCTGGTGCGAGGTATCCTCGCAGGCGATGTGGCAGCGGCCGCATTTGATGCAGGCGTCCTGGTCGATATGCGCCTTGGCGACATAGTTGAGGTTGAGATACTGCCAGTCGGTGACATTGGGCGTGGCGCGCCCGATGACGTCGTCGAGCGAGCGATGGCCCTTATCGTCCATCCAGTTTTCGAGACCGGCGATCATCTCTTGCACGATCTTGAAGCCATAGGTCATCGCCGCCGTGCAGACCTGCACATTGCCGGCGCCAAGCGCCATGAATTCGGCGGCGTCCCGCCATGTGGTGATACCGCCGATGCCGGAGATCGGCAGGCCGCGCGTTTCGGGGTCGCGGGCGATCTCCGCCACCATGTTCATGGCGATCGGCTTCACCGCCGGGCCGCAATAACCGCCATGCGAGCCCTTGCCGTCGATGGTCGGCATCGGCGCGAAACTGTCGAGGTCGACGCCGGTGATCGAATTGATGGTGTTGATCAGCGACACCGCGTCGGTGCCGCCGGCATGGGCAGCGCGCGCGGGCTTGCGGATGTCAGTGATGTTGGGCGTCAGCTTGGTGATGACCGGCATGCGCGTGTATTGCTTGCACCAGCGCACCACCATTTCGATATATTCCGGCACCTGGCCGACGGCCGCGCCCATGCCGCGCTCGGACATGCCGTGCGGGCAGCCGAAATTGAGCTCGATGCCGTCCGCCCCCGTCTCCTCGACCAGCGGCAGGATGGCCTTCCAGCTCTCTTCCTCGCAAGGCACCATGATCGAGGCGATCAGCGCACGGTCGGGCCAATCCATCTTGACCTGCTTCATCTCGCGCAGATTGGTCTGCAAGTCGCGGTCGGTGATCAGCTCGATGTTGTTGAGGCCGAGCAGACGCCGGTCGGCGCCCCAGATCGCGCCGTAGCGCGGACCGTTGACGTTGACCACCGGCGGCCCCTCTTCGCCCAGGGTCTTCCAGACCACACCGCCCCAACCCGCCTTGAAGGCGCGGATGACATTGTAGGCCTTGTCGGTCGGCGGCGCCGACGCCAGCCAGAACGGGTTGGGCGATTTGATACCGACGAAATTGTTTCTGATATCAGCCATGACAGGGGTCCCTTTCAACCGAGACGAAGAAGCAGTTCGACGGGCGCGAGAATGCCGCCCTCGAGGGCAGCGATGAGGTTGGCCATCTTGGTGCGGGCGTCCTCGCCCATGACGAGGCCGAGGCCGGGCGATGGCTTCCTGCCTTCGGCTTGCGCGGCGGCCAGCCGGGCACGCATCGCGGCGAAAAACTCGACGGCGAAGGCGCCGCGCGGCCGCTCCGCGGTCACCGAGAAGCCCGCCGCCGCCGCGGCCGAGCGGTAATCGTCGGGCGTGGCGACGAAGGATATGGTCTCGTTGGATGCCCACGGAAGCGGGTAGGTCAGAGCTCCATCCTTGAGCCGCATCACGTCGTAGACGGCAAAGACGCCGCCGGGCTTCAGCACACGGGCGGCCTCGCTCATCAGCTTCGCCTTGTCGGGAAGGTTCATGCCGACATGCAGGATCATTGCCGCATCGAAGCCGGCCTTGGCGAACGGCATGTCCAGCGCGCTGCCTTGCACGAAGTGGGTCTTGCCGGCCATTCCCGTCCGCCTCGACAGGCTGGTCGCGATATCGACATAGCTTTGCGTCAGGTCGATGCCGGTGACGTCGACGCCGGCATTGTTGGCGACAAAGCGGGCCGGTCCCCCTATCCCCGATCCGATGTCCAGCAGCCTGGCTCCTGGCTTCAACCCAAGCTGGCTGATAAGGTCCCTGGTGGCGGCCACGCCGCCAATGTGGAATTCGTCGACCGCTTCGAGATCGCCGGCGCGCAAATGGGCAACATCGACGCCCGTATCGGCGAGCGCCGCAATGATCCGCTCCTCCAGGCCTGAAATCTCGTAGTGACGGGCAATGCCCGGTTCCACCGTGGCCATGATCCTTATCCCTGGGTCAGACTCCTGTGGATGCTCTCAGCCGCGTCGCGCCCTTGCGCCACGGCGGACACGGTCAGGTCGTCGCCACCGAAAATGCAGTCCCCGCCGGCCCAGACCTTGGCGAGCGACGTGCGCCCTTCCCCGTCGACCTTGATGCGGCCGGCTTCGAGATCGATCGATGCCCCGCTGCCATTGAGGGCAGCCGGGACAAAACTCTGGCCAATGGCCTTGAACACCTGGTCGGCAACCAGCGTCAGCGTCTCGCCGGTGCCGGCAAGCCTGTCGCCGTTGAGCGCGGTGTATTCGAGTTCAATGCCCGACACCTTACCACCTTCGGCAATCACCCGCTTCGGCTGCAGCCAATGACGGATGGTGACGCCGTTGGCGGCCGCCAGATCCTGCTCGAATTCGGAGGCGTTCATATGGTCCTGGCCGCGCCGGTAGCAGATCGTCACCTCCTCGGCGCCAAGCAGTTTCGACTGCACGGCGGCATCGATCGCCGTCATGCCGCCGCCAATGACGACGACGCGGCGGCCGACCGGCAGCCCGGAGAGGTCGCTGGCCTGGCGCAGTTCGGCAATGAATTCGACCGCGTTGGTGACGCCGGCCGCATCCTCGCCATCGGCGCGCAACGCGTTGACGCCGCCCAGCCCCATGCCGAGGAACACCGCGTCGTAATTGCGGATCAGGTCGGAGAGCTGGTAGTCGCGGCCGAGCGCCTTGCCGTTCTGGATGTCGATGCCGCCGATCGCGGTGACATAGTCGACCTCGGCCTGGGCAAAGTTGTCGACGCTCTTGTAGGCGGCGATGCCGTATTCATTGAGGCCGCCGGCCTTCGGACGCGCCTCCAGGATGGTCACGTCATGGCCATGGCGAGCGAGCCGGTGCGCGGCGGCAAGGCCGGCCGGGCCGGCGCCGACCACGGCGACCGTCTTGCCCGTCGCTGTCGCGCGCGGATAAAACTGCTTATTCTCGGCCATCGCGACATCGGTGGCGTAGCGCTGCAAACGGCCGATCTGCACCGGCTTGCCTTCCGCCACCTCGCGCACGCACACCTCCTCGCACAGCGTCTCGGTCGGGCAGACGCGGGCGCACATGCCGCCCAGGATGTTCTGGTCGAAGATGGTCTTGGCCGAACCGATCGGGTTGCCGGTCGAGATCTGGCGGATGAACAGCGGAATGTCGATCGAGGTCGGGCATGCATTCATGCACGGTGCGTCGTAGCAGAAATAACAGCGGTCGGATTCGACCAGCGCCTCGTGATGATCGAGCGGCGGATGCAGGTCGGAAAAATTGTCCGCGTATTGGTCAGCCGCAAGGCGGCCGCCGACAATACCCTCTTTGAACTGACCCTCTGGCATTTTCAGTTCCCCATGTTTTCGTTTTGGGGAAGGCTAGCACGTTTTATTTTTTTATCAATTGGTCAATTTTTGAGGCAAGTTGCTGAAAAGACTGGATAAAAACATGATAATTGCGGTCAAGTTATTGGTGGCGGTGACGCGAGGATATGGCCGCCGTCCATGCCAATGCCATGGATCGACCTGATCTCATCGGCGACCAATTTCTGCAACGTCCAGAGATTGCGGTCGCGGATGCCGAATTCCTCGAGATGGCTGACCGTGTTGTAAAGATATTCCGCGCCTGAGCCGACATGGCCGCAGGCGCGCGCCAGCACCCGTGCCACGGCTTCCAGCGGCTGCCCGAGCGAAGTGCCTCTGCCCGTCACCCCGACCCAGAAACCCAGCGCCCGCAACGGCCCTTGCGCGGTACGCACCGGAACCCACCGGACCGAAGCGACGCTCTCATGATCGTCGATCTCGCGCCGCAACAGTCTTTCGATCTGAGCAGTCTTCTCCCCTTCCGGTAACCGATAGATCACACCATCGCATCGGCCGCCGCGTTCGAGCGCCATCATCAGTCCAGGCTGCGCGGCGCTGCCGCGCCAGCGGACCATGTCGATGCAGAAGGAGCGGTGCCAGCCATGGGCGGTGGCGCGCTGGCGTTCGACGGACTCGAAAGCCGGCTTCCAGATCAGCGAGCCATAGGCGAACACCCATAGCGGCCCCGCATCGGCTTCATTGGACAGCCGCGCCGAAAGGTCCCGAAAATCCTCGTCGCTCAGTTGCGTCCAGCTGCCGCTAGGCCCGGGATCGGCCTCCTCGCGATGGCACAGTGCAACAAGCTCGGCTGTAAGTGACATCTGCCGCATGGATCGAGCCCCCCTTTTCGAAGCCAAGCAAAGGCGAAAATCGCAAGGCACGCAAGATTGCCAGAAGGCTGCGCCTTGCCGTTCCCGATTTCTAGCCCAGATGTCGGATTTCTGTCGTCGAGATCGTCCTAGGATGGATCGAACGACGATCGGCGCACAACGGTGAGGAGACCGACCATGCCAAAATCCCCGATGCCCTTCTTCTGGTACGAACTAATGACGTCGGACCTCGACGCCGCGGAGGCTTTCTACACAACCGTGGTCGGCTGGACGGCGCAGCCCTTCGACAAGGCGCCCGGCATGCCGCGCTATATCGTCATGAATGTCGGCGAGCGTGGCGTCGGCGGCCTGATGACGATGCCCGAGGATGCGGCCAAGATGGGCATGCCGCCCGCATGGCTGGGCTATATCCACGCCAGGGATGTCGACGCGGCAACAGCGTCACTGGAAAAGGCAGGCGGTGCCGTTCACCGCCGGCCCGACGATATTCCAGGCGTTGGCCGCTTCGCCGTCGTCGCCGATCCGCAAGGCGCCACCTTCATGTTCCTGCAGCCGAACGGTCCGGACCAGCCCGTCGTGCCGGCCAGCACGCCCGGCCATATCGGCTGGCACGAACTCTACACGAGCGATTGGAAGGCCGCGTTCGATTTCTATTCCGGCCAGTTCGGCTGGGCCAATGCCGGCGAATTCGACATGGGGCCGATGGGCATCTACCAGACCTTTACCGCCGGCCCTGAATCCGGTGGCGGCATCATGAACAAGCCCGAGCAGATTCCGGTCCCGGTCTGGCAGTTCTATTTCAATGTCACCGGCATCGACGCGGCGGCAAAACGCGTGACCGACAATGGCGGCAAGATCCTGATGGGACCCATGGAGGTTCCCGGAGGCAGCTGGGTCGTGCAATGCCAGGATCCGCAAGGCGCGCATTTCGCTTTGATGGCGCCGGTGCGGTAAGCGTCCGCGCCACCCGCTGAAATCACGCTTGCTGGCGTCGGCTCATTCCGGCGCCAATACCGCGACCTTCAGGTCAGCCTTCTTGGCACCGCTAAACTGGACAGTGGCTGTGCCGGCGGCCAGCTTGAAGCGCACGCTCTTGCGGACACTGGGGCATGTCTTGACGCCGCTATAGCCGGACGATTTCACGGCCTTGCCGTCCTGGATGACATCGATCCAGGCCTCGCCCGACAGGCTGATCTGGATGGAGCCGTCCGGCGGCACCGCCACGCTGGCAACGGCGCCGAACGTGCCCTCCGCAGGGGCGCGTTCGGGCGGCACCGCGAAGCCGGCCTTTTCGGCCGGCAGCAGCGCCAGGTCCGCGGCGGCCCCCACCGCCAGCGTCGCTCCGGACGGTCTCGAGGGTGCCTCTGCAAACAGCGCCTGTTCGCGCGTCACCGGCCATTTAAAAGCCTCGCAGCCCGCGTCCTCGGCCATGGCGAGGCTGGTGCCCATAAGGATTGCGAACAGGCTGATGACGACTTTTTTCATGGCAAGGGACCCACATGTCTGGAGTACTCACAATCAATACAACCATAGCGATATAATTGCAACCCTGGCGAGCACAACAGCAAAAGCCGGACCGGGGAACATTTCCAATCACCAATTGTTGATGGCAGGCCGGGGGAAGTGAATGGTCCGTTGCCCGGTGATAATCTATGGCCGGCCGGGAAGCTGAAATGGAGTTTTAGATGAAGCTTTTCGATGGCCTCTCCAAATACCAGCCGCAGGCGCTTGCCGCGCTGCGCATCATGACCGCGCTGCAGTTCGTCGAGCACGGCACGCAGAAACTGTTCAATTTCCCAGCCAGCGACCACGCCGCCGCCGCCTTGAGCGGACTGCCGCTAGCGGCCGGTATCCTCGAATTCGCCGGCGGCGTTCTGCTGGCGCTGGGCCTTTTCACCCGCCCGGTCGCGTTCCTTCTGGCCGGCGAAATGGCGATCGCCTATTTCATGGCCCACTATCCGCGCGACTTCTTCCCCATCAACAACAGCGGCGATTCGGCGATCTCGTTCTGCTTCATCTTCCTCTATCTGGTCTTCGCCGGCGCCGGCGCCTTCGCGCTGGACAACCGCCGCAACGCGTGATCCCCCATGTGGGGGTGAGCCCTCACCCCCGCATCCGTTCGAAATTCGCGTCGAACAGCGGCGCCGCCTGCATGCGCGCCGCATGCCGCTTGCCGAGTAGCTCTATTTCGAAGCCGTGGCTCTCGTCGGCGATCTCCTTCGGCACATAGCCGACGGCAACCGACTTCTTCGAATGATGGGCATAGCCGCCCGACGTCACCCAGCCGCGCACCGCGCCGCCGAACCAGATCGGCTCATCGCCGATGACGTCGGCATCGTCGGAGTCGACGATGAAGGCGCGCAGCCTGAGCTTGCCGCCCTGCTTGCGCTCGGCCAGCGCCGCCGCCTTGCCGATGAAATCCGCGTCCTTGCCGTAAGCGACGAAACGGTCGAGCCCGGCCTCCAGCGGCCCGTAGATCGGCCGGTATTCGCGCCCCCATGAGCCGTAGTTCTTCTCCAGACGCAGCGCGTTGAGCGCGCGCGAGCCGAACAGGCCGATGCCGAACTCTTCTCCCGCCGCCATCAGCGCCTGATAGGCGGCGCGCTGATATTCCGGCGCCACCCAGATCTCGTAGCCGAGATCGCCGGTGTAACTGACGCGGCCGACCAGGCACGGCGCCATGCCGACATCCATCTTGGCTATGGCCATGAACGGAAACGCCGCATTCGATATGTCGGAGCGGGTGGCTTTCGCCAGCACGTCCCTCGCCCTGGGACCGGCGATCGACAGGCCGGTGAGCTTCTGCCCCAGCGCCTCGATGTGGACGGACCCGTCATCGGGCAGATGCTGTTCGAACCAGCGCATGTGATATTGCTCGGCAATGCCGGAACCGGCCAGGAACCAGCCCGCTTCTTCCCGATCTTGGGCGCCCAGATTGGCCAGCGTGAAATCGCCGATCAGCCTGCCGTCTTCCTTGAGCATCGGCGCGAGGGTCATGCGACCGGGCTTCGGCAGCTTGCAGGCGAGCATCCGGTCGAGCCATGCCGCGGCCCCTTCGCCCGTCACCTTGTATTTGGCGAAGCTCGATATCTCCGACAGGCCGACGCCCGAGCGCACCGCCGCCACTTCAGCGGCGACATGGGTGAAGTCGCTCGAGCGCCGCCATGAGAACTCGTCCTTGACGCCTTCCGGCGCGTACCAGAGCGGCACCTCCAGCCCATAGGCGACGCCCCACTGCGCGCCCTTGGCCGACAACAGGTCGTAGACCGGCGTCGTCTTCAGCGGCCGCCCGGCGGGCAGTTCCTCATTGGGGAAGCGGATCGAAAAGCGCCTGGAATAGTTTTCGCGCACCTTGGCGTTGGTGTAGACCATGGTCGCCCAGTCGCCGTAGCGGGCCACGTCCATAGCCCATATGTCGGCGCCGGGATCGCCCTCGATCATCCAGTTGGACAGCGCCAGGCCGACGCCGCCGCCCTGGCTGAAGCCGGCCATCACGCCGCAGGCGACCCAGAAGCCCGGCAGGCCGCGCACCGGCCCGACCAGCGGATTGCCGTCGGGCGCGAAGGTGAAAGGCCCGTTGATGATCTGCTTGATGCCGGTGTTCTGGAAAGCCGGGAAATGTCGGAAGCCAACCTCGAGCGACGGCGCGATGCGGTCGATGTCCGGCGCCAGCAATTCATGGCCGAAATTCCACGGCGTGGAAAATTCGGACCAAGGCTTGTTGGCCTTCTCGTAGGTGCCCATCAGCATGCCGCCGCGCTCCTGGCGCAGATAGAGCTCGCCGTCGAAATCGACCGCATGGATGATCTCGGTGCCGGTTTTCTCGTTCCAGGCGGCGACCTCCGGCATGTCCTCGGTGATCAGGTACATGTGCTCCATCGCCAGCACCGGCAGTTCGAGCCCGACCATGCGGCCGACCTCGCGCGCCCACAGGCCGCCGGCATTGACGACATGCTCGGCCACCACCTCGCCCTTGTTGGTAATGACGCGCCACATCCCGTCTGCACGGCGCACAATGTCTTCCACCTTGGTGAACCGTTCGATCTCGGCGCCCAGCTTCCGTGCCGCCTTGGCATAGGCGTGCGTGACGCCCGAGGGATCGAGATGGCCGTCCTCCTTGTTGCGGACGGCGCCGACGAACTGGCTGGGGTCGAGCAGCGGCATCAGTTCGGCCGCCTCTTTCGGCGAGATTTCCTCCAGCTCGATGCCGAGATAACGGCCCTTGGCGACGACCCCGCGCAGCCAGTCGAGCCGCGCCTCGGTGGCAGCCAGAAGCACGCCGCCGGTCAGGTGGACGCCGGTCGCCTGGCCGGACAGCTCCTCGATCTCCTTGTAGAGGTTGATGGTGTATTTCTGCAGCTTGGCGACATTGGGATCGCCATTGATCGTGTGCATGCCGCCGGCCGCGTGCCAGGTCGAGCCGGACGTCAGCTCGTCGCGCTCCAGCAGCACGATGTCCGTCCAGCCATGACGGGCGAGATGGAACAGCACGGAACATCCGACGACGCCGCCGCCAATGACCACGACCTTTGCATGCGATTTCATGGATTTTTCTCTGATATCAATGAGTTGGATGGGTGAGATGAATCGAGACGGGAAGAGCGGACGCTGAAATCACGGCTCGCCCTGCCCGATCGCTTCCTTGCGTCTGGCCACATAGGCCTCGAGCTCTTCGCGCACGGCGATGTCCATCGCCGGCTCGACATAGTCTTCAAGCGCCTTCTTCCACAGCCGCGTCGCGCGCGCCGTCGCGTCGAGGCCGCCGGCCTCCTGCCAGGCCTCGAAATTCTGCCAGTTGGACAGCATCGGCTGGTAGAAGGCGGTCGCATAGCGCTCCAGCGTGTGCGGCTCGCCGAAGAAATGGCCGCCTGTCGGCACCGCACCCAGTGCCTCGACGGCAAGCTCGGCCTCGTCGACCACGATCGGACGCAAAAACTCCATCATGTGCTGGATCATCTCGACGTCGATGATGAATTTCTCGAACGATGCCGTCAGCCCGCCCTCCTGCCAACCGGCGGCGTGGTAGACGAGATTGCCGTGGCCGAGCACCGCGCCCCAGAGCGCCATCAGCGTCTCATAGGCGCCTTGCGCATCGGCGGCGTTGGAAGCCGAGCCGGGCGTCGTCCGGTATGGCAGGCCGTAACGCCGCGCCAATTGCCCCGAGGCGATGTTGGCCTTGGTGTTTTCAGGCGTGCCGAAGGCCGGCGCGCCCGACTTCATGTCGACATTGGAGGTGAAGGCGCCGTACATGACGGGCGCGCCCGGACGTACGAGCTGTGTCAGTACCACGCCGAACAGCGCCTCGGCATTCTGCTGCGCCAGGGCGCCGGCCAGCGTCACCGGGCTCATCGCCCCCATCAGCGTGAACGGCGTCACCGCCACCGACTGGCCGTATTCGGCCATCGTCACCAGCCCCTCGGCCATCATCTCGTCGAAACGGCGCGGCGAGTTGACCGAGATGATGGTGGCGATACCGGGATCGTCGCGCATCTGATCCAGCGTCAGCCCGCGCGAAATCGCCATCATCTCGATGCCATCCAGCGCCCTGCCCCGGCCGATCGCCGAGACATGAAAACTCTTGTCGGTCAGCGTCAGATTGGTGAAGTAGGTGTCGAGATGGCGTGAGTTGGCCGGCAGCTCGACCGGCGCGCAGACCTGATTGCCGAGCATGTGGATACAGTTGAAATGCTGCGCCAGCCGGGTGAGATCGGCATAGTCACGCAGGTTGCCGGCACGACGGCCGCGCTCCATGTCGTGCACGTTCGGCGGCCCGGCGACCAAGGTGAAATTAATGGTATTGCCGCCGAGGTGGATCGACTTGGCCGGATTGCGCGGTGTCAGCGTGTAAGTGGTCCGCGTCGTCTTCAGCGCCTCTTCCACCATGCCGCGATCGACGCGCACATTCGCCGTCGCATGGTCGACCGTGGCTCCGGCCTTCTCGAACAGCGACAGCGCCCTCCGGCTCATCACCTCGATGCCGAAATTCTCCAATATGTGCATCGACGCCTGATGGATCGCCTCGATCTGGTCGGACGACAACAGCGCCATCGGCGGATAGGGATTCGTCACCCGTCTGGGCGGCAGCTGCGCGATGGGCGCTGGCCCCCTGTTGCTGGTGCGCTCGGCGCCGCGCTTGCGTCTTGGTTCGGTCATGCCGGCATCAAAGCTTCGGCAGTGCGGCCGGTCTGTCAGAAATACGCCGTTTGCCGGCGTGATTTTAGCCAAGGCGGCATTTTCTCGACACCAGTTTTTAAGAGGCGACCGTGTGCGTCGGAATATTGATATGATGTTTTCTCATCTGCTCGTGCCGACGAAGCGTTAACGGCCGCAGCAAGATTCCCTTTATGATTTCGGCCTATTGCTCCTCCCATGCGTAGGTCGAGTTTTAGTAAAATTGTTGCGGTTTGCGCGCTGTTGGCGCTTTCGGCTTGCGCCACCGCGCCCAGCCACATCAACAATGTCTGCGCCGTCTTCGACCAGAATGACGGCTGGTTCGACAATTGGCAGTCGGCCGCCGAGCGCTCGTCGCGGAAATACGGCGTGCCGGTGCCGGTGCTGATGGCCACCGTACGCAAGGAATCCGGCTTCAAGAGCAACGCCCGGCCGCCGCGCACCAAGCTGCTTGGCTTCATCCCCTGGAAGCACGTCTCCTCGGCTACCGGCTTCTCGCAGGCACTGGACGGAACCTGGTCGCAATATCAGCGCGAAACCGGCAACTGGGCGGCACGGCGGACGAAATTCGCCGATGCCGTCGATTTCGTCGGCTGGTATCATTCCAAGACAGCCGACAGCTACGGCGTCGCGCGCAACGACACCTACAACCTCTACCTCGCCTACTATCTCGGCTGGAGCGCCTATGGCCGCGGCAACCGTGGCGACGCCGGCGTGCAGGGTTACGCCCGGGCCACCGACAAGATGGCCCGCGACTATGACGCGCAGCTACGGCAATGCGGCTCCTGATACCTGCTTCAGGTTAGTGCCGCCGCGTCGTGTCTTTCGGCTTCGAAACACCGGTCTCCGAAACCTCGTCGCGCACTTCGTGGCGACGGGCTCGCATGCCCGCCTCGCCCTGCTCCGCGGCGTCCCCGATCTGGTCGGCTTCCGCGCTGCCCTTTTTGCCACGCGGCCGGTTGGGCGCTGTCCCCGCCAAGCCCGGTCCGGTGCCGTGCGCATCGTCCGGCACGCCCTCATGCGCGGCATGTTCCTTGTCGAACTTGATGACCGGCTCCATGGTCTTGAGCACGTCGTCGGAAAGCCAGCACAGGCTCATATGGCCGTCGCCGAGATTCTTCACCGGCGGCACCTTGGTTTCGCAGAGATTGTCGGGCACCAGCTTCTTGTAGCCGCAGCGGGTCTGGAACGGACAGCCGGTGGGCGGGTTCATCGCCGAGGGGATGTCGCCTTCCAGCACGATGTGCTTCTTCACCACGCTGGTGTCGGCAATCGGGATCGCCGACAGCAGCGCCTCGGTATAGGGATGATAGGGCGGCGCGAAGATCTGGTCTGTCGTGCCCTGCTCGACGATATAGCCGAGATACATCACGACGACGCGGTCGGCGATGTAGCGCACGACGGACAGATCGTGGCTGATGAACAGCATCGTCGTCTTGTTCTTGCGCTGGATGTCCATCAGCAATTCGGTCACCGCCGCCTGCACCGAAACGTCGAGGGCCGAAACCGGCTCGTCGGCCACGACAACCTTGGCGTCGCCGGCAAAGGCGCGCGCCACGCCGATGCGCTGCTTCTGGCCGCCGGAAAGCTGGCGCGGCTTGCGGGTCTCGAAGGCGCGCGGCAACTTCACCAGGTCGAGCAGCTCCAGCATGCGCTTGCGCCGGTCGGCGACCGTCTTTCCGACATTGAATTTTTCCAGCGTGCGGATGATCTGCGACCCGACCGAATGGCTGGGGTTGAGCGTATCGAACGGATTCTGGAACACCATCTGGATCGACGACACGGTGTCGACGCTGCGGCTCTCGATGCCGGTCGACTGGATTTGCTTGTTGCCCAGCGTCACGGTGCCGGCACTTGCCGTCTCAAGTCCGAGCAGCACCTTGGCCAGCGTCGATTTTCCGCAGCCGGATTCGCCGACGATGGCGACCGTCTCGGATTCGCGCGCCATGAACGATATCGTCTCGTTGGCCTTGACGACGCGGCCCTCGCTCGAGCCGAACACCTCGCTGCCGCCGACCTTGTAGTATTTCCTGAGATCCTCGATCTTGAGCACCGGCGCGCCGGGCACGACCTTTTCGTTGACCTTCTTGGCGCCGGGCGGCAGCGCTTCCCAGTCGATCTCGTTGAAGCGTACGCAGCGCGAGAAATGGCCCTCGTGTCCGGCGACTTCGACCATCGGGATTTCGGCGGCGTTGCAGACGCCCTCGACGAAATGGTGGCAGCGCGGACCGAAATTGCAGCCCTTCGGCCGCTCGTGCGGCAGTGGCAATTGGCCGGGGATCGAGATCAGCGGCCGCGAGTTCTTGTCGGCGCCCGGCAGCGGGATCGAGCGGAACAGCCCTTGCGTATAGGGATGGCGCATCCGGTCGAACACGTCCTTGATCTTCCCGGTCTCCACCGCCTCGCCCGAATACATCACGGTGATGCGGTCGCAGGTCTCGAGGATAAGGCCGAGATTGTGCGACACGAAGATCATCGACGTGCCGAACTTCTCGCCCAGCCCCTTGACCAGTTCGACGATGCCCGCTTCCACCGTCACATCGAGCGCCGTCGTCGGCTCGTCGAGCAGAAGCAGCGCCGGCTTCGACAGCAGCGCCATCGCAATGACGATGCGCTGCTGCTGGCCGCCGGAGAGCTGGTGCGGATAGGAGCGCATCATGCGCTCGGGATCGGGCAGCTTGACCGCGCGCACCATTTCGAGGGAGCGTTTGTAGGCCTCTTCCTTCGACACCTTGTCGTGGATCAGCGGCACTTCCATCAACTGCTGGCCGACCTTCATCGCCGGATTGAGGCTGGCCATCGGCTCCTGGTAGATCATGGCGATCTTGTTGCCGCGGATGGCGCGCAGCTCCTCGTCGGAGAGCTCGCCCATGTCCTTGCCCTGGAACTTGATCCTGCCGCCGACGATCTTCCCGATGTTGGACAGGTCGCGCATGATGCCGAGCGACACGGTCGACTTGCCGCAGCCGGATTCCCCGACGATGCCCATCGCCTCGCCCGGCATGACCGTGCAGGAAAAATCCATCACCGCCGGTATCTCGCCCTTGCGGGTGAAAAAGGAGATCGACAGGTTCTCGATCTCGATGATCGGCCCACTGGTCGGCTTGGCGGGATTTCGAACTGCCTCGTTCATGGGTCGCTCCAATCCAAATTGTACCAGACGCGGGTCAAGGCCCGTCAATCAGTCTTTCATCGATTGTTCACGCAGCGAGTCGGCCAACAGGTTGAGCCCGAGCACGAACGACATCAGCGCGATCGTCGGCGGCAGCGCCGGATGGATGAAAGAGCGCAGCAATCGGCTGGCGTCCTTGATCGCGGTGCCCCAGTCCGGGCTCTCGGGCGCAAGGCCGAGGCCGAAATAGCCCAACGTGCCGAGCAGGATGGTGGTGTAGCCGATGCGCAGGCAGGCATCGACGATCAGCGGGCCGCGTGCATTGGGCAGGATCTCCCACAGCATGATGTACCAGGGCGATTCACCGCGCGTCTGCGCCGCGGCCACATAGTCGCGCGTCTTGATATCCATCACCAGGCCGCGCACGATGCGGAACACGCCCGGGCTGGAGGCAAACACCACCGCCACGAAGATGTTGAGCTGGTTGGGATCGATGTGGACGATGTGCAGCGGGTCCTTGTCGAACACGAGGCCAAGATAGATCCAGCCGCCGACGATGAGGGTGATGCCGAGCAGGATGTACAGCCGGTCCGGCCGGTTCTTGTAGCGTGTCCAGAACAACACGCTGAAGAAGATGATCGGAAACAGGAAGAACACGCCGGCCATGGCATAGGGGATCGGCGTGTCCATGATGCCCGGCGTCACCAGCAGGTAGAACAGCAGGATCACCGGGAAGGCCAGCACGAGGTTGGCCAGGAACGACAATACCGTGTCGATCTTGCCGCCGTAATAGCCGGCAGGCAGGCCAAGCGTGATACCGACCATCAGCGCGAAGCCGGTCGCCGCCGGCGCAATGATCAGCACGATCTGGCTGCCATAGACCATACGCGAAAACACGTCGCGTGCCAGCTTGTCGCCGCCGAAGAGATAGACAAGCCCCGATTGCGGTTCGATGGCGCCGGGCAGCGTGTCCTTCATGATCGGGATCTGGCCAAGCGGATCGAAGGGCGAGATGGTCGAGGCGAAGATCGCCGTGAACAGCCAGAACAGGCAGATGCCGACGCCGACGATGCCGACGCCGCTGTCGAACAGCTGGCCGTAGAGCGCCAGCTTCTTCCTGTAGAGGAAGCTCGCTCCCATGACGATGAAAAGCGCGACCCAGACCGGCCAGAAGCGCCACAGCACTTCGAGGATGATGGTGGAGGCGCCGATATATTGAGCTTGCATGCGCCTTCTCCCTACTGAACCCGGATGCGCGGATTGAGGAATGCGTAGCCGACGTCGGAAATGAGCTGCGTGATCAAGACGATGAACACCGAGACCAGCGAACAGCCCAGCAGAAGATCGATGTCGTTGTTGCCGGCGGCCTCGACCAGCGTATAGCCGAAGCCCTGGTAGCGGAACATCACCTCGACGATGACGACGCCGGTGAGCAGCCAGGGAAATTGCAGCATGATGACGGTGAATGGTGCGATCAGCGCGTTGCGCAGCGCATGTTTCACCACCACGCCGCCGAAGGAAATACCCTTCAACCGGGCGGTGCGGATATATTGCTGCGTCATCACCTCGACCATTGAGGCACGAGTCATGCGGGCGATGTAGCCGATGCCGTAGATCGCCAGCGTCATCACCGGCAGGGTGAAATTGTAGAAGGTGATGCCCTGGCTGGCCGACGCGGCCGAGCCGTTCAACCAGCCGAGCCATGAGGCGAAGATGACGGTGAAGATGACCCCCGACACATATTCCGGCGTCGCCGTCGAGGCGATCGAGGCCACCGAAAGCACGCGGTCGGTTCGCGACCCCTCGCGCATGCCGGCCAGGATGCCGATCAAGAGCGATACCGGCACCATCACCGCCAACACACAGAACATCAGTATCCCGGTCGCGCCAAGTGCCGGGAACAGCTTGGAGGCGACGGTCGTCTTGAACTTGGTCGAGCAACCGAAATCCCCTTCGAGGACGCCGGAGAAAGTTGGTACGGCCGGATCGTTGCAGAAAGTGAAGCGCTGCGTCGGCTTGCCGGTCGCCGGGTCGGTCACCGGCTGCTTGGGCAGCAGGCCCAGCCACTGTCCGTAGCGGACGAAGAAATTCTGCCGGTAGCCATGGTTGATCAGCCAGTCCTCCAGCTGTTCGGCCGAAGTGTGCATTTCCGTCTGGCTGATCGCCAGCTTCTTCAGGTTGGGTTCGAGGTTGATCAGGAAGAAGACGATCATCGTCAGGCACAGCATCGTCAATGCCATGGTGCCGAGACGCCTGAGAACGAAAGAAAGCATGGCGGCCCCCTGCCGATGGGGTTGGGTTTTGAGCCGGCTTCAAAGCCTCGCCTGCCGTCACCGGCGGACTGGCCGTCAAACAGGCCCTCGAATGCGATCAACCCTGTTTTTATTGCATGGCCTTCCCGGGTGAGTCCGTATTTTTTGCGGACGAACCTGCAATGGCGACGCAGAGAGGGAGGGAAAGGGGCAATGCCCCTTTCCCCGGCCCGATCGATCAGGCCTGATCGAGCCAGACCTTGCCGTAGTCGCGCTCGAAGGTCGGATGCATCTTGTAGTTTTGCACCGCCTTGACCGAGTGGCTGTAGAGCTTGCGCCAGTAGGGCTGGATGATGATGCCGGAAGCCTGCAGGATCTCCTCGATGTCCTTCATCATTTCCTTGCGCTTGGCAGCGTCGGCAACGGCGAGTGCCGCATTGAGCTTGGCATCCCAGTCGGGGTTCGACCAGCCAGCCTCGTTCCAGGCCTCGCCGGTGCGATAGGCGATGGCCAGAACCTGGACGCCGAGCGGACGCATGTTCCAGTTGGTCATTGACAGCGGATACTTCGTCCAGTCGTTCCAGAACGTCGAGCCCGGCAGCACCGTGCGCTTCACCTTGATCCCGGCCTCCCGCAGCTGGGCGGCGATCGCGTCGCCGGTGTTCTTGTGCCAGTCTTCGTCGACGGTGATCAGCTCGTGTTCGAAGTCGGCTTGGCCGGCTTCCGCCATCAGCGCCTTCGCCTTGGCCGGATCACGGGCAACCTTAGGCAGTTCGTAATATTCCGGATGGATCGAGCAGACATGGTGGTTTTCGGCGACCGAGCCGGCATTGCCATAGCCGAGCTGCAGGACGACATTGTTGTCGACCGCGAGCTGCAACGCATTGCGCACCTTCTGGTCGCCATAGGGCTTGTTGTTGACGTTGGTGCGGCAGACGATGGTCGAAGCCGTGACGATTTCCGACTTGACCAGGTCCATCTTGTCGAGGATCGACACATAGTCGGCCGACGTTTCGAAATTGGTGTGCACTTCTCCAGCCTCGAAAGCGCTGACCATGGCCGCCGGATCGGTGCCGTAGTCGATGAATTCGATGCCGTCGAGGAACACTTCGCCGTCCCACCACTTGTTGTCTTCGCGGCGCTTGTAGACGACTTTCTGGCCGACGTCGTAGGAGACGAGCTCAAATGGGCCGGTGCCGATCGGGCAGTTCTTGAAGTCGCCGCCCTTCTCGTCGAAAGTCTTGTGGACGATCAGGCCGGGATAGTCGCACATGTTGGGGATGAGCGCGATGTCAGGCTTGCCGAGCTTGAGCACGACCGTGTGGTCGTCCGGCATGGTCACGGCGCTTTCGTCGAGCTTATCATCCTTGACCAGCGAGCCGAGACGGCCGGGCATCGAATTGCCTTCGGCCTTCTTGTCGGCCCAGCGCTTCAGGTTGAAGACGACGTCAGAGGCTGTGAAGGGGTCGCCGTTGGACCAGGTCACACCCTTGCGCACATGCAGCGTATACTGGGTGGCGTCGTCGTTCACGTCCCAGCTTTCCAGCAGATAAGGGCGGAACGTATATTCGCTCGTATACTTGACCAGCGGCTCGAGCGCCTGGCGCTCGGCATTGGCAATTTCCGACCAGTCGGCCTTGCGAGGATCCTTGGGATCCTTGATCCACTGCGCGACCTTCAGCGTGCCGCCTTTCTTGCCTTTTACCTCTTCTGCCCTTGCCGGCGTCGGATCGGCGAGACCGAGAAGGCCATAAGCCATCGCCGTCGAGGCGCCGAAGACGCTTGCCATGGCCAGGAATTCGCGGCGATCAACCTTACCTGCCTTGGCTTCTTCGGCCATGGCCAGGATATGATCCGGAACGCTGTCGCCGTTGCTCTTATAAATTGTCATGACTAACTCCCATTGTTGGCTTTCCGCCGATTAACATTCCGCATCCGGGCCATGATGTCAAAGACGGCATGGATTGGGAACATGTGAGCGAATGTGCAACTTTGGACGGGGGGCAGTTCGCGTGATAGCGACAGTCTTGGCGCAAAATTGCTAGTGCGCCCAGATTTCGCCAAAATCTCTTCGGGCGATTAAATTGAGACATTTGCACCGGTTACGACAGCGCCAGTCCAGGCCAAGGCAGGGGCCAGGCCGTCAATATTCCTTCTCGTAGAAGATGCCGCCCTTGGCTTCACCGGCGTCCGTCGCCTCGCCGCGCAATTTGACCCCGCGCCCGACATTGAGGTCGATGGTCGCCTTGCCGGAACCCGGCTTGTCGCCCTTCTGGATGGTCACATAGGTACGGTCGTTGAGATATTTGCCGGCCGAAACCGCCGTGCCGCCCTTGTCGTCGGTGGTGACATCGAGATCGTCGACGCCGATGGCGCTGCGCAGATTCTCCAGCAGCGACGTCGAGCCGCCGACCCCGGCCAGTTGCCCGGCCGCTTCTGCCAGCTGCGCGATCTGCAACGGCGAGAGGTTCGACATCGACCGCCCGAAGATCAGTTGCGCCAGCACTTCATCCTCCGGCAGCGCCGGCACGGAACTGAAGGTGAATTTCGGATTTGTCGCCTCGCCCGACACCACGATGGTGACGGTCGCGCCGGTCGTGGTCGTCGTCGCCGTCAGATTGAGGTAAGGCACCAGCGAGCCGGAGAACCCGACCGTGCCTTCGGTGAAGGTCAGCCGCTTGCCAAGGATCGACAGCCGGCCGCGCTGCAAGGTGAAGGTGCCGACGGCTTGCGGCGACGAGGCCGGGCCGGTCAGCCTGAGCGAGCCGCCGAGTTCGGCGTCGACACCCCTGCCCTGGATGAAGATCTGGTTCGGCGCATTGACCGTGACGTCGAGCGCAAGGCCGCTGCCGCCGCTCTTGCCGCTGGTCGTCGCCGGGCGCAGCGCCTTGTCCTGTGCCTTGACCGGACCCGGCGCATTCTTGTGCTTGACGTCAAGCGCCGAGAGCGAGCCGGGCAATTTGTCCGGAACCGTGATGACGGTCTTGGCCAGGTTGACGGTGCCGGCAATCGCCGGCGCCGAAGTCAGCGGCCCTTTGATCGTCAGGTCGCCGCCAAGGTTGGCGGTCACCACGCGTCCATCCGTGTAGCGGCCATCGGTGAGCTTGATCGACAGGTCGGCTGGGAAGCCTTGCGCCGGATTGATACCGACGGTACCGCTGGCCGACAGGCTGCCGCGCGTCGACAGGGTTCCGGTCAACCGATTGATCGTGGCGACGCCGTTGCCTATCGAGACATCGGCCGCGATATCGTTGACTGCAAGGCCCGAGCGTGCGTCGACCAGCCGCGCGCCGGAGGTTTTGACGCTGCCGCCGATCACCGGAGATGTCGCTGGACCGCGCACCTGGACATTCACGTTGGCGTTGCCGGTCAGCGACAAGCCCTGCGCGGCAAGTTTCTCACTGAGAAGGCCGAACGGCACGGCGCCATTGAAGTCGAGCACCAGCGCCGGAGTGCCCACCGTCGTCACCGTGCCGCCGCCCTTGAGGCCAAGCCCGGCGCCGTCGCTGACATTGGCGTCGAAGGTCAGCTTGTTGCCGGCAAAGGTACCCGACGAGGCAACACTCACCGCACCAACGCCGGCGCTACGGGTCTGCGACGTCTGCACCCCGGCCGCGTCGATGTTGAAGGCAATGGCGGGGCTCGCCGGTGCGCCCGTCACCTTTACCGTGCCGGAGATGGAACCCGCTGCATCGAGCCCGGGTGAGAAACTGTTGGCGAGCGACATCGGCACGCGCGCCAGCACTGCATTGATGTCGAGCGCCTGCCCGACCTTGCCGGTTACCGTCGCGGTGCCGCCGCCAAGATTGAGCACCAGCCTGTCCAGCGTCGTCGTGCCATTGGCGATGCTGACGGTCGAGGCCTGGGCGATGGCTGCCTTGATGCCCTGGACGGTCGCCTGCCCTGACGCAAGCTCGATGGTGGTGGTGCCACCGGCTACCTTCACGCGTCCGGCTGCCCTGGCTGGAATGCCCTTCACCGTGGCGCCGCCGGAGAAGCCGGTCCAGTCGCCGTCGCGTTTCAAATCGACATCGATGCCGCGGATCACGGTGCCGCCCGATGTGACGGTATCGGCGCGGATCTTGCCCGAGATGACCGGAGCCGCGAGATAGTTGGCGATCAGCGCATCTATGGAAACGGCCTTCGCCTGGAGGTCGCCGCGCGTGATCGAGGCGGTAGCCGCCTTGATGGCGACCTGGGGTGCCGCCCCGGTCTTCGAGAAGGCGATCGTGCCGCGCACGTCGCCTTCCGCCTTTTCCAGCGCCAGCGCGGCGAGCGGCCCAATATCGGGCAGGTCGAGCGAGATGGTGCCTTCGGGCACGAACTTGTCGTCCAGTGCCAGATCGCCTGAAATCCTGTTCTTGCCCAGCGACAGGAGCAGGCCATTGATGGCGCTCTTGCCGTTCGCCGTTGCCAGCACGGCACTCCCCTGCAGCGCCTGGCCGGCGACATTGCCGGTAAGCTGGACATTGGCCGCCGGATTGGCGGCGTCCGCCTTGCCGGTGGCGGTGAGCTTCAATCCGGTTATCTCGCGAGATGCCACCGAGAGCTTGTCGCTGTTGATGGTAAGCGACAGGTCGGGCGCCATGGCCAACCCTTGCGCGCTCAGCGCGAAAGCGATGGCGCCCGTGGCATCCTTCGACAATCGCGAGATGTCGCTCAGCGCACCCTTGATGTCGGCGGTCACCTTGTTGTCGGCAAGGCTTGCCTGCCCGTCGGCGCTCAGCGGGCCCGAAGTGAGCTTCAATCCACCTATGTTGAGATTGCCGCTGGGCTCGCGCTTCAGAGTGGCGCTTATCTGGGCGCGGTCGCCAAGCATGCCGCGTGCCCCCGCCGGCAACGCAGACGATGGCGCATCCGCCTTCAGGTTGAGGTCGATGGCACCGTCACGCAGCGATACCTGGCCGGCGACCTGGCTGCTGAGCGCATCGCTTTTCAGCGTGCCGCTGTCGATGGCGACGGCGTCGGCGCTCAGCCGGGCGTTGAGCGCCGCCGTGACCTTGCCCGCGATGAGCGGCGCGATCGTCGGATTGTCGAGCCCAACCTTGTCGACCGACACCGTTCCGGAAACCGGCCCGGCGCGATTCCTGAGATCGAACGCATCCGAGTGCAGGGTCAGGGTAAGTCCGTCCACCTTTGCCGGGCTGGTGACGACCGAGGGCAGGATCGCGGAAAGGTCCAGCCGGGCATGCGTGCTTTCGCCCGCGATTTTGGCCGACACTGACCGGACCTCGATCTTGACCGGGCTCTCGGTGCTTCCGACCGTCAGCGGCAGGCTGGGGCCGGACGAGGTCAGATCGATCGCGAAATCGCTGGCCCCGTTCGGGTTGATGGTTCCGGTGGCCTGGCCGGAGACCTTGTCACCGGAGAGGGTGGCATGGTCGAGGACAACGCCTCCGGCAATCGTGTAGCTGCCGGCCGCATCGACGGCGAGTGGTCCGAGCCCCGCCTGTCGGGTCTGGCTCGTCTCGGCGCCGGCCAGCTTCGCGTTGAACCGGATGTCGGGAGCGGCCGGCGCTCCGCTCACTTCAGCGATACCGTCAAGCGTGCCCGCGGCATCCAGGCCAGGCGAAAACGCATTGGCAAGGGCGGCAGGCAACGCCGAGACCTGCGCCGCCAGATCGAGCGTCTCGCCGGCGCTGCCCGACAGCGCCACCTGGCCGCCCCCAACATCAAGCGCCAACTTGTCGATATTGGCCGTGCCGTTGGCGATGGACAGGGCGGACGGCTCGGCAATCGCCGCCTTGATGCCGCGAACGGTGGCTTCGCCCGAAGCAATCTCGACGCTGGTGGTGCCATCGGCGATCTTAACCCGGCCGGCAGCGGTCGCCGGAATGCCCGCGATCGTGGCGCCGCCAGTGAAATTGGTCCAGTCGCCGTCGCGCTTGAGGTCGACGCCGATGGCGCCGATTTCGGTGCTTCCCGAAGTGACCGCATCAGCCTTGATGGTGCCCGACATCGCCGGCGCCTTGAGATAATTGGCGATCAGCGCATTGATGGCGATCGCCTTGGCAGTCACCTCGCCACGCGCGACCGATGTGCTCTTGGTATCGATGGCAATGGAGGATGCGTCGCCGTCCTTGGCAAAGAGGATGGTGCCGTTGATGTCGCCGGTCACCGCCTGGCCGGCGAGCGCGGCCAACTGGTCGATTGCCGGTGCGGCGAGCGTCAGCGTGCCCAGGGGCATGAACTTGTCGTCGAGCGCCAGGTCGCCCGAGACCTTGTTATCGCCCAGCGAGACCAGGAAGCCGTTGATCGAGCGCTTGCCCTCGCTGGTCACCAGGGCCGCCTTGATGTCGAGCGGCTGGTCGTTGACGGCGCCGGTCAGCGAGACGTTGGCGGAAGGGTTCGTTATGTCGGCCTTGCCGCTCGCGGTCAGCTTGATGGCCTTCACCGTGCGGCCCGAAGCGGTCAGGCTGTCGCTGTCGGCGCTAACGGTGAAATCCGGAGCGGTGATCGCGCCGGTTGCCGACAACGCGAAATCGACCCCGCCGGCAACCGGCACACCGACCGTTGGCGACAACACCGAAACGTCGCCCAATTTGCCCTTGATGTCGGCCTGGATGTCCGTGCCTTGCATGCTGGCCGTACCGCTGGCGCTGAGCGATCCGGAAGTGAGTTCGATCGAGTTCGCAGCGAAAGATCCCTGCGGATCGCGCGATGCAGCGGCCGAGAATTTCACCCTCCCGCCGAGCACCGAGGCGATCTGCTGCGGGAACGCGGTCGCCACCGCGTCGGCATTCATTTTGAGCTGCATCGACATGTCGGCCAGCGCCACCGTCGCCGTCAGCGACGCATTGAGCGCATCGGAGCGCAGCGTACCCTGATCGATGGCAATAATGGCGTCCTTGCTGATTGAGCCGGCCAGATCGACGTCGACCTTGCCGGTGATCAGCGGCGCCAGTGTCGCGACGTCGGTTTTCAGGCCGCCCGCCTCCAGCTTGACGGCAACCGGGCCGGCGCGATTCTGGATATCGAAACCATCGGAATGGATTTGCGCCGCCAGATCATCCAGCCGCGTGCCGCCGACGACGATCGAAACGAAGGAGGCGCCGATGTCGACGATCGGCGCCTTGCCGTCGCCGAAGGCGCGTGCGGTGGCGTTCTTGATCGCGAGGGTGATCGGCTGCGCCTTGCTGCCGACGCTGATCACCACGGGCGGGCCCTTGGCGGCGAGTTCGAGCGACAGGTCGCTGGCACCGGCAGGATCGGCAATGCCGGAGGCGGTGCCGTGCACCGCATCGCTCTCGATGCTGGCCCGGTCGATGCTGATGCCGCCCGCCAATGTGGCGGTGCCCGCGACATCGAAGCTGGTCTTGCCGGCAAACAGCGGCTTCAGGTTTTCCGGCAGGAAGCGCGCAAAATCGCCGTCGCCCTTGGCCTCGACATGATTGCCCTTGTCGGTGAGCTGGTGGCGGCCAGTAAGTTGGGTGACGATCCGATGGTCGACGAGGAAAGTGCCGACACCGCTCCAGTTGGCAAGTGGTCCGCTGCCCGAAACGACGATATCGACCGGCGGCGCATCCGGCAGCTTGAGCAGGTTGGCAATGATGCCGCCGGCCGGCTCCGACGCCTTGAGGTCGAGGTCCAGCTTGTTGTCGGCGGGTGCGAAATGGATATTGGCATCGACATTGCCCTGTTTGCCGTCGTGACGGGTGACGTTGAGCACCGTCTGGACCGCCAGTGGCGCGGCATCGGCCTTGAGCATTCCCTTGGCTGCGAGCTCGGCGATACCGCTGCCGGCCAGTTGCTCGCCGAGCGCGATTTCCGGCAGGTCGATCTGCTTGATGTCGATGGAGACAGGCAGAGTCGTCGTGCCGCCCTGCGCCGGCGGCTGCGAACCGGCCACCGGCAGGCGCGCCAGTTCGATGCGCCCGGCGGCGATCCGGTCGGCGCTGAAGCTTTTCGACAGCAGCGCCGTCGGCGACCAGTCGACGGCCACCTTGCGCGCCACCAGCCAGGCGCCCTCGCGATCCTCAAGCACGACATGGTCGACGCTGAGATTACCCGACCAGATGCCGTCGATGCCGCTGACGGTGACCTTGCGATCCTCGCTCGAGGCGAGCCGCGAGATGATGCCGGCGAGATTGTCGCGCCCACGCTCGGTCTTGGTCAGCACGACGAGCGCGCCGATCGCGCCCGCGACCATGATCAGCAGCGTGTAGAGGACAATGCGAAGGATGCGCCAGACCGTTTTCATCGTCAGAAGGCCTGGCCAATGCCGGCATAGATGCCGAAATGCGGGTCGCCGGGATCACGGTTGAGCGGCACGGCCGCGTCGATGCGCAACGGCCCGAACGGCGTGACATAGCGCAGGCCGACACCGGCGCCGACCTTGACGTCGGAGAAGTTGGGAACCGACTTCGTCGATACCGTGCCGGCATCGACGAAGGGCACGATCCCGATCGTGTCGGTGACGGCGATGCGCATCTCCACCGAGGTCTCGAAGAAGGACAGGCCGCCGATCGGCTGGCCGGTGAAATCCTTGGGGCCGATGCCCTGATAGGCATAGCCGCGCACCGAGCCGCCGCCGCCGGAATAGAAGCGCCGGTCGGCCGGGACGTTCTGCAGCCCGGTACCGACGATCGAGCCGATGGCGACACGCTCAGCCAGCACGAATTTCGACGCGGTATCCACCGACTGATAGGCCGATCCCTCGCCCTTCAGCTTGAGGAAGGCCGCACCACTCAGTATGTCGTAGCTCGGCTCGGCATAGGCGAGCACCCTGAAGCCCCTGGTCGGGTTCAACCTGCTGTCCCTGTTGTCATAGACATATTGCAGCGGAATGCTGGCGATTAGGTAGGTGTGCTTGCCGAAGGCGTCATGGATGCGCGAATAATCGAGCGCCACCTCGGCCGACACGGTCTGCTTCTTGTCGAGTTCGTAGGACAGGCCGGTGCTGCCCTTGACCGAGAAATGGTCGTACGCATCCGGATGCTCGAGCACGGTCTTGACGCTGGCGAAGAACTTCGACGCCGGTCCGATCACGCCGGGTTTCTCGAACATGATGCCGGCATTGTAGTTCAGTTCGGACAGATTGTTGCTGCCGATGCCGCTGATGGCGCCGTCGATGCGCAGCTTTTCCGCGCGGCCAAACAGGTTGCGGTGCCCCCAGTAGCCCTCGAGGCCAAGCCCCTCGGTGTTCGAGAAGGTGCCGCCAAGGCCGAAAAAGCGCGGCTTGCGCTCGCTGACCTGGACGCCGATCGGAATGTTGCCGTCGGCGTCGAGCTTGTCGGCTTCCTTGAACGTCACGCTGTTGAAGACCTCGAGCGCCAGCAGCCTGTCGCGCGCGTCGCTGATCTCCTGTGGCGAGTATTGCCTGCCGCGCTTCAGCCCGGTCATGTATTCGGTGAAGTCCCTGTCGACCTTCTCGGTGCCTTCCACGGTGGTCGCGCCATAGCCGGCGACCGGCCCGGCTGCGACCGTCAGCGTAACATCGAGCGTCGATGTGGCATGGTCGGCGACGATATGCCGGTCGGTCACCTTGGCCAGCGGCCTGCCCTGCTCCTTCAGCGTCCGCACGATCAGCGCCTCGGCCTTGAGCACCGCGCCCGATCCGGCGTCGCCGCCGGATATCAGCCCATAATCGGCGCTCATCAGCCCCGCCGCGTCGCCCTCCAGCCGGATGTCGCCAAGGGTGAATTTGGGGCCTGTGGCGATATTGATCGCCACAGGGATAGGCTGCGGACCCTTGAACTCGGCGTCCGGAGGCAGTTCGTCGAGCGGCTTGCCGTCGATGGTGATGGTGACGACGCCTTCATAGCGGGCATCGGCATAAAGTGCGGCGACCAGCTGTTCGCGGTCGCCGCGCGCCTTGGCCATCAGCCCGAGCGAACCCGAAACGGGCCGGTCCTCGTCGCCTTTCAGCGCCGAGGCGTTTTCGAGCTTCTTGACGAGGTCCTTGTCGGCGTCGGGCGCGGAGATGGTCACCGCGTAGCGCAGCGGATCGACAATGTCCGCGTCCTCGTCGCTGGACGATCCCCACAGCTTGATGCCGAAAAGCTCGAACGCGGCCACGGATCTTGATTCGGCGATCAGCGCGGTCCCGCACATCATGGCCAAAAGCAGGGCGCGCGGAAGCACGCGCCCTGGCGCGGTCCCTCCTGACATCTGCTCTTCATGCGCCGGCATTAAGACAACCTAGGTTACAAAACTAAAATTGGAATGAAGTTCTGAAGCGCTCGTAAAGGGGCCACAATCCAATTGTCTGAAATAGGGTGGGCTTGGAATTCACACCTTCTGCGTTTCCGCAAGAAAGCGTGATCCCCTTCCCGTGGAGGTTACTGTCCGCATACCGGTCCTTGGCCGGAAAATAAACCGTTGGCAGGCGGAGACCTGCCGCGTCCGCGCGTTGACAAGCCTGACTGAAGCTTGAACATGCCCGGACGTCTGCAATTGTCTGGAGGGTGTTATGGCAATGCGCGCGGCTCGTGGTCTGTCGATTCTCGTCCTTCTTTTCTTTGCCTGTGGTAGCGTCGCGCAAGCGGCGGAAGCGCGAAGAATCGCAACGACGGACAATTCCGATTATTTCGGCTTCGATCTCAGGTCCGACCAGAACGTCACGCTCGACCAGTGCAAGACGACATGCCTCGGCGATCCGACCTGCCGCGCCTTCACCTACAACACCAAGGCCAAATGGTGCTTTCTCAAATCCGACTATAACCAGTTGAAATCCTTCAACGGCGCGGTCGCCGGCAAGGTCGTCAACATCGACGGCGATCCAGATATCGGCGCGCCGCCGGAACTCGCCTTCTTCCCCAACTGGATGGCCGACCAGGCCCAGCAATACCGCAACAAGCTGCTTGGCCCTGCCTTTGACAAGCCGACGGAGGGCATGGCGGCGCTGATCAACTCGGCCGAACAAGCCGTACAGACCGGCGACCATCGCTCCGCCATGCAGAAATACGAGGCCGCTGTCTCGGTCATGCCGGATGACGGCCAGCTCTGGCTCAAGCTGGCGCGCGAAACGCTGGCCGTGCAGCCCGCCGCGAGCACCTCCGAAGCCTCAACTTTGCCGGCAAACGCCACGTCGGCCGCCTTCAACGCCTACAAGTTGCTGCGCACCACCAAGACGCGCGCCGAAGTGCTGGCGCTGCTCGGCAATGGTCTCGACAAGCGCGATCTCTACCGGCCGGCGCTGCAGGCCTATGAAGCCAGCCTTGCGCTGGAAAGCTCGCCCGCGGTCCAGGCCGACTATGCCGATCTGAAGGCCCGCAAGGGATTCCGCGTCATCGATCACTCTGTCGATGCCGACACCAGCGCGCCGCGCATCTGCGCGCAATTCTCCGAGGATCTGGTCAAGACCGGCGTCGACTACGCGCAGTTCGTCACCGTCGACAACGCCGCGCCCAAGGGCATCGAGGCCAAGGACAAGCAGATCTGCGTCGAAGGGCTCGAACACGGCCAGCACTATGACGTCACCTTCCGCGCCGGCCTGCCGGCCGCGATCGGCGAAGTGACCGCTGCCCCCGTGGTGCTGTCGATCTATGTGCAGGACCGCGCGCCATCCGCCCGCTTCACCGGCGACAGCTTCGTGCTGCCGGCCGGCGCGCGCCGCGGCATTCCGGTCGTCACCGTCAACATGAACGCCGCCGAGATGAAGCTCTACCGCATCGGCGACCGCTCGCTGGCGCAGCTGCTGTCGGGCTACCAGTTCCTGCACCAGCTCGACGGCTATGACATTTCCAACATTTCCGAGCAGATGGGCGCGCCGGTCTGGCAGGGCCAACTCGACATCGTCAACGATCTCAACAAGGAGGTCACCACCTCCTTCCCGGTCGACGAAGCGCTGCCGCAGCGCAAGCCCGGCGTCTATGTGCTGACGGCCAAGGCCGTCAACGACAAGAGCGACGATTACGGTTCGCTGGCCACGCAGTGGTTCGTCGTCTCCGACATCGGCCTGTCGACCTACACCGGCCAGGACGGGCTCAACGTCTTTGCCCGTTCGCTGGGTAGCGCCAAGCCGATTGCCGGGGCCGAACTGACACTGGTTGCTCGTAACAACGAGGTTCTCGGAACCGCGACGTCGGATGCGAACGGCCATGCCGTCTTCAACCCCGGCCTGACGCGCGGTGACGGCGGCATGGTGCCGGCCGTGCTGATGGCCAAGCAGGGGGACAATGATTTCGTCTTCCTCGATATGTCAAAGGCCGGCTTCGACCTGTCCGACCGCGGCGTCACCGGACGCGCCGCACCGGGCGCGCTCGACGTCTATGCCTGGACCGAACGCGGCATCTATCGCGCCGGTGAGGACGTCCATGTCGCCGCGCTTGCCCGCGACGGCGCGGCCAAGGCGGTCGAGAACCTGCCGCTGACCTTTATCTTCTCGCGTCCCGATGGCGTCGAGGACCGCCGCATCGTCAGCGACGGCGCATCGGCCGGCGGCCACGCCGTCGACCTGCCGCTCGAAGCCAACGCCATGCGCGGCACATGGTCGGTGTCGATCCACACCGACCCCAAGCAGCCGGCGGTTGCCAGCCAGATGTTCCTGGTCGAGGACTTCGTGCCGGATCGCATCGAGTTCGACATGAAGGCCGACAAGCAGGAGATTGCGCGGGGCGAAACCGCCAACATCAACATTGACGGCCGCTTCCTCTATGGCGCGCCGGCGGCGGGCCTGGCGCTGGAAGGCGAACTGACCCTGTCGACGTCCCGGGACTGGGACCGCTTCCCCGACTTTTCCTTCGGCCTCGCCGACGAGCAGTCGGCGGAGCCCACGGTCACGCCGCTCGCCGATCTGCCGGTGGTCGGCGATGACGGCAAAGCGACCTTCCCGATCTCCGTCGACCAATTGCCCTCGACCACCAAGCTGGTCGACGGCAAGGTGACGGTGCGCATGCGCGAAACCGGTGGCCGCGCCATCGAGCGCTCGCTCAACATCGGCATCCGCCCGCAAGGCCATATGATCGGCATTCGTCCGGATTTCGCCGATGGTGAAGTGCCGCAGGGCGGCACGGCCAAGTTCAGCCTGATCGCCGTCGATCCCGACGGCAAGCGCGAGGCGCTGAAAGGCGCGCAGTGGACGCTGGTCAAGGTCGAACGCAATTATCAGTGGTACCGCTCCAACAACTCCTGGAACTACGAGCCGGTGAGCTTCACCAAATCGATCGCCAACGGCCAGATCGATCTCAACGCCGATGGCGACGCCGCCGTCTCCGTACCTGTCGACTGGGGCCAGTACAGGCTCGAGGTCGAGACATCGGATCCCGAGGGGCCGGCGACCAGCTATGAATTCGACGCCGGCTGGTATGTCGCCTCGACCACCACCGAAACGCCTGACGGCCTGGAGATCGCTCTCGACAAGGACAATTATGCCGCGGGCGAAGTGGCAAAGCTGAAAATCTCGCCGCATTTTGCCGGCGAATTACTGATCAACATCGGCTCCGACAAGCTGCTGAAAACCATCACGGCGACCGTGCCGGCCGGCGGCAGCACCGTCGACATCCCGGTTGGCGACGACTGGGGCGCCGGCGCCTATGTCACGGCAACCCTTTTCCGGCCGGGCGACGCGCAGGAAACGCGCATGCCCGCCCGCGCCATCGGCGTGAAATGGCTCACCGTCGATCCGGGCGCCAAGAAGCTTGCCGTCACGCTCACGCCGCCGGACAAGACAATGCCGCGCCAGCAGCTGTCGATCCCGGTTTCCGTGGCCGGCGTGCAGCCGGGCACCAACGCCTATGTCACCGTTGCCGCCGTCGATGTCGGCATCCTCAACCTGACCAACTACAAGGCGCCGGATCCGGAGAACTGGTTCTTTGGCCAGCGCATGCTGGGCATGGAGATCCGCGACATCTACGGCCGCCTGATCGATGGCTCGCTGGGCACCACCGGCAAGCTCAGGACCGGCGGTGACGGCGCCAACATGCAGACGCAAGGCAGCCCGCCCACTGAAAAACTGGTCGCCTTCTTCTCCGGCATCGTCCAGCTCGACGCCGACGGCAAGGCGCGGATCGACTTCGACATCCCGCAGTTCAACGGCACCGTGCGCGTCATGGCTGTCGCCTGGACCAAGGAGGCGATCGGCCATGCCCAGTCGGACGTGATCGTGCGTGATCCCGTTGTGATCACCGCCGGCCTGCCGCGCTTCCTGGCGCCTGGCGACAACGCCGTCATGCGTCTCGACGTTGCCGACACCGACGGACCGGCCGGCGACTATGCGCTGTCGATCGATACGACGGGGGACCTGTCGACAGGTGACAAGCCCCTGCCCCAGAAGCTGACGCTCGCCCAGGGTAAGCGCCAGACCTTGACCGTGCCGCTGATCGCAAAGACGGCGGGCAATGCCTCGCTGACCATCAAGCTGGCGCATGCGGACGGCACCAAGGTCGAGCAGACGCTCTATGTCCCGGTGCGTCCGGCCCAATTGCCGGTCACCACGCGCCTCGTGGTCGACCTCAAGGGCAATGGCGGCGCGCTTCGCGTCGACAAGGAGCTGCTGGCTGCCAGCCTGCTCGAAGGCGCATCGGTCAGCGTCGGCGTTTCGCAGGCTGCGGCCTTCGACGTGCCGTCGCTCTTGATGACGCTCGATCGTTACCCCTATGGTTGCGCCGAGCAGACCACCAGCCGCGCCATGCCGCTTCTCTACGTCAACGAGATGGCATCAGGCGTCGGCATGGAAAGCGACCCTGAACTGCACGGGCGCATCCAGGATGCGATCTACAAGGTCCTGAGCTACCAGTCCTCGAGCGGCAGCTTCGGCCTGTGGGGTCCGGGCTCCGGCGATCTGTGGCTCGACGCCTATGTCAGCGAATTCCTGACCAGGGCGCGGGAGCAGAAATACGACGTGCCGGCTCTGGCGATGAACCAGGCCCTGAACAACCTGCAGAACTCGCTCGGCTACGACCAGAGCGTACAGGACCGCGGTAGCGAGATCGCCTACGCCCTCTACGTGCTGGCCCGCAACAAGAAGGCCTCGATCGGCGATCTGCGCTACTACGCCGACACCCAGCTCGAAGCCTTCTCGAGCCCGATGGCCGTCGCCCAGTTGGCGGCGAGCCTTGCGCTCTATGGCGACACGCAGCGTTCGGAGGCGACGTTCAAGACCGCGCTGCAACTGGCCAAGTCGAGCACCGACTACGACTGGTACCGTTCCGACTACGGCTCGGCATTGCGTGACGGCGCGGCGATGCTGTCGCTGGCGGCGGAATCGAAGCCGGTATCGACGATCGTGCCCGAGCTGATCAAGCTGGTGACAAGGAAACGCGCCGAAGCCCGCTGGACCAGCACCCAGGACGATTCCTGGATGCTGCTGGCGGCGCGTGCGCTGAAGGAGGGCAATGACTCCATCGCACTGACCGTCAACGGCGCGCCGCATTCCGGCGGCTATTCCAACCAGGTCAACGGCTCCGACCTGGTCGACAGCCCGCTCGAAATCGCCAACACCGGCAAGACCCCGCTGCAGGCCGTCGTCACCACCGTGGCGTCGCCGATCCAGCCCTTGCCGGCCGGCGGCGACGGCTTCACCATCAGCCGCACCTACTACAAGCTCGACGGCACCGAAGCCAATGTGACTGAGGCCACCCAGAACGAACGCTATGTCGTCGTGCTCAAGGTCACCGAGCAGAACAGCTGGCCGTCGCGCCTGCTGGTTACCGACCTGTTGCCGGCCGGCTTCGAGATCGACAATCCGGGGCTGGTTTCCAGCGCCCAGTTGACGAACTTCTCCTGGCTGGCACAGACCGACGCCGCGCATCTGGAATTCCGCGACGACCGCTTCGTCGCGGCATTCAACCCGGCCGACGGCGACCACGACCACAATCTGACGCTTGCCTATGTCGTGCGCGCCGTCACGCCGGGCACCTATGCCCATCCGGCGGCAGCGGTGGAGGACATGTACCGGCCGCAATATTCGGCCCGCACCGCCACCGGCATGATGGAGATCAAGGCGCCGTAAGGTGCCTTGGCGGATATGAACGTGAGGCTTGCGCTGCCCCTCATTGCCCTGCCGGGCATTTCTCCCCGTATAGTGACGGGGAGAAAGGGGCTAGCGCCGACCGCCGCGACAGCTCCCTTCTCCCCGTCACTATTCGGGGAGGTGAGCCGTGGTCCGCGCAGCGGACGAAAAGCCAATTGCTTGGCTTTTCGAACGGCGAACGCCCGAAGGGCCGTCGTGCCGGCAGGCGGATGAGGGGCAGCGCCATGCTCTCCAAGAAATTCATTTGGCGGGCCGCCATTGCGGGAGCATCGCTAGCCGTCGTTGCGGCAATCGCCACCGCCGCCCTCTGGGAACTCGACCGCGCCTTCCCCCCACCATTGCCCGCAACTCTGACCGTCTCCGCCGAAGTCCAGGACCGCGACGGCCAGCTGTTGCGCGCCTTCGCGACGCCTGACGGCTACTGGCGGCTGGAGACCCGGCTGGACCAGGTCGACAAGCAGTTCGTCGACATGTTGGTCACCTATGAGGACAAGCGCTTCTGGGACCATGAGGGCGTCGATGTGCTGGCTCTCGCCCGCGCCGCCGGCCAATTCGCCACCAGCGGCCATATCGTTTCCGGCGGCTCGACCCTGTCGATGCAGCTTGCCCGGCTGATCGAGCCGCGCGAAAGCCGCAGCCTCGGCTCCAAGATCAAGCAGATGCTGCGCGCCATCCAGATCGAGCGGCGGCTGTCGAAGCGCGACATCCTCGAGCGCTATCTCACGCTGGCGCCCTATGGCGGCAACCTGGAAGGCGTGCGCGCCGCTTCGCTCGCCTATTTCGGCAAGGAACCGAAGCGGCTCACCGTTTCCGAGGCCGCCCTTCTCGTCGCCCTCCCCCAATTGCCGGAAAAGCGCCGGCCCGACCGCAACCTCCAGATCGCCCACGCCGCGCGCGATCGTGTGCTGAGCCGCATGGTCTCGTCAGGCCTGATCGGCGAACGCGAGGCGGCACGCGCCGCACTTGACGATGTCTCGGGCCTGCGCCGCACCTTGCCGGCGCTTGCCGCGCATGCCTCCTATGCGATGCTTCCCAAGGCCGTTCCGGGTCAGCCGCTCAAGCTGACGATCCGCAAAAGCGTCCAGCAAGGACTGGAACAGGTGGCGCGCGATGCCGCCACCAAGCTCGGGCCGCGTCTGTCCGTCGCCATGGTGCTGGCCGATGCCCGCACCGGCGACATTCTGGGCGAAGTCGGCTCGGCCAATTTCTTCGATTCCAGCCGTTCCGGCTGGATCGACATGACCAAGGTCGTGCGCTCGCCCGGCTCGACGCTGAAGCCGTTCATCTACGGCCTCGCCTTCGAGCAGGGACTGGTGGCGCAGGAAACGCTGATCGAGGACAGCCCGGTCGATTTCAGCGGCTACAGGCCGAAGAATTTCGACATGGGCTATCAGGGCGATGTCTCGATCCGCCAGGCTTTGCAACTATCGCTCAACGTGCCGGCGATCCGCGTGCTCGACGCGGTCGGCCCGGCACGGCTGACGGCGCGCTTCCGCCAGGCGGGCGTCAACCCGATCCTGCCGGTCAATGAAGCGCCCGGCCTGGCCATCGGCCTCGGCGGCGTCGGCGTCACGCTGCGCGACCTGGTCCAGCTCTACACAGGGCTCGCCAATGGCGGCAAGACGCATTCGCTGCATGACGGCACCGAGCCGGCCAACGCCGCGAGTTCGACCACCACCATCCTCAACGACCAGGCCAACTGGCAGATCGTCGACATTTTGTCGGGTGTGAAGCCACCCGAAGGCGCCCTGCAGCGCGGCATTGCCTACAAGACCGGCACCTCTTACGGCTACCGTGACGCCTGGTCGGTCGGCTTCGACGGCCGCTATGTGCTGGGTGTCTGGGTCGGCCGGCCCGATGCCGGCGCGGTGCCTGGTCTTTCCGGCTATGTCTCGGCCGCCCCGATCCTGTTCGAAGGCTTTGTCCGCTCGGGGCTGGCGACCGTACCGCTGCCGGGCAAACCGCCCGGCGCCTTCACCCCCAAGCGCGAGGACCTGCCGGTGACGCTTGCCCGCTTCGGCGCCGGCGCGGATGGCCTGGTGCAGGCGACCCCGACCGAACCCGCGCCGACCATCATCTTCCCGCCGGATGGCGCCCGCGTCGATCTCGCCACCAACTCGGCCGATGCGTCGCCACTGGTGCTGAAGCTCCAAGGCGGCCGGGCGCCGTTCCGCTGGCTGGCCAACGGCAAGCCGCTCATCGGCCTCGATCGCCGCCGCACCGCGACATGGCAGCCCGACGGCGCGGGTTATTCGACGCTGACCGTCATCGACGCGGCGGGACGGGCGGCCAGTGTGAAAGTGTTCGTTGAATAGGCTGCGTCAAGGGATTCAGGAGACTGGCCTTTCGAGGTCCGGGAATAAGGGATAAATTGCCTGATGTCCGGTGCGAGGCGCCCCCCTCTGGCCTGCCGGCCATCTCCCCCTCAAGGGGGGAGATCGGATGGCCAGGCCGCTTTCGGCAATGACCAACGGCGGCGCGCGACGCAAAAGCTGCCAATCTCCCCCCTCGAGGGGGAGATGCCCGGCAGGGCAGAGGGGGGCGTGCCACGCCATACCTTACGCAGTATAGCCGCCATTTTAGCGGCTTTCTTCGCAGTCACCCTTCCCGCCTCGGCCGATCCCCTGCCCACCGGCTTCGTCCGATTGGCCGCCATCGATGCCTCGATCCGCCAGGACATCCGCTATTCCGGCGCCGACAATTTTCTGCATCGCAAGGTAAGCGGCTATGATGCGCCGGTCTGCATCCTCGCCCGGCAGGCGGCCTTAGCCGTTGCCGGGGTCCAGAAGGCAATGGTCGCCAGGGGCATGACGCTGATCGTGTTCGACTGCTATCGCCCTGCCCGCTCCGTGGCCGACATGGGCGATTGGACGACCGCGGGCGGGCCGCCGGACCCGCAATGGTATCCGAAGGTCAAGCGCGGCGACCTCATCGCCGAGGGCTATGTCGCCCGCCAGTCGGCACATTCGCGCGGCTCGACCGTCGATATCGCCATCGCACCGGCCGACAGTATGTCCGTGTCGAAACCGGCCTGCGGCGCGGTCGATGCCAACACCCTCGATTTCGGCACCGGCTTCGACTGCTTCGACCGGACGAGTGAGACCGCGCATCGCCCGCTCGGCGCCGAAGCGGCGGCAAACCGCAAGCTCCTCGTCGATGCCATGCGTGCTGGAGGTTTCAGGAACTACGCGCGAGAATGGTGGCATTTTACGCTCGACCAAGAGCCATTTCAAAAGCAGCGCTTCGATTTCCCGGTGACCGCCGAGTGACCTGCCCAAAGCAGACTTGCCCGGCAACCGCGCGTCCCTAGATAGGCCACAGGGCGGACCGACTCCGGCGCGGAGCAACCGCGAGGAAAATATTTCTCATAGCCGCGGCAGAACGCCGGAGATTTTCTCCAGGGAGGCAAAAAAGGCAACATTCAATGCATCTAATTTCTATAATTTCGGTAGATTTGGCGCGGGTTCAACGGAGGCAGAAATGACCAAACCTCATTTCAGGAAACTGCTCGGCGCACTGGTCGCCACATCTGTCCAGTTCGGCACGCTCGGTTTCGCGTTTGCCGACACCACCATTCTCAACGTGTCCTACGATCCGACGCGCGAGCTCTACAAGGCTTATGACGAGGCCTTCGCCGCGCATTGGAAGACAGAAACCGGCGAGACGGTGACGATCCAGCAGTCACATGGCGGATCGGGCGCCCAGGCCCGCGCCGTGATCGACGGCCTCGACGCCGATGTGGTGACGCTGGCTCTCGAAGGCGACATCAATGCCATCGTCTCCAAATCGAAAAAGATCAATCCCGATTGGCGCAAGAAATTCGAAAACAATTCAGCGCCTTACACCTCGACCATCATCTTCCTTGTCCGCAAGGGCAATCCCAAGGGCATTCACGACTGGAACGACCTCGTCAAGGACGGCGTCCAGGTGATCACGCCCAACCCCAAGACGTCGGGCGGCGCGCGTTGGAACTATCTCGCGGCCTGGGCCTATGCCAACGCCAATGATGGCGGCGACGAAGCCAAGACCAAGGAATTCGTCGGCAAGCTCTATGCCAATGCTCCCGTGCTCGACACCGGTGCGCGCGGCTCGACAGTGACCTTCGCGCAAAAAGGCCTTGGCGACGTGCTGATCGCCTGGGAAAACGATGCCTATCTGGCGCTCGACGAGTTTGGCGCCGACAATTTCGACATCGTCTATCCGCCGACCTCGATCCTGGCCGAGCCGCCGGTGGCCGTGGTCGATGCCAATGTCGACGCCAAGGGCACGCGCAAGGTGGCCGAGGCCTATCTGAGCTACCTCTATTCCAAGGAAGGCCAGACCATCATCGCCAAGAACCATTACCGGCCGTCCAAGCCCGAACTGGTTCCGCCCGAGGATCTCGCCAAGCTGCCGCCTATCAAGCTGATCACCATCGACGACCCGCTTTTCGGTGGTTGGAAGAAGGCACAGCCTTATCATTTCGGCGACGGTGGTATATTCGACCAGATCTACAAACCGGCCCAGTGAGCTAAAACCTAGATCAGGACGATATGACCACAGCACCCGCGCAGGCGGGGTGGCGGTTCAGACAGCCGAGCGTCATTCCGGGTTTCGGATTGACGCTCGGCTTCTCGCTTGCCTACCTCACCCTCATCATCCTCATACCGCTATCCGGGCTGATCTGGCGTTCGGCCGCTCTCGGCTGGATCGATTTCTGGGCCATCGCCACCGATCGCCGCACCCTCAACGCACTTGAAATCAGCTTCGGCACCGCCTTCATCGCGGCTGTCGTCAATGTCGTTTTCGGCACGCTCGTCGCCTGGGTGCTGGTGCGTTACCGCTTTCTCGGCCGCCGCATCGTCGATGCCATGGTCGACCTGCCATTCGCGCTGCCGACGGCGGTGGCCGGCATCGCGCTGACCACGCTCTACGCGCCGAACGGCTGGATCGGCAAATTGCTGATGCCGCTCGGCATCAAGGTCGCCTACACGCCGCTCGGCATCGTCATCGCGCTGGTCTTCATCGGCTTGCCCTTTGTCGTGCGCACCGTGCAGCCGATCATGGAGGAAATCGACAAGGAGGTGGAGGAAGCAGCCGCCACGCTTGGCGCCAGCCGCTTCCAGATCGTCACCCGCGTGCTCTTTCCGGGCCTGGCGCCGGCCATCATCACCGGCTTCTCGCTCGCCTTCGCGCGCGGCGTCGGCGAATACGGCTCGGTCATCTTCATCGCCGGCAACCTGCCCTACAAATCCGAGATCGCACCGCTTCTGATCGTCATCCGGCTGGAGGAATACAATTACCCAGCGGCGACCGCGATCGCGGCAATCATGCTGGCGCTGTCGTTCGTCATGCTGCTGGTCGTCAATCTGGTGCAGACATGGAGCCGCAAGCGCTATGGCTGATCCCGAGATCAAATCCTACGAACCGTATCACGAGAGCCGCTCGGCGGCGGTGACCGAAAGCCGCCCAGCGCAGGCCGTGCTGATGGCCATCGCTTTCGCATTCCTCGGCATCTTCCTGCTTTTGCCGCTGATCATCGTCTTCCACGAGGCGCTGGCGAAAGGCGTCGGCGCCTATACGCAAGCACTGGGCGAACCGGACGCACGCTCGGCCATCCACCTGACACTGCTTGTCGCGGCGATCTCGGTGCCTCTCAATGTCGTCTTCGGCATCTCCGCCGCCTGGGCGATCGCCAAGTTCGAATTCAAGGGCAAGGCGTTTCTCACCACGCTGATCGACCTGCCCTTCTCGGTCTCGCCCGTCATTTCGGGTCTGGTCTACGTGCTTCTGTTCGGCGCCCAGGGGTTGCTCGGCGGGTGGCTGAAGGCACATGGCATCCAGATCTTGTTTGCCGTCCCGGGCATTGTGCTGGCCACCGTCTTCGTCACCTTCCCCTTCGTCGCCCGCGAACTGATCCCGCTGATGCAGGAACAGGGCAATGGCGACGAGGAGGCCGCCCTTTCGCTCGGCGCCAATGGCTGGCAGACCTTCTGGTTTGTGACCTTGCCCAACGTCAAATGGGGCCTGCTCTACGGCGTGCTTTTGTGCAATGCGCGCGCCATGGGCGAGTTCGGCGCGGTTTCGGTGGTGTCGGGCCACATACGCGGCCTGACCAACACCATGCCGCTGCATGTCGAAATCCTCTACAACGAGTACAACGCCGTCGGCGCTTTCGCCGTCGCCTCGCTGCTTGCCGGGCTGGCGCTCGTCACGCTGGTCTTGAAAACACTGCTCGAGATGCGCTACGGCGCCGAACTCGCCGCGACGCGCGGACATTAGAAGGTTCATTGTATGGAAGTTCGCGTTGCCAACGTGCGCAAGGAATTCGAGCGGTTTCCGGCGCTTCACGACGTGTCGCTCGACATCAAGTCGGGCGAATTGATTGCGTTGCTGGGACCATCCGGCTCCGGCAAGACGACCTTGCTCAGACTGATCGCCGGGCTGGAGCGGCCGACACGCGGGAAAATCTTCTTTGGTGACGAGGACGCTTCGCAGAAATCGATCCAGGAACGCAATGTCGGCTTCGTCTTCCAGCACTACGCGCTGTTCCGTCATATGACGGTGGCTGACAATATCGGCTTCGGCCTCAAGGTGCGGCACGGACCGTCGCGGCCGCCAGCAGCGGAGATCCGCCGCCGTGCTTCCGAGCTTCTCGATCTCGTCCAGCTTTCAGGGCTGGAGAAGCGCTATCCCGCGCAGCTTTCGGGCGGCCAGCGCCAGCGCGTGGCGCTCGCCCGCGCCATGGCCATCGAACCCAAGGTGCTGCTGCTCGACGAGCCGTTCGGCGCGCTCGACGCGCAGGTGCGCCGGGAACTGCGCCGCTGGCTGCGGGAAATCCATGACGCCACCGGCCACACCACCGTCTTCGTCACCCACGATCAGGAAGAGGCGCTGGAACTGGCCGACCGTGTCGTGGTGATGAGCCAGGGCCGTATCGAGCAGGTCGGCACCGCCGACGACATCTACGACACGCCGAATTCGCCCTTTGTCTACGGCTTCATCGGCGAATCGAGTTCCCTTCCGGTCAAGGTCGAGAATGGCGAGATCTGGCTGGCCGACCGTCCAATCGGATTGTCGGCGCCGCACGCGTCCGAGGGCGATGCGATGCTTTACTTCCGTCCGCATGATGTCGAACTGCTGGACGGCTGCAGCGGCTGCATCGCCGGCACCGTGGCGGCCAGCCGCCGCGTCGCCGGCACAAGGCGCGTCGAACTTGAAATCGGCGGCGAACGCCAGCGGGTCGAGATTGAGCTGCCGGTCGACCATCCGGCAGCGCAGAAGAGCCGCGTGGCGTTCCGCCCGGGGCGCTGGAAGCTGTTCCCGGCTGCATAGCGATCGGACCACGGTGAATCCGCCCCAGGGATGTCCCGGTCGGTGGCGGTCTTTCACCTGGCCTTCAACGACAACACCAGGGTCATCGGGTTTTTCGGGGAGGCCGCAAAGCCGTAGTGCTCGTAAAAGGCTTTCGCTTCATCCGATATGGCATGAACAAAAATTCCGCGAATACCGAGGATCGTCGCGGCTTGACCGGCGCGCAGGACGGCATCTTGCAGAAGCGCCGCGCCCAGCCCCTTCCGTTGCCAGCTTCCATCCACCGCGAGACGCCCGAGCACGACCATCGGAATGGGATCTGGCATGTTGCGGCGAACAATGCCGGGCGCTTCCGCCAGATCAAGCCCGCCCGAAGACAAGCAGTAGTAGCCGACAACGCGTGTGCCTTCCGCCACCACATAAGTACGCGATGCGCCACTGACCTGGTTGGCCCGTGCCCTGCGGCGAAGCCATTGGTCGAGACTTTCTGTTCCGCTTTGGAAAAGGCCGAGATCGTGGTTTTCTGCCAGGGGCGTGGGCGCCGATAGCATCAGTCCCGCCATGGCTTGGGCACGTTCATGAGGCGCCCAAAACCTTCCCCGCTCGGCGGTTTATCGAGGATGTCGAGATAATGCCGGTAACTCTCCGGATCCACCTTGATCAGGGTCTGGTCGAGTAGCGTGTCCTCGGCCGCACGATAGGCGGCGTCGATCATGAAGTCGGAGCGGGTTTTCCCACGTATTTTCGCGGCGCGGTCGATCAGTATGCGGATATCCTCTCGGATGCGCAGATTGACAGGCTTGGCGTGGGTTTCGGGCGCGGCTTTCGTCATGGAAGACTCCTTTCCGCCACCATAACATTGCGCATACACAATGTGTATCTATTTGTGGCTTTTATCAGAAACAGGCTGAAGAGGACCGACCTCAAGGTGAAAGAAAAAACTACGATATGTCTGTTTGGGAAACAGTTTTTTAGCAACAATGGTCAAGTCCTGAATCCATGCCTCGCCGCTCCTTCGCGCCCCGGCTATGGTCTGGCAATAGAGCATTACATCCGGAGCCTTTTCATGAAGCGATTTTTCCTCGGCGTTGCCGCCGCCGGTCTCCTCCTCGCATCCTCCCAAGCCTGGTCGGCCGACAAGCTGCTGAACGCCTCCTATGACGTCGGCCGCGAACTGTTCGTGCAGGTCAACAAGGCCTTCATATCAGAGCATCCGGGCGTCACCGTCGACCAGTCGCATGCCGGCACTTCGGCGCAGGCGCGCGCCATCGCCGAGGGCCTCGGCGCCGATGTCGTCACCTTCAACCAGGTTACCGACGTCGACTTCCTGGTCAAGAAGGGCCTTGTCTCCGCCGACTGGCAGAAGGACTTTCCCGACAATGCCTCGCCCTTCTATTCGCTGCCGTCGTTTCTCGTCCGTGCCGGCAACCCCAAGCACATCAAGGACTGGAACGATCTCGTGCGCGACGACGTGCAGGTGATCTTCCCCAACCCGAAAACGTCGGGCAATGCGCGCTACACCTATCTCGCGGCCACCGCCTACGCCAAGGAAGCCTTCAAGGGCGACGACGCCAAGGTGAAGGAGTTCATCACCAAGCTGTTCAACAACGTGCCGATCTTCGACACAGGCGGGCGCGCCGCCACCACCACCTTCGTGCAGCGCGAGATCGGCGACGTGCTGATCACCTTCGAATCCGAGACGCGCGGCATCCGCAAGGAATATGGCGACGACAAATTCGAGCAGGTCACGCCTTCGGTCAGCCTTCTGGCGGAGTTCCCGGTAGCGATCGTCGACAAGGTCGCCGACGAGCACGGCACGCGCGATCTGGCCAAGAGCTATCTCGACTTTCTCTATACGCCCGAGGGCCAGGGCATCGCCGCCGACAACGGCTTGCGCGCACGCGACGCGGCTGTCGCGGCCAAATACAAGGCCGATTTTCCGGATGTGCGCCTGCTGACGGTGGAAGACGTCTTCGGCGGTTGGGACAAGGTCCAAAAGGAGCATTTCGCCGCCGGCGGCCTGCTCGACCAGGCCTATGGCAGCCGCTAAAATCTCCGCGGACCGATAAAACGATCAGAAAAGCCGGCCGTGGGCCGGCTTTTCTCGTTTATGCAGCCGATAGCGCAAAGCGGCGCCCTTCGTGCAAAACGTTACAAAGAATCAACGCGTTTGTGCCTAACATGCGTTCCAATGGCTTTGTTTTCGCGAAACGGCGGGCGTGCGGAAGCAATGCCGTCATCATTTGCACACAAACAGCCGCCAGATGCGGGGTGGTTGGGGCTTCAACGGGTTATCAGGGCATGCTGACGAAAAAAGGCAAATACGGCCTCAAGGCCCTCGTGCATCTTTCCAATCTTCCGGTTGGCCAACTGGCCTTCGTCAACGACATCGCCGTCGCCAACAACATCCCGAAGAAATTCCTCGATGCCATACTGGGCGAATTGCGCAACGCCGGCTTCGTCCAGAGCCGCAAGGGCAAGGAAGGCGGCTATCGCCTCGCCCGCCCGGCTTCCGAGATCAAGATCGGCCATGTCGTGCGCGTGCTCGACGGGCCGCTGGCGCCGATACCTTGCGCCAGCCGCACGCAGTATCAGCGCTGCGAGGATTGCGACGAGGCGACCTGCCAGGTCCGGCACATGATGCTGGAAGTGCGCCAGGCGATCGCCGAGGTGCTGGACAACCGTAGCCTCGCCGCCATGCGCGATGCCGATAATGACGATTTCCCGGTCGAGTTGACTTCACAAATCTAGAGCCGGGTGGATGAGGCTGTCGAGGTTTACGAAATCCCGAAAAGCCGCCCGCAAGCAGCCATCGGCAGCCAGCTTTCGCACCGAAATCATCGCCGACGTCTTTGTTCCCGAATATGCCGAGGACGTGCGCTTCTTCAGCCGCAAGCTGGCCAATCCCGGCAGGCTCCGCCGCTTCTCCACCAGGGATCTTCGCGAAAGCCTGATTACCCTCTTCTACCTCGCGGTCGCGGCAGCGCTGCCGGTGCGCTGGTGGTCGCCGATCTGCGATTGGGCGTCGAGGTTTCGCTTGAAGCGCCATATGCGCAAGGACTTCCGCGCCTATGCCGCCGCAACGCGCGCGGTGCTCGGCGACGGCATCGATGCGCGCAAGCTGTTCGAGGCAATGCTCACGGCGCGCCATCGCCGCCGCATGCAACTTGCCGCGCATCTGGTCGCCGGCCGTTGGACGCCGACGATCCGGCTGGAGGGCCTCGAAGGCTTGCAGGCAGCCTTGCAACGCGGCCACGGCGCGATCCTCTGGTGCGATCAGTTCACCGCCCAGACGATGATCGGCAAGCGCGCCATACACGAGGCCGGCATCGAAGCGCATCAGGTCAGCGTCAACACGCATGGCGTGTCCGAGACGGTGTTCGGCCAGCGCTTCCTCAACCCGCCAATGATTCATGTCGAGAACCGGTTCCTGAAAAGCCGAATCGTCTTCGACCGTGACGACGCCTATCAGGTCACCATCCGCATTCAGAAGATGCTGAAGCAGAACGGCGTCGTGCTGATGACCAACACCATCCACGCCGGCTCGACCTTCACCGAAACCGCACTGGGCGAAAGCGGCTGGACCCACCTTGCCTCGGCACCGGCGAATTTCGCCGCCCGAGGCAAGACGGCCCTGTTTGCCATGTCGACTTTCGAGGACGTGCCCTTCCGGCAATACCGGGCCGTCTTGAGCCCCGAACTGGTGCCGCCGGCACCGGCGCTCACGGCAGTGAACACAACCAGGGACGGAGCCAAGAACATGGCCCTGCAGGCACACTACATCCTGCTGAAACGCGACCGCTTGCTGGAGGCGCTGAAGCAGTGCCCCGAGCAGATGATGTCCTGGTCGCGCCATGAGCGGTTGACCGAAGCTCAGGACGGCATCGGCATCAGCGCAGAAGAAGGCTCATGAGCGGCGCATCGAGCGCAATGCCTGGGTGACGAGTTCGTCGACCGGCTGCGTCGCGTCGAGCGTCAATGCCCGCTCGTCTTGGCCCGGCGGCTCCAGGATGGCGAACTGGCTGTCGACCAGGCTTGCCGGCATGAAATGGCCCTTGCGGTTGCCGACGCGCCGCCGTGCGGTGGCCGGATCGATCTCCAGATAGAGGAAGACGATATCGGGGCAAAAGCCGCGCAGCCGCTCGCGATAGCCGCGCTTCAGCGCCGAGCAGGCGGCGACCACACCTTGGCCGTTGCCGATCGACGCCGCGATCTGCTCGCCGATCGCGTCGAGCCAGCCCTCGCGCAGTTGATCGGTGAGCGGCTCGCCCCGCGCCATGCGGGCGACGTTTTCGGGCGGATGCAGCCTGTCGCCCTCGATGAAGACGGCACCCAGCGCGGCGGCCAGCGCGAGACCGAAGGCTGACTTGCCGCAGCCGGCGACGCCCATCACCACGATAGCCGGAGGTGCCAAACCGGAAGCGCCCGTCGGCGCCTGCGCTGCCTTTTCGTCCACCGTCAGCGGCTCGCCGGCGCGCGGCCGTAGAGAAGGAGCATGGCGACGATGACGACGCCATAGATGATCTGCCGTCCCGCCTCGGGCATCTGCATGACCGACAGGATGGATTGCAGCAGCGTGATCAGGATCACGCCCGCGACCGTGCCGAGATAGGAGCCGCGCCCACCCAGGATCGAGGTGCCACCGAGCACGACGGCCGCGATCGACGGCAGCAGATAGGCATCCCCCATAGATTGCGCCGCCTTGGAGGCGTAACCCGCCAGCAGCACGCCGCCAAAGGCGGAGAGCCCGCCGGAGACGGCAAAAGCGATCATCACCACGCGTCTTGTGTCGATGCCGGAGAGATAGGCGGCGCGCTCGCGGTTGCCGATGCCATAGACCGCGCGGCCAAAACCGCTGCGGGTCAGCACGAACACCATCGCGGCCCCGATCAGCGCCCAGATGATGACCGCGTTGGGGACGCCCGGAATGGTGAAGCCGGTGGCCAGGTAGCGCATGGCGCCGGTGGCCGAATCCTGCGGCGAGAATCCCCCGGTGTAGACCACCATCAGCCCTTGCGCGACGGCGTTGGTGGCCAGCGTGATGATCATCGAGGGGATGCGCAGATAGGCGACGCCAATGCCGTTGACGACGCCGATCAGCACGCCACAGAAGATGCCAAACGGGATCGCCAGCACCACGCCGGCCGGACCATAGGCCGCCGCCGCGCAGGCCATCATCGCGCCCGCCGCCACCGACCACGGCACCGACAGGTCGATCTGGCCGAGCAGGATGACCAGCATCATGCCGGTGGCAATGACGCCAAGGAACGAAGCCACCTTGAGCTGCTGCAAGAGATATTCAGGCGACAGGAAGCTGCGCGAATAGAGGCTGCCCACCAACAGCAGCACCACGATGCAGGCAAAGGCCGTCAGCACCGCCGGATCGGCGCGGCGGATGAATTTCGGCATGCGGCCGGCAATGCCGCCCAAGGTCGTCTCGCTCACAGGAACCACTCCAGCCGGTTGCGGACCCGAAACAGGGCGAAGGCGCCGAGGCTGACGGCGACCAGCAGGATAACGCCCTGGAACAGCGGCTGCCAGAGCGGATCGAAGTCGAAGACGAACAGAAGATCGCCGATCGTGCGGAAGGCCAGCGCGCCGAAGATGGCGCCGATGGCACTGCCCTTGCCACCGAACAAGGAGACGCCACCCAGCACCACGGCCGCGATCGAAAACAGCGTGTAGGCGTTGCCGCTGGCATAGGCTGCCTCCCCCGTATAGGTGAAGAAGGTGAGGAACAGCCCGCCGATCGCGGCCAGCAGGCCGGCCAGTGTGTAGGCGGCAAACTTGCCGCGACGGATCGGCACGCCAGACATGTAGGCAGCCGTTTCCGAAGAGCCGGCCGCGTAGGCGGCACGGCCGAGTACCGAACGGCTGAACGGCACCCAGATCAACAGCACGACCGCCAGCAGCACGACCAGGCTTGCCGGCACCAGATCGAAAAAACGTCCTGTCATGGCATCGGCCAGGTCCTCGTTGACCGAGCCGCCCGGGAATGGGCGCAGCAGGAGGCCCACTCCGTAATAGACCGCGCCGGTGGCGATGGTGGCGACGATCGGCTGCAGCCGCCCATAGATGACGATGGCGCCGTTGATGGCGCCGCACAGAAGGCCCGCCGCCAGCACGGCGATGACGCCGAGCGTGGTCTGCATCGGCGTGCCCACCACCAGCCAGGAGGCCAGGCAGTTGGTGAGCAGGAAGATCATGCCGACGGACAGGTCGATGCCGGAGGTGATGACGACCAGTGTCTGCGCCATGGCGACGAAGGCAAGCAGCACGCCCTTGTTCGCGGCCGTCTGCACGACATTGGCGGTGAAGCCCGCCGGATGGTTGGAGGTGTAGATGACGAACATGACGATGAAGATGCCGAGCGCCAGCAGCGTTCCGCGCTGCTCGGCCAGCCAGTAGCGCCAATCTTTCACGCTTCCGCTCCCAGGCCCACCGGGCTCTCCTCGCCATGGATGTTGAGCGCGCTCGATATCAGCGCCCGTTCGGTGATCTCGGCGCCGACCAGTTCGCGCTTGACCGCCCCGTCATAGAGCACCAGCACGCGGTCGCAGCAGCCGATCAACTCGTCATAATCGGTCGAATAGAACAGGATCGCCGCGCCCGCGTCCGCCAGCTTGCGCATCAGCTGATAGATTTCCTGCTTGGTGCCGACATCGATCCCGCGCGTCGGATCGTTGAGCAGGATGATGCGCGGCTGGCGCATCAGCCATTTGGCGATGACCACCTTCTGCTGGTTGCCGCCCGACAGCGCGCCGACCGGGATGTCGAGACCGGCCGTCTTGATCGCCAGCAGGCCGACCATGTCGTCGATCAGCCGCTGCTCGGTGGCGCGGTCGATGATGCCCCCTTTCGACAGCCGGTCAAGCGCGGCGAAGGACAGGTTTTCGCGCACCGTCATCGGCAGCATCAGGCCTTCGGTCTTGCGGTCTTCAGGGATGAGCGCCATGCCGATGCCATCCTCGCGGGCCGCCGCCGGGCTGGTAATCGTCACCGGCTTGCCGTCGATCAGCACCTCGCCGGAGAGGCCACGCAGCACACCGAAGAAAGCAAGCAGCAGTTCGCGCTGGCCCTGGCCGTCGAGCCCCCCGAGGCCGACGACCTCTCCTGCCCTGACGGTCAGCGAGATGTTGTCCAACCGGTCGGCCCACGACAATTTGCGCGCCTCGAGCCTGGGGGCGGCGTTGGCCGCTGCCGCTGGCGGCTTGGGCGGAAAAATATGGCTGTACTCGCGGCCGATCATCAGTTCGACCACCTCGTTGTCGCTCTTCGAGCCGGCCTTGTAGCTGGCGACGTTGCGTCCATTGCGGAACACCGTGCAATGATCGGCGAGTTCGGCGATTTCGTTCATGCGGTGGGAGATGTAGAGCAGCGCCAGCCCTTCCGAGCGCAGCCGCTTCAGCACAGCGAAAATCTTTGAGACGTCCGCAGCCGTCAGCGCCGATGTCGCCTCGTCGAGGATGAGGATACGTGGCTTGCGCGCCAGGGCCTTGGCGATCTCCACCATCTGCCGCCGCGACAGCGGCAGGTCCTTGACCAGCGCCAGCGGATGGATATCGGCGGCGCCCGCCCGCGCCAGCGCGTCCTCGGCGATGCGGCGCTGTGCCTTGCGGTCGATCATGCCGAAGCGTTTGGGTGGATCCGAAATGACGATGTTGTCGGCAACGCTGAGCTCGGGGATCAGCGACAATTCCTGGAAGATGCAGACGATGCCGGCCTTGTTCGCCGCACCGGGCGAAGCGAAGGTCACTTCGCGCCCATCCAGCATCATGCGGCCTTCATCAGGCGCCACGACACCCGCCATGACCTTGATCAGCGTCGACTTGCCGGCCCCGTTTTCACCGAGGATGGCATGGATGCTGCCGGCCTCGACCGTCAGCTCGGCCTTTTCCAGCGCCCGCACGCCGCCATAGCGCTTGGAAATGCCTTCCATGCGAAAGAGTGGAGCCGCACCGTCCATCAACCCTCCCAGGGGCAATCATGGGATTTCAGGGCTGGCGCCGCGGGTTGACCCGCGGCGCCGGCGATAGCAGTGAGCCTACTGGTTTTCCTTGGTCTGCCCCATGATTTCCTGGGCGCTGAAATTGATGCCGCAGGTTGGGAAGGAGTTGCCGACGAAGAAATTGTCGGACTGGTCGGGGAAGAAATCCTGGCCAGCCTTGAAGTTCGGATCCTCCACAATAGCCAGCGGCAGCTTCACCGATTGCGGCACGACATTGCCTTCGAGGGCCGCGATTGCCGTCTTGATTGCCACCGCCACCTGGGCGGGGCCGGTGCCGGCCGAAGAGCACTTCAAGCCGTCGCCGGCATGCGCGGCACAGAACTTGCGAAAACCGTTCTCCGTCTCGCCGCCGAACGGAACGAATGGATGCTTGGCATCCATCATCGCCTGCACGATGCCGGTGTCGCCGCCTTGCCCGGTGATGCCGTCGAACGGGCCGTTTGTGGCAATCGCGTCCGCCGTGGCTTTCTGGGCAACGCCGTCGTCCCATTTGCCGACCACCTCGGTGACTTCCCATTTCTTGCCGGAGCCGTCGAGGACCTCGTGGATGCCGGCATGACGGTCCGTGTCGACGGAAGTGCCGGCGACGCCGCGCACTTCGAGTACCTTTCCGCCGTTCGGGACATGCGAGACCAACCACTTGCCCCACAACGCGCCAAGGCCCTTCTGGTCGACATTGACGTTGATGGCATCCTTGGTGTCGAGGATGTTGTCGAAGGCGACCAGCACGACACCGGCCTCCTTCGCACGCTTGATGACTGGTCCGAATGCGGTTGGGTTCTGCGCGTTGACGACGATCGCGTCAAAGCCGGAATCGATGAAATTGTTGATCGCGGAGATCTGCGCCGGGACGTCCTCGCCCGTCGACACGACCTTGAATTCCTTCAGCTTTTTGGCGACATCCGGCTGTGCCGCATACGCCTTGGCGGTCTGCACCATCTGGATGCGCCAGGTGTTGGCGATGTAGCCGTTGGCCAACGCAATGCGGTATGGTCCGGCCTTCTTGGGAAACTTGAAGAATTGCGTATCGGCTGCCCATGGGGCAAAGCAGTCCGGCTCGGCTGCCGGTCCCTTGACGATTTCCGGGCCTCCGGCCATCGCCGCTGAGCTCAACATGACGAATGCAGTGGCGGCAACGATGCCACCAACGAGTGACTTGATCATCGATATTCCTCCCAGTTGCAGTTCTGACTTGTTTGTTAGCTGCAGTAGAATGACGTGTTCGCCCCAGCACCTCCCGCCCTGGCCGGCCACGCACGTCAGGTGGCCAGCACCGACCTCTCCCTCCTCGTTGCTTCCTTAAGCTGCAACGAAAGTATCATATTATCAATAATAAACAAGGAAAATTCTGTCGCTTATGTATAATAAACAGCGCTTAGACTTGATGCCGGTTCGAATGGTAGCGCTACCAAGAATGCCTGTAAAGGCTGATTTCAGCAGGGTCTAAACTGCTTCAGCGTGCCGTGCTCTCGCGCCGCTTGAGCTCGAAGCCGAGGTCGACGACACGCTCCTGCGGCCGATCACCGGCGATGGCCGCCAGCGCCATGGCGACAGCGCGCCTGCCGATTTCGTAGCGATGGGTGCGGATGCTGGTGATCGACGGAAATGCCACCTGCATCATCTCGAGATCGTTGAAGCCGACGATGCCGATGGTCTTCGGCACATCGATCGAGGCGCGATGGCATTCAAACAGCACACCGAGCGCGATATCGTCATTGTTGCAGAAAACGCCGTCGAGCGTCGGCATCTTGGCAAGGGCGTCGCGGAACAATTCACGGCCAAGCGACACGCTGGAAAGCACCGGCGTGGTGGTGACCAGGCGCGGGTCGAACAGCCCGGCCCTCTCCATCGCCGCGCGGTAACCAGCCAGGCGCCGCTGCGAGCGCGGATCCATGCGTGCACCGATGAAACCGATCCGGCGATACCCCGCCTCGATCAGGTGCTCGGTCGCCGTCCTGCCGCCGTCGAGATGCGAGAAGCCGACCATCATGTCCACGGGATCGGGTCCGGTCTCCATCACCTGAACCACCGGGCAACCGGCATTCTCCAAGAGCTTTCGCGAGGTGGGCGTCTGGTCGATGCCGGCAACGATCAGCGCTGCCGGCCGCTGGGAGCCGAACAGCTGCAGCAGCCGCTCTTCCTCCAGTCCGGAATAGTGCGTGTTGCCGAGCTGAATGCGGAAGGGGCTGTCCGACAGGCTGTCATAGATGCCGCGCACCACCTCGGCGAAGACGTTGTTGGTCAGCGAAGGCACCAACACGCCGAACACTTCAGCCCGCGCCGAGGCCAACGCGCGTGCGTTCGGGTCCGGCACATAGCCAAGTTCTTCGACGGCGGCCAGGATCTGGCGGCGCAGTTCCTCGGAAACGCGCACCGGCTCGCGCAGCGCGCGCGAAACGGTGATGGCGCCGACGCCTGCCTTGCGTGCCACATCCGATATGGTCGGGCGGCCACCGCCCCGGCGCGAGCGCGGCTTGATCAAGGCCTTGGCCCATGCGCATGGCCATCGAAGCGCGCCCGCAATGCGATATTTCCAGCTGTCGCCATCTCACCGGCCTGTTGCCGCACCCATCGGCCCCTGGCGTCGCGCAGGGACTGGCTGTTGTCAAGCCGAGCCACTGAGTGGCTGTGCCTGGCCTTCCTCAGGCGGCTAAGGCGGCCCTGTGCCTCGCCTTCCACATGAACAGGCCGATCGCCAGTATGTTCAAGAGGTTCCAGGCGATGCCGTTCAGGAACGCGGCGGCGTACGAGCCGGTCAGGTCGTAGATCCAGCCCGACATCCAGCCGCCGATCGCCATGCCGAAAATCGTCGCCATCATGACGATACCGATACGCTGGCCGGCCTCCTTGGCCGGCAGGTACTCGCGCACGATGATCGCATAGCAAGGCACGATGCCGCCTTGTGACAGGCCGAAGACCAGCGACACGACATAGAGCGAGGCGAGCCCGTCGAACGGGATATAGAATAGCAATGACAGGCATTGCAGCACCGAGCCGATGAGCAGGGTTTTGACGCCGCCGATGCGGTCGGCGACGAAGCCCGAGGCAAGCCGGCTGACGACGCCCGCCGCCATCATGATCGACAGCATGTCGGCGCCATGCGCCATGCCGTAGCCAAGATCCATGCAATAGGCGACGATGTGAACCTGGGGCATCGACATCGCCACGCAGCAACCCAAGCCGGCGACGACCAGCAGCGCCTGCATTGCCCCCGGCGACATAGGAATCGGCTGCACCGACCGGCTTCCGGGCGAGCCGGCGGCAGCCGCTTCCGGCGCGCCGCGCCGCAGCAACAACACCAGCGGCACCATGGTGACCAGGCAGAAGACGCCGATTGCCGCATAGGTGAAGCGCCAGCCTTCCGCCTTGATCAGCGTCGGCATGATGGTGGGCCAGATCGCTCCGGCGAGGTAATTGCCGGCCGCCGCCGCCGTGACGGCGACGCCGCGGCGACGATTGAACCAGTGCGAGATATCGGCGATCAACGGTCCGAAGATCACCGATGTGCCGAGACCGATCAGCACCCCTTGGGCAAGGGTGAATTGCAGGATCGAGGTCGACAGCGCCGCGAGCAGGAGGCCGGCGGAGAGCGCGATCGAGGAGAACAGCGCCGGAATCCAGTAACCCATGCGGTCGATGGCGCGGCCGACCAGCACATTGCCGGCGGCAAAGCCGACCATGGTCGCGGTGTAGGGCATGGATGCCGCGGCGCGGTCGACGCCGAACTCGGCCTGTACCGCCGGCAGCACCACGACAACGGCCCACATGCCGACCGCGCCGATTGTCGCCAGCAGCATCGAGATGGCCAGCCGCATCCAGGCGTAGGAGCTGTCGATACCGGGACTGGGCCGGCTCAAGTCGGTTCGGGTCAAAGGCGTTTCCTGTCGGCGGTCTCGAAAACCGGTCGCCGTTGTCGCCACTATCCGCGCATTCCCCGTCCATAGCAGCGCCACGACAGGCAAATCCGTGGCTCCAGAGCGGAAAGGCAGGTGGGAACCGACATCCATGTGTGGAGTTTCCGATCAGCAACCCCGCAAAGGAGTCCAGCCATGACCGCCACCAAGCAGAAATGGTCGGCCGAGGTAACCGAGCACAGCGATGCGATGGATCTCGAGGAGCATGTCTTCGAATCCGACGACGCCAAGAAGATCGCAGCCTCGCTCAAGCGGTCGGCCGAACACAGCCACCGTCGCAAGGCCGAGCCCTTCCAATCCGCCATGTCGATGCTGAATTTCTACATCAACAGGGCCGGCAGAAACCTGCCCGCGGCGCGCAAGAAGGTCCTCGAGGACGCCAAGGACGAACTGCGCGAAGCATTCGGGCGGCCAAAGGAGGACTAGCCGCCCTCGCCCGCCAATGGCTCCTGACTGGACAGGGCGTCCTATTGCTTGATTTCGGGTTCGACGAGCCTGGCCAGGTTCCGCAGCGATTCCTGCCAGCCGAGATAGCAAGCTTCCGCCGGAATGACATCCGGGATACCGGCCTGGGTGATGTTCACTTCGGTGCCCACGGACACTTTCTTCAACGTCACGGTCACCTCGATCTCGCCGGGCAGGTTGGGATCGTCGAACCTGTCGGTGTAGCGCAGGAGTTCGCCCGCGACGAGCTCGACATACTCACCGCCAAATGAGTGGCTGTCGCCAGTGGTGAAGTTGCGGAACGACATCTTGAACGTGCCGCCGACCTTGCCCTCGAAGTGATGGACCGTGCAGGTGAAGCCGTTCGGCGGAAGCCATTTGGCAAGCGCATCGGCCTCGAGGAACGCACGGTAGACCTTCTCCGGGCTGGTGGTCAGAACGCGATGCAGACGAACGGTGCTGGGCATGTCGATACTCCTTCGTGGTCTCTGTTCGATACCCCAAGGACGGTTATCACACGGCCGATCCGACACAGGTTTTTGAGTTTTTTGACGGTGGCGGCCTCAATTGCTTCGAGCCGGCAAGGCGGAAACACCCGCGCAAATGGCTGTGTCGCTGGAGTTCTATCGCGAACGGATGACGTTGTCGGTATTGGCCAGGAGCTTGCGCACGGCATTGCGCGCCGCATCCGGCCGCTGCAGGCGGATATTCTTTTCGATCGCCTCGTGCATCTTCTGGGCGAGCTGCAAATCGTCGAGTTCGCGGGTCGTGTAGGCAAACAGGTGATCGAAGGCGGATTCGATCAGCACGCCGAGCGGGACCAGCAGGTCATTGCCGGAGGCACGCAGGATTGCAAGGTGGAAGCGGGTGTCGGCGCGGGTCCGTTCCTGCAGACTTTTCGCCTCGCCCATCTCCCGGCAGGCCTGGCTGATCTCAGCCATCTGCTCGTCGGTCCGCCGCATGGCGGCAAAGGCGGTCGCTTCCGGCTCGATGATGTGGCGGAATTCCTGCACCGTCCTCAGGAACACCTCGCGGTCGGGCGACGTCGCGTACCAGGCGAGCACATCGCGGTCGAGCAGGTTCCAGCGTTCTTTCGGTTCGACCCAACTGCCGATCTTGGGGCGCGATGCCAGCAGGCTCTTGGCCATCAGCATCTTGATCGCCTCGCGCACCGCCGACCGGCTGACGCTGAAGGTCTCCGACCACTTGGCTTCATTGGGCAGGATGGTGCCGGGCGGATAGTCGCCGCGCACGATCCTGAGCCCGATCTCGCTGGCCAGCGACGTGTGTACGCTGGAGCCGGGAATGCGCGCCGCGTCGGGCCGGCGAACACCGGCCGGGCGTTCGGCGGCTACAGCCTTTTTGGGCGATTTTTCCTTGTTCGGCCTCGCGTCCCGCATGAATTCCAGAAAGGCCGGTTTAGGGAAGCTGTCAAGCGCGGTGCGGCCATTGGGCGGCAAAGCCGGCTTCTATGCACAACCCAGCGCGATTCGACCTCGCTCAGGCGGTCTTGACGTATTTGCGCCAGCTATGCTCCGGCCGGAAGCCGAGCATGTTGCGCGCCTTGCGGTTCGATAGCAGCGTCTCGTATTCGCCGAGTTCGCCCTTGACCGGCACGCCGGGATAGAACCGCTTCAGGAGTTCGGCGGTCGGCAGATCGGACGAGGTGTCGTCATTGGCGGCGTTGAATACCTGGTAGCCCAGCCCATCCTTCTCGATGGCGCGCAGCGTGATCTGGCCAAGGTCGCGCGCGTCGATATAGCTCCAGGCGATACGTTTGCGGAAGCCCGGATCGGCGAACCATTTCGGAAACAGCGAATACTCATGCGGCTCGATGACGTTGCCGATGCGCAAGGCATAGATGTCCGTGCCATTGCGCTGCGCGAAGGCGCGCGCCGTCTTCTCGTTGACGATCTTGGACAGCGCATAGCTGTCCATCGGATCGACGTCATACTCCTCGTCGAGCGGGAAATGCGTGGGGTCGCGCGGCTCGTTGGCGAACACCAGGCCGTAGGTCGTCTCGCTGGAAGCGATGATCACCTTGCGGATGCCGAGCTTCACCGCGGCCTCGATGACGTTGTAGGTGCCCATCGCGTTGATGCGGAACACCTCGTTGTCGGGTGTGATCATGATGCGTGGGATGGCGGCGAAATGCACCACGGCGTCGACGGGCTGCGGCCGCAGCGACGGATCGAATTCGTGCAGCCCCATATAGCTCGACAGCGCGTTGAACACCTGGCCGCTGTCGGTGATGTCGGTGATCAGCGTGCGCACCTTGGGATTGTCGAGCGGTTTGGTGTCGATGTTGAGCACCTGGCAGCCCTGCTCCACCAGATATTGCACGACGTGGCGTCCAGCCTTGCCGCTGCCGCCGGTGAACATGATCCGCTTGGTCATTTCTGGTCTCCACGAAAGTCCTGGGATTTACGTCTATTGTCAGACAATATTGCTTTCTGCAACCGTCTATGGCTAAAACAGCGGCAACATTATCGATAATCACAGAACAGGACAGACAGCATGAACACCACCGCCACCAGCGAGACAATCGGCTTTGTCGGCCTTGGCCTGATGGGTCACGGCATCGCCAAGAACATCGTCGACAAGGGCTATTCCCTGACCTTTCTCGGCCGCAAGAACCGCAAGCCGGCGGAGGATCTTCTCGGCCGGGGCGCTCGTGAGGCATCGACCTCCCGAGACGTGGCGGCCGCATCCGATATCGTCTTCATCTGCGTCACCGGCTCGCGCGAGGTGGAGGCCATTATTCGCGGTCCCGGCGGCCTCAAGGAGGGTTTGAAGAAGGGGTCGGTCGTCGTCGACTGCTCGACCTCGGATCCGGTCTCGACGGTGGCGCTCGCGGCCGAACTCAAGGCGCTCGGCGTCGACTATGTCGACGCGCCGCTAAGCCGCACGCCGAAGGAAGCGTGGGAAGGCACGCTCGACGCCATGGTCGGCGCGCCCGACGCCGTCTTCTCCAGGGTCAAGCCGGTGATCGACACCTGGGCTGGCCGCATCGTCCATATCGGCGACACCGGCGACGGCCATCGCATGAAGCTGCTCAACAATTTCATCTCGCTCGGTTACGCCGCCATCTATTCCGAGGCATTGGCGCTGGCCGAGAAGGTCGGCATCTCGCCGCCGCGTTTCGACAGCGTCATCCGCAACGGCCGCATGGATTGCGGCTTCTACCAGACCTTCATGCGCTGGACGCTGGAAGGCGACCGCGACGCCCACAAATTCACCATCGCCAATGCCTTCAAGGACCTGACCTATCTGGAATCGATGGCGGGCGCGGCGGGCATCGCCAACCCGCTCGGCAACGCCACCAAGAATTCCTTCGCCGGCGCCCATGCCACCGGGCCGGCCGAGCAGTTCGTGCCGATGCTGGCGACTCATATCGCCAAGGTGAATGGTATCGACCTGATGCCGATGAAGGATGGCAAGAAGCAGACGATCTGAGGCCCCGGACGGCTGGCCTTACCGCCGGCCTCTTCCGATCCCCTCATCGGTGTCGGCGAGCAGCTTGTGCACGGCGTTGCGGGCGGCTGCCGGCCGCTGCAGGCGGATGCTCTTCTCGATCGCCTCGTGCAGATTCTGCGCCCGCCGCTGATCGCCGACCTGGCGCGTGGTGAAAGCGAAGAGATGGTCGAGCGCCGATTCGATCAGCACGCCGAGCGGCACCAGCAGGTCGTTGCCCGACGCCCGCAGGATGGCGAGGTGGAAGCGCGTATCGGCACGGATGCGCTCGGCCAGGTTGGCCGCCTCCCCCATCTCGCGGCACGCCAGGCTGATCTCGGCCATCTCCTCGTCGCTGCGCCGCATCGCGGCAAAGGCGGAGGCCTCCGGTTCGATGATGTGACGGAACTCCTGCACGGTGCGCAGGAACGCCTCGCGATCCGGTGCGGTCGCGTACCAGGCCAGCACGTCGCGGTCGAGCAGGTTCCAGCGCTCCTTCGGCTCGACCCAGCTGCCGATCTTGGGACGCGATGCCAGAAGGCTCTTGGCCATCAGCATCTTGATCGCCTCGCGCACCGCCGAACGGCTGACATTGAAGGTTTCGGCCCATTTGGCCTCATTTGGCAGGATGCTGCCGGGCGGATAGTCGCCGCGCACGATCCTGAGCCCGATCTCGCTGGCGAGCGATGCATGAACGCTGGACCCGGGAAAGTGCGCCGCATCCGCCCTGCGGACGACCGCCGTATCGCGGTTGGCTTGCGCCTTCGCCCGACCAGCCTGTTTCTTTGCCTTTTCGTCCGGCATCCACGTTCCAATAGGTCGGCCGTCTGTCGCCCGGATTGATCCGGAGCCGCGCGGCGCGCCGATCCCGTTGCCGAAAAACCAAACCATGGGCGCGACAAAGCCGGAGCCGCTGGCCCCTGAAGCGTCTGCCCCAATCATCCGACGAGGTGGAGGGGCGCCCGCTTGGCGGGCGCCCCTGATCGAAAACCCTACTTCTGGATGCAGGTGTCGACCGTGTCCTTGGTGCATTCGTCGAGACCGGTGAACACCGGATCGTCAACCTTCTTGCCCGTGACCAGGTCGATCATCACCGATGGCGCCTTGTAGCCCATTTCGAAGGGCCGCTGGCCGACCAGCGCGGTGACAAGGCCGTCCCTGGCGATCGCCACCTCGTCGCCGATCGTGTCGGCGGCGCCGATGACGAAGTCGTTCTTGGCCAGCCGGTCCTTCAGCGGTCCGACCAGGTCGCGATAGGGCTGCGGCGCGCCGAACAGCGGCCAGCCGCCCATGATGCCGAACGCGTCGAGCTTGGGATTGGCGGCGAGGATGTCGGTCATCGCCTGAACGCCCTTGGCGCCGTCGTCATTGGTGAACACCGGGCAGCCGGCGACTTCCGTCCAGCCGCCTTCGCCGGCAAGGGCCGCGAGGCCCTCCTTGCCCGTCAGCGCGTCGCGCATGCCTTGCGCGCGGCGCAGGATGTTGTCGGCCGCCGGATTGCCCTCGATGGTGCAGATCGTGCCGCCGTTCGGCTTGGCCTTCTTGATGTACTCGCCGATCTTCTTGCCCATCAGATAGTTGTCGGTGCCGAGATAGGTCTTGCGCAGCGCCGCGTCTTCCTTGGCGAGGTCGGCGTCGACGGTCATGATCGGGATCGACGGATTGGCGCTCTTGATCGTCTGCGCGATCAGCGGCGCGTTGGACGGCGAGATCGCCATCGCCACCGTGTCGGCCTTGCTCAGCATATCCTGCACGATCTGCGCCTCGCCGGCCTCGTCGGAAGTCGATGCCGGGCCGGTGTAGAAGCATTCATATTCCGAGCTGGCGTTTTCCTTGTTCCACTTCTCGCAGCCCTGGTGGATGGCTTCGAAGAACGGATTGTCGAGACCTTTCACCACGATGACGAGCTGCTTCTTGGCCAAAGCCGGCCCGGCGCCCAGCGCCATGGCGGCGACGGCGGCGAGCAATACTGTTTTCCTCATGTCAGTCCTCCCTTGGAAACAGACGGACACGGCGTGCCCGCCACACAAACCAGCCAGGATGCGAGATGACTGAGACGCGTGCGCTCACTCAATCCGGCCAGGCCGATAAGCATTTTCAGATGCGACCAGTTCAGCGATGACGCCGCACGATCGCCAAAACCTTCCGACCGGTGGCGCCGCCGATGGCGTCGTCAAGGCCGGCATGTCTTCCTCCGACGCTCAACTAATAACGGCTTGCCGCCAACGTCAATTGCTATTTGTCCTACAAAACTGATTTTTCAAAAACAGCACGGCACTATTCGTCTGACAATTGCCCGTCGACAATTGACGCCCGCGACGCCATTCGCGTAAATGACGGCATCGCTGTCCCGGGAGGAGTTGGGAAGGCGAATGGATGCCGTCGCCTGTCCGCGGGCGGATGGGCCTGATATGGGAGGCAAAGACTGGTGGCGGTTCTCGAACTCACCAACATCTCGAAGCATTTCGGCGCCATCCAGGCGGTCAACGACGTGTCGCTGTCGATCGAGCCCGGACAGGTCGTCGGCCTGATGGGCGACAATGGCGCCGGCAAATCGACGCTGGTCAAGATGATAGCCGGCAATTTCCGGCCGAGCCATGGCACGATGCGGATGGATGACAAGGAGCTGATCCTGCACAAGCCGGTCGAGGCGCGCCAGCACGGCATCGAGATCGTTCACCAGGACCTGGCGCTCTGCAACAATCTGACTGCGGCGGCCAATGTCTATCTCGGCCGCGAATTGCGCCGCGGCGTCGGCCCGTTCCGCATCCTCGACTACGCCGCCATGTACAAGCGCGCCGGCCAGATCTTCGCCGAACTGAAATCCGAGACCCGCCCGCGCGACCTCGTCAAGCAGATGTCGGGCGGCCAGCGCCAGGCGGTGGCGATCGCCCGCACCATGCTGTCTCAGGCCAAGATCGTGCTGATGGACGAGCCGACGGCGGCGATCTCGGTGCGGCAGGTCGCCGAAGTGCTGAACCTCATCCGTCATCTGCGCGACCAGGGCATCGCTGTCGTGCTGATCAGCCACCGCATGCCCGACGTCTTCGACGTCGCCGACCGCGTCATCGTCATGCGGCGCGGCCGGAAGGTCGCCGACAAGGCGATCGCGTCGAGTTCGCCCGAAGAGGTCACCGGGCTGATCACCGGCGCCATCGAGCAGGTGGCATGAGAATGGCGAACCCGGATTTCACCGCGCATCGGCAGCGCAGGAAAGGTCGATAATGGCAGTCACCCTTGACCAGACGATCGCGCAGAAGCAGCACACCTTCCTGTCGCGCCTGTTCTCCAGCCAGACTTTCTGGGTGGTGATCGCCGTCATCCTGGCCTGTATTTTCCTGTCCTTCGCCACCGATGCCTTCGCCACATCGAAGAACCTCTACAACATCACCCGCAACATCACCTTCGTCGCCATCGTCGCGCTCGGCATGACCTTCGTCATCATCACCGGCGGCATCGACCTGTCTGTCGGTTCGGTGCTGTGCCTATGCTCGATGGTGCTGGCGGTCACCATGCATGCCGGTTATTCGATCGAGATCGGCATTCTGGCCACGATCGCCACCGCGCTCGTCATCGGCGCCTTCAATGGCATTTTTATCGCCTACCTGGGCTTTCCGCCCTTCGTGGTGACGCTCGGCATGCTGTCGATCGCCCGTAGCCTTGCCATGGTCGCCTCAAACAACACCGTCGTCTTCCAGTTCGGGCCGGACCACAACAAGCTGCTGGCGCTCGGCGGCGGCGCCTGGGTGTTCGGCATCGCCAATCCGGTGCTCTACATGATCATCCTGGCGCTGATCACCGGCTTCATCCTGCGCTGGACGAAGTTCGGCCGCCATATCTTCGCCATTGGCGGCAACGAGCACGCGGCGACGCTGACCGGCGTACCGGTCAAGCAGATCAAGGTCGCCGTCTACATGATCTCGGCGCTGTCAGCCGGCATTGCCGGCATCATCGAGACCGGGTGGCTCGGCGCCGTCACCACCAATCTTGGCAACGGCATGGAACTGCAAGTGATCGCCGCCACCGTCATCGGCGGCGCCAATCTGGCCGGCGGCGTCGGCACCGCCTTCGGCGCCATTGTCGGTGCTGCCCTCATCGAGGTGATCCGAAACAGCCTTGGCCTGCTTGGCATCAACGCCTTCTGGCAAGGCACCTTCATCGGCGGCGCCATCCTGCTGGCGGTTCTGTTCGACCGCATCCGCAATTTCAGGCGCAGCGACTGAGAGCACGTCGTCGAAGCGCAATTCGTTCTGGTTGCTATCGTTCAGTCTGAAAATCGACTGAAGCCGACCGCCATTGGTTCCGGCCAACAACCGATACCTTGACGGATGCCGAAAACCGGCCGCACAATCCCCCTGCAGGCGAAGGGAGGCCAGTCGCCTGCGGGAGGATATACCCATGACGGAAGCGATCAGGCTCTACTGGGGCCGGTTCGGACATGTTTCTGTCCTGAATGTCGCGAGCGACTTCGTCACCCATGCCCATATCGAGGCGCATCTGATCATCTGGCTCGAAGGCACCGCCGGCGAGATGACCATCGGCCGTGAGACGGTCCGCCTCGGCCCGGGTACCGCCGCCGGCATCAACTCGCTCCAGCCGCATAGCCACGTCCTGTCCCAGGACGGACGGCCGGGCCTGTTCCTGGCCTTCTACATCGACCCGGACTGGGCGCGCCGGCGCCGCGACCTGCCGTCCAGCGCGCCGCTGTTCTCACAGGCGGCGATCGCGCTCGAGCCGTGGCTGCACCAGGCCGCCGCCAGCCTGCTCGATCATCTCACCGACAATGAAAGCGTCGACGACGTCGCCAACTACGAGATCGAGCGCTTCATCGACTCGGTGCTCGATGCCGCCGACGCCTCGGCGCCGCAGGAAGCGCGCGGCCGCATCAGCACCATGCAGGATTTCCGCGTCCGCAAGGCGATCCAGCTGATGAAGGCCAATGTCTGCGAGCGCATCTCCTTCGACGATGTAGCCCGCAGCGTCGGCCTGTCGCGGCCGCATTTCTTCGCCTTGTTCAAGGAACAGACCAATCTGACGCCAAACGTCTACTGGAACACGCTGCGAATGGAGGAAGCGGTGCGGCAGCTGCAATGGTCGCAGGAGCCGCTGATCTCGGTCGCCTGCAATCTTGGCTTCACCACGCAGGGCAATTTCTCGCGCTTCTTCCGCGACCATGTCGGGGTGCCGCCGACGCTCTACCGCGAGGCGGCGCGGGCCACGGCCTGAGTCGGCGCCATCTGTTTTTCAGACTGGTTGATACGCGCTCAAGACGCATTGATAAGCGCTGCCCGCTCCAGCGCCCTACCCTTGCCGCAACGAACTCCGCAAGGGAACACCATATGCCCAAAGTCACCATCTCCAGCGTCATCGACGCGCCGGTCGAAAAGGTCTGGGCGCGCATACGCGACTTCAACGGGCTGCCGGGCTGGCACCCGCGCATGGTCGACAGCCATATCGAGGACGGCAAGGATGCCAGCACGATCGGCTGCGTGCGCAACTTCCAGCTCGCCAGCGGCGCGCGCCTGCGCGAAAAACTGCTCGACTTTTCCGATGACGATTTCCTCGTCAGCTATTCCATCCTGGAGACGCCGCAGCCGCTCACCAACCACAAGGCGACGCTGCAGCTCAGGCGCGTCACCGACGGCGACCGCACTTATGCCGAATGGACCGCCAGCTTCGACGCGGCCCCCGAGGATGCGGACAAGCTGGCCGAGGGCATGGGCGCCAATGTCTTCCAGGGCGGCTTCAATGCCCTTAAGACCCATTTCGCCGGCCAGAGCTGAAGGAGCGGGCCATGGCACTGGCGCTGCAGACTTTTACAACGGTAAAGGACGCCAATGCTGCGCTGACGGCGGCTGGCAGCCGCTATCTCGGCGGCGGGACGCTTGTAGTTCGAGCCGCCAATGAAGGCGATATCTCCGTCGCCACTCTTGTCCGCGCCACCGACCCAGCCCTGTCCACCATCGCCCTGTCCGGCGGCAAGGTCCGCATCGGCGCCTCGGCGACCATGGCGGAGATCGCCCTCCATCCGGAGCTTGGTACCCTTGCCAAGGCCGCGCGCGCCGTCGGTGGTCCGGCGATCCGCAACATGGCGACTGTCGGCGGCAATCTGTTCGCGCCGTCGCCCTATGGTGATTTTGCCGTAGCCCTGCTGGCCCTCGACGCAACGGTCGGCACCGATGACGGCGACACGCCCATCGAAACCTTCCTGGCCGGGCGGGACAACAGCCGCGCCATCGTCACGTCGGTCAGTTTCATGCTTCCGAGGGCCGGCAGTTTCCGCTTCCTCAAAGTGTCTCGGGTCAAGCCCAAGGGGGTCTCGGTGCTGAGCATTGCGATCGTTCTCGAACAGGCTGGAAACGGGACCGTCTCCTCGGCGCGGATCGCGCTCGGCTGCATGGCCGATCGGCCGGTGCGCGCCAGGGCGGCGGAAAACGCACTGCTGGGAAAAACGCTTGATCAAGACGGCATCGCGGCAGCGCTGGCCGCCGCCACCGAAGGCACCGCGCCGATCACCGATCCAATCGCCAGCGCCTGGTACCGCGCCGAAGTGCTGCCGGTCCATCTCGGCCGGCTGCTGCTCGGCTGATGCTTGTCGCCCAAAAGTGTGAAGCGGTTCTGGGAGAACGACAAGCACAAAAATGAACACGTCGGGGGGCGCGCGCTTGCCCTGCGGGGCAGGCGCGCAAGGAGGAAGAATGGCAAAGGTCCCGGTTCAATTCACGCTCAATGGCTCTGAAAAGGCCGAATTCGTAGACGGCGGCACCACGCTGCTCAACGCCTTGCGCGACAAGATCGGCGACACCTCGCCGAAGGGCGGCTGCCACCAAGGCACGTGCGGTGCCTGCTCCGTCATCGTCGACGGTGAGTTGAGGCTCTCCTGCCTGACGCTGGCCGAAACCTGCAACGGCGCAACGATCACCACCACATCGGGCCTTGCCGAAGGCGGCGTGTTGCACCCGCTGCAGCGCGCCTTCCTCGACACTTTCGCCAGCCAATGCGGCTTCTGCACGCCGGGCATGATCATGGCCGCCAAGGTGCTGCTCGACCACACGCCCAACCCCAGCCGCGACGAGGTCGTCGAAGCGCTGTCCGGGAACATCTGCCGCTGCACCGGTTACGAGCCGATCATCCAGGCGGTGCTCACCGCCGCCCGCGCCAACTCGCAGAACGCGGCCTGAGGGACCAAAAGAATGGAACTGCGCAAGAGCTACTTCGCCGATGTCCGCAAGGACGATCTGCACGAGATCGGCCAGGCCCGGCCACGCTCGGATTCGCCCGGCCACGTCACCGGCAAGACCACCTTTTTCGCCGACCGTAACTTCCCCGGCATGCTGCATCTGAAGATGGTGCGCAGCCCGCACCACCATGCCCGCATCCGCTCGATCGACACCTCCGAGGCCGAAAAGCATCCGGGCGTCGTCAAGGTGCTGACGGCCAAGGACGTGCCGCACAATGTCTACACCATCCTGATCTTGATCCAGATCGGACCCGAGGATGAGACGGTGCTGGCCGACGGCAAGGTGCGCTGGAAGGGCGAGGCCGTGGTGGCGGTGCTGGCCGAAACCGAGCGGGCCGCCCAGGAAGCCGCCGCCAAGGTCAAGGTCGACTACGAAGTGCTGCCAGCGGTGTTCGACATGGAGGAAGCACTGAAGCCCGGCGCGCCCATCGTCAACGAATATCACGGCCAGAATTATTACCTCTATGACAGCGGCGAGTGCCGCAAGGTGCGCTTCGGCGATGTCGAGGCGGGCTTTGCCGAGGCCGATCACGTGCTGGAGCAAAGCTATCAGTCGTCACCCATCGAGCACGCGCCGACCGAGACCACCGGCTGCGTGGTGGCGCCCGAAGGCAATGATCGCTTCACCTGCTACACCAACACCCAGGCGATGTTCTTCACCCTCGACAACACTTCGATCATCCTGCAGATGCCGGGCTCGAAGCTGCATTTCGTCGGCGGCACCGTCGGCGGCGGCTTTGGCGGCAAGGTCGATGTCATCGTCGAGCCGATCGCCATCCTCGGCGCAAAATTAACCGGGCGACCGGTCTGTTTTATCTACAGCCGGGAGGAGGAGATGCAGATCTCCTCGCCGCGCGCGGCCGAAAAAGTCGTCATCAAGGACGGCGTCATGAAGGACGGCCGCATCGTAGCGCGCAAAGTCACAGGCTACACCGATGCCGGCGCCTACTCTCGCCACTCGCCCTATGGCGCGCAGAAGGGCGCCGGGCACTATCCCGGCCCCTACACCATTCCCAATGTCTGGATCGACACCTACTGCGTCTACACCAACCGCACCCCGTCGTCGGCCATGCGCGGCTTCGGCGTCACCATCGGCGACTTCGCGCTGGAGGTGCAGATGGACAAGCTGGCGCGGCTGATCGCCATGGACCCGCTCGAATTCCGCTTCATCAACGCCTATCGCGACGGCGACATGAAAGCGCATCGCCAGCCGACCGAGGGCGCGGCACTGATCGAGTGCATGCAGGAAGCAGCGCGCGCCGCCAACTGGCCGGTGGCGGAGAAATACATGGCGATGTCCTCCTACAAGAAGGGAGCCTGAGATGGCGATCCGGCGTGGACGCGGCGTCGCCGCGATCAACTACCCCACGGGCATGAATCTCGGCGGCGATCCGACCCAGGCGCTGGTGCATTCGACCCCGACCGGCAATTTCATGGTGACGCTTTCCAGTGTCGATCTCGGCCAGGGCATGAAGCAGATCATGGCGCAGATCTGCGCCGAGACAATCGGCGTGCCGACCGACCGCGTCGTCGTCGACACCGCCGACACCGACACCGGCCCGCACTGCATGGGCACCTTCGCCTCGCGCGGCACCCACCGCGCTGGCAATGCCGTGATCCAGGCCGCCAAGGAGGCCCGTCAGGTGATGCTGGAAGTGGCCGCTGAAGAGCTGGAGGTGAATGCCTCGGACCTCGAAACCGACGGCCAGGGCAACATATTGGTCAAGGGCGCGCCGCAAAAGTCGATCTCGATCTTCGACGTCGCGCTGTCGGCGCATTTCAAACGCGGCCGCTCGATCTCCGGCCGCGGCATGTTTTTGATCCCCCGCTCCTATCCGGAGAAGGAAACCGGCGCGATGAAGCCGTCGACCTGCTACGCGCATGCGTGCACGGTCGCTGAAGTCGAGGTCGACGACGAGACCGGCGAAGTGACCGTGCTCACCGTGAAGAACGTCTTCGAGATCGGCCGCGCGCTGAACCCGAAAATGGTCGAGCAGCAGCTGGTCGGCGGCTCCTGGATGGGCATCAGCCACGCACTCTACGAGACGACCGAGCCCTATTATCCCAACCGCGACCATGGCGGCACCGATTTCAACCAGTATTTGATGCCCGGTCCCGGCGACCTCGCCGAGACCGAAATCATCGTTCTGGAGCGTCCGTCCGGCGACGGACCATATGGCGCCAAGGGGCCGGGCGAAATGTGCGCCAACCCGCAAATACCGGCGGTCGCCAATGCCGTCTTCGACGCCGTCGGCGTGCGCATCGACACGCTGCCGATCACGCCGGAGCGCATTTTGCGGGCGCTGAAGGCGCAAGCGAACTGAGTGCCGAAAATGCCCGAGGTGAACACCGAGACTGTCGCGACCTCGCCGGAGGCGGTGGCACAGCATCTCGCCGCCTCGCGCTATCTGGCCGACGAAAGCCTCGCCACCGCCATCTTTCTTGCTATCCGGCTCGGCAAGCCGCTGCTGCTCGAAGGCGCGCCGGGCGTCGGCAAGACGGAAGCGGCCAAGGCGATCGCCGCGCTGCTCGGGCGCGATCTGGTGCGGCTGCAATGCTACGAAGGCATCGACGCCGCGCACGCGCTCTACGAATGGAATTATCAGCGCCAGTTGCTCGCCATCCGCGATGCCGGCGAGCACGAGATCGACATCTATGACGACCGTTTCCTCATCGCCCGTCCGCTGTTGCAAGTACTGAAGGCGCCGCAGCAGCGTGTGCTGCTGGTCGATGAGATCGATCGTTCGGACCATGAATTCGAAGCGCTGCTGCTGGAGTTCCTCTCCGACTTCCAGATCAGCATTCCCGAGCGCGGCACCATCCGTGCCGAGGCACAGCCGATCGTCGTGCTGACCTCGAACCGCACCCGCGAACTTGCCGAAGCGCTGCGCCGCCGCTGCGTCTATCACTGGATCGGCTATCCCGACGCCGAACGCGAGGCCGCCATCATCATGCTGCGCGCCGGCGATGTGGCGCAGGCCACTGCTCGCGCCGTGGCGGCGGCTGTACAGACCATCCGCGCCCGGCCGCTCGCCAAGCCACCCGGCATCGCCGAGGCGGTCGAATGGGCCAATGCCGCGACCATTCTTGAAAAAGGCGGTAGCCCCTGGCCGGAAGCCTTCCGCCGCGCCATCGGCGTGCTGATCAAGGACGAGGAAGACCTGTCCTACATCGCGCCGGAGCTTGGCCGTATCGTCGAGGAGGCGCTGGCGTGATGCGGGGAGTCAACGAGCCTCTGTCTCTAACGTCGGCGGGACAGCGCCCCCCTCTGTCCTGTCGGACATCTCCCCCACAAGGGGGGAGATTAGCAACCTCGGCGCTTCGCTCAATCCTGCTACGTTGGAGATTGGCGAAAGCCGGGATGACATCCGATCTCCCCCCTCGTGGGGGAGATGTCCGGCAGGACAGAGGGGGGCGCGAAGGAACGCAACGGTCGGAATATTTCTGCCATGCCGCGCGACCGTAGCCTACCTCCGGCCTCGGCACCCTTCCTCGGCTTCGCCCGACTGCTGCGCCAGTACGGTTTCGCCATTGCCCCCGAACAAGCCTCCGGCTTCATGCAGGCGATAACCTTGCTTGGCCCCCGCTCGATGGCCGATATCCGCGAGGCGGCCCTTGCCACGTTGGCGCCGCCGCCGGATCGCCGCGACGAATTCGAGGCGCATTTCCAAAGCCATTTCTACGGCAACACATCAGCCGTTGTCGAAGGCGACGCCGACGACGAGACCCGCATCAAGGATGATGGCGGCGCCGACGACGAACGGATCGAAGCCGAGCGGCAACAGGAAGGCGGCGAACTGTCCTCGGCGCTGGAGCAGTTGAGCACCCGCGACTTCCAGCGCGACGACGACAGGCTGACCGCCTTTCGCCGCCAACTGTCATCCGCGCTCCCCGCGCGTCGCTCGTTTCGCACCGTGCGCACCCATTCACGCGGCAAGCTCGACCTGCGCCGCTCGCTCAGGGAAATCGTCAGCGCCGATGGCGATGTCCCCTCGCCGCTGCTGCGCCGCCGCCAGACCGTGCCGCGCAAGCTGCTGATCCTCATCGACGTTTCAGGCTCGATGAAGTTGCACACAGCGGACTATCTCAAGCTGGCGCATGCCGCCGTGCAGGGTGCTGACCGGGCAGAAATATTCACCTTCGGCACGCGTCTGACCCGCATCACCACGGCGTTGCGCGTCCGCGACCGGGACCAAGCGCTGGCGCGCGCGGCCGCCCAGGTCGACGACTGGGACGGAGGCACCCGCATGGGGCCGACGCTGCTTGCCTTCCTCTCCGTGCCGCGTTTCTCCTCCTTCGCGCGCGGTGCGGCCGTCGTCATCCTGTCCGACGCGCTGGAGCGCGGCGATCATGCCGAGCTGGAAACGGCGATGCGCCGGCTGAGCGCCCGCGCCTTCCGGCTGTCGCTGGCGACCCCTTTGGCCGGCGACCCGCGCTTCCGGCCGGAGACCGCCGCGCTCAGTGCCATCCTGCCAGTGCTTGACGATCTGGTCGACGGCTCGTCACTTGCCGGTCTCACCGATTTCATCCTGTCGCTTGCCCGCCCCGCGCCCGTGGCGGCGGCAATCTGGAAGAGGGTATCGTGATGCAAAAAGCCATCGACGCGCATTTCCACATCTGGCGCCAGCAGGACCAGCCCTGGCTGGTCGGGCCGATGGTGCCGCGCATCTTCGGCCCTTACGAGCCGATCCGCCGCGATTATCCGATCGGGGAGTTTCTCGCCGACCAGCAGGGTTCCGGCGTAGAAAAAGCGGTCTATGTCCAGACCAACTGGGCCAAGGAGGATTTCGAAAAGGAAGTCGCCTTCCTGCAGAAAACGGCAGATGAAACCGGCTGGCCGCACGCCATCGTCGGCTATGCCGACATGACGGTCGACGATGTCAGGTCTCAGATCGACCGCTTGAAAAAATATCCGCTGCTGCGCGGCGTGCGCATGCAGCTGCACTGGCACGAGACGCCGGCCTTCCGCTTCGCCGCCTCGGCCGACCAGGTGATCGACCCGAGAGTGCGCGCCAATGTCGCGCGGCTGAAAGATTACGACCTGTCCTTCGACCTGCAGCTCTTCCCCGCCCAGATGAAGGACGGGCTGGCGCTGGTCGGCGAGAATCCGCAAACCAAATTCATCCTCACCCATGCCGGCATGCTGACCGGCATGGACACGGAAACCACCGAGGCCTGGAAGGCCGGCCTGCGCACGCTGTCGGCTGCGCCCAATTTCTATGCCAAGCTCTCCGGTCTCGGCACTTTCGTCCACCGCAACGACCCGGCGCTGATCGCCTATATCGTCGACAATGCGATCGACATTCTCGGAGCCGATCACCTGATGTTCGGCTCGAACTTCCCGATCGAAAAGCTGTGGACCACCCACGCCGAACTGATCAAGGCGCACCGCGATGCGGTGGCGAAGCACGGTCCGGCCGCCGAGGCGGATATCTTCTGGAATACGGCGGAGCGGGTGTATCGGCCGGTTTAACGCAGCGGTCTTCCTTCTCCCCTTCTTGTGGGAGAAGGTGGATCGGCGCGCAGCGCCGAGACGGATGAGGGGTGTTCCAGCGGAGTGAGACGTTGGCGTTCCCTGGAGCACCCCTCATCCGACCTCGCTTCGCGAGGCCACCTTCTCCCACAAGGGGGGAAGGAAGAGCCGCCGTGCTTCCTTATTGCGTGGGCAGCATGCCTTCGACGTCGCTTGCAGCGTCGCCGAGCGCCTCCTTGGGCGTTGCCGACTGGTCGACGATCCGCGACAGATTGTCGACGATGGTCTGTGTCACCTTCACACCGTTGGTGCCGGGGAAAGCATACCACGGAACCATCAGCGGCATTTGGCTCAGACCAGCCTGGAACAGCGGGTTCTTCTTGTAGAAATCGCCGAGATATTCCGGCGATTTCGCCGCCAGTTCGTTGTTGGGGACATAGCCCGTGCCGGGCACGACGACCGACGCGCCATAAGGACCAGCGGCGAACTTCGCGAACTTCCAGGCGGCGTCCTGCTTGGCCGCGTCCTTGGTCAGGATGACCACGGCGTTGCCGCCGGTCGGCAGATGGCCGTTGATCGGATCGATCAGCGGGATCTTGGCCGTGCGCAGCGTGAACTTGTCGCCGACATTCTTGATCGTGTTGACCAGGGCGCCGGTGGTCTGGAATTCGAAGCCGACCTTGCCGGCCGCGAACGCTTGCTCGCCAGCCGGCTTGGTGAAGACCGGCATGCCGCCCTCCTTCACCATCCGCTCCAGGATCTCGACGGCCTTCTCGCCTTCCGGCCCATTGAAGGCGACCTTGCTTTCGTCCTCGTTCAGCATCTTGCCGCCAGCGCCGAACAGCAGCGCCGAGAACATCCAGTCGTCGCCCTGCCAACGGAAGTCGATGCCGTCGACGCCATTGCCGAGCGCCTTGATCTTGCCGCCGAGCGCGATGACCTCGTCCCAGGTCTTGGGCGGGTTGTCCGGATCGCCGCCGGCGGCCTTCACTAGGTCGGCATTGTAATACATGATCGGGTTCGAGGTGGCGAAGGCGAGGCCGATCTGCTTGCCGTTGACTTGCGCCAGCTTCAGGATCGTGTCGGAGAAACCGAGTTCCGCCATGTTGCCTTCCTTCTTGACCAGCGGGCCAAGATCGACGGCAACGTCGCGCTCGTTCAGCATGCGCAGGCGATTGAGGCCGATGAAGGTGATGTCGGGCATCTCGTCGGTGCCGGCCTGGCGAAGGATGGTCTGGATGCCTTCCTCATAGGTGGCGGACGGGCTGGCGAACTGGATCTTGATGTCGGGGTTTTCTGCCATGAACTTCTTCGAGATCGTGTCCATCACGTTCTTGAAGAAGCCGGGCATCGGATAATGAACCGTCAGCGTCGTGTCGGCATAGGCCGGAAGGGCGAATGTCAGCGAGACCGCCGCCGCTGCAAGAATCCTGGGAAGTTGCTTCATGTGCTCGTGCTCCTGGTTCGACCCGGTCAGCCTTTGAGACCGGTCATGGTGATGCCTTCGACGAAGCGCTTCTGTGCGAACAGGAAGGCGACGACGAGTGGGAGGGTGATGATCAGCGTTGCGGCCATCAGTGCGCCGTAGTCGTCGCCCGCCTCCGCGGCGCGGAAATACATCAGGCCGAGCGGCGGCGTGGCGTAGGCCTGCTTGCTGACGACGATCAGCGGCCAGTAAAGGTCGTTCCAGTGCGCGACCACAGAGAAGATCGCGAAGGCGGTGACGGCCGGCCAGGCGTTGGGGACGATGACGCGCGCGACAATGCCCAGTTCGGACATGCCGTCGAGCCGCGCCGCGTGGATGAGATCGTCGGGCATGGCGCGGAAGAACTGCAGGAACATGAAGATCGCGAACACCGAAATGGTGAAAGGCGCCACCAGCGATGTGTAGCTGTTCAACAGCGACATCCGGTCGAAGGCGACATAGAGCGGCAGCGCCGTGGCGTGGATCGGCACCAGCAGGCCGAGCATGACCAGCACCATCATCAATCGCGCCGCGCGGAATTTCAGCTTGGCCATGGCGTAGGCGCAAGGGATGGCGACCAGCACCTGAAAGAAGAAGATCAGGCCGCACACGATGACGCCGTTCCACAGCAGCGTTGCCATCGGCACCTTGGCAAACGCCTTGGCGAAATTCTCGGCGAAGTTGAAATGCTCGGGGATGAGCGACAGCGACGAGGTGAAGATGTCGCTCTGCGTCTTGCCCGCCGTCGAGATCATGAAGATATAGGGGGCAAGGATCATCAGCGCGCCGAGCGAAAGCAGCGCGAAGCGGATGAGGCGGCCGGCCGGGATGCTGGTCATGTGTAGTGCACCCGCCGGTCGAGCACGCGATACTGGAGAAGCATCAGCACGACCAGGATCGCCAGGAAGACGACGGTCATTGCCGAGGCGTAGCCGACACGCAGATAGACGAAACCTTCCTGGTAGATGGTGAACAGCAGCACTTCCGACGCCTTGTTGGGGCCGCCATCGGTCAGCATCTTCACGGTCTCGAAAACCTTCACCGCATTGGTGATGCTGATGGTGACGACGAACAGCGTCGTCGGTCCGAGCATCGGCCAGGTGACCAGGAAGAACCGGTCGAGCGCCGATTTCGCGCCGTCGACGTGTGCGGCGGCATAGAGTTCGCGCGGGATAGCCGTCAGGCCCGCCAGGAACAGCACCATGTTGAAGCCCACCGACTGCCAGATGCCGATGATCGACAGGCTGTAGAGCACGGTGTTCGAGGCCCCGAGCCAGTTCGGACCGGGAATGCCGGCGAGGGAAAGCAGCGCGTTGATCGGCCCGATCGTCGGGTGGAAGAGATATTGCCAGACCGTCGCCATGGCGACGATCAGCGAAGCCACGGGGAGGAAATAGACGGTGCGGAAGAAGCCGCGCGCACGCGGTTCACCTTCGATCAGCAAGGCGACGCCGAGACCGAGCACGATCGAGACCGGTGCCACGATCGCCGTATAGACCGATGTGTTCCACAATGATTTGCGGAAGGTTCGATCGGTGATCAGATGCGCGTAGTTCTCGAAGCCGACCAAGCGGAATTTGCCATAGCCGAGTTCGAAATCGGTGAAGCCGAGGAAGATGACGGCAACCACCGGCAGCAGCACGAACAGCAGCAACAGCACGATCGCCGGAGCCGCCAGCAGCCAGGCGGCGCGGTCTTCGCTGCGCCGATGAAGTGCCGCCGCATCCGAAGCGCGGCCCGCCAGCACGATGCTAGACATAGGCCGGCTCCTGCCGCGTTGGCGCGGCACTTGCCGTACGCAGCCGCCGTCCCTCCGGCCCGAAGACCATGGCCTGTTCGGGGGACAGAAGGATACCCACCGGCATTCCCGCAATCAGGTCCCTCGCCTCATGCGGCGCAAGCTTGGCGATGACGACGTCGCCGGACGCGTCGAGCCGGCAATGGGCAATGACCTCCGACCCGAGGAATTCCAGACGCTCGATCCGCCCGGCAAGCCCGCTCCGGCCGCTGGGCGACAGCTTGACGAATTCAGGCCGGATGCCGAGGCTGACCGGGCCGTTCGCCACTTTCTCCAGCAGGGCAAGCCGGGTGCCCGAGAAATCGACGCGGCCATTCTCGGCGAGCGCCGAGATGATGTTGATCCTCGGCTGGCCGACGAAGCGGGCGACCTCGATATGAGCGGGATCGTTGTAGATCGCCTCGGGCGCGGCGAGTTGCAGCAGATTGCCGCCGATCATCACCGCCACGCGGTCGGCCATCGAAAGCGCCTCGGCCTGGTCATGCGTCACATAGAGCGTCGGTACGCCGGCGCGCCGGTGCAGTTCGACGATCTCGCCACGGGCATGGACGCGCAGATTGGCGTCGAGGTTGGACAGAGGTTCGTCCATCAGGAAGATGCTGGGATGGCGCACCATGGCGCGCGCCAGCGCGACGCGCTGCCGTTGCCCACCCGACATCTGACCAGGCTTCCGGTCAAGCAGATGGTCGATCTTGAGCACCGTCGCCATCTCGCGGACATCCCGCGAAATCCCGGCCCGGATCTCTTTCTGGCCCGGCAGGGCCGAGCCGACCAGCGGCAGGCGCTGTGTCCGGCTCAACCGCTTCATGGCCAGCGGAACGGCAATGTTCTGGCCGGCCGTCAGATGCGGATAGAGCGCGTAGGACTGGAACACCATGGCGATGTTGCGATCGGCCGCGGCGACCGCCGACATGTCCTTGCCGCCAACGAAGATCTCGCCGCTGTCGGCATGATCGAGCCCAGCAAGGATGCGCAGCAAGGTGCTCTTGCCGCAGCCCGAGGGGCCGACGAGAGCGATGAACTCGCCCGCTTCGGCATCGAGGCTGACGCCGTTCAGGACGGCGTTGCCGCCAAAGGCCTTGTTCAGGCCGCGAAGCGAGAGCGCGCTCATGACGCGATCTTCCTGCGGACCTTGTGCGCCTCGTGCGGGTAGACCTCCTCGACCACGTCATCGAGGACATGGACGGTCATGCCGGGAATTGCGACGATCTCGCTGGTGACCGTGTCGCCGAACTCATGCACGACGGCGCCGAGCAACCGCTCGCCCGGCATGTCGCGCTCCATGTCGCCGACGACGAAGGCAGCCGACGGACCCCATATCAGCGAAGTGTTTTGGTATTTGCCTTGCCATGCCCGGTGCAAGTGCCCGCTGGCGAACAGCGCGACATCATGGGCGGCGATCAGATCGTAGAGACGCTGCCGCTGTGCCGGGCGGATGCTCCAGTAACCGGTGTCGCCCTCGCCCGGCTCATCGATGAACAAGGGCTTGTGGGCGAAGAGCGCGACGCGCCGGCCGCCTCGGCTTTCCAGCGCCGCACGCAGCCATTCGAACTGGTTCTCTTCTTCGGCATCATCAAAGCCCATCAGCAGGCTGTCGAGGCCGATGAGCCGCCAGTTTCCGGCGTCCTCCATCCAATAGTCGGGACCAACCAGCCGGCGCCAGCGCTCGAGACGTTCCGCATTGACCTGCTGCAAGGAGCCGGGCAGATGGCCGACATCGTGATTGCCGGGCACAAGCAGCATCGGGACTGAGATTTCCCGCATCAGGTCCATGCAGAAGCTGATGTCGGCATCCTTGTCTGCGCCATCGACGCTGAGATCGCCGGTATGGATGACGAGGTTCGCAGCGCTCTGCTCGATCCAGGCGGCGAGCGGCTGCCAATTGCCGTTGAAATGCGGCTTGGTCGGGCTGAAATGGGTATCGGTGATCTGGACGATTTTCATGCCGGCTCCATTGCGAGAGCCGGCTGCCGGAAAACCACCGAGCGACCTCGCGTGTGGCTTCCTTAGTGCCGTTACATGTCACTTCCTTAACAGCGTGGGGACAAATGTGCGCGGCGCGCCGATAGGCCGGCTAGCCGCCGGCGCGGTTCAGCGCTCGATAGAACTACCGAACCGCTCTAACTCTTTGTTTTTGCGTAATTTCAGATGGAAGGCCGCTATGCGCGTTTCCCGGAACGGCTCTAGCTTTTCACCTCGAATTGCGGATCGACTGGAATCTGCATCGCCGTAACCAGATGATTGGTCTGGCCGGCGAGCCCGATGATCGACACCAGCTCGCCGTGCTGCGCGTCGGTCATGCCCTTGGCGCGCGCCGCCGCCGTGTGCGAGTGGACGCAGTAGGAGCAGCCATTGGCCGTCGACACCGCGATGTAGATCATTTCCTTGGTCAGCGGATCGATGGCGCTGTCCGCCACCATCACAGCCTTCAACTGTTCCCAGATCCGCTTCAGCGCCGCCGGATCATTGGCCAGCCCACGCCAGAAATTGTTGACGAAATCCGATTTGCGCGTCGCCCTGATGTCGTCGAACACCGCCTTCACCGCCGGGATTTTCTCGACCTCGGCATCGCTGAGGAGCTTTGTGGTGGCCATGATCGGGTCCTTTCGTTTGGATGAATAAGGTCGTTGAAACAAGTTTCGAGCAAATGCGGCGGCTAACCAACTTTTTTGACTCGGTTTTTGGCGCTCAATGGCGTGGCGCCTTGAAGGTTGGCCGAAGCACTTAAACTTCGTCATCCCTGGGCGAAGCAGGCGCGAAGCGCCGTCGCGGAGACCCTGGGATCCATGCCGCGACTTTCACCGTAGAGTGCAGCGGAGCCAAATCCTGCACCATAGCAGCGCTTCTGAGTCTCGGCATGGATCCTCGGGTCTGCGCCGCGTCGCTACGCTCCTTGCTCCGCCCGTGGATGACGAAATGACGGATGCCTCGACTAGCCTCCGGTGTTCGATCCAATGGTGCGATCATCCACCTTGTCTCGCCACCTAATGCACCGCCGCGTACATGATCCTCTCCTCCGTCGCCTCCGCCGGTGAAAACTCCTCGACGATGCGCCCTTGCCGGCAAACCAAAATGCGATCCGACAGGTTCATGATCTCAGGCAGGTAGGACGAGATGACGACCACCGCCAGCCCCTCATCCACCAGCCGGTTGATGATCTGGTGGATCTCGGCGATCGCGCCGACGTCGACGCCGCGCGTCGGTTCGTCGAAGATGACGATGCGCGGCTTCTGCACCAGCCCCTTGCCGATCACCACCTTCTGCTGGTTGCCGCCGGACAGTTCGACGACGCGCGCATTGTCGTTGATCGCCTTGATGTTCAGCGTCTTGGTCCATTCCGCCGAAAGCTGCCGCAACTCCTGCTGGTTGATCACCCAGGCCTGTTCGCGGCCCGCCGCCAGCAGCCCGCCGAACAGGTTCTCGGCGATGCCCATCGTCTCGAAGATGCCTTCGCTCTTGCGGTCCTCGGTGACATAGACAATGCCGTCGGCCACCGCTTGGCTCGGCACGAGATAGCGCACCGGCCTGTCGTCCAGTTCGATCGCACCGCCGCGCAAAAAATCGCGCTTGTAGATGCCCGACACGATCTTGAACGTCTCGGTGCGGCCCGAGCCGATCAGGCCGAACACGCCGGTGATCTGGCCCTCGAAGATCGAGAAGGAATTGTTGCGCACGACGTTGCTCATCGAAATGTCCTGCACCGACAGCACTTTCTTGCCGGCCTTGCGCAGCCTGGCCTCATCGCGCTGGCGGTAGATCTGGCCCGACAGCGTGCGCCCGACCATGGCGGCGACGATCTTGTCGCGGTCGAAGGCCGACGTGTCGTCGGTGATGACCAGCTCGCCGTCGCGCAGGATGGTGATGCGGTCGGCAATCATCAATGCCTCTTCCAGCGCGTGGCTGATGAAGACGATCGAGACACCGTTCGCCTTCAGCCGCCGGATCAGTGCGAAGAAATGCCGCTTCTCCTCCGGCGTCAGCGTCGCTGTCGGTTCGTCGAAGATGATGATCTCGGCATTGTGGTGCACGGCGCGCGCGATCTCGACCATCTGCCGCTTGGCGGCGCCCAGCGTCGCCACCATGGCGTTCGGATCGACCGGAAAATTCAGCGACTGCAGGAACTGCTGTGCTGAAATATACGTGCCGCGCAGCCGGTTGAGGAATTTTTCAGTACCGAGATAGAGGTTCTGCGCCACCGTCATCGACGGCACCAGGCTGGTCTCCTGGAACACCATGGCAATGCCCGCTTCGAGCGCGGCATGCGGTGAGGCGTAGGCGATCTCCTGGCCCTTATGGAACATCTTGCCCGAGGTGGCATCGACCACTCCGGCGATGATCTTGGTCAGCGTCGACTTGCCGGCACCGTTCTCGCCGAGCAGCGCATGGATTTCGCCCTTGCGTAGCTCGAAGGTGACGTTCTTCACCGCGGGCACGCCGCGGTAATTCTTGGTGACGTTCTCGAGGCGAACTATCGGTTGCATCAGAAACCTCCCGAGGCAAGGTCGACGGCCAGCACGCAGTCGCCGCCCTTCGAGGCGATCAACAGCCCGCCGTCCCTTTCCGCCACGCTGCAGATGCCGTGGCGCGTGCCGTTGGCGCGGCTGTGCAGGCTGAACTGCGGCTGCATGTTTTGATCGAGCCTGACCACCAGCCCGTAGGAGCGGCTCGGCGACCACGGCTTGTGGATGCCCATGGTTCGGATGCCGCCGCATTGCAGCGGCTCGAGGAAGCTGCGGTTTGAGGCCAACGCCGGCGCGATCCAGTAGGCCGGCGGCACCTGTCCGATCATGTCCTGGCGATAGTGCGTTTCCTGCAGCACGAATTCGATCAGCCGGTTGCGCGGCGCGAACAGGGCCAGCCACGCGCCACCATCGCCGGCCGGCGACAGCCGCGCGGGATAACCGGGCAGATGCGTCAGCACGGTCGAGCGATCGCCGGTCGTGCCATCGAAACGGACGAGCTGGTGGCGCCAGCTCTCGCTCACCAGCACGTCCCTACCGAGGGGATGGAGCCCGTAAGGGAACGCAATGTCGCCGGCCAGCTTGCTGAACTCACCGCCTGCCGCATCCCGCTTCCAAAGCGAACCGGAGGCGCCCTTCTTCATCAGATCGGCGGCCCATTGCGACGGCGTGTGCTCGGCCGACCCATTAGCCAGCCAAAGCCCGCCGTCCTCGGCATAGGCAAGAGCGGTGATGCAACGGATTCCGGCTGGCAGCGACACCTCCCTGGCCGCGATGAACAGCTTGCCGCTCTCCAGCGCTACCGTGAGTTCGCCTGAAGGCGACAGCGACAGCGCCGTGACAGGAGACGGAAAGGTCTCGACCACGGCGGGTTCCACACCGACAGCAATCCCAAGGACGGCGTTGCCGCTTGAGGCGAGCAGCCGGCCACCGGCAACCAGCAGATTGTCGGGCTCGGTCAGTTCGGCGAAAGCCGACGCATCATCGAGCCGCGTGTTCGGCCGGAAGGCGCCGTCGAGCGGCGGGATGGTCACTGCCTTGCCGCGAAACATATCCAGGATCGGATCGAGGATCATGGTTGCGCCCCCCAATAGGAAGCGGGGCTGGTCCAGTTCGGGTCGGCACCCCTGATCTTGTAGCGGCCGATGCGGTTGTTGAGGATGCCGCCGACGAACAGATATCCCTTGTGCTCGCGCATCGAGGTGACCATCGGGTGCGCGCCGCCCGTCAAGTCGCCCATCGCCTCGACGATGCCGCCCTTCTCGTTGAATTTCACCACGCCGCCGGTGTTGATGTTGGGAAACAGCCATTCGTCCTGCGGCAGCCGGCGCGTCATGCGCTTGCGCATGTCGGGATGGCGCAGCGAGAGGTCGAAGCTCGGCGTGCGCATACCCAGCCACGCCATCCAGTAATTGCCGTCCGAGGCCCGGTTGATGTTGTCAGGATACCCCGGCATGTCGCGGATGACACATTCGGCGGTGCCCGCCTTCGGCCCTTCCAGCCAGTAGCGATGCACGCGGCAGGCCCAGCTTTCGGCGAAGAACAGCGACTTGCCGTCATGCGCCATGCACACACCATTGGTGTAGCGATAGCCGTCGAGCAGCGTCCTGGTCGACCCGTCCCTGGGGTCGTAGACCAGCAGCCGTCCGGTGGCGCGGTTCTCGATCGAGTCCAGCGCCCAGTCATGGGCGTCGTAGCGCTTGGTCGAGTCCGTAAAATAGATGCGCCCGTCCGGAGCGATGTCGCAATCATTGGGATCGCGCAGCCGTGCATCGTCGACGATCGAGGTCCAGGAACGCGACGTCTCGGCCGACAGACGCTTCACCTCGCGCTCAGGCGACACGGAATAGAGTCCCATCGCGCCAACGCAGCTGATGAGATTGCCTGATTTGTCGAAGGCGAGCCCCAGCGGAAAGCCGCCAATATGGGCGAACACTTCCGACCTGACATAATCGGGCGCGAAGAAGCGGACGATCTCGCCATGGCGGGTGCCGCAATAGAGATTGTCGTCGCGGTCGAGGATGACGTCTTCAGGCCCCTCCAGTTCGCCAAGCCCGATATGGTCGGCTGAAGACAACCGGTTGTCGAGCGCGTAAGGCGTGCCGGAGCCCGGCACCGCGGACTGTGTTTCGCCCATCTTGAGATAGACCGGCGCGACATAGACCTCGTTCAGCACCTTGTGGCGGTTCTTCAGCCAGCGGATGTCGATGGTCACAGCCACCGCAAGCATGATGCCCAGAACCATCTGGTTGGTGCCGGTGCCGTAGCCGAGCCGGATCAGCCCGTTGGTCATGGTGAGCACAATGATGGCGCCCATCAGGCCCTTGATCACCGAACCGCGCCCGCCGCCGAGGCTGACGCCGCCGACCACCGCAGCGGTCAGCGCCATGATCTCCAGGTTGAGGCCGGTGCCCGGCCCCGCCCCGCTCAACCGGCAGGCGATGAGAAAGCCGCCGATCGAGGCGCAGAAGCCGGAAAAGACATAGGTCATGAACACGGTGCGGCGCACCCGGATGCCGGCATTGTGCGCCGAGCGGCGGGAACCGCCGACCGCCAGCACATGCCAGCCGGGCCGCGAGCGCGTCAGCGCGATATGGGTGACGATGGCGAGGATGATTGCCAGCCACACCGAGACCGAGAGCCCCCAGAAGGCGCTGTCGCCTATGAAATCGAGCACGTCAGACGTAGCGGTCGAAAGCTGCACATCGGCGGCATAGGTGATGACCAGAATGTCGAACAGCGCCCGCCCGAAGATGAAGGTCACCAGCGTGGTGAGGAAGGCGCGCAGCCGGAGATAGCCGACGAGGTAGCCGTTTATCGCGCCGAACACGAGGCCGGTGGCGAGCGAGGCGGCCAGCGCCAGCCAGATCGACTGTTCCAGGATGAAGAAGACATAGACGGCGGAGAAACAGGACAGCGCGAAGATCGAACCGACCGAGAGATCGATGCCGCCGCCCAGCATCACCACGGTCATGCCGGTGACGACCATCGAGAACTCGCCGAGCTGGCGGGTCGATTCCTGCAGCGAGGAGAGCTTGAAGAAGCCCGGAATGATCGAGCCGAAGGTCGCCAATGTCACCACCAGCGCCAGGAAAGGAATGGCGTTGTCGGTCCAGCGCTTGGTCAGGATCTCGCCGACCAGATGGTCGGGCACGAGATTGTAGCGCCAGGACTGAAGGCGTTCGCGAAAGGTCATCGGCTGCTGCTATTCCATGAGAAAAAGGGCCGGGTTGTTCCCGAGGCATGGCTTCGGGTAATTCTCGATCTCGCCGCTGCCCTCATCCGCCTGCCGGCACCTTCTCCCCGTATAGAGACGGGGAGAAGGGAAGCGCACCAACGTCGGCGTCCCCCTCTCCCCGTTCTTCACGGGGAGAGGGTAAGGGTGAGGGCAGCGCAAACCGCTAGCGATTAGAGATGGCCCAAGCCACCTCGCTGACATTAACCGCGCGACACTATTTCGCCGCCGCCTCGGCCTGCAGCGCCTTCAGGTCCCAGCAGCTGTCGGGCTTGAGGTCGGCCTTGGTCGTCGCCTTCTCCAGCGTGTAGATGTAGGTGTGCGAGGTGCCGGCCGGCTGGCCGCTCTGCAGCAGGAATTTTATGATGGCGTTCATGTCGCCCGACTGGCGTGCAAGATCGGTCATCACCACGGCGCCATAGGTGCCGTCATTCAGCTTGTCGCAATCGGCCGCCTTTTCGCCGCCGCCGGTGGTGACCAAAAACACCTTGCCGTCAAGCTTGGCGTCGCGGATCGCGGCGGATGCACCGGTCGCGTCACCATCCCAGAAATCGATGATCGAGCAGATGTCGGGGTTCTGCTGCAGCATGGTCGTGGTGACGTTGCGCGAGGTCGTGGCATCCCAGTTGGAGTCGGGCTTTGCCACGACCTTGAAGTCGGGATGCTTGTCCAGCACCTTCATGATGCCGGCATACTGGTAAAGGCTGGAAGAATTGGCCTGGTCGCCCTGCACCAATCCGATTTTCTTGGACGAGTTCTCGCCGCAACCCTTGATCGCCGCTTCAGCCTCGAGCTGGCCGAGCCGGTCCCAGTCGCTGCCGACAAAGGCGTCGGCGGGAAAATTCGCCGGATTGTCGACCAGGATTACATAGGTGCCGGCCGCCTGCGCCTTCTTCATCAGCTTGGAATAGGAGTTGAGGTCCGGTGCATGGATGATCAGCACATCTGGCCTTGTGTCCGAAGAGATCGCATCGGTGATCGCCTGCGCGCCGGCATCGACCACCCAGTTCGGATCGCGCGTCTCGAACGTGCCGCCCCAGGCCTCGACCTCCTTCTTCAGGTAATGCGCCCAGCCCTGCGCCAGGTCGAAGCCCATCGCCAGCGGCACCAGCATGACACGCTTGCCTTTCAGCGCTTGTGCATAGGCAGCAGGGCCTGGATCGTCAGCGGCGAAGGTCGGCGCCACGAAGGCGGTGACGGCAAGGGCCGTGGCAGCCGCCATGAGTGTTCTGATCAGTTTCATGTGTCATCCTCTGGTTCGGTTTTCATTGCCGGCCGATCGTTCCGATCGCACCGGGTACCCCGAGCAAGATGGGCTAGCCCATCTGCCCTAAATATCGCCCTGCTGCGCGGTCTGTTCGTCGCGCGGATTGATGATGCCGTCGACGATGATGGCACCGAGCAGGATCGCCGCCTTGATCAGGTTCTGGTAGAGCAGCGGAATGTCGATGATGGTCATGGCGTTGAGCAGGATGCCGATCAGTGCTGCGCCGACCAGCACGTTGCGCACGCCGCCTCGCCCGCCCGACAATCCGATGCCGCCGATCACCGCCACCAGCACGATGTCGTAGAGCAGCGTCGAGTTGACGACCCGCGTGTTGATCGAGTGCAGGCTGGCCGCCGTCAAAAGGCCTGCGATCAGCGCCACGAAAGCGGACAGCACATAGCGCAGCACCAGCATCGGCCGCACAGGAATGCCGATGTTGCGCGCCGCCACCGGATTGTCGCCGGCGAAATAGATGTAGCGGCCCCATTTGGTGTAGCGCAGGAACAGGAAGAACAGGAAGGCGAGCCCGGCGAAGACGAACACCTCGATCGGAACGTCGAGAAAGCGCAGGCCGCCGAGCAGTTCCACCCAATGGCCCTGAGGCACCGGCACCGCGTCCTGCGTGATCAATTGCGAACGCACATAGCCGAAGACGAAGGAGCCGGTCGCCAGCGTGACGAAGATCGCCGGCACATCGGCATAGGCGACGAGAAAGCCGTTGAGCAGGCCGATGGCGAGCACGCCGGCCAGCACATAGGCGAAGGCCAGCCCGTCCGGCGTTCCGGTGTTGAGCAATTGCAGGTACCAGGCGACCGACATCGCCATGATCGCCACCGCCGACAGGTCGATGCCGCGGCCGATGATGACGACGGCCATGCCGAGCGCCAGTATGCCCAGCACCGACACCGAGCGGACGATGGCGACGAGATTGTTGGGATCTATGAAACCCGGCAGGCCAATTGCGGCGGCGACGAACAGCACCACCGCTATGGCAAAGACAATGCCTTCCTGATTCAGGCTCCTGAAGTTCAGCCAGCCGGCCATGTTCATTGTCTGCTTTCACCCCGATGGCAGCGCTGCCACCCCTGGGTCGAAAACTAATCGGCTCAGCGTCGCTTCGTCAAATGAATCCGCGTTCAAAACGTGGGCTTGCGATGAGATTCGCAAAGTGGACGCATTGATTGCCGAATCTGGCGCAATGCCCGGAAACTTAAACGCTTTTGGCAATTGTTTGCACCATCTCGGCGCATTGCGAAAGCGTCACACCAAGGCGAAAGGCGAAGACGGAATTTAACCCCGCGATGGTCGGGAAAATTCGATTTCAGTTCCCGGCAACATGGCCCGAGACCTCGGCGCCGGCGGTCCTCGGCAACATCAGGAAACGAAACGACGTCACCAGCCCGATGACGCCGATCACCAGGAAGGCTGCTCGAAAATCCACGAGATCGAGCGCCGGCCGGCCTCTCGCGATCTGCGACAGGTTGAGGATCGCCGCCGCCACGGCAACGCCGAACAGCATCGCCACCTGCTGCAGCATCGAAGACAAGGTCGCTGCGGAACTCCGCTGCCCGGCGGCGATATCGGCGAAGGCCAGCGTGTTGAGCGCGGTGAACTGCATCGAGCGCGACAGGCCGGCAATCAGCATCAGCGCCACCACCAGCGCCTGCGGCGTCTGCGGCGAGATCGCCGCGCAAGCCATGATCGATGCCGACGCGATGATGCCGTTGACGACCATCACCGAGCGAAAGCCGAAGCGACGCAGCATCGGCGTCGTCACCGTCTTCATGCCGAGATTGCCAAGGAAATAGGCCAGGATCATCATGCCGGCGTCGACGGGCGAGAGGCCGAAGCCGACCTGGAACAACAGCGGCAATAGAAACGGCGTGGCGTTGATCGCAACCCGGAAGATGGTGCCGGCGGCAAGCGTCGAGATGGCGAAGGTCTGCACCTTGAACGACGACAGGTCGAGCAGCGGATGCGGCGCGCGATGGAGATGACGCACCGCCAGCCATCCGACGACGATCCCCGCCGCGATCAGCCCCACCGTCGGCAAGGCGCCATCCTCCGGATGCGCGATGCGCTCCAGGCCATAGAGCAGGCAGGCGAGCCCCAGCGACGTCAGGAAGAAACCCGGCCAATCGAGCGGCTTGGGATCGGCTTCACGGTCACCGGGGATGAAGCGGGCGACCAGCGCCAGCCCGATCATCCCGAGCGGAATGTTGATGAAGAAATTCCAGTGCCAGGACAGATAGGTGGTGATGAAGCCACCGAGCACCGGCCCGACGACAGGCGCGAAGAGCGCCGGCCAGGTGATCAGAGCCGTGGCGTTGAGCAATTCGGATTTCGACGCGTTGCGCAGCACCAGGATGCGGCCGACCGGCGTCATCAGCGCGCTGCCCAGGCCCTGCACGGCACGGGCAATGACGAATCCGGTCAGGTTCTGCGAAAAGCCGCAGGCAAGCGAAGCCAGTGTGAACAGCGCGATGGCGACGAGGAAGATGTTACGCGCGCCAAAGCGGTCGGCGAGCCAGCCCGACAGCGGCACGAACACCGCCATGGTCAGCATGTAGACGGTGATGCCGATGCTCATCGCCACCGCCGGCACGCCGAACGATTCCCCCATCTGCGGCAGCGAGGTCGAGATGATTGTCGAATCCAGCAATTGCATGAAAAAGGCGATGGCGACGATCAGCGCCACACGCCGCGAATTCCCGGCTCGGTCGGCTGAAGCTTCGGTCTCGGAAATGGCAGTCATGACGGACCGCTTGAACAGCATTTGGCCGACGGCGTCCAGACAAGAGCCAACAAACTTTCGTGTCGCGTCGCGGCCTGTTATGGATGAGCGGGGTGGCCGAGGAACGCAGACGCATGAAGCCTATCTATATCGACTACCTCAATGCCCTCGACATCGAAGCCCTTGCCATGACCGATGCCGAGATCATCGGCGCGGTCGAGGCCGGGCTCATCGCACAAGGCAAGGGCCAGACGGTGATCGAGCCGCGTGTCCACCTCGAACCCGACCCGTCCTTCCACGGCCATTTCAATGTCCTGCGTGGCTACGTCGCGCCGCTCGACACGGCGGGCGTGAAGATCGTCGGCGACTATGTCGACAACTACCTTCACGGCCTGCCTTCGGAATTCGGCATCCTGAACTTATTCGATCCGCGCACCGGCACGCCGCGCGCCATCCTCGACGCCACCGTCATCACCGACATGCGCACAGGCGCCGTCACCGCCATCGGCGCCAAACATCTGGCGCGCAAGAACTCGAAGGTGCTCGCCCATATCGGCGCGCGCGGCACCGCCTACTGGAACGTGCGCCTGCTCGACCATCTCTTCGATTTCGACGAAATCCGCGTCCATTCGCGCCGGCCGGAAAGCCGCGACGGCTTTGCCGCAAAACTCGCCTCCGACCTTGGCAAGCCGGTCACAGCGGTCGCCGACTGGGAGAGCTGCGTCAAGGGCGCCGACATTGTCGTCGAGGCATCCCGCCTGCCCGAGCCGCAACCACTGCTGAAGACAGAATGGATCAAGCCCGGCGCGCTGGTCGTGCCCTATGGCACGATGAGCGCGGTGGAGCTGTCGCTGACCGACATCATGCAGAAGATGGTCGTCGACGATTGGGGCCAGTGCAAGGGTGGCAAGTTCGGCTCGCTGCGCGCCCATGTCGAGACCGGGCGGCTGAGCGAGACGACGCTGCATGCCGAACTCGGCCAGATCGCCGCCGGCCTGAGGCCGGGACGGCAGAGCGACGACGAAACCATCCTGTTCTGGCATCGTGGCCTGTCGCTGTCCGACATCGCGCTTGGCAAAGCGATGCTGGCGAAGGCGCAGGCGCAAGGCATTGGCCAGAGGCTGCGCTTCGCATGAGCGCGCTCGTCCTCACCGGAGCCGGCGTCAGCGTCGGCGATGTCGCCGCCGTCGCCCGCGAGGCCCGCAAGGTGGAAATCGGAGCCGATGTCATCGGCGGGCTGGAGAAGGCGCGAAAGGTGCTCGACCAGGCCGCGGCCTCGGGCCAGCAGATCTACGGCCTGAACACCGGTCTCGGCGCCAATCTCGGCACCTCGGTCGAGGGTGACGCCAGCGCCTTCCAGCGCCAGTTGCTCGAAGGCCGCAGCGGCGCCGTTGGCGAGGCCCTGCCGGTCGAAACCGTGCGGGCAACCATGCTCGCCCGCCTGACAATGCTGTCGGCGGGCGGCTCCGGCCTGTCGCCCGCCGTGTTCGTTGCCCTGGTCGATGTCCTCAACGCCGGCGTCCATCCGGTGATGCCGTCGCTCGGCTCCATCGGCGCCGGCGACCTCGTGCTGATGACCGCGATCGCCCGCCTGCTGGTCGGCGAAGGCGAAGCCGATTATCAGGGAAGGCGCATGCCGGCGGTCAAGGCGCTGATGATGGCCCGCCTCGGCCCCATCGGCCTGGCGCCCAAGGATGGGCTGTCGCTGATCAACGCTTCCGCTGTCTCCGCTGGCGGTGGCGCGCTTGTGGTCACGGACGCGCTTTCGGCTCTTGCCCAGCAACAGCAGGCCGGCGCGCTGACCATGGAAGGGTTTGGCGCCAACCGCACCATCCTCGACCCGCGCCTGCACATGGCGCGGCCGGCGGCCGGCCAGCAGGAAGCCGCCAAGGCGCTGCATGATCTTCTCGCCCGCGACGAAGCGCCGGCGCCCACCACCCTACAGGACCCGCTGTCGATCCGCTGCATGCCCTCGATCCATGGCGCACTGATCGAGGCGATCGGCCAGGCAGAACGCGCCGTCGAGGTCGAACTCAATGCCGCCGCCGACAACCCGCTGGTTCTGAGCGACGACGGGCTGGTGCTGTCGACCGGCAACTTCCACACCGCTTCGCTGGCGCTGGCCTTCGAGGCGCTCAGCCTGGCAATCGCTCAATGCGCGGCCGCCAGTGCAGCCCGCTTCATCCAACTCACCGGCTCGGGCCGCAACGGGCTGCCGAAATATCTGTCGCCGGTCGGCGGCGCCTCGGCCGGTTTCGTGCCGTTGCAGAAGACGGTGACGTCGATCCTGGCCGCCATCCGCCACAAGGCCAATCCGGTGATGCTCGATTTCCTGCCCGTCTCGGAAGGCGTCGAGGATCACGCCACGCAGACGCCGCTGGCGGTTTCGAAATGCGCTGACATGATCGTGCTGTGGCGGCGGTTGATCGCTTTCGAACTGATGGCGGCCGCCCAGGCCGTCGACCTGCGTGAAGGGTTGACGCTGGCACCAGGCACGTCAGCCGTCCACACGGCGATACGCGCGCTGGTCCCTTCCCTGAAGGAGGACCGGCCGCTCGGCGTCGATGCGGAAGCACTCCACGCCGCGCTGGCCGGCAATGCGTGGCGGCCGGCCCTAGCTCCGGCCGACCTTGTCGAGAAACAGGCGTAGCTCGGTCGGGTCCATGTGCACGATGTGCCTGTCCTCGGGATAGGCGCCGCTGTTGACGTCGGCGACATATTCGGAGAACGCCGCCACCCGCTCGGCCTGCAGCCGGTCATACTCGGCGGCGAAGTTGCGGTAGACCTTGGAGTGGCGCGGCATGTGGCCTCTGTTCTGGCCAAGGATGTCGTCGGCGAATAGATATTGCGCGTCGCAGCCGGTGCCCGCGCCCATCGACAGCATGATCAGCGACGTCCGCTCCGAGATCGCCTTCGCCACTTCGACCGGCACAACTTCTATTTCGGCGCCGATGGCGCCCACTGCCTCCAGTTGCTTCACCGCCTCGAACACCTGCATGGCCGTGTCGGCGGACTTGCCGACAGCCTTGAAGCCGCCTGTCCAGGTCGCGCGCGATGGAATGAGGCCGACATGGCCGATGACGGGAATGGCATCGTCCGCCATCCGCTTGATGGTGGCATAGCCGGCGCTGCAATAGACCGCGTCGGCGCCGGCCTTGTAGAGCCGAAAAGCCCAACGCAGGAAATCGTCCGATGTGCCGATCTCGTAGAAATTGTCGCCCGGCATGGTGAACAGGCTGGGCGCCGCATCGCGGTATTGCGGATTGAGCACCAGTTCGGGCGGCACCGAGACGATGTCGACCCCTGCCCGCTCGGCGGCTTCCGCTTCATCCAGTGTCAGCACGCGCAGCATGGTCAGCTGCCGCCTGCCCTTCATGGCGCGCAGATCGGCGACGGTCGGTCTCTTTCGGCTCATTGAACTCTTGTCCCTGTTTCTGGATGGCGGCTCGTCAGCCGATCTCGATCATCACCTTGCCAGCTTCGATTCGGACTGGATAGGTCTTGAGGTTGACGCAGACCGGCGCGCCCTTGGCCTGGCCGGTCTTGTAGTTGAAGCGGCCATTGTGCTTGGGACATTCGATGATGTCGTCCATGACAAGCCCGTCGGCCAGATGCGCCTTTTCATGCGTGCAAAAACCATCGGTAGCGAAGAACTCGTCATCCGGCGAGCGATAGATCGCGAAGCTCCGCCCACCATGGTCGAAGCGGATGACATCCTCTTCCTCGACATCGTCCACGGCGCACGCTTCCAGCCACTCGGCCATCTCAATCTCCTGCGGACATTATCGATCGCTATTCGGCCGCCGCCGACATATCGACCTCGTGGAACTCGCCGCGATAGGGCCTGGCCGTCGGCGGCAGTTCGCGCTTGAGGTAATAGTCCTCGTATTTCAGCTGCCGGAGCAGCACCGGCCAAACCTCGCGGTAGGCATGCCACATCGACGGGTTCGGCTGGGGCAGATCATGCTTGATCAGTTCGTGCAGCCTGGGCAGCGCGTGATAGGGCACCATCGGGAACATGTGGTGCTCCACATGGTAGTTCATGTTCCAGTAAATGAACCGGCTGATCGGGTTCATGTAGACGGTGCGGGTGTTGAGCCGGTGGTCGACGACATTGTCGGCCAGACCGATATGCTGCAGCAGGCCGGTCGTCACCATGTGCCAGGTGCCGTAGAGGCGCGGCAGGCCGATCAGCACCAGCGGTATCCACGACCTCAGCGCGATGGCAAGCGCGATCGTCCCGACATAGATGGCGACGTGCCAGCGGGCGGCGACGACCGCCCTATGCTGTTCCATCTCGGGGATATAGCTCTTCTCTTCATCCGACAGCCTGCCGAAGGCCTGTCGCACCAGCGTCGGCAGCGAATAGCGGAAATCGAGAATGCCGGTGAACGCCAGCCCCGCCTTCAACAGGTCGGGCGGCCGCATGACCGCGATCTCGGCGTCGCGGCCGACGATGATGGTGTCGGTGTGGTGGCGGGCATGGCTCCAGCGCCATTGCACGGGATTGCGCATCAGCATGAACGAGGCGATGTGATAGACGACATCGTTCATCCAGCGCGTGCGAAACGCCGTGCCATGGCCGCATTCGTGCCAGCGCGAGTCGCTCGACGAGCCGTAGAGCACGCCATAGACGAACAGGAACGGCACCACCCACCACGAACCCCAGAACCAGACGATGCCGGCGGCCGAACCCAGGATCGCGACAATCCAGATCACCGTGTCGCGGATCGCCGGACCGTCGGAACGCTGCATCAGTTCCTTCATCGCCTTGCGCGAGACGTCGGTGTGATACCACTCGGCCGAGGCGAGCCCGGTCTCGATCGCCGCCCTGGTGCTTTCGCCGACCAGGCTGTAGTCGCGCTTCTTTGCCATCGTCGTCACACTGACCTCCAATCGTCGCGCACCGCTGGCAATCCGGTCCGCCGGCCGGAGGGCTTGCTTTGGATGAATGTCGCGCTCATGTCCTGCCGGCCAGTCTTGGAAAGTTTCCGGAAGGCTCAGGATAATCCTGCTCGGGCTGTCGGGCGATAGCCGCGATCCTGGCTTCGGCCGCCGCGATCTCACCGGCGCCGTCGAGAACCCGGAACACCGCGTCGTAGGCCCGGCTTTCGCCATGCTCCAGCCAGATCATCTCGCCGCGCTCGCGGGCGGCGAGATCGCCCAGCACATGGTGGGTCGAAGGCTCCATCCCCAGCGCGTACTGCCCGGCCTGGAAATTCTGCCACTGGTAGGCACACGGCAACTGGTCCTTGCGCGTCACCAGTTCGAGACCGAGCCCGATGCGGTCGTTGACGACGGCCACCGGCACCTCGCCATTGGCATCGGCAGCCATCTCATGCTGCCAGACCTGTTCGCTGAAGCGCGGTTGCGGCGCAGGCGCCGTGCGATAGCCGACCTTCTGCGCCGCGTAGCGCTCGCCGGCATGGCCGGCCCAGACGACGTCGCGGATCGGCGCCAGATAACGCGAGCCCTCATCCAGCAAGGGATGGCTGATATTGACATGATAGAAATACATATGCGGCGTGCGGTTGAAGCCGTGATTGACGACATGGTCGGAAAGCCGGATCTCGTTGCCGCCGACATCGGCCTCGATGCGGCGGATGAGATGGAGGTCCTCGCCGAATACCGCCGATTGCTGGACGATGCCTTCGGCCCACAGCACGCAACGGTCGCCGTCCCAACGCTCGCCATAGCCGGTCAGCCGCGCCGGGATGGTGCCGACACGGCCATGCAGCGAATGGAGCACCGTCTTCCTGCCGGGGTAGTTGTAGCTGTCGGCGGGTACGGTCTCACGGCCCAGAACATGGTCGAGGCCGCAGGTGACGAGCAGGCCGGAGAAAGAGCGCGCCCAGGCCAGCCCCCCTTCCCCTTCATACTCGTGCAGGCCCGGATGGCGAAAGCCGCTCGGTGAATGCCAGCCGATCGCCTGGCCCTTGAAGTCGCAATCGGCGATGTCGAGCGCCCGGTCGACCAGCGCGGTGAAGCGCAGGCCCGAGCCGGTGCGGAATTCGAGCATACGGATGCCGCGCTCCACACCGTCGCCGAGCGTCATCAGCCGCACGCCGGCGAATTGCGACAGCATGCCGGATCGCTCGGCCACTTGCCGGCGTGACAGCGTCTTGCCGTATAGCTCTACCATGCGACGCCCTTCACTTTGCCCTCGCCTCCTTGAGCAAGGCCGACATGTCGGCGCCGGTGATGATGCTTTCCACGGTCAAGAGGTCGGTGTCGGCGACCGTCTGTTCGGCGACGATCTCACCGCGCCGCATCACGACGATGCGGTCGGCGACCTGGAAGACATGGTGGATGTTGTGGGTGATGAGCAGCACCGAATGGCCCGCATCGCGCACCTCCTTGACGAAACGCAGCACGCCATGGGTCTCCTCGACGCCGAGATTGTTGGTCGGCTCGTCGAGGATGATGACCTTGGCGGCAAACTGCATGGCGCGCGAGATCGCGATCGACTGACGTTCGCCGCCAGAAAGTGTGCTGACCAGCGCGTCGGCGTCGAGCTTTTTCGAGATGCCGACGCGCTTGAGCAGTTCGGAGGCGGCCTTGCGCAGCTTGGCGAGGTCGAGCGGCGCGAACACGCCGAGCCAACCGAAATTGACCGGCTCCCGGCCGAGGAAAAGATTGCGCGCGATGCTGAGGTCCGGCGCCAGCGACGTGTCCTGGTGGATGGTCTCGATGCCGAGGTCCATCGCATCCCTGGTCGAGCGGATCGAGACCTTCTCGCCGCGCACATAGATGTCGCCGCGATCGACCGGAAACACACCCGAGATCGCCTTGATCAGCGTCGATTTGCCGGCGCCATTGTCGCCGAGCAGCGCCACCACCTCGCCTTCCCGCAGTGTCAGCGAGGCGTTCTTCAGCGCCCGCACGCTGCCGAAGGACTTTTGCAGGTTCTGCAGCCGAAGTACTTCTTGCGTCATCGTCAGCCCCTTGCGGCGTTCTTCTGCAGCAAAGCGTGCAGGATGAGCATGGCGAGGATGATCAGGCCGACAAAGATGTTGTAGGCGAGCCCCGGCACGCCGATCAGCACGATGCCGTTTCGGATGGCGCGCAGCATCAGCGCGCCGACGATGGTGCCGAGGATCGTCCCGCGTCCGCCGGTCAGCGCCGTGCCGCCGACGACCACCATGGCGATCACTTCCAGCTCGTAGCCGGTGCCGGCCACCGGCGAGGCGGCCGAGATGCGGAAGGCGCTGATCATGCCGGCAAGACCGGCCAGTACCGAGGTCGCAACGAACAGCCAGATCTTGACGGTATCGGCCGGCACGCCGCGCGCAACCGCCGCGTTGCGATTGGAACCGATGGCGCTGATCCAGTTGCCGAGTTTGGCGTAGCGCAGGATGTAGATGGCAAACAGCGAGAGGCCGATGAACCACCACAGCGAGGTGTAGAAGCGGAACGAACCGATGTTGAAGCTGCCCGCGAGCAACGTCACGAAGAAGCCGGGCTGGTCCCAGGATTTCAGCGGAAAGCCCTGCGTGATGTAAAGCGCTGCCCCGCGCACGACGAGCAGCATCGACAATGTCACCAGGAAGGACGAGATGCCGATCTTGGTGACGATCAGTCCGTTGATCGCGCCGATCGCGATGCACAGCACAAGTCCGGCCAGCAGCGCGACCCCGATATCGACGCCCCCATTCTGCACCAGCAGCATCACCACCACAGGCGCCAGCCCGAACACCGCGCCAACGGAAAGGTCGAATTCGCCTGCCGTCAAAAGCAGTGTCATGCCAAGCGCGATGATGCCGAGCTCGGGCAGGAACGCCATCATGTTGGAGATGTTGAGCGGCGACAGGAAATTGGCGTCGGCGACAGCGAACACCGCCAGCAGCACGATGAGGATGATGAAGGAGGAGAATTGCGGCGAGCGCAGCAGGCTGGACCTACCTTTCGCCCTCGGCGCGTCGTCTTCTGCGGCAATTGTCATGACTGCTTGGACCATGCTTGGAAAAACGCCCGCCGCTTTAGGCGGGCGCCGGCTTCTCATTTCTTGTCGTAGAGCTTCAGGATCGGCTCGACGCTGGCGGCGTCGTAGAGACCGAAAGTATGGATGTCGTAGCCGATCGGTTCGCCCGAGGCAGCGAGCCCGAGCAGCGCCACCGGCATGAAGCCCTGCGCCGACGGGTACTGCCAGGCGGCGGCATTGACGAAGCCGTCCTTGACGGCTTGCGCCGTCTCCTTCGAATTGCCCCAGCCGACGACGGGGATCTTGCCCGCCGCCACACCGGCGCCGTCGAACACGCGCTTGACGCTGGCCGCCACGGAATCGCCGAGCGCAATGATAGCCGGCGGATTGTTGGCGACCATGTAGTCGGTCATCTTGGCGATGATGCCGGCCGGGTCGGTGCCGCAATCGACCACGTCATATTTGATCCCCAACGGATCGAAAACGCTGGCAATACCCTCCGTCTCGAGCTGTTGGTAGCTGGCGCCGGGAACCTCGACCGGCAGGAACACCTTGTCGCCCTGCTTCACCATCTTGTGGTCGACGAGGTATTTGGCCCAGGTCACGCCGGCTTCCTTGAGGTCGGCTCCGACATAGGCTTGGCGTCCGGTCGCCGGATCGTCGGTGTTGAAGAACACGATCGGGATGCCGGCCGCCTTTGCCGCTTTCACCTCCTCGGTCCACAGGCCGGGCTGCGCCGATGTCGTGGCGATGCCGTCGGGCTTGGCGGCAAGCGCCGAATTGAAGGCCTCCTTCTGTGCCGCCATGTCGCCGCCGCTGAAGGAGATCTTGCAGGTCACCTTGAGCTGGTCGCAGGCCTTGGTCGCGCCGGCGTTCCAGTCGATCCAGAACGCATCCGACGGGCCGCCATGCGACAAGAGATAGAAGGTCTTCTGGCCGTCCTGCGCCTGCGCCGTCGTGCCAAGGGCGACGCCGGCGAGCACTGTCGCGGCGGCAGCCAGTTTCCAAGCGAATTTCAACATTCTTTCCTCCCTTGTTTGGAGCCACGCCGCCATGCACCGGCAGCGCGGCGGGCCATCACAGACCGTTGGCACGGAACTTCCCGTCGAGGAATTTCTTGGCGCGCGGCACGTCGTCCTCCGACAGATGCTCGATGATCACCGGGATGTTCGGGTGCTTTTCCGCCAGCCGCTTGAGATAGAGGTCGTAGTTCAGCGAGCCGAGGCCGGGCGCCGGCAGTTCGATCTCGCCGACGCCGCGGAACGTATGGCTTTCCATCGCATCGGCGTCGCCGATATCGGCGTGCTTCTCCGACTTGTCGTCGCCAGAACGCTTGACGTCCTTGGCATGCGCGATCTTGATCTTGTCGGTCAGCGTATCGAACACCTGGTTCAGGATCTGGTCCATCCGGTCGATGTTGTGGGTCTCGAAATAATTGGTCGGATCCATTAGCAGGCCGAGACCGGGATGATCGACCTGCGCGAACATCCTGACCGTCTCCTCGACCGAGCCGACGACGTTGTTGACATAGGTTTCGAGCAGGAACACCGCGCCGTGGTCATAGGCCGTCTGGGCGAGGTCGGCGATCACCTTGCGGCATTCCTCGAACCCTTCCTCGGTCTTGTTCTTGGGGTGATGCACCCAGTCGGATTCGGTGTTGTAGGTGCCGGTTTCAGAGATCACGTAAGGCGAGCCGAAATGACGGGCGTTACGGATAATCTCCTTGAGATAGCCGACGCGCTTGTCACGCTCGGCTTTGTCAGGATGAATGATGTTGGTGTAGCCCGACACGCAGCAGACCGGCAGATTGTTGTCGCGGAAGACGTCGCGCACCTTCTTGGCCTTGTCCTTGGTGATCTGGCCGGCCGACAGGTCGACATCCCTGAAATGCAGGTCGAGCTGCACCGTATTGAAACCGAGCCCGCGGATCTTCTTCGCCGTCTCTTCAAGGCCGTACGGGAAATAGCCCGTGAAAATACCTGCCTGCATCATGATGTGAATTCCTCCCTGTAAGCGATTCAGTTGTCTGGCGTTTCAGTTGCGATGATCAGGTGGCGATTTCGGAAAGCTTGACCGTTCGGCCCTCGTCGATCGAGCGGTAGCCCGCTTCGACCAGCGCCATGGTCTTGACGTTGTCGGCGACCGACAGCGCCGGCGGCGTGCCTGTCTTCACCGCGTGCTGCAGCTGCTCCATCACGCCGATGAAGGCATGTGGGAACCACATCGTCTCCCAGCTTGGGCTCACCCATTCGCCGCCGGTGGTCTCGGTCGAGGCATAGGTGAGTGTCGAGGCGGCACCCGTCGGCCAGCCGATCATGCCCTTGGCGACGCCCTTGGTGCCGTCGACGCGCCAGTTGATGTGCTGGTCGTCGCGATAGCCCTCCTGGCGCGGACCGGACCAGACGTCCTCCAGCGACACGGCGAGCACGCCTGTGGGGAAACGCAGTGTCGAGACGGTGATGCCGTCGGAATGATCGAATTTCGTGCGCGGATCCTTACGCGTCAGCGTGGTGATCTCCTCGGGATCACCGAACAGGAAGCGCAGCACGTCGAGATGGTGCACGCTCATATTGGCGAGCGTCAGCCGGTCGTAACCCTGAAGGAAAGTCTGCCAATGCGGGATGGCATGCATGTCGATCTGCGCGAAGACGATATCGCCCAGCGCGCCGCTGTCGATGATCTGCTTCAACACGCGCATCGACTGGTCGTAGCGCATGTTCTGGTTGACCGAGAGGATCTTGCCAGCCTCCGCAGCCTCGTCGCGCAGCTTGACGGCTTCCTCGACCGACAGCGCCAAAGGCTTCTGCGCCAGGATCCCCTTGATATGCTTCTGCTTCAGCGCATGGCGGATCAGCGCCGGCTGCTGGTCGGGCGGAAAGGCCAGGTCGATGATCTCGACATTTGCGTCCTCGATCAGTTGTTCAGGCGTGTCGTGGACGGTCGGGATGCTCCAACGGTCGGCGACCTTTTGCGCATTCGCCTTTGTGCGCGAAGCGATCGCCACCACCGGGAACCCCGCCTCCTTGTAAGCGGCCAGGTGGCACTCGGCCATGATCATGCCGGCGCCGACGCAGCCGATCCTGTATTCCTTCGTGCGGACCTTCACATCCGGCTCGAAGCCCTTGCCTGTCATGCCTTCCTCCCGAAATTCTGTCCTCGCGGCCGCATTCATCTTGCCAACGCGCCTCCGCCCTGTCCGAAATAATGCACGCGTGCCGGCTCGCAGGATATCGCCACCATCGCATCGGGCCTGATATCGGGCTGGCCGCGCAGCAGTGCCTTCAGCCGCGCCTGCCCGGCGGCGAGCGTCACCACGGTGTAGCCGCCAAGCGGCTCGACCTCGAACACCCGCGCCGGGCGGCCCCGGCCCGCCTTCTCGTTGTCGCTCCAGGGGCTGACCTTGATGTCCTCCGGCCTCAGTCCGATCTCGACTGCGTCGGCCGGAGCCGCGCGGTCGGCGATGCTGAGCGCGCCTTCGGCGGCTTCGACGCCGCTCTCGCCGCGAACGGATTTGAGGATGTTCATGACAGGCGAACCGAGCAGCCGCGCCACATAGGTGCTGACCGGGCGGTCATAGATCTCGGCCGGCGCGCCGATCTGCCTGATCCTGCCATTGTCCAGGATGGCGATGCGGTCGGCGATCGACATCGCCTCTTCCTGGTCATGGGTGACATAGATCAGCGTCTTGCCGAGGTCGCGCTGGATGCGCTTCAACTCAACGCGCGTTTCCTCGCGCAGCCGCGCATCGAGCGCCGAGATCGGATCGTCCATCAGGTAGGCATTGGGATCGCGCACCAGCGCCCGTGCGATCGCCACGCGCTGCCGCTCGCCGCCCGAAAGCTGTGCCGGCGGCTTGTGCAGGATATGACCGATATGCAGCTTGGCCGCGACATCGGCGACGCGCCGCTTGATGTCGACGTCGGCGACCTTCCGCTCGACCAGCGGAAAGCGGACATTGTCGAGCGCGCTCATATGCGGGAACAACGCCAGGTTCTGGAACACCATCGCCACGTTGCGCTCGGCCGGCGACACGGTGTTGACCGGCCTGCCACCGATGAGGATTTCGCCGGCATCCGGCGTCTCCAGCCCGAGCACCAGCCGCAGGATGGTCGACTTGCCCGACAGCGGCGGCCCGAAGAAGCAAAAGAACTCGTTGTCGTTGACGGTGAACGAGGCATCGTCGACGGCGAGTGTGTCGCCGTAGCGTTTCGTGACATTGCGGAAGACGATATCGGCCATGGCTCAGCCCGCCCCCATCGCAAGGCCGCTGACGGCGTCGAAGACGCGCACCGATGGCGCCGCGGGTGCGACGACGGCGGCCTGCCCGATCGACAACCCGACATCATTGTCGAACACCGCTTTCACGGCGCCCTCGCCCTGTCCGAGATGAACGATGGTACGTGCACCGATGCGTTCGACGAAGGTGACAGGCATGGCAAGCCCGCGCCCGTCTTGGGCCAAGGCCACCTGTTCCGGCCGGAAGCCGTAAAGCACCTCGCCGCGTGCGCCGCGCACACTGGCCGCCAGCTCATCCGGCAATGGCGGCGTGATGCCCAGCGGTCCGAGATCGACGACCAGACCCCGGTCGCTCTCCGCCGGCCTGCCCTTGAGCAGGTTCATGCCCGGCGCGCCGATGAAGCGGGCGACGAAGACATTGGCCGGATTGTTATAGACCTCCAGCGGCGTGCCGACCTGCTGCAGCACGCCATGGTCCATGACCGCGATGCGGTCGGCCATGGTCATCGCTTCCAACTGGTCGTGGGTGACGTAGACCATGGTTTGCTTGAACTGGCGCTGCAGCTGTTTCAGCTCGGTGCGCATGACCGCGCGGAAGGCCGCGTCGACATTGGACAGCGGCTCGTCGAGCAGGAATATCGCCGGCTCCATGATCGCCGAGCGGCCGATCGCCACGCGCTGCAGGATATTGACCGAAAGCCTGTCGGCCTTGCGGTCGAGCAGCGGCGTCAGTTGCAACAGCTCTGCGATGGCGCCGACGCGCCGGTCGATCTCGGCTTTCGCGGCACCGCGCATCCTCGGCCCGTAGGCAAGATTCTGGCGCACCGTCATATGGGTGAAGATGGCATAGTTCTGGAAGACGAAGCCGACGCCGCGCCGCCCCATCGGCACCCCGGCCATGTCGCGCTCGCCGAACAGGATCTTTCCGCTGGTCGGCTCTTCCATGCCGGCGATCATGTTCATCGTCGTCGACTTGCCGCAGCCGGACGGCCCGAGCAGCGCCATGAACTCGCCGTCTGATATGTCGAGGTCCATGGTCTTCAGCGCCGTGAAGTCGCCGAATGTCTTGGTGAGGTGCTTGAGTTGGATCGTGCTCATGCCGGCACCTGCCTTGCCCGCGCCATGCGCTTCATGGCGAACACGGCGACGATGGAGAGCACGACCAGGATGGCCAGCGCGATCGCCGCGACATAGCCCCAGATCAGATCCTGCGTGGTGACCTTGTAGATGTAGACGGAGATGGTTTCGGTGGCGACGCCGGGGCCGCCGCCGGTCATGATGTAGAGCGTGTCGAAGATCTTGAAGTTCTCGATCACCCGGATCGCCAGCGCGATGATGATGATCGTCTTCATCTTCGGCAGCACGATGGTGGTGAAGCGCTGCCAGGGATTGGCGCCGAGCAGCGTCGCCGCCTTGATCTGGTCCTCCGGCACGCCGACGAGGCCCGCAAGCAGGATCAGGAACATCAGCGGCGTCCACTGCCAGATATCGGCGATCATCACCGCGATCAGCGCCAGCGTCGGGTCCGACAGCCAGGCGATGGTGACTTGCGTGCCGGTGACTGCCGACAGGATGTCGTTCACCGGGCCGCCCGACTGGAACAGCATGAAGAACATGTAGCCGGCCACCGCCGGCACCACCATCATCGGCATCAAGAGGATCGAATAGAAGATGCGCTTGCCGGGAAAATCGTCGGCGAACAGCGTCGCAAGTGCCAGGCCGAGCAGGAACTCGGCTGGCACGCAGACGATCATGACGATGGCAGTGCGCTTCAGCGCGCTCCAGAAGCGCGCGTCGGCGGCGAGGTCGGTGTAGTTGGCGAAGCTGTTCCACATCTCCCAGGCGTTCCACCAGCCGAGGCCCGAGAGCGGCGACCAGTCGGTGACGCTGATGTAGAGCTGCATCAACAGCGGAAAGGCCGAGATGAACAGCACCAGGATCTGCGCCGGCAAGGTCAGGCGAAAGCCCAGCCGTGTGCCTTCGTCGCGCAGGACTGGCTTGCCGCGCACGGCGCCCATCTCGTCCTCCGAAATCGTTGCGGTCAAGGCGCTCATTGCTTGAGCGCCCCAAAGGTCAGCCCGCGCACCAGATGGCGCTGGATGGCGATGCCCATGATGACCGGCGGCACGGCGGCGATCAGCCCGAGTGCTGCCTTGGCGCCATAGAGCTGGCCGGTCATCGACGACGACAGCGAGGCCATGTAGACCGGGATCGTCACCCATTCGCGCGTCGTCAGAAGCAGCGCGATCAGATAGTCCGACCAGTTGAGGATGAAGACGAAGAGGGCCGCACTCGCCAGCGGCGCGCGCATCATCGGCAACGTGATGCGGGTGAAGACGCGCAGCCGCGAGCAGCCTTCGACCAAGGCGGCTTCCTCGATCTCGCGCGGCATGTCGTCGAAGAAGGTCTTCATCAGCCAGAAGGCGAACGGCAGCGTGACGATGCCATAGATCAGTGCCAGACCCCACCAGCTGTCGGTGAAATTGAGGAAGGCCCACATGATCATCACGGGGATCATGACGGCCATCGGCGGAAACAGCCTGAGCTGGATCAGCGCCAGCGGCAGGTTCTGCCCCGAGCCGAAGCGCGACAGGCCATAGGCGGCGGCCGTGCCCGCCGACATGGCGATCGCGGTGCCGAACACCGCCGACAGCAGCGACGACAGGATCGGCTTTAGCGCGGTGCGGTCGAGCGCCACGATCAGATTGTTGGTGGATTCGCCGAACACGAACTGGAAATTGCTGAGCGTCGGGTTCTTCGGCCACCATGTCAGGTCCGCACCCGTCGCCGACCATTCGGCGATCGGCTTGAAGGCCATCGACACCATCCACAGGATCGGCACCAGCGTGACGGCCATCGCCGCCAGGATCGCGGCGTAGCGGAATATCTCGAAGGGGACGGAACGCTTCATCTGGCTGCTTTTGCTGGTGGCGTCGGTTGCGGAGGGGAAGAGCTTTCGCCCCTCCCCCTCCGGATCTGATCCAGGGAGACGGATCAGCTGATCGGATCGAGAACGGTCGGCCAGGCCTCCTTGTTGGTCCTGATGGCTTCGAGCAATTTGTCCTCGCCGATGCGCCGGGCGATCTTCTTCCACTCGGTTTCGGTGTCGGCCATCGCCTGCTCCGACGTCTTGGCCTTGGTCAGCGAGGCCATGAGGTTTTCGTCCAGCGCGTTGTGGAAGGCGGTGGCGCCGGGATAGTTGATGGTCGGCACCGTTCGGGCGACCGTCTCGCGCACCACGTCCATGTGGTAGGCATGATAGGTCTGGCGCACCAGCGGATCGGAGAAATCCGAAAGCCGGAACGGATCGAGATAGCCGCCGGGGTTGGCGCTCATCCAGGCATAGATGCGCGCCGAGCCCAGCCATTGCAGCAGGAGATAGGCGGCCTCCTGGTTCTTCGACTGCGACGAGACCATGCCGGTCAGCGAGAACCAGAGCACAGAGCGGCTGATCAGCTTGCCGTCGATCTCGCGGCCGGGTGGCAGCATCGTGCCGATCTTGCCGGTGACCCTGGAGTCCTTGTTGCCGGCATTGTCGAGGAATTTCGGCAGGTTGGAGAAGGCGCAGGTCATCGCCGCGCCGCCCTTGGCGAAATTGCCGTACTGCTCCGGCCAGCCCCACGAGATCGCATCCGGCGAATGATGGGCGAGCGATTCGACATATTCGTTGGTGGCCGCGATGCCGTGCTCGGAATTGATCAGCGGCTTGCCGTCATCGCCGAACAGGAACTGGTTGGGCGAGGCCATCGACACATAGCGCTGGTACCAGTTGGTGTAGCCCCAGCCCTGGTTGCGCAGGTCGGTGGAGCCGAACAGACCCTTGTCCGGGCGCTGGAAGAAGGCCGCGATATCGCCGTGCTGCTTCCAGGTTTTCGGCGGCACCAGATCGTAGCCGTATTTGTCCTTGAAGGCCTTCTTCTCGGCTTCGTCGCCGAACAGGTCGGTGCGGTAGACCCAGGTCTGGAAGTCGCCGTCCAGCGACACGCCGTAGTTCGAGCCACGATATTTGTTGAGCAGCGACACGCCCTTGGCGCCGTCGACATAGCCGGTCTTGGGATCGTCCCATTCGGGCTTGTACTGGGCGACGAAGTCGTCGAGCTTGGCGATGCCGCCGGTCTCGGCGAGATCACCAAGGCGGTTCCACTCGGTCGAGTAGATGTCATAGGCTCCACCCTTGGTGGAGATGTCCTGCATGGTCTTGGTGAATTCCTGGCCATTCGGCAGACCGACGATCTCGATCGGGATGCCGGTCTCCTTTTCCCAGAGCTCCTTGATCGATGGCGCGCCGGCCGGGAAAGGCTGGGTGAGCTGGCCGATTGAGCCGTCCGAGAGGCCAAGCACGATCTTGGCCGGCGCCTTGCCGGCGCCCTTCAGCGCCTTGGCGGCCTCGACGGCACGGCCCTCGGGCGTGTCGGGGCCGTATTGATAACGCTCGGCGCCGTCGAAGCCGGTCGGCCCGCCGATCATGCCGGGCGCCAGTGCATCGGCTGCAAAAGCGCGGCCGGGACGAATGAATTGCGGTGCGATACCGGTCGCGGCGACGAACACCGCGGCCTTTCCTCCGGACGCCAACAATCGGCGCCGCGAGATGCGGATCAGATCAGACATTGGAATTCCTCCCTCAGGGCCAACGTTTCCTCCACGAGCCCATGAGGGATATTGACGGCAGTATCGGAAGGCTGTCAACATCATAAATGATCAAAATACCTCACAACATCGCAACGAGGCGGGGGAATGCGTCATACCGGAGTTCATACACCTCTCCAGATGCCTCGATTTGATGGGAAATGTGTTTTCCCTTCCCGGCACGATCGCCCCGGGCGACTTGATTTAGCCTGGCGGCTTGCGCATCGGCCAAGGCCGGATACATCATTTCCCATCAGAATCGCGGATAGCGAGGCGTTGGCAGCATCGGGCCGGCAGCCCGCATTGCGTGATCCTGATGCATTGAGGAGATGAAAGACGGTGCGTTCCACCCTGACTGACATAGCCCGGGAAGCCGGCGTCTCCGCCGCCACCGTCGACCGTGTGCTCAACAATCGACCCGGTGTACGGCCGCGCACGCGCGAGGTCGTGCTCGAGATGGCGCAGCGCCTCGGCTACATCGCCGAGAGCCCGAACGGCGCGCCGCCCAGGCCCCTGCCCGGCGAGATCATCCGGCTCGACTTCGCCCTGCCGGCGGGCACGAATTCCTTCATCAAGATGCTGCACCGCCATATCGAGGCGCAGGCCTTGGCCCGCCCCGATCTCGACGTTCACATCGCCACCACAGAGGGCTTCAATCCCGACCGGCTCGCCCGCTTGCTGCAGGATCTGCGCGGCCAGACGCAAGGCGTCGGCGTCATCGCGCTCGACCATCCGACGGTGCGCGAGGCGATCCGCTCGCTGTCGGCCAACGACGTCAAGGTGGTGACCATCGCCTCCGACATCCTGCATGTGCCGAGAGTCGCCTATATCGGCATCGACAACCGCGCTGCCGGGCGGCTGGCCGGCTATCTCCTCAACCGTTTCATGGGGTCTGGACGCCCCGGCAAGGTGGCACTGTTCGCCGGCTCGCTGTCCTATCGCGGCCATGAGGAACGCGAGATGGGATTCCGGCACATATTGACGGAAGAGTCACCCAACCTGCAGATCGTCGAGATGCGCGAAATGCTCGACGACCGCGAAAAGGCCTATTCGGAGGCGTCAGCCCTTCTGGAGCGGCACCCGGACCTTGCCGCGATCTACAATGTCGGCGCCGGCAACACCGGCATCGCGCGCGCGCTCAAGGAGCGCGGCCGTGCGCGATCCATGGTTTTCCTCGGCCATGAGGCGACGGACGGCACCAAGGAATTGCTGCTCGACGGCACGCTCGACGCGGTCATCGACCAGAACCCGCGCGTCGAGGCCCGCGAGGCGCTCAACATCCTGACCCATGCCGTCCGGGGGCTGCCCTATGAATTGCACCAGCCGAGGCTGCAGGTGATCTTCAAGGAGAACATCCCGGAGATTTGATATCCTCGGACGAACGGGACAGCGCCGCGAACGCGCGCTGCCCCGATCACTCCGGCTTACTGGACAGCGGCGACTTCCGCCGCGGCGGCGTCGACAAAGCTCTTGTCGATCCATTTGCCGTAATCGATCGAGCCTTTCAAAAGCCCGGCGCTGGCCATGAATTTTTCCTCGTCCTTCAGGGCCTCGATCGCATCGTCGGTGAGTTTCGGGTCCTGGTGAAACGCCCCATCGGCATAAGTCTTGCGCACCGATTTTTCCGACGACTTGGTCGCCTCCACGAAGGTCTTGATCGTCTCATCGGGATGAGCGTCGGCCCAGCGCGAAATCTCGATATCGACCTTCAGCAGGCGCTTGACCAGATCGGGATATTTCGCCGCGAAGGCGCCGTTGACCGAGATGACATTGGGCACGTTCCATTCCGGATGCGTGCCGGTGTCGAAGAGGATGCGGGCCTCGCTGGTATCGACCAGCTTGGCCGCCGTCGAATCCGTCTCGACGATGGCGTCGATGTCGCCGCGCAGCAGTGCCGGGCCGGATGCCTCGAAAGGCAGGTTCAGACCCTCGACATCATTCGTCGTCAGGCCGACGCTGTTCAACGCCTTGCTGAAATTTGAATGCCGCACCGTGCCGGTAAGATAGGCGACCTTCTTGCCCTTGAGGTCCTGCAATGTCTTCAGCGGAGAATCGGTCTTGACGACGATGTAGGAGCCGCCTGTCCTGACATAGCTCGACAGGCCGATCAGCTTGACGTCGGCGCCGGAGGCGGCGACACGCAGCGCCGGGTTGTTGCCGGTGTAGGTGAACTCGATCGCTCCGGTCGCCAGCGCCGTCGTTGCCTCCGAGCCGCCATTAAAGGTCACCAGTTCGACCTTGATGCCGTCCTTGGCGAATTCCTTTTCCCACCAGCCATCCTTCTGGGCGAGGATGAATTTGAGATGCCCGGGCGCGGTGCTGCCGATGCGGATGACATCGGGCTTGTCCTGCGCGAAGGCCGGCATGCCGCCAAGGCCTATGACGACGGCAATGGCGCCCTTGAGGAGCAGCCGGCGAAATCCATCGAATGCGATGCTGGTCATGGAAAAATCCTTCCTGATTGGTATGAATGGATGGCTTAAATGAGCGAAGACTCGGACTGCCCCTTCCAGGCCGTGGCCCAGCGCTCGAACCAGACGAGCAGATAGTTGACGGTCAGCCCGATGACGGTGAGCGTCAGGATGCCGGCATACATGTCGGCCGTTTCCATCATCAGCTGCGAGTTCTGGATGAGGAAACCGAGGCCGGACTTGGCCGCCAGCATCTCGGCGCCGATGACCGCGAACAGCGAGGATTTGACCGCCAGCCGCGCGCCGGCGACGATCGAGGGAATGCTCGCCGGCAGGATGACTTTTCGAAACAGGTCGAAGTCGGACGTACCCATCGAGCGTGCCGCCTTGATAAGCAGCGGATCGACCGACTTGACCCCGCTGATAGTGTTGACGAGGAGAAAGAACACCGAGGAGTAGAAGGTGATCGCCACCTTCGATTCCTCGCCAATGCCGAGCAACAGGATGAACACCGGCAGCAGCGCGAATTGCGAGGTGTTGCGCAGCGTCTGCACCAGAAGATCGCTGACCTTCTCGAACAGCGCATAGCGGCCCATCAAGAGGCCGAGCGGTATGGCCACCACCACACCGAGCGCAAAGCCGATCGCGGCGCGCTGCAAGCTGATGCCGATATGTTCGACCAGCACGCCCGAGGCGAGCAACGCCCACCAGGCGATCAGCACCTCGCTCAATGGCGGGAAGAAGATGCGGTTCAGCCAGCCGAGCCGCGGCGCGATCTCCCAGGCGAGAAAAAACAGGCCGAGCAGCGGCAAGCCATAGAGGAAGGTGCCGGCGTGCGCTCCCTTCCCGCGAACCTTGGCACCTGCGGCGACACCGCGCGTCTTGATCGCAGGGACGTTCGTCGAAACCGCAGCCTCGCCGGCAGCGCTGCGAAAGCCGATGGCGGGGCCGAGCTTTTCGGTCAGATAGGCCATGGGTCTAGCTCCTCAATGGCTGAAGGCCGGCGACAGCGTCCAGTCCTTCTGCGCCTTGTTGACCTCGTCGCGCAGCACGTCCCAGACGCGGGCGCGATACAGGTTGAATTCGGTGCTGGCGCGGATATCGCCGTCGCGTGGCCTTGGCAGGTCGATATCGATGATCTCCTTCACCGCGCCGGGCCGCGCCGTCATCACCACCACGCGGTCGGCCAGGAAGATCGCCTCGTCGATCGAGTGGGTGACGAAGATGACAGTGGTCTTGATCTTGCCCCAGATGCGCAACAGCTCGCCCTGCAGCAGCTCACGCGTCTGCTGGTCGAGCGCGGCGAAGGGCTCGTCCATCAACAGCACTTCCGGATTGCTGGCCAAGGCGCGCGCGATCGCCACGCGCTGCTGCATGCCGCCGGACAGCTGATTGGGAAAACGGTCCTCGAAGCCGGCAAGGCCGAACAGCGACAACAAATGCCGGGCCGTCGCCGTCCGCTCGGCCTTGGCGACGCCGCGCACTTCCAGCGCATATTCGATGTTTGCCAGTGCCGTGCGCCAGGGAAACAGCGCATATTGCTGGAAGACATAGCCGGTCTTCGGATCAGGCTTTGTAGTCCGCATGCCGTCGAGCTGGACCTCGCCACCCGTCGCCTGCGTCAGCCCGCCGATGATGTCGAGCAGCACCGACTTGCCCGAACCACTCGGACCGACCAGCGTGATGAACTCACCCTTGCGGATGGCAAGATCGACCCCGTCGAGGACGGTGACGCGGTCGCTTGCCTCGCCGTCGACAGTGACGAACTGCCCCGGCTTGAGCTGGAAGGTCTTGCTGATGTCGTTGACGACGATGCGGTCCATGGTCCCTCGCCTCCTATTGCGCCACGCGGATGCGGTGCGTCGGGTCGAACTGGGAGCCGCCGGCCTTGCCGCGCGCCCAGCCGAGCGCGCGGGCATAGCTGCCGAACAGAAGACGTTCCTCGACCTCCACCTCAGTGATGCCGGTCGGCCCTTCGGCGAACTCGGCCACGTAAAGCGCGTCGGTCGGGCAATAAATTTCGCAGAGGAAGCAGGTCTGGCAGTCGTCCTGGCGTGCGATGACGGGGGCGCCATGCTCGGTCGCGTCGAAGACATTGGTCGGGCATACCTTGACGCATATGTCGCATTCCACGCAGCGCGTGGCCGAGACGATCTCGATCATGATGCCAGCTCCGCCGGCCGCTCGGGCGTCCCTTCGATACGGAACGCGTCGACACCGGTGATGATCAGCCGATGCGCCAAGGCTGGGCTCTTGCCCGGCAGATCGGTGCGGCGGTGCATGCCGCGGCTCTCGGTGCGGTGCAATGCCGAGGCCACGGACCAGCGCCCGGCAGCGGCGATCGATGCCGCCTCGCGTGCGCGGACCTTGTCCGCTCCCTCGCCCCGCAGATGGTCGCGCACATCGCGCCAGACGCTCTCCAGCCGCTCGCTGCTTTTTTCCAGGCCAGCGCCGCTGCGGAAGAAGTTCTTGTCGAGTGGGGTCACTTCGTTACGCACCGCCTCGATGACCTCGCCCGCCGCGATATCGGCGCGCGGCGTTGCCGCAGGACGCAGCCCGGCCTGACCGAGCGGTTGCACGGTGCCCCGAAACGCCTTGCCGGCGCGGCGCTTGGCATGGGTCGATGCGCCCTTGCCTGCCCACCAGCCACTGGCCAGCGCCCAGGAGGAATTGACGGCGCCACCGCCCGACACCGCCCCGGTCATGATCTCGCGGCCTGCGGCGTCACCGGCGACATAGAGGCCGGGCACGCCTGTGGCGCAATCGTCGGAGACAATGTCGATGCCGCCAGTGCCGCGCACCGTGCCTTCGGCACGCAGCGTGATGCGGAACAGATCGCTGAACGGATCGATACCGGCCCGGTCATAGGGAACGAAGCAGTTCGGCTGACCCTGACGCAGCCAGCCCTGCAACGCCGGTTCGGCCTGGTCGAGCCGCGCATAGACTGGACCGTCGATCAGTGCGCGCGCCACCTCGTCCTCGCGGTCGCCGATGCCGTTCCGCAACGGCTCGCCCGTGGGTCCGAGGATCGGCGAGCCATCCTCGCGATGGAACGAGGCCCAGCGGAACGGCAACCCCTTGTTCAGCGAGGAACCGTACGGCGCCAACGTGTACTTGCCAGTGAATTCCATGCCGGAAAGGCTGGCGCCCGCTTCCGCCGCCATCAGATAGCCGTCCCCGGTCAGCCCGGTGCCACCGAGGATGCGCTCGCGGAACGCACAGCCGCCGGTCGCCAGCACCACGGCCTTGGCGTCGACGCGCCAGTCATGGCCCGCCTGCCGGGCGACACCGCCTGCGCCGACGATGGCATCGCCGTCGGACAGGAGTTCGAGCGCGGGATGATGGTCGAGCACGGTTACGCCGGCCAGCAGCACGCGGCGGCGCATGAAGCGCATGTAGTCCGGCCCGCGCAGATTGGCGATGTAGAGCCGCCCGTCATCCTCGCTTGGGAAGGGATAACCCCACTCCGAAAGCCTGAGCAGATTGCGGTAGGCGGTGTCGACGCAACGCAGCATCCACCGCTGGTCGGCGAGTTCGCCGGTTCGCTGCCAGCGCCGCTCCACCACGGCATGCCTGTTATCGCCCGGCGGCACGCACCATGTGCCGGTGTTCGACGGCGCCGTGGCGCCGCTGGTACCGAGATAGCCCTTGTCGGCCAGCGCCACCCTGGCGCCGCTTTCGGCCGCCGCCACCGCCGCCCAGGCCGCCGACGGACCGCCGCCCAGCACCAGCACATCGGCCTGGAGATGCAAGTTGTCGGAAGCTGATTTTTGCGACTTGGGCATGGATGCTCGGCGAAGGAGTGCGACGTGGCCGGCGCTATGCGGCGCGGGCCGCACCGGAGAACCACACCGGCTCATTGCCGGCGCTCCATTTGATGTTGCAGCCGATCGACGGCACTTGGCTTGCGGCGGGCCTGCCGCCTTCCAGCACCGTGTCGACAGCCGCGCGCAGATCAGCACCGGTCACCGGCTTGCCGTTGCCTGGCCGCGCGTCGTCGAACTGGCCGTGATAGGCGAGCCGGCGATCGGCGCCAAACAGGAAGAAGTCGGGCGTGCAAGCCGCGCCATAGGCTTTCGCCACCTGCTGCGAGGCGTCCTTCAGATAGGGGAAGGAATAACCGACCTTTTCGGACTCCTCGCCGATCCGCGCCAGTGTCTCCTCGGGATGCTCCAGATGGTCGTTGGCGTTGATCGCCACCACCTGCAACCCTTTGGCTGCGTAGTCTCTCGCGAATGCGGCGAACTGTTCGCGGATCAGCACGACAAAGGGGCAACGGTTCGAAATGAAGGCAACGAGCAAGGCCGGCCTGACATCGAAGTCGGCCAGCCGGTGCAGCACGCCCTGTGCGTCCGGCAACAGGAAGTCGGCGGCCCTGGTGCCAAGCTCGATCGGATTGGATTCTGTCTTCGGCATCGATGCTCTCCCTTCAGCCGGCTTTCTCAGGTCAAGCTGCAAGCGCCCAGGCACCGGCAGTTAGTCTATGAATTTAGTAGAATTATACGCCTGAGGGCACGTTCACGGTCAACCGCGCAGCTTAGAATATCGTGCCAATGTTCGGCGCCGCGCCGGCAGGTTTGTTCGAGAGAAGGCTGCCTTGGAAGAAATGAGACTTGGGAAGCAGCGGCGGTTTCCATCCGCGATGTGCGCGCTGAGCTTGATTAGGAACGCATGTTCCTAGACCTTGCGAACGACCGCAGCGCCATCCGCACCAATACCGATGAAAATCCGTCCACCGGAACCAATGCCGGAAATATCGCACACCACAAGCGGCATGCGAATGTCGTAGAGAAACTCGGCGACGATCGCGCCCACCGCCAGGATCGGGTCCGGCCGCTCCAGAAGAATACCCGCCGGCGCCGTGCCTCTGCGGATCGCCTCGGCCAGCACCGAGGACGAGGATGACGATCCCCGGCCGCTCGGCATGACAAGGATCTTGCCGGCGACATTCTGGCCAAGACCTGGATGCGAATGATCTGTTATGTCGCCGGTCTCGGCATCGATGCCGCCCCAGAAACTGAGCGGCTGCGAGAACACTAAGGCCTGCCCTTCGGCGGCGCCGGTCAGTTGGAAAGTGCCCAGCCGGTCAGCCGCGCCCGTTTCAATCCGCCGCGTCACGACACACCCCGCACGACGTGGCCAACCGCGGCGGAGCGGATGCAGTCCCTCATCTCGGCGAAGGCGACGGTCACGCCGATATTGCCCGGCGCGTAATGCGCCCATTTGCCGGAATTGGTCATCACCACGCCGTCGAGACGTTCGAGGATCGAGGTGACATAGGTGCAGGTATCAGCAACCGGGATCAGGCCGAATGCCTCCATGCCGTCGAGCGCCCCCTCCTCCTGCAATCGCGTCAGCGTCGCGCGTCCGGTGTTGACGTAGATCGGGATGCCCTTCCCGGGTGCTGCCTCACGCAGCAGCGGCAGCAGGCGCATCCATTCCTCATGCGAGAAATGCGGCGTGCCCAGCGACACGGCGCGGAGCGGCGCACCGTCAGGCACCATCGACAGCCTAGCCAATGCATGGTTGATGTCGGCACGGCTGACGCGGACGATCTCCTCGGGCACCATGCCTTGAAACGCCTCGTCGCCGGTTCCGGCCTCCGGCGTGATGCCAACCGCATGGAACAGCGCCACCGCGCCTGTCGTTGCCGCCGCGGCACCGAGCGCTTTCAACTGGTCCTCGTCGCGCGGCCTGGGCAGGCCCGCAATCACCGGAACGCGGTCGCCGCTGGCTTGCCCGATGATCAGCCCGACGCCGACGAACAGGCTGTCAGTCGGTTCCAGCTCGGCAATGTCCAGTTCGAACAGGACACGGCCGCGCCGGTTTTCGCTGAGATGCAGGCCCCAGGCCGGTGCGCGCCCTGTCATGGCGCAGCACAGATCGATGAAATCGCCGTAGCGGTTGGTGCGCGCGCCGATCACCGAATTGGCGAAGACAATGGCATTGGATTCCCCCCAGGCGATCTGCTGGCCGAATTTGGGTCGGAACCGCGTTTGGTAGGGTGCGCAGGTGAATGTCGCCTGGCAGCCAAGTTCGAGATGCGCCTGCATCAACCGCCGCGCCGGTGCTTCCTCCGCCGCCGGCATCTTCACCATGCCGGGATGGATGAGGTCGAACGAGCCGACATTGAGCGTTGTCGGCACTTGAACACGACCGCCGCCCTCGACCAGCCGTTCGACGAAATCGAGCCCGGCTTTGCCGTGATAGAGGCAACCGTCGATATGGGCGCCGGTGATGTCGAGCAGGCTGTTTGCTCCGATCGCGTTGGAAAAAGCGGCCAGGATTTTCATGGCCGCCGCAGCGGACGGGCCGTGCTCGCCGCCGAGCATGGATTGGTCGCGGGCATCCAGTTCAAGCGTCATCGATGTGCTCCTAGGCCTACCCGACCGTATGGCGGGACAGCGCCCCCCTCTGCCCTACCGGGCATCTCGCCCACGAGGGGGGAGATCGGCGGCTTCAGCCTTGGCGCTCGTTTTTTGCGACGTGAGAGATTTGCGAAACCAGCGATGACAGTCAATCTCCCCCCTCGTGGGCGAGATGTCCGGCAGGACAGAGGGGGCGCCAAGGAACGCCATCCATCCCAACCGTCGACTGCATCCTAACCGCCGATCAACACCGTGCTCTCCGGCGACCATCGCAGCACCACATCCTGCCCCTCCGCCAGCCTGTCGGCACCGGTGTTTTGCACGATGACCTTCAGCGTCTGTCCGGCGCGCTCGACGAAATAGGTGCTGTTGTTGCCGGCGAAGATGCGCTTCGACACCTGCCCCTCGAGCATGTTGACATTGGCGGCATCCACCGGCCGGCATCGGCGGCAATGCGGATGCGCTCGGGCCGCACGGCCCAGCCTGCCCCTGGCCAGCGCGACATGGCCGAGCAGGATGGCGAACAGGCCGCGCCCGACGCCGAAGAAGAAGATCAGCATCGCCGTGCCGGTGATCAGCCAAGGAATGGCGATCGGCGGAAACAGCAGCGCCTGCAGGAATTTCTTGGCACGAAACTCATGACGAAAGAGCGCCAGCGACGCCGCCGAGCCGAGCACGGTTGAGATGATCGTGGTGATGACCGCGATCTCGATGCTGTTCCAGGTCGCCGCGATCAGCTGGTCGTTCTGCCACAGCGAGGCGTACCACTCGGTCGTCCATTCGAACGGCAGCTGATAGAAGGGCGAGACGTTGAACGACATCAGCGCCATGATGATAGGCAAATAAAGGAAGGCGAGCAGCAGCCCGACATAGAGGCGACCCAGCCATTCGAGGATGCGCGTCGTCGCCATCACGCCACCCTCCGCAGCAGCGGCGAAGCCACCGCCAGGATGACCAGCACGACGGCGAGCAGGAAGAAGGACAGTGCTTCCCCGAGCGGCCAGTGAACACGGCGACGAACTGGTCCTCGATGACCGTGCCAAGCCAATTCTGTCAACCACCAGCGCAGGGACGCTTCATCGCAATTCGCCCGGAGCCGCCCTTCGAGGAACCGCTTTGACGAAAAAAGGCCCGCTCCGGGAAGCCGGAGCGGGCCTTGGGGAGGATGAAGGGGTGGACCCTCTCCTCTTGTTTTCACGGGAGGTGTGGACCGCGATCACCATACCTGAACCCCGCGAAATGCCTGATGCATCACAATCCGGTGCTCGGCAACGTAAGCGCGGTCACGCGATCGCGATTGCTCCCGTGATCGAACTGCTAAATGCGGCCCAGGACGACAAGAATGATGATGATGATCAGCACAAGTCCGAGACCACCGCCACCATAATAGCCGGTTCCGTAGAACGGACCACCACCGATACCGCTGAAGCCGCCAAGCAGCGCGAGGATTAGAATGATGATAAGTATTGTTCCGAGACCCATGACTTTCCCAGCTCCTAAATGCGCGCTTTCGCGCCGTTTCAACATCGCGCTATTTCAGATGTTGTAAGGTATGAACGTTTTAGGGGAGCTGGCGTTCCGCCGGGCCATCCCGGCTATGGAGCATCCAGCCCGCAAAGCGGAAAGCCCGCCTGGACGGCGGGCTTTCCGACCGGTCGGGGGCCAGGAGAGTGCGGTCAAAGCCTCAGGGCTGGTTCCGCAGCCTCCTTCAACCTCAGCGGCGTGCGATCAGCAGGCAGAGCTGGCGCAGGTCGCGGTCATAAGTCCCCTCGCTGCCGAGAACGTCGACGCAGCGCTTCTTCATGCGCCTCAGCTGGGAGCTCGACATCTGGGCCACGGCACGCGGACCGTTGAGCTGGCTAGGGCTGGGCGATATGCCCACGTTCGACGGGTTGCTGGGATTGGTTACGTTGTCGATGCCCACGCCGACGCCGACACCGACACCACACCACTAGTACCGCCAACATTGGCGCCAAGCCCCGCGTTGATACCGCCTGTTCCACCAGCATTGGCGCCGAGCCCGGCGTTGATGCCGCCCGAATCTCCGATATTGGCGCCGGCCACGGCATTCGCCGTTGCTGCCGCCGACCGAAGCGCCGAGCTACAGCGCCCTCGCCTAGGGAGCAGCTCCGACCACTGGACGCTGATGAGCCTGTTGGCCAACCCTCACCGCCTGGCCTTCAGAATAACCGGTAGAACAGCCGGTAGTGTACATGTTCCATGTAAGCGCGATACTCCGGCTCGGCGGCCAGCAAGGCCTCCTCGCGCAGGATTCGATACAGCTGCATGTAGGTGATGACCGCATAGACAGCGAGATTGTGGAAGGAAAAGGCCGACAGGAGGTAGAGCACATGGCCGGCGAGGTAGCCGGCATAGATCGGATGCCGCACCAGCCGATAGGCACCGCCCGTCATCACACCGCGATTGGCCGGCAGGATCGCAAAAGAGCGCCCCAGCGAGATCTTGCCCCAGATAACGAACACCAATGCGATGATCTGTAACGGCGCGGCGACGTAGAGAGGAATGAGCGCGATGCCTGGCTTGAGGCTGATCAACGCAACGCCAAAACTGGCTGTCACCGAAACGATGACTGTAAGCAGATTCCAGTCACGCGTGACCGGACGCCGCGACAGAAGCAGCCAGGTGAAGGTAAGTATCTCGGAAATCGCCACCAGCGCGGTGTTGAGCCGGGTCGGATCCTCGAGAAGCTGATAGACGCCGCGATAGACGAACAGCCCCGCGCACAGGAGCGCACAGGCGCGAAAGAAGCCTTCGCGCAAGTCGAGCATGATCTCGTGCTTGCGCGCCGCCGACAAAAGCCTTTTGTCTGGTGCACGCGAAAGCGCTTCACTTTTTGACATGAGCAAGGCAAGCATCCCGATGATCCCTCGGGGGCGACCTTTGCACGTAACCATTGCCGTGCCGTTAATCGAGAAGATCAGATCGGCATTAAACCGGGTCGAAATCGCCGAACGGCAAGGCCATACCCGGTCTTTCCGGCTTCGACCTGATGACATCCTTGTCGGCCAGCATCTCGGGATATGACTTTTCGCGGCCTCTGCACCGACGCCCTATTTGAGGTACCCATTGCTGAAATATCCCGCAAAATCCGGACGTTGCGCGACAATCTTGCCATCGGCATCGTGAAGGATACCGGCGGCGAGGAGATAGGAGCCGATCGCTTCCATCTTGGCGGGATCCATGATGCCGATGGCGCCGTCTTGCCCGCGCAGATAGTGCCCGTCGATCAGTGCCTTCAGCGAAGCCTGGATCAACGCCGGATTGGTGAGGGCATCCTTGTTGGCGGCGATCAGCAGCGTCGCGGCTTCCTCTGGATGATCCACCGCGAACTGATAGCCGCGCCGCGTTGCCTGGATGAAGGACGACGCCAGTTGGGGATTTGACTGGAGAAACGCTTCGCTCGAAGAGATGAGCGTCGTGTGCTCGTCGGGGACGCCATAGTCGGCATAGACGAAGCTGCGTTGCTTGACGCCCTTGAGTTCGGCTTCGACGCCCTCCCAGGTCGACACTTCGAGCGTGAAGTCGACCGAACCGTTGGCCAGCGCCTCATAGGCGGAAGTGCCGAGCGTCACCGTCTCGAAATCGCCCTTGCCGCCATCATGCCGGATGATGGTCGAGATCAGTGCGTTTTCCCAGGCGCTGCCGAAACCGCCATAGGTCAGGCCATCCAGATCCTTCGGGCTCTTCATCTCGCTGCGCGCCGCATTGAACACCAGCCGACCAGTTTCGGACTGCACGACGGCATAGACGGCCTTCAAGTCGGCGCCGGCGGTCTTCTGGGTGAACAGGCTGATGGTGCCGTTGATGCCGAAATCGGCGACGCGGTTGGCGACAAGCGTGCCGGCGCCGGTGTCGCTGTAAGGCACGATATCGACCTCCAGACCGGCCTCGCGATAAAAACCCTTTTCGCGCGCGACGAACAGCCCGATGTGGTTGGTGTTGACCGTCCAGTCCAGCGCGACAGTGACTTTTTGCGTTGCCGCGAAGGAGCGGCTCGATCCGGTGGCCAGCGGTACGCTAGCGGCAAGGGTGAGCAGCAGAGCCTGCCTGCGCGTCAAGTCAGTCATGGTCATGTCCTTTGGTTGGCTGGAGGTTGAGCAGAATGTCGAGGATCTCGGCCTCGAGGACCCCGGCCTGCCGTGTGGCGGCGCTGGTCGGATCGCGCGGCCGCGGCAGCGGCACCTGGATCTCGCGCACGACACGGGCCGGTCGCGCGGACAGCACATAGATGCGGTCGGAGAGGAACACGGCTTCGCGCACGTCATGGGTGATCAGCAGCGCCGTCCAGCGGTGGTGCCGCCACATCTGTTCGAGCCAGCGCTGCATGGCCGCGCGCGTCAGTGCATCGAGCGCGCCGAACGGCTCGTCGAGCAGCAACATGTCGCGTTCCTGCACGACAGTACGCAGCAGCGCCGCGCGCTGCCGCATGCCGCCTGAAAGCTGCGCCGGAAAATGCCGCTCGAAGCCGGCAAGCCCAAACTCGGCAAACAGCGGCGCGACACGCGTCCGCGCCGCCTTGCGGCCGAGGCCCTGCACCTCGAGCCCGAGCGTCGTGTTATCGAGGATGCGCCGCCACGGCATCAGCGCGTCCCGCTGCGGCATGAAGGCGAAATGCCTGCCATGATCGTCGAGCGGCGCGCCGTCGAAAAACATCTCACCCTCGCCATGCTCGGCGCCGGTCAGAAGCTGGAACAGCGTCGACTTGCCGGCACCCGAAGGCCCAAGGATCGAGACGAATTCGCCGGCATCCACGCGCAGCGAAATGTCGGCGAGCACTTCGAGCCCGCCAAAGGCCTTGCGCATATGCCGCAATTCGAGCCGGCTCATGCTTGCGGGCCTTTTCGGGCGGCTCGCCTGCCAGCGGCTCTTTCCCAGGGCATGGCAAGTCGTTGCAGCACCACCGTCAGCCCGAACAGGACGAGGGTAAGGGCGGCGCTGACGCCGACGGCGGCGAGCACCAGGTCGGGACGGAAATTGTTTTTGGCGTTGAGCATGTAGATGCCCAGCCCTTTGGCCGCGCCCGCATATTCGGCGAAGATGGCGCCGACGACGGCATAGGTGATGGAGATCCTGAGGCCAGCGAAGAAATAAGGCAGCGCCGAAGGCAACCGTGCCAGGATGAAGACCCGCCAGCGCCCTGCTCCCATGGCGCGCAGCATCTGCCCGATCTCGACCTCGGTAGCCTCGTAGCCCTGCACCAGGGCCACCAGCATCGGGAAGAAGGTGACCAGTGCCACCAGCATGATCTTGGGCGTCAGCCCGAAACCGAACCACAGCACCACCAATGGCGCGATGGCGACCAGCGGCAAGGTCTGGCTGACTATGAAGACAGGAAACAGCGCGCGCCGCAAAGGCTGGAAGAAGTCGACCAGCATCGACAGCGCGAAGGCGGCGCTGAGCGAACAGGCAAAACCGATCAGCGTGGCGCGGATGGTGGGAATGGCGTTGTCGAGCAGCGCGTCACGATTGAGCATCGCCTGTTCGAAGACGCGCGAGGGTGCCGGCAGAACCGTCGGCTTGATGCCGGAATGGTTTGCGTAGAGTTCCCACGCCACGAGCACCAGGCCGATCGATATCACGGCCGGCGCCGCCTGGGCGAGGAAGCCCGCGAGTTGACGCGGGTTGAACGACGATGAAGCCACGAGAGGATGACCTTGACGGCGCGCGTCGGCGCGAACGGTTCAGACGGCAGTGGGACTGTTGGCCGAAACCGTGACGTCGAGGGTTACGTGGCCGGCGCCTGGTCCGAAGCGGCAGAAGGCTTCGTCGAGCGCCGAGAAGATCGCGCCGGCATCGCCGCGCAGCTTGGTGCAGAAATTCTTGGAGCGATCGTAGACGCCGGACTGCTTCAGGAAATCGATGCAGCCATAGATCTCGTCCATGTGGTCGTCCGTGCCCATCACATAGAGCGAGAACTGCGCCGCCGCTGGCTGCCCAGTGGCGGGCGCGCCGCGGACGGCGGAAATGGCGGCTTGCTTGCGCGGGCCGAGTGGCCCGGCAGGTCCGCCAAACGTGTCGGAGCGGCAGATCGGATCGTCCGGCTCACCTGGGCAACCACGCGAAATGGTCGCCGACAGCACGCAATGCTTACCGCTGCCAGACGCAGCCACGAAAAGGTCGCGCAGCGCCGGGAATAGCACCTCGGGGGGCCCGACCAGCAAGGTCGAGATGTCGTCGGTCTCGATCCTGAGCTTGTCGCGATACGAATCGAGCGCGCCAAGCGCGCCCAGGATGACGCCGACAAAATCGTCGGCCATGGGATATAGGGAAACCTGTGCGCCTGAAAACATCGCCCGCCTCGCTCCGCTGGTATTACCCAGATCAGCTTCTAGGGTCTGTGGGCTTGCCGCCCCCGTCTCAGCCCCGACCGTACGGAGCACCCCTGTGGATGGCGGCGTTAAAGCACCATTCGATCGGTTGGGGAAGCTGTTTTTTCAGCAAGCTGCGCCAAAGCATTGCGCCAGCGCAGGCACAACCGGGTGCCGGCGCCCGGGAATTTGGCTCGATCCGGGTGCAACCAACAGCCCGACCATCACGCCGGGCGACATGAATTCCAACGCGGACCAGAATTGCCCGACCAGCGCGCAGACGGATGCCAATGGCAGGGCGACCGCGCCGACCGTGGCCGACAAGAACTGCGGTAAGTAGTTTTCGCAGCAGGGAAAGCGCGGACGCAAGTTCCGCGCTTTCCATGCTCGTTGGTCTCACTATACGCCACGACCGGCTGGCGGTACCTCTGGCACCGATTCGCTGGCCACTTTGCCAAACACTCTTATTTCGGGGCACGGTTTTCCGGCTTTTGGCCGTGCGAATGCGGTGTGCATTTTCATCAGCCGTTTGAGCAGGCGGCCATAGGTGAGGTATCGAACTCGGCCATTGGCAAGATCGAACTCCACCCTCCCCCATCGCCTGACCGGACCTTTTCCAGTTGGCGGACCCAGTCGCGCGATCTGAAAGGCCAACCGAACTTCGCGGCCGGCAACGTCCAGATAGATACCGGGATTGCCGCCCAGGACGTGCCACAATCGGGCAACGTGCTCGATCGACATGTCGGATGAAATCGCCATGTGGTTCCGCTCAAGTCGCGCCCAGACGAAATCACCGGTTGGCTGCCGCGTCCCGGACACCAAATCCTTGCAATAGGCTGGCGCCACCTCGCGCACCAACGCGCGCATCGCGGTCGCCACGCTGTCGGCCACATCCCGCCGCGTTGCCCAGTGTGCTTCGCAGAACGGCACCTGTCCGAGGATGTCGCCGTCATCGAAATTGGCGGACATCTTGTGCAATGTCACGCCGCCATGGACGGCATGCTGGCCGTCCGCGACCAGGCGATGGAGAGGGTGCGGCCCCCGGTAGTTGGGCAGCAGCGCCGGATGAAAATTAAGCCCGCCCTTGGGAAAGAGGCCGAGCAGTTGTTGTGGGATCAAGGTCGGGAAAGCGTAGCAGATCAGTACATCCGCGGCGATGTCAGGCAATTGCCGGCCAAGCTCATCCCAGTCGTAAGGCCGGCCGAATTCGATCAACTTTACCGGCGTGTTGCCGAGATAGCGCCTGAGCAGAAGCTGGCGCCTCAGCCGGCGTCGAAAATTGCCAATGCTGAAGCCTCTGGATGGGCGCTGAAAGCCAGGCACGATGATCGCGCCAATACGGTTTCCCGCCTCGATCCAGCCGGAAAGCAGAGGCCCGGTGTAAGCAGAAACATCCAGGATGAAAACTGCATTGAGCTGCCGGGCGCCGGCCACAGGCTCGAAAGAAATCATCTTTTCAAATCCGGCGGGGCAAGACATCGCCCGGCAATCCGAGCACCGTCACGGACCCGTCCGGTCAGGACCAAAAGGCCGGCCGAGCCGTCAGCCTGGTTTGGGAGAAAGCGGTCCTGCCGCGGCGACACTTGAGAGCCTTTCCCGCTTCACCAACACAGGTTTTTCGTAGAGTTTCCTCATGCTCCCCCTGAAATCAATCAACCCGCGCAGTTGGTCAGCAGTGCCGCGGACTGTCAACCGCCGGGCGGGGCTGACAGCCGCTATTGATATGGCCTCGCGGCAATCGGCGGGCGCTTAAACCCACTGCCGCAAAGACTGATCCGCGAGCCTTATGAAACGGCCTTTTCACGAACCGGCAGTTTCCAACCTGGCCTGACGAAATGGCAGGTGTAGCCGTTCGGATACTTCTCCAGATAATCCTGGTGCTCGGGCTCGGCCTCCCAGAACACTCCGGCTGGAGCGAGCTCGGTGACAACCTTGCCGGGCCACAGGCCAGAGGCATCGACATCGGCGATGGTGTCCTCCGCCACACGCTTCTGCTCCTCACTAGTGTAGTAGATTGCCGAGCGATAGCTCATGCCGACATCGTTGCCCTGGCGGTTGCGCGTCGTCGGATCGTGGATCTGGAAGAAGAATTCCAGAAGCTGGCGGAAGCTGATTTTCGCCGGATCGAAGCTGATCTCGATGGCTTCGGCATGCGTGCCATGATTGCGATAGGTGGCATTCGGCACGTCGCCGCCGCTGTAGCCGACACGCGTGGCGAGGACGCCCGGCATGCGCCGGATCAGATCCTGCATGCCCCAGAAACAGCCGCCGGCAAGCACTGCACGTTCGCTCGAAGTCGCCATGTAACGTCTCCTCAAAAGGCAATTCCGGGAAACCTGTAGCGGCGTTCCCCGGGGAATTGCGCGACAACAAATTTGGATAGTCCCATAAATGGGCATTGTCGCCTGCTTCGTCCAGTCGGACGAGCGGCCATTCGGCTATACCGGTGAAATTCGCCCCCTAAGGAACTGGGGGCACCTCAGTTGCGCGGATGCCGTGTCCGGCTACTGGCGGCGACCGGCAGATATCGGATACCAGGTGGAATGGCCGCAAAACTGATCGCCACAGGCGGTGCCTCGCGCGACCAGTTGAAAAGAACGGTCTTGACCGGAATGTTGTCCAACCATGCCCGCAGCCGCGACGGCACTTGACGACCCGGCCAAACCATCAGCATGCCATGGTCGCGCAACCGCTGCCTCGTGATCCAGGGTGCGAACCGCATATCGAGATCGGTGAAGATCGACGGCTTGTCATAGGCGTTGAGGCCCGCCAGCATGGCAAGATTGGTGTCGCCACCGACGATGTCGAGCCGGCCCGGCACCGCCGCGTGCCAGATTGCCTCGGCCTCGTCCGAGATCGGCCGCGCCGGCCAGCAGACGGCGTCCATCCGCCCGCGCACATTGCAATCCGTCCAGCGGATGGCCGCATAGGCCCCCGACATGGCCACGATGCAGATGAAGGCGCAGATCGCCAACCTTCGCATCTCGGGGGCACCGAGCCGGTGACCGAGAAAGGCGAGCGCGACGACGCCGACGAGATTGTACATCGGCGCGCCCCAGGCCTCGCCGGTGCCGGTGAACAAAGAGGCGACCATGATCAGCGTCGCCGGCCCAAGTCCCATCCAGGTGAGATAGACCAGCTTACCGCGCTCGACGGGGTCCTGCGGAGCCGACGTGCGCCGCAGCAGCCCTGATATCGCCAGCACCAGGAGGAAGCCGGAAAACCCGGCTAGCTGGACACCGATATAGTAGAGGCGCGCACGGTGCTCGGTTACCCAGGCATCGCGGCCGGCGAAATAGGTCAACGGCAGGAAATCGATGCGGTAGAGTGCGATGGCCAACGGCGCGGCGACCGCGAGACAAACGGCCAGGCCAAGCCACGGCCAGGGCGTCGCCAGCCGACTGCGCGCGCGCGCGTCGGACAGCAGCCAGAGAGCGCCGAAGGCAAGCAGCAGGCCGGTGGAAAACTTGGCATAAAGCCCGACGCCCGACACCAGTCCGAGCGCCAGCCACCAGCCTGGCCCGCCACCGCGGCCGGCGCGCCACAGCAGCCAGCAGATCGCGGCCCAGAACGGCATTTGCGCATAGTCGTGATTGAATTGCGGCGTCGGCCAGCCGAAGAAATAGACCGATGGCATCAAAAGCACGGCGGCCAGCGCGCGGCGTTGTCCGAGCATGTCGCGGGCCAGCAGATAGACCAGGACGAACGTGGCCGAGATCGTCAGTTGGGCCAGCAGATATTGCGGCCAGCGGAACGATCCGGTCAGGAGATGGCTGGCCTCGAGCAGCCAGCCGGGGAGCTGCGGGTGCTTGTAGGTCAAAAGCACCCATTCGCGGCCCCACATGAAGCCTTCCACGACATCGCCGGGCGGTGCGGGATCGATGAGTGTTGGCACCACGGTCCAGCACAGCGTCTGCACCAGACACAAAAGTGCCAGCAAACCCCAGGGGTGCCGAAGCAGGGCGGACCAGAACGACGACGAGTCCAGCGCCACGGCAGGCAGCCCTGCCGGCACCCAACGATCGATGGAGTCGTCAATTCCCGCCATGCGCGGCTTAAACCACATTGCCCGGTTTGCCGAACAGCCCCAACGTCAAAGCTTACAAAAAAGTATACTTGCAGGTCATTGCAAGACCAAGATTGAGCGGGAACTTCGGCGTCCCGTTGCCCTTACCGGGCAGAACAGCCCGCACACCTGATCCCACTAGAAAATCCCGGATATTCGATGCGTCACCCGCATGCCGTCATTCACCACCGTGCGCTCGACTTCTGGCTGGCGCGCGCGGCGGTCCTCGTCATCATCTGCCTGCAGCTTCTGGTCATCAACGATCTTTCATTCGGTCCCCGCTGGCTGGCGCCGGCGCTGGAGGCCGCCCTGCTCGCGCCGCTGTCCGTGGCCACCGCCTGGACGCAGGCCGCCACCCAGAAAGCGGTCGAGGAGGAGCACTGGTATCTGGTCGGACGGTTTCGCGTCATGATCCGCCGGACGGCCCTGGTGATGACCGGCGTCGTCAGCGTCATGAATTGCGGTTCGCTGGTGCTCCTGGTGCGTGCCTTGCTGGCTGGCCATGCCGGCTCCAGCGGCCAGACGCTGCTGGTCGACGCGCTCAACATCTGGGTCACCAACGTGATCGTCTTTGCCTTGTGGTTCTGGAGCACCGACCGGGGCGGGCCGCCGACCTGCGGCCTGGTCAAACGCGCCGATGCCGATTTCCTGTTTCCGCAAATGACCCTGAATGATCGCGAAATCCGCGACTGGCTGCCTGGCTTCGTCGATTATTTCTTCCTCGCCTTCACCAACGCGACGGCATTTTCTCCGACCGACACCTTGCCGCTTTCCCGACGCGCCAAGCTTTTGATGATGGCGGAGGCGATGATCTCGCTGCTGACGATCGCGCTGGTCGCGGCCCGCGCCGTCAACATCCTGGCCTAAGGCAGGTCTACCGAAGTAACCCGGCTTTGGAGCACGCCATGCATGAAAAATCCGAAGATGCGCGTTAGGCCCAGAAACACCAATAGCCCGCCCCGGCGAACCGGAGCGGGCTATTGGTTGTGTGCGATGGCTGTCGCTAGTCCAATGGCATTGCAACACATGCGGGCAATCCGCCATCGTCAATCGGCGCCGAGATCCCGTTCAAAGACCACCTGGTCGCACAACGGAATGCCGTTCACGAGCAGGCCTTCGGGATAACCGGTCGATGGCCCGAACGCATCCCGAACGATGCGGTACATCCGAAAGCCCTGCCGCTGGAACAAGCGAAACTCCTCGAACCAGGGCAAAAGCGTCGAGAACACCTTGAAGCGGCCGCTCTGCATGCGGTCGAGCATCTCCATCAGGCCGGCCTCGACCGAGACCGAGCCATCTGGAAAACGGGCATGGCCGGGCAGCATATTCAGCCCATGCGCGGCATATTGCCTGGCGAGTGCTGTGCCCGCCCCTTCCAGTGTTTCGCGGCGGCCGTCGCGCGGCCATGCCCAGGGCAGCCATTCGCCCCAGGGTTTGAGCGTCAGCACCTGCATCGCCGGCGTCTGTTGCGAGGCGCGCGCCGCCTTGGTGACATAGACGACGTCGGCCTCCGTATCCCAGGCAAGCTCGACGGCGGCCGAAGGATGATCCCAGCCGAAATCGAGCGCGCCGATACGCGGCCAATAGCGCGGCAGGCGAAACGGCTCGCAGGCGATCAGCGCCTCGGCCACCGGAAAGATGCGGCCGGAACCCAGCACCGGAATGCCCCGGGCACGGGCCTCGCGCTCATGCTCGGGATAGGCGGCGACGATCGCCGCGCGTTCCCCGGGCGAATAATGCGCGGCATCGTCGATGGTCATGAAGGTAACGTGGCGGGACATGCAAGCATGCTCCAATAGAGCTTCAGCCATTGATACAACGGCTCGTCAATGCGAAGCTGACACAAGACTTGGGGGAAGGCATGATCCGGATTGCAATCGTTGTCGCCATTGCCACCAGTGCATCGGCATGCACCAGCCAAGCGAATGTTCCCTATTCCAGCAAGGAAACTACTTGCAAAAACTACCCCTCATATATCGCTTTCAGCGGCGGAGGAAAGTGGATAAAGAGCAACGTTAATGCTTGCATCCCGGACACACCAAATAAGTCCTGTGTGCAATACTATGATCGCGGCACCCGACAAACGTTGGTTAGGTGTATGCCACTCACGCGCAAATCGCCGACTGCCGAAGGCCGCGCCAGGCAGCTTGCGGGAAGCAAATACCCCTGATTCATCTTCCGTTGGGTTTCCCCATCCCCTCCACCTCCCCCGCCGACAGGAACAACAACACGACATCGCTCATCCCCAGCAGCGGCGTGAAGGTGACGATGGTGATGCCGCCGGTGGCGTTGGTGCGGGTCAGGCCCTCGGAATAGATGTCGAGCGGCGGCTCCTCGTCGAACCAGACGCCGTGCAGCGTCTCGCCTTGCCATTTCTCGCGGCCCTTTTCGAAGCTCTTGAACGACAGTACGCTCTCGCCGGCCTGTACGTCGCCGCCGCCGCCATGGCGCACCACGACGCTGTCGAGCGCGCCGGGCGCGCCGCGTCCCATGATGGTGTCGGCGATCGCATCGGCCGGGATCATGCCGGTGCCCCAAGCGGATTGCTGCTGCGGCGGGCCGACCAGCACGCGCTGCGGGTTGTCGCGCGTGCCCTCGCCGGTGACGCCGGCGGCCCACAGCCGCACCGGCGTGTCGAAAACCTTGCCTTGCCACCACTGGGGATAGCGGCCGGTGAGGTGTATGGCCCATTCGGCGCCGCCTGCCCTGGTCTTGCCGAGCTGGTTGCCGGCCATGAACAGCCGCTCGCGATTGGTCGCGCCGGCCGCGTGAAACTCGGCCTGGCGCTGATACGGTTTGTACGCCGCCAACTGGTTGGCGCGGCGCCGGCGGTCAAGTTCCGCCAGCAGCGCCAGATATTCCGCGCTCGCCGGCATCAGCGGGGCCGGGATCGGCAGGGCCGGGATCGCAGGGTTCGTCGAGGAACGGCCGGAGGACGGCTTCGAGGGCGCGGATGCGGCTGCGGATTTCCTCATCGCTCAGCGTGTCCAGTTGGTTGATGGCGACATCGATGTCCTTGGGCAGCACCGAAAGCACGATCTTCAGATACTGGTCGGGCTTGTCGGCCCGCACCTCGGCCAGGACGCCGGCGCCATGCGCCCGGAAATCGGCCCGCACGGCGGCGAGAAAATCGTCGCCCAGCGTCTTCTTCGTCCGCTTCGGGCGGGGCGCCTTCGCGGCTGCCGGGCTGGCGGCGGCTTTGCGCCTCGCCGGCCTTGCCTTGCGGCGCTTCGGCGCGACGTCGGTTTCGTCAGCCATCGGCCTACCCCAAGGCATCGCCGGTCGCCGCTTTGGACGGTTCCGATCTGCTTCGCCGGACCGCCTTCTTCGAGCGCACGGTCTTCTACCCGGCCCGCTTGCCACGCTTCGGCCTTGCGGCAGGTTTTGCCGCCCCGGCCCTCGCCTTGAGCTTCGCCATGGCGAGGCCGACAGCGCGGCTGTCGATGCCGGCCGGCGGAAAACAAAACCCGCCGCTGGCGTCCCGCACCATCCCGATCAGCACGCCGGGCGCAACCGCCTCGACACGGCCGAGCCGCGCCCGCGGCGCCGCGCCCTCGAATTCGCCGATGGCGCTGACGACTTCAAAGCCGTCATCGCCGGTGATGATGGTGGCATAGCGGGGCATGGGATTTCTCGCATCTTGCGGAAGTAGCGCTCTACGGCGCCCCCCTCTGTCCTGCCGGACATCTCCCCCACGAGGGGGGAGATTAAGCACTCGCCGGCTTTCGCCAATTTCCAACGTCTGATGGAGTGGCGGAGCGCCAAAGCTGCCGATCTCCCTCCATGTGGGGGAGATGTCCGGCAGGACAGAGGGGGGCGCTGTCCCGCCAGCATTCAGATTTGCAATCGCAGCGGCGTTCCTGGCATGGCGCCAAAAAACAAAACCCGCCTCGGCGGCGGGTCGTTGGCGCAAATCAGCACCATGGACAAATATGTAGCATGGCTGCCCTCACCCGATCAACGAGCTTCTAGGAAAAAATTCACATTTAGCTGGAGGGGGCATGACCGCGGCCCTGACATTCATCAGGCTTTTCAACAGCCGGCTCCTGTGAAATCATCAGCGGCAGCTCATGGAATGATTCCCGTCGCACGGCCTTTTAGGAGAGGACGATGGACAGACCAGCCATGGCATCCGTCTTCAGGATGCGGCACGCTCCGGCCACGGTTTCCGGTGTGCGCAGCACTGGCCAGGGCCAGGCGGATCCGATCATCCGGGTGCACTCGCTTGGCGAAGCGATCCGCTTCGTCGCCCACGCTTACCCCAATTACGACATCAGCACCGTCGCCATAGACTGCGGCGACCCCTCGATCCCGCGCCTCGGCAGCCTCGAGGTCAAGGCGGTGTGGCGCGAATATGGCGAGCGCCTGACGCAGGAATAGACGCGTCCGGCCGACCGGCGTCCTGGGATCGGAAACGCCGCTGACGCGTTTCCACTGCGATCAATGGAGGGAGCAGTCCATGAACGTCGCCAACCTGCAACTCGAAGGCCTGCTGATGGCCGTCGCCTCGATCAACCACGTCCTGGTCAAGAAGGGCGTGCTGACAGCGGAGGAGATCGACATTGCGCTGCGCAAGGCCGAGGCCTCCGAAACCGGCGAGGAGCGATCAGGAGGCATGTCGGCGTCGAGCCGCGACGCCGTCAACTTCCCGATCCGGCTGCTGGAACTCGCCAACCAGTGCCAGCCGGAGGCGGACATGCCGTCCTTCTCGAAGCTGGCCCGCATGGTCGGCCAGATGAAGGAGCCCTACAACGACCAGATGTAAGGTCCTCTTCGCGCCTTGCCGGGCGGGCTACTTAAGCCCTGCCCGGCCATTCCAGGTTCAGCGCCAGAATCCTCCCCGGTCCATGGACCGCCGCGAACAGCAGGCCGGCCAGGAATGAAAAATGGTCGACGAAGAAGCCGAATTCGGCCTGGTTGCCTGACCAGTGGCTGGGTCCGTGGAAGGCAAAGGCCAGGAACAGCACATAGGCGGCGGCGACCAGGGCGGCCTGCGTGAAGAAGGCGCCGCTCAGCAAGCACAGCACCAGCGCAACCTCCAGGATCGCCGCGCACCAGGCGAGGAAGAGCGGGAACGGGAAACCGGCGGTCGCGATATAGCCCGCCGTGGCCTCCATGCCCATGAATTTGAAGGTCACCGCCATCAGGAAGACGGCGGCGAAGATCAGCCGGGCAACGAGGAGGGCCGCGGTCTGCCACGGCGATTGTGCGATTTGCGACGACATGGTTGTTCTCCAGCTTCATCAGCCCCAAGGACGCGCCGCCACGCGCGGATCCGACATGGGCCAGCGATTTTTCATGAGTCGGCGATTTTTTTCTCTCCGATTTCGGAGCACGCGCAGGGCGCCGATCGTCAGCCCCCACAACATGCGCCGGGCATTCATGAACAATTAACGATCCTGAAACTTGTCCGTAACCGGCAACGTGATATTGTTAGCTGGGGCTAATGCACGGCGTGTCCTGTGCAGTGATTTTGGGGTGGGTCGAGTTTTGGGCGCAAGCGTCAGGTTGGGAACGAAGTCCTATCTGGTCCGGTCACCGGTGTTGGAGTGCGATGGCTGCGGCGGCACTGGGCAGGTTTTCCAGTGCCCGCGCTGGACGAGTTCAAACGGCCTTTGCTGTCCCGCCGGCACGCATTACCGCGGCTGCCCCGGCGCCAGCGCGCCCTGCGCCGAATGCGGCGCGACTGACGGCCACGGCGCCGACTCGGCCTTTCCATCGGCCTGAACCGGGGCCGGCGGCAAGCGCCCGGCGGTCGCCGCCATCCGCCATGGAACCAGCATGACCGATCCGTGTTATGTCTGACCGCGACATCTAGACGTCCGCGCAACCATGCGGCTTACAGAAAGTGAGGCCAGCCATGCCCGACGACAAATCGAAGACCAAGCAGGACCGCAAGCTGGTCTCGAGCGAGGAGACCTATGAGGTCGCCGCCTTCGCGCGCAAATACGGCATTCCGCAGAGCGAGGCGCAGACCATCATCAAGCGCTATGGCCCCTCGCGCAAGAAGCTCGACAACCACATGGCCGCGCGCGGATAGAAGAACGCGGCCCGCAAGGCGGCAACCATTTCACCTGGATGGCGTTGAAGATTGCTGCGGGCCGCGTCAACCGGGCCCGGCGGTACGGTGAACAGGATGTCTTTTTCCCGGTTTCTCATCCTGGCCAACGAAATGGCAGACGAGCATCTGTCCCGCCCGGCCCGTGGCATGCCAAACTGACGAAGCATCGGCTGCACAGCCGTATGGCTGACAGCCAGGGTGGCGAAAACGGAGGGCCGCAACCATGTCCGAGACAACACGCAGGACCGGTAGCTGCCTGTGCGGCGGCGTGCATTTCGTCGTCACCGGCCAGCCGTCACGGGTTGGCCTTTGCCACTGCAAGGACTGCCGCAAGGCGAGCGGTTCGGTCTATTCCGCCTTTGCCATCTGGCCGCGCGATGCCTTCGAGACATCGGGCGAAGTGGCAAGCTACGGCACACGCAGCTTTTGCCCGACCTGCGGCAGCCGCGTCGCCTGGGTCGACGACAACGAGGCCGAGGTGATGCTCGGCAGTCTCGACGTCGCGCCGACGGACCTTGAACCGCAATATGAATTGTGGACCGGCCGGCGCGAAACCTGGCTGCATGCCTTGCCCGACGCCGAGCAGTTCGAGCATGACCGGCCGCTGGCAGAGGGCGCGGATCTGCCAGCGCCGAGAGCCTTGTCGGACGCCGTCGCGAGCGATTGAGCGCAAGCTTGAAAATTGATCGTCCGGACCTGGAACCCTGCCCTGTCGGCCACGTTATCCGGCGCTTCCTCTGTGCATGTCGGCTCGCCCCCGGTTTTGACCGCCATGCGATTCATGGAGACGACCGTTGAACGACAAGATGTTTCCCCGACCGATCCGCCTGAAATTCGCGCCCGAACGGGAGCGCGTGGTGCGCAGCGCCTGGGAAGGTCTGGAATGCCTTGGTGACTGGCCGGCCGGCCGGGGCCGGCGCTACCGGGCGGCACTGCGCAGCTGCCGCGATGCCCTGGATGGCTGGACGCCGCCGGAAAAGGCGATGCGGGCGATGATCGACGCCGCGCGTGAAGCGCGCATCCTCCAATAGCGGGAAAACCAATGGCCGATTTGATGCTGTCGACACCGCTGCGGGTCAAGCCGCATGGATCGGACACGATCCGTGAGGTGGCCACGCTCCAGGACGCCAGTGAAGTCCTCATCGACTGGCCGCATGCCAAGCGCGGCCCTTTCTACCAGGCCGCGCGCGAGAAGATCGAGGCGGCGCTAACCAACAATGAAGGCGCGGCACAGGCACAGGAGGCCTTTACCGCGCTGTGCGATCACGCCGGCCTTCTGGTCCGATAGGCCAAGGCAATGCCCAAACAAAAAGCAGGCGAACTCGCCTGCTTTTTTTGGACCCATTTTCGATCATTGGGTGGGCAGATCGCCGTTGACGATCGGGTGGGAGCTTTCGAAGCCGAAGCTCTTCGGCGCCATCAGCATCAGGACGATCACAACAGCAATAGAGGCAAGCAACGTGGCGGTGCCGGCAATATCTCTCACGATCCAATCCTTCCCAGGTCCGTCTTGTCATAGAAACGTTTCCTGGTTCGCGAGGTTCCGCTGCAGGCACTGCAATGTCGTCTAAACCAACTCTACTGCTTCGGTGGCTGGGGCGGGACTTCGCCAGGCTTGATTACCGGTGTGTTGCCTTCATCGGGCGCCGGCGCGGCCATGCCTTGGTCGCCGGTAGCCGGCGGCTTCAACACGCCGCCGCAATCACTGAGCTTTTCGCTTAGGTCGCCGCTGCCGGACTGCTGCTTGCCGCCTTGATCCGTCTGCACCCGGCATTTGTCGCCCTGCTGGTTCGGTATCTGCTGAGCCGTCTGTGCCGCGGCCGGCATCGCCAGGGCCAGCATCGCGGCGCATGATGCAATGGCGAGAGGTTTCATCTCGGCCTCCTTCGTTGAACAGCCGCCCGCGGCGGCCTTCCCTTCATGGGACAACGCCCGTCGGCCCAAAAGGTTGGCCCAAAAGGGTTGGCGAAGAGGCCTGTTCGCGGGGGCCCCCTTTGGGGCCGGAGCGGCTTTCTTGTCGCCCTCCCCAAGGCCGGCCCTGGGTTCGAGCCGGCGCACAAGCCCTGCCAGGATCAGCACGATCAGCGTGGCGAACCTTGCCACCTGCCAGAGGCCAAGGCCGCGGGCGACGCCGACAGCGCCGGCGCTTGCACGAAACGCGCTGCAACCAACTCTGGTCTCCATCCGTTGCCTGTGCCGGAGGCCGGCCATGTTCGAGCATTTCCAGCCTATCGACGTCGACGTTGGGGACGCCAGCATCTTCGTGCGCCGCTCCGGTGGCGGACCGGCGGTGCTTTTGCTGCACGGCTTTCCGCAAACCCATCTGATGTGGCGCGATGTTGCACCGGCGCTCGCCGAACGTTTCACCGTCATCTGCGCCGACCTGCGCGGCTATGGCCGCAGCGCCTGCCCGGCATCGAGCGCCGATCACGCGCCCTATGCCAAGCGGGCCATGGCATCCGACATGGTGGCGATGATGGCGGAACTCGGCTTTACCAGCTTCATGGTCGCCGGCCATGATCGCGGCGGGCGTGTCGCCTACCGCCTGGCGCTCGACCATCCCGACCGTATCAAAAAACTCGCCGTGCTCGACATCGTGCCCACGGCCGATGCCTGGGACCGGGCCGATGCCCGGCTGGCCCTTGGTTACTGGCCGTGGTCCCTGCTGGCGCAGCCCGCGCCCTTGCCGGAAAAGATCCTGGCGGGCGCCCCAGACGCCATCGTCGACAATGCGCTGGGCGGCTGGGGTTCGTCGTCCGATGTCTTTCCGGCCGGCATCCGCCGGGCCTATGTCGATGCCTTGCGCGACCCCGCCCACATCCACGCGATCTGCGAGGAATACCGGGCGGCGGCAACGCTCGACCGCGAACACGACCGGGCGGACAAAGCCGCCGGCCGGCGCATCGCCTGCCCGGTCCTGGCACTGTGGAGCGGGCAAGGCGCGCTGGCCCAATGGTATGCCGGCGAAGGCGGACCGCTGGCGTTATGGCGGAACTGGGCTGATGACGTGCGTGGCCGCGCTATGTCAGGCGGGCATTTCTTCCCCGAGGAAATGCCCGGGCAAACGGCTGGCGCGCTGATCGATTTCTTCGGCGAGGTCAAGGCCGGTGCCGGTTAGCCACCGCCCCGGTTAGCCACTGCCAGTCACCTCGGATCAGCCGACTGATTGCTCCGCTGTATCGTCGCCGTCGGGTTCACCAGGCCGGAAAGGATCGGATCTTCGCGGACACTCCTCGAAACGATGGTAGCGGCCGCCGCAGAAGGAACAGCACATCGCCTCACGGCCCTCGTTTCCGGGCCACCATTGCGGTGTTTCGTAGGGTTTCCTGCCGTCCATGCCCAGCAATGCGCGACGCCCGATTTGGTTGCGCGGAACCCAACAGACACGAAAGCGGTTGTGTGCGACAATGCAAGCGGCCATTCCAGCGCCAATCCGGACCGGCCGCATGTGCAATTCAGTCAAACCAAAGAGAACCCTCATGTCCGCTCGCGTTCTGACCTTGTTGATGGCCATCGGCGCCGTGCTCGCGACGACCGGCCTGGCCGATGCCCGTCCCGACAGCCGCTCCATGAGTTGCGGCGAGATTCGCGCCATGATCCAGAGCCATCGCGCCGTGGTGCTGACCACCGGCCGCAACACCTATGACCGCTATGTCAGGCAGTTCGGCAACGAGTGCGACTGGCCTGACGTCCCGATGTCGGCCTATATCCCGTCCCGCGACGGTACCTGCCCGGTCCATCGCTGCCAGGACCCGGGCGTCGATTTCCCGAATTGACGGCCGGTGGTCCGAATTGACGGCAAGCCGCAAGGACGCCATAACGTCCCGCCTTTCCCGCTTCGTCTAATGGTAGGACAGCGCCCTTTGAAGGCGTGAATCGTGGTTCGAGCCCATGAGCGGGAACCAAACAAAACCAATGACTTAGATGCAATTTTTGACGTATCGTCGAATATGCATCGATCCCCCGAAGGCCGCCACAGATGGCCTTTTGGGAACTTCCTCGACACGACGACGTTGCGCCTTTTTCGAACGAAGGAGGTTGTCATGGACTGGAATCGCGTCGAGGGAAACTGGAAGCAAGTGAAGGGCAAGGTCAAAGAACAGTGGGGAAAACTCACCGACGATGATCTCGATCGCATCGCCGGCAAACGCGATCAGCTCGAAGGCAAGATCCAGGAGCGCTACGGCATCGAAAAGGATCGCGCCCGTCGGGATATCGATGACTGGTATAGCAGGCAGGGCTGGTAGGAAAGGCACCGTGAATCCAGCCTTCGTCTTCGGCATGCACAGGACTCGCGCAACCTTCCCCGGCCTCCGAAAGCGATGGCCCGCGCCACCCAACTCTGACGCGGGCCGACCAAAGGTCTTGGAGGGACGTTGGTCAGCAGTCGACCCCGGCTGCCGATGATTCAATCAGCGTGCGCTAAAATAGTTCCAACTTTCGAGGCTCCATACTCATGCAACAAAGCCTGGCAAACCACGTCGTCACCATCTGGAGACTAAGCCGCGGCCAGCCGGCCGACCAACGCGATTTGCGTCAACTCTTCTGGCTCAAGCCAAGCCACGAGCCGTTGGCCAGCGTTATTGAATTTCCGTGCCTTAAATGAAAGGCCCGCCGCGTGGCCCCCCGCGACGGGCCCTGGGCGTGGCTACATCCTAAAGAATCGACCACGATATCATTAACGCCCGCCTCCAAAGAATGTTCCAGGCATGAAAAAGCCCGCCGGGCGAAACCGGCGGGAAGAGACAGAAGTGCTAGGGATCTACCCAGCATAGGGTCAACGGGTGGCGGCAGGGTTGGTTGCGGACGGGAAATGACGCGGCCAATGTCGCGCAAGGACACCTCCTTTCGGATGACTTCGTTCTTATTGGAAGGCGGGGCATAGTCGGCCCAGCCCGGCAGGACCCCGTGGCCCCCCACAGGTACCGGCCGGCTAGGCTCGGCGCTCCCCTCCAAACTCCGGCGCCGAGCCGCCGCATTCCCGGCCCCCCGATCATACGAACCGCGAAGCGTAAAACTGTAGCCCGCCAGCGGAGCACTCGGCCAAGACCGCCAGTCAGTCTTTGCTACTGTTCCTCCGCCGATCGATCGCGCCATAATCAGGGATGCAGGTGAAGAACACCGGCCGCTGACCCCTGCCTGCACGCTTGCACAGATCGCACCGGAACACTTTCACCAAGTCGTTATGCATGGCGCCGTGGTCGAGCCCCAGGCGGGCGCCCAGCGCTTGCAAGTCGATCTGGAGGGAATGATTGCACATCGGATGCCCGCAGGTGACGTAGAACGTCTCGCGGTTGCGAATGGCATCGGCAATAGTTTTGGACATGGTGCGGCCTCAGATTGCAGAAATCGCCGCGCGAGGAATATATTCCTATCGATTGACTTGGCAAGGGCGGAGCCGGTGGCCATCAACAACGTTCTGACGCATGCTCAAGAAAATCGCTTTGCCGCGGCCTTCATGTCGCCGCCTCCTCGGCTGACGCAAACATTCTCCGTGGATCAACCGCCACGCAAGCCTCCGGCTCATGGGCCAATCAGGGAACAACTTCCATCCCGCGCGAGTTGTTGAGCCGGGAGGACGCGGATCATGATAAGGTGGCCATTGTCATGCAACACATCGATGACACCAAAAAGCTGGTTGACCGCTTGGATGAAACGGAGCGTCGCATCAAGGAAACTCAGGAAGTCATCGAGGGGAACCGTAGGCTTATAGAGCGATCCCGTGAAATTCTTTCCAATGTAGCGAGCGCTGCAGCGCTTCGCGGCTTAGGCTAGTATCTGGACCTGAGAGTGTGTCCGCGCTGAGGCGGGGATAATCCAGCAAACGGCATTTGTGCTGAGCATCGTAAGCCGCCGGGAGGAACTCCAGCTTGGCCCGGCTGCCGGTAGTCCTTAAAACCCCCGTGACGACATGCGATCGGGGATGTGGTTCGAGTCGATGAACGGGAACCAGGCAGAAAACCGCAAGCGAACTCTCTGAACGGAATCAGGCCGGATCGCTTCAGATCCGCTACCGATCGGCCAATCGGGATACAGGTAGGATATCGGCCGGTGCCCTGCCTGCTAGGACCGCTCGCACCGGAAAATCCAAGTCATCGTGCCTCCGTAGTCCAGCCCCAGGCGGGCGCCTGGGGCCTTGGATGAACAATTCAGAATGGCAGGAGGACGGCGACTTCCGCCCTGGACCCCGTCGCGATTGACGGCCAGTTAACGTTACGTTAACTTTAATTTAGATTACACTAAAATAGGTGGCTCTAATGAAAATGGCTCTCGTTTGCCTGGCGCTTGTCCTCGCCGGTTCAAGTGTCGCTGCGGCGCACGAAAAGAAGGCAAAAGTCACTGCTGCGAACACATGCGCTGGTCTATCGATCAAGGCGGCATTGGCGGCAAAATTGGACTGCACTGCAACCGGAACAGCAACGTCGACCCAGACCGACGCAGCGAATACCAAGCCGCGCCTCGGGTACCAGAACGCTTGGACGATATCCTCGTTTGGCCTTTGATGTTCCGGCGTTTGGTCCACCCAAAGGCGCGGACCGGGGCCGGGCCTTTAAGCGCGGTCGCTTCCCTGGCCAAGCAGTTTCGATTGCAGGCTTCGAATACCTGCGGAAGAAGCGCAGCCGAATGCCCACGGGACGGTGCTCGATCCCCGGCATGAAACCTTGCGGCCCGTTGCACGTTGTCGGCCAACAGGAGAGTTTCATGGATCCGGCAACCGCGGCGGTAATGATCATGCTTTCATGCAACGCATCGCTCTGCCGGCCCATGGAGTCGCAGCCCGTTGCCTATTCCTCGCTGGAGGAATGCCAAGCGGCCCTTGCAGTCAGATTGGCACCGTGGCCGGGCGGCGAAATGGTCGGCCGATGCAAGCAGGTCGACCGGACGGCGACCGGCTCGATTCCCCCGGAAGGCTATGCCACGGTTCAAGTCACGCGTGGGATGGGCCGCGATGCGGTCACCACCAACTACTTCGTTCCGAGAGCCAACTAGAAGCCTGGAAGCCGTCGGACCGCCCGTTGGCCGCCAGGCGGACATCGGGCAGGTCACTCGGTTTGCCCCGGCCCTCCTGAAACCATTTCACGGACCCCGCGTTGACGACCGGCACCGCCAGCCACAGGAGACATTCCATGACCGTCAATTGCCGCATATCCATCGACAACCGGCCGGACGCCACCAACGCCACCTTCCAGGCCGTGCCGCGCATTGGAGAGAGTGTTTCCCTGTCGGTCGACGGAAGCCCGCAGGATTTGCGGGTCTCGCGTGTCGTGCATGTGCCCAACGGCGGCCTGGAAGGCGCCGCGATCATCGTCGAGGTGACGACCAACATCCTCTAGGCCTTGTTTTGCCGGGAGATGCCGGGCCGAGCCTCACGCGACAGTGATCGGCTGATATGAAACCTCGCGCGGCCACGCGCGTTCCATGCGCAACATGGTCGAGGTTCCAATGCAAACCGCGTGGTTCTCCAAGCCCGTTGTGGTTTCGGTCGGCGTCACCGGAGCCACCCGCAACCTGTCCAACACACAACAGGCCATCGAACTCCTCACGACACATTGGCGCGATGCCGGCAGCCTGAAACATCAGTCGGCGCTACGCGCCTGCCGTCGCGCCACGAGTGGCGACGTTTCCCCGGATATCGCGAGGGAGGCCTTTGTCGAGGCCGCGCGCGAGGCGCACGTCCTGGTCGAATAGGCTCCAGGCGCCGCAACCCGGCCTGATTTCGCGCCCAGCCACCGCTCACGCTCGTTACCACCGTTCACAATTCCGTGATTGACGGAACCTCCTGAAACCACAGGCGTTTTTCTTCCGGCGTTTGTTCAGGCAACATCAGGAGGCGTTTATGCGCATCATGAACCTCGTCACCCTCGCCCTTATCATCCTTGGTGGTCTCAACTGGCTGGCCATGGGCGTAACGGGCTATGACGTGATCGGCACGGCCCTTGGTGGAGCCACCTTGGCCCGCCTCGCCTATACGGTCATCGGTCTTGCCGCCATATGGCAGCTCATGCCGGGCTTCCAGAGCTTCACGGTTGGCGAAGTCGATGCCGAAAGGCATATCCATCATCATCCGTGACCGGTAAAACGGGCGGCGGGGTCCCCCGCCGCCCCACCATGACCGCTATTTCTACGCGCACCTGCCCGGCGGCAACCAAGCTTCCTCGTTCAGGATCGAACGGACAACCTATTGAAATCTCGAATCTAAATACCCAAACCCGCCGCATCGGCGATGGGCTCGGTACCGGCTTGCGCCACGATGATGGAGGCCAGGGGCGCGCTCAATCGCCATTTCAAATGGCCGGGCGACCGTTCCAGAACGGCTGAGCCACCCAGCGACTGCGGCGCCACACGCTGCAGCACGACGGTGCCGAACCCCTTGCGCGTGGTCTCGTCGCGCCGGTCGCCGGGACGAGGCTTGGATGTCTCCTCCCAGGTCAACTGGAATTCACGCTCGCCCAAGGCGCTAGAGCCTATCGTCCAGGTGATCTCGACCCGGCCGGCATCACTGGACAGGGCGCCATATTTGGACGAGTTCGTGCCGAGCTCGTGGAAAGCCATGCCGAGGTTCTGCACCGCGTTCGACTGCAGCGTCAGGACCGGCCCGGAAAGCAGGATCTGCTCCTCGCGGCCGAAGGGCTTCAGATGCTCCTGGATCAGGTCGAAGAGGCTCGCTCCCGCCCACTCCGAGGTGACGAGCAGATCATGCGAGCGCGACAGCGCCATGATGCGGGCGCGTATCAGTTCCTCGAACTCTTGCGGGTCGCTCGAGCGCTTGCTCGTCTCCCTGACCATCGACAGGATGACCGCGAACTGGTTCTTGACGCGATGGTTGACCTCGCGCATCAACAGCCTGATGCGGCGCTCGCTCTCCTTGGCGGCGGAGATGTCGCGGGCGATCTGCGAAGCGCCGATGATCTCGCCTACGCCGTTCCTGACTGGCGAAACCGTCAGCGAAACGGCAATGAGCGAGCCATCCTTGCGCCTTCTGGTCGTCTCATAGCTCGCCACGCGATCGCCGCTGCGAACCCGGCTGATGATCTCCGTCTCTTCGCCCTTGAGGTGATCGGGTATCAGCATGAGGATGGACTGCCCCACCGCTTCCTCGGGGCTGTAGCCGAACATGCGTTCAGCAGCGAGGTTCCAGCTTGTGATGACGCTGGTCAGATCCTTGCTGATGATCGCATCGAAAGAGGAATCGACAATCGCCGCCAGCCGCGCATCGGCGCTCGCGCCCAATCGTCCCTTGTCTTCAACATCACTCATCGCCGCCAGGAATTCCGTCATGGCCACCTAACTAGCCCGCAAACCAATCGAGGCAATCGCCCCCCTGACGGAATTAAGGAATCCGCAGCTCCCGGCTTACTCAGCTGTCCCGCCGTTTGGCCTTCTGCCATCGACCTCGGGCGCCAGCACGCCGAATTCCTGCGATTTGGTCCCTTGCCCGGCGGCGAGGAAGCCATCGGAGGCCAGACCCCGGCGCAATAGTTCCCTGACCGCGGCGGAGCGGCTCGGCATGCGCTTTTCGAAGCGCCAGTTTTCCAGGGCCATCAATTCGTCAACGGTGAGCATGATCTGCAGCCGTTCCGGACGTTCCAGGTCAGCCATCTAAGCTTCCTCGCTGGAGCTGAGAATGTGTCGAGTTAGTATCTACCTCGTTCAGCTAATAAATAGGGTTTGCCTCATAATGCGTCAAGTGCCGCCAGTGGGGGAACGGCGCATCTAACCCATGATGAGAATAAGACGTCGGACCCCCACTTGCATCACTATGCTAACTTATTGATTTTATTCAAATATTTTTGAGAATTCGCTTGTCATCCGCGTCCACCTGGCGCATGCTGCGACATGGATAGAAACAACCCTCCAAGGGAGGTTTAAATGCGGTACGAATACTCTTCGCGGTTGCTGGACGACGTCAATTCGGCGGTCCAGAGGGCCTTTGAGATGGCAGGCATCGTCAACATCAGCGCGGTGGCCGAACAGATCAGGGTGCGAAACCTGGCCGAGAATGTCGCCCTCGAGGATGTCGAATACCTTGTCCTGCACGCTGCCCAGGTGCTTGGCGCGGCAATCGAATTCGACGCTCTGGGCAACGGCTTGGCTGCGAGTGGGAACGGGCTCGTCGACAATGGCGAGGAGAGTGCGGTCATGCCGTTCGATCTTCCTCGGTCAGCCTCGATGCAATAGTCAAAAAAGCCTGCGGACCGCCACGGCTCCAAGCGCAGTGGAACAAGTCCGGTCTCTGGAGGTTACTGCATCGCCCGACGGAGGAGAATGTTGTGAAGACCCTGCGCAGTCTGCTTGCCGAACTGTCTTCCAACTGGCTCCGGCGCCGCAAGGTTCAGGCACCGGTCGCTGGAAATCCGGTCAAACCTGTTTCCCGCCTTCCCCACCAGACCGCGAAGATGCGGCCAGCCCACAAGCCCAAGCCGCCCTCCTCCCGCGACGTTGCTTCAAATATGTAAACGACCGCGAAACCCCTACACACTTTTCCGGGAATTGCCCTAGCTCGCAGCGGTGGCCGAGGCCTTTCTCGGGGTGGCCCGCTGACGCCGCATGCGGCGTTTGGCAACGAGCTTCAGGGCGACCGGCGGCTCGTTCGACAGCGCGCCCACCACGGCATCCATCATGCCATGCGCCACGAAATCCGCGTTGATGTCCTGGGCCAGTTTGACGGCTGCGTCCTTGTCCTCATTTCCGGTCTCCGACCAGAACACGATGCCCACCCGCAGCGCTGCCTTCGTGCGCTTTAGCCGGCGAACCAGAAACCGGGCGTGCTTGATGGAATCCGGGTTCAGGAAGCCAACCACGACCGTGTCGACGGTGTCGAGTTCGAGGCGGCGAATACCTCCCGGTTCCATGTCTGCAAAGCCTGCCTTCGAGACCGTCGTGCCCTGGACTTCCAGGACCTGGGCCAGCATGGCTGCTGCGGCGTCGTCAAGCTCGCCACGCCCGCCAGCGCAAAGCACCGACATATCCGTGCCGTCGGGCAGGTCGGCCTCCTCCTCGCCGGCGGTCTCACCGTCGTCGCTCGCCTCCGCGGCCACGAGCGTGCCATCCTCCTCATCCGCTTCCTCCTGCGCACTTTCGTCGAGGTTTGCCACCAGCGCCTGCGCACTGGCCGCCAACTGCCGCCTTTGCTGATCGCCCATGACACCGCGCGCGCGGTCCTGCTCACCCAGCAGAAGTGCGGGAATAGCGACCTTGTCGTAGAAATCGACCAGATATTTCTCTTCCAGCATCTCTTCGGCGTGGTCCGTGGCTTCGTCCGGATCACCGGCCAGCAGACGCTGGTAGAGGCGCGCATGGGGTTCGAGCACAGGCTCGTTGCCGAAGAGCACATCGAGGAACTCGAACTGCGGCACGTGCCTGCCCAGCACCACCAGGCACACGGTGAGCGGTGTTGACAGGACCAGCCCAAGCGGCCCCCAGAGCCACGTCCAGAAGATGGCCGCTACGATGATGGCGAGGGATGACAGCCCGGTTCGCGAACCATAAAGCCAGGGTTCGACGACATTGCCGGTAACCAGTTCCATCACCACGAACAGGGCGGCTGTCCACAGCACGAGCGACCAGCCTGGCGCCACGGCCAGCGCCAGGAACAGCGGCAGCAGCATGCCTATGGCAGGCCCGATGTAAGGAACAAACCGCAGGGCTAACGCGAGCAATCCCCATAGCAAGGCATTTGGAATGCCGAGGATCCACAACCCGATCGCTATCGGTATCGCGTACAAAATGTTGACGACCAGTTGCATCAGCAGGTACCGGCCAACACGCTTGCCGGCATCCTGAAGCGCCTCGGTGGTGCGGTGAAGGTCGCCATAACCGACAAGCCGGATGAAGCGGTCGCGCAAGTCCTCTCGCTCGAGCAGCATGAAGATGACGACCACGATGATCAGCCCGGCCGATCCGAGCGGGCTGATCAGCGGCCCGACTATGTTCTGCAGGACCTCCAGCGGCCTTTCGCGCGAGACGATCTCGACCGGCACCGGCTCACGCGGCGGCTTTTCCGGGGTGGCGGCCGGCGGCGACGTCTCCTGCCTGTCGATCTCCTGGCCGACACGTTCGACAACCTTGCCCAACCTGGCAATGATCCCTCCGCCGACTCCGGTCTCCTTGAGCGAGCGGATCTTGGTCAGGATGTTGGTCTGGTAGACCGGGATGTTCTGCGCCAGTTCGCTGACCTGCGTGGCGAGAATGAAGCTGAACAGGGCAAGGGCGGCGAACGCCCCCAAAACGCTGACGATGACGGCGGCAATCCGGGGAATACCGGCCCGTTTGAGCGCGGACACAAGAGGGGCGAGCGCGAAAGTCAGCAACAGCGCGATTGCTATCGGCAGGAAAACCTCACGCCCGAAATAGAGCGCCGCCACCGTGGTGACGATGGTGGCCACATTGGGCAATGACGTTCGAGGGTGTGGGGCGGCGGGCGAAAGAATATCCTCCAATCCATGAGGCGGCGATGCCATCCCGTTTCGACGATTGGCCGCCATTCCCTGTCCCTCCTGCCGGCTCCATGATCGGGCATATAGAGCCGGCGTACAACATTAGCCAGAGGTGAAACACACGTCGTTCAAGGCGCAGTTTATCCGGCGTGGCGACCGTGCTGAAAGGGCGCACCGGCCTTCCGACGGGCTGCCTGCCCGGATCGGATCAGCGCACGCCGTGCCGCGCCAGCGCGTGCTCGATCAGCGCGTCGATGACCTCCGCGTAGCCGATGCCGATCGCCGCCAGCGCCTTGGCGTACATCGAGATGTCGGTGAAGCCGGGCAGCGTGTTGACCTCGTTGACCAGCAGGGAGCCGTCGGCACGCAGGAAGAAGTCGACGCGCGCCATGGCCTCGCAGCCCAGCGCCTTGAAGGCTTGCCCAGCCATGTCCCTCGCTCTGTCGGCGATCGCGGCGGGGACGTCGGCGGGCACTTTGACCATCGCGCCGTCGGCATCGAGATATTTGGCCTCATAGGTGTAGAAGCCATGCTTGCCGGCCGGGATGATCTCGCCCGGCAGCGAAACCGTGAGCGAGCCGCCTGCCCGTTGCAACACCGAGCACTCGATCTCGCGGCCTTCGACGAACTCCTCGATCAGCACCTTGCCGTCGTAGCGGAAAGCCGTTTCGACGGCCGCTTCAAAGCCATCCCCGTCGTTCACCTTGCTCACCCCGAAGGACGAGCCCTGGCGTGCCGGCTTGGCGAAGAAAGGCAGCCCAAGCGCCCCGGCGATCTCCTGGAACGAACCGACATCGCCTCTGTGCACGGTGACCGAGCGGGCGACGGCAAGGCCGGCCTCGCGCATGAGCCGCTTGGCGACGTCCTTGTCCATGGCGGCGGCGGAAGCCAGAATGCCGCAGCCGACATAGGCGACATCGGCGACTTCCGCATAGCCCTGCACCGAGCCGTCCTCGCCGAAGGGACCGTGCAGCACGGGAAAGACGACATCGACAGGCGTAAGGTCAGCCCGTATTCCCTCGTGCGACGCCGGGATCAGCCGGCCCTTGCCGCCGGGCAGCAGGGCGACCTCCACGCCGTCCTCCGACACCGGAGCCCCTGCCCCATCGCCGCCAGCCTCGGACGAGGATTGCAGCAGCCACCTGCCCTCCCGGGAAATGGCGATCGGCACCACCTCGTAGCGCGTCCGGTCGATCGCCTTCAGCACGTTGGCCGCCGACAGCCGCGACACGTCGTGCTCGGCCGAGCGCCCGCCATAGAGGATGGCAACCCTGATCTTTCCGGTCATCGAAATCCCTCAACTGTCGAAAATCAAATGGCGACGGCAATGCCGCGATTGGCGAAGAAACGATCGAAATCGCCTGGCGCCAACACTGCGTTTGCCTGTGTGGCGCTGGTATGGCCGGATGGGTTGTGAAAGCGAAAACCCTCATCCGACGCGGCGGTGACCAGAACCAGGTGTCCGCCCTTCGATGGCGCCTCGCGCTCGGGCCAGCGGATCGAACTGCTGACCGAAGCGATGAAGAAGCGCGACCGGGCGAGGATCGCTGGAATGTCCGCCGTCGCGACATTGGTCATCACCTCGGCCTCGAGGCCGAATTCCTGCTTCACGAAGGCAACGAAAGGCGCGTAGATCAGCCCCTTGATCGAGCCTTCATTGACGACATAGCCGCCATATCCGGTGCACCGTCTTGCCAGTTCGATCGTCGGCACGATCTGGCCACGCGTCGCCAGGATCATCTTGAGACACGCCATGCCGCAGACATTGGCGGCCCAGACCGCGTATTCGTCGCGCGTGGCGGCACCCGATCCCTGCCATAGCGGATCCCGCCGCAACGCGGCCTCAGCGCCATCGGCGAGCACCGCCAGCGTCATGTCGGGCGTCTCCCACTGACTGAAAAACGGCACGGCTTCAGGCAGTGGACTCATGCGGATTCCTCGGGTAGCCAATCAATCTCGTATACGAGAATACGAGATGGATGAAAAGCCGCTCGGACCCCGTCGAATTTGCTCGGGGGCGTCGCGGGGCGCCGTCTAATCAACCTTCGTCCAGCCGAAGACCAGCCAGGCGTATTTCGATTTTTCGTCGGGTTCGGCGGTGTAGGTCATCTGGATGTCGCCGCCCTTGGCGTAGATATCGAGCCTGGGCGCCGTGTCCAGCTCGAGCCATAGCGAACTCTTGCTGAAGGACCAGGTTCCGCACCAGACGCAGGAACCCGATGTCGGGTCGCCGGGCTGATGGAAATTGTAGCGGCCATCCGCCGTGATCTCCAGATAATCGAACGCGTCGTAAAACGCGGTCACCGTCTGCTGGAACTCATTGGCGGCGGCTTCCTGTTCCGGCGTGGGCGCATCCTTCATGTCGCGCGGCGGCCGGGTGGTGGCGCCGCTGAGTTGCCATTTGCCGACAAAGTCCTTCTGGGTCGGAAGATATTCCTCCTGAGCCTGCGCCGAAGATATATGAGTCATTGGTAATATGAATGGTGCGACCATGCCCAAAATCGCAAGCAACGGCGCGGCGACCCGGATCGCCTTGGTTGATTTTTGCATGAAAATTGTTTCTCCACGGTGGGCAAGAGATGTTCTGTTCGGGATGTTGTTGAGAAAGGCGGCGCGCATTGCTTCAACGCCGATTCCCGTCCGCCTTTTTCGGTTAGCACCGCAGCCACCGATCTGGCAACGCAAGGCAGCGATCGGTATTGGGCCGGTTTGGTTCTACGACTACAAAAGATTCGTAAAGCCGCCGCCGCGGGTGTAGTGTGCCTTGTCGTCCGCACCAACCCAGGCAAACGGACGCTTGAAAGTCAACTCAGGTGCTTTCGCCCGACGAGGGAGGAGAGCGCCATGGCTTTCTCAAAATTCACCAGCATGTTCACGTCCGACGATCTGGACCTTCTCCAGAAGGTGTTCGACCAGCTGTGCCGAGAGCGCCGTCTGGCCCTCAAGGACAAGGATCAGAGAGACCAGCTGGCGCGCGAAGTCATGGAAGCTTTCGAAGGTGGCTTCACCGAGGAAACCGAGTTGTGGCAGTCGCTTTCGAAGCGACGCACCGCCCAAGCGTGAGCGGCGGGACGCGATTGCCTCCAGTCATGCAGCCAATTGCGATGCGATCACGGCCGCGCTTTCAGCCGTGCCGCCGGCTCACTTCGTATTGACCACCGAAGCGGGCCGGTAAGTGTCCATGGTCGCGCCGTTGCGGTCCTCGTCGAAGAGGGAGTCGCTGCCGAAGCTGGCGCGCAGGCCGATGACGACCTTGTTTGCCCTGAGGTCCTGGGTGGACGTTTCGAACTTCCTCCGTTCGAATTCATAGCGTCCGAACACCGCCCAGGGCGTCTCGTCGAACCGGTACATGGCCTGGACGGCCGCACCGACCACGTCCTCGTTGGTGCCGTCGTAGTCGGTTCGGTTGAAGTCGAGTTCCGCATCGAGGCGAAAGTTCTTGCGGACGAAATAACGCGCCACGGCGCGCACGCCCCACTGGTCGCCGTGAAAGTCGCTGATGGTGAGCTGGCCGACACTGGCCTGGCCATAGAGGGTCAGGTTGCCGAGATAGAGTTGTGCTTCCGGGCCGACAGCATAATTGTTCACGGTGACGCCGCTTTCGCCGACCGATGTGTAGGCGGCGAAGATGCCGGCGGCAAAACGGTCGGGATCGCGGTAGAAGCCATGGATCGCACCGCGCGTTTCATCCAGCGCGTCGTAGTGGCCCCATATGCGGTCGTAAGTCAGGTCGCCCTGCAAATTCCAGCGCTGTGCAAACGGGATGTTGACGCGCAGGGCACCGCCGCCGGCCCGCGTCGTGTAATCGTCGCCGACGAAGCGCAGTCCGCCGAGATAGAGTTCGCCATAACCGGAAATACGCGGCGCCACCGCCGTCTCGGTGGCAAGCGGCTGCAGGATATCCGCCGCGCGAGCCGATGTCGCGACGATCAGCGACGCGAGGCAGATGGAAAAGCGATGCATTTGGAGCCCTCGAATACGAATTTCCGACGCTGCGCCAGCGGCGAAAGATAAGCACTGTTCAGAATTTGTAGGCGATGCCGAGCCGGATATCGTTCGTCTTCAGGTCGATCTCATCATGCAAGGGAACCCCGCTGGGAACCGCGATGCGTGTCGAGGGGTGGCGGCCGAAATCGGCAAAGCGGTATTCGCCCCGAACCAGCCAATTGTCGGTGACGGCGTATTCGGCACCCGCGCCCAGCGTATAACCGCTGACGGTGTCCTCGACATCGGCATAAGCGGCTCCGCCTGGAAGGGCGACCGTAGTGTGCTTGTACTTCGCCATCGCCAGGCCGCCGGTGACGAAGGGAAGCCAGCGATCCATCGCATAGCCGGCCCGCAGGCGAACCGATCCGACTGCCTCCAGTTCGAGCACGCCGCCGAAGCCGGGATCGTCTACGCCAGCCGCCCGATAGAGTGTGGTGTCCTTGACGCTGGCAAAGCTGTAGTCGCCCTCGATGCCGAGGACCAGGCCGCCGTCGAACTGCTTGTCATAGCCGGCATAGAGACCGCCGAAACCGCCGGACGGGCCGTAGCCCCAGCCATAATCGTCGAAGGCCCCTGGCGCGAAAGTCTGCCCGACCCTGGCGTTCCCCCAGGCATATCCGGCCTGCGCGCCGACATAGCCGCCGGACCAGCTGTAGCTGGCAGCCACGGGCAAGGTTTGAGTGGCGTCGGCGGCGAACGCCATGCCGGCTGGCACCGTTGCAAGGATCGTTGCCAGAAGGATCGTCTTCACTGTTTGCCGCCCCCAAAAAGATGCCGTGTCCCGCCGGACTTTCCGGCGGCGTAACCGACGTCGGCGCCGGCATAAAGCCCGGACCAGTCGTAACCGGCCGGCGCGGTTTCGCCGATGTCCGCCGCACATGCCGCGCCGACCGGCGCGAGAAGGATGGCCGTAGCAAGAAGAAGAGTTTTCATTGTTGTCTGCTGCCCCAATTGTCGTTCTCCGCCGCGTTGATGCCCCCGGAGATCCAGCTGTTGTCGAGAACCCGGTTTTGCATTGTCCACCGGCCGCGTCTTGGGCTGGGCCGCACCCGAATTGTCGGGGAAAGCGCGGCTGTGCTTTCCCCGTCCGTGTGGCCATTCGGCCTCACTCGATCGATGTGTCGGGTATCCCACGGGGGATCGCTGTCGGAGACGCTACCTAGCGCTACTTGGCGTCGAGCCGAAGCGGCGGCGGAAACAGCGATTGAAATAGGAGACGTCGGAAAAGCCGCTCAACAGCGCGATCTCGCTGACCCGCATGCGGTCGTTGCGCCGGTCGCGCAGCATGCGATGGGCTCTCTGCAGGCGCAGTTCGAGAATATGCTCGGCGAAACTGGAGCCCGTTTCCTGCAAGAGATCATGGACGTAGCGCGCGGAAAGCCGCAATTGCTGGGCGATGTGCTGGGCCGAGATGCCGGGATCGGCGAAGTTGTCCCGCATCTTCTGCAGGATGGCCCGCAGCCTTGCCGCGCGCAGGCCGCGCACGCCCGCAAGCTCGGCGATCTCGCCCTTGGCGCCTGTCGCCAGCCCGATCAGGTCGACGATCGTCTCGGTGGCGTGGGCGACGAGATCGGGCGAGAGCAACGCCGGTCCCGCTTCCAGGAAGCCGCAGTAGCGCTTGAGCATGTCGAGCGCTTCATTGTCGGCGCCGATGGTCAGCGCCAGGCGATCCTCGACATGGGCAAAGGCATTTTCCAGGATTTCGCGGGGCACCACGACATTGGTCCAGACATTGTGGTCGCCGCCGGTCATTTCCAGCGCTTCCGAAGCCGAGACCAGCGCGCCTTCGCCCCTGCCGATGCTGTAGTCGCGGCCGGTCTGCACGCCGCTCAGGCTTGTGTCGCCATCGTTGACCAGCAGCAGGTAACCGTCGCGGCCGTCATCGGCGATGTTGCGGGTCTTGCGGCTGGCGTGCCTGATCGTCCCGGCCATCCGTCCGAGCACCAGCGGCCCGATCGCGGTGGCTTCGATATCCGCCTGGAAAGGCACGTTCGCGGAGATGGCGTATTCGACCGACCATATCTCCGCGACGTGGATGTCCTGCCAGAGCGCGAAGCGCGCGCGGTCGTCGAGATGCGGCGGCAGATCGACCGACGAGAAGACATTCTTTTTCAACGAGCAACCGGCCTTTCCCGCGCACGCGTCCTCCCTGAAGCCGCACCCTATGGGACCGATTTGCCTCCTGTCCAGAGGCGGCGCTATCCATGCCCTGCAGGACAATTTCAGTGCGGCACAGGTCAAGAATCCGAGCGGATTCGCCAGCGCGGGCTCGAATTTCCAAATACCCGGAAAAATGCGGCGCGGAATCACCCGCATCGCTCGGCGCTGTGGCGTCTGCCGGCCGAGTGCCCTTACCTAGAATGTGATCTTCACGGAAGCCGCACTGCGGTTGGCCGGGCCGTGGTGGACGGCCTCGATGTTGTTGCCGTCGGGGTCGAGCACGAAGGCGGCATAGTAGCCGGGATGATAGGGCCGCTCGCCCGGCGCGCCATTGTCCGTGCCGCCGGCCGCCAGCCCGGCTTTGTGGAAGGCATCGACCATCGCGTGATCCCTGGCCTGGAAGGCCAGGTGATGACGGCCGGTCAGCTTTCCCTGTGCGGCCCGGCTGTCGGCGCTGGAGATGAACAATTCGTCGGCCCAGAAATAATCCTCGCCGGTGCCGCCGATCGGGACACCGAGCACCTGGAAGACCGCTTCGTAGAAGCGCCGGCTGGCGGGGAGATCCCGCACCACGAGCTGGAGGTGGTCGATGAGCCGGCCGCGATGCAATTCCTGGGTTTCCATGAAAGCTCATCCTCGCAAGGTCTCGAATTTAGGTCCGGGCGGCAGGGCGTCAACGCGCGGCACGTGCATCTGCTGACAACCAGCGACAAATCTTCGGGCGCGATGGAACCATTCGGCTGACGGCGAGTTTGGGGGCGCGGCGGGAGGACTTGCGATTGGATTGTTTTCAGAAGCTTGAAGCGCTAATCGACAGCGCCGATGCCGACGGCATCGAGGAAGCGAACGCATTGCTGCGCCGGTTCAAGGATAGGTCCGAACAGACGACGCGGGCCATCGATGAGTTCATGCTGGACTTCAAGACGTTGGTCTTCGTCGTCGAGACCGGCGTAGAGGGTTTCCAAAAGCCGATCCGCAAGCTCGCCCGCGCCAGGCTCGCGAAGCTCAAATATCTGGTGAACGTGCCGGCGTAGGCGCCGGGCGCGGGCCTAGCTCTTGAGCAGCGCCGCCAGCCGTGGAATGCCCTCGGTCACGGCGCGGCGATTGGCCAGCGTGAAGGACAGCCGCAGCGTATTGCGCCCGGTGCCGTCGGCGTAAAAGGCATTGCCGGGCACGAAGGCGACGCGCGCCTCCTTCACCGACCGCGCCAGGAGTTCGGTGGCGTCGGCGCCTTCCGGCAGCGTCACCCAGACGAACATGCCGCCTTCCGGGCGGCTCCAGGTCACGCCCTCCGGCATGTTCGCTTCCAGCGCGCCGAGCAGCCCGTCGCGGCGCTCGCGATAGGCGCCGATCAGCTTGTCCACCTGGCCGTCGAACACGGATTCGGCGACGCGGTGCATGACCATCTGGTTGACCGACGGGCTGTGCAGGTCGGAGGCCTGCTTCATCAGCACCAGCTTCTCGATCACGTGGCGCGGCGCGCAGACCCAGCCGACGCGCATGCCCGGCGACAGGATCTTCGAGAACGAGCCGCAATAGAGCGTGCGTGCCTTGTCGATGCCGCCGGAGCGCGCGCAGTCCAGTGCCAGGATCGGCGGCACGCCTTCGCCGTCATAACGCAGCGCCCGGTAGGCGGCGTCCTCGATGACGGCGATGTCGAGCTCGCCGGCAAGGTCGAGCACGGCCTCGCGCTGCTTTCGGTCCAGCGTGTTGCCGGTCGGATTGGCGAAGTCGGGCACCAGATAGGCGAACTTCACACGCCCGCCATTGGCGGCGGCAGCGGCGCGATAGGCCGCCGGCGTCATGTTGCCGCCTTCGGGGCGCAGCCGGTCGTAGCGCGGCTCATAGGCGTTGAAGGCCTGCAGCGCACCGAGATAGGTCGGCCATGTCACCAGCGCCGTATCGCCCGGCGACAAGAACAGCTTGCCGAGATAATCCAGGGCCTGCTGCGAGCCGGAGGTGATGAAGATGTTGGCCTCGTCGCACGCGATGCCGAGCTTGCCCATCTGTCCGGCGAGCCACTTCCGCAGCGGCAGATAGCCTTCCGAGACCTGATACTGCAGCGCCGCCCCGGCTTCCGCCCCGCCCAGCACATCGGCATAGGCGTCGCGGATGGCATCGGCCGGAAACAGCGAGGGATCGGGAATGCCGCCGGCGAACGAGATGATGTCGGGCTGGTCGAGCAGCTTCAGCAGCTCGCGGATTTCCGACGCCTTCATGCGCGACGAACGCGACGCCAACAGGTTCAAAAGGGTCAAGACACGCCTCCCGGACGTATTTACAATAGGTCAACCTGACTGACCTATATCCGCTTTGTCAGCCGATTTGAATAGTGCCTGAAAGGCTTCCGCTATACGCCAGTCGCCGTCGGCGTCCGTGTCTAAAGGCTCTTCTTGTAACCAATATGGCTGGCGGTGAAGCCGAGCCCTTCATAGAAGCGGTGCGCATCCGCCCGGCCCTTGTCGGTCGTGAGTTGGACAAGGCCGCAGCCGCGCGCCCGGCATTGTCCGATCGCCCATTCGAACATCTTCTTGCCGATGCCGCCGGAGCGCCTGCCGCCGGCAACGCGAACCGCCTCGATCTGCCCCCGCCACGCGCCCTTGCGCGAAAGCCCGGCAAGGAAGGTGATCTGCAAGGTACCGATCACCACGGCGCCGTCGACGGCCACCGCCAGCAGCTGGTTTGGGTCGGCGTCGATGGCGTCGAAGGCATCGACATAGCCTTGCGCCAGCGGCAACGAGGCATCTTCGCGGCTCGCTCCCAGCGGATCATCGGCGAGCATGGCGACGATGGCCGGCAGGTCGGAGGCTTGCGCCTTGCGGAATTGGATGTTGGTCATGGCGGATGAGATACGGCTAGCCGTCACCGGCGGCAAGGTTCGGCTCCCCTTCCCCCTTCGTGGGGATGTTCCGGCTTGGCAACATGCTTCTCACGACAATGGGCTAGTGGCAGGCTGACATCAGATGTTAGGATGATGAGGCACCTTCGAAGGTTAGCCTAAGCTATCCCATCTTCGTCATCCTAGGGCGAAGCAGGAGCGCAGCTCCGTCGCGGAGACCCTAGGATCCATGCCGGGACGCCTGCAACGACCAAAGCGGGGCAGGACACAACGCTACCACCCAGTGCCGCGGAACAACTCGAACCATTCCGGATTTGCTTTTTCGATCAGTTCGATCTTCCATTGTCGCGACCAGCGTTTTAGCGATTTCTCGCGCTGAATGGCATCGGTGATGTCGAAATATTCTTCATACCAGACCAGTCGCTGCACACCATATCGACTTGTGAAATACGAGCCTTTGCCGGACTTGTGCTCGGGCATGCGGCGACCGAGATCGTTCGTGACGCCGATATAGATGGTGCCACCCTTCTGGCTCGCGGTCATGTAGACATAGCCGGTCATAAGTTAAGGCTATCGGGTAACGCGTCGGGAGAACATCCTGGTTCCGCTGTGTTCCTCGGCGAACGTCACGGCATGGATCCTAGGGTCTGCGCTGCGTCGCTTCGCTCCTTGCTCCGCCCTAGGATGACGACGGTACGGATGCTCAGCCCAATTGTAGCTGCCACAGCCGCCGCACAGTATCACCAATCAATCCCCATCGGCAGGCTTGGCCTTGCCGCACTGCGCCAGCACCTTGCCGATGGCCGCGCTCGACCCCTTCAGGGGAAAGCTGATATCGCCATATTTGGCCGCGCTGACCGACACATCTCCCTTCGAGCGCAGCAGGTCGAGCAGCGGGTCGGCTTTCGCCAGATCGACCACGAAATAATTGTACATGGCCTCCAGCTGCAGCGTCTTGGTCACCGTCTTGCCATCGGCCTTGAAGTCGAACTCGCCGCTGATGCCCGGCTCCAGTTGCTGGCCGCTGTCACCCAGATCGTAGCTCAGCACCGGATTGTCGAAACAGGCCAGCATCAGCTGCGCATCGCCTTTCGGCCCGCCGCAGACGGAGGCGGTCAGCACGCTGCCGCCCTCGTCTTCCTCCATCTTGGCGCTCCAGCCGCAGGACGCGGCAAGAACCGGCTGCACGCCGAGCAATGCCGCCAAGGCGCCAGCGGCAACGAAATATCTTCTCATGACTTCCCCCTCCGGGCATTTGCAGCACCCGCCGGCAGCATATAGGAAAAGCCGTTGAATGGCATTGCCGTCCGGCAAGGCCGCGCGCCTTGGAGAGAGCGGTGTCGAGAGCCTGTGTTCGCCTGTGTCTTCTGACCGCCGCCCTGGTGGCCTTGCCGCTCGCCGCCCATGCCGAATGGAAGCCGGTCGAGAAGGTCGAGACCTATGCCATTTCAGGCCAGTCCGGACCGGAGCTCTACCGCTCGATCGGCGAGAATGGGCCGAATGTCGGCGTCGGCCGCGCTATCGCCCACACCAATTTCAAGCTGACCTGGACCAGGGATTATCAGCCGCGTGCCGGAGCCTGCGTGCTGGTCTCGGCCAAGCCCAGGCTCATCATCACCTACACCTTGCCCAGCCCTTCCTCGCCGCTGCCTTCAGCCATCCAGAAGAACTGGGAGGTTTTCCTCGCCGGGGTCAGCGCCCACGAAAAGGTGCATGGCGCGACCATTGTCGACATGGTGCGCAAGATCGAGGCGGTGACAGTCGGCCTGACCGTCGCGGATGACCCCAAATGCAGCAAGATCCGGGCCGAGATGACCAGACGCCTGGCCGCGCTCTCGCAGGCGCAGCGCCAGGCAAGCCGCGATTTCGACCGCGTCGAACTCGGCCAGGGCGGCAATCTGCAGAAGCTTATCCTTGCGCTGGTGAATGGCGGCTGAGAACGGCCACCGCGCCACACGGCGCGGCGGCATGACCGCGGTCCGCTCTACCGGCTCAGGTCCAGCGCCTCGCTCAGATCCCCCATCGGCGGTTCGCCATTGGCGGCCAGCGCCTTGTCGCGGGCGACGATGCCGGTCAGCACCGGCAGGTCGTAGCGCGCGGTGATGAAGCGCAGGATCGACGTCGTGTCGTACTGGGTGTGGTCTACCGTGCCCATCCTGGCATAGGGCGAGACGATGAAGGCCGGGATGCGGTTGCCCGGGCCCCAGCGGTCGGCCTTGGGCGGCGCGACGTGATCCCAGAAGCCGCCATTCTCGTCATAGGTGACGACCACCAGCATGTGGCCCCATTGCGGGCTCTTCTCCAGATGCGCGACGACGTCGGCCAGATGCTGGTCGCCGCTCGCCACGTCGGCATAGCCGCCATGTTCATTGAGATTGCCTTGCGGCTTGTAGAAACTCACCGAGGGCAGCTTGCCGTCGTCGATCGCCTTGATGAACTCGGCGCCATCCAGGCCACCGTCCCGCAGATGCTCGGCCCGCGCGGCGGTGCCGGGTGCGTAAGCGGCGAAATAGTTGAAGGGCTGGTGGTGGTACTGGAAGTTCGGCACCGGAGTGGCGTTCTTGCCGTCCAGCGTTGCCTGCCAGGCGCCGCTATACCAGGCCCAGTCGACGCCCTTCAGCGACAGGAGATCGCCGATGGTGATGTCGTGCTGCGGCGGCAGCGTGGTCGGCGCGGTCGGGTCGGCCAGCGCCTTGTCGCCGCCCTCGGCCGGTTTGTTGGCGCTCGGCTGATAGGGCGGCTGCATGGTGTTGACGGCACGGAAATCGGGCGTGATGGCGCCATCATTGACGAATTTCGGCACGCCCCCGAGCGCCGATGCCGGCGAATTGTCGGCGACCTTCAACGACGCGCCGTCGGCATCGACCACGGCGATCTGGCCCTTGATCGGACTGGTGTCGGCGTGCGGGTAGACCGGCGTACAGGCGCAGGCGAGCTGGAAATGGTTGAGAAAGGAGCCGCCGAATGCGCCCTGGAAGAAATTGTCGGCCAGCACGTATTTCTTCGCCACCTGCCACATCGGCAGGCTCGAGCCGTCATAGTGGCCCATGACGAGGCCGCCGGAATCGGCCCAGGCGACGAATTTGTCGTTCTTCCCGCCATTGATCTGCATCTGCTCCTGGTAGAAGCGGTGCCAGAGGTCGCGCGTGACGACGGAGGTCTTCTCGTTGAAGCCCTGGGGGTCGTCGATGGCGAAGCTGGCATTGGCGAGATGCGCCGATTGCGCCTCGGTCACCACTGGCGTCACCCCCTTGCCGGTCAGTCCGCCCCATGCCGGCGGCAGTTCTGTAAGCGGCTTGCCGTCGCGGTCGAGCTGGCGCGCCTGGTCGGCCGAGACATTGGCCAGGCCATTGGCGCCGGGGAAGCCGCCATAGAGATTATCGAAGCTGCGGTTTTCGGCATAGATGACGACGACGGTGTCGATCTTGTCGAAGCCGGGAGGGGCGGCATTGGCCGCCGCCAGGGGAAGCAGGGCCGAACCGGCCAGACCGAAGGAAGTGAAGAGCTTAAGCCTCGTCATGGGAAGACCTCGTGGCTTGACCGTGGCTAGAGGGGTGCGGGAACCATAGGGCAGCTAACGTGGCTGCCTTGTCACCTTTGTGACAGCCGCCGCCACGGCGAACACGGTTTCGTGAGCACTGGAGCCGGTCATCAATCCGTTGCACTGCGTTCTTATTGCCGGGCCAAAGCGGACCATGCCCCATGACCAGAAGACGATGGAAAATTCGGGCGATCGCCATTGCCGCGATCTCGACCTTTGGCCTTGCCGCGCCCGCGAATTCGGCGGGGCCGGATGGCTTCCATCCCGGCCCACTGTCGCGCGCCGAAGCCTTCGCGCGCGCCAAGGCGCTGACCGCCTTGGGGCGAAAAATGTTCTTCGACCCCTCGCTCTCGGCCTCGGGCAAGCAGGCCTGCTCGTCCTGTCATGATCCTAGCCATGCTTTCGGGCCGGCCTCGGCGGCGCCGGTCGAGATGGGCGGACCGAACCTCGACCTGCCGGGCCAGCGCGCGGTGCCGTCGCTGCGTTATCTCCAGGCCGCGCCCGCCTTCACCGAGCATTTCCATGATTCCGAGGACGAGGGCGACGAAAGCGTCGACAACGGTCCGACCGGCGGCTTGACCTGGGACTGCCACGCCGACCACGGCAAGGACCAGGCGAAAATCCCCCTGCTCTCGCCCTTCGAGATGGCCAACAAGGGTGCCGGGGCGGTCACCGCCGCCTTGCGCAAGTCGGCCTATGCCGGCGAGTTCAAGACGGTGTTCGGGCAGGATGTCTTCAACCATCCCAACGATGCCTTCGACGCCGCCGCCGAGGCGCTCGGCACGTTCGAGCAGAGCGCGGCCGATTTCTATCCCTATTCCAGCCGCTACGACGCCTTCCTCGCCGGCAAGGCGACGTTGTCGACGCAGGAGCTGCATGGTCGCGCTCTGTTCGAGGACGAGAAAAAAGGCAATTGCGCCAGTTGCCATCTCAGCGAACCCGCCAATGACGGCGAGCCGCCGCAATTCACCGATTTCGGCCTGATCGCCATCGCCGTGCCTCGCAATCCCGCCATTCCGGCCAATGCCGACCCGGCCTATGCCGATCTCGGCCTGTGCGGCCCGCTGCGCACAGATTTTCACGGCCGCACCGACTATTGCGGTCTGTTCAAGACGCCGACGCTGCGCAACGTCGCGCTGCGCAGGAGCTTCTTCCACAATGGCGAGTTCCACACGCTGCGCGACGCCGTTGCCTTCTACGCCAGCCGCGATACCGACCCTGGCCGCTGGTATCCCCGCAACGCCGACGGCACGGTGAGGAAATATGATGACCTGCCAAAGGCTTACTGGCCAAACCTGAATCAGGACCCGCCCTTCGACGGCAAGAAACCCGGCGACAAGCCGGCGCTGACGGATGTCGAGATAGACGACATTGTCGCGTTCCTGCAGACGCTGACGGATGCAGACCAGGTGGCAGCGAAATAACCTGAGACGCGGCGGGACAGCGCCCCCCTCTGTCCTGCCGGACATCTCCCCCACGAGGGGAGAGATCAGCTTTGATTGCGGCTCTCGCCCATTGTTTCAACGTTCCAAAAAGGCGCGGGGCGCCAACACTGCAATCTCCCCCCTTGTGGGGGAGATGTCCGGCAGGACAGAGGGGGGCGCGAAGGAACACGACGCCCCTTAATATGTCACAGCGCCCGGATAACGCCCCCATCCACGCGGATACTCTGCCCCGTAATATAGCCCGCCCCTTCCGACGCCAGGAAAGCGATGGTCGCGGCGATCTCCTCCGATGTGCCGTAGCGTTGCATCGGCACGTTGTCGCGGCGCTCTTCGGTCGCCGGCAGGCTGTCGATCCAGCCGGGCAGCACATTGTTCATGCGCACATTGTCCGATGCATAGGTGTTGGAAAAAATCTTAGTGTAGGCGGCAAGGCCGGCGCGGAACACGGCCGAGGTCGGGAACATCGCGTTCGGCTCGGCCACCCAGGCGGTCGAGATGTTGATGATGGCGCCGCCCTTCTGCTTGACCATCTGCGGCGCCACGATGCGCACCGGCCGGATGACGTTCATCAGATAGACGTCCATGCCGGTGTGCCACTGCTCGTCGCTGATCTCGAGGATCGGCGCGCGCGGCCCGTGGCCGCCGCTGTTAACCAGCACGTCGATGCGCCCAAAGCGCTCCAGCGTCAGGTCGGCGAGCCGCTGCAGGTCGTCATTCGACTGGTTTGAGCCGGTGACGCCGAGCCCTCCCAGGTCCTTGGCCAGCGCCTCGCCCTTGCCCGACGAGGACAGTATGGCGACCTTGAACCCGTCCGCCGCCAGCCGCTTGGCCGCCGCCGCCCCCATGCCGCTGCCGCCGGCAACGATGACGGCTGTCTTTTCTGAGCTCATGGATTTTCCTTTTTGGGTTGGCGGGAGTCGCGGTTTCAGCGGTCCTATAGCCGGTTTCGCCAGGCAGTTCGAACCAGAAAGACTGAATCGATCTGCAAAAAACTTGGGCGGGTGGCGCTGCCCTCATTGCCCTGCCGGGCATTTCTCCCCGTATAGTGACGGGGGGAAAGAAGCCGGTCGCAACGCCGGCGCCCTTACTTGCGACGTTGGGGATTGGCGAAATCATCCGCCACAGCCCCCCTCTCCCCGTCACTTTACGGGGAGAGGATGCCGGCAGGCAGGTGAGGGGCAGCGCCGACATCAGCCGATTGCAACCGACGCGGCCAATCGCCCCCTACCCCTCCACCGTCTCCAGCACGGAAAGCAGCGTCCCTTCCATGTCGGGCTCGTCGCCGGAGCAGACGCACAGCATCTCTGCGTCGCCCTCGCCCACCGACAGGTAGGCGTGGCCCATGGTGGAATCGATGTAGACGCTCTCGCCCACTTTCAGCCGCACCGGCGCGTACTGGTCGGTGTGCAGTTCGATCTCGCCCTTGAGCACGATCAGGAATTCCTCCCCAGCATGCCTGGTCAGCGGGCCGAATTCCTGCGGCGTGCGGGCGCGCGCATAGGCGTGGATGGGCACCATGCGCTTGCGCACCAGATCGGTGGCCAGATACCGGTAGTCGTAGTTGCGGGTCAGCTGGCGCAGCGTGTTGGACTGCGAGGTCACCGAGCGGCGGGTGCGTGCCGCGGGCTGCTTGCGGTCGCCGCTGAGCAGCTCCGTCACATGGATGCCGAGCCCCTCGCAGATCTGCAGCAGCTTGTCGTAGCTCAGCGACATCTGGTCGTTCTCGACCTTGGACAGCGTCGACACCGCGACGCCGGTGAGAGTGCTGACCTCCTGCAAGGTCCACCCATGTCTCTTTCTCAGGGCACGCAGACAATCACCGAGGTTCGGTTGCTCCGACATTGTCAGCTCCATGGCGCGGCAGCCGGGCCGCTTGTCCGCCCTAGGTAGTCGAACTCCCGACCGCCATCAACAACACCAACAATTTTCTTATACGCTAAATATTGACTGGATACGAAATTATTTTTACGACTGGAGGATGCGGTCGAACTCCCCCGGAAAGATCATCGTCATCGGTGGCGGCATTGCCGGCCTCTCGCTTGCCGCCGAGATGGCGGACTGGGCCGAAGTCACCGTCATCGAGCGCGAACCGCATCTCGGCTACCATGCCAGCGGCCGCTCCGCCGCCCTGTTCAGCGAGACCTATGGCAACCGCCTGGTGCGCGCGCTGACGCTGGCCAGCCGGCAGGCAATAGCCGACGGCGGCTTCGCCGCCCATCGGCGCGGCGCATTGCATGTCGGCTGGACGGGTGACGACGCTGCCATCGACCGGCTGGCCGGCGAATTGCAGGCGCTGGTGCCCAGCGTGCGCCGCCTGTCGGCGGCCGAGCTTCACGCGCTGGTCCCGGTCATAGCCAGGGAAGCCACCTGCGGCGGCGTTTACGAGCCGGACGCGGTGGATGTCGACACGGGCAAGATGCTGGCGGCAAGCGCCTCGGCGCTGAAAGCCGGCGGCGGCATCATCCGCACCGGCGAGGAAGTCCGCGCCATCTCGCCCGACGGCCGCGGCCTGCGGGTGGAAACGAGCGCCGGGGTCTACTCGGCAGACATCGTCGTCAACGCCGCCGGCGCCTGGGTCGATGTCGTCGCCGGCCTGGCCGGTCTTTCCGGCCTCGGCTTCCAGCCGAAACGGCGCACCGCCTTCCTGTTCGATGCGCCCGCCGGGGCGGACATATCCAACTGGCCGCTGGTGGTCGACCTGCACGAACAGTTCTATTTCAAGCCGGATGCCGGCAGGCTGATCGGTTCGCTTGCCGACGAAACCGATTCAGAGCCTTGCGACGCCTGGCCGGAAGACATCGACGTCGCCATCGCGGTCGACCGCATCGAGCAGGCAACGTCGATGCGCATCGGCCGTCCGTCGACGCCATGGGCGGGCCTGCGCACCTTCGCGCCCGACCGCACGCCTGTCGCCGGCTTCGACCCGCGCCTGCCCGGCTTCTTCTGGCTCGGCGGCCAGGGCGGCTACGGTTTTCAGGTGTCGCTGACACTGGCCAGGATGAGCGCGGCGCTGATACGCGGCGAGCCCCTGCCCGCGGATGCCGCGGCGGCGCTCGGCGTCACCGCCGCGGCGCTGGCGCCCGACCGCTTCCTTGCCCCGGCAGCGGCGCCATGAAATTCAGGCCCTTCCCTCAACCCGTAAAGTGTCATCAGGAGCGTTTGCGATGAAATCCACCGTTCTGCGCACAGTGCTTGCCCCGTCCCTTCTGGTTTCGTCCCTTCTGGCCTGGTCCGTCCTTCTCGGCGGGCAGGCCTATGCCAAGACCCTGGTCTATTGCTCGGAAGCCAATCCCGAGACCTTCAACCCGGCGATCGGCATCGCCGATTCCACCATGGACGCAGCCGCCAAGACGATCTTCAACCGGCTGGTCGAGTTCAAGGCGGGCACGACGGAGGTGGGACCGGCGTTGGCCGAAAGCTGGGATGTTTCGCCCGATGGCAAGACCTACACCTTCCATCTCAGGCACGGCGTGAAATTCCAGTCGAACGAGCATTTCACGCCCTCGCGCGACTTCAACGCGGACGACGTGCTCTACACCTTCAACCGCCAGCGCGACGCCGACAATCCCTACCACAAGCTCGGCGGCGGCGCTTACGAGTACTTCAACGCACTGGGCATGGGCACGCTGATCGACAAGATAGACAAGGTCGACGACCACACGGTGCGCTTCACGCTGACGGCTCCCAACGTCACCTTCCTGGCCGGGCTGGCGCTCGACTATCTCTCCATCCTGTCGCTGGAGCAGACGCAAAAGATGGTCGCGGCCGGCACACCCGAACTGATCGACAGCATGCCTGTCGGCACCGGCCCGTTCGTGCTTCAGGCCTATGTTCCCGACAGCCAGGTCCGCTACGCCGCCAACAAGGATTACTGGCGCGGCGCGCCGAAGATCGACACGCTGGTCTTCGCCGTCACGCCCGAGCCGACCACCCGCGTCGAGCGCATCAAGGCCAATGAATGCCAGGTCGCCGCGCCGCCGCCGCCAAGCGCGGTCGCCGATCTGCGCGGCGACCCCGACATCACGGTGCTCGATCTCAAGGGCCAGAACATCGGCATCCTCGGCTTCAACGTCGACCACCAGCCGCTGGGCGACGTGCGCGTGCGCATGGCCTTGGCAAAGGCCATCGACCGCAAGGCGATCGTCGAAGCGGTCTATGCCGGCGCCGGCACCGTAGCCGGCAGCGTCGTGCCGCCGGCACAGCTCGGAGCCGTCACCGATGCCGGCATCGACTATGATCCCGATGGCGCCAAGAAGCTGCTGAAGGAGGCCGGCCACGAAAGCGGCCTCAAGATCAGCCTGTGGGCGATGCCGGTGTCGCGCCCCTACAACCCCAACGCCAAGCGCATGGCCGAGATGATCCAGGCCGACTGGGCAAAGGTCGGCGTGCACTCGGAGATCGTCAGCTTCGAATGGGGCGAATATCTCAAGCGCACCGCGGCGGGCGAACAGGACACGTTCCTGCTCGGCGGCAGCAGCGACAATGGCGACCCCGACAACATGCTGAGCTATCTCCTGTCCTGCGACGGCGTGAAGGGCGGCTCCAACCGCTCGCGCTGGTGCGACAAGGATTTCGAAAAACTGCTGGACGAAGGCCGCGTCGCCGCCGACCCGAAAGAACGCGCCGCGATCTACGGCAAGGCGCAGGCGATCCTGAAGGCCGAGGTGCCGGTGGCGCCGATCGCCCATTCGATGGTGGCGATCCCGATCCGCAAGAGCGTGCTGAATTATGTGCTCGACCCCTTCGGCCGGCAGAATTTCGCTGCGGTCGATATGGCGGAATAGAGCGGAGCGCCGCCCTTCCCTTCTCCCCTTGTGGGAGAAGGTGGCCTCGCGAAGCGAGGTCGGATGAGGGGTGTTCCAGGGAACGCCAACGCCTCACTCCGTCACGCACCCCTCATCCGTCTCGGCGCTGCGCGCCGATCCACCTTCTCCCACAAGGGGAGAAGGAAAAAAGGAAAGCGAGACATCCATGACAAAGAACCTGAACGCCCTACTCGACACCTACCTCGCCGACGGCGCTGTCGGTGCTTCGCTCGCCTATGCCAAGGGTGGCTCAACACCAACGGCCCTTACCGCCGGCCTCGCCGACCGCGCGCATGGCACCCCTGTCAATTCAGACCAGCTGTTCAAGATCGGCAGTTGCACCAAGACCTTCGTCGCCGCCGCCCTGGTCAAGCTCACCGAGACCGGCAAGCTCGACCTTGGCGCGCCGATCTCCTCCTGGTTCGCGGACCTGCCCGGCGCCAAAGACATTTCGGTGCGGCAGCTGATCAACCATCGCAGCGGCCTGCCGGAATTCGAATATTACATTCCGATGGACCCGGGCCGGCAATGGACGCCGCGACAGCTGGTCGACATCGCCTTCGCCTCCGACAAGCAGAAGGCGCCGGGCGGACCCGCCGTCTACAACAACACCGGCTATGTCCTGGCCGGCATGGTGATCGAGGCCGTCACCGGCCAGCCGCTGGGCGCCTATGTCAGAAGCGCGATCCTTGACCCGCTTGGCCTGAAGAACACCTGGTCGCCGGCGACCGAACCCTTCCCGGAAACATCGATGGTGCGCGGCTATTACCACCGGCCGCCGCCGGCGCCGAACGCGCCCACCGACATCGCCTCGGGCGGCGAGATGTGGCGCATGGACGGCGTGCTGCCCTATTCCGACGAACTGCAGGACTCTTCGGATTCCTTCCCGTTCGGCGCCGCCTATGGCTGCGGCGACATGGTGTCGACGCCATCCGACATGGTGGGCTTCATGCGGGGCCTGTTCTGCGGCAAGCTGTTGTATCAGCCCTTCTTCGCCGAGATGTTCGAACACCGCGTGCCGGCGAGTTTTCCAGGCACGCGCATGCGCGAGACGGGTGCCGGCATGTTCCAGAGCACCTATGCCGACCGTGCCTTCTATGGGCATCAGGGCAGCATTCCAGGCTATGTCGCCGTCATGCTGCACGATCCCGAGACGGACCTCACCATCGCCATGACCAGCAATGTCGGCTCCGGCAATCGCCTCTCCTTCCAGGCCAGCGGCCTGCATCCGGTCGTCGATCAGGCGATCCGCATCATTCTCGACTGACCGCGTTCAGCCGCCCTGCCCGGACGATGGATCGGGCAGGCCCGGCAGCATCTGGCTCAGCACCCGGTCGCGAAGGAAGACGTGATGGAAGATGGCGGCGGCCGCGTGCAGGCCGGCGAGCCACATCATGATATCGCCGAGCGTGCCGTGGATCTCGGTCAGCGGAGCGCCCCAGGTGCCGGAAAACGGACCGATCGCTCCCAGCCCATAGACAGTGACCGGATGGCCGCCGAACAAGGCGCCGGCCATGGCTGTCGCCGGCACCGCGAACAGCAGCGCATAGAGCGCCCAATGCGTTGCCTTGGAGGCGACCTCCATCCAGGCCGGCATGACCGGAGCATCGGGAATGCGATCGAAGCGGCGCCAGATCAGGCGAATGGCCAGCAAGCAGAAAACGGCGAAGCCGAGCGACTCGTGCAGCAACAGCGTCGATGCCCTGGCCGCTGAATAGACCCGCTCCGGAGGGCCACCCGCGGAGACCAGGAAGGCAATGAGCACCAGCAGTGCCGTCAGCCAATGAAATGCCTGAGCGAGGCGTCCGTAGCGGGTTGTCGTACCGGATAGCGACATGCGAGAGCTCCAAAGCTGTTTGACATCTCCATCGCCCTCGAATGTGGCCTTATTTCATCTGTCCTCAAATGACATGGGTTGCCGCGCGGCTGGCGGCGCTGTGTTCGCCGGCGGCTGGCAAGGTCCTAGCCTTGCTCCGTCCAGATGAGGCGCAGCAGGCGAAGCAGCGTTGCCCGCTCCTTGGCTGTCAGCCGATGCAGGAAGCGGTCTTCGTGCCGGCGAACCTGTTGCCGCCATCCGGGCATGGCCTTGCGTGCGGCCGGTGTCAGGGTCAGCACCTGTACCCGCTTGTCGTCGGCATGGTCGTCGCGTTCGACCAGCCCCCGCCCCTCGAGTTCGGCGAGCAGCGGCGCCATGTTGGCGCTCTTCATGCCGAGCTGGCGGCAAAGTTCCGCGGCACGGATGCCGGGTTGTTCGTCGATCAGCGCCAGCATGCCGTAGGTCACCGGGCGCAGCGCCGCATCGGCCAGTTCGACCGCGAAATCACTCAAGGCCAAGGTCGAGGCACGCCTGAGATTGTAGCCGATCTGCGCGTCGAGCGCGTCTTCGGCCATCGCCCCCGGCTCACCGGGATCGGGGCGCGCACTGGGACCGGTGTGAATCTCTTCCATGTTGAACCGATCGCCGCGATCAAAGTCCTTGTCAAGCAGAAAAGACTATGCGACATAGCAAATATATAGCTATGCATCATAGCAATTTCCGTGCATGTGAAATCCAAGGGAGGACACTGACCATGACCGAAGAGCCCGTTGCCTTCGATGTCGAGAATGGCATCGCCTGGGTGCGATTCAACCGGCCGGACAAGCGCAATTGCATGAACCCGCCGCTCAACCGGCGCATGATGGAGGTTCTGGACGCGCTCGAATTCCGCGACGATGTCGGCGTGCTGGTGCTATCGGGCGAAGGCAGCGCCTGGTCGGCGGGCATGGATCTCAAGGAGTATTTCCGCGAGACCGAAGCCAAGGGCCTCGGCGCCATCCGCAAGGCGCAGTCCGAAGCCTATGGCTGGTGGCGGCGCCTGCGCTGGTATGGCAAGCCGACCATCGCCATGGTCAATGGCTGGTGTTTCGGCGGCGGCTATGGTCCGCTCTTTGCCTGCGATCTCGCCTTTGCCGCCGACGAGGCGCAATTCGCCTTGTCCGAGATCAATTGGGGCATCCTGCCCGGCGGCGGCGCCACTAAGGTGGTGGTCGATCTCCTGTCGATGCGCGACGCCATGTACCACGCGCTGACCGGCGAGCTCATCGACGGCAGGAAAGCCGCCGCCTGGAAGCTGGTCAATGAAAGCCTGCCGCTGGCCGATCTGAAGACGCGTGTCACCGAGGTCGCGAACGTTCTTTTGAAGAAGAACCCGATTGCCCTGAAGGCGACCAAGGATGCCATCCGCCGTGTCGCCGAGATGACCTACGACAATGCCGAGGACTATCTCGTGCGGGCGCAGGAAGCGGCCAACTTCCATGACAATGACGGCCGCAAGGAAGGCATCCGCCAGTTCATCGACGAGAAGAGCTACAAACCGGGTCTTGGCGCCTACGACAAGGCCAGATGACGCAATAAACCATCGACGCAATCTGGGAGGAGATGCGAATGCCGGCCTGGACGACATCGGATCCCGTGGCCCTGCACGCCGGGACGCAGCCGGATCGTCTTGCCTGCGTCGACCTGGCATCCGGCCGGCGCTGGACTTATGCGGCGCTCGACCGGGCCATCCAGCGCGCCGTCGGCGTCCTCGAAACCGCCTGGGGCCTCGAACAGGGGCAGCGGATCGCCACGCTTGCCCGCAACAGCGCCGACCTGCTTATCCTGCAGCAGGCCGCGATGCGGCTCGGCGCCGTCTTCGTGCCGCTCAACTGGCGCCTCGCCGGCGCCGAACGGCAGGCGATCCTGGCCGATTGCGGCCCGGTGTTGCTGCTGCATGACGCGCCACTCGAAATAGCGTTGCCGGTAGGCTGCCTGTCGGTCGAAGTCGCGGCCTTCGCAAGGGCGGTCGAGGCCCAGGCACCTGCGCCGCGCCGTCCCTTGCCGGACAGCGATGCACCGTCGATCATCCTCTACACGTCGGGCACCTCGGGCCGCCCGAAAGGCGTCGTCGTCACGGAGCGCAACGCCTTGGCCACGGCGGTCAATTTCGGTGTGCTCGGGCGCGTCGGCAATGCCAGCGTCTTCCTCTGCGATGCCCCGATGTTCCACGTCATCGGTCTCGTCACCAGCCTGCGCCCGCCGCTGCTGCAGGGCGGCACGGTGATGATCTCGCCCGGTTTCGATGCCGCTGCCACCAACCGCCGCCTGGCCGACCCCACGCTTGGCGTCACCCATTATTTCTGCGTGCCGCAGATGGCCAGGATGCTGCGGGAACACCCCGACTTCGCGCCGGCGCGCTGGACGTCCCTCACAGCCATCTTCACCGGCGGCGCGCCGAACCCGGCCATCGATATCAACTGGTGGCTGGCGCAAGGCGTCCGCATGGTCGATGGCTTCGGCATGACGGAAGCCGGCACCGTGCTTGGCATGCCGGTCGAGGCCGAACGGATCGCCCGCAAGGCCGGCTCGGCCGGCCTGCCGGCGCCGACGATCGGCCTGCGCATTGTCGACGACGACGGCCAGGACGTCGCCGCCGGTGAACCGGGCGAGATATGGCTGTCCGGCCCCTCGATCACGCCGGGCTACTGGAACCGGCCGGAAGAGACGGCGCGCGCCTTCACCAGCGATGGCTGGTTGCGCACCGGCGACATCGCGCGGCGCGATGACGAAGGCTTCGTCACCCTCGTAGACCGCCGCAAGGACATGTTCATCTCCGGCGGCGAGAACGTCTATCCCATGGAAATCGAGATGGTGCTGCTCGACCATCCCGACATCGCCGAAGCTGCCGTGATCGGCGTCGCCGACGAGCGCTGGGGCGAAGTCGGCCGCGCCTTCGTCGTGGTCAAATCCGGTCGGGTCCTGGATCCGGCCGCTCTGGCAAGTCACTGCGCCGCCCACATCGCCCGCTACAAGGTGCCGAAGGAGTTCTTGCTCGTCGAGGCGCTGCCGCGCACCGCGTCCGGCAAGATCCAGAAACACATTTTGCGTGCCTGGACAGCACCGGACGGCCAGCGAGTCTGAAGCGGGCCGCGGTTCAGCTCATACTCGTGGAGCGAAACATCGCCACTGCCGCGGCCACGATCTGCGCATTGTCCTTCGCCACCGTTCCGTCGGTCAGCGTCTTGCCGTCCTCCAGCCCGACCCGTGTCGACCAGCGCCTTTGCCGCGCAAGCTCCACGAACGGCCAGACAGTGCCGTCGACGCCGTGCAGCAGGATCGGCCGCCGCACGCCGGCGCGCTCGAGCACGGCGGCGATGCCGTGCGCCTCGTCGAGGGCAGTGGGCAGGTCCGGCATGTCGATCTCGATCAGGATGCGCAGCACGCGGCCGTGATCGGCGAGCGCCACGAAGCGCTCGGCATCTTCCGTGGTGGCAAGCCCCGCCTCGATGCCGACGCCCTGCCTGCGCAACAACTCCATCACAGCAGGCGCGTCGGCTTCGGAGAGATTGACCGAGGCATAGTCGGGCAGCTCGCGCCAGGCCGCGATCGCCGCGCGGGTCCGCGCCACATCGTTCTCGATCCAGGCGCCGGTCGATACGCCTATCAATGTGCCCGGACAGGCCTGGCGCACGGCAAGGACCGTCATATCCACCGCCGCCAGGCTTTCGCGCCCGTCGGCGCCCCGCGGATGGATGTGCAGTTCGGCCGCACCCGCGGCAACGCAGGCCGCCGCATCGCCGGCCATCGCTTGCGCCGTCAGCGGCAGGCTGGGATGGAAATCGCGCGGACGCGCGCCGTTGATGCAGGCTTGGACGATCATCGATTTCACCTCGGACAAAAGAGCGCAGTCTAGCCGCGCCGCCACACCGCGCAAAGCCGCGGCGCCGCCACTCCTGACACGGCGGCGCCATCGCCGCGCGGCATTTGCCAGCATTTGAATTAAAAGCGCCTGTGGATATTTACCCCACCTTGCGCCAGGCCGGCCAAAATACATTAGGGCGGGATCATGGAGGGACCATTGACCAGCGATTTTTCAGCCGCCCGGCTCCATCTCGAACGCGCCTACCACTATCTGCGCGGCAATGACGAGACGAGCCGTTCGACATGCGAGGCCCTCGACCTGTTGATCGAGACCGTGGCGGAAGCACAGCACAGGAAGCCGGAACCGGGGGTACTGGAATTTTCGCGAGTGGCGGCGCGCCGGCTCGGCTGAACAGAACGCGTCGCGCTGAACGGATTCAGTCTGCGCATCAAGTCTTCGTCTTCACGCATGTCGCTATCCAGGTCGCTTTTGGAGCGACATGCGTTTTGTCCATCAGGACGCCATGCGTCTCGATGCGCCGCCGGCCATTCGCGCCGCCCGCGCCACGATCCGCTCCAGCGGTTCGGGCCGGTGCAGCAGAAAACCCTGGCCGAACTCGACGCCCATGTCATCCAGCATGGCCACCGTGTCCTGCCGCTCGATCTTCTCGGCGACGACTGCGCAACCGAGGCTGCGGGCAATGCTGGTGATTGCCAGCACGATCTCGCGGTCGAAGCGGCTTTCCGTGACGTGCTCGATGAAGGAGCCGTCGATCTTGATGGCATCGACCGGAAAGCGCCTGAGATATTCGAACGAGCTCATGCCGGCGCCGAAATCGTCGAGGCTGACCCTGCAGTGCCGCTCGCGCGCCTTGCGCACGAAGGTTTCGGCGGCATCGAAATTGGTAACGGCGGCGGTTTCGGTGATTTCGAAGCCGATGCCCGAATGCGGCGCCCCGGTTTCCTCGATGATGCTGTCGACGAAGTCCCATAGTCCCGGATCGCTCAGCGTCTGCGCCGACAGGTTGAAGCCGAGCGTGATCGCGCCGGATTTCATCGTCGCGCCGTGCCGCGACAGCGCGGTGCGGATGATCCAGCGATCGAGCCGCGCGGCAATGCCGAAGCGCTCCGCCGCCGGTATGAACTCGCCGGGCGGGATCAGCCGACCGTCCTTTCCGGCAAGCCGCGCCAGCACCTCGACATGGCGGTTCTCTTCCCAGGGCCTGCCCAGCCGGTGGATCTCCTGGCCGAACAGCTTCAGCCTGCCATCCTCCATGGCGTCCACCGTGTCGGCGGCGAGCCGTGCCGCGTTGAGGCCGCCCGAGCCGGAGACGGCATCGGTCGAAAACAGCGCGAAGCGATCGCGCCCGGCGGCCTTGGCCGCGTAGCAGGCATCGTCGGCGCAGGCCAGCGCGTCGGCCACCGTGGTGACGCGGTCGCGGACGATGGCGATGCCGATGCTGGCGGCCAGCCGGCGTGAGGTCGCGGCAACGCCGAGATCGGCGTCGCGCACGGCCGCCAGGATGGCGCCGGCCAGCCGCTCGGCCTGCACGGCGTCGCAATCGGGCACCATCAGCGCGAACTCGTCGCCGCCGAGCCGCGCCGCATGCGCCGATGGCGGCAGGCAGCGGCCAATGCCCGCGGCGACGCTCTTCAGCGCCAGATCGCCGGCGGCATGGCCGGCGAAATCGTTGAGCGCCTTGAAGTAGTCGAGGTCGATGTAGAACACCGCGAGCGGCACGCCCGTGGCGATATGGTCGGCGAGCAGCCTGTCGAAGGCGGCGCGGTTCCACAAGCCGGTCAGCGCGTCATGGCGGGCGGCGAAGGCAAGCTCCTGTTCGCGCAGCTTGTCCTCGGTGATGTCGCGCACCGTGCCGAGAACCAGGCCGGCCGCGCCCGCCGCGGCAACGAAGCGCACCAGCGACTCGACATGGCGGATGGCGCCGTCGCGCCTGATGATGCGGTATTGCGAGGCGGTAACCTTGTCCGAGCCGGGCGTCGGCAAATGCGCCTGCTCGGTGGCTTCCTTGTCGTCGGGATGCAGATAGGTATGCCAGAGGCCGCCCGACACTTCGTCGGTGTCGGCAACGAGGCCGAATATGTCCCGCGTGCGGGCGTCCCAATAGCTCTTGTTGGTGGCCATGTCATAGTGCCAGATACCGGTGCCGCTGGCGGCGAGCGCCAGGCGGAAGCGCACATTGACCTGTTCGAGCGCGGCCTCGGCCGCCTTCTGCTTCGAGATGTCGGTCTGCACGCCCATCAGCCTGAGCGGCTTGCCGTCGACGTCGCGCTCGACGATGCCGCCGCGGTCGAGCACCCATATCCAATGGCCCTGCTTGTGCTTGAGCCTGAGTTCGGTTTCGATGGCGTCGGTCAGCCCGGCAATGTGGCGGTCGCCGCTGGCCAGCGCCCGCTCGCGGTCGTCGGGATGGGTCAGTTGCAGCCACAGGTCGCTGGTGTTGGCGAGTTCATCCTCGCCGTAACCCAGCATTCGCGCCCAGGTCGCCGAATAGAAGCTGTCGCCGGTGCGAAGATTCCAGTCCCAGACGCCAAGATGGGCGCTCTCCAGGGCCTTGGCCCAGAACGCTCCGTTGCGATTTTTCCTGCCCTGCCGCGCCATCGTCCGTTTCGCCTGCCCCATCCCGCGGGGCAATCTGCGGCAAAACCAGAGAAGAAAGCGTTACTTGTCGCGCAAGGCGGCGGAGGTGCGCCGCCATGACCGGCCGTTGCTGCTCTGAGCCTTTCGATTGGCCGGCAAGATCCGGAGTTTTGCGCGCGTCGGGTCGTCCTAGGGATGGCTGGGGATCATCGACACAGGTGATCTCCAAACCAGACAAGAAGAGGACCTCCCTATGACCAAGCAGGAAGACAACAAGGCCGTCGTCGTCAGATGGTTCACCGACTTCTGGGGTGAAACCTGCGACCTCTCCGTCGTCGACGCCGTCGCCGCGCCCGACATGCTGCTGAAATATTCGCTGCACGAGCCGCGCCGCGGCCGCGACGACATCAAGGCCTTCATGACCGATTTCCGTGCCGCTTTCCCGGATCTCAACTTCTGGGCGACCGCCGATCTCATCGCCGAGGGCGACTATGTCGTCGGCCAGTGGGAGGGCGGCGGCACGCATACCGGCCCGGCCTTCAGCGATTTCCTCACCGGTTCGCTGCCCGCCGCCACCGGCCGCACCATGCGGTTCACCGGCACCACGGTGCTGAAGGTGATCGACGGCAGGATCGTCGAGGAAATCGGCCTCGACGACGGCGTCGCCGCCCTCGCCCAGCTCGGCCTGATCAAGGCCGCCTGAGAGCCTCATGCAATTCGAGAGTTCGGCCAGGCGGCGTTGTCGCCGCCTGGCCGTGCCGTTTACTGGCTCGGTGCCATCACGTGCTCGCATGACACTTTCGGGTTCATGTCGGCGAAGGTGCCGGTCGGGTTGCCTTTCCAGGCCCAGACATGCAGTTCGTAGAATTCACCCAGGCCATAGCGGTTGGGCGCGCTGTTGAAGTTGAACAGCTGTCCCTCGAGCGACGCCGGCCCCTTCGAGGTGATGTATTCGACCGCCACCAGCTTCAGCGTGCCGTCGGCCATCGGCTCGTACATCACCGCTTCGGGACGGGCGATGTCGATCTTGTCGTCCTTCAGATACCCGCCATTGACATAGTGGATGCCCATGGCGCCGCCGGTGATGCCGCTGGCGCAGGGAATGGGCGCATAGCCTTCCGCCGTCGCGGCGTTGACGTCGAGAAACCGGCTGTTGGCTGCCCGCACCTTTTCGGCCAGCGGATTGGCATCCTGCGCGCCCGCCGCCTCCTGATGCGCCTGTGCGAAGGTCGTGCAGACGGCCAGCACGGCCCCCACCATGAGAAGCCCGTTGCGAAAGTTTGATTCCATATCCATTCCTGTTGAAAAGGCACGGCTGGCCGGCCGCCGACAATACGGCGGCGCGACAGGCAAGCGCCGTGGCTGTTGTTGCGTGGAGATCCCGAAAACGCGGCGAATGCCGGTCATCCCTTCGGCAGGTACGGGATCGTTCCGGCCAGATCGGTGTCGTCGATCAGCTGGAAACGGCTGTCGCTGCCGTCCTGGCGGGCCGAAACGAAAGGCGCATAGGCCGGATCGCTGGTGAAGGCGCGCGCCGCGGCTTCCGACGGGAAAGCCATCAGGGCGATCAGCGTCGTGTCGAGCGGCATGCCTTCGAGCGTCGTCACATTGCCGCTTCGCGACAGATATTTGCCGCCATGCTTGTGGACGAGGTCGTGCACCGAGGCGGCGTAGGCCGGGACCCACTTCGGGTCCTTCATCTTGATGTCCGCGATAACGTAAGCAGTCATTGTGGTCTCCTGGTTGCGGCGCACAGGGGTATCCCGTGCACCGGCCAAAGGGCTCGCATGGCAGGGCCAGCGCCAGCCAGTCCGCGATCTGTACCGGGCCGGTACAGTTTCTGTACTCGCCGCTTCAATCACGAAGGACTAATGTTGGCCGCAGGTTCGAGGGAGAGGCACAGTCATGACCCAGCACGGATACAAACAGTTCTGCCCGCTATCGATGGCCGCCGAGGTGCTGTGCACCCGCTGGACGATGGTGCTGATGCGCGAGCTCGTGGCGGGGTCGACCCGCTTCAATGACCTGCGCCGCGGCGTGCCGAAAATGTCGCCGACCCTTCTGTCGCAACGGCTGAAGGAGCTTGAGCTGGCGGGGATCGTCGAGCGCAAGGAGGTCCAGGGAGAAAAAGGGATCTTCGACTACCGGCTGACCGAGGCCGGCCGCGATCTGCGTCCGGTCGTCGAGGCGATGGGGTTCTGGGGCCAGAAATGGGTCGAGTCCCGGCTGTCGCTGAAGAATCTCGATCCGTCGCTGCTGATGTGGGACATGCGGCGCAATTTGAACCCTTCGCCGCTGCCGGAAGGACGCACGGTGATACAATTTCTGTATCAGGAACTCCCCGCTTCCAAACGCTCCTGGTGGCTGATCGTCGAAAAGCACGGCGAGGTCGACCTGTGCTGGTACGATCCGGGCTTCGACGTCGACCTCTATGTCTCGACCGACCTGCACACGATGACGGCGATCTGGATGGGATTGCTCACCGTCGAGAAGGCCGGCGCGAAGGTCGTCCTGACCGGCGACCAGGCCATCGGCAGGCAAATGCAGACCTGGCTCGGCCTCAGCCCCTTCGCGGTGGAGCCCAAGCGCGCGGCGTAGGACAGGCCGGGGGGTCGTCGGACGCGATCTGCGCCGTTCGGCAGGAAACGGGTGGCGAGGCGGCCTTTTGGCGGCTTCTATGCGCTTATGTTCATCACCCTGACCAAACATCTGCAACCCGCGCCACTGCCGGTGGACGACGATCCGCGCTGGGCGCGCATCGTGGCGCGCGACAAGTCGGCCGATGGCGCATTCTGGTATTCGGTGGCCACGACCGGCGTCTATTGCCGGCCGTCCTGCCCGTCGCGGCGCGCCAACCCCGCCAATGTCCAGTTGCACGACACGTTACAACAGGCGAAGGCGACAGGCTTTCGCCCATGCCGGCGCTGCAATCCGGACGGCCCTTCGCTCGAAGCCGCCAACGCCGCGATGGTCGCCGATGCCTGCCGCAGGATCGAGGCGAGCGAGGACGAGCCCTCGCTCGCCGAACTGGCTGATGCCGCCGGCCGCAGCCCCGGCTATTTCCACCGCGTTTTCAAGGCGCTCACGGGGCTGACGCCGAAAGATTATGCAGCGGCCCGGCGTGCCGCCCGCGTCCGCCAGGGGCTGGAAGACGGCGTCAGCGTGACATCGGCGATCTACGATGCGGGCTTCAATTCGAGCGGGCGTTTCTACGAAAAGTCGACCGGCATGCTCGGCATGACGCCGACGCGCTATCGCGCCGGCGGCGCCAACGAAGAGATCCGCTTCGCCGTCGGCGAAACTTCGCTCGGCACAATCCTGGTCGCATCGAGCCGCAAGGGCGTCGCCTCCATCCTGCTCGGCCAGGATCCCGACGCGCTGGTGCGCGACCTGCAGGACCGTTTCCCCAAGGCGCGGCTGGTCGGCGGCGACGGCGACTACGAGGCGCTGGTCGCCCGCGTCGTCGGCTTCGTCGAGGCGCCGGCGCTCGGTCTCGACCTGCCGCTCGACGTGCGCGGCACCGCGTTCCAGCAGCGCGTCTGGCAGGCCTTGCGGGACATCCCGGCCGGCCACACCGTTTCCTATGCCGAGATCGCGCGGCGTATCGGCGCGCCGAAGGCGACCCGCGCCATCGCCGCCGCCTGCGCGGCCAACGCCCTTGCGGTCGCTATTCCCTGCCACCGCGTGATCAGGAAGGACGGCGCCCTGTCGGGCTATGCCTGGGGCGCGGAGCGCAAACGCGCGCTGCTCGACCGCGAGGCCGGCGGGACGGCGACGACCTACCGGTCCTCGCGGGCCTGACGAGGATTCGGCAATGCGCGCGATGGCCAGGTCTCCCACCACCGGTGCCAACAGCCAGATCGCCAACGGCGCTGCCGTCAGAGAGGACGCGAAGGCGCTGGTCATGGCCGCCATCGGCGAACTGGTCCACGGAGGCAAGGCTGAGTGGAACCGCACCGCCACCGGCGAGATCGAGCTGCGGCTGTTATCAGGCGAGGTGTTCTTGCTCGGCGAGGCCTGCGTCACGCGTGTCGCCTAGTACACCTCACACTCTACGGCGCCCCCCTCTGTCCTGCCGGACATCTCCCCCACAAGGGGGGAGATCGGCAGTTTTGGCGCCCCGCTCATTCTTGCAACGTTGGAAATTGGCGAAGGCGATGATGACATCCAATCTCCCCCCTCGTGGGGGAGATGTCCGGCAGGACAGAGGGGGGCGCCGTAGAGCACCTGCCTCCGCGTCGTCAGGCGCCCGAGATTTGAATTTGAAAGTAAGCATCGGAGTGAGGAACATCCGGCCCGTCGCTAGGGTTCAGGCACACAGAAGGAGTGAAGGCAATGAACCACATGCAAACCCATATGCCGGCGACGGGCGCCGGCGCCGCCCTGGAGACCATCACCTATGCCATCGGCCAGTCCGCGCTTGGACGCATCCTCGTGGCGCGCAGTCCTATCGGCATCTGCGCCATCCTGATCGGTTCCGACGCCAATACGCTGGAACAGGACCTCGCCAACCGCTTCCCCGGCAGGGTGCCGCTCGAAAACGAGGCCGGCTTGCGCGACGATCTCGTGGCGATTGCGCGCTTCATCGAAATGCCCGGCGCCGGCCTCGACCTGCCGCTCGATCTCAGCCACGGCACGCGCTTCCAGCGGCGCGTGTGGGACGCGCTGCGCACGATCCCATGGGGGGCCACCATCACCTACACCGCCCTTGCCCGGCGCCTCGGCATGCCGGACGGCGCCCGCGCCGTGGCGACGGCCTGTGCCGCCAACCCCATCGCGCTCGGCATTCCCTGCCACCGCGTGCTGCGCGCCGACGGCTCGCTGTCCGGCTACCGCTGGGGGATCGAACGCAAGCGCGCCTTGCTCGAGCGGGAGTCGGCGATATGAACGCCGACGCCAGGGTTGCCCCATCGCTGGTCGAAGCCGCCGAGACACGGCTCGCCGCCTACGACTGGCCGGCGCTCACCACCGAGCTCGACGGCTTCGGCTGCGCGGTGATGGAAAAGCTGCTCTCACCCGAAGAGTGCCGGCAGCTCGCCGGCCTCTACCCCCAGGAACAGCATTTCCGCAGCCACATTCACATGGCCAGGCACGGCTTCGGCAAAGGCGAATACCGCTATTTCCGCTATCCCCTGCCCCACCTGATCGGCGGCCTGCGCGGCGCGCTCTATCCCAGGCTGGCCGAGGTCGCCAATCGGTGGAACGAGCGCATGGGGATCGCCATGCGCTACCCCGCCACGCATGCCGCGTTCCTCGACCAGTGCCATGCCGCCGGCCAGGTCAGGCCGACGCCGCTTTTGCTGCAATATGTGCCTGGCGACTTCAACTGCCTGCACCAGGACCTCTATGGCGACCTCGCCTTCCCGCTGCAGGTGGCGATCCTGCTTTCGGAGCCCGGCGAGGATTTCACCGGCGGCGAATTCGCGCTGACCGAACAGCGGCCGCGCATGCAGAGCCGGGTCGAAGTGGTGCCCTTGCGCCAGGGTGATGCGGTGGCCTTCGCCGTCCACAACCGGCCGGTGCAGGGCACGAAAGGCAATTACCGCGTCAATTTGCGCCACGGCGTCAGCCGGCTGCGCTCAGGCATGCGCCACACGGTCGGCATTATCTTCCATGATGCCAGGTGAATGCCGGCCTCATGCTTCCCAGTAGGGCGGGTCGCCAAACACATCGCGCAGCCATGCGGTGAGCGCTCGCAGCTTGGCCGATCCGCGCCGGTCCTCGGGAAAGGCCATGTAGATGCTGGCTCCTTCCGGCTCGGCGCCGACATCGACGCTCACCAGCCGCCCGTCGGCGATTTCCGCCTGGATGAAATAGGCGGGAAGCAGGGCCAGGCCGAGGCCGGCAAGCGCGGCATCGCGCATCAGGATCCCGTTGTTGACGCGCAACGTGGTCTGAGGGCGGACAGTCGTCAGCCGCCGTGAAACCTTGAACCGCCAGTCGGCGGCGCCCCGTATGGAATAGATGATGCCCTTGTGGCGTTTCAGGTCCTCGACGGTCCCGGGCCGCCCGAATGTCTCGAGATAGTCCGGCGCGGCCACCAGGAAGCGCCGGCTGGAAGCCAGCTTCCTGACGATGACGGGGCCGTCGTCGACCACTGGCCCGTGACGCAAAATGGCGTCGTAGCCGTCGGCCACTATGCTGACGAAGCGGTCGTCGAGATCGAGCGTCAGCTCAATCCCCGGATGCTTGGCCAGGAAGCCATACAGCGCCGGGCCGAGATGCAGGATTCCGAAACTGGTCGGCGCCGCTATTCTGAGCGGCCCGGCGAGTTCACCGCGGCGCTCGGCGATCTCGGCGCTGGCATCGGCCACCTCCTGCATGATGCGCTTGGCGCGTTCATAGAAACTTCGTCCTGTCTCGGTGATGGAAAGCTTGCGCGTCGTGCGGTCCAGCAGCTTCGTGCCGAGGCCGCGTTCGAGTTCCGACAGCCGCTCGCTGATGACGGATTTCGACAGCGCCATGCGCCGGGCCGCTTCGGTGATCGAACCGGATTCCGCCACGGCGACAAAGGCGGCGGCGGCTTCGAGCTTCAGCATTGTTCGGCTTTCCCGAATTCACAATCAGGCGTCCGTCGCCTAACGAAATCAAGGGCATGGTGTCATAGTTCACAAAACCGCGATACCGCGGTGATAGAACAAAATCTCCAGGAGTGCTTACATGTTTCGTCCTTTGGTCATCGTGCTCGGGTTGTTGGCAATGAGCGTTCCGGCCTCGGCCCGCGTGGTCGCCTTTCCTGCCAGCTTCAAGACGCAGACGATCAAGACCAACGGCACCAGCCTGCACGTCCGCGTCGGCGGTAAGGGTCCGGCGATCGTGATGCTGCATGGCTTCGCCGATACCGGCGACATGTGGGCGCCGGCCGCGATAGCCCTGATGAAGGATCACACGGTGATCGTGCCGGACCTGCGCGGCATGGGCCTTTCGGCGCATCCCGACGACGGCTACACCAAGAAGAACCAGGCGGTCGACATCGCCGGCGTGATGGATGCGCTGAAGATCGACAAGGCCGACCTGGTGACGCACGACATCGGCAACATGGTCGGCTACGCGCTGGCCGCGCAATATCCCAAGCGCATCACCAAATGGGTCGTCATCGACGCGCCGCTGCCGGGCATCGGCGACTGGGACAAGATCAAGCAGAGCCCGCTGCTGTGGCACTTCAACTTCCGAGGCCCCGACATGGAGCGGCTGGTCGCGGGTCGCGAGCGCATCTACCTCGACCGCTTCTACAACGAACTGTCGGCCGACCCGAAGAAGATCGACGAGGCGACGCGCGTCCACTACGCAAAACTCTATGCACGGCCGCATGCCATGCATGACGCCTTCGAGCAGTTCAAGGCATTCGACCAGGACGCCATCGACAACCAGGCAATGCTGGCCGGCAGCGGCAAGCTGTCCATGCCGGTGCTCGCCGCGGGTGCGGAAAAATCGGCCGGCACCAGCCAGGCCGACATCCTGCGCCTCGTCGCCAGTGACGTGACCGGAGCCGTCGTGCCCGCTTCGGGTCATTGGATCATGGAGGAAAACCCCGATGCCACCGTCAAGCTGATCACGGATTTCCTCTCCAGGTAACGGCCTATCGGGTCACTCCGTCGGCGGCGATCATGTCTAGTATCCACGGGCAGGCATAATAGTCTGCGATGCGGTCGATCGCCCCACCGGTCGCACGGATTCGCACCAGATAGGCCGGCCGCCAGACCTCGCCATATTGCCTGTCGACGACCAGCATGATCTCCCCTTCGATCGTGCCTGGCCGCATGCGCCAGGGCAGCTCGCTGCGCTCATATTCGACGAAGTAGGGCGAGCGGGAGAGCAGGCCGTTATAGCAGTCCGAGACCCGCAGCCGCGCGTCGGCGCTGGTCAGAGCCCGCACCCCGTCCCAGTCCCTGGCATTGAAGAGCGCGACATAGCGGCCAAGCAGCCGCTCCAGTTCAGGATCATGCGGCGGCACCGCGACCGGTTGCGCGGGCAAGGCGGCGAGCTTGGCGCGGCCGCGATTGAGCGCCGACTTGACGCCGCCCGATGTCGAACCGACCAAATCGGCGATCTCGTCCAGCGAATGGTCGAAGACGTCCTTGAGCAGCACGCAGGCGCGCTCCTTCGGCGGCAAGTGCACCACCAGCCGCTCGATGGCGCGGCCGGCGCCCGGACCGGCCGGCTCGACCGGCAACACGATGTCGTCGTTGGCATAGAAGGCTTCGGCCGCATACCGCGTGCGGCGATTGCGGATGAAATCGATGCACCTGTTATGCGCGATGCGGAAAAGCCACGGCCGCAGCGCCTGCGCATCGTCGAGCAGCTCGATCTTGCGATAGGCCTCGAACAGCGCCTCCTGCATGATGTCCTCGCCATCCAGCGCCGAGCCGGTCATGCGCGCGCAATAGCGATGCAGCCTGGCGCGCAGATGCGAAACCGTCTCCAGGAACGCGGCATAGCGCAGGTCGAACACGCGGTCGGGCTCAGGCCAGGCCCGCATGGCCTGCGTCGTGTCGGGGGATTTGCGGATCTGCTGGTTCATCGCGGCACATAGGTCAGGGTCACCACGCCATTGTCGAAACGATGCGTGCCGACAAGATCGAGATCGACCGGTCCGACATCGTCGAAGGCGCGCTTGCCCTGCCCGACCCATGTCGGCACGATCGACAGATGATACTCGTCCACCAGCCCCGCGCCAAGCAAGGTGCGGTCGAGCTGCGACACCCCATATTTGAGGATGTCGCCGCCCGGCTGGCGTTTCAGCGCCGCAAGCGCCTCGGCGACATCGCCCTCGATCAGCGCGGCATTCCACCCCACCGTCTTCAGCGTCGTCGAGGCGACCAGCTTCTTCAGGCCGTTGATGCGGTCCATGTACGGGCTATCCCTGATATCTGGCCAGCGTGCGAAGAACATCTCGTAGGTGACGCGGCCAAGCAGGAAGAACTCGACGTTCGAAAGCGCCTGCAAGGCATGGTCCACATTCTCCCCGACGAAGAACGGCGAGGCCCATGTCATGGGTCCCTCGATGACGCCATCCAGCGAGACGAAACTCGACACGATCAGCCGCCGCATGCTCACGCCGCCCTTTCGCTGGTCTTCTCACCGGCTGCCGGCAGCCCCAGTCTCGGCCGTACCCAGGTGGCGAAGCGGGCAATGGCATCATCGGCTTCCGGCGCCCGCCCGGCCATCATCTGGAAGGAGTGCAGCATGCCGTCGAAGACGTCGAGCCGGGTCTCGACGCCTGCCTGTCTCGCCCGCTCGGCGAACATGCGGCTTTCGTCGACCAGCGTCTCGTCGGCGCCTGCCTGCAGGAAGATGGGTGGAAAGCCGGAGAGGTCGGCGTAGAGCGCGCTGACCTCGGGATCGCGCCGATCGGCATCGCCGATGAAATTGGCCGCCAGCCAGTCGACGCCAGCCTTGGCGAAGGCCGGATCTTTTTCGCGGTTAGTCTCGTAGCTGGCAGCGGTCATCGCCATGTCGAACCAGCCGGAGATGATCAGCGTGGCAACGGGCAGCGGCCGCCCCTGCGCGCGCAGCCGCTGCAGGACGCCATAGGTCAGCACCGCGCCGCAGGAGTCGCCGGCGATCACGATCCGCCGGGGGTCGAAGCCTTGGTCGACAAGCCAGTTCCAGGCTGCCATCGCCGCCTCGAGCTGGGCCGGATGCTTGGCCTGATGCGCCAGCGGATAATCGTAGACCAGCGCCCGGCAGCCGACGGCCTTGGCGAGATGGCCGACCAGCTTGCGGTGGGTGTAGATCGAGCCGCCGATGAAGCCGCCGCCATGCGCATAAAACAGCACCCGCTGCTCGTCGGCGCCCTTGGGCATGACCCACATCGCCGGCACGCCGCCAGCATCGACCTCGATATAGTCAACGCCGCGCGGCTCGCCGGTCAGCGCCGTCCAATGGACATCGTTGTGGTCGATGATCGCCTGCGGGCTGGTCAGCCTGCTCGCATTGGCCGCGATCGCCGCGTAATGGTTCCTGTTTGCCTCGCTCTCGATGCTCGCCATGATATTCTCCTGGGGTTGCGGATCGCGGAAGGCGCGACCTTCGAAGGCAGAGACGTACGGGCAGGCAAAAAGGATACGTGGCGGTGGGCGCTTTTTTTTGCGGACGCGCTCAGCCGCCAAACATCGCGGCATGCCGCCGGGCGAATTCGACGAACGGCGTCGGCCGCACGCCGAACATCTCATGCGTGGCCAGATGCACCCGCGATTTCGGCCGCCGCCGCCGCTCCGCCAGTTGCTCGTCGAGCGCATCGGCGAAGTCGGCAGGGACGCCGGCGGCCAGCAGATTGCGCCGGCGCTCCTGCGGGCTGACATCGACATAGCGGACCGGCTTGCGGATCCCTTGCGAAATCCGCGCCGCGATGTCGCTCATGGTCAGCGCCTCGGGTCCGGTCATGTCGAGGCTCTCGCCTTCGTGGCCGCCATCGCGCAGCAGCCGGACGGCGACCTTGGCGATGTCCTCGACATCGACCGGCGACAGTTCGGTATCGCCGAGCGCGAGATAAAAAGCGCCTTCCGCGGCAATGGTCGGCGCGTCGCGCAGATAGACTTGCATGAACTGGCTGGGGCGCAGGTGGGTCCACGCCATGCCCGCTCCCTCCAGATAGCGCTCGACCTCCTCATGCATGCGCGTGAAGCGGAACTTGGTCGCGTCATAGCCGATGTTGGATTCGGCACCGGAAAACTTCACCACATGCGCGACGCCGGCCTGCTTGCAGGCGTCGATGAACCGGCACTGCGTCTCGACCATGTCTTGCGCGGCGGTCGAAATCATCAGCACGCGATCGATGCCGTCGAGTGCCGCGCCAAGCGTCTCCGCCCGGCGCATATCGCCTTCGATCAGGTCGACGCCCGCAAGTCCGCCGAGCCCTGCCGCGGATGCCCGGTCCAGATCGCGAACCAGCGCCCTCACTTGATACTTCTGCCGTGCGAATTCGCGCACGATTGCCTTGCCGTTCAGGCCGGTGGCGCCTGTCACCAGGATCATGGTCTGTCTCTCCATTCAGCATCGATGCGGCCGCCCTTTCGGCGACCGCATCTTGAAGACGAAGAGAAGCGGGCAAAGGATTCCGGCCAAACGTCTTTTTTATCGGGGCGAGGCCAGTATGCGCCGGATCAGCCTGCCTGCGCGTAGCGGCTGACCACCATGCCGCAGGCATAGGCCTTCGAGCCGAGCAGCCGCAGGTTTCGGAACCCGCCCTCGTCGAAGATACGGCGGCCGGCGCCCAGCACGGCAGGATTGACGAACAGCTGGAACTCGTCGACCAGCCCGGCCGCGATCAGCGCCGACGCAAAGCCGGCGCCGCCGAAGACGGCCATGTCGCCGCCCTCGCCCGCCTTCAGCGCGTTGACCTCGCGCGGCAGGTCGCCGCTCACCACCGTCGTGCGCTCCCAACGCGAGGCTTCGAGCCTGTCGCTCGGCACCACCTTGCGCGCTTCGACGATGCGCCGGGCGAAAGCATAGAAGGGATCGGCCGGATATTTCCTCGCCGCATTGCCCCAATGGGTGAGATAGCCCTCCTCGGCCATCTTGCGGCTGAGCAGGATGGTGTCGATGCCGGCGAACACGGCGTTGAAATCCTGTTTCAGCTCGGCGTCCCAACCATTGTCGTCGCCCCACTCCCAGAGCTGCCACGGGTGATCGGCGTCGGCGCCGACGAAACCGTCGACCGACATCTGCATCTGCAGGATGAGCTTTTTCATCGGGTGTCCTCATCAGATTTGCCTAAGGATGGTTTACTTTCGGAACCATTTGACCTGTCGGGAAAAATGATGTCAATAGTAAAGTGATTTAAAATTGGAACCATAGGGATGTCGACGCGCGAACGATCCGCTTGCCCGATCAACCTGTCGCTGGAAGTGCTCGGCGACCGCTGGACGCTGCTCATCATCCGCGACCTGATCTTCGCCGGCAAAAGGCATTTCCGCGAGTTCCTTCAATCCGATGAAGGCATCTCCTCGCGCACCCTGGCGGAGCGGCTGCAGACACTGCAGGACGAAGGCATCCTTACCCGCAGCGACGACCCGAGCCACGGATTGAAGGCAATCTACCGGCTGACCGAGGCCGGTATCGACCTCTTGCCGGTGCTTGCCACGCTCGGCGCCTGGGGCAGCAAGCACCGCAACGCCGATGACAAGCTGGCCCGTATCGCCGAGGAACTGGCTGCCGGCGGCGAGCCGGCGCTGGAACGGATGAAGGTGGCACTGCGGGCAGAGCATATGGTGTAGGCGGGAGCGCTGTTCTAAGGGCGAAGCAGCTTCCTTGAAAGTCGGCGCCGCGGGTCGCCGGCGGAGCCGCCGGCCTTTCTCCCCGTCACTATACGGGGAGAAATGCCCGGCAGGGCAATGAGGGCAGCACTGCCGCCTGGGTAGCCAGTCGAAGCATTTGAACTAGGTCACACTCCCCAACGAGATGCCTCCACAACCTGCCTCCCGATTGACAATGGTCCGCTTTTGTTCTCTATATGTTCCGGTCTATCAGCAATCGCGGATGAGCGGAACAGGATGGAAACAACGGCCACCATCCTGCATGCCGATCTCGACGCCTTCTATGCCTCGGTCGAGCAGTTGCTCGACCCCACGCTGCGCGGCAAGCCGATCGCGGTCGGCGGCGGCGTGGTGCTCGCTGCCTCCTATGAGGCGCGTGCCTTCGGCGTGCGCGGCGGCATGCCGGGGCGCAAGGCGCGCGAGCTTTGCCCGCAATTGATCTTCGTCGGCGGCAATTTCAGCCACTACCAGCGGCTGGGCGACGCGGCGATCAAGGTGCTCGACGATTTCACGCCGGTGGTCGAGCGCATCTCCATCGACGAGGCCTTTGCCGATGTCGCCGGCTGCACGCATCTGTTCGGACAGCCAGAAGAGATCGCCACGATGATCCGCCGCCGTGTGCGGGCAGAACTCGGCCTGCCGATCTCGATCGGCGTCGCGCGTACCAAGCACCTGGCCAAGATCGCCTCGCAGGTCGCCAAGCCCGACGGGCTGGTGGTGGTCGACCCCGGCACCGAGCTTGCCTTCCTGCACGATTTGCCGGTCTCGCTGATGTGGGGCGTCGGGCCGGCAACCAGGGCCCGGCTTGCCGAGATCGGCGTCGAGACCATCGGCGAACTGGCCCGCACCCACAGCGGCGCGCTGACGCGGCTGCTCGGCCCCGCCGCCGGCGACAAGCTCGCGGCCCTGGCGTGGAACCGCGACCCGCGCAAGCTGGAGACGAAGCGCCGGGCGCATTCGGCCGGCGCGCAATCGGCGCTTGGGCAAAAGCCGGCCGTGGCGCGGGTGATCGTGCCGACACTGCTGCATCTGGCCGACCGCGTCGCCAGCCGGCTGCGCGCCAAGAACCGCCCCGGCCGCACGGTGACGGTGCGCGTGCGCTTCGCCGATCTCAGCGCCGTCACCCGCTCGATCACGCTGGAACAGCCGATCTCGGCGACGATCATGCTGGCCGAGATCGCCGGCGACCTGGTGCGCGGCGTGCTCGCCGATCACCCACGGGAGAAAACCATCTCGCTGCTGGCGATCTCGGTCTCGCATCTGGAAGAGAGCGCCGAGCTGCAGCTCGACCTGCCGCTCGGCCTTGCCGACGAAAAGCGCCGCCCCGGCAGCCGAAAGGGCCTCGCCCGTTTCGGCGCCGACCGCGCCGTCGACAAGATCCGCGAGCGCTTCGGCAAACAGGCGGTCGGCTACGGCACGGTGGCGCTGGAGGCGGCCCGTTCGGTGCCCGACGAATTCAGGGAACTGGCGGAAAAGGAGCTGTGAGCGGAGAAGCCCTCCCGTCGCTCACGCCTTGCGGATCAACGTGCCGAACCAGGCGGCGCCGCGGTCACGGCCGACAGCAGCTCGCGCTTCACCAGCACCGGCTTTTGATAGGTCTTCCTCACGGCAATTCCCCCACACCCAGGCGTCTGGCGGCAACTAGCATCCGGCAGGCACCGCTTGTCAAGAAGAGGCGAAATTGGCTAGCGGGGCAGTTTGCAGATCGCGAAAATGGTTGCAATGATCGAAGCGAAGGGAGCGGCGGCGCCGACTGTCGAGATCTAATAAAAGAGGGTTGCCGTGTGACCATCCTTGACAAGGCAAAGCAATGGGCAAGGGCCATCAAGCGCGATGTGGTCGCCTTGTGGCTGGCCGCCCGCGATCCCCGCGTTCCCTGGTACGCCAAGGTTGCCGCCGGCGCGGTCGCCGCCTACGCGCTCAGTCCTATCGATCTGATACCCGATTTCATTCCCGTCCTCGGATATTTGGACGATCTGATCATCGTACCGCTCGGCATCCTGCTTGCGGTGAAGTTGATCCCCGCCGCTTTGATGGCTGAGTTTCGCGCGGCAGCCATTCGCCGATCCAGGCCGACCAGCCGCGGCGGTCTGGCATTCATCGTTGGAATTTGGGTTCTGATGGCCGCCGCGCTCATCTGGTTGTTCTGGCCAGATCGCTCGGCTTAGATTTCAGGCCCGGCGTTTCTCATTGCCCCGGCAGCCCCACATCAAAGCCGCGCGGTGCCGAAAATCCGATCCCAGAAAATCGACGTCACGCCGAAATTGGCGTTCTCGTCGACATGGTGATGCACCGCGTGGCGGCGCTTCAGCATGTAGAGATAGCTCGGATGGGTCGGATGCCAGTGATGGATCATGTGGTGGACGCTGATGTACCAGAGGTAGCCCAGCATCAGACCGCAGCTCACCGCGCTGGCGGTCGCGAAATCCGAGACCATCCAGACAGGCAGGAACGCCACCAGCGCATGAACGCCGAGGCTGAGCCAGGTGGGCGTGCCCACCGGGCTGCGCTCCTCGATATGGTGACGGTCGTGCAGGTCCCGGATCCAGGGAACGTGGTGCAGCACGAAGCGATGCAGGACGTATTCGATCAGCGTCCACAGGCCAAGGCAGATCAGCGCCGTGCCGATCCAGTCCGGCGCGCCTTCCTCTCCGGCCTCGATCAGCCCGGCCACGCCCAATACGGCGATCACCAGCGGATAGACCACGAAGTCGCTATAGTAGCCGATCAGACCCAGCTGCATTCGAACGAATCACCTGACTTTTCGACGCCGCCCCAAAGCGATGCTATCAGATTGCCGGACTCGCGCATGAGGTGCAATCCGGATGCGCCTGACATAGCGTCGCAATTTCCCGGTGCAAGATCGGCAGACTTCGCACCAGTGCCGCAAACGGACATGCAAACATGGCAAAACGCAGCGCCGGCCTGCTGATCTATCGCCGCAGCGGTGGTGACATCCAGGTGCTGCTGGTGCATCCCGGCGGCCCGTTCTGGGCGAAGAAGGACGATGGCGCCTGGTCGATCCCGAAGGGCCTCGTCGACCAGGGCGAGGACGAGTTGGCGGCGGCGCGACGCGAGACCGGGGAAGAGCTCGGCACGAAGGTCGAAGGCCCCTTCGCGCGTCTTGGCGACTACCGGCAACCGGGCGGCAAGATCGTCTCGGCCTGGTCCGTCGAGGCCGACATCGATGCCGCCGTCATCAGGAGCAACACCTTCACCATGGAATGGCCGCCGCGATCCGGATCGATGAAGGAATTCCCGGAGGTCGACAGAGCCGGCTGGTTCACATTGGCCGAGGCCGAGGTGAAGATTTTGCAGGGCCAGCGCCCGATGCTGTCGGATCTGGCGGGGCAACTGGGCGTGGCATGATCGCCGACGGCAAAGCTGCCAATCTCCCCCAAGAGGGGAAGATGGCCGGCAGGCCAGAGGGGGGCGCTGTCCCGCCAACGTCTCGGTCAATCAGGTATGTCCGTCGGAGGCTTGCGTGAAAGAGGATCATACCGATAGGCAGTGATCCTTGGCGCCCCCCTCTGCCCTGCCGGGCATCTCCCCACGAGGGGGAGATTGGCTGTCATCCCCCAAACCGCGCCGCCGTCCACGCCCCGCTGGCCGCGTTCGACTCCACGGCGGCGGCGACGAACTTCACGCCGCGCGCGCCGTCGACCACGTCGGGCACCTGTGCCGCGCGGGCAGGATCGACCACGCCCCCCGAACGGTGGGCGCGGATGATGTCGGCGGCGTCGCGGTAGAAATTGGCGAAGGCCTCGATATAGCCCTCCGGATGCGCCGCCGGCATGCGCGAGACGCGCCGGGCTTCAGCCGTCGAGCCATGGCCGCCACGCACCAGCGTGCGGGTTTCCTCGCCATGGACGGAAAAGCGCAGTTCCTCCGGCCGCGTGCCCGACCATTCGAGCCCGGCTCTGTCGCCATAGATGCGCACGGAGAGGTCGTTGTAGTGGCCGGGCGACGTCTGGCTGGCCAGGATCGTGCCGCGCGCGCCGTCGGTCCAGCGCACCAGCACATGCGCATTGTCGTCGAGCCGGCGCCCCGGCACGGCGGTGAACAAATCGGCGGATACAGCCTCGGCCTCGCGGCCGGAGATGAAGCTTGCCAGGTTGAAGGCGTGCACGCCGATATCGGCCAGCACCGCCGACTGCCCTGCCCTCGCCGGATCGGTGCGCCATTCCGCCTGCTTCTGGCCATCGGCATCGATCGGCTTGGTCAGCCAGTCCTGGATATAGGCGCCATGCACAGACACGATCCGGCCGAGTTCGCCCGCCATCACCATCTCGCGCGCCTGGCGCACCATGGCGTAGCCGGTGTTGTTGAGGGTGACGACGAAGCGCCGCTTTTTCGCGCGCGCCAGCGCCACCAGCGCTTGCGCGTCATCAAGCGTCGTCGACAGCGGCTTGTCGCAGATCACGTCGATACCGGCTTCGAGAAAGGCGGTGGCGATCGGCGCGTGCAGATGGTTGGGCGTGACGATGACGACCGCCTCGATGCCGTCCGGCCGCGCGGCCTCCGCCTTGGCCATGTCGCGATAATCGGCATAGCTGCGGTCAGGCTGGATGCCGATTTCGGCGGCCGAGGCGGCGGCATTGTCCGGGTCGGACGACAGCGCGCCGGCGACCAGCGCGATCTGGTCGTCAAGCCGCATGGCCAGCCGATGCACCGCGCCGATGAAGGCGTTGCGGCCGCCGCCGACCATGCCCACCCTCAAGCGCGTGCCCGCCGACCCGTCCGATGTTGCGTAGACCATGTTTCCTCCTCCACCTATCACTTCGTCATCCTGGGGCGGAGCAAGGAGCGCAGCGACGCGGCGCAGACCCCAGGATCCATGCCGTGGCTTCAAGGCGTTGCGACGGTGCAGAATCTTCTGATTCCGCCGCGTTCCTCGGCAACTGTCACGGCATGGATCCCTTGGGCTGCGGAGCAGCTCCAGGGGTCTCCGCGACGGAGCTTCGCTCCTGCTTCGCCCTAGGATGACGACGTTGGAAGGACTTACCGAGCCCCCCTACCACCCTCGAACAGGATTTCCAATTTCCATATTGTAAAACGATCGTATCGCGCTAGCCTGAATTCATGAGCGGGGCGAGAAAACCATCCGGACGATCCAGTGCCGACGAGGCGGCAACGCGCAAGCGCGGGCGTTCGCTGGCGGCCCTTGGCTATATACAGCCGCAGACCTATGAAGAGCTGCGCGCGGTGCTGTCCTCCGGCACGGTGCATTTTCCGAAGCGCCTGCGCCAGGTGGCGATCTTCCTGTGGCAGCATCCGAGCGAGGTCGCGCTCGGCACCATCGCCCAAGTGGCGGCACAGGCCGGCGTGCAGCCCTCGACGCTGGTGCGCTTCGCGCAGATCTTCGGATATTCGGGCTTTTCCGATTTCCAGGGCCTATTCAAGGACCACGTCAAGGGATCCTGGCCGGAAGGCCGTGGCGAGCAGCGCGCCGAGACCGAGCCTAACGCCGCCATGCATTTCCTGCGCGGCATGGTCGGCGCCTCGCTGGCCTCGCTCGGCCGCATCGAAAGCGGCTTCGATGTCGAAAGCTTCGAGAAGATGTTGGCGACGCTGGCCGACGCCGACCTGATCTACGTCATCGGCTCCAAGCGCGCCTTCCCCGTCACCACCTACCTGTCGCTGACGCTTTCGCAGCAAGGCGTGCGCAACGTGCTGGTCGACAATGTCGGCTCGACCGCGCTCGACCAGGTCGGCTGTATCGGCAGGCAGGATGCGGTGCTGGCGGTATCCTTCAGCCCTTATAATTCGATCACGCCCGACCTCGTCGCGGTGGCGCACGAACGCGGCGCCCGCATCGTCACCATCACCGACAGCACCTTCTCGCCGCTGATCCGGCTCTCGGGCAGCTGGCTGGAGGTGGTGGAATCCGACTTCGCCGGTTTCCGCTCGCTGGCGGCGTCGCTGGCGGTCGGCATGGCGCTGGTCCATGGCGTGGCGGCAAAGCGCGGCAAGTGAATATTGGAGGTTTTGATGGAGAGTTTCGACTTGTGGCGGCGACCATAAATTATCGACGCCCGCGCCGCCCCTCATCGCCCTGCCGGGCACTTCTCCCCGTATAGTGACGGGGAGAAGGGGCTGGCCTCAGCGCTGGCACCCCCTTTGCAACATTGGTGATTGGCGAAATCGGTGACGACAGCGCCCCTCTCCCCGTCACTATACGGGGAGAGGATGCCGGCAGGCAGGTGAGGGGCGGTGCAGACTTTAGGATGTCATCTGATGAACCGCCACTGGCACAATTGACTACCGGGAATTATCGTTCCATATTTTGAAAAATAGAAACTTTGTTCCGGGAGGAGGAATGGAGATCAGGCTCGAAGGCAAGGTGATATTGGTCACCGGGTCGACGCAAGGCATCGGCCGTGCCATCGCCGAGACCCTGGCGCGCTCCGGCGCGGCCGGGCTGTTGGTCACCGGCCGCGAGAAGACGCGTGGCGATGCGGTCGCGGCGGAGCTTTCGCGGCTGGGCACGCCGACACTCTTCGTCGCCGCGGACCTCGGAGACCCGGAAACTCCGGCCCTTTTGGCGCAGGCCTGCATCGAGCGCTTCGGTCGCATCGACGGCCTGGTCAACGCCGCCGGCCTCACCGACCGCGCGTCCTTCCTCGACGCCAGCCCCGAAGACTGGGCGGCGCTGTTCGCCGTCAATGCGCGCGCGCCGTTCTTCCTGATGCAAGCGGCGATTGCCGACATGCGGAAACGCGGCCAGGGGGGCGCGATCGTCAACATCCTGTCGATCAACGCCCATTGCGGCTCACCCGAGCTTGCCGTCTATTCCGCCACCAAGGGCGCGCTGGCGACACTGACCAAGAACGCCGCCAACGCCCACCGCTTCGACCGCATCCGCGTCAACGGCATCAATGTCGGCTGGACCGACACGCCGACCGAGCGTGTGATGCAGGCGCAGACGCTCGGACATGGCCCGGGCTGGCTTGACGCCGCCAACGCCGCCCAGCCCTTTGGCCGGCTGCTCGGGCCGGACGATATCGCCAACCTCGCCGTCTTCCTGCTTTCCGACGCGGCCGGGCCGATGACCGGGGCGGTGATCGACCAGGAGCAGTCGGTGATCGGGGCGAACCGGTGAACGCCATCGAAACGCTTGGGCCTGGCCTGCTGGAGCGGCTTCCCGCCGCCGTGCAAAAGCCGACCTACGACCGCGCATCGCTGTCACCCGGCATGGCCCATCTCGGCGTCGGTGCCTTCCACCGCTGCCACCAGGCCGAATACACCGACGACCTGCTCTCGCTGAAGTTCGACCGCTGGGGCATTGTCGGCATCAACATCCGCCCGCCGGCGCTCGCCGACACCCTTGGCCGGCAAGGCGGCCTCTACACAAGGCTGATCCGCGAGAACGACCATGTCGAGGCGCGCATCATCGGCAGCATCGTGAAGGTGGTCGACAGCCAGGACAGCGCCGCACCGGCGCTCGCGGTGCTCGCCTCGCCCGACATCGAACTGGTGACGATGACGGTGACGGAAAAAGGCTATTGCCATATCCCGTCGACCGGCGCGCTCGATCTCGGCCATCCCGACATCGTCCATGATCTCGCCAATCCGGAAGCGCCACGCAGCCTGCCCGGCATCCTGGCGCTGGCGCTGGAGCAGCGCAGGGCCACGCATGGCCTGAAGCTAACACTGCTCTCCTGCGACAACATTCCGACCAACGGCGTCATCCTGGAAAATGTCGTGCGGGGCTTTGCCGAACGGCGCGGCAATGGGCTCGCCGACTGGATCGCGGCCAATGCCGCCTTCCCCTCCGCCATGGTCGACCGCATCGCGCCGGCTGTGTCGCCGGATGACCTCGACAGCGTCGAACAATGGTTCGGCTATCGCGACGGCGCCGTTGCCGTCGGCGAACCGTTCCGGCAGTGGGTGATCGAGCAGAAATTCGCCGGCCGCATGCCGCGCTGGGACCTGGCCGGCGCGACCTTCGTCGACGATGTCACGCCGTTCGAGCATCTCAAGATGCGGGTGCTGAACGGGGCGCAGACGACGCTCGCCACGCTCGGCGTGCTGGCGGGGCTCGAACACACATTCGATGCCATCGCCGACCCGCTGCTGTCGGTCTTCGTCAGGAGCATGCTGGTCGAGGAGACGCTTCCGACACTGACGCCGGTGCCCGGCATGGAGCCGTTGGCTTATGTCGAGCAGAGCCTTGGCCGGCTGAAGAACACAGCGATCCGCCATCGCAACCACCAGATCGCTACCGATGGATCGCAAAAGATCGTCCAGCGCCTGCTCAACCCGATCCGCGACCGGCTGAGCCAAGGCGCCAGCATCGGCCTGCTGTCGGTGCCGGTCGCCGGCTGGATGGCCTATCTCATCCTGGCCTCGGCGCGCTTCGGCAAACGCTGGCCGGTTTCGGATCCCTGTGCCGGCAAGGTCGCGGAAATCGCCGACGAAACCGGACGCGACGCGCCGGCGCTGGCTTCGGCCATCCTGGCCATCGACACGATTTTCGACCCTGGCCTTGCCGCCGACGAGGCGTTTCGCAAGACGGTGACTTCAGCGCTGGGCGAACTGCTTTCGGACGATCCGATGGCGGCCGTTCGACACAGTCTGGAGCAAGACGGGGTCGCGAGGTTGAAACGATCCAAACTATCGGCATTATAGGCATCGATCGCGGGTTCGCGGTCAGGGGAGGCATGATGAAACTTGGACTGCTCACCGCACCATTCGCGGAGACGCCGCTCGGCGAGGTCGCCGGCTGGGCAAGCTCCGTCGGCTTCGAGGCCTTGGAAATCGCCTGCTGGCCGAAAACCTCCGGCGCCACCCGCCGCTATGCTGGCACCAGCCATATCGACGCCGCCGGCACCTCGGCCTCGCAGGCGAAAGAGATTGCCGCTTCGCTGGCGGAAAAGAACATGTCCATCTCCGGCCTCGGCTACTACCCCAACCCGCTGCATCCCGATCCGGCCCACCGCGAGGCGGTCATCGGCCATCTGAAGAAGGTGATCGTGCTGGCCGCCAATATGGGCGTGCCGGTCGTCAACACCTTCTGCGGCGGCGATGCCTCCAAAACCGTCGACGTCAACTGGCAGGATGCGCTGAAAGTCTGGCCCGGGATCGTCGCCCATGCACGCGACCACGGGGTGAAGCTTGCCTTCGAGAACTGCCCGATGATCTTCAGCTATGACGAATGGCCGGGCGGGCACAACATCGCCTATTCGCCGCAAGTCTGGCGCCGCATCCTGGAGAGCTGGGGCGGCGATGTCGGCATGAATTTCGACCCCTCGCACCTGGTCTGGCAGATGATCGACCAGGCCCGCTTCATCAGGGAATTCGGCCCCTACATGCTGCATGTCCACGCCAAGGACCTGATGATTGATCATGATGGTTTGTACGAGCGCGGAATCCTTTCGGCCGGGATAGGCTGGCAGGTGCCGCGCATGCCGGGGCTGGGCGATGTCGACTGGAGCGGTTTCTTCTCCGGCCTCTACCGCGCCGGCTATGACGGCTCGGTCATCATCGAGCACGAGGACAGGCGATTTGAAGGCAGCGACGATCAGGTGAAGCGGGGTTTTCTGCTCGCCCGCGACGTGCTGCGTCCCTTCGTCAAATGACGGCAAGGCGAGCCACTTGACTCCGTTTGTGAGTGGCACGGCTTAACGGGTTGGAACTGAACTGAAAAACAATGTGGAGGAAGACTGAAATGAAGACATATCTGACCATGGTTCCGCTGCTTGCCAGCGCCGCCCTGCTCGCCTCGGTGGGCATCTCGTCGGCGGCTGGCAAGTACACGATCGGCATCTCCAACACCGTGCAGGGCAATGGCTGGCGCGAGGAGATGGTGTGCGCCATGAAGGCGCAGGCGCTCGCCTCGGGCGAAGTGACCAAGCTCAACATCGCCCACCGCAACACCGATGCCGCCGGCCAGCTGGAAGACATCCGCAACCTGATCAGCGCCAAGGTCGACGCCATCGTCGTCAACCCCGCCGATCCGGCCGGCATCAAGGCGGGTCTTGAAGAAGCCACCAAGGCCGGCATCGTCGTCGTCGCCGTCGACCAGGCGGTCACCGAGCCATCGGCCTACATCATTTCCAACAACCAGGAGCAGTATGCCTATCTCGGCGCCAAATGGCTGTTCGGCCAGATGGGCGGCAAGGGCGAGGTGTTCTACATGCGCGGTGCCGCCGGCGCCTCGGCCGACTCGGATCGCGACAAAGGCTTCAAGAAGGCGCTGGCCGAATTCCCCGACGTGAAGGTCGCGCAGGAAGTCTTCACCGGCTGGCAGCAGGACCAGGCCAAGCAGCAGATGCTGTCGTTCCTCGCCACCGGCACGCCAATCAACGGCATCTGGACCTCCGGCATCGACAACGTCATCGTCGACGCGCTGGTCGAATCGCAGGCGCCGCTGGTGCCGGTCGTCGGCGCCGACAATGCCGGCTTCGTCGGCCAGTTGAGCTCGGTCAAGGGCCTCGTCGGTGCCGCCGTCACCAACCCCGGCTCGATCGGCGGTGCCGGCGTGACGCTGGCCCTGCAGATCCTCGACGGCAAGAAGCCGGCCCAGCAGACCGTGCTGGTCGACCCGCAGCTCTGGGACAACGCCACCGACGAAGGCAAGGCCAAGCTGAAGGCGGCCGCCGACCCGTCGCTGAGCCCCGAATGGCCGGTCTCGATCTCGATCCCGGACTGGACGACCTACACCAAGGAGCAGATCGTGGCCTGCAAGGGGCCGGGGGAGTAAGGCTGAGGTTTGCCAACGGACCATCCGTCGGCGCTGCCCCTCACTGTCCTGCCGGACATCTCTCCCCGTAAACGGGGAGAGAGAAGCTGGCCGCAATGCCGGCGACAAGCCCCCCTCTCCCCGTCTCTATACGGGGAGAGGATGCCGGCAGGCAGGTGAGGGGCGGCGCCGACATTTCTAATTATTCGACCTCATAAATAGAGACCCAATCAATTTGACCACCAGCCCCCTCCTCGACGCCACGGGCGTCGCCAAGAACTACGGCGCGGTCGCCGCCCTGCGCAATGCGTCGCTGTCCGTCCTGCCGGGCGAGGTGCATGCGTTGATGGGGGCCAACGGCGCCGGCAAGTCGACGCTGGTGAAGATCCTGACCGGCGCGATTTCGGCCAATGCCGGGCGCATCCTGATCCGTGGCGAGGCGCGCGACATACGCTCGCCGGCGGCCGCGCGCCGCGCCGGGCTGTTGCCGGTCTACCAGGAGCCGTCGCTGATCCCCGATCTCGACGTGCTGTCCAATCTGCGGCTCACCGGAACGCCGGTCGAGCCGTTCCGCGCCTGGGTGCGCGAACTCGGCATCGCCGACCTCGACCTGCGCGACAGCGCGCGCGACATTCCATTGGCCGTGCTGCGGGTGCTTGATCTGGCCCGGGCGCTCGCCGTTGAACCCGACGTGCTGCTGCTCGACGAGATGACCGCGGCGCTGCCCGCCAACCTTGCCGAAAAGGTGCTGGAAGTGGTCCGCCGCCAGGGTGACGCCGGCCGCGCGGTGATCTTCATCTCCCATCGCTTCGTCGAAATCGCAGCCCTTTGCGACCGCGCCACCGTGCTGCGCGACGGCGAGACCGTCGGCGTCGTCGACATCGTGCCGGGCGTCGAGGAAGAGATCGTCGAGCTGATGCTGGGCACCCGCATCGAAAAGGCCAAGGTCGCCGCCCGAAGCGTCAGCGAGAAGGCGGCATCCGCCCCTGCCCGACCGCGCATCACCGTGAAAAACCTGCGCGTCGGCATCAAGCTCAGCGATGTCTCCTTCGATCTCGCCGATGGCGAAGTGGCCGGCGTCGTCGCGCTCGAAGGCCAGGGCCAGGACGAGCTGTTCGCCGCCCTTGCCGGCTCGATCCGGCCATCCGGCGGCACGATCGAGGTCGACGGCCAGGCAGTAAAATTCTCACATCCGATCGACGCCATCCGATCGGGGATCGCCTATGTGCCCGGCGACCGTTCCGAGGCGCTCGCCATGCAGCGCTCGGTGCGTGAGAACATTGCACTCCCTTTCAGCGCCGCCCTGCGCAACTGGGGGCCTATTCATATGCGTAAGGAGCGCGCCACGGTGCAGAGCGCCATCCAGCGCCTGCAGATCGACACCCGCGCCCAGGGCGAGGTGCAGCGCCTGTCCGGCGGCAACCAGCAGAAGGTGACCATCGCGCGCTGGATCGCGGCGGACGCCCGCACCATCCTGTGCTTCGATCCGACACGCGGCATCGATGTCGGCACCAAGCAGGAGATCTATAAATTGCTGCGCGAACTCGCCGGCCACGGCAAGTCGGTGCTGTTCTACACCTCGGAACTCGAGGAGGTGCAGCGCGTCTGCGACCGCGTCATCGTCATCTTCGGCGGCCGTCTCGTTGACATCTTTCGGGTCGAGGAAGCGGACGAATCGGCGCTGATGCGGGCCGCCTACGGCCTGCCGCGCGGCGCCAAGGCCGATATCGGCATATTGGCCGATCCCCAGTCCCCGTCTTCGGGGACGACGCCATGAACCATTTCCTGCGCCGCCAGGGCTGGGTGTCAGGCCTGTTCGCCCTGCTCATCGTTCTGTTCATCGTCACAAAACTGATCCAGCCCGGTTATGGCAGCGGCGATTTCGGCTCGCTGGCGCGGGCGGTACTGCCTTACGCCTTTGCCGTCGCGGCCCAGACCGTCGTCGTCATCGCCGGCGGCATCGACCTCTCGGTCGCCGCCATGATGGCACTGACCAGCGTCACCGCCGCCTCGATGATGGCGGGCGCCAGCGAGGAATACGCGCTGTTCGTGGTGCCCTTCGTGCTCGCCATGGGTTTTGTGCTGGGCGCCCTCAACGGCCTGCTCATCGTCGTCACCCGCGTGCCCGACATCGTCGTTACGCTCGCCATGCTGTTCGTGCTGCAAGGGGCGGCCCTGCTGGTGCTCGGCGCGCCGGGCGGCGCCGCGGCAGAATGGCTGAAGGCGATGATCTCGGGCACCGTGCCGATACCGGGCCTGCCCGACGCCATCGACGCCTGGCTGCCCAAGGCGCTGCTGGTGCTGATCGTCTGCCTCTGCGTCATCTGGGTCCCGCTCAGGCGCTCGCGCCTCGGCCTTTCCATCTACGCCATCGGCTCGAGCGAGCTGGCGGCGTTCCGCAGCGGCGTGCCTGTCGCCCGCACGCGCATCATCGCCTACGCGCTGTCCGGGCTGTTCGCGGCCATGGGCGGGCTGGCGCTGACCATGAGCACCGGCATCGGCGCTCCCATTCCCGGCCCCTATCTGCTCGCCAGCGTCGCCGCCGTGGTGCTGGGCGGCGTCGCGCTCGGCGGCGGCAAGGGCGGCCTGCTCGGCCCCATCGTCGCCGTCTTCGTGCTGCGCCTGGTGCGCACGGACCTGACGCTGCTCGCCATCGACCCCAACGTCACCGCCATCATCGAAGGCCTGATCATGGTCGCCGTGGTGATGTTCGGCGCGTTTATCACGATGCGGGGGCGGCAATGATGGGAGAGAGAAATATAGAGCGTAGCGCTCTACGGCGCCCCCCTCTGGCCTGCCGGCCATCTCCCCCACTTGTGGGGAGATTGGCTGTTGTTGCGGCTTTCGCCAATCTTCAACGTTGCAGAAAAGAGTGGGGCGCCAAAGCGGCCAATCTCCCCCCTTGTGGGGGAGATGTCCGGCAGGACAGAGGGGGGCGCCGTAGAGCGCTACCCTCCCAGAACATCGGACCCACCCCATGAGCACATCAGCGATAACCCCCGTCCCCCTCGGCCGCCGCCTGAAGCGCTTCATGGCCGACCGGCCGCTGGTGCCGCTGATCATCCTGCTCGTCATACTGGTGGTGATCCTGCAGATCCTGCGTCCCGGCATCGTCAACGAGCGCTGGATCGCCAACACCATCAAATTCGCCATTCCGCTGGCGATCCTTGCCGGCTGCCAGACCATGACCATGTTGACCGGCGGCATCGACCTGTCGGTCGGCACGGTGGCGACGATGAGCGCCTTCATCATGGCGACGCAGATCGTCAGCCAGGACCCGGCGGTGGCGTTCCTGCTGGCGATGATGCCGGCGGTGCTGATCGGCCTCGTCAACGGCATCGGCGTCGGTGTCTTCCGCGTCCACCCGCTGATCATGACGCTGGGCACCAGCCTGATCGGCACCGGCTGTCTGCAGGTCTATCAGCGCACGGTGATCGCGTCGGGCGCCAAGATCCCCGACTTCCTCGCCTGGCTCGGCACCGGCGTCACCTACGGCTTTCCCAACGCGCTGCTGCTCTTCGTGCCGCTGGCGGCGCTCATCGTCTTCACGCTCGCCCGCACCGGCTTCGGCCGCCTGCTCTACGCCGTCGGCGACAATGAGCGCGCGACGCGTCTGTCGGGCGTGCAATACTGGCAGGTCATAACGGCGCTCTACGTCACCTCAAGCATGCTCGCCGGCATCACCGGCCTGCTCTATATCGGCCTGATCAAGGCGCCGTCGCTGTCGCTCGCCGAACCGCTGGTGCTGCCTTCGGTGGCGGCGGCCGTCATCGGCGGCACCTCCATCTTCGGCGGCCGCGGCGGCTACACCGGCACCATCATCGGCGCGCTGATCCTCACCGTGCTGACGACGCTCTTGACCATCCTGCAGATGCCGGAGGGCGCGAGAAGGATCTTGTTCGGGTTGATCGTGCTGTTCGTCACGGCGGCCTATTTGCGGATCGTCGAGGAGCGGTGAAAGGATCCCGCGAAGGCCACCGTTTTGGATCATCAAGCAATCCAGTGCCTGCGCACAAGAGATAAGCGGCGAAGGGATCGATTTTGAGAAACTCGCCGCTTCCGTATTTTTGCCAACTATATTAGTACTTGTTGAAGTGTATTGGCGTGATGCCATTGGATACCACTATTTGTTTTCGGCCAGCGTTCACTTTGAACCATTGATTAACCGCCTATGCTTCATTCTGTGAATCGCATGCACAAGGCATGTGAAACCCGAGAGCTTGCTCGATGCGGATCATGCCGGATTTCACCGTTACGATACAGAAGCTGATGTCGGCCAAGAGCGGCTTTGCAGGCGCCAACCAGCCCGCGTTCGCGAAAGCAGGCACGGCGCTGCGGACCGAGCCTCCTGTCATTCGTCCGGGTGCAACAGCTGATGAGGACGACGCCGAATACGATCCGTTCGGCAGCTTTCGCCAGGCCGCTGAGGCGCAGGCGTCTTCACCCATCAGTGCAACGTCCACCACGACGGCACAAGACCGTTATTTGCGCGCGGGCGAAGCCAACTTTGACGAACTCCAAGCGGAGTATACACGCTTCATCGGCTCGATGGTCGAGGCAGACCGCCGACACGAAGATTCCACCGTTGCGCGCAACTTCATCCCCACGGGCGAGACACCGGAAACGGTGATGGCGATGGGAGAACATGACTATATGTGGGCCGTCCAGGACGAGATGGAGGCCGCTGCCGACCGCAGCCCGCAGGCGCAGGCCAACAAGGCGATCAGCAACCAGAGCCTGACCTACGGTGATGCCGGCAGGATGACTTCCGATGCCCTGTTCAGCCTGCAGAAGGCCTTGCCAGCTTTGAACAGCGCCTTGGCGAGTGTCACCCCCGAGGCCATTGAAAAGCGCCTGCAAGGCATCGGCGACGACTCGAAACGCCAGCTTCTCGCGCAGCAACTGGCCAGGAACGATATGCTCTTTGCCAAGAGCAATCTGCGCTACGTCGCCAGGATAGTCAAAGGCATCGAGGGTGGCCCCAACAAGGTGACTGGCGACGTCCTGCTCAAGAACGACCAAGGCCAGTACCAGCTGGGCGATTTCTCGATTTCGTTCAAGGGCGATGTGTTGCTGACCTCCAAGGACAAGTTCAAGGCATTCACCGGCTGAGCTTGTCCGAGGCGCCGGCGTCTTGACGGCAACCAACTGATCGCTGGAACTATGGCCTGGCGCCCGAACAATATCGAAAGAAGTGCAGCTGCCTTCCAACTGCCCGATGGTGGCGCCCGGCGGCCCGATAGCCAAGTTTATCCTCGATATCTAGGAGTTCATTGCGACCACGCATGGGGCCTCCTGCAGATCGAGTATCCGACCGTCCATGACGCGTGCTGCGTCGCGGCCGCGCGCCACCCCGAGCGCTTGGAGGGACCGCTTCACTCCGTCCACATCGCCCACCACCGGCTCATCACCCCATCGGAATGGCGAGCGGTCGACGGTGTTATCACCGTCCAGTAAGGGCGGCGTCGTTGCGCACGCAGGCCTCACCAGAAGCCGATGAACGACCTCAATATCGCCGCGGGACCGATCGCCTGCCTGCAGGTCATGCGAAATCCGGCCCGGCCCGTTGCCTCAAGCACGTCGTCGTCGATGTCGCGCAGGATTCTGTGCGCATTGCGCCAGCCGATCCTGGCCAACGCGGCTGCCAGATCCGCCCGCGAGGGGTCAAACAGGCTCTCGTTGGCGGCCGGGTCCCCGGACCGGTCGATGTCATTGCTCGAGACAAGCGCGTGGCGTGGAATTGTCACGTCGGTGCTGGCTTCGAACGGCGTGGACAGATCGAGGAAACGGGAAATGGAACTCAGGCAAAGGGCCGGGGTCGCGACGAGTTGCTCATAGCATACGAAATGCACGGGCGTGCCGGTGCGGCGCAGCGCCTCCATAGCAAAGTAGAACTGGTTCCAGTAGTCGGCGGGTGCGCGGAACCTGTATTCCATCTGCGGCCGCGTGAAATCCTGCCTGATTTCGAAAGGCTGGTTCAGGAACGAACCGAAATGTTTGGCCGGCCTCAAAATGCTGTTGTGCCTGGTGAAACGGAACCAGGACAGGAGCTGAGTGATCGGGTCCTTGCTCATGACAATGATGGGCAAGTCGCCATATTGCAGCGCGCGCCCGTTCATCAGGGCCGGAAAGATCCCATGCTTCCAAAAACCCTGGTCAAAGACGACGGGCACGCCGAGATAGGCCTCGACCAGATGTTTTGCGAGATTCGTGCCCGATTTCGGCGTCCCCATGATGCGGATCCGGGCGCCAGTGCCGCCGGCCTGCGTCCGCGATCCACCGGGACCTGGGCTAGTCATCGGCCCTCACAGCGCCAGGCTGCCCTGCTCCGCCGCCTCGGCGTTGGGGTCGCCCGGCGCGGTGGCCCAGGCGAGTTCGACCAGCGTCACCGTGCGCTTTCCCGTGCCGTCGAGCTGGCAGACGATGAGGCCCTGCTCCTCGATATAGGTCAGCAGCCGCCGGGCCCGGCGCATGGAGTGCGACCCATAGGCGCGGGCGATCGCGCCATCGCTCGGGCACGGCCAGCCCTCCTTCGCCGCGCGCGCGATCATCATGAACACGCCCTGCATGTCCTCTGGCAGCAGTGAGGCGCGCACCGAAACATCCCGCCACGCGTCATCCTCGGCCATGTCGGACCCCACCCCGGCACGGGCGCGTGTCAGCATGCGGCGAAATTCCTGGAGATCGGGTATGACCGAAGCCAGTCCCTCGATGCGGCAGCGCACGACGAATTCCTGGTAGAGGACGCCGATGACGCGAAATCCCGCATCGGGTTCGGCCAGGATGGCGCGCAGGATGCGGTCCATCCGCTCGCGCCGTTCGGCCAGATCCTCGGCGCTGGGCGCGGGCTCGGCCGGTTCGGGCCGAATGTCGCGCGGCGCCGATTTCGCCGCCATCAGCTGCTCCAGCAGATCCGGCGACGCCACCCGGCGCGGCGCGCGCATCGTCTCGGGCGGCGGGGCGGCCAGGATGATCGCGCGGGCGTCCTCGAGAGCGGATTCCGGCATCGCCATCAGCCTGGGCGTGCCGTTGCGCGGGCTGGTGTCGGTCGGACCGATGCGCAGGCCAAGCGGGCGGCGCGACAGCGCCGGCCCCAGCGCCATGAACTGTCCGCGCTCCAGGTCGCGAAAGGCCTCCGCTTGCCGCCGCTCCATGCCGAGCAGATCGGCGGCGCGCGCCATGTCGATATCGAGGAAGGTGCGGCCCATGAGGAAGTTGGAGGCTTCCGCCGCGACGTTCTTGGCGAGCTTGGCCAGCCGCTGCGTGGCGATGATGCCGGCAAGCCCGCGCTTGCGGCCACGGCACATCAGATTGGTCATGGCGCCGAGCGAGAGTTTTCGCGCTTCGTCGGAAACCTCGCCGGCCACCGCCGGCGCGAACAGCTGCGCCTCGTCGACCACCACCAGCATCGGGTACCAATGGTCGCGCGCGACCTCGAACAGCCCGCCAAGGAAGGCAGCGGCGCGTCGCATCTGGTTCTCGGCGTCGAGCCCTTCGAGGTTGAGCACGGTTGAAACACGGTGGATGCGCGCCCGCTCGCCGGCTGCCTGCAGGCCGCGCTCGGTGTGCTCCTCGGCATCGATCACCAGATGGCCGTAACGCTCGCCCAGCGAGACGAAGTCACCTTCCGGATCGATGATGGTCTGCTGCACCCAGGGCGCGCTCTGTTCGAGCAGGCGCCGCAACAGATGCGACTTGCCGGAGCCCGAATTGCCCTGCACCAGCAGGCGGGTCGCCAGCAGCTCCTCGAGATCGAGCTTCGCCGGAGCGCCCGCCGTCGTGTGTCCCATCTCGATCGCAACGGTCATGCCAGACTCATCGGCTCCTTCGCAGACGGGCTTATCAACCCGATCGCGGCCCGTCGAGCCGCGCAGGCCAAGCGATTCGCGTTGCGCACAGCCGAGACAATGATGACGTGGCCACGATGGACGGCCGCAAACCAGCGCGCCGCCTGCCGGTTACTGCCTCGGGCCTGTGGATAGTAACCCCCTGTTCACCATGGGCCGGCGTTCCGATTGCGGGCACCAGGCATCCGCCTAACCTGACCCTGCATCGTGCCCCAACGTGATGCACCCAACGCCCCAAATGGCGGCCGGCGTCTTCAAGTTCCTCTGTGTATGCGCCGGTCGTCAGGTCTGTCCGTCACCTCATCGCTTCCTGCCTCGGCACCGGCGGCAAATGCGGTGCGGCCAGTCCCTTGAAGGGATCACGCCAGGCTTCGACGGCTTCGAGCCGGCGATACCAGCGGGCAAGAGCGGGATAATCACCGAGCGGCAGCCCGGCGACGTCGTTGAACGGCAGGAACGTCGCCATGCGGAAGTCGGCATAGGAGACCGAGTTGCCGACCAGCCATTGCCTGCCGACGAGCGTTGTCTCCAGGATCGCCGCCGTCGCTTGAAAAAGCTTCAGCCCCTCCTCGACCAACTGATGATCGATTGGGCCCAGCCCGTAGCGCTGCTTGGTGCCGCGCTCGAAATGCACCATGTCGCAGGCCCGCGCGAAATTCTCCTTGCCCCAGCTCAGCCAGCGGATCATGTCGGGCTCATCCTCACCGCCGCGCCAGAAATCCGAACCCATGTCGCGCGACAACCGGCAGGCTATGGCGTCGGCCTCCCACAAGCTGCCGCCCGGCCACGCCAGTATTGGAAGGGAAAGATTGGGATTGAGCGGCCGGAACCGCTCCGCTTGCCCCGGCGCGAACGGCGATGCGAATTCGAAGGTCAGCCTCGCCCCGAGATGACGCGCCACCGCGACCGCCAGGCGCGGATTGGGATTGCGGCTGAAGAACAGTTTTGTTTCCACCCCAGCCGGCATCGCCTCGCCCCTGTCACTCATGAATGCCTCTCCTTGTCCCCGGCGACCACCGTCAGATCAAGGACGGATGCGGCTGGCGCAATCCGACAAATCATACATCCCACGGGAGCGGGAGGAACGAGCAGCCATCGAAACAGGATGGGTTGGGCAAAGTTTGGGTTGACCGTCTCCGATGGCGAGGCGACACTTCATCCCGCAGCAAGGCAGGAGGAAGAACGATGGATGAGCCCGACCGCTGGCGCCACATGTCCAGCGCGCCGAAAGACGGCAGCCGGATCCTCGTTACGGTCCGCCCATCCGAACAGGGGCCAGCGGAAGTCGACCTTGCCTACTGGTCACGCGCTGATCAATTCGGTGAGGAAGGCTGGCGCGCTTCCGATTCCTCGCCTGGCCGCGTCGTCGAATATGCCGAGCCGGAGCTGAAATGCTGGATGCCGATGCCCTCGGCCAATCTCAGCCGGGGCGCCTCGATGCCGGCGCCCTGGGAAGGCGACGACGCGCAACAGCTGGACGGCTCGGGGATTTAGCGCTCTTCCTCCCCTCTGCGATTGGCGAAATCGCCGAAACCGCCAATCTCCCCCCTCGTGGGGGAGATGTCCGGCAGGACAGAGGGGGGCGCCGTAGAGCGCCAACCTCAATCACAATCGAAACTGCCATGCCTCATACGCCATTGCCGCCGCAGAACCGAGCGAATGCTCGATCGATGCGCAAAGTCATGACCGACGCGGAGTTGAAGCTCTGGAATGAACTTCGCGCGCATCGGCCGATGGGGCTTGGCTTTCGAAGACAATTTCCGATTGCCGGCTATATCGCCGACTTTGCGTGCCCGCAGAAGAAGCTCGTCGTCGAACTCGATGGATCGCAGCATGGTGATGCAGATCTTGCAGTCAACGACACTGTCAGGACGAGGCGTCTGGAGCAAGACGGCTGGTCCGTGCTCCGGTTTTGGAATGACGATGTCATCCGCGACATCGACAATGTCAGCCAGCATATTGTCATCATGGCGGGTTTGGGTGGTATCGAATGAAAGGCTGGCGGGACAGCGCCCCCCTCTGCCCTGCCGGGCATCTCCCCCACGAGGGGGGAGATTGGCAGCTTCGACGCCAGCTTTAAAACAAGAACGCCGCCGTCGCCGGGTTCGGACCGCCGCGGCCGTCGGCCGAATCCATGCCCGCGATTGTCTTCAGGTCCTGCGCGTCCAGTTCGAAATCGAAGACGTCGAAATTGGCGGCGATGCGATCCTGGCGGATCGATTTCGGGATGACGATCAGCCCCTGCTGGAGATGCCAGCGGATCATGGTCTGCGCGGCGGATTTCCCATGCTTCTTGGCAATGCCCGCAATGGTCGGGTCGCCGAGCAGCTTGCCGCTGCCCAGCGGGCTCCAGCTTTCCGTATGGATGTCGTGTTTGGCATGGAATTCCCTGAGCGCGCGCTGCTGGAAACGCGGATGCAGTTCCACCTGGTTGACGCTTGGCACCACGCCCGTCTCGCCGATGATGCGCTCCAGATGATCAGGATTGAAATTCGAGACGCCGATCGACTTGATGCGGCCGGCCTGCTTCAACTCGACGAGCGTCTTCCAGGCCTCGACATATTTGTCCTGGCTGGGCACCGGCCAATGGATCAGGAACAGGTCGAGCTGCTCGACGCCGAGCTTCTTCATCGTGTCGTCGAAGGCGCGCAGCGCCGCATCGCGCTGGTGGGCGCCGTTGCGCAGTTTCGAGGTGATGAACAGCTCTGCTGCCGGCACGCCGGCGGCGCGGATCGCCTCGCCGACCCCTTCCTCGTTCTGGTAGCCCTCGGCGGTATCGATCAGCCGGTAGCCGGCCTCGATCGCCCAGCCCACCACTTGCGCGGTGATGTCGTGATCGACCTGCCACACGCCAAGGCCAAGCTGGGGAATGGCGGCGCCGTCGTTCAACGTGATCTGTTGGGGCATGGTCTGGTCCTTTTGCGGGGGGATGGTCCAGCCTATCTAGGCTCGACACCGCGCAACGGCCAGTCGCCGGGGGAAAATTCGCCGGGGGAAAATTCGTGTCCCTTCACCTCGGCCGGCGCACCGCCCTCACCACGCCGGCGTTTCCGCTGCCGCAGAAGAGGCGGTCGCCGCCATCGGATTCCAGTCCCGAGACGCCCATGCCGGCAGGCATGTCGAGCTTCTCCAGAACCTTGCCCGTTTGCGGGTCGACGCGGCGCAGATCGCTCTCGTCGCCCTCCCAGGTGGCGTGCCACAATTCGCCGTCGACCCAGGTCACCCCTGTGACGAAACGGTTGGATTCGATGGTGCGCAGGATTTTTCCGGTCTCGGGATCGATCTGGTGGATCTTGCGCTCCCGGTGCTGCCCCACCCACAGCGTGCCCTCGGCCCAGGTCAGCCCGGAATCGCCGCCATTGCCGGGTGCCGGAATGGTGGAAAGCACCTCGCCGGTATCGGGATCGATCTTCTGGATGCGGTCCTTGGCGAGCTGGAAAAAATGCCGGCCGTCATAGGCGGTGCCGGCATGCGCCGCGACATCGATCGAACGCAACGCCTGTCCGCTCTCCGGATCGAAGGCATTCAGCCTGTCGCCCGAGGCGAACCAGACGTTCTTGCCGTCAAAGCTCACCCCGGCCACCGTCTTGGCGCCGGGAAAAGGTCCGTATTCCCTCAGGATTTCGGCCGCCGAATGCTTCATGTCTTTGTCCTCGATGGTGGTCGTCATCCCGCTGACGTCTGGGATCATGTTCCAAGGTGGGTCGAGAGTCTGAATATCAATGCACCTTAGCCATCTGGCAGCGGCGCGGGGAGTAACAAGGTGGTCGTGAATCCCGCCACCGGCGGCGTCATCCAGCGGCGCGCCCGGCCATGGCCGAAGGACTGCACCTTGCCGGCCTCGGCAAGCGGCTCGAGCGCCCGCTGCACGCTGCGCTGGCCGGTTCCGAGCGCCAGCGCCAGGGCCGAACTCGACCAGGCCTCGCCGTCGGCGAGCAAGGCAAGCACGGCCGCGTGCCGCTCCTCGATCGGCCGCGCCAGCACCATCACCGCGTGCGCCTGGCGCGGCGCCAGCGTGAAGCCATGTTTGGTGGCGCTGATGCCGGCCAGTGGGCGAAGCTCGGCGCGCAGCCGCCCGATCTCGACGCGCAGGCGCGCGCGATGCGATTCATCGGCATGCCTGCCGCCGAAGGCCCGCGCCACGAGTTCCCCCCGCGACACGTCCCCTGGCCAGGCTTCGGCGAGCGTCCGCGCCAGGGCGAACAGCACAGGCCGGCTCGCCAGCGAGATCGTGACCCCGCCGCCGCGCAGGGCGTAGCGGAAGGCATCGACGATCAGCGCCGGCGATCCCTGCAACGCCTCGACCTCCTCGAGCAGCACCGGCAGCTCCCTGCCCTGCGTGATCAGCCGCGCCGCGGGCGTCTCCAGCGCCTGGCTTGCGCTCTCGACCTCCGCGATGAGGCCGGGAATGCCGGCTATGTGGGCGGCATGGCGCGCCCATTCCAGCGCCGCGCGCGCCGGCCTGGTCCGCAGGCGCCGCATGGCGATGCCGGCGACGGCAAGCTCGTGCGCGGCCCTGGCCGCCGGCGGAAGCGGCGCCGGGTCGAGCCCGGCCAGCACATGCTCGGCCTCGTCGAGGCGGCCGATCAAGAGCAGCCGCCGCACCTTGAGGTGGCCGGCATGCGCCGCGTTCAACCGGTCGCCATGCTTTTCCAGTGCCGCGCGGGCCGCGTCGAGCGCCTTGGCCGGCCAGCCGAGATCACGCGAGACCAGCGCGATCTCGGCCTCGGCGACGACGCAGCGGGCGCGCGCGACGGCCTCTTTCGGGTTGAACGCGCGCGCGGCCCGCCGCAACAACAGCTTGGCGCGATCGAAGTCGCCGAGCTGCGCCATGGCGATGCCGCGCAGCGCCAGCGCCGGCGCATCCTCGCGCAGGGCGACGCGGTCGAGCGCACCGAGCGCATCGCCCGAAGCCAGCGCCAGCGCCGCCGCGTTGATCAGCGAGTCCATTCAAATCCCGTCACACTTGTAACTCCCACCTCGGCGCGGCGCTGCCCTACCTTAAGTCAGTACCGTCAACCAGCAAGTCGTGCCGGCAATGACGGCACGCAAGGGAGAACCAGAAAATGCCTGCCTCCACCGACCTCGACCTCGCCACGGCGAATGATACGGCCAAGCACGCCGCACGCCACCCCTGCTGCGCCGGGCCGGAACTCGCGGATTTCGCCGCGCCCGCAACGCCCCGACATTCCCAGGCAACACCACACCGCAACGACGCCACGACTGGCAAAGGAGAAGACCAATGAACATGACGATGAAGATGCCACCGATCGTTTCACGGCAAGACTGGGAAGCCGCTCACAAAGCGATGTTGGTGAAGGAGAAGGCGACGATGCGCGCCAGGGATGCGCTGTCGGCCGAACGCCGCCGCATGCCGTGGACGGAAGTGGACAAGGCCTATGTTTTCGATGGCCCCGACGGCAAGGTCAGCCTGCTCGACCTGTTCGAAGGCCGCCGCCAGTTGATCGTCTACCGCGCCTTCTTCGAGCCCGGCGTCTATGGCTGGCCCGATCACGCTTGCCGCGGCTGCTCGCTCGGCGCCGACCAGGTCGGTCACCTCGCCCATCTCAACGCCCGCAACACCACGCTCGCCTACGCTTCGCGCGCCCCGCAGGCCGACATTGCACGGCTGAAGCAGCGGATGGGCTGGGAGATTCCCTGGTACACCATCACCGACAGCTTCGACAAAGACTTCGGCGTCGACGAATGGCACGGCCACAACGTGTTCATTCATGATGGCGACCGCATCTTCCGCACCTATTTCATCAGCAACCGCGGCGACGAGGCGTTGGGTACTGTCTGGAGCTATCTCGACGTCACCCCGCTCGGCCGCCAGGAGACCTGGGAGGACTCGCCCGAAGGCTACCCGCAGACCCCGCTCTACAGCTGGTGGAACTGGCACGACAATTACGAAGCTGGGGCCGACAAGAAATGGGCCGAAGTGTCAGCCGCCGGCGAGGCCGCGTTCCGCGACAAGAGCGAGTAGCAGCGCATGGCGGGAAAGGGTGGCACGCCCCATCCTGCCTGGTTTCCTCTCCCTCGCGGAGCGGGGGAGAGGAACCCAGCTCCTTGCCAACCATCAAGGGAAAAGACCATGAGCGACATTCATTCCGGCTCCGGAAGCGCGACCCCCGAAAACACCGCCACCCCCGGCATCGCCGACTGGCTGTGCCTCGCCGCGGCGCCGACCTTCGCCCTGATGGCGCTGGTCTCCTGTCTTCAGGGCAGTGGCGCCGCCATGCTGTGCATGGGCGCCTCGCCTCTTACCGGCATGCCGGCAATGTATCTCCTGATGAGCGCCTTCCATCTGACGCCCTGGCTGCGAGTGGTTTCCGGCCGGCGGGCCCGGTAGCGGCCGCCGCCCTGTAGCCCGACACAGGGCGGAGAGAGACAGGGCCTCGGACCTGTCAGAGGGTCGGTTCATGCTGGTAAAGCTCATCCATGCTGAGCGACGCCAGGGCCGCGAATGGGGCCTGCTTCTTCACACGGCCGCCGCTCAGGATCACCACGTCATCGCAGAACGAGATGGTGCTGTGGTGATGGCTGATCACGAGGGTCGTGCGGCGGCCGGCTCTCGACTTCAAAGTCTCGACGATCGCCGCTTCCGACAGTCCGTCCACGGCATTCGTGGCTTCGTCCAGGACGAGCAGATCAGGATCGCGCACCAGCGCCCTCGCCAAGGCGATCCGCTGCCTTTGTCCCGCTGACAGATTGACACCCCTGTAGCCGACGACGGTGTCGTAGCCCTGGGGCAGATGTTCAATGAACTCATGCGCTTCGGCCAGTCTCGCGGCACGCTCGGCATCGCTGCTCGTGGCGCCATCCTGGCCGTAGGTTATGTTCTCGGAAATGGTGCCGTCCACCAGTTCCAGCTCCTGGCTGGCAAGCGCGACGTGCTTTCGCCACTGGCTGGGGTCGATCCGGTCGAGCGGCGATCCATCGACAAGAATCCCCCCGGAGCTCGGCTCGACAAAGCGGCACAGGAGATTGACGATCGTCGTCTTGCCCGCGCCCGACCGGCCGATGAGCGCCGTCGAGCGGCCGCTTCGGATATCGAAAGTCGCCGAATGCAGCGCCGCCGCGCGTGCGTCCGCGCCGGAATAGGTAAATGCCACGTCGTCGAAGCTGATCCCTTGCCGCAAACCGTGGAATGGCCCGTCGCCTTGCGGAGGCTTGGGCTTGTCCGCCGAATCCAGCATCCAATCGACCTCTTCGAGCGACCCGCTCAAGCCTTGCAGCTGGCTCCACGACATTTGCAAAGCCCGCATATGCGGCTGCAGCCGGTAGAGCAGGATGACGAATGCGACGATCAGCGGGAAGCTCACATTGGCGAACCATGCGCCGATCACCACCGCAAGGAACAGCATCGCATGGAGAACCTCGGTCAGCGGTGGCAACGCCCCCTGCCGGGTAAGCAGGACGAAAGCAGCCCGGCGAACCGCGTCCGATGCCTGGTCGAACACCGCTTGCTCGCGGCTCTCCTGTCCGAAGATACGGATCAGGCGCCCGGCATGGACAAGGTGCAGCATCTGCGATGCGAGATCGCTGTTGCGGGAGGCGACGCTGCGGCTGGGCGCTTTCAGATTGGCCGAGAGAACGGCATGGACGACCTGGATGAGGGCCAGGCCCAATGTGACCAACAGTGTCATCTGCCACGACAGCAGGAGCAGGAACGCCAGCAGGATGATGGCCGCCGATGCGCTGACGATGGCCGACAGCATGATCTGGATCGCATCCGATGCCCGCCAGGATTCGTTCGAGATGATGTTGAGCAGCCGTCCAGGACTTTGCTGCAGGAAGAACGGGTAACCTATCCTGAGGAGCTGCTCCGACAGAGCGCTGCGGATCGAATGGCTTGCCCTGCCGTAAATGAAGGTGGTGAGCAGCGTGTTCGCGAATGCGAACACGTTCTTCAGGATGATCGAGCCGAGGATGGCGACCGAAATGACGATCAGCCGGTCGCGCTCGTCCAGGCCCGATCCGAAATACTGAAAGACGGCGGACAAGCCGGCCATTCCGGCCGCATCCGCGTGTCCCATGATTATGCCCAGCAAGGGGATGATCAAGCCTATGCCGAACCCTTCGAGGGCGGCGCCGACTAGACCAAGAACCACCACGGCCGGAAGCAGTCGCAACTGCTTCGTTCCGAGCGCGCGACCCAGCATCGGCAAGCTTGGCGGCAAAAATCGCATTATGGCCTGTCACCTCGCCTGGGCATCTGCCTGCCGATCCTGCGGCACTTGCACTTCTTGCGGCCATCTCGCCAGCAAAAGAGCCGCAAATCTAGCCGCGCCGGTCAGATTCATGACGACGATCGGCCAATGCGACAGCTGGAGTTCGCGGTCGAACCGCGGACCACCCGCCAACTCCCGCAAAGCCCCTCTCGTGGCCCAATAGAAATGGCGAAGCAGCCAGGGCGCATGGCGGACATGTTTCAGGCAAAGGGCGCCATTGCCGAAGCTGTAGTCGCGGTGGAGCTTTTCGATCGATTTGCGGTCTCGCCGGCCATGATGATGGAAAACTGTCATATCGGGCACATATTCGACCGGGATGCCGAGCAGCATCGCTCGAACAAGGTAATCCGTGTCTTCCGCTGACCGCAGCGGGCCGCCGGCGCCGAACCGTTCGTCGAAATGACCGATACGGGCCGCGACATCGCGGTGCATCACCATGTTGCAGCCAAGCACGAAGCCGCCCGGATGAACATCGGGGGTGAGCCGCTCGCGCACCCGCGAGCGCTTGATCGTGAACGGCAAATCCCTGGGATCGCCGAGTTCGACGCAGCCGCCACGGATGAGCCATTGTTCGCCGGAAGCATAGTGTCGTTCCAGATCGCGGAGGTAATCGCCATCGACCTCGCAATCATCATCGACGAAGACCAGCACGCGGCCGCGCGCGCGCGCCACACCGGCGTTGCGGGCGGCGGCCAATCCGGGGCGCGGCTCGCGCACGGCTGTGAACGGGATATCGGATATTTCGGCGATGCCGGCCAGGCGCTCCGCCGTGCGGTCGACCGAACCATTGTCGACGACCACGAGTTCGGCCGCGAAGCCGGCATGGGCGCGGCACGCGCTTTGGACCGACCTGATGCAAGTCTCGAGCACGGCGACACGGTTGCGCGTGCATATGATGAAGCTGACCGCCGGCGGCGACCGCTCGGGCCGGGGATCGACGGGGACAAGCTCCGTCCGGCGATGGCGCTGCGTGGGTGGGCGGGCTTTGACGGTCATCCCTGCCGCTAGCTCAACTGATGGGACGCCAGGACCGCCGCGGCAGGCGCGGATTTCAGGTACCGCGCCACGGCGTCCGCCTGGCGGCCGGCCGACATCGAGACGAGACTGAACCATGGCGCGTAGGCGGCGGGACGCAACGCGTACTTTTCGCGGCGTCGAATGAAATTCCATTTCGCGGTCCGCGTCAGGAATTCGTGCGTCAGCGGAGGTTGCATTTCGTCGCCTATCAGTTGGTAGAGGAAATAGAACAGGTTCAACGCGCCGGCCGCAAAACTCGGCCGCGTTTCCGTCGGCAGCGCGGAGATCCTTGCCTCGAGTGCAAGAATGAACGCCGCGGCCCGGCGAACCGTGTCGGTCGAAACGGCCTCGCCGATGTCGCGCAGATCGCGCGTATCCTGTGCCAGGCCTTCCCGCTCGAGGTTCTCGGCCACGATCGTCAGATGTGTCCGGCGCATCTCCTTCCTGTGCCTGCTCGTTACGCTCCCGTCATGGATACGGTAGACGATCAGGTTTTCGGGGATCATCGCCGCCGGGTAACGATCGGCGAGCCGCCTGAAGAGGTCGAAATCCTCGGCATGTTTGTATTTCGGGTCGTAGAATAGAACGTCGTCCTTTATGACTTTCCGGTTGTATACAACCGTGGAGTGCATGAATATCGTGAAGAACATCGACAATATACGGAGCTGGCCGAACCGGAAGACCGGATCGGGTGTACCCTTGGCGACGCGGTTGCGAAGCAAGGTATCGAAGCCGGCGCCACACAGAGCGAGATCGGGCTGCCGGTCGAACAGCGCCACCTGTCGCGACAGGCGTGACGGATAGGCGATATCGTCCGCGTCCATCCTGGCGATAAGGTCGCCCCGAGCGACAGCCAAACCCTCGTTGAGGGTTGCGATGAGGCCCCGGTTTTCGCGGGAGATGATGGAGATCCGATTGTCGGCCTGCCGGTGCCGCTGCAGGATTTGCAGGGAGTTGTCCGTCGAGCCGTCGTCGATCGCAATGACCTCCAGGCGATCGTGGTCCTGCCGCAGGATGCTGCCGAGCGCGGTGCTGAGATAGGGTCCCGCGTTGTAGACCGGCAGCAGAACGGATACCAGGGGAGCGGCCATGGTCAGCTCCGATCCGTTCGTTGAAGATCGCCTGCCGCCTCGCGGCCATCGAGCAAGCCACCGGGATAAGCCCCTGCCGCGCCTCTGGGCCATCCGGCGTCGGTCGTGTCGGCGCGGGCCCGGATGCGCGTGCCAGCTCCTGGCGCGACATAGGGAAAGTAGCGCTTGAAGCTGTTGAGCGGCTTTTCGAAAACCAGCCACGATACCGAGGCCAGGATAAGGGTGGCCGTTCCTGCAACCAGGAACCGACCCGCCCCCTGCTCCGAGACGTTGACGGGGATCCACGGCTGGGACTTGACGGCCAACGACAGGAGTATGGGGTGGTACAGATAGACGCCATAGCTGACGCGGCCAAGGGCGGTGAGCGGCGGCAGTTCGAGAAGCCAGCCCCGGTACCCCCGATGGCCTCGAGAACAACTCGCGACGATCATCACGAGAGGCCCGAGCGGAAGGATTTGCGACAGCAGCCAGCGGCCCCATTCCTGGACAGTGTCTGGCGGCGCCGGAGCAAACCACTGCAGGGCGAAAAACGCGACCGCAAGCGCCGGCCAGCCAAGCCGTAGCCACTGTGGCAAGACGGTGGCCCTGGTTCGGTAGACGGCAAGCCACGCACCCGACGCGAGCGCGTCCATGGACGCCGGCGGAAGCAGATCGCGCGCCAGCGCGGGGGTTCCAGTGATCGGCCAGTAAAAGCGATACGACAATGACAGCACGATGACGCCGATGCAGATCGCCTCGAGGCGGCGGCGTGGCGCCAGCAAGACGACCAGCGGCCAGGCGATATAGAACTGCTCCTCGATGCTCAGGCTCCAGAAATGGCAAAGCAGCCAGGGCGACCAGTCATTGCGCAGCGCGTACCAGAAATTCGACAGGTAAAGGGCGTGCCAGATCAGCGATCCCCTGGAATGCTCCAGGTCAACCATCCAGACGACGCCCAGCACGGCAAAATAGGGCGGCAATATTCGCAGTGCCCGCCTGATGTAGAAGGATCTCAGCGCGGGCGCGGCCTCAAATTCAGCCGCCGAACGCGCTTCCAGGAGAAGGCGCGTGATGAGAAAGCCGCTGAGCACGAAGAACAGCCGCACGCCGATGTGGCCCCAGAAAGAAGAGCCTCCCGCCGCGAAGAAATGGGAATACAGCACCAACGTGACGGCGATGGCCCTCAATCCGTCCAGCTGGGTATCGCGAGAGTTTCCCATCAGCCGCTTCCGCCGGCGGAACATCTCTGATGAGGCTGCCGGGTTATCACCACGGATTCCCGGCTTCGGGAGTCAAAGGGATGGTTCGCAACGGACGACCCGCATCCTTGCCGCCGCTCACGTTCGCCAAAGCGCCGACAATGCCAAATCCGCGCTCCACGAGCCCGTCCGGGACGGGTCCGATATCGGATGTCTGCCAGCGGAAAGCTCAAGTTGGTCAACTTGACGGAACCCTTCGCCGCGCGTTTCCAGTTGGCCAATGAGTGCTTCCACGGAATGGTGCAGCGCAACACAAAAGATTTACCGCGCTGAAATAGTTTTGTGAATGGAAGGCTAGGAAATGACTAAAAACCGCCCTGATTTAGCCGCTAACGCCAAGGTGGCCGCTGATCGCGCGGAGTGCATGAGGTTGTTCGGGTAAAGCCGCACATATTCCCGGTTGCATCCCGGAAGAAACATCCAAATTTCTCTATGAATCGTCGAAAATTATATTTTCAATATGCGATTTATAACAAATTAGAGACAGAGAAACATATGAAATAATTGGTGTTTTGCGGCGCAGCATAACCGATCACCGCTCAGAATCGAAAGCCGGGACTGGCGCGTCTGGTGCAGTCCAGGCGCCTCTTCATCCCGCCTTTACAGCCCCGAACCGCAAGCCATCCATCAACAGCTTGACCAGCCGGCGCGAGCGGTCGCGCCATTCAGGGGTGTCGGGTGCCGAGTAGATGCCGCCCAGCGCGTGCAGCACGTCGGAGGCATCGACGTCGCCGCGGATCGTGCCGTCGGCGACCGCCGCATCCACCAGTTGCCGCAGCGCCTGCGACACTCGTCCCGACGTGTCGGAAAACAGCGTCGAATTGGTGGTGAGAAGGATGCGCAGGCTGGTCGCCAGGCCGCGCTTGGTGGCGATATAGTCGACGAAGCGGCGCATCCATTCTTCCAGCGCGACATCCGAGGGATGTTTTGCCGCAAGCTCGCCAGCCGCCGCGCACAACCCCTCCACCTCGCGGCGATAGACCACCTCGACCAGATGCTCGCGCGTAGGGAAATGGCGGTAGAGCGTGCCGATGCCGACGCCGGCGCGCCGGGCGATCTCCTCCAGCGAGGCGTCGATGCCGCGCTCGGCGAAGACCGAAGCCGCCATCTCGACCAGCCGGTCGCGGTTGCGTTGCGCATCCGCGCGCAACGGCTTGTCGGCGGCGGCGGGTTTTTGGTCGACGGTTGTGACGGGCTCAAAAGCCAATTTTTTCTCCACCAGGGATATGGGGGCTTGAACCATGCCTGGCCAGCCCCCACGTAAATAAACGGAGGCGCCTCCGTTTTAGTGGAGCACCTTTATCATATAATCAGGGAGCCCGGTATGTCACGTCTTTCGAAGCCGCAAGCTGTCAGCTTCCTCACCCGCGGTGGATTGGCTGTCGCCTGACCTTGCCCTTCCCTTCCAAAGCGCCAATTCATTCCCTCAGCGTCAAGCAACTGGAGCCAGACGCCCATGACGAAAATCCCCGTCCATCTCGATATCAACGGCCGGCATCACGAGTTGCAGCTCGAACCGCGTGTCACGCTGCTCGATGCCTTGCGTGACAGGCTCGGCCTGACCGGCACCAAGAAGGGCTGCGACCACGGCCAGTGCGGTGCCTGCACCGTCCATGTCGACGGCGAGCGCGTGCTGGCCTGCCTGATGCTGGCAGCCCAGGCCGAAGGCCGCACCATCACCACCATAGAGGGGCTTGCACGGGAGGGCGAACTGCATCCCGTGCAGGCTGCCTTCCTCGAACAGGACGCCTTCCAGTGCGGCTATTGCACATCAGGCCAGATCATGTCGGCGGTGGCCTGCATCCGCGAGGGCCATGCCGGATCGGACGAGGAAATCCGCGAATACATGGCCGGCAATCTCTGCCGCTGCGGCGCTTATCCGCACATCGTCGCCGCCGTGCGCCAAGCAGCGTTGGAGGCCGCGTCATGAGGGATTTTTCCTACCTTCGCGCCACCTCGGCCGACGCCGCCCGCCAGACGGCCGCGCTCCCCGGCGCCATGCTGCTCGCCGGCGGCACCACGCTGATCGACCTCGCCAAATGCGGCATCGCCGAGCCAGACACGCTGGTCGACATCACCCATCTCGAGGGGCTGGACCGGATCGAGATCGACGAGCGCGGCGCCATCATCGGCGCGCTCGCGACGATGAGCCATGTCGCCGACCACGCGGACATCAAGGGCCGCTTCCCCGCCATCTCGGAGGCGCTGTGGCAAGCGGCTTCGGCGCAGATCCGCAACATGGCGACCATTGGCGGCAATCTCATGCAGCGCACGCGCTGCCCCTATTTCCGCGATCCCTCGAATTTTGCCGCCTGCAACAAGCGCGAACCAGGCAGCGGCTGTTCGGCGATCGGCGGTGTCACCAGGGGCCATGCCGTGCTCGGCACCAGCGAGGCCTGCATCGCCATGTATCCCGGCGACCTCGCCACGGCGCTTGTCGCTTTCGATGCAACAGTTCATCTCGGCGATCGGCGCATCCTCGTCGATGACTTTTTCCTGCTGCCCGGCACGACGCCGGACAAGGAACACGCGATCGAGCCGGGCGAGATGATCACCGCCATCGAAATCCCCTCCTCCGCGGCCGTCCGGCGTTCGACTTATCTGAAGGTCCGCGACCGGCAGTCCTACGAGTTCGCCGCCGCAAGTGCCGCCGTCGGCCTCGAACTGGAAGCTGACGGACGCACCATCCGCGACCTGCGCGTCGCGCTCGGTGGCGTCGCCACCAAACCCTGGCGGGCGCGCGCCGTGGAAGACGCCTTGAAAGGCAAGATGCTGGAGCCGGAAGCTGTTCGCGCCGCCAGCCTGCTCGCCGTCGAAGGCGCTGTCGACCATGGCGCCAACCACTACAAGATCGAGCTCGCGCCGCGTGTCGTCGCACGGGCTATCCTCAAGATGGGAGAAACGGCATGACCGTGCACGACATCAGAGTTGGTGAATCGAAACGGGGCGATGCATCCGACGGCGGCGCCGACGCGGTCGGCGGCCGGCTGTCGCGGGTCGACGGCCCGGCCAAGATCACGGGTGCGGCCAAATACGCCGTCGAGCAGCAGCTCGAAGGGCTCGCCTATGCCGTGCTGGTCGAAAGCACCATCGCATCCGGCAAGGTGCGCGCCATCGACAGCAAGGCTGCCGAGGCGGCACCGGGCGTGCTCAAGGTGCTGACGCCGGACACCATCATCAGCCTGAAAACCGCTTCGGACTGGTTCGGCACCCCGCCGCCCGACAGGCCCTATTGTCCGCTGGCGCGCGACATCACCTTCTCGGGCCAGCATGTCGCGGCCGTCGTCGCCGAGACCTTCGAGCAGGCCGTGGCCGCCGCGGCGATGGTCAAGGTCAGCTACGACGAGACGCCTTCCATCGTCGACCTCAGCGACGGCAAGGCCGGCGACGGAATCCCCGTCGATGCCATGACCAAGGAATGGGGCGACGCCCAGGCCGCCTTCGCCTCGGCCCCGGTGCGGATCTGCGCCGCCTACAACACACCGCGTGAATACCAGGCGCCGATGGAGCCGCATGGCCTGATCGCCCGCTGGGAAGGCGACCACCTCACCGTGTGGGAGCCGAGCCAGTGGCTGGACGGCATGGCGCGCACCTATGCCGAATGGTTCGCCGTGCCGTTCGAGAATGTCCGGCTGGTGTCGCCCTATGTCGGTGGCGGCTTCGGCTCCAAGGCGCTTGCGCTCAGCCATGGCGCGGTGGCCGCAAGTGCCGCCAAAATGCTCGGCCGGCCGGTGCGCTTGGTGATGACGCGGGCACAGACCTTCACCGGCTATGGTGGCCGCGCCGCGACCCGCCAGACGGTGACGATCGGCGCCGACCATGACGGCCTGATCCAGTCGATCGTGCATCGCGGCGTCAACGAGACCTCGATCGATGGCATGTGGGTCGAGCCGCTGGGCTCGGTCACCTCGATCATGTACGCGACGCCGAACTTCTCCTCCAGGCAGAATGTCGTAAGGGTGAATTCGGTGGTGCCGGGCGCCATGCGCGCGCCGGGCGAAAACCCGTCGGCCTTCGGCATCGAAAGCGCCATCGACGAACTCGCCTACGAGGTCGGCATCGATCCGCTGGAAATCCGGCTGCGCAACTACGCCGAGCAGGATCCGCATGCCAAAAAAGCCTGGTCGACCAGGCAGTTGCGCGAGGCTTTTGCGGCAGGCGCCGAACGCTTCGGCTGGGCCAGGCGCACGCCCGAGCCACGCTCGATGCGCGACGGCAACTATCTGATCGGCTGGGGCGTGGCCGCCGGCACCTATCCGGTGCGGCGCGCCTATGGCGAAGCGGTCGTGCGCATCCTGGCCGACGGCTCGGTCGAGGTCGAAAGCTCCTCGATCGACATGGGCCAGGGCACCTACACCATCCTGGCGCAGACCGCCGCCGAGACGGTCGGCGTGTCCGCCGACGACGTCGTGGTGAAACTGGGGGACTCCCGCTTTGCCCGTGCCGGCGTCTCCGGGGGCTCACGGCTGGCCGGCGTGATGACCGGCGCGGTCTACAAGGCGGCGTCCTCGGCGCTCGACCAGCTGATCGGTCTGGCGATCGGCGATCCGCGCTCGCCCTTCCACGCGCTGCAGGCCAACACTTTGGTCGTCGCCAATGGCCGCATCACCGCGCCACGCGGCGACGGCCCCGATGTCTCGATCGCCGACCTGCTCAAAAGCGTCGGCCGCGACCGCATCGAGGCGACGGGCGACACCATGCCCGCCAATTCGACGGCGGAAGACCGCTACAAGAACTACACCACCATCGCCATGGCGCTGCCGCACACCGAGGGCGACTATTCCCGCCACTCCTGGTGCGCGCATTTCGTCGAGGTGCGCGTCGACGAGGATTTCGGCACGGTGCGCGTGTCGCGCGTGGTTTCGGCGCTGGATTCGGGCCGGCTCTACAATCCGAAGCTGGCCGAAAGCCAATGGAAGGGCGGCATCATCATGGGCATCGGCCAGGCGCTGCTCGAAGAAGGCATCGTCGACCGCCGCCACGGCCGCATCGTCAACAACAACCTCGCCGACTATCTCGTCCCCACCAATGCCGACATCCCCGACATCGAGGTGATCTCGGTCGGCATCCCCGACCTGCATTCCTCGGTACTCGGCGGCAAGGGCGTCGGCGAACTGGCGATCGTCGGCATGGCGCCGGCCATCGCCAATGCGGTGTTCCACGCGACGGGAAAGCGGATCAGGGATTTGCCGATCACGCTGGAGAAGCTGATCTGAGCGCGTAATCTCCCCCCTCGAGGGGGAGATGTCGCCGAAGGCGACAGAGGGGGTCGTCTCACGTGAAGCGCTAACCTCCGATCGTCGCAAGAAAGTCGCGCCCAGTCGAACCGACCCCCTCTGGCCTGCCGGCCATCTCCCCCTCGAGGGGGGAGATCACTTTCCCTACCATTCCAATGCGAACGCCAGCTTGCCGAAATGCAGGCCGCCGGCGGCCATGTGGGCGTAGGCTTCGGTCGCTTGATCAGGTGAAAACACCTTGTCGACCACCGGCTCGATCCGCGCCGCGCCGATGGCCCTGGCGGCGTCGAAAAGATCGGACACCGATCCGGTGTTGTTGCCGGTCACCTTCAGCGCCTTGATGATGATCGGCAGCAGGTTGATCGTGGCTTCGGCGCCGGTGACGAAGCCGATCGTGAACAGCGTGCCGCCGGGCGCGGTGGCGTTGACGGCGCGGGCGAAGGTGGCGGTGCCGCCGGTCTCGACGACAAGATCGGCGCCGCGGCCATCGGTCAGTTCCAGCACCTTGCCGTCCCAGTCTGATGTCGCGCGGTAGTTGATGAGATGATCGGCGCCGAGCGCCTTTGCCCGCTCCAGCTTTTCGTCCGACGACGAGGTGATGATGACGGTGGCGCCGGCGGCTTTCGCCAGCTGCAGGGTGAAGATCGAGACGCCGCCAGTGCCAAGCAGCACGACGACCGAGCCCGGACCGACATTGGCGGCGCGAATGGCGTTCCAGGCGGTGGTGCCGGCGATCGGCAGCGTCGAGGCCGCCTCGAAGGACAGATGCGCCGGGACCGGCACCACCGAATTTGCCGGCAGTGCGACATATTCCGCCAGCGATCCGGGCAGCGAAACACCGCGCATCTGCGTCATCTCGTAGGGCCGCGGCGGCCCGCCGATCCAGCGCGGCTTGGCATGCGCGACGACGCGATCGCCGATGGCGAGCCTCGTAACGCCCTCGCCCAGCGCGACGATCTCGCCGGCGGCGTCGGCGACGGGGATGAGCGGGAAGCTCGGCCCGGGATAGTTGCCGCTCGCCACCGCCACATCGACGAAATTGAGGCTCGCCGCACGCTGGCGGATCAGCACCTCGCCGCGCTGCGGTTCGGGAGTTGCAACGGTGGCGGCGCGGAAGGCGTCCAATCTGGGCTGGCTGAGTTCGATGGCTTTCATGATTTCACTCCGGTGGAACGATTTGATGGATTGAGTGAACCTATTTGCTGCGCTATCTCTGGATAATCCTTGTTTTCTGCAATTGAGAACTGTGAATAATGCAGCAATCTCACGAACCCGCGGCCCTTGCCGAGATGGCTGCCTTCGCCGCCATCGCCGAGGCGCGTTCCTTCACCAGAGCGGCGGCCCGTGTCGGGCGCGACGCGACCATCCTGTCGCGGCGCCTGCAGTCGCTGGAGGCGCGGCTGGGGGTGAGGCTGCTCTCGCGCACGACGCGCAGCGTGTCGCTGACCGAAGCGGGTGCCGAATTCCTGGTGCGTGTGCGCGCCATCCTCGCATCCGTCGACGAGGCCGAGGCCGTCGCGTCCGCGCATGCCGGGGGCGGCCCGCGCGGCCTGCTCAGGCTGGCGCTGCCCGGCACGTTCGGGCGCATGTGGATCGGGCCGCTGCTGCCTCAATTTCTTGCCGAATTTCCCGATGTCCGCATCGAGGCTGAATTCTCCAACCGCTTCACCGATCTGGTCGCCGAGAATTTCGATGTCGCCGTGCGGCTGGGCAGCCTGGAGGATTCACGCCTGGTGGCGCGCAAGGTGGCGACGCGGCGCCGGCTGCTCTGCGCCGCTCCCTCCTATCTCGCCCGCAGGGGCAGGCCGGAGACGCCGCAAGCGCTGCTCGACCATTCCTGCCTGGGCTTCTCGGGCTTCCAGACCTTTCCGGCCTGGGAGATGACCGACCGTGAGGGCCGGCGCGCGCGCGTCGAGGTTTCGGGGCCGTTGGTCACCGACGATGCCGAGGTGCTGGTCCAGGCCGCCGTGCAAGGCATCGGCCTGATGATGAGCACCGACTGGCTGGTCGGCCGCGAACTCGCCGATGGCCGGCTGGTATCCGTGCTGGAGGAGTGGACGCTGGCGGACGAAGGCGCGGTCTATGTCGTCACGCCCTCGGCCAAGGGAAAAGCCGCCAAGACCCGCGCCTTCGCCGACTGGATCGGCAAGCGCTTCGCGCCGGAGCCGCCCTGGCGGCGGTAAAGCCTCTGACCCGCTGGCGGTAGAGACTACGCGCTCCGCCTTCAGGGTCCGTGAGCCGCCAGCGGCGTGCCGATGTCCGACACGAGTTTGACGAGGTCGGCTTGGCGTCTCGTGCCGGTTTTGGCGAAGATTCGATTGAGGTGGGTCTTCAAGGTGTTCTCACCGATGCCGAGCGACAACGCGCTCTTGGACGCTGACAATCCGCCGCCGATCCGCAGCAGCACCCGCGCCTCCGCGGGTGTGAGGTCGAACAGCGTGGTCAGAACGGCCTCCGGGAGGGGAGAAGACGATGTCGTCGTCGATATGAACACAGCCGCGCATGCCGGCCGGAAAACCGCGCGCGCCGTTCCTTCAGTCAGCGGCAACACATAGGCAACGGCGGGCGGCTGGCCCTGGGCCGAAACCGGCAGCCCTATGCCGCGCGCGCCAAGCGAAGCATCCGCGCTCGCCGCACTGGCGATCGCGTCCAGCAGGGCGCGGGCCACCACCGGATTCTGTGCCTGGAGCACGCCGTTCCTGGAGAGAATGGGACCCTGCACCGAAAACATCTGTTCGGCGGCCGCATTCGCATGGAGGATTGCTCCGTTGGCGTGGGTAAGCACGACAGGCACAGCCAGATGATCGAGCGCCTGGCGATAAAGATGGGTGGTGACGCGGCCCTGGTCGAGCAGATCTCCGATCAGCGAAGCACGGCGCAGATGCGGCGAGAGCAATGCCAGGAAATGCTGCTCTTCGATCGAAATACCTCCCCTGCTGGCGCGCGTGGTGCAGCCCAAAAGCCCGATTCGGTCCGGCGTATGAACGAATTTGGTGATGCAAGCCTCGCGCAGTCCCTGCGGTTTGGCCCAGTTCTGAAAAAACGGCGTCAGCTGGAGTTCGCTTTCGCTCATGAGCGACAGCGTCGCAACCGGCCGGTCGACATCGCCGACCACCGCTGCCTTCAGTCCGGGAATTCCATCAAAGTCATAGTCCTCCTCTAGCACCCGCATCTGCACGGGATCCCAAGGCGATTGAGCCGCGAAGCGGCCGCTATTATGGGCGGTGCCGGCAAGGGCGATGGTGGTGTAGGCCGCGTCGACGGCTTTCGTGACGCGGGTCATGACTCCGGCCCAGCCTTCCGGGTTCAAGACGCAATCATAGATATCGCCGATAATCGAACTCAGGACTTCGCTGCTCAGCCTTTCCACCACACCTCCAGGCACGCCCCGATCTCGCCTCGGAGGAATTTGTGACGTCATACTTTTGGATGACGCCAGTCGCGGCCGCTCTCGACTATGGGTTCAACTTGATCGCCTGAACGCCGGGCCGCCACTGTTGCCGGTTATTGTCGCAATGGAAAGCATCGCGTTCGATATTTTTTAAGCCGTGGATACTTGTCGAGGTTCCCCATTGTCTCGAAAGACGGTGTTTTCATCGGCTCGGTTGTCACCGCATCTTGACGAACGCGAGCGATTTTCCCTGTGGCAAGACATCCATGTCGCGGAAATATTGTCGGTCGAACACCGCAGTCCGGAAAACCTGCCCTTCGAAGCGTCCATCGAGGCCACGGCTGTCGGTTCAGTGGTTCTCGGTCAGATGTCCGGAACCATCGAGCACGCGACAAGGAAAGCGAGCAACATCGCCAATGACGGTTATCTGTTGCTGATCAACAAGGCCGACACCGTGTTGTCAGGGGTACAGGTCGGCCGCGAATATGCCGTCGGTCAGGGAGAGGCCGTGCTCGTCACTGCATCGGAAGCTCTGAAAATGACCTGTGCCGACAGCAATGCCTGGACGAATGTGGTGATCCCACGCGCGATCCTCCTGCGTGCTTTCCCGCAGATCGATGACAGGCTGGGGTTGAAGATCGGCGCCGACAGCGAAGCCCTCGATCTTCTCAAACGCTATTGCCTGCTTCTTGAAAGCGGCAGCCCGCTTGCCTCGGCGGATCTGATCACGCACGCGACGGACACGATCGTGGATCTGATCGGCCTGGCGACCGGCGCGAAAGGTCGGGCTGCCGAACTGGCCGGGCTTCGAGGCCTGCGCGCTGCCAGGCTGGAGGCCGTCCTGGCAAGGATCGCCGAGGATTTTATCGATCCCGGCATCTCCGCCCAAAGTGTGGCGCAACAACTCGGCCTGTCGGTGCGCTACGTCCACGACCTCCTTCAGGAGACGGGAATGAGCTTCTCCGAACGCGTTCTCGAACTGCGTTTGCAGAGCGCCCACAGGATGCTCTCGCACAAACACAGCGACATGCGGGTCAGTGACATCGCCCTGACAAGCGGATTCAGCGACGTATCGTACTTCAACCGCTGCTTTCGTCGCCGCTTCGGCTATACGCCGACAAGCGCCAGATAAGTTTGCACCTTTCGGTCCGATATCAGCCCGTGCGAGGCCGAATCCGCAGCGCCTGCGCGACCGATGACGCCGAACTGCCACAGTGCGCGCAAAAGACGCTGCTTTTCGCTCCAGTCCAATTCCAGTGCCGCCCTGCCCAAGACAAGGCCGGGCTCCAATGACATGTCAGCCTTCAGGGTGAAACGACTGTCATGTCAGGGGGTTAAATGCCGCGGAATGCATTTGGAGGCCGCAAGGCTAACGCGTTGAAATGCCTGGCGCTGGCCTCGACTGCGCTGGTCGGCCTTGGCCAGCCGATCCCTGCATCGGCAGCCGAGGTCTGGACCGGCGCCGCCTCCACGAACTGGTTCGCCGCCGGAAACTGGAACCCCGCCGCTGTCCCGACATCGAGCGACGACGTGATTCTCGATCCGGTGTTTCCGCACCCGGCCGTGGTCGATGCGGCGAGTGCGGCCGCCCACTATCTGTTTGTGGGCACCATTGCGAGTTACTCGGGCTCGCTGACGATTACGAACGGCGGCACCCTCTCCGACACTGCCGGCTATCTCGGCTACGTTTCGAACGCGAGCGGCACCGTGAGCGTCACTGGCCCGGGCTCCGTCTGGAGCAACAGCTCCGACCTTTTCCTTGCCTTGAGCACCGGCAGCACTGGCACCTTGAAGATCTCCAGCGGCGGCGCTGTGAGCGACACCGTGGGTCATGTCGGCTACGGCCTGGGCACCGGCACCGTAACGGTGGACGGCCCGGGCTCGACATGGACCAACAGTGGGGATCTCTACATCGCCGAATTTGGCACCGGCACGCTGGACATCACCAATGGCGGAGCAGTCAGCAATGCCATGGGCACCATCGGTTGGCACGCGGGCTCCAACGGCGCGGTGACGGTCGACGGAGCGGGTTCGATATGGACGAATTCTTCCCACCTGTTCGTCGGCGATCAGGGCACTGGTGCGTTGAACATTTCGAAAGGCGGCAAGGTCAGCAATCTGAGCGGCATTCTGGGCAATTTGGCGGGCTCCATTGGCACGGCAACTGTCGACGGTGCTGGCTCGACCTGGGCGAACGCAGCGCTCGCGGTCGGGAACGCGGGCTTCGGCGCGCTGACGATCACGAATGGCGGCGCGGTCACCAGTTCGGTGGGTTATGCCGGCTATGACGTGGGCTCCAAGGGCCTGGTGACGGTCAATGGTGCTGACTCGACCTGGACCAACACTTCCGACCTCTTCATCGGCTTCCAAGGCCAGGGCTCGCTAACGGTCTCGAATGGCGGCGCGGTCAGCAACGCCTTGGGCTATGTCGGCGACTTCGCGGGCTCGACAGGCACCGTCTTCGTCGATGGTCCCGGCTCGACCTGGACCAACAGCGCGGATCTGTATGTCGGCAATCTCGGCGCCGGCAACGTGACGATCACCAATGGCGGCGCCATCAGCAACGACACCGCCTATGTCGGCAACTCGGCAGGCTCGACCGGCATGGTTTTCGTCGACGGTGCCGGTTCGACCTGGACGAACGCAGACCTGTTCGTCGGAAGTGCCGGCACGGGCACACTGGTGATCTCGCATGGCAGCACGGTCAGCAGCGGTACTGGCGTCATTGGCTCGCAGGCGGGCTCGACCGGCACGGTGATTGTCGACAACGCCGGCTCGACCTGGACCAACAGCGCGGATCTGTTTGTCGGCGATTATGGCACCGGCACGCTGGCGATCTCGCATGGCGCGGTCAGCAACGGCTCTGCGATTATTGGCGCGAAGGTGGGCTCGACGGGCATGGCGTTTGTTGATGGCGTCGGCGCGACCTGGACAAACAGTTCTTCCCTCGTTCTCGGCGGTTATGGCGCCGGCACGCTAGCGATTTCAAACGCCGGCATGGTCACCGACGCTGCTGGTTATCTGGGTTTTGATGTCGGATCGACGGGTTCGGCAATGGTCAGCGGCGCGGGCTCAACCTGGACGAGCAGCAGCCTCCTTATTGTCGGTCAGCGCGGAACCGGTTCATTGATCGTCTCGAACGGCGGCACGGTCGCCAATGCCGATGGCTATTTGGGCTTTAATGGCGGATCCATCGGTACCGCCAACGTCAGCGGCTCCGGCTCGACGTGGACCAGTGGCGGTGATCTCAACATTGGAGGTAGTGGCACAGGCTCACTGACGATCGCGAATGGCGGCGTGGTGTCGGCCGGCGGCGTGGTCAACATCGCCCTTCTGGCGGGCTCCGTCGGCACGCTGAATATCGGTGCAGCGAGCGGATCGCCAGCGGCGGCGGCCGGCGCGCTCAATGCGGCGAGCGTTCAGTTCGGACAAGGCGCGGGTGCGATCAACTTCAACCACACCGACACAAGCTACACCTTCGCATCGGCGATCGGCGGCGCGGGCTCGATCGACCAGATTGCCGGCACGACGAACCTGACCGCCAATTCGAGCGGCTTCACCGGTGCAACCAATGTGAACGGCGGACGGCTGGCCGTGAACGGTTCGCTGGCCAGTTCGCTGGTGACGATCACGGGCGGAATGCTAGGTGGCAACGGCACGGTTGGCGGCATCGTCGCACAATCAGGCGGCGTCATCGCACCGGGCAATTCGATCGGCACGCTCAATGTCGCGGGCGACATCGACCAGGCGGCGGGCTCGATCTACCAGGTCGAACTCACCTCGACCGGCCAGTCGGACCTCATCCTGGCGACGGGCACGGCGACGATCGCCGACGGCACGGTCCTCGATGTCGTCAAGGCGGACGCCGCGCCTTATGTGCCGGGCACGCATTACACCGTGCTGCAAGCCGATGCGGGCGTCACCGGCACCTACACGCTCAGCGGGGCCGGCCCCTTCATTGGCCTTATCGCCAATTACGACCCCACGCATGTCTATCTCGATGTGGTGCAGGCGAAGTCCTTCGCCTCGGTCGGCCTGACGCCCAACCAGATCGCAACCGGCGGCGGCGCCGAAAGCCTTGGCAGCGGCAATCCGCTCTTTGATGCCATCTTTGCCTTGCCGAGTGAGGCAGCCGCCCAGGACGCCTTCGACCAGCTCTCGGGCGAAATCCACGCCTCGGCCAAGGGGATGTTGCTGGAAGACAGCCGCTTCATCCGCGACGCCGCCACCAAGCGAATCAGCGCAGCCTTCGGCGATGCCGGCGCAGCCGCATTGCCGGTCATGGCCTATGGCGAGGGCGGGCCCGGGATGGTGGCCGCCGACACCGACCGCTTCGCCGTCTGGGGCCAGGCCTTCGGCTCCCGGGGTCAAACCGGCAGCGACGGCAATGCAGCCAACTTCGATCGCTCGACCGGCGGCCTCCTGGTCGGCGCCGACAGCCCGATCGGCGATTGGCGCGTCGGCATCATCGGCGGCTACAGCCATTCGTCCTTCGACGCCGACGACCGCCATTCCAGCGGCGCCAGCGACAACTATCATCTCGGACTCTACGGCGGCACCAATTGGGGCGCCATAGCCTTCCGCACCGGTGCCGCCTACAGCTGGAACAGCATCTCGACAAAACGCTCGGTGGCCTTCAACGGCTTCGCCGACCAATTGTCGGCTGACTATGACGCCGGCACGGCGCAGGTGTTCGGCGAACTCGCTTACAAGGCTGGTGTCGGCCGCTTCAAGTTCGAGCCCTTCGCCAATCTCGCTTATGTCAGTGTGCATGCTGACGGCTTCACCGAGCAAGGTGGCGCCGCCGCGCTGACCAGCGCCAGCTCAACCACCAATGCCACCTTCACCACGCTCGGGCTGCGCGCCTCGACCGACGTCGCGCTCGGCGGCATCAGCGCGACCGCGCGCGGCACGCTCGGATGGCGCCACGCCTTTGGCGACGTCACGCCGACCTCGACCTTCGCCTTCGCCGGCGGCGATGCTTTTGCCATCGCCGGCGTGCCTGTCGCCAGCGACAGCGCGGTGATCGAGGCCGGCTTCGATTTGCAAATGTCGACCAATGCCACGCTCGGCCTGTCCTATGTCGGCCAGTTCGGTGGCCACAACACCGACAACGGCGCCAAGGCAGATCTCAGCGTCAGGTTCTGACAACGAGAAGGTCAGACAATTTGGCGGCAGCAAGGGCGAAGACGGGGAATCTCCCGCACGCGACCGAGATTGGCAGTTCCGATGCTGGCTCTCCTCTATTTCCCCTGCTTCAGGAACTGGCTGAGCAAATCCACCGGCAACGGGAACACGACGGTGGACGAGCGCTCGCCGGCGATATCGTGCAAGGCCTCGAAATAGCGCAGCTGCATGGCCTGCGGCTCGGCCGCCAGCATGCGGCCCGCCTCGACCAGTTTCGCCGCCGCCTGCTGCTCGCCTTCGGCATTGATCACCTTGGCGCGCCGCAGCCGCTCGGCCTCGGCCTGCTTGGCGATGGCGCGGACCATGTTCTCGTTGAGGTCGACATGCTTGATCTCGACATTGGACACCTTGATGCCCCACGCATCGGTGCGCTGGTCGAGAATTTCCTGGATGTCGCTGTTGAGCCTGTCGCGCTCGGCCAGCATCTCGTCGAGCTCGTGCTTGCCGAGCACCGATCGCAGCGTGGTCTGCGCCAGCTGGTTGGTGGCGGCCATGTAGTCCTCGACCTGGATGACCGCCCGCTCGGCGTCGACGATGCGGAAATAAAGCACGGCGTTGACCTTTACCGAGACATTGTCGCGCGAAATCACGTCCTGCGGCGGCACGTCCTGCACCACCACGCGCAGGTCGACCTTCACCATCTGCTGGACGAAGGGAACGAGGATGATGAGGCCCGGCCCCTTGACCCCGGTGAAGCGGCCGAGCGTGAAGACCACGCCGCGCTGATATTCCCGCAGGATGCGGATCGCCGCGGACAGGAAGATAACCACAAGAACCGCAAGCAGCAGGTAGGCCACATAGCCGATGTTCATTGCCTTGCTCCATTCCTTCCCGCGTCGCGCCGCCGCACGGTCAGCACGAGGTCGCTGATGTCGGTCACCTCGACGCTGTCGCCGGCCGCGACGGGTTCATCGGCCTTCGCCCGCCAGCGCTCGCCCAAGGCCAGCACATGGCCCTCGCCGCCCTGCCAGTCGAGGATCTCGGCCGGCTGGCCGCGCATCGCTTCGCCGCCGACGCGCGGCGGGTTTCGGCGCGCCGCCCAGAGATAGGTGCCGCTCAGCAGCGCCAATCCAAGCGTCAGCGCGGCGGCGGGACCGATGATCGCCCATGACAAGGCAAAGCCCGGCCCCTCGACCCGCAGCAGCATGGCGGCACCGAACAGAAAGGCGGCCACGCCGCCGAGCCCGAGCACGACGGTGGGATTGAAGGCCTCGATGATGAGGAAAACGACGCCGAGCAGCATCAGGGCAAGGCCGGTATAGTTGATCGGCAGGAGATCGAGCGCATAGAGGCCGAGCACGAGGCAGATGGTGCCGATGACGCCGGGCGCCACGGCCCCCGGGCTGGTGAACTCGAAGACGATGCCGTAGACGCCGACCAACATCAGGATGACGGCGGTGTTCGGATCGGTGATGACGGAAAGCAGCTGGATGAACCAGCCCGGCTTCAGCGTCTCGACCGGCAGCCCCTTCGTCGCCAGCACCACTTTCTTGCCGGCCACATCGACGGTGCGCCCATCGGCCAGCAGCAAGAGCTCGGTGGTGTCGCGGGCGACGAAATCGATCACATGTTCCTGCAATGCCGCATTGGCCGACAGGCTCGCCGCCTCGCGCACGGCCTTCTCGCCCCAGTCGCCGTTGCGGCCGCGCAGTTCCGCCAGCGAGCGGATCAGGGCGACCGCGTCATTGGTCACCTTGGCCATCATCGCGTCGCCCGCCGGCCGGCCGTTGGCGTCCTTCTGGTCGCCCTCGCCCTTCTGGTCGCTCTTGTCGCCGCCCGGAAGCGACGGCAGCCCGCCAATCTCCACCGGCGTCGCCGCGCCCAGATTGGTGCCGGGCGCCATGGCAGCGACATGGGTGGCGTAGAGGATATAGGTGCCGGCGCTCGCCGCATGGCCGCCGGCCGGCGCGACATAGCCGATGACAGGCACCGGCGACGCCAGGATATCGGCGATCATCTCGCGCATCGAGGTGACCAGCCCGCCCGGCGTGTCGAGCTGCAGGATGAGGACTGCGGCGTCCCGCCTGGCCGCGGCATCGAGCGCTTCCTTGAGCTGCCTGCTGCTTGCCGGCCCGATGGCGCCGTCAATGGCGACGCTTAGGGCCACCCTTTCGCTCCCGGCTGAGGAGAAGGGACAAAGAACAGCCGCGACGACGAAGGCCGCGGCAAGAAGGGCCACCCGCGCGAAGGTCACGCTCAAAGCTCCATGGACTCAATATGGGTTGTATTTTTGCGAAGTCCATGAAGGAGCCGACGTCGCAGATCGGCGACGGCCGAAGAGACGGCCTTCCCTTACTCCGGTGAAGGCACCGGCGGCTTCGAGGTCAGCGCCGTGCCGGCGGCGGCCACGATCACGGCGGCGATGCCGGCAAGTTGCGGCATGGTCAAGCTTTCCCGCAGGAACAGAAACCCGGCGAGCGCGCCGAGCCCCGGCTCCAGGCAGGTCAGCGTGCCGTAGATGCGGGCCGGCATGCGGGTCAGCGCCACCATCTCGAGGAAGAACGGCAGCGCGCTGGAGAACAGGCCGACGAGCAGCGCGCTGACCAGGATCGACGGCGCGAGCAGGCCGCTTCCCGCCTCGGCTATGCCGAAGGGCAGCACCAGCACGGCGGCGATGGCCATGCCATAGGCGGTGGTGCGGGTGCCGAGCTCCGCGCCCGCCTTCTGCGCCAGCACGATATACAGCGCCCAGAAACCGCCGGCGGCCAGCGCCAGCATCACGCCCACCGGGTCAAGCGGCTGCAGCGAGTGGATGAAGGGCGACAAAAGCACGATGCCGGCGACCGCCAGCGCGATCCAGCCAAAGTCGCTGGCACGCCGCGAGGTCAGCGTCGCCACCAGCAGCGGACCGGAAAACTCCAGCGCCACCGCGACGCCGAGCGGGATCCTGGCGAGCGCTGCGTAGAACAGAAGGTTGAGTGCGCAGAGCGTCACGCCATAGGCGACGAGCCACGGCAGCGTGGCGCGCGAGGGCCGCATCTGCCAGGGCCGCAGCACCGCGATCAGCATCAGGGCGCCGATGACGAGCCTGAGCGTCGTCGTGCCTTGCGCGCCGATCACCGGGAAAAGCGTCTTGGCGAAGGTGGCGCCGATCTGGATCGACACCATGGCACCCATCAGCGCCGCGACCGGCAAGGGTGCTGCCTCGCGGCTGGCAACCGGCATTGATGTCACTTTGGTTCATCCTCCATGCCGGCAGGCGCGAAGGCCGGCCGCATGGGAGATAGAGCGAACCGGCCCGCCTGTCGTGAGGCAGCGCGGATGCCTCGATGGGGGCACGGCCAGATGGCATGAACCGGCGGGCAACGCGTCGGACGTCACACCCGGTCGCCGCGCGCGTTCGGCAATCTGCTGATCGCCGCCAGTACAATCAGCGCGGCACCGCCCAGAAGCGCCATCGCCCCGAGCGACCAGGCGATGCCGATATTCACCATGGCGACCGACAAGGCAAAAGGCGCGACGGCCGAGACGATCAGCCGGGCCGACATCACTCGGCCCTGCAGGTGGCCGTAGCCATCGCTGCCGAACAATGTGAGCGGCAGCGAGCCGGTGACGATGCTGAAAAGCCCGTTGCCCATGCCGAAGATGACGGCGAACGCCATTGCGCCGGCGATGGAAGGCGCGGTGCCATCCAGCACGACCACACCGATTGTCATGAGACTGGCCGAGATGATGGCGAGCATCAAGGGCGACAGCTTGCCGCCGAAGACCATGTTGATGAAACGGCTCAAGACTTGCGACGGCCCGAACAGCGTTCCCACGATGGCGGCGGTCGCCCCGAGGCCAAGCCCGGAAAGCAGCGGCACCATGTGCACCAGCACGGCGGCGGCGATCAGGTTCTGCAGCGAGAAGGCAATGACCATCAGCGCAAGGCCGAGCGGCCGCGCCGGGGCGGGAAGCGATCCCTTGATGTGCCGTGGCGGCGCGCTTGCCGACCGCCTGCCCTTGGCCAGCCCATGCGAGAGCCAGGCGTGCAGCGGCAGGCAGACAAGCAGGTTCAGCCCCGCGAAGACAAGATAGACGCTCTGCCACGGCATATGCGCGTGCAGGGCCGACGTGATCGGCCAGAACACGGTCGATGCGAAGCCGGCAATGAGGGTGAGGTAGGTAATGCTGCGTTGCGCGGCATGCGGCCTGATCTGCACCAGCAGCGCGAAGGCGGCGCCGTACTGCACCAGGTTCGATGCCACTTCGAGGACGATCAGCGCCGCCACGAAGGCCACGGCGGTGGGAGCACTGGCGCAGCCGGCGAGTGCCGCCGCTGCCAGCACCGAGCCGGCGGTCATGATTTTTCCGGCGCCGAAGCGGTCGATCCAGCGCCCCAGCCAGGGCGCCGTCAGGCCGCCGATCAGCAAGGCGGCCGAAAGCGCGCCGAAAATCCATTCGGTGGGCCATCCCAAATCCCTGGCCATGTCGGCGGCGAGGATGCTGAAGCTGTAATAGAGCGTGCCGTAGCCGATGATCTGGGTGACCCCGAGGGCGGCAATCGCGGCTATCGGCGCGCGTTCCGAGGCATCGAGCTCGGAAAGGCCCCGATTACTTGATGCCACGGTCACCGGTCACCACCTCGCCATCTTCCTTGGTGAAGTGGGTCACCGGATGGTCAAGCAGGTCGAGCACAAGCTCGGACGGCCGGCACAGCCGCGTCCCCTTTGGCGTCTCGACGATCGGCCGGTTGATCAGGATCGGATGCCTCAGCATGGCATCGAGCAGCTGCTCGTCGCTCCATTTGGGATCAGCCAGGCCAAGCTCGGTATAGGGCGTGCCCTTTTCGCGCAGCAAGGCGCGCGCAGGAATTCCCATGGCGGCGATAAGCTGGCCCAGGCGGTCCCGGCTGGGTGGATGTTTCAGATATTCGATGACCACCGGCTCCTCGCCGCTCGCCCTGATCATGGCAAGCGTGTTGCGCGAGGTGCCGCAGTCGGGATTGTGGTAGACGGTGACGGTCATGGCGCGGCCTCGACGGCAAGAGGTTGGAATTTCGGATTGCGGCTGCAGCAGCCACGTCATCAACGCCAGCGCGAAGCCGGCGCCGGCGAACTCGGCGGCGATGAAGCCGGGAAGACTTGCCGGGCTGATTCCCGAATACGTCTCCGTGAGCGCCCTCGCCACCACCACCGCGGGATTGGCAAAGGACGTCGATGCGGTGAACCAGTAAGCAGCCGTGATATAGAGGCCCACCAGCCAGGGCACGGCCGCGCGTTCGAAGCGCAAGCCGGCCAGGATGACGGCGAGCAGGCCGAAGGTCGCGACGCCCTCCGAAAGCCATTGCGCGGCGCCGGTGCGGCCATGCGTCGACAGCGCCAGCGGCGCCAGGCCGAACATCAGATGCGCGATCACCGTGCCGACAATGCCGCCGGTAAGCTGGGCCAGCATATACCAGGCGCAGTCGCCGGCCGACAGCCGGCGCGAAAACGTCAGGGCGAGCGACACGGCCGGATTGAAATGGGCACCGGATATTGGGCCGAGGATTGTGATCAGCACGACGAGGCTCGCACCGGTTGGCAGCGTGTTGCAGAGAAGCGCCAGTGCGCCGTCGGCCGTCAGCGACCGCGCCATGATCCCTGAACCGACAACCGTAGCCACCAGCAGCGCCGTGCCAAGGCTTTCCGCGACCAGACGGCGCGGCAGGTCGAACTGGCGCTCGACTGTCATTGGGCCGCCTCTTGCGCATCGGCCGCACAGCAGCCCGGCGCCAGTGCCGGCGCGCAGATTTCCGGCCTTCCGGAGCAGCAATCCTCCATCAGGAAGCGGATCAGCCCGCTCAGCGCTTCATACTCGGCGCTATAGACCATGGAGCGGGAATCACGGCGCACGCTTACCAGCCCTGCCCGTTCGAGCTCCTTCAGGTGGAAGCTCACATTCGAGGCCGAGACGTCGACCTTCTCGGCGATGGCGCCTGCGGCAATACCATCCGGACCCGCGATCACCAGATGCCGCAGAATGCGCAGTCGTGTTTCTTGCGAAAGGGCTGCGAATGCGGACAGGGCTTGACGTTCATCCATATTTCAACAATCCTAGAAATGTTGAAACGAGGATTACCGCACATGCTCACCTCTGACAATCGGGAATTTGAATCCACCCCCGCCATCGCCGGTGATCCCGAGGACATCACCATCGCTGGCCTGCTGGGCTTTCTGGCCGGCCACGAGGACAGGCAGCTGGTGTTTTTCCATGATGGCCGGCCGGTGAAGCCCGGCTACCACGTCACCGAGGTGAAGGCCGGCACATTCGCCGCGCTGGATTGCGGCGCCAATCCCGAATCCTGGACCGAGATCTTCGTCCAGCTGTGGGACGTCGACGAGGACCGCACGCATATGCCGGCCGGAAAATTCTCGGCGATCATCCGCAAGGTGACGGAGCATGTCGATCTCGACCCTTCCGCCCGGCTGACCTTCGAGGTCAGCGACGGCGTGCGCCCGATCGCCCTGTATCGGGCCGCCCTTCCCCGGCTCGTCGGCGGCGCGGTGCATGTCGACCTTTCGCCCCGGCCGGCAAGCTGCAAGCCGCGCGACCGTTGGCTCGAGGAAGAGAGAAAAGCCAAGGCCTGTTGCGGGCCTTCCGCTTCGGCGCAGCCTTGCTGCCGATAAGTCGCCCACAACCAAGCGAGGAAGGCTTCGTCCCTCAGTTCAGGGACTGGCGGCGTGGCGGCGGTGCCGGGTGTCGCTGCTCCAGTTCGGACGCGGCCGCCGCACGGCCGGTCCGGCGCAGCCTTTCGAGGTAGCCCGGCAACTCGCCAAGGCAATGGAATGGCCCGCCCTCCCTGATCACCGTCACCAGCGGATCGACATCGCTGTCGCTTCTCCTGGCCATCGTGGTGCGCCAGTCCTCGAGCAGTCGGCTGGCGTGATCGACCACGTCGCCCCGGCTGCTGGAAAGGTCATGCTGCTCGTGCGGATCCTCGCTGAGGTTGAACAGGCTGACGGGCCCAAAGTCCTTGTAGCCGTCATGATAGGTGCGCAGCATCAGCCAGTCGGCGCCGTCGAGCCGGAACCGCACGCCGCGCTGCACGGCCCATGCGCCCTGGCTCAGCACCAGGAAATCGCGCCCACCCTCCTCGCCGGCGGCAAGCGCGGTCGCGAAGGATTGCCCGTCCCACAGCACTGGCACGCTGCCGCCAAGCCGGTCGATCAGCGTCGCGGCCCAGTCGAAATGATAGTGCAGGCCGGCATTGACGCCGCGCATGTCCTTGGCGCCAGGCCAGCGGATGACCAGAGGCACGTTGCAGGTGAACTCGTCGGCCGTCTGGTGGTCGCCCCAAACATTGAGCTCGCCGAGGTTCTCGCCGTGGTCGGCGCCGATGACGATGATGGTGTCGTCATAGAGGTTCTGCCGCTTCAGTTCCTCGATGATCAGGCCGACATGATGATCGGCGTAGAGCACACCCGTATCGTAGCCGTCGAACCAGGCCTTGACCTTGCCCATGTCGTCGATCGGCGACGGCATGCGCCGATATTTCGATCCGCCCGGCTCGACGTCGAAGCCCGAGGGCTCCCGAGGGCTGTGCGGACCGTAGCCGGCATGGCTCTTCTCGAACACCTCCTTCGTCATCCACTCCGGCAAAGGCTGGTCGGCGAACGGATCGCCGAACGAGTCCGGCGCACGATAGGGCGTGTGCGGATCCCAGACATTGACATGCAGGAACCATTTTTTTGCCGAGCCATTGCGCTTCAGCCAGTCGAGCGCCAGGCCCGACACCTCGTCGGCATTCTCCATGCCGGCCATGCCCGGATTGATGATCTCGTTGAAGCCGGCATACCAGTGCCAGCAGCCATGCCGCTCGCCAAAACTGCTGATCGTCGTCGTGTGGTAGCCGAGATCGCGCAGCGCCCGCATCCAGCCCTCCTCGTAGAAGGTGCCGGCCCAGGCCCGCCCGGCGCCCTCGCGGAACGGCTCGCAGGCGGTGCCGCCATGGCCGACCACGCCGGTGCGCATGCCGTGGCGGCCGCTCCACAGCGCCGTGCGCGACGGATGACAGGGCACGTCGGAGACATAGACGTTCTCGAAGCGGATGCCGTCGCGGGCGAGGCTGTCGATGACTGGAGAGGTGTTGCGATGATAGCCGTAGCAACCGAGATGGTCGCGCCTCAGGCTGTCGATGTCGATGTAGAGAACGTTCATGAAGGACTCGCCGCTTCCATGGTTGTCAAAGGCAGGCCCCGGCTGATTACCGGGGCTCGCGGTGTTCAAGAGCCGGCATCAGGCCGAAATATATTGATCGCCGAGATAGTAGTCCTTCGGGTCGAGCGAGGTCTCGAGCTTGCCGAAGGTCTTGAACAGGTCATTCATCGTCGCGAACCAGCCGTTCACGCTGCCGTCCTTGGTGAGCTTGGTGATCTCGGCCGAGGTCATGAAACGCCCGTAGCCGGCCTCGGTCTTCAATTGTTCGGCCGGAATGCCAAGCAGTTTCGAGGTGATCTCGATCGCCTTGTCCTGGTTGGCGGCGCGGAAATCCTGCGCGTCCTTGATGGCACGGACCACATTCTTGACGAGATCGGGATTGCCCTCGACCAGATCGTTGCGGGCGATGAAGACGCTCGGGAACGTGGTCTGCGGGTAGAAATCGTCGTTCTTGGCCAGTTCCACCAGGTCGGGAACCCGCGTCTTGATGATGCCGACGAACGGGTACCAGATGCCGGCCGCGTCGACCTGCTTGGAGGCGAAGGCCGCCACGATGGTGCTCGGGTCCATCTGCACGATGTCGAGGTCGGTCATCGCCATGTTGGCCTTGCGCAGCGCCAGCCGCAGCAGCATGTCGCCTGACGTGCCGGCCGCGATCGCCACCTTCCTGCCCTTGAGCTCGGCGATCGACTTGATGCCGGCCTGGGCGATCACCCGGTCGGAAAAGCCGACATCGTTGACGGCGATGATCTTGGCCTTGCCGGTCGCCGGCAGCCACAGCGCGCCTGGCCCGAGATAGCCGAACTCGAGGCTGTTGGCGCCCAGCGCCTGCACCTGGATCGGCCCGTTGGTGAAGACCTTGATGTCGGCGTCGACGCCATGCTTGGCATAGAAGCCTTGATCGGCGGCCACGCCGGAGATGCTCGCGCCCCAGAAGTCGCCATTGTAGCCGATGCGCGCCGGCGTCCCCGCTGCCCTGGCCTTGATGCCAGAGGCGGCGAACGCGGCCAGCGCCGCCGAGGATGCCATGAAATTCCGTCTTGTCAGCGTCACGCTACTCTCCTCCTGTTACTGGTGCTAAACGGCTTCCGCCGCTACTGGTGGTACACCGCTTGCCAGACGCGGTTGCGGATGGTCATGAACTCGGCCGAAAGCCGGATTTCCTCGGTTCTGGGATAAGGCAGCGGGACATCGATGATCTCCTTCAGCCTGCCCGGCCGCGCCGCCATGACGATGACGCGGTTGGCAAGGTAGACGGCCTCGTCGACATCATGGGTGATGAACATCACCGTGCGCCGCTCGCGGCTCCAGGTGTCGAGCAACTGGTCCTGAAGCTGCACGCGGGTCAGCGCGTCGAGCGCGCCGAACGGCTCGTCCATCAAAAGAATGGACGGGTCCACCGCATAGGCGCGCGCGATGGCGCAGCGCTGCTTCATGCCGCCGGACAGCGTCTTTGGCAGCGCGTCGGCGAAGTCGCCGAGGCCCACGAGGTCGATGAAACGCTCGGCGATCTGCCTGCGGCGCGAAGCCTCCTCGCCCTTGATGCGCAGCCCGAACTCGACGTTCTGGCGAACGGTCAGCCAGGGAAAGAGCGCGTATTGCTGGAAGATCATGCCGCGCTCCGGCCCCGGCCCTTCGACAGCCTTGCCGTCGACCAGCACGCTGCCCTCGCTCGGCCGCAACAGGCCGGCGGCGATGTTGAGCGCCGTCGACTTGCCGCAGCCGGAGGGGCCGACGACGGTGACGAACTCGCCGTCGGCGATGTCGAGCGACAGCCGGTCGAGCGCGATGAAGCTGTTGTCGCTCAGATCGAAGCGGCGGGTGACCTTGTCGAACACGATCTTTGGGACGATCCTGGAAGCCATCACACGCGCTCCTGCCAGACGGTGAGCCGGCGCTCGATCACCAGGAGGATGCGATCCATGGCAAGGCCGAGCAGGCCGATGGTGATCAGGCTGACGAAGATGGTCGGCAGGTCGTAATAAAGCTGCGCCTGCTGCATACGGAAGCCGAGCCCGGACTGCGCGGCGATCAGTTCGGCGGCGACCAGCGTCGCCCAGGCCGATCCAAGCCCGATGCGTACCCCGACCAGGATGAACGGCGTCGACGCCGGGATGATGACGCGCAGGAAGATCGTCATGTCTTTCGCGCCAAGCACCCGCGCGGCGTTGATCATCGTCTTGTCGACGCTGATGACGCCCTGATAGGTGGCGACGACGCTGGCCAGGAACGATGCCAGGAAGATGACGAAGATTTTTGGCGTCTCGTCGATGCCCATGGTGACGATCGCCAGCGGAATGATGGCGAGCGGCGGGATCATGCGGAAGAACTGCAGATAGGGCTCGATCAGCGAACGGGCGACCTTGTACCAGCCCATGACGAAGCCGACCGGGATCGCGAGGATGACGCCGAGCAGGAAGCCGGTCAGCACCCGCGCCAGGCTGGAGGCGATATCGGTGGCAAGCTGCCCGCTGGCGATGACATCACCGAACCGCGCCGCCACCTGCGGCGGCGGCGGCAGGCCGACCGCGCCGCCCGCCGTAAGCGCCCACCAGATGGCGACACCGGCGACGAGCCCGACGAGATTGAGCGCGAGGCCGGGATAGTCGATGCCTTGCCCTTCCGGCGTACCGCCTGGGCGCGTCGTCTTGGCTGCCTCGCTCATCGCGAAACCCCCGAATAGAAGAAGTGGTCGAGCGCCGCGGCCGAAGCGCCGATGGCGCCAGCGCCGGGGCCGAGGCTTGACCGCTCGATGCGCAGCACATCGCGCATCGGCGGCAGCACGCGGGGCGGAACGCCCTCGCGGATATGGTCGATGAAGCTTTCCGGCGCTTCGGCGAGATGGCCGCCAAAAACGATCAGGTCCGGATTGAGCAGGTTGGTCGCGGTCGCGATCGCTGTCGTCAGGTGCCTGAGTGCCGCGTTCCAGGGCTCGGGATATTTCTCCAACTCGGCCAGCAGCCGCTTGGGATGCGGCGCCTCGATATGCGCGTCGCGGGCCAGCGCCCGTTCGGACAGGAACGTCTCCAGGCAGCCTCTGTTGCCGCAGGCGCAGCGCTCGCCATTCTCTACCACCTGGACATGGCCGAGTTCGACGGCCCCATAGCCGCCGGGGCGGAATGGCATGCCGTTGATCACCAGCCCGGCGCCGAGGCCGGTGCGCAGGTAGATGTAAAGCAGCGCGGTGGCGTCGCGGCCGATGCCGTAGCGCGACTCCGCCAGCGCCATGGCGCTGACATTGTGCTCGACCACGGCGGGTATGCCGAGGGCCGTCTCGAGTTCGTCGGCGAAGGGCACGTCCTTCCAGTCGTAATTGACCGACTGCAAATTGCGCCGCCGCTTGGTGTCCACCGGGCCAGGCACGCCGAGCCCGAGGCCGATCAGCCGGGACCGCTCGACGCCTGTCTTGCGGATCAGTTGCTCGACGGTCCGCACCACCATGCCGATCACCGCGGCCGGTTCGCTGGTGGCGGTGTCGAAATACTGCGAGGCCATGGCTTTCGAGGAAGCCTTGAGGTCGGTGATCGTGGCATGGATGGTGCCGGCGCCGATGTGCACGCCAACCACCGACAGGGCATCCGGCACCAGCGCGACGCCGATGGCCGGCCGGCCGACGGGTGCGTCACCGGCGGCGGCCTGGTTGAGCTCGACGACCGTCCCTTCCCTGAGCAGATGCGCCGTCAGATGGGTCAGCGCGGTCGGCGATAGCGCAGTCCGCCGCGCCAGTTCGGCACGCGACTGCGGACCGTCGTCGCGCAGGATGCGCAGGATTGCTCCGTGATGGACGCCCATCTTCTCCTCCCTATTATTTTCTAATGTTAATAAATTAATTAAGGCTGTCAAGGACACGCCCACCACCGGGCGAATGACCGCGCCGCGTCGGCTGGTCGTCGCCACGTGAACAAGCAATTCAGAAGAGTGAGGACCTAGCGCTTTCCCTTGGAAATTGCTTAAAAACAAAGGGACAGGGTTCAGCCGGAGAAGGACACGCCCCTGTGGCGCATCCCCGCCTGCACGCCGCGCACGATGAGCCGGGACAGGATTTCCATGTCCAGCGGCATTCCCGGACGCCAGACGTCGAGCAACAGCGCAATGCGCGCCTCGTCGGCGTTGTTCATCACTTCGTGCGGGAAGGTGTCGTCCCACAGCATGCCTTCGCCATCCGTGATCCGCTTCTCCTGATGATTGATCATCATGATGGTCGCGGGGCGACCATCGGTCTGCCGCGGAATGACCAGGCCGAGATGAAAGCGCATGATGCCGCGAAACGGTCCGCGATGGCTGGGAATGTGCTTGCGCGGCGCCAGGAACGAGATGGCCGCCGATTTGACTTCGGGACACTCGGCGAGCAACTGGCTCAGAACCGGCATCCGCGCCAGGTTTTCGGGAACCCCGATGTCGTAGGCCTTGAGCACGAACATGCGCCAGTCGAGGCCGTCATTGGCCGAGATCTCGGCCTGCTCCGGCATGATGTCGTGGAAGCGCGGCGCCCCGCCCAGCCGCACCGCGAGCGCTTCGTCGCGTATGCCGCGCCAGGCGGCGATGAATTTCGCCGCGTTCGGAAAATCGGTGGCGGCATCGAGGATAGCCGGCGCGTCTATGCGCCTTTCATAGACACGCCGGACCCCATTGGATGCAAGATCGTAGACGCGGGACATCGCATAGCCTCGATGACACCATAAACGGACAGCCGATGGTTCGGGTTGCACATTTTGGTCATCGCGTCGTGAACTACCCGGACAGCCATGGGCCAGGTCCTGTGCCGGCCACCCGGCAATCCGAGGCAATTCGTCAACCGGATCGAACGATCCCAGATGTCCCGCTCATTCCCTGAAGGCGCGGTTGAGCTGATCCTGCAGCGGTTTGACGAGGTAGGAGATCACGGTTCGGTCGGCGGTCTTGATGAAGGATTCGACCGGCATGCCCGGAACCAGCTTGACCTCGCCGAGGCGCGCGATCTCCGAGTTCGTCGTCGCGATGCGGACAGTATAGTAGCTGATGCCGGTGCGCTGGTCGGTCGTCGTGTCCGGCGAGGTTCGTTCGACCGTCCCGTTGATCTGCGGCGTGGTGCGCTGGTTGAAGGCCGAGAAGCGCAGCGCCGCCGGCTGGCCGACCCACAGCTGGTCGATGTCGCTCGGCGCGATCTTGGCCTCGACCGTCAGGCTGTCGCTGTCGGGCACGATCTGCATGATCGTCTGGCCAGGGGTGATGACGCCGCCGACGGTGTGGGCGATGGATTGCTGCACGATGCCGTCCTGCGGCGCGCGGATGTCGATGCGCCTGAGCTGGTCCTCGGCGGCGATCTTGCGCTCCGTCAGTTCGCCGACCTTGCCGTCGATCTCGCGCAAATCCTTGTTGACGTCGGTGCTGAGTTCGAGGTCGATCTGGAGGATCTGCAAATTGATCTCGGCGATCTTGCCCTGGGCCTGCGCCAGGGCCGCCGTCAACTGGCCGCGCTCGCCATCGAGCCGCGCCGACTCGCGCTCCATGGCGGTCAGGCGGTCGATCGAGATCAGCCGCTTCTTCCACAGCGCGCGTATGCTGGCCAGTTCCTCCTCGACAAGCGCGATTTCTTGCGACTTGGCTTCCGCCTGGGCCGTGTCCCCGCCAATCTCTTTCTGCAGCTGCAGGATGCGCTCCTGCAACTGGCCCTTCCGGCCGGAACGATCCGCACGCCTTGTCTCGAAGACCTGTTCCTCGCCGGCGATGATCTCCGCGATCGCCGCATCACCGCGACGATCGAGAATATCTCTGGGGAAGGCGATGGCATCGGCACCCCGGCGCTCCGCTTCGAGGCGCGCCTCGCGTGCCGACAACTGATCGAGGGCCTTGGTGACGACGGCGAGGTTGGCCGCCGGCACGGTGGGATCGAGGCGCACGAGCAGCGCCCCGCGCTTGACACGGTCGCCGTCACGCGCCGCGATCTCGCCGACGATGCCGCCGGTCGAATGCTGTACGTCCTTGACGTGGGAATCCACGACGAGGACCCCCGACGCGATGACCGCTCCCGAGATCCGCGTCAGCGAGGCCCAGCCGCCGACGCCGCCGACCAGCACCGCGACCGCGACGAGGCCCCAGCCCATGTAGCGTTGAATGGACTGGTGGGAGGAACTCGGCATCATCCCTCCCCTTTACTCGCCTGCCGCCGCCGCGCCCGGCCGCGGCGCCGGCTCCTCGGTGGCGAGCCTGAGGTGCGGCACGGCGCTCACCGCCGGTTGCGGCCGCGGAAACAGCTTGGCCAAGACATCGTCCTTGAGCCCGAACGCCTGGACGCGGCCCTGGCTCATGGCGAGGATGAAATCGACCGTGCCGAGCGCGCTTGGCCGGTGTGCCACGAGCACGACGATGCCGCCACGTTGCCGCACCGACACAATAGCCTGAAACAGCGCCTGTTCGCCTTCGGCGTCGAGGTTGGAATTCGGTTCGTCGAGCACCACCAGGAACGGATCGCGATAGAGCGCGCGGGCCAGCGCGATGCGCTGGCGCTGACCGGCCGAGACGGCCTCGCCAAGTTCGCCGATCTGCGTCTCGTAGCCATCGCGGAAACCGACGATGAGATCATGCGCGCCGGCTGCCCTGGCGGCTGCGATCACCAATGCGGGATCGGCGTCGGGTTCGAAACGCGCGATGTTCTCGGCGATCGAGCCGGCGAACAACTCGACGTCCTGCGGCAGATAACCGATGAAATGGCCGCGGTCTTCCGGCGACCACTGATCGAGGTCGGCGCCGTCGAGCCGGATCCTGCCGGCGGCCGACGGCCAGGCTCCGACAAGCGCCCTGACCAGCGTCGACTTGCCCGAACCGCTCTGACCGATAATGCCGACGGCGTGTCCCGCTTCCAGTGCGAAGCTGGCGTCCTGCACCAGCAGCCGCTGCACGCCGGGCGCGGCGACGCTGACGTTCTGCATGAAGACGTGGCGGCTCGGCGCGGGCATGACCATCGGCTCGGCATCGGCGGGCAATGCGGCAAGAATCTTGGTCAGCCGCTGCCAGCCCTGCCGCGCGGTCAGGAAACCTTTCCAGTTGGCGATGACCAGATCGACGGGCGCCAGCGCCCGCCCGCTCAGGATCGATGCCGTGATGATGATGCCCGCGGTCGCCTGCTGTTCGATGACCAGCCAGGCGCCGATGCCGAGCATGGCCGATTGCAGGAGCATGCGTAGCACCTTGGACACGGCGCCGAAGCCGCCGGCGATATCGCTGACGCTGCGCTGCTCGGCGAGATAGTCGCGGTTGGCCTCTTCCCATCGCTTCGCCATCCTGCCGCCCATGCCGAGAGCCGCGATGACTTCCGCGTTGCGGTTGCCGGTCGTGGTCAGGCCGTTGCGGATGATGCCGGTCTGGGTGCCTGATGTGACCGGCTTGCGCGTCAGCCGCTCGGCATGGACGGTCAACAGGACGAGCACGATCGCTCCGACCAGGGCGGTTACGCCGAGGAGCACGTGGAACATGAAGATGATGGCTAGATAGAGCGGCAGCCACGGCAGGTCGAACAGCGCGGTCGGGCCGGTGCCCGACAGGAAGGTCCGCACGCTGTCGAGATCGCGCACCGGCTGCATGCTGTCGCCATTGCGCCCGACCTTGAGCGGCAGCTTGAGGACGCTGGAATAGACGCGGGCGCCGAGCGCTTCGTCGAGGGCTCCCCCGATGCGCACCAGGATGCGGCCGCGGATGAAATCGAGCACGCCTTGTCCGGCGTAGAGGATGGCTACGAGCAGGCTGAGGCCGATCAGCGTCGGCACGCTGCGGCTCGGCAGCACGCGATCGTAGACCTCGAGCATATAGATCGAACTGGACAACATCAGGACGTTGAGGACGCCGCTGAACAGTGCGATGGCGATGAAGGCCGAGCGGCAGGATTTGATTGCCGCCGAGAGTTCCGATCCCTGCTGCCGAGGATTGGGCTGCCGGGCACCGGGCCCGGCAGCCTTTCGCGCCGTCGCCGCGACGCCGGGGGCTGCGCCAGGAGCGGTTTCAGCGCGAAAAGGATTGCGTCCCCGAAACAGCAGAAGAGCGCCAAACATCGCGAACGCCAGGCAGAACAGCCAGACGCCTGGCGATGTCGTCAACATGCCACCGAGTGCAGGAAAAAGGGCGCAGGCTATCAAAACCAGACCCAAGGACCTGACCCTGGCCTGCGCCGAATTGAAGATCGCGGAGCCCCTTTCCATGCCAATCCATGTGGGCGGCGCTGCGGCAAGGCACCCGGCCGACGGCCGGAGACCAGCCTCAGGCGATGCCCGTCAGGCCCCCCACTAGATGCAGCGTGAGCCAGAATTGATCGAGCGTGTTGGGATGCTCTTCGACGATGTTGGTCCCGTCGAACCAGGCGACATTGCCGGCCGGTCCCGGTCCGGACGTCACCAGTTGCCCCTGGTTGAACCACATCAGCGCATTCTTGAGGCCCTCGCCATCGGCCTCCTTGCCGCCGTTCCAGTCGGTGATGCCGGAGCTCGGATCGGTGACGTCGACATAGCTTGTCCAGGCAGCCGACGAAGTCTTCACCGCCGCACCCGTAAGCGCCGTGTGAGCCCCATTCTCATCAACGACCCCGTCATTGTTGGTATCGACATTCACGCCGACAGTTGACCACGCTCCTTGCTTGGTCAGCCACATCACCGCCTCGTCGATCAGGTCGTTGGGCTGACCGACATGGTTGTCGATGTTGAGCTGGGTGGCGATCGCCTGTTGCAACATGATGACGCGTGCGTCACCGCCGGTCGAACTCGATTCGATGGACTTGGCCAGAGCGTTCGAAATCAGGAGATCGTGCGCATCGTTGGCAATGCCGTCGCCGTTGCTGTCGCCGAGCAGCAAATAGCCATCCGTACGCGGATTGACGTCGAGGCCGGACAGAACATGGCTGGCGACGGCGCTCTTGGTGGGATTGCCCTCATTGCCGGCAATATTGTCCCATGCATCCGCGTGGCTGCCCCAGAATCCCTGCGTCAGCGCCTTGTTCGAGAAGCCTTCATAGTCGCTGCTGTCGGTGGCGAGCGGCGTACGCGAATGCAAGGCCGTGTCGACGAAGGCATCGGTGGTGGCCGTTGCGTTGTTGACGTAGCTACCCAGCTGCGCGACGCCGGTCGCCTGGTAGTGCCAGGTCTCATTTGTATCGAGCAGGCCGTTCTGGTTGATGTCGCCGCTGTTGAAGCCGCCGCTGAGGATAGCGGTTGGATGGAAATCATCGCCGGTGCCGGCGGTGCCGTTGTCGTCGGTCACGACCACATGGGCGAGCGCGACATTGCCGTCGTTTTTGACATCGTAGGTCCAGGTCACCGGCTGGCCCTGGAAGATGTTGAGGTCATGGTCGACGCCGTTGGTCTTCTTGTCGAGCGTGATGTGCGGATCGGCGCCGGTATAGCCGGAGTCGTCGGTGGCCGTGGCGGTGCGTGTGTGGTTGGCATCGTCGGTGAAGGAGCCGGAGGCGGTACCGGTGTTGCTGTAAGGGCCAGCCGCGGAGGTACCGGTTGCCGAGAACTTCCAGATCTCGCCGGCGTCGAGCATGTTGTTGTCGTTGCTGTCGCCGATATTGGTGACATGGCCGTTGCCAAGCACCGCGACCGGCGTCACGCCGCCGTCGCTGTCGGTCACGGAGATACTCGACAGCGCGACGTTGCCGATATTGGTCACCGTGTATTCCCACGAGATCGGCTCGTTGGTCAGGATCGTCAGAGTGTCGCCCTTGACCCCGTCGTCGACCGTCACCTTGTCGATCTTGATCTCGGGATCGGCGCCGAAATAGCTGGAGCCGTCGCTGTCTGTTACGGTGACCGCCCCGGCCGAGCCGGTCACCGTCCCGATATTGGCATAGTCGCCGATGACGGCCTTGTCGATGCTGGTGCCGATGAAGCTCCAGTGCTCGGTGGTGTCGAGCTTGCCGTCCTGGTTGGTGTCCCCGACGTTGAAACCGCCGCTGAGAACCGCCGTCACGACCACGTCATTGTGGTCGTCGGTGACGACGATGTTCGACAATGCGACATTGCCGGTATTGCTGACCGTGTATTGCCAGGTGATCGTGTCCCCGGAGAGAACCTGCAGATCGTCGCCGATCGCCGAGCCGTCGACCGTTACCTTGTCGATGCCGATTCCAGGCGCATCAGTGCCGGTGCCGGGCGTCGTAAGCGTGCGCCACTCCTCGAAGCCCCCATTGGCCCCTGAGAAGCTCGAAAACAGCGTCACATAGGAGTCGGGAGAGACACCGGCCGCCGTGAAGTCGCTGACCGGCACGAGCACCCGGTAGTCGTCCGTTCCCGAGCCATGATTGGAGTCAATCAAATACTGGGGGTCGTTCAGGTCAAGATGAAAGACGGTGGTGAATCCCGCAAAATCCGCATCGTAGTCGGCAAGCGTTGCTCCGGCGTTTGAAATGTAGATGTCCAGGCCGGTCAGCGTGATGTTGCCGTTTGTCTCATTGTTGCTTTCATTGAGGTCGAGCCGGAATTCGATATAGTCGACGCCGTCGACATTGATCGACTGCATGTTGCCGTATTGCAGGTCGTGGGTGAAGGACGCCTTGTTGTCGACGACGTTGCCGTTCTGGTCGGTGTTGAAGCCCTCCTCGATACCTGTCGCCTGCAGCCTCAGGAAGGAATCGTAATTGCCGGTGCCCGAACCTTCCGTCGTAGCCTCGAGAAGGACGCCATTGCCAATATCGATCGCCATGCTACTTCCTCCACATTTGGTCGGCGGTCGGGCCGCCCCCATCTATTCCGGCCTGATTGCAGCGCCGGCGCGCAACGTCCGAGGGACGCGGCCATGCAGGCGAGCAATCGTTCGTGACAAAATCGACGGCTTTGAAAGGAGAAAGGATCGGCGAGGAGACTGCCTCCCATTCGCCGAGCACAGCTATTCCCGTATGACGGAACTGGCCCGCCGTCGGACTGACCGGTATACCCACACCCAAAGCCTCAACACCCCCAACAATCCTACGATTGCCTGGACGTTAATATTTCCCAAACCATATTGCGCAGGTTGTAATGCGTCCGTCTATATAACCTCGGTTATAGGCAGAAAATCGATATCGGTTCTGAAAAAATGCTTTCCGCATCCAAGAATAATGGCCTCGCATTGGTTGAATTATTTCAGGCACATGAGATCCGTGGACCGAAAAAAGCAAAAATTCCGGGATGATGCGGTTGAATTATTCAAGATGAAGACCAGCATCGCCACACCGGCGTGACATCTGCTTTCAGTCCGCCGCCACGCATTTTACACGGCGCGCCGCTTGAGGATTAACTAAGCAGTTGCTAATGTTTTGCGCAACCACGCTGCCTCTGTCAGCATGGCCTCACGCTTCGCAGGATGAGGGCCGGGTCGCGATGTTCGCTTCCGGCACGACGAAGTCGCTGATGTGTCACAAAGACACGCAAGGGGAGAAGACGCCATGACCGAGCACGGGCGCCGGCGGCCACCGGAAGCCATCGATGGCCGCACCGCGCCATGGGACCCTGGCCGAGAAGTTCGGCAGCCAGCGAACTGAACATGGTCACGGTTTTCGTCGCCGACGACCACCCGCTGCTGTTGCACGGCCTGATCGACATGATTGCCCGCGACCCGGATTTCGCGGTGATCGGTTCGGCTCGGGACGGCGCGGCCGCCCTGACGGCCATCCAGCGCGACGTGCCTGATGTCGCGGTGCTCGACATCAGCATGCCGGGACTGAGCGGCCTCGATGTCGCCGCCGAAATCGGCCGGCTGGGGCTCGCGACGTCCTGCGTGCTTTTAACGGTCGGCGCCTCCCAGGCCCAACTTTACGACGCTGTCGCGGCAGGCGTTGCCGGCATTGTGTTCAAGGAGGCCGCGGTCGACGCCCTGCTCAAATGCCTGCACCGGGTTGCCGCCGGAGGCCGGTGGCTGCCCGCCGAGATTGTCAGCGAGGCCGTCCAGAACGAGGCGTCGCGCAGGACGAAATGGCGGAGCCTCTCGCAGAGGCTGACGAGCCGCGAAATCGAGATCGCGCGGCAAGTTCTCGCCGACAAGCCGACCGGGCAGATCGCCTTCGACGTCGGCATCTCGAAAGGTACGCTGAAAATTCATATGAACAACATTTACCGCAAATTGCAGGTCTCTTCGCGGACTGAGCTCTCGCAACTCGCCGCCGGCCAGATCGAACCGGGTGTCGCGCATGCGGTGAATGGCGCCGCCGCGACGGTCGTGAAAGCACTGGCGGCGCCTGACGCCGGCGAAGGCCTGGCGCGCCCGCCGGCGCGGCAAACGCCAGCTCGGCGCCGGGAGTCCGACAAGGGATAGCCGTCAGGCCGACGATCACATGTCACGCCAAAGCGGCAAACCTGCGGGACGGACAGAACAGCCCGTCTCCATGAAGCCGCTTAGGGCTCCGCCTTCGCCAGCCGCGGCCCGGTCTTGACGTCGACGATCTCGGGCTTGTCGGTATCGACCGCGCCGTCCCAGCCGCCGCCGAGCGCCTTGTTGAGAGCGATGTAATTGGTCGCCAAAAGGACGCGGCTCTGCAGCAGCGAATCCTCGGCCGAGTAGAGCGAGCGCTGGGCGTCGAGCACGTCGAGAAGGCTGGTCTCGCCCGCCTTGTACAGCGTGCCTTCCAGCCGCGCCGCATCGCCGTAGGATTTCGCCGACGCGGCGAGCTTGCCGATGCGGATGCGCTCCTGCGCCATCAGCACCAGCGCGTTCTCGACATCCTCGAGCGCGGTCAGCACCGAGGACCGGTAGGCGATGAAATACCGATCGCGCTGCGCGCGGGCAACGTCGGCGGCCGCCTGCAACTGGCCGGCGTTGAACAGCGGCACGCTGAGCGTCGGCCCGAAGGACCAGCCGATGGACGAATTCTTGCCGAGGTCGCCGAGATTGAGGGCGGCCGTGCTGATGTTTCCCGTCAGGCTGACCGAGGGATAGCGCGCCGCCTCGGCCTGGCCGACCTTGGCGGTGTATTGCGCGTATTGCCGCTCGGCCATCAGCACATCCGGGCGCGACAGCAGGATGTCGGCCGGAATTCCGGTCGGCATCGGCAAGCGTGGCGCCGGGATCGGCTTGCCGCGCTTCAGCCGCTCGTTGAGTGCCGCCGGTGGCCGGCCGGTCAGCACCGAAAGGCGATGCACCGCTTCGGCATAGCTTGCTTCCAGCGTCGGCACAGCGGCCTCGGTGCTGGCCGCTTGGCCCATCGCCTTGGCGACATCGGCCGCCGTCGCCGACCCCGCCTGCGCCATGGTGCGGGTGAGTTCGGCGGTCTGCCGCTGCGACACGGCCGAACGCCGGGCGAGCGCGATGCGCGCCTGGTAGCCGCGCGCCTGGGTGTAATAGGACGCGACATCGCCGACCAGGGTCAGAAGGATCGAGCGCAATTCCTGCTCGGACGCATCCACCCCATAGCGCGCGGCCTCGACGCCCCTGCGGTTGGCGCCGAACAGGTCGAGTTCCCAGCTGGCGTCGAAGCCGGCCTGGTATTCCGCGTAGATGGAATTGGTGCCCGATGTCGTCTCGGCCGACTTGTTGCGCGTGATCGAGCCGGATCCATCCACCGACGGCAGCAATGTGCCGGCGCTCTGGCGGTAGCTGGCGCGCGCCTCGCGGATCTTGGCCTTCGCGGTCGCGACATCGAGATTGCCGGCGACCGCTTCCGCGACAAGCATGTTGAGCTGCGGGTCGCGCAGGCGCTGCCACCATTGTGAAAGCCGCGCCGGCTGGGCGGACTTGGTCGGCTTCTGGCCGCTCCAGTTTGCCGGCATCGGCAGGATGGGCGTCCGATAGTCCGGACCGACGACGCATCCCGCGAGCAAGGCCGCGCTGAAAATAGGCGCAAGGAGCCGCCTCGCGGCCACCGAGCCACGTTCAAGACCTGTCATGTGAGAACCCTTATTGCTGGTTGGCCGTCACCGGCGTTTCGCCCGTATCCTGCCCGGGATCTGGTTTAGCCGCCCTGCCCTTGAAGATGCGCCGCACCGTGACGAACAGCAGCGGCACCAGGAACACGCCGATCACCGTCGCCGCGATCATGCCGCCCATCACGCCAATGCCGACGGAGTTCTGCGCCCCCGAGCCGGCGCCGCTGGCGATCGCCAGCGGCGTGACGCCGAGGATGAAGGCCAGCGACGTCATCAGGATCGGCCGCAATCGTTGTCGCGCCGCCTCCAGCGTCGCCTCCACCAGCCCCATGCCGGCCGCCTGCCGCTCGATGGCGAACTCGACGATCAGGATGGCGTTCTTGGCGGCCAGCCCGATCGTGGTCAAAAGCCCGACCTTGAAATAGACGTCGTTGGTCTGGCCGAACAGGCTTGCCGCGAGCAGCGCGCCGAAGATGCCGATCGGCACCGACAGCATGACCGCGAACGGGATCGACCAGCTCTCATAGAGCGCGGCCAGGCACAGGAACACGACCAGCGCCGAAATCGCGTAGAGCGACATCGCCTGGTTGCCCGAAAGCCGCTCCTGATGCGACAGCCCGGTCCATTCATGCGAATAGCCGGCCGGCAATTGCGCGACGAGTTTGTCGATTTCGTCCATCGCCGCGCCCGAGCTCACGCCGGCCGCCGCCGCGCCCTGGATTTCGACCGCCGCCGAGCCATTGTAGCGCTCGAGCCTTGGCGAACCGAATGTCCAGTGGCTGGAGGCAAAGGCCGAGAACGGCACCATGGCGCCGCTGGCATTGCGGACCTGCCATTTGTCGAGGTCCTCCGGCTGCATGCGGAAATTCGCGTCCGACTGCATGTAGACCGGCTTCACCCGTCCGCGATCGATGAAGTCGTTGACGTAGTCGCTGCCCCAGGCGCTGGACAGCGTGTTGTTGATGTCGGCAAGGCTGACGCCCAGCGCGCTGGCCTTTTCCTGGTCGATGTCGACCGAGAATTGCGGCTGGTCCTCCTGGCCGTTGGGGCGCGTGTTGGCGAGCAGCTTGCTTTGCCCGGCAAGACCCAGAAGCTGGTTGCGCGTCTGGATCAGCGCGTCATGGCCGGCGCCATTGACGTCCTGCAGGTAGAAATCGAAGCCGTTGGTGTTGCCGAAACCCTGGATTGCGGGCGGCGCCAGCGCGAAGACCTGCGCATCCCTGATCTTGGAGAACGCGCCCATGGCGCGGCCGGCGATGGCTTGCGCGGCCATTGCGGGCGACTTGCGCTGGCTGAAATCCTTCAGCCGCACGAAGCCGATGCCGACATTCTGCCCGGCACCGCCGAAGCCGAAGCCCGACGCGGTGAAGACCCCGTCGACAGCGTCCTTTTCGTCGTTGAGATAGTGGTCGGTGACCTGCTTCAGCACGCGCTCGGTGCGGTCCTGCGTGGCGCCGACCGGCAATTGCACGCTGGTGATCAGGATGCCCTGGTCCTCTTCCGGCAGGAACGAGCTCGGCAGCCGGGCAAACATCCACCCCATGGCGACGACGATGGCCAGGAACACGGCAAGGAAACGCCAGGACCGGTTGATGATGCCATGCGAACCGTCGCGATAGGCCGTCGTGCCGCGATCGAACATCCGGTTGAACCAGCCGAACGGACCCGTCTGCGTGGCATGGTCCTTCGGCCGCCGCAGGATTGTGGCGCACAGCGCCGGCGTCAGCACCAGCGCCACCAGCACGGAGAGCACCATGGCCGAGACGATGGTCACCGAGAACTGCCGGTAGATGATGCCGGTCGAGCCGCCGAAGAAGGCCATCGGCACGAACACCGCCGACAGCACGGTGGCGATGCCGATCAGCGCGCCGGTGATCTCGTTCATCGATTTTCGCGTCGCCTCTTTCGGCGACAGGTCTTCCTCCGCCATGACGCGCTCGACATTCTCGACCACGACGATGGCGTCGTCGACGAGCAGGCCGATGGCGAGCACCATGGCGAACATGGTCAGCGTGTTGACCGAATAGCCGAACAGCGACAGCACGCCGAACGTGCCGAGCAGCACAACCGGCACGGCGATGGTCGGGATGATCGTCGCCCGCAAATTCTGCAGGAAGATGAACATCACCAGGAACACCAGCACGATCGCCTCGGCCAGCGTCTTGACCACCTCCTCGATCGACAGCCGCACGAAGGGCGAGGTGTCGTAGGGGTAGACGACTTCGACCCCTTGCGGGAAGGTCGAGCTCAGCCGGTTGATCGTCGAGCGCACCGCTTCGGCGGTGCTGATGGCGTTGGCGCCGGTCGCCAGGTTGACGGCGACGCCGGCCGCCGGCTTGCCGTTGTAGTTGGCTTGCGTCGTATAGCTCTCGGCGCCGAGTTCGACGGTGGCGACGTCGTTGAGGCGGACCAGCGAACCGTCGGTCTGGCTCTTGAGGATGATGTTGCGGAACTGTTCGGCGGTCTGCAGCCGGCTCTTGGCGGTCACCGTGGCGTTGAGCTGCTGGCCCTTGCGCGCCGGCAGGCCGCCGAGCTGGCCGGCCGAAACCTGCGTGTTCTGCGCCTCGATGGCGCTCGCCACGTCATTCGGCATCAGCGCGTATTTTGCGAGCTTGTCCGGGTCGAGCCAGATGCGCATGGCATAGCCCGAGCCGAAGAGCTGCGTCGAACCGACACCCTCGACGCGCTTCAGCGTATCGTTGACGGTGGCATCGACATAGTCGGCGAGATCGGTGGAGTTCATCTTGCCGTCGCTGGAAACGAAGCCGATGACCATCAGGAAGCCGGTCGAGGACTTTGAAACCGTGATGCCGTTGCTCTGCACCACCTGCGGCAGTTGCGACTGCACCAGTTGCAGCTTGTTCTGCGTCTGCACCTGCGCGGTGTCGGGATCGGCCGTGCTGGTGAAAGTCAGCGTGATCGAGGCCGAACCGGTCGAGGTCGACGTCGCCGTCATGTAGTCGAGATTGTCGATGCCGGTCATGCCTTGCTCGATGACCTTGGTCACCGAATTCTCGACCGTCTGCGCGTCGGCGCCGGGATAGGTGGCGCTGATGTTGACCGTGGTCGGCGCGATCTGCGGATATTGCGAGATCGGCAGCGTGGTGAGCGCGAGCAGGCCGCCCAGCATGATCACGATGGCGATCACCCAGGCGAAGATCGGCCGGTTGATGAAAAATGCTGACATCGTCTCAGTTCCCGGTCGAGGCGGCGGGTTGCTGGCCGGTGCTGGCCATCTTGGATGGGGCCGGCAAGGCCGATGTCTGACCACGGTCCTTGATCTCGCCGGTCGCCTCGTCGATCGTCACTTCGACGCCGGTCGCGTCGCCGCCGGGGCGCACGAGCTGCAGTCCTTCGACGATGACGCGGTCGCCATCGCCGACACCGCTATCGACCAGCCAGTTGTTGCCGACGGTGTTGCGCACGGCGAGCACGCGCGTCTCGACCTTGCCCTGCGCATTGATGACCATGGCCGTCGCCTCGCCCTTTGTGTTGCGGGTGACGCCGCGCTGCGGCACCAAGAAGCTGTTCTGGGCGACCCCCTCCTCGACCAGCGCCCGCACATACATGCCGGGCAGAAGCAGGCGGTCGGGATTGGGAAACTCCGCTCTCAAGGCGAATGTGCCGGTGGTCTGGTCGACATTTGCGCCGGAGAATTCCAGCTTGCCGGTCTGCGCGTAGATGGTGCCGTTCTCGAGCTTCAGCTTGACGCTGACATTGGGGCCGCTGAACTTCAGCCGTCCCTCCGAGATCGCCTGGCGCAGGTTGAGCAGATTGGTGCTCGACTGCGTGACGTCGACATTGATCGGGTCGAGCGAACGGATCGTGGTCAGCACCGTCTCCTGGTTGGCGGTGACCAGCGCGCCCGGCGTCAGCGTCGACTTGTCGATGCGGCCGGCGATCGGCGCGGTGATCGAGGTGCGGTCGAGGCTGATGCGCGCGGTTTCCGCGCTGGCCTTGGCGGAAGCCACATCCGCCTGCGCCTGTGCAAGCGTGGCGGCGGCATCGTCATAATCCTGTTTGGAAACAACGTTCTGCTTCAAGAGGCCGGCATATCTGTCGAACTTGGCTTGCGCGGTGGGCACCGCCGCCGCCGCCTTCTGCTGCGCGGCGATCGCGCTGTCATAGGCCGCCTTGTAGCTCGCCGGGTCGATGAGGTAGAGCGGCTGTCCAGCCGCCACCTCGCTGCCTTCCTTGAACAGGCGCCGCTGGATGATGCCGTCGACCTGCGGTCGCACCTCGGCGATCAGCGACGCCGCCGTGCGCCCCGGCAGTTCGGCCGTTATCGCCACCGATTGCGGATGCAGCGTGACGACGCCGACTTCGGGCTTGCCGACACCGCCCATGCCCGCGGGAGCCTTGCCGCCCTCCTGTGAGCACGCCGCCAGGAGAAGGGCCGCAGCAAGCGCCGTCCAGGGCGCGAACCTGCGAACCGGCGAAAAGGACTGGCTGGACTGGATAGACATGGGTTGAATGATCTTTCGCTGGAGGAGCGGTTACCGCCTGGGCATCGGATCGCCCAATGGGGGCGAGGCCGAATGCTGGCGGTCGGAGGCGAGGACGGTCGATGTCGTAACGAGGGGCCGCGCGCATTCAAGGGCGGCGTCGAGGGGTGCTTCGAAGCGGCTCATGTCGCGCTCCTGCTTCGCGACTGGCGCGCACTCGAGGATCGAGTGGCTGGCCGCGATGCCCCCGCGTCATTATGCCGATCAGCGCCGACATGCCAAGCGCCTTGCCGGGTCTGACGCGATCTTGCGGTCATGATTGCCGTGGCCATTGGCATGCTGCGAGACTGGCAGCGACAGGCGCGAGGCGGCGAAGGCCAGCCGGATGGCGCCCTTCAGCGTGTCGGCCGGCAGCGCCGCATGGCTGGCGCGCCCGGGCAGCGCCGCAAGGCCGGCGCGCCTGGGCAGCGCCACATGGCCGGCGCGCCCGGCATGGCCGAGCGAAAATTTCGGGCTGGCCGATGCGATCAGCCGCAGCAGCATCAGGGCGTCCCACATTGTCGTGCCTTCAGTCTCATGGGGAGAACCCGGGACGGCGCGATCCGCCGGCCCGGGAAGGAAACCGGCCGGCCCGGGAACGGGTTGGGTACCGGGGCCGGCCGGCGCAGCCGGTCAGGTTATCAGCCGTTCCCGGGCTGGGGTGGCGGCATCATCAGGCCATCATTGGGCGGGCCTGCCGGACTGGCTGCATCATTCGGCGGGCCGCCCCAGGGACCGGGGGGTGGTCCGAGGGGGCGTTCCGCCGAAGCGAGGATCTCGAGCTGTTCCGGCGTGAGCTTGGCGCGCAGCTCGGCAATTGCGTCCTTCAGCTTCGCGGCCGAGGCCGCGCGCGCCGTGACGTCGTCGGCCAACCTTTCCTGGAAGGCGAAGGGATCGGGCTTGCCGGCAGGCCCCGCATCGGGGCCTTTCGCCTGCGGCCCGCCATCTGGCCCTGCGGTGCCGCCCGGACCACGATCGGGCCGCGGCGGCGACAGCACCGCCTGCAGCGCGCTGGTGTAGTCGCGCCAGGCGTCGAGCTGTTCGCTGCGGATGCCGACGCGGGTTTCGAGCGCGGCCAGCCGGGCGGCCAGCATGAATTCCGGCGGCGGCCCCATGCGGCGGGGGCCAAAACCTTCCGGGCCGAAACCGTGTGGGCCAAAACCCTGTGGACCCCATCCTTGCGGCGGATGCCGCATCGGGCCGTGATCTGGTCCATGCTGCATTGCCATGACCGGCGGCTCGCCGGGCGCCGCGCCCGGACCGGGCTGCGCCGCCAGCGCGGGGTGGATGGCGGCGGCGGAAAACAGGCCGAGCGCAAGAAGTCTGCTTCGCATGACGGTGTTCCTTTCATCCATGCTTTGGACGCCGGGAGGATAGGAAGCGTGTTTGTCTGCTTCGCGTCGGCGTGTTGCCGAAGGTTTCCGCAAAAGGGCAATTTGTTTCCCAATGTTTCCCGCCCCGGGCCAGAAACATTGTGTTGCAATTTTCCATGCCGCTTGCGCGCCGCTCTCCCTATAATCGGCGCCAAGCAAAGGGCACGGCAATGCAGTCACAACCCCACATCCTCGTCGTCGACGACGACCGCGAAATCCGCACGCTGCTCGGGCGCTATCTCGACGGTCAGGGGTTTCGCGTCTCGGTGGCGGCCGACCGGCGCGAATGCGAGCAGAAGCTGGCCTCGGGCCAGTTCGACCTGACCGTGCTCGACGTCATGCTGCCGGATGGTTCCGGGCTCGACATCTGCCGCGCCTTGCGCGACCGCAAGCCGCATATCCCCGTCATCCTGCTGACGGCGCTGAAGGAGGATGTCGACCGCATCATCGGGCTGGAGCTCGGTGCCGACGACTATCTCGGCAAGCCGTTCAACCCGCGCGAGCTCACCGCCCGCATCCGCGCCGTGCTGAGACGCTCGACGCCGGAGGAAGCGGCACCCGCGCCGCCGCCCCGCGCCTACCGCTTCGCCAGCTACAGGCTGGAGCCGGACACGCGCAAGGTGACGGATGCGCAAGGTGCGGCCGTCGACCTCACCGGCGCCGAATTCGACCTGTTGCAGGTGTTCCTCGACCGCCCTGGCCGGCTCTTGTCGCGCGACCAGCTGCTTGATCTCACGCAAGGCCGCGAGCGCGACCCGCTCGAACGCTCGGTCGACGTGCTGATGAGCCGGCTGCGCCGCAAGTTCGCCGACACCGGCGACGGCCCGCTGTTCAAGACCGTGCGCAATGGCGGCTACCAGCTCACCGCGCGCGTCGAGACGGTGGAGGCGCAGGCGTGAACTCGCTGCGCCGCCGCCTCATCCTGTTGCTGGTTGCCTCGATCGTCGGCGTCGTCGGCCTGGCGACCGCCGCCGTCATCAGCGTGCGCGGCGGCGGGCCGCCGCCGGAACTCGTCGTGCCCTGGGTTGCCCAGCAGATGGAGCTCGTGGTGCGGCTGCTGCCGGGACCCATACCCGACGTGCTGCGGGTGCAATTCAGCGACCGGCCGGCCAATGGCAAGGTGGACCGGCAGGAGACGGCAATGCTCAATGATCTGCTGCGCCGTCGCGGCTTCGACGCCCTGGCCGTCATCAGCGACAAACCGGATGAACCCGGCCAGCGAGCCTCCATGCGCCTGCCAGACAGCCGTTGGGCGGTCCTGGAAATTGCCCATATCGATCCGCCCAAACGCGAATGGCTGGTGCTCGCCGGCTGGATTTCGCTGATCGTCGCCGGCGCTACCGCCGTCTCCGTCTATTTCACCGCGGTGCTGATCCGGCCGCTCGAAATGCTGGAGGCCACTGTCTCCAAGATCGGTAGCGACGGCGTGCTGGCGCCGGTGCCGGAGGTGGGCTCGGCCGAGGTCAAGGCGACGGCGCACGCGCTGAACCAGCTCTCGTCGCGACTCAAGACCGCCATGGAAAGCCGCATGCGGCTGGTGGCCGCCGCCGGCCATGACCTGCGCACGCCGATGACGCGCATGCGGCTGCGCGCCGAATTCCTCGACGAAGAGCGCGACAAGTGGCTGCACGACCTCGACGAGCTCGACCGCATCGCCGACAGCGCCATCCGCCTGGTGCGCGAAGAGGTCAACCAGGATGCCGTCGAGCCGCTGGATCTGGAAAAGATGGTGCGCGACATATCGGCCGAGATGGCCACGCTCGGCCATTCCGTCTCCATCGGCCATCTCGACAAGGTTTCGGTGCGCGCCGGCGCGCTCGGCCTGCGCCGCGCGCTGCGCAACCTGATCGTCAACGCCGCCACCCACGGCAAGGCCTGCACGGTCGCGCTCGACCTCGCCGACAGGCGCGCCGTGCTCTCCATATCGGATGTCGGCCCGGGCATTCCGCCCGACCTCATCAACAAGGCCTTCGAGCCCTTCTTCCGCGTCGACCCCGGCCGCCAGCAATTCATTCCCGGCGCCGGCCTCGGCCTCGCCATCGCCAAGGAAATCATCGAGCGCTACGGCGGCACCGTGACGCTGGAGAACCGCCAAGGCGGCGGGCTGGCGCAGACGGTGGTGTTCGCGGCGGTGTAATTGCGCGATGCCGCAAGGTGGAAGGCGGCCCAAAGCCTGGATGCTGCCAAGCAATGGGGCCGCGGCCGCGCCTGCGAGGCGCGCTACGACGTGGCGCGCAAAGTCCTGCGGATGGGCCGCCTGCCCGTGGCACGGGCTTTCTTGGCCACCACGGTGGCGATCTCGACCACCTCGCCCTCACGCGATCGGGCGTTGGTGGCCTTGTGGAGCCGCTCGTAGGGCAGCAATTCCTTGATCCGGGCATTGAGCGACGCGATTTCGGCCCGCAGATCCTCGCATTCCTGCCGCTGGACGTCTCGTTGTATGTCCTCCGATGCCTGCTGCAGCGCGAGCTGCGAAAGATTGGCGTTGGCTTTCGAGAGGTTCAGCTTGTCGGTTTCGTTCTCATTGGCGAGCGCGGACAATCTTTCCTCGGCGATCATCTTTTCGGCCACTGCGTCGTCCAGCTCGGTCTTGAGCCTGGCGATCTCGGCGGCGGCCGCGCTGTTCTCGTTCGAGGCCCGCTCCAGCCGCGTTTCCAGGTCTTGTATCTCGGAACGCAATCCGCGCATTTCCGTCTGGCCGCGAGCCCGTTCGGCTTCCCAGTCGCCTTCCATCATGCTGGCCGATTCGGTCTTTTCCGCCAGCTTCGCCTGTGTGGCCTCGAGCGACTTCTGCAGCCGCATCTCCTCTTTCTCGCTTTTTGCGAGCGCGGCCAGCAGTTCGGCGAGCCGCGCCGCTTCGCTGGCGTGGATCGTCGAAAGCTCGTCCAGCCTGTGACGCGCCTGGGTCTCCCGCTTCAACACCTTGTCGAGCTCGGCCGACAGGGTGACGTGTTTTTCCCGCAGCATCTTGCTCTCGCGCAAGCGCCTGTTGGCCTCGACCGTCCTGGCCGTCAGCCGGTTGGCGATGTCACCGAATTCCGCGTCGCGCTTGGCGCTGGCATTGGCCGCCTCGGCAAGTTCGAGCCTTACAGCTGCAAGCGTTGCGCGAAGCGTCTCCCGGTCCTGGACCAGGCTGGTCTCGCGCTGCTGCAGCAATTCGCACGCGCCGTCACGCTCGCGCAGCTTCGCCGCCGTGTCGTGCAGCTTTTCCGACAGCGCTCTCTGCTCCGCGATCAGGCCGGCATTCGCGAGCTCCAGCTCATTGGCACGAAGAATGTCGGTGTGCAGGATGTTGAGGAATTCGCGCGTCAGATGGTGCGAGGTCGAGATTTCCGACAATTTGCCGTTGATCTCATCCAGATAGTCCCTGGCGTCGTGGAACATCCCTTCGAAGGCATTCAACGCCGCCAGCCGGGTCTGGGCATGGGGCGTCAGTCGCGGCGTGGTTTCGGCGGTGTCGGCGCTGCCCGTCCCATCCGGAACGTCCGCGGCATCCGCAGGCGCCGCGTCGGCCTGGGGTGGCGAGGCATCGGCGGCTGACGCGGCATCGGGGACATCATCGCCCGTTGGCGTCTGGTAGTCGCTGTCGAGGCTGGCATCCAGGGCGTCCGCCAGATCGTCCTGCAACTCCTGGAGTGCGTTATCTACGTCTTCAGCACGCTTGATCAGGTTCTTGAAGTTCATGGCGAACTCCCCTACGCATACTCAATCGCATATTTAACAAATTGCTAATATATATCCTTACTCCCGCCTGTTCCGCAGGGGAAGCCCCTGTTAGCGAACGTGAACTAAGCACATTGGCTATCTGGATGCCGGGCAGCCAGTGCCTATGTCGGTGGAAGGCGTACTGGTGGAGCGGCCGGGACACCGCCGGGCCGGAATTCCTCGCCGCCATGAAATGAGGGGCCGAAGGACGGGCGAGACTCGTGGCTCGCCCGGCAAGGCGGCTCGGGCGAAGCCCGAGACGGAGTGGGGGATGGCGCGGCCTTGAAATGGTAGAGGGAACCCGCCAGCGCCGCGCAGCCCCCTGTCCGCCCACTGCGCGAGGCACCTCTCCCCCACTCACGTGGGGGCGAGGAACCAGTCGTGCTAACTCACCCCGCCATGGCCAGCGGCACGGCGCTCTTGTTGGGGATCTGAATGTCGATTTCCAGCGTCGACATGGTCTCGCCGCGGTCCATCGAGACCTGGAGGTAGTCCTGGTCGATCTGCACGTGCTTGGCGATCACGGCCATGATCTCCTCGCGCAGGATGGAGACGAGATCGGGCTGGCCACGGCTGCGGCGCTCATAGGCGAGCAGCACCTGCAGCCGCTCGCGCGCCACCGGCGCGCTGGTGCGCCGCTTGAAGAGGTCGAGGATGCTCATGCGGCCCTCCTTCCGAGCAGACGGTCGAGGAAGCCCTTGCGTTCGAAGGGCACGACCACCGGCAAATCTTCGCCTTCCAGCCGCCTTGCCGCTTCGAGATAGGCCTTGGCTGCGTTGTTGAGCGGTTCCGACAGCGTCACCGGCGAACCGAGGTTGGAAGCCCTCAGCACATCCTGGCTTTCCGGGATGATGCCGAGCAGCGGCACCGACAGGATTTCCAGCACGTCGTCGATCGAGAGCATTTCTCCGCGCGCGGCCCGCGCCGCGTCATAGCGGGTGACCAGCACATGCTTGGCGATCTGCTCGCCCTGTTCGGCGCGCATGGTGCGGGCGTCGAGCAGGCCGATGATGCGGTCGGAATCGCGCACCGACGACACCTCCGGATTGGTGACGATGACCGCCTCGTCGGCGAAGCGCATGGCGAGTTGCGCGCCGCGCTCGATGCCGGCCGGGCTGTCGCAGAAGACATAGTCGAAGACCGAGCGCAGCTTGTCGATCACTTCGCCGACGCCGTCTTCCGTCAGCGCGTCCTTGTCGCGCGTCTGCGAGGCCGGCAGCAGGAACAGCGTGTCGACACGCTTGTCGCGGATCAGCGCCTGCGACAGCTTGGCCGTGCCCTGGATGACGTTGACGAGGTCGAACACGACGCGCCGCTCGGCGCCCATGATCAGGTCGAGATTGCGCAGGCCGACGTCGAAATCGACCAGCGCCACCTTCTTGCCGGTCTTGGCGACCGCGGCACCCAGCGCGGCCGTCGAGGTGGTCTTGCCGACGCCCCCCTTGCCCGATGTGACGACCACTACCTTGCCCATGGAAAAAGCCTCCGTTGCCTGTTGTCGTTTGTTGCGCCGTGCGCCGCACGGCTGTTGTCAGAGCCTGCCATCATGCCATCCGAAACCGGTCCGAGGCTTGCGCGCGGCGATGGTACCTCGGCGCCTGTCGGGGCCGGAAGCGTGAAGCCGGGCGCCAGCATCCCTCGGCCCTAGTTCAGCGGCACGACGGCGAGCATGTCGCCTTCGAGGAAGGCCTGCACGGCCTTGCCGCGCGAGACGCCTTCCATCTCTTCGGCCGTCGTGTACCAGCCATCGACCGAAATCAGCTCCGCCTCGTTCCTGCGGCAGAAGATGCGCGCCGACCGGTTGCCCTGCGAGCCGGCGATGGCGCGGCCGCGCAGCGTGCCATAGACATGGATCGAGCCCGCCGCGATGATCTCCGAGCCGGACGCCACCGAGCCCAGCACGATGACATCGCCATGCGGATGGAAGATCGACTGGCCCGAGCGGATCGGCGACTTGACCATCAGCGTGCCGGCCTGCACCGCGTCGGTCGCGCCGGCGTCCGTAGCCTTCGCTGCCTTGCCCTTGCCGGCCTCGGCCTTGATTTCGGCGGCCTTGCCCTCGTCGGGCTTGCCGGCGTCCTTGCCGCGATCCGAAAACACCGTTTCCAGTCTGCCGGCTTCTTCCACGGCCTCCGCCTTGCCCTTGCGGCCGGAAAGCAGGCCGTCCGAAGTCGCCTCCTTGGCGCCGGAGAGCAGCGGCGGCAGGTCAAGCCCGAGCGAAGCCCCTTCGAGCTCGATCGCATAGACCCGGATGCCGCGCGCGCCGAGCGAAGCCACCAGCAGCGCGATGTCGGCGACCTCGGGCTTCAGCACATTGAGATCGAGCACCACCGGCCGCCCGGCAAAATACCCCGGCGAATTGCCGATCCAGTGATCCAGCCCCTCCAGCCAAGCCCCGATCGGCGCCTCCGGGGTGAGCGTGAACGCCACGAACGAACGGGCGCGGAAGCGAATGGATTTTGTTTCGACGGGGGCGGCAAAGGTCACGGCCAGCGAATCCTTACTGAGAGGTAAACGCTAGGGGGCTAATGGTTAACGAATGGTTAACGGGCGTGCGCAACTCGGCAGCTGGTGCGAGAAATTGGAAGGTGGCTAGGCGCCCTGCGGAGACGGCCGACGACAGGTGCGGCTGCCGGGGAAGCAAAATATCAGCGGCGACGCGAAGCCGATCGAATGGCTGCAACCAGATGGGCATCTTCGAAAGGTTTGCTTATCAACGCCACGTCGGGAGGGCGATCCGAGATCTTCTCGGCATCGGCGTAGCCCGTGACGATGAGCGCTGGCCAATCCGCGCGCAGGCTGCGGGCGAAGCGGATGACGTCGATGCCCGAAATGAGCGGCATGGCGAAGTCGGTTACGATGACGTCGAAGCGCTCCGGTTCCCTTTCGATGGCGGCCAGTGCCTGGGCGCCGCCGGAAAACGCCGTCACGTCGAAACCTGATTGCCGCAGCGACATCGCCGTCAACTCCCGCAGGGACTGACTGTCATCGACGAGCAGAACAGTCGGCAACTGTTCCTCGGCCGTCGCCGGGAGACCCGCGCCGGAATTCGTGACGCTACCGGATTCGAAAACAGGCTCATCCTTGGCGGCGTCTTGCGTCCCGCGTGAGCGGGGCAACCAAAGCTCCATGGTGGTGCCGTGGCCAACTTCGCTGTCTATCCTGAGCGTGCCACCAGACTGCTTGGCGAAACCATAGACAGTGCTGAGGCCAAGGCCCGTGCCCTTGCCGATCGGTTTTGTCGTGAAGAACGGCTCGATCACTTTGCTGATCAGATCCGCGGCGATACCTGTCCCGGTGTCCTCGACCGCAAGCCTGACATAGTCGCCCGCGCCAAGCCCCTGGCCGGTGTGGCCGATGCTGCGATTGTCGGCCCTGACGGAGATTGTCCCTCCCGAAGGCATCGCGTCGCGGGCATTGAAGACCAGGTTCATCAAGGCAAGCTCGAGCTGTGCCGGATCCGCATGCACCGGCCATATGTCGTCACCAACGTGCCAGTCGAAGCGCACCAAACCGCCCAGGATCGGCGCCACCAGGCCGGTCATCGTGTCTCCCAGGCTCGACATGCGCACGGCAACCGGCTTCAATTCCTGGCGCCTTGAAAAGGCGAGCATGCGCTGGATGAGATCCTTGCCCTGGGAAGCGGAGCGGCGCGTCATGTCGAGAACCTGGGCCGCCTTGCCGTCGAGCGTCACTTGCCTTTCGAGCAGGCTCAGCCCGGAGAGGATCGCCGCAAGCAGGTTGTTGAAATCGTGGGCAAGTCCGCCGGTCAGCTTGCCAATTGCATCGAGCCGCTGCGATTGCAGCAATTGGCCTTCCAGATGGCGCTGCTCGGTAATGTCCTGCATGGTGCCCAGCAGTTCGAGCCCGGCGCCATTCCTGGCGACCACACCTTGGTCGAAGAATATACGGTATTCCTCATTGGCGCACCGCCAGCGGAACTCGCAAGCATAAGAGCCTGTCTCGTGGGCAGCCGAAAGCGATCTTGTCACCGCGTCCCGATCAGCGGGATGGACCCGGCCGATGCCGAAATCGGGATCCGCGATGAAACGGTCCGGAGAAAATCCCGTTAACCGCTCGACCCCTTTGGAAACATAGCTCGCGGCGTATGGCGCCTGCGCCGCGCGAGCGTGAAAGCAAATCGGCAGCGAAGCGAGGATCGTCTCCTGCCGGGCCTCGGAATGCCGCAGCGCCCGCTCGGCATCGAGTTTGTCGGACGTCGCCTTCAGCGCCCGTTCAAGCAGCAGCTGCTCCCGAGCCGCATTCCGTTCGATTTCTCTCGTCTTTTCATAGAGATCGACGAAAACCATGACCTTGGACCGCAGCATCACCGGGTCGAATGGCTTGAACAGGTAATCCACCGCGCCGGCATCATAGCCGCGCAACATATGCGCTTCTTCCTTGTTGATGGCGGTCAGGAAGATGATCGGTGTGTTGTTCGAACGCTCGCGCCTCCGGATCAGCGAAGCGGTTTCGTAACCGTCGAGACCGGGCATCAGCACATCCAGCAGAATGACGGCGAAGTCTTCCTTGAGCAGAAAGCGCAGCGCTTCTTCGCCCGACTTGGCGCAAATCACTTGCCCCACTCCGTCAAGGACCTCCTCTATGGCAAGGAGATTTCGCTCGTCGTCGTCGACAGCGAGAACGCGAACCGGCAGCGACTTTTCGAATAGTTCGCTGTTATCTGCTTCCATCGCGGCCATGGGCTAAATCTGCCGAGGCGCAATCAGATTGCGGTCACCATCGTCTATCCGGGATGTCCCTGCGCGCGAGCGCGAGCGGCCGACCCAAACCCGCAGCAGGGCCAGGAGCAGGTCGAGATCGACGGGCTTGGCGATGTAGTCGGACGCGCCGGCGTCCAGACATTTCTGGCGATCTCCTTTCATCGCTTTGGCTGTGACGGAAATCAGGGGAATGTGCGCGATCTTCGGCTGTGAGCGGATCCTGCGCATCGTCTCGTACCCATCCATCTCGGGCATCATGATATCGATCAGGGCGACATCGACGTCCGGCGCCTCTTCAAGCATGGCTATGCCGTCCCGCCCCCGCTCGGCATGCTGGACCTCGATACCGTAGGTCTCCAGCACGCTGGTCAGCGAATAGATGTTGCGAATGTCATCGTCGACGATGAGAACCCTGGCCCCAGCCAGATCGGCGTTGTCGAGTTGCTCGGACGCAGAGATCTCCTTGTCGGCCCTGTCGCCTGGAAGAGCCGCGGACATCAACAAGCCAAGTTGGGCAAAGTTGTCGGCACGCGGAACGTCGCTGAGGGGCGGATGCAAGGCGACCTGCTGCTGAAAGGCATCTGGATGGGGCGTGAAGAACAGCAGGCGCGGTACAGAATCGCCGAACTGAGACATGATCTCGTCGAGCATCTGGGCGTTGTCCTTGGCCGAACGGCCAAACCCGAACACCACGGCGTCATAGCCGGCGATACCGTTCCCGTCCGCGTTAGCCGCAACCCGGCCGATGGCGGTGACCGACGTGACGCCATCGCGAATGGCTTCGACCAGCGCCAGACGACGCTCGGAATCTGAATCGGCGACCAGCACCTTGCGTTGTATCCTGAGCGTCCTCGACTGGATGTCGTCGAAGACACGCGTAAGCTCGCCAGCGGACACCGGCTTGCTGGAAACGCTTGCGGCGCCACGGCGCGTGAGAAGCTCGATGTCCTCGGCCCCGGAGATAACGTGGATAGGTATGTTCCTGGTCTTCGGATCATGCCGTAAAAGGTCGAAAAGGACCCAGCCATCAATGTCCGAAAGGCCGAGATCGAGGGTGATCGCATCGGGCATGAGCTTGCGTGTAAGAGCCAGCGTTCCCGAGCCCGCCGTGGAAAGCACGCCTTTCAACCCCGCCGATCGCGCAAGACCAAGCAGCAGCCCGCCAAAAGTGGGGTCGTCCTCCACGATCAGCACCACCCTGTCCGACGGGTCGATCGAATCACGATCGTCGGCGAGTTCTGGCGTTCCCGCCGTGCTGGTAGCCGCAACGGACCCGGCAGCCGGCGAAAGCTCGATCTGCGGTGCAAGACTGCTGCTGCGGGGACCATCGAAGGGAATGACAAGCGTGAAGGTCGATCCCGTTCCAGGCTGGCTTTCGACACGCAACTCGCCGCCGAGGAGGCGGGCGATTTCCCGGCTGATCGAGAGGCCGAGGCCGGTGCCGCCATATTTGCGGCTGGTGGTCCCGTCGGCCTGTTGAAACGCCTCGAAGATCAGCTTTTGCTTGTCCTCCGGAATGCCAATGCCCGTGTCGGTGACGGCAATTGCCAGCGCCTTGGGTAGTGCCGTCGAGCCGTTCCCACGGCCGGTCCGCTCGGCATGGATACTGAGCGTCACGTCGCCTTGGGACGTAAACTTGAACGCGTTGGACAAGAGATTGAGGACGATCTGCTGGAGCCGTTTTTCGTCAGTACGGATCGTTTCGGGCAGAGTCTGATCGATGTTGATCGTAAACCGCAGCCCCTTGTCGGCGGCCAGTTGCCGGAAGGTTCGCTCCATATGCTGACGCAGATGGGCGAGCGGCATGTCGTTGAGCTCGATCGAAACCGTGCCGGACTCGATTTTCGAAAGATCCAGTATGTCATTGATGAGGCTGAGCAAATCCGTGCCCGCCGAGTTGATCGTCCGCGCGAACTCGATCTGCTTGTCGTTCAAATTGCCCTGCTGGTTGGTGGCGAGCAGGTTGGACAGGATCAACAGCGAATTCAGCGGGGTCCTCAGTTCGTGGCTCATATTCGCCAGGAATTCGGACTTGTACTTGGACGTCAGCGCCAGCTGTTCCGCCTTTTCCTCGAGCGCCCGTCTGGCCATTTCGATCTCGAGATTCTTGTTCTCGACTTGTTTTTTCTCGTTCTCGAGGAGCTGCGCCTTCTCCTGCAATTCCTCGTTGGTGGCGTGAAGCTCTTCCTGTTTCTTGGTGAGCTCGGTCTGGCGCGACTGCAGTTCGGACGTCAAAAGCTGCGACTGCTTGAGAAGCCCTTCCGTGCGCATGGTCGCGGCGATCGTGTTGAGCACGATACCGACCGACTCCATCAATTGCTCGAGGAACAGGCGATGCGTGTCGCTGAAGCGGCTGAACGAAGCGAGCTCGATAACCGCCTTGACCTCTTCCTCGAACAATGCCGGCAGGACGATAGCGCTGGCCGGCGGTGCTTCGCCAAGGCCCGAGGTGATGCGCAGGAAGCTCGAAGGAACATCGTCGAGCATGATCGCCCGTTTGTCGGCCGCGCTTTGACCGATCAGACCTTCCCGGAAGTCCACACGCTGGCGGATCGCGGCTTTGCCTTCGGCGGCGTATGACGCGGCCAGTTCCAGATAGGATTCTTCCTCGTCGCGATTGGTCACGTAGAAAAGGCCGTACTGCGCGTTCACCAGCGGCGCGAGCTCCGAGATGATCATGCGCGACACCGTGGCCAGATCGCGCTCGCCCTGCAGCATGCGCGAGAACCGCGCGAGGTTGGTTTTCAGCCAATCCTGCTCGGCATTCTTGAGCGTCTGATCCTTCAGGTTGCGGATCATCTCGTTGATGTTGTCCTTGAGCGCCGCGACCTCCCCGGAAGCCTGGACGCTGATGGAACGGGTAAGATCACCCTTGGTGACCGCGGTCGAAACCTCGGCGATGGCCCGCACCTGGGTGGTCAGGTTCGCTGCCAGCTGATTGACGTTGTCGGTCAGGTCGCGCCACAGACCGGCGGCGCCCGGCACCCTGGCCTGGCCGCCGAGCTTGCCCTCGATACCGACCTCGCGTGCGACGTTGGTCACCTGATCGGCGAAGGTCGCAAGCGTTTCGATCATGCCGTTGATGGTGTCCGCCAGGGACGCGATCTCGCCCTTGGCATCCACGGCGAGTTTGCGCTTGAGATTTCCTTGTGCCACTGCGGTCACGACATCAGCGATGCCACGCACCTGGTTGGTCAGGTTGGTCGCCATGAGGTTGACGTTGTCGGTCAGGTCCTTCCATGTGCCGGCCACGCCCTCGACCTGTGCCTGGCCGCCGAGCTTGCCCTCGGTGCCGACCTCGCGCGCCACACGCGTCACCTCGCCGGCAAAGGAGTTGAGCTGGTCGACCATGGTGTTGATGGTGGACTTCAGCTCCAGGATCTCGCCCTTGACGTCGACGGTGATCTTCTTCGACAGATCGCCTCGCGCCACCGCGGTCGTCACATCGGCGATGTTGCGGACCTGGCCGGTAAGATTCTCGGCCATCGAATTGACGTTGTCGGTCAGGTCTTTCCAGGTGCCTGCGACACCGCGCACCTGTGCCTGGCCGCCAAGCTTCCCCTCGGTACCGACTTCGCGCGCGACACGCGTCACTTCCGAGGCGAACGAGTTGAGCTGATCCACCATCGTGTTGATGGTGTCCTTGAGTTCGAGAATTTCGCCGCGAACGTCGACCGTGATCTTCTTCGACAGGTCGCCCAGCGCAACGGCGGTCGTCACTTCCGCAATGTTGCGGACCTGGCCCGTCAGGTTGGCGGCCATGGCGTTGACATTGTCCGTCAGGTCCTTCCACGTGCCGGCGCCACCGCGTACCTGTGCCTGGCCGCCAAGCTTGCCGTCCGACCCCACTTCGCGGGCGACGCGCGTCACCTCTGATGCGAAGGAGTTCAGCTGGTCCACCATCGTGTTGATGACATCCTTGATCTGCAGAATCTCTCCCAATGCATCGACGGTGATTTTCTGGGTGAGATCGCCGGTGGCGATCGCGGTCGCGACCTTGGAGACATCGCGCAACTGGACGGTCAGGTTGCCGGCCATGGCATTGACGTTGTCGGTCAGGTCCTTCCAGGTGCCGCCCACCCCCTCGACATGGGCCTGACCGCCGAGTTTTCCCTCGGAGCCCACTTCGCGGGCGACGCGCGTGACTTCGGAGGCGAATGAGTTGAGCTGGTCCACCATCGTGTTGACGGTGTTCTTGAGCTCCAGGATTTCGCCCTTCACGTCGACTGTGATCTTCTTGGAAAGATCCCCGCGCGCAACGGCCGTGGTCACATCGGCAATGTTGCGCACTTGGCCGGTGAGATTGGCCGCCATCAGATTGACGTTGTCGGTCAGGTCCTTCCAGGTGCCTCCGACCCCTCGCACTTCTGCCTGGCCGCCCAGCTTTCCCTCGGTGCCGACTTCGCGTGCGACACGCGTCACCTCCGAGGCGAAGGAATTCAGCTGATCCACCATCGTGTTGATGGTGTTCTTGAGCTCCAGGATCTCGCCCTTCACGTCGACCGTGATCTTCTTCGACAGATCGCCCAGAGCCACCGCGGTGGTCACTTCGGCGATGTTGCGCACCTGGCCGGTCAGGTTGGCCGCCATTGAATTGACGTTGTCGGTCAAATCTTTCCAGGTTCCGGCGACACCCCGCACCTGAGCCTGGCCGCCGAGCTTTCCTTCCGTGCCGACCTCGCGCGCAACGCGCGTCACCTCGCCGGCAAAGGAGTTGAGCTGGTCGACCATCGTATTGATGGTGGACTTCAGCTCCAAAATCTCGCCCTTCACGTCGACGGTGATCTTCTTCGACAGGTCGCCGAGCGCCACCGCGGTCGTCACATCGGCGATATTGCGGACCTGGCCGGTCAAGTTGGCGGCCATCAGGTTCACGCTGTCCGTCAGGTCCTTCCAGGTGCCACCCACGCCCTCGACGCGGGCTTGGCCGCCGAGTTTACCCTCGGTGCCGACTTCGCGCGCAACGCGCGTCACCTCGCCGGCAAACGAGTTGAGCTGGTCGACCATGGTGTTGATGGTCGACTTCAGCTCCAGAATCTCGCCCTTCACGTCGACGGTGATTTTCTTTGACAAGTCACCCGACGCGACGGCCGTAGTCACCTCCGCGATGTTGCGCACCTGGCTCGTCAGATTGGTTGCCATAGCGTTCACATTGTCGGTCAGGTCCTTCCAGGTGCCTGCCACACCCTTGACCCGCGCCTGTCCACCAAGTTTGCCCTCGGTGCCGACCTCGCGCGCCACTCGCGTCACCTCCGAAGTGAACGAGGCGAGTTGCTCGACCATTGTGTTGACGATTTTGCCGATCCGCAGGAATTCGCCGCGCAGCGGCCTCCCGTCGATCTCCACCATCATGGTCTGGGACAGATCGCCCTTGGCAACGGCGCCGATGACCCGGGCAACCTCGGCGGTCGGCTGCACCATGTCCTCGATCAGGTCGTTGACCGACCGAACACTGGATTCCCAGCTGCCTTTGGCGTTCCTGACATGGCCCCGCTCGCTTATGCGCCCATCTTTGCCGACCACCCGACTGAGCCGCGCGAATTCACGCGTCACCTGGTCATTGAGTTCGACAATTTGGTTGAACGTATCTGCGATCTCGCCACTCAGCCCGTCATAGACGTTTTCGATGCGGACGGAAAAATCTCCGTTTCGAAATGCCTTGAGAGCGCTGAGTATTTGCCGAGAATCCAGATGTTCCTTTGGTAACCGAGATACGCCCAAAAACCCCTCCCCACGCGGACCCCATGGCCAGACCAAGCCGAAAGCCCAAACGCGCGGATGCTTATTTTGTTCCACACGAGTTTCACGCCGCTTGGCGGCGTCGCAACGCTTTGGCCATAGCGCTTCTTGTCCACCGCTATTGCAGCAACGAGACCGAGGCACGCATCAGCATCCCTCAATGCCGCTTGAAATACTGCACCTCCTTCTCATGCTTCTCCGCCGCCTCGCGCGTATCAAACGTCCCCAAATTCCGCCGCTTCCCCGTCTTGTCGTCCTTCTTCCTCGAATAAAGCCGGTATTTTCCGTCTTTCAGCTTCCTGATCATCGGTCTCTCCCTTGGAAAAGACGAAGGGCCCGGCTGATGCCGAGCCCTTCTCATTGTCAGTCGCGGTGTTCGGGCATTTGTTTCAGCTGGTCCTTGGTCCAGCTGGTCACGGCGTGGATGTCGCCGTCCTCGTCGCGCATGAAATCGAGTTCGTTGGCCAGCACGGCCACGGGCTTGGCGCCGATGCCGAGGAAGCCGCCGACATCGATGACGACCTGGCTGCCGTGCAGATGGTCGACCGAGCCGATCTTCTCGTCGCCGGGACCGTAGATGGTGGCGCCTTCGAGCGCATCCGGGGTCAGTTCGGCATTGGTCAGCCTGATGTGGTGGGTGTGGTCCATGGCCTGCATCTCCTGTTGGGGTGGGCAGAAGGAACCTGCGAGACAGCCAAGGGTTCCGACATTGCCGTTGATGACGGGCAGATGACGGAGGATAGCGCCCTACGGCTTCGCCCGGGTCATGGTTTCGCGCCGCCGGCTCGATGAATCATCTTCTCATCGAACCGCGCCAACGCATTGTTTCGAAAGGCCTTGCGTTCAGCGCCCGCGCTTCGCCTTGAGGCCGCGCGCGGCCTGCTCGATCGCGACGCGATCGGTGCCGAGCCTGTCGATCAGCGCCTGCGCCTCGTCGCCCGATATGCCGGTACGGGCCGCCAGCGCTTCGACCTGCAGCACGTCCGTGCTGGCGATCTCACCGGTTTGCGGCAGCGCATCGTCGGCCGTCAGCGGCAGGGCGGCTTCCCTGTCGATCTCCATCTCAGCCTGGTGCCAGTGCCGGTCATGGTCGCCATGGCCGCCGCCTTCGCGCTGCCAGATCTCGTAGGCGCGGTCGCGGATCTTGTCGTCGCGGTCGTCGTTCATGTCAGTTCTCCCTTGTGTGGGGGATGAACGCCGCGCCGGTGCGAACGATCCAAAAAATTTGCGTGATCGTCGGGATCACAAGCCGCGCCCTTCAGCCATGTTTACCCGGCACCGGCGCTACTCGCACTGGCGCCTGGGTCCGCCGGAATAGGGCTGGTAGCTGTTGTCGTCGGGCCGGTAGGAGCGATAGCGACTGAAGCAGGAATCGACATGGTCGGCGGAAAGCCCCGTCGTGACGGCCGAAGCGACGTCGCCCGTGACATAGCTGACTTCGGCCGTAGGCTGCGCGCTCTCGTCGGCGCCGGCGTCGAGATAGGGTGAGACGCAGGGGCGCAGCCGCCCGCTATAAGACATGTAGGTGTTGTCATCGGGATGGTAGGAGCGGTAATGGCTGGCGCACCATTTGACGTGGGGTCCCGGCAGTTCGTCCGTTTCAGCCGAAGGCGCGATCGAGCTGGTCGCGGTCGGGTCGGGCGCCTGCTCCCTGGCGGCGATGTCGGGCGCCGCGGGCTGGTCGGCCGGCAGGCGTTCGAGGTTCTGCGCCGTCTTGTTCACCGGGCGCGCGTCCCGGGTCCACAGCTCCGCGACGCTGACGGTTCGCCTTGCCTCATGCGGAGACTTGGCGGCGAGCAGCCAGGCGGCAAAGCCCAGCCCGCTGCCGAAGACCGCAAGGGTCAGAACAAAGCCGCCCACCAGTGCCAAAATCGCTTTCACGTCACGCTCCTTGAGCCCCTGCTTATAGAATGCGGAGCATCGAGGCTGGTTCCAGCACAGTGCGTGCAAGCGTGCGTGGGCGGGGCGCGGGCTGGGTTCCTGCTCAAAGCGGCAGCCGCACCTCCATGGAAAACTGGTTCTCGACCGCCAGCAGCGCCGCCACCATCTCCTTGTCGCGCTGGCGCTGCCTGAGATAGCCGGCCAACAACCAGTCCAGCGAGAACCTGCCGGCGCCGGCGGCGGCCAGCACGAACATGCCGCCTGATATGGCCAGATCCTTTTCGAAATGCAGCAATTCGTTCTGGCTGGCGAAATTGGTGTGGAACAGCATGGCCGTGGCCAGGCAAAACAGGCCGAGCCCGATGGCGCCAAGCCGCGTCAGCAGGCCTGTCGCGACGGAAAGCCCCGCCCCCAGTTGCAGCGCCACGGTGGCGATGAACAACGGCAGGCCGACGCCAAGGGCCGCCATGGCCTTGGCGGCGCCCTCGAAATGGCTGGCGAGCGTGGCGCCCTCATGCAGGAAGATGAGGGACAAAAGCAGGCGGCCGGCAAGCAGTGCCGCGTCCCGCAGGTACAGTCTGGCGGCGAGGCCGGTGAGCTTGGCGGCGCGTTCGTTCAGGGTCATGGTCAGGCTCCAATGTCTTGACACCGTGCAGGCGCCGTCCGGCGCGTGGGGACCGCGCGCGAAAGTGTGAGGCTCGAAAGGGCCGGAGCCGGCTCGAGGGAGAGGCGCCGGCTCCGGCAATGGGCGCCAGCCACGAGCGCCCGAACTTTGGTGAGTTGGGGGATGGGTTAGCGCCAAGGCCCCCTCTCCGTCTCGGCTTCGCCGAGCCACCTCTCCCCCACTCGCGGGGGCGAGGAAATCCTAGCTGCCGAGGTCGCGGCTTTGGAGAGCTTGGGTTCCTCGCCCCCATGGAATGGGGGAGAGGTGGCCGCGAAGCGGTCGGAGCGGGGGCTGCGCTGGCCTTCGCGAGCAAGGGAACCGCCTTGCCCGCCCTACTTCGTCACCTTGGTGTCGATGGCCTTCTGCAAATCGGCAAGCTCGTCGCAGCCGGCGGGGCACAGTTTCTGCAGCGAGGCCAGTTGCTCCTGAGCCTTGGCCATGTCGCCGGTCTCGACATAGAGCTCGCCCAGATATTCGCGGGCGGCCTTGTGGTCGGGCTTCAGCTCCAGCGCCTTGTTGTAGTAGGTCAGCGCGGTGGTGGGGTCGCCGGTCTTGCGCAGCGTGAAGCCAAGCAGATTGTAGACGTCGGCCTGCTGGTTGTCCTGCGCGAGGTCACGCAAATCCTCCAGCGCGCCCTTGTAGTCCTTGGCGTCGATCTTGGCCTTGACGGCGGTGAGGTCTGGCGCGTCGGCGCCTTCGATGTCGTCGACCGCATAGGCCGGCATGATCGTGGCGACTGGAACGACGGTCAGCACGGCAATGGCGCCGAGCAGGCCGTAGAGGGCGTGCTTGCCCAGATAGGATTGTTTCATTGTCTGTCTCGCTTGTCTGGATTGGGAGCTGACGCTCAAATTTCGACCGGAGTGAAGCCATAGGCATTGCCGTCCTTGACGAAGACGCCGGTGCCCGGGAACGGGAAGTGCGAACCGGAAATGCGGATGTTGTCCGCGATCACCCGGTCGATGATCTTGTGGCGCGTGGTGATTGCGGTGGGCCCATCCTGGTCGTAAGCGCCCTGCCATTCCGGATGCGGCGCCAGCAAAGCCGGCACATACATGGTGTCGGCCGAGATCATCAGCTGCTCCTTGCCGGAGTTGGCGAGATACACCGAGTGGCCGGGCGTGTGGCCGGGTGCGGCGATGATCTGGATGCCGGGCACCACCTCGGCGCCGTCCTCGACCAGCTTCCAGTTCTTCCATTTCGGGAAGTTCTCGGCGATGCGCTTGCCCGCCGGCTTGCGGCCCTCGGGCAGCTTGGCCAGCCGGCTCGGGTCGGCCCACCAGTTGTATTCGGTGGCGTTGACGATCAGCTCGGCATTGGGGAACACCGGCGTGTTGGTACCCTTCTCCATCAGGCCCCAGACATGGTCGGGGTGGAAATGCGAGATCATGATGGTGTCGATCGCCTTGTAGTCGATGCCGGCGGCGGCCATGTTGGCCGGCAGATGCGTGGCGTTGGCCTGCCACTGGCCGACGCCGGAGCCTGCATCCATCATGATCAGCTTGCCGCCCATCTTGAGCACCACGACGGTGAGCGGAATGGGCATGAAGTCGGTGGTCAGACCCGCCTTGGCGAGTGCGGCCTTGGTGTCGTCTACCGAGGCATTCTTGATGAAGGCCGGGTCGTGCGGCTTCTTCCAGATGCCGTCATAGATGGCGGTGACCTCGATGTCGCCGACCGTGTATTTGTAAAAGCCGACGGTCGGCTCCACCGGCGTCTGCGCGAAAGCGGGGCGGGTGAATTCAAGCTTGCCGGCGAGGCCGAAGGCAGCGGCGGCAGTGGCGGTTCCGAGCAGTGTGCGGCGTGTCATGCTGAACATGGTGGTTCTTCCTCTGTTGAGTGGTGGCTAAAGGCACGTCTTGGAATGACGGAGGGCCAAGCCCCTGGGATGTTCGAAGACCGGGCGCTCAGTTGCCCCAGATGCCCTCGTCATTGTGCCGGTTGATGATGTCCTGCACCGACTCCTGCTTCGGCCCGGTCGTCACCTTGGTGTCGACGCCATGGGTACGTGCCGTGTAAGGGATCGAAGCGGTCGCGTTGGTGTCGACCGGAGCGGCCGGCTGGTTGGAATTGTTGGCGCCATGGTCGCTGCCGGCAAAGGCGGAACTCGAGGCAAGCAACATCGCGGCCACGCTGAGAGCGAGCTTGGTCATTTCGCTAAATCCTTGTTTCGTTTCTTCGCGTCGCGGGCCGATTTGCCCCGCTGATGACAAGACCCGGAAGGGCCGCGCTTTATTCCCGGGCGCCGAAAGATTTTTTCAAAAAGCCGGAAAACCGGCGGTTGCGGGCATGCGCAGGCCCACCCAGACACAATCCAGAAACAAGATTCAACAGTTCAGAAAAACTGGCGAAAAGAACGGATGGCATATCAATCCCTCAACGGCCGGAAATCTGGCCGCCGCACAGGCGCACGGGGTTGGGTACGGGCAATGCAACGAGGTTCGGACGGATCGATGGGTGCCCTTCCCGGCATGTCGCTCGCCGCCGGCAGCGCCCCGGCGACGCCCCGCGTCCATGCTCCCGAACATGTGAAGAGGGAGCGGCCGATTCCGTGATAACCGCGCGGCCAAAGAGGGACCCGGCGGTCAGCGATCGCCGGTCTGAATTCCGGAATCTTCCGTTTTGGAGGCTTCGGTCATTCCACCTCCATCAACAACGATCAAATTGCAGCGGCGGCACAGCCGACAATGCCTGCTCGAGCGGCGGCATGACCGAGATGTGCCCGTGACGGCTTCGCCAGGACGAGAAAGTTTGGAAATGGACCACGGTATCGATATCGCCGAACTGGACAGGGAAGCGGCAAGGTTGGGCGGAGAGCCCGGGACCAGCCGCGATAGCGTCCATGCACCTGCGGAAATTGCCCTCGGAGCGCGCCGCCAGGTCCTGGCAGGCGCCGATTTTGCCCGGGCGGGTCAGTCGGACGAGCGGCTCGACAAGGTCTTCGAGCAACTCGCCGAAACATTTGCCACGCTGCCGGCGGTGATCTCCGAGGGCCGCGCCTGGACCTATCAGGAGCTGGACAGCAGAGCCAACCAGTTCGCCCGCCTGCTGGTCAAGCGCGGCGTGCGGCCGGGCGACCGCGTCGGGCTGATCCTCGACCGGTCCGCGGAAACCTATGTCGCCCTGCTCGCCGTGGTGAAGGCGGGCGCCGCCTTCGTGCCGCTGGCCACCGCCTTTCCGCAGGAGCGCATGGCGCTCATCATCGAGGACGCCAGCGTCAGCCTGGTCGTCACCATCGCCACCTATGCATCGCGGGCCGGCGAGTTGCCGGTTCCGCATCTGTTGATCGACAGCGCCGCCGCCGAAATATCCGCCCAGTCCAGCGCGCCGCTGAAGCCGCACAAGGCGCAGACCGCCACTGCGATCGAAGACATCTGCTACATCCTCTATACGTCGGGCACGACCGGCAGGCCCAAGGGCGTGGCCATCCGCCACCAGAGCTTCGTCAACTTCATCCGCGTCGCCGCAGCGTCCTACGGCTACCGGCCGGGCGATCGCGTCTACCAGGGTATGACCATCGCCTTCGACTTTTCCTCCGAAGAGATCTGGGTGCCATTCGTCGCCGGCGCGACCGTCGTGCCGGCCCCGGGCCAGATGCCATTGGTGGGCGAAGAGCTCGCCGATTTCCTGCGCCATCACGACATCACCTGCATGGCCTGCAGCCCGACGCTTCTGTCGTCCATGACATCGGATGTGCCCAGCCTGCGCACGCTGCTGGTCGGCGGCGAGGCCTGCCCGCACAATCTGGTGGTGCGCTGGTCGAAGCCCGGCCGGCAGATCCTCAACACCTATGGCCCGACAGAGGCGACCGTCACGGCAACCATGGGTGCGCTGACGCCGGACCGGCCGGTGACCATCGGCGCGCCGCTGCCCACCTATTCGATCGTCATTCTCGACCCTTCGCTGCCGCAACTTGCCGAGCCTGGTGAACTGGGCGAGATCGGCATTGCCGGCATCGGGCTGGCGGTCGGCTATCTCAACAGGCAGGACCTGACCGAACAGAAGTTCATCGCCGATTTCCTCGGCCTGCCGAACAATCCGTCGAAGCGCATCTACCGCACCGGCGACCTTGGCCGGATCAATAACGCCGGCGAGATCGAGTATGCCGGTCGCATCGACACCCAGGTCAAGATCCGCGGCTATCGCATCGAACTCGGCGAGATCGAGGCCGTGCTGCTGGACCAGCCGGAGATCGCGCAGGCCGCCGTCACCACCTGGGAGATCGAGCCCGGCCGCGTCGAGCTCGTTGCCTATTACGCGCCCAAGGCCGGCCAGCCGGCGCTCTCGCGCGCCGACATTGCCCAGACGATGAAGCAGCGACTGCCGGACTACATGGTGCCCTCCTATCTGGAGGAACTGCCGGCGATCCCGATGACGGTCTCCAACAAGGTCGACCTTCGCCAGCTGCCCAAGCCGACCAGCGTCCGGCTTTCGGCCGACCGCGCCATGGTGGCGCCCGGCAATGACGACGAGCGGTTCCTGGCCGACGCGCTATGCGCCGTGCTGAAATTCGACGACGTGTCCGTCGAGGACAATTTCTTCGACGATCTCGGCGCCAACTCGCTGCTCATGGCGCATTTCTGCGCCCGCGTGCGCACCCGCAAGGAATGGGCGACGACGTCGATGCGCGACATCTATCTCTATCCGACCGTGGCGCGCCTGGCCAAGCACCTGAGCGCGGCGGAAGAGCTGACGAGCGCCACCAACGAGCCCGTTCTCACCCGCCAGGCGTCCAATCTCGTCTACTGGACCTGCGGCGCGGCGCAGCTGCTGTTTTACGCGCTCTACAGCTACGTGGCGCTGTGGGCGATCAATGACGGCCTCAACTGGGTCTATGACGCGCTCGACGAGCCGCTGCAGCTCTACATCAGGTGCGTGGTGCTCTCGGCCGGCGTGTTCTTCGGCATGTCGGGCTTTGCCGTTGTCGCCAAATGGGTGCTCGTCGGCCGCTGGAAGGCGGAAGCGTTCCCGATCTGGGGCCTGCGCTACTATCGTTTCTGGGTGGTGAAAACCTTGATCCGCACGGCACCCGTCGTGCTGTTCCGCGGCAGCCCGCTCTACAGCCTTTACCTACAGCTTCTAGGAACCAGGATCGGCAAGAACGTGGTCATCGAATCCCGTGCCGTGCCCGTGTGCACGGACCTGATTTCGATCGGCGACCGAACCATCCTGCGCAAGGAATCGCTGATCCTCGGCTATCGCGCCCAGGCCGGCTATATCCACACCGGGCCGCTGAACATCGGCCGCGATGCCTTCGTCGGCGTCGGCTGCACGCTCGACATCGACACCGCGATCGGCGATGGCGGCCAGCTCGGCCATTCCTCCTCGCTGCAGCGCGGGCAAAGCATCCCGGACGGCGAACACTGGCATGGATCGCCGGCGGTGCCGACCACGGCGGACTATTGCAAGGTGCGCAACGTCAATCCTCCCCGCATCCGTCGCTTCCTCTACGAAGCCGTGCAACTGATAGGGCTGTTTGCCATCATCACCCCGCTGCCGCTTTTGTTCCATAGTTATTGGGAGAATGTCGGCGACGACTATCAGGAGACGATCGGCATTGTGGCGATCGGCACGACGGTCACGCTTTTCGGCTACATCGCCGTCGCCTTCCTCGCCGCCACGCTGGTGCCGCGCCTGTTCAGCCTGATCCTGAAACCCGGCCGCACCTACACGCTTTACGGTTTCCGCTACTGGCTGCAGACGGTTGCCGAGTTCTCGAGCAACTCGCGCGTCCTCGGGCTGCTGTTCGGCGACAGCTCGGCCATCGTCCATTACATGAGCGCCATCGGCTGGAACCTCAACAAGGTGGTGCAGACCGGCTCCAATTTCGGCTCCAACCAGCAGCACGAAAACCCGCTCCTGTGCGAGATCGGCACTCAGACCATGGTGTCGGACGGGCTTTTCATGATCAACATGCACAAGTCCGCTTCCGCGTTCCGGCTCGAGCCGACGCGGATCGGCGAGCGCAACTATCTCGGCAACAACATCTACTATCCGCCGGACGGACGCACGGGCGACAACGTCCTGCTCGGCACCAAGGTGATGGTCCCGATCGACGGGCCTTTGCGCGAGAATGTCGGCCTTCTGGGCTCGCCCCCCTTTGAAATCCCGCGCATGGTGAACCGCGACAAGGAACTCATCGCCGGCATCGACGAGGAAGACCGGCTGAAGCGCATTCCGCTCAAGAACCATCACAATCTGGTGACGATCCTCCTGTTTATCGCGACGCAGTGGGTCATGCTGTTCGCCACGCTGGCGATCTGGGACCGGGCGCTGAACTACTACACCGAATGGGCGGAGATCGCGCTCTTCGTGGCGGTGCTTTTGACCTCGGCCATCACCATTCCGTTCTACATCTTCGTCGAGCGGGCAAGCCTTGGTTTTCGCAAGCTGAAGCCGCAGATGACGACGATCTACGACGTCACCTTCTGGCGCCATGAGCGCCACTGGAAGCTGGCGGATTCGCCCATCGTGCGCCTGTTCGCCGGCACGCCGTTCCGGCCGATGATCCTGCGCATGCTGGGCGTCAAGGTGGGCAAGCGCGTCTATGACGGCGGCGCCAATTTGACCGAGCGCTCGCTGGTGGAGATCGGCGACGACGTCACGCTCAACGAAGGCTGCGTCATCCAGGCCCATTCGCTGGAGGAAGGCGCGTTCAAGTCCGACTTCATCCGCATCGGCGATGGCTGCACGCTCGGGCCGTCCGCCTTCGTCCATTACGGCGTCGTGATGGGCAAGGGATCGATGGTCGATGCCGATTCCTTCGTGATGAAGGGCGAGGAGCTGGAGCCCAACTCCATCTGGCGCGGCAACCCGGCCAAGCTGCACCGGTTCGTCGAGCCGGTCAGCGAGGGCTCCGGGGCATCTTCTTGACGGACCGCGCGACTGGCACCGTGGACATCCGTATCGTCCCGGTGACCAAGGCCAATCGAGCCATGGTCACGGCCCTGCGACTGGCTCCGGAGCAGATGGACTTCGTCGCCGGCAATGCGGACTCGCTGCGCGAAGCCCGGTCCGATCGGGACGCGCGGCCGCGCGCCGTGATGGCCGGGGACCAGCTTGTCGGATTCCTGATGTACGAGGCGCCACGCGACGACGACGAGGCCCGCATCTACCGCTTCATGGTCGACCGCGCCTGGCAGGGTCGTGGCTATGGCAAGGCCGCGCTACAGGCGGCGCTGGAGGAAATCCGCGGGCTCGGCCACGTCGGGCACGTGTCGATCTGCTACGAACCGGAGAACGAGGCGGCACGGCGGCTCTATCGCAGCGCCGGTTTCGTCGAAGAGGGGCTCGACGAGGACGGAGAAATGATCGCCGATATCGTCCTGGCGCCCGGCGACCGATGACGCCCGAGGAAATCGCCCTGGCGCGCTCCATGGCCGCCATGGCCCCGGCGGGGGTGCGCACCGGTTGCCGGATCATCCGCGAAGGTGACGAGACCCATCTGTTGTCGGCGGAGGCAGGTTCCATCCCCGCCCGCCAGCCCGCCATGCGGCGGGCCAGCGGCGCGGCGCGCTGGATCGCGCACCGGCTGCTGGCGGATGCCGGCTTCGACGGTTTCGCCCTCTTGCGCACGCCCTCCGGTGCGCCCGCCTGGCCGCAGGGGATAACCGGCTCGCTCGCCCATGACGACGACATGGCCGTGGCAGCGGTCGCACCTGTTGCCGGCATCGGCTCGCTGGGCATCGATGTCGAACCGGCGCTGCCCCTGCCCGACGAGATTTCCGCTCTCGTTGCGATTCCGGCCGACCGGATAGGCGCCGCCGACCGGCAGCTTGCCGGCCGGATCCTCTTCGCCGCCAAGGAAGCGGTCTACAAGGCAGCCTATCCGCTGGACCGCGAGGTGCTGGGCTATGAGGACATCGCCGTGGACCTCGAGACTGGCCACGCGACGACGAGGACCGGCCGCAAGGCGCGGCTCGCATACTGCGTTGTCCCGCGCGTGGCCGTGCTGGCGTTTGTCGACGGTGATGGGGTTTAGGGTCAGCCCGACTATTCCTGCTGCGTTACGACATCATGAGTTTCCGGCCGAATGCAGCAATCTTTGGCGTCAGCGCCGCCCCTCACTGTCCTGCCGGACATCTCTCCCCGTATAGTGACGGGGAGAGAGGACCGGCCGCAACGCCGGTGGTTTTCCTGCAACGCTTCAGATTGGCGAAATCGGCGACGGTAGCGCCCCTCTCCCCGCCACTATACGGGGAGAGGATGCCGGCAGGCAGGTGAGGGGCGGCGCAGACGCTGGCCATTATGAACAGTTGCTATGACGCAAGCAGGAGTAACATCCTAGCGTCATGAGCCGGCAGCCGGATTCTTCGAGGGCCGTTCTTCCCGAACGCCCAAAATCTCCCGATAATCCCTCACCGTGCCATCGAGCCCGCGAATGCGCCAGCTCTCTCCGTCGCGCCCCTCGATAGGGCACGGTGCGAGCGGCACCTTGCCGCCGCCTTCCGGAAGATCCAGCACATAGACCGGATTGCAGATGCCCGAGAGCCGCGCCCGCAGCGCTTCCACCAGCGCCTGGCCGTGCTCGATCGTGGTGCGCCGGTGCGCCATGCCACGCGCGAGGTCGCCATGGTGCAGGTAATAGGGTTTTATCCCCAGCCGGTACATCAGCTCGCGGCAGAGCTCTTCCAGCGCCTCGACCGTATCGTTGACGCCCTTCAGCAGAACGCTCTGGTTGAGCAGCACGAAACCGGCCTGTCGCAAGGTGCGGCAAGCCGCTTCGGTTGCATCGGTGATCTCGCGCGCATGGTTGAAGTGGGTGACCACCGTCACCATCAGCCGACCCTGCAGTGCCGCGACCAGCCCTGGCGTGATGCGCGACGGCAGCGCAACCGGCACGCGCGTGTGGATGCGCAACAGCCGCACATGGGCAATAGTCTCGACACGGGCGCGGATTTCGGCAAGTGCCTTATCCGGCAGCGACAGCGGATCGCCGCCGGTCAGGATCACTTCGCGGATTTCGGGATGATCCGCTATATAGGCCAGCGCCGGCTCCAGCGCCTCGCGCGTATAGCCACGGCCGATCGAGGTCAGCGATTCCTTGCGGAAGCAGAACCGGCAATAGACCGCGCATTGATAGGTCGGGAACAACAGCACCCGGTCGGCATGGCGATGCGTCAATCGCGGCACCGGGCTGAATTCATGATCGGCGATCGGATCGCCGAGCTCGCCCTCCGCCTCCTCCAATTCCCCAGGCGACGGGATCACCTGGGCCCGGATCGGATCGGCCGGATCGTTCCAGTCGATCAGGTCGAGATAGCTTTTCGGCGCGCGCACCTTGTGCAGCGAGGCGGCGGCCTGCGCGGCTTCGCGTTCGGCCGGCGAGAGCGGCAGGGAAGCGAGGTCACGCACATGGCGCACGCCGGCGCGGACATCGTCCTGCCAGGCGGTGTCGGGAGCGCGGGTTGTATCTCTGAGGTTGGGCATTAGCAGGTCTCGGGCTGTTCGCGCGGACCTATCGGCTGGATGGGCTGTTGGGTCAACCGCCGCGCTCTACGGCGCCCCCCTCTGTCCTGCCGGACATCTCCCCCACGAGGGGGGAGATTGGCAGTTCAGACGCCGGCTCTCACTTTATAGCTTATAGCTTTGGAGATTGGCGAAAGCGGTCGCGACATCCGATCTCCCCCCTCGTGGGGGAGATGTCCGGCAGGACAGAGGGGGGCGCCGGAGAGAGCCGACTTTGCCAAGAACCCTAACCTTCACAACCTCCGCCCACCCGCGCCGGCCATCGCCGCAAAAGCGCTTTCAATCGTCTTGAACCTCAGCTCCGGGTAAAGCGTGCCCGCTTCCGGAGTGGCCGTCTCGAGCGCGGTCTCGCCACGGAGCCAGAATGCGCGCAGCAGTCCGAGCCCGGGAACCGCCTCGATCATCGCCTCCAGCTCGTCGGCGCTCATCTGCTTGACGCGCGGCGAGCGGCCGCTCACCCGGCGCCACAGCTCGATCATCTCGGCTTGCGTGATCTTGTTCTGCGCGATGCGGATTTCGCCGCGAACAGCATTGGGATCCTCCAGTGCGCGCATCGTGACGGCGGCGATATCCTTCTCGCTGACAAATGTCGCCGGCACATTGCCGTCGCCATAGAGCGTCACCTCGTCGGGCGGCAGCGGCGAGGAGCCGAAGCGCGTCAGGTCTCCCAGGGTCGCCACCCAGGTCGAGAAGAAGCCGTTGGTGTAGATCACCGTATAGGGCAGGTCGGCCTCCCGGACCGCGTCGAAGACGGCCCGCTTGATGTCGAGCGGTTCGATCGAGCCGGGCGCGGCGGCGGCGAAGTCGAGGCCGAAGCCGGCGGACGGCACATAGCGGGAGACGCCGGCATCCCTGACGGCGCGCACCAGCGTCATCTCGCTGGCCGAGCCGACATGCACCGAACTGATGACGCGATCGACCTTGCCGACGGCGCGCACAAGGCTGTCATAGTCGTCGAGATCGCCGACATGCACCGTGGCGCCGAGCTCCTTCAGCGGGCGCATCCGCTCTCCATTGCCTGATGTTGCCGGCCGGACGAGTACATGCAAGCTGTCGCCATTGCGCGCGCTGGCCTTCGCCATCTCGCTGCCGAGAAGCCCGGTCGCGCCGATGATCAACGTGCTGGTCATATCGCCCTCCCATTGCCCGGAATTCCGTTAGCGAGAATTGAACCGTCCCAGTCGCGTTCGAGGCCGATGTCATGCAAACGGCGGTCGGAAAGCCGGGAAACCTTGCGCAATGTGCGGCGGCGCTCGAACGCTGCCGCGCTTCGCATGGCAAGGCCGCTCACCGCGGCAGTGATGGGTCCAAGGGTCAGGTTCATGTTCGTCTCCTGTGTTCTAGCGGGCGCGAGAATGCCGATGTCGCCCACCGGGCGAGCATGACGATTGCTCACACTTGTCTGGTCAATTCAGTGCATCGATAAACCGGAAGTCCGGTGTGGATGCTTGGTACGTCTGAATATTGGGCGGTTTCGGGCTGGACGACAAACGACTCTTTGTGCAGGATTTGTGAGCAACGCTCACAGGTGGAACCCATGCCGCGCAGATTGCCGCCCCTCACCGCCTTGCCCGCCTTCGACGCGGCCGCCAGGCATTTGAGCTTCTCCAAGGCGGCGGAAGAGCTCAACCTCACCCATGGCGCCGTCAGCCGCGCCATCCGCAACATCGAGGACAGGCTGGGCATCCAGCTCTTCGATCGCGGCACGCGCTCCGTACGCCTGACCGCTGTCGGCGCGGCCTATGCGGCGGAGGTCGGCAAGGCGCTCGACCAGATCGCCGCCGCCACCATCGCCGCCACGCCCGACCGCTCGACCCGCATCCTGAACGTCAGCACGTCGGACGGCTTTGCCGGCCGCTGGCTGGTGCCGAGGCTGCACCGCTTCCATCGCGCCAATCCCGACATCGACGTGCGGCTGGCGACTTCGGGTGTGCTGGCCGATTTCGTCAGCGACGGCATCGACATATCCATCCGCTACGGCCGCGGCGGCTATACCGGGGTGACGGCGGAATTCCTCGCCGACGAGGAGGTCTTCCCGGTCTGCAGCCCGGAACTGCTGCAAGGCGAGCACCCGCTGCGGCAGCCCGGGGATTTGAGGCATCACAAGCTGATCCACGACGCCTTCCGCATCGACTGGGCGACATGGCTTGAACAGGCCGGCGTCGAAGGCATCGACCCCAAACGCGGCGTGCGCTTCGATTCCGCCACCTTCGCCGTCGAGGCCGCGGTGCATGGCGAAGGCGTGCTGCTCGGCCGCAGCGCGCTGGTCTCGGCCGACCTCGCGGCCGGGCGGCTGGTGCGACCCTTCGACCTCGCGCTGAAATCAGCGGCCAGCTACTACGTCGTCTATCCCGAAGGCGCGCTGCGCCAGAAAAAAGTCAGGGCGTTCCGCGACTGGCTGTTCGCCGAGATCGCGGCCGACTGGGTCGGCGTGCCCAAGAGCCAGGCGCCCGAAGCCAGCTGAGCGCATCCGGTTCCATCGATTGATCAGGCGCCAGCGACGAAAGAAGCGAGACAGGTGGACAACTCGGGGCTGCCCACCTGGCCCCCGCCGCTAATGCATGCCGCCCCAAAGGGGGCATCGGTTTTTCGGGAACCGACATGCATTGAAAGGCCCGCGGACAGAGTGGACGTTGGCGTTCGCGGCGACCAGTCGTCATATGACGGGTATCGCGTTCGAAGGCCTATTCATCGGCGCGAAAAGCTTCCGGTATCACGAACACCTCGTCGGCGCGGCCATAGCCGCCGTCGGCGACTTCCTCCACCAGCACCATCGTGTAGGGCCGCACGCCCTCGCCGAAGAAGTCGACGAACATGGCTGTCGTGCGATGGATGAGGTCTTCCTTCTGCGCCTTGGAGAGCGCCGCCTGCGGCATCTTGATATTGGCGAATGGCATGGTCTTTTCCTTGTTTCTGGAGGTTGGTTTCAGGGTTCGGGGACGGAGCAGGTCGGCAGACAGCAGCGGCCTGCCTCCTCAGATCACGCCGCCATTGGCGCGGATGATCTGCCCGTTGACCCAGCCACTGTCCGGCCCGGCCAGGAACGACACCACGCCGGCAATGTCGTCGGGCTGGCCGAGCCTGCCGAGCGGGATCATATTTCCGATGGCCTCGATCTGCGCCGCGCTCTTGCCGTCCGTGAACAGCGCCGTCTCGACCGGTCCGGGCGCCACCGCGTTGACGGTGATGCGGCGCGCGCCAAGCTCCTTGGCCAGGATGTGCGTCATCGCCTCGACCGCCGCCTTGGTGGCGGCATAGACCCCGTAACCCGGCTGGTAGAGGCCGACGACGCTGCTCGAGAAATTGACGATGCGGCCACCGTCGCGCAGCCGCCGCGCGCCTTCGCGCATGCCGCGGAACACGCCGCCGAGATTGATCGCGATTTGTGTATCGAAGAAGGCGTCATCGGCCTGCGCGATCGGCGAAAGCTTCAGGATGCCGGCATTGTTGACCAGGATATCGATGCCGCCGAAGGCCTTCTCGCCGGCGTCGAAAAGGCTGGCGATGCCGGCCGGATCGGCGATGTCGGCCTGCATCGCGATCGCCTTGCCGCCATCGGCTTCGATAGCCCCGACCAATGCCTCGGCCTCCGCCTGTCCCCGCGCATAGTTGACGACGACGGCAACGCCGTCGCGGGCAAGCCGCCGCGCGATCGCCGCACCGATGCCCTTCGAGGCGCCGGTCACGATCGCCGTTCTGGCTTGATCCGTATCTCTTTGGTCGGATGTCATGGAAGTCTCTCCTTCTTGTTGATGAGACGGATATAGTCCGCGCCAACTTCCGGATAATCAGCTCTCTCTTGACATCACTATTCGGAAGCTGCGAACAAAGATCATGGATCGGCTCGACACGATGCGGCTCTTCGTCCGCGTGCTGGAGCGGCGCAGCTTCACTGCGGCCGCAGCCGATCTCGGCCTGCCGCGCTCGACCGCGACGGAAGCGATCCGGCGGCTGGAAGAGCATATCGGCGCCCGGCTGCTGGAGCGCACGACGCGGCAGGTGAACGCCACGCAGGACGGCGAGGCCTATTATCGGCGCTGCCTGTCGATCCTGGCCGAGATCGAGGATGCCGAGGCCGCCTTCCGCAATGCCGAGCCGTTCGGCCTGCTGCGCATCGATGCCAGCACGCTGCTCACCCGCACCTTCCTGCTGCCGCGCCTGCCGGAATTCCTCGCCCGCTTTCCCCGCATCGACCTGCAGATCGGCCAGAGCGACCGGCTGGTCGACCTCGTGCGCGAGGGTGTCGACTGCGTCATCCGCGTCGGCGAACCGCCCGACAGCGGCATGATCATGCGCCGCCTTGGCATGATCCGCGAGATGACCTGCGCCAGCCCCGCCTATCTCTCTCGCCACGGCACGCCCGCCTCCCCCGACGCGCTGGACGGCCATCAGGCGATCGGCTTCGTCTCCTCGCGCACCGGCGAGGTGCTGCCCTTCGAATTCACCGTCGCCGGCAAGACCCGTGAGGTCAGGTTGCCCGGCCGCGTCGCCGCCAACAATTCCGATACCGCCGCCGACCTGGCGCGGCTCGGCCTCGGCCTCATCCAGGCGCCGCGCTATCGCTTCGAGAAGGATTTGGCCGACGGCACACTGGTCGAGGTGCTGGCCGAATACCCGCCATCGCCGACGCCGCTGTCGGCGCTCTATCCGCAGAACCGGCAGCTTTCGCCGCGCCTGCGCGTCTTCCTCGACTGGGCGGCGCGCATCTTCGCCGAGGCGAACTTGTAGGGCGAAGGATGCAGGGCTGCATCAATCGTTGCCGATGGGCGCCATCTGATGCCATTGTCGCCGCGACAGCGCGCCATGGGGAGATGGCGCACCGCCAGGGAGGATTTTCATGACCACGACACAAGCCGGCTTGCCGCGCTATGAGGACGCCGTTTCGGGCTTTCGCATCGAGGATGAGATCGCCAGGCTGCAAGGCGACCCGGCGACCGGCATCAACGCTTATGTCGAATGCTGCGGCCGCCATACCGGGCAGAACCGGCTGGCGCTGCGCGCGATCTCGGCCAGTGGCGAACTCCGGCTGTTCAGCTTCGATGACCTCGCTGATATGTCGGGCCGCGTCGGCAATATGCTCAAGGAACAGGGCGTAGGCCCCGGCGATGTCGTGGCCGGCATGCTGCCGCGCACTCCCGAACTGGTGGCGCTGATCCTCGGCGTCTGGCGCATCGGCGCTGTCTACCAGCCGCTGTTCACCGCCTTCGGCCCGAAGGCCATCGAGCACCGCCTGGAATACAGCGCGGCCAAGGTGGTGGTGACCAATCCGGCCAATCGCGGCAAGCTCGACGAGGTCGCCAACCTTCCACGGATCGCCACCATCCTCGGTGCGGACGATGCCTTGCGTCAGGGCGACATCGATTTCCGCGCCGCCCTGGCCGCCGCTTCGCCGGCCTGCGAACCGGTGATGCGCCGGGGCCAAGACCTGTTCATGATGATGTCGACTTCCGGAACGACGGGCCTGCCCAAGGGCGTGCCGGTGCCGCTCAGCGCTCTGATGGCGTTCGGCGCCTATGCGCGATGCGATCGGCCTGCGCCCCGACGACATCTTCTGGAACATCGCCGATCCGGGCTGGGCCTATGGCCTCTATTACGCCATCACGGGTCCCCTGCTGCTCGGCATCGCCACCACCTTCAACGAGGGGGCCTTCACCGCCAAGAGCACCTATGACGTCATCGAGCGGCTTGGCGTCACCAGCCTCGCGGGCTCGCCCACCGCCTTCCGCCTGCTGCTCGCCGAAGGCCCCGATGCCGCCGCGCGCATAAAAGGCCGGCTGCGCGTGGTGAGCAGCGCCGGCGAGCCGCTCAACCCGGAAGTGATCCGCTGGTTCGACGCTCACCTTGATGCGCCGATCCACGACCATTACGGCCAGACCGAGAACGGCATGATGGTCAACAACCATCACGGCCTCGCCCACCCTGTCCGCGCGGGCTCGGCCGGCTTTGCCATGCCGGGCTACCGCATGGTGGTGCTGGACGAGGCCGGCAACGAGCTCGGCCCCAACCAGCCAGGCATCCTTGCCGTAGACATCGCCAACTCGCCGCTGCGCTGGTTCGGCGGCTACCACCAGGCCGAAACTCCGGCCATTTCAGGCGGCTACTACCGAACCGGCGACACGGTGGAATATGACCCGGACGGCTCGGTCTCCTTCATCGGCCGCGCCGACGACGTCATCACCTCGTCGGGCTATCGCATCGGCCCTTTCGACGTCGAAAGCGCGCTGATCGAACACCCCGCCGTCACCGAGGCCGCGGTCGTCGGCGTGCCCGACCCGCAGCGCACCGAAATCGTCAAGGCCTTCGTCATCCTCGCGCCCGCCTACAAGGGCAGCCCGGAGCTGGCCGAAGAACTCGCCCAGCATGTCCGCAAACGCCTCTCGGCCCACGCCTATCCCCGCGAGGTGGAGTTCGTGACGGAATTGCCGAAGACGCCGAGCGGCAAGATCCAGCGGTTTTTGCTGAGGAAGGCGGAGGTGGAGAAGAGGAAGGGGTGACAGGGGGTGCGAGAGCGGAAGAATTGAGTCCGAATGATAGCATACGCTTGGTGGGACATGTGAAGTCTTGAAGGGGGCCGATTGCAGACAGGGTGATTCAGTCGTCGGATCTTCAGGAGCGGACTTTTAGGTCGGTACAGATCGGCCTGAGGTAACCCAAAGGCGAGTTCGAAATCAGCGTCGATTCAATTCGAAATCAGCGTCGATTCAAATAGAGTTGCCGGGGATGGGTTGGGGTGCGAAAATCAGCGCAAGCTTTGGGCCGCGCGGCTCTTGGCAGATACCTTAGGGACCGAATTCGGTGGCCCGCTGAGAGCATGTGAAACGTAAAAATCGATGGCAAACGAAGAAACTGGGAGACCTCAAAGGCGATCAAAAGCGAAAGCCGACGCGCCTGCTGAACCGACCCCGCCGGTCCGGAGCGCTCAGGCCCGTCCCGACGCTCCTCAGGAAACCAATGTTGAGTCTCCGACCATTTCCGTCGTCGGCATCGGCGCGTCAGCCGGCGGCATCGAGGCGCTTGGCCGCTTTTTCGATGCGATGCCGGCGGACAGCGGTTGCGCCTTCGTGGTCGTCCTGCATCTCGACCCGAAGCACGAAAGCGAGATGGCGCGCGTTCTGGCATCTCACACGACCATGCAGGTTGCGCAAGTCGTGGACGGCATGCGGATCGTTTCCGATCGGGTCTATGTGATCGCTCCCGATACCGACCTCAAAATCAGCGATGGCGGGCTGCACGTGTCCCGACCGGCAGAGGTCCGCGGCAACCGCCATCCCGTCGATGTCCTGTTCCGATCGCTTGCGGCGGACCAGCGGAAACGGGCCATCGCCATCGTTTTGTCGGGAACCGGCAGCAATGGCACCGAGGGCTTGAAGGACATCCGGGCCGAGGGCGGCATGAGCCTCATTCAAGCCCCCGAGACCGCGAAATTCGACGGTATGCCGAGGAGCGCTATAGCGGCAAATTTGGCCGACCATGTCCTTGCACCTGAACAGATGCCGGACGTGATACTTGCTTACACTCGCCATGGTTATGTCGCCGCTCCAATCGAAACCGCACCTGCCGTACTGGGCGGTGGCGAGGCGAAGATCGAGCAGGTTCTCGAAATTCTGCGCGCCCGGAGCGGATATGATTTCAGCAGCTACAAGCGCAGCACCCAGCGGCGGCGCATCTACCGCCGCTTAGGCCTGAAGAACATCGAGACGCTTAACGGGTATCTGGACGAGTTGCGGGCCAATCCCGAGGAAATCACCACGCTTGTCTCGGACCTGATGATCAACGTGACCGGATTCTTCCGCGACGCCGAGGCATGGAAAACGTTATCGGATCTGGTGATCGCTCCACTGGTCGCCGAAAGAGAGTCAGGGGCCACGATACGGATCTGGGTTCCTGCTTGTTCGACGGGCGAGGAAGCCTATTCCATTGCCATGCTGGTAATGGAGCACGCGGCTGCCGCCGGAAAGCGGTTCGATCTCAAGGTGTTTGCCACCGACGCGCAGGAAGACAACCTTCGCAAGGGCCGCGACGGCGTCTATCCGGCGGCGGCAGTGGCCGAGTTCCCGCCGGAGCGCATCCAGCACTTTTTCGAAAGACTCGATGGCAACTATCAGGTCAGCAAGGAACTTCGCGACACGATCGTCTTTGCGCAGCACAATCTGTTGCGCGATCCGCCCTTTTCCCGGCTGGATCTGGTTTCGTGCCGCAATTTCCTGATCTATCTCGAACCCGACGCGCAGCAGCGTGTCATCGCACTTTGTCATTTCGCGCTGCGTCAGGGCGGACATCTGTTCCTTGGTAATGCCGAGACGGTCGGCCACCTCGACGATCTGTTTGAGAGCTGCTCGAAGAAATGGCGGATATACCGCCGCGTCGGACCGACGCGGCATGACCTCATCGACTACCGGGAGCATCGCGGACCAGTGGGACCAGATTGGACTGACAAGCCAGCGTCACCCCCGCCCGACTCGGCAGCATCGGTCGCAGAAGCTGCGCGGCGCGCCTTGCTTGAACGCTATGCTCCGGCATCCGTCCTAATCGACCGCAAGGGCCGCGCGCTCTATTTTCATGGAACGACAAGGGATTATCTGGAGCAGCCGCCCGGCGAGCCGACGCGGGATTTGCTGAGCATGGTCCGCGAAGGGCTCGCTCTCAAACTTCGATCCGCGATCCGTGACGCTTCCAGGGAAAACAGAAGCGTCACAGTCAGTGCACGCACCCGGTCCAGCAAGACCGGTGTGGTCACCATGACTGTCATGCCGCTGACTGGTCGGCCTGGAGAGAGCGGCCATCTGCTCGTGAGCTTCACACCGGAGGGGCCTCAGGCCGGCGGTGGCCCGGCAGCTCCGCGGGACGAAACGGCGGAAATTGCCGCTGGTGAACGCGCGCTTCAGGAAGAACTGAAAGCGACGCGCGCCGAGCTGCGGAGCACTGTCGAGCATCTTGAAACCGCCAATGAGGAGCTGAAAGCGTCGAACGAGGAAGCAACCTCGATGAACGAGGAGCTTCAGTCCACGAACGAGGAACTGGAAACCTCCAAGGAAGAACTCCAGTCGTTCAACGAGGAACTGAACACTGTCAATAGCCAGCTTCAGCACAAGATCGGCGAGTTGGAAGCGGCCACCAATGATCTCAACAATCTGTTGGCCGGATCCGAAACCGCGACGCTGTTCCTCGATGAAAAACTGCGCATCAAATGGTTCGCTCCCGCGACCAAGGAACTCTTCGATCTTGTTTCGACCGACATTGGCCGTCCGATCGCCCACTTCGCGCGCAAGTTCGCAGACGATAACCTGATAATTGATGCCGAAACGGTGCTGAAAAAGCTTGCCCCGATCCTTGCAGAGGTGCCAAGCGACGCCGGCCGCTGGTACTTGCGGCGCATGTTGCCCTACCGTACCCGCGACAATCGGATTGCAGGGGTGGTGGTCACTTTCAGCGATATCACCGAGCGCAAGCAGAGCGAAGACGAGACCATGCGAAGCGAAAAGCGCCTTCGCGATCTTATCGAAGCTCTCCCGAACGCGGTCTACACAACCGACGCCTCGGGTCGGCTCACTTTTTACAACCCGGCCGCCGTCGAACTCTGGGGCCGCGAGCCGAAACTTGGTTCGGATCGATGGAACGGCTCCTGGCGACTATATAGGCCGGATGGAGAGTTGCTGCCGCACGATGAATCCCCCTTGGCGATAGCCCTGAAAGAAAAGCGGCAAGTAAAGGGGGGAGCTGAGGCGGTGTGCGAGAGGCCGGATGGTACTCGTGTACCCTACATTTCCTATCCAACCCTGCTTCGCGATGCCACTGGCGAAGTCACCGGCGCGGTAAACATGTTGGTGGACATCACCGAGCGCAAGCGGGCCGAGGCGCTTGCGGAGCGGCTCGCGGCGATCGTTCAATCCTCCGATGACGCCATCATAGGCAAAAACCTCAAGGGTATGATAACGAGCTGGAACAAGGGCGCTGAACGCCTGTTCGGCTACTCGCCTGACGAAATCGTGGGCAAATCCATCATGACCTTGGTCCCCTCCAATCGCCACGGCGAAGAGGCGAATATTCTGGACCGCTTTGGCCGAGGAGAGCACATCGAGCACTTTGAAACCATCCGTCGGCGCAAGGATGACAGCCTGGTCTGGGTATCCTTGACGATTTCACCGCTTGAAGATGATCAAGGCAAGGTCATCGGAGCATCGACGATCGCACGCGACATGACCGAGCGGCGGCGCGCCGACGAACATCGGAAGATCCTGATCGGTGAACTTAATCACCGGGTCAAGAACACGCTGGCGGTCGTCCAGTCCATCGCCTCCCAGACCTTGAGTAATGCCTTGACCATGGAAGAGGCGCGAGAAGCATTCGGGTCCCGGCTGATCAATCTGGCAAAGGCACACGACGTACTCACTCGCGAAAGCTGGACCAGTGCGAAACTGGATGAGATTGTCGCCGATACCGTCAAACCTCATTCCGGGAATGGAACCCGGTTCCGGATTGAAGGTCCGGACATCCAGCTTACACCGAGTGCGGCGCTTGCGATTTCAATGGCGTTGCACGAGTTATCCACCAACGCGGCAAAATACGGCGCGCTTTCTACCCAGGACGGGCATGTCACGATCATCTGGCGCCTTGAAGGAGAAGGTCAGGACCGTCGCTTGACCTTGCGTTGGGAAGAAAGCGGCGGCCCGCCGGCAAGCACGCCGAAGCGAAAGGGCTTCGGCTCGCGCCTGATCGAGAAGGCTCTCGCTGCGGAACTGCACGGTAATGTGAACGTTGCGTATAAGTCCTCCGGCGTTGTTTGCATCATAGATGCGCCCATGCCCGCAGGACGGGAGTTCTTGGGTGGCAATAGTGGCGACGCGTCCAGCAAGCAAGATTCTGATCGTAGAGGATGAGTTCCTTATTGCCTTGCATCTGGCGGATTTGCTGGTGGAAATGGGGTACCGGATTGCAGGTCCGGTCGATAACCTGGACGAGGCGATTGTCTTTGCGCGCGATGAGGAGATCGATTTCGCGATCCTTGATATAAACTTGGCCGGCACGCGATCGTTTCCGGTCGCCGACGTTCTGAAGCAGCGCGGCATTCCGTTCCTGTTTGTGAGCGGATACGGGAGCGATGGTCTAGTGGACGGCTATCGCCACATAACCACTTTGGCCAAGCCTTACGCTCCGCAGGAGTTGGAGCGGGCAATTGCGGCGAGCTTTGCCACGTCTAGCCGGTGATCCGAGACGAGCGCCCCGACATTGCACCGAAGGTTTCCGGCATGAGCCAGTCTTGCTCGACGAGAACGCGAAGCTTGTAGGCCCGATCCAGCGCCTGCTTGCTGGCAGCTTCCCAGGGTCCAGCGGCGTCAGGTTCCTGCAAGCGTGCTTGCTCGGCCATTTCCAGACAAAATTCAGCCCGCTCGTTTAGAATTCTCACTGCGGCCCTCATAACCCGCTCCATCTCGTCGAATTGGGCAGAGGCCAGGACCTCCCCGGTGTAGCTGTGACCGATATGGCAGTCGAACTTGATGATCGTACCATTCTGGGATTTAAGGAGCGCGCCACCGCATTCCGGGCAGGTCAGCGCCAGCGGGCGATCGAATTTTTCGCCGTCGATGGTCGGAGAGTCCCCCTCGGCCTCAGGTTGAGAAGACTTGTTCGGCATAGCCGCTTCCTTTCCTGCCTTTCCGTTGACCAGTTCAACAAGCAATCCGGGCATGCGGGAGAGCGCCACGCGGTAGTCCAGCGCCACGTGAGCGGCAGCACTGCCCGGCATTTCCGGATACGCCGCATCGTCGGGATCCTGGACAATCGCAATGCCGCCGCGGCGCTTTATTTCCCCGAGTCCCAGCGATCCGTCATTCAGATAGCCGGTCAGGACCACGCCGATGGCATTTGCGCCATAGGCCTCGGCCACGCTACGAAACAAGGGGTCGATCGCCGGGCGCGCCCAGTTCTCCTTCGGAGTTCTCAACAGACGCAGCTTGCCATGTGAGACTATCATGTGGTGATCGGGCGGCGCGACATAGATTTGGCCGGACGAGATCTGTTCGTAGTTGGTGGCATGTTTTGCCGGCACAGGTCCGGCGGCATTCAATATCGCGGGTAGTTCGCTTCGATGGGCGCCGATATGCAACACGATCAGAACCGAGGCTGGAAACGCTTCCGGCAGCTTGGCAACGAGATCGCGCAACGCATCGACCCCGCCCGCCGAGGCGCCGATTGCGATCACTGTGGAGCGTGCCATGACGATCTTTGAAAGTCCGTTCGTCGAACCTAAACGTCCAGGCGCGAGTAAGGTTCTACGCGGCTCAGGATTCAGAGAGAAAATGGCGTTTTCTTTTGCTTAGGGCAAACTCGCCAGTTCCCTGAGCATAAGCGATGTCCGCTTCTGGCGTTCGGACGCGAGCGTGGGAACGTCATGCTTGAGGCGCAAAGCAGACGTCTAGCTTGGTCGGCGCAGGCACGGAGAACTCGTTGTGCTCCAGATAGCCCACCCCCCTCACCCCACGATCTGCAGCGTCCCCTGGCGCCGCACCTCGGCCTCGATCTCCCGCACCAGCGTCTCCAGTGCCGGATTGCGGGCGTTGCGGGCGCGGCGGATGACGTAGGCTAGATCCGGCGGCTTGGGGAACGTTTTGTCGACAATCTCCATGCCGGGTTGCAGATGCCGCTGGCTGAGCAGCGCGACGCCGAGCCCGGAGGTCACGCCGGCGATGATGCCGGCCGCACTCGAGCATTCGAACACAATCTCGAACAGCGTTCCCTCGTCCTGGCCGAGATCGAGGCCCCAACGGCGATAGAAGCAGTTGTCGTCGAATGACAGGAACGGCACCGGGTCCCCCTTCGCCAGGACCAGCTCCGGCGACTTCACCCAATGCAGGCTCTCGCGGAAGAGCAGGATGTCGGTCGGGCGGACCTCGTGCTGGAACACCTGGATGATGGCCGCGTCGAGCGCCCCCTCGCGCAGCAGCTTCTGCAAGGCCAGGCTCATGCGCACCTGCGTGCGAACGCTCACCTCGGGGTAGAGCCGGCGAAACCGGCCAAGGATGCGCGACAGGTCCGTGCAGGTCGTATCCTCGGTCATCCCCAACGCGATCTTGCCTTGCAGCGTGCTCTTCGACAGGCTGAGGATCGCCTCGTCATGGATGCCCAGGATGCGCCGTGCGTAGCCCAAGAGATCCTGCCCTGAACTGGTGAACATCGGCGCATTGGCCTTGCGGCTGAGGATTTCGCAGTCGAGGCTCAACTCCAGCCGCCTGATCTTGTGGCTGACGGCCGACTGCGAAAGGCCCAGCATCTCGGCCGCGCGGGTGACGCCGCCATGTTTCTCGATCGCCACCATCGCCCGCAAGGCATCGACATCCAGGCGGCGGCTCATCACTCCAGCCATGACAATCCTCGTTTGAAACGAAAGCAACGCTCCAGGTCCTGGCGCGGAATCGGTTCTCAGGCAAATGGATATGCCAGATTCGTGGCTATTTCATGGATTCATCGAAATTTGTCATGTGCAAAGGCGGATGCGCGCCGCCATAAGTCGGCACCTGGGATTGACAGTGATCCGCTTGGCGCCCGCCGGCGCCGCCTCGACGAAGAGACCGCATGACGCCTAAACCTCTGTCCCATCGCCTGGCCTGGCCGCTTCTGGCGGCGGCCCTGGTCGTCAGCTGGAGTTCCGGCTTTGTCGGCATCCGCTACGCCAGCGAGAGCGCCGATGTCATGCTGGTCCTGTTCTGGCGGACCTTGATGTCGGGGCTGGTCCTTCTGCCCTTCGCGCTCATGGTCGGGCCGCGCATCGGCGCAGGCGCCCTGATGCGGCAGATGGCGTTTGGCGTGGCGATGATGTTCCTCTATCTCGGCGGCTTCGCGCTTGCCATCGGCCAGCGCGTGCCGACCGGCCTCGTCGCGCTGATCTCGGACCTCGTCCCCCTCGCCATCGCGGCGCTTTCGCAGCCCGTGCTGGGCCATCGGCTGACATCGAGGCAATGGACCGGAACGGCGCTCGGGGTGGCCGGCGTTCTCATCGTTTCGGTGAACAGCCTCAGCCTCGGGACAGCACCGGCCTGGGCGTACATGGTCACCATCGCTTCCATGATGGTCTTTGCCCTGGCGACCGTGCTGCAGAAGCGGATGGGCACCATCAACATGCCCATCCACCAGAGCCTGTGCATCCAATGCCTGACGGCGGCGATCTTCTTTGCCGCCTGCGCCGAATGGAATGGCGGGCTGATGCCGCCGCTCGATGGCCGTTTCGAGTTCGGCATCGCCTGGCTGGTGCTGTTTTCGACCTTCTTCTGCTACGGCGTCTACTATGCGAGCCTGCGCCTCCATAGCGCCGCGCAGGTCAGCAGCGTCATCTATCTCAGCCCGCCGGTGACGATGCTCTGGGCCTGGCTGCTCTTCGGCGAGCCGCTTTCATTGGCGATGGTCCTCGGCCTTGCGGTGACGTTGTTCGGCGTCTGGCTGACATCCTCGCGCGGCACGGTATCGAAGACAGGTCCGCGCCCGGTCGGGCAGCCCGTCGGGCAATCGGCTGATTGATCGCGATCCGCCCAAACACCAACCATCGACCCCAAGGAGTGAACCCCATGAAGCTGACTGATTTCAAGGCCCTGACCTTCGACTGCTACGGCACACTCATAGATTGGGAATCCGGCATGATCGAAGCCCTGAAGCCGCTGACCCAGCGGGTTGGCGGCGCCTTGAGCCGCGACGACATCCTGCAGGCGCATGCAAGACACGAATCCAGCCAGCAGAACTGGACACCGCAAAAACGCTACAGCGACCTTCTGGCTATCGTCTACAAGCGGCTCGCCGAGGAATGGGGCGTCGTGGCCACGCCGGAGGAATGCATCGCCTATGGCCAGAGCGTGAAGGACTGGCCGGCCTTTGCCGACACCGCCGCCGCCCTGCAATACCTCAAGAAGCACTACAAGCTCGCCATCCTCTCCAACGTCGACAATACGAGCTTCTCCTTCAGCAACAGGAAACTCGGCGTCGATTTCGACGCGGTCTACACGGCGGAGGATATCGGTTCCTACAAGCCGTCGCCCCGGAATTTCGACTATATGCTGGAAAAGCTGGCGACGCTCGGGATCAGCGACAAGGAGGTCCTGCACACGGCCGAAAGCCTGTTCCATGACCATGCCGTGACCAATGGCCTCGGCCTAAAATCATGCTGGATCCAGCGCCGGCACGCCGATCAGGGTTTTGGCGCCACCATGCATCCCGGCGACATGCCGAAGGTGGACTTCCGCTTCGACAGCATGGCCGACCTGGTGAAGGCACATAAGGAAGAATTGCGCGCCTGATTGGCCATCCACGGCGGGAGTGAGAACGCGCCGGACGTCTTCAGTTCTTTTTATGGGGGATGCCGCCGCGCTCGAGCGACTTCTCGGCCAAGGCGCCGGAACCCCACAAGGCGCGGCCGAGCAAGCCCCTGCGCTTGCGCGGGAGGAGATCGATATCGCTGACGAGCTTGGCGCCTCCCTTGCGCCGTTCGAGCGTGATCTTGCGGCTGTGGAAGGCCTCCAGCTCGGCCCGGTGCGCCACGCTCACGATGGTGACATCGGGCAATTCGCGGATGATGGTTTCCATCATCTTTTCCTGGCTCTTCTCGTCGAGTGCCGCCGTCGCCTCGTCCAGCACGATGATGTCGGGCGCGTGCAGGAGGAGCCGCGCGAAGGCCAGCCGCTGCTTCTCGCCGCCCGACAGGGTCTGGTCCCATGGCGCGTCTTCGTCGATCTTGTCGCCGAGATGACCGAGCCCCACCTTGTCGAGGGCGGCCTTGATCTGCGGAACCGTCCAGTCTTCGGCGGCGCCGGGATAGGCCGCTGCCCGGCGCAGCGTGCCCGAGGGAATGTAGGGACGCTGCGGCAGCATGAACATGCGCTTGCCCGGATGGAAATCGACGCTGCCGCCGCCCCACGGCCACAGGCCCGCTATCGCCCGCACCAGCGTGCTCTTGCCAGAGCCGGATTCGCCGGCCACCAGCAGTCGCTCGCCCGGCTGGATCACGACCTCGGTTTCCTTGACCACGGCGGTGCCGTCATCGAGCGACACCGAGAGATTGTTGAGGCTCAGCATCGTGTCGTCCTTGGTCTCGCCGCGATTGATGCGCCCAAGCGCGTCGCTCTCTTCCGCGCGTTCGAGTCCGTCGAGCGACATCATCAGCGAGGCGATGCGCCGTGCCGAGGCGTTCCAGTCGGCAAGACGCGGGTAATTGTCGACCAGCCATCCGAACGCGCCCTGCACGATGGCAAAGGCGGACGCCGCCTGCATCACCTGGCCAAGCGACATCGAGCCGTCGAGGAATTTTGGCGCACACAACAGCACCGGCACAACCGGCGCGAACAGGCTCGACCCCTGCGAGACCAGCGCCGTGCGCATGTGCTGGCCGGCAAGCATCGCCCACCGCTTCAGCACGCCGGCGAAGGTCCTGTCGATGCCGCTGCGCTCCTCCTCCTCGCCGCCGAGCAAGGCGATGCTCTCGCCGTTTTCGCGCACGCGCGTCAGCGTGTAGCGAAATTCCGCTTCCGCCTGGTTCTTCTGCTCGGAGAGCTCGACGAAATGCCGGCCGATGACCACCATCGAGGTGGAAGTGATCGCTGCGTAGATGACCGCGGTGATGACGAGAAAGCCCGGAATGGTGACGGTCGACCCGCCGATCGGCAGCGTCAGCGCGCCGCCGATGGTCCACAGCACGACGATGAAGGTCGACGCGGCCAGGAAGGCGTTGATGACGCCGGAGATGAAATCCACGGGCGATTCCGTGGCGATCCGCAGATCCTCGGCAATGCGAGCTTCCGGGTTCTGGTGATCGCCGCCGACGAGATTGAGCTGGTAGTAGCGGCCATTGGTGAGCCAGCGGCCGATGACCGACGTGGTGAGCCAGGAGCGCCAGCGGCGCTGGATCGTCATGCGCAGATAGACCTGCGCGACGACGAGGCTGACACTGCCAAGCACCAGCGGCACGAACACGGCGCTCAGGAAATAGACGGTCGGCGCATTGCGCTGTTCGATGGCGTCGAAGATCGAGCGGTTCCAGACATTGATGCCATACTGGAAGCCGACATTGACGCAGATCAGGATCAGGAGCCCGATCGTGCACGGCCACGCGAGCTTGTCGCCGCGCCGGCTCCAATAGCCGCGCGCGCTGATCCAGAACCGCTTCAGCAGGTATTTCTTGCGCGCCTGCTCGGCCTGTTCGGGGCTCAGTTGCGGATCAGGTTCCACCGCCTCCGGCGGCGGTGCGGCCTCGCCGACGACCTCGGAAGCGGCCTCGACATCGGATGCCTCCCGCTGGCGGGGCTTCCTGGCACCGTTTGGTTTGGCGCCGCCGACCGGCTTGGGTTTGGATTTGATGTCTGCCACAACGGCCATAACGGCCTGGATATCGGAAGGTTTCATCGTCTTCCTGATATGGCGGTTGCCGGCGGTGCCAAAGCTGATCCGGCGTCCCCGATATCCGCAGCCACGCCATGACTTCACCGCCGCACAATCGCCACCAAGCCACGCGAAGAGCTTGTAAAAACGGAGGTTCCACGATGCGTCTGGTCTGGACTTTGGTGTTGGCGCTGGCGAGCGGTGCGGCCCATGCGGCTTCGCCGGAGGACGACTACATCGCCGCGCGCGACAAGGCGATATCGGCCATCGCCGCGATGGAAAGCGCCAACGCTCCCGTGGAAACGCTCGATGCGGCCAATGACAAGGCCCGCGCCGATCTCGAACAGCGCCTTTCCACGCTTCTGGGACCTTTCACGGTCAAGGGTTTTCCGGCGGCCGGCACGATCAACATCGAAAGCCTCAGTTCCTCCGATGTCGGATTCGGCATGCTGGACGGGCTGCGCCACGGCACCGAGGACGGCCCCAGCGTCGTGGCGTCGACACGCGGGCTGGTCGAGCGCTGGCTGCAGTCGCGCGCCGCCGAGACCGACGCCGATCTCAAACTGCCCACCGGCTTCGACGCTGCGCTGAAGCTCGATGCCTTCTACACCCAGGCCATCGGCAGCGACGCCGCTTTCACCGGCACGCTCGACTTCAAGCTGAAGACGCCCGACGGCGCCGACATGGCGATCGCCCGCCTCGGCGGCTGGGCACAGGATGTCGGGCCGAACTACGACCAGGAGGTCGTCGTCACGCTGGTCAAGGGCAACAGCGTCATGATCGCCGAGGCGCCGGCGACACCTCCCGTCCCGAAGATCGCGGCCTGCGACGCGGTCTGGACCGCCGCCGATGCCGCCGCCCAGAAGCTGGTCAAGCAGGCCACCGGCGACAGCGACGAAAACACATCCGATGCCGCCGACGCGGCCTGGGCAAAAGGCGACAGCGACTTCCGCGCCTGCATGGGCAAGAGCCTGCCTGACAACCCCGTCTTCCCCGCGCTGCTTGCCCAGGCGCAAGCGCTTGCCGACCATATGGCGGGGAAGTAGGGCGCGGCACCGAAGCTGCCAATCTCCCCCCTTGTGGGGGAGATGGCCGGCAGGCCAGAGGGGGGCGCTGTCCCGCCGACGTCTCAGTGGATCACTTTTGCCTTTGGAGGGGCGCGCACCGCGTAGCCCAGCAAATAAGCAAGGCCGAGTTCCTTCGCGCCCCCCTCTGCCCTGCCGGGCATCTCCCCCACGAGGGGGGAGATTGGCAGTTTCGCCGCCGGCGCCGATTCCGCCCCTTGCCGCCGGCGCATCCCATCACAATATTGTCGTCGCGCTGGCCTTGCTGAACTCAGTTGCCAGAGCCGCCAAAAATGGTTGAAAGGAAGTCTCGCTCGCGCTCCGGCGCGGCGGGTGGTTGAACAGTGTGGGAAACTCGCAATGACGACAGGCACGAAAGCGACGGAAACCAAGGCATTCGAGGCGGATGTTTCGCGGCTGCTGCACATGATGGTGCACTCGGTCTATTCCGATAAGGACGTCTTCCTACGCGAACTGATTTCCAACGCCGCCGATGCCTGCGAGAAGCTGCGCTTCGAGGCCGTCAGTCATCCGGAATTGCTGGCCGATGACCCCAAGCCGCGCATCTCGATCTCAGCCGATCCCGACAGCAAGGAGATCATCGTCGAGGACAACGGCATCGGCATGAGCCGCGACGACATGACGGAGGCGCTGGGCACGATCGCGCGCTCGGGTACACGCGCCTTCATCGAGCGCGTCGGCGCCGGCAATGCCAGCGAAGACACGCAGCTCATCGGCCAGTTCGGCGTCGGCTTCTACTCCGCCTTCATGGTGGCGACCCGCGTCGACGTCATCAGCCGCCTGGCGGGAAGCGACGAGGCCTGGCGCTGGTCGTCCGACGGCAAGGGGTCCTACGAGATCGCGCCCGCCCCGCTCGAAGCCGCTCCCAGGCGCGGCACCCGCGTCGTGTTGCATCTGATGGACGACGCCGTGTCCTACACCGGCTCCTACCGGCTCGAGCAGCTGGCCAAGTCGCAGTCGGGCCACGTGCCCGTGCCGATCACGCTCGTCGAGAAACCCGGTGCCGAGGCGCGCGACATTGCCGATGGCACGGCCCTTTGGGTAAGGCCGAAAAGCGAGATCAAGCCCGAGGAATATACCGATTTCTACCGTAGCCTCGCCGGCCAGTATGACGAGCCGGCCGCCACCATCCATTTCCGCGCCGAAGGCAGGCAGGAATACTCAGTGCTCGCCTTCGTGCCCGGCTCGCGTCCCTTCGATCTCTTCGACCAGGACCGCAAGGGCCGCATCAAGCTCTATGTGCGCCGCGTCTTCATCACCGACGATGCCGATTTGTTGCCGCGCTATCTGCGCTTCATGCGCGGGCTCGTCGATTCCGCCGACCTGCCGCTCAATGTCTCGCGCGAGATGATCCAGGAAAGCCCGTTGCTGGCCGCGATCCGCAAGGGCCTGACCAACCGCGTGCTCGGCGATCTTTCGAAGCTGGCCGAGAACGAGCCCGAGGCCTATGCGAAAATCTGGGAGAACTTCGGCGTCGTCCTCAAGGAAGGGCTCTACGAGGACCACGAGCGGCGCGAGCAGCTCTTGAAGCTTGCCCGCTTCCACTCGACGGCCTCGGGCGAAGGCTGGCGCGGCCTTGCCGACTATGCCAGCGCGATGAAGGAAGGCCAGAAGGCGATCTTCTTCATGGCCGGCGACGACCGCGCCCGGCTCGAAGCCTCGCCGCAGCTCGAAGGTTTCAAGGCGCGCGGCATCGAGGTGCTGCTGCTCACCGACCCGGTCGACAGTTTCTGGACGTCGATGGCGCCGGAATTCGACGGCAAGCCGTTCAAGTCGGTGACGCAGGGCGTGGCCGAACTTTCCGACATTCCCTTGCTCGACGAGGCGAAGAGGCCGGACACGGCGGCTACGCCCGAAGTCGACGGCTTCCTCGCCTTCGTCAAGGCAGCGCTTGGCGAAGCCGTGTCGGACGTCAAGCCTTCCGACCGCCTGACCGAAAGCGCGGTCTGCCTGGTAGCGCCCGAACATGGACCGGATCGGCAGTTCGAGCGGCTGCTCAACGCCGCCGGACGCCTCGACAAGACGGCCAAGCCGATCCTCGAGATCAACCCCCGCCACGAGCGCGTCCGGGCGCTCGCCAGCCTCGGCGACGACGAGCAGGCCTTCAAGGACGATGCCGCCCACCTTCTCTACGACGAGGCGCGCGTGCTCGACGGCGACAAGCCGGCCGACGCCAGGGCGTTTTCCGAGCGCCTTGCCCGCCTGATCGCGCGCGGTATCTCGAAGGCCTGAGGCGCGCCGACCAAGCCTCCTCGACGTGTTTGTCGATCGAAGGTGCAAGACGGGGTTGCGCAGCGACCCCGTCCGCCGAAAATTGGCGTCTATCCCAGCAGGGAACGGGCTGAAATCCACTGGCTCAATCGCCCACTGTAGACATCGCGCTTGCAATCACCCAATCTTGGCGCCGGGAACAAAATAAGCGCTTCCAAGAAGGCGCGAACGTCCGGGTGCTCATGAAACGACGATGGACATTGTATGATCCACGGCTGGCCTGGATGCTCGTCGCGCCGGTGCTCCTGCTGCTGATCTTTTTCCTGGTCCTGCCGATCGCCGTGATGGCCGGCTATACCTTCTTCACCTTCGTCACCGCCGGCGTGGAAACGAGCGCGTTGACGACCGCGAACTGGCACGAATTCCTCACAGACAGCTATTATTCCGGCTTCCTTGTGAAGACGCTGCGGGTCGGCGCGATCACGGCGCTGCTTTGCGGGGTGCTCGGCTATTTCCCTGCCTATTTCATCTGGGCCACGACCTTCAGGCACAAATGGTTGCTCTTGCTACTGCTGATCGTGCCGTTCTGGATCAGCTTCACCATCCGCACCTTCTCCTGGATCAACATCCTGGGCGAACAGGGCGTCATCAACGTCGCGCTGCTGAAATTGGGCATCATCAACGAGCCGCTGCCGATGCTCTACAACGAAGGCGCGGTCATCCTGGGCATGCTGCACTTCCTGCTGCCCTACATGATCCTCAACGTCTATGTCAGCCTGGAGAGCATTGATCGCACGTTGATTTCGGCGGCCCGCTCGATGGGCTGCACGAGCGCGCAGGCGTTCCGTGAGGTCACGCTGCCGCTGTCGCTGCCCGGCCTGGCGGCGGGCCTGCTGCTCTGCTTCGTGCTGGCCGCCGGCAGCTATGTGACGCCGCAGCTTCTCGGCTCGGGCCGCGACGCGCTGTTCGGCAACCTGATCTACGACACCATCATGGGCGAGCTGAACTGGCCGATGGGCGCCACGCTTTCGATCGTGCTGTTCATCGTGCTCGGCTTCTTCGCCGCCGTCTACACGCGCTACATGGGCATGTCGCAGATCGTCAAAGGACTGGGTGGATGACGGGGCTTGGCGGATGAGCGGGACCCGGCGCAAGCAGGAAGGCAGATGGGCCTGGCGGCTGACCGGCTTCGTCACGGTCTGCGTCTATATCTTCATGTTCGCGCCGATCGTGGCGACAGTGATCCTGTCGTTCAACGCCTCGATGTTCGGCGGCTTCCCGATGACCGGCTTCAGCCTGCAATGGTACGGCAAGCTGATGGCCAACGACGCGGTGCTGGCCGCCTTCCGCACGTCCTTGTGGATCGCCTTGGTCACCGCCATCGTCACCACCGCCATCGGCGTCACCACGGCGTTTGCCCTGGTGCGCTTCGAATTTCGCGGCAAGCAGGCGCTGAGCACGCTGGTGATCCTGCCGGCGCTAGTGCCCGAAACAATCCTCGGCGTCGGCCTGCTGGTGCTGATCAAGGCCGTCGACCAGCCCAGAACCATGCTGCTCCTGGTGCTCGGCCATATCCTGCTTGCCGTGCCCTATGTCGTGCTGATCGCCCAGGCGCGCATGATCGGCATCCGGCGCGTCTATGAGGAGGCGGCACTGTCGCTTGGCGCCTCGCGCTTCTCGTCCTTCCGCGAGATCACGCTGCCGCTGCTCATCCCGGCCGTGGTCGGCGGCGCGCTGCTCGCCTTCACCATCTCGTTCGACAACACTTCGGCCAGCCTGTTCTGGCGGCCGGCAGGCGTCGAGACCATGCCCACCCAGATCCTTTCCATGCTCAAGATCTCGATCAGTCCGGAAATCAACGCGCTCGGCACCGTGATGATCCTGGTGACCGTCGGCATCCCGCTGATCGGCGGCCTGATCCTGCAAAGCCTGACAAAACTGAGACGACGTGGCGAACCAAAGGAGGAAACACAATGAAACTGACCACCACAAAGCGGTTGGAACGACTGCACGACCGATATGCCAATGGCGATTTGAGCCGCCGCACCTTCCTGACGCTGACCGCCGCCGCGGCAGCCTCGGCGGGCCTTTCCATGCCCTGGATGGGCCGGGCGCTCGCCGCGGTCCAGGAGGTTCGCTTCGACGGTTGGGGCGGCACGGTGCAGGACGCGATCGACAAGTTCGCCTTCCAGCCCTACACGACCAAGACCAAGATCAAGGTGGTCCAGGGCACGTTCGGCGACGAGGACGAGATCATCACCAAGATCAAGACCGCCAAGCCCGGCGACTACCAGGTCATCCATTCCTCGGGCGTCAACTATTACATCAAATATGTGAACGCCGGCCTGACCTCGGAGATCAACGAGGCCAACATTCCCAACATGGCCAACGTGCTGCAGCCGATGATCGAGCCGTTCCGCAAGCTGACGCCGAAGCTTTCGGCCGTGCCCTATGACTATGGCACGACGGGTATCGCCTACAACACCAAGGTGATCTCGCCGGAGGAAGCCAAGGAAAAGGGCGCGGCACTGCTGCTCGACAAGAAATACGCCGGCAAGGTCGGCGGCTATTCCGACATGACGACGCGCGTCTGGTACGCGGCGCTCGCCACCGGGCAGGATCCCAACAATCTCAAGGACATGGACGCCATCTGGGCCAAGGTGCGCGAGACGCGCGACCTCGCCAAGAAGTTCTGGAGCTCCGGCGCGGAGCTGATGGATCTGCTTTCCAAGGGCGAGATCGTGGTCACCGATGCCTGGTCGGGCCGCGTCGCCGCGCTGCAGGACCAGGGCCACCCGATCGGCTATCTCGATCCGGCCGGCTCCTATGCCTGGATGGAGGACATGCTGATCCTGAAGGGCTCGCCGATGGCCGAGTGCGAGGAGCTCATCAACTTCATGCTCGACCCGGCGACCTCGATCGCGGTGGCCGAGGGCCAGAGCTATCCGCCGTCGCTCGACCCGAACAAGGTCAAGCTGACCGAGAAGATCGAGAAGCTGCCGGCGTTCGACAAGACGGGCACGATGAAGTCGCTGACCTTCGCCGATCCGACCTATTGGGCGACCAACGAGGACGCCTGGACCAAGCAGTGGAACAGGATCTCCAAAGGTGCCTGACAGCCAGGACATGACATTCCATCCCCGGCCTGTCCTGGCCGGGGCAGCCGGCGCGAGCGCGGCCGCCGAGGCAGACAGCCCGGCGGTCGAGTTCCGCGACATCGACATCGCCTACGGCAAGTTCGTCGCGGTGCGCGATTTCTCGCTCTCGATCCGCAAGGGCAGCTTCGTCACCCTGCTCGGGCCCTCGGGCTGCGGCAAGACCACGATCCTGCGCTCCATCGCCGGCCTGGTCGACATTTCGGGCGGCCAGATCATGATCGATGGGCGGCGGGTCGATGATATCCCGATCTACAAGCGCAACATCGGGCTGGTCTTCCAGAGCTACGCGCTGTTCCCGCACAAGAACGTGTTCGACAACGTCGCCTTCGGCCTGAAATACCGCAACGTGCCGAAGCCCGAGATCGCCCGCAAGGTCGGCAAGGCGCTCGAGATGGTGCGGCTGCCGGGCAGCGAGAAGAAGCTGCCCTCGCAGCTGTCGGGCGGGCAGCAGCAGCGCATCGCGCTTGCCCGCGCCATCGTCTTCGAGCCGCAGGTCTTGCTGCTGGACGAGCCGCTGTCGGCGCTGGACGCCAACATGCGCGAGGAGATGCGCGTCGAGATCAAGAAGATCCAGAAGGAAACCGGCATCACCGCCATCTTCGTCACGCACGACCAGGAGGAAGCGCTCTCCATGTCGGATCGCATCGTGGTGATGAACGCCGGCGCGGTGGAGCAGATCGGCACTCCGGAGCAGGTCTATGAGACGCCGGCCACCGCCTTCGTCGCCGACTTCCTCGGCAAGGCCAACATGCTTGCCGGGACCGTGAGCAGGTCCGGCCAGGCGGTGGTGCTCGGTACCGGCCAGACGATCAGCGTGGCGTGTCCAAGGCCGCTTGCCGACGGCAGCAAGGTCACTGTCGTGGTGCGGCCGCAGAAATTTTCGGTCGGTACTGGAACGAGCGGCAACCGGCTCACTGGCCGCGTCGTCTCGGCCTCGTATCTGGGCGGCAGCGCAATCTACGAGATCGACATCGGCGGCAAGACCAGCCTCCGCGCCAACACGCCGATCACTGGCCGCGTGCTTCGCGAAGGCGAGGCGATCGACCTCGGATTCGACCCGGAGGGCTGCGTCCTGCTCGACGACAGCGGGCGGCGGATTTCCTAGACCCCGCACGTCACGTTGCGGACTTTATTGTATCATGGCTCCGCCCGGCATGCGGTTTGGATGCCTAAGATGCGTTGGCGTGATGCCGGTCTGCTGGCGGAACACGCGGCTGAAATGGCCGGCATTGGTGAAGCCGCAGCGGTAGGCGATGTCGCCGATCTGCAGGTCGCTGCCTTCCAGCAGCGACTTCGCATGATGCACCCTGAGCGCCAGATAGGCGGCCATTGGGCCGATGCCCAGTTCCGATCCGAAGAGCCGTTCGAGCTGGCGCCGCGAGCAGTTCAGGCGGCTTGCGATCTCGGCGACCGACAGCGTCTCCTGGAGGTTGCTCTCCATCAACAGCAAAGCGCGTTTCACCGCCCGGCTCGACGCACCAGGAAACAGGTCGCCCACGGGCTGCACGTCCCTGCTGCTTCTGATCCGGTCGAGGACGAGGATCTTGGCGGCCTTTTCAGCCGCCTTCTGGCCGATGAACTGGGACACGAAGTGGCCGGCAAGGTCGGCGGCGCCGGTGCCACCGGCGCATGTCGAGCGGCCCCGGTCGACGGTAAACAGGCTGTCGGCATGAGCGTTCACCTCCGGGAACCGGCTGCGGAAATCCTTGATGTGGAACCAGCTGACGGCGGCGCTATAGCCATCGAGCAGGCCGTAGCGCGCGAGCACGAAGCTGCCCGTGCAGAGCGCCGTCAGCGGCACCCCCTTGCCGGCGGCGCGCAACAGGAACGCCTCCTTCTCGGAACTCAGGCTGCGGTTGGTGTCGAGCAGCCCGCCGACCACGACGACATTGTCGAAGTCCTCCGGATTGCCGATCCCCCCGGTCGGCAGCAATTCGACGCCGCAACTCGCCCGGATCGGCAGACCGCGTTCGCCGACGATCTCCCAGTCGAACTCTATCCTGCGGCTGCGATCACCCTCATCGCCCGCCAGCCGCAGCGTGTCGATGAACAGCGACAGCGGCGACAGGGTGAAGTCGCGAACCAAGAGAAACGCAAACCGCCTGGCCATTGTTGTTCGAAACCGTCTTGTCTCAAGCTTATTCAGCCAGCACATTATCCTGGAACAGCGGACGATGTGTTTGCCAAAAGCGGCACCGGATTTCTTGCTTATCGCTGGCCGCGCAGTCCAGGGCGCCCTCCCTCAACACACCGCCTCAAGTTAATAGGATCGCCCGCCGACTCGGACCAAGTGCATTCCAAGGGTCGATCGGGCGTCGATGGGACGAGGAGAAGTGTGATCAGCGCCTCGGGAATGCGCATGGCCAGGGAACTGATTGAGCCTGATTTCGGTTGTCTGTTGTGCGAATGATCGTTCCACGGCAGGCATCTGATGAGCGAAAATGAGACATGAAAACTGCAGCCAAGCAGCGCGGCCCCCTGCGGAACATCCTGAGCGGCATCGCGGCGGCAATCGCGAAGAACGCTGGTCGCGCATCCGAGCAAGGCACGGGTACCGCGTCAATGGTCGCCGAATGGCCGCTCCCGCCGTCGGCGACACTGGGGTCCTCCATGCGCTTGAAGGGGATCGAACGCGAGGTTCGGGCCAGGCTGCCTTGGACGGTGAGGAAATTCGCCAAGGCCGAGACAGGCCGCATCGTGTTGCGCATGGTGCAGACCGACGCGGATGCGTTTCGGGCCGCCTCGGCAACCATTGCCAGGACACTGGAAGGGATCGAAGCGCTGGCCGTGCTGCCGCGCGAGGCCGAGGACATTCTCACCATTTCCTCACGCGAGCGCCACAAATGGCTCAGGGATGGTCGCCTGAAAAGCATCGGCACGCGCACCGTGAAGATGCGCGGGCGATCCAAGGCCGTGACCTTCCACGTCTTCGATCCACGGCACATCGAGGACGTTCTCGACCGTGACCTGGCGACCGCCTGGCGGGAGGAAGATGCGAAGGAAGCGTCCGAGAACAGACGGCGCGCGGCCGGCAAGGCCGCACTGACGCGAGCCGGCAAGCGGTCGGGCAACGCCCGCAAGACCAGAAATTCGGGCTCTGACGATGCGCCAAAGCTCGAAGGCTGGGACACGTTCGAGGCGGAAGGACTGCTGCGCTAGCGCAGGAAAACGTAACGATTTTCCGTCGAGGATCGTATCCGCACTCGTTCCCGGTTATGGATATTTCGCCTTGTCTGGGCCGGCAGGCCCCAGGTCGCCCTGCAATTCCTGCGGCAGCGGCAGGCTCGAACATTGCAGATGCACGTCGCGGGCGAGCCGCTTTCGCTGCTTCTGCTCCTGCTCCTTGGTGGCCGCTATGATTCCCAATCCATAGGGGCCAAGAGCGACGAATTCCCAGCCCGGATGCGTTTTTTCGCGGACCGCGTAGTCCGAAGCCGCCGCCCGGGCTTGCTGGCATTGCGGCGTCGCCCATTTCTGGTCCTGCTGCGAAAGCGAGGCTCCATAGTCGACCGGAGAGGTCGCGCATCCAGCCATCGTCGCGGCCAACGCGGACATTGCAAGCCCCATCGCAATTCTCATCCCGAAGCCTTTCCCAACCTTTGTGGACAGCACACGGAACTCCCACCCCACAAGGACATGGCCCGATGGGCAGGTCGCCGGCCAACACCGCCATTCGCCCTTTACGAAAATCGACCGCTGTGTGTCGATAGCGAAAATGTGTTCGGACACGATGTCTGGTTCGCGCCAGAAACGGTCATCCGTCGTCAGTCATCCAAAAGCCGCGATTGGATCGAAACGAAAAGTTGTGCTTGGAACCAAAGCCGGGGCAAGACTGTTCTGCTAAGACTTTGATATGCGTCGTACCAGGCCGATGGATAAGCGGCGATCTTTGAGGAGCTCTCGTCATGAAAATTTCATCCGGATTTCGTTCAATCGCCGTTGCCGCCATCGCCACCGTGGGCGTCAGCTTGGCCAGCGCCGCGCATGCCGACAGCGGCACGATCCGTTTCTCCGTCTACAAGGCGGCGTTCTTCGTCGGCGGCTCCGGTGGCGAAGGGACGTTCACCTTCCATGGTAAAAGCTATCCCATCTCGATCGGCGGCGTCTCGGGCGGCCTCGCCTTCGGCGTCTCCAAGACCTATTTCCGCGGCACCGTGCGCCACATCAGGCGCGCGCGGGACGTGACCGGCGTCTACGGCGCGGCCGGCGGCGGCGGCACGCTCGGCAAAGGCGCCCAGGTGATCGTTATGACAAACGACAAGGGCGCCCAGCTCCAACTCACGGGCAAACAGGTGGGCCTGCAGGTCAACGCCGACCTGAGCGGGCTGGCCATCTCGCTGAGATAGGAGCGTCCTTTCCCGTCCGGAATTGCGTCGAGCTGTTCACCGTTTTGTGAAACAGCGAACCGGCGGTTCAGGGGAGAGCAAGACGATGATCGCCGAAACCGAGGTCGCGAAATTCTTCGCGGCCTATGCGGAATTCTACAATGACGCGCTGTTGCCCGAAGCCGATTTGAAGGATGTCGCCGACATCTATTCGTCCGCCTTCATCTCCGTCACCCCTGGCGCGGTCATGGCCGGCGAAAACGGCAAGCAACTGATCGAAATCATGAAGAAGGGCTTCGAGGGCTACAGGACAATCGGCGCCAGGAAGATGACGTGCAAGGACGTGTCCGTGACGCCGATCGATCGAGACCACTGCGTGGCAAAGGTGCAATGGGCCGGAGAGTACCAGAACAAGAAGGCGGCGCTCATTACCATTGATTTCGAGGTCAGTTATCTCCTGGAAAGGCGTGACGGCAAGCTCAAGGTGTTCGGCTGGATCAGCGGGGACGAGCAGGCCGAATTCAGGAAACACGGACTGCTTTAGAACGGCGCCCGCCCCAACCCGCTCAGCTCCGCAGGCCCGGCGCTTCCTGTCCGGTGCGCTCGACATATTCGGTGTAGCCGCCGCCATAGGTGTGGATGCCTTCGGGCGTCAGCTCCAGCACGCGGTTCGACAGGGCGGCCAAGAAGTGCCGGTCGTGCGAGACGAACAGCATCGTACCTTCATACTGCGACAGCGCCTCGATCAGCATCTGCTTGGTGGTGATGTCGAGGTGGTTGGTCGGCTCGTCCAGCACCAGCAGGTTGGGCGGGTCGAACAGCATCAGCGCCATCACCAGCCGCGCCTTCTCGCCGCCCGACAGCACCCGGCATTTCTTCTCGATCTCGTCGCCGGAAAAGCCGAAACAGCCGGCAAGTGCCCGTAGCGGCGCCTGACCGGCCTGCGGAAAATTGTCTTCCAGCGTCTGGAACACGGTGCGCTCGCCTTCGAGCAACTCCATGGCGTGCTGGGCGAAATAGCCCATTTTCACGCTCGGCCCCCGCGCCACCGTGCCGGTGTCGGGGTCGGAGGCGCCGGCCACCAGCTTCAACAGCGTCGATTTCCCCGCGCCGTTGACCCCCATGATGCACCAGCGTTCGCGGCGGCGGACCTGAAAATCGAGCCCTTCATAGATGGTGCGGCTGCCATAGGCCTTGTGCACGTTCTTCAAGGTCACGACATCCTCGCCGCAGCGCGGCGCCGGCTGGAACTCGAAATTCACCACCTGGCGGCGCTTGGGCGGCTCGACGCGGTCGATCTTGTCGAGCTTCTTCACCCGGCTCTGCACCTGCGCGGCATGGGAAGCGCGCGCCTTGAAGCGCTCGATGAAGGCGATCTCCTTGGCCAGCATGGCCTGCTGTCGCTCGAACTGCGCCTGCTGCTGCTTGTCGGCGATCGCCCGCTGCTGCTGGTAGAATTCGTAATTGCCGGAATAGGCGGTGAGCGAGCCGGCATCGATCTCGACGATCTTGTTGACGATGCGGTTCATGAACTCGCGGTCGTGCGAGGTCATCAGCAGCGCGCCGTCATAGCCCTTCAAAAACTGCTCAAGCCAGATCAGGCTTTCCAGGTCGAGATGGTTCGACGGCTCGTCGAGCAGCATGACGTCGGGCCGCATCAAAAGGATGCGGGCCAGCGCCACGCGCATCTTCCAGCCGCCCGACAGCTTGCCGACATCGCCGTCCATCATCTCCTGGGAAAAGCCGAGACCGTCGAGCACTTCGCGCGCGCGTCCGTCGAGCGCATAGCCGTCGAGCTCCTCGAAGCGGTGCTGCGCCTCGCCATATTTTTCGATGATCTCGTCCATCCGGTCGGCCTGGTCGGGATCGGCCATCGCGGCCTCGAGCTCCGCCATCTCGGCCGCCACCTCGCTCACCGGTCCGGCGCCGTTCATCACCTCGGCCACCGCGCTGTGGCCCGCCATGTCGCCGACATCCTGGCTGAAATAGCCGATGGTGACGCCGCGATCGACCTGCACCTGGCCCTCGTCGGGCTGCTCCTGGCCGGTGATCATGCGAAACAAAGTCGTCTTGCCGGCGCCGTTGGGCCCGACAAGGCCGATCTTCTCGCCCTTCTGCAGCGAGGCCGACGCCTCGATGAAGACAAGCTGACGGCCATTCTGCTTGCCGATGTTTTCAAGTCTGATCATGATAGTTCCGGGAGGCTCAAGCCGAATGGAAGGGATTTGCCCGCGCCCTTACGCGAATGACAGTGCCGGGGGAAGAGGCAGAAGCGCCGCAGCGGGTATGCGCGAACGGGGGCGCGCCGATAGGCCGCCCAAGGTCGGCTTTCCAGCCGCGCAGTCAAAAATCATTCGCTTGTCGAAATCCACCTTCGTCGAACGACTTTGGCGCGGCGGCCCGCACGGCCCGACCAGCAACGCCAACAGGACAGGACCATGGCAATGGCCAAGATGCTCGTGATCTACAAAACCCCGGCCGATCCGGCCGCCTTCGACCGGCACTATTTCGACGTTCATATACCGCTGGCCAAAAAGCTTCCCGGCCTGCGGCGCTACGATGTCAGCAGGCGGCCGATCGTCAAGCTTTCGGCGGGCGAGATGCCGTATCTGGTGGGGACATTGTATTTCGACAGTCTCGACGACATCCGTGCCGCGTTCGCCAGCGAAGTCGGCGTTGCCTGTGCCGCCGACCGGCGGATATTGGCCCCAGGCGACGACGATCTGACGATGCTGCTGTTCGACGCCGACGAAGTGTGAACCCGGCCTCCAGACACACTTCAGAAACAAGATTCAACATCCGGGAAAAACTGGCGAAAAGATCGTCTGCGATAACCATCCCGTGGCGGCCGGGCTGCGGCCGCCAGACAACGCAACGGGATCTCGCCTGCAATGCAACGACGTTCGGCCGGATGGATGGGTGCCCTGACGGGCATGTCGCTTGCCATGCTTGCCGTCGCGCAGTCGGGCGCGGAGGCGGCGGTCACCCGCAGCGAATATTGCAGCCGGCTCGGTCTTCAGCTCGACGGCGCCATCCGGACCAAGGCCGAACCCGGCGCCAGTGCGAGCCAGATCGCGCAGGCGACGGCACTGCAGGACAGGGCGAACCGGTTCTGTGCCGAGAGCAAGCAGGCGCAAGGCATCCGGACTTACGCCAACGCCCTGAAGCTGCTTGGTGTGACACCGGTCGACCTCAACCAGTGACGGCAACCATCATCCCAGAAAACCAGTCTTAAAAAAGGGCGGCTTTTCTTGCGCGCAATGCCGCGAGCGGTCCGCCCTTCTCATGCCGACAGCCTATTTCTCGCCCAGATACTGGAAGACGGCCTGTTTCCACCAGTCGCTTTCCAAGGTTTGCAGCAGGGCGATATCGAGCGGCTTGCGCAGCCGGCTGCCGAGCGGCAGTGCGATGGCATATTGCTGCTGGTCGAACGTCGCGTCGAGGACCTGCAGGCTCGCGCCATAGTTCTGTCCGACCAGCCAGCCAAGCAGCGGCTTGTCGTGGACCAGCGCATCGATCTTGCCGGCGCGCAGCGTGTCCAGGCCCTGCTGGACGGTGGCAAAGTCCTGATGCCGGATATGGGTCGAATCCAGATAGGACGCGGTCGAGGAATTCCGCACGGCGCCGACCCTGACCGTGCCGAGGTCGCTTTCGCCCTGCACCATGCCTTCCATCTGCGTCACGGTCAGCACCGATGTGACGCCCGCGGTGAACACCGCGATGGCGATGATCGATCCCATCATCCAGAGCGCGGCGAGCACGCGTCCCGGCACGGTTCGCGGACCGAAATCGCCTGTGCTGGCCTGGGTCGCGGCGATCGTCGACCACCACATGCTGGAAAACAGGCCCTTGGCAACGCCGCCGCCGAAATCGTCATTGTGGCGGCGTTCGAACATCCAGATCAGCACGCCGACCACGACCGAGATGACGATCAGCGCCAGCACCGCCTGCAGGAAGCCGAACGAGGTCAGCGCGCGCAAAATCGGCCGCCACGACGGCTGGCTGTTGAGCGGTGTGGCGATGCCGAGCCCGGTCGTGAAAAAGGGCTGCGTGAAGTCGACAGTCTTTTCGCGGTCGGCCGTGACCGTGATCGCGGCCATCGCCACATCGAACTTGCCGCCGACAACGCCATCGATCTGGTCCTGCACGCTAGGCACTTCGACATAGTGGAAGCGCAGGTTGAGCCGCCCGGCTATTTTCTGCCAGAGGTCGATGCTCAATCCGGACCAGGTGCCGTCCTGCAGCTTGAAGGCGAAGGGCGGCGCGACCTTCATTCCGACCGATATGTCCTTCGATGCCACGTCCGACGGCAAAGGCAGGTCGGCGGGCGTTTGTGTCTGGGCGACGGCGGCGCCCGCCCCGACACACGCGGCCACGGCCATGATGATCAGCGCCATCAGCCACGAAGCAACACTTCTCAACAGCACAACTCCCGGCGACCAGTTGCGCCGCGCGATCTGATCGCGGGCTCGAAAAGGTAGCCGCCATGCCGCCCTTCGTCCACCCGCCATGTCAGCGGGAGACGATGCGCCATCGGACCCGGCTACCCCGTCCATCCCTACGGCATCGACCCGCATTCCGGCGCTTAGGCCCTGTACTTCCAGCCCCCGGGATAGCGCCGTTGCGCCTATCACGCCAACAAGCCGCCTTGGGACGACAACGGCTGAACCCTCCCACCAGAACCTGTCTGTTTACACCATGGCAGAATAGGGATATTTCATATCCTTAATAGAGTTGGTCGGCATCGACCCGGAACCCGTGGATGATCCTGAAAAGCCAAGTCGAATGGGCACTGCACTGCTGCGCCATTCTCGCCGGTCTGCCCGAGGGACGCTATCTCTCCACAAAGGCGCTTGCCGAATTCCACGGCCTTCCCAAGGAATATCTTTCCAAGGCGTTGCAAAGCCTGTCGCAGGCAGGCCTCGTTCATACGACGCTCGGCCCTTCGGGTGGATACCGGCTGGCACGGACACCGGCCGAACTGACCTTCCTGGACATCGTGGAGGCGGTGGAGGGCAAGGCGCGTACGTTTGTGTGCAGCAACATCCGTGCAAACAACCCGTGCCGCCCTCAGGGCTATTGTGAAAGCGGCCCTTGCGCGGTGTCGCGCATCATGTGGGAAGCCGACGAAGCCTGGCGGGCAAAATTGCGCGGTGTCAGGCTTTCCGACCTCACCGAAGCGCTGGCGCAGGAGATTCCGGCGGAGCTCTGGAAAAACAGCTTCGAATGGGTACTGGAGCGCGCCGGGTGAGCATTAACGCATGATCCGCGCCAGCGGCTGGCCTGCCGTCGCCGGCGGCATGATGGCGTAGCTTTGGGGCGACATCGCAAGCGACAGGCCGTTCGCCTCGCAATGACGATGGACAAGGTCGATCACCTCGTTCCTCGCAAGCAACCGGTCGCCCGGACCGGCGACGCAAAAAAGCAGGTCCATCCCGATGGCCGCCGCGTCGATCTCCTTGAGCGCGACAAGCGGTGCCGGCTCCTTGACGATCCGTTGGCAGTTCCGCAGAGCCGCATGCATGGCCTCCTCGATGACGTGCGGCGCGTGCGTGGCCGCAAGCCGCACGGCCAGGGTCAATTGCTGCCTCTCGTCGGGACGGCTGAGATTGGTCAGGCTCAGCTTCGCCAACACGCTGTTTGGCAGGACGACGATATTGTTCGCACCCGTAAGCAGATGCGTGGAACGCCAAGTTGTCTCGACGACACGTCCTTCCGTGCCGTCGCTCAGCATGATCCAGTCGCCGAGCGTGAAGGGTTGGCCCAGCGTCAGCGCAATACCGGAGAAGACGTCGCCAAGCGTATTCTGCAGCGCAAGCCCGACAATGATCGCAACCACGCCCGACGTTGCCGCCAGCGTTCCGATGGGAGCGCCAAAGACGAAGCCTGTTATCGACAGCGCCACGCCGAGATAGATGGCGGCGACGACAAGGTCCTGGAGCAGGCGCGCCTCTTGCGGTCGGTGCTCCAGAACGATGTAAAGGCGCACAAAGCCGACAAGCGTCCAGGCAAGATGCGTCCACCAGAGGACGCGCGCCGACTTCGCCAGATATGCGCCGGAGCCTTGTAGATCCGCCTCGCCCATCCAATGCGGCAGGATATCGCTGAAGCCGAGCACCGCCGTCATGCCGGCGAAGAACAGAATCTGGACGATCAGGCGCCCCATGGGCCGCCCACGGCCCTGGAAATACCACACGGCAATGCCGACGAGCCCCAGAAGGTTGATCAGGACCAGAGCCAGATGATCGCCGAACATGGGTCCTCCGACAGGATTGAATTTGCTGGCAGGGCCCGCCGCCAGGAATGGCGTCCGGCCGCTTGCGCCTACTTCTTGACCGGATAGGTCAGTTCCTTCTGCGCGGTATCGACCACGAAGACAGCCAGCAGCTTTGCGGGTTTCGTCTTGCTGCCGTTCTCGCTCACGCTGTGGCGATCGCCCGGCATCTCCGAAAAGCTCTCGCCGGCCTTGTAGACCTTGACCGGACCATCATTGACCTGGCTGCGGATCGAGCCTTCCAGAACCGTCGCGTAGATGAAGGCGGAACTCGGATGGGTATGCGCCGGCGAGTAACCGCCGGGACCATATTCGACGAGGATGCCCTTGATGCTCTTGCCCGCAACATTCGGCAGTTCATGCTCATAGACAAGGGTGACCTTGGCCGCCTTCTCGCCAGTGCGAGGGGCTTGCGTGGCGCCGGCCGGGCCGGCCAGGGCTGCCGTCACGACGAGGGCGGCGACGATTGACTTGATCATTTGAAAACTCCTTTTTCCATTGAGCGGTATCCCGGGCCTAGGCCGCCGCGTTTGCCGGCGGTGATTTCCGCGCCGAGGCGGCGAACCACTGCTCGAACGTGATGTGGCCAAGGCGCGGATTGTCGTCGGAGACCAGCGAAGTGTCGTTCAGCCTCGCGCCGAAGTAGAGCGCCTCCGGATCGGCCACGACCTCGCGAGGATCGCCGACAGCCTTGAGGTAGCGGGCGACGAGTTCGCTCATCCGCACACGGTCGGGCCCCGAGATCTCGATCATGCCGTTGATCGGCGCGGCGAGCGCGACCCCGGCCATCACATCGGCGACGTCGTCGGACGCGATGGGCTGTACATAGGCCGGCGACAGGTGCACGGCCTCGCCGACCGTGCCCGACTTGGCGATGCCGGCCAGGAACTCCATGAATTGCGTCGAATGAACGATGGTGTAGGGAATGCCGGACGCCTTGATCAGATTTTCCTGGACGAGCTTGGCGCGGAAATAGCCGCAGTCCTGCAGGCGTTCGGTGCCGACAACCGAGAGCGCGATATGGTGCCTGACGCCCGCGGCCTTGCCGGCGGCGAGCAGGTTGCGGCCTGACGTGGTGAAGAAGTCCATCGACGCCTTGTCCTCGAAGGACGGGGAGTTGGCGAGGTCGATCACCACTTCGGCGCCTTCGAGTGCCTCCTGCAGGCCTTCGCCGGTGACGGTGTTGACGCCGGTGTTCGGCGCGGCGGCGATCACCTCGCTGCCCTGCTTGCGGAGGCGTTCAGTGGTCTTGGAACCGATGAGGCCGGTGCCTCCGATGATGACGATTTTCATGATGGTCTCCGTTTGCGGCCGAGATCTCGCGCCGCGTCGATTGATGGTCAGCCGAAAGGAAGGGTTTTAGTTCAGGCCAGCCTTGTCGAGGCCGTAGAGCTTGTCCGCGGAGCCTGGCACGGTTTTGAAGGCGACGCTGACACGGTTCCAGGCGTTGATGGCCATGACCGAGAAGGTTAGGTCGGAGATCTCCTTTTCCGAAAGCTGCCCGCGCACGCGCTCATAGAGTTCGTCCGGAATACCGCCTTCGGCGAGCTTGGTGACGGCTTCGGTCCAGGCAAGGGCGGCCCGCTCACGAGGAACGAAAAGGGGTGATTCCCGCCAGACGGCGAGATGATGGAGGCGCAACTCGCTCTCGCCGTGGATCGTGGCTTCCTTCACATGCATGTCGAGGCAGAAGGCGCAGCCATTGATCTGGGATGCCCTGATGTGGACGAGGTCGCGGGTCTTCTCCTCGATGGCGCTGTGTGCCTCGGCCATGCTGAAATCGAGGAGCTTCTTGAACAGTTCAGGCGATTGCTGGGCGGCGTTGAGGCGCTGTGTCATGGTCTCTCCTTTTTTGAGGATATCTTATGTCCTTAAGGATAATAAATATCCGTAATATCTGGACAGTAAAGCGCCATCCGCCTAGGATGCGGACATAAGGCTTATGTCGAAAAGTATGAGGGCGAGGATGGACGTCGTATCGGCGTTGAGAACGTTCCTGCGGGTGGCGCAGACAAAATCCTTCTCGGCGGCTGCGCTCGACCTCGATCTGACGCAGCCGGCAGTGTCGCGGCAGGTCTCGGCGCTGGAAGCGCATCTCAAGACGCGCCTTCTGCACCGCACGACGAGCGCGCTCGCCTTGACGGCGGAGGGTGAACAGATGTTGCCTATGGCGCTGCGCGTCCTCGAAGCGGTCGAGGCACTCGGCCAGGCCAGCGGCGCCGAAACGGCAACAGTCTCCGGAAAAGTGCGGCTGAGCCTGCCCACGCCGCTCGGCCTGTTCATCGGCGACCGCCTCGCGGGGCTGCTGGAGAGCCATCCGGCGCTGGATGTCGAGCTGATCTTTCGGGACGAGCCTTCGGACCTCATCGCCAACGCGATCGATCTCGAGGTGCGCCTCGGGCCGGCCGGCGACAGCAGCCTGGTGTGCCGCCGGATCGGCTGGACGACAGCCTTTCTGGTGGCCTCGCCAAGCTATCTCAAGGGACGTGACTCACCGCGAACGCCGCAAGACATCAAGGATCACGCCTGCATTTGCTACAGCCGTGCCGGCGACGGCCGTTCGTGGTCGTTCTCAGGCGGAGCGGACGACGTTGTCCTGCGCATCGAGCCGCGTCTTGTCGCCAACAATTCGATGGCCGTTCATCGCGCGACACTGGGAGGAGCCGGGCTTGCGGTGCTCTCCCACATTCTGGTCGGGGCGGACATCGAAGCAGGCAGGCTGGTCAAGCTGATGCCGGATTTTTCGCCGACGCGCCTGCCGATCAACGTCGTCTACCCATCCCGCCGGAATATACCGTTGCGTGTGACGACAGTCCTCGACTTTCTTGTCCAGGCCGTCCGCGGCGATATCTTCATGGCATCGTCGGCACCCTTGCCGCCCGAGCCATCGACCCGCATTCCCGCGCCCGAGGACCCCTACTTCTTCCCCTGCGGATAGATCGTCTCGCCGCGCTTCAGCATCGCCACGAAGGTCTCGATCTTCTTCTTGCGGCCAGCCTCGGTCTTCATGTTGTGGGTGCGGAAGGCAAGCGAGAAGCGGTTCTGCGCGCTGAGTTTTTCCAGCATCGCCTTCGCCGCCGGCTCGGCGTCGATCGCCGCTTGCAGATCGTCGGGGATTTTCATCTCCTTGCCGCTGCCATAGGCGCGCGCCCAGCGCCCGTCGGCCTTGGCCGCCTCGACCTCCCTCAGCCCATGCGCGGTCATGCGGCCCTCCTCGACCAGCCGCGCCACATTGTCGACGTTGATCTTGCTCCAGATGCTCTTTTTGCCGCGCGGTGTGTAGCGCTGCAGGAAACTATTCTCGTCCAATCCCTTGCGCACCGCGTCGATCCAGCCGAAGCACAGCACGACGTCGATCGCTTCCTTCGGCGTGATCGATTTCAGTCCCGACCCCACCTTGTGCACCTTGATCCACACTTCGGTTTCCGTGGCATGGTGCTGGCCGAGCCAGGCGTAAAAACTGTCCGCGTCGGGGAATTCCCTGACCTTGTCGGGATCGACCTTGACCGGCGGCATCAGCGGGTCTGCCCGTTTAGAATTGTTGTCGCCTGCATCAACATCATGTTGCCTCCGTCATCGTGCGATTCCCGGCATTATCGCATGGCCCACTGTCAGCTTTCGTCAGCAATGGAGCACGCAGCCAGGAAACAGCGGAACGTGCCATCCAGTGCCGCGTTGCGGCAAGAGTGCACGGTCCGATGGAGGTTTCCTGATGGCAATCGAAACCATTTTCGCCCATGTCAGCTGCTCCGACCTCGACGCCAGCATCGGCTGGTACGAAAAACTCTTCGGCAAGCCGCCGCTGCGCCGGCCGATGCCGGGGCTGGCCGAATGGCAATTCACCGACAGTGCCGAAGTACAGTTGTTCGAGGACAAGCAGAAAGCCGGCACCTCGACGCTGACGCTCGGCGTGCTGCCTCTGGCGCCGGAGCGACAGAGACTGGTGGATAATGGGCTTGAGCCCGGCCCAATCGAGGAGGCCGACCATTTCTGGATCATGCGCATGCGCGATCCCGACGGGAATCTCGTGGTGTTCGCGAGTGCCGAGCGGGAATAGAGCCGGGAACAGCTTGTCCCAGGGACGGCGTTCAAGCTCTCCCTCTCCAACCATCGGCATCTCCGATAGCACCATCGGTTTGTTCCGTTTCCGCTTTCCGCATCGACCTGCCAATCCCCTGCCCTTGTCCCAATCCAGCAAAGGCAGAGCGAAATGCATCTTTCGAACCAGAAAATCCTGATCGCCGGCGGCGGCTCCGGCATGGGCCTGGCCCTGGCCAGGCGTTGCGTCGAGGCTGGCGCTGAAGTCATCATCGCCGGGCGCCGCGAGGACAGGCTGCGGCAGGCCCGTGAGGCGCTGGGCAATCCCGCAGGCCTCCACATTGCCGCTGTCGACATCACGCGAGAAGACCAGGTCGCGGCGTTGTTTGCCGGGATCGGCAGCCTCGACCATATCGTCAGCACCGCCGCCGACATCGAAGGCGCCTATAGGCTACTGCCGGAGCTTGACCTGAACGCTGCGCAACGCGTGGTCGACAGCAAGCTCTTCGGCCCGCTGCTGCTCGCCAAGCATGGTGCGCCGCGGCTTGCGGTGAGCGGCTCGATGAGCTTCGTTTCCGGCATCGCAGCCTACCGGCCGGCCCCGCGCGGCTCGGTCGTCGCCGCCGTCAATGCCGCGCTCGAAGGGCTGGTGCGGGCGTTGGCGGTGGAACTCGCGCCGATCCGCGTCAACGCCGTCTCGCCCGGCTGGGTCGACACCGAGATCTGGGGGCAAGTTGCGGGCGACAGGAAGGCAGAGACGCTTGCGGCGATGGCCGAGCGGCTGCCGGTCGGCAGGATCGGCCATCCCGACGATATCGCCGACGCGATTTTCTTCCTGATGGGCAATGGCTTTGCGACCGGTACGACGCTGCATATCGAAGGCGGACATCGCCTTGCCTAGACAGTAGCGCCGCCCCTTCAGGAATTGTTTGGAAACAAGACCTTGGGGCGGCTCTCCGATTCAAGACCTGAACCAGCCAGCAAGCCTTCGGGCACCAGCGTTTCGCGCGCGGCGGCAAGCAGTTGCCGGAGTGCCGGCGGTTGGACGCGCCGGCGCCGCCAGATCATCGTCAGCGACGCCGTCCGCATCTCACCGGGCCATGTCAGTTCGGTGAGATCACCACGCGCCAGCGCGTCGCTGACCGCGAGACGTGGAACGAGGCCCAGCCCCGAGCCGGCAGCCACCAGCCGCGCAATGGCGCCGATGCTGCCGACTTCGGCGGCGAGTTCCGGCGCGCCGATGCCCGCTTCGGCAAAGGCGATATCGAACATGTGTCGATAGATGCATCCAGGCTCCGTTGCCACGAAACGCTTGGCCGCCAGGGCAGCCAGGTCGCGCGGAACCATGCTCTGCCCCGGTGCGGCGACAAGCGCCAGCGGTTCGGCCGCTATCGTGCGCCTGGCGAAGCGTTGATCGGCGCCGCCGTTCGAAAGGTCGCGGCGATCGAAACAGAACGCGACATCGATGTCGCCCTCCTCCAGCTGGCGCAGCAGCGTGCCGCTGTCGGCCACCTTCATCCGCACGGTGATATCGGGATGACTGGCCTGGAATCCCGGCAGCCAGGGCGCCAGCCGGGCCGAGGCGATCGTCTCGAGCGCGCCGACGGTCAGCACGCCCCTTGTCTGCCCAGATGCCGCCTGAACTGCTGCCCGTGCCTCACCGTCGAGCCGCAGCAATTCTTCGGCGATGGGCTTCAGCGCCAGCCCCGCCGGCGTCAGTTCCAGGCCTGATTTCGGGCGCGTGAACAAGGCAGTGCCAAGTTCGGCCTCCAGCGACTGGATCTGGTCGCTGACACTCGATTGGGCGAGATGAACCGCCTCGGCGGCGCGGGTGATGTTGCGGCTGCGCGCCACCGCGAGGAAGGTCCTGAGCAGTCTTGGATGCATCGTCTGGCCGAAATCGTCCGATCTACTGCAGCTGCGGTTTCTTCAGGAAACTGCCGCGGTCGGCGGACTTGACGCGCAGCCAGGTTTCGCGGCCGTCGCGCACCACCCGCATCGGAATTTCGGCGCCCGCCGAGCCGCTTTCCCACAGCTTGCGATAGAAATCGGCGAGCCCGTCGACGGCGCCGTCGCGCACCTCGGAGATGACGTCGCCTTCGCGCAGGCCGGCCTTGGCCGCCGGGCCACCATCGGTCACGCTCATCACCACCACCTTGCCGTCGCTTTCGGCCGACAGCGCGCCGAGCCACGGGCGCGGCGGCTTGGCCACCTGGCCCCGCGTCAGCAGATCGTCGAGGATCGGCGGCAAGAGGTCGATCGGCACCACCATGTTGATATCGGCAACCTCGCCCGCGCGGCTCATCTGCAGGCGCAGCGAGCCGATGCCGAGCAGCGCGCCATCGGCGCTGAACAAGGGCGCGCCGCCCCAGGACGGATGCGCCGGCGCGATGAAGATCGCCTCGTCGAGCAGATACTCCCAGTAGCCGGCGAATTCCTGCTTGGTGACGATCTTGGCCTCGACCGCCCGGCCGATGCCGTCGGCAAGCACCACTGCGTCGCCGATCCTGGCCTTGCCGGCATCGCCCAGCGCCACCGCCGGCAGACCGGTCGGCGCCAGCGCCTGGACGAGGCCGAAGCCCGATTCCTGGTCGTAGGCCAGCGCGTGCGCGGGGATGACGCGGCCGTCATGCGCGGTCAGCCAGACCTCGTCGGCCTCGGTGATGAGATAGCCGATGGTCAGCACCAGCCCGTCATCCCTGATGACGACGCCGCTGCCTTCCCTGAGCGTGCCGAGGGCGCCGGCGGTGAAGGCATCGTCGGGAACGGTCGCCCGCACGGCAACGACGGAGCGCGGATTGGGATTGATGGTCATGCTATCCATTTCCTGTAGGTAATATCTATATAGGTATGCCATGCCAAAGAGGGTGCAAGGGCCGACGACAAAGACCGTCTTTTAGGCTGGCGCCGCCCCTCATCCGCCTGCCGGCACCTTCTCCCCGTATACAATTGGCGAAATCGCCGATGACAGCCGCTTTCTCCCCGTCACTATACGGGGGGAAATGTCCGGCAGGACAATGAGGGGCGGCGCTGACATTGACAATAGTTCAACACAAGTTGAACTTCCTTCTCCGCAGCCCTAGCTATGGGTGACCTGCCCATCCTTCCCACGATACGAGAGCCGACATGACCGAATACACCCCGCCGAAAGTTTGGACCTGGAACAAAGCCAATGGTGGCACCTTTGCCAGCATCAACCGCCCGATCGCCGGTCCGACGCATGACAAGGATTTGCCCGTCGGCAAGCATCCGCTGCAGCTTTATTCGCTGGCGACGCCGAACGGCGTCAAGGTGACGGTGATGCTGGAAGAGCTCCTGGCGCTTGGCCACAAGGGCGCCGAATACGACGCATGGCTGATCCGCATCAACGATGGCGACCAGTTCGGCAGCGGCTTTGTCGAGGTCAATCCCAATTCCAAGATTCCCGCGCTGATGGACCACAGCGGCAAGACGCCGGTGCGCGTTTTCGAATCCGGCTCGATCCTGGTCTATCTCGCCGAAAAGTTCGGTCCGTTCCTGCCGGCCGAACAGCCGGCCCGCGCCGAAGTCCTGTCCTGGTTGTTCTGGCAGATGGGCTCGGCCCCCTATCTCGGTGGCGGGTTCGGCCATTTCTATGCCTATGCGCCGGAAAAGTTCGAATATGCCATCGACCGTTTCTCGATGGAGGTGAAGCGTCAGATGGACGTTCTCGATCGCCGGCTGGCCGAGACCGAATATCTCGGCGGCAAGGATTACACCATCGCCGACATGGCGGTCTGGCCCTGGTATGGTGGGCTGGCGCTCGGCAGGATGTATAATGATTCCGGGGAGTTCCTGTCGGTGCAGGACTACAAGAACGTGCAGCGCTGGGCGAAAGCGATCGATGAACGCCCCGCGGTAAAGCGCGGCCGCATGGTCAACCGCGCGTTCGGCGAACCGGCCATGCAGTTGCACGAGCGCCATGATGCCAGCGACTTCGACACCAGGACGCAGGACAATCTGGCCGCCGAGTAGATTTCAGGGTAGCTGTGCCCGACGCAAAAAAGCCCATCACCGAGTTAAATCGGTGATGGGCTTTTTGCCTGATGCGTGAGACGGATCAGTGAAGAACTTCAACGATCTGACGGGTGTCGGGGTCCACCAGCACGGTCTGATCGTTGATCACCGCGACGCGGTACTTCACGTTGGGAACTTCACGCAGTTCGACCTTGTCCGGCACGGACGAGCCGAGCTTGAGTTCGACGCCCAGAAGGTTCACCGACGCCAGCGGCTCCTTCTTGACGTATTCACGAACGACCGTTTCCTGTTCCGGCTGGACCACGATGGTGTCCGCCAAAGCCGCGCCGACGCCGCCCAGCAGGACGATGGCAGCCGCGGCACTCGTAAGATAATGTTTCATGACAACCTCCATGATTCGTAATTGCTCCGCCTCAAGCAAAAACTCTCACGCAACTCGGAGGTTCCATCCCTATATGTGAAATGAATGTGGCATTCCACCAACAATATGCCACAATTTGTTGGATATTTAAGCGAAACTATCAACGCGGATATGCTTCGCATTCCCAAAAAATTCTTCGAGTTTCTGGAATGGCAGGAAATAACGCTTTGCAAGGCAAGCACCCCTGCCACGTCTTGATCGGGTTATTCGCCCCGCGTCCCCACCTTGGTAACAGCTAACGTCTGGCGAGGGGTGTCGTTCCCATGCTTACCTCGCCTTCCAAAAAAGGCCCACCCTGCCGGGAGCAGAGCGGGCCTTCAACGGACCGGTGGAGGTGGCGCCTCGCCGGCCACGGCAGGAAAACGCACGCATCGCAGCTTCGTTCCACCTTGGCCGCCGCGATTTGGCAGGGGTGGACAACGCTCGACAAACCGGTCAGCAAAGCCTCCAGATATCCTCCTGGCCAAGGAATGCGCTGCGGGAGCGTCGTCCTGGGCGGAGCCAGGCCTCTTCGTTAGAACCGAACGCCGTCCCGATGTAGCGGCGGCACCTGGCTGACTCCATCCTGGCTTGTCACGGCGTCCTGTGCGCGCCTGTAGACAAGCCCCAGGACGAGCACGAAGTAGCCGACCTGCAGGACAACCAGAACCATCACTGTCCAGGCAAGCGCCTCCCAGAAGGAGCCGGTAGCCATATAGGTCCAGACCGCGACAAGCGTCGTGGTCGCCGACATGCCGACGAGAAATGGCCCAAAATACATCGCCCTTCAAGATCGCCGAACCGTCCCAGACCCGGCGACTCCCTGCCCAAACTCCGCACCCGCGCACAGGCTTTCATTATTTTAGCAACTACGCAAGTACGGGGTGTCCGGCTGGTCATCCACCTAGAAATTTGTTGCGCGCCGGTGCTGGCAGGAGCAGTTTGATGCTCACGGACCGGGGTAATCGGGAAAAAGAAGTCCGGTGGGGGATGGGGGAATGACACTCAAATTGATCGGGGCCGGTTTCGGCCGCACCGGCACATGGTCGACCTTTGCCGCGCTGAACAAGCTTGGCCTGCCCTGCTACCACATGCAGGAAGTGATCATGAACAAGGCCAACACCGGCCATCTCGATTTCTGGCGCAAGGTGGCCAACAGCCCGCCCGGTTCGCAGCAGGATTGGGACAAGGTGTTCGCCAACTACACCGCCACGGTCGACAATCCCGGCTGCTGCGTGTGGCGCGAACTGATGGTGGCCTACCCCGACGCAAAGGTGCTGCTGACATTGCACCCACGCGGCGCCGAGGCATGGTACGAAAGCACGATCGACACGATCTACTTCACCGAGAACCTGTGGCAGTTCAAGATCCTGGAATGGCTCACCCCGTTCGGCCGCAAGTTCGGCGACATGTCGCGCAAGCTGATCTGGGGCCGCACGCTGGCCGGCGTCATGGGCGACCGCGACAAGGCGGTGGCCCGCTACAACGCCTATGTCGACGAGGTTAAGGCGGCCGTGCCGCCGGAAAAGCTGCTGGTGTTCAAGGTCAGAAGGCTGGGGCCCGCTCTGCCATTTCCTCGACGTGGCGCAGCCGAACGAGCCCTTCCCCAACCTGAACGACCGCGAAACGATCAAGAAGATAATTCGCGACATCATCAAGGGCTCCTACATCATGCTGGGACTGACGGTAGCCGCCATCACGGCGGTGATCGCGGCATTGTGGTGGTGGCTGGGGTAACGGCAAGCCCAGGCGCGCCTGCCTGCATCGAGCAGGTCGAGTTTTTCGCTGCCGAAACAAACGACCTCAACGACCGCCGGCTTTCGGTCCGGCACTGATTGCCAACGGCTCTCGCGGCAATTTTGCGCTTGCCTTTCCTTGCGGCGGTCGCCGGTCGATGGCTGTCGGAACAGGCTTTTTGCCCCTTCTCGAGCTGACGTCGAGACAGGATCATTATATATCAATTGGATAAAACAGCGGAACGTCCAATGGACATTGCCGGAACCGAACAAGGCCCCCCGGACCTTTGCGCGTACCACCCAAGACCTTGGTCCTACAAGGAAAACCGCACGGTTCGATTCACGGCGCGGTAACACGCCGTGGCCGTCACTTCAGAGGCGTCAGCACCTTGCTCCGGCGATAAACCGTCCGCCCTCGGCTTGCCGGGCCAATGCTGCAAAGGCGAAGAGGTTGTTCTCTCGTCGACGCCCGTCGGGTGGTTGCCGACCATGCCCGGTCAGGATGCCGGACCTTGCAACCTTTGCCTATTCCGCTTTCGCGGAAGTTTCAGCCGTCATGCAATGTGCGATGATGTTATTGCGGCGGTACGAGCCGCCCTGGCTGGCGCGGGCGCCGAGCACACCCCAACAATGCGCCCCCCCGTCCGTGTCGGCCAGGCGCTCGGCGCGTTCAGCATTCCGATTGCGTGGGCGCAACATCTCCACTCACTCCGGCGCACCCGCAAACAGCACGACGCCGTCGCCCCCGGTGGCCGGCCAATCCCTGATTGTGCGGTCGTAGCCGCCGGTCAGCACCGTGCCGTCGGCGGCGAAGGCCACCGCGTAGATCGGCCCGGTCTGGCTGTCGAACATGGCGATCTGGTTGCCGCTCTCGATGTCCCACAGCCTTGCGGTGCCGTCGAGCGAGGCCGACAGCAGGCGCTTGCCGTCCGCCGACAACGCCAGTGCGTAGACCGTACCCTCGTGGCCCTCGAAGCGCTTCACCTCGCGGCCGCTGTCGAGATCCCAGACCTTGATCGTCAGGTCGCCGCTGCCGGTGATCAGGTGATGCCCGTCGGCTGTGAACACGGCGCCATAAGTGCCTTGCTCATGGCCGTGCCAGCTGCGCAGTTGCTTGCCGCTTTCGATGTCCCAGAGTTTCAGCGTCCCGTCGATGCTGCCCGACAGGGCCTGCCTGCCATCGGGCGAGACTACGACCGCGCTGATCGACCACTCATGGCCGGTCAGCACATGCTGCGCGGAGCCGTTGACGAGGTCCCAGATGATGACGTTGCCGGTATCGTGCCCGCTGACGGCGTGCTTGCCGTCCGGGCTGATCGCCAGCTTGTTGACGCCGCCGTTCTGGCCGGATTGGAAGACGTGCAGGACCGCGCCGTCGGCGAGTTTTCGCTGCACGATCTCGCCGTCGTCCCCGGCCGTCAGGGCGCTGATGCCGTCGGGCATGTAGAGCGCGGTGCGCGCCATGTCCTTGTGCACGCCGAGATTGCGGATCAGGTGCTTGCCGCCGATATCCCAGAGCTTGATCGTGCGGTCGGTGCTGGCGCTCATGATCGAACGCCCGTCCGGCGCTACGGCCAGCCAGACGACGGCATCACGATGGCCTTCGGGCAGTGTGGGCAGCGGCGGTGGCGCCGGCGGCGGCGGCGCCACCGTGGCCGGCGGAATGAGCGCGACCTCAGGCGGCGCCGGCACGACCGGCGCCGGCGAAACAGGCGGCACGACCACGGGCGGAGCTGGTTGCACCGCTACGGCCGGTGGGTTTGCCGCGACCGGCGGCGGGGCCGGCGCTGGCGGCTCGGGCTTTGGCGCGGGAACCACGGGCGGCGCGCTGGCGACGTCCTGGCCACCCTCATGCGGCCGCCACGAGCCGAACTTGTCGCCGAGCAGCGCCAGCACGACAACCACCGGCAGCACCAGGAAGGCCCGGCGCAGGCCCGGGCGGCCCGCCGGCTCCACCTCGGCATCCCTGCCGAACAGCGGCACTCCGGCCGCATGCACGGGCCGGCCGGGCAACTGGCCCGCCAGGAACAGCAGCGCACCGATGAAACAGGCAAGTGCGGCCACCGAATAGGCCGCCAGACGCGGCGCGGCCGCGTCCAACCCGGCAAAGCCGTGCCCGGCAAGGGTATCGATCAGCGGATAGACCCCGGCCAGACAGGCAACCGCGACCACGGCCAGGACGAGCCCCAGCACCCTGTCAGCCAACCTGTTCATCGCGCTTCCCCTCGCCGGCCCTTGGACCAGACTATCAGCGTCATGGGCACATCGCAAAATGCCGCCCGTGCTCGCGGAAGACGGACGCAGACACTGCGGCATGAAGAATATCCGCGGCGGCCCTGCTCGAGAAAATCAGCTTGAGGTCGATCGCGCCGCCGCAGCCACGGTCTCCGGTTCGATCAAACGACGCCGATAAAGGCTAGTGTCCAATTTACCACGGTCGCCGCCGATATGGACTAAGCTATCCCCGGCGAAATATTGACAGCAGGCGGAGTTATGACACACTCCGCCCGGGATATAGTGGAGAGCTTGCATCATGAAGAAGATTTATGAACGGCCCATTCTGACCCGGAAGGGCAATCTGAAATCGATCACAGCCTCGGTCAACGGCCCGATCGTGATCTCGATCACCAAGTAATCAGCCGGCCAGCACGAGGTCGTCCACCACCATTTGCCAGGAGTGTTTTGCCGAAAGGCGGACACGGGTGACTTCCCCGAGCATCGGCGCGTAGTGGAGCGGTGTCAGCGCCGACAGCACCACTTCATCGCTGGCGACCAACTGCTCACCCCGCCAGCTTTCGATCAGCGCCGTTTCCCCTTCCGCCTTCAGCCACGCAACGCTGAGCAGCACGGAGTGGAAGGCGAATGGCGTCTCACGGCTGAACTCGGCCGGATAGCCGCTGCTCGTATAGGCCACGTGGTCGCCAGAGACATTGCCGTTGACATAGCCCTCGCTATCCTTGGTGTGATCCTTCGCCATGGCGTTCAGGTTGCGCCACTCCAGCCCCGCATGGCCGCACGGGATCTTGCGGAAGCCGCGCCCGGTGACGTCATCGAAGCCGATCGTGCGCAGCGATGCCTCACTCGAAAGGGTCTGCGGCGAAAGCAGGCCGAGATTGGCCGGATAAGGCGACAGCGCCAGCCGGCTGTCGAGCCCGCCACCGGTGATCACCACCATGTCGGCTTCTTCGGCAAGCTCGAAGCGGAAGGCCGAGGCCGCCGCCAGCGTCCGGCGCTCCAGCACCTGCCCGTTCGCCATCACCGACAGCGTCGCGCTGCCGCCTGCCGCCATCCTGCCGGCCAGGCTGCGCACCGGGGCCAGCCCGACCGGCCGTGGCAGGTCCCGCGACACCAGCCCGGTGGGCGAGCCGGGCGCCAAATGGAACTCCATCGACTGCGTCTCGTTGGCGCTGGGCGAGCGCCAGCCCGGCGGCACCGAAACCGAGAACAGGTAGGCGCCGGGCAAGCGGAGTGCAGCCTTCACCGCCGATGTCGACATGGTGAAATTGGCATAGCCGGCATTGTTGGTCCTCGATGACGCGACGAAGCCGCCTTGTCCGTCGAACAGCCGCACCATGATGCCGGCCATCGGCCTGTCGGCTACGCCATAGCGGCCGTCGCGGTCGACATCGAAATAGACGAAGGACGAGTAGTTGACCGTGCCGGTGCTGCGGCTCCAGTCGGTGCGAATGGCGTAGTCGTTGGCAGGATCGGCCCGGCGCCGCGCGCGGCGGCGGGCACGCGCCTTGCGCAACAGTCGGATGACCGCGACGGCAGCGGCAATGATCGCGAGCGCCGCGACAAGGATTCCGATGAGGCCGACGTTACTCATGGCCGACGGGCTTCGACGATAGCCGCTCGCCGTTTTCACGAATGCAATGCATCAGCCGGCCCCCTCGCTGCGCTGCCAGCTTAGCGCGAGAAATGACCTGCGGAAAAGGGCTGCATGCGCCGCTGATGATGAGCGGGCGCGAGATCCCTCACCCCAATTCCACCCAGACCGGCGCATGGTCGCTGGCGCCGTCCTGCCCGCGCACGTCGCGGTCTATCCCCGCCCCCTTCAGCCGGCGCACGAGCGTCTTCGACAACAGGATATGATCGAGCCGCAGGCCGGCGTCGCGCGGCCAGCGGTTCCGGCGGTAATCCCAGAAGGTGTAGAGCGTCTCCTTCGGGTATTTCTTGCGCAACGCATCGGTCCAGCCTTGGTCGAGCAGCGCGGCGAAGGCGGCGCGGCTTTCCGGTTGCACCAGCGCATTGTCGTCATAGGAGCGAGTGGCGTAGATGTCGCGCGGCTCGGGCACGATGTTGTAGTCGCCGGCCAGCACCACCGGCAGGCCGGTGTCGAAGAGTTGTGCCGCATGCGCCTCCAGCCGCGCGTGCCAGGCGAGCTTGTAGGCGAATTTCGGCCCCGGTTGCGGATTGCCGTTCGGCGCGTAGAGGCAGGCAATGACGATACCGTCGACCGCCGCCTCGATATAGCGGCTCTGGCGGTCGGCATCGTCGCCGGGCAAGGCATCGCGGGTCAGCACGGGTTCGGCACCGCGCGCCAGGATCGCAACGCCGTTCCAGGTCGGCTCGCCCTTCCACACCGCGCCGTAGCCGGCATTGGCGAGGCTTGTCAGCGGAAACTGCGTGTCGCGCGCCTTCAATTCCTGCAGGCACACGACATCGGGCTTTGCGGTGGCGAGCCACGCCAGGAGGTTGCCCAGCCGGCTGTTGATGTTGTTGATGTTGAAGGTGGCGATCTTCATCGATGGACGCCGCTGGCGCCCCGCACTTCGTCATCCTCGGGCTTGACCCGAGGATCCATGCCGTGACGTCTGGCGTAGAATGCGACGGGCCGGAGTTCTGCTCCGTGGCGGCTCTCGAAAGTCACGGCATGGATCCTAGGGTCTGCACGCGTCGCTTCGCTCCTTGCTTCGCCCTAGGATGACGAAACCGAGGGCTGCGCCACCCACGCCTTCACCCTCTCCGCCAGCGTGGTCAGATGATCCGCCGTCGAGAACCCCGAAATGCTCTTGCGCGGCTTGAGATCATGGTCGCCATCCTCCAGCCACACCACCTTGATGCTGTCGGAGAGCCCGTAACCGGCCACCTCGTCCTTCGTGCCGAATTCGTCGCGCGTGCCCTGAAATATCAGCGTCGGCGTCTTCAGCCCGGTGAGATGTTTGGTGCGCAGCTGCTCAGGCTTGCCGGGCGGGTGGAAGGGATAGCCAAGGCAGACCAGGCCCAAAATCTCACCCTTGGCGAACATCTCGTCGGCGACCATCGAGGCGACGCGCCCACCCATCGACTTGCCGCCGATGATGAGTTTCCCGGTCACGCCCTTGGCCCTGAGATCGGCGATCGCCTTGATGTATTCAGGGTTCACCGTCTCGGCGCGCGGCGGCGGCTTGCGCTGGCCGTAGCGGCGCGCCGCCATGTAGTGGAACTCGAAGCGCGCCACCTGGAAGCCGGCCGTGGCAAAAGCCTTGGCGGTAGCGGTCATCGAGGGAGAATCCATCGACGCGCCGGCGCCATGCGCGAGCAGGACGGTGACGGGAGCGTTGTCGTGGCCATCGAAGAGGAAGGTTGTCATTATGGTCCTCGCTCGGCGCTAACGCCGCCAATCTCCCCCCTTGTGGGGGTTGAGGAATGGCCCGCAAAGCGGATGAAAGCCAATTGCTTGGCTTTCAAATGACGAACGCCCGGCAGGGCAGAGGGGAGCGCCAAGGAATGCCAGCCTACCGTCAAATCTCTCTGGAATGCGACGGTTTGAAATGAGTCGATCCGCCGGCGGGACAGCGCCCCCCTCTGTCCTGCCGGACATCTCCCCCACAAGGGGGGAGATCGGCTGTCATCGCGGCTTTCGCCAACCATCGTCACCCCGCCGACTGCGCCAATTGCATATCCACGAATTGCACGCCCCTGGCCGCCACCCCAGCCCATTCGGACTGGCTGTCCAGCTCCAGATAGCGCACCCAGAGCCGCCGCGCCTCCAGCAGATTGCCGGCATCAAACTCCAGCCGCGCCAAATTGAACACCGGGTCGGCATAAGTCCTGTCGAGCGCGATCGCCTTCTGCAAATGCCTTCGCGCCGAGGCGTCGCGGCCTTGCTCGCTCATCAGCCCGGCAAGGTTGAACCAGGCTTCGACGAAGGCCGGATCGAGTTTTATCGCCCTGGCATAATCGTGCGCGGCTTCAGCCGCGCGCCCGGACCCGCGCAAACAATTGGCGCGGTTGAAGGCGGCGATGGCGTCGGTTGGATCGATGGCAAGGCAGCGCTGGTAAAGTGCGGCGGCGCCATCGTGGTCGCCGCCCTCCTCCGCCGCTTCCGCCTCAGTGAACAGGTCTTCCAGCGTGTCGTCGCCTCGTGTGGCGGCACCCAGATCGAACAGCAACTGGCCGTCGAGCTCGCTCTGGCCGCCTTCGAGATAGATCGCGTCCGCGCGCCCATGCTGCGAGCCGACATTGAGCGACTTGGCGGTGAGCGAGGCGACCGGGCCGGAGCGGTGCACCGAGCGCGCGATCGCGCCCCAGGTCGCGCCGCCGGCGACCAGCCCGGCATATTTGCGCGCCAGGATCAGATCGCGGAAGGAATAGGGCTCGCCATCATGCTCGAAGGCATCGAACAGGCTGAGCCGGTCGAGATCGGCGCCGGACAGCCTCGACTGGTCGATCAGCGATTGGCGCGACAGCGAAGACGCCTCGGGCGCCTTCATCAGCCCGAGCAGTCGCAGGAAACCGTTCTCGCTGAGAAGCATGCGCCCGGCCGCGCGCTCGGCGACGACGCGGCGCTCAACCTCGGCATCGCCGTTTTTCGTCAGCCCTGCCTTGGCCAACAAGGCCCGTCCGAACACGACATGCGTGGTACGCCGGGTGACGCCGCGCCTGAGCTGGCCGTGCTGGCGCTCCACCTCGCGCGCGGCGAGCCTGAGCGGAAACGCCGCCAGCGCGCCGATCGTGCCGAAGACAGCGCCCGCAACGGCCGGTGCCGTCATTTCTTGCTCTTGCCGACCGCCTTGAGCAGGTTGGCCTTGAGCGGATTTTCAGGAGCAGCGCCGCCCGCGGCCGCCTTCTTGGCGGCGGGCTTGGCGACCTCGTCGGCCTTGCTCTTCGACTTGGCCGGCGGCTTCGACTGCGACAGGCTGGCCTTCAGCGCATCCATCAGGTTGATGACATTGCCGCGTTCCGGTGCCGCTGCGATGATCGGCTTGTGGCCCTTCAGCTTCTCGCGGATCATCGTCATGAGCGCGACCTCGTAGCGGTCCTCGTAATTCTTCGGATCGAAGGTGGTTTCCTTCTGCTTGATCAGCGCTTCGGCAAGCTGCAGCATTTCCGGGTCAGGCTTGCCGGCCGGGATGTTGCCGAAATATTCAGCCGTGCCGCGCACTTCGTTCGGGTTCCTCAACGTGCACACGAACATGCCGTTCTCGCGCGCGCCGATCGTCACCACGCGCTCGCGGCTGGACAGCACCAGCCTGGCGATGGCGAGCTTGCCGGATTTGCGCATGGCCTCGCGCAGCACCGCGAACGTCTCTTCCGCCATGGCCCCGTCCGGCGCCATGTAATAGGGCGCGTCCTGGTAGATGACGTCGACCTCGTCCTCGTCGACGAAGGCCTCGATGTTCATCGTATGGTTGGATTCGATGCGCACCGCGTCGAGGTCGGTGTCATCGATGATGATGTACTGCTTGTCCTCGTACTCGTAGCCCTTGACCAGATCCGCGCGCTCGACGAGCCCCAGCTCGGGATCGACCGGCTTCATGTTGATGCGGTTGTGGGTCTTCTTGTGCAGCTGATTGAACGAGATGCGTTCGCTGGCGCTGGTGGCGGGATATAGCCGCACCGGACAGCTGACGAGACTGAGCTTGAGGTAACCCTTCCAACTTGCCCTGGGCGCCATGATGAACTCCTACGCGGCCATGCGCTGACATTTTAGCTTGAGCATGATCTTATCCGAAAACCGGTTTCCCACTTTTGGGGATCATGCTCTCTGCAGCGCTTTTCGTCCGAAGGACGATCGACGCCGAGGAAATCCTACACCGACCCCGCACAATACCGGCAAATCCCTGACGAAACCTTCCGGCGCGTTTTGGGTCACGGGAAGAGAATAATTCAAATTGTCGGAACCGTCGATGGAGATGGAACTGAGAGGACTTGGTGCTTCGTCATCCTAGGGCGGAGCAGTCGCGAAGCGACGTCGCGAAGACCCTAGGATCCATGCCGCGACGCTTGAGCTTCGCAACGGCGCAGAATACTCACCAACCCGTCCCGCGAAATAGCTCGAACCATTCCGGATTGGCCTTCTCGATCAATTCAACCTTCCATTGGCGTGGCCAGCGCTTCAACGATTTCTCGCGTTGGATGGCATCAGTAATGTCGAAGTGCTCCTCGTACCAGACTAGTCGTTGCACGCCGTATCGGCTTGTGAAACGTGAGCCTTTGCCTTCCTTGTGCTCAGGCATTCGGCGACCCAAGTCGTTGGTAACCCCTATGTAGATGGTGTCGCCTTTCTGGCTCGCGGTCATATAGACGTAGCCGGTCATACTGCGATATCACCTTGCGATATTGCCAATGAACACTCCGAACGGCTGTATCTTATGACTGATGTCACGGCATGGATCCTAGGGTCTGCGCGCGTCGCTTCGCTCCTTGCTTCGCCCTAGGATGACGAAGTGTAGGGATTGCGCCGACGCTTCCGGCTTACACATGGCCAAACACCGGCAAATCCCTCGCAAACTCATCGATATCCGCCCACGGATCGCCCGATGTCTCCAGCAACCCCGGCAGCGAGGCATAATTCAAATCCTGCGGTGCGTCGATCGCCTCCAGGTCGCTCCAGCTCACCGGCGTCGAGGCCGGCAGGTTGGTGCGCGCCCGCAGCGAGTATGGCGCCGCCGAGGTGTGGCCGCGCGCGTTGCGGTGATAGTCGATGAAGATGCGCCGCTTGCGGTTTTCCTTGCCCATGGTGGTGGTGAAGGTGTCGGGCGCGGTCGCCGCCAGATGCGTTGATATGGCGCTGGTTGCCTGGTGCAGCTTCTTCCAGTTCTGCTTGCCCGTCACCGGCACGGTGATGTGGATGCCGCTGCCGCCGGAGGTCTTGGCAAAGGGCACCAGCCCCAGCCCCTCCAGCTCGCTCTTGATGTGGACGGCGGCCTCGACCACCTCGCGCCAGGAAATCCCCTCGCCCGGATCGAGGTCGAAGACGATCTGGTCGGGCTTGTCGAGGCTGGTGCGGTGCGTGCCCCAGGTGTGGAATTCGACGACACCGAACTGCGCCAGCGCCAGATAGCCTTTCGCGCCCTCGACCGAGAGATAGGACTTGGTCTCTCCCTCGGAATTGGTCGCCTGGAACGTCACCACCGAAGGCGGCATGCCGGTGAAGGCGTGGCGCTGGAAGAAGCAGTCCTTGGGCAGGCCGGTCGGGCAGCGCACCAGCGACACCGGGCGGCCAAGGATGTGCGGCAGCATGAAATCGCCGACCAGCGCGTAATAGACGGCGATGTCGAGCTTGGTCGGGCCGGTCTTGCCGAACAGACGCCGCGTCGGATTGGTCACCCAGATGGTCGCCAGATCGGCCTCCGAGATCAGGCGCTTGCGCTTGGTCGACACCGGCGTCGACAGGCCGACATCCCTGAGGCCGCGAAACACGCCATGGCGCAGCGCATTGTCCGCCGTGCGGTTGGCATAGTGGACGCGCGCCGAGAACAACGGTTTCACCCAGTGCATCTCGCGCATGATTTCGCGCGGCACCCCTTCGGGCACCGAGGCGCCTGATGTCAGCGGCTCCAGCCGCGCCAGGAGATCGGCGGCCGTCGCGCGGTCGAAGCCGGTGCCGACCTTGCCGCGATAGTGCAGTTCGCCATCCTCCCATTCGGCCATGCCAAGGGCTGCCAGCCCTTCCGCCGCGTCGGAGACGGTGTAGCCGGCAATGACGAAGTCTTCGCTCTTCAGCGCCTTGGTCTTGGTCCAGCTCTTGGTGCGGCCGCTCTGGTAGATGGCGGTCGCTCGTTTTGAGACGACGCCTTCCAGCCCCATATCCGAAGCTTGATCAAAAAGCCCCTGCCCCGAACCCTCGACATGGTCGGAAAACTGGATGGCGGAATTGGCGCCGAGCCCGCCAAGCAGTTCGGCCAGCAGCGCCTTGCGCCGGATGAGCGGCACTTTCATCAGGTCCCAGCCATCCAGATGCAGCAGATCGAAGGCATAGAAATGCAGCTTGCTGCCGGCGCCACTTGCCAGCGCGTCCTGCAGCAGCGCGAAGCGGGAAATGCCCTTGGCGTCGAGCACGACGATCTCGCCGTCGATGATCGCCTCGCGGCACGGCAGCTTGGCGAACGCACCGGCCAGGTCGCCATAGCGCTTCGTCCAGTCGATGCCGCCACGGGTGATCAACCGCACCTCCCCATTGGCGACATGCGCCATGGTGCGGTAGCCGTCGAATTTGATCTCGTGCAGCCACAGCTCGTTCGTATTCTCGGCAGGGCTTTCGCCGCCCGGCGGCTTCGGCACCTGGGTCGCCAGTTGCGGCTCGATACGGCTGAGCGCCGGCGCCTTGGCCGCGCCGGGCAGCTCGCCCGGCTTCAGCGAACCAGGCTTTGGCGCGGACTTCGCGACCGGCTTCGGCGGTGCCACCAACTCCTCGATGCGCAATCCGGATTTGACGCTGTCCGGCCGCGCTTCGAGAATGTCCAACGCCGTGTCGGCGGCGAGGTCGCGCTCCTTGAACAAGAGCCAGTTCTTCTTGTTCTCGTCCTCGCCGGGCTTGGGCTTCAGCCGGGTCAGCATCCAGCCGCCATTGAGCTTTTCGCCGGCCAGCCGGAACTTGAAGGCGCCGGTGCGCAGGCTTTTGTCGACATCGTCCATCGGCGCCCAGCTGCCGGTATCCCAGACGATCATCGGCCCGCCGCCATATTCGCCCTCGGGGATGACGCCCTCGAAATCGATATATTCGAGCGGATGGTCCTCGGTCTCCACCGCCAGTCTTTTGTCGGCCGGGTTGAGCGAAGGCCCACGCGGCACCGCCCAGCTTTTCAGGACATCGCCGACCTGCAGGCGCAGATCGTAATGATCCGCCGTGGCGTGGTGCTTGTGGACGACGAAGCGATTGCCGTCGCCGACGATCAGGCCGCCGGCGGGTTCGGGCGTCTTGGAGAATTCGCGCTTGGCGCGGTAGGTCTTGAGCTTGGGAGGGCTGGCCATCGGTCAGAGATCGAAGCGCGTGGCAACAGCAAACAAGCGTCTCAATCGTCAATCGCCGGCGTCAGCTCAAGCTCGGCCGGCGACAGCCCCTGCTGCAACTGGCTCAAGCGGAATTCGTCGACCCAATAGGCCTCGCCGTCGACCAGCACGCGCGCGCTGTAGGTGCCGCCCGAGAAACTCTGCGCAGTGATGTAGACCTTGTGGCGGTCGAGTGCCTTGCGCACCGCGGCGCGCTTGGAGTTCTGGCTGTTCACGGCAGTGGACATGCGCTTCGCCCTCGGTCGCCTGACACGGAACTCGGCCGCTCTTGGCCGCCCGGCGACTGGCCCCAAGGATGGCGGAGACGCGCGGCCCTGTCAATTTCGCGGGCGCCCTTCAGGTCTTCAACCGCCGCAAACGGCGCATCACGCCCTGCACGGCCTTGTAAAGCGGCGGGTTGGAGCGCACGAAAAGCTCGGTCTTGCCGCGCAGCCTGATATAGGCGGTCGAACCCCTGCCCTTCAGCGTCATCGGCTCGCACAATTCGGCCAGCACCGAGCTCGCCGCGCCGATATGCTGCTTGTATCCCTGGCTGCCGACCGAAAGGTCGAAATAGCCGAGCCCTTGCCCCCGCCCCCATATCATCAGCTTGCCGATCGTGGTCAGGCCCGGCGAGACGTTGGGCACCGCCTCCTGGTCGATCCCGAGCAGCAGGGCGTGCAAGGTGCCCTTCATGACCAGCACGTAGATCACGGCGAGATAAGCTTGACCGACGCGCAGCCCGAACAGCCGCACCGAGCCGTCGGAAAGCCCCTGCAGGGCGGCATTGCGGTAGAACTCGACGATCGGCGCCTGCGTCAGGAGGTCGAAGCGGCCGAGCTCGCGAAAGCGGTTGAGCCTGAGGTCCAGCAGTGTGCCGAACTGCTCCTCGATCATGTCAGGCGTCTCGGCTTCGACCAGTGCGAGGCCGCCGAGCTGTTCGAAGCGGCGGCAGTGCTTGTAGAAATGCTTGGTGAAGGACTTTTTGCAGATACGCTTGATCAGCGTTTCCGGCTCGCCATCCATGACCAGGCCCGAGGCGATCTGGATGGAGTCGCGCGCCGCCGAAAGCAGCGCCAGCGGGTTGGCGACGCCGTGGATCTGGCGCGGGATTCCCGCCACGTGGATGCGGTCGGCCGGCGGCAGCACGGCGCGGACCGCGGCCCAGGCAGCGTCGGCGCTTTGCGTGGTCCAATGCCTGGCATCGGCCAGCAGCGGCGCCGAATAATCGCACACGCCGCAGCTCAGCCATTCGATCACATAGTGGCCGAGCGCCCGGCGCCGCATCAGCGGCAGCAGCATGACAGGCGCGCCCGTGGCGGCGTCGTTGACCTCGACGACGAGCAGATCGGCGCTTTTGGGCATCAGCCGGCCGGCGATTCCCTCCACCCAGGCAAGGCCCTGGTGGCCGGTGCACAGGCCGGTTTCCTCGAGGCGCTGCCAGAGCTGCCTTATGGTGTCGAAGCTGGTGTGCAGCCGCGCCGTATAGTGCGCACCGACGTCAATGCCGGCTCTGATCGGGGAAACTGGTTGTACCGGTGCATCCGCCGCCGCGGCCGGCTGCACTGCCTGGCTTGCCACATGCTTCTCCTATCCGTTCTGGCCCGCCCCGGCATCAACCACGCAAGCGCCGCAAACCCCGCATCGTTCCCTGGACCGCTTTGAGCAGCCTTGGGTTGGAGCGCACGAAAGCCTCGGCCCGCCTGCGGAACTCGATGGCGGCATTGGCCACCCTGCCCCGCATCGTGAACCCATGGCGGAGTTCGACCAATACCGAACCCTTGGCGCCCATATGTTCCTTGTAGCTCTGGTTGCCGACGGACAGGTCGAAATACCCAAAGCCCTGTTCGCGCGCCCAGCCGATCAACCTGCCCATGATTGCAAGCCCCGGCGAGACATTGGGCACGACGCCTTGGTCCATTGCTATCAGCAGAGCATGAACAGTCCCTTGATGAACCAGGAGATATTGAACCGCGATCAGGGCCTCGCCGACGAGCAGCCCGAAAAGCCGCACGGAACCGTCCAACAGGCCCTGAATGGCCGCGTTCCGGTAGAAATCGACGATCTTCTCCTGCGTCAGCAAGTCGAAGCGGCCAAGCTCGCGAAAGCGGTCGAGCCGCATCCGAACCAGTTCACCGAAGATGCGCTCGACCTCGGCCGGCGCGCCGGCCTCGACCAGCTCCACGCCGCCAAGCCGTTCGATACGACGCCAGTCCTTGCCGAATTCCTTGACGAAGGACGGCCTGCAAAGACGCTTGAGGACTGTTTGCGGGTCGCCGTCGATGGCGAGGCCGAACGTGGTCAGCATGGAATCGCGCGTGGCCGGGAGCATGGCCAGCGGATTGGCGACGCCGTGGATCTGTCGCGGAATTCCCACGATGTGGACGCGGTCCGACGGCGGCAGCGCCGAGCGCACCGCCGCCCACGCGGCCTGCGCGGATTGCCTGGTCCACGGGCTGGCATCGGCCAGCAGCGGCGCCGCATAGTCGCAGACGCCACAGCTCAACCATTCCACCACCCAATGGTGGAACGCCCTGCGCCGCATCAGCGGCACCAGCATTCTGGGTTCGCCCGTCGCGGCGTCGCCCACCTCGACGATGAGGAGTTCAGCACTTTCCGGCAGCAGCCGCGCGACGATCCCTTCCGCCCAGGCGAAATTCTGGTGGCCGGTGCACACGCCCTGCGCCTGGAGGCGCAGCCAGAGCGGCCTGGCCGTCTCGAGGCTGGTGTGCAGTTTCGCCGTATAGGCGTCGTTGGCGGCGATGGCGGCGGGGTGTGGAACCTCCCCGTCGGGCAGGTCGGTCATCGCGGCAATTTGCACTGCCTGGTCTGACACGTGCCTCTCCTACCGTCTTGCCGCGGCGAACGAAACCGCCCGCCGCCACGAGCCCAGCCGGCTGTCGCGCTGCTGGTCCGGATGTTCGATGTTCCACATGCGGTGATGCACGAAATACCACGATGCCACGAGCACGAAGATTTCGGAGATCGCGGAACCAGCCAGCGACCAGGGCGGAGACGCGACCGCCAGCAGGATCGCGATCAACGCCAGCCCGACGATGGCGCCGCCCAGGGTGATGAACGCGACGATGCGGAAGTCGCCCATGATCTCGAGCACGATGCGGGGCATGATGTAGAGCATGATCGGGATGAAATTCGCGATCACGAAGAGCCCGATGAACTCCACCGACGCATTCTGGAGAGCCTGCGATTTTATCATCGGCAGGACGAACAGGATGGCGCACCCATAGGCCACCGCACCGAGCCCCATGACGACCGCCCACAGCTTTGCCTGCGCCCAGACACGGCGCGTCTCGTTGTTGCGCATCAGCTTGGCGAGTTCCGGCTGCGTCATATTCACGAAGGCGAGGCTGATGATGCGCAGCGGCGCGAACAGCACGATTACCGCCGCCAGCGGCGCATAGGCGGCCGGCCCGGCAATGCCGGCGACCAGAAGCGCCAGGCATTGGCCCTGGATGTTGGTGGTGGTGGCGCTGAATGCCGACCAGCAGAGCTGGGCCCAGAGCCTTGCATAGCGCCGCCGCGTCGGCATGCGGAAGCTGATGCGCATCGTGCGCCGCGCCAGCCGGACCAGGACGAAGATGCCGAACAGATTGGCCGCCGCAAGCGCGTAGAACACGGTCTGCAGCATGTCCCTGGCCATCCAGATCGCCAGGCCGGCCATGACGGTGCCGGCGATCGTGAAGGCGGCATCGCTGATGGAGACGATCACCTGCTGGCGGCGCGCGAAGAAGGCCGTGCGCATGTGGCTGCGCAGCGACCATGCCCCGACGAAGCAGCCGGCGGCAATTCCGCTGGGATCGCCCAAAAGGCGCATCACCACCGCCGTGCCGACGGCCATCAGCAGCGCAACGACCAGCGCCGCCGTCCCGAAGGCCACGTCATAGGCGTTGACGCCGGCGCTGTTGGTGCTCTTGCCCATCCAGATCGAGGCGGGAACGGCGGTGAGCGACCTGATGTAGGACAGGCCGACGCCGCCCATCACCATGCCGATGGCGAAGAGACCGTAGCCTTGCGCCGACAGCATGTGCAGCAGCGCGATGTTGAGGGCAAAGTGGAAGCCGCTCTGCATCGCCTCGCCGCCGATCATCAGCACCAGGCGCCGCACCAGGTGGCCAGGCAGTTTCACGGCCGTGTCTCCGCCTGGCGCGCGGTTGCCGTCCGGCTCGGCTTGGCGATGGTTGCCTTCAGCTTGTCCGTGGCTATGGCCGCGATCGCCGCCGCGGCGACCGGCTCACTGAAGACCGCCTCGTAGCGCGCCCGCCCCGCGGCGACAAAGGAGCGCCAGGCCTCGGGCCGCAGGATGATTTCCTCGAGTTTGCCGGCGAGCGCGGCGGCATCGCCGGGCGGAACATGCCAGCCGGTTTCGCCGTCGGCGACCACCTCGACCAGCCCGCCGATCGCCGACACCAGCGGCGGCCGGCCATGGGCCATCGCTTCGATGGCGACGCGGCCGAGCGATTCGGGACGCCGCGACGGCACGGTGACGATATCGGCCCAGCGATAATGCTCGGACGGGTCGGGAATGAAGGGCAGCACGCTGACGCGTCCGCTGAGCCCCATGCCGTCGACCAGTTCGGCCAGCGCGCGCTCGCGCTCGACGCTTTCGAAGGCGCCGCCGACCAGGCGCACCTCGACCCTCGACCTGAGGTCCGCCGGCAGCGAGGCGATCGCCTCCAGAAGCACTTCCTGGCCCTTGATCCTGTTGATGCGGCCAAGCAGCAGCACCTTGAGCGGACGCTTGCCGTCATAGGTCATCGCTTCGGCCGCCGGCGGGCCGGCAACGCCGTTATAGACCACATGGGAGCGCGCGGATCGGGGCTCGCCGAACGCGGCGCGGGTGGCGCGCGAGTTGAAGATGAGATCGGCACGGCTCCAATGCATCAGGCCGACAAGGATCCTGCGCATGGCGCCTTCGGGAATTTCATGGATGTGCAGCACGGCCTTATCGGGCAGAAGGCGGGCGGCCAGCGCGTAGTCGGCCACGATCGAGGTGTTGACATAGGTGAGATCGCAATCCCTGAGCCGCCGCCAGGCCCTCAGCACCGCGACCGGCAGCCGCGCCATCTCGATGGTGGCAAGGCGCGCAATGGCCTGGCGCCTCAGCACCCAGAGCGGCTCGAAGACGATCCGGGTCGCATGCGGTTCGAGGATCTGCACGATCGGTCCGCCGCGCGGCAGGACCACTTCGATGTCGGCTGACGGAAACGCGGCGCGCAGCGCGGCCACGCTCTCCGCGAAGCTGCGGTCGGAGCCATAGAGTTCATAGCCCTGATGGATGCAGGCAATCCGCATCTTCACATGCATCTTTCTGTCAGGGGTGGTGTACGATTCCGCCGCCTGACGGCATCAGCGACAGGAACTTCAAGTCCAACACCCCTTTGGACTCCACTGGTTGCCATGAAACGGATGAGATCCGGATCACCACTCCAATGCTGCACGCCCTCCGCCGATTCTGGCGCGCAGAAGTCCACGAGCAAGGATCGTGCCGGGCCTGGTTTGACCGTCTTCCGGCCGCCAGGTCCCGGCAATGCCTCGTTTCGATACATACGCATGGAAGGTTGACCGATAGTGAAACAACCCCGGCGGCCGGAAGAAATATTTTACAACCCGGTGCGATAATGGCGCCAACCCCGAGTCTGGCATGAATATCGCTCGGCCAAGGTTTCGAGATTAGGAGAGCCTCGCATTGCGGATCGAGCGGACTTGAAAGCGCCACTATGAGACCGGAGACGCCCACCATCCTGATCCTTGGGACGCGCGGCATTCCCGCGGCCCATGGCGGCTTTGAGACCTTCGCCGAGAAGCTGGCGCTGTTTCTTGCCGGGCGCGGCTGGAAGGTCGGCGTCTACTGCCAGGAGGAGGTCGAGCGGGTCGACCGGAGAGTGCGCGTCGACACCTGGAAAGGCATCGATCTGATCCATGTCCAGGTCGCCTCGAAAGGCCCGCGCGCGACGCTGGAGTTCGACTGGCAATGCGTGCTCGACGCCGCCCGCCGGCCCGGCGTCTGCCTGGTGCTCGGCTATAATGGCGCTGTCTTCCTGACCTGGCTGAGGCTGATGCGGCGCAAGATCATCACCAACATGGACGGCATCGAGTGGCGCCGGCCCAAATGGGGTGTGGCGGCGCGCACATGGTTCTGGCTCAACGAGTGGATCGGCGCCTGGGCCTCGCACCGTCTGGTCGCCGACCATCCGGTGATCGCGGATCACCTGGCGACGCGCCGGCCGCGCAACGCCATAGCCACCATCACCTATGGCGCCGACCCGGTGACAGCGGCGCCGGAGGCGCCGGTGCGCGCGCTCGGCCTCGAGCCCGGCAAATACCTTATCTCGATCGCGCGCATCGAGCCCGACAACAACATCCTGCCCATCGTCGAGGCGTTCTGCAGCCAGAAGCGCGACATGAAGCTGGTGGTTCTGGGCACGCTCTCCCCTGAAATTCCCTATCATGTCGCCGTCCGCGAGGCAGCCAACGCCTCGGTCGTGCTGCCCGGCGCCATTTACGACCAGGCGGCGGTGAAGGCGCTGCGTTTTCACGCGCGCGCCTATCTGCATGGCCACACCGTCGGCGGCACCAACCCGTCGCTGGTCGAGGCGCTGGCCGCCGGCAACATGGTGATCGCCCACGACAACCCCTACAACAGATGGACCGCGGGCGCGGCCGCCATCTATTTCACCGATGCGCGCAGCTGCGCCGAGCGGATGCGGCAGGCGATGGAGGATGACGCCCTGGTCAGGACCTGCGGCGCGGCCGCCAGGGCTCGCGCCAACGAAGTCTTCCGCTGGGACGATGTCCTGCTTGCCTATGAAACCGAAGCCTACCGGCTTCTGGGCGTGACCGCCGCCGGCGCCATGCCGGTCGATCGCCCCTCGCCCGGCGCCGTATGACGGGTTGGTCGCGACGGCGGCTGCTGAGGACCGCGCTGTCGACGGCGCTGGCGCCCGCCACGGCGGCGCTTTCTTTCGCGCCACCCGCTTTGGCCGCCACTGGCGAATGGCGCTTTCGCCGCGGCGTCAATGCCTGGCCCTGGTTCGCACTGACGCGCGAGTTTCCCGCGCCGCGCACCGACTATGCCTGGCCGCCCTTCCAGTCGCAGCGGCCGGTGCCGACACCGGACGACCTTCGCCGGCTGCGCCGGACCGGGCTCGATTTCATCCGCCTGCCGGTCGATCCCGGCCCCTTCCTCGCCGCCGACGCCGCCACGCGCGCGAAATTGATGGCGATGCTGGACGATGCCGTCGCGGCCGCCCTCGATGCCGACCTCGGCATCATCGTCAACGTGCAGGCCAACGGCGCCACCCATTACTGGAATCCCGACCGCATGGTCTCCAGCACCGCCGCCCCCGAATTCGCAGCCTATCGCGCGCTGGTCGGCACGCTTGCCGGCAGGCTGCAGCGCTTCGCACAGGGCATGGTGGCGCTGGAACCGGTCAACGAGCCGCCGCAATCCTGCTCTTCCAATGTCTGGTCGAACGTCCAGGCGGCCCTTTTGACGGCTGCCAGGGCATCGTCGTCGGCCTTGCCGCTGGTCGTCACCGGCGGCTGCGGCTCGATGGTGAGCGGGCTCGCCGCGCTCGACCCGGAACCGCTGGCGGCCTTCGAGCCGATCCTGTTCACCTTCCACTTCTACGAACCCTATCTGTTCAGCCACCAGGGCGCGCCCTGGATGCGCGAGCCCGTCTACCGCGCGCTGAACAACGTGCCATGGCCGGCTTCCGCCGGTTCGCTCGAACAGACGCTGGCCTCCGTCAGGGCGCGCATGGCTGATGACATCGACACCTCCGAAGCGGACAAGCAGGCCGCCTATGTCGAAACCGAACGCGTGCTGAAGGTCTATTTCGACGCCAGGCCCGACCGCTGGTTCATCGACAAATATATCGGCCAGGCGCGCGACTGGGCCGACAGCCACGGCATCGCGCCTGGCCGAGTCATCATGGGCGAATTCGGCGCGCTGCGCACCGACGCCCGATACGTCGCCGCCCCCAACCCCGACCGTGCCCGCTACATCGCCGATGTCAGGCAGAGCGCCGAGGCATCAGGCTTCCCCTGGGCCTTCTGGGACCTCTTCGACGGCATGGGCATGATGGACGACACGACGCGCGCGCTCGACCCGGCGATGGTGGATGCGCTGGGGTTGAGGATGGCGGGGTAGGTTGCCGTCCCACACGGGCAATCGTCGAGTTCCTTCACGCCCCCCTCTGTCCTTCCGGACATCTCCCCCACGAGGGGGGAGATCGGAGGCACGTCCGCCTTCGCCAATCGCCTATGCTGCAAGAGAGAGCCAGCGTAGAAGCCGCCAATCTCCCCCCTCGTGGGGGAGATGCCCGGCAGGGCAGAGGGGGGCGCCGTAGAGCGCTACCCTTGCAACCGTTGTACTCCTCGCCCCATCGCCCTTGCCGGCCGGTACAGCACCAGCGCGATTACCACGAACTTGGTCATCAGCGTCGTCTTGGACGCCAGGCTTTCGGAGGTGTTGAGCAGGATCAGCCAGCCCAGCATCGTCAGCCAGATGCCGGGATGGCAGCGGCGCGCCACTTCGTGCATGAACAGTACGAAGCCGAGAAACAACAGCAAGGTGAAGAAGGCGCCCTGATAGAGCACCAGGCGGATGATCGGGTTCTCGATGCCCTGTTCGAGGCCGTTGATACGGCGCAGGCTTTCGATGAGATCGATATCGGGCCCCACGATCAGGTCGCGCAGTTCGAAATGCTTGAACAGCTCGAACATTTCGACGCGGGCATTGGCGCTGCCGCTGTCCGACACGAAGCGTTCCAGCAGCGCGTCGAAGAAACCGTAGGAGAACAGCATGGCGAGCACGACCGGCAGCAGCGAGCAGAGCACGACCGCGAGGGCGGCACCCGGCAGGCTGATGCGTCCTCGCCGCAGATAGACGACGCCGCTGAAAAGCAGGTAGATGCCGCCGAGCGCGATCGTCGTCACCATCGCCGAGCGCCCGCCGAACACGACCAGCGCCGAGCATTGCAGGCCGACCAGCCCGAGCCGCATCGGCATGGACAGCGATCGCGAGCCCGAAAGCAGCGCCAGCACGTAGATCGCGGTGATCGTGGCGTTGGACAGCGGATGGCCCTGAAGCGCCGTCGAGCGCAGGTCGTTCATGAACACCTCGCCGTCGAGCCGGTAGGGAAAGACCAGCGTCTTGGTGGCGAACTCGAACAGCGCCAGCAGCGCGTTCGCGGTCATGACCGCGTGAACGACGGTCCGCATCCGGGCGAACGTCCTTTCGTCGTCCTCGGCCAGCATCATCACCAGCAGCGCCGGCGCCACGAAAGTGTCGATCATGCCGGCCATGCCGGGGCGCTGCCTGACGATGACAACGACCAGCAGCATGATCGACATGACGGCCAGCAGCGCGCTCGCCGGCCGCCTGTCGGCTATGGCCAGCGTGTAGCCGACCGGGTTGCCGAAGGTGCAGGCGCGCCAGGCAAACATCAGCACGAGCAGATAGGTCGAGGGATGGATCTTGGTCGCCGGATTGCCGGTCAGGCCGTCGTAATTGTAGCCCACCAGCCACAGCATGCCGCCCGAGATGCTGAATAGCAACGCGACAACCGCGACCAGGCCGTAGCCGGTCACCCAGTCGAGCGAGTTGCCGGCGGGGCGAGTGGCCGCGACTTGACCCTGGCCGGCCCAGCCGGCTGGGGTGGCGGACCGGGCGGCACCCCGCATGGCAGCCATGTCAGGCCGCCTCGTCGACCAGCAAGGCGCCGGTCGGCAACCGCCCCATGACGGAAATGGCCTGCGAAGCCGCCGTGACATCGCGCATCGGCGTCGCGTTGAGCGTGGCGACAAGCACGATCTCGTCGACCATGGCAACCAGCGGCGAGGCGTTGAGATTGTCGGCCAGCGCGCCGCCGTCGACGATGACGAGTTCGAAATTGCGGCTCGCCTGGGCCAGCATGTGCTGCGTGAAATAGACGCCCTGCGCCTCGGAGAAGGCAGCCTTTGGCCGGCCCTTGCCCAGCACCGCCACGTTGCTGCCGGGCGCGTACTGGCTCAGCGCCTCGAAGGCATATTCGCCGCGCAGCACGTCGAGCAGGCCGGGCTGCGGCTCCTTCTGGCCGCCGCCGGCACTGTTGGTGTCGATGAACAGGACACGGCTGCCCCTGGCGGCCGCCGCGTTGGCCAGCAGGCGCGCCACCCGGCCCCGCTGCGCGGCGTCCTCTGGCGCTGACGTCAGCAGGACGGATGGCACCAGCGGCCAGTCCGGCGGACGCCGGCTGGAAGAGAACAGGCGTCTCAGCGCCAGCCCGGCGACGGCGTCCATCTTCTGTCCGGCCGGCGTGGTGGTGCCGCCGAAAGGCCACCAGCCGCGGCGCGCCGATCTTGCCGGCAGCACGCCCACCACGGGCGCGTCGATGGCCGATTGCATCTGCGCGCTGGAAAGCACCGTCGGCGATGAATATTCCGCGATCAGAGCGAGGCCGGTACCCAGCCCCAGACCGCCGAAGAACGCGCCGAATACCAGCAGCAACAGCGGCGGCCAGCTCTTCTTCAGCGCCGGCATGGCGTCGGAGATGATGCGCGCATTGGTGCTGTCGACATTGACCTGCTCGCGCGTTTCCTGCGCCCGTTGCAGATAGGTTGCGTAAACGGAGCGCACCGCCTCGAGATCGCGCTGCAATTCGCGCAGCTTGACCGAGGCCTGGTCGGTGTCGAGCGACTTGCTCTTCATGCCCGCGACCTTGGCCTCCAGCGCCTGCTGGTTGGCCAGTGCCCGCTCATAGTCGGTTTCGGCGGCGGCGACGATGCGGCCGAGTTCGCGCGCGATGAGCTGGCGCGTGTCGCGTAGCTGCTGCTGGGCCGCCATCATCGAGGGATGGCGCGGCCCGAGTTCCGTGCCGAGTTGCGAGACCTGGTCGACAAGCGTCGCCTCCTGCGCCCGCAGGCTCGAAATCACCGCCGAGCGCATCGCCTCCGAGGTCGCGTCCGGTGCGCCGCCGGACCGGCGCAACTGGTCGACCTGCGCCTTCAGCGTCGCGGTGCGGCTTTGCGCGGCCGCGAGCTGCGTGTTGATCTCGGTCAGTTCCTGGTCGCTGACCAGATTGCCCGCGGCCATCACCATGTTGTTGGCGGACTTGTAGGCCTCGACCGCATTCTCGGCCCGCTGGACGCGCTTGCGCTGCTCTTCCAGCCGCGCGGTGATGGAGTCGGAAGCATCCGTGGCCATCTTGGCGCGCGCGCTCGCCTGGTCGGCGAGGTAGGCCTGCGCGATGGCATTGGCGAGCTTCGCCGCCTTGTCGGCGCTCTTGGCGGTGACGATCACGTCGAGGACCAGCACCTTGTCGGCCCGCTTGACCGCCAGCCGCCGGCGCAGCGCATCGAGTGTCTTGCCCGTCTTGTCGGTCTCGGCCGACCCCGAACCCAGCACGCCGCCGAGCAAATGGCTCAGCAATCCGCCCTGCCCGTTGAATTCGGGATCCTCGGTCAGGTTGGTTGCCGCAATAGCCCTGAGCAGCACGCCGCTCGACTGGACGACGGCAACCTGGCTTTCCACCATGGTGATGCCGCCATCGGGCGGAACCCGGCTCGGATTGACGTCGTTGGTGACCACCTGCAGGTCTTGCGGATCGACGATGATTTCCGCCACGGAGCTGTAGAGCGCCGGCGTGAACAGTCCGTAGAGCAGCGCCCCAAGGGTCAGCAGCGCGGCGGTGGCGAGGATCAGGAAGCGGCGGCGCACCAATATGCGCTTCAGGTCACCCAGCTCGACGCTCGAGGATGGATAGGACGCGGCCGGTGGTGGCTCCGGCGCATATTGCATCACCTCCGGAGCGTGTTGTTGCGGCAACGAGAGCAGGGATGATTGCAAAGGTCGCTCCGACAACACTCCGTGTGCCCCAAAAGATTAAATTGCGGCTTCAGCCTAGCTATTACTCCAACTGTTAAAACACTGTTAATTATGTTGGGAGCTCTTCTGATTTCTGGCACGGAGTTTGCGTAGCAAAGACACGGGCCGTGTTGACAGGGCGCAAGCGAGCGGGAAACGAATGGAAATGGAGCGCCACCTGTCTCCAGTCCGACCGTTGCCCATCTCTCGTGCCCGAAATCGAACACCGGCCAGTTACCGACCATCAGAATTCTAGGGGTGCGACATGCAGGTGAGCCTGCGCCTGGACAGCGACTGCCTCCGTGCTTTTCACCTGCTGCTGCTGCAGCGCCTGGCGGCGCTCGCCAATGTCGAGGTCAGCGTCGACGCACGCCCGCGCGGAAGCGGCGTCCCAGGCAGCATAGCCGCGCTGTTCCAGCTTGAAACGGTCATCCATGGCTTGCCCGCCGACGGGTTGGCCAAGCGCCTGCCACTGTCGGCGCTGGCACCATACCGCACCCAGCCGCGCGCCGCGCCGGACCTCGTGCTCGACCTGTGCGGCGACGCGCGGCAGGAGGCAACGCGCGTCTGGCGTGTGACCTATGACGGCGCCGCCGGCGAAGCCGCCCTTTTGGCGTCGATCCTCGATGGCCGGACGCCGCTGGCCCGCATCGAGGAGAACGGCGCCGTCGTCGCCGAAGGGCGGCTCGGAACCGAATATGGCGGCATCGCGCTTGCCGCCTTCCAGGACATGCTGGCGCGCACCGCGAGCCTGATCCTGGCGGCGGTGACGGGGGCTGCACGCGGCGCCCTGCCCGTCCTGCCCGAGCCGGCGGACGGCAGGCCTGCGCCGTCGCTGCCCTCGGCCGGCAAGCTCGGCGTCAGGGCGGGCAAGGCGCTGGCGCGGCGCATCGTCCAGAAGATCTACCATCTCTGCTACAACGCCCCGCACTGGAAGGTCGGCTGGCGCGAGACGGACGGGCGGGACCTGTTCGATCTGCGCGCCCATCCGGCATCGGGCTGGCAAGAGCTGCCCGACGACGGCAGCCGCTTCTACGCCGATCCGTTCCCGATCCTTTACCAGGGACAGGTAACCCTGTTCGTCGAGGATTATATCCACCGTCTGGGCCGCGCCATCATCTCGGCGGTGCCGTTCGGCCCGTCGGGGCCGATCGGCCGCCCGGAGCCGGTGCTCGACCTGCCCTACCACCTGTCCTACCCCTTCGTCTTCGAGCGTGACGGCGAGGTCTGGATGGTGCCCGAAAGCTGCGCCAACCGCACGGTCGATCTCTACCGCGCCACCGCCTTCCCCGGTGGATGGGTGAAGGAGGCGACGCTGCTGTCCGATATCGTCGCCAGCGACGCCACCCTGGTCGAGCATGGCGGCATGTGGTGGCTGTTCGCCACCGTCCGGGACGGTGAAGGCACCGCGAGGGACGGTGGCGGCGCGTTCTCCGATGAACTGCATCTGTGGTCGGCGCCGGACTTTCGCGGTCCCTGGACGCCGCATCCCAAAAATCCGGTGCTGATCGACATCGCCTCGGCGCGGCCGGCCGGACGCATGGTGGAACGCGATGGCCAGTTGCTGCGCCCGGTGCAGGACTGCCGCAGGAGCTACGGCGGCGCCCTTGGCATCGCACGCGTCACTCACCTTGATTTGAACGGCATGGACCAGCTTGTCGAGACCATCTTAACTCCTGGCGCGCTATGGAGTGGACGCAAGCTGCACACGCTCAACGAGGCGGGCGGCCTGGAATTCATCGATGGCTCGGCGATCGCGCCGCGCTGGAAACAGAAGAGGCGGCCGTAGTTAACCTAAACGTTTGTTGCTACCAGCCACCCGCGCTGGTTGCTTGAGGTTGATCAGGGTCCGGAAGATATATTCCACCACAGATTGTGGAGACAGAAGATGACGAGCATGAAGGGCAGCGAGATGACCACCGTCGAGGCTGTCCCGGCCGAAGTCGACGTGGCGATCGTTGGCGCCGGAATGGCGGGCACGACCCTGGCAATGGTTCTGGGAAAGTCCGGGCGCAAGGTAGCGCTGATCGACCCGCACCGCGTCCATCACGACGAGTTCAGGGCCGAGAAGATCGGCATGGATCAGATGCGGCTCTTCGCGAGGCTCGATCTCGAAGAGACGGTCATGCGCCACGTCACCTCGGTGACCGACGTCCACGTCTTTCGCCTGGGCCAGCTGTTCGCCCGCGAGCAGAAGTGGGAATACACGTTTTCCTACGGCTCGATGATCAACGGCCTGCGCGACGCGCTGCCGCGCGAAGTGCCGATCACGGTCGGCAAGGTCGCCGAGGTCTCGACCGGGCCGGACCGGCAGCGCCTGGTGCTGGCCGACGGCAGGGTCATCAATTCCCGCCTGCTGGTGGTGGCCACCGGTTACAGCGAAGCGGTGCGGCGCGCCATCGGCGTCGAGCGCGTCGAGCTGTCGAAGGCGCATTCGCTCTCGATGGGCTTCGACCTCGCCATTCCGCGGGACGAATGCGCCTTCCCGGCCGTCACCTGCTACGGCAAGCGGGCGGCGGACCGCGTTGCCTATCTCACCGTTTTTCCGCTCGGCGACAAGATGCGGGCCAACATGTTCGTCTATCACACCGTGGCCGACCAATGGACGAGGGATTTCCGGTCCGATCCGCAGAAGATGCTTTGTGAGTTGATGCCCGAAATATCGGCGCAATGCGGCAACTTCGCTGTCGCGAGTCCCGTCGAGGTCCGGCAGGTCAATCTGACCACGACGCAGGGCCATCGCCGCGATGGGGTCGTCTTCATTGGCGACGCGTTCTGTACGACATGCCCGACACCCGGCGTCGGCATCGGGCGGGTCATGGTCGACGTCGAGCGCCTCTCCTCGGTCCACATCCCCGCCTGGCTCGAAACACCAGGCATGGCGGCCGACAAGATCGCCACCTTCTATGACGACCCGGTCAAGGTGGCCTCCGACGAGACCGGCATGCGTGTGAGCGTCTACGCCAAGCAGATCACCACCGAAACCGGACTGGAATGGCGCGCGCGGCGCCTGCGCAACAACACGGCACGCCGGCTGATGATCATTGGCCGCAAGGTGCGCCATTTGGGATTGCGGCGCGAGCCGGGGCTGGCCTGAGGGGCTTCCCACCCTTCATCGCCATCGAAGGCACTTCCCTGGTGCTATCCGGGGGACAGCGCCTCTTCCGTCCTCCCTCCCCGCGAGAGGAGGAAGCAGAAGGAAAGCGCCGGAGCGCTTCTCCAGCACAACGACATAGCGCTGAAAAAAGCAGATCCAACGCCGTTCAGTCGGAACCAGCGGCGCGCCGACAGGTTATGCCCGCAGGAGATCCTGTCATGGTCAAGAATATCGACCGCGCGTTGCAGGATGCTATTCTGGCGATGCGCATTCTTCGCAAATCCATCATTGATCATGGGCACATGGAAGCCATGGCCGAATTCGACGGCTTGATGAGCGTGACCATATCCGAGGCCGAGCGCGAACTGACCCGCTGGCAGGCCGGTCATCGCGCCAAGCGGTCAGGCCAGGCAAAATCCTGACGCGATCGCGCGCGGCTGGCATCCGCTGGAACCTTGCCGCACACGGTTGGTTTCAGGGAATGTGACATGCCGGCGGAGAACGAAGTGGCCCGATTGGTCGACAAGCAAAAGCTTGAGAGAGCGGATCGCGAGTCGCGGATTATCCTCGACGCCGAGCGGCAGGCCCGCGACGCAAAGACCGCCCGCCTTCGCAAGCAGCGGCTGTCCGCCGAGCCAAGCGAGGAGCAACAGAAGCCCGCACCGCCAAAGCGGCGCAGGTGACGGCGTGTTCTTGCCGCAAAAGCAAAAGGCGCGATCGACCGATCGCGCCTTTGTTTCGGCAGGCGAATGCCTTCAGGCTCGCCCGGCGGTTTCAGTCATTGCGGCGGCGGCAAATTTGAAGGTCCAGCGAGCGCGGTGACGGCGGAAAGCCGTTCGCGCTTTTGCCAGGTTGGCTTCTCGTATTTCTTCATTTGCTGTTGCCCCCTTTGTTGAATAGCGCAGAGAAGACCGGCTTCGCCGCGAATGTCAATTGCGTCAGGACGGCTGTCGCGATTTTGAGCGAAACGTTCCTGCACCGAGTAAATCGGTCTGCCGTGCTTTTAAATCCGCTGGTCCGGGATAGATTTAGGACCGAGAAAGCGCCACAAGCCGCTTCGGGAGGATCTTGCCATGTCAGACATCGCCTTGCCGCTGGTCATCAGCGCGCCCGAGCCGCGCACGCTCGAGCTGATCTTCACGCCGCCGCAGCTGGCGCGGCTCAGGGCGCATTACCGCATCGTCGAGACGACGCCGGACGGCGTGGCGCGACTGCCGGCCGGGGTGCTGGCCGAGGCCCGCTACATCGTCGGCCAACCGCCGATCTCGCCGCAGACGCTTGAAGCGATGCGGGCGCTGCGCTGTGTCTTCAACGTCGAGAGCAATCTCCTCGACAACATGCCCTATGAAACGCTGTTCGCACGCGGCATCCATGTCGTCACGACGGGCCTGGTTTTCGCCGAGCCGGTGGCGGAGCTGGGCCTGGCCATGGCGCTCAACCTTGCCCGCGGCATCGTCGACGCCGACCTCGCTTTCCGCCAGGGGCAGGAGCTGTGGGGCGGCGACGGCAACCGGACCGCGCGGCTGCTTTCGGGCGCCGATGTCGGCATCATCGGCTTCGGCGACCTCGGCCGCGCGCTCAACCGCCTGCTGTCGGGCTTCCGCACCCGCACCAAGGTGTTCGACCCCTGGCTGCCGCCATCGATCCTGAGGGAAAATGGCGTCGAGCCGGCTGCGCTGGACGAGGTGCTGTCGCAAAGCGACTTCGTCTTCGTCGTTGCCTCGGTCACCTCCGAAAACCAGGGATTTCTCGGCGCCGATGCTTTCGCCAGGATGCGCAAGGGCGCCGCCTTCATCCTGCTCAGCCGTGCCGGCGTCGTCGATTTCCCCGCCTTGATGGCTGCGGTGAAGAGCGGCCACATCCTTGCCGCCAGCGACGTCTTTCCCGAAGAGCCGCTGGCGGGCGACCATCCGGTGCGCACGCTCCCTGGCTTCCTGCGCTCCGCCCACCGCGCCGGCGCCCTCGACATCGCCTTCAAGCGCATGGGCGACATGGTGCTGGAAGACATGGACCTGATCGACCGCGGCCTGCCGCCGCTGCGCTCCAAACGCGCCGAGCGCGAGACGGTGTCGAGGATGCGCTCGAAGCCGTCCGACAGGAACTAGTCCCGGCCTATCCCCATGCCGGGACCGGCAGCCAGGCACGAGACAATCGCCGGGATTGTCGGCTTTCGCGTCTGTTATGCGTGATTTTGGCATCAGCAAGAGCTAAAACATCGACGATGCATGCTCCCTGGAGGTGAAACGTTTTGACTTCGCCCTTCCTTTTGCGTCAGATTCGACGGGCAAGCCTAGGCAAAGGGAACGAAAATGAAGAAAAGCTATGCCAAGCCGACACTTCTGAAGCGCCAGAAACTGTCCACGGTCACGGCGGTTTCCTGTCTTTCGCCGTGCAAGGCCGCTTGAATCGAGGGGATAGGGCCATGAAGAAAACCTACGCCAAGCCGACGCTCTTGAAGCGCGAGAAACTGTCGGCGGTTACCGCGGGTATCTGCACCTCGATTTGTATCTGAATCGAAGGCCTGAAACCTGAGGGATATGCGAGGTCTCGCGTCCTGGCGCGAGACGACTTCGACGATCCGCAAGGCCCGAGAGCCGTTTCCCCTGAGTTGCCAGGCTGAGTTGCCGGGCCTCCTGTTGTGATGGAACGATCGCGGCGCCGGCAGGTTTTGCAAATGGCCGGGCGGTAAGAAGCCCGGCGTACTCCAGAAGGCCCGTCACGAGTCGCGTCGGTGGCGGGCCTTTCCATGTCGGCCCGCAAGCAGCGATTTTTGCAGCGATATTGGCCGAAGGTCCCCTTTCGCGCCCGAGCGATGTTGTGCGAGATTGGCGCAATATCAGCAATTGCTTGAATAATGGTCCGGACGTCTTCGGGGGGACGGTGTCGTGCCAATTCGCAGGAATCTTGCCGCGAATCTCAAACGGCTGGTCAGCGGCCACGCGTCGGTGAGCGCCGTCTGCCGCGGATTGAACATGAACCGCTCGCAGTTCGAGCGCTACCTGCAAGGCAAGAGCTTGCCCAACAGGGCCACGGCGAGGCTGATCTGCGATTATTTCCGCATCGACGAGGATGAATTGTACCGCGCGCCGGAAGCCGAGGCGCAGCGATTTGTCAGTCTGTCGCCGATACATGAAACGCTTTACGCCAACATGGTGCGCGGCCCCTGCCCCGCCATCGCCGGCGGCACCTACTTCACCTACTTCGCGGTTCCCGGCCGCCCGGATCTGTTGATGCGGTCGGTCACCTTCGTGCGGCGCCAGGCGGAGCTGGTGACGTTCCGGCGTGTGACCCGGTGGGCCGAGGGCAATCGCCAGGGCGGCGCGCGCGCGCTCGGCTGGCACTATGGCGTGGCGATCTCACGCCTGAACTGGATCTATTTCACCGCCATCAACCGCCGCCAGAGCGGCGAGCCATCGATCATGGCCGTGCAATGGGCGCCCTTCTCCGAACCGGTCCTGGTCGGCCGGGCCTTCGTCCTGACGGGAGCGGGGCCGGCCTGTTTGCCGGTCATCATGCGCCAGGAAGTCGGCAGGATCAGCCTGCGGCAGGCGATGCGGATGTCCGGCGTCGTCAGCCTCGACGACCCGCGCCTCGACCCGCTTGTGGCCAGTCTCGCGCGCGAAGGCTAGAGTGGTCGGGGCCAATGATGATTTGGCCGGGCCAACGAAAGAGTCGCGATGCTCAACACGGTCGACTATGGCGGCAAGGAAGCCGATATCGTCCACGCGCTGGAGGAAGACATCATCTTCGGCCGGCTGGCGCCCGGCACGCGCCTGGTCGAGGACGTGCTTCTGGCCCGTTTCCCGGTCTCGCGCCACACCATCCGCCAGGCCCTCTACCAGCTGGAAAGGCTCGGCGTCGCCACGCGCGAGCGCAACAAGGGCGCCATGGTGCGCCGGCTCGCGCCCGAAGAGGTCCGCCAGATCTACGAGGTACGCGAGATGCTGCAGCGCCAGGCCGCGCTGATGATCCGCCTGCCGGCGAGCGACGCGCTGATCGCGGAATTGACCGAGATCCACCACGTCTACAGCGGCCATGTCGACGCGGGCTACCTCAGGGGCATCCACGAGGCCAATGACCGTTTCCATCTCACCATGTTCTCGGCCTGCGGCAATGCCTATCTGGTGTCGTCGATCGAGCACTATATGCGCCTCAGCCTGCCGGTGCGGGCGAATTCCCTGGCCGACCGGGACAAGCTCGACATCTCGCGCCAGCACCATCTGATGATGATCGAGGCGCTGAAACGCAGCGACAATTGGGTCTTGGCGCAGCTCTGCGTTGACCACCTGCAGCCGAGCAAGGCGTTCTATCTCCAGGAGATCGAGACAGGGCCGGCGCTCTAGCCAACCGGGCATCGCCGCGAATTGGGTCGTGCGGCTCCCGACCGTCCTACCGGACCTTCACGACCACCTTGCCCTTGGCACGTCCCGTTTCGACATAGGCCAAGGCCTCGTTGGTCTGTTCGAACGCAAAGGTCCGGTCCATGACCGGGTGTATGATGCCGGCTTCGATGAGCGACGTGATCCGGCTCAGCTGGTCGCCCTGCGCCCACATGAACAGGAAGGAATAGTCGACACCGGCGCGTTTGGCCCCGCGGCGTATGCCGAGGCTGAGCAACCACAGCACCAGCTTCAGCGCGATATTCAGGCCTTGCTTGCTGGCGAACCCGGGATCCGGCGGACCGGAGATGGAAATCAGCTTCCCGCCCGGCTTCAACACGCGCAGCGATTTCTCGAGCGTCTTGGCATCCTGGCTGTTCACGACCACGTCATAGCCCTCCAGGACCTTCTCGAAATCGTCCCTGCGGTAGTCGACGACGACATCGGCGCCGAGACTTTTCACCAGGTCCATGCTCGCCGCGCTCGCCGTTGTCGCAACCGTCGCGCCGAGATGCTTCGCCAGTTGGATGGCAAACGTGCCAACCCCGCCGGAGCCAGCCTGGATGAAGACCTTCTGGTCTTTCCTCAGCCCTGCCCTTTCGACCAGCACTTGCCAGGCGGTCAGGCCGACCAGCGGAATGGAGGCCGCCTGCTCCATGCTGAGGTTTTTCGGCTTCAGGGCCACGTCGGCCTCATCCATGGCGATGAATTCGGCGAATGCCCCGATCCGGCCGTCGCGCGGCCGTGCATAGACTTCGTCGCCGGCTTTGAACTTGCGGACCTTCGATCCGGCCCGCACGACGATGCCGGCCACGTCGTGGCCCAGGATGAAGGGCGGCCGATAAGGCACTATAAGTTTGAACTCCCCGTCCCGGAGCTTGGAATCCAGAAGGTTCACGCCGGCGGCGTGGACCTCGACCAGCACATCATTGTCCCGCAGTTCGGGTTCCGGCATGTCGGCGAGCCGCAGCGCGCCCTTCTTCTGATATTTGTCGACGACAAAGGCTTTCATCGTATTGGCTCTCTCGCGATTGCGGTCTTGCCGCTATGCGTTTTCATTTTGATGCTCCAGAACCCGTCGGGGCTAGCTTTCTTCCGTCGATTGAATTATGTTCGTAATATCAGATTATGGTCATAATGCAATAGAGCATGGAAAGGAAGGACATGCGTTACGAAAAGGGCCGCAAGGACGCATCGCGCGGCCGGATCATGGAGGTCGCCACGCAACGGTTCCGGAGCGACGGCATCGCCGCCTCCGGACTGGCAAGCATCATGAGCGACGCCGGACTGACCAACGGCGCCTTCTATCCCCACTTTCCCTCCAAGGCGGCACTTGTTCGCGAATGCGTGGCGGCGGCGCTGGAGGGCCAGTCAGGCCAGATCGCCGGGGTGTTGGCCTCCGGCGGCCTGGAGACGGCCATAGATGCCTATCTGTCGGCGCAGCACCGCGACAATCCGGGCATGGGCTGCGCTTCCGCCGCCCTGTTGCCGGAAATCGCGCGGGAGCAGCCGGAAACGCGACAGCTCTACACCGAACGCCTGATGACTTTGGTGCGGCAGGTGTCGGCCGCTCTCCCGCCGCATGCAAGCGATCCGGAGGCTGTGGCATTCGGCATCTTGGCGACGCTCATCGGCGCGCTTCAACTGGCCCGCGCGGTGGAGGGCGCGGAGTTGTCGGATCGCATCCTGGCGGCCGGGGCGGATGCGGCCCGGTCACTGGCGCAGCCGCGCGGAGGCGACGCCGCGCAGTAGAGGATTGGACGGCCAACCTCCCGCTGGGCCAGGGCTGCCGGGCCGGAGCCGGCCGAGGCCAATGCAACCATGGCTGCAAAAACAGGCATGGAACGCTGAAACTTTCCGGCGGCCGTCCTCGTTGCTGCGCGATCGCCTCGCGGGCGATCAAGACCCTCCACTCAATGCCCCGCCGGCTCGCCGGCGGGGTTTTTTTCCGCCGCCGAACGGCCATGTCCGGGGCCTCCGGAACCATCCACCAATCGCGAAGTTGTCCAAGCGGCCGCAGGCCTGGCCGACTCCAGTGGCACGCCGCGATTGGCGGCGGAAGAAAGTTGGCTGATTCAAGCAATTTCCGGGGTTACGCTGGATTACCTTGGAATTTCGCAAAGCGTTCAAATTTTTCTGGAATATATTTTGACCTGTTTGGAGAATTTTCGCCTGAAAATCCGGAACTTCCGGGCAAAGTTTTTCGTTGAAAGCTTGATCGTTGCTTCGACGATCACAAAGCAACAGGGAAGGACCCAATCATGAACATCAAGATGATCTGTCTTGGCGTAATGGCGCTTTCAATGGCCACCGGTTCGGCTCTCGCAGGATCCAACAAGGGAACGTCCGCTCTTGATGATCCTGCCAAGATGAAGCCGTTCTACACGGATTCCGGCATGAAGACGATGGTTGGCAAGGACGCCTTCGTCACAGCCTGGAAGGCGCTGACGCCCGAAGACCAGATGGCTATGAAGACCGCCTGCGCAGACGAGGTCAAGAACGCCAGCCCGACCAACACGCATCCGGAATTCTGCAGCAGCGTGAAATTGAACGGCGGCAGCTGACAACGTGCCGCGGCCCTGGAGACAGCCCCGCTCGCGGGGCTGTTTTTTGTGAATGCCGCCGCTTTGCCTTGCCGCCCCTGCGCGCCCTCGCCGGGCTCGCCCCACCGAATGATGCTAACGTCGTCGAAGGCGAGCCGTTGCGATCGGTTCCGCCTGCGTTCAGCCTGACGCCGCGAGTTTGTTCCCGTCGATCGACACGGTCGCCCTGCTTCCATGAAGCGGCAAAATCGCCTCTCCTTGTTCTGGCCATGTTGCACTGCGAAAGATTTGTTGCATTGCGATAGCGGCCCGTCCGGCCGAGATTGGCAAGAGCTGGACCTTGGGGGGCTGGGCTGCACCAAGGAGGCCTCGTGGCGGCATCGTTTCGGCCTGATATACAGGGCTTGCGCGCGCTGGCGGTCGGCGGCGTCGTCGCCTATCATTTCGGCCTCACGGCGCTGCCCGGCGGCTTTGCCGGCGTCGATATCTTCTTCGTCATTTCCGGCTGGCTGATATCAACGCATTTGATGCAGGAGATCACGGAGACCGGCCGGCTCGACCTGTGGCGCTTTTATGCCAGGCGCGCCCGGCGCCTGCTGCCGGCCGCCATCTTCGTCATCCTGGCCACGCTCGCCGCCGGCGCCTTCATCCTGGCGCCGCAGGAACAGGCGCTCTATTCGCGCGGCGCGATGTATGCGGCGGCCTACACCATCAATTTGTGGCTGCTGCGCTGGTCGTTCGACTATTTCGCCGCCGATGCCTTGAGCAACCCCTTCATTCACTTCTGGTCGCTGTCGGTGGAGGAGCAGTTCTACCTCGTCTGGCCGGCACTGCTAGTCTTCGCCGCCTGGCTGCATCCGGGCCGGCGCATGGTGGTGGCCGTGATCGGCATCGTCGGCGTCGCCTCCTTCGCCGCCTGCCAGTGGCTCACCAGCCTCTCGCCGGCCTGGGCCTTCTACTTCTCGCCGCTGCGCGCCTGGGAATTCGCCGCCGGCGGCCTGGCGACGTTCGCCTCACCCGCTTTGTGGCGGCATCAGTCCTGGCTGCGGGCGGCACAGGGGTGGCTCGGCCTGGCGCTGATCGCCGTCGCCTATCTCGCCTTGAGCGAAGACCTGCCCTTCCCCGGCTGGTACGCGCTGTTGCCGGTGGCCGGCACCGTGCTGGTGCTCCTGAGCGGTGCCGGCGAGCAGGGCGACGCTCCAGGCGGCACCCGTTGGCAGGCCCTGGCGCCCGCCGCCATGCTCTCGCTGGCACCCCTGCAGTGGGTCGGCACACTCTCCTATTCGCTCTATCTCTGGCACTGGCCCATCATCGTCTATGCCGGCATGCTGGAGCCGGACCTCGGCGTGGCGCAGCGCCTCGGCTGCGCCGTGCTGGCGCTGGCGCTGTCGGCGGCTACCTACCGGCTGATCGAGAACCCGGCGCGGCGCGGCGACTGGCTGGCGGCCGCCGCACGCGCCTTTCGGTTCAACGCCGGCGCGGGTGCAAAACCGCTTCGGCTTTTTCCAGGGCTTGCCCTCGCCCCGGCCCTTGTGCTGACCGCCGCCGGCGTGGCGGCGGCCTACGCCAACGCGCATCTGGCGACGCGCAACATCGACCCCACCCAGCGCGGCATCGAGGAGGCGGCCGAACAGCCTTCCATCGCGCGCGCCGTCGACAAGAACTGCCTGCTCGACTTCCACACGGTGAAACCGAAACCTTGCACCTTCGGCTCGGCCGACGCCGCCCACACCATCGTGCTGTTCGGCGATTCGCATGCCGACCACTGGTCGACGCCGCTGGTCGCGGCGGCAAAACGCAACGACACCAAAGTGGTCACCTACCTCAAATCCTCGTGCCGCGCTTCGCGGCTGCCGACCTTCAACGCCGTGCTCAAGCGCGACTACACCGAATGCGACGCATGGCGCGAACAGGCGATCTCAGACATCATCCGCCGCAAGCCGCGGCTGGTGGTGATCTCGGAATTCTCGATCGGCAATCTGACGCGCGACATGTCCGCCGCCAGCCGCAAGGCCGAGACCGCGCGCTGGCAGGCCGGCCTGCGCTCCACGCTGCAGGCCTTCAGCAAGGCCGGTGTCGAAACCGCCGTCATCCGCGACACGCCGATCGGCGGCAGCTTCGCGGACGCCTGCGTTGCCCGCGCGCTGTGGTGGCGCGAGGCGCCGTCGCTGTGCGACACGCCGAGGGCGCAGGCCGCCAATGACGACGTCGCGGCCGCCGAGCGGGCCGTGGTGAAAAGCGTGCCAGACACGCTCTATGTCGACCTGACCGACCGCTTCTGCGGCCCGACCGAATGCCACGTGTTCATCGGCGGCAAGCTCGCCTTCCGCGACCGCCATCATCTGGCGACGGCGTTTGCCGAGACGCTGGAAGGACCGCTGGAAAAGGCCCTGTTTTGATGGACTTGGCTCCCTTCTCCCCGTTCACGGGGAGGAGGTGCCGGCAGGCGCGGCGTTTGTCCTTTGCTCATTCAACCGGCCCGTGCCAAATCAGCCAGCCCCCACCAAATCAGCCACATATCGCTCCAGCGTCACCTTCCCGCGCTCCGGCCTGGTCGGCGGATCATAGGTGTCGTCGACCGTTACCTCCGTCATGCGCGCATAGGATTGCGCGGCTTCAGGCGAAAACCCCATGTCCTCGAACGCGTCCACCCAACGCTCGCGTGGCGCCGAGACCACGCTGACCTGCCTGCCGAGCGCCTCGCCAAAGGCCGCGGCGACATCCCTGGCCGTGTAACGCGACGGTCCTTCGACATGATGCAGGCCGTTCTTATCCGGCGGCTCCATCAACAAGCGCGCCGCCGCTTCGCCGAGGTCGCGTGGCGCCACCATCGGCAGTTCGAAATCCGCCGGGAGAAGCGTGTTGACCACGCCGTCACGCCTGGCGGTCTCCAGCGAGGCATCCCAGTTGCTCATGTAATAGGCGGCGCGGATAATGCTGGCCGCGATGGGCTGACGATGCAGCTTTTCTTCCAGCCCATGCAGGATGGTCAGGTCGCCGGTGCGTTCGCCGGCCCGTGCGCCATAGGTCGATTCCGCCACGACCTTCTCCAGCCCCGAACCGTCCAGCGCCGCGGCGATCGCAGCCACCGTCCTGCGCTCCTGGGCATCCGTGTCGGTCGAAGGATCGGCAGGCGGATTGAGCAGGAATGCCCTTGTGCCGCGCCTGAACACGCCACGCAGCGCCTCGACATCAAGCACGTCGGCCACTGCCACCTCGGCGCCGTGCGCGGCCAAAGCCGCCGCCTTGGCCTCGTCGCGCGTCACCACCGTGACCGGTTCGCCCAGCCGCAGGAGCGTCGCTGCCGTCGCCGAGCCGACACGCCCGGTACCGCCAAGAATGATATTCATGGTCCAATCTCCCTTCCTGGTTGCATATAGGGGAAATGGATAGTGGCGGCCGAGGTTCAAAATGTGCCTCACCATGCTGACAGGTGCGGCCAAGCTCCGCGAGAGGTGCTTCCGCCGCCACGACATAGGGTGCGAACCCATCGATCCACCGATTTATGGGAACAGGGTCGCGTCCCCGGCGTTTATTAGACACACCTTACAGAGGAGGTTGTCATGAAAAAACTCTTGCTTGCATCGGTGATAGCAGTCGCTTCGGCGGTGGCGGTAATCGCTCCCGCCAATGCCTCCAGCATCACGCTCGGCATCGGGAACGGCTATGATGACGATTACTACGTTCCCAGACATCGCTACTATCGCGACTACTCCGACTATGGCCCGTATTACGGCCGCAACCACTACCGTTACAGCATGTATAACGACGGCTATCGGCCGCGTTACTACGGCATGTACCATCATCGTTGCCAAACCGAGTTGGTGAAGCATTGGCGGCATCACCACCGCCTGATTGAGCGAGTGCGCGTCTGCCGCTATTGACCGTTCAAACTGATCCGGCCGGCATCTGACCGGCCGGATAAACATTGCGAATTTGCCGGTACGCATCGCTGGCCGGGCGGTGCTAGCGCCCCATCATCATTCCATAGTGCACGGCCAGCAGATCCAGCCCCACCTTCAAGAGCTTCGTCACCACATCGCGTCCGTCGCCATCCTGCTCGGCCACGGTCTTCACTGGCTGCTCCAGGCACACGACCTTTTGCACGATTGCCGCGACGTCCCAATGCCCGAGCGCCCGTGTCGCGGCGGCGTGCGCACGGCCGGCGTTGAGCACGCTGTCGGCGATGCCGCCGCCAGCGCGGCCGCCGTCAACCCGCTCCGTCCAGCGCATCGGCTTGATATCGGCCTGCTGGCTGCACCGGAAATGCTCGCGGTAGCGCAGGCCGGCCTCGCGCTGCTGGCGCGACAGCGAGGTGATGCCGAGAAGCGGATCGACATTGCGCACCCGCACGATGCCGCCGGTGGACGTGTGGCCGTCATTCGACACCTCGTAGACGCGACGCGCCTCCGCCGTGCCTGACGTCAGCCGCTTGCGACCGAAGGCATCGTCCCTCAGCGCGAAATCATGACCGACCTCGCGGCGGATGCGCACCTGCTCGGCCTCGCCCTTCGGCAGCTTCGGCGCCTGCGGTTTGGCGGCTTTGGTTTTCTTGGGCATGCGGTGGCTCCTTTTTGGGGGTCGGGGTGTGTTTTCCAAGAGAGGTCGCGATCCTTCGCGCCCCCCTCTGCCCTGCCGGGCATCTCCCTCTTGGGGGGAGATTGGCTGCGTCGTCGGTACCGCTTTTCCTGCTACGCCGGAGATCGGCGAAAGCAGTAGCGACATCCGATCTCCCCCCAAGAGGGGGAGATGGCCGGCAGGCCAGAGGGGGGCGCTGTCCCTCGGACCTGTCGGATATGATCATCCCGTCAACTGTTTTGCCGGCGCTTGCCCACCCCGCCGCGCCAGCAGCTCCCGCATCACCTTGCGCTCGCGCACTTCGATGCAGAGCTGCGCGCTCGAAGGACAGAACTGCGCGTTTCCGCTCCTCACCTCGCCGCGCACGAAGCGCTGGATGGCGGCCTGCAGATCGGCCAGCTCGGCATCCCTGACGGCGCCGAGATAGCCGCGCAGCTGCATCTCGACATCAGTCAGGGCGGATTGCGGGAAGCAGGAGAACAGTGCCGCCAGCGCCTTCGTCGCCTGCTGCAGTTCGGCCGTGGTCATATCCGCGGATCTCCTCGATGATGGCGTTGGCGGCGTCGCTGTGGGTTTTCGGCCTGATCCAGCCCCGCGGTTTTTTGCGCTGGCCCGGGCCGCGCGATCCCGAAGCCGCCTCACGGCCCCCGATCGAAATCCCCGGTCCTTCGCGCGCCCCGCGCGCTGAAAAAGCGGAAGCTTTTTCCATCTGGTTTCTGGACTCTGGAGAATGCCGCGCCAAAACATCGGCATTTGCCCTGGCATGCGCCTTTGCTTTCAAGGCGGTGGCGGCTCCGCCGCGCGCGCCGGCGGCCGCCCTCGCCTCGCTCTTCAGCCGCGCCTTGCGCAGCTCCTTCGTCAGCCTCCCGTGGCCGATCTCCCCACCCTCGCGCTCGAAGAAGGCCAGCAGCTCGGCGCTGATCGCCCGCCATCGTTTCAAAGGCAGGCGCGCCACGCGCGCCAGCCTGGCGTCATCGTCGGGCAAGCTCCCGCCGGCATTCCACATTGCCATGAGAAGCAGCATGTAGGCGCCGATCTGCTCGGTCGAGAGCTGCAACGTGTCGCCGACGAAATCGGAGACGTAGAGCTGCATGAAAGGCCGTTCGCTCATGCCGCGCTCCATGCCGTGCTTCCAGCCGCGCCAATGGAACCAGCCCCCGGTCCGGACGTTGTGACGCGTCCAAACCAAGGAGAGGACTGCCGATGACGGCCTTCATGCCGGTGACCCTGCGTTTCTGCGACAACAAGACCATGCTGGTCGGCTCGGTGGCCGACGCGGCGACCGCGCTTCGTCACCAATGGCCCGACAAGACCGCGCCGGCCTATCTCGAGGCGGCACGGCTTGTCAGGCTCGCTGTCGAGGGCACTTGCTGTCCGCGCCCCGCCTTCGAAGCCTTCCGCGAGGCGGCCAGGCAACAGGGCATATTGGTGGCCAAGCCAAGAAGCCGCGCGCATGAATGGCTCGACGCCGCTGCGAGCCCCTGAGACGGCGATGCAACCGCCTGCCAGCCTTGTGCGTTTATGAGCGTCGGCTTGAAAGCCGCGCCTGGACCGAAGGTGAACGCCGTGGGTACGATGAAAACCGGAGTGCCGCTCAAAGTGTCCCTGGACGGACATGTCGAGGAGATCGAGACCGTCAGCGACGCCGCCGATTTCCTGCAGCGCTGGCCGATCGAGCGGCGGGGCCATGTCTACCGCAGCGCGCTCAACGCCTGCAGCGCGGCCATCGCGGCGCAGATCTCGCAATCCGACGCGATCAAAGTGTTCACCGGCTTTGCCCGCGTTACCGGCATACTGGTTGCCGGAGGCGGCCCAGGGATGGTGCTGGAGCCGCGCACCGTACAGAGCCGCCAGCCCAAACAGGGCCGCCAGGTGCCGAAATAGCGGTGCCGCGCGATAGTTGTTCAAGGCAATTCTCCCAATATTTCGCGGAGCGTCCTTTTGGCGCCCGCTGAAGCTCCAATTACATTATGTCGGCGCCGCCCTCATCCGCCTGCCGGCACCTCCTCCCCGTGACCGGGAGAAGGGATCAACCCTTCAGCCGGCCTCGCAAACACGACGCTGGAAGCGTGCCTGATGGTAGGTGCAGTAGCTTTTCATCGCCCTGGTGCGCATGCCGCAGCACAGCATCTCCTGGCCAGGCCGCCCGCCGGGCGCATCATTTCGAGGATCGTCCTCCAGCGTCAGGTCGAGCGGCGCGCGGCAGCGGTTGAACAGGCAGTCGATGAAGCGCATGGCCACGCCATGCGGCTGCCGGCCGATGGCACCGCGTGGCGGCGCGGGTACCTTGAAACGGTAGGTTTGCCCATCGGCGATCAGCACGCCCGCCTCGCGCTGGAAAAGCCTCGGCCGGACGGGCGAAGGAGCCCGCTTCGGCCGCATGGCGGGTTTGGCCGGCTGCGGGGTGGCACCGGCACGGCTGGTTTCCGCCTTGGCGGCGCGGCTCGCCGCCTTGGCCATCGCCGTGCGCGCCGCCAGGCCCTTGCCATTAGCAAAGCCGATCGCGCCAAGCATGGCGTTGCGGTGGACGATGCCGATAATGGCGTTGCGCGATACGCGCGCGCCGCGCTGTACGCTGAACGCCGCCGCAATCCTCGAGGCCGAAAGCCCGTCCCTCAGCCAGCCGGCAATCGCCTGCAATTCGCTGTCGCTATAGCTTGCCATGTCCGTCTCCATTGCGCGGCCAGCGGCCGCCGCGCACGGCGCCGTCAGGCAAGCGTCGGGGGTTGCCCACAGCCGCCATGGGCGGTGCCGGCCGTGGTCCGGCCTGTCGGCCGTTGGGATTGCTGTGGAAGGGCTGCTTTCAGCCCGGCCGGCCGACGGGCGCGGCAAGGCGCGCAAGGCGCGCCCGCGCAGTGTCCCTGTCGGGTGCGGAAACCGCCCTGCCCGTTGTCGGCTCGTCAGGGATGACGGTGCGGTCCTGCGTGCGAATCAGGGAACAAGCCGCGGGCGGGTCGAATGGGGGGGCCGGAGCCGCGGGGAGCGGCGGCTCCGGCCGTTCCGGCCGCCGCTGAAGGGCGGACCGGACGCGAGGCCGATGCGTCAAGGCAATCGGCTTCGCGCTTCGCCCCGGCCGGGGAGAAGGACAGCCGGGACGGAAGGGAAAGGGCGGCGCCCGGCAAGGCCGGGCCGGAGGCGTTGTCGACTCTGAGAGGGTTGAGCTTTTGCATGAGGTGATATAAGCATAACTCAAAAATTGATGCAAGCCAATCTTTCATGGACGAAAGCAGGACTTGTCGGTCACATGAGGCCATGGTGAAAACGCAACTGTCGATCAGGGTCGGAGCCGCGATCCGCCAGGCACGCAAGCAGCGCGGCCTGGTCATGCGCCACATCGCCGAGCACAACGACACCGATGTCGCCGCCGTCGGCAACTGGGAAACCGGGCGCAACCTGCCCAAGACCGAGAACCTGTTGAAGACCGCCGCCTTCCTGCGTGTCGACCCCGTGGCGCTGGGCCAAGGGCAGGTCGTCTTCCTCGACGATGCCGGCCCGGTGGCGGACGCCGAGATCGTCACCGATGCCGGCCCCCTGCCGGCCGGAGCGATGGATATTCCGGTGCTGGGCGCCGCCGTCGGCGGTGATGACGGCGACTTCACCTTCAACGGCGAACCGGCAGGATACGTCCAGCGTCCGCCGGGAGTCCGCAACCTGCCGAAAGTGTTCGCGCTGCACGTGCTCTCGGATTCCATGGTGCCGCGTTATGAACCCGGCGACATGATCTATTGCGGCGGCCGCGACGCGGTGCCGGGCGACCATGTCGTGATCGAGACCTTCCCGGAAGAGAACGAGAAGAACGGCAAGGCCTTCATCAAGAAACTGGTCCGGCGCACGGCGGGCGAGCTGGTGGTCGAGCAGTACAATCCGCCCAAGACGCTGACCTTCAACCGCTACGCCATCAAGCAGGTCTGGCGCGTCATCCCGCTGAAGGAACTGCTGGGGTATTAGGAGCGCCTGCCTTTCCGGATCCAGGCCGCCCTCACCGGCACGCCGGCGTTCTTAACCGTTGATATTTGGCGAAACCATCCGCAACAGCTTACTTTCTCCCCGTCTCTATACGGGGAGAAATGTCCGGTGTCCGAACCGGATAGATAGGTAACAGAATGGACCGATAGCATGGGTGACAGTTTTCTTGTCCGCCGGGAGGACCGGCGATGGTTTGGCGAGAAACTGGGATCATGGACGAGCGGCTACGGTTTGTT
>NZ_SRUZ01000078.1 GCF_004791165.1 Mesorhizobium sp. M8A.F.Ca.ET.218.01.1.1 | reverse complement strand
AGAGCGAGCGCGGATAGGGGCGTCTGAGCCGCAGGCTTTGATACCATGCTGCAGCCGGCAGCGATTGCCGGGGCCATCTTGCGGGCAAGCATTGCATTCGGGAAGTTCCACGGCGTGATGGCCCCAACAACTCCGATGGGCTGCTTGATCACGATGATGCGCTTATCCGGCTGATGACCTGGAATGGTGTCGCCGTAGACTCGCTTTGCTTCCTCACCGAACCACTCGACGTAGGATGCACCATAAAGAATCTCTCCCTTCGCCTCCGTCCATGGTTTCCCCATCTCTAGGGTGAGGATAGTGGCAAGATCATCGACATTCGATACTATGAGGTCGTACAGTTTTCGCAGGACTGCGGCGCGCTCCTTACCC
>NZ_SRUZ01000077.1 GCF_004791165.1 Mesorhizobium sp. M8A.F.Ca.ET.218.01.1.1 | reverse complement strand
CGAGCATTCGTCATGGGGCTACGGCATCGAGCGGGTCGGGGATCGACAGGTCCTCGCAGGCGCTGCGCAGCAGGATCACGCCTTGCACTGGCCGATCGACGCCCACCCGATCAATGCCCATACGGTCCACAAAAGCCTCGACCAGCGCCGTCTTGCCGGCGCCCGCCTCGCCCCAGACGACCACGACGCGGCCACGACCCCCTGTTGCATCCGCCAACAAGGCATCCATCTGCTGCAGCTGCGGCTGCCGTTCCAGAAGCATGATCGCACTCTCGCGAAATCGGAATTCCATCACGGCGGGTCCCCGCCGCGATAGCGTGGGAAACGGCACAGAAATGTGACTTTCCACACATTCCGGTGCCATCTTCCACAT
>NZ_SRUZ01000076.1 GCF_004791165.1 Mesorhizobium sp. M8A.F.Ca.ET.218.01.1.1 | reverse complement strand
ATCGTAGCGACGCATGACGGCCTGCTGGTCGTAGCAGGACTTCGCCGCGGTATCGTACTCGTCGGAGATTTTTTCTCCCCGCGGCGTCGTCAGGAAGAACTCCGGCTCGACACCGGTCTTGACGCGCATGCCCAATTCGGCCGCGTCCGCCACCAGACGCTTGAGTGTGTTGCGTGGCGCCTGTTCGACGCCTTTGCCTTCCATCACGCAGTCTGAGGCGACCCAGGCTACATCCCGCTTCCACGGCAGTTGGATGACGGAGGAGGCATCCGGAACCGCCAGCATGTCGGGATGTGCCGGCGTCAGGTCGAGCCAGGTGGCGAAGCCGGCAAAACCGGCACCATCCTTCTGCATGTCGGCGATTGCTTGAGCGG
>NZ_SRUZ01000075.1 GCF_004791165.1 Mesorhizobium sp. M8A.F.Ca.ET.218.01.1.1 | reverse complement strand
GCCAGCCAGCCTGTTGCCCAGGAAAGCCTCCGCCAAGCTCAACTGACCCGTCTGCTTCACCGCCATTGCGATTCCCTCCGAGCTTTCATCTCAGAGAATCACAACCAGCCAATTACGCAACAGGTCCCTTGTGGGAGAAGGTGTCGCCGAAGGCGACGGATGAGCAACTGTGTTTTCAGGCTTTGTCTGGATACCAGGGTTGGTTGTGTCGAAGCATGGCGCTGAGGATGGTCATAATCTTTCGGGCCGCGGCGACGATGGCGACCTTTGGTTGCTTACCGTTTGCAATAAGACGCTGGTGGAAGGCTTTGAGTACGGGATTGGAGCGGCTGGCGGTGAGCGCTGCCATGTAGACCACCCTGCGCAGAGCATGCCG
>NZ_SRUZ01000074.1 GCF_004791165.1 Mesorhizobium sp. M8A.F.Ca.ET.218.01.1.1 | reverse complement strand
CCGACAGCACCAGCGACGAAAACATCGTGAAAAGGTTCATCTCGGGGATGCCAAGTTCGATGTGCTGTCCCGACGGCGAGAATGTCCAGTTGAAGGTGGAGGGTATGCGCTCCTCTCGGAAAATGTCTGCCCGACCAGCGCGCGCGAACAGACCGCGCTTGTTCACCCAGGCGCCAAGATTGGTCGAGACCGTGACGTCGGGAGACGTGGTGACGACACGCTTGGCAAAATCGCTGTTTGATTTTGCGATCTCGTGCATCAAAAGGCCGAAACCTTGTTGTGTCGACATCGAGACCTGTGCGCTCCAAGGTATCTGTGCCGGCACGGGTACGGCTGGGGCTTTATGGCGACGGGTGGCTGCCTGGGCGAAAGGCGAC
>NZ_SRUZ01000073.1 GCF_004791165.1 Mesorhizobium sp. M8A.F.Ca.ET.218.01.1.1 | reverse complement strand
ACGCCATGCCGATCGTCGCCGGCTTCTTTGCCGAAGGCAAAACCTGGACAAGCTTCGGCAGTTTCCGCCTTGGCGGCCTGTCGAAAGTTTTCGCTGTCATCGTCATGATCGGCACGGTTCTGGTCACGATTGGCGGTCATGCCTTCGTCGTGTCCATTCCCAGCTCGCCGGGCGACGCCGCGGCCAATCCGCCTGTCCCTGCCTCGGACTTTGTGCCGGGTCTTTGGTACTATTCGGTCGGCTTTGCGATCATCCTGGCAATTCTCTGGTTCGCCATTGAAAACCGCCGCTTCCAGGGTCCGCCCATCGGCGAGGCGGCAATCGCCAAGCGCAAGGCAGTCATCGCAGCTGCCGAAAAGGCTGTCGGCGAAACTGCC
>NZ_SRUZ01000072.1 GCF_004791165.1 Mesorhizobium sp. M8A.F.Ca.ET.218.01.1.1 | reverse complement strand
CGCGGTTCTCGCCAGCATCGTCGAGAAGCTGCGGGCATGGGCGGATTCCGACCTATCTTGTAAAAACCAGCGCCACTTGCGGGCCGATTTTACCTTCGGCCTCGACGGCGGCGGCTGGAACGAGGAACTCACCCTTCAGCGCTATGAGCTGCTGTATGAGGCGGGGCTGGTTGAGGAAGCGCAGGCGGAACCCCGGATCAATTTCGGAAGGCCGATGTTCGCCGATCACCGCCGCATCCTCGCCACCGGAATTGCCCGGTTGAGGGCCAAAATCAAATACCGGCCGGTGGTATTCGAACTGATGGCCGACACCTTCACGCTGCTGCAATTGCAGCGTGCGGTCGAGGCGTTGGCCGGGCTGACGCTGCACAAGCAGAAT
>NZ_SRUZ01000071.1 GCF_004791165.1 Mesorhizobium sp. M8A.F.Ca.ET.218.01.1.1 | reverse complement strand
AAAATAGCGACCTGCCCGGCCACGCCGTAGCCGAGCCGGTTCTCCTCGAAACCCGCTGCCAGCCGCGCCACCAGAACGTCATGGCCGCCGCAGATGACTTGCGCCTGCGCCGGGATAGCCGGCAGCGCCATCAGGGCGCCGACGGCTGCAAGCTTGACCCATCGAAATGAAAATTTGCGTGCCATGGGGCACCTCCTTCGCCTTCGCATTCCGGCAAGGGAGGCACATACGGCCGCCTCAGTGTGCCGGAAGGCTCCAGGCCGGATTCGACGTCTTCATCACGTCACTCCTTCTGGTTTCCGGTCTGTCCTGGGGAGATCATCACTCCCTGGATTCGATATGGTGAAGCTTCGCCTCGTAAACAAGCGGTGCCGCCGAAG
>NZ_SRUZ01000070.1 GCF_004791165.1 Mesorhizobium sp. M8A.F.Ca.ET.218.01.1.1 | reverse complement strand
GATCGGCGTCTGGTCGTGGTTCTACATCGGCGCCAACGCCGCATCGCTATTCGTCGCCTTCGCCTTCTTCTACCCGCGCCAGCGGCTCAGACTGCGCAGCGAGCTCTATTTCCGGCGGCTCGCCGATTCCGTCTATGTGGCCGGATCCGAGGTGCTGTTCTATCTGCAGATGGAGTTCGACAAACTCCTGGTTCTGTCGATCGGCGGACCTCACCTCGCCGGCATCTACGCCATCATCATGCGGCTGGTCGATCTCACCGCAATCCCGATCCGCACCTTCTCGATGATGCTGGTGCAACGCATGATGCGCGCGCCCGAGCTCTTGTCCCGCTTGGCAGTCAAGAGCGGCATCGAAGGTGGCGTGTTCCTGGTCTCGACAC
>NZ_SRUZ01000069.1 GCF_004791165.1 Mesorhizobium sp. M8A.F.Ca.ET.218.01.1.1 | reverse complement strand
TTTTCCCTTACCCTTTAGCACTGAGCCAATGGAAGCGCGCATGGCGGAGGCATTGCCGCGGGACGATGGACCTTGGCAGTACGAACCGAAATGGGACGGCTTCCGCTGCCTTGCCTTCAAAGGCGGCAAGTCGGTCGATCTCAGGGCGAAGTCCGGCAAAGCCCTTGGCCGTTATTTTCCCGAACTGACGGCGATGCTCGGTGATCTGGAAACATCGGACTTTGTCGTAGACGGAGAGAGCGTCATTGAAGTCGATGGGCGCGCCTCCTTCGATGCGTTGCAGATGCGGCTTCATCCGGCGGAGAGCCGTATTTGGAAGCTCAGCCGGGAGACGCCGGCGCAACTGGTGCTCTTCGATATGCTCGTCGCTCCGGGCGGGCGAT
>NZ_SRUZ01000006.1 GCF_004791165.1 Mesorhizobium sp. M8A.F.Ca.ET.218.01.1.1 | reverse complement strand
TTCATTTGGCGGACAAACCTCTCGCAAGCTCTCGCTTGCAAATCGGTGGCGCGGGGTGGAGCAGCCCGGTAGCTCGTCAGGCTCATAACCTGAAGGTCACAGGTTCAAATCCTGTCCCCGCAACCAAATACAAATGAGCCCGCCATCGTGCGGGCTCTTTTGTATTTTGCTGTCGTGGCCCGCCGATCTTAACCTGTCATCAGCGGCCCGCAAGCAGGCCTTGCCGACGCAGCAGGACAAAAAACCAAATCCTCTCCCCGCAACCAAATTAAACCGCCCGCCTGGATCAAACCCGGCGGGCCGTTTCGCGTTCGCACCAGAGATCAATCCGCCCCCCAGGCGAGAACAAGCCCGCGACGCACAACAAACAAATCCCACCGACCAAAACAATCCATACAAACGCCCGTAGCAATCGCCGCGGGCGTTTTGTTTTTGGGAGATGGCATAACCGCTTTAATGTAAGTCATTCCTGACCTTCCGCGGCGGTCACATCTCACAGCATCGCGCTGCCGCGCGATCGTTTTTTCTCGGCGGCGGCGAGCAGGTCTACAAATACGCGTACCTTGGCGGGCCTGAACCTTGCCGGCGGAAAGACGGCGTGGATGCCGCCGGTGGGCAAGGCCCATTCGGCAAAGACCGGCACCAGCCGTCCTTCGGCGATATCATCGCTGACGCTGTAGTCGGGAAACACACCCAGCCCTATGCCGGCAAGCACGCAGGCGTGGGCGGCCGGGCTCTTGTCGCATGTGATGACCGGATTGAGCTCGGTCAGCACCTTGTCACCATTCCTGGAAAACAGCCATTGGCCGACACCGCGAAGCTGGGCGTTTCCGACCCAGGCCAGCGATCGCGCCTGGCGCGGGCTCACACCCTGCGGCAGGCTCGCGGCGAAGGCAGGACTTGCCACCACGATCTGCCGTATCGTGCCCAGGCGCCGCGCCTGGTTCGAGGAATCGGCAAGCCAGCCGACGCGGATGCCGAGGTCGATCTGCTCGTCGACCAGATTGCTTACCGCATCGTCGAAGATCGCCTCGACGCGCATATGCGGATAGGTTTTCAGATAGGCGGCGATGACCGGCGCAACGATCTTCGTGCCGTAGTCGAGCGGTGCGGTCAGTCTCAGCATTCCCGCCGGTTCGACGCCACCGCGCGAAATCTCGCCATAGGCGGCTTCCGCTTCCCGCAGAATGATCATTGCACGGTCATAGAAGAGGCGTCCCTCTTCTGTCGGTGTGACGCGGCGCGTCGTGCGTCGCATGAGAGACGCGCCCAGTTCTTCCTCGAGCTTGCCAATCTGATGGCTGACCACGGCTTTGGCGACGCCAAGTCGGTCGGCTGCCGATGTGAAGGACCCGGTCTCCATCACGGTGGTGAAGTAAATGAGTCGATTGAGGTTCAGCAGGTCGGCCAAAGTGATCGCTTTTGTCTGATTGGATCAGACAGTTTGTATTATTGGTAGCCATTTATCGCAAGACCGCCCGCTGCCACATATGGGCCAGGACATTTGACGGTCAGGTCGCGGGGAGCCCCGCCAACGGACATCAGGCAATCATGCGCAACTCAGGCGTGACTTACCTTTTCGATCCGCTCTGCGGTTGGTGCTACGGCGCCACCCCAATGCTGGACAAATTGATGGCAGGCGGCGTGCGCGTCGAATTGCTGGCGACCGGCCTGTTTTCCGGCGCCGGCGCGCGTCCGATGGATGAGGGGTTTGCCGCCCATGCCTGGGCCAACGATCAGCGTATCGAACGTCTGACGGGACAGCCGTTCACGCAGGCTTATCAGCGCAACGTTCTAAACGTTCGTGGCACTCTGCTGGACTCCCATACCGCCACGCTCGCCATCAGCGCCGCAGGCCTGGAAGATCCCGGCCGGCGGCTGACCGCGCTGAAGGCGATCCAGCGGGCACGCTATGTCGACGGCCGCGATATCGTCACCGCCGGCGGTGTCGCCGAGGTGCTCTCCGCCGCTGGCATGGCGGATGCGGGCGAGTTGCTGGCGGCGCCAACGGAGCGGCTGCTGACGGCTCACCGCGAACTGGTCGGTCGCGGCCGCGCGTTGTTCCAGCGCTTGCATGCCAATGGCGTGCCTTCGCTGGCGGTCATCCGCAACGAAGCGCCCCGGCTCATCGGTTCGAACGCGCTGTTCGGCAGCTTCGACAATCTCGTCGCCCATATCGCTGCGGCCTGATCTCCACCCAATCAGCCTCCAACAGGAAATGGAAGAAGACATGGCAAAAGTTGCTCTTATCGGCGCCTCCGGCGCCGTCGGTTCGCGCCTGCTCAAGGAACTCTCCGACCGTGGCCATACGGTCACCGGCATCGCCCGCAGCCCGGAAAAGATCGCGGCGCTGCCCGGCGTGACCGCCAGAAAAGGCGATGTCTTTGACAGGCAAGGTCTCGCCGATTTGATCCGCGGACACGACGTGGTGATCAGCTCGGTGCATTTCCTGGACAGCGACCCCGATACGTTGATCGCAGCGGTGCGTGACTCCGGCGTGAAGCGGTATCTCGTCGTGGGCGGCGCGGGCAGTCTCGAAGTCGCGCCCGGCAAGCGGCTGGTCGACACTCCCGAATTCCCCGAGATCTACAAGGCCGAAGCACAGAAGGGCGCCGACTTCCTGGATAAGCTCAAGACGGTCGGCGATCTCGACTGGACGCTCCTGTCGCCTTCGGCCCTGTTCGTCCCAGGCGAGCGCACCGGCAAATACCGTCTCGGCAAGGACACGCTTCTCGCCTCGGACAAGGGCAGCAGCATTTCCTTCGAGGACTATGCCATCGTCCTGGTCGACGAGATCGAGAAGCCGGCGCATGTTAGGCAGCGCTTCACCGTCGGCTATTGATACAGCGCTGCGCAAGTGACGAGCGTCGCAAAGTGACCGCTCGTCATCTTCGCTAGTCCTCAGGCTGGAAACGCGGGCCGGCGATTGCCGTGATGACCGAGATCATGGATGCCATGAGGCTGAAGCGGCGGCATGCCGAATCCGCCTGGCAGATCGCTCGCAGGACGCTTCGGCTGCCGCCGGCATGACCGGCGCTGGCACCGAGCGACTCAGGCGTCGCTGGCCAAGGTCGCGCGCAGCCATGCGGTGATGGCATCGAAGTCGATCGGCCGCGTGGTGTCGACGTCGAACAGCGGTCCGCGCCGCAGCGGTTCGGCGCGCTTGGCCAGTTCAATCAGTTCAGGGATGTAGGCAGCGCCGGGATGGCCGGGGAGGCGCTGGCCGAGCCTGGCGCCATAACGTTCGGCCAGAACCTCGCCGGGCGCGTGGCACCAGATTTCGACGGTATGTTCGACGCCGGCCCTGCGCAGATGATCCTCGAGCACTTGCCGCGGCTGGAAACCGAACCAGGCATCGACGATGAAGGTGCTGCCGGCCGGGGCGTCGCCGACCAGCGACCAGATTGCCTGGTAGCTGGCGCGGCCGAGTGTGCGGTTGAATTCGCGGTCGGCACCGCCGAGCACTTCGAGGAACGGGTTCTTGACCGTATCGAGTGCAAGCAGCGGCCATCCCATGCGGTTGGCGATGCCGCGTGACACGGTGCTCTTGCCGCTGGCCGGGATGCCGTTGACGAGCACGGCGCGTCTGGCGCGGCCAAGGTTAACGGAAAGCGATGTCGATGCCGGAGCCGAAAGCGCCTGGAGCCCGGCGCCGATCACACCGGCATCGTCGCCGAGCTGTGCCGGTTCGACCGGGCATTGGTACCAGGGCGCCAGCGCCGGCGCGTGGCCGAGCGCTCTGTGTGCCGCGAGGCCAAGCCCACCGCCAAGCAGGACGACATCGGGGTCGAACATGGCGACGGTGGTATCGATCGCCGCGCGCAGCGGCCTTGCCCAGGCTTCCAGTATGCTGCGCGCCTCGATATCGCCGGCCACGTCGCGAGCAAAGAGCTGGTCGACCGAAACGTCAGGCCCAAAGCCGGCGCGCGCGATGTGGCGGCCAAGCGCCGTGCCGGAACTGGTGGTTTCGACACAGCCGCGCCGCCCGCAGGCACAGACCTCGCCGTCGACGTCGACGGTGATGTGGCCAAGTTGCCCCGCCGTTGCCCGGCCGCGCATGATCCGTCGGTTCTGGGCGACGGCGCCGCCAATGCCGGTGCCGATGGTGAACATGGCGATGTTGTCGTGGCCCCGGCCGGCGCCAAGGGCCATCTCGGCGGCCAGCGCCATGTTGCAGTCATTGTCGAGGACAACAGGCTTGCCGGTCATGCTTTCCAGCCGCTGCGCGAGCGCGACCGAGGCAAGGTTGACGTAACCTCCCGACAGGACAGCGCCGCGGCGCGCGTCGACGCGTCCGGGAACACCGACGCCGATGGCCGCCACGTCGGGCGTATCGAGAAGGCGCACCATGTCGGCGATCCGGCCAAGCACCAGTTCCGGGTCGGGTGCGCTTTTCTCGCTGAGGCGTTTGAGGATTTCACCCGTGCCCGAGATGCGGGCGGCACGCAAATTGGTGCCGCCGATATCGATCCCTATGGCCATCGACTTATGTGGCATGATGTCCTGCACGTGCCGGTGATCCAACGGAATGTCAGGCGGCGGCCTTTTGCCGATAGTGCCCGATCACCGCCTGGATCTCGCGCAATCGCGGCACCGCGATGGTCTTAAGCCTTTCGCGCTGAATGTCACGGTCGAGCGAGATACAGTCCTTCCACAGTGAACGGCCGGCGATCACGCCGGAGGCACCATTTTGCATGGCGATCTCGACCTGGCCGAGGAAGGTGGCGTGGTTGACGCCAGCCGAAAGTACGGCCCACGGCACTTCGCCGGCCATTTTTGTGATATTGGCACAGGCTTCCGGCGTTCCGGGGTAGGGAAGCTTCAGCACCTTTGCGCCGCATTCCAGCGAAATCCTGGTACCTTCCTCGACCAGCCAGGGCGTCTTGGCCGCATAGTCTTCCGGACTTTCTCCGTCGAGCTGATAGGTCAGGAATTCGACGACGAGCAGCAGGTCCTCTTTGCCGAAGTCGGTAATGCACTGGCGCAGGATGGCGATGTTGTGTTCGTTGGCCTGCGGCTTGTCGGCCCTGAGATAGACCATGATCTTGCCGCCCGTGCCGCCGAGTTCGCGCACGCGCCGCGCGTCGATGCCGGGAACCAGCCGCGACAGGCGGTAGCCTTCCGGCGAAAGGTCGAACCCGGACGCGTCGAGGCCGATGAGGAGTGCGGTATCCCGGTTCAGCACGCCCTCGTCGACCACTCTCGGCACCGCGCAGAGCGGGTCGAGCAGCACGCAGGACGCAGCGCTTGCGAGGTAGCGCGTGATGTCGGCCTTGGTGTCGCCGAGCATGTCGTTGGTGATCCTGGCCTGGTCCGCGGGATCCGACGCCAGCAAGGTGCGCATGCCGCCGCGCTGGTCGCAAGCGATGGCCACCATGGCGCCGTCCTTGCCGCATATCTGCTGGTAGCCGCGCAGTTCCGCGGTGGTCATCTTCGTCATGGTTTTCTGTCCGATGTTGGCGCTCTCTCGCCGAGGCGCTGATCCCGTGGAAACAATGGTCAGTTTGCCTGCCTGCCGGCAGGAAGATTTTGCCGCCTGATGCATCGCCGGCTGCCAGCACAAGCAGCCTTGCCGGCGCGTGGCCTGGTATGGCCCTCAAGTTGCGAGTTCACCGGATTTGCGCGATAACTCCCATCGGCGTATACGTGTGTAACACGTTGCTGAAAGGAATTGCAAGCTGTCTGTTCCCTCCGTCCAGGACGCGACCGCATCGCGCACGATGCTGCACACGGTTGCCAAGCTGCACTATGTGGAGGAGATGTCGCAGGTCGACATAGCGCGGCAGCTCGGTGTCTCCACTGCGACGATTTCGCGTTTGCTGCAGAGGGCGCGGGCCGAGGGCATCGTGCGCATCGAGGTCATCGACCTGGCGACGCCGGAGGATATCACCAGGCAACTGGTCGACGGGCTGAAATTGCGGGATGCCGCGGTTGTCGAGACGCCGGCGGCGGGTGGGTTGACGGCGCTTTCCGCCCCGCTTGGCGCTTTGCTCAGGCAGGCGCAGCTGGTTGCCGGCTCCGTGGTCGCCATCGGTTGGGGGCGCGCCGTGCGCGAGGTCATCCGATCCGGCCTGCCGCGCATGCCGGGCGTGCTGACAGTGGCAGCAACCGGCGGCATGCAGCAGCACGCGGCGCATTTCCAGGTCAACGAATTCGTGCGGCTTGCCGCGGAGGAGTTCGGCGGCACACCGCGCTTCATCCACGCCCCCTATTTGCCGTCGAGCGAGCTGCGTGAGGTCTTCCTGCGCGACGCCGCCATCCGCGACGCCGTCGCCTTGTGGGAGAGAACCGATGTGGCGATCGTCGGCATCGGCCTGCCGCACGCCATAAACGCGCCCGAGGCGAGCGCAGCCACGCCGAGCGAGCAGGCGCTGGTTCACGCGGCCGGCGACGTGCTGCGTCATTACTTCGATGCAGAAGGCGCCCTGATCGCCTGGGAAGGGGAGAGCCGTATGATCGCCATGTCGCCGGCGCAGCTTCGCGCCGTGCCGCTGGTGATCGGCGTCGCCGCCTCGCCTGAGAAGGCGACGGCAATTATCGGCGCCGTTCGTTCCGGGCTCATCAACACGCTGGTGACGGATACCAAGACGGCGCAGGCCGTCCTCGCGGTTCTTGCAACGCGATAGCGGCAGATATGCCGGACGGATGCCGCGCCGTGGCGCGGAGAGAAGCCGTTGCGAAATCGATTGTATCGCCGTGGAGTCGGGACGATAGTTCGCCTGGGCTCCGAGGAGCAGTCGGATGGTGTCTGGAAAAGGCTGCGTTGCCGTCTCGGAAAAACCGAGTTGCAATTTATTTCTGCAAAGTGTTACAAATTGCGGACCCGGCGTGCAGGGCATGCCGGGCGCCGTGGTTGCCTGACGTCGCGGAGGCGAGGAAAGCGAGCACGGCGATTGTGCCGGTCGGCTGGCCGGCTGACAGACTGGAGGGCGCTTGGGAGGAGCTGCCCGCGAAAGGCAAACAGGCGTTCCCGGCCGTCGGCATCCTGCCCCCGCGCGGATGACGGCCATTCCAATGTCACCGCAAACGGCAGAATTGCCAACAATGAGGAGGATGTCATGAAGAAGATCGTTGCCGCGCTCGCGGCGCTTGCCGTCAGCGCGACGGTGCTGATGGCGCCCGCGCAGGCACAGGACAAGAAATACACCATTGCGCTCATTCCGGGTCTCACCACCGATGGCTTCTACATCACCATGCGCAAGGGTGCTCAGGCGGCTGCCGATGCGCTCGGCGTGAACCTGGTCTTCCAGGGTGCTCCGGACTTCAACCCGGTCACCCAGGTGCCGGTGCTCGACGCAGTCATCGCCAAGAAGCCGGACGCGATCCTGATCGCGCCGACCGACAAGGTTCAGCTGGTGGAACCGCTGCGCAAGGCCAATGATGCCGGCATCCCGGTCATAACCGTCGACACTTTCATCGGCAGCGGCGTCTACCAGACGGGTGCCGGCGACGCCGATTTCCCGCTGGCCTACATTGCCTCGGACAATGTGCTGGGCGGCGAGATCGCGGCGCGGGCGCTGGCCACCGCCATTGGCGACAAGGGCAAGGTCTATGTGTCGAACGTCAAGCCCGGCATTTCGACCACCGACCAGCGCGAAGAAGGCTTCAAGAAGGAGATGGCCAAGCATACCGGCATCACCGTTCTGGAAACCCAGTTCAATGACGACGACGCCAACAAGGCCGCCTCGCAGCTGCAGGCTGTCTTCGCGCGCAATCCCGATCTCGTCGGCGTGTTCGGCGCCAACCTATTCTCGGCGCTCGGCGCCGCCAACGGCGTCAAGCAGGCGGGACAGACGGGTACCGTCAAGGTGGTTGCCTTCGATGCGCCGACCAGCATCGTCGACAACATCAACACCGGCCTCGTGGACGTGGCAATCGCCCAGCATCCGGCCGAGATCGGCTATTACGGCGTCGTTTCGGCCTATGCCCACCTGACCGGCCATTCGATCCCGGTCACGATCGGCACCGGCTTCACGATCATGGACAAGTCCAACATCGCGGACCCGAACATCTCGAAGTATCTCTACTCCGAGTAAGCCCAGACGAGCTTGGCTCCTCCCGGTTTTGCCGGGGGGGGTCGTGCCGGGTCCCGCAAAAGGGCGGGGCCTGTTTGAAGGCAGCCGCGCCGCGGAGTATTCATGACCTCGACATCACCAGCCCAGCCTGCCGAGAAGCATGTCGCCCCCCAGGCCGATCATGGCGATCCGGCCAGGAGCCTGATCGGACGCATCGCCGAAGGGCGCGCCTGGCTGTTCCTTGCCGGCCTGATCATCTGTTTCGAGATATGGTCGAGATACGCCTTCGGCGCGACGTTCGTGCTCAACCCGTTCAACCTGCAATCCATCGCGATCTTCGCGATAGCGCCGCTGCTGCTGGCGACCGGCCAGACCTTCGTCATCATTTCAGGCGGCATCGACCTGTCGCTCGGCTTCATCATGGGCCTTGCCGCAGTCGTTGCCGCGCATGCCACCAATATGGCGGGCGCCGCCATTCCCTTGCCGCTGGCCATGCTCGCGGGCATCCTCGCCGCCGTGATCGTTGCCGGTGTGCCCGGCATCATCAATGGTCTGCTGATCTCACGCCTCAGGGTGCCGCCGTTCATCGGTACGCTCGGCATGTTCGGCGTCGCGCGCGGCGTTGCCTTCCTGCTTGCCGGCGGCACCACGGTGCCGGTGCAGAATTCTTGGTTCGCGCTGCTCGGCAACGGCAAGTTCTATGGCGTGCCCTATCTGGTCATGATCGCTGCCGTCTTCGTCATCGGCATGCACTACCTGCTCAGCCAGACGCGGTTCGGCCAGCACAATTATGCCATCGGCGCCAATGTGCAGGCGGCGCGGCGCGCCGGCATCGATATCAGGGGCCACATATTGCGGCTCTATGTGCTGTCGGCGATGTGCGCCGGCCTTGGCGGGGCGCTCTACGCAGCGCGCTTCACCGCCGGTGCGGCACAAGCCGGCGAGCCGCTGCTGCTCGACAGCGTCGCGGCGGTGGTGATCGGCGGCGCCAGCCTGTTCGGCGGCTCCGGCACGATCCTGGGCACGGTCGCCGGCGCGCTGGTGATCGCGGTCATCCAGTACGGGCTGGTCTTCGTCAATGTCGAGCCGTTCTGGCAATTCATCGCCGTCGGCGTCGTCATCATCATTTCCGTGCTCATAGACCAGGCGCAGCGCCGGTTCAGTGGAGGCCGCCAGGATGAATAGCACCGACCAGAACACCCCCTTGCTCGAAGTCCGCAACCTGTCCAAGCATTTTGGCGCCGTGCGTGCACTCAGCGATTTCTCCATGGCCGTGCGGCCGGGCGAAGTGGTGGCGCTTGCCGGCGACAATGGCGCCGGCAAGACGACGCTGATCAAGGCGATCTCGGGCGTGTTCCAGCCGACGGGGGGCGAAATCCTGCTCGGTGGCCAGCCAGTGGCTTTCGCGACGCCGCAGGAGGCGCGCGAAAAAGGCATCGAGACGATCTACCAGGATCTGGCTCTGGCCGACAATCTGTCGATCGGCGCCAACATCTTCCTTGGCCGCGAACCGATGCGCAAGGCGTTCGGCTTCCTGCCGGTGCTCGATCGCAAGGCGATGGCAGAGGCCGCCAGGGAGACGATGAAGCGGCTCGATTTCCATGTCAGCCGGATGAACGCCCCGGTCAGCAATTTCTCCGGCGGCCAGCGCCAGGCCGTCGCCATCGGCCGCGCCGTCTACTGGGATGCGCAGATCCTGATCATGGACGAACCGACGGCGGCATTGGGCGTGCCGGAGCAGCGCAAGGTGATCTCGCTGATCCACCAGCTCAAGGCGCAAGGACGCGGCGTGATCTTCATCTCGCACAATCTGCAGGACATCTTCGCGGTTTCGGACCGCATCGTCGTGCTGCGGCGCGGCGTTCAGGCCGGCGAGCGCAAGATTTCGGAGACCAACCATGATGAGGTCGTCAGGCTGATGGTCGGGGGATAGGCGGGTTCTCTCAGTGTGATCTTGCTCGAAGACCGGATCATGGTCTGCTTCTGTCCAATCTGGGCGCGGCCGCCACCAGCGCCTTGCCGACGGCCGATTGCGGTGCGTCGATAACGGTTCGGGCATCGCCGCTCTCGGCAATCCGCCCGCCGTCGAGAAGGATGACGCGGTGGGCGATCGCGCGCACCACGCCGAGATCATGCGAAATGAAGAGATAGGCGATCCGTTCCTGGTGCTGCAGGTCGAGCAGGAGATCGAGGATCTGGCCGCGCACCGAGACATCGAGCGCCGACACCGCTTCATCAAGCACGATCAGCGACGGCTTGGTGGCGATGGCGCGGGCAATCGCCACGCGTTGCCGCTGGCCGCCGGAGATTTCATGGATGGCGCGCGGTGCAAGACCGGCCGCAAGGCCGACCCGCTCCAGCAAGGCAGCGATGCGGCGCGGCCGCTCGGAGCGCGAGGCGACGCCATGAATGCGCAAAGGGTCGTCGAGGACGCGCGCCACGGTGGCGCGTGGGTTGAAGGCGGCGAGCGGATCTTGGAACACCATTTGCAGGCGGGCGCGGCGCACACGCAAGGGCGCGCCGCGCAGCGCCAAGAAATCATCGCCTTCGAATTCGATGCCTCCGCCATCCGGCTCGATCAAGCGCAACACCAGTCGCGCGATCGTCGATTTGCCGCTGCCGGAAGGCCCGGCCAGCGCCAGTGTTTCGCCGGGTTCGACATGAAAGGAGACATCGTCCACCGCGGCGAGGGTCTTGCCGCCGCGACCATAGCGTTTGGTGAGCTTGGACACCGTCAGCAGGCTCATCCATTCAGCCCGCTTCGGTTCAGCAAGGGTTGGGCGTCGAGGCCGATATGGGCGTCGAGCAGCGCGCGCGTGTAGGCTTGGGCGGGTGCGTCGATCATCTGCGCCGTCTTGCCAAGCTCCACCAACTGGCCATGTCGGAAGACCGCGATGCGTTCGGCAAGTTCGGCGGCGAGCGCGATGTCATGGCTGATGAACAGCAGCGTCATGCCGTCCTCTGCCACCAGCCGTCGGATCAGCACGACGATCTCGGCCTGCACGATGGTGTCGAGCGCGCTGGTTGCCTCGTCGGCGATCAGCAGTTTCGGCCCGGCGACAATCGCGGCGGCAATCGCCACACGCTGCTTCTGGCCGCCGGAAAGCTGGTGCGGGAAGGCGCGCAGGGCGGAGTCAGGGTCGGGCAAGCGGACGCGTTCGAGGAGGGTTCTGGCCTTGGCGTATGCCTGCTGCCATGTGAGGCCGAGATGGGTGCGGGCGACTTCGGCGATCTGCTTGCCGATGGTCATCACGGGATCGAGGCTTGCGGAGGGATCCTGAAAGACGAAGCCGATGTCGCGGCCGAGGAGGGGTGTCAGGTTTTGTCCGGAGTGAGACTTTGGCGTTCTGCGTTCTACGGCATCCAACGTTGGTAGAGAGAACCACTCGATGCTGCCTTCAATTTTCGAAGACAGTGGCAACAACCCCGCGATCGCCAGCGCCAGGGTGCTCTTGCCCGAACCGCTTTCACCGATGATCGCAAGCCGTTCGCCTGCGTGGAGATCGATAGTGATGTTCTTCAGCGCCGTGACCTCGATGCCATCGCCGCGGTAGGTCACCGAGAGATCGCGGATCGACGCCAGCGCGGTCACGACAGGCCCCTGCGCACGGCCGTCGTCTCGACGATGCCTTCGCCGGCGAGATAGACGCTCAATACCGTCAACACCAGCGCAATGCCCGGGACGATCGACAGGAACGGCGCGGTGCGCAAGACAGTGCGGCCTTCCGCGATCATGCCGCCCCAGGTGACCCGGTTGGGATCGCCGAGGCCAAGGAAGGACAGGGCCGCTTCGGTGAGGATCGCGGCGGCGACGATCACCGATGACATCGCCAGCACCGGCGGCAAGGCGTTGGGCAGCACTTCGCGAAAGGCGATCTCCATTGGATGCATGCCGATGACACGGGCACCGGCGACATAGTCGCGCTCGCGGATCGACAGCACTTCCGCGCGGGCAATGCGCGCCGGTCCAGTCCAGGTTCCGAGCGCTATGGCCACGACAACGACGCCGAGCGAGGGGCCAACCACGCTGACGAAAGCCAGCGCCAGTAGGAAACCAGGCACGGTCTGGAACGCGTCGGCAATGCGCATCAGCACTTCGTCGACGAGGCCGCCGGCAAAGCCGGCCAGCGTGCCGACGATCGCACCGACGACAAGGGCCGCGGCGGCCGCGGCGAGGCCGACAGCCAGCGAGGTGCGGGCGCCGTGGAACAGTTCGGCCAGCACGTCACGGCCGAGCCGATCGGTGCCGAGCGGCAGCGACCAATCCTGGAATGGCGGCAGCAGCGCGGGGCCGGCAATGGCTTGCGGATCCCCGGGAAACAGTAGCGAGGCCGACAGCGCCATGGCGAACAGCACCGCCAGAAGGAGAGTGCCGGCAACCGCCTCGGGCGTGCGCAGGAAGCGGCGCAGACGGCTCATGCGCCCGCCTCGCTGGCGCCGACGCGGGGGTCGAGAAAGGCATAGGCGATGTCGACGAGCAGGTTGATGAGGATGACGAGCACCGCGCTTGTGAGGATGATGCCAAGCAGCAAGGGGGTGTCGCGCGCGGCCACCGCTTCCTGCGCCAGCCGGCCGAGGCCGGGCACAGCAAAGACGCTCTCGATGACGACGCTGCCGCCCAGCATCTGCGCCGATTGCAGGCCAAGCATGGTGACCAGCGGCAAAAGTGCGTTGCGGGCGACATGAGCGAGCACGATGCGGCGGCGCGAAAGCCCCCTGGCGCGGGCGGCCAGCACGAAATCCTGGCGCCAGGCCTCGGCCATGCCGGCGCGCATCATGCGCAGATAGAGCGCCAGGTAGATGAAGCCGAGCGCGGATACCGGCAGCACCAGATGGATGGCGATGTCGGCGGCGCGGTCGAGACCGGTCCTGTCCGATGCCAGGGTTTCGATGCCGCCGATCGGCAACCAGCGCAGATCGACGGCGAAGATCACGATCAGCACCAGGCCGAGCCAGAAGCCAGGCACCGCGTAGAGCGCCAGCGAGGCGACGGAGAGAAAACGGTCGCGGAAGCTGCCGGGCCTTGCGCCGGCATAGATGCCGAGCGCCGAGCCGAGGCCGAAGGAGAGCGCGGTGGCGCTGACCATCAGGATGAGCGTGGTCGGCAGGCGTTCCAAGATGACATCGCGGATCGGCCGGGAGAAAGTGACGGACTGGCCGAGGTCGAGATGCAGCAATGCCCAGAGATAGTTGGCGAGCCGGGTCAACTCCGACTGGTCAAGGCCCCAGCGATGGCGCAAGAGCTCGATCATGCCGGCGTCGCCGCCGGTCGAGACGATATAGGCGTCGACTGCGTCGCCGGGCGCGGCTTCAAGGAGAAGGAAGGTGCCGATGACGACGATAAGCAGAACGAAGATGCTGCCGATGAGGCGACGACGCAGGAGGACGAGGGCGCGAGTCATAATGATGGGACGCCGCTTGTAAACTTCTGAGGCCGTGCTCCACGGCGCCCCCCTCTGTCCTGCCGGACATCTCCCCCACTTGGGGGGAGATCAGTTGTCATCGCGGCTTTCGCCAATCGCCAACGTTGCAGGGAAGTGCGAGGCGCGGAAACCGCCAATCTCCCCCCTTGTGGGGGAGATGTCCGGCAGGACAGAGGGGGGCGCGAAGGAACTCTCATTCTCCGAATCTGAGCACCCCAAACTTCGATCCGCAAGTGCGGGATCAGCCCGCCAAATAGGTGTCCGCCCAGTTCGACACCGCCCAGCGCGGGTTGTTGGCGATGTTGCCCACCTTGTCACTGGCGACGCTGATAAAACTCCATTCGGCGACGTTGATCAGCGGCAGGTCGGCCGTGACTTGCCTCTGGAACTCCTTGTAGAGGTCGGTACGCGCCGTGGTGTCGAGCGTTTCCGATGCCTTGGTGATCAGCGCGTCGAGCGCAGGGTTTTTGTAGCCGCCCTGGTTGGAGAACGGCACGCCATCCGGAATGCCGCTCTGCACCAGGATGGTAGTCGAGATCGCCGGGTCGCCGCGGAAGACCGGCGGGCCGACCGCGAGGTCGAAGGCGTGGTCGGTGTAGACTGCCTTGATGTGGGCGGCCGAGTCGTTGTTGACCAGTTGCGCGTCGATGCCGATTGCCGCGAGCGCCTGGCGCAGATAGTCGCCGAACTGTTTGGTCTCGTTGAAATAGGGGGCCGGCAAGAGCTTGAGCGAGAAGCGGTTGCCGTCGGCGCCCTTCTTGTAGCCTGCCTCGTCGAGCAGGGCGTTGGCCTTGGCGACATCGAAGGCATAGGTCGGCACGTCGGCGGCGTAGAATTGCGGATCGTTCTTCGGCACCGGGCCGGTGGCGGTGGCGGCATAGCCGAGGAACACCGTCTTGACGACGAAATCCTTGTCGATGGCATGCGCGATGGCCTGGCGCACTTTCACATCGGCCAGTTCCTTGCGGCGATGGTTGATCTCGACGACGAGTTGGTAGGTCAGGCCCTCATAGCCCTTGGTGATGACCTTCAGGCCGGGAACCTTGGAGATTCGGTCGAGGTCGGCCAGCGGCACGGCCGAGAAAGCCGCGAGCTGGATTTCCTGCGCTTCCAGCGCCGCAGCGGCCGAGGTGCGGTCGGGCAGGACCTGATAGATGATCTCGTCGAGATAGGGCTCGTCCTTGCCCCAATAGTCCGTGTTCTTCGTCAGCCGGTAATACTGGCCGGCCTTGTACTCGCCGAACTTGAACGGACCGGTACCGATCGGCGCGTTGTTGGCCGGGTTGTCCTCGATCTTGCCGACCTCGTAGACGTGCTTCGGCACCACGCTCGACAGCGCCGGCAGGGCGTTGCGGATCAGCTGGAACGGCGTCGGCTTGGCGAATTTGAACACGGCGGTCAGATCGTCTGGTGTGTCGACCGCGGTGAGGTCCTTGAACACGGTGCGGCCGAGATTCTGCAGCGGCTTCCAGATCTGCAGCGCCGAGAAGGCGACGTCGGCCGAAGTGAATGGCTTGCCGTCATGCCATTTGACTCCTTCGCGCAGCTTGAATGTCGCCGACAGTCCGTCGGTGGCCCCTTCCCAGCTCACCGCCAGCCGTGGCGCAAGCCCGTCCTTGCCGTCGAAGGAGGCTTCCGCCAGCGTCTCGACGATCTTGCTGGAGATGAAGAAAACCCCGTTCGAGGCGACGATCGCCGGGTTGAGATTGCGCGGCTCGGAGTCGGCGGCAAGCACGAGCCGGCCACCCTTCTTCGGCGTCTGTGCCCAAGCCAGCGCCGGCATGGCCGTGGAGGCCAGCAGCATTGCCGAACCGGTAAGCATGGTGCGTCTGGAAATGGTGAAACCTGACATGATCGAACTCGTCCTCTCCGCGCGACCCGACCCGGGCGCGACACCCCTCGAACGCCGGCGTGCATCGGCATCCTTGCGGCGGGGATTATGAGCCTTGCGAAGGGTTTCGCCAGAGACGGAATTGGCGCATCCTTGCTTGGCTTTGAAATTTTCGTCCGCTGGACCAGTTTAGCTAAAGTCCGTTCAATTCGGTTTCTGGTAGGACCAGATATGCGCATATCTGGACAGAATGCCGGCTCGATGCGCGCATGGATGGGCATTCATAACGTTTCTGGCTGGACCAGAGTGAACAAAATAGTGCAGATTTGATCGCGAGCCATCGGATCGCTGCGAAACAGCGTCGATCCCGGCAATTCAGGGAGTGAGTGATGAACATTGCGCCAGGCAAGAGTGCCGTCAGCAATATCCCGTTCGACCAGGCACGGGTGGACCGGCTGATGGAGGAGGCCGGCATCGACGTGCTGCTCGCGACCTCCAAGCACAACACACAGTACCTGTTGGGCGGCTACAAGTTCATCTTCTTTGCCGCCATGGATGCGATCGGCCACAGCCGTTACCTGCCGATCGTCGTCTACGAAAAGGGCGGGCCGGATCATGCGGCCTATATCGGCAACCGCATGGAGGGCGGCGAGCACCAGAACCATCCGTTCTGGACGCCGACGCTGCATGCCGCCTGCTGGGGCACGCTCGACGCCGCGAACCTCGCCGTCGAGCATGTCAGGAAGATCGGCAAGGAGGGCGCGCGCATCGGTATCGAACCCGGCTTCCTGCCGTCGGACGCCTATGCGCTGATCCGCAAGGCATTGCCCGACGCGAAATTGATCGACGCGACCGAGATGCTGGAGCGCATGCGTGCCATCAAGACCGATGCCGAGCTCGAAAAGCTGCGCACCGCCTCCGAGTTGATCACCGATTCCATGCTGGCGACCATTGCCTGGGCGCATGAAGGCACGACCAAGGCCGAGATGATCGAGCAGGTCAGGCGCGAGGAGACCAATCGCGGCGCGCATTTCGAATATTGCCTGCTGACGCTTGGCTCCAGCCACAACCGCGCCGCCTCGCCACAGGCGTGGAAGAAGGGCGAGGTGCTGTCGATCGATTCCGGCGGCAATTATCACGGCTATATCGGCGACCTCTGCCGGATGGGCATTCTGGGCGAACCCGATGCCGAGTTGGAGGATCTGCTGGCCGAGGTCGAGACGGTGCAGCAGGCGGCGTTTTCGAAGGTCAGGGCAGGTGTGCTGGGCGGCGACATGATTGCTTACGCCGAGGGCGTGCTGAAGAAATCCAAAGTCGCGCCCTATACGGATTTCTTCGCCCACGGCATGGGCTTGATCACCCATGAGGCGCCGTTCCTGATGACCAACCATCCGGTGACCTATGAAGGCACCTATGCGGCCAAACCGCTTGAGAAAAACATGGTGCTGTCGGTGGAGACCACCATGCTTCACCCGACGCGCGGCTTCATCAAGCTGGAGGACACGCTGGCGGTGACTGAGGCGGGATATGTGATGTTTGGCGATCGCGGGCGGGGTTGGAATAGGGGTGGGATTTCATGATGCCCAAGGCTGGCGCTGCCCCTCATCCGCCTGCCGGCACCTTCTCCCCGTAGAACGGGGAGAAGAACGCAGCTTCGGCGATTGGCGAAAGCGGCGATGACAGCATATTTCTCCCCGTCACTATACGGGGAGAAATGTCCGGCAGGACAATGAGGGGCGGCGCGACCCTCGAAGGGTTCACTCCCCCGCCGGGATCAGCCTGAAATCCGGAAGCTCCCTTAGCATCAGTTCCGGCCCGGCCGGCGAATAGACCACAAACAGCTGCATCGGCCCGTCACCAGTGTTGAGCGTCGAGTGGAACCGGCTTTCCGGCACATAGATTGTGCAGCCGGGGCCAACCTTTTCGACCACCGGATTGCCCTTCTCGTCCTCGACCATCTGTTCGCCGTGGCCCGAAATGACGAAGATGATTTCCTCGGCGCCCGGATGGTTGTGGCGGGTATGGCCCTTGCCCGAGGGCAGGTCGACGACGCCGCCGGAAAAGCGGGTCGCGCCATTCACTTCGGGCGCAACGGTCAGGGACAATTTCCCCCAGTCGAAGCCGAAGGCGCTGACGTCCTTCGGATAGACAAACACCTTGCTCTTGTCGGTCATCTCTCATCATCCCTTCTTTTTCTTCGCGGGCGCTCTGTCGTCGCCCAGTGTGACGGCCTTGAAATCCGCCGTCTGCCTGGCGATCGCGGCTTCCGCCGGCAGCCGTTCCATCGAGCTCGCGCCATAGAAGCCGTGCAGGCCCTTGGCATGGGAGAGGATGTAGCGCGCATCGTCCGGCATCGAGATCGGGCCGCCATGGCAAAGCAGGATAACATCCTTGCGCACCGAGCGCGCTGCCTCGGCAATGGCGTCGATGGCAACGACGCAGTCGTCGAGCGACCTGGCCGAGGTGGCGCCGATCGAGCCGCCCGTCGTCACCCCCATATGGGCGACGACGATGTCGGCTCCGGCCTTGGTCATGGCACGCGCTTCTTCGGGGTTGAAGACATAAGGCGTGGTCAAGAGGTCGAGCTTGTGCGCCTCGGCGATCATGTCGACCTCGAGGCCGAAGCCCATGCCGGTTTCTTCGAAACTCTGCCGCATGCTGCCGTCGAACAGGCCGATGGTCGGAAAATTCTGCACGCCGGAAAAGCCCATCGTCTTCAGTTCCGCCAAAAGCAGCGGCATGATGACGAAGGGATCGGTGCCGTTGACGCCGGCCAGCACCGGGGTCTTCTTGACCACCGGCAAGACCTCGTAGGCCATCTCCTTGACGATCTCGTTGGCGTTGCCATAGGCGAGCAGGCCGGCGGCCGAGCCGCGACCCGCCATGCGGTAGCGGCCGGAATTGTAGATGATGATCAGGTCGATGCCGCCGGCTTCCTCGGCCTTGGCCGACAGGCCGGTGCCGGCGCCGCCGCCGACGATCGGCACGCCCTTGTCGATCATTCCCCTGAACTTCTTCAATATGTCCTTGCGCGGTATGGCTGGCATGTCTGGGTCTCACTATCTGGCAATGTCGAGGAAGGCGGCGGTTGCCGCTTGGGCGAATTCGGGGTCGTTGATGTGCAGCGGCAGGCGGGTGACGCGGCGCGTCGCATCTGGCCTGATGGTGCGCTCGATGGCGTCGAACAGGACGGCGTCGGCTTCCGGATCGAAGAAGGCGCCGCCTTCGATGTCGAGCGCGGAGACGCCTTTTTCCGGGATCAGGAAATGCACCGGACCTTCGCACTGGGCGAGCCTGGTGCCGATCCATTCGCCGATCGCGCGGCATTCCTGCGCGGTCGTGCGCATCAGCGTGACGTTGGGGTTATGCTCGTAGAACAGCCGGTCGCGATGCTGTTCCGGGATGGTCGAAGGCGCCCAGAAGTTGATCATGTCGAGTGCGCCGACCGAGCCGACATAGGGCAGGCCGGTGCGGGCGATGGCACCGAAACGATCCTGCGTCGCCGGCAGAACGCCGCCGAACAGCAGGTCGCAAACCTCCGTCGTGGTGATGTCGATGACACCTGACAGCAGGCTGCTGTCGGCCAATTTCTCCATGCTGCGGCCTCCGGTGCCGGTGGCATGGAAGACCATGCAGTCGTAGACGTCGCGCAATCGATCGGCGATTGCGGTCACGCAAGGCGTGGTGACGCCGAACATGGTGAGGCCGATCGACGCCTTGCCGTCCGCTGCCGGCGCTGGATTGCCTGCCATGCCCGCTATCGCCTGGGCGGCGTTGTGCAGCACGACACGCGACAGCCGGTTGAGGCCGGCCATGTCGGTCACCGATGGCATCATGACGATGTCGGAGACGTCGACATAGGGAGCGGTGTCGCCGGAGGCCAGCGTCGAGACCATGATCTTAGGCAGGCCGAGCGGCAGCGCGCGCATGCCCGCGGTGACGATCGAGGTGCCGCCGCCGCCGCCGATGCCGATCACGCCGGCAATGTCATTTCGCGACTGGATGAAACGGGTGAAGGCGACGCCCATGGCGGCGACCGCCGCGCCACGGTCATTGCCGCCGAGCACGGCCGTGCTGCCGCCGGGATGATGCGCCGCGACATCGGTGGCACCGATGTCGACAGATATTGTTGCCTCGCGCGTTCCGACATCGACACGGCAGACTACTGCGCCGGTGGCAGCGATGGCATCGGCCAGGAAGCCGAGTTCCTCGCCTTTCGTGTCGGTCGTGCCCACCACATAGACGCGCTTCATCAAGGGTCCCCAATCCTGGCGGCTGCGATGCGTGTGTCTCATCGCCAGGGTCGCGCTGGGCTGCCATTGCAATTTTTTGAGACGCGCGTATCGTATTGGTATGGATGTCTCACGTCAACAACCGGCAACGAACGACGATACCGGTGAGAGAGCCGAGCGCGGACCCCGCGCGCGTACGAAACGGCTGATGCTGGAGACGGCGACAAGGCTGATGCAGGCGGGTGTCACCCCCTCGGTCAGCGAAGTGGCGGAGGCGGCGCAAGTGTCCCGCGCCACCGCCTATCGCTATTTTCCGAGCCAGTCAGCGTTGGTGCAGGCGGTCGTCGACGAGGGGCTCGGGCCGATCCTCACCTGGAAATCCACCGCCGCCGATGCCGAGCGCCGCGTGGCCGAACTGTTCGACACGGCCATGCCGCGCATCGAGGCCTTCGAGGCCACATTCAAGGCAGCGTTGAAGTTGTCGCTTGATCAATGGGCGCGGCGCCAGGCGGGCACGCTGGGCGGCGAGCCGGCCTTCACGCGCGGCCATCGGGTCGAATTGCTGAAGGAGGCGCTGGCGCCACTCGAGGGCCGCTTGCCGCCGCGCGACTTCAACCGGCTGGCGCAGGCGCTGTCGCTGATCTTCGGTGTGGAGGTGCTGATCGTGCTCAAGGATATATGGGGGCTGGACAGCCGCCGGACGATGTCGGTCGCGCAATGGGCGGCGCGCGCGCTGGTGCGCGCGGCGATCGCGGAGTCGGCCGTCGATACGGCCCGGATCATGCAGGCAACGACACAGAAATAGCGCTTATCTGGTTCTACCAGATTTGGGTGTCAACTAGCGATAATAGTTCCAATGCAAAAGTCCGTACAAGGCCAAAGCGTATCAATGAGTAGGAAAATATAGAGAAAACAGGTGGATAAGTCTGGAATTCGCCGACTTTGTCCGACATCACTGCTCAAGAAAGGGCTTGACGGGCATTCACAATTGGTAATACCAGATTTGGAAAGAAAAGCGGATCGAAAGTGAGGGCTGCGATCCATTTCCGGACAGGGCGAGGAGGCTCCGAATTCGGAAAGCGCGACCACGGGAGGAACTACCAGGGCCGGCTCCGTCGCCGGCTCGCAAGACAGGGTAGAATGCGCACAAGGGAGGAAATCATTATGCGCAAGTTAGTGACCAGCATGCTTGCTGGTATCGGCTTAACGCTTGCCTGCGGAACGTCCGTCTACGCGCAGGAAAAGTCGCTCACCATCTTCTGGGCGGAGTGGGATCCGGCCAATTACCTGCAGGAACTCGGCAACGAGTACGAGAAGGAAACCGGCGTCAAGATCACGGTGGAAACCACGCCCTGGTCCGACTTCCAGACCAAGGCCTTCACCGAGTTCAACGCCCATGGCGACGCCTATGACCTGGTCGTCGGCGACTCTCAGTGGCTCGGGGCCGGCTCCACCGGCGGCCACTATGTCGACCTGACCGACTTCTTCAAGAAGCATGATCTCGGCAACGTCATGGCACCGGCGACGGTGAAATATTATGCCGAGTATCCCGGCAACAGCGGCAAATACTGGGCGATCCCGCTCGAGGGCGACGCCGTCGGCTGGTCCTATCGCAAGGACTGGTTCGAGGATCCCAAGGAAAAGGAAGCCTTCAAGGCCAAGTATGGCTACGACCTCGACGTGCCGAAGGATTTCAAGGCGCTGCGTGACATCGCGGAGTTCTTCCACCGGCCGGACCAGAAGAGATACGGCATCGCCATCTACACCGACAATTCCTATGACGCGATGGCGATGGGCTTCGAGAACGCGCTGTTCTCCTATGGCGGTGAATTGGGCGATTACACGACCTACAAGGTCGACGGCCATATCAACTCCGACAAGGCGGTTGCCGCGCTCGATGCCTACAAAGAACTCTACAAGTTCACACCTCCGGGCTGGGCTAAATCGTTCTTCGTCGAGGACAACCAGGCAATCACGGAAAACCTGGCCGCGATGAGCATGAACTTCTTCGCGTTCTTCCCCTCGCTGATCAACGAGGCCTCGAACCCGAATGCCAAGAACACCGGCTTCTTCGCTAACCCTCCCGGTCCAAATGGCGACCAGTTCGCCGCACTGGGCGGGCAAGGCATCTCCGTCATCTCGTATTCGAAGAAGCAGGACGAGGCGATGAAGTTCCTCGAATGGTTCATCAAGGACGAGACCCAGAAGAAGTGGGCGGCCCTCGGCGGCTACACCTGTAGCCAGGCAGTGCTCAAGTCGCCTGAGTTCCAGAACGCCACGCCCTACAACAAGGCCTTCTACGAGACCATGTTCAAGGTGAAGGACTTCTGGGCGGTGCCGGAATACGCCGAACTGCTGCAGCAGCTCAACCAGCGCATCTACCCCTACATGATCGGCGGCAGTGGCACCGCCAAGGAAACGCTGGACGCATTGGCTGGAGACTGGAACGCGACCTTCAAGAAATACGGCCGCGTGCAATAATCCTTCATGTCCCGCGGAGGGGGCGGTGTCGCCTCCTCCGTTTCTTTTTCTTGAACCGGGAGCAGGGTCTTGGCGACCACGATGATCACCACCCTCGACAGATCCTCGCGCGCCGCGGCGCGCGGCCTGAGCGATATCTCCATCCGCAATCTCTTCATCATTCCGACGGTTCTGTTCCTGATCGTCTTCAACATTTTTCCGCTGATTTACTCGCTCGGCTATTCCTTCACCGATTTTCGCGCGTCGACCAATGCGCCGGCGAATTTCGTCGGGCTGCAGAACTATCGCGACCTGCTCAACGACCCCTACGTCTGGTCGAACTTCGCCATCACGGCGAAATACGTGATTGTCTCGGTCGTCGGACAGTTGCTTGTCGGCTTCGGCGTGGCGATGCTGCTCAACCGGGATATCCCGCTCAAGGGTCTTATCACCACGCTGCTGCTGCTGCCGATGATGCTGTCGATGGCGGTCGTCGGGCTGTTCTGGAAACTGCTTTACGACCCATCATGGGGTGTCATCAACTATGCGCTCGGGCTCGGCAATTTCGAGTGGCTGGCCGATCCCAAGATGGCGCTCTACGCCGTTGCGTTGACCGACATCTGGATGTGGTCGCCCTTCGTCATGCTGCTGTCGCTGGCCGGCCTGTCAGCGGTGCCGAAGCATCTCTATGAGGCCGCCGCGATCGACCGCGCCGGGCCGTTCTACACCTTCTTCCGCATCACCCTGCCGCTGGTCGCGCCGATCCTGATGATCGCGGTCATTTTCCGCACCATGGAAGCGTTCAAGACCTTCGACCTCGCCTACATCCTGACCAGCCAGCCGACGGCCGAGCTGATATCGATCCGGCTCTACAAGATGGCGTTCCAGGAATGGCAGACCGGGCGCTCCTGCGCGATGGCCTACATCGTGCTGATCATGGTGCTGGCGATCACCAACATCTACGTCAAATATCTCAACAAGGTGAAGGAGCGCTGAGATGGCGGCCGTCCGCACTTCTTCCGAAATCACCTTCAACCGCGTCGCCATCGTCGCCGTGCTGCTGGTGACCATCATCTTCCTGGCGCCGATCTATTGGATCGCCTCGACGGCGTTCAAGCCGCGCAATCTTGCCACCACCATTCCGCCGACCGTCGTCTTCCAGCCGGAGATATCGCCCTTCGTGAAGCTGTTCACCAAGCGCTCCCAATTGCGCAGTCCGCCTTCGCCGGAAGAGTACGCGGCCGCCCCATGGTGGGAGCGCGTCGTGTTCGACGGCGGTGAAAAGATCGTGCGCGACGGCAAGGGCCAGGTGCAGTGGTCGGGCTATCCGAGCCGCTTCCTGAACTCGCTGATCATCGCCATCACTTCGACGGTGCTGGCTGTCGGCATGGGCACGTTCACCGCCTACGGCTTCTCTCGCTTCAAGGTGAAAGGAGAGGCGGACCTGCTCTTCTTCATCCTGTCGACACGCATGCTGCCACCGGTGGTGGTGGCGATCCCGATGTTCCTGATGTACCGCGCGGTCGGCCTCAACGATTCCCATATCGGCCTGATCATCCTCTACACTGCCTTCAACCTGTCCTTCTCGGTGTGGCTGATGAAGGGTTTCATGGACGAAATCCCGAAGGAGTATGAGGAGGCGGCACTCGTCGACGGCTACACACGCATGGAAGCCTTCTTCAAGATCGTGCTGCCGGAGGCCGCCACCGGCATCGCCGCCACAGCCGTGTTCTGCTTCATCACCGCGTGGAACGAATATGCCTTCGCGCTGATCATGACCAACCGCCGCGCCCAGACGGCGCCGCCGTTCATTCCCAGCCAGGTCGGCTCCGGCCTGCCGGACTGGACGGTGATTGCCGCCGGAACCTTCCTGTTCCTGCTGCCGGTCGCCATCTTCACCTTCCTGCTTCGCAATCATCTGCTGCGCGGCATGTCCTTCGGAGCGATCCGCAAATGAGCTTTCGCGCCATCAATCAGAAATATCTGGAGCCCGGTAGCCAAGTGCTGATGGTGCTCGGCATCGTCGCACTCTGCCAGCCGTGGAACATGCTGCTGCACAGCTACGGCCTGACCATCATCCTGATCGGGCTGATCGGTTTCAACATCACCTCGAAGATAGCGCCAGAGGAAGAGGCCGGCACCGGCCATGGCGCGGATACGCGAAATCCGGGAGCACAGCATTGACCCAGATAGAGCTTCGCGGCGTCCAGAAATTCTTCGGTGCCGTCCAGGTCATCAAGGACCTCAACCTCAAGATCGCGGACAATGAGTTCATCGTGCTGCTTGGGCAGTCCGGCTGCGGCAAAACGACGACGTTGCGCGCCATCGCCGGACTGGAAACCATCGGCGAGGGCGACATCCTCATCGACGGCAAGCCGGTCCAGCATTTGAAGGCGGCCGACCGCGATATCGCCATGGTCTTCCAGTCGTTTTCACTCTACCCTCATATGAGCGTCTACGAGAACATCGCCTTTCCGCTCCGCGCCACGCGCAAGAGCAAAACAGAGATCGACCAGGAAGTACGCTCGGTCGCCAAGACGCTGCAAATTTCAGACCTGTTGGCCAAAAAACCGTCGGCGCTTTCAGGCGGCGACATGCAGCGGGTGGCGATCGGCCGGGCGCTGGTGCGGCGGCCGAAGGCGATGCTGATGGATGAGCCGATCGGCGCGCTCGACGCCAAGCTGCGCGAAGAGATGCGGGCCGAGATCAAGCGGCTGCACATCAAGCAGGGCTCGACCACCATCTACGTCACGCACGACCAGATCGAGGCGATGAGCCTCGCCGACCGCATCGTCATCATGCACGAGGGCGTGTTGCAGCAGGTGGGAACGCCCGACGAGGTCTATTCGCAGCCGGCCAATCTGTTCGTGGCCCAGTTCGTCGGCAGCCCGGTGATGAATGTCGCCGACGCGGCCGTGACCGAGAAAGCCTCGGCCGCATCGGTGACCCTAGGCGACGCGGCCGCCGGCTTCGAGTTTCCGCGCACGCTGCTGTCGAAGCTCAACGGTCATGCCGGCGACGCGTTGGCGCTCGGCATCCGGCCCGAAGGGGTGCTCATTCGCCGCGATGCGGCCGACGGCTTCATGGCGGTCGAGACGCAGATCGTCGAACCGCTCGGCTCCTTCGACATCGTCGACCTCAAGGTCGGCTCCAATATGCTGCGTGCCCGCACCAAGAGCGGCTTCATTTCAGGCCCCGGCGAAAAGGTCTTTGCCAGGATCGATCCGACGCAGGCGCATTTCTTCGACAAGGCAAGCGGCAAGTCGCTTGAGGTGAGGCTCTGATGGCCCATATCCAGCTCAAGAATATCTCCAAGACGTTCGGTAACCACACGGCCTTGACCGGCCTCGACCTCGACATCGCCGATGGCGAATTCTTCGTCCTGCTCGGCGAAACGGGCGCCGGCAAGACGACCACGCTGCGGCTGATCGCCGGGCTGGAGAAGCCGAGCGCGGGGCAGGTCTTCATCGATGGGGTCGACGTTGCCGACTGGGGCGCGGCCGAGCGCGACGTGGCGCTGGTGCTGCAGCAATATTCGCTCTACCCGCGCTACACGGTGCGCGAAAACCTCGAATTTCCGCTGAAGCCGAAGATCCGCAGGTTGCCTGACGCCGAGATCAAGGACCGCGTCGACCGCGCCGCCCGCACGCTACGGATCGAGCACCTGCTCGACCGCAAGACCGACCGGCTGTCCGGCGGCGAGATGCAGCGCGTCTCCATCGGCCGCGCCATCGTGCGCAAGCCGCGCGTGTTCCTGATGGACGAGCCGCTGTCGGCGCTCGACGCCAAATTGCGCGAGGCGCTGCGCACCGAGTTGAAGAACCTGCAGATACAGCTCGGCGCCACTTTCCTGTTCGTTACCCACGACCAGATCGAGGCGATGTCGATGGGTGACAAAGTCGGCGTGCTCAACCATGGCCGCATCATCCAGACCGGCACGCCTCACGAGATCTACAACAACCCGCGCGACACCTACGTGGCGAGCTTCGTCGGCTCGCCGCCGATGAACCTCATCGACGGCAGGCTGGTGAACGGCCGCGCGGTGATGGCGCCATTGAATTTTGAACTGCCGTTTGCAGGGGGAGCCAAGGCGAGTGGGGCGACCGAGGGTCGCCCGCTCGTCTTCGGCATCCGTCCGGAGGATGTGTATCTGGAAAGCGGCGCCCCGGTCGAGGCGCGTGTCCACGACGTCGAGAACCATGGCGTGGAAAAGATCCTGACGCTGCGGGTCGGCGATACAACCCTGCGCGCCACGGTGCCGGCCAGGACCGATGTCGCGATCGAGCAACCGGTGCGCTTTGCCTGGAACCCCGACAAGGTGGTGCTGTTCGACAAGGGCAGTGGAGTCAGCTTGCGGCACGCGTCATAAGGCGCGGCTATTTCGGCAGGTAGGTCTCGTAGGGCGTGTCGTTGATCAACAGGATCACGCATTCCGTCTGCGAGAGGCAGGCGTCGTCATGCATCTCATCGGCCTTCTGGGTCCAGTAGGATCCAGGTGGCAGTTCGACCTTGCTCGCCTCGCCGCCTTGCATCTGCCAGTGCGCCCATAGACCCTGGATGACCACGGCGCGATAGTCGGCGGTGTGCGCGTGCACGGGGGCGCGCCAGTTGCCCGGGACTTTCAGCAAGGTTCCGGCGGGCCCCTTGGCCCTTTCGCCCCACAGTGGTCCCAGGCGCTGCGGCTGGTCAGTCGCCTCGGCGACGTAAGGGATCTTGCCTGCCGGCAGATAGCTGTCCTCGAGAGCAAAGGCGCGTCCTGGAATGACCGGCAGGACACCAAGCGCGAGCAGTACGAAATGATTGGCCATGGGATTTCCTCCACGGGCCAGCCTATCCGCCGGAAGCCGGCCGGCAATGACGCCGCGTCCAAAAGACCTGGCAATTCCTCCAGCCGGGAGGGATTGGCGTGATTTGGCTGCCTGACGTCAGGACGGCTCTTCGCCGGCACCAATGTGGCGCAGATGGCTCGGCGCCACGCCCATCACCCGCTTGAAGGCGCGGCTGAAGGATGCTTCCGAATCATAGCCCAGTCTCGCCGCCGCCACCGACACCCTCATGCCATCCCGGGCCAACCATTGCCTGGCCTGGTGCATGCGCACGCGCAGCACATATTTGGCCGGCGTCTCTCCGACCACCGTGGCGAAGCGCTGGGCAAAGGCGGAGCGCGAGGCTCCCATCATCCGCGCCAGCGCCTCGACGCTCCAGTCGCGATCCGGCTGCAGGTGGATGGTCGCCAGCACCTTGCCGATGTCGGGATTGCGGACGGCCGCGATCCAGCCGGTGGCATCGCCACAGCCGTTCTCGACCCAGGAGCGGATGATCGTGGCGGCGAGCACATCGGCAAGGCGGGCAAGGATTCCGCCGGAGCCGACCCGGTCCATCGTCACTTCGCCGGCCATCGCGTCGAGCAGATGCTGAATGCCCGGTGCGTTCGCCATCAGCTTATGCGCCTGCATCAGGTTGGGCATCATGTCGAGCAGCGGGTGCGAGCCGTCGAGATTGAAATGCATGCTGCCGCAAAACAGCAAGGTCTTGGGGCCGCCACACTCGTTGGAGACGTCGTAGATGTTTTCGCACACCGGTTCGATCGTGTAGCGGCCGATCGGCACCGGGGGCACGCCGGGCGCGCTGGCCAGGACATGCGCGTCGCCGCGCGGGATCAAAAGCGCGTCGCCCACGGATAGTTCGATCCACTCCTTGGCCGGTGAGAACAGCCAGCAGCCCTGCTGGCCGATGAAATGAAACCGAGCCGCCTTCTGTGCGGGAAAGGAAACGGCCCAGGGCTCGCCCAACACGCAGCGGCCGTAGTCGACGCCGTCGAGCCGTAATCCACGCAGCATGTCGGTCAGCGGATCACCGGAAGTCGGCTGCGCCATTTTGGACGAATTGTAATTCATTCCGGCGTTTCTAGCATGGAAACTCCAACTCGTCACTCCCATGTTGCGGTGCAGCCAAATGCTGCGCTGCAAACAAATCGAAGACCGGCCGCATAGCCAAGCCACGACGGCAAGCATGTAACGGGTGATGCCAGAGCCCGGTTGTTTTCTATGTGGCGCCGCAAACAGATCGGAGACTGACCATGGCCGAACCCGCGACAGGCGCCATTGACGCCGCACTTCTCGACCCCGCCGAATCCGATGAACGAACCGAACCGGCGTGGGGTGCCGTGGTCTCGCTCGCCCTGGGCGTTTTCGGTCTGGTCACCGCCGAATTCCTGCCCGCCAGTCTGCTGACGCCGATGGCGCGCGATCTCGGCGTAAGCGAAGGCGTTGCCGGGCAAGCGGTGACGGCGACCGCGATCGTGGGCGCCATCGCCGCTCCCACCATGGCCATCATCACAAGGCGCATGGACCGCAGGCTGGTGATGTGGATGCTGACGGCGTTCCTTATCCTGTCCAACCTTCTCGCCACCTTTGCCTCGTCGCTGCCCATGCTCCTGCTGGCCCGCGTCGTGCTCGGCGTGGCCCTTGGCGGCTTCTGGGCCATGTCGGCCGCCATGGCGTTGCGGCTGGTGCCGATGCGGCTGATGCCGCGGGCGATGTCGATCATCCTGACCGGCGTGTCGCTTGCCACCGTCACCGCGGCTCCGGTCGGCGCCTATGTCGGCGACATCTGGGGATGGCGCACGGCATTCATGATCGCGACCATCGTCGGGGCGCTGGCACTGCTGGTGCAACTGGCGACCATTCCGAAACTGCCGCCGGTGGGCGTCGCGAGCTTCCGCACCTTGCTCGAAGTGCTGGAGCGGCCGTCGATCAGGGTTGCCCTGCTGGTCGTGCTGCTGGTCGCGTCCGGGCACTTTGCCGGTTTCACCTATGTCCGTCCCTTCCTCGAGAAGGTGCCGGTGCTCAACATCGAGACGATCTCGCTGGTGCTGCTGGCCTACGGCATAGGCGGTTTCTTCGGCAACATCGCCGGCGGCATCCTCGCCGAACGCAACCTCAAGGCCGCCATCGCGCTGGCGCCTCTGCTGATTGCATTGGCGGCCGCCTCGATGCTGATCCTTGGCGCGTCGCCCACGATCGCCGCCACTGCCGTCGCGGCCTGGGGCTTTGCCTTCGGCGCGGTGCCGGTCGGGCTGCAGAGCTGGCTGGTACGGGCAGCACCCGACCAGGCCGAGAGCGCCGGCGGTCTGATGGTTGCAACCTTCCAGGTGGCGATTGCGCTGGGCGCCGTCTTTGGCGGCCTGCTGGTCGACCATGCCGGCGTCGCCAGTGCCTTTGCCTATTGCGGCGTCGCCACGCTGCTGGCTGCCATCGTGGTGTTCCTGCGCGGCCCGAGGCAGGCCGAATAGTCTCTCCCAACAGCTACCATTGGCAACGGCCCGAGAACCACTACGGTTTTCGGGCCGTTGCCGTTGTGATGGCGGCGACGAAGCGGTTGAGACTGTCCTCGACATAGACGGCCACTTCGATGGTCGGATCAAAGCTCCACCATAGCAACGAACCTTGCCAGTGCGACGCCATCAGCAGGCCGACGTCTGGTGGCGGGTCGTCGATTTCAGCGAAGCAGGCCGCAAGAGCAGCGCACAGGAATGCCTTCCAGGTAGCGCCGCGCGCCCTGAGCACAGGATCGCGCAGATCCTCGCGCAAGACGAGCAGGCCCTCGGCATAGGACTCGATGCCGCCATAGCCCTGCGACAGCGCCACCAGCAATTCGATGGCACCGGCCGGGGTTCTAGCAACGCCGGTGGCCAGCGTTCTGGTCTTGTCGTCGAGATCATCCCAGGCATGCAGCAAGGTGCGCTGCTTCAACCGCGCCTTGTTCTTGAAGCGCTGCACCAGGGTTGCGCCGGACAGGCCGCAGGCTTTTGCCAGACGCTCGAAGGTAAGCGCCTCCGGCCCGGGCTCGTGGATCAATCGCAAGGCTGCTTCCAGCACCTGTTCGTCGGACCGGGTTTTGGGACGGGTCATCTTGACATTCCAATATAACCGAATGATCATTTATATATGTTGCGAGCGGCGTTTGCCAGCTCGGATTTGATCGATGGTGCTGTTTTGGGAGAGTTCAATGACGTTGCAAGGGAAAGTTGCCCTGGTTGCCGGCGGCACACGGGGCGCCGGGCGCGGCATAGCGGTCGAACTCGGCGCCGCCGGCGCCACCGTCTATGTCACGGGGCGGAGCACGCGCGGCCAGCAATCCGAGTATGCCCGGCCAGAGACCATCGAGGAGACGGCTGAATTGGTCACCGTGAACGGCGGCACGGGCATCGCCGTGAAGGTCGATCATCTCATCGCCGATGAAGTACGCAGGTTGGTCGAGCGCATCCGTGACGAGCAGGGTCGCCTCGACATACTGGTCAACGATATCTGGGGCGGCGAAAAGCTGTTCGAATGGGACAAGCCGGTCTGGGAGCACAATCTGGAGAACGGCCTGCGCATGCTGCGCCTGGCCATCGACACGCATCTGATCACCGCGCACCATGCCTTGCCGTTGATGATCGAGCGGCCGGGCGGGCTGCTTGTCGAGATCACCGACGGCACCGCCGAATACAATGCCCGGCATTATCGCCTGTCGCCTTTCTACGACCTTGCCAAGGTGGCGGTGAACCGCATGGCCTGGGCTCACGCCAAGGACCTTGCAAAACACGGCGCCACGTCGGTCTCGCTGACGCCGGGCTGGATGCGTTCGGAAATGATGCTGGAGATCTATGGCGTCGCCGAAGAAAACTGGCGCGACGCCACGGCGAAAGTGCCCCATTTCGTCATCTCCGAAACGCCGCGCTTCGTCGGCCGCGCCGTCGCCGCTTTGGCCACGGATCCGGATCGCTCGCGCTGGAACGGCCAGTCGCTGTCCAGCGGCGGGCTGGCGCAGGTCTATGGTTTCACCGATTTGGACGGCTCGCGACCCGATGCCTGGCGCTATGTTCCGGAGGTTCAGGATGCCGGCAAACCAGCCGATGCAACAGGCTACCGGTAGAGCAGAACTGCTTCAGGCCGAGCGCCCATCGAAGTCGAAGATCGACAAGGTGGACGGGTCGAGACCGGTCAAGCAGTTGATGTTGACGTAGGCGCTGCGTTCGCCGCTTTCGCTGATGTCTTCGGCAAAGGGATGGATGCCGCAGGTTCGGCAGAAGCGGTGTGCTATTTTCGCTTCGCCGAATGTGTAGCGGCCAAGGTCATCGCCCCAGGCGACGAGTGTGAGCTTGTCATGTGGCACGGCCCACAGCAGCGCACCCTTGCGGGCGCAGATCGAGCAATTGCAGCGAACGACGCCCTCGAGCTCGCCCTCGATTTCGAACGCAACCTTGCCGCAATGGCAGCTGCCCTTGTACAGCATCAGTATCTTCCTGTCGCTGGCCGGTGCAAAGGCACGCTGGCCGGGTTATTCCTTCGGCAGGCCTGGCGGCTGCTTGCCCGAAGGACGTTCTATCCTGGCGGAGTCCGACATCGACATGCAATCAATCCGCGACCGTCTCGAAAACATCCTGTCACGTCTTGCCAGTCGTGCAGCCGACGAGAAGGTCTACACGAAGCTTTATGCCGAAGCCGCACGGGCCGCGGCTGACGCCAGCGATGCCCGCAAACGAGCCGGCGTGACTCTTGGGCCGCTCGACGGCACCATTGTCTCGATCAAGGATCTGTTCGATGTCGCCGGCGAAGCGACCACGGCGGGCTCGCTGATGCGCAAGACCGCCGCGCCGGCTCAGCGCGATGCGGCCATCGTCGGCCGGCTTCGGCAAGCCGGTGCGGTCATCATCGGCAAGACCAACATGACCGAATTCGCCTTCACCGCGATCGGCGACAACATGCATTACGGAACGCCCGGCAATCCCGTCGACCCAGGGCGCATTCCAGGCGGTTCGTCCTCGGGCGCCGGCGTGTCTGTCGGCGAGGGGACGAGCGACATCTCGATCGGGTCCGACACCGGTGGTTCGATCCGCATCCCGGCGGCGCTCAATGGTGTCGTCGGCTTCAAGCCGACAGCACGGCGCGTGCCGCTGACCGGCGCCTTTCCGCTTTCGGGCACGTTGGACTCTATCGGGCCGCTCGCCCGAACCGTCTCGCAATGCGCAGCCGCCGACGCGGTGATGGCCGGCGAGGCGCCGAACGAATTGGCCGCCATTCCACTCGCCGGGCTTCGCATTGGCATTCCGCGCGGCGTTCTTTTCGGCGACATAGAAGGCGGGGTTGCCGCGGCCTTCGAGCATTGTCTTGGCAGGATCGAACAGGCCGGCGCGCACATTGCGGATCTGTCGATCGACGACATGATCGCGGAGTTTCGTGCGGCCACCAAGCGCGGTTCGATCGCCGCCATGGAAGGCGCCGAGGTGCATGCCGACTGGCTGGCGGCAGGCGCGCCGGCGCCGGTCGACCCGCATGTGAGTGGACCCTTGTCGCGGGCGGCGCTGCTGCCGGCGCCCGTCTATATCAGGGCGCTGCGCCGGCGCGCCGCACTGGTCGCTGCCATGGACGAGCGGCTGGCGTCGGTCGATCTCCTGGCTCTGCCGGCCACACCGGTGACCGCCCCGACCATCGCCTCCATGGCCGAGGACGCCGAGCTGCGCGACCGCACCGAAGGACTGCTGCTGCGCAACACGCAGGTCGCCAACCAGTTCGACCTCTGCGCGATCTCGCTGCCAATGCCGGGCACGGCGCTGCCGGCTGGCCTGATGCTGGTCGCGCGCAACGGCCACGACCATCGTCTGCTGCGGATAGCGGCTGAAGTGGAGAGGCTGCTGTGACGAGCAGCGTGCCCACGGCAATCAGTGCGCCGCGCAGCGCCTGCGCTCGGCTTTGCCAGAGGCGCGTTCGATACGCGTAACGACCAGCATGGGCGGCTCGTTCGGCTCACCGCGATGCTGGATCGATCCTCTGACGACGAGCTGTCCCGCGTGGAGCTTGTCGGAAGTGTCGGGTGCGGCCCTGTCTTGCAGCGCCAATTCGGTGGTGTTGAGCGCCACGCCTTTGATGACCTTGCCGGTGGCCAGATCCAGCGCGTTACCCGAGGGACAAGGGTCTCTGAAGCAGACGATTCCATTGCTGCAGTAGACATAGTCGCTGCCCTCTGCCGCAGCGAGTGCAGGCAAGGCCGCGGTCGAACACGCGGCGAGAACCAAGGATGCCAAGCGACGATACAACATGACTTTCAGCGTCACCAACAATTGAAGCGAAACCGCGGTGTATTTCACGTGTCGGCCGGAAACCGCCGCCGGTAATGATCGACCACTTCGGGATTGCGCAGATTGACAGGCAGCTTGCCGGCCAGCACCAGCAGGGTCTCGCCGGCCGCGCCGACGCCCATGCGCATCATCGATTCCTCGGTAATCCCTGCCATATGCGGGGTGATGATGACATTGTCGAAGCCGAAATAGGGATGATTTGCCGGTAGCGGCTGTGTCGAGAAAACGTCGAGCGCGGCGCCGCCAATGCGGCGCTGCCGCAAGGCCTCGATCAGCGCGTCGTCGTCGACGACCGGCCCACGCGACACGTTGATCAGCAGTGCGTTGGGTTTCATGCGGGCGATGCGCTCGCGGCTGATCAGGCCGCGCGTCTCCGGCGTCAGCGGGCAGCAGAGCACGATGATGTCGCTCTGCTCGACCAGCGCGTCGATCGACAGGAAGCCGACTTTTTCCGGCGCCGGCTGCATGCTGCGCGTCGTTGCCACAACCTTGAGGTCGAAGCCGTGCGCGGCGATATGCCCGACGGCTTGCCCGACTGCGCCGAGGCCGACGATGCCGATGGTCTTGCCGGCGAGTTCGATGTTGGAGTTGGCATGCTCGCGGCCGGCAAGCCAGCCCTTGGCGCGCAGGTCGCGGTCGACCCTGCGGAATTGCCGCAGCAGCGCAAGCGCGGTGAACATGACATGTTCGGCGACCGAGCGGGCATTGACCGCCGGCACGTTAGCCACCAGCACGCCGGCTGCCGCGGCTGCTTCCATCGGGATCATGTCGAGCCCCGCGCCATGGCGAATTGCGGCCCTCAGCTTCCAGGCGCCCTCGAACAGCGCCGGCGGCAGCGGCGCCCGCACGATGACGATGTCGGCATCCTTGGCCTCCCTGGCCAATGTGCCGGCGTCCAGCGCCGAAGCGATCACCAGCTGACCGGCGCCGGCGAGCTTGGCCGAGGCGCGCGGGTGCAGCGGATGGGTCGACAGGATCTTTGGCACGGTCTGGGTCACGGTCAGGCCTTTTCGAGCGCCGCGCCTGCGGGCGAAGCCGCCATGCCGCCCTCGATCAGGCCCTTCCAGTAGCTTTCGGCGCCTTGCAGATGGGCGCTCATCAGCGCCTGGGCGAGATTGCCGTCGCGGCGCAGCAGCGCCTCGTAGATCTGCACGTGCTCGGCATGCGAGCGCACGCTGCGTTCGGGATCGTTGAAGTAGATCGGCAGGCGCTGCTCGCCCATCAGATAGTAGACGCTGCAGATGTTGTGGAAGACGCTGTTCTTGGTGGCGCGCACGATTTCGAGGTGGAATTCGCGGTCCTCCTTGGCCAAGCCTTCGCCAGCGGCGATGCGCTCCTCGGAGGCCTTCAGGATTTCGCGCAGCCGTTCGAAATTTTCCTCGGTGGCGCGCGAGCAGGCAAGCTCCGCGGCCTTGATCTCATGGATCTTGCGCAACTCGACCGTTTCATAAATCTGCATGGGATCGAGCGGCAGGCCGGCGCGTGCGAACAGCGCCAGCGCCTCCACGCTCGCCTGTTTGGTGTCGATGTAGATGCCTGATTTGGCGCGGCGCTCGACGATGCGCATGGCTTCGAGGATGGCAAGCGCTTCGCGGATCTGCCCGCGGCTGACGCCAAAATGCTCAGCCAACTCGCGTTCGGAAGGCGTGCGGCCGCTCTCCTTGTCCGAGTGGGAGAACAGATAGGCGGCGAGTTCCGCGAGAAGGTTGTTTTCTTTCATCGTCAATTGCGTTGCGCGTGCGCCTCCAGGAATCGCTCCGAAATGGTGAATCCCAATCCGGCCTTTTCCGGGATCGCTATCATACCGTCCTTCGCTTCGACAGTCTCATCGACCAGATCGTGGATCATCGGGTTGGCGCCGAGCGAATATTCGACCGTGAAACTCGAAGGCGATGCGGCACAGACATGCAGCCCGGCGAAGAAGCAGGGCGCGCCGGCCCATAGATGCGGCGCAAAGCGCAAATTGAAGGCGCTGGCGATGGTGCCGATCTTCATTGCCTCGCTGATGCCGCCGCAAAAGGCCGGATCCGGCTGGAAGATGTCGGCGGCCTTGAGCACGGCGAGGTCGCGAAAGGCATAGCGCGTCGCCTCGCTTTCGCCGGTGGCGATCGGAACGGCGCCGGCGGCGCGCACTTCGGCCATGCCCGGCTTGTCGTCGGCGATCACGGGCTCCTCGAACCAGGCGAGATCGAGATCGCCGACGAGGTGGATGAAGCGCTTGGCTTCCGCCACGGTATAGGTTCCGTGGGCATCGACCATCAGATCGACATCGGGGCCGAGCGCCTGGCGTGCCGCGCGCACGCGAGCCGCGGAAATATGCGCGGCGCCATCCATGGCGCCCACCCGCATCTTCAGCGCCTTGAAGCCGCCCCTGGCGATATAAGATTTCAATTGCTCGCCGATGGCATCGGCCGACGCCCAGCCACCGGAGGCATAGGCCTGCATGCGATCGACCTTACGGCCACCGAGAAGCCGCCAGACCGGCTGGCCTAGCGACTTGCCCAGGATGTCCCAGAGCGCGATGTCGACGGCGCTGATGGCGGCGACGCTCATGCCGCGCCGCGCCAGCTGCGGCATGGCGTGGCCTGCATGGGCGGCACTCTGGTGGCGCACGCCGTTGTAGAGCATTTCCCAGATGACGCCGATATCGGCCGGATCGCGGCCGATCAATTGCGGCCCGACTTCTTGGTTCAGCATATGGACGAGGGCGCCATAGCTGCCGGCACTGCCGGCCGCATTCTTGCCTTCGCCCCAGCCGACCAGCCCGTCATCGGTTTCGATGCGCAGGATGGCCGCGTCGAAGGTCGTCACCTGGCCGAAGTCGCTGCGATGCTGCTTCGCGGCTTCGATCGGGACGCGGACCCACCAGGCCTGGACTGTCTTGATGCGCATATTTTTCCCCAGCCCCGCCGCCGGCCAGGGCGGAAGGGCAAATTCCCAGAGGCGGTCGACTACTTGATCAGCGGCAACAGCGTTTCAGCGGTGATGCGCATCTGGTCGGTGTAGAATTTCTCGGTGAGTACGCTGGAGCCGTGATCCTGGATGAACTTCAGCTGCTCGGGCGAGATATCGACCGGGTGGCGCTCAACCATGTCGGGATAGGGTGCCGCCGGCGTGCGGTCGACCGGGGCGACGAACTCGTTGGTCAGCGCGCCATCATAGCCGACTTCCTTCAAGGTCGCGACGATCCTGGGCCAGTCGATCTGGCCGAGGCCGGCGGCGAAGCGGTTGTTGTCGGCGACATGGAAGTCGAACAGGCGCTTTCCGACCTGCCGGATGGCGTCATGGACGTTAAATTCCTCCATGTGGAGGTGGTAGGCGTCGAGGCAGACGCCGCATTCGGGGCTCACCGCATCTGCCAGCGCCAGTGCCTGTGCGCCGCGGTTGAACAGATAGGTCTCGAAGCGGTTCAGCGGTTCGACGGCAATCTTGACGCCGACCTTCTTGGCGTGGGTGAAGCATTCGCGGGTCGCGTCGACGACCCACTTCCACTCCTCTTCCTCGGTGCCGTCCGGCACCACCTTGCCGACGGTTGCCGGAACCAGCGTGATGATCTCGCCGTCGAGTTCGCTGACCATCGTCAGCACGTCCTTGACGTATTGCACGGAGCGCTCGCGCTGGCCCTGGTTCCTGGCGGCGAGGTTGCGTTCGCCCAACATCAGGGTCACCGCGCCCCAGCAGCGGATGCCATGCTCCTTCAGCAGCGCCCGCGTCTCCTTGGTCTTGTACTGCGCGGGCTCGCCGGAAATCTCGATCGACTCATAGCCGAATTTCTTGATGCGCTTGAGCGTCGTCTCAAGGGGTTCCGCGCGCATCCAGTTGTGCGTCGAAAGATGCATGGTCTGTCCTTCCCAGATTCGTCCGTATGGTTTGCCTGCGACATGCATCGCCGGAAGACGACGCAAGGGTTTCCTCCCCAAGGCATCCCCAGCCTTTTCCCGCAAACTGGTTCGACCAATTGGGCCTGAAGCGAGGTCTACAGCAAATTCCCTGGAACGGCAAGAAGCGTGGAGACGCTACTTCCTGTGTGAATTATAACATTGATTGTATTGCGTTATGTGCCGATATTTTGGATATGCGGAGGGCTTTGCCGTGACATTGTCGGGCTTGACCAAAATCCCCCATTTGGTAATACCAGAATGGCCGTGCCTGTAAGGCGCCTGGTTCGAAAAGACCAAAATGGCTGGCCCTGCTTCCAATCGGCGCTATGCTTGGTCGCGACAAAATGAGGAGGATGCCGATGCCGACGACAATGAAGGGCCCTGGACTGTTTCTGGCGCAGTTCGCGGGCGACGCCGCGCCGTTCAATTCGCTGGCGTCGATCACCAAATGGGCCGCCGGTCTCGGCTACAAGGGCGTGCAGATCCCGACCTGGGACGCGCGCCTGTTCGACCTCAAGAAGGCGGCGTCTTCCAAGGCCTATTGCGATGAGGTGAAGGGCATCTGCACTGACGCCGGGGTCGAGATCACCGAACTGTCAACGCATCTGCAGGGGCAATTGGTAGCGGTGCATCCGGCCTATGACGCGCAGATGGATGGTTTCGCGCCGCCATCGGTGCACAACAACCCGAAGGCGCGGCAGGAATGGGCCGTCGAACAGATGAAGTTCGGTGCCAAGGCATCGCGCAATCTCGGGCTGAATGCCTCGGTGTCGTTCACCGGCTCGTTGGCTTTCCCCTACCTTTATCCTTTTCCGCAGCGGCCCGCCGGTCTGATCGAGGAAGCCTTCGGCGAACTCGGCAAGCGCTGGAAGCCGATCCTCGACGCCTATGAGGACAATGGTGTCGATGTCGGCTACGAAATCCATCCTTCGGAGGACGTGTTCGACGGGGCCACCTTCGAAATGTTCCTCGACGCCGTCGGCGGCCACAAGCGCTGCAACATCAATTACGACCCTTCGCACTTCCTGCTGCAGCAGCTCGACTATCTCGAATTCATCGACATCTATCACGAGCGGATCAAGGCGTTCCACGTCAAGGACGCCGAGTTCAATCCGACCGGCCGGCAGGGCGTGTACTCCGGTTACCAGAGCTGGACGAACCGTGCCGGCCGTTTCCGTTCGCTCGGTGATGGGCAAGTGGATTTCGGTGGCATCTTCTCCAAGCTGACGCAGTACAATTACGATTCTTGGGCGGTGCTGGAATGGGAATGCTGCCTGAAGCATCCTGAGGACGGGGCGGCCGAAGGGGCCCCCTTCATCCAGCACCACATCATCCGGGTGACCGAGAAGGCATTCGACGATTTCGCCGCGGGCACCACGGACAAGAAGCTGCTGCGCGCCATGATGGGAATTTGACACGGCTTTCGCTCCCTTTGGGGAGGGTATTTCATACGAGGGAGAAAAATATGGTTGGCGCATCGAAGTCGGAAACGGGAGGCGGCCCGATCCGCTACGGCATGGTCGGCGGCGGGCAAGGCGCCTTCATCGGCGCGGTGCACCGGATCGCGGCGCGACTGGACAATGATTTCGTGCTCGTCGCGGGCGCCCTGTCGTCCGATCCGGCACGCGCCAAGGCCTCGGCCGCCGAACTCGGGCTCGATCCCTCGCGCAGCTATGCGTCCTACGCGGAAATGGCCAAGGCCGAGGCGAAGCGCCCGGATGGCATCGAGGCGGTGGCCATCGTCACTCCCAACAACGTCCATGTGCCGGCGGCCAGGGCTTTCCTCGAAGCAGGCATTCACGTGATCTGCGACAAGCCGCTGGCAACCACGTTGGCAGAGGCGAAAAAGCTTGCGGCGATAGTCGAAAAGACCGGCAAGGTGTTCGTGCTCACCCACAATTACACCGCCTATCCGATGGTGCGGCAGGCGCGCGAAATGGTGGCCAAGGGCGTGCTTGGCGACATCCGCATCGTGCAGTCGGAATATCCGCAGGACTGGCTGACCGAGGACCTGGCCGCCACCGGCCAGAAGCAGGCGTCGTGGCGCGGCGACCCCAAGCAGGCGGGGGCCGGCGGCGCGCTCGGCGACATCGGCACCCATGCCTATAACCTCGCCCGCTTCGTCTCCGGGCTCGAGCTCGACTCGCTGTCGGCCGATCTCGATGCCTTCGTGCCGGGGAGGCTGCTCGACGACAACGTCAACGTCATGCTGCGTTTCAAACCGGCGGGAAAAACGCATCCGGCCAAGGGCATGATCTGGGCGAGCCAGGTGGCGCCCGGTCATGAGAACGGCTTGAAGCTGCGCATCTACGGTTCGAAGGGCGGGCTGGAGTGGGTGCAGGCCGATCCCAACTATCTCTGGTACACGCCGTTCGGCCAGCCGAAACAGTTGATCACCCGCAACGGCGCCGGCGCGTTGCCGGTGGCAGGCCGCGTCAGCCGCGTTCCGTCAGGCCACCCCGAGGGCTATCTCGAAGGCTTCGCCAATATCTACCAGGAGGCCGCACGCGCCATCCGCGCGGCGCGGCGCAAGGGCGGCAAGCCGGCAAAGGATGTCGTCTTCCCGACCATTCAGGACGGCGTCGAAGGCATGGCTTTCATCGAAGCCTGTGTGAAGTCGTCGAAGAAGAATGGGGCGTGGACGAAGCTGTAAGGGGGGCCTGGCAAGCGCGGAATTCCCCCTCACCCGGATTGCCAACCGAATTGCGAAGGGCAATTCGGGGCAATCCGACCTCTCCCCGAGGGGAGAGGAGGTCGCTGGTGCCGGCGTCAGTCTCTTCTCCCCTCGGGGAGAAGGTGGCCGCGTAGCGGCCGGATGAGGGGCTTGGCGCGAAGTTGGCGGGAACAACCAGCCGGCCTTGAAAATGGGGAGGGCGTCGATGAAAATCGGCATGTGCATGTTCTTGTGGACGACGGCGGTGTCGAAGAAGCACGAGCCATTGCTTCGCGACATCAAGGCAACCGGCTTCGACGGTGTCGAGATACCGATCTTCGCCGGGACGCCGGACGACTACCGGAAACTGGGCGAATTGCTCGACCGCATCGGGTTGGAGCGGACGGCGGTTTCAGCGATGGGCGATCCCTCGATGAACCTGATCTCGGCCGATGCTGCAACGCGCAAGGCTGGTGTCCATTACATGAAATGGGCCATCGATTGCGCCGATGCGCTTGGCGCCCGCACGCTGAGCGGACCGCTGCATTCGACGCTGGGCGCCTTTTCCGGAGCCGGGCCGACAGCCGCCGAGAAAAAACGCTCCGTCGCCTCGCAGCGCGCCATTGGTGACCATGCCGGCAAGCGCAACGTCACCATCGGGCTCGAGGCGCTGAACCGCTTCGAATGCTATCTTCTCAACACCATGGCCGACCTGTCGGAGCATGTCGACGTCATCGACCGGCCGCACATCAAGGCGATGTACGACACGTTCCACGCCAATATCGAGGAGGCCGACCCGATCGGCGCTTATACGAAGCACCGCAGGAATGTCGTGCATATCCACATATCGGAGAACGATCGCGGCGTGCCGGGGCGCGGCAACATTCCCTGGAAAGAGACTTTCGCGGCGATCCGCAAGAGCGGCTATGACGACTGGCTGACCATCGAGGCGTTCGGGCGCTCGCTGAAGGATCTGGCGGCGGCGACGAAAGTGTGGCGCGATTTTTCCGAGACGCCGGAAGCGGTCTATCGCGAGGGATACAAGCATATCAGGGACGGGTGGAAGAAGGCGGCTTAGGCTTAGGGCACGTCGATATTCGGGTGAGGCCGGTCTGCAAATGCAGGGTTCCTGCGCTTCCGGTGCTCACGTACCCAAAAAGTACGCTCCGCTCCGGTTCTCGTAACCCTGCATTTTCGACTCGGCCTGACCCGAATCTCAACATGCCCTGAGGCGAGATCGTTATCCTTGCTGGGCCTGGATCCTATTGTAGTCGTGGATCGTCCGGCTCAACCTGCGGCGCAGGAAGTTGGATATGTTGTCGAAGATGAAGACGACGAGCAGGATCAGCAGAACCATGTAGAAGACGTTGGCCCAGTTGGAGTTGGTGCGCATCGCTTCCCACAGTTTCAGGCCAATGCCGCCGGCGCCGACCGCGCCGATGATGGTGGCGCCCCTGGTGTTGGATTCCCACTGGTAGAGGGTCTGACTGATGAAGATCGGGATCACTTCGGGCATAACGCCGTAGCGCTGCACCAAAAGGCCGTTGGCGCCGGTCGAAAGCACCCCTTCACGTGGCTTGTCGTCGATGTTCTCCAGACCTTCCGAATAGACTTTGCCGAGCGTGCCGATCTCGGTGAAGAAGATCGCGGCACTGCCGGCCAGCGGGCCGGGGCCGAAGGCGCGGGTGAAGAACAGCGCCCAGATCAGCATGTCGACCGAGCGCATGAAGTCGAAGAAGCGCTTGAGGACCTGGCTGAGCACGCCGCTTGGCGTAATGTTACGCGCCGCGAAGAAGGCAAGCGGGAAGGCGACGATGCCGCCGAGCAGCGTGCCGAGGAAAGCCATGACGATGGTCTGCAGGAGCTTCGTCCAGACGTCGCCGTGCTGCCATTGGGCGTTGTTCCAGATGTTGTCGCCGGCCAGCGCGAGGTTCGAGGTGCCTGGTTTCAGCTCGGGTCCCGATATGATCAGCGAAATCACTTGCCCCACTGATTTGCCGAAGAAAGGCGAGCGTGTGTCGAAGACGAAGTTCGCCCAGCCGAGGAAGCGCTTGCGCACCTTGACCCGGTCGACGGTGACGCGCACCTCGCCGACAAAGCCCATCTTGGCGACCACCTCGTCATCGTGAACCGTCATCCAGTCGGGCACCGGACCCGAGACCACCGGCTTGCCGCTGGTCAGCGCCACCGGCACTGTCTGTCCATTGGCGACAATCGTCGCATAGGTCTTGTCGAAGGTGACGGATTTGGCCTGGCCGTCGATCCGCACGGTGAAGGACCCGTCGGCATTCTTGATTACCCAATCCGGATTGGGATTGTCGCCCAGTGCGGAGAAACGCGGATATTTGGGCATGATCTCCGGCTGGTCGAGACGGAATTCCGGCTGCAGATCGTAGCTGATCCACTGCGTCAGGAAGAGTGGCAGTCGCTCCCAATGCGATTCACGCAATACCTGCGGCAGGCTGAAGAACCACAAGGCATAGACCAGATAGAGGAGAGTGCCAACGAACAGGAGCAGCGGACCGAAGCGCTTGTATGCGGGGCGCCGGAAAACCTGCGGGTGGCGCGCCTCGATCGACAGCATCTCCTCGGCGGTCATGGTTGCCATGATCTATGCCCCCATCATAAAGGCTTGTTCGCCGACCAGCTTGCGGCGAAGCCAGGCGGAAAACTGATCGATGATGAAGATGGTCGTGAACAGCAGCAACACCAGCGCCAGCGTCTTGGCGCCGAAGCCGCGCGAGATGGACAGCTTCAGCTCTTCGCCGATGCCGCCGCCGCCGACGGCGCCGATGATGGTCGAGGCCCGCACGTTGATCTCGACCCGCAGCAGCGTATAGGACACGAAATTGGGCAACACCTGTGGAAGGTCGGCGAAGCGCACCCGCTCGAACCAGTTGGCGCCGACCGCCGTCAGGCCTTCCTCGGCACGCATGTCGATGTTCTCGTTGATCTCGTAGAACAGCTTGCCGAGTGCGCCGATCGAATGCAGGCCGATGGCGATTATGGCGGCGATCGGACCGGTCGAGACGATTGCCGCGAAGAGGCCGGCGATGACGATTTCCGGAAAGGCACGCAGCAATTCCATGAAACGCTTGACCACCAGCCTCAGTGCCGGATGGGGCGTCAGGTTGCGCGCCGCGATGAAGGAAAAAGGCACCGCGAAGATGAAGCCGATGAAGGTCGAAACCAGCGCCACGTTCACCGTGGTCAGCATCAGTTCGAAATATTCGGGGACGTAGAAACCGCCCCAGACATAGACGCGGCCGAGCGGGAAGTTGAATTCCTGGGTGCCGGTATCACGCGGCGAGGCGATGTCGAACAGCGCACGCCAGACGTCGTTCCAGTCCTTCGGGACCAGCCAGCTCAGGAAATCCAGTATGTGCGGCAGCCGGTCGAAGAAATGCCCGGCATTGGCTTCGTCGGCGAACCACATGCTGGAAAGCATCGCGGCAAGCAGGAGGCTGACGCCGAGCACCGTATAGAACCGGCGCAGCGACGTCTGGCGTCGCCAGGTATCGGCCGTCTGGTGAATGCCGTCGGAGGGGGCTGTCACGGAAAGGGTCATGATCGGAGATGCAAAAAGGGCGGTGTTTTGAACACCGCCCCTTCCGATTTCGCCGTTAGCCGCCGATGGCTGCCTTACGGGCTTCGACGATGACGTTGTAGAAGTCGGGCTTCACCGGAACGTAGCCGGTAAAATCGCCGCCTTCGACGCCTTCGAAGCAAGCCTTGTCCTTCTTGGGCAGATCAGTGAAGAAGGCGGTCAGCTTGGCGGTCATGTCGTCGCCGAGCGCGGTGCGCACGACCAGCGGGCCGTTCGGGATCAGGCCCGAGCGCCAGACTTCGACGAAGTCGTTGGGGTCGACGGCGCCCTTGGCGACTTCCTTGTGGAAAGTGCCGGAGGTGTAGCCGTTCTTGAAGTCGCCGATGCCCGAGGAATCGTCAACCGCGACGTCGACCTTGCCATCACGCACGGCCAGAACGTTGTTTTCGTGGCCGCCATTGAACTGGGTCGAAGCGAAGAAGGTCTCGTTCGAAGCGCCAGTGTCCTTCGGAATCTGGGTCAGCGGGATCAAATAGCCGGAAGTCGAATCCGGATCGGCATAGCCGAGCTTCTTGCCCTTGGCCGACTTGATGTCGGTGATCCCCGAGGTCTTCAGCGCCAGGCCGATCGAATAATAGCCGGTGGCGCCGTCGGTCTGCTTGGTGGTGAGGATCGGGGTGACCGCCTTCGGGTCCTTGAGATAGACGCTGGCGTAGCCGGAAGCGCCGAGTTCGGCGAAGTCGAGCGTGCCGCCGAGCAGGCCCTGGATGACGCCGTCATAGTCGGCGGCGGGGAACAGCGAAACCTTTTCGAAGCCGAACTCGGTCTTCAGGTGATCGGCCAGGCACTGGTAGTTGCGCAGCCGGTCGGTTTCGTTTTCGCCGCCGAGAATGCCGACGCGAAATTCCTTCATGTCGGCGGCGTGGGCCATGCTGGTGGCCATGGCGAGCACCGAAACGGCACCGAAAACCATCTTCCTGAACATTGATGTCTCTCCTGTAAGTTCCGGCCCCGCGCCGGCAGCGTTCTTGATCTTGACAAATGCCCTTGACGCGGGCGGACGATCCAGGCGCTCGCTATGGCCCGTAATGGGCTCAGTATCCCGGGAATGCGGGTTCGAGCGGTCCGGCGGATGCGGCGATTTTCTGCTTGAAGGCAACGCTGGTGGAGGTGATGGCCTCCGATATCTCGCCGCCATTGCTGTCGGCGCCGTAGACAAGACGCACAGCTTCGCGGTTGAGCTCTTCGGGCGGCCCGTCGAAGACGACCTTGCCGGCGGCCATGCCGATGATGCGGTTGCAATAGGTGCGGGCGGTATCGAGCGTATGAAGATTGGTGACGACGGTTATGCCTTCGCGCAGATTGATGTCCTGCAACGAATCCATCACCACCTTGGCATTGAGCGGGTCGAGCGAGGCGATCGGCTCGTCGGCCAGGATCACCCTGGGCTGCTGCATCATGGCGCGGGCGATGGCGACCCGCTGCTGCTGTCCGCCCGACAAGGTGCCGGCGGGCTGAAGTGCGGTGCGGGCGATGTCGAGCCGCTCGAGCGCGGCGACCGCTTCCGCGCACTCGGCGCGCGAAAACATGCCGAGAAGGTTGGACAGGGTCGAACGGTGGTTCAGTTTGCCGAGCAGTACGTTGGTCAGCACGTCGAGGCGCGGCACCAGGTTGAATTGCTGGAAGATCATGGCGCAGTCGCGCTGCCAGCGGCGCAGCGGCGAGCCGCGCAACCGGGAAACCTCGGCGCCGTCAAATAAAATCGACCCCTGGCTGGGGTCGACAAGACGGTTGATCATGCGAAGCAGAGTTGATTTGCCCGCGCCCGAACGACCAATGACACCAACCATCTGCCCCTGCGGGATCGAGATGTTGACGTCGCTGACGGCGGTGTTCTTGCCAAATCGTCGGCTGACACCGCGGATTTCGAGCGTCGCAGAGCTTGCTGACATGGGCTGGTTCCAGTCCGGTCCATATTGATCGTCAGGCACTCGCCTAACGCAGCCACATGAACCTGCCATGTCGCCAGCATGTCAGTTTTGTTACGCTCCACAGATACGACGGCCGCGTCCTGCTGGCGATCAGCCGAGCACCAGCAATTCCTCGAAATGCTTCATGTCGCGGAATGCGCAGAAGGCGGGCGGCTTGATCTCGATCACCGGGGCCTCCCGGCCGAAAAGCGCCAGGCTCTCATCGAACAGCGCCTGCCAGGCAGCAGCCCTGTCGTCAGCGAGACGCTGGATCTGATAGGCGAAGGTGATGTGGAAGACGTAGGCGTCATGGTCGGGGTGCCGGTAGCCGAACGGCACAGCCAGTGCATCGCGCCATGCACGCATGATGCGCACATCCTCGTCGGTCGCGCCGGCAACGGTGAGGCCGGTCGGCACGATCTCGACCACCTTGATATTGAACGGGCCGGCGCCCTGGAAGCCTCTCAGGCGCTCCAGATAGAGGCGGGTCATGGCGTCGATGCCGGTGTCGAGCGGCACGTCCCGCGGCCAGAAGGGCAAGCGGCGGCGATATTCGATGATACCCTGAAACAGCGTCATGTGCAGGCTGGAAACCGGCGTGAAGGCGAGGCGGTCGGCGTCCGGCATCGCCATCATCCGATCGCGCACCGCAAGCACAACGGCTTCCGATGGTGAGCCGCTGACCAGATGGCTGACGACGGTATTGCCGGGTTCGATCAGGAAATTGCCGGAAGTGTCATAACGCGTGCCGAGATGTGTCGGCGGCATCGGATTGGAGCCGGCAAAGAATCCAGCGAGCGAGGGTCTGACAGTGTCGGGCATGGCGATCTCCTTGGGAGATGGCGTACTGTCCGAGTCCTGTGTCAGGGATATGAACAGGACCGCCATATGACGATGATGTGAGCGGCTATGTCTCTTCACCTGACACAATTCCAGGAAAACCGGTTCACCCTTTTCCTGGAATTGTCCTATCCCTCGTACTTCTCCAGGAACGCCTCGGCGGACAGTTCGCGGAAATCGTCGAGCGAGGCTCGCAGCCTGGCATGGTCCCAATCCCACCAGGCAAGCGCCTGGTAGCGTTCGGCGGTGCGGCGGTCGAAGCGCTCGCGGATCGGTTTGGCCGGCACGCCGGCGACGATGGTGTAGGGCGCGACGTCCCTGGAGACGACCGCTCCGGCGCCAACGGCGGCACCGTCGCCGACGGTCACGCCAGGCAGGACGGTCGAGCCGTGGCCGAGCCAGGTGTCGTGGCCGATGGTGACGCGCTTGGCGCGACGCTCAGCGAAGAATTCGCTCTCATGCTCGGCGTCATCCCAATAGTCCGACGCGCGGTAGGTGAAGTGGTGCAGCGTCGGCCGCCAGGTCGGATGGTTGGTGGCGTTGAGGCGCACGCTTGCCGCGATGTTGGCAAACTTGCCGATGGTCGCGCACCAGACGGCGCAGTCCTGCATCATGTAGGAATAGTCGCCGAGTTCGCTTTCCGACACCCGGCTGCGGTCGGCGATCTCGGTCCAGCGGCCGAGCGTCGAGTTGTGCACCTCCGCTGAGGGGTGGACCAGCGGCGTCTCCGACAATTTCCTGGTCATGTGGCGAGTTTTCCCGGGGCGAAGGCGGTGACGTCGATGATGCGGTCGGCCACCGCCTCGCGCACATCGTGGTCGTGGAAGATGCCGAGCAGGGCAACGCCGGCCAGCTTCTTGGCGGCGATGAGTTCGATCACCACGTCGCGGTTGGTGGCGTCGAGCGATGCGGTCGGCTCGTCGAGCAGCAGGATCGGATGCTCGGTGATGAAGCCGCGCGCGATGTTGACGCGCTGCTGCTCGCCGCCGGAGAAGGTTGCCGGCGGCAGCGCCCAGAGTTTTTCCGGCAGGTTGAGCTGGGCCAGCAAGGCGCGGGCCTTGGCTCGGGCGGCCTCGCGCTGCTCGCCGTGTTCGACCAGCGGCTCGGCGACGACATCGAGAGCCGAGACGCGCGGCACGGTGCGCAGGAACTGGCTGACATAGCCGATCGTTTGCCGGCGAACGGAAAGCACGGTGCGCGGGCTGGCATGGGCGAGATCGATCAACCCGTCCTCGTGCGTGACGATGATCTGGCCTTCGTCGACGGCGTAGTTGCCGTAGAGCATCTTCAGGATCGAGCTCTTGCCGGCACCGGAGGGGCCGCCGAGCACCGTGCATTCGCCCGCCTTGATGGAGAAGGAGACGCCGGAGACGACAGGCAGTTTGATGCCGTCGCGCAGATGCATGGTGAAGCTCTTGGCGACGTCGGAGACAACGAGGGGGGTTGCCATCAGAAGGTTCTCCAATTGTCGTCGGTCGGTCGGAGGATATGGCTCTTTCTCCCCGTCACCATACGGGGAGAAATGTCCGGCAGGACAATGAGGGGCAGCGCCGGGGTCCGGTTGAGAAGTTGCTTTGGGCAGGGCGAGGCTAACGGGACAGCATAAGCGTCCACAGCGCGCGTTCCCGCCACGTCAGCGTCGCCCCTCATCGCCCTGCCGGGCACTTCTCCCCGTATAGTGACGGGGAGAAGGGGCTGTGTCGGGCGGTTTCGCCAATCTCCAACGTTGCAAAATGCGCTTGGCAGATGGGGGTGACCTGGTGCCATCGTCACACCTGAAGTATCGAGGAAACGAGCAATTGCGTGTAGGGCGCGCGCGGATCGTCGAGCACACGGTCGGTGAGGCCGCTTTCGACCACGCGGCCGTCCTTCATCACCATCATGCGCTGTGACAGAAGCCGCGCCACGGCAAGGTCGTGGGTGACGACGATCGCGGCAAGACCAAGGTCGGTGACCAGACCGCGCAGGAGATCAAGCAGGCGGGCCTGCACGGAAACATCGAGGCCGCCGGTCGGCTCGTCCATGAACACCAGCCGTGGCCCGGTGACGAGATTGCGGGCGATCTGCAGGCGCTGGCGCATGCCGCCGGAAAAGGCGCGGGGTTCGTCGTCGATGCGGTCTTCCTCGATCTCGACGCGCGACAGCCAGTCGACCGCAGTGGCGCGGATCTTGCCATAATGGCGGTCTCCGACCGCCATCAGACGCTCGCCGACATTGGCGCCGGCCGAAACCGTCATGCGCAGGCCATCGGCGGGGTTCTGATGGACAAAGCCCCAGTCGGTGCGCATCAGGAAGCGGCGCTCGGCCTCGCTCATGCGGTAGAGTTCGCGGAACTGGCCGTCACGCATGCGGTAGCTGGCGGTGCCGGAGGAAGGCAGCAGCCGCGTCGACAGGCAGTTGAGCAGCGTGGTCTTGCCGGAACCGGACTCGCCGACGACAGCCAGGACTTCGCCGGGCCACAGGTCGAAGGAGACGTTGTCGCAGCCAACGCGCGAGCCGTAGAATTTGGAGAGCGCCGAGACGCGCAACAGCGGTTCGTCGGTCATTGGGCCGGCTCCATGTTTGCTGGCGCCAGATGGGTCTCGGGGGCAAGGTGGCCGCGATGGCCCTCTTCGCGCCTCTTCTCGCAGTGGTCGGTGTCGGAGCAGACGAACATGTGGCCGCCATGGTCGTCGAGGATGACCTCGTCGAGATAGACGTTCTCGGCCGCACAGAGCGCACAGGGCTGGTCGAAAGTCTGCACCTCAAACGGATGGTCCTCGAAGTCGAGGCTCACCACATCGGTGAAGGGAGGCACCGCGTAGATGCGCTTTTCGCGGCCGGCGCCGAACAGCTGCAAGGCCGGCGAGCGGTGCATTTTGGGATTGTCGAACTTCGGCGTCGGCGAGGGGTCCATGACATAACGGCCCTCGACCTTGACCGGATAGGCATAGGTGGTGGCGATGCGGCCGTGCTTGGCGATGTCCTCATAGAGCTTCACATGCATGAGGCCATACTCCTCCAGCGCATGCATCTTGCGCGTTTCGGTCTCGCGCGGCTCGAGGAAGCGCAGCGGCTCGGGAATGGGTACCTGGTAGACCAGCACCTGGCCGGCGGTCAGCGGATGCTCGGGGATGCGGTGGCGGGTCTGGATGATGCTGGCGGTGGCGGTATCGGTGGTGACAGTGACATTGGCGACCTTCTTGAAGAAGGCGCGGATCGACACAGCATTGGTGGTGTCGTCGGCGCCCTGGTCGATGACCTTCAGCACGTCGTCGGGGCCGATGATCGAGGCGGTGACCTGGACGCCGCCGGTGCCCCAACCGTAGGGCATCGGCATTTCGCGCGAGGCGAACGGCACCTGGTAGCCAGGAATGGCGATGCCCTTGAGGATCGCGCGGCGGATCATCCGCTTGGTCTGTTCGTCGAGATAGGCGAAGTTGTAGGTGGCGATGTCGGTCGGTTGCGCAGTCATTCCGCTGCCTCCTTCGTTTCTTCCGCCTTCGCTGGATTTTCGCGGGCCTCATACTCGGCGCGCATGCGGCGCACGAGGTCGAGTTCGGCCTGGAAGTCGACATAGTGCGGCAGTTTCAAATGCTCGACAAAGCCGGTCGCCTGGACATTGTCGGAATGCGAAATGACGAACTCCTCGTCCTGCGCGGCGGCGACGACGTCCTCGCCCAACTCGGAGGCGCGTAGCGCCCGGTCGCAGAGCGCCATGGCCATTGCCTTGCGCTCGCTCTGGCCGAAGACGAGACCGTAGCCGCGCGTGAATTGCGGCGGCGCCTTGGCCGAGCCCTTGAACTGGTTGACCATCTGGCATTCGGTGACCCGCACCGTGCCGAGCGGCACCGCGAAGGGCAGTTCGGGAATGTCAAGCTCCAACTCGACCTCGCCTATGCGGATCTCGCCGACAAAGGGATGGTTGCGGGCGTAGCCGCGCTGCGTGGAATAGCCGAGCGCCAGCAGGAAACCCTCGTCGCCGCGTGACAGCGCCTGCAGGCGGATGTCGCGCGCCATCGGGAATTCCAGCGGCTCGCGGGTGATGTCGCCGGGGATGTGATCCTGCGGCATCTTGCCATCGGGCTCGATCAGGCCTTCACGGGCGAGGATGGCCGAGACACGCGGCATGGGCTCGGCTTCGCGGGCGCGCTGCAAGGGTTCGGCGACATCGGCGCCGGTGGCAAGCTCGGGGTCGAGCAGGCGGTGCGTGTAGTCGAAAGTCGGGCCAAGCAGCTGGCCGCCAGGCAGGTCCTTGTAGGTCGCCGAGACGCGCCGCTCGACCAGCATCGCGCCGGTGTCGATCGGTCTGGTGTAACCGAAGCGCGGCAACGTGGTGCGGTAGGCACGCACCAGGAAAATCGCTTCGATCATGTCGCCGCGCGCCTGGACGATGGCGAGTGCGGCGAGTTCACGGTCATAGAGGGAGCCTTCGCTCATCACCCGGTCGACGCCCAGCGCCAGCTGCTCGACGATCTGGTCGAGGCGGAGCGCGGGCACCGAACGGTCACCGCGCCGGCGGTCGGCAAGCAGGCCGTGGGCGTTGGCAATGGCGGCTTCGCCACCTTTTACCGCGACATACATCTTCAAGCCTCCATCGTCTTGATGCGCGTCGTGCGCGGCAGGCAGGCTACGCCTTCCGATGTGGCGAGGACGATGTCGACGCCGCGCGGAAAGCGCTTGTTGTTTTGCTTCCACTGCTCGACGAAATGGCGCGGCATTTGTGCCGGCGCGATCGTGGCGCTGGTTTCGATGCCGGGGCCTTCGAGCAACAGCGGGGTTCCTGAAGTGAGATCGCCGACCTGCAGGATCAGCGTTGTCGATCGATCGGGATAGTCCTGCGTGCCTTGTGAGAAACCGTCGAGCGCCATCATCTCGGCCGGTGTGGCAACAAACGCGAAATGCGCGTCGGCCGGTGTGTTGGCAAGCGGCGCACCGGTGTGGAAACCAAGCCAGGAGCCGATCGCCGCGGAGGCGTGCAAGGCCGGGTCGAGCCAGAGCGGCGTGTCGTTGTCGCAGAGCGCCAGTGCAATGGCGCCTGATGTTGCCGAAAGCGGCGCCGGCGGGCGGGCCAGGCCCGGCAAGGGCTGGACGCTGCCCGGCCGCGCCATGGCGTCCATGACTGCCCGAAACACGGTCTGTGCGTTGAAGACCGGATCGGCGAAACCGCCCTCGATCGATTGTGCCGCGATATCCATCAATCTTCTCCGCGAACCATGGTGAAGAAATCCACTTTCGTCGCCGCCGTCTCGGCACGGCGTTTTTCGTGGGCAACGGTCAGAGCCGAGCGTAAGGGCGCAATGAGCCTGGTCTCGACCTCGGCGCGGCGGGCAGGGTCCTGCCAGAGCGCGTCGGCGATGGCCGCCAGCTTCGCCTTCTGCTTGTCGCGGCCAAGCGCGTAGCAATGACCGACCTGTCCTGACGGCAGCCGGACCGTGGCGCGGGTGACGGTCGCTTCGCCGACATTGAAGGGGGCGCCGCCGCCGCCGATGCGGCCACGCAGCGTGACCAGGCCAGTCTCGGGACCGCGCAGCAGCTCGGCTTGCGAAGGCAGGCCGGCCTCGTTCCAGAGCCGGACGATGTCGTCGCCGCTGGATTGCGCCAGCGTCGCCATGGCGGCTTTGCGCTCGGCTTGGTCGCGGGCTTCCTGTCCTCGCATCGGCAACTTTCCTCTTCGCAGATTTGTCTATTGATATAGACAACTATACAAATTATACATATTACCTAACGCGAGTCCATGACGGGTGCGTGACAGGCCGGGGGCAAACATGATCGGGCAGCAAGTGGCCGACAGCATCGAGCGGCGCAGCGGTGTTTCACTATGGCGCCAGATCGCCGACAGGATCCTGCAAGCGATTGCCATTGGCGATTTCGCCGAAAATGCCGCGCTGCCGCCCGAAGTCGCGCTGGCCGAGCGCTATGGCGTCAACCGTCACACCGTACGAAGCGCCATATCGGCCCTCGTGCAGGAGGGGGTGCTGCGGGCCGAGCAAGGGCGCGGCACGTTCGTCTTGTCGCGCAAGCGGCTGTCCTATCCGATCGGCGCGCGTACGCGCTTCTCGGCGGGCCTGCAGGGGCAGACGTCGGAACGACACATCGTGCTGCTCTCTTCATCGATCGAGCCGGCCAGCCAGCGTGTCGCCGAGGGTCTTGGCCTTGCCAGGGGCGCTGACGTGATGCGGCTGGAAACACGCGGCGAGGCCGACGGACGGTCCGTGTCGCGTGCTGCCAGCTGGTTCGATGCCAGACGCTTTGCCGGCATCGACGAGGCGATGGCGCAGACCGGTTCGATCACCGCGTCGCTCGCGCGTTTCGGTATCGACGATTATCTCAGGCAATCGACCGTGCTCTCGGCGCGCCATGCCGACGCCGCCGATCTTGCCGATCTCGATCTGCAGCCGGGCGCCATCGTGTTGGTCACGGTGGCGGTCAACGTCACGCCCAACGGCCAGCCGATCCAGTTTTCGGAGTCACGTTTTCCCGCGGAGCGGGTGGAGCTGAAGCTGTCGGCGCTGTAACGCCCGGCTATCCGATCTCGATCACGGCCTTGATCAGGCCCGACTTTTCATGGACCCAGCGTGCGAGATCCTCTGGCGTTTCGGTCAGCGTGGTGCGGTGGGTGACGAGCTTGGCCAGCGGCACGGCGCCATTGCGGATCGAGGCGGCGACATGATCGAAATCGGCGCGCAGCGCATTGCGGCTGCCGACCAGCGTCATCTCGCGCTTGTGGAACTCGGGATCGGAAAAGACGATGTCGTCCTTGACGACGCTGACCAGCACCAGCGTGCCACCATGCGCGACATGGGCGAAGGCCGATTGCACCGAGGAGGTGTTGCCGGTGGCGTCGAAGACCACGTCGAAGCCTTCGCCACCAGTCGCGTCGCGCACCAGATCGGCAACCGGCGCTTGTGAGCCGTCAAGGACCGAGAAGCCGAGCTCGCTTGACGCGAAGCCCAGCCTTTCGCTGCTCATGTCGAGCAAGCTGACGTCGAGCCTGGCGATGCGGGCGAAGATGGCGGTGCCGAGGCCGATCGGACCGGCGCCGATGACCAGCGTGCGTGCACCGGGCTCGCAACGCGCGCGGCGCACGGCATGGGCGCCGATGGCCAGGAATTCGACGGCGGCGGCGTCGGCGAGCGACAGGCCGTTGGTGGGATAGAGGTTCTGCGTCGGCACCAGGATCTGTTCGCACATGGCGCCATCGCGATGCACGCCGAGCACTTCGATGCGCACACAGCAATTGGGCTTGCCGTGCCGGCAGGCGATGCATTTGCCGCAGGAGAGATAGGGGTTGATGATCACCGGTTCGCCGACCGCAAGACCGGCTCCTTCGCCGACTTCGACGACGGTGCCAGACACTTCGTGGCCCATGATGCGGGGGTAGGCGAGGAACGGGTGCTTGCCCTCAAAGATATGGTAGTCGGTGCCGCAGATGCCGACATGGCTGACCGCCACCAGTGCCCAGCCGGGAGGCGGCGAGCCGGGAGCGGGACGGTCTTCCAGAATGAGTTCGCCGGGCGAGCGGCAGACGACGGCTTTCATGGTTCGGTCCAATTTGGGTTTACGAAAACGCCGGCCCGTTTTGATACTGGGCCGGAGTTCGATTTTCGGTTCGTTGACTACTTGCCGCCGCGGCGGCGCAGGCCATCGAAATAGACGATGACGATGATCAGCACGCCGGTGATGACACGCTGCCAGAAGGCGTTGACGTTGAGCAGGTTGGCGCCGTTGTTGATGGTCGCCAGGATGAAGGCGCCGAGCAGTGGCCCGTGCACCGAGCCGACCGCGCCGAACAGTGAGGTGCCGCCGATCACCGACGAGGCGATCGCCTGCAGTTCCCACCCTTCGGCCTGGGTCGGGTTGCCGATGCCGATGCGCGAAGCCAAGAGCACGCCGACGAACGCCGCGCACAGACCCGACAGCGTGTAGGCCATGAAGATGGTGCGCTGGACGTTAACGCCGGACAGGCGCGAGGCCTCGGCGTTCGACCCAACCGAGAACAGATACCGGCCCCAGCGGCTGTGATGCAGGAAGACATAGGCGGGTATGCCGACCAGCAGGACCATCCAGAACAGATTAGGGACGCCGAGGAAGGAGTTGCGCGAGAATTCCTGGAAAGCATCATTGTTGATCGAAATCGAATTGCCGTTGGTCATCAAGAGGCCAATGCCGCGCAGCGACGTCAGGGTCGCCAGCGTGATGATGAAAGGCGGCAGGCCCATCTTGACGATGCCAAAACCATGGAAGAGGCCGATGGCGACGCCGACCAGCAAGGTGAGCAGGATGGCGACGAAGACCGGGACGCCGGCGTTGATCAACATCGCGGCGATGACGGTTGCGAAGCCAACCACCGCGCCGACGGACAGATCGATGCCGCCGGTGATGATGACGAAGGTCTGGCCGACAGCCAAAATGGCGATCATCGAACCCTGGCGCAGCAGATTCGAGATGTTGTTGGCCGACGCGAAGCTCGATGTGGATAACGACAGGATGACCCACAGCAGCACCAGCAGCGCCAGCAGCGTCAGTCCGAACAGGGCGTTGTAATTGCGCTTCGGTTTTTCGGCAGGAATCGCCTCGGTGCTCATGTCTTTCCTCCCAACTTTTCTTGTTTCTCGGCGAGCGCCTGTGTGAGAATGTCCTCATGATCGGCGGTGTGGAAGCCGTGCGTGGCCACCAGCTTGCCGCGGCGGAACACGTGCAGCGTGTCGGCCAGTTCATAGACTTCCGGCAAATAGGATGAGATCAGGATGATGCCGGCGCCCTTTGACAAGAGCGCGCTGAACAGGCGGTAGATTTCGGCCTTGGTGCCGACATCGACGCCAACCGTCGGCTCGTCGAAGATGAACAGCTTGGCGCCGTGGGCCAGCCATTTGCCGATGACGATCTTCTGCTGATTGCCGCCCGAAAGGCTGGAAGCCAACGCATGGCGCGTCGGCGTCTTGATCCTGAGGCCGGCGATCTGGTGGTCGGCCTCGGCCTTCTCTTTCGCGTTCGAGATCAACAGATTGCGGGAGATGCGCTTGTAGATCGGCAAATTGAGGTTGAGGCCAACCGGCAGGTTGAGACAAAGGCCCTGGTCGCGGCGGCTTTCCGGCGCCAGCGCCATGCCGAGCTTGATCGCGTCATGCTCGGAGTTGATCTGGACATCCTTACCTTCCCACAGGACCTGGCCGGCCGACTTCTTGTGCCGGCCGTAGAGCGTGGTGACGAATTCGCTGCGTCCGGCGCCGATCAGGCCGTAGAGCCCGACGATCTCGCCGGCACGGACTGTCATCGACACGTTCTCGAAGCCCTTGCCCGAGAGGTTCCTGGCCTCGACGATCGCGGCACCCGGAGTGAAATGATCCTTGTGGTAGATCTGTTCGATCGAGCGGTTGATCATCAGCTTGACGAGTTCGGCGTCATTGGTCTCGCTGATGTTCCTGGTGCCGACCAGCGTGCCGTCGCGCAGCACCGAAACACGATCGGCGAGCTCGAACACTTCCTCCATGCGATGGCTGATATAGATGATCGTCACGCCCTCCGACTTCAGCCGGCGGATCAAGGTGAAGAGCTGGTCGGCCTCCTTGCGGGTCAGGTAGGCGGTCGGCTCGTCGAAGATCAGGAACTTGGTGCCGCGCACGGTGGCGCGGGCGGCGGCGATCAGCTGCTGCTGGCCGATGGTGAGGTCACCGAGCATGACATGCGCCGGTAGGTCGAAGCCGAGGCCGTTGATGATCCTCTGCGCGTCTTTGACCATGGCGCGCTGTTGCAGGAGGCCGAAGCGGGACTCCTCCTCGCCGAGGAACATGTTGGCGGCGACGGTGAGATGGCGGCACAGCACCACCTCCTGGTGGACGGCGTTAATGCCCAGCGCCATCGCCTCGTGCGGGGTGGCCAAAGCCGCCGGCTTGCCCTCCCAGATGACCTCGCCGGAGGTACGCGGCATGACGCCGGTCAGAAGTTTTATGAGGGTCGATTTGCCGGCGCCGTTCTCGCCGACAATGGCGTGGATCTCGCCCGCTTTGAAGGCAAGGTGCACCGGCTTCAGCGCATGGGTGCCGGGGTAGCGCTTTTCGAGGCCGTTGAGTTCGAGGATTGTCCTGCCCGGCTGCAGCGTAGGGGCCGGGTGCAGTTCCTGCGCCGTCGACGTCATAACAATCCTCCCAGATTGGTCTCAATCGTTGGGTACGCAGCGATGCGTCTTGAACACGCATCTTGAAGGCGGAGCCTAAAGCACGCAGGCGAATTTCCAAATCGTCCGATGGATGTTTCCGGGGCGACGCCGCCCCGGAAACGATTGTCGCGACGCTGCTTATTTGAGCTTCGGGTTGAGCAGCGCGTCGATCTTGGGATCCTTCATATTGGCCTTGGTAACGAGGTTCGCGCCGGTGTCGACATTCGCCTCGACCTTCTCGCCCTTCGACGCGGCGAGTGCGGTCTTGATGCCGTCGTAGCCCATCCGGTACGGGTCCTGGACGACGAGGCCGGAGATGACGCCATCATTCAAGAACTTGATCAGCTTCTCGTCGCTGTCGAAGCCGATCAGCCCGACCTTGCCGGCAAGGTTGTTCTCGGCGATCGCCTGGCCGACGCCCTGCGCCATGATCAGATTGGAGGCAAAGATGCCCTTGAGGTCGGGATTAGCGGTGATCAGGTCGGTGGCGATGTTGAGGCCGGTGGTGGCCTGACCGTCGGCGTATTTGTCGGCGATAAGCTCGAGGCCCGGATACTTGGCCTTGATCTGTTCGATGAAGCCTTGCTTGCGCTGCTCGAGCGAACCAGCGCCGGGAAGCGCCGTGATCAGCGCGACCTTGCCTTCCACCTTGCCCCCATTGGCGGCACCGATGGCGGCGGCGAGACCGTCAGCGGCGACGCGGCCGCCCTGGACGTTGTCGGTGGTCAGGAAGGAGGTGAAGGCCTTGGAGTCGGCGCCAGAGTCGATGCCGATGACCTTGACCTTGGAGGCCGCCTCGTCGATCGGCTTGCCGAGCGCCTTGAACTCGGTCGGCGAGATGACGACGGCGGCCGGGTTGCTGGCGACGGCGTTTTCGAGGATCGAGATCTGGCCGTTGACGTCGGTTTCAGCCTGGGCGCCGAGCTCCGGCACATTGACGCCGAGATCCTTGCCGGCCTTGCGGGCGCCGGCCAGAACGATCTGCCAGTAGAAAGAGGTCGTATCCTTGACGATGATCGGAATGGTCACGTCGGCCGCCGAGGCGGGCGCGGAATGCATCGCGCCGGCAAGCATCGACGCTGCTGCCAGGGCCACGAAAGCGCGGCGGTTGAGAAGGCTGGTCACGAATTTCATTAGGTTCCTCCCTAAGTCGCCTGGTGAAGGTTTAGCTCCGTTCGGATAGGCGTGGCCCAAACGGAACTTTATCAATAAAAAACAGTTGCACTGTTTTGATAGTGCATCGATCCAGCCGATGCAAGCGGTGTTTCCAGTCAGTCCTCCAAAGGCCTGACAATGCCTCGCCTACCAGCGCGGCTCCTTCCCTTGTCGTAGTCAGGCGCTCCCGTTTCCGTTCCGAGAACGTATGGAATATTAATTCCATATGTCAGTCAATATGGAATGTTCGTTCTTTTCTGGATCGCGACATTGTGAAGTCGGCCCCTGACCCTATGGACATCGCGAAGTACGGGGCCTCAAGCCAGTTCCTGCACCACCGTGTAGGGACGATACTTGGCATATTCCGTCTCCGGCACGTCGATATCGAGCAGTTCGAGGTTGCGCGTCAGGTTCGCCAATTTTGCCGTGCCGGTCAGCACGGTGGCGACGGCTGGCTCGTGCAAGGGAAACTGGAACGCGGCCGCCGGCAGCGGATAACCGCCTTCGCCGGCGATCTTCTCCATGGCGTCGACACGGTCGAGCACATCGTGGCTGGCGGGCTGATAGTCGAAATGGGCGCCTTGCACCGGCCCGGTCGCCAATATGCCCGAGTTGAAAACGCCACCGATCACCAGCGACGTCTGTTGCGCACGGCACAGGGGCAGCAGTTCGGCTTCCGCGCTGCGGTCGAGCAAGGAATAACGGCTGGCGAGCAGGACGCAGTCGAGCGGCGCCCGGCGCATCACGTCAAGGCAGATTGGGACTTCGTTGACGCCGAGCCCATAGGCGGAAATCGTACCGGCCCGCTTCAACTCCTCAAGCGCCTTGAGCCCGCCATCCATCAGCTGGCGGAAATGCAGCTTGGTCTTCTCCACACCATGCGTGTAGACGCCGATGTCGTGCACATACAGGATGTCTATCCTGTTTAGCCCGAGGCGCGCATAGCTGAAGTCTACCGACCGCATGATGCCGTCATAGGAATAGTCGTAATCCAGCGCGAAGGGCAGCGGATCGACATAGGAGTGGTCGGGAACCTGGTCTTCCGGCACCGGGCGGAACAGGCGGCCGACCTTGGTCGAAAGCACGTAGGAATCGCGTGGCTTGTAGCGCAGGAAGCCGCCGAAGCGACGCTCCGACAGGCCGAAGCCGTAGAAGGGCGCGGTGTCGAAATAGCGCAAGCCCGCCTCCCAGGCGCCTTGCAGCGTTTCCATCGCCGCCTCGCGCGAACAGGCGCGGTAGAGGCCGCCGATCGCGGCGCCGCCAAAGCTGATCTCTGTGACCTCCAGCGCTGTCTGGCCGATGCGGCGTCTTTCCATGCACAACCTCCCCGTTCCCGGCCGTTGTCCAGCCCGGCAAGTTTATCAGATATTGCTTGAATTTCAGAGTGTCGCGCCGAGATGCCAGGGCACGAACTCGTTGTCGCCATAGCCGAAATCCTCGCTCTTGGTCTTGCGGCCCGAAGCCGTCTCGACGATGAGTTCGAAGATCTCGCGGCCCATGCCGGCGATGGTCTTTTCGCCGGAGGCGATGACGCCGCAATTGACGTCCATGTCCTCTTCCATCTGGTGATACATGGTCGAGTTGGTGGCGACCTTGATCGAGGGTGTCGGCCGGCAGCCGAAGCAGGAGCCGCGGCCGGTGGTGAAGACGATGACATTGGCGCCGCCCGCGACCTGTCCCGTGGCCGAGACCGGGTCGTAACCGGGCGTGTCCATGAACACCAGCCCGTTGCCGGTGACCTTCTCGGCGTAGCCGAACACGCCGTTGAGCGGCGTCTGGCCGCCCTTGGCGACGGCACCGAGCGACTTTTCCAGGATGGTGGTGAGGCCGCCGCGCTTGTTGCCGGGCGAGGGGTTGTTGTCGATCGAGGCGCCATGCTTGGCGACGTGATCTTCCCACCATTTCACATAGCCATCGAGCTTCTTGGCGACCTCGGGCGTCGCCGCACGATAGGCGAGCAGATGCTCGGCGCCATAAATCTCCGTCGTCTCGGAGAGGATGCCGATGCCGCCGACGCCAGCGAGAATGTCGACCGCCGCGCCCAGCGCCGGATTGGCCGTGATGCCAGACATGCCGTCGGAGCCGCCGCATTGCAGGCCGACGACGATCTCGCTGACCGGAATCGGCTCGCGCTTCAACTGGCCGACTTCCTCTGATATCTCGGCCAGCACGCCCATCGCCTTTTCCACCGATTTGCGCGACCCGCCGGCATCCTGGATGTTGAAGTGGCGCTTGCCGGCGGCGGCACCCTTCTGGCCGTAGAGGGTGAGCTGGTTGACCTCGCAGCCGAGGCCGACCATCAGCACGCCGCCGAAATTCGGATGGCGGGCATAGCCGGCCAAGGTCCGGTGCAGCACCATCATGCCGTCGCCGGTACCGCTCATGCCACAACCCTGGCCATGGACGATCGGCACGAAGCCATCGATGCCGGGATATTTCGGCAGCAAGGTCCTGTTGGCCGTGTCGGCGATCGAATGGCAGACGGTGGCCGAACAATTGACGCTGGCGATGATGCCGATGAAGTTGCGCGTGCCGGCGCGGCCATCGGCTCGGCGATAGCCCATGAAAGTGCGGGCGCGGTCAGCTTCGGTTGCGTGCTCGGCTTCGCTCGGCGGCACCACCGGCAGCCGGCCGGCCTCGAAAACCAGATTGTGCGAATGGACGTGCTCGCCCGGCGCGATGTCCTGTGTGGCGCGGCCGATCGCCTGGGCGTATTTGACCACGGCTTCACCCGCGGCGATCGGCTTGATCGCCACCTTGTGGCCAGGCTCGATGACGGCGGCAGCGAGCGCGCCGCCCGGCAGCGTGGTGCCGATCTCGATACGGCCATTGGCAACGGCGACATTGTCGGCGGGAGATAGAAGAATGGTGTTCGAGGCGTTCACGGGCGTTTCCTGGGTGATCCTGGGATGCGCGGATTGACACGCGCCTGTTAAGAGATAATGTCTTTTATCGTGAAAAAACAGTTTTGCGTCAATTGTTTTTTCGCTCGGGTCGGCCCTTGGTGGCGCTGGAAACAATGAGCCTGGCCCAGTGAAAGCGATTCCTGCTTTCAGGGTCCTGGGAAGATCATATTGCGCTTCAAGCCGGCCGCCGCAAGCGCGGGGATGAATGGGTCAGGGATGTCGAAGAGCAACAACGTCTACAAGGATGCCTACAACCGGTGCCTCAGGCTGCTCGACGAGACGCGCAGCCTGCCGTCGGAACCCGAGCTGGGCGCGCTGCTCGGCGTCAGCCGCACGACCGTGCGCAGCATCCTGGCGCGTATGGAGGAAACCGGGCTGATCGCCTGGAACAAGCGCGCCAAGACGGTGCTGCGCGACCCGCATCCCGACGATTTCTTCCCCGAGGAAGAGACCGACACACTGGCCGAGATCATCGAGCGGTCGTTCATGCGGAGGCTGCTTGCCGGCGGCGCCGAGGCCGGCATGCAGATCAACGAGCTCGAACTGGCGCGTGAGATCGGTGTCGGCACCACCAGCGTGCGCGAGTTCCTGATCCGCTTCTCCCGTTTCGGCCTGATCGAGAAACGCCGCAACAGCCATTGGGTGCTGAAAGGTTTTACACGCGCCTTCGCGCTGGAACTGACCGAGATCCGCGAGATATTCGAATTGCGCTCGGCCGCCGCGTTCACCGCGCTGCCGCGGGATAGTCCGGTCTGGGGGGATCTCGACCGGCTGGAGGAGGAACACCGCGCTCTGGCGCGCGAGATCGCAACGCGCTTCAATGAGTTCTCGGAGCTGGACGAGCGCTTCCACCGGCTCATCCATCGCGCATCGCACAACCGCTTCATCGTTGATTTCTACGACGTCATCGCCATGATCTTCCATTACCATTACCAGTGGAACAAGGCGCAGGAACGCGAGCGCAACGAAGTCGCGATCGGCGAGCATCTATTCTATATCGAGGCACTCAAGTCGCGCGACCTCGGCAAGGTCGATGCAGCCTGCCGCAAGCATCTGAAGTCGGCACGCCAGACATTGCTGACCTCGATCCCGGAAAGCCGGCAACCCCAAAAGAGCTGATCCTGCCGCGTTGCCGCAGCAGCGAATTGGCGATTTTCGACCTGTCTCGGCCGTGCTAGGTATCGTCATCGATTGTTTGAAGAGGCAGATGGCTTGATCGGCCCGGGGAGACGGTGGAGCATTCCGGTCGCGCTTGTCGCGGCCTATTTGCTGTTGCTCCAGTCGACACTTGGTGCGTTCGCCTTCAGCACCGTGTCGAGTGCCGCGCAGCTCGACGCCTTCGGCAACGTCATCTGTACCCACGACGGCGCCTCCCAGCTTCCCGGCGGCGACCAGCATCCGTCCCACCTGCCGGCCTGCTGCACACTTGGCTGCAGCATGTTTTCGCCGGCCTATGCGCCGCCGCCCGATGCCGGGCTTGCACTTGCGTCCTTTTCCTTCGAGACCGTCGCCTTTGTCTTCCCGGCGGCCACGCATCTCGACTTCGCCCGCGAACGCTTCCCGTCGAACCCGCGCGCGCCGCCGCTGGCGGGTTGAGCCTGCTTGCTTGCGGAACCTTTCGCGAGCGTACTCATCCAAGATCAAAACCATTCGCGACCGGCGACGGCGCGATCACCACGTCATGGAGCAACCATGTCCCATTCTTTCCCTCTCGCGGTGGGCACTTTGTTCAGCCGCATTCTGTCTCGCGTCCAGGAACGTTTCGGCGTTGCCGCCCTGGCTTTCGTGATCATGCTCGGCGGCGTCCAGACTGTCCTAGCGCATGAATTCAAACTCGGTGATCTCGAGATCGGGCATCCGTGGTCGCGTGCCACGCCGACCGGCGCCAAGGTGGCCGGCGGCTATTTCACCATCACCAACAATGGCAGCACGCCGGACCGGTTGCTGTCGATTACCTCCGACGTCTCCGAAAAGGCCGAGCTGCATCAAATGGGGGTCAAGGACGGCGTCATGACCATGCGGCCAGTGGACGGTGGCTTGGAAATCCCGGCAGGCGGCAAGGTGGCGCTCGCGCCCGGAGGCTATCACCTGATGTTCATCGGCCTGAAGCGGCAACCCAAGCAGGGCGAAAAATTCGCCGCGACACTGACCTTCGAGAAGGCCGGTAAGGTCAGCGTCGAGTTCGCCGTCGAGGGCATGGGCGAAATGGGTGGCATGGACGACCACGCCAATTGATCGTGTGATCGTGCCGATCCACCAATTTCGACATCAGAGGGACCATCATGAACAGATATCTTTTGGCGGCCGGCGCGTTTCTCGTGCTGGGGACAAATGCCGCCTTCGCGCACATCACGCTCGAGACCCAGGAGGCGGCGGTCGGCTCGACCTACAAGGCAGTGCTGCGCGTGCCGCATGGTTGCGACGGCAAGGCGACGACCGCCGTACGCGTGCAGATTCCGGAAGGGGTGATCGCGGTCAAGCCGATGCCCAAGCCTGGCTGGACGCTGCAGACCAAGAAGGGCAAGTACGAGAAGTCGTACCAGCTCTACGGCCAGGCGGTGGCCGACGGGGTGAAGGAAATCGACTGGAGCGGCGGCAATCTGCCGGATGAATTCTACGACGAGTTCGTCTTCCGGGCGACGCTGACGGCGGATTTGCCCGCCGGCCGGAAACTCTACTTCCCGGTGGTGCAGGAATGCGGCGATGCCGCCGCCCGCTGGATAGAGGTTCCGGCGGCCGGACAGGATGAGGACGCGCTTGAGAACCCGGCGCCCGGCATCAAGCTCACGCCGAAGAAATGATTTTCTGGCGGCGCGCCTGTCGGCAAGGTGCGCCGCCAATTCCATGGCGACAGCATGAACGAGAGATCCCCACTTCAAAGGCCCGCAACGACCAGCAAGCGATTCGGCTGGCCCTGTTGGCTTTTCGCGATGGTCATCGCGTTCATCGTCATGGCCTCGACAAGCCAGGCCCTTGCCCATGCGGCGCTGATCAAGACCGACCCGGCCGACGGCGCCGTGCTGGCACAGGCGCCGGCGCGGTTCTCGCTGACCTTCAGCGAGCCGGTCTCGCCGCTGGTGCTGACGCTGGTGAGGCCCGACGGCACGCCGGTTGCGCTGACATCCTTCCGCCTCAGCGAGCAGACGGTCGAGATCGACAATCCGCGGGCGCTCAAATCGGGCACGCATGTGCTGAGCTGGCGTGTCATTTCCGCCGACGGCCATCCGGTCGGCGGCTCGCTCTTGTTTTCCATAGGTGCGCCAAGCGAGCCGCCGGACGTCTCCGAAGCGATCGACTGGCCGCTGCGGTCAGCGATCTGGATCGGCAAGGTCCTTCTCTATGCAGGTCTTTTCTTCGGCATTGGCGGCGCTTTCGCCCTTGCCTGGCTGGCCGGGGATGGCCGTGCCGGTCAGCGCTTTGTTGCCGGGGCGATCCTGTGCGGACTGGTGGCGGCGCCGCTGTCGCTGGGCTTGCAAGGCCTCGATGCGCTCGGCGCGCCGCTCTCCCATCTGGCGCAGCCGGTTGTCTGGCGCACCGGTCTTGGGACCAGTTTCGGCTGGACGGTGCTGATCGCCCTGATAGCGCTGGGACTTGGCCTGGTGTCGCTGGCCGCACCGCGCGCGGCTGCCAGGCCACTTGCCCTTGCCGGGCTGGCGGGTGTGGGCGCGGCACTTGCCGCAAGCGGCCACGCAAGTGCGGCCGAGCCGCAATGGCTGACACGGCCGCTGGTTTTCGTGCATGGCGCCGGTATCGCGTTCTGGGCGGGCGCTCTGGTGCCGCTCGGTCTCGCGCTGAAGCGTCAAGCGGCCGGCGCCGTCGAATTCCTGCGTCGCTTCTCATGGGCCATCCTGCCCGTGGTCGCCTTGCTTGCCGCGGCGGGCATCGTGTTGGCCGTGATCCAGGTGCGGACGCCCTCGGCGCTGGTCGACACTGCCTATGGCCGGCTGCTGCTGGTCAAGCTCGCGCTGCTGGTCTTCCTGTTCACGCTGGCCGCCGTCAATCGCTGGAAGCTCACCGCTTCGGCCGAGGCGGGCGCGACCGAGGTGCAACGCAGGCTCACCCGCTCGGTCGGCGTCGAAGTGCTGATCGTGTTGGCGATCTTCGGTGTCGCCGCGGGCTGGCGCTTCACACCGCCGCCACGGGCGTTGGCGATCGCGGCGGCGCAACCGGTTTCGGTCCACATCCACGCGCTGCAGGCGATGGCCGATCTCAGCATCACGCCTGGCCATGCCGGGCCGGTTTCCGTCTCGATGATCATCATGACCGGGGATTTCGGACCGCTCGATGCCAAGGAAGTGACGCTGGTGCTGTCGAAGCGCGACTCCGGCATCGAGCCGCTGAAGCGCGCGGCAACCAAGCCAGGCGACGGCAGCTGGCGTGTCGGCAACCTCGTCATCCCGGTTCCCGGCCGCTGGACGGTGCGCATAGACATATTGGTCTCGGACTTCGACGTGGTGAAGATCGAGGCGCCGATCGACATCAGGCCGTAACTCACGGATGTGATACCATTGTCGAACGGGAAACGTCTGCGTACGGCTGTAACACAATTCGGCGAGGCGGTTGACGCGGCCCGAAACGCTCGTCAATCATCGCCCGCAAAACACGGCCTCAACAAAGCGATCCGAAAGCAGGGAAGAAACGATGGAGAAAGCCGAAATCGGCCTGATCGGCCTTGGCACGATGGGCTCCAACCTGGCGCTGAACATCGCCGAACACGGACACCGCATCGCCGTCTTCAACCGCACCAAAGCACGCACGGACGCCTTCGTCGAGAATGCCGGTGCGCTCAGGGACATGGTCGTCCCCTGTTACAGCCTGGAAGAGCTTGCCGCGGCGATCCGGCCACCCCGCCCGATCATCATCATGGTGCTGGCCGGCAAGCCGGTGGACGAGCAGATCGAAGCGCTGCGCGGCGTGCTGTCGGCCAACGACATCGTCATCGATGCCGGCAATGCCAATTTCCGCGACACGATGCGGCGCTTCTCCGAGCTCTCCGGCTCGGGTTTGACCTTTATCGGCATGGGCGTCTCGGGCGGCGAGGAAGGCGCGCGCCATGGGCCGTCGATCATGGTCGGCGGCACCGAAGACTCCTGGAAGCGTGTCGAGAAGGTGCTGACCGCCATCTCCGCCAAGTTCAAGGACGAGCCGTGTGCCGCCTGGCTCGGTACGGACGGCGCCGGGCATTTCGTCAAGACCATCCACAACGGCATTGAATATGCCGACATGCAGATGATTGCCGAGATCTACGGTATCCTGCGCGATGGCCTGGGCATGGGGCCGAAGGAGATCGGCACGGTATTTTCCAACTGGAACAAGGGCCGGCTCAATTCCTACCTGATCGAGATCACCGCCAAGGTGCTCGCCGCCGACGATCCGAAGACCGGCAAGCCGGTGGTCGACATCATCCTCGATCGCGCCGGCCAGAAGGGCACCGGCAAATGGTCCGTCATCGAGGCGCAGCAGCTCGGCATTCCGGCGACCGCGATCGAGGCGGCGGTGGCGGCGCGCGTGCTGTCGTCGATCAAGGACGAACGGCAGGCAGCCGAAAAGGCCTATGGCAATATCGGCGTGACGAAAATTTCTGGCGACAAGGATACGCTGCTGAAAGACCTCGAACTGGCGCTGTTCGCCGGCAAGATTGCTGCTTACGCGCAGGGCTTTGCCGTGATGGCCGGCGCCTCGAAGGAGTTCAACTGGAACCTGCCGATGCCGACCATCGCCAAGATCTGGCGCGCCGGCTGCATCATCCGCTCGCAAATGCTCGACACAATGGCCGAGGCCTTCAGCAGTGGCGGCGCTTCGACCAACCTGCTGATGGCGCCGGCTTTCATCAGCTTGATGCAGGAGGCGCATCCGTCGCTGCGGCGCATCGTGGCGAGGGCTTCCGAAGCCGGGACGCCGGTGCCGGCGCTGTCTTCGGCGCTTGCCTATTTCGACAGCTATCGCCAGGGCCGCGGCACCTCGAACCTGATCCAGGCGCAGCGCGACTTCTTCGGTGCGCATGGTTTCGAGCGCATCGGCGAGCAGGGTGCGTTCCACGGCCCTTGGGGCAGCGGCGCGGCGCGTTAGTCGCCTGAGCGCCGATAGGCCACAACGCCCTTCGGCTCGCTCAGGCTCTGCAGCGAGCCGGGCGCGGTGCCGCCGATCCAGCCGAGCACCGAGCGCGCAAGCTCGGAGCCGGCCAGCCGGAAATCTTCGTTGACGACCAGCAATTCATGCCGGAACAGATGCAGCAGATCCGACGACTGCTTCGACACCACGTCGACGTCGCGGCCGAGCTTGAAGCCGGCATCCTCTATACCGGCGACGATGGCGAGCGTCGCGGCGGCGGCGCTGCTGATAATGCCGTCCGGTCTGATATCGCGCCGCATCAGCTGCGCGGTCCTCATCCTGATCTGTTCGATCGAATGGTCGATCGAGATGGTGTTGAACGGCACCTCGCTGGCGCCGACTTCGCTCAGCGCGTCGGCAAAGCCGTCGACCGTATGGCGGTAGTAGCTCAAACCGGCCGGCGGCGTCACCAAAGCGAGCCGGCGGCGGCCCATGCCGGCGAGATGGCGCACGGCCTCGGCAGCGAAGGCGTAGTTGTCGAAATCATGGTAGGGATGAACCAGCCCCATATCGGTGCGGCCATGCGTGGCAAAGGGAATGCCGCGCTCCAGCATGTAGCGGGCGCGGGGATCGTTCGGCTGCGTGCGCGAGATGATGACACCGTCGGCCGAACCGGTCTCCACGAGATAGCGCACCGGATCCAGCGGATCCTGCGAGCGCGAATAGGGTGTGACGATCAGGTGGTAGGGCGTGTCGGCGATGACTTCGGTGACGCCATAGATGATGTCGGAGACGAAGCTCATGATCTCCTGCTCGGTGTTGAGCACGAGGCTGATGACATTGGTCTTGCCGGTCCTGAGGCGCACGCCGGCGCGGTTGGGCCGGTAGCCGATCTGCTTGGCGACGAGCTGGACGCGGCGCCTGGTCTCGGCGCCGATCTCCGGGGCATCCTTCAGGGCGCGCGATACGGTGGTGACGCCGAGCCCGGTCATGAAGGCAAGCGTCTTCAGCGTCGGCCGCTTTTGCGCCGACGCCTCTTCGGTTTTTTTCGTCCGCTGTTTGTCCATTCTTCCCGCCCGTCAGGCGCATAGCAGCCGCAGGCCGGGTCGGCAATCGCCGCAATCCGCAATCCGGCGTGATTTCAGGCCTTGTGTGGTTGCAATATACTGAAACGTTACAGATTGCCAATCTCGGCTTGTCGTGCGCCAATATGGTCACGGATGTCTGGCGGGCAGATTCCTCCGGGAATCCAAGGTGAAGGCTGTCCTGGCGGCGACTTTGCCGAGTTTTACAGGCAAATTGACCGTTTTGCACTGCAATCGCTACGTGTTGCGGTGCAGCACGCCCGTGAGCTCCAGGAATTTATTCGCGCTTCGAAAAAATGTAAGGTCACCGGCACGACCGGGGTTGCACCATCGGCGCAATTGCCGTATCGAAAATCTGTAACGTTTCAGATTTCTGGGAGGAAGCCGAAATGCGATACAAATTCCTGACCGCTGCCTTTGCCGCGACAGTTGCGCTCAACGTTGCCGGGCCGGCGGCCGCGACCGATCTGGAAGTCACCCATTGGTGGACCTCCGGTGGCGAGGCGGCGGCGGTCGCCGAACTCGCCAAGGCATTCGACGCCACAGGCAATCACTGGGTCGACGGTGCCATCGCCGGGTCCGGCGGTACGGCGCGGCCGATCATGATCAGCCGCATCACGGGCGGCGATCCGATGGGAGCCACCCAATTCAATCATGGCCGGCAGGCGGAAGAACTGGTGCAGGCCGGCCTGATGCGCGACCTCACCGATGTCGCCACCAAGGGCAAATGGACGGAAGTGGTGCGGCCCAAGAGCCTGCTCGACAGTTGCACGATCGGCGGCAAGATCTATTGCGTGCCGGTCAACATCCATTCCTGGCAATGGCTGTGGCTGTCGAACGCGGCCTTCGAGAAGGCCGGCGTGCCGGTGCCGAAGAACTGGAATGAATATGTGGCCGCGGCCCCGGCGCTGGAGAAGGCAGGCATCGTGCCGCTCGCGGTCGGTGGGCAGGCCTGGCAGGCATCGGGCGCCTTCGACGTGCTGCTTGCCGCGGTCGGCGGAACCGACACCTTCCTCAAGGTCTACAAGGACAAGGACGCCAAGTTCGCAGCCGGTCCCGAAGTCGCCAAGGTCTTCAAGGCGGCCGACGATGCGCGCAAGATGGCCAAGAACACCAATGTGCAGGACTGGAACCAGGCCACCAACATGGTCATCACCGGCAAGGCCGGCGGCCAGATCATGGGCGACTGGGCGCAAGGCGAGTTCCAGGTCGCCGGCAAGACCGCCGGCAAGGACTATACCTGTCTTCCCGGCCTTGGCCTGAACGAGGTCATCGCCACGGGCGGCGACGCCTTCTATTTCCCGCTGCTCAAGGATGCCGACAAGGCCAAGGCGCAGGAAGTACTGGCCGAAACCCTGCTCGATCCCAAGACCCAGGTCGCCTTCAACCTCAAGAAGGGTTCGCTGCCGGTGCGCGGCGACGTCGACCTCGCCGCGGCCAATGACTGCATGAAGAAGGGCCTCGCCATCCTGGCCAAGGGCGCGGTCATCCCGTGGACGGACCAACTGCTCTCGCAGGACAGCCAGAAGCAGAAGGAGGACCTGTTCTCGGAGTTCTTCGCCAAGCCCGACATGACCCTCGAAGAGGCGCAGAAGCGCTTCGCCGACATCATCGCTTCCGCCGATTGATCTCAGGCGCCCCCGCCAGCTCCCGGCCCTTGTCCATCGAGGGTCGGGAGCGTGAGGCTCTTATTGTCCCAGCGAGGCTGCCGAGATGAGCAACAGCGAACGCCCCAACCGGCTTTTCCGCAATCTCAACGCGAAAATCGCCTCGATCCCGATGGTGCTCACCGCCGGGGTGGTGTTCGTCGGCGGCACGGCGTGGACGGTGCTTTATTCCTTCACCAATTCGAAGCTCCTGCCGCGGCTGAATTTCGTCGGGCTCGACCAGTATTACCGGCTGTGGGCGACGCCGCGCTGGCTGATCTCGATCGAGAATCTCTTGATCTACGGCGTGATCTCACTGGTGTTCTCGCTGGTGATCGGGTTTCTGCTGGCAGCCCTGCTCGACCAGAAGATCCGTTTCGAGGACACGTTCCGCACCATCTTCCTCTACCCCTTCGCACTGTCTTTCATCGTCACCGGCCTTGTCTGGCAGTGGCTGCTCAATCCGGATTTCGGCGTCCAGGGAGTGGTGCGAAGCCTGGGCTGGACCAGCTTCGACTTCAATCCGCTCTACAATTCCAGCATCGTCATCTACGGCATATCGATCGCCGCGCTTTGGCAAGGCACGGGACTGATCATGTGCCTGATGCTGGCGGGCCTGCGCGGCATCGACGAGGATATCTGGAAGGCCGCACGGGTGGACGGGATACCCATGTGGAAGACCTATCTCTTCATCATCATCCCGATGATGCGGCCGGTTTTCATCACCACGCTGGTGATCATCGCGTCCGGCATCGTCAAGGTCTACGACCTCGTCGTTGCGCAGACCAGCGGCGGTCCCGGCATCGCCTCCGAAGTGCCGGCAAAATATGTCTACGACTACATGTTCTTCGCCCAGAATCTCGGCCAGGGCTTTGCCGCCTCGACCATGATGCTGCTGTCGGTGATGATCGTCATCGTGCCGTGGGCCTATCTCGAATTCGGAGGCCGCAAGCGTGTCTGACCATGCCGTCTCCTTGTCCGCCACGTCGTCAAACCCGCAAGCCGGCGTCTCCGGACCGAGCGGACCGAAGCCGCGACACGTGTTCTCGCGCCGCAACATTTTCCTCTACGGTACGCTCATCGTCGTGGCGCTCTACTACCTCCTGCCGCTCTATGTGATGGTCGTCACCTCGCTCAAGGGCATGCCGGAAATCCGCCTCGGCAACATCTTCTCGCCGCCGCTCGAGATCACCTTCGAGCCCTGGGTCAAGGCGTGGTCGCAGGCCTGCACCGGCCTCAATTGCGACGGGCTTTCGCGCGGTTTCTGGAACTCGGTGCGCATCACCGTTCCCTCGGTGATCCTGTCGATCGCCATCGCCTCGGTGAACGGCTACGCGCTGGCCAACTGGCGCTTCAAGGGCGCCGACACATTCTTCGTCATCCTGATCGTCGGCGCCTTCATTCCCTATCAGGTGATGATCTATCCGATCGTCATCATCCTGCGCGAGATCGGCCTCTATGGCAGCCTTACAGGCCTGGTGATCGTGCATTCCATTTTCGGCATGCCGATCCTGACGCTTCTGTTCCGCAATTATTTCACCTCGATGCCGGAGGAGCTGTTCCGGGCGGCGCGCGTCGACGGCGCCGGCTTCTGGGGCATCTACCTGCGCATCATGCTGCCGATGTCGCTGCCGATCTTCGTCGTCGCCATCATCCTGCAGGTAACCGGCATCTGGAACGACTTCCTGTTCGGCGTCGTCTACACCCGTCCCGACACCTATCCGATGACGGTGCAGCTCAACAACATCGTCAACTCGGTGCAGGGCGTGAAGGAATACAACGTCAACATGGCCGCCACCATCCTGACCGGCCTGGTGCCGCTGGTCGTCTATTTCATTTCCGGCAAATTGTTCGTGCGCGGCATTGCCGCCGGCGCGGTGAAAGGGTGATGGCGATGGCGGCGAACGGCACCAGCGTTTCGATCCAGGACTTGTCGCTGAACTTCGGCGCGGTCTCGGTGCTGCAGACGCTCAACCTCGATGTCGCCGAAGGCGAGTTCATCGTGCTGCTCGGACCTTCCGGCTGCGGCAAGTCGACCTTGCTCAACTGCATTGCCGGCCTGCTCGACATTTCGGAAGGCCGCATCTTCATCAAGGGCAAGAACGTCACCTGGGAAGAGCCCAAGGACCGCGGCATCGGCATGGTTTTCCAGTCCTATGCGCTCTATCCGCAGATGACGGTGGAGAAGAACCTGTCCTTCGGGCTGCGTGTCGCCGGCATCGCCAAGGACGAAATCGCCAAGCGCATCGCGCGTGCCGCCGAGATCCTGCAGATCGAGCCGCTTTTGCAGCGCAAGCCGGCGGCACTCTCGGGCGGCCAGCGCCAGCGCGTGGCGATCGGGCGGGCGCTGGTGCGCGATGTCGATGTCTTCCTGTTCGACGAACCGCTGTCCAATCTCGATGCCAAGCTGCGTTCGGAGTTGCGCGTCGAGATCAAGCTTCTGCACCGCAAGCTGCAGAACACGATGATCTACGTCACCCACGACCAGATCGAGGCGATGACGCTGGCCGATCGCATCGCGGTGATGAAGGGCGGTGTCATCCAGCAGCTCGACGCGCCGCAGACCATCTACAACCGTCCGGTCAACCGGTTCGTTGCAGGGTTCCTCGGCTCGCCGGCGATGAATTTCGTCGAGGGGCAGCTGGAGGCTGGCACGACGGCGGTGTTCAAGACCGGGGATTTGACCATACCGCTCGATCGCTACGGCTTCGACGGCGCCGGCACCAAGAGCGGGCCTTGCGTGTTCGGGATCCGGCCGGAGCACGTTGCCTTTGGCGAGGCCGCGAACTCCATGCCCTTTGCCACCGATGCCGCCGTGGAAATCGTCGAGCCGATGGGCTCCGATACGCTGGTGTGGACGAAACTCGGCGGGCGCAATTTCTCCTTCCGGGTCGAGGCGGAAAAGACGCTGCGCAACGGCGATCCGATCCGGATCGGCTTTGATCCCGCTCGCGCCTCGCTGTTCGATACCCCATCCGGCAACCGCATGTAGCTCCCAAGAAGACCATCCTCCCAAAGACAATCCCCAAGCAGAACGGACAGAGACGATGAACTGGTCATTCCAACTTTATAGCGCCCGCAATTTCTTGCCTTGGACCGATGTGCTCGAAATGCTCGGCAAGCTCGGTTACGCCGAGGTCGAAGGCTTCGGCGGCGTCTATGACGATCCCAAGGCCTTCCGCGCCGAACTCGACAAGAACGGCCTTGCCATGCCGACCGGGCATTTTTCCATCGATGCGCTGGAGAAGGATTTCGACGGCGTGCGCCGGATCGCCGAAACGCTCGGCGTCAAGCTCTTGATCTGCCCCTATCTGATGGCGGAGGACAGGCCATCCGATACCGCCGGCTGGCGCGGCTTCGGCGAGCGCCTGGCCAAGGTCGGCGAGGTGGCCTCGAAGGCCGGCTATGGTTTTGCCTGGCACAACCATGATTTCGAGTTCAAGGCGCTCGCCGACGGCTCGCTGCCGCAGGATCATATCCTGTCCTCCGCCCCCGACATTGGCTGGGAAATGGACGTTGCCTGGGTGGTGCGCGGCGGCGCCGACCCGCTGCCCTGGATCGAAAAGCACGGCAAGCGCATCGTCGCCGTGCATGTCAAGGACATGGCGAAGCCGGGTGAGGGGCTGGATGAGGATGGCTGGTCGGATGTCGGCCACGGCACGATCGACTGGGCGGACCTGATCAAGGTGTTGCGGGCCAAGAGCGCGGCGAAATACTTTGTCATGGAACAGGACAATCCCAACGACATCGAGCGCTTCGCCCGCCGCTCGATCGCAACCGTCAAGAGCTACTAGGAACAACCACCATGGCAAAGAAACTGGGTATTGGCGTCATCGGCTGCGGCAACATCTCGAAGGCGTATTTCTCGCTGGCGCCGCTGTTTCGCGGCATCGAGATGCGCGCCTGCGCCGACATCAACATGGACGCGGCCAGGGCACGGGCGAAGGAATTCAAGCTCCGTGCCGAAACCGTCGAGGATCTGCTCAAGGCCGACGATATCGACATCATCGTCAACCTGACCATTCCGGCCGTGCACTACGAGGTGTCGAAGCAGGTGCTCGATGCCGGCAAGCACGTCTATTCGGAAAAGCCGTTCGTGCTGTCGCTCAAGGAGGGCCAGGACCTCAAGACGCGGGCCGAGAAGAAGGGGCTGCGCATCGGCTCGGCGCCGGACACGTTTCTCGGCGGCGCGCACCAGTTGGTGCGTGAACTGATCGACGAGGGAAAGCTCGGCCGGATCACCAGCGGCACCTGCCATGTCATGGGCCATGGCATGGAACACTGGCACCCCAATCCGGACTTCTTTTTCCAGCCGGGCGCCGGGCCGGTGCTCGACATCGGACCGTACTACATCACCAATCTCATCCAGCTGATCGGGCCGGTGAAGCAGGTGGCGGCTTTCGCGACGACCCCCGCCAAGGAACGGACAATCAGTTCCAAGCCGCGAGCGGGTGAAAAAATCCCGGTCAACACGCCGACCACCATTCACGGCCTGCTGGAATTCGAGAACGGCGCCGTGGTGACGCTGAACACAAGCTGGGACGTCTGGGCTCACGGCCACGCGCCGATGGAGCTTTATGGCGAGGCCGGAACGGTGTTCGTGCCGGATCCGAACTTCTTCGGCGGCGACGTTCGCTTCACCGAAGAGGGAAAACCGGTCAAGAAGCAGCCGAAATGGAAGCATCCGCTGGGCATCCCCAATGAGATGCACGGCCAAGGCATGATGGCCAATTACCGCACGGCGGGCCTGGCCGACATGGCGCTGGCGATCGCCGAGGGGCGGCCGCACCGCTGCTCGATGGAACTCGCGCTGCATGCCGTCGATGTCATGACTGGCCTCCTGCGCTCCGGCGAAACCGGCAAGTTCGTCGCCATGCAGACCACATGCGAGCGTCCGGCCGCGCTTGGCGTCAAGCAAGCCAAGGATCTCCTGGCCAAGAAGAAGTAGTCGCGGAGATTATCGATAATTTTGCTTGCCCTCTCCCCGTTCCTCCGGGGAGGGGGTAAAGGATGGCGTACGGGCACGTTCATCGCCTCTGCGATGACGGTGCCCTGTCCGTTCAGATCCGAGGATTTCCCATGCCCTATATCGCCGCTGAAAACCGCTACGAAAACATGATCTACAACCGCTGCGGGCGGTCCGGCCTCAAGCTGCCGGCGATCTCGCTCGGGCTGTGGCACAATTTCGGGAACGACACGCCGCATCGGACCAAGCAGGCCATCGTCCGCAAGGCTTTCGACCTCGGCATCACCCATTTCGACCTCGCCAACAATTATGGTCCGCCGCCCGGCTCGGCGGAGACCGCTTTCGGCGAGATCCTGCGCACCGATTTTTCCGCCTATCGCGACGAGCTGATCATCTCGACCAAGGCCGGTTACGAGATGTGGGCCGGTCCGTACGGCGAATGGGGCGGGCGCAAATACGTGCTGGCCAGCCTCGACCAGAGCTTGAAGCGGATGGGGCTCGACTATGTCGACATCTTCTATTCGCACCGTTTCGATCCCGACACGCCACTCGAAGAAACCATGGGCGCGCTCGACCATGCGGTGCGTTCGGGCAAGGCGCTCTATGCCGGCATCTCGTCCTACAATTCGCAGCGCACCCGCGAGGCCGCCGACATATTGAGGCAATTGGGCACGCCCTGTGTCATCCACCAGCCGAGCTATTCGATGTTGAACCGCTGGGTCGAGGAGGACGGGCTGCTCGACACGCTCGAAGGGCTCGGCGTCGGCTCCATCGTGTTTTCGCCGCTGGCGCAAGGCATGCTGACCGATAAATATCTCGGCGGCATTCCCGATGGCAGCCGGGCCTCCCAGGGCAAGTCGCTGAAGACGGCTTTCATCAACGATCGCACCATTGCCAACATCAAGTCGCTCAACGCGATTGCCGGCAAACGCGGCCAGACGCTGGCGCAGATGGCGCTGGCATGGGTGTTGCGCAAGGGCAAGGTGACGTCGGCGCTGATAGGCGCCAGCCGGCCCGAGCAGGTCGAGGATTGCGTCGGCGCGCTCAAGGTGCTCGATTTCAGCGACGCCGAATTGGCCGAGATCGATACTTACGCGCGCGAGTCCGACATCAATCTGTGGGCGGCCTCCGCCGAGCGCAAAGGTCCGCCAAGGAAATAGGCTCGCTCGGTAAGCCGGCAAACAAAAACGGCGGGATGTTCCCACCGTTTCCCGTGGCAATCCGAAGCGGTCGCTTCAGGGCGACTTTGGCTTCTGGGCGGTACCGAGCCCAGCCTTGGGCTTTTCGGGCGCCGGGGCGGATGTCTTCATCTTGGCCTCGATCCAGCCGGTGTAGTTGGCCAGCCGCGTGTAGATGCCATAGGCGTCCTTGTGGCCGCAGGCAGCGCTGCCATCGGCCGGGCCTTCGCCCCAACTGACGACGCCGACCTGGATCGGGCCGCCGGCGCCGGTCATGAACAGCGGTCCGCCGCTGTCGCCATTGCAGGCGTCACGCACGCCGCTCGTGGTGCCGGCGCAGATCATGTTGCTGGTCAGCGGATCGGTCATGTCGGCGGCAATCGCATTGGCCGCGGCATCGATGCCCTTTTCCGAATAGCGCATGCGGTGCGACAGGTCTCCGAGAGCCGCTTTCAGGTCATGGGCATAGATGGCCTTGATGCCGCTGTTGCAGGCGCTGTTTGGCTGCAGGTCGAGATCGGCGACCATCAGCGTGGTCGGGAAGGTGCCGTCCTGCATCTTGCCCCAGCCGGTGACGGTGGTCTTGCCGGTGTCTGGTGTCGCGTCATGGGTAAGCTTGATGGTCGGCGCATCGGCCGGGTCGGCGAGCCGGAGCAGGCCGAGATCGTTGTCGAGCGTCTGTTCGCTGTAGCCCTCGTTGACGATGACTTCGACAACCTTGTGCCGCTTGCCTTCGCTGAGATCCGTGGCACCGGTCAGCACGGTGACGGAATCGGGCGAGATCGGGCGGCCCTTGTCGTTGAGGCAGTGCGCAGCCGTCAGCACCCATTGCGGCGCGATCAGGCTGCCGCCGCAAAACTGCGCGTTGGCCTGAGAGGCCGGATTCTCGTCCAGCCTGGCGGTGGTGAGGAGTGCCACCTGGAAAGGATAGGCGCCCTTTTCAGCCTGATTGCCGCCATAGACGCGATCGGTGCCGTCGGGGTTCTCCGCCGCTGCCTTGGCCCTGGCATCGGTCACCCGCTGCATCGGCGAAACGGCCGCTTCCGGCCTGACGGCGGCCTCGTCCGCCTGGCCGGCGTTGATGAATGCAACGGCAGCGGCGATGCCAAGCAGCGATGCGGCAACGACCTGCCCGAACCGATTTGTGATGTGCACCCGAACCCCCTCCTGAGACAATTCTCCCGCGCGGATCGACGCCGGGCATTGTGCAACCAGAGGCCGCCGGTTCGGCGATCCGGACACGCACCCTATCGAACGGCGCGCGATCGGTCACAAAACCGAATCCCACTTTTGCTAACCGTGCCCGCGAGCAGAACCCGCACAAAACTCTATAGCCCCCCACGGGCTACGTGGAAGCGATTTATCATTGCCAATTTTGGATTATTTTAGGCAGTATGTCGCGGCAGGGTCTTAGGCGGGGGCTTTAGATTGACCGAGGCAAACAACGATCCGGTACGTTCGCCGATAGCCTTTGCCGATTTTTCAGCACCACCACGATCTCGACAATATTTCTGTATTTTGATCCAGTCCTTGCTGACTTTTGGGAGAGTCTCACCATGACAAAACTGACAAAGCTTATGATTGCTTCCGCATTGCTTTCCACCGCAATGTCGGCAGTCCCTGCTTTCGCCGCCGATCCTGGCTCCGCCAGTGCCGGCAATGGCGAAAGCATGCGGGACGTGACTTCGGGCGACTACAAGCCCGGGCGGGCCAAGCCGATCGCGCCGCCGACGCTGACTGACGAAGACAACCGCGCCGCGCCGATCACCGACGAGAAAGCGGCTGTCAAATCCTATGGCATCGTCGGACGTTCAGCCGATGGCAAGGAGATCAAGATCGAACCGAGCGAAGCGCTGCGGGAGATCATCATCAAGGAACTGAATGCGCCGGCCAATGGCGCCGAGGGCGACCCGCGCAAGACCGAGGATCCTGACCTTGGCGAAGGCGAAGCCGGACGTCAGGTTTTCGGCACCGACGATCGTGAGCAGGTCAAGAACACCAAGACCTATCCGTTCTCGGCAATCGGCTATCTCGAAGCCAAGTCGAAGACCGGCTATGGCAGCTGTTCGGCAACGTTGATCGGCCCGCGCACCGTGCTCACCGCCGCGCACTGTCTCTACAGCCACGAGGACAAGGACTGGCTGTCCGACTACCTGTTCGTGCCGGGCCTCAATGGCAGCACCGCCGATGACGCTCCGTTCGGCGCCTTCGAATACGAAAGCGCCTATGTGCTGCAGGGCTTCATCGACAACTACCAGGGCTATTACGGTTCGGTGATCCCGTGGGATCTCGGCATCATCACGCTGAAGCAGGATGTCGGCACCAATCTCGGCTGGCTGGGCTACGCCAACTATGACGATCTCGGCGACTTCACCGCCAACCTCGTCGGCTATCCCGGCGACAAGCCGATGGGTACGATGTGGAAGGCGAGCTGCGAAGTCCATGCCGAAAACATCGCTCCGGAGTATTTCCAGTATGACTGCGATACTTTCCCGGGGTCGAGCGGCAGCTCGGTCTATGCCTATGACACCAAGTCCAAGCAGCGCATCATTACCGGCGTCAACGTGGCGGAAAGCCCTGAGGCCAACACCGCCGTGCGCCTGAACGCCGCCAACGTCCAGTGGATCAACAGCCTCTACAAATGACGGCTGCCGACGGTCGCGGCGCGTGCCGCGACAGAGAAACAAAGAACCGGCGGCGGGACGTTCCCGCCGCCGGTTTTCTATGCGATGGCGTGCACGGTCGGAGCCGTCACTTGCGCCAGCCCACCGCCACGATTACGCTTGGTCATCCAAGGGGTTGGGCGTTGAGGGGTGGGATATGGCAAGGCCAGGAATCTTCGCAATGAGGGCAATGGCTGCCGCTCCCCTGCTGGCGGCGTTGATGTTGTCGGCATCTCTTACCGGACAGGCCTTCGCCAACGGAGGCAGTTCGCAGCCAGCCGGCGCCTGGGCGGAGCGCGTGCAGGTCCTCTATCAGAGCCGGACGCGTTCGGTGCTGCGCAGGATGGTGCGGGTGTGGGATTTCCAACCGGAAAAAAATCTCGACTTCACCTGGGAGCCGGCCGCTGGCCAGTCTCCCGATCGGACGATCGCCGAAGACGGCACCGTCAACGGCAAGGGCCGCCTGGTCTGGCGCGTGCGCGGCTCTGCGAACTATGACCCGAAGACCGTCTATTCCAGTTATTTTGGCTCCGTCAGGAACGGCCGGCTGGATGGGCAAGGGCGGCTCGAGCTTCGTTCGGGCGAGGTCTTCGACGGGCTGTGGCTTGAGGGAGAATTCAACGGAAAGGGCATCCATATCGATGCCGAGGGCAACCGCTATGAAGGCCAGTTCGTCGCTGGCGTCGCGAATGGCGAAGGCCGGCTCATGTCGAAGACCGGCGAAATATTCGCCGGCTCCTTTGTCGACGGATTGAAGAACGGCAAGGGTCGGACCCGGCTCGCCGGCGGCACGGTCTATCAATCGCAATGGGTGATGGGCAAGGAGGTCGGCAGCTCGCGTCCAGACGTGCTGGCCGATGCCCGGGTCGGCGGCCTTTTGAAGGCGCAGACCGGCGGCGGCGACGCCGACAAGGTCGAGATCGGGGTCGTGGTGGATCAACGTATGACGCAGCAATCCGACATGCAGTACCAGCACCTGGTGCGCGACGAGGACATCGCGATCTATCCGCAGGCGGATGAGGACAATGACAGCTGGAACGGCACCGGGCAGGTTACGACCAGCAATGTCTTTGGCCGCAAGGACTGGGACGAAGCGCCGGCCTTCGCCGAGGTCGACCTCAAAACGACGGACCAATCCAAAGTCAGGCTCGACCGGCTGGAAATGAAGGTCGCCTCGAGCGATGCCTACCGCAAGCCGATGCTGTCGATATCGGAGCATTTCGGCTGTGTCGGCTTCCGGCCGGATTTCTCGATCATCAACAATGGCTGGGGCGACGCCAAGGACATGAAAATGTCCATCCAGTTCACGACCGTGGACGAGGATGGCAATCCCAGCGGCCAGCCAAGCCGTATGTTCAGCAAGGACATTGGCAGTTTCGGCGAGGGCGTCGACGTGTCGATCAAGAGCGTGCTCACTGAAGCCGGCGTCGACACCGCCAGCCTGGAGACGGGGCGGTTTCCCTGTCCGTCGGTGGACAGTCTCAATGTCTGCCGCAGTCAGTTGGCCAACAAGATCAAGTTCGGCGAGGTCGCCGACTATCTCGGCAATATGCAGCAGGCGATGACACTGAATGCGATCGGCAAGCTCGATTATTCCTGGACAGATGACGAAGGTCATATCAATCAGAACAGCGAGCCGTTTCGCACCTCGGTGACCGTGGCGGTTTTCGAGACCCCGGAATCGATGGCCGAATGCGGCGATGGCGGTGGCGGCACACCGGAAGCGATGCGCTACCAGAACATCGAGTTTCCAATCGGCAAGCACGACTACACGATCGCCATGCCGGTGCGCGGCAACAAGAACATCAGCGCCTATACGGCGCGGCTGAAGATGTGGTCGTCGATGTCGTCCATCCACAACTTCAGCATCGCCGCGCATTTCGCCGATGGCAGCGTTCGCGAGAGCAAGCCGGTGACCTTCTTCTATTTCAAGCCAAAGCGGTCGCTGTTCGAGACCAAGACCGAGCCGGCGGCGTGTTATCTGCCACGCGACATGGTCGGCTGCAGCGGTTAGGACGTATCGATATTCAGGTGATGCCGGCCCGATCTTAAGCCTGGCGCATCCTGATCCAGGAACGGCTATTTGCGGCCCATCTCGAAATAGTTGGGCAGGGGAATGAGCCGGGCGAAGATCGTGCCCTGGGGAAAGACGCGCAGTTCCAGCATCGATCCGGACGAGCGTTCCGCCTTCTGGTCAAATAGGAAATTGCCGAGCGAATAGACTTCAGCCACATCGCCGCCGCCGAGCGGCACGATTGCCTCGCTCGACACATGCGGATGGCCGCCGACGATGGCCGACACACCGCGCAGCCGCATCTGGTCGGCGAGCATCTCTTCGCGCGCCGACGGCTCGGTCTTGTATTCGCGGCCCCAATGGACGAAGGCGACCACCGGGCGTTCGGCATTTTCGTGCAGCAGGCGGTCGAGCAAGGCAGGGGTGAGCAGGTCGGTGTTCTTCGAGCCGTTGGTGTCGATGTCGGTCAGGCCGACCAGGTCGAGATCGGCGAGCGCCAGCGTCTCGCCCTGGGCGACATGGGGGATGCCGGCTTCGTCCAGCGCCTGCAGCGTCTCGGCATAGCCGGACGGGCCGAGATCGTAGGCATGGTTGTTGGCGAGGCTCACGCCGGCGACATGCAGCCGCTTCAGCATGTCGACAGCGAGGCCCTCCGGCATCGCCAGCGTCATATCGTCGATCGCCTCCGGCACGTTGGGCAGGATGACGCCTTCGAGATTGACGATCAGCGGCCGCGAGTTGGTCAGCGACAGGATGCTGTCGACGATGCGGTCGGCAACACCGTCGCGGACCAAAATCTTCTTCATGGCGCGGCCGAAATTCACGTCGCCGGCGAGATAATAGATTTTGTCCTTGGGCCGTGTGGGGTTGTTGAAGTCGGGGCCGAAAGCGCCGAACAGCGCCACCACATAGCTGGTGGTGCGCTCGACATAATCCGATGTGTGTTCCTGCGAGTTCTCATTGGCGACGACCAGCGGCAGGGCGCCGAACAATTCGCGCTGCAGCCTGGTCTGGATGTAGAGCGCGCCGACCGAATCGGCATGATCGGGCTGGCGCAGTGCCGCGATGCCGTCGAGCGAGCTGGCGGCCAGCATGTTGAGCGACTGCTGGTCGAAACGGTGTGCCTCATGCTGCGGCAGATAGTGCGAGAAGTCGGTGGATTCGACGATCAGCGTGTCGTGGTCGACAATTGTCTTAAGTGCCTCGGCAAGCCTGTCCCAGTCGCGGCGCCGCGCCTTCACCGACATCGCCACCGGCACGATTTTCGCCTCGGGGAAATAGTGGTGCAGGAAAGGCAGCATGGCACGTACGCCATGCTCCTTGTCGAACAGGCAGGACTCCTCGACCATGTCGCTGTTCTTCTCCAGAAGCCGCACGGCATCGGTGTCGGCCTTGACCGGACCAAGCACGGTATCGAAGCCGCGCGCCGTGGTGGCGTAGAGCTTGTGCGTCTTGTGGAAATGGTCCGGCGACAGGATGACGATGCGTTTGTAGCGGAAGCCCGAGGCGGCATGAAAACCCAGCGCCACCAGGTCGGCGGCCAGGAGATGATGCGGCACGGTGATGCCGGTCAGTCGCTGATTGGATGGCTGGACCTCGGCCGCGCTGGCGATGGCATTCTCGAACAGCTTGGCGTCGTCGTAGAAGGGCGGGAAGTTTGAGCTGCCGGACGGGCAGATGACGGGTGCGGTGAAGGCGGGCAGGGGGAGGAGGGTGAACAGGAGGGCTGCCAAGATCTGCAAAATGTCGGCGCCCAGTCGGCCCCCCTCTGTCCTGCCGGACATCTCCCCCTCAAGGGGGGAGATTGGCAGCTTCATTGGCGGCGCTCTCTTTCTCAACGCCAGGGTTTGGCGAAAGCCAGGAAACAGCTGATCTCCACCCTTGAGGGGGAGGTGTCCGGCAGGACAGAGGGGGGTCCCTTGGCGCCGACGTTTGATGGTCACGGCTCGGCCAGCACGATGTTTTCCACGCCGCCGACATAATAGAACGGCTTCTGCTTCGAAGCGGTCAGCCGCACCACCTCGTGCGAAATGAAATCGGCCAGCCCGAACAGCGTGACGCCGCCATCCGGGGTTCTCGCCTTGCCGCGCAGGCCCTCGAGGATCGAATAGGTGAAGACGCCGTGGCCGAGTTCGGGCAATTCGGCGGCGGTGTTGTTGGCGGCGGTGGCCGAGAAGACGACGATGCGCGCGTCCTGCGCATCCTTTTCCAGCCGCGGATTGAAGGCGTTGGCGGCGTGGCAGGTGTCGAGCAGCATGAAGCGCATGCCTTTGGCCCGCTCGACCGATTTCTGGATGTCGGACCAATCCACCAGCGAAGAGCGCTTCCAGCGCTCGGCGTCCTGTTTGCGGCCATCGGTCGGGATGAAATAGTAATCCTCGTCGATGTTGATGCCGTGGCCGGCTACGAAGATGATGGTGGTGTCGTGCTCGCCAGGCCGGTCGAGGAAATCGGCGAGCTGGTCATCGATCGTGTGCGAGTCCGGTTCCATGATGCTGCCGGCACTGGCGACGGTGTAGGTCTGCTGCGCCTTGTCGGGGCTCTCGTCGAGCGCTTGGCGGTTGACCAGCACCAGCGATTCCATCGACGAGAACAGCGGCGCCGACTTCTGCGCAACCACCTTGAGAAACTCGGTGGCATCGTCGACGGGGTAGCGCAGGTCGCAGGCGTGGCCGGAACAGGCATCGGTCAGGAACGGGTATTTGTCGACACCGATGACCGCGACATAGAGCTTGCCCTTGGCTTGGGCCTTCTCGGCCTTCCTTGCCAGCGTCGTCACGCTGCGCTCGGTCAGATAGCCGTATTCATTGGTGCCGGTGATGCGAATGGTGTTTTGGCCATCCTCGACCGGAACCTCGACGATGGTGTTGTTGCCGTCCACCGAGCGGGCGGTGACGTCGCCGACATTGCGGCTGTTCGAAAGGATCGAGAAGCCGGCGGCATCAGCGCCAGCCTCCCTGGCGCCCGTGATTTCGACCGCGACGTAGCCGTCTCGCACCTTGCTCTGATCGCCGGCGAGGCGGATGCCGAACTCCGGCGGCTTGCGCTGGAGAAGCTTCTGCAACTCGTCGTCGACGCCGGGCCGCATCTCCTTGACCGCCTGCCTGGCGCTGCGCAGGATGATGGCGCGGCGCACCATTTCCGGGCTCCAGAGGTATTTCTTCAGCTGGCCGGCGCGGATGAAGCGGCCTTCATGGTCGCGACCCTGGTTGACGTGCCAGCCGATCAGCTTGTCGCCCTCGTCGGAGGAATAGTAATAGCCCTGCGGCATCCAGGCGATCCATTGCGACCCGGCAAAAAACATCGACACGATCAGTTCGTGCGTCTTCAGGTTCCAGAGCCGGAGCGTCTGGTCGGCACTGCCGGTGACCAGCAGGCTGGCCTTTTCGGAGGCGACCATAGCGTTGACCTCGCCGGTGTGGCCGGTGAATTCACCTGATACCCTGGCGGTCGCGGATTTGTACTCCAGCAGCGTGCCGTCATTGCCGCCGGTGATCAGGCCAAGCCCGTTGTCGATCAGCGTGAAGGCGGAATGGGCAAAGCCGTTGGTGGCGTCGTTCTCGATCGTGCGCACGACCTTACCGCCATTGGCGATTTCCAGCACTGCGTTTTCCAGCGCGTCCTTGCCGCCGACCGTGGCGTGCAGCGACCACTGGCCGCTGGTCAGTGTGGCGCGGGCAAACGAGTTTTGCTCCGTCAGCAGCTGGGGGTCGTCGAAGAACCGCTCGGCGGTCGGCAGTTCCAGCTTCTTTTCCAGCGCGCCCATTTGTTCCGGGCAGGCGACGCGCTCGGGGCAGGGGTTGGCATCGCCCCAGCCGATGATGCCGTTCGCCGCGTCGATGCCGACCGCGGTCACCGGCTCCCCCGATCCTTGCAGCAGGGCCTTGCGTTCACCCGTCGCCGGGTCCCAGACCTGGATGGCGTTGCGGGTACCGCCGGCCGTCGCCACCAGCGACCCGTCGGCATTGGCGGCGCTGGCGTAGACTGTGCCGTCATGGCCGGCATAGTCGAGCAGCTTGTCTCCAGTGTCGGTGTTCCAGACGATGGAGCGGTGCTTGTTGGCGCAGCGGTAGCCGCAGGAAGCGATCAGACGTGACCCCTTGGCGAAGGTCAGCGAACCGATGAGGAAATCCTGCTTCGGCATGGCGCGCACCAGAGTGCCGTCAGCCGCACGCCAGATTTGGACCTGCCCGTCCTTGCTGCCGGTGCCAAACTGGCTGCCGTCCTGCGAAACGGCCAGCGCCATGACGCTGACGTCCCGCAGCTGCTCCGCTTCGGCCGGTAAGGCGATCTGCTCGCCCTTCGTGATGTCCCAGAGCCGGATGCCATTGTCCGTCGTTGTCGCCGCCAGTCGGGTTCCCACCGCGGCGAAAGCCAGTTTGTCGATATGCCAGGAATCGGCGTCGAGCTTTTTGTCCAGCGTCCATCCGGCCGTGGATTTGTCGTCCAGCCTCCAGAGATAGACGACGCCATCGGCGCCACCGCCGGCCAGCATCTTTCCATCGGGAGAGAAGGCAAGGTCATAGGTCGCGTAGTCGGCTGCCTTGAGTACGGCCTTCATCTTGCCGGTGGCGAAGTCGAACAGCCTGATGTCGCCATAGGGCGGCCTGTCGCCGAGACCAGCGCCGAAATAGCCGCCGGCGGCGATCGTCTTGCCGTCCGGCGAGACCGCGACCGCGAAGATCTTGCCGTCGTTGCCGTTGCCGAGATAGCCACGGATGGTGCGCAGGCTGACGCCGTTTTGCCAGTCCCAGATACGGATGGTCTTGTCGTCGGAGGCCGAGACGAGATTCTCGCCATCGGGCGTGAAGGCGAGATCGGTGACCCGCGCGCTGTGGCCGCCAGTGTCGAGATCGAGGTGGAAATCCGGGGCGTCCTCGGCACGGGCGACCGACGCGGCGACCAAGGCTCCAGCCATGGCGAGCCAGCGGAAGGCACGCATGAGGCGGAGGCTCATCCTTGTCATCGTTATTTGGCTTCAGCCGACGGTCGCCCGCTGCGCACATAGGCTTCGATCGCCGTGGCGAAAGTGGGGGAGCCGGCCTTGCGCTGTTTGTCGACATAGCCGGCAAAGTAACTCCAGAAGGAGACGGCATAGTCGCGGAAATAGGCGTCGGTCACCTTGCGCGAACACAGGTCGCCATCGACGCAGAAGGACAGCCGGTTGAGGAAATAGACGATGCGGTCGAAATTCTCGCCGAAGTCGGCGAGCGGCATGTCGCCACCGGAAGCGCTCATCGCCTCGATGCCGATACGTTGCCGGAATACCTGCTCCTCGGTCGGCGAAGGGTTGGCGCTGAGCAGATTGTCGTATTTGGAATTGAGGGCCGCGAGGCGATCCTTGAGCGCTCGTTGCGCCTGCTGATAATCCTTTGTCTCCCAAAGCTCGACCAGGGACATGGTCTGCTCCACGCGCTTCTGCTCCTGATTGGCCAGGAACTGATAGACCGAGAATGCCAAGGTGAAGATGATGGCGAAGCGCACCAGCATGCCCGACCAGGCATAGACCAGCATGCGCCAGTCGCGGTCGGTGAAGGGGTTGCTTTCCTTCTTGATCTCATGGCTGCTCGGCCACGGGAAGCCTTCGGTGGTTTCCGGCAGCGCCTGCTTCGCAGCCGCGTCCTTTGCCGGTGTCACTGCTGCTGCCTGCTTCGTCGTGCCCCCCGGCTTCTTCATTTGCAGCTATCCAGTTCGATGGTGGCGGAGGGATCGAGCACGACGCCCGGCGCTTCGAGCTGCTTCTTCAGGCACGCCAGTTGCGGGCGCGAGACAATGAACTGCACGTCCGGTTCCGCCGGGGCCTTGTTCGGCGACGGCAAGGCCTCGACGATGCCGCGCGAGGCGCAGCCCGAGAGATCGACGACGATCGCGTCGCTGCTGGCCTTGGCGATCTGGTCGTACTGGTCGAGAAAGCAGGTCGCCAGTTCCGAATTGATGACCACCTGCTTGGCGCAGAGGCCGCAGGCGTCCTGTGCCGACGCGTCGGCAACCAGCAGCAGGCCGGCGGCGATGCCGCCAACCGTGGCACTCCAGGAAAATAGGCTATAGCTCACGAACCACCCCATCCATTGCGCCGGCCGTGTCATCTCCCGACGCTGCGGCTAAAAGTTTTCACCCCATCGTGCCGGCAGTGCAAGGCCTGGCCATGAACACCCCCGCCTGGATTCTCAGGCGCGCGGCACCGTCTCCATCGGGAAGATCATCACCGCTCCCCTCGGGCCGCTCTTGTCGGCAAGCCGCATCACCGATCGGGTCGACGGCGCCACGCCGATATCGGCAAGCATGTCGGAGAAGCTGGCGGAGCCTATCCCGCGCGTCATCGACGCGACACCGTCCTGCGCCAGAAAGCTCAGATCCTCCTTTTCGCTTTCCGGCGGCGCCTCGGTCAGCACCGCGATCATCCGCTCCATGCCGAAGCTGGTGTCGGTGAAGGCGAGCAACCCTTCCTCGACGGTAGCCTGCGGGGCGAGGCGCTCGGCAACGATGTGAGTGATCGAATAATCGCTGCCGACATAGAGCACATTGATGTCGACCAGCTGGTCCGACCTGTTCTTCGCCAGCACATGCACCTCGTCGCCGGGCGAGACGCGTGGCACCACCGAGGCCTGCAACGGCTCCAGCCCGTCCTTGTCACGACGCTTGACCTGGAATTGCACGTCGACGTCCTCTGGCTTGTAGTCGGAGGCGGCCGCCAGCCTGGAAAGACCGGTGGCCCGGAAGATGGTGCGCAAATTCCTTACCGTCGCATCGACAAGCTTCTGGCGGTCGTCGGGGTGGATGATGATCAGCGGCGGCCTACCGCCATCCTTCAAGGTCACGTCGCCCGAAGCCGGCAGGAACCACAGGGCCGGCTTGTCGGTCGCGTTCCCGTCGGCGCCGGCAATGGCATTCTCGCGCATCACCGCGAAGCGAAGTTCGGCGCTCTTGCCCGGATCGACCAGTTCGATGTTGAAGCCGGTCTCCTTGGCCGCTGCAAGTTCGTCGAGAACCGAATTGACGAGTGCCGTTTCCGTCTCCAATCCCTTGGTCGCGGCCGGCCGTGCAACGGCGAGCATGTAGTCGACGGCGATCTCCGCCACCCGGGCATACGCATTGGCGGGGATATCGGCAACCTTGAGTGCGGGCTTCTTGTCGAAATCGACCGGCTTGACCCGGCTCTCCAGGTTCTTGGCCGATTCCACTTCGAGATAGCCGACGGCGTCGGATAGCGACGACAGCGCCGACGGCAGGATGGCGAGCTTGCTGCCCGGCGTGAGGCGATGCAGCAGGCCGGCGCCGATCGTCGCCTCGCCGTCCTTGACGATAATGGGCCATTGCATGACCGCATCCGTCTTGTCGGTGCCGAAGACGCGCGCGTCGAGTTCGCCTTCGAACAGCGGCGTCGGCCGGGTACGGCTGTCGGCCGAATATTGCTGCAGCACGGCCTGGCCAAGCTGGCGATAGGTGACATTGGGATTTTCGGCGAGCTTCGACAGGATGGTGAACGTGAAGAGGCCGAAGCGTGGCGCGTCGGCCGTGCCCTTGGGCAGCGGCATCTCCGGTGTCGTCTCGACTGTCTGCGCGGCATAGAAGGCGACCAGTTTGCCCTTGGTGATTGGCTCGCCGCCAGTCGGCGTCAGGTTGAAGGCCGGTTTGCGCTGGCCATTCTCGTCGAGGCCGCGCGATGCGCTTGCAACGGTGTTGTCATACGCCTTGACGGCTGCCGCCCTGGCCGCCTCGTCGCCACCGACCAGGTCGGCGAACTCGACCTTGCGTTCCAGCTCGTCATCGACATCGACGGCGCGGGTGGCGGTGCCGGAATGGCAGCAGTCGAACACCGCCCAGACGAAGGCGCCCTTGTCGCGGATGGCATCGAGCGCATCGCCGATCTCGTTGTCGACCAGCGCGTTCGGAACGCCGGCATCCCTGTTGATCCACTTCTCGATGTCGACGGGCAGGAAAATTTCGTCGAGTCCGTCGGTCTCGTCGCCCTTGACCCTCTCGGGCTGCTGGGCGCCGTGGCCGGACAGATGCAGGTAGACGAAGTCGTCGCGCCGAACCTTGGCGGCGAGATCGGCCAGTGCCGTCTTGATCGCGGCATGGGTCGGCAAACCCTTGGCGCCGGGCACGTCCTTGGCCAACAGCGTGACGTTTTCCGGCGCGAAGCGCACCGGATCGGGGACGTTCTTCAGAAGGTATTCGTGCACCAGGCCGGCATCGTTCTTCGGCCCGATCAGCCAGTTTCTCTGCGGCAAGGCCGGATATTCGGTGCAGGCGACGAGCAGCGCATGGTAGGTGCGCGACGCGGCCAAAGCCCGGAACGAAACCGTGCCGGCAGCCACCAGCGCGGACGTGCCGACAAGCAGCCTCCGGCGTGTCAATTTGATCATGTCGCTTCCCCAAGCCCGATCGAATTTCCCAAGCGAGACCATCCTCGTCGAGGATTTTGGCAGTATTTTGAATGTCGCTCCGTCATCAAGCCTGCCATCACCAATGTGTCGGCATGTCATCGATCGGCTCGGGACAGCAACAGAAGAGTAGCAAAGAAGGCGGTTCGTCGCTATCTGAATGGGATCAGGCCGTTTGCGTGAGCAAACAGCCTTGGGATGGCGCAGGGCAGGCTGGAACAGAACCATGGCGGCAAGGGATGTGCTGACGAAAAACCAGTTGTGCGTGCTCGAGAAACTCGAGACCGCCAGCGGGCCGCTCAGCGCCTACACCTTGCTTGATCAGCTGCGCGAGCGCGGTTTTCGGGCGCCGCTGCAGGTCTATCGGGCGCTCGACACGCTGGTGAAGTCAGGCTTCGTGCATCGGCTGGAGAGCATCAACTCCTTCGTCGCCTGCGCCGAGCCGCACGACCACAGCCACTCGATGACCGCCTTCGCCATTTGCGACAGCTGCGGGCAGGTGACGGAGATGTCGGACCACGACGTCGACCACCGGCTGAACGAATGGGTCAACTCGACCGGCTTCGCCGCCAGGAAGGCGGTGATCGAATTTCGCGGGACGTGCGCGAAATGCCGCGCTGAGGCCGCCTAGAGCGCCGCGTATACTTGCTAAAACAGCATAGCTACGTTTGCAAATGTGACGGCAGTCGGAGAGGTTCTCACTCTAACGAACACGAAAGATTCGCTCGGGTCGTTGGAGTCCAAGTATGGTGCCAGCGACGCAGTTACTTCTTTTACAGAGCTGTCATCATCCATAACGCAGTACCATCGCGAATTTGGTTCCAGGTTCGCTACAATCTCACCTTTTTGAGTGGGTGCGCGTAATGCGTCGATTATTCGCTTTACCCGATTGTCCAAATCGCCGCTGCTTATGACTGCCTGCTGGGGCAAGCCTGTCAGTAGTTTGATCTCCAATCTTACACCTACGCCGACCGCCTCCCCATAAAATGGGACGAATACCTGGTCACCGATCGAGCGTAAAAAATTTGGTGCCTGTGCTGCGAAATTTGAATCTTCCCATCTTTTCAGAACCGCAAATGGCTCTTTGCCCCATAGTGTCTCCAATTGCCGGTGAAAGCTCTTTCGCATGTTCCAGACCGCATCAAGACTGCTTGCTTTCGAGGGGATTTGGCCGCGATAGGTGAGGTATATGTCCACCTCAATGCGCCTCGTCCCAGTTGTTGGCGGCACGGGCGTCGACATGCAGCGGCACCGACATCGAGACCGCGGGCATCGCGGCGTTTTCCATGACGTGGCGCACGACCGGGATCGTCGCCTCGACTTCCGCCTCGACCGTCTCGAAGATCAGTTCGTCATGCACCTGCAGGAGCATGCGGGCGGACAGCTTGGCCTTGTCCAAGGCTTCCTCCATGCGGATCATGGCGCGGCGGATGATGTCGGCGGCGGTGCCCTGCAGGCGGGCATTGATGGAGGCGCGCTCGTTGAAGGCGCGCAGTGACGGGTTCGACGACCTGATGTCGGGATAGTGGATGCGGCGGCCGAAGATCGTTTCGACAAAGCCGTGCTCGCGGGCATAGGCCTTGGTCTCCTCGATATAGTCGCGGATGCCGGGGAAGCGCTCGAAATATTTCTTGATATAGGCGCTCGCCTCCTCGCGCGGGATCGACAGCTGGTTGGCGAGGCCAAAGGCCGAGATGCCGTAGATAATGCCGAAATTGATCGCCTTGGCGCGGCGGCGCACTTCCGATGGCATGCCCTCCACGGGCACGTTGAACATTTCAGACGCGGTGATGGCATGGATGTCCGCGCCATCCGCAAAGGCCTGGCGCAATTGCGGGATTTCGGCGACGTGGGCGAGCACGCGCAGTTCGATCTGGCTGTAGTCGGCTGAAACCAGCCGGTGGCTCTTGTCGGTGATGAAGGCGGTCCTGATCTTGCGCCCTTCAGCCGTGCGCACCGGAATGTTCTGCAGGTTCGGGTCGGAGGACGACAGACGGCCGGTCGTCGTTGCGGCAAGCGCGTAGGAGGTGTGGACGCGCTTGGTGTCAGGATTGACGAAGCCGGGCAGCGCATCGGTGTAGGTCGATTTCAGCTTGGTCAGCTGGCGCCAGTCGACGATCTTGCGCGGCAGTTCGTGACCTTCGGCGGCGAGATCTTCGAGCAGCTGCGCCGAGGTCGACCACTGGCCGGTCTTGGTCTTGGAGCCGCCGGGCAGCCCCATGCGGCCGAACAGGATGTCGCCGAGCTGCTTGGGCGAGCCGATGTTGATGCGCTCGCCGATGAGCTGGTAGATTTCCTCTTCCAGCCGGGCCGCACCTTGCGCCAGTTCCCCCGACAGCCGGGACAGGATCTGCCGGTCGACCGAGATACCGCGCTGTTCCATGCGCGCCAGCACCGGCACCAGCGGCCGCTCCAGGCGTTCATAGACCGAGACCAGTCCCTTGGCGGCAAGCCGCGGCTTCAGCACCAGCCACAGCCGCAACGTCACGTCGGCATCCTCGGCGGCGTGAGCGGTCGCCCTGTCGATGTCGACCTGGTCGAAACCGACAGAGCTCTTGCCGGAACCGGTCACGTCCTTGAGTTGAAGGGGGGTATGGCCAAGCCATTTGTCGGCAAGGGCATCCATGCCGTGGCCATGGGGGGTGCCGGCGTCGAGCACGTAGGAGATCAGCATGGTGTCGTCGAAGGGTGCGACATCGACGCCGTAGCGGCTCATGATGACCAGGTCATATTTCAGGTTCTGTGCGATCTTGAGGACCGATCCGTCCTCAAGCAGTGGTTTGAGCACCGCCAGCGCCTCGCGAAGCGGGATCTGGTTTTCGAGCATGCCGCCGCCGAGCAGGTCGCCATTGCCGCTCTTGTGGGCGAAGGGGATGTAGGCGGCGCGGCCGGGCGCCGTGGCCATTGCCATGCCGATCAGTGAGGCCTGCATCGGATCGGTCGAGGTGGCCCTGACGTCGAAGGCCGCGATACCGGCCTCCCGCGCCTCGGCGACCCAGGCTTTCAGCGTCGCGATATCGCGGATGCACTGATAGGCCGAAGTATCGATCTTGGCGGTCGCCGCGCCCTCCAGCCGCAATGCGGCCAGGAGGGAAGGGGTGTCACCTTTTTTTGGCGTCTCCGTCTCGGCTTCAGCGGCCTGGCCCGGCTCGGTGGCCGCCCCGTTTCGGGCGACGGGCGGCGTTCCGGCCCCGACGTCGGGGCCATGTGCGTTGTCGGCGCGTTCGACGGTCACCGCGACGGCCTGGACGTCGCCGGCCTCGGTGCCGGTCGCTTCCGCCACGCGGCGGGTCAGCGAGGTGAATTCCATGGTCTTGAGGAAGCCGATCAGCTTCGGCCCGTCGGGAGCATGCAGCACGAAATCGTCCAGTCCCTCGGCCACCGGCACGTCGTTCTTCAGCGTCACCAACTGGCGCGAGATGCGTGCCTTGTCAGCGTTGGCGATGATCGATTCCCGCCTTTTCTCCTGCTTGATCTCGCCGGCTCGGGCGAGCAATCCATCGAGATCGCCGAACTGCTCGAGCAGTTGCGCCGCGGTCTTTGGCCCGATGCCGGGCACGCCAGGCACATTGTCGACGGAGTCGCCGGTCAGCGCCTGCATGTCGATCATCTTTTCGGGTGGCACCCCCCATTTCTCGATGACTTCGGGGATGCCGATCTGGCGATCCTTCATCGGGTCGTACATGCCCACCGTGTCGCCAACCAGTTGCATCAGGTCCTTGTCGGAGGAGATGATGGTGGTGTCGCCGCCGGCCTCGCAGGCCAGCCGGCAATAGGTGGCGATAAGATCGTCGGCCTCGAAGCCTTCCATCTCGACGCAAGGCAGGTTGAACGCCCTGGTTGCCTGGCGGATCAGGCCGAATTGCGGGATCAGATCCTCGGGCGGCGCCGAACGGTTGGCCTTGTATTCGGGATAGAGGTCGTTGCGGAAGGTTTTCGAGGAATAATCGAAGATGACTGCGAAATGCGTCGGCACAATGCCCACATCGGTGTTGCGGGCATCCTGCATCAGCTTCCACAGCATGTTGCAGAAGCCGGAAACGGCACCGACCGGCAGGCCGTCGGACTTGCGGGTCAGCGGCGGCAGTGCGTGATAGGCCCGGAAGATGTAGCCAGAGCCGTCAATGAGGAAGAGATGATCGCCTTTTTTCATGCCGGCAGGGATAGCGCGGCGCGATGGCTTGGTCCATGCCAAAGACATCGCCAGACATAGGTTCCGTCAACACCCTGACAGATCGGGAACCCTGACAGATCGGGGTTATACAGGGCCGCTCACGGGTACGTTACAAAAGTGTAACGTTAACGCCCTTGAATCGCCATGTTCAGAGACCCAAATACACGTCATCGGCAGTTTTCGCCGAAGTCCGGAGCAAGGCCCGTCCCCCGCCTATACCGGACAACTGCGGCAGCCTATCCCCCCTCTCCGGGCTGCCGCATCGTTTCGAGTACAAGACCGCCGTGGTTCCCCCTCCACCACGGCGGTCTTTTTTTGCCCGCGGCCGCCGGCGCGGGCCGTGGTCCAATTGTCCCGGGCTTTTCGTTTCGCCGCTCTGCCTTTACGGTTCCGGCACTGAATCGAAAGGCTATGCACATGTCCGCAGTTTCCCCTGTCCTCGACCGCCTCGACAAGAATCTCGATCAAAGCCTGGAACGGCTCTTCGGCCTGCTCGGGATCAAGTCGATCTCCACCGATCCAGCCTATGCCGCCGACTGCCGCAAGGCGGCGGAATGGCTGGTGGCGGAACTCAAGCTGATCGGCTTCGACGCCAGCGTGCGCGACACGCCTGGACACCCGATGGTGGTTGCGCATCATGACGGGCCGGCGGGCGCGCCGCATGTGCTGTTCTACGGCCATTATGACGTGCAGCCGGTCGACCCGATCGAACTGTGGGAAAACGACCCCTTCGCCCCCGCGATCAAGGAGATCGGACCTGGTCACAAGGTCATCACCGGGCGCGGCTCGGCCGACGACAAGGGCCAGCTGATGACCTTCGTCGAAGCCTGCCGTGCGTGGAAACAGGTGCACGGCAGTCTGCCGTGCCGCGTCACCATCCTGTTCGAAGGCGAGGAGGAATCCGGGTCGCCCTCGCTGAAGCCGTTCCTCGAGGCCAATGCCGAGGAACTCAAGGCCGACTTCGCGCTGGTCTGCGATACCAGCATGTGGGACCGAGACACGCCGTCGATCTGCGTCGGGCTGCGCGGTCTGGTCGGCGAGGAGATCACGGTGAAGGCCGCCGACCGCGACCTGCATTCGGGCCTCTATGGCGGGGCTGCAGCCAACCCGATCCGCATCCTGGCCAAGGTGTTGGCCGACATCCACGACAAGGACGGTCATATCACCATTCCGGGTTTTTATGACGGTGTCGAGGAAACGCCCTCGCAGGTGCTGAAATCATGGGAGACACTGGGCGAGACGGCCGAGACATTCCTCGGACCTGTCGGCCTGTCGATCCCGTCGGGCGAAAAAGGTCGCTCGGTGCTGGAACTGACCTGGGCACGGCCGACCGCCGAGTTCAACGGCATCATCGGCGGCTATACCGGCAAGGGGTTCAAGACTGTCATCGCGGCGGAAGCCTCGGCCAAGGTTTCGTTCCGCCTCGTTCACAAGCAGGATCCAAAGAAGATCCGCGCGGCTTTCCAGAAATTCGTCGAGGAGCGTATCCCGGCCGATTGTTCGGTCGAATTCCACGCCCATGGCGGTTCACCGGCAATCCAGCTTTCCTATGACTCGCCTTTCCTGGCCAAGGCCAAGATCGCGCTCTCGGACGAATGGCCAAAGCCCGCGGTGACGACCGGCAGCGGCGGCTCCATTCCGGTGGTGGGCGACTTCCAGACCTATCTCGGCATGGAATCGCTGCTGGTCGGCTTCGGCCTCGATGACGACCGCATCCATTCGCCCAACGAGAAATACGAGCTCAGCTCCTTCCACAAGGGGCAGCGCTCATGGGCGCGCATTCTGGATGCTATGACACGGTAAGGCGGACAACCCTGGACAGCGGAAAAATCAACTTTCTGTTGATTTTTCCGCCGATCACGGCGAGGACGGGTCGACAGCGCAATGTGTTGGAGCGCGTGTGCGCTTCTTCGATGGAGGCGCGACGCCGAAGGCCGCGACCCGGAGAAGACGATGAGCGATATCCGCTTCCATAAAAACGATCTGCCTGACCTCTCCCACTACAATGTCGCGGCGGTGGCCATCGATACGGAAACGCTCGGCCTCAACCCGCACCGCGATCGGCTCTGCGTGGTGCAGATTTCGCCTGGCGACGGCAGCGCCGATGTCATCCAGATCGCGCCGGGCCAGAAGAAGGCGCCGAACCTTGTCAGCCTGTTGAGAAACCGCACCATCACCAAGCTGTTCCACTACGGTCGCTTCGATCTCGCCGTGCTCTACAATGCGTTTGGCGTAATGCCCGAGCCGGTTTTCTGCACCAAGATCGCCTCGCGGCTGACGCGCACCTACACCGACCGGCACGGGCTGAAGGACATCTGCTTCGAGCTTCTCGGCGTAGGCTTGTCCAAGGCGCAGCAATCGTCGGATTGGGCGGCCGAAACGCTGTCGCCCGAGCAACTCGAATACGCCGCCTCGGACGTCCTCTATCTGCATCGGTTGCGCGACGTGCTGGCCGGACGGCTGGCGCGCGAGGGGCGCACGAAGGAGGCGGACGCCTGTTTCCGCTTTCTGCCGACCCGGTCCAAGCTTGACCTGATGGGCTGGGCCGAAGAGGATATCTTCGCCCACAGCTGAAAAAGGGATGAGATGGCTGACAGAAAGCCGATATCGACCGCGCCGACCGACGGCTCCAAGGTCACCGTCACCTGGAAGGACAGCGACGGCGTCCTCAATGAATCCATAGCGCAATACCGCGACGGCGGCTGGTGGGTCTACACCGACAGCTACACCCAGAAGAAGGTCGAGCCGACCAGCTGGCGGCCCACTGCCGGCGACGACGACGACCAGTGAGCGCGCCGCTGGCTAGGCCGGGTGCTTTCGCATAGCCTGAAGCCGTTGATATCGAGGCCGATTCGGAGCCTTCCGCTCCGCGCTCGCCCTCTTGCTCGGAGGAAACCGCTATGGGTGTCGAAAGCCTTCTCGTCTTCATCATCATTGGTGCCATCGCCGGCTGGCTCGCCGGTCTCATCGTTTCGGGTTTCGGCTTCGGCCTGATCGGCAACATCATCATTGGCATCGTCGGCGCGTTCATCGCCGGCTGGCTGTTCCCACGGATCGGCTTCTCGATCGGCGGCGGCATCATCGCCTCCATCATCCACGCCACGATCGGCGCCATCATCCTTCTGGTTCTGGTCAAGGTCCTGAAACGAGCATGAGGCTCGGCACGACAAAGGGCGCGCCATGAAGCAGAACACACTCTATCTCATCATTGGCGCGCTCATCGTCGTGGTCGTCGCGCTGGGCGTCTACGTCTACCGCGAGCAGACCAGGCCGAAAGGCGTCGAACTCAAGATCGACGACAAGGGCATTTCGATCCAGCAGAACTGAGCCTGCCGCCGATTGGGCGGCGACATCAACCATATGGCGGATCGGGCACCAGCGTCAGCGCAAAGGCGGCGGATATCCAACCGTTATGGCCTGGAACCCCTGCATTGCGCTTGACCGTCGAGCGCGCGATCGGGCTTAGTCGGCGACATCAAAGCGGGGCAGACAGTCGTCAATGGACAGCGAGCAGTTGGACGGTTCTCGATCCCTTCCAGCGTTCGATCCGCTGGGCGGGTCGCAAATGATCCCGGGGATCGCTTTCAAGGCCAGCGCGGCGGTGAGGGCGGCGCTTTCGGCGATCGGACGTACGGAGGACCTGCGCTTTTCACCGGACAATCGATTGCTGGCAATCGCCGGCTATGCGCGCAAGCGCCTGCTGGTCCTGCGCATCGACGTCGAGGCCGGATCGGATGGTCCCGATGTCACGATCCATGGTTTCATGGAGCTGACATCAGGCAACATGGGCGAAATCCATGGCCTGGATTTCATCGATGACCGCACCCTGGCGATTGGCAACCGCGATGGACTGGTCGCCATATTCAACCTGCCTCGAGAGCAACCAGCCGGCCAGAGTCGCGAGATATCGGCCATTCGGCGGGTAAAGGGCCGGCGGCCTTGCAAACTGAATTCGCCGGGCTCGATTGCCGTCAGGCCGGAGTCGCGCGGCCGCGTCAGCCTGCTGGTCTGCAACAACTATACGCATCTGGTCACCCGGCATGTGGTCAACCGGTGGCTCGGCTATCGCACGACGAGCAACCAGCGGCTGCTCGAACGTGGTCTCGACATACCCGACGGCATTGCGCTCAGCCATGACGGAGGCTGGATCGCCGTCAGCAGCCACGGCACCCAGGATGTAAAACTCTACCGCATGTCCTCCTCGCTTGGGCCTGACAGCGAACCCGCCGGCGTCCTGCAGCACGCCGGCTATCCGCACGGCGTGCGCTTTACAGCGGATGATCGGCACATCCTCGTCGCCGACGCGGGCAGCCGTATGGTGCATGTCTATGGCGGCGACGGCGATTGGAGGGGCCAGCGAGCACCCGCGGCCTCGGTGACCGTGCTCGACGAGGAGACCTTTCTGCGAGGCAGGGCCAGTGCCGAGGAAGGCGGCCCGAAGGGTCTCGACATCGACCGCTCGAACAACGTCGTTGCGGTCACTTGCGAGGAGCAGGCGCTGGCCTTCTATCCGCTGGCGTCGATTATCGGAACAACAAGGTCGGGGATCGAGCCGGGCGTGGCGCGCCGTTAAGCGCCTGATCGATCGGAACAACGCACCGGAAAATGGCCATGCTTACTTGCGTAGCCTGGCGGCAAAGGCCTTCATGCCCTTCTTGATTGCCCTGCGCGCTTCACCGGCATCCTGCCAGCCTTTGAACTTGATGGTTTTGCCGGTGCCAAGCACCGACGACAGAAAGAACTGTTCGATCTCGCGCCTGAGATGCTCGGGCACGCGGTCGGCGGCCACGGGCTCGTCCTCAGCGTCCTCCTTGTGAGGACAGAAGACGTAACGGTCGTTGCGCAGGGCCTCGCCGCCGTGATCCTTCTGCTTGACCCGCAGCGCACCCAAGAGGTTGCATTTGATGACGGTGCCGGGACCCGTGGCGGCCTGATGGATGACTAGCCCATCCAGGGGATCGCCATCGTCCCCCAATGTGGAGGGAATAAAACCCCAATCGTAGGGGTAGGTCATTCCGACCGGTAAAGGGCGGACATAGCCGAATACCTGGATAGCCGGCTCATAGGCTACCTTGGCCGCGGCACCGCGCGGAGTTTCGATGACGACCCTGACAAGGCCCTTCGTCGTCGTCGGCAGCTTGAGGTAGTCGGGCATGAGGCGCCTCTGTCGCGTTCCGGGTTGATCCGGGATGGAACTCCAAGGCGCAATGAATGTTCCCAAGAGCAGGCCGAGGAGATTTCAGGGCATGACAAAAGCTTCTTTGCACTTGCTCAAGGGCGTGGGTTATCTGATCTCAACCCTGAGCGTTGTGCTGCTGGCCATCGTCAGTTGGTCGAGCGCTTCCAAAAGCCCGCTGCTGACCACATGTCTGCTTGTCGGCGCGGCGGCTTCGATTGCCGGCATGTTCTGCCGATGGCTGACCTATGAGATCGAAAAACGTAGGGAAGGCAAATAAGGCGCGCGTTGCGGCCAAGAGGTCCAGCAGAGGCTTCGCATCGCATAAGCCGGCTGTCATCCGGCCACCAAGACCGGCGGCAACAGGATTAACAAATTCCTAACGAAATTCAAAGGCTTGGCCGAAGGCCTGCTTAACCCGCCCTTAAATCGCCGCATCTACTCTTCAACCCGAGCGCCATTGGCACCGGGGATATCAGCGCAGCGCATGGCGAACCGCAGAGACAGCCGCATCGAGCCCAGCTTCGAGGGACCGCCACGGGCGAAATCCCAGACGGGTCTTTCGGTGAGCGAGGAGGACCGCGTCGTGCCGAGCAACCGCAAAGCCTCCGCCAAACGCAAATCATCGAAGGGGAAATCGGCCCGGGGGAGGCGCGGTGGAAGCGGGCGCGGCCTGTTCGGCGTGCTCGGCCGGCTGGTCTACTGGTGCTTCGTGCTCGCCATATGGGGCGGCATCGCGGTCGCGGGCGTCGTTGTCTACTACGGCGCCAAGATGCCCGCGGCCACGACCTGGTCGATCCCGGACCGCGCGCCCAATATCAAGATCGTCTCGGCCGACGGGCAGCTGCTGGCCAATCGCGGCATGAGTGGCGGCGAAGCGGTCGGCCTGCACGAAATGTCGCCCTATATTCCCGAGGCGGTGATCGCCATCGAGGACCGCCGTTTCTATTCGCATTTCGGCGTCGATCCGATCGGCCTGTCGCGCGCCATGGTCACCAATCTCGCCGGCGGGCACTTCTCGCAAGGTGGTTCGACGCTAACGCAGCAATTGGCCAAGAACCTATTCCTGAAGCCCGACCGCACGCTGGAACGCAAGGTGCAGGAAGTGCTGCTGGCGCTGTGGTTGGAGCATAAGCACACCAAGGACCAGATCCTCGAAATGTACCTCAACCGGGTCTATTTCGGCTCCGGCGCCTATGGTGTCGAGGCGGCCTCGCGGCGTTATTTCGGCAAGAGCGCGCGCGACGTCACCCTGTCGGAAGCCGCACTCCTGGCTGGCCTGCTGAAGGCGCCCTCGCGGCTGTCGCCGGCGCGCGATCCCAAGGCCGCCGAGGAGCGCTCGCAACTGGTGCTCGCCGCCATGCGCGAGGAGGGCAAGATCAGCGAGAAGGAGCTGAAGACGGCGCTGAGCGCGCCGGCGACGCGCTCGCCGTCCTACTGGACCGGCTCGGAAAACTATGTCGCCGACACCATCATGGAAGAACTGCCCGACCTGATCGGCGACGTGCGCGGCGATATCGTCATCGACTCCACCGTCGACCTGAACCTGCAGAAGCTTGCCGAACAGTCGATCCGCCGGCTGATCGACGACAGCGGCAAGAAGCTCAACGTCACCCAGGGCGCGCTGGTATCGATCGACGATTCCGGCGCGGTGCGCGCCATGGTCGGCGGCTATGACTATTCGACCAGCCAGTTCGACCGCGCCTCCGAGGCGCGCCGGCAGCCTGGCTCGGCGTTCAAGCCGTTCGTCTACATGGCGGCGCTCGAGGCCGGCCGTACGCCCGACAGCGTGCGCAACGACGCGCCGATCAAGATCGGCAACTGGACGCCCGACAATTACGGCGGCAAGTACTTTGGCAAAGTCACCTTGGCGACGGCGCTGGCCAAGTCGCTGAACTCGGTTGCCGCGCAGCTGACCATGGAGGTCGGGCCGAACGCGGTGGTGGAAGCCGCGCACCGCATGGGCATCCAGTCCGATCTGCTGGCCAACACCTCGATCGCGCTTGGCACCTCGGAAGTGACGCCGCTGGAGCTGACCTCGGCCTATGTGCCCTTCGCCAATGGCGGCTACAAGCCCGACATCCACTTCATCCGCCGCGTGACGACAGCCGACGGCAAGGTGCTCTATGACAGCGCCGGCGGCAGCGCGCCGCGTGTGATCAAGCCCGAGATCGTCGGCATGATGAACTCGATGATGACCGGTACGGTCGAGGTCGGCACCGCCAAGAAGGCGGCCTTCGCCTGGCCGTCGGCCGGCAAGACCGGCACCAGCCAGAATTCGCGCGACGCCTGGTTCGTCGGCTACACCGCCAATCTCACCACCGGCGTGTGGTTCGGCAATGATGACGGCACGGCGATGAAGAAGGTCACCGGCGGCGCGCTGCCGGCGCAGGCCTGGCACGAATTCATGGTCGCGGCGCATGAGGGCGTGCCGGTGCGGCCGCTGCCCGGCACCTGGAAGTCGACGCCGCCGGATACCATTGTGCCCGACGACATTCCCTCGGCCGACAACAACCAGCCGGCACCGGTTCCGTCGGCTTCGGTCGGACAGCAAGCGCCGACCGTGCAGGCGTCGGCACCGGCCAGGCCAGCGCCGGTCCGCGCGGCGCGACCCGCCCAAACCGTCGATGCCGATGGTTTTGACATGCCGGCTGACAATGGCACGACCGCCTCGGTCGGGCATCCGGTCCCTCCGGGCAGCGTTGGCGGTCCGTTGAAGAAGAAGCGGACTTCGATCCTCGACATTCTCGGTGGCGGCTGAGCGTCAATCCGCCTCTCGCCAGCGCCACGGTGTTCGGCTACACCTCCGGCCGGAGACCGCGACATGGCTGAACTCGACACCAGAAAAACCATCGTGCTGACCGGCGCCAGCCGAGGCATCGGCCATGCCACGGTCAAGCGCTTTTCGCGCGAGGGCTGGCGCGTCATCACCTGCTCGCGCCAGGCCTTCGCCGAGGATTGCCCGTGGCCTGCCGGTCCCGAGGACCACATCAAGGTCGATCTCGCCGATCAGGAAGATGTCGGTATTGCCGTGTCGGAGATCCGTCATCGGCTCGAAGCGCATGGCGGCCAGCTCAATGCGCTGGTCAACAATGCCGGGATTTCGCCCAAGCTCAGGGATGGCAACAGCCGCATGAACTCGATCGACACGCCGATGCATGTCTGGCGCGACGTGTTCCAGGTCAATTTCTTCGCGCCGATCATGCTCGCGCGGGGGCTGTTCAAAGAGTTAGCCGCGGCCAAGGGCTCGATCGTCAACGTCACCTCGATCGCCGGCACCCGCGTGCATCCCTTCGCCGGCACCGCCTACGCGACGTCGAAGGCCGCACTTGGCTCGCTGACGCGCGAGATGGCGCATGATTTCGGCCCGCACGGCATCCGCGTCAACGCCATCGCACCGGGCGAGATCGACACGGCGATCCTGTCGCCGGGCACGGACAAGATCGTCGAGACCATCCCGCTCAGGCGCCTGGGTACCACGGCGGAAGTCGCCGACATCATCTTCTTCCTGTGCTCGGCCCAGTCCTCCTATGTGTCCGGCTCGGAAATCCACATCAATGGCGGCCAGCACGTTTGAACTGGTCGAGCCAAGGCCTGCTCATCCGGCCAGGGTGAGAACGGCCTTGCCGCTGAAGCTGCGCTGGCGCAGCGCGTCCAGGGCTTGTCCGATCTCCGTCCACCGCGCGGTCATAGCCACGCGGGTTTCCAGCCGTCCGGCGGCGACCAGGGCAAGCAGCGCGGCGATGTCAGCGCCGATGGCGGAACCGGACGTGTAGTAGGCGAATGTCTGAAGCCTTGCCCCTTCGTGACCCGGAACGAACTGGCGGAATCCAACCGGCGTGAGTTCGCCGCTGCTCGAACCGAAGATGACGATTGTCCCACCGGGCGCGACGCGTTCGATCGCATGTGCGAGGCTTTTGCCGCCGACCGACTCGGTGATCAGCGAAAACGGCCCCTCGGCCTGCTCGATCGACTCGACGATCTGCTCGGCTCCCAGCCCACGCAGATCCTCGTGGTGCCGGCCGGCGGCGATGGCGGTCACTGAAGCACCCTGCTCGCGGGCGATCTGGATCTGGAAGCGGCCGACGGCACCGCTTGCACCGGTGATCAAGACCTTTAGGCCGGCCAGGTCACCGCCATGGCGCAAAGTCCTGAGCGCCGTCGTGCCCGCCACGGGGAGCGTGGCTGCCGAGACGAAGCCGACCTCATCCGGCAGGACGGCGAGACGGTCGGTTGAAACGGCGACCCGTTCGGCCCAGCCGGCCTGGTCGACCAAGGCCGCGACCCGGGTGCCCGCAGCCGGCCCGGAGCCATCGGCGGCCGCGCGTTCGACAATTCCAACGATGTCCTGGCCGGGTCTCCAGCCGTTCGGACGGATGGTGAGCAGGCGCAGTTCACCCCGGTTCAACGAGGTTGCGTGGACAGAGACGAGCGCTTCGTCCGCGAGGGGCCGAGGTTCTTCCACCTCGGCCAGCCTGAGCTGCGTGGCGCTGTCGGAAGATATGACTAAGGCGAGCATGGCTACGCACCCTTCTTGCTGGACGCCGGACCTTACCGGCTTCGCAGCTCGAGGAATTTAGCTATCATGGCATTTAATCGCTAAAAGCAGTCGATCATGAGACAGCCTCTTCGCTACCCATGGCTCAATTTCGATGTCGATGACGTGCTGGCGCCAGCCATCGCCGTTCGTGTCGACGTCACCGAAACCAGTGCAGAGGTTCCCGCTCATTGGCATCGCAAGGGCCAGCTCGTCTTTGCGCTCGGAGGCGGCGTCACATGCCGCGTTCCGAGCGGCCTGTGGATGGTGCCGCCACATTGCGGGGTATGGATCCCCGGCGCCATGGAGCACAGCAACATCGCCACGGCCAATGCCCGGATCTTCTTCGTCTATATCGAGCCGGGAGCCGCCGAATTGCCGGACCGGTGCTGCACGCTTTCAATTTCGCCGCTGCTGCGCGAACTGATCGTCGAGCTGTCCGACAGCGTGCAGGACGACAAGGCAAGGGATGACCTCCTGACCAGGACCCTGCTTGCCGAACTGCCGCGCATGCCTGTCCAGCAACTGCATCTCCCGATTTCAGCCGAGCCGCGATTGAGGCGGATCGCCGAGGCGTTGGCGCAGGACCCCGCCGATCGCAGCACGCTGGCACAATGGGCCAGCCGCGTTGCGCTCAGCGAAAGCAGTCTGGCGCGTCTCGTCGTCAAGGAGACCGGCTTGAGCTTCGGGCGCTGGCGCCAGCAATTGCACCTGATCGTCGCCATTCGGGAGCTGGCCTCGGGTGCGAGTGTGCAGCAGGTCTCGGGCGATCTCGGCTATGGCTCGGTCACCGCCTTCATCACCATGTTCAAGAAGGCGCTTGGCAAGCCTCCGGCAAAATACCTCGTCAGCGTCGCGCAAAACGGCGGTTCGGCATTCGTGGCATGATCAGCGCGCCTGTGGCACGTCGGTTCAGGCAGCGGACGGTTCAGCGGCCCGCGGCTTGTGGCCAAGCACCTCTTCGACAATGCCGCGCGCGATCTCGCGTTCGCCCATGATCACCGTATCGGCGCCGAGCCCCTTCAGATGCTCGACCTCGGCGTCGGAATGGGCGCGGGCGACGACGTTGATGTTGGGATTGGCGGTGCGTGCCCGCAGCACGATCTGGCCGGCCTCGAAGGCATTGGGAATGGCAAGGATCAGCCGCTTTGCGCCCTCCGGATTGGCGGCGGCGAACACTTCGGCATTGGCGGCATTGCCGGCGATGGTTTCGATGCCATCTGCTTTCAGCTTCGCCAGCGTCTTGTCGGCATCCTCGATGACGAGGAAAGGCAGTGCCGCTTCCTTCAGCGCGGCACCGACGAGGCCGCCGACCCGGCCATAGCCGATCAGGATGGCATGACCGGCAAGCGCCGTCCTCGGCGGCGGGCCGTCTTCCTTGCTGGACGTCGCGGCAACGGAGGCCACCTGACCCGGTTCCGTCGCCGGACCAACCGGCTTGGCGTCCACCGGCGGTGCCGTCCTGGCGGCGCGGGCCTCCAGCCAAGGCTTCATCCAGTCGATGACCAGGAACATCAGCGGGTTGAGCACGATCGACAGGATGGCCCCCGCAAGGATGAGGTCGCGGCCCTGTTCGGGCAGAAGTTTCAGCCCGACGCCGAGTTCGGCCAGGATGAAGGAGAATTCGCCGATCTGGGCAAGGCTGGCCGAAATCATCAAGGCCGTGGCCAGGGGATAGCCGAAGGCGACGACGATGACGAACGCCGCCAGCGACTTGCCGATGACGATGATGGCCAGCGTCGCCAGGATCGGCAGGCCGTTGCTGATCAGGCTGAACGGGTCGAACAGCATGCCGACGGAGACGAAGAACAGCACCGAGAAGGCATCGCGCAGCGGCAGCGATTCTTCCGCCGCTCGGTGGCTGAGCTCGGATTCGCTCATGATCATGCCGGCGAAGAAGGCGCCCAGCGCCAGCGAGACGCCGAACAATTTTGCCGCGCCGAAGGCGACGCCGAGGGCAATGGCGAGCACCGAGAGACGGAACAGCTCGCGCGACCCGGTATGGGCGACGTAGTGCAGGATCCACGGAATGACCCGGCGGCCGACCACCAGCATGACGACGACGAAGGCGGCAACCTTGGCCAGCGTGATGCCGACGACACCCCAGATGCCATAGCTGGCCGGCAGCGTCAGCAGGCCGCTCGAATGGGCATCGGCCTGTTCCTGGCCGCCGAGCACGCCGGCAAGCGCCGGCAGCAGCACCAGCGCCAGCACCATGGCCAGGTCCTCGACGATCAGCCAGCCGACGGCGATGCGGCCGCGCTCGGTCTCGATCAGCCGGCGTTCCTGAAGTGCGCGCAGCAGCACCACGGTCGAGGCGACCGACAGCGCCAGGCCGAACACCAGGCCCGCGCCCATCGACCAGCCGAGCATCCAGGACAGCCCGGCGCCGAGTGCGGTGGCAAAGCCGATCTGGACGATGGCGCCAGGCACGGCGATGGCGCGGACCGACAGAAGGTCCTTGAGCGAAAAATGCAGGCCAACGCCGAACATCAGGAGGATGACGCCGATTTCGGCCAATTCGTTGGCAAGCCCGGCGTCGGCGACGAAACCGGGCGTGTTCGGCCCGACCAGCACGCCGGCTACGAGATAGCCGACCAGTGGCGGAATGCGGAAACGATTGGCGAGAGCGCCGAAGACGAAAGCCAGCCCCAGACCGGCGACGATGGTGGCGATAAGGGGCGTGTCATGCGGCATTGTCTATGGAGCGCCTTTCAAGCTAGCGATGTCGGATATGCGCCGCCCGAAGCCGTCGCCTGGCTTGCAATATGGTGGAAGCGGTAACGATGATGCAACCCGCAAGGGTACGAAAAGCGACGCCGCGGCGACAAAATGCTGGACCGGCGAACGGATGCCGCCGATTTGTTCCAGCTCGCGATGGTATTCGTCCTGTTGCCGGCGATCAGGCTGCTTGCAACAAGGCCTCGATCTCGGAGATGCCGTGATTTGTCATGGTCTTCGGGATCTCGGCCGTCACCTTGTCACCAACCTCCTTATGCAGCTTCTTGCGCATGGCACCGAGCACCACCGGTGGGGCGACAAGCACGATGCTGTCGAACTCGCCGTCATGGGCAAGCTTGTAGAGCCGGGCGGCAATCTCCTGGGCGAAGCGTTCCTTGCCGATACGGTGCCAGTCGGTCTCCTCGACCGCGCTGCGGTGTACGGATGGGCCATCATTGTATCGGCCCGGGCTGTCGCTTCCCTGTTCGCGGGTGGGCGGGTTTTCCTGTTCCATCACCTGCACCACTTCAAGGTTGGGAAATTTGGTGTCGCCGGCATTCTTGAGCAGGAGCGCCTTTTCACCGTCGGCCACCAGAACCCAAATGCCATGCTTCAAATTGATCGTGTTCATGAAAACGCTCCTTGTTGAGTGGTGGCTATTCCGGGAACGCGTTCTGGCCGGTCACGTTCCAACTGAAACGGCGGACCGAGCGGTCGCGAAGACGGGCGGCAAACATGAAATCGCCTCTGCACGACTTTAATCTACTGAATTGGTAGAATTTAGAAAAAACTATTTTGCGGGACAGGTCGCCGGCAGCTAAAAGTGCCTGAAATCAAGGCCTGTTTCGACGGCCCTGGTGTGCTCAGGACATGGGCGTGGAATATTTTTCTCCTGCTCTTCGCGGTTGCGAAAAAGCGATTGCCTGCCATCACCGGATGAGCGAGTGCTTTGCTTCTGCTTTTTTATGCCTGGGCGTAAAACTGCGAAACTGTTCCCGGATTGCTTTTCTGATGCCGCAAGCCACCACCAAGCTCAATGCCTTTCCCGTCTTCGTGCGGGTCGAGGGCGAAGCCGTGGCCATTGTCGGCGGCGGCGAGCAGGCGCTGGCCAAGGCGCGGCTGATCGCCCAGTCGAGCGCGGTTCTGTACATCATCGCCGCAAATGCCGAACCGGAGCTGTTGGCCTTCATCGCCGAGACCGGCGCGAACCATGTGGCCGCCGGGTATGACGCCTCGCGGCTCGAAGGCGCCGTGATGGTGTTTGCCGCCAGCGGCGACGAGACGCTCGATCGTCGCGTGGCCGCCGACGCGCGCCGGCTGGGCATTCCGGTCAATGCGGTCGACCGGCCGGACCTCTGCGATTTCTTCACGCCTGCGCTGGTCAACCGCGCGCCGGTCGCCATTGCCATCGGCACCGAAGGCGCAGGCCCGGTGCTGGCGCAGATGCTGCGCGGCCGCATCGACCGCATGCTGTCGCCGTCGCTTGGCGCGCTGGCGGCGCTTGCCGCCTCGTTCCGCAATGCCGCCGAGAGATTGCCCAGGGGCAATATACGTCGCCGTTTCTGGAGCGACTTCTTCGGTGGAGCGCCGGCGCGCGCGGTCGAGGCTGGCGAATTTTCGCGGGCGCGCGAAGCCGCCGCCGATCTGCTGACGTCCGACGCGCCCGTTCGCGGCCACATCGCCCTGGTGGGCGCCGGTCCCGGCGCCGAGGATCTCCTGACCCTGCGGGCGCATCGTCTCCTGATGGAAGCCGACGTCATCGTCCATGACGCGCTGGTGCCGGAGGCGGTCGTCGCCATGGGGCGCCGCGATGCCGAGCGTCTGCCGGTGGGAAAGCGCAAGGGCTGCCACACCAAGAGCCAGGCCGAAATCAATGCATTGCTGGTGGAGCTCGGCCGTGCGGGCAAGCGCGTCGTGCGGCTGAAGTCGGGTGATCCGCTGGTGTTCGGGCGCGCCGGCGAGGAGATGGCGGCGCTGCGCGATGCCGGCATCGCCTATGAGGTGGTTCCGGGTGTCACCGCGGCCTTCGCCGCTGCCGCCGATTTCGAGCTGCCGCTGACGCTGCGCGGCGTTTCCTCCTCGATGGTGTTCACCACTGGCCACGATCTCAAGGGCAATTCATTGCCAGACTGGGCCAAGCTCGCCATTTCCGGTGCTACCGTCGCCGTCTATATGGGCCGCTCGGTCGCGGCCGAAGTTGCCGGCCGGCTGATCGAGGCCGGCCTGTCGCCGGACACGGCGGTCGCCGTGGTCGAGAATGCCAGCCTGACCAATCGCCGACGCTTCCACGGCACACTCGCCGACCTGCCGTCGCTGGAAGCGCGCGCGGATCTGTCGGGACCGGTCATGACCATCATCGGCGACGCTGTCGCCGGGGCCAATTTCGAGCGGTCCGAGCCGCTCGCGGCTCACAGGCATGCGCCCGTAGCGGCCACCGAGGGAGTTCAGCCATGAAGATACTGACCGCCAATCGCCTCGGCGACGGCATCGCCGTCTGGTACGCCGATGGCGGCTGGGCCGAGACGGTGGACCATGCAGACCTTGCCCATGACAAGGCGGCCGAGGATCGGCTGGAGGCGATCGGCGCCAAGGCCTATGCCGACAATGAAGTGGTCGACGTCAATCTGATCGACGCGGAAGTCGTCGACGGCGTCGTCGAGCCGGTGCGGTTGCGCGAGAAGATCCGCGCCGCCGGTCCCACTATTCGTGGCGATCTCGGCAAGCAGGCTATACGGGCGGCGTAAGCCAGACTGAAAGTGAAAGTGGGCGGACGCGCCCTGAAAGACGAAGCATGTACCGTTACGATGAGTTCGACCACGATTTTGTCCAGGCCCGCGTCGCCGAGTTCAGCGACCAGGTCCAGCGCCGGCTGTCCGGCGAGATCACCGAGGACCAGTTCCGGCCGCTCAGGCTGATGAACGGCGTTTACCTGCAGCTGCACGCCTATATGCTTCGCATCGCCGTGCCCTACGGCACGCTGAACGGCAAGCAGTTGCGCATGCTCGGCCACATCGCCCGCAAATACGACAAGGGCTACGGCCATTTCACCACGCGCCAGAACATCCAGTTCAACTGGCCGGCGCTGTCGGACATTCCGGTGATCCTGGCGGACCTGGCCAGCGTCGAGATGCACGCCATCCAGACCAGCGGCAACTGCATCCGCAATGTCACCGCGGACCATTTTGCCGGCGCTGCCGCCGACGAGGTCGCCGATCCGCGCCCCTATGCGGAAATCCTGCGGCAGTGGTCGTCGGTGCATCCGGAATTCTCGTTCCTGCCGCGTAAGTTCAAGATCGCGGTGACGGGAGCCGAGCGTGACCGCGCCGCCATCCAGACGCATGACATCGGCCTGCACCTGAAGAAGAACGCCGCCGGCGAACTCGGCTTCGCCGTCTATGTCGGCGGTGGCCAGGGCCGCACGCCGATGGTGGCGAGGAAGATTCGCGACTTTCTGCCGGAGGCCGACCTTCTGTCCTACTGCACGGCGATCCTGCGCGTTTACAATCTCTATGGGCGCCGCGACAACAAGTACAAGGCGCGCATCAAGATCCTGGTGCACGAGACCGGCGCCGAGGAAATCACCCGCCAGGTCGAGGCCGAGTGGCAGGAGTTGAAGGATGCGGAACTGAAGCTGCCTGAGGCGGACATCCGCGCCATCGAGGCCTATTTCGCGCCGCCGGCGCTGGCCGGGCGTCCGGAAGGCGACGCGGCCGTCAAGGTGGCGCGGTTGGATTCCAAGGGCTTCTCGGACTGGCTCGACCAGAACGTGGTGACGCATCGCCATCCCGATTATGCCGCGGTGACGATTTCGCTCAAGGGCATCGGCGAGGTACCGGGCGACGCATCGGACAGCCAGATGGAAGCCGTCGCCGATATCGCCGAAAGATACGCCTTCGACGAGTTGCGCGTCAGCCATGAGCAGAACCTGATCCTGCCACATGTGGCGCGCGCCGACCTCAAGGCGGTCTATGACGCGCTGGTCGACATCGGGCTGGCGACGGCCAATTCCAACCTGATCTCGGACATCATCTCGTGCCCGGGCCTCGATTATTGCGCGCTGGCGACGGCGCGCTCGATCCCGATCGCGCAGGAAATCTCGCAACGCTTCGCCTCGCTGGAGCGGCAGCGCGAGATCGGCGAATTGAAGCTCAAGATCTCCGGCTGCATCAATGCCTGCGGCCACCACCATGTCGGCCATATCGGCATCCTCGGTGTCGAGAAGAAAGGCTCCGAGCTCTACCAGGTGACGCTCGGCGGTTCGGCCGACGAAAACACCTCCGTCGGCGAGATCATCGGCCGCGGCTTCTCGTCGGAAGAGATCACCGACGCCATCGAGACGATCGTCGATACCTATCTCGGCCTTCGGCTCAACCCACAGGAAATATTCATCGACGCCTACCGCCGTGTCGGTCCCGCGCCGTTCAAGGAGGCGCTCTATGCTGGCGAAGCCAAGGCCGCTTGACCGTGTTGCCGACGTCGAGGACGGCGCCGCCGCCAAGGCGGCGGGCCTCGATGCGCTCTATGGCCATTTGAAGCCGCTTGAGATCATCGAACGTGCGGCCAGGGACCTGTTCCACGACGAGATCGCCGCCGTGTCTTCGTTCGGCGCGGATTCGGCGGTGCTGCTGCACATGATCGCGGAGATCGACCGCACGCTACCGGTCATCTTCCTCGATACCGGCAAGCATTTCGAGGAGACGCTCGGCTATCGCGACGCGCTGGTCGCCGATTTCGGGCTGACCAACATCCGGGTGATCAAGCCCGACGAGGCGGCGCTCGAACGGATCGACCCGACCGGCAATCTGCATCAGAACAACACCGATGCCTGCTGCGACGTGCGCAAGGTCGAGCCGCTGGCACGTGGCGTCGCCCCCTTCCGTGCCTGGTTCACAGGTCGCAAGCGCTTCCAGGCCTCGACACGGGCCGCACTTCCGGTGTTCGAGGCGGTCGGCCCGCGCATCCGCATCAATCCGCTGGCGCACTGGACGACGTCGGATCAGGCCGACTACATGCGTTCGCATGCGCTGCGCGAAAATCCACTGGTCGCCTATGGCTATCTGTCGATCGGCTGCTTTCCGTGCACGCAGCCGGTGCAGCCGGGCGAGGACGCGCGCAGCGGCCGCTGGGCCGGTCACGCCAAGACCGAGTGCGGCATTCACCTGTCGGGACTGGAAGTGTCGCTGACCGACGCATCACTATAGGGTATGTTGCAATTCAGGTGAGGCCGGCCTGCAAACGGCAGCTTCCTGCGCTTCCGGGGCTCACGTACTTCAAGTACGCTCCGCTCCGGTTCTCGGAAGCAGCCGTTTTCGAAGCGGCCTGACCTGAATTTCAGCACACCCTTGAGCTCTTTGAATTTTTAGGAATTTTGATGACTGAACCGACGACACCGGAGACCCGGCTCTGGACCCCTGAAGGGTTTCGCGAGGACGAGTGGACCCATGCCGAAAGCGCCGACGCGCTGGCAGGCAACGGCCGCTTCATCCTGCCGTTGCAGGCATTCCTCGATCTTGACCCGGAGGTGCGCCGCTCGGCGAAGGAGCGGCTCGGCGTCGTGCTGCAGCCCGGCGATCAGCTCGAGAAGATCGCCGACCTGCTCGACCAGCTGTCGCTGGTGGCGCTGGCCTTCCCGGCTTTCGGCGACGGCCGGTCTTTCACCAAGGGCGAACTGCTGCGCAACCGCTATCATTTCACGGGCGCGCTGCGTGCCACCGGGCAGATCCTGGTCGACCCGTTGCCGCACATGCTGCGGCTTGGCTTCGACGAGTTCGAGATCTCGAATCCAGTGCTCTTGAAACGCCTGGAGGAGGGCCGTACCGGCGGGTTGGGGCTTTACTACCAGCCGGCCGCCATATCGGAGCCCAAGGGTCCGAGATATTCCTGGCGGCGGGCCCGCGGCAACTGACGCGGCGGTAGGTCCACGCGTCTTTACATCGCCCGCGATCGGGCCTTCTCTGATCGTCCGGATAGAAATATCCGCCTGACGATCTGGGAGGGGTCTCATGCGCTACGACTATGTCATCGCCGGTGGCGGGTCCGCCGGCTGCACGCTTGCCGCGCGGCTCTCCGAAGATACCTCGAAAACAGTTTGCCTGATCGAGGCGGGAGGAGCCGGCAAGGATCTGCTGATCCGCGCACCCGCCGGCGTCATCGCGCTGCTGCCGGGCCGGCCGAAGATCAACAACTGGGCGTTCGAGACGGTGCCGCAGCCTGGGCTTGGCGGCCGCAAGGGTTACCAGCCGCGCGGCAAGACGCTCGGCGGCTCCAGTGCCATCAACGCCATGCTTTACACGCGCGGGCACCGTGGCGACTATGACGAATGGGCCGATCTCGGCTGCCAGGGCTGGTCGTGGGACGACGTGCTGCCCTATTTCCGGCGCGCCGAAGGCAATCAGCGCGGTGCAGACGCACTACATGGCAGCGAAGGACCGCTGCGGGTCGGCGAACAGCAGGAGCCGCGTGCGCTCTCAAGGGCCTTTGTCGAGGCCTGCGGCGAAAACCAGATACGCCGCAACGACGATTTCAACGGACCGGAGCAGGAAGGGGCGGGGCTCTATCAGGTGACGCAATTCTGGGACGAGCGCCGCAATGGCGAACGATGCTCGGCGGCTGCCGCATATCTGCATCCGGTCATGAGCCGGCCCAACCTTACCGTCATCACCGGAGCACAAGCCACGGGCATCGTGCTTGACGGCAAGCGGTCGACCGGCGTTCGCTATCGCAAGGGCAACAGCGAAGCGATTGCACAAGCCGGGCGCGAGGTCATTGTCTGCGGCGGCGCTTTCGGTTCGCCGCAACTGCTGTTGCTATCGGGCATTGGCCCCGCCGCCGAACTTGCCGTGCACGGTATTCCGGTTGCTCACGAACTGCCCGGAGTGGGCAAGAACCTGCAGGATCATCTCGATTTCATCCTGGGCTGGACGTCGAAGGACGCCGACATGATGGGCATCGGTGTGCGCGGTCTGCCTGGCCTGCTGCGGCATATGCTGCGCTGGCGCAGGGATGGCGGCGGCATGATCGCTACGCCCTACGCGGAAGGCGGCGCCTTCCTCAAATCCGACCCAGCGATCGACCGGCCCGACCTGCAACTGCATTTCTGCATCGCCATCGTCGACGATCACGGCCGCAAGCTGCATATGGGTTACGGTTTTTCCTGCCACGTCTGCGTGCTGCGGCCATATTCGCGGGGCGAGGTCGGGCTGTCGAGCGCGGATCCGCTGGCGGCACCGCGCATCGACCCGCGCTTTCTATCGGACGAACGTGACGGCGAGCTTCTGCTGAGGGGTGTTCGAATGATGCGCGGTGTCCTGGAGGCGCCGGCACTGGCCAAATACCGCCACAAGGAAATCTACACTGCCGGCGTGTCGAGCGACGCGGAGCTTATGTCCCATATCCGTGCCCGCGCCGACACGATTTATCACCCGGCCGGCACCTGCAAGATGGGCATCGACGATATGGCGGTGGTTGATCCGGAACTGCGTGTCCACGGCATGCAAGCCTTGCGCGTCGTCGACGCCTCGGTGATGCCGAGGCTGATCGGCGGCAACACCAATGCGCCGACCATCATGATCGCCGAGAAGGCCGCGGGCATGATCAAGGCGGTTGCCTGACCGTAGTCTGGTCGAACCAATGATTCCATTTTGGCCTTTTTAACGACTCGAATTTGCTGGTGATCGTGCCCGTCTCCGAAAACTGGTCTTACCAATAGGGCGATTTCCGCTTCCCCTTTCACCGTCCTGCCCTTACGATAAGTCGATTATTTCGTCATCCGAAATAAATGGCCACAAAGGGAGGAACCGGGAATGGCTGGTAAGAAAATATTGATGCTCGTTGGCGAGTTCAGCGAGGAATATGAGATTTTCGTCTTTGAGCAGGCCATGCATGCCGTCGGCCACACCGTGCATGTCGTGTGCCCGGACAAGAAGGCGGGCGATGTACTGAAGACATCGCTGCACGATTTCGAGGGCCACCAGACCTACACCGAAAAGCTCGGCCACGATTACATCCTCAACAAGACGTTTTCCGAGGTGGATCCGGGCCAGTACGATGCCGTCTACGCGGCGGGCGGGCGCGGTCCCGAATACATCCGCATCGACAAGCGCGTGCAGGCGCTGGTGCGGCACTTCCATGAGACCGGCAAGCCGATCTTCACCATCTGCCACGGCGTGCAGATCCTGATCGCGGTCGACGGCGTGGTGCGGGGCAGGGAAGTGGCGGCGCTTCACTATTGCGAGCCGGAAGTGACGCTGGCCGGCGGTATCTATATCGACGTCGCGCCGAACGGAGCCCATGTCGACGGCAATCTCGTATCTGCCAAGGGCTGGCCGGGCCTGTCCAATTTCATTCGCGAATGCCTGAAGGTGCTGGGCACGGAGATCCGCCATGGCGAGATCCTGATGCGCGACGAGCGGCAGGCGGCCTGAGGCTCTGAGAACCGGCTGCTCTTCTACGCTTTCAACTCAGGTTGGAAAGCTTTGCGCTGCTTCCTCATGCGGCCCTTGGGCATTGTTCGAAAAGCCAGGCAATTGGCTTTTCGTCCGCTGCGCGGACCGCACTTCACCTCTCCGTTGATGGGAAGCAAGACAAGCGCTACAGCGCCGCGTGTGCCTCTCGGAACGATATCAGCTTGCTGCGGCTTTCGTCCCACAAGGCCAGTTTGACGCAGCGCAGGCTGTCGAGCAGCGTGACGCGGCCGATACCGCGCAGTTCCGGATAGTCTCGCAGCACTTCCTGCAACCGGTAGCCGGGCACCTTGGCGGAGAGGTGGTGGACGTGGTGGACGCCGATATTGCCGGTGAACCAGTTCAGAACCGGCGGCAGGTCGTAGTAGGACGAGCCGTGCAGGGCGGCATGCTGGAACTGCCATTCCTCGTCCTTCGCCCATTCGGTCTCCTCGAACTGATGCTGGACGTAGAACAGCCAGATGCCGGCCGAACCGGCGAGGATGACGATCGGCAGATGGACAATCAGGAACGCGCCGGGACCGACGGCCCAGATAAGCAATGCCGCCGCAAGCGCAATGGCGAGATTGGTGGTCATCGACGACACCCAGGGCGTAAAGCCGCCGCGCATCATGCCGATGGGCAGCCTTTGCGAGAAGATGAACAACCAGATCGGCCCGAGCCCGAACATCACCAGCGGATGGCGATAGAGGCGATAGGCCAGGCGCCCGCGCCAGGACAGGCGCCGGTACTCGGCGACGGTCAACGTCCTGATGTCACCCATGCCGCGCTCATCGAGATTGCCGGCGCTGGCATGATGCACGGCGTGGGCACGCCGCCAGCAATCGTAGGGCGTCAGCGTCAGGACACCGAGCGCTCGGCCGATCCAGTCGTCGGCAATGCGATTGGCGAAGAACGAGCCATGGCCGCAATCGTGCTGGATCATGAAGATCCGCACCAGGAACCCGGCCGCGGGCAGGATGAGGATCAGCCCCCACCAATGGCCGTAGGCATAGGCGGCGGAAGACAGAGCCCACAGCGAGGCGAAAGGAATGAGGGTAATGGCGAGTTCGAGTGCGCTGCGCCGCCTGTCGGGCTTCTTGTAGCGTGCCAGAATCTTGAGCCAGGCGCGCTTGCTACTGGCCGCCATTTCGGGGGAAATCATGTTCATCAGGAAGCATAGGCAGGGTGCGCCGCCGCCGCAAGCCGGCCTTCACGTAAAGTTACTGTGCGTAATTGTCGCGTAAGGCCGGACGAGGCGCCTACTGCCGCCGCCAGGCGTCGCCATTCTCGACCCGGTCAAGGCGGTCGAGCAATTGCCTGAAACGATCGGGGATGTCGGTCTCCGTGTGGAAGGCTGGCAAGGTGCGCAGAAAGCGCGCCATCGTCTCGGCACCGAGCTGGCGCCGGACCTCCGCGGCGAGCCTCTCGCCCTTTTCAAGCTTTTTGCGGGTCATCATCTCAAAAATCCTGCGTCGGCTCCGAAACTCCTCCAGCAAGGGAATGGTTCCCCCATCACGCCCCTGAGGCAAGCAAAGCCGGCAAGTACGGTAAAATTTGAATTAAAATCGCAGCATCGTCCCGGCGTCTTCAAAGGGCCTTGCGGTTGCTTTCCCCTTGATTTTTGGCCTGCGAACCTCGATATCGGGCACAAAATCCACACCATTCAAGATGACGGGAAACGGCGATGAGCGACCAGGCAAAAGACGAACGCGCGCCCAGTGAAGCCGAGGCGGCCGAGGCCAATGCCGAGCGCACGGAAGGCAGCATCGATGGCGACTATGAAGCGCTTGTACGACTGCTGAAGGAAAACGAAGAACTGAAGGACCGCGCGCTGCGCGTCGCGGCCGAGATGGAGAACCTGCGCCGCCGCACCGCGCGCGACGTGCATGACGCGCGAACCTATGCGGTGGCGAATTTCGCCCGCGACATGCTGTCGGTGTCGGACAATCTGCGCCGCGCGCTGGATGCCATTCCCGCCGAGGCCAAGGCGTCGGGGGACGCCGGCTTCAAGGCACTGATCGAAGGCGTCGACCTGACCGAGCGCGCCATGCTGTCGGCGCTGGAACGGCACGGGGTCAAGAAACTCGCGCCGGAAGGCGAAAAGTTCGATCCCAATTTCCACCAGGCAATGTTCGAAGTGCCCAATCCCGATGTGCCGGCCAACACCGTGGTCCAGGTCGTGCAGCCGGGCTATTCGATCGGCGAGCGGGTGCTGCGCCCGGCCATGGTCGGCGTCGCCAAGGGCGGCCCGAAAATTGCCGCCGACGCGCCGGTCGAGCCAGGGCCGGTCAATGAGCAGGCCGAAAAGGATGCGTGATTAGGGAATAGGGGAGTAGGGCAGGAAAACAGGAAGCCGTATGAATCATGCGGCTTCGTGCTAAACATGCTCCCCTACTCCCCTACTCCCCTGCTCCCCTGCTCCCTTAACCGCATAATTCATGAACCCCATCGCCCTCCTCGACTATGCCGGCGTTGCCGTCTTCGCGGCGACGGGGGCGTTGGCGGCGTCGCGCAAGCAGCTCGACATTATCGGCTTTCTGTTCCTGGCCAGCGTCACCGGTATCGGCGGCGGCACGCTTCGCGACGTTATCCTCAATCTGCCGGTTTTCTGGGTCGCCAACTCCAGCTATGTGCTGATCTGCGCGGCGGTTGCGGTGCTGGTGTTCTTTGGTGCGCACCGTGTCGAATCCCGCTGGAAATGGCTGCTCTGGCTCGACGCCATCGGGTTGGCCGCTTTTTCGGTGATGGGGGCGGCCAAGGGGCTGGCCATTACCGGTTCGCCGGTCGTCTCCGTCATCACCGGCGTGCTCACCGCCACGTCAGGCGGCATCCTGCGTGATCTGCTGGCCGGCGAGCCCTCGGTGCTGCTGAGGCCGGAAATCTACGTTACGGCCGCTCTCGCAGGTGCTGCAATCTTCACGGCTGGCGACGTCACAGGATTGCCGCCGATCGTTTCAGAACTGGCCGGCTTCGCCGCGGCGTTCGCGGTGCGCGGCGGTGCGCTCCGTTTCGGCTGGACGTTTCAAGCCTACAAAAGCCGGCCCGGCCGGCGGCCTGAAGACATTCCCTGAAGAGAGGGAGTAGGGAGTAGGGAAATTGTCAGTAGTCGCCGAAGCGTGAATCGTGGCGTCTTCACCACTGCCTACTGCCTACTGCCTACTGCCTACTCGCTCACGCCGCGAAGCGCTGCGCTTCGCCGCCATAATAGTTGACGTAGCGGGCCCCGATCTCCTTGACCGGCATCACCACGAAAATGTCGACGGTCGAGAATTCGCGGTCGATGACGCAACCATCGCCGATGCGGGCGCCGACCCGCAGATAGCCCTTGACCAGTGGTGGCATCGCCGCGATCGCCGCCTTGGTGTTGACCGCCTCGATCGGCATCAGGTCCATGGAGCAATAGCGTCCGGACACAGCGCGCACGTCCCAGGCCGAGTTGGTGCGGCAGTGATGGGCGAGATAGGTGAGCGCCTCGGCGTGCGCGGCCGGCACGGTGCCGTGGAAGGAGGCACAGCCGGTCATCACGCCGATCTCGTAGTGATTGATGTAAGCCCAGATGCCTTGCCACAGCGCCTCGATGGTGCGCTTCGAACGGTATTCCGGCAACACACAGGAGCGGCCGAGTTCCAGGAAACGCTGGCCGGGATGACGGGCGATGAGCTTGGTCAGCTCGAATTCGCCTTCGGAATAGAAGCCTCCGGCGGTTGCCGCGATTTCTTGCCGCAGCAAGCGATAGGTGCCGACGATGCGGCGGTGCTCAGGGCCGGAAAGCGAGGTATCGAGGACGAGGAGATGGTCGCAGAGCGGGTCGAAGCGATCGGCGTCGCGGCGGTCCTGCGCCTGGAACAGATCCTTCCTGGCGCCAAGCTCGTCATAAAATACACGGTAGCGCACTTCCTGCGCGGCCGCGATCTCGGCCTCGTTGCGGGCGAGCCGCACTTCGAGATTGCCGATACGGCCGAGCGCTGCGCCTTTTATGATGGAATCGACATTACGTCCGGCGAGCAAGGCGCTGCTGGCGTTCGGCCGAGTGTCACATTCCGGCATAACTGTATGCACGAGTGATTCTCCTTCGAGCCATCCCTCTTGGCACGGGGATACGGTGTAGGTGCAACAGGATTGTGACAGTACCGTGATACAGCGTCGCGGGCAATACTTCGTCGGCTGGCGAAAACGGTCAACCGGCTATGTTGCGGCACAAGAGCCTACGCGCGTTGGCTTCGCGGGCGCCCGAAACCGGGCTGCTTTTTTTGGCGGGCTTCGTCTGCCATGCACCGTGAAAAGGCGGCTCAAGCGGCTACCTGGCCCTCGACGGCGCTGACCAGCGCGTCGGGGTCGAGCGGCTTGGTGACGAAGCCGCTGGCGCCGTGGGCGAGCACCGCATGGCGGGTCTTTTCCTGGCTGTCGGCCGACAGCACCATGATCGGCACCGGCGGTACGGAGGCTTCCTCCTCGTGGCGGCGGATCGCGGCAATGGCGTCCAATCCGTCCATGACCGGCATATGCAGATCCATCAGCACCACGTCGAAGCGGTGCTTGTGCCCGGCGCCGGTGACCGCCTCGACGGCAGCCTTGCCGTTGCCGACCACCTTGACGCGATGCCCGGCCTTCAACAGCGTTGCGCGGGCCAGCATGGCATTGATGTCGTTGTCCTCGGCGATCAGCACGGACAGGCCCTGTTGGCGTTCGCCTGAGGCACGAAGCGCCGGTGCGCGGCGATTTTCCGGCCGCGGCGGGGCGAGGACCGGCGTCTGGCTGCTCAAAAGGACACGCAAAAGTGTTCCTCCGCGCACCGGCCGGGCAAGGAATGTCGCGTAGCCGCTGGCACGAAACTCGCCAAGCATGCCGCGGTCGGTGGGTGCGATCAGCGTGACGGCTTCGCAATCGGTGAACCCATGCTGGCGAAGCCGCTTGAGCAGCTTCCCGTCACTCTCTTCCAGGGCCGCGTCGACCAGAAGCACGTCACAGCCGTCGGCAAAGGATGCGGCCTGGGCCACGGTGGTGGCGATGCCGGCCGCGCCGCCATTGGCGCGGATGGTGCGGGCGATGGCGTCGGCCTCGACGGTGTTCTTGGACAGGATCACGGCGCGTCGGCCGGCAAGCGCGTTCAGCCGGCCCTGCGGCGGCTCGGTAGCCGATATGGCCGGAATCTCGAAGACGAATTCCGATCCCTGGCCGAGCCGGCTGGATACCGAAATCGTGCCGCCCATGGCGGTGACCAGACGCTTGGAGATGGCAAGCCCCAGTCCGGCACCGCCATGCGTGCGCGTCGAGGTGCCGTCGGCCTGCTCGAATTCCTCGAAGATGCGCTCCATGTCCTCGTCGCGCAGGCCGGGGCCGGTATCGGCGATGGTGAAGCAGATGCGGTCGCTGGTCTCGGTGCGGGCGCGCGCGACGCTGACCAGCACGCCGCCGCTGTCGGTGAACTTGATGGCGTTGCCGATGAGGTTGAGCAGCACCTGCCTGACCCGGCCCGGATCGGCGGTGATCAATTGCGGCACATCCGGTTCGACATGGCAGCCGAGGCCGATATTCTTGGCGAAGGCGCGCGCGGCCATCAATTCGATGATGTTGTCGGCGATCTCGCGCACGGACATGGGCTGCGGTTCGGGATCGAAGCGTCCGGCCTCGATCTTGGAATAGTCGAGCAGATCCTCGATCAGGGCAAGCAAGGCGCTGGCCGAGGTCGAGATGGCGCCGACATAGGTCTGCTGTTCCGGCGACAGGCTGGTGTCGGCGAGCAGCTTGGCCATGCCCATGATGCCGTTCATCGGCGTGCGGATCTCATGGCTGACAGTGGCGAGGAAACGCGACTTGGCCTGGCTTGCGAACTCGGCCCGTTCGCGCGCCGTGATCATGGACGATTCGGCGCGCTTGCGTGCGGTGATGTCGCGGGCGATGGCGCGATGCGAGACGGCATCGCTGTCCTTGTCGCGCACGGACAGCTCGATCCAGGAGAACCAGCGCGGCCCGGTGGGCGTGCGGATGGCGACGTCGGTGGAACTCAGGCATTCATGGTCGGAGAAAGCGGCATCGGGAACGATGCCGACCTCGATGCCGAGTTCGGCCAGCGTCTTGCCGGCAAGGTCGCGCTGATCGGTTTCGACAAGGTCGGCGAACACCTTGTTGGCATAGACGATGTAACCGTCGCGGTCGCGATGGATGACGAGATCGCCGAGCGCGTCGATGAGACCGCGAAAGCGCTCCTCGCTTTCCTGCATCTCCCACATGCGGTCGGCCAGCGTCTCGATCTCGGCGCGGTTGCGGGCGGTGGTTTCGTCGAGCAGGACCGTACTGCGGCGTACGCTGCGCCTGGCGTGCAGGTGCATGGCCAGGCCGGCAAGGCCTGTTGCCAGCAACGCAAGGCTGATGAAGACCGGCGCTCCGGTCAGGTAGGAGAGGCCGGCCAGCACCATGACAACGAAGGTCAGGATCGGCAGGCCTTCGCGCTTGGCCGGTTGCTGATCGGGCACCAGCGGCGGCGCGGCGATAAACCGCCGCGCCATTGCCGGCGCTTGCGCCGGTGCCGCAACGATGTCGTCGCCAGGGTCGGCCCGTTGGCTGTCGGATTCCGCGATCATGCGAAATCCTTGCCAGACAGACATTATGGAAAATTGCGGGGGATCGTTCGAATTTTAGCGGATCGGGGTTTTTGCCCCGGCGAAGACCGATTTGCCGCCCGATGTGGCAATTCCGTCCGGCCTGCGATCCCTCAGTCCGGTCACATGTCGACGACGACGCGACCGCGGATCTTGCCATCGACGATGTCGTGTGCCGCACCGATGATGCCGTCGAAGCCGATGGTCGTGGACAGGCTGGCGAGCTTGTCCACATCGAGATCGGAGCCGATGCGCCGCCAGGCTTCGAGGCGCACGGCCTTCGGCGCCATCACTGAATCGATGCCGAGCAGGGAGACGCCGCGCAGGATGAAGGGCGCCACGCTCGATGGCAGATCCATGCCACCGGCGAGGCCGCAGGCCGCGACCGCCCCGCCATAGGAGGTCATCGACAGAACGTTGGCCAATATGTGGCTGCCGACCGAATCGATACCACCGGCCCAGCGCTCCTTGGCCAGCGGCTTGGCGGGCTGGTTGAGCTCGTCGCGCGATATCACTTCGGCGGCGCCAAGATTGATCAGATAAGGGCTTTCGGCATTGCGGCCTGTCGAGGCGACGACATGGTAGCCGAGGCTGGACAGGATGGAGACCGCGACCGAACCGACGCCGCCGGCAGCGCCCGTCACTACGACAGGGCCGCGATCAGGCAGGATGCCGTGCCGCTCCAATGCCATGACGCAGAGCATGGCCGTGTAGCCGGCGGTGCCGACAGCCATGGCATCATGCGCGCTCATGCTCTCCGGCAACGGCACCAGCCAGTCGCCCTTCACGCGGGCGCGCCCGGCATAGGCGCCGAAATGGGTTTCGCCAACGCCCCAGCCGTTCAGGATGACCTTGTCACCCTTGCGCCAGTCGGGATTGGAAGAGGAGATGACAGTGCCGGCAAGGTCGATGCCCGGCACCAGCGGCCATCGGCGGATCACCGGCGCCTTGCCCGATATGGCCAGTCCATCCTTGTAGTTCACCGTCGTCGCCTCGACCGCGATGGTGACGTCGCCCTCCATCAGATCGGCGTCGGTGAGATCAGTCACGGCGACCGACTGTTTTTTCTCGGCGTCGCGCGAAACGAGGATGGCTTTGAACGTTTCGGTCATCTTTCTCTCCGCGAACTTGCTTGGCGTCTGACTGTGCGGCGATGGCCGCGCGGGGTCAATCTTTGGAAGGCTTGGCGTTCGAAGGTTTGGGTTCACGCCGCCAGCCGATGAGTTCGTCGAACACGACCAGTGCCGCACCCACGGAAATGAAGGCGTCCGCAAGGTTGAAGACGGCGAAGGACCAGACCGGCGTGTGGAACAGGATGTAATCGATGACGTGGCCGTAGACGGCACGGTCGATCAGATTGCCCAGCGCGCCACCGATGATCAGGGCAAAGCCGGTACGGGCGATGACATGGCCCGATGGCGTGCGCGTGGCGAGGTAAAGCACGAAAGCGACGACCAGCACGGCGATGACCACGAGGCCGGTGTCGCCGAAGGAGGAGAACATCGAGAAGGCGATGCCGGTGTTGTAGGTGCGAAACAGCGCCAGGAAGGGCAGCAGGTCGAGCTTTTCCTGGAAGGGCAGGCCGGCCTCGACCAGTGTCTTTATCCATTGGTCGAGCGCGATGGCCACGATGACGAGCAGCGCGTAGGCAGACCATGATTTCACGATTGGACAACCTTCATTGCTGGTCCGGGATTGGTTCGAGTTTCAGCGCGCCGCGCCTGATCTCGAACAGCATGATGCCGGTGGCGACCGCGAGATTGAGCGAATCGGCACGGCCTGCCTGCGGAATCCTGAGCAGCCTGTCGCAGCTCGCCGCCAGGCTTTCGGGCAGGCCCTGCTGCTCGTTGCCCATCATCAGCAACACCGGCCCGCGGGAAAAATCGACCGAGCGGTAGTCGACCGCGCCTTTCAGATGGGTGCCCGCGACGAGACCTGAAAAGCCGCCGCGCCAGGCAAGGAACGCCTCGGTCGTTGCCTTCGCCACTGGCACGGCGAAAATGGAACCCATGGTGGCGCGCACCGTTTCCACCGAAAACGGATCGGTTGTGTCGCCGACCAGAATGACGCCCTTGGCGCCGACGGCATCGACGGTGCGGATGACGGTGCCGAGATTGCCGGGATCGCGCACCCGGTCGAGCGCGACCCAGACATCGCCATTGTCGGCACTGATGTCCTTCAGGGCCAGGAACTTCTGCGAGAAGACGCCGACCACCATTTGCGGATTGTCGCGGCGGGTGATGGCGACAAGCACTTTTTCCGATACTTCGAGCACGGTGCCGCCGGCGGCAACCGTGCGCGCCGCGACCTTTTCCACGGCCGCGTTGCCGCGTCCGGCCTTGGCGAAAACAAGCGTCCTGATCTGCCAGCCCAGATCGAGCGCATCGATGACCAGCTTCAGCCCTTCGGCCATGAAGGCGTTCTGCTGGTCGCGGAATTTCTTCAAGGCGAGTGCCTTGATGTCCTTGACCAGCGGATTGGCAAGACTGGTGACTTCCTTCACCTGGCCGGGTGCGCCGGCGTGCCGTTCGTTCATGTCAGGCCACCCAGCGCGAAAACAGTGAAGTCGAAAGCGCCCGGCCGGCGGACTTTTCACGGATGATCAACTCGCCCGATTCAACCTTGCCGCCCATGCCGGCGAAGGTGTCGCGCATCAGGGCGTGGATGGCGAAGAAGGAGGCACGGATCGAATAGGCGGTCAGCACCACGGCGAGCGGTTTTGGGGTCAGGATCGAGCGACAGAGGTCCGTCAAATCAGGCAGGTCCTCGAACAATTGCCAGACCTCGCCCTTGGGGCCGCGGCCATAGGCCGGCGGATCGAACAGGATGATGTCGTAGCGGCTGCCGCGACGCTCCTCGCGCTCGGCGAACTTCACCGCGTCATCGACGATCCAGCGTATCGGCTTGCCGCCAAGGCCGGCCATCTCCTGGTTTTCGCGCGCCCAGCCGATCGCCTTCTTCGAGGCGTCGACATGGGTGACCTCGGCGCCCGCGCGCGCCGCCACCAGCGAGGCAAGGCCGGTATAACCGAACAGGTTGAGCACCTTGACGGGGCGCCTGGCCGCCGCGATCAGCCCTGCCATATGATCCCAGTGCGAAGCCTGCTCGGGAAAGACGCCGACATGGCGAAACGAGGTGAAACGGCCGAGATAGTCAATGCCGTCATGCTTCATCGGCCAGGTTTCGCCGAGCGGCGTCTTGGGGAAGCGCCAGCGGCCGATGCCTTCCTCGTCGGTGTCGCCGGTGAAGATGGCGTCGGCGCGCTCCCAATCCCTTGCCGGGAGAGCCTTCTGCCAGATCGCCTGGCCCTCAGGCCGGACGATGCGGTAGGGACCGTATTGTTCGAGTTTTTGTCCCGCGCCGCTGTCGAGCAACGCATAATCGGCGTTGGGAGCGACTTCCAGGATTACCGGGAGTTGCTCGGCGGGCAGGGCGCCGTCGCGTCGAGCGATGATGCGCGCCGCTGGCTTCGGCTCGGTCCGATCCTCGGCCCTGGCGGCCTGCTGCTCACGCGGCCGGGAATCAGGCCGCACGGCCGCGCGGTTCTCTGGCGTGCGCGATTGCGCGGCCCCACCCTTCGCCGGCTGGTGCGAGCGATCGTCGCGGCGTTTGTCGCGGAAGGATTTCAAGAAGCATCGTCTCCGGCGGTCTGGCCCGCTTCTGCCACAGCTACGCCCATTGGCGCAACAAACGCGCGCGACATTGCCTTGCCGGAAAGCTCAGCGCCTGATCGTAAGCAGGGCCAGGACCAGTGAGACGAAGCCTGCGGCCTTGAACGCCGTGACAACCATATGGCCGGTCTCCCAACGCAGGCGGATGGCTTCGAAATCATCGGGAATCGGGCCTGGCACCCAGGTGGCAAGGACATCGTTGGCCGGCTTGACGAGTACGATCCAGAATATCAGCGACAGTGCATAGAGCAGGGCGGCGGAAAATGCGAACCAGAATGCCCGGCGATCCTCATGGATCAGCCATGCCAATAATGCCGGACAGGCGATCGCCGCGATATCCAGCGGTGCGCCGATGACGGCAAAGAGCAGGAACTGACCGTTGAAAACCGTCGTCTCGCGCCAGAGGACCGGCGGCCAATGCGAAAGCCGCGGCAGCGATTCCAGGACATGGGCGAAGGACGGTCCGAGGCTGAGCGCGCCGACCAGAGCGGTCAAGGCGGACCAGAACAGCAGGAAACCATATATCTGCATGGTGACTGAACGCTTCCGGGCCACGGCTGTTCCCCAGCTTGTGGTCGCCTGCGCTCCGGCCCTATCGTTGGCCCTTTCCGGATTGCCGCCAATGTCCCGTTCCGAACGCCTGCTTGACCTCATTCAGTCGCTGCGCCGGCACCGCCGGCCGGTGAGCGGGCAAGCATTGGCCGATGAACTAGGGATTTCGATCCGCACGCTCTACCGCGACATCGTAACGTTGCAGGGGCAAGGCGCACCGATCGAGGGCGAGGCGGGACTTGGCTATGTGCTCAAGCCCGGCTTCATGCTGCCGCCGCTGATGTTCAGCGACGAGGAGATCGAAGCCATTGTGCTTGGTTCGCGCTGGGTCGCCAAGCAGCCGGACCGGCGTCTTTCGGCTGCTGCCGCCAACGCGCTGGCCAAGATCGCGGCCGTGCTGCCCGACGATTTGCGTGAGGATCTCGATGCCTCGACGCTGCTGGTCGGGCCGCCGGCGGAAGTCATCGAGGGTATTGATCTCGGCCTGGTGCGGCAGGCCATCCGCAACGAACGCAAGCTCGCTTTCCACTACCGCGATGCTGGCGGCGCCGCCTCGCAACGTGTCGTCTGGCCGTTTGCGCTTGGCTTCTTCGACAAGGTGCGGGTCGTGGTGGCGTGGTGCGAGACGCGGCAGGATTTCCGGCATTTTCGCACGGACCGCATCGCGGAGCTGAAGCCAATCGACACACGCTATCCACGTCGGCGCCAGGCGATGCTCAAGGAATGGCGGGCAACGTTCGACAGGCCTCGCGGCTCCTAACGGATACTGCCAGAATCTGACAGTAGCCTGTTCTAAGGTCTCCAAATCGAAACACCGCCCCTTGGAGAACAGACATGACCACCCCGAACTTTGTCATCCTCTATGTCGATCAGCCGCTCGAGAGCGGCGCCTTCTACAGCGCGCTGCTGGGACGCGAGCCGGTCGAAAGCGCACCGACCTTCGTGCTGTTCGTGCTCGATGCGGGCTTCAAGCTCGGGCTGTGGTCGCGTCATACGGTCGAGCCGGCCGCGACTGCCGTGGGCGGCGGCGCCGAGATCGTCTTTGCCCTGGAGACACCCGACGCGGTCGACGCCACTCATGCCGACTGGGCCGGGCGCGGCCTGAAGATATTGCAGCCGCCGACGAACATGGATTTCGGCCGCACTTTCGTTGCGCTCGATCCCGACAATCACCGTTTGCGTGTTTACTGGCTGAACGCGGGAGGACAGGCATGAACGCCTGCTGGATCGCGGTGGCGTCGGCGCAGCATGTCCGGCGCGGCCGGCAGGGCGGCTTCATGCAGGTTAACCACGGCAAGGCTGCACCTCTGCGCCGCGTCAGGCCCGGCGACGGCATCGTCTATTACTCGCCAACCACCGTTTTGGGGGAGAAAGACGGTCTGCAGGCGTTCACGGCGATCGGCACGGTGCGGGAAGGAGAACCTTATCAAGGCGAGATGGGCGGCGGCTTCACGCCGTTCCGCCGTGATGTCGGCTGGGCGCAGGCCGGGGAAACGCCGATCAAGCCATTGCTTGAGAGGCTGGAATTCACCGCAGGCAAATCGAACTGGGGTTACCAGCTGCGCTTTGGCCTGTTTCCGATCAGCGCGGCCGATTTTGCCCTAATCGCAGGGGCGATGGGCGCCAAACTGGCTTCGACTAGCCCCTGAGTGCCTTGTAGACGGCAATGCCGGCGGCAAGATCCTCGAGTGCCGCGCCGACCGACTTGAACAGCGTAATCTCGTCGGGGCTGCCGCGGCCTTGCTTCTGGCCGCGCGCCAGTTCGTGCAGGTCGGCGACGATGGCTTCCGCCTTCAGGACGCCGGAGGCCAGTGGCTGGACGATGTCACCGGCCTCCTTGGTGGCGCCGGCGCGGGTGTCGACATAGACGCGGGCGCGCATGATCGCGTCGTCATCGCTTTCGCGCATCGTCGGGGTGAAGCCGCCAACCAGATCGACATGGGTTCCCGGCCGCAGCAGCGTACCCTTGACCAGCGGCTTGGTGGTGATTGTCGCCGAGGAGACGATGTCGGCCTGGCCAAGCTCGGCATCGAGATCGGTCGCGGCGCTGGCCGCGAAGCCCTCGGCGCACAGATCGGCCGCGACTTTCTCGGCGTTGGCCGGGGTACGGTTCCAGATGCGGATTGTCTTGATTGGCCGCACGGCGCTGTGCGCCTTGGCGAGGAAGGGTGAGAGCGCGCCGGCGCCGACCACCAGCAGCCGCGAGGCATCGCCGCGGGCAAGATAGGACGCCGCGAGCGCCGAGGCGCAGGCCGTTCGCCACTGCGTCAGCCGCTGGCCGTCGATCAGGGCTTCCGGTTCGCCGGTGCCGCCATCGAGCAGGAGATAGAGCCCCATCACGGCTGGCTTGCCGATGGCGTTGTTGTCGGGCGAGACGGTGACGATCTTGACGCCGATATGGCCGCCGGCCGAACCGCCGGCGGCGTGAAAATCGGTCCAGGCCGGCATCAGAAGCAGGGTCGACGCCGCGCCATCAGGCCTCTCGACCGCGTGATGATGCCTGACCGGCTGCACCGCGCCCTCGCGAAAAGCAGTGCGCAGCGTCTCGACCAGTCCAGGAAAGGTCAGCGCACGATCGACCTCCGCAGCCGAAATGGTCAGCATGAAAAGCTCCGTGAAAAGAAATGCGCCGGCCTGCGATTCAAGTGGTCGGCTTCGGCAATGCCGGTCCTTGGGCCGGTCCTTGGGCCGACCCTTGGACCGACCCTTGGACTGGCCCCTGGGGCACTGAGGGCGCGCGGCTGACCGCCTGGCGCAGGTTTTCCGCCTCGGCGCCGCGCTGGCGCGCCAGCTTGCGGTAGCGGCCTTGCTTTACCCAGGTCGCCAGGCTGCCGACGATCATGCCGATGGCGAGCGCCAGGAACAGGAAGATGAACAGCGGCAAGGTCAGCGTCAGCTTGGGATTGCCGGGATTGAATGGATCCAGCGTGAAGGCGACGAGTTCGCGGTTTGCAACGGCCAAGGCGATCAAGATGATCGCCAGGGGCACGAAGACCACGATGAGCATGAAGCGATTGAGCATGATGTTTTCCGTTGCAAGCGGCCGGACAAGGCAGTCCGGCTACTTGCCGCCGTTCAGCCTTTCACGCAGTTCCTTGCCGGTCTTGAAGAACGGCACCCATTTCTCCTCGACCTCGACGGACTCGCCGGTGCGCGGGTTGCGGCCGGTGCGGGCGGGTCGATTCTTCACCGAAAAAGCGCCGAAGCCGCGCAATTCGACCCGGTTGCCCTCGGCAAGCGCGTCGGTGATTTCATCGAAGATCGCGCCGACGATGTTTTCGACGTCGCGCAGGAAAAGATGCGGATTGCGCGTGGCAATAATCTGCACAAGCTCGGACTTGATCATCAGACGGGTCCCCGTGAAAGCAGTTCGGCCAAAATTATCAGGATGATTTTATTTGCTTTTTCAGCTGTCCCAACGCGTCTCAAGGGTGCCAGACGGAAACGAGACCGTCAAGAAACAAGCGGTTGGCGCCAAGTTCATGGATGACGTCGCCGCCGGAATCCGGCAAGCCGAGCGCGCCGGCGATCGTGCGTGCCATCGCCTTCGAGAACAGGAAGCCGCCGCGCCGTTCCGTGTCCTTCCATTCGACCACCTGGAGCTTGGCATCGACACCCTTGGTCGCCAGCCAGTCGATGGCCACGGACTCGCCGCCGACGGCGTCGATCAACCCGTTGGCAACACCTTGGCGGCCGGTGAAGATCGAACCGTCGGCGAGCGCCAGTGCTTGTTCGTGCGTCATCTTGCGGCGTTCCGCGACGATGCCGACGAACCAGTCGTAGCTGTCGAGGATGAGCTTGCGGACCATGGCGCGTTCGTCGTCATTGGTCGGCTTGAAGGGCGAGGGCGAGGCTTTCAGAGGCGAGGATTTCACCTCCTCCAGCTTGACGCCGAGCTTGTCCATCAGGCCGCTGACGTCAGGATACTGGATCAGCACGCCGATGGAGCCGACGATCGAGGTCTTGCGGGCGACAATATGGTCGGCGGCGCTTGCGATCATGTAGCCCGCCGACGCGGCGAGCGTGCCGACCTCGGCCACGACCGGCTTGTCGGCGGCGAGCTTGCGCACCTCCTCGTAGATCGATTCCCCGCCGACGGTGGTGCCGCCGGGAGAATCGATCACCAGGATCACGCCTTTTACTTTCGCCGACTGGCGGATGGTCTCCAGCCGCTTGATCAGTTCGTCGTCCTCGGTGATGGTGCCTTCGATCCTGACCTTGGCGATGTGGTCGACGGTGGAGCCGCCGAAATCGTCGCCATAGAACCAGGCCGACAGCGCAATCACCCCGAGCGCCACGATGCCAAAGGCCGCGACACGCCAGAAAGTCAGCTTGCGCCGCAAGCGGCGGCGGTCGATCAGGTCGTCGGCTCTCAATGCCATCGTCAGCCTCACAGTCAGCGGGAAGAGACGCTTTTAGACCATGATGTCTCCATCGGGAAGCAGTTCCATCCCGCACATGGCGCGGCAATCCGCGCGCGACGGTCCTTATGCTGTCTGTTTTGTGACTGGTCTGTGCGGGGGACGCAAGGTAAGTGGGAAGAACTTCGGTGATGAAAAAAGACGCAAGGGCGACTATTTCTGCTATGAAGCACTGGCTATTGCGCTGACCCGGGTTTCGTTTGTGCAATGGCAGCTGTCACATTTTTGCGGTTTTCGTCGGCTTGTGCTTGCGTGAGGACGCTGGCGTCCCACCTATAGGCGGTGCTCCCCGGGGGCGGGTTTTAGAAGAAAGCAGTCATGTTAGCGCGACCGAATGAACCGGCCAGCCCGGAGACGGAGTTGGCTCCCCCGGAGGATGGCTGGACGCGGGACGAGGCTTTCGACCGCGCTCAGCGTCACTCGCGCCGCGTGCGCGTGCTCAAATTCGCCGTGCCCTTGGCCGCGGCGCTGATCGCCGTCGCCTTCCCGATCTATTCGTATCTCGCCGCCCCCGTTTCCGTCGCGGTGCAGGCTGAAGGCACCGCCTTCTCCAACGGCAAGCTGGTGATGGCCAATCCCAAACTCAATGGCTTCACCAAGCAGAAGCAGCCCTACTCGATGACGGCGCTGCGGGCGATACAGGATGTGAGCACGCAAGGCATCATCGAGCTCGAGGGCATCGACGCCAAGGTGCCGATCGCTCCCGACAATGTCGCGGCGGTAAAAGCCTCGCGTGGCACCTATGATCGCGACGGCAATACGATGAAACTGGACAGCGACGTCACCATCACCACGACCGACGGCATGCAGGCCAAGTTCAAATCGGTCTTCCTCGACATGGGCAAAGGCACTATGAAGACGGATGATCCCGTCGATGTCAGCCGTGGCGGGTCGCAGATCACAGCGAATTCCCTGTCGGTCCAGGACAATGGCAAGATCCTGGTGTTCGAGAATAGGGTGCGCGTCAACATTGATGCCGCCAGTCTGAAGGCGGCTGAGGCAAAGGGCGAAGAAGCGAATGTGGCTCAATAGTTCGACACGGCTTGCGGCCGCAACTTCGGCGCTGCTCCTGCTCAGCCTGGCGCCGTCGCTGGCGCAGTCGTCTGCCGCCAGTCAGGTGTCAGGCCTCAAACTGGCCGGTGACAAGCCGATCCAGATCGAAAGCGACAAGCTGGAAGTGCGTCAAGCCGAGAATGTCGCCATCTTCACGGGCAATGTCACCGTCGTCCAGGGGCCGACGCTGATGAAGGCCGGCAAGATGATGGTCTATTACATCAAGGATGCCAATGCCGCGGCCAAGGGCACGGAAGCCGCGGGCGCTGCGATGACCGGCTCGGCCAATATCGACCATCTCGAAATCTCCGACAAGGTGTACATCAAGTCGGATCAGCAGGTCGCTACCGGCGATCAGGGCAGTTTCGACATGAAGAGCCAGGTGCTGGTGCTTTCGGGCAAAAAGGTCGTCCTGTCGCAAAACGACAATGTCCTGGTCGGCTGCAAGCTCACCGTGCAGATGAAAAGCGGACTGGCCCAGGTCGATCCATGCGCTGGGCAGCGCGTGCAGATGTCGATCACGCCGCCGCCGAAATCGGATGCGTCGAAATCGGGAGCGACGAACCCCTGATGGCCAGCCTGTCGTCGCTGACGGCGCGTCTTCCGGGACGGGCCGCAGGCAAGCTTTCGGCTCCGGCCACGGTCACCGCCGACAAGGCGAAGTTCAAGGGAACCTTGATCGCCAAGGGACTGACCAAGAGCTACAAGGGCCGCAAGGTCGTCAGCGGCGTCACGCTGGGCGTACGCGCCGGCGAGGCCGTCGGGCTGCTCGGCCCTAACGGCGCCGGCAAGACGACCTGCTTCTACATGGTTACCGGCCTGGTGCCGGTGGATGAAGGCACGATCGAGATCGACGGCTTCGACGTCACCTCGATGCCGATGTATCGCCGCGCGCGCCTCGGCATCGGCTATCTGCCCCAGGAGGCCTCGATCTTCCGCGGCCTCAATGTCGAACAGAACATCCGCGCCGTGCTCGAAGTGGTGGAAAAAGACCGCAAGGTCCGCGAGCGCAACCTCGACGAACTGCTCGAGGAATTCCACATCAGCCATCTGCGCAAGGCGCCGTCCATGTCGCTCTCGGGCGGCGAAAGGCGGCGCCTGGAAATCGCGCGCGCGCTGGCGACGCGTCCGGCCTACATGTTGCTCGACGAACCCTTCGCCGGCATCGATCCGATCGCGGTCGCCGACATCCAGCAATTGGTGCGTCACCTGACGGCGCGCGGCATCGGTGTCCTCATCACCGACCACAATGTGCGTGAGACGCTCGGCCTGATCGACCGTGCCTATATCATCCACGCCGGCCAGGTGCTGACCCATGGCCGCGCCGACGAAGTGGTGGCAAATCCCGACGTGCGGCGGCTTTATCTCGGCGAGGGTTTTACCCTCTGAGCAATTCCTTGTCCTACACGCCGCTTCGCTGCGTCTGTTTTTTGCGAAGTTCCGGCCAGGAAGCTGTTTTTTCCCCGGCTCTTGGAATTGCTCTGAGCGTGAAATTTGTTTCCTGACACGATTTTTCTGGCGGTGCGGCCTGTTTTTTCGCGGTTTTGCCGCGAGATAACGCTCCGGTAAGCGGGTTTTGCTAGGCTTTGCCTTGACAAGCAAAAGCCGGGCCAGTTTCTATGCCCGCCGTGAAATTCATTCCGGAAGTCCGGACGCGTTCAGGAGGCGTTTGAAACCGAGCCATGGCGTTGGCGGCGAAACTACAGCTCCGACAGTCGCAGTCGCTGGTGATGACGCCGCAGCTGATGCAGTCGATTCGGCTGCTGCAGTTCACCCATGCCGAGCTCGAGCATTTCATCGACGAGGAGATCGAGCGCAATCCGCTCCTGGAGCGCGCCGAGCCGCAGGACGATGCCGCGAGCGATCAGGCGCAGAAGCTCGAGGCTGAGCCGCAAGCCGCCCCCGACGGCGACTGGTTCGAGAACGAGACGGCATGGAGCGCCGAGGCGATCTCGGAAAAGCTCGATACGTCCCTGGAAAACCTGTTTCCCGATGATCCCGGCACCAGCGAACGGCTCGGGCCCGACCTGACGGCGCAATGGAAATCGGCTTCGGGCAGCGGCGGCGGCTCCTCGTCCGAGGGGCTCGATGCCGGCGACATGGCGGCGAGCGCGATCACGCTGCGCGACCATGTCGGCGAGCAGATCGCACTTGCCTTCACCGATCCCGTTGCGCGGCTGATCGCCGGAGAACTTTCCGATGGGCTCGACGAGACCGGCTATGTCAGGGCCGATCTGGCGGAGATCGCCGCGCGGCTCGGCATCGACAGCCTGGCGGTGGGCAAGGTGCTGGCCGTATGCCAGACCTTCGAGCCGGCCGGCCTGTTCGCCCGCGATCTCGCGGAATGCCTTTCCCTGCAGCTTGCCGTGCGTGACCGGCTCGATCCGGCGATGAAGGCCCTGGTCGCCAATCTCGAACTGCTGGCACGGCGCGATTTCCAGACGCTGAAGCGGCTCTGCGGCGTCGACGAGGAGGATTTGCTCGACATGCTGGCCGAAATCCGGGCGCTCGACCCGCGGCCCGGCATGGCTTTTTCGGGCGGCGCCAGCGACGCCATCGTCGCCGATGTCGAGGTGCGGGCGGCCAATGACGGGAGCTGGACCGTCGAACTCAATGCCGAAACGCTGCCGCGCGTGCTGGTCGACCATATTTATTTCGCCCAGGTGTCGCCGCACGCGAAGAACCAGGCGGAGAAGGACTTCCTGGCCGAGTGCCTGCAGAACGCCAATTGGCTGACGCGCAGCCTCGACCAGCGGGCAAAGACGATCCTCAAAGTGGCCTCGGAAATCGTGCGCCAGCAGGACGCCTTCCTCGTCCATGGCGTACGCCATCTGAAGCCGCTCAACCTGCGCACGGTGGCCGACGCCATCGGCATGCACGAATCGACGGTCAGCCGCGTCACAGCGAACAAATACATGCTAACCCCGCGCGGCGTGTTCGAGCTGCGCTATTTCTTCACCGCCTCGATCGCGGCATCGGGCGGTGGCGAAGCGCATTCCTCCGAAGCGGTGCGTGATCGCATCAAGCAAATGATCGACGAGGAGAAGCCCGTCGATGTGCTGTCGGACGATGCTATCGTCGACATGCTCAGGGAAAGCGGCGTCGATATCGCCCGGCGCACGGTCGCCAAATACCGGGAAGGCATGAATATTCCCTCGTCGGTGCAGCGCCGGCGCGAGAAACGGGCGCTCGCCAGCGCCGGCCGCTAGAGCAAGTCCAGGAAAATTGTAAAGCGGTTTCCCGGGAAAAGCGCATAGCGCTTCCCTTGGCAATTGCGCCAAGGCAAAGAGATGGAGCGGCGTTTCCGTGAAATGATGGACAGCTCCATGCGCTCACGATTTCCACAGTTTTCGAGTTTCATTGACAAGCCACGGTGAAGTGGCTAGAAGCCCGCCCGCATGAGACGGGCCTGATGCCCGCTAGCGGATGGTCCGTCACGACATGACCCCGGGACGGTCAAGAAGGCGGCTTGTGATCAACCGGAAAGTTCGGATTTAAATCGGCGCGAGTGACGCCGCAAAGCTTGTGCGCACGGATCACGAGTATAAACTCGGGCCAGTTTGAAGCCTGAGCAAGGAAGGTCAGTTTTCAGATGAATCTGCGCATATCGGGAAAGCACATGGATATCGGCGATGCGTTCCGCACACGCATCAACGATCGGGTCGGTGAAGCGATCGGCAAATATTTCGATCGCGGCTTCGCGGGACACGTCACCGTCATCAAATCGGGCTCGCGCTATTCGGCGGATTGCATGATCCGGCTGGATTCAGGCGCCTCGCTGCAAGCCACCGGCGATGCCCAGGATCCGACGCTGGCCTTCGAGGCCGCAGCCGATCGGCTGGAGACCCGGCTTCGGCGCTACAAGCGCCGTCTGAAATCGCACAATTCGGGCAATGGCAACGGCGAATTGACCGACATTGCCTATACCGTGATGGCACCGCTTGCCGATGACGATGAGGAAATCCCGGAGGATTTCGCACCGGCCATCGTCGCCGAATCAACCATGACGCTGAAGACCATGTCGGTGGCCTCGGCCGTCATCGAGCTCGATACCAAGGACAGTCCGGTGGTTGTTTTCCGCAATGCCGGAACCGACCATCTCAACATCGTCTATCGCCGGCCCGACGGAAACATCGGCTGGATCGATCCGTCCACGACCAAAGTCGCACAGGGATAAAAGCCAGCCGCACGAGGGGTGGGGACTGGCGCGGCAGGCGAACAAGGATTTTCAAGTATGGATCTGAGCGATCTTATCAGCGTTCCGGCGATTTTGCCGGCGTTGAAGGCGAACTCCAAGAAGCAGCTTCTGCAATTGCTGTCCGAGCGGGCGGCGGCGATTTCGGGCATTCCGGAACGGGAGGTGTTCGACACCATCCTGCAGCGTGAGCGCCTGGGTTCGACCGGCGTCGGCAACGGCATCGCCATCCCGCACGGCAAGCTTGCCGGCGTGAAGCGCATCGCCGGCGTTTTCGCCCGGCTGGAAACGCCAGTCGATTTCGAATCGCTGGATGACCAACCGGTCGATCTGGTGTTTCTGCTGCTGGCGCCTGAAGGGGCGGGTGCCGATCACCTCAAGGCGCTGTCGCGCATCGCGCGCGTGCTGCGCGATGCCGACACGGTGGCCAAGATCAGGGGAACGCGTGACGCCACGGCGATCCATGCGCTTTTGTCGGACACGCAGGCCTCGCACGCGGCCTGAAGTCATCTTCTTTAAGATATCACCCCAAGGGCCGCCGTGAGCGGCCCTTTCGTTTCCGTCCCGCCTTAATGAATGGCGACGGTGGTCAAATCGTTTTCCATGGCGCCGGCCAGAGCACGGTCACGCGCATCGGAAAGCAGGATCGGCTGGCCGTTGGCGCCAAACAGGGCCCACAGCTCCATGCCGGGCGCGATTTCACCGATGTTGGGGAAGCGGCCGAGCAGTTCGTCGCTCGAGACCTTGCGCAGATAGGCGACCGAGCCTTCGCCGAGATGGGCGAACTCGCCGCTGGTCATAGTGATGATTTCGTCAGTTCTGGTCATTTCAAGCCTCCTTGGCGCGAGGACGCCGCTCAAGGCCATCCCGCATGAGAGCCCTCAGTGAAGATCAGTCTTTCACCGATATATTTATTTTCCGTACCAGCCGTTCGGACTCCGGCCGATCGAGGTCGATCGACAAAAGGCCGTTCTTCAGTTCCGCCGCGATCACCCGCATGCCGTCGGCCAGCACGAAACAGCGCTGGAACTGGCGCGCGGCAATGCCGCGATGAAGGAATTCGCGCTCGGTGTCGTCGGTTTGACGGCCGCGCACGACCAGCTGGTTTTCCTCCGTTGTCACATCGAGATCGCTTTCGGCGAAACCGGCGACGGCGAGTGTAATGCGCAGCCTTTCGGCCTTGCCGTCGGCACCGCTGAGGCGCTCGATATTGTAGGGAGGGTAGCTGTCGCCGGACTTCGCCAGGCGCTCCAGCGTCTTTTCCATGGCGTCGAAACCCAGGAGAAGCGGGCTGGAGAAAGGCGTCATTCGGCTCATGTTACACTGTCCTCTCAAGAGCGACATAAACTGGAAAAACCCGGATGGCATTTTTCCCGATGGTCTTGATATGGTCCGCCCCGCGGCCAAGTTCAAGCCACCAAAAGACCCGCCCAAAAAGACCAGGTCGTGGACTCACAGGAATAATCGCCATGGCGCTTGAAACGACGCGCGGATGCAACGAGAAGCGCGCAGGCCGGGACCGTTCCCCGTCAAGCGGCTCGGCAGCTTGCAGCCGGTTGGCGTCTTTCGGGCGCACGATCGGCCCGGTGAGCTGATGGCCAGCTAAACAAGGAATTCAAATGCCCCAACCACGCAAGATCATCATCGACACCGATCCCGGCCAGGATGATGCCGTCGCCATTCTGCTGGCGCTCGGCAGTAGCGAACTGGACATCGTCGGTGTCACCGCCGTTGCCGGCAACGTCCCGCTGAAACTGACCGAAAAGAACGCCCGCAAGATCTGCGAACTGGCCGGTCGGCCGGACGTCAAGGTCTATGCCGGCGCCATCCGTCCGTTGGCGCGCGAACTGGTCACCGCCGAGGAAGTGCATGGCAAGACCGGCCTCAACGGGCCGCAGCTGCCCGAACCGACGATGCAGCTGCAGGCGCAGTATGCCGTCGATTTCATCGTCGAGACGCTGATGCGGGAAGAGAGCGGTACCATCACGCTCTGCCCGCTCGGGCCGCTCACCAACATAGCGCTGGCATTGATCCGCGAACCGCGCATCGCACCGCGCATCAAGGAAATCGTGCTGATGGGCGGCGGCTTCTTCGAGGGCGGCAACGTTACGCCCGCGGCCGAATTCAACATCTATGTCGATCCGCAGGCCGCCGACCTGGTGTTCAAGTCCGGCATCCCGATCGTGATGATGCCGCTCGACGTCACCCACAAGGCGCTGACCACCACCAAGCGCATACAGGCTTTTCGCGCACTGGGCACCAAGGTCGGCACCGCGACCGCCGAGATGCTGGAGTTCTTCGAACGCTACGACGAGGGCAAATACGGCACTGACGGCGGGCCGCTGCACGACCCCTGCGTCATCGCCTATCTCTTGAAGCCGGAGCTGTTCAAGGGCCGCCACTGCAACGTCAGCGTCGAGACCGCCTCAGAACTGACCATGGGTATGACCGTGGTCGACTGGTGGGGTGTCACCAAGCGGGAAAAGAACGCCATGGTCATGCGCGACATCGACCATGATGGGTTTTTCGCGCTGCTGGTGGAGAGGTTGGGGCGGCTTTAGGGCCCCATTTCTCGGCGATTGAGCAGTCTGACCTGATAGTTCATGGCGTGTCGGCACACGACGAACAGCCCCTCAATCGGCAAACCGGTAGAAGACGGAGCCATTGTCGCGGGTAACGCGCTCAATTTTGACACGGGAGCCAATCAGGCGGGGTCGATCGTCGTCAACGAAAACCAGAGCGTTGTTCTCCAGGAACAATCCATATTGAGACGTGCTGGTCCAGTGCCAGTAAACGCCTTCGATCGTCGCGTTGATCGGGTCGATTGATCGAATCGGCGTTGCGTCATTCTCCCACTTACTCTGGGCTAATATGAACATTATCGCAAAAAAACCGGAGAAGAAGACCACGCTGGGCGCGTTCCTCTTCAAACCCTCATAAGTCGACGGTGAAAACATGAATCCCTCAATGTCGATTCATGTGGTAGCTGGAAAGTAGACTTTCAATCAGCCGCCGACGCAGCTTTAACGCGGCGCCGGCCTCGGCTGCCGTTACTTCGACCTTGAAAACGCCAGCCACAGGCCGCCGCCGACCATGAAGCTGCCGCTGATCCTCGACAGGAGCTTGATGCGGCTGGCCGAGAGCATGCGCCCGGCGCGGCCGGCGGCCAGCGCATAGGTCGAATCCGACATGGCGGCGAAGATCATGGCGGTGAGGCCCATGATGACGATCTGCAGCGGGTAGTTGCCGGCGGGAGAGATGAACTGCGGAAAGAAGGCGCCGAAGAAGACCAGCGTCTTTGGATTGCTGAGCGCCACAGCCAAGCCCTGCAGGAAGAAGCCACCGCGGGGTTTCCGAGCGGTTCCGTCGGCGTTCAGCGTGCCCTTTGAGCGGAACATCTGCACGCCCATCCAGATCAGATAGGCCGCACCGATCAGCCTGACCCATTCGAACCAGTGGCCCATGCCCGCGATCAGCGTGTTGAGCCCAATGCCGACGATGGCGATCATGACGGCAAGGCCAGCCTGCGTGCCGGCGACGTTGGCGAGGCCGGCACGGGTTCCGTGGCGGATGCTGTTGGCGATGATCAAGGTGACCGTCGGACCGGGCACCAGAATGATGACGATGCAGGCAAGAACATAGGCGGCGTAGAGTTCCAGCGACATGATTTTTCCTCGCAATGCCGCTGTCGCGGCCTGTCAGGCGACAATCAATGCATGACGGCGAGGGCGAAGCAAGCCAGCGCGCGTCGTACGTGGCTCAGGCGCCGGCCGGCCAGGGCAGGGTCGTCTCATAGGCGACCGCGGCCTTCAGCACGGCGAGGTCGCCGCGTGGCCGACCGATCAGCTGCATGCCCATGGGCCGGCCCCTGTCGTCGAAGCCGACCGGGACATTGACCGCCGGGCAACCGCCCAAGGTGGCGAAGGCTGAAACCTGCATCCAGCGATGGTAGCTGTCCATTGCCCGCCCGGCGACCTCGCGCGGCCAATGGGTGCCGACATCGAAGGGAAAGACCTGCGCGGTCGGCAGCGCGATGAGGTCGAAGCGTTCGAAGATCGATAGTAGCATCCGGTGCCAGGACGTGCGCATGACCGAGGCCGCGCGAATCTGCGGCGCCGTCAGCCGCATGGCGTTTTCCACCTCCCAGACGGCTTCCGGCTTCAGCAGCCTGCGCCTGGCGGGATCGTCATAGTGCACTTTCAGCGCGCAGCCGCTGCTGGCCTGGCGCAGCGTCACGAAGGCCTGCCAGAGTGCCTCGAAATCGAAATCCGGACGCAAGGGCTCGGTCCGGAAGGATGCATCCGTGAACCGTGCCAGCGCTGCCTCGCACAGGTCGAGGATGCCGGGCTCGACCGGCAGATGGCCGCCGAGATCGCCGAGCCAGGCGACGCGGCCGCCGGTCGCCGGTGGCGCGAGCCCTTCGAGGAAGGATCCCGGCTTTTCATAGGAGAGAGGCGCTTGCGGATGGTAACCGGCCTGCACGTCGAGCAACAGCGCCATGTCGGCGACGTTGCGGCCCATCGGCCCCTCGACGCCCATCTGCGCGTGAAAAACCTCGAAGTCGGGACCGCCGGGCACGAGCCCCTGCGATGGCCGAAAGCCGTAGACATTGTTCCAGGCAGCCGGGTTGCGCAGCGAACCGCCGAAATCGCTGCCATCGGCGACCGGCACCATGTCCAGCGCCAGCGCCACCGCCGCGCCGCCGCTCGAGCCGCCGGCGGTCAGCGCCGGATCGAAGGCGTTCAGCGTTGGCCCGAAGACGTTGTTGTAGGTGTTGGAGCCGAGCCCGAATTCGGGAACATTGGTCTTGCCGATGATGATGGCGCCAGCGTCGCGGATGCGTTCGACGAAGAAATCGTCTTCTTGCGGCACGAAATCGGCGAAGATCGGCGAGCCGAACGAGGTTCTGAGGCCCGTTGTGGAGGCAAGGTCCTTGATGGCGATGGGAAGGCCAAAGAGCGCGCCGGTTCCATCCGTCCGCCTGATATCGGCGGCGTCGGCCTCGCGCAGGATATCGGCGCGGTCTCGCAGCGAGACGATGGCGTTGACCTGCGGGTTGACCGCATCGATGCGGTCCAGGAAAGCCGTCACCACCTCGCGCACGGAGAGTTTCTTTCGGCGGATCGCGTCGACGAGTTCGACAGCCGACAGGCGACAGATGTCGCTGGCCGCGGGTACGGCATGCTTCGTGCGGGGGCGCATCATCTCAACGGGCCTCTTGCAAGGCCTGCTCGACGTCTTTCGCCAGCGGGATCGCCGGCTGGGCGCCGGGCTTGAGGCAAGCGAGCGAGCCGGCAGCGCCGGCACGCGCAAGTGCCTGTTCGAGCGTGAGGCCCGACGACAGGCCGGCGGCGAAATAGCCGCAGAACGTGTCGCCGGCCCCAACCGTGTCGACCGGCGTGATCTTCAGCGCGGGAACAGTCAGGAAATCGCTCGGTGTCGCCGCCATCACGCCATCGCCGCCGAGGGTGACGACGATGGTGCGTCCGGTTTTCCCGGCAAAATCGCGCATGCGTGCAGCACGATCGCGACCCTTCAAGGCCAGCGCTTCACCATAGAGGTCGAACTCGGTCTCATTGGCGACCGCGTAGTCGGCCTTGCCGAGGAAGGCGGCTGCCTCGCCATGAAAAGGAGCGGTGTTGAGGACAGTGACCGCGCCGGCCGTCCTTGCCTGGTCGAGTGCCGCATCGATCGTCGCGAGCGGAATCTCATGCTGCAGCAGCACGACGTCGCCCTTCTTCAGAAAAGCCTTGGAGAGGTCGCCGGGCACCACGGAAGCATTGGCGCCGGGCACCACGGCGATGATGTTCTCGCCGTCGTCGCCGACCATGATCAGCGCCGTGCCGGTCGAGGCAAAGGTCTCTCCCACGCCAGACAGGTCGACCTTGGCCTCACGCAGCAACGCCAGTGCTTCGGGTGCGAAATTGTCCTTGCCAACGGCGCCGACCATGCGCACCTGAGCGCCGGCACGCGCGGCGGCCAATGCCTGGTTGGCCCCTTTGCCGCCAGGCGCCGTCGAGAAACTGGAACCGCTTACCGTCTCACCGGGGCTCGGCAAGCGGTCGACGTTGGCGATAAGGTCGAGGTTGATCGAGCCGACAACGACTATCAAGAAAGTGCCTCCTGCTGAACGCACGGGAAGCTACCCTGCCAGGCCGTTCGATGCCAGACCACGCGAATGGTCCAGCGCGATTTGCTGCCTCACTCGCATCGCACGGTGACGATGCCCTGATAGTTGCCGGCGGGGAAGATACCGCTCGATTTGGTGGCGGTGAGGTCGATCTGCATGGCGTGGGTGCCGTTGACGACCCTTTGCGGCACGCCCCCATTGTTGTCGACCCCCGAGCCATCGAGGCGGTAGACCGAGGCGAAGGTCACGTTGGTGCCGCCGCCGCTCGGCGCCGACGAGAACGCGGCAGGCGCGGGCGCTGAAACAGAATAACAGTCAAGCAGGTTAAGTATCGAGCACAGCAGGGAGCTAGCCACCACGGTGGCATTGGCGCTCGATCCGCCTGCCTGCTTGGAGCCCAGTATGCCGATGGCCGGATTTGCGGTCATCGTGCCCGATGCCCCGACCATGATGGTGCAGGTGCCGATGATCGCCGCCTGCGCCGGAAGGCAGAAACCGGCGAGTGCGGCCATCGCAAGCAGCGCCCGGTTATTTCTTCTTCTTTTTCTTGCCATCGCTGTTTCCGGTCCTGATGCTCCAGCCTTCGTTGGCCCATCCAGGTGATGCGGCAGCGGTGGCGGGAGCGCTTGCGGCCACGCTCGCGGTCGTGCCGCCGTCGACATTGACGCCCATCTTCAACAGCTTTAGCTCCATCTGAAGGCGCTGCACCTCGAGTTCATAGAGCCGGCTGCAGTCGAGACGCTTCGGCGTCCGGCCGATCGGGATCACCACCCGGCCATAGGTGGCGACGCCATTGTTCGTCTGGCTGTTGCCTCTGATAACGCCGAGATCGACATAGGCACCGGAACCGGAAACGGCGGAACGGCAAGTGGTGCCATCCGCGGCGTGAACCTCGTCCTGGCCCTGGGGCAGAGTGACACCGGGCAAGTTGAAGCCGTTCTCGTTCTGGTTGAGATTGTAAATCTGTTCCTGGGCCTGGGTTGGAGCGGTGCTGGTCACAGCAACCGCGAGCGCCAGCGTCAGGACTTGCGGTGCCCAAAAAACTTTCCGCATATCTGTGCCCTTATCTGCGTCTGTTGATTGGGAAAGGGGATGCTCTCGGTACAGATACGCACTTTACGCTCGGCAGCGCCGCCGAAGGGCACGACCACAAGGACAGGGCGGGAAGCCTGCGAGCCCAATTGGAAGACACTTGGAGAGATCTTGGCGTCCACCGGCTGAAAATCCTGATCGTAGACGTGGATTTCGACCTTGATCTTCCGGTCGTAGGGATTGGCGGGGAACACGCGGACCGCGAAGGCGTCGGTGAAACTGTTGACCTCACCCCGCATCGGCGACATCGACTGGGCGCCCGCGGCAATGGGCATCAATCCGGCGGCCAATGCCGCCGCCAGGTTCAGAGCATGTTTCAAGGATCCCTCCTTCGCGACGGCCTATTCGCAGCGCAGTGTTACGGTTGCCTGATAGTTGCCGTTCGCGAAGCGGTTGCTGCCACCCTTGGTGCCGGCGAGATGGACCGAGACAAGGTCGGCGCCGGGGGCGGTCAGGGCGGTGGAGGAACCCGTTTCCGCGATCGTGTGGGCGCCGCTGGACAAATAGGTCGGTGTCCAGGTGGTGGCCGTGCTGTCGGCGGCCGGCACGGTGGTGAGGGTCACCGGATCGACGCTCAGCGAAACACCTCCGGTGGTGGTGAGCGTGACTGTTCCAGCCGAACCGCCGCTGTTGTGCGAGCTCAGCGACTGGAGGTCGGGGCTCACCGTCATCGTGCCGTTGGAGCCGACAACGAGCGTGCAGGTCGCGGTTACCGTGCCGTTGAAAATGACATTCTGCGTTGTGGCCATCGCGGCGTGGTCCAGGCACGCGAAAAGCAAGGCTGCACCGACAGTGGTGCGAAACAACGTCATAGAGACCCTCCTATTAAGTCGGACCGCCCGAATTAATATGGGTCATCATCGCTTTAGCATGGTTAATTTAGCGTAAACTCAAATAAAGTGGCGAAACAACAGTCATGAAGAAACCGATGGTTGTCACCGGTTGTATCCAGCGATTCCGAAAAGATTCGCACTAATACTTTAAAATCCGAATATTCATATATTCCTTGGAACCGGAATTAAAAATCGACATTTCAGGACGAAATCTGCCCCGCCTCCCAGCCCAGGATGGCGCGCTTGCGGGTCAGGCCCCAGTGATAGCCGGTAAGATCGCCTGATTTGCCGATGGCGCGGTGGCAAGGCACCACGAAAGAGAGCGGGTTGGCGCCGTTGGCGGCGCCGACCGCGCGGCTGGCGCTCGGCGCGCCGATGCTGGCGGCGATCGAGGAATAGGTGCGGGCCTTGCCCATCGGGATCCGCAGCAAGGCTTCCCAGACGCGGACCTGGAAGTCGGTGCCGATCATGACGACGTGCAGCGGCTGGTCGGCGCGCCACAACGTCGGCTCGAAGATGCGCGCGGCATAAGGGCCTGTCGCTTCCCGGTCCTCGACATAGAGGGCGTTGGGCCAGCGCCCCGACATGTCGGCGAAGGCGGTGCGCTCCTCGCCGGCGTCGCAGAACGCGAGGCCGGCAAGCCCGCGGTCCGTGGCCATGATCAAGGCGGTGCCGAATGGGGAGGGGTGATAGCCGTAGCGGATGGTGAGGCCGGCGCCGCGCGTCTTGTAGTCGCCAGGCGACATCGCCTCATGGGTGACGAACAGGTCGTGCAGCCGGCCGGGACCGGACATGCCCAGTTCAAAAGAGGTTTCGAGCAGCGGCATGCCGGAATCGAGCAGCTTGCGCGCATGGTCCAGCGTCACCGCCTGCAGGAAGGCCTTGGGCGACAGACCGGCCCAGCGGGTGAAGAGTTTTTGCAAGCCGGTCGGCGTCTCGCCGACCTCTTCGGCCAGTTCTTCCAGCGATGGCTGGTCGCGATAGTCGAGGCTGATCTTCTCGATGGCGCGGCGCACGATTTCGTAGTCGCTGCCCTCGGGCGTGATGTCCCTCTTGAGGACTGCCGTGTGTGTGCTCATGGACCTGTCTCCTTGGGCGGGAATATCGCCCCTTGGGGCGCCGATCGCCACCCGAAACTTGCCTTCTTGCAGCACCTGCCCAGATAGACTGGGGATTCGAGCCCGGGAGCCGCTCATGGTTGGCGAAAAAGTACATTTGACGGGAGCAAAAGAGACCTTGCTCATGACCCTGTACGGCAAGGCGCTGGAGAGCAGGATGCCCCAGTCGCTGCTCGGGGACCATTTCGCCGACGCGGCGCTGCGCAAGATCGACTATGATTTCGCCAGGCTCAAGGTCGACGAGAATCTCGGCATCGGCCTGGCGATCCGAGCCAAGACATTGGACGTCCGCGTCGAGGATTTTCTGGCCAGAAATCCTGGCGCCATCGTGCTGCATCTGGGTTGCGGGCTTGATACCCGCATCTTCCGGGTCGATCCTCCACCGTGGGTGGACTGGTTCGATATCGACTATCCCGAAGTGATCGAACTCAGGCGCAAGCTCTACCCGTCCCGCGACCATTACCACCTCATCGCTTCGTCGGTGACCGAGCCCGGCTGGTTGGCCGACGTGCCTCGCAACCGCCTGGCCATCGTGGTGGCGGAGGGGTGACGCCCTATCTCCCCGCCGACGAAGGGCTGCGCCTGCTTTCACGGCTTGTCTCGCATCTTGCCGGCGGCGAACTGATCTTCGACGCCTACAGCCGTTTCGGCCTGACGCTGCTTCGCCTCAATCCGACGATCAAGGCGACGGGCGCCGAGGTCCACTGGGCGATCGACGACCCGCACGAGCTGGAACTAGCGGTTCCGAAGCTGCGGTTCATCGAGGATATTTCGGCCTACAAGCCCGAGCACGCTGCCCGCATGGGCTGGTCCGCCAAGCTGTTCGTCCGCCTTTGGAAACACATTCCGGCGCTGCGCAAGGTCGGCAGGCTGCTGCGGTATCGCTTCTGAAGCACATTGTTTGCCGCAATTGCGGACGGAAAACCGCTTCACACTTTTCTGGGAATTGCTTAGCGCGCCTTGGCGGTCGCCAGAGCGCGCGCGAAGGCGGTGGCGAAGCTCTCGCGGGAATCGGGATCGAGGAAGCCGCCGATCGGCACGTTCTGGCCCTGTGCTTCCACGGTCATTCTGGTGATGCCGATCTCGGCGTGCCGGGCGATCAAAAACCGAGCCCAAAACGGATTGAAGCGGTGCGCTTCCGACTTTCCCGAGGGGGCCGTCTTGCGGATATCGAGGCTGGTTCGCGAGACCGACACTTCCTCGCGGGCGCGGGCGGCCCGATAGTTGACGCGGAAGGCGATGTAAACGGCGATCACGTCGAGGCCGAAGAAGCCGAACACCGGCCAGGCGCCGCGGGACAGGAAGAACGCGCCCGTCACCAGCCAGCCGAACGTCAGGGCGCCCATCAGGATCAGGAAGCCCGTCCTGCCCAGCGACCGGTGTGGGGTCAGCAATGCATGAAAGAAGGGCTCATCAGCCTGAAACGAGGCGTTTGTGTCGCTCATGACAGACTATTATAGGAGGGAAATGGCGCGCCCCAAGTCCAAAGATTCGTCCCTGCCCAAAAGTGAACTGTTGCCCGGACGGCGCGACGGCGCGAACGCCAAACCGCGCCCCAGGCCCGCGCGGTCCAGATCGATTTATAGCCCGACGGAAGTGCGCGAGATATTCAGGCGCTTTTCAGTGCAGCGGCCTGAGCCCAAGGGCGAGCTCGAACATGTCAATGCCTTCACGCTGCTGGTGGCCGTGGTGCTTTCGGCGCAAGCGACCGATGCGGGCGTCAACAAGGCGACGCGTGCCTTGTTCAAGGTTGCCGATACGCCACAAAAGATGCTGGCGCTCGGTGAAGCCAGGGTCGGCGACTTTATCAGGACCATCGGTCTCTGGCGCAACAAGGCCAAGAACGTCATCGCCCTGTCGGAGGCGCTGATCCGCGACCATGGCGGCGAGGTGCCTGACGACCGCGATGAGCTGGTCAAGCTGCCCGGTGTCGGGCGCAAGACCGCCAATGTCGTGCTCAACATGGCCTTCGGCCAACATACGATGGCGGTCGACACGCACATCCTGCGCATCGGCAACCGGCTTGGCCTGGCGCCCGGCAAGACCCCAGAACAGGTCGAGCAGGGATTGTTGAGGATCATCCCGGACGAATATATGCGCCACGCCCATCACTGGCTGATCCTGCATGGCCGCTATGTCTGCAAGGCGCGCAAGCCGGATTGTCCGGCCTGCGTCATCGCCGATATCTGCAAGGCGGAGGTGAAGACGACCAGCATTCCGGCACCCCTGGTGCCGATCGCTCCACTTGAAACGGTTTCCGCCGACGATCAGTAGCCGTAGCCACGCGCCATCGCCGCCGCGAAGACCGGGATCAGCAGGAAGACGAACGCCTCGGCGCGGATATAGGTCTTCACCGAGGCCAGTTCGCCGACAGGCACGGCGAAGGAAGGATTGGTACTCGCCTGCCGGCTCCAGGAAATGAAACGCACCGTCGGGACGATCGACAGCAGGCCGACGATGCCGAACGCCGCCATCTTGGCCCAGAACACCAAATTGTGGACGTAGAACTCCCAGCCCTTGAGCCCCCAGACGACACGGCCGATGCCGACGATGATGATGAGCGCGGCGATGATGCCGTAGTGGCGGTCGATGCCGGCGAGCCGCTTGAGCGTCGCGGCGGGCAGGTCGCCACGGATCAGCACGAATTCGGCGCCGATGATCCCCGCCAGCGAGAACACCAGCAGATGGTGGATGATGGCGAGCACGAGGTCGGTGGTGTCCATGCTCGTTTCCCTCGGATCGGCGGCACTGGGCGCCTCAAAATTTGGGCTGCTGAATCAGCCCGCGTCGAAAATAACACCGCCGCGCAAAAATCCCAAAGCGCTGCCCGGATGTCGTGAAGGCAGCCGGACGTCGCGCTTTCGTCCTGGATGACGGTCCCTGGGTTCCCTGGCTCTTGCACGGCGCCGTCGATTTGCTAACCCGCAGGCCGTAACGCGAGGCAAATCCAATGAATCCGACGCAAGCGACTGTCGCCCCCGTCATCGAGACGCCACGAACCATCCTGCGGCCACACCAGCTCGGCGACTTCGATGCCTATGCCACGATGTGGGCCGATCCGGTCGTCACCCGTTTCATCGGCGGCAAGCCGCGTACGCGTGAGGAAAGCTGGATGCGCTTCCTGCGTCACGCCGGCCTGTGGTCGCTGTTGGGCTATGGGTTCTGGGCCATCGAGGAGAAAGCGACTGGCCGCTTCGTCGGGGAGGCCGGGTTCCACGATCTGAAGCGCGACATGGAGCCGTCGATCGAAGGCATCCCCGAGGCGGGGTGGGCGCTCGCTCCGGCCGCGCATGGCGCTGGCCTTGCCACGGAGATCGTCAGCCGTGTGCATGGCTGGGGCGACGAGACGTTCGGACGTGCCAGAACCGTCTGCATCATCGATCCCGAAAATACGGCCTCGTTGAACGTCGCCAGGAAGTGCGGCTATACCGAGCTGACGCAGACCCTCTATCACGATGCGCCGACCATCCTGCTGGAGCGGCTGCCCTGAGTGGCGTCATCGACTGGACATACCCGCTCTGCTAGCATCGATCATCAAGCGAGGGGATCGATCGATGCATGCATTAAAGTCGACAATCATGAGGTTTTTCTGGGCGGGGCTTGTTCTCGCGCTGACAGTGCGGCTCGCGGCAGCCGACGCGACGGTGCCGACCGCCGATATCGGGGGCGCCGCCGACAATCAACTGGCCAAGCGCTACGAAGGCTCTTTCATCGTGTCCTACGCAAAGCTTGCCTTTACCGACTTCAGCGTACCGCTGTCGCCCCTGAAGCCAAGCGCAGATCCGGACGCGCGCGACGCCATGAACAATCGCGTTTTCGCGCCGGACAAGAAGGCCGAGGTGGAGGGTGCCCTGACCCGTATCGCCTATGTGCTGCCGGCCGAGCGCTCGCCGCTCGAGGTGCTGCGCAATTATCAGGATGTGATCAAGGCAGCAGGCGGCGAAGTCCTGTTCGAATGCAAGAAGGAGGAATGTGGCGGCGCTGCCGACCGCTCGTCGAGCGGCGGCGGCGGCGACATGAGCCTGACGATGTATTCCTTCCACGAAAGCGATCTCAAGGACGCGGCATTCTCCAATGGCGCTTGCGCGTTGGCTTCCGGCATCAACGACCAGCGCTATTTCTCGGCCAAGGTGCCACAGGACGGCGGCGGGCCTATATCACGGTACAGACCTATTCGTTGACCGACGATCTCTACTGCAAGGAACTCAACGGCCGCACCGTTGCCGTTGTGCAGGTGCTGGAACCCAAGGCGCGCGACAAGAAAATGGTGGTCGTCGAGGCGGCCAAGATGGCGGATTCGATTTCCGCCACCGGCAGCATTTCCCTCTACGGCATCTTCTTCGACACCGGCAAGGCGGTCATCAAGCCGGAATCGGAACCAACGCTTAAGGAGATTTCAACGCTGCTGGCAAACGAACCCGATATGGCGGTCATCGTCGTCGGTCACACCGACAATCAGGGCGCCTTCGACTATAATATCGATCTGTCGTCGCGGCGTGCGCAAGCGGTCAAGAAGGTGCTGGTGTCGAAATATGGCATCGACGGCAAGCGGCTGACCGCCGCCGGCGCCGGCATGATGGCGCCCGTCGCCAGCAATGATGACGAGGCGGGCCGTGCCAAGAACCGCCGGGTGGTTCTGGTGAAACTGAACTGATCGTTTAGCCGGCCTTGCGACCCAGTTTCCGAGCAAGGTCGGCCCATGGATCGGCGCTCGGCGCGACCGGCGTGACGCTCCGGCCCAGCAGCACCGTCGAGGCATCGAACGGCGTCGGTCTGGCGATCCCGTAGCCCTGGGCATAGTCGACGCCGATGGTCTTCAGAGCGGCGGCGATGTCGTCGCTTTCGACGAATTCGGCGATGGTGTGCTTGCCCATGACCTTGCCGATATGGTGGATCATCTCGACCATGGCGCGGTCGATGCGGTCATCCAGCATGTCCTTGACGAAGCTGCCGTCGATCTTGAGGTAGTCGACCGGCAGGTGCTTCAGATAGGCGAAGGACGACATGCCGGAGCCGAAATCGTCGAGCGCGAAACGGCAGCCCAACCCGCGCAGGTCGGCCATGAAGCGCATGGCACTGGTAAGATTGGCGATGGCGCTGGTTTCGGTGATCTCCAGGCAGATCATGGCCGGCGAAATGCCATGGACGAGGAACTGCTCGCGCAGGAAGCCGAGAAACGTCTCGTCGCCGAACGTCGCTCCGGAAAGATTGATGGCGCATGTGGCAATCGGCGGCATGCGCTGATCGGCTTGCCGCGCCGCCAGGATGCGGAATGTATTGCGCACCACCCAACGGTCGATCGACGGCATCAGGCCGTAGCGCTCGGCGGCGGGAATGAAGCTCTGCGGGGTAACGAAGCCGCCGTCTTCATCGGTCAGCCGCAAGAGAATCTCGATATGCGCTCCAGCCTCGGCGACGTCGTCGTTGAGCGGCCAGATTTCCTGGGCATGAAGCCTGAAGCGATCTTCTTCGAGCGCGGCGTGCAGGCGCTGCACCCAGGCCATCTCGCCGAAGCGCTCGCGCAAGGCGACGTCGCCGTCGCTATGGATCTGGACGCGGTTGCGGCCTTTCTCCTTGGCCATGTAACAGGCGACGTCGGCGGCACGCAGTGCCTCCTCGATCGTCACATGCGTATTGGCGATCTGCACCATGCCGACACTGACGCTGGTGTTGAAAGGCCGGCCATCCCAGGCGAAATGCAGCTCCTGCACGGCGGCGCGCAGCCGTTCGGCGATGTCGGCCGCATTGTCCGCCTCGCAATCGATCAGCAGCACGCCGAATTCATCCCCGCCCAACCGGGCCAGCACGTCGCCCGGCCCCAGCTCGTTGATCAGCAGCGAGGAGATCTGGCGCAGCAACTGGTCGCCAGCGGCATGGCCGCACGTATCGTTGACCAGCTTGAACTGGTCGAGATCGAGATACATCAGCGCATGCTGGCGGGCCCCGTCCTGCAATTCGACGATCGTCCGTTCCAGCCGGCTTTCGAAATCACGCCGGTTGGCGAGCCCGGTCAGCGCGTCATGCGAAGCCTGCCAGGAAAGCCGCTCGATATAATCCTCTTCCCGGGTCATGTCGTGGAAGGCCAGCACGGCGCCGACGATCCCACCGGAAACGAGCAGCGGCGCGCCGGTCAGCGCGACCGGAACAACGGAGCCGTCCGGCCGCTGCAGCAATTGCGGACGGGCGCTGGAGCGGCGTGGCTCGCCGGCCAGCAGGCGTTCGATCAATTGAGGCTCTTCGACGCTGGTGTCCTTGTCCACCAGCCGAAACAGCGACGCCAACGGCTTGCCTCTGGCGGAGCCGAACGGGCATGCCAGCAATTTCTCGGCAACCGCGTTCATGTAGTCCAGCCGCCCATCGGGGCCGGTGCTGATGACGGCCTGGCCGATCGAAGCCAGCGTGACCTGGGCGCGCTCGCGCTCGGCGTTGAGCGCCAGCTGGAAGGCCTGGCGCTGCGCCAGAAGTTTGCGGGTGCGCCAGACGGCGAGCAGTATCAGCAAGGCGGCGGTGACGAGATTGGCAAAGGTGAGCAGCATCTTGATGAAGCGCGATCCTTCGCCGAGGCTGTCCGAGAAGGCCTTGGAGAGCGGGCTGATCTCTCGATCGAGTTGATGGATTTGCGTCTTCCAGGCGCTGATCTGGGCCAGGGATGCCGGGGCCTTGCTCAGTTTGTCGTGCATCTCGTCGCCGAGCTGCCGGATGGCGAGGATCATGACATCGGCCGCCGTCCAGTGCCGCACGGCGGCGTCGAGATAGCTGAAGCTACGGAAATTCTGGAACAGCCAGATCATCCCCGCAACGTCGTCCGGGTGGTTCCTGCCGTGCAGAAAGCCCGCGCGTGCAGCCTGGGTGTCGGGCTCGGACTGCTCGAGGGCCAGACGGGCCGAGCGATCGGCCAGTGGAACGGCGATCGCGGCACGATACTCGCTGAAGAATTCCTCATTGCCGGTATCGGCGTAGAGGCTGAGGAAATAGATGGCGTGCTTTTGCCCCTTGGACCACTGGCTTTCGCCGCCGACATAGGCGCGAACCGCCGAAAGCGTATAGAGGCTCAGGCTGGCGACCAGCGCCTGAATGAGAACGACGGCGACGAACGGCCACACAAGCCCGAGAAGGCGGGGGCTTGCGTCGATCGATGACAGCTTCATCGAATTCATGGACGTGCCATGATCCTGTCAGCGCGTCCGTCCGGCTGTTTCATCCGCCGGTTGAGACGATGTTGCTCCCTCATGTCGCTCAGATGGCGACACCAATCCGGGTATCATGAGGGGCTTAACAGCAAATAAATAGTTTCCGGCTGCCGGGAATGACCGAATATTACGCTGCGTCAAGTAACAGCTTCAAGTTGAATCAGTTTGTATTCGAAACCTGGCGGCCCTCTTCCGGCCGTAGCCGCGCGGCTACGGCAGAGCGTCCGCCGCTAGGCTCGCCTGCTCCAGCATGGAGGCATCCTCACCGAAGGCACGGGTGGCACGAGCCGCCGCCTCGAGCAGCGGACGTTTCATGCGCTGCAGGAAGGCTGCGTCGACGCGCGTGCTTGGACCAGCCAGCGTCAACGCGCCAAGCAGCACATGTCCCGGCCCGAAAACCGGCGCCGACACGCCAGCAGTCTCGGGGTCGCGATCGCCCACGGCGAGACAGTTGTAGGTTTTGCGGATGGTTTCGTAGGGTTCGCCCTGCTGGCCGGAAAACGCTGCCAGCACGCGGCCGCCGGAGCCGGCCAGCAGAGGCAATACGTCGCCTTCGCGTATCGTGTAGCGGATCGGATGCTTGGATTCGACCCGATAGAGACAGGTGCGCACGTCTCCCGAGCGGACGTAGAAGGCAACGCTCTCCCAGCTTCGTTCTGAGAGCTCGCGCATGATCGGCAACAGTATGTCGACCGCCACGACCGAGCGCTGGTAAAGCGCGCCCAGCCGAAAGGCGGCGGGCCCGACACGGTAGCGCCCATCGTCGAGGCGCTCGAGCAGGTGGCCGCGCAACAGCGAATTGGCGAGCCGCAGGATCGTGCTTTTGTAGAGGCCGGTGCGCCCCGCGATTTCAGCCAGGCTAAGCGAGCGGTCGACCGTGGTGAAAGCATCGAGGATGGCGATCGCCCGATCGAGTGCGGCAACACCGTCGGCGGACGCTCGGCGGATTTCCACATCGGCTGAGTTGGCTGGTAAGTCCATTGCGGTTCCAAATCGGAGAAGCCCGAGCGGAACCACTCTGTCGCGCCGCTGGAGCGTTCTGTCCAGCAGAATATCGTTCCTGTTGACGGAACGAGGTAAAATCTGCTTGAACTCGATCACGGGTCTGTGAACAGGCGCGTTTTGGCAGGCACCGGAGGAGGTGTCGTGATCTGGAGGAATCCCATGCTGAACAGACGCAGATTTTTGATGAGTACGGCGGCGGCAGGCGCGGCCGGGCTGGTGGCATCGCATTTCTCACCCGCCTTCGCAGAAGGTGCACCGCAAATCCAGGTCTTCGTGCCGGCGGCACCCGGCGGCGGCTGGGACCAGACGGCGCGCACGATGGACCAGGTGCTGCGCAGCGAGAAGCTCATCTCGGGCTCGCAGATCACCAATGTCGGGGGCGCCGGCGGCACGGTCGGGCTGCCGCAGTTCATCAATCAGTGGGGCGGCAAGGGCAATTCGCTGATGGTCGCGGGCATGGTCATGGTGGGTGCCATCATCGCCAACAAGGCAGCCAACAACCTGACCCAAGTTACCCCCATCGCCCGTCTCACCGGTGAGTTCGAGGCGCTGGTGGTGCCGGCGGACTCGCCGTTCAAGACGGCCGCCGATTTCGTCGCGGCTCTCAAGGCCGATCCGACGAAGGTTCCAGTCGCGGGCGGTTCCGCCGGAGGCTCAGACCACATCCTGTTCGGCCTGATCGCCAAGACGGTCGGCGTTCCGGCCCCCAGCCTTTCCTACGTGCCGTTCGCGGGCGGCGGCGAGGCCTTGTCGGCGTTGCTCGGTAACCAGGTCGCGGCCGGCATTTCCGGCTTCGGCGAGTTCTCCGAGCAGGTCAAGGCCGGCGCGCTCAGGCTGCTCGCCATTTCGGCCGACAAGCGCCAGGACGGCATCGACGCGCCGACGCTGAAGGAAGCCGGCATTGATGTGGAACTGTTCAACTGGCGCGGCGTCTTCGCGCCACCCGGCGTTTCCGATGCCGACAAGGCGGCGATGATCACGCTGGTCGAGACCATGGCCAAGAGCGATGCATGGGCGAGCGAATGCAAGAACCGCAACTGGACGTCCATCCTGCTCACCGGCGACGATTATGCGAAATTCGTCGCCGAGGATTCGGCTCGCATCGAGGCCATCCTCAAGGATCTCGGTCTCGCCTGATTTTTCCCCAAGGGGCGGCTCGCTCCGCCCCTCATTTTTCAATCGCAGCCGACCGTAGGGAGGCGATCGGTCTAAAGGTGAAGGTACGGTGCAGGCTGGCTGCGGGCTGCCGCCGGTCTCGGCCATAACGGGGAGGACGTTCATGAGCACCATCAACCAGCCGGCGGCGCCCCCACGCCTTGCCGTACCGGAATTGTCGATCGGCATCGGCCTTCTGGCCTGCGCCGGGGCTGTCGCCTGGCAGACGCTGGCGATCCCGGTGTCGCCGCTCTATTCCAAGGTCGGTCCGACTGTCTTTCCCTATCTCACCATGGTCGGCCTCGTGGTGCTCTCCCTGCTGCTCATCCTCGCCGCACTTCGCGGCGGCTGGCAGCCGGAGGAGGAAAAGGAAACTTCGACCGACTGGAAGGCGATGGGCTTCGTCGTCATCGGTCTTCTGGCCAATCTGGTGCTCATCCAGCCGCTTGGCTTCACCGCCGCATCGGTCATCATGTTCGTTCTGGTCTGTTACGGCTTCGGCAGCAGGCACACGCTGCGCGATGTACTTACCGGGCTGGTGCTGGCGCTGGCGGCTTATTTCGGCTTCGCCAAGGCGCTCGGCGTCAACATCGGCGCCGGCTTCATCGAGAACCAGTTGAATACGGTGATCGACGCCTTCACCAGCACGCTGGGAGGCTGAGACCGTGGAAACGCTCGGCCATCTCGCACACGGTTTTGCGGTCGCATTCTCGCCGACCAATCTTTTGTGGTGCCTGCTCGGCACCACGCTCGGCACGGCCATCGGCGTGTTGCCTGGCCTCGGGCCGGCACTGACCATCGCGCTCCTCTTGCCGATCACCTACCAGGTGGCGCCGGAGGCGTCCTTCATCCTGTTCGCCGGCATCTATTACGGCGCCATGTATGGCGGCTCGACGACGTCGATCCTGCTCAACACGCCAGGCGAGAGCGCAACCATCGTCACCGCGCTGGAAGGCAACAAGATGGCCCGCTCCGGCCGCGGGGGCGCCGCGCTCGCCACCTCGGCGATCGGCTCCTTCGTCGCCGGCACGCTCGGCACGCTGGGCGTCGCCTTCCTGGCGCCTGTCGTGGTCAAGTTCGCGCTGGCCTTCGGCCCGGCCGAATATTTCTCGCTGATGGTGCTGGCCTTCATCACCGTTTCGGCGGTGCTTGGTTCATCGTCGGTGCGGGGTTTGACCAGCCTGTTTGCCGGCTTCGTAATCGGCATGATCGGCGTCGATCTGCAGACGGGCCAGCCGCGCTTCACCTTCGGCATGACCGAACTGCTCGACGGCGTCGACGTCATCATCGCCGCCGTCGGCCTGTTCGCGGTTGGCGAGACACTTTACATGGCCTCGCGCCGCTATGCCGGCAAGGACGAGATCGTGCCGCTGAAAGGCTCGCTCTACATGACGGCGGCCGAATGGGGGCGTTCGTGGAAAGCCTGGCTGCGCGGCGCCGCGATCGGCTTTCCGATCGGCGCCATGCCGGCTGGCGGCGCAGAGATCCCGACCTTCCTGTCCTATGCGATCGAAAAGAAACTGTCGAAGCACAAGGAGGAATTCGGAACGGTCGGCGCCATCGAAGGCGTTGCCGGGCCCGAGGCCGCCAACAACGCGTCCGCGGCAGGCGTGCTGGTGCCGATGCTGACGCTCGGTCTGCCGACCTCGGCGACGGCGGCGATCATGCTGTCGGCCTTCCAGAGCTACGGCATCAATCCCGGGCCGTTGCTCCTGACGACACAGGCCGACCTTGTCTGGGGCCTGATCGCCAGCCTGTTCATCGCCAACGTCATCCTGGTCATCCTCAATTTGCCGCTGATCGGGCTGTGGGTGCGGCTGCTGAAAATCCCGGCACCGCAGCTTTATGCGGGGATTCTGGTGTTCGCCACTGTCGGCACCTATGGCATCTCGCAGTCGCCGATCGATCTCGTCATCCTCTATCTCCTGGGGGCCGCGGGCTTCCTGATGCGGCGCTTCGATTTCCCGACCGCGCCCGTCATCATCGGCATGATCCTGGGGCCGCTCGCCGAAACCCAGTTCCGCCGCGCGATGACCATATCGAACGGCGACTGGTCGGTGTTCTACAAGCATCCGCTGTCGCTGACCTTGCTGACGCTCGCCTTCATCGGCCTTGTCGGGCCGCATGTCTGGGCCTTCATCGAGCACCGGCGCCGGCGCGGGCCCGAACATGTGCCGGGCGATGCCTGAGCGATTTGAAAAGATATGACAGACCTGCTTTCCGGTATCCGCGTCCTCGACCTCACCAATGTGCTCGCCGGGCCTTACTGCGCCTATCAGCTGGCCTTGCTGGGAGCCGACGTGATCAAGGTCGAAGGGCCGCAAGGCGGCGACCTGGCGCGCCAGCTCGGCGGTTCGCCAAAGCTCAACGGCGCCGGCATGGGCGCGTCGTTCCTGGCGCAGAACGCCGGCAAACGGTCCGTCATGCTCGACCTCAAGCAAGAGGCGGATCGCGAGCGCTTCCTCGACCTGGTCGCCAGCGCCGACGCGCTGGTCGAGAATTTTCGCCCCGGCGTGATGAAGCGCCTCGGCCTCGGCTACGATGTGTTGAAGGCTGTGCGGCCCGGCCTCGTCTATTGCGCGATATCGGGTTTCGGACAGAGCGGGCCGATGCGCGACAACCCCGCCTATGACCAGATCGTCCAGGGCCTTTCCGGGATCATGAGCATAACCGGCACGCCGGAAACCGCGCCGCTGCGCGTCGGTTATCCCGTTGCCGACACGCTGGGAGGGTTGGTCGGGGCGTTCTCCATCGCCGCCGCACTGGTCCGGCAGAAGACATCGGGCGAGGGCGCGTTCCTCGACGTGTCGATGCTCGAATGTACGCTTTCGGCACTTGGCTGGCCTGTCTCCAACTATCTGACGGCAGGGGTCGATCCCAAGCCGATGGGCAATGAGAATATGACCGCGGCTCCCTCCGGCGCCTTCCGCACCGGCGACGGGCTCATCAACATCGCCGCCAACAAGCAGGAGCAGTTCGTGACGCTGTGCCGGCTGATCGGACGGCCGGAACTGGCATCGGACCCACGCTTTGCCGAGCGCGAGACGCGCAAGAAGAACCGCGCGGCGCTCAAGGTCGAGATCGAGGACGCTCTGGCAAGCGCTCCGGCGGCGGTTTGGGAAGAGGCGCTCAATCGAGCCGGCGTGCCGGCGGGCAGGGTCCTGACGATCCCGCAAGTGCTAACCGAACCACAAGTGCTCGAGCGCCAGGTGACGGCTCGTTTCGAGGATGTGGCCGGCATGGACGGGCCACTCACCGTCCTGCGCGGCGGGTTCATGGTCGACGGCACGGCACCGTTGCCGACACGGCCGCCGCCGGTGCTGGGCGAGCACATGGACGAGGTGTTCGCCGGCCTGCCACCGCGCGCCAAGGCAAAGGCCAGGGCATGAGCGGCGTGGAGAAGAAAACAGGCCGCGAGCGCGGCGAGGAATGGTGGCGGACCGGCATCATCGAGATGAGCCCCGGCATGATCCGGCTGCGCGGCTACGAGATCCAGGACCTGATCGGCCGTGTCAGCTTCCCCGCGATGATCTGGCTGATGCTGCGTGGCGAACTGCCCAGCGAGGACCAGGCGGCACTGCTCGGCATCGCTTTGGGGGCGGCCGTCGACCACGGGCCGCAGGCGCCGTCGATCGCCATCGCCCGCATGGCGGCAACCTGCGGCGTCGGCATCAACAGCGCCATGGCCTCTGCCATCAATGTGCTTGGCGACGTGCATGGCGGAGCCGGCGAGCAGGCGCTTTCCATCTATGGCGATATTGCCGTGGCGCTCGAGGGCGGCATTGCCCTCAACAAGGCGGTCTCGGCACGCCTCGACCGGTTCTTCGCGGAGGAAGAGGGCTACGTGCCGGGGCTTGGCCATCGCTTCCATCCTGTCGATCCACGCGCGCCGCGCCTGCTGGAACTGGTCAGAGATTTTGCCGCGCATGGCGTCGTCAATGGACGGTACGCCGACATCGCCGAGGCGGTCGAGGCCGATGTCGCGCGGCGCAAGGGCAAAAAAATCCCGCTCAACATCGATGGCGCCACCGCCGTCATCTACGGCGAACTCGGCTTTCCGCCGCCGCTGACGCGTGGCCTCTTCGTGCTGTCGCGGTCTGTCGGCATCCTGGCGCATGCCTGGGAGCAATCGCAGCAGGCCGAGCGGAACAAGGGGCCGCTGCCGCGCGAATGGCTGTGGGCCTATAGTGGCCCGCCGGCGCGGCCGGTTCCTGGGGACGAGGGCATCGAGAATTGAGGCTTATGGCCGCACGAGCGTCGTGGGCTCGGGCAGCGTCAAGGTGCTCACCAGCGTCGAGAGATCGGGCTCGTCGATGAGCATCGCGGCGTCGGCCGGCGCCAGCCATGCCCGCTGCCGCCGTTTGGCTTCCTGCCAGTCGGCGAGCTCTTCCGTCACTTCCAGCAGAAACACGATGACGTCGACGCGGACAAAGCGGTTGGCCAGGCGTTTCCAGTAGGAATAGGTGCCCGCCGGCCGCTTCAGCGTCTTGCCACGCACGCCGGCTTCCTCCAGCGCCTCGATAGTGGCTGCCTTGCGCCCGCTCTTGCCTTTCATCGGCCACCCCTTGGGCACGATGAAGCGTCTCGTCGTTCTCGACGTGACCAGCATCACCTCGATGTCTCCGCGCGCGTTCAGCCGAAAGGGAATCGCCGCCACTTGGCGGATCCTTTCGCCTTTCTTGGCCTGGCGTACGGCCTTTTTCTTGGTGGCTGCCATCTTAACAATCCAGTCGCTGCAATGCCCCTTAGCGTGATGCGATGCCTTTGCAAAATCCAAACGACCGCGGGGGCACCCAAAGTGCCCTATCATGTAAGTCGGCTAAATAAAAGAAGGTGCCGTCTGTCAGCGGCAGGTGCTGACGGCGGTGTTGCCGATTATCTGCGTCTGGCAGCTCGGCCTGACCTGCGGAACGACAGGCGGCGGCTGCTGGACGATGACGCGATCCTGGGCACGATACTGCTGTTGCTGCTGCTGAAATTGCTGCCGCTGAACTTGGTTCTGCAAGGCCTGCAGATCATTCTGCTGGATGATCACATTGTTTCTGGCCGCGGGATTGAGCACCTGTGCCGAAGCGGGCGATGCAAAGCCGGCCGGCCCCGCTCCGGCCAGCATCGCCAATGCGAGAATCATCGATGAACGACGCATGTGCATCCGGCAATTCCTACAAAAAATCTCATCACGCCGGATATATAGGGTGTTTGTCCGGCGATGCCATGGCGAGAATGGTGATCGCCCTCACACCAACCGCACCCGAGTACTGACTGCCACCTAGTCCCGGGACGCAGATTGCCGTCATATGACGACTATGAAAAGCAGATGGCTTTGGTCAGTGTCCCTTACGTAAGTTTTCGGTTCCTTCTGGCGCAAGTTTATGTATTCTAATTGAGCCAGTACTTCACAAGCGGGACTGCGGACTGCTGGCCTCAATGCATTGAACCTTATTGCAAAGTGCCGGCATTTTATTGCGTGGACTGACCGTGGCGGGGGCGCCTAACTCAAGGAGGGATTGGGAGCGCCTGCTCTAAGGGGGCTAAGTGCATGGCGTTGTTCTCAAGGCGCTCTTTTGAGTGCGCGGATTTTGAGTGCGCGGATTTTGACGGCGAAGCGGTCGGACGCCGCTCCTGTATGCCGCTCCTGGCGGGGAGCCGACTTCCCCGGGTTGCAGAATCTCCGGTGGCCGGAAACCCTCGTCTGGCAGTCATGGCAGCGCGGCTGACCCTGTTGCTTGGTGCCACGGCTCTGAGCGGTTTTGCCCTTCTGCACACAAGCCCAGTCCATGCGCAGGTCGTGATCAATCACGACGGTGCGCCCGGAGACAACGGCGCAAATGTGATCGGCGATGCCGATGCGGATGACGGCCATCCTCCCACCGGACCGGTCAACTACACAAATAATGATCCGCAATCGAGCGTCGGCAGCGCCTTTGTCGGCAGCGCCGTTGGCGGCAGAGGCGGCAATGGCGGCTCGACCGTCGAGCCAACCATTGTCCCTCCCTTCTTCGAGGTCGATGGCGGCAATGGCGGTAATGGGGCCAAGGGTGGCGTCGTCGATATCACGAATACGGCCCAGTTGCAGACCAGTGGCGCCTCCGCGAGCGGCATCAGTGCAAATGCAAGTGGCGGCGATGGCGGCGATGGTGGATTTGCCTTCCATCTGCTGCTGATCAACGGTGGTACCGGTGGCAGAGGCGGCGACGGCGGCACCGCGACCGTGACGACCACATCGACCAGCAACATCACAACGACAGCGGACCTGGCGAACGGTATCACCGTCAACGCCAGTGGCGGCAATGGCGGCAATGGCGGCACCGCCGTCGGCGGCATCGGATCCGGCAAAGGTGGTGATGGCGGTTCCGGCGGCAATGGTGGCTCGGCGTCGGCGGACAATGCAGGCGACATTCACACGCAAGGTACCTTTTCAAAGGGCATCCTGGTTCGCTCGGCCGGTGGCTCCGGCGGCGACGGAGCGCAGGGAACCGGAATTATCAACGGTGGCGGTGGCAATGGCGGCGTGCCGACCGTCGGCGGCTTGGCGGATGGCAAGAATTCCGGAAACATCACCACGATGGGCGACTTCGCCAGCGGTATGGTCATCCAGTCCGTCGGCGGCGGTGGCGGAGATGGCGGCGGAGCCTTCGGCTTCTTCGGCGGCGGCGGCTCGGGCCAAGACGGAAACAATGGCGGCACAGCGACCGGCACCAACACGGGTTCCATCACCACCAACGGCGTCGGCGCCATCGGCATGCTGGTTGAATCGGTCGGCGGTGGTGGCGGCGACGGCGGCGGCGCGATCGGATCGATCGCACTCGGCGGATCCGGCGGCGGCGGCGGCAAGGGCGGCAGTGTCTTCGGCAATCTCGGGGGCTCGATCAAGACCGGCGCCGATGGCAGCGGCGACGGCGCGATCGGCATCGTCATCCAGTCGATCGGCGGTGGTGGCGGCAATGGCGGTTTCGCCATCGCCGGCGGCCCCGTGGTCGCGGTCGGCGTCGGCGGTTCCGGCGGTGCGGCCAGCAATGGCGGCGACGTCAACGTCCAGCAGGCCGCCGGCGGTCCAACGGTCGAGACGAGCGGAATCTCTGCCATCGGCATACTGACGCAATCGGTGGGCGGCGGCGGCGGCAATGGCGGCGGCAGCTATACGGTCAGCGGAGCGGTTTCGGCCTCGATTGGCGGCAAGGGTGGCGCGGGCGGCGCCGGCGGTAACGTCATCTACAATGTCGGCACCTCGCATGTGACGACGCATGGCACCGACTCGACCGGCATCCTGACCCAGTCGGTGGGTGGCGGCGGCGGCAATGGCGGGTTTGCGTTGTCGATCTCCGCGCTTATCTCGGTCGGCGTCGGAGGCGAAGGCGGCCCGGGCGGCAAGGGCGGCACGGTCAACATGACGACCGGCGGCAGCGTCGAAACATTCCAGGATCGCTCCGCCGGCATCATCGCGCAGTCGATCGGCGGCGGTGGCGGCAATGGCGGCGGCAGCGTCGCAGGCAGCGCCGGCGTCAGTGTCGGCATCGGCAGGAAAGGCGCCGGCGGCGGCACCGGCGATGCGGTCACCTTCAACGGCACCCAGTCCGATGTGACGACGCATGGCGCGGATTCGGCCGGCATCATCGTGCAGTCGGTTGGCGGCGGCGGCGGCAATGGCGGCTTTTCGATCGCCGTCTCGGCCATCGTTTCCGTGGGCGTTGGCGGCAGTGGCGGCGCCGCCGGCGATGGCGGCGTTGTCGATGCGCGTTCCAATGGCAGCGTGACAACGTCCAACGATCGGTCGGCCGGCATCATCGTGCAGTCCATTGGCGGCGGCGGCGGCAATGCCGGCGCGGTGATCAGCGGCAGCCTGGGCGTGAATGTCGGCGTGGGCGGCAGCGGCGCGGGCGGCGGCAAAGGCATGGCCGCCAGCTTCTTTACGGACAATTCCGTCGTCAAAACCGCGGGTGCCGATTCGATCGGTATCCTTGTCCAGTCGATCGGCGGCGGTGGCGGCAATGGCAGCTTCGTCGGTGGCCTCGGCTTGGCCGCGTCTGTCGGCATCGGCGGCAGCGGCGGCGTTGCGGGCGACGCCAGTGCGGTCAAGATCACCGACAATGGCGGCTCCGTCACCACGACACGCGAGCGGTCTTCGGCCATGGTGGCACAGTCGATCGGTGGTGGCGGCGGCAATGGTGGCGGCGTCGTCGCGCTCGGTGCCGGCGTCAACATCGGCATCGGCGGAAAGGGCGCAGGCGGCGGCGTTTCCAGCACGGTCGACGTCATCAACGCGGCCGCGCTCAGCACCGGGGGCTACCAGTCGCACGGTATCCTGGCACAATCGATCGGCGGCGGTGGGGGGTCTGGCGGCTTCAGCGTCACCTTGGGCGGCCCGTCCTTCTCGCTGGGCGGTACCGGCGCCTCGGCGGGCACGAGCGAAAAGGTGTTTGTCAACAACTCCGGCAAGATCGATACGGGTGGCGACCTGTCCAACGGCATCTTCGCGCAGTCGGTCGGTGGGTCCGGCGGCGACGGCGGCTTTGCCGTGGCCGGCGGGCTTTTCGCCGCCGTCGGCATCGGCGGCGCGGGCGGCGGTGGCGGCGCGGGTGGCGTCGTCGAGGTTATCAACAACGCCAACATCACAACCAAGGGCGCGCTCTCGAATGGCATACTGGCGCAGTCGGTCGGCGGCGGCGGCGGCAATGGCGGCAGCACCGGGGCCGTTGCCGTTGGCGCGTTCGGCGCGGCCGGCGTGGCGCTTGGCGGCGGTGGCGGCGACGCGAATCTAAGCAAGGAGGTCACGGTCACCCACAAGGGCGACATTCACGTGGCGGGAGCCGGCTCCAAGGGCATTCTTGCTCAGTCAGTCGGCGGTAGCGGCGGCAATGGCGGCAATGCCTATTCCGGCGCCTTCAGCGGCGGTCTTTATTTCTCCGCCGCCGTGGGTGTGTCGATTGGCGGCACTGGCGGCGACGGCGGCCCTGGCGGCAAGGTTACGGTCAAGGCGGACGGCAACATCATTGCCGATACCGATGCGGTCGGGTCGGGCGGCATCGTCGCGCAGTCGATCGGCGGCGGCGGCGGCAATGGCGGGCGGGCGACCACAATCACCGGTGCTGTCAGCACCGACGCCAGTGTCAGCCTGGGTGTTACGGTTGGCGGCTGGGGCGGCGATGGCGGCAGAAGCGACCTGGTGACGGTCGACACTGGCCTGAACGGTGGCGGCAGCATCGTCACCAGTGGCTATCAGGCGGTCGGCATTCTTGCCCAATCGGTCGCCGGCAGTGGTGGCAATGGCGGCGATTCCTGGGGGGCGGCCGGCGGTTACGGCAACGATGTCGCCATCAATGCGACGGTCAGCATCGGCGGCGGTGGCGGCGACGGCAATGTCAGCGATGACGTGCTCGTCCACAACGCCTTGACGGTGCAAACCGCCGGCGACATGAGCGCGGCCATCATGGCTCAGTCGATCGGCGGCGGCGGCGGCAATGGCGGCTCGACCAATGGCGCGACCGCCGATCTCGGCGGCGGCGAGGGGGTCAACGTCGCGGTCAATGTCGGTGTCGGCGGCGGCGGGGGCACAGGCAATACTTCCGGCGCGGTCGACGTGATCAACAGCGGCAACCTGACGACCACGGGCGATTTCTCCTCGGGCATCGTCGCGGAGTCGCTGGGCGGCGGCGGCGGCATGGGCGGCGCGAGCAACGCCAAGGCATTCCATCTGGGCGGCACCAGCGAGACGAGCGTCACCGTCAATGTCGGCATCGGCGGCAAAGGCGGGTCCGGAAACGATGCGGCGATGTTCCGCCTTGATGGCGGCGGCAATGTCATCGGTGCCGGCGTGCATGTCGACAATTCCGGCGTGATCCGGACCCAGGGTTTCAATTCGATAGGCATACTAGCCATGTCGGTCGGCGGCGGCGGCGGCGGCGGCGGAGCGGCCTCGACCGACGAGGAGATCGTCGGTGGCGGCAGCGAGGGCGAGACATCCGTGGGCATCGGCGCGGCCATCGGCCTTGCCGCCGGCGGCGCCGGCAATGGCGGCACCGTGTCGGTCACCAACCGGAGCCTGATCGTCACAGACGGCGCCGATTCCTACGGCATCTCAGCCAACTCCATCGGCGGCGGTGGTGGCGTCGGCGGTTCGGCGACATCGGGCGTTCTCGGCAAATATGCCATCGGCGGCGCGCTCGGCGGGGCGGGCGGCGGCGGCGGCAGTGGCTTCGAGGTCGACGTTTTCAATCTTGGGACGGCCGAAATCTGGACCAAGCAGGAGCGCTCGATCGGCATCTTCGCGCAGTCCGTGGGTGGCGGCGGTGGCGCCGGCGGTGCCGGCGAGAGCACCGGAAAGACCGATGACTCGGAAGTCAGCGTCAACCTCTCGCTCGGCGGATCGGGCAAGGTCGGCGGCGACGGCGGCAAGATCGTCGTCGAAAACAGCGGCTACATCCACACCGAGGCGGCCTATTCGCACGGCATCATGGCGCAGTCGATCGGCGGCAGCGGCGGCGTCGGCGGCGCTTCCGGCACTTCGGCCAAGGACTCCAATGTGGCCATTACGCTCAGCCTCGGCGGAGCCGGTGGCGACGGCGGCAAGAGCGATTTCGTTCATGTCACGAACTTCGACACGGGCGAGATTCTGACCAAGGGCGACAATTCCTATGGCATCTTCGCGCAGTCGATTGGCGGCGGCGGCGGTGCCGCCGGTGCCGGTTCGACCGAGACGGGCAGCGCCGAGACGTCTGTGTCCCTGGCAATCGGCGGCCTGGGTGGAGTAGGCAGCCGCGGGGGTGACGTGACGGTCGACAACCACGGCAAGATCACCACCCTGGGCTACCTCTCGCACGGTATTTTTGCGCAGTCGGTCGGTGGTGGTGGCGGCGCATCGGGTGCCGCGGCCAACGCCTCGAAGGCCGACATGACGATCGGCGGCGCGGCCTCGTTGCCAAGCGGCGACGGCTCCAATGGCGGCCATGTCATCGTCAACAATGACGGCGCCATCGAGACCTGGAAGGATGGCGCGCTCGGCATCTTCGCCCAGTCCATCGGCGGCGGCGGCGGTTATGGCGGCGTGGTGTCAGCAGACACGGCAGGCGATGAATCGGTCGCCCTGCAGCTTGGCGGCTTCGGCGGCAATGGCGGTAATGGCGGGCAAGTGGATGTCACCGTTTCCGGCGCCATCATCACCCATGGCGAACGCGCGCATGGCGTGGTCGCGCAATCGGTCGGCGGCGGTGGCGGCTATGGCGGTGACGCCAAGGGCAAGAGTTCGAACGCGTTGGCCATTGGTGGTGTCGGCGGCAAAGGCGGCGATGGCGGCGACGTCACCGTCATCCGCACCGGCACGATCACCACCACCGGCAAGGATTCGATCGGCATCATCGCACAATCAGTGGGCGGCGGCGGCGGCATTGGCGGAGCGGGCTTCGGCCGCTTTGGCGCCGATGACGACGGCGGCGGGCCAAATGCCATCGGCTTCAACACGCCCGGCGGCACCAAGGGCACCGGCGGCAAGGTGACCATCATCCAGTCAGGCGCGATCGAGACCGATGGCGACCGTGGCCACGGCATCGTCGCCCAGGCGGTTGGTGGCGGCGGTGGCGCCGGCGGCACCGATTCGCTCGGCATGGGCCAGTCGGCCGCGGGCTCGCAAGGTGGTGTCGGCGACGCCGCGGCGGCATCCGCCAGCACCGACAGCCGGGTCTGGGTGAAGGGCGCGAGTGCCTATGCCATGTTCGGGCAGAGCGCGACAGGCAATGGCGACGCCCATGCGGTCGACCTGACGGCGGGTGACAGCCTGTTCGCACAAGGCGCGGATTCGGTGGCTGTCTATGGCGAGAGCACGGCCAAGGGCGCCAAGGGCAACATCACCATCAACCTCAATGGCCAATATACGATCGGTGGGGCCGGAACCGGTGTCGCGGCGATGCTCGTCGGCGGCGCCGACAACACGCTGACCAACCACAGCCTGCTCTACGCGATGGGGGCGACGCCGACTTTCGAGATCCAGGCAGCGCAGTTCCAGGCGTTTCAGGCTTTCCTGCTGGCGCCCGGCCCGGTGGTGCCGACAAACGCGATCCTGGAATCGCTGCTGGACGATTTCAGTCCGCTCGCCATCACCGGCACATCGGGCGATGACCATGTCAACAATTCCAAGGCGGCCGACACGTTGGGACGCGTCATCGGCAACATCGATCTCGGCGGCGGCAACAACAGCTTCCACAATTTCGCCGATTCCTCGATGGTCGGCCTCAAGACCATCGATCTCGGCGGCGGGCTGTTCACCAATGATGGGCTCTATACCAACCAGGGCATCGGCGTGGTTGCGAAAGTGGATGTCGGCGGCGGCTTCAAGCAGGTTCTCTCCGGCGACTTCGTCACCGACGTGGACCTCAACAACCAGATCACCGATGCGCTGGCGCTGACAGGCGCGGGCGACTTCAACGGCGAGGCTCCGTTGAACTTCCTCACGATCGACAAGCTGTTCACCGAATATGTGGTGGCCAAAGGCTCGGCGATGACCGATTCCGGCATCGACGCGAAAACCCTGCATCCGGCGGTGGGCTTCAACTTCCAGTTCAAGGTGGATAACGGCACCGATCTCGTTCTCTACGCCGACAATCCGACCTTCCTCGAACTGGCGCAGGATCCCGGTTCCGGAACCACCGATCCGGGCGTGTTCCAATTGGCGCAGTATCTCGACGACGTCGAAGCGGCCTCGACCCCGGACAACCCGATGGCCCGGTTGATCAACATGCTGCGCTTCCTGCCCAACGAGCAGGAACTGGGTGCCGCGCTGACGCGACTGACGCCGCACTATGCGGTGCATACGTTCGACATGATCAACCGCGAGGCCGATATCATGTTGGAAACGGCGCGCGAATGCACCGGCGTGCCGGCCTACAAGAACCCCGACGGCCGCTGCATCTGGGCGACGATCAGTCCGCAGGCCGAATACAGTCGCGACGCGGGTGCCGGGACCACCAGCCGCGACGACGTCCTGAAGACCATGTCGCTTGGCGGCATCGGCGAGGTCGGCCAGAACTGGTCGCTGGGCGCCACCATCGGCCGTACGGAATTCGACTCCAAGATCGACGCCAACGGCGAACCGCTGTCACAAACCACCGGTGAGGCCTGGCAGGCCTATGCGCTGGCGAAGTACGCCGACAAGAATTACTTCATCGACTTCGCGCTCGGCGGCGGCACCGGTTCCTTCAAGGGCGAGCGCGATACCCATATCGATCCGGCGTTCTTCATTCCCGGCGAAACGCTGATCGGCGATTATCTGGACGAGGAAATGCTGCCCGGGATCGGCAACAGCGTCACCTACACGCAGAAGACCGCTCAGTTCGGTGGCTCGGCACGGCTTGGCTTCACGCAACAGATGGGCGCGTTCTACCTGCAGCCGACCTTGCAGTTCGACGCGCGCTGGCTGCGTGTTTCGGGAAAGGAAGAGGGGTCGGCTGCCGGTTTCAACTTCGACGGATCGGCGGACACCTTCTATGCGGCGACGCCGGCGCTCGAAATTGGAACCGACATCGCACTCAGCGACATTGCCAGCCTTCGCCTCTATGGAAAGGCTGGGGTGGAGTTTTCAACCAAGGAGTGGGAGATCGAAGGACGCTTCGCGGCTGCGGAGAATCTGCCCGGCAACCCGGCATTGCACTTGACGGAGGCGATCGATTCGCCGCTCTATCGGGTCGGCGCCGGCCTCGAGTTGAATGGCGTCAATGGCGTCGGCATGTCCGTCAGGTATAGTGGCGCCTTCGGGGAAACGGTCAAACAGAATGCAGTCAGCGCGTCTCTCAAGGTCAGTTTCTAGACTGGCTCGAGGCGGAGCCCGGCGGGAGAGATCTTGATGAGGAAATACGCGTATTTCGCAGCCGTGCTGGGTGCTGCCTGTATCGCAGGCCTGCCGGCCATGGCGGCGCAAACCAAGAGCGACAAGGTGACGGCAACGCCGCCCGCCGCGGCTGACGCGCCGCAGCTGCCCGGCGGCGCTTCGGCCTTGTCCGAAACCCATGGCGACTGGACGGTCAATTGCCAGATATCGGGCACCAACAAGGTCTGTAGCCTGTCGCACCAGCAGTTCAACAAGCAAAGCAACCAGCGGCTGCTGGCGATCGAGCTGTCGAGCAAGACCGGCGAGGATGCGACCGGAACCCTTGCCCTGCCGTTCGGCCTGGCGCTTGCCAAGGGCGTCACGCTGACCATAGACGACCAGAAGCTCGACGGCAGCCTGCCGTTCAACACCTGCCAGGTGGTCGGCTGCCTCGTGCCGGTGGCGTTCGATGCCAATGTCACGCCGCTGCTCAAGAACGGCACCACGCTCAAGATCGATGCGTTCGCGGCGGATACGGGGCAAGTCGTAAGCTTTTCCATTCCGCTCAACGGCTTCGGTGGGGCGCTTGCCCGCACCGCGGAGCTTTTGGCCAACTGACGGCTTAGACCGTCACCGCAAGCGACAGGGTGTTGGCGGTAAATGCTTGCGCCGACACTTGTCAGACGATGATCGTTTTCAACCGCTCGGCGATGAGCGCGGCGAGCCGCGCCGCCACTTCGTCCTTGGTCATTTCAGGCCATTCCTCGACGCCGGCCTTCGACACGATCCGCACCCGGTTGCGATCGCCGCCCATCACACCTGAAGGACCGATACCGCTGGTATGCGACACATCGTTGGCGACGATGAGATCGGCCCCTTTCTTCCTGAGCTTGGCCTCGGCATTGCGCAAGAGATCCTGTGTCTCGGCCGCAAAGCCGACGACCAGGCCTGGTCGCTGCTTGTGGTGGCCGACGCCCGCCAGGATGTCGGGGTTCTCGACCATGCGCAGCATCGGCGGGCCTTCGCCCGCGGCCTTCTTGATCTTCTCGCCGGCCGAATTCTCGGTGCGCCAGTCGGCAACGGCGGCGACGAACACCGCGGCGTCGGCGGGCAGAAGCTGTTCCACCGCGTCGCGCATCTCCTGCGCCCGTTCGACATGGACGGTCTTCACCCCGGCCGGATCGGCAATGGCGACGGGGCCGGTGACGAGGCGCACGTCGGCGCCGAGCCTTGCCAATGCCGCGGCGATGGCGTGGCCCTGCTTGCCGGACGACCGGTTGGCGATATAGCGCACGGGATCGATCGGCTCGTGTGTCGGGCCTGACGTGACGATGATCTTGCGCCCCGCTAGCGGCTTGGGGCCGGCATCGAGCAGCGCCTCGACCGCTGCGACGATCTCCAGCGGTTCGGCCATGCGACCTTCGCCGGCCTCGTTGCTCTCGGCCATCTCACCCTTGGCGGGGCCGACGAAGGCGATGCCGTCCTTGCCCAATGTCGCGCGGTTGCGGCGGGTGGCAGGATGCGACCACATCTTCGGGTTCATCGCCGGGGCCATCAGCACCGGCTTGTCGGTGGCGATGAGCACGGTCGAGGCCAGATCGTTGGCGTGGCCATTGGCGAGCTTGGCCATCAGGTCGGCGGTGGCGGGCGCCACCACCAGGAGGTCCGCTTCGCGCGACAGCCTGATGTGGCCGACATCGTGTTCATCGTTGCGGTCGAACAGGTCGGTGAAGACATGGTCGGCGGAGAGCGCGCCGACCGACAGCGTCGTCACGAATTCCCGCGCCGCCGACGTCATGACCACCCGCACCGCCGCACCACGCTCGCGCAGCCTGCGGATCAGGTCGAGCGCCTTGTAGGCGGCGATGCCGCCGCCGATGATCAGCAGAATGCGTTTGTTGGAAAGCGTGCCTCGCGGCAAGCTCTTGCCTGCCAAGGCTGACGCCGGGGTGCCTTGCGAATTGGCCAGTTCGTGGAGGGCTTTCTCGATCTGGTCGAGACGGCCTACCGGGCCGATCTGGCCGTCGACAGCGGCCCGGATCATCACCCGCGCCTGTTCTTCCATGGAGCGATCGTTTTCCGCCGCCAGCCGGCGCAGCAGTTCCTTGACCTCATCGTCAAGGTTGCGGATGGTGATGCTGGCCATATGATTGCACTCTACTCATCTTGTCTGATAGCGATGATAGCAATGCAATCAAACTGCCGCAAGCCGCTGGCCCCCTCGGCGGCCTAAAGCAGCTTCCAGGCAATATAGACCAGCGTCAGCGCGATCACCCACAGCGCCACGCGCCCGGATCGGCTGTAGCGCGCCTCGGCCTTGCCGATGGCGCGGGCGGTGGTCTCGTCGAAGCGCAGCCCGTGCTCCGCCATCAGGTCGATTTCGCGTGACAGCCGGTCAGTGCGCGCCGCAAGCTCCGGTGCCTGGCGCACCAGCGCCAGCAGCGCCTTGGTTCCGTCGCGGGCATCCACCATAAGACCGCGCGGCCCGAGGTTACCGGCGATCCAGCCGCCGACAACCGGTTCGGCGGTCTTCCACATGTTGAAGGCCGGGTCGAGCGTGCGCGCCACGCCCTCGACCACCACCATGGTCTTCTGTAGCAGGATCAATTCAGGCCGCGTCGCCATGTCGAAGAGTTCGGTCACCTCGAACAGCAGCGTCAAAAGCTTGGCCATCGAAATCGTTTCGGCGGGCTGGCCGTGGATCGGCTCGCCGATCGCACGGATCGCCTGCGCGAAGGCAGAGACATTGTGCTGGCGCGGCACATAGCCGGCCTCGAAATGCACCTCGGCGACGCGCAGATAATCGCGTGTGATGAAGCCGTAGAGGATTTCGGCGAGGAAGCGGCGCTCCTTCTTCCCGAGGCGCCCGGCAATGCCGAGATCGACGGCGACGATGGTGCCGTTTGCCTCGACGAATAAGTTGCCCGGATGCATGTCGGCATGGAAGAAGCCGTCGCGCAGCGTATGGCGCAAGAAGGACTGGATGAGGTTGGCGGCGATCGCCTTCAGGTCATGGCCGGCGGCTTCGAGGCCGGCGATGTTGTTCATCTTGATGCCGTCGACCCATTCCATGGTCAGCACGTCGCGGCCGGTGCGCTCCCAGTCGACGGTTGGGACACGGAAGCCGGGGTCATCCCTGGTGTTCTCGCCGAGTTCGGAGAGTGCCGCCGCCTCGAGGCGCAGGTCCATCTCGATCCTGGTGGTCTGGGCCAGCGTCTCGGTCACTTCGACCGGCCGCAGCCGGCGCGAGGAAGGGATGTATTTTTCCTGCAGGCGAGCAGCGAGAAAATAGCTTTCGAGATCGTGGAAGAAGCGGCGGCGAACGCCCGGCCGGATCACCTTCACCGCCACCTGGGTGGCCACGCCGTCATGCATGGTGTCGGCGGTATGCACCTGGGCGATGGATGCGGCCGCAACGGGATCGCCGAACCGCGCATAGAGATCGCCCACCTTGCGCCCGAGCGAGGCCTCGATGGCCGCGATCGCTTCGGCCTTCGGGAAGGTGTGCATTTTATCCTGCAGCATGGCGAGATCGAGCGCCATGTCGTTGCCGACGACATCGGGCCGCGTCGCCAGGAACTGGCCAAGTTTGACGTAGGAAGGGCCGAGCCGGACCACCGCCTTCGCCAGCCGATCGCTGCGCTCATAGGCGAGCGCGCGGCGGCGGGTGAACAGCCGCGCCAGCCGCCAGCCGAATTTGGGCAGGCCGGACAGTTCCTCGCCGGGCAGAGCAGCGACGACGCCCTCGCGCACCAGCACCCAACCGGCCCGTATGAGCCGGAATCCCGCGCTGACGGTGCTCATGGCCGCGTCCGCCCCACCGGTTCATCGAACTGGAGCAAGGCGCGTCGCGTGCAGGAGATGGGCGACGGCTTCAAAGCTTCCAGCCCGAATGCAGGGCCGCTATGCCGCCGGAATAGTTGCGGAAGGAGACGCGCTCGAAGCCGGCGCGGGAAATCATCGCCGCGAAGTTTTGCTGATTGGGGAATTTCGCGATCGATTCGACCAGATAGGAATAGGGCTCGCCGTCGCCGGTGACCATCTTGCCGATCTTGGGAATGGCATTGAACGACCAGGCTTCGTAGACCTTGTCGAGCAGCGGCATCTCGACCTCGGAAAACTCCAGGCACAGGAGGCGGCCGCCGGGCTTCAGCACACGGAACGCCTCACCCAGGGCCACGTCGATATGCGGGACGTTGCGAATGCCGAACGCGATGGTGTAGGCGTCGAAACTGGCGTCAGGGAACGGCAGTTCCTCGGCGTTGGCCTCGACGAAGTCGGTGTTGCCGGACAATCTCTTCTTTTCAGCCCTGTCGCGGCCGACGGCGAGCATCGAGCCGTTGATGTCGAGCACGGTGGCATGCGCATGGCCATGGCTGGCATCGACGATGCGGAAGGCGATGTCTCCGGTGCCGCCGGCAACATCGAGCACGCGCCAGCCGGCGCGCTTGGGCGGATTGAGCCAGGCGACCATGGCGTCCTTCCACAGCCGGTGCAGGCCGCCTGACATCAGGTCGTTCATAAGGTCGTAGCGGTTGGCGACCTTGTGGAAAACATCGTTGACCAGGGACTGCTTCTCGCCTTCCCCTACACGCTTGAAACCATAGGAGGTTTCCATGCCGCCGGCGGCCGTGGTTCTCTCAACTGACATTTTTTTGATCCGTCATAAAACCGGCGGGACCATAGCCGATCGATGATGCGGGCGCTATTGTTTAAGGCGCGGTGTTCAGCCGCGCTTCCAGGTGGTGGGTTTTCAAGACCTGGACTGACCGACGGGATGTTTGAATGCCTTTGAAAGCGGAACTGCACTGCCACATTGAAGGGGCAGCGGCGCCCGAGCTCGTCATCCGGCAGGCGCAGAAATACGGCAAGGATACCTCGCCTTATATCCAGAACGGTTCCTTCGTCTGGCACGATTTCACCTCCTTTCTGGCGGCCTACGACTTTTCCGCCGACCTGTTCCGGACCGAGGAGGATTATGCGCGGCTGGCCGACCATTATCTGACCAGCCTGGCCCGCGACGGGGCAATCTACTCCGAGGTGTTCACCTCGCCGGACCACGCGACGAAAGCCGGGCTGTCACCCAAGGCCTACACCGACGCGCTCGGCGAAGGCATGCTGCGCGCCAAGGCCAAGACCGGCATAGAGGGCCGCATGATCGTCACCGGCGTGCGCCATGTCGGCGTTGAATCGATAGAGCGGGCGGCACGCTTCGCGGCGCGCTGCGGCCATCCGCTGGTCACCGGCTTCGGCGTCGCCGGCGACGAGCGCATGGGCGACATGGAAGACTATGTCAGGGCGTTCGAGATCGCCCGCGAGGCGGGGCTCGGCATCACCATCCATGCCGGCGAACTGACGGGCTGGGAGACCGTCCAGGCGGCACTCGACCATATCCGCCCATCGCGCGTCGGCCATGGCGTGCGCGCCATCGAAAACCCCGACCTTGTCCGGCGCATCGCCGACGAGGGCGTCGTGCTGGAGTGCTGCCCCGGTTCCAACATCGCGCTCAAGGTGTTCGACAGTTTCGCCGATCATCCGTTTCCGGCCCTGCAGGCGGCCGGCTGCAAGGTGACGCTCAACTCCGACGACCCGCCCTATTTCTGGACCTCGCTGAAGCGCGAATACGACATCGCCGCCGAGCATTTCGCGATGAATGAGAAAGCGCTCGCCGCGGTCACCAGGACGGCTATCGAGGCGGCTTTCGTCGACCGCAAGACCAAAGCAGCGCTTCTTGGCCGGCTGAACAGCGCCGCTCGCTGATTTCTTCCGACAAAGCTGTGGTCGATGCGGGCCAAGCGGTTCCTTGGCCGGTCCAATACCGCTAGGGTTCGCCCAAGCAGCTTGAAGCGCGACAGGTCCGAAAGGGTCCATGCGCGCGGTTTCGGGCGACACCGCATCAGGAGAACATCATGAAGGGCGTCACCGTCGTCGACCATCCGCTTGTCCAGCACAAGCTGACCATCATGCGCAAGAAGGAGACATCGACCGCCGGCTTCCGGCGATTGCTGCGCGAGATTTCGCTGCTGCTCGGCTATGAGGTGACCCGCAACCTCGAACTGACCACCACCACCATCGAGACCCCGATCGAGGAGATGGAAGCGCCGACGCTGGAAGGCAAGAAGCTGGTGTTCGCTTCCGTGCTGCGCGCCGGCAACGGCCTGCTCGAAGGTCTGCTCGATCTGGTGCCGGCGGCCCGCGTCGCCCATATCGGCCTCTACCGCGACCACGAAACGCTGGAGGCGGTGGAATATTTCTTCAAGGCGCCGAGCGATCTCGCCGACCGGCTGGTCATCGTCGTCGATCCGATGCTGGCGACCGCCAATTCGGCGATCGCGGCCATCGATAAGCTGAAGGGGCGCGGCGCCACCAACATCCGCTTCCTGTGCCTGCTGGCGGCGCCCGAAGGCATCGAGCGCTTTACCAAGGCACATCCGGATGTCCCGGTCTTCACCGCGTCCATCGATCGCCAGCTCAACGAGAAGGGCTACATCATGCCTGGTCTCGGCGACGCCGGCGATCGCATGTACGGGACGAAGTAATACCAAGCAAAGTGCTTGGTATGATTTACCAAATGTTTACGCAAAGACGCGGTTTCGGCACGCGTTAAAGCGGCAAACACCATCCAGCGCTAATGAATCGGCTCTCACTACAGCGCCGTGTCTCCATTCGGACGCACAAAAGGACGCTGTAGCACTTTGTTTTTTGCGCATGAGCCTTTCCGAAAATCGATCTCGATTTTCGGGGTCATGCGGCGAGGCCGATCCATGCTGCGCAAGCTTCTTATTCTCAGCGTCTTTGCCGGTGCGTCGGCATCGATCCCGGTTGTCTACCAGTCGAATCCGCGAATATTCGAAAACCTGCTGAAATCGGCTGTGACGGCCAAGCCCGGGGCGGAGACGCAACCCGAGGTCAGCCTGGCGTCCGTTCCCGACAAGCCGGTGGCGCCGCTGCCAACCGGCCGCAAGGTCGTGGTTGCGGCGGACGGGCGCGGACACTTTTCGTCCACCTTCAGGCTCAACGGCCGTCAGGTCGACGGCATGATCGACACCGGTGCGACGCTGGTGGCGGTCAATATGTCGACGGCACGCCGGATCGGGCTGTCGCTCAATCCCTCCGATTTCAGCCACGAGGTCAACACCGCCAACGGCACCATCAAGGCAGCCGTGGTGATGATCGACCGCCTGCAGATCGGCAGCATCAGCGTCGACGGAGTGCAGGCGATCGTGCTCGACGACAAGGCACTGGGCACCAACCTGATCGGTATGAGTTTTCTCAATCGGCTCGGCAAATACCAGGCCGAGAACGGCACGCTGCTGTTGGTTCAGTAGGGTGCAGTCAGCCGCGCGGCAGAATCCGCCGGATGACCGACTTGTCGGCGGACGGCTTCGAAGCACCGATCGCATAGGCTGAAAGCACCGCCGCGGCTGCCGCTTCGGCATCGGACGGTGAGCGGGCATGGATCAGCGCTAGCGCGTCTCCGGCTTTTACTTCCGCGCCTATGGGCAGCAGCCTGGTGATGCCGACGGCGGGATCTATCTTGTCGTCGGGCCGGGTGCGCCCGCCGCCCAGCCCGACCACGGCGAGGCCGATGTCGCGGGTGGCTATATTCGTGACGAAACCCTCTGTCGTCGCCTTGACGGCGAATTCCGTTGCCGCCTCGGGCAGGTATTTTTCCGGCTTCTCGATGAAATCGGCCGGACCGCCAAGCACGGTCACCATGCGCGCGAAGGTGGCGGCGGCACGGCCGCTGGCCAGCGTCTCGGTGGCGCGACGCATGCCGTCCTGGTTGGACGATACCAGCCCCGCCGACTGCAGCATTTCAGCGGCAAGCGCCAGCGTCACATCCTCCAGCCGCCGGTCACGCAAGCGGCCGGTCAGAAAATCGACGGCATTGCGCACCTCGACCGCATTGCCGGCGGCCGAGGCCAGCGGTTCGTTCATGCCGGTGATCAGCGCCGAGACCTTCAGCCCAGCGCCGCCGGCGACCTCGACCAGGCTGTTGGCGAGCGCGGTCGCATCACGGGATTTCTCCATGAAGGCGCCGTTGCCGACCTTGACGTCGAGCACCAGCGATTGCAGGCCCGCCGCGAGCTTCTTCGACAGGATCGATGCCGTGATCAGCGGCACCGACTCCACGGTTCCGGTCACGTCGCGGATGGCGTAGAGCCGGCGATCGGCGGGTGCCAGATCAGCGGTCTGGCCGATGATGGCGCAGCCCGTTTCCAGCACCGCCTTGCGGAACAGCGCGATGTCGGGCTGGCTGGTGTAGCCGGGAATGGCATCCATCTTGTCCAACGTGCCGCCGGTATGGCCGAGGCCTCGGCCCGAGATCATCGGCACATAGGCGCCGCAGGCGGCGACGATCGGCGCCAGCATCAGCGAGACATTGTCGCCGACGCCGCCCGTCGAATGCTTGTCGGTGACGGGGCCTGGCAAATCCGACCAGTCGAGCACGTCGCCGGAATCGCGCATGGCAAGCGTCATCGCCACGGCCTCGTCGCGGTTCATGCCGTTGAAGAACACCGCCATGGCGAAGGCCGCGACCTGGCCGTCGGTTACGGTGCCCGACGTCACGCCGTCGATGAAGGCGGCGATCTCGTGAGGCGCCAGCCTGTGGCCGTCGCGTTTGTGACGGATGATTTCCTGTGGAAGCATCAGCTCTCCAGCAGCCCGTCACGGAACACGCGCTGCAGCACCGTTGCCAGCCGCGATCCGCCAACCGGCGCCATGTCCTTGGTTTCCTGGTGCGAAAGCTCGGCTCCGGTCATGCCGGCGGCCAAATTGGTGATGACCGAGCAGGCGGCGACGCGCAGACCGAGGAACCGGGCGAGAATGACTTCCGGCACGGTCGACATGCCGACGGCGTTGGCGCCCATGATGCGCGCCATGCGGATTTCGGCCGGCGTCTCGAAGCAGGGGCCTGAGAACCACATATAGACGCCCTTGTGCAGCGCTGTGCCCGTCGCCTTGGCCGCGCGTTCGATCGCGTCACGGATGCCGGCATCGTAGGCTTCGGTCAGGCCGACGAAGCGGCGGTCGCTCGGCTCGCCGATCAGCGGATTGGTGCCGGAGAAGTTGATGTGATCGGTGAGCAGCATCACCGAGCCCGGCGGCATGTCCGGATCGACCGAGCCGGCTGCGTTGGTGAGGATCAGTTTTGTGATGCCGATGCCGGCAAGCACTTCCAGCACCGGACGCATCGCCGCGGCGTTGCCATGCTCATAGTAGTGGGCGCGGCCGGACAGCATCAGCACCGGAACGCCGGCAAACAGCCCGGCGACCACTTCGCCGGCATGGCCGCTGACACCGCTTCTGGGAAAGCCGGGCAGGGCGGCATAGGAGACGCGGATGGGATCCTCGATCCGGTCGACAAGGTCGCCCAGCCCCGAACCCAGCACCAGCGCGGTCGACGGCGCCAGGCCGTCCAGCCTTTCGATAAGATGGTCCAGCGCTTTTTCCGTCATCTCGGCCTACGCTTCATTTGAGCCAGCTTTGCATGTGAGCCAACGCGTCATTTGAGGATATCGCCGCGAAAGCCATAGGGCAGCATGTCGCCCATGGTCACGGTCTCGGCCACGCCGGTGTTGTCACAGAGGTAGAGTTTCGTTTCCGGGCGGCAGAATTCGGCCAGCCGCTGACGGCAGCCGCCACACGGCGAGCATTTGGCCATGCGTTCGGCAAGGACGGCGATTTCCACGATCTTGCCGCCGCCGCCCATGATGTAGTGGCCAAGCGCGGTGGTCTCGGCGCACCAGCCCTCGGGATAAGAGGCGACCTCGATGTTGGCGCCGGTGAAGACGCGCCCGTCCTCGGTGCGCAAGGCGGCACCCACCGGGAATTTCGAATAGGGCGCATAGGCCTTGGCCATGGCGGCCTTGGCCGCTTCGAACAGATCATGCGACATTCAGGTGTTCTCTCCGATGATCGTGTCCAAAACCCGGCGTGGGGAGTCTTGTCCTAGCGTTCCTTGACGTAAGGCACGCCGCCGGCGCGCGGCGGGATGGCCTTGCCGATGAAGCCGGCGAGCAAGATGACGGTCAGCACATAAGGCAGCGCCTGCATGAACTGCACCGACACCTTGCCGACAATGGGCAGCGGTGTCCCCTGCAGGCGGATCGACGCCGCATCGAGGAAGCCGAACAGCAGGCAGGCGAACATGGCGTTGACCGGCTTCCATTTGGCGAAGATCAGCGCGGCCAGCGCGATGTAGCCCTTGCCCGCCGTCATGTCCTTCACGAAGCCGCCATTCTGCACCATCGAAAGATAGGCGCCGGCGAACCCGGTCAGGATGCCGGTGCAGATCAGCGCCCGATAGCGCAGCCAGGCGACCGAGATGCCAGCCGTGTCGACCGCGGCCGGATTTTCGCCGACCGCGCGCAGCCTGAGGCCGAAGCGCGTGCGAAACAGCACCCACCAGGTGAACGGCACCATCGCAAAGGCGAAATAGACGAGGATCGAATGGCCGGAGATCAGTTCGGCATAGATCGGACCGATGATCGGCACGTCCCTGGCCGCGTCGGCGCCAGGCCAGATGATCGCCTCGAACCGCTCGCCGGGTTGCAGCGCCGGCGTGCGGCCACCCTGCTGGAACCAGGCCTGGCCGAGGATGATGGTCGATCCGGCGGCGACGAAGTTGATCGCCACGCCCGAAACGATCTGGTTGCCGCGATGGGTGATCGAGGCAAAGCCGTGCACCAGCGCGAAAGCGACAGAGATCAGGACCGCCATGCCGAGACCGATAAGCGCCGAGTGGAACACGGAAGCCGCGGCAGCCCCCGCGAAGGCGCCGACCAACATCTTGCCTTCGAGGCCGATGTCGAAAATGCCGGCCCGCTCCGAATAGAGGCCGGCGAGGCAGGCAAGCAGCAGCGGCACCGACAGGCGGATGGTCGAGTCCAGCACCTGGATGATTGCGTTGAAGATGTCCATCTCAGGCGCCCTTCCCGTTGACAGCCTGCATGCCCACCGATTTCGGGCTGAACGAGGCGAACAGAGCCTGGATATAGGGCCTGAACATGTGCTCCAGCGCGCCGGCGAAAAGGATGACCAGGCCTTGAATGATGACGATCATGTCGCGGCTGATCGCCGGCATCTCGAAGGCGAGTTCGGCGCCGCCCTGGTAGAGCATGCCGAACAGGATCGCCGCCAGCACGATGCCGACCGGATGCAGGCGGCCCATCAGCGCCACCGCGATGCCGACGAAGCCGGCGCCCGAGACGAAGTCGATCGCGACATTGTGCTGGTCGCCCATCACCGGGTTGAGCGCCATCATGCCGGCCAGCGCGCCGGAGATCATCATGGCGGTGATGATGATGCGCGTTTCCGAAATGCCGGCATAGCGGGCCGCCTTCGGGCTGTGGCCATAGGTGCGCATCTCGTAGCCGAGCCTCGTGCGCCAGATCAGCAGCCAGACCAGGAAGGCCATCGCCAGCGCCAGCAGGAAGCAGATGTTGAGCGGGGCCGAGCGGATCTTGGCGCCGAACAGTTCGATGATCCAGTTGAGCTTCGGCAGTTCGGCGCCGGCGAGGAAGTTGCGCGTCTGCGGCGCCTGCGACCCTGCCGGTTTCAGCGGACCGACCAGCAGGTAGACCATGATCGAGGCGGCGATGAAGTTGAACATGATCGTGGTGATGACGATGTGCGAGCCGCGCTTGGCCTGCAGGTAGGCGGGGATCAACGCCCACAACGCGCCCACGAGCGCCGAGGCCACGATGGCCAGCGGAAAAGTCAGCCACCAGGGCAGTGTACTGTCGAAGGAAAGACAGACGATGGCGATGCCGAGGCCGGCGATGTAGGCTTGGCCCTCGGTGCCGATGTTGAACAGGCCGCAATGTGCCGCCACCGCCACCGAAAGCCCGGTGAATATGAAGGTCGTGGCATAGAAGAGGGTGAAGGCGATGCCCGTTCCCTTGCCGAAGGCGCCTTCGACCAGGATGACGGCGGCGCGGAACGGGTTTTCGCCGACCAGCATGACGACGAAGCCGGCGACGATGAAGGCGACCGACAGGTTGATCAGCGGGATCAGCCCGTAGTCGGCCCAGGCCGGCAATTTGGCGTAAGGCGTGCTCATTGCGCGGCCTCCTGATGCTCGACACCGGCCATCAGCAGGCCAAGCTCGCCTTCGGTCGCCTCGGGGCCGCGCTCGCCGACGATGCGGCCGGCAAACATCACCAGGATGCGATCGGAGAGCGAACGGATCTCGTCGAGTTCGACCGAGACCACCAGCACCGCCTTGCCCTGGTCGCGCATGGCGATCAGGCGCTTGTGGATGAATTCGATGGCGCCGACATCGACGCCGCGCGTCGGCTGGCCGACGATCAGCACGCCGGGGTCCTGTTCGATTTCGCGCGCGAGCACGATCTTCTGCTGGTTGCCGCCGGAAAAATTGGCCGTCTTCAGGCGCGGATTGCCGGGACGAATGTCGTATTTCTCGATCTTGTCCTTGGCATCGGCCATGATGGCGTCGATGTTGAGGAACGGTCCCCTGAGGTAACGGGGATCGTCGTGGTAGCCGAGGATGGAATTCTCGTTTTCCTCGAAAGCCAGCACCAGCCCGACATGATGGCGGTCTTCCGGCACGTGGGCGAGGCCGCGGTCACGCAATTCGCCGGGATCGGCCTTGCCGGTGAGATCGATCGGCTTGCCCTCGAGCATCACGGAACCGGAAACGGCGTGCCTGATGCCGGAAATCGCCTCGAGCAATTCGGATTGGCCGTTGCCGGCGACGCCGGCGATGCCGACAATCTCGCCGGCGCGCAAGTCGAAGGAGACGTCGTCGACCATGGTGACGCCGCGGGAATCCCTGACCGTCAGGTTCTTGACCGCGAGCTTGACGGCACCGGCCTCGGCGTCGCCCTTTTCGACCCGGAGCAAGACGCGCCGCCCGACCATCAGCTCGGCCAGCTCCTCGACGGTGGTTTTCCTGGTCTCCCGGGTCGCCACCATCGTGCCCTGACGCATGACCGACACGGTGTCGGTGATGGCCATGATCTCGCGCAGCTTGTGGGTGATCAATACCACCGTCTTTCCCTGTTCCTTCAACTGTCTGAGGATGCGGAACAGGTGGTCGGCCTCGGCCGGGGTCAAGACGCCCGTCGGCTCGTCGAGGATCAGGATTTCGGCGCCGCGATAAAGCGCCTTCAGGATTTCGACGCGCTGCTGCAGGCCGACCGGCAGTTCCTCGATGATCGCATCGGGATCGACTTCCAGCCCGTATTCGCGTTCCAGCCGGTCAAGCTCGGAGCGCGCCTTGGCGATGCTGCTCTTCAGAAGCGCATCGGTTTCGGCGCCGAGGATGATGTTCTCCAGCACCGAGAAATTGTCGACCAGCATGAAATGCTGGTGCACCATGCCGATGCCGAGCGCGATCGCGTCGTTGGGGGTCTTGATCGACGCCGGCTTGCCGCCGACACGGATCTCGCCGCTGTCGGCCTGGTAGAAACCGTAGAGGATCGACATCAGCGTCGACTTGCCGGCGCCGTTCTCGCCGACGATGCCGTGAATAGTGCCGCGCGCGATCTCCAGATTGATGTCGCGGTTGGCGCGCACCGCGCCAAAACTCTTGTTTATGCCTGTCAGTTCGATTGCGGCTTGCGCCATGCAGCCTGTCCCACTCTTATTTTTTTATCGCTTGGTCAAAATGCCTAGCATGACGCTCCGCCCATGCCAATTGTCCGGAGCAGCGTCCACTCTCGACAAATCCGCGCGCGCTTGTCAATTTCGAACGTGGCCGAAGCTCTCGCATTCGCTAATATGGCGAGGTCGATTTGACGTTGCGGCGCAAGGTGTCGCGGTACGAACTGGGGACTTTGCATGATCATGCCCGCCGACCGGCTGACGACGCTGGAAATCCGCGCCGCCGAGCAGGAGAAGACCATCGAGGAACTGTCGGGCCAGATTGCCGAGCAGTGGAAGGTGATCGAACGCATGCAGCGCAAGCTCGATGCGTTGACCGACCGCTTCCTGGCCCTTGAAGAGCAGGCGGCACCGGATGTGCCGGTGACCAAACCGCCACACTGGTGAGGAGAAGGGGAGGGTCCTGGCCATGGCCGGTGAAAGCGACCGCATCGCAAGGGCCGGCGATTATGTGCTCGGCCTGATGAACGATGCCGAGCGCGAGCGGGCCGAGCGCGACCTCGAGATCGACCCTGCCTTCCGCGACGCGGTGGTGCAACTCGCCGAACGCATGCATGTTTTCGACCGTGCCGAAAAACCAGCCGGCGCCAATCATTGGGCGCTGGTCACGCAACGCCTCGCCGAATTGCCGCAAATGCGCAGCGTTGGCCTGGGCGGCAACGATGCCAAACCGCCGACAGTGATCCGAAGCCTGTCCCGACAGCCGTACGGCGTTGGCGTGCACGCGCTGGGCGGCCGGCGTGGGTACGTGGTCGCTATGGCACTGATCGCGGCCTTCGCGCTGGGTTATCTCGCCGGCAAGCTGTAGGCCGACACAAAACCGCCGGGCGTTGCCCGGCGGTTCCAGTCATTGCCGTATGGTGCCGCCGATCAATAGGGGCAGGCGTTGTCGGCTGTGTAGTCGTGCACCTGGATCTTGCCGGCGATGATGTCGGCCTTGGCCTTTTCGACCGCCGCCTTCATTTCGTCGGTCACCAGCGCCTTGTTGTTGTCGTCCATGGCGTAGTCGACGCCGCCTTCCTTGAGGCCGAGATTTTGCACGCCACCTTTGAAGGTGCCGTTCTTGCCGTCCATGAAGGCATTGTAGACGGCGACGTCCACACGCTTCATCATCGAGGTCAGCACCTTGCCGGGCTGCAGGCCGTTCTGGTTGGAATCGACGCCGATGCCGAGCTTGCCGGCATCAGCCGCCGCCTGCAGCACGCCGACGCCGGTGCCGCCGGCCGCGGCGTAGACCACGTCGGAGCCCTGGTCGATCTGCGTCTTGGCGATCTCGCCGCCCTTGGCCGGGTCGTTCCAGGCAGCCGGCGTGTCGCCGGTCATGTTCTGGATGACATCGGTCGCGCCTGCCGCCTTGGCGCCGCCGACATAGCCGCATTCGAATTTGCGGATCAGCGGGATGTCCATGCCGCCGATGAAGGAGACCTTCTTGGATTTCGAGGCCATCCCCGCCAGGATGCCGACGAGATAGGAGCCTTCATTCTCCTTGAACACCAGCGAACGGACGTTGGGCAGGTCGACGGCATCGTCGATGATGGCGAAGTTCAGGTCGGGATAATCTTTTGCGACCGCTTTGAGGGCGTCCTCCCAGGCAAAGCCGGCCATGACGATCGGGTTGCGGCCGTCCTCGGCGAAGCGGCGCAGCGCCTGCTCGCGCTGCGAGGCGTTCGACACTTCGAACTCCACATATGCAACGCCGGTCTCGGTCTTGAATTTCTCGGCGCCGTGGTAGGCCGCCTCGTTGAAGGATTTGTCGAACTTGCCGCCCAGATCATAGAGGATGGCCGGCTGGACATCCGCGGCGAAAGCCGGAAGAACCATTGCGGTTGCGGCCAGGAGGCCGAGAACGATACGTTTCATGTGATCCACACCCTGTCGGTTATTTTTTCCGTTGCGCACCGCCTGTCTGCCCGGTTCTCCGGCAGGCAAACGACGTTAGCCAGGAGTGTATTCCCCTCCCGCTCCCGGGCAATCTGGCACGGCCCGAAACAAAATTCACGCGGAATTTTGACCTTTTGGAAAAGCATGCCATGGGCACGCCGCGCCGCGATCCGATCCTTGCGCGCAAGCCGTCAGGAGGTGGCCGGAATGGCGCGGGCGATGCCGATGGGTCAGTTCGCGACGAACTGTCCCGTGCGCCGTTGCCGCCGGTAGCCGATGGCGTAAAGCAGGAAGGCCAGCACCGCGAAGACGGCAAAGCCCGGCTGGTTGAGCACCCAGGCGACGGCGCCATCCCACAGCAGCGGACTGGCCTTGGCGCGGACATAGGTTTCGAAGGCCGCCCGCGTGTCCGGCGAGACAGCCAGCCAGCTGGCGTTGAGCGGGGTCAGCACGAGGGCCGAAGCCGCCACCGTGCGCGTCGTGTCGAGCACCGCCATGATGACGGAAACCGACAGCGCGACCATGGCCGCAAGACGAAAGACGAAGCGAAACATCAAGGCTCTCCCCCGGTTCATCCTGGAGCTGACCAGGAGCCTCCGGCACATGTCCCGAACCAGAAATAGAATGCGTGCGGTTTGTCCGCAATCGCGATACGCGAATTTGAAGGTTCGCGCTTGCTGAACCCTATGCGACTGGCCTGCGCCCGCGGCGGTGAACGAGCCAGACGGCAAGGATGCCGCCGGCAATGGCGCCGACCACCAGCCCGGCCAAGCCGATGAAGGCGGCGAAGTAGCCGCAGCCGCCCTCGAAGCAACTGACCTCGGCGACATCGGCAATCACCGAGCCAGCCAGGAAGCCGCCAACCGCACCGATGACCGCGCCCAGGATGATGCCGAGCAAGGCAGCGACGATGGAAACGAAGACCGACGGCGCATCGGTCGGCGGCCTGGCATAGACGCCTTCGGCGCCGGAGCCGCGGCGCAGCAGATAGATGCAGAGCAGGCCGATGGCGATTTCGGCGCCGCCGATGAACTGGCTCCTGGCGGAGAAGACGAAATCGGGCACGGCAAGCACATAGGCCTGCCTCGCCAGCACCCAGACGATGGTTGCCACCTGCCAGATGATGAACTGACGCGGGAAGCGCGCCGAGCGGCCAAAGGCAAGGCCGAGCAGGTAAAGCCCCCACAGGATGGTGATGATGTCGACGGCAAGCCCGCCAAGGAGGAAATAGAAGATCCTGTCCGGCAGGCCGGAGTCGCCGGTCAGCCACCAGGCCGAGGCCAGGCCGTAGACCGACCACGCCATGACGAAGATGAGCCAACCCACCGGGACATAAGACAGGTCGTTGCCTGGCCGCCCGACTGGCGCCTGCCCGCTACCCGGTTGTTCACTGCTTGATGTCATGTCCGGACGATGCCCCCGCAAAGCCTCAGCGTCACTCGACAGGTGGCCGGCGGCGAAGTCAAGCGCGGCCGGTCTTGCGGCCTTGCCTGTGCACATCATTCGGGGCGTCGGCACCTCGAAACGGATGCCGCGGCGGCCTCGCGAAGCACTGTGTGGCCGGCAAAGCGAATAGACTGCCGTTATGGCTTGGCATTCGGCGCGGGATCGACTAGATGAGCCCCGCGCCTGTTGCTTTGACGGCTCAGGTGCGAGGGGAAGGTGCTTGCTGGTTGGCGGCACCCACGGCGCTGATATCGCGTACCGGCTCCCTGAAGGGACTGCATTGTCCCCAACCCGCGCGGCGAAACCGGCCGTCGCGAAAAATGCAAGGACGGAGAGGTGGCCGAGTGGTTGAAGGCGCACGCCTGGAAAGTGTGTTTACGGGAGACCGTAACGCGGGTTCGAATCCCGCTCTCTCCGCCATATCTTCAAAAAAATCAACAACTTATAGTGAATTTCAGAATTTACCCGCCAAAGAACCCATCATGCAGGATGCTATTGATTTAGGCAGCTGCGACGGCATGAGACATCCGGCCGGGGCGCCATTCCCATCATAAAACGATATCTTGGACTCATCGAGATCATGATGCGGAAGCGGCGCCCGTCGGTGGGCTGGTCCGATACGAAGTCAGCGCTCGTCGGCACTCAGCGGCACCAGCATCGGCGCTCTAGTCCCGATCGCCCGTTTGCGGCCGCCGCGGTGGCGCCTTGGGTAATGCGGGCACCTTCTTTCCGACACGAACTTTGTTCCAGTATCCTGCGGCGGGGACGCGATTCCGCATCGCTTCAGCAGCTTCTTTAGGCCGACATCTGGCCTACTGATTCAGTTTCGACAATCGAGATATAGCACTTCAAGGGGCGTACCCGCTTCGAGACGGAGACGGCACGCCAATACGGATTAGTCTTGAAAAGTCTGGCGAAAGGCCTGACTTCCGCGCGCGGTCGTCGATGTGGGCTAGTGCTCTCAAGTCTGACAATGGCATGCGGGTGTCGAGTGCACCCCGTGCATAGGCATAATCGGGCAGATAGCCGTTGACGATTAGGCGCCAGTCGAGAGGGACCACGTCACCGACCGCTCGCATCATCTTGACGATCGTCGTCGTACAGTTCGTCGTGATGGAATTGTAGAATTTTGGAGCCGCGGAAAGCGCATTTGCGTCAGAGAGATATTCCAGAAGGAGCGTCCGGGCTGCGTCAGGCGACGCCTTTAGTCGATAGATTTGGACGTCCTCTCCCCGTACATTCGACCTGACGCCGACCACGTCACGCTCGTCGGCCGCGATAATGACCAGGGGATTGCTCTTGAACAGGTCTGCTATGGGCGAAAACTCGCCACCGCGACGCCGCCGCACCTCGATGGACCAAGCAAGATAGTCACCTCCTGCAAAGCCGAAGCTCATGATGACATGAGCGATTTTGGTCCCAGACCAATAAGACATGAAGAGGTCGACGGTCTGGATGCTGGAGAGATCGTACGTCCGCGTTGTCCAGCGTTCGGTGAAATCGGTGTCGCTGCGCCATTCGAAGGCGCGCACGTCTTTTAACGTCAACCGATTTCCGTCGTAGGTGCCGGTTACCTGACGGGCGACATCGGGCGCCCAGGCGGCGTGGGCCAAAGGCTTGATGGTGCTCCACCAAACCAGAACCGCAGCAAACGCAGCCACAAACACTGCGAGCGCCCGGAAGCGGATCCGGCTGAAGAGCGCGATGATGATGGTGAAGCCGAACAAGATGAACAGGATGCAGGCCACTGCCCGTCCGGGCTCCGCGAAAGGCAGGCGGTACCACATGGCAAGGCCGGCCCAGGCGGTCAAGATTGTAACGACTAGTGAAAGGATGATCGCAATTGAGATTCGCGCGACGCCACGCATTCATTCCCCCCTTTTCAGCCGGACGGAACGCAGCGTCGTTCCTGCAGATGCGTATGGTCTGTCCTTCATCGGCTTCAGTACTGCCACTTGGCTTCGCCGAATGGCTATTTCCTGCAATCTTGGATAGTCGGAGAGGAGACAACGCAATTCTTGCCAGCCTTCGCTTTCTGGCTGTTCTGGGAACCTGCGAGAGCGTTGACCTGACGGCCGTAGTTCTCCCTGGTGTTCTGATCGATCACTGCCACGGGTGCCGCGATCACCAGCCCCGCCGCGCTGCCCGCCGCTGCTGCCGCCCCGGTCGTTGCCTGAATGATCGTGTCGCCCAGGCCAACTCTACTGTCGGTGAGATTCTGGCCGCCGGCAATTCGAGCCCCAATCAGTTGGACGGTCTGGGGTGACTCGGCGAACTTGCCATGGTTCAACTTGTCTCCGGATTTGACTTTGGTCAGGTCGATGACCACTACATTGTTTTTCGCGAATTCCTCTTTGTATGGGCTCTGCTCCGGGTTGATTGAACCGAGCCGCGGGATATCGCCCCAGACCCGTTTTGAAATCGCCAGCGCGCGGTCATCCTGCGAAACAAAAAGGGTGAACTGGGGGTGCTGTTTGCCCATGTCGGCAATTTGCGTGCGAAACACGTCGACATCGACGTCAGGGGCAGCCAGCATGACGTTCTTGAATTTCGCCGGCAGGCCGCCGTTGCGGATAGCCATCTGGCGCAAGGCTTCCAGCGCAAGCCAGTTACCCATTGAATGGGCGAGGATCGAGACTTCCTTTATGTCAGGATCGCGCGCGAGAAACTGGAACAACAGTTCGAGGCCATCACGGGTGTAGTTGGTGCTTTCGCGGTCATATCCATAGGCAAGTGCGCTCCCACGAGAGGGCCAGGTGACCAGGATCGGCACGCTGTCGGTGCCTGTATCGTGAGCGATCTGCGCAAAACGATAAACCGAATCTTCGAATCGGTTATTGAAACCATGGATAAAGACCAAAACACTATGGTCCCGGCTTTTCCTGACAGATGCGTGGAGCCATCCCTTCGCTGTCTGGACGGTCAAATCGTCGGTCTGAACGACCGCGAAATCGGTTGCCGGGTTTGATGGAAGTTTCTTGGGCCACGCGACCTCGCCGACCTTGCGAACCGATGCCGGAGGGATCGACACTGTAATTTCCGCGAACGAGGGGGCCAATCCGCGCTCGCCCGTAAACATCTCAGCCGGATTCGAGGAACGACTGCGGGTCGTCGCCACCAACATCTCCACCTTGCTCGCCGAAGGGGACGTTTCGGCCACTGGCAACAGCACATTCGTCGGACGGGACGCGCACCCCCACAACAGGGCAGCCAAAGCCGACGCCAACAAAACGCTGCTGACATGCCTGACTTTGGATAGGCTCACAAAACAATTTCCCAAACTCCCCTCCCGTTTCGAAGTTGTCCCCAAGCGAATGCACGGCTCGAAAGCAGCCCCGCTTTGATACTTGATGCAAATGCATGGCGCTCGTAGCATCTGGTATTCTCTGCTGGTTGGCTTCGGACTTATTTCTTTGCGAGTAGGAGTGTAACGACGGTGCGGAAACTGAATCTGTCAGGGCTCGCTCCCGAGCGCTCAGCCCAATAGAGCACCACTCCCGGGCACAGGCTGATTGGCTTGACGCTCGCGCTCATAGCGGCGCGCCGGCTCTGCCGGTACCAGGTCTTTCAGCCGTAACAGTCCGGCGTGTGCCAGCACTCGCCCCACCGTCGCTTCGGACACGCCGGTTTGCATAGCAATGTGCTTGCCGGTCAGGCGCTGCCCGCGCAGCGCACAATCGCATCTGCCACCGCGGCTACGGCTCGCCTCGGACTTGTCTTGGGCCGCGAGGAATGGTCGAGCATGCCGGCGCTTCCCCCGATCTGGAAGCGCTCCACCCAGTGCGCCACCACCTTCGCCGTCACCCCGTATGTCTGCGCCGCATCGGCTTTGGAAAGACGGCATTCAACAACGTCGCGGCCATCTCCTCTCGACGCAGCGGCGTCAGACGGGCATTCTTGTGGATGTTCATTCGTCCTTCGAGAATCACTGAAGCTTCGACAATCTCCGCTTTCTCGGTCGGGGCCGAATGAGCAACCTCCTGAAAGCTCACACCTAGCTAAAATGAAACTTCATCGCGAGGGAGTTTGTGGTGATCTTGTGCCCCGCATAGACGAGGAGCTTCCTTCCCACCGACCAGAACATTGCGTTCTCGGGTCGAGAAGGCCGCCCCTGCTACCGGGAGCGAAAACGATCAGCACGGAACCGCCATAGCGAACTTCGCGATGCTCTTGCTTCCTTAGCTCAAATACGCGATCGCGATCTATTTGACCTGCCATCACCGATCCGATCAGAACCGAAATTTGGCGCCGATGATTGGTCCCTGCATTGCCACGTCAAATACAAATCCGTCGTTGTCGTAGTCTACGGCAAGGTAGCGATAGCCCGCTTCCAGCGTGACCGAATCGCTATACCGGTATTGAAGCGTGCCCAGCACCTGCCAATCGATGTCGGCGCCGACACCGAAGCCACCGACATCCGCCTCGCCATGGAGGCCGAATCCGTTGCCGAGAGCAACATTGCCGGCCACACCAATCAGAGGGTCGACCCAAGTCTTGCTACCGCTGGCCTCCCTCGTGGCGAGAGGGCCGGTAACGGTCAAATCCGTATCCAGGTACCAGAGCCGTCCGCCGGCCAGAACGTCCAAGGTCGCGGTGCCATTGTCGACGACCCGATAGGAGCCGCCGAAGGTCCACAGCACCATGTTCATCTTCGCTTCGGCCGAAAGAGCAGCCAACGGGCCGGGCGATGTGCCATCGGCCTCGAGTCCCAGGTATATGAAGTCGGTGAATAGAGCGTAGCGGCCATTGCGCGCCTCACCGGCAAGCATGACCGGCGGGGGAGACCAATCGATGTGGTTGAAAATCTGGCTGAAATCGACATTGACATCCGCCGGCGACAGGCCCCTGACGCCGACCCTGCCGTTCATGCCTGCCATCCAGAAATAGGGCTCTGCCGTGAAGGTCCAGACCGGCGCGGGTGCAGGCGTGGGTTCGGGAGGTGCAAGGTCTGCCGCGATCGCCGGCGCCGCAACCAGCACTGCCGCTATCCCCGCCAAAGCCGGCACGAGAGCTCGGATGATTCCCATATCGAAGTCCCCTCTAAAATCCGTCTTTTACTTCTTGTCCGATGCGAACGTCTTGCGCCGCAGTGACAACATATACGTATTCGCGCGGCTCAGCTAATGGATATCGGCTTCCGGTCGTTCTTCATTCGTAGCGGTCCATTGCTCGTGGCTGTCACGGACAGTGTTGAGCCTACTTCGGGAACAGCAGGGTAATTCCCGTGCGGAAGCCGAAGCCGTCGGGTCCGCTGTCGGGACTTTTAGCCCAGTAGGCAATCGGCGCAAGGGGATAAGCGGTAGCGTACGGCATGGCCGGTTCATACCGCGGGATATAGATCGTGTCCGTACTCGCGGACCGGATAACGACATTGTTGTTCTCTTCGACAACCGTGACCTTGTCGTCGGCCCTTGGCCTCCGCCTTGTCGCGCAACTGCTGAATCGCGACCAGTACGTCTTTTTGCTGATACGTTAACGCGTCGCCAAACGTCTGGGTCCAATCCAGATCGTCACTCATCATTTTAATGATCTCGGGATAGTTGAGCAGCGAGATTACACTGCCGTCCCTGCTTTCTTTGGGTTTCAGGTCCGATTTCTTGGCCACCTGATCCAGGAACCGGCTCGCCTCTACAATCTGCAGCCTGTACAGCGACGCCTCACAAATAAGTGCGACAAGTTCATCGGGGTAGAGTGCGACGCGCGCTACCAGGATTTCAAGTTCATCCTCGTCAAGCGGTTCGGGAGATTGGGCGCCCGTGCCGCTATCCGCGGCGACTGTCTTATTCTGGGCGGCCGCGAAGGAGGCGGGACTGGAGCAGACGAGAAGCGCAATAGCGGCCACAATGCCGGCGCCGGCGCGCCAGCGCGGAAACTTGCGTTCCATTATCGTCCTCCAAGCGATTTCAGGGTGGCTGCCAGCGAGTCGTGCTGCCAGTCCCGGCAAATACCTTCTGCCTTGGCACGATGCTGGAGCATTCCCCTCTTATGGGGAAGGTAGTTAACTGTATGCTACGTGCAGACTGGGCAGCTCGTGCCAGTGGATCAGTCGACGTGAAGCCGGCTTTCCTCAGCAACCGCTTGGTACGCGAGGCGTAAGCTGCGCGACCCCAGCGGCATTCAACGGTCTTGTGCCAGCCTCATCAAGGAGCTTCGGCGCCAGGCGGGGAACTCTCCCTGCGCGGCTTTTGACACTTAACGTGCTGGTGCGCGACCTTGTTTGCTTTCACGACAATCGACGCCTGTATGATCCCGTAAGATACATGCAGTACCTAGTTTCTCGATGCATGGTGCCGTAGCGTCAAACACACGTCAAAACTCGGAGTGCCAGCTATGAACATATCGCGTCGCGCCGTCTCGCTTGGCGGCTTAGGTCTGCTTGCTGCAACTTCGCAGAGGCCCACGAGTGGCCACGCAGAGGGTCTGGTTGGAGATCTGATGGAAGGATCGGATGATTTCGGCCTCGCGGTCGAGGCTTACACTTACGGCTATCCGCTGGTCACGATGGAGATGACTCGCCGGGTTATAACAAATGTTGCCAAACCCAAGGGAACCAAGGCTCCGATGGGGAATCTTATCAAGGTGCGCGAATATCCTAATGCACAGTTCCGGGATGTGACAGCTCCCAACGCCGACACGCTGTACACCACGGCCTTCTTGGACGTCGGCAAGGAGCCTTGGGTCGTCAGCCTGCCGGACTTGCAGGACCGCTACGCCTTGTTCCCCATGCTCGACGGCTGGACGACGGTCTTCGACGTGCCGGGAAAGCGGACCACCGGAACAGGCGCGCAGACCTTTGCCGTTACCGGCCCTGGCTGGGAAGGCACGCTGCCGGACGGGGTCAAGCAGTACAAATCGCCGACCAGCATCGTCTGGCTGCTCGGCCGCATCTATTGCACAGGCACGCCCGAGGACTATGCGGCAGTTCACAAGGTGCAGGACGAGGTAAAGCTCTATCCGCTGAGCGCCCACGGCAAGGAATGGACGCCGCCTCCCGGCAAGGTCGACCAGTCGATCGACATGAAAACGGCGGTCCGCGATCAAGTCAACAAGATGGATGCGGTCGAGTATTTCACGCTGCTCGCCGAACTGATGAAGACCAATCCGCCGACGGAGGCTGACGCACCGATGGTGGAAAAAATGGCACAAATCGGCATCGTGCCGGGGCAGGATTTCGACAAGACGAAGTTCAATCCTGCCTTCGCCACGCGCGTCCCGCAGATCGCCTTCGACCGCATCATGCTGCACTTCAAGTTCAGTGACGGCGACGTGAAGCAAATCAATGGCTGGGGCTTCACAACCAAGACCGGCATCTACGGCACGAACTATATCCAGCGCGCGCTCGTGACCGCCATTGGCCTTGGCGCCAATCGTCCGCAGGACGCGATCTATCCGACCTCCATGACGTCGCATGGCGACTTGATCAACAGGGCCTATTCGGGTTCGGACAAATACGTCCTGACCTTCAAGAAGGGTCTAACCCCTCCGGTAACAGGCTTCTGGTCAGTGACTATGTACGACGCGGATTACTTCTTCGTCGACAACCCGCTCAACCGTTATTCTATCAGCGCCCGCCAGCCGCTGAAAGCCAATGACGATGGTTCCATTGACATCCTGATCCAGAACGAGAGCCCTGGAGCAGACAAGGAGGCCAACTGGCTGCCTGCGCCCAAGGGCAAGTTCGTCCTGATGATGCGGACCTACTGGCCAAACGAGAGCGACCCTTCGATCATTGACGGTTCGTGGACCATCCCGCCCGTCAAGAAGGTGAGCTGAGTGACGTGGCGAGGCTGAGGGGGTAGACTGTGCCCCCGAGGCCTCCTTAAACCGCTTGGCCGGCTTGACCGTGGCGCGGGAACACTCCATGTCCTCAACGATCTGGTTCCAACTTTGCCCAGCGCATAGCATGGTCATGATCGCCCTGTTCCGCTCTCATGACCGGCGCTTCAGTCGCAAGCTCCATGCCGCCTGCATCGACCTAAGACAAGCGATTGATTGCGGGGCGGCGTTCGAGGAACACACCCATCGACAAAAGTGTGGACCATACCCAGCATTGAGGGTGTTCTACTGTCTATCCGGGGTCGGTCCCCTTAGGCTGATCGGCATGCGAAGAGGGGTTGCCGATGTCAATGAAGTCCGAATGGGCCATTCGGCTGGCGGCTACGCTCGCCTCAGGCTTGCTCGTCTGCAGTGCCGCTTGGGCCGAGGATACCCAGGATCTCGCCAAGAAGCTGTCTAACCCGATCGCCTCGCTGATCAGCGTGCCGTTCCAATTCAATTGGGACCAGGGCTATGGTCCCAACGATGGCGACAAGGGCTATGTCAACATCCAGCCGGTCATTCCGTTCTCGCTCAACGACGATTGGAACGTCATCTCCCGCACCATCCTGCCCGTCGCCTACCAGCACGATATTGCCGGGCCTTCCGGCAATCAGTTCGGGCTCGGCGACATCAGCCAGAGCCTGTTCTTCTCGCCCAAGAAACCGACCGCAAATGGGATCATCTGGGGTGTCGGCCCGGTGTTCCTCTTTCCGACGGCGACCGACGAATTGCTTGGTGGAGAAAAATGGGGAGCTGGTCCGACAGCCGTCGTGTTGAAACAAAAGGACGGATGGACGGTGGGTATGTTGGCGAACCACATCTGGTCGTTTGCCGGCGACGGCGACCGCAGCGACATCAACGCCACCTACTTGCAGCCTTTCGTCTCCTACACGACGAAGGACGCTTGGACGTTCAGCTTGAACACCGAGAGCACCTACAATTGGGAGGCGCAGCAATGGTCGGTCCCGATCAACTTCCAAGTCTCGAAGCTGGTGGTGATGGACAAGCAGCCGATCAGCCTGTTCGCCGGTGTGCGCTACTGGGCGGAAAGCCCCGACAATGGGCCAGATGGTTTCGGCTTCCGCACGGGTATTACACTACTGTTTCCAAATAAATAGGCCGGGCAGTGCTTCGGCCGGGGCGCAGGCCGGTCCTGCGTCCGCTTGTCGTGTGAGGGTAGCAGCGATCTGGCTGAGGCTCTGCCCGGCTGCCTTCAGCGGATGGACTCTCGCTCCTGGCCGAGCGCGAACGAGCTTCCGTTTAGGGTCGAACTCGGTAGTCCAGGTGATTGGGTTTTGACCCCAAACGCCATCCGATTTGGTCGCCCGCAACGGTCCAGCGTTCGCCTGACCTGCATAGACGTCCATTTCCCACCTCGGGGCGGAGTCATCTGCGTTTGGGCAGCCACATAGAGCAACGTCCGCATGAAGCCCATTCAACTTGTTTCTGTTTCATTCTGTTCTCCAATTGCTGCGTTCCGTTTGGAATTCTCGACTGGGGTTCTCAGCGGTGCCGACATGGAGTGGCCGCCATCTCATTCTGGTCCGGGAAATCCGCAGGACGACCGAGACGCGACATCGCCATGACCAAGATCGCTCCGATCCTCGAGCGCTCGCGACGTTTCTCGCCAATCAACGCGACGCTTAACCCGAGTTCGGAACCAGTTCCAGTTATCCGATCTAGACCACAAAGCCGGCAAGTCGTGTGATGAGCCAGCCTGCAGCCATTGTGCCGATCAGATAGGCGGCAGTGCTCCGCGCAGCTACAATCGGAATGGTGATCAGGGTGGTAACAATTCTGAAGGCGATTAGTACCGCCGCTACAAAAAGCATTTGCCCTGCTTCGACGCCCAGATTGAAGGTGAGAAGAGCAAGCGGCACATCCACCTGTGGAAGTCCGATCTCCTTGAGCGCACCAGCAAAGCCAAAGCCATGAAGAAGACCGAAAGCGAAGGCCACCATCCAGGGATAGGTCTCGGACAGCCGCCTTTCTGCTGGCTTGATCTTGGTGAGTTCGCTGGCCACGAAGGCAATGCTAAGCGCAATGGTGGCTTCCACGGGTTTCTGCGGTAGGCTGAAGTAACCCAAAGCCGCCCCTGCAAGCGTGATACTGTGGGCAATCGTAAAGGCAGTAATTGTCTTCACGAGCGTCCATCGATTGTGGATCAGCAGCATGAGAGCCAGCACGAATAGAAGGTGGTCGATGCCGGACAGGATGTGATCAACACCCAACCGGAAATAGGTTTTCGCCACCTCAAAGCTGGCCTGAGCGCCCTTGATGACAGTGCTCGGCATATCTGGTTTGAGGCGGGCAATCTCCGTCGTCCCATCGCGGTAGGTAATATGGATCAGCGCGTCGGTCAGGGTTGAGCGCAAGCCGTCGATGGTGATCTCATGGCGCTTCAGACCGCCGTCGCATGCGGCGGTCCATCGCTCAATGTAGGCACCGCCATCGATGGATCTCGTCGGCTCGTTCTTCGCCCTGCATGTTTCCGGCAAACGCGCGTAGAGGCTGAGCCGCCTGTCGCCCAGGGCCGGCACTTTCCATACCGCCACAAATACATCGGGTTCCGTCTCCCGCATCTCGAGATAAGCGGGGCGCATCTCGTGTGCTGCTGCGGGTGCGGATTGGAACAGCTGCAGAAGAACCGTCAATAGCGCTGCGAAGCGAATCATCGGATGGCGCTCGTTTTTGCGGGGTACTCGATCACTACCGCATATCGCTTCAGCAATTCCTCAAGTCGGCGCTCTTCGAATTCCTTGCGCTTGTCATTCGCCCACTCGCGCACCACGTCATCGCGCACCTCGTTGAGCGCGGGCAAGCGGCCCGGTCTACGCTCTGACAGCTTGATCAAATGAAGTCCGAAACTTGATGTGACGGGACCCGTCCACTGGCCTAGCGTTGCCTTGTCGAGCGCTTCGGCGAAATCCGTCCCAAAAGTCTGGCCTATCGATGATTTGCCTGTCAGGGGCAGCTCCACGGGAAGCAACGACACGTCACCCAACATCGTCGGATCGGTCGCGGGATTTGTCGCCAATGTCTTCAATATGGAGGCCGCGTCCTGCCCGGTCTTGTCGCCGTGCTGGTCCGGGTTGAGGAAAACCTGTTGGAAGGCCAGCATCGGTTCGATCTCGAATACGGTGGGGTGAGCCTTCAGATAGGCATCAAGCTCACCACTAGTCGGCGTTTGTGCATCGACGATGGAGTCGTTCATAAACCCCATCTTCAGGCTTAGGCGGCGGCGAATGACAGCGTCATCCTTGTCGAGCCCCAAGGCTAATGCCTCGCGGACGTAGATCTCTTCCTTGACGTAGTCGTCGACCAGTCCCTTAAATTCCTCGGCCGTCGGAGGTCGCTGCCAGGTCTTGCCGAAGATTGCAGTCAGTTGTTCGATCTTGGGCGCCGTGACGATGATGCGATCCGGCGCTTGCGCTCCCCCGCGGTTGAGCAGGCCATACACCGAGAAGATGGCCAGAGCCAAAATGATGAAGTGCGCTAATGGCTCTCTCAGCAGACGTTTCAGCAAGATGATTGGCTCCGCTGGCAAAGGACAAGCAAGGTGGTGCGGTGGTAGGCGGCCGCACCGAACTTTCAGGTCAACTCCAGAGTGACATTCAAGGCGTGTACCAGATCGGCGACGTGTAGGCGCGCTCCGTCACAGTCATCTGTGTCCCCTCCAGTGGCTTCGTGCCAAAGCGCTTGGCGTCGTAGGCGGTCCAGCGCGGCGTCGGGATCTCGATGACTCGACCGTAGTAGAAAGCCTTCTGCTTTGGATCAAATGCTGGGTCCTTCCAGACCGCAATCAGTTCCGAGGCGCCTATGGTGTTCTTCCACGTAGCGTTTTCGACATCCACCGTGCTGCCAACCGACGGGAGCTTGCCATCTGCGCCTAACTTGCGGTCGCCACCCCAAGCTACGTCATAGACCTGCTCATGAGTTTGATCCTTGTCATCGAGCCATCCCTTGACGATCTGGTAACGATCGAGATTGGCGCCGATCGGATCCTTAAGTGCAGCGACGAGGAACGTCGGCACCTTGCCCTCTGGCGCTGCCGTCAAGTCGCCGCCCATGGGCACGCCTTTGGCATAGCCGATAGCGCCCGGATTGCGGGTCTCTGCATCTGCCTGCTCGAAGTCCCAGCCGCCGAAGAAGCGCACGACCACGCGCGGTCCCGTGGTGCCATAGGTTTCCTTGCGCTGCATGGCGTCCCAAAGAGCTTCACGGGTATTTTCCGTCGCCCACACCGCAGCATAGCCCGAGGCGCTGACCTGCCAGTCCATGACCTTTATCTTCGTTTTTGGATTAGTGAAGAATGTACTCAACATGCGCTCCGGGCTCGGCTCCTGTGGCGTGGTCTTGCCGAAGAAGTTTTCCTCTTCCAGTGCGGAGAGGCCGGTGTGAGCATCGGAACTGCCGACCATGCCGAACTTGTAGGGGTTGGTGCCAAGCTCGGCCTCGAGCTTTAGACCATTCCGCAGTGCCGAGCGCGCATATTCGAACTCCAGCATGTCAGGTGTCTTCGCCACGCTGCCATCAAGGTTGCCAAAGTCCCACCGTTCGAAATTGGCAAATTCGTCATTGGGGGAAAGCGTCGGGTGGGTTTCGCCGTCGCCCTTGGTCTGGGTTGCCTCATAGAGCCGCTCCCATTTGGCACGCTGCTCCACATACTCCTTGTCCACCGGCTTGTTGGTGAAGGACTCGATCAGCGGGAACATGCGGCCATTGGAAAGGTTGCCGTTGTGGGCGATGGCCAGCACGCTACCGCCCGTCTTGTCCTCATAGGCCTGCATCCATTTCCACAGATCGCGCGGATTATCGCTGCCGAGGGGCTTCAAAGTCGTGTAGGGCACGATCTGGTCGGCCTTGTCTCCGTTATCCCGGAAGATCACGTTGCGGTGCAGATTGTTGCCCGCCGTGTTGGACGTCCATTCATAGCCGATGACAGCAGTGAAACGGCCCGGATCGTTGTATTCCTCCGCCGCTTTTATCGTATCCTGCCACGCATTTTTGTAGGGGCGGGTTTCAGGTCCATACATCATGCTCTTCGGAATCGTTCCCGCGCTGAAGGCCTGGATGATCTGGATCGCAGCGTCGCCGCCTTGTCCTGACTTGATCATATCGTACCAGGTCTTGGCTTGCGGGTCGGCAATGACTTCCGGCTTGCCGGCAAACAGGTCCGGAAACATGCCCATGTTGTCTGAGTGGTCGGTAACGACCAGGAAGTCCAGCGGTCGCGACAGCTTGGCCGGCTGACCGCTCGACGCCGTAATTTCCTCGCCTCGCGCAAAGCGATAGGCATCACGCGGTGTCAGCCGCGCGCCGAACGCACCCGCATCGAAAGATGCTCCGGTGTGAAGGTGCGTGTCGCCGAAGAACGGCCGGGTAGGGAAATTTCGGCCAGCATAGGGCGAATAGATCGGCTTCGCGGCAAAGACCTTCGCTGCCTTCTCCGGTGATAGCGCACCAATGTCATCATCAGCAAATGCCGGTGCCGCCAGGCCGAGGATGGTCGCACTCAGAAGAATGGACCTGAAAGCAGAACTGCGCATATTGTGGTTCCTCCGGTTAAAGCTCGTCACCACATCGTAGTCTGTAAGTGGAAACACACCCGTAGCATCGGGTATGTTCTGTGAGGGAAGCATGCCCAAGCGACCTGCGGCACGCGAGGGTTGGTGCCTCGTCCTTCATCTCGAACTCTGATCGATGCAGGGTTGATCTGCCACCGGCGGACGTCATAAACCTGTTCCGCCCTTGTGCGCGGACTCGCCCTTATGAGACCAGCTTGGAAATCTGTGCCTCAGGTTGCGCAGCAGGCGCGACTTAACAGTAATACATACCAACCGCGCAGCGCCGCACCGTACGCCTCGCAACCCCGGCAACACTGACCGGCGTGAGCGGACGCCCGACGATGGCTTCGGCCGTCGACATAAGGGTGTGGGAACCGGTGACTGTCATCCGTTCCGAGGCTCCGAGCCCGATCAGCCCGAAGGTGGCGGCGAGCAGGATGTTTTTCAGTTTCGCTGTCATGATTATTTGGTCCCTTCTGGTGAAAACTGTGTGGGCAGTTCATCGGTGTCGGTCAGTTCCTTCGCATCGACCTTCTTGGCGTTGGTCCCGTTCTTGAAGCCGAAGTCATCGGCCGCGACATCGCTGCCGGTCTTCCAGTCTCTGATCTGAACACTGTATTGCGGCCCCTGATCGACTTTCTTGCTGGTAATGACATATCGGCAGGGATAGGGATGCTCGCCCTGGGCGATCCAGATCTGCCAGTCTACTTCCTTGGTCCGAAACGCCAGATGATCGCATTCGGTGCCGCCGATCACGCCGCTGCCGAGGTCCTTGACGTCGGTCACGTCGCGCATCAGCTCCTCGTAGACGTTCGACATAAGCAGGTCTGCGCCGGGAACAGGCCGGTGGAACTTGTCCCGCAACTCATCGACCAGATGATCCAGGGTGCCAGGCACCTCGGCCTGCGTGTAAAGGTTGGCGTTCTTGCCCAGCAGCGTCAGCGTCTTGCCGTCGAAGATCATCTCGACATTGGCGAAACCGCCACTGCGGGTGGCGCGGATCCTGTCGGGCCGGCTGAGGTCGACCATCCCCGAACTCGCGAACAGAAGCTTCTGGTGGTCCTTGGTGACGACCTCGAAGTTGGTGTCGTATCCAAAGGAAATGGAACTCACGCTCGCCATGTAATCGGACATCGCCTTGAGCAAGCTCTTGGCCTCTGCGTCGTCCGCTGTCGCGGGCGCTCCCCACCCAATCGCCAAGATCATCGCCGCTGTAGATGCGGCGGCGAGTCGCCTTGATTTTCGTGGTATTCTTTTCATGTGAGTGCCTCCTTCCAGGTGCCTCAGTATTAGTTGAGGAAGCGGAGGAGCACCCGTAACATCGGGTAGGTTCTGTTATGGTCGCTACTTTTGTGCCGCGGCGGCCTACCAGCGCGAGAACGCAGATCGACGCTCAGCCCGCACTTACTCGCTCGAGGGCATATCAGATGTTGTGGCAGGCACTGAGGAGCCTGACGGCGCGTCCGACGGCACGGGCAAGCCTGCCTTGCGAAGGCTCGCGATCATGCGCGCCCGATCCGCTGCCTGGATGTTGCGCTTCATGAGTTCGGCCTCGATGTTGGGGATGAACGCTGGGCTCATCTTCATAAATATTTCTCCCTCCCGGGTTGCTTCCGCCATCATCCCCGCCTGTGCATAGATGGCGGTCGCTACCACATGGAAGATTGGGAGTTTCTGGAGATCGGCCTGCCGGATCTCGGCCACGGCTTTTTGGTCGTCATGCTGCATATAGGCTGTGAGCGCGAGCACCGTGTGGTAGTACCCGCCGGCCCCCGGATTGCGGTCAAGAGCTAGCTGCACAAGCTCCGCCCCACGCTGCCATTGCCCTCCAAGTGCCAGTCGTGTGCCGAATTCGCCGAGGAACTCGGTATCGTTGGGATTGAGTGCCAGTGCCCGTTCCCCGATCTCCATCGACTCAGCCCATTGCTGATTGAAGAACAACGCCGTCATCAACGCCTGAAGTGCGCGCATATTGTCCGAGTTCAGCTCGACCGCCCGACGCGCTGCAGCGAGTGCACGTTCAGCCGATGTGGGCGCGCCCTTTCGTGCATTGAAGCCAAACCGGTCCTCGTCGACGTAAGCAATCGACAGCATCGCCCAGGCGGTAGCGTAGGATGGAAAGCGCGCGACGGCGCTCTCAAGGCAGTCGCGGACGGCCGCATGCCGTTCGACACTCAACTCGGTGCGATAGGCGTAAAATTGAAGCGTGCAACGGTAGGCATCGAGATCATCGGGCGGGCCGTTCGCGATGTCGGCCTGATAGATGACGCCGTAGGGCTGAGCTACTACTGTTGCAACCTGGGCGGCGACATCGGATTGAATGGCGAAGATATCGCGGGAACGAAAATCGTCGTCGTAGGTTTGAGACCACAGGATCGCGCCGTTTTCGGTTTCGATCAGACGGGCTGTGACGCGGATTCGCGCGCCGGAGATTTGCACCCCGCCGGTCAGAAGGTAACTGGCTCCGAGTTGCTGGATGTGCGAGGGGGCGACTTGCGGTGGCAAAGCCTCTGAGGTCTCGCGGCCATACACCGTCAGTTCTTTGAAGTGCGGCAGGATGCTCAGCAATTCCTCGGTAAGCCCCATCGCATATAGCTTGGCTTCCGGTCCTCCGCCGAGATCGGCGAATGGCGCGACCACCAGCGTTGGTCCCTCGGGATCGGCCGCCCGCGTCGAGGGCAGGGAGGTCTGCGACACCAGCGGGCTGGAGGCCCAATATGCAAAGGTGAGGCAGACGACGACTGCGAGCGTTGCCGTGGCGAGCCAATGCACGCGTTCCCATGAAAACGAAGCCGCTTTCGAAATCTCGGGAGCCGCTGCAGGCCCGACGGGCGTGAGTTCGACTGCGTTCGAGACGTTCCAGCTGAAAACGGGAACGTACCCGCCCTTGGGGATTTCGATGCGGATCGGATCGGTGCATCCGGACAGCAGGTAATACCGCTCAAGCGCGCGGCGCAACCGACCCGCCTCGATCCGCACCACCGGATCGTCCTGCGAGAAGTTTTCGTCCCGGTCGAAAACCTCGATGGCGATCGAATAACCTTTGAGCCGCGTAGCGCGCCCAGAGAGCGTTTCTTCCACGACGTAGCGTAGGAAAGCACAAGCGCGCGCCGGCACCGAAAACTCAGGACTTGAGAGAATGCGCTCAAGCTCGGCGCGGACCTCCTCCGGAGAGGGTGGCAGTCGGAGTGCCGAAGTCAGGGCTAGCGCTGCAACCCCAGGATTAAAGACGTTCATTCCAGAACCCCTCTTGCCCCACCTTGAGGGCCGTCCCGACCTGCCGTAGGGCATCGGCTTTGGAGGTAAATTAGAAACTGCTTAAGTAGAGTACTCCCCGCATTCCATTCCGTCCAAGACTATGTACGATTCCATATGGTCCGGCGTCGGCTACAGTAACCTACGCCCGCAACTGCTGCGGCACGCCTATACTCCATTGCACCGACGGCGGAATGGGCGTCATTGATATGGATCAAAAAATCGAGGCGGCCCAACGGCGCTTTCCCTTGCGAAAGCGCGCGATCGAGGACCTCGCCGTCCGCGATGAGGATTTCCGCTCGCTGTGTATCGATTTTGCTGACGCCGAAAGAGCGGCCCTGCATTGGGAGAATTCCGACACACCAAAGCGTGATGAGCGTCGCGCCGAATACCTAGCGCTGGTCAACGACCTGGCCAAGGAGATCGAAGCAATATTGGATACAGCCGCCAGTATCCCGCTCCCGGCCCAGCGGCCGAAAAGTCAGTAGTGAACGAAAGCTGCTGAATGGCTGGCTGGGGCCTCGCAAAGCGGAGCAGCCCTTGGCCGCACCGAATATACCAGATGCTACATCGCGCGGCGAGCCAAAGTATCACGCCGCCGCCTCCTTCCGTTGCGCGGTGACGGTCTGTTGCGTCGCAGCCGCACTGACCACTGCTTCCTGTTGCGGTCCGGCAGAGCTCTGAGCCAGTACGGATTTCGCGAGTTTGATACCGTTTTCATCAAACGCTGTCGTCGCCTGACGCCAGCACTCGCAAAGACTGTTATTCGGCAGACAAGTCTTGCAGTATGTCGATGGAACTCGTCTGATCACCGGCAAGTCTCAAGGCACCATGGTGCATGGTGTGGCTGTTCCGGGAGTAGGTTACCAGATGCTACGCGCGTGCACGCGCCACGTCCGCTAACCTTCGCGTCAATCAGTGCAGAGGAGCGACAAACAATGTGCCAACTCAGCGCGTCCCGCATGATCGATGACTAGGAGAAGGTCTACGCTTCGATAGTCGAGGACAGGCGATCATGCTCAACCGGGGTTGCTCAGCGCAGGACCAAAATGGACCACGATCTAAGCCAACGAGCTAACGGGCCTGTCCAACTAGTGGTCCGCTAATCTACATGCTTGCCCACGTAACTTACCGACTGCCTCTGGGCTCACGCGATATACAAGCCCTTTGAGACACCCGCCGAATTGCAGTCCGCGAGGGAAAAGCCCCATGCTGAGACGCCAGCGCGGACGTTCATGAGCAGAGAACGGCAGATAAAGGCAGATAAAGGCAGATAAAGGCAGATAAAGGAAAGGCACTTCCATGCGAAATTTAATGACACTTATCACGGCAACTTCAGTAGCACTTTTGTCTGCGATGGCAGCCTACGCACAAACACAAAATCCCCTTCCCAAGGCCAGCGATGTGCTTGTCCGATACGGGGACGACGTGGAGGGCTGGACGGTCTATGCAAATCAAACCCGCGGAGATTGCTTGATCGTGCGCCAGGATGGGCCAAGTTCGGTGCAAATGGGCGTTACCGCAAATCAGGAGGTCGGGTATCTCGGCGTGTTCACGAAGGCGGATATCGGCCTTCAGAACGGGGCCCAGTCGGAAATCTTCGTCTCCATCGCTGGCCATCTTTATAGTGGTGTGGCCATCACCACGAGCGGCGAACTCAAGGGCGGATATTCTGGTGGCTACATCTTGACAGACGACCCGAATTTCAAGCGCGACGTAGCGAAGCAATATGAAATGATCGTGTTTCCGGAAACCAAGGGGACCTTCGTTGTCGATCTGAAGGGGACTTACAAGGCAATGGCAATGGGCCGCAAATGCCTCGCGCAGTGATCGCCCGCTGGGCAATATTCCCCATCTCGGCCATTGGCTGCAGCCACAGAGTTTTAACGCAGGGCGCCAGCGTGTGAAATCGCCGCCGCCGGAGCGGCCAATGCCAGTCGGCGCCCACAAGCCAAGATCGTATCAGAAGTTGGGGCTTTTCAACGACCGCGGGGCTGATGACCAACAGCGAAGATACTAGAGCATTCCCAACAATGACGTAGAAAAAGAGACCTGACGTCTTTTCAGATAGCGCGACGCGTCCACCATTTTGACGCCGCCGGCGTGGGTAACGGCAATTGACGATGTTGTAATATATTGGCGAGATCAATGCGGCTTCCGGTATACTCACCTTGATTGCAAGCGTCATCTGGCACCGGATCAATCCTCGAACAACCGACTATCCACCGACGCAGCAACGCTGTCGGAAAATGAACTGCCCCTCTCACTGGACGAGCTGATTGCGGCGATCCGTCGTGATCTTGATGCGAAGAAGCCCAGGCAGGTTAAACAGGGACAAGGACGGCGTGCATCCGCTTGTGATTCCGTGTGAGAAGGGGTGGAGGAATGTGGTGACCGGAGCTCGCGTCGAGATTCGTCCTACTCACTGGCTTGCCTGGAGCCCGGGCAAAGATGAACCGGCCTCGTTTCGGGATCCGACTTAACCCTCAGGATCGACAGTCAATGCCGTGCATGGTCTAGGCCTGACAGGCCGCTGCTTCAGCCTGGCTCATTTTGGCGATCTGCTGCTGTGCGGCGGCAGCGGTGGCGGCATCGCCGCCCTCGACGTGCACCGTCGGGAACGCGATCTTGATGTTGTTGTCCTCGAAGGCCTTCTTAATCATCATGAAGGCCCGGCGCTTGATCGGGAACTGCGTTCCCGGTTTGGTCGTCATCTTCATACTGAGCTGGACGGCGAAATCGCCGAACGCGTCGATGCCCTGCATTTTCAGCGGCTCGATCGTGTCGGCCGCGAATTCGGGGTCCTGCGCCAGCTCTTGTCCGATCTTCTTAACCAGCTTGCGCGCGAGTTCGACGTCGGAATCGTAGGTCACGCCGATCGTTATCTTGTCGATCACCCAGTCGCGACTCATGTTCTGGATCGCGCCGAGCTGGCCGAACGGAACGGTATAGACGGGGCCGCGGTGGTGGCGCAGCCTGACCGAGCGCAGGCTGAAGGACTCGACCGTCCCCTTGTATGACCCGCTCTGGATGTACTCCCCCACCCGGAACGCATCGTCCATCAGGTAGAACACTCCGCTCAACATGTCCTTCACAAGCGTCTGCGAGCCGAAGCCGATGGCCACGCCGAACACACCTGCGCCAGCGATCAGAGGCATGATCTGCACGCCTAACCCGGCCAGGATGCTTAGTACTGCCACGACGCCGATGAGGACGGCGAGCGCGTTGCGAAAGATCGGCAAGAGAGTTCGCAGGCGGGCTGCACGTGCTGCATCGTGCGGATCCGCCTGGGGTGCCGCATGATGGGGATCCGTACTGGCCAGACTCGATGCCTCAATTCTATAGGCGATTAGGGCCTTGGCGAGCTGCCAGAACAGATCCGCGACCATCAATATGACAATGGCGTTAAGCGATCCGGATATGATGCGAGCGCCCATCTCGTCGTGAGCAAAGGCCGCTGCTCTAAGACGCCAGACGTAGGCGAGCCAAACGATCGCCGCTGCAATGACCCCCGCCCTAGCGCCTCTGACGATAAATACGTTGAGCGCCACGCCGACGGCGCCACTGCGCTTGGCGGTGCCGGCGACCGCTTGCGAGACATTACCGACGCCGCGCACCACGCTAGGCAGGAGCAGCGCGTACAAACCGATCCACAGCAATGCGAGCACCCCCGCGACCCAGACTAGCCAAAGTACAACCAGATAGAGCGTAAGCAGACAATTCTTGATCGGTGAGGCTGGCTTGCTAGGCCGCCGCCAAACGGTGTCGCAGCCGACGGCCAGCAGGCCAAGCCCGAACGAGAGCGCGACGAGCCGCAGCATGTCGGGCGAGAAGCCAAGGGCCGGCATGATGCTGACAATCGCCCAGCCGAAGAAAAAAAACCCCGCCACCGCGCTCACGCGTTGCTGCCAGAAGCGTTGACCCGCCTCGCGGCTGCCGCCCCGCTGATCGCTAGGGTCACTCTCAATGGGAGACCCCAACGCCAGCAGAGACTTGGTTATCGCGCGGATAGCGCGAAAGATGATGAAGGCGAGCAGCAGCGTCAGCACGATCTTGCGCAGAAGCGGCGGCCATTCGAACGCGAGGAACGAGCCGATGCTGGCTAGGGCAAATGTCAGCAAGGCAGCGACCTCGGACAGAACCGCCTTTCCGGGGTCAATCGTTGCCTCGGAAGTGCCCGACGCCAAAGCCCGGCGGACCAGCCACTCGGCGCCGAAGCCGACGACAATCAGAACTGCCAGGATCAGGACCACAAGGCCGGGCCTGCCTGAATTCACGTCGCGCGAGACGACGCCGGCGGCGTTGGCCAACTCCTGCGGGATGCGGGGAATGGCATCCGCGAGCGCGGCGAGACGTGTGCGAACGGCTCCCTCCCAACTCGCGATCGTGCCTTCTAGCGATGCGGCAGGCGGTTCCTCGGCGGCTGCCGGTATCTTTCCTTCGAGCCATTGCTTCACCTCAGGGTCGGACAGCAGGTTGAGGAACTGCCGTGCCTTTTCAGGCGGCAAGCCGGCCGGAGACTGCTGTGCCAAGGAGGTTCCAAGCAGTGCCCAAAAGAAAATCGCAATGCCGGCCGACAGCAGAATACAAATTCGAGTGCGCAGTGCTTTGCTCATCGGACGCTCCGGCTGCCCGTGGGAAGCCAGTCGGGAGCGAGCCTGTCCGGTTGCGCCGGCAGACGACAGGCGGCGCTGGGAAGGTCGTCAGGGCCAAGTTGCCCATTTCTGTACGAAGGCGATGAAGGCCTGGCGGTCAAAGATACGTCCTTTGCGCAAAGTCGATAGCAGGACGATTGTATTAGGTATGGCTTAAGCGCAAATTGCGCGAGATCAATCGGCGTTCGATCGCGTCGCCCTCGATGGGGCTTTCAAGGAACGCTTAGACCTTGCCGTCGATGCGACTTATCCGGTCGGCTGCACCGGCGGCTGTAGGTCAGTTGCGGGACAGGCCCTTGCGGCCCACAGCCATCGCCTTGAAGGTCCCTTCCAGGTCGACCACAAATTCCCCTTTGGTCTGTGGGAAAACCGTCGTGGTGTATTTCGCTTGAAATTTGGGTCGTCCGTCAAGATGTAGCCGCCCGGATGCGGAGGGCGGCTTCACCTGCGACATGCCGAATGGGCTCTCCTACACGGCGCGCTCAGACGTGCTTCATATGGTGCTTCGCCAATAAGTTCACTATGCGTTCGGCTTGTGCTGCGGAGCACCAGCCGCTGGCCAGGCTAACTAGATCATCGATTCAATTCCGGCTGTGCGCTGGAATGTCCGGTTTGCGAGGGATGATTGCCGTCGACCCACTGGACGATCATCCGGAATTGCACTTTCGCTTGCCAATACGCGCGATAGAAGTCGAGAAGTTCCCCCGTGGGTTCCGACAAGCGTTGGAAGCCCGAAATGAAGGCGACGACGGTGCCGATCGTCGTCTGCCCGCGGATGACAAGATAGCCGCCAACGATCAGGACCATCAGGGACCCAGCCGCGTTGGCTATGTTCAGCAACGTCTTCAGCCCGAATCTCAACAAATAGAATTCAAGGCGGTTGCTGAAGATGGTGCGTATGGTGCGAAAGGCTGCCCGGCGCTTCGTCGAGTGGCTGGCGAAGGAATTGACTGCCTGGTTGCCAAGCCTTCGGACCAGCACGACCTGCCGTTCCACGAGTGTGTTCAGGTCCTTCTGCATGTAAAGCGCAAGCAGGATCTGCGGCAGGAGTGATACGCCGCTGACCAGAGCAATCACCGGCTGCATGTAGATCATGTAAGATACGACGGAGATCATCATCGTGACGTTGACCACGCATTCAGAGATGCTGGTGCCGACAAATCCGCCAACATAGTCGATCTCGTTGCCGATGATGCTGGCGGTCTGACCGCTCCTTGCGTGCTCGCGCGCTGACCTTTGCGTGGCGACGAGAGCGAGTTGATCGCGCGCCGTCTTCACCACGCTCTCTCCGAGCCAGCCCTGATAGACGATCAGTGCGTATTTCAACCCCGCATGCAGGAGTATAGCCGCTAGATACAGGCCGCCGAGCATCAGCAGCGCCCGTACGTTCTTGTCGGCAATCGCCCCATCGACGACCCGTCTCTGCAGGTCGATGGGGATAAAGTTAGCCAAGGCAACCGAGATTGCGATCACGCTGACATAGACCTGATGCATGCCGCTGGCGCGCCGGACAAAATTGGGAAACTTCTCGCCAGCGCGTATCGCGTCGGCCATCGGCTTAAACGGGGTGAAGCGCCGCGCAATTGTCGTGAAAATGCCGCTCACCTTCGGTGCGCCTCCGTCGCCTCCATCTCCGGCCCAGCCGATAGGGCCGACGCACCCTGTCGGTGAGCAACCGAGCGGGCATCCTCGTTGCGCGGCTCGGTCGAAGTCAGCCCGGCAGGCCGAGAGCGGCATTCCTGCAGCGCCTCGATAGCCGGTCGCGACCAGTAGGGCTGGCCCCGGCCACGCCACGTTGGAGAGGTTGAGTTCTCGATCATCACGGTCTGATAGCGGAGAAGGCCGCGAGCCCCCTTGATCGGCATCAAGGCTGGGAGAATTTACGATCCGAGCTGAAACAGGAAGCCACGGTGTTGTTGGCAAAAGCACTGACCGGCGGCCATGACTGGTGGACCGGGAACCTGATGTGGGCCGGTCAGGAGTTCCAACAAGGGCAAGCTTTCCGGGCGCGCCGTGGTCGCGGGGCGCCTGCTCTCGCTGAGGCCGCCCACTGCCGACAGACCCCGGCCGGGCAATCGAGCCCGCGCGGGAAACCTTTATAAAATTCCTATTTCTTTGCGCCCCGCGCCGTCTCGAACCTTTATGGCGATCGGGTCCATATTCGCACGACCAAGATTTGGTGCCACGTCAATGAACATGCGGCGGGGGTTGTCATGGTATTGCGAGCCTTTCCAGGAAGGCACGCAGTACAAAGCACAAGGAACAGGCAAAATGGACATTATCATGCTCGGGATCGGAGTTTTGTTCTTCGCCGTGTCCCTCGCCTACGTCAGAGCCTGCGACAGAATTTAAGCGGAAGGATCGAACCATGCTTGTCGACTACATCCTCGGTGGCGGCGTCACCTTGTTCCTGCTCGCTTACCTGACCTACGCCCTCATTCGCCCAGAGCGTTTCTAGTCCACCGGTGCACGGAAGCTACATCATGACCATGAACGGATGGATACAGATCCTCATCTTCTGCGGGATCCTCGTTTTGCTGGTGAAGCCGCTCGGCGGCTACATGCACCGCGTCTTCAACGGCGATCGCACGCCGCTTTCGTCGGTCCTCGGCCCGCTCGAGCGCGGACTCTACCGCATTTGCGGAACCAGCGATCGTGAGGAACAGCACTGGACCACATATGCGGTGTCCCTGCTGCTGTTCAACCTGGCGGGCTTCCTGGTGCTCTACTTCCTGCAGCGCATGCAAGGCAGCCTGCCCTACAATCCGGCCGGCATGAGCGCGGTCGACCCGGCGCTCGCCTTCAACACCGCCGCCAGCTTCATGACCAACACCAACTGGCAGAACTACGGCGGCGAAAGCACGATGTCCTACCTCGTGCAGATGGCCGGCCTGACGGTCCAGAATTTCGTTTCGGCGGCCACCGGCATCGCCATCGCCATCGCGCTGATCCGTGGATTTGCCCGCGCTTCGGGAAAATCGATCGGCAATTTCTGGGTCGATATGACGCGCGCCACGCTCTACGTGCTTTTGCCGCTCTGCATCGTGCTCACCCTTGTCTATGTCTGGCTCGGCATGCCGCAGACGCTCGGGCCTTATGTCGATGCCACCACGCTCGAGGGCGCCAGGCAGACGATCGCGCTCGGCCCGGTCGCCTCGCAGGTCGCCATCAAGATGCTCGGCACCAATGGCGGCGGGTTCTTCAATGCCAATGCGGCACATCCCTTCGAGAACCCCGACGCCATCTCCAACCTGATCCAGATGCTGTCGATCTTCGTCGTCGGCGCTGCCTTGACCAACGTCTTCGGCCGCATGGTCGGCAACCAGCGCCAGGGCTGGGCGATCCTTGCCTCGATGGGCGTGCTGTTCATCGCCGGCGTCGCCGTCTGCTACTGGGCGGAAGCCGCGGGCAATCCGCTGGTGCATGCGCTCGGCATCGACGGCGGCAACATGGAAGGCAAGGAGACCCGTTTCGGCATCGCGCTGTCGGCTTTGTTCGCGGTCATCACCACGGCGGCTTCCTGCGGCGCGGTCAACGCCATGCATGACTCGTTCACCGCGCTCGGCGGCATGATCCCGCTCATCAACATGCAACTCGGCGAGGTCATCGTCGGCGGTGTCGGTGCCGGTTTCTACGGCATGCTGATGTTCATTCTGATCGCCGTCTTCGTCGCCGGCCTGATGGTCGGCCGCACGCCCGAATATCTCGGCAAGAAGATCGAGGCCAAGGAGGTCAAGATGGCGATGCTGGCCATCCTGTGCCTGCCGCTGGCGATGCTGGTCTTCACGGCCATCGCGGTGGTGCTGCCGAGCGCGGTCGCCTCGATCGCCAATGGCGGGCCGCACGGCTTCTCCGAAATCCTCTACGCCTACACCTCGGCGGCGGCGAACAACGGCTCGGCCTTCGGCGGCCTCACCGGCAACACGCCCTGGTACAACATCACCATCGGCATCGGCATGCTGATGGGCCGTTTCCTGGTCATCATCCCGGCGCTCGCCATCGCCGGCGCGTTGGCGGCGAAAAAGACCGTGCCCGCCTCGGCCGGCACTTTCCCGACCGACAGTCCGCTGTTCGTCGGGCTGCTGGTCGGCGTCATCGTCATCGTCGGCGGGCTGACTTTCTTCCCGGCGCTTGCCGTCGGACCTGTTGTCGAGCACCTGGCGATGATCCATGGACAGACATTCTGAGGTGGCCATGTCCTGGTTCAGCAACAAGCGCCGTCATGTCAGGCATCGGCCCGATCCGGGGAAGGAGGGGCTGCCGCCTCCTTTCCCGACCATGTCGACCTTTCTCGGACTTGCCGGCGCCATGATCGCGCTTTGGCTGCTGGCCTACGGGCTTCCCCATCTTTTTTCGGCATCCGACCAATCGGCGCCGCACACCAACACTGAAGCCGGAGCTTCAAAATGAGCCAGTCAAAATCGGCCAGCATCATGGATGCCGGCATCCTGTGGCCCGCCATCGGCGGCGCCTTCCGCAAACTCGATCCGCGCACGCTGGCCCGCAATCCGGTGATGTTCGTCGTCGCCGTGGTGTCGGCGCTGACATCGGTGCTGTTCGTCAAGGACCTCGTCACCGGCGGCGGCGATCTGCGCTTCACGCTACAGATCATCATCTGGCTGTGGTTCACGGTGCTGTTCGCCAATTTCGCCGAAGCCGTCGCCGAAGGGCGCGGCAAGGCGCAGGCGGATTCGCTGCGCAAGGCGCGCACGGAAACCCAGGCAAAGCTCCTGGCCGGCGAGGACCGGACAAAGTTCAAGCTGGTGCCCGGCACCAGCCTGAAGGTCGGCGACATCGTGCTGGTCGAGGCCGGCGACATCATCCCGTCCGACGGCGAGGTGGTGGAAGGCGTCGCGTCGGTCAACGAGGCGGCGATCACAGGCGAGTCCGCGCCGGTGATCCGCGAATCCGGCGGCGACCGCTCGGCGGTCACCGGCGGCACGCAGGTGCTGTCCGACTGGATCCGCGTGCGCATCACCGCCGCCGCCGGCCATACTTTCCTCGATCGCATGATCTCGCTGGTCGAAGGCGCCGAGCGCCAGAAGACGCCGAACGAGATCGCGCTCAACATCCTGCTCGTCGGTATGACGCTGATCTTCGTGCTGGCCACCGCGACGATCCCGAGCTTTGCCTCCTACTCGGGTGGCTACATTTCGGTGACCGTGCTCGTCGCCCTGTTCGTGACGCTGATCCCGACCACGATCGGCGCGCTGCTGTCGGCCATCGGCATTGCCGGCATGGACCGCCTGGTGCGCTTCAATGTGCTGGCCATGTCGGGCCGCGCCGTGGAAGCCGCCGGTGATGTCGATACGCTGCTGCTCGACAAGACCGGCACGATCACGCTCGGCAATCGCCAGGCGACGGAATTCCGCCCGGTCAAGGGCGTCAGCGAGCAGGAACTGGCCGACGCGGCACAGCTTGCCTCGCTCGCCGACGAGACGCCGGAAGGCCGCTCGATCGTGGTGCTGGCCAAGGAGAAATATGCCATCAGGGCCCGCGACATGGCGACGTTGCATGCCACGTTCGTGCCCTTCACGGCACAGACCCGCATGAGTGGCGTCGACATAGACGGCTCCTCGGTGCGCAAGGGCGCGGTCGATTCGATCCTGACCTATGTCAGCCAGCCGACATCGGCCACGCACGGCATACGGCCCGGAGGCGATACCGTGCGCAACCTGCAGGCGATCGCCGACGAGGTCGCCAAATCGGGCGGTACGCCGCTGGCGGTCGAGCGGGACGGGCGCCTGCTCGGCGTCGTCCACCTGAAGGATATCGTCAAGGGCGGTATCCGCGAGCGCTTCGCCGAACTGCGCAGCATGGGCATCCGCACGGTGATGATCACCGGCGACAATCCGATGACGGCGGCAGCCATCGCGGCGGAAGCCGGCGTCGACGACTTCCTCGCCCAGGCGACGCCCGAGGACAAGCTGAAGCTGATCCGTGACGAGCAGGCCAAGGGCAAGCTGGTCGCCATGTGCGGTGACGGCACCAACGACGCGCCAGCACTCGCGCAGGCCGATGTCGGCGTGGCCATGAACACCGGCACGGTCGCCGCCCGCGAGGCCGGCAACATGGTCGATCTGGACAGCGATCCGACCAAGCTGATCGAGATCGTCGAAATCGGCAAGGCGCTGTTGATGACGCGCGGTTCGCTGACGACCTTCTCCATCGCCAATGACGTCGCCAAGTACTTCGCCATCATTCCGGCCATGTTCGCCGTCTTCTACGTCGCGCCCGGCCAGACGACCGGCCCGCTGCAGGCGCTCAACATCATGCACCTGGCGACGCCGCAGAGCGCCATCCTGTCGGCCATCATCTTCAACGCGCTGATCATCATCGCGCTGATCCCGTTGTCGCTGCGCGGTGTGAAGTACCGGGCGATCGGCGCCGGTGCGCTGCTCAGCCGCAATCTTCTCGTCTACGGCCTCGGCGGCATCGTCGTGCCGTTCGCCGGCATCAAGATAATCGACATGGCGGTCACCGCCCTTGGCCTTGCATAAGGATCGTTCCGATGCTCAAGCAAATCAGACCCGCGATCATCATGATCGTTTTCTTCACCGTGCTGACCGGGCTCGTCTATCCCATCGGCATGACCGGTATCGCCCAGGCGCTGTTCCCGCGCCAGGCCAATGGCAGCCTGGTCGAGAAGGACGGCAAGGTAATCGGCTCCGACCTGATCGGCCAGGCCTTCGCCAGCGACAAATATTTCCACGGACGGCCTTCGGCCGCGGGCAATGGCTATGATGCCGGCGCCTCAGGCGGTTCCAATCTCGGCCCGACCAACCCGAAGCTCATCGAGCGCATCAAGGGCGAAGCCGAGAAGCTGAAGGCGGAAAATCCGAACGCGCCGGTGCCGATGGACCTGGTGACCGCATCCGGCAGCGGCCTTGATCCGCAGATCAGCCCGCAGGCCGCTTATTTCCAGGTTCCGCGCGTGGCTAAGGCCAGGGGCATCGACGAGGCCAAGGTCAAGGCGCTCGTCGACGGCCAGGTCGAGGACCGGGAATTGGGCGTGCTCGGCGAGCCGGCGGTCAATGTGCTGGCTCTCAACCTGGCGCTGGATGCAGCGAAATAGTTGATGGCAGGCGCCGGGGATCGACACGGTCCCCGGCGCCATTCATGATCGGACCCGATGCCGGACGACAGAAGCAACGTCGAAAACAGACCATCCCCCGACGCGCTGCTCGAGCATGCCGAGCGGGAAGGGCGCGGCCGTCTGCGCATATTCCTGGGCGCGGCACCGGGTGTCGGCAAGACTTACGAGATGCTGATGTCGGGCCGTGCCAGGCTGGCCGACGGCGTCGACGTGGTGATCGGCGTGGTCGAGACGCATGGCCGCAAGGAAACCCAGACCCTGGTCGAGGGATATGAAGTCATTGCCCGCCGCAAGGTCGACTACAAGGGGCGTGTCCTCGACGAGATGGACATCGACGCCATCCTTGCCCGGCGCCCGGCGCTGGTCCTGGTCGACGAACTCGCCCACACCAATGCGCCCGGCAGCCGCCACCCCAAGCGCTACCTCGACGTCCAGGAAATCCTGGCGCGGGGCATAGACGTCTATACGACGCTCAACATCCAGCATGTCGAAAGCCTGAACGACGTCGTCGCCCAGATCACCCGGGTCCGGGTGCGCGAGACCGTTCCCGATTCCATCATCGACCGGGCCGACGATGTCGAAATCATCGATCTGACGCCCGACGACCTGATCAAGCGGCTCGAGGAGGGGAAGGTTTATTTCCCCAACACGGCGCAGCGTGCCGTCGAGAACTATTTTTCGCCAGGCAATCTGACGGCGTTGCGGGAACTGGCGCTGCGCCGTACCGCCCAGCGCGTCGACGAACAGTTGCTCAACCACATGCAGTCCCACGCCATCCAGGGTCCGTGGGCGGCGGGCGAAAGGGTGCTCGTCTGCGTCGATGCGCGTCCAGGCGGGGCAGCCCGCATTCGCTATGCACGCAGGCTGGCCGACAGGCTTCGTGCGCCATGGACGGCGCTTCATGTCGATACGCCGCGCTCGGCCGGCATGTCCGAGGACGACAAGGACAGGCTCGCCACGCTCCTGCGCCTCGCCGAGCAGCTCGGCGCCGAGGTGACGACCATTCCGGGCCAGAGCGTCGCGCAGGACATCGTGCGCCATGCGACGGCGAACAATTTCACCCACATCGTGGTCGGCAGGCCGACCCGGTCGCGCTGGCGGGAACTTATCGAGGGGTCGCTCACCTATGATCTGATCCGCAACGCCGGCGACATCAGCGTCCATGTCATCTCGGGCACCGAGCGCGAAACCGAGGCGTCGGCAAGGCGGGTCAAGGCGGCGGCCGAGCAGAGGCAGTTCCAGGTCTGGCCCTATCTGCTCGCCACCGCCTATGTCGCCGGTTCATTGGCGGTCACCACGGCGCTCGACCAGTTTCTCGATGTCCGCAACCTGGCGATCGTCTTCCTGCTCGGAGTGCTGACGTCGGCGGTGGCGGGCGGCCTGTGGCCGGCGCTCTATGCCTGCTTCCTGAGCGCGCTGGCCTTCAACTATTTCTTCCTCGAGCCGCGCTACACGCTGACGATCCGGGATCCGGAGAGCATCGTCGCGCTCGCCGTCTTCCTTGCCGTCGCGGTGATCGCCAGCAATCTCACCGCGCGCGTGCAGCGTCAGGCCGCCGCCGCCCGCTCGCGAGCGCGGGCAACCGAGGACATCTATCTCTTCTCCAAGAAGCTCGCCGGCGCCGGCACGCTCGACGACGTGCTCTGGGCCACCGCCTTCCAGATCGCCTCGATGCTGAAGCTGCGCGTGGTGCTGCTGCTGCCGGAAGACGGCACGATCACGGTCAAGGCAGGCTATCCGCCCGACGACACGCTGGCCGAGGCCGACATCGCCGCCGCCCGCTGGGCCTGGGAGCACAACCGTGCCGCGGGACGCGGCGCCGACACGCTGCCCGGCGCCAAGCGCCTCTATCTCCCCTTGCGCACGGGGCGCACGGCAATCGGTGTCGTCGGCCTCGACAATGACAAGCAAGGTCCGCTTTTGACGCCCGAACAGCAGCGGCTGCTCGACGCGCTGGCCGATCAGGCGGCGGTGGCGATCGAACGTGTCCAGCTCGTCGCCGATGTCGACCGCGCCAAGCTCGCCGCCGAAGCCGACCGGTTGCGTTCGGCCCTGCTGACCTCGATTTCGCATGACCTGAAGACGCCGCTCGCGGCCATCATGGGAGCGGCCGGCACACTCAAGGAGTTCGCGCCTGATCTGCCCGAGCAGGACAGGGTGGAGCTTCTGTCGGCGGTGATCGACGAATCGGAACGGCTGAACCGCTTCATCGCCAACCTGCTCGACATGACCAAGATCGAGTCCGGTGCGATGGAGCCGAACTACGCCCTCCACTATCTCGGCGATATCGTCGGCACGGCGCTCGACCGCGCCCGCAAGATCACCAGCGAACACAAGATCGAGGTCGATATTCCGCCCGACTTGCCGATGGTTAGGCTTGATCCCGTGCTGTTCGAGCAGGTCCTGTTCAACCTTCTCGACAATGCCTCGAAATATTCGCCGCCCGGCTCGACGATCCGCGTCCAGGGATGGACCGACAATGGCTCCGTCGTCGTGCAGATCATGGATGAGGGGCCGGGCATTCCGGCGCAGGACCTGGAACGCGTGTTCGACACTTTCTACCGGGTGCGCAAGGGTGATCAGGTGCGCGCCGGCACCGGGCTCGGCCTGTCGATCTGCCGTGGCTTCGTCGAGGCGATGGGCGGCACGATCACGGCCGCCAACCGGACCGACCGCTCCGGTGGCGCCTTCACCATCCGGATGCCGGTGCCGGCGGAATTGCCCGATGTCGGCAATGGCGGCGACGAGCCCGGCGAGGATCAGCCTCGATGACCAATTCCAATGTCAGGATACTGGTTGTCGATGACGAGCCGCCGATCCGCAAGCTGCTGCGGGTCGGCCTCGCCAGCCAGGGTTACGCGGTCAGCGAGGCGCCGAACGCCAAGGTGGCGATCGAGCTGATCGAACAGGAAAAGCCCGACCTGGTGTTGCTCGATCTCGGCCTGCCCGGCATGGGGGGGCATGACCTCCTGCGCCAATGGCGTGACGGGGGCATCGACATTCCTGTCGTCATCCTCTCCAGCCGCACCGACGAGGCCGGCATCGTCAGCGCGCTCGAACTCGGCGCCGACGATTATGTCACCAAGCCGTTCGGCATGAACGAACTGGTGGCCCGCATCCGCGTGGCGTTGCGGCACAAGTTCCAGCAACAGGGCGAGAAGCCCGTTTTCCAGAGTGGAGACCTCAGCGTCGATCTGGTCAAGCGCATCGTCAGGGTCGAGGACCGGGAGGTGAAGCTCTCGCCGAAGGAGTACGACATACTGCGCATCCTGGTGCAGCACGCCGGCAAGGTGCTCACCCACCACTTCATCCTGAAGCAGATCTGGGACGATTCGACCGACGTGCAGTATCTCAGGGTCTATGTGCGCCAGCTCAGGCAGAAGATCGAAAAAACCCCCGACCAGCCGCGCTACATCACCACCGAAACCGGTGTCGGCTATCGGCTGCGCGTCGAGTGAACAACCCGTCCGCCGGAACCGGCGTCAGCCGATGACCGCGAGCGGCCGATTTGCCGCCGCTGATGTCCGCAAGGCGGCGAGACAGCCAAGAATGCCGAGCGGCACGAAGGCAAGGAACAGCCAGCTCGCGACATCAGCGGCCGCGTCATGGGTGAGGCCCTGCGAAAAACCGCTGGCATTGGCGACGGTGCCGGCAAGGGCGGCACCCACGGCATAGCCGATGCGCTGCATGGTTGGCACCGCGGCCGAGGCAATGGTCTGCTCGTCGTCCGGGGCGGAGGCGACGATGACGCGGGTCAGGAACGGCCAGGAAATGCCGAAGCCGCCGCCCTGCAACAGGGCGCAGACCAGGATCAGCGGGATCGAGCCCAGCGGTATCGTGTAGGCGAAGCCGGCGATGCCCGCCGCGATCATCAGTGCGCCGCAGACGATGATCAGCCTTTCGCGCCGCGGCGGCGCGTTGGCGACGAGGATCGACAGGATCGACCAGGCGATCGATTCGGCGGCGATGATGTAGCCGGTGGTCAGCAGCGGAATGTCGTGCAGGCTGGTCAGCAGCAGCGGTCCGTAGACGCCGAAGGAGCAGGTCGCGATGGAAAAGGCGGCGACCATGGTCATGCCGGCGCCCACTGGCGTGCGCCACGAGAACAGCCGCGCCGGGAAAAGCCGGGAGCGCGGCTTCAGCGCGTCGATGTAGAAGAACAACGCCAGCCCGGCGAGGCCCAGCACGATCAGCAGCGAGGAACGCAACAGGGCGATGTCGACGCCGGCCGAGGCAATCAGCACCACGGCGATGGCAAGGCAGCCAAGCGCCATGAACGGGAAGGGCGGCGCCTTGCCGGCTCCGGTGCTGGGCCTTGTCGCTTCCGGTGTGTCGAGCACGAGGAAGCTTGCCAGCGCCATGGCGGTGCCGCCGAGAGTGAAGACGCCGAAGGCCCAGCGCCACGACAGCAATTCGGTCATAACAGCGCCGAGCAGGGGACCGCTGAAGGCAGCGACGCCCCAGATCGCCGACATGATGCCGAAAAGCTGCGGCCAGATGGCACGCGAAAACAGCCGCTCGACCGAGACGAAGGCCAGCGACACCAGCGCGCCGCCGCCCAGCCCCTCGATCAGACGGCCGGCCAGGAACAATTGCATCGAAGGCGAGGCGGCGCAGATCAGCGCCCCGGCGGCGTAAAGTAGCGCAGCGACCACCATGTTGGTGCGCAGCGCCACATAGCTGACCAGCCGTCCGGCCGCGGCACCGGCGACGATGGCGCCAAGTTCGTAGATCGCCAGCGACCAGCCGACGAGTTGCACGCCGGCCAGTTCACCGACCATGGCCGGCATGACCGTCGCCACCATCGTCTCATTGGTGGCGTGCAGCAGGATGCCGAGGCTGATGAAGCAGAAGCGCGCGAGGTCTCCGCTCGCCCACAAGGCGCGCCAATCGACCTTCTTTGTGCTGATTTCAGTCATGTCCATCCCTGCTTTGCATATCTTGCTGCAGCCCCATGGTGCCAGAGGCCAGCGCGAGGCTTCCGGCAGGACCATGCGCGCCGCGTCGAGACGCGGCCTTGCTCGGGGCGGGTTTGTAGAACCTCAACCTCAGTTGAGCTCAAGCGATTTTTTCGAGACATGTTTGGGCCAGTGTCGTCCTGAACGGACCGCTGGCGATTAGTTCTCGGTGCTGCGCAACTGGAACTGGCTGACGCCGATGGCGAGATTGATGCCGGTCTGCGTCTGCAGGCTGAGCGGCTGCAGGGTGAAGGCCTGCGAGGAGCCGCCGACCAGCAAATTGGCGCCGGCGCCGACGGCGGCGGTCACTTCGGCGCTGGCGCCGACATAGTCACCCGCCAATGCGCCCGGCGCGTAGATGTTCTTCAGCGGCGTCAGCACCAGCCAGCGCATCACCGCCTGCTTGGTCGTGCCGATGTCGAGGCCATATTTGTTGACGGCGCCGAAATAGGCTTCCGGCGCGAAGCTCTTGTCGGCCGGGGTGAAGGTGCAGCTCAGATCCTTGCTCGAGCCGAAGATGAAGCCGGTGCCGCCTGATATGGCGCATTCAAGCGTGCCGAGCTCCACGCCCTGGTCTTGCGCCTGTGCCGTGCCGGCAAGCATGGTTGCGATCATGGCAGCGGCGATGGCTGTCCTCGGCATGGCGTCCCCCAAAATCAAACGGCGCGGAACCATCCTATCCGGTTCCGCGCCGTAGAGTGAAGGGTCTGGAGCCGAGGCTCCAAACCTCTTATTTGAGCGAGTGGATCAGTTCCAGCGAAGTCACCGCCACGGCGAGGTTGACGCCGGTCTGCGCCTGGACGCTGAGCGGCTCCAGCATGAAGGCGCTGTCGAAGCCGCCGACCAGAAGGTTGGCGCCGCCGCCGGTCACGACGCTCGCCTCGGCGTTGACGCCGTAGTAGCTACCGGCAAGGTCGCCCGCGTCACGGTCGCGCGTCGCGGCAAAAACCGCCCAGACGAGCTGGCCCTGGTGCGTCTTGCCGACATCGACACCGAGCTTCGAGATGACGCCGGTATAAATTTCCGACGGCCCGTGATGATGGGGCCGGAAGACGCAGGACACGCCCTTGTTGGACGCAACGATATAGCCGGTGCCGCCATCGATGGTGCAGTCGAGCGTGCCGAGTTGCAGCCTGCCGGCGCTGGCCGGGGCGGCGGCGAATACGGTCGTTGCAAGGGCGGCGGCGCAGACGAGTTTCTTGATCATGAGAGGGTCCTTTCGCAGTCAGTCTTCAATAACGTCTCGGGTCCCGCGACCGTTCCGCTGAAAACTTGGCGCGAACAAGGCAAGGGTTAACGGCTTGCCACCGCGGTTAACACAGGGTTGCCGGTTTGATGGCGATCCGACGCGCCGCGTGTCCTTTCGGACACGCACATGATGCAGTGGGGCGCTTGGCGCGGGCCTGCGGAGCCAGTGTCAGCTGACGCGGGCGAGGCCGTCCTTGGCCGGCTGGTAGCTGGGGTTGAGGCGCACGGCCTCGCGATAGGCCTTCGCCGCCTTGGCCTTGTCGCCGCGCCGTTCGTAGATCAGCGCCTGGTTGGCCCAGGCCTCGGCGTTCTGGCCATCGAGCTTGATGGCCATGTTGAAGTCGGAGAAGGCATTGTCCTCGTCGCCGGTCGCCAGATAGGAGAGGCCACGGCCGTTGTAGGGCTCGGCGGCATCCGGCGCCAGCGAGATGGCGGTCGAGAAATCCTCGATGGCGAATTTGTGCTGGCCCTGGCTCTGATAGATCAGGCCGCGATTGTGGTAGGCACGGGCGTCCGTCGTGTCGAGCTGGATCGCTTTCTGGAAGTCGTTGAAGGCATCCTGGGTGCGGCCCGCCTTGCGGTAGAGATTGCCGCGGCCGATATAGGCGGCGTCGTAATTGCCGTTGATCTGGATCGAGCGGTTGTAGTCGGCAAGGGCGGCTTCCTGGTTGCCGAGGAAGCGCTGGATGAGGGCTCGGTTCGAATAGGCCTGGTAGAAATTCGGATTGAGCTGGATGGCCTGGTTGAAGTCCTTGAGCGCAGCCTGGTACTGGCCGCCGCGACCATAGGCCGAACCGCGGACATTGTAGCCTTCGGGATCCTGGGGATTGCGCTGGATGACCGCCGACAGCGAGGAGATGTTCTCGCTCGACCCTTGCGCCTTGTCGATATTGTTGAATTCGCCGGCCGGGCCCGATGTCTGGCAGCCGGCAAGTACCAGTCCGGAAAGCAGGGCCGCTGTCAGGGCGAAACCACGCAATGCGGTTCCGCGCTCCACGCTTGTTGCGTTCATGTCTGCCCTGTCCTCACTTGCGCCGTCGTTCAGGTCCGGTTCCCCCTCCGGGCCGGGTCACAATCAAAATAAAAGGGTGGCGGCGATTCCGCATCGCGCCACCCTGGTATCCTTCGAAAAGGACGAAATATTGGCGATAATCAGCGCGGCGGACGCGCTGCGCCGGCGGCACCGCCAGCAGCAACCGGACGCGGGGTCATCGGCAGCAGGCCTTCGCGCTGTGCGCGCTTGCGGGCCAGCTTGCGGGCGCGGCGAACAGCTTCGGCCTTTTCACGGGCGCGCTTCTCGGAAGGCTTCTCGTAGTGGCCGCGCATCTTCATTTCGCGGAAAATGCCTTCGCGCTGCATCTTCTTCTTCAGCGCGCGAAGCGCCTGATCAACGTTATTGTCGCGGACGAGTACCTGCACGGGCAATCCTGTCTTTCGGGTTTGATATCAACAGGCAAGCAGCCATAGCCACAAGCCTCCGCGGCGCTCGACACCACGAATTGTGGCGGCTGATAGCAGAATCAAGCCTCGCTGTCCACAGTCGAAATGACGGACGGCAGCCAAATTGCCACGGTCGCCTGGAGATAGGGCGCCGTTACGCCGTGGCCAGGTGCAACCGCTCGAAATCCTCGAAGAACTCACCGTAATCACAGGTGATCTCCTCGCCGACGGCGATATCCCGAGTCGCGGTGGCGCCGCCATAGCGCGAAAAATCGGTGTTCGGGGTCGCCGAATGGTTCATGAAGCGGCCATTGTCGACCTCATAGACCATGAAGCCGGGCTTGTCCGGGCTCGGATAGGCGTAACGGTCGAGCAGTTCCTTCAGGGGCGGCGAGGCCGCCTCGTATTTTTCCATCGGGATCAGCCGATCGAAATCCGGATCGAGGCGCCAGATCGAGGCGCCCTTGCGGATCGGCTCGGCGGCGAACATGCCGACGCCTTCGATTGCGCTCTGCGCGACATAGGTTCGGATCAGCATCATGGTTCCAGGACCCGTCTTGGCAAGAAGACCCGTTTCGACAGGAAACGGAATCGCCAAATCGCGCCGAAAAAGCAAGACCGGCGGCCTGCGTCACAACGACGAACAGGCCTGTTCCCCGTAAAAATCCTTCACGTCCGGTTGATCGACACGCCGCCATCGGCAAAAAGCGCGGTTCCCGTGGTGAAACTCGAGGCGTCGGAGGCCAGGTAAAGCGCGGAGCGGGCGATCTCTTGCGGTTGCGCCATGCGCTTCAGGGCATGGAGGCCCTCGACGAAGGCGCGTGCCTCGGGCGTGGTCGTCGTCGCGCCTGGTGTGTCGGTGCCGCCCGGCAGCAGCGCGTTGACGCGCAGTCCTTGCGGTCCGTATTCGGCGGCCAACACCTGCGTCAATCCGATCAGGCCTGCCTTGGCGGCGGCGTAGGCGGCCATGCCCGGCATGCCGGCGGTGTAACCGACAAAGCTCGACGTGAAGATCAGTGAGCCGCCGCCGCGCTCCAGCATGGCCGGTATCTGATACTTCGCGCCGAGAAAGGCGCTGGTCAGATTGGTGTCCATCGTCCCGTGCCATGTCTGTGCCGACATGTCGGGGACTGGTCCCATCAGTCCGACAGAGCCGGCATTGTTCAACGCGATGTCGAGTCCGCCGAAGCTGCCGACCGCCAACTCGACGAGGGCTTTCGCGTAGGTCTCGTCCGTGACATCCCCGGCGAGAGCGACGGCCGTGCCGCCGGCGTCCTCGATTTCGGCGGCGATCACATCAAGCTCGGTTTGGCGGCGGGCGGAAATGACGAGCCTGGCGCCCTCCTCGGCGAACAGTTTGGCGGTGGCGCGGCCGATGCCGGAACTGGCACCGGTGACGATGGCGATCTTGTTTGAAAGTGCGAGCATGTCTGGGCATCCCTGTCCTTCGCGCCAGCCTTGCCGGCGATCGGATGCTTGATCGCAGGTTGGCGGTACAGCAGCCACCCGATACGTGCAGAGGTTCGCACCAACTATTGCCGAAGCAGCCATGCCAGACGGTCTAGCGAGAACGCGTAGCTGATGACGATCAGCACGGCCATGATGATGCCCGTGGCGGCATGGCCTGCCAGATGGAAACCCGCCGCGCCGCCGAACAGGACGACGAATTCCAGCGCCAGCCTGACAGCGCCCGGCACAGGCACCGGTGCCCGGCCTGAACGGCTCGGATCATTGAGGACCGCGAAGGTACCCCATGCCGCGGCTGCGGCGAGCGGCAAGGCAATGGGCAGGACCCAACGCCACGCTCCGTCCGAGAAATGCCAGCCCGCCATGCCAAGGCCGAGCAGGGCGGCCATCTCCAGCAGGAAACGCAATGTCAGATTCCACCAGGCGCTGCCCATCATCATTCTCCGAATCCCCGGCAGGGAGAAGTGTTACTGAAGGCAATCATCGGAGCCAGGCGGGATACCTCTTTTTCAGCGCGGCGCAAAACGGCAAGCGCCGTCGCAAACAGCGCAAGGATAGCAGCGCCGTTTCGCTAGTGATACACCTCGCGCGCCGGGGCTTGATGATGAACGCCCGGCTGCCATTTGCGAGGCTGGACCGTGAAGAAATACTCTGTATTCGCCATCGCCCGAGAGGCCATGCGCGGCCACAAGGGATGGGAGGAGCAATGGTCCTCGCCTGAGCCTAAAAAGGAATACGACGTCATCATCGTCGGCGCGGGCGGCCATGGCCTGGCCACCGCCTATTATCTCGCCACGGTGCATGGCATCACCAATGTCGCGGTGCTGGAAAAGGGTTGGCTGGGCGGCGGCAACACCGGGCGCAACACCACCATCATCCGTTCCAACTATCTCTATGACGAGAGCGCCGGCATTTACGACCATGCGCTGAAGCTGTGGGACGGGCTCTCCCAGGAGCTCAACTACAACGTCATGTATTCGGCGCGCGGCGTCATGATGCTGGCGCACAATGTGCACGACATTCAGGTGCTGAAGCGCCATGTCCACGCCAACCGGCTGAACGGCATCGACAATGAATGGCTGACGCCGGAGCAGGCCAAGGAATTCTGCCCGCCGCTCAACACCTCGAAGGACGCGCGCTATCCGGTCGTCGGGGCCGCCTTGCAGCGCCGCGGCGGCACGGCGCGCCACGACGCGGTCGCCTGGGGCTATGCGCGCGGCGCTTCGGCTCGCGGCGTCCATATCATCCAGAACTGCGAGGTCACCGGCGTCAAGCGGGCCGCCAATGGCGCGGTCATGGGCGTCGATACGACGCGCGGCTTCATCGGCGCCAAGAAAGTCGGCGTGGTCGCCGCCGGCCATTCCTCCGTCATCATGAACATGGCTGGCGTGCGCATGCCGCTGGAAAGCTATCCGCTGCAGGCGCTGGTATCGGAGCCGATCAAGCCGGTCGTGCCTTGCGTGGTGATGTCGAACACGGTGCACGCCTATATCTCGCAGTCCGACAAGGGCGAACTGGTGATCGGCGCCGGCACCGACCAGTATGTCTCCTATTCGCAGACCGGCGGGCTTCACATTCTCCAGCACACGCTCGACGCCATCTGCGAGATGTTCCCGATCTTCACGCGCATGAAGATGCTGCGCTCGTGGGGCGGCATCGTCGACGTCACGCCCGACCGCTCGCCGATCCTGGCCAAGACGCCGGTGCCGGGCCTCTATGTCAATTGCGGCTGGGGCACGGGCGGCTTCAAGGCGACGCCGGGCTCGGGCCATGTCTTTGCCCACACCATCGCCAAGGACGATCCGCATCCGATCAATGCGCCCTTCACCATCGAACGCTTCCGCACCGGCCGCCTCATCGACGAGGCGGCGGCGGCGGCGGTGGCGCACTGATGATGGCGCAGATGGCTGTCGCTATGCCGCTGATGCTGGCGGGGGAACAAGGCATGTTCCATTTTCCGACAGTGGCGGAGGTGCGGCTGCAGCCGATTGCGCGCGCCGGCAACGAAGCCGGATGGCCGTTTTCGGTCGATGAGGGGACGCTCACCTGCGTCTGGAGTGGCGGCCAGAAAGTGGTGATGTTCTTCGAAGGCCGGCCGCCCGAGCTGGATGAGGACGAGGACTTCACGCCGCGTGGCGTGATCGTCACCACCGACCCGCTGCAATTGACGCTCGGCAACATGGCCAACCGCGATCTGTTTCGTGCCGCGGCAAGCGTCGAGGAGCGGCTGCGGCTCGTCGCCCCGTTCATGGCCATGGGCCAAAAGCTTTGCGATCAACCCGCCGGCGCGCGCGTCGGCCACGGCGAATTGTAGGATCAAACACGATGCTTCTCATCCGCTGCCCCTATTGCGAGGAAGAGCGCCCGGAGCTCGAATTCCGCAACGCCGGCGAGGCGCATATAGCGCGCTCGGCCAACATATCAGGCGAGAGTGATGACGACTTCGAGAAGTTCTTCTTCATCCGGTCGAACCCAAAGGGCATCATCTATGAGCGCTGGCGGCACATGCACGGCTGCGCGCGCTTCTTCAACGCGGTGCGTGACACCGTCACCGACAAGTTCGTCATGACCTACAAGGCCGGCGAGCCCAAGCCTTCCAAGCTGCCGGGAGTTGCGAAATGAGCGGCGCGTTGCGCATTTCCGGCGCCGGGCGCCTCAGCCAGGCCAAGACCGCCCGCTTCAGCTTCGACGGCCAGTCCTACACCGGCATCGAGGGCGACACGCTGGCCTCGGCGTTGCTGGCCAACGGCGTGCATCTGGTCGGCCGTTCGTTCAAGTATCACCGCCCGCGCGGCATCCTGTCGGCCGGCGCGGAAGAGCCCAACGCGCTGGTGCAGATCGTGCGTGATGACGCGCGCAAGACGCCGAACGTGCGCGCCACGGTGCAGGAGCTCTATGACGGGCTCGCCGCCAATTCGCAAAACCGCTGGCCGTCGCTGTCCTTCGACGTCAGCGCCGTCAACGACCTGGCGTCGCCGCTGTTTTCGGCCGGCTTCTACTACAAGACCTTCATGTGGCCGAAGGCCGCCTGGAAGAGCCTTTACGAGCCGAAGATCCGCGAAGCCGCCGGCCTTGGCGTTTCGCCCGACAAGCCCGATCCCGACCATTATTCCTCGCGCTACGCGCATTGTGACGTGCTGGTGCTGGGCGGCGGTGCGGCCGGTATCGCGGCGGCACTTGCCGCGGCAGAGACCGGCGCGCGCGTCATCCTCGCCGACGAACAGGCCGAATTCGGCGGCAGCCTGCGCTTCGAGAGCGGCGCCAAGATCGACGGCCAGGACGGCTTTGCCTGGGCGCAAGCGGCGATCGCCAGGCTGAGGGCGATGGACAATGTCCGCGTGCTGCCGCGCACGACGGCGTTCGGCTATTACGCGCAGAATTTCGTCGGCCTGGTCGAGCGCGTCAGCGATCATTTGAAGGCCCCCGGCCACGACCTGCCGCGCGAGCGGCTCTGGCAGGTCCGCGCCAAGCGCGTGGTGCTGGCCTCCGGCGCCATCGAGCGCCACATGGTGTTTGCCAACAACGACCGGCCCGGCATCATGCTGGCGGGCGCGGCGCGCACCTTCCTAAACCACTACGGTGTCGCGGTAGGACGGAATGTCGGCGTCTACACCGCCAATGATTCGGCCTATGCGGCCGCGATCGACCTGAAGAAGGCCGGCGTCAACGTGGCGGCGATCGTCGATTTGCGCGACAACCCGACCGGCCCGGTGATCGACGAGGCGAGGGCGCTCGGCATCGAGATTAATTTCGGTCGCGCGGTGATCCGCGCCGGCGGCAAGTTGCGCGTGTCGTCGATGACGGTGCAGCCGAAGAATGGCGGCGGCGAACGCACTGTTCCCGTCGATGCGATCCTGATGTCGGCGGGCTGGACGCCGTCTGTGCATCTGTTCTCGCAGTCGCGCGGCAAGGTCGCCTTCAATGACGAGACCAAGCGCTTCGTGCCGGGCACTTACGCGCAGGACTGCATTTCGGTCGGCGCCTGCAACGGCACCGACGGGCTGTCGGCAACGGTCGACGAGGCCTATGCGGCTGGCGCCAAGGCGGCCAAGGATGCCGGCGCCAAGACAGCCAAGGGCACCAAGCCGAAGGTGGATGCCTCGGAGAGCTGGTCGCGCGGCATGCTGGGTGCGGCACCCGGCGCCGGGCCGGACACGACGGTCAAGGCCTTCGTCGATTTCCAGAACGACGTCACCGCCAAGGACATCCGCCAGGCGGTGCATGAGGGCATGCGCTCGATCGAGCACGTCAAGCGCTTCACCACCAACGGCATGGCGACCGACCAGGGCAAGACTTCCAACATGCACGGCCTGGCGATCGCCGCCGAGACGCTGGGCAAGCCAATCCCCGAGGTTGGGCTGACCACGTTCCGCGCGCCCTACACACCTGTCACCTTCGGCGCGATCGTCAGCCATGCGCGCGGCCCGCTGTTCGACCCGACCCGCAAGACCGCGATCCATCCCTGGGCCGAGGCGCAAGGCGCGGTGTTCGAGGATGTCGGCCAGTGGAAGCGCGCCTGGTACTTCCCGAAAGCCGGCGAGGACATGCATGCGGCGGTCGACCGCGAATGCGTCGCCGTCCGCAACCAGGCCGGGCTGTTCGATGCATCGACGCTCGGCAAGATCGAAGTGGTCGGCCCGGATGCGGCCAAGTTCATGGAACTGCTCTACACCAACCCGTGGGAGAAGCTGGAGCTAGGCCGCTGCCGCTATGGCATCATGCTGCGCGAGGACGGCTTCATCTATGATGACGGTGTCGTCGGCCGGCTGGCGCCGGACCGCTTCCATGTGACGACGACGACCGGCGGCGCGCCGCGTGTCATGAACCACATGGAAGATTACCTCCAGACCGAGTTCCCGCATCTCAATGTCTGGCTGACCTCGATCACCGAACAGTGGGCGGTGATTGCGGTGCAAGGGCCGAAGTCGCGCGACATCATCGCGCCTTTGGTCGAAGGCATCGACATGTCTGACGAGGCGCTGCCGCATATGTCGGTGCGCGAAGGCAAGATCTGCGGCGTGCCGACACGGCTGTTCCGCATGTCGTTCACCGGCGAGCGCGGTTTCGAGGTCAACGTGCCGGCCGACTATGGCCAGGCGGTCTGGGAAGCGTTGTGGGCCGAGGGCCAGAAGCATGACGCCACCGCTTACGGCACTGAGGCGATGCATGTGCTGCGCGCCGAGAAGGGCTACATCATCGTCGGCCAGGACACGGACGGCACGGTCACGCCAAACGATGCCGGTCTCGACTGGGCGGTCGGCAAGAAGAAGGTCGACTTCGTCGGCATCAGGGGCATGGCGCGGCCGGATCTGGTGGCCAAGGGCCGCAAGCAACTGGTCGGCCTCAAGACCAAGGACCCCAAGGTGGTGCTGGAAGAGGGTGCCCAGATCGTCGAGGACCCGAAGCAGGCGATTCCGATGAAGATGATCGGCCACGTCACCTCGAGCTATTGGTCGCAGAATTGCGGCCGTTCCATCGCACTGGCGCTGGTCGCCGGCGGACGTGACCGGATGGGCGATACGCTCTACGTGCCGATGCCGAACGGGGTGATCGAAGTGGAGGTTACCGGGATGGTGTTCTTTGACGAGACGGGAGGGCGCCTCAATGGCTAAGGCTGCTGCAAGGACGGCCGCGACGGCTTCGCCCTCGGCAGAGCGGCGTTCGGCATTGGCCGGGCGCACCGTCTCCGCAACAGGTGCCAAGGTCGAAGTGCTGCCACCGGCCGAGCGCATTTCGCTGCGTGCGCCGGAGGCTTCGGTCCCCGCCCTGTCGAAGGCGCTCGGCGTGACCTTGCCGAAGCAGCCGAAAACCTCGGCGTCGAAAGGCGGGCGTACGGCGCTGTGGCTTGGGCCGGACGAGTGGCTTGTCATCGACGAGGCCGGCAAGGACCCGCTCGCCGATTGCGCGGAGGTTTCCGCCTTGCACTCGTCTGTCGGTATCTCGCATCGCAACATCGCGATATCCGTCACCGGTCCGGCGGCGGAAGCCGCGATCAATTCGGGCTGCCCGCAGGATCTGTCGCTCGAGGCCTTCCCGGTGGGCGCCGCTTCGCGCACCATCCTGGGCAAGGCCGAGATCGTGCTGTTGCGCACGGCCGAGGACGCCTTCAGGGTCGAGTGCTGGCGTTCCTTCTCGGACTATGTCTTTACTTTCCTGTCCGAGGGAGCCCGCGACGCCGCCGGCTGACCTCGGAACGTTTGCCGCCCACGTCCGTTGTGCGGCGACAAGTCGAGGGAGAAATGCCGATGCCGTCGAAGTCCGCGCCGAAATCTCCGAAAACCGCGGCGGTCCGTTCGCTCGAACATGAGCGGCATCAAGAGGCCGACACCGAAGAGGAACTCGAGGAAGGCCTCGAGGATACGTTCCCTGCCAGCGATCCGGTGTCCATCACCAGTTCGGCGATCCCCGGTGCACCCGCCAAGCCCGGCAAGGCCAAGACGGTGGCCGGACGCAAAACCCGCAAGCCCTGATTTTAGCAGATTCCGGTTGAAGGCATCTTCCCAACACCTCCGAAGATGCGATATTCAAAGCGCTTTGGAGAGGAAAAATGCCGATAAAAGCTGTTGTCTGGGGCGAGAATGTCCATGAACAGACCAATGCCGCCGTGCGCGACCTCTATCCGCTGGGCATGCACGGCACGATCGCCGCGGCGCTGAACCAGGACAAGCGCATCGAGGCGACCACCGCCACCTTGCAGGAACCCGAACATGGCCTGAGCGAGCCGCGCCTGGCTGCCACCGACGTGCTGATATGGTGGGGCCATGCCGCCCATGGCGAGGTCAAGGACGAGATCGTCGAACGCGTGCAGAAGCGGGTCTGGGAAGGGATGGGGCTGATCGTGCTTCATTCCGGCCACTACTCGAAGATCTTCAAGCGGCTGATGGGCACGCCCTGTTCGCTGAAATGGCGAGAGGCGGGCGAGCGCGAGCGGGTCTGGGCGATCAATCGCGGCCATCCGATCGCGCAAGGCATCGGCGAGTGCCTGGAGATCGGCGAGACGGAAATGTATGGCGAGCCGTTCGCGGTGCCCGAGCCGCTGGAGACGGTGTTCATCTCCTGGTACGAGGGCGGCGAGGTGTTTCGCTCCGGCCTGACCTATCAGCGCGGCGCCGGAAAGATCTTCTACTTCTCGCCGGGCCACGAGACCTATCCGATCTATCACAATGAAGGCGTTCAGCAGGTGCTGCGCAACGCCGTGCATTGGGCACACAATTCGGCCCCGGCTTGGGCCGGCATCACCAACGCGCCGAATGTGCCGACGGACAAGGCCAAGGAGAAGATCGTCCAAAAAGGCCTGCGCCTGCATGCCGACGGTGACAAGGGGTTGAGCTGATGCACCGCCTGCTTTTGCTCGGCACCGGCTGGATCGCGGCACACCATATCGAGGAGTTCGGTCAGGTTCCTGGCTGCACCATCGTCGCTTGCGTCGATCGTCTGCCGGGCCGCGCTGCGGCGTTCGCCGCCGCCAACAAAATAGGCACCTTCTTCGAGAGCCTCGAAGCGGCGATCGCCTGGGGCGAGTTCGATGCCGCCATCAACGCGACGCCGGACCAGGTCCACAAGGCGACGACACTGGCCCTGCTGGCCGCCGGGAAACATGTCTTCTGCGAGAAGCCGCTGGCGCCGAACCATGCCGATGCGCTTGCGATGAGCGAAGCCGCCGAGGCGGCCGGGCTCGTCAACATGGTCAACCTGACCTATCGCAACACGCCGGTGATCCAGGAGGCGCGGCGCATGGTGCGGGCCGGTGAGATCGGCGAGCTGCGCCACGTCGAGGCCAGCTACAGGCAAAGCTGGCTGGTCAGCAAGTTCTGGGGCGACTGGCGGGTCGACGACAAATGGCTGTGGCGCCTGTCGAGCCGGCACGGTTCGACAGGCGTGCTGGGCGATGTCGGCATCCATATCCTCGACTTCGCGACCTATGGGGCGGCCGAGGATATCGTCTCCCTGCATGCCGATCTGGTGACGTTTCCGAAGGTCGAGGGCGACCGCGTCGGCGACTATGTGCTCGACGTCAATGACAGCTTGGCGATAACGGCGCGGCTCAGCTCAGGCGCGCTGGCCACGATCATGGCCAGCCGCTACACGACAGGCCATGGCAATGATTTGTCGCTGGCCCTGCACGGCACCAAGGGCGCGATCAAGGTCGAGACCGACGGCAAGGTTTCGCGGCTGTCCGCTTGCCTGGGTGATGACGTCGATCTGCACCGTTGGCGGACGTTGACGCCGCCTGACGTCAAGCACAATGCCCAGCGCTTCGCCGATGCGCTGGACACGGGACGGAACGGTGATCCGTCTTTCCGGCGCGCCGCCGAGATGCAGAAGCTGATCGATGCGGCCTTCGAAAGTTCAGCGACCAAGCTGCCGGTCTCGATCGCCTGAATCACCGTCTGGCCGGCTGAGCCGGCCAGAACCGACTTCCGAAATCTTGGTAGGCCGAAATCTCAGTAGGCGCTCGGCATGATCCACGGGTTCACCGTGATCCCGAGCCGCGGGCCCTTGCCGCTTGTCGTGGCTTCCGTGGAAGCTTTCTTGTCGACCGAACCGGTCGAAGCGCAATCGAGCTTCACATTGGTCTTGGTGTCGACGCAGGTCGCCGCAGTCGGGTGCTTGACCGGCTGGCTGGTGCCGGCGGCGAAAGCCGAACCCGAAAGTGCCAGCACGGCGGCGAGGGTGAGGAGTGTCTTTTTCATGGTCAGTCTCCGTGTTCGACGGGCGAATTTGTTCCGTACATGTACGTTACTTCGTACAAATACGTCCGTCGATCGCGAAGTTCAAGGGAGAATCGTACACGTACGGTAGTTTTTTGTTAACCAAGAAATTCGATCCCGATTTGGGTGCCAGGTCGGCGCGGAAATCTGCGAAACCGAAAGGGCGGGCGCTCAGCAGTTGACCGGTTTTTCGGTCAACGGCGGCACGTCTTGCGTGCTGAGCGTGGCAAGGGTGAAGTCGCACATCCGCTTCACGAAAGCCTGCGCGTCGCCGAAGGGATAGAAGGGGAAAGTGATCAACAGCGAGATCGTGCCATGGCCGACCGCCCACAGCATGGTGGCAATGGCGCGCGGATCGCCGTGCAATTTGCCGGCGGCGACACAGGCCTCGACCCTGCTGATCAGCACCTTCATCGCCGGATTGCCTTCCTCCATGTCCTCGTAGCTCCTGCCTTCCGGCAGCTTGGTCTTTTCGGTCATGAAGACGGTGCGGTACTCATTGGGATTGCCGAGCCCGAAGGCAGCGTATTCGGTCATCACCGCCTGCAAGGCCTCGATCGGATCGTCGGACGGGTGCTCCTCGATGCGCCGGGCGAGCGTTTCGAACGCGTCCTCGGCCAGCGCGAAGAGGATGTCCTGCTTGTCGGCGAAGTAGGAATAGACAGACATCGGCGCATAGCCGACCCGCTTGGCCAGCTTGCGGATGGTCAAGCCTTCATAGCCTTCTTCCTGGACGAGCTTGTGTGCCGCCTCGACAAGCTCCGAGCGCAGTTCGGCCTTTTGTTTCTCGCGGCGCTTCTGGACGCTCAGCGGCAAGTCTGTTGCCCTTGTCTGGTTGGTGCCTGGCTAAATTATATACGCTGTACGGAAACGAACAAGGGCGCCACGGGTTCCCAAGCGGCAGGCGTCATGCCGGTCATGAGGGAGTGGCCGGGTCGGCGGCACCCGTGATCAGCACCGTTCCTCCTTCGAAGCGGCCCATCCCGTCTCCCTCTTACGCCTGCTTGTGGATCAGTTTGGCGGCGAGATGCGAGAGCAATTTCACCGCCTCGCCGTAGGTTCTGGCCTTCTCCGGATTGGAAGCATTGCCGTCGAGCGCGCGCTTGTAGACACCCTGGCAGATTGCCGCCAGCCGGAAGAAAGAGAAGGCGAGGAAGAACGTCCAGTTGCCGATGCCGGTCAGCCCACGCCGCCGGCAATAGGCGGCGACATAGTCCTTCTCGGAGGGCAGGCCGAGTGCCGAGCGATCGATGCCGCCCAGGCCGCGAAAACCCGAGGCATGCGGCAGGCGCCATTGCATGCATTGATAGGCGATGTCGGCGAATGGGTGGCCTGACGTCGACAGTTCCCAGTCGAGCACCGCCAGCACCTTAGGCTGGTCCGGCGCGAAGATCAGATTGTCCAGCCGGTAATCGCCATGCACCAGCGCAGCCCTGGCATCATCGGCTGGCATATGGGTTTCCAGCCATTCGATCAGCCGGTCCATGTCGCCGATCGCGTTGGTTTCCGAGGCGCGGTACTGGCTGGTCCAGCGTGCCAGTTGGCGCTCGAAGTAATTGCCGGGACGGCCGAAATCGCCGAGGCCCACGGCCTCGGCGTTGACGTCGTGCAGGGCGGCAAGCGTGGCGTTCATGGCATCGTAGATCGCGGCGCGCTCATCGTTGCCGCGGGCCTCGGGCAGCGCCGGATCCCAGAAGATGCGGCCGTCGAGGAAATCCATGACGTAGAACATGCGGCCGATCGGCGAGTCCTCGGCCGACAGATGCAGCATTTCGGGCACCGGCACGGCGGTGTCCGAAAGCGCCTTCATCACCCGGAATTCGCGGTCGACCTGGTGCGCCGATTTCAAGAGTTGGCCTGGCGGCTTGGCGCGCAGCACGTAACGGCCGCTTTCAGCCGTCAGGAGATAGGTCGGGTTGGACTGGCCGGATTTGAATTTTTCGATTGCCGCGAGCCCGGAAAAGCCCGGGATGTGCGCCTCGAGGTAAGGCGCGAGGGCCGCCTGGTCGAGCGCGTTCGGTTCGTTCATGCCGTCTCGGGCTGGCGTTCAATCAAGGTCAGCGTCAGCCAGCGGGCGGTCAGCGCCGGTTTCTTCGAACCTTCGATCTCGATGGTCACGTCGTGCGCCGTCTGCACCCAGCCCGACGGCCTGACCTTGACGTCGGCCAGCACGAAACGGGTGCGGATGCGCGCGCCGGTCTTCACCGGCGCCAGGAAGCGTAGCGAATCGAAGCCATGGTTGACGCCCATCTTGCCGTTTTCCAGCGGCGGCATGGTCTCGAAGGTCATGGCCGACAGCAGCGACAGCGACAGGAAGCCATGCGCGATGGTGCCGCCGAACGGCGTTTCGCGCTTGGCCCGTTCCGGATCGCAGTGGATGAACTGATGGTCGTCGGTGGCGTCGGCGAACTGGTCGATCATGCGCTGCGTGACCACCCGCCAGGGCGAAACGCCGACCTCCTTGCCGACACTGGCCAGAAGCACATCGAGACTGATCGGTTCCACGCTCATGTCCTCCAGTTCACCTCCGGCTTCTGCGGCCGGAAAATGTCATTCCTTGAACAAGGTCAACCCATGCTGCACCGACTGCCCGCCGTCGATCGGCAGAATGGCGCCAGTGACATAGCTGCCTGCACGACTGCACAAATAGAGCGTTGCGCCGGCAATGTCATCCGGTGTGCCGATGCGGCCGATCGGGACATGGCTGCCGACATGCCTGGCCTGTTCGTCCGTGCCGGTGGCGAAGGCCGTCATGCGGCTCTGGAAGGGGCCTGGTGCGAAGGCGTTGACGGTGATGCGGCGGCCGGCGAATTCGAGCGCCAGCGTGCGCGTCAAATGGTGAACCGCGGCCTTGGAGGCGGTGTAGGAATAGGCGTCGTCGGCCAGCGGCTGCGTGCCCATCACCGAGCCCAGATTGATCACCCGGGCCGGATCGGCGTCGCTGGCAGCAGCATCGAGCAGCGGCAGCAATTCGCGGGTCAGATGGAAGACGGCGGTAACATTGACGCCAAACACCTTGGCCCATGCCGAATAAGGGAAGTTCTCCAGCGGCGCGCCCCAGGACACGCCGGCATTGTTGATCAGGATATGCAGTCTTTCGGCCCGCGCCTTGACCTCGCCGACCAGGGCGGCAATGCCAGCCTCGCTGGAAACGTCGCCGGCAAAGCCTTCCGCCCGGCCCGGGGCGCCAAGTCCGTTCAGTTCGCCGGCGACCTTGATGCAGTCCTCGCCCTTGCGCGAGGCGATCATCACGCTGGCGCCGGCCTTGACCAGCGCGGTTGCCGCCATGCGGCCGATGCCGGTCGCCGCTCCCGTTACCAGCGCGGTCTTGCCGGCAATCGAAAACAGCTCGTCCAGGTGGCTCATCCAAATTCTCCGCGCCGTTGCCCCGCCCGCGGGCAAAACAGTTCGCGTTGACAAGGCTATCCGAAGTACGGTCATCCTTGCCACGGATAAAATGCCTGGCGTGCATGAAGGGTTAGCGACCGATGACGCAGATGAATCTCGGCATGACCGAGCGGCTGAAGCCGATCCACGCACGCGTCGCGGCCATGGTTCGCGACGAGATCATGCCGCTTGACAAGGAATTCCTCGGCGAAGTCGGCAAGGCCGGCGACCGCTGGGTCTACAGCAAGCGCCAGAGCGAGATTCTCGAAGGGCTGAAGAAGACCGCGCGGGAACGCGGCCTGTGGAACTTCTGGCTGACCGGTTCGGAACGCGGCTACGGCCTGTCCACCGTCGAATACGCCTATCTGGCCGAGGAAATGGGCAAGGCACATCTCGGCGCCGAAACCTTCAACTGCTCCGCGCCCGACACCGGCAATATGGAGGTTCTGGAACGCTACGGCTCGGCCGAGCACAAGCTGGAATGGCTCGAGCCGCTGCTGGACGGAAAAATCCGCTCGGCCTATCTGATGACGGAGCCGGATGTCGCCTCCTCCGACGCCACCAACATTTCCATGCGCTGCGAGCGGCAGGGCGGTGACTATGTGCTCAACGGCGAGAAATGGTGGGCGTCGGGCGCCGGCGATCCGCGCTGCGCCATCTATATCGTCATGGTGCGGACCGGCGGCGATGAAGAGCCGCGGCATCGCCGCCATTCGATGATCCTGGTACCCTCGGCCACGAAAGGCGTGACCAAGGTCCGCGCCATGCAGGTCTATGGCGACGATGACGCGCCGCACGGCCACATGCATCTTCGCTTCGACAATGTGCGGATATCGGCGTCGAACCTGATCCTCGGGGAGGGCAGGGGTTTCGAGATCGCGCAAGGCCGGCTCGGGCCGGGCCGGATCCATCATTGCATGCGCGCCATCGGCCAGGCCGAGATGGCGCTGGAAATGCTGTGCCAGCGTTCCGTGCGCCGCGAGGCCTTCGGCCAGAAGCTGGCGAAACTCGGCGCCAATTTCGACATCATCGCCGAATGCCGGATGGAGATCGAAATGGCCCGGCTGCTCTGCCTCAAGGCGGCGTGGATGATCGACCAGGGCGACGCGCGGGCCGCGGCCCCCTGGATCAGCCAGATCAAGGTCATCGCGCCACGCGTGGCGCTCAAGGTCACCGACGAGGCGGTGCAGATGTTCGGCGCAAAAGGCATCAGCCAGGACACGCCGCTCGCGCGCTCGTGGACGCATCTGAGGACGCTGCGCCTCGCCGACGGGCCTGACGCAGTCCATCGACGCCAGGTGGCGCGGACGGAGCTGAAGAAATACACGCAGGAGAAGGTCTGAGCGGCAGTTAGGCTGGCCCCATACGGTTCTTCCCGCGGCAACCAAGGAGTGTCACTGATGACAATCCCCTCCGAAATGAAGGCGCTGCTCCTGGTCGGCGACGGTTATACCAGGACACCGAGCGGCAGTGCGCTCGAGGCGATGGAGCCGTATCTCGAGCCGGGAAGCATCGCCGTGCCGGCGCCCGGACCGAGCCAGGTGCTGATCAAGGTCAGTCTGGCTTCGATCAATCCATCGGATGTCGCCTTCATCAAGGGCCAGTACGGGCAGCCGCGCGCCAAGGGCCAGCCGGCGGGCTTCGAAGGTGTCGGCACAGTCGTCGCGGGCGGGGAGGAGCCCTATCCCGGGAGCCTCATCGGCAAGCGGGTCGCCTTCGCCACCGGTCTCAGCAATTGGGGCTCGTGGGCTGAATATGCGGTCGCCGAGGCGGCGGCCTGCATTCCGCTCCTCGATACGGTGCGCGACGAGGATGGCGCCGCGATGATCGTCAATCCGCTGACCGCGATCGCCATGTTCGACATCGTCAAACAGGAAGGCGAGAAGGCCTTCATCATGACCGCAGGCGCCAGCCAGCTCTGCAAGCTGATCATCGGCCTGGCCAGGGAGGAGGGGTTCCGGCCTGTTGTCACCGTGCGCCGCGACGAGCAGATCGCGCTGCTGAAAGAGCTTGGCGCGGCGCGTGTCCTCAACGAAAAGGCGCCGGATTTCGAGACCACCCTGCGCGAGGTGATGAAGGCCGAACAGCCGCGCATCTTCCTCGATGCGGTCACCGGGCCGCTGGCTTCGGCGATCTTCAATGCGATGCCTAAACGGGCGCGCTGGATCATCTACGGCCGGCTCGATCCCGAGGCCACGGTCATCCGCGAGCCCGGCCAGTTGATCTTCCAGCACAAGCACATCGAGGGCTTCTGGCTGAGCGAATGGATGCGTCAGTTCCGCGATCGCCGTGGTCCGGCGATTCTCGAGGCGCAGAAGCGGTTTTCCGATGGACGCTGGTCGACCGACGTGACGGCGGTCATTCCACTGGCCGAGACAATGGCGCGCTTGCCGGCGGAACTGGCCAAGCCCAACGGCAAGGTTTTCATCCGGCCTTGAAACGGTGACCTTGCTCTCGATGGTCGACACATTCACGTGTCCGGCTGCCATCGGACCGGCCGGATCGCCGCTTGCGCCATCGACCCCCCTATGCCGCGCCGCTTTGTCCGTGATATGCCGCCGCCATCGAATGCCGGGACGACGCCAGGCTAAGGCGTCTCCCCCAATGGCGTGCGGGGTGTATTGATGACGATTTCCAAGCCGGTTTTCGACCGTTTGGGGCTGAGCCTGTGGGTCGGGGCATTCCTGGTCGTCCTCGGGATGGTGCTATGGTCGCCCTACACGCGCACGGTGATGCAGGCCTACGGATTTGGCAGCGAGGCGTTCCTCAGCGGCCAGCCACTGTACAATCTCCAGTCCGAGATGGGCTATCTCTACGCGCCGGCCTTTGCCGCGCTCTATGTTCCGGTGCTGAAGCTCGGTCCGCATCTGGGCGGACTGGTGTGGCACGTGCTGGGGTTTGCGGTGCTCACCTTCGCCGCGATGCGCCAGGTGCGCAAGCTCGGTGGCGGGGAATTGACGTGGCTGCTTTCCTTCGGGCTCTTCCTTGCCTTGCCGATGGCGCTGGGTGCGATCCGCAACGGCCAGGCGACGATCCTCCTGACCGGCGCCTGCTGGCTCCTGACCCTGTCGGCGCTCGAAGGGCGGCGCGCCGAGACCTTCTTCTGGGCATCGGTCGCCATCATTGCCAAACCGACCGCGATCATCATGCTTTTGTTGGTGGGAGCCCTGCGCCTGCGGCTGATACCCGTGCTCGTGCTGGCGGTGCTGTTCGTGCTCGCCATTCCATATGCTTTCGCACCTGCCGGCTACCTCAACGAGCAGTACGGTGATTTCGCCAGCATGCTGACCTCCATGGCGGTCGACAAGTCCGGCCATTTTGTGCCCACCGACTTCACGGCGCCTTTCACGTCGGCAGGCCTACCCATGCCTGAATTCGCCGCCACGATCGTGCGTGTCGTCGTGGCATTGCTTACGCTATCGACCGTTCTCTGGTTCGACCGCAAGCTCCAGCCTGGAATGGCGGGACTGGCCATCTTCCTGACGGCCGCCTTCTACATGTGCGTCTTCAATCCGCGCGTCGAGCCAAATACCTACGCCATGATCGCGGTGCCTGCCGGCCTCGCTATCGCCACACTGTGGCGGGACGAGCGTGGCGGCGTCCTGGCTTCGGTGCTGTCGATGGTATTGTTCGTCACAGGTTTGACGGGCGTCGAGCGCCACATGCATGATTTCTTCTTCCCCTGGTTCCGGCCGCTCGCGGTCACCTTCATCGTCTGTCCGCTGATCTGGTGGTTCTGGGCCAAGGCGAGCGAAAAGATGGCGAATGTCGGACCCGTCGCACATGGCTGAGTTGCGTCAGAAACTCGATATCGTGGCGCCCTTCTTCAACGAGGCGCAATCGGCGTCGGCCTTTGCCGCGCTGCTCGACAGGCTCGAGGAAGCGGTATCAAGCCGTTTCGGCATGGCCGTCCACAAGATCCTGGTCGACGACGGCAGTCGCGACGATGGCGCCGAACGGTTTTCGCTGGCGCTGTCGGGCTCCTGGGAGATCGTTCGCCTCAGCCGCAATTTCGGCAAGGAGGTCGCGGTGCTCGCCGGCCTCGACCAGTCGCGCGGCGACATGGTGCTGATCATGGATTCGGACCTGCAGCATTCCATGGACATAAGCCTGCAGATGATTGCCGAGTTGGTGAAGCATCCCGATATCGACGTCGTCTACGCCCAGAACGACCGGCGCGAGGCCAGCTGGCGGCGCAGCCAGCTGGCGAAGCTGTTCTATAGCCTGATCAACAGCAGCCAGCGTTTCGATATCCCCGAGAACGCGGGAGATTTTCGCGTCATGCGCGGTACCGTCGCGCGCGCGCTGACCAGCCTGCGCGACAAGCGGCGCTTCAACAAGGGCCTGTTCGCCTGGGCAGGCTTCCGCCAGAAAGCCATACCCTATTCGCCGGAAAACCGGGCTGTCGGCACGTCGAAATGGAGCCGGCTCAACCTGATCGCCTTTTCGCTGGAAGGCTTTACGTCGTTTTCCGTCATCCCGCTGCGCATCATCAGCCTGAGCGGCATGCTGGCGGCGCTGGCGGGCATCGTTTACGGCGCCAAGGTGTTCTTCGAAGTGATGTTCTACGGCATCGCCGTGCCTGGCTATCCCAGCCTGATGGTCGCCGTCGTCCTGCTGGGTGGCCTCAACCTGACCTTGCTTGGTTTGATCGGCGAATATGTCTGGGTCACGCTGTCGGAGAGCAAGGACCGGCCGGTCTACATCGTGCGCGATGTCGTGCGCAGCGACGTCTCGGACAGGCCGCCAAGCGCGTCCGGCATATGACGCGGCGCATTCGCCTGATCGCCGACGACTACGGCCTGGCGCCAGGGGTTTGCGCCGGAATTCTAGACCTGCTCGACCGGCGACGGCTGACCGGCACCAGCTGCATGACCGGTTTTCCGGAATGGGCCGGGGCGGCGGCGCGTATCAGGCCGTTGTGCGGCCATGCGGCGATCGGGCTGCACCTGACACTTACGGATCAGCCGGCCGTCACAGGCAAGTCGAGCCTGGCGCCCGAGGGCCGGCTGCCGCCGCTTCGTTCGCTCGCCCTGCCGGTCCTGCGCGGCCGGATCGACAAGCGCGATGTCCATGCCGAACTCGACGCGCAGTACAGTCGGTTCGTCGAGGCGGTCGGCCGCAAGCCCGACTTCATCGATGGTCATCAGCACGTGCATTTCCTGCCCGTCGTGCGCGGATGGCTGCGGGCGTATTTTCCCGACGCCGCCGGCAGGCCGGTGCTGCGCGGCGCTCCGGCGCTTGGCGATGCCGCCGTCGCTTCGAAGATCGCGGCAATCGCTGCCGTGGCCGCCGGCTTCAATCAATCGATGCAGCGCGCCGGCTTTGCCGTTTGGAAGCCGCTCGCCGGCATCTACGACTGGCGGCAACCCGAAAAATTTGCGCCATTGCTGAAGGCCGCGGTCGAAGCGTTGCCGGACCATGGGCTGTTCATGTGCCACCCCGGCCATGTCGACGAAACACTGCGCGCGCGCGACCCGATGCAAGGCGTGCGCGAAGTGGAATTCGGGGTGCTGGCCTCGGATGCGTTCGGCGCGAGCCTGGCCCGCGCCGGTGTCGAGATCATGGACGGCAAGGGATGAGCGGAGCCGATCGACCCCAGCGTTCAACCGGCAGCAAGATCGCCCGTTTCGCGCTTGTCGGACTGGTGAACACGGCCATCGACCTTGCCGGCTTTTCCCTGCTGCTCAAGCTGCACGTCCCACCGCTTGCCGCCAACGTCCTCTCGTGGTCGATCGCCGTCATCTTCTCTTTCGTGGCCAATGGCTTCTGGTCGTTCGAGCGCAATCACGCCATCCGGCTGCATGACGCCTTCCTGCGGTTTGTCACGGCCGGGGCGCTGATTTCGCTCGGCGTCTCCAGCCTGTCGATCGCACTCTTCGCCGGCATCACCGGCGTGTGGCCGGCAAAGATCGGCGGGGTCATCGTGGCGGCTGTGCTGAACTTCCTTGCCGCGCGCTGGTCGATCGAAGGTCGGCTGCTGAAATAGCTATCTCTATTCCGCCGGTTCCACATTGGTGTAGGCGGCTTCCTCGAGTTCGCGCTTCAGCCGCGCTTCCTCATGGGTCTTCGGCGTGACGAAGCGGCCAAGCAGGAGATAGGCGACCGGTGTCAGGAACAGCGTCGAGACGGTGGCCAGGCCAAGCCCGCCGACGATCACCCAGCCGAGCGCCACGCGTGCCTCCGCGCCCGCGCCGGCGGCCAGCACAAGCGGCACACCGCCAAGTACGGTGCAGATCATCGTCATCATCACCGGCCGCAGGCGGATGGTGGAGGCCTGCTCGATCGCTTCGCGTACGCCCAGTCCCCGATCACGCAGTTGATTGGCGAATTCGACGATCAGGATGCCGTTCTTGGCCATGACGCCGACCAGAAGCACCAGGCCGATCTGGCTGTAGGCATTGAGGCTGGTGCCCGACAGCAGCAGCGCGAAAATGGCGCAGGCAAGGCCGAGCGGCACTGTCGCCATGATGATGACGGCACTGACGAAACTCTCGAACTGGGCGGCCAGCACCAAAAGGATGATGATCAGGGCGAAGCCGAAGATGGTGACCATGGCGCTGTTGGTTTCGCCCAATGTGGCGGCTTCGGCCAGCGGCAGGATGCGGCTGCCGGGCGGCAGGAGCGGCGTGGCGATCTCCTCGGCACGCGTCAGCGCATCGCCAAGCGCGAAATTGCCTGAGAGGTTGGAGGTGATTGCCACCGAAGGCTGCTGCTGTTCGCGCGACAGCGACGGCGGCACGGCGCGCTCGGTCAGCGTGGCGATGGTCGACATCGGCACGAAGCGGCCATCCGCCGTCTTGAGGAAGACATTTTCCAGATCGGTCGGGTCGTTGATCGGATTGGTGGTCGAGACCAGCTTCACGCCGTAGCTGCGGTCGGCGATGTAGACATCGACGACGTCGTTGCCGTCGAGCATGGCTTGCATGGTGTTGGCGAGCCCGGATATGTCGATGCCGAGGTCGGAAGCGCGCTCACGGTCGATGGCCACGGCCAGCTGCGGCTGCGTCGGGTCGATCGACAGGCGTGGCGTCTGGAAGCGCTGATCCTTCTGCATCTCGGCGATGATCTTGACCGCCGCATCGCCGAGCGCCTTGCGATCGTTGCCGACCAGAGCGAACTGCAGGCCGTTGCCGGCGCCGCGGATGCCGAGACTGTTGGGCTGGACCGGGAAGATGCGCACGCTGGGCACCTGTTTGGTCAGCTGGCTGATCTCGGCCATGATCTCCTGCTGGCTGCGGCTTCGCTCGTCCCACGGCGCCAGCGTCATCACCATGAAGCCCGAGTTGTAGGAACCGTTCTGGCCGGCGTTCTCGAAGGTCGAGCGAATCTCGCCGGAATCGCGCATCGGCTGGATCAGCCGCTCGATCTTCTGCATCTGCTGCGTGGTGTAGTCGAGGCTGACGCCTTGCGGGGCGTTGATGCGCAACAGCACGGCGGCGCGATCCTCGGTGGGCGTCAGTTCCTGGCGGATCGTGGCGAACAGCGTGAAGGCGATGCCGGCAAACAGCACCGCGACCAGAACCACGATCCACGGCGCGTCGAGACATGCATGGAGCGCACGCTTGTAGCCGGCATTGAGGACGCCGCCGATGCGCGCGCCGATGCCGTGGCCACCTTCGTGGTGAAGCGACGCGCTGGTCAGCATGCGCGAGGCAAGCATCGGGCAAAGCGTCAGCGCCACCACGCAGGACAGAAGCACCGACATCGCAAGCACGAAGCCGAATTCGCGGAACAGGCCGCCGGTCTGTCCCGGCAGGAACGAGATCGGTACGAAGACCGCGACCAGCGTCAGCGTGGTGGCAACGACGGCGAAGAACACTTCCTGTGCGCCGAGCACGGCGGCCGCGCGCGGCCCCATGCCCTCATTGCGCCGTCGCACGATGTTTTCCAGCACCACGATGGCGTCATCGACGACAAGGCCGGTGGCCAGCACCAAAGCGAGCAGCGTAAGGATGTTGATCGAGAAGCCGGCCAGATAGATGGCGGCTACGGTGCCGATCATGGCGACCGGCATCGACAGGCCCGGGATGAGCGTGGCGCGCCAGTCGAGCAGGAAGACGTAGATGACGATCAGCACCATGGTGACCGACAGGCCGAGCGCGATCTCGACCTCGTGCACGGCACCCTTGACGAAGACGGCGTCGTCGCTGGTGATCTTGATCGACATGCCGTTGGGCAGGTTCGCCTGCAGCTTGGCGACGGCGGCCTGGACGCCGGTCGAAATGTCCAGCGTGTTCGATTCCGCCTGCCGGATGATGCCGATGCCGATGCCGGTCTTGCCGTCCGAACGCAGCGTGGTCTGGCCGACATCGGGGCCGAGCGTGACGGTCGCGACATCGCGGATGCGCGTCGTGCCGCCGATGATGATGTTTTCGAATTCCGCAGGCGTCGTCACGTCGGCCGTGGTGCGGACGATCAGGTCCTGGTTGGTCGTGGTGATCGACCCCGCCGGGGAATCGAAGGCGACGGAGGCGAGCGCCGCCCTGAGGTCGGCGACCGTGAAGCCAAGGCTGGCGAGCTTGTTCTGGTCGACGTCGATGCGGAAGATCTTGTCGCGGTCGCCATAGACCTGGACGTCGGCGACGCCCGGGACGGCGGCCAATTCGTCCTCGATCTGGTCCTGTACCACCACCGTCATGTCCTGGATCGACAGGGTGTCCGAAGTCACCGCCAGCCGCATCACCGCGTCGGAATTGGCGTCGGCCTTGACGATGCGCGGTGGATCGGCCGTGTCCGGCATCTGGTTTGCAACGCGGCCGACGGCATCGCGCACATCCGAGGCTGCGACGTTGAGGTCGACACCGTCGTTGAACTCGATGGTGACGCGGCTCGATCCGAAGGAAGAGGAAGACGAGATCGACTTGACGCCGGAGACGCGTGCGACGGCGCCCTCGATCGTGTCGGTCAATTCGCGGTCGACGGTTTCGGCCGCCGCCCCCTCGAAGGTGGTGGAGACCGTGACCACGGCACGATCGACGTCGGGCAGTTCACGGATCTCGACGCCGTAGAAGGCCGCAAGGCCGGCAACCGCAATGAGGACGTTGAGCACGAAGGCCATGACCGGCCTGCGGATGAACAGGGCGGTGAAGCCGGTATCGCTGCCGGCGTTGACGGGTCCGGTCATGAGCCTTCCGCGGCGGTGGCGGCGCGCTGCTCCTGGCCGGCGATGCGAACCTCGCCGCCTTCGCTGACATTTTGGGTGCCCTCGGTGACAACCATGTCGCCGCGGCTGATCTCCGCGTCGATCAGCACGGTTTCGGTGTTGCGCTGGATGATGCGAACCGGCAACCGCCTGGCCTTGCCGTCCTCGACCTGCCAGACATAAGCACCGTCCGATCCCCACAGGATCGCAAGCGGGCTGACGGCGGGATAGGTCTCGCCGGGGAATTTCATGGTGATGGAGAACGACATGCCGGCGCGCAGCGAGTCGGCCGGGTTGGCGATCTTGGCCTTGACCAGGAGGGTGCGGCTCTTTTCGTCGATATGATTGTCGATCGCCGACACCGTGCCGGTATAGGCGTTGCTCTGATTGGCGATCGGCGTCGCCGTCAATTGCGCGCCGACCTTGACGGCGGCGGCGAAGCGTTCGGGCACCTGGAAATCGACCAGGATGGAGGACCGGTCGTCCAGCGTGGCGATCGCCGACTGGTTGGTCACGTAGTTGCCGGCCGAGATCGGCAGGATGCCGACGGTGCCCGATATCGGCGCCAGGATCGAGCGACGCTGCAGCGCAAGCTCGGCATCCTGAAGCGCCAGCTTGGCGCCGGCCAGCACCACTTCGGCATCGGCGACCGCGACCGGCGTGGCGGCGTTGGAGGCGCGCAGCGACTTGACGCGGTCGAGCTTGGCTTGCGCGTCCTGCAGGGCGAGCTTGGCCCGGTTCTGGGCAATGATCTCCGTCTCGGAATCGAGCGTGGCGATGATCTGCCCCTTGTCGACATGGCTGCCGGATTCGACCAGCAGTTCGGCAAGGCGGCCCGAACTATAGGGATTGACAGTCACCGAGGCGTTGGCGCGGCCGGTGCCGATCGCCTGCAGGCGGTCGTTGATGGTGGCCGTGCCGGCAGGCAAAGCGACGACGTCGACCTGCCGGGGGCCATTGCGATTGCCGGCCTGTCTCGCGTCGGCCGCACTGTTTCCGGCCGTAGGCGTCGCCGCATAGGCCCAGTCTATCCCCCAACGCGCCAGCACTTCGGGAGCTCCGGGATAGAAGCGCGCCCAGGCAGCCGCAGCGACGACCACGATCACAAGCGCAACGACAATTTGCTTTGAGGTGCGCATGACACTCCGGTTTCCAGGAATCGTCAGCCCCTTCCCGAAGGAGCGGCACAGCGACGGTACGGGCGGGCGGCGAAATCCGGCCACGCCGCACCTCGCATATCAGCGGTTTATGGCAATTATCACGCGATCGTGCACATTAAATCTCGGTAACGTGAAGTCGGGACACCCCGTCGGGACGGATGCAATTTGGCCGGGATCCGCCTAACGCAGGCCTTCCATCTCGCGGATGCGCCGGGCGCCGTCGGCCTCGAGTTGTCTTGTGACGGCGCCGATCAGCGTTTCGGCGACGACGAAAAGCGCCGCCGAAGAATCCCATGCGGAAGGCACGGCGGTTCGTCCGGCGATGACATGACGGGCAAAGCGGGCGATCGGCGACAGCCATTGATCGGTGAACAGTACGATCTGAACGCCGCGCTGGTGTGCCTTCTCGGCGAAGCGGACGAGGCTGTCCTGGTAGCGCCTGATGTCGAAGATCACCAGCACGTCGCGCTTGCCCATGTCGATCAACCTGTCGCGCCACATGCTCTCCTGTCCGGCGAGGTGAAAGACATCGGGCTGGATGACGGCGAGGTGGGCGGCCATGTAGCGCGCCAGGGGATCGGTGAAGCGGCCGCCGATCAGAAATGTCTTGCCGCGCCGCTCGGCAAGCCTGGTGGCAATGTCGGCAAGCTGCTTGTCGGACAGATGCCGGAAGGTCTCGCGCATGTTGTCGAGCGTCGCTTCCAGCATTGGCGATCCGGTGCCGCCGGGCGAGGGCGGATTGAGTGTGCGGGTTGCCGGCGACTGCAATTGCGCCGCCAGTTCATCCTGCAGGCTCGACTGGAATTCCGGATAATTCTGGAAGCCGAGCCGGGCGACGAAACGCAGGATCGTCGGCGAGGACACGCCGGCAGCCGCCGAGAACTCGGCGACCGTCTTCAGCCCGATCATCGGGTAGCTGGCGATCAGCGTCTGGGCCGCTCGTCGTTCGCCGGCGGGCATGGTGCCGATGCGGTCGGCGATCAATTCGGCAATGTTGGAAATCATGGTTTTCCCCACCCTTGGCCCGGCCGATGGTCTTTTCCCCAGATCGCATTTGACAAAGCCGGACAAACTGTATGAAATCATCCGTAGGGACGCAATGAGGCAAAATACGTAACATACGATACAGCGCTCCCTGGGGACGGCAGAGTATGGAGAAAGCACGGCCCGCCAGCCCTGCATCGTCTGATACCGTGGGGGTGACCAACCCCGGCGGATCGAGCCCCTTCGTACTGACCTGCGACCACGCTTCCAATTTCCTGCCCGCCGAATTCGGCACGCTCGGCCTCGCGGCCGAGGACCTGTCGCGCCACATCGCCTGGGATCCCGGCGCGCTGCCGGTTGCGCTGCGCATGGCGCAGGCGCTCGACGCGACGCTGGTCGAAACCCGCATTTCGCGGTTGATCATCGACTGCAACCGGCCGCTCGATGCGCCGGACCTGGTGCCGCCGGTCAGCGAAACCACAGCCATACCGGGGAATGCAGGCCTTTCGGACAAGCAGCGTGCGCAGCGCGTCGCCTTGTCTTGGCAGCCATTCCACGACACGATTGCGGGAATTATCGAAGACAGGCTGGCGCGCGGCCAGGAGACCCGGCTAGTCTCCGTGCATTCCTTCACGCCGGTTTACAAGGGCCGCAACCGGCCGTGGCATATCGGCATCATCCATGACGAGGATCGCCGGTTGGCGGCGCCGCTGATCGGCGCACTGCAGCGGCTTGCCGGCGTCACCGTCGGCGTCAACGAACCCTATTCGCCTGCCGACCGCGTCTATTTCACGCTCGAACGGCATGCGCGCTCGCGCGGGTTGTCCTGCGCGATGATCGAAATCCGCAACGATGAAATCTCCGGCGAAACCGGGCAGCGGAAATGGGCGGATCTGCTTGCGGGCATTTTTTTGAATCTGGAGCCAGAGGAGGCCAAGGGCTCTCGACGAAGCGCAGTCGGAAAGTCAGTTCAATCGGCCAGCTAAGAACCAAGAGGGGAATTCTGACATGACAACACCTGATCACTCCGACAAGTCGGAGGACACAAAAATCCTTCACAGTATGGGTTACGCCCAGGAATTGGCTCGCCGCATGAGCGGCTTCTCCAACTTCGCCATTTCCTTCTCGATTATCTGCATCCTGGCGGGCGGCATTACGTCTTTCCCGCTGGCGATGGCCACCGGCAGTGGTTTCGAGGCGACCATCGGCTGGCTCATCGGGGGCGTCTTCGCCCTTGTCGTCGCTGCTTCGCTGGGCCAGATCGGCTCGGCCTATCCTACCGCCGGCGGCCTCTATCACTGGTCGTCGATCCTGGGCGGTCGCGGCTGGGGCTGGGCTACGGCCTGGATCAACCTGCTCGGCCTGATCTTCGTGGTCGCCTCGGTGAATGTCGGCGTCTACCTGCTGTTTCAAGGGCTCGTCGCAGGTCCGATCTTCGGCTGGGACACATCGACCTGGGGCTTCTGGCAGCAGACGGTGGCTGTCGTGATCATTACCGTCACCCAAGGTCTGTTCAATCATCTCGGCATCAAGACGACAACGAGATTGACCGATTTTTCCGGCTACCTCATCCTCGTCGTTGCGGTCGTGCTGACGCTGACCTTCCTGATCTGGGGCGCGCATGGTTTCGACCTTTCGCGACTGACGACCTTCGTCAACACGACCGGCGATCTCGGGGGCGGCTATGTTCCGACGGCCCGCACGGCGCTGGTGGCCTTCCTGATCGGCCTTCTCTACCCGCTTTACACGATCACCGGCTTCGACGCCTCGGCGCACACTGCCGAGGAGACACACAATGCCCGCGTTGCGGTGCCCAGGGGCATGATCCACGCGGTCCTCTGGTCTCTCGTCTTCGGTTTCGTCATGGCGGTCTCCTTCGTCCTTGCGAGCCCCGATCTCGTGGCGACCGCCAAGGACGGCGGCAATGCCTGGTTCAACCTGTTCAACAATCTGCCGGCGCCAACCTGGCTCAAGGCTCTGCTCGGCATCGCCATCGTGCTGTCGAACTATCTGTGCGCGCTGGCCGGCCTCACTTCGACGTCGCGTATGATCTTCGCCTTTTCGCGTGACGGGGGTCTGCCGGGGTCGTCTTTGTGGAAGCAGGTTTCGCCGACCTGGCGCACGCCAGTTCCGGCTATCTGGCTCGGCGTCGTGCTGTCGATCGCCGCCACGCTCTATTCGCCGGCTTTCGCGGCGCTTGCAGCCGGCTGCGCTCTCTTCCTCTACGTCTCCTATGCCATGCCGATCGCAGCCGGACTTCTTGCGGAAGGAAAGAGCTGGACCGAATTCGGACCATTCCGGCTCGGCATCTGGTCAAAGCCGTTCGCCATCATCACCGTGCTTGGTGTCCTGGTGTTGATGTATGCCGGCATCCAGCCGCCCTTCGACATCCTGATCAATTATGCGATTGGGTTGATCATTCTGCTCGTCGTCTTGTGGTTCGCCGTTGAAAATCGCCGCTTCCAGGGGCCGCCCATTGGCGAGGCGGCACTCGCCAAGCGCAGGGCGACCATCGCAGCGGCCGAAAAGGCCGTCGGCGAATCCGCCTAAACAGCCAATCAAACCGTGGCGGGTTCGCTCGCCACGGTTTTTTCCCGTTCAATATGACAAGCCCGAAACGACCAAGCGCTGGAGTGCCAAAGGAATGGCCGGAAATTTCTCGTTCGATCAGTTGAAGAAAGCGGTCTCCAATGGCGAGATCGACACGGTGCTGGCATGCATCGTCGACATGCAGGGCCGACTGGCGGGAAAACGATTCCTGGCGCAGTACTTCGTCGATTCCGCACATGACGAAACGCATGGCTGCAACTATCTGCTGGCGGCCGATATCGATATGGAGCCGGTGCCGGGCTACAAGGCAGCAAGCTGGTCGAAGGGCTATGGCGATTTCGTCATGAAGCCGGACCTTGCGACGCTGCGGTGTATTCCCTGGTTGGAAAAGACGGCGCTGGTGATCTGCGACGTGCTCGACCACCATACCCATGACGACCTTCCGCACTCGCCGCGCGCCATATTGAAGAAGCAGGTGAAGCGGCTGACGGAGCGTGGCTATATCGGCTATTTCGCTTCCGAGCTCGAATTCTACCTGTTCAACGAGACCTACGATTCCGCCCGCAAGAAGCACTGGCAGGGTCTCGACACCGCGTCGCCCTATATCGGCGACTACCAGATCGGCATCACCACCAAGGAAGAAGGCGTCATGCGCCGGCTTCGCAACGAGATGGAAGCCGCCGGCATTCCGATCGAGAATTCCAAGGGCGAGTGGGGTCCGGGCCAGGAAGAGATCAACGTGCGTTATGCCGAAGCGCTCGACATGGCCGACCGCCACGTCATACTGAAGAACGGCGCCAAGGAGATCGCCGAGTCCGAAGGCAAGGCGATCTCCTTCATGTCGAAGTACAATTACGGCCTCGCCGGCAATTCCAGCCACATCCACAATTCGCTGTGGAGCGCCGACGGCAAGACGCCGCTGTTCTTCGACAGACAAGCCGACTGGACCTTGTCGACACTCGGCCAGCAATGGGCGGCCGGACAGTTGAAGTATGCGAAGGAATTCACCTGGTTCCTGGCGCCCTACATCAACTCCTACAAGCGCTTCCAGGCCGGCACCTTCGCACCGACCAAGATCATGTGGAGCGAGGACAATCGCACCGCCGGCTTCCGCCTATGCGGCGAGGGCACCAAGGGCATCCGCATGGAATGCCGCATCGGCGGCGCCGACCTCAATCCGTATCTTGCCTTTGCAGCCCTGATCGCGGCCGGGCTGGCCGGCATCGACGAGAAGCTTGAACTGCAAAAACCTTTCGTCGGCGATGCCTACCAGGCTTCGCGCCTGCCGGAGATCCCAAAGACGCTGCGCGATGCCACCGAGACGCTGGCCAAGTCGAAGATGCTGAAGCAGGCGCTCGGCGAGGATGTGCTCGAACACTATGTCCACACGGCAAAGTGGGAACAGTTCGAATACGACCGCCGTATCACGGATTGGGAACTGCACAGGGGGTTCGAGCGGTACTAGATTGCCACGACGTTAGCGCCGTCCCTCACCCTTACCCTCTCCCCGTGAAGAACGGTGAGAGAGGGATGCCAGCGCTGGAGCGTTTCCCTTCTCCCCGTCGCTACACGGGGAGAAGGGTGCCGGCAGGCGGATGAGGGGCAGCGCCAAGCCATGTGATTTTTCGATTGTTACAGAAGTGCGAGGACTTAAACGATGACCGAAACGGTCAAACTGAAATCTCCCATCGACGGCTCGATCTATGCCGAGCGTCCGGTCGCGACGGACCAGGCGATCAATGCCGCGGTCGAGCGTGCCAAGGCGGCGCAGGAGAAGTGGGCGCAGACGCCGATCGTCGAGCGCGGCAAGTACATGCTGGCGATGCTCGAAGCGCTGGTTGCGAAATCAGACGAGATCGTGCCGGAGATCGCCTGGCAGATGGGGCGTCCGGTTCGGTATGGCGGCGAGTTCGGCGGCGTCAAGGAGCGCACCACCTATATGGTCGAGATCGCCGAGGCGGCGCTGAAATCCGTGCCGGCTTCCAATCCCAAGGACGGCTTCCGCCGCTATGTGAAGAAGGATCCGCTCGGCGTGGTCATGGTGATCGCGCCATGGAACTATCCCTATCTCACAGCCGTCAACACCATCGTGCCGGCACTGATGGCCGGCAATGCCGTCATCCTGAAACATGCGGCGCAGACATTGCTGGTCGGCGAGCGCTTCCAACAGGCTTTCGACAAGGCCGGGCTGCCCAAGGGCGTGTTCCAGAACGTCGTTCTCAATCACGCCCAGACCGAAAAACTGCTGGGTTCGGGCAAGATCGACCATGTCAATTTCACCGGATCGGTCGCCGGCGGCCGCGCCATTGAAACGGCGGCGGCAGGCACCTTCATGACGCTTGGCCTCGAGCTCGGCGGCAAGGACCCGGCCTATGTGCTGGCCGATGCCAAGATGGACCACGCCGTGGCCAATCTGGTCGACGGCGCCTTCTACAACTCAGGCCAATGCTGCTGCGGCATCGAACGCGTATATGTGCACGAGAAGGTCTATGACGAATTCGTCGAAGGCTTTATCGCCGAGACGAAGAACTACGTCGTCGGCAATCCGCTCGACCAGACGACGACGATGGGGCCGATGGCGCAGGCGCGTTTTGCCGACCTGATCCGCGAGCAGAAGGCCGAGGCGCTGCGCAAGGGTGCGGTGGCGCACATCAACATGAAGGTGGCCAACGACCAGCCCGGCTCGCCCTATCTGGCGCCCGAGGTGCTGACCGGAGTCGACCACCAGATGAGCGTCATGCGCGAGGAAAGTTTTGGCCCGATCGTCGGCATCATGAAAGTGCGCAACGACGATGAGGCGATCGCGCTGATGAACGACAGCGCCTATGGGCTGACCGCCTCGATCTGGACACGCGACACCGAGCACGCGGTGGCGATCGGCGACCGGGTCGAGACCGGCACGGTGTTCATGAACCGCTGCGACTATCTCGATCCGGCGCTGGTCTGGACCGGCGTCAAGGACACCGGCAAGGGTGCCGGGCTGTCGGCCATCGGCTACGACAATCTGACGAGGCCGAAATCATTTCATCTGCGTGAAGCCATCTAATTTTCGAAAGACAAAAATGTCCAAGCTCATCTCCAAATGGAACTACCCCACCACAGTCCGCTTCGGCGCTGGCCGCATCAAGGAACTGCCGGAGGTGCTGGCGGCCACCGGCATCAAGCGGCCGCTCTTCGTCACCGATCCGGGGCTGGCCAAGCTGCCGGTCGTCGCCACGACGCTCAGGATTCTCGACGACGCCAAGGTGCCCTATGGCGTGTTCTCCGAGGTGAAGCCGAACCCGGTGGACTCCAACCTCACCGCCGGCATTGCGGTGTTCAAGAAGGGCAAGCATGACGGCGTCATCGCTTTCGGCGGCGGCTCGGCGCTCGACCTCGGCAAGCTGATCGCCTTTCAGGCCGGTCAAGTCAGGCCGGTTTGGGATTTCGAGGATGTCGGCGACTGGTGGACGCGCGCCAATTCCGACGCCATCGCTCCGATCATCGCGGTGCCGACCACAGCTGGCACCGGCTCGGAGGTCGGACGCGCTGGTGTCATCACCAACGAGGAGACGCATACCAAGAAGGTCATCTTCCATCCGAAGTTATTGCCGGCGATCGTGATCGCCGATCCGGAGCTGTCGGTCGGCATGCCTTCTTTCATCACCGCCGGCACCGGCATGGATGCACTCGCCCATTGCCTCGAGGCCTATTGCGCGCCGGGCTATCATCCAATGGCTGACGGCATCGCGGTCGAAGGTGTGCGCCTGGTCTTCGAAAACCTGCCGAAGGCCTATGCCAATGGCAAGGACCTTGTCGCCCGCGCCCATATGATGAGCGCGGCGGCCATGGGCGCCGCGGCCTTCCAGAAGGGGCTGGGCGCCATCCACTCACTGTCTCATCCGATCGGCGCGCTCTACGACACCCACCACGGCATGACCAACGCCGTGTTCATGCCCTATGTGCTGGCCTTCAACCGCGACTCCATCGAGGAGCGTATTGCCCGGCTCGCCGCCTATTGCGGCATCAAGGGCGGTTTCGACGGCTTCGCCAAGGCTGTCATCAAGCTGCGCAAGGAATTGAAGGTGCCGCACGCACTGCCGGGCCTGATCAAGGGGCTCGACATGGACAAGAAGCGCAAGGGACTGATCGCCGACATGGCGGTGGTCGATCCGACGGCCGGCGGCAACCCGGTCAAGCTGACCAAGAAGGCCGCGCTGACACTGCTCGAAAACGCCATCGCCGGGACGGTCTGAGGCCGGTTCCGGGGGGCGGAAGTTGATCGGGAAACGAGGGGAAAGGAAAGGGGAAGGGCGAAAGACGGGCGGATTAATGATTAGCCGGAAAATTAAGTGATGGCTAATTGCTACAGCCTGTTAAAAAGAGTTAACTTTTCGCGCTGCTGACGGCTGGTTTCACAAAGCTTTCATCTGGCTGTCACACGAAAACGATACCGCATCGCAGGCGTCCAACGGCGCCAGTTCAACGGAGAGAACACATGTTCAAATTCACGGGGAAGGTGCTTTCCCTTTCGGCCGCGACCCTGATGGTGTCGTCGGTGATTTCGTCCGCGGCTTCGCTGGACGATCTCGTCAAGGCCGCGAAGGCTGAAGGCCAGCTCACCACCATCGCTTTGCCGCATGACTGGTGTGGTTATGGCGACGTCATCGCCGGCTTCAAGGCGAAATATCCGGAAATCACCATCAACGAGCTCAACCCGGACGCCGGTTCCGGCGACGAAGTCGAGGCGATCAAGGCCAACAAGGACAACAAGGGCCCGCAGGCTCCCGACGTCATCGACGTCGGCCTCTCCTTCGGCCCGTCGGCCAAGAAGGATGGTCTGATCCAGGCTTACAAGGTGTCGACCTGGGACTCGATCCCCGACAGCGCCAAGGATGCGGAAGGGTTCTGGACCGGCGATTATTACGGCGTGCTGTCCTTCCAGGTGAACAAGGATCTGATCAAGGAATCGCCGAAGGACTGGGCCGACCTCCTGAAGCCGGAATTCGCCAACTCGGTAGCCCTTGCCGGTGACCCGCGCGCCTCGAACCAGGCCATCCAGGCGGTGTATGCCGCTGGTCTGTCGTCTGGTGCGGCCGCTGGTGAAGCTGCCGGGACCGCCGGCCTCGACTTCTTCAAGAAGCTTAACGCCGCCGGCAATTTCGTGCCGGTCATCGGCAAGGCCGCCACGCTCGCCCAGGGTCAGACCCCGATCCTGATCACCTGGGATTACAACGCGCTCGCCGGCCGTGACACACTGAAGGGCAACCCGCCCGTCGACGTCGTCGTGCCGAAGACCGGTGTGGTCGCCGGTGTCTACGTGCAGGCGATCAGCGCCTTCGCGCCGCATCCGAACGCGGCCAAGCTCTGGCTGGAATACCTTTATTCCGACGAAGGCCAGGTCGCCTGGCTGAAGGGCTATTGCCACCCGATCCGCTTCAACGATCTTGCCAAGAACGGCAAGATCCCGGCGGACGTGTTGGCCAAGTTGCCGCCGGCCGAGTCCTATGCGGCCGCGGTGTTCCCGACGCTCGACGAGCAGGGCAAGGCCAAGGAAGCCATCACCAAGAACTGGGACGCCGTTGTCGGCGCCAATGTAAAGTAAGACTTGAAATCCACCGGGCGGCTTCACGGCTGCCCGGTTTTTCCTCTTGAAGACGGTAGCCGGCGCATGACCGATCTCTCATTTTCCGATCACGCTGTTGCCGGAAAGACCGCGCCTCCCGCCGAGGCGCGTAGCCTCAAGCTGCCGACGCAATGGCTCGGCGTCGCGCCGTTCTTCATCTTCGCCATCATGTTCCTGATCCTGCCCACGCTCTACCTGATGCTGGGCGCGTTCCAGAACGATGCAGGTGAGTTCACCTTCGAGAATATTGCGGAACTGGCGCAGCCGTCGATCGTCGCCGCCTACTGGATTTCGATCAAGGTCAGCCTGGCCTCGTCGCTGATCGGCGCTTTTGCTGGGCTGGCGATTGCCATCGCCATCGTGCGCGGCGGCCTGCCAGACTGGATTCGCTCGGCGACACTCACGTTTTCCGGCGTCGCCTCGAATTTTGCCGGCGTGCCGCTGGCCTTCGCCTTCCTCGCCACGCTTGGCCGGCTCGGCCTTGCGACGGTGATCCTGAACACCCTGTTCGGCCTCAACATCTACGCACACGGCTTCAACATCCTGTCGTTCTGGGGCTTGACGTTGACCTATGTCTATTTCCAGATTCCGCTGATGGTGGTCATCATCGTGCCGGCCATAGATGGGTTGAAGAAGGAATGGGGCGAAGCCGCCGCAACGCTGGGCGCGACCATGTCGCAGTACTGGCGCATGGTGGTCATTCCGGTCATCTGGCCGAGTTTCCTCGGCACCGTGATCCTGTTGTTCGCCAACGCCTTCGGTGCCATAGCCACCGCCTATGCGCTGACCGGCTCGTCGCTCAACATCGTGCCGATCCTGCTCTATGCCCAGATCCGTGGCGACGTGCTGCACAATGCCCATCTCGGCTATGCCATAGCCTTCGGCATGATCCTGATTACCGGTCTTGCCAATGTCTTTTACATCTGGTTCCGCACCCGCTCCGAGAGGTGGCTCAAATGAAGGCTGGCAGGTTCTGGGCCTGGGTCGTCTTTGCGCTGGGCGCGGCCTATTTCTTCATTCCGCTGATCGCGACGGTGGAGTTCTCCATGCGCATGCGGCGCGGCGTTTATTCCTTTGACGCCTACAAGGTTGTACTGGGCGACGCACGCTTCCAGGCGACGTTCGGCTATTCGGTGCTTGCCGCCGTCTTCACCATCGTCCTCGGCGTGCTCATCGTGGTGCCGGCTGCCTACTGGATACGGCTTCGCCTGCCGCAGCTCCGGCCGATCGTCGAATTCATCACGCTGCTGCCGCTGGTGATCCCGGCCATCGTCATTGTCTTCGGCTATATCAGGATGTATGGCTCGAATTCACCGCTGCCGTTCCTGGCTACCGACACGGGCACCAATGCCTTGCTGGTCATCGGCTATGCGACGCTGGCGCTGCCCTATATGTATCGAGCTGTCGATACGGGCCTCCGGACCATCGATGTGCGCACACTAACGGAAGCGGCGCAGATCCTGGGCGCAGGTTGGGGTACGATCATAAGCCGCGTCATTCTGCCCAACGTGCTGATCGCCGTGTTGTCGGGCGCGTTCCTGACGTTCGCGATCGTCATCGGCGAATTCACCATGGCGAGCCTGCTCAACCGGCCGGCCTTCGGCCCGTATCTGCAGAACATCGGCGCCAACCGGGCCTATGAGCCGGCAGCCCTTGCCATCATTGCCTTCGCCATCACCTGGGGTTGCATGTCGCTGATCCAGATCCTGTCCCGCTTCGCGCCGAAATCGGCGAACCGCCCGAATTGACCTGAGAGAAAAAGCCATGGCCGACCCGTTCCTCTCCATCCAGCACGTTCGAAAATCCTTCGGTGCCACCACGGTCGTGGAGGATTTCAATCTCGATGTCGAGCGCGGCGAATTCGTCTCCTTCCTCGGGCCATCCGGCTGCGGCAAGACAACGGTGCTGCGCATGGTGGCCGGCTTCGAGGAGCCGAGCGCCGGCAAGATCGTCGTAGGCGGCAAGGACATCACAAGGCTGAAGCCCAACCAGCGCAATGTCGGCATGGTGTTCCAGGCCTATGCGCTGTTCCCGAACCTGACCGTGGCGCAGAACATCGGCTTCGGCCTGAAGGTCGCCGGCATGCCCCGGGCGGACATCGATGCCCGTGTCGCCGAAATGCTCGACATGATCAAGCTGCCGCAGATGGCCGACCGCTATCCCTACCAGCTCTCAGGCGGCCAGCAGCAGCGCATCGCGCTGGGGCGCGCGATCGCGCCGAAGCCGAAGCTGCTTTTGCTCGACGAGCCGCTGTCGGCGCTGGATGCCAAGGTGCGCGTATCGCTGCGCGAGGAAATACGCTCTATCCAGAAGAAGCTCGGCATCACCACTATCTTCGTCACCCATGACCAGGAAGAGGCTTTGTCGATCTCCGATCGCATCGCCGTCATGTATGGCGGCAAGGCCGAGCAGGTCGGCACGCCGTTCGAGATCTACAACCGGCCGGCGACCAAGTTCGTCGCCAATTTCGTCGGCACGCTCAACGTGCTCGAGGGCAAGGTCACCGACGCCGCGTCCGGCAAGGTGCAGGTCAACACCCAGGAAGTCGAACTGAAGGGCAAGCTCAACGGCTCGAAGTCCGGCGACATGCTGTCGCTGGCGCTGCGGCCCGAGGCAATTTCGCTCGGCCGCCAGCCTGGCCGCGACGCCAGCCTGACCGGGGAGATTTCCGAAGTGCATTTTCTCGGCTCGGTGATCCGGGTCCGCGTCGGCATCGGCGGCAACATAGTGTCGCTCGACACGTTCAACAACTCCGCCACCCCGCCGCCCGCAGTCGGGGAGAAGGCCGAGATTTCGTTCTCGTCGAGCGATATGCTGGTGCTGCATTAGGTCGGCGGATATTCAGGTGAGCCGGCCTGCAATTGCCGGCCTCCCGCTAGGAGCCCGCCAGCGAAACCAGCCCGGGATGAGCGTCGCCGACGGCTGTCTCGACATCGGTTCGAACACGGTGGATCGCGCCATTCGGCCCCACACAATCAAACGCAAGAATGCGGTCTTCGCCGGGTCTGATGGCGGTGGCAGACAGGGTCGACGATCGCCACGATCCTGCAGGCCGCCAAGATGAGCGGCGTCGATCCGTTCACCTGGCTCGCCAACACTTCCAGGTCTCTACTTCGCGGGCGCGAATGTCGTTTGTGAGTACGCGATGTCGTGCAACGGGTCGATGAAGTCCCCCTGGTTGTCGGCTGTCAGCGGTGAAAGCGAGCGGTGTCCGCAGGAGCTGGAACCTGATGAAGACTCCGGATGTTGCAAAATTTATCAGTATTTTCAAACCCTTATCGAGCCGATAACGCGAGTAGCGGCGTTCCTGGGACGCGGCTATCTATCACCTGCGCGGATGAATTCAGGTGCGAGGTGAATCGATGTCGAATGAACAGGTGAACTGGCTTTTGAAGGTCATCCAACCCGAGCGGAGTCTGGCCTCCCTCCCCGGAGGTGCGAATTTCGGCCAGGACGCTCATGCAGCGCTACTTGGCCTTCCGGTCGAGGTTTACGCGGCCGAACTTGGCCGCATGCAAAAGGAGGCCTCGGAAGCGGCTAGCGCCCTGCTTGCGGACCATGCCGTGGCATCGATGGTCGATCGCCTTCCGCTTCGCAGAGGGGCCAAAGTAGTGGTGTTCGGCGACAGCTTGACATCCGAGCCCCAGTCCTGGGCGGTGATCCTGAGGGAAATGCTGACGATGCGCCGAGGTGCCGAGGAGATTTCGCTGACCATCAGCGCGGTGGCGGGCGAGACGACCACGCACGGTCTTGTGCGTGTCAGAGAGATTACCGATGCCCGGCCCGACTGGATCCTCTTCCTGTTCGGTACCAATGATGCGCGCACGCAGGGCCCGCACCCCACCAAGACACTCGTCCATCACGAGGAGACCGCGCGCAACATCGCGGAGTTGCGCCAGCGCGTTTCCCGAGAGACCAAGGCGAGCTGCGTTTGGATCACCCCGCCAGCGGTCAACGAAGCGCAGGTCGCGACGCATCCGGGCCTTGCCAGGTTCGGGGTTCGGTTCCGCAACCAAGATCTTGAGCGAGTCGCCAAGATTATTCGCGACCGCGACGGGCCCGTCATCGACGCCTTCTCTATTTTGGGGAGCCCGCCTCCTTCGGACTTCCTCATAAGCGACGGTCTGCATTTCACCCTGGCTGGCCAGAAGCAAATGGCGTTCGAGGTGATCCGTGGCTGGAGCAAACTCAAGTGAAATACCTGGTCATCGGCGCTACGGGAAACATCGGCGCCCGGGTAGTTCAGCGCCTCATTAATGCGGGGGCACGCCCGTCCGTTTTTGTCCGCTCCACGAAGAGGGCCAAAGCCCTTTTCTGCGACCAGGTCGACATTCATGTCGGAGACCTCGAGAATCCAGGTCCCTCGTTGGGCAGGGCGCTGGTTGGAGTCGACGGGATATTCCTCGTCACGGATGGATTGGATCTCGAGAAGCGAGATCGCGCGGTCTCCTTCGCTGCCAACCGCGCAGGCGTCCGACATGTGGTCAAGCTCTCCACGCTAGACGTGCGAACCGGAATCGGCACCGGTCCGTGGCATGCACGGGGCGAGAATGCCGTTCGGGAGAGCGGGGTGGCGTTCACATTCATTCAAGCAGCCGGATTCATGTCCAACGCCTTCGGTTGGTCGGAGTCCATCCGCCGAGAGGGCGTGCTGCGCTCATCCACGGGTGGGGGCAAGATCGCATTCATCCATCCAGACGACATCGCTGCCGTCGCCACAGCCTCCCTGACCACACGCGACTACGACGGCCAGGCACTTGTGATCACCGGCCCTGAGGCGCTGTCGTATGGGGAGATGACGGATACGATCGGTAGAGCCATCGGCAAGCCCGTTCGCTTCGAGGAAATAACGGACGGTCAGGCATACGCACGCACGGTCGAATGGGCCGGGAAAGGCGCCTATGCGGATGCGCTCGTGGACATCTGGCGGGCGGTGCGCGAGGGCCGGCTTGATACAGTGACGGATGGCGTAAAGCAGATAACCGGACGGGAACCAATCCCGTTCGACCAGTGGGCCACCGAGAATACCGCGTCGTTTCAGTAGTCTTTCGGAGCGCTGCCCTGAAAGGAATTCACGTAGACCAGTACGGTGCGGATTGCCTCGCTCCTTGCACCATCGCGCGAGAGGGGCGCGTGCTGTCCTCCGTGCACGAGCGCTTCCACCATGCGAGGTAGGACAAAAAGCATCCGCTCCGTCTCGTCGAGGCTGTACCGCTCCGGGTCCTCGGCGCGTGACAGGACTTGTCCGAAGGTCTGATGCAGCGCATTCTTGAAGCCGAGAGCGCTGTGCGGAACAGCGGACGCGACAACGTCGTGCAGTTCGGCAGTTTCCGCGTGCGCGTTCACCAGGCCCAGGACGAGTTCGCGCGCGAATTCCTCCAGCGAAGCCGAGGCGCAGTCGGTCATCGTCTGCTTGATGACCCGCCGCACCTCATCGACGTGCCGGTCGTGAAGAGCTGTGAAGATCGCGCGTTTGTCGGGGAAGTACTGATACAGCGATCCGACACTGACGCCGGCGGCCTCGGCAATGCGATTGGTGGTAATCGCCAGTGTCCCGTGGCGCTTGGCTACAAGCTGTACCGCCTCTAGCACGACGTCGACGGTCTGCCGCGAGCGTTGCTGCTTCGGCGTGCGCCGCGTAAGGGTCCTTCCGGCGGTCTGCATGCTGCCTTGCTGTGTGTGGTCGCTGGGCCGAGCCTCGGTACGGTCCATAACAGTTCCAACCCCTCCAAACAACGTGCCAACGAGTGCGCTGCTCGTACCCAGATACAACATCAAGCGCGCCGCAAGGGGTCCCAACGCCTCTCTTAGGGCGTCATTTCGCCCCAGCGGAACCGATCCACATCAGGGTGCCACGGCTATCTGATGGGCGTGCGGCCTTTCATGAAGGCCCGTCACGCTCACAGACGGGCCACCGATTACATGCGTGTTACAGCCCGGCGATGTTTTTCGACGATGGCTTTCGCGGCGTCCATGATATCCCGAGCAGCCGACGAGGATCATGCGGGGCAGGAGGCGGTTTGAGACGTGCGGCCAGAGGGCTTGAGTTTGATGGCCAATCCACCGCATCTTGCGTGAATATCCGCGTCGGCAATCCGGTCCCCTGAAGTAACCGCCCATGGCTCTTTTTGAACTGACCCTCGTCCTGCTTTTGACCGCCGTCGCGCTCACGGCGTTGTCGCGACGGCTGGAGATTCCCTATCCGTCCCTGCTGGCCCTGGCCGGCGTCGCGATTGCCTTCGTGCCGGGCGCCCCAGTGATCGAGATCGATCCGGAACTGGCGCTTGCCCTGTTCATCGCGCCGGTGCTGCTCGATGCCGCCTTTGACACGTCGCTGCGCGACCTGAAGCGCTACCGGCTGTCGCTGGTGCTGCTGGCGCTCGGCGCTGTGGTCTTCACCACCGTCGTGGTTGCCTTCGTCGGCTGGAAGATGGCCGGACTGCCGATCGCGGCGGCGGTCGCGCTTGGCGCCATCGTCGCGCCGCCGGATGCGGTGGCGGCATCGGCGGTGCTCGGGCAGTTCAAGGTGCCGCACCGCATCACCGCCATACTGCAGGGCGAGAGCCTGCTCAACGATGCCACGGCGCTGCTGATCTATCGGCTGGCGGTTTCGGCAGCGCTGGGATCGATCATGCTGAGCAACGCCATTCCGGTGATCCTGCTGGCGACGATTGGCAGTCTTGTCGCGGGCTATCTGTTTGGCCGCGTGTCGCTGTTGGCGCTCACCCGCATCGAGGATGCGGCGAGCAGCACCGTGGTCCAGTTTGCCGGAACCTTTGCCGTCTGGATCATCGCCGACAAGCTCGGTCTTTCCGCCATCATCACCATTGTCGTCTATGCCATGACCATTGCACGCAGGGGACCGCGCCACTCGTCGGCGAGACGCCGCGTCAGCACCTATTCGGTCTGGGAGTCGGCGGTGTTCGTGCTCAATGTGCTGGCGTTCGTGCTGATGGGCCTGCAGGCACGCACGATCGTCGGCAGGCTGGCCGGAGACGGGCAAGGCGAAGCATTCCTTTTCGCCGCAACGGTGCTGGTCGTCGTTATCGTCGCACGTCTTGCCTGGGTGGCGAGTTACGTCGCGATCATCCGATGGATTGCCCGCTTCGGCGGCAAAGAGGCAAGGCGGGAGTTGCCGACTTTTGGAGGCGCCGTTCTCGTCGGCTGGTGCGGCATGCGCGGGCTGGTGACGCTGGTCGTGGCCATTGCGCTGCCGGCCAATTTTCCCGGCCGCGATCCGATCGTGCTCGCCGCCTTCGCGGTGGTTCTGGGCACGCTGGTGCTGCAGGGCATGACGCTAAAGCCGCTGCTGCGCTGGATCAACTTCGACAAGGACAGAACCGTCGACAATGAGGTGGCGAAGGCGCGCGTCGCCATCATGCAGGCAGCGCTGGACGTGCTGAACCGCAAGACCTCGGCGGCGGCCGCCGTCGTGCGCGAGCAGTATGAGGCTCAGCGTGTGATCGCTGAAAACCCCGACGACGCGCAGGCGGCGACCGAATACGACCGGCTGCGCCTCTACGCCATCAACCGCCAGCGCGACACGCTGGAGGAACTGCGCAGCAATGGCACGATCGGTGACGAGGCCTATCACCGGCTGGAGGAAGAGATCGACTGGGCGGAATTGGCGGCGTCGCCCGCCGGCCGCTTCCAGCCGCTGACCACCGACTAGCAGATACCGAGTCTCGACCGCCCTGCTGGCCCAAGCCCCGTCCGTTATCCTGCACATTGCAAGCAATCGACCGAACCGTTACTGCCAACGCCGAGAAGTGAGCCGGATAAGCAATGAAGCTGGTCAGCTACAACATCCAGTACGGGTTCGGCAGCGACACGCGCTACGATCTTTCGCGCGCGGCGCGCCTTGTCGCCGGCGCCGACATCATCGCCTTGCAGGAGGTCGAGCGGCACTGGCAGCGCAGCAATTTCGACGACCAGCCGGAAGTGCTTTCACGCCTCTTGCCCGGTTATCACTGGGTGTATGGCCCGGCCTTCGACATGGACGCCAGCGAATGGCGGGACGGCCATCTGGTCAACCGACGCCGGCAGTTCGGCACCATGGTGTTGTCGAGGCTGCCGATCGTCTGGTCGCGGTTGCACGCGCTGCCGATGCGCCGCACGTTGCGTCCGCTCAACACGCGCAATGCCGCGCTCGAATGCATGATCCGCACGCCGGCAGGGCCGGTCAGGGTGCTTTCGCTGCATCTCGCGCACATCGCGGCGGAAGAGCGGCTGGAGCAGATTGATTATCTCTTGGCCGAGCACCGCCGGGCGCCATCGGAAGGCGGTCCGTGGAGCGGCACCGATGACGAGCCTTCGCGCAACTGGACGCATGGAGAATCAGAGCCCGAAAATCCACCGGCGGCGATCTGGCTGGGCGATTTCAACATGGAGCCGGGCAGCGCCGAACACCGCCGCATCGTCGGCAGCACGCCCTACCATCAGGGTGCTGCCTATCTTGGCGGCTTCGTCGATGCCGCAGCCGTGGCGGTCGAACCGGCTGGTGATTTCCACACGCATGAGAAGATCATCGACGGCAGGCTGGCAAAGCGCCGGCTGGACCATTGCTTCGTCGGTGGTATGTTGGCCGGGCGGGTGAAATCGATCGGCGCCGATATCGGCGAGGTGGCGTCCGATCACTTCCCGGTCCGGGTCGACATCGATCTCGAAACGCCATTCGGCCCGGGAGGTCGATGAGCCCCATATGACGCTTTTCGTCTTCTTCGCGGTGCTTGCCGCCGCCGCCATGCATGCGATCTGGAACGCGCTGGTCAAGGTGCATCTCGATCGCTTCCTGTCGATCACGCTGATGACGCTCGGCATGGGGGTCGCGGGCCTCGTGGTGCTGCCTTTTGTCGAGGTGCCGAAGGCGGAAGTCTGGCCCTATATCATCGCCTCGGTGATCTTCCACATGGGCTACCGCACTTTCCTCATCGGTGCCTACCAGGCCGGCGATTTCGCCCAGACCTATCCGCTGGCGCGCGGCACGGCCCCTCTGCTGGCCGCGGTCGGCGGCATGTTCGTCGTCGCCGAGGTGCCGGCGCCGCTCGCCATTGTCGGCATCCTGCTGTTGTCGGCCGGCACGCTGGTGATGTCGTTTCGCGGCGGCGCGCATCTGGAGAAGCTGAACCTGCGGGCGGTCGGCTTCGCCTTCGGCACCTCGGTGTTCATTGCCAGCTACACCCTGTCCGACGGCAGCGGCGCGCGGCTGGCGGCAACCGCGCAAAGCTATGCCGCCTGGCTGTTCATCTGCGATGCGCTTGGGGCGCTGGTGCTGTGCCTCGTTTTCCGGGGGCCCAAGGCGTTGCCGGTGTTGGCGCGCGACTGGAAGACCGGGCTGTTCACCGGCGTGCTTTCCGGCGCGGCTTACTGGATCGTGATGTGGGCCATGACCAAGGCGCCGATCGCCTCGGTGGCGTCATTGCGCGAGACCTCGATCCTGTTCGCCATGATGATCTCGGTCTACGCGCTCGGCGAGAAGATGACGGGCTGGCGCGGTGCGGCCGCGCTCAGCATTGTCGCCGGAGTGATCGCGCTCCGGCTGGGGTGAGCGTCCTCAACCCAGCACGGTCATCACCTGGCCGCGCCGCTCCGGACTGAAGCGGATGACGACGATGATGCAGACGGCGACCACGCCGGCGAACAGCGCCAGCGCGTAGCCATAGCTGCCACCGGGCGCCTCGGCGATCCCCGCCTGATAGGGACCGCCATAAGAGGCGGCGAGATTGCCGGCCTGGTAGATGAAGCCGGGCAAGGTCGCGCGCACCGCGCCGGGCGAAAGCTCGTTGAGATGCACCGGGATGACGCCCCAGGCGCCCTGGACCGCGACCTGCATGATGAAGGCGCCGATGGCCAGCATGAAGGGCGTTGAGCTGTAGGCCCATAGCGGGATGGCCGGCAGGGCGATGATGCAGGCCAAAGTAATGGCATTGATGCGGCCGATCTTCTCCGACAGCGCGCCGAACGCCAGGCCGCCGACAATGGCGCCGATATTGGCGACGATGGTGATCCAACTCACCGTATGCGGATCAAAGCCATGCTGCTTCTTCAGGAAGGTCGGGTAGAGATCCTGCGTGCCATGGCTGAAGAAATTGAAGAACATCATCAGCACCACGGCATAGAGCGCGACGCCCCAGTGCTTCTGCAGCGTCTCCAGAAGCCCCGGCTTGACGGATTTCTGCGCCTCGACGAAGGCGGGTGATTCCGGGACGTGCGAGCGGATGAAGAGTACGATCAGCGCCGGGATGAAGGAGAGCAGGAACATGAAGCGCCAGCCGATCGTATAGCCACCGATCGTCTGCTGGTAGAGCAAGCCATAGACTACCGCCGCCAGCAGGTAGCCGGCGGGATAGCCGCATTGCAGGATACCCGAGACCATGCCGCGCGCGCTCGGCGGAATGGACTCCATGGCGAGCGAGGAGCCGAGCCCCCATTCGCCGCCCATGGCGATGCCGAACAGGGCACGCAACGCCAGGAAAATGCCGAGATTGGGAGAGAAGGCGGCCAGCGCCCCGATCACCGAGTAGCTGACGATGTTGAGCATCAGGATCGGCTTGCGACCGTATCTGTCCGCGAGCATGCCGAAGAAGAACGCGCCGATGAAGCGCGTCGCCAAGGTCAGGAACAGTGCCTTCGAGACTGCCGGGACATCGGTCTGGAATTCACTCGCAATATCGGTGAGCAGGAATGTCAGAAGGAAGAAATCAAAAGCGTCGAGCGTCCAGCCCAGGAACGAGGCCAGAACGGTTTTCTTCTGCTCGGCAGTGAGATTCAAGGCATCCTCCTTTGGTGCCCCCAAAGGAACGATATGTCGCCTTGTCGGCAAAAGAGAACAGCGATCAGCCGGCTTTCGAAAGGTCGGCGGTCACTTTTTCGTAAGGTCGAGATCGAAGACCATCAATCCGTCCGTGCCGCCTTCGAGGGCCGCGACCAGCCGGGCGCCGGCACGCTGATGAGCCTCATGCACCAGATAGGCGTCGCGCGCCGCGGCATCGCGGAAGTCGATGGTGAAGCCATGGGTGAAACCCCGTGCGAAAGGCTCCGGACTGGCATTGGCGCTGAAATGAACCGTCTCCATGCCTTCGATCACCTGTCGCAAGGCCTCGAGGTCGGCGTGGATGGCCGTGCGCTCGGTCGGGGACACATCGCTACGAAATCTGGCGAAAACACAGTGTCTGATCATTTTACCACTCCCTAAGCAGCGTGATTGCCGGAAAACACCGCCGGCGCCAGCGGCTCGCGGCCAAGGATCAGATCAGCACCCTTTTCGCCAACCATGATGGTCGGCGCATTGGTGTTGGAAGAAGGCACACGCGGCATCACCGATGCGTCGCAGACACGCAAGCCGTCGATGCCGCGCAGCCTGAGATCCGGCGTCACCACCGCCATCTCGTCATGGCCCATGCGGCAGGTGCCGACCGGATGGTGGTCGGTCTTGGACGTGCGGCAGGCATAGTCGATCAGTTCATCGTCGCCGGCGAGCGATGGGCCGGGCAGCACCTCGCGCAGCACGTATGGGGCCAGCGCCTCCTGCCGCATGATTTCGCGGGCCAGCCGCAGTCCCTTGAGCGACATGGCGCGGTCATAGGGATCGGACCAGTAGTTGGGGTCGATCAGCGGATGGTCGGCGGGGTTGGCGCTTTTCAGCCGCACCGTGCCGCGCGAGCGCGGGCGCAGGAAGGCCGAGTTCAAGGTGACGCCCGGGTTGTTCAATTTCTCGACGCCGGCCTCGATGCCGGATCCCAAACCCAGGTGGAACTGGATGTCGGGCGAGGCGGCGGTCGGGTCGGCGTACCAGAAGCCGCCGGTCTCGAACAGGCTGGAAGCCACCGGACCCTTCTTCAACAGCAGATATTGCAGGCCGGCCCAGGCCGTGCGGTGCAGCTTGGCGTAATTGTCATAGGTGTGATCGCCGGTGCATTCGGCGATGACGAACAGGTCGAGATGGTCCTGCATGTTGGAGCCGACGCCGGGCAGATCGTGCACCGGCGTCACGCCGACCGATTTCAGATGGTCGGCCGGGCCGATGCCCGACTGCATCAACAGCTTCGGCGAGCCGATGGCGCCGGACGAGACGATCACCTCGCGGTCGGCGCGCAGGATTTTTGTCTCACCCCCCGGCTTATCTACAACCTCGACGCCAACAGCGCGGGCTTTCTCGACGACGATGCGGGTGACCAACACGTCGGTCCTGACGGTGAGATTCTTGCGGGCGCGAATCGGCTTCAAGTAAGCGACCGAGGCGGAAGAGCGCCGGGCATCCTTCTGGGTCAGCTGGTAATAGCCGACGCCTGCTTGGGCAGCGCCGTTGAAATCCGGGTTGAAAGGGATACCCATCTCCTGGCCGGCGCGGAAATAGGCCTCGCAGATCGGCAGCGGCGAAATCGGGTTCGACACGCCGAGCGGGCCCTGGTCGCCGTGGAAATCGTTGGCGAAACGCTGGTTGTTCTCGGCGCGCTTGAAATAGGGCAGCACGTCGCGGTAGCCCCAGCCGGCCAGCCCTTCCTCCTTCTCCCAGGCGTCGTAATCGCGGGCATTGCCGCGCGTGTAGATCTGCGCATTGATGGAGGAGCCGCCGCCGACCACCTTGGCCTGCGTGTACCAGAAGACGCGATCCTTCATGTGCTTCTGCGGCACGGTCGACCAGCCCCAGGAGGCAATGCCCTTGGTCATCTTGGCGAAACCCGCCGGCATGTGGATATAGGGGTGCCAGTCCTTGCCGCCGGCTTCGAGCAGCAGCACGGAATTGGAGGGATCCTCGCTCAGCCGGTTGGCCAGAACGCAGCCGGCCGGACCGGCGCCCACGATGATATAGTCGGTCATTGTCTCATCCGTTCACAGCCGCGGCACCGAGAGCGCGCCGTCGACATTAATGATCGAGCCGGTCGAAAAGCCCAGTCTGCTGGCAGCGAGCGCCGCCACCATGGCGCCGATGTCGGAGGCTTCGCCCCAGCGTTTCGCCGGCACCAATCCACCTTCGATCAGCGCGTCATATTTGGCGGTCACGCCCGCCGTCATGTCGGTGCGGATGATGCCCGGCCGCAGCTCGAACACGCCGATGTTTTCCGAGGCGAGCCTGAGCGCGAGGTTCTTCACCCACATGGAAAGCCCTGCCTTCGACATGCAATATTCGGAGCGTTCTGGAGAGGCCATCTCGGCGCTGACCGATGTGATGGTGATGATCGATTTCGCATGATCGCCGGGCTGGCGGAGCATCGCCTTGGCGACGGCTTGGCTGAGGAAGACGGTGCCTCGCAGGTTGATGCCGAGCGCGCGGTCGAAATTGTCGGGTTTGAGATCCAGCAGGTCGCCACGCACGACGGCGCCGATGCCGGCATTGTTGACCAGGCAGTCGATGCGGCCGAAGGCACGCATGGCGATATCGACGAGGTCGGCGTGGCTTTCGAGATTGGCGATGTCGCATCTGATATAGGCGAATTTTGCAGCCCGCGCGGTGATATTGGCGGCGAGATTGGCCGGCGCTTGGTCGGCTAGGTCTGCGACAAGAATATCGAAGCCTGCGTCGGCGAGCGCCTCGGCACAGGCCAATCCAATGCCGCGTGCACCGCCGGTGACTATGGCGGCAGGGCGCGTCATGGGGCGCTAGCCTTGCGAATGCTAGCGCTGCCCCTCATCGCCCTGCCGGGCACTTCTCCCCGTATAGTGACGGGGAGAAGGACGCTGTCATCGCCGCTTTCGCCAATCGCCAGCGCTGCAAAAAGGTCGCCGGCGTTGCGGCCAGGTCCCTTCTCCCCGTCCTTCACGGGGAGAAGGTGCCGGCAGGCGGATGAGGGGCGGCGCAAACCGGTCATGCTAGTTCGCTCTTGCGGATATGGTCCGCCACCCGTAGCGCCTGGGCGGCGATCGACAGCGCCGGATTGACCGCCGCCGAGTTCGGCAGAAAACTGGCGTCGACGACGAACAGGTTCTGGTGATCGAAGGCGCGGCAAAAGGGGTCGAGCGGCGATGTCGCCGGGTCGTCGCCCATTTTCACCGTGCCGCACTGGTGCGAGGGCGTACGCTTGTCGAAAGGGCGCGACAGCACGATGGGATAACCGCAGGCGCGAAAATTCGCGCGCATCACCTTGGTCAGCCCATCGAGCGACTGCATGTTGGAGCGCCGCCACTGCATGACGATGTCCTTCCCGTCGACCATGATGCGGCTTTCGGGATCGGGCAGGTCCTCGCACATCAGGTACCAGTCGACGGCATGGCTGGCCATGTAATCGAGCGCGAATTTCGGCACCCGCTTCACATTGGCCCTTAGCATGTTGCCGTCGATCTTGCCGAGAAGCTGGACATTGCCGAGCGGTTTGCCGCCCTTGCCGTCGGACAAATAGTAGTCGTTCAGCATCAGCGTCTTCTGGTAGACGGCATCATTCCTGCGGCGCGGATCGATCGCCAGCATGGCGCTCGAATTGTGGTTCATGAAATTGCGCCCGACCTGGTCGGAGCGGTTGGCCAGGCCCTTGTCGCCCCCCTTGCCATTACCGGGTGAGGGCGAGCGTAGCAGGATGACCGCTGAATTGACCGCGCCGGCCGACAGGATGACCAGTTTCGGCGACAGCTTTTTCAGCTCGCCGTTCTGGCGATAATGTATGGCGGATATGGATTTGCCGTCCGGGGCAGTCTCGAGATATTCGACATAGGCGCCGGTCTCGAGCTTGATGTTCGGATCGGTCAATGCCGCTGCCAGCGGTGCGGTCTGCGCGTCCATCTTTCCCTGGCCCGTGTTTGGGAAGGCGTCCCAGCCGGTCCTGCCCTCCTTCAGCCATGTCTCTATGTCGACGCCGAGTGGCAGGGAGGCCGGATGCAGGCCCAGTCCCTTGAGCTCGGCGCGGGCACGCGCGATCGGCGCCTCGTCGGGCACCGGCTTGAAGGCATAGGGAACCGAATGAAATGGCTCGGTTGGATCCTCGCCCAGCGCGCCGCGCACGCGGAAAAGCTGCTCTGCTTTCGAATACCATGGCTCGAATTCGTCATAGGAAAACGGCCAGGCCGGCGACACGCCGCCAAAGTGCTCCATGTCGGAAAAGTCTTGCTTGCGATAGCGGATCAGCACCGCGCCGAAGAATTTCGAGTTGCCGCCGACATAGTAGTAATTGCCTGGGTTGAAGGCGCCGCCGCCGGCCTCGCGCCACATCTCCTTCGGCCGGTAGTGGCCGTCGACGAAGATCGAGCGCGTGTCGCGCGCATGCGGGGTCGCCGGCAAGGGTTCGCCGCGCTCCAGCATCAGGATGGAGGCGCCGCTGCCGGCCAGACCGGCAGCGATCGTGGCGCCGCCGATGCCGGAACCGATGATGACGATATCGGGGTTTGCCATCACCTAAAGCGCGCCGCGATTGAATTGACACATGCGACGCGCTTCAGGTCCTTTGTTTTGATGCATGTCGTTGCCCCAAAACCGGATCCACTTTTGGCGACACGCATCAGCGAATACGGTTCTCGGTCGCCGGATCGAAGAACACCGCCTTGGTCAGGTTGAAGGCCAGCGGCGTGCTGGTGCCCGGCTGGATGTTGGCATCGGCGCGCAGCCGTGCCACCACGCCCTTGCCGCCGAGATTGGTGACGGCGAAAGTGTCGGAACCGGCCGGTTCCACCACCTCGATATGGCAATCGGCGGTGGCGATTTGCGAGGCGTTGCGTTCCGCGCCTTCGGGATCGGTAAGCGCCTCCGGGCGGACGCCGAAGATGATCGGCTTGCCCTTGAATGCCGACAATCCGGCCGGCGCGTTGGCCATCGGCAAGGTGATCGGCTGGCGTGCCTCGCGATCGAGCACGACGGCCAGATCGCCGCCATTGCCGCCGATGGTGGCCGGGATCAGGTTCATTGCCGGTGACCCCATGAAGTCGGCGACGAAGACATTGCTGGGGTTGTTGTAGATTTCGGCCGGCGTGCCGAATTGCTGCACCTCGCCGTCACGCATGACGGCGATCTTGGTAGCCAGCGTCATCGCCTCGATCTGGTCGTGGGTGACATAGACGATCGTTGTACCCGTGGTGGCATGCAGGCGCTTGATCTCGATGCGCATGTCGACGCGCAGCTTGGCGTCGAGGTTGGACAGCGGCTCGTCGAACAGGAACAGCTTGGGGTCCCGCACCAGCGCCCGGCCCATGGCGACGCGCTGGCGCTGGCCGCCGGAGAGCTGGCTCGGCTTGCGCTGCAGCAGATGGCCGATCTGCAGGACCTTGGCCACCTTGTCGATCGCCTTCTGCCGTTCGTCGGCCGGCACGCCGCGCATTTCCATGCCGAAGGAGATGTTCCCGGCGACCGTCATGTTGGGGTAGAGCGCATAGCTCTGGAACACCATGGCGATATCGCGCTTGGACGGATGAAGATCGGTGATGGTGCGGCCGTCGACGCGGATATCGCCAGAGGTGATCGTCTCCAGTCCGGCAATGGTGTTGAGTAAGGTTGACTTGCCACAGCCGGAAGGACCGACCAGCACCAGGAAGCCGCCTTTTTCCAGCTCGAGGTTAATCCCTTTCAGGATCTCGACCTGGCCGAAACGCTTCCTCAGACCATCAATTTCCAGAAAAGCCATTGGGTTATCCTTTGACCGCGCCCGCCATCAGGCCACGCACGAAATAGCGGCCGGCGAGCACATAGACGAGAAGGGTGGGGAGTGCGGCGATCATCGCCGCCGCCATGTTGACGTTGTATTCGACGACGCCGGTCGAGGTGTTGACGACGTTGTTGAGCGCCACCGTCATCGGCATCGCATCGCCGGTGCCGGCATAGGCGGAGGCGAACAGGAAGTCGTTCCAGATGTTGGTGAATTGGTAGATGACGGTGACGACGAAGATCGGCATCGAGTTCGGCAGCATGATGCGCCGGAAGATCTGGAAGAACGAAGCGCCGTCGACCTGGGCGGCCTTGACCAGTTCGGTCGGGAACGCCTCGTAATAGTTGCGGAAGAACAGCGTGGTGAAGCCGATGCCGTAGACGACGTGGACGAAGACCAGATTGACCGTCGAATTGCCGAGGCCGAAGCTGGTGCCGATCGAGTTTTGCAGCGTCACGCCGAAGCGGCCGACGCTGCCCAGGATCGTCGCCATCGGCAACAGAACGGACTGGAACGGAATGAAGCAGGCAAACAGCATCAGCCCGAACACCAGCGTCGCCCCGCGAAAACGCCATTTGGTCAGCACGTAGCCATTGAGCGCACCGAGCATGGTCGAGATCAGCACGGCGGGAACCACCATCTTGATGGAGTTCCAGAAATAGCCCTTGATGCCGGCGCAGGTGAGGCCGACGCAGGTCTCGCCCCAGGCCTTCAGCCAGGGATCGAAGGTCGGCGCCTTGGGCAGCGAAAGCATGTTGCCGTTCTGGATCTCGTCCATGGTCTTGAACGAGGTCACCAGCATGACGAACAGCGGCATCAGATAGAACAGGGCGAACAGCGCCAGAAGTCCGTAGATGACGATGCGGTTGACGAGTTTGACGTTCATGCCGCCGCTGGCCTGGCGGGCGGGAGTGGTCACGGCGCTCATCGCGGCTTCTCCCTCAATTCCGAATAGAGATAGGGCACGATGATGGCGACGATGGTCATCAGCATGATCACGGCGCTTGCCGAACCGACGGCCATTTCGTTGCGCTTGAAGGTGTACTCATACATGAAGTTCGAAGGCAGCCATGCCGAGCCACCGGGGCCACCGCTGGTCAGCGCGACGACCAAGTCATAGGATTTGATGGCAAGGTGCGCGAGCACGATGAAGGCCGACAGGAAGATCGGCCGCAGCAGCGGAATGACGATGCGGCGATAGAGCTGGAAGGTGGTGGCGCCGTCGATCTGCGCCGCCTTCATGATCTCGCCGTCAATGCCGCGCAGGCCGGCCAGGAACATCGCCATGATGAAGCCGGAGGCCTGCCAGACGCCGGCGATGACCACGGTGTAGATGACGAAATCCTTGTTCTTGATCCAGTCGAAATGGAAGCTCGTCCAGCCCCATTGGTGCAGCGTCTGCTCGAGGCCGAGGCCAGGGTCGAGGAACCATTTCCAGGCGACGCCGGTGACGATGAAGGAGAGCGCCATCGGGTAGAGGTAGATGGGACGCAAGACGCCTTCGCCGCGGATCTTCTGGTCGAGCAGGATGGCCAGGAACAGGCCGAGCGCCAGACAGATCAAGATGTAGAGAAAGCCGAAAATGCCCATATTGGTGATCGATGTGTACCAGCTCGACGGCGGATCGGTGTCGAAGGTCCAGTTCCACAGCCGCTGGTAGGCGCGCGCGCCGGTTATGGCGTAGGACGGAAAGGTCTTGGAGTTGGTGAAGGACAGGTAGATCGTCCACAGGATGAAGCCGTAGACGAAGACGACGGTGATGGCGAAGCTCGGCGCCAGCACGATCTTGGGCAAGGCGTCCTGCAGGCGCCCGCGCACCGAGGTGCGCGGGCGGGCATGCTCCGGCGTCAGCTTGATCTGGGTTGTCGCAACTGTGCTCATGGGGTTCCTCCCGTCGGCGTCCGGCCGACCGGCCTCACGGACCGGAAGCCTTCCCCGCCGGAGCGGGGAAGGTGTTTTTGTGCGTAATGCTTACTTGGCGTCGTCGATTGCCTTGACCAGTTCGGTCACGGCCTCGTCCGAGGTCTTGATCTGACCGTGGACGAATTTGGAGACGACGTCCTTGTAGGCATTGGCGACAGCCGGAGGCGCGCCATAACCCTGGGCTAGCGAGCCGAACAGCGTGCCACCTTCATTGGCCTTCTTCAGATCGGCGATACCCTTCTTGCCGCAAGCGTCGAAGTCGGTGTCAGGCACGTCGGTGCGGGCCGGAACCGAACCCTTGACGACGTTGAAGGCCGACTGGAAGCTCTTCGACAACGTGGCTGTGGCCAGAGCGACCTGGGCCGCCTTGCGGTCGTCGGGGACGTTGAACATGCCGAACATGTCGGAGTTGTAGATCACCGAGCCGTCTGTGCCCGGGAAGCGGTAGCAGAGGAAGTCGGTGCCCGGGGTCTTGTTGGCGGCGTGGAACTCGCCCTTGGCCCAGTCGCCCATGACCTGCACCAGCGCATCGCCCTTGATGACCATGGCGGTGGCGAGGTTCCAGTCGCGGCCCGAGAAGTTCGGGTCGACATAGGTGACGAGCTTGGCGAGGTTGTCGAACGACTTCTTCATCGTGTCGGACTTGAGCGAGGCGTCGTCGAGGTCGTTCATCGCCTTCTTGTAGAACTCCGGCCCGCCGGTCGACAGCACGACGGAATCGAACATGGTGGCTTCCTGCCAGTTCTGGCCGCCAAGCGCGAGCGGCGTGACGCCGGCCGCCTTGGCCTTGTCGAGCAGGGCGATGAAATCATCGAAGGTCTTCGGCTCGGCGCCGCCGATCTTGTCCATCACCGCCTTGTTGATCCACAGCCAGTTGACCGAGTGGACGTTGACCGGAGCGGCAACCCACTTGCCGTCATAGACGGAGAATTTCTGCAGGGCGGCCGGAACCGATTTGTCCCAGCCTTCCTTCTTCGCCGTCTCGGTGAGGTCGCCCATCACGCCGGCCGCGGCATAGTCGAGCACGGTATAGCCGAGCATCTGCGAGGCGGTCGGATAGTTGCCGGCCGCGACCATCGCCTTCAGCGCGGTCATGGCGGCATCGCCGCCGCCGCCGGCCACCGGCACGTCCTTCCAGGCATAGCCTTCCTTGGCCAGATCCTGCTTGAGCACGTTGAGGGCAGCCGCTTCGCCGCCCGACGTCCACCAATGCAGCATCTGCACTTCCTTGACGTCCTCGGCATGGGCCGCGAAAGCCAGGCCCGAAGCGAGAGCCGTTCCGATAAGCAGTTTGCGCAACATGTACTTCCTCCCTTGTTGCAACTCACGTGACCGGCGGATGCCGCCGGGGTCTCCCAACTCAGCCGACCCACCAACCGGTGCGCTGGCCGCGATGAAACTGGATTGTCTTTTCCTCTGTATAGTCCTCGACGGCGCGCTTGCCGAGTTCGCGGCCCAGGCCCGACTGCTTGTAGCCGCCGAACGGCAGTTCTGGATAACCTTCCATGAACGTGTTCACCCAGACCGTCCCCGAACGCACGCCCCGCGCCACCGACATGCAGGTGTCGATGCTGGCGCTCCACACACCCGCCGATAGACCATAGGGCGTGTTGTTGGCGATGTGCAACGCCTTTTCAATCGTTTCAAAAGTCAGCACCGAGAGCACCGGCCCGAACACTTCCTCGCGGGCGACGGCCATGTTTTCGGTGACGTTGCGTAAGATCGTCGGATCGAGATATTGGCCGGCATTGGAAGGGAGTTGCCCGCCGCCGCTGTAGATGCGGACCCCGTCACTCGCGGCGGCCGCGATGTAATCGGTCACCTTGGCCAGATGGTCGGAGGAAATCATCGCGCCGACCTTGGTCCTGATATCGAGCGGATCGCCAACGGTTACCTTGGCGGTCACCGTCTTCACGGCGGCCAGGAAATCGTCGGCGATCGCCTCGTGCACGATCAACCGGCTGCCGGCGTTGCAGCATTCGCCGGCATTGAAGAAGCCGCCGAACACCGCTGCATCGGCGGCCGCCTCGAGATCGGCATCGGGGAAGACGATCTGGCCGTTCTTGCCGCCGAGTTCCATCGAAACCTTCTTCAGGGAATTCGCGGCCGCCGCCATGGTCATCTTGCCGACGCGGGTGGAACCGGTGAACGACACCATCTCGACCAGGGGATGGCTGACCATCGGCGCGCCGACATCGGCGCCAAGACCGGCGAGGATGTTGACGACGCCGGCGGGAACGCCGGCTTCGTGAAGGATGTCGCCGAGCACGAAGGTCGAGGCCGACGTCATCTCGCTCGGCTTGACCACGGCCGTACAGCCGGCGGCCAGCGCGAAAGGCAGTTTCTGGCTGACGATGAGGAACGGGAAATTCCACGGCGTGATGATCGAGACGACACCGATCGGCTCGCGCAGCACGACGCCCAGCATGGCGTCGCCGAGATTGGCGTAGCTCTCGCCATGCAGCGTGCGGGCAAGCGAGGCGGCATAGCGCCAGATGTCGACGGCGCCGCCGATCTCGCCGCGCGCCTGGGTAATCGGCTTGCCGGATTCCAGCGCATCGAGGCGGGCGATGTCTTCCAGCCGGGCCTCGATCAGGTCGGCCGCCTTGAGCAGGATCGCGGCGCGCTCGGCCGCCTTCATGCGCGGCCAAGGACCGGTCTCGAACGCCCTGTGCGCGGCCTGCATCGCGGCTTCCACTTCGGCAGCCCCTGCCTGAGCATAGTGTGAAACGGTGAAGCCGTGGCCGGGGCTCTTGCGTTCCAGCATACGGCCGTCGCGGGCATCGACATGCTTGCCGTCGATCAGCAGCTTGTACGCCTTGGGCGCGGCGGAAGCCTCGGCGGGCATGGAAATCTTCAGAGGTGCATTCATGTGATTTCCACTCTGTCCTAGGAACGCGAAAACACGGGCTTCTGCTTGGTCTTGAAGGAGCCGACGCCGGCCTTGAGATCGCCGGTGAGCGCTATGAAACCGCTGGCCAGGGCTTCGGTCGCGGCAGCGCTTTCCTCGCCTTCGGCAACGGCGATCATCAGCTTGGCGGCTTCGGTCGCCAGCGGCCCGCGTTCGGCGATTTTTCCAGCCCAGGCCTTGGCTTCGTCTAACGCCTTGCCGGTTTCGACGACGCGGTCGACGATGGCAAGCACGAGCGCTTCAGCCGCCAGAAAAATCTCGCCACCGACAGCCATGCGACGCACCGTCTGGGCGCCGAAGCGGCGCACCGCGCGTTGCGTGCCGGACCAGCCGGGGACGACACCGATCGAGGTCTCGGGGAAGCCGAGCTTCACCTGGGTTTCGGCGACGCGAAAATCGCAAGCGACAGCCAGTTCCAGCCCGCCGCCGAGAGCATGGCCGGACAGAACGGCGATGGTCGGCTGCCGCAGCCGTGCCAGCCGGTCGAAGACACGGTGGCCGTAGCGCACCCATTGCACCTGGAAATCTGCGGCACTCATGCCGCCCCAGGCCTCGACATCGCCGCCGGCGCAAAATCCCTTGCCTTCGCCGCATATGAGGACGGCGCGGACATCTTCGGCGCTTTCCGCCTCATCGAGCGCCGCCTCCAGCGCGCGCAGCATCGGGATGTCGAGCGCGTTGAATTTTTCGGGCCGGCGCAAGGTGACGATGCCGATCGCGCCATCCCGCTCGAAGGTGACGAGGCGCTCAGCCATGCGCGCCTCCAAGCGAGGCGCCGCCATTGAGTGACAGGCCGATCGGCCGATCCTGGTAGAGCGCGGCCGGCGTCACCTTGAGGTCATTGGCCACGTTGAGCGGGATCTCGGCCTGTGCCAGCACATCGCGCTCGAGGTCGATACCGGGCGCCAGTTCCGTCACCATCAGCCCATCGGGCGTCAGCTTCATCACGCAGCGCTCGGTGACATAGGTGATGTCCTGTCCTTGAGCGACGGCGCGCTTGCCGGAGAAGGAGATGTGCTCGACCGCCTCGACGATCTTCTTGACCTTGCCTTCCGCATCGATGCGGATGCCGCCATTGGCCAGCGAGAGCTTTGCCCCGGCGTTGAAGAAGCCAGAGAAAACAATCTTCTTCGCCCGTGACGTGATGTCGACGAAGCCGCCGGCGCCGGCGGTGACATGCGGCCGCGCCGAAAGTTTCGAGACATTGACCGAGCCGTGGCGGTCGATCTGCAGGAAGGAGAGCAGCGAGGCGTCGAAGCCGCCGGCCTGGAAATAGATGAACTGGTGCGGCGAGGGCATGATCGCCTCGGCATTGGAGGCGCAACCGAACTTGAAGTCGAGCAGCGGCACGCCACCGACGGCACCCTGTTCGATCACCCAGGTGACCTTGCCGTGCTGGCCTTCTTCCAGAAGGATGCGCGGCACGTTGGCCGAGATGCCGAAGCCTATGTTGACGGCCATGCCGTCGCGCAGCTCCATGGCGACGCGGCGCGCGATCACCTTCTGGACGTTCATCTCCGCGTTGCGGAAGGTCGACAGCGGCCGGAAGATCTCACCCGAAATCGCCGGATCGTAAGGCGTCAGCGTCGTCTGTAACTGGTCGGGCGCCACGACGATATGGTCGACCAGCACGCCCGGCACGCGCACATCATGCGGCTTCAGCGTGCCGTTCTCGACGACGCGCTTGACCTGCGCGATGACGATGCCGCCATTGTTGCGGGCGGCGAGCGCCTGTTCCAGCCCACCGAGATAGGCGCCCTCATGCTCGTAGGTCAGGTTGCCGCGCTCGTCCGCCGTGGTGGCGCGGATGATCGAGACTTGCGGCACGATGGCGCGGAAATAGAGCCATTCCTCGCCGTCGAATTGCTGCACCGAGACGATCGGTTCGCCGGCGGCGGCGTTCATGGCGCAGCCCTGGTGGCGCGGGTCGGCGAAAGTGTCGAGGCCGACCTTGGTCAGCACGCCCGGCCGCTTGGCGGCGGCCTCGCGGTGCATGTCGAACAGGATGCCGGACGGCACGTTATAGGCGGCGACGGAATTGTCGCCGATCATCTTCCAGATCTGCGGCGGTTCGGCCGAGGAGGGCCCCGACGGATAGGAGCCGCACAGCGTGCGCTTCAACAGGCCGGGCTTGGCCAGATGATCGATGCCCTTGATGCCATACATGTCGCCGGCGGCGATGGGATGCAGGGTGGTGATGTCCTTCGGATGGCCTTCGCTGTCGAAGCGTTCGCCGATGGCGGCGAGCACGGCGTCCGGACAGCCAAGACCGCTCGACGAGGACACCGAGACGACCATGCCGTCCTTGATCAGGCTGGCTGCCTGCGCCGATGAAACGACCTTGCTCAATTCATGCTCCCGAGTTTCGGGTCGATCCTGACGGCTCTGCCGGAATTGGCCGATTGCAATGCGGCCTCGGCCGCTGTGAGCGACCAGATGCCGTCCTCGCCGGTGGCGGAGGGCTGGTCCTCGCCATGGATCGCGGCATGGAACCGGCCCACCGACCTGACGTAGAGGTTGTCGCGGTCGAAGCTCAATTCTTCCTCGCCACCCGCGGTGCGCAGCGTCACCGTGCCGACCGGCTTTTGCGTCATGACATTGCGGGCGATCAGCGAACCCTGCGAGCCGTGCACCTCGAAACCGGTATCGGCAAATCTGGTGGTGAAGCCTTCATGCGATTGCGCGATGAGGCCCGACTTGAAGCGCCAGATGCACATGGCGCCGTCTTCCAGCCCGCTGCCGGCCATGCCGGCCGATTGCGTGAAAGCGGAAACCTCGACCGGATCGTCGCCGAGCACGAAGCGCAGCGTGTCGGCATCGTGCACGGTGATGTCGAGCACCGCGCCGCCGCCGGCCTCGGGCCTGGCGATGCGCCAACCTTGCAGGTTCTCCGGCAGGTAGACGGAATGAAAGACCCGCGCGGCAATGGGCTGGCCGATGCGGCCGGCGGCAATCGCCTCGCGCATGACGCGGTGCGCGCCGGCATTGCGCAGATGGTGATTGGTGCCGAGCACGATGCCCGCGGCCTTGGCCGCGGCGACCATTCTACGCGCGTCGGCGCTGGTCAGCGCCAGCGGCTTCTCGCACAGCACATGCTTTCCTGCCTCGATCGCAGCGAGTGCCTGTTCGAGGTGCAGTTCGTTGGTGGTCGAGATGTAGACGGCGTCGATGTCGGATCCGAGCAAGGCATCGAGGTTTGATACGGCGGCCGGAATGCCATTTTCCCTTGCATAGGCCGCGGCGCGTTCCGCGCTGGAACTCATCACAGCCGCGATCTCGCCATCGGCTTGCGCGCGAATGGCGTCGATCATGAATTGCCGGGCGATCGTGCTGGCGCCGATCAGCCCCCATTTGACGCTCATCTCGCGGCTCCCGTTGCCGCGGGCCTGTTTCGCGTGCGGCGATCTGGGCCGCAGCTTTCCCTGACCACGAGATTGACGGCGCCGATATGGTCCTCGGCGCGCGTGGTGCGCGACTGGATCATCTTGATCATGACGTGGGCCGCGCGTTCGCCGAGACCGGCGGAGTCCACCGCGACGCTGGTTAGCGCCGGCATGTAATGTTCGGCCTCGACCACATCGTCGAAGCCGACGACGGCGAAATCCGCGCCCGGCTCAAGTCCGCGCTTGCGCAGCGCCAGCATGACGCCAAAGGCGACGGCATCGTTGAAGCAGAGCGCCGCGGTTGGTGGCTCGGCCATTGCGAGCGACGTCTCCAGGCAGGCCATGCCGCCCTTGCGGTTGGTCTCGCCTTCGATGATGAGCGCGTCGCGGGGGTCGATGCCAAGCGTTTCGCAGGCTTCGCGAAAGCCGCCCAAGCGCTCATGATAGACGATGAGGTCGGACGAGCCGCCGAAGAAGGCCAGGCGGCGATGCCCCTTGCCGACGAGATGAGCGGTGGCGAGATAGGCGCCACGATGATTGTCGGGGGTGATCACCGGGATACGGCTTTCCGGCAAGCGGCGCATGGCGAAGACGACCGGCACGCCCGCCATCTCAAGCCGCCGGAAGGCACCCGGCGTGGTGCCGCGCGCCGGCGAGACGATGAGGCCGGCGACGCCTTGCTCCATCAGCGATTTCAACACTTCTTCCTGGCGCACCGGGTTCTCCGCCGTGTTGGCGATGAACGGCACGATGCCGGCCGACTGGAAGACGCGCTCCATGCCCACTGCCAGTTCAGCGAAGAACGGATTGGTGAGATCGTTGATGACCATGCCGATGACGTTGGAATGGGCCTTGCGCAGATTGGCGGCGCCGCGATTGTAGACATAGCCGACATCCTCGATCGCCTTGCGAACCTTGACCGCGGTCTCGGGGCGGATCAGCCCGCTGCCCTGGAGCACGAGCGACACCGTCGATTTGGACACGCCTGCCTCGCGGGCGATGTCGAAGATCGTCGCCTTGGCGCGGCTGGCCATCCAGATAACTCCTCCCGGTTTTCCTAATCGAATTTATTGGAACGTTCTAATCTCTGCTCCATGGGTGAGTCAATCGGGATTTTTTCTCAATCAAACCAGGCCGATCGTACGTGGTCCAACGATATGCCGGGCAAGGCTTCCTGTGTTGCAACGCAGCATTGGTCGTGAGCCACTTTCGAATCTTAAAGGTTCTTGATTTATTGGAACGTTCCATTTAATAAACGCCGAAAACGGAGAGATCGATGGACATTGCCTTGCCCGGCGCGGGTGGCCGCAGCACCGGTTACGCGCTTGTCGGACAGCCGGTCCAGCCAGTGATCGGCGCGCGGTTCCCGCGCATCGCCTATGCCGCCGCGCATGTCGTCGCCGATCCCCTGGAAATGACCGATCCATGGTCGCGGCCGGTTGTCGACTGGGACAGGACGATGGCGTTTCGCCATCATCTTTGGCGGCTCGGCTTCCGCATCGCCGAGGCGATGGACACGTCGCAGCGCGGCATGGGTTTCGATTGGCGGAGCGCGAGGGAATTGATCCGCCGATCAATCGCGGAGGCGAGGACCGTCGCTGACGCCGACCTCGCCTCGGGCGCCGGAACCGACCATCTGGCGCCGGCGTCGGCCAGGACACTGGATGATGTGATCGCCGCCTATGAGGAACAGTTCGCGTTCATCGAAGGGCAAGGCGGCAAGGCGATCATGATGGCCAGCCGCGCGCTGGCCGCCGTCGCCAAGGGCCCGGACGACTATGCCTTGGTTTACGACCGCATACTGGGCCAGGCCTCCGGCAAAGTGATCCTGCACTGGCTGGGCGACATGTTCGACCCGGCCCTGAAAGGCTATTGGGGCAGCGATGATTTCGAGACCGCACTCGATACGGTGGTCGCCATCATCGAGCGCCATGCCGGCAAGGTCGAGGGCATCAAGATATCGCTGCTCGACGCCGGCAAGGAGGTGGCGCTCAGGAACCGGCTGCCGGACGGCGTGGTGATGTTCACCGGCGACGACTTCAACTATCCCGAACTGATCGCCGGAGACGGCAAGCGCCACTCGCACGCGCTGCTCGGCATTTTCGACGCGATCGCGCCGGTTGCCAATGCGGCGCTGGCGAAGCTGGCCGCCGGCGACCGTACAGGCTACGACGCGCTGATGGCGCCGACCGTGCCGTTGTCGCGAAAAATCTTCGAGACGCCGACCGAATATTACAAGGCCGGCATTGTCTTCATGGCTTGGCTGAACGGCCACCAGGACCATTTCGCGATGGTCGGTGGCATGCAGTCGGCGCGCGGCATCCGCCATTATGCCGAAGTCTTCCGCCTTGCCGATCAGGCTGGATTGCTGGCCGACCCGGAGATGGCGGTTGCCAGGATGAAGAGCCTCTGCGCCGTCGCGGGCGTCTGAGTGGCACACAGGTTGGCCGCGGCCGCCAACTCGAGTGTTGTGGCTTGCCCCTTCGCAAAACTCGCTGACAGGCCTGGGAATAGCCTGACCCGACACCGCAATGATTCGATGAGGGAATAGGGCAGTGGGGGAATCAGGGCACGCAGCGGCGGCCAGGCCTTACGCCCTATCTCTTCGACTCAGCTGGTTTGGATCTGGATGGTGGGCGTGACAGGGATTGAACCTGTGACCCCTGCAATGTCAATGCAGTGCTCTCCCGCTGAGCTACACGCCCATCCGAAGCCGCGCATACACCATTTTTGGTCCGGCGCGTCAATAGCAGGAAAAGAGGAAAAACACGTCGTCTCGCCGCGGCTGTGGACTGACCCCGGCGGCTTGCGGAAGGCGGCTCAGGCCGCGTGCAGCATCTTCTCGACCTCGTTGACGAGGTCGCGCAGGTGGAAGGGCTTGGACAGCACCTTGGCGTCTTTCGGCGCCTTGGAATCCGGGTTCAGCGCGACGGCGGCGAAACCGGTGATGAACATGACCTTGAGGTCGGGGTCGATCTCGGTGGCGCGGCGCGCCAATTCGATGCCGTCCATCTCCGGCATGACGATGTCGGTCAGAAGCAGCGAGAATGGTTCTTCGCGCAGCCGCTCATAGGCGCTGGCGCCGTTGTCGAAATCGCTGACCTGATAACCGGCGCGCTCCAGCGCCTTGACGAGGAACCGACGCATATCGTCGTCGTCTTCCGCCAGAAGAATGCGTGCCATGTTGTCCCGTCCGAATCACCCGCCGAGACTGCCGAGGGGCAGGCCCGTTAACCATCCTGTATATGAGGAGGTGAGAGTAAACATCAAGTGAACACCGACGCGCTTGCCCCACATTTGCCAAGCGGCACGACGGCTGAAATGCTGGACATGCGGCCAGCAAGGTGGCAGTTTCATGCCATGATGCACTGGTGTTTTCGGGTTCGTTCAAATTGAAGACGGCAGCCGAGGATTTTTCGGTCTTTCCACCCTTCGAAATCCGGTCGGGCGCCGAGCAGCGCGTCCCCTTCCTCTTCAATTCACCGCATAGCGGCCGCTACTATCCTGAACGCTTCCTTGCCATGGCAAGGCTCGATCGCAACGCCATCCGCCGCTCGGAGGATTGCTATGTCGACGAGCTGTTCGGCGGCGCCGTGGCGCTGGGTGCGCCGATGCTGGCGGCAAATTTTCCGCGTGCCTATCTCGATGTCAACCGCGAGCCATGGGAACTCGACCCGCGCATGTTCGCCGAGCCGGTGCCGTCCTTCTGCAACATCCGCTCCGCGCGCGTGGCCGGCGGGCTCGGCACCGTGCCGAAGCTGGTGGGCGAGGGGCTCGACATCTATGCGGGCCGCTTGCCGCTCGCCGAGGCGGTTGCCCGCATCGAAGCCGTCTACAAGCCTTATCACGAAACGCTGAAGCGGCTTTTGACCCGGACCCACGCCCGTTTCGGCTTTGCCGTGCTGATCGACTGCCATTCGATGCCGGCGAGCATCCGTGTCGGCGACAACGGGCTGCGGCCGGATTTCATCATCGGCGACCGTTTCGGCATCTCGGCCACCGCGGCCCTGACCGAAACCGCGATCGGCCTATTGACCGCGATGGGCTATACCGTTGCTCACAACAAGCCTTATGCCGGCGGTTTCATCACGGAACATTACGGCCGCCCGGCGCGTCATCTGCATGCGCTGCAGATCGAGGTCAATCGCGGGCTCTACATGAATGAGCGGACATTCGAGAAAGCCGCCGGCTTCGACGCGCTGGCCGACGATCTGACGCGATTTTCAGCCGACCTGATGGCGATGCCGGATCACCATTTCATCGACCTGCCTCTGGCCGCGGAGTGAAGATCACGCCTTGTTCCATGCGTGCGACTGCCCGAAGACCCCTCGTGTGGTTTTGGGCGGTACGCTTCGGGAGCGGCGGCTGAAAAAAAGACCGCATCGTTTGCACGATACGGTCGAAGTCTAGGGAGGAAACGCCCAAGGAGGGCATGGACAGGAAACCCTATCCGAGAATGAGGGTATTGTGCAGCGCACAAATGTCAAGCGACGTTCAGGCTTTTTTAATTCAGAGTGATGTGGAAATTGCGTTTCGTTGACAGAAACGTGACATTTCAGCAACAGGTGTCGCTGCCGGAAAATTCTCGAACACCCTTGTTTTGGCACGAAAGTGACGGCAAACGACTGTCTGGGCATGCTGCAACGCGGGAGAATCAGTTGGACATCAGCGTCGATTTCATGCGCCGTATCGCGCAAGCGGCAGCGGCTGAGACCTTGCCGCGCTTTCGCGCCCAAGGCGCGGTCGCCAACAAGGAAAAGGGCAGTTTCGATCCGGTCACCGAGGCCGACCGCGAGGCCGAGCGCGCCATCCGGGCGCTGATATCGGCCGAGTACCCCGACCACGGTATCCTGGGCGAAGAGCACGGCAGCGAGAACATCTCCAGCCGGCATGTCTGGGTTATCGATCCGATCGACGGCACGCGCGCCTTCATCTCCGGCCTGCCGGTGTGGGGGACGCTGGTCGGGTTGACGGTCGACGGCGATGCGGTTGCCGGCATGATGGCGCAACCCTTCACCGGCGAACTGTTCTACGCCAATGGATCCGGCTCGCATTACGAGGGACCGGGCGGTCCGCGAAAACTGTCGACCCGCAAGACGACAAAACTCGATGAGGCGACGCTGTTCACCACCACGCCGGCATTGTTCAAGGGCGAAGCGCGCACGCGCTATGACGCGTTCGAGAAACAAGTCCAACTCGCCCGCTACGGCGCCGACTGCTATGCCTTCGCCATGATCGCCTCGGGCAGCGTCGACATCGTCACGGATCCCGGCCTGAAGCCTTACGACATCGTCGCGCTCATCCCGATCATCGAGAAGGCCGGCGGTGTCGTCACCACCTTCGACGGCGGGCCGGCGGAGAATGGCGGCGATGTGCTGGCGGCGGCGACACCGGAGCTTCATGCCGCCGCCATGGCTGCCCTGCGCGGCTGACATCGCCTGCGGTCAGCGCGACCGTATCGAACGCTGGAATTCCGCCGGCGTACGCCCGTAGACCTGCTTGAACGCGGCACTGAAATGGCTGTGGCTGGAGAAGCCGAGATCCATGCCCAGCGTGGTCAGATTGTCGTAACGGCCAAGCAGGTCAAGCGCACGCGCCAGCCGCAGGCGCAGATGATAGCGGTAGAGCGGCATGGCTTCGACCTGCTGGAACACCTGCGTCAGGTAGACCGGCGAAACGCCGACCTCGACGGCAATCCCGGCCAGCGTCCAGCGCCGTGACAGGTCCGACGACAGCACGAGCTTGGCGCGGTCGACCAGTTTCTGCCGGCCAGGGCTGGCGCCCGCGACATGCGAGGTGCGCTCGCCAAGCGAGCGCCGCACCAGTGTCAGGGCGAGCGTCTCGGCCTCCAGCGTTTCAGCGACATTGCGGCTCAGGCTGTGGCGCAGCAGCGCCACCAGCGCCTGCGCGCGCGGGTCGATGCGCCGGCGCTGACGACGAAACGCCAGCGTGCGGCCGGAGCGAAGCTGATCCTTCGGCGCCAGCTCCCGCAATTGACCGTCCTCGATGACGAGGTCGAGGCAAGCGTCGCCGCCCTCGATGGGATGGCTGACCTGATAAGGCTCGGCTTCATTGAAGAACAGCAGTTGATTGGCTTCAGCTACCGCGTCATTGCGGCCGACATGGCGCACGAAGACACCGCGATAGGGAAACACCAGATGCGTGGCCGCGGTGCATTCCTCATCGCTCCTGTGCCGGCATGTGCCACTGCAGACGACGTCCCTCACCCTGACGGTGCCGGTGTCGAGAAGCGGCTGTACCGTGAATTGCGACATGGCCGTTGCGCTCTTTCCTCGCGCCGGAAACGAGTCCGGAATTGCGGAGAGCACTTTACGCAGGCGGACTGCCCAGGCCTGTCAGGAGACTTTCGACAGGCGCTTAGCGGCGCCTGAATTCCGCATAGGCCTGGCCACGCGAAAGACCGATGTCCTTGAGCTGTTCGTCGCTCATTTCGAGCAAGGCATGGCGGCTCCTTCGTTTCTCCATCTGGCGGCCGAACCATCTTGCCGCCGCAATGCAGTGGGCACGCAAAGACTGCATGGTGGTCGCGGCGCGGACTGCCGGCGCCCGGCCGGCAAGGCGGTGCACGATTGTGTGATCGGGGCGCATCGCTCAGTCCTCGTCCGTGCCGGCCGCCGAGGCGCCGGCTTCGTTCAGCGCCTGCGCGCATTCCTCGCAGCAGACCTCGACGGTATTGCCGCCGACCTTCACGCGGATCGGGTTGGCGTCCAGTTGGCAATCGCAGGCGGCGCAGGTTTTCTCGGTCATGATCTCATTTCCATGGCGTTCAATTCGACGCATGCAGATGAGCATTCCGGAGCAGCCGCGGCCTGTCAGAATCTTTAGCAGTTGGCCTACTGGGGACCTGGTCTGTGCGCTCTTCCTGACAACGGGGTGTCAGCTATGCCGGCCTGTGGGAGGCACCGCGGGGCCCGTCAGGCCGTCGGGTCGTCCGAGCCGGGGACGAAGGCGTCGAAGGCGGCGAGGAATTGCTCGCGGTAGAGGTCGACTTCCTGCAGGATTTCGTGCTTGGCGCCGTCGATCATCAGCAGGGAGCCGAGCCGCAGACTTCTGGCATAGGCTTCCACGGCCTTGGTCGAGACAACCTGGTCGGCACCGGCGGCGATGATCAGCAGAGGCACCTGAATGCGGGCCATGAAGTCGGGGTCGCTGATGGCTTCCGACGCCTTCGCCGCCGCCTGCAGCCAGCGGATCGTCGGCCCGCCAAGCGCCAGTTGCGGATATTCTTCATAGATGCGCGTATTGCGGCGATAGCGCTGTGGATCCGACGTCACCTTGTTGACTTCGAAGGGTAGGGTGTGTCTCGGCCGTGGACCCCACGCGGCATAGAGTCTGCCGAGCCCCAGGGCGCAGAAAAGCGAACAGACCCGGCGCACCGTCCGTATCGAGACCGGCAGGTCGGGCAATGTCAGGAATGGCGCGATCAGCACCATGCGCCGCACGCGGTTGACCATCGACGGCGCGGCAAGCAGCGTGATCACAGCGCCGGCGGAATGGGCAAGGATGTAGTAGGGTCCGCGGCAGTCCGGCAGCACGATCTCCTCGAAGAACTGCTCCAGGTCGGCCGTATAGTCGCGGAACGACCTGACATAGCCGCGCTGACGATCGCGGATCAACCGGTCGGAATCGCCCTGGCCGCGCCAGTCGAGGGTGGCGACACCGAAGCCGCGCGCGGCAAGGTCGCGGATGGTCTCGAAATATTTCTCGATGCACTCGTTGCGGCCGCCAAGCAGCACAACGGTGCCGCGCATTGGACGCGCCACCGCTGCGAACAGGCCGTAACGTATCTTCTTGCCGTCGCGCGTGGTGAAAAAGCCGCCGGTGGCGTTTTCCGGTCGCGGATTGCCTTCAACTTCGTGAAAAAGCGGGGTGTCGTGGAAAAGATCCGTCATTCGGCGCTTTGTGCTCGGCGTCTTTGCGCGCCAGCCTGTCGCGGCTGGCCTCAAGGTGATAGACGCCAATACATCAAAAGCAAAGCAAATCCGGCTTGTGGAGGACCGCAACGGGGAAGGCCGGAAGCGGCTTTGAGCGCGCTTCCGGCCCCTGTCGATCCGGGAGGAAGGGACGTTAACACCCGGTTCGGCCTCGTTGCGGCGCCTCTGGAAAACCGGCGCCGCCAATCCTTGATCTTGAGAGCCACTTTAGCGGCGGCTGTCTGAACGGGCGCCGAAGCGCCGGTTCATCTGCCGTTCATCAAAGGCTGGCCGCCTCATTCTTTTCCGGTCAAACGAAACTTGAAATGCTTTCAAGCGCTCCCCAGATGTGGATTGCGGCCGCCAATGTCGGGGCCGCTGGTCCTCCCGAAACGCCGCTCACGGGTTTCGCACCGGCCATACGCAAACCATGTTGCTCAACAGGAGAACACCTCATGCGTCACGTTGATTTTTCCCCGCTTTATCGTTCGACCGTCGGCTTCGACCGTCTCTTCACGATGCTTGATTCTCTCGCCCAGCCCGATGGCGCGCAGACCTATCCGCCCTACAACATCGAGCGCACTGGTGAGGATTCCTACCGCATCTCGATGGCGGTTGCCGGCTTCTCGGATGACGAGATCTCGATCGAAGCCCACCGCAACGTGCTGACCGTAAAGGGTGAGCGCAAGGACGAGGGCACCGGCGAAGGCTCCGAGCTGCTCTATCGCGGCATTGCCTCCAGGGCCTTCGAGCGCCGCTTCCAGCTTGCCGATCACGTTGAAGTCGTCGGCGCCGCGCTGAAGAACGGCCTGCTCTTCGTCGACCTCAAGCGCAACATTCCCGAAGAGCTGAAGCCGCGCAAGATCGCGATCACCTCGGCTCCGGCCAAGGCCAAGCAGATCGAGGCCAAGACCGCTGCCTAAAGTCTAAAGTCTCCTCCCGAGACGGAAAGCGGCGCCGAAAGGCGCCGCTTTTTTGTTGCCCGGGACACCGGTTAGCCGGCGATCAACTGGCCGAAGCGGTCGACTTCCTCCGAGGTCGTCGCAAAACTGGTGACGAAGCGATAGAGCAGCTCGTCCTCGCCGATATGACCGTCGAAGCCGTGCGGCCTGTGCCAGTCGTAGAAGGCCGCGCCGGCCGCTTGCAGTTTCTCGGCTTGCGTTTTCTTGATCACACCGAAGACTTCGTTGGCCTGCGGCAGCCACGCCAGCTTGGCCGAGGCCGAATCCTCGATCGCCGCCGCGAGGCGCGCTGCCATGGCGTTGGCATGCCTTGCGGTGTCGAGCCACAGCCCGTCTTTGAAATAGGCTTCGAACTGCGCCGCGACGAAACGCGACTTCGAAAACAGCTGTGCCGCTCGCTTGCGCAGAAAGGCCAGTTCCTTGGCGCGGTCGAGATCGAACAGCACGATCGCCTCGGCGCACCAGCAGCCGTTCTTGGTGCCGCCGAAGGACAGGATGTCGACGCCGCGTTTCCACGTCATTTCGGCTGGCGTGGTGTCGAGCGCGGCCAGCGCATTGGCAAAGCGGGCGCCGTCCATGTGCAGCGGCACAGAATGGCGCTTGGCGATCGCCGAGATCGCTTCGATCTCGGCCAGGCCATAGATTGTGCCGACCTCGGTCGACTGGGTGATCGAAACGGCCATCGGCCGGCCCCAATGGACCACCTCGCCGGCGAAACGGCCGATAGCCCTGTCCAGATTGTGTGGTTCGATCTTGCCCAGGGCGCCGTCGACCGCGTGTAGCCGCGCACCGCCGGAAAAATATTCCGGCGCGCCGCACTCGTCCTCGATGACATGCGATTCGCGGTGCGCGAAGGAAATGCCGCCTGGCTTGTTATAGGTCGTCAGCGACAGTGAATTGGCGGCGGTGCCGGTCGCCACGAAGAACACGGCCACCTCGCGTTCGAAAATCTCGCTGAAGCGCCGGTAGACGGCCTGGTCGAGCGCACCGTCGCCATAGGCGGTCGAAAAGCCGGCGGTATGGGCCGAGAGGCCGGCTGCAATGCTTGGGTGGGCGCCTGCCCAATTGTCGGAAGCGAAGAACATGCGTCTGCCTGTGTTGGGAAAATCGCCGGGACCTTGACCGGTTTCATGGTCCGCCCGCAAGAGCCAGCCACCAGAAAACGGGTAAAGCCAGGGTCGGGCCGGCGGCGCCCTCACAGACCGAAGCTTACGTTTTGCAGCCGCCTCACGAAATTTTGTGTCGCGACGCGGCCAAGTTTTTTGTGAATCGGTCTTGTGTGGGTTCTGGATTTCTGTCATAAAAATTTAGGACAGTAGTGCTGTCTTATTTTGTCGCACAAAACTGGCTGGATTGGCGTATCGTTTAGGCCACTCCGGCTTTTGCCGCGAGCGACAGGTGGACGGACCAGCTCTGGCCTGTACGATACCGGATATGAACCAGCGGCGCGCCGCCTGGTTCGGCGATTTCGCAAGACGTGCCGCAAGAATGAAGGGCGAGCCCAAGTGCTCGCCAAGGCAAACCAGCGCCCGCAGGCCAATGCCACGTGGCGCGGAACGGAGGATAGAACGATGACGGAATTGACGCTCTCTGCGACGAACGGCCAGGCCGCGCAGACGAAAGCGGCCGCCGTCAAAAATACCTCCATCAAAAATCGCGCGACTACCGGCGGCCTCACCGCCCAGGGTCTCTACGATCCGCGCAACGAGCATGACGCCTGCGGCGTCGGCTTCATTGTCAACATGAAGGGCGTGAAGTCGCATCAGATCGTCAAGGACGGGCTTGCCGTGCTCGAGAACCTGACGCATCGCGGCGCCGTCGGCGCCGATCCGCTGGTCGGCGATGGCGCCGGCGTGCTGGCGCAGCTTCCGGATCTTTTTTTCCGTGAGGAGATGGCGGCCCAAGGCATCGAACTGCCACCGGTCGGCCAGTATGGCGTCGGACACTGGTTCATGCCGCAGGATGCCATCCTTCGTGCCCATATCGAAGAGATCATCGCCGAATCGGCGCAGTCCGAGGGGCTGCCGCTGCTCGGATTCCGTGACGTGCCGGTCGACAATTCGTCGCTGTCGAAGGCGCCTGACATCGTCGCGTCCGAGCCGTTCCACCGCCAGGTCTTCATCGGCCGCACGGCCGATATCATCGATGACGAGGAATACGAGGCCAGGCTCTATCTGCTACGCAAGGTCATCTCGGGCCGCATCTACGCCGAGAACGACAACAAGGACATCGGCGCCTATTGCGTGTCGCTGTCGGCGCGCACCATCGTCTACAAGGGCATGTTCCTGGCCTATCAGGTCGGCGCCTACTACAAGGACCTCAAGGACCCGCGTTTCGAGACCGCGCTGATCCTCGTCCACCAGCGCTTCTCGACCAACACCTTCCCGTCGTGGAAGCTGGCGCATCCCTATCGCATGGTCGCCCACAATGGCGAGATCAACACGGTGCGCGGCAACAACAACTGGATGGCGGCGCGCCAGGCGTCGGTCGATTCCGAACTGTTCGGCAACAACATCTCGAAGCTTTGGCCGATCTCCTACGATGGCCAGTCGGATACGGCGTGCTTCGACAATGCGCTCGAGTTCCTGTTCCAGGGCGGCTACAGCCTCAGCCACGCCATGATGATGCTGATCCCGGAAGCCTGGGCCGGCAACAAGCTCATGGATGCCGACCGCAAAGCTTTCTACGAGTATCATGCGGCGTTGATGGAGCCGTGGGATGGGCCAGCGGCGGTCGCCTTCACCGATGGCCGCCAGATTGGCGCTACACTCGACCGCAACGGATTGCGTCCAGCACGCTACATCGTCACCGATGACGACCGCGTCATCATGGCTTCGGAAGCCGGCGTGCTGCCGGTGCCGGAGGAGAAGATCGTGCAGAAGTGGCGGCTGCAGCCCGGCCGCATGCTTCTGATCGACCTGGCCAAGGGCCGCATCGTCCCCGACGAGGAGATCAAGTCGGAGATCGCGACCAGGCACCCCTACAAGACCTGGCTCTCCAACACGCAGCTCATCCTGGAAGATTTGAAGCCGGTGGAGCCGCGCGCGCTGCGCAAGGACGTCAGCCTGCTCGATCGCCAGCAGGCATTCGGCTACACCCAGGAAGACACCAAGCTGTTGATGTCGCCGATGGCGACCACGGGCCAGGAAGCAGTGGGCTCGATGGGCACCGACACGCCGATCTCGGCGATGTCGGACAAGTCGAAGCTGCTCTACACCTATTTCAAGCAGAATTTCGCCCAGGTCACCAACCCGCCGATCGACCCGATCCGCGAGGAGCTGGTGATGAGCCTGGTGTCCTTCATCGGACCGCGGCCGAACATCTTCGACCTGGTCGGCAATTCGCGCCGCAAGCGGCTCGAGGTGCGCCAGCCGATCCTGACCAATGGCGATCTCGAAAAGATCCGCTCCATCGGCCATACCGAGGACCGTTTCGACACCAAGACGATCGACATCACCTATGGGTCGAGCGAGGGTGCTGCCGGCATGCAGGGCGCCGTCGAACGTCTGTGCGAGCGGGCCGAAGCAGCGGTCGCCGGCGGCTACAACATCATCATCCTGTCCGACCGCCAGCTTGGGCCGGACCGCATCGCCATTCCGGCACTGCTGGCGACGGCCGCCGTGCACCACCATCTGATCCGCAAGGGCCTGCGCACCGCGGTCGGCCTGGTCGTGGAATCCGGCGAGCCGCGCGAGGTGCATCATTTCTGCTGCCTTGCCGGCTATGGCGCGGAAGCGATTAATCCCTATCTGGCCTTCGACACGCTGCTCGACATGCACAAGCGCGGCGAGCTGCCGGAAGAGGTCGACGCCTATGAAGTGGTGTCGCGCTACATCAAGTCGATCGGCAAGGGCATCCTCAAGGTGATGTCCAAGATGGGCATCTCGACCTATCAGTCCTATTGCGGCGCGCAGATCTTCGATGCCATCGGGCTGAAGACCGATTTCGTGCAGCAGTACTTCACCGGCACCGCGACGCTGATCGAAGGCGTCGGACTTGATGAGGTCGCAGGCGAAACCGTCAGCCGCCACACGGACGGTTTCGGCAGCGATCCGGTGCTGCGCAACAGCCTGGAGGTCGGCGGCGAGTATCTGTTCCGCATGCGCGGCGAGGCGCATATGTGGTCGCCCGACGCGGTCGCCACCTTGCAGCACGCCGTGCGCCAGGGTTCGTGGGACACGTTCAAGGAGTATTCGACGCAGATCGACAGCCAGACGGCCCGCGCCCAGACCATCCGCGGCCTGTTCAAGATCAAGCTGGCGGATGAGAGCGGGCGCAAGAAGGTCGCGCTCGACGACGTCATGCCGGCAGCCGAGATCGTCAAGCGCTTCTCGACCGGGGCGATGTCGTTCGGTTCGATCTCCAGGGAAGCGCACACCACGCTGGCGCGCGCCATGAACCAGATCGGCGGCAAGTCGAACACCGGCGAGGGCGGCGAAGAGGCCGACCGCTATCTGCCGCTGCCTGGCGGCGGCAAGAACCCGGAACGCTCGGCGATCAAGCAGGTCGCCTCGGGACGGTTCGGCGTGACGGCCGAGTATCTCGTCAATTCCGATGTCATGCAGATCAAGGTGGCGCAGGGCGCCAAGCCCGGCGAGGGCGGCCAATTGCCCGGCCACAAGGTCGACGCGACCATTGCCAAGGTGAGGCACTCGACGCCGGGCGTCGGCCTGATCTCGCCGCCGCCGCATCACGACATCTATTCGATCGAGGATTTGGCGCAGCTGATCTACGATCTGAAGAACGTCAATCCGGCGGCCGACGTGTCGGTCAAGCTGGTGTCGGAAGTCGGTGTCGGCACGGTTGCCGCCGGCGTCGCCAAGGCGCGCGCCGACCACATCACCATCTCGGGTTATGATGGCGGCACCGGCGCCTCGCCGCTGACCTCGCTCAAGCATGCCGGCAGCCCGTGGGAGATGGGTCTTGCCGAGACGCATCAGACGCTGGTGTTGAACGGCCTGCGTTCACGCGTGGCGCTGCAGGTCGACGGCGGCCTGCGCACCGGGCGCGACGTCATCATCGGCGCGCTGCTCGGCGCCGACGAGTTCGGCTTCTCGACCGCGCCGCTGATCGCGGCCGGCTGCATCATGATGCGCAAGTGCCATCTCAACACCTGTCCGGTCGGTGTGGCGACGCAGGACCCGGTGCTGCGCAAGCGCTTCAAGGGCACGCCCGAGCACGTCATCAACTTCTTCTTCTACGTGGCGGAAGAGGTGCGGGCGCTGCTCGCCGAAATGGGCTTTACCCATATCGACCAGATCATCGGCGACGCCGACCTTCTGGAAAAGCGCGACGTGATCCAGCACTGGAAGGCGCGCGGGCTCGACTTCTCGAAGATGTTCTACAAGCCGGATGCGCCGCATGAAGCAGTGCATTGGACGGAACGGCAGAAGCACCCGATCGACGATGTGCTCGACCGCAAGCTGATCGAACTGGCCAAGCCCGCATTGGAGGCCAAGCAACCGGTCAAGATCGAGGTGGACATCCGCAATGTCGACCGTTCCACGGGCGCCATGCTGTCGGGTGAGGTGGCCAAGCGCTTCAAGCACAAGGGGCTGCGCGAGGACACGATCCAGGTCAAGCTCACCGGAACCGCCGGCCAGTCCTTCGGCGCCTTCCTGGCACGCGGCGTTTCCTTCGAGTTGGTCGGTGCCGGCAACGACTATGTCGGCAAGGGCCTGTCGGGCGGCCGCATCGTCATCCGGCCGCCGCAAGAAGCCAGGATCGTCGCGGCCGACTCCATCATCGTCGGCAATACGGTGCTCTATGGCGCGACCGAGGGCGAGGCCTATTTCGCCGGGGTCGCCGGCGAGCGCTTCGCGGTGCGCAATTCGGGCGTGGCGGCCGTCGTCGAAGGCGTCGGCGATCATGGCTGCGAATACATGACGGGCGGCGTCGTCGTCGTCATCGGCAAGACCGGCCGCAACTTCGCCGCCGGCATGTCGGGCGGCGTCGCCTACGTGCTGGACGAGGCGGGCGATTTCGCCGAGCGCTGCAACATGGCCATGGTCGAGCTGGAGCCGGTTCCGGAAGAAGACGACCTGATGGAAAAGCTGCTGCACCATGGCGGCGACCTCGACCACAAGGGCCGCGTCGACGTCTCCGGCGACATGACCAGCCATGACGAGGAACGGCTCTACCAGCTGATCTCGAACCACGTGCACTATACGGGTTCGGTGCGCGGCCGCGAGATCCTCGACGACTGGGCGACGTTCCGGCCGAAATTCCGCAAGATCATGCCGGTCGAATACCGCCGCGCGCTGATCGAGATGGAACGCATGCGCATGGGCGTCGCGGCCGAATAGATTATTGAGAATTGCCGGGGAGCCCAGGCTTCCCGGCCCCTTCATCGACAGTTTGACCTCGGGCTCAAGGTTGCCATGGCTGCCTCAAGAGGTTAACGGGTGCGGCGAAAACCGCACCATCTGGACAGCAGGAACTGGACTATGGGCAAGGTAACAGGCTTTCTCGAAATCGACCGGCAGGTGCACAAGTACCAGCCGGCCTCCGACCGCATCCGGCATTTCCGCGAATTCACGCTGCCGATGTCGGACAAGGAGGTCGAGAAACAGGCCGCGCGCTGCATGGATTGCGGCATTCCGTTCTGCCACGGGCCGACCGGCTGCCCGATCCACAACCAGATCCCCGACTGGAACGACCTCGTCTACAACAGGGACTGGGACAACGCGATCCGCAACCTGCACTCGACCAACAACTTCCCGGAGTTCACCGGCCGCATCTGTCCGGCACCTTGCGAGGAAGCCTGCACGCTGAACCTCGAGGACATTCCTGTCGCCATCAAGACGGTGGAGCAGGCGATCGCGGACAAGGCTTATGAGACCGGCCACATCAGGCCCTATCCGCCGGAAAGGAAGACCGGCAAGCGGGTCGCCATCATCGGGTCCGGCCCGGCCGGCATGGCGGCCGCCCAGCAACTCGGCCGCGCCGGCCACGACGTGCATGTCTATGAGCGAGAGAGCCGGCCAGGCGGGCTGATGCGTTACGGCATTCCCGACTTCAAGATCGAGAAGCACTATATCGACCGGCGCATCGAACAGATGCAGGGCGAGGGGGTGACCTTCCACTGTGGCGTCAATGTCGGCGTCGACAAGCCCGTGGCTGAACTCCTCGCAGAACATGATGCCGTGCTCTATTGCGGCGGTTCGGAAACGCCGCGCGCCGCCGGGATACCCGGCGATGATCTCGGCGGTGTGCATGACGCGATGCCCTATCTGGTGCAGCAGAACCGCCGCGTCGGCGGTGAGCCGATCCAGTCCGTGGCATGGCCGTCGCATCCGATCATCGCCGGTGGCCAGCATGTCGTTGTCGTCGGTGGTGGCGATACCGCCTCCGACTGCGTCGGCACCGCCTTCCGCCAGGGCGCCGTGCGCGTCACCCAGCTCGACATCCGCCCGCAGCCGCCCGAGAAGGAAGACAAGCTCGCCGTCTGGCCCTACTGGGCAACCAAGATGCGCACCTCGTCCTCGCAGGCCGAGGGCGCGGAGCGCGAATTCCAGGTGGCGACGCTCGAATTCATCGGCGAGGAAGGCCAGCTTACGGGCGTCAAATGCTGCGAGGTCGACGAGAAGCGCAAGCCGATCGCCGGCACCGAATTCGTCATCCGCGCCGATCTCGCCTTCATCGCCATCGGCTTTGCCGGACCGGCGACGGCAGGCGTTGCGGCGGAACTGGAGGGTGAGATGAAGATCACCACCGACAGCCGCCGTTCCAGGAATGTCGAGGCCAATGACCGCGACTACAGGACCAGCGTCGACCGGCTCTACGCGGCGGGCGACGTGCGCCGTGGCCAGTCGCTGGTCGTCTGGGCGATCCGCGAAGGCCGCCAGGCGGCACGCTCGATCGACGAGGCGCTGATGGGGACGACCGTCCTGCCGCGTTAAGGGGTAATCGCCGTCGTGGTATCGGCGGCCGCGGCCGCGGCTGCCGGACTTGCCTTCGGCGGCCAGGAAAAGTCGTCGGCGCGTCCGGGCGAAGCTTCCGGCGCCTTGCCCTCGATCACCAACCTTTCCCCGGGAAGAGCTGGATCGGCCTTCGGCAGTGGGGCGGCGCCGAGCAATTCGGTGCCGCCGTCGAGCGCGGGATCGCTGAGCAGCATGGGTTGGGTGCGATCGATGACGATGGGGGCGGCGGCCGAACCGGGCGCCTCGACCGGTGCGCCCGCCGGCGCCGCCGTCGGTGCCACGCTTCCCGGCGCGGCCAGTCCAAGGATCTTCACCAGCGACTTTTCGGTGTAGAAGGCGAGTTTGCGCTTGCCTGCCTTGGACACGTTGATGCCGTCATCGGCGCGCAGCCGCACGGGCTGGCCATTCATGTCGGGGCCGCTGGTAATGAAGGCCCCGTTCTCGTCGACGAAACCGTCCCAGACATCGACGAATTCGCCGCCGTGGCTTTCGGCCGCCTTGTGGTAGATGTCGTTGAAGGCCAGCATGTCCGAGGTCATCTTCGGCACCCGGAAGGCCGGCATGCCCACCCATAGGAAAGGCACCTTGGCGGTGGCGATTGCCTTGCCGAACTCATCGGTACGGTGTTCGTACTCCTTGGTCCAGTTTTCGGAACGAGGCTGCTCGCGTACGTCCCCGACCTTCATCTGCTGGCGGTCGTTAGACCCTAGCATGACGACCACCGCGGCGGGCTTTTCGGTTTCGATCAGCGATTTGATCTGTTCGGGCCAGTTGTAGAAATCATCGCGCACGAAGCCTGACGAGCCATTGCTGCGGTCAACGATCCTGACGCCGGTATTCTCGGCGAAGGCTTCGTCCAGACCCTCGGCCAGACCCGCCGCCATGAAGTCGCCGACCACAAGGACGGTGCGGGCGTCCGGCGCTTTTTCGGCCACGGGCGTTGCAGGCTCCTCGGGTGGGCGAGGCGCACGAGGTTTCTTCTTCGGCTTGGGTATCGCCTTCTGGATGTCCAGTGGCGGCTCTACCCGCTCGCTGCGGCGCGGAAACAGAAGGTCGCGCAACGACCAGCCGCGGCTCTGCTGCGGCTGCTCCTGCGCCATGGCTGGGGCGTGGACGGCGCCGGCCACAGCGATGGCGAGCACGGCGAAGGCCAGAATCAGCACCGGCGTGCGACGAACGACCGTCCCGATGCGCGCAGGCCAAACCAATCGCCCCCTCCCTACTCAACTACGCCAGGTTTTATTTTTGCCTGAGCCATTTCAGCACTTCCAAGCTCGGATAGCCATCCTGGGCCAAGCCAACCTTCGCCTGATAAGCCATGATGGCCGTCTTCGAGCCGTCACCGATCTTGCCGTCGAATTTGCCATCATAAAGGCCATGCTGGGAAAGTCGCTTCTGCAACTCCTGCCTTTCCTCGAAGCTGAGCTTGGTGAAAGGTCGCTGCCAGTCCTGCACCAGGCCGTTGCCGCCAGCGATCTCATCGGCAAGCAGACCGACAGCGAGCGCGTATTTGTCGGCATTGTTGTAGGCCTTGATGACCGAGAAATTCCTGATCATCAGGAAGGCCGGTCCGCCGCGGCCGTCCGGCACTTTCAGCGTCGCCTTGTCGGTAAGGGTCTTGAACGGTTTGCCGCTGGCCCTGGCGACGCCGAGCGCCTGCCATTGCGCCAGCGTCTTCGATCCGCCCGGCAATTTGCCTGCCGGCAAGGTGACTTCGTAGCCCCAGGTCTTGCCAGCCTGCCAGCCATTCTTCTTGAGCAGGTTAGCCGATGTCGCCAACGCATCGGGAATGGAATTCCAGATGTCGCGCTTGCCGTTACCGTCCATGTCGACGGCATAATGCTGGTAGCTGGTCGGGATGAACTGGGTCTGGCCCATGGCACCCGCCCAGGAGCCCATCAGGTGGCTTTCGTCGATGTCGCCGCTCTGCAGGATCTTCAGCGCCGCGACCAACTGGGTGCGGGCGTATTTCGAACGTTTCGGGTCGCCATATCCCAAAGTCGCCAGCGAACGGACGACATTGCGCATGATGTCGTCGCGCTTGAGGATCTCGCCATAGTTCGATTCCATCGACCAGATGGCCAACAGCACGTAGCGGTCGACACCGAACCTCGCCTCGATCCTGTCCAGCCAAGGTTTCCACTTTTTCGCCATCTGCTGCCCGACGGCGACGGACTGGTCATGGACGCGGTTGTCGAAATAATCCCAGGCGGGTGCGGTGAATTCGGGCTGGGTGCGGGCCTTTTCCAGCACCACCGGATCGGGCTCGTTGATCCCCCGGAAGGCCTGGTCGTAGACGGCGGCGGAAACGCCGCCGGCCACGGCGGTGGCGCGGAAGCCGGCGACCCATTGCCGGAACCCGGCGTCGGCGAAGGCCGGCCCGGTGGGAATGAGCAAAGCGAGCGAGAGGCTTGCGGCCGTCATGACGCTGCTGAAACGTTTTGCGGCATTGCGAACGGACATCTTTTCCTCCTTCTTTGTCTCAGGAAAGACCATTCATCGCCGAACCGGGTTAGGAATTAGTTTACCATAGGCGTCGCCTGGAACGAAAAGACACCTCGATGCTTTAACCGGTGGAAGTTTCCCTCAGCCGCTCCAGTAATCTTCAATTCCGGCGTGAAAATGTCGCGAGACGGGATTGCGGAGCCGGCCAGCAAACGGATAATTGGAAGCATGAAGAGAGTTCGCAAGGCAGTTTTCCCGGTCGCCGGCCTCGGCACCCGGTTTCTCCCGGCCACCAAGGCCGTTCCCAAGGAAATGCTGACCGTCGTCGACAGGCCGGTCATCCAGTATGTCGTCGATGAGGCGCGCGAGGCGGGCATCGAGCATTTCATCTTCGTCACCGGCCGCAACAAGGCGGTCATCGAGGACCATTTCGATATCCAGTTCGAGCTCTATGACACGCTGGCACAGCGCGGCAAGGACGAGCAGCTTGCCCGCCTGCAGCGGCTGCAGCCGGCGCCGGGCCAGACCAGCTTCACCCGCCAGCAGGTGCCGATGGGTCTCGGCCATGCTGTCTGGTGCGCGCGCGAACTGGTCGGCGACGAGCCGTTCGCGCTGTTGTTGCCCGACATGATCATGCAGTCGGAGAAGAGCTGCACGAAGGCGATGGTCGAACTCTACGAGGAAACCGGCAACAACATCATCGCCGTGCAGGAATGCGACCCGGCGGAGGCTCACAAATACGGCATTGTCGGCCGCGGCGAAGACACCCATCACGGCTTCCGCATCACCGAGATGGTGGAAAAGCCGAAGACCGGCACAGCGCCCTCCAACCTCTACATCAACGGCCGCTACATCCTGCAGCCGGAGATCTTCAAAATTCTCGAAGGCCAGGAGAAGGGCGCCGGCAACGAAATCCAGCTCACCGACGCGATGCTGAAGCTGGAAAAGCAGCAAGCCTTCTACGGCTATCATTATCAGGGCCGCACCTTCGATTGCGGCTCGCCGGAAGGTTTTGTCGAGGCCAATGTCGCCTTCGCGCTGTGGCGCAACGACATGAACCAGAGCATGGCCGGCGTGATCCGCACGCTTCTCGACGAGATGAAGCCATCAGAACGGCGCGGAGCAGCGTTTTAAGCCCCATACTTTCGTCATCCTCGGCGAAGCAGGAGCCAGAGAGATGCTCCAGGCCTATCACCGCAGAGGCGACCCATAAGTCGCTGCATGGATCCTGGGGTCTGCGCCGGGTCGCTTCGCTCCTTGCTACGCCCCAGGATGACGAAGTGCATACGCGTTCAGCGCTGCACTTTCATGCCGAGGTAGATGCTGTTGGCGGTGTAGTCGCGGCCGGGCAGGTTGCTGGTCAGCTTTTCGGTTCTTACGCGGGTGGTGAGGCCGGCATAGCGGTTCAGCCACCAGGTCAGGCCGGCCTCGGCGCTCAAGATCCTGTCATGGCCGTCGATGCCGACATAGTCGCGCCAGTCCAGGCCCAGTGCCGCATTCGCGGTGAGATTGGATCGGATCACGCGTTCGCCCGTCAGGCGTCCGGAGTAGAGGATATCGCCGCTTTCGCCTGATGTGGTCGTGGTCTCGACAGTGGTCTTGCCAGTCAGGCCGATCGTGCTGCCGCGTTCGGGCGACCATTTTAGATCGGCATCGACGGTGGCACCCGAAATCGCTTCAAGGCTTTTGTCGTCGATCGCTTCCCTGAGCCAGCCGGCCGAGAATTCACCCGACAGCTTCTCGCCCATGTCGACTTGCAGGCCCGCGCGGGCGCCGAGGCGCGTCGAGGAGCGCTCGAAGCCTTCATCGTCGATGCGCTGGTCATAGGCCCGGCGGCCGACCTCGATTTCGGTGAAGGGCGTGAGCGCCGGGGAAATCTCGTAGCCGGTGCGCAAGGTTGCCGTGTAGAGCGTGTTGTCTTGATCCTTCTGCGACAGCGAGGTGCCGTCGGCGAGCTTGGCGTCACCGTAGAAGTCGTGTGAGACCGCCCCGGTCAACGTGTACTGCATCTTGCCGACGGCCTTCTCGACGCCGATGCTGCCATCGATCGTCTGCCGCAGCGGCTGGGTGCTGACGCCGGCAATGGCATCGGGCGAAGACGCCGATTCCGGCACGGCTTCGTAGCCGAGCTTGGCGATGGCGCGCAATTCCTTGTCGAGGTCGACATTGAGTTGGCCTTCGATGCGGCCCTGCGCATCGTGAACCGGGTAGCCCGACACGGTTTCGCGGAAATTGCCATAGCCGTCGATGGTCGCGGAGTTTTCGCGCCAGTCGGAAGCGGCGGTAAAGCGCAGCGCCGTCTCGGACAGCAGCGCCGACGTGCCGGCACTGCTCGAATCGCCGTTCGTCGTCGCCGTCAGCCCCTGTTCGATGGTCGGCCGGATGACGAAGGAGCCCCATTTGACACCGGTGGCGGCGAACGGATCGTCCTCGGGCTTCTTGTTCTGGCCTTCGATCGCAGCGGTGCGCTCGGCGCCGGCGTCGAGTTTCTGCCTGTCCACACTGTCGATGGTGAGTGCACGGCGGTTGGCCGCTTCCTGGTCCGCCGCGGTGTTGTCGGTATCGTCGGTCCTCGCCGTGGTGGTCGCCGTGGCGGTGGTGGTTGGATCCGTAGCCGCCGTGGTGCCCTTTTTCTTCTTGGACTTGTCGGCAGCCTTGTCCTTTGCCTTGTCGGCCGCGTTCTGCCTGGCGGCCGAAGTGCGGCGCGGCTTGGGCGGCGTCGGTGCGTCGGCGGAGATATCGTCACTGGCCTGGGGCGGGTCGAAGACGCTGGTGGTCGAGTTCGCGGCGTCGGTATCGTCAGGCACGGCACCGGCGCTGGCCGGCAGATAGGTGCGCGCCGACGCATCGTCCTGCGCGGCAGCATTGGCCGCCGCTTGCTGGGCAAGAACAAGGTTTCTTGCCTTGCGCTGCTGGTCGGACAGGATCGCCGATTCCGACACTTCTCCACGCAGTTCCGTTTCCTGGGCCTGGAGTGGCGCAGGACGCAGCAAGGCAAGGACGCTGGTCGCAAGCAGCAAGGCGCAGACCGCGTTGCCCCGTCGTCCTCTCGATTTTTCTGGCTGGACCCCGGACATCGCCACCACTGCTCGCGCGGCGCATGCGCGCCATACTTACCGAACCGTAAATGGGGATGGTTAACGGAGGGTTGAGGCCGCGCGCGTCCCCGGTTCAAACGCGATTTCCGCGGGCGACAATGCGGGTCCGCGTCGTGCCTTCCGTTTTGATCCTTGTCGTTGTCCCAAATTGCCGCACACATTCAGCCGTCATGCGGAAGGCCATTTCTGTTGGACAGGCGGGCGGCAAAGCGCTAAGCGCATCAGCCATGCATGCGAGACCTCTCGATAAGAAGCCCCTGGACAGGCAAGCGTCGATCGAATCGGCGCTGAGAACGGTGGCAACCGAGCAGGCCGGGATCGCGGCCCTTGCCGAGGCGCTCGAGAACGGACTGGCGGCACCCTTTGCCCATGCCGTCGACATGATCTCGAAGATCGAGGGCCGGCTCATCGTCACCGGTGTCGGCAAAAGCGGCCATATCGGTTCGAAGATCGCGGCGACGCTGGCCTCCACCGGCACGCCTGCCTTCTTCGTCCATCCCGCCGAGGCCAATCATGGTGATCTCGGCATGATCGCCAAGGACGATGCCATCATCGCGATCTCGTGGTCGGGCGAGAGCAAGGAGATGATGGGTATCGTCGCCTATTCCCGGCGGTTTTCCATTCCGCTCATCGCCGTCACCTCTGGAGAGACGTCGGCGCTGGCGCGCGCGGCCGACGTCGTGCTTTTGTTGCCACGCACCCCCGAGGCCTGCCCGCATGGCCTGGCGCCGACAACATCGACGCTGCTGCAGCTGGTCGTCGGCGACGCGCTGGCGATCGCGCTGCTCGAGGCGCGCGGCTTCACGCCGGACCATTTTCGCACCTTCCATCCCGGCGGCCAGCTTGGCGCCAACCTGACCATGGTCTCCGAGATCATGCGGGTCGGCGACCAGATGCCGCTGGCCGTCGTCGGCACCAAGATGCCGGAAGCGGTGATGACGTTGTCGCAGAAGAAGGTCGGCTGCGTCCTGATCGTCGACGCGAATGGCGAATTGGCCGGGATCATCACCGACGGCGATGTGGCGCGCAACCTGCACCGTAACCTGGCCGATGTCATCGTCGACGAGGTGATGACCCGCACACCCAAGACGGTCGACCCGCAGACGCTAGCAGGTACGGCCATCGCGCTGCTCAACGAGCACAATATCGGCGCACTGGTGGTGACCAGGAACAACATGCCGCTGGGCGTGGTGCATTTTCACGACCTGCTGCGCATCGGCGCAGCCTGAGGTGCGCTGATATTCAGGTGAGGTCGGCCTGCAAATGGCTGATCCCTGGGCTTCCCCGTTCTACTGCGTCGCAGTAGAACTGAGCTCGCGTACGAAAAGTACGCTCCGCTCCGGTTCTCGGCATCAGCCATTTTCGACTCGCCCTGACCTGAATCTCAGCACACCTGCGCGTCGGCGGCATTCAGGTAATGGCGAGCTGAAATTCAGACCTGCTCCACCGTCAATTCCAGATCGGTGTCGGCGGCGGCGGTGACGCGGACTTGGGTGCCGGCGGGCAGGTCCGGGCCGGAAACGCGCCACAGCGTGTCGCCGAGCTTGATGCGGCCACGGCCGTCGCGGATCGGTTCGGCAAGTGTCGCCATCCTGCCGATCATCTGCGCACCACGGCGGTTGAGTAGGGGCTGGTCGGTCGGCTGGTCGCGTCCGCCCATGAGTTTCTTGCCGACAAAGGCTGAAACCAGCGACAGCACGAGGAACAGCAGCACCTGGACCTGCCATGTCCAGATGGCGGCATCCCAGATCAGCAGCGACACCGCGCCGACGATCAGGGCGGCGATGCCGATCCAAAGCATGAAGAAACCCGGCGCGATGACCTCTACAACCAGCAGCACGAAGCCCAGAACCATCCAGTTCCACGGGCCGAGTTCAGAAACGATGCGGTCGATCATGAGCGTGGCCTATCTCAGTTTTCGGAGGGCCTGACGACAGGCGGACGCGCTGCCTGCCTTTGCGCACCGGTCGTGCCTTCGCTGCGGAAGACTTCCTTGGCGATCTCGCCGATACCGCCGAGCGTGCCGATCAGCGAGGAGGCTTCCAGGGGCATCAGCACGACCTTGCTGTTGGTGGCCGAACCGATCCTGGTCAAGGCCTCGGTGTATTTCTGGGCGACGAAGTAGTTCAGCGCTTGCACGTCGCCCTTGGAAATCGCTTCCGACACCACCTGGGTGGCGCGGGCTTCGGCTTCGGCGGAGCGTTCGCGCGCCTCGGCGTCGCGGAAGGCGGCTTCCTTGCGGCCTTCGGCTTCGAGGATCTGCGACTGTTTGAGGCCTTCGGCGGCCAGGATTTGCGCGCGCTTGTTGCGCTCGGCGGTCATCTGGCGGCCCATCGATTCGATCAGGTTCGCCGGCGGGTTGATGTCCTTGATCTCGACGCGGGTGATCTTGATGCCCCACGGATGCGCCGCTTCGTCGACGACGCGCAGCAGGCGCTCGTTGATGGCGTCGCGGTTGGACAACAGCTCATCGAGGTCCATCGAGCCCATTACAGTACGGATGTTGGTCATCGTCAGGTTGAGGATGGCGTTCTGCAGGCCGGCAACCTGATAGGCGGCCTGTGCCGCGTTGAGGATCTGGTAGAAAGCGATGCCGTCAACGCCGACGATGGCGTTGTCGCGGGTGATGATCTCCTGGCTCGGAACGTCGAGCACCTGTTCCATCATGTTCATCTTGGCGCCGATGCGGTCAACGAATGGTGTGATGAGGTTGAGGCCGGGGCTCAGTGTCTTGGTGTAACGACCAAAGCGTTCGACGGTATAGTTGTATCCCTGCGGAATTGTTTTGATGCCCTTGAACAGCACCAGCACGACAAGCGCGACCAGAACAACGACCGCAATATCGAAACCACTGAAATCCATTTGGTTCTCCCTCAGAGGCAGGCCGCGCGAGCCATTCCCACGCAGCCGACTTCACCAAAGACTTAAGTGTGTTTCAGCAACGTTACAATTAGGTGATGAGGGATTGTTTGCGAGTATGCACTCAGTGGTTGAAGGCAAACAGGCTTGCATCCGTGTCTTCAAGCCCGCGGATCGAGGCCGGAACGATCTCGGCAGCGATGCGCGAGAAGGTGATGCCGTTGCCGCCATAACCCATCACGGCATGGATGCGCGGATGCCTGGGAATGGCGCCGATGCAAGGGAGGCCAGTGGTCGTCGTGCCGAAGGAGCCGGTCCAGGCAAATTCGGGCCTGGTGTCGAGATGCGGCAACAGCCTGCCAAGCTTTTCGGCAATCCGTTCGCTCTTGTCGGGGATGAGTTCGTCTCGCTGTGTCTCGTCGACGAAATCCTCGTCCTCACCGCCGCATACGACCCGGCCGTCGGTGGTCGCCCTGACATAGAGGTAGGGATCCGACGCCTCCCAGATGAACGTCGCACACGGCCAGAGCTTTCGTGGCTGTGGGCGCGTCGCGATCGCCCAGGTCGAGATGATCTGGTGGGCCGCCGCCGGCACGATGTCGACCAGTTCGTAACCGGTGGCCAGGACGACATGCCGCGCCGTAATGGTGGGGCCGTCCCTGGTTGCCACGACCACCTCGTCGGCACTGTCCTTGATCGCCGTCGCTTCGACGGGCGTGTAGAGACGAGCCTTGCGCCCGAGCGCCTTGAGCAGCAGTCCTGCCGTCAACTTGCGCGGGTCGAGCGCGATGTTGCCATGGCTGAGAATGGCGCCATCGCGGTCGATGCCGAACGCCTCGGCGAGCGGCCGAGGGGTCAGATAGGTCGCGGCGATGCCAGCTTGCCGGCGCGCTTCGGCTTCCTCACGCAATTCCGGGGGGCCGAGCACAGTGCCGGCCAGATAGAGCGATTGGGTTCGGCTCAGGCCGCAGGTGATGCCGAGTTCGGTGACGCGGGCGGCGAGATTGGAAACGGCCAGCCGCGAGCGTCGCCAGGCCTGCCGTGCCTCGGCCTTGCCAATCATTCTCGACAGAATTGAAAGCGGCTGGTCGATTTCGAACTGCACCAGCGCCGTGGTTGCCGCCGTCGAGCCTTTCAGCGGTCCGCGGCGGTCGATGCACGCCACGGAGTGACCGTCCGCTGTCAGCGCCTCGGCCATCATGGCGCCGCTGATCCCCATGCCGATGATCAGCACATCGGTCTTGACGTCCCGGGTCAGACTGTCGGTCGGCACCGCGGGCGCGCGATAGGCCGACCAGACAGGCCGGCCGGTTCTGAGGTCGAGTTTGCGCGGCATCCACGTCTCCGGAAGGTGCGCGTCAACGCCCCGGAGTGGCGGTGGTTCCGGCGTCAGACCCAGCCAGACAGCTCGCGCCGTACCATCGCTTCGATCACCGCCATGCCTTCCGGACTGTCGTTGAGGCAAGGAATATGGGCGAATTTTTCGCCACCGGCATGATGGAAGGTCTCGGCAGCTTCGCGGCCGATCTCGTCCAGCGTCTCGATGCAATCGACGGAAAAGCCGGGATTGACGATGGCGATCGACTTGACGCCGTCCTTGGCGAGTTTCTCCACCGTCTTGTCGGTATAGGGCTGCAGCCATTCCTGCGCGCCAAAACGCGACTGGAAGGTGGTGATCAGCTTGTTCTCGTCCCAGCCGAGCTTTTCGCGCAGCAGCCGCGTCGTTTCCAGGCAATGCGCCTGGTAGGGATCGCCCTTGTCGGAATAGGGTTTCGGGATGCCGTGATAGGAGGTGATGACCACCTCCGGCTCGAGATCGAGGCTCGCCAGGTGTCGTTCGATCGAACTGGCCAGCGCCTCGATATAGACGGGCTCATCATAATAGGGCGGCACACTGCGGACGGCAGGTGCCGCGCGCATCTTCATCAGCGCCCGGAACAACTGGTCATTGGCGGTGGCCGTCGTCGTCGCCGAATATTGCGGATAGAGCGGGAATGAAAGGATGCGGTCGCAGCCTTGCGCGACCAGCCTTTCGACGACGCTTGATGTGGAAGGGTTGCCGTAGCGCATGGCCCAGTCGACGACCACGCCTGGCAGGCCGCGCAATGCCTCGGTCAACTTTTCGGATTGCGCGCGCGTGTAGGTGCGCAGCGGCGACTCGTTCCTCTCCCGGTTCCAGATCCTGGCGTAGTTGGCGCCCGACTTCTTCGGTCGCGTGGTCAGCACCAACCCGTAGAGGATCGGATACCAGATCGCTCTGTTGAGCTCGATGACACGCGGGTCGGACAGGAATTCCCGCAGATAGCGCCACATCGGCTTGAATTCTGTGCCGTCGGGCGTGCCGAGATTGACCAGCATGACGCCGACCTTGCCGGCCTTGGCCGGCGCGTGCCCCGTCGTCAGGCCGACCGGCTTGACCGTCTTGGGGTCGACAATATTGGTAGGCGTCATAAGGGTTCTCCGGACACGGCGTGAAACTAGCGATGGCGCGCTGGTTTTCAATGCTGCGTCTGGCCGCACCATACCGCCTTTACGGCCCGAAACGCGAACACCCACCAGGTTTCCCCGGCGGGTGTCCGCGCCGAAAGCGAAATGACCTTACTTCGCCGGGATGGTCAGGGTTGCGCCCGGCACAAGCCGATGCGGCCTTTGATCCTTGTTCGCCTCATAGATGAGTTTCCACTTGGTCGCGTCGCCATAGGCCTTCTTCGCCAGATCCCAGTAGGTGTCGCCGGTCACGATGACATGGCTGCCAGTGGCCGGTGCGGCTTCGGCGGGCTTTGCCGGCTCGACGGGCGCGGATGCCGCCGGGACGGGAGCGGCTGGGGCAGTCTCGGCAGGCTTTGCCGGTTCGGCAGGTGCCGGCGGGGCCGGTGGGGGAGGCGCGTTTTCCGTCGATATGGCTGGCGGCGTGTTGGCGATATCGCCTGAGTTGGCAGGCAGTTCAGGCATCGCCGGTGCGGCATCGGCGGGCTTTGCCGGTTCAGCCGGTTTGGCGGCCTCGGCCGGTGCCGGCGCCGCGGGCTTTGCTGGTTCGGCAGGCTTTGCCGGCTCGGCGGCAGGCGCCGCCGCGACCGTCGCCGCGATCTCGGTGATGCGGCCGTCGAGCTTCGGCGTATAGGGCTGGTGGGCGCCTAGATAGTCGGCAACCACCTGTTCGAGACCGGGGCCGTAATCATAGGCATTCTTGGCCTTTTCGGCGAACACCTTGTAGCCGTCGCCGCCCTGGCGGACATAGTTGTTGGTGGCAACCAGATAGTCCTTGTCGGGATTGATCGGCGTCCAGGCGCCGTTTTCCATCACCTCCACCGACTTGACGCGGCCGGCATTGGGCGCGACCGACCTGTCGAAGGAATATTTGAGGCCCGCCACCTGCGGGAAGCGGCCGGCGCCGTCCTCGATCTGGCTGAGCCCGCCTTCGAGCCCGGCGACCAGGTCCTTGCCGGAAATCTGGAAGGTCGCCAGCGTGTTCTGGAACGGCAGCACGGTCAGCACCTCACCCATGGTGACGGTGCCCTTGTCGATCGAGGCGCGCAGGCCGCCACCGTTGGAGATGACGATCTCGACGCCCTGTCCCTTGACGCGGTCGAGGATGGCGTCGGAGACGAGGTTGCCCATCGCGCATTCCTTGGCGCGGCAGTTCTCACGGCTGCCGTCGATCACGTCGGTGGTCTCGGCCACTTCCTTGTTCTTCAAGGCCTCGATCGGCGCGCCCAGCTCCTTGATGCGGGCGAGCACCGCGGGATCGGGCGTGATCGACTTGTCGAGATGGATCGGGTCGCCGCTCGCCGATTTGACGACGCCATTGTCGTCAAACACGACCTTGAACTCGCCGAGATATTTCGAATAGGACGCCGCCTGCACCACAGGCACCTTGTAGCCGCCGGGGTTGTCGACCATCGTCGGGTAGGGTCCAGCCGCCTTCGGGTCGCTGTTGGACAGAAGCGTGTGGCTGTGGCCGCCGACGACGACATCGATGCCGGGAATCTTGGCAATGACGTCGCGCTCCCTGTTATAGCCGATATGGGTCACGGCGATGATCTTGTTGACGCCTTCGCCCTTGAGCTTGTCGACCTCCGCCGTGATCGACTTCACGTCGTCCTCGATGGTGATGTTGGGGCCGGGGGAGGCGAGTTCGGGCGTGTCGTTGGTGACGGCGCCGATGATGCCGATCTTCTGGCCGCCGACCTCGACGACGATCGACGGCTTGACGCGGTCGCCGAGCTTGGACTGGGCGTTGGCCTTGACGTTGGCGCCGAGCACGGGGAACTTGATCATGTCGAGGAACGGCGCCAACGCCGTTTCGCCATCGTCGAATTCATGGTTGCCGAGCGCCATGGCGTCGAACTTCATGTCGTTGAGGAACTCGCCTTCGACCTTGCCCTTGTAGGTGGTGTAGAACAGCGAACCCTGGAAATTGTCGCCGGCGCTGAGCAACAGCACGTTCTGGCCTTCCAGCTTCTGGCGTTCCTGGGCGATCGCGGTGATCAGCCGACCGGCGCCGCCGATGCACTCACCCTTGGTCTCCTCCTCGGCCGAGCAGGTCGACTCATATTTGTTGTTGCCTTCGATGCGGCTGTGCCAGTCATTGATGTGCAGGATGTTCAGTGTGTAGTCGGCAAAGGATACGCCGGCCGACAGGCCAAGCGTCGACGCGGAAAGGGCGGCAATGGCGACAAGCTTCTTCATCTTCGTCTCCCGGCAGGCTGATCCGAGGCGTCTAACGCCCCTACTTGACTGGGATATAACAGCCAGCGTTTCGATCATGTTCCCATCGCGTTCCGGCCGACGCAAGCAGAAATCCAGGTGAGCTTTGCCGGCATAAAAAGAACGGCGGCCAATGGCCGCCGTCCTTGAGCAAGCGGATGTTCGCGGGGTTCAGGTGCGTCGCGTCAGCACGAAATTCTGGCCGCCCGAACTGGTGCAGTTGAGCTGGCTGGTCGACACCAGCAGGCAGTTGAAGCTGACGCCGGTCTGGCGGATCAGCGAGGTGCCGTTGATCTGCACCGAAGTGGCGCCGGTCATCGTGTAGCTGCCATCGGCCAGCTTCTGGCCGGTGTCGGTAGCGACGGTCGTGAACTTGCCGCCGTTGAAGGTCGACAGGCCGGTGCCCTTGGCATCGATCCAGGACCCCTCGACGCCTTTCGGCGTGGTTGCCATCGGCGGCTCGCCGGGGCCGCTGGTGGTACAGGCAGCGAGCATCGAGACAACGGCGCCCGCCACGCCCATAGAAAGAACTTTGCGCGCAATAGTCATATAAAATCCTCTCCAAACGCGTCGGGTCCAAAAATCGGGCCGATTTCTGGAAAGCGCGACGCGAACGTCCAAAGTGCTGGGGTGTGCTTATGCGTCCAACGGGACGCACTCGCCACTCCAGGCCGCATCCCTTCAATCGCCCGATTTCCGGGCGATTGCAAGGCAATGGCATAGGGTCCGCGCGATGCTATCGGACGAGGATGTTGCGGAATTGCCACGGGTCGCTGCGGTCGAGGTCCTCCGGGAAGAGGCCCGGGCGCCTGTCGAGCGGCGTCCAGTCGGTATAATAGCCCTTGACCGGTCCGAGATAGGGCGACTGCACGTCGAGGCAGCGCTTGTAGTCCATCTCGTCGGCCTCGACGATGCCGGCGGCCGGATTTTCCAGCGCCCAGACCATCCCGGCCAGAACCGCCGAGGTGACCTGCATGCCGGTGGCGTTCTGATAGGGGGCCAGCTTGCGCGCCTCGGCGAGCGACAGCTGCGAACCGTACCAGTAGGCATTCTTGTCGTGGCCGTAGAGCAGGACGCCGAGCTCGTCGACACCGTCGACCAGTTCGTTCTCGTCCAGCACATGGTGCACCGGCTGCGGCTTGCCGGCGGCACCGAACATCTCGTCCAGCGACAGCATCGCATCGTTGCAGGGATGGTAGGCGTAGTGGCACGTCGGGCGGTATTGAACCTTGCCCTTCTTGGAGCGCACGGTGAAGAAATCGGCGATCGAGATCGCCTCATTGTGCGTCACCAGCAGGCCATACTGCGGGCCCGGCGTCGGGCACCAGGAGCGCACGCGGGTGTTGGCGCCCGGTTGCTCCAGATAGATCGCGGCCTTGGAACCGTGCTTGTGCTTCTTGCCGTTCTTCGGCATCCAGGTCTCGTGCGTGCCCCAGCCGAGCTCGGCCGGCTGCAATCCTTCGGAGATGAAGCCCTCGACAGACCAGGTGTTCCAGAACACATCCATCGGCTTGGGCTTCTTGGTGCGCTGGGTGTCGCGCTCGGCGATGTGGATGCCCTTGACGCCGGCCTTCTTCATGAGTTTCGCCCAGCCCTCCCGGTCGTCCTGCGCGGGCTCGGAGAATTCCATGCCGAGATCGGTGGCCAAATTGACCAGCGCCTGCTTGACGAACCAGGACACCATGCCGGGGTTGGCGCCGCAGGTGGAGATTGCCGTCGCGCCGCCGGGCTTGTCGTGCTTTTCCTTGATCAGCGCTTCGCGCAGCGCATAGTTGGTGCGGCTGGCATTGTCGGCCTTGGCGTCGAAATAGAAGCCAAGCCAGGGCTCGACGACGGTGTCGATGTAAAGCACGCCGAGCTTGCGGCAGAGCCGCATCAGGTCCACCGAGCCGGTGTCGACCGACAGGTTGACGCAAAAGCCTTGGCCTGCGCCATTCGTCAGAAGCGGCGTCAAAAGCTTCCTGTAGTTCTTCTCGGTTACCGCTTCCTGGACGAAGGCGATGCCGCGCTCGTCGAGCAGCTTGCGATCGGTATCGCGCGGGTCGAGGACCGTCATGCGCGACTTGTCGAACTTGAAATGGCGTTCGATGAGCGGCAACGTTCCGCGTCCGATCGAGCCAAAGCCGATCATCACCACGGGGCCGGTGATCTCACCGTAAACGGGCCAGTTTTCATTCGCCATTTTATCGAGCACTCCTTCAACTGCGTGCAAAGCCGGGCAACTCCGTGCAAAAGCCGAGCAACCCCGTGCAAAAGCCGGGCATTTTCGCCCAACGGCCATGCGCTACATCACAGATCATTGTCATAAACCAGCGAAAAGCGCCAACCCGCGACTACGCGTCCTTGGCCATGTGGTTAAGGACAGCGATCAGCCGATCGCGATCCGATGTCAGGCCCTTGTAGTCGAGCTGGGCGATATCGAGCGCTTCGAGTTGGGCGGCGAAGGACGCCGCCAGCGTCGCCCGGTCCGGGTGCCGCGCCAGCACGGCGAGCGGGTCGAGATGGATGCGGATGGTGAACAGGATATCGCGCGAGGCGGGCAGTTTGCGCAGCGTCTGGCGCTCCACCCGAATGAAGGCGTGCGCCTTGACGTCACCGTCGGGGAAACGTGTCGGCCGGCTGGTGGCGCGGTCGATGCGCTCGACATTGGACAGCGGATGGTAGAGCGCGTCCCCTGACTGGATCGACCAATTGTAACGCTCGACCGCCTGGCCCTGCAGGCCATCGAACATCCGGTTGATGAGGTCGGCCGGCCTTGTGCCCGGGCCGAAGCCCGGCACCGGCTCGTGGATCTGCTGCAGCGGCTTACCGAATTTTTCGGTGAGCGCCCAGGACGAGGGGAAGCACAGCGAACCCGCGGCCAGACGCCAGCCGCTGTCGTCGCGGCGCATGAGGATGAGGTCTTCCTGGACGAGCAGCGAGGCCGCGACCAAGGGCGCGCCGGCGAGGCTGGAAGAGATGGCGGGATGGCTCGTCACGCCCACGACCGCAACGCCCGCGTCGCCGCGCTGGTGGATGTCGGGGAATCTTTCCGGCAGGTAGGCGCCGAGCAATTCGAGCACCTCCTGCTGGGCGGCGCGCGTGCCGCCCTCCTCGACGAAAACCCGCTCGGGGATCTCGGCATAGAGCCGGCGCTTCTCGGCGAGATAGGGTAGCAGGTGACCGTCGACCTCGATCCAGTTCGCGGGGTCGAGCGGCTTCAGCCCGATGGTGAAGAGTTTCGACGAGCCATCATAGGGCGTGTGGGCGGGTAGGGACGTCATGCCTCAGATCAGTCTTGCCGGGATCAGTCCGCGCAGCGAATTGCCGACGAACAGCGCCTTGGCGGATTTCAGGTCATCCAAGCTGTAGATCGCTTCACTGGCGCGGCCTTCATCCAGAAGCACGGCTCGCAATACGCCAGGCAGCAGGCCGCAATCGAGTCGGGGCGTCGCCAGGATGCCGTTGCCGAAATCGGCGAAGACATTGGTGATCGTGCCTTCGCAGATCTCGCCGCGCTCATTGGCGAGCAGCACCTCATCGGCCTGGGTGATGAGATATTCGGAGCGGGCATTGGTGTAGAGCTGCCGCCGGCTGGTTTTGTGGCGCAGCAGCATGTTGCTCGAATCGAGCCTCGTCCGTGCCAGCCGCAGCGTCCACACCTTGTCGGCGGCAAGGGGTTCATACGGTTGCGCAGAGGCGTTGGTCTCGCCATTGCGCGACAGAGCGAGCCGCGTGCGCATGGCGATGGGCGATCGGTTGACCGCGCCGCTCAGGGCCTCGCCGACCTTTTGCGGATCATAGCTGAAGCCCAGCTCCACCGCCGAGCCATAAAGGCGCGCAAGATGGCGATCGAGGCGCAGGAAACCCGAGGCGGGTTCCCAGCGCATGGTCTCGATCAGCTCGAAACCGGCGGTGTCCCCGTCGCGAAGCGGGCTTTGAGCAGACACTCCTGGTACTCCTCTTCCGCGACCGAATCGAAGACGATGCCGCCGCCGACATTGTAGATGGCCTCGCCGCTGGCAAAGAGCGAGATGGTACGGATCGCCACGGAAAAGCGCATCGTGCCGCCGGGTGCGATCCAGCCGATGGCGCCGCAATAGACGTCGCGTGGCGTGCCCTCCAGATCGTGCAGGATCTCCATGGCGCGGATCTTCGGTGCGCCGGTGATCGAGCCGCAGGGAAACAGCGCCGCGAAGATCTGGCGTATGCCGAGGCCGGGCAGCAGCTTGGCCCTGACGTCGCTCACCATCTGGTGGACGGTCGGGTAGGTCTCGATGCGGAACAATTCCGGCACCTCCAGCGTGCCGACCTCGCTGATCAGCGATATGTCGTTGCGCAGCAGGTCGACGATCATCCGGTTTTCGGCCTGGTTCTTCTCGTCGTTACGCAGGAAATTCTTCTGCCGCTCGTCCTCGTCCCTGGTTGCGCCGCGCGGTGCGGTACCTTTCATCGGATGCGTCTCGATCCTCCCCGCCGCATCGATCTCGAAGAACAGTTCGGGCGAGCGCGACAGAACGATGGGATCGCCGAGCGCGACCAGCGCGCCATATTTCACAGGCTGGCGTTCGGTCAGCGCGTCGAAGGCGGCGAGCGGGTCGCCCGACCATTGCGCGTGCACCGGAAAGGTGAGGTTGCCCTGGTAACAATCGCCTTGCCTGATGTGCTGGTGCAGACGCGAGAACCGCTTCTCGTAATCCTCGAACGACCACATCGCCCTTGCATCGAAGATCGGGCCATTGGTGGGCGGGCTTGGCGGCGGCACGGCTTCTTCATCAGGAGCATCGAAGACCCCGAGGCAGACCAGCGGGGCTCGGCGCCGGCCGGGCAGCAGGGGAACGAGTTTCGGCTCGAGCAGGTAACCGGCCTCATAGGAGAAATAGCCGGCCAGCCATTTGCCGGCGTCGTGCGCGGCCTGCGCCGCTTGCAACGCCGCCGGAAAGTCCTTGGCCTGATGCGCGACGATGATATCGGCCGGCCGCTCGAAAACGAGCTGGCGCGCGCTTTCGTCGTTGCGGAAAATTGCGGCGGGCAGGGACATGGGAACCGGGATCGATGTAGCCGACGATCGCTCTATATGGGGGGGCGTGCGCGCGCAATCGAGGGAACGGCACCCTGTCCCTCAAAGCCGACCTTTGCCGGATCGAACCTTGCCGGCAAAAAAGAAAGCGGCGGCGCCCTTGGCGCCGCCGCTCACATGATCCCTGGATCCACCGCTCAGGTGTTGCTGGCGGTTCCGGCTGTCGGAAACTGCTTGGCGAATTCGGCCTCGTTGCCGGCGGCAAGCAGCTTGGCCTGCTCGATCCAGCGTTCGCGCGCGATGCGGCCGTCGAAGTTCATCACGTCCTCGATCCGCTTGATGTCGGCGGATGTCCAGGCGGCGATCTGGGCGAAGGTGGTGACGCCCTGCGCCTTGAGCAGCTTTTCGTTGACCGGGCCAATGCCGATCAGCCGGCGCAGATTGTCGGGCTTGCCCGACGCCGGCTTGGCAGCTGCCGGTGCCGTTTTTTTGGCGGCGGGCGCTGCCTTGGGCGCGGCCGAGGTCTTCGCCGGAGCCTTGGCCGCCGGAGCTTTGGCCGCCGGTGCCTTGGCCGCCGGTGCCGAAGCGGTTGCGGATTTGGCCGCCACGGGCTTCGGCGCCGCTTTTGCCGGCGCGGCCTTCGCCGCGGCTGGCTTGGCTGTCGCCGGAGCGGATTTACCAACGGCAGGCGTCGACATCAGGGCTGCCGGTGGCTGACTTGACGCCTTTGCTCCGCCGGCGCCCGACGAGGCCTGTGCTTCGCGCAGCTGGCGCTCGAGGTCGGAGCGGGTCTTGCCGCATGCATTGAGTTCGCCGGTCAGGCGGTCGCTGTCGGCGCGCAGCTTGTCGCGCTCGCTGCGGGTGCGATCGAGGTCGCCGCGCAGGCTGTCGAGTTCTCCGCGCAGACGCCCCCAGATGAACCAGCCGACCAACACGCCTACCAGGAACGCCAGGACCACGTAGAAAAAAGTGCCCATTGTCTCTCTCCAGTCAGATCCGTCTGCCGCGGGGTCATGACCTTCGGCGAGGGACTACTCGATGATGGTTCCGCTGATACACGGAACAGCCGGCTTCGGTTCGAGCTGTCGGCGATCGGCTTTGCTTGCCCATGGCCAACGGCCTTGTCGCGTTCGCCTGAGCGCACGGCTGGCGGAGACTTTCCCTCGCCGATCCGCATGCGCTCCGGCTGAGCTTAAAGGAAAGCTACCATAGAGCTTGCGGAAAGCTATGGGAAAACGTCCGTGGAGAGTTCTTCAAGAACAAATATTTAAGGCAAGAATAGCGAGGCCCAAACATGCATTCCGGCTAAACTGTTCTTGGCCGGCCAGAGGCGTCTCAATCGTCCAGCGTTTCCAGTTCGTCGATCAGGCCGCTGATCACGCCGAGCCCGATCTGCCAGAAGGCGGGGTCGGTTGCGTCGAGGCCGAATGGCGCCAGAAGCTGCGAATGATGCTTGGTGCCGCCGGCACGCAGCATCTCGAAATACTTGTCCTGAAAGCCGCGCTCGGCATTCTGGTAGACCGCATAGAGCGAGTTCACCAGGCAGTCGCCGAACGCATAGGCATAGACGTAGAAGGGCGAGTGGATGAAATGAGGGATGTAGGTCCAGAATACCTCGTAGCCCTCGCGCAATTTGATCGCCGGTCCCAGGCTTTCGGCCTGAACCTCCAGCCAGAACTGCCCGAGCCTGTCGGATGTCAGTTCGCCGTTGCGGCGCTCGGCATGCACCTTGCGCTCGAATTCATAGAAGGCGATCTGGCGCACCACCGTGTTGATCATGTCCTCGACCTTCTGGGCGAGCATGGCCTTGCGCTCGCGCCGGTCGGTGGTCCGCTCGAGCAGCGAACGGAAGGTCAGCATCTCGCCGAAGACAGATGCCGTCTCCGCCAGCGTCAGCGGCGTCGAGGCCATCAGCGCGCCTTGGCCGGCGGCCAGCACCTGATGCACGCCGTGCCCGAGTTCATGCGCCAGCGTCATCACGTCGCGCGGCTTGCCCATGTAGTTGAGCAGCACATAGGGGTGAGCCGATGGCACGGTCGGGTGGGCAAAGGCGCCGGGTGACTTGCCCGGGCGCACCGGCGCGTCGATCCAGTTGCGGTCGAAAAAGGTGCGCGCGATCTCGGCCATCTCGGGCGAGAAGCGGTGATAGGCCGACAGCACCGTGTTCCTGGCCTCGTCCCAGCCGATCACCGCCTGCGGCGTCTCCGGCAGCGGCGCGTTGCGGTCCCAGTGGCTCATCACCTCCATGCCGAGCCAGCGCGCCTTCATGGCGTAGTAGCGGTGCGACAGGCGCGGATAGGCCTCGCGCACGGCGGTGGCCAGCGCATCGACCACGCCGCGTTCGACGCGATTGGCGAGGTGGCGTGAATCGGCGATGTCCTCGAAGCCCCGCCAGCGATCGGAAATTTCCTTGTCCTTGGCAAGCGTGTTGGTGATCAGCGTGAAGGTGCGCAAGTTCTTGCGGAAGGTGGTGGCTAGCGCCTCCGAGGCGCGCCGGCGGACCTCGCCGTCGGCATCCTGCAGGCGGTTGAGGGCCGGCTCCAGCGTCAGTTCCTCGCCGTCGATATCGAAGCGAAGATCGGTCATCGTCTCGTCGAACAGGCGATTCCAGGCGCCGCGTCCGGTGATCGATTTTTCGTGGAAAAGCTGCTCGACGCGGTCCTCGAGCTGATAGGGCTTGTCCATGCGCAGATCGAGCACCCACGGGCGGTAATGCGCAAAGGCGGGGTCGCTGGCCAGCGCGCCTTCGATCGCCGCATCGTCGATCAGGTTCAGCTCGAGCGCGAAGAACAGCAGATGCGCGCTGGCGTCGGTCATCTTCTCCTGGATGTCGCCATAGAGCTTGGCGCGCTGCGGATCGGCGGTGTTGCCGGCATAGACGAGGCCGGCATAGGAGACGATGCGGCCGATCAGTTCCTCGAGCGTCTCGTAGGCGACCAGCGCCTCGCCCAGTCGGCCGGCACTGCCGCGCCCGGCCTCGGCGGCGAGCGTGCCTTTCCAGCGGGCCTCGAATGCGATGGCGTCGGCGGCCGCTTCGGCAATGTCGCGCTTCAGTTCCGGCGCCTCCATGCCGGCATAAAGGTCGGCGAGATTCCATTCCGGCAGATCGCCAAGCCCGGCCGCGCCCTGACCGGACGCTGGCGCCGCAATCCGCCGATCAAACATCATGCGCATCGACATACCTTCTTTGAATCAACTGGCCTTTTGAATCAACCGGCCTTGTTTGAATCGACTGGCCGCTTTGAATCAAGTGGCCGGAATTAGGGAGCCAGACTCAACGGGAATGGAGAAGCCGGTCAAATCCTAAGGAATTCGTTCACCGGGTTTTTTGAAACCTTATTTAGAACCCTGTGCCAAGATGATCCATGGGGAATTCGGGCGCGGGCAGACCAAGACAGTCATGACAGGTTCCATACTCATAGTCGATGACGATCCCGTGCAGCGCCGGCTGCTCGAGGCGGCGGTGACGCGGTTCGGCCATACCGCGATCGTCGCCGATGGCGGTGCCGCCGGCCTCGAAGTTCTCGACGGGCCTGGCGCCCGCGATGTCTCGGTTGTGATCCTCGACCTTGTCATGCCCGGTCTCGACGGCATCGGCGTGCTGAAGGCGATGCGCGAGCGCGACATCAGCGTGCCGGTCATCGTGCAGACAGCGCAGGGCGGCATCGAAACCGTGGTTTCGGCGATGCGCCACGGCGCTTTCGATTTCGTCGTCAAGCCGGCTTCGCCCGACAGGCTGCAGGCCTCGATCTCCAATGCGCTCAAGGTCGAAGCGATCGAGGGCGAGGTCAAGCGCACGTCGCGCAAACGCGGCGGGCTGCTGACCTTCAGGGACATGATCACCCATAGTCCGGCCATGGACAGGGTGATACGCCTTGGCCAGAAAGCGGCGGCTTCCCACATTCCGATCCTGATCGAGGGCGAATCCGGCGTCGGCAAGGAGCTGGTGGCGCGTGCGATCCAGGGCAGCGGCGACCGCCGCTCGAAACCCTTCGTTACGGTCAATTGCGGCGCCATTCCCGACAATCTGGTGGAATCCATCCTGTTCGGACACGAGAAAGGCTCGTTCACCGGCGCCACCGACAAGCACACCGGCAAATTCGTCGAGGCGCATACGGGCACGCTGTTCCTCGACGAGATCGGCGACCTGCCGCTCGACGTGCAGGTCAAGCTGCTGCGCGCCGTCCAGGAGGGCGAGGTCGATCCGGTCGGCGGCCGCTCGACCGTCAAGGTCGACATCCGGCTGATTTCGGCGACGCACCGCAACCTCCTGCAGCAGGTCAAGGACGGCAAGTTCCGCGAGGACCTGTTCTACCGGCTGAACGTCTACCCGATTTTCGTGCCGCCGTTGCGCGACCGCCGCGACGACATTCCCCATCTGGTCACGCATTTCATGGAAAAGGTGGCGCCGGCCGACCCGCGCCATCGGCTGAAGGGCATTTCGGCGGCGGCGCTTGGCGTGCTGCAAGCCTATGACTGGCCCGGCAACATCCGGCAGCTCGAAAACGCCGTCTTCCGCGCCTCGGTGCTGTGCGAAGGCGATGTGTTGAGCGCGGATGACTTTCCGCAGATCCGGGCGCAGGTGGAAGGCACCGTCAAACTCGAAGCGGACGACACGTTAGAAGCAAGCGGGGCTGCCCCCGCGCTGGCGCCGCGCGATGAAGACGTTGTCCCCGACGAGGCCGCTCCGGCACCTGTGCATCCGGCCGGGGCGCAGCCCCGCTTCGGCACGCTGTGGGCGCTCGACGAGCGCGGCAATGTGCGTGCGCTGGCCGATGTCGAACTCGAAATGATCAAGCTCGCCATCGATCACTACAACGGCCAGATGAGCGAGGTCGCCCGCCGGCTCGGCATCGGCCGCTCGACGCTTTACCGCAAGCTCAAGGAATACGGCATCGACCCGGAAACCGGCCGCGTCGACAGGCTTGCTTCCTGAACCGCAAGGCCGGGACCAGTTTCCCTCGTCATTATAGGGGCTGACAGAGTGCCTTCCCCGGACTATGGCGAGTCGGAGGCGGCACTCGATGGGGTGTTGTTCACGCATTGAGGCCAATGGTAACAGATCGTGTTCGGCCAAAGCCGGAATCCTGATCTAAACCAGCGGTTTACCAAGAAACCGTGCGGACAATTTTTGACGGGATATCGCCACGGTGTTACCGCATTTTGGCTTCAATAAGCGATGATTAACCATTAGGATCGATATTCGGATGTGAAAACGACACGTCCGTTTGGGCAAATCCGGGGACAAACGGCAGCCTGCAAGGCCTTTTGATTTGAACAGAATCGAACGACTCACAAACGGGCGGCACTATCATTTGAGCGTCTGGCCGAGATGGTTGGCGGCGGTGATTGTCGCATTTGGTTTTGTTGCCGCGGCCGCCACGGGCGCCCAGGCCGAAGTTCGTTCGCTGAAGCTCTACCACCTCCACACGCACGAGAAGGCCGAGATCGTCTACAAGCGCAATGGCCGCTACGTTCCCGAGGGCCTGAGGAAGATCAACATCATCCTGCGCGATTGGCGCCGCAACGAGCCGACCAAGATGGACCCGCGTCTGCTGGATCTGGTCTGGGAGGCGTATCGCGAAAGCGGCGCCACCGACTATATCCAGGTCGTCTGCGGCTACCGTTCGCCGTCGACCAATTCGATGCTGCGCAGCCGCAGCCGTGGTGTCGCCGAGAAGAGCCAGCATATGCTCGGCAAGGCGATGGATTTCTATATTCCCGGCGTGCCGCTGAAGAAGCTGCGCAACATCGGTCTCAAGATGCAGGGCGGCGGCGTCGGCTATTACCCGACCTCCGGGTCGCCATTCGTCCACATGGATGTCGGCAATGTGCGCCACTGGCCCGGCATCAGCCGCCAGGAACTGGTCAGCCTGTTCCCCAATGGCAAGACGCTGCATGTGCCGAGCGACGGCCGGCCGCTGCCCGGCTATGAACAGGCGCTCGCCTCCTACAAGTCGCGCAAGGGTTCCGGCACACCGAATATCGAAATGGCCAGCGCTGGCGGCAGCGGCAAGAAATCCGGCGGATTCCTCGCGGCCTTCTTCGGCGGCGGTGGCGCCGACGAGGCCGACGACAGTGCCGACGTGGAGACCGCCTCGGCCGCGCCTGCGCCCAAGGCTGGAAATCTGAAGCCGGCCGCGACCGCCAAGAGCAGCGACCTGCCCGGTATCGCCATCGTCGCCCCCGAGAATGCCCAGCGCGCCGAGATTCCGCAGGTTGCCGACGAGCAGGCTCCGGAGCCGGAGAAGAACACGCCGGAGACGATTATCGCGGCGCTGCCGGCCAAGGAAATCCCGCTGCCCGATTTCGCGCCGCGGCCGAAGGCCGATGTGGGCGCACAGCCACCTGAGAATGTTCCCTTCGCCATGGCGGACGCCACGGCCACCACCGAACAGGCAGTGGCGACCGCGCAGGCACCGGCGAACATGCCTTTCGGCAAGTCCGATCCGGCAGCGATCGCGGAAGCCGCGGCTGCCGATCCAGCGCAGGTTGCCCTCAACAACATCCCACTGCCGACATGGCGCCCCGAGCGCTCGCTGCCGGCCGATCTCGCACCGCCGCCCAGCAAGGATGTGCTGATGGCGCTGGCCGAAACGGCTGACCAGGGCAAGACCGCGACGGACGCCTTCTCCGTGGTGCCGACAGCGCGTCCCGAGCCGACCAAGCCGGATGCCGTCAAGGCCGTGCTCGACGAGGCCAACGCCCAGGTCGGCACCGCCGACGAATATCAGGTGGCCTCGTTGTCCGAAGAACCGCGTTCGGCGTTCAACGATCCGTCTGGTGTCGATGCGGCGTCGCCGCGCCAGGCTGTTGCCGCCCGTCCTGCCGGTTCCGATCCGGCCGCCGCGATCGGCGCCGGCGTGAAGACGACCCGCAAGGAAGCCAGGGCCACCGCCCGCGATCAGAAGCCTGGCCCCAGGGCCGTGGTTGTGGCCGCGGCGCCGCAGGCCGCCCGCTGGGCGCTGACCAGCGGCGAGAACGTCGCCACCGTTTCGAGCGCGACGACCGCGCCGGGCTACGCCTACAGCATCGTGCATACGCCGCCGAGCGAGGTCTATACGGCCGGCTTCCAGCCGAGCAACCAGATGGCCGACGCCAGCCGCTTTACCGGCAATGCCGTCAAGTTCATGTCGGTCGCGCGCTTCCAGACGAAGTAGCGAACAGGCCACAATATTGCCGAAGCCGCGCCGGGCGACCCGCGCGGCTTTTTGCTAGGCACGACACGCGCGGCGCCTTGATCCTGCAGGATCGGCTGAACTTCTCGTGAAGCCGGAACAGCCCAGCCGTTTTCGGGTTGAGGTGGGTCCGTTCCAACCTGGGGATCTTCATGAAAAAAATTCTACTGGCGTCAGGTCTGGCACTGGCGGCGGCATTGGCCGCGCTCGCTCCGTCACAGGCGGAGACAGTTGTCGTCAGACCGACAATCATATGCACATGAAGAAGCACTGCCGGACCAGGATGGTGATGCACTGGCGGCATCATCGCAAGGTGACCGAGACGGTCAAGGTCTGCAACTAACCGCGTCTAGAGCGGCCCTGAGTTTGATAGAATCTCTGACCCGCTCTAACTTTTTGTTTTTACGCAATTCCCAAGGGGAAGCGCTACGCGCTTCTCCCGGGAAAACCGCTACGCACTTTTCCTGGAATTGCTCCAGCCAGTCAAAGAGCCCGGTCGACGCGAGTCGTCCGGGTTTTTTCGTGCCGTCCGGAAAGGCTATTTCGCGAGTTTGCTGGCAGCGCGTGCGAGAGCTTCGATCTCGTCCCACTTGCCGGCCTTGACCATGTCGTCGGGCGCCACCCACGAACCGCCGACGCAGATGACATTGGACAGGCTGAGATAGTCGGCCGCGTTCTTGCCGGTGATGCCGCCGGTCGGGCAGAATCTGACGTCGGCCAGCGGCGAGGCAAAAGCCTTGAGCGAAGCGATGCCGCCGGACTGTTCGGCCGGGAAGAATTTCAGGAAGCGCAGGCCAGCTTCGCGCGCCGCCATGATCTCGCCCGGCGTGATGGCGCCGGGCAGCAACGGAACCTGGCTGTCGGCGGCGGCCGCCAGAAGCTCGCGGGTGATGCCTGGGCTGACGATGAAGCGCGAACCGGCACCGGCCGCCTCGTCGAACTGCTTGCTGTCCAGAATGGTGCCGGCGCCGACTATGGCTTCCTCGACCTCGCCCGCCACGCGACGGATCGCTTCGAGCGCATCCGCGGTCCTGAGCGTGATCTCGATCGCCGGCAAGCCGCCACGCGCCAGAGCACGGGCCAGCGGCACCGCATCCGCCACATTGGCGATCTTCAACACCGGAATGACCGGCTGGCCATTGAGGAGCGACAGGAGTTTCTCGGTCTTGCTGGGCATCTGTCTTTCCTTGTCGAGGGCCGCATCGAGGCGAATTTCAACCGATTAGCAGACGGGTATTGCCCTGTCCACGGAACCGGTCGCGGCGCGATGTCACGCGTTGCCGCCGAGCTTAAAGGTTCTTTCCCGACAAGGCCATGACAGGCGGCCCGAATCCGTTTCACCTTGAATCGGCTTCCGCGAGCGTCTAGTTGCTCTGGCAATGACAACACTGCCCGCGCCATCCCAGCCAGTCCGCGTCGCCGCGCTCTACCGCTTTGCCCGGCTCGACGCTTTCGAGGCGTTGCGCGCGCCGCTTGCGGCCTTCTGCTGCGGACGCGGTATCAAGGGTACGCTGCTCCTGGCGCATGAGGGTATCAACGGCACCGTCGCCGGCAGCGATGAAGCGATCGCCGCGCTGATCGAGCACATCGAAATGATCGACGGCCTGTCGGGCCTCGAGGTCAAGTACAGCAGCGCCGCGGCCATGCCGTTCCACCGCATGAAGGTGCGGCTGAAGCGCGAGATCGTCACCATGGGTGTCGAGACCATCGACCCGGCGACAAGCGCGGGCACCTATGTGGAGCCAGGCGACTGGAATGCGCTGATCTCGCAGCCCGACACGATCGTCATCGATACGCGCAACGCCTATGAAGTCTCGATCGGCACCTTCAAGGGCGCCGTCGATCCGGCGACGGCGAGCTTCCGCGAATTTCCGGCTTGGGTGGAAGCGCACCGGGCGGATCTCGAAGGCCGCAAGGTGGCGATGTTTTGCACCGGCGGCATACGCTGCGAAAAGGCGACCGCCTATGTGAAGTCGTTCGGCTTCGAGGATGTGTTCCATCTCAAGGGCGGCATCCTCAAATATCTCGAGCAGGTGCCGGCGGAACAGAGCCTGTGGCAGGGCGAATGCTTCGTCTTCGACGAGCGGGTTTCGGTGTCGCACGGCCTCGCGGAGGGCGGTGCTGAATTGTGCCGCGCTTGCTGCCATCCGCTGACGGAGAGCGACCTGATGTCGCCGAAACATGCCGCCGGGGTTTCGTGCCCGCACTGCTTCGATGCCCGCTCGGATGAAGACCGCAAGCGTTACGCGGAGCGCCAGCGGCAGGTCGAGCTCGCGCAAGCCCGGGGCAGGGGACCGCACATCGGATCCTGATGAGGGGCCGGGCCGGGCAAAGCGGCCACCTGTCATTGCAATGTCAAGCTTCGGGACCTACGTCTTCGGCGTTCGAAACCCGCCCGTTCGGCCGGGGAAATCCTGGAGGCATTGATGTTCGATCCCAAGAAGCTTCTCGACGATCTGCTCGGCTCGCAGGTTCCCGGCACCAGCGGCACCGTCCGCGACAAGGCCGGGCAAGCCGTGCAGATGGCCAAGGACAATCCGCTGGCCGCCGGTGCGCTGGCCGCCGTGCTGCTTGGAACGGGTGCCGGCCGGCAGGTGACGGGTGCCGCGGTGAAGCTCGGCGGCCTGGCCGCCATCGGTGGCCTCGCCTACAAGGCCTATCAGAACTACAAGGCCGGCAACGCACCGGAGCAGGCGCCCGCCGCCGGCGAGCCGGAATTGCTGCCGCCACCCAAGGATACCGCCTTCCACCCGTCGCAGGCGCCGCAAGGCGAGGATGAGTTCACGCTGACCCTGGTGCGGGCGATGATCTCGGCGGCCAAGGCCGACGGCCATGTCGACGACGAGGAGCGCCAGAAGATCGCCGGCAAGCTCAGCCTCGCCGGCATCGGCACCGATGCGGGAAAATTCCTGATGGCGGAGCTGGAGCGCCCGCTCGACCTCGACGCGCTGGTGGCGGGCGCCCACACCGACGCGCAGAAGCTCGAGCTCTATACCGCGTCGCGCCTCACCATCGATCCCGACACGCGCGCCGAGCGCGGTTATCTCGACCTGCTCGCCGGCCGGCTTGGCCTGCCGGACGCGCTGGTCGACCATGTCGAGGTGACGGTTTCGGCGGCCAAGGTGCCGGCGGCAAAGGCTGGGACCTCGCCCAACCCGCGCTGGTAGGCCAAAACGGCCAGGCGGGGCCTTTCCGGCGTTAACTTTTCGTTAACTCAGGAAGCGCATGATTTTACACAGTCGGATCGGCTTTCCTCCTCCCAAGCCCGGTTCAGATCAGGGCGGTCGCCAATGACCGCCCTTTTTGTCGGCCCTTGCCGGGATTTCTCCGAAAAACAGGTCGTACCTTTCGAGCGCGTCGCCCGGTGGCCGCGCTTGCCATCGCCGCCCTCATTTGCGATGCCTTCCTGTCTTGAGCCAAAACACTGACAATCAGACAGGCACGCGCGGCGCTGCCGGAGGACATCTGCCATGACCGAGCAAAAAACCGCCATCGTCACCGGCGCTGGCACCGGGATCGGCAAGAGCGTCGCCACGGCATTGCTCAAGGCTGGCTGGAACACGGTGTTCTGCGGGCGCCGCAAGCCGGTGCTGGATGCCGCGATCGCCGAGATCGGCCCGACCGAGGCCAAGGCATTGGCGGTTGCCTGCGACATCAGCAAGGCCGGTGAGGTCGACGATCTGTTCGAGACGGTGGTGGAAGCTTTCGGCCGTGTCGACCTGCTCTTCAACAATGCCGGCATGGGATACAAGTCGACACCGATCGACGAGATCCCGGTCGAGGTGTGGAACGATATTGTCGGCGTCAATCTCACCGGTTCGTTCCTGTGCGCGCGCGCCGCCTTCGGCGCCATGCGCAAGCAGAAGCCGATGGGCGGCCGCATCATCAACAACGGCTCGGTATCGGCCTATGCGCCCCGTCCGGGCTCCGTGCCCTATACGGCGACCAAGCATGCGATTACGGGGTTGACCAAGACGCTGGCGTTGGATGGCCGCCCCTATGACATCGCCTGCGGCCAGATCGACATCGGCAATGCGCTGACCGACATGGCACAGCCGATGACCGTCGGCGTGCCGCAGGCCAATGGCTCGATATCAGCCGAAGCGGTGATGGATGTCCAGCGCGTCGCCGATGCGGTGGTGCACATGGCCAGCCTGCCGCTCGACGCCAACGTGCTGTTCATGACCGTCATGGCGACCAAGATGCCATTCGTTGGGCGTGGGTGAACGACGGGCACCGGCATGGCTTTCGCCGCCGGCTCATTTGCCCGCCAACGGCACGCCGGGCTTGAAGAGTAGAATCGGCCTGATCTCGTAGACGGCGGTGGGATTGACACTGCGAAGGTCACGGGCGATCGCGATGGCCGCGTCCCTCGTGGCGCAGTCGACGACATAGAGGCCGAGCAACTGTTCCTTGGTCTCGGCGAAAGGGCCGTCGATGATCACGCCGTCGCCCGGGCCGCGCAAGGTGCAGGCATCCCGTGTCGCCCCCAAACGCGCGGACGGTCCAAGGATGCCCTCGTCACGAAGCCGGGTGTTGATCTTCAGCAACTCAGCCATCAGTGCCGCATCCTCTTGCGGCGTCAGCGCCTTGATCGCATCTTCCACGTGATAGGCAAGGATTGCATAGAACATTGAGGGGCACCTCGGTTGGATCTTGATCCCAAAACCGTAGCTGTTCTCGGCATTTGCGCCCAGCCTTGACCACGCGTCTCCCGACGGCTCATGACACCGCCATGGCGGCCAGCCGCAAATAATCCGGAAGGGCAGCGGGCCGCTTTGAAGCTCACTTGGCGAGGAACGCCCCGATCCGCTCCAGCGCGCGCAGGATGTTCTCCTCGGAGTTGGCGTAGGACAGCCTGATATAGCCTTCGCCCAGAATGCCGAAATCGGGGCCGCCGATCAGCGCCACACCGGCCTCGTCGAGCAGGGCCGAGGCGAGCTTCTTGGCCTTCCAGCCGGTCTTCGAGACGTTGGGGAAGGCATAGAAGGCGCCCTTGGGCGTGATGCAGGAGATGTTTGGCAAGGCATTCAGGCCTTCGACCACGATCTTCCGGCGGTTGTCGAAGGCGCGAATCATCTTGTCGACATCGTCCTGCGGACCGTCAATGGCCGCGATGCCGGCGAACTGGCTCGGCGCGTTGACGCAGGACCAGCAGTTGACCGCCAGCTTGCGCACCTTGTCGTAGAGATGGGCGCCCTTGTCGCCGTTCGGCCAGATCGACCAGCCCATGCGCCAGCCGGTCATCGCCCAGGTCTTCGACCAGCCGTTGAGCACGATCAGCCTGTCGCGGATCTCGGGAAAGCCGAGCAACGAACAATGCGTCTCGCCGTCATAGGTCATGACGTCGTAGATCTCGTCGGAGAGGATCGCGACACCGGGGTGCTTCTCCAGCCCCTTTACCAGTTTTTCGATCTCGGCCCGGGGCGTGACGCCACCGGTCGGATTGGCCGGCGAGTTGAGGATCAACAGCCTGGTCTTCGAGGTGATCAGCGCCAGCGTCTCTTGCGCCGAGAAGGCGAAGCCGTTCTCCTCGCGCATCGGCACGGGAATGGGGGTCGCACCGGTGAATTCGATCATCGAGCGGTAGATGGGAAAGCCGGGGTCGGGATAGAGGATCTCGGCGCCCGGTTCGCCAAACATCAGGATGGCGGCGAACATGGTCGGCTTGCCGCCGGGCATGATCATCACCGCCTCGGGCGAGACCTCGACGCCGGTGGTGGTCAGCGTGCGGCGCACCACCGCCTCGCGCGTTGCCAAGAGGCCGTTGGCCGGCGTGTAGCCATGGTGACCGTCACGCAGTGCCTTGATCGCCGCCTCGACGATGTGCTGCGGCGTCTTGAAATCTGGCTGGCCGATGCCGAGGTTGACGATGTCGCGGCCCTGTTGGGCAAGTGCCGTTGCTCGCGCCAGCACCGCGAATGCATTTTCCTCGCCGAGACGGTCGAAGGCCGAAATCGTGTGGAGCATTTTTCCCGTCCCTGTGGTTCTTACACTGCGGCAGCGTTTTTGTGAGCGTCCGCTCGCAAAAGTCAACGGATTGGAGATTCTGGTGACGGAAAATCTTGAAAACTGGCAGCCACGTCTTCGGCCCGAGCGCAAGGTGCTGGAGGGACGGACCGTCAGGCTCGAGCCGCTGAACGCCGCGAAGCACGGCGACGGTCTCTACGAAGCCTCGTCCGTATCCGACGTCGGTGGCCGCTTTGCCTGGTTGCCCGACTATCCGCCGGAAACCCGCGCTGCCTTCCAGCCATGGCTGGATAAGGTGGAGGCGAGCGAGGATCCGCTGTTCTTCGCCGTCATCGACAAGGCCAGCGGCAAGATCGCGGGACGCCAGACGCTGATGCGCATCGATCCGACCTATGGCGTCATCGAGATCGGCAATATCTATTGGGGACCGCTCATCTCGCGCAAGCCGGCGGCGACGGAAGCCCAGTTCCTGTTCATGAAATACATCTTCGACGAACTCGGCTATCGCCGTTACGAATGGAAGTGCAACAACCGCAACGAGCCGTCGAAGCGCGCGGCGGAACGGTTCGGCTTCAAGTTCGAGGGCATTTTCCGCCAGCATCTCATCGTCAAGGGTGAAAACCGCGACACCGCGTGGTATTCGGTCATCGACAAGGAATGGCCGGCTCTGCGCAAGGCTTATGAAGCTTGGCTCGATCCGGCCAATTTCGATGGCGACGGCCAGCAGAAGAGGCGGCTCGAGGATTTTCGCGCGGAATTCGGCGCCTAACGGGAGTTTGCCATTTGTCGCATACCCACGATCACGGCGGGCAGGATCACGGCGCCGGCCATGTGCATGGCTCGACCGACAAGAAGCGCGTCCTGATCGCGGCCTGCCTTACCGCCGGCTTCATGGTCGCCGAGGCGCTCGGCGGTCTGTTTACGGGGTCACTGGCGCTGCTGGCCGATGCCGGCCACATGCTCGCCGACGCCATCGCGCTCGGCCTGGCCTGGTATGCCTTTCATCTGGCAAGCCGCCCGGCGACCGGCCAGCTCACCTACGGTTTCGGCCGGGTCAAGACGCTGGTGGCCTACACCAACGGCATCGCCATCTTCGTCATCGCGCTGTGGATCGTCTACGAGGCTTGGGATCGCCTGCAGACACCGGCGCCGGTGCTGGGTGGACCGATGCTGGTGGTGGCGATCCTTGGCCTGTTGGTCAACATAGGCTCCTTCCTGGTGCTGCATGGCGGCGATCGAGACAACCTCAACATGCGCGGCGCCATCCTGCATGTGCTTGGCGATCTGCTCGGCTCGGCAGCCGCGATCGTGGCGGCACTGGTCATCCTGGCGACCGGCTGGACGCCGATCGACCCGATCTTGTCCGTGCTGGTCTCGTTGCTGATCCTGTCCACCGCCTGGTCGCTGATGCGTGCCGCCGCCCACGTCCTGCTCGAAGGCGTACCGCCGCGCCTCGACCGCGACCTGATCGCCGGGGACATCCAGGCAACGGTCCAGGGTGTGCGCGAAGTGCACCATATGCATATCTGGTCGATCGACGGGACAAGCAGCATGGCGACGCTGCATGCGTGCCTCAACGAGGGCGTCGATGCGCATCAGGCCGTCAGCGCCATCAAGAAGCGGCTTGCCAGCGAACACGGCATCAGCCATGCCACCGTGGAACCGGAATTCGGCCAGTGCGCCGACGATGGTGACGACCACGATCATGAGCATCAGCATGGGCACGATGCGGCTGCGCATCACGGTCACTATCACTAGGTCCGATCGATGACCTTCGATCGGACCTGCCTCAGGAGTTCTCCAGCTTTGAAACTCAGCCCGATCAACGCCCCCCGCTCCGGTGCGGCATGATGGACCGTGACACGCGCAATGCGGCCATCGCGGCGGTCTGGATCATGCTTGTGTTCGGCATTGCCGCCTTCTACCTGCCGACCATGATGTTGGCACTCGGCAGTTTTTCGACCGTGCTGGCGGGTATCTTCGGCACCGTCTTCGTGCTGGCGTTTTTCTTGGTGTTCTGGCTGCGCGCGCGCACCCAGCGCAAAAATCGGGACAAGTAAGGGATATCGGACATGCGCATTCTGATCACTGGCGCCGCGGGCATGGTCGGCCGCAAGCTCATCGCCCGGCTGGCCAAGGACGGCACGCTGCGGGGCAAGAAGATCACCGCGCTCGATCTGCACGACATCGTGCCACCGCAGGCGCCGGCCATGGACGGCGTCAGCGTGGCACTGCACACGGGTGACCTTGCCGAAGCAGGCGCCGCCGAGAGCCTGGTCGCATCACGTCCCGATGTCGTCTTTCATCTCGCCGGCGTCGTGTCGGGTGAGGCGGAAGCGAATTTCGACCTCGGCTACCGCGTCAACCTCGACGGCACGCGCGCGCTGTTCGACGCCATCCGCCTGGGCGGATTCGCGCCGCGCGTCGTCTTCACCTCGTCGATCGCGGTGTTCGGCGCGCCGTTCCCGGATGTCATACCCGATGAATTCCATCCGACGCCGCTGACCTCCTACGGCACTCAGAAGCAGATGAGCGAGGCACTGCTGGCCGACTATTCCAGGCGCGGCTTCTTCGACGGCATCGGCATCCGGCTGCCGACGATCTGCGTGCGGCCCGGCAAGCCCAACAAGGCGGCCTCCGGCTTCTTCTCCGGCATCATCCGCGAACCGCTGAGCGGCCATGAGGCGATCCTGCCGGTGCCGCGCTCGGTCGTGCACACCCATGCCAGCCCGCGCTCGGCGGTGAATTTCCTGATCCACGCGGCCGAGATCGACGGCAGCGCCGTCGGGCCGCGCCGCAATCTGACGATGCCGGGCGTCGTCGTCACTGTCGGCGAGCAGATCGAGGCGCTGCAGCGCGTTGCCGGCGCCAAGGCGGTGAGCCTGATCCGCGAGGTGCCAGACGAGACGATCTGGGCGATCGTCAAGGGCTGGCCGACCCGCTTCGAGGCGCGACGCTCTCGGGAGCTCGGCTTTGCCGCTGAAACCAGCTTTGACGAGATCATCCGCGCCCATATCGAGGATGAGCTGGGCGGCAAGGTACCTGGTTAGAGGTCCGCAGCCACCCGTTCGATCGTGGTGGAGGCCTAGACGCCGCCTGTCAGGCTCGCCGACAGCAGCAGCAGTCCAAACAGGAACACGAAGGCCGCGCCGCCGATCTCGACGATCGAGTGGATGCGGTTGCCCATGCGGCCGTCGCCGGCGAAATAGACCGCCCAGTTCTTGGCGGTCACGGCCATCGTCGCCAGCGCCGAGACGGTGATGGCGGTTCCAATCGACATCGCCAGCACCGACAGCAGGCCGCCGAGCCAGAGCCCGTTCAGCAGCGCGAAGCTGAGTACGATCAACGCACCGGAGCAGGGGCGGATGCCGACCGCCGCTACCGCCGACCAGGCGGTGCGCCAGTCGAAGCGGTCACCGGACAGCATTGCCGGATCGGGCGCGTGCGAATGGCCGCAAGTTTCGCAGACCTCGCCGATCGCATGGTCATGATGCGCGTGATCGTGCGCGCCATGGTCGTGATGATCGTGTGAATGGTCATGCACATGGTCGTGATCGTCATACGCGTGCAGCGCGTGCGAATGAGCGGCATGCGAATGGCCGGCGGCCTGCGAATGGCCTGCATGCGAGTGGCCATGGGAATGAGCCCCATGCGAATGGCCGGCATGGGCCGCCGACAGGCTGTAGGCCGGCCCCTTGCCAAACAGGTGCAGGACGGCGGGGCCGAGCTTGCGCCACAGAAGCCAGGCGCCGAAGAGGGTGACTAGGGCAAAGCTCATGATCTCCATGAACCAGGCCGCATCGGTCATCGAGATCGTGGTGCCGCGCAGGACGAAATAGGCAAGCAGCATCACCAGGATCGCCGTCAGGCCCTGCAGCAGCGCCGAGACGAAGGACAACAGGATGCCGCGCTTCAGCGCCACTTCGTTGGCCACCATGTAGGAGGAGATCACCGCCTTGCCGTGACCGGGGCCGGCGGCGTGGAAAATGCCATAGGCGAAGGACAGGCCGATGAGCACCCAGAGCTTGCTATTGTCCTGGCGCATCGCCTTCATGGCCGTCGCCAGCGCGCGATAGAATTCCTGCTGCCTGAGGTTGATCCACATCAGGATGTGGGCGAACGGACCGGTGCTGGGCGCCATGCCATCATTGACGCCGATGCCGAGCGAACTCTGGGCGTGCGCGGCATTGGCGAAATGCATCGTGGCAAAAGCGATGGCCAACAGGCCGAATGCCAAACGCAGGGACGGTTTCGTCACCGGGTTCATCCTTCTGGCTGACAGGTCAGTTCGAGCTTGGTGGCGAAGATCTTGCTCATGTCGGTGCCTGTCGGATCGTTGAAGAAGGCATCCGTCAGGGTCTTCTGGTTTTCCTTGATCGCTTCGTCCGGATCAGGACGGACCACCTTGCTGGCACAGTTCGAGGGCAGGCCCTCGACCGTGATGTTGGAATCCTCGGTGAAGTCGATCGCGGTGTAGAACGTCGGATCATAGACGCCGATGTCGATCTTGCCGGTCAGCTTGATCGGCGCCTTCGGCTCGGACTCGAACAGGATGATCAACTGGTCGTTGTCGAAATTGGCCATCAGGTGGGGCGGCGGCGTCATCGCCACGTCCTTGCCGTCCTGCGTGACGAGCTGGAAGTAATTGAACTCGGCCAGCGAGGCGTGGACCGTGTCGGCGACCTCCTTCAGCTCCTTGTCGTCAAGCTTCAGGTCGGAGTTCTTGTCGAACTCCATCATCACCGTACTCGAAAACAGATCGTCGAAGCGCCAGAGATGGCGCAGCGCTTTCACACTTTGGTGATCCGGGGCCAGGATCACGTCGAGGCGTGCCTCGGCGAAGACGTGCGGATGCACCTCGGCCGGTCCCGTCGCGGCGAAAGTCGCCGCCAAGGCCGAAGCCAGCGTGATTGCGTGCCGTTTCAAATACATTCGCGGTCGCGATTCCCTTGGCTTTCGGAAAGAGTTGCCGAAGGTTACCAGAAAGGGGGCGAAATTGGGACTGTCGGCGCATGTCACCCAAAAGTGCGCGGCGGTTCAGGGACAACGGCACGCACGCAACGAGAACTCAAAGCGCTTCGCGGCGCGACGCGCCTCGAGGCCTGAGGCAGGTCAGGCGCTCTCACGCGTCCTGAACCACTGCACCAGGAAGTCGACGAAAACGCGCACCTTCGCCGGCAGATAGCGGCGATGCGGGTAGACGGCGAAGATGCCGCCGCCCGATAGGATGCGGTCGTCGAGCACCGCCACCAATTGGCCGCTCTTGAGGTCAGGCGCGGCGATGAAATCCGGCAGGATGCAAAATCCAAGACCCGACAGGGCCGCGGCGCGCGCCGCCATCGGGCTGTTGACCTCGATCGGGCCCGACACGGCAATGCTCACCGGGTCGCCATTGTCGCCCTTGAACGGCCAGTTGTTCAGTCCGCGGCCATTGGTGTCGACGATGCAGGGCATGTGGCTGAGATCCTGCGGCCGTGTCGGCATGCCATGCTTGGCGATCAGTTCGGGAGAACCGCAGAGCTTGATCGAGAACGGCGCCAGGCGCCTTGCGATCAGCGACGAATTCTCCAGCCGCGAGATGCGCACCGCGAGGTCGAAGCCTTCCTCGACGAGATCGACGAAGCGGTCGTCGAGCTGGATGTCGAGCACGATGTCGGGATACTGCTTGGCAAAGTCGATCAGCGACTGGCCGATCGGCGCGTCGGCGAAGGTGCGTGGCGCCGACAGCTTGATGCGGCCGCGCACATCGCCGGAGGACTCGCGCACGGCGTCGGCCAGGCTGTCGACTTCGCGCACGATCTCGGAGGCGCGACGGTAGTAGGTGTGGCCGGCCTCCGTCATCGAGAACTGGCGCGTCGTGCGGTTCAAGAGCAGCGCGCCGAGTTCGTCCTCCAGCTCGCGCACATATTTCGACAGCAGCGCCTTGGAGCGGCCGATCTTGCGCGCCGCCGCCGAAAAGCCCTCGGCCTCGACGACGTCGATGAAGGCGCGCATGCGGGTCAGTGTGTCCATTATTCAGGCCCTTTGTGCTGCGTCCAAAGCGCGTCGCGTCGAAACGAATTCACGCGACGCGCTTTGAGTGTTGTTTGATGCATGTCGTCGTCGCAAAACCGAGGTCACTTTTGCGCGACATGCATTAGAAGTTTTCGGCCGAGCCGTATCAGGGCAATGTCGCTGCCGGAAGGGCCAAGCAGCGAAAGTCCAAACGGTGCGCCGGCAACCGAGCCGATCGGCAAGGTGATTTGGGGAAAGCCGGAGAGCCCGGCCAGGCACAGAAGGTGCAAGGCGCGCTCGCGATAGGCCTGGAACTGCTCGGGTGTGCTGTCGACATAAGGCGCCGGACCCGGCACCGTCGGCAGAATAAGAAAACCGTCCTTGCCGAGCAGGGCGCTCAATTCACCGCGAAAGGTCAGCCGGCGCACTTTTTCGGCCTGTGCCGTCCGGTCGTCCACGGCACGGCCGAAGCCGAACCGCTCCTCGACCCCAGGCCCAAGGTCGCGCTCGCCGCTGGTGATCCATTCGCCATGCACCGTCCAGGCCTCCCTGGCCTGCAGCCGGCGAAAGCACCAGTAGAGTTCATCCGGAGAAGAGCTGAAGCGCGACATCGGCGTCGCCGGCGTACCGAACACCGCGCTCGCCAGCGCCTTCATTCCTGCAAATTCGGCGAGCGCCGGCCGGGCGATCATTTCGTCCAGCCAGCCGAGCGTCAGCGGCCGATCCAGGGAATGTTGATGCGGATCGCGGCCAAGCAGCAGCTTGCCGACGGTCTCGTAGGTTTCGATGTCGTCGGCGAACCAGCCGAACGTGTCGAAACTCGGCGCCAACTGCATGGTGCCGTCGAGGGAAATGCGGCCATGCGTGGTGCGGAGGCCAATCAGCCCGCAGAAACTCGCCGGCGCGCGGATCGAACCACCTGTGTCGGACCCCGTTGCGATGTCGGCCAGCCTGCCCGCCACCGCCGCGGCCGACCCCGAAGACGAACCGCCGGTGACGCGGTCGAGAGCCGCCGGGTTCACCGGAAACGGAAAATGCGCGTTCTGGCCGAACAGAGCGAAGGCGAGTTCGTCGGTCTGGGTCTTGCCGACGAAACGCGCGCCCGCGTCGAGAATCATCTGCACGGCGCCTGCCGTGCGCGAAGCGGCGTGGCCTCCGGCGAATTTCTGCAAATTGCCGCAACCGGTGCGGTAGCCGGCGACGTCGTAAATGTCCTTGACCGCCAGCCGCAGCCCGGCCAGCGGCCCAAGCTCGGCATGCGCCACCGGCATCTGGCGGAGATCGAGAAAGGCGTTGAAGGGGCCGTGTGTGCCTGTCATCGTTCGATATCCGGATACGGTTGCGCCAACATTGTTCGATGCCAGAAATTTTACAACCTGGGATACGATTTTTATTGATTGTGAAATACTTCGCTCTTATATCGCGCTTGCCCAAAGTCGCACGTGCCTGTGGGTGTCCGCCGATCCTCGAATGGTGAGGGAAATCGGTAAGGTAACTGGAGCCAACCCCTCCAGTCGGTTTAGCGGCCAACCGCCAGACCGAGGACACCTTGAAGCAACGACGGTGCGGGCCTTTCTGGTTCTCTGCCGGTTGTCCAAAGACCGGGGTTACTGAAGAGGCACACCTTCATTGCCGGCAGTGCGGAACGGGGTTCTCCCAATCCAAGCCAAGGCAGACAAAGCGAACCGAAGCCGGGCAAGGCCAAGGTTCATCGCCGCGAGACGGCGTTTCATGGTTCCGGGGTCTCCACCGGCTGGTTCCATGGATTTTCCGTCCCGCCTTTGTTTGACCGCGTGTTCGCGAGGCCGACAGCCCGCGCCCGCACCCTTGTGCGCGCCGAAAGGCGCGATGGAGAAACCCGATGGCCACCCAGCGCATTCTCGACTTCCTCGCCACCCGACGTCCGTCCGGCCCCTGCCTCGTCGTCGACCTCGATGTCGTGCGCGACAATTTCCGCGCCTTCGAGAAGGCGCTGCCCGATTCCAAGATCTACTATGCGGTGAAAGCAAACCCGGCGCCGGAAATCCTGCGCCTGCTTGCTGCGATGGGCTCGTCCTTCGACACCGCTTCCGTTGCCGAAGTCGAGATGGCGATGGACGCCGGTGCGCCGGCGGACCGCATCTCCTTCGGCAACACCATCAAGAAGGAGCGTGACATCGCACGCGCCTACCAGCTCGGCATCAAGCTGTTCGCGGTCGATTGCGTCGAGGAGGTCGAGAAGATCGCCCGCGTCGCTCCCGGCGCACGCGTCTTCTGCCGCGTTTTGACCGATGGCGAAGGCGCCGAATGGCCGCTGTCGCGCAAGTTCGGCTGCGTGCCGGCCATGGCCGTCGATGTGCTGCGCCATGCCAAGGGCCTCGGCCTCGACGCCTATGGCGTGTCGTTCCATGTCGGCTCGCAGCAGACCGACCTGACCGCATGGGACCGTGCGCTGGCCGACGCCAAGAAGGTGTTCGCGACGCTCGCCGAGGAAGGCATCGTGCTCAAGATGGTCAATATGGGCGGCGGCTTCCCGACCCGCTATTTGCGTGACGTGCCGGCGGCGCAGGCCTATGGCCAGGCGATCTTCTCGGCGCTGCGCAAGCATTTCGGCAACGCCATTCCCGAGACGATCATCGAGCCGGGCCGCGGCATGGTCGGCAATGCCGGCGTCATCAAGTCGGAAGTCGTGCTGATCTCGAAGAAGGCCGACAACGACAATGTACGCTGGGTGTTCCTCGACATTGGCAAGTTCGGCGGCCTAGCCGAGACGATGGACGAGGCGATCCGCTACCCGATCGTCACCGCGCATGACGGCACCGAGACCGCGCCTTGCGTGCTCGCCGGCCCGACCTGCGATTCGGCCGACGTGATGTACGAGAAGACGCCGTATCCGCTGCCTTTGTCGCTGACCATCGGCGACGAGGTGCTGATCGAAGGCACCGGCGCCTACACGACCACCTATTCGGCGGTCGCCTTCAACGGCTTCGAGCCTCTCCGATCCTACGTGATCTGACGGTTCGAAAGAACCGATCAGATCATCCCAGGTGGGCGCCCGTCGCCCGCTTGGGCTCGCCTGTGGAACAGATCTCCGCTCGTGAAGGGATCGCGGAAATGGAAATGTCAGTTGAAATCGTAGCTCATGCGCCGGCCTTCGCCGTGGTCGCCGAAACCGTTGCCGACGTGGCGGCGCGCGAAGCCTTGCTCGATCGCGCCATGGGGCCGAAGCGCAAGACCAAATCGTCGGAAAAGCTGCGGCGTGGCCGTCGGCCCTCGGAGGGTCTTGCCTTCGTCGCGCGCGATGCCTCGGGCGGCGTGGCCGGCACGGTGCGGCTATGGGATGTCACCTTGGGCGAGGGCGGTTCGTCGGCGCTGCTGCTTGGCCCGCTCGCCGTCGACCCCTCGCTCAAGAGTGCCGGCATCGGTTCGGCGCTGATGCGGCATGCCATCGCGGAAGCCGCGCGCCTCGGCCATGCGGCGATCCTGCTGGTCGGCGACGAGCCCTACTATGGCCGCTTCGGCTTTTCGGCCGCCAGGACGGGCGCGCTCGCCATGCCGGGACCTTACGAGCGGCACCGCCTGCTGGCGCTGGAACTGGTGGAGGGCGGGCTTGATGGCGCCGAGGGCACGCTGAAGGCGTCCGGCCGCAAGCTTAAGGCACAGGCGCCGATCCTGGCGCGCGAGGCTTAAGCGCGACTGCCCTTCAAAACAAAACGCCGCCTGAAAAGGCGGCGTTTTGTCATCTCAAAGCCGCCTCTGGCGGCTACGTCCGTTCAGCCGATCAACTGGCTCAGCGCCATGGCGACGGTCATGTCGCCTTCGACCTTTATCTTGCCGGTCATGAAGGCCATGGTCGGATTCAGGTCTCCCGCGATCAGCGAATCCAGATCGTCGAGCGAGAGCTTGATGGTGCAGTCGGCAGGGGCGTCCGTGGTCGAGACGGTTGCGCCGTCGATGACGATGACGCCGTCGCTGCCGGTGTCGAATTTCACGGAACGATCGAACCCGCTGCTGGCCACGCGCGACTTGATCTTCTCGGCAATCTCCTGAACGCTCACGCTGTTCTCCTGTCTGGTTGCATTCTGTCGCGCAGGGCATTTCGGTCCGGCCGAAGCCCATGCCTCTGAGGCGATTACAATCGCTGCCGCATATAGCTTTGGATTGACGTTTACGTCAACGCAAATTGCGGGCATCGGCCCCGGCGCCGACTGCTATCGGGACCGCTGGCGCCGGCCCGACGGCCGATGGCTCAATGCGCGCTGACCGGCTTAGGCGTCTCGGTCGCGGGGGTGCTGGCATCCTGCCGCCGGCGCAGCCAGTTGTCGCGGATCTCATCCTTGCTCAGGAAATTGACCTGATCGATCAGGACCTCATGCACCAGGGTTGCGCCGACACGTGTGTTGATCGTGTCGCGGATGGCGGCGCGAAAGGCATCGAGGTCGACCGTCGCCTTCTTGGTGAAGTCGATCTGGGGATGGGCGTAGAGATAGCTGTAGACCTCGTCTGTAATCAGCGCCTCGGCCGGGATCGACAGCTTCTTTATCTGCTCCGGCTCGACGGTATAGACGAGCTTGGCCAGGAAGTAGCCGTCGATCTTTGAATTGTGGATCAGCGGCACCGAAATGACGTCGGTCTTGACGTAGTCCAGCCCACCCAGCATCGGCTTGGGTTTCTCGCCGACGCCGCGTTCGCCGGCGGCCTGGAACGAATAGAACACCGCGCCGAGCGTGGCGGCGCAGATCCAGACCGCTATGGCGATGACCTTGATCATTTTGAACCCGGGCCCGGCATCGCCGCGCTCTACCCTTTCGGCCTGCCGAATTCGCCGGCGGAGTAGGTGCCGTCGGTCTCGGCGCGCTGGATGGCGCTGCGCAGCAGGCCGGCGACCTCGTTGACGGCGCTCAGATGGGCCAGGATGGCGGCCTCGTTCTTCGCCAGCTTCTGGCGCAGCCGGGTCAGGCCCTCGCGATGCTGCTCGAGGAATTCGGCCTCGCTACCGCCCTTCATGGCGCGGGTGAGCTCGTAGAGATAACGGCTCTTGCGGGCGTTCGACGCCTTGAGGTCATAGCTTGTATCGCTGCGGATGCCGGCGGTCTCTTCCTCGACCACCTCCTCGATGCGGCCGATGATGGCGGCAAGGTTTCCAGGCCGAGCGAACGGGGCCGGTGTGTCCGGCGCGGTCGCTCGTGCTGGCAGGTTGGCGGTGAATTCGGAAGAGTCGGCCATGGTGTTTCCCAGTCTAGATCTTGATGTCTGTTTTTATGGTTGTCTCGTCGCCGGTCATCGACCTGGCGGCCTTGCGCTGCAATTCCTGGACGAGCGAGGTGGACAGACGGGTTTGCGTGTCGATTTCGGTCTTTTCCGGTCCATTCGAGACCGGGCCGATCGGCACCTTGCGCTTGCCGTCCATGTAGTGGTCGGCGAGCAGCGACTTGGCGATGCCGATGCCGCCGCGATCGGCCATGACGTCGGCGACGCGCTCGGCGAGCTGCGATTTCCACATGTCGCCGGCGAGACCCGTGCCGTAGACGCCCTCGGTGTCCTTGGGCAGCATGTTCTGGATGAAGGTCTGCAAGACCATCGCCTCGAACTTCTTGAACTTCTTGGCAGGATCGGCCGTGGCGGCGGCCTTGTCGGCCGTCGCGCGTGACAGGATCGAGCCGGCATCGACAGAAGCCGCGGTGTCGACCGAAAACGTGCCGGCGACGCCGCCGGCGCGCTTGGTCAGCGCGGCGCGGGCAGCCTCGATATCCATCGGATCGGCAGCTCGGGCGACATCCATCACGATGTCGCTGGGTGGAGAAATCGCCAAGAAAGTCCGCCTTTTGCCGGGTTTCCTTAGCCAGGACCATGCCTCAACAAGCTTGTGGCAGGCTTGCGGAGGGTGAGGAGATGCTGGAGTGTGGTTCGGTTGTTTGCTTCGCGCTACGAGTGGCGCTTCCCGAGCAGACGTTCTGGTGTCGCCTTTAGGCTGAAAGCACGCGGTCCAGTTTCTAGAACGATCTGTCCAGAAGGTGCCATTGCGGTGTCCGCTAGGCCGCGTTCGGAACATCGGTAAGCTTGGCCGCCAGAAGTGCGCTTTGTTTATGGCCATCTTTCGCGCATCAGTTTAGCACGCCGAGCACGCGGAGGGTACTCAGCCTACCACCAACCAGGCCATCGGCATCATTGGCCATCAAGTTCAGTCACAAGGCTATTCTGTGAGCCTCGGCGCAAATGCTCCTGCGACGAGGCCCAATGGTCTCGGCGACTGCTGATGAAACGGCAGGTTGGATCAGGATGGCGGCCGAGTTGCAAGCGAAACGCTTTGCTAAACGATTGCATGTCAAACCGAATTTTCACGGGACGGGTATACTCGATTGTCTTTGGCAGATCCCGTGGCATGTACTTGCACCTGCGGCTGTCGGGTTGCACATCCGATAGCTATCTCGGAAAGTAACGGTGTTTCTCGATTTCACGGATATTAGCCGCGTCGACGGTGTTTTTTGATGCAATTGCTCATTCAAGATGACAATATGGCTTGGGGATATTGGGGAGACGGGGCGCCTGATGCACGCAAGTATGAGCCAAAAGCTGGCCAGCTATGGCCAGTGGACATATCGTGGCGCATGGGCATTAGAGATCATAGCGTCGATTATTGGATTAGCCACAGGCCTTGTTTTGGGCTTTCAAGCTTTCGAAGCAAGTCAATCTGCCACGGCGATGGACCTTATTCTCGCCAGTGCCCCGTTTTTTATCGTTTCCATCGCTGAGCTAACGAAGATTCCAATCGCCACACTTTTATATAGCGTGTCCTGGCTGTGGAAGCCTGTGATCTTGGTGTTTCTCCTACTTCTAGCAGGCATCACTTTTGAGACAGTTTTGTTGGGGCTGGAGCGCGCTGGCACGCTCCGCGAATTGCAATATGAAGAACTCGCCGACGGCATCGATTCGCTCACCAGAGAGAATGCGAAGCTTGACGCTGCAGACGAGTTCGCAAAGCAAGCAGATCAGGCCGCCAAAGCCAGAGCGGATCTGGAAGAGATCAGCGCGCTTGCCGATAAGGCTCGGAAGGAAATTCAAAGCCGTATCGCAGACGTCGACACCGAACTTCTAGCGACGACTGCTCTAACGCCAGAAGCGTCCAGAGCACGAGAACAGGTCCGGGAGAAAGAGCAAAGACGAGTGGACCTAGTTGCCGAGCGAGATGGTCGAGTTCAGCAAGCAGTAGAGGAGTTTGAAAGGCAACGAGACAGTTACGTGGAGCGGATTAGAGACGCCCGAGAAACTGGCGACACAGCTTCGGCAAAGCGCTGGGAGGACGAGATTGGGAAACTTGCCAATCCTCGCGCTAAGATCGAGGCAAAGTATGAATCGCAAATCGCGGCTGTCGATCAAGAGATCGCGGGTACTCGAAGCGATTTCGACCGTTTGAGGCTTGAAAGCCCAAAGATGACGGCAGACCAGAGACAGGTGCTCCAGAGCCGACGAAGCGACCTTGAGAAGACGCTTGATGCAATAACTGCAGATTGGGAGCGCCGGCTCGATCAGGCGAGGGAGACACTGTCAGCGGCACAGACGGCGGAAGCTTCGAAAGCTAGTACCCTAGCTGCCAATCAAGCGCGGCGAGACGAGATAGCAAAGCAGTTGAGCGAACTTGAGAAGAAGCGCATCCCGCTCGCCAGGACAGACCAGATTCGACGAATCGCAGCCCGCTGGTACGGCGAAAAGCCGGAAGAAGTGAGTGAGCCTCAAGCGGGGAGAGTCTCTGCAATCTGGTTCGGCTCCCTCGCCGTGATTGCAGGATTGGCCGGCCCAATCACTGCCATGGTGGCTCTTGGTTTGCAGCGTATCGCTGCACAAGCCGAAAGTCGTACTGAGAGCCCGCTGTCGCGTCTGGTTCGACGATTGCTCTTACGGTGGCGATGGCGCCGGGTTCGTACGATCAAAGTGCCCTTTGAAGTTTCTGTCGACAGGGAGGTCGAGAAACGCGTTGAGGTTCCTGTTGAAAAGGTGGTGAAGGAAATTCTCTATGTACCCATCCTCACCGACGATCCGGATGCCCTGCGAAAGGCGCTAAACGAGGATTTGCCACCAGAGGTCGTCGATCTCGTCAAAGTGGCCGCTAAAGGTGGTCGCAACAGTGCTGGTCAGGCATAATACGGAGCTTCTCGAGCGAGCCGTTGACTTAGTCGTGAAGCAGGCGGCTATCCCGACTCTGCAGGCTGAGGCAGCTGCCTATGACAAGATAGCACGGGCAAATGCCTTCCGCAGGATGATGACGGGGGCTGCAGTAGCGGTCGCCGCCGTCGGCATCGGCTATGGAGCGGCGTTATTTTTCGGGCGTGAGTTCAGACTTTCACCAACCGTAGATACCATTCAGAATCATAAGGGAACCGATAACATTGCGCCCAAAGAGACAGTCTCGGAGGGCAAGACGGAACGGACAACGATTCCCATCCCTGAACCAGCCCCTAGGTCGGAGGTTGCCTCGCCCCCGCCGGCTCCTAAACCTGACATCGTGACTGAAGACTTCAACAAGTTCCTCACGCGGGAAATAGACTGGGGAGGTTCGCACTGGTCATTGGTTTCTGGCCACCATTTTAGCGACGAGAACGACCCGACATGGGATCGTGCATGGTGCTACACACGTCGCATAGTAAATGGCGTCGATGTAAACGTAGACTTAGCAAACCGACCCTCCCCTACTGATCGCCCCCAAGCGCCCGCGGCGCCCTTGGCTACACTTGCATCCATCGGCCTGAATGATGCATCGGCTCTGGAACTCGCATCGAAATGTGCGTGGCTCGACAACAGGACGTTCAGCGGCAATGACTATGATATGCCCCCTGGCCGTGCCGAGGAAGCCCAGAAGCTCGTTGTTCAGGATGGCTGGGATGCAATGGGCTTCGACCTCCCGAGCATGCCTGTTTGGAATGTCTCATTCGAGCAATGCCAAATCCAATGCGAGGGCGACAACCGGTGTCAGGCAATCACCTATGACAAGAAACATTCCGCATGTTTCATGAAAGGAGACGCATCGGTCTTAGTGAGAGCTCCCGATGCTGCTGTGGCCGTCAAGCAGGCCGTGGCGAACAAAGTTCAATACTCTAGTCTCGTTTTCTACAAAAACACTGTCGTAGTAGGCAATTCATACTCGAACATCACCAGCACATATGCTGACTGCGTATTGGCATGTGCTGCTGATGTGAAGTGTATGGGCTTTGATTTCGATTCTCCTAACAAGATGTGCTCAATGCTTGATCAAGTAGATTCGTTGTCCGTGTTCAAAGGGGTGGCCTCGGGAAGTAAAGCAGCTGCAAATTGAGAGTCTTTTGGCTACCAGCCAGTTCCCTCCTGGTTCCGGTAGCATTAGGGTTCCCAGCAGCCGTTTCTGTGCAACTTATGCGTCCGGACGCCGTAGGTCTGTTTATGGTCGATCGCGGAGTCGCCCTCTGCTACTGACATCGGCGCAAACGGTCATTCACGTCGTGCCATCAATCAGTCAACTTGGAGTAGGCCAGCATGATGTTCGACGCTACTCCTCGCCACGCTTCTGCGCGATCAAATCGAGCCGCTCGCGGTCTGATCTCTCGCGCTCGTCGCGGTTGCGTACGTCCTTGTAGGCGCGCTCGACCATGTTGGTGCGGGCGCTTGCCGCGGCGATGAGGCCGGCTTCCTGTCTGGCGCTTTCCAGGCTCTCCTCCTGGCGCACGACAGCCTGGGCGATGCGGCGATGATAGAGATCGGGGAACAGGCCGGAGAGGGAATTGTCCTGGTCGAAATGGCCGATCAATTCACGGGCCTCGGTCTCGGCGGCGTTTGCCGCGGCGACGAAGGTGGCGTGGCGGGTCTCGTGCAGGGCCTTCAGCTGCGCCTGCACCTTGACCAGTTTCTTCAAGCGATCCTTGCGCGTGCTCATGTCACCTCGCCAGTGTGAGGTCGACGAAGCCGTCGACGAACAGCGACAGCATGGTGCCGACGGCGAAATAGAAGATCAGCATGCCGCCGGCGATGACGAAGGGCTGGGAAATGAAATAGATCGGGATCTGCGGCGTCAGCTTGTTGACGAAGCCGATCGTCAGGTTGACGAGAATGGCATAGGCGACGAAGGGGCTGCCGAGGCGGATGACCAGGAAGAACGTGTCCGACACGGTGTCGGTGATGTCGACCAGCGCTGCCTGCGGGTTGAAGAAGACGTTGACCGGCGCGACCGTGTAGGACGTCACCAGGGCACGGACGATCTCGTGATCGAAGTCGAAGACGAACAGCATCAGCAGCGCCGAGAACGAAATGATGGCGGCGAGCGCCGCCTGCGGCTCCGGCTCCTCGATCGCCGGTCCGCCGGAGCCGCCATAGCCGATCAGCATGGCGATAGCCGAGCCCATGAAGCGCAGCGCTTCCATGTAGAGCCTGGTCATGGCGCCGATCAGCCCGCCGACCAGCAGTTCCGAAATGATCATCGGCACCAGGACCTGCGGACGCGGATCGACGAAGGGAAAGATCTTGTCCCACAGGAAGGCGAGCAGGCCGCCGGTGGCGGCGACCGCCACGAACAGCCTGACCTGGACGGGCACGCGGGCGCTGGACAGGCCCGGCATCAGCATGAAGCAGGCGCCGATGCGGCAGAAGGCGAGGAACGCCGCGATGACGACGGCCTGCGAGAGAACGCTCACGATATGGTCCCGAGCACCCTGATCTCGACGCCCTTGGCGATTTCGACGTGGGAGAGCACCGGCAGCGTGGTGAACAGGCGCTCGATGATCATGCGTACATAGGGGCGCGCGTCGGGCGCGGTGACCAGCACGAAGCGCTCGCCGGCTTCCAGGTGTTTCTTGATCGCCTTGGTGGCGTCCTGGCCGAACTCCTCCAACTGGCGCGGATCGATGTCGAACTCGCGCACCTCGCCCTTGGCGTCGCGCTTGAGGCTCTGGTGGAAGGCAAGATCCCAGCGGTTGCCGAGGCGCAGCACCTTGAGCACGCCGCCTTCCGACAGGTCGCCGCAGATCTGCTGGGCCATCCGGATGCGCACATGTTCGACGATCTGCTCGGTGCGGCGCACATGCGGCGCGATCTCGGCGATGGCCTCGATGATCAAATGCAGATTGCGGATCGAGACGCGTTCGGCAAGCAAAAGCTTCAGCACCGCCTGCAGGCCGGGATAGGAGATGTGGGTGGTGCAGATCTCGTCGGCGAGCTTGCGGTATTCCTGGTCCTGGCGTTCGAGCAACGCCTTCATGTCCTTGTAGGAGAGCAGCTGCGGCAGGTTGTTGCGGATGACTTCCGAGAGATGGGTGAGCAGCACCGACATGTTGTCGGCGAAGGTGAAGTTCTCGCGCTTCAGGTCCTCGGCGAAGGTTTCCATGACGGAATAGGCGCGCATGCCGAAGGCTGGCTCGCGAATTTCCTCGCCGGGGATTTCGGGTATGTCGCGGTTGCCGAGCAGCACCATGATCTCGCCGACGCGCATCGAATATTCGGCAACCACGGTGCCGTGCACCTTGATCTGGTAACTTTTCGGCGGGATTGCGAAGTCGTCGGCGACACGGACTTCCGGAACGACGAAGCCGTATTGCTGCGCGAATTTCTTGCGCATCTTGGACATGCGGAAGACCAGTTCCTGATGCGAAACCAGGAGCCGGGTCGAAAGCTGCTTGCCGATCAGGAGTTCGATCTCGGCGGTGGCGAGCGAGGCCTTGACCGAGTTCTTTTCTTCCTCGGCCTTGGTCGCCTTCTCCTGGCTCTTCAATGCCTCGGCCTCGGCGACCGCGCGGTTGTGGCGCATCGGAATGACATAGCCGAGGCCAGCCATGCCGGCGGCCAGCGCGAAGAACGGGAACAGTGGCAGGCCGGGCATCAGGCCGAGCAGAACCAGCAGCGCCGCCGCCACATAGAGCGCGCGCGGATGGGCACCGAGTTGGCCGAACACGGCCTGGTTTGTGGAGCCGCGCGTGCCGCCCTTGGAAACCAAGAGGCCGGCGGCGAGCGAGACGATCAGCGCCGGGATCTGGGTGACGAGACCATCGCCAACCGACAGCTTGATGAACACGTCGGCGGCCTCGCCCATGCCCATGCCGTGCCTGATGTAGCCGATGGCGATGCCGCCGACGATGTTGATGGCGGTGATGATGAGGCCGGCAATGGCGTCGCCGCGCACGAATTTCGAGGCACCGTCCATCGAGCCGAAGAAGGAGGATTCCTCTTCCAGTTCGCGGCGGCGCAGCTGCGCGGTCTTGTCGTCGATCATGCCGGCGGAGAGATCGGCGTCGATCGACATCTGCTTGCCGGGGATGGCGTCGAGGGTGAAGCGGGCGCCCACCTCGGCAATACGGGTGGCACCCTTGGTGATGACGATGAAGTTCACCACGATCAGGATCATGAAGACGATGAGGCCGATGACGAAGTCGCTGGCCATGACCAGCTTGGAGAAGCCGGCGATGACATAGCCGGCGGCGTGCGTGCCCTCATTGCCATGCGACAGGATCATGCGCGTGGTGGCGATGTTGAGCGACAGGCGCAGCATGGTGGCGATGAGCAGCACGGTCGGGAACGAGGAGAAATCGAGCGGCCGCTGGATCCACAGCGCCACCATCAGGATCAGCACCGAAAGCGCGATCGAGAAGGCCAGCCCGATGTCGATGAGAAAGGCCGGGATCGGCAGGAACAGCACGGCCAGGATGATGACGATGCCGAGCGCGAAGAAGATGTCGCGGCCGTTCTTGGCCACCGCGCCGGGCTGGATGCTTTCGCTGATCGCCATTCTCGTCCTCGAACCCATAGCGCTGCCGAGCATGCGACAGCCCGGCGAGGGTAGCTGGCCAAGCTTGCGCGAGGGTGGGAGAGTGGCCGGATCGACTCTCTCGCGAAGGACTATCCATGCTGCTGATCATCGGTACGATCCGCCTGCCGCCCGGCAGGCTCGACGAGGCAAGGCCGGTGATGGAGCGCATGGTTCGCGCCAGCCGCGCCGAGGACGGATGCCTTGAATATTCCTACGCGCAGGATGTGCTTGATCCCGGCTTGATCCGGGTCACCGAGGTATGGCGCGACCGGCCGGTACTCGATGCGCATTTCCGCTCGCCGCACATCGCCGACTGGCGCGCGAGCTGGCCGGGGCTCGGCATCGGCGAGCGCAATCTGGTGCTCTACGAGGCCGGCGAACCCATGCCGACCTGAACGGTCCGGCGCCTCGCCAGCCGCCAGCAAGCAATCAGGTTTCGGCGGTATCGGCGGTGGCAACGCCGACCAGCCACCGCCTGACGGCTCGTTCCTCCGACGCCGACAGACCGGTGGCCAGTTCGGTCTCGATCGCATGCACACGGTCCCGGCATCGCCGCAGCAGCGCCTGTCCACTGGGGCTGAGCTCGATATGCTGGATGCGCCCATGTACGGCGTGGGGCTTGCGCAGCAGCGAGCCGGCGCGCTCCAGATTGGTGACGATGACGCTGAGCGTTTGCGGGGTGAGCAGCGCCAGCCGGGCAAGATCGGCGTTGGAGAGGCCGGGATAGGCCGCCAGCATGGTCAGCGTGACGAATTGCGGCTGCGTCACGCCGAGGTCGGCCAGCGCCCGGTCGACCCTCAGCCGATGCGCCCCGGCGGCCTGCCGCAGGAGATAGCCGAGATAGCCTTGCTCGCCGCGTTTGCCTTCGCCCGGAGCCGGAACCGAGGCATGTTGATCTGGCTTGCGCATGATATAAGAGCTCTTATATGTTGTTCGAACCCTGAGATTATAGCAGAGCAAGGACGATGACGATGGCCTATCGGATTTTTCTCGCCGGCGCTTCGGGCGCCATCGGGCAGCGGCTGATCCCGCAACTCCTGGCCGCCGGCCATCAGGTGACGGGCACTACGCGCAATGCCGACAGAGCCGCCAAATTAGGGACCCTTGGCGTCGAGCCAGCGGTTGTGGACGTGTTCGATGCCGACGCACTGTCGCGGGCGATGCGTGCTGCCCGCCCCGACATCGTCGTCCACCAATTGACCGACCTGCCGGCAGGCCTGGACCCGAGCCGCATGGCCGAAGCTGTCGTGGGCAACGCCCGCATCCGCGAGGAGGGCACACGCAATCTGGTCGCCGCGGCCGTCGCATCCGGCGTCAGGCGCATGGTGGCGCAAAGCATCGCCTGGGCCTTCGCGCCAGGCTCCGAGCCGCATGCCGAGGCCGATCCGCTGGATAGCGGCGCGAGCGGCAATCGCGGAATCAGCGTCGGCGGGGTCATCGCGCTCGAAACGGCCGTGCTCAATGCACCATTCGCCGGCATCGTCCTGCGCTATGGCCAGCTCTACGGCCCCGGAACAGGAGCGGACACGCCCGCCGGCGCGTCGCCGCTGCATGTCGATGCGGCTGCCTATGCGGCGCTGCTTGCACTGGACAAGGGCGCGCCAGGCATCTTCAACATTGCGGAACCCAATGAGGCCGTCTCGACGCGAAAGGCGGTCGAGGAACTCGGCTGGCGCGCCGATTTCCGCTTGTCCGCCTGAACCAATCCGCTCGGAGACATCGACATGATCACCCATCAAGCTCGTTTGCGGACCGGCCAGTCCCTGATCGCCGTCAGTGCCGTCGCGGTTCTGTTCGCGCTGGCGGCCAAGTGGACCGGTCCGGGTTTGATGGCTGTCGAGCCGGTCGGCATGGAAACGCACATGAACATGGAAGGCGCTGCCGAGGGTAGCTCCGCCGCACGGCCCAAGACGGTCGTCACGCCTGTCTCCTGTGAAAGGCTACCCAACGTGCCGGGCAAGTCGATCACCACGGTCGTCGTCGCATTTCCTCCAAATGCTTATACGCCCCGCCATCGGCATCCGGGCTCGGTCAGCGCCTTCGTGCTGAAGGGTACGCTGCGTTCACAACTGGCGGGCGGCCCCGTCGGCACCTATGCGCAGGGACAAACATGGTTCGAGCCGCCCGGGGCGATCCATCTCTTCGCCGAGAATGCCAGCACGACGGAGCCGGCCGAACTGCTGGCGACCTTCATTGCCGACGACGATTGCGGCCCGCTGACGATCCCGGATTGACCACCGCGCCGGTGGCTTTCCGATCCAGGGCTGGAAAGGCTGGCGGCATCGCGGCCATATTGGCGCCTTCGATGTCGGCATTGTGGTTGTCACGACGTGCCGCCCGGCGTATCAGGCGGGCCTTCCTTTGCCTTTGATATCGGCGAGCCGCCCCGTGCTTTCCAGAAACCAACCCCAAGTCTACGCCCGCCGGCTGCGCGCGGTGCTTCTGAGGTCAATCCCTCTGCTGGAGGCGCGCGGCATTGCCGTGGTCATCCTGGCGGGCGTTGTCGGCGTCATGGCAGGCATGCTGGTCACCGCGATGAGCCAGATCGTGCAGGATCTGCACGGGCTTCTTTTCGGTGTCCAGCCCGGCGGCCGGCTGTCCGGCATGTTCTCACTTGCCGATCCGATGCAGGCACTGATCCCGGCGATCGGCGGCATCCTGCTCGGGATATCGGTGGTCTGGCTCAGGCTTCGGAAATTCCGCACGCCGGTCGACCCGATCGAGGCCAACGCGCTCTATGGCGGGCGCATGTCACTGACCGATACCTTCATCATCGTCGTCCAGACGATGATTTCCAGCGGCTTCGGCGCTTCGGTCGGCCTGGAGGCCGGCTATACGCAGGTCGGCTCCGGCGTCGCCTCGCGGCTGGCGCGCGCCTTCCGGTTGCGCCGCAACGATGTCCGCATCCTGGTCGGCTGCGGCGCCGCCGGCGCCATAGCCGCCGCCTTCGATGCGCCGCTGACCGGCGCCTTCTACGGTTTCGAACTGGTCATCGGCATCTACTCGGTCGCCAATGTCGCGCCGGTCATGACCGCGGCGATCTCCGCCTCGCTGACGGCGGAAGTGTTCGGCGGCGTGCCGTTTCCGCTCGAGCTCTCAGGGTTGCCGCAACTCACCGCCAGCCAATATGTGCCGTTCCTGCTGCTCGGCCTGCTTGGCGGGGCGGCCTCGATCGCCATCATGCAACTGGTCACGCTGATCGAACGCGGTTTCAACAGGCTGTCGGTCGATGCCTCGCTGCGCCCCGTCATCGGCGGTGTCCTGGTCGGGCTCCTGGGGCTGATCACGCCGCAGGTCCTGTCCAGCGGCCACGGCGCGCTGCATCGCGAGTTCGCCATGAATTACGGGCTGGCGGTGGTGGCGAGCGTCTTCGTGCTGAAACTGGCGGCGTCGGCCATCTCGCTTGGCTCGGGCTTTCGCGGCGGATTGTTCTTCGCCTCGCTGTTCCTCGGCGCGCTGCTCGGCAAGGCGTTTGCCGGTGTCATGGCGCTCGTCTCGCCGGCCACTGGCATCGACCCCTCCGTCGCCGCCGTCGTCGGCATGACGTCGCTTGCCGTCGGTGTCGTCGGCGGTCCGCTGACCATGACCTTTCTGGCGCTGGAATCGACACGCGACCTGACGCTCACCGGCGTGGTGCTGGCCGCCTCGATCATGGCGGCGATCCTGGTGCGCGAGACCTTCGGCTATTCGTTCTCCACCTGGCGCTTCCACCTGCGCGGCGAGACGATCCGCAGCGCCCACGATGTCGGCTGGATGCGCAGCCTGACCGTCGGCTCGATGATGCGCAAGGATATCAAGACCATCGATGCGTCGACGACGCTGGCCGCCTTCCGCAAGGAATTCCCGCTGGGGTCGGCCCAGCGCGTAATCGCCGTCGATCCGGGGGATGAGTATGTCGGCGTGCTGATCGTGGCCGAACTGCACAGCGATCCTTCCGGAGGCGAGGCGACCGTGCGCGATCTTGCCCAGTACAAGGATGCCGTGCTGGTGCCGAGCATGAACGTGCAGGCCGCCGCCGAGACCTTCCAGCGCGCCGGCGCCGAGGAACTGGCCGTGGTCGAGGATTTCGCCGACCACATCGTGCTCGGTCTGCTGACCGAGGGCCATTTGATGCGGCGCTATGCCGAGGAACTCGAAAAGGCGCGCCGGGACCTGTCGGGGGAGGGATAAAGGCGCGGGCCTGTGGATGGCACTCGGATGAATCGTTACCTGAAGATTGTATATCCCATCTCACCTTTGGGATGCTCCTGTGTCCATTGAAGCACCAGCTGGGTTGGCACTATCAAGCTGATCTGCCCCTTAGGATGATAACAGTTCTTGCCGTGCTTCATGTAGAACGCTCCGTGACCTTTCACGTAAACGCGCCCTCGGGCTGGATTGGTCCCCTCGATTTCAGCAACGTGATAAAGGAGACCGTGGCCTTGCGTGTTTCGGACGACGGCGCTCATACCCAGGAGCGCGGTGCGGTAATAGGCTTCGATCTCGGCTTCAGTCTGATCTATACATGGTGACCTAGGCGTTGGGTGAGCGTTCCGATATTCCTCCAATTCTTTTTTGAAAGCCTCTGGAACTCGACGAAGCCGTGGTAGAGGAAGTTTGGTCATCCTGCGTCCTTCAGGGTTTAGCTTTACGTACTTGCGAAAACTGGGACAGGGTTTCAGAACAAACTTCCTTGGGCTTTCTCGGCCCCCGAAAGCTCGTCAAGCCGAAGTACTCCGAGAAGCTGCCATGTTTGCGGACGCTTCGCTTGGTTTCCCACGGCAAAAGCCATACCCCTTGCAGGGTATTCAACGTTAAATGTACGATTCATCCATTCGAGCACATCTGCTTCAGACTTACCGCTGCGGATACCGTTGTAGAACATTGCATGTGCTTCCCAATCACCATCCACATAGGTGTGCTCAGCCTCATCGTCGCGGAACCTGAACCTGAACTCGTATGGGGTGGGTTCCAACGCCTCCAATTCCCTGTCGAGTAACGATCCTTGACGTGCAGCTTTCGCGTAAGCTTCACGCTCCTCTGCCATCGCAGCGTCGGTTTTTCGTTTCCATTGGAAGTTCGGGTCAATTGGCCGGATCAGTGCCAAAGATTGACCGCGACGTGCGGCTTCGGCGACGGAGGGGAGGATCAGTGGATCAAATGCCCGGGATCGCTCTTTACGCGAAAGCTCGCCAAGTATCTCGATACTCTCCTCATGGACGTGACAGCTTTCCTCCCGCTTGTCTCGGCGAGGTTTGGAATAACGAAATCGAACTTGGTCCCATCGTTTGAAACTAGTTTTGCCGGAAAGGTGTCGAAACCGAATGGGGTAGAGGCGCTTCCATTTCCCGTCGGGCGTTACACCTGCGCAGCAAACAGTCTCACCATACAGCTTGCTAGGCTGCGGCAACGCCTTCACGAGGATGGTAACGCGGCATTCTTGGGGCGTTCCGGACATAGCGTTCGGGGCTGTCTCCATAAAGATCGCAGACCTCGAACTCCGCCGACTCCGTCATGGCCCCCGCGACGATGGACCTATGACAGGTCACCGGATCGCGTTCGAAGCATAGCAGGCACGTAGGCTTTTCCCCCGCCACGACCACTAGCTCCCTGAGGGACGATTGAGCATCGTCAGAATCAAGGTGTGCTGAGTATATAGCACGGAATTTGTCAAAAAATCCCGCGCGGGCGGCGTCCCTTCCGGGTTTTGGATCGCCGAGATCAATGAAGTGCAAATATTCGATGCCCTCTGCTTCGAGCCGAGTCGATAAAGCCTTCTTAGAGAATCCCTTCTTGCGGGAGAGCGCAACCGCGCGGACGTCTGCCAGACGCTCTATGCCCACCGCTTTTAAAGTTGCGACAAACCGTTCAATGTCCGTCCCTTCGTATCCAATCGTGTAAACGACGCTCATTGCGATTCCTCAACCTCGGTGTCTCGAATACTTGCATTTAGAGCTGGCGTCGACCTGAGGCGATCACGCATGGCGTCACAGATTGTTTCACTTGCCCCTGAAGAAAACGTTTCAGATCGTCATAGAACCACTGTCAGTGCTCGATCGGTCCCTTGGCCGGCACCAGAGCCGTGCCGGCTGTCGTCGGGCGCTCGATGACGCGGCGCACGCGCGGCGGCTCGTCGCCCGAGTGCAGCGCCCGCAAGCGTTCGCCGACCATGGCATCGGCATGGGTGATGCGGCCGTTATGCCTGACATATTCGAGCCAGGTCGGCGTGTGGTAATGCTCGATCCAGATCGACGGATTTTCGAGATCGCGCGCCAGCGTCCAGTTGCGGGCGCCGTCACGGCGGCGGATGCGGCCGCGCTCGGCCATGGTGGCGAGGAATTCCGCCTCGTCCTCGCGCCGGATCACATATTCGATCATGATGGCGATCGGGCCGCTGCGCGGCTTGAGGTCGAGCGCGAGGTGCGGTTCCTTGAAGCGGTTGAGTGGGTCGAGGTTGAGCACCTGCTGCTGCGGCAGCGGCAGCACGAGGCCGATGGCGCCGCCGGCCAGCATGGCGATGGCCGCGGCGATCAGCGCCGTCTCGGCGCCATGCGCATCGGCAACGACACCCCAGATCCAGCTGCCCAGCGCGATGCCGCCGAAGGTGGCGGTCTGGTAGACAGACAGGACCCGGCCGACCACCCAGCGCGGTGTCGCCATCTGCACGGTGACGTTGAAATGGGACAGCGCGATCACCCAGCAGGCACCGCCGACCAGCAGGCCGAGCGAGGTCTGCCAGGCATGCTGGCTGATGGCGGCGTTGAAGGCGCAGGCAGCGAAGCCGGCGAAGGCACAGCGCACCATCGTCTCGCTGGAGAGCAACTGCCGCAGCCGCACGCTGATCAGCGCGCCGCCGACGGCACCGATGCCGAAGGCGCCCAGCATGATGCCGTAGGTCAGCGCGTCGCCCTTGACGACGTCGCGCGCCACCAGCGGCAGCAGCGCCAGCACCGCGCCGGCGCTGAAGCCAAAGGCCGCGCCCCTGACCAGCACCTTGCCGATGTTGGGCGACATGGCGACGTAACGCAGGCCGGCGCCCATGGCGGCCCCCAATGACTCGCGCGGCAAGGTCGAGACCGGTAGATCCGGTTTCCAGCGTGCCAGCACGACGATGAGGCCGATATAGCTCACCGCGTTCGCCGCGAAGGCGGCGGCCGCGCCGGCGGCCGCGACGATGATGCCGCCGATCGCCGGGCCGACGCTGCGGGTCAGGTTGAACCCCATGGAATTCAGCGCCACGGCGGCAGGCACCTTGTTGCGCGGAACGATGTCGCCGACGGAGGCCTGCCATGACGGGCTGTTGAGCGCCGTGCCGCTGTCGATCAGGAAGGTAAAGGCCAGCAGCGTCCACGGCGTGATCAGGTCCAGATAGGTGAACGCGGTCAGAAGCACCGAAACGACCAGCATGAAGGTCTGGGCGACCAGCATCACCTTGCGGCGGTCGAAGCTGTCGGCGATGGCGCCGGCGACAAGCGCGAACAGCATGATCGGCAAGGTGGTCGAGGCCTGGACCAGGGCGACCTGATAGGGCGAGGTGGCGATGGTGGTCATCATCCAGGCGGCGCCGACGCCCTGGATCAAGCCGCCGAAATTGGAGACGAGACTTGCGCCCCATACGGCGCGGAAGATGCCGTGCCGGAACGGCGCCAGCGCCGAGACGCTTTCGCTATCCGGCTTTTCGTCAATCATCGGTGGGTTCCTGCCACGGCGCGCTGATCCTTGCGGTGATCCGTTTCCCCGCATGATTTGCCGAAACTATGGCATCGCGGCGCAAAGCGCGAATGCCTTGCGGGGAAGATCATGGTCCAACAAGGGGATAGCGAAGGGCCACACGCCTCTGACGTTTCAGCGCGCCTCGGCGACGGCCGCGTGCAGTGCCTCGGTCAGGTGGCCGGTGGATTGGCCGCCGGCATGGAGACGAAGGAAAAGCTCCATTCCCACCAGCCGAAGCCTCGAGGCCTGATCGCGCCTGGCGAGGTCGATCAGGTCCGCGACCGAAGATGCCGGCCACTTCATCGCATCGCGCAGAAAGCCGCCATGCAACAGGGACTCGGTGCCGGCTGTGAAGTTCGCCGATACCTGGAAACCGTTCTTCCTGGCCCTCACGTTCTGAAGTGGAATGTGTTTTTCCGCGACTTTCTTCAAAAGCCATTTTCCTTGCTTCTGGCGGTATTTGTGTCGCCGAGGCAGATGGATCGCGAAGTCGATCAGCCGGTTCTCGAGGAACGGCACCCTGAGCTCAACCGAGGCCGCCATGCTGAGCCGGTCATGCCGGTTCAGCAGATCCTGCAGATGCGAATACATGTCGTGAAGGCAGCATCCGAGGAAGGCGCGGTCGCCAAGCGGCGTCACCGGCTCGAGCCGGTCGAAAATCTTCGCCTGAAGGAAATTCAATTCCGGCGAAAGCGCCCTGAGCACGACGTTGCGATCCCAGGCATGGCCACCCGCGATCGATGTGCGGAACGGGGCATGACGCTGGCGCTCGAATTTGCGGGTCAGGCTTCGCTTCGAAAGAAACAGCCGCCTCGGCCAGGACCAGGGCCGCCACAATTTCAGGCTGGCTTCCTGCCAGTCGTAGCCGCCAAAGAGTTCGTCGGCGCCTTCACCGGTCAGCAGCACCTTGATGCCATCGGCCCGGCACTGCTCGGCGAGCGCGAGCAGGCAGACATGGCTTGCATGCCAACCGTCGCTTTCCAGATGCCAGATGGTCTTCGGCCATAGGTCGAGGAACCGGTCCTTGTCGACCGGCACCCTGTTCAGCGGCACATGGGCTTGGCTGGCGGTGCGCTCGGCGTCATCGGCTTCGCTGTGGCCAATGCCGGGATCGACGACATAGGCCGTCATCTCCGGCCTGAACCGTTTGGCCAGCGTGGTGACGAGACCAGAATCGACACCGCCGCTGCAGGCCGCGGCCAAGCTGGTATCGGCGATGCAATGGAGCTCGACGCTGTCCTTGATCAGCGCTTCCAGCGTTGCCATGTGCTCGGCGTCGCTGGCCGTATCGCCAACGATGCGGGCGGGGTCGAGCGCATCGAGGACATGCCAGAAACAGCGCTTCTCAATGCCGGCATCGTTGATCTTCCACAGGCCTGCCGGCGGCAGCCGCTCTATGCCCTGGAACAGGCTGGAACAGGAGTCACGGCTCTGCCAGGCAAGGCGCAAGGTGATCTCGCGCGCATCCACGCTCCGTGCAACGCCATCGCAGGCCAGGATCGCCTTGTCCTCGGAGGCGAACAGGATTCGCTCGCCCGTCTCGGCCACCGACATCGGCTTGATGCCGAGACGATCGCGCGCGAGCCACAGGGCGCCGGCACGCGCGTCGAAATAGGCGATGGCGAACATGCCGTCGAACATCGGGATCGCCTTGTCCGGCCCCCAGTGATGCAGCGCTTCGAGAACCACCTCTGTATCCGAGACCGTCCGGAACCGCCTGCCATCAGCCTCCAGCGCGTCCCGCAGTGAGCGATAATTGTAGACCTCGCCATTGTAGACCAGCACGCCCTTGCCACAGGCCGTGAGCATGGGCTCGCGCGCCTGCGCGGACAGATCGATGATCGACAGCCGCCGGTGACCGAGCGCCAGCCGGCCGTCGTTCCAGCTGGCATGGTCGTCGGGCCCGCGATGGCCCAGCGCCTGCATCATGCGGGTGACGTCGGCGATGTCGCCGCCGCTGATCGGACCGCGTTTGCGCCAGACGCCGGCTATGCCGCACATGGCGTGCCGGCCGGTCTGGGCTGGTCCGGGGTTCTGCGAGAAGCCATTGGGACAAAACGATCGCCTGGCCGGGAGTGGCCAACACGGCAATCTAGCCGGAACCGGGTCAACCGCAAGCGGGCCACCGCTTTCAGGGCATTCCGAATGGAAGCCGCACCGTCCCGGAAGGTTCTAGATCAGAAACCGTTCTGGATGCGCTCGAAGATGACATTGGTGAAGGCCGATATCTGGCCGCCGATGAAGGGGCCCGTAAGCGCCACCACCAGCATGATGGCAACGATCTTGGGCACGAAGGTCAAGGTGATCTCCTGGACCTGCGTCAGCGCCTGGATGAGCGCGATGCCGATGCCGACCGCCATTGCGACCAGCACCACCGGCGCGGAGGCGGTCAGCACCGTCCACACCGCATACTGGACGATGTCGAGAGCGTCGGCCTCATTCATGTGGCGGTTGGCCTAGCTCGCCGGCTTGATCGATACGCCCGCGCCGACGGGGACCGTGGTGCCATCCTGCAGCACCGCGATCAGTCCGTTGCTGCCAAGCGTCACCGACGCCACCGTGCCCGTGGTCTTGCCATCGGCCGAGGTGATGTTGCGGCCTATGAGAGCGTCGGCCTGCGACAGCGCCGACGACTGCATGATCTGGTCGAGCTTGGTGTTGGTCTGCACCGACTGCTCGACCTGCGAGAAGGTGGCGAGCTGGGCGACGTACTGCGTCGAATCCATCGGCTTGGTCGGATCCTGGTTCTTCATCTCGGCGATCAGAAGTTTCAGGAACGAGTTGTAGTCGACAGCGGTCTTGGCGGTCTGCGTGGTGGTCTGGTTGGCGCCAACCGGTATCGAAGTCGTCATGTCCACGGTCATTGGTATCGTGCTCCCACGGCCAGCGGGCGCGCGGCGCCCGGAACGTCGTCATTGCCGCCAAGCGCGCGGCGTTCGAGAGGATAAAGCGAACGGATCGCCTTCAAGGCCTCGTAGATGTGATCCTCGCCGACCATGCGGTCGACCTGTTTCAGCGCGTTGCCGATCTCGGCGTCTTCGAAGCTTGCAATGAGCAGCGGCAGCGAGTGGCGGAACATCTCGCGCGCTTCATCGGCACCAGCGGGATTCATCAGCATGACCTGCACGATGAAATAGAGCTGCCGCAAAGGCGTCGACGCCTCGTCGGCCTGGATCACGTGGCTCTCGAGCAGGAACTGCACGTCGTTCATCAGCTCGACGGTGACCTTGCGGTCGACGCGGATGACCGCACCGTTGATGTAGATCTTCTCGTTGGGCTTCAGTGATATCTTCAGCGTGTTGGTCATTGAATGCCGTCGCGGATGATCTGGGATACTTCGATCAGCCCCTCGAAATTGTCGGTGCGGCCCTGGCGGATGTCCTCCGCCTCGCGCAGCAGCCACAGGCCGATGGAAATCAGGTTGGCGCGCAATTCCTTGGGGAGCGCATTGTCGCTGGAGCCAAGGTCTTCGACGAAGACGGTCCAGACGCGATTGGTGAAATTCAGTGCCTCCACGGCCTCCATCGAATCCCGGCCGGCCGCCGCCGCGGCCGACAGCATGTCGATCGAGCGGGTCAGCAGCTCGCGCTCGCGGTCCTTGGCGTCCGTGACGGAGGTGCTTTGGACGTCGGCGTAGGAGAATTGGTACATCGTTGGCTCTAACGTTCCGGTTCAGAGTGCTTTCAGGTCAGGTAATTCAACAGGCTGAGCTGCTGCAGGCGCGCCGTCAGAGCAAAGGACGTCTCGATATGCTGCGTCAGGTCGGCGACGCGGGTCGCGGCTTCCGCCGGATCGACTGCTTCGAGATCCAGAATGTGCCGTTCGAACAGGTCGATCTGCGTTTTCATACGGTCGCTGGCGTCGGACACGCGCTTCTGGACGATACCGGTCTGGGATTGGTCCTGCGCGATGCCGCTCAGCGCCTCGCCGACCAGTTTCTGCGAGTGGTCGATGATGCTGTCCTTTGCCGCCTGGCTGATATTGGTGGACATCAGGCTGGAGACCATGGCCGCCGCCATGGCGAGCTTCCTGATGCCGTCGTTGTTGGCGCCGGTCGAGGTCTCGGTTGTTTCGTTGAGCGCGATGCGGCTGACGATCTGCTGGTCGGTGGCATTCGACATGTTGGTCTGCCAGCCCGCGCCGAGGAACTGCGGCGTGACATAGTTGGTGATGAAATCGTCCATCTGGGCCGCGGTGATGTTGGCCGCGAGCGGGTCAGCGGGCGTGAAGCCGAATTTGGCGACGAAGGAGGCGTCGAAGGCAGCCTTGGCGGGAGAGCCGGCGGCGGTGAAATCGTTGATCGGCTTGACGTCGGTGTTGGTGCCAGCGAACAGATATTCGCCGTTGACGCTCGTGTTGAGGATCGACGTAAGCTGCTGGATAGTTGTCTGGCCGGTCGATTGGGTCAGGCTGTCTGAGTTGTCGCCCGACGATGCGGTGGTCAGGCTGGACAGGAAAGTCTGCGCGACGTTGGAGAGCTGGCCGAGCGAGGTCTGGGTCGACGAGAGCCGGGCGGCCACCAGTCCGTTGGAATCGACAATGACGTTGAGCCGGTCGAGGTCGCGCGAAAAGGTAACGGACTGGGCGGTACGTCCACCAAGTGCTAGACCGACATCGGCGACCTTGCCGGTCGAAGACTCCTTCGTGGCTTTGACGAGATCGGCTTGCATGCGCATCTGCTGATAGCGCATGGCATTCGTAAGGGCAGCAGAGGAGACGAAGGTCATGGCTTATCCCACCGCGTTCAACAGCGCCGTCATCATGTCGTCGACGGTCTTCATCATCCGGGCGGATGCCTGATAGGTGTGCTCGAGATCGAGCATCAGCGACATCTCCTGATCGACATTGACGCCGGTTGCGTTGGACAAGGCATCGGCACTGCGCTGTGCCAGGGCTTCCTTGGCGTCGGCTGCGGTCGAAGCCTGCTGACGAATGCCCTGCAACCAGCCGATCGAATTGGCGGCGTAGTCGGCAACGCTGGAGGTTGCCGAAATCCCGGCCGAGGGATCGAACGTCATCGGCTTGTCGAGCTGGTCGCCATAGGCGACCAGAAGATTGGAGTATGAAGCTCCGCCAGTGGTGTTGGCGACGTAGGCGGCGCCGTTGGCGCCCCCATCGCGCAGCAATGTCGGGTTGCCGCCGGCGCTGGGGTCCATCGCGGCATTGATCTTGATCGTTCCAGCAAGGCCATCGACGAGCGTGCCTGCGGCTGGCACCGCCGGTGCGCCCGGCCAGGTGAACAGGCCGGCCGCGTTGGGCATGGACGGTGCGGTTTCGGCAAAGGCGGTGATCAGGCCGCGCGCGGTTTCGTCGAGCTGGCCCTGCATTGTCGAGGCGACGCCGTCACGCAATTGCAGCAGGCCGGCAATCGTGCCGCTGGCGGTGGTGTTGCCGCCGCTGCCCGCCGAGACCGGTACGTTGTCGATATAGACGGTGTTGCCGGCCGCACCCGCGGCATAGCCCGAAGATGGGGCGAAGCTGACGGTGCGTGGGATCGTCTCGAACAATGTCGTGCCGTCACCCGTGGTGATGACCATGTCATTGTCGCCACGCGTGAAGGTCGATACCGGAATGTAATTGGCGATCTTCTTCAACAATGCGTCGCGTTGGTCTAGCGCATCGGAAACGTCGGTGCCGGAACGGGTTCCGGACATGACCGCCGTGTTGGCATCCTGGAACTGGTTGAGCAGCGAGTTGAGATCTTTGACGGCGATATCGATCTGGCCGTCGGTTTGGGTACGAAAGTCCTGAATGGCCTTGGAGCCTTCATTCAGGGACCGCACGACCTGTTTGGCCGCGTCGATGACGCTCGCGCCAAGATTCTGGTTGGACGGCGAGGTCGCGTATAGTTGCAGCGCCTGCTGCAGGTTGCCGATCGCAGTCGAAGGTGAGGAGGCGTTGTCTACGCCATTCACTGAAACGTCGAGCTGATCCATGCCGCTGTAAAGCGCGCTCTGGCCGGCGTAGGCGGACAGGGCGCCGAGGTTCTGGCGAAACAGCAGGTCGTTGGCTGCACGCTGGACATCAACCGAACGTGCGCCGGGGCTCGTGCTGGTGACGAGCGCGATGCGGCGCGAATAGTTCGGATTGTCTGCGTCTGCCACATTGCGCGTGACGACGCTTGTCTGCCGCGAGGTGGCCAGAAGCGCCGATTGGGCGATGCTCAGTGCGGTGGAAAGCGACATGCTGGTCTTTCACGGGCGGAGCCCGGTTATCTCTTCAGGTTGACAAGGACGTCCATCAGATCGGAACCGGTCTGGAAGACTTTCGAATTGGCGGTGTAGCTGCGCTGGGCCGCGATCATGTCGGTCAATTCCTCGGCGATATCGACGTTGGAATTCTCGAGCGCGCCGGAGATGATCGAGCCGGCCTTGCCTTCATTGGCAAAGCCGACACGGACCGCGCCGGACTCAGTGCCTTGCGCGTAGACGTTGCCAGGCAGCGCCTTGAGCTGGTCGGGGCTCTGCACGTCGGCCAGCGGAATCTTGTAGAGCGGCTTGGAGGTGCCATCCTTGTACTGAGCGTAGATGGTGCCATCCTTGCTGATCTGGATCTTGTCGATGGTGCTCGGCGCATTGCCGTTGACCTGGGCATCGGAAACGGTGAATCCGGTCCCGAGCTGGGTCAGCTTCGACAAGTCGAGATTGAGGCTGGCGCCACCCGGCACGGTGAATGAAATGCCTGTGGGTGTGCCGGTCAGCTTGCCCGTCGTGGTATCGAAGGTCAGGTTGGCTGAGCCGAGCGCGCCGCCGACGGCGTAGGGAAAACCGGTTCCGGGCGTTGCCTTCGACTGATCGAAGACTGCTACCTCCCAGGTGCCGGTGCCGGTGTTGGTGAAATAGACGTCAAGCAGCTTCTTGTTGCCGAGATTGTCATAGGCGACCATCGACGTTTTCTGAGTGTACTGTGCGGTGGCGGCGTTGGCGCTGGGCAGGTTGGCGGCAGCGACCGGTGTCGCGCCCGCCGGCAGATTGCCGCTGAAATTACCCTCGGTGCTCGGTGTCGCGGTCAGTCCCTGGTCGGAGATGACGACCGGCTCGAGACCTTCGAAGCCGTTCACCGTCGCTGCCGGCGTGCCGTTGGCGTAGCTGTAGGCCATCAGCTGGAAGCCGGCGGCATTGACCAGCCGGCCCTGTGCGTCGGGCACGAAGGCGCCGGCGCGGGTCAGGAAAGGCGTGCCGCTGGGATCCTGGACGACGAAGAAGCCATCGCCGCTGACGGCAAGGTCGGAAACCGATGTCGTGTATTGAAGCACGCCCGGATCGCTGACCGCCTGGCGGATCGTCGTGGTGACGCCGCCGGAATTATAGGCGCCGCCGGTCGACGGCATGATCAGCGTCGAAAATTCGGCCGAGGACCGCTTGTAGCCGGTGGTGTCGGAGTTGGCGATGTTGTCGGCTGTCGTCGACAGGCGGTTTGCCTGTGCGTTCATGCCGGAAACGCCGGTCCGCATCATTCCGTAGAGGCTCATCGAGATGTCTCCGCAATATCCATGCCACTGGCTTCGAGGCTACGCGTCCTGTCTTGCGCGAGGCTGGCGCGGCGCCGCATCAGAACACGAGCCGGTAGCCGAGGAAGCGCTTGGAATCGATAGGGTCGGTGCCCAGCTTCTCGCGCAGTTTCTTGCGCAACTTGCTGATGTGGCTCTCCACCACGTTCTCCTCGACCTCTTCGTCGAAGATGCCGTAGATGGCGTTGAACACCTGGGTCTTGGTGACGCGGCGGCCGCGGTTGCTCGCCAGATATTCCAGGATACGGCGCTCGCGGCGCGGCAAGGGCAAAGGCTGGCCGTCGATCTCGGGATCGCGGCCGTCCATGAAGATGCGCATGGCGCCGATCTCGGTATAGGCGACGTCTTCGCTGGCGCGTCGGCGGATGGCGGTGATGCGGGCCAGGATTTCACGGATGTGCACCGGCTTGCGGATGACGTCGTCGACGCCGCTCTCGAACAACCGCAGCGTGTTTTCCAGCGAATGCTGCTCGCTGAGCGCAATGACCGGAGCCCCGGTGCGGTCGCGGATCTGGCGCGGCGAGATCGCGCCGTCACGGCAGTCGCCGATCAGGAAGGCCCGGACCGAGCGCAGATCGGTGTCGGCGGCCGAGTTGACCCACTCGCCGAATTCGCCCGGTGCGAAACCGGCGCAGGCGATCCCCTCGCGGTCGAAAAGTGAATTGTAGCCCTCTGTCACGAGCTCTCGCTCGTCAACGATAACGATCATCGGCCCCGCCTCCGAATCAGCACATTTGCCCCGTGGGGAAAGGCGTATCCGCTGCCGGGAATCCTGAACAACCGTCATTTCTTATAACTAGTTTCTTGGGAGTCTGGAATCGGATCGGTTGCATTAGCGTGCAGCCAGATATGCTTGCGGGTGCAAGTCTTGACCAAGTCGTGCCGAACCGCTCCGCAGTCGGGGATTGATGTATTAGAAGCAGAAAATGCGCTTACGGGTTGCAGAAGGTGCGCGCGTTCGTGGTCCATTTGCCAAAGCCGGTGGCAACCATGTTGGCGATCACCCTGCAGACATAGACCTTCTGCGCCGGGTCGTTGTCGGGACCGGCATGATAGCGGGCGACGGCCATCGACCAGGTCTCGTGGCGGGCATGGAGGCTGGCCAGGAAGCGCGCCGCGTAGTCGACGTTCTGGCGTGGGTCGAGCATGTCCTCGACGCTGCGGAAATGCGAGGCGTGGTAGTGATGGTTGATCTGCATGCAGCCGAGATCGATCAGCGTCTTGCCCTCGCGCTGGGCGTTGGCGAAGGCGGCAAGCGCTTCGGTTCGGCTTCTCGGAAAGACTGCTTTTCCTTCTATATTCAATGCGTTGGGCTGAAGACTGCCCTTGTTGCCGGTTTCCGTCAACCCGACGGCATAGAGGATGCCGGCGGGCACGCCATAGCGGTCGGCGGCACGCAGGATCTCGGGTTCGCAGGGATTGGTGGCGGCGCCGGCGCTGCTCGCGAGGCTAGATAAATATATCGCCGCCAGCGCGCTCGCGAGAAGGCGAAGCGACGCGGCCGTGTGTTTGCGCATCATCATGGCTACCCCTTGCGGAATGCTGACCCGACTGCTGGCCACCGGCCCCATTATTGCCGCCGCCGGAGTTTCCGGGCTGGAAGGATGATGGATCGCGGCCGGGTGCCGCGCTCACGGAGGCGGTTGTATCCGTCCGGATTGTGGAGGTGACTGCAATCGATGGTTGCAAGATGGTCACCTTGTCAACCTCGAAACCGAGCCCGCGCAGCGACTTGACGATCGCTTCGCTGTCGCTGGAAAGCCGGCGATAGGCATCGTGTGTTTCGGGCTTCAACTCAATCGACAGTTGTTCTCCGGAGAGCCGAAGATGGGCCGTGACCATGCCCAGTTCGGCCGGGTGAAGTTCGATCTTCAAGACATGTGTCGGAACGGCAACAGAGCCCGTCAGCTGAGCGGTCGCGGACGCCGTGGCGAGCGCCTGGTTCGGGCCGCCGTCGGCTGAAATGGCGCCGATCACGTTGAGGGCCGCCTGGCTCATCGGGGCCTGCGGCGGCGCGGGGAAGCTGCGCTCGGAAACGACGTCGATGCGTGCCGCCGCCGACTGCTGTTTTCCTGGTTCGGACCGCAATGAAGACTGAAGGTCGGCGATGGATTTAAGCTGCGGCGCCGCCTGCTTCGTCTCGACGCCCGGCACCTCCGCGGATGTCTCGGGCAGGGGGCCGGCCTCGATCGTATTGTCGTGTCTTGGCGCGCCGGCGGCATCGCGGACGAGCTGACCGTCGAGTTTGGTCAACGGCCCGTCGACGAGCGACACCCGCTCAGGCTTGGACATGGGGTCGAGACCGTCACTCGGGGCGGCGGATTTCTGCCGATAGGCCTTCGTGGGAAGCTGTCCAACGACAGCCGCGTCCTGTCCTGTTTCGCTCGCGCTCGAGTCGGCCGACTTGGCTGATGTCGAGAAATGGCGCAGGTCATGAAACGCCATCAGCAGCGGCAGATGCTCGTCGAGCGCGGCTGCACCCGGTTCGATGGCCGACGCGTCGGCATCGGCATCCTTGTCCGTCCCGGTGTCCTTGCCGTCCTTCATGGATTTCGCGGCAGATGATCCACTCGGCGTGGTCCTTGCCTTGCCTGCGGGCATCGGCTCATCCTCGCCAGTCTTCGCCGCAAGGTCTGCCGCAAGCCTGCTCCAGCGCGGATCGCGAGAGCCGGCCTCGGCCGGTGGCTGCTTTTCCGAATTGGCAGGGCTCGCGCCGCCGTGCACCATCTTGCCGAAACCGGTGTCGTCCTTCTTTCCAGGCGCGGCCTGCTGCTCGGCCGTGCGCGCGGCGGTAAATCCTGGCAGGGCCGGGCCGAGGCTGGGGGTCATTTTGGGGCGGCTCCAAGCATCTGGTCGATCAGGTCGAGCTGTCGACGGGTTTTTGTCATGGCGGCGTCGGTCGGGTCTGTCGTGTCGGCGCTGGCCGAAGTCGCCGGCGCCGATGCCGGCAGGGCGGTTGCCGCGTCGGTTGCCGGCGCGGATGCGTTCGGCGCAGCAGGCGCGGCGGCCAGGGATGGCGCCACGGCCGGCCGTTCGGAGACGGCGCCCTCGACGGGGGGCAATCCGGCGGCATCAGTGGTCGGCACCGCCGCAGCCTCCGGTTCGGGTGCCGGCACCACTGGTGCGGGCGCCGGGTTTGCGGCCGCAAGTGAGGCAGGCGGCGCCACCACTTCGCCGGCGATGGCCTGGGCCGCGTCGAGCAAGGCGCGGTCGCTGTCCGACAATTTGCCGCGGTCGATCTTGCCCAGTTTGGCGCGCACGTCCTCGATGGTATCGGAGGTCACCGTGGACAGGCTGGAATAGAGCAGGGCGCGCGGATCGCCCTGATTGGTGTTGCCGTCGCGACCCTGTTCGGCCCGTGCCGAGGCGAAGGCCGATAAGTCGCTCATGCCGTCGATCGCGGCGCGGCGGGCGATGCGCAGATAGATCACCTTCTCGCGCTCGGGATCCATCATCGAGGTGATGTCGGCAAGCTTGTCCTGGCTGATCGACATGTGCAGTGCGATGACGCCGGAGACGAAGGAGTCGGCGAACTGGCTGGCGTAAGGCGAATAGAGATAGCGCTCGACATATTGGGTCGAGGCAAGCGCGAACCGTGCCGCGTCGCCTTGCGTCACCGCAATGCCGACCGAGCGCCGCAAAGCCGCTTCCTCGACCAGAGTGCCGGGGCTGAGCAGCTTGGCCTCATCGAGCAGCATCAGCGCGGCGGCCGGCTGGTCCGTGGCGAGCAGTGACCCTTTGACCAAAGCGAGGAACGCGCCGAGATCGCTTGGCTGGGTCATCGGGTCGATCGGCCTCAAGGCTTCGATCGCCTCGCCGGGCCGGCCGTTCAGATAGCCGATCACGCCTTTGGCGATGGCAAGGTTCCGCGGATCGGAGGCGGCGCGCGATACGGCCGCCTCGACGGTCACCGGATTGCCGCCGCTCATGCCGTAGACCAGCAGCGCGCGAAAATTCTTGGGGTCCTTGAAATCCTCGGCATCCGCGGCGCGCAACCGGGCATCGGTCATCTCGAGCAATTTGGCCTGCATCGGCATCGCGGCATGATCGCCGGCCGCGATACGGTCCTGGACGAGCTGCAACGAGCGCACCAGCTGATAGGGCTGCAGCGTATCCTGGGCGAGGCCCGCCGACGGACATGCCGCGGCCAGCAGCAACAGGCCTGTCAGGCGGCTGGTCAGCGCCGCCCGCTTCATCCGCCGGTCGCCATCAGGATCTCGATGCGGCGGTTGGCCGCCGACATCGGGTCCGCCGGATCCTTGGGCTGGCGATCCGCGAAACCGGCAACCTCGGTGATACGGCGTTCATCGACGCCACCACGCACGAGCATGTAATAGGCCGAATGCGCGCGCGCCGTCGACAGCCGCCAATTGTCGTAGCTGTCGCTGCGGAAAGGGCGCGCATCGGTGTGGCCGTTGATGCTGATGGTGCCCTTCTGGCTGTTGACGATGCGGCCGATCTTTTCCATCGCCAGCACCAGTTCACGGCTCGGCACCGCCGATCCGACCTCGAACATGCCGAAGTCGAGCTGATCGGTGATGGAGATGACGACACCCTTGTCAGTGGCTTCGACCGAGACACCGTCATGCAGCTTGTCGCCGGGCTTGAAGGCATCGGCGAGCTGCTGCTTGACGTCGGCAGCCGCCTTCACCGCGGCGGCGGTCGGAGCCCTGTCCGCCGCCTCGGGCTTTGCGGCCTCCTGCTTCGCGACGGCCGTGCCCGCCTTGGCCGTATCCGCGGCCTTGCTGTCTCCAGCCTTGGCGTTGCCCGCCTTGGCATCCCCGGCCTTGGCATCCCCGGCCTTGGCATCCCCGACCTTGGCATCCCCGGCTTTCACATCGCCGGCCTTGGCCATTGCCGCGGCGGCATCCTTGGCATCCCCGGCCAGGGGTTCCAGCGGTGCGTCCTGGACCGGCGGTGCCGGCTGCACGGCCTTGACCTTGGCGATCTGCGTCTCGGCAGCCTTGTCGCCGGGCTTGAGCGGGTCGCCCTCGACCCTGGGGCGCTGGGCACTCGCCTCGGCGCCGGGCGCGGCAACCTGCTGCGACCAGAAGTCAGGCTCGAAGGGATCGCGGTAGGACGCGCCGCCCGAGGCGCCGGTCGCCGGGCCGGAATTCTGCGCGCCGCCATCGCCCTTCTGGCTGACATTCTGCATGACGCCGGTATCAGTGGCGATCTCTGACAGCACCGCATAGGGGTCGGCGAAGAGATGCTCGTCGGACTGTTGCGACTGCTGCGCCTCCTGCTTGTTCTGCTTACGGTTGGATGAGCCCGCTGCGCCGATGCCGTCCTGTCCGGCCTTGGTTGTCGCTTCCTGCGGGTCGTCGGCCGTCAGCCCGACCGCGCGCGGTCCGTTGCCGAGATCCTCGAGGCCCTTGCGGCTCGACTCACGGTCGACCAGCTTGACGGGGTTGAAGTAGCTGGCGACGGCCGCCTTGGTCTGCTCGTTGGCGGCATTGATCAGCCACATGACCAGGAAGAAGCACATCATCGCGGTCATGAAGTCGGCGAAGGCGATCTTCCAGACGCCGCCATGATGACCTTCGTCGTGGTCGTCATGCCCGCGCCGCACGATGATGATCTCGTGCCTGCCGTGATCGGCATCGGCGACGCTCATGACAGGACCTCGGAAAGGGTTGCCGACCATTCGGCCATGCGCGTCTCGAACACGGCCTCGTCGATGGTGACCGTCAGGTCGAAGCCGGGCGCCTCGATGAAGTCGAGATTTTCGGCGCGCGGCCCAAGCGATGCCTTCAGCGTTTCGAACAGCGAGAGTGGCCCGCGGACGGCGATGCGCACGGCTTCGCCATCGCGAACGGCTTCGCGGATCGCGCCGGCGAGCGCTTCAAGCGAGCGCTTGCGCAGATCGTCGCTGACAACGCCGCCGATGACGCGGGCGACCGTGGCGCCGACAAGATCCGTCACGCGCGCCTCCATGGCGTCGAGCCGCGACGAAACCGCCTTACCGACATCGCCACCGAAGCTGTCGAGAAACGCCCTCGCTTCCTCGGCATTTGCCTGGCGTTCCGCTTCCAGCGCTGCTTGATGGGTCGCGGCAAGCCGTTCGCCGAGCGCCGCCTCCGCCTGGGCAACCGCCTCGGCGATCAGCGTGCCGATATCGGCCGGCGGTGCCGCCGCCTCGGGCATGTGCTCGGCGGCGGGCTGGGGCTGGCTGGCGCGTTGCGCGCGCGCGCCGAAGTCCGGAAGAAGATCGAAGAGGGCTGCGGAGGGCATGGTCTACGCCGCGACTTCCTGGGCCGCCCATTTGCGCAGGATCTGCGCGGTGCGTTCCTCGTTGATGTCGACCATGCGGGCAAGCCGCTCCTGCGGGGCCGGCCTGATCTTCTGGCGCAAATCGTCGAGCGGGGTGGCGCCGGCACGCGTGCCGGGCAAGGCGCCGACGGCGGCACCCGCATCGGCGGAAGCGGCTGCCTCCGGGGTCGGCAGAGAGCGTTGGACTTCATCGAAATTGGGGCCTGCTATGGCGGGCGTCGCCTTGGCCGTCAGCGCGGCCGCCATCGGCCGCAAGCCGAAGAAGGCGACCAGGAACACCACGACAATGAAGGCGCCGGCATTGATCAACGTGCCGGCATGCTGGCCGATGGAATCGAGCATTCCCCCCTGCGGGATCGCCTCGCCGTCCAGCCCGTCGATGAACTCGACCGCCGAGACGTCGATGACGTCGCCACGCTTGTCGTCGAAGCCGGTGGCGGAACTCACCATCTTCTGGATTTCGGCGACGCGCTTGGCGATCTGGTCGGGCGTCGCGTCCTTGCCCAGGATCGCCTTCAGCCGGTCCTGGTTGACGACGACTGCGATCGACATCTTGGTGACGCTGTAGCCATTGGAGACGGTGGCGATCTTCTTGGAGTTGATCTCGTAATTGGTGATTTCCTCCTTGCGGTCGTTCGCCGAGGAGGTCTGCGGACCCTCGGTGCTGGTCGCCTGGGTCTCGGGCAGGTTCTGCTCGACGCTGGCCGGGGTGGAGGCCTGTTTCTGATTGCTGTTCTCGTTGGCGCGCACCGACTGCACCGAGCGTTCGACGCGGGACTCCGGATCGAAGATCGTCTCTTCGGTCTGGCGGGTGTCGGTGTTGACGTCGGCCTTGACGCTGGCGCGGAAATTGTCAGGCCCGAGATAGGGCGTCAGCGCGCGGCGGATGTTGTCGCCGATCTGCGCCTCCACGGTCTGCTCGACGCCGAGTGTGCGGGCGGCGCTGGTGTTGGAGGGATCATCGCCCGCGGCCAGCAGATTGCCGTTGGAATCGAGCACCGTCACCTTGTCGGCCGACAGGCCAGGGACGGCGGCGGCGACGAGGTGGCGGATCGACATGGCGCTCTTCTCCGCGTCGATGCCGGAGTAGCGAATGACGACCGAGGCGGATGGCTGCTGTTCATCGCGGCGGAAATTGGCGCGCTCGGACATGACGATGTGGACGCGTGCCGCCTTGATGCCGGCGATGGACTGGATGGTGCGGGCGATCTCGCCTTCGAGCGCACGCACGCGGGTAATCTGCTGCATGAAGGAGGTGAGGCCCATCGCGCCGACATTGTCGAACAGCTCGTAGCCGGCATTGGCGCTGGTCGGCAGGCCCTTCTCGGCAAGCAGCATGCGGGCCTGCGCCGTGGTGCCGGCCGGCACCAGCACGGAGGTTCCGTCGGAGCCGACGTCGAAGCCGATGCCAGCCTCGCCCAGCACGAGGCCGATCTGGTTCACGTCGGAGCGGTCGAGCCCGACATAGAGCGTGTCATAGGCCGGGCGGTTGAGGTAGACCGAGGCAATGCCGATGACGCCCATCACCAGGACAGCGATGCCCGCCAGCATGGCGAGGCGCCTGACGCCAAAGCCGCGGAGATTCGAGATGATGCTCTGGATCTGTTGCGGCACGGTTGAGCGACTCCCAGCATGACTGTCCGCCGGAACACTAAGCCTCGAAGCTTGTGCGAAAATGAAATCGGGCCGCGCTTGCGGCGCGGCCCGTGAATTGGAAGTCGAAGTATCCGTCGGCTAAGGCTGAACTAGCCGTTCTTGAACAGCGACAGGATCGACTGCGAGGAGCTGTTGGCGATAGACAGCGACTGGATGCCGAGCTGCTGCTGCACCTGCAGCGCCTGGAGGCGGGTCGATTCCTTGTTCATGTCGGCATCGACGAGCTGGCCGACGCCGCGGTCGATGGAGTCCATCAGGCTCTGCGTGAAGGTCTTCTGCAGATCGATGCTGCTCTTGGCCGAACCGAGGATGGTGGCCTGGTCGGTCAACTGAGCCATGACGTTGTCGATCTTGCCGATCATCTGGGTGATGATGTCGTCGGTCACGCCGGCCGCGGTGATGTCGAGATTGAACGCGGAGACGTTGTCGATCTTCGTGGCCGTGCTCGCCGCGGCCGCGGTCTGGCCAGCGGTGTTGGCGGCGGCGTCCGTGCCGCCGCCAGCGAGTGCTGTCGCATAGGCGGCGTCGTACAAGGCCTGGGCGGCGGCGGTGGAGTAGACCGAGGTCTGGCGGTCGAGCGTGCCCTGGTTCTTGACGACGGCAGGAAGGCCGGAATCGAACAGCTTGGTGCTCTCCAAATTGATGTCGATCGTTCCGAGCGAGATGGCGCCCGAGGAGGAGCGATTGAAGGACGAGACGATCTTGGCGTCAGATTGGACGCCACCATTGGCGGCGTTGGACGTCACCGAAAGATAATTCGAACCAGAAAAAGTGGCGGCGTCGGCGAAGGACTTCATCTGCGCCTGAAGCGTCGTGATCTCGGTCTGCGTCTTTGCCTTGGCGGCTGCCGTCTGGCCAATGGTCGAAAGCAACTTGGTCTTGATCTTGCCGATCGTATCCAGCGCATTGTTCATGCCAGTATAGGCAATGTCCACTTTCGAGGCGCCGAGGCCGAGCGCGTCCTGCACTGTCGACAGCGCCTGGTTGTCGGAGCGCATCGTCGTGGCGATCGACCAGTAGGCGGCGTTGTCGGATGCTTCGGAGACCCTGTAACCGGTCGAGATCCTGGCCTGGGTCTGCTCGAGCGACTTGTTGGTGGCGTTAAGGCTTTGAAGTGCGGTCAACGCCGCGGCGTTTGTCATGATGCTCGCCAAGAAACTCGCTCCTTTTTTCAGACCGGTCTTTCTCAAAGACCGGCGTTGCCCTCGCGAGCCGCTCGACCCGCCCCTGGATTGCCGCCACCCCGATCGGGCCGATTCGGCAATCCGTTGTAGTCATTGGTTAACCATGACTAGCTCGTTATGGTTAATGGCCTGTTAAAAGCCAGCTTCAGAGGGTTAAGGAACGAGGGTTGCGCGGGGCTGGAGCAAACGCAAAACGGGCCGCGCTTTTGGCGCGGCCCGTTTGCCTGGTTTGGTCGGTCGAGAGGGATCAGCCGCGGAAGAGCGACAGGATCGACTGCGAGGAGCCGTTGGCGATCGACAGCGCCTGGACGCCGAGCTGCTGCTGGACCTGCAGAGCCTGGAGGCGGGTCGATTCCTTGTTCATGTCGGCATCGACGAGCTGGCCGACGCCGCGATCGATGGAGTCCATCAGGCTCTGCGTGAAGGTCTTCTGCAGGTCGATGGAGCTCTTGGCGGCGCCGAGCTTGGTAGCGGCGGTCGTCATGTCCTTGAGCGCGGCGTCGACGACGGTCATCATCTGCGAGATCTGAGCGTCGCTGGCGGCCGTGGTGCCCGAGAAGATGGCCAGGCTGGCGACCGAATAGGTATCGCCGGCAACGATAGGGCCACCAAGGGTCGGGGCCTGTGCTGTGGTGGTTGCAGCGCCAGTGGTGCCAAGGCGGGCTGTGTCGAGGATACCCTTGGCGGTCGGCGCGGCGCCGGAGTCATAGAGCTTGATGCTTTCGACTTTGACGTCGATCGTCGAGATCGAAACCGCGCCGGCGGAGGTGCGGTTGAAAGCCGAAACGACCTTGACGTCGGCTGCCGTGCCCGAGGCGGTGGACACCGACAGCATGTTGGTGCCGGAGAAGGTGGCGGAGTCGGCGTAACCCTTGAGCTGTGCCTGAAGGGCGGCGATTTCGACCTGGGTCTTTTCCTTGGCGGCGTCGGTCTGACCGTAGGACGCGGTCAGCTTCTGCTGGATCGAGTTGATGGTGGTGATCGCGCTGTTCATGCCAGTGTAGGCGGTGTCGACCTTCGAAGCGCCGAGGCCGAGCGAGTCCGAAACGGTGGACATGGCCTGGTTGTCGGAGCGCATCGTGGTGGCGATCGACCAGTAGGCGGCATTGTCCGAAGCCTGGGAGACGCGATAGCCCGTCGAGATGCGGGACTGGGTGGTGTCGAGGCTCTTCTGGGTGGCGTTCAAGCTCTGCAGCGCGGTCAACGCTGCGGCGTTGGTCATGATACTGGCCATGGCTACTCGTACCTTGTTTTTACAGGTGTTTTTTGCATACCGGTTTGTCCGGTATGACGGAGCGGCATCATGCCAATGACCGTTGCGTTTGGGTCACCCGCCATCTGCGAGCGACTATGGCGGCGAGTCCCTACCAAAGGACTAAATCGGACGGTTAATCGAAAATAATTCGGAGAAAATTCGATGATGCTCGCGCCGTCCGATTCCTCGGGCGCGCGATGCCTGATGTCGAGCGCGGACGATCAGGTGAAAGAGCGCACCAGGCTGCCGACGAGCAGGTTCCAGCCGTCGATCAGGACGAAGAACAGGATCTTGAACGGCAGCGACACCACTGTTGGCGGCAGCATCATCATGCCCATCGCCATGGTGATGGTGGCCACGATCAGGTCGATGACCAGGAATGGCAGCACGATCAGGAAGCCAATCTCGAAGCCGCGGCGTATCTCGGAGATCATGAAAGCAGGCACCAGGATGCGCAGGTCGACCGTCTCCTTGGCAACGACCTGGCCGCGCTCGCGGGCGAGGTCGGCGAAAAGGTCGAAGTCCTTGTCGCGCACATTGTGCAGCATGAAGGTGCGGAAGGGATCGGAAATCTTCTCGAAGGCCTCGGTCTGGCTGATCTGGTTGTCCATCAACGGTTTGACGCCGGTGTTCCACGCCTGATCGAAGGTCGGCGCCATGACATAGAAGGTCATGAACAGCGACAGCGAAATGAGGATGAGGTTCGCCGGCGTCGATTGCAGGCCGATGCCGGCACGCAGGATCGAGAAGGCGATGACGAAGCGGGTGAAGCTCGTCACCATGATCAGAAGCCCCGGTGCAACCGACAAGACGGTAAGCAGGCCGAACATCTGGATGATGTAGCCGACGGTGGTGCCATCGGCCTTGCCGATGCCACCGAGGTCGAGTTGCTGGGCCGCCGCGACAGAGGTGGCGGCACCGATCAGTACCGCGGCAAGAAGGAATTTTCTCATTCGAGCAGCAATGTCCTGATAAGAACCTGTTTGACGTGCCCCTGACTGCGGATCGAGGCGCGTTCGTCGAGATCGGCCTTCAGGTGCTGGTAGCCGCTGGCGCCTTCGATCTGGTGCATTTTCAGGGTGCGCACGAAAGCCAGAAGATCCTGTTGAATATCCTCCGCCATGGCCGGCGGCTGCGGCGCGTCATAGACCACGGATACTTCCATCCTGATCCATGTATCGGCAGGCGAGGCGATATTGGTGGTGATCGGCGCCAGTGCGACAAGCGTCGGGCCCGTGCCCGGTTGTTGCGTGGCGGCGGGCTGCGCGACCTTGCCTTCATTTTCAGGCGCAACCGGCACCGATGATGGTGCGCCGACGCCTTTGAGATAGCCACCCGACATCCAGCCCATGCCGATGGCGGCGGCCGTCACCACGAGCAGCATGGCGCCCTGGATGGCAAGGGAAGGACCCTTGCGAGGCTGAACCTGTTCGACATTGGCCACGGTGCTTTGCTCTCCAATCCCCAGAAGGCCAAGACCTAGAACGGCAGAACCTGGTCGAGGACCTGCTGGCCGTAGGCCGGCTGCTGGACCTCACTGACGCGACCGCGGCCGCCATAGGAGATCCGCGCCTCGGCGATACGTTCATAGGAGATGGTGTTCTCCGCGCCGATGTCCGACGGACGCACCATGCCGGCGATGGTGAGCACTCTGAGTTCGTAGTTGACGCGCACTTCCTGTGAACCCCTGATCATCAAATTGCCGTTGGGCAGGACCTCGGTGACGACGGCGGCGACGTTGAGCTCAAGGTTCTCCGAGCGCTTGATTTCGCCGTCGGCGTTGGTCTCGGTGCTGGAGCTCAAGCCGGCGTCGCCCTTGCCGCTCGTGCTGTTGCCTTCCCATCCCAGCGTGACGTCATAGCCCAGCTTGCGCGCGGCAGTCCGGCTCCTGTCGTTCTGGTTCTTGAAGTTGGCCTTGTCGTTGAGCTTGATCCTGACGGTCAGGATGTCGCCTTCGCGCAGCGCCCTGGGATCGGTGAACAGCCGGCTCTGACGATCGTCCCACAGAGAGAACTTCTTGACCGGCGTGGCGGGCGGCTGAGGATAGCTGTAGGGCGCTGCCCCGTCGCTGCCGATGCCCGACCCGACCGGCGACATGGTCGGTTCCCTGCCGATCTCCTTGAAGTTGGTTCCGCAGCCCGACAGCGCTGCGGCCGCGCACAGGATGAGCATTTTGCGGATCATGACGGATCTACCCTTCGGGCTGCGCTGGCCATGATGCCGGTGAGCGTCGCCGCCGCCTTCTGGTCCATTTCGTTGAGGATGACGCCGGCCTTGCGTGAATCGAGCTTCATCAGGATGGCCGCGGCGAGGTCCGCATTGACGATTGCCAGGCGTTCGGCAGCCGCATCGGGCTTCATGCCGGCATAGATCTTGACGACGCCGTCCTCGGCCCTGGCCAGGAACACTTCGCGCCGCTTCAGCCAGGTCTCGTATTCGGCTTTCTTTGCGTCCAGCGCCTTCATGCGCTCGTCAATGCCGGCCTGCAGCTGCTTCAACTCCTCCGCCTGCAAGGCATAGCGGCGGTCGCGGGCGGCGTCGGCGATGTTGGAACAGAAGCGCTCTATCTCGCTTTGGTCCGGTGCTTTCTCCCGCGTCAATTGCTGCGGCGCGACCGTGGGCTGCCCACCGGGCAGAACCTGCCGCACGGCATCGTCCGCGTGTGCGCCGCCAAGGACAGGCATGGCCGCCAGCGCGGCCGCCAACAGGAATATGCGGGAGCGGCGTCTTTCACGAGACGAGAGGGAGGAGATCATCGGCATCGCTATTGGAGAACCAGATCGGCTTGCAGGGCGCCGGCCGACTTGATGCCTTGCAGGATGGCAATGATGCCGTCCGGCTTGACGCCGAGACGATTGAGGCCGGAAACGAGGGTTTGCAGGTCGGGTCCATCGAGCACGGCAACGCGGGCGTCGGGCCGGCTGGCATCGATGGCGGTGAACGGCTCGACGGCGGTTTCACCCTTGGAGAAGGGTTCCGGCTGCACGACGCGCGGCGCTTCCGTGATGCGCACCGTCAGCGTGCCGTGGCTGATGGCGACACGCGAGATCTTGACGTCGTTGCCGATGACGATGGTGCCGGTGCGCTCGTCGATGACGACGCGAGCCGGCGTGTCGGACTCGACCACCAGATTCTCGATCTCGGCATAGAAGCGGGCCGCCGACACGCTCTTCGGCCGCCTGATCTGCACGGTGCGGGAATCGCGCTCGGCCGCCACGCGCATGCCGAAGCGCTGGGCGGTGTAGTCGTTGATCGCATCGGCGATGCGGATGGCGGTCGAAAAATCTGGATTGCGCAATTGCAGCGTCAGCGTCGACTGGTCGTCGAATTCGGCCTTCACCTGCCGCTCGACGATGGCGCCGTTCGGCACGCGGCCGGCGGTCGGCACGCCTTGCGTCAACTGCTCGGCCTGGCCCTGCGCGGTGAAACCGGAAACGATGACCGCGCCCTGGCCGACGGCGTAAATCTCGCCGTCCGCCGCCTTGAGCGGCGTCATGATCAGCGTGCCGCCGGCAAGCGAGGTGGCGTCGCCCATCGAGGAGACGTCGATGTCGATGCGTGCGCCCGACTGCACATAGGGTGGCATGTTGGCGGTGACGATGACGGCGGCGACGTTCTTGGCGCGCGCGCTGCCGCCTTCGGTGGCGATGCCGAGATTTTCGAGCATGGCGCGGATCGACTGTTCGGTGAACGGCGAGTTGCGCAGGCTGTCGCCGGATCCGGCGAGCCCGATGACGAGGCCGTAGCCGACGAGCTGGTTGTCGCGCGAGCTCTGCAGCTGCGCGATGTCCTTGATGCGCGAGGCGACCTGGCCTGGCGGCAGCGAACTCGGCCCGGGCGAAACGCGGAACATGCGCGTGGTGGTGGCCGGATCATATTCCGGATCGTCGTAGACACCGCCATTCTTGGCGGCGAGCTCGCGCTTGGCCTTGGGCGTTAAGCCATCGGCCAGCGCCGGCTGCAGGCCAAGTGCCGCCGCGAGCAGAAGGGCAAACGGCCGCATCATGAAGCGCCGACCTGGATGGTGCCGTCGGCCATCACCGTGCCGGAGAGGATCTTGCCGCTGTCGCTGTTGCGAACCTTGATGAAGTCGCCGGCCGAGCCCGGTTGCAAGGTCACGGCGGTGGCCGTGATCGTCAGCCCGCCGGCGACGAAGAAGACCTGCACGGCCGCACCCTGTTCGACCAGCCAGGCCTCGCGGATGGCGGCGGAAGGAATGTAGCGGCCCGGCAGCAGCGTGCGCTTGGCGATCTTGCCCTGGAGTTCCTCGGAACGGGTCGCTACCGCATCGGGCTTGTGCTTGCCCGTGATGAGGGTGACCTGTTTCAGCGCGGCGAGTTCGATGGTCTCACCGGGATAGATGACGCGGTTGGGAATCAGCACGACCTCGCCGGCGGGCTGATTGGTGGCAATCTGGTTGGCCGACTGGCCCGTCGATTGGCTTGCCGATTGACTCGTCGATTCCTGGGCGAAAGCCGGCATGCCGCCGGCCACCAGCGCAAGGGTCAGCGCGGCGCGGCGGAATGCGGAGCGGGAGATCGGCATGGCCATCCGTTACCTGATGTTCTTGGACACAACGGAGGCCATGTCGTCGGCGGCCTGGATGACCTTGGAATTCATCTCATAGGCGCGCTGCGCCGAGATCAGTTCGGTGATTTCCTTGACCGGATCGACGTTGGAAGCCTCGAGATAGCCTTGCTGGATGGTGGCGAAGCCTGGATCGCCGGGCACGCCGACATTGGCGGGACCGGAGGCTGTCGTTTCCTGGAACAGATTGTCGCCGAGCGGTGCCAGGCCTGCCTCGTTGGCGAAGTTGACGATCTGGAGCTGGCCGAGATTCTGCAGGTCGGTCTGACCGTCGATGCGGGCAAAGACCTGGCCGGTCTTGTTGACGATGACCTCGACCGCGTCGACCGGCACGGTGATGGCCGGAATGACGTTGGCGCCGTCGACCGTCACCAGCTGGCCGGTGGCGTTGGTGTTGAAGGCGCCGGCGCGCGTATAGAGCGTGCCGCCATCCGCACCTTCGATCTGGAACCAGCCCCTGCCGGTGAGCGCCATGTCGAAACTGTTGCCGGTGCTGGTCAGTTCGCCCTGTGTGTGGACGTTGCGCACGGCGGTCGTCTTGACGCCGAGACCGATCGAAACGCCTTCCGGCACCAGCGAGGCGTTGGAACGGTTCGGCACACCTTGCGTGCGATCGACCTGGTAGAGCAGGTCGGAGAATTCGGCGCGCGCGCGTTTGTAGCCGGTGGTGTTGATGTTGGCGATGTTGTTGGCGATGACTTCCAGATTGGTCTGCTGGGCATTCATGCCGGTGGCGGCGATGGCGAGTGCTTTCATGGCCTGCTCCTCAGATGCCCATACGACTGACTTCGAGATAGGCCGAAACGACCTTGTCGCGGATAGCAACGGCGGTCTGCAGCGCCTGCTGGGCGCTCATCACGGCATCGACCACCTGGCGGGTGTCGGCGTCGCCCTTGAGCGCCTGCAGCGACACCTGCTCGGCATTCTGCATGGTGCTGACGGTCTTGGAGGCTGCCTGGCTCACCGCCTCGGCAAAGGAGGTGCCGAGGTTTCCCGATGCCGCCGGCGCAACGCCACCCTGCAGCAGGTCGGTGGCCGTGTCGCCCAGCCCAGGCTTCAGGTTAAGCGCGCCGATGCCGTTGACGATCATTGGTTCCTCATCAGGTCGATGGTCATTGAAATGAGGTCGCGCGCCTGCTTCACGACTTGCAGGTTGGCCTCGTAGGAGCGGTTGGCCTCGGTCATGTCGGCCATTTCGATCAGCACGTTCACATTGGGCATCTTGACATAGCCCTTGTCGTCGGCGGCCTCGTTGCCGGGCTGGAATTCGACGGGAAAGTCGCTCGGGTCGCGGTCGATCGAGTTCACCTCAACGGTCGAACTGCCGGAGGCCCGGTCGAGTTCGGAGACGAAGCTGATGGTCTTGCGGCGATACGGGTCGGCGCCCGGCGTGGTTCCCGTCGACTGGGCGTTGGCGAGGTTTTCCGAAACCACGCGCAAGCGCTCGGACTGGGCGCCGAGGCCTGATGCTGCGACTTTGAGGGCTGCGGTCAGCGCGTCCATGGTCAGCTCTTCACCGCCATCATCATCATTGAATGGAATGCCTTGACGATGGCCGTGTTGAGCTCGAAGGAGCGGCGCACCTCGCCGGCCTTGAGAAGCTGGTCTTCAAGCACGACCGTGTTCTTGGACGGCAAGATCACGCCGTCGTCTTCCTGCGGCTTGATGGCGAAGCCGGCATTGGTGGCAGCGCTGCCGAGATGGCCGGGCTCGGTGATCTCAAGCGACACCGCGGTACGGTCGAGCACCTTCTCGAACGGCTCGACATCGTTTGCCGTGTAGCCCGGCGTGTTGGCATTGGCGATGTTGCCGGCCACGGCCGACTGACGCACGGACAGCCACTGCGCTTGCTTGGCGGCGAGATCGAAAAGGGAAACAGGCTCCATGGGAATCTCCGGGCATGTGCCCAAAGACTAGGCCGCCAGTCTTGCGTGGACCTTGCGGACGGTCGCTAGAGCAGGATGCCGAAAAGTATGAAGCGGTTTTCGGACGATATTCTGCTCTATCTTGGATCCGGCTCTGGGCAAGGCCGAGACGGCATTACCTGGAAAGCTCGATCACCTGGTTGGCGCTGGTGAGCATGACCCATTTGCCGTTGCGCTGTTCGATCGCCGAGACCTTGCTGGAATCCGGCAGCGTCGAACCGCGTTGGACCATCCACAGGCCGGTGTCGTCCTCGATCATGGCGCGGCCGTTGGCGACATGGACCATGCGGAACTTCGCGATATCGGCGGGGAAGGGCTGGTCGCCGGGCGGCTCCGTTTTGGCATCGTCCTGCACCGCGCCGGTGGCGAGCAGGTCGACACCTGCGTTGGGAACGTCCTTGGCGGTCAGCGGCGCGCTGCGTGCCGCGACCACGCCGCCGCCCACGCGTCCTGAATTGGTGCCGGTGCCGCCGAACTTGATCGCCTGGACGCCGAACTGGTCCTGGTTGAAGAAAATGTACCAGGGAAACAGAGCGCAGATCAGGCCGAGCGTGATGCCGAGCGCGGCGATGACGACGTCGCTGCGACGGTCCGCCTTCTTTCGCAATTTTGGAAATTGCGCCTTTGGCGGTTGCGGCCATTCGGCGACCGGAAAAAGGTCTTCGATCAGCAATTCGCGGCTGGCCTGCATCATCTCCGGAGCATCGACGCCGGGAGCCACATGCGTTGATGAAAGGGCGGTCCGGCCCAGAACAGGTTCGGATCTGGGGAGAGCCGGTTTGACGGCCCTGGCCAGAACAGCCGCGGTCCTGGCAGCAATGGCGCCGGCGGCGTTTGCTTTGGCGACCCTGGCCTCCTCCGCTCGAGCCTGTTCCGCGGCGTTCGCCTCGGCGATCATCTCGTTCAGGAGGCGCTCCGTGTACTGGCGTTCAGTCTCCTGGTTCGACATTCTGCTTTCCCTTGAGATGGCGGGCAAGGTCGGAGAACGGATCGGCGGACGGACGGTCCCTGGGTGATTGCGTCAGCGCCTCATAGATCAGGGGCACCTGGCGCACCGCCATGTCGAGTTCGGCGTCGACGCCGCCCTGATAGGCGCCGAGCAGGCGGATGTCGCGGGTGTCCTCGAAGCGGGAGATCATCGACTTCAGCCGCGTCACCAGGGCTCGCTGCTCGATGTTCCAGGCCTTGCCTGCCAGCCGCGATATGGATGACAGCGGATTGACGGGCGGATAGCGGCCCTGTTCGGCGATCGCGCGGTCGAGCACGACATGGCCGTCGAGAATGCCGCGGACGGAATCGGCGACCGGATCATTGTGGTCGTCGCCGTCGACCAGCACGGAAATGATGGCGGTTATAGAGCCTTTACCTTCGGCCCCGGGGCCGGCGCGCTCGAGCAGCTTGGGCAGTTCGGTGAAGACCGAGGCGGGATAGCCGCGCGCGACCGGCGGCTCGCCGGTTCCCGTCGCCACCTCGCGCAGCGCGTGAGCGAAGCGGGTGATCGAATCCAGCACCAGAAGCACACGGTGGCCCTGGTCGCGAAAATGCTCGGCCACACGCATGGCGGTGTCGGGCGCGCGCCGGCGCATCATGGCGCTCTCGTCGCTGGTGGCGACGACGGCGACGGTCTTGGCCATGCTGTCGCCGATCGTGTCCTCGAGGAATTCGCGGACCTCGCGGCCACGTTCCCCGATCAGCGCCACGACGACGGTGTCGAACGCGTCGGCGCCGGCGAGCATGGCTAACAGCGTCGACTTGCCGACGCCGGAGCCGGCGAAAACGCCCATGCGCTGGCCAAAGCAGAGTGGCGTGAAGATGTCGATGACCTTGACGCCGGTCATGAAGGCTGTGCCGACACGCTGCCGCGCCATGGCGCCGGGCGTCGCGGCTATCGCCGCCATGTCGTCGCCCCTCATCAAGGGCGGACCACCATCGATCGCCCGGGTGAGCGCGTCGATGGCGCGGCCGCGCCACGAGGCATGCGGCGCCACCGCGAGCGGACCCCTGCGGAACACGGCATCGCCGATGCCGGCGTCGGCACTGCGTTCGAAGGGGGCGATCACAACCTCGTCACGGCTGATCTTGACGATCTCGCCGCGACGCGCGCCGGCCTGGCCGCGCTGTTCGACAATGTCGCCCAGCCGGGTGAAATCGGAAAGGCCGCGCACCTTGTAGTGCGTGGGCGTGACTTCGGTGACGAGGCCGCCGCGCTTGACCAGCCCGTCACCATCGCCGAAGCGTCTGATGACCCGCTCCAAAGCGGCAAGCCGATCTTTCGGCGCCGGCTGGAGCTGTCTTTCGGGTGCGCGGATGGTTGGCTGCTCTGACGACATGCTACGACTTCGAGCCGAGCGTCTTTATCGCCTCATCGGTGGAGGAATCGGTCTGCCGCATCAGCGCGGCGGTGTTCTCGAAGGCGCGCTGGACCATGATCAGCCGGGTCATTTCCAGCACCGGATTGACGTTGGATTCCTCGACGAAACCTTGCGCTATGCCGACATCGGAACGGTCGGTGACCGGTTCGGGCGTGCGTGCGGGCACAATGCCGGAATTGCCGTAGCGCACGAAATTCTGGCCCGGGTCGAAATTGTAGAGGCCGATCGAGCCGACGAGCTGTTCGTTCTGGCGCAGCGAGCCGTCGGCGCCCGCCTTGGGCGGGCCGTTGCGGGGATCGAGCTGGATCGGCGCGCCGCCGGCGTCGAGCACCGGGTGGCCCTCGACCGACATCAGCTCGCCATTCTCGTTCATGGAGAAGCGGCCGTCGCGAGTCATGATGGTGCCGGCCGGCGTGTCGATGGCGAACCAGGCGTCGCCCTGGATGGCGAAATCGAATGGGTTGCCGGTTTCTGTCATGGCGCCGTGAGCCCCCGACAGATAGGTCTTGCCGGAGGAAGCGAACGATACCGACTTCTGCCCTGCACCCGACACCACATCCTCGAATTTCACGCCGGTGGCGCGAAAGCCGACGGTGCTGGCGTTGGCGACATTGTCGGCGATCGTATCGAGCCGCCGCTCGAGGGCCATCTGCGCGGAGAGGGCGACGTAAAGACTGTCTCGCATGATCAGAACTTCAGTTTCTGCATGGCCATCATCAGGTCGGTGGAGATGCCCGATGTGACCGGTTTGGCGAAGAGCACGCTGATCGATGTCACGGCCGTCGAGGTCGGGTTGTTGATCTCGTACATGCTGGTGAAGCGGGTCAGGAACTTGTTCAGTTTCACGGGATCCGTGAAATCCGAGATGTCGAGCTTCTGCTCGAACAGTTGCGCCTGCTTGTCGATGTCGGCGGTGGCGAAGGAATCAGGCAGCCCCAGCGCGGTGCGCACCACGCTGGCCAGCGCGGTGTCGGCCAACACGTCGTACCAACTGGTGATGTCGGGCGCCTTGCGGTTGAAATAGAGCGCCAGCCGCACGCCCTCATTGGTTTGGCCGGCATCCTCTTCCAGCGTCTGGCGCATGTATTTGTCGACGGTCGGCTGCTGCGCCGGATTGATGGTGGTGGCATTTTCGCCGTATTGTTCGAAGTTGAGGGCCGTGGCCAGTCCCGCGTAAGCCGGGTTCGTCTGCTTGTTGGCGACACTGTTGGGGTCGCGCACGCCACCCTGCAGGACCTGCTTGATAAGGTCCTTGTTCTCCGTCGCCGAATCGAGGCCGTACGCCGCCAGCGCGTAGGTGTAGAGCCGGCTGTTCGACATCAGATCGTCGACCGACTTCACCTTGGTGATGTTGGCAAGATAGTAGGTCGTCTCGCCCTTCACATAGGCGGAATTCGGATCGAGGCCGGCGATTTGCGCCTGCGTGGCGTAGTTCTTCGCCACCAGCTGCTGCGCCTTGTTGTAGATGGTCGCATCGGCACCGTTGGCGGCGAAGTTGAAGGCGGTGACGAATGCGGCGTAGCGCTTGTCGGTGAGCTTGTTGGCGAAACTGTTGGGGTTGGAAACGCCTTCCTTGAGCGCCTTGACCATGAAGGCCTTGGCGTAGTCCATGTCCTCCAGCCCGTAGGCCTTCATGGCATATTTGAACAAGCGGTCGTTGTTGACGAAATCGTCGATCGATTTCACCTTGGTGATGTTGGCGAGATAATATTTGGTATCGCGATCGACCGTCGGCTGTTGCTCGATACGGTCGATCGACTTGTTGATGTCTTTGGTGATCAACTGGTAGCTGGTGTAGGTACTGAGCAAGGACGCGCCTCCGGCCGAAGCTATGCCAGCACAATAAGCTCACTTCCTTGCGCGAAACTGAATCGCCAACATTCGACCCCATGACGGCTCCGATTCAAGCCTCACACAAGGCACGGGGGCTATCCCATGTCCGACGTGAAATGCGGAAGGACCGGTCGTGGGCATTCTGATTGGACTTGTGGTGACGCTCGGCTGCGTCCTTGGCGGCTTCATGGCCATGGGCGGGCATCTGCACGTGCTGGTGCAGCCATGGGAAGCCGTGGTCATATGCGGGGCCGCGCTCGGCACCTTCCTGGTCGCCAATCCGATGAAGACGGTCAAGGATACCGGCAAGGGCATTCTCGAAGCTTTCAAGCAGGCTGTGCCGAAGGAGCAGGACTATCTGGAAACGCTTGGCGTGCTGCACAGCCTGATGCGCGAGCTGCGCTCCAAGTCGCGCAGCGAGGTCGAGGCGCATATCGACAATCCGGAGGAGTCGGCGATCTTCCAGGCCTTTCCAACCGTGCTCAAGAATCACGACCTGATGAATTTCATCTGCGACTACTGCCGCATCATCATCATCGGCAATGCCCGCTCGCACGAGATCGAGGCGCTGATGGACGAGGAAATCCAGACCATCAAGTCCGACAAGATGAAGGCCTATCACGCGCTGGTCGCGGTCGGCGACGGCCTGCCGGCACTCGGCATCGTCGCCGCCGTGCTCGGCGTGGTCAAGGCGATGGGTGCGCTCGACCAGTCGCCGGAAATCCTCGGCGGCCTGATCGGCGCCGCGCTGGTCGGCACCTTCCTCGGCATCTTCCTGTCCTATGCGGTGGTTGGACCTGTCGCCACCAAGATCAAGACGGTGCGCGAGAAGAAGAACCGCCTCTACATCATCGTCAAGCAGACGCTGCTCGCCTACATGAACGGCGCGCTGCCGCAGGTGGCGATCGAGTTCGGCCGCAAGACCATCTCCTCCTATGAGCGGCCGACCATCGACGCCGTCGAGCAGAGCACGATGAACACCGGCAGCGCCGAGAAGAAGGCCGCCTGAGCGATGCGCGACAGACCGGTGCCAAAACTGTCATGACGAGTCCGGGCAGCCCCTCGCAAGCGCGTTCGCTGATCATCGAGCGCCTGGTCGGCGACAGCGGCGAGGCCGACCAGGTCATCGACGCCGGCCGCGCCATGGCCGAACGGGCCGTACCGCTGCTGCAGAAGGCGCTCTCGAGCGAGCTTGGAACTCCCGTGAGCGTCGACCTCAGGACCGTGGAAATCAGCCGTGTCCCCGAGGCGCGTTCGCGCGCCGGCGAGACGTTCGCCATGACCGTTGTCGGCTCACCGGCATCCTCCGATGCGATGACCCTCGTCATCGACGCTGCCGCGATCGCGATCATCGTCTCGACGCTGTTCGGCGGCGACCCGGACATGCCGGTGTCGCCGATCGAGCGCGACCTGTCGCAGATCGAAGCCGATGTCTCGTCCATGGTGTTCCAGGAGGTTGCGCAGGCGCTGAACGGATCGGGGCAGCGCTCGCTCGAACTGCGGCTGCCCGCGCCGCGCGCAATGTCGGGCCTCGAGGCCAGGCGGCACGTGTTGCGCGACGGCGCCGCGATCCGCATCGTCCTCGGCATCTCGACGCCGGTCGACAGCGGCTCGATCACGGTGATGATGCCGCAGCGTATCGTGCTGGCCGGCCGCGACGGTACGGCCGGCGTCAGCGAGGACGATCACGTCACCAGCTGGCGGGCTCGCTTTTCGGAAGAGGTGATGCGCTCGACCGTGGCGCTCGAAGCCACCATGCCGCTGACGCGGCTGACGCTTGGGGACCTCGCCAATCTCGAAGTGGGCCAGGTCATCGATTTCGATGAGACGGCGCAATCACGGGCTCGCCTCGGCGCGCGCGGCCAGACGCTGTTCGTATGCGAGTTCGGCAAACTGGGGCAGAATTACACCGTCCGAATCAGGCATCCTTTCGATGCCGGGCAGGACTTCATCGATGGGCTCATGCCGGCCGGTGCCGGGCGCGCCTGAGCTTTTGGAGACGACGCATGGCCAAGACCAAGGTAGAACCAGAGCTCGATCAGCCGGACGAGCAACTCGATCGCGCCATCGAGGAATTGCGCGGGGTCCTGCATGAGGAAGAGCAGCGCCCCGAGATGGCAGCCAGGGCCGCGGCATCGGCCAATTCCAGCGTCATCATGAATATCCCCGTCGATGTCCAGATCATCCTCGGCAGCACCGAGATGGCGGTTGCCGATCTGATGGCGCTGCAGAAGGGTTCGACGGTCGCGCTCAACCGCCGCATCGGCGAACCGGTCGATGTCGTGGTGAATGGCCGCAAGATAGCGCGCGGCGAGATCACCGTGCTCGAAAGCGACCCTTCGCGCTTCGGCATCAGGCTGACCGAAATCATCGCCGGCACGAAGGGCGCCTAGACATGGCTGGCAGGGCTTGCCGATGGCAGCGGAGGCGAAAGGCATGACAACGCCGCTGACGACCCTGACACGCGCACAGAAGGCGGCCGCCATACTGGTGGCGATGGGCAAACCGTCCGCCAGCCGCCTGCTGAAATTCTTCAAGCAGGAAGAGCTGAAGGCGCTGATCGAGGGCGCCCGGCTGCTCAGGACCATTCCACAGAGCGATCTCGAGCGTATCGTCGCCGAATTCGAGGCCGAATTCACCGAAGGCGCGGGCCTGCTCGATTCCGCCGACAGGATGGACACCATCCTCAACGAGTCGCTCTCGCCCGAAGAGATGAGCGCCATCATGGGCAACAAGAAGCCGGAGGCTGCGCCCGAAGGGCCGCCGCCGATCTGGCCCGATCTCGAAAAGCTCGAACCCGCGCGGCTCGGCGCCTTCCTCGCGGGCGAACATCCGCAGACGGCGGCCATGGTGCTGTCGAAACTGGCGCCGCAGGCGGCGGCAAGCGTGCTTTTGACGCTGACGAAGCCAATGCGCGGCGAAATCATCAAGCGCATGGTGACGATGGCCAACGTTCCGGCCGCCGCCACCAGGATCGTCGAGAACAGGCTGCGCGCCAGCGTGCTGTCGGACACCTCGACCAAGGACACGTCGGCCGGGCAGGCGCGCGTCGCCAGCGTGCTCAACGAGTTGGAAAAGCCCCTGCTCGACGAGGTCATGCAGGATCTCGAAGCCGCCGGCACGCCCGACCTCGACGGTGTTCGGGCCCGGCTGTTCGCTTTCGACGACCTGCCGCTGCTCACCCAGAAGGCGCGCGTGCTTTTGTTCGACGGGCTGTCGACCGAGCTTGTCACGCTGGCGCTGCGCGGCACGTCGGCGGCACTGGCCGAAGCGGTGCTGTCGGCGATCGGCGCCCGCTCCCGGCGCATGATCGAGGCCGAACTCGGGCAAGGGTCGGAGGGTGTCCCCGCCGCCGACATCATGGCGGCACGCAAGACGATCGTGACCACCACCATCCGGCTGTCGCGCGAAGGCGCATTCGAACTTCCCTCGACGCAGAACGCCGCCTAAGGCATGTCCGACGCCGTCGACAAGGATTCGAAAACCGAAGAGGCGACGGAAAAGAAGATCCGCGACACCATCGAACAGGGCAAGTTGCCCCATTCGAGGGAAACCGCGATCCTGGCCTCCTTTGTCGCCATACTGGTGTTTACCGTCTTCTATGCCAAGGACGCCATCGTCGAGCTCGGCATGTTCCTGTCGATGTTTCTCGAGAAGCCCGAGGCCTGGCCGATGGACACCGAGACCGATGTCATCGACCTCTACAAGATCGTGATGCTGGAAGTCGGCCGCGCCGTGCTCAGCCTGCTGGTGCTGCTGACCGTTGCCGGGATCGGCGCCTCGGTGCTGCAGAACATGCCGCAATTCGTCGGCGAGCGGATCAGGCCGCAGATGTCACGCATCTCGATCGTCAAGGGCTGGAACCGGATGTTCGGCGCCCAGGGCTGGGTCGAATTCCTGAAGTCCCTTGCAAAAGTCGGTTTTGCCATCGCCGTGCTCGCCTTCACGCTGTCGGAGGATCACCGCAAGCTGCTTGCCGGGATGATCACCAATCCGGTCGCTTTCGGCCTCGTCATCCGCGGCATCGCCGTCGACATACTGGTGGCGATCGTCTTCGTCATGGGACTGATCGCAGCGGTCGACATCGTCTGGTCGCGCTTCCACTGGAGGCAGGACCTGCGCATGAGCAAGCAGGAGGTCAAGGACGAGTTCAAGCAGTCAGAGGGCGACCCGATCGTCAAGTCGCGGCTGCGTTCATTGGCCCGCGACCGGGCGCGCAAGCGGATGATGACGGCAGTGCCGCGCGCGACGCTTGTCATCGCCAACCCGACCCACTTCTCGATCGCGCTGAAATATGTGCGCGACGAGGATTCGGCGCCGCTGGTGGTGGCGAAGGGGCAGGATCTCGTGGCGCTCAAAATTCGCGAAATCGCCAAGGAACATAACATCCCGATCTTCGAGGACGTGGCGCTCGCCCGCTCCATGTACAAGCAAGTTTCGGTCGATAATGTGATCCCGTCGCAATTCTACCAGGCCGTCGCCGAACTGGTGCGGATCGTCTACTCGAAAAAGGCTGAGCGCAGACAGATTTCATGAACCGCCAACCGCACGCAAAATCCCGCGAGATCATCGTCGCCAGCGCCATCGAACAGGTGGTGGTGGAACTCAGACTGATCGACGTCGCCGACTATATCGCCTTCATCCGGCTGGAGCATTTCGCCTGCCTGTCGGATCTGGTCGATTCAGCGGCGGAGCTGTTCTTCATGCCGGGTACGCTGAGGCTCGGCCATGGCGGCGAAGCGCATGTCGACTGGAGCGGCAGCCCGCGCATCGTGCTCGACCTGGAGCTCAGGCCACCCGGCGTGACCGTCTATTTCCAGCTGACGCTGAGCGAGACCGGCAACACGGTCGTGGTCAACTACGTGTCGTTTGAAAAACCGGGCGAAGACCCCCAGCATAATACGGCGCTGCTGGAGGCTGTGATTGAACAGGCCCGCATCCGCAAGGTCGAAGCTCTTACTCGATAAGCCCCAGCCGCAGCGCCTTGGCGACCGCCTGGTTGCGGTTGACGGCATTGAGCTTCTGGGTCGACTGGGTGAGGTATTGGTTGGCGGTATGCACCGACAGTTTCAGCAGCCGCGCGATCTCCTCGCTGGTGTTGCCGTTGGCGGTCAGCTTCAGGCATTCGAGCTCGCGCTTGGAGATCGAGCGCATTCTGCCGGCATCGCCCGGACGCATGCGCGCGACGGCGGCGAACAGCGAGAAGCAGCGAGCGTGGATTTCGTAGAGCGCATCCTGCGGCAGCGCGATCTCCGATCCCAGGAAGACGACGAGCCCGCATTGGCCGCGATCGGCATGGACGGGAAAGGCAATGCCGCTCGATCCGGGTGTCAGCGGCGCCATCTGTCCGGTCCAGGCGAGACTGCCGAACATGCCGGCCATGGCCGCCACGCCATCATCGGTCCACCAGCGCGGCTCGGTCGAAATCCGGCTATGGCGCACGATCTCCTCGCCATTGGCGCCCGAAATGAACTTCGTCGCCACCGCGGTGCCGGGATAATCGGAATCAAAGCACGGGACCAGCCGGGCGCGCTCGGGCGACGGGCTGACGAAGAACAGGCCGAAGGCCGAGGCGTTGATGTCGACTGATATCCAGCGGCAGCGGCGCACCGCATCGGGAATGGTGACGGCGTGATGCGTTTCGGAGCCAAGCGAGAAGGCGCCGAAAGGGCTGCGCTGCTCGTTGAAAAGGGCTTCCGCGGTGTCCTTGATGTCGGCGTGTTTCAAATGATGCCACTCCTGATCGCCGTGGCGATGGCCATCGCACGGTTCGAGGCCGCGAATTTCTGGATGGCGTGGGTGATGTAGCTGTTGACGGTGTTGGAGGAGACGCCAAGGATGACCGCCACCTCGTCGGTGGTCTTGCCTTCCGAAACCCAGAACAGGCATTCGCGCTCGCGGTCCGACAGCGGATCCTGCATGGCGGCGGCGGCGATCAACTGCGGAATATGCGAGAGCGCGTAGCAGCATTTCAGCTGCGCCCTCATCAGCGCCGGCTGGTCGATCCGGCCGGCGGCCGCCGCCGAGAACAAGGCGAACAGGCGCTGACGGCCGACATTCAGCCGCAGTGAATAGATCTCGGCATGGCCGAGCACGTCGAGGAGCCGGGCTTCTTCGCCCGAGACCAGCCCGTCGGCCTCCGGCGCCTGGGCCGCCACCAGCGGTGTCGGACGGATACCGGGTGCCGCGGTGAGCGGTCCCTGGGCAAGGCCGGCGATCAGCCGCTTGCCGATCAGCTCGATGACGTCGAAGATCCAGTTCGAGGAGACGATACGCGCATCGTTGCGGTCCTGGTCATGGACGATGGCGACCAGCATGTAGCTGTCGGCGCCGATCTCGGCGGTCAGCTCCATGAAGAAGCTGGTGAGATCACCGCGCGACGTCAGGCGCGAGCCTAATGTGTCGGATTGAAGAGGCGCGGCGGGACTGCTCATCTGCTGCTTTTGGCCGGAATCGGTTCTGATGTCCGGTTGCTGGAGAGCCAGCCGCCGAACTCGAAAACGCGTTACTTTTACGAGACACACACGAGGCGCGGGGCCGCGCCCAACCAGACGGAATCCATTCAGGGAACGCGAAGACGTCCGCGTCTGGCGCCGGAAAAATCCGGAACGTGAGACTTTGGGTGGTCGCCGCGCCCCCCGAGGACCGGCTGATTCGGGTCTAATCTACCCGCAGATGAATCTGACATCAAACGCGATTTGACAAAATCGAATCTGGGGGACTCTGCCTGCGACTCAGCGGCCGGTTTCCGTGCCTTTCCATGGCGGGAACGTCGAGCCGCACGGGCCGGCCATGGCGTTTGCGATGGCCTCATGGGGTGCCGGTGGATGCAAAAAAGGGCGGCTGACGCCACCCTTCCTTTGTCCGTCTTCCGCGCAGCCGGCTGCGTTCCCTGGACGACGATCTACCGGTCCTCGAAGCCGGTCAGCACGCCGACGGCATTGATGCCGATCTCCTCGACGGCATAGCCGCCTTCCTGGACGAACAGCGTCGGCAGGCCGAGCTTGGCGATGCGCCGGCCGATCTTGGGATAGTCTGATGTCTTCAGCTTGAACTGGCTGATCGGGTCCTTCTCGAAAGTGTCGACGCCGAGCGAGACGACGACGATGTCGGGCGCGTAGGCGGCGAGCCTGGCGCAGGCGTCTTCCAGTGAGACGTTCCAGGCGTCCCAGCCGGTGCCGAACGGCATGGGATAGTTGATATTGAAGCCTTCGCCGGCGCCGGCGCCACGCTCGTCGGCATGGCCGAGGAAGAACGGGTACTCGACCATCGGATCGCCGTGCAGGTTGATCACCTGCACGTCGGCGCGGTCATAGAAGATCTCCTGCGTCCCGTTGCCGTGGTGATAGTCGACGTCGAGGATCGAGACGCGTTTGGCGCCCTGGTCGCGGAACCATTGCGCGGCGACCGCCGCGTTGTTGATGTAGCAGTAGCCGCCCATGAAGCCGGCCCCGGCATGGTGGCCGGGCGGTCGGCAGAGCGCAAAGGCCGCTCTCTCGCCGTCCTTGACCAGGCCGGCGGCGGTCCGCGCCGCGTCATAGGATGATTTGATCGCGGCCCAGGTGCCCTCGACGAAGGTGGCGCCGCCGTCGAAGGAATAATAGCCGAGCAGGGCGTCGATGCGCTTGGGCGGCACGTCGCCACGCAGGCCGCGCGTCGGCCAGGTGAAGGGCATCGCCGTACCCGTGTGGCCCTCGGCGATCCATTGCGGCCAGACGGTCGGCAGGAAGTCGATATAGTCTGACCTGTGGACGCGCTTGGCCGCGGCAAGGTCGTGCTCGACCGGTGCGATGATCGCGCCGAGCTTCTCGCTTTCGACCCGCGCCTTGATGAACTCCGCCCGCGAGGGCTTCTCGAAGCCGGGCACGATGGCTGAAGTAACCAGTTCCATCTGGCCGGCATGGCCGGCGTGAAGCGGCGAATAGACAGTCTTCATGAAATTCCTCTCGAAGTACAAAATCAGCCAAGATTGAGATAGGGGCTCAGCAGAGCGAGCCACATGGTTTCGACATCGTCCTCGATGAGGTCGAATGTCCTGCGGTCCTTCTTCAGCCCCACGAGCCGGCAGGCATGCCCGACCTCCATCATCACAACGCCGAGCCGGCTGGCGATCTTGCCTTCGAGCGCCGGATTCACATGCTGGAGCCATGCGGCATAGAGGGCGATGATCTGGTCGTCATATTCGTTCTGGATCGGCCGCAGGTCGGCATTGCCCGAAATGGCCTCGATCACCGGCATCAGGGTGGCGTTTTCGAGGTAGAGCTTCGAGGTGTCGATGAAGAGCTTGCGCACTTCACGCCGAAACTCTTCCCGGTTGGTCGGCGGGGCGACCTTGATGCGCCGCGCGATCACTTCGGGAAAGGATGACAGCCAGCGCCTGGCGAGGTCCAGAAGAATGGCTTCCTTGTTGGGAAAGTACTGGTAGACCGAACCGACCGACAGGCCGGCGCGCTGCGCGATGGCGAGCGTCGTCGGCGTCTTGGTTCCTTGCTCCCGCGTCAGGATCAGCGCGGCGTCGAGAATCCTGTCGACCACCTTGCTGGACCGTTGTTGCCGCGGCTGCTTGCGCGGTTCAAGCGCTATCCTGGTTTTGCGGTCGAGACTGCGCTTCACTGCTTGATGCCCTCGTTCCCCCCCTGGTCCCAACACAGGCGGAGCGTGCTGTCCACAATACATTCTAAATCCGGCATGTTGACAAACGCGAATAATCAGTCGCATTCTTTTATCCACACTGTCTCTCGGGATAACAAGGGGAATCTCGAAGACAGCGCGCCGGCATCATTCGTTGTCCGATAGCCCACGCTCCGTGGTGTGGCGGGTCGTTGGGCACGAGCTTTGCCGGTCTCAGTCAGTCGTCAAAAGCGCGGAGTCGCGATGTCGGTCACGGGTGCGGGTCATAGTGCGGATCTGATTGTCCTCAACGGTCGTGTGCTGACCATGGACAATGACAATCCCGCCGCCGAAGCCGTTGCCGTCAAGGACGGCGCCATCATCGCCATCGGCAGCAGCACCTCCATCGAAGAGTTCAAGGGACCGGCTACCAAGGTCATCGATGCGCTTGGCGGATCAGTCCTGCCCGGCTTCATCGAAGCCCACATGCATCTGTTTTCCGGCGCCGCCGAGCTCGCCCATCTGCAACTGGCTGGCGTGCATGGGTTCGAGGCGCTGCAGAAGGCGATCCGCGACTATGCAGCGACGCATCCCGACGCGCGGATGCTGGTTGGGCAGAGCGTCGACTACACCGTGCTCGACGACGAGCGGGTGACGCGCCACCATCTCGACGCGATCCTGCCGGACCGGCCTTTCGTCATGGCCGCCCCCGACCACCATACGATGTGGGCCAACACCAAGGCGCTTGAACTGGCCGGCATCCTCAATGGGCGCACGCTTGGGCCGGGCAATGAAATCGTCATGGGCGACGATGGCCTGGCGGCGGGCGAACTGCGCGAAGGCGAGGCCTTCGGCCCGGTTCTCGACCTCGCCGGCGAAGGCCGCGTGCGGCTGGGCCTGGCGACCGGCGGCGAGCCCGACCCGATGCCGTCGGCGGAAGAACGGGCTTTCGACCGCGACATCATGCGGCGCGGGCTTGCCTGGTGCGCGCGCCACGGCATCACCTCGATCCAGAACATGGACGGCAACCTCTACCAGCTCGAACTGCTGGCCGAGATCGAGGCCGAGGAAGGCCTGCCATGCCGCGTGCAGATGCCTTTCCACTACAAGAATTTCATGACGCTCGACATGCTCGACAAGGCGTCCGTCATGGCCGAACGCTACGACAGCGAGTGGCTGTCATCGGGCATGGTCAAGGTGTTCTACGACGGAGTGCTCGATTCCTGGACGGCGGTCATGATCGAGCCTTATGCCGATCGACCCGACTGGGTCGGCGAGCCATTGTTCACGCCGCAGCAGTTCATCGATCTGGCAGTCGCCATCGACAGGCGCGGGCTGCAGATCGCGGTGCACTCGATCGGTGACGGCGCGGTGCGCGCCGTGCTCGACGGCTACGAGGCGGCGCAGAAGGCCAATGGCAAGCGTGACAGCCGGCATCGCGTCGAACATATCGAGGTCACCACCGCCGCGGACGTGCCGCGTTTTGCCGAACTCGGCGTCATCGCTTCCATGCAGCCGCCGCATCCGCCCGGCGCCATGGATTTCCCGCTGGAGCCGACCGTATCGCGCATCGGGCCGGCCCGCTGGCCGCTCAGCTATGCCTGGCGGACGTTGAAGGATGCCGGCGCCCATGTCGTGTTCGCGTCGGACTGGCCGGTATCGCCGATCGATCCGATCCTGGGCATCAAGGCGGCAGCGCTGCGCAAACCGTGGGCAGAAAACGATCCCGACCAGAGCTTCTCGCTGCATGAATCGATCGCCGCCTACACGGTCGAGGGCGCCTACGCGGAATTCGCCGAGCATCGCAAGGGCATGCTGAAATCAGGCTACATGGCGGATCTGGTGGTGCTGTCGGTCGATATCGAGAAGACGGCGCCGGCCGATCTGCACAAGCTGCGGCCGGTGACGACGATCTGCGGCGGCAAGATCACCTATCAGGCCTGACAATGGCATGAGGCTTGCTGTCTAAGGACTGACTGAACTGTGATTCAATGCCGGGCTTGCCATCCTACCGGCCATGTGGTCACATCCAACAGGGGACAAACTCCGCCAGCAAGAGCGGGGTCAACAGTGAGGCGTAATCGTGCCGGACAAACCGGATCGGAATGCGATTGAAGTAGTAAACGTCAGCAAAATTTTCGGATCGGGTGAAGGGCAGGTTGCTGCCCTCGACAAGGTCTCGGTGTCCATCCGCGAAAACGAGTTCTTCACGCTGCTGGGACCGTCCGGCTGCGGCAAGACCACCTTGCTGCGATTGATCGCCGGCTTCGACTTTCCAACAGCCGGCGAGATCCTGCTCTACGGCCAGGACATCGCGCCATTGCCGCCCTTCAAGCGGCCGGTCAACACCGTCTTCCAGTCCTACGCGCTGTTCCCGCACATGACGGTCGCCGACAATATCGGCTTTGGCCTTGAAATGCTGGGCAAGCCGAGGGCCGAGATCAAGGCGCGCGTCGCCGAGATGTTGAAGCTGGTCAAGATGGAAGCGCTGGCCGGTCGTCGCACCGGCCAAATTTCCGGCGGCCAGCAGCAGCGCGTGGCGCTGGCCCGGGCGCTGGCGCCGCAGCCGAAGGTGCTGTTGCTCGACGAACCACTCTCGGCGCTCGACTACAAGCTGCGCAAGGAGATGCAGATCGAACTGAAGCGGCTTCAGCACGAGACCGGCATCACCTTCATCTTCGTCACCCACGACCAGGAAGAAGCGTTGACCATGTCGGACCGCATCGCGGTGATGTCGTCGGGCAAGATCCTGCAGGTCGGCTCGCCTTGGGACATCTACGACAAGCCGGCGGAACGCTTCGTGGCCGACTTCATCGGCGAAACCAATTTCCTCACCGCCGCCATCTCGGGCGTCGGCAGTGGCAAGGCGCGCGCGACGCTCAAATCCGGTACCACCATCGAGGCGACCGTTGCCGAAGGCTTTCAGCCGAAGGACAACGCCACCGTGGTGGTGAGGCCCGAACATGCCAAGCTGACCAAGGACAAGGGCGACCTGTCGGGCACGGTCGAGAACATCGTTTATTTCGGCACCGACACGCATATCCATGTCCATCTCGACAGCGGCGAGGCCTTCACCGTGCGCCAGCAGAACACGCGCAGCGCGGGCTGCGGTTTCGAGCGCGGCGACAAGGTCGGCATCATCGTCGGCAACGACGCCGCGCAAGTGCTGAGGGACTGATGGCGACCGCGGAAGAAGTCGCCAAGGCAGCGGAACGGCGCGATGTCCGTGACCGCTGGCTTTTGTCAGCGCCGGCGCTGCTGGTCATTCTGTTTGCCGCGACCGGCCCGTTGCTGATCGTGCTGGTCTATTCGTTCCTGACCCCCGGCGCCTATGGCGACGTGAAATGGCAATTCTCGGCCGATGCCTGGACGTCGGTATTCCTGGAACGTGATATTTTCGACGATACGCTGTCGCTCGCGGCGGCGCATGTCACCATCTTCTGGCGCTCGATCAAGCTTGCGGTGGTGACGACGCTCGCCACGCTGGCGCTCGGTTTCCCGACCGCCTATTTCATGGCCACGCGTAGTGAGAAAACACGCGACCTCTGGCTGTTCCTGATCACCATCCCGTTCTGGACGAACCTGTTGATCCGGACCTTCGCCGTGCTGCAGATCATCCGCAACGAAGGCATCGTCAACACCATCCTTCTGAAGCTCGGCATCGTCTCGGCGCCGATCCAGATCCTCTATACCGACACGGCGATCCTCATCGGCATGGCCTATGTCTACCTGCCGCTGATGGTGCTGCCGATCTATGCCAGCATGGAAAAGCTCGACTTCCGGCTGGTCGAGGCGGGGTACGATCTCTACGCGACGCGCTTCAAGGTTTTGCGCAAGATCATTTTCCCGCTGGTCAAACCCGGCGTCATCGCCGGCTCGATCCTGGTCTTCATTCCGGCGCTCGGCGCCTATGTGACGCCGAGCGTCCTCGGCGGCGGCAAGAACATGATGCTGTCCAACCTGATCGAATTGCAGTTCGGACAGGGCCGCAACTGGCCGCTCGGCTCGGCCCTGTCGATCACGGTGATGATCATCGTCATGGCGGCGCTGCTTGCCTATGTGCGCAATGCCGGCAAGTCAGGGGTGCGGCATGGCTAGCAACTTCTCCATCAAGCACCAGCCGGGCTTCACCGCGATCGCGGCGACATGCTTCATCGTGCTCTACCTGCCGATTTTCGTGCTGGTGGTCTATGCCTTCAATGCGGCAAGCTCGACCTCGGAGTGGGGCGGCTTTTCGCTGAAATGGTTCCAGTCGGCATACCAGAACACGCAAGTCATCGATGCGACGCTGCGCTCGTTCCAGATCGGCGCCATCGCGGCGGTGCTGTCGACCATCTTCGCCACCATGGCCGCGCTCGCCACCACGCGCACCGCGTCCTATCCCGGCCTTACCTTCAAATACGCGGCGATCAACCAGCCGCTGATGGTGCCCGAGATCGTCACCGGCGTGGCGCTGCTGATCTTCTTCTCGCGCATCAAGATCTTCACCGGCTATTCCGGCATCGGCTATCTGGTCGCCGCGCATACGGCGTTCTGCATTCCCTTTGCCTATCTGCCGATCCGGGCGCGGCTGGAGAACATGGACCTGACGCTCGAGCGCGCCGCGGCAGATCTCTACGCCACGCCGTGGAAGACCTTCCGCCGCATCACGCTGCCGCTTTTGTGGCCCGGCATCCTGGCCGGGCTGATGCTGGCCTTCGTCATCTCGCTCGACGACGTCGTCATCACCGAATTCGTCAAATCGGGCGGCCAGGACACGCTGCCCACCTACATGCTCGGCCAGATCCGCCGCGGCATCACACCCGAGATCAACGCGATATCGACCGCCTTCCTGCTGCTTTCGGTCGCGATCGTCACGTTGTTTTTCTTCGTCAGCAGGAAACGAGACTGAAACCGATAATGGGAGTTAGAACGATGAACTGGAAAACCACAGCGACCGCCATGGGGTTGGCGCTGCTCGCTTCGACGGGCCTCGCCCGCGCCGATGGCGTGCTCAACATCTACAATTGGGGCAACTACACCAGCCCCGACGTGATCAAGAAGTTCGAAGCCAAATACAACATCAAGGTGACGATCACCGACTACGATTCCAACGACACGGCGCTGGCCAAGGTTCGCCAGGGCGGCACCGGCTTCGACATAGCCGTGCCTTCGCAGACCTACGTGCCGATCTGGATCAAGGAGGGCCTCGTCCAGGAGACCGACCCGGGCCAGATGGAGAACGCCAAGAACATCGCGCCCGAATGGGCCAATCCCGACTTCGACCCCGGCCGTAAATACACTGTTCCGTGGGCTTGGGGCACGATCGGCGTCGTCGTCAATACCGATGCCTACAAGGGCCCGGCCAACACCTGGGGCATCATCTTCAACACGCCTGACGAACTGAAGGGCAAGACCAACGTCGTGCCGGAGATGGGCGACGTGATGTTCGCCGCGATCAAGTATGTCGGCGGCCAGCAGTGCACCAACGACAAGGCGGTGCTGAAGAAGGTGCGTGATCTCCTGGTGGCGGCCAAGCCGAACTGGATCGCCATGGAATACAACACCATCGAGAAGATGGGCGCCGGCGACTTCAAGGCAACCAGCGACTGGAACGGCTCGGCGCTGCGCCAGCGCCTGGCCAATCCGGCCATCCACTTCAACTATCCGAAGGAAGGCTACGGCCTGTGGAGCGACAACGTCGTCGTCCTGAAGGAAGCCAAGAACGTCGAGAACGCCAAGCTGTTCCAGAACTTCATCATGGATCCGGAAAACGCGGCGGGCCTGTCGGCCTTCCACCGTTACGCCAATGCCATCACCGGTTCGGACAAGTATATGCCGGCCGACATGAAGGACGCTCCGGAAGTCGTCATCCCGGCAGACGCCAAGCCGCTTGGTGAACTGCAGCAGATGTGCGCGCCAGAGACGCAGGAGCTCTACACCAAGATCTGGACCGAACTGCAGAAGTAATCGCTGCATGACGAACCCGGCGGCGGATGCCGCCGGGCTTTTTCTTTCCGGGAATGGCCTTTCATGCACTCCTATCGCAACAGCGATCCGCGGCCGCCGATCATGCAGGGCTCGCCGCCCGCCATGGTGCCGCCGAAGCTCGATTGGGACAGGCCGCCATGGAACCGCTGGGCCTTCCAGCACATCAGGGAAATTCTGCCGACCGTTGAAGTCTGGCGCGGCACTGGCCACCGCCGTCGTCTCGAACGCGCCGAGGTCGATCTCGACGGACTGGCGGTCGAGGACAGCGAGGGCAGGCCCTCGACGCTCGCCGGCTTGCTCGACGAGACCTATACGGACGGGTTCCTGGTGCTCAAGCACGGCAAGGTCGCCTATGAGCGTTATTTCAACGGCATGGACGAACGCACGCTGCATCTGTCGCAATCGATGGCCAAGTCCGTCACCGGCTCGGTGTTCGGCATACTGGCCGGCCGCGGCCTGATCGACCCGGCCAGGCCGGTCACCGATTATCTGCCGGAGCTCGGCGCTACCGGCTGGGCCGGGGCCAGCGTCCAGCACGTGCTGGACATGACGACGGGCGTGCGCTTTTCCGAGGAATACACCGACCGCTACTCCGACATCGGCCAGGTCGATGTCGCCACCGGCTGGAAGCCGGTGCCACCGGGCAGCGATCCGGATTTCCGCTGGCCCTCACACATGTTCGAGCTGATCCTGGGCTTGAAAGAGACGGTGCGCCCGCACGGCGCTCAGTTCGAATACCGCTCGATCGAGACGGATGTGCTCGCCTTCATCATGGAACGGGTGACCGGCAAGCGGCTGGCGCAACTGGTTTCCGAGGAACTCTGGCAAAAGCTCGGCGCCGACGAAAGCGCCTGCTTCACCGTCGACAGCGCCGGCTATGCGCTGGCCGATGGCGGCTTCAACGCGACGCTGCGCGACTACGCCCGCTTTGGCCAGCTGATCCTCGACAATGGCGGCGGCATCGTGCCTGCCGACTGGATCGAGGCGACGCGCACTGGCACGCATGGTCCGGATTTCTCCGCCAGCCTGCCCGATGGCAGCTACCGCAACCAGTTCTGGATCGAGAATTCCAGGTCGCGGGCACTGATGTGCCGGGGTGTGTTCGGGCAGTTGATCCACATCGACTGGAACACCGGAATGGTGGTTGTGAAGCTGTCGACCTACCCGGATTTCAGCAACATGGCCTATTCCCTGGCGACGCTGAAGGCCGTGCACGCCATCGCCGCGGCGCTCGCCTGAACCTCAAGAAAGAAATGACTGGGAGGAAACGCCATGACCGGCAAGACCGCGTTCGAGACCCGCTACGGCTTCCGCCGCAACGAGGTGCTGCTCGGCAACTGGCGCGAGAACCCGTTCAACCGCTGGTCATTCCAGAATCTCGGCGAACTGGTGCCGACGGCACGTGTGGCCGCGGCACCGGGCGTCGTCGAAGCTCCTGTGCGGGACTTGGCCGGCTTGCTCGGCGAAAAGGTTTCGGTTGCCGGTGCGCCAGAGACGGTGGCCGAGTTTCTCTTGCGCTCCAGCACCGACGCGCTGACGGTGATGAAAGGCGGCAAGATCATAGGTGACTGGTTCGCCCCGTATATGGATTTCGGCGCCCGCCACATCATCTTCTCGATCAGCAAATCGGTGACCGCCATCATCGCCGGCATACTGGAAGGCGAGGGGGTGTTCGACCCCAAGGCGCCGGTGACGCACTATATCCCCGAAGCCGTCGGTTCGGCCTATGGTGATGCCAGCGCGCGGCATGTGCTCGACATGAGCGTCAGCCTCGATTTCGAGGAGGCCTATCTCGATCCGGAAAGCGCCTTCGCCCGCTATCGCCGCGCGACGCTGTGGAATCCCGGCGGCGGCACCGAAAGCCTGCGCGAATTCATCCTGACCTTGCAGCGGCTTGCCGAGCCGCATGGCCAGACCTTCCGCTACCGCTCGCCCAATTCCGACCTGCTCGGCCTGCTGTTGGAGCGGGCGTCGGGACAGCGCTTCCCCGATCTGATGCGCGAGAAACTGTGGCTGCCGCTCGGCGCCGTCAGCGAAGCCTCGATCGGCGTCGACATGGAAGGCACGGCACGCACCGCAGGCGGCATTTCGGTGACGCCGCGTGACCTGGCGCGCATCGGCGAGATGATGCGGCAAGGCGGCACGGCCAATGGCCGCCGCATCGTGCCCGAGGCCTGGGTGCGCGACACCACGGTCACCGGCGGCAGCTCGGAAGCCTGGCAGCGCGGTGCGATGCTGCCGTTGTTCCCGAAGGGCCGCTACCGCAACAAATGGTATCAGACCGGCTTCGAAAATGGCGCTTATTGCGGCATCGGCATCCATGGCCAGTGGCTTTATGTCGATCCCAGGACCGAAGTGGTGATCGCCAAGATGTCGTCGCAGCCGGAGCCGGTCGACGATCCGCTGGATGTCGAGATCGTCGCGTTCTTCGAGGCGCTGAGCCGGATGATTTGAGTTGGGGGTGGTGAGCCGGTTTATCAAACGGTAGCGCCGCCCCTCATCGCCCTGCCGGGCACTTCTCCCCGTATAGGGACGGGGAGAAGGAGCTGGCAGCAATGTCGGCTCACTTCTTGCGACGTTGGTGATTGGCGAAGCCAGTGAGACAGCGCCCTCTCCCCGTCACTATACGGGGAGAGGGCGCCGGCAGGCAGGTGAGGGGCAACGCTGACGTTCGATAGCAGACATGCTTTCCTGTGGACCTCGCGCACCGGCGAAGCGCTCAGCAGTTGGCGATGTGAACGTCGGCGCCTATGGTCGCCGCTCTTTTCGAAAAGAGTGGGAATAACATGGCATCCGACATCAAGCGCATCGCAGCCATCATCGCGGCCGAAATCAAGGCGCGGCCCGAACAGGCGGCCGCAGCGATCGGACTGCTCGATGAGGGTGCGACGGTGCCGTTCGTGGCGCGCTACCGCAAGGAAGTGACCGGCGGGCTGGACGACACGCAGCTGCGCGACCTTGCCGAGCGGCTCGCCTATCTGCGCGAGCTCGATGCGCGCCGCGCCACCATCCTTGGCTCGATCCGCGAACAGGGCAAGCTGACCGAAGAGCTTGAAACCAAGATCGCGGCGGCGGCCACCAAGGCGGAGCTCGAAGACATCTACCTGCCCTACAAGCCGAAGCGCCGCACCAAGGCCGAAATCGCCAGGGAGCGCGGGCTGGGGCCGCTGGCGGAGGCCATTCTCGGCAATCGCGCCCTGGTGCCCGCCGAATTGGCGCTGGCCTATGTCACCGAGGAGGTGGCCGACGCCAAGGCGGCGCTCGAGGGCGCGCGCGACATCCTGTCGGAGCAGTTCGCGGAAAATGCCGATCTGGTCGGCAAGCTGCGGACCTACATGAAGGAGCGCGCCTTCCTGCGCGCCAGGGTGGTCGATGGCAAGCAGGAAGCCGGCGCGAAATTCTCGGACTATTTCGACCACGTCGAGCGATGGTCCACGGCGCCAAGCCACCGCGCGCTGGCCATGCTGCGCGGCCGCAACGAGGAAGTGCTGTCGCTGGACATCGAGGTCGACGCGGATGACACCTCGCCGGTGAAGCCGGTCGAGCGGATGATCGCCAACGCCTATGCCATCGGCGGCAGCCTGCCGGGCGACCGCTGGCTGATGGAGGTCGCCGGCTGGACCTGGCGGATAAAACTGTCGCTGCACCTGACGCTCGATCTGATGCGCGACCTGCGCGAACGGGCCGAGGAAGAGGCGATCCACGTCTTTGCCCGCAACCTGAAGGATCTGCTGCTGGCAGCACCCGCCGGCTCGCGGCCGACGATGGGGCTCGATCCCGGCATCCGCACCGGCGTCAAGGTGGCGGTGGTGGATGGCACCGGCAAGCTGGTGGCGACGACAACGGTCTATCCGTTCCCGCCGAGGAACGATGTGCGTGGCACGCAGGCCGAGCTTGCCGCGCTGATCCGCCAGCACAAGGTGGAACTGATCTCGATCGGCAACGGCACCGGCAGCAGAGAAACGGAAAAGCTGGTGGCCGACATGCTGTCCGACATGCCCGCGGGGGCAGGTCCGAAGCCGCTCAAGGTGATCGTCAGCGAGGCGGGTGCCTCGGTCTATTCGGCCTCGGCGGCGGCGGCGGCCGAGTTTCCCGGCCTCGACGTGTCGCTGCGCGGCGCGGTGTCGATCGCTCGGCGCCTGCAGGACCCGCTGGCCGAGCTGGTCAAGATCGAGCCGAAATCCATCGGTGTCGGCCAGTATCAGCACGATGTCGACCAGTACCGGCTCGGCCGCTCGCTGGAAGCTGTCGTGGAGGACGCCGTCAACGCGGTCGGCGTTGATCTCAACACCGCCTCGGCGCCGTTGCTGGCGCGCGTCTCGGGCCTCGGCGCGTCGCTCGCCGACGCCATTGTCGCACATCGCGATGCGACCGGACCATTCGCCAGCCGCAAGGAACTGCTCAAGGTGGCGCGGCTTGGACCGCGCGCCTTTGAACAGTCCGCCGGCTTCCTGCGCATTGCCAATGGCAGCGAGCCGCTCGATGCCTCGTCGGTGCATCCGGAAGCTTATGGCGTGGCCAAGAAGATCGTGGCGGCCTGTGGGCGCGACGTGCGTTCGCTGATGGGCGACAGCGCGGCGCTCAAGGCGCTCGATCCCCGTGTCTTCGTCGACGAGCGTTTCGGCCTGCCGACGGTGCGCGATATTCTGGCGGAGTTGGAGAAGCCCGGCCGCGACCCGCGCCCCGGCTTCAAGACCGCGACCTTCGCCGACGGCATCGACGACATCAAGGACCTGAAGCCCGGCATGCTGCTGGAAGGGACGGTGACCAACGTGGCGGCGTTTGGCGCCTTCGTCGATATCGGCGTCCACCAGGACGGGCTGGTGCATGTCTCGCAGCTTGCCGACCGTTTCATCAAGGACGCGCATGAGGTGGTCAAGGCCGGCGACGTGGTCAAGGTGCGCGTCGTCGATGTCGACATCAAGCGCAAGCGCATCGCGCTGTCCATGCGCAGGGATGGCGGCGAGGGCGGCGCATCGAAGGGCGGACCGCGCGACAATGGCGGCGGCAGGCCGGCGCCACGCTCGCCGGCGCCGCAGCGCCAGCCGGAGCGGCCGGCAGAGCAAGGTGCGTTTGGCGCGGCGCTGGCGGACGCGCTGAAGCGGAAGTAGCTACCACGCCAGAACAGCCGGCTCCTTCTCGAGCCGGCCCAGCAGCCAGTCTCGAAAACTGGCAACCGGTGGATAGCCGCGCTTGTCGCGGGGAACGACGAGGTAATAGGCGCTGCGGCTTTGCATCGGCTGGCCGGGCGCTGGCACAAGCTGGCCGCGCTGTAATTCACCCTCGATGAGGAGCAGCGGCAACAGCGCCACGCCGAGCCCCGCCATGCAGGCCTGGGCGGCGGTGCCGAACTGTTCGAACTGCATTCCGGGTCCGGTCGGAGCGCTCAGAGCCTGATGCTCGAACCATTCCGTCCAGGCGCCTGGGCGCGTCGTCATGTGCAGCAGCGGCAAACGGCCGATGTCGGCCGGCGTGGCGATGGCGCGGCCGGCGAGGAATTCGGGCGACACCACCGGCGCCACCGTTTCGCGCACCAGAAGCGTCGAGTCGGCTTCCGGCCAGTCCGGCAGGCCGAAGTGGATGGCCGCATCCAGCCTCTCCCGGGCGAAGTCGAAGCGGCCGACACGGGTGACGAAGTTGATGGTTATGTCGGGGTTGCTTTCGACGAAATCGGGGATCATCGGCATCAGCCAGCGCGTGCCGAAGGTCGGCAGAATGGCGAGGTTCAGGATGCCGCTATGCTGATTGCTCATCAATCCGAGCGCCGCGTCGCGCAATTGGCCAAGGGCCGAACGCACCGTCTCGGCATAGATTTCGCCTGCCGTGGACAGGCGGACGTTGCGGCTGTCGCGCTCGAACAATCGGCGGCCGAACTGATCTTCCAACAGCCGGATCTGCCGGCTGACCGCACCCTGGGTCAAATCCAGCTCCTGGGCAGCGGCGGTGAAGGAGCCGAGCCGGGCCACCGCCTCGAAGGCGGCGAGGGCACTGATGTTGGGCAAAAGGCGACGCTGGACACTCATGATCCATTCCTAACGCTCATTGATCGGTGAAGCAATTTCGTTTGATTTTTTCAAGGCACAGGCCGATAAGCCGGGCTTCACCCTTCGAAGGATCGAAAAGCCATGGCCGCTGACAAGAATGCATTCGTCTGGGAAGACCCGTTCCTGATCGAGGGCCAGCTTTCGGAAGATGAGCGTATGGTGCGCGACGGCGCTGCCGCCTTTGCCGCCGACAAGCTCGCGCCGCGCATCGAGGAAGCGTATCTCAACGAGACTTTCGACACGGCGATCTTCCGCGAGATGGGCGAGGCCGGCCTGCTCGGCATCAACATCCCGGAGGAGTTCGGTGGCCTCGGCGCAAACTATGTCACCTATGGGCTGGTGGCGCGGGAAGTCGAACGTGTCGATTCCGGCTACCGCTCGATGATGTCGGTGCAGTCGTCGCTGGTGATGTATCCAATTTACGCCTATGGCTCGGATGAACAGCGCAAGAAGTACCTGCCGAAGCTCGCCAGTGGCGAATGGATCGGCTGTTTTGGCCTGACCGAGCCGGATGCCGGCTCCGACCCCGGCGGCATGAAGACCCGCGCCGAAAAGACCGCCAACGGTTACAAGCTGACCGGCTCCAAGATGTGGATTTCCAATGCGCCGGTCGCCGACGTGTTCGTCGTCTGGGCGAAGGTGAAGGGCGAGAACGGCAAGGACGAGATCCGCGGTTTCGTGCTGGAAAAGGGCATGAAGGGGCTTTCGGCCCCCAAGATCGGCGGCAAGCTCTCGCTGCGCGCTTCGATCACCGGCGAAGTGGTGATGGAAGGCGTCGAGGTCGGCGAGGACGCGCTGCTGCCCAATGCCAAGGGCCTCGGCGGACCGTTCGGTTGCCTCAACCGGGCCCGCTTCGGCATTTCCTGGGGCTCGATGGGAGCGGCGGAAGATTGCTGGCATCGCGCTCGCCAGTATGGCCTGGACCGCAAGCAGTTCGGCAAGCCGCTGGCCGGCACCCAGCTTTACCAGAAGAAGCTCGCCGACATGCAAACCGAGATCGCGCTTGGGCTGCAGGCATCCTTGCGCGTCGGGCGGCTGCTCGACGAGGGCAAGATGGCGCCGGAGATGATCTCGATCGTCAAGCGCAACAATTGCGGCAAGGCGCTCGATATCGCCCGCCAGGCCCGCGACATGCATGGCGGCAACGGCATCCAGATCGGCTACCACGTGATGCGCCACGCGCAGAACCTCGAGACCGTCAACACCTATGAGGGCACGCATGACGTGCATGCGCTGATCCTTGGACGGGCGCAGACGGGGATACAGGCGTTCTTTTGAGCGACTTTAAGCCGGCAACGGGTTCTTTAGTTTAGGTGCGCCGCAACATCCGCTTGGAGAATGGCGGCCAGATGTGGCAGGGTTCGGCCAGCTAAACGCCGATCCCGGGGCCCCATGGCAATTCTGGCAGCCGTCTATCACCTGACCCACTACAAATATGACCGGCCGGTGGTGCTCGGCCCTCAAATCATCAGGCTTCAGCCTGCACCGCATTCCCGCACCAAGGTGTTGAGCCATTCGCTGAAGGTCGAACCGGCGAACCATTTCGTCAATCTGCAACAGGATCCCTACGGCAATTTCCTCGCCCGGTTCGTCTTTCCCGAGCCGGTGACGGAGCTGAAGATCGAGGTCGACCTCGTCGCCGACATGACCGTCTACAATCCGTTCGACTTCTTCGTCGAACCGTCGGCGGAGGCGTTCCCGTTCGATTATCCCGAGGAAATCAGGGAGGATCTGGCCATCTACCGGACACCGGAGCCGGCGGGGCCGCTTCTCTCGGCTTTCCTGGAATCCGTCGACCGCAGCGCGCCCAACACGGTCAATTTCCTCGTCGACCTCAATGCAAGGCTGCAGCGCGAGATCGCCTATATCGTGCGCATGGAGACCGGCGTCTTCTCACCGGAGGAAACGCTGGCCGCGGGCAAGGGTTCGTGCCGCGATTCAAGCTGGCTGCTGGTGCAGATCCTGCGCAATCTCGGCATCGCCGCGCGCTTCGTCTCGGGCTACCTGATCCAACTCAAGCCCGACCTTGTCGCGCTGGATGGGCCCGCAGGTACATCGGTCGATTTCACCGACCTGCATGCCTGGTGCGAGGTCTATCTTCCCGGCGCCGGCTGGATCGGCTTCGACCCGACCTCCGGCCTGCTCACCGGCGAGAGCCATGTGCCGCTGGCCGCGACACCGCATTTCCGCAATGCGGCACCGATTTCGGGCATGGCGAGCTTTGCCAATGTCGAGTTCGGCTTCGACATGCGGGTCGATCGCATCGCCGAACATCCGCGCATCACCAAGCCGTTCTCGGATGAAAGCTGGCAGGCGCTGGACGCGCTCGGCAACAAGGTCGATGCCGCGCTCGCGGCCGGGGATGTGCGGCTGACGATGGGCGGCGAGCCGACCTTCGTGTCGATCGACGATTTCGAATCCGCCGAGTGGAACACGGCCGCCGTCGGGCCGACCAAGCGCGAAAAGGCCGACGCGCTGATCCGCCGGCTGCGCGAGCGCTTCGCGCCGGGAGGCTTTCTGCACTACGGCCAGGGCAAATGGTATCCCGGCGAAAGCCTGCCGCGCTGGACGTTTTCGCTCTACTGGCGCGCCGACGGCGAGCCGGTATGGAGCGACCCGTCGCTGATCGCGCGGGAGAAAAGCTCGGCCGATATCGGGCCGAAACAGGCCGAAAGCCTGCTGACGGCGATCGCCGGCGAGCTCGGCATCGACACCTCCATGGTCAGCGAAGCCTATGAGGACCCAGCCGAATGGCTGCTCAAGGAAGGCAAGCTGCCCGACAATGTCGACCCGTCCAACTCCAAGCTGGAAGACCCGGAAGAGCGCAGCCGCATGGCGAAGGTGTTCGAGCGCGGGCTGACCAAGCCGTCCGGCTATGTGCTGCCGGTTCAGCGCTGGAACAGCCAGGCGTCCGGCCAGCGCTGGCGGTCGGAAAAATGGACGACGCGGCGCGGCCGGTTGTTCCTGGTGCCCGGCGATTCGCCGGTCGGCTATCGTCTGCCGTTGGGAACGCTGCCCTATGTGCCGCCGGCGCAATTTCCCTACATCGTGCCTGTCGATCCGTCGCTGCCGCGTGGGCCGCTCCCCGTGCGGGAAGCGATCTTGCCGACGGCCGCTCCGGCCGAACTGGAAGGCGCCGACGAAATGGCCCGCCGCCAGCAGGCGGTATCCTTCACCGCTGTCAGTGGCCAGCAGGACCGCGTCGAGCAGGAGATCACCGAAATCGGCGGGGCGGTGCGCACGGCACTTTCGGTCGAACCGCGTGACGGAAGGCTGTGCGTTTTCATGCCGCCGGTCGAGGCGCTGGAAGACTATCTCGAACTCGTGGCCGCTGCCGAGAACGCTGCAAAGGCGATAGGCCTTCCCGTGCATATCGAGGGCTACGGCCCGCCGCACGATCCGCGCCTCAGCGTCATCCGCGTGGCACCCGATCCCGGCGTCATCGAGGTCAACATCCATCCCGCCTCGAACTGGCAGGATTGCGTGGCGACCACGACGGCGATCTACGAGGAGGCGCGGCAGACGCGGCTGGGCGCCGACAAGTTCATGATCGACGGCCGCCACACCGGTACCGGCGGCGGCAACCATGTCGTGGTCGGCGGTGCCACGCCCAACGACAGCCCGTTCCTGCGCCGGCCCGATCTGCTGAAAAGCCTGGTGCTGCAATGGCAGCGGCGTCCCTCGCTGTCCTATCTGTTCTCCGGCCTGTTCATCGGCCCGACCAGCCAGGCGCCGCGCTTCGACGAGGCGCGGCACGATTCGCTCTATGAACTCGAGATCGCGATGGCGCAGGTGCCGCATCCCGACCAGGGTAATCCACCTCTGCCATGGCTGGTCGACCGCCTGTTCCGCAATCTGTTGACCGACGTCACCGGCAATACGCACCGCTCGGAAATCTGTATCGACAAGCTGTTTTCCCCCGATGGCCCAACTGGCCGGCTTGGCCTTGTCGAATTCCGTGGATTCGAGATGCCACCCAATGCGCGCATGTCTCTGGCGCAGCAGTTGCTGGTCAGGGCAATCATCGCACGCGCCTGGAAGAACCCGCTCGACGGGCGCTTCGTGCGCTGGGGCACCTCGCTGCATGACCGCTTCATGCTGCCGCACTATGTCTGGGCGGATTTTCTCGAGGTGCTCGACGACCTCAAGCTCAACGGCTTCGAGTTTCGGCCCGAATGGTTCGACGCCCAGCTCGAATTCCGCTTTCCCTTCTGCGGCGAAGTCCAGCATGCCGGCATCAAGCTGGAGCTTAGGCAGGCGCTGGAGCCGTGGCATGTGATGGGCGAGCAGGGCGCGATCGGCGGCACGGTGCGTTTCGTCGATTCCTCGGTCGAACGGCTGCAGGTCAAGACCGAAGGTCTCAATCCGGAGCGCCACGCGATCGTCTGCAACGGCCGCATCGTGCCGATGAGGGTTACCGACGACAGGGAGGTCGCGGTGGCGGGCGTGCGCTTCAAGGCCTGGCAGCCGGCCTCGGGGCTGCATCCCGCGCTGCCGGTCAACACGCCGCTGGTGTTCGACATCTATGATCGCTGGTCCGGCAGGGCGGTAGGCGGCTGCGTCTACCATGTCGCGCATCCCGGTGGGCGCAACTACGACACGTTTCCGGTCAACGGCAACGAGGCGGAGGCACGGCGGCTCGCCCGCTTCGAACCACGCGGCCATACGCCGTCCGGCTATGTGTTGCGCGAGGAACAGCCGGCGGAAGATTTCCCGATGACCCTTGACCTCAGGCGTCCACCAAGACTGTGATCTGACATGGCAAAGGGGAATCACAAAAGGGTACGCGGCAAGCCGCAGGCCCACAGCCTGCTGGAGCACTACCAGCCGATCGATGGCGTCGTCGACGAGATGGTTGACGCTTCGGGCAATCCCCGTCCGGTCTGGAAGCATTTTGTCGAGGCGCTGGACGAACTCGGGGCCGAAAAGCTCGGTCAGCGCTTCGCCCGCGCCGACCAGTATCTGCGTGATGCCGGTGTTTACTACCGCGTCTATGACAAGGCGGGCGCCAACGAGCGCGAATGGCCGCTGGCGCATATTCCCGTGCTCATCGAGGACAGCGAGTGGCAGGCGATCAGCGCCGGCCTGGTGCAGCGCGCCGACCTGTTCGAGGAAATTGTCGCCGATATCCATGGGCAGAACCGGCTGATCGACAAAGGCATCCTGCCGGCAGGGCTGATCGCGGCGAGCCCCGAATATTTGCGACCCGTGGTTGGCACCACGCCGGCGGGGGGGCATTTCCTGCACTTCTGCGCCTTCGAACTCGGCCGGGGCCCTGACGGCCGCTGGTGGGTGCTGGGCGACCGCACCCAGGCGCCTTCAGGCGCCGGTTTCGCGCTGGAGAACCGCGTCGCCACCACGCGCGCCTTGTCCGACATCTATGGCGAGATGCATGTGCACCGGCTCGCCGGCTTCTTCCGTCGCTTCCGCGATGCGCTGATCGGCATGGCAAAGGAGAGCGACGGCCGCGTCGCCATCCTGACGCCGGGCCCCCTCAACGAAACCTACTACGAACACGCCTATATCGCCCGCTACCTCGGCATCATGCTGCTCGAAGGCGAGGATCTGACCGTTTCCGGCGGCAGGCTGATGGTGCGCACCGTGTCCGGCCTGATGCCGATCAGCGTGCTGTGGCGGCGGCTCGACGCCGCCTTCGCCGATCCGCTCGAACTGCGCCCGGATTCGCAGATCGGCACGCCGGGCCTGGTCGAAGCGATCCGGCAAGGCACGGTGTCCACCGTCAATGCGCTTGGCTCTGGCCTGATGGAGACGCGTGCGCTGCTTGCCTTCCTGCCCAAGATCGCGCGCGAATTGTGGGGCGAGGAGCTGCTTTTGCCCAGTGTGGCGACATGGTGGTGCGGGCAGGAGACGGAGCGCGCCCATGTGCTCGCCAATATCGATCGCATGGTGGTCGGCCCGGCGCTGTCGACAAGACTTGCCTTTGAGGATGACGGACAGACAAAGCTCGGCTCGGCGCTGTCGGTCGGGGAACGGGCGGAGCTGGTGGCGCGCATCGAACGCGATGGCGAGGCCTTCGTTGGCCAGGAAGCGGTGACGCTTTCGACGACGCCCGTCTATGTCGGCGGCTGGCTGGAGCCCCGGCCGGCGAGCCTGCGCGTCTATCTGGCGCGCACGCCCGAGGGCTGGACGGTTATGCCGGGCGGTTTCGCCCGTGTCGGCCTGTCGCTCGACCCGACGGCGATCGCCATGCAGCGCGGCGGCCAGGCGGCCGATGTCTGGGTGGTCAGTGACAAACCGGTCGAGCGCGAGACGCTGCTGCCGCAAGAGGGTGACAGCTTCAACCGCACCAAGCCGGGCAGCCTGCCCAGCCGCGCGGCGGAAAACCTGACCTGGCTCGGCCGCTACATCGAACGTTCGGAAGACACCGTGCGCATCCTGCGCGCCTATCATGTGCGGCTCGCCGAAACATCCGATCCCGATATGCCGCTGTTGGCCGACATCAGGGACTATCTCGAACCGTTCGGCATCGATGTCGAGACGGCGATCCCGTCAGGATTGATCGGTACGCTCGACAGCGCCGTCTACAGCGCCGGCCAGATCCGCGATCGTTTCTCGCCGGATGGCTGGCTGGCGCTCAAGGATTTGTCGAAGACCATCCATCAGTTCGCTACCACCGTGGCGCCCGGCGACGACGCGACGCGGGCCATGACCGTCATCCTGCGCAAGCTTGCCGGATTCTCAGGCCTTTTGCATGAGAACATGTACCGGTTCGCGGGCTGGCGCTTCCTCGAGATCGGCCGGCGGCTGGAGCGCGGCATCCAGATCGCCGGCACGCTGGCCCGACTGACCGGCAGCAAGGCGCCGGATGGCGCGCTGGATATGATGCTGGAGATCGGCGACAGCGTCATGACCCATCGCCGGCAATATCCGGTGCAGGCCGGCCGGCGCACGGTGATCGATCTCCTGGCGCTCGATCCGCTCAATCCACGCTCCATCCTGTTCCAGTTGGAAAGGCTGAAGGCCGAGATCGGGCTGTTGCCGACGACAGGCGGCGAGGGGCATATGTCGGCAGCGGCCAAGGAGATCCTGCAGCTCAACACGGCCATCGCCATCAAGGAACCGGCTGACATGACGACGAAGGCGCTGAACGAACTCGCCAGCGAAATCGGCGGCCTCTACAACAGCCTCGCCAGAGCCTATTTCGGCTAGAAAGCAATGGCCATGCTGTACGACATCCGGCTTCTGCTTCATTACGACTACGCCGCCGCTGCCGGCGGCGGCCGGCATCAGGTGCGGGTGCTGCCGCCGACCATCAGCGGCGTGCAACGGGTCATCGCCGCTTCGCTCTCCTTCGAGCCGGCGCCCAATGAACGATCCGACTTCACCGATTTTTTCGGCAACAACGTCACTTCGATCGCGTTTCGCGACGCGCATGAAGCGCTCGACATAAGGATGAGCGCGCGCGTGGCGGTGTCGCGGCCCGAGCCCGGGCTCGACGTGTCGCCCGATATCGGCCGGCTCAGGCGGGAACTGGCCGCCGTGCGGTCGCTGGCGCCCGCCTCGCCGCACCATTTCCTGGCCGCCAGCAGCCATGCGGGTATCGATGCGGCGATCACCGCATTCGCGCAAGACAGCGTCGGAAACTCGGCCGCTGGGACGGCGACGGACCTGTGTAACCGCATCCATCGCGATTTCACCTATGATGGCGAAGCGACCACGGTGCGGACCCGGGCCAGCGATGCCTTCCGGCTGAAGCGCGGGGTCTGCCAGGATTTCTCCCACATCATGATCGCCGGGCTGCGCGGTCTCGGCATTCCGGCCGGCTATGTCAGCGGCTTCCTGCGCACCATTCCGCCCAAGGGCAAGCCCCGGCTGGAAGGTGCGGATGCCATGCATGCCTGGGTCAAGGTCTGGTGCGGGCGTGATGCCGGCTGGCAGGAGTTCGACCCGACCAACGGCATGCGGGCTTCCAACGACCATATCACTGTCGGTTACGGGCGCGACTATTCGGATGTGGCGCCCATCGTCGGTGTGCTGAAGACGACCGGCGGCCAGGTCGGGGAGCAGGCCGTGGACGTCATCCCGGTGGTGCTCGAAAAGGCGTGAAAACGGGCGCGCCGACTTGCCCGGCGCCGCGAGTGCCCGCGATAGATGGAGTAGACTTCTCAAACATCGATGAGGCCATTGGAGCAGTTCACCGTTTCACGGAAACGGCGAGCCGCTCTAACCCCTTGATTTGGCGCAATTCCGAACGGAAAAACCGTTTCGCACTTTACCTGGAATTGCTTTAGTCTGTATTCGTTCCGAGGGAGAATAGTCTTAAGCGGCTGCGTACAGGTGCGGGTTTGTCATTGAAAACTGTCAGCGTCGTCATACCCGCGCACAATGCGGCGGCAACGATTGCCAAAACGCTGGCGTCGCTTGGCGGAGAGGCCGGGTTTATCGGCGAGATTCTGCTGGTCGACGATCAATCGACCGATGGCACGGCCGATGCTGCGCGGCAGGCGGCCGCGCGATCCTCCCTGCCGCTCCGTGTACTGCCGGCCAATTGCCGCGACGCCGGCGGCGCCCGCAACCTGGCGCTCGATGAGGCGATCCATCCATGGGTCTACCTGATCGATGCCGACGACCTGCATCTTCAGGGTGGCTTGCGCTCCTTGCTGTCGCAAGCGGAAAGCCAGCCCAAGGCCGACATGATCGTCGGCGCCTTCCGGCGCAGGGTGAACGGCGAGGACCGGCAGATCAAGGTGCCAAACGGATATACCGCGGCCTGCCTCACCAATGCCTCCGCCTATGTGAAGGGGGATATACGCTCGGTGGCGGTGGGCAGCGTGCTGGCTTCCCGGCGTCTCATCGGCGAGACCCGGTTCCCAGTCGGGCTCGCCTTCGATGAGGACACGCTGTTCTGGGCGCGGCTGATGAGCAAGGCGTCGCTGGCCATGGTTCAGCGTCCCGTCATGATTTACGAAGTTTCAGCGGAGCGCTCCGATGATCGCTTCACGGTCAACCCGGCGCGCCGCTTCCTGGATTGGCGCCGGGAGTTGCGGATGCTCACCGATTGCGGCATCCCGATTTCGGCACTGAAAGCCAGGGAGGGCCTTGTCGCGCTCAAGATCGCCCGCGTCCACTATGCGCGGGGCGACCTGGAGACCGCGTCGCGCTTCCTGGCGGTGGCCGCGGCCGCACCGAAACGGCGCTCGGAAGCCTGGCGCTGCCTGCGCTACACGCTCAAGCTCAAGGTGCGGCGCCGGCTGTCCTTTCCGCTGACCCAGATGCAGGGCGCGTTGTAGGCCTCGCGCCGCGCCAGGCGCCGACGCCAGCAGGATCGCCTGCTTTGCAGACGGCGTGTGGAACCAGCAGTCAACCAGCAGCTTATCTACGCGTATTTGCGTGGAGCTTACATGCTGCAGAGATCAGGACTGTCGCTCAGCCCGTCGGCGGAGACAGATGCATCGCCGCGGAACGGGGCGCAAAGCTCAGCCAAGCATGCCGCGCTGACCTATGTCAGCGATGCCGAGCCCGGTATCCGCCGGCTGAAGGCGGGCAAGGGATTTACTTACAGAGGACCGGAGGGGAAAGCGGTGTCCGACGCCGCCAGGGCGCGCATCGCTGCGATCGTCATTCCGCCGGCCTGGACGAATGTCTGGATTTCGCCCGATCCGAACGGGCATATCCAGGCGACCGGGAGGGATCAGCGGGGACGCAAGCAGTATCGCTATCATCCGCAATGGGCCGAGGAGCGCGACGGCGCCAAATATTCGAGCCTCATCGCTTTCGCCCAAAGCCTGCCGGACCTTCGGCGCAGGATCGACAGCGACCTGCGCCGTCGCGGCCTGCCGCTCGAACGCGTCGTCGCCGCGGTGGTCTGGCTGCTCGACAACACGATGATCCGCGTCGGCAATGCCGCCTATGCACGCGACAACAAGAGCTTCGGCCTGACGACATTGCGGGACCGGCATGTCGACATCAAGGGATCAAGCCTGCGCTTTGCCTTCAAGGGCAAGTCCGGCAAGGAATGGAGATTGAAGCTGGTCGACCGCCGCATCGCCGGGATCGTTCGGGGCGCGCAGGACCTGCCGGGGCAGAAGCTGTTCCAATATCTCGACGAGGCCGGCAACAGGCGCCCTGTGCGCTCCGACGACGTCAACCACTATATACGCGAAGCGGCCGGCGACGCGTTCAGTTCGAAGCATTTCCGCACGTGGGGCGGCACCATCCACGCCGCGTCGCTGTTTGCGCAGACGGAACTGCCCGAAAGCCAGGCGCAGCAAAAGCGGGTGATGAACAGCGTCATCGACAAGGTGGCCGAGCGGCTGGGCAACACTCGTGCGGTCTGCCGCAAATGCTATATCCATCCGCAGGTTTTCGAGGCCTGGTCGCAGGGACGGCTGCTTGCCGAAATGGCGGAAGCCAACAAGCGCAAGCGGTCCATAGACGGTCTCGATGAGGAGGAGGCGCTTGTGCTGAGATGGCTGGAAACACACGAAAGCTAACCCGGCGCGACTGACGAACACCGAATCCGCAGCTGCCGGATTTTTTTATCGACGCCGTGTCGGGATCGGTCCTACTGTTTCGTCCTTTGATACAGAAAGGACCGATCATGCTCTACGCCATCCTGTGCTATGCTTCCGAAGACGTCGTCAGCTCCTGGAGCAAGGCGCAGGACGACGAAGTGATGGCCAATCTCCTCAACGTCCAGGACAAATATGCCAAGGCCGGCCGGCTCGGCCCGGTGGCGCGGCTTTTGCCGACGACAGCGGCGACGACACTGCGGAAGGTCAAGGGCGAATCCGTTGTCATCGACGGGCCGTTCGCCGAGACCAAGGAACAGTTCCTTGGCTTCTACACGCTCGAATGCGCCGATCTCGACGAGGCCGTGGAATTCGCCCGCGAACTCTCCGAGGTCAACCCGAGCGGCGGCTCGTATGAGATCCGGCCGGTGTCCGTCTTCAATCCCACCGGGGTTGCCGTATGACCGAACTTGCCTGGATAAGCTCGGCCATCAGTGCCGCCCGTCCGCAGGCGATGGGCGCGCTGCTGCGCTATTTCCGCGACCTCGACACCGCGGAAGAAGCTTTCCAGGATGCCTGCCTCAGGGCGCTCAAGAACTGGCCGCAGAATGGACCGCCACGCGATCCAGCGGCCTGGCTGATCTTTGTCGGCCGCAACAGCGGCATCGACGCGGTGCGCAAGCGCGCCAAGCAGGCGCCGATGCCGGAGGAAGACCAGATTTCCGATCTGGAAGACGCCGAGAGCGATATCGCCGAGCGGCTCGATGGCGCGCATTACCGCGACGACATATTGCGGCTGCTGTTCATCTGCTGTCACCCTGATTTGCCCGCGACGCAGCAGATCGCGGTCGCGCTGCGCATCGTCTCCGGCCTCACCGTCAAGCAGATCGCGCGTGCCTTCCTGGTCGGCGAGAGCGCCATGGAACAGCGCATCACCCGCGCCAAGGCGCGCATTGCCGATGCGGGCGTGCCGTTCGAGACGCCGGGCGCGGCCGAGCGCTCCGAACGGCTCGCTGCGGTCGCCGCCATGGTCTACCTGATCTTCAACGAGGGGTACTCGACCAACAGCGGCGAAGCGCCGGCCCGCGCGCCGCTGTGCGAGGAGGCGATCCGGCTGGCCCGGCTGCTGCTGAGGCTATTCCAGACCGAGCCGGAGATCATGGGGCTGACGGCATTGCTTCTGCTGCAGCACGCGCGCGCACCGGCCCGTTTCGACGGCGACGGCGAGATCGTGCTGCTCGAGGACCAGGATCGGCGCCTGTGGAGCCGCAAGATGATCGAGGAAGGGCTGGCGCTGGTCGACAAGGCCCTGCGCCACCGCAAGCCCGGTCCTTATCAGGTGCAAGCGGCGATCGCCGCACTCCATGCGCGGGCGGCGAAAGCCGAGGACACGGACTGGGTGGAGATCGACCTGCTTTACGGCCTGCTCGAACAGATGCAGCCGTCGCCGGTCATCACCCTCAACCGTGCGGTCGCGGTCGCCAAGGTGCGTGGACCGGAAGCGGCACTGGCGATGATCGAGCCGCTCGAGCCGAGGCTTTCCGGCTATTTCCATTTCTTCGGCCTCAAGGGCGGGCTTCTGATGCAGCTCGACCGGGGCGAGGAGGCACGCATTGCCTTCGACCGCGCCATCGCGCTGGCCAACACGGCGGCGGAAGCGGCCCATATCCGCATGCATATCGACCGCCTGATCAAGGACGGCGCCGTGCGCGCGCCGGCGACAAAGGCAAACTGAGCCCCCTCTGCCCGTTCAGCCCAGGCATCGTCTGGCTCAATCGTGCGGCTTGGGCTTGGACCATGCCGGGGTGGCGATTTTCCCCTGAAACAGGTAATGGCACGCCATGACAGCCCCTTCCAGCCGCGACGGCGCCGGGAAGGCATGGCGCAAGGCGTTGACCCCAGCCATATGAGCGGCGGGATCTGAAAGGAACAAAAATGACGATAGCGAAGGAAACGGCCGAGCTTCTGGCGAAACTGGGCGTGGCCAAGGAGGCGCTTGACGGCGGCGACCTGATCGTGCGCAGCCCGGTGACGGGTGAGCAGATCGCGGCGCTGAAGACGATCTCGCCGGCCGATGCGGCAAAGACCATCGACGGAGCGCACAAGGCATTCCAGTCCTGGCGGCTGGTGCCAGGTCCCAAGCGCGGCGAACTGGTGCGGCTGCTGGGCGAGGAACTGCGGGCGCACAAGGCTGAGCTTGGCCGGCTGGTGTCGATCGAGGTCGGCAAGATCCCCTCCGAAGGGCTCGGCGAAGTGCAGGAAATGATCGACATCTGCGATTTCGCCGTCGGTCTGTCCCGTCAATTGTACGGGCTGACCATCGCCACCGAGCGTCCCGGCCACCGTATGATGGAAACCTGGCATCCGCTGGGCGTCGTCGGTGTCATCTCGGCTTTCAACTTCCCGGTCGCGGTGTGGTCGTGGAACGCGGCACTTGCCCTGGTCTGCGGCGATGCCGTGGTATGGAAACCTTCCGAGAAGACGCCGCTGACGGCGCTTGCCTGCGAAGCGATCTTCAAGCGTGCCGTCAAGCGTTTCGGCCCCGACGCACCGCAAGGCCTGGCGCCGGTGCTGATCGGCGACCGCGCGGTCGGCGAGATCCTGGTCGATCATCCCAAGGTGCCGCTGGTTTCGGCCACCGGCTCGACCCGCATGGGCCGGGATGTCGGTCCTCGCCTGGCCAAGCGTTTTGCACGCGCAGTGCTGGAACTGGGCGGCAACAATGCCGGCATCGTCTGCCCGACGGCCGATCTCGACATGGCGCTGCGCGCCATCGCCTTCGGCGCCATGGGCACGGCCGGCCAGCGCTGCACGACGCTGCGCCGCCTGTTCGTCCATGACAGCGTCTACGATGCCTTGGTGCCGCGCCTGAAGAAGGCCTATCAGAGCGTTTCGGTCGGCAATCCGCTGGAGACCTCCTCGCTGGTTGGGCCGTTGATCGACAAGGCCGCGTTCGATGCCATGCAGAAGGCCCTGAGCGAAGCGACCGCCCATGGCGGCAAGGTGACCGGCGGGACGCGTGTCGAGAACGGCCATTCCGATGCCTATTATGTCCATCCGGCGCTGGTCGAAATGCCGAAACAGGTTGCACCGGTGACGGAAGAGACCTTCGCGCCGATCCTCTATGTGATGAAGTATTCCGACTTCGATGCCGTCCTCGACGAGCACAATGCTGTCGGCGCCGGCCTGTCGTCGTCGATCTTCACCCGTGACCTGCAGGAATCCGAGCGTTTCCTCGGTGTGGACGGCTCGGATTGCGGCATCGCCAACGTCAACATCGGCACCTCCGGGGCCGAAATCGGCGGCGCGTTCGGTGGTGAAAAGGAAACCGGGGGCGGCCGCGAGAGCGGCTCCGATGCGTGGAAGGCCTATATGCGCCGCGCCACCAACACGGTGAACTATTCCAAGGCGCTGCCGCTCGCCCAAGGCGTCTCGTTCGACATCGACTGAGAATGTCAGGGGTGCCCCCGTCAGGTCGATCAGCTCCGCGAGCATCAATCGACACAGGTGGAGGGTGTACACGCGGCTGTAACGCTGGACAGCTTCCGACACTTGTCCAGCGTCGGCTTTTCGTAACTGGGCGCTGGCAGAGCCTGCCGACGCTGCCGAGGTCGTCGGCGTCGCGCAGCCACGCAAACGCGGAACCGGTCAATCCACCTGTTCTGGCACAATTCCGGACGGAAAACGTATCACGGCTGAAATGGCTCTCGTGTGCCGCTGCTCAGCCGTCGCCTTGCGAAGGCGGGAAGCAGGCCTTGAAGGCCGTGTCGACGACGGCCAGCTTGGCCGCCTGGACGGTCATGTATTCCTCGTAAAATCGGTGCGACACCCACATCACCGAATGGCCGCGCTGACCAAGCCAGCCAATGCTGCCGAGCTCCTCTGCCGTGCGCAGTTTGCGGCCGAGATGGGTCCGCGACAGCTTAAGCCATTTGGCGAAGTCACCGATCGAAACCACGCTGGTCGGAATCCGCTCCAGGCCGGCGTGGGCGGGGTCGATGCCCGACATCAGCCAGTCCATGACGATGCCGCCATTGTTGAGCCAGATGAACAGGGAAAAGGTCTGGTTGGGTTCGCGCACCGGTTTGGACGCAAGCAGTCCGTCAGCCACCAGGGGCTGCAGCGTGGCAAGCATCTCGGGCCGCTCCAAATATCTGGCCAGCCGGTCGCCGCCATCGATATGGTCAAGCGTGCGCAGATGGGCTGTTACCCAGCCGGTGAATCGCTCGATGGTCGCCGCTGTCGGCTGCAAGGGATGCGTGCGGCCGTCCCCACCCGCCACATACTCGGCGATGTTGTAGTGCAGCATCTCCTTGATGAAGGCGTCCGCCGTATTGCGGCTGGCCACCGCGTTCTTGTGCACGACCTCGATGAAACGTGATACGGTCAGTTCCTTGCGGCGGTCATTCGGGTCGCGCCTGAAGTGCATGGCAAGGCCGACATGACCCAACAGCCAACGCTGCTGGGTGGCAAAGATGGAAGCCAGCCGCGGGCTTTCCTCGTAGATACGGATCAGGGACTGCGACTGTTCCTGAACGTAGCGGTGCAAGGCCGGATGGCCGGCTATGTCTTCCAGATTCAGCGCTGATCTCCCGATGCTTTGAATCAACTCGGATGGCGAGGTTGCGTTCCCCATTTTCCAGTCTTCACCACGCATGTCCAGACGTACCAATCGCGGAGGACAGGGCCAGCCGAGCCCCAGGTCCACGGCAGCGGTTAGATGCGCATTTCGCCAACTGCTCGCTATGGCTTGGAAAACGCCTCTCAACTATGGTCAGCCGAACGGTGGAATCCAGCCAAGCGAGCTGCGTGGTGCGACGGTTGTCCGCAGGGGCATTTCCTTTTGCTGGTCCGTCGCGGCATCTTTCACCCCATCACCCCCGGGCGATTAACTGTTGGACAGGTTCGATCCCACCTTCCGACCGGAGTTCAGGCCGGCCCAGCGGGTCATGTCACCTTCACTCGGCGGCCTGGACCCGATTGGCCGCGATGATCGCCCGGATCTCGGACCGGCAGGAGCCGCAATTGGTGCCCGCCTTCAGCGTGGCGCCGATGGCGTCGACGCTGGTGCAGCCAGCCGCCACGGCAGCCGTGATCTGGTTGACCCCAACGTTGAAACAGGAGCAGACGGTCGCGCCGGCATCTGGCCGCTCGGCACCGGCGCGGCCGGCGACGATCCTGAAACGCTGCCGCTGGCTGGCGTGGACCTCATCGAGTTGCTCGGCCGCCCAGCCGCGCGACACCGCGACCGGACCGGGCGCGATGAACAAGGCACCCACCAGATGCTCGCCGTCGAAGGCGGCGATGCGGTGCTGGCCGGCCTCGCGGTCGTGATAGGCAAGCATTTCGCCATCCGCAGCATCGAAGAGCGAACCGGCGAAGGCCGTCCAGTCGACATCGTCGCGGGCAAAGGCGAGCTCGACCCGCCAGCCGCCCCGGCATCTGGCTACCGCCCAATAGTCGGCCATCGCCACGGGCCTTTTGCGTGTCACGGCAAAGCCGAATGCCCGAGCGGTGAATTTCTCGATGCGGGCCGCGACATGCTTCAGCGCCGGCTGGCCCGACACCGGATCGGTAAGCGATGTGGTGAGCGTGTCGAGCCGACCCCTGGCGGCGAATTGATCGGTCCAGTGCATCGGCGCGAACACGCTGCCCTGACGCTGGCGCGTGGTCACCAGCGCGCGGACCAGCACTTCGCCGCGCGGAGTCGAGACGCGTGCGATGTCAGCATCGCCAACGCCGTGGCGTTGCGCATCCACCGGGTGGATTTCGACGAAGGGCTCGGCGATGTGCTGGGACAGGCGCGGGCTTTTGCCGGTGCGGGTCATGGTATGCCAGTGGTCGCGGATGCGGCCAGTGTTGAGGATGAGCGGGAAGTCGGGGGCGGTGCGGGTTTCGACGGTCGGGCGGATGGCGATGAAGCGCGCCTTGCGGTCGGGCGTGTAGAAGTTGCCGTTGGCGAAGAAGCGAGTGGGCTGGTGCCCGGTCGAGTTGACCGCGTCGGGCGGAGGTTCAGCTTGAGTACTTCCGCCTGGCTGAAGTGCTGGCCACTGAAACGGCGCAAGCGCTTCATACCCATCGGGGTCAACATCAGCATAGGCCCCGATGTCAAAATCCCGCGCGCCGTCATTCTCGAATCCTGACAACGCGGCGTGCTCAGCAAAAATCTCCGCTGGCGTCTCATGCGCAAACGCGTCGTCAAAGCCCATGCGCCGCGCCACCTCGGCAATGATCCACCAGTCGGGCCGCGCCTCGCCGGGGGCCGGCAAGAACGCGCGCTGGCGCGAGATGCAGCGCTCGGAATTGGTGACGGTGCCGTCCTTCTCGCCCCAGGCCGTCGCCGGCAGCCGGACATGGGCATGGCGGACCGTGTCGGTCTCGGCCAGCACGTCCGACACCACGACGAAGGGGCAGGCCTTGATCGCCGCTTCGACGGCGCCTGCATCCGGCATCGAATCGACCGGGTTGGTGGCCATGATCCACAGTGCTTTCACGCGCCCGTCGGCAACCGCCTTGAACATCTCGACCGCCTTGAGGCCGGGCTTGCCTGCAATCTCCGGTGTCTTCCAGAAGCGACGCACGCGTTCGCGATGCTCGAGATTTTCGATCTCCATATGGGCGGCGAGCATGTTGGCCATGCCGCCGACCTCGCGGCCGCCCATGGCATTGGGCTGGCCGGTGACCGAGAACGGTCCGGCGGCGGGCTTTCCGATACGGCCAGTGGCAAGATGGCAGTTGATGATGGCGTTGACCTTGTCGGTGCCCTGGGACGACTGGTTGACGCCCTGGCTGTAGACGGTGACGGTCTTTTCGGTCCTGGCAAACAGGCTGTAGAAACGGCCGAGCTCGTCTTCGCTGAGCCCCGTGGCGGCAGCGACGCCGGCAAGGTCGAGCGCGGAGGCGGCGAACAGTGCCTGTCCAAAGCCGGACGTATGCGCCGTGATATAGGCACGGTCGAGCGCATTGTGCTGACCGAGCCATGCCAGCAGGCCGGTGAACAGGGCGACGTCGCCATCCGGCGCGATCGCCAGGTGCATGTCGGCGATATCAGATGTCATGGTGCGGCGCGGGTCGACCAGCACCACCTTCATCTCGGGCCGTTTTTCGCGGGCAGCCGCGATGCGCTGATAAAGCACCGGATGGCACCAGGCGAGGTTGGATCCGACCAGCACGATCAGATCAGCCAGTTCCAGATCCTCGTAGCTTCCCGGCACCGTGTCGGAGCCGAAGGCGCGGCGGTGGCCGGCGACGGACGAAGCCATGCAGAGACGCGAATTGGTGTCGATGTTGGCCGAGCCGACAAAGCCCTTCATCAGCTTGTTGGCGAGGTAGTAGTCCTCGGTCAGCAACTGGCCGGAGACGTAGAAGGCGACCGCGTCGGGACCATGCTCGGAAATGACTTGCGAGAAGGTCGAGGCGACGAGGTCGAGCGCCTCGTCCCAAGAGGAGCCCCGGCCGTGGATTTGCGGACGGAGCAACCGGCCGTCGAGGCCGATGGTCTCGGCGAGCGCGGAGCCCTTCGAGCAGAGCCGGCCGAAATTCGCCGGATGATCGGGGTCGCCACGGACGGACACCTGCCCGTCCGTGGCGACCTTTGCCAGCACGCCGCAGCCCACCCCGCAATAGGGGCAGGTGGTCCTCACCTCTCGCGCTTCAACGATCTCCATGTCAGGCGGCGCGGCTGGCCAGCGCTTCCAGCGCGATGAACAGGCGCTCGCCTTCCCGCTTCACGGGAATGGTGCGCACGGCGCCTTCGTCGGCGCCAAGCGCCTTGCCCGTCTCCAGCGAGATGACCCAATTGTGCAGAGGGCACGTCACGGCCGCGCCATGGATGATGCCCTGGCTCAGCGGTCCGCCCTTGTGAGGGCAGTGGTCCTCGATGGCGAAGACCGCGTCGTCCGCTGTGCGGAAGACGGCGATCTTGCCTTGTGGTGTGGCGACGCAACGCGCGCCCCGCCGGGGAATGTCGGAGAGGGTGCCGATGGCGATCCAGTTCATAGCACTGCCTTTGCTTGATAGGATCGCGCCCAGGCGCCCCCCTCTGTCCTGCCGGACATCTCCCCCTCAAGGGGGGAGATTGGCAGCTTCAGGCTCACCGCCCATTCTGCAACGTCGACAATTGGCGAAGGCCGCCATGGTGATCGATCTCCCCCCTTGAGGGGGAGATGGCCGGCAGGCCAGAGGGGGGTGGCTCGCGCTGACATCTCCATCACTCCGCCGCCTGCGCAAACCCGACCGAAGCCATCGGCCGGAACTCGTGCTTGTCCTTGCCGGAGACGCGCTCGGACCACGGATCGACCTGGGCAAACTTCTGCGAAAAGACGAAGCGCTCGTAATAGGCTCGACGCTTCTCGCCATCGTCCATGATCTGGCGCTTGACCTCGGCTATGCCGATGCGCTTGGCCCATTTGTAGATGCGCTCGAGGTATCGGCCTTGCTCGCGATACATCTGCGTCAGCGCCACGATGTGCTCCAGCGCCTCGTCCTCGGTCCTGACCAGGCCGAGCACTTCCGTGCCCTTGATATCGAGACCGGCGGCACCGGCGAAGTGGATCTCGTAGCCGCTGTCGACGCAGATCACGCCGACATCCTTGCACGTCGCCTCGGCGCAGTTGCGCGGACAACCCGACACCGCCATCTTGACCTTGGCGGGGGTCCACGAGCCCCACATGAATTTCTCGATGCGAATGCCGAGACCGGTCGAATCCTGCGTGCCGAAGCGGCACCAGTCCGAGCCGACGCAGGTCTTCACCGTGCGCAGCCCCTTGGCGTAAGCATGGCCGGAAACGAAGCCGGCCTGGCCGAGATCGGCCCACACCGCCGGCAAATCCTCCTTGCGGATGCCGAGCATGTCGATGCGCTGGCCGCCAGTGACCTTGACCATCGGGATCTCGAACTTGTCGACGACGTCGGCGATGGCGCGCAGTTCGGCGGCGTTGGTCACGCCGCCCCACATGCGCGGCACCACCGAATAGGTGCCGTCCTTCTGGATGTTGGCGTGGACGCGCTCGTTGATGAAGCGCGACTGGTAGTCGTCGGCGTAGTCGTCAGGCCAGTCGCAGACGAGGTAGTAGTTGAGCGCCGGCCGGCATTTGGCGCAGCCGCAGGAGGTCTTCCACTCCAGTTCCTGCATGACCGCCGGAATGGTCTTCAGCGCCTTGGCCTTGATCAGCCGGCGCACCTCGTCATGGCCGAACGTGGTGCAGGAGCACATGGGCTGTACGGCGGCCGGGTTGTAGGTGTCGCCGAGGGTCAACACCATCAGCTTTTCGACCAGCCCGGTGCAGGAGCCGCAGGAGGCCGACGCCTTGGTGTGGGCGCGCACGTCGTCGAGCGAAGTCAGGCCCTTGCCCGTGATCGCGCCCGTGATCTTGCCCTTGCAAACGCCGTTGCAGCCGCAGATTTCCGCATCATCCGGCAAGGCTGCAACGGCCGCCATAGGGTCCAGCGGGGTACCCCCCTGGTAGGACTGGCCGAAGATCAACGTATCGCGCATTTGCGATATGTCGGTTTGTTTCTTCTTCAGGTCGTTGAACCAGGCGCCGTCCGATGTCTCGCCATAAAGCACCGTGCCGATGATGCGGTCGTCCTTGAGCACCAGGCGTTTGTAGACGCCGGCGGAAGCATCGCGCAGCACGATCTCCTGGCGGTCGTCGCCGTCGGCGAAGTCGCCGAGCGAAAAGAGGTCGATGCCGGTGACCTTGAGCTTGGTCGGCGTGTCCATGTGGACGAAGGCAGCTGTCTCGTCGCCGGCAAGCTGATGAGCGGCAACACGCGCCATCTCGTAGAGCGGCGCCACCAGCCCATAAACCATGCCGCCCACCTCGGCGCATTCGCCGAGCGCGAAGATGTCGGGGTCGTTGCTGCGCATGCCGGCATCGACAACGATGCCTCTGTTGACGGCAACGCCTGCATCCTTGGCCAGCGCGGCGTTGGGCCTGATGCCGACCGCCATCACCACCAGCGTCGCCGGGATGATGGTGCCGTCGGCGAGTTCCACCTGCTCGACCTTGCCATTGCCCGTAATCGCCTGGGTGTTGGCCTTGGTGATGACCTTGATGCCGCGCTCCTCCACCGCGCGCTGCAGGAGATAGCCGGCGGCCGGATCGAGTTGGCGCTCCATCAGCGTCGGCATGACATGCAGCACGGTGACGTCCATGCCTTGCGCGTTGAGGCCGGCCGCCGCCTCCAATCCGAGCAGGCCGCCGCCGATGACCACGGCCTTGGCCCGCGACTGGGCGGCGAGCATCATTGCCTGGACGTCGTCCAGGTCGCGATAGGTCAGTACGCCCGGCAGATTGTGGCCCGGCACCGGGATGATGAACGGCACCGAGCCGGTGGCGATGACGAGCTTGTCGTAGGGCTCGGTGACGCCATGGTCGGAGGTGATCGTCTTCGCCGTGCGGTCGATGGCCACGATCTTGTGGCCCTTGTAGAGGGTGATGCCGTGCTTGATGTACCAGCCGTCGCCATGGATGATGATTTCCTCATAGGCCTTCTCGCCTGAGAGAACCGGCGACAGCATGATGCGGTCGTAGTTCACGCGCGGCTCGGCGTTGAAGATGGTGACGGCGTAGCGGCCCGGCGCCTGCTCCAGCAGATGCTCCAGCATGCGCCCGGGGGCCATGCCGTTGCCGATGATGACGAGTTTTTCGGTCATGGCGTTACTCCGCGGCTTCGACGAAGCGGTGGCGTTCGTAGAGGAATTTCAGCACCGCCTCGCGGCAGCGCAGGAAGGTGCGGTCGGAAGCAAGTTCGATGCGCCGGCGTGGCCGCGCCAGCGGCACGGGAAGCACTTCGCCGATGGTCGCGGCCGGACCGTTGGTCATCATGACGATGCGGTCGGACAGCAGCACCGCCTCGTCGACGTCATGGGTGATCATGATCGTCGTCGAGCCGAGTCTGGAATGGATATCCATCACGGCGTCCTGCAGATGGGCGCGCGTCAGCGCGTCGAGAGCTCCGAACGGCTCGTCGAGCAGCAGGATCTTGGGCTCCATGGCCAACGCCCGTGCGATGCCGACGCGCTGCTTCATGCCGCCGGAGATTTCGGCCGGGCGCTTGTCGCTTGCATGCGCCATCTGCACGAGGTCGAGATTGCGCATGATCCAGTCATGCCGCTCGGCCTTGCTCTTCGAACGGCCGAAGACTTTCGACACCGCCAGGTTGATGTTTTCGTAGACGGTCAGCCACGGCAACAGCGAATGGTTCTGGAACACTACGGCACGTTCGGGGCCGGGGCTGTCGACTTCCTTGTCTTCCAAAAGCACGGCGCCGGCGGAAATCTTGGTCAAGCCGGCGATCAGGTTGAGCAAGGTCGACTTGCCGCAACCCGAATGACCTATGATGGAGACGAATTCACCCTTGTGGATGGTCAGCCTGATGTCCCTCAGCACCTCGCTGACCTGGCCGCCACGCGCGAAGGATTTGTCGATGTGGTCGAGTTTGAGATAGGCGGTCATGGCGCTGTCCTCACTTTGCCGTCGTGCCGCGGGTGACAAAGGCGCCGACCGCCGCGACCAGGCGGTCGAGGCAGAAGCCGGTGACGCCGATATAGGCGAGCGCGACGATGATGTCGGGCAGCCGTGACGAGTTCCACGCGTCCCAGATGAAGAAGCCGATGCCGACGCCGCCGGTCAGCATTTCGGCTGCGACGATGGCAAGCCAGGATAGGCCGATGCCGATCCTCAAGCCGGTGAAGATGTAAGGCGCCGCGGCCGGCACCATGATCTTGACGAAGAATTCGAGCTGGTTCAGCCGCAGGATGCGGGCGACGTTGCGGTAGTCCTGCGGGATGTTGCGCACGCCGACGGCGGTGTTGATGATGACCGGCCAGATCGAGGTGATGAAGATCACGAACAGCGCCGATGGATTGGAGTCGCGGAAGGCGGCGAGCGACAGTGGCAGCCAGGCGAGCGGCGGCACGGTGCGCAGGATCTGGAACACCGGATCGAGGCCGCGCATCGCCCAGACCGACTGACCGACCAGCGCGCCGAGCGCGACGCCGACCACCGCCGCCATGCCGAAGCCGATGGCGACGCGCTGCAGCGAGATCAGCACCCGCCAGGCAAGACCGATGTCCTGGGGGCCGTTGTCGAAGAACGGATGCGCGATCAGGTCATAGGCTTCGTTCCATACCTGGCTCGGCGGCGGCAGGCTTGCCGTCGGCGACGAGCAGGCGACCTGCCAGACGACGAGCAGAAGGGCGATGACGATGGCGGGCGGGACGAGGGCGCTGGCGACCTTGCCTGCGATCGATACCAGATCAATGCGCCGCCGCGTCTTGGCGGTGAAGGCGACCACCTCGGCCGGCTTGGCCGGGAATGCTTTTACCTTGGTGTCCTCGATGGCTTGGATGGACATGTCCTGGGAAAACTCCGTGGCGTCTGGTCGAACTGAACGAGAGACGGCGAAATGCCGTTTGGCCTGACTAGGCCGATGCCTTGATCGTCAGGCTGTCGAGATAAGCCGAGGGGTTGGCCGGATCGAAAGTCTTGCCGTCGAAGAAAGTCTCGACGCCGCGCGAAGACGAGGCCGGGATGTCGCTTGCCGCGACACCGAGTTCCTTGGCCGCCTCGCGCCAGATATCCTCGCGGTTGACCTGGTCGACCAGCGCCTTGATGTCGGTGGTCGGCGCGAACTTGCCCCAGCGGATGTTCTCGGCGAGGAACCAGCTGTCGTGGCTCTTGAATGGGTAGGAGACGCCGCCCTTCCAGAATTTCATGTAGAGGTCGGTGGCGGTGGCGACCCGGCCGTTGCCGTAGTTGATGTCGCCCTTGAGGCGGCCGACGATGTCGGCGACAGGCACGTTCATCCATTGCCGCTTGCCGATGATGGCGGCCATCTCGTCCTTGTTCTCCTTGGCGTCGCACCATTGCTGTGCCGCCATCACCGCCATGACGATCGCCTTGGTGGCGTTCGGGTATTTCTCGATGAAGGCGGCGCGCAGGCCGAGCGCCTTTTCCGGATGACCCTTCCAGATCTCGCCGGTCGTGGCGGCGGTGAAGCCGACGCCCTGGTGGACGAGCTGTTCGTTCCACGGTTCGCCGACGCAGAACACGTCCATGTTGCCGACCTTCATGTTGGCCACCATCTGCGGCGGCGGCACGACGATGGTCGAGACGTCCTTGTCGGGGTTGATGCCGCCGGCGGCCAGCCAGTAGCGCAGCCACAGATCATGTGTGCCGCCCGGGAAGGTCATGGCGGCCTTGACCTCCTTGCCTGCCGCCTTCTTGGCGGCGAAGGCGTCCTTCAGCTTGGAGGCATCGAGGCCGACGCCGGTGGCGGCATACTCCTGGGCTACTGAAATGCCCTGGCAATCGTAGTTGAGGCGAGCGACGACTGCCATCGGCAGCGGCTGGTTGTTCTGCGTCACCTTGCCGGTGTGCATGAGATAAGGCATCGGCGTCAGGATGTGGGCGCCGTCGATGCCGTTGGCTTCGCCGCCGAGCATCAGATTGTCTCGCGTCGCCCCCCAGGAGGCCTGCTTGAGCACCTCGACATCAGGCATGCCGAATTTCGCGAACAGGCCCTTCTCCTTGGCGATGATCAGAGGCGCGGCATCGGTCAGCGCGATGAAGCCGAGCTTGGCGCCGGTCACTTCGGGACCTTTGCCTTCGGCATGGGCGCCCGCAGGAAACAATGACCTTGCGGCAATAAACAGTCCCGCCGTCAGCGCGCTGCTGGCCAGAAAATCACGGCGGGTGAAATCCTTGAGGGATGTGCCAGTTCCGATCCGTTTCGTCATCGTCGTCTCCGGTTGAGCGCCTTGGAAGCGCCGTCGATTGCGTGTTCGGCCAAAAACAAAAAAGCCGCCGTCCAGGCCTTCGCGCATCCCTGGGGATTGCGCAGTGGCCTGAGCGGCAGCTTTGCCTGTGGCGCCCGCCATTGGACGCCTGTTCCGTTGCCCGAGAAGGGCTCGCTCATTTCAATGCAGGAACCGTGCCAGTTTCCTTCTGGAAGAAAACATCAAATGAATTCAGTGGGATCGGAGCATCACGCGGCAACTCGATCCACCGCGATTGGGGTCAAACATTGATCACCTTGCCTACAGGGGCGCATAATTTTTGTGCAATGCACAAGGATGGCGCAGAAATGATCAGGCTTCTCCGAGGGTCGTTTTTTGGCTGTCGACATAGGCGTCGATCTCGTCCGGATCGAAGATCTGGCCGTTGAAGAAGCCGTCCGGGCCGAGCACCAGGCTGGCGCCCGCCGAGCCCACCGGCGTCGCCACCTTCAGCGCACCCTCGACCTTGGCATTGGCGCCCGGCAGCGCGACGCCGAGCGGCTTCAGCGCCGACCGGTAAAGGTCGGGCCGGTAGCAGTCGCGGGCGATGGCGAGATTCTCCGGCGTGTGCGCGACATGACCCCAGCGCACCATCTGGGTGTAGAACCACAGCGCATGGCTCTTCCAGGGGAAATTGGCGGCCTTGTCGAAAGGCACGAAGAAGTCCTCGACGGCCCGCTGTGCGCCGCCGCCGAGCTGCAGATGCCCGGTCAGGATCGGCATCTGAACGGCCGCCTCCTGGCCAAGGAAGCCGGGCTGCGCCATCAGCGCCGCCAGTTCGGCGCGATTTGCAGGGTCCTGGCACCAGCGCGCCGAGTGATGCAATGCGCGCAGCAGTGCAGCCAGGGCCTCGGGATTTTGCTCGGCCCAGGCCTTGCGCGCGCCGATGACCTTTTCCGGGCTGTTGCGCCAGAGCAGCGCCTTCACGGTGACGATATGGCCGGTGCCGGCCGCCACCGCGGCGCTGTTCCAGGGTTCGCCGACGCAATAGCCGTCGATGCGCCCAGTGGCCAGCGCGTCGGCCATGAAGGGCGGCGGCACAATCACGATCTCGATCTGCCGCTCTGGATCGATGCCGCAGGCGGCAAGCCAGTAGCGCAGTTCGTAATTGTGCCCGGAATGCGGGTGCACGACGGCAAAGCGCAGCGCCTCGCGGCCGGCGGCCGCCCGCTCGCGGATGAACGCACCGAGGGCCGCGCCGGCGCGAGCCGGATCGAGATCGGGTACGGCGCCGTGCGCCGCCATGCCGGCCCAGACGGCGTTGGAGATGGTGACGCAGTTGCCACCGAGCCCCAGCGAAAAGGGCACGATGGTCTCGGAGGCGAGGGGGGTGAGGCCAAGATTGCAGGCAAGCGGCATCGGTCCCAGCATGTGCGCAAGGTCGAAATGGCCGATGGCGATGCGGTCGCGGATGTTGGCCCAGGAGGTCTCGCGGTGCAGCGCCAGATCGATGCCTTCGCGCGCGGCAAAGCCCAGTTCGCCGGCTGCCACCAGGACGGCGCTATCGAAAAGCGGCATGAAGCCGGCGGTGATCTGATGCTCGGCGCCCATGTCTATTCGTCCCCCGGTCCGAGAAGCCCGGCGGCAGTCACCAGGCTCTGGGCGATATCGCTGATCTTGCGGTTCTGGTTCATCGCCGTCTTGCGCAGCAGCATATAGGCGGCCTCTTCGCTCAGGCCGCGCGATTTCATCAGGATGCCCTTGGCGCGGTCGATCACCTTGCGGCTCTCGAGCTCGCTGCGCGCCTCGTCCAGTTCGCGCGCCATGCGCGAGAAAGCGTTGAAGCGGCTCACCGCCATGTCGAGGATCGGCTTGACGCGCTCCTGCCTCAACCCGTCGACGACATAGGCCGAAACGCCGGCATCGACCGCGGCCTCGATCGAGGCCTGGTCGGAGCGGTCGACGAACATGGCGATCGGCCGCTTTACCGCACGTGACAGCTGGAACATGTTTTCCAGCATGTCGCGGTTGGGGTTTTCCAGATCGATGACGATGACGTCGGGCTCGATCTCGGCGATGCGGCGCGCAATGCCACTGACGTCATGGATGACGGTGACCCGCTGATGGCCCGCCTCGCGCAAGCCAGCCTCGATTATCGAGGCACGGATGCGGTTTTCGTCGATCACCAAGACGGCGAGTGAAGTTCGGATCATGCCCGCATTGTGGGCACGCTCGGAAATTTGTGCAATGCGGCAATGGCGGCGTCGGCGGGAGGCGACGGCTGTCAACGGCTATCCTTGGCGGCAACCCGCCAAGGGTTGGATCAGGAGACGGTTGGATCAGGAGACGGAGCGACCTCAGCCGCAGACGCGAACGTCCTCGAACACTCTGTGGTGGTGGCGCCAATGCACAATCGTTTCCGTGTGGCAGCGGTGATGGTGGTGGCGCCAGCGGTAGCCGCCATTGTCGTAGTCATCGTACTGAGCGTTCTGGTCGCCGTCATACTCGTTGTCATAGTGGCGCATATGATGACGGCGAACGACGATTCCGGAATCGTCATCCGAGGAATATTGGCCGCCGTCGTCGGACTGGATAGTCAGGCTGGCGGCTTGGGTTGGCGCCATCGCTGCCGCTGTCGCGGCGAATGCCAGCACCGAGGCCAAAATCAACTTTTTCATTCCATCCTCCTGTATATTCAACACATAAACTCGCTGAAGAACCGGGTGTTCCGCTCGAATCCACACGCTTTGCGACGCCGGCGACATCAAGGTGTTATCGGCCACATGCTACAGGCGAACGAAGGCGGTCAGCGGCAGATGGTCGGAGGCCACGCGCGACAGCGGCGTGTCATGCGCTTCGACGGTCGCGATCATGCCGTGCCGGTTGGCCATGATCCGGTCGAGTGCCAGCAGCGGCAGGTTGGACGGGAAGGTGGGGACTGCTGGCGGCTGCGGGCCGAAGGTTGCGTGCAGCGTGTTCAGCGCGGAGCGGTTTCCGAGCCGCCATTCGTTCAGATCGCCGAGCAGGAGCGTCGGCTTCTCGTCGGGGCTGTTCATGATATCAAGCACGACCTGGGCCTGCTGCGAGCGGGAGCGGCGCAGCAACCCCAGATGGGCCGCGATGATGCGCAAGGACTGGTTCCCGTCGAGATCGATCTCGGCCACCACGGCACCGCGGGGTTCGAGACCTGGAAGCCTGATCTGATGCACGTCGCGAACGACGCCCCTTTTGAACAGCAGGACATTGCCGTGCCAGCCATGGCCTTTGCCCGTTGCGGAAATGGGCACAGGCACGAGGCCGGTTTCCAGTTCAAGACGGTGCAGGTCGAGGAGCCCGTCGCGGTCGCCGAAGCGATTGTCGGCCTCCTGCAGGGCGATGACGTCGGGGGCGATCTCGCGGATGACGCGGCTGGTGCGGTCGGGATCGAACTTGCGGTCGACGCCGATGCATTTGTGGACGTTGTAGGAGGCGACCAGCGTCCCGGTGACGCCGTCCTTCTTCGGCGACAAGGCGTTGGCCTTGCGCATCCGCCTGTCGCGAATGGACAGGAGCATGCTGGCCGGCAGGCTGCGCCCATTCATTCGCATAGCGTGCCCATCATCCCTGCCGTTCTCATCATGCACCTAGAAATAGAGTCATTCGGCCGATGTTCCATGGTTGGCGACACGCTATCGGGCAAACACGTCATTTTGTTAAAGACAGGATTTCTCAGAGATAGGGCGATCCCAGCCAGAGGATGCGGTCAAACAGGCGGATGATGAAGGGCCGCGCGCGCAAGGAGGCCAGCGTCACTGGAACGGCCGTTTCGATCGCCGATCCGATCCGGGTCTCGATCTCGGTGGCAAAACCCGCGTCGAGGACCTCCAGATCGATCTCGAAGTTGAGCCGCAGCGAACGTGCATCGAGGTTGGAGGACCCGACATAAGCCCATACGCCGTCGATCGAAAGCAGCTTGGAATGATCGAAGGGGCCTTCCGTGCGCCATATGCGGCAATAATTCTTCAGGATCTGGTCGAATTGGGCGGTCATGGCGCGGTCGACGAGGAAGAGGTTGTTCACCGCCGGCACCACGACATCGATCTCGACGCCGCGCCTGGCCGCGGTAACCAGGGCGCTGATCAGTTCCCGGTCCGGCAGGAAATAGGGCGACATCAGGCGTATCGACTTGCGCGCGACCGAGAAGGCGCCGATCATCAGTTTGTGGTTGGTTTCGTTGCTGGCGTCCGGCCCGGATGCAACCGCACGCACCAGCATCGGCTGGCCAGCGGGCGGTGAAACCGGTGTGATCCGCCAGGCATCGCCCTTCAGCGCCTCCTTGGTGGCGAAGCGCCAGTCTTCCGCGGCGACCGAGAAGAGATCGGCGACAACGGGTCCGGTGACCTGGAAATGCGTGTCCTGGGCGCTGTTCGACCCGGCGAACTCCGCTGAAAAACCCTTGCGGATGTTCATGCCGCCGGTAAAGGCAACCGTGCCGTCGACCACCAGGATCTTGCGGTGGGTCCGCAGATTGGCATAGGGCAAGCGCAGGCCCATGACGATGTTGCCGTTGAAAACATCCGCCGTGATGTTGGCGCGACGCAGATGCCCCAGGATGCTGGGGACGGAGTAGCGGGCGCCGACGGCATCGATCAGCACACGCACGGTGACGCCGCGCTGGACAGCGCCGGCCAGCGCTTCGACGAAAAGCAGGCCGACCGCGTCATTGTCGAAAATATAGGTCTCGAGCAGGACGCTGCGCTCGGCCCCGTCGATCGCCGCGCACATGGCGGGGTAGGCCTCGTCGCCGCTTTCCAGCACGTCGATTGCATTTCCCGGGTTGAGCGCGCGCCGCGCCACCCTGTCGCCCAGCGTTCTGAGGCCGGTGAACCGCTGTCCATAGCGCTCGATGATCAGCGCCTCTTCGGCGGCGACGTCGCGCTCATGCTTGGCCGACACCAGGCCCTCGGCAAGCGGGCGCTGCGCGCTGATCGTGGCGCGGCGGATGCGGTTGATGCCGGCCACGGCATAGATCAGCACGCCGAGAATCGGCGACAGCACCATGATGCCGACCCAGCCGGTGGCGGCGCGGACGTCCTCCTTGGTCATGACGGCATGGGCAATGCCGATGGTCGCCATCACCACCGAGATGATCGCCAGTATTTGGGGCCAGTGAATCGCCAGGGTCTCGAACATTGCCAGGACTATCCAGCGAGCGCCCGCGGAAGGCAATGCAGCCGGCGATTTCCACACTCACCCATTGGGCTCCGCCGGTGAGAGAACGGCCGGCGCACGGTTATTTGAGCAAGCCAACCAGGACATTGAAAGCGGCGTCGATATCGGCGCGCACCGCGGCCTTGACGGCGTCGCCGTCGTGATCACACAGGGCCGCGAACATCTCCTGATGATGTTCGTTGGCGGTCGAATAGTTTCCCGAATCGTGCAGCATGTTGAAATAGGGGCTGATCTGCAGCCACAGGTTCTCGATGGGAAGGACGGACGATGAGCACAAAGGCACCTGAAACGGCGGCGGAATTTCTGGCCGGCCTCAATGGACAGCGCGTGCTGGTGACAGCAGGCGCCGGCGGCATTGGTTTCGCCATCGCCGACACGCTGTCGCGGCTCGGGGCGCGCATCGTCGTCTGCGACGTGTCCGACGAGGCGCTGGCTGCCGCTCCCGGCAAGATCGATCTGGTGGCCGCGGTCAAGGCCGACGTCTCACACGAAGACGACGTCGACCGGCTGTTCGAGACGGTCGCCGAAAAGCTCGGCGGGCTCGATGCCCTGATCAACAATGCCGGCATTGCCGGCCCGACCGGCGGCGTCGACGAGATCGAGCCGAACGACTGGCGGCGCTGTCTCGATGTCTGCCTGACCGGCCAGTTCCTGTGCGCGCGGCGCGCCGTGCCGATGATCAAGGCGGCGGGAGGCGGCTCGATCGTCTCGATGTCGTCGGCCGCCGGCCGCCACGGCTATGCTTTCCGCACGCCTTACTCGGCCGCCAAGTTCGGCGTGATCGGCTTCACACAGAGCCTTGCCAAGGAGCTCGGGCCGCACGGCATCAGGGTCAATGCCATCCTGCCCGGCATCATCGAGGGTCCCCGCATCGAGGGCGTCATCTCGGCGCGCGCCAGGCAGATCGGCATCAGCCACGAAGAAATGACCGGGCGCTATCTGCAGAACATCTCGCTGCGCCGCATGACCAGCCCTTATGATGTCGCCTCGATGGTCGCCTTCCTGCTTTCGGATGCGGGGATAAACATTTCCGGCCAGTCGCTCGGCGTCGACGGCAATGTCGAAACACTTTGAGGGCAAGATCCATGGCACAGGTTGCGATCGTCGGCAGCGGATTCATCGGGCGGGCCTGGGCGATCAGTTTCGCGCGCGCCGGTCATGACGTCCGCATGTGGGACCAGTCCCGCGCCGCGACCGGCGGCGCGCGCGACTACATAGCCGGTGTGCTCGGCGATCTCGCTGCCAACGACCTGCTGCGGGGACAGTCCGCCGCCACCGTGCTCGATCGCATCACTGTTGCCGCCGAACTCGGCGAGGCGCTGGCCGGCGCGATCCATGTCCAGGAGAACACGCCGGAAAATCTCGAGGTCAAGCGTGAGGTGTTTTCGCTGATCGACTCTGCTGCCGATCCGCGAGCGGTGATCGCCAGTTCCAGCTCGGCGCTGTTGCCGTCGAAATTCACCGACCATTTGCAAGGGCGGCATCGCTGCCTTGTCGTGCATCCGATCAATCCGCCCTACCTCATTCCCGCCGCCGAGGTCGTGCCAGCGCCGTGGACATCGGCCGAGACGCTCGAAAGAACACGCGCCTTCCTCATCGAGGCCGGCCATGCGCCGCTGGTGATGAAGCGCGAACTCGACGGGTTCATCATGAACCGCCTGCAGGGCGCGTTGCTGGAGGAAGCGTTCCGGCTCGTCGCCGACGGCTATGCCAGCGTCGAGGACGTCGATATCGGCATCCGCGACGGGCTGGCGCTGCGCTGGTCCTTCATGGGACCGTTCGAGACCATCGACCTCAACGCGCCCGGCGGCGTGCGCGACTATGTCGAGCGTTACCAGGGCATCTATTCCAACATCTTCCCGCAGATGTTGCGCCGGATCGACTGGGCGGGCGAGGTGATGGAGACGGTCGAGGCCGAGCGCGGCAAACGCCTGCCGAGGGAAAAACTAGGCGAGCGGCAAGTGTGGCGCGATCGCCGGCTGATGGCGCTGGCGGCGCACAAGAAGAAATCGGATCAGGAGTTCGGACAATGAAAGAAACCAGCCGCAAGCCCGGCGCCACGGTGGCCAGGGGCAAGGTCATCATCACCTGCGCGGTGACCGGAGCGATCCACACGCCGACCATGTCGCCCTATCTGCCGATCACGCCGGACCAGATCGCGTCGGAAGCGATCGCGGCGGCCGAGGCGGGAGCGGCAATCCTGCACCTGCATGCCCGCGATCCCGAGACCGGCAGGCCCGACCAGACGCCGGAGGCGTTTGCCCGCTTCCTGCCGCGCGTCAAGCAAGGCACCAATGCCGCCATCAACATCACCACCGGCGGCAGTCCCTACATGAAGGTCGAGGAGCGGGTGAAGCCGGCCGCTCAGTTCAAACCGGAAGTGGCCTCGCTCAACATGGGTTCGATCAATTTCGGGCTCTACCATCTCGCCGACAAATACGAGACCTTCAAATTCGACTGGGAAAAGCCGCATCTGGAAGCGACGCGCGATCTCGTCTTCCGCAATTCGTTCAAGGACATCGAATACATTCTGGCGACTTGCTACGACAACGGCACGCGCTTCGAGTTCGAGTGCTACGACATCGCGCATCTCTACAACCTTTCCCATTTCGCCGATCGCGGGCTGGTGAAGCCGCCCTTCTTCGTGCAGTCGGTGTTCGGCCTGCTTGGGGGCATCGGCACGCATCCGGAGGATGTCGCCCATATGAAGCGCACCGCCGACCGCTTGTTTGGCGACCAGTTTCGCTGGTCGGTGCTCGGCGCCGGCGCCAGCCAGTTGCGCATCGCCGCGCAGTCGGCGGCGCTTGGCGGCAACATCCGCGTCGGGCTGGAGGACAGCCTGTGGGCCGGCAAGGGCAAACTCGCCAAATCGAATGCCGAGCAGGTCGTGCTGGCGCGCAAGATCATCGAAGGGCTTGGCATGGAAGTGGCGACACCGGACGAGGCGCGCGAAATCCTGTCATTGAAGGGCGGCGACCAGGTCGCCTTCTGACGCGGCCCGCTGCCGCGCTTTCCCGGGACGGCGTGGCGTCGTCAACCGTCACGAGGCGACGCGCGGCAGCAAGCGCGCCGTCGACCGCGAGAGCCTCCGCCGCGAAGCATTGCTGCCCTGTTGGCGGCGGGCGGTCGTTCGAGCGCTGAGCAGTTGCTCGATCACGCTTCGATGGAGTCCCCTTTGGGAAAGCCCACCCTGACCCAGAGGAAAGCTTAGAGCCGGTGTGATCCGGCATCGTCCTGTGCTGCTTTGGTCCTCCGGGGTTTCCTGTTCTTTGGTGCTACATCTATTGTATATCAGAGGGAATGAAATTACCGATGTAACACTTCGATTGAAGGCGAGGGGGGCGCCGAATGATGACTTTCAACTTCCGGGGGCCACCCGCGGGCGACGGCGATATGTCGGCCGAATGCCAGGAGCAGTTGCTGCCTCTCATCAATGAGATCGTCCAGGCGGCGGTGGCGGCCGGCTGGAATCGGGACGACGTTCTTCTGGCTTTCGTGGAACTCGCCTGGGATCTGTACGAGAAACGGCGCGGTGATCTGTAGCAGCGGCCGCCGATAACCGGATCCACACCGCAGGCGTCGATCTCGCGGACAGGTTATGATCCGCGCAGGCTGCGCCAACGGCCTCAATCAGTCGTTGACCAGAATACAGAATCGCATGACCGGTCGTGTCAGGACCGATCGGCGAAACTCCGGATGACGAGGCCTCGCGCCAGACGAAAATGAACGCTCGTCAACTCCTATTCGCTGGCCATTTTTTTCTTTCTCGAATAAAGATTTTTCTTTGCGCGTGGGAGTTCTTCCCAAGCCAAGGTGTGTGCGTTACGCTGCGTTCGGGTCGGGAAAAGGGTATTCGAAGTAGCGTCGATACGGCTGAGGCAGCGCGAATGAACAATGCGGACGAGGCTCGGGAAAGCGGCGTTTCCCGAGGCATCGATCGGGAGCGGACAGCTCGATACGTCCTGGACATCATTCCTGAAAGTGCCGGTCCGCGAAGGGCCACCGCGCAAGGAAGCGTGATCTATTCCGTTCGCGGGCCAGGCTCGCAGGCATTCCCGGCCAAGGAACACTCCGTAGGCATCGTGCTTGCGCCCATACGCAAGTTGAGGGCCTCGCTCGGCAGCGACAAGCTCCAGCAATACGATGCGCCGGTCGGGTGTCTCGTCATCAATCCCGCCGGCGTGGACAGCAATCTTGCCTGGTCCGTGACCAGGGAAAATGCCCTGGTCTCCATCTCTTCCGAAGCACCGTCGGCTTTGGCTGCTCATGAGTTCGACATCGGCAATCCTCGCCGGGTTTTCGGATCAAAGTCATTTAGCCGCCGCCATGAAGAAACACAGGGGAAGGACACCAACCGGTTATGCTTCCGCCAGAAACTGAGGCGCTTCTGCGCCTGCAACCGGAAACGATTACGGCCAGGAGTCCAAGAGAAAACCGGACGGCTTCGCCGGGAGAGCCGCGCCGCGCGGTATGGCAAAGCCGCCCCATCAGGTGCCCGGGGCTCGGAGACCGGGATTTCCTGCAAGGAAATCGGTGTTCTGCAAAATACGTCCATCGCGAATGCGCCCATGGTCGAGGCGAGAAATTGATCGATGCGCCCGGATGCTTCGAGGATTGCCACCGGCATGGATGTCGAGGGGAGTGGGATATCTCTTGCCGGCTCGCCCTCACCACCGTCCGTCCGGCTTGTTCGAACAATTCCACCGGCCCGGACAATTCCCCCGGTAATGGCGGTCCAGACTGGTCCATCACGATTTATTTTTCCGGGAACCGCGTGGACGCCGCCAAGGTTTGGCTTGCGCAGGGACCCCTCAGGAGGCCGAAACGGTGCGGCGCGATGATGCCCCCCCAAGATGGATTGCGGATGTGGTGAGACAGCCGCTGGCGAATGTAAAAGGCGGGCTTTCCGCCAGCAGTGCGGGCAAGGTGCGGGACTTCCTGGATGAGAACTTCTCGCGCAAGCTGGCGATTTCCGAGATGGCCGCGGTCTGCGGGCTTTCATCCTATCACTTCGTGCGGGCCTTCTCGCGGACGTTCGGGATGCCGCCGCATCAGTATATTCTCGATCTGCGGCTGGATTTTGCGGAGAGACTGCTTGCCGAGAGCAGCCTGGCGATCGCCGACATTGCCCATCTCAGCGGTTTCTCGAGCCAGAGCCATTTCACCACCATGATGAAGAAATACCGGCATGTAACGCCACTGCGGTCGCGCTCGAACAAGCTTATCTCGAAGACCAGGTGACGGATAGGCTGCGGCATATCTTGGAAATATAGGTGATACCTATTAAAGTTCCGGCTAAAGTAATAAGCCGTTAACCTCTGCCGAGTTGTTCCGCGATTTTTTCTTACGACACAGCAAGATCGTGAAATACCGCGCACAAGAATCATGTCTTTCTGCCGCTTGGGGGAATTGTCTGACATTTTCATGCCGACTGGCGCGCTGAGAGGGACCATGACCGACAATTGCATCTCACGTCACTCGTTTGTCCAGCATCGCGCCGCGCTTTTCGCCAGTCACTGGATCGCGAATGCCGATCCTCGCTCCCGCTCGGCCCGGCGCCGCCTGATGGCTGTACTGCGCATGGCGTCCCGCGTTCTAGGCATGCGTCGTAAAGATCGGGGTATCGGTGCGATTGGGGCTGTTTTCGGCGTCTTGGGGCTGGTTATTGCGCCTCAGGCATTTGGCCAAGTTATTCCAGGCGGTAACTATACAGCGGGCGCCGGAACGGCGAGTGGTGCCAACGGCATCGCGATCGGTTGCACAGGATATACGGCCACCGTCGGAGCGCCGACGGGAGGCATGGCCATCGGCTGCCGAGCGATTTCCAACGGGAATAATTCAGTTGCGATCGGAGTCGATGCGCAAACCCAAGGCGGCGGGGCTGTCGCCATGGGTCAAGGATCCGCGGCGACCGCGCAGAATTCGACTGCCGTAGGCAACTTCGCTGCTGCGAGCGGGCTGCGCGCGAGCGCTTTCGGCACAAACACCGTTGCGTCCGGATTGGATTCTCTCGCCCAAGGCAGCTTCGCCGCCGCTGGCGCCCAGAACGCAGTGGCTCTCGGCTTCCAGGCACAAGCCACGCAGCTAAATTCGGTCTATCTCGGTTCGCGCACCGTTGCTGGAACAGGAGCGCTGGCACAGAGCGCCATCGGCATCGGCACGGATGTTACAGCATCCCAGGTCGACGCCATCGCGGTCGGACGTTCATCCGTTGCGTCGGCTCAATATTCGGTGGCTCTCGGCCTGAGCGCAAAAGCCACCGGCGCCGGCGGCGCGATGGCGCTGGGCCAGGGCACGATCTCAAGCGGCACCAATTCGGTAGCGCTCGGCGTTCAGGCCAGTGCCACGTTGGCCGGCGCCAATGCTTTGGGTACCTTCTCGGTCGCTTCGGGAGGTAACTCCACGGCGGTCGGCACCAGTTCCACCGCCAGCGGCGCCAATTCGTTCGCCGGAGGCTGGGGATCTGTCGCCAGCGGTGCCAATTCCACTGCCGTAGGACGTCAGGCCGCCGCGATCGGCACAAGCGCCACGGCGATGGGTGATGCAGCCAAGGCCTGGGGCAACCAGTCCATCGCATTCGGCGTGAACGCGCAGGCAGGCGTTCAGGCCAACACGGCCTTGCCTAACAGCATCGCGATTGGCACCAATTCGCTTGCTTCCGGCGGCTTCGGCGTCGCGCTCGGCCAGGCCACTCAGGCCACTGCCGATTTTAGCACGGCAGTCGGTAATGGGGCCGTTGCCAGCGGCGCAAACGCCTCCTCATTCGGCGTCCTGGCCAGCGCGACGGCAAATAATACCCTCGCCGCCGGCGTCAACGCCGGTGCCAGCGGAGCCGGCAGTACCGCTCTCGGCAGTGGTGCCCGAACCACCGCCGTGAATGCCGTCGCTGTCGGCGCTGGGACGAGCGCGTCCGGGATAAACTCCGTCTATATCGGCCAGACCAGTTTTGCGACGAGCGCCAGCGGACAGAGCGCCATCGCCGTCGGCACGGACGTGACGTCATCCGGGGACGACGCCCTTGCGATGGGGCGTGAAAGCGCGGCGACTGCAACCAACGCCATCGCGGTCGGTCTCCAGTCTTCCGCTGATACCGCCGACTCCGTCGCCATCGGCACCAGGGCGATCGCGACCGGGGGGAAGGCTGTCGCAATCGGCGCAGACAACGTTGCTTACGGCGACGGCGCGGTGGCCATCGGCGATCCTAGCTTCGCCAGCGGCACCGGCGCCTTTACCGGCGGCGCCAACAACATCGCCAACAGCGACGGCACGGCAACCGCCACCGCGGCCAATACGGCCAACGGTGCTGTCGCCATCGGCAACAACAACAAGGCGATCGGGCAAGGCTCCGTGGCGCTGGGCAACGGCTCCACAGCGGGTGCCGCCGGCCTCGCCGGCAATGTCGCGCTCGGCAACGGTGCGGCGGCGGCGGCAAGCTCCGGCGACGTGGCGCTCGGCTCGGGTTCGGTGACCGCCGTAGCGGTCGGCACGCCCAACGCGGTGATCAACGGCACCACCTACGCCTTCCAGGGCACCAACCCGACCTCGACGGTCAGCATCGGCGCGCCCGGCGCGGAACGCACTATCACCAATGTCGCCGCGGGGCGGATCAGCTCGACGTCGACCGATGCCATCAACGGTTCGCAGCTCGCCGCCACCAACCAGGCCGTCGATGCCATCGGCACCACGCTCAGCACCATCGGCAGCGGCGTGACCAATCTCGGCAACACGATCAACAACATCGCCGGCGATACCTCGACCGCCTATACCGATGCCAACGGCATCGGTATCCGCTACGCCCGCACCAACGAGGCCGGGCTGGCGCAAACGGACTCCTTCGCACAGGGCGTCGGCTCCACGGCCGTCGGCTACCAGGCGACCGCGACCGGCGTCAGCGGGCTGGCGCTCGGCCGCGACAGCGCGGCCAGCATCGACGGCAGCGTGGCACTCGGTTCGGGCTCGGTGTCCGATCGCGCGATCGCTCCCGCTTCCGGGCAGATCGCCGCAGGTCCGTCGAACTTCATCCAGTACAACACCACCGACAAGGCGCTGCTCGGCGCGGTTTCGGTCGGTACCGCCACATCTTACCGGCAGATCACCAACGTCGCCGACGGCACGCAGGACCAGGACGCCGTGACGGTGCGCCAGCTGGCGGGGGCGATCGCGGCGGTCTCTGCCACCTCGACGAAATATTTCCATGCCAATTCGACAGCTGGCGATTCGCTCGCGGTCGGAGCGGAATCGGTCGCGGTCGGCCCGACCACGGTCGTCAACGGCGACAATGGCGTCGGCATCGGCAATGGCGCCATCGTCGACCAGACGGCGCCTGGCGGCACCGCCATTGGCCAGAACGCTCATGTGATGCTGGCCGACGGTATCGCGCTCGGCACCGACTCGACCGCATCGGGCATCCAGTCGGTGGCGCTCGGCGCCGGCGCCCAGAGCACCTTCGCCAACAGCGTCGCACTGGGTGCGTCGTCAACCACCACGGTTGGCGCGCAGGCTGGCTACGCCGCCTTTGGCCTGACCGCTCCGCAGACCTCGGCCGGCGAAGTGTCGATCGGCGCCGCGGGCGCCGAGCGCAAGCTCACCAATGTCGCGGCGGGCTCGGCCGGGACCGATGCCGTCAACGTCTCGCAGTTGCGCGGCGTCTCGCAAAACGTTTCCAACCTGTTCGGCGGCGGCACCACGGTCAATCCCGACGGCTCGATCACCGGCCCGACCTACACCATCCAGGGCAACAATTATTCGACCGTCTTTGATGGTTTCACTGCCGTCGACAATGCGCTGACCAACATCAACAATGGCGGTGGCATCAAGTATTTCCACGCCAATTCGACGCTGGCCGACTCCACCGCCAGCGGCACCGACAGCGTCGCGATCGGGCCGGCCAGCGTGGCCAGCGGTACCAACAGCCTTGCCGCCGGCAATGGCTCGACAGCCACGGGGCAGGGCGCCGTCGCGCTCGGCCAAGGCGCCAAGGCCAACAACGCCAGCGATGTGGCGCTCGGTTCGGGTTCGGTGTCGCAGACCGCCGTCGGCACGTCCAGCACGGTCATCAACGGCAAGACCTACGCCTTCGCCGGCACGACCCCGACCGGGACCGTCAGCGTCGGCGATGCCGGAACCGAGCGGACGATCACCAATGTCGCCGCCGGGCGCGTTTCCTCCGGCAGCACCGATGCGATCAACGGGTCGCAGCTCTACGCCACCAACACGGCGATCGAGGACCTGACCAAGACGATCGGCGGCATCGGCGGCACCGTCCAGAACACCGTGCAATACGACACCGTCAACAATCCGGACGGATCGACGACCAGGACCAACAAGATAACGCTGCAGGGCGGCGACCCGAATGCGCCTGTCGTCATCTCCAATGTCGGCCCCGGCGTTACCGGCACCGACGCGGTCAACGTCAACCAGCTGAACCTGAACCTGGCTCAGAGCAAGACCTATACCGACCAGGTGGCGGTCACGACGTTGCAGCAGGCCAACAATTATACCGACCAGAAGCTCAGCCAGCTGAATTCCGACATCAGCGGCATCAGGGACGAAGCACGGCAGGCGGCGGCAATCGGACTGGCGGCAGCCTCGCTGCGCTATGACGACCGTCCCGGCAAGCTGAGCGTGGCGGCGGGCGGCGGCTTCTGGCGGGATTCGAGCGCCTTTGCCTTCGGCGCTGGCTACACCAGCGAGGATGGCCGCATCCGTGGCAATTTGTCGGGCACGGCGGCGGGTGGAGATGTCGGTGTCGGCGCCGGCCTGAGCTTCACCTTGAACTGAGGCGGGCAACTGGCGGCAATGAAAAGGCGAACCGGCCATGACAGGCTAGACGCAGACTCGGGAAAGCCGTTTGGCTTTCCCGGATTTGCCATGGCATGCCTGACCTGCCTGGCGCTTGCCGGCGGGCTGGCGCCGGCTGCCGGGCAGGTGGCTTCGCCCTACAGGATCAAGCCCTCCGAGGTGGTCGTGCCTCCCGACGTGAAGCTCGGACAATACCAGCGCACCATCCGTCCTTTCGAGAACTGGACGCTGATCTGCGACGAGAACCTCAAGGCGCGCAAGAAGGTCTGCAATGTCTCGCAGGTGATCGAGGACGGCGCCGGCAAGATGGCGTTCAGCTGGTCGCTCGCCGCCACCCAGGACGGCAAGCCCTACATGATCCTGCGCACCGCGCCGAACGCCAGGAGCGATGGGCTGGTGTCGCTGAAGTTCGATGGGCGCGCCGAGCCGATCGACGTGCATCTGAACGGCTGCAACGAAATGGTCTGCGTCGGCATGCTGCCGGTGGGACCCCTGATGCGCCAGGAGATAGCGCAGAAGGCGACGCCGGCTATTTCCTATCCGACCACCGATGGCCAGACCATTACCGTCACCGCAACGCTCAAGGGGCTGTCCGAGGCCCTTGCGCCAATCAAATAACCGAGGCAGCACCGTGAGCCAGCAAGACCCGTTCATCTCCGCGACGCGCAGCAACCCGACCGTCGAGCCGGATCGGCGACGGGTCGTCGAGCCGGACCGCAAGAGAACCGTCGAGCCGCCGCGGCGGTGGCCGCGAGTCATTGGATTTTCGCTGCTGGGGCTGGCCATGATGGGCATTGGCTTTGCCGGCGCGAACTATGCCGCGATCGCCGGCCTGGTCGGCAGCCCGACGGCCGCTCAGGCCGAGGCGGCCGCCCCTCCCGCGCTGCCGGACACGCCCTTCCTCCAGCACGTCAAGCAGGCTGGCGTGCAGGCCTGCTCGACCGTCTTTCCGGTGCTCGGACAGCTTTTGACGACGGGCTCGAAATACAGCGTCAAATCCCTGTGGAACGACCAGGCCGCCGACAAGCACGCCGTGCAGGCCTTTGTCGGCATGGACTATGCCACCGACCGTTACAGCGGGCCGGCTGCCGGCGTGGTCTTCGTGTCACCCACCGCTTCGGGTTGCGAGGGCGCGATGGTGCGGGTGGCGCCGTTCGCCAGTCCGTGCGCCGACATTCCGTCCGTTCTTCCGCAAGGCAGCAAGATCACGGATCATCTCGGACAGGTCGAAGTGTACGAGCTTGGCGGCAACACGGGCGAAGCCCTTCTGCTGCCGACGGGCAACACATGCGTGGTGATTTCCATCGCATCGGCGGCCAAGTGAGGATGTCAGGCGAATGGGCGAGACGCCCTGGAAAGGATTGCGGACCATGAAGTCGCGACGTTTGACAGTCTTGTGCATGGCCTTGCTGTGGAGCGGGCAGGTCGTCTCGGCCGATCTGGTGGAGCCGTCCGAGCCGCCACAGGAGGAGAAAGGCATCTGGGCGGCAATCGCCTATTCCCAGACCGACACCAAGTACGGCTTCTTCTGGGGCGCCGATAAGCGGCAGGAAGCGAAGGACATTGCGCAGAAATATTGCGAGAACGCCGGTGGAAAAGCCTGCAATGTCGTTGCCGTGTTCCGCAATCACCGCCATTGGACGGACGACGACGAGACCGGATTTCCCTACAAGCATTGCGGCGCGCTCGCCGTGGCCGACAAGGTGGATCACCGGTTCACTCCCTGGGGCGTGAACTCGGCCGAGACCCGCCGGGAGGCGGAGGACCTCGCGCTGCAGGCCTGCGAGGCAGGGGGGATCCAATGCAAGATCCGCGAATGGGTCTGTACGTGACCGTTGCCGTGGGGCCCCGAAGCCGACACTTTGGGCATTTGCCCGGCACCGAAGAGAAGGCCGCATTCATTGGTTCGTAGACATTTTTCGCTGAAGGCAGCCGTCATCTGCGCGGCGACCTTCTCCGCTTCGCTACCGGCTGCTTTCGCGCAACAGCAGCAGGCTGCGTCGCTTCCGAATGGCGCGTCGTCGCTCCAGGAAACCTATCAGGACTGGCAGCTGGCCTGCGTCATACAGGACAATGCCCGGGTCTGCACGGTCTCGCAGGACCAGACGCAGAAAAACGGCCAGAGGCTTCTGGCCGTGGAGTTGCGCGCGGCGCAGAAGGGCGGATTGATCGGAACCTTGCTGCTGCCCTTCGGCATCCTGTTCGATCCCGGCGTGGCGGCCCAGATCGACGACCAGCCGCCCGTCGGGCCGTTGAAGTTCAGGACCTGCCTGCCGAATGGCTGCGTGGCGCTGTTTCCGATCGACCGGGCGCTGATGCAGAAGCTCAAGGCAGGCAGCGAGCTCAAGCTCGACGTCACCACAGCGGCCGAGACCACGCTGAGTTTTCCGGTGTCGCTGAAAGGCCTTGGCGCTGCCCTTGACCGCATGGTCGCGCTCAGCGCGCGTTGAGGAGCATGGCGACAGCGGCCCGAGCCTTGTAGCGAAGGAACGAACGCGCAGCCCTCGGATCAAGACAGCAGGATTTTCCGGCGAGCGAAGGTCTCGGCGATGGCGAGAACCGCGGCGTGTATCGGCCCCGCGGTCAGACTGGGCATGACCGACGCGTCAACGACAAAAAGATTGTCGAGCGCCTTGAGCTTGAGATTCGCATCGACGACGGCGTCCGGGTCCTTGCCCATCCTGCAAGTGCCGCAGGGATGGTGGTGTGTAATGACCGACCGCGCGATGAAGTCGTCCATTTGAGCCGCACCGTTCAAGGTGCCTGGCAGGAGCTCGCGCTCTCGCCAGCCGGCGAGTTCATCTCGATGTCCGACTGTCCGGGCTGCCTCGAGCGCCTGGCGAAACAGCGCGCGGTCCCGATCGCTTTGCAGGTATGCGGGGTCAATGATCAATCGATCGTCGAGTTCCGGCCCGCTTATGCGCAGGCTGCCGCGGCTCGTCGGATGGGTGATCCCGAACAGCAGCGAATATGCCGTGCCAGCGGCAGGCGCCTGAAAGCGTTCGGACACGATCGGCGCGACGCCGCAACCAACGGCAATTTCGGGCTGGCCGGTGCCGGTAAACCCGTCGGCCCGCATATAGGCCATCGACTCCGAGTGCTGGAGGCGCGAGGGGGGAACGGGCTTGCGGGCCGCATAGAGGTTGCCGGCACCAAGCAGGTGGTCCTGAAGGTTTCGACCGATCTCCGGCATATCGATCAGGCAGCTGACGCCCGCGGCGCCGAGTACATCGTGCGGACCGATGCCCGAGCGCATCAGCAAGGCCGGACTTTCCAGCGCGCCGGCGCAAAGCACGATTTGATCGGCAAGGATTTCGACCCGACCCTGCCGCCCCACGACCTCGAGGCCGCGGACCTGATTGCCCTCCAACTTGAGCCGCCGCCCCCGCGATCCCGTAAGAATGGTCAGGTTCTTGCGGCTTCGAACCGCCGGCGTGAGCCAGGCGTCGGCCACCGTGACCCGCCGACCGTCTCGAATGTTCAAGGAGTTCGGGGTGACGCCGATCATCTGCCCGCTGTTGTGACCTTCGAGACGCGGCAGGCCGAGCGAAGCGCCGGCTTCGATGAACGCGCGTGCGACCGGACTTACCTCGTCCGTTGGCAAATGGACGGGCATCGGCCCGCCCTTGCCGTAAAGGCCGTTGCCACCGAGCGGGTGATCCTCGATAGCCTGAAACGCGGGCAGCAATTCATCCCAGCTCCATCTGTCATCGCCGGTCGCGTCGACCCATGCCTGGAAGTCGAGGGGATGGCCACGCATGTAGCCCATCGCATGCAGGCAGCTCGAGCCGCCCACCAACCGCCCGCGCGCCCAGTGATGCACCCGGCCCTCAGTCCCGGTTTGCGGGTCCGTGCGATAGTCCCAATCGTAGCCGCGCCCCTGAAGCGCCGGCCAGGCGGCGGGGTTCCAGATGTCGGGGTCCGCCGCCTCTTCGCCCGCCTCGATCAGCAGAACGCGACTGTCCGGCTCTTCACTCAGTCGTGCTGCAAGCAACGCGCCAGCCGACCCGCCGCCGACGATGACGATATCGGCATCCGCTCTGCGCTCGACATTGGCACTGGTCATCATCACTCCATCTGCCGGCTTCGACGGCCGGCATGTCTAACCCCGACGGGGTGAGCCCCGCCTGATTCGCGTTCGGCGGACCCTCGATCCGCAACGTCATGAAGGATTTCGAGTTTTCAGACGGAGCAACCGCCTTCCGAAAAACTCAAATCGCGCTGTCCATGGACATCTTCGCTGCCGCTTTCGCCTTCAACAGGTGATTCTTCGAGGCTTTGCGCGCGGCCTTCTCATCGCCGGCGGCGATGGATTCGAATATCTCCTTCATCTCCGCCAGGCTGCTTTGTGCCCGGCCTTCCAATGACATCGATCGTCCTCGAAAGAAGCTGATCCTGGCCACCAGGCCGCGATGGACTTCCTCAAGAATGGGATTCCCGCAATTCGAGAGTATGATCGAATAGAAGTCCGCGGCGGTCATGACCTGCGCCAGGCTGTCATTGCTGGATGCCGCCTCTTCGAACGCGGAAAGAGACTTCTCGAGTTCAAGCAACTGCTCCGGGGAAATTCTCGACGCGCATCGTCCCGCCGCCTCGACTTCCAGCAGCTCTCGAACCTCGTAGATGGCGGTTGCCACCTCCCACGAAAGTGACGGAATTGATGGCCCGCGGTTGGGTACAATCTCGATCAGGCGCTCGGCCTCGAGACTGCGCAAAGCTTCCCTCAGCGACGGGCGACTGATGCCGAGCTGTGTGCACAGCTGACTTTCGATGAGGCGGCTTCCCGGCTGGAACACTCCGGAGAAGATGGCGAGCCGTAACTTGTCGACGGTCTCCCGCTGCACCGTCCGTGGCGAAATCCGCAAATTCAAATCTGGAGGCATGGGCAACGTCTCATAGGTTTGAGTCGCAATCTCCGCGGCACCATACGCGACGCGGTGGAAAATAGCCAGATTGTCAAATCTGAAGATTGCAAGAATGTCAGACAATCTTCTTGACGCGCTCCCGGCTGTATGATCCTTTTGAATGAGACGGGCAGTGATGGTGAGGATCATGAACATGGCGGCAGAGATAGCTTGCGACCCATTTGGCTCGCGACGCATCGACACCGGCAGCATCGCCTTGAACGTGCGCGAGACTGGCAACGGCCCGTTGATGCTGTTTTTCCACGGCATAACCTCCAACTCGGCGGTCTTCACGCCGTTGATGGCTCGGCTCTCGGATCGTTTCACGACCGTAGCTGTTGACCAGAGGGGGCATGGCCTCAGCGACAAGCCGGACAGCGGCTACGAGGCGAATGACTATGCTGACGACATTGCCGGCCTGATCCGCACGCTCGACCGGGGGCCTGCCATCCTCGTCGGACATTCCCTTGGCGCGAGAAACTCCGTCACCGCCGCCGTGAGATATCCGGATCTGGTACGGTCGGTCGTCGCAATCGATTTCACGCCATACATCGAAACCGAGGCGCTGGATGCGCTGGAAGCCCGCGTGAACGCGGGAAGCCAGCTTTTCCAGGATATCGAGGCCGTCGAAGCCTATCTTGCCGGCCGCTATACCAACATTCCCGCCGCTGCCATCAAGATCCGAGCCGAGAGCGGCTATCATCGGGTCGACGGCGGGCTGCGGCCATTGGCGTCGCCCGAGGCCATGGCCCAGACAGCCAAGGGCCTGCGATCAGACCTGGCGCCCGCCTATCGGGACGTGACGAAGCCCGTCCTCATCGTTCGGGGCGAGGCGAGCAAATTGGTTTCGGCGGCGGCGCTTGCAAAAACAAGCCGGTTGCGGCCGGATCTGGCCGTGGTCGTCGTTCCGGGCGCCGACCATTACGTCAACGAGGTTTCTCCCGAGATCACGCTGAAAGCCATCACGAATTTCATCGACGCCTGACGGCCCAACACGCCGTCTTCTTGCACGCAGCATCAGGATAGAAAATGGCCAATGTAAACAGAACCCAGGGTAAGGCGCGCCGTGCCGAGGTCGCTGGCGGCGGCTTTGCCGGCCTGACAGCCGCCATCGCTCTCAGGCAAAACGGCTGGGACGTCAGGCTGCACGAAAAGAGCTCGGATCTGCGGGCCTTCGGCGCGGGTATCTATCTCTGGCACAATGGCCTGCGTGTCCTCGAGGGACTGGGCGCCCTGGATGATGTTCTCCAAGGTTCGCACACGCCTCCCACCTACGAGACCTGGATGCACAACAAGTCGGTTTCCAAGGAGACGTTCAACGGTCTTCCCTGGCGCATCATGACCCGCAGCCACCTGCACGATGCCTTGGTCAACCGCGCCCGTGCGCTGGGTGTCGACATATCGGTCAACTCCGAAGCGGTCGCCGCAGATCCGGAAGGCCGCCTGACGCTTCAGACCGGAGAGGTTCTCGAGGCCGACCTGATCGTCGGCGCCGACGGCGTCGGCTCCAAGGTCAGGGATTCCATCGGCTTCAAGCAGGACCGATGGGTTTCCAAAGACGGTCTCATCCGACTGATTGTCCCTCGCAAGAAGAAGGAACTCGGTCACGGCGAGTGGGACAACACCATTGACATGTGGAACTTCTGGCCACGGGTTCAGCGCATCCTCTACTCGCCCTGCAACGAGAATGAGCTCTATCTCGGCCTCATGGCTCCGGCCGCCGATCCGCGGGGGTCGCAGGTTCCGATCGACCTCGAGGTTTGGGTCGAGATGTTTCCTTTCCTGGAGCCCTGCCTGATCGAGGCGGCGAAGCTGAAAACCGCCAGGTACGACAAGTACGAAACGACCAAGCTGGACAGCTGGACAAGAGGCAAGGTCGCCCTCGTGGGCGATGCCGCGCATGCGATGTGCCCGGCTCTTGCCCAGGGCGCCGGTTGCGCGATGGTCAATGCCTTCAGCCTGTCGCAGGACCTGGAGGCGGGCTCTTCGGTCGAGGACGCGCTCGTCGCGTGGGAAAAGCGCATTCGCCCGATCACCGATCGCTGCCAGGCGCTGTCCGGCGACTACGCGGCGAACCGCTCGCTCTCGAAGGGAAACATGTTCACGCCGGCAGCTCTGGAAGCAGCCCGCTACGACCCGCTACGCGGCGTCTTCTCATGGCCGCAGTAAGCTCGGACCGGCGGTCAACGAATTAATCGGCGCGTGCGGAAACTGCGCGCACCCTTCAGGAGATAAAGATGAACTATTCCAGTGAAGTCGAACGGGACTATGACGTCAGGGGTTGGTACGCCTCGGTCCAGGAAAGCCGGCATGACGGCGGCCAGCCTGGCGAGACCCTCGTCAAAGTCGCGACTGGCGTCGTCATACGCAATCCGTATGCCGGAAAGTTCGTCGCCGAACTGTCCGAGCTGACGAATCCGAGCTCAGCCATCGGTCATGCGCTCGGTGAGCGGGCCGTGGCGCTGCTCGGCAACAGGCCGGTCGAAAGCTATGGCAAGGGCGGTATCGCGGGCACATCAGGCGAACAGGAGCATGTCGTCGCCTGCATCACCACGGTGTTCGGAGATCCGCTGCGGCAGCAGGTCGGGGGCGGCAAGGCCTGGATTTCGTCGGTCAGCAAGGTCGCCGCCGCCGGCACATCCATCGATATCCCGCTTGCCCACAAGGACGAGCTCTACATCCGTTCCCACTATGATGCGGTCACCTTTTCCGTGCCGGATGGCCCGCGCCCCGATGAGCTTTTGATCTGCGTCGCCGTCGCATCGGGTCCGCGCGTGCATCAGCGCGTCGGAGGCAAAACCGTCGCCGACCTCAAGGTCGGTGTCTAGTTCGATCGAAATTGGCGAAGGACGAATTCCATGCCCCTGAACATCAAGGACCTCAAGATCACATCGGCTGATTTCAAGCCGCTCGGAAAATTGCGCGACGAGCATGCCGGCGACAAAGGCAATGTGTTGCCCAGGCTTACGGTCAGCGGCGTGCCGGCAGGCGCGAAGGAACTCGCGGTCATCTGCCATGATCCCGACGCGCCGTTGCCCAACGGCTTCACGCACTGGGTCGTCTACGGCATCGATCCGTCGACCACCGATCTTTCGGACGCGCAGGAAAAATTCCGCGTCGGCCCCAACGGCGCCGGCGGCAAGCAGTATTACGGGCCTCAGCCGCCCGCTGGCCATGGCGAACATCACTACTACTTCTGGGTCTATGCCTTGGACACCCACGTCGAAGGGACACCCACCAGGGAGGAGTTCCTGCAGAAATATGCCGGCAACATCATCGAGCAGAATCGGATCGTCGGCATCTACGAAAACAAGTGAAATCCGCGGCGCCGGCGACCGATAACAACAACAAGAATGGTCGCTGTCACCGCAATGGGAGAATTGGAAATGAGAGACAACGGCCCCGTGCACCAGAAGGTCTTCGAAGAGCTGGTCACAGCGACGAAGATCCTTCTGAACGAAGGCATTATGGATACGTTCGGGCACATCAGCGCCCGTGACCCGGAGGATCCCGAAAGCTTCTTCCTGGCCCAGAAGCTTGCTCCGAGCCTGATTACCGTCGACGACATCCAGCGTTTCAATCTCGACGGCGAGACGTCGGATAACAGACCCTCCTATCTTGAGCGCTACATCCACAGCGAGATCTATAAGGCGCGGCCCGACGTTCAGTGTGTGCTCCACACCCATTCTCCGGCTGTCCTGCCGTACTGCTTCGTCGATACGCCGCTTCGGCCGGTCACCCACATGGGCGCATTCATCGGCGAGTCGGTCCCGGTCTACGAGATTCGCGACAAGAATGGCGACGAGACGGATCTCTTCGGCGGCAGCCCCGGGGTCTGCGCGGATATCGCCGAAAGTCTCGGCAACCAGACCGTGGTCCTCATGGCGCGGCATGGCGTCGTCAATGTCGGCAACTCAGTGCGGGAGGTCGTCTTCCGCGCCTTCTATCTCGAACAGGAAGCGGCAGCGCTCACGGCCGGCCTGCGGATCGGCAATGTCAAATATCTGTCGCCGGGCGAGATAAAGACCGCAGGAAAACTCGTCGGTGCCCAGATCGATCGAGGATGGAATCACTGGTCGCAGCGTCTCAGGCAAGTGGGCCTTGCCTGATCCTTGAACATGGCCTGGAAGAGCTTGGTCCGAGCCAAGCTCTCCGGTCTCGATCTCGATAATTCTCTGGCGCCCGAGCGTCAGGCGAAAGCAACAAAACCATGCCGCATGCGGAAAGTTACGACTACATCATCGTTGGGGCCGGATCGGCCGGTTGCGTGCTCGCCAACCGGCTGAGCGCCGACCCCGGATGTTCGGTGCTGTTGCTGGAGGCCGGCGGCTGGGATCGCGACCCCATGATCCACATACCGCTTGGCTGGGGTAAGATCCTGACGGAGCGCCGCCATGACTGGATGTATTTCTGCGAGCCGGAAGACAATGTCGGAGGCCGCAGGGTCGAGTGCGCGCGCGGCAAGGTGATCGGCGGGTCGTCGTCGACCAACGCCATGGCCTATGTGCGGGGCAATCGCGGCGACTACGACCGTTGGGCGGCCAGCGGGCTCCAAGACTGGTCGTACGATAAAGTCCTGCCGTATTTCCAGAAGCAGGAAAGCTGGGAAGGGGGCGGCAACCGTTTTCGTGGTGGCAATGGTCCAGTCAGCACCCAGTTCTGCCGCTACAAGGACCCGCTGATCGACGCCTTTGCGCAAGCCAGCGTCGAGGCGGGTTATCCGCAGACGGACGACTACAATGGTGAGCGGCAGGAAGGGTTCGGCCGCCTGCAGATGACGATTTCGAAAGGCCGGCGCAGCTCGACCGCGTCCGCCTATCTGCGGCCGGCCCTGAAGCGGCCCAACCTGACCGTCCTGACCGGAGCGACGGCGACGAAGATCATCCTGCAGGGCACGCGCGCCACCGGGGTGGTGATGAACCACGGCGGCGGCGAACGGACGGTCGTCGCCCGCAAGGAAGTCCTGCTCTCGGGCGGCGTCATCAACACGCCGCAACTCCTGATGCTGTCCGGCATCGGGGCGCCGGAGGAACTGGCGGCGCACGGTATCCAGACGCGGGTCGACCTGCCGGCGGTCGGCAAGAACCTGCAGGATCACGTCTCGGTCATCCTCATGTACCGACGCCGGGCTCCGGGCGGCCCTTTCCTTCGCAACATGCGTGCCGATCGGATCGGGTTCGATTTCGCCAAGACCTACTTCACGGGTCGGGGTTTCTCGGGCGATGTCCCCGGCGGCGTTGTCGCCTTCCTGAAAAGCGGTCCGGAACGGCCGTTACCCGATGTGCAACTGCTGTTCACGGCGGCTCCGCTTGCCGCGTGGCCATACCTCAAGCCGTTCAAGGCGCCATTTCCGGACGGTTTCGCCACGCGGATCGTGGCGACGCAGCCTGAAAGCCGGGGGGCGGTGAAACTGCCCTCGGCCGATCCTCTCGCGGCGCCGCTGATCCATCAGAATTTCCTCGCTTCGCCGAAAGACTGGGAGTCCCTTCGGGCCGGTTTCCGGGTGGCGAGGGATCTCGCGGCGCAGCCCTCCATGCAGCCCTTCATCGAGGCGGAGTTCTTTCCCGGTCCCAAATGCCAGAGCGACGAGGAGATCGACGAGCATATCCGCAAGACCTCCATCACCGTGCATCATCCGGCCGGGACATGCCGCATGGGGGCCGATACGGCCTCGGTCGTCGACCCGCAATTGCGCCTTCGCGGCGTCGACGGCCTTAGGGTGGTGGACGCGTCCGTCATGCCCGACCTGGTCTGCGGAAACATCAATGCGGCGGTGATCATGATTGCCGAGAAAGCCGCCGACCTCATCGCGGCATCAAAAGCAGCAACGGAAAGCAGGGCAGCGTGATGATCCAACGTATCGCCATCATCGGTCTGGGTACGATGGGGCCAGGCATGGCCGCCCGGCTTGCCAGGGGCGGCCTGCAGGTCGTCGCCTACGATGTTGCCCCGGCGGCGATCGAGCGCGCGGGGGCCATGCTGGGCGTCGCCGAGACCGTTCTGGATTCCCTGGGTATCGCGGTGCCTCCGGCCGGCGCCGGAACGGTCCGCTTCACGGATGATATCGCGGACGCGGTATCGGGCGCCGACCTCGTCATCGAGAACGTTCCTGAAAATATCTCGATCAAGGCCGATGTCTATCGCACGATCGACAGCCTGATCGCGTCGGACACGATCGTCGCGTCCGACACGTCGGGCATCCCGATCACCAAGCTGCAGGCGCATATCTCGCATCCGGAGCGGATGGTGGGCATGCACTGGTCGAACCCGCCGCACATCATTCCGATGATCGAGATGATCGCAGGCGAGAAGACCGCGCCGCGGACCGTGACTGTTATCCGCGACCTGATCCGCTCGATCGGCCTGTTGCCGGTGGTGGTCAAGAAGGACGTTCCGGGCTTCGTCGAGAACCGCGTGCTCTATGCGCTGCTGCGCGAGGCGGTCGACCTCGTCGAGCGCGGTGTCATCGAGCCGGAAGATCTCGACACCTGCGTGTCCTGGGGCATCGGTTACAAGATCGCCGTGATCGGGCCGATGGCGCTGCTCGATATGGCGGGCCTCGATATCTACAAGTCCGTCTCGTCTTTCCTCAACGCCGATCTCTCCAATCGCGACGACGTCGCGCCGATGGTGCTGGAAAAGACGAATGCGTCGAAGCTCGGCATCAAGTCGGGGGAGGGCATGTTCTCCTATACGCCTGAGCAGATAAAGGCGCTGCAAGGGGAGCGGGCGCGCAAACTCGTCGCGGTGCGGCGCATCCTGGAAGGCCGGGAGTAGCCAATGACACATCGTGCTCACAAGGCCGGTCGGATTTTGGCGCCGCATGGAGGATCAAACCATGCGTGTTGAGACCATTCGGGCAGCCGGCGGCCGGCCGGCCCATATCCGTCACGACGACCTGATCTCCGCCAAGGGCGTTTCGGTGGTCATGGCCAGGCAACTGGTTCTGCAGAACATCGATCTTTCGGTGCCGAAGGGATCGTTTGTTTCTCTCATCGGTCCTTCCGGTTGCGGCAAGAGTACCTTGCTCAAGGTTCTGGCCGGGCTGGTAAATCCGACAAGCGGCAGCGTTTCGATCGCCGGGCTTTCGCCAGTCGAGGCGGCGCGCAAGCGCATGATCGGCCTCGTCTTCCAGGACGCCAACCTGCTGCCGTGGAAGAATGCCGTCGACAACGCATCCATGCTGCTCGGCATCGCCGACAAGTCGCTGTCGCGCGCGGAGCTGCGGGCACGCGGACAGGAGATGCTTGAGCTGGTTGGCTTGGGCGATTCCGCCCACAAGCGTCCAAACGAATTGTCGGGCGGCATGCGCCAGCGCGTCGCCATCGCGCGGGCCCTGGCGCTCGATCCGGCGGTGCTGCTGATGGACGAGCCGTTCGGCGCGCTCGACGCCATTACCCGCGATTCGATGGGCCAGTCGCTGCTGGAGATCTGGCAGCGCACCGGCAAGACCATCGTTCTCGTCACGCACTCCATCGACGAGGCCATTCATTTGTCGCGCCATGTCCACGTGCTGGGGATCAAGCCCGGCCGGATCACCGAGAGCCTCGACATTGGCCTGCCCTATCCACGCGATCTGTCGGTGACGGAAGATCCGGAGTTCGTCAGGCTGGTGGTTCAACTGCGCACCATGCTGCGCGCCAGCCATCAACCGGGAGGCGCGTCATGAGCGATCAACCCATCCCCAATCTCTCCGACTCGCGGCTTGCCTCGAACTGGGCGGCCGCGACCGGCAGCTGGCTCCCAGCGGTCATACTTCTGCTGGCGACGATCATCGTTTGGGAAGCCGTGGTGCGGACCTTCGCCATCTCCGCCTTCATCATTCCCGCCCCGTCCGAGATCGCGCAATCGCTGGTCGCGCAATGGGAAACGCTGATGCAGGCGACCCTGGTGACCGCGGGCGAGATCCTGTTCGGGTTCCTTGTCTCCGTCGTGGTCGGCGTCGCCATTGCGCTGGTCATCGTGCGCTTCGACTGGCTGGGGCGAGCGCTCTACCCGCTGGTGGTGCTGTTCCAGAACGTGCCCAAGGTGGCGCTGGCGCCGATCTTCATCCTCTGGTTCGGCTACGGGCTCGCGCCCAAGATCGGCCTGATCCTGGTCATCGCCTTCTTCCCGGTGACATTGTCGATGCTGGCCGGCATGCAATCGGTCGATCGCTCGCTGCTGTCGCTGATGAATTCGGTCGGCGCCAGCCCGACGCAGATCCTGTTCAGGATCCGCGTCCCGCATTCGCTGCCGAACCTGATGGCGGGAACCAAGATCGCGGCCACGCTAAGCGTGATCGGCGCCATCGTCGGCGAATTCGCCGGCGCCTCGGACGGGTTGGGCTACGTCATCCAGTTCGCCTCGACCCAGCTCGACACCGCGCTGGTCTTCGCGGCGCTGCTGCTCGTCTCCGTGCTCGGCATCGCCTTCTACTACGCGGCCGAAATCCTCGAACGCATCGTGGTGCCGTGGGCACCCAAATTCAGCCAGGCCTAGGCCTCTCGATCAACCACCGACAATAAAAGGGAACAAAAATGCTGAGACACTCACTTATCAAGGTAGCCACGCTTGCGGCATTTGCCGGGGCGCTTGGCTTCTCGAACGCGGCGCTGGCGGCGGACAAGGTCACTGTCCAGCTCGACTGGGTCGTTCGTGGCAACCACGCCATGTTCTTCGTCGGCAAGGAAAAAGGCTTCTTCGCCAAGAACGACATCGACGTCGCCGAAATCCGCAAGGGTTCGGGTTCGCCGGATGCCATGCGGCTGGTGGGCAACGGGAACGCGGATTTCGGTTTCGGCGATCTCCCCACGCTTGCCGTCGCGCGCTCGCAGAACGTTCCGGTGGTGGCGGTGGCCGCCGTCAACCAGCACTCGCCGCTGGCGATCATGTCGCTCGCAAAGACGGTGAAGCTCGCCAAGCCGGCTGATCTCAAGGGCCTGACCATCGGCATCCATCCGGCGGGCTCGACATACATCTTCTTCAAGGGCTTCCTGGCGGCCAATGGCCTGACCGAAAAGGACATGACGCTGAACAGCGTCTCGCCGCCCTATGAGAGCTATCTGCTTCTGGGCCGGGTGCAGACGGTGGTCGGCTATGTCGACGCCGAGGTGCCCGAACTGGAGGCCAAGGCGGGCGGTCCGGGTTCGCTCAGCATCATGATGGGCGCCGACCATCGCTGGAAGGCTTATGGCTCTGGCCTGTTCACCTCGGAGGCGATGATCAAGGACAAGCCCGACGTCGCCGCCCGCTTCGTCAAGGCTTACAGGGAAGCCTTCGACTATGTCGTCGCCCATCCGGAAGAAGCTGCCGAGATCACGGCAAAGGCTGCTCCGGGCTATGCGGACAAGAAGGATGTGCTGCTGGCGCAAATCAACGCCGACATCGCCTCGACCTTCACCAGCCCCGACACCAAGGACCATGGCCTCGGCTGGATGACGAAGACGCAGTGGGAGGAAACCCTGAAGACGCTCACCGACCAGGGCGTACTCAAGGCGGCGCTGTCGGCCGACGACGTCTTCACCGACAAGTTCCTGGCGAAGGAATAAGGCACGATGTTCCGGGCGGACGCATCAATGAGCGCCTACCGGCACGCCAGGCCGTCCTGCAGCATGCTGCAGGACACCGCGCGCGCGCCCTTGGCGGCGTCGGTCCGGTCGAGCGTGATCTGCGCGCGGGTGGCGTATGCGCGGCCAGACAGGCCGCACCACAGCCGCTCGACCGGCAGGTTCTCGCGCTTGTCGTTGAGAATGGTGAAGGTGCCGGTCTTGGGGTCGAACCAGAGTTCGATGCGAGCGCTCTTGCCCGGCTCGATCGTGGCGATCCCCTCCGAATACCAGTGGGCAAAGTCGGCGTTGCAGGACACGCCTTCCGTGCCCGCATTCGAAATCGTCAACGGCACCATGTCGAGCCCGTCGGTGCCCTTGCGGACAATCACATGGTGCAACTCAACCGCGTTGGCGAGCGATGTGAACGCCAAAATCACGGGAAGGGCATAACGGATTTTCACTTTGCCTGAGCTCCATGGGGTAGTTTTCTCAGGCAGTCTATCTCGCTTCGGCGCAATAACAACAAGAATATTGATTGGAAAATCAAACAGAGAGGGTAATATGTTTAAGATCCTTAAGAGCAGTGTAAGTGCATTTATATTGTGCGGTGTCTTGATGGGCGGCGCGCTTGCCGGCGAAGTCAAGTCGATCGCCATCCTGACGCCCGAAGAGGGCACGGATTATGGCTGGAACCAGCAGGGCATCGACGCCGCCAAGGCAGCCGGCAAGGCCGCCGGCGTCGAGGTGGTCGTGGCCCAAGGCCTCGGCTATGGAGATGTCCGTCCGACGCTTCGCGAGCTCGCGTCCGACGGCGCCAGCCTGCTGATCGCGCATGCCAGCGGCTACAACACCTCGGCGCCCGAGATCGCCAAGGAACTGAAGGTTCCGGTGGCGATCGTCGACACGCCGAACGGCCTGGAGAAGGGCCTCGTCGCCGACTACACGCTGAGCGGTCACCAGGGCGCTTATCTGGCCGGCCGTCTCGCCGCCAAGATGTCGCGCTCGAAGTCGGTCGGCATCGTCGTCTCCGGCGAACCGCCATCGTGGAACTCGCAGTCGGCGGCGTTCGCGCAGGGCGTGAAGGCGGAGAACCCGGACGTCAAGATCACCTATGCGGTGATCGGGCCGGCCGCCTACAGTGACGCCGCAGGCGGCAAGCGCGTCACCGAAAGCGTTATCGCCTCGGGCGCCGACATCATCTTCGGCCAGGGCAACGGCTCCAGCTTCGGCATGCTGCAGGCGGTCGAGACGACCAAGGCCGCCGATGGCGGCAAGGTCTATTTCATCGACGTCATCGGCGACAAGTCGCCGATCGACAAGGGCTTCCTGCTGTCGTCGGTGGTGTGGAACATCGAACCGGTCTACGCGGCGATGATCGCCGACCTGAAGGCCGACACGTTCGGTACCAAGCACTATTCGATCGAACTCAAGGACAACTCGGTGCAGCTGCTGAAGACCGCCGCCATCCCGGACAAGGTCTGGGGCGAAATCCAGGCGCTGCGCGAGGACGTCATTTCCGGCAAGATCAAGGTCGAGCCGGTCTATGACGCGGCCGCCGTCAGGGCGCTGATGACAAGCGTCGCCCAGTAAGGCGATCAAAGTCGGCTGCCGGAGGGGCGATCGGTTCGCTCCTCCGGACCATTCCCGTTTTCTGGTGCTGGGCTTTCATGAGCAGTCTTTCTTCATCGCCCGTCGATATCAGCGACATCGTTGCGCTTGAAGGCGTGACCAAACGCTTTCCCGGCATTGTCGCCAATGACGGCATCGACCTGTCGATCCGCCCTGGCGAGGTGCATGTGCTGCTCGGCGAGAACGGCGCGGGAAAATCCACCTTGATCGGCATGCTGTCGGGCCTGCAGCAGCCGGACGAGGGGCGCATCCTTGTCGACGGCAAGCCGACGCCGATCACATCGCCGCGCCATGCGCTGGCGCTCGGCATTGGCACGGTGTTCCAGCACATGATGCTGGTACCCACCCTGACGGTCGCCGAGAACCTGCTTCTTGGCGGGCCGTGGTGGCAGCGTCCCAGGACCGAGGAGCTCGAGGCCCGCGTGGCCGAGATCACCCGCAGCCTCGGCATCACGGTGAAATTGCATGCCAGGGTTTCGGAACTCTCGCTCGGCGAGCAGCAGCAGGTCGAGATCCTGCGCGCCATGGTGCGCAACAGCCGCCTGCTGATCCTCGACGAATCCACCTCGATGCTGACACCGACGGGCATCGAGGAACTTGGCGCACTGATGCGCCGCCTCGTCGAGCAAGGATTGGCGATCGTCTTCATCACCCACAAGCTCAAGGAAGCGGCCGCCTTTGGCGACCGCATCTCGGTGTTGAAGCTCGGCCGCAAGGTCGGCGAAATACCACCCGAGCGGTTTCGCGCGCTTGGCGAACAGGAGATCATTTCCGAGATCGTGGAGTTGATGTTCGGCAAGCAGAAGGATGATCCCGAAGCGATCGAACGCCCGGCCCGCGCGGTCGATGCGCAAGCCGCGCCGCTGCTTCAGGTCGCGGATCTCACGGTCGCGCCGACCGACAACGCGCCCGGCCTGTCGTCGATCTCCTTCGACATCCGTCCGGGCGAGATACTCGGCATCGCCGGCATCGACGGCAACGGCCAGAAGCAGCTGGCGGAGGCCTTGGCCGGCCAGCGTGTGGCGACCGGTGGTTCGGTACGGCTGGAGGGCGTCTCCATCGAGACCCTGAGTGTCGGCGAACGCCGCCAGCGCGGTCTTCGCTACCTGACCGACGACCGGCTGGGCGAGGGCACTGTCGGCACGTTCCCGGTCTCCATCAATTTCTTCCTCAAGCAGGTCGGCGCGGCGCCCTTCTGGCGCGGCGGCGTCGAGCAGCGCGCCGAGATCGACAAGCGCGCCGCCGAGCTCGTGCGCGAATACGATGTGCGCACGCCAAGCCTGAAGACGCCGGTGGCGCGGCTTTCGGGGGGCAACATCCAGAAGGTGCTACTGGCGCGCGAACTGGCCGAGGGCGCGAAGGTGGTGATCTTCAACAAGCCGACCTACGGGCTCGATCTCGCCAACACGCTGGCCTCGCGCCAGCGCATCCGCGACACGGCGGCACGCGGCCTCGCCGTACTCCTGATCTCCACCGACCTCGAGGAACTGCTCAGCATGTGCGACCGTATCGCGGTGATCGCCAATGGCGCGCTGGTCGGCACCGTCGCCAATGCCAACGACGCCCGCACCAGGGTCGGCCGCCTGATGATCGGACTTGCCGCATGAGCATCGACACCGCACCCGCCGCCAGCGCCACCGCACTCGATGCCACGAGCGGGGCGGCCACGCGCCGTGACATTCTGCATCGGCTGCTGATGACGATTGGGCCGATCCTTGCCGCTCTCGTCATCGCCGGCTGCATCCTGCTTGCCGTGGGCGTCGACCCGCTCGCCTACTATGGCTATGTGCTGGAAAAGGGCCTGTTCTCGCCGCTCGGCATCCAGCAGACGCTGACGCGCATGGCGCCGCTGCTGTTTCTCGCCGCCGGCCTGATCGTGGCCTTTCGCGCCGGCATGTGGAATCTGGGCGGCGACGGCCAGTTCCTGCTCGGCGCGGTCACCGCGGCCGCAAGCGCTCCGGTGCTGGTGCAGATATTGCCCGCCTGGCTGGCGCTCTTCTGTTCGTTCCTGATCGCCATGCTGGTGGCCATCATCTGGTCGCTGGTGCCGGCGCTGCTGCGCGCCTATCAGGGCGTCAACGAGATCATCACCACGCTGATGATGACGTTCCTCGGCACGTCGCTCGCCAATGTGCTGGTCAAGCTGGTGTTTCGCGATCCAGGCACGACCGTGCCACAGACCCGCACGCTGCCGGTGGAAGACCGGCTGCCGCGCCTGTTTGAAACCACGATCACCAGTGGCCTGCTGCTCGGCCTGGCGGCAATCATCATCGTGCATCTGGTGATGACGCGCACGGCATTCGGGCTGAAATTGCGGATCGTCGGCGCCAACCCGCGCGCCGCGGTTCATGCGGGGCTGGGCGTGCCCGGGCTCACCATTGCGGTCTTTGCCATTTCGGCCGGACTCGCGGGTCTTGCCGGCGCTGTCGACATCATCGGCGTGCAGGGCAATGTCCGCGCCGACTGGAACCCCGCCTATGGGCTGGCGGTCATTCCGGCCGTGTTTCTCGCCCGCATGAACGGCTTTGCCGCGATAGGCTTCGTGTTCCTGCTTTCGGTGCTGTCGATCGGCGGCGAGAGCGCGGCGCGGCGACTTGGCGTGCCCAATCATTTCACGCTGGTGCTGGTCTCCATCGTGCTGATCGTGCTCGCTCTCGCCGAGTATGTCGACCACCGCTATCACCAGTCGAGAAAGGCCTGACATGACCGGGCTGTTCAGCGAAGTCTTTCTCAGCGCGTTGCTGTTTGGCGCCGTCACGGCGGCCATCCCGTTGTTGCTTGCCGGCCTCGGCGAACAGATGTCGGAAAAGGCCGGCGTGCTCAACATCGGCATCGAAGGCATGATGCTGGCCGGCGCCTATCTCGGCTTCGTCGGCGCCTTCTATTCGGGATCGCTGTGGCTGGGCTTCCTCACGGGTGCGGCCGGCGGCATTGCGGTGGCGCTGATCATGGCGCTGCTTTGCGTGCGCATCGGGCTGAACCAGATCGTCATCGGCATCGCGCTGACGCTTGGTCTCGAAGGTCTGACGGCGCTGCTTCACCATTTCCAGTTCTCGCGCAGTTATCCCCGCCTGCCGGCGGCGGACGCAACCGTCATTCCGCTGCTGTCGGACATTCCGATCATCGGCCCGGCCTTCTTCAAGCATCATCTGATCGTCTATCTGGCGGTCGCCCTTGTGTTCGGCATGGGCTACCTCTACCGGCGCACGCAGCTCGGCCTCAATCTGCAGGCCGCCGGCGACAAGCCGGCCGCGCTCGACGTTGCCGGCATCGACGTCATCAGGACCCGAACCATCGCCGTGCTGACGACCGGCGCGCTGGCCGGGCTCGGCGGCGCCTATCTCGCCAATGTCGGGGCGGGCCTGTTCATTCCGTTCATCACCAATGGCGCGGGCTTTCTCGGCATCGTGCTGGCCATGCTGGCGCGCGGGCGTCCGATCTGGGTGCTCTTCGGGGCGCTTTTGTTCGGCGTCTGCCTGTCGCTGACCACGGCCATGCAGGTGGCGGGCATCAACATCCCGACCGACGTCATCCAGATGCTGCCTTTCCTGGCGGTGATGATCATGCTGGTGCTGTTCGGGCGGCGGGCCAGCCTGCCGGCGGCGCTCGGCATTCCATACGAGCGCGGCGCGCGCTGACAGAAACCAGATGCGCGGATGGGGCCGCGCCGGAAACGGAGGCAACAATGTCGGATACCAAGGTCTACCTGCTCGACGGCGGCTCGCTCGTCCTCGACGGCTATCATGTCTTCTGGAATCGCGGCCCGGGCGGCGAAGTGCGCTTCCCCGTCTACTCGATCCTGATCGAGCATGCCGAGGGCCGCTTCCTCATCGACACCGGCTACGACTATGACCACGTCATGAAGGTGCTGCCTTTCGAGAAGCCGATCCAGGAAAAGCACCAGACCATTCCCGGCGCGCTGGCGCTGCTCGGGCTGGAGCCCAGGGATATCGATGTCGTCGTCAACTCGCATTTCCATTTCGACCATTGCGGCGGCAACAAGTATTTTCCGCACGCCAAGAAGATCTGCCATCGCACGGAGGTCCCGCAGGCCTGCAATCCGCAGCCCTTCGAACATCTCGGCTATTCCGACTTGAGCTTCTCGGCCGAGGCGGCCGAAGCGCGTGGCGCGACCGCCCAGTTGCTGGAGGGCACGACGCGCGCCAACTCGACCTTCGAGGGCATTGACGGTGACGTCGACCTCGCCAAGGGCGTCAAGCTGATCTCGACCCCCGGGCACTCGATCGGTCATTACAGCCTCCTGGTCGAGTTTCCCAAGCGCAAGCCGATCATGTTCACGATCGACGCCGCCTATACGCAGAAGAGCCTTGAAACGCTTTGCCAGGCAGCCTTCCATATCGACCCGGTCGCGGGCGTCAATTCGATGCGCAAGGTGAAAAAGCTCGCCGAGGATCACGGCGCCGAGCTGATGTACTCGCACGACATGGACAACTTCAAGACCTACAAAACCGGCACGCAGTTCTACGGCTGACCGCCGCCAATCCGGAGACCAAGACCATGCGCTATCTCGAACACGCCGATCCGGTCATCACCCTGACCGCTGGACCGGTGAACGCTTATGCCGAGGTGCTGCGGGGCCTCGGCCGCACCGTGCTTTACGATTACGACCCGGCCTTCCAGCTCTTCTACGAGAAGGTCGTCGACAAGGCGCAGAAGGCGATGCGGCTTTCCAACAAGCCTGTCATCCTGCATGGCGAGCCGGTGCTGGGCCTGGAAGCGGCGGCAGCGTCGCTGATCACGCCCGACGACGTGGTGCTCAACCTTGCCTCGGGTGTCTACGGCAAGGGGTTCGGCTACTGGGCGAAACGCTATTCGCCGCATCTGCTCGAGATCGAGGTGCCCTACAATGAGGCGATCGACCCGCAGGCGGTTGCCGACATGCTGAAGGCGCATCCGGAAATCACGGTCGTCTCCGTCTGCCATCACGACACCCCGTCGGGCACGATCAATCCGATCGATGCCATCGGCGCGCTGGTATCGGCGCATGGCGGCTACCTGATCGTCGATGCCGTCTCGTCGTTCGGGGGCATGAAGACGCATCCGGAGGACTGCAAGGCCGACATCTACGTCACCGGGCCGAACAAGTGCCTCGGCGCACCTCCCGGCCTGACCATGATGGGCGTCAGCGAGCGGGCCTGGGCCAAGATGAAGGCCAATCCGCTGGCGCCGCGCGCATCGATGCTGAGCATCGTCGATTGGGAAAATGCCTGGTCGAGGGAAAAGCCGTTTCCGTTCACGCCATCGGTCTCGGAAATCAACGGGCTCGATGTCGCGCTCGACCTCTATCTCAACGAGGGGCCGGAAGCGGTGTGGGCGCGCCATGCCCTGACCGCCAAGGCCATGCGTGCGGGCGCCACCGCGATGGGCCTGTCGATCTGGGCCGCCAGCGACACGATCGCCTCGCCGACGACGACCGCTGTCCGCACGCCGGATGGTGTCGACGAGAAAGCACTTCGCCAGGCAGCGCGCGCCCGCTACGGCGTGGTGTTTTCGTCGGGCCGGGGCGAGACATTGGGCAAGCTGACGCGCATTGGCCATATGGGCCCGACGGCGCAGCCGATCTACGCCGTCGCGGCACTGACGGCGCTTGGCGGCGCCATGAATGCGGAAGGCCGGAAGCTTGCGGTCGGCAAGGGCATCGACGCGGCGCTGGCCGTGATCGACGCCGACGCCTGAACAGACATCACCAGATTGCGCATTGAGGAGAAATTTCATGACTGAACGGCTTGCGGGAAAGACGGCGCTGGTGACGGGCGCCGCACAGGGCATCGGCAAGGCGATCGCGGCGCGGCTGGCGGCCGACGGCGCGACCGTCATCGTCAGCGACATCGATGCCGAGGGTGCGAAGGCCGCGGCCACCGCGATCGGCGGCAAGGCGAAGGCTGTCGCCGCCGACATTGCCGATCCGGCCTCGGTCAAGGCGCTGTTCGGCGAGATCCACGCGCTGACCGGCGGCGTCGACATCCTGGTCAACAATGCCAGCATCGTGCCGTTCGTCGCCTGGGACGATGTCGACCTCGACCATTGGCGCAAGATCATCGACGTCAACCTGACAGGGACGTTCATCGTCACCCGGGCGGCGACCGACCAGATGCGGGCGGCGGGCAAGGCCGGACGCGTGATCAGCATCGCCTCCAATACCTTCTTCGCCGGCACACCGAACATGGCGGCCTATGTCGCGGCCAAGGGCGGCGTCATCGGCTTCACCCGGGCGCTGGCTACCGAGCTTGGCAAGTACAACATCACCGCCAATGCGGTGACGCCGGGTCTGATCGAGAGCGATGGCGTCAAGGCCAGCCCGCACAACGAGGCGTTCGGCTTCGTCGAGATGCTGCAGGCGATGAAGGGCAAGGGCCAGCCCGAACACATCGCCGATGTCGTGGCATTTCTCGCATCCGATGACGCGCGCTGGATCACCGGCCAGACGCTCAACGTCGATGCGGGCATGATCCGGCATTAGAGGCCATCAACACATCGACAGCCACGGCCGGCAGGTTGCGGGCGACAGGGACCCGCCTGAGGCTATGTGGATCGATTCGACGAAAGCGGGGCTTTCCGTACTCGTTCGCAGGCTAAGTCGGGCTAGATCGGCCGAACGGCCCCACACGCCCCTGCTGATGACGGTGTTGCGGTAGGCTTCCCCAACCCGGTTGGGACTCGCGGCATTCAAAAGACCCACTGCAGCGCAAGGCCGACCACGGACAGTCCCATTGTGACTGTCGCAAGCCATCCGAGAAAGCGCAGCCAACCCTCAACGGGGAATTCGCCCATGATGTCGGAGCGCCCGGTCATCAGCATCATGACGACCATTACAGGGACGGCGCATATGCCGTTGATGACAGCGCTCCAATAAAGCGCCTTTATGGGATCGATCGGCGTGAACATGATCCCCATGCCCAGCGCCACAGCAGCGGCCAAGGTTGCATAAAATGCCATCGCTTCCTTCGGCTTGCGCTCCAGTCCCACTGGCCAACGGCGCGCCTCACCCACGGCGAAGGCGGCCGAGCCCGCCAGAACCGGAACCGCGAGAAGGCCGGTGCCGATAATCCCCATTGCAAAGATCGCAAATGCGAATTTGCCTGCGGCCGGCTCCAGCGCCTTGGCCGCATCGGTGGAGGAATTGATGTCGGTCACTCCGGCCTTGTGCAAGGTGGCGGCGGTCGTGACGATGATTGCAATGGCTATCAGGTTCGAAAAAGCCATGCCCACCAAGGTGTCGGCGCGAATGCGCTGGAAGGCGCCCGACGCCTGCCACGGTGCCCATCTCAGCGGCTTGGCCTTCGGGTCGATCTTCTCCTCTTCGACCTCTTGCGACGCCTGCCAGAAGAACAGGTAGGGAGAAATCGTGGTGCCGAGTATGGCCAGAAGCGTCGTGAAGAACGCTCGGTTCCATTCCATGTGCGGGAGAACGACCCCCTTGAGGGCCTCCCCCCATGGGATATCAGCCAGAAACGCAGCCACCACATAGGCAAAGAGGCTCAGCGTTGTCCATTTCAGGACCGTGACGTATCGGCTGTAGTCGAGAAAGACGATCGCCAGAACGCATGCCACGCCGAACGCAAGGACGTAAAGCGAGCTTGGGCCGCCCACCAGCAGTCGCAGCGCATCAGCCATCGCGCTCAGATCCGCCCCGATGTTGATCACGTTGGCGGCGAACAAAAGCAAGGCTACAAAATACATCAGGGCAGGCGGGTAGTATCGGGAGAGATTGCCGGAAATACCTCGACCTGTCGTCCGCCCTATCCGCGCGGCTATCTCCTGGATCGCGACCATGAGCGGAAAAGTGAATACCATGGTCCAACCGACATTGAACCCCAGCTGGGCGCCCGCTTGGCTGTACGTGCCGATGCCCGAAGGGTCGTCGTCCGAAGCGCCTGTGATGAAGCCAGGTCCGATTGTGCGCAGGAATCGCTGGACTGGCCCTTTTGCCCGAATGTTGCTCTGTTTCTCCGAGACTTCGACGCTCGTGTTGCTCATGCAGGTGCTCCAGAAACGCGGATCCTTCGAGATCCGCTTGAAGCAAAATTCGGCGATCGCCGTTCGGTTCCTTTAGCCATTGCTGAAACGCCCGGCAGTAGCCCCTCAGCGCGCGAGAAATATCATGTCGCCAGCAAAGGAGGCACACTCCAAGCGACAAGATACCAACGGCCGCTTGGGAGAAGCATTTTTGGTGGGAGGCAACCGCGGTTTGCGTTCGAGTACCGCCGCCCTTCGCGAGCGTGGACATTTGAGCCGCGCAGTTCGGCGCAACCATCGCGTAATCCGGCTTCAAACCCCACTTCTAGCGATATTCATCTAGAGTTAGTCCGTAGTAGTGTAAGCGAGATGCTGTTTCAGCGATTTATACGATTTTCGCGCGGAATATCTTTAAACCTGTAGGCGCGATCCCTACGTCATTCTCTGTTATGTCTATCAAGGCAACACCGATGTAACATCGCTCACGGCCACGCCTGCCCTCACTGGGGACTCGGGACGCGCGGTCATTTTCCCATACAATGAGCAGCCCAAACGTTCGACACGCCCTTAGCGCGTCGAGCGTGTCGGCGCGCAGTCTCCCCGCGTCATAGATCAACACCAACCGGGTGACCGTCGGGTGAACGAACTCGCGCGCCCCATAGGAGAGAAAAGATGGAAGCCCTACAATATCTCGGCCCGATGGAATGGGTGGCTATCGAGGTGGCCGTGCTCGTCATCGTGCTGGCGATCCTGTTCTGGTGGAGCGGCGTGGTCCGCTACATCCCGAACGACAGGCTCGGCATCTTGGAAAAACTATGGAGTTTTCGCGGCTCGGTCAGCAATGGCTTCATCGCGCTCAACCGTGAGGCAGGCTATCAGCCGGAAGTCGTGCGCGGCGGCCTGCATTTCTTCATGCCGTTCCAATATTCGATGCATCGCGCCAATCTTGTCACCATCCCGCAGGGTCAGATCGGCTATGTTTTTGCCCGTGATGGCAAGCCGCTGCCTCCGACGCAGACACTTGCTTCCAACACCGATGCCGATGATTTCCAGGATGTGCGCGGCTTTCTCGAAAAAGGTGGACAGAAGGGACCGCAACGCAAGATCTTGCGTGAAGGCACCTATGCCATCAATCTCGCACAGTTCATCGTGCTCACCGCCCAGTCAATCCATTCCGTTAATCTGAGCTCGTCGGAACAAAACCTTTTTGCCAATATGTCCAGCATGATCTCGGAGCGGGGCGGCTTTGAGCCAGTCGTCATCCACAATGCCGAGGACATGATCGGTATCGTCACCATCCATGACGGTCCGGCCTTGCCGGACGGCGAGATCATCGCACCGACCGTCGCCAACGATCCGAACGACCCGAACTTCCACAACAATTTCCAGGACCCGGAGAAGTTTCTCGATGCCGGTGGTTACCGTGGCCGCCAGTTGCAGGTGCTGGCCGACGGCAGCTACTTCCTCAATCGCATTTTCGCGACTGTCGAACTGGTCGAGAAGACGATCATTGACGTCGGCACGGTGGGTGTCGTCGTCTCCTATAACGGCCGCCACGGCACGGATATTTCCGGGCAGGCATACCGTCACGGCGAGCTGGTCGAAATCGGCGCACGCGGTGTCTGGTCGACGCCGCTGCTGCCAGGCAAGTATGCGTTCAATACCTATGCCGGCAATATCATCACCGTGCCGACCACCAACTTCGTGCTCAAATGGACGAAGGAGCAGTTTGGCGAACACAGGCTGGACGAGAACCTGTCTGAAGTGTCGTTGATCACCAAGGATGCGTTCGAGCCTGTGCTGCCGCTGTCCGTCGTCGTGCATATCGACTATATGAAGGCGCCACTCGTGGTGCAGCGTTTCGGCGACATCAAGCGGCTTGTCGAACAAACGCTCGATCCGATGGTTTCTGCTTATTTCAAGAATATCGCCCAGACCAAGACGCTGATCCAGCTTTTGCAGGAGCGTAGCGATATCCAGCGTAAATCGGGCGAGGAGATGCGCGAGAAATTCAATTCCTACAGCCTCGAGCTGCAGGAAGTGTTGATTGGTACGCCACGTGCCGGCAATGGCCAGAACAGCATAGAGCAGATCCTTATCCAGCTGCGCGAGCGCCAGATTGCGGTCGAAAAGGTCGAGACTTATAAATTGCAGGAGAAGGCGGCCATCCAGGAACGCACGTTGCGTGAGAAGGAGGCGCTCGCCGAACAGCAAGCCAAGATCACGACTTCGGCACTTACCATCGAGATCAGCGAGAACGAGGGCAAGGCGCAACTCGCCCGCACCCGCCAGCAGGCGGAAACCATTCAGGTCACTGCCAAGGCAGAGGCCGAGAAGGTGCGCCTCGGCGGCCAGGGCGAGGCCGACATGATCAAGGCTATCGCGCTTGCCGATGCCGAACGCATCAAGGCGACCGGTTTTGCGGATGCCGAGAGGGTTCGCGCCGTCGGCCTGGCGGAGGCCGAAGCCACCGAGAAGAAGGTCGCGGCCTTCGGCGGCCCGGACTATCAGCTCAACTCGCAGGTTCTCATGCGCTTCGCCGAGGCGATCGAAAATGGCAGGCTACCGCTCGTGCCGCAGATCCAGATCGGCGCTACCGGTGGCGAGAAGGGGGCCGCCAACGGCCTTGTCGAGATGATGCTTTCGATGCTCGTTGCCGACCGGGTTGGACCGCAAATCCTACCGGATGAGGTCCCGGCACCCGTTGAGGAGGAGTGATCGAGGATGGGCCGGTTGGACCGGCCCATTTTGCGCTCTGCCGAAACATGCCGGGATGGGGGCGGCGCCTGCAATCTTGGGCCGCCCTCGACCGTGGCTCTCCACCCAGCGAACCCGCATGCCGAAAAGCGGGCCGCATCAATCGGCCGCCGCAATACAAACATTGCGTGCGATAGTGGGTTTGAAGTGGTAGCGGGAGAGGGACTTGAACCCCCGACCCCAGGATTATGATTCCCGTGCTCTAACCAACTGAGCTACCCCGCCAGGGCGGCGAAAGGCCCGAAATCCGCCTTAAATCGCAAGGCATTTCGAGGCGTTCGCCAAGGTCGGGCGGATATAAGGTTGGGAGGGCGAGCCTGTCAAGCTTCGATGCATTCGATAGGGCCGCATATTCTCGATGGCGAAAAGCTTTGCCGCGCGAACACCTGGATGCGGCCGCCGGGGTTGAGTTCGACGGGGCACGTCGCTATGTCTCGGCCACGAGTTTTTAGAGTTTGAAACAGATGAAGCCGCGCATTGCAGTCCTCGGTTGCGGATACTGGGGCTCAAACCACATCCGCACCCTCAAGGCGCTCGGCGCGTTGCACGCGGTTTCCGACACCAATCGTGCCCGCGCCGAAGGTTTTGCCAGCGAACAGGACTGCCTGGCGATCGAGCCGGACCAGCTGTTCGTCCGCGATGACATCGACGCCATCATCATGGCCTTGCCGCCGCAGTTCCATGCCGACCTCGCCGTGCGCGCCGTCGAGAACGGCAAGGACGTGCTGGTGGAAAAGCCGATCGCGCTGACGGTGGCCGATGCCGAGCGCTCGGTGCAGGCGGCCAGGGACAATAAGCGTGTGTTCATGGTCGGCCATGTCCTGCGCTTCCATCCCGCCTTCGAGACGCTGAAAGGGCTGATCGACAAGGGCGAGCTCGGCGAGGTCCGTTACATCCATTCGCACCGGCTGGGGCTCGGCAAGTTCCATACCGAGAACGATGCGCTATGGGACCTGGCGCCGCACGATCTGTCGATGATCCTGGCCATCACCGGCACCGAGCCGATCGAGGTGCGCGGCGAGGGGGCGGCCCTCCTCGACAATCTCAGCGATTTCGCGCACCTGCATATGCGCTTTCCCAACGGGCTGCGCAGCCATCTCTTCACGTCGCGGCTCAACCCCTATCGCGAGCGCCGGCTGACCGTGGTCGGCACCAAGGCGATGGCTGTGTTCGACGATGTCGAGCCATGGGAGCGTAAGCTTGCGGTCTACCGCCACGCGGTGTGGCAGGACAGCGGCCAGTGGGCGTTCACCACCAACGAGCCGTCCTATGTCGCGGTTGCCCAGGGCATGCCGCTGACCCGCGAGCTGGAGCATTTCATCCAGTGCATCGAGACGCGCGCCGAACCGCGCACCAGCGGCGAGGAAGCGATCAGGGTGCTGCGCATCCTGACCGCTGGCACCGTCACTCACACCAAATCCTGAGACTGTTCGGAAATTCTACTGTTTGGAAATTCTACTGGGGCGGCCATCTGATGGCTGCCTAAAGTGGATTTCGAAACGGTCTTTGAGAGGGTGTTATTCGGCGGGCACCCGCGCCGGCTTGGCGGCGAGCCGGTTCAGCATCGCCTCGGCCTCGGCGCCGCGCTCGGAACGCTCGATGAAGCCGCCGCCGAAGACGCGGGCCTCGTTGCCGTCGTCGGAATAGAGCACGCAGGCCTGTCCGGGCGCGATGCCCGATTCACCATCGGCCAGTTCGACCGAGGTCACGCCTGCCTCGTGGCGCAGCACCGCCGGCCGTGGCGGCCTGGTCGAGCGCACCTTGGCGAACAACTCGATGCCGCCGGCGGGAACATCGGCGAGGGCGCCGTCTCCCAGCCAGTTCATGTTGCGCAGATAGATCTTGTGCGTCTCCAGCGCCTCGCGCGGGCCGACGACGACGCGGGCGCGCTCGGCATCGAGATGGACGACATAGAGCGGCTCGCCCGATGCGATGCCGATGCCACGGCGCTGGCCGATCGTGTAGCGCAATATGCCCTCGTGGCGGCCAAGCACGCGGCCGTCGATATGGACGATGTCGCCCGGATTGGCGGCGGCCGGCTTCAGCTTGGCGATGATGTCGGAATATTTGCCCTGCGGCACGAAGCAGATGTCCTGACTGTCCTGCTTGGCGGCGACCGTCAGCCCCATCTCCTCGGCGATGCCGCGAACCTGCGGCTTCGACAGGCCGCCAAGCGGAAAGCGCAGATAGTCGATCTGCGCCTGCGTGGTGGCGAACAGGAAATAGCTCTGGTCGCGGTCGGCGTCGACCGGCCGGTAGAGGGCGCGGTGGCCACCATTGGCGCCGGAGCGGATGTAGTGGCCGGTGGCGAGCGCATCGGCGCCGAGATCCTTGGCCGTGGCCAGCAGATCGGCGAACTTGACCGTCTGGTTGCAGGAAACGCAAGGAATGGGCGTTTCGCCGGCGACATAGCTCTCGGCGAAGGGGTCGATGACCGCCTTGCGGAACCGCTCCTCATAATCGAGCACATAGTGGGGAATGCCCAGCGTCTCGGAGACGCGGCGGGCATCGTCGATGTCCTGGCCGGCGCAGCATGATCCGGCCCGATGCGTTGCCGCACCATGATCATAGAGCTGCAAGGTGACGCCGACGACATCGTAGCCCTCGCGCTTCAGCAGGCCGGCGACCACGGATGAATCGACGCCGCCCGACATGGCGACGACGATGCGGGTGTTTTCTGGGCGTCCGGGAAGGTCGAGGCTGTTCATGGTGCTTTCATTCTAACGCGGCGTCTGAATGCCAATGTCGAGAATATAGGTCAAGCTTTCCTGCTGCGCCAGCTTGCAGGGCGACCGGCGGCGCGTCGCGAACGCTGCGAATGGATACATTTCTCCCGGCCAAAACAGGGCTTCCAGCCGCATATTTCAAATGCCCGCTAAAAGACTAACGCGGCGTTCACGATCCTTACCTAGTCATTAGGGTCTGCTTAGGCAATTTTTAAAGCTGTGGCGGTAACGTGGCGGGGATTGGGTCTTTGAGTTTTTTGTAGAGAGTACGATGACCGATCTGGTTAGACCTAGAGTCAAATATGTTATCGGGCCTGACGGCAGCCCGCTTACGATTGCCGATCTGCCGCCGACGAACACGCGTCGCTGGGTCATCCGGCGCAAGGCGGAAGTGGTTGCAGCGGTGCGCGGCGGACTTTTGAGCCTTGAAGAGGCATGCCAGCGCTACAAGCTGACCACGGAGGAATTCCTGTCCTGGCAAGCGTCGATCGACGAATACGGCCTTGCCGGGCTGCGCACCACGCGTATCCAGCAATACCGGCACTAGGCCGGCCTCACCACGATCAAAGGGCGCGGCAAGCCGCGCCCTTTTTCTTTCGGAGCGACGGTGTCGCCGCTCAGATCGTCAGTGCCACCTTGCCGATCGGCCTGGTGGCGAGAAAGGCGTGGGCGGCTCCCGCCTGGTCGAGGGGAAAAGTCCTGGCCACGTGGACGGCAAGCTTTTGCGCGTCGATCAACCCAGCGAGCTCGAGCAGGCCCTCGCGGTCGGGCACCACCGACATGCGCTCGACCCTGATATCGCGCGAACTGGCGTCGGCGCGCGTGGCGTCGTTGACATTGAGCAATGACACCAGCACGCCGCCGGGCTTCAGCACCTTCAGGGAGCGATCGGCATGGTCGCCGCCCAGCGGCTCCAGCACCAGGTCGATGTCGCTGATCTGGCTGGTGAAATCACCCTTGGTGTAGTCGATCACCTCATCGGCGCCCAGCTTGCGCACGAAGTCGAGCTTGCCCGGGCTGGTCGTGGCAACGACGTAAGCACCACGCGCCTTGGCGATCTGCACGGCCAGATGGCCAACGCCGCCAGCTCCGGCGTGCACCAGCACGCGTTGGCCTGATTGCAGTGCGCCATGGCGGACAAGGCCTTGCCAGGCGGTGAGACCGGCCAGCGGCAATGCGCCGGCCCAGGTGTGGTCCGCCCTCTTCGGCTTCGGCGCGATCTCATCGGCCGGCACCACCGCCAGTTCGGCGTAGGCCGCGGCCTGCTTGGGAAAGCGCGGCATGCCGAACACGTCGTCGCCGACCTTGAAGCTGGTGACGCCGGCGCCCAGGGCCTCGACCGTCCCCGAAATATCCCAGCCAAGGATGAAAGGCGGCTCGCCGAGCAGCGGATAGTAGCCGGCGCGCACCGCGCCATCGACGGGATTGATGCCGGCCGCCTTGACGCGGACCAGCACCTCGCCGGCCTTCGGCGTGGGATCGGGCAATTCGGCGATGACAAGAACGTCGGGTCCGCCGACGGCATTCTGGGTAACGGCACGCATGAATCTCTCCTGCTGATCGATGCCACTATCATTTGGAGAGTAAGGAGCTATTGTCTAGTATGCACCTTATTGATACATAGGTACCTCATGGATAGTGATTGCGACTCCCCCTTAGGCTATGACGCGTTCCGGCGGACATGTCCGTCGCACACCGTTTTGGAAATGCTGGCCAGCAAATGGGTCTATCTGGTTGTCTGCGCGCTGCGCAAAGGCCGGCTGCGCAATGGTGCGCTTGCCCGCAAGCTCGAAGGCATCACGCCCAAGATGCTGACCCAGACCTTGCGTGTGCTGGAACGTGACGGCCTGGTGCGGCGAGAGGTCTATCCGGTCATTCCGCCACACGTGGAATATGAACTGACGGAGCTCGGCCAGAACCTGGCGGAACTGCTTACCCAGATCAGATCGTGGGCAGAGCAGCATGCGCCCGATATCAAGGATGCCCGGGCAAGGGCGACCAACGGAAATGAGGCGGACTGGGCGGCCTAGGTCTTGTGCGCCAGCAGCACTTCGCGGCGCCAGCCGGCGCTGGTTCAGGTTGCCGTCCCGACAGCGGGCGCGCTTGTGCGCGTGCCGAATAGCGCCGATGTCGGCCGGTTCAGCCGATCATGGCGCTGCGGCCGCCGGTTTCGGCCTCGCGAATCTTGGTATCGCGCGATTCCAGCATCTCAGCCTTGGAAAGCTCCGCTTCAGCTTCGCCGAGTAATGATTCGGCGGCGCTTCGCTGCTGGGCGAGGTCGCCTTGCGAGTTCCTGAGATTGTCGCGGCGCAGACGCGCCGCCTTGGCGAAGGTCGGATAGGCGAAATGGTTGATATCGGTGATGCCGGCTTTCTTTTCCTCGGCGGTGATCTGAAGCTCCAGTTCGACGGCCATGCGCTCGAACTCGGCGATCATCATGTCGAGCTGCAGCATCTGCCGCCGCTTCTCATTCACCTGAAACTGCTTCAGCCGGACGAGGTTTTCACGTGACTTCATGATTCGGTACTCCCGGAAACGCACACCCGCACATATCGTCCAAACCACTTGGAAAGGCCCAAGCACTGCCCGTATCCACCGGCTTTCCCCGCACTATGGGAAACAAAACCCTAAAGTTTTTTGCCGGCGGTAACCATTCGTTTACGGGCATTGTTAATCATACGGGTCAGGGCTTAAGGCCGGGTAAAAATTCCGGCCGCCGAAGCGAAGCCGCGTCGATGAGTCCCTGGAGTCACTTAGTCCAGGTTATTAATGTGTCGCATTAGGAATTTTGGTCTGTGATTCGTTATTAGATTCAAGAGGGTGTAGAAAGGGGTTAAAAAATCTGATACCGTAATGAACGGGAAATTAGGTTTTGTTAACCATTCGATGGCAGCCTCTCTACAAGGCAACCACTGCTCCGGGGCAGGACGGGTCGTGAAATGGTCCGGCGGCAGAAAAGGGGAATGAAATGCGTGTTCTGCTGATAGAAGATGACAGTGCAACCGCACAAAGCATCGAGCTGATGCTGAAATCGGAAAGTTTCAATGTCTATACGACGGACCTCGGCGAAGAGGGTGTCGATCTGGGCAAGCTCTACGACTACGACATCATCCTTCTCGACCTCAACCTGCCCGACATGTCCGGCTACGAGGTCTTGAGAACGCTTCGCCTCTCCAAGGTAAAGACGCCCATCCTCATCCTCTCCGGCATGGCTGGCATCGAGGACAAGGTACGCGGCCTCGGCTTCGGCGCGGACGACTACATGACCAAGCCGTTCCACAAGGACGAGCTGGTGGCGCGCATTCATGCCATCGTGCGCCGCTCCAAGGGGCACGCCCAGTCGGTCATCACCACGGGCGATCTGGTGGTCAACCTTGACGCCAAGACCGTCGAGGTCGGTGGCCAGCGCGTGCACCTGACCGGCAAGGAATACCAGATGCTGGAGCTGCTCTCGCTGCGCAAGGGCACCACGCTCACCAAGGAAATGTTCCTCAACCACCTCTATGGCGGCATGGACGAGCCGGAACTGAAGATCATCGACGTCTTCATCTGCAAGCTGCGCAAGAAGCTCGACGCCGCTTCCGGTGGCCAGAACTACATCGAGACCGTCTGGGGTCGCGGCTATGTGCTGCGCGAACCGGAAGACATCCGCGTCAGCGCCTGAGCGCAGCCGGCAGAGCTTTTCTAAAAAACCCGGCCATGGCCGGGTTTTTGCATTGTAGGCCGACAATCATTTGTTTTTGCGCACTGCCGGACAGACGGCAGGCCGCCGCGGTTCTCCTGGAACAGCGTTCAGGCAGCGATCTTCAAGGCGCGAAAGCGCTCGAGCAGTTGCGGGCGATTGAAGGGCTTCAACAGATAGCCCTGGGCGCCGGCGCGCTTGGCGCGCATGATCGACGCAATATCGAGTTCGACCAGCGAGATCAGGATCTGCGGCTTGATCGGGCTTTCCAAGGCGCGCACGCGCCGGATGAGGTCGATCGCCTGCATGTCCGGCAGGGCGCCGTCGACGACGATGATGTCGGGCATGTCGGCCGCGCACATCTCCAGTGCGTCAAGCCCGCTGGCTGCCTCGATGACCATCATGTCGGAACCGCCCAGGATGCGTTTTGCGACCTTCCTGATGACGCTTGAATCGTCGACGAACATGCAGCGTTTCATTTTCCGGGTCCTCTTTGCCCTTTGGCAATCCGGTCGTGCGGGGCATCTGCGGCGTAGCCTAGACCGATCTGGTAAAGAAGCCGAAAAGCCGTTAGGTAAAATTTTTGCAAAGATACCGTTCGACGCGCTTTTCCTTGCGGATGCTTCGGCGTTGCCGCGCAGGCAAAGTTCATCGCACCCCGATTGGGGCGTCAATGAAATATTTCAGATTGAAATACTTTGTTCGATCGCGCTGCCAGCGTCGATTTCAGGCCGCCGAAAGGACGATTTCTTCAGCCGTCGCATGGATCGAAATCGTCATGTTGGCCTCGCGGGCCAGCAGCAGCGTGTAATAGGGCTGCACCGAATGCGCGTCGATCGGCTCCTCAGGCTTGTGACCGGAATGCAGTTCGAGGAATTTCGGCGGCACACGCAGCATCGGCCCGCTTGCCGAAAGCGAAAAACGCGGCTCGGTTTCGAGATTTTCGAGCGTCACCACCAGCTTGCCGCCGCGCGGAATGGCGGCATTGGCAACCAGGAGCAGGTTGAGCAGCAGCTTGACCTTGTTCTTGGGCAGCAGCGCGCGGATGCCGTTCCAGACCAATTCCGGCTTTTCGTTCTTGAGGAAGGCGATGGCGACGGCCTCGGCATCTCCGGTGTCAATCATCATGCCGGCCGAGCCGGCGGCGCCGAAGGCGATCCGGGCGAACTGCAAACGGGCGGAGGCGTTCTTTGCGCTCTGGCGGATCAGCCGCATGGCGTCTTCGTCGGCACCACCTTCGTCGAGCAGTTCAAGCCCGTTGTTGATCGCGCCGACCGGCGAGATGATGTCGTGGCAGACGCGGCTGCACAAGAGCGCCGCCAGATCGGGGGCGGTGAGGGTGAACAGATCGGCCATCGGTGAAAATCCCTGCAAATTCCACTAGTCGTGACCGGGCGACCTGCTATCGCGCTACCCACACGAATCACGTTCCAACCCGAGGCTCTCTGAATACACAGCACTCGTTCGTACAGCAACAAATCCAAGATTGTCGTCGGGGCAAATGGCGTGTTCGCCCAGGCTGCCGGCCCCGCGCGCTCCCCAAACAGCCTTCGAACCGCCATCTTCATGTGGGAATTTAATGGTTGAAAAAGGATTACGGCATAGTTTGCCCCTAACAGTCATCCTTAACGGCCGCCTAAAAAGAGCCGTACGGATGCGAGGCGTCGGCGAAAGTGCTTCATGACGGAGATTGGAAGCATGTTTTCCCGATTCTATGACCGGAGTTTTCTCCGCGTCCTCTCAATGGCGATCACGCTCATGGGCGTTCTCGTCTTCACGACATCGCCCTTGCGGGCCCAGGAGTACACCGCTCAGGAAATTATCGATTCCGGCCACAAGTTCTTCGGCGCGACGTCGGGCGGGTTGGCCACCGTCGTGGAGAAGATTTTCGCCTCCTACGGTCTGCCCAATGGCTATCTGCTCGGCGAGGAGGGATCCGGTGCGCTGATCGGCGGCCTGACCTATGGCGAAGGCACGCTCTACACCAAGAATGCCGGCGATCACAAAGTGTTCTGGCAAGGCCCGTCGCTGGGCTGGGATTTCGGCGGCGAGGGGTCACGCGTGATGATGCTGGTCTACAATCTCGACGATGTCGGCAACCTCTACAATCGCTATGGCGGCGTCGCCGGTTCGGCCTATGTGGTGGCGGGTGTCGGCTTCAACGTGCTGAAGAACAACAATGTGCTGCTGGTGCCGATCCGTACCGGCGTCGGCGCCCGGCTCGGCGTCAATCTCGGCTATCTGAAACTGACCGAGCGGGCGACCTGGAACCCGTTCTGATCTGTCCAACATGATCGAATCGCGGACAGTTTGACCGGATTCCCGAGCCCACGCCCCGAATGAGCCGCGGCAAGCCCTTGCCGCGGTGCCGGATTTCCGCCATGCCAAGATGGCACAGTCCAGCCTTCCAAGTTGTCGTCGATAACGGGTAGTCCTTTGGTTCAGTCGGTCCTGTTCTTTGCCCTCGGCTTTCTCTGTGCCGGCTTTCTGGCGCTGATGGTGGCTCCGGCCGTCTGGCGGCGCGCCGTCGCCCTGACCCGCAGGCGCATCGAGGCCTCCATCCCGCTGACGCAAGCCGAGATCCAGGCCGACAAGGACCGGGTCCGGGCCGAGTACGCCATGACGACGCGGCGGCTCGAAATCAACGTCAAGACGCTGCGCGAAAAGGTGGCCGAACAGCTCGTCGAGATCAACCGGGGCCGCGAGGCGCTGAAGGGGCTCGCGGTCGAGCGCGCGGAAAAGGACCACGCGCTCGCCGAACTCGGCGCCAAGGGCGAAGCGTTGCGGCGGCGCGAAGAGGAACTGCATCAGCTTTCGGAGCGGCTCAAGGAAACCGAACGAAAGCTGGAAAGGCGGGCGCTCGAGCTCGAGAAGCTGGAGCGCATGTATGACGACGCCAGTTTTGCCTCCAGCAGCCGCCAGATCGAACTCGTGGCCCGCGAATCCGAATTGCAGAAGCTCGCCAGCGACATCTCGCTGCTGCGTGGCCAGCGCAAGGAAGCGGATCGGCGCGGCCAGGAGATCGCGGCCGAAAGCAAGGCCGCGCGCGATGCCTTGAAGGCCGAAAAGAAAAGGGCCGCCGAACTCGACAAGAAGGTCGAGCGGCTGCTGGCAACGCTCGCCGACCGTGAGGACAAGCTTGATCGGCGCGAAAAGGAGTTGGCGCGGTTGCGGGAAAAAACGAAAGCCGAGGACGGCGCCCCAGCCTTGCGGCTGGTTGGCAAGCCCGATGAGTCGGACCGGCATGACGAGGCAGGCAAGCGCGACGACATGGACCGCGCGATCGCCAAGCTCGACAGCGACCGCGAGCGGCTGGAGGCCAGGCTGACGGCGCTGGCGCGGGAGAACAAGCGGCTTAAGGCGGATCTCGGCGCTGTGGCATCGTCGGGTTTGACGAATGGCAATGGCGCCGCGCTGCGTGAGCAGATGAACGAACTGGCGGCGGAGGTCGTCCACCTGACAGCCAAGCTCGAAGGACCGGATTCACCGATCGCCAAGGCGTTGGCGGCACCGCAGGACAACCGCTCCGCCGGCCACGACCGCAGTCTCGCCGACCGCGTGCGCGCCTTGCAGAAGGCGGAAGCCAACTGACGCGGTGCGGGCTGGCGGCCTGCCGGCGTCTTGGCCTCAGACGGCGCCCGTCAGCGCGAGAAATGATGCAGGGCGATGGCCGAGGCGGCAGCGACGTTCAAGCTGTCGAAGCCATTCGACATGGTGATCCGCACGGTTTGCAAGCGGGCAAGCAGTCTTTCGGGCAGGCCTTCGCCCTCGGTGCCGAGATAGAGCGCCAGGCGCTCGCCGCGCCGTGCATCGCGTATGTCGATCCGGCCGCGCGGCGACAGCGCGAACTGGTCGTAACCCCGCCGATCGAGGTCCGCCGTGAAGTCCGCCGTGTCGGCGAAGGACGCGAAAGGGATCTTGAGCGCGGCGCCGACCGAAACCCGGATCGCCTTGCGGTACAGCGGATCGCAGCATGTCGCGTCCATCAACACCGCATCGGCGCCGAAAGCGGCGGCGTTGCGGAAGATCGAGCCCATATTGTCATGGTTGGCGATGCCGACAAGCACCACGACCAGGGCTTGAGCGGGCAAGGCATCCAGCAATGACCCAGACGGCAGGGGTGTCTCCTTGCGGCCGATGGCCAGGATGCCGCGATGCATGTGGAATCCGGCGATCGCGTCCATCACCGCGCCGGCGACGACATAGACCGGCAGGTCCGTTCGTGTCTTGCGCAGTATGTCCTCCAGGCCGCCAAGCCGGTTTTCCAAGACCAGGATGGATTCGGCGCTGAAGCGGCTCGACGACAAAAGCAGGTCGAGCACCACCTTGCCTTCTGCGACGAAGCGGCCTTGCCGGCCGGCCAGGTCGCGCTCGCGGATATCAAGATAGGCCGCGACACGTGGGTCGCGTGGATCGTCGATGCGAATTGGGTCCATGTCCCGCTCAACAATAAAGAGCGTGGCTCGTGTGCCGCGAAAGACACATGAGCCACGCTCCGGAAATCGTCAGCGAGGTAAACGGCCGCGGCAGCGTCCGGTCAAGTCCCGGCGCGGCGCAATCTCTGCGCCATCTGGGACAGATCTTCCTTGCTGCTGCCGAAGATGCCGTCCAGCACGGCGAGCAGTTCGCGCACCGCATCGGATTTGCAGGAATAGTAGATCATCTGACGATCGCGGCGGGTGTCCACGAGGTCGAGCGCCCGCAACTTGGCCAGGTGCTGCGAGAGGGCGGATTGGCTGAGCATCACCTTTTCGGCGATGGCGCCGACCGACATTTCACCGTCGATCAGATAGCTCATGATCAACAGCCGTTTTTCGTTGCCCATCAGCATCAGAAATTCGGCAGCCGATTCGGCGTTCGCGATTAGCTTTGTCGAGACCATTGATGCCCCATGCTGTTTGCTCATCGAGGCGCCATGGGGGCAATGGTGCCTGAATCCATAAATTCACTTGTGAAGGTGCCGACGAGTCAGCACCACAGCTAAGCCTAGAACATTTCTTTCAAATCTCAAGGGTTGCTTTTGATCAAATGCAATTTAGTTTCGTCTTATGCCTCCGATGCGGCCCTGCCGATCCTGGCCATTTCGACCAGGGCGGGACGTAATTCCGAAGCCTTTACCAGCGGTTGCGGGAAGAATACCCGGCAGACATTGTCCCCCGACACCAGATCCATGCCATCGGCGTCCAAACCGGCGATCGTCCAGCCATCACCAGGTGCCTTGGCGAAATGACGGGCATAGATGGCGATCGCGTCGAGATGGTCGGCATTCATGTGCTCGACGGCCGATTGTTCGCTTCCGGCAAGTTCCTCGATGATGGGCCCATTGGTGAGGAGGTCGGCCCGTTCGAGCAGATAGGCCTTGCCGAACCCGCCGTTGAGGCTGGCGCGTTGCGGCTCCAGGCGAAAGATCGAAAAGTCGCCGAGCCCGGCATAGAGGCTCGCCTTGGGATTGCGGTTGAGATAGCGGCGCTCGGCGCGGGCATGCGCCTGCGAGCCGCGCTCCAGCCGCGATGCCTGACAGACCAGCGTCAGCCGCGGATGCGCCAGCGGATCACCTTTGCCGGGTTCGCCAAGCAGCAGGGAGCAACGCGGATCGGCAAGCAGCGCCGACGTGTGCGCCGCGAGCATCGACACCAGAATAAGCGGCGCGCCGTCGATGTCGGTCGCGACGCCGGCCCGGCTCGCCAGCGGCGCCCCGGTCCGTGGTTCCAGCACCGCCAGGGCGCCGAAGCGGGCACTGCGCAGAAGCGTTTTCGCCAACCGGATCGCCTCGGCGTCGGTCTCTCGGATCACATCCCTATCTTGATTTCGCTGCATCGAAGCGCTCGCCACAATTTGTCTCGCTTGTCGGTGTTGCCGGCCGGATTCGGTCTTCCGCCAACTTCGGCTCGCACTATTTCGGCGCCATGCGGATGGCGCCGTCGAGGCGGATGGTTTCGCCGTTCAGCATCTGATTTTCGATGATGTGCAGGGCAAGTGCGGCATATTCGGAAGGTTCGCCGAGGCGTGAGGGGAAGGGCACCGCGGCGCCCAGCGAATCCTGCACGTCCTGCGGCATGCCGGCCATCATCGGCGTCTTGAAGATGCCGGGCGCGATGGTGCAGACCCTGATGCCGGAACGGGCGAGATCACGCGCCACCGGCAACGTCATGCCGACCACGCCGCCCTTGGAGGCGGAATAGGCCGCCTGGCCGATCTGGCCGTCATAGGCGGCGACCGAGGCAGTGTTGACGATGACGCCGCGCTCGCCGCCCTGCAGCGGCTCCAGTTTCGCGGCACGGTCGGCAACCAGGCGGATCATGTTGAAGGTGCCGATCAGATTGACCTCGATCACCTTGCGGTACTGGTCGAGCGGATGCGGGCCGTCCTTGCCGATCGTCTTCACGCCAATGGCGATGCCCGCGCAATTGACCAGGATGCGCGGCTCGCCCAGCTTGGCGGCGACATCGGCGAGGGCGGCGCTGCCGCTGTCGGCACTCGCGACGTCGCACCGGACGGCGATGCCGCCGATCTCGGCCGCGACCTTGGCGGCGCGCTCGATGCCGACATCGAGGATGGCGACGCGGGCGCCCTTGGCGGCAAACGCGCGCGCTGTCGCCTCGCCAAGGCCGGAGCCGCCGCCGGTGACGATCGCGATCTGGCCGTTGGGATTCATGGCGTCATCCTTATGCGTGTGAACGGGCTTTTGCGTGAGAACGGGACGGATCAGGCCCGGATCGACCGACAAGGTCAAGATGGAGAGGGCCGCCGTCTTGCAGAAACGGCGAACCACGGAAAACCCGTCCACACTTTCCAGGAGCCGCCCTAGGCGTGCTCGACGATCCTGGCCTGGCTGGCGTGGCCGACCTCGCCCGAAAGCCTGGCCACCGCGCCTGGCGCAATCTCATGCGACAGCAGCCGGTCGAGGTCGACAGGCCGCGGCATCGAAATCTGGCCGCGCGGTATGCGCTTGAAGCCGAGCGGCCCGTAATAAGGCTCGTCGCCAACCAGGATCACGGCGGGTGCACCGGCCTTGGCGGCGGCCTCCAGTGCGATCGCCACCAGCCGGCGGCCGATGCCGAGATTCTTGAAGGCGGGCCGTACCGCGAGCGGCCCAAGCATCAGCGCCCGGCCGGCACCGGCCGCTATGCGCGTCATGCGCACCGAGGCGACGACGAGGTCGCCGTCGACCGCGACAAAGGACAGAGCACGCTCATGCCCACCGGCCTCGCGGATCTTGTAGGCGGCCAGCACGAAACGGCCGGGCCCGAAGGCCTCGTCATTGATTGCTTCGATTTCAGGATCGTGCGCCGGGGTTTCCGGCAGGTACTTCACGTCGGCAAGGCTCATGGTCTTTGCGTTCCGGTAGAGGAGGAAAGGTTGCTGCAAACGGCAGCATTCGCCAGTCAGCGCTTCATCAAGCGCGGGCGCCCTTTCGTCGTCGGTCAAACCGGATCAAAGCAAAATCGAACATGCAAAGTGTCCGCTAGCATCAATTTTGCGCCGCCGCAATCGGCCCGTCCGCTGGCCCTATCGATTGACGATCTGTTCAGTCCTGACTAATTCCGTCTTGCCGCATCGCGCTCTACATGAGGTGGAAACGCGAAAGGATATTCCATGGGATTGTTGGTCGACGGTAAATGGCAAGACCGCTGGTATGACACCAAGGACAGCGGTGGCAGGTTCGTGCGGCCGCAATCGCAGTGGCGAGATTGGATCACGCGCGACGGTGCACCGGCGGAAGGCCGGCGCCGAGGCTTCAAGGCGGAGCCCGGCCGCTATCACCTTTATGTTTCGCTCGCTTGTCCCTGGGCTCAGCGGACGCTGATCTTTCGCGCGTTGAAGAGGCTCGAAGGCATCATCTCCATCTCGATCGTGCATCATTTCCTGGGCGCCAACGGCTGGACGTTTGTCGCCGAGGACGGCGCCACCGGCGACACGCTCTATGGCCTCGACTTCCTGCACCAAATCTACACCAGGGCGGATTCCGCCTATTCGGGCCGGGTGACGGTGCCGGTGCTGTGGGACAAAAAGGAACAGACCATCGTCTCCAACGAATCCTCCGAAATCATCCGGATGCTCAACTCAGCCTTCGATCAATGGGGCGATGCCGGCCTCGATTTCTATCCCCAGGCGCTGCGCGGCGAGATCGACGCGATCAACGCGCTGGTCTATCCCTCCGTCAACAACGGCGTCTACCGCGCCGGCTTTGCCACCACGCAGGCGGCCTATGAAGAAGCGTTCGGCGAGCTGTTTTCGACGCTCGATGGGCTGGAGGACCGCCTGTCCAGGCAACGCTATCTGGTGGGTGACCGCATCACCGAGGCCGACTGGCGGCTGTTTACCACTCTGGTGCGCTTCGACCCGGTCTATGTCGGCCATTTCAAGTGCAACCTGCGCCGCATCGCCGATTATCCGAACCTGTCGAACTATCTGCGCGACCTCTATCAGGTGCCCGGTGTGGCGGGGACGGTGAACCTGCATCACATCAAGGCGCATTATTACGGCAGCCACGAAACGATCAATCCGACGCGGATCGTGCCGGCGGGACCGGAGCTTGACTATGGCGCGCCGCATGATCGGGCGAAGTTCGCGAGGGCGGCGGCCTGATCTACCAATAGGGCGATGCTGGCACGCCGCGGAAAACCTCGGCGATCCGCCGCAGCGTCGCCGGTGTGGTGCCTTCCGGCAGGCGATCGAGTGGAAAAAAGCCGGCCTCGGCGATTTCATGGTCGGGCCGTTTCGGCGCGGTCTGGCTGAAATTTTCGACGAGATAGAAGCCGACATGATCGCGCCGGCTGGCGCGGCGGTTGAAGTGCATCGACTTCAGCACCGGCGTGGCGGCCATCGCGATGTTGCCCTCTTCGGCGAGTTCGCGGGCCAGCGCCTCGGCCAGCGTCTCGCCAACCTCGACGCCACCGCCGGGAAGCTGCCAGCCGGGCACATAGGTGTGGCGAATGAGGAAGACGGAATTGGTGGCGGCATCGTGGATCAGGCCGCGCACACCGAGCGTCATCGGCCGCCGCAGCACGAAATAGAGATGGAACAGCCGGGCCCTCAACCCCGCCCAGCCGGTCTGGCGGAACGCGGCTTCGTCGTCGGTCGGCATCAGTAGCGAAACCGTGGGTGGAAAGCGGCGTGCACGTCGCCTATGAAGGAGGAATGTTCAGGCTCGCGCATATTTCCGATGTCCATCTGGGGCCGCTCCCCGATGTATCCTATCGCGATCTCGCCTCCAAGCGCGTGCTCGGCTACGTCAACTGGCAGCGCAACCGCCGCCGCCACATGCACGATGCCGTCATCGACGCCATCGTCGCCGACATCAAGGCGCAAAGCCCGGACCATCTCGCTGTCACCGGCGACCTCGTCAACCTGGCGCTCGACGGCGAGATCGAGATGGCCAAACACTGGCTCGAGACGCTGGGGTCGCCGCATGACGTTTCGGTCGTGCCGGGAAACCATGACGCCTATGTGCCCGGTGCCTTCGACAAGATCTGCCGGTCATGGGCGGCGTGGATGAGCGGCGACGGTGTCAACACGCCGGTCGATCGCAATGCATTTCCCTATCTGCGCGTGCGCGGCAATGTCGCGCTGATCGGCGTCTCGACGGCGCGCGCCACGGCGCCCTTCATGGCCAATGGTTTCTTCATGGAGGGGCAGGCGGCTCGCCTCGGCAAGATCCTCGAGACCACGGCCAAGCAAGGGCTGTTCCGTGCGATCATGATCCACCACCCGCCGGTGCGGGGCGCCGTCTCCCAGCACAAGCGGCTGTTCGGCATCGCCCGCTTCCACAAGATCATCCGCCGCCATGGCGCGGAGCTCGTGCTGCACGGCCATTCGCACCTGCCGTCGCTGTTCCAGATCGGGCCTCGCGATGCAAAGGTCCCGGTCGTCGGGGTCGCCGCCGCCGGCCAGGCGCCGGGCGGCAATCACCCGGCAGCACAGTACAATCTGTTCGACATCGACGGCGAAAAGGGAAACTGGCGCATCCGCCTGACGCGACGCGGCCTGACCGGACCGTCCATACCGCCTTCCGATCTGCAGACCGTGGAACTCGGTGTCGAGCCAGACGCGGCTATGGTCGCCAGTTGAGAACCATCGCCGAGACGCGGTCCCACAACAGCGCCGCCGACACCGCGAGACCAACAAGTCCGCCGGCGGCGACCAGCCCAAGGCCCGACAGGAAGGCCGACCAGCCCTTGCCTTGCGTCGAGGCTCGCAGCGGCGGCTCGGCTTCCGCGACCTCGGCGCGTCTCATGCCGGCGACCGCCGGCTCGACGCCACCCTCCATCATTCTCCGGCGTTCGACGATGCGCTCGGCGACATAACGCGTCACGGAATCGGCGACCGGCTTCATCTCGGTCGATTCGGCAAGCACGACACGGCCAATGCGAGTGTCCTTGAGGAAGCGGTAGGTGCGGCGGTCGCGCCCCATCGCGACATGGCTGACGGCGTCGATCCACAGGCGCGGCTGTAGGCCCGAGGAGACGACAAAGTCGAAATTATCCATGTCGGCCGGAACATCGGCAAAGACGGGCGCGAGGTCCGCGGCCAGGAGGTCGAGGCGCATGCGGTGCGCCTCGCGCATGTCGACGACGACATCGTCGCGGTCAGCGAAGGCGTTCTTCACGTCACGGATGGCATCGGACAGTTTGCTTGACGGATCGATCTTCTCGCCTGCGTCCTTCATCGGCGTCTGCCTCGCGGGGTTGGTTAACACGCAGTTAACACAGCCGCCGGCAAAATGCACTGGCGCGATCAAGACGGCGAGGCGCCCGGGTGGTGTCGCGCTGGCCCAGCCGGTCGCGGCTAATTCGGGCGCAAGGGCCTGGCACGGCGGTTCATGTTGCGCCGGATGATCGTGGCGATCAGCTCTGGCGCCTCCTCGATCAGCATATGGCCAGCCCCCGGGACGTGGTGCACATGAAATTGCACGGGCAGATTGTCGGTGTGGGCAACGGGTAGCATCGGGTCATCGCTTCCCCATACCACCATCACCGGCATGGTCAGTGTTTCCAAGCGGTCGCGCGGGATGACGCCCTGCCGGTCTTGGCTGGTCATGGCGGCAGCGATCTCTATGAGTCTCTCGACTTGGCCGGGTCGCCCGCGCATGTCCCCAAGGGCGTCCAAGGTGTGATCGATAGGCCGCGTCAGTGGTCCCGACATCGCCAAGAGGCACGCCTGGATGTCGGATGGGTCCCTTGCGGCGGCAAAGCGGCGCAACAGCGGACCGTTGATCTCGGCGCCGAAGCCGCCAGGCGCCAGAAGTGTCAGCGACGCCACCTTGTCGGGCTCGGCCAGCGCCATCAGCGCCGCAACCGCGCCGCCCATCGAGTGGCCGACCAGATGAAAGCGCTTTACCGATCGCGCGGTGAGATCGGCCAGGACGGCCCTTGCCGCCAGCTTGGCCGGGCCGGCACCGGGGAAATCGAGCGACAGCCCGTGCCCCGGCAAATCATAAGCGAGTGTGCGCACCGCAGGCGACAGCGCCGGGATCACTTCGTGCCAAATATCGTGGCAGCCGCCGAAGCCATGCAGCAAGACGATGGCCTTCGAGCCAACACCCTTTTCGGCGGCGTGAAGCGATGCGATCATGAAATCTGAAAGCTTTATTGCGGAACGGCAAGGTGGGAAATGCGGGTGGTTTGCTCCTTGTCCAGAACGATGGCCAGTAAAATCTTCACGACGACTGGCGCTTGCGACCTCTCGATCTCGCGGGTTCGCGCGACAAAGCCGGCAAACCAGTCATATCGGGGCTTTGCCACCTGCTTCGGCGGCCAACAATTCGGTTGGTCCAAACAGTCCTGTCCGCGGGACGTCAGCTCGCGTTGCCGAGGCCTGCCGCGCGCAGGGCCCCAACCAGCCGCTCGGTCAGGTCGGGCGGATATTTCCGGTCGATGAAGGTCGCGCGCGGGTCGGCGGCGAATTTCGGAAATTTGGCGGTCAACTCGTCGACCAGCTTGCGCGCCAGATTGTCCTGACCGGCGATCTTGGCACCGATCAGCCGGGCGGCAAGATAGTGCGACTTCGTTGCGGTTGTTCTCAGAGAGGAACTGGCGATCGCGGCCTTGTTGGTGTCGCCAAGCATGAGTTCGCCGGCGAAAAGTCCAAAATCCCACCATGTCGGATGACCGCTGGAGGCGTCCACCGCCTGGGCCAGGATCGGCGTCCCCTCGGCATAGCGGCCGGCGAAAATCAGCCCGTAGCCATAAGCGGCGGCCATGGCGAGATCGTAGGGATTGAGGTCATAGGCCTTGCGCATCCAGCGCAGCGCCTCGTCGGCGTTGCCAAGACGGGAATTGATGTAGCCGTAGGAACGATGCGCGTAGGGACTGGTCGGCCCCATCTGCACGGCGCGATGGGCGAATGTCATCGCCTTCTCGATCGTGGCATCCGGCGGATAGGCGTAGTGGTCGTTCACGGCCTCCAGGTGGAGCGAGGCGATTTCCGAATAGACCAACGGTGATTTGGCGCCGTTTTCGGCGAGGGTTTCGAGGCAGCGATAGGCGGCCTCGTGGGTCCTGGCGTTCTGGTCGAGATAATATTTGTCGTTGAGCGTCAGGCATTGCGTGAGGGCGGTTTGTATGCCGCTCTGTTCGAGATAGCCGTAGATCGTGCCGGAAGCGGGAAGAGCGGACGTCAAGATGCCGGCTATACGGCTCTCGACGGTGGTCGGCGCGCTGTCGGCGGCGGTCAGGTTGCGCGACAAAAGCACCCGTCCGGTGGCCACGCTCTGCAGTTCGATCGTGATGTCACCCGTATCCGGTCCAGGCAGGATATCGAAGATGAAGCTCGTCGCGCTAGCGACCGGATCGGCCTTGTTGACGATGTCGCGACCGATGAAGTCGATCGTATCGAAGCCGCTCAGTCCGGCACGCAGCGTTGCGGCGACACGGCTGGCATCCGTGCCACTGGCCTTGACGGCGATGTAGACCAGCGGCAAAGCCTCGCTGGCGGCGGACGGCGCGATGCTGCCGGTCAGGGTCGCGGTCTCGAGCGTTGCCGCAGGGTCGCCGCCTGCCAGCAGCGCACCGCTGCCCTGACGCAATATCAGAACGCCGAGCATGGCTATGACCACGGCGATCGCCATCCAGAAGAACCGGAGATGGCGTGCCACCGAGGGCTCCGGCGCCGCCGCCGGTGCCAGCAATGCAGCGGCGGCAATGGCATCACCGGGGGGCTCGGATGGTGCCGCTACGGCTTCGATCTGCTCGGCGGGTTTCGCAGGTTCCGGCAAGCGGATCGCGTTGAGCTCATAGGCCGGGACATAGCTGCCGCGCGGTATCGCTATGCGAAACGGCTCCGCGACGCCTTCATTGGCGAAATATTGCTGCAGCAGCTCGCGTAGCCTGCCCGCCTGCACGCGTACCACCGCGTCGGTCGAAGGATCGAAATCGCCATCCTTGCCGAAGACATCCATGGCGATGGAAAAGCCCTTGAGCCGGTCGGCTTCGCCTGCCTGTTCGCGCTCGACAAGATAACGCAACAGCTTGCGTGCACGCTCGGATCGTCCGAACGTTTCGCTGGCAAGCAGTCGCTCTAGTGTCTCGCGCACTGCGGGGGCGGCAGGCGTGGCATGCTGCAAGTGTCGATCCTCTCGAAGTCGGCACAGGTTGAGGCGCGATCATATAGTTCCCGCACCGGCACACAAGTATGCACCCATTATGCGATCGCGTACCTCACCGGAGAATACTCTGGTGGTTAACGGCCCTGCCGGTATAAGCCACGGCATGGTCGTGAGAGTCGGCATCGGCCAGTCGAGGCCAGAGCCTTTTGCGGGCTTGAAAAAGTGGCGGCGCGGAGAGCTGTTCCTGCCTCCGGCGCCGCCGACCGGCCGATGCTACCGCGCCTTGCGACCGACGATACGATTGGCCGCCGACGTCACCGCTTCCAGCGAGGCGGCGACGATGTTGGTGTTGATGCCGGCGCCGAACAGCTTGCCCCCGGGATATTCCATCTCGACATAGGAGATGGCCGACGCGTTCGAGCCGCGCTGCAACGAGTGCTCGGAATAATCGAGCACCGACATGTCGACGCCGACATGGCGCGACAGCGCATCGACGAAGCCGTCGATCGGGCCCGTGCCGGTGCCTGATATCGTCACTTCCTTGCCATTGTCGAGGATGACCGCCTCGATCACCCGCCGGCCCTTGACCTCGGTATCGGGATAGGTGTGGTGGTCGAGGAATTTCAGCCGCGCGCCCGGCTGGTCGACATAGGTCTCCAGGAAGCGCTCGTAAATGCGCTTGGCCGGAACCTCCTTGCCTTCGGCATCGGTGATCGCCTGGATCGCCTGGCTGAACTCGATCTGCAGGTTGCGCGGCAGATTGAGGCCGTAATCGGCCTGCAGCACATAGGCGATGCCGCCCTTGCCCGATTGCGAGTTGATGCGGATGATCGCCTCGTAGCTGCGGCCGACATCGGCCGGGTCGATCGGCAGATAGGGCACTTCCCAGTGCGGCGTGTTGGCCTTCTTCAGCGCCTTCATGCCCTTGTTGATGGCGTCCTGGTGCGAGCCGGAAAAGGCCGTGTAGACGAGTTCGCCGACATAGGGATGGCGCTCGGGAATCTTCAGCTGATTCGAATATTCATAGACGTCCTTCATCCGGTTGATGTCGGAGCAGTCGATGCCCGGATCGACGCCTTGCGTGTACATGTTGAGCGCCAGGGTGACGATGTCGACATTGCCGGTGCGCTCGCCATTGCCGAACAGCGTGCCTTCGACGCGGTCGGCACCAGCCATCAGACCGAGTTCGGTGGTGGCGATGCCGGTGCCGCGGTCATTGTGCGGATGCAGGGAGATGATCAGGTTTTCCCTGGCGTCGAGGTTGCGGCACATCCACTCGATGCGGTCGGCATAGATGTTGGGCGTCGACATCTCGACGGTCGACGGCAGGTTGATGATCAGCTTGTTGTCAGGCGTCGGCCTGACGATCTCGGTGACGGCGTTGCAAATCTCCAGCGCGACCTCGAGTTCGGTGCCGGTGAAGCTCTCCGGCGAATATTCGAAACGGTAGCCGCCGCCCGCCTTGGCCGCCATGTCGGTGATCATCTTGGCGGCGTCGGTGGCGATGCGCTTGATGCCGCCGACATCCTTCTCGAAGACGACGCGGCGCTGCAATTCGCTGGTCGAGTTGTAGAAATGCACGATCGGGTTGGTGGCGCCGTTGAGCGCCTCGAAGGTGCGGCTGATCAGTTCGGGCCGGCACTGGACCAGCACCTGCAATGACACATCGGCCGGCACATTGCCTTCCTCGATGCACCAGCGGGCGAAGTCGAAGTCAGTTTGCGAAGCCGACGGGAAGCCGATCTCGATCTCCTCGAAACCCATGTCGAGCAGCAGCGCGAACATGCGCGCCTTGCGCTCGTGGCCCATCGGATCGATCAGTGCCTGGTTGCCGTCGCGCAGGTCGACCGAGCACCAGATCGGGGCCTTGTCGATCACCTTCGAGGGCCAGGTCCGGTCGGTGAGACCGACCGTAGGATAAGGTTGGTATTTTCGGGCTGCGTCCGGCATGCCCCGGCCGACCTGCTTGCCGGTCGCGGCCTCGCTGGCGCGGATGTCTTCTCGTGCGTTCATCGTCGTTTCTCCCGGCGGCTGGCGGTCCACCTTTCAGGCGGATGTGGTGCCAAGCGGCGCCTTTACCAGATTTTCGTTCGCTTGATATGATTTGCCAAGGAGCATGCGCTTGCGCGGCGGTTCGACCGCCGGGCGCTCCTTCAGCGAACCCGGCGATCGCCGATAAGGCCGAGAAGAAGCAGGGTCGAGGCAAGCGCGCGAACGGTCTCGCCGGCAAAGCCGGTCTGACGGGAAGCGGTGGTGGCGCGCGTGTTCATGGCCGCTCTCATACAGGAGCGGCCTGTTGGAGGCAAGCGGGGCCGGCCCGGTCGAATTTTATCCCTAACGCGGATGCTCTTCCCCGCGCGCTGCAAATGCGCCAGACTTGAACGGTGGCGGGGTGCCGCCGGCAGGGGTCATCCATGAATTTCGTGTTCTTCTCGCCGCATTTTCCCGCCAACGGCGCCGATTTCTGCGACCGGCTGAAGAAGGCCGGCGCGACCGTGCTCGGGATTGGCGACGCACCCTTTGACGCTCTGGACGGCAAGCTGAAGGCAGCGCTTTCGGAATATTACCGTATCGCCGACATGGAAGACTACGATGCGGTGTTCCGGGCGATCGGACATTTCATCCACAAATGGGGCCGCATCGACCGGTTCGAATCGCTCAACGAGCATTGGCTGGAACTGGAAGCCAACATCCGCACCGACTTCAACATCTACGGCACCAAGCTCGATTTCGTGAAGAATCTGAAGCGCAAGAGCCGCATGCGCGCCTTCTTCCGCAAGAGCGGCGTCGAGACCATCGCGCAGCGCAAATGCTCCGACCGGGCCGGCGCCATGACCTTCATCCGCCGCGTCGGCTATCCCGTGGTGGTAAAACCGGATTCTGGCTCCGGCGCTTCGAACACGTTCAAGATCTCGAATGCGAAAGAGCTCGACCAGTTCTTCCGGGACAAGCCGGAGGATGTGACCTTCGTCATGGAGCAGTTCATCGAGGGGCTGGTGGTGACGTATGACGGGCTGGTCAACCGCGACGGCGAGGTGGTGCTGGCGGCCAGCCATCGCTACGACCAGAGCGTCATGGAGGTGGTCAACAAGGACCGCCACATGAGTTACACCTGCTTTCCCCGGATCAGGCCTGTCGTAGAGGAGGCCGGCGGCAAGATCCTGAAAGCATTCGACGTGCGCGAACGCTTTTTCCACATCGAACTGTTCGAGACCAGGGACGACCGCATCATCGCTCTGGAGGTCAACATGCGCCCGCCCGGCGCCTGGATGACCGACGCGATCAACTACACGTTCGACATCGACGTCTATGCGGCCTGGGCAGACATGGTCGTGAGGGACGCAGCCGGCGGCCCCTATGAAGGCAAGTATTTCACCGCCTATGCCAGCCGCAAGCGCCACCTCGACTATTTGCACAGCCATGCGGACGTGCTAGCCGCGCACCGCGACAAGATCGTCCACCATCAGGCCATCGAGAAGGTTTTCAGCCGCGCCATGGGAGATTACGCCTACCAGATGCGCTCGAAGGATCAGGCGGAGCTGCGCGAGGCGGTTGCCTATATCCACGCGGAAAAGGCTTGAGGACATGGACATTTCCTATCACAAGGCTTTCGCCCGCAATCTCGGCCGCGACATGGAGTACAAGCGCTATGGCCATGCCGGCCGGCCCGTCGTGGTGTTCCCGACCTCGCAGGGCCGGTTCTACCAGTTCGAGGATTCCGGCGGGGTGGGCGCGCTCGCCGAATTCATCGACACCGGCCGCATCCAGTTGTTCACGGTGGACGGCATCGATTCGGAATCCTTCTTCGACAAGCGTGCCGACCCCGCGCACCGCATCGCCCGCCACGAGGCCTATTTCCGCTATGTGCGAGAGGAGGCGCTGCCGGAATTCCTGGAAACCGCCGCGCAGGCCAATGGCGGACGGCGGCTGAAGCCCTTGTTCTCAGGCTGTTCGATGGGCGGCTACCATTCCTCGAACTTCGTCTTCCGATTTCCCGAACTCGCCAGCGGCGTCATCTCGCTGTCGGGTGTCTATTCGGCCCGCGATTTCTTCGGCAAGGCGCTCGACGGCGACATCTTCTACAACTCGCCGCTCGATTATCTGCCCGGCATCGTCGACCCGAAATTGCTGGCGCGGCTGAAGGCGCTGAGGCTTATCTTCTGCTGCGGGCAGGGCGCCTGGGAAGAGCGCATGCTGGTCGAGACGCGCCAGCTGGAACAGATCCTGCGCGACAAGTCCATTCCCGCCTGGGTCGACTATTGGGGCGGCGACGTCAGCCATGACTGGCCGTGGTGGCACAAGCAACTGGTCTATTTCTTCGGCCGCTGGCTGGATGACGACCTGATGCACAGGCTGGACTGATGACCACACCGGATCCCATCCGCCGCTTTGTCGAGGCCACCAACAGTGGCGACACGGACGCCTTTCTCGATACCTTTGCCGACAACGCGTTCCTGAGCGACTGGGGTCGATCGTTCCAGGGTCGCGAGCAGATCGCGCGATGGAACCAGTCGGACAATATCGGCGTGAAGTCACGTCTGGGCATCGTCAGCATCACGCCGGCGGACGGCACTTATCGCGTCCGCATCGCCGTCAAGGGCAAGGGCTTCAATGGCGAGGGCGACATGACTTTCACCCTGGATGGTGACCACATAGCGAGCCTCGTCATCACCTGATGTCCTAGCCGATGATCACGCTTCCTGGCATGCCGGCAACGGGACCGCCTCGTGTTCCGCCGCCGATGCGCGCCGCAGGCCGAGAAAGACGACAAGGGCGGTGACGATGGTGATTACGGCCAGCACGATCAGCAGCCTGTCGAACGCCGTCTCGTAGGCCTCGACCAGAACTGTGGCGCCGGCCATGGGCAGATGCCGTGCCGTTTCACCGACATTGCCGGTCACCAGCAATTGCGCCGCCGCGGACGCATCGCTGGAAGACGCCGCGCCCCGGGCGGTGAGCTGAGCGGCGGTGAAGCCCGACAGGGTCGCCATGACGATGGCCAGCGCCACGCCCTCGCAAGCGACGCGCGTGGTGTTGAAGATGCCGACGGCCATGCCGGCGCGCTCGGTCGGCACGACGCTGACGGCGAGCCCGTCCATCAACCCCCAGGGCAGAGCGATGCCGACGCCGATCAGGATCAGCGGCGCGACCAGGGCGGCGCCGACCGATGGCGTCAGGCTCAGCCAGACCAGGCCGGCCGCGGCGACGAGCAGGCCGGCGCCGCAGATGGTGGCCGGAGCGATCCAGCGCGCCAGCTGGCCGGCAAGCAAGGGCAGGACCAGCAACGGCCCGGAGAGGCAGATCATCAATTGTCCGGCCCTGATCTCGCCCATGCCTTCGATGCCGATGAAGCGGATCGGCAAAAGCACGAGCAGGACGACGAAGCCATAGGCGGGCGCCGCCGCCAGGAACTGCACGCCGACGAAGCGCGGATAACGAAACAGGGTGAGATCCAGCATCGGCCGGCGCACGCGCCGCTCGACGACGACAAACAGCACAAAGCAAAGGACGGCCACGCCCAGAAGCGTTATCACGAGAGGATCGGCCCAGCCGCTCTGCGGCGCCTGCAGCACGCCATAGGTCAGCGAGGCCAGCGCGACGGTGAACGTGCCGGCGCCCGCCCAGTCCAGTCCTGTCGCATCCGGATCACGCGATTCCCTGATGGTGCGCAGGCCCAGCAGGGCGGCTGCAATTGCAAGCGCGGTGACCAGGAGGAAGATCGACCGCCAGCCGAACGCGGCGATGAGCAGGCCCGACGCGATCGGACCGAAGGCGAGGCCGATGCCGAAACTGGTGCCGAGGAAGCTGAAGGCGCGCAGCCGCGGCGCTCCCTCGAATTCCTGGGCAAGCGCGGAGGCACCGCCGGCGAAAGCCAGGGCACTCCCCAAGCCCTGCGCTGCCCTGAAAATGTCGAACCAGGCGATGTCGGGCGCCAGCATCGCGCCGAGCGATGCCAGGACGTAGAGGCCGAGACCGGCGAGGAAGATCCGCTTGCGGCCGTGATTGTCGGCAAGCGCGCCCGCCGCCATCAGGCTGGCGGCGAAGGTCAGCATGAAGGCGTTGGTCACCCAGTTGAGCGCGATCGGGCTGCCGCCGAGGTCGGCCCCGATGCGGGAGAGCGCGACGGCCGGGCCGGTGAAGGTCAGGGGCATCGTCATGGCGGCAAGGCATACCGACAAAAGCACGAGCCATCTCTCGGCTGGGCCGCTGGTGGTCTTCGAGGTCATGGATTTTCCTATCTGAAGCAGTCTGCACCGGCGGCCCGCGCAATCGCGGCGCCGCTATGACGACCAAGATAGGTCAGCGACAGTTCCGGAAAAATAGTGTTAAATATCTCGACATAACGGACTGAAACGCTCGAATGGAGCAACCCGATGGATCGCCTCAGCGGCCTTCTGGCCTTCGCCCGCACGGCCGAATTCGGCAGCTTCGTCGCCGCCGGCCGGGCACTCGGCATCTCCGCTTCAGCGGTAGGCAAAAGTGTCGCGCGGCTCGAACAGGAGCTCGGCGTGCGGCTGCTGCAGCGCTCCACGCGGCGGATCGGCCTGACCGAAGAGGGCAAGCTGTTCAATGAGCGCGTGCGGCGCATCCTGGACGACATCGACGATGCCGAGGCGATGCTGTCGCGGACACGGGAGACGCCGCGCGGGCGGCTTCGCGTCTCGACCCCGATCGTCACCTACCACCTCTTGCTGCCGGTGCTGTCGGAGTTCATGGCGCGCTATCCCGAGATCGAGCTCGATATCGACTTCAACGACCGCATCGTCGACGTCATCGAGGAAGGCATCGACGTTGCCATCCGCAGCGGCGAGCTGCCCGATTCACGATTGGTGTCGAGGCCCATTGCCCCCTTCCGCATGATGCTGTGCGCGGCGCCGTCCTATCTCGACCGTCACGGCATGCCCGGCACGCCGGCCGACCTCATCAGGCATTTCGGCATAAATTTTCGCTATCTCAACAGCGGCAGGCTGCTGGAGTGGCCGTTCGCCACCGGGAGTGCCGAGCCGGAGATCCGCTCGATGTTGACCTGCAACAATATGGAAGCCTTGAAGGGCGCCACGATCGCCGGTCTGGGCATCGCCTGCATGCCGGATTTCCTGGTGCGCGAGGCGCTGAGCGAAGGAAAATTGCGTACCGTGCTCGACGACCAGGTCGATGGCCGTGGCCAGTTCCGAATGCTGTGGCCATCCAACCGCCATTTGTCGCCAAAGGTGCGCGTCTTCGTCGATTTCCTTCCCGAACGGCTCGCGGCGGCGCGGTAACTCGCCGGTGCCGGGCTTTCACGTCCTGATGCTCCTGGCCACCAGCCGCGCGATGCTCGGGCCTACTATCAGCACGATCAGGAAGCGCGCCGACTGCAGCGCCATGACGAAGGAGATGTCGACGTTGTGCGCGGCGGCGGCGATGATGGCGACGCTGTCCATGCCGCCGGGGCTGGTCGCCAGGTAGGCGGTCAGCGGGTCGACGCCGGCGAGACGGCTGATGAGAAAGGCAAGGCCGCCGCAAAAGGCGATCAGCGCGACGATCGAAGCGATGATCTGCGGCAGCGCGCGCGCCGCATGGCGCAGGATCGGCCTGGTGAAGTTCAGGCCAATCGACCAGCCGACCATCGCGTAACTGAGCGCCAGCAGCCATTGCGGCAATTGCATCGGCACCCCGAGACCGAGATGGATGATGGTGCCGAAAATGAAGCTGCCGAGGAAGAAGGGCGAGGGCAGCCGGCAAAGCCTGCCGGCCAGGCCGCCGATGATTGCCATGCCGATCGTGGCGGCGAATGGTTGCGGATCGATCTCGGGGAACCAGACGATGGCCGGGACCTCGATGCCCGAGGTGTCGACCCACATCTTGGCGACGAGGGCCGCCGTCATCGACACGAAGATGACGCGCAGATACTGCATGAAGGCGACAAGGCGCTGGTCGGCGCCAAAGGCGCCGGCCATCAGCACCATGGCGGTAGCCGCCCCCGGCGAAGAGCCCCAGACGGCGGTGGTGCCGGGCAGGATGCGCCAGCGGCTGATCAGCCAGCCAAGCAGGCTGGAGGCCGCGACCGTGGCGATCACCACGCCGAGGAACAGCGGCCATTCCTTGTAGAAGACCGGAAAGATATCGGCCGAGATCGAAGCCGCGACGAGGCAGCCGACGATAGCCTGGGCGGAGCCGAACAGAAGGCGCGGCACACGCACCGTGGCGCCATTGGTGCCGGCGACGATGGCCGCCAGCATCGGTCCGATCAGCAGCGCCGCCGGCAAGGCGGCGAGTTCCAGCGCACCGGCAAACAGCGCGGAGATAACCAGCAGGATCAGCCATTGCCAAGGCTTGCCCAGCCGCGTCATGCGCTCGACGGCGGGCTGGTCGGGAGGTGGCTGCTCGGCCGCGGAATCCATGCTCTGGTCTTAGACCGGGATGCGAAAAATGCGAACCCCGGCGTACCGGAAAAGCAGGTCCCGGCGCCTCAGCCGGTTTTGGCCTCAGCCAACCCAAAGCCGCCGACGGGATGCGTCTCCACCTGGAACTCGAAGCCGCCGATGAAGGGCCGCGCCTTGGCGATGGCCGCCTGGACTTCCGGAAGCTGCAGCGAGGCCTTGTGGCTTGCCTGATCGGTCCACACTTCGGTCACCCAGATCGCGTCGGCGTCGGCCGGGTCGGTGGCGATGATATAGCTCAGGCAGCCGGGCAGGGCGCCGGTGCTCTCGCGCAGCACAGTCATGACAGCGTCGCGTTGGCCGCGCGCCGCCCGCATCTTGCCGATCAGTCCGTACATGTCGTCGTCTCCCCCAGGGTTGGCGCGAAAGGAGTGTGTCCAGTATGCCGGTCGCTGGTCAAGGCATCAACTGGCCGCCATTGACCTCGATCACCTGGCCCGTGATGTAGCCGCTCAACAGGTCCGATGAGAGGAACAGATAGGCGCCGACGCAATCTTGCGCCGTGCCGGCGCGGCCCTGCGGAATGGTGGCGACCATGCCCTTCATCTGCTCGTCGGTCGAATAGCGTTCGTGGAAGGGAGTGAGGATGGTGCCCGGCGCCACGGCGTTGACGCGAATGCCGAAGCCGATCAGTTCCTTGGCCATGCCGCGCGTGACGTTGGAGACGAAGGCCTTGGCCGAGCCGTAAAGGCCGGCGCCGCCGCCGGCGCCATTGCGCGCGGCGATCGACGAGGTGTTGACGATGAAGCCGCCCTGTTTCTTCAGCCATGGCATCGCCTTGCGCGAGGCGGTCAGCACCGAGCGGGCGTTGAGATCCATCACCGCGTCGTAATGCGCCTCGGTCTGCTCGGCATAGGGGATGCGGCCAAGCATGCCGCCGGCATTGTTGACCAGCCCGTCGAGGCGGCCGAAATGTCGCGCGCTGTCCTCGACGACGCGCTCGACATCGGCGGGAAGAGAAAAATCGCCCTGGACGAGGAAGACCTCGCCGCCGCGGTCGCGAATGGTCTGGCCGAGTTTCTCGGCGGCGTCGCGGCTGGAATTGTAGTGCAGCGCCACCCTGCATTTCTGCTCGGCATAGGCGAGCGCGAGCGCCGCGCCGATGCCGGTCGAGGCGCCTGTGACCAGCACCGCCTTGCCGGCGAGATCGGGGATGACAAGACCAAGGGCTGTCTCTGGCACTGCTGTTCCTCCGGGGATTCCGATATTGTTGGCGGGTCTTGCCACCCTTGCATTCGAGGCGGTGCCGCTTCAAGGCCTGAGATAGACATAGCCCTGGCTTTGCAATTCGGCGAGCTTGACGACGCCGCCTTGGTCGGCGGCATGGAAGCCGTCGAGCAGGTCGGCGAGCGTAATATCCATGCCGCGCATGGTGTTGCCGCAGGCATGCGGGTCGAGCCCTTGCTGGACAAGACCGGCAAAGCGACCCGAAATCGCCGCCGATATGCCCTTCGACTTGAAGCCGGCAAGGGCTGGACCATGCACGACCAGCGCGATCTCGACGTTGCCGCCGGTGCCCTCATAGTGGTTCTTGATGTTGCCAAGCACGAAATTGACCTTGTCGAGGTCGCTGAGGTGATAGACGACCTTCAGCCTGGCAGGCTCGGTGGTTGCCGCCCGGACCGCCCGCAGGCCGAGAAGCGTTCCGGCTCCGGCGAGAACCGCCCGGAACATGTCACGTCGGCGCATGGCGTCCCCTCCCTGGCTTGCCGGCGCAGCGCAATTTGCGTGGCCGCTGCCGCAATACTAGCATAAATTGACCTTACGTCCTGTCGAGGCGGAGGAGGGGGGCACATGGCGTTCTGGGAATGGAAGACGTTCGCCGGCGCCGGACTTGGCGCCGCACTGCTTGGCGGACTTGTGGGTTCTGCTTTTGCCGATGATACGCTCAAGCTCACCGAACTCAGCCCCAACGGGGCGGACGCCTGTTTCGGCCGGGTCTATGACGCGGCGCACCTCAAGGCGCATCCGAAGCAGAAAGTGGCGCGGATCTTCTTCTACTACGGCCATGATCCGGTCAGCCGTCCGAATGAGGAACCGAGCGCGAATTCCGATACGTCCTACAATGGTTTCCTCACCACCACGGTGCGTGGCGCCAAGGCGCCGGAATGGGCCGGCGGCTGGTGCAATCACGAGTCCGAGGACGACAAATCGGGCCCGATCCGCTGCGGCATGGATTGCGACCGTACGCTGGCGTCGCTGAAGGTCGACGACAAGGGCCGGCTGATCCTGTCGGACCTGTCTTCCGATATCTACCTCGATCCGGATTCGGAGGAGCAGCTCGGCAAGGCGGAATATGTCAGGCAGGCGCTCGGTTCGGAGGACGACAATTTTCGCCTCGACCCGATGCCGGCGGCGACCTGCAAGGCCGAGTTCGCACGCATCGATCCGATCGACCCGGCGCTTGGGCCGCCACTGCGCGAGCGGTTCAAACCCGATCAGGCCTTCTGCTACGGGCACGACTATGACGCCGCGCATATGAGTTCGCATCCCGACCAGTTGACGCAGTCGATCCGGGTGTTCCGCGGACCGGTTGAACTGGCATCCTTCGCTTCCGGCGGCGATATCGCGAACTGGCCCGACGGCGCCGACATCGCCATCTCGGTCACCACGCGGCAGAAGGGGGCCAAGGTCACGCAGACCTATTCCTGCCAGGGCGAGGCCGACCAGTGGCGCTGCGCGGCGAGCGCCAAGATGAGCGATTTCTCCTGCGACATCGCGCAAAAGGAAATCTTCCTCAAGCGCGGCGCCAACGGAACCATCATGCTGGCCAATCCCAACAGCAGCATTGCAATCGTCGACCTGTGCTCGAAAGCCGCCGACGGCAAGACGAAGTCGGATGACAAGGTCTATCGGCTGCAGGCGATGCCACAATCGGCTTGTGCGCCGTGAGCACGGGCTTGTCTACAATGCCGCGAAGGGATATATCTTTGCTATATCTCATTTGAGGATGGCATGATGGACAAGGCAAAGGTGTTCTGGTCGGGCCGGTCACAAGCTGTGCGTCTGCCCAAAGAGTTTCGTTTCGAAACGGACGAGGTTTCGATCCGTCGCCATGGGCATACTGTCATACTTGAGCCACTCGTGCAGGATTGGGCGTGGCTTGACCAGGTGATCGGACCAGTCGACGAGGATTTTGTCGAAGCGGCGCTGGAACGGCAGGAGGGGCAGGATAGACCTGCCTTGGACGACATCTTCAAGTGATCTATCTGCTTGATACCAACGCCGTTATTGCCGTCATCAAAGGTGACGCGAGTCTACTCGCGCTTCTGAAACAGCACACGCCGCAGGATTTTGCGCTTTCGGCGATCGTGGCACATGAACTGTACTATGGTGCCGAAAGGAGCCAGAGAAGAGCTGAAAATCTGGCGCGCATCGAAGCTTTGCAATTCCCGGTGCTTGAATTCGATCGAGAGGACGCGAGGCATGCCGGAGAGATTCGGGCAACGCTTGCAGCGTTGGGGACGCCAATTGGCCCCTATGATGCGCTCATTGGCGGGCAGGCGCGCGCTAGAAGCCTCATTCTGATCACCCGCAACGTCCGGGAATTCGAGCGCATCAACGGCCTCTCAATCGAGACTTGGTGAACCGCCTCAGGCGAACGGCACCGCCGTCGTACCCTTGGGCAGTTTTGCCTCATCATCCGGCTCGACATGGATGGTCACCCGCACCGAAGGGAGTTCGGCCTTCAGCGCGTCCTCGATGCGATCGCAGATGACGTGGCTGGCACCGACCGACATGTCGGCGTCGACGACCAGATGGAATTCGATGAAGGTGGCGCGGCCGGCGATGCGGGTCTTGAGGTCGTGCACCTCCATCGCGCCTTTGCAATTGGCCGAGATGATGTCGCGGATGCGCATGTGCTCCGCCGTGCCGACGGCCCGGTCCATCAGGCCGTTCATCGACGAGCCGATGACATGCCAGCCCTGCCACAGGATGTTGAGCGCGACGATGACGGCCAGTGCCGGGTCGAGGATTTGCCAGCCAGTCAGGATTGCTCCGACCAAGCCGCCGAAGACGCCGATCGAGGTTACCACATCGGTCATGATGTGATTGCCGTCGGCGACCAGCGCCGGTGACTTTTCGGCTCGGCCCACGCGGATCAGCGCCCAGGCCCAGAAGGCATTGATGACGGTGGCGACGCCGTTGACGGCAAGGCCTTTCCAAGGCTGTTCGAGCGGAGCCGGCGCCTGCCAGGAGCGCCAGACTTCGTTCAGGATCAAAAGCGCCGCGAGCACGATCAGTACGCCTTCGAGCACGGCCGAGAAATACTCGGCCTTGTGGTGGCCGAAGGGGTGATCCTGGTCGGCCGGCTTGTAGCTGACCTGGATCGCCCAGAAGGCGGCGACCGAGGCGATGACGTTGACGATCGATTCCAGCGCGTCCGAATAGAGCGCCACGGATCCGGTTATGTACCAGGCGGCGGCTTTCAGCGCGAGCACGACAAAGGCGATCACGATCGACCAGAAGGCAAGGGTGGCGACCTTGCGCTTCGCGGCGGCCCTCGCCGTGATCGCCATGGTGTTCTCGGCTTCGGCCATTACCGTCAGGCTGCCTTTTCCTTGGCCTTGCGCGGCAAATGCGCAACGATGTTCTCGATGATGCGCATGCCGGCATTGTGGCCGAGCGTCATGATCGATTCCGGATGGAACTGCACCGCTGCGATCGGCTCCTTGCGGTGCTCGAAGGCCATGATGACGCCGTCCTCGGTCTCGGCTGTCACCATGAAATCATCCGGCAGGCGCACCGGATCGGCGAAGATCGAGTGGTAACGGCCGACGGTGACTTCCTTCGGCAGGCCTGAGAAGATGATACCCGGCTTCGAGACGCGGATGCGCGACGGCTTGCCGTGCATGGGAATGTGCAACTGCCTGAGTTCGCCACCATAGGCCTCGGCCAGCGCCTGCAGGCCAAGGCAGACGCCGAAGATCGGCAGGTCGCGGGCGCGCGCTCGTCTGATGGTCGCCGCGCAGTCGAAATCCTTGGGCGTACCGGGTCCGGGCGACAGCACGACGAGATCGGGCTTCAGCCGGTCGAAGACTTCCTCCGGCACCGGCGTGCGCACGGTCGAGACATTGGCGCCGGTCTGGCGGAAGTAGTTGGCCAGCGTGTGGACGAAGGAGTCCTCGTGGTCGACCAAAAGGATGTTGACACCGTCGCCGACGCGCGCGGATGCGCGCTCGGTGCTGGTCGAATTGCCCGTCTTGGCGTCACGGATGGCGGAGAGCATGGCGGATGCTTTCAGTTCGGTTTCGGCTTCTTCTTCCTCGGGAATGCTGTCGAAGAGCAATGTAGCGCCCGCGCGCACCTCGGCGATGCCGTCCTTGATGCGGATGGTGCGCAAGGTCAGGCCGGTGTTCATGTCGCCGTTGAAGTTGACCATGCCGATGGCGCCGCCATACCAGGCGCGCGGGCTCTTCTCGTTCTGCTCGATGAAGCGCATGGCCCACAGTTTCGGCGCGCCGGTGACGGTGACCGCCCAGGCGTGCGAGAGAAACGCATCGAAAGCGTCCATGCCCTCGCGCAGCCGCCCCTCGATATGATCGACCGTATGGATCAGGCGCGAATACATCTCGATCTGGCGGCGGCCGATGACGCGCACCGAGCCTGGATCGCAGACCCGCGACTTGTCGTTGCGGTCGACGTCCGAGCACATGGTGAGCTCGGATTCGTCCTTCTTGGAGTTGAGCAGCTTGATGATCTGCTCGGAGTCCGAAATGGCGTCGTCGCCGCGCTTGATGGTGCCGGAGATCGGGCAGGTCTCGACGCGGCGGCCGTTGACGCGCACGAACATCTCAGGCGACGCGCCGATCAGGTATTCGTTCTCGCCCAGATTGATGAAGAAGGAATAGGGCGACGGGTTGATGGACTTCAGCTTGCGCGAAATCTCGGATGGCTGCGTCTCGCAGCGCTCGTAGAACATCTGGCCGGGGACGACCTCGAACAGGTCGCCGCGCTTGAAAGAGTCCATCGCCCGGCGCACCAGATTGGCGTATTCGCCGGGCTCATGATCGCCGCGCGGCGGGATGCGATCGGCGGTCTTGAACGGCTCGGCGATCTGGTCGCGCGGCAGGCCTTCGGTCGAAAAACCCTCGCCCGCATAGTCGTAGCGGTCGGTCCAGGCCTTGGCCGAATAGTGGTCGACGACCAGGATCTCGTCGGGCAGGAACAGCACCAGGTCGCGCTGGCTTTCCTTGCGAACCAGCGTGTGGTCGACCGGGTCGAACTGGAAGGCGAGGTCGTAGCCGAAGGCGCCGTAGAGGCCGAGATTGGCATCTTCGGCCGTCTTGAACAGAGCGGTGATGGCGCGCAGCACGGTGAAGACCGAGGGAACGCGGCTGCGTTCCTCTTCGGTGAAGACACGGCCGGGCTTGGCGACGTCGAGGCGGATCAGCTTTTTCGAAGTCTCGGCGATCGTGACCTCGGAGAGACCGCCGAGCGTCCTGCCGATGACCGGCAACAGTGCCTCGCCACGGCCGTTCAACGCCTCGATGCGCATGGCACGGCCGCGCGCGGAGATGACCAGCGGCGGATCGATGATGGCCGTATCCCAGCGCGTATAGCGGCCGGGATATTCGTAATTGGAGGAAAACACCGCGCCCCGACGGGAATTCAGCCCATCGACATAAGTGTCGATCGCCCCTTCATAGGGCCGGTCGTGGCGCACGCGGGTGATGGTGATGCCACCCGCCGTCACGAAGCTTTCAGCGCCGTTTTCCAGAACCTTCAACGTCATTGCCGTCTCCATCAGCTACTTGGGCAACGGACCCGGGAATGGCTTGAAAAAAACAAATGGCCGCCCGGACATTCCGTTGCGGCCACCTCTCTTTTCACGCGCACGCGTTAAAACAGGCCGCTGTCAGCAGGCCCACCACCAAATGGTCTTGGTCGAACGCATGTTCATGGCGATTCCCTTAGCGGCGATTGGGCGGCGGCGCAACTGGATTCGACGGAGGCTCAGTCTTCCAGCGTGCCCGACCTGGCGTCGCCGCTCTTCCTGTCGCCGACCAGTTTCAACAGGTCCTCGCCGGCGCGGATGATGCGGCGCGAGCGCCGCGTCAGGATGATGCCGTCCTGCGGCGCGAACACTTCGGTGCGGCCATCGGCTTCGCCCGGTGCGTGGACGATGGTGGCGAGGCGCGCGCCCTTGGCGACGCGGTCGCCGGGCTTCACGTCATAGAGGACGGCACCGGCACGGGGTGCGGGCATCATGTCGATGTTTTCCAGCGGCGCCGCGACACCCGTGAACGGGCCGGGTGCGGGGAGGGTGGTGTCGGATATCACGCCGCGCATCGCCAGCAGCCGGTAGAGGCCTGCCGCGTCGGCCGAGGCGAGCGCGCCATCGACATCGAGGATGCCCCGATATTCGACGGTGGTGGCGACGCGCCTGTCAAGCTTCGCCACATCGGCTGATGCGTTCTGGTAGGGCATGATCGAGGCGCCCTCGAAAGTGCCGTCGGTGTCCTCGCTCCACAGCACGACGGCATCGACGCCCATGGCGGCGGCGCAATCGGCCATGGCTGGCCAGAGGCTGGAGTGGACATAGAGATAGGCAAGGCCCTCGTCGTCGCAGTGCAGGTCGAGCACGATGTCGTGGCCGAGCGAAAGCTGCACTAGGCGCGACTTCAGCCGCTGGTCGGCGCCGCCAAAGGTGGCGTCTGGCAAGAGCCTGGCGTCGGGCGCGGCCAGCAGCGGAAAGCCGCGGTTGAAGTTGGTGCGGGTGCCCAGATGAAAGCGGCCCTGGTGCTCGCCGAAATGATATTGCGCGCGGCCGATCGGGTTGGCCCAGGGCACGATGGTGATGTTGCCCTTGATACGACCTTCGGCCTCGGCCTTGCTCAACATCGGTATCAACGCATCGATGGCGACGACGCCCGGCAATTCGCCGGCATGGAGTGCGGCCTGCAGGTAGGTCGACGGGGCCGCCTTGTCGGCGCCGTCGAAGCGGAACACGGGGAATTCGTAGGAAACCCCGTCGCTGTCACCGGCGATGCGTTCGATCGATTTCTGCATGACGTTCTCCATCAAGAGCGAGAAGACATGCCCATTTGAAGGTGCCGATGTCGATTGGTCCAGCCCGCCGCGCTATGGGCGCAAGAGTAGTCTTTTGCCTTGCCGCATGTCGTTGACCCAAAACCGCTGCGCACTTTTGGGAGGACAGGCAGTTATTCGGCGGCAGGCTGGAGGGCGGCGACCGGCGCGCGCCTGTCCAGCGCCTGCGATAGCACCGCCACGCCAACCGCCAGCAGGGCGAGCACCGCGCCGACCAGCGGCAAATCGGCATAGGAAACGCCCGCCGACAGCGCCACGCCGCCGATCCAGGCGCCGCCGGCATTGCCGACATTGAAGGCGCCCTGGTTCAGCGTGGCGGCAAGGTTCGGTCCTTCCGACGCCGCCTCGACGACACGGATCTGCAGCGGCGGCACGACGACGAAGATGAGCACGCCCCACAGGAAGACGATGCCGATGGCGACGCTGGCGATGGCGCCGAACTGGATGAAGCCGAGGAACAGCAGGGCCATCAGCAGCAGTGTGCCGATCACCGTCGGCATCAGTTTCCAGTCGGCCAGCCTGCCGCCGATGATGTTGCCGATGGTCATGCCGGCGCCGAACAGCAGAAGCACCCAGGTGACCGCCGCTGTCGACAGGCCCGACACGTCGGTGAGATAGGGTTTGATATAGGTGAAGACGGCGAACAGGCTGGCCGAGGTCAGTGCCGCGATCAGCATCGCCAGCCACACCTGCAGCTTGCCAAGCACGCGGACTTCGGCACGCAGACCGCCGCCGCTCGGTTCCGTGACGTCCGACGGCACCAGCCAGGCGATGGCCGCGACCGAGATCAGGCCGATGCCGACCACGGCCAGGAACGTGGCCCGCCAGCCAAAGGCTTCGCCGAGCGCGGTGCCGGCCGGAACGCCGAGGATGTTGGCGAGCGTCAGGCCGGCGAACATCAGCGCGATGGCGCTGGCGCGCTTGTTGCGCGGCACCAGGCTTGCGGCGACGACCGAGCCGATGCCGAAGAAGGCGCCGTGGCCGAAAGCGGTGAAGACGCGCGCCGCCATCAGCAGCCAGTAATTGGGCGCGATGGCGCAGAAGAGGTTGCCGACGACGAACAAAGCGGCGAGCCCCACCAGCACGGGCTTGCGCGGCAGATGCGCGGTGGCCATGGCCACAACGGGCGCGCCGAAGACGACGCCCAGCGCATAGCCCGTGACCAGCAGTCCGGCGGCCGGGATCGTCACGCCGAGATCGGCGGCGACCTCCGGCAGCAGGCCCATGATGACGAATTCGGTGGTGCCGATGCAGAAGGACGCAATGGCAAGCGCAAGGATCGGCAAGGGCATGGGAGGTCCAGACTGAATCGGTTCAATTTCAGACTGCGCGAGGATCCCCGCCGGGCACAATGTCTATTGCCGCAATGCAGCAATGCAGAAAGTCGGGAGCTTGACGAGAGTGGCTCAGGCCAGCGGCTTCAGTTCCTGGGCGATGGTGGGCAGCAGTTCCGAGACATTCGGGTGGATGTGCATCGCGCGCGCCAGCGTGTCGACCGGCGCCTTGGCGTACATCAGGTCGAGCACGCAATGCACCGCCTCGTCGCCGCCCGGGCCGAGCACCGAGCAGCCGAGGATCTCCCTGGTGTCGGCGTCGACCAGGATCTTCATGAAGCCTTGCGTCTCGCCCTTCTCGACGGCGCGGCCGACGCGGGTCATCGGCCGCTGGCCAACAAGCGCGCGGCGTCCGGATTTCCTCACCGCCGTCTCGGTCATGCCGCAGCGGCCGAGCGGCGGATCGATGTAGAGCGCATAGGCCTCGATCCGGTCGCTGATCCTCCGTGGATCATGGTCGAGCAGATTGGCGGCGACGATCTCGTAGTCGTTGTAGGAGGTGTGGGTGAAGGCGCCCCTGCCGTTGCAGTCGCCCATCGCCCAGATGCCGGGCACGCTGGTGCGCAACTGGTCGTCAACGGTGACGAAGCCGCGCTTGTCGACCTCGACTCCGGCCCTGTCGAGGCCGAGATCATCGGTGTTGGGAGTGCGTCCCAGCGCCAGCAGCACATGCGACCCTATCGCCGGCGGCTGGCCGGCCGAGAAGGTCACGGCAATGTCCTCGCCCTGTCTGGCGAAGCCGATATCGTCTGCGCCGACGTGTACCGCAATGCCTTCGTTTTCGAGGATCGACAGGATGGCGGCCGAGACGTCCTCGTCCTCGCGGCCGGTCAGGCGCGGGCTCTTTTCGATGACGGTGACTTCCGAGCCGAAGCGGCGGAACATCTGCGCGAATTCGAGCGAGATATAGCTGCCGCCGACGACGATCAGGTGGCGCGGCAAAACGTCGAGATCCATCATCGAGGAGTTGGTCAGATAGTCGATGTCGTGGATGCCGGGCAGGTCCGGCACCGAGGCGCGGCCACCCGTATTGAGGAAGATCTTTTCGGCGGTCAAAAGGTCGTCGCCGACACGCACCGTGTTGGCCGATTCGAAGCGGGCATGGCCGCGATAGAGCGTGCAGCCCTTCATGCCGGCGATCCATGTCTCCAAATTGCCACGGGCGTCGTTGGTGACCTTGTCCTTGCGCGCCTTGATCTTTTGATAGTCGACGCCGACAGGACCGCCGAGCGTCACGCCATAGTCGGCGGCGCGGCGAGCGAGATGCGCGGCATAGGCGCTTGCCACCATGGTCTTGGTCGGCATGCAACCGGTGTTGACGCAGGTGCCGCCGACCAGCTTGCGCTCGATCAGCGCCACCGTCATGCCGGCGGCCGTCAGGCGGCCCGCCAATGGCGACCCTGCCTGTCCGGCGCCGACGATGATGGCGTCGAAGGTCTTTGTGTTCAAGGTCTGGGCCGTCATGCCACCGCCGCCACGATAAGCAGGCCGCCGATGATCGCCACCGCATCCTCGATGAAGGCGGCGGGCGGGTCCTTGCCGAAAGCGGCCGCCAGCCGGCCGCGCGCTTCGGCGCCACCCAGCGTGCCGATGACCGCGCCGATGACGCCAGCGATCAGGCACACGATGGTGGCGCCGCCGGCCGCGCCGATCACCGCGCCAGAGAAGGCGCCGAGCAGGATGCGGGCGCCGAACTGCTGCGGCACCTTGCGGCTTGGCGTCGACGGCAACTGGTCGGTGACCAGTTCGACGATGGCCAGGATGGTGAAGATGACGACAGCCGCCCAATGGCTCATGAAGCTCGCCCAGGTGCCGGCAACCGGCAGCCAGCCGAGATAGGCGCCCCAGGCGACGGCGGCAGGTGCCGTCATGGCGCGCAGGCCGGCAATGACGCCGATCAGGAGTGCAAGAATGTAGAGCATGGTCGATCCCCCTCGATCCCGGGCCGGAACGGCCCTGAGGGCAGGCTACCATAGGCCGGATATTTGGCTAGGCCGCAGACTCATGAGCGCGCAAACGTGGTCGAGCTGGAAGCGCCGAGCGAACATGCTCGGCTCCATGAGCCAATGTTTCAGTTGGCTGATGGAGCGTTGACCGCAAATTGCGCGGCGAAAGCCCTGAGATAAGCTGGCCGCGCTTCCCCGCGCGCCACATAAGCAGCCAGGTTTTGGTATTCATCCAGAATGCCTGACATTCTCAGTCGCAGCAGCACCGACACCATCAATAGATCGCCGGCGCTGAACGCATCATCGAGCCAGTCGGCGACGCCCAGATGAGCCGAGAGCCTGTCCAGCCGGGCGCGAACACGGTCCTTTACCAGCGGCAAGCGCTCCTCGCTCCAGGGCTTGTCAGCTTCGAAAATCCTTGCCGTGGTCAATTCGAGGACCGGCGGCTCGATGGTGTTCAATGCGGCAAACATCCACGTGATCGCACGGGCGCGCTCCTTGCGATCCTTCGGCAGCAGGCCCGCATGCTGCTCGGCAAGATGAAAGACGATAGAGCCGGTCTCGAACAGCGAGAGAGAACCGTCCTCATAGGTGGGAATCTGGCCGAAGGGATGGATGGCCAGGTGCTCAGGCGCCTTCATCCCCGCGAACGAAACAAAACGAACCTCATAGGGCTGCCCCACTTCTTCCAGCGCCCAGCGAACGCGGGTATCGCGCGCCAGTCCCTTGCCGCCATCGGGCGATCGTTCAAAAGCCGTGATCGTGATTGTCATCGCTGTCGTTTCCTTGCCTGGGCGAATTTCTTCGGCCACTTATCGTGAAGACGAATGAGCCTGCCGGAAATCGACAGCGGTCTTGAACTATTTTCATTTGCTGGAGCAGGTCGCGAATGGCCGCTTCCAATCAAGGTCGTGATAGCACGGTGACCAATTCCGTAAGGCCGCGTATCCTGGCTTATGGGTTCATGTCCTGGTCCTTGCCTCGGCGCTGTTCGCAATGATGTCAAACGGAGGCACTGCCATGGTTCAGAGCGAACGTGCGAGAATGGCGGCCGGCGAATGGTACAGGTGCCTGGATGACGATCTTGGCGCATTGCGCGCCGTGGCCGCGGATGCCGTGTTCGAACACAATACGCTCCCGCCCCGTCGCCGCGGGAACCTCGGGCCAGCCCTACGGACACTGCTGGGCGGCGTGGGCGAGGGTGCCCGCATCGAGGCGCCTTTCCATTGCGCCTACGGCTTCAACATCTTTCTCGGCGACGGCGCCTTCCTCAATGCCGGCTGTACCATCCTCGATACCGCTTCGGTGCGCATCGGCAAAGGGACGCTGCTTGGCCCGAATGTGCAGATCTATTGTGCCGAGCACCATAAGGAGCCGGCAGGCCGGCAGGCGGGACTGGAGATCGCCAGGCCGGTCACGATCGGCGACAATGCCTGGATCGGCGGCAGCGCGGTCATCCTTGGCGGCGTCAGCATCGGCGAAGGCGCCATAGTGGGCGCCGGGGCGGTGGTGACGCGCGACGTGGCGGCGAATACGACGGTGGTCGGCAATCCGGCGCGGGTGATCAAGCGCGGTTGAAGGTGCTTTCGTCGGCAATCAATGCGACAGGGCGCCCGCCGTGCGCTCGTCCCGCTCGCTCCGCCTGGAAAATTCACGCCGGTACTGCGCCGGTGAGGTCCGGAGCCGCGCCGAAAAGTGCTGGCGCAGCGAGGTGGCGCTGCCGAAGCCGGCCTCGAAGGCGACGATGTCCATCGATTTCTCCGTCGCTTCCAGCAAGCGCTGCGCCAGTTCGATCCGTTGGCTGGTCCGCCAGTCGCCAAAACTGGTGCCGATCGATTTCTGGAAGCGCCGGGTGAAGGTGCGCCGCGTCAGGCCCGCGGCTTCGGCGACGCTGTCGAGGCTGTGCGTTTCGCCAAGCGTCGCGCGAACCGCGTCGAGCGCCCCGGTGAAGCGGTCGGCCTTGGCGCTTTTTGCCACGGGACGCTCGATGAACTGCGCCTGTCCACCCTGCCGGTGCGGCGAAAGCACGACGTGCCGGGCGAGCCGCAGCGCCGCCTCCGCGCCGTAGCGGGCGCGCACGATGTGCAGGCAGCAGTCGAGCCCGGCGGCGACGCCGGCGGAGGTGACGATGTCGCCGTCATCGACATAGAGCACGTCGGCATCGACCGAAATGTCGGGATGGAGAGCCCGCAACTGCTCCGTATAGGCCCAGTGGGTGGTGGCTTTTCGACCCGAAAGCAGACCGGCGGCGGCGATGGCAAAGGTGCCGAGACACAGGCCCACGATCAGCGCGCCGCGCCGGTGGGCGCGTCCGAGCGCGTCCTCGAGCGGTTTGGCCAGGGGCGCATCGAGATCCTTCCAGCTCGGGATGATGACCATATCGGCGTCCTGGAGCGCGGCAAGCCCGTGCGGGACCAGGATGCTTAGCCCGGCATCGGTCCGGATCAGCCCTTCCTCGATGCCGCAGACACGGAAGTCGAAGCGCGGCAGGCCAAGGCCAGTGCGGTCCGCGCCAAACACCAGGCAAGGCACGGAGAGATGGAACGGGCTGATGCCGTCGAAGGCGAGGACGGCGATGATGGGAGCGGTCATGCGGCGATTTTCCAGTGTGAATGCGGATTGTCCCAATTCTTTCGAATGATGTCAATCGGGCCACTTTTGACTGCCAGCCAACCATCCTATTTTCGGTCCGTCGCATTCAAGCCGGAAGGAAAACACCATGTCTGACCTAGCCAACACCGCGCCGCGCCGGGCGCTCGTCGTCATCGACGTCCAGAACGACTATGACGGCGGTAACCTGGCCATCCAGCATCCGCCGTTCCGCGACAGCGTCGTCAACGTGACACGCGCCATGGATGCCGCCGCCGCTGCCGGCATCAAGGTGGTGGTCGTCAAGCAGATGGCGCCCGAGACGTCGCCGATCTTCGCCAAGGGCAGCCATGGCGGCGAACTGCATCCCGAGATCGCCAAGCGTCGTCGCGACCACTATGTCGAGAAGAATTTGCCGAGCGCCTTTACCGGCACCGATCTCGAGGCCTGGCTGCGCGCCAACGCCGTCGATACGATCGCGGTCATCGGTTACATGACGCACAATTGCGACCTGTCGACCATCATCCACGCCGTGCATATGGGCTTCGCGGTCGAGTTCCTGTCCGACGCAACCGGTTCGGTGCCCTACGCCAACAGCGCCGGCTATGCCTCGGCCGAGGAAATCCATCGCGTGGTGAGCATCATCCTGCAGTCCCGTTTCGCTGCCGTGCTCAAGACCGCCGAATGGATCGACTGCCTGAAGACCGGCACGCTGCCGGAACGCGACACCATCTACGTGTCCAACCAGCGGGCACTGGCGCGCAGCGCCGCGTAGCACGATCCGCAAACAAAAAGGGCGCCGCGGCGATGCGGCGCCCTTTTCAATTGTCGGGACAGAGGATCAGAACAGGCCTTCGATCTGGCCGGCCTCGTTGAGGAAGATCTTCTCCGACGACGGCTTGCTTGGCAGGCCAGGCATGGTCATGACCTCGCCGCAGATGATGACGACGAAGCCCGCGCCGGCCGAAAGCCTGACCTCGCGCACCGGCACGGTGTGGCCGGTCGGCGCGCCGCGCAGGTTTGGATCCGTCGAGAAGGAGTACTGGGTCTTGGCCATGCACACCGGCAGATTGCCGTAGCCGGCCTGCTCCCAGGCGTGCAACTGGTCGCGCACCGACTTGTCGGCGATCGCCTCCGAGCCGCGATAGATTCGCTGCACGATGGTGTTGATCTTCTCGAACAACGGCATGGCATCGGGATAGAGCGGCGCGAACTGCGAGGCGCCGGATTCGGCCAGCGCCACCACCTTGTTGGCGAGGTCCTCGATGCCGGCAGAGCCCTTGGCCCAGTGCTTGCACAGGATAGCCTCTTCGCCCATCGAGGCGACATAGTCCTTCATCGCCTGAATCTCGGCGTCGGTGTCAGAATAGAAGTGGTTGATGGCAACCACCGCCGGCACGCCGAACTGGCGGATGTTCTCGATGTGGCGGCCGAGATTGGCGCAGCCCTTCTTCACCGCCTCGATGTTTTCCTTGCCGAGGTCTTCCTTCTTGACGCCGCCATTCATCTTCATGGCGCGCACGGTGGCGACGATGACGGCTGCCGCCGGCTTCAGGCCCGCCTTGCGGCACTTGATGTCGAAGAATTTCTCGGCGCCAAGATCGGCGCCGAAGCCGGCTTCGGTGACGACGTAGTCGGCGAGCTTCAGCGCCGTGGTGGTGGCGACGACCGAGTTGCAGCCATGCGCGATATTGGCGAACGGGCCGCCATGGACGAAAGCCGGGTTGTTCTCCAGCGTCTGTACCAGGTTCGGCTGCATGGCGTCCTTGAGCAGCACGGCCATGGCGCCGTCGGCCTTGAGGTCGCGGGCGAAAACCGGCGTCTTGTCGCGGCGATAGGCGACGATGATGTCGCCGAGGCGCTTTTCCAGATCCTTCAGGTCGGTAGCGAGGCACAGGATCGCCATGACTTCGGAGGCGACGGTGATGTCGAAGCCGGCTTCGCGCGGGAAACCGTTGGCGACGCCGCCGAGCGAGGCGATGATCTCGCGCAGCGCGCGGTCGTTCATGTCCATGACGCGGCGCCACACCACGCGGCGGGTGTCGATGCCGAGTTCATTGCCCCAGTAGATGTGGTTGTCGATCAGCGCCGACAGAAGGTTGTGCGCCGTGGTGATGGCGTGGAAGTCGCCGGTGAAGTGGAGGTTCATGTCCTCCATCGGGACCACCTGCGCGTAGCCGCCGCCGGCGGCACCGCCCTTGACGCCGAAATTCGGGCCGAGCGAGGCTTCGCGAATGCAGACGATCGCCTTCTTGCCGATGCGGTTCAGGCCGTCGCCGAGGCCCACGGTGGTGGTGGTCTTGCCTTCGCCGGCAGGCGTCGGGTTGATGGCGGTGACGAGGATCAGCTTGCCGTCCTTGTTGCCCTTTACCGACTTGATGAATTCGGCTGAGATCTTGGCCTTGTCGTGGCCGTAGGGCAGCAGATGCTCGGTCGGGATGCCGATCTTCTGGCCGATCTCCTGGATCTGCTTTTTCTTGGCGCCACGCGCGATCTCGATGTCGGACTTCACTTCGGCCATGACGGCTTTCCTCTGGATTGGACGGTGGAGGGGACGGGGTTGATGTCTCTTGCAAGAAGGCTGGAACCGGACGCGCGGGCATCTAACCCTGTCGCTGCGGTTGCGTCAACTTTCATGCAACTATGTTTCCTATAGAGAAAATTCCTCTGCGGCGGGCCGACCTATCCCCGGTTCTTTATGGCTCCGCTTGCCGCGCCGTATAGAAGCCAGAGCAGGGACGCTTCCGCCGTCTCAAAACAGCCGCACAATGCACGGAATGCGACAGACGCGACGGCGCAAATTCGCCATCTCTGATGCATGTCGTTCTCCCAAAACCGGGATCACTTTTGGGCGACATGCATTGGGCCGTCGCTGCCCGCCAATGCCGTTACTGCGTCAGTACGTTGCTGATTTCGACCATGTTGGAGCGCACCCGCAGGATGTAGAAGCCCATCGTCGTCAGATGCGTCGGCAGCAGCCAGCCGTCCTCGCGACCGTTGGCGATGATGAAGGGCTGGATACGCAGGGCCGACACGAACTGCGCGTCCATCGTATCCCAGAGGCTCTGCAGGTGCTTTTCCTTGAGGACGTCCTCGAAATCGGCCTGGGCGCCTTTCATCAGGCCGTAATAGGCATAGAGCTGGCCATAGGCGAACCAGTAGCGGTCGTCGGCGCGGGTGTCGAACCAGCCATTGTTGTGGTTCTCGGCGCGCTCCTTGAGGATGGCGGAAGTCGAGCCGATGTCACTGGCGATGCGGTCGATATACTGCTTCAGATTGTCGGCGCGGGCATCGAAAGTGGCCTGACAGGTGGCGAGCCGGGCATTGAACGAACGCAGCTTGCGCACCGCGTCGCGATAGTAGCTCGGTGTCGGCGTCTTCGGCCCGAACGGGCTCACGCCGAAATACCAGGTGTATTCGTCGAACTGCAGATTGCCGCGCGCGTCCTGCAGGTCGGCGTCGATCTGCGAGGTCGTGCGGACGCGGCCGAGATTATCGGCAAGCTCGGTCGCCGTGCGCCGCACCGCCTGGTTGATGCCGCGCTGGAAAGAGGCCTTGTTGTCCATCCACGGGGTGTTGTCCCAGTCGATGCCGAACAGGCCGAGCTTGTAGAGGATCATCGAAGAAATCCAGGCATTCTGGTTGACGTTGAAGTCCGTCAGGTCCGCCGCTACTTGGGCGATGCCGGAGTTGCCGCAAGTCTTGGCCGTGTCCGTGCCGGTCCCGGCGGCCACCTGCTCACCGGCCGAAACATTGCGCTTCTCGAACGTATAGGTGTCCGGGTAGTTCGGGTTGAAATTGTTCCACCACTGGGTGGCGTAGAAGAAGTTGGCGTAGAGACCGATCAGCACCAAAAGGGCCAGGCCGACTATCGCCTTCAGGATCCAGCCGCGCTGACCGTACCAGCGCCCGGCCCACATGAACGGCCACAGGATCACGCCGATCAAAAGACCGATGCCGCGGCCGATCCACTGGAAAATCCCGGTGAAGAAGTTCACGATCGGATCGAGCATGGCGATGTCACCCCCTCAACATGATGCCAAAAAGTTGCTGACTTTTTGGATAACATCATGCACCAAAACAACAAGTTAGAACGGAATGACGGTTCATTTCGTTCTAGTCGGTCAGGCCGTAGAGGCGTGTGCGAAACGCCACCTTGTCCTTCAAATATGTGGTTTTCAGAACGTCCACAACATGCGATCGCCAGGCGTCGCTGAAGCCGTCATAGTCCTTGTAGAAGCCGTCCTTGTTGAAGATGTAGCGCGAGACGAAGTCCGACGGCACGAAATCCGAGATCAGCCGGTTGGTCAGCCAGGCGTCGGGGTGGTCCGGTTTGGCGCGGACCACCAGGAAGCGCTGCTCGGGGAAGACATCCTCGATCTTGAGGTGGCCGAGCTGCGCGATCTCGCGCTTGGCGGCGTTGAGAAAGGGAAAATTGCCGTCCTTGGTGATCAGGTCGGCGTGGCTCTGGATCCAGGTCTGCAGCCAGACCTTGTCGACATCGGTCAAATTGCGGTCCGGCTCGGCGTCGCGGATCAGCGCGCGCACCACCATTTCGGCGCGATGCTCAAGGTAGCCCGAGGCCTCGATCCAGGAGGCGCGCGGCAGTTCGATACGGCCGGTGGCTGCCAGGAATTTGAACACCTTGTCGGCATCCTTGATCGAGAGATAGCTCACCTGCCAGGGCCGCGAGCGGCGGAAGCCAGGAGCGGCCGGATCGCTGATCACCGTCGTCATGTCGGGATCGACGAACACGTAGAGCCCGCCGAAATGGCTGGTCCAGTAGGCGTTGTGGCGGAAGATCACCTGGTCCGGCACCAGCGCGTTCTCGCGGATGTCGCCGCAGACCTTGGCGAGTTCGACCATGCGGGTCAGCATGGCATTGTCGCGCCAGGCGTCGGGCTCCTGCTTCAGCCGGTCGACGAGCTTGCCGAGTTCCGCGGCCTTGCCCAGCACGTCTTCCGCCGACAGCACCTTGAACTCGACCTGGTTGATCGACAGCAGATCCTCGATGTCGTTGACCTTGGGAACGGAATCCTCGATCTCGCCGTAGATGACGTCCTTGATGGTCAGCGCGTCGATGGCGCGCTGGTTCCTGGACATGAACTCGAACATCAGCTGCGAGGTGTTGGAGAAGGCGGTGTGCACCACCGGCAGGTCGATCTGCGACGGCGTCAGGATGATGAAGCGGCGGTTGACCTCATTGGGGTCGAGATAGTCGTAGTCGCCACACTCCTCGGCCACTTCGGGAGAAAAGCCGGTGCGGTCGATCTGGAAGCTCTTCAGCTTGGTGGGCTTGAGGCCGAAAGCGGCCAGCGCCTTGTTGTAGCGCTGGATGAGATGGGCTTCGTCGACGGGGAGCAGACGCCCGTAGATGAGTTCGTTGTCGCGAAGGAGGTCGGTTTTTTTGGCGTGGGGCATTATGCCTTCTCCCCGCTTACGGGGAGAAGGTGCCCGAAGGGCGGATGAGGGGCGCGGGCTTCCCTTCTCCCCTTGTGGACCTGTTGCGTAATTGGCTGGTTGTGATTCTCTGAGATGAAAGCTCGGAGGGAATCGCAATGGCGGTGAAGCAGACGGGTCAGTTGAGCTTGGCGGAGGCTTTCCTGGGCAACAGGCTGGCTGGC
>NZ_SRUZ01000068.1 GCF_004791165.1 Mesorhizobium sp. M8A.F.Ca.ET.218.01.1.1 | reverse complement strand
GTGCGCGATACGGATGAAGAGGCCTGGGCCGCCGCCGCCGATCTCTACGGGCGCATGGATGAGGCAGCGATTGCCGCCAACCAGCGCTTCGTCGGCAAGACCGATTCCGTCGGCCAGCAGCGCATGACGGCGATGCATGGCGGCCAGAAGCCGGAGAACCTGCGCGATCTTGAAATAGCGCCAAATCTCTGGGCCGGCATCGGTCTCGTTCGTCCAGGTCCGGGAACAGCTATCGTCGGCTCGCCCGATACTGTCATCCGCACGCTGGAGGCCTATAAGAAGGCGGGCGTGAACACCTTTATCCTTTCCGGCATGCCATTGCTGGAAGAAGCCTTCCGTTTCGGGGAAAAGGTGCTTCCGCGTCTTGACGTATCGCGTGCTCG
>NZ_SRUZ01000067.1 GCF_004791165.1 Mesorhizobium sp. M8A.F.Ca.ET.218.01.1.1 | reverse complement strand
CAACGGCATCGACGCCATCCATATCGACCTGGTCGCATCGTCGCTGCCAATCCTGGCTGGCACCAACGGCTCGGCGACAGTCAATGTGACGCTGCTCGACAATTTCCCGCATCCCGACGCGGGTGGACAGAATGTCATCAACCTGACCGGCATCAATGTGGTCGCTACCGATTCGGACGGAGACCAGGCGAGCGCGACGGTTCAGGTCAATGTTACAGATGACGTGCCGACGGCGGTTGCCGACACGGACAGTGTCACGGAAGGCGGCACGGCGAGCGGCAACGTGATTACCGGCGTCGGCAGCGACGGCAATGCGGCCGGCGCCGACACCAAGGGTGCCGACGGCGCCGCGGTGAGCGGCGTGACGGGTTCTGGGGCAACGAC
>NZ_SRUZ01000066.1 GCF_004791165.1 Mesorhizobium sp. M8A.F.Ca.ET.218.01.1.1 | reverse complement strand
TGTTGCGGCAAGTCCACATCGCTCAACGATCTCAGCTACGGATGGCCCGCTGCGTTCGGCACGTGCGCTCTTACGGTCGTCAATCCTGGCGCGACGTCGCTTGGTGCCGACCAATTGCGGAGAATCGAGCTGGCGATCGGCTCGCCGCTCAAGGCGATTTGGCAACATCTCTGAGCCTGCCGGTGCCGAGGACTTCGGCGGGCCTTTTGTTCCCCAGTCCACAAGAATTGCCTCGTCTAGGCCGTCAGGGCGCTTGATTGTTCAAAGAGCGTGCAGAGCTCGGATGCCGGCATCGGGCGTCCGAACAGCCATCCCTGCACGTCCGTGCAACCGTTCTCCCTGACGAGACGATACTGGTCCTCGGTTTCGACCCCTTCGGCGGTCG
>NZ_SRUZ01000065.1 GCF_004791165.1 Mesorhizobium sp. M8A.F.Ca.ET.218.01.1.1 | reverse complement strand
ACGAGTGGGCGCGCTGATGCCAACGTCCGTTCATGCCGCGCGTCGTATGGCAAGCGTCATCGATCCGGCATCCGGATTGCCGGTTCTTGAACTTGGCGCCGGAACCGGCGTCATTACCAAGGCAATCCTGGAAAGAGGCATCAAGCCGCAACAACTGGTTTCGGTCGAGTATTCCAAGGATTTCTATGAGCGCCTGACGCGAGCCTTTCCGGGCGTGGATTTTCGATTGGGCGATGCGTTCGCGTTGGAGGAAGTGCTTGCCGAGCGGCGCGGGGAGCAATTCGACTGTGTGATAAGTGCGGTGCCGCTGTTGAGCTTTCCAATGGAACAGCGTGTCGGCCTGCTTGAGGATTTGCTGCCCCGCATTCCTGCCGGAAGACCTGTGAC
>NZ_SRUZ01000064.1 GCF_004791165.1 Mesorhizobium sp. M8A.F.Ca.ET.218.01.1.1 | reverse complement strand
GCGCCGTTGCGCGCGATCGATACATATTCGCCGGTCACGAACCGCTCGTCGCCGAGATGAAAGCCTATTTCGTCGTCGCGATCGCCTTCGGCGTGGTCGAAATACCATTGTCCGCCGGGCTTGCGCCTCAGTCTCCCGATCAGATCTTCCTCGCCCGTGCGAAACCGGCGTACGCGACAGGAGGCCCTGTGCGACTTCCACTCTTGCGCGTCGATCCGGCCTTCGCCGGTCAATGGAGCGAGCACGTCATAGCCCTCTTCGCGGTCGCCTTCCGGATGACCTTTCTCGCGGGCGAGCAGCAGCCGCACATTGCGGAATTTCGGGGTGAGGTCCTTCAGAGTGGTCATAGCGAACTCCTTTCACGGAGTTCATAGGCCGGTAGCTCGAT
>NZ_SRUZ01000063.1 GCF_004791165.1 Mesorhizobium sp. M8A.F.Ca.ET.218.01.1.1 | reverse complement strand
CGCTGTCGGACACCCAATGGTGAATGACCTCAATGGACTTTTCTTCCGCTTGGGCCGTGGCAGACATCATGCCGCATATGGCGGCGGCCAGTAACAGAGTCCGACTACGCATTTCCTCTCCCCAACTATCTCCGAATTGCGATGAGTACAGAGCGCTTGCAACCTGCGTCCCGCGCCTGCCCCGGTAAGCTCGCCATGTAGGTTTTCCGCTCACCGGTATAGAGGTTCATACAACGGAACAGTGCCAGCAATTGCGCACTCGGCAGGAAACTGACGCTATGTGATGCACAAAGGCGCAGCCACTGCGATAGCCGAAAATTTCCGGCAGAATCACTCATCGAAATTCTTCTTGACAAAGGCTCCACGGCAGAGCGATTTTGCGCTAGTC
>NZ_SRUZ01000062.1 GCF_004791165.1 Mesorhizobium sp. M8A.F.Ca.ET.218.01.1.1 | reverse complement strand
TGCCCGGCGCATGGCCGAGCGGGAGAAGATGCGGCATCGCGCCGAGCTTGCCAGTCAGTTCGGCGCGCGGGCGAAGGAATATGAAGCGGATGCCGCCGTTATCGAGCGCATCCTTGAGAGCAGGCGAGCACGGTTAAGCGGCAATGGCGCGGGCGGCGAAGAAGGCAAGCACACAGAGAGCGAGGGCTAGCGCGCGCGAAGCCGCAAAGCCGGCCGCTCCCTTCCCAATTATCGGCATTGGCGCATCGGCGGGCGGCATCGCAGCCCTGCAAAGGTTCTTCCACAGGTGCCGGCAGATAGCGGCTTTGCCTATGTGGTCATTCAGCACCTCGACGCCGAGCATGAAAGCGTGCTCACCAGCATCATCCGGCGCTCCACTGCGATCGAAA
>NZ_SRUZ01000061.1 GCF_004791165.1 Mesorhizobium sp. M8A.F.Ca.ET.218.01.1.1 | reverse complement strand
CCGGTTCCGTACCTGATCGAGAACCGCGTCATCGTTTCCGGTGAGAATCTGGTCGATGCGCAGGCGACCTACAATTCGCAGACCAACGAGCCGGTCGTTTCCTTCCGTTTCGATTCCAAGGGCGCGACCCGCTTCGGCCAGGCGACGGCGCAGAATGTCGGCAAACTGTTTGCCATCATCCTCGACAACCAGGTGATTTCGGCGCCGCAGATCCGCGAGCCGATCCTCGGCGGCACCGGCCAGATTTCCGGCAATTTCACGCCGCAGAGCGCCAATGACCTAGCGGTGCTGCTGCGCGCCGGCGCGCTGCCGGCAACGCTGACGGTCATCGAAGAGCGCACTGTGGGGCCGGGCCTCGGTCAGGACTCCATCCACGCCGGCAAGGTGGCG
>NZ_SRUZ01000060.1 GCF_004791165.1 Mesorhizobium sp. M8A.F.Ca.ET.218.01.1.1 | reverse complement strand
TGCGGACGATCATGCCCTGGCTTCGAGGCTTCGGACAAACTCGTTTCCTGTCGCCTTCGACCCACCGCGACGGCCGAACAGAGGCTCTCGCGCAAGATGCGCTCGATCTGATGGATGCGCTGAAGATCGAGCGTTTCTCGGTCATTGGGCATGATTGGGGCGCGCGCGTTGCCTATGCCCTTGCGGCGGTCGTTCCCGAACGACTGGAAAGCGTAACTGCGCTTTCTCTGGGCTATTCGCCTCGCGGCGCCTTTCCGGTGCCGCCGTTCAGGCAATCGCGCGCCTGGTGGTATCAATGGTTCATGTCGGTCGACCGTGGCGCTGAGGCGGTCGCCGAAGACCCGCGCGGCTTTGCTCGCATCATGTGGGAAACATGGATCGGCCCGAACG
>NZ_SRUZ01000059.1 GCF_004791165.1 Mesorhizobium sp. M8A.F.Ca.ET.218.01.1.1 | reverse complement strand
CACCGACGCAGTAACGCAGCCGCGAGCGCGTGGAGCGAATGCTGGCCGCCGCCTCGGCACTGATTGCCGAGCAAGGCAGCGATGCCATGCGCATGGGAGAGGTGGCGGAAAGGGCGGGGGTTTCGATCGGCTCGCTCTACCAGTTCTTTCCGGACAAGCGGGCGATCGTCTGGGCGCTGGCCGAGCGCTACACGGCGGAAAGCCAGGCCTGTATTTCGGCGGCGCTGAAGGACGTCGGTGATGCCGAAGGCTTCAAAAGCGCGTTTTCAGAGCTGGTCGACATCTATTACCAGCTGTTCCTGGCCGAGCCGGTGATACGCGACGTCTGGTCGGGCACGCAGGCGGACAAGGCGCTGCGCGAGCTGGAGCTCGGCGACAGCCGCGCCAATGCGG
>NZ_SRUZ01000005.1:510424-552297 GCF_004791165.1 Mesorhizobium sp. M8A.F.Ca.ET.218.01.1.1 | reverse complement strand
GCAGCGCGAAGTCGATGTCGTCGCCCGTCGTGCCGTGCTTTCGCGAATCGCGTTCGAGCGCGGCGAGCTGGTCCTCGAAAATCTGCTTGGTGTCGGACAACAGCCGACCGATCAACGTCGACTTACCATCATCGACCGAACCGCAGGTCAGGAAGCGCAGCAGCGACTTCTTCTCTTGCGCGGCCAGATAGTCGCGGACGCCGTCCGTTGGAGCGAGGCTCTTTGCCATGATGTGGCGCATGGTCAGAAATACCCCTCGCGCTTCTTCTTCTCCATCGAACCGGCTTCATCGCGGTCGATCAGCCGACCCTGCCGTTCGGACGTGCGTGCCGTCAGCATCTCGCCAACGATGGCTTCGAGTGTGTCGGCGTCGGATTCGATGGCGCCGGTCAGCGGATAACAGCCAAGCGTACGGAACCGCACCAGGCGGTCCTCCACGACCTCGCCCGGGAGCAGCTTCATGCGATCATCGTCCTTGAGGATCAACATGCCATTGCGTTCGACGACTGGCCGCCGCTTGGCGAAATAGAGCGGCACGATCGGAATGTTTTCCTGCAGAATGTACTGCCAGATGTCGAGCTCGGTCCAATTCGACAAGGGAAAGACGCGGATCGATTCACCCTGCGCGATACGCGTGTTGAAAATCTTCCACATTTCGGGCCGCTGGTTCTTCGGATCCCACACATGCTGGGCATTGCGGAAGGAGAAGATGCGCTCCTTGGCGCGCGACTTTTCCTCGTCGCGACGGGCGCCGCCAAAGGCGGCATCGAAGCCGTATTTGTCGAGCGCCTGGCGCAACGCCACGGTCTTCATCACATGGGTGTGGGTGTTCGAACCGTGATCGAACGGATTGATGTTGTCGCGCACGCCGTCTTCGTTGACATGAACCAGAAGGTCAAAACCCAGCTTCTGGGCCATCTGATCGCGAAATGCGATCATCTCGCGAAATTTCCAGGTGGTGTCGACGTGAAGAAAGGGGAATGGCGGCTTGGCCGGATAGAACGCCTTCATCGCCAGATGCATCAGCACCGACGAATCCTTGCCGACGGAATAAAGCATGACCGGCTTGGTGAAGGCAGCCGCGACCTCGCGGAATATGTGGATGGACTCGGCTTCAAGCCGCTGCAGATGCGTAAGCGCTGATATCATGGACCGTGAGCGTTCTCTCGTGCCTTGCAACAGAAGATCCTACGTCAAAACATCGAGCCTTTTACGCCCGGTTCAAGCTTCGCTTCTGGACAAAGTGTTTCGTGCGGGCGTTCTAGCAGATCGTAACGGCCCAGAACAATGCAGGAGGAGCCCGGCAGCGGTTCGTTCGGGAATGAATTTTCCATGCTTGTGGCAAAACCCGGAAATTTCTGCTTGTACGGCCTCCGGTCGGGAAAAGGCAGGAAAAATATTGCCTGTGAGAGAGTTGTGCGGGGACGCTGCAGGAGTCAACGGTCCCCAACTGCCGGATTTCGGCGGCGATCGATCCGGGCGCACTATCGAAACAGCGACCCAGCCGCTATACGCTTTTCGAGAGCGGGCAAGTGCGTGATGGAGCATGGGCAATTTCGAAGCGAGCACATTCGGTTTCACCAAACATGATGTGCCGCATAAAATTTCTCAAGAATAGCAGGTCCGAAAATTGAACCGGCTTTCATTCATAAGGCAGCAGTTCACGCCTTCGCGGATCAATATCTACTTCTCCATTCTCTGTTTCTTTTCTCCCCCGGTCCTGGGGTCGGTGGTCAGCTTCGTGTTCAATGGCGGTGGCCTGTGGTCCGTCCTGTTGATCGCCTTGAAGAGAAGACGCTTCAATGTCGACCGGGCGATGATGGCGCTGACGATCGCGATCTGTGCCTATTGCGCAAGCAACGTCCTGGCGTCCCTCGTCAACCACGCGATCGTCACGGACGCGCGGCATCTTGTTCCGCTGATCACCTTTCTGTTTTTTCCCATCTCCTATTCGACCTGGAGCATTACGCAAAAGACAACGCTCGTCCGCATCATTGTGGTGGCCAGCATGGCTGCCTGTTTTGGAGCGCTGCTGCTGGCGGTCTATCAGCAATATCGGCTTGGCATACGCGCCGAGGGCGGGGCCGGGAATGCGATCGTGTTCGCTGAGGTCCTCTGCCTTGCAGTGGTGACCTGCGTGGCCGCTGCCCTGTCTGGCATAGAGAGATACAGGATCGCCCTTATCTGCGCTGCACTCGGCGGAACGATCGCCATCATCTACTCCGGTACCCGCATCGTCTGGCTGGCACTGCTGATTACCGGTATCGCCGTTCTGCTGATCAACCAGCAGAAGCTGAGAGGGAGAAATGCCGTTCGCGTGCTTTTGCTGCTGGCCGCGATCGCAGCCACGATCGCGGTTTTCGGGTCCCAGACGATAGCGGGGCGTGTCGCATTTCTGCACTCGGACTGGGATGCGCTGACCCATGGTGACCACACGACAGCTTTGGGATCGCGCGTCGCCCTTTGGGATATCGGGCTGAAGGCATTTCGGGAGATGCCATTTTTCGGACATGGCGTGGGTGCCACCCGGCTCTTGATCAAGCAGGGTTTTCAGGATCAGTTCGGGATGGATGAAGGTTTCAATCATTTCCACAACGGCTTCCTGACCGCCTTGGTGCAAGCGGGAATCCTGGGTGCGGTGACGCTGGCGGCGATCTTCGTGGTTGCCGCCAGAAATGCCGCCCGGGTCCTTCGCGACAGCGCCGATCCGGTTGAGCGGTTCGGCGCCACCATGATCGTCGCCCTCGTGATCACCTATCTGACCGCCGGAATGACGGGCATCCTGATCGGCCATGACATTCTGGACTCGGTTTTTATGATCTTCCTGGTGTCGGGAACATATCTTGCCTGTGGCCGCCAAGCTGCGTTGGTGGAAGACCAAGCCCTTCCACCGCTGGTGGAAAGGCAAGCCCTTCCACCAGCGGTGGAAAGCCTGGCCCCCCCGCCAGTCGTCCAGTAACCGGTGCGGGCAAGACAATGAAAGTCCTGGTTACGGGCGCGACGGGCTTCATCGGCCGCCAGGTGGTCCATCGGCTTCGTCAGGCCGGTGTCGAGCTTCGCCTCGCCTCCCGCCAGCCGGAGAGACTTGATGCGGGCTCCGACGCCATGCCGATGCCGGCGTTCGATGCACCTGCCCCGGCTTTCCTGGCGCTGACCAGGGATGTTACGGATATCGTCCATTGCGCGGGTCTGAACAATGACCAGGGCAACGCCACCGAAGGCGACTTTCTGGCAGCCAATGCGCAATTGAGCGCGCGCCTGGCGCATGCCGCCGCCGCGCAGGCAAGCGGACGGTTCATCCATCTTTCCTCGATCCGGGCCGTGATCGGTGCGCGTGCCAGCGCAACGATCGACGAAGACACAGTCCCCGAACCGCAGGACGCCTACGGGCGCTCGAAACGCGAAGCAGAAATTGCCGTATTGGGCGCCTATGCCTCGCACGGCCGTGCCGACGCCGCCATATTGCGGCTGCCTCCGGTCTACGGGATCGGCATGAAAGGGAACCTAGCGACGCTGATGCGGCTCGCCGATACGGCTCTGCCGATGCCGACAGGCGCGCTGACGGCAAACCGCTCGCTGCTGTCATCGCAATCGGCGGCGGGGGCGGTGTGGCATCTGCTTTGCCATTCGCAGCCGCTTCGTCCGATCTATACCGCCAGCGACGTGCCGCCGGTTTCCGTCGCTGCCATCATCGGTGCCTTTCGCCGCGGTTTCGGCAGACCGAAGCGCCTGGTGACAATGCCGGCCGGACCGATGCGGGCGGCCGCCATACTGCTCGGCAAGCGGACGTTCTGGGACAGCCTGACCGCGACCCAGATATGCGACCCTTCGCTCCTTGCCTCGGAAGGCTGGGCGCCTGAAACCGAGACATTGGAGCGGCTGGCCGAGATGGCGCGGCTCCGAAGGCCCCGGCTTCCTGTTTGACCCTGATCCGAGGACCGGTTTCTGCTTCCGGAGCATGGCCTGCTCAGCCGCGATAGAGTGTCCCAAACAGGATGCGAAGGTCGAGCCAGAACGAGGCGGTCCTGAGATAGATGGCATCGGTGTCGGCCAGAAGTCGCGGGTTCGACATGTCGATGCCCCTGATCTGGGCCAAGCCCGTCATTCCGGGCAGAGCCTGCAAAACCCCCAGCCGCCTGCGGCATTCGATCAGTTCCGTCTGGGTCGGCAGGCAGGGACGCGGCCCGACCAGGCTCATTTCGCCGCAAAGGACGTTCCAGAGCTGCGGCAACTCGTCGAGCTTGAATTTCCGCAAGCTCTTTCCAACCGATGTCACGGCGCTCGCGGGGGTTTCATGCGAGGGCAAGGATGGCGTTCCCTGGTACATCGTCCTTAATTTGTGGCAGCGAAAAAGCGCGCCTTCGCGGCCAATCCGCGTTTGGGAAAAAATCACCGGACCGGGCGATGATGCGCGGACGGCAAGAATGGCGAGCAACAGGATGGGAGAGGTTGCCACCAGCAGCACAGCCGCACCGGCGAGATCGAAGATTTTCTTGGCTGTCGTCATGAGTGGCCGATGGGCTCCCTGCCAGGGCTTCACGCGGCAACCGCGAGCGAGCCCATCAATCCGGTCGACGTAGCATGAGGTCGCCTTGCTGACCAAGCGCGCCAAGCGGTCTCCCGATATTCAGATACGACCCAGCACAAAGGCGAGATAGAGCCCAAGGCTCCCGGCAAAAGTCTGTCGATAGACGCGGCTTTTGCGCAGCGCGCCCAGGCGTTGGAAAAGGCTACCTTGCCGACCGTTCGCGAACAGGTCGAGGCATGCCAGCGCGTCCTTCGTAAGGAGATCGCGATTGACGGCGAGGCCGGCAAGATTGAGATCGGTCCAGTCCGCGAACTGGCCCTTGAACAGGCGGCCGAGCCGCGAGATCCGTGCCCGCCACGATACATTGGCGCCGACCAGATTCGCCGCATGCTGGCGGTAGCGTACCAGTGGCCGCGGATCGTAGCGGACGACACCGCCGGCACCAGTGACAATCAGATAGGCCCACCAATCGTGGCTGACGAAACCGGTGCGGGTGGAGGCCCTGGCCAACAGATCGCGCGCGGCGCGGTTGAGCAGGATGGTGTTGCCGCCGGCAATGCTCTGGACGAGCGCGTTGCGGAAGGACGGCGGACGGCTGAACAGCGGCGAATGGCCGACCAGACTCCCGGTTTCGGTCATGGTCGCGGTTCGCGAGCAGGACATCAGCGGTTGCGCCGCGTCAAATGGCTGCATCCAGCCAAGGGCGCTTTCCAGCCTGTCGGGCTCCCAGACATCGTCCTGGTCGCTGAAGGCGTAGCAATCCGCATCGATGCGCGGGTCGAGGATCATCGACCGGAAATTGGCGGCAAAGCCCTGCCGCGGCCCTTCCACGAGATTTATCCGGCCTTTTGTCCAACGGGGCTTCCAGGCTTCGATGATGGCAACCGTGCCATCGACGGAGCCGTCGTCGGATATCCAAAGGTCGATCAGAGGATGCGACTGCGCGAACAGCGACCGCAGCTGCTCGTCGATGAAGGCGGCGCCATCCTTCGTGGCCATCAGGACGGCAATACGCAGATCTGTCTTATCCACCGATGTCAAACGCCTTGCCGCGCGAGGAAACCGCTGCGCACTTTTCCTGGAATTGCTCATCTTTGCCTTCACGCAATTCCGGACGGAAAACCGCTGCGCACTTTTCCTGGAATTGCTTTAGCTCGCCTGCCCGGCCGTCTTCGGGACCGCGTCGTGCTGCGCGTTCGCCCTTGTCTTCGTCGTGCGGTCGAGATCGGCCAGGATGGTGAGCGAGGCCGCCTTGTCCTGGCTCTTCATGGATTGCTGCAGCGCTGCAAGCGCTGCCTGGACATCCGACCACTGCGCGACATCGGTGCTCAGGCCAAAAATCTTGGCGATGCTGAGCTCGACCAGTTCCTCGTCTTCGCCGTGAAGGGTCTCGTGCAGCTTTTCACCCGGCCGGATGCCCGTGAAGCGGATCGGGATGTCCGTATAGGGGCTTTTTCCCGCCATGCGGATCATCGTTTCGGCCACTTCGAGGATCGGCACGGGCTTGCCCATGTCGAGCATGTAGACGGCGTAGTCCTGGCCGGCCGGCCGCGACGCGGCATCGGCGGCCGACATGATGACGAGATCGACGGCCTCGGCGACCGTCATGAAATAGCGCGTCATGCGCCGGTCGGTTATGGTGACCGGCCCGCCGGCCTCGATCTGGGCCTGGAATATGGTCGCCACCGAGCCATTGCTGCCGAAGACGTTGCCGAAGCGCACCGCGATGAACTTGGTGGCGGGGCGGCGCCCGCCCGGCTCGCCGGCCGGTGTCCCATGCAAGGCGCTGACGATCTGTTCGGCGGCTCGCTTGGTCATGCCAAGCACGGACGTCGGATCGACGGCCTTGTCGCTCGAGACCATGACGAATTGCGCCACGCCGCACCTGGCGGCGACTTCGGCGCAGACAAGCGTGCCGAAGACATTGGTCTGGATGGCCGATTCCCAGTTCTCCTCCAGCAGCGGAACGTGCTTCAACGCGGCGGCATGGAAGAGGATGTCGGGTTTGAACTCGGTGACGACACGCGTCATCTGGCGCCGGTCCGCGACATCGACGATGCGGACCTTGAGGCGGTCATGGTGCTTCTCGTCGATATACTGGCTCAACTGAAAGATGCCGAATTCGGAATTGTCGGCGACCAGCACGGCGTCGGCCCCAAGCTCCAGCGACCGCTTGACCAGCGTTCGGCCGATGGAGCCGGCGCCTCCCGTGACCAGGACGCGCTTGCCGCCGACGAAGGCGCCGATGCGCTCGATGTCGGACGCCACCGTCGGGCGGCGCAGGATCGTCTCCATCTCGACGGCATCGAGAACGAGCTTTCCCTCCTGGCCCAGCTGCGAAAGCCCCGCGAACTGCACGACCCCGATGTCGCCGTGACGCGCGACGCGGACAAGCTCCGAATATTCCTCGATCTCATGCTCGGCGCCGCTGCCGAAGATCAGGAGATCGAGGCTCTTGGTGCCGGTCGCATAATCCTCCAGCACATCGATCAGGCGCGGCCGGGTCGCCACCACGGGAACCCCTTGAATGCGCGTGCCGAGCGGTGCGCCGTGCTCGGTGGCCATGATGCCGACGATGGAATGGTCGGCGGGCTGCGCCGTGCGCGTGAAACGAATGATCAGGTCGGCCTCGCTCAGCCTCCCGACGAACAGGGCCTGTTTGGCGCGCGCCGTGTCGGCCTTGCCGTTCAGAACACCCCAGCTCGCGCCGTCACGCAGAAAGCGGTAGAACAGCCGGGGCGCCGAGATGATGGTGAAGGAGACGAGCAAAAAGACGATGAACTGGCGCTCGTTGAGGCCCGCGACAGGCTGGAAGAAGCGCACGACCAGCGAGACGGCGTAAAGCACGAATGTCAGGATCGCGCAGCTCTTCAGGATGTTGAAGAAATCAGGCGTCGAGGCGAACCGCCAGACCGTGGTGTAGAGGCCGCAATATCTGAACAGAAGATGGCTGATGAGAACGATGCCGGCCCAGGTGACAAGGCCCTCCGTGGAGAGCGCGCCGAACGAAAGATCCGACCGCGACAGGACAAGGCTGAGCGCCACGGCGACCAGGACCATGACCACGTCCTGGACCATGATGAAGGCGCGCCGCACCTGTGGCCTGAGCCCGAACACAGCTTCCAGGGAAGTATTCATTAGGCAGTACTAAACTCCAGGCTGTCGGCATGACTACCCGCAAAGTGTCAGCACGAGAACCATTCGTGACCGTCACACTTCCAAGTAGCATTTCCGGCCCCCGCCTGCTGTATCGCATACTGCGGGCCGCGGGGCATAGCCAGATGTTTTTTTTTGGGTTGGCATTCCCACGCAAGTCATTGTCTGTGTATTGCCTATCGGATCGCAGAGAATGAGGAACGTGCACTGCGCGTGGTCGGGGTTGAGGACTGGGATGCACGCTGCTAAGGCAGGCTAAGGCCGCGTGTCGCAAACGGGATGAACGATGCCACCTAAAATTATCTGGATGCTGTGGCTGCAAGGCATCGAAACAGCGCCACAGATCGTGAAAGCATGTGTGAACTCTTGGGAGAGAATGAACCCCGGCTGGACGATCCAAATCCTGGCCAAAGGGAATTTGGCCGACTTTTTGCCCGATGTTAGCGATCCAAATTCGCTTCTCTCCAGATCGCTTTCAGATGCGGCATATAGTGATATCGTGCGTATCGAGCTTCTGTGCAGATATGGCGGAGTGTGGGTCGACGCTACCTGCTATTGTCTGCAGCCTCTCGATGAGTGGCTTGATAGCGTCATGTCAGAAGGTTTCTTTGCCTTCGAGCGGCCTGCCCCTTCCCGAATGCTATCTTCATGGTTTTTGGCTGCCAGCCAGTCCTCCTACCTAACTTATGAATGGCGCCGGCTGGTCCATCAACACTGGCAGAACCGAGCAGTTGACCCGGACTATTTCTGGTTCCATCACCTATTTGGCCAAGCTTATCAAAATAGCAGAAAATTTCGCGTGTTGTGGGACCAAGTGCCGAAAATATCAGCCGGCGGCCCACATATATTCGCACCTTATGAGACGCGATTGCTTGGCGCGATTTCAGAAGAAGACAGAGAGATCGTATCTCTTGCCAAGATTCCGATCTTGAAGCTTACGCACAAAGTTGACCACAGTGCCGTTCGCGAAGGAAGCATCTACCAATTTCTTTGCAACTTCGGCAGGCACCCATCCGGCCGTTACATCCCACATCCGAGCGGCCGACACGCCACAGTCACTGACACGGCGGCCAAAGCGCCGCCTATCCTTTTGTGCTGGTATGGATCGCTGAAAGACAATGGAACTATCGGCGACCTATTCGCAGTGCAGAGTGTTGCTGCCCGTATGAAAGCGTTGGGGTTGAATTTCAGGCATCTAACAGCGAGTACCGCGTTTGAAATTTCCGGCGAAAGGGTGGCGCTAGACGAAATCGCCGAGGGCGACTACGCCACGTTGGTTTTTGTTTGCGGTCCGGTCATCAGAGATCATCCGATTGTAGAGACGATAATTCGTCGATTTCCGTCGATTAGCAAAATCGGGATCAGCATAAGCCTCTTTGGCCGAGACCATATCAACTACGTGCAGCCGTTTGACGTCGTGTTGGCTAGAGAAGGAGGCGGTCGGCGCTTTGAGGACGTCGCCATTCTCGCGCCTTCGCGGGTCACTCCAAAGCGAGCGCGTGAACCAAATGAACCGCTTGTTGTCGGATTGGTGCTCCGCGGCGAGCAAGGCGAGTATGGACCCCAGAGCTCACTTCACGATCGCACTAGCGCTCTTACGGCGCGGGTGCTCGACAGCTTGGCCACAAAATATCAAGTGAGAACGCTTGAGATAGAGCACCACTTGACCCGCTCTGGTCGCGCACCTGTCGAAATTGAGGCTCTATACTCGTCTTGTGATCTCGTGCTCACATCTCGTTTTCATGGCGCAGTTCTGGCGATGCGCAATGAGGTTCCCTTCATCGCGATCGATCAGATTCGCGGAGGTGGGAAGCTGACAAACCTCCTTTCCACCTCTGGATGGCCATTTGTCTATCGGATTGAGCACGCGAAGGAGGATGAAGTCACGGGCGCTGCCTTGAACCTCATTGAGGGGGGCAAACGTGACCTGCTTCTAGATGTTATCGAACACACCAAATCCAGGGCCGTCGAGACACTCAACGCTCTGGAAGTTCTGCTGACGACACCGCCACCTGCGGCGTTACGTCCAAGTTGGCGTAGCCGATTGCTGCAAGGTCTGGCTCGTTGGCGACACGGATGAGAATGCCTTCGATAATTTTGTGAAGCATACGCAACTCGTCGTTGACCAAACCTCGCACACCGGCACTTGCGAGATATACTCCCGGCAACATGACACAGTTAAAAGTAAAACTTATTGTCATTTCAGAACCAGATCTGACGAATCTGGTTCTTTCTCCTTTTACTCTGTGCGTGTCCGAGCCCGCCAACACTAAGCCTGTCACATTTTTGAACAGAAACTCAAAGCCGACCTCGCTTGCATCGGACGAAAAAAACACGGTATATTCCAAGACATACCGCTTTCCCATTTGCAGTACATTCACCCCCTCACCACTGAGAGTCAGAACGCGAAGGTCTCGAATTCGGGCACCCCGTTCTTCGAGATAAACTGCGGACTTCGACTTGAGGTTGGGATCATGATAATCTGCATACTGGCTGACGGTGTCGCTCGGTTCGGCCTCGATCGGTAAAGCGACGACTGCATCGGAGGCTTCTCCGGCAGGCGAAGCGGCGGGCCTTTCAGGATCGGGGGCGGAAGGCTTGTTTTCGAAATTGTCAGTAACTGCTGCCCTGGTGGTCGGCGAAACGGCACGGAGCGCCTTAATCCCGGTGCGAATTTCTGTCGCCACCTCCGTGCTGGCGCTGACCAACCGTTGATATTGCGCCACCACTGCTTTTGGCCGACCTTCCAGGATAAGTTCGCCTCCATCCATAAGCATCGCCCGCGTGCACAGCTGAACGATGGTCGACGCACCGTGGCTGACAAAAAGAATGGTGCCGCCCTTATCCTTGATTTGCTCGATGCGGGCGAAACATTTGCGCTGGAATGCCTCGTCGCCCACAGCGAGCGCCTCATCCACCACCAAGATGTCGGGATCAACATTGATTGCGGTGGCGAAGGCCAACCGTACATACATACCCGACGAATAGGTCTTCACCGGCTGGTCTATGAAGGGGCCTATATCGGCGAAACGAGCGATATCGTCGAAACGCCATTCCATTTCCTTGCGCGGCACGCCGAGGATCGAGGCATTGAGAAAGACGTTTTCGCGGCCGGTGAATTCGGGATTGAACCCAGCGCCAAGCTCCAGCAGCGCGGCGATGCGGCCATTGACCTCGACCGAGCCGCTGGTTGGCTGCAGCGTGCCACAGATGATCTGCAGCAGTGTCGATTTGCCGGAGCCATTACGGCCGATGATACCGATAGTTTCGCCGCGTCCTATCTCAAAGGAGACTCCGGATAGGGCGGCGAAATCCCGGAAATAACGGCGTGGCGGACGCCCGATCAGCCGCTCCAACCGTGGCACGAGCATCTGCTTGAAGCGATCCTCGGGGCGGTTGAACATGACGTAGTGTTTAGACACATCGCGCACGCGAATAGCGACGTCCGACGCACCGATCTTGTCAGAGGACATCTGCAAATCCCCGGCGTGTCTTTTGGAAAAATTGATAGCCGAGAAACGCGACCGCAATCGCCGCGAGCAAATAGCTGCCAAGCGCCAACCAATCCGGCTCTATATCAAAAAGCACTACGTCACGGAAACTCTCGACGGGAATCGCTAGCGGATTCAGTGAGAGCCATGGCTGTAGCCATATGGGCAGCGAGGTCCTCTGGAAGAAAACCGGCGAGAGGAACATGGTTGCGGTCACAAGAGGCGCTACGATCTGGCTCATATCACGGAAATAGACGCCAATTGACGCCAATATCCAGGCGATGCCGAGAACCATGACGACCAGTGGCGCGAAAACCAATGGCGCCAAAACGACTGTAGCCGGAATATAGCCAAAAACGATAAACGCGAAGACCAGCAGCACCAGCAGACTGACTGCTGCATGAAACAACGCCGCGCCCGCAGAAACCAAGGGCAGGATCTGAATCGGAAACACGATCTTTTTGACGTAGTTGGCGTTAGCAACGATCAACCCGGGTGCCAGCGAGACCACTTCCGCAAAGAACTGGAAAACGATCAATCCGCAGAAAAGGACAACCGCATACTCTCCTGTCGAATCAGTGGCGCCTTGCTGACCGGGAATAGTCCAGCGCGACTTCATCACCACACCAAAGACGAATGTGTAGACAGCCAACATGAACAGCGGATTGAGCAGCGACCACGCCAACCCGAACGCGGAGCCACGATAACGGCCGGTAACTTCTCGGCGAACGAGGGGGAATATCAACCCGCGTAAATTTGGGAACATCTTGCGTCAACGACCGTAGTTAAAAGCCACCGGCTCGCCTTCATGAGGGCTCAAGCACAAGGACGTCCTGTCCATCAAGCCGATTTTCGAAAGCCCCGGACCAACCACCACGGATCACAGACGTTCGCAGCCTGAACCCCGCAATGTTAATCATTTCCAACCATTTATCCAATGTGTAGGCGACCGCACCAAGTGGAAAAGTCAGATTATTAATTCTGCAACCGTCCGAAATTTGGTGCTCAAAACGAAGATCAAATATCGTCAAATTAGTTTCTCGTGCTTTATCCAAAATCAAATCATCGAATATGAAAGTGGTGGCATAGACAAGGCCATCTTTCTTAATCGACCTCTTGAACTCTTTCAGATAGTGTATTATATCATCCTCAAACATATGGGTAAAAACAGAGAATAGAAATATTCGATCCACAGATTCGTTTGATACTGGGAGATAAATTTCTTTTGTCGTGATAGTCCCATGAGGATTGTGAAGTTGATCCTTAACGTCAAAATGAACAAATTCGCAATTTGGCGACCGCTTGGAAATATGGTCAGCACACCACTCTATAGACGGTCGAATTATGTCGACCCCCATATAAGCCCCCGAAGTCAAAAACGAACTGAGTGGGATTGCATCGCGCCCAATACCGCAACCTATCTCAAGAAGCTTCTGATCTGGCTCGATAGCTACATGTTTCCTCAAAGACAAAAAATGCTTATCCGATATTTCTTCGAATGTCTCAGGGCCACCGCCCGTCAACATCAAAAGATGAATGGGAATCTCGTACCCCCGAAAATTAAATGTATCCACTTTGACTCCATTCATAGCGATGATCGCAATCTGCCTGCAAGCTCGGCAGCGTCGTATCTACTTCCGACAAGGGGGATTTCCTGTATCTCTTTTCGCTTCACCACGCGTCCGACATTCTCTTCAGCTGCCTGGGCGCACTTCTCAAGTGCGGCCGCGACCGCATCGGGCGTTACGTGATCAAGCCCTATTAGGTTCGGACTTCTCGCGGAGATGTTCTTTGTATCATAATTATTGGAGATGGTGATAAGTCCGGCATGAGCCATTTCCAGCGGGGGGTAGCTAGGATGCGGGGATATCATCAGAGATATCCCGACACTCGCTCGACTTAGATATGCAGCATATTCTTCAAGGCTGACCTTGCCAGGAACGGCACTATTTTGCACCGGCCACACTTTTGCCATCTCAAAATCTTCCCCAAGGAAGACTACCTGCCACTTGCTGGCACTGGTAGGATTTCGCTGTTGCCATAGCGACAGGCCGTCAACGATTATTTCAAAGCAATTTCTAGCCGCACTGGGCCTCCCATAGCACAGGATGATCCGCTCTTTGGGGACAGGCCTAATTTTGTGCTCGATCGTCTCATTGATGCGGAAAGGAACGACGATCTGGTCTGTCCACCCAAATCTGCGATTCATAAACGAGGACAGCTCCTCAGAATTCACCAGAGCGACAACATTCTCAGCCAAATTATATGTAGACTCTGCAATCGCCCACCTCGAGGACCATTGGACAAAATTCGACTCGTAATCTTGTATGAAATACACCGCACCCGAGCTGTGCCCAAATGCCATTTTCTGAAAACTTGCTATTGAAGTCCGAAGATATTCGGACCACCAAGCCGTCGATACAAATATATCATCCCTACGAACATCCAGGCCGAGAGCTCGATCAAAAGCATCAAAAATTACAGCATGGCCCCCTAAAGGATCCAGCGCATATTCTGGAAAATTCTCTAAATGATTTCTTTCTACCGGAGAATCCAGGACCACGATCCTCTTGTCAAAATCAGACAATTTAGACGATATTTCCTCGAATATCTTTAAGGCGGTGGATATGCCGCCAAAAATCCACACCGGATCTATAGTGGGCAGAAGCAAGTTAATTCTGGGCTTCGCGTTACTCGACTTCGTCATCCTCAAAGGACGAAGCTCGCCGTAGCTTCTACTCAGGGAAAACTCGGACCGTCCTGGCTCATCAAAAAGTGGTACATAAATTTTCTCCAGCAGCTTGACGTCGATTGGCTTCTTCAACGCCAGAAGCGCCTCCGATGGAGAGTCAATACCACTCTGAATCTTTAGCCAATGAAATCCGGCGCATTCCGCAAAATGTAGATAGCTGCGCTCGATCGCATGCGCCAAAGTACCGTCGACTTGACCGTCCTCTTCGGGAAAATCGTCGAACGTCAGCCCTAGATCTAGAAGAGGCCTGATGGCGGCCGACCGCCCCCAAAACATGGAGCCAGAAGGAAACTCCAGGACACTGTCCTTGCTAAGGTCCCATTTGGCGCGCCGCAAAAGGGTTTTTGCCGCTTCGAAGTCGAACCCCCAATTAAGCATAGCTCGAACAGGGCCAAAGTGCTGAGGGTATATTATCCCAACATTTTTGTCAGACATGAAAAGTGAAAAAATAGATCGAACAATGTCCTTCGACCCAATAAGATTACCTATCAGATAAGACCGCCAATTCTCTAGATCAGACAGATGCGGTGATTTTTTTGTGTGCAAGTGAAGAAAAAAATCATGCTTAACGTAGATATCGCGAAAACCAACAATCTTTGGGGCGACATCTCTTCCTTTGTTTTCGAAAACTCTAATTTCTACGTTGCTCACTCCACGACTTGAGCACATGGAGCTTATAATTTGCTTTTTTTCTTCATCTGTTGTTGAAACGTACAGTTTGAAGTCTGCCTCAATGTTTTCCAGCGCCGTAAGAATTTCTGGGAACAATTCCACGTAAAATGCGTGAACTACAACGGCGATATTCTTCGGCAGCACGACCTTTGATGCCCAGGCCAGCGGCATCCGAATCGCGATATCCCGTTCGGGCAGAGGTCGTCTAGCGTTTGTTGCACCAATTTCATTTGTGAAATGAAAGGAAGACACAGTTCCAGATATATCCGTCTTTTGGTACCGCTTGGCATCCCGCCTTCTCGCGATAAACTTTCTTGTTCTCTCCAAAACAGAAATGATCCCGTCGTCCCTCAAAACAACGATCACACGATTTAGCAAATAGCGGGCACTTTTCATCTTACGCAGGCCACTCGCTACGACAAACCGCTCGGCCGAAAGCCCCACTGTTTTTGCCACACGAAACGGGGCCATCAGCTTCCACGATCTGCTTTTCTTCATCTCTGAAATTGTTTCAATTGCATGCAGCAACTTGTTTTGCTCATCCGAGATAATCAAGTTTTTCTGCGCAATTTCAGAATCTCTTGCGACGATATCAGCGCGCAGCTTGGCAACTACCGCTTGCCGGGTTTCAGCTTCCACATTTTCTCGATCCATCGTCCTCTGAGACTCTTGCAGTGCCTTCCCCAGATCCCTTGAGAATTTGGCCTCCAACGCGATGCCCTTCGCACGCATCCTTTCGACCTCGGCCCCCATCTTTTCATTTTCTAGAGAGAGTTGATCCGCTAGCGTTTGCGCTTCCGCTTGCACCATTGACATCGCTTTGATGCGCACATTCATTTCAGGGAAGGATGCATCGCCAAAGATTGAGCTTGCACGGTCAAACGCGACTCGTACGGCATCAAGCCGCGCCATCGCCGCTTCGTCATTGCCGCTCTTACCAAGATCCGTCAGCGCCCCGTACGCCTCCTTGACCCAGTCGGCGATGCGCGGATCAGCATCAAGAAGGTCCGGGCTGGCCGTGAAGTGCTGATGGTCCGCCGAGAAGTGCGTGGACAACAATGCCTGCCATTCGATGCCTGATCGTGGCCAGTCGATTTTAAGAACGTTGGTGATCTCCTCGATTCGCGCACGCCAATCGCCAAGCATGGCCTCATAAGAAACAAAGATGCGGGGATAGTTCCTGGTGGCGCGCTCCGCCTCCAGTTCATGGCGCAACCAAAGAAGAGAGCTGAAACCTGTCGTAAATCCGTCCCTGTTGGCCAAGGAAGCAACCACAGCCAGCGGATTGCGCTCGATCAGCACGTACCGCACGTCGATGCGCATGCGTTTCAGTATGTCCGCGTAAAGCGGTACGAAGCGCGAGATACGGGGCTCCTTGAGGACGAACAGCGGCGCACTGCCATATTCCTCGTCAATCAATCGGGCTATTTCGGCTTTGTAAAAACGCAGCCGCGCCGCGCCTAAATCGCTTGGGTCAAAGGCGCGCCAATCATCCCAGCTACTTCCTGCCTCGGCCAACATCTGGTCGTGCAGTTCGATAAGGCGCTCCGGCTCCCAATGCCCAGCCGGGTTCGAGGGATTGGCGCCAAGCATGTTTTTCGGCAGTTCGGCGCCGAGCAGACTGATCGCCCTTGTCAGCGCGCTGGTGCCCGAGCGGTGCATGCCGAGCACCATGATGCAGGTGCGCTTCGTCGCGGGGTCTTTTGCAGCCGCCGGCTTCGCCTTGGCGCGGGCTTTTGCTGGCCTGCCTTCGGCCGGCTGCGGGTCAGGCGTCGCGCCTTGCAGATTTTCGGGTGATGGGTGCTTGTTCATGCGCTCAATATCTGTCTCGTCTCGCCCGCCACCAGCCCGCGCACCACCTCTTCCGTCGACTCCCGCCAGTCCGGCGCCGTCCATGCGAAAACGCCCGCGAATTTCGCGCTCGATAGCCGGGAATTGGCGGGGCGGCGCGCCTTGGTCGGGTAGTCCATCGTCGTGATATCCCGTACCCGCGCCCAGGGACCACCAGACTTCAAGCTTGTGTCGAGGATATGACGGGCAAAGCCGCTCCAGTTGGTCTCGCCCGTGCCGGCCAGATGATGGGTGCCGAACGCGGCGACGTCGTTGTTGCGGTGCAGCATGGCGGCCGCATGCAGGATCGCGTCGGCGATATCCAGTGCGGATGTGGGATTTCCCCATTGATCTGATACCACCGAAATCTCGTCGCGGTCGGCGGCGAGCCTCAGCATGGTTTTCACGAAATTCTTTCCGAACGGGCTGTAGACCCAGGCGGTGCGCAGGATCAGGTGGCGCGGATTGGCGGCGGCCACCGCCTGCTCGCCGGCGAGCTTGGAGGCACCGTAGACACCGAGCGGCGCCGTCGGGTCGGTCTCGACATAGGCGTGGGGAGCGCTGCCGTCGAAGACATAATCGGTCGAAAGATGGATGATTGGAACGCCGAGCCGCGCCGCGGCCTCGGCCACCTTGCCCGCGCCGGTCGCGTTCACCGCAAAGGCCAGATCGGGCTCGTCCTCGGCCTGGTCGACGGCCGTGTAAGCGGCGGCCGACACGACGATGTCAGGCTTGGCGGCGGTGATGGCATCGATGACGGTATCGGGTCTTGCCAGGTCGAGCTCCGGGCGGCCGATGGCAACGACCTCGACGCCCGCGCGCGCCTGGCCGGCCTCGAGCAGGCTCGCCGCGACCTGGCCGTCGCGTCCGGTGACGAGGAGCCTCACGCGCCCACCTTGCGCGCTTCGCCCAGTCTTTCGCCGGCATAGCGCTGCTCGCGGATCGGTCCCCACCACCATTTGTTGTCGAGGAACCAGTCCACGGTCCTGGCAAGGCCGCTGTCGAAATTCTCCCTGGGCGTCCAGCCGAGTTCACGGCTTATCTTGGTGGCGTCGATGGCGTAGCGGCGGTCGTGGCCGGGACGGTCGGTGACAAAGGAGATCAGCTCGCGATAGCGCCTGCCGCCCGCGCGCGGACGCCTGGTGTCGAGCAGGTCGCAGATCGTCTCGACGACGGCGAGGTTGGTGCGTTCCGAATTGCCGCCGACATTGTAGCTCTCGCCCGGATGCCCCTTCGTGGCGACGAGTTCCAGGGCGCGCGCGTGATCCTCGACGAACAGCCAGTCGCGCACATTGGCGCCGGCGCCATAGACCGGCAGCGGCTTTTCATCGAGCGCGTTGAGGATGACGAGCGGGATCAGCTTCTCGGGGAAATGATAGGGGCCGTAATTGTTCGAACAGTTGGAAAGCACGACCGGCAGGCCGTAGGTCTCGTGCCAGGCGCGCACCAGATGGTCCGAAGCCGCTTTCGAGGCGGAATAGGGCGAGGACGGCGCATAGGGCGTCTCCTCGACGAACATGCCGCCGTCGAAAGGCAGGTCGCCGAACACCTCGTCGGTGGAGACGTGATGGAAGCGGAAGCGGCCTTTCCTGTCATCGGACAGGCCGCGCCAGTATTCGAGCGCGGCATTGAGGATCTTGTAGGTGCCGACGATGTTGGTCTCGATGAAGGCGCCCGGTCCATCGATCGAGCGGTCGACATGGCTCTCGGCGGCGAGGTTCATGACGATGTCGATATCGTCGCGGCGCAGTATGTCGAGCACCGCCCTTTCGTCACAGATATCGGCCTGGGCGAAGCTGTAATTGTGGGCATTCTCGATCGGCCGCAGCGAGGCCAGGTTGCCCGCATAGGTCAGCTTGTCGAGATTGGTCACCCGGTAGGCCGGATTGGCGCACAGATGCCGGCATACCGCCGAACCGATGAAGCCGGCACCGCCCGTCACCAGAAAATTCATCCCGCCGTCCTTATGCCCCACATGCTCCATCAGGCGAACACCTCGGCCGTAGCCAGCGTCGGCGCCTTGAGGTCCTTGTCCGAAAGCTGGAACCCGTCGGCCAGCGACGGCCATTCTATGCCGATGGCGGGATCGTCGAAACGGATCGACCGATCATGCTCGGGCGAATAGGTGTCGGTCACCTTGTACAGCACCTCGGTGTCGGGCACGAGCGTGACGAAGCCATGCGCGAAGCCCTTCGGCACCAGGATCTGGTTGCCTTTTTCGGCCGACACTTCGAGGGCGACCCATTTTCCGAAGGTTTTCGAGGCGCGGCGGATATCGACAGCGATGTCGAGAATGCTGCCGCGGATAACGCGCAGCAGCTTGTCCTGGGCACGCGGCGCAAGCTGGTAGTGAAGCCCGCGCAGGACGCCCGGGGCAGCGGAATAGGAATGGTTGTCCTGCACGAAAGTCAGGTCGATGCCGGCCTGCGAAAAGCGCTCGGCATTGTAGGTTTCCATGAAGAAACCGCGTGCGTCGCCATGGCGCTTCGGGACGATTTCCAGCACCCCGTCGATGCCCAGGGATCTCACCTCCAGCATCTTAACCCTCCGAAAGATCGACGACGCGCCGGCGCAGATAGGCGGCGTACTCGTTCTTTCCCAGCCGGCTTGCGCGCTCCAGCACCATGTCCGCCGTCAGCCATCCCTGTTCGAAGGCGATTTCCTCCGGACAGGCGACCTTGATGCCCTGGCGATGCTCGATCGTGCGCACGAAGGACGAGGCTTCGTGCAGGCTGTCATGCGTACCGGTGTCGAGCCAGGCATAGCCCCGTCCCAGCCGGTGAACATGGAGCTGGCCGCGCTCGAGATAGACATTGTTGACCGCCGTGATCTCGATCTCGCCGCGCGCCGAAGGACGGATGGTCGGGGCGATGTCGACGACGTCATTGTCGTAGAAATAGAGACCGGTGACGGCCCAGTTGGACTTCGGCTTTTGCGGCTTTTCCTCGATCGTCAGCGCGGTTCCGGTCGCCTTGTCGAAAGACACCACGCCATAGCGTTCGGGATCCTCGACATGGTAGGCGAACACCGAGGCACCCCTCTGGCGCGACGCCGCGACGCGGCAAAGCTGCGATAGCCCGTCGCCAAAATAGATGTTGTCGCCCAGGATCATCGACACGCTGTCCTTGCCGATGAAATCGCGGCCGATGATGAAGGCTTCCGCGAGTCCATTGGGCTGCGGCTGCTCGGCGTAAGACAGGGCCAGCCCGAACTCCGACCCGTCGCCGAGCAAACCACGAAAAGCCGGCAGATCACGGGGCGTCGAAATGATCAGAATCTCTCGTATTCCCGCGAGCATCAGCACGCTCAGCGGATAATAGATCATCGGCTTGTCGTAAATGGGAAGAATTTGCTTAGAGACTGCTAATGTTAGTGGATAAAGACGCGTTCCACTGCCTCCAGCAAGGATAATTCCTTTCAAGAAGCTCTCCTCGACATGCCAAAGCCCCCCGGCCCTGTGTGCCTGTGCTTAGGTTTCATGCATTGGCTTGTCAATGCGGCATACGACAAACGCGTCGGCCATGTTGGATAGCGGCCATCAAGGCCGAGGCCTGACCACTGATCGCACTTTCCGTCTTGTCGAGGACGGGACAGCGGTCATTGCGCAGGGTGGACGTTCCACCATTCAGGCCGCAGCCATGATCACATGTGCCTGGATTTTGGCGGCAACTTCGCCACTGCCATGTCTGTCGGCAATGGCGGCTGCCGCGTAGTCAGTCGCGGCGTCCAGTTTTCCAGCGTCCCTGGCCTCGATTTCGGTGCGAAGGACGGTGCCCTGACAATAAGCGACGGCCGGAAGCCGTGGCGAGGATGCGCGGCTTTGTTCGGCTCTGGTCTCGATCGCGACATCGGAGAAACCCGCGTCCTCCAGGTCGCGACGGATCAGCGCCTTGTCGTGATAGCCGTGCGGCGTGCGTGCCAGGAAGCGCGGCGGATCGTCGGGAAAAATCCGCGCGAGGGCATTGGTCACATCATCGGCGAACACATTCTCCTCGATACGATCCCATACGTTGAACAGGAACCGGCCTCCCGGCTTCAGGACCCGCCTGGCTTCGCGGTAGGCGGAGGCGCGGTTTGGAAAGAACATCGCACCGAACTGACAACAGACGAGATCGAAGGCCGCATCCTCGAACGGCAGCGCCATCGCATCCGCCTGGCGCCATGCGATGCGGCTGTCGGGTGTCTGTCGCGAGGCGGCGTAGTCGAGCATCGGCTGGTTCAGGTCGGTCACGACATAGCTTGCGCCAGGGGCCAGTCTTGGCGCCAATGCGCGGGTGACGACCCCGGTGCCAGCGGCGATTTCCAGGACAGCCCCCGGCGACAGGGCCGCGGCTCGGCGCGCGATATCCGCGGCGAACGGCTCGAAAATCAAAGGCACCATGTAACGGTCGTAGTTTTCAGGAATCGAGCCGGCGAACAGTTTGTCCGTTTCCAACATGGCAATCCCCACCGTCTGATGACTTGGGGAGACTAGCACATATTTTTGTTCCTGGTCTTTTTCGACCGAGAGCAGGTCTTTACGTGGCCAAGAACGCGTTCATCACGCTCAACGCTGCCCAAAATAACCCAGGTACCACTCGACGAACCGCCCAACCCCCTCCGTGACGGAGGTCCGGGGGCGGTAGCCGACCGCAGCTTGCAGTGCCGAAGTGTCGGCGAAGGTGTCGGGCACGTCGCCGGCCTGCAGCGGCAGGAGTTCGATCACGGCCTTGCGGCCAAGCGCGTTTTCCAGCGCCTCGACATAGGCGGTCAGCTTCACCGGATTGTTGTTGCCGATGTTGAAGATGCGCCAGGGCGCGCTGCTGGTCGCCGAATCCGGATGGCTGGAATCCCAGGCCGGGTTGGCCGCGGCGGGGCTGTCGCTGGCGCGGATCACGCCTTCGGCGATGTCCTCGACATAGGTGAAGTCGCGCGTGTGGTTGCCGTTGTTGAACAGCTTGATCGGCTCGCCGGCCAGGATGCTCCTGGTGAACAGGAACAGCGCCATGTCCGGGCGCCCCCAGGGACCGTACACGGTGAAGAAACGCAGCCCCGTGGTGGGCAGGCCGAACAGATGGCTGTAGCTGTGCGCCATCAGTTCGTTGGCGCGCTTGGTGGCGGCGTAGAACTGCAAGGGATGGTCGGCCGGGCGATGCTCGGAAAACGGCATGTCGGTGTTGGCGCCATAGACACTGGAGGTGCTGGCATAGGTCAGGTGCCCGACACGGCTGCCGCGGCAGGCCTCGAGCATGTTGGTGAAAGCAACGATGTTGCTTTCGACATAGGCGTGTGGGTTTTCCAGGCTGTAGCGCACGCCTGCCTGCGCGGCCAGGTGGATCACCCGGTCGAAGGCGTGGTCGGCAAAGCAGCCGTCGACCACGCTGCGGTCGGCGAGATTGCCATGGATGAAATGATAGCCGGCATTGGTGCCGCGACCCGCCTCGGCCAGCAGCCGCAGCCGCGCCTCCTTGATCTCAGGGTCGTAGTAGTCGTTGATGCTGTCGATGCCGACAACCTCGTCACCGCGCTCCAGGAGCCGCCTGGCGACATGATAGCCTATGAAGCCGGCAGCGCCGGTGACCAGAACCTTCATCAGAAACGCCCGTCCGTGACATGGCTGGGAAACAGGCCCGAGCTCATCGCAGGCCAAGCTCCGGCCCGAAGTGATCCGGGCCGGATGTTCTCAAATCAGGAGCGCTTCAGCAATGACCAGACGGCCGGCACGAGGCTGGCCGCGAGAGCCACCTTGATCAGGTCGCCGACGATGAACGGCACGACGCCGAACTGCCAGGATTTTTCCGGGCCGATGAGCAGCGCCAGCCAGGCAAAACCCATTGCCATCATCACCACTTCGGCAACCAGCATGGCGTTGAAGAGCTTGATCGGATGACGGTCCCAGCCGCGGTCGGCGGCCCAGCCGACAATCGCCGCCATGACCACGAAGCCGGCGAGATAGCCGCCGGTCGAACCGAGCATATAGGCGATGCCGACGCCTTTTTCCGGCGTGCCCTGGAAGACCGGGAAGCCCATCGCGCCTTCCGCCATGTAGAGCAGCAAAGTGGCGACGCCGAGCCGCATGCCGAAGGCGGCGGCGATCAGGAAGACGGCGAGCGTCTGCATCGAGATATCGACAGGCCCGAGCACTACCCTGGTCTTGGCCGAAAGGGTCAACAGCAGTGTCCCGGCAATCGCCAGGAAAAACTGCGTCGCCAGCCGCGCGGCACCATCTTGCGGCAAGGCCAGAAAAACAAGCGGGCGCGTCGTCGTTGCGGTTGTCATGATCTTCCCCAATTCAATCTTGCCGCGAACCAGAAATCGCGGTCTTGCGTTTTCCTATATTGGCTTGCGTGCTATGCGGCAATCGGTTTTGCCGTTCCGGGAACAATGTGCCGACATGGCTCTCAAATTCGATACCAGCTTCGACCCCGCTTATGGCCAAGGCGTAAGCGTGGCCCCCGACGTGCAACGTGTCACGGCCCGCAATCCCAGTCCCTTCACCTTTCATGGCACCAACAGCTATGTCGTGGGACGTGACACGCTGGCGGTGATCGATCCCGGGCCGGATGACGAGGGGCATCTGCGGACCTTGCTTGACGTGATCGCCGGACGGCCGGTCAGCCACATCTTCGTCAGCCACACGCATCGCGACCATTCCCCGCTGGCGGCCCGGTTGAAGGAACGCACCGGCGCCCAGGTGCTGGCGGAGGGACCGCACCGGCCGGCGAGACCCTTGCATATCGGTGAAACCAATGCGCTCGACGCCAGCGCCGACACCGCTTTCATTCCCGACGTCGCGTTACCGGACGGCGAACTGGTCAGCGGCGACGGCTGGGCGATCCGGACGGTGCTGACGCCCGGCCACACCGCCAATCACGCGGCTTTCGCGCTGGAAGGCACCGGAATCCTGTTTTCAGCCGATCATGTCATGAGCTGGGCAACCTCCATCGTCGCGCCGCCGGACGGGGCAATGGCCGATTACATGGCATCGCTCGACCGGCTGATCGAGCGCGGAGATCGCCTGCTGCTGCCTGGCCATGGCGGACCGGTGACAGCGCCGCGCGCTTTCATGCGCGGACTGAAGACGCATCGCAAGATGCGCGAACGGGCCATACTGGAGCGGATCAGAGCCGGCGACAGGACAATTCCCGACATGGTCAGGGCGATCTACAGGGATACCGATCCTCGGCTGCACGGCGCCGCCGGCCTGTCGGTGCTTGCCCATCTGGAGGATTTGGTGGTGCGCGGCGTCGTGGCGACAAACGCCGCCCCGGCCATGGATGGCATTTTCACGCCGGGCCGATAGGCCTGCCCCACGCCCAAGCGTTCACCCTACCGCCGTCGCGGGCGCGAATTCGCGCGGAAATGGCTACTCGGCCGGCGCCGCGCCGACCTGGCCGGCGACTTCCTGATCCAGTTCCGCCAAGAAATCGGTGATGCGCGCGGCATTGTCGCCAAGGTCATGGCGGCCGTAACGCGAGGCCGAGCGCATGTCGACGATGACCGTGTCGCCGTCATCCATGACGCGAATGGCGACGTCGGCGGGAAGGCCGAGAACGAAGCTCGAGGCAATGGCGGTGATGGTCACCTCTGTCTGTCCGGCGACTTCGGGATAAGGCTCCGAAAGGTCCCAGCCGCGCCGGTCGAGCACGGTTTCAACGGCGTTGACGATGGTCTCAAATGGCAGGTCGTAGCTGCGTGCGGTGACCAATGGATAGCTGTCGGTCTGCAAACTCTGCTCACCCGGCGTCGGCGGAGACAGCACGTTCATGTCCTTGGTCCGGTCACCGACATCGAGCGCGGGCGGTTCATCGAAATCGGTCGAGATGTCCCGCAGCGGCGGATAGATCGTCGCCCAGTAGGCGGCAACGCCATAGGGGGTGAGCACCAGCAGCGCCAACACGGCGCCGACGGTGAGATCGCGGCCACCACGGTCACCAAAATTCCACAGCCTCGCAAAGGCCAGGCCGGCAAACAACAGCGCCAGCGCCGCCAGCAGGGCGACAATGCCCAACACCCACAGGAACACCGGCGTTTGAACGAGGCCGAAGCGATGGCCGACAAAGTTCGTCAGCAAAAGCACCGCCGAAAAGGCGGCCGTTCGCCGCGACCAGCTGGCAGCCTTCGACGTTTGCCGTTCGGGAATGCTAACCATTATTCTCTGCTGCCCCAACCCGGACGGAGGTTTAGTGCCTTTTTGCGGCGGCTTGAAGCCGAAACACGCAACATCCCCTCAATCCGTCGGCAAGCGATAGTCCCTGAACTGCTGACGCAAGGTGATCTTCTGGATCTTGCCGGTGGCGGTGTGCGGTATCTCACCGACGAAAGCGACGTCGTCCGGCATCCACCATTTGGCCACCTTGCCATCCATGAAATCGAGAATCTCGGCCTTGGTCGGTTCCTTGCCCGGCTTGGCGACGACGACCAGCAAGGGCCGCTCGCCCCATTTGGAATGCTGGACGCCGATGGCCGCCGCTTCCGCAACATCGGGGTGGCCGACGGCCAGATTCTCCAGGTCGATGGTCGAAATCCATTCGCCGCCGGACTTGATGACGTCCTTGGCGCGGTCGGTGATCTGCATGTAGCCCCCGGCATCGATATGAGCGACGTCTCCGGTATCGAACCAGCCATCCTCATCGAACTGCTCCGCGCCCACACCGCCATAATAGGCGCGAGCGACTGCCGGACCGCGTACCTTGAGCCGGCCAAACGTCTTGCCGTCCCAGGGCTGCGCGTTGTCGTCGTCGTCGGTCACCTTCATTTCGACGCCGAAGGGCGGGTAACCCTGCTTGCTCTGGACGTCGAGCCGAGCCTCGCCGTCAAGGCCTGCATAGTCCGGCTTCAAGGTGCACAGCGTGCCGAGCGGCGACATTTCGGTCATGCCCCAGGCGTGGATGACCTGGACACCGTAATTGTTCTGGAACTTCGTCATGATCGCGCGCGGGCACGACGACCCGCCGATCACGACCTTGTTGAGATGGGGAAGTGTCTTGCCGGTCTCCTCCAGATATTGGAGCAACATCATCCACACGGTCGGCACGGCGGCGCTGAATGTGACCTTCTCCTGGTCGAGCAACTCATAGATCGAGGCACCGTCCATCTTGCAGCCAGGCATGACCAGCTTGGAGCCCATCATCGGGCCGCTCTGGCCAAGGCCCCAGGCATTGGCGTGGAACATCGGCACCACCGGCAGGATCGTGTCGCGCGCCGACAGGCCCATGGCGTCGGGCATGGCCGCGATCATGGCATGAAGCACGTTCGAGCGATGGCTGTAGACGACGCCCTTGGGGTCACCCGTCGTGCCGGACGTATAGCACATGCCGGCGGCGGTGCCTTCGTCGAAGGTCTTCCAGGTGAAGTCGCCATCGACCTCATCGAGCCAGTCCTCGTAGGCTACGACACAGGGCAAGGTCGTTTGCGGCATGTGCGCCTTGTCGGTGAGCACGATCACCTTCTTCAGCGAGTTGACGGCACCAGCGATCTTCTCGAGCAACGGGATGAAGGTGATGTCGACGAAAACGGCCTTGTCCTCGGCGTGGTTCATGATCCAGACGATCTGTTCGGGAAACAGGCGCGGATTGAGGGTGTGGTAGATAGCGCCGATGCCCATGGTGCCATACCAGGCCTCGATGTGGCGGGCAGTGTTCCAGGCCAGCGTCGCGATGCGGTCGCCCAAGGCAAAACCGTCGCGCTCCAAGCGCTGGGCGACCTTGAGGGAACGACGATGGATGTCGGCGTAGGTGGTGCGCACGATCGGCCCCTCGATCGAACGCGACACGATCTCGCGCACACCATGCTGCCTTTCAGCGTTGTCGATCAGCTTGTGGCACAGCAGCGGCCATTCCTGCATCAATCCCAGCATGCCGTTCCCTCCCTCACGCTTTTCGCCCCCGAGCTTTTCGCTTCACCCTTTTGATCGCATTGTGAAGCGAACCCGGGAATTGTCCAGCCATCCAAGAGCGCAGCGGACGAAAGTCGGAGTTCGACCCGTATTGGCAAACGATTGAATCCGGACGCTTTTTGAGTCCATTTGGCTGGTCCTGCCGCCAGTCGAATGTCAGGGGCTTCAAATACGTTGCATCGAGGTAAACTCCGGTGATCGGACCGACAGCAAAAAGCGCCACAATCCGGCCATCGTCGGTGTTAAGTTTCGTTAACGGGCAAAGGGGTGCGATTGGCGACTGAAAGAGGTTCGCATGGACACGCTCGACGATAAGGTTCTCGAGAGTACACTTGCCGAAAGCCTGGCCGATCTGGTGCCGGACGAAAAGACTGTTTCCGAAGACGAGTTCGTCGAAGTTGTCGGCGGCGCGCTCGAAGCGGTCGGCGGCACGCTGCTGTTCAAGATGTGCGTCCAGAACGAAGGGGAAGGCCAGCACGTCGCGGCGGCATCCGTCGGCGATGGCGGCAATCGCCAGTTCCTCCTGCTCACCTTGCCAACCGGCGGCGGGGCGCTGAAAGTCGAGACCATTTCGAGAAGCAGCAACCCGGTGGCGGGCATCGCGGCCGCCTATGCCGGGCTGATGGACGCCTTCAAAACCGCCGCCTGAATTTCCGCGGCAACCCGAAGGCTATCTTGCGCCACGCACGAGCGCATGGCGTCTGTTTTGTTTGCGACTACGGGCTTGCGCAATCCGGCCGTCCACCACACTTAAGGTCGGGGCAAGAGGAACCAACATGGACAAGATCGCCAACCCGGCACCCGGCTTTCAGCGCAATCCCGACAAGATCATCACGATAGAGCCCTATTCCGGCACCGTCACGGTCCGCGCCGGCGATACGGTCATCGCTTCGTCCGCGAAGGCGAAGGTGCTGACGGAGGCCCCTTACCCCGCCGCCTTCTACATTCCGTTCGCCGACATCGATTTCGACAAGCTCAGCCGAACGGACCACTCGACCCACTGCCCCTACAAGGGTGACGCCAGCTATTGGAGCGTGCTGCCGGCGGGCGAAGCGGGCAAGGATGCGATGTGGGCCTACCGCCAACCGTTCGACGAGATGACCGACATCCGCGACCACGGCGCGTTCTACGCCAGCAAGGTCACCATCGAAGCCAAGCCGGACTGAACGCTTCAGCGCGAAGGCACTTGAGAGTGCATTGAGGTTCAGATCCGACCCTCGCCGCCGACGAGAGGGCTGGCACCCTCTCCCGGCGGTCCATTCTCGACCCTTCGGCAACGAAAGTCATAAGACAAGCAATTCCAGGAAAAGTGCGCAGCGGTTTTCCCGGGAGAAGCGCGTAGCGCTTCCCCTCGGGAATTGCGTAAAAACAAGAAGTTAGAGCGGGTCAGACATTCTATCGAACACTGAACCGCTCTCGATCGGTTTTGAACCGTTCTACTCGGTGGTGCCGTGATTGCCCGTCCCGTCGGCGTCGTCGAGCCGCACGAAGGTCATGCCCTTGTCCCTGAGCGCCAGCAGGCCCTGGACAACGCCCTCGCCTGCGGCATGGGTCGGCTGGTTGATATGAGCGATGATGACGTCGCCATCCTTGGCCGCGGCGATACGCTTGGCCGTCTCCTTGGCGCCGAGCAGCGAGCCGCCATCGCCATTGATCGAGAAGCCGGCAATCTTGAAGCCGAGCTTGCGGATCATTGCAATGGCCGAGGGGCTATATTCGGCGGTTGCGCCGCGGAACCATTTCGGCGCCGGCTCGCCGGTCCCGGCAAGTGCGGCGGCGCCCGACTCGACCTCGGCCGCTACCGCTTCGGGACTGCCGGCGCTGCGTATGCCATAGATTTTCTGTGGCGTGTCGACCGCCGGAACATGGCGGCCGCCGTGATTTTCCAGTTCGAACAGGTCGGGATGCGCCCGCATGATCGCGACGGCCTCGGCGTTGCGCTTCAGCCAGATGCCGGTGACGAAAATGGTGGCCGGTATCCTGTTGTCCACCAGCGCCGAGAGAATGCGCGTGTCGGTCTTGCCGCCGCAGGCATCGAGCGTGAGCGCGACGCGACCGGTTCCGCTTGCAGCCGGCTTGATGTGCAGCGTGGGTTCGACCAGCGGCGCGGCATGGGCGCTGGATAGCAGCGCCATCGACATGGCGATCATGCAGAGATTTTTTTGCAGCAGACGCATCGAACCCGAATTCCTGACCGGCGATTTCAAGCCGGTAACCCAAAACCCGCATGAAGGCGGAAATCGGGACGATGGATAGCAGAAAAACGCCTGGCGCGGCAATTTGACCGACTGAGAACGAGCTGTTGGACGACAGCCTTGCCGATCGATCACCGCTCAGACAGCGCGTTCCTGTTTCATCTCGGTGCGCGCCAGAACCTCGCGCGCCGCTTCGACGACCGGCTTCACCTCCAGGCGCCAAACGCAGCACGCCTTGCTGGGGTCGGTCCGGCGGCACAGATCCTTGGCCACGCAATCACATGGCATTGACGGCCGAAGCGCGATGCTGGGCACGCCGACAGGTCCCCAGCGCGACGGATTGGTCAAGCCGAAAAGGCCGACAACCGGGGTACCCGCGGCAGCGGCCATGTGCATCGGGCCGCTTTCGTTGCCAAGAAACATCCGGGCCTGTTCCAGGACCGCCAGCAGGCTCTCGAGCGACAGCTCTCCAACCAGGTCGACCACCTGCGTCGCCGTCCCGGCGACGATCCGCGCGGCGGTTTCACGTTCGTCTGGCCCCCCGACCAGGACGACACCCAGTCCGGTTTCGGCCGCGATCTCGTCAATCGCCTCCGCGAACCGTTCGGGCTGCCATTGCCGGCCCTTGAAACTGGCGCCCGCATGCACGGCGATGAAGGCGTTCGGGTGGATATGGTGCCTGCCCAGGAGCGCCAGGGCTTTCTCGGCCTCGAATGGCAGCGGCTTGATGCTCGGTACCGTGGCGTGCAGATCGATGCCGAGTGCTTCAAGAGGGGAGAGATAGCGATAGACAAAATGCTGGCCGCCAAACCCGAATGGCTTGGCAAACACATTGGCGGGCTGCCGCTCCAACAGCTTCAGCGGCCTCTCGGAAGGATTGTAGCCGACGCGTGTCCTGGCGTTGACGAACCCGCTGACAAGCCGAGAGGTCTTGGAATCGGTCAGGTCGATCGTCAGGTCGAAGCGAAAGCCACGCAGCGCCCGCACCACGGCATAGAGCTCTTTTGCGCGTTGCAGCAGGGTACCCCGCATGCTGGCTCGCCTGAACGCAACCACCTCGGAAGCGATGCCATGCGCAACCACGAAGCTCTCGAAATGCGCTTCGCAGAGGAACACGATCCTGGAGTTAGGGAATTCGAGCCGCAGGTTCCTGGCGAGTGTCGAGGCGAGGACGATATCGCCTACAAACTTCGTTTGAATGATCAGGATCGAGCGGAACGGAGCGGGTGATATCTGCAACATCTGTTTCCGGAAGCAATTGGCGGTCATCCGTAAATTGGTCGAGAACAGTGTCGAGATTACGCTATGTCGCCAGCACGTTCACGTGAATTTTCCTACAAACCTTAAGCTCCGTACCAGTCTATCCACGCCCCGTCTTCGCTGCCTGCACCGCGGCCTGGGCTGCCGCCAGCCTGGCGATCGGCACGCGGTAGGGCGAGCAGGAGACGTAGTCGAGCCCGACCTCCTCGCAGAAGCGGATCGACGAGGGATCACCGCCATGCTCGCCGCAAATGCCAAGCTTGATGCCGGGCCGCGTCGCCCTGCCCTTTTGCGCCGCCATGCGTACCAGTTCACCGACACCGTCAATGTCGAGCGAGACGAACGGATCCTGCTCGATGATGCCCTTCTGGCGGTAGGTTTCCAGGAAGGACGCCGCATCGTCGCGCGAGATGCCGAAGGTGGTCTGGGTGAGGTCGTTGGTGCCGAAGGAGAAGAACTCGGCCGACTCGGCGATGACATGGGCGCGGATCGCCGCGCGGGGGAGCTCAATCATGGTTCCAGTGAGGTAGTCGATCTTGACGCCGCTCTCATCCATGACGCTCTTGGCGACCGCATCGATGCGCGCCTTCACATAATCGAGTTCCTTCACCAGGCCGACCAGCGGCACCATGATCTCGGGCACCACCAGCGCGCCGGCTTTCTTGCCGGCCTCAACAGCGGCCTCGAAAATGGCGCGCGCCTGCATCTCGGCGATCTCCGGGTAAGAGACGGCGAGCCGACAGCCGCGATGGCCGAGCATCGGATTGAATTCGTGCAGCGCCTCGGTGCGCTGCCTGAGCTTGTCGGGCGACACGTTCATGGCGACCGCGACCTCGGCGAGTTCGGCTTCGGTCTTGGGCAGGAATTCGTGCAGCGGCGGATCGAGCAGGCGGATCGTCACCGGCAGGCCGGCCATGATTTCGAACAGTTCCAGAAAATCCGAGCGCTGCATGGGCAGAAGCTTGGCCAGCGCGGCGCGCCGGTCCTTCTCGGTGTCGGCCAGGATCATCTCGCGCATGGCGACGATGCGCGCGCCGTCGAAGAACATGTGTTCGGTCCGGCAAAGCCCGATGCCTTCGGCGCCGAAGGAGCGCGCCATGCGGGCATCGAGAGGCGTTTCGGCGTTGGTGCGCACCTTCATGCGGCGAACCGCGTCCGCCCACTCCATGATGGCCGCGAAATCGCCTGACAATTCCGGCTGCAGCATCGCCACGGAGCCCTTGAGCACCTGGCCGTTACCGCCGTCGATGGTGATGATGTCGCCCTTGCGGAAGGTCTGGCCCATCGAGAGCAGCGTGCCGGCCCTGTAGTCGACGCGCAGCGAGCCGGCGCCGGACACACAAGGCTTGCCCATGCCGCGCGCGACAACCGCCGCGTGGCTGGTCATGCCGCCGCGCGTGGTCAGGATACCTTCGGCCGCGTGCATGCCGTGGATATCTTCCGGACTGGTCTCTATGCGCACCAGGATCGCCTTGCGCCCTTGCGTCTTCAGGTCCTCGGCATCGCCGGAGGAAAAGACGATCTCACCGGTGGCGGCCCCGGGGGACGCCGGCAGGCCGACGCCAATGACGTCGCGCGCGGCTTTCGGGTCGATGGTCGGGTGCAGCAACTGGTCAAGCGAAGCCGGATCAATGCGCGTGACCGCTTCCTCCTTGGTGATCAGTCCGTCCCTGGCCATTTCGACGGCAATCCTGAGCGCCGCCTTGGCGGTACGCTTGCCGGCACGGGTCTGCAGCATCCACAACTTGCCGCGCTCGATGGTGAATTCGAGATCCTGCATGTCGCGATAGTGCTTTTCCAGGCTGTCGGAAATGGTGACGAACGACTGGAAGGCGTCGGGCATCAGCTTCTGCAGTGACGGCTTGTCGGAACCCGCCGCGATGCGCGCCGCCTCGGTGATGTTCTGCGGCGTGCGGATGCCGGCAACGACATCCTCGCCCTGCGCGTTGACCAGGAACTCGCCATAGAGCTGCTTTTCGCCGGTCGACGGGTTGCGGGTGAAGGCAACGCCGGTGGCCGAGGTCTCGCCCATATTGCCGAACACCATGGCCTGAACATTGACCGCCGTGCCCCAGCTTTCGGGAATATCGTGCAGGCGCCGGTAGGTGATGGCGCGGTTGTTCATCCAGCTCGAAAACACGGCGCCGATCGCGCCCCAGAGCTGCTCGTGCGGATCCTGCGGGAACGGCCGGCCGAGCTCTTCCTCGACCTTGGCTTTGTAGAGCGCGATGACGCCTTGCCATTCGATGGCCGTCAGCTCGGTGTCGAGTTCATGGCCGAGGCTGGCTTTCTGGTCTTCCAGGATTTCCTCGAACACCTCGTGATCGAGGCCCATGACGACATCGGAATACATCTGGATGAAACGGCGGTAGCTGTCATAGGCAAAGCGCGCATCGCCGGAATCGGAGGCCAGGGCCTCGACCGTCTCGTCGTTCAATCCGAGATTGAGCACCGTGTCCATCATGCCGGGCATCGACGCCCGGGCGCCGGAACGCACCGAAACCAGGAGCAGCTTCGAAGGGTCGCCGAACCGGCGGCCGGTCAGCCGGCCGATATGGTCGAGCGCGACAGCGACGTCGGCTTCCAATCCCGCCGGGTAGGTACGGCCATTGGCATAGTAGGCATTGCAGACCTCGGTGGTGATCGTAAAGCCCGGCGGCACCGGCAGGCCCAGGCTGCACATCTCGGCCAGATTGGCGCCCTTGCCGCCCAGCAGATTCTTGTCGCCGGCACGGCCTTCCGCCGCACCATCGCCAAAGGTGAAAACCCATTTGGTCATGCTTTGCTCTCCGGTTGCAGGAGATTGGAAAGATTGGCGAAACGGAAAGCTCCGCCCGTGTCCGACTTTGGAGCGATATGATGCTGCAGTGCGAAAGGCAAGCGCCGGCCAAAGCCGTCGGGTCGCTACAATCGATTAAGAAAAAGCCATGCCCCCGGATGCGTCAAAAAGACTTGCCACCTCAATGTTCGATGTCTAGAACATAAAGGGAACAAAGAGGTGTCCCATGAAACGGCCTGGAAAACTGGACTATCTGGAAATGCCGGCGACCGGCGGCACGCTGGACCGGCTGAAGGGCTTCTACAGCGCTGCCTTTGGATGGTCGTTCACCGACTATGGACCAACCTATTCGGCCTTTGCCGAGGGGCTGGAAGGAGGTTTTCAGGCTGATGCAGGGGAAGCGCCGGCCAAGCCGCTGCCTGTGCTTTACAGTGAGAATCTGGAAGAAACCCTTCGCGCGGTCGAAAGCGCCGGCGGAACGATCGTCAAGCCGATATTCCCATTCCCCGGCGGCCGACGCTTCCACTTCGTCGACCCAGCCGGCAACGAGTTGGCCGTGTGGTCCGTATAGTCCGTTTGTGGATCATCTGGAGGCAATCGCACTGCTGGTCAGGCGAGTGCCTTCGCGGCTGCTCATAAGCATTGTGCTTTTCGGCTGCTCTGCTAATAACGCGCCGCACAGCGACTCTGACGGCTATTGGGGCGTCGCCAAGTGGTAAGGCATCGGTTTTTGGTACCGACATTCCCAGGTTCGAATCCTGGCGCCCCAGCCAAGCGCAGCACGCACCGAATCGGCCCTGCTCAAAAACGCCGCGCCAAGCGCACTTTATTTGCAGGCATGCGTACTCATCAGGATATTGTCAGAACAAGCGTCCTGTTGGCCATCTCCGTATCCTGTCTCGGTGTTTCAAGTTTCAATACCGGCACTTGGTCCCCACCAGCGTCTCAAATGTGTGCCATTTTTGCTACATTCTTTGGCCGTCTGTCTGGATTCTGTGATTTAGTCACAGCTTAATAATGAAACGCTCACGGTAATTTGCAAGATAGTCAACAAGGCCAGGCGCCAAGCCCGGCTGGGGCGCTCTTAACAAAGCGCGGGGAAACGTGGGTGGGAAAATGAAGACGACAGGTCTGTCGACCAAGGTCATGAGCGTTGGTCTCTTGATGACGGCTACCATGCTGAGTTGCTGGAGCGCGCATGCACTGACACTCAAGGAGGCCATGGCGGTTGCGGTGGAATCCAATCCGGAAATCGGCCAGGCCATCGAAAACCGTGAGGCGATCGAGTTCGAACTGAGACAGGCAAAAGGGCTTTATCTCCCAAGCGTCGATGTCGAGGCATCCGCTGGTGCTCGCCGTCTGGACAACTCCTCCCGCCGCGCGCTCTCCATCGAGCACGACGCTCTTTATCCCGCGGAGACCGACCTGACAGTTTCGCAAACGCTTTATGATAGTGGCGCAAGGCGAGCCGAACTCAACCGTCAGGCCTCGCGGGTCGATGGCGCCTCGTTCCGCGTGCTGGAGCGATCCGAGTTCATCGGGCTGTCGGTTGTCCAGGATTACCTGGAATACATGCTTCAGGCCTCGATCGTGGCAGAGGCAAAGAAGAATCTGGGCTTTCACCAAGCGATTCTCCACGACATCAGGGAAGGCATAGCAGGCGGCGGGTTGAACGAAGCCGACCGGCAACAGGCGGAGGAGCGCTTGTTCGCGGCCAAGGCCCGCATGCAGGAAGCCGCCGAGGAACTCGAGGCCTCGAGGATCCGCTTCTTCAAGACCGTTGGGAAGCCGCTGACCAATGCATCGCGGCCAGGCGATGTTTCCTCTGCGCTGCCAAGGTCGCTGGACGACGCACTGGGCATTGCGCGGGAGAACAATCCGCGCGTCCACATGGCCAATAGCGATATTTCCGCCGCCGCCTCGCAGGTTGACGCCGCGCGGGCGAAATACGGCCCTTCGGTCGTCGCCGAAGGCGTTGCCCGGGCCGGATACGACATTGACGGCGACAATGGAGACACGTCCGATCTGCAAGCACGGGTGGTGCTGCGGTGGAATCTGTACCGGGGCGGCATCGACAAAGCCAATGAGCAGGAGCAGATCCGCCGCGCCAGCGAGCAGCGGCTTGGGCTGCATCAGGTTCTGCGGGAGATCGAAGAAGCCGTTCGCACGTCGTGGGATCGCCGCTTCCGGCAAGCCGATCTGGCAAAGACCCTGAAGCTGCAAGCCGCTACCAACGAGAAGCTGGTTGCTTCTTATCGCGAGCAGTTCAAGGTCGGACAGCGCTCGCTGCTCGATGTGCTGGATGCGCAGAATACGCGGTTCAACACAGCGACGCTGGCGGACACCGCGTCCTACGCATCGCTCTTTGCGCAATATCGGCTTCTGGCAGCGACCGGGCAGTTGCTGAAAACGATGGACATCCATCCGCCGAAGCAGGCCACGGCCTACGCCAAAGATGAATTTGCGGTTCCGGAGACCGCGGACACCGAAACCTATGCACGGACCCCGTCGGAACAGACGAACGATATACCCTTCGACATCCTTGCCCCGGTCAGGAAGAAGTGAGCCGGTGTAAGGGAGGTTGAGGGTCCTGGCGGGCGGATCGTGAATCAGCAGCCACATATTCTGTCGCCCAAGGAGGCGTTCAAGGCCTGCTTTTCGGCGATTGCGGCCTATCTCGGCAGGCCGAGTGCGGAGACCGTGCTGTTTGCCGGGGTGCCGATTTCGGACACGCGCATCGAGGTCACCGAGATCCGGCATCTTGCCGAACGCATCGGTCTCGAGACCCACGAATTCAATCATCGCGACTTCCTGCGCGGTCGCGTCGATCTTCCGGCAATTATCTTCCGTGTCAGCCAGTTGCCGATCGCCCTGCTGGCCGAAATCGATGGCGACGGGTATCTCACGGCGCCGCAGGAAGACGGGCGCACGACTATCGGCAAATCCGAGCTGGCCGCGAGTTACATCAGTGGCGGCGTATCCTTCTCGATCACCTATGCCAACGCCACCGAAGGCATGAAGGTCGGGTCGGCGCAGCAGATCGAACGGCGCCATTGGCTGACGGGAACGATGGGCGCTTTCTGGCGCACCTATTCGAAGGTCGTGCTGTCGGCGATTTTCATCAACCTGCTGGCCATCGCCTCGCCGATCTTCACCATGAACGTCTATGACCGTATATTGCCGAACAAGGCGATATCGACGCTCTGGGTGTTGGCGATCGGTATCGGTGCCGTCATTCTCTTCGACCTGCTCCTGAAGACGGCCCGCGCCTCGCTCATCGACTATGCCGGGCGCAAGGCGGACCTGCGGATATCGTATCTGCTGTTCGAGAAGGTGCTGAATTCATCCTTGTCCGCGCGACCTGGCTCGACCGGCGAATATGCCAACCGTGTCACTCAATATGAGTTCGTCAGGGAGTTTTTCACCTCCAACACCATCAGCGTCTTCATCGACACGGCCTTTGTCTTCATCTTCCTGCTGGTCATCTACGCGATCGGCGATTGGTTGGTCATCATACCGGCCCTGGCATTTGTGGCGTCGGTAATCGTCGGCCTCGTCACGCAACATCGCATCGGCAAACGGGTCGCCGCCTCGATGAACGAAGCATCCCAGCGCCAGGCCTTGCTGGTCGAGTCCATCTCCACGCTGGAAACAATCAAGTCGCTGCGCGCCGAAGCCTATTTGCTGAGGAAGTGGGGCGAGCATTCGAAGAATGCGGCCAACACCTCCGAGAAGATCAAGCAGCTCTCGGCCGCGGCCGGCAACATCACCCAGGCCATCCAGCAGCTTGTGACGGTCGCCCTGGTCGTGGCCGGAGCCTATGCCTTTTCGGAAGGGCATGTATCGACAGGAGCCATTATCGGAACGGTGATGCTGGCGAGCCGGGCCGTGGCTCCGCTCGGCCAGATCGCGATCACCTTGTCGAGATTTCGCCAGGCCATGCTCTCCTTGAGAATGGTGAATTCCATCATGTCCCAACCGGAGGACCGGCCGGACACGGTGGGCTTTGTCAATCGCCCGATCCGCAATGGAGCGATGACGTTCAAGAATGTCGGCTTCGTCTATCCCGGATCGGAAAACGAGGTTCTGTCCGGCCTGAACTTCTCGGTGAAACCGGGCGAACGCATCGGCATCATCGGCCGCATCGGGTCGGGCAAGACGACGATGGGACGCCTGATCGGCAGGCTTTTCCTGCCGAGCTCGGGCGAGCTGCTGCTGGATGGCATCGACATCCGCCAGTATCACCCGTCGGAGGTGCGCGCCGCCGTCGGCATCGTCGCGCAAGCTGGCGATCTGTTTTCGGGCACCGTGAAGGAGAACCTGCTCATGGCATCTCCGGAGGCGACCGACGAGCAGATCATCGAAGCTGCAAAAGCCGCCGGCGTCGACGAGTTCGTCTCTCGCCATCCACGCGGCTACGACATGAATGTCGGCGAGCGAGGCACCAATCTTTCCGGCGGGCAGAGACAGACGGTGGCGATTGCCCGGCTGCTTTTGACCAAGCCGAAGATCGTCTTTCTGGATGAACCGTCCGGCTCGATGGACCTGGCTTCGGAACGACAGCTGATCAAGCAACTGAAGACCGCTTTTGACCGCAACACGACGCTGATCGTCTCGACGCATCGCTTCAGCATGCTCGAACTGGCCGATCGCCTTATTGTTGTCGAACAAGGAAGGATCGTTGCTGACGGGCCAAAAGAACAAGTCATTCAGGCGCTGCAGAGAACCAATTCCTGAATGAACAAATTATATCGGGCTAAACCCGATATAATAACGGGGCGTAGGAAATGCTTGCCAGAGAAGACCGCCCGCCGCTTTTCGCGACGGCGTCCATATTCATCATAGCGGCGCTCTTCGTCGCCTTTGTCGCCTGGTCATCATTCGCCGAGGTCGACGAGATCGCGCGTGGCGATGGCAAGGTCATACCGGCCTCCAAGACCCAGGTCATCCAGGCCAGCGAGCCGGGCGTCGTTCAGGAAATCGCCGTGAAGGTGGGGCAGGTCGTCAGGAAGAACGACCTTATCATTCGTCTCGACAATACTTTGAACACGTCCAGCCTCGGCGAACAGCAAGCCAAGGCGCGAGCCCTGCAGACACGCATCGCCAGGCTCAAATACGAACAGAGCGGCAGCATCAGCGGATCGTTTCCATGTCCGCAGGACATTCAGGCGGTGGCGCCGGAAATCTGCGACAACGAGCAAAATCTCCTCGTTGCCCGACGCGAAAACTTCGACAACAAGCTGTCGGTGCTCAAGTCGCGCCTCGACCAGCGCGAAAAGGAACTCGACGAAGCGAACGCCAATCTCGACCGATTGACAAAAAACCTGGCTGTGAGCGACCAACAGGCGACGCTGGTCGAGGCGATGGTCAAGAAGGGTCTGATGGCAAGGACCGAGCAGCTCAAGGTCGAGCAGGAGCAAACCGAACTCAACGGCCAATTGAACCTGGCCGGCGAGACGATAAAGAAAGCCAAGTCGGCGATCACCGAGGCGCAGCTCCAGGTCGAGGAACTCGGGCTGCAATTGAAGCAGGAAGCACTCGATGACCTGACGCAGGCCTTGGCCGATCTTTCGGTGGTGGACGAAACCATTCGCGGCGCGACCGACAAGGTCGCGCGAACGGATATCCGCTCGCCGGTGGACGGTATCGTCAACACGATGGAACTGAACACCGTCGGCGCCTTCGTCCAGCCCGGTACTGTCGTAGCCGGCATCGTGCCTACTTCCGAGACATTGCTGGTAGAAGCACGTGTTTCGCCCCGCGATGTCGCCTTTATCCGCCCCGATCAGGATGCCTTGATAAAAGTCACGGCTTACGACTTCTCGATCTTTGGCGGCATCGAAGGCAAGGTTTCCAACATTACCGCGGACAGCCTGGTCGATCAGAAGACGGGCGAACCCTATTATCAGGTGCGTGTTGCAACCGAGAAATCGACACTGGTGCGAGACGGAAAGGCATATTCGATCATCCCCGGCATGATCTGTTCCGTGGATATCAAGACCGGGCGCAAGACGATCCTGAGCTACCTGCTGAAGCCGATCAACAAGGCACGTCAGGAGGCAATGAGTGAGCGATAACGCCATCTCTCCCCGGACCTTGAAAGACCGTTTGCTTCTGCCGCTCCCGACAGAAGATTTCGAGCTCGAGTTCCGCGTCGTGGCGCGCGGCGGCGTAAGGCGCGGCATCCGTCTTGAGCGGGCTTTCTGGGTTTCGCTGAAGCAGATGGCCGAGAGCCGCAAATGCACGATCGGCATGCTGGTCGACGAGATCGCCGAAAGTCACGCGGAAAAAGGAAACCTGACCTCGGCAATTCGGGTCGCCTGCATACGCGAATCGGGGAACGAGAACCTGAACCTGCGCAAGCTTGCGTCGATCAGGACGGTAAACGCCATTCTGCTTGCCTGTCCGTCGCCGGCTTTCGCCTTGGCATCGACGAAGAAGATCGTGACGTTCAATGCGTCGTTCCAGCAACTGGTCAAACGGCAGTTGCCGACAGCATTCGACCAGGACACGCGGCAGGACCTGAAGCTGGCGCTGGATCTCAACGTGGCGGATATATTCGCGCGCCTTGACACCAATGGCGACGTTGCCGTTGCGAGCGGATTTGTGATCGGTGCCGGCGAGCGCCGCTACCGGGGCCAGCTGAACGTGGTGCGCGCCCCGGTGCAGGACCTGGAATTGCTGATGGCTTTTGTCTTCAACGGATAGAGCGGCTCATCCTTTCGCGGAAACCGTTCCATCTCCTTGTTTTCACGGCAATTCCCAATGGCAAAGCGCTGCGCACTTTTCCCGGAATTGCTCTCGGCATTGAGCCGGGACAGGAAGCGACCACCTTGCCTTTACTTGACTTCCAGCAGCGCGCCTTCGCCAGGCGCGACGGTTTCGAAACCGCCCTTGACGTCGGCCATCTGCGCGGCCCCCGGTTTGGACCCGTGGATCCATGCCCGGTCGGTGCTGAACGAATACAGTGGCTGGTAGTCCGGGAGCGCGCTGTCCTTGAGCACCGTGTTGTTGAGACTGTCGAGAATGTAAGCGCCGCCTGCAGTGCTCACCGAAAGCACGGCGTGGAAGAAACCTCGCTTGCGGTCCTGGAGAACGACGAGCGACATGCTGCGTGCCGGAATGCCGGCCCTCAGCAACGCCGTCATCTTGAGGATGGCGAAGTCCTCGCAGTCACCGGCGCGATTGGCGAGGATTTCCGAAGGTTTCGCCCAGTAGTCGAGCTTGCCGTAAACGACGCTGTCCTTCTTGTAGGCGATCAGGTGGTTGATGCCGCTGTTGATGAATGACAGTTTTTCGACAAAGCCCTTGCCTTGGGCGGCCGAGACCATGGCCGCGAAGGCCGGGCTCTTGTGGTCACAGGGACTGCCCACGGTGCAACCGGTTATGGCCTGGTAGACCGGTGCCCAGCGCGCCGAAACGGGAAAATTGCGCATGGACAATGCAACCGACCCGAACACGCCCGGGATAATCGACGCAGTCTGCATCGGGTCGACCCCCCTGCCTTCTTGCGCGGTCGAGGCGCTGGAGCCGTCTTGCGCTGGAACGGGACTGTAGCCGTTCAGGACAAGGCTGATCTGGTAGGGGGCGGCCGGCTGCCAGGGCTGGTACCTTTGCAGCGAAATACCGCCGAGACCATGCGGCGCCTGGACCGTCCCAAGCAGCGCTGTTTCGGGCAGGAAATCCCTGACGACCGGCCCGGCAAGGGCTGGTTGCGCCGAGCCGGCCATCCCCACTGCCAGCAGAAGCAGCTTGAGCTTGCTCTTCCCCGGAGCATTCTTTTGTTTTTTCATGACGCCCACCTTTGACCGTGGACGCTACCAATCTTGTCTCAAATTACTGGAAAGGAAGGTGGATAACTTTCCTGTATAATCGGTTTGCTAATTTGAGTAAAATTTTACACGTATTTATACTTCTATTTACCGGATTGTTCGCATCGCTCGCGGCGAAGCGCCATGCGTCCAAGACAACATATAACTGATTATATGTTCACAGTTTACCAAGCGTAAAAAAAGTTATCGCAGGCATATCCAAATATATAGAATGGATTGATGGACCGTTGCAAAGTCGAGGCGCCACCTGTCTCTTTCCGGGAAATGCCGGAGGGGTTTAAGCTATGGCGACCAGTATTGAATTGGACAACGTTTCGAACTCGTGGGACGAGCATTCCGTCTCCAACGATCACCAGGACCTGACAGCGCCGATCCAGTTGGTGGCGCAGGCCGCACCGGCCGAGCAGGCGGCGGCACCGGCCCAAACGGCGCCGGCTTCGGCCGAACCCGTGCCCGTCGATGTCGGCGGCGGTGCGCCAGCGGCTGCTCCGCCAGCGGCAAATGCCCCACACGAATACGTCGCCGACGCAAGCAACGTCGTCAGACTTCCCGCCAATGTCTCGATCGACAACATCAAGGTCGACGGGCACAACCTCGTGCTCGAGCAGGCGGACGGCTCGGTCATCGTCATCAAGGACGGCGCCCTGAATGTGCCGACCTTCATCATCGGCGAAGTCGAAGTGCCGCGCGTGGCCTTGATCGCCGCGCTGGAAGCGAGCCATGTCGATGTCGCGTTTGGCACGGATGGTTCCATCTCGGCGGGCCCGGGAGGTTCGGCCTCGAGCGCCGGCGGCAATTTCGAACAGCCTGCCGGCGGGATCGGCGACGGCTTCGGCCTTTCGGCATTGCTGCCGCCGACTGACCTGCATTTTGGGCAGCTGGATCATCGCGAGCTGTTCCCTTCCTTGGTCGACAGGGGCGTCTCCGTGGTGGCCATGTCCCTGACCGACCCTGGCCAGGCGGCCAGCGAAACCGGCCTCGATGGCGGCTCGCAACAATCGCCGGGCAGCGACGCACCAAGCAACTCCGAAACCTCCGGCGTCGGCACGATCAGCATCGACGCACCCGATGGCATCGGCTCGATCGTCATCAACGGCACCACCGTGACCGGCGTTAACCAGCAAATCGCGGGCGAGTTCGGCTACATCACGATCCTGTCGTTCGATCCTGGCACGGGTGCCATCCAGTATGACTACACGGTCACCGAGTCGGTTACCCATCCCGTTCACACGACCGGATACGACGCCAACGACACGGTTCCCGACACTTTCAGCATCACCGTCACGGATGTCGACGGCGACACCGCGAGCACGACCTTTGCCGTTGCCATCATCGATGACGTGCCGACGGCGGTTGCCGACACGGACAGCGTCTCGGAAGGCGGCACGGCGAGCGGCAACGTGATTACCGGCGTCGGCAGCGACGGCAATGCGGCCGGCGCCGACACCAAGGGTGCCGACGGCGCCGCGGTGAGCGGCGTGACGGGTTCTGGGGCAACGAC
>NZ_SRUZ01000005.1:0-510047 GCF_004791165.1 Mesorhizobium sp. M8A.F.Ca.ET.218.01.1.1 | reverse complement strand
ACGTCAACGGAGTTGCCGGCGCCGACATCGTCTGGACGCTGGCCGGGCCGACCCAGATCACCGGCTCGATCAACGGCATCGACGCCATCCATATCGACCTGGTCGCATCGTCGCTGCCAATCCTGGCTGGCACCAACGGCTCGGCGACAGTCAATGTGACGCTGCTCGACAATTTCCCGCATCCCGACGCGGGTGGAGAGAATGTCATCAACCTGACCGGCATCAATGTGGTCGCTACCGATTCGGACGGAGACCAGGCGAGCGCGACGGTTCAGGTCAATGTTACTGACGACGTGCCGACGCTAGGCTCCTTCACTTCCGCCACGATCCCCAACGAAATCGGCACCGTAAATGGTACGTTCAACGTCAGCTTCGGGGCCGATGGCCACTCCACTAACAATGCGTTCGACATCACCGGGCCGGTCATCGATGGAATCCATTACACCGAAACCGATCTTGGTAATGGAACGACACGGCTTCTCGCCGAGGACTCAAACGGCACGGATATCTTCGCGCTGACCGTCAAGGCCGATGCGACCTATACCTTTGAGCTGATCACACCCGGCGCGGCGACCACAGAACAGATTTCGTTCGCTCAACTTGGTGCTGGAGGCCCCGGTTTCCGCGAACTGGCCGATGATCCAAATACTCCGGTCAATGAATTGGGTCGGGTCGAATTTCAAAGCAACGGCAACGGAGTCAACGCCAGCAACCAGGGTTTCGGCGTCAGCAATCAATGGACCGACTACGGCGAATGGTTCGAGATGGAGTTCCACAAGCCCGGAGTCGCTGGCAACGATGCCGCGAGCTCCAATCCAGACCTTCTTGAATCCGTTACCATAAACATCCAGCAGATTCAGCAGGGCCCTGTAACAATACGATGGACCGCAACAAATCCAGTAAACGGGGATACAGAAACCCACGACATCACTGTATCCTCAACAGGTCCTCTAACCATCGATCCGACGATTCAATTCAGCGTCCTCAAGATCGAAAATATAGACACTGTAGGAACAGGAAGTTTGCGTATCGGGACGGATGTCAGCGTTTCGCATACCATTCTGCCTCCCGATCAAAGTCTAGATTTCCACATCGTCGCCCGTGATGGTGACGGCGACCTCTCGTCAAGCTCCACCCTCAGCATCAACGTTGAAACAGCTGGGACTGGCGGCAATTTCACGCTTACCGGTACGGCCGGCAACGATGTGATCGCCGCAAGCACGCATACCGACACAATGACAGGAGGAGCCGGCGCCGACACGTTCGTGATCGGGTCGGGTGAATCGACACCCGTCATCGGCGGATCAGGCAATGCAGGCACGATCACCGGATATGACATCATCACCGACTTCGTCGCCGGCACCGACAAGTTGACACTGCCCGGCAGTCTGGTGGCCGCCACCGCGGGCAACGTCAATGGCGGGGACTCCACGTTGACGATCGGCGGTGACACGGTTCAGTCCCATTCGGTCACGAACGGCATCGCCAGTTTCTTTGGAACCGACACCTTTACCGCGCCATTGGCGGTCACGTCCGCCGCAAGCCTGGCGGCGGTTGTCCAGTATCTTAACGCCACAGACATCGGCGACGCCGGGGCGACGCTCGCCTTCACGGCAACGATCTCAGGGGTAAACCACACCTACGTCTATACCCAGACAACCACGAATGCCGGCGTGGGAGCACTGGTCGATCTCCAGGGCGTCACCATATCGAACCTGAACAACCTCATCGGAGGCTCGGTCGACCCCATCATTCTCGACCTGAACCACAATGGGTTCGCCTTCTCCGACGTCAGCCACGGTGTCCAGTTCGACATGAACGGCGATGGCACCAAGGAACAGCTCGCCTGGAACACATCCCATGACGGCATGCTGGCGGTCGACCTCAACCATGACGGCAAGATCGACGATGGCACGGAGCTGTTCACGCCGAACTTCAACGGCGGCCATTTCGACAGCGGCGCGGCAGCGCTGGCTTCGCTCGACAGCAACCATGACGGCGTCATCGACCACAACGACGCGGCGTTCAGCAGCCTGGTGATCTGGCAGGACGCCAATGCCAACGGCATCAGCGACACCGGGGAATTGTCGCACCTCGCCGACAACGGTATCGTCTCCATCAGCACGGCAGCGAACGCGGCTGTCGGCGAAATCGACGGGCAGACCGTGACCGGCAACGGCACTTTCCAGATGGCCGACGGCACGAGCGGCAACTATGTCGAGGTGGAACTCGATACATCGCTGGTTGCCTCGACGCAGCCGTCGGTGGCCATGGACGGCACTTCGGGAGCCGACACGTTCAAGATCGACAATCTCAACATCAAGGATCTGATCGTCGACTACCATGGCGACGAAGGGGATAAGATCGACCTAACGGCGCTTTTCGACAAGGCGCCGGCTGGCAACATCGCCGACTATGTGCATTACAACAGCGCGACCAGCACAGTAAGCGTCGATACCAGCGGCTCGGGCAACGCGGCAAACTTCGTGGATGTGGCCGTACTGCAGAACGCACCCGCAGCCGGTACGATCAACATCCTCTATGACGACGCAACACATACGCAGCAGCATGTCACGATTTAACACTTCTGCGCGCTTGTGCTCCCATGCTATGCATTAGCGGAACATGAAATGGCAATTTGGAGAGGGGCTTACATGAAAATTCGTTCAAGATCGCTGGGCACGGCCGCGGCGCTGCTCTTGGCTGGATCCACCGGCTTTGCCGCCGACATCATCGAAGGTCCGACGGCCGACTATTGCCGCACCGTTGGAACCTCCAATCTCGTGCTGACCGAAAACACGGTCGACCTCACGAAACAGGTCGTGAAGCTGATGGATGAGTCGATCGCCGTCGCCAAGAGCCCGGAATGGATCAACTCGTCGCGGCCGGTCTTCGTCTGGGCATCGGAAGCCAAGGTCGCCTGCGGCATGGCTTACGGCTACCTGAAGACGAACTACAAGGACGAAGACACGCTCAACAAGTGCGAGTGTTTTCACGACCGTATGGTCGAGTACATGAACTGACCGCAACAGCGAGAGCGCGCCGGCAGAAAATGGTATCTGACCGGCAGGTCCACAGCTTGCGAACGTGCGTGGTCGCTTGCGCGCTGGCAATGTCGTTGCTCGGCTGCCAATCGAAAGGCGCGGTGTCAGACGCGCTCGACCCCGCTGCCATCCAGGCCCCCAATCAGCCGGCTGCTGTTGCTGTCGCCAACGCAAGCATGGCAACGCAGTCTCTCGGCACCGGCCCCACAAAAGTCGCCATGCTGCTGCCCCTCTCCGCCTCCGGATCCGCAGGCGAAAACGGCAGAAAGATGCTCGACGCCGCCAAGCTCGCGATGACGGATCTCGGCAACCCGCTGCTGACGCTTACCGTCGAGGACACGAAGGGAGACGCGACCTACTCGCAGCAACTGGCGGTAAAGGCCATAACTTCGGGAGCGAAAGTGGTCATCGGTCCGACCGAACTGCCGGCGGCCCAGCATGTCGCGAAACTGTCGGGCGCAAACCGGCCGGTGGTTCTGGCTCTTGCGGACAATTTTGCCGGTGGCCCGGGCGTCTATGCGGTATGTCTCAGCGAGGCAGACAGCGCCGCTGCAGGCGCCGGCGCGATTGCGGCCAAGGGCGGCAAGAAGTTCGTCCTGCTGGTGCCGGCGGGCGCGAGTGCCGATATCGTCGAAAAGCGGGTTGCCAACAGCCTCAGCGTGTACGGAGCCGCACTTGCGATCACCATACCCTATACGAGCGCCGACAGCGCGACAAAGGCGGTGACGGACATGGGCTCGCTGGTGGACGCCCCCGATGCCGTGGTCGTCGCCAGCGGCGACAGCAATCCGTCGCCAATCCTGATCGCCCTGAAGGCAAAAGGCATTCCCGGAAAATCGACCTCGGTGGTTGGCACGAACCGCTGGCTGGAGTACCCGGCCAGTCCACTATTCGAAGGTGCCTATATCGCGACCCTCGACCAACACGAAACAGGCCCCATTTCGGATCGTTTCAAGACAACCTTCAACTACCAGGCCGACGTCAATGTCGCCTATGCCTATGACATGGTCGCCCTGACCGCGGGCATCGCGAGCGCTGCCGGACCGACCGGCTTCAACAGGCAGGTTTTCGAGAACCCGAACGGATTTCGCGGATCGACCGGCTTGTTCAGGTTCCGCGCGGATGGATCCAGCGAACGCTCGATGCCGTTTTACCGGATTGAAAAAGGTGCGCTCAAACTGGTTGCCAAATCGACGTCCAGCTTCTAGCGAATTGGGCGCGGGCGGTCCGGCGGGACAAGCGGGGCGCCTTCGCGTGATGATCGCGGTCGCAAGCCTCGAGCTTCTCGTCGGCATCCTGCTGCTGGTCAAGGCAGCGACCCTGTTCCCTGTCGAGCGGACCGTCACCGACCCGGCCCCGGACGTCAGCGACGACGTCGCGCAGCACCCGGTTCGATCGATCGTCAATTCAGCCCGCAAGATTGCCGAAGATCTCATCGCACCGCCGCAGGTCGTGGGGTCAGAAGTGGAGCGGGTGGAACCTCGCTTGCCCCTTGGCGACCTCGGCCTCGCGTCACAACCCAAGCCATCGATGCCCAGGGATTGGCGGGAAACACCGCTGTATCATCCGGTGGCCACGTCCTCGGCTGGTTTCGACTCCATGGGGCGGAAACTGTTCATCAGCGGAACCCAGAGCGTCGAAGCCGACAGGATCTGCCTGTTTCACGAGAGTGCCTGGCCTTGTGGACAGCGGGCGCGTGCGGCTTTCAACAACTGGATGCGCGGGCGGGCGCTGAATTGTTTCGTGCCTCCGTCGGTCGACCGCTTCCCTGTCGCGGCGACATGCAGGCTGGGCAAACAGGATGTCGGAGCCTGGCTCGTGTCGAATGGCTGGGCGTTGGCCTTGCCGGGCGGTATCTATGGCAAGGCCGAAGCAACAGCCAGGACGGCGGAGATGGGAATCTTCGGCTCCCCATAGGCGGCAGCAACCGGAGTCGCCGCAAAGGCCGGCATCGCCTCCAGAAAGCTGAGCGATCTATCCCGACGCCTCAAATTGTATTGTTCTTTGAAACCGAAATCCTAACTTGCCGGTCTTATGCTTGGCGATCCAACGGAGATCGATCATGTCCAACGCAGCAGCTGATGTCCCGGCCCATCACGAATGGAGGAGCGTCGGCTGGTTGGCTTTCCTTGGAACCATCGGCAGCCTTTGCGTCTCCCTGAGCCTGAACTATCTGCTGTTGTTCAGCGAGACGCTGACGCCTTTCGGGCGCGGCATGATCACCGCAACGCTTTTGCCTTTGGTGATCTGCCTGCCGCTTTTTGTGTTCATAGGCCGGAACCTGGCAGAGATCCGTCGCTACCGGCGGGAACTCAACAAAGCCGCTACCTTCGATACGCTGACCGGTTGCCTGAACGGCAGGGTCTTCACGTCGCTGATCGAGAGACGGGCAATCAGGCCGTCCGTTCCAGGCGAGCGATCGGGCGCCTTCCTGGTCATTCATCCTGAGCATCTGAACGCCATCAACTTGCGCTTCGGCCTGAGCTGGGGCGACGAAGCCTTGCGTCTCATAGCCTCAACCATCCGGTCTTGCGTGCGCTCGCAAGACGTCATCGGCCGCATAGGCGCGTCGATGTTCGGCGTGTTCCTTCCCGGAACGAGCGAGGCCGAAGCCAGGATGGTTGGCGAGCGTATCCGCGCCAGTGTCTCGCGGGTCTATTTTTCCCCTCAGGGCGCCGTGGAGATCCTGGCCGTGACCGTCGGAGGCGTGGTTTTCGAGGAGGACCTCGACTTCGAGGATATGTTCCGGCCGGCGGAACAGAGCTTGTCGGGCAAAGGCGGTTTTGAGTTGTCGCGTATTCAACGCGCTTCAGCCTGACGTCCTCCAAGACCGGTTCAGTTTGCCGCGACTTTTGCGATTATCGGGAAAGTCGATGCCAAAATCCGTGGCTTATCGCCCGCGATCCCTTCGCTACGATCCTTGGAGATCATCAGACAGGGATAGCCAAGGACATGCTGACGGACAAGCAGGCACGCGAGGCGGTGGAGCAGTACCGCGAGGAGGGATACGCGGTCGTTCGACAATTCGTCGACGGCGACGAGATGGTCCGGCTGAAGAAGGAAACGGATGCCGTCTACGCCGAAGGGCTCAAGCATCACGCTACTTTCCGGGACGGCAATCTCAACTTCCAGATCCTGCCCGAGTCGGATTTCGGCCAACGCTACGTGCTGCAGGCCTACTGGTTTTCCTGGATCAATTCCTATTTCGAGCAATTCCGGCGCAATCCCAATTACCTGAAACTGCTCGAAGGCTTGATCGGGCGTGACATCAAGCAAATCGCCCAGCAGCTGCATTGGAAGCCACCCGGGGCCAATGTCACTGGTTATCGCTTCCATCAGGATCTGCGATTCCGCAACCAGGCCGCCTTCGACAATGTCGCCGATGCGACAGTGACGACGGGCCTCGCCGTCGACCGAGCGACGCTCGACAATGGCTGCCTTCAGGTCGTGCCTGGCAGTCACAAGCTCGGCTATCTCGGCCTGTCCGACGAAGGCAAGGGCGAGTTGATGAAGGGGCTGACCGCCGAGGAAGAATTGCGCAAGGTCGGCATCGACCCGGCGACGATCGTTCCATTGGTCCTGGAGCCTGGCGACCTCGCCATGTGGGGGCTGCTTACCGTGCATGGCTCCTCGCCCAACCTGTCGCAGCACGACCGGGCCTTTGCCCTGTCCAGCTATGTGCGGGCCGACTCGACCCAACGCGGCGAGTGGGCGTTCAAGGATGGTGCCTCGGTGGCGCTCGGCAAGACGCCGGCGCTCTGCAAATACGAGAAGCTCTTCGAGGAGCCGGGACCGATGTACGACACCACCGCCTGGTGGAAATGACACCGCCGAGTTTGCCGTTGGGGGCAAGGGTGGCCTGGCGTTCGCGCCGGGCCTTTGCTGGCGCCGACTGGCGATGCCCCTGCCGCGCCTCAGGCGGTAAAATCCGCCGACAGCTCACGGATCAGGAAATCGACGAAGGCGCGGACCTTGGCGGCGATATAGGTCCGGTGTGGGTAGAGGGCATAGATTGGGCTGGAATCCGGGCGAAACTCGTCGAGCCGTACCTCCAGCCGTCCATCGCGGATTGCCGCATCGACCAGGAGGCTCGGCAGGTTGCCGATGCCGAAGCCGGCGATCGTCATCTGATAGGCGGCCTCGACGCTGTTGGTCGAGATGCGCCCGCCGATCGGTGCGTCAAACGGCCCGTCAGGCCCTATGAAGGGCCACGTGCCGAGCCGCTTGGCGAAATTGCTCAAGACGCAGGAATGGCTTGCCAGTTGGTCCGGATGGGTCGGTCGGCCGTTTCTGTCCCAATAATCCGGCGTGGCGCAGACATAGTTGCGGACTTCGCCCAGGCGCCGCGCAATCAGAGCGGAATCGGCCTGGCCGCCGAAACGGATGGCAACATCATAACCCTCCTCGACGATGCCGACGACGTAGCGCGCTGTCAGATCGAATTCGATGGTAGTCAGCGGGTTCTCCTCGAGGAATTTCGGCACCAGCTTGGTGATGCGCGTGTGGCCAAGGACATTGGAGCAGGAAACCCGGATCAGGCCGCGCGTCTCCTTGTGCAGGCCGCGCGTCGAATCCTGCAGTTCCGAAATCTCGTCCAGCAGGCTGCGGGCCCGCGGTGCATAGTCGCGCCCGGCTTCGGTGACGCTGAGGCGCCGGGTCGTGCGGTTGATGAGACGCACGCCAAGATCCTCTTCCAGCTCCTTGATCGTCCGGCTGACCGCCGTCGTCGACATGTTGAGATCGCGCGCCGCCGCCGAGAGGCTGCCCAGCAGGCAGACCCGGTCGAAGACCCGCATGGCCGTCAGAAGATTCATCCTGTTTCCCCCTCGCCGCATCGGCTCGGCCGCTCGCGGTTTCCAACAAAAGACCGTGCCCAGCGCTGTTGCGGCAAGGGCATTCCACCCGATTTGGACGTAAAATCAACAATGGGAGAAACGATATGACATCCAAGCCTCTTCATCCCGCGATCGACGCCTTTGCGCGGGGTGCCAAAAACGGCGCGCTCAGCCGCCGCGAATTCCTGGCGCTGGCCAGCGCCTTCGGCGCCAGCACGGCGGTCGCCTACGGGCTCATCGGCCAGCCGGTTCCGGCCCTGGCCGACGACGCGGCCCAACCCAGAAAGGGCGGAATCGTCCGCGTCGCCATGCAGGTGATGGAGATGGAGGATCCGCGCAGTTTCAAGGTTTCGCAGATGGGCAACATCGCCATGCAGTTTCTCGAGCCGCTGGTGCGCTGGAAGCCGGATTTCACCTTCGAGGCGGTGCTGCTGCAGGGCTGGGAAATCAATACGGATGCCACGGAATATGTGCTCAAGGTACGCCCTGGCGTGAAATGGTCGAATGGCGACGATTTCACCGCCGAGGACGTTGCCTTCAACGTCACGCGCTGGTGCGAGAAGGGGGCCGCCGGCAATTCGATGGCCGGCCGCATGACGTCGCTTATCGATCCCGAAACCAAGGCCGCGCGCGCCGGCGCCATCACGGTTCGTGACGACCACACCGTGGTGCTGAAACTGTCGCAACCCGACATCACCATAATTCCGGCGCTGACTGACTACCCGGCGCTGATCGTGCATCGCACGTTCAATCCGAAACAAGCAGCCCTGTCCGCCAACCCGATCTCCACGGGCCCCTTTGAACTCAAGAAGCTCAATGTCGGTGTCGCGGCCTCCGTGCGCAGGCGGCCTGACGGCTCCTGGTGGGGCGGCGAGGTGTTCCTGGATGGTATCGACTGGATCGACTACGGCACCGACTCGGCCGCCACCGTCTCCGCCTTCGAATCCGGCGAGATCGATCTGAACGGCCAGACTCAATCCTATGACGTCGTCATGCTCGACGGGCTGGGCCTGAAGAAGAGCGAGATCGTCACCGCCGCCACGATCGTCTCGCGCTGCAACGTCAACGCCAAGCCTTATGACGACAAGCGCGTGCGCAATGCCATCCAGCTTGCGGTCGACAACGAGGCGGTGCTGCAACTGGGCGCCAACGGCATGGGCATCGTGGCGCAGAACGATCACGTCGGCCCGATGCATCCCGAACATGCCGAACTGCCGCCGATCAAGCGGGATCCGGCCCGGGCGAAAGCATTGCTCGCGGAAGCCGGCCAGCTCGATTTCGAGTTCGACCTGATCTCGGTCGAAGCCGACTACCGCAAGGAAAGTTCCGACGTGGTTGCCCAGCAGATGCGCGACGCCGGCTTCAAGGTGAAGCGTACCGTCATCCCGGAATCGGCGTTCTGGAACGACTGGACGAAATATCCTTTCGCCACGACCAACTGGAATGCCCGCCCGCTCGGCATCCAGACCTATGCTCTCGCCTATCAGAGCGGCTCGGCATGGAACGAGACGGGCTTCGCCGATGCCGCGTTCGATGCCAAGGTTCACAAGGCCAACGCCATCGCCGATCCGGACCAGCGTCGGGCGGTGATGAAGGAATTGCAGGTGATGTTGCAGGAGTCCGGCATCATCGTTCAGCCTTACTGGCGAAAGCTGTTCTGCCATATGAAACCCGCCTTGATGGGCTATCAGATGCATCAGGCCTACGAGCAGGATTTCACCAAGGCCTGGCTCGCCGCCTGATTGCTCATCCGACGGGGCGGTGCATTCCACGGTGCCGCCCTGCCGTTTTTTCACTGCGTGCTTCGCCTCGTGGCGACACTGTCGAGGACCGACGAGGCGCAGTTCAGGTTTCGCTTCGGACACGTCGCACAGATGCGCCCCCACGTGCCTTGCCCCGGCATGTCCGCGCGTATCCGTGGCCGCGTCGCCAGGTCCGCCGGATCGTCAGGCATACGAAGAATCCCGGTGTCTGGGTCTGTCATCGTCAAGCCGCTCCAATTGATGGCGAGAGCTTATCCTTGCCGAAATGAAGCGAAACCGGCTTTGACGGACAACAACCTTCCCTAAAAACGGGAAAATTCGCCTCGCGCACCAGCGGCAGCAGCGCGAGGGCTCGGCGCAACGGGGCGTCGCGACAAAGGAGGTCCGGATGACGGCTGAATAGAGTTCCTACGGGCCGCGGCGCTGTCAGCGTCAGCTTGCTTCGCGCATCGCCTCCGCGGCCTGCAAGTCGACGGAGACCAACTGGCTGACGCCCTGCTCGGCCATGGTCACGCCAAACAGCCGGTCCATGCGCGCCATGGTGATGGGATTGTGGGTGATGATGACGAACCGTGTCTCGGTGGTCTTGGCCATCTCGTCCATGAGATTGCAGAAGCGCTCGACATTGTGATCGTCGAGCGGCGCGTCGACTTCGTCGAGCACGCAGATCGGCGCCGGATTGGTCAGGAACACCGCAAAGATCAGCGACATCGCCGTCAGCGCCTGCTCGCCGCCCGACAGCAGCGTCATGGTCTGCGGCTTCTTGCCGGGCGGGCGGGCAAGAATCTCCAGTCCCGCCTCCAGCGGATCCTCGGATTCGATCAGTTGCAATTCGGCCGTGCCGCCACCGAACAGGTGCGAGAACAACCGCTGGAAATGGCTGTTGACCACATCGAAGGCGGCCAGCAGCCGCTCGCGGCCTTCACGGTTGAGGCTCTGGATTGCTTGCCTGAGCTTGCGGATCGCTTCGATGATGTCCTCGCGCTCCGACACGATGGTCTCCAGGCGCTCGGAAAGCTCCTTCTGCTCTTCCTCGGCGCGCAAATTGACGGCGCCGAGCCGTTCGCGCTCGATTTTCAGCCGATCCAACTGGCGTTCGATCTCGGGCATCTCGGGCATCGGATCGTCGGCTTCCAGGCCGGTGTGGCGGATGACCAGATGCGGCGGCGTGTTCAGCGTTTCCTGGATACGCGCCTCGACTTCCAGCCGGCGCTCGTCCGCCGCCGTCAGCCGTTCCTCGGCACGGGCGCGGGTTTCGCGCGCTTCGGCCAGCGACTGGATGGCTGATGTGGCGGCCTTGTCCAGTTCGGCCTGCCGGTTCTCCGCCTCCTGCAGACGGTCGGCGGCCGCCTTGCGCAAAGTCTCGGCCTCGGTGAGTTGCGACAGCAATGCACGGCGCTTGGCGTCGATCTCGTCGGGCGCATCGGCCAGCCGTTCGCGCTCGGCCTCGGCCTCCGCCTTGCGTTCGCCGAGCGAGGCGATCTGGGTCGAGGCGTTTTCAGCACGCGCCAGCCAGTTGCCGCGCTCGGCGCCGATGGCATCCAGACGCCGAGTGCGTGCCTCGGCTTCGCGCCGCAAGCCTTCATGGACGGCGCGCGCGTCGGCCAGTGCGGCGCGGTCGCGAGAGACATTGGCCGATGATTGTTCGAGCAGCAATTGCAGGTCGCCGAGATCCGGCGCGTCCTGCAACAACATCTCGGCCTCGACGAAAGCCGCCGACGTCTCCTCGTGGCTGTCGACTATGCGGGCACGCGCCTCGTCCAGCGCGGCACGGCGGCTCGACAGTTCACCGCCGGCCTTTTCGGCCTCGGCCAGCGCATTGCGGGCGGCATCCAGCCGATGCTGGGCCTCGCGTCCGGCCTGGCGCGTGGTCCGCTCCGCTTCGCTTGCCTGGCGGAGGGCCTGCTCGGCCTGTGCCAGCGCCTCCTCGGCCTGGCGCAGGACGAGCGTCGCCTGCACCGCTTCGGCATCGAGTTCGGCAAGCCGGTTCTTCTGCGCCAGCCTTTGTGCCGCGGCGGTCGGTGCATCGGCGCTGGCGGTCAGGCCGTCCCAGCGCCACAGCGCGCCCTCACGACTGACCAGGCGCTGGCCGGGAGCCAGAAGCCCCTGCAACCGGCGGCCGTCAGCGGCCTCGACGATGCCGATCTGCGCCAGCCGGCGGGCAAGCTGTGCCGGCGCGCGAACCATGCTGGCAAGGCTCCTGATCCCTTCCGGAAGCGCGGCGTCGCCGGGCTGGATTTCGCTTTCGCCCCAATGCGCCGGCGCGTTGCGGTCGAGCGGCACGTCGAGATCTTCGCCCAGGGCCGCCCCAAGAGCCGTCTCGAAGCCGCGCTCGACGCTGATCTGCTCCAGCACGGAAGGGAAGAGATCGCCGCTGGCCGCGTTCAGGATCTTGGCCAGCGTACGCGCTTCGGTCTCGATCCGCGCCAGTTCCGCCCTGGCGTCCTGGAGCGGCGGACGCGCGGCACTTTCGGCACCACGAGCGTCGATGACCGACTGCTCGGCCTGCTCCGCCGCGGCCTCCGACTCTTCCAGCAACGCCAGCGCCTGTTCGACCAGGATCTGTTTCTCGGCCGGGTCCGGCAGGCCGGCCACCTTGGCGAGGATGTCCGACAATTCGCGGTCGACATCGGCGAGTTGGCGGGCGAAGCGATCGCGCCGCTCGGCGGTTTCGCGCAAAGTGCGTTCGATCTGATGGCGCGAGGCGGCAGCCTCCGCGCGCTCGGCGGTCAGCGCGGCGAGCTTGGCTTCGCTTTGCGCAAGCGTCGAGGCGGCCTGTTCGAATGCCGCGCGGGTGGTGGCCTCGCGCTCCGCGGCACCAGCGTTTTCGGAGTTCAGCGCGGCCTCTTCCGCGCGCAGGCGCTCGAGAACGTCGGCGTTGTCGCGCACCATCCGCTCTTCGCGGGCGATGTCGCCGTCGAGCTGCTGCAACCGGCGCTCGAGTTCGGCCTGACGGGTGCGGATGCGGCCGGCTTCCTCCTCGATCTGCGACCTGGCGATCGACAGCCGCTGGAAGGCGGCTGCAGCCGCGGCTTCCGCGTCGCGCAGGTCAGGCAAGCGATGGGCGGAGATGCCCTGCTCCTTGGCCGCGTTCATCTGCGTGGCGGCGCGGTCGCCAACGAGCGCCGTGGCCGTAGCCAGCGCCGAACGCGCCTCGCCTTCCTGCGTCTTGGCCAGCGTCCAGCGCAGGTGCAAGAGCGTTGCTTCGGCCTTGCGGATGTCGGCGGACAGGTTCTTGAAGCGCGAAGCCTGGCGCGCCTGGCGCTTCAGGCTTTCGATCTGGCTTTCCAGTTCGCCGACGACGTCGTCCAGGCGTTCGAGATTCTGTTCGGCGGCCTTCAGCCTCAGTTCCGCCTCGTGGCGGCGGGTGTGCAAGCCGGAAATGCCGGCCGCCTCTTCGAGCAGGGCGCGACGGGCCTGCGGCTTGGCCTGGATCAGTTCGCCGATACGGCCTTGCCCGACCATCGAAGGCGAGCGTGCACCGGTCGACTGATCGGCGAACAGAAGCTGCACGTCCTTGGCGCGTGCTTCCTTGCCGTTGATGCGGTAGAGGGAGCCCGCCTCGCGCTCGATGCGGCGCGACACCTGCAGCTCGTCGGCATCATTGAAGGCGGATGGCGCCGAGCGGTCGCTGTTGTCGAGGAAAAGCGTGACTTCGGCGGTGTTTCGGGCGGGACGCGTGCCCGAGCCGGAAAAGATCACGTCGTCCATGCCGGACGCGCGCATGTTCTTGTAGGAGCTTTCGCCCATCACCCAGCGCAGCGCCTCGACGAGGTTCGACTTGCCGCACCCGTTCGGCCCGACAATGCCGGTCAGGCCGCGTTCGATGACGAACTCGCCGGGTTCCACGAAGGACTTGAAACCAAGAAGGCGGAGGCGCGAAAACTTCATTCACGCGCCTCATACACCGGTTCCGCAAAAGTGTACCGAAGTTTTGCGATAGGGCGCATGGCGCGCGAACAGATAGAAAGGCAAGCAGCGCCGGAGCGCTGCCGCTTCAGCGCTGAGCCGATGTCAGAGCAGAGGGTCGATGATGGCCGACATTTCCTCAATCGACATCGCCCCTTTGTAGGTCTTACCGTTGATGAAGAAGGTCGGCGTCGAGTCGACCTTGAATTCATTGGCGCCACGCTTCTGGACCGATCTCACATCGTCCAGAAGTTTCTGGTCCGTCAAGCAGGCCTCGAAGGACTCCTGTGTAAAACCGGCAAGCTTGGAGATTTGCAGCAGCGCATCCTTGGTGTTGGACACGCCGACCCAGTTCGCCTGCTGCCGGAACAGGACATCGACCATCGGGAAATAGTTATCCTTGGCGCAGCGTGCCAACATGAAACCCGCCTCGGCGCTCGGATCGAACGGGAATTCGCGCAGGATGTAGCGGGCCTTGCCGGTATCGATGTACTTGGTTTTCAAATCCGGGAAGGTGGTCTCGGCGAAATGCGCACAGTGCGGGCAGGTCATCGAAGCGTATTCGACGATGGTGACCTTGGCGTCGTCCTTGCCGAGCTGCTTGTCGGGCAGCGCACCCGGCTTCAACAATTCGGCCATATCCACCGTGCCTTGCGCCTCCGGCACCTGGACCGCTGCGGGCGTGGCCGGCTTCGCGGGCGTTGCCGGGTCCGCGGGCTTGACATCCGCCGCCTTGGCCTGTTCGCCGGAATCACTGCAGGCCGCGAGCAGGGCCACCGCCGGAATGGCGGCCAGCGAAGTCAGGACGTTTCTGCGAGAGAAGCTTTGGCCAAACGGGGTGCGGCTCATACGAATCACCTGATAAGGGTTGAATTTTGCAATGCAAAGACACGAAAAAGCGAGAGTTGGCGCGAATTAAGGCATCCCTGTCCCCAATCCAATCGCGAAACCTGACAAGGGTGATCACGAATGCGCGAGATTAACGACAAACCTATGACTGTTTCCAGTCAGAACTAGGCTTTCCTTGTGCCCAAAATGGTCGCACCCAGCCTTTCCAGTGAGGCGCGCAGTCCGTCATCCTCGATCAATCCGACTGTATCGGCCAATTTCGCCTTTTCCGCCGCGCTCAGTGGCCTGAGAGCAGGTTTGGGCCGGGCCTTTCCAGAAGTCACCGGCTTCTGCACGATCCTGATGCGGCCTATCGCGATAAAGCCCAGGAAGGCGTTGACCCGGTTGATGATCTCGCCGGTCTCGTGCTGCAGGTGAAGCGCGGCCATGCCTTCGCAGGCGATGACCAGCACGGCCGGCTCGAATGGATCGTCCTCGTGCAGGCGGCGCGGCCACTGGATCTTTTCGGGCCGCGAGTGAATGGCCAGGCGCGGGCCAGCAATCTCTTCCCAGGACTGGACGAGACCGATCGAGATGCCTGCCCGCTTGCGCAGCACCGGGTCGAGGATCTCGGTGGCGAGGTCGCTCACCGGAACGGGATTGCCGAAGGGCCTTTTCCCTGCCATGTGCGTTCTCCAGCCACGACCCAGCAGACACCGGCCAAGCCTACGCAAGATCAATGGCACCAGCAGACCAGACCCGCAAGGCCCAGACCAGCAGAGCCAAGGCCGACGATACGGCGTCACGGCTGGTCGCCTGGTACGACGCGCATCATCGCGAACTGCCGTGGCGCGTGACGCCGCGCGAGCATGCACGCGGCGTGCGGCCCGACCCCTACCGTATCTGGCTGTCCGAGGTGATGCTGCAGCAGACCACCGTCGAAGCGGTGAAATCCTATTTCCGCGCCTTTGTCGAGAAATGGCCCGATGTCGAAGCCTTGGCCGCGGCGCCGACCGAGGATGTGATGAAAGCCTGGGCCGGGCTCGGCTACTATTCCCGCGCCCGCAACCTCAAGGCCTGTGCCGATCTGGTGGCGGCACGCGGCGGCCGGTTTCCCGACACCGAGACCGGACTTCGAGAATTGCCCGGCATCGGCGCCTATACGTCGGCGGCAATAACGGCGATTGCCTTCGACCGCCCGGCGGCCGTTGTCGACGGCAATGTCGAACGCGTCATCTCAAGGCTGTTTTCGATCACGACGCCGCTCAGCGAAGCCAAGGCCGAGATACGGGCCCAGGTCGAGCGCATGGTGCCGGCGACGCGACCGGGAGACTTCGCCCAGGCGATGATGGATCTCGGCGCCACGATCTGCATGCCACGCCGGCCGCGCTGCATGCTGTGCCCGCTGCGCGAGGACTGCAGCGCCGTCATTGCAGGCGACCCCGAGAATTTCCCGGTGCGGCTGCCAAAGGCCAACAAACCGCTGCGGCGCGGCGCGGCTTTCGTGGCCACGCGTGAGGACGGCGCCATTCTTTTGCGGAAGCGCCCGGAAAAGGGGCTGCTCGGCGGCATGACGGAAGTGCCGACCACAGCCTGGACCGCGCGGGTGGACGGAGCCACCACGCAAGCGGCGGCGCCCTTTCCCGGCGCCTGGCGGCACGCTGGGTCAATCACGCATGTCTTCACCCATTTCGCGCTCGCACTCGAAGTCTTTCACGCCCACATCAAAGGTGGTGCGGTGGCCGGGCACTTCTGGTCGCCTGCCAGTGAGATTTCCGGCGAGGCGCTGCCGACTGTCATGAAAAAGGCAATCGAGGCTGCGATTCCCGGCGCGACGAAAAAACCGTCGCCATCAGGTACAAAGAGGCTCCATGACTGAAATCCGCCACATCGTTTTCGACATCGGCAAGGTGCTGATCCACTACGATCCAAACATTCCGTTCAGCCGCCTCATTCCCGATGGTGACGAGAGAAAGTGGTTCTTCGACAATGTCTGCACGCATGACTGGAACCTCGAGCAGGATCGCGGCCGGACCTGGCAAGAGGCCGAGGCGCTGCTGATTGCTGACCATCCCGGGCACGCGGAAAACATCCGTAACTTCCGCCGCTACTGGAACGACATGGTGCCGCATGCCTATGACGACAGCGTCGCCATCATGCTCGGCCTAATCGAAAGCGGCCATGATGTCACCATGCTGACCAACTTCGCCTCCGACACGCTGGCCGAAGCCCGGCAGCGCTTCGATTTTCTCAACCGTCCGCGCGGCGTGACAGTGTCGGGCGATATCGGCAAGATCAAGCCCGACCGCGACATCTACGACCATCACGTGGCGGCGTTCGGCCTCGAACCGTCCGCGACGCTGTTCATCGACGACAGCCAGAAGAATGTCGACGGCGCCAAGGCGGCCGGCTGGAAAGCGGTGCTGTTCACCGATGCCAGGACGCTTCAAGCGGATCTTGAACGGTTCGGAATAAAGGCGTGATCTCTATCGCTTGCGGCGATCCGTTGAGACTTTGAATCAACGAATAAGCGGCAGGAGTCAGCCCCCTGCCCGCTCCATGCCGAGGCGGGCGATGCGGCGCAGTTCGTCAATGGGGGTAAGTCCGCCGCTGCGCTCATAATGCCAGAAGGTCCAGCCATTGCAGGCGTCCAGCCCCTGCACCTCGGCGCCGATCTTGTGGATCGAGCCGGCGCTGTCGCCGATCGCCACGGTGCCGTCGGCGCGAACCTTGGCGGCCCAGCGCTTCTTGGCGTCATAGAGCGTGGCACCGGGCGTCACCAGACCGGTGTCGATCAGGCTGACGAAGGCGACGCGCGGCTCGGCGCGCTTGCCGGTAAGCACGGTGAGATCCGCTTCGTCGAGTGGCCGCACGGCATCGATGCGCTCATTGGCGGCGTCGATATAGGCCTGCTCGCGCTCGATGCCGACGAAGTGGCGGCCGAGGCGCTTGGCCACGGCACCCGTCGTGCCGGAGCCGAAGAACGGGTCGAGCACGACGTCCCCCGGCTTGGTCGAGGCCATCATGATACGGGCAAGCAGCGCCTCGGGCTTCTGTGTCGGATGCAGCTTGTCGCCATTGTCGTTCTTCAAGCGCTCGCCGCCGGTGCAGATCGGGAACAGCCAGTCGGAGCGCATCTGGATATCGTCGTTCGACGCCTTCAGCGCTTCGTAGTTGAAGGTATAGCCCTTGCCCTTCTGATCGCGCGAGGCCCAGATCATCGTCTCATGCGCGTTCTGGAAGCGGCGGCCGCGGAAATTCGGCATCGGATTGGTCTTGCGCCAGACCACGTCGTTGAGGATCCAGAAGCCGAGATCCTGCATCTTGGCGCCGACCCGGAAGATGTTGTGGTAGGAGCCGATGACCCAGATCGTGCCGTTGGGCTTCAGCACGCGGCGCGCCGCCAGCAGCCAGGCGCGGGTGAAGGCGTCATAGGCTTCGAAGCTCTCGAACTGGTCCCAGTCGTCGTCGACCGCATCGACCTTGGACTGGTCGGGACGATGCAGATCGCCGTCGAGCTGCAGATTGTAGGGGGGATCGGCAAAGATGACGTCGATCGACTTTTCCGGCAGGCGGTCGAGCGCCGCGACACAGTCGCCTTTCAGGATCGTGTCCAGCCATTCGGATTGCTGGGGAGCATGGGAGAGCTCGTCGAGAAGACGCACGGCTGACATTTTTACACCCAAGGCACGCGTTACTGTTTACTCCCCGTTATGGTTACCGATCAGCGTAAATATTCGGTGAAGCTTTATCGATCCGGTGCAGGAGTTTGCGAAGGCGTGCCCATTGGTGTATGCCGCGCCGCTTGAGCCCTGAGCGGCCATTTCTCCATCCTCCATCGTCCGGATCATCATGCCCCAGCCAGACCTTGTCATCTTCGATTGCGACGGCGTGCTCGTCGATTCCGAAATCATCGCCGCACGGGTCGAGGCCGAATTGATCACCCTGGCCGGATATGAAGTCTCGGCGGAGGAGATTGCCGAGACCTATGCGGGCCTGACCTTCAAGGACATACTGATGCGGATCGAGGAGAAGTCCAAGATCCCGTTCCAGGTCTCGTTGATCGATCGCGCCGAGGAACTGGTCGACCGCAAACTGCGCAGCGACGTTCGTGCCATCGAAGGCGTGCGGGAAGCGGTCGCCTCGGTCACGACGCAACGCTGCATCTGCTCCAATTCACGTTCGGAGCGGATCGAGTTCATGCTGGAGAAGGTGCATCTGCTGCCATTCTTCGCCGGACGCATCTTCTCGGCGCTGGAGACGCCCACCGGAAAGACCAAACCGGCCCCGGACGTGTTCCTGCATGCCGCCGAAAAGCTCGGCGCCAACCCGGCGAACACCTTCGTCATCGAGGATTCCGTGCACGGCGTCACCGGCGCCACGGCCGCCGGTATGCGCGTGATCGGTTTTACGGGCGCGAGCCACAGCTATCCCGGCCACGCCGATGCCCTGACGGAGGCCGGCGCCGAAACGGTGATCCGGCGGTGGGCGGAGTTGAAAAGCGTTATCGCGGCGCTGTCGGAGTGGTCTGCGAATGCTTGAGCTGCGTGCGCCCGACCGGACGCACGCCACGCTGAGGGCCGCTCAGTTCGTTGCCGCGGCTTTCTTCTTCTTGCGCTTCGACTTGTCGGTTGTAGCCTTGGGCGCGGTTTCATCATAACCGGCATAGGCCTGATAGTCCGCAGCCGTCGGCGCCGGTACGACGATATTGGAATCGGTGAAGACGAACTGGGTCGCGACCGAGGGATCGGTGACCTGGACCTGATACTGGTGGATTTGCGAATAAAGCACGTCGGTGCCGTGCATCACCGCGGTACGGATCGGCATGGTGATGGTGCCCGGAGTGAATTTCGGCCCTGGTACGATCTTGCCGGCAACCGCGATCGTCATCGTCAGTTGTCCGTCGGCACGGCTGCAATCGCGGGTCACGTCGCTGATCGATGCCTGATAAATGATCCTCGCCGAATCGTCGGGCGGAGTAGCGGCGGCGGCGTCAGCCGCTGCCTGGGCCGCTGCATCCGCAGCGGCGTCGCCGGTCTTCTTGAGCTTCGGCTTGGGCTTCCGGGCCTCGTTGACATAGGTGTTGAAGAACGCCGTGCCATCGCGCACCGTCACCCTTGGGCAGTAGGCGTTCAGCTGGCTGGCCAGCACCTTGGGGTCCTGCGGCGGCGGTGGCGCCGTCGGGTCCTTCTTGCCGAAACCGAGGTTCAAGATGCCATTGTCGCCGGATTGGCAGCCGGCGGCGGCAAGCATAAAGCCCGTGAGCGCGAGACCCGCCAAAAAGCGACCACTTGATATACGAAACGCCATGAAACTGCACTTCCCTCTCGCAAAGCTGGTGACGTATATCAACCGCGCGGCAAAAATGCGACTACAGCCGGTGCAGAAATTAACCACCTTGTGGTGAACGGAAAAACAGGCGGCAAACGGATCTGTGACATGCACTATGTGAGTACCCGCGGGGAAGCGCCCTCGCTTGGATTTTCCGACGCCGTCCTGGCCGGCCTGGCGCGCGATGGCGGGCTTTATGTGCCGCGCGAATGGCCACACTTCTCGTCATCCGAGATCCGCGCCATGCGTGGCCTTGCCTATCCTGACCTTGCAATCCGCCTGCTGACGCCGTTCCTCGGCGGCGAGATCGCCGCACCGGTCTTCGAGCGCCTGGTCCGCGAAGCCTATGCCACCTTCCGCCATGAGGCTGTCTGCCCGCTGGTCCAGACCGGCGCCAACACTTTTGTCCTCGAACTCTTCCATGGGCCGACGCTGGCGTTCAAGGACGTGGCGATGCAATTGCTTGCCCGGCTGATGGACCATGTGCTTGCCGAACGCGGCCAGCATGCCACCATCGTCGGCGCCACGTCGGGCGATACCGGCGGCGCGGCCATAGACGCCTTTGCCGGGCGCAGCCGCACCGACATCTTCATCCTGTTCCCGCATGGCCGCGTCTCGCCGGTGCAGCAGCGGCAGATGACCACGTCGAAGGCTGAAAATGTCCATGCACTGGCGATCGAAGGCAATTTCGACGACTGTCAGGGCCTGCTGAAGGATATGTTCAACGATCACGGCTTTCGCGACCGGGTGTCGCTGTCGGGGGTCAATTCGATCAACTGGGCGCGCATCATGGCCCAGATCGTCTATTATTTCTCCTCGGCATTGTCGCTCGGCGCACCGGACAGGCCGGTCTCCTTTACCGTGCCGACCGGCAATTTCGGCGATATCTTCGCCGGCTACGCCGCCAAGAAGATGGGCCTGCCGATCGACCGGCTGGTCATCGCCACCAACGACAACGACATATTGGCTCGCACCTTCGCGACCGGCGAATACCGCACCAAGGGCGTCTTTGCGACCACCTCGCCGTCGATGGACATCCAGGTTTCCTCGAACTTCGAACGCCTGCTTTTCGAGGCATCAAACCGCGATGCGGCGACGGTGCGGCGCTACATGGCCGGCCTGAAGCAATCGGGCGCTTTCACCATCGAAGCCCGGGAAATTGCCGGGATGCGGTCCGAATTCGATGCCGGCCGCGCCGATATGGACGAGGTCGCCGCCACCATCCGCTCGACGCTCGCGGGCAGCAATTATCTTCTAGATCCGCACACCGCCGCGGCCATGTATGTCGCGGCCGGCAAAGCATCGGGCGCCGTGCCGATGGTGGTGCTGGGCACTGCACATCCGGCGAAATTCCCGGCCGCCGTCGAGGCCGCCAGCGGTGTCTCGCCCGCCCTGCCCGCATGGCTAGGGGGATTGATGACATTTGAGGAAAAATACACGGTACTTCCATCCGACCTGAAAATGGTGGAAGATTACGTCAGCCGCCGTGCGCGGGCGGCGCGTTAGGGAGTACGAGCCATATGGGTGTTGAGGTAAGCCGTCTGTCGAACGGCCTGACAGTCGCCACCGAAACCCTTCCAAGTATCGAATCGGTTGCCTTGGGTGCCTGGGTCAAGTCGGGTGCCCGCAATGAACGCGAAGAAGAGCATGGCATGGCCCATCTGCTCGAACACATGGCGTTCAAGGGGACGAAGCGGCGAAGCGCCTTCGAGATCGCCTCGGAAATCGAGGACGTCGGCGGCGAGATCAATGCCGCCACCAGCGTCGAGACCACCTCCTACTACGCCAGGGTGCTCTCCGACGACGTGCCGCTGGCCGTCGACATCCTGTCCGACATCCTGCAGGAGTCCGAATTCGACCCGCAGGAACTCGAGCGCGAGCAGCACGTCATCCTGCAGGAGATCGGCGCCGCGCACGACACGCCCGACGACATCGTTTTCGACCGTTTCACCGAGACGGCCTTCCGCCACCAGACCATCGGCCGCTCGATCCTGGGCACGCCCGAAACGGTAAAATCCTTCACCTCCAAGCAGTTGCACGATTTCATCGAACGCCAGTATGGCGCCGAGCGGATGGTGATCGTGGCGGCCGGCGACATCAAGCACGACAAGTTCGTGCGCGAGGTCGAAAACCGGCTCGGCGGCTTCCGCAGCAAGGCCGACAGCACCATTCCGCAATACGCGCAATATGTCGGCGGCGATTTCCGTGAGGACCGCGACCTGATGGACGCGCAGATCGTGCTGGGCTTCGAGGGCCGCGCCTATCATGTGCGCGATTTCTACGCCTCGCAGGTGCTGTCGATGATTCTGGGCGGCGGCATGTCGTCGCGTCTGTTCCAGGAAGTCCGCGAGAAACGCGGCCTGTGCTATTCGGTCTATGCCTTCCACTGGGGTTTTTCCGATACGGGCATATTCGGCGTCCATGCCGCCACGGGGCAAAGCGACATCGCCAAGCTGGTGCCTGTCATCATTGACGAGTTGCAGAAGGCCGGCGAGAGCATCCTTCAAGAAGAACTCGACCGTGCGCGCGCCCAGTATCGCGCCGGGCTGATCATGTCCGCCGAAAGTCCGGCCAGCCGTGCCTCGCAGATCGCGCGCCAACTGCTGCTTTTCGGCCGTCCGATCGCAAAGGAAGAGTTGATGGAGCGGCTGGCGGCGCTGACGATCGAGCGCCTGACCGACCTGTCGTCGCGGATGTTCTCGACCAAGCCGACGCTTACCGCTGTCGGGCCCGTGGGTACGCTGGCACCATACGAGGCGATCCTCGATTCGCTTCCGGGTACGCAGGCCACGGCCCGCAGGCTCGCCGTCTAAGTCCCAAGCGCCGTGTTCGCGCTCCCTTTCTTTCGCCGTGACCTGCCGGCACTGAAGGGCAACCTCGTCACGCTGCGCGTGCCGTTCACCAGCGATTATCGCGAGTGGTCGGCGGTGCGCGGCGAAAGCCGGACGTTCCTGGAGCCGTGGGAGCCGCGCTGGACCCCCGACGAACTCGACCGCACGGCATGGCGCCTGCGCATCAGCCGCTATCGCGAGGACTATGCACAGGGAACGGCGATCGCCTTCTTCATCTTCGAGAAGTCGAGCGGCAAGCTCGCGGGCGGCATCACGCTCGGCAACATACGTCACGGCGTCTCGCAAAGCGGCCATGTCGGCTACTGGATCGGCGAACGCTTCGGCGGCCGTGGCCTGATGACCGACGCGGTCAAGGTGGTGGCCCGCTTCGCCTTCGATACGCTGAGGTTGCACCGGATCGAAGCCGCCTGTATTCCCGACAATATCAGGTCGATCCGCGTGCTTGAAAAAGCCGGATTCCGGCGCGAAGGACTTCTGCGATCCTATCTCAGGATCAACGGCATCTGGCAGGACCATTACCTCTACGCCCGGATCGCCGACGATCCGCCGGGCGCTGGAACGAAGGACTGATTTTTGACGAATTTCCTGCGAAACGGACCGCTGTTCGCCTTTCTGCTGGCGACGATGCTGACGCTGTGCGCGGCTTCGTCGGCCTTTGCCGTAGAACCCATCAAGATTGCCCGCGACGATGTCGCGCTCGACCTTTCGCGCGCCGTCGAGATCTACCGCAATCAGGGTGAGAACTTCCAGGTGTCGACCGCGCCCGGGCCGGACGGCATCGTGCGGCGCATCGAGGTCGAAGCCAACGACGCCCGCTCGACCGGCGACTGGGCGGTGTTCGCGCTCGCCAACACCACCGACCAGCAGCTCGACAGGCTGATCGTCGCGCCGCATTTCCGGCTGGTCAATTCCGGCATCTTCTGGCCGGATCTCGGCTCGACGCGCATCGCCGCCATCACGCCCAGCGAAGGCTTCGCGCTCGACCGCCAGACCAGCCCCGATGCCGACGTGTTCCGGGTGACGCTGAACCCCGGCACGGTGATCACCTTCATCGCCGAGCTTGCCTCGCCGAAGCTGCCGCAAGTCTACCTCTGGGATCCGGAATCCTACAAGGACTCGGTCAATTCCTACACGCTGTTTCGCGGCATCGTCATCGGCATTGCCGGCCTTCTGGCGCTGTTCCTGACCATCCTGTTCGTCGTCAAGGGAACGTCGATGTTCCCGGCGACGGCAGCCCTCGCCTGGGCGGTTCTTGCCTATATCTGCGTCGATTTCGGCTTCCTCAACAAGGTCATCGAGATTTCGCCCGGCAACGAGCAGATGTGGCGAGCCGGAACGGAGGTGGCGCTGGCGGCGACCTTCGTGGTGTTCCTGTTCGCCTATCTCAACCTCAATCGGTGGCACGGCCATTTCAGCTATGGCGCCCTGGTCTGGATCCTCGGCCTGCTGCTGATCGCCGGCGTCGCCATCGTCGATCCGGCGGTCGCCGCCGGCATCGCCCGCATCTCGTTTGCCGCCACGGCGCTGACCGGGCTCGGCCTGATCATCTTCCTCGGCATTCGTGGTTATGACCGCGCCATCATGCTGGTGCCCAGTTGGGTCATGGTGCTGTTATGGCTATGCGGGTCGTGGATGGCGATCACCGGCATGCTCGACAACGACATCGCCCAGCCAGCACTTGGCGGCGGGCTGATCCTGATCATCCTCTTGATCGGCTTCACCGTCATGCAGCACGCCTTTGCAGGCGGTGCGCTGCATCAGGGGCTGTTCTCCGATCTCGAGCGACAGGCGCTGGCCGTCGCGGGGTCGGGCGATACGGTGTGGGATTGGGACGTGCTGCGCGACCGCGTGGTGACCAAGCCCGATGTCAGCATCCAGCTCGGCCTTGCTCCCAACAGCCTGGGCGGTGCCGCGCGCAACTGGCTGCCGGTGCTGCACGCCGATGACCGCGACACGTTCCGCACGACGCTCGACGTCGTTCTGGAACATCGCCGCGGCAAGGTGGCGCAGAATTTCCGCCTGCGCGGCGCCGACGGGCACTATCACTGGTTTGCCCTGCGCGCGCGCCCGGTCATCGGGTCGGACGGCGAGGTGATCCGCTGCGTCGGCACCATGGTCGACGTCACCGAACAGAAGAAATCCGAGGAAAGGCTGCTGCACGACGCCGTGCATGACAACCTGACCGGCCTGCCGAACCGCGAATTGTTCATGAACCGGCTGGAGGCGATCATCTCGATCGCCCGCACCGAGGAGAAGGTGCGTCCGACCGTCTTCGTCATCGACATCGACCGCTTCAAGCAGGTCAATGACGGGCTCGGCATCTCGGCCGGCGACACCATCCTGCTCACCATCGCGCGCCGCCTGCACCGGCTGTTGAAGCCGAAGGATTCGCTGTCGCGCTTCGCCGGCGACCAGTTCGCCCTGATGCTGCTGTCGGAGCAGGATCCCGCCCGCATCGCCGGCGTGGCCGATGCCATCAAGCATGCGATCAACAACCCCATCACCTTTGCCAAGCGCGAGATCGTGCTGACCGCCTCGATCGGGCTGATCACCTGGACCTCGGCGCAGACCTCGGCGGAGGACATGGTCAAGGACGCCGAGCTCGCCATGCATCAGGCCAAGCGTTTTGGCGGCGACAGGATCGAGCCGTTCCGCCCGGCTTTCCGCACCGTCGGCACAGATCGGCTGCAATTCGAATCCGACCTGCGGCGCGCCATTGAGCGGCGCGAATTCACGCTTGCCTACCAGCCGATCGTGCGGCTCGAGGACGGCAGCGTTGCCGGCTTCGAAGCGTTGCTGCGCTGGGACCATCCACGCCGCGGCATGATCCCGCCGGCCGATTTCATCCCGGTCGCCGAAAGCTGTGGGCTGATCGTGCAGCTTGGCCTGTTCGCCATGCAGCAGGCGGCCGAGGATCTCGCGGGATGGCAAAAGCAGATCGGCGACGCACCGCTGTCGGTCTCGGTCAACCTGTCCAGCCGCCAGCTCATCCGCCGCGACCTGGTCAGCGATGTGCGTTCCGTGATCGCACGCGCCAATTTGAAGCCGCGCTGCTTCCGGCTCGAACTCACCGAGTCCCTGGTCATGGACAATCCCGAACAGACGGCCCATGTGCTGACCAAGCTGAAACAGCTCGGCATTGGCCTGTCGCTGGACGATTTCGGCACCGGCTATTCATCGCTCGCCTATCTGACGCGGTTCCCCTTCGACACCATCAAGATCGACAAGAGCTTCGTCGACGACAGCACGCCCAAGCGTGCCGTGCTGCTCAAATCCATGGTCAACATGGCGCATGAGCTCGGCCTGTCTGTCGTCGCCGAGGGCATCTCCGACGAGCGCGATGCGCTCGAGCTGCGCCAGATGGGCTGCGAATATGTGCAGAGCTTCATGTTCGGCGCGCCGATGCCGGGCGACCAGGTGCTGAAGACGCTGAAGGAGCAGTATCCGCTGACGCAGGCCTAGAAGCCTTGGGCGTCGGCCCGATATGTTACGCGTGGCCGGCGGCGAGGCTGAGATGCGCGAGATCGATGCCGATCGAGGCAAGGATCCGGTCGTATTTACGCTCGATATCGGCGTCGAACAGCAATTCCGGTGTTGCCGGGCAGGTCAGCCAGCCATTCTCGGCGATCTCGGTCTCCAGTTGGCCGGCGCCCCAGCCGGAATAGCCCAGCGCCATCAGCGCACGACGCGGCCCGCGCCCCGACGATATCGCCCGCAATATGTCAACCGTCGCGGTCAGGCAGATGTCGTCGGAAACGGTGAGCGAGGATTCCACGCGGTAGTCACCCGAATGCAGGACGAAGCCCCGGCTGCGGTCGACAGGCCCGCCATTGCGCACGACGAAATCGCGCGCCTGCGCCGGCAGGCGGATCGCCTCCTGCTCGTTCATGATGCCGAGCTGCACCAGAAGGTCCGGAAACAGCATCTGCTGCGTCTGATTGATGATCAGGCCCATCGCGCCTTCATCGCTGTGCGCGCAGATGTAGATGACCGAGCGCGTGAAACGGTCGTCCTTCATGCCAGGCATGGCAATCAGGAACTGATCGTCGAGAAAGCCACGGCGGGCGGCTGTCTTCTTGTGGCGCAACAAATCCATTCCAGGGAGGGTAACGCGTTTCCCGGGCGCCGAAAAGATGCGCCGTACCGGATTCGACCAAAGCCCATATTGCGGGGCCGGTCTTGGCTTGCCCACAAAGGTCACGCAAATATGATATCAGCACGGCCATGAAATCATTGCGCGGCCACGAACGGACGATCAAATCACCGCCATGCAAAGCTTGAAAATCCTGTTGCTCGGCGCCGCCATCGGATTGGCAACCGCCCTTCCCGCCACCGCCTCCTCATCCGCCTGGTACAACAGCGAAGGCGGCAAGGTGCGGCTGGTGACATCAGGCAAGCCGGACGACGCCGGCCGCATCCGGGGTGTCCTCGACATAGCCCTCAAACCCGGCTGGAAGACCTATTGGCGCGACCCGGGTGACGCCGGCGTGCCGCCGCAGCTCGACATTTCGGCCAGCACCAATATCGCCGATGCGACACTGTCGTTTCCCGCGCCGCAGCGCCACGACGATGGCTATGGCAAATGGGCCGGCTACAACTATCCGGTTTCGCTGCCGGTGACGTTCACGCTGTCGACGCCGAACCAGCCAGCCGTCATCGATGCCGACGTCTTTCTCGGCATTTGTGAAACCATCTGCATCCCCGTACAGACACGGCTGAGCGTCGACCCCGCTGCCGATCCCGACAATGCCGACGACACGGCATTGGTAAAGGCGAGTTTCACGGCATTGCCGGCGGCTGCAAAACCCGACTTTGGCATCAAGGTGCTGCCGGGCAATCACGAGACGCTGGTTGTCGAGGCGAGTTTTCCTGGCGATCCGCAGGCGGCGGATTTCTTCGTCGCCGGCGAGCGCGACTATATGTTCGGCACCCCTTCCCGTGCGGAAAAGGACGGCAAGTTGATCTTCACCGTGCCGATCCTCGATCGCCCCTCGACGACGCCGACGGACGGCGGGCTTCATTACACGCTGACGAGTTCGGCGGGCGCGGTCGAAGGGCTGCTGCCTTTCCCTTGATCCAGCTTGCCCGAACAGTTGCAGGGAGCCCCCTAGTTCGCTACGCAAGCACCGTCCTTCCCCAAATCCCCAAGCGAGGAACTCATGACCCTTTCCGTTGGCGACAAGCTGCCCGAGGCGACCTTCAAGACCATGACCGCCGACGGCGCCAAGGCGATCACGTCGGCCGAGATTTTCCCGGGCAAGAAAGTGGTTCTGTTCGGCGTTCCCGGCGCCTTCACGCCGACCTGCAGCAACAACCATCTGCCCGGCTATCTCGAGAACCATGACGCGATCCTGGCGCGCGGCGTCGACACCATCGCAGTCGTTTCAGTCAACGACGTCCACGTCATGGGCGCCTGGGCGCGCTTCACCGGCGGCGAAGGCAAGATCCTGTTCCTCGCCGACGGCAATGGCGATTTCGCCAAGGCGGTCGGTCTTGACGCGGACTACTCCGGTGGCGGCATGGGCCTGCGCTCGAAGCGGTTTTCGATGATTATCGACGACGGCAAGGTCACCGCGCTCAATGTCGAGACCAAACCCGGCGTCGACGAGTCCGGCGCGGCTCATATTCTCGGCCAGCTCTGAATTTCGACGACCTGTCCGGCGGGGGTCGCAACGGCTGGCCTCGCCTAACAAGCGGCTGCGCTCCAGAACTGCCGGCTTTCGGGGGGAATTCCAACGATGTTTGACATCATCTGGCGCGCTATCGCGATCGGCGTCGGCGCCACTGTCCTGATGGATATCTGGGCCTTCTTCCTGCACAACGCGTTCGGCCAACCACGGCCGAACTGGGGGCCGGTCGGGCGCTGGGTCTGGCATCTGCGTCACAAGGTGTTTCACGACGATATTGGCGATGCCACGCCCTACGCCCATGAGAAGGCGCTGGGCTGGGCTTTCCATTACTTCGTCGGCATTGTCTACGGCATCATCCTGGTGGTGCTGGCGGGCGCGGGCTGGTTGGCGGCCCCGACCTTCCTGCCGGCCTTCATCCTCGGCATCGTCACCATCGGCGCCGGCTGGTTCCTGCTGGCGCCAGGCATGGGCGCCGGCTGGGCGGCGTCAAAGCGGCCTAATCCGATGCTGATCCGCGCCCTCAACCTGGTCTCGCACACGGTGTTCGCTCTTGGGCTTTGGGGCACGGCGCTGCTGATCCGCTAAGGATTCAGGGGCTGTTCTACCCTGTCGATCGGCCGCCATCCATGGATGAGGCGGCGGGCGCCGATATCGTAGGCGAAATAGTTGCCGCCGCCCGCCGGCTGATCCGCGTCGCGGCTGATCCGGCTGTCGCTCAGCGACACCAGCAGGAGCGTGCCGACACCGCCATGTCCGACAAAGGCGATATCTCCGGCGCCGCCGGCATCAAGCACGGCCTCGACCTCGCTCACAATGCGCTGCTGCGCGTCGATGGCTCGCTCCCAGCCACGAATGCTTTCGTGCGGATTGGCGAAGAAACGGTCGGCGACCGCCTCGAACTCAGGAGGCGGCAGGAAACCCGTCGCCGACCGGTCGTTCTCATGCATCCGCTCCCTCACCTGCACCGCAAGGTCGAGGTGCCGCCCGAGCACCTCGGCGGTTTCAACGGCCTTGCGTTCGCCCGATGACACCACACGCGCGATCGATGCGATCCACGGCTGGTCCAGCATTGCATGCGCCCTGGCGCGGCCGATGTCGGACAGACCCCAATCCGGCACCGGAATGGTGGCGTCGATCTGAACCTGAGGATGGGTGATGTAGTAGGCGATCGACATGACAGAAACTCTCCGGCCGGTCAGCCCCCTCGAACAGAAGCTCAATAGCTCTGCGTAGAACGACGCGGCTTCGAAGCCAGCGGCTGCTCTGCCGGGCCATCAGGCTTTGGCGCCAGCACTGCCGGCCTGAAAGGCCCCTTCTTGAACGGCGCCATGCCTTCCCGTGCCAGTTCGTCGGCACGCTCGTTCTCGGTGTGGCCGGCATGGCCCTTCACCCAGTTCCAGGTGACCTTGTGGCGTCGGTTGGCCTCGTCCAGCGCCTGCCACAACTCGCCGTTCTTGACCGGCTTCTTGTCGGCGGTCTTCCAGCCGTTCTTCTTCCAGCCATGGATCCATTTGGAAATGCCGTCCATGACGTATTTGCTGTCGGTATGAAGCTCGACCGTGCAAGGCTCCTTCAACGCGTTCAGCGCCGAAATGGCCGCCAACAATTCCATGCGGTTGTTGGTCGTCTCGGCCTCGCCGCCGGAGAGTTCCTTGGTGGCGCCGTTGAAGCGCAGGATGGCGCCCCAGCCGCCGGGGCCGGGATTGCCGGAACAGGCGCCATCGGTAAAGATTTCAACCTGCTTGCTCATGATGCCCCATATTCGGCCAATCCATATTCCGAAGGAGATCTGATCGCCCGATGGAACCGCATCCTTCTGATGTATTCGGTCGGGTCGCGTTTCATGACGAGCCCGCCATCGGGGACGGTCAGCCAGTCGTAAAGCCGGGTCAGCATGAAGCGCAGCGCCGAGCCGCGCGCCAGCATCGGTAGCGCCGCCTTCTCCTCCGCGCTCAGCGGGCGCACGCTCTGATAACCGGCAAGCAGTGCCTTGCCCTTGGTAAGGTTGAAGGAAAAATCCTTCTCGAAGCACCAGGCGTTGAGGCAGGTGGCGACATCGTAGGCGTAGAGATCGTCACAAGCGAAATAGAAATCGATCAGACCCGAAAGCTTTTCGCCCAGGAAAAAGACATTGTCCGGGAAAAGATCGGCGTGGATTATGCCCTTGGGGAGGCCCTTGGGCCAGTTCTGTTCGAAATCGGCGAAGTCGGCATCGACCTCGGCCGCCAGTCCCGGCTCGACTTCGTCGGCGCGGGCGCGGGCCGCGTCCCAAAGCTTGCGCCAGCCGTCGATGGCGAGCGCGTTGGGGCGGGTCATAGAGAAATCGGCGCCGGCCAGATGCAGCGCGGCCAGCGCCTTGCCAACCTCGGCGCAATGGGTCGCGGCCGGTCGCCGCAGCGAAAGCCCTTCGAGGAAGGTGATGATGACCGCCGGCCGGCCGGCCAGCGTGCCGATGACGCTGCCGTCATGCGCGGTCACCGGCAACGGGCAGGACACCCCCTTGTTGGCGAGGTGGCCCATCAACCCAAGGAAAAACGGCAGATCCGCCTTCTCGACCCGCTTTTCATAGAGCGTCAGGATGTAGGAACCGCTGGAGGTGTGCAGCAGGAAGTTCGAATTCTCGGTACCTTCGGCGATGCCCTTATAGGACAGGAGGTCGCCGACCGGATAGTGCTTCAGGAAAGCGCCGAGTTCGCCCTCCGCAACGTCGGTGTACACCGCCATGGCCGTTCACGCGGCCCCGTTGACGAAGGCCATGTCGGCCGTCGTCAGTTCGACATCGCGCAATACCCGCATGACCGGAAAATCCTCTGTTTCGGTGGCCGTGATGGCCAGGTCGATGGTCACATCGAAACGCTGACGGAACGCGTCGATGATCTCGTCGACGATGATCTCCGGCGCCGATGCTCCCGCCGACAGGCCGAGCGTCGAAATGCTGCCGATGTCATTCCACGGAATTTCGGCGGCGCGCTGCACGAGAAGCGACATGGCGGCGCCGGCGCGTTCGGCAACTTCGACGAGGCGGCGCGAATTCGAGGAATTGGGAGCGCCGACGATCAGATAGAGGTCAGCACCGGGGGCCGTGTCCTTTACCGCTTCCTGGCGGTTGGTGGTGGCATAGCAGATCGATTCCGCCGCCGGCGCCTGCAGGTCCGGAAAGCGTTCCTGCAGCGCGCGGATGATACCGGCAGTATCCTCGACCGAGAGCGTTGTCTGGGTGACGAAACCGAGTGCCTCGGGATCGGCCGGCACAAGCCGGGCGGCATCGGCCTCGGTCTCGATCAGCGTTACCGCGCCTTCCGGCAACTGTCCCATGGTGCCGATCACCTCGGGGTGCCCGGCATGGCCGATCAGCAGAACGTGGCGGCCAAGCCGCTGATGCCGCATCGCCTGTTTGTGGACCTTGGAGACCAGCGGACAGGTTGCATCGAGATAGAACAGGTTGCGCGCCTGCGCGTCCGCCGGCACCGACTTGGGCACGCCGTGCGCCGAAAAGACGACGGGCGACTGCCGATGTTCGGCCGGGATTTCGGAAAGTTCCTCGATGAACACGGCGCCAAGGCTTTGCAACCCCTCGACGACGTAGCGGTTGTGCACGATCTCGTGGCGGACATAGACCGGCGCGCCATATTTCTTCAGTGCCAGCACGACAATCTGGATGGCACGGTCGACGCCCGCGCAAAAACCGCGCGGCTGGCAGAGCCGGATCGTCAGAGGAGGCTTGGCGGTTGTGTGAAGCATTAAATCCTGCCGGTTCGTCAGCGCCGAAATGAGGTGCCCACCCCCGCCCTGTCAAGGGTCTGTGTAGAAAGGGGGGCGTCGCTCGCGCTCAGTCCTCTTTCGCGGGCCGGCGAAGCCGCAGGACGAGTATGGCGGCAAGCGCGGCGGCGAGCCCGTACCAGGTGACAGCATATTGCAGATGGCTGTTCGGCAGGTCGATGATGGTGACGCCTCCGACCGGCAGACCGCCGGGGTTAGGCGTCTTGTCGGCATCGATGAAGATCGGCACCAGCTTGAACCCAGCCGGCAGGCCGGCGCTCGCGGCCATGACGTCGCGGTCCTTCCAGTAGAAGATGTTCTTGGCCACGTCATTGTCGGGAAGCATCATCGAGGGCTTTGCCGACAGCGGGTTGCGAGCAAGCCCGGTGACCGTGACCTTGCCCGTTGGCTGTCCCTTGGCACGCTTGGCGGCATCCTTGAGGTCGTAGGGCACAAAGCCACGGTTGATCAGAACGAAACGGCCATCGTCGAGGGCCAGCGGCGTGTAGACGTTGAAGCCGGCATCCCCTTCCCAGGTCGCGTAGAAGTGCCGTTCGCCGGGATGCAGGAAAGTGCCGGTGACCGTGACCGGCGTGTAGTCGACGTCGCCGGTCGAGGCGAATTCCTTCTCGACCTCTGCCAGCGGCAACGGCGCCGAATGGGTGCGCTGGTCGATGGTCTGCAGCAGGCCTTCCTTCCAGTGCAGGCGCTGGACCTGCCAGGTGCCGAGCGCCAGCAGGATGAAGAACAGCACAAGGCCAAGGGCGATCAACAGCGCCGATCTCGGCCGCGAACGGCCGCCGGCCTTGGCGGAAGCTTCGCTCATTCGCCGCGATCCAGCCGACCCTCGGCCGCTTTGTTGCGGTATTGCAGGGTGAGCAGCACGCCCTTGATCAAGCGAAGCGCCGTCAGGCACAGCACCAGGGCGAGCGGGATCCATATCAGCAGATGCAGCCAGAGCGGCGGGCTCAGCGTCACTTCAACCCAGAGCGCCAGCCCGACGATGATGAAGCCGATGATCAGGATGACGAACACCGCCGGCCCGTCGCCGGCATCGGCGTAGGAATAGTCGAGGCCGCAATTGACGCAGCGCTTGCCGACGGTGAGGAAGCCGGAAAACAGCCGCCCCTCGCCGCAGCGCGGGCAACGGCCGTGCAGGCCGGCCGAAATCGGATCGATCGGAGGCCAGATCGCCCTATCTTCACTCATGGTTGTCTTCATTCATGGTCATTGCTCGACATCGATCGGCGTCCCATCGGCCACCATTGCCCAGATTTCGTCCATGTCGGAGTCCGTAACCGCAATGCAGCCGTCGGTCCAGTCGACCAATTGAAGCAGCCAGCCCCACCACGACAATCATAGCGCCGAAAAGAAGAAGGCGGCCACGTTGCCGCGACCGCCTTCCCCAAATCGAAATCCCAAAGGCTGGATCAGTGGCCCTCGATCACCGCGCCGACCGATCCCCAGACGTAGATCGAGGCGAACAGGAACAGCCAGACCACGTCGACGAAGTGCCAGTACCAGGCGGCCGCCTCGAAGCCGAAATGCTGCTTGGGGGTGAAGTCGCCCTTCATCGCGCGGATCAGGCAGACCAGCAGGAAGATGGTGCCAATGATGACATGGAAGCCATGGAAGCCGGTCGCCATGAAGAAGGTGGCGCCGTAGATGGAATCCTTGAAGCCGAACGGCGCGTGCATGTACTCGTAGGCCTGCACCATGGTGAACAGCATGCCGAGGCCGACGGTCAGCACGAGGCCGTTGACCAGCCCCTTACGGTCGCCATGGATGAGCGAGTGATGCGCCCAGGTGACCGTGGTGCCCGACAGCAGCAGGATGACGGTGTTGTAAAGCGGCAGGTGGAAGGGATCGAGAACCTCCATGCCCTTCGGCGGCCAGACACCACCGGTAAACGTGTGGCGCGCGTAGTTCTGCACCTCACCGGCAAAAAGACTGGCATCGAAATAGGCCCAGAACCAGGCGACGAAAAACATCACCTCCGAGGCGATGAACATGATCATGCCGTAGCGCAGGTGCAGCGACACGACGCGCGTGTGGTGGCCCTCATGCGCTTCCTTGATCGTGTCCGACCACCAGGCGAACATGGTGTACAGCACGATCACGATGCCGATGAAGAACAGCCAAGGATTGGCAATGTTGAAGCCGAAGATCGGGAAGGAACCGCCCTTCAGGTATTCCATGAGGCAGACACCGCCAAAAGCGGTGACAAGCGCCCCGACCGATCCCAGGAAAGGCCACGGGCTCGGGTCGACGAGATGGTAGTCATGGTGTGGTTTTGCGTGCGCGTCTGCCATATCAACCCCCGAGATTTCCTTCGGTATCTGAAACTGTCTTGCTATTGCCCTTGGCCGGCTCCGAGGAGGCGACCGGCTTGTTCTTCTCGACCGGGAACATCGTATAGGACAGCGTGATCGTCTTGATGTCCTTCAGTTCCGGCACGTTCACGATGTCGGGATCCACATAGAACAGGACCGGCATGTCCAGCGTCTCGCCGGGCTTCAGCGTCGTATCGGTGAAGCAGAAGCATTCGACCTTGTTGAAGTAAGGGCCCGCCAGTTCCGGCTGCACGTTGAACGTGGCGCGGCCGGTGACTAGGCGATCGAACTTGTTGGTGGCCTGATAATGTGCCTGCACGGTCTCGCCGATCTTCATGGTCATCGAGCGCTGGACCGGCTGGAACTCCCACGGCACGCCGGCAATGTTGGCATCGAAGCGGACGGTGATCTCGCGGTCAAGCACGCGGCCGGCATACTGCTTCTCGACACGCTGCGTCGTGCCGCCATAACCGGTCGCCTGGCAGAACATCTTGTACAGCGGCACGGCTGCATAGGCCATGCCGATCATGCCGGTGAAGAAGGCGAGGCAGACAGCCGCGACGACGCGGTTGCTGGTCTTGCCCGCCGTCTTTCTGGGCGTCTCGGCGCTCATCACATCTTGCCCGACAAATTGTGGCCGAACTTCACGATCGTCGCGATGTAGAAAATCACGACCAGCAGAGCCAGCGCCACGCCAATCGCGACGGAACGGCTGCGCTGGGCCTTCTTCTGGCGCTCGGTCAACGTGACCGTCTCGAGTTCTTTCTCGACCATGGTCATGCCCCACCCATGGCAAGCGCGCGTTCGACGACACTGTCGGCCAGATAGGCGGCGAAGATGGCGAAGAGATAGAGCAGCGAATAGGCGAACAGGGCCTTGGCCGGCTTCATGGCGCGGTCATCGTCGACCATGCCAAGCACTTTCCAGGCATACCAGACGAAACCAGCGCCCAGCAGCAGAGCGGCCATGCCATAGAATGGCGTCGTGTAGCCGAGCAGCCAGGGCACCACGCCAACCGGGGCCAGCACCAATGCATAGGCGAAAATCTGACGACGGGTCGATGCATGACCAGCGACGTTCGGCATCATCGGGATGCCGGCGCGGCCATAGTCCTCGGACTTGAACAGCGCAAGCGCCCAGAAATGCGGCGGCGTCCAAAGGAAAATGATCAGGAACAGGATGATGCTTTCGAAACTGACCGACCCGGTCACCGCAGCCCAGCCGATCACCGGAGGAATGGCGCCCGCGGCACCGCCGATGACGATGTTCTGCGGCGTCGAGCGTTTCAGCCACATCGTGTACACGACGGCATAGAAGAAGATGGTGAAGGCCAGCAGCGTGGCGGCCAGCCAGTTGACCAGCACGCCGAGCGTCATCACCGACAGGACCGAAAGCACCAGGCCGAAGCTGAGCGCCTCGTGCGGCTGGATACGGCCCGACGGGACCGGGCGGCTGGCGGTCCTGGTCATTACCGCGTCGATGTCGGCGTCGTACCACATGTTGAGGGCACCGGAGGCGCCAGCCCCAATCGCAATGGCCAGGATGGCTATCACCGCCAGCAGCGGATTGATGGTCACCGGTGCGGCGACCAGCCCGACAAAGGCGGTGAACACCACCAGCGACATGACGCGCGGCTTCAGGAGGGCGAAGAAATCGCCCGCCGTCGCTTCCGACATGCGGAAGCCCGCTTCGTCAATGCTGGTTTCGTCGACTAGGGCCATGCGTACTGAAGTCCATTATTCCGTTGGCCAAAACCGCCGGCGGACCGGCGGTTTCGCATTCGAGGGGAAGCCGCCTTACTTGATCTTCGGCAACTGCTCCCACTGGTGGAAGGGCGGCGGCGAAGGCAGCTGCCATTCAAGCGTCGTTGCACCCTCGCCCCACGGATTGGCGCCGGCCACCCGCTTCTTCTGGAAGGCTTCGAACACGCAGTAGAGGAAGATCAGGACGCCGACGGCCGAGATATAAGAACCGATGGACGACACATAGTTCCAGCCCGCAAACGCATCGGGATAGTCGATGGTGCGGCGCGGCATGCCGGCGAGGCCGAGGAAATGCTGCGGGAAGAAGATCAGGTTGACGCCGACGAAGGTGACCCAGAAGTGGGTGTTGGCGATGACGGGCGAGTACATGTAGCCGGTCATCTTCGGGAACCAGTAGTACCAGCCGGCGAAGATGGCGAACACCGCGCCCAGCGACAGCACGTAGTGGAAGTGGGCAATGACGAAATAGGTGTCATGCAGCGACCGGTCGAGGCCGGCATTGGCCAGCTGGACGCCGGTGACGCCGCCGATGGTGAACAGGAAGATGAAGCCCAGCGCCCACAGCATCGGCGTCTTGAACGAGATCGACCCGCCCCACATCGTTGCGATCCAGGAGAAGATCTTCACGCCCGTCGGCACCGCGATGACCATGGTGGCGAAGACGAAATAACGCTGCGTGTCGAGCGACAGGCCGGTCGTGTACATGTGGTGCGCCCAGACGATGAAGCCGACGGCGCCGATCGCGACCATGGCGTAAGCCATCCCGAGATAACCGAACACCGGCTTCCTCGAGAAGGTCGAGACGATATGGCTGATGATGCCGAAGCCCGGCAGGATCAGGATGTAGACTTCCGGATGGCCGAAGAACCAGAACAGGTGCTGGAACAGCAGCGGATCACCGCCGCCATCGGGAGCGAAGAAGGTGGTGCCAAAATTGCGGTCGGTGAGCAGCATGGTGATGCCGCCGGCCAGAACCGGCAGGGACAGCAACAACAGGAACGCAGTGACCAGCACCGACCAGGCAAACAGCGGCATCTTGTGCAGCGTCATGCCAGGGGCGCGCATGTTGAAGATCGTGGTGATGAAATTGATGGCGCCGAGGATCGAGGAGGCGCCGGCGATGTGGATCGACAGGATCGCCAGATCCATGGCCGGACCGGGCTGACCCGAGGTCGAGAGGGGTGGGTAGAGCGTCCAGCCGCCACCAACGCCGTAGGCGCCCGGCGCACTCGGCACGAACATCGAGGTGAGCAGCAGGATGAAGGCCGGCGGCAGCAGCCAGAACGAAATGTTGTTCATGCGCGGGAACGCCATGTCCGGCGCACCGATCATGATCGGCACCATCCAGTTGGCAAAACCGCCGATCAGCGCCGGCATGACCATGAAGAAGATCATGATCAGGGCGTGCGCGGTGGCGAAGGCATTGTACATGCTTTTGCCGCCGTCGACCGCGGCGTCACCGTTCATGCCGTAGACCATCTGCGCCAGGCCGCTGAAGATCTGGATGCCAGGCTCCTGCAGCTCCATGCGGATGGCGACCGACAGCGCGCCGCCGATGATACCGGCCATGATCGCGAAGATCAGGTAGAGCGTACCGATGTCCTTGTGGTTGGTCGAATAAACCCACCGCACCCAGCCATGATACGGCTTGTGGTCGTGCCCGTCGTGAGCTGCAGCGTCTGCCATGTTCCGCTCCGTTCCCTAAATCTTGCTAAACCGCGGCATCAATTGCCGGCGGCCGCTACTTTGTTCTGGCCATCGACCTCGGCCATGAGCGTCTTGTTGGCGCCCGGCAGATCGGTCTTGGCTGCCGCCAGCCAAGTCTTGAACTGCGCATCCGAGACGACACGGATGGCGATCGGCATGAAGGCATGGTCCTTGCCGCAGAGCTGCGAGCACTGGCCATAATACAAGCCTTCCTTCTCCGCCTTGAACCAGGTCTCGTTGGTACGGCCTGGAATGGCGTCGATCTTGATGCCGAAGGACGGCATGGCGAAGGAGTGGATCACGTCGGTCGCGGTGACGAGCACGCGGGTCATGGTGTTGACCGGCACCACCAGTTCATTGTCGACGGCGAGCAGGCGCGGATAGACCTTGCGGTCTTCCTTGCCGGCCTTGGCGCGGTCGCCGTCCTGGAGGATCGCGGAGTTGAAGGCGAGCGTGTTGTCGGTCTGGTATTCGTAGTCCCAGTTCCACTGGTTGCCGGTCGCCTTGACGGTGAGCTTGGCCTCTTCCGGCGGCGTGTACTGCGCGGTCAAGAGCTGGAACGAGGGAATGGCCAGGCAAAGCAGGACCACGACCGGGCCGACGGTCCAGATCACCTCGATCAGCGTGTTGTGGCTGGTCTTGGAGGGAACCGGGTTGGCGCTCGCGCGAAACCTCACGATGCAGTAGGCGAGGAGAAGGAGCACCAGGATGGTGATCGGAACGATGAACCACATCGTGTAGTTTCCGAACCACTCGATCTGCCGCATCATGTCGGTCGCCGGCGCCTGGAAGGTGGTCTCCCACTCCACGGGCTGGTCGGCTTGGGCGGATGTGCCGGCAAAAATCGTGGCGGCGCAAGCACTCAGAAACTTGGCACTTGCTAGAAACCTGGCGCCAGCTAGGAAATTTCTCATCGCCCTCTTCGTCTCCCAGTTCCTCGCGGCTGCGCCAACGAGAATAACGAACAATGCCGGGACGGGAATCCCGACAGTCTCAAGGTGGTTCAAACCATACTCTTTTTCCCTCCGCAAGAAAGGAGCGGTCGAAACCGTGCGGCATTTTTGCGCGCAAGCTGACATGGCTCTTCGAAGGCAATGGCGATGGTGGCGAATCGCGTATGTTCGGCGGGCTGTCCGCCCTACGCTGGCGGAGCCCGCAGAGCGTCGTAATTCAGGCGAATTTGACAGGGAAAAGCGCTGTATTGCCTGTTTCGGGACAGTCCGGCCGCGGTCTCGTCCTTTACTTGGCATTGGCGCAGCTTAAAGTGCCGTGATTCGCAATGGAGCCGTCATGAACTCTTGGCTTTCGAGACTGAGGCATACGCGACTGAGACTTTCGAGAACCCTGGCAAACGCCATGTTTCTCGCCGTCCTGTCGGCGGCCGGTCTGTTCGTCGCCGGGCAGGCCAATGCGGCCCAGCCGAGCGGCACGGTCAAGTCGACGCATGGCGCATGGTCGATCATCTGCGACACGCCGGCCGGCGCGACCTCGGAACAATGCGTGATGATGCAGAACGTCGTCGCCGAGGACCGTCCGGAGATGGGGCTTTCGGTCGTCGTGCTGCGCACCGCCGACAACAAGGCCGAGATCCTGCGCGTGCTGGCGCCGCTCGGCGTGCTGTTGCCGAACGGCCTCGGTCTCAACGTCGACGGCAAGGACATCGGCCGCGCCTATTTCGTGCGCTGCTTCCAGGACGGGTGTTATGCCGAGGTCATTCTCGAAAAGCCCCTGCTCGACACGCTGAAGACCGGCACGTCGGCAACGTTCATCGTCTTCCAGACGCCTGAGGAAGGCATCGGCATCCCGGTCGACCTCAAGGGTTTCGCCGAGGGTTTCGCCGCCCTGCCCTGATCGCGGCCTCGCGCTGAACCAGACCTGGACGCGGCTTTTGCCGACCCCGGATGCATGCCTTGCCATCGAGCGGACGATGTCATTCGTCGGCGCTGATCTTCATTGCCGATTGTGCGGGCGCGGCTTCACGCCTACATCGGGGGAAAGCAATCATCCCACGGACGGACGCGCCATGAACAGCCTGATCGGCCAATTCGACATTTCAGACGACCGCATCAAGCAGATCGTCGCCGACACCATCAAGGGCGCCGACGACGGCGAGCTTTTCCTCGAATACAGCGAGAGCGAGGCGCTGATGTTCGACAACGGCCGGCTAAAGACCGCCAATTTCAACACCGACCAGGGCTTTGGCCTGCGTGCGGTCGCCGGCGAAGCCAGCGGCTACGCTCATTCCAGCGACCTGTCCGAGGCGTCGCTGCTGCGCGCGGCCAATGCCGTGTCGACCGTCAAGGGTGGGTATTCCGGCACGCTTGCCGCGGCCCCCGCCCGCACCAACCGCCATCTCTACGGCGACGAGAACCCGATCCCCTCGCCTTCCTTCGAGGCCAAGGGGAAGCTGCTGCAGGAAATCGACGCCTGGCTGCGCGCCGAGGATCCACGCGTGCGCCAGGTAACGGCCTCGATCGCCGCATCCTGGCAGCATATCGAGATCGTGCGCGCCGACGGCCAGGTGGTGCGCGATATCAGGCCGCTGGTCCGCGTCAACGTCTCGGTCGTCGTCGGCGATGGCGACCGCCAGGAGAGCGGCTCCTATGGCATGGGCGGGCGAAAGGCGTTCGGCGACTTCCTGGTCGAGGACAGCTGGAAGCACGCCGCCAGGGAGGCGCTCAGGCAGGCGCTGGTCAACCTCGAGGCGATCCCGGCCCCGGCGGGCACTTTCGACATCGTGCTGTCCAGCGGCTGGCCGGGCGTGATGCTGCACGAAGCCGTTGGGCACGGGCTGGAAGGCGATTTCAATCGCAAGAAGACCTCGGCCTTCGCCGGCCTGATGGGGCAGCAGGTGGCCGCCAAGGGCGTCACCGTCGTCGACGACGGCACCATCGCCGAGCGGCGCGGGTCGCTCACCGTCGACGATGAAGGCACGCCTTCGGCCCGCAACGTTTTGATCGAGGACGGCAAGCTGGTCGGCTACATGCAGGACCGGCAGAACGCGCGTCTGTTGGGCATGAAAGCCACCGGCAATGGCCGGCGCGAAGGCTATGCGCACCAGCCGATGCCGCGCATGACCAACACCTACATGACCTCGGGCGACATGGAGCCGGACGAGATCATCGCCTCGGTCAAGAACGGCATCTATGCCGTCTCCTTCGGCGGCGGCCAGGTCGACATCACGTCGGGCAAATTCGTGTTCGGCTGCACCGAGGCTTACATGATCGAGAACGGCAAGGTGACGCAGCCGATCAAGGGTGCCATGCTGATCGGCAACGGACCTGACGCCATGCACCGCGTCTCGATGGTCGGCAACGACATGAAGCTCGACAATGGCATCGGCATGTGCGGCAAGGCCGGCCAGGGCGTGCCGGTCGGCGTCGGCCAGCCGCATCTGAGGATGAACCAGATGACGGTCGGTGGCACCCGGGTTTGAGGCTCGGCGCCGTTCGGCGTGGAAGAAATCGGCGAAGCGGTGACGCATTTCGACCTGTTCGTGGCGATAGAAACGAGCGGCAGCGTCTAGCCGGCGGCGGGGTTGGTCGAGGAGGCGCGCTGCCGACGCCTTGACGATCGAACTCAACCTGAAATGCGCCGGCTGGGCCTCCCGTTTCGACGAACAGATCGAGCGGCCGGCGACACGGATGGTGCCTGCCTTCGTCGAGCGTATTCTCTCAGCGACAGGCTATTGCCGGCGTTCCCAACCTGAATCCCGGCCGCGACCTTGAAGCGAACACAATCCACATTAAGACATTATTAGGTCTTTGACTGCTTGGGCTGCCTTTTGCGCACGAACGCAGCACCAGTTCCTCGTTGCGGTGGTGGTTTTGGCAATGCGGCCCGTCCTGACTTCGTCTTTCCTGCTTGGCTTCGTTTCGTTGATTGGCGCGACAGCGCTGCAAGCCAGTCCGGCGGCAGCACAGTCGACGTGGTTCAAGGCGCGATCGACGCAATCTTCTGCCGCCGCCGTGGGTGGAAGCACCAGCGTCCCCTACGGTTGGATCGACTTCTGTCATCGCCGGCCAAAAGAGTGCAAGGTGCCCGCTCTGCCGGCCGCGAATGTCAAGCTGACAGCACGGAACCTCCGCATCCTCAAGCGGATAAATCAGAAGGCGAACAGCGCCATCGAACCCGTCAGCAATTTCGATCACTGGGGCACAATGGCGGACCATTGGGATTACCCGGTTGACGGCAAGGGCGATTGCAAGATCTACGCACTCTACAAACGCAAGCTCCTTCAGGAGGCTGGATTTCCCAGACAGGCGCTGCTGATGACGGTCGTGCGCGACCTCAACAATGAGGGCCACACCATCCTGACGGTGAAAACCGACAAAGGCGATCTCGTCCTCGACAATATGGTCGACGAAATCAGGCCCTGGAACGCGACCGGCTACTACTTTCTGAAACGTCAGTCGCAGCAGAATCCGAATGTCTGGCAGTCGGTCAACCAGCGAGGCGGCACGCCGAAAACCTGACGGATGCCGCCAAGCGCGTAATCTGAGCGGCCGGAGCGATCGCCTTTGACGGGCTGATGCGCCACACCAGAGGCCCCCTGTCTGGCAACGAGCAAGGATGTTCGCCCCGCGAACGGAAAGGGCGACTCCCGGCCGCGGCAGCCTACTGGTTGCAGGCCGGTTCGCCCTGCTTTCCGCAAGACGGCTTTTTCTTGAGCTGCTGTGGCGGCTGCTCCTGCGGGAGACGCCGCTCTTGCATCTGCTGTCTCGGCTGCGCCCGGAATTCCGGCTTCGGCTCCGATCTCTGCGGCCGGAGCACCTGCTCGTTAGGCCTTTCCTGTCTCAACTGACGCTGCGCATTCTCGTTCGGCCTGATCTTGAGGTTGCGCTGGACGTTAACCTCCGGGCCGGCGGCCCCCTGTTCGCTGTTCTGCAGCCGGCGCAACGTCCTGCCCCTGTCGTTCCTGCTGGCGGAGCCCTGATTCTCGTCGGAGAACACCGCCGGATTGTTCCTGCTGAACCGTTTCTGCACGCCCGGTCCGTTGTCGGTTGGCTCACCGTTGACGGTCGGCAGTCTGCGGAGCTTCCTGCTCTTGTCGTTTCCGCTGGCCGGGCCTTGACCTTGGTTGGAGAACACCTCCGGATTGTTCTTCCTGAGCCGCTCCTGCACGCCAGGCCGATTTTCGGCCGGAGCACCGTTGACGGTCGGCAGCTTGCGGAACTTCTTGCCGTTCTGCCGAGCTGTGCCCTGCTCTCCGGTAACAGCTGCACCGGCATTTCCAGTCGCCTCTTGGTTGCGGCCTACGATGCCTTGCTTGCCAAGCTGCTTCCTGGACTTGTTGCTGGGCAAATTCTCGTCGTTCAGCGCCGGCCTACCGTTGATGAGCGGCAGCTTTCTACCGTTGGCTCCTGGCAAGGCGTGATCGGTTTCAAGCTTACCGGTCGACAAGGTCTTCGACAGCGGAGTCGCGGCATCAGGTTGCTGGCCCTGTATCACACGTTGGCCAGGCTTCGGCGGCAAGCCGCCCTGTTGCTGACCGGACGGGGCCTGACCGGACATGGCCACTCTCTTTTTCAGCAGCGGCGGCAGCGCGACCCTGGCCGCCAGTGCAGCCGGGCCGGCCCCAACCGTGCCTCCGGCCGTCTTCTGGCCTGTCGTGAGGCCACCCTGAGCATTGTGATTGATGGTCTCGTTTTTGATCGTCGTGTTGATGTTGTTGATGACGGTCGTGTTGTGGATGTTGTTGAAGATGATGTCGTTCGGCGGCGGCACGATGTGACGCGGCGGATTGATAAACACAGGTATCGGCACGAATACCGGTGTCGGCAGGACGAAGACGTCAACCGGCGGCGGAGGCGCTTCCAACACGACGAATTCCGGCGGCGGCGGCGGCAGGAAGATCACCGCGATCGGCGGTGGCGGCTCGAAGTCGAAATCGGGATCGTCGAAATAGAGCACCGGCCTGTCGACGTAGACGATTTCCTCCTCCGGCGGCGGCGGCAAATCATAGTCATAGACGGTGAATTCCTCCGGCGGTTCCAGCGCAGCGTCGAAATGCTCGAGCCGCCAGCGCGCGTCCCAGGCATGCGGACCATGCCGATAGCGTCGCAGATAAGACCAATAGGCTTCCGGGGTGTCCTGCAGCCAGGTCTCACGCCACGTGATCGCCTCGCGCCGCGCGGCGATGATGGCGCGCACGCGCTTGGCCATCGGATCGTGTGGATAAGTGACGAGGAAATCATCGTAGCCGCGCATCGTGTCGCGATCGAGAGCCGCGACATAGGCGTCATGAGCATTGAAATCGCGGATCGCCCTGGTTCGATTGGACCGGGAGTCGGCCTCCGAGACCTTGGGCGCGGGCGCGTCCGCAGCGCGGTCGAAGAAGACGAAAGGCGTGACGATTTTCGAGGCGTTCCACGGCACTTCCGCACCTTGCGTCACCTCGTTGACACGCAATCGTGTGCGGTCGAACACGTCGTCAAGCGACAATCCGCCTTGGCGTATCATCTCGGCCAGCGCCTGGGCATAGGCACCGTAGGGGCCTTTGCCTTCGGGCGCGACCGTTCCGGGAGCGGCGTTGAAGGCAATCAGCATGTTCGGGTCGGGATCGACCAACGCAAGGCCGCCGGCCAGCGGCTCTTTCCACTTCGGGAAGGGATTTGGCCGCGCCGCGTCAAGCACGACGATGTTGACCTTCGTCGGCAATCCGGCCAGCGATTTGGTGACATCGGAGAGCCGCATCGCCTGAAGCGGCACGTCGGCTGGACTGGCAATCTGGGCATCGATCGGCAAGTAGTAATTCTCGCCTTCGAACTGCACGCCGTGGCCGGCGAGATAGACGAAGACAATCGCGTCGGGACCGGCGGCGGAGACCTTGCCGAGGAAATCGCGCAATGCGCCGCGCAGCGATTCCTGATCGACATCGCGCGCCCCGACCACATCGAACCCGGCCGCCTGCAAGGTCTGCGCGATCAGGCCCGCATCATTGGCGGCGGTCGCGAGCTCGCCGGCCTGATACGCGCCATTGCCGATGACGAACGCCAAGCGCTTTTCACCTTGCGCGAGGGCTCCGGTCGAGGAGCTGACCGCGAAAAAGATAAGAACGATGATGAGGCCGGTGAATTTCTGAAGGGTCTGCATGTCCGTTATCGCCATCGGTTCATATTAGTAACGGCGAATGGGCCGAAATGTTTCCCAAAGATGCGAAATTAGGAACCCGCACAAAGGCGGCTTTAGGGCACAATTTGGTCGAAAGAACAGAGGCTTCAGAAATTTCCTGCGAACCGGCGGTCGTGAACTACCGCCGCCTCTTCGGCCTTTCCAGCAAGGCGACCGCTTCGACATGGGATGACCACAGGAACTGGTCGATCGGCGTCACGCTTTTCAAGCTGTAGCCGCCATCGATGAGGATGCGCAGGTCGCGAGCCAGCGTCACCGGATTGCAGGACACCGCGGCAACGAAAGGGACATCCGAGCGGGCGATCTGCTTCGACTGATCCTCGGCGCCGGCGCGCGGCGGATCGAAGACAAGGCCGTCGAAGGCGTTCAACTCCTTGAACGTCAGTGGCCGGCGAAACAGGTCGCGGCGTTCGCCCGTCACCCGCTTGATGCCGGTCGCGAAGCGGGAACCCCGGTCGAGCGCCGAGAGTGCGGCCGCATCGCCTTCGACCGCGTGCACCTCCGACTTCGCGGCCAACCGCAAGGCGAAGCTGCCGCAACCGGCAAAAAGGTCGGCGACCTTTTTCGCACGCTTCAGATGTCCGCCGACGATCTCGGCCATGGTCTGTTCGGCTGCCTCGGTCGCCTGCAGGAAGGCGCCCGGCGGCACGGCGACCGCGACGCTGCCGAACATGACGACAGGCTTCCTCGGCTCGATGACGATCTCGTCGTCGATGGACAATCTGGCAAAGCCCTGCGCAATGACAAAATTGGAAGCGATACGGCGCTGGTGTTCGCCGAGCTTGCCGGGGTCGTGCGCCGCGACGTCGAGGCCCGAAGCCGTCACGGTGACCGCCATCCGGAATGATTTGGTGGTGGCACATATCAATCCGGCCAGCGCCTTCAACGGGCCGAGCGCTGCGACGATCTCCGGCAGCGAGATCGGACATTCGGATATCGAGATGATTTCCGGCGACAGATGGCGATTGAAGCCGAGCAACATGCCTGTTTCAGTGCGCCGGGCGGCAAGCACGACACGGCGGCGCGATCGCGGCGCGCAGGCGACCAGTTCGCCAATCTCGCAATCGATGCCCTTCAATGCGTGCACCACCTTTTCGCGTTTCCACCCGCGATAGGCCTCGGTCTCGAAATGCTGGAGGGCACAACCGCCGCATTCGGTGAAATGGCGGCAGGCGGGGTCGACGCGCAGCGGCGAGGCCTCCAGCACCGCCATCAGCGTGGCGCGATCCCTTTCGCGCGCGGCGGTGACGGTCTCGCCCGGCAGCGTGAAGGGAATGAACAGATCGCCGCTTTCGGTTTCGGCGATGCCGTCGCCCTGCGATCCGAGCTTTCGTATTGTGAAGCGTGCGCTCATCGGTCCTTGATCCCACCGAGCAGGAATTCGCGATTGCCGTCGCCACCTTCGATCGGCGACAGATGCAGGCCGAGCGAGCGCCAGCCGGGAACGGCATCCAGCCAATCCTGCAGCAGGCCCGCGACACGCGCGGCATCGAAGGGGTCCTTCAACAGACCGCCCTTGCCGATCGCCTCGCGACCCGCCTCGAATTGCGGTTTGACCAGAAAGACCGCGCCGGCGCCGGGCCTCGCAAGAGCAAGCGCCGGCGGCAGCGCAAGTTTCAGCGAGATGAAACTGACGTCGGAAACGATGAAATCCGGACTATGGCCGGCAAGATCGGCGGCGGTGAGATCGCGTGCGTTCAGGCCTTCGATCACGGTTACGCGCGGATCACCGCCGACATCAGGATGCATCTGGCCGTGGCCGACATCGATGGCCGTGACATGGGACGCGCCGCGTTCGAGCAACACCTGGGTGAACCCGCCTGTCGAGGCGCCGATGTCGAGGGCCTCGCGGCCGGCGGGGTCGAGGCCGAAATGGTCCAGTCCGCCGATCAGTTTGAGCGCCGCGCGTGAAACATAGCCTTGCGCCGGATCGTCGATGACAACGAGGCATTGCGGCGAAACGTTCTGGCCGGGCTTGCGGGCAATAGCGCCGTCAACCGTCACCGTGCCGCGCTCGACCGCGTCGCGGGCGCGCGAACGGCTGGCAAACAGCCCACGCTGGACGAGCAGGTCGTCGAGCCGCTGGCGTGTGCTGGCTGGCAGAGGCGAATTCATCGGCCTTCTCTGGCGAAAGCCCGCGGTGAAGGCAAGGACATTACACGGAACAGGGTGACGTCGTGCGTGAACGGCTGGAGCAGCGAGCCAAGCCGCGGCTTGCGCGCGTCGCGTCGGCTCCGGCAAAATGGCCGTCGAGGAGAGCCTCCATCGTCGGAAGCCGGGGAGAACGAATGCTGACGGGAACCTGCCACTGCGGCGCGGCTCACTGGACCCTGGAGGGCGATCCCGGCCCGGTGACGGCCTGCAACTGCACGCTTTGCCGCCGCTATGGCGCGCTCTGGGCCTATGATTATGTCGACGAGCGCATTCGCGTTTCGGGGCCGACGGCCAGCTATACGCGCGCTGGAAAGGACACGCCGTCCCTCGAAGTCCTGTTCTGCCCGACCTGCGCCTGTGTGCTGGCCTGGCGCGGCTTGCGCGCCAGCGATTCAGGCCGAATGCGAATCGCCGTCAATGTGCGGCTGGCGCCACCCGAAGCCGTTGCCTACTTGCCGATCGAACATTTCGATGGCCTCGACTCTTTCGAAGATTTGCCACGCGATGGTCGCTGCGTGCGCGATATGTGGTTTTAGAAGATGGTTCGCGGAACCAGGCGCTCGATAGCCGGAGACAGACCATCGTTCCGGTTGCCCGACGCCTGTTCACGCGGATGCTCGGTCGTAACAGCGGGCTGAGGTGCGGCGTCAGGCACGACCACAAGCTGCGGCATCTGCTTGTAGGAAAAGCCGCCGCGGATACCGCCCATCTTGCCGGCGACAATCCCTACCGCCGCCTTTTCAAGGTTGCGGTCGTAGGGCGTTTCGGCGGCAGCCGGTACCACCATCACGGCCAAGAGGGCCGCGCCGCGCAGAAGCGTCTTCATTCTCGTTGTCTCCCTGCCTGGCTGCTGTCTAGCAGGGCGCCGTTGAAAAACGGCCAAGGGACACGGTAAGCGAAACGCCAAACGGCAGCGTTAACAATGCGTTACGAAATCAAGCCGGCAAACTGAGTCAGGCTGTTCAGATTTTGATTCAGGCGCGCTGGGCGCGGACCGTGTGGCCGAGGGCGGTGAAAACGGTGCGCACGATCCCGGCGGCGTCGAGACCGGCGTCGGCATACATCTTTTCCGGCTTGGCATGGTCGGCGAACACGTCGGGCAGAACCAGCGGGCGTACCTTCAGGCCGCTCTCCAGCAATCCTTCTTGGGCAAGGAACTGCAGCACGTGGCTGGCGAAGCCGCCGATGGCGCCCTCCTCCACGGTGACCAGAACCTCGTGCGAGCGAGCCAGCCTCCGGATCAGATCCCGGTCAAGCGGCTTGGCGAAGCGGGCATCGGCAACCGTAGTGGAAAGCCCGGCCGCGCCGAGTTCCTCGGCCGCGGCAAGGCAATCCTGCAGCCTTGTGCCGAAGGACAGCAGGGCAACCTTGCTGCCTTCCCGGACGATGCGGCCTTTGCCGATGTCGAGAACCGAGCCGCGCTCCGGCATGTCGACGCCGACGCCGTTGCCGCGCGGATAGCGGAAGGCGATCGGCCCGTCGTCATAGCTGGCGGCGGTGCGCACCATGTGGCGCAGTTCCGCCTCGTCGGCCGCTGCCATCACCACAAAGCCCGGCAGGCTTGCCAGGAAGGTGGTGTCGAACGCGCCGCAATGGGTGGCGCCGTCGGCGCCGACGAAGCCGGCGCGATCGATGGGGAAACGCACGGGCAGTTTCTGGATCGCGACGTCATGGACGACCTGATCGTAGGCGCGCTGCAGGAAAGTCGAATAGATCGCCGCGAACGGCTTGTAGCCCTCCGTTGCCAGGCCGGCGGCGAAAGTCACCGCATGCTGCTCGGCGATGCCGACATCGAAGGTTCTTGACGGGAACACCTCGCCGAACAGGTCAAGGCCGGTGCCGCTCGGCATGGCGGCAGTGACGGCGACGATGCGGTCGTCCTCGCGGCCCTCCTGGATCAGGCTTTCGGCGAACACCTTGGTGTAGGCCGGCGCATTGGCCGGCGCCTTGGCCTGCGCGCCGGTGATGACGTCGAATTTGTTGACGCCGTGATACTTGTCCGCGGCGGCTTCCGCCGGCGCATAGCCCTTGCCCTTCTGGGTGACGACATGGATCAGCACCGGGCCCTTGCCGTTGTCGCGGACATTTTTCAGGACCGGAATCAGATGTTCCAGATTGTGACCGTCGATAGGGCCGATGTGATAGAAGCCGAGTTCCTCGAACAAAGTGCCGCCGGTGACGTAGCCGCGCGCATGCTCGACCGCCCGCGTGATGGCGCGATCGGCCCGCTTGCCGAGATAGGAGGTCAGCTTCTTGCCGAAGTCGCGCAGGCCGACATAGGTCTTGCCGGAAGCCAGGCGGGCCAGATAGGCGCTCATGGCGCCGGTCGGCGGCGCGATCGACATGTCGTTGTCGTTGAGGATGACGATCAGCCGGGCATCGAGCGCGCCGGCATTGTTCATCGCCTCATAAGCCATGCCAGCCGACATGGCACCGTCGCCGATGACGGAAATGACATTGTTGCGGCCGCCTGAGAGGTCGCGGGCGGCCGCCATGCCCAAGCCGGCCGATATCGACGTCGAGGAATGGGCGGCGCCGAACGGGTCGTATTCGCTCTCGGCCCGGCGGGTGAAGCCCGACAAGCCGCCTTCCTGGCGCAAGGTGCGGATACGGTCCCGGCGTCCGGTCAGGATCTTGTGCGGATAGGCCTGGTGGCCGACATCCCAGATCAGCCGGTCATCGGGTGTGTTGAAAACATAGTGCAGCGCCACTGTCAGTTCGACCACGCCCAGGCCGGCGCCAAGATGGCCGCCGGTGCGGGACACGGCATCGACCAGTTCGGCGCGCAGCTCGGATGCCAATTGCGGCAATTCGCTCTCGGCCAGCGTGCGCAGGTCGGCCGGGATGCGAATCCTGTCGAGAAGCGGCGTATGCGGCGTTGCGTTCACGTTGGGCCCAGACTTTCTGTTCATCGGCGGGATAGGCCGCCGGCCGGCGAAAGTAAATGCGTGTCGGTGACGCGGACGGCCAGCCTCTCGATCCGCTCAGCCTTCCGGCAGCGGAATGAATTCCTTCTCATCGCCAGGAACGATATCGAAGCGGCCGGTCTTCCATTCCTGCTTGGCCTGCTCGATGCGCTCCTTGGACGAGGAGACGAAATTCCACCAGATGTAGCGCTTCGAACCGAGCGAGGCGCCGCCGAACAGCATGAAATGCGCCCCGGTCAGCGATGATATGACGATCTCGTCGCCGGGGCGGAACACCAGCAGCCGTTCCGCCGGAAAGACGTCGCCCGAAATCGAGACCTCGCCTTCCAGCGTATAGATGGCGCGCTCTTCCGCATCGGCCGGGATTTTGACACTGGCGCCGGGCGCCAGCCGCAAATCAGCGTAGAGCGTTTCGGAGTCCGCCCGCACCGGAGACCGCAATCCCTGGAAATCACCGATGACGACGCGCCCGCTGACGCCTTCGGCATCGATTTCGGGAAGCCGAAGCGCCGCTGTGTTCTCGAACACCGGCGCAACCTCTTCCTTGCCGTCGGGCAATGCCAGCCAAGTCTGCAGGCCGGAGATGGACATCGGCGCGCCGCGCAATTCCTGCGGCGTGCGCTCGGAATGGACGATGCCGCGGCCCGCGGTCATCAGGTTCACGTCGCCGGGCTCGATCACCATTTCGGTGCCGAGCGAATCGCGGTGCCTGATCTTGCCGTCGAACAGATAGGTCACGGTCGACAGGCCGATATGCGGATGCGGACGGACATCGAGCGCCTGGCCGGCGCGCAGGATCGCGGGACCCATGCGGTCGAAAAAGATGAACGGCCCGACCAGGCGCCGCTTGGCGGTCGGCAAGGCGCGGCGCACTTCGAAGCCGCCAATATCCTTGGCGTTCGGGATGACCATCAGCTCGATCTGGTCGCTGGCGAAGGCATCGCCGGCCTCAGGGTCTTTCCCCGGGAAGAAGCTCATGAACTCTCCTGGTCAGCGCTCGGTGGCTGCCTCGGCCGCATCAGGCAAAGCGGATCGCGGCCTTTGCTCTTAGTTTGGCCGCCACCTCTTCGCGATTGCGCGGATGCTGGTGGGTTTCGAGGGAATCAAGCAATTCGCGTGCGGATGCCGCGATGGCTTCGACCGCATGATCGAACGCATGCTGGTTCTGTTTCGACGGCCGCGTCGTTCCGCTCAGCTTGCGGACAAACTGGAGTGCCGCGTCGCGGACTTCGTCATTGGTTGCCGGCGGATCAAAATTGAACAGGGTCTTGATGTTTCTGCACATCGTTTCCAAACCTCCTCTGGTCCGTCAATCGGGACGAACTGTATCCTCAATCATGATCGTGTCCAAAAATCGGTAAGGCTGCTCGGGGCCTTAGTCCGCGTCGAGCGGCTCGGTTCCAACCGGCTTGCCATCGCGCGACAGCCTGATCTTCTCGACCTTGTCTTCGGCTGCCTTCAGCAACCGGTCGCAATGCGCCTTCAGCGCCTCGCCACGCTCGTAGATCCGGATCGACTGGTCGAGCGGCACGTCGCCACGCTCGAGATCATCGACGATCTTCTCCAGCGCGTCGAGTGCCTGTTCGAAGCTCATCGCCTTGACGTCTTCATTGATCTCACCGCTCATCATTCATCCTTTCATCAGTCGCCCGACATGGGCGGCGACCGAAAATGCCAATCCCTGCAGATCGTAGCCACCCTCGAGTAGGCTGACGAGCCGGTTGCCGCCGTGGCGTGCGGCGCGCTGCATCAACTGGCCGGTCGCCCAGTCGAAATCGTCCTCGGTCAGATTGATCTCGGCCAGCGGGTCGCGGTGGTGCGCGTCGAAGCCGGCCGAAATGATGATCAGGTCGGGGGCAAAATTGTCGAGCGACGGCAGCACGCGCGACAGGAAGGCATCGCGAAACACCTCGCTGCCGGTCTGTGGCGCCAGCGGCGCGTTGACGATGTTGCCGGCACCGGTCTCGTTCTTCGCCCCGGTGCCTGGGTACAACGGCATCTGGTGCGTCGAGCAATAGAGCACCGACGGATCGTCCCAGAAAATATCCTGCGTGCCGTTGCCGTGATGCACGTCCCAGTCGACGACGGCGACACGCTCGGCGCCGTGCCTCTTCTGCGCGTAGCGGGCAGCGATCGCCGCCGTGTTGAAGAAGCAGAAGCCCATTGCGGTGGTCTTTTCGGCATGGTGGCCGGGCGGACGGGCGGCGACGAAGACATTGTCGGCGCGGCCCGCAAAGACGTCGTCGACGGCGGCGTTGGCGGCGCCGATCGCCGTGATCGCGGCCTGCCAGCTCTTCGGGCTGGCGGTGGTGTCGGCGTCGATGTGGGCAATGCCTTCGTGGGGGATGGCGGCGCGGACACGCGCGACGAAATCGGCGGGATGCGCATAGAGGATCGTCGCCTCGTCGCCTTGCGGTGCCTCGACGCGGTCGAGCGCGGCAAAAGCTTCGTCGTCGAGCACGCGCTCGATGGCGCGCAGGCGGTCGGGCCGCTCGGGGTGACCCGGCGGGGTGACGTGTTCGAGAAAGATGGGGTGCGTGTAGAGACGGGTAGCCATCTCCCCTATCTAGTGCCCCGACGCCGTAATGGCCATGCGTGGCGGCTTGATCGCTGGGGAAAATCACGCCTGCGTCCATTGGCGTCGCTGCGGGGATTGGCGCCGCCGGGGCTTCGGCGTAAGGTTGCCGCCACTGCCTGGTGCCTGCCGGTCTGTTTGTTTTAGCCGCATTCTGCGACGCCAAATGATTTCACTTGGCTGCAAATGCTCCGGCGGGAGAATCGGGAACACGGTTGAATTCCGTGGCGTGCCCAACGCTGTAAGGGGGACCGCGCCGGTAAATGCCACTGTCGATGACGGGAAGGCACCGGACGCGGGTTGATCCCGAGCCAGAAGACCGGCCTGGCAGGCATCGTCATCCGCATGGTCAGGCGGATGACATTAGAGCGATGTGGGTCCTCTTGGACGCGCAAAGTTCGCTCTGAGAATTTGAACTGCTGCAATCGCAAGGGGACAAGCGATGCCGGAAGCCATGACCGCTCCAATGGGCGATGGATTTGATCAGATAGCGCGTGACGCGGTTTATCGCGCCATGTTCACGCGGCGCGATGTCCGCAGCCATTTTACATCGGAGGCGATCGACGATGCAGTGCTGGCGCGGCTGCTGCTTGCCGCCCACCACGCGCCATCGGTCGGCTTCATGCAGCCCTGGAATTTCATCGTCATTCGCGATGCCAAGCGACGGGCGGAGGTGCGCGACCTGTTCCTTGCCGCGCGTGAACAGGAACTGCCGGCAATCGAGGCAGACCGGCAGGCGATTTACCGCAAGCTCAAGCTCGAAGGCATTTGCGAAAGTGCATTCAACATTTGTATCACCTGCGACCGCGAGCGCTCGAAAGGCTCGCCGCTGGGGCGCTGGCACAACCCGGAAATGGACCTCTACAGCACGGTCTGCGCGGTGCAGAATTTCTGGTTGGCCGCGCGCGCCGAAGGCGTTGGCGTCGGCTGGGTCAGCATCATCGAGGCGCAAGCGCTGAAAAGCCTGCTGTCCATCCCCGACCACGTGACGCCGGTCGCCTATCTCTGCGTCGGCCGTGTCTCGGAGTTCGCGCCGAAACCAGACCTCGAAACGCATGGCTGGGGCCGACGCCTGCCGCTGCCCGACCTGATCATGAGCGAGACGTTTTGCGGCCAGGGTGAGGCACCGCTCAAATCGGCGGTGGCCCGCCTCGACACCGTCACAGGTGCGCCCACCAGCCCCGCCGATCAATGCGTCGCGCCGGCCGTGCCCCAGCGCGAGCCGCCGAAGGTCGAGAGCGCCTTGTCCTTGAGTTCCCGAAACTTCGACGAGGCTTCGGCCAGCCTGGCGTCCCAGGCCGGATCAGGCACCTGGCCCTCGATGGTCTTGAAATAGACCTGCATCAGGCAGGCAATGGCGAATGGCTCGATGAAGGCCGCCTTGAAAGCCCAGGCAAAGACGATGGCGAGCACGAAAGCCCAGCCGGCGAGTTGCCCGGGCATGACATAAAGAATGGCGGCTGCCGGAGCCAGCATCAGCAGGAAAATCACGAAAGACACGCCCCACATGATGACCGCCAGCCAGACGGCGTTCTTGACCATGGTCTTGCCGTTCTGGGCGTAGAGCACCACGCCTTGCCGCGCCGTCTCGAAGGGCGAGGACGAATTGATGCGGATATTGTAACCGAGAATGATCTCGTCGACATAGGTCAGCGACAGGCGGATCACCGTGTTGAGGAACGAGACCAGGCCGCTCAGGCCCGGAATGGGCAGGAAGGCCGCGATGCCGCCCAGCAGGCCGGTGATGGCGCGGATGGCGCCCTTGACCAACTGGTCGACGACGAAAAGGATGTTCGCCTCGGCAAAGCGCTCGGTCACAACCTCTTTCGCGTAGGCGATCTGGTTCTGGCCGTCGGGAACGTCATGTCCGTCGATCAGATGCACCATGACGGCGATATGGCCTGCCTTGACGACGTAGAGGATGTATTCGCGCAGCCAGTAGACGGCGATCGAGACGACGCCGAATCCGACCACGCCGCCCCAAAGGGCAAAGGACAACGGTCCGTCGGGATCGGTGGAGATATGGCCGACGCCATAGCCGACCGAGGCACCGGTACCGGTGGCCATGATGTAGGCCAGAGTGATGCCGAAATAGACGATCATGCGAAAGACAATGAAAGGCCAGGTCCGCATCATGATGGATACCGACCTGCCGATATCGAAATCCCACATGCCCCGAATCCCCCAGAGGTGGCTGTGGAGGATGCGCCCAAACCAGCTATTGTCAATTGGAGGCGGTGGCGGAAGCGCCACGGCGGCTCAGTTTGGCCGTGCTTCCGGTTTGTCGAGCAGGCCTTCGAGCAATTGCTTGAACGCGGCCACCACCTTCCTCGACGTCGCTTCGGGATCGTTCGAGTTGGCGATCCGCTGTGCGGCCTGACTGCTCGCACCGTTGATCAACCGCGCCGCCGTTTCGGGATCGACGCCCGGCACCACCATCCCCTCCTGTTGCAGCGCCGTCAGATGATCGGTCATTGAACCGACGCAGGCATTGGCATTCGACCATTGCGCCGGATCGCCCAGCACGGCCGGGCCATCCCGGAACATGATGCGCTGGATTTCCGGCTCCAGCGCCATTTCGATATAGGTCGTGCATTCGTCGACGAAATGCTGCCAGCGGGTCGGCGCCCTCGCCGCGACCTCATTCACCCGGGCGGCCATTTCCGCGTCGATCTCGGCGATAACCGCCTGCAGCAGTCCCTTCTTGTCGCCGAAGTGATGATAGAGGGCACCGCGTGTCAGCCCGGCCGACGCGGTGAAATCGTCCATCGACGCTTCGGCGTAGCCAATGGTGCCGAAAGCCTGGCGGGCCGCCGTGATCAGCTTGGCTCGCGTCTCGGCAATCATCTCCTTGCGGGGTCTGTGCATGGTTCTGGACCTATTCACATACGTCTCGTATGCCAATTGACATACGCAACGTATGAACTATCTGACATTCATACGCATCGTATGTAATTGTCGCATCATCCTTTGTCGAGGAACCCGCCATGCAAAACCCCTATTCGGAAATCTTTCGAGCCCCCGGAGCCAAAGGCTTTGCGGCCGCCGGCTTCCTGGCGCGCCTGCCGATCGCCATGGCACCGATCGGCATCGTCGCGATGCTGTCTCAGACGCGTGGCGAATACTGGCTGGCCGGCGCGGTCTCGGCGACTTTCGCGCTGGGCAACGCTTTCGTGGCGCCGCAAATATCAAGGCTGGTGGACCGTCTGGGCCAGACACGCATCGTGGTCCCCACCACCATCATCGCCGTGATCGCCTTCGCGGTTCTCATCGCGGCAGCCAATCAGGATTGGCCGGTCTGGACGCTGTTCGTCTCGGCACTGGCGGCCGCGGCCATGCCCAGCATGCCGGCAATGGTGCGTGCCCGCTGGACCGAGATTTTTAGAGGACGGCCGCAGATGAACACCGCTTTCGCCTTCGAATCGGCGGCGGACGAGCTGGTCTATATCGCCGGCGCGTCGTTGTCGGTGGGACTCAGTGCGGGCCTCTTTCCTGAAGCCGGCGTCCTGGTCAGCACCGTGCTGCTGGCCATCGGTTCAACGGCTTTCATCCTGCAGCGCTCGACCGAACCGCAGGTGCGGCCGGTGGACCGTGCCACGAGCGGCTCGGCAATAAGGCTGCGGCCGGTGCAGATCATCACCCTTGCCTTGATTTTCATCGGCGCGACCTTCGCGACGACGGAAGTGAGCACGGTGGCCATCACTGGGGAATTCGGCCAGCCGGGCGCCGCCAGCCTTGTCATCGGCGTCTATGCGCTGGGATCGTTCGTGCTCGGCATCATCGTCGGCGCCCTCAACCTGCAAACACCGCTGCAACGCCAGTTGGCAATCGCGGTCGCCCTGGTCGCGCTTGGCACGCTTTTGCCGCTCACCGCCGGTACGGTGCCGCTGCTGGCGCTGACCGTGTTCATCAGCGGCGTGGCGATCTCGCCGACCTTCATCACCGCCTTCGGCCTGATCGAACGGCATGTGCCGGAAGCGATGCTGACCGAAGGCATCACCTGGGTGATGACCGGGATCGGTATCGGCATGGCGCTGGGCTCCTTCGCCGCCGGCGCGGTGGTGGATGCGTTCGGCGCCCAGAACGGGTTCTGGGTGTCGGTTGCATCAGGCGTTATCGCATTGGTTACGGTGCTGCTCGGCCAGCGCAGCCTTGCCACCCACGAATGCGAGTTGGAAGGATGCGAGGCGGCAATCCCTGCCGAATGACCGCCAGGGTTTGTTGAGCTCAGATAATCTCGGTTTTGGCGATATGAATGCCAAAGCCTTCGAGGCCGACATAGTGGCGCTCGCGTGAGGCGATCAGGTTGATCGAGGAAATGCCGAGATCCTTCAGGATCTGGGCGCCAAGCCCGATCTCGCGCCATTCGCTCTCGCGCCGGCGCGCCTCTTCATGGTCCTCGCGGTCGCCCGACACCGGCCGATTGCGCTCCTGGTGGGCGACGCCGACCGAGCCCTCTCTGAGATAGACGATGACGCCGCGCTTGCGCTCGCCCATCGCCTTCATGATGGCGTCCAGCCGGTGGCTGGTGCCGAACACATCGGTCACCACATCCTCCGAATGCAGCCGCACCGGGACGTCCTCGCCGTCGCGGATGTCGCCGAAGACGATGGCGACGTGATGCATCGTGTCCCAGGGCAGCGTGTAGGTGAAGACCTGCGCCTTGCCGCCCAGCGTTTCGATGTCGGAGCAGGCGACGCGCTCGACCAGCGTTTCCTTGCGTTGCCGGTAAGCGATCAGATCGGCGACCGAAACCTGCTTCAGGCCGTGTTCCTCCGCGAAAGCCTGTACCTGCGGGCCGCGCTTGACGGTGCCATCGTCGTTGACCAGTTCCGAGATGACGCCGATTGGCGGCAGGCCAGCGAGCTTGCACAGATCCACGGCCGCCTCGGTATGGCCCGAGCGCATCAAGACGCCGCCTTCACGCGCGATGAGCGGGAAGATGTGGCCGGGGCGGACGAAATCCGAAGCGCCGACATTGCCGTTGGCAAGATTGCGCACGGTCAGCGTGCGGTCGTCGGCTGAAATGCCTGTCGTCGTGCCGTGCTTGAAGTCGACGCTGACGGTGAAGGCGGTGGTGTGGGCCGAATCATTGTCGGCGACCATCGGCGCGAGGTTCAGCCGCTTGGCTTCTTCGCGCGGCATCGGCGTGCAGACGATGCCCGACGTGTTGCGCACGATGAAGGCCATCTTCTCCGGCGTGCAGTGGACGGCGGCGACGATCAGGTCGCCCTCGTTCTCACGCCCATCATCGTCCATGACGACGACGATCTCGCCGCGTTCGAAAGCCCGGATGGCTTCGACGATCTTCTTCTGGTCGTAAGGCATGGAAATGCTCGCTTCGCTCGGAGGAAATAGGCAGTAGGGAAAGGAAACTTTGGCTCTTTCGGGCGGGCAGACTGGCCTAATGCCTAATCCCTACTGCCTATTCCCTTTCCTGTCTGTCCTCGGTGCCGCAGATAGTGGTCGGCGATGGCGCAGGCAACCATGGCCTCGCCGATCGGCACGGCTCGGATGCCGACGCAGGGGTCGTGGCGACCCTTGGTCATCACCTCCACGTCGTTGCCGTCCTTGTCGATGGATTTGCGCGGCGTCAGGATCGACGAGGTCGGCTTGACGGCAAAGCGCGCGACGATCGCCTGCCCGGTGGAGATGCCGCCGAGGATGCCGCCGGCATTGTTGGAGAGGAAGACCGGCTTGCCGTCATTGCCCATGCGCATCTCGTCCGCATTCTGTTCCCCAGTGATACGCGAGGCCTCGAAACCATTGCCGATCTCGACGCCCTTGACGGCGTTGATCGACATCAGGCCGGAGGCGATATCCTGGTCGAGCTTGGCGTAGATCGGCGCGCCGAGGCCGGGAGGCACACCGTCAGCGACGATCTCGATCACCGCGCCGACCGAGGAGCCGGCCTTGCGGATGCCGTCGAGATACTGCGTGAAGACAGGCACGGAAGCCGGATCCGGGGTGAAGAACGGGTTCTCGGCATCGCCGATGAAATTCCAGTTCCAGTTGCCGCGATCGATCGCCTTTTCGCCCATCGACACCAACGCGCCGCGCACCACCATGCCCGGCACCACCTTGCGGGCGAGCGCGCCGGCGGCGACCCTGGCCGCCGTCTCGCGCGCCGAGGAGCGGCCGCCGCCGCGATAGTCGCGTATGCCGTATTTGACGTCGTAGGTGTAGTCGGCATGGCCCGGCCGGAACTGGCGGGCGATCTCGCCATAGTCCTTCGAGCGCTGGTCGACATTCTCGATCAGCATCGACACCGGCGTGCCGGTGGTGATCATCGTCGCGCCGTCCTCGTCGATGACGAAGCCCGAGAGGATCTTCACCTCGTCCGGTTCGCGGCGCTGGGTGACGAAGCGCGACTGGCCCGGGCGGCGCTTGTCGAGCTCGGCCTGGATTTCATCGCGCGTGAAACGGATGCCCGGCGGACAGCCGTCAACCACGCAGCCGAGCGCCGGGCCATGGCTTTCGCCCCAGGTGGTGACGCGGAAAAGATGGCCAAACGTGTTGTGAGACATGGAAAAGCGCCCTGCCCGGCATCAAAACCGGCTGAAGCCTGCCTTCTATTGGCGTTTTCCACAGTGGTCAAACTGTCATCCCCGCCGTTTAAGTTTTGACACATTCGGCTGGTTTCTGCTTTCTTCCATTCGCCGTTGAGGACCCGCCGCCACCCAGGCCGGCGCAATGACCAAAGAGGACGATAATGCGTACCCTGATTGGCGCTGTTGCCGCCACGCTGTTGCTTTCCACCGCCGCCTTTGCCGGCCAGACCGAAGGCCTGATCAAGAAGGTCGACAAGGATGCGCTGACCCTGACGCTGGACGACGGCAAATCCTACAAGCTGAACGCCGAAACCGATCTCGACGCGCTGAAGCCGGGCATGGACATCGTCATCGCTTACGATGTTACCGATGGCGAAAACGTCGTCACCGACATGCAGTTGCCGGGAGACGGCGACACGAACTAAAGCGCGTCGCGACGCGCTTTAGTTCTTTGTTTTTATGCATGTCGTCTTCCCCAAAACCGAGGTCACTTTTGGGCGACATGCATTAGCAATAGGTCGTCATCAGGCGCCCTAAAGCCATTCCAGGCTCCGGCCTTCAAGTTTGAGCACGCGATCCTGCGGTATCTCCAGGTTCGCCGCTTCGTCCTCGGGCATATCAAGCACGAAGCGAAACAGGGTGCGCATGACGCCGCCATGCGTGACACAAATCGTCTCGCGGTCGATCTCGTCGAACCATGGCTTCACCCGCTCGAGCAGCATCTGGTAGCTCTCGGCGCCTTCGCCCGGCGGCTGAAAATTCCATTTGTCGCGAGCACGCGTCCTGCTTGCCCCGGGAGACCGCGTCTCGAGCTCGGCAAAGGTAAAACTCTGCCAATCGCCGAAATTGACTTCAATGAGCCTGATATCGGTTCGGTAGGCGAGCGGATCGAGTTTCATGGCGGCGCGGATGCGTTCCATCGTTTCGCGCGTGCGTCTCATCGGACTGGCGACGAAGTCGAATTCCTGGGGAACGCCGACGAGTTCGGCCAGCCGATGCCCGTTTCCGGTCGCCTGCTCGCGGCCGAGAGCATTGAGATCGGTGTCGGCCTGGCCCTGAAGCCGGAACTCGGCGTTCCACGCGGTCTGGCCGTGGCGCACGATATAAACCAGCGGATACATCAGCTCTTCCGGAGATCGGGCCAGGGCCTGGACGCAGGACAGGCGGAGAGAACTAATCCTTGACCGTCGAAATATCCGGCGCGTCGACCGCCTTCATGCCGACGACGTGATAGCCGGAATCGACATGGTGCACCTCGCCGGTGACGCCACGCGACAGGTCGGACAGGAAATAGACCCCGGAATCGCCGACTTCTTCCTGCGTGACCGTCTGTTTCAGCGGCGAATTGTATTCGTTCCACTTCAGGATGTAGCGGAAATCGCCGATGCCGGAGGCGGCAAGCGTCTTGATCGGGCCGGCGGAAATCGCGTTGACGCGGATCTTCTTGGCGCCAAGATCAACCGCGAGGTAACGCACGCTGGCCTCGAGTGCCGCCTTGGCGACGCCCATGACGTTATAGTGCGGCATCACCTTCTCGGCGCCGTAATAGGTCAGCGTCAGCAGCGAACCGCCCTCGGTCATCAGCGCTTCGGCTCGCTTGGCGATGGTGGTGAAGGAATAGACCGAAATGTCCATGGTGCGCAGGAAATTGTCCCGCGTCGTCTCGACATAGCGGCCGGTCAGCTCGTCCTTGTCGGAAAAAGCGATGGCGTGGACGAGGAAATCGAGCTTGCCCCAATGCTTGGCGACGTTGGCGAAAACCTCGTCCAGACTCGCGGGATCGGTGACGTCGCAATGGCCGGCGACAAAGGCGCCCAGCTCCGCCGCCAGCGGTTCGACTCGTTTCTTGAAGGCTTCGCCCTGATAGGTCAGTGCGATCTCTGCGCCGTGATCGACGCAGGCCTTGGCAATGCCATAGGCGATCGACCTGTTGTTGGCGACGCCAAGAATAAGGCCGCGCTTGCCGGCCATTAGGCCCTGTCCACCCGCCATGTCAGCGCTCTCCGCAAGGTTTCTGCTTTGTGGAGTGCCTATCGCACAGGCACACAGCCCCTTCAAGCGTTCAAACCGGACAGTTCGGGGGACAAAGCTCTCGATCAGCCTTTTTGGCCACGCAACAGCGATTCGAGCGCGCTGTCGCCGCCTTCCGGCAGCATGATGCGCACATGCGCGTAGAGATCGCCATGGCCGCCGGCTTTCTCGGGCAAGCCCCTGCCCTTGAGCCGCAGGACCTTGTCCGAGCTCGACCAGGCGGGAACATTGACCGCGAGTCTGCCGGTCGGCGTCTCGACCGGCACCTTGGCGCCCAGCACCGCATCCGCCAGCGTCACCGGCAGATCGGCGTGCAGGTCGCGGCCCTCGATGCGGTAGCGCGGATGGCGACGGATGTGAATCTTGACCAGTGCGTCGCCGGGCTGGCCCGGCCCCTGCTCACCCTGGCCTTTCAAACGGATGGTTTGGCCATCCTCGACATAGGCCGGCAGCTTGACCGCCACCTTGCGGCCGTCCGGGAACATCGCCGTCACCTTTTCGGCGTTCGCGGCTTCCTCGATGGTAATGTCGAGCGTGACGTTCAAATCGGCCGATGTCGCCGGCTGGCGGCGGTCGCCTGCGGCTGACCCGCGCGCGCCTGAAAAGGCATCGCCGAAAATCTGGCTGAAGATGTCGCTGTTGCCGTCGAACGGATCGCCACCTGGACGGCCCGAGCGGAACTCGAATCGCGAGCCGCCAGCGCCCTGTTGCTGGCGGCGAAACCCGGCAAAGGGGTCGCCGCCACCAGCCGCGCCTTCAAAACCCTGGAAACGCGGCTTGCCATCGGCGTCGATCTCGCCACGATCGAAAGCGGCACGGCTTTTCTCGTCGCCGATGACCTCATAGGCCTGATTGGCCGCGGCAAAACGGTCCTTCGCCTTGGGATCATTCGGATTCTGGTCCGGATGATGCTTCTTGGCGAGTTTCCGGTACGCCGATTTTATGTCCTTGGCCGATGCGTTCTTTGCAACGCCCAGGACCTCATAGGGGTCGCGCATGCTTCCTGCCCTGGAAAAGGAGTGAGTCCATACTTGCCCCCTATATGCGCTCGCATAGGAAGAAATTCCAGTAGCGGTGCGTCATATCAAAGGTGGAAAATCAGAGCGCCTTGAAGCCCTGCATGCGCCAGCCGCCGGCACTGGCGAGACAGAGTTCACCCTCGAACATGGCAACGCCGTCAAAGCTCTCGCGAGAAGCCTTGAAGCGGCGGCACGTCTGGCCGCTGTCCTTCAATTCCGCCAGCTCCGTGATGGAGCCGCGCGAGCCGGTGCCGGCATTCGCCCAGGGCACTGCCTGGCCACCGAGTTGCTCGATGTCGGCGGACGATACCGCATTGCCGATCGTCGTCTGGTCGGAGTCGCGATCCGTATCAGCGGGCTTGGCCGAAGCCGATGTGCTTGAGGTCAGGATCGAGCGGTCGACTTCGGCTTTCTCAAGGCTGAAGCCTCCCGCGCCGCAGCCAGCAAGCGGCAGGACGATTGACACGATCGCAACTTTCGCGCTGGCAGAAGCGATAACGCCCCATTGCCTGCTGTCAAAAGCTTGCGCGATACGCGACAATCGGCAACCTCCCTGATTTCGTGACAATTTGAGAAAAACTATGAGTGATGCAGAGTTAACAAGCGGTGACTTTACCGAGGCCGCCGAGCCGTTTCGCCTTTTTGCCGCATGGCTGGACGACGCCACCAAGAGCGAAATCAACGACGCCAACGGCGTGGCGCTGGCGACCGTCGATGCCGAGGGCATGCCGGACGTACGGATGGTGCTGCTCAAGGGGTTCGATGAAAGCGGCTTTGTGTTCTACACGAATTTCGAGAGTGCCAAGGGCCAGGAGATTCTAGGCAGTATGAAGGCGGCGATGTGTTTCCATTGGAAATCGCTGCGCCGGCAAGTGCGCGTGCGCGGTCCGGTCGAGATCGTCAACAATGCCGAGGCCGACGCCTATTATGCGACGCGCCCGCGCGGCAGCCGCATCGGCGCCTGGGCCTCGAAGCAATCGCGACCGCTGGAAAGCCGCTTCGCGCTGGAAAAGGCGGTCGCCGAATACACGGCGCGTTATGCCATCGGCGATATCCCGCGACCGAAACATTGGTCGGGCTTCCGCATCGTACCGAAGACCATCGAATTCTGGCACGACAGGCCGTTCCGGCTGCATGACCGAGTGGTCTTCTCGCGCGACGCCGATGGTGGCTGGAGCAAGACGAGGCTGTATCCCTGAAAGGGTAAGGTTCAGCCCTTTTTCCTGGTCATGAATGCCGTGAGGGCGGCGCGCGCCTCGTCGGATTTCAGCCGCTCGCGGAAATGCTCGCTCTCTACCCCGATGCGGGCGACGAGGTCGTCGCGTGAGCCACGCATCAGGTCGCGCGCGATCCTCAGTGCCTGCGGCGGCTTGGCCGCGATCTGGCCAGCCGCCGCCAGCACCGAAGCCTCCAGCGCGCCTTCCTCGACCACCTCGTAGATCAGCCCGACGGCCTTCGCCCGCTCGGCCGAAAAGCCCTCGCCGAGGCCGAGCAGCGCAAACGCAGCTTGCTGGCCGAGGATGCGCGGCGCCAAAAGGCTCGATCCGGCCTCGGGCACGAGGCCGAGATCGACGAAGGGCGTGCGGAACACGGTGCGTGGCGTGGCGAAGGTCAGGTCGCAATGCAGGTTGATCGTGGTGCCGATGCCGACCGCGATGCCGTCGACGCCCGAGACCATCGGTTTCTCGACCCGCGCCAGCGCCATCAGGAAATCCCAGACCTCCGTGCCACCATCGCCGCCAGTGGCCACCACCATGAAGTCGCCGAGGTCGTTGCCGGAGGAGAAGGCGCCGGGCACGCCGAGAAAGACATGGACGCGGATCGCCGGATCGGCGTCGCCTTCGGCAAGGGCCGCCGACATCGCCGCATACATGGCGCGCGTCAGCGCGTTCTTCTTGTCGGGGCGGTTCATGCGGATGATCTGGATCGCGCCCTGGCGCTCGACGAGAATGTGGTCTGTCACGATTGTATCCTCAGTGAATGTCAGGCGGAAATCAGCGCCTTGCCGGCAGCGGCAAGGCTGTCGCCGCCGTCGATGACGCGGTCTTTCAACGCGCCGGCCTCGCCGATAAGATTCTCGGCGAAGAAGCGGCACAGCGCGATGCGGCCCTGATCGGCAAGAGCGCCGCGCGCCAGATAGGCGCCGCCGGCGGCGAGCGAGATCAGCCGCAGATACGGCGTGGCGCCAGCCAGCGCCTTGTCCGTCTGACCATCGGCCGCCAGTTTTTGCAGGAAGCGGGTCGCTTGCGTCAGATCGCCAAGGGCCGCACCCAGAAGATCGGCGGTTCGGCCGAAGCCTTGCAGGTTGGAGGTGCGCACTGCATTGGCGATACCAGCCAGTTCGTCGATAAAGCGATGCACGTGCTCGCCGCCGCCGAGCGGCAGCTTGCGCATCACCAGATCGATCGCCTGGATGCCGTTGGTGCCCTCATAGATCGGCGCGATGCGGGCGTCGCGGTAGAGAGCCGCCGCACCCGTTTCCTCGATGAAGCCCATGCCGCCATGCACCTGGACGCCGAGCGAGGCAACCTCGACGCCGATATCGGTGGAAAAAGCCTTGGCCAGCGGCGTCAAGAGATTGGCGCGGTCGCGCCAATGCCCCGCCTCGTCACCCGACGATACGCGCGCGAGATCGATGGCGTGGGCGCAACTGTAGCTGATGGCGCGGGCGATCTGCGTCAGCGCCTTCATCGTCAGGAGATTGCGTTGCACGTCCGGGTGGTGAACGATCGGCGCCATGCCGGCACCAGCGTAATCCGCCGCCTTACCCTGACGCCGTTCATTGGCGTAGGCGATCGCTTTCTGGGTCGCGGCTTCCGCGACCGCGACACCCTGCATGCCGACGGCCAGACGGGCATTGTTCATCATGGTGAACATGCAGGCGAGGCCCTTGTTCTCCTCGCCGATCAGCCAGCCGATGGCGCCTGGCTTGGCGCCTTGAAAGCCGTCGCCATAGATCATGGTGCAGGTCGGCGAGGCGTGGATGCCGAGCTTGTGCTCGAGGCCGGAACAGAAGACGTCGTTGCGCGCTCCGATCGACCCATCGTCGCCGACCAGGAATTTCGGCACCAGGAACAGCGAGATGCCGCGTGTTCCGGCGGGCGCATCGGGCAGCCGCGCCAGCACCAGATGGACGATGTTGTCGGTGAAATCGTGCTCGCCATAGGTGATGAAAATCTTCTGGCCGAAGATGCGGTAGGTGCCGTCGCCGGCCGGCTCGGCGCGGGCGCGTAGCGCGGCGAGGTCGGAGCCCGCCTGCGGCTCGGTCAGGTTCATCGTGCCCATCCACTCGCCGGAGACGAGCTTTGCGAGGTATTTCGCCTTGAGCTCCTCGGAAGCGTGCTTGTCCAGCGCTTCGACCGCGCCCATGGTCAGCGTCGGGCCGATGCCGAACGCCATGGCGGCCGAATTCCACATTTCGAGCGCGGCGACGCCGAGCATCGTCGGCAGCGCCTGCCCGCCATACTCTTCCGGCCCGGAGAGCGCGTTCCAGCCGCCGTCGATCCAGCGGCGATAGAGTTCTTTCCAGCCCGTCGGGGTGGTGACGACCGCATCCTTCAGCACGGCACCTTGTTCGTCGCCGATCTTGTAAAGCGGGGCCACCTCCTCGGTGGCGAAACGGCCGGCCTCGCCAAGGACGGCATCGACCAGATCCTCGCCGAGATCGCCGAACGCTCCGGCATCGATGGCCGATTTCATGCCGGCCACATGCTTCACGGTGAACGCGATATCCTCGACCGGTGCCCGATACATGCCGCTCGATCCTCCTGATGCATCGGCCTCGCCGACCCTAGAGCCAGTGCCGCAGCAAAACCATCCGCATTTGGGCGGTCTCCCATCTTCTTTTTACGTAAACGTCAAATTTTGTCACGCGGATTTTGCAATCGGGCCGGCCTGTACTAAATTCGACCGATGCCGGATCAAATCGACCGGCGAAAAAACCAGCCGACCGGAACATTCCATGCTTGCCAGACCTGACGCCTATCGCTGTATCGAATGCGGCTTGCCCTACCGGGCAGCCGGGTTTTCCTACTATCACGGCGAGCTGGCAAACGGCGCCGCCTACTGGTCGGATCGCGGCATATTGTGCTCGCCGCGATGCTCGCTTGCCCACCACGGCAAGCGCGTCGCGGAAGGCACATTGCGACAAGAGCCCGCGCCCGACCCGTTTGAATTTCAGCCCCTTATCCGACGGTGACCACAGCTTGGTAGCGACGGCGTTGAAGCTGTTCGCCTGACGCACCGCATCGGCTCGAAAAGTATTCCTTAACCATAGCGGTTCAGCATTCGCCCTTAATCAACGGGGATTCCCTGTTTTGAAAAGGACGGCGCGCTTCCTTCGCCGCACGGCGCTTCTCGCTTTCGCGGCAGCAATGGCGCTGTCGCCCGCGGCAAAGGCTTCGGATTTCTCCGAGCCGTGGAAGAACGCCGACCGCGCCCTGGTCATCGACGCCTACGAATACAATTCCATCGACTGGGCCCAGCTTGCCACCGACAAGCGCATCGTCGCCTTCATCAACAAGGCGTCCGACGGCATGCCGCCACCCTATTTCTGTTCCGGCGGCGACACTGAGGTGAAGCTCTGCAAGACGCTATGGAAGCGCCACGCGGTGACGCGCGAGCTGTTCCAGACACGCAGGGTCGTGGCCAAGGCGCTCGGCATGAAGTGGGGCGCCTATCACCTCGCCCGCCCCGGCAATCCAGTCGAGCAGGCCAACAATTTCCTCGATTTCGCCGACCCCGCGCCGGATGATCTCATGGCCCTCGACATCGAGGGCATCGATCCCACGCAATGGATGTCGCTCGACGACGCCGAGGAGTTCGTGCGCCAGGTGCACCGGCGCATCGGCCGCTTCCCAGTGCTCTACACCAACGGCAAGACCGCCCAGTACATCGCCGACAACCGCTACAAATACCGGCTCTTGTCGCGGCTGCCGCTTTGGTACGCGCGCTACAAACCTGACATCGAAGTGCATTTTCCGATGGGCAACTGGCAGGGCTATGCGCTCTGGCAGTTCTCGGCGCAGGCCAATTGCGGCCGCTTCCGCTGCCCTTATCGGGTCGCCGGCACGCCGAACGATATCGACGTCAACGTGGTGCCGACGAATGCCGCCGCGCTGCGCCAGCAATGGCCATTCGGCGGACTGCTCGACGTGCCTTCCGATTATCTTGCCAGCGTGCCGGTGCCACTCTCGCGGGAAGCCGCCCTGACCGGCAAGGCCACTATCATCTACGCCGATGTGGCGACGCCGCCGACCGTCGAGGAAATAGTCGCGGTGCTCGGTTCGCGCTGGTCGAAATTCCGCGACGGGTTTCGCATGCCTGTCGTGAAGACGGTGCCGCCACGGCCGGGCTTCGGCATCGTCCAGTATGTCGCCTGGAAGCGGGCCGGGCAGCGCTCGCCCGCACAACTCGACGCCGCCTTCGCTGCGGCCGATCCGCTCAGCACCGCTTCGACCGAACTCGATCGCAGCCAGCGGTAGCCGTCGCCCACCGGTCGGAGCTTCAGCCCGCCTTCTCGCGCGCCACGGCCTGCCAGCCGATGTCGCGGCGACAGAATCCGTCCGGCCAATCGATGCGGTCGAGCGCGGCATAGGCTCGCGCCTGCGCCTCGCCAACCGTGGCTCCGGTCGCCGTGACGTTGAGCACGCGGCCGCCATTGGCGACCAGCGCACCGCCATTGATGGCGGTGCCGGCATGGAAAACCTGAACGCCTTCGCCCGCGGCGTCCTCGACGCCGCGAATGACGGAGCCTTTTTCCGGCGTGCCGGGATAACCCCTCGCCGCCATCACCACGGTCAGCGCCGCCTCGTCGCGCCAACGCACCGAGGTATGCGCGAGCTGGCCGTCGACGGCGGCATTGAGCAGGACCAGCAGGTCGTCCCTGAGCCGCATCATCAGCACCTGGCATTCCGGATCGCCGAAGCGGGTGTTGTATTCGATCAGCTTCGGCCCGTTTTGCGTGATCATCAGCCCGGCGAACAGAATGCCGGCGAAAGGCGCGCCAAGCTCGGCCATGCCGCGCATGGTCGGCTCGATGATTTCGCGCATGGTGCGCTCGATCATGTCAGGCGTCATTACAGGGGCCGGCGAATAGGCGCCCATGCCGCCGGTGTTGGGCCCGACATCGCCATCACCGACGCGCTTGTGGTCCTGGGCCGTGCCGAAAGGAAGTGCCGTGGTGCCGTCGCAGAGGCAGAAGAAACTCGCCTCCTCGCCGGTCATGAATTCCTCGATCACCACCTCCGCGCCGGCGGCGCCGAAGGAGCCGTCGAAGCAGGAAGCGAGTGCCGCCTGCGCCTCATCCATTGTCATGGCGACGGTGACGCCTTTGCCGGCGGCGAGCCCATCGGCCTTGATGACGATCGGCGCGCCTGTCTTTTCGACGTAGGCCTTGGCGGAGGCCAGATCGCCGAAACGGCCATAGGCGGCGGTCGGGATGTTGTACCGGGCGCAGAGATCCTTGGTGAAGCCCTTCGAGCCTTCCAACCGCGCGGCGGCCTTCGAAGGCCCGAAGACGCGGATGTTTTCGGCGCGCAGATCATCGGCGATGCCGGCGACGAGCGGCCCTTCCGGGCCAACCACGACGAGGTCGATTTTTTTCTCCCGGCAGAAGGCGGCGACGGCGGCGTGGTCGGCAATATCCAACTTCACCAGCTCGGCCTCTGCGCCGATGCCCGGATTGCCTGGAGCGGCATAGAGCTTGGTCAGCAGCGGCGAGGCGGCGATCTTCCAGGCCAGTGCATGTTCGCGGCCGCCGGAGCCGAGAAGAAGAACGTTCATGGCCACCTCTTGATGCCAACTATCCCATAGAGAGAACAACCCGCTATTGCTCTCTGGACGACGGGTCAAGGCATCAGGGTGGATTGATCGGAATTGCGCACGGGAACGTTATCCCCCTGCGCAATAGGGGCGCCCGCCACCGGCGCCTCTATTCCGGCACTCGCTCAGCCCTGGTGGACCACCGGGAACCAGTCCTCGCGCAGCTTCTGCCCCGGCTGCATGCCATGGCCATGATAGGGTGGCGAGGTGCGGCCGGGCCGCTCGACATAATGGGCATCGTCGCCGACCCAGCGCAGCGACAGCGCCCGGCGCCGTGCCGCTGTCATATTGCCGCGCGCGCCGTGCGCCGTCCTGAAGTCGAACAGGATGGCGTCGCCGGGCTCCATCTCCCATTCGATAACTTTCATCGATGGATCCTGGTCGGGATCCGGCACCGGACGATAATCGCCCTCGGCGGCATAGAAATTGCCGTCGTCCAACCAACGTACCGGCAGGATCATCTTGTCCCATTTGTGCGAGCCGGCGATCAGGCGCAGCGTCGCCTCCTTCACCGGATCGATGGGGATCCAGAAGCTCACGGTCTGCTGGCCATCGACAAAATAATAAGGAATGTCCTGGTGCCACGGCGTCGGTTTCTGCGTACCGGGTTCCTTGACCAGGACATGGTCGTGGAAGAACTGCGCCGTACGCGACTGCATCACCGCGGCTGCTAGTCGCGCCGCCGGCGATTCGCGCACCACCTTGACGAATTCGGGGATGCGTTCCCAGTTGCAGTAATCGTCGAAGAAACTGCCGCGGCCATTGGCGATGTCGGACGCGGTGGCGCTGCGGTTCTGCATGTTGCGCTCGATGCCGGCGGCGATCGTGTCGACCCAGCCCTTGAAGGCGCCGCGGATGCAGACCGCGCCGTCACGCTGGTAGTCGGCGATTGTCCGGGCATCGATGATTTCGGTGTCCGTTGCCCGTGTAGCGGTTTGGGAAGCCATAATGTCCTCCTTTCAGGATGGAGGCGACTATCGCAATGGCCGCTCATTCAGTAAAATAATAACTTCTCATCTGACACATAGGTTTTGACTATTAGTCTCACCCTCACCCAACTCCGCTATCTCATCGCCGTCGCCCGCCATGGCAGTGTCACCGGCGCTGCCCGGGCGCTCAACGTTTCGCAGCCGTCTATTTCGGTGGCCATCGACGCCATCGAAAAGGATTTCGGCCAGAAACTGTTCGTGCGCCAGCGGGGAAGCGGTGTTTCGCTGACCTCCTTCGGCCGTGTCGTGGTGGCGAAGGCCAGGCAGGTTCTTGCCGAGACAGACGAACTCCTGGGCCTGGGGAAGGCCAACTCGGCGGTCGGCGGCGAACTGGTGCTCGGCTGCTTCGAGGATCTGGCGCCCTTTTTCGCGCCGGGCCTCATCCGCGCCTTCTCCGAACGCCATCCAGCGGTCACCGTCATCGTCCGCGACGAGACGTTCGAGACGCTCGGGCGGCGCCTGGCGGACGCGGCCGTCGATCTCGGCCTCAGCTATGATCTCGGCCTGCCGTCGCATTTCGCCCGCATCCTGATGCACGAGCTGCGGCCGCATGCGCTGTTGCCGGCGGGCCATGCGCTGGCCGAGCGTTCCGAGGTCAGCCTTGCGGATCTGGCCGCCTACCCGCTGATCACAACCGACCAGCCACATAGCTGGCAGCATATGCTCGACCTGTTCCGCGGCCGTGGCCTGTCGCCCGTCGCCGACATGCGCACAAGCTCGTTCGAACTCCAGCGCAGCATGGTGGCCAACGGCTTCGGCGTCGCGGTCAGCTATACCCGCCCGCATGGCGACCACAGCTATGACGGCTTGCGTCTGGTGTGCAAACCGCTGTCGGATCCGCTGCCCATGCAGCGCATCATTCTCACCCACGATACGCAGCAGCGCGTGTCGAACGCGGCGCTGGCTTTCATCGAGGTGGCGAAAGTCTGGTTTTCCACACGCGATATCTTCACCTCCTGACGGATGGTTGGGCGCTCCCTGCCTGCTTGCCGCTTGACGGGTTCCGCCGCTGCTGCCACTCCATGCCAATGGAACCTGTCCAGTCGAAAGCGTCCCAGGGCCGCGTCGCCGATGCGCCGAACGGCCATTGGGTCTACCGCGTGCTGCCGCGCGCGATCTGGCCCTATGCCCAGCTTGCGCGATGGGACAGGCCGATCGGCTGGCAGTTGCTGTTGTGGCCATGCTGGTGGTCGGCCGCGCTGGCGGCGAGCGCCTATCCCCGGCCTGGCGACCCGCTGCTTTCGCTGCTGCCGGCGCCCTTGTATCTCGTACTGTTCCTGATTGGCGCCATCGCCATGCGTGGCGCCGGCTGCACCTATAACGACATTGTCGACGAGGACATCGACAACCAGGTCGAACGCACACGCTCGCGCCCGCTGCCGTCCGGCCAGACCACGCGCCGGCGAGCCTGGCTGTTTCTTGTGCTGCAGGCCCTGGTTGGCCTGGCGGTTCTCCTGCAGTTCAACAGCTTTGCCGTCCTGCTCGGCGTCTGCTCGCTGGTGATCGTCGCCGTCTATCCATTCATGAAGCGGATAACCAACTGGCCGCAACTGTTTCTCGGCTTTGCCTTTTCCTGGGGCGCGCTGATGGGATGGGCGGTCGAGTTCGGTGATCTCGATGGCCCCGCCATCATGCTGTATATCGGTTCGATCCTGTGGGTGATCGGCTACGACACGATCTACGCGCACCAGGACAAGGAAGACGACGCCATTGTCGGCGTGCGTTCGACGGCACGGCTGTTCGGCGACAACACCAAGGCGTGGCTCGCGGGGCTTTATGGCGGCATGCTGATCTGCTTCGCCGTCGCCTTCGCCTCGGCGCAGGCCCCGGTGGTGGCGCTGGCGGGACTGATCGCCGCCGGTGCGCATCTTGCCCGGCAGATCGCGGTGCTGCATATCGACGATCCGGACCAGTGCCTGCGGCTGTTCCGGTCGAACAACCAGGTCGGCTGGCTGATCTTCCTCGGCCTGATCGGTGGCGCGCTGTGGGTGGCGCTGAAGCCGCTGGTGTAGCGGCTTTTTCCTTCTCCCCGTCACTATACGGGGAGAAGGTGGCGGCAGCCGGATGAGGGGCAGCGCCGACCTTGAAGGCGAGGCGAAATGCACGGCGGCGACAGGCCGCTTGCATTCTACCAAAGTTTGAAATGGCCAAATCAGCGGAGGTCGGCGCTGCCCCTCATCGCCCTGCCGGGCACTTCTCCCCGTATAGAGACGGGGAGAAGAAAGCTAATCGCGGGAAATGATTTCCTGGCCGTCGATGACCAGCCTGAGGCCGAGGTCCCCGGTTCTGCGACGGGCAAGGAAGCGCGGGCGGCGCGTGTTGGAAACGCGGCCCTTGCGACGGTCCTGCGGCGGCAGTGTCTTGATGGCGGCGCCGAGCGATTCTTCCAGGGTACGGGCGACGCCGTCCGATTCGATCAGCAGCATCGGCAGACGGTAGGCATCGGCCCAGGCGCGCCAGTCGGCGGCGACGTCTTCGAGATCGTCCGCCACCAGCAGCGGCACCGACAGCATCGGATCGTTGTGCAGGAGTTCCAGGGTCACAGTGACATTGCCCTCCGGATCCTCCATCGCACGGGCGGCGACACCGCGAAATGCATTGGCGGGCAGTACGATGATCGCCGGCAGGCCGCTCATCTCGAGCAGGCGGCGGATCACGGCGCCGCGCTGGTCGATGGTGAAGGTTACGTCGCCATAATCGTCGCGCGTCGCGTAGCTCACCACCTGCGGCAGGCGGAATGGGTCGAGACGCATGTTGCGTCCCGCCCAGACTGGCTTAAGTCCGGTGTTCACGTTCATAGAGCGCCTTCCTGTCTGTCTCCTGAGAGCCGGTGTCCGGTTCTCTCCGGGCCAGTTTTCCCGGCCTCGTTATGGGGAAACAGTAGCGCCGGCTCCTTACCGCCGCGCTTAAGAAAGTCGGTTAAATTTTGCTGATCTCAGGGATGGTTATCGGAATGCCACCAGCCACAAGATGTTGAAAGGATCAGATAACCTTACCGGGATTCATGATGCCGGCCGGGTCGAAGGCGGTCTTCACCCTGCGCATCAGATCGATGGCCATCGGCGGCGCGGTGGCGATCAGTTCGTCGCGCTTCAACTGGCCGATGCCGTGCTCCGCCGAGATCGAACCGTGCAGGCTGCGCACCACGTCATGCACGGCCTTGTTCATGGCATGGTAGAGCGCCAGAAACGCCTCGTCGTCGCCGTCGACGGGCCGTGAAATGTTATAATGAAGATTGCCGTCGCCCATATGGCCGAAGCAGACCACCCGGGCGCCGGCACTGACCGAGGCCACCGCGCCGGCGGCCTCCGCGATGAAACGCGGTATCGATGCGATCGGCACCGATATGTCGTGCTTGATCGAAGCGCCTTCCGGCTTCTGTGCCTCGGGCAACAGCTCGCGGAAGTTCCAGAAGGCATCGCCCTGCCCGAGGCTGGCGGCGATGACGGCATCGCCGACGAATTCCTGCTCGAGACCCGCCGAAAGCACGTCCTCGATCAGCGCCCGCGAATCCTCCGACGAACGGCCGGATGAAATCTGCATCAGCACATACCAGGGCCAATCCGCCATCAGCGGCCGTGTCACGCCCGGGGCATGCGCCAGCGTGAAATCGTATGGCCGCTTGCCGATCAGTTCGAACGCGGTGAGCGCGGCCCCGGCGCGGTCCATGGCCAGGCTGAACAGGGAAAGGGCGGCCTCGGGCGACGACAGGCCGACGAAGGCGACGTCCCTTCCCTTGGGCTTCGGAAACAGTTTGAGCACGGCGGCGGTGATCACGCCTAGCGTGCCTTCGGCGCCGACGAACAGGTTCTTCAGGTCGTAGCCGGTGTTGTCCTTCTTCAGCTTGCGCAAATCGTCGAAGACCTCGCCGGTCGGCAGCACCACCTCGACGCCGAGGCAGAGCTCGCGCGCATTGCCATAGGCAAGCACGCCGGTGCCGCCGGCATTGGACGAAAGATTGCCGCCGATCTGGCAGGAGCCTTGCGCGGCGAGCGACAGCGGGAACAGCCGGTCGGCGGCGTCGGCCGCTTCCTGCAAGGTCTGCAGGATGACGCCGGCCTCGACCGTGACCGTGTTGGACAGGACATCGATCTCGCGGATGCGGTTCAGCCGCGACAGCGACAGGACGATCTCATGGCCGGATTTGTCAGGCACCTGCGCACCGACCAGCCCGGTGTTGCCGCTTTGCGGCACGATTGGCGTTCCGGTCTCTGTCGCCAGCCGCACGATCCGGCTGACCTCGTCGACGCTGCCCGGCCGCAGGACCAGGGACGTCGCGCCATGCCAGAGGCCGCGTCGCTCAATGAGATAAGGCGCGATGTCCTGCCGGTCGCGCAGCGCGTATTTGTCGCCGACGATGGCCACGAAACGATCGATGAGAGCGGGATCGAGTGTCTTGGCGGTTTCGGTCATCCGGGAAAACTACGTTGTGGGCTGTGCGTTGTCACGAGGAGCGGCGGCACGGGAGAGCCGGTCGTTGATCGCCTCGCCGAGCCCGTCAAAGGGAATCTTCTCAACCGCGATGGTGCGCGCGCCGCTACGGTCGAGATCCTGCATGTAGGCGAAGAGATTGCTTGCCGCCTCACGCAGGTCACCTGTTTCGGACAGGTTCAAGAATGCGGCCGCATGATGCCAGCCTTCCGCGCGCTGGTCGCCGAAGGCAAGCAACGCTTCGTCTTCGCCAACCGTGCCGGCATTGAGCCGCACCGCCGCGCCCGGCGCGTAGTGCGAGGCAAGCATGCCCGGCGCCTCGACCCCGGCAGCGCCGCCGCGCAGCAACTCCATGCCGATGGCCGCCTCGATGTCCGCGGCGGCGATGCCGCCGGGCCGAAGCAGGCGCAATCTTTCGCCTTCGGCCTTGACGATGGTCGATTCCAGCCCGACCGGTGTGGCGCCGCCATCAACCACGAGCTTGATGCGGGCGCCGAGGTCCACCGCAACGGCCTGCGCAGTGGTGGCGCTGATCCTGCCGGATGAATTGGCGCTGGGCGCGGCAAGCGGTCGGCCAAGCCTGGCGATCAGGTCGCCGCCAAACCCCCTCGGCATGCGCAAGGCGATCGTGTCGAGCCCGGCAGTGACCAGCGGATGAATGCCGTTGCCGGGGCGCTGCGGCAACACCAGCGTCAGCGGACCCGGCCAGAAGGCAAGCGCGAGTTTCTTCGACAGCGGATCGAACAGCGCGATGCGCTCGGCCATCGGCATGTCGGCGACATGGGCGATCAGCGGATTGAAACGCGGCCGACCCTTGGCTTCGAAAATGCGCGCCACGCCGATGCCGTTGGTGGCGTCGCCGGCCAGTCCATAGACGGTCTCGGTCGGAATGGCGACGACGTCGCCGCCCTCAAGCAGCGCCAACGCCGGTTCCATCGCTTCGCCGACGGCAAGTATTTCAGCCACTCTCGTCACCTCGCGGATGCCGGCTGCGTAGTACGACAGCGCCGCCGGGGCAAGCGGGCATAGGCAATTCATCAATTCCTAAAATGCTATCTTTCCATGAAAGCCGGCATCAATCGCCGAGCACTATCGTGCCGCTTCTGGGCAATGGGGAGCTATGTCAGTGTCTGTGCGTATCTGGGGAACGCTTGTCATCACTCTGGCTGCCATGGTTGGCGAGGCTCAGGCCTCGTCGCTGGTCTTTCCCGGCGCGCCGGCCTCGACGCCCTCCGTCGTTGTGCTGAAGCCAACCGACGACAAGGCGAGCGACGTGGTGTCCGTCGTTGCGCTCGGCGAGCCCGACGTCACCTATGAAAAGGTGGCGGCAATCCCGGACAAGGCCGAGGCGAGGCATGCCTTCCCGCACAGCCCGATGATCATTCGTGGCGGCGTCGTCGGCGGCGCCTTCTCGACACCCGTGCAAGCCAAGGCGCCGGTCGCGGCAACCGCGCCGGCTGCGGCAACCGCCCCCGCCACGGCGACCGCCTCGGCAGCCCCCGCGCCGGCGCACGGAAAAACGGCACCGGCGACAGCCGCGCCACCGCCGGCAGCCCAACAGCCTGCTTCAGGAGCCGGCAAGGTCAAATAGCGACCTGCCACTCACCGATCAGCATGCTCAACGGCTTGACGGCAGTCTGACGCCTGCGCACCATTGTCAGGCGAATTTCATCCAGACGTATCTCGCTGGCGGCCCTGCGGCCGGCCTTTCGCCAAGCGGCTCCGGCAGATGGGATTGCATCGTTCAAGGCAAGGGGTTGCTCATGAAAAAATCGAAGACCGTTACAGTGGCTGGGCTTTTGCTGGCGTCATTGCTTGGCGGCGTGGCCCATGCGGACGACATGCTGGGATCCTATGTCGCGCGCATTTCGGATCGCGATCACCAGGCGAGCGACGGCTATGCGCTGGACGGCGCGGCGCAGATGGTGCGGCAGGACCGCGCCAACTGGCACAAATTCCATCGCCGCGACAGCGACGACGAGGGCGACGCCTGGTTCAGGACCAATGACCAGCGGGCCGACCTGCAGCGCATGCTGGAGCGCCCCGGCGCTATGAGTTCCTCAACCAAGCGCGCCATCGTCAATGGCGAACCGCTGATCCAGGTCGACGTCTACGAGAACAGCGTGCGCGTCAGCATTCTGGAGAACTGAAAAGTCGGCGTTCGGGAAAACTAATCAAGTCAGTATTTGGAAAGACCGACGAAAAAGGGCGACGCGAAAGCGCCGCCCTTTCTTCGAGAAAATCCGCCTGAAAAATCAGGCCGCTTCTTCCTTGTCGTCGTCTTCTTCGGCCTCGCCGTCTTCGGATTCTTCCTCGCCCTCGGCGTCGTCGCCTTCGGCTTTCACGGCGTCATCGGCGTCGTCTTCGTCGGACTCTTCGCCGTCTTCGTCGTCGCCTTCTTCGTCTTCGTCAGACAGATCGGCGGCTTCGACTGCGGTAGCGGCATGATCGAGAACGGTTTCGGAAGCGGATTCAATCGCTTCGGCGGCGGCCGAGGTTTCTTCTGTCATTTCGATTTCGTGATCGGAATTCATGGAAGCCTCCGTGGGGTTGGGGAACATGTCCCTTTTGCCACGGAGAGATCATCTGCCACGGAGAGATCATCGTCATATGACTGTAAGCCGGCTCGAAGGCCGGCTGGTGCATTTTTTCCTCGCCTCTCAACCAGCGATTTTCGAGAAATCCGCGACCTGCCCGGTAGCCGTGCGAATGCGCGTGAGCAGCGCAAGGCGGTTGGCGCGCACGGACAGGTCCTCATCATTCACGAGAACATGCTCAAAGAATGAATCAACGGGTTCACGCAACACGCTAAGCGCCAGCATGGCAGCGGAAAAGTCTTGGTTTTGAATCGCTTCGCCGGCTTGCTTCTCGGCCTGATTCACCGCCGCAAACAGCGACTTCTCCGCACCCTGCCGGAACAACGCCGGCTCAACGGTTTCGGCGACCAGCGTTTTCTTCTTCTCCTCGGCGGCCAGGATGTTCGCCGCACGCTTGGTGCCGGCGAGCAAATTCCTGCCGTCCTCGGTGTCGAGGAAGGAGCCGAGCGCTTCGACGCGCCGAACGATCTGAAGCAAGTCGTCGGACTGCGGCGTGATGACGGCGTCGATCAGATCATGCCGTGCGCCCTGGTCGCGGAGATAGACTTTGAGGCGGTCGTGGAAGAACGACAAGAGGTCAGCGATCAATGGCGACAGCGATGCCTCAAGCTCCATCAGACGCTGACCGTCAAAGAACTCTCGCTCCTGATCGGCGGAGCCAAAGGTTTCTGAGTTCGCCTTGGCCAGCCCGCCTTTCAACAAGTTGGAAATCACGCCTGCTTCCGACAACAATCGGCTTGCACCCTTGTAGTCGCGAATGCGCAAGTCGAGCATCGCAACGACGCCACTGCTCTCGGCGCCTTCGCCTTTTTGTTCGTACGCGGCGAGTGCCGAGGAGACCGCGGTCGCGATGGCGATGCCCAGCGAAAGCTTGAGCTTGTTTTCCAGTATGACCCTCACGACGCCGAGCGCAGCGCGACGCAGCGCGTAGGGATCCTTCGATCCAGTCGGCTTTTCGTCGATGGCCCAGAACCCGACCAGCGTATCCAGCTTGTCCGCGAGCGCCACGGCGACCGACACCGGATCGCTCGGCACATAATCGGACGGGCCCTGCGGCTTGTAGTGCTCTTCCGCCGCCGCCGCGACAGAAGAATGATCGCCTTGCAGCAGCGCGTATTTGCGACCCATGGCGCCTTGCAATTCGGGAAACTCGCCGACCACTTCAGTGGTGAGATCGGCCTTGGCCAGGACAGCGGCACGGCACGCCAGCACTGGATCCGCACCGACGATCGGCGCCAGTTCTTCCGCCAGCCGGGCAATCCGCTCCACCCGCTCGCCCTGCGTGCCGAGCTTGGCATGGAACGTGACATTGAGATGGTCGAGCCGGGCCATGCGCTGGTCGAGCGGCTTCTTCAGATCGAGCCCAAATTTTTTCGCCGATGCTTCCAGTTCGACGAGATCGGGCAGATCGCCCTGGTCGGTCGTCCAGAAATAGAGCGCGTCGGACAGGCGGGCGCGCACCACCTTGCCGTTGCCGTGGGCGATCTCCTTGCCGCCGTCCTTCGCCTCGATGTTGGCGGTGAGGATAAAGCGGTTGGAGAGCGCCTCGCTTTCACCCTGCGGCCGCGTGACAAAGCACTTCTGGTTGGCGCGGATGGTCAGCCGGATCACCTCGGCCGGAATGGCCAGGAAAGCCTCTTCGAACTCGCCCATCAACACGACAGGCCACTCGACCAGCCCGGACACTTCTTCGAGCAAGCCCTCGTCCTCGACCAGGTCGAGCCCGTTGGCGAAGGCGAGGTTGCGGGCATCGGCAAGGATGATCTCCTTGCGCCGGTCGGCATCGAGCACGACCTTGCCCGCTTCCAGCTTGCTCACGTAATCGTCGAAGCGGCGCACCGTGATTTCGCCTGGTGCAAGGAAACGGTGGCCGTAGGTGATGTTGCCGGAACGGATGCCGTCGATCTCGAAATCGACCACGACCGGCTCCTCGGTCTCGGGGCCGAAGGTGCACAGGATCGATTGCAGCGGCCGCACCCAGCGCAGCGATCCCGGCTTGGCCGAGGCCGGTCCCCAGCGCATCGACTTCGGCCAGGGGAAATTGCGGATGATATCAGGCACCAGTCCGGCGATGATCTCTTCGGCCGCCCTGCCCGGCTTCGAAATATGGGCGACGTAGAAGTCGCCCTTCTTCGGGTCGGAATGGACATGCGCTTCGGCGATCGATGACAGCCCGGCCTTGCGCAGGAAGCCCTGGACGGCCTGTTCAGGCGCTGATGTCGACGGCCCCTTGATGTCCTCGTGAATGTCCTTCGAGCGAGCGTTGAGGCCACGGATATCGAGGGTAAGGCGCCGCGGCGTCCAATACTCACGCGCCGCCTCATAGGTCAGTCCCGCCTCGACCAGACCGTCGGTCAGCATCTTTCTCAGATCGCCCGCCGCCTTGCGTTGCATGCGAGCGGGGATTTCCTCGGAGCGAAGTTCTAGAAGCAGGTCAGGCATAGGGTCAGCTCATGCGGGAGAGTGGTCCGCGCGGGGCATAGCAACTCGGCTGGCCGCTGTCACCCTTTCCAGAAATTTTGACCCTCCTGTCGGGATGAGGCGATCCGGCCCGTCCTTGGATCAAAGATTTCCATGAACCTAACGCAGCGCTGAAGCGACCCACGCTCAGGCAGAGAACTATTGGCTGAACGACGATGAAACGGCATCCAGACTTCTTCAAATCCTCGCGCTCAGCGCCTGCTTCACCGCGCAGGCCCACGGCGCCTTCTCCATGCCGGGCGTGCGGCAGGCGCTGCGGACGATGTCTGGTCCGAGCGGCCAGATCCTGCCGCCGATCAGCGCTTCCCTCGAAATGATCAACGGCGCTTGAGACTCAGGCCGCCGCCAATCCACCGGCCTGCGTTTTCAGGAACGCCTCGCCGCAGGCTTTCGCCAGATTACGCACCCGCAGGATATAACTCTGCCGCTCGGTGACCGAGATCACGCCACGCGCATCGAGCAGGTTGAAGACGTGGCTCGCCTTGATGCACTGGTCGTAGGCTGGAAAGACCATTTTGTGCATCGGCAGATTGTCGTTCGATGCCGGCGCGCCGGCCTCGAGCAACGCCTTGCACTCGGCTTCGGCGTCCTCGAAGTGCCGCAGCAGCATCGCCGTGTTGGCGTATTCGAAATTGTGGCGCGAATATTCCTGCTCGGCCTGCAGGAACACGTCGCCATAGGTGACCTTGTCGGCGCCTTCGCGGCCGTTGAAGTTGAGGTCGTAGACATTGTCGACGCCCTGCACATACATGGCCAGGCGCTCCAGGCCGTAAGTGAGTTCGCCCGCCACCGGCGCGCATTCGATGCCGCAGACCTGCTGGAAATAGGTGAACTGCGACACTTCCATGCCGTCGCACCAGCATTCCCAGCCAAGGCCCCAGGCGCCCAGCGTCGGGCTTTCCCAGTCGTCCTCGACGAAGCGTATGTCGTGCAGCAGAGGGTCGACGCCGATCGCCGCCAGCGAGCCGAGATAGAGCTCCTGCAGGTTTGGCGGATTGGGCTTCAGGATCACCTGGTACTGATAGTAATGCTGCAGCCGGTTGGGGTTCTCGCCATAGCGGCCGTCCTTGGGACGGCGCGAAGGCTGGACGTAGGCCGCGTTCCAGCGCTTTGGCCCGAGTGCGCGCAGCGTCGTTGCCGGATGAAACGTGCCGGCGCCAACCTCCATGTCATAGGGCTGCAGGATGACGCAGCCATAGGCGGCCCAATAATTGTGCAAGGTCAGGATCAGCCCCTGGAACGAGCGGCTGGGGTGCATATGGGCTGGGATTTCAATCGTCACGATGGCCTCGGCGACACAGGCTAGCTTGCGGCCACGTCCTAGAGACACGGCGGCGAAGCGTCAAGCAAGGCGCGTCCGATGCGAGCCGCGGTGAGCATGCCGGACTATGTTGAAACGTTGCCCAGCGACTGGCCCATTGCCCGCCGCCACGGTCCGCGATCCAATTCGACAAAGCATCCGCGTCAAGCACAGCAGGTCGAGCCATGTCCAACCCGATCATCATCCGCCCCGTCACGCGCCACGATTTCGAGCAGTGGCTGCCGCTGTGGGACGGCTACAACGCGTTCTATGGCCGTTCGGGCGAGATGGCGCTGGCGAGCGACATCACCGCAATGACGTGGTCGCGCTTCTTCGACGCCTACGAGCCGGTCCATGCGCTGGTCGCCGAAAGCGGGAGCCAGTTGCTTGGCCTCGTCCACTACCTGTTCCACCGCAGCACGACGGCGATCGCACCGAACTGCTATCTGCAGGACCTTTTCACCAACGAGGCCTCGCGCGGCAAAGGCATCGGCCGGGCGCTGATCGAAGGCGTCTATGAGCGCGCCCGGGCGGCCGGTTCCGGCCGAGTGTACTGGCTGACGCATGAAACCAATCACACGGCGATGAAGCTCTATGACAAGGTCGGCGAACGCTCGGGCTTCGTCGTCTATCGAAAGATGTTCTGAGGACGCTCCAGCGCGTCGCCGCGTCTACTGGGAACGCCATGCGCCTTTCCAACGAAAACGGGGCTCCGAAGAGCCCCGTTCGCATTTCAAAAAGGCGATTTTCACCCCTTCGGGGCGGGAACCGGCTCTGGCTTGACCTTCGGGGTTTCCTGCGCCGTGTTGGACTCGATCGGCGGCAGGCCCTTCATCAGCTTCTGCTGCAAGGTGGCCAGCACATCGGGATCGGGCTTCAGGTCGCGGGCCTGGTTCCACTGGAAAGTCGCTTCCAGCTTGCGGCCGACGCGCCAATAGGCGTCGCCCAGATGGTCGTTCAGAACCGGATCTTCCGGCTTCAGCGAGACCGCGCGTTCCATCTCGCGCACCGCGTCATCGAAGCGGCCGAGGCGGAAATAGGCCCAACCCAGGGAATCGACGATGTAGCCGTCGCTCGGCCTGAGATCGACGGCTTTCTGGATCATCTCCAGGCCTTCCTTCAGGTTGGTGTTCATGTCGACCCAGGAATAGCCGAGATAGTTCAGCACCTGCGGCTGGTCTGGCTGCAACTCCAGCGCCTTGCGGAAATTCGGCTCGGCTTTCGGCCATTCCTTCAGCCGCTCATAGGCGATGCCGCGCTGGTAGAAGATGTTCCAGTTGGCAGCGGTCGGCGTCTTCAGCACCTCGACGGCCTTGTCGTAGAGATTGGCGGCGGAACGGAAATCATCCTTCGAGGAGTAGACACCGCCGAGCGCCAGATAGGCACGCATGTCGTCGGGATGGGCTTCGACGAAGGCCTTGAGATGCGTGATCGCCTCGTCATGGCGGTCGAGATCGGCAAGGTTGAGGCCAAGCTGCAGGTCCGAAATCTCCTTCAGCGGCGAAGAGTCGGGGATACGCCGATAGAGCGCGATGGCGCCTTCGCCGTCCTTCAACTGTTCGGCGACGGCGGCGAGCTGCACGAGGGCCGCGTCGCTGTCCGGCTTCAGGGCCAAGGCATATTGCAAATAGAGGCGCACGAATGGCTCGCCGCCGCCACGGTTGAGCGCGGTGGCAAGATCGAGCAGGATTTCGGAAGCACCGTCGGACGGACCGGACACGAAGGGCGCGATCTTGTCGCCCTTGCTTATCCTGGCGCGCAAGGCGACGATTTCCAGCTTGCCCGGCGAAAACGCCTCGGCCTGGTCGAGCACCGAGATCGCCTTGGCCTTGTCGCCCTTGCGGGCCAGGAATGAGGCATAGGCCTGCGCGTTGCGCATCCAGGTTTCAGGCGCCGCACCGCCGGCGGCGGTATCCTGCATCGTCGCGGCGTAGATCGCCTCCGCCTTTTCAGGCATGTTGGCGGCATCGGCGACCAGGGCGCGGTGGAAGGATTTGAACAGGCCGAACCAGTCCGGCCCCTGCAGCTTGTCGATCGAAGCCATCGCTTCGCTGGCCTGGCCGGCACCTTGTTCGGCCCAGCCGGACATGACGCCGGAGATCAGCCGGTCAAGATCGGATTCCAGCGACAGCTTGAGCCAGTACTGCGCCTTGGTGAAATCCTTCTTGTGGAAGGAATCGACCGCCAGCGCCAGGCGCGAGAAGCGCTCGACATCGGGCACTTCCTTGAGCTTGTCGGCATAGACCAGCGACTCGTCGAAGCGGCCTTGCGCGATCAGCGACAGCATCAGGCTCTGCTGCAGCGCGGTGTCGCTCGGATTGAAAGCCAAGGCCTGCTTGTAGTACGCGATGGCGCTGTCGAGGTCGTTGTCGCCTTCCGCGATCCGGGCAGCCAGGTAGGCGCCCGAGAACGACGAGATCTTGACCGGTTCGGTTGATTGCTTGGCATAGGCCGGCAAAGCCGAGATCGCCATGCCCGTCACAATTGCCAGCCTTGTCAGCCAGCGCGCACGTCCTTGCTGCATCATATCCCTTTCAGCCAGGCGCCATCTCCGCATCAGCGGGATCGACCCAGACTCGATCTTTCCGGGCAAAGCATGGCCTTTTTGGGGTCGCGCTTCAATCTACCCGAAATTCACAATCGGGTCACCCGATTAACAAACCATGGCTAAATGGGACAGTTTTGCGCGTCAACAGGCCGTTGCAGCCGCGTATCGCGATAACCACCGCTTGCCACCGCGCCGCACAGCCCGTTCCATTCGCAGCCCACGCAAGCCTTGCGCACGTGGCCGGCCGAAAACGCCTGCCGTAGCCGCATCAGGATCGTGGCATCGAGATCGAGGCGGACGCCGTCACGGATCGGCCGAGCCAGCAGCGCTTCCACGTCATCCCTTGCCTGCCGGTCTCGCCCGGCCGCGCTGTCGCGCAAGCAGTGCGGATCCGGCTCGCCAAGCAACGGGGCGCAGATGTCGTCCGGTCCGGAAACGAGGAGGATGTCCTCGCCCCGGCTCAGGCGCTCCGCGATCCCGTCATAATTGGCGGTGAAAGCGGGACTGTATCCCTTGCCCACATAGGTGAGCAGGCAAAGGAGATGATGGGCGCGAAGCCTGATCGTCACGGCGTCGGCAGGTTCATCTTGCCGCGCGGAAGCGCCATCAGCGTCGCGGCGCCAAGCGCCGACTTCAGCAATCCGCCGACGATGAACGGCACGAAGCCGAGGGTGATGGCCTTCTCGGCGCCGATCATGACGGCAAGCCAGGCCGTTCCGAGCACCAGGCAGGCAAGGTTGCCGAGCAGCATGGCAATAAAGGCGAGCACCACCCTGTTACCGTTCCAGCCGCGTTCGGCCAGCCAGCCGACAAGTGCGCCGACAACCGGGAAGGCAAAGAGATAGCCGCCCGTAGGGCCGACGAAGTGCTGCATGCCGGCAGCTCCCCCGGCCAGGACAGGAAAGCCGACAGCGCCTTCGACCAACCAAGCGGCGATCGTCACCGCGCCAAGCCGCCAGCCATAGAGTGCGCCGATCAACGTCACGGCGAAGGTCTGCATGGTCACCGGAACCGGCACCATCGGCACCTCGATGTAGGAGGATAGCGCCAGGAAGAGCGTGCCAAGCACGACGGCGCCGGCCTGCCAGCCGACCGATCGCTGCTGGAGGCGCAGCGGGCTGAAGGACGGTCTTGCGGACGAGAATGCGAGGTTGGTCATAGGCTTCCCTTCAATCGATCCAAAATTATAGATAATTTCTGCATTCGATCTATTATCGAATCCACATTTTTGGATCTTTAGCAAGCCTGAGCTCGGAAAAGGTCGCTTAACCCACGATCGCGAAAGCTTCGCGCGTGGCGCCGGACGCTGTCCTGATCGGCTTGCGACCAATCCATTGGACATGCCGTCCCAGTGTTGCCGCGGCCGATTCGGCGTTGCCCTGCCGCAAGGCGGCGAGGATCGCCCGGTGGTCCTGATCGGTGCGCGTCTCCCATTCCGAGCGCCATGCCGCGAACAGGAAGCGGGCGCTTGCCGCGTGGAGGTCGTCGATGGTGGCAAGCAGGCGCGGCATGCCGCATGGTGCGAGGATCAGCCGGTGAAAGGCACGATTGGCCTCCTCCCACGACCTGACGTCGCGGGATTTGTCGCCGGCCTTGGTCGCCTCCTCGGCCTGGTCGAGAATGGCCGAAGTCAGGTGCGGCGCGGCGTGGCGCAGTGCCAGCACTTCGAGTGCGGCCCGCATTTCGGCGACTTCCTTGACCTCGCCCAGATCGAAGGCAGCGACGCGCACGCCACGGCGCGGCTCACTGACGGCCAGGCCCTGCGCCTCGAGGCGGCGGAACGCCTCGCGCACGGGGACATGGCTGGTGTTGAATTCCTCGGCGACATGATCCTGCCGCAGCCTCGCCCCCGGCTCGATCGCGCCGGAGATGATGCGGTCCGCCAGTACCTTGCTGATGCGCACCGCTATGGTGTCGTCCGTGCCCTTTGCCATGATTTATAGATAATTTGCGGCAAGGCCGCTTGTCGAGACGGCGGGGGCGAATTCACAGGCGTCTTTCCTCTAGCGCAGCCGGCAGGTGCCCCGTGAAAGCCGGTCTTCTCAGTTCACCCGGCTGATGCAGAAGTCGATGACGTCGACCAGCGCCGATTTCTGCGGCGTCTCTTCCAGCGGCGCCAGCGCGTCGCGGGCGATCTCGCCGAAATGGCGGGCGCGCCCGATGGTGTCGGCAATGGCGCCGTGGCGGGTCATCAGGCCGATCGCCTTTTCCAGTCCGGCGTCATCGGTGACATTGTCCTCGATGGCGCGCTTCCAGAAGGTGCGTTCGGCCTTGCTGCCGCGCCGGTAGGCGAGGATGACCGGCAAGGTGACCTTGCCCTCGCGGAAATCGTCGCCGACATTCTTGCCGAGATCCTTGCTGGTGCCGCCATAGTCCAGCGCGTCGTCGATGAGCTGGAAGGCAAGACCGAGATTCATGCCGTAGGAGCGCAGCGCCGCGCGATCGTTGCGGGTCGCCTGGGCGATGACCGGGCCAACCTCGGCGGCGGCCGAAAACAGCGCGGCGGTCTTGGCCTTGATGACGGCGAAGTGCTCGTCCTCCGTGGTTTCGAGGTTCTTGGCGGCGGCAAGCTGCATCACCTCGCCCTCGGCGATGATCGAAGCGGCGCTCGACAGGATGTCGAGCGCTTCGAGCGAGCCGACATCGACCATCATGCGGAAGGCCTGGCCGAGCAGGAAATCGCCGACCAGCACGCTGGCCTGGTTGCCCCAGATCATGCGGGCGGTCTTCTTGCCGCGCCGCATGCCGCTTTCATCGACGACGTCGTCGTGCAGGAGCGTGGCCGTGTGCATGAACTCGACCGAAGTGGCGAGCTTGACATGGCCCTCGCCGGCATAGCCGAACATCTGCGCCGCGGCCAGCGTCAGCATTGGTCTCAGCCGCTTGCCGCCGGACGAGATCAGGTGGTTGGCAACCTCGGGAATCATCTCGACGTCGGAGCCGGCCTTGGACAGGATCAGCTCGTTGACGCGCCCCATATCGGTCGCCGTCAGATCGATCAGATCCTTGATGGAGGCGGGCTCCCGCTTCCCGTTTTCAATGTTGAGAACGACACCCACGACAATCACTCCCGTCTTGGTATAACGCGTGCGACGGCACCCTTAGTCCCGGCATGGACTCTAGGGCGGCGGACACGGGCACGGCAAGTGGCGAATTGGCGCGGCGGCGGCGACAGCGTGTCAACGCCGGGAAATGCGGGAATGCGGCCGCACGTTTACATGCACGCTGCAACCTGCGAGTTTCTTGCGATGATAGAACTCATCCGCACCAACGACGCCGTCATCATCTCCTTTGTCGAATCGCTGATGCGCGATGCCGGCATCGGCTGCTTCGTCGCCGACCAGAACATGAGCGTGCTCGACGGCTCGCTCGGTATCCTGCCGCGGCGCATCATGGTCGATGCCGACCAGGCCGACGCCGCGCGCCGCATCCTGACCGATGCCGGCATCGCAAACGAGATCCGGGGGAAATAATGTCGGCCGCGCCAGCCGCCCTTGCCACGGATGCGCCGGCCCATACGGTCGATGCCTTCCACCGCGGCCGGTTCTGGCTCGTGCAGCCCAAGCATGGCGGCCATCGCGCCGGGATGGATGCGATGATGCTGGCCGCGTCCGTGCCATCCTCCTTTGGCGGACGGCTCGCCGATTTCGGAGCCGGCGCCGGTGCTGCCGGTCTGGCGGTGCTGTCGCGCTGTCCGGGCGCCCAGGCTGTGCTGGTCGAACGCGCGCCCGAGATGGCGGCCTTCGCGGCGGCCACGCTTGCCCATCCCGGCAATGCACATCTCAGCGATCGCGCGGCCGTGCTTGTGGCCGATGTCACCGTGTCGGGTCGGGCCCGGGCCGCCGCCGGCCTTGCCGACAATGATTTCGACTTCGTCATCATGAACCCGCCTTTCAACGCCGCACGGGACCGCGCCACTCCCGAGCAGCTAAGAAAGGAAGCCCATGTCATGGAGGACGGGCTGTTCGAAAACTGGATCCGCAGCGCGGCGGCGGTTGTCAGGTCGCGCGGCGGACTTGCCGTCATCGCCCGGCCCGAACAGCTCGGCTCCATTCTCGACGCGATTTCAGGCCGCTTCGGCGAAGCCGAGATGCTCGCCGTGCACCCTCGCCCGGACGCAGCGGCAATCCGCATTGTCGTGCGGGCAGCACTTGGGGCACGGGGAAAGCTCGCCATCCGTCCGCCCCTGATGCTTCACGCGCGATCGGGCAACGGCCCCGACGAGCGCAGCGAAATGATCACCAACGGGCTCGCCTCGCTGTTCGGAGATTGAGCTGTTCGCGGCCCTGCACATTGCCGTTGGCCGGGAAATCCCTACATGCCTGCAACCACCGCCGGAGACCACGTCATCGTGAAACGTCTTTTCAACCGTCTGCTGCCGAAGTCCTGGCGCTCCACCGTCGTCACCGTTCCGGTCATCCGGCTGCACGGCACCATCATGGCCGGCGGCGGCCAGTTCCGGCCGAGCCTGTCGCTTGCTTCCACCGCCGGACTGATCGAAAAAGCGTTTTCCTTCGACGCGCCGGCGGTCGCGATCTCGATCAACTCCCCCGGCGGCTCGCCGGTGCAGTCGCGGTTGATCTTCAAGCGCATTCATGACCTTGCGGTCGAGAAGAATAAAAAAGTGCTGGTCTTCGTCGAGGATGTCGCGGCCTCCGGCGGCTACATGATCGCTGTCGCCGGCGACGAGATCTTCGCCGACCCATCGTCCATCGTAGGCTCGATCGGCGTGGTGTCGGCCTCGTTCGGTTTTCCGGAGCTGATGAAGAAGATCGGCATCGAGCGGCGCGTCCACACCGCCGGCCAGAACAAGGCGGTGCTCGACCCGTTCAAGCCGGAGAAGAAGGAAGACGTCGAGCGGCTGAAAGCGCTGCAGCTCGAAGTGCACGAGACTTTCATCGATCTGGTCAAGGAGCGGCGCGGCACGAAGCTCAAGGACGATCCGGATCTGTTCACCGGGCTGTTCTGGACCGGCAAGCGAGGCCTGGAACTCGGCCTCGTGGATGCACTCGGCGACATGCGCACGGTGCTGAAGACCCGCTTCGGGCCGAAGACCCAGCTCAGGCTGGTCTCGGCGCCGCGCGGTTTCCTCGGCCGCTTCGGCCTGTTCGGCTCGAACAAGGGCTTTTCAGCGCCCGATATCGCCGCGGCTGCCGCCAGCGGCGTCATCGATGCGGCGGAAGAGCGCGCATTGTGGGCGCGCTTCGGGCTTTGAAAAAGCCATGAAAGCGTCTAGCATGGTTGCCCGAAAGACCCGACCGGCCGCCCTTACCGGCCCAGCGTGGTAGGAGTTTTGACATGCCGCAGCTCATTTTCTTCGCCGTCGTCGGCGTCGCCGCCTATTTCGGCTACCGCACCTTCCTGCGCGAGGCCGAGCGCGTGACGGCCAAGGTGCGGCGGACCGAAAAACAGGCGGCCAACGGCGCGATGGGAACGCTGGTCAAGGATCCGAAGACCGGCGAATACCGGCTGGCCAAGGACTGACCCTCATTTCACTCGCAATAGAGACTGTGGAATCCGGTCCGCGTGTCCGGACCTGGGCGGCACCCGCCAAGATAAATCTTGCTTTGCACGTCACCGGCAGGCGCCCCGACGGTTACCATCTCATCGAAAGCCTGGCTGTGTTCACGCGCTTTGGCGACAGGATCGAGATCGCGCCGGCTGAAGCCGACGATTTCAGCGTGTCCGGCCGCTATGCGGCGGACGTCCCGCTCGATGGCGGCAATCTGGTGCTGAAGGCACGCGATGCGTTGCGGCAGGCCGCCGGCATTCGGAGCACGCCGCCCGTGACCATCAGGCTCGAAAAGAACCTTCCGGTCGCGTCCGGCGTGGGCGGAGGGTCGAGCGACGCGGCGGCCGTGCTGCGCGGGCTGGCGGAGAGCTGGGGCCTGGACATCGACAGCACCGAGCTGGCGCGGATCGGTCTTTCGCTAGGCGCCGACGTGCCGATGTGCCTGGCGGCAAAGCCGCTGGTGGCGCGCGGCATCGGTGAGGAGCTGTCGATGGTGCCGGATTTTTCGGCGCTGGGTCTGGTGCTGGTCAATCCGGGAACGCCCGTCTCGACAGCGGAAATCTTCGCTTCACTGTCCCGTCGCGACAATGAGCCACTGCCGCCGCTGCCGCGCAGCATCGAGTTTCACAGCCTGCGCAACTGGCTGGAGGTGACCCGCAACGATCTCGAGCAGCCAGCCCTTGCGATGCAGCCCGCCATAGGCAGGGCGCTTTCATGGCTTGATAAGGCTGGATCGGGTTTTTCACGAATGTCCGGATCGGGCGCGACGTGCTTCGGCCTGTTCGAGACCGGCAATGTCGCCAAGCGCGCGGCGGCCGAGATCCGCGGCCGCCAGCCCGACTGGTTCGTCGCGGCAACGCGCAGCATGGCATCGGAGGCTGAGTGAGATGGCCAGGACTGACGAGAGCCGTGCCTTCATTCCGGTGCGCATCGCGGTGCTGACGGTTTCCGACACACGCAGCCTCGCCGAGGACAAGTCCGGCCAGACGCTGGCCGATCGCATCACCGCGGCCGGCCACATCCTGGCCGGCCGCGACATCGTCACCGACGACCGCGAAAAGATCCGCGACACCGTCCTGGCGTGGTCGCGGGACAAGGCCATCGACGTCGTGATCACCACCGGCGGAACCGGCTTCACCGGCCGCGATGTGACGCCCGAGGCACTGGAGCCGATTTTCGAAAAGCGCATGGACGGCTTTTCGGAAGTGTTCCACCGCATCTCCTACGACAAGATCGGCACCTCGACCATCCAGAGCCGGGCGACCGGCGGCGTCGTCAACGCCACCTTCGTCTTCGTGCTGCCGGGCTCGCCCGGTGCCTGCAAGGACGCCTGGGACGGCATCATCGAGGCACAGCTCGACTACCGGCACATGCCTTGCAACTTCGTCGAGATCATGCCGCGCCTGGACGAACATCTGCGGCGCGGCAAATCAGCCCCTTAAAAAGCCTAGGCAAAGTGCCGACTTCACGCCGTGTTCGCCAGGCAGAACAGCGCCGGGCGCCTTCGAACGGCCATTCCAAACCGGATGCCGGAGACAGTATCTTCGTGGGCGATCCCTACCGTTCACGAGAAGGCAGATATGGCCGTGCAAACTGGAACCATGCACACTGGTGGGTGCCATTGCGGCAATATACGCCTGCGATTTTCGACCGAGCTGGATCCATCGCAAATCGAAGTCCGCGCCTGCCAATGCTCGTTCTGCACAAAGCATGGCGCGCGCGCCGTCGCCGATCCTGACGGCAGGCTGATCATCTCGGTCAAGGACGCAAGGCGATTGCGCAAATACCGGTTCGGACTGGAGACCGCCGACTATCTGATTTGCCGAGAATGCGGCGTCTATGCCGCCGCGATCGCCGGGGAAAATGACGAGGCCAGGGCCATCCTGATCGTCAACGCCCTGGACGATCACAGGGCGTTCACCGGAGAATCGGTCCTGGTCGACTTCGACTGGGAAAACAGAGCTGAGCGGCAAGCCAGGCGTCGCCTTCGCTGGATGCCGGTCGAGATGAGCTTCGCCTGACCTGCCTTCAGCGGATGACCGGCTCGCCATGGAAACGACGGCGCGACGGCTTGGAGACGCCGAAGCCAACTTCCATCATCAGCCGTGGCGTGCGTGCCGGCACCGTGCCCATGTGGAAACCGAAGGGGTCTTCGACGAAGCCGAGGCCAGCCTCTCCGGTCAGGGTCACCGGGCTCTGCTCGCCATACACGTCCAGCACATCCTTGGCGGGATGGCCGACGAGAAGGGTGAGCTGATGCCTTATGGCGCGGCGCCTGTGGCTTCCCCTGACATAGACATGCGGACCGGTCTCGGCGTCGACGGGCTTGAGGTAGAAAAAGAATTTCAACATCCGCCAGTCATCGAGATCGAAATGATACTTGCCGAGCGAGGCAAGGTTCTTGTCGGCGTCGGACGCCTCGCCGGTAGGAAAACTCCACCAGACGCGTGTCGTGATGAGTTTCGCCTGAGCGCCGAGATAGTGCGCGGCGATGTCGAGCAGCAGCGGGTCGCGCTGTATGGCGAGTGCCGCCGGGCAGTCGAGGATGCGTTCGAAATAATGGCCGCTCAGCAATGAGCGGCCAAGGCGCTTTTCGGCTTCGGCATGTTCGCCGGGCACGAATTCGAGCCGGCGGTCGAAATTGCCGTAGCAGGGCGTGCGCCGGGCGAAGCTGGCAATCTCCTCGTGGATATCAGGCGGCAGGATCAGCCCCGAGAACAGCCCGTCCGACCGCAACGCGCCGACGACGGCCTCGCGCTGAACGCCCCTGAACATCGTGTCCCCGGCATTGTCGGCCGGACGAGCGCGCTTCGCGCCCAGCCAATGCATCCGGCGCCCGGGCATGGTACGCGCCAGAACGAACATCGGCAGCCAGGCAGGGTTTTCGCGCAGGTCCTTCAGATAGGTCGGGATGCGCACGGCGATGCGGCGCAGCAGGCTGCCATTGCGTGCAATGGCCTCGAGACTGGCAGTGCCGGACTTGTCAGTGGTCGAAAGGTTCATGGGGATCCTCAAGGGTATGATGCAGCGCCGACGCAATGTCGGAGCCTGCCGTTCCGGCATGACCCAAACCCAATTCACCCGTCTTGTCGGAAAGTTACCCGCGCGTCAGTTTTTGTGCAACGCACAATGGACAGAGCAGCCGCAAAAAATCACCTCTGCCTCGGCGGCGCCGCCCAGATCTCGGCGTCGAGCTTCTTTGTCGCCAGACCGCGCGCCAACGCCTCGGCGCTGCCGGCATTCTTGGACAGAGATGCCGCCTGCCGCTTGCTGATCACCAGGCCGTCGGCGAGCGCACGGTTTGCCGAAAAGACCCGGGCCAGGAACGGCGGACGGCTGCCCCGCGCCCGCGAGAACCGGGCGGCCATTGTCTGCCTGGCGGTATGGGCGACAACCGCGTCGATCCAACCCTCCACCAGCCTCGCACCCGGTTCGAGAAACAGCAGCCAGTCACCCTTGGCCTGGCGAATGCCGGCGGCGATGCCGCCGCTCCCCACATAGTGGCAGCCGGCATGCTCGGCCACGCGATGCGTGTGGTCGGTGGAGCCGGTGTCGCAGACGACGACATCGCGCACCACGCCCTCGACCGCGCCGCCGATCAGCGTCGCCAGCGTGCGGGCGAGACCCTCCTCGTCATTATGCGTTTCGATGAGAACACTGAGCATCATGAGCCGAATAGCGGAAAGCGCCGACCGACGCCAGTTTTTGCGCCGCACCATAAAAAGTTCTTGCTTTGTTCTCATCAACAAAATAGGAATAATTTCCATGAGCAGAGCGATTCGACAGAACATGGACAGTCCCTGGGAGCGGGCGAAGATGGAACCGATCATGCGCGCCGACATTGCAGCCTTCGGAGCAGGACGAGCCGAAATGGCCAACGCGATGATCGAGCAGAGCGGCATGCGGGTCCGTCCGGACCGCAACCGTGGCCGGTCGGCAGGCATCAATCCGTCCGGCCGGTTCGAACCCGTGAGCCGACATGTCTTCGACGACGGCTGGAGTTCGCTGGAGGAACTGCCCCCGTTCAAGACCGAGGTGCAGGTGGAGAAGCCGCGCACCATCATCACCCGCAACGAATCGCCGGACATCTCCTTCGACCGGTCGATCAATCCCTATCGCGGTTGCGAGCACGGCTGCGTCTATTGCTTCGCGCGGCCGACACACTCGTTCATGGGCCTGTCGCCGGGCCTGGATTTCGAATCCAAGCTGTTCGCCAAGCCGGACGCGGCACGCCTGCTCGACAAGGAGTTGTCGAAGGACGGCTACCAGCCGCGCACCATCGCCATCGGCACCAACACCGATCCCTACCAGCCGATCGAGAAGCAGTACCGGATCATGCGCGAGATCCTCGAAGTGCTGGAGGCACGCGGTCATCCGGTCGGCATCGTCACCAAATCGGCCCTGGTGGTGCGCGACATCGACATTCTGTCGCGCATGGCCGAGCGCGGGCTCGCCAAGGTGGCGCTGTCGGTGACGACGCTCGACCGCATGCTGGCCAGGACGATGGAACCCCGCGCCTCGACGCCGACCAAGCGGCTGGAAGCGATCAGGCAGCTTTCGGATGCCGGCATTCCGGCTTCGGTGATGGTGGCGCCGATCATTCCGGGCCTGACCGACCAGGAGATGGAACGCATCCTCGACTCGGCACACCATGCCGGAGCGCGTGAAGCTGGCTATGTGGTGCTGCGCCTGCCGCTGGAGGTCAGCCCGATCTTCAAGGACTGGCTGCTGCGCCACTATCCCGACCGCTATCGCCACGTCATGTCGCTGATCCGTTCGATGCGCGACGGCAAGGACTACGATTCGGAATGGGGCAAGCGCATGAAGGGCGCCGGCCCCTATGCCTGGCAGATCGGCCGGCGCTTCGAAATCACCGCCAAGCGGCTCGGCCTCAATGCGGAGCGACGCACGTTGCGGACTGACCAGTTCGTGGCCGCCGGCAAGGACCAGGAGCAGTTGATGCTGCTCTGAAAATTGAAAATCGCCGCGGCTGTTCATGACCGCTGCGGCCAATAATCCCGTCCGGCCTGCCCCGGCCTGCAGACGGTGCCCTCCCGGTCCGGCGCCCCACCCGACCCGGAGGGACTTGCGGAGAATCGGAGCCGATGCGAACCTCGCCGCAACATGGCTCGTGCGCGTTCTGATTCTCCGCTTCTCTTCGAGATCGTCGAGAAACCCGATTTCTCCTTCGAGACGAAGGCGATGGCCGATGGTTTGTGGCCGGTCGCGGGGATGGACGAAGCCGGCCGTGGCCCGCTGGCGGGTCCGGTCGTCGCGGCAGCAGTGGTGCTCGACCCCGCCAACATTCCCGAAGGACTCGACGATTCAAAGCGGCTTAGCCACTTGCAGCGCGAAGCGCTGTTCCTGCGCATCCTCGGTTCCGCGCTCGGCGTCTCGATGGCGTCGATCAGCGCGGAGGGTATCGATGGCAGCAACATCCTCAAGGCGAGCCTCGAAGCGATGCGCCGCGCGCTGGTCGGGCTGCCGGTTCAGGCAAAACTCGCGCTCGCCGACGGGCGCGACGTGCCCCCGGGACTGCCCTGCGAAGGGCGCGCGCTGATCAAGGGCGACCAGCGCTCGCAATCGATCGCCGCCGCCTCGATCGTCGCCAAGGTCATGCGCGACCGCATGATGTGTGGCTGCGGCAATCATCACGATCGTTACGGCTTCGAAGTCCATATGGGTTACGCCACGGCCCGGCATCGCACGGCGATCGAGGCGCACGGGCCGGTGGCGCGGCTGCACCGCACCTCGTTTGCGCCGTTCAGGCTTGGGGGTGTCGAGGTGGTTGAGGAAGAGAGCTTGGCCGGGCTGGAGTGAGGCGAAAGCGGCGCCGAACTACAGCCGATCTCCCCCTCGTGGGGGAAATGTCCGGCAGGACAGAGGGGGCGCTGTCCCGCCGACCTGTCAGTTCATTGCGATCAGATTCGCCGGATACTTCTCAGCCGGTGCGACGGATAAAGAATCGAACGCCGGCGATCCTTCGCGCCCCCCTCTGCCCTGCCGGGCATCTCCCCATGAGGGGAGATTGGTGGCGTCAACGCACCGTACAAAAAAAGCCGCCAAGTTTCCCGGACGGCTTTGATTTGCTTGATGTTGTCAGCTCAGTTCAGCTTGGCCTTCACATCCTGCAGCGCGGACTTGAACAGATCGGCTCCTGCCTTGGCGTCAACCTTGGCGGCGAGCAATGCACGTGCCGCCTCGACAGCGATGTCGACGGCGCTGGCGCGCACTTCGCCGATCGCTTCGCGCTCGGCCTGGCCGATCTTCTGTTCGGCAAGCGCGGTGCGCCGGGCGACATAGTCCTCGGTCTTCTTGTGGGCCTCGGCGGCCAGCAGTTCGGCCTCGCGCTTGGCGGCCGCGACAATGTCGGCAGCCTCCTGCTCGGCTTCCTTGCGCTTCTTCTTGTACTGGCCAAGCAATTGCTGGGCTTCGTCGCGCAGCTTGCGGGCCTCGTCGAGCTCACTGCTGATCCTGGCGGCGCGGGCGTCGAGCGCCTTGGCGATCATGCCGGGCACCTTGATGTAGACGGCGATGGCCAGGAAGATGATCAGGGCAATCGTGGCCCAGAGCGTTGCGAGAGATGTAGCGTCCATGATGCGCTCCTCACCGGGCCACGGATTTGACCGCGGCCGCGATCTCGGCCTTGCTGGCCTTGCCGCCAACGAGTGCCTCGACGATCGCCGAAGCGGTATCCTCGGCAATGCTGCCGACTTCCTTCATGGCATTGGCCTTGATGGAAGCAATGCGTGCCTCGGCCTCGCCAAGCTTCCCGTCGAGCGCAGCCTCGATCTTCTTGCGCGCGGTATCGGCTTCCGCCTTGGCCGCATCGTTGGCTTGCTGGCCGATCGAGTTCGCGTTCTTCTTGGCTTCCGCCAGTTCCTGCTCGTAAGCGGCAACGGCGGCGTCTGCCTCGCCCTTCAACTTGGCAGCCTGGTCGAGATCCTGGCTGATGCGGTCGTTGCGGACATCGATGATGCCCCCGACGCGCGGCATCACGACCCGCTTCAGGAAGAGGTAGAACAGCCCGAACGTGATCGCCAGCCACAGAAGCTGCGACGGAAACGTCTCCGGATTGAATGGCGGAAACGTGCCGTGCGCTTCGGCAGGCACGCTGGTGCCGGAATGCGTGTCGCCTCCGGTCGCAGCGTGGCTGGTGTCGGCTGATGGCGCGGACTCTTGCGCGAAGGCAGATGTCACGAACATGGACTATCCCCAGATATCAGGCCCGCCGCTTGCGCGGCCGGCCTGTCCAATCTTCTCAGTACTCAGCCGAACAGGGCCAGCAGCGCGATGAGAAGCGAGAAGATGCCCAGAGCTTCGGTCACGGCGAAGCCGAAAATCAGGCGGCCGAACTGGCCGTCGGCAGCCGAAGGGTTGCGCAGCGCGCCCGAGAGGTAGCTGCCGAAGATGTTACCCAGGCCAATGCCCGCGCCACCCATGCCCAGGCAAGCGATGCCGGCGCCGATGTACTTTGCTGCTTCTGCGTCCATTTGTTCAACTCCTTTGGATCTGAAAATTCCGTTGCGATTTCATCCGGCACCAATGTTGAAAACTCTTGGCCGGAACTCTTGCCTCAGTGCCCGGGATGCAGGGCGTCGTTGAGATACATGCAGGTCAATACGGCAAAGACGTAGGCCTGCAGGAAGGCGACCAGCAGTTCAAGCGCCGTCAGCGCCACCGCCATAGCCAACGGCAGGATCGAACCCGCCACGCCGACCGCGCCCAGCGCGGAGAGGCTGACGACGAACCCGGAGAAAACCTTGAGCGTGATGTGGCCGGCAAGCATGTTGGCGAACAGACGAACCGAGAGGCTGACCGGGCGCGACACGAAGGAAATGACCTCGATCAGCACCACCAGCGGCAGCAGGAACACCGGCACGCCATGCGGCACGAACAGCTTGAGGAAACCAAGACCATGCTTCATGAAGCCGTAGACCACCACGGTTCCAATCACCAGGGCCGCGAGGCCGAAGGTGACGATGATGTGGCTGGTGACCGTGAAGAAATAGGGAAACAGGCCGAGCAGATTGGCGACCAGCACGAACATGAACAGCGAGAACACGAAGGGGAAGAACTTCATGCCCTGCGTGCCGGCGGCGTCACGCAGCATGTTGCCGACGAATTCATAAGCCATTTCGGAGACCGACTGCAGCCGGCCTGGAACCAGGCTGCGGCTCGACGTCGTCAGGAACAGGAACGCCGCGGCGACAACCACGGTGGCGACCATGAACAGGGCGGAATTGGTGAAAGACAGGTCATAGCCGCCGATCTCGATCGGTATCAGCTTGTTGATATGGAACTGGTGGATCGGATCGACCTTGTCAGCTGCCACGTTCAAACCCCGTCAATGCCGCGTACGGCCAAAATTACCTTGCCGCATGGAAGCGGCTATTTCCAAATGCCGCCTGAAGGGCGGTCATTTGCCGTCGTCCCGGTCACGGCGCGGCTTCGCGCCTTGTCCGAATTCCGCCACAACGCCAGCCGAACGCATGACATTGAGCACGCCGGCGCCAAAACCAAGCAGCAGGAAAACGATCAGACCCCACGGCGATGTCCCCGCCATACGGTCGATGATCCAGCCGATGCCGGCGCCCACGACCACCCCGGCGATAAACTCGCTGGATAGTTTGATCGCCTGACCGTATCCGGTCACTGGTTTCGCGTCGTCTTTCCCCTCGAGCCGGTTCGGCAGCCTTGTCGCAAGCGATGCTCCAAGTTCACGCCGACGTCGCTCAAGATCGTCGTCGCGGATTTCGGCGTCATGCTCTTTGCCGCGGCCGGTTTCTCCGGTTCCGTCTGGCCCTTTTTTCTCGGCCATCGCAACCCCCCTGCCCGGGCAGACCGTCACCGTCCGTCCGCTTCTAAAGTCGCCGGCAACATAGTTAGAGGGTTTGCGCCCGTCAAGCCACGGAGGGAAGTTCCGTGCTGTGTATTTTAAATAGCAAAATCAAAGGATTAGAAAGGTGCGACATCGTGCCCGCGGCTATCGGGGGGATGCGTTGCGCGAATCCCCCAGGCAATGGCTCTCCGATCGACCGTGCGGCCGCGCGAAAAGAGCGGCGCCCGGCGACCGGCTCAGCTCCAGCCGCCACCATAGGTCCGGTAGAAGATATGCAGGCCGATCTTGGTCATCTTCTGCATTGTGCGCGCCCAGCCGGGATGGACATAGTTGGCGTAGTAATGTGTTGACGATCCCACCTCCGGAATGAAGATCTTGCCAGCGGTGACGGCCATGCCGATGTCTTGCGCGGTCTTGTAGGCGACAGGGTTGTCGATGCGCTTCTTTCTGCCGTCGCAAGCGAATGAAAACTGACAGCGGTTGAACCAGCTGTCGTTCTGGTAGACGACGCCGCAGATCGAATTGGGATAGGCGGGATTGCGGACCCGGTTGAGGATAACCTGGGCGACAGCGGCCTGACCGCGCACGGTTTCGCCGCGTGCCTCGAAATAGATGCCGTTGGCCAGGCATTTCTGCTCCGGCTTGGAGAAGACGCTGGCCGGAAGCGGATTCTGGATCCAGGCGTGGTCGCCCTTGGCCATCGGCGGAATGAAGCGGCCGCTGTTGGGCTGCTCGTCCTGAAGCAGGGCTTCAAAGGGTGAAGCCTTGGCGTAGTCCGGCTCGGATTGTGCGTAGGCGGTCGCCAGCACATCGGGGTGGTCGTTGTTGACGAGGGCGGCGAGCATGGCCGGCACGCCGGGATCCGGCTTCTTGTCTTCACGCGCGTGGAATGCGGCGGCGATCAGGATTTCCTTGCCTTTGATCTGAGGCTTGGCGAAGGCCATTTTCAGGTCGCTGTCCATGCTCGGCCGCATCAGCGAAGAGGTCCGCTGGAAGATCGAGCCTGCATTGAAGTTCTTCGGCGGCGCTACCGGAGAGACCTGGATGATGCGGCCCTTCTTGTCGGCGCGCACGACACGATCCTCGTCGGGCGACCCGCTGACCTTGCCGCCCTTGCCGCGGAACGAGACGGAGCCGATACCGGGAAGGCGAACGCCGGAACCCGAGATCGAGCCGGTGACGTCGGAATCGACGAACGGCATCTCGGCGGCGTGGACCGAGCCGGCGACGGATTTCTCGACATAGGAGTTCCAGCGGGCGGTCGGCGCTTCGAGGCCGGATACAAGGCTTGTCATGTCCTGGTAGGCGGCGACGGTCGGAAAGCCGATCCAGATGCCGAGGCCGATGATGAACGGAGACACAAGGCCGCGTTTCTTCTCACCGGCGGCGGCGGCCAGCCGCGTCAAGACACGTCGATGCACGGAACTCTCTCCAGGAACGCTACTGACCCCACTGGAGAGCAAAATGATGCATTAACCTTGATGGGACGTTAACGGGATCGGTCGGGTTTTCTCAGCCGGCTGGAGGTCGTGGCTTCGAAGTCCGGCGGTTTTGCGGCGGGAGCGCTCAGGCCCGCTTCAGGAAGACCGGCCAGGCAACCAGGGCGCAGGCGGCGGCCGACAGCCAGACGCCGGGCCATGACCAGAGGTGCAGCAGCCCTGGAATGGCCACCGGGACGAGGAAGAAGCCGACGAAGACAAAGCTGTTGGCAAGGCTGAGTGCCGTTCCGACATGGCCGGCACCGGCCAGCGTGGCAAGTTCGGTATAGGCAACGCCGTGCCAGGCGGAGACCGAGATGCCGGCAACAACAAGCACCAAGGGCAGGACGGCGAGCAGGAAGGATTGGCTGGCAGGCATAGCGGGAACGGCCAGAACCAGCACCCAGAGCACGACGAAGGCCAGCGCGCTGAGCGCACTGCACAAGCGAAGAAACTGACGGCGGTTGCCGTGGCGGTCGGTAAAGCGGCCGCTCCAGACGCGCATGACCATCGCGCCGACCTGTACAGCGGTGAGGCTCGCGCTGATCGCCGTCGTGCCAAGCCCGGCGAAGTCGTGCAGGAACACCGACGCGAAAGTGAGGACCGCCACTTGCGGAAAGCAGAGCAAGCCGATCGCGGTCGAGATGCGCCAGACCTCGATGTTGCGCAACGGAGCCGGTCCATCCGATAAGACGGCGTGGGCTTCACCCGCCGGCGGCGGTTCGTGCAGCCAACGCCAGGCAAACAAGGCGGAGAGCGCGGATACTGCCGCCAGAAGCCCGAATACCGCGGCAAAACCGAAAGCCAGGGCAAGCGAAGGCAGGACGAGCGCGCCGAGGCCGCCGCCGAGCGGCACCGCCGTCTGCCTGATGCTCATGGCGAAACCGCGCTCATTCTCGCGGAACCAGGCCATGATGGCGCGGCCGCTAGAGCCATTGACACTGCCGCCGAGCAGTCCCGTGACGAGCAGGCTTGCCGCCAGCAGCATGACATCGGGAATGCCTGACATTGTGGGCACGACCAGCATCGCCATGGCCAGGAGCCAGGCCGCCGTCGCGCCAAGCCCGATCAGAAGCACGCGGCGATCTCCCCAGCGATCGGTGAGCAGACCCCATGGCAATTCGCTGAGCGCAACCCCCAGCCCAAGCAGGCCGAGTGCCAGGCCGAGTTCGGCATTGCCCAGGTGATAGCTCTGGCGAAGCACCACCGCCGTTGCGGGTATGCCCGAGAAAGTGGCCGAAAAACCGGCATTCGCGGCAACCCCGATGCCCAGGACCTTCCAGCGGTGGTTGGGGCCGAACACTCTGCCGGCAGGGCTGGCAGCGCTGCCTTGCAGGATTTGTGGTGGCTGTTGATCTGCACAGTCGATGGCGGACATGATTTCATTCCCGTTGCGGGCCGGTGTCTCAGGCCTTGACGGCATCTCTCTATCGCCATAAATCCGTCCTTAAAATAAGGAAGTTTTTGACGATCAATCCTGAAAAACAGGACATTACGATGCAGCGGGTGACATTCGACCTCGACGTCCTCAGAAGTTTCGTCACCGGCATGGAGCTGGGCAGCTTCGCCAAGGCCGCCGACCGGCTTGGCCGGTCGACCTCGGCGGTCAGCGCGCAATTGAAGAAACTGGAAGAACAGGCAGCGACGCCGATCTTCCGCAAAGTGGGGCGCGGCCTGGCGCTGACCGAGGCCGGCGAGACCATGCTCGGCTATGCGCGCCGGCTGCTCGATTTGAACGATGAAGCGGCGGCGGCCATCCATGACGTCGAACTGGAAGGCTGGGTGCGGCTCGGTCTGCAGGAGGATTTCGGCGAGGCCGTGCTGCCGGACGTTCTGGGCCGATTTGCCCGAGCCCATCCCAAGGTCAAGATCGAGGCCAGGATCGCGCGCAGCCACGACCTCGCCGAAAGGGTGATGTCAGGCAGCCTCGACATCGCGCTTGCCTGGCACTGTGGCCAGACGTTGCCCTATAGCGAGCATGTCGCCGATGTTCCGATGCGCTGGATCGGTCCGGCCAAGCGCATCGAGACCAGCCTGCGCGACGGCGAGCCACTGCCGCTGGTGGCGCTCGAAGCGCCATGTCTGCTGCGCACGGTCGCGACTGAAACGCTCGACCGCGCCGGGCTGCCCTGGCGCATGGCCTTCTCGAGCCCCAGTCTGGGTGGCATCTGGGCGGCTGTAGCCGCCGGACTGGGGCTGACGATCCGCACCGACATCGGCTTGCCGGCCAGCGTCAGTGCGATGACGCCCGAGATCGCCGGCCTGCCGGCGCTGCCCAAGATGGCGCTGTTCCTGCATCGCCGGGATGCTGAAGCCGAGCCCGTGGCGGCCCGCCTTGCCGACATATTGCTGGAGGCGGCGCGGCAAGCCCTGCCGGAAAATGCGCGGACCGCCGGCTTGCGTGCCGTGGCCTGATCGGCACGAGCGCCGAGGCTCAGCCGCGCTTCTTGGCCCGGCCGGCAAACGGATTGTCCGAGGTGCGCAGTGCGATGCGGATCGGCACGCCCGGCATGTCGAAGGCCTCGCGAAGGCTGTTGGAGAGATATCGGACATAGCTCTGCGGCATCGCGTCCGGCCGCGAACACTGGACCACGAAACCCGGCGGCCGCGTCTTGGCCTGGGTGACATATTTGACCTTCAGCCGGCGCCCGGCAACGGCGGGCGGCGGGTGATGCGCCAGTATGGCCTCGAGCCAGCGGTTGAGCTTGCCGGTGGAAACACGGCTGTTCCAGACCTTGTGCGTCCTCAGCACCGCATCCATCAGCTTGTCGAGGCCGCGTCCGGTCTCGGCCGAGACCGGCACGGCCTGGATGCCCCGCGCCTGCGGCAGCAGCCGCTCGGTCTTCTCGCGCAGTTCGGCCAACAGCTCCTGCGGGTTATCGATCAGGTCCCATTTGTTGAAGGCGATCACCGGTGCCCTGCCCTCGCGGATGATCAGGTCGGCGATCTGCAGATCCTGCTTCTCGAAGGGAATGGTGGCGTCGAGCACGATGATGACGATCTCGGCGAAACGGATGGCGCGCAAGCCATCCTGCACCGACATCACTTCCAGCTTTTCGTGGATCCTGGCCTTGCGGCGCATGCCGGCCGTGTCGAACAGCTTAATGCGGCGGCCGCGCCAGTCCCAGTCGACGGAGATGGAATCGCGGGTGATGCCCGCCTCCGGTCCGGTCAGCAGCCGTTCCTCGCCGATAAGCGCATTGATCAGCGTCGACTTGCCGGCGTTAGGACGGCCGACGACGGCGATGCGCATCGGCTTGGTATCGTCATAGGCCGGCTCGGCATCCGGATCGGCGATGTCCTCGCCGATCAGCACTTCGTTGATGGCGGCTTCTTCGTCTTCGCTGTCCTCGTCTTCACCGAAGGCGCGCGCCTCTCCAAGCGCTTCGATCACGGCGTCGCGCAGGTCGGGCATGCCCTGGCCGTGCTCGGCCGAAACCGGGATCGGCTCGCCAAGCCCGAGTTCCCAGGCCTCCAGCATGCCGCCTTGCGCGCCCTTCGCCTCGGCCTTGTTGGCAACGAGGACGACCGGTTTGCCGGATTTGCGCACGATCTCGGCAAAGGTCCTGTCATCGGGCAGCAGGCCGGACTTGGCGTCGATGGTGAAGAAGATCAGATCCGCCTCGCGGATGGCGATTTCGGTCTGCGCGCGCATGCGGCCCGGCAAGGTCGAGGCGCCGGCATCCTCGAAGCCCGCTGTGTCGATGACGTCGAAATGCAGATCGTAAAGCTTGGCGGCATGGACACGGCGGTCACGGGTGACGCCCGGCGTGTCGTCGACAAGCGCCAGCTTCCTTCCCACCAGCCGATTGAAAAGAGTCGATTTGCCGACGTTAGGTCTGCCTATGATGGCGACTTTGAAGGTCACGATGCACTGCCCGACCCGCGGATCAGTTCGGACATCAAGGTCGCCCGCTCGCGCGTGTTGCGCGGGGCGCCGTCATCGGAGGCGATCTGGTCGAACAGTTTCAGCGCGTCCTGCGTCTTGCCTTCCTTCCAGGCCGCAAGCCCGAGCGCCTCGCGCGCGCTGTGGCGCAGCGTGTTGGTGTCCGAGGTCAGCGCCTCGACACGGCTGGACACGTCGGCGAAGGAGCCATGGTCGACGAGCAGGAGTGCTGCCCTCAGCCGCGCCATGTCGCGCAGGCCCTGGGGAATGGCGGTGTCGGCGGCGACGTCGTCGAAATCCTTGACGGCTGCGTCGACGTCGCCCTTGTTGGCCTTGACGGTCGCTGCGCGCATGCGGGCGAGCAGCGGATAGGCGCCGTAGCCATCCTTCTCCAGCTGATCGAGCGCGGCCAGCGCGTCGTCGTTCTTGCCGTCATTGGCAAGCTTCAACGCCTGCGAGAAAGCATCGCCGGAGCGGTTGGCGCGCGTCTCGTCCCAATAGCGATAGCCGACGAAGGCTGCGGTACCGAGCACCACCAGGATGGCAATCACAAGCAAGGCCGGGCCGAAACGGTCCCACAGCTTCTGCGCCTGCTCGCGGCGCATCTCGTCATTGACTTCACGGATAAAACTGTCGTCGGACATCGATCAAAACCATTCTTGGCCCCGGGTCGGGGCCGTTCGTGAGCCCGCGTTTTAGCGAAATTTTGTCGGCATGGAAGGGGTTCGACCGGAAAATCGGCTATTCCCGGGGGCAAACGGATGTTTGCCCCCCGGGGCAAACCCACGAAACCCAATCGCACCGGCGCCACATTTCGGGGATAGCCGGCTTGCTGACCACCCGGAGCCTGTAAAATTGCCGATGCCCAGTCTGTCCAGCGTTGTCGCATTTTCACTTGCCTCGCTAGCCACCGCCGGCGCGGCCCTGGCCGACCCGCCCGCGCCACCAGAACCAGCAAGGCCGAAGCAGGTCGTCATCATCTCGTTCGACAGCGCCCGCGACATCTCGCAGTGGAAGCGCAGCAGGGCGCTGGCCCAGCGCACCGGGGCGCATTTCACCTATTTTCTGTCCTGTGTCTTCCTGCTGTCGCCCGAGACACGCGGCCAATACACGGCACCTGGCAAGACCGCGGGCAAGTCCAACATCGGCTTTGCCGCCTCCAGGCAGGACGTGGCCGAGCGGCTGGAACAGATCGGTCTCGCCGCCCATGAGGGCCACGACATCGCCAGCCACGCCTGCGGCCATTTCGACGGCAAGGACTGGAGCAAGGCCGACTGGCTGACGGAATTCGCTTCGTTCGAGCACATTCTAGAAAACGCCTATGCCATCAACGGCATTGCGCCCGAACCCGAGGGCTGGCGCGATTTCGCGCATGCGGTGGCGGGTTTCCGGGCGCCCTACCTGTCGGCAAGCAAGGCGCTTTACGAGGCGCTGCCGGCAGCCGGCTATCAGTTCGACGCCAGCGGCGTTTCAAAGGGCCCTGCCCTGCCGCCGACCATCGGCGGCATCACCCGCTTTTCCCTGCCGCTGATTCCGGAAGGGCCGAAATCACGGCCGGTGATCGCCATGGATTACAATCTCTATGTCCGGCATTCCGGCGGCTTCGAGCGGCCAAGCAAGGCCGGCGAATTCGCCGACCGCACCTACCAGGCGTTTCGCGCCGCCTTCAACACGCAATATCAGGGCAAGCGCATTCCGCTGGAACTCGGCTTCCACTTCACACTGATGAATGACGGCGCCTACTGGAACGCACTGGAACGCTTTGCCGGCGAGGTCTGCGTCAAATCAGATGTCGAGTGCATCAGTTTTCGCGATTATGTTTCGCGGCGGGACGGCAGCCAGAAGCAGGCGACGGTTGGCGGCTGAGCTGCCAACCCGTTTCGCATAAATCCCAGACTTCCTAAGCCGGGTCTTCTGCACCCTGCCTTGCCAGATAGCGCTGATCGATGTCCGGCAACGGCTCACCCAGCAGCGTCGCCTCGAAGGCGCGCAAGCGTTTATGGACCGACTGCAGTTCGACGATGGTCGACCAGGAGGTAAGCAGGAATTGCAGCGAACCCGTCACCTTGCCGAAGGCGTTGGAGATCTGGTTCAGCGCACCGAACGTTATCTTGTGCGCGACCAGCGACGGACCCAGGATCAACAGCGAGAAAATGTTGTCGGCCTGCAGGTAAGTGTACCGGACGACATTGAAATAGATGTAGTGGAAATAGAGCCGGAAATAGTTGTGCCGGACATTGGCAAACAGCTCGGCGGTGGTGGCGGGTTGCGCCCTGTCCGCATGATCCTCGCCATAGACGAGTTCCTTGCGGTAGGCGGCTTCGACGCGCTGGTTACGGAACTGCAGCCCCGGAAGCTTCATGCCGGCAATCATCACCGAGATCGTGCCGAACAGACACCAGGCAAGTGCCGCGACCACCAATGGCTGCGGGATCGCGCCGATGATCGGCAGTTCGCTGATATGGGCCTGCAACTGGATCATCACCGGCAGGAAGGCGATCAAGGTCATGATCGACTGGACGAAACTGGAACCGAGATCCTCCATGATCTGCGAGAACCGCATCGTATCCTCCTGGATACGCTGCGAGGCGCCCTCGATATGGCGCAGCCTGCTCCAGTTCTCGATAAAGTAGTTGTTCATCGCCGTCCGCCAGCGGAAGATCCAGTGGCTGACGATGAAGGCATTGACCACCTGCACGTTCATGCCGACCAGCGCGAGCCACGAAAAGTCGGCCAGCCCGGTGTAGAATTCGCCGTTGGTCGATTTTCCGGTCCCCGACATCAACCCTTGCACATAGTCGAAGAAGGGGCCGTACCAGGCGTTGACGGCGACGCTGACCTGCACGTTGAAATAGATGAAAAATAGGATGACCGCCGTCATCAAGATCGACCAGCGCTGCCAAGGATGCGGCGAATACCAGCTCCAGAATGCGTAGAAGATGGCCACGCAAAGCGCGAAATAGATGTAAAACCAGAGGAACGGTTTCGACACCAGCACAGCGATGCCGATGATGGGCGCCGCATCGGCGGCTGCCGGCGGAAGGCCCACAAGGCCCCCCAATTGCTCCCCGCCGAAAAACCAGAACAGGATTGCCGCAAGGCTCCAGATGGCGGCCGAAGAGAAGAAAAGCTTCGGCTGCGGGAAGAAGGATACGAACACTGTGGCGAATTCCTCGATCTATGCGCAAATCAGGTGGGTTCGGCGGGCATAAGGTCACACATTAGGGGGAAAGAAAATGCCTGCCCGAGTTCAGGCGCAGAGCAAGACCACAAATCATGGCGATTTTGGCGCGGCCGACCATGTGACGGCGCCGGAGACGACCAGGACGGCCGCGGCGACGATGGAGGCGAGGAAGAAATCGCCCGACGCCTGGGCCAGAAACCCGGCCGCGATCGGGCCGATGATCTGGCCAAGACCGAAGGAAGCGGTCATCAAGGCAAAGATGCGCCGGGGTGACTTCGGCGCCTGCTGCCGTGCGGCCTGCAGGCCAAGCGCCGTGATGGCAATGAAGGTGCCGCCGAGCAGCACGCCGCCAAGCAGCGGCCCCGTGCGCCCGCCGACGGCGACGCTCGCGGTAACGCCGACAACTTCGACGAAGCACCCCAACGCATAGGCGGCATAGAGCCCGATCCGCGCCGATATCTTCTGCCACAGCCAGACCGAAGGGAAACCGGCAAGGCCGGCAACCATCCACACCACCGCCTCGAAGACGCGGCTGCCGCCACCCTGGCGGACGATGGCGACGAGGAAGGTCGCCGTCACCACATAGCCGAAACCGAACAGGCCATAGGCGACGATCGCCTTCATCAGCGACAGGTCTTTCGGCAGCGCCGGCTCGTGGACGGCTTCGCCATTGGTGAGCGGACCCTGGTTCGCCAGCAGCGCCACGGCGACGAAGCCGCAAGCCGAAATCGCGCCCGACCACAGCCAGCCCTGCGCCCAGCCGGCATGTTCTGTGACCAGCACGGCCATCATCGCCGCCGACATCGCGATGCCGAGGCCAACGCCGCCGAAATGCCATGCCTGCAGGTCGCCCCGCCCGGCCTCCGCGATATGGCTGAAAACGATGCTGGCCATGAACACCATGACGAAGGCGCTGGCCAGACCGGCCAGAAAACGGATGGCGAGAAAGGCGGCCATGGCATCGGTCAGCCCCATCAGGGCGGCCAGCACGGCGCTGGCACCGAGGGCTGCCAGCATCAGCGAACGCTCGCGTCCGTGCGCCCAGTTGCCCGCCGCCACCAACGCGCCGACGAGGTATCCGAGATAGTTGGCCGAGGCGATCCAGCCGGCATCGGCCGGCGACAGATGCAGTTCCTCCATCATGCCGGGCAGGATCGGCGTGTAGACGAAGCGGCCGATGCCCATGGCGACGGCCATGGCGATCATGCCGGCGAAGGCGTAGCGAAGCGCTGTCGATGGGGCCGATGTCATTGCAGTGCACAATAAATCTGCGCACGGGTGAAACAATCCGCCTTGTGTTGGGCCAGTGCCGGACCGCGCGCTCAGCAGCGCCCGCCGAAACCGGCGTTCAGCGAAACGGTCTCATGCACGGTCCGGCGCGCCGTCAAGCGGAACGGCACATCGCCGAGTTCGCGCTCCGACATCGCGTCAAGCGCGGGATGCGCAAGCGGATCGGTCAGCCAGCTCAGCGTGTCGACGTCGCAGCGCGTGTCATCCGACGAAGCGGCGGCGAACAGGACCTTCAGCGACGACAACATCCTCAGCATTTCCGGCTCCATGGGCCTGTCTCCGTCCATAAGTCAGCCGTTTCGGTAACTCTTTCAATTGAGATTTCGGCCGGATCGGTTTAGAAAATCTCAAATGGCCATGCTCAACCGCGTTCATCTCAACGGCCTTCGCGCCGTGGAAACCGTCGCCCGTCTCGGCTCGCTCGCGACCGCCGCCAGCGAACTCAACGTTTCCGTCAGCGCCGTCAGCCAGCAGATCAGCCGCACCGAAAAGCAGCTCGGCCAGGCCCTGTTCGAGCGCACGACCAGCGGTCTCGTCCTGACCGAATTCGGCGCCGTCTTCGCGGCCCGCCTTGGCGCCGGATTTCGCGAGCTTGCGCAGGCCGTGGCACTGGCGGACGAGGCAACCCAATGCACATTGGTTGTTTCGGCGGCACCTGCGTTTGCCTCCAAATGGCTGCTGCCACGGCTGTCGCGGCACTTCGACCGGCATCCCAACGTGCTGTTGCGCATCGACGCCTCGGTGCGGCTGGCCAATCTCGATCATTCCGACATCGACATTGCCATCCGGCTTGGCGACGGCAAATGGCCGGGCGGGAAGGCGGAGCTCATTTTGGCGCAGGAAGTCTTCCCGGTCTGCGCACCGGGCATTGCAAGAAAACTGAAGTCGATCGGCGACCTTGCGCGGACCTGCGCCATCACCGACGAGCGGGCGATGATCAACTGGGAAAGCTGGTTCGCCGCTGCCGGCGTTCCACCCGTCAACTTCCAGAAAGGCGCGCGCTTCACCGACCCGATGCTGTGCCTGGAATCGGCGATCGCCGGCCATGGCGTGATGCTGGGCTGGCAATTGCTGACGGCCGATGCGCTGGCCGATGGGCGGCTGGTGGCGCCGTTCGGAATCCGCGCCCAGAGCGGCCTCGGCTACTGGCTGGTGACCTCCGCCACCAAGCCTGAAAGCCGCAAGGTCCGGGACTTCAAAATCTGGATCAAGGAAGAGATCGCGGCGACCATGGCGCAGTTCGGATCGTCGGTCGCGGGGCCCAGTGGCGCGATCGCGGTGGAAAGCGCCGCGGTACCGGTCTATGTTCAATCATAAATCCCACGACGACAGGCAGGATCATGACCACACATTCGCGCGGCGTTTCCGCAACGATCGACCCGGTGAAGCTCGACAGGCTGGCGGAAGTCGCCATCAAGGTCGGGCTGCAATTGCAGCCCGGACAGGACCTGGTACTGACATCGTCGATCGCGGCGCTGCCGCTGACCAGGCGCATCGTCGAGCACGCCTACAAGGCCGGCGCCGGGCTGGTGACGCCGATCTTCAACGATGACGAGATGACGCTGGCGCGCTACCGCTTCGGCGCCGATGCCGGCTTCGATCGCGCCGCCGGCTGGCTCTATGAAGGCATGGCGAAGGCCTTTTCCAACAATGCCGCCCGGCTCGCCGTACGCGGCGAGGATCCGTCGCTGCTGTCGGCGCAGGATCCGGCGAAGGTGGCGCGCGCCAACAAGGCCAATTCGATGGCCTACCAGCCGGCGCTGGAGAAGATCACCGGCTTCGACATCAACTGGAACATCGTCGCCTATCCGGATCTGGCCTGGGCCAGGCAGGTTTTCCCCGGCGACGCCGACGACGTGGCGGTGGCGAAACTCGCCGACGCCATCTTCGCCGCCTCGCGTGTGGATGTCGAGGACCCGATCGCCAACTGGAAGGCGCACAATGCGGCCTTGCGCGGCCGCACTGAATGGCTGAACGGCCACGATTTCCATGCGCTGCATTTCACTGGACCCGGCACCGACCTGACTGTCGGGCTGGCGGACGGCCATGAGTGGATGGGCGGCGCCTCGACCGCCAAGAACGGCGTCACCTGCAATCCCAACATCCCGACCGAGGAAGTCTTCACCACGCCGCATGCGAGGCGGGTCGAGGGCCATGTTTCCTCGACCAAGCCGTTGTCCTACCAGGGCACGCTGATCGACGACATCTCGGTGCGCTTCGAGGGCGGGCGGATCGTCGAGGCCAAGGCCTCGAAGGGCGAGGACGTGCTGAAGAAAGTGCTCGACACCGACGAAGGCGCGCGCCGCCTCGGCGAAGTGGCGCTGGTGCCGCATTCCTCGCCGATCTCGGCCAGCGGCCTGTTGTTCTTCAACACGCTGTTCGACGAGAACGCCGCCTGCCATATCGCGCTCGGCCAATGCTATTCGAAGTGCTTCGTCGACGGCGCCTCGCTCAGCCAGGACGAAATCGCGGCGCGCGGCGGCAACAAGAGCTTCATCCACATCGACTGGATGATCGGCTCGGACAAGATCGACATCGACGGCGTCGCCAAGGATGGCAGCCGCGTGCCGGTGATGCGCAAGGGTGAGTGGGCCCAGGGGCTCTAGCCGGCGGAGGTGTGATGGCCTTCGATATCGCGGTCAAGCGCGTCTACGAAGCACCCGGGAAGGCCGATGGCCAGCGGGTGCTGGTGGATCGGATATGGCCGCGCGGCGTCGCCAAGAAGGATGCCGCGTTGACGCTGTGGCTGAAGGAGATCGCGCCGAGCGACGAACTGCGCAAATGGTTCGGGCATGAGCCGGAGCGCTGGGCGGAATTTCAGAAGCGGTATTTTCTCGAACTGGATCGGAATGAAGAGGCGTTGGCGAGTTTGCGCGCCCTGCTCCGCGACGGCAAGGTAACGCTTCTCTACGGCGCCCATGACGAGGCGCACAACAACGCGGTGGCGCTGGCGAAATACCTGCTTCGTCATCCTCGGGCTTGACCCGAGGATCCATGCCGTGACTTTCATCGAAGGACGCGACGGGGCAGAATTCTCAACCGCTGCAGCACGTTAGCGTCACGGCATGGATCCTAGGGTCTGCGCCGCGTCGCTTCGCTCCTTGCTCCGCCCTAGGATGACGACGGCATAGGGTGCCGCGCTTAACGAACTTTACTTTACAGCCTCCTCATAAACATCCGCCTTGAACCCAACCAGCACCCGATCCCCCACTTCAAGTACCGGCCGCTTGATCATGGTCGGCTTGGCCAACATCAGCTTCTTCGCCTTCTTCTCATCCAGCCCTTCCTTGTCCTTGTCCGGCAGTTCGCGGAAGGTCGTGCTGCCCTTGTTGAGCAGCTTTTCCCAACCGACCTTGCCAACCCAGCCATTCAGTCTGTCAGCCTCGATGCCTTCGGCCCGGTAATCGTGGAAGCGATAGGGAACGTCATGGCTCTCCAGCCAGACGCGCGCCTTCTTGATCGTGTCGCAATTGGTGATGCCGTACATGGTGATCGTCAAGACGTGCTTCCTTTGGGCTGACCGTCGAATCCGTTTCGCAACCTAGAACCGCCCTTCCCGCTTTGCCAGAAGCTCGTGAAATTTGCCGCTTGCAAACACTAAGGAATTTACCTAAGTATTAATGACCACTTTTGACGACCCAGGACCATCGATGACCAGCCTCCAGAGCGCAAATCCGATCCCCCCGCCGATCGACAGCATCTTCCGCGCGCTTGCCGACCCGACACGGCGGCTCGTGGTCGAGCGACTCAACAGGAGCCCCGCTTCGGTCAGCGAACTGGCACAGCCTTTCGAGATGGCCCTGCCTTCCTTCATCGACCATCTCAAGATTCTCGAAGGCTGCGGGCTGGTTCGGTCGCAGAAGACCGGCCGGGTCAGGACTTACGAGCTTGCGCCCGAGCCATTGAAGCTCGCCGAAAGCTGGCTGGCTGAGCAGCGCACGCTCTGGGAGCGCCGCCTCGACCAGTTCGACGCCTATGTGATGACACTCAAGGAGCAGGAAACATGAGCTATCCCTTCAAGCCGGATCCCAGGCTGGACCTCGTGCTGGAGCGCGTGCTCGACGCGCCGCACCAACTGTTGTGGCGCGCCATGACGACGCCGGAGCATGTCAGGCAATGGTTCACACCAAAACCATGGGTGATCACCGACTGCGAGATCGACCTCAGGCCAGGCGGGTTGTTCCGGACACGCATGCAGTCGCGCGACGGCAAGGAGGTCAGCGACCGCCATTGCTGCTATCTGGAGATCGTGCCGAACGAGCGGCTGGTGTGGACGGATGCGCTGCTGCCGGGTTACCGGCCGTCAGGCGAGCCCTTCATCACCGCCGTCATCTCTCTTCACCCGGATGGCCGGGGCACGCGCTACACCGCCACCGCCATCCACCGCGACGAGGCGACCCGCGACAACCATGAAGAGATGGGTTTCTTCGACGGCTGGGGCACGGTAGCCGATCAGCTTGCGCAATATGTGAAGACGATTTGAGCTTCCTGGGTGGCGGCCAGGGCATCGCTGGCCGCCATGTTGATCTCCGCCTTCGCGGCGAAGAGCGCGGACTCCGGAAAGCCAGCTGTGTTTCCGACCTCAGTAGTAAAAACGCTCTTCGGCGATCTTGCCGTTCTTGACCGTGTACAGGCCAACCTCATCCATGGTGACGCGCTGGCCGGTGGCCTTCGGCGTTATGTCGAACGTGAAGCGCAACGCGAACTGGTCGCCGTTGACATAAGGCCCCTCGACGGAGCCGCCATGGACTTCGTGGTTCTCTTGCCACCATTGGCTCTTCTGCCTGAGGGCCTCCTTGCCATGGCTGACCGCCATCGGTCCCTCCATGGCCTCGTAGCTGGCGATGTCATCGGCATTGTACTTTTCGGCGGCACCTTGGTTGTTACCCTGCTTGAGCAGTTCGGTGAAATCCTTGGCAATTTCCGCGATGGTCATGTGGGTTCCTCCTGTTCAGACGCACTCGAAGTAGGGGGGTGATCGCCGGCCCGCCACCTTTGCCCGCATGACAGCTGACAAGCTGTGTCAGGACGATCGATATAGCGCGGTGGTGTGACGGCGATTGCAGGAGCGCGGACAGCAGCCTTGGTTGCAGAGGCACGCCAATTCCGCGATGCTGGGTGCATGTGTAACCTCTACAACATCACCACGACACAAGAGGCGGTCCGCCAATGGACGCGCGCACTGCGCGATATCAGCGGCAACCTTGAACCATCCGTCGACATCTATCCCAATCAGCCCGGCCCCGTCGTCCGCAACACGGCAGACGGGAAGCGTGAGCTGGCCAGACTGCTTTGGGGGTTGCCAACGCCACCTGAGCGCATGAAGGGAAAGGCCGACTACGGCACGACCAACGTTCGCAATCCACAATATTCGCACTGGCAACAGTTTGTCGGGGTCGAGCATAGATGCGTCGTGCCGGTCACCAGTTTTGCCGAACCCAGCCCGACACCGAGTGACAAGGACCCAGAAACCGGCATCCAACGCAACTACTGGTTTGCCCGTGACGATAGCCGACCGCTGTTCTTCTTCGCCGGATTCTGGACCCGTTGGCAGGGTATTCGAAAGGTCAAGGACGGACCCGGCGACTTCGAGTTATTCGCCTTCATGACAACCAAGCCAAACGCCCTGATCGCGCCGATCCATGAGAAGGCTATGCCCGTAATCCTGACCACGTCGGAGGAGACCGAGGCCTGGCTTACAGCACCTTGGGCAGAAGCACGGCATTTGCAGCGAACAGCACCAGACAACGCGTTGGTGATCGTTGAGAAGCCAGCCACACAAATCAAGTTTCCGCAGCAGGCACCGGCGCAAGGATCTCTGTTCTAGGCTAAGGGATAGCCGCGTTCCTCATTCCTCGTCTCGCCATATCACACGGCGAACCATGCGGATTTCGACAAGGCGTCTCACACGAATTTTCAAGCGCTCCGCAGCACTCGGCAAAATTATGTCGGCATCAAGTTCGCGAAGCTTGCAGCGCTCGCACCGCATATGCCGTTCGACATCCCAAAAGGGAATGTCACCGACAAGCTTCGCGAGATCGCCAGGCAGATAATGCCGGGTGATGTTGCAGTGCCGGCATCGGACACGAATGAGTTGCCCGACTTCGTGCGCGAGGCATAGGGTTTGCACATTTCGGCGCGGTCGGGTGCTCAATTCCGGCATCAACTAATTTAGGAATGTCTTCCTACATTAGTCAATTCCTACTTAGTTTCCTTGGTCGTTCGTCCACATATCGATCAGGCCAACCCCACGGCCGTGCGGGCGACCTTGCGCAGTTGAATGAGGCTAGCTGGGCAGCATGGGGCAGTTGGCGCCACGGCGCAAGCTGACGTGCGCCACGTCGCCGGCGCTGAATTGAAACCCCTCGGCCTGGCGGGGCGCGTCGATGACAACGGGCATGCCTTGCCCCAGTTCGGCATGCAGGCGCAACGTGCGGCCATGGAAGACGATGCTGTTGACCCGCGCCGGCGCCGTGCCGGGCGCAGCCTCGGCGGCCGCCAGCAAATCCTCCGGGCGCACGCCTATGGTGCGGACCTCGCCTTCGCCGGGCGACTGGCCGGTTTCGGACATGGCCTCCAGCGGCAAGGTGCCGGCGGTGAAACGCAGGCGGTGGCCATCCCGGCCGACAAAACGTGATTGCAGGAGATTCATGGTGCCGATGAAGCTCGCCACGAACTTCGTGGCCGGCCGGTCATAGAGGGTCGCCGGCGGCGCGATCTGCTCGATGCGGCCTTTGTTCATGACGACGATACGATCGGAGATCGACAGCGCCTCGGTCTGGTCGTGAGTGACCATCACGAAGGTGGTGCCAAGCCGCGATTGCAGCCGCTTCAACTCGACTTGCATCTGTTCGCGCAGATGCGCGTCGAGCGCCGACAGCGGCTCGTCGAGCAAGAGCACGCGCGGCTCGCAGACAATGGCGCGGGCAAGCGCGACACGCTGGCGCTGGCCGCCCGACAGTTCCAGGACGCGAGCGCGAAGCTTGTCGGCGAGACCGACCATCTCCAGGGCTTCGCCGACGCGCTTTGCCTGCTCGGCACTGGTGAGTTTTCGCAGGGACAAGCCGAAGCCGACATTTTCGGCGACGTTCATGTGCGGAAACAGCGCGTAGTCCTGGAACACCGTGTTGACCGGCCGCTCGAAGGGCCGAAGGGCCGTGATGTCATGGCCGTCGAGCAAGACCTCGCCGCTCGACGGGCTTTCGAAGCCGGCAATCACACGCAGGCTGGTGGTCTTGCCACAGCCGGACGGCCCGAGGAGCGTGATGAATTCGCCGCTGACAATGTCGAGATCGACGGTATCGAGTCCGACGATGCCACCTGGAAAAACCTTGGAAACCGCCTGCAGCCGGACGAGTGGATCAGGCGCCATCGCGAACCTCGGACGGCTTCGTGGTGTTGACCCAGAGGATCTGGCACTGCTCCGCGCCGGGATTGCGGAAGGCGTGCAAAAGCGTACTCTTGAAGGCAAAACTGTCGCCGGTCTTCAGCCCGTATTTTGTCGAATCCACCACCAGTTCGACCTCGCCCGAAAGCACGAAGCCGAATTCATGGCCGGCATGGGCGTAGGCTTCCGCCGTGCCGCCACCGGCTTCCACCGTCACCAGCATGCCGGTCAGCGTCGCGCCGGGCGGCGACAGCAGCGCCTTGGCGATGCCTTCGGATTTCACCGGGATCTGCCGCCTTTTGTCGGCGCGCACGCAATAGAGATCATTGACCGCATCGTTGCCGTCGGCGATCAGCGCTGACGGCTCGATGTCGAGCGCGGCGGCGAGCGGCCAGATCACCTTGACGCGCAGCGAGGACATGCCGCGCTCGATCTGGCTCAGCGCGCCGATCGACATGCCGGCTTTTGCCGAGAGATCGGCCAATGACAGGCGGCGCTCGAGCCTGAGCGCCCGCACGCGCCGGCCGACGCGAACGTCGGCATCGTCCTTCGGTTTTTCGGCGGCCTCGTCAAGCATGTCCATGTGCAAGTCCTCGTTTGCTTCTTCCTTCTCCCCTTGTGGGAGAAGGTGGATCGGCGCGTAGCGCCGAGACGGTTGAGGGGTGAGTGACAGATCGCCGCCGGCGCCAAGCTGGAGCACCCCTCATCCGTCGCCTTCGGCGACACCTTCTCCCACAAGGGGAGAAGGGAAGGCCGTAGCTTACCCGCCAGCCTTCACCTTCTCGAACATCTTCGCCATATCGTCGTTCTGTTTCATCGGCCCGGTGAAGATCGTGCTCTTCAGCATCACCTCGGGGTCGGACGGCAGTTGCAGCTTCTCCAATTCGTCCTTCGGCACGCCGGCGAAAGCGGTGCCGAGCGAGCTGCCATAGCCGTAGGACTGGATCAGGAATTTGCCGGAGTCAGCGTCGAGCCGGCTGTTGATGAAGTCATAGGCGAGATCGACGTTCTTGGCGTCCTTCAGCATGACGAAGCCGCAGGCCCAGGTCAGCATACCCTCCTTCGGCTTCATGAACTCGACCGGCACGCCTTGCTTCTTGAGCGACGTGGCCGATGCATTCCAGGTCATGGCGGCGACCAACTGGCCACTGGCCAGGGCCTGCTCGACCGAGGTCATGTCGGTGGTGTAGCTCGACAGCAGCGGGCGCTGTTCGCGCAGCTTTGCCGCGACCTTGTCCATCTGCTCCGGTGTCATGTCGAAGGGGTTCACGCCTGCCAGAAGAGCCGCGACAATCGGGGTGTCATGCACGGCGTCGATGGTCGCCATACGGCCGGCATATTGCTTGTCCCACAGAAGGTTCCAGCTCTCCTCGGGGTTCTTCACCAGATCGGTGCGGTAGAGGATCGAGGTGTTACCCCAGTCCCATGGCACCATCCAGACCTTGCCGTCGCCGGCCTGCAGGTCGGGCAGGTTCTTGAACACCGGGAAGATCGAATCCCAGTTCTTGATGCGCTTGGTGTCGATCGGCTGCAGCAGGCCTTCCTTGTTCCAGCGCGCCACCTTGTCATAGCAGGGGTGCGCGATGTCGGGCCGGAAGCCGGCCTTGACCTTGGTGAAGGCATCATCGTCGTCGCCGAAGATCGAGGCCTCGACGCCATCGGGGTGCGCTGCAAGGAAGCTCTTGTTGAAATCGGGCAACTCATAGCCCGACCAGGTGAAGTATTGCAGCTTCTCGGCGGCGAGCGCCACGGTCGACGACAGTGCGAGCGCCAATGCCGCGAGGCCGGCGCGGACCTTGTGTCCCGACACCGATTTCAGGTGGAATGTCATTTTCGTTCTCCTCTCTCGTTGTTGTGCTTCAGGCTGGATTGCGGCGTACGGCGCCAAGCCCGCGATGGCGCAGGATTTCGGCGGTGCCAGCGATGATGAAGGACACGGCCAGGATCACCGTCCCGAGCGCCATGACGGTCGGCAGCGAGCGGGGAAAGCGCAGTTGGCTCCAGATGTAGAGCGGCAGTGTCGGCTCGGTGCCGGCCAGGAAGAAGACGACGATGAACTCGTCGAAGGAGATCAGGAAGGCGAGCATGAAGGCCGACAGCACGGCCGGCAGGCTGAGCGGCAGCATGACGCGCCGGAAGGTCATCCAGTCCGAGGCGCCGAGGTCGAGCGCCGCCTCGCGAACCGTCCTGGGGATGGCGGCGAAACGGCTGCGCATGACGACCACGGTGGTCGGCAACGCGACCAGGATATGGCCGAGCACGATGGCGACACGCGACGGTCCGAGGCCGACGAGGTTGACCAGGATCAGCAGCGATATGCCGACAATGACGCCAGGAATGAGGATCGGCAGCCGCGCGATGGCGCTGATGGTGGCGGCCAGCGGCGAGCGGCCATAGAGATCCATATAGGACACGGTGATGCCGCACAGCGTGGCGCCCGAGGCCGCGATGGCGCCGATGACGAGACTGTTGACGAGCGCACCCGACAGTGCCGGATTGCCGTAGAGCGTGGCATACCATTGCAGCGTGAAGCCCTGCAGCGGAAACGCGGCCTGGATGGAATCGTTGAAGGAAAACAGCGGGATCAGCAGGACCGGCAGATAAAGGAAGATCAGATAGGCAAGCACATAGAGGCCGAGCCAGCGGCCATCCCGTTTCATGCTGGCGCGCCCTGTTTTCATGTGCGGCTGCCAAACCGGCGGTCCGCGCCGCGCGCGACCAGTACCACGAGCAGGATGACCAGCATGACGCAGACCGAAAGGGCTGCGCCGAACGGCCAGTCATTGGCCTTGCCAAACTGCGACTGGATCAGCGAGCCGATCATGGTGCTGGCCGGACCGCCCACCATGGCCGGCGTGACATAGTCGCCGACCGTCGGCACGAAGACGACAAGCGCGGCGGCCAGCACGCCCGGCATCGAATTGGGCAACACGACCCGACGGAAGGAAGTGAACGGCCTCGCGCCCAGATCGGAAGCGGCCTCGATCAACGATTTCGGGATCGTGTCCAGCGCCACATAGATCGGCAGGATGGCGAACGGCGCATAGGCGTGCGCGAGCGTGACGACGACAGCGGCCGGCGTGTTGAGGAAGGCCAGTGTCGGCTCGGACCAGATGCCACTTTCGATCAGCGCCGAATTCAACACCCCATTGTAGGCCAGCACGATCTTCCAGGCGAAGACACGCAGGAGATAGCTGGTCCAGAACGGCAGCGTGACCAGGAACAGCAGCAGACCGCGTCGCCGGCCGGCGTGAAAGGCAAGATAGTAGGCGACGGGGTAAGCAGTTACGACCGTGGCCAGCGTGACCAGCGCGGCGATGATCAGCGAGCGCAGCGTGACCGTCCAGTACAGCGGATCGGAAACCACGGTGATGAAGTTGGCCAGGCTGAAGCCGGCGCCAAGCAGCGACCCGTCATTGCCGCGGAAGGCGAGGAAAAGCACCAGGCCAAGCGCAAACAGGATCAGCAGGAAGGTGACCAGCGCGCCGGGCAGCAACATGGCGAACCGGAAGCCCGATGAAGCCCGGGTCTCTGGCACATGTGCTGCAACTAGGGTCGACATCGACCTGCCCGTCCCAGGCTTTTGAAATTGACTAAGGATTTTTCATATTTGTGAAACTGTCAAGCGGATTCAGAGTACTGCGCTGCTGTGAACGGCGATCTCGCATTTGAGGTACAGTTGCCGTCGGCAATAAAACCCGACGCGGATTTCACATTTCTGAAGGAACGGCTTCAATGAAGAACCGGTTATGGCAGCTCGAATTTGCCCCCGGACGGGATAGACCTTTGAGTGGAATCCGGTGAAAGTGCCGCGCCGATCCGGCCAGAATTTTCGATCCATTCGAGGAACCCAACTCATGACCAATCCGACACATCTGCCCTCCGAAGGCCTGTTTGTCGGGCGCGCCAGGAGCGGCGATGTCTCCCATCCCATGGTGGTCACCGTGCGTGACGGCACCGTCTTCGACATCACCTCGAGCGCGGCGCCTACCGTCCGTGACGTCTGCGAGTTGGCGGATCCGGCCGGCCATGTGGGCTCGGCCAAGGGCACTCCCATCGGTTCTGTCAGCGACATCGCGGCCAACAGTTTCGAAGCCACGCGCGATCCGGCAAAACCCTTTCTGCTATCCCCGGTCGACCTGCAGGCGATCAAGGCATCCGGCGTCACTTTCGTAGTCAGCCTGCTCGAACGGGTGATCGAGGAACAGGCCCGCGGCTCGGCGGAAAAGGCCGACGCCATACGCGCCGACATTGCCGGCCTGATCGGCCACGACCTTTCCAAGCTCAAGCCCGGTTCGCCCGAGGCGATGGAGATCAAAGCCAAGCTGATTTCGCGCGGCGCGTGGTCGCAATATCTGGAAGTGGGCATCGGCCCGGATGCCGAGATCTTCACCAAGTGCCAGCCCATGGCCTCGGTCGGCTTCGGCGCCGATGTCGGCCTCCACCCGGTGTCGACCTGGAACAATCCGGAGCCGGAGATCGCCATGATCGCCGCCTCGAGCAGCAGGATCGTCGGCGCCACCATCGGCAACGACGTCAATCTGCGCGACGTCGAAGGGCGCTCGGCGCTGCTGCTCGGCAAGGCCAAGGACAACAACGCCTCGGCTTCGCTTGGCCCCTTCATCCGGCTGTTCGACGACACGTTCTCCATCGCCGAGGTGAAGCAGGCCGTCGTGCGCCTGAAGGTCGAGGGCGAGGACGGATTTTCGCTGGAGGGGGCGAGTTCGATGGCCGAGATCAGCCGCTCGCCGGAGGAACTGGTTGCCGCGGCCATGGGGCCGCACCACCAGTATCCGGACGGGCTGGCGCTGTATCTCGGCACGATGTTCGTGCCATCGAAGGATCGCGGCGAAAAGGGCAAGGGGTTCACGCACAAGGTCGGCGACATCGTCACCATCTCGTCGGAAAAATTCGGCGCGCTGGTCAACCGCGTGCGGCTGTCGCCTGATTGCCCGCACTGGACCTACGGCGCCAGCCATTTGATGCGCGACCTCGCCAAAGCCGGCCTGCTCTAAGTGGTTCTTCAGGGGCTTTCGCCCCAAGTGACCGCCCAAACATGATCGGGACAGTCCGCCGGGCTGCGCCTCGGCGACAATCATCCGACTGCCTGGAAAAAATCATCCCAACTGATGCGATCTGATGGGGTCGTTGATGGCGCCGTGTCAGGCGCCAACTACATCTGCAGATGGAGGCTTGCCATCCGCCGAAAAAGGGAATGCTCTTAGGCATCCGAGCGGCGCTGGCAAAAGACGCAATCCGGCCGAAGCCGGAACAAGGGACGGATCATCTTCAACCGGGAGGAAATCACATGCTGACGAGACTAAGACTTGTGCTCTACGGCCTGCTGGTCGCGCTGACGGTCATTCCGGCAGCCGCGCAGGCCAAGACGTTCTACTGGATCTCACATGGCGGGCCGGCCGACCCGGTCTGGACCTACTTCCTCGCCGGCGCCAAGCAATGGGCCAAGGACACCGGCAACACCGTCAACACCTCTTTCCACAATGGCGACGTCGCCTCGCAGCAGGAAGCGGTCCGCGCCGCCCTCTCCGCCAAGGCCGACGGCATCGTCACCACCAGCCCCGATCCGGGCAGCCTTGTCGAGATCGTCAAGGAAGCGCGCGCGGCCAACGTCCCGATCATCAACTTCAACACGCCCGATCCCAAGGCCAATTTCAACGCCTATGTCGGCGGCGACAACGTCACCTTCGGCAAGCATTGGGCCCAATATCTGGTCGACAAGGGTCTTGTGAAGAAGGGCGACTTCGTCTGGATGCCGGTCGAGATCCCCGGCGCCACCTATGGCGTGCAGGAAGAGGAAGGCATCAAGAGCGTCTTCGGCCCGCTCGGCATCACCTATGAGGTGACCGAAGCGACGCTTGACCAGGCCGAGGTGATCAACCGCATGGTCGACTACCTCACCGCCCACAAGGGCAAGGTCAACGCCATCATCGGCCTGGGCGACCTCGTCACCGGCTCGATCAAGCGCGTGTTCGACCAGGTCGGCGTCAAGCCGGGCGAAATCCCGGTCGTCGGCTGGGGCAACTCGCTCGACACCACCCAGGAAGTGCTGAACGGCTACGTCAATGCCGGCCAGTGGCAGGACCCGCAGGCGACCAGCTACGTCGCGCTGTCGCTCGCCAACATGGCGGCCAGCGGCATTCCCCCGGGCTTCAACGTCATCACCGGCGCGCTCTACGAGAAGGACACCGCGGCGGTCTACGACAAGATCCTGTCCGGCAAATAATCCGCGATCCCTGGCGCCGCGCATCTCGCGCGGCGCCAGCTATCTTCCTGCGCCGCGGCATGTCCACCCGATGCGGTGGAGGTCGCGGCCCGTTCCAACCATGTCGCGGGTTCCCAGTGGAAAATCATTCGCTCATCCAACGCCTGATCGCGCGGCCGGAATTCGGACCCTTCGTTCTGCTCATCGCCGAGATCGCCGTTTTCTGGGGTTTCAACCACGACTTCCTGTCGCCGCAGAACATCTCCAACACGCTGGCCTTCACCGTCGAGCTCGGCCTGATCGCGCTGGCGATGACGCTGTTGATGACGTCGGGCGAATTCGACCTTTCCGTCGGGTCCCTGTTCGGTTTCTCGCCGGTGCTGATGTGGACGCTGTTCAATGCCGGCGTCACCTCGCTGGAGATGGGCTTCGTCGTCGCGCTGGTGGTTGCCGCTTTGATCGGCCTGGTCAATGGCTGGTTCGTCACGCGGCTCAAGATCCCGTCCTTCCTGGTGACGCTCGGCATGCTGCTGGTGGTGCGCGGCAGCGCGCTTTTCATCACCGACGGGTTTCCGCAGCGCACCTGGAGCGCCGAGGGCAGCTGGCTGGCGGAGGCGCTGGTCGGCGATTTCTTCATCGGCCCGTTCCGCATCTACATGTCGCTGTTCTGGTTCATCGCCGCCGCGATCGCCCTCGGCTATGTCCTGACGCAAAGCCGGACCGGCAACTGGATCCAGGCGGCCGGCGGCAATCCCAACGCGGCGCGCGCCCGTGGCGTCAATGTCAACCGCGTCAAGGTCGGCCTGTTCGTGCTGTCTTCGCTGATGGCGTCGCTTGCCGGCGTCATTTCCTCACTGCGCACATCCGCCGCCAACCCCAACAGCGGCAGCGGCTACGAACTGGAGGTGATCGCCATGGTGGTGATCGGCGGCACGGCGCTGACCGGCGGGCGCGGCACCATCATCGGCACCGTGCTCGGCATCCTGATCCTGCGCGTCATGCGCAACGGCATCGTGCTGATCGGCGTGCCCGGGCTTGCCTACAACATCTTCATCGGCGCGATCATCCTTGGCATGATGGCGTTGCATTCGTGGCTGGAACGCCGGCACCAGGCGGGGACTTGAACCATGGCCGAGCCATTGATCCGCATGCAGAACATCCGCAAGTCCTATGGCCGCGTGCAGGCGCTGGTGGACGCCAATTTCCATGTCAACGAGCGTGAGATCGTCGGCCTGCTGGGCGACAATGGCGCCGGCAAATCGACGCTGATCAAGGTTCTCTCCGGCGCGGTGCCGCTGACCAGCGGCGACATCTTCATCCGCGGCAAGAAGGTCACCTTGCGCAGCACCAGCGATGCCATCGCCCACGGCATCGAGACCATTTATCAGGACTCCGCCCTGGTCACGCAACTGTCGATCGCGCGCAACCTGTTCCTGGGACGTGAGCCGATCAAGCCGCCGCGCTTCCTCAACCGCATGGACCAGGAGGCGATGAACACGGTCGCCCGCGATCTGCTCAAACAGGTCGGCATCTCCAAGAACATCCCGCCGACGACGCCGATCGGCTCGCTCTCCGGCGGCGAGCGCCAGGCGGTCGCGATCGCGCGCGCCATGCATTTCGACAGCGACCTGATCATCCTCGACGAGCCGACCAACAATCTCGGCGTCGCCGAAACACAAGGCGTGCTGAGCTTCGTGCGCAACGCGCGTGATTCTGGCCACTCCTGCATCTTCATCGCGCACAACATCCACCATGTCTTCCAGGTGGTCGACCGCATCGTCGTCATGCGCAGGGGCAAGGTGGTCGCCGACGACATCGATCCGAAGACGACGACCGTGACGGAAGTCGAGCGCATCATCACCGGCATGTCGGAAAAGGACATCCGCGACGCCCTCGCCGATGGCAAGCCGGGGCACTGAGGGAGCATCGGCATATAGGGTCGCGGCATGAAGGCCACCGTCTCCGACATCGCCAGGACCTGCGGGCTGTCGACCGCCACGGTCGACAGGGTGCTCAACAATCGGCCCGGAGCGAGTGCCGCCAACCGGCAACGCGTCATGGAGGCCGCCAAGCAGCTCGGCTATCTGCCTATCGCCGACCAGGTGACGCTTCCCTCGAAGCCCGCAAACCTCGAATTCTTCCTGCCGATCGGCAGCAACGCCTTCATGCAGGATCTGGCAAAGCATATCGAGGACTATGCCTCACGCCTGCCGCTGGTGGCATCCTGCCGGATCCACAATCTCGCCGGCATCTCGCCCAATGCCCTGCAGACAGCGGTCGAAAAATTGTCGCTGCGGGCCAATGGCGTCGGTGTCATCGCGGTCGATCATCCCAGGACACGCAACATCCTGCGCGACATCGTCGAGGCCGGCATCCGCCTGGTGACGCTGGTATCCGATATTCCGGCCGCACCGCGCTCGGCTTATGTCGGCATCGACAACCGCATGGCGGGACGGACGGCGGCCCTTTTGATGGGACGCTTCCTCGGCGGACGCGAGGGGCGGCTGGCGATGGTCGTCGGCTCGCGCTCCTATCGCGGCCATGAAGAGCGCGAGATGGGATTCCGCTCGGTGCTCGGCGAGGAATTTCCCAATCTCACCGTCAGCAGCGCCGTCGAGATCAATGACGAACCCGATGCCAGCTATGCGGAAACCATGAAGGCGTTGCGCAACGAACCGGAACTGCTCGGCATCTATTGCGTCGGCGCCGGGCGCTCCGGCATTGCCAAGGCGATCCGGGAAGCCAGGCCCAACCGCAAGCCGGTGTTCATCTGCCACGACCTGACGAGGGAGACGCGCGGCTATCTCGTCGACGACCTCACCGACGTCGTCATCGACCAGAACGCCAGGTTGATCGCGGAGCAGTCGGTCATCCAACTGCTCGGCTCGATCGCCTCATCGGCGCCCTATCTCACACGCAAATTCATCGAGCCGCGACTGATTTTCCGGGAAAACGTGCCGGTGCAGTGAGGCCCACTTTCCCGAATTCGCGCGGCGCCACGGCGAATCTGCACAGCAGCTATGCACAATTCATTGTTGCCGAATCATTGGGCAATTCGTAGTTTCTGGTTGTCGGCCATCTACTCCTCCCAGATGCGATGCCGACGCTGAATGGGGCGCACCTCCTCCCGCGCCACATTCGAAATCGAGCCCGCTGCCACCTCCTCCCGGCAGCGGGCTTTTTTCGTTCCGATCGGCAGCAATCGCGACGCCGCCACGCCACCTCCTTCCCGGTCACGGAATCGCATGGATCGTTGGCAGTCCGGCAGGTGTCAGTTTGCTGCAGTTCCCCTGAAGGAAACGATCAGCCCTTCCGCCATACGCACGAACTGCGTGCTGGGGCCTTCGGCGCCGACGGTCTGCACGCTGACACGCGCGCCTTCAAACAGCAGCGACAGCGTATCGGCGAGAAGTTCGGCCTGGCCGATACCGGCATCCCGGCAGAGCCCGACCAGGCGTTCGCGCTGGGCTTCCTTGAGCTCCTTGATCACGCGCCTTGCCGGATGATCAGGTTCGGTCAGTTCGGCGGCGGCATTGGCCATGTCGCAGCCGCGGCCATCGGTGTTGAGCATGGCGGCGGCCTTGCGAACCCAGGCATGAAGCTGGGCGAGTTTGTCGCCCGGATGCTCGGCCTCGAACGTTTCCCACATCGCGCCGGCTTTCAAGGCGTTGGCGCGCAGGCATTCGACGATCAGTTCGTCCTTGGACTCGAAGTGACGATAGAGCGTCATCTTGTTCGTGCCGGCAGCCTCGGTGATGGCGTCGACGCCGACGCCCTTGATGCCGTGCTTATGGAACATGTCACGCGCCGTCTCCAGAATCCGATCCCGGGGACGAGAGCGCTCCACGACGCCGTCTGTCATCATGATCTCCTTTCGTTTCCAAAAAACCCTCGGCCACCTCTTGACTAGGGTGTTACCGGTCTGTAACTTCCAGCATGTTACTTACTGGTAACACCTATAGCGTCCGTCGTCAATAACAAGGTCGTGAACTGGTCCTACCAGATCGAGATGGACGAAAAGATTGCCAATCATGCGGCTTCGGCCGGTGAAGAGATGAAAAACGGTTCGTGAGCATGGGCTGCGAATCGACAGACAAGGAGCCGGCCAATGCCACAGCGCCGCGATCTTACCATAGATGAGGCCGTCCGGGATCCGATGATCCGGCTGGTCATGAAAGCAGATGGGGTCGACCCCCGCGCCTTCGAGAACATGTTGCGCTCGCTTGCCGATGGGCAGCGTCGGGGGGTGCCGTTGCTGCGTTCACGGGAAATGTCCCGTGACGGGCATGGCCAGTTGTCCAGGGTCGCCAACGCCTTCGGGCGGGTAAGAGCGGCTGGAGAGGCGTGCGTGTCGTGGTAAACTTCTTCATCCATCGTCCGATCTTCGCCTCTGCGATCGCCATCATCATGGTGCTCGCCGGGACGATTTGTTATTTCCTGCTGCCCGTCTCGCAGTTTCCCGACATCACGCCGCCGCAGGTCGTGGTCAGTGCCCACTATCCGGGCGCCAGCGCGCAAGTGGTGGCAGACACCGTGACGACGCCGCTGGAGCAGCAGATCAACGGCGTGCAAGGCATGACCTACATGTCGTCGACGAGTTCCAATGACGGCTCGTCGACCATCACCATCACCTTCGATGTCGGCTATTCCTTGAGCACTGCCGCTGTCGACGTCCAGAACCGCGTCTCGCAGGCGGCATCCTCGCTGCCGGCGATCGTCAACCAGGGCGGCGTGACGATCAAGAAGCAGAACCCGAACTTCGTGCTGATCGTCAACCTGACCTCGCCCGACCATTCCGTCGACCCGGTGGCGCTCTCCAACCTGGCCTATCTGCAGGTGGTGGATCCGCTGAAGCGGCTGCCTGGCGTCGGCGACGTGCAGATCTTCGGCGAACGGCGCTATTCGATGCGCGTCTGGCTCGACCCGGACAAGCTCGCCAATCTCGGCATCACCGCGGTCGACGTCCAGAACGCCATCGCCGAACAAAACGTGCAGGTGGCGGCCGGCAAGATCGGCCAATCGCCGGCGCCCGCCGGCACTGCCTTCGAGATGCAGGTCAACGCCGTCGGCCGGTTGAGCGATCCGAAGGAATTCGGCGACATCGTCGTGCGTGCCAACACGGATACGGGTTCGCTGGTGCGGCTGCGCGACGTCGCCCGTATCGAGCTTGGCGCCCTGCAATATTCGTCCTCTGCCTTCTTCGGCAAGGACCCGACAGTGGTGCTCGCCGTCTATCAGATGCCCGGCTCCAACGCGCTCGATCTGCAGCAGCGCGTCAAGGACAAGATGCAGGAACTGTCGGCCCGTTTTCCCAAGGGCGTCGACTATGCGATGCATTACGACACGACGCGCTTCGTCTCGGCCTCGATGCATGACGTGCTGATCACGCTCGGCGAAGCCCTGGTGCTCGTCGTGGCGGTGGTGTTCATCTTCCTGCAGAGCTGGCGCACGACCATCATTCCGACCATCGCCATTCCAGTGTCGCTGGTGGCGACGCTCGTCATCATGGAGATGATGGGTTTCTCGCTCAACATGCTCTCGCTGCTCGGCATGGTGCTGGCGATCGGTCTGGTCGTCGACGACGCCATCGTAGTGGTCGAGAATGTGGAGCGACAGTTGGAAGCCGGGCTGAAACCACTGGCGGCGACAAAAGCCGCCATGGCCGAGGTGACAGGTCCGATCATTGCGACCACCGCCGTGCTCATGGCCGTGTTCGTGCCGGTCGCCTTCATTCCCGGTGTCTCCGGAAAGCTCTACAACCAGTTCGCGCTGACGGTGGCGATCTCCGTCGGTATCTCCGCATTCAACTCGCTGACGCTCAGTCCCGCGCTCAGCGCTGCCTTCCTGCGCCATCGCGGGGAGACGCAATTCTTCCTGTTCCGCTGGTTCAACACAGGCTTCGACAGGCTGTCGCATGCCTATGCCCATGGCGTGCGCATCCTTATCCGGCTGCGCTGGATCATGCTTGGCCTGTTCGCGGCCGGCCTGGTCGCCACCTATTTCGTCTGGCAGAAGCTGCCCTCGACCTTCCTTCCGGTCGAGGACCAGGGCTATTTCTTCGTCGTCATCCAGCTGCCCGACGGCGCTTCGCTGGAGCGCACCGATGCGGTGGCACAGAAGGCGCGCGACATCCTGCAGGCGACTCCCGGCGTCGACATCGTCGGCTCGATCAGCGGCCTGAACTTCCTGACCAGCGCGGCGCAGTCGAATTCGGCCGTCGAGTTCGCCATCCTCAAGCCGTGGGAACAGCGTGGTCCCGACCAGAGCGCCTCCAAGTTGGTCGCCGACGTGCGCATGAAGCTGCTGCAGATCCCGGAGGCCTTCGCGCTCTCCTTCGATCCGCCGTCCATCCCCGGCATCGGTACGACAGGCGGCTTCGAATTCGTCGTCGAGGATCTCACCGGCCGCGGCAGCACGGCCCTCAACGACGCCACGCAAGCGGTGATCGCCGAGGCGCGCAAGCAACCGGAAATCAATCCGCAGCAGCTGTTCTCGCCGTTCTCGACCTCGACGCCGCAGTTCAACTACAATCTCGACCGCGCCAAGGCGAAACTGCTCGGCCTCAACCTGCCCGACGTCTTCAACACGCTGCAGATCTATCTCGGCTCGCTCTACGTGAACGACTTCAACCTGTTCGGCCGCACCTTCCGGGTGACCATCCAGGCCGACAAGGATTCTCGTGCGGGTGCCGCCGATATTTCACGGCTCTATGTGCGCAATGCCTCCGGCGGCATGGTGCCGCTCAGCACGCTGGGCAAGCTCGTGCCGTTCGTCGGCCCGGAAACCGTGCCGCACTACAACAACAACGCCTCGGCCACCATCAATGGCGGCGCCGCGCCCGGTTATTCGTCGGGCCAGGCGGTCGCCGCCATGGAGCGGGCAGCGGCGACCGCGCTGCCCAGGGATTTCGGTTTCGAATGGACCGGCATCACCTTCCAGGAACTCAAGGCTGGATCGATCGCGTCGGTTGTGTTTGCCCTCGCCATCGTCTTCGTCTTCCTGATCCTGGCGGCGCAGTACGAGAGCTGGGCGATGCCGTTCATGGTGCTGCTGGCCGTGCCTCTCGCCCTGTTCGGCGCGTTCGCCGCACTTTGGGTGCGTGGCATGCAGATCGACGTCTATTCGCAGATCGGCTTCGTCATGCTGATCGGCCTGGCGGCCAAGAACGCCATTCTGATCGTCGAGTTCGCAAGACGGCGGCGCGAGGAAGGCCTCACCATCGTCGAGGCATCGATGGAGGCCGCCCGGCTGAGACTGCGGCCGATCCTGATGACCGCGTTTGCCTTCATCCTCGGCGTGGTGCCGCTGATGATCGCCACCGGCGCGGGTGCCGCAAGCCGTCAGTCGATCGGCACCACCGTGTTTGGCGGCATGGTCGCGGCGACCATCCTGTCGCTGGTGTTCGTGCCTGTCTTCTACGCGGTCATCGAACAGCTGCGCGAACGGCGCGGCGGCGACGAGCCCGCCTCTCAACACACTGAACCAACGGCCAAACCCGCCTTCCCTCCCCTGGCGGAAGCGGCCGAATAAGATTGGAGAATCATCATGCGTAAATGGAAAATCGCGTTGGGAACGGCTGTCGCGCTGGGTGCGATCTCGGTGGCCAGCGTCCACCTGCTGGACATGGGCAATCTCAGCCTGAATGCCGGCACGGCCGGGGCCGCGCCCGCTCCAGCCGCGTTCGTCATGCCGGTGCCGGTGGCGAGCGTCGTCAAGAAGACGATCCCGATCTACCTCGACTATGCCGCGCGGACCGAGCCGATCCGCAGCATCACGCTGCAGGCGCGCGTCCCTGGCTACCTGCAGGAACAGACGGCGCAAGACGGCGCCGATGTGCGGCAGGGCGACACGCTCTACAAGATCTCGCCCGACGACTTCCAGGCCGCGCTCGATCAGGCGAAGGCCCAGGTGCAGCGCGATACGGCGACGCTCGACTATGCGCGTTCCAATCTCGGCCGCGGTACCGAGCTTGCCAAGAGCGGTTACCTGGACAAGGACAGCTTCGACCAGCGCACCAGCACCTTGCGCGAGGCGCAGGCGTCGCTGGCGCTCAACCAGGCCGCCGTGCGCACGGCCGAGCTCAATTTGAGCTACGCTGAAATCCATGCGCCATTCCCCGGACGCCTGGGCCGCAACCAGGCCTCCGTGGGAACGCTGGTCAGCGTTGCCGGCACCGTGCTCAACACGCTGGTGCAGCTTGATCCGATCTACGTCACCTTCAATCCAAGCGAGACGGATCTGGCGCAGATCGAGGAAGCGCGTGCTGCCGGCCCAATCGAGGTCGAGGTCCTGCTTCCGGGTGAGACCGAAGCCCACCAGAAGGGCGAGCTCACCTTCATCGACAATACGATCGATCACTCGACCGGCACGATCACCACACGCGCCACCATCGGCAACGCCAAGTTCACGCTCTTGCCAGGCCAGTATGTTCGCGTGCGGCTGCACGTCAAACAACAGCCCGACGCGCTGATGGTGCCGCAGGTCGCGCTGGGATCAAGCCAGCTCGGCAAATATCTCTACGTCGTCGGCAAGGGCAATACGGTCGACCAGCGGCTGGTTTCGCTTGGGCCGACCAGCGGCGACATGGTCGCCATCCTCAGCGGCGTCGCCGAAGGCGACCAGGTGATCACAGGCAATCTGCAGAAGATCGGCCCCGGAATGCCGATTTCGCCCCTCCCACAGAAACCGGCTACCTGACTCCCCCGCAGGCCCGGTTTCCGCGCGGCGCCCTCGACCCTTTCTCAGGTCGCGGGCGCCGTTTTCACGAGCAGACCGACCAGAGCGGCGACGTCGGCGCGATCGGCCTTTGCCGGCGGCATGAAGGCGCAATAGGGGTGCCCCAGGCGCACCGAGACGGAAGAAAGCGCAATCAGCCGGCCCGCATCCAGATCGGCCTGGGCCATCACCCGCTGTCCAAGGGCAATGCCGAGGCCCAACCGAGCCGAGGCTATCGCCAGGCTTGAGAGGCCGACGCGGCGCCCCTGCGACGGGTCGGGCGACCGGTTGCCGCCGCATGCCGCGAACCAATCGGCCCAGCTCGGGTGCGAGGCATAGTTCGGCCCCCAATTGGTGTGGATGAACAGGCTCTCATGCAGATCGGTGAGGCCCGTATCGCCATTGCCGTGCCGCTGCCAGAAGTCCGGCGCGCAGACCGGCAGCACATCGTCATGGACCAGGCGGACCATCCGCAGGCCGGGATAGTGATAGTCGCCATAGCTGATGCGCAGGTCGACGTTCTGGCGCATCAGATCGATCGGATCATCCTCGGCACGCACGTCGATCGCCATGTGCGGGAAGGCCTCGAGGAGCACGGCCAGCCTCGGCGCCAGCCACAGTTCGGCCAGCGAGAATGGCACGCTGACGACAAGCCGTGTCCTCAGGCCGCCTTCGAGCATGCGCTGGCCGATGGCGGCAATGTCACCGAGCGCACGCGCCGTCTGCGGATAGATGGCGTGGCCGGCGTCGGTCAGCGCGATGCGATTGCCGGTGCGCACGAACAGTTGCTTGCCGAACCAGGTTTCGAGATTGCGGATCTGCTGGCTGACCGCCGCCGAGGAGACGCCAAGCTCGCTCGCGGCCAGTGTGAAGCTGCCGGCGCGGGCGGCGACCTCGAAGGCCTTGATCGCATTCAACGGCGGCAGCCGGTCCACATCAGCCTCCAGAAGTTTTTCTTGGCCAATCCTAATAATTTTCCACGTTGAGAGAAAGAATTTTTTGCCGTCTTCTGTGCCCAACCTTGGAGCTTCCCGATTGGAGCATACGACATGGAAGACATTCTCGACCTCGACCGCTATCCGCTCGATCGCGAAGGCAGCCCCGAATGGGATCGCCTCGTCGAGCAGTCGCTCGCCGCGCTCGCAGCCGACGGCATGTTCAATCTCGAGGGCTTTCTGCGGCCCGGTATCGCCGAACAAGCGGTGCGGGAAATCAAGCCGGTCATGGACGCGCGGTCCCATGTCCACAAGCGTTTGCACAACATCTACTTCAAGCCCAGCATTCCGGAATTGGCACCCGACCACCCGGCGCTGCGCAAGGTGGAAACCATCAGCCACACCGTCTGCGCCGACCAGATTCCCGGCAGCACGGTGATGGCGATCTACGAATACGAACCGCTGGTGCGTTTCCTCGCCGCGACGATGGGCAAGGCCAGGCTGCATGTCATGCAGGATCCGCTGGCACGCACGAATGTGATGGCCTATCGCGCCGGCGAAGCGCTGAACTGGCACTTCGACCGTTCGGAATTCACCACCACGCTGCTCCTGCAACAGGCGGAGCACGGCGGCGACCTGGAGTATCGCACCGATCTCAGATCGGATGAGGATCCAAACTATGACGGCGTTGCCAGACTGCTCGAAGGGCGCGATCCCGAAGCCAGGGTCCTGCGCATGAAGCCCGGTACGCTGAACGTGTTTCGCGGCAAGAACACCGCGCATCGCGTCACCACGGTCGAAGGCGACCGCGAACGGATGATCGCGGTGTTCTCCTACTATGAGAAGCCGGGCGTGATGTTCAGCGATGAGGAGCGTGTCGGTTTTTATGGCCGCGCGGCTTGATTCAGCCCAGCCGGCCGGGCTGCCAAGCAAAGCTCAGAAATTCGAGCATGGCCTCTTGTTAGATTGTCGACAATCTGATTGTCTTGCCTTCTGTTCTCGCTGGAGTGGCCGGATGGTGAAGACGGAGTTCAGCCCGATTGCCGACACGACGCGCCGTGCCGAAATCGTGGCACTGCTGCGGCGCGCGATCCTGACCGGTCAGCTCGAACCCGGCCAGAAGCTCAACGAGCTCCGGATTTCCGAACAGATGCGGGTCAGCCGCGCGCCGCTGCGCGAGGCGATGCGCGAGCTGGTGCAGGAAGGCATCCTGACCAGCATCCCCTATGCCGGCACCTTCGTCATCAATGTCACCGCCAAGGACATCGACGATGCCTATTCACTCAACAAGGTGCTGGACGAGTTCGCCATCGAGCGGATGTGGAAGCAGCGCGACCAGCGTTTCCTGGACGAGCTTGACCGGCGCCACGAGGCGGTGAAACAGGCGACGCGCGACCGCGACACCACAAGGCAGATCGAAACCGCCCTGCAATTGCATGGCCTGATCCATGAATGGGCCGACAATTCGGTGCTCCTGGAAACCTGGCAAAGGCTGACCAGCCGTTTGCAGATGTACTTCGCCCTGCACCAGCAGGCGCGCAAGGAAGCCGTGCCGGCCGAAAATGTCCATGAGACCTATGTGGCGCTGCTCAAGGGCGACGACATGCGTGCCGCCCAGCGCCATGCCCGCGAGCATATCGACCTCGATTTCGAAGAGCTTCTTGCCTATGCGCGCGGCCTTGAACGGCGCCCGTCGAAAGGCGCCTGATCCCTCCCATCATCGCGGACAATGGATACCCACGTGCAGATCGAAACCATCAAAGCCTATCACGTCGTGCAGCCCTTCGTGGACGGCCCCTACCGCATGTCCAAGGGGCGCGTGGCCGACTGCTTCGACGCCGTGATCGTGTCCATCACCTCCGACAGCGGGTTGACCGGCTGGGGCGAGATGGCGCCGCTCGGCAATTTCTACTCGGCCGCCTTCCCGGCCGGCACGAGAGCCGGCGTGCCGGAGATCGCACCGCACCTCATCGGCCAGGACCCGTGCGGGCTGGCCAGCATCGGCCGGCTGATGGACACCGTGTTCAAGGGCCATCCCTACATCAAATCGGCGTTCGACATGGCCTGCTGGGATCTGGCGGCGCGCGCGGCCGGCGTGCCGCTGGTGACGCTGCTCGGCGGCAAGGAAAGCGACACGGCGGAACTCTACAAGGTCGTCACCCATGGCACGGTCGATCAAATGGCCGCACTTGCCAGGCGCATCGTCAAGGACGGTTTCCACCGGCTGCAGGTCAAGGTCGGCGGCAATGTCCATGACGACATCGAGCGCGTCACGGCGGTCGCCGCCTCGGTACCGAAAGGCACGGTCATCTTCTGCGACGCCAATGCCGGCTGGACACCCTACCAGGCGCGGCAGTTCGCCGATGCCACGCGGGCGATCGACTACACGTTCGAGCAGCCGTGCACGACGATCGACGAGAACATGTCGGTGCGCCGCATGCTCGACAAGCCGATGGTGCTCGACGAATCCGTCACCTCGCTCGAGGCGATGCTGGAAATCCATCGCCTCGGCGCGGCCGACGGCCTGACGCTGAAGATTTCGCGGCTCGGCGGCGTCACCAAGACCCGGCTGATCCGTGACGTCGCCGTCGATCTCGGCTTCATGATCACGGTCGAGGACACCGGCGGCGCCGAGGTCGACACATCCGCCATGGCGCATCTGTCGCTGTCGACGCCGGAGGAGCGGCGGCTGCATGCGATCGCCTTCCATGAATGGGTGACGGTGCGCACCGCGTCGAACGCGCCGCCGGTCACCGGCAGCCGCATGGGCATTCCCGACGGGCCGGGCCTCGGCATCGACGTCGTTCCCGACCTGCTCGGCAAGCCGTTCTTCGAGGTCGGCCGGTGAAGATCCGCAGCATCAAGGCGACGCCGATCAATCTTCGCCTCGAAGCGCCCTATGCCTGGGTGTTCGGCGAACTCGACGGTTTTTCGCCGACCATCGTCGAAGTCGAGACCGAGGACGGCCTTGTCGGGCTGGGCGAAGCGCCGACGCCGGCGGCGGCCGCCATCATCAACGATGGTCTCGCCCAACGGCTGGTCGGCCGCGACGCCTTCGACATCGCCGGCGCCGAGCATGTCAGCCTGCCCTTCTGGACCGGCGTGCAGTCGATCAACGACCGCGCCCGCATCATGGCCTTCGGCGCCATCGAGTTGGCGCTTTGGGACTTACGCGGCAAGGCATGGAACCAGCCGCTCTACCAATTGCTTGGCGGCGCCGTGCGCAAGGACATCCCGTTCACCGACTACTTCTCGCTGCGCGGCAATGGGGCTGGTGTAAAGGGCGAGACGACCCCGGAAGCCGTCGCCGACTATTGCGTCGAACTGCACGAGACGCATGGAACGACGTTCTTCGAAGGCAAGTTCTCGACCGACGACCCGAAAGTCTCGCTGAGAATGGTCGAGCTGATCCGCAAGAAGCTCGGCGACGATGCGATGATCCGCATCGATTCCAACCAGGCTTATTCGCTGGCCACCGCCCGGCGGCTGGCGCGGCCGCTGGAAGATCTCGGCGTGCGCAACTGGGAGGATCCGGTGGCGACGATCGAGGAGATGCGCGAGCTTCGCCGCCATTGTTCGATCCCGTTCTCGACCCACAATATCGACATTGCGCGCGCCATGGACCTCAAGGTGCCGGATGCTTTCGTCGGCAACCCGACGGCGCATGGCGGCATCGGCCGGATGCTGCGGTTCGTCGGTGCCTGCGAGCACGCGGGCATCGATTTCTGGTGCTACAGCGGCGACAGCGGCATCGGCAGCGCGGCCTACCTGCACCTGTGCGCGGCGCTCGGCTGGATCCGGGAGCCGAACCAGTCGCTGTTTCGCATGCAACCGATTGACATCACCGAGCAAGGGCCGTTTTCGCCCGAGAACAATACGGTGCGTGTCCCGGAAGGCCCGGGTCTCGGTGTCACATTGTCGCGGAAAAATCTCGCGGCCTGCCATCGCGACTTCGCCGAGAACGGCCCGTGCAACAAATATCACGACCCGGCCAAGCCCGGGACATATCGCCGTTTGCCGCTGAACTAGGAGTACGAGACGGGAAAGGAGACGGAATAAGAGTCCGCCGCGCGCCGATGGCGACGGCAGGACCGGACGGATGGAAGCATTGCCTCAAGAAAATCTGAGCCGCACGCCGGAAGGATCGGATGGACCCAGAAAAACCGCATGCTACAGTCCCGGTCGACTGACATCGTTGATGGCCGGGACAGGAGAACTCCACGGACTTTCGTCAACTGAAAACACATTCATCAACCATAAGAAACAGGGGAAAGGGTTAAACCCATGATCAAGAACTACCGCATTCTCGACCTGATCCGGCGTAATCGCTCGCCGCTCGAAAATCACTTGATCGACGGGCTCGTCGATGGCCGTGTCAGCCGCCGCGACTTCATCCGCCATGGCAGCCTGCTCGGCCTGTCGCTGCCGCTGCTTGGAGGCATCACCACGGCCGCCGGCTTTGGCGGCATGCCGTCGCTGGCCCGCGCCCAGGGCGCACCCGGCGCCACCATCCGTGTCGCCAGCAGCGTGCCGGCAGCCGCCATCGATCCGGTCACCATTGCCGACGCCGGCGGCCTCCTGGTCATGCAGCAGGTAGCCGAATTCCTCTGCGTCGACGGCCCCGACCTCGTGCTCAAGCCGGCACTGGCCGAAAGCTGGAAGCCGAACGACAACGGCTCGGTGTGGACCTTCAAACTGCGCAAGGGCGTGAAGTTCCACAGCGGCGGCGAGATGAAGGCGGAGGACGTGGTGGCGAGCATCGACCGCCTCGCCGATCCGGCAAACTCGTCCAACGCGCTGTCGGTGTTCACCGGCATCCTGTCGAAGGGCGCCAGCAAGAAGGTCGACGACTACACGGTGGAATTCCACCTAGACGCGCCGAACGGCAACTTTCCCTACATGCTGTCGTCGGACAATTACAACGCCGTCATCGTCCCGGCGAGCTACAAGGGCGACTACGAAAAGAGCTTCGACGGCACCGGGCCGTTCAAGATCGAGAAATACACGCCGAAGGTCGGCGCCTCCTTCGTCCGCAACGAGGACTATTGGGGCGAGAAGGCGCTGCCGGAACGCACCGAATTCACCTTCTTCACCGATGTACAGCCGATGATCCTGGCGCTGCAGGGCGGGCAGGTCGACATCATCAACCAGATGCCGGTGCTGGCCGGCGTGGCCCTGCTCAGTGATCCAAGCGTCGACATCATCAGCCTGAAGTCTTCAGCGCATCAGCAGCTGCATCTGCGTTGCGACGACGGCCCGCTGAAGGACGCACGCGTGCGCCGCGCCATCGCGCTCAGCATGGATCGCGACAAATTGGTCGCAGGCCTGATGAAGGGGCGTGCCGTGGCCGGCAACGACAGCCCGTTCGCCGCGGTCTACCCCTCGACCGATACGAGCATACCGCAGCGCAAGCAGGACATCGCGCAGGCCAAGCAGCTCATGGAAGCAGCCGGTGCCGGCAAGGGCTTCAAAGTCACGCTGACCACCGAGCGCTACCTCGAAATCCCCGAATACGCCCAGCTCATCCAGAACTGGGTCAAGGAGATCGGCATCGAGCTCGAACTCAACATCCTCGACCAGGGGGCCTATTACGGCGACGCGGTGTTCGGCAAATCGAACTGGCTGGATTCGGTGATGGGCATCACCGACTATGGCCATCGCGGCGTGCCGAATGTCTATCTTGCCGCTCCCTTGAAGAGCGACGGCACCTGGAATGCAGCGCACTTCAAGAACAAGGACTACGACGCGCTGGCGACCAGCTATATCGCGGCACTCGATCTCGAAGCCCAGAAGGCCGACGCCGGCAAGATCCAGAAGCTTCTGCTCGAGGAAACCCCGGTCATCTTCGGCTATTTCTACGACTACCTGACGGCAACGGCGAAGGGCGTGGCCGGCGTGCAGCCGACAGCAATGTCGCAGCTGTTCCTCGATAAGGCGTCGAAGGCGTAAGCGAAAAGGGAAAGCCAGTCCTCTAATAGCCAGCTCCTCCGGGGAGCTGGCTTTGCAAGGAGTCTTAGCCATTCTCTCCTTCTTTGCGCGGCGTGTGTCCCTGTCGCTGATCACGCTGTTCCTGCTCAGCATCATGGTGTTCCTGGGCGGCCAGGTTCTGCCAGGCAATGTCGGGCGCGCGATCCTCGGCCCGTTCGCCGACCAGCGCGCGGTGGACGCGCTCAATCACACACTCGGCGTCGATCGCCCGCTGCTTGTCCAGTACTGGAGCTGGATCTCCAACTTCGTCCAGGGCGACATGGGCACCTCCTACATCTTCCGCTCGCCTGTGGCGCCGTTCGTCATCGATGCGCTCGGCAATTCGATGAAGCTGGCGGCCGTCGCCTTCGTGCTGGTGGTGCCGATCGGCATTCTGGGCGGCGTCATTGCGGCGCTCAACCTCAACCGTCCGCTCGACCGCATCATCAGCCTCGGCGGCCTGTCGGTGACGGTGCTGCCCGAGTTCGTCACCGGCATCATCCTGATCCTGATCTTCGGCGTATGGCTGCGCTGGCTGCCGATCTCGGCCGCTTGGCCCAGGAATGCCGGCTTCTTCACCCAGCTCTATTACCTGATCCTGCCATCGCTGCCGCTGTTCCTGGTGCTGTTCGGCTATATCGCGCGCATGGCGCGTTCGGGCATGATCGAGGCGCTCGATTCCGACTATACGCGGACCGCCGTGCTGAAGGGCCTGCCCTGGCGCACGGTGATCTGGCGCCATGTGCTGCGCAATGCGCTGTTGCCGACCATCACCGTCATCGCCACCCAGACCGGCTACCTCATCGGCGGGCTGGTGGTGATCGAGACGCTGTTCCGCTACCAGGGCATCGGCTCGCTGATCTTCACCGCGGCGCGCGGCAAGGATTTTCCGATGCTGGAATCCGGCATCCTCACCATCGGCATCGTCTATGCCGTGGCGACCCTGGCCGCCGACTTCCTCTATTCCGTGCTCAATCCGCGCATCCGCCTGGGGTCAGACCAATGAGCGCCGTCCAGACCACCTCACAGGACGACACGCGCAAGCGCGGCCCGCTGGCCGAAGTCTTTTTCTCCCTGCTGCGATCGCGAACCTTCCTTGTCGGTCTCGCCATCGTGCTGTTCTGGGTTGCCTGCGCACTGTTTGGCGAACGCTTCGCGCCCTACGATCCGCTCGCCGACGATATCATCAACGCGCTGGCGCCGCCCTCGCGTGAGCACTGGTTCGGCACCGACCAGATCGGCCGCGATGTGTTCTCGCGCGTCATCGTCGGCTCGCGCGATATCCTCACCGTCGCGCCGCTGGCGACCTTGCTGGCGACGGTCGCGGGCACCGCGCTCGGCCTGCTCACCGGTTATTTCCGAGGCATCGTCGACGATGTCGTCAGCCGCATCCTGGAAGCCTTCATGGCGATCCCCGTGGTGATCGTGGCACTGCTCGCCATCGTCGCGCTCGGCACCTCCAAGACCACCGTCATCATCGTCATCGGCCTGAGCTTCGCGCCGATCATCGCGCGCACCGTGCGCTCGGCGGTGCTGGCCGAGCGTGAACTCGACTATGTCGCGGCCGCACAGCTCAGGCATGAGAGCGCGCTGCATACGATGTTCGTCGAGATCCTGCCCAACGTCATCCCGCCGATCCTGGTCGAGACCACCGTGCGACTGGGCTATGCCATCTTCGCCGTCGCCACGCTCTCCTTCATGGGCTTTGGCATCCAGCCGCCGTCACCCGACTGGGGCCTCTCGATCTCCAGCAATTACGGCATGATCGGCGGCGGCTTCTGGTGGACGGTGCTGTTCGACGCGCTGGCCATCGCCTCGCTGGTGATCGGCGTCAACCTGGCCGCCGACGGTGTGCATGGGGCCTTCAATGACTGAACCCGCCGTGGCAAAAAACGCGCTCGAACTCAGAGACCTGTCGGTTGCCTACCGGGTCGCCGGCCGCAATCGCGCGGTGCTGCGCAATCTCAGCCTCACCATCGGCCAGGGCGAGGCCTACGGGCTGGTCGGAGAATCCGGCTGCGGCAAGTCGACGGTGGCGCTCACCGTGGTGCGCTACCTCCCGCGCAACGGCTCGATATCGGGCGGCGCCATCTCGCTCGACGGCCAGGATGTCATGAAGCTCGACGCCGAGGCACTGCGGCGCGCACGGGCCGAAAGCGTCTCCATGGTCTATCAGGATCCGGGCAAGGCGCTGAACCCGTCGATCCGCATCGGCCGGCAACTGACCGAGATTTTCGAGCTTGGCGGCATAACCGGCCAGGCGGCCACCGATCGCGCCATCGCCATGCTGAACCGGGTGCGCATCTCCGATCCGCCAAGCGTCATGCAGCGCTATCCGCACCAGCTGTCGGGTGGCATGCAGCAGCGCGTGGCGATCGCCATGGCGCTGGCCAACGACCCCTCGATGCTGATCCTCGACGAGCCGACGACTGGGCTGGATGCCACAGTCGAGGCCGAGGTGCTCGACCTCATCGCGCAGCTCAGGCGGGAACTCTCAGCCTCGATCCTGTTTATCAGCCACAACCTCGCCGTCGTCTCCAACATGTGCGACCGGGTCGGCGTGCTCTATGCCGGCATGCTGGTCGAGGAAGGACCAACGGAGGTCGTCTTCAACGATCCGCGCCATCCTTACACTGTCGCGCTGCTGCGCTGCCTGCCGCGCGGCGGCCAGCGCAAGGACCAGGGCCGGCTCGACACCATTCCGGGTTTCCTGCCTGGCATCGGCGCCGTCATCAAGGGTTGCGCCTTCGCCGACCGCTGCGCGCTCGCCGACGACCGCTGCCGCACCGAACTGCCGCCGCTCTATGAGCTGAGCGACGAGCGCGGAACCCGGCTGTCGCGCTGCTTCCATCACGACAAGGCGCAATCGCTGCCGCGCGCCACGCCCGCCGACGTGGCGCCGGCACCGAAGCCCGCGAGCGCGCCGGTGCTGCGTGTGGCGGGGCTGAACAAGACCTATGCCAGCCATGGCTATCCGCTGCGCGCGGTCAAGGACGTGTCGCTCGATCTCAGGCCCGGCGAGACGCTCGGCCTGGTCGGCGAATCCGGCTCGGGCAAGACCACCTTCGCCAGGCTGCTGCTCGGGCTCGTGCCGCCCGATGCCGGCGGCACCATCGAGCTCGAGGGCAAGGCGCTGGCGCCGAAGCTGGAGAACCGCGACGACGACCAGGTCAAGGCGATGCAGATCGTCTTCCAGAACCCGGATTCGGCGCTCAACCGTTCGCATTCAATCCGCCATCTCATTGGCCGGGCGCTTAAGCGGCTGGCGGGGCTCAGGGGTGCCGCCCTCGAGGCGCGCCTCAACGATCTCGTCCGCTCGGTACGCCTGACCGACCGGCATCTGGCTGTCAAACCGCGCCAGCTCTCGGGCGGGCTGAAGCAGCGCGTCGCCATTGCGCGCGCCTTCGCCGGCGATCCGCGTATCGTGGTCTGCGACGAGCCGACCTCGGCACTCGATGTCTCCGTCCAGGCGGCGATCCTCAATCTGCTTGCCGACCTGCAGTCGAAGGAAGACGTCAGCTACATCTTCATCTCGCACGACCTCGGCGTGGTGCGGTACCTCTCCGACAAGATCGCCGTGCTCTATCTCGGCCGCATCATGGAGCTCGGGCCATTGGAGGACGTTTTCTCCGGGCCGCATCATCCCTATACCGAGGCGCTGCTCTCGGCGGTGCCCAAGCTCGACCAGACCGAGACGGCGCGCATTCGGCTCGACGGCGAAATCCCCAGCGCCACCAACCCGCCCTCGGGCTGCGTCTTCCACACGCGCTGTCCACGCAAGATCGGGTCCATCTGCGAACAGCAGGAGCCGCCATTGGCCGAGGCGCAGCCGGGACACTCGATCCGCTGCCATATTCCCTACGCGGAACTGGCGCGGCTGCAAAAGACAGCGGTGGCCGAACCGGCATAGCGAGACATCGCATGGGGCATTTGCCTGGCCGGTTACACCTGGCTGGCGATGCCCAGGGAACGGTCGCCTTCCGAAAACCCCTGACCTTCGGTCCAATCCCTGGCCAGCGTGCGCAGCCCGGTCAACGCGACGTCGAGCGTGTCGGACGAGGCGGGATTGCTGGGATAGGCGAGATAGATCGGCCGTTGAAATACCGGCGTGTTGTCGATGCGTCGCATTTCGCCGCGCTCGATATGCCCGCTGACGGCGCTGAGCGGCAGATAGGCGGCGGCGTGCTGCGACAGGACATGCTGGAGCCCGATGAAGACCAGCCCCGCCGAGATAGCCGGTTTGACCATGCCGGCGAATGCCCGGTCATGCTCGATGCGGAATTCGAGCCCCCAGTCCATCAGTATGTAGTTTTCGGTCCACAGCTGCGTCTGGGCGGCATGCTGGACGAGCACCACCTGGTCGACGGCGAGCGTCTCGTAGACGATGCCGGGATGTGGGCGCGGCAGATAGAGGATGCAGATGTCGAGCAAGCCTTCGGCCAACTGGTCGATTGCCTGGTCGGGAAAGCTTCCTTCCAGCCGTAGCGCCACGTTCGGCCTTCTGGTGCGCATCCACTCGACCCATGGCGAGGTGATGCGCTCCCACAGATAGGCTGGCGCGGTGAAGCGCAACAGCGTCTCGTAGCCATCGGGAACGGCGATATCCTGCCTGGATTGCTCCCAGGTGCGAGTGATGGAGGAGGCATGCGGCAGGAACTGCCGGCCGGCTGGCGTCAACGTGACGCCGTCGCGGTCACGGACAAAGAGCCGGCGCCCCAACTGCTCCTCAAGCCCCCTTATCCGCGCACTGACGGTGGATTGCGCGAGATTGAGCCGGTTGGCGGCGACAGTGAAGCTGCCATGTTCGGCGACTTCGAGGAAGCTGCGCAGGTTTTCGGTATCCATGCCATCACTCCTCCATCGAAAATTTCGATGGACCCTATCAAAAAATATCGCTTTCCGGTCGCGGTCAACAATGCCCTAAATGGCCGATCTCCCAAGGGCAAGCGAGGAATGCAGCCATGCCAAGGCATTTCATGACGATTGACGCCGCCCGCAAAAACCTGACCGCAATCGAAAATTCCGCTGTCGACGAATTGCTGGCCGGCAGGGTCGACCGGCGTGATTTCCTGCGCCATGGCAGCGTGCTTGGCCTGTCGCTGCCATTGCTTGGTGGCATTTTGGGAGCGGCGGGTTTCGGGACGCAAAAGGCCCTCGCCGAGGGGAAGCCGGGCGGCACGGTGCGCGCCGGCGTGGCGACGCCGGGCGGCGCCATCGACCCCGTCACCTTCTATGACAGCGGCAGCTACCAGCTGGTTTTCCAGACCGCCGAATTCCTCTGCATCACCCAGCCGGACCTGACCCTGAAACCGGTTCTGGCGGAAAGCTGGTCGCCCAACGAAGACGGCAGCGTGTGGACCTTCAAGCTGCGCAAGGGCGTGAAATTCCACAATGGCGAGGACTTCAAGGCCGAGGACGTTGTCGCGACGTTCGATCGGCTGGCCGATCCCAATGGCGCCTCCAACGCGCTGTCGGTGTTCAAGGGCCTGCTGTCGAAAGGCGGAACCCAGAAGGTTGACGACCACACCGTCGCCTTCCATCTCGACGCGCCGAACGGCAGTTTTCCCTACTCGGTGTCGATCGACAATTACAACGCCGTCATCCTGCCGGCGAGCTACAAGGGCGACTACGAAAAGACCTTCGAGGGCACCGGGCCGTTCCGGATGGAGACCTACACGCCCAAGGTCGGTGCGACCTTCGTCCGCAACCCCGACTATTGGGGCGAAAAAGCGCTGCCCGACCGTCTCGAATTCAAGTTCTACGGTGATGTGCAACCGCGCATCCTGGCGCTGCAGGCCGGCGAGGTCGACATTCTCGACGCGGTTCCGCTCGACGTCAGCCAGGTGGTGCTGAACAGCCCCGACATCACGGTGCTGCGCGTCGCCTCGACGGCGCACCGCCAGCTTCACATGCGCTGCGACATGGCGCCTTTCACCGACAAGCGCGTGCGCCAGGCGCTTGCGCTCAGCATCGATCGGTCCAAGCTGGTCGACGGCTTGTGCCGCGGCATGGCGGCCACCGGCAATGACAGCCCGTTCGCGCCGGCCTTCCCCGCCACCGACAAGTCGGTGGCGCAGCGCACCCAGGATATCGCCAAGGCCAAGCAACTCATGGATGCGGCGGGCCTCGCCAGCGGCTTCGACATCACGCTGACGACGCTGCGCTATTCCGACATTCCGGGCTATGCGCAACTGTTCCAGAATTTCGCCAAGGAGATCGGCGCCCGCATTTCGCTCAACATCGAGGATCAGGACAAATATTACGGCAAGGCGGTGTTTGGCCAGTCGGACTGGCTGGACAGCCCGCTCGGCATCACCGACTACGCTCACCGCAGCGTGCCGAATGTCTTTTTGAAGAGCCCCCTGGTCGGCGACGGCCCGTGGAACGCCGCGCATTTCAAGAGCCCTGCCTATGACGGCATGGTCGCCAGCTATCTCAAGGCGCTGGACATCGGCGCGCAGCGCGCGGCGGCATCCGACATCCAGAAACTGCTGCTCGACGAGACGCCTGTGATCTTCAGCTACTTCCCCGACCTTCTGGTGCCGGTGCGCAAGAATGTCAGCGGCCTGCCGCCGATCGCCGCCGGGCTGCTGCTCGATCGTGTGTCGCTGGGGTAGAGGCTGCCGAGATCATGCTCGAACAGGCAGAAGCCAGATTGGACCGCTCCGTGTTTCGGGCGGCGAGGCTGTCCGGCAACAGGGCCGCGACAAACGATGGGGGGCCATCGTTCCAGCGGTTCGACACCGGCAACGCCCGCCGCCCGGAAGCCCTCGCCGGCCATCGGCTCGGCCTCATATCGCCCTAGCCATGCGCCCTCGTCCGGCCACGACAGACAAGAAACGGGAGACTACCATTCGCAAGCCTCATCTGCGCGGTCGCGGACCGCATTTCCCCGTGCTCGACACTATCGTGCAGTACGATTTCGAGCCCGGCTATGTCGCCTTCACCATGCCCTCGCTGAAGCGGCTGCGGGTCCAGGTCGGTTCGATGACCGTTGCCGACACCACCAGGGCACTGGTTCTGTACGAATCCGACCATCTGCCGGTCTACTATTTTCCGATCGAGGACGTGCGCGAGGAATTCCTGCTGCCCTCGAAGACGACGACGGAAGACCCATACAAGGGCGTCGCCACGCACTACTCGCTCAATACAGGCATCACCCTGGTCGAGGATGGCGCATGGCGCTATCTCGATCCCGTCAAGGGTTGCCCGCCGATCTCAGGCTACATGTCGTTCGTGTGGAGCAAGATGGGCCACTGGTTCGAGGAGGACGAGGAGATCTTCGTCCATGCCCGCGATCCGTTCCGCCGCGTCGACTGCCTGCCCTCCTCGCGGCGCGTACAGGTTATCCTCGATGGCGAGCAGGTCGCAGATTCACGGCGCGGCGTGTTCCTGTTCGAGACCGGGCATCCAGTGCGCCATTATCTGCCCATATCGGACACACGGCTCGATATGTTTGCGCCCAGCCGCTACATCTCACGCTGCCCCTACAAGGGCATCTCCAACTACTATCACGTGACGACAGCCAAGAAGCGCCACGAGAACCTGGTCTGGTACTATCCAGAGCCGGTGCATGAAGCAGAACGCATCAAGGGACTGGTCTGTTTCCACCACGAACTGGTCGACAAGATCCTGGTCGACGGCGTCGAAATCCCTAAGGAGGCCACGGCCGCGTCCGACGGATATTTCTGAGCCTTCACGCTCGACTGGTCAGGACCTGGTTCAGCCTTGCGTTTCGCATTTGCGTCCGTCGGCAGCGGTGCTATTTTTGTGCCGCGGCGGACACCTGCTTATGAGGAAAGCACTCCATCATGCGATTTGGCCCTGGCTTGTCGCCCTGGCGGCGACGCCGATGCCGGTGCTTGCCAAGAACGCTCCCGCCTTCGAGTTGAAGCTCGACATCGATCGGGACGGCAAGAGCGACCGGGCGGTCGTCCAGCAAGAGGCCGGCGGCCCCGCCGATCTCTACATCTATCTGGACTCGGAAAAGCCCGGTCCCTCACGCCAAGCGGATTTCGTCAGGAAAGGGCTGACGGAAGACCGGGTCATCGATCTCGAAAGCAAGGACAAGGGATCGCTGTCGGTTACGTCCTGCTTCGGCTGCGGCGCCAGCAAATCGACGGAAGAGACGCTGACGATCGTGCATCGCCAGGGCAAGTTCCTGGTCGGCGGCTATAGCCGCAATTGGGACTGGAACCAGCAGACGTCGAGCGGCGTCGAGACGACGCTTGGCGAATGCGACATCAACTATCTCACCGGCAAGGGTACCGTCTCCAAGGATTTGGAGGCGGGCAAACCCATCAAGGGCAAGTTCAAACCGGTACCGCTGAAGGACTGGTCCTCTGAAATGCGCCCGAGGGCCTGTGATTTCTGAAGAGGTTGATCGAGAGACGGCATAGCGAATACCCTCACCGCACAGGGAGGGCTAGCAATGGATCTTTTCAAACTGAATGGTGACGTCGCACTGGTCACCGGTGCCGGCAGCGGCATCGGCCAGGCAATCGCGATCGGGCTGGCCGAAGCAGGCGCCGATGTCGCCTGTTTCGGCCATACGTCGAAGGGCGGGCTGGACGAAACCGCCCACCGGATCACGGCACTCGGGCGCAAGGCGCTGGTGCTGGCCGGCACGGTGACGTCGGAGGGTGACCTCGCCACGGCCATCGATCGCATCGAAGCCGAACTCGGTGCGTTGACGGTCGCCGTCAACAATGCCGGCATTGCCGGCTCGGAACCAGCCGAGGCGCTGTCGCTGGACAAATGGCGGAGGGTGCACGAAGTCAATGTCGCCGGCGTGTTCCTGTCCTGCCAGGCCGAAGCGCGCAAGATGCTGGCGCGCGGCAAGGGCTCGATCATCAACATCGCCTCGATGTCGGGCACCATCGTCAATCGCGGGCTGACGCAGGCGCACTACAATTCCTCGAAGGCCGCCGTCATCCATATGTCGAAGAGCCTGGCCATGGAGTGGGCCGATCGCGGGCTGCGCGTCAACGTCGTCAGCCCGGGCTACACGCTGACGCCGATGAACAAGCGGCCGGAGGTTGCGGAAGAGGTCAAGATCTTCAAACGCGACACGCCGATGGGACGAATGGCGGCGCCCGAGGAAATGGTCGGGCCGACAGTGTTCCTGGCCAGCCGGGCGTCGAGCTTCGTCACCGGCCTCGACCTGATCGTCGACGGCGGCTACGTCTGCTGGTAACAGGCATGCGAGCCCTGTCCGTCGGCGTCGGCCGACTTGGCCTGCAGCCTGAAATACGCCGCGAACGTAGCGTTAGTCGTTGCGCGGCATGAACGTTGGTATATATAATTTCATCCTATGAAACGCGCTGGCGAGACGGGGCTTGCCGGCCAACAGCCGAGATCATGACCTTGATGGCTCGCACCTTGCAGAGCGCCGCAGGACTGGCAAGTGATCCGCGGATTGCTATCGCGGCGATCGATCGGCCATGAGACTGGGCCGCCCCGGCAGCATCCGTCATCATCGAAATCGAGCATCGCCGCGCCGGCCTTGCGCCGCTGGCGACAACAGCCTTGCGCAACAGCCAGCCTTTCCAACACAATCAAGAAAAGACGCAAGAAGGGAACGACCAATAAACGTCACAGCTTGAAGGAGAACCAAGCAATGCCAGTTCGCAGTGTGATTTCGAAATTCTCAATGGGAGCTTTTGCACTTGCCGCGGCAAGTGTCATGACGCCGACAGCGCAGGCAGCGGCACCGGAGTCCAACGACCCGATCAAGATTGCCTTGTTCGACTGGACCAGCGTCAACCTCAACGCCAAGATCCTCGGCGGCATCCTGGAAAAGCTCGGCTATACCGTCGAATATCCGACCGCCGACTATCTCTCCAGCCTGACCACCGGCCTCACCAATGGCGACATCGATGTCGGCCTGGAGTTCTGGGACACCACCGCCGGCGAGGCCATGAAGGCCTCCGACGCCACTGGCCAGACCGAACGGCTCGGCAAGCTCGGCCCGAAAGCCAAGGAAGAGTGGTGGTTTCCTGAATACATGAAGGAAAAGTGCCCGACCTTGCCGGACTGGCACGCGCTGCTCGACGCCACCTGCGCGGCATCGTTCTCGACCGCCGAGACGGCACCGAAAGGGCGCTATCTCGGTGGCCCGGTGACCTGGGAAGGTTTTGACGACGAACGTGTCGCGGCGCTGAAACTGCCCTTCACCGTCATCCATGCCGGCACCGATGCGGCGATGTTCGCCGAACTCGATTCCGCCTATCAGCGCAAGGCGCCGATCATGCTGTGGATCTACTCACCGCATTGGGCGCCTGCAAAATACAAGGGCGAATGGGTGCAATTCCCCGAATACACACCCGAGTGCTACAACGACCCGAAATGGGGCGTGAACCCGGACGCCAAATACGACTGCGGCAAGCCGCATGGCGAGATCTGGAAATATTCCTGGAACGGCATGAAGGACAAATGGCCGGTCGCCTACAAGGTGGCCAAAGCCTACACGATCGACACCGACGAGTTGAACAAGATGAGCGGCGAGATCGATCTCGACGGCAAGACGCCGGAGGATGTCGCCGCTGCCTGGATCGCCGCCCACGAAGCCGACTGGAAAGCCTGGGCGCAGTGATCGCTCCGACTGGAAAAGGGAGACCCGGCTGGTACCAGCCGGGTCTCAATTCCTGGTGTTCCAGAAGGACGACTGAATGACGAAAGCTATTGAACAGGCATCGAACGCGACGGGGAAAGATCCCCGGCCGATAAAACTTGCCTGCCGCAATGTCTGGAAACTGTTTGGGACGAACGCCGCCAATTTCATCCGCGAGCGCGACGGCAAGGCCAGCGCAGCCGACATAGCCGGAGCGGGGCTGGTCGGCGCGGTGCGCGCCGTCGATCTCGAAATCCGACAGGGCGAGATCTTCATCATCATGGGCCTGTCAGGGTCTGGCAAGTCGACGCTGGTGCGCTGCATGTCGCGGCTGGTCGAACCGACACATGGCAAGGTCGAATTCGAAGGCAAGGACCTGCTCGAGATTTCCGATGCCGCGCTGATCGAACTCAGGCGCCACCGCATGGGCATGGTATTCCAGAATTTTGCGCTGCTGCCGCATCTGAACGTGCTCGACAACATCGCCTTCCCGCTCAGCATCCAGGGACAGGATCGTTCGACACGCGAGGCTCGCGCCCGGGAAGTCATCGAACTCGTCGGCCTGCGCGGGCGCGAGCATTTCTATCCGCGCGAGCTTTCCGGCGGCCAGCAGCAGCGCGTCGGCATCGCCCGCAGTCTCGCCACCAAGCCGGAAATCTGGTTTCTCGACGAGCCGTTCTCGGCGCTCGATCCATTGATCCGCCGCGAGATGCAGGATGAGCTGATGCGGCTGCAGACCATGCTGCACAAGACCATCGTCTTCATCACCCATGATTTCGACGAGGCGATAAGGCTGGCCGACCGCATCGCCATCATGAAGGACGGCGAAGTCATCCAGATCGGCACGCCGGAGCAACTGGTGGTCAATCCGGCGACCGACTACGTCGCCGAGTTCACCCGTGACGTCGACCGCGCCAAGGTGATTTCGGCACGCAGCCTGATGCGCCCTTGCGATGGCGCCGAACATGGCGGCACGGTGGCGCCGGAGGCCAAGATCGCCAGCTTCTCGGCCAGCATCGTTGCCGCCGGTAAACCGTTCGCCGTGGTCAACGGCACCGGCAAGCCGATCGGCGAGGTGACGCCGCAAGCGGTGATCGATCTTCTGGCCGGCATCGAGCGAGCCGGCGCATGACTGTAACGGCAAGCAGCAGCCAGGCAAGGCCGCCGATTCAACGGTGGCTGGTGATCTGGGTGCTGGCGCTTGCCGCCGTGCTGGTGGTGTTCCTGCTGCAGGACGTCGTCCCTTGGGCTGTCGACTATCCGGCGAGCGCCGTCGTGCCCGTCGCCGACTGGGTCAGCGCGCTGATGGGCTGGATCAAGTCGAACCTGTCCTGGCTGACCCGCTCGGTCACCGCGATGCTCGGCGTGCCGCTCGACTTCGCGCTCAACCTCTTGGCCAAGAATTTCAAGATCGGTCACGGCGCGGACGCTTTCGTGCTGCCGCGTTTGTCCTGGGTTGGCGTCTGTGCGACCGCCTTCATTGCAGGATATGCAGCCGGCGGCAGAAAACTTGGCATGCTGGTTGGCGGCTGTTTCCTCTACATCGCGCTGTTCGGCCAGTGGACCAGCGCCATGCTGACCCTGGCGCTGATCTCGATCGCGGTGCCGTTCTGCATTCTCACCGGGCTATTCGCCGGCATCTGGGCGTGGCGCAAGCCGTGGGCGGAGAGGCTCATCGTCTCCCCTGCCCTCGACCTCATGCAGACGATCCCGACCTTTGCCTACCTGATCCCGATGCTGCTCCTGTTCGGCAACAGCCCGGTCTCGGCGATGATCGCCACCGCCATCTTCGCCACGCCGCCGATGGTGCGGGCAACCATGCTCGGCCTCACGCGGGTGCCCTTGGAGATCGGCGAGTTCAGCGACATGGCCGGCTGCACCGCGCGGCAGAAATTGTGGCGGGTGCTGTTGCCCTCGGCACGGCCGACGCTGATGGTCGGCGTCAACCAGGTGATCATGCTGGCGCTGAATATGGTGATCATCGCCTCGATGATCGGCGCCGGCGGGCTCGGCTACGACGTGCTGCTCGCCCTGCGCGCGCTGAAGGTCGGCGAGGCGATGGAAGCCGGGCTGGCCATCGTCGCGCTCGCCATCGCGCTCGACCGGCTGAGCCAGGCCATCGCCCACAAACAGGCAACAGGCAATGTCCACCGGTCGTCCGCCAGCCCGCGTTTCTGGCGGCGCTACCCCAATCTGACGCTGGCCATTGCGATTCTTGCCGTCACCACGCTGCTCGGCCTGTTCGTGCCGGCTTTCGCGGCCGTGCCGAAGGCGATCACCTTCACCACCGCGCCATTGTGGAAAGCGGCGGTGAACTGGGTGACGATCAACTTCTTCGACATCATCGAAGCGTTTCGGGTGGCGCTTATCCTCAACGTGCTCAATCCGGTGCGCGCCTTCTGCGAAGGATTTCCGTGGCTGGGCGCGGTGTTCCTGCTCGGCCTTGCCGGCTACCAGCTCTCGGGCTTGCGGCTGGCCGCACTTGTCGCGGCACTCACCGCCTTCTGCGCCATCACAGGCCTTTGGGAAAAGACCATGGCGACGGTCTATCTCTGCGGCATCTCGGCCTTCATAGCCTGCCTGATCGGCATTCCGATCGGGCTTGCGGCGGCGCGAAGCGACCGCTTCGAAAAGATCGTCACGCCCGTCATCGACACGCTGCAGGTGTTGCCGTCGTTCTGCTTCATCATTCCGGTGGTGATGCTGTTTCGTGTCGGCGATGTCACCGCAATGATCGCAACGATAGCCTTCGCCGTGGTGCCGGCGATCCGCTACACCAATCATGGCATCAGGCAGGTGCCGCCGGCACTGATCGAGGCGGCGAAGGTTTCCGGCTGCACGCCGCGCCAGACTTTTTTCCGTGTGCAATTGCCGCTGGCGCTTCCCGAAATCATGCTCGGCGTCAACCAGACGATCCTGATGGCGCTGGCGATGATCATCATCTGCGCCATGGTCGGCACCCGCGACCTCGGCCAGGAAGTGTTCATCGCGCTGTCGAAGGCCGATTCCGGCCGCGGCATTGTCGCCGGCCTCGCCATCGCCTTCATCGGCATCGTCGCCGACAGGCTGTTCAATGCGTGGACGGCGAAGGCACGGGCGAGACTGGGGTAAAACTCAACCGCCGATACCACCAAAAAGGAGAGAAGAGAATGACCAGCAGGGTAGCCAGCTGCACCTGCGGACAATTGCAGATACATTGCCCGCAAGAGCCGACCATGGTGTCGCTTTGCCATTGCCTCGACTGTCAGCGGCGGACCGGCAGTCCGTTTGGCATCGCGGCCTTCTTCGACGCCGCCGCGACCAATATCCGGGGCCTATCGAAGACATTCCAACGCGATTCCGACAGCGGCTTCCCGATCAGCTTCCATTTCTGCGGAGCGTGCGGGTCGACCGTGTTCTGGTATCCGTCACGAAAACCGGAGGCGGTCGCCGTGGCCGTCGGCTGTTTCGCCGATCCGTCCTTCCCGGCGCCGACAAAGTCAGTCTACGACAAGCGCCGCCACGGCTGGGTCGTGGTGCCAGACTGACGCCAAAGCCCGCCTCCTGGGCCACTACTCGGCCGCGACGCCTTTCACCTCGAGATAGCTCTCCATCGAATCGTCCAGCGCCTGCAGCCACGGCGTATGGTGCAGCGGCGCCATGGTGCCGGTCATCAGCGAGCGATAGGAATGATCGCGGAAGCCCATGATGTCATCCGCCTTGTGATGCTCCCATTCCATGAAGGTCTGGTTGACCGCCTCGACGTCGAAGCCGGGATAGTCGGTCTGGTCCATCAATTCCTTGGTGTAGTCGCCCTGGAACCAGATCATCTGCTCGGCGTCCTCAAGCGTCTCCTCGCGGGCGCGCCATTTGGCGCCATGCGCCGCCATCGCCTCGGCCGAGGGCAGCTTGATGCGGCCCATGATGACGTCGCGGGCGAACCAGGCCTGCGCGTCGAACATGTTGAAGGTGTAGAACTGGTCCTGCATGCCGATATAGGACAGCTTCGGGTTCTTCTCCCAGACCACGCCCTCGTAGAGGTCGAGCGGCCACATGCGATTGGCTGTCTTGAGCTTGAGGTCATCGGTCAGGAAGGGGAAGGAATGGAGATAGCCGGTGCACAGGATGATGGCATCGACATCCTTGGTCGTGCCGTCCTTGAAATGCGCCGTCTTGCCGACGACCTTCTGCAGCAGCGGCACCTCTTTCCAATTCTCCGGCCATTTGAAACCCATCGGCTTGGAGCGATAGCTGGAGGTGATCGATTTGGCGCCGTATTTGTAGCATTGCGAACCGATGTCCTCGGCCGAATAGGAGCGGCCGATGATCAGGATATCCTTGCCCTTGAACTCCATCGCGTCGCGGAAATCATGGCTGTGCAGGATGCGGCCGTTGAAGGTCGAGAAGCCCTCGAAATAAGGCACGTTGGGCACGGAGAAGTGCCCGGAGGCAACAACGACATTGTCGAACTCTTCGGAGTACGTCACGTCGTTGGTCCGGTCATGCGCGGTGACAGTGAATTTCTTGGTCTCGTCCGAGAAAGTGACCATGCGCACCGGGCTGTTGAAGCGCACCCATTTGCGCAGGCCCGACTTCTCGACGCGGCCCTTGATGTAGTCCCACAGCACGGCGCGTGGCGGGTAGGAGCCGATCGGCCGGCCGAAATGCTCCTCGAACGTGTAGTCGGCGAATTCCAGGCATTCCTTCGGCCCGTTCGACCAGAGGTAGCGGTACATCGAGCCGTGCACGGGATCGCCATGTTCGTCGAGCCCGGTGCGCCAGGTGTAGTTCCACAGGCCGCCCCAGTCGGACTGCTTTTCGAAGCAGACGATCTCGGGAATCTCGGCGCCCTTGTCGGCAGCCGACTTGAAGGCCCTGAGCTGAGCCAGACCGGACGGCCCGGCTCCAATGACGGCAACACGAGTTTTCATTCCAGGGCCTCCTCTTTTTTGATTTCCCCAGCGAAACAAATTTCACTGACAGGACAGTAATTGGCCCTTCCGTGCTGTCAACAGCGATCTGCGGAAACGGCATTTGCGCACAATCGATTCCTGGCGAATAACCGGCCACGGCCGCACTCAAAGGACCGGCGCATGCGCCACAAGACGGCTTGCCGTTGCGGTTGCGCTGTTGTATCGCCACCTGACATGTTCACCTAGAGTGAAATAAATCCGCGAAGTCCGGGGGGCGACATGGCGAAAGACAGTACCAAGGCCGGGCTTGCCGGCGCCAAACCAAAGCCGCAGCCAAAGGTCTCGGCGGACGGCAAGACCATCCGGGCGCCGCTGACGCAGAACCCGCACGCCATCCGCGATACCCGCGAAAAAGTGCTCGAGGTGGCGATTGGCCGCGAGGTGCGGGCCTTCCGCAAGAAGCTCGGCATCACCGTCGCCGATCTCGCCGTCGCCACCGACATTTCGCTGGGCATGCTGTCCAAGATCGAGAACGGCATCACCTCACCATCGCTGACCACGCTGCAGGCGCTGTCGCGGGCGCTCGGCGTTCCCGTCACCGCCTTCTTCCGCCGTTTCGAGGAAGAACGCAGCGCTGTCTTCGTCAAGGCCGGCCAAGGCCTTGACGTCGAACGCCGCGGCACGCGCGCCGGCCACCAGTACAATCTGCTCGGCCATATCGGTTCCAACACCAGCGGTGTCGTGGTCGAACCCTATCTGATCACGCTGACCGAGGATTCCGACGTGTTCCCGACCTTCCAGCACGAGGGCATGGAGTTCCTCTACATGCTCGAGGGCGAGGTCGTTTACCGGCATGGCAGCAACCTCTATCCGATGAAGCCCGGCGACAGCCTGTTCTTCGACGCCGACGCGCCGCACGGGCCGGAAGAGCTCACGCGGCTGCCGATGCGGTACCTTTCGATTATCTGCTATCCGCAGAATAGCGCGGGTTAGGCACTTGGTTCCTCGCCCCTGTAGTGGGGAGAGGTGGCTCGGCGAAGCCGAGACGGAGAGGGGAGCGCCCTACGAAGGCCCCTCTCCGTCCGCTTCGCGGACACCTCTTCCCCGCCTCTGGCGGGGGCGAGGAACCCAAGTCTTTGGAGGTCAATCCGGCCCAAACCCCTGTGATGTCGCGCTCCCATCATCCAGCTTCGACAGCCACTCGACCAGCGTCGAACGATAGCGCGTCAAGCCCTTGTAGGTGGCGAGTTCCTCCGGCAGGTCGCGTATGACGCGATGCAGGCGCCGCGCCCATTTCGGCTGCGTCACCAGTTCGTCCATCTTGATCAGGTAGCAGCGGATCGGGAAGACGATGCCGTTGGAGCGCGGCAGCCGCCAGAAGCTCTGCAACTCGACCCGCAGGTGCACCTTGTCGCCGACGTTCTCGGGCGTCACCGTTGCCCGGTCCGGGCCCCATTTGTGGTAGTTTTCGGGGCTGGTATCGAGGCGCGGATTGATGGTCATCGTCCAGTTCAGGCGCCTGGCCGGCTTGCCCTGCTGGATATTGGTGAGGAATTTTAGCGCCCTGACGAAAATCCCCTTCTCATGCGCCAGCGGCACCGGCGCGTGCCACTCGAAGAAATTCATGCCGATATCGAAATCGAGCGACCAGTCGGCCTGGGTGGTGACCATGCCGGCATCCATCCACAGATTGCCGTCCCGCTGGTCGAGGATGCAGAAATCGCCCTGGCTCTGGCGGGTGATGTATTCCATCGGCCCGTAAGGCAAAGTCGAGGTGTCGCCGAAGGTGAAGGTGTCATCGATGCCGAGCGGCCGGTTGATCCAGCGCCAGCGATCGCCGTCGCGCTTCAGCGTGAAATGCTCGGGGTAACCCAGCGCCTGCTGCTCCATCAAAAGTTCCAGCAGATCCCAGCCGGCGAGCGTCATGTGCGGCAGCGACTGGCAGCGCAGCGGATCCTCTGCCAGCACCAAAGCGCGGTCCTGCATCTCGGCGACATAGTGTTCGTCGACGTCGATCAGGTTCTCCAGCACCGAGCCCTTCGGGCCGACGACATGCGGCTCGATATTGACGGCATACATGTAGCTGTCTTCGTGGAACGGGAACGGAAACCGCCTGATGTGCTCAGGGCTGTTCCTGAAGGTGAAGTCGTCGCGGAACGTTTCCTTGCGAAAGGTGATGCCCATCAATTCCTCCTAGAGCGGGATGCCCGCTCTATCTCTTTGTTTTAGCCGCATTTCTGCGACGCCAAGTATCCACTTGGCTGCAAAATGCTCTACCGTTCCAGCACCAGCGACCTGCCTTCGAAGCGCGACACGCACGGCATGATCTTCCTGCCGGAACGGTGCTCTTCCTCGCTCAGCCAATGGTCGTTGTGGATGAACTTGCCGTCGCACGAGATGACGTTGGTCTCGCATTGGCCGCAGACGCCGCCACGGCAGAGATAGGGTGGATCGACGCCGGCCGCCTCGATGGCTTCGAGCAGGCTCTGCTGTGAGCCGACGCGGATGGTCTTGCCGCTGACAGCGAGCCTCACGTCGAATGGCAGGCCGGGCTGGGGCGCCGCGAAATGCTCGTAGTGCACGGTCTCCTGCGGCCAGCCGAGCGCGGCGGCGCGGTCGCGCACCCAGTTGATCATGCCGGCAGGGCCACAGACATAGAGATGCGTGCCGAGCGGTTGCGAGGACAACAGCCGGTCGAGATCGATACGCTCCTCAAGGTCATCGTGGTAGAGCCGGACCCGACGGCCGTAGCGTTCCCGGAGCAGGTCGGCATAGGTACCAAGCGAGGCGGTGCGGCAGGTGTAATGCAGTTCGAAATTGCCGCCTTCGCCAGCCAGTTGCGCGGTCTGCGCCATGAAGGGCGTGATGCCGATGCCGCCCGCCAGCATCAGGTGTTTTTTCGCCCTGAGATCGAGCGAGAACAAGTTGACCGGATAGCTGATCACCATCTCCAGGCCCGGCTTGACAGACCGGTGCATGAACAGCGAGCCGCCGCGCCCGACATCGTCGCGGCGCACCGAAATCGTATACTCGCGCGTGTCGAGCGGCGAGCCCATCAGCGAATAGGGATTGAGCCTGGTGCGCTCACCATCGCGCATCTCGACCACGACATGGGCGCCGCCTGAAAAGGTCGGCAGCAACTCGCCGTCACGGCGGCGGAAATGGAAGCGGGTAACCAGGTCATTGACCGGGACAACGTCGCTGACCACGACATCGAGCTTGGTGGTGCCGGTGCTCATCGGAAGATCTCCTCCATCGGAGGAATTTCACTGCGGTCTTCGGCATTGATGCAGACGCCCTGGAACGCGGCAAGGCGCCGGGAATAGTGATCGCGCACCAAAAGCAGCAGGCCGCAATGCGAGCAGGTCGCCGGCTGCGTCGTCACGTTTTCGGTAATGCCCTTGCAGTGCACGCACTGCATGCGCCGCGCCAGCGAGCCGCGATGCTCGGTCTGCATGGAGGTGTGGTCGATGCCGGCTTCGAGCGCCACCTGCATGGCCTGGCCGATCAGCCCTTCGGTGCCGGCGAGATAGAGGCGCAGACCCATATGCGCGTTGGTCAAGGTCTGCTTCAGACGCGGCAGCAGGCTGGCGAAGGACGGCGCGATGTGCAGCTGCGCCGGCTCCAAGGCTTCGAGAGCGGCAACGTATTTGCCGTCGGGACCGGCAATGAAGACGATTTCGGCTCCGTCGAAGAATCCGGCCGGAGCCCTGGCGGCCATGTCTTTTATCGCGAGCGCGCCTTCGGCATCCGCCACGAAAAGATGATGCTTGCCCGCCTGCGGAGACAGGGTCCCGTAAATGGGCCGGCTGATGATGGTCTTGGCTGCCATTCTGTCTTTGTGCCTCGAAACCCTCGCTGTCGATTATGCCTCAGCCTTTCGCCGTGCGCTTGGTCTTCTTGGGATCGTCGAACGGCAAGGGCTGCGCCGTCGCCTTGATCGATCCGCTCTCGTTGCGGATTTCGAGCTTGGTGTCCTTGACCGCGCAGTCGACGTCGAGCCGGGCGATGCCCATCGATTTCTTGACCAGCGGCGAATACATGGCGCAGGTCACCACGCCGACCTTTTTACCGTCGCGATAGACCGGCGCGCCTTCATCGGCTGGCTCCTTGCCGTCGAGCAGGACGCCGTAGATCTTGAAGCGCTCCTTGCCTTTCAGGCGATAGTGCTCCTCGGCACCGCGAAAACCGGTCTTGCCGGGGCTGACGGTGAAGTCGAGGCCGAGTTCCCACAGCGTGTCGCCGGGGCCTTCATTGTCGAACGGGTATTTCTGCGAATTGTCGTAGGGGTAGAACAGCAGGTAGCTCTCGACGCGCAGCATGTCGAGCGTGGTGAAGCGGCATGGAATGATGCCGGCCCCCTTGCCCTCTTCGAGGATTCTGTCCCAGATCGTGCCGGCATCCTGGCCACGGCAGAAGATTTCGTAGCCGCGCTCGCCGGTATAGCCGGTGCGCGAGATCATGACGGGGAAGCCGAAGAGCTGCGTCTGCATGTGATGGAAGTAGTTGAGGTCGCGAATGCTCGGCACGTGCTTGGCCAGATAGTCGACCGCCGTCGGCCCCTGCAGCGACAGATCGTGCAGATTGTCGTCAAAGCGCAGCGACACGTCGCGGCCCATGGCCGCTCGCTGCAATTCCTCATGGCCGGTGCCCGAGCCGTGCACCACCATCCAGGAATTCGGTCCGGTACGGTAGAGGATACAATCGTCGGTGAATTTTCCCGCTTCGTTCAGCATGCAGGCGTAAGCCGACTTGCCGGGATAGATTTTCTCCACGTCGCGCGTGGTGGCGAGGTCGATCAGGTGCGAGGCGTGCGGCCCTGTGATGTGAACCTTCTTCAGGCCGGAAACATCCATAAGTCCGGCCTTGGTGCGGATGGCGACATATTCCTCATCGGCATCCTTGTCATAGGTCCAGGCGGTGCCCATTCCGCTCCAGTCTTCGAGCTTCGACCCCAGAGCGCGATGGCGATCCGCCAGGGTTGAAAATCTCCAGGATGCCGTCATCCGCTCGTCCTCCGTTCGAAAATCATGCTGTTCCCTGCTCCTTTGCCCGAGGCCGGAGCTTTGGATGGAATATTGACCGCAAACGCGGGAAGCCTGCAATCCCCTTGAAGCAAATAATTTCATTGTCAGGCAAAATTGTTCACTCGAAGCGAGCGGTTAACTCTACGTAAATTCGTCTTGACAAGTCGGGGATTCGAGCGGAACTTATGAAAAAAATTTCACTCTCTTGAAAGAGGGCGGCGGGCGGTGGATTCGGAACCGGGCGTCGGCAAAGAAGGGGAAAACCGATGTCAGACCTGCAGCAGCGCATCGAAGCGCTGTACCGCTCCGATTTGCGCGGATCCGCGCTTCTGATCGTCTGCCTGTGGGCGACGATCCTCTTCGTCCTCCTCATGACTTGGCCACACATTCCCCAGGGCGGCATCAAGGCCGTCGTAGCCCTGGCCGCCGCCGCGGTGCTCATCTTCAACACGGCGGCCATCCTGGCGATGGTCAAACACTACAAGGAAGACAAGGAGTTCATCTACGGGCTCGACATCAAGAACGCCGACGCGTCCCGCAACCGCAAGTCCTGAGGGGAGAAACAATGTCCCGCTACACGCCGCCGGAGCAGAGCAAGGCCGGGCAAGTCTTCGACATCGCCGTTGTCGTGGTCGCCATCTTCGTGGCACTGTGGCTACCGCTGAAGCTTGGTCTTGCCGGGGCCGCAAAATCCATCGATGCACTCGATGCCAAGACCTGGGAAGCGCTCGGGCAGAATCCGACCATGGCCTCGATCTGGGAAAAGCTCGGCTATACGCCGGAGACCGCGCACGACATCATCCAGAACCGGTTCCACTACATCATCGACTGGCCGACATTGATCATCATGGCGGCCGTCCTGATCGGTTATTTCGTGTTCCTGTTCCGGGCATCCGACCGCGAATATCGCGATGTCATCAACGAGAAGTTCGACGACAAATAGAGTTTGGCGACGAAGAATTTGGGGACACGATCATGTGGGTGGCACTCTCTTACGCATGCTGGGGCATCTCGATCGTGCTCGCGCTGTGGATGCTCTACGACTGGTTCAAGATCGATACAAACTACTCCGAGGACGTTCTGACCTCGTCGCGTGAAGGCGAGCTTGAAGCCGCTTCCGAAAAACACCGGATCTGAGTGGGGATTGATCGATGACGGTCGCGCTTGAAAACAACATCACCACCACAATTCACGGCGACCGGGTATCGCTGCTTCGGGTGCTCGGCCCGGCCCATGTCTGGGCGCTCGGTGTCGGCATCGTTCTGGTCGGCGAGTTCACCGGCTGGAATTTCTCGGCCGACAAGGGCGGCGCGCTGGCGGCCCTGATCGTGTGCTGGGTCGTCGGACTGCTCTACACCTCGGTGGCCATGATCGATTCCGAGGTGACGTCGACTGTCGCCGCCGCCGGCGGGCAGTATGCGCAGGCCAAGCACATCGTGGGCCCGCTGATGGCGTTCAACGTCGCGCTGTTCCTGGTCTTTGCCTACACGATGCTGGAAGTATCCGACGCCATCCTGCTCGGCGATACGATCGTCGCCAAGGCCGGAGTCGAAGGGCTAACCCACAATTCCTTCATCGCCGCCACCATCGTGGTGCTGGCCTGGCTCAACTATCGCGGCGTGTTGATGACGCTCAACGTCAATTTCGTCATCACGGCAATCGCCTATGTCTCGATCGTCGTCCTGTTCTTCTCGGTCAGCCCGTGGACGCAAGGCGCGGTGCTGAAGCTCAACGAACTGGTCACTCCAGGAAACGCGCTGCCCTATGGCTGGATCGGCGTCATTGCCGCCTTCCAGTTCGGCATCTGGTATTATCTCGGCATCGAAGGCACAACGCAGGCGGCCGAAGAAGTGCGCTCGCCCGCACGCTCGCTGCCCTACGGCACGATGGCCGGCATGATCACGCTACTGATCGCCGCCGCCATGACCTGGTATGTCTGCGCCTCGCTGATGCCCTGGGAATATCTCGGCATCACCTATTATCCGCTGTGGGATGCCGGCAAGCTGACCGGAAGCCCGCTGCTCGAGAACCTTCTGTTCATAGCAACGCTGCTCGCCGCGCTTGCCTCGGCAAACGGCTGCATCAACGACGCGGCGCGCGCCTGGTTCTCGCTCGGCCGCGACCGCTATCTGCCGAGCTGGTTCTCGGCGGTGCATCCGAAATACCGCACGCCCTACCGCTCGATCCTGTTCCTGCTGCCGATCGCGCTGGCCTTCGCCTTCATCGCCGATCTCAACCAGGCGATCACCTTCTCGATCCTGTCGGGGGTCCTGCAGTACACTTTCATGAGCATCAACATCATGATGTTCCGCAAGAAGTGGCCGCTGGGGTCGATCCGCCGCGGCTACACGCACCCCTTCCATCCGCTGCCGGCAATCGTGCTGTTCTGCCTGTGCGTGGTGACCTTCTTCGCCATCTTCCTCGGCTTCGGCTCGCAGTTGATCGCCATGGTCGCCTTCTATTTCCTGATTTCGCTGTGGTTCCACTTCTACCGCTACAAATTCGTGCGGCGTGGCGACCAGTTCACCATGCCGTGGCCGAAACCGCAGGGCTATTGATAGGAGTAGGCCCGTCCAGGACCTGGATGGGCCTTGCACGATAAAATGTCCGAGGTGACATCAGCACTGCTTGCCGGGGCAATTGTCCTGGCTCTCGTCCTTCACTTTGCGTGGCTGGCACGCCGCAGCCGCGACAGGGCCTCGGCCGCGCTCGCCGCCGACGAGGCCAGCATTCGCACCATCGTCGCGGACGCTGCCAATGTCTCGGAGGGCACGGCAGGTGTTTTGACCTGGGAAGGATCGTGGAACGGCCAACATGTCCAGTTGCGCACCATCGTCGATACGCTGGCGACACGAAAGCTCCCCGCGCGCTGGCTGTCGGTGTCCATTACCGAAAAGGTCGCGGTGCCAGCCGTTTTCGACATGATGATGCGGCCGGGCTCGCCGACGACATTCTCCAATTTCGACCATCTGGACCATACGCTGCCGAAAGCTCCGGGATTTCCAGCCGAAGCGGTGCTGCGGACGGACCGCAGAGGCACGCGTTTCCCGCAAGGCATCATCGCCAGTCATCTCGAACCCTTTGCGGATGGCCGCGCCAAGGAGCTGCTGATCACGCCAAACGGAGTGCGCATCGTGTGGCTGCTGGCCGAGGCCGAGCGGGCACGCTACGGGGTCTTCCGGCAGGCCGCGTTCGGTGACACGCGTATCGATGCGACGCTGATCGAACGGCTGCTCGTATCTCTCTCGAAGCTGCGCGACGCCATCAACCGAAGCGAACGGCAGGCCGCATGAGCACTTCAAACACTTCGCCGGCGCCAGTGAGCCCTTATCTCGTCCTGGGCGCCGCAATCGTGCTGCCGGCAAGCGGGCATGTCATTCTTGGCGTACCGGTGCGCGGACTGCAGTTCCTTTTCTTCATGGTCATCCTGGCCTGGGTGACCGCCAAGATTTCGCCGCCGGATGCCAACTTCGTCGGCCGTCACGCCGGCGGCTTCCTGATCTATGCGCTGTCGATCCTCGACGCCTATAAGATCGCCCGTATCCGCGCCGCCAAATGGGCTCATAATGCCCGGCGCGAGGGCGATGTTACGCAGAGTGGCATTGAGCCGCATACGTAACCAGAGGAAAATTTTTTTCATCCCATTGAATTCAAGGATTTCATTCGGTACATCATCTCTAGTCACAAACGTCGGGAGGCTGACATGTGCGGAATCGTTGGACTTTTCCTGAAGGACAAGGCGCTGGAGCCGAAGCTCGGCGCGATGCTGTCGGAGATGCTGGTATCGCTCAGCGATCGCGGCCCCGACAGCGCCGGCATCGCCATCTATGGCGCGACATCGGGCAACGAGGCCAAGATCACCATCCAATCGCCGAAGCCTGACCGCGATTTCCGCGGGCTGGACGCCGAACTCGCCAAGGCTCTTGGAGCGCCGGTGAGCATTGCGGTGAAATCGACACATGCGGTGGTCAGGACCACGCCCGACAAGGTCGACGCGGCGCGTGAAGCCCTCCAGTTGCTCAGGCCCGATGTCCGCATCATGGGCGCCGGCGAAGCGGTTGAAATCTACAAGGAAGTCGGCCTGCCGGAAGCCGTCGTCGATCGCTTCGATGTCCGCAAGATGACCGGCACGCATGGCATCGGCCACACCCGCATGGCGACGGAATCGGCGGTGACGACGATGGGCGCGCACCCCTTCTCGACCGGCGCCGACCAGTGCCTGGTGCACAATGGGTCGCTGTCCAACCACAACAATGTCCGTCGCGAGCTGGTCCGCGAAGGCATGAAATTCGAGACCGAGAACGATACCGAGGTGGCGGCCGCCTACCTTTCCTCGCAAATGGCGCATGGCAAGAACCTCGGCGAAGCGCTGGAAGGCACGCTCTCCGACCTCGACGGCTTCTTCACCTTCGTCGTCGGCACCAAGAATGGTTTTGGCGTGGTGCGCGATCCGATCGCCTGCAAGCCCGCCGTGATGGCCGAGACCGACCAATATGTCGCCTTCGGCTCGGAATATCGCGCGTTGACCAAACTGCCCGGCATCGACAATGCGAGGGTCTGGGAACCGGAGCCCGCAACCGTTTATTTCTGGGAGCATTGAGTTCATGCCGGCAACCTCCAAGGCAACGCGCGAAAGCCATGCGCGCGTCTTCGACCTCGACGTCCAGTCGTTGCGCGAACTCAACCAGGCACTCCATAACCTGACCGCCGGCTCGAATGAGACGGCATGGGAAGTGCTCAACCCGAAAGGCAACCACTCGGTCGCCGTCGGTGTCGACCAGCCCGTCAGTATCGATGTGCGCGGCAGCGTCGGCTATTATTGCGGCGGCATGAATTCGGGCAGCGCCATCACCGTGCACGGCTCTGCGGGCCCCGGCGTCGGCGAGAACATGATGGCGGGCTCGATAACGGTGAAAGGCGACGCCAGCCAGTATGCCGGCGCCACCGGCAAGGGCGGGCTGCTGGTCATCGAAGGCAATGCCTCCTCGCGCTGCGGCATCTCGATGAAGGGCATCGACATCGTCGTGCACGGCAATATCGGCCACATGTCGGCCTTCATGGCGCAGTCCGGCAATCTCGTGGTTTTGGGCGATGCCGGTGATGCGCTGGGCGATTCCATCTACGAGGCACGGCTTTTCGTGCGCGGCAAGGTCGATAGTCTGGGCGCCGACTGCATCGCCAAGGAGATGCGGCCCGAACATCTGGACCTGCTGCAGGGTCTGCTCGACCGCGCCGGCGTGACCGGCGTCAAACCGTCGGAGTTCAAGCGCTACGGTTCGGCGCGCACGCTCTACAATTTCAATATCGACAACGCCGACGCGTATTGAGGCAAGATGACGTACCGCAACCCGCCGACGACACCGCGCAAATCCGCGACCTTCGACGACTACACGCTTTCCGAAATCCGCCGCGCCGCGGCGACCGGCATCTACGATATCAGAGGTGCCGGCGCCAAGCGCAAGCTGCCGCATTTTGATGACCTCCTGTTCCTCGGCGCCTCGATCTCGCGCTATCCGCTGGAAGGCTATCGCGAGCGTTGCGACACATCCGTGGTGCTGGGGTCGCGGCATGCGAAGAAGCCGATCGAACTGAAAATTCCGATCACCATCGCCGGCATGAGCTTCGGCTCGCTGTCCGGCCCGGCGAAGGAAGCGCTCGGGCGCGGCGCGACGCTGTCCGGCACCTCGACCACGACCGGCGATGGCGGCATGACCGAGGAAGAGCGCGGCCATTCCAAGCAGCTCGTCTATCAGTACCTGCCGTCGCGCTACGGCATGAACCTGCGCGACCTGCGCCGCGCCGACGCGATCGAGGTGGTCGTCGGCCAGGGCGCCAAACCAGGCGGCGGCGGCATGCTGCTTGGCCAGAAGATTTCCGACCGCGTCGCCGAGATGCGCACGCTGCCCAAGGGCATCGACCAGCGCTCCGCCTCGCGCCATCCCGACTGGACCGGTCCCGACGATCTCGAAATCAAGATCCTCGAGCTGCGCGAAATCACCGACTGGGAGAAGCCGATCTACGTCAAGGTCGGCGGCGCCCGCCCCTACTACGACACAGCGCTTGCGGTGAAGGCCGGCGCCGACGTCGTCGTCGTCGACGGCATGCAGGGCGGCACGGCGGCGACGCAGGAAGTCTTCATCGAAAATGTCGGCCAGCCGACGCTCGCCTGTATCCGGCCGGCGGTGCAGGCACTGCAGGATCTCGGCATGCACCGCAAGGTGCAGCTGATCGTCTCCGGCGGCATCCGCAACGGCGCCGATGTCGCCAAGGCGATGGCGCTTGGCGTCGACGCGGTGTCGATCGGCACCGCAGCGCTCGTCGCGCTCGGCGACAATGATCCCCGCTGGGAGGCGGAGTATAACGAACTCGGCACCACGTCAGGCGCCTATGACGACTGGCATGAGGGCAAGGACCCTGCCGGCATCACCACGCAGGACCCGGAACTGATGAAGCGTGTCGACCCCGTGGCCGCCGGCCGCCGGTTGGCGAACTATCTCAAGGTGATGACGCTGGAGGCGCAGACCATCGCCCGCGCCTGCGGCAAGAACAGCCTGCACAATCTCGAACCCGAGGACCTCGTCGCATTGACGATCGAGGCAGCCGCCATGGCCGGCGTGCCGCTGGCCGGCACCAACTGGATACCGGGGAAGAACGGCTTCTAACACACACCCGAAATACCATAAGCGAGGAACTATAATGGGGAACGATCTCGCCGCTTTCGCCAAAAAGAACGGCGTCAAATATTTCATGATTTCCTACACTGACCTGTTCAGTGGCCAGCGTGCCAAGCTGGTGCCGGCGCAGGCGATCGCCGATATGCAGAAGGATGGTGCCGGCTTTGCCGGGTTCGCCACCTGGCTCGATCTGACGCCGGCGCATCCCGACATGCTGGCGGTGCCGGATCCGGACTCGGTCATCCAATTGCCGTGGAAACCGGAAGTCGCCTGGGTCGCGGCCAACTGCATCATGGACGACAAGGAGGTCGACCAGGCGCCACGCAACACGCTGAAGCGGCTGATCGCCGAGGCTGCCGCCGACGGCATGCATGTCAAGACCGGCGTCGAAGCCGAGTTCTTCCTGATCTCGCCGGACGGCAAGGCGATCTCCGACGAATACGACACGGCATCGAAGCCTTGCTACGACCAGCAAGCCATCATGCGCCGTTACGATGTCATCGCCGAGATCTGCGACCACATGCTGGCGCTCGGCTGGGGCGCCTACCAGAACGACCACGAGGACGCCAACGGCCAGTTCGAGATGAACTGGGCTTTCGACGACGCGCTGCCGACCGCCGACAAGCATTCCTTCTTCAAGTTCATGGTCAAGTCGATCGCGGAAAAGCATGGCCTGCGCGCCACCTTCATGCCCAAGCCCTTCCAGGGTCTGACCGGCAATGGCTGCCACGCCCATATCTCGGTCTGGGACAAATCAGGCAAGACCAATGTCTTCGCCGACAATTCAATGGAGCTTGGCCTGTCGGCCAAGGGCAAGAACTTCCTCGGCGGCATCATGAAGCACGCCTCCGCACTCGCCGCGATCACCAACCCGACGGTCAATTCCTATAAGCGCATCAACGCGCCGCGCACCATTTCGGGTGCGACCTGGGCGCCGAACACGGTGACCTGGACCGGCAACAACCGCACCCACATGGTGCGCGTGCCCGGCCCTGGACGTTTCGAATTGCGCCTGCCGGATGGCGCGGCCAACCCCTATCTCCTGCAGGCGGTGATCATCGCCGCCGGCCTCGACGGCATCCGTTCGAAGGCCGATCCGGGCAAGCGCTACGACATCGACATGTACCAGCACGGCCACACGGTGAAGGGCGCGCCGAAACTGCCGCTCAACCTGCTCGACGCCTTGCGCGAGTTCGACAAGGACAAATCGCTCAAGGGGGCGCTGGGTGAGGAATTCTCGTCGGCATATCTAAAGCTGAAGCACCAGGAATGGAATTCCTATGCTTCGCACTTCACGCAATGGGAGCGCGACCACACGCTGGACATTTGATCGTCCTGGCGGTGCGAGCGACCTCGGAATGAACTGATGAAATACTCGATCTTCTCGCTCGCGCGCGCCGCTCTTTCCGGCCACAAAAACTGGCAACGCACCTGGCGCGACGCTGCGCCGAAGGACCGCTACGACGTGGTGATCATCGGCGGCGGCGGCCATGGGCTCGCCACCGCCTGGTTCCTGGCCAGCGAGTTCGGCATGAAGAATGTCGCGGTGCTGGAAAAGGGCTGGATCGGCTCCGGCAATGCCGGCCGCAACACGACCATCATCCGCTCCAATTACGGCCTGCCCGGCAACACCGGCTTCTACGAATTGTCGATGAAGCTGTGGGAGCGGATGGAGCAGGACCTCAACTACAACGCCATGGTCAGCCAGCGCGGCGTTCTCAACCTCTATCATTCCGACGCGCAGCGCGATGCCTATGCGCGGCGCGGCAACACCATGCGCATCAACGGCATCGATGCCGAACTGCTCGACCAGCCGGCGCTGAAGAAGATGCTGCCGTTCCTGAATTTCGACCATGCGCGCTTCCCGGTGCAAGGCGGGCTGCTGCAACGGCGCGGCGGCACGGCGCGCCACGATGCGGTGGCCTGGGGCTACGCCCACGCTGCCAGTGAACTTGGCGTCGACATCATCCAGAATTGCGAAGTCACCGGCTTTGTCAGGGACGCGAACGGCAAGGTGACCGGCGTCGAGACCTCGCGCGGCAGGATCGGCGCCGGCAAGGTCGGCATGGCGGTTGCCGGCTCTTCCTCGCGCGTCGCTGATATGGCGGGCCTGCGCCTGCCTATCGAAAGCCATGTGCTGCAGGCCTTCGTCTCCGAGGCGATCAAGCCGCTCATCCCCGGCGTCATGACGTTTGGCGCCGGACATTTCTATGTCAGCCAGTCCGACAAGGGCGGCCTCGTCTTCGGCGGCGACATCGACGGCTACAATTCCTACGCCCAGCGCGGCAATCTGCCTGTGATGGAGGATGTCTGCGAGGGCGGCATGGCGATCATCCCGATGATCGGACGCGTGCGGCTGTTGCGCCAGTGGGGCGGCATCATGGACATGTCGATGGACGGCTCGCCGATCATCGACAAGACACCGGTCGATGGGCTCTATCTCAATGCCGGCTGGTGCTATGGTGGCTTCAAGGCGACACCCGGCTCGGGCCTTGTCTTCGCCCATCTGATCGCGCGCGATGAATCGCACAAGGAGGCCGCGCGCTTCCGCCTCGACCGGTTCCGGACCGGTGCGGTGATCGACGAAAAGGGCCAAGGCGCCCAACCGAACCTGCACTGAAGGCGGCTGGAACCATGCGCATTATCTGTCCCTTCTGCGGCGAACGCGAACTCGGCGAATTCACTTATCTCGGCGACGCCAAGCCGGTGCGGCCGGCGGCCGACGCCGGCGAGGACGCCGTCTATGACTATGTCTATCTGCGCGACAATATCGCTGGCGTGATGGACGAGAACTGGTATCACGGCGGCGGCTGCCGGGCCTGGCTGAAGGTCACCCGCAACACGCTGACGCACGAGATTTCCGGGGTAGAGGCTGCTGCCGGCGCTGGCGCGAGGCAGGTGGCGAAATGAGCAATTTTGCTAACGTCGGCGCCGCCCTTCGCCATGAAATGAGAGGCCGGACACCATGACCTCTCATCGCCTCTCTTCCGGCGGCCTGATCGACCGCTCGGCGCCGCTGAACTTTCGCTTCGACGGCAAGAGCTACTCCGGTTTCAAAGGCGACACGCTTGCCTCGGCACTGGTTGCCAACGGCGTCAAGCTGGTCGGCCGCTCGTTCAAGTATCACCGCCCGCGCGGCATCCTGACGGCGGGGTCGGAAGAGCCCAACGCGTTGATCGAACTGCGCAGCGGCGCGCGGCGCGAGCCGAACACCAAGGCGACGACGGCCGAACTCTATGAAGGTCTTGAGGCCGCCAGCCAAAACCGCTGGCCGTCGCTCAATTTCGACGTCATGTCGGTCAACCAGTTGTTCGCGCCGATCTTCGTCGCCGGCTTCTACTACAAGACCTTCATGTGGCCCGCGAAGTTCTGGGAAGCGATCTACGAGCCGGCGATCCGACGCGCTGCCGGCCTTGGCCGCGCGGCGGGCATCGCCGATCCGGACTACTACGACAAGGCGTGGGCGCATTACGATGTGCTGATCGCCGGCTCGGGCCCGACCGGCCTCGCGGCCGCATTGGCCGCAGGCCGCACGGGTGCGCGCGTCATCCTGTGCGAGGAGGATTTTACCCCCGGCGGCCGCCTGATTGCCGATGGCGGCACGATCGACGGCATGCCGGCGGCCGAATGGCTTTCACGGACGCTGGCTGAACTTGGATCTCTGCCTGACGTGCGCATAATGACGCGCACGACGCTGTTCGGCGTCTATGACGGCGGCACCTATGGCGCGATCGAGCGCGTCAACGACCACGTGCCCTCGCCGCCCGAGCATCAGGTGCGGCAGCGTCTGTGGCGGATCGTGGCCAAGCGCTGCGTCGTCGCCGCAGGCGCGCTCGAACGGCCGATCGTCTTTGCCGGCAACGACGCGCCAGGCGTGATGATGGCGTCCGCCATGCGCAGCTATATCGCACGTTACGCGGCGGCCCCGGCCAAGCGCATGGCGCTGTTCACCAACAACGAGGATGGCTGGCGCACGGTGGAGACCGCACTCGGTGCCGGCTTGCAAGTGGCGGCCGTGATCGACGCGCGCGCGGAGATTTCGCCGGCGCATCGCTCGCTTGCAAGCAAGGGCGGCTTTCCCGTTCTGCATGGCTCCGTCAGCGGCATCGATGGCGGCAAGAATGGCGTGCGCAAGATTTCGGTCTCGCTCACCGGCGGCGCGCGCGCCGAAGTGGAAGCCGACGGGCTTGCCGTGTCCGGTGGCTGGAACCCGACCGTTGGGCTCACCTCCTACCATCGCGGCCGGCCGAAATGGCGCGACGACATCGCCGCCTTCGTGCCTGACGGCGCACCGCCCGGCATGGTCGCAGCGGGTGCCGCAAACGGTGCCTTCGGACTTGGCGCCTGCCTGCGCGAAGGTTTTGCGGCGGGCGTGACGGCGGCACGCGATGCCGGACATGGCAATGGGTCAGGCTCCACGCCGGTGGCCGATGACGAGGCCTTTTCGCTGACGCCGCTGTGGCATGTCGCAGGCAAAGGCAAAGCCTTCGTCGACCAGCAGCATGACGTCACCGCATCCGACATCGAGTTGGCGCAGCGTGAGGGTTTTGAATCGGTCGAGCACCTGAAGCGCTACACCACGCTTGGCATGGCGACCGACCAGGGCAAGACCTCGAATGTCGCCGGCCTCGCCATCATGGCGGCGGTCACGGGCAAATCCATTCCCGAGACGGGCACCACGATCTACCGGCCGCCTTACGTGCCGGTGGCCATCGGCGCCTTCGCCGGCCATCACCGCGACGAGACTTTTCACGCGACACGGCTGACGCCGTCGCATCACTGGGCCGCCGAGCAGGGTGCGATCTTCGTCGACACCGGTTTATGGAAACGGGCACAGTGGTATCCGCGCGCCGGCGAGAAGGACTGGCTGGAATCGGTGACCCGCGAGGTCAAGGCGGTGCGCGGCGGCGTCGGCTTCTGCGATGTCTCGACGCTGGGCAAGATCGACGTGCATGGCGCGGACGCCGGCGCCTTCCTCGACCGCGTCTACATCAACACCTTCTCCAATCTTGCCGTCGGCAAGGCGCGCTATGGGCTGATGCTGCGCGAGGACGGCATCGTCTATGATGACGGCACCACGTCGCGGCTGGCCGAGGACCATTATTTCCTGACCACCACGACCGCCAAGGCCGGGCTGGTGATGCAGCATCTCGAGTTCTGCCGGCAGGTGCTGTTTCCGGAACTCGATGTCCAGCTGACCTCGGTCTCCGACCAGTGGGCGCAATTCTCCATTGCCGGACCCAAGACCCGCGACCTGTTGAAAGAGATCGTCGATCCTTCGGAAGACCTCTCCAACGAAGGTTTCCCTTTCATGGGCGCGCGCGAAGTCGCGTTGCGCGGCGGCGTCAAGGCGCGGCTGTTCCGCATCTCCTTCTCCGGCGAAATGGCGTTCGAGATTTCGGTGCCGGCACGCTACGGCGAGGCGATGGCCCGCAATCTGATGATTGCGGGCCATCCGTTCGGTGTGACGCCTTACGGCACCGAGGCGCTCGGCGTCATGCGCATCGAAAAGGGCCATGTCGCCGGACCGGAGCTCTCCGGCACGACAACCGCGGCCGATCTTGGCCTCGGCAAGATGATGTCGACCAAAAAGGATTTCATTGGCCGCGTCATGGCCGGACGCGAGGCGCTGATTGCAGCGGACCGGCAGGTGGTCGTTGGCATCAAGCCGACCGACAAGGCGCGACGGCTACGCTCCGGCGCGCACATCATTCCGAAGGGGCAGACGCCCGGGCCTGATAACGACCAGGGCTATGTCACCTCGGTCTGCTTCTCGCCGACATCAGACCACTGGATCGGGCTTGCCCTTGTCGAGCGCGGCCGTGAGCGTATCGGCGAGATCGTGCATGCGCACGATCCGTTGCGCGGCGAAGACTATGACGTCGAGATTTGCAATCCCGTCTTCTACGATCCGGATGGAGGGCGCCAGCGTGGCTGAGTTTTCCTGGGAGACCCGCAGCCCGCTTGATCGCGCACTCGTTGCCGGGCCTAATGGGGCGAGCGGCGATGCCGGCGTGTCGCTGACCGAGATCCGCAATTTCGACCTAGTCCAGGTAATGGCGCGGCGTGGCAAGGCGGCTGAGATGGCCGAGGCGGCCAAGGCTCGCTTTGGCGTTGCTGCTCCGGAAACGCCGAACGCGGTCGGCGCGGCGGATGCCACGTTGATCTGGTCGGGGCCGGATCAGTTCCTTGCCCTGTCGACAGGCGGCAAGCATTCGATCGAGGCCCTTGCGCCCGGCTTTACCGGCTCGGCCTCGCTTTCCGACCAGTCGCATGCGCGGGTGTTGATCAGCATCTCCGGCGCCAAGGCGCGGACCATGCTGGCCAAGCTGTCGTCGATCGACCTGCACCCCGATGTTTTTGGCGTAGGCGCGGCGGCAGCCACGTCGATGGACCACACCAGCGTCACACTGTGGCGCGGCGCGGATCGCGACGGACAGGCGGTGTTCAATCTGCTGGTGTTCGCGACCTTTGCCGAGAGCCTGTGGCACACCATTCTGGACTCGGCCGCGGAGTATGGCGTCGAGATCGGGCATCCCGAGGAATTGGCGTAGCGGCGACGCCCCCTTCCTTCCCCCCTTGTGGGGGAAGGTGGATCGGCGCGATAGCGCCGAGACGGATGAGGGGTGTTCCAGCGGAGTGAGACGTTTGCGTTCCCTGGAACACCCCTCATCCGACCTCGCTTCGCGAGGCCACCTTCTCCCACAAGGGGAGAAGGGAAGATCAGGCGGCGCCTTGCCAAAAGCGACCACCCTGCTATTCTCTCAGCGAAAATAATTTTACACACAGGCAAACTAGTTTCTCGAACCGCAAGCTGAGATGAGCCAGTCGCCCTACCCCGCTGTCACTGCCGGACCGCCCAGGCCCAGCCTCATCCTGAGGCCCGGCCAGATCGCGCTGCCGGCCGGCATGGAGCGCTATACCGTACAGGGCAATGGGGCGGTGCTGATCGAGGTCGAGGCCGGCGATACGGTCACGGTGCGCAATGCCGAGGGTGGCCAGGCCTGCGAGTTGCTGGCCTGGGACACGTCGGGCGTCACCGACCCCGGCATTCTCGGCGAGAAATCCAACAGCAATGCCGCCGGCATCAAGGCGTTGCTCGCCGAGGGCGATGACAGCATCGCATCGCTGCGCCGCGGCCTTGAGCGCCGGCAGGTACAACTCGATCAGCCCAAGGCGGTGCGTGTGTTCGGCGCCGCCGCGCCGGCTGGTACGGAACAGGCATTCGCGATCGCGCGCGATGGCTCGATGGTCATTGCCGCGCCCGGCGGGCCAATGCTGGTCGACGGCCACGACACGGCGACGCCGCTCAGCGTCATCGTGCGGCGCAACACGATCCGCCTGAAAACAAAATCCCGGCTTGCCGATCCGCTGGCCGATCCGGTGCTTGATCTGCGCGTCCATTCGGCGACGGCCGAATCCTATTTCGTCAAGGCGGGCGACTATCTGCAGATCATCGATGTCGACGGGCGCCAGTGCACCGACTTCCAGTGTTTTTCGGCGCGCAAGCTCGACAAGGGGCTCGACCATCCGCTCGACGTCACGACGACGCGCACGCTGATGGGCGCGAGCTATCCGATGCCCGGCCTGCATTCGAAATATTACGACCAGGACATGGAGCCGCTGGTCGAGGTGGTGCAGGACACGTGCGGCCGGCACGACGCCTTCGCGCTCGCCTGTGCGGCGAAGTATTACGACGACATCGGCTATCCCGGCCACACCAACTGCTCGGAGAATTTCAACCGCGCGCTCACCGGCAAGGGCGTCAATCCCCGCGCCGGCTGGATGGCGATCAACTTCTTCTTCAACACGGCGATTGACGCCCATGGCGTCATGGTGTCGGACGAGCCATGGTCGCGCGCCGGCGACTATGTCCTGCTCAGGGCGCTGACCGACATCGTCTGCGTTTCCTCCGCCTGTCCCGACGACACGACACCGGCCAATGGCTGGGACCTGACCGACATCCACGTGCGGACCTATTCCGGCCAGCACAAATTCTCGCGAGCGATCGCCAGACGCATGACGCCCGATTCGGAACCGAAAATGACCCGCGAGACAGCCTTTCACCAGAGCTTTGCCAAGCACACACGCGACTTCGTCGAGTACAGGGGCTATTGGCTGGCCAATTCCTTCGCCAAGGAAGGGGCCATCGCCGAATACTGGGCCTGCCGGCAGGACGCGGTGATCATGGACCTGTCGCCGCTGCGCAAATTCGAGGTCACCGGCCCGGATGCCGAGGCGCTGCTGCAATACACGCTGACGCGCGACGTCAAGAAACTCGGCGTCGGCCAGGTCGTCTACTCCGCCATGTGCTACGAGCATGGCGGCATGATCGACGACGGCACGCTGCTCAGGCTCGGCAAGGACAATTTCCGCTGGGTCGGCGGCGACGACCTGTCCGGCGAATGGCTGCGCGAGACGGCGACAAAGCTCGGCCTCAACGTGCTGGTGCGCTCGTCCACGGACCAGATGCACAACATCGCCGTGCAAGGGCCAAAGAGCCGCGACATCCTGAAACAGGTGATCTGGACCTCGCCGCTGCAGCCCTCGATCGAGGAACTCGAATGGTTCCGCTTCGCCGTCGCCAGGATCGGTGGCGGCAATGGCATTCCCATCGTCGTCTCGCGCACCGGCTATACCGGCGAACTCGGCTACGAGGTCTGGTGCCATCCGCGCGACGCCGAAAAGGTGTTCGACGCCATCTGGGAAGCCGGCCAGCCGCATGGGCTGAAGCCGATGGGTCTGCAGGCGCTAGACATGGTGCGCATCGAGGCCGGGCTGATCTTCGCCGGCTATGAATTTTCCGACCAGACCGATCCGTTCGAGGCCGGCATCGGCTTTACCGTGCCGCTGAAGAGCAAGACCGACGATTTCATCGGCCGCGAGGCGCTGATCCGGCGCAAGGACCATGCGCAGACCAAGCTGGTCGGCCTCGACATCGACGCCAATGTCGCCGTCGGCCATGGCGACTGCGTCCATGTCGGCCGGGCCCAGATCGGCGTCGTCACCTCGGGCATGCGTTCGCCGGTGCTGAACAAGAACATCGCGCTGGCGCGGCTCGACGTCACCCATGCCGCCATCGGCACGGAGGTCGAGATCGGCAAGCTCGACGGCCATGCCAAGCGGCTGCCGGCGCGGGTCGTCACCTTTGCCCACTACGATCCGCAAAAGACCAAACCACGCTCCTGACCTGCCCTTTTGGGTTCGCAAAGCGCCCGCCGGTCACCCAATCGGACGCTTTGTCATCCGCGCGCGCAAGCGTGATGTGCACGGTTTCACAAATCGCTTGACGTGACGGCGCGCCGGATCAATCTTCACTCTTAAGAAAAAAATACGACTGAGTGGAAACACTGCGGCCGGAACGGTCATTAGCCGGGGAGCAAGCTTCGCGTAGCCGAGGCATCGCTGGCGGGGAACATCGAAAAAGGGGAACTCATCGACATGAGCACGATAAGTACGGTCCTGGACCAGCCTGCCGAAAGCAAGCTGCTCAGGCATATCGACTGGCGCGGCGCCTTCTGGGTGGCGAGCGGCGTTCCGGCGCTGGTCCTGTTCTCGATCGGCGGCATTGCCGGCACGACGGGAAAGCTGGCCTTCCTGATCTGGACGGTGTCCATGATCATGGGCTTCCTGCAGTCCTTTACCTATGCCGAAATCGCCGGCCTGTTTCCGAACAAGTCCGGCGGCGCCTCGATCTACGGCGCCACGGCGTGGCTGCGCTACTCTAAGTTCATCGCGCCGCTGTCGGTGTGGTGCAACTGGTTCGCCTGGTCGCCGGTGCTGTCGCTCGGCTGCTCGATCGCCGCCGCCTATATCCTCAACGCGCTGGCGCCGGTGCCGATCTTCACCGACACCTCGCCCGAGGTGGTGGCCTACATCGCCGCGCATGCCGGAACGGTTCCCGCAGACGCCATCACCGCGGTGACCGCCGCCGCGACGCCGGCCATCCGTAACTGGACGCTGTGGAGCCACACGCTGGGCCCGGTCTCGTTCACGCTCAACGCCACTTTTTTCATCGGCGCGGTGCTGATGCTGATCATTTTCTCGATCCAGCATCGCGGCATCCTGGGCACCGCCAGCGTGCAGAAATATATCGGCCTGCTGGTCATTATCCCGATGCTGATTGTCGGCGTTGTGCCGATCTTCACCGGTCAGATCGACTGGGCGAACTTCTCGCCGCTGGTGCCGCTGGCGGCTGCCTACGCACCCGAGCCCGGCTCCTGGAACATCGCCGGCTGGACATTGGCGCTCGGCGGCATGTTCATCGCCGCCTGGTCGACCTATGGGTTTGAGACGGCCGTCTGCTACACGTCGGAGTTCAAGAACCCCGGCACCGATACGTTCAAGGCCATCTTCTATTCCGGCCTGCTCTGCATGCTTTTGTTCATCCTGGTGCCCTTCACCTTCCAGGGCGTGCTGGGCCTGAACGGCATGCTGGCAACGCCGATCGTCGACGGCTCAGGCGTGGCCGACGCGCTGGCCGGCATGGTCGGCGGCGGCAAGATTATCCACAGCCTGCTTGTCATGCTGATGATCCTGGCGCTGGTGCTGTGCATCATGACGGCGATGGCCGGCTCCTCGCGCACGCTCTACCAGGGCTCGGTCGACGGCTGGCTGCCGCGCTATCTCAGCCACGTCAACGAACACGGCGCGCCGACGCGGGCCATGTGGACTGACCTCTGCTTCAACCTGGCGGTTCTGGCGATCGCCTCGGCCGACGCGACGAGCTTCTTCTTCATCCTCGCCGTGTCGAACTGCGGCTACATCATCTTCAACTTCCTCAACCTCAATGCCGGCTGGATCCACCGCATCGACAACGGCCATATCGTACGGCCGTGGAAGGCGCCTAGCTGGCTCTTGGGGATCGGGGCGATCTTCGCCTATGTCAACGCCATCTTCATGGGCGCAGGCGCCAAGGTGTGGAACCCGATGGCCCTGTGGGCCGGCCTGATCACCGCGGCGCTGATCATCCCGGTGTTCTGCTTCCGCCACTACATCCAGGACAAGGGCAAATTCCCGGACCACATGCTGGCCGACCTCGGCATGGCGGGAGCCGACCTCTCGGTCAAGAAGGCGGGCATGCTGCCCTATCTGACGCTGGTCGCCGGCGTGGCGGTCATGCTCATCGCCAATTGGGTATTCGTCATCTGATGATCTGACCGCCAAGGCGGCCCAAGCTGCTGCATCAAGGAAAACCGGCCGGTCGCAAATCGACCGGCCGGTTTTTTTCTTATTCCGCCGCCAAAGCCAATTGCGGCCGTTCGATGCCTTCGATCTCTCCTGGCTCAGGGGCCTGCTCGTCGGTCTTCACCTTCTTCGGCTCGCGGCCGAAGAAGAGCGCATAGCCCGCCGGCAGCACCAGGATGGTGAGCACGGTCGCGACCAGAATGCCGCCCATCATGGCATAGGCGAGCGGCCCCCAGAACACGGCACGCGAGATCGGGATCAGTGCCAGCACCGCGGTCATCGCCGTCAGTACGATCGGCCTGAAGCGGCGCACCGCCGAGCCGATGATCGCTTCGGAACGGTCCATGCCCCTGGCGATGTCCTGGTCGATCTGGTCGACCAGGATGATCGAGTTGCGCATGATGATGCCGAGCAGCGCGATAACGCCGAGGATGGCGACGAAGCCGAATGGCGCGCCGCTGATCAGCAGAGCGGCGGCAGCACCGATGATGCCGAGCGGGCCCGTCGCCAGCACCAGCATCGCCTTGCCGAAGTTCTGCAGCTGGATCATCAGCAGCACGACGATGACGGCCAGCATGATCGGCGCCTTGGCGGCAATCGAAGCCTGGCTTTCAGCCGAATCCTCGGCCCCGCCCTGAATCTCGATCTTGTAACCGGGCGCCAGGCCGTCGCGCAGACCCTGCATGTCCTTGTACATCTTGGTGACGACGTCGTTGGACTGCACGCCGTCGGGCAATGTGGCGCGCACCGAGATGGTCGGCAGGCGGTCGCGGCGCCACTCTATGCCTTGCTCCAGCACAGGCATGACCTTGGCGACCTGCGACAGCGGAACGAAGCCGCCGAAATCGGTCGGGATATAGACCGAGTCGACCGAGGACAGCAGGCTGCGGCTGGCATCCGGCTCGCGGGCGACGATGGACACCGTCTCCTCGCCGTCACGGAAATCGTCGAGCGGCGCGCCGGACATCGCGGCCTGCAGCATCTGGCGGATGCGCTGCGAGGTGACGCCGAGCGCACGGGCGCGATCCTGATCGATGACCAGCTTCATCGCAGGCACCGGCTCCAGCCAGTCGTCATGGACGGCGCCAAGCAGCGGATCCTCGCGGAACTTCGCCTTCACCTGGTCGGCGATGCGGCGCACCTCCTGACGATCCGGACCCATGACGCGCATCTGCACGGGCCAGCCGGTCGGCGGTCCGAGGAACAGGCGGTCGACCTTGGCACGGATCGACGGGAAATCCTGCGCCAGAACCGTGCGCAGCTTGACGATCAGCCGCTCGCGGGCCGGCTCGTCATTGGCCATGACAAGCATCTGGGCGAAATTCGGGTTGCGCAGTTGCTGGTCGAGCGGCAGGAAGAAGCGCGGGGCGCCCTCGCCGATATAGGTGGCGATGAAACGCTTGTCCTTGTCGTCCATCATCTTGGCTTCCAGGGCCTTGGCCTGCGTCTCGACTTCCTTGATCGAGGTGCCTTCCGGCAGCCAGAGGTCGACGAGGATTTCGGGCCGCGACGATTGCGGGAAGAAGTTCTGCGGAATGAACTGGAAGGCCCACAGGCTGGTGCCGAAAGTCACCAGCGTCATCACCAGCACGATGATGCGGTGACGCACCGCCCAGCCGACGGTCGAGCGAAGCCGGCGATAGAAACGCGTGTCGAAGGCGTCGTGGTGGGTGCCGGCATGCTTGCGCTGCTTGAGGATCATATGCCCCAGCCACGGCGTGAAATAGACCGCCACGAACCACGACACGATCAGCGCGATGCCGACGACATAGAACAGGGTGCGCACATATTCGCCAGCCGTCGAGGCGGCGAAGCCGACCGGGATGAAGCCGGCGGTGGTGATCAGCGTGCCGGTCAGCATCGGGAAGGCGGTCGAGGAATAGGCGAAGCTCGCCGCCTCGATCTTGACCAACCCCTCCTCGAGCTTCCGCTCCATCATCTCGACGACGATCATGGCGTCGTCGACGAGCAAGCCGAGCGCGATGATCAGCGCGCCCAGCGAAATGCGCTGCAGGTCGATGCCGATTTCATACATGATGGCGAATGTGGCGGCGAGCACCAGCGGTATGGCGATGGCGATCACCAGGCCCGAGCGCCAGCCGATCGACAGGAACGAGACGACGAGCACGATCAGCAGCGCCTCGCCGAGCGCATGCATGAATTCGGCGACCGCGTCCGTGACGACGCCCGGCTGGTCGGAAATCTGGTCGACCGAAACGCCATAGGGCAGCGCTTCCTCGAAGTGCTTGTAGGTCGCCTCGACATCCTTGCCGACATCGGTGACTTTAAAACCCTTGGCCATGACGACGCCAAGCTGCACGCTGTCGTGGCCATTGAAGCGGTATTTGCGCTGGAAGGGATCTTCCAGCCCCGAAGTGACGGTGGCGATGTCGCCCAGCCGGGTCACCTGGCCGCCGGCGCGCAGGCGCAATTCCCTGATGTCGGCGGCCTTGGCGACGTCGCCTTCGACGGAGATGCGCACCGAATTGACGCCGGTATCGACGGAGCCGGCTGGATCGACGTTGTTCTGGCCCTTGATCGCGTTCTGCAGGTCGGTCAGCGTCAGGCCGCGTTCGGCCAGCGCCTTGGACGAGACGTCGATATAGAGTTTTTCCGGCTGGTCGCCGATGATGACGGCCTTTTCGACGCCTGATGTCGTCAACAGCATGTCGCGCGCCTGGATGGCGAACTTCTTCAGCTCCGGATAGGAGAAGCCGTCGCCGCTGATCGAATGCAGCGTGATGAAGGTGTCGCCGAACTCGTCGTTGAAATAGGGGCCGAGCAGGCCCTGTGGCAGGTCGCCCTGGATGTCGCCGACCTTCTTGCGCACCTGATAGAAGGCATCCGTCACTTCAGCGGCGTTGGTGTCGCCCTTGATCTGGACGGTGATGATGGCGCTGCCGGCGCGGGTGAAGGAGCGCACGAAGTCGAGATGCGGCGTCTCCTGCAATTTGCGCTCGATCTTGTTGACGACCTGGTCTTCCATCTCCTGGATCGAGGAGCCCGGCCAGATCGCCTGCACGACCATGACGCGGAAGGTGAAATCGGGATCCTCCTTCTGGCCCATGCGCATCAGGCCGAGCGCGCCGGCGATGATGATCAGCCCGAACAGGAAGCGCGCAATGGAGGGATGGCCAATTGCCCAACGAGAGAGATTGAAGGGCCGCTTTTCTTCAGTGGAGGTCGTCATCGGTGCTGGTCCACTTTGCTTGGTTGCCGGCGCCCTTGTGCTTCGAGGAAGGTGCTTCGAAGAAGCGCGGCGCGCGAAACGAAATCATCTGCGTTCGATACTGGTTTCCGGGCGGCGTCGCTCTTCGAGCGGAGAGACACTCATCGCGGTGGGACGCGAGGATCGATGCGGGGGTACATCGGCCTTGACGTCTCGACCTTCGGGCACGCCGCCCGGAAACCTGCGGCCGCGGGAACGCGCGGCCGATCTGTCTGTCGTCAGCGCAGCTTGCTGGCGTCCTCGCCTTCGGCCGAGGCGGACTGCTGTGTGACGCCGCCGGCGAGTTTCACCTTCAGGTCCTCGGTCATGAACTGCGTACCGGCGGCGACCACGATATCGCCCGGTTTCAATCCCTCCGCCACGCGCACGCCGTCGGCGGCGAACTCGGCGACCTTGACTGGACGGGCATGAACCGTGTCGGCGCCGCGATCGACCGTCCAGACGATCGACTGGCTGTCTTTCTCGGCGAGCGCGCTCAGCGGGATAGAGACGAGCTGCTTTTCGTTGGCTGCCGACGCCTCGATATTGGCGGTCATGCCGAGCAGCACGCGCGGGTCGTTGGGCAGGCTGACGCGGACGGCAAAAGTGCGCGACTGCGGATCGGCGCTGCCGGCGACCTCGCGGACCTTGCCGTCGAGCGCCAGAGCGGCATCGGACCAGAAGCCCGCCTTGACGTCCTTGCCCGGTTTGAACTGCGCGATCTCCATTTCCGGAACCGCGATCAGCACTTCCTTTTCGCCATCGACCGCGACGGTGATCACCGGCGTGCCCGAGCCAACCACCTGGCCGACATCGGCGTTGACCGCCGTGACGATGCCGTCCCTGTCGGCCTTGAGGTCGGTATAGCCGACCTGGTTTCTGGCCTGGGCAAGCGTCGAGCGGGCGGAGTCGCGCGTGGCGACGGCCTGGTCAAAGGTCAGCGTCGCCTGTTCGAGCTGCGATTTCGGCGCGAAGTTCTTGGCGAAAAGCTGCTCGGCGCGCTTGCGGGCGAGTTCGACGGTCTCGACCTGACGTTCTGAGGCATCCAGCGCGGCCTGCGCGCTCTTGACCGACAGGTCATAGTCTGAGGGATCGATGCGGGCGAGCACATCGCCAGGCGCCACGTGCTGGCCGATGTCGACGAGACGCTCGGTGATCTTGCCGTTGACCCGGAACCCCAGTGTGCTCTCGGTGCGGGCGCGCACCGATCCGGAATAGGACAGCGTGCGGGTGTCATGCGCCTTCGCGATCTCGACGACCTTGACCGGGCGGATGATGTCCTTCACCTCCGCCTTTTCCTGCGAGCAGCCGGCAAGCCCAAGCGATGCGATGATCAGGCCGGCGGCTGGAAGCTTGCGAAGGATGGAACTGGGCAAAAACATCTTGATACTCCCGACTGGAGGCGGACTGTCGACACCGGCACCGGCTGGCGGCGGCTATTTCAAGGCTCTGATGGCGTAATCGATGAGCTCGTCGGGCATCGCCCGATTGGTCTTGGCGAGGCACTGCGCCACCATCTGCGGATGGCACAGGATGACGGTGGCGGCACCGAAACAGCGCGATGCGGTCACCGGGTCCTGTTTCCTGAACTCGCCGGCCTCGATGCCCTCGCGGATTACCTCGGCGAAGAGATCGTGGATGCTGTCGACATGCTTGTCGATGACGCCCCAGTCGCGCTCGAGGGCGACGATGACCATCTCGTGGACCTTCTGGTCGTCGAGCATGACCTCCATCGTCATCTTGTACTGCGCATGCACGTAACGCCGCAGCCGCTCCTCGGCGCTGATCGGCAGGTGCATGATCTCGTAGGCCATCTTGTAGCTGGCGCCGAGCATCCGGCCACAGACGGCCTGGTGGATTTCGACCTTGGAGGCAAAGAAACGATAGATGTTGGCCGGCGACATGCCGAGTTCGCGGGCAATGTCGGCGACATTGGTCTTGCCGTAGCCATAGTGCCGGAACAGGCGCTCGGCGCAATCGAGAATGCGCGTCACATTTTCCTGGCGGGCGACGTCGGCGACGATGTTGGCGGCTTCGGACATAGCTCTCTGTCAAATAACGAGTGACGAATTTCGATTTTCATCACTCGTAAATCGAAAGGGGCACTCTGTCAACACGGATTCGACGTACGCGTACGATAGGTGACAAATGGTGACATCCCATAGACGTCACAAGACGCCCCCAGGATGCGGGCCTCTGAAAATAATTCTCTCGAAAAGGCCCACGGAGGGCTCAGGCGAGCTTGGCCATTTCCCGCAGCCGGAATTTCTGGATCTTGCCGGTCGAGGTCTTCGGTATTTCGGCGAAGATCACCGCCTTTGGCACCTTGAAGCGGGCGAGCAACATCCGGCAGTGCTCGATCATCTCGGCCTCGCTCGCCTCCTTGCCCGGCTTCAGCTCGACATAGGCGACAGGCACCTCGCCCCACTTGTCGTCATGGCGTGCGACGACGCCGCAGGAGGTCACGGCGGGATGCTTGTAGAGCGCGTCCTCGACCTCGATCGAGGAAATGTTCTCGCCACCGGAGATGATGATGTCCTTCGAGCGGTCCTTGAGCTGGATGTAGCCGTCGGGATGCATGACGCCGAGATCGCCCGAGTGGAACCAGCCGCCGGCGAAAGCCTCGTCCGTTGCCTTGCGGTTCTTCAGGTAACCCTTCATGACGATGTTGCCGCGGAACATGACCTCGCCGATGGTTTCGCCGTCGGCGGGCGTTTCAGCCATGGTTTCGGGATCCATCACCGTCAGGCCTTCGAGCGCGGCATAGCGCACGCCCTGCCGTGCCTTCTTGCCCGCCCTCGCCCCTTTGTCGAGTGCGTCCCAGCCATTATGCCATTCGTTGACGACAGCCGGACCGTAGGTCTCGGTCAACCCGTAGAGATGGGTGACGGCGAAGCCGGCATCGGCCATGCCCGACAGCACGGCTTCGGGCGGCGGCGCGGCAGCCGTGTTGAAGGTGACCGTCTGCGCAAACGCGCGCTTGTCCTCATCCCTGGCGTTGATCAGCACCGACATGACGACCGGCGCCCCGCACAGATGCGTGACGCCATGGTCGGCAATGGCGTCGTAGATCGGCTTCGGCCGCACCCAGCGCAGGCAGACATGCGTGCCGGCCTGGACGGCCAGCGTCCAGGGAAAACACCAGCCATTGCAGTGGAACATCGGCAAGGTCCAGAGATAGACGGCGTGCTTGGCCATGCCGGCATGGATGGTGTTGGTGTAGGCCATCAGGGCAGCACCACGGTGGTGATAGACGACGCCCTTGGGATTGCCTGTCGTGCCCGACGTGTAGTTGAGCGAGATGGCATCCCATTCGTCGTCGGGCATCGACCAGGCGAACTCCTCGTCGCCATTGGCGACAAAGGCCTCGTAGTCCACCGTGCCGACCCGCTCGCCTTTCGGGTAGGGCGCATCAGCGGCGTAATCGGGATCGTCGTAGTCGATGACCAGCGGCTTGACCTTGGCCAGACCGAGCGCTTCTCGCACGACCCCGGAAAACTCGCGGTCGACGATCAGCACCTTGGTCTCGGCGTGGTCGAGCTGGAAGGCGATGACCGCGGCATCGAGGCGCGTGTTGAGCGAATGCAGCACGGCCTTGGTCATCGGCACGCCGAAATGCGCCTCCAGCATCGGCGGCGTGTTCGACAGCATGACCGTCACCGTATCGCCCTTGCCGATGCCGTGCCTGTGCAGCGCCGAGGCGAGCTTCAGGGAGCGGCGCCAGAAGGCGCGGTAGCTGATGCGCTGCCTGCCGTGAATGATGGCAATATGGTCGGGATAGGTTTTAGCCGCGCGCTCCAGATAGGTGAGCGGCGTCAACGGCTGGTGGTTGGCGGCGTTCCTGTCTAGATCCTGTTCGTAGGGATTGGCCATCCCATCCTCCCCAAAGTCTTTTCGAGCTTTCTAACCCCAGGTTCGTCGTCACGCTATCCCCCTGGATGGCTGAAAATGCTATGCTGCGGCGACTTGCTGGAATGGTGATCTCCATCGAGCCGCGGCGGCAGAAGATCGCTTCCTGTCGATCCAAATTTGACTTTTGTCGAGAGCCGTGACTATTGTCAGCCAAGGAGGTGGCATGGCGATCCGACCGGCAGAACAGCTCATTCACAAGGCGGCCTGGCTTTACTATGCCCATGGGCTTCGGCAGGACGAAGTGGCCAATCAGCTCAACATTTCGCGCGCCTCCGTCGCCATGTATCTGCGCAAGGCGCGCGAGACTGGCATCGTCAACATCTCGACCTCGACGCAGCTCTTCACCGACGACGTCATGGCGCGCAGGCTGGAAGACGCCCTGAAGCTCGACGCCGTCTGGATCGCGCCTGAAAACGCCTATCTCGCCGACCCGTCGACCGATATCGCGGTGCTGGCGGCAAGCGTGTTCCTGGAACTCGTCAGGAAAGGCGACCGCATCGGCGTTGCCTGGGGCCGCACCGTCTACACCATCGCCGACATCATGTCCTATGCCGACCTGCAGGACGTCACCGTGGTGCAGCTCTGCGGCAATCTCGGCGCGCCCTACTCCTACCGGCCCGACCAGTGCACGATGGAAATCGCGCGTCGGCTCAACGCCAAGGGCCTCAACTTCTACGCACCCCTGGTGCTATCGACCGAGGCACTGGCGCAAGGCCTGCGCGCCGAGCCGGTGATCCGCGACCAGCTTGCTGGGATCAGCGACTGCGATCTTGCGCTCTACTCCATCGGCGCGGTCGATGCCGACAGCCATCTGGTGAAGTGTGGCGCGCTGACGGCAGCCGAGATGGCGGCACTGCGCAAGGAAGGTGCGGCCGGTGTCATCGCCGGGCAGATCATCGATGCCGGTGGCGAGTTGCTCGACTGCAGCTACAACCGGCGGGTCATCTCGGCGGGGCTTGCTTCGCTGCGCGTCATCGGGAAGCGGCTGATGGTCGTGCAGGAGGACAGCAAGTTCGAGCCGCTGCTCGCAGCCATCGCCGGCGGCCTTTGCACGCATCTGGTGGTCGGCGCGCATATGGCGCAACGGCTGCTCGATCATGCCGGAGCGTCAGCAGAAAAGGCATCCTGAAAATAAACCCTTTGCCGACGCATTGTCATCAAGGCGTCGCGGCATTCCTGTTTCACCACCTAAAGACAGCAACTGGACGAAGCGAACATGAAGAACCTGTGGAACGACGACGCGGCCGAAAAACTCGTTGCCGACTATGCGAAGAAGGGCGTCGGCCGCGACCTCGCCTTGCGTGTCTACACGACGCGGCTTCTAGGCGGCGTGCCACAGCTGGTCCTGCATGGCGGCGGCAACACCTCCTGCAAGATCAAGGCGACCGACCTCGTCGGCGACGAGTGGGACGTGCTGTGCGTCAAGGGCAGCGGCTGGGACATGGCCGTCATCGAGCCGCAGGGCCTGCCCGCCGTCAAGATGGGCGCGCTGCTCAAGGCGCGCAAGCTGGACAGGCTTTCCGACGAGGACATGGTCGCGCTGCAGCGGGCAAACCTGATCGACCCCGCCTCGCCCAACCCCTCGGTCGAGACGCTGCTGCATGCCTTCCTGCCGCACAAGTTCGTCGATCACACCCACTCGACCGCCATCCTGGCCATTGTCGACCAGGAAGACAGCAAGCCGCTGGTGGCAAAGGTGTTCGGAGCAAAAATGGGCTACGTGCCCTACATCATGCCGGGCTTCGATCTCGCCAAGGCGGCGGCCGATGTCTTCGACGCCGACCCAACGGTAGAAGGCCTGATCCTCGACAAGCACGGCATCTTCACCTTCGGCGACGATGCCAGGCAGGCCTACGACCGGATGATCCACTATGTGAACGTCGCCGAAGACTATGTGGCCAAGCATGCCAAGCCCAAGGCGGCAAAGGCAGCATTGCCGGCAAGGCTGGCGATGCCGGCTTCCATCGCGCCCATGCTGCGCGGCGCTGTCGCGGCGCGACGCGGCGAAGGCCGCTTCGACCGCATGATCAGCGATTTCCGCACCTCCGACGCGATCGTCGACTTCATCAATTCGGCTGAGATCGCCGACTATGCCGGGCGTGGCGTGTCGACGCCGGATCTGTCGATCCGCATCAAGACCGGACCGATGGCCGTGCCGGCGCCCGATGCCGACAAGGCCGGCGACTACAAGGCCGTCATCAAGAGCCATGTCGATGCCTTCGTCAGCGATTACCGCGCCTATTTCGAGACCAATGACGCGCTCGACGACGTCAAGCGCACCATGCTCGATCCCATGCCGCGACTGACGCTGGTGCCGGGGCTCGGCATGTTCGGTCATGGCCGCACGCTGAAGGATGCCAGGATCGCATCGGACGTCGGCGAAATGTGGATCGAGGCCGCGCGCGGCGCCGAGGCGGTCGGGCGTTTCCACCCGTTGTCCAAGGCGGACCTGTTCCCACTCGAATACTGGTCGCTGGAACAGGCCAAGCTCGCCTCCAACAAGCCGAAGCCGCTGACCGGACAGGTGGTGCTGATCACCGGCGGCGCCGGCGCGATCGGTGCGGCGACCGCAAAACTGTTCGCCGACAATGGCGCTCATGCCGTCGTTGTCGATCTCGACGCCGAAAAGGCCGCCAATGCCGCCAAACAAGCTGGCAACAATTCGATCGGTGTTGGCGCCGACATCACCGACCCGGCCCAGATGCGTGCCGCCTTCGACAAGGCGGTCGCCGTCTTCGGCGGCGTCGACATATTGGTGTCCAATGCGGGCGCCGCCTGGGAAGGCCGCATCGGCGAGCTTGACGATGCGCTGCTGCGCAAGAGCTTCGAGCTCAATTTCTTCGCCCACCAGTCGGCGGCGCAGAACGCCGTGCGCATCATGCTGGAACAGGGCACCGGCGGCGCGCTGTTGTTCAACACCTCCAAGCAGGCGGTCAATCCGGGCCCGAAATTCGGCGCTTATGGCGTGCCGAAAGCGGCGACGCTGTTCCTGTCCAGGCAATACGCGCTCGACTACGGCGCCCATGGCATCCGTTCTAATGCCGTCAATGCCGACCGCATCCGCTCCGGCCTTTTGACCGACGCCATGATCGCCAGCCGCTCGGGCGCGCGCGGCGTGTCCGAGCAGGAATACATGTCCGGCAATCTGCTCGGCCAGGAGGTGACGGCGCAGGACGTGGCGCAGGCCTTCCTGCATCACGCACTGGCCGATCGCACCACCGCCGATGTGACGACGGTCGACGGCGGCAATATCGCCGCGGCGCTGCGCTAGGCATCTCCCGACAGGCAACAAAAAGGGCGGCTCACGGGCCGCCCTTTTCCGTCCTGTACTGGCGAGCCTTACTTCGCGTTCGGGTTCGGCATCCAGGCGGGCATGGCGACGTCGGCATGGGCGAACTGTGGCAGCTTGGCCGACAGGTCTTCCATGTTCTTGATGTCCTTGTCGATCAGCTCCTTCTGCGTGATCAGCGTCGGCGGCACGATGACGTTGTGGCCGGGATCTTCGCCGGCGAGCAGTTGCGCCAGCGCGCGCACCGAGACCTGGCCGACGACGGCCGGGTTGGTCGCCGCGGTCGCGGCCCAGGCACTATCGGGCTCACGCATCGCAGCGATGTCGGACGTCGAAATGTCGGCCGAATAGATCTTGATCTTCTTGTTCAGGCCCGCTTCGTCGACGGCGATCTTCACGCCCTTGGCGAATTCGTCATAGGGGGCGAACATCACGTTGATGTCGGGGTGCGCCGACAGCACCGAGCGCGCCTGGTTGGCGACGGAGTTGGCGATCGGGTTGTCGAGCGTGCCGAACATGGCGGCTTCCTTGATGCCGGCATATTTCTTCTTCACGTCGACCCAGGTTTCGTTACGGCGGTCGAGCGGCGCAATGCCGGCGACATAGACGTAGCCGGCGTTCCAGCTTTCGCCATTGTCCTTGACCGCCTGCTCGAGCGCCAGCCGCGCCAGGTCCTTGTCCGACTGTTCGACTTGCGGGATCTTGGGGTTTTCGACATTAACGTCGAAAGCCACCACCTTGATGCCGGCGTCGACGGCACGCTGGGCGGCGTCCTTCATCGATTCCGTCAGGCCGTGCTGGATGATGATGCCCTGCACGCCGAGCGCGATGGCCTGATCAACCATGTCGGACTGAAGCGCGGCGTCCTGGCGGCTGTCGAGCACGCGAAGGTCGATGCCAAGCGCCTTCGACTGCGCCTCGACGCCCGAGAGATAGGCCTGGAAGAAGTCGCCGGTCGAGAGATAACGCACCAGCGCGATCTTGACGCCGGGCTTGTCGAACGGCGCCGGCTTGTCCGCGGCAAATGCCCCCTGCATCAGCATGGTTGCGCCGGCCAGCCCGAGCGCCACTTTCCCCAGAACTCTTCTTGTGATGTTCACCTTGTTTTCCTCCACTTTTGTTGAACCCAAAATCCTGTCCGGCCGAATGCTAGCCCCTGCCCCTGCCCGAAAGGGCAAAGGTGAAGACAAGGGCGACGACCAGAACCACGCCCTTGACGAAATCCTGCGTGTAGTAGGGCGCGTTCATCATCGTCAGGCCTTGCAGCAAGATGCCGACGAACAGCGCGCCGATGGCGGTGCCGAAGGCGTTCGGCTTGGCGGCGCCGAGCACCGCGTAGCCGATCAGCGCCGCGGCAACCGCATCGAGCAGCAGATTATTACCCGAGGCGATGTCGCCGCGTCCAAGCCGGGCGGCGAGCAAAATGCCCCCGATCGAGGCAAAAACTCCTGAAATAACGTAGGCCCAGATCTTGTATGCCTTGACAGGCGCGCCGGCGAGTTCGGCGGCGCGCTCATTGGAGCCGACCGCATACATCATACGACCGAAGCGGGTGTATTCGAGGAAGAACCAGATCAACACCGCCAGCACCAGAAGCACGACGACCGACACCGGAATGAGGTTCGGGATGAAGAAATCGAAGCGGTGGCGGCCGAGCGCCAGGAAGGCATCGGAGAATTTGCCGTTGGCGACCGAGCCGTCGGGCATGGTCATGCCCGTGGCGATCGAGCGGCCCTCGGTCGGGATGCGCTGCAGGCCGACCAGCAGGAACATCATGCCGAGCGTCGCCAAGAGGTCCGGCACGCGCATGTAGACGATCAGCCAGCCATTGATCAGGCCGACAAGGGCGCCGATCAACAGGCAGACGATGACCGCCACGACGGCGTTCTGTTCCAGCACCACCATGACATAGGCCGCCGCCATCATGGCCGAGGTCGCGACCGAGCCTATCGACAGGTCGAAGCCGCCGACAACCAGCGTGGCGGTAACGCCGAGCGCCAGCACGCCGGTGATGGCGACCGACTGGAAGATGAAGACGGCACTTTGCGGCGAGACGAACCCGTCGGCGGCGATCGCGAAATAGGCGACCAATCCGAACAGCAGCACGATGAACCCATAGCGGATGGCATAGTCGCGCAGCGTCATTCGGCGCACCCCAGCGCCGCTGCCGTTTTTACCCAACTCCAACCCATGGTCTCTCCATTCCAATTCCATTCACCGCCACCCTCAGGCAGCGCTGTGCAGCGGTCCGCCGGCGACCTCGGCCAAAAGGCGGTCGAGGTCGACATCGGCATTGCGGTGTTCGCCGACGATCGTATGCTCCGACATCACCAGGATGCGATCGGCCGTCTCCAGCGCTTCGTCGAGTTCGGTGACGAACAAGAGCGTGGCACGGCCATTGGCGCTTGCCCTCAGCTTGGCGGCGATGTCGCGCCTTGCCGAAATGTCGACGCCTTGGAACGGCTCATCGAGGATGAACAGCGCGGCATTCTGCGCCATCCAGCGGGCGACCATCACCTTTTGCTGGTTGCCGCCGGACAGCGCCGACATCTGGTCCTTCTCCGAGCGGCAGACGATGCCGAGTTGCTCGATCTGCCGGCGCGCGGTGGCGCGTTCGAGGCGGCGTTTGAGCACGCTGAAATTCGACATACGCTTCAGGAAAGGCAGGCTGACATTGCGCTCGATGTTGAAGCCACCGATGATGCCGCTGCTGGCGCGATCCTTGGCGACGAGAAACACGCCGGCGGCGATCGCGTCGCCCGCCGAGCGCGGCGCGTAAGGCTTGCCGTTCATCGTCATGGTGCCGGCGAGCGGCCGGCGCACACCGAACAACGTTTCGGCAAGAGCGGTCTTGCCGACGCCAACGAGGCCGGTGATGGCGACGACCTCGCCATCGCCAAGCGTCAGCGAGATCGGCCGGGCACCCTGCGCGATGCGCAGCCCCTCGATGGTCAGGACCGCCCTGGCCGAACTCCTGGCGACGATCTGGTCGAGATGGATCTTGCGGCCGAGCATGGCGTTGACCGCGCCTTCATAGTCGAGCGGCTTGGTGTCGAAGGCGCCCGAGACGACACCATCGCGCATCGAGACGATGCGGTCGGCGAGCCGCCTGATATCCGACATGCGGTGCGAGATATAGAGGATCGCCACGCCTTGCTCGCGCAGCCGGTCGACTAGCGCGAACAGCCTGTCGGCTTCGGCACTGGAGAGCGATGAGGTCGGCTCATCGAGGATCAGCACTTTCGGCTGGTGCGCCAGCGCTCGGGCAATCGCCACCATCTGGCGGTCGGCCAGCGACAGATCGCTGACGCGTGCCTTGAGATCGATGGCCAACCCCATGCGATCGGCGACCGCCTTGGCTTCGCGGCGCACGCGGACGGGGTTGAACAGGGTCGGCACGCCTTTGCCGCTCAGCCTGTCGAGCGTGAGATTGGTGGCGACATCGAGGTCGGCGACAACACCGTCATTGATGTTCTGGTGCACGGTAACGACGCCGGCGCGGATCGCTTCCGCCGGCGTGTTCGGTGCGAAGTCCTGACCGGCGAGCGTCATGGTGCCGCCGCCACGCTCGTAGACGCCGCTGACGATCTTGACGAGGGTGGATTTGCCGGCGCCGTTGGCGCCCATCAGCACCGTCACTTCGCCGGCATGGAGGTCCAGCGCGATGCCGCCAAGCACCTCGTTGCGGCCAAAGGATTTCCTCAGTCCCTCTACGCGGAACACGGCATTGCCGATCATGCGTTCCTCCCTGACGACGACGCTATGGTCAATATCGGCAATTGTCAACACGATTGACAATTGCCAGACAGCTTCCTAGCTTGGCCCCGCCGCCAAGGCTCCCTTATGATCGGAGCACACAGGCGGGAGGGACGAGGATGACTGGGAAATTGCCATTCGAAGCATTGTCGGTGGAGACGCTCGCAACACGTCTCGGCACGAACGAAGCGCTGTGCGCGAAGATCGGCGGGGACGCCAGCGCCTGGAAAGTCCGCGAAGTCGGGGACGGCAATCTGAACCTGGTGTTCATCGTCGAAGGCGCCAGTGGCGGCGCCATCGTCAAGCAGGCCCTGCCCTATGTCCGCCTCGTCGGTGACAGCTGGCCGCTGCCCCTGAAGCGCTCCTTCTTCGAGTATCACGCGTTGACCCGGCAAGAGGCGCGTGCGCCGGGCTCGGTGCCGGCGATCTATTACTTCGACGAGACCCAGGCGCTGATCATCATGGAATATCTGTCGCCGCACATCATCCTGCGGCGGGCGCTGATCGAGGGCCGGCAGTTGCCGAACATTGCCCGGGATATCGGCCTGTTCATGGCCCGCACCCTGTTCCGCGGTTCCGACCTGTCGATGGCGACCAAAGAGCGCAAGGCCGACCTGGCGCTGTTCGCGGACAATGTCGAACTCTGCGACATCACCGAGAATCTCGTATTCTCAGACCCCTATTTCGACGCCAAGATGAACCGCCACACCAGCCCGCAGCTCGACGCGTTGGTTGCCGAGTTGCGGGCCGACCGCGACCTCAAGGTCGAGGCACAGCGGCTGAAGCATATCTTTGCCGCCAATGCCGAGACGCTTCTACATGGCGACCTGCATTCCGGCTCGATCATGGTCACCGACCAGGAAACGCGGATGATCGATCCGGAGTTCGCCTTCTACGGTCCGATGGCCTTCGATGTCGGCATGCTGCTCGCCAATTTCTGGATGTCCTTCTTCTCGCAACGCGGACATGAGCAGAAAGGCAAGCGCGATGCCATGCGCGCCTATCTGCTCGATGTCGTCGTCGAGACCTGGGCGGTGTTTCGCGCCGAGTTCTCGCATCTGTGGCGCACCGAGCGCACCGGCATGCTCTACCAGAAGACCCTGTTCGAGGATCAGGGCGACATACTCGCCGCCGAGCAGGCGCTCGACCATGTGCTGCACCAGATCTGGACCGATTTGCTCGGTTTTGCCGGCATCGAGGTGCACAGACGCATCCTCGGCCTCGCCCACAATGCCGACTTCGAGACCATTGCCGATGAAGACCTACGCGCCAGTTGTGAGGCGAAGGCGCTGAAATTCGGCCGCCACATCGCCGTCAACCGGCACCAGATTCACAGCATTGACGAGGTCAACAACCTGGCCGCGCTGATCGAACAGGAGAACAGCATTTGAACGTCGGCGACCGCCACTATCGGACCATCTGGCTCAGCGGCGACGGCCGCTCGGTGGAGATCATCGACCAGCGCTGGCTGCCGCATGAATTCCGCATCGAGAAGCTCGGCACGGTCGCCGGCGTCGCCACCGCGATCCGCGACATGTGGGTGCGCGGCGCACCGCTGATCGGAGTCACCGCGGCCTATGGCGTCGCCATGCAGATGACGGATGACGCATCCGACGAAGCGCTCGATGCCGTCTGGGAAACGCTGCACGAGACACGACCGACGGCGATCAACCTGCGCTGGGCGCTGGACGAGATGCGGCGTTTCCTGCGGCCGTTGCCGCCAGAAAAACGCGCCACGGCCGCCTACCGGCGCGCCAGTGAAATCGCCGACGAGGACGTTGGGCTGAACCGCGCCATTGGCAAGAACGGCCTTGAAATCATCAAGGCGATCGCGGCGCGCAAACAGCCGGGCGAGACGGTCAATATCCTCACCCACTGCAATGCCGGCTGGCTGGCGACCGTCGACTACGGCACAGCCACTTCACCCATCTATCTCGCCGTCGAGGCCGGCATTCCAGTCCATGTCTATGTCGATGAAACACGCCCACGCAACCAGGGTGCCCAACTGACCGCCTGGGAGATGGCCGGCCACGGCGTGCCGCACACGCTGATCGTCGACAATGCCGGCGGCCATCTGATGCAGCGCGGCGCGATCGACATGGTCATCGTCGGCACCGACCGCACGACTGCCGATGGCGATGTCTGCAACAAGATCGGCACCTATCTGAAGGCGCTCGCCGCCGCCGACAATGACGTGCCGTTCTACGTCGCGCTGCCCTCTCCCACCATCGACTGGACAGTGGGCGACGGCCTCGCTGAAATCCCGATCGAGGAGCGCTCGGGCGACGAGGTGTCGCTGGTCTGGGGCAAAACCGCCAAGGGCGAGATCGCCCAGGTGCGTGTGTCGCCCGAAGCGACGCCGGCAAGGAACCCCGCCTTCGACGTGACGCCGGCACGGCTGGTGACCGGACTGATCACCGAGCGCGGCATCGCCAAGGCCTCGCGCGAAGGGCTGAGGGCGATGTTCCCCGAGCGGGGATAATCGGTTGCGCGAAGGCGCGCGTTCAGAACCAAACGTTCACGGTCCGGGCCGTGCCGCCTGGCGATCTCCAGCACGCTGACAAAGTGCGGTGAGCACCGCGGGCCGCCGCGAATAATGGCATCCATGGGCGTGTTTTGGCGGCCGGGGACCATGACGCTTCAGGCACTCCAATCGCGGGCAGGCTAATAAGGCACGTTGATCTTCAGCGGATCGACAAGCGCCGTCGCCACCTGTTCGCCAGCCTGCACGTCCCCATCATCACCACACATACAGACCGGCGGTCTGCCGTGGGGCGCGCGGGACATCGTCCAGGATATCGTTGCTCTCCTCGATCTGGCGATGCCGGGCTGGAAAGTGCCGTCGCGACGGGCCGCCTTCTACAGCACGCGACGGCGACGCGGTGAAATCCGATCCGGACGCCCGAGGCGGTCCGCCCGGAATGACAGACGGATGATGATTTCCTCTTGCCAAAACGTGGTAGAGTGATCATACCAGTATATAAGGCAACGATCGGCTAAGCCATCGTTCAAGACCAGGGAGCAAGGGCTAGATGACGACGATCGCGCTGTTCGGTGCCGGCGGCAAAATGGGATACCGCCTTTCGACCAATTTCCGCGGCTCGCCCTACACGATCCGCCATGTCGAGGTCAGCGAGGCTGGGCGTGAGCGGCTGAAGACCGGACTGGGCTTCGATACGGTCAGCGCCGACGAGGCGCTGAAAGGCGCCGACGTGGTGATCCTGGCCGTGCCGGACACTCATATCGGCAAGGTCGCGGCCGGCATCGAGAGCAAGCTTGCGCCGGGCACGATGGTGATCGTGCTCGATGCCGCAGCACCCTTCGCCGGCCATTTGCCCGATCGTCCCGACCTGACCTACTTCGTCACCCATCCCTGCCATCCGCCGATCTTCAACGACGAGACCGACATGGCGGCCAAGAAGGACTATTTCGGCGGCGTCAAGGCAAAGCAGCACATGGTCAGCGCGCTGATGCAGGGACCGGAAGCCGACTATGCCAAGGGCGAGGCCATCGCCAAGATCATCTGGGCGCCGGTGATGCGCTCGCACCGCGTTTCCGTCGAACAGATGGCGCTGCTCGAGCCAGGCCTTTCGGAAACCGTGTGCGCCTCGCTGCTGGTCGTCATGAAGGAAGCGGTCGACGAGGTCGTGGCGCGCGGCGTCGACCAGCAGGCGGCGCTCGATTTCCTGCTTGGCCACATGAACGTGCTCGGCGCCGTCATCTTCGGTGAGACCCAGGGCGTGTTCTCCGATGCATGCAACAAGGCGATCGAGTTCGGCAAGCCGGTGCTGATGCGCGACGACTGGAAGCGCGTCTTCGAGCCGGAAGAGATCGCGGCCAGCATCCAGCGGATTACCTGAACGAGTCATCAGGTACATATCACCTGAATTTGTGGTTGACTCATCATACCAGTTGGCTAAATTGTTGCTGGCTCGGATCGGGCACGCTTCGCTGGGAGTTCGAGCCGGGACGAGTGGAGGATGGCGGGGAACGGGAGCGCGGATCGGCTCTGAAGAAGCCGATCGACGGCTTGAGCCGAAGTGGTCCGCATTCTCCGCGGCCTGACGAATTCAGATGCAGTCGCCTCGACGACCGAGGCACAGATTTTTCAAAGGGAGGACTTCATGAAACTGACACGCAGAATGACGCTTGCCGCCTTCGCAGGTGTGCTGGCAATCGGCACGGCGATGCCCGCCTACGCGGCCGACCTCATCGCCATCATCACCCCATCGCACGACAATCCGTTCTTCAAGGCGGAAGCCGTCGGCGCCGAAGCCAAGGCCAAGGAACTCGGCTACGAGGCGCTGGTGCTGGTGCATGACGACGACGCCAACAAGCAGTCCCAACTGATCGACACCGCGATCGGCCGCGGCGCCAAGGCGATCATCCTCGACAATGCCGGTGCCGACGCGACCGTCGCCGCTGTGCAGAAGGCCAAGGACGCCGGCATTCCCTCCTTCCTGATCGACCGCGAGATCAACGCCACCGGCGTCGCCGTGGCGCAGATCGTCTCTAACAATTACCAGGGCGCGCAGCTCGGCGCGCAGGAGTTCGTCAAGCTAATGGGCGAGAAGGGCAATTTCGTCGAGCTGGTCGGCAAGGAATCCGACACCAATGCCGGCATCCGCTCCAAGGGCTATCATGATGTCATCGACGACTATCCGGACCTGAAGATGGTCGCGCAGCAGTCGGCCAACTGGAGCCAGACCGAGGCCTATTCCAAGATGGAATCGATCCTCCAGGCCAATCCCGACATCAAGGGCGTCATCTCCGGCAACGACACGATGGCGATGGGCGCCTATGCGGCGCTCGCGGCCGCGAACCGCAAGGATGTCATCGTCGTCGGCTTCGACGGTTCGAACGACGTGCGCGATTCCATCACCTCCGGCGGCATCAAGGCGACCGTGCTGCAGCCGGCCTACGCCCAGGCGCAGATGGCGGTCGAACAGGCCAGCGACTTCATCAAGAACAAGAAGTCGCCCGAGAAGGAAAAGCAGTTGATGGACTGCGTGCTCATCAACGGCGACAATGCCGCCAAGCTCGAAACCTTCGCGCTGAAGAACTGAGCCGGCGCGCTATAATTGCGAGGGGCGGACCCAGGTTCGCCCCTCGCCTCCATTCACGTTCCGGGTGCTTTTGATCGCCATGCCGAAGACATTGACCTGGCTAACTCTCGCCGCGCTCGCTGGCCTTGGCCTGAGCGGCTGCAAGATCCTGCCGACGCCAATGGCGCGGAGCGAAAATAGTGCGCCTGCCTTCAACCCAGACAAGATGGTCGAGGACATCTGGGCCTCGAAGGTCATCCCCTATCTCGTCCAGAAGGCCGGACCGTTGGCCGAAGTCCAGGCGCTGGCGAAAACCGATCCGGCGGCGGCCGGCGCCAAATACGGCAATCCCAGGAAGCAGACGAATTCGCCATGGACCTTCGCGGTCCGAGTCGAGGGCAAGATCATCACTGCCAACACGCAGTCGCGGGCGGGCACGATGGATATCGACGTGGACGGCGACGGCAAGGCCGATGCGCGCGTCCAGATCGGGCCGGCCATGCGCGGCACGGCGTTGCGGGACAGCCTCGATTTCGTCCAGTTCAACGACTTCACCAACCAGATCGACTTCGCCCAGTTCGGGAAGGCCTTCAACGCCTATGCCGACAAGACCGTGCTGTCCAAACTGCCGCGCGAGGCACTTGAGGGCCGGACCGCCAAGGTGCTCGGCGCCTATACGATCGAAGGCGGCCAGGACCTGCCCCTTGTGACGCCGGCGGAGGCCGAGATCGGGCCGAGGCCATGAGCCCCGCTCACGACGTCATCCTGAAGCTGGAGGACGTCTCGAAGGTCTATGCCGGCACTGTCGCGGTCAAGCAGGCGAACTTCGAGGTGCGCAAGGGTGCCGTCAACGTGCTGGTCGGTGAAAACGGCGCCGGCAAGTCGACGCTGATGAAGATCATCGCCGGCGTCGAGCAGCCGACCGCCGGCCGCATCCTGCTCGAAGGCGAAGAGGTTTCCTTCTCCTCGTCGGGAGATGCGGTGGCGCGCGGCATCGGCATGGTGTTCCAGGAGCTGAACCTGTTCGGCAACATGACCGTCGCCGAGAATATCTTCGCCACCCGCGAGATCACCAACCGGCTGGGCAAGATCGACCGCAAGGCGCAGGAAAAGCGGGCGGGCGAATTCCTCGACCGGCTCGAGGCCGGCATCCGGCCCGACATGCTGGTCGAGGATTTGCGCATCGGCCAGCAGCAGCTGGTCGAGATCGCCAAGGCGGTTTCGCTCGACGCCAAGATCCTGATCATGGACGAGCCGACCTCGGCGCTGAGCGCGGCTGAAGTCGAAATCCTGTTCAAGGTGATCGCCGACCTCAAGGCGCGCGGCGTCGCCATCGTCTACATCTCGCACCGCCTGGAAGAACTGATCCGCATCGGCGACACCGTTACCGTGCTGCGCGACGGCCGTATCACCGGCCAAGAGGAGATGAGGAACGTCGATACGCAGTGGATCGTGCGGCAGATGATCGGCTCGGACGCCAAGGATTTCGCCAAAGCCGACGGCCATCAGCCCGGCGCGGAAATCTTCCGCGCCGAGGAGATCTGCCTGCCGCGCGTGACTGGCGGGCTGGCGGTCGACCATGTCTCGCTGGCGCTGCGCGCCGGCGAGATCCTTGGCATATATGGGTTGATGGGCGCCGGGCGCAGCGAGTTGTTCGACTGCATCATGGGCCGTCACGGCCATGCCAGCGGCAAGATCTTCATCGCCGGCAAGCAAGTGAAGGAGCGCGACACGACGCGCCGCATCCAGCGCGGGCTGGCATTGATACCGGAGGACCGTCAGCGCGAGGGGCTGGTGTCGATCCTCTCGGTCGCCAGCAATCTGACGCTGGCGAGCCTGTCGCGCTTCGTACGCCTGTTCCATATCCGGGGCGGCGCCGAGCGGCAGGCCGTTGTGCAGATGGTGCGGGAACTGGCGATCAAGGTCGCCGATCCGGCGCAGGAAGTCTCGTCGCTGTCGGGCGGCAACCAGCAGAAGGTGGTGATTGGCAAGGCGCTGCTCACCGGACCGAAGGTGCTTTTGATGGACGAACCCAGCCGCGGCATCGATGTCGGCGCCAAGGCCGACGTCTTCCGCACCATGCGCAAGCTGTCGCGCGATGGTCTCGGCATCCTGTTCGCCACCTCCGATCTCGACGAGGTGATGGCGCTGTCCGACCGCATCGCGGTGATGAGCAATGGCAGACTGACCGGCATGTTCGACCGCGCCGAGGCGACGGAAGCAGCGATCGTCGCGGCATCGGCGCTGGGCCACGGACCCACCGCACAACTTGCCCCCGCACATGGAGAGCAACGCTGATGACTGACATTCCGGCCAAGGCGGCCGCTCCTTCCGCCTCCAGCGGCTCCGCGTTGCTGACGCTGATGAAGCTTCGGACCTTCATCGCGCTGATCGCGGTGCTGGTGTTCTTCTCGATCGCCGCGCCGAACTTCCTGTCGGCGGCGAACCTGATCCTAATGGCCAAGCACGTCGCGCTCAACGCCTTCCTCGCCATGGGCATGACCTTCGTCATCATCACCGGCGGCATCGACCTTTCGGTCGGCTCGATCGTCGGCCTGTGCGGCATGGTGGCCGGCTATCTCGTGCTGAACGGCATCGACCTGCAGATCGGCTACACCGTCTATTTCAACGTCTTCGAGATCATCCTGATCACGCTTCTGGTCGGCATAACGATCGGCGCCGTCAACGGCCTGCTGATCACCAGGCTCAACGTCGCGCCCTTCATCGCCACGCTGGGCGTGCTCTATGTGGCGCGCGGTTTCGCGCTGCTGTCCTCCGACGGCCGCACCTTTCCCAACCTGGTCGGCAAGCCGGAATTGGGCACCACCGGCTTCGGCTTCCTCGGCGCTGGCCGGCTCCTCGGCCTGCCGGTATCGATCTGGATCCTGGTCGTGGCGGCGCTGGGGGCCGCCTACCTCGCCCGCTACACCCCGCTCGGTCGCCACATCTTCGCCGTCGGCGGCAATGAGCGCGCAGCCCGGATCTCGGGCGTGCGCGTCAACATGGTCAAGATGTTCGTCTACATGTTTTCCGGCTTCTGCGCCGCGATCGTCGGCCTGATCATCTCGTCGGAGCTGATGGCTTCGCACCCGGCGACGGGCGAGAGCTTCGAACTGAACGCGATCGCGGCGGCGGTGCTCGGCGGCACCTCCATGTCTGGCGGCCGCGGCACGATCGGCGGCACCATCGTCGGCGCCTTCGTCATCGGCATCCTGTCGGACGGGCTGGTGATGATGGGGGTGAGCTCGTTTTGGCAAATGGTGATCAAGGGCCTCGTCATCATCGTCGCCGTCGTCGTCGACCAGGCGCAGCGCCGGCTTCAGCAGCGTGTTACCCTGATGCAGATGGCAAAGGCGGGCTGATCATGGCGGAGTTGCGAGGAGCGCTGATCGGCTGCGGCTTCTTCGCCGTCAACCAGATGCATGCCTGGCGCGACATCGAGGGCGCCTCGATCGTCGCCATCTGCGACCGCGATCCGGAACGGCTGCGCATCGTCGGCGATCAGTTCGGCGTAGCGCGGCGCTATGCGGACGCGGCGGCGATGTTCGCGGCCGAAAAGCTCGACTTCGTAGACATCGCCACCACCGTGGGCAGCCATCGGCCGCTGGTCGAGATGGCGGCCGAGAACCGCGTCCCTGTCATCTGCCAGAAACCCTTCGCGCCGACGCTCGCTGATGCCAAGGCGATGGTGAAGGCCTGCACGGACGCCGGCGTGCCGCTGATGGTGCATGAGAATTTTCGCTGGCAGTCGCCGATCCAGGCGGTGCGCGCCGTGCTCGACAGCGGCGAGATCGGCACGCCGTTCTTCGGACGCATCTCCTTCCGCTCCGGCTATGACGTGTTTTCCGGCCAGCCTTATCTGGCGACGGGCAAACGCTTCATCATTGAGGATCTCGGCATCCACATCCTCGACATCGCCCGTTTCCTGCTCGGCGACGTGACGAGCCTGACCGCGCGGACCACACGCATCAATCCCAAGATCGCCGGCGAGGATGTCGCGACGATGCTCATGGACCACGCCGGCGGCGCGACGTCCGTGGTCGATTGCAGCTATGCCACCAGGCTTGCCACCGAGCCGTTCCCGGAAACACTGGTCGAACTCGACGGCAGCGACGGCACGATCCGGCTGGCGCAGGGCTACCAGCTTACCGTCACCGGCAAGAACGGCACCACGGTCAAGGACGTCTCGCCGCCGCTGCTGCCCTGGGCCTCGCGGCCATGGCACAACATCCAGGAAAGCGTGCTGGCGATCCAGAAGCACTGGGTCGACAGCCTCGTATCCGGCAAGGAGCCGGCAACCTCGGGAGCCGACAATCTGAGGACGTTCGCCCTCGTCGAAGCAGCCTATGCCGGCGCCGAAAGCCGCGCGCCGGTGCAGATCGACGACCTGCTGAAATGACGGCCGACGCTTTCCATCTCTACGGCACCGGGACGGCCGAAGCGGCGCCTATCCTGCTGCAGGCCGGCGCGCTCAGCGCGGAGCTGGTCAACGGCAACCTGCGCACCATCCGCCATGGCGGCTCCGAAGTGCTGCGCGCCATCGCCTATGTGGTGCGCGACCGTGACTGGGGCACCTATGAGCCTGTCCTGACGGATCTCACAATCGACCAGCGCGATGGCGGCTTCCGCGTCAGCTATGCGGCAAGCTGTGCGGGTCCGGGCGGCAGCCGGCTCGGCTTCCGCACGACGATCGAGGGGTCCGCCGACGGCAATCTCAGCTTCGATGTGACCGCATTGCCGGAGAGCGATTTCGAGACCAACCGATGCGGCTTCTGCATCCTGCATCCGATCGCCGGCCTCGCCGGCAGCGCGGTGACGGTGGAGCACACCGACGGCAGCGTGGAAGAGACGGAACTGCCCGATCTGATCGACCCGTGGCAGCCGTTCAAGGATTTGCGCGCCATCACGCATCAGGTGCGGCCCGGCGTTGTCGCGCAATGCCGGATGGAAGGCGACACATTCGAGATGGAAGACCAGCGCAACTGGTCTGATGCCTCCTACAAGACCTATGTGCGGCCGCTGGCGCTGCCATGGCCCTATGTGCTGCCGGCCAGGCAATCCCTTCGTCAGACCATCAGCCTGAGCATCGCAGGCGACGCCAATCTGCCCGCCTCGGCCGTGCCGGCCGAGCCGGTCCGCGTCGAGCTTGGGCAAGCCGGCGCGAAGCTGCCTGACATCGGCGTCGTCATCTATCCCGAGGATGTGGAGGCGGCACTTGCCGATTTACCGCTGCTGGGAAGGCTCGGTCCCCGGCAGCTGATTTTCCATTTCGATCCGACGCGCGGCCACGGTCTCGACGCGCTGCGCGCCCATGCCCGACTCGCCGCCGCCTATCCCGCTTCGACGACGCTCGAATGCGTGGCCGCCTGCACCGGCGACCTCGACGCCGAACTTTCCGACGTCGCCAATATGCTGCGCCAGGTAGGCCTGCGGGTGGACGCCATCGCGGTATCGCCCGCGGTCGACCGCCAGTCGACGCCGCCGGGCAGCCCCTGGCCGGCATGTCCGCAGCTCGAGGACGTCTACGCGGCCGCCCGCCGCGCCTTTCCCGGCCTCCGTCTCGGCGGCGGCATGTTCAGCTATTTCACCGAGCTCAACCGCAAGCGCGTTCCCGCCGACCAGCTCGATTTCATCACCCACTGCACCTGTCCGATCGTGCATGCCGCCGACGATCTCAGCGTCATGCAGTCGCTGGAGACGCTTCCCTTCATCACCCGGTCCACCCGGGCGATCTTCGGGACAAAGCCGTATCGCATCGGGCCATCGACGATTGCCATGCGCCAGAACCCCTATGGTGGGGCGACCAAGGACAATTCGCGGGGACAGCGCATCGCCATGGCGAACCGCGACCCCCGCCATGCCGCGCAATTCGCCGCCGCATGGACGATCGGCTATGCCGCGCGCGTCGCGCCTGCGGGACTGGAGATGCTGACACTGTCCAGCTTCGCCGGACCGTTCGGCGTGGTTGCCGGATCAGGCGAACCCGTCGCGCAAGGAACGCCGCGGCCGATCCTCCGGGCCATCGAAGGGCTTTGTGAGTTGGCTGGACTGACGCATGTTTCCGCCACGACCAGTGACGAGACGCGAGTTCTGGCGCTGGCCGGCCGCGCTGCCTCCAGGGAAACCATCGTCTGGCTGGCGAACCTGACGGCGAATAATGTCCCGATCGATGTTTCGACGCTTGGCCAGGACCATCTCGTGATGTCGCCCTACGCCATTATGCGTGTCGGCTAGAGCGTCACTTCTCGGAATTCATCACATAGAGAGCTCGCGAGCGTTCGAGGTGTTTGATCATCGCCTTCTCGGCACCGTCGGCATCCCTGTGCTCTATGCGGTCGATGATCTCTTCATGCTCCGTCAGCGTGTATTTTTCCTTGCCGGTCCAGATCAGCATTTCGGTGTGGTATTCCTTCAGCCAGCCCAGCGTGGCTTCGCTGACGGCGACATAGATCGGATTGCCTGAAATGGACGCGATCTGGGTGTGGAACTTCATATCGGCGGAGATGAAAGCTTCGGAATCGCCGCGCGCGGCGCGCTGCTCGGCCACGGTTGCCTTCAGCAGTTGCACATCCTGCGATGTGGCTTTTTCCGCGGCTTCCCTGACCATGCCGCGCTCGAAGAAGATGCGCGCGGTCTTCAAGTGCTCCAGCGTGTCCCTGGACGAGGACAGGATGATCTTGGCCGCGCCGTCGACCTGCTTGATGATCGACTTGGCGGTCAGTTGCAGCACCTTGGCGCGCTCGCCATGCGAGATGGCGACCAGCCCCATATTGCTCAGCGCCTGCATGGCTTCACGGATCGCCGGCCGGCCGACCTCGAAGCGCTCCATCAACTCGCGCTCGGACGGCATGTCGTCGCCGGGCTGCAGTTCGCCGCTGGTGATCAGCCGCTTCAGCCTTGCAAAGACTTCGTCGGAAAGTTTGCGCCGGACGATCGGCTCCGAACGGTTCATCGTGACGAATCACTCCCTGGCTCGGTTCTTGTTTAGCATTCCCGGCAGGATTACCGGAATGCCCGCACCTGGAGCGGGGACGCTCCAGCTTTTACGCAATTCCGGACAGAAAACCGTTGCACGGTTTTCCTGGAATTGCCCTAGCCCGCCCGCTCTTGCCGAGACTCGGATATTTCTTGCAATACTTATGTACTCATTATACCAGATTTCCTGCGCGACAAAACTTTTTTCGAACCCTTTTCGAGCGGCCGGTCGAACATGATCACACTTACCTATCGCATCGAAACCCCTGGCAGCATCGAGGCGCTGGCGGCCAAGATCGCCAGCGACCAGTCGACCGGCACCTTCGTCGCGCTGCCGGGCGAGACCGAGGAGTTGAAGGCGCGCGTGGCGGCGCGCGTGCTGGCGATCCGGCATCTGCCCGATGCTGAGCAACCATCGCTGCCCGGGTCCGGCAGCGGGCCATTCCGGCGCGCCGATGTTGACATCGGCTTCCCATTCGACGCGATCGGCACCGACCTGTCGGCGCTGATGACCATCGCCATCGGCGGCACCTATTCGATCAGGGGCCTGTCCGGCATCCGCGTCATCGACATGAAGCTGCCGGAACAATACCGGGGCGCCCATCCGGGCCCGCAGTTCGGCTTGACCGGCAGCCGCAGGCTGACCGGGGTCGAGGGCCGACCGATCATCGGCACCATCGTCAAGCCGGCGCTGGGGCTCAGGCCGCATGAGACGGCCGAAATGGTGGGCGAACTGATCGAGGCCGGCGTCGATTTCATCAAGGACGACGAGAAGTTGATGAGCCCGGCCTATTCGCCGCTGGGCGAGCGGGTGAAGGCGATTATGCCGCTGATCCTCGACCAAGAGCAGAAGACCGGCAAGAAGGTGATGTACGCCTTCGGCATCTCGCATGCCGATCCCGACGAGATGATGCGCAACCACGATCTCGTGCTCGAAGCCGGCGGCAATTGCGCCGTCGTCAACATCAATTCCATCGGCTTCGGCGGCATGGCATATCTGAGAAAGCGTTCCGGGCTGGTGCTGCATGCCCACCGCAATGGCTGGGATATCCTCACACGCCATCCCGGCCTCGGCATGGATTTCAGCGTCTGGCAGCAATTCTGGCGGCTGCTCGGCGTCGACCAGTTCCAGATCAACGGCATCGGCTCGAAATATTGGGAGCCGGACGATTCTTTCATCCGCTCCTTCAAGGCGGTGACGACGCCGCTGTTCTCATCAGACGATTGCGCGCTGCCCGTGGCCTGCTCCGGCCAGTGGGGCGGCCAGGCGCCCGAAACCTATCGGCGCACTGGCCGCACGCTCGATCTCCTCTACCTCTGCGGCGGCGGCATCGTCAGCCATCCGGACGGGCCCGGCGCCGGCGTACGGGCCGTGCTGCAGGCCTGGCAGGCGGCGGTCGAGGGCATCGCGCTGACGGACTATGCCCGCGATCACGTCGAACTGGCCCGATCGATCGAGAAATTCGGCGACGGCAGGGCGGCATGAGCATGGCCGTGCAAAACCTGCTCCTCAGTTATTACGGCGACGACCTCACCGGGTCGACCGACGTCATGGAGGCGCTCGAACTCGGCGGCGTGCCGACCGTGCTGTTCATGCGCCAGCCCGACCAGTCCCTGCTGGCGCGATTTTCGCATTGCCGCGCGGTTGGCCTGGCGGGCATCAGCCGAAGCGAAACGCCGCAATGGATGGAGGAAAACCTGACGCCGGCCTTCGAATGGCTGAAAGGCCTCGGGGCGGCGGTCTGCCATTACAAGATCTGTTCGACCTTCGATTCCAGCCCGGCGGTCGGCAGCATCGGCCGCGCCACCGAGATCGGCAGGCGCATTTTCGAGGCGGCAAGCGTGCCGATGGTGGTCGGCGCGCCACAGCTCAAGCGCTACACTGCCTTCGGCAACCTCTTCGCGGCGTTCCGCGGCGCATATTTCCGCATCGACCGGCATCCGGTGATGAGCAGGCATCCGGTGACGCCGATGGACGAGGCCGACTTGCTCGTCCACCTTTCGCGCCAGACCAGCCTTAGTTCCGGCCTAGTCGACCTGGCAACGTTGCAGGCGGACGATCTCGCGCAGACGGTCGACCAAGTCCTGCAAGACAAGGATATCGTCCTGTTCGACGTCGACAGCCACCAGACGCAGAAACGCGTCGGCGAACAACTCTGGCGTATCCACGGGAAGGGCCATGGTTTCGTCGTCGGATCCTCGGGCGCCGAATATGCCTTGCTGGCCGAATGGGCGGCCAAGGGCATCGTATCGGGGCATGCCGCATTCGCACCGCCCGGCCCCGTGGATCGGCTCGCCGTGGTGTCGGGTAGCGTCTCCCCTACCACGGAAAAACAGATCCGCCACGCGCTTGCTCACGGGTTCGACGGCGTCGAGATGGATGCGATGCGACTGGTCTGCGAAGGCGCCGGCGAAGCGACCGAGCAGGCGGTCGCGGCCGGGTTGGCGAGCCTGGCCAAGGGCCGCAGCGTCATCCTCTACTCCGCGCTTGGTCCACAGGCCGATCGCGGTGCTGAGATCGACCGGATCGAGGGCGCCCGGAACACACTCGGACGGGCGCTGGGAACCATCCTGCGCAGGCTGATTGCCGAGCAGAAACTCAAGCGCGCCGTGATTGCCGGCGGCGACACCTCCAGCCACGCGCTCGGACAATTGGCCATCGACGCGCTGACCGTGCGCATGCCGTTGCCGCAGTCACCGGGGTCGCCGCTCTGCGTCGCCCATGGCGGCGGCGCGATAGACGGCCTTGAGATCGCGCTGAAGGGCGGCCAGGTCGGCACCGACGCCTATTTCGAGACCATCCGGCTGGGGAGCTAATACAGCGGCTTGCCCAGGTGTTTCGGCGTCGGCCACTGCGCCGTGATGCCGGGCTGCACCGGCCGTTCGAGGTAAGTCGCCAGAACCACGTAGCTGCGCGTCGAAGTGACTCCGGGTGTCTCGTAGAGACGCAACAGCAGGCCTTCGAGTGCCTTGGTGTCCTCGGTACGCACCTTGAGCAATACGCAGGTATCGCCGGCGACGGTATGGATCTCCTCGACCTCGGGATATTCCGAGATCGCCATCAGTTCCGGGGTCTTGCCCCAGCCACTGGTGTCGATGTGGACAAAGGTGAGCAGCGGCTTCCGCACCGCGTTGGGATCGATGATGGCGGCCGTGTTGCGGATGGCGCCGCTGCGCCGGAGCCGCTTGACCCGCTCATGCGCTGCCGGCGGCGACAGGCCGACGCGATCGCCAAGCTCGGCATAGGTGACCGTCGCGTCGTCGGCCAGAACGCCTAATATTTTTCGGTCGGTCGCGTCGACATCCCGGGCCGCCGGCCTGTTCCGCGGAATGCCATCTGTTTCTTCATCCATATCGATATTCCCGACTGCCACGGAATCTGATGCGGCCATTATGATGATATGTCGAACAACGATCAAGCCGCAGCCTTGGGCGCGGACACCAGACCGCCCATCCCGGCCCTCGCCTATCTGCTGACCGGATGCATCGCCGTGATCGGCTCGAATTCGCTGGTGCTGGGCCCGATCGCTCCGGCGGTGTCCGTATCGTTCTCGACCAGCGTTCCCATGGTGATGATGGCAGCGGCTGCCTTCGGCCTCGGCACGTCGGCGAGCGCCGTGTTCCTGGCACGCCATATCGACCGGGTCGGCGCGCGCCGGATGCTGCAGGCGGCCCTGCTGCTGCTGGCATTGGCCTTGGTCGCCAGCGCCGCCGCGCCTACCGTGACAGCGCTGGTTGCGGCACAGCTTGTCGCCGGCATTGCCGCCGGCGTCGCCATGCCGGCAATCTACGCCAGTGCCGCGGCCATCGCTCCGCCCGGCCGCGAAAGCGGCACGATCGGCGTGGTGCTGACCGGATGGACGCTCAGCATGGTGGCCGGCGTTTCCCTGTCGGCGGTGCTTGCCGATCTCGTTCACTGGCGTGCCGTCTTCGCCGCTGTCGCCGTGCTGGCCGCGCTGGCGCTCGGCGGCCTCACCGCATCGTCGCTGCCGGATGTCAGGAAGGCCGGACCGGCGCCCGCCCCGCTCGCAGCGCTGAACATTCCCGGCATTGTGCCGCTTCTGATTGCCTGCGGCGCCTTCATGACCGCCTTCTACGGTGTCTATGGCTATCTTGGCGATCACCTTCACAGCGGACTTGGGCAGCCGGTCAGCGCCAACGGCCTGGCCGCCCTCGCATACGGGGCGGGCTTCGGCACGGCGGCGCTCTTCGACGGCATCATCGATCGCCTTGGCGCAAGGCGTGTCATGCCTTTCGCCTATCTGCTCGTCGCCATGGTCTACGTGGCGATCGCCGCAACCAGCGGCAGCTATGGCCTGACGCTCGCCATGGTCGCGGCCTGGGGGCTCGCCAATCATTTCGGGCTGAACGTGCTGGTGATGCGCCTGTCGGCGCTCGATCCGTCACGGCGGGGCACGATCATGGGCCTGAACAGCGCGGTGACCTACCTCGCGGTGTTTGTCGGCACCACCGGCTTCGGGCCGCTCTATTCCGACTTCGGCTTTGCCGCCTGCGCGATGGTCGCGGCGGTGCTCATGCTGATTGCCGCCTCGGCCGCAGCGTGGCAGCCGGTAGAGCCAGCGTCTCATCGCATTGCTCCAGTCGACAGAACGTGATCGGCCACCAGCCCTTGGCGCGTTGACAGCGGCACCCCTGCCCTTCCATACAAAGCCGTTAATGTTCTCAGGGCGGGGTGAAAGTCCCCACCGGCGGTAAGGACTCCCAGTCGCGCATGAGGCCTTTCCGAAAACCGTTTCCGGTTTTCGGGGTCATGCGCGGGACCCAAGCCCGCGAGCGCCTTCCAGCAGTTGGAAGGGTCAGCAGATCCGGTGTGATTCCGGAGCCGACGGTTAAAGTCCGGATGGAAGAGAACGAAACGGAAAACGAACCGCCCCGGCGGGTCGGATTTCGTATCGTGCGTCCTGATTCTGGTTCGAAACGGAAGGATGGACCCATGAATCAGCATTCCCACAAAGACTATGAAACAATCCGCATCGCCGTCATCAGGGCGCGCTGGCACGCCGACATTGTCGACCAGTGCGTGAAGGCGTTCGAGGCCGAACTGGCCGAGATCGGCAGCGGGCGCTTTGCCGTCGACATCTTCGACGTGCCCGGCGCCTATGAAATCCCGCTGCATGCCAAGACGCTCGCCGGCACCGGCCGCTACGCCGCGATCCTCGGCACTGCGTTCGTCGTCAATGGCGGCATCTACCGGCACGACTTCGTCGCCAGCGCCGTCATAGACGGCATGATGAACGTGCAACTTTCGACCGGGGTGCCGGTGCTTTCGGCGGTGCTCACGCCGCACAATTTTCACGACAGCGCCGAGCATCACCGCTTCTTCTTCGAGCACTTCTCGGTCAAGGGCAAGGAAGCGGCCAACGCCTGCGTGCAGATTCTCGCGGCGCGGGAAAAGATCGCGGCATGAAATCTTCCCGGCCGGGTGGAAATCGCGATAACACCCGGTAGTATTTGCGAAAATACCGAGTTCGGGAGGATGCCGGTGCAGACCAAGAAGATCATCAATGACGGCAACCGCGCCGTCGACGAAATGCTCGAAGGGATCCTGGCCGCGCATCCTCGCCATCTCGCAAGCGTGGACGGCAGCCCGCGCTCGATCATCGCCCGCGACGGGCCACGGCCCGGCAAGGTCGGGCTGGTGATCGGCGGCGGTTCCGGCCACGAGCCGACCTTTCTCGGCTTTGTCGGCAAGGGGCTGGCGGACGCGGCGGCAATCGGCAACGTCTTTGCCTCGCCTCCACCGGATCCGATCCTGGAATGCGCCAAGGCGGTCAGCGGCGGCACTGGCGTCTTGTTCATGTACGGCAACTATGCCGGTGACGTGATGAATTTCGACATGGCGGCCGAGATGGCCGGGATGGACGACATCGATGTGCGCACGGTGCTCACCACCGACGACGTCGCCTCGGCGCCGCGCGACCAGCGGCACAAGCGCCGTGGTGTCGCCGGCAATTTCTTTATCTTCAAGGCTGCCGGAGCCGCCTGCGACCGGATGCTGTCCCTGGACGAGGTCGAGCGCATCGCGCGCAAGGCCAACGACCACACCTTCACCATGGGCGTGGCGCTGTCGCCCTGCTCGCTGCCGCAGACACGGCGGCCGAATTTCGAGATCGGCGCGGACGAGATGGAGATCGGCATGGGCATCCATGGCGAACCCGGCATCGCGCGCGGCAAGCTCGGGACCGCCGACGAAATTACCGACGAGATGCTCGACAAGATTTTCGCCGAGATGGCGCCGAAGCGCGGCGACAAGGTCGCGGTGCTGGTCAATTCACTGGGCTCGACGCCGCTGATGGAACTCTACATCATGAACCGACGGGTCAAGCAGAGATTGGACGCAATCGGCGTTTCCATCCATGCGACCTGGGTCGGCAATTACTGCACGTCCCTGGAAATGGCCGGTGCTTCGGTGACGCTTTTCCATCTCGACGAAGAATTGCAGGCGGTGCTCGACCACCCCTGCGACTGCGCCATGTTCCGTGCCGGCTGAGGAGCGCCCATGACCATCGGTGCCTCCGACCTGAAAAGAATGTTCGACGCGATCGCGGTGGCGATCGAGGCCGACAGGGACCGGCTTTGCCAGCTCGACGGCGTCATCGGCGACGCCGACCACGGTATTGCCATGGCGCTCGGGTTCAACGCCGTGCGCGATGCGCTGGCATCGCTCGACCTTGCGGCGACCGAGCCGACCGCGCTCCTCAACACGGCGGCGAAATCGTTCCTCAATGCCGTCGGCGCGTCCTGCGGCCCGCTCTATGCCACGGCCTTCATGCGTGCAGCCGTCGCAGTCAAGGGCAAGGCGACGCTGGCGGATGCCGAATTCATCGCCCTGCTGCAGGCCATGGCGCAAGGCATCAAGGATCGCGGCAAGGCCGAGATCGGCGAAAAGACCATGGTCGATGCCTGGCAACCGGCGGCGGAAGCGGCTGGCGCCAGCAATGCAGGGGGAAAGAGCCTTGCCGACAGTCTGCAGGCAGCCCTTGCCGCTGCCGAGCGCGGTGCTGAATCGACCAAGGACATGATCGCCGCCAAGGGCCGCTCGTCGCGGCTCGGCGAACGGTCGCTCGGGCACATGGACCCGGGCGCGGCCTCAGCCGTCACCGTCATCGGCGCGATGACGCGGAGCCTGGCTTAGGCCTTCGCCGCGTCGAGCTTGTTGATCGCCTGGACGTTGCCGGCCGACGGCCCCTTCTCGTCGAACTCCGAGGCCAGCCACGTATCGACAATGGCCTTGGCCAGTTCCGGCCCGATGACGCGCGCGCCCATGGTGATGATCTGGGCATTGTTGGATTTCGCCGCGCGCTCGGCCGAGTAGGTGTCGTGGGTAAGCGCGGCGCGGATGCCCGGCACCTTGTTGGCCGAGATCGAGACGCCGATGCCGGTGCCGCAGAACAGGATGCCACGGTCGTTCTCGCCTTCGACGATCGTCTGGGCGAGTTTCTGCGACAGGTCGGCATAGAAGCCGGCCTGGCTGAGATCGCTGACGGTGAGGCCGGGCTTGGTCGCCAGATGCGCGGCGATGACGTCGAGCAGCGGCTTGCCGGCGCTGTCGGCTCCGATGGCTATTTTCATGGTGATGTCCTTTCTGACTGAATGCGTTTTCGATTGGTTCAGATCGCGGCCGAGGCGCTGCGCAGGATGTCGATATAGCCTTCCGCCTGCCAGGCGGAGCGGCCGATGAACAGGCCGTCAATGTTGGGCTGGCCGATCAGCTCGGCGGCATTGCCGGGATTGACGCTGCCGCCATAGAGCACCGGCGGCACGGACGGCAGCACGCCGGCGGCGACCTGCTTGATCAGCGCCTGCTGCTTGTCGGCATAGTCGGAACTGGCCGGGATGCCCTTGTCGCCGATCGCCCAGACCGGCTCGTAGGCGAACAGGATTTCTGCTCCCCTCGCCTCGTCGTCGAGGAATTGCAATGCACCCTCGACCTGAGCGGTCAGCACCGCATCGGCCTTGCCGCTTTCGCGCTCGGCCAGCGTTTCGCCGACACAGATCAGCGGTATCAGTCCATGCCTGACCGCCGCCGCCGTCTTCAGCCCGACCGTGCGGTCGGTCTCGCCGAAATGTTCGCGCCGCTCGCTGTGGCCGAGTTCGACCAGGTCGAGGCCGCAATCGTTCAGCATTACCGGCGAGATCTCGCCGGTCCAGGCGCCGGCATCGACCCAATGCATGTTCTGCGCGCCGACCTTGATGCGCGTTGCCGACAGCGCCCGCTTGACCTCGCGCACCGCCGTGAAGGGCGGGATGACGAAAGGCTGGATGCGATCGTCGAAACCCGGCACGAAGCCGGCCAGTGCCCCGGCAAAATCAAGCGCCTCGGCCAGCGTCTTGTTCATCTTCCAGCTTGTACCGACCCAGTAAACCACGCGTACTCTCCTTGACCCTCAATCCTTGTCGGCGACGACCGTCAGCGAAACCCCCGCCGCATCCAGCGTCGCGCGCATCCCGGGCTCTGGCTCGCGCCCGGTGAAGACGGCGTCGAATGCGCTGAGATCGGTCAGGAAATGCAGTGCGCTGCGGCCAAACTTGCCGTGATCGACCAGCAGGTATTTGCGGGTCGCCGCGGCCATCATCAGCCGCTTGGCCTGCACCACTTCCTGATCTTGATGGAAGGCGGAGGCGCCATGGATGGCGGATGAGGACAGGAAGGCGACGTCGGCGCGCAGCGACCGCAGCGACGCCTCTGCGAGCAGGCCGAAGAAGCCATGGAATTTCTTCGAGTACTGGCCGCCGAGCGCGATCAGGTTGATGCCTCCGGCACCGGCCAGATCCTGGATGACGGCGAAGTTGTTGGTGATCACCGTCAGCGGCCTGAGATCGGCGAGATGCCGCGCGATGCCGCCCGCCGTCGAGCCGTCGTCGATGATGACCGTCTGGCCGGGTTCGATCACGGCCACGGCGGCCGCCGCAAGGCGCTGCTTTTCCCCGATCGCCTGCTTCTGCCGGTAGCGAAAATCGCTTTCAAACAGGCTGCTCGGCTGGATCGAGGCGCCGCCGCGCACCTTGCGCAGGAAGCCGCTCTCCTCGAGCTCGTCCAGGTCGCGATGCACGGTCATCCTGGAGACGCCAAAACGCGAAGCGAGGTCGTCGACGCTCGCCGCGCCGGCGTCCACCAGGAAATCCATGATGCCTTGCCGTCTGTTGTCGCTCTTCATTCTCGCCGACTCGCCAACGCAGAACTCCGGCTGCTTGATCGAGCCCAGATATAACAGACATCGTCGCGCATGTATCACAATTTTTGTTATAATGAGATATTTCCATGGGATATTTCGCCGGCTTTTATCGCGCCGCTGTAACAAGAATTGCGGCCGGGACGGTCTGTCACGGTTGCGGTTGCGCGGAATTCCGGCCAGAAGCATCGGTGGGCTGAACGATGCGCGGACAGCCCGCAACCACAGGTTTGAAACCAGATACGGGAGACTAATCGTTGGCTCGCATCACACTGAGACAATTGCTCGATCACGCCGCCGAATACGGCTATGGCGTGCCGGCCTTCAACATGAACAACATGGAACAAGGCCTCGCCATCATGGAGGCCGCGGAGGAGACCAAGTCGCCGGTCATCCTGCAGGCAAGCCGCGGCGCGCGCGCCTATGCCAATGACGTGGTGCTGGCCAAGCTGATCGACGCGCTGGTGGAAATCCACCCGGACATCCCGGTCTGCATGCATCTCGACCATGGCAACAACGAAGCCACCTGCGTCACAGCCATCCAATACGGCTTCACCTCGGTGATGATGGACGGTTCGCTCAAGGAAGACGGCAAGTCGCCGGCCGACTATGCCTATAATTCCGGCATCACCAAGCGCGTCGTCGACATGGCGCATTGGGGCGGCGTCTCCGTGGAAGGCGAGATCGGCGTTCTGGGTTCGCTGGAGAGCGGCGGCGGCGAGCAGGAAGACGGCCACGGCGTCGAAGGCGCGATCAGCCACGACCAGCTCTTGACCGATCCGGTGCAGGCCGAACAGTTCGTGCGCGACACCCATGTCGATGCGCTGGCGGTGGCCATGGGCACCAGCCACGGCGCCTATAAATTCTCGCGCAAGCCCGACGGCGCGGTGCTGGCGATGAACGTCATCGAGGAGATCCACCGCCGCCTGCCGAACATGCATCTGGTCATGCACGGATCGTCCTCCGTGCCGGAGGACCTGCAGGAGATCATCAACAAATATGGCGGCCAGATGAAGCCGACCTGGGGCGTGCCGGTGGAAGAGATCCAGCGCGGCATCAAGCATGGCGTGCGCAAGATCAACATCGACACCGATAACCGCATGGCGCTGACCGGCGCGATCCGCAAGGTGCTGACCGAGAACCCGAGCGAGTTCGACCCGCGCAAATACCTGACACCGGCGATGGCGGCGATGAGGAAGCTCTGCAAGGAGCGCTTCGAACAGTTCGGCACCGCCGGCAATGCGCCTAAGATCAAGCCGCTGCCGGTCTCGGAAATGGCCAAGCGCTACAAGTCGGGCAGCCTCGACCCGAAATTTGGCTAAGTTCGATCCATCTGCATTTTACGGGCAGGAGCTCTACCGGCTCCTGTCCATTTCTATCCAGCGTTCGGCAGCAGGTCAGCCCTGCCGGTCTCGATGAAGGGCGCCCAATAGTCGACCGACTCGCGGATCATGGCGACCACCTGATGGTCGACCGGCTCGCGCTCGCGGAACGACAGTTCGAGGCAGATTTCGTTGTCGATGCCGCCGCCGCGCCGCACCGTTTCCAGCAGCTTTTCAGGCGTGATGCGGCCGTCCTGGTTGTGGGCTGCCGTGAACGGCCAGTGGCCGCCTTTGTTCATCGACGATTGCTTGATGTGAATGATCGGCGACTTCAGGGGGAAGGCTTCGGCCCAGGCATAGGGATCGATGTCGGCCGGGTTGGAGGAGGTGACGTCGCCATGGTCGATGTCGACCATCATCTCAAGCGGAATGGCCATTCCGGCCGCATCGATGGCATCCTGCAGCATGCGGCAGTTTTCGATGGTGTGGCCGAACTCGCGGCCGACCGACATCGGCTCCCAGAACAGGTAGGTCAGGCCCGCCGCCCGGGCGTGGTCGGCGACCTCGCGCCAGCAGTCCAGCGCGATGTCGAACAGGCGCGCGCGACGGTCGGGATCGTCGAAGTCGCGATGCGTGAAGATGGCGAACTGCGTGCCCATGCCGCCGGCGCCAAGCTCGGCCGAGACATCGGCGAAGGTCTTGAACCACTCGACATAGTAGCGGCGCACGTCAGCATCGGGATGGCCGAAATGGTTGAGTCGGCCATAGGGGCCCGTCATGCCTGAGGTGACGCGCACGCCGGTGCGGTTCAAGGCGTTGCGGAACAGGCGGACGAATTTGACGATCGTCGCCGCCGGCCAGCCTGGATTGACGAATTCATGCGTGAGCTGAATGTCCCTGATACCGATGCCGTAGGCAATAGTCTCGATCAGATCGTCCGGCTCCGCGAAGCGGTTGACCAGCGGATTGGTGTTGAGGGAGAGCGTGAAGGCCAAGGTCGCTATCCCTTCAACGCCGTCGCCGAACAGGGGCCATGAGCGCCATCAGCCTGCCCTCGCCTGCCGGCTCGCGCACCAATGCTCGAAGGCCGACTTCTCCTCGGCGGACAGATGCAGGCCGTGCTTGGTGCGCCGTTCGAGAATATCGGCCGCGTCTTGCGCCCATTCCTGTTCGAAGAGGTAGTTCGCCTCGCGCTCAAAGAAATCCTTGCCGAAGCACCGGCCCAGGGCGGCGAGCGAACGGGCGCCGCCAACTACGGACGGCGTTCTGGTGCCGTAGAGCCGGCCGTAATGCTTGAGCAGCGATGCCGGCATCCATGGATACTCATTTGCGAGGTCGCCGAGAAACTGCTCGAAGTCGGCATTGGCGATGTCGCCGCCGGGCAAATGCGCCTTCGCTGTCCAGGGCTTGCCCATCTTCGGAAAGAACGGTGCGATCCTGTCCAGCGCATGCTCGGCCAGTTTGCGGAAGGTGGTGATCTTGCCGCCGAAGACGGAGAGCAGCGGCGCCTGCGCCTCCGGCGCGTCGAGCTCGAAAATATAGTCGCGGGTCACCGCACTCGGATTGTCGGCGTTGTCGTCATAGAGCGGCCTGACGCCGGAGAAGGAATAGACCACGTCGTTGCGCGCAAGGCCGCGCTTGAAATAGCGGTTGACCACTCTGATGAGGTAATCGATCTCGCTCTCATCCGCGGTCACGTCCTCGGGCCGGCCTTCGTAGGGAATGTCGGTGGTTCCGATCAGCGCGAGATCGTTCTGGTAGGGATTGATGAAGATGACGCGCTTGTCGCTGTTCTGGACGAGATAGGCCTGCCGGCCCTCCCAGAACTTGGGCACGACGATATGGCTGCCCTTGACCAGGCGGACATTGCGCCTCGAGTTCTGGCCGGCAACGCGGTTGACGATGTCGTTGACCCAGGGACCGGCGGCATTGATCAGCGCGCGCGCCCGCACACTGGTCTTGATACCGGTCCTGACGTCGCGCATTTCGACGACCCAGAGGCCGCCCTCGCGGCGGGCGGCGGTGCAGGCGGTGCGGGTGAAGACCTTCGCTCCCCGTTCGGCCGCGTCGAGCGCGTTGATGACGACGAGGCGGGCATCGTCGACCCAGCAGTCGGAATATTCGAAGCCGCGCTTGAAACTGTCCCTGATCGGCGCGCCCTCGGGCGCGGTGCGCAGGTCAAGCGTGCGGGTGGCGGGCAGCCGCTTGCGGCCGCCGAGATGGTCGTAGAGGAACAGGCCGAGCCGCACCAGCCATGCCGGCCGGTCGTCCGGGCTGTGCGGCAGCACGAAGCGCATCGGCCAGATGATGTGCGGCGCCGATTCCAGCAGGACCTCGCGCTCGATCAGCGCCTCGCGCACCAGGCGGAATTCGTAATATTCGAGATAGCGCAGGCCACCATGGACGAGCTTGCCTGATCTCGAACTGGTGCCTTGGGCGAGATCGTCCTTTTCGCACAGGATGACCGAAAGCCCGCGGCCGGCGGCATCGCGCGCGATGCCGGCGCCGTTGACGCCGCCGCCGATGACGAAAAGGTCGACGATGTCAGGGCCGCCGCTCATCTCGTGTCCATGCCGGGTTTGCGCTCCATCGCCGTCGCTCTCAGCACGGATTGACCGGAGGCAGGCCGGCCAGGTAGCGGCGCACCTCCTCGGCGGCCTGCTCGGCGGCATAGGTCACCGTGCGCACCGAAGCGCCGGCGATATGCGGCGTCAGCGTCACGTTGGGCAGCTGCAGCAATGGCCAGTCCGATGGCACCGGCTCGACCGCGAAGGTTTCCAGCATGGCGCTGGCGATCTGCCCCGAAACAAGCGCCTCGTAGAGCGCGTCATAGTCGACCAGCGGACCGCGCGCGGTGTTGACGAAGATCACGCCAGGCTTCATCCGCCCGATTGTGTCCTTGCCGATCAGGCCGCGTGTCTCCTGCGTCACCCGCGAATGCAGCGTCACCACGTCGGAGCGCGACAGGAGATCGTCGAGCGCAACCAGTTCGACGCCGGCGTTGCGGTCCTCGGCGCTCAACTGCACATAGGGATCGCTGACCAGAACATGGCAGCCGAAGGCGCGCAGCAGGCGCACCACTTTCGTGCCGATATTGCCGTAGCCGACGACGCCGACCGTCATTTCGCCGAGTTCGCGACCGGTGCGGTCGGCACGGTAGAGATCGCCGCGCCATTCCCCCTTGCGCAGGGCTTCGTGGCCGACACGGATCAGCCGCGTTTCGGCCAGGATGGCGCCGATGGTGAACTCAGCCACGGCGGTGGCATTGCGGCCAGGCACGTTGACCACGGTGATGTCCTGCGCCCTGGCCGCTTCCATGTCGATGTTGATCGGCCCGCCGCGCGACACCGCCACCAACTTGAGATCAGGCAGGCGCCGCATCATGCTTTCCGACAAGGGCGCGAGCTGGGTGACGAGGACTTCGGCATCGCCGATGAAATCGACGACCTCGTCGGGATGGCCGAAGTACTCCTTGACCTTGTCGAGGCCGAGTGCCGGATTGCCGAACTCCATGGGCTCGTCGGGCCAAGCCGTCTGCAATGTCCTGATATCGAGGTCGCCGCTGGCGACCTTCTCGATTTTGGCGCGAAACACCTCCGGCAGCATGAAGTTGTCGCCAATGATCGCTATCTTTTTACGCATACTCGACTTCTCAATTTTCCTGCGATGTGGCCATGGCACGCCAGACCGGCCGCAGGGCCTGGTGCGCCAGCATGTAGGACGGAGTCATCCTGTCGTAGATCGCTGCGAGGGCCGGGTCGCTCGGCTCGGCCTCGCCGAGCAACGGCGTCACCCATTCGCCGACGCATTCGTCCATGGAGGCGTATTGGCCGACGCAGACCGCGGCGATCATTGCCGCACCGGCCGCACCGGCCTCCTCACGCGCGCTGGTGCGCGTGTCGGCGCCGATGGCCGCGCCCAGTATCTTGCGGAGCGCCGGGCTTCTGGCGGCGCCGCCGGTCAGGCGGATTTCGCGTGGCAGCGGCCCCATGGCGGCGTAGCAGTCGCGCGCCGCGAAGGCCAAGCCTTCGAAAACGGCGCGCACCAGATCGGCGTAGCCGTGCCGCGAGGAAATGCCGACGAAACCGGCCCTGGCATTGGCATCGACGAACGGTCCCCGCTCGCCGGCTTCCGACACGTAAGGCTGGTAGAGCAGCGAAGCCGGCCGCGAGGCCGCGATCCAGGCGTCGACCAGCGCGATCATCTCGCCATTGCTGCGGGTTATGCCTTGCGAGGCGAGAATGCCCGAGGCAAGCCCGAGCACCCAGTCGATGTTGAGCGTCGCCGCCATGTTGGACTGCATCTGTGCGAACACGCCGGGCGCCGGCATCGCCATGGTGTAGCCGGTCGCCGCCTCGTTGAGCTGCACATCGTCGGGCGTCTCGGCCAGCCGCATATGCATGCCGGTGGAACCGATGATCGAGCAGCCAGGCTTGCGCTCGCGGTCGAGAAGGCCGGCGCCGAGCGCGGTGCAGACGACGTCGACATAACCGAGCACGACAGGTGTCCCGGCGAGCATGCCGGTGACGGCCGCGGCGGCCGGCGACAGTCCGGTGCTGTGCCTGGTGCCGTCGACGATCGGCGGCAGCAGGTGCCTGAGATCGGCGACGCCGAGGACGTCGAGCACCTCGTCGCTATAATCGCGGGTGCGGAAGTCGCCGAAGGTGAAAGTCCCTTCGGACGGATCGGTGGCGCGCTCGCCGGTCAGCTTGAAATAGAGCCAGTCCTTGCAGTGGAAGGCGGTGGCCGCCTTGCCGAGCATTTCAGGCATGGTGCGCTTCATGAAGACGAACTGCGAGCCCTGCTGGCAGGCGGCGAGCCCGCTGCCGGTCTTTTCGAAACGGAGCCGGTCATCGGGCCGCGCGCGGATTTCCTCGACGACGCCGGCGGCGCGCGCGTCAAGCCAGAGCCAGCCCTTGGCCACCGGCTCGCCCTTGCCGTCGATCAGCCAGGTGCCGTCGCCCTGCCCGGTGACCGCAATGGCGACGGTCCGGCTGGCGAGATCGGGCACCTTGTCGGCGAGCTGGCGCAGGGTCGTGGCGGCATCGGCCCAGGTGCGCGCCAGATCCTGTTCGGCGCCGCCGCCCGGCAGCGTCTCATAATGGTTCGGCGTCGCCGCCGCCGCGATCTGGCGGCCCTTCGTGTCGAAGGCGATGGACTTGATGACAGAGGTGCCGGCGTCGATGCCGATGAATATGTCGCGCATCACGCGAGCTCCATGCCGTGCGAGATGGCCTTGCCGCTCGCCTGGTCGAAGACGTGCAGGTTTTTCGGGTCGATGCTGACATTGATGGGCGCGCCGAGGTCGAGCCGAGTGCGGTCATGCTCGACCAGGACCAGCGAGCCGCCGGCGAAATCGGCTGCGATGTGGGTCTGGTCGCCGAGCCACTGGTTGGCCGAGACCGTGGCCGGTACACCTTCCTTCGAGCGCCGAACCGCGTAGGGCCTGATGCCGATGACCACCCGTTCGCGGCTGAGCATCTGATCGCGAACCGGAGCGCTGAAGGCGTCCTTGTCATAGTCGAGCGACAGCCCGTCGGGCAGCCGCAGATTGATGCGGCCGGCGGCGGTCCCGACAAAGGCCTCGAAGACATTCATCGGCGGCTCACCGACGAAGGTGCCGGTGAACAGGTTCGCCGGACGCTCCTTGATCCTGTCCGGCGTGTCGAACTGCTGCAGCACGCCGCCCTCCATCACCGCGATGCGGTCGGCGAGCGCATTGGCCTCGGTCTGGTCGTGGGTGACCAGGATCGCGGTCAGGCCGCGCTCCTTGATGAAGTGCTTGATACGGCCGCGCAGCACGGCGCGAAGCTGCGGCTCGAGTTGCCCCATCGGCTCGTCGAGCAGATGCAGGTCGGCTTCCCGGATCAACGCCCGCCCAAGACTGGCGCGCTGCTGCTGGCCGCCCGAGATGGAACTGGGATAGCGCTCCAATATGTCCTCGATCTCCAGCAGCTTGGCGATGCTGGCGACCTTGGCGTCGACCTCGCTCCTGGGCAGCCTTGCGGCCTTGAGGGCGAAGGCCATGTTCTCGCGCACCGTCAGCGGCGGATAGAGCGAGTAGCCCTCGAAGGCCATCGCCACATTGCGTTTGACCGGCGGCAAGGTGTGGACCTGGCGGCCGGCGACCGCGATCGCGCCGCGCGAGACCTCCTCGAAGCCGGCGATCATGCGCAGGGTCGAGGTCTTGCCGCAGCCGGACGAGCCGAGCAGTGCCACGATCTCGCCCTTGCCGATCTCCATGGTCAGGCTCTTGACGGCGTGAACGCCCCTGTCGATCGGACCATAGAATTTGTCGACGCCTGAAATGGTGAGTGCGCTGGCGCTCATGCCGCTTCTCCGCTGCGCAGATTGACGATGTTCTTGGCGCCGATGCGCTCGCCACTGGCGTGATCGAACAGCAAGGCGCTCTTGCCGTCGACGGCGATATGGGCCTTGCCCTCGCTGCGGCCCGGCGTTCCGGCCGGACGCGAGACCAGGATTTCACGGCCGCGCACGGTGCGCACCAAGGTGACGATCTTCTCGTTGAGGGGCGTCTCGGCCTCGACTGTCACCGGAATGGCGCCGGGCTCGTTGTCGCCAACGAAATGCAGTGCCTCGGGCCGCAGCCCGATGATGCAGTCGCGGCCGATGGCGGTCTCGGGAGCATCGGTGAGATGGACCTGGACATTGGACAGGCCGACATAGACCCCCCTGGCATCCCGCGCGGGCTTGACGTCGAGCAGGTTGATGGTCGGGTCGCCGAACAGCCGCGCGATCTCGATGTTGGCCGGCTCGCGATAGATCTGCTCGGGCGTGCCGAGCTGCCGGATGACGCCTTGCGACATGACCGCGATGCGGTCGCCGAGCGCCATGGCTTCCTTGTAGTCCTGGGTGACGTAGACGACGGTGGCCCCGCGATCGGCGAGCAGCCGCGGCAGTTCGAGTCGCATCTCGAAACGTAGCTTGGCATCGACATTGCGCAAGGGATCATCGAGCAGCAAAAGCGGCGGCGAACCGACAAGGGCACGGGCAAGGGCCGTGCGTTGCTTCTGGCCGTTGGAGAGCGCGCGCGGCTTGTGGGAGAGCACATGGCCGATTTTCAACAGCTTGGCGACGCTCTCGACGCCGGCCTTGATCGCGCCTTGCGAGGAACGCTTGGCCTCCAGCGGCGTGGCGATGTTGTCGAACGCGCTCATATGCGGAAACAGCGCGAAATTCTGGAACGCCATGCCGACGCCACGGAATTCCGCGTCGACATCGGTCATGTCCTCGCCGCCGATGAATATTTTGCCTTCCTCGGGGTCGATGACGCCGGCGACGAGGCGCAGCAGCACCGTCTTGCCGGCGCCGGAAGGCCCGAACAGCACCAGCGTCTCGCCGTCGGCGACGGTCAGCGACAGATTGTCGAGGACGGTCTGACTCTTGTAGCGCTTGACGATATTTCTGAGTTCGAGGCTGGCCATGTCTATCCTTTCACCGCGCCGAGCGACAGGCCTTCGACCAGATAGCGCTGTGCGTAGAGGGCGAGCGCCAGCGTCGGCGTGATCGAGAGCACGATGGCCGCCGAGATCTGGCCGTACTGGATGCCTGACGAGGTGATGAAGGCGAGCGCACCGACAGTCACCGGCTGCTTGTCGGCCGAAGCCAGCACCAGCGCGAAGACGAAATTGTTCCAGGCGAAAATGAAGGCGAGCAGGCCGGCCGCCGCGATGCCCGGACCGGCGAGCGGCAGCGCGATCTTGCGGAAGGTGGCGAACCAGGAATGGCCGCCGATGCGATAGGCGTATTCGATGTCGGCCGGAATGTCCTCGAAATAGCCGCGCACGATCCACAGGATCAGCGGCAGGCAGATCAGCTGGTAGACCCAGATCAGCCCGATATAGGTGTTGGCGAGGCCGAGTTTCTGGAAATAGAGCGTCAGCGGCAACAGCACCAGCAGCGCCGGCGCGAACTTGAACGACAGCAACGTGAAGGCGATGTCCTCCGAGCCACGGAACTTGTGGCGCGCGAAGGCGTAGGCGGCCGGCACGCCGAGCAGCAGCGACACCGCAACCGAGGTCACCGACAGGAACACCGAATTCCAAAGGTTGCGCATGAAGGCGATGTCGAGCGTGCCCGCTGCGGTCATCAGCTTGCCGGTGATCAGCGCCGTGTAATTGGCGAGCGTCGGTTCGAAGATGAGCTGCGGCGGGATGCGCAGGATGGTCTCGTTGGTCTGGAACGACATCATGAAGATCCAGACGATCGGGAACATGAAGAAAATCACGACCAGCGTCAGCGCCGCGCCGCGCAGGATGCGTTCGAGCAAGGAGGTGTGTTCCATGGCCGCCTCCTATGCCTGGCCACGGGCGCGTTCGCGCAGCCGGAGCCAGTTCTTGATGAAGATGTTGGAGAGGAAATAGGTGATCGCCCACAGGATGATCATCAGCGCCGCCGAGCGGCCGACATTGGTCGACTGGAAGAAGTTGAGATAGGCCTCGACCTGGAAGACGGTCAGCGTGTCGCCCGGCCCGCCCTGGGTCATCGCGTAGATGATGTCGAACTGCTGGATGGAATCGAGCAGGCGGAACAAAGTCGCCGTCAGGATGTAAGGCGTCAGCATCGGCAGCGTGATGCGGAAGAAGACGAAGCTCCTCGGCACGCCGTCGAGGGCCGCCGCCTCGAAAGGCTGGGTCGGCAGGCTGCGCAGGCCGGCAAGCAGCAGGATCATGATGAAGGGCGTGTAGACCCAGATGTCGACCAGCACCACGGTGAACAGCGCCGTCGACGGCGACGAGGCCCAGCGGAAGTCCTGCAGCCCGATGAGGCTGGCGAGATAGCTCAGCACGCCGAAGCCGGGATTGGTCATCAGCTTCCACATCAGCGCCGCCAGTGCGGGCGCCGTCATCAGCGGCATCAACAGCATGATCGAGATGAAGTTGTTAAGCGTCGAGCGCTTCTGCAGCAGCAGCGCGATGGCGAGGCCCAAAAGCAGTTCCAGCACGACCGTGGTGCCGGCATAGAGCAGCGAGATCTTCAACGTGTTCCAGAACTTCGGATCGGTGAAGAAGGAGATGTAGTTGTCGCCCCAGTTGAACTGCCGCGCCCAGGGCTGGCTCAGCCGGTAGCGTTGGAACGAATAGACCACCGAGGTCAGGAACGGGATGAGGATGCCGATGCAGACCAGCAGAGCCGGCAGGCTGAGCACATAGGGCAGCACCCGCTTGCTGATCCTGAAGCCGGATGGCTTGAGCCTTTGCGATACCACCGCGGTCATCGAGCTGCTCCGTTGTTGCTGTCGCTTCGCCCTGCCGGCCGCCCAAGGGAGCAAGGCGGCCGGTCGGGCGAAATGGCGGTCACCTTTCGGCACCGCATCGCAAACATGAAAAGGTTTGACGAGGGCCGACCCGTCAAGCAGGCCGGCCCTCATTGCGACTTAACCGAGACCGGCTTCCTTGAGCTGGCCGTTGATGCTTTCGGCGAGCTTGTCGAGGCCCTCGTCGACCGGCACTTCCTTGGCCACCATCTTCTGCAGCGTCGCCGCCCATTCGGTGGTGAGGTCGAAGAACAGCGGCTGCGCGGTGAACTTGATCGAGGCGCCCGGCGCCGAGGCGTCGAACATCTCGACATAGCCGGGATAGCTCTTGTTCAGCTTCTCACGGAACATCTCGTCCTTCCACACCGATTGGCGGACCGGATTGACGAAGTCCATCTTGGTAGCGCCGAACAGCCCATGCTCCGGCCCGGAGGCCCATTGCATGAAGTACCAGGTGGCGTCCTTGTCCTTCGAGAAGTTGGACATCGCCAGCGACCAGATCCAGATGTTCGGTGTCGCCGCCTTGGCTGCCGGGTTGGCCTTGAAGCTAGCAAAAGCGAGCTTGCCGGCCATCTTGTTGTCGCCGCCATTCATGAAGTAACCGAGGATGTCGGCGTCGAAGATCATGGCCGAGGCGCCGGCGCCGAGATCGGTGCCGACCTGATACCAGGTATAGGTCGACCAGTCCTTGGGGCCGCTCTCCTGGATCATCTGAACCCATTGCTTGTGGAAAGCCTTGGACTGGGCGGTGTTCATCGCGGCCGACAATTTGCCATCGGCCGAGACGTTCAGGTCCTTCTGATCGAAATTGGCGTAGGCCGACAGGAAGCCGGGATGGATGGTCGCCCAGGAGCGCGAACCGCGCACGCCGATACCATAGACGCCACCACCGACATCCTTGGTGAGCTTGGCGGCCGCGGCCACCATCTCGTCCATGTTGCCGGGGATCTTGACGCCCGCCTTGTCGAACATGGCCTTGTTGTAGGTGATGTTGTTCTGCTCGAACCCCCACGGAATGCACCACTGCTTGGCATCATCCGAACCCAACGCGCCGCCCGGCTTGCCATTCCAGGCGCAGGAATTCTTGACGCCGGGCAGGAAGTCGTCCCAGGCATAGTTCGGGTTGGTCTTGGCCGGATCCTTGATCCATTCGTTGAGGTCGGTGATCCAGCCGGCTGGGCCGTAGGTCCAGGTCATGTAGGCGCCGGTCATGAAGGCGTCGTATTCGGGCGAGCTCGCCGACAGTGCCGCCGTCACCTTGTCGAAATAGACGTCTTCGGGGAAGACGTCATAGACGACGTTCATGCCGGTCAGCTTCTTGAAGTTCTCGAGGTCTGCGATCATGGCGTCGGCATAGGGATGCTTGTTGAGCAGGAGCTTGATGGTCTTGCCCTTGTGCGCCTGCCAGTCAAAGTCCGCGGCAAGCGCGCGGGTCTGGCCCAGATTGAGCAGCGTGCCGGCGGTGCCGGCGGCGAGGCCCATCGCACCCAGGCCCTTGATCAGTCCGCGACGGTCGACTTGTCCGCGCAGGAAGGCGTCTATGAGGTCTTTCTCTTTCTCATGCATTTCGTCTTCTCCTCCACAGGGTAGTTTCAACTGAACTGTTGCCGGCTACCCGACCGGCGTCTCTTCCACGAGCGATCGCGCCGTCCGCTCGTCCGTTATCAGGCCCTTGAGATAGCGCCCCTCCAGCACCGACTTGATGGCACGAACCTTGATCCTGCCGCCGGCGACGGCGACGATCCGGCGGCTGGCGATATCCTCGCGCGCCAGCGCCAGTGCCCGGTTGGAAACGGTCGTCGCCACTGCCTTGCCGGCTTCGTCGAAGAAATGGCCAAGCAATTCGCCGACACCGCCATTGCGGCGGATCTCCTCCATCTCGCCCTTCTCGATCATGCCGGTGGCGACCAGCGACGCCTCGCGTTCGGCGGTCCCGATGCCGGCGAACAACAGGTCGGCGGACCGCGCGAGATCGAAGACCTCGCTGATGCCCTTCTGGCCAAGCAACACGATGCGGTCCTCCGCCGTGTTGGCGAACATCGGCACCGGCATCACATAGGCTTCGGCGCCGGTGCGTTCGGCGAGACGATGGATGACGTCATGCGGATTGGCCGAGAATTTCCGCGTCAGGCCGCCGAGCAGCGAAACGAAACGGATCCGGTCGGTGGTGGTGCGCGGCAGATATTCGACGCAGGCCGCGAGCGTGCGGCCGTGGCCGACGCCGATCAGCGCCTGCTCGCCGCGCTCGATCTCGCGCTTGAGGAACTGCGCGCCGGCAATGCCGAGCGCCTTGAGCGGCAGGTCCTCGGAATCAAAATCCGGAACCACCTCGCAATAATCGAGGCCGTAGCGGCGGGACAAATCGTCCTCGAGCTCGACGCATTCCGACACTTCACCGTCGATATAGACCTTCACCAGCCCTTCCTGGTTGGCCTTGGTGATGAGGCGGTGGGCTTTGAGGCTGGTCAGCCCCAGCCGCTTGGCAACCTCTGACTGGGTCAGGCCGCCGGCGTAGTGAAGCCATGCGGCGCGCGCCGCCATGCTGGCGTCATCGTCGCGCAAGAGGCCATTTCCAAAACCAACCACGTTTCCGTCCCGGTGATATTTTTATCAGTTGCTGCAAAATTTTTCACATGGCTCGATCAGAGTCAAGCGACCGCTGCGCGCAATTCACGACATGATGGCCAGGGCGGGCGTCGGCCGGCCCTTTGGCGATGTCAGCGCGTGGTGATGCGAAGCGGCCCTTGCGCCGTGCCTGTCAGCACTGCGGGCGTTTCAACGCTGCTTTTGGTTGCCGCTCTGGCGATGCCAAGCGGGCTTCCGGCGGCGAAGATAGTCGCGCCTCAGGCGTCAGCCATGGTATCATCGGCCTCGGCGCGGACCAGCTTAATATCGGCCCCGGCAGCCCAGGCGCCGATATCCTCGCGACGCAGTGCCGCGGCCATCATGTCGGGAAACAGATCCGGCGTGCAGGCAAAGACGGGAATGCCGAGTGCCGCAACCGACCCGGCCATTTTGGGGTCATAACCCGGCCTGCCCTGATCGGTCAGCGCCAGAAGCACGACCACATTGACGCCCGAGCGAACGAGTGCCGCCAGCCGCTGCAGCAATTCCTGGCCATTGCCGCCTTCATAGAGGTCGGTGATCAGCACCATATGCGACTTGGTCGGCCGTTCGATGCGGTCGGCGCAATAGGCGACCGCCTGGTTGATGTCGGTGCCGCCACCAAGCTGCACGCCGAACAGCACCTCGACAGGGTCGCTGAGTTCCTCGGTCAGGTCGACGATCGCCGTGTCGAAGCAGACCAGCTTGGTCCGCACCACCGGCAAGGAGGCCATCACGGCGGCGAATATCGAGGCATAGATCACCGAACTGGCCATCGACCCGGACTGGTCGACGCACAGCACGACCTCGTCCAGATCGACCAGCCGACGCTGCTGGCGCATGAAGCCGATCAATCTTTCCGGCACGATGGTCTTGTGCTCGGGCTGATAGTGGCGAAGGTTGGCCGAAATGGTGCGCGGCCAATCTATGTCGCGCTGGCGCGGGCGGTTGGTGCGGCGCGAGCGGTCGAGCGCACCCCGTATCGCCTCGGCGGTCTTCTGCTCCAGCCGTTGCATCAGCTTGGCGACGATGTCGGCGATGATCGTGCGGGCGACGTCCTTGGTCTTGGCCGGCATGACCGAACGCAGCGAGATCAGATCGGCGACCAGATTGACATCCGCCTCGATCGCCTTGAGGAATTCCGGCTCCATCAGCATCTGCTTCAAATTGAGCCGTTCGAAGGCATCCTTCTGGACGATCTGCACCACCTGCGCCGGAAAGAACGACCTGATATCGCCCATCCATTGCGCGACTTTCGGCGCCGATCGCCCCAGCCCGCCGCGCCGCTTGCGCGGATCGGCACCAGCATCGCCGGCGCCGTCGCCATAGAGCGCATCGAGTGCAGCCGAAAGCCGCTTGTCGGTCTCGGAAAGCGCTGCCGATGACGGATCATCGGCGCCGATCGCCAGGCGCCAGCGGCGCTCGCGCTCGTCGCCCGCCTGGCCGGATTCGCTCATGTCGATCCCGTCATCCATGGTCATTCTCGCCCCTGAGCAACGGCGCGAGCCGATCGAGATGCCGGCGCCACGCCTCGCCGCCATCAGGTGTTGGTGTCAGCCCGGCCGGCAGGCGTCTGGCGCGGCCGAGCACCGCTTCGATCAGCCGCCGCCGCTCCATCGAGTCGAGGTGCGAAAAGACCCGGCGCAACAGCGGCAAATGCGCGACGAATGCCTCCTCGTCGAGCGATTTGAGCCAGGCGTCCACCGCACCGCGCAAACCTTCGTCGTAAATGAGCCGCTGGCCGGCAGTGCTGAAGAAGCCCTCGAAGAACCCCGCGGCCTCGGTGACCGCCGTGCCCGGCGACAGGCGCCGCGCGATCAGGCCCGCCGCTGCTTCAGCCGATAGATGGCCGGCCTCGTAGAGCAGATGCGCGGCACATCCCGCCACCAGCGCCGTCGAGCGCGATCCATCGAGCACGGCCGCCAGCCCATTGCGCCAGGCATCCAGAACGTCCTGTTCCGGTTCGACCAGCTTGATTGCCTCGTCGGCCTTGCGCATGACGCCGACCAATGCGGAGGAAGCCTGCGCATCGAGATCACGGGCGGCATAAGGGAGTGCGATCCCGCCTTCGACAATCAGTCGCGCCAGGAGACCGGACAGGCGGGCGGTTTCGGTCTTGCGGGCTTCGCCATAGCGGATGATGTCAGCGAGCGGCGGAACCGATGCCAGGATTTCGAGGCATTCGCTGCTGTGCGCCGCGCGTTCCTCCAGCGTCGCGAGACCGACGGTCGAGGCTTCCGACAGGTTCGCCGTGATGGCGCCTTGAACGAGTGCCGCCAAGGCGTCGAGGGATGACGCCGCGGAAATCATCTGGATCAGCCGGCCGTTGGCAGCTTTTTCGATGGTCGGGCCATGGACCAGGTTCTCGACCAGGCGAACGGCATATTCCGGCTCCCATGACAGGGTCCAGCGCTCGCGGAAGGTGCCGCGGCTGCGGCCTGCGTCGGTCAGCTTGCCCCAATGCACGCCAAGCACATTCAGCCGGTGCAGCAAGGTCGACCGAAACAGCCCGCTTTCACTGCGCAGGTCGACCGACAATTCGCGCTCCAGCGCCTCGGGCTTCAGCCGCGCCGCCTTCTGGTTGCGCTGCAGATCCTCGATCAGCGGCGCCAACGGGGTATCGGGCGGAATTTCGCCGACATCCGCACCCAACAGCAGTTCGGCCTCGACCAGCGCCCACAGGATGGCTTCGCCGTTGAACAAGGCGGCGATCGCGGCGTCGCGCAATTCCTCGAAGCCGGGCTTTGGCCGTTCGCGGATTACAGCCAGCGCGCGGGCCAGCCTTTCGGCTTCGATCAGCGAGGCGGTAGAGACCATATGCCCCTTAGCCCTCAGCACCGCGGCGATCATGGCCAGCCACAAGGTCGCCGCGTCATGTCGGCCGCGGGTGCGCCACAGATGCTTGCACCAGCCGGGGGCGACGACGCCGGCGCCATAGCCGAAGCCAAGCGCCAGACGCGGTCCGGTCCAAGGCGCCCAGGTCATCGTGCTCTTGCGCCGGGCTAGCCCTTTCAGGAGGGCCTGATCCTCTTTTTGCGGACGTGTCGCCTGCAGTGCCGGCACATGGAAGGCGCCGCAGACGACAGCGATCGGCCCGTCGAATTCCTCGCGCGCGGCGGCGATCTCAAGCCGCATATGCGCTTCGCGTTTGGCCTCGAATTCGGCAAGCGGACCTTCGCCTTCGCGCAGTGTCGTCATCGCATCGGCAATGGCCGCGAAGATCGGCCCCGGCTCCGGGTTCTGCTCGATGATGTCTGCCCACCAGCTTTCGCCATCCTCGTAGCCGGCGGCTTGTGCCAGCGCGCCGATCGGGTCACGCAGATGCGGCGCCGTTTCAGTCTCGACCTCGGCTCCCGTTTCGTCGGCAGCAGCGTCTTGCGCATCTTCAAGCGGTGCTACCCGGGCTGATGACGGCAGGTCGATGAAGCGCAATGCCGCGTTGTTGCCAACGGCCCACAGGGCCGCCTGGTATTCCGGCGAGAACTCGGCGAACGGCCAGAAGCTTGTCGAAGCCGGATCGTCTTCGGGATAGCACAGCAGCGCCACCGGCGGCTGCATTTCGGGGCGGGCGAGCAACGGCAGCAGCGCGGAAGCATCCGCGGGCCCCTCGATCAGCACGGCGACCGGTTTCAAGTCCTGCAATGCCTGCACCAGACTGTCGGCGGAGCCGGGCCCGTGATGGCGTATGCCGAAATAGGAAACCTCGCCCTGCGCCATGGCGTCAGATCGCTGCGTTCAAGGCCGCGTAATAACCGGCATAGTCGGGCCGCTTCTTCAGCACCGTCTCCAGATATTCCTCCAGCACGAGCTTGTCCTGCACCGGATCTTTCACGATCGCGCCGACGAGGCTGGCGGCCAGGCCTTCGGCGCCGAGCTTGCCGCCATCGAACCATGCCGCCTGGCTGAGCCCGCCGACCATGGTCGCGATCGCCTCGGCCGTGGACAGCGACCCGGATGGCGTCTTCAACGTCACCTTGCCGTCCGATGTCGCGCCCGAGCGAAGCTCGCGGAAAATGGTCAGCACGCGAGCGATCTCGTCGCCGACATTCTTCGGTACCGGCAGGTCGAGACCGCCGGCCATCTCGCCGACTCGCTTGGAGACGATCGCCACCTCCTCCGCCATGTCTTCGGGCAAGGGCAGCACGACGACGTTGAAGCGGCGCTTCAGTGCCGAGGACAATTCGTTGACGCCCTTGTCGCGGTTGTTGGCGGTGGCGATGATGTTGAAGCCGCGTTGCGCGTAGATCGAGGTGTTGAGCTCGGGGATCGGCATCATCTTTTCGGACAGCACGGTGATCAGCGTATCCTGCACGTCCGAACCCATGCGCGTCAGTTCCTCGAGGCGGCAGAGCTTGCCGCCTTGCATGGCGCGATAAAGCGGTGTCGGCACCAGCGCCTCCTCGCTCGGGCCCTTGGCGAGAAGCTGTGCGTAGTTCCAGCCATAGCGGATCTGGTTTTCGTCGGTGCCGGCGGTGCACTGCACGATCAGCGTCGAGTCGCCCATGATGGCGGCGGCGAGATGCTCCGACACCCAGGATTTGGCGGTACCGGGAACACCAAGCAGCAGCAGGGCGCGGTCGGTTGCGAGCGTCGCCACCGCGGTTTCCATCAATCGGCGACGGCCGACATATTTCGGCGTAATCGGCGTGCCGTCGTCGGCTTTTCCGCCGAGGAGATAGGTCAGCACCGCCTTTGGCGACAGGCTCCAGCCGGCGGGCTTTTGCCGATCGTCGTTACGCGCCAGCGCCTGCAACTCGCCGGCATAGGCCTGCTCGACCGGAAGACGGATGACTGCGTTCATTTGCTGTTCTCCGGATTTGATCATTTTCGAGATTCGGACTGATATTCGGCCAGCGCCGCGTTGAGGCGCAGCAAGCCGAGCGAAGGGGCTGCCGGCGGCATGCCGGCTGTTACCATCTCGTCGATCAGCCGCTTTGCCGTGGCTGACGTGGCAAGAAAGCCAAGCATTTCGAGGACGTTGTCGGCGGTCCGCCTGGCGGCGTCATCGCTTCCGCCAACGGCCGGACGCAGCGCCTGCAGGACCTGCCCAAGGTCGCCCCACTCCACCCAGCCCGCCTCGGCGGCTTCAAGCAGGCTGAGCGAGGCGAGATATGCCGCGTCTTTCAAGATCAGCCGGATGAGGGCCTGTTTTCTTCCGGTATCCAGGCGCGGCATCAACTGGAGCACGAAAAGCGCCGGCTTGCCGCCTTCCGCGACAAGCGTGTCGGCCATCTGCGCCACCGCGCCATCGCTGCCCGAGGCGGCCACCATTCGCGCGAAAAAGATATCGGCATTGTTGTCGGCGCCGAACTGCCAACCGGCGATGAATTCGGTTTCGCCAACGCCAAAGCGTGTGGCGAGATCAACGAGATTGCAGGTGCCGAACAATTCGGCGCGGCGCTGGTCCTGCGCCGGGGATTTTGGTTTCACCGGCGTGTAGGTCGTGCGACGGCGGATGAACCCGGATTTGCCCGCGCTGATGAAGGCCGCAAGTTCGGTGACCGGATCTTCGCCTCCGCCCTCACCTGGAAGGCCGTGCTGACCCAACCTTGCCAACAGCCGGCCGGCGAGTTCGCGCACCTTGCCTGAGCGATCGGCGGAGAGGCCCTTCAGAAACGGCACGTCATCCGGCCCCAGCCCGAAATGCATGAGTTGGATAAGGGCAAGCCTGATCTCCGCAGGCTCGCCGGATCCCTTGGTCTCGATCAGCAGCCGGGCCGAAGCCGGTTCGCGGCGGCGCATCTCGGCCAGTGCCGTACGCCGCGCCGCGGGGTAGAAATCATGCCAGTTTTGCGCCGTCAGCCTGTCTTGGCTGATATGGCTTTGCCCTTCGACGCCCGCCTGCCAGTCGACCCAGGGGGCATAAACATCAGGACTGTCCTGATCGGAGGCGGCCGGCATCCAGTCCATCGGATGCAGCACCAGGCCATGGCTGGCGACAAGCGCCACCACCCGTACCTTGCCCCTTGTGTCGGCCGCCTGTTTGAGTGCGGCTCTGACAAGCGGCCGCAGCTGGGCGGGCAACATCGGCAAAGCGAGTGCTGGTAACGGGGGGCGGCGTTTCAGCGTCGATGGCGCGGCGGGCCGCAAGGCGATTTCAAGCGCCTGCGCGGCGATCACCAGCAGCCGGCGCTCCTTCTCGTCGGGGTCCGAACCGCCGGCGATTTGTTGCCACGCCACCGGGGCCAGGTCGAAGCTCGTTCCGCCGGTGATCCAGCAGTCACGCATCGCCGCCAGGCCGATCTGCTCAAGCTCGTTCACGACAGGTCGAGCCTCCCGAAACTGCTCCGCGCCGCCAGGAGGTCGAGCCGGCTGCCATTCCAAAGCGCGACCGTTGCCGCGAGATCGATACCGAGAAGGGTTGGACTGACAGCCTCGTTGATCGGCAGAGCGATGCCGTTCGGGTCGCCAGCCGCCTGCCACCAGGGCGCGCCCCGGTCGTCGAGCAGGATCGCGCCTGGCGGCAGCATGACAGGACAATCGGTGAGCCACGGCGCCGCGTCCTGACAGAAAAGATGCGTGGCGAGCGGATCCGTTTCGCTCGACGCAACAGCAGGCCACTCGCCCGACGAAACCTTACCCTTGCGGTCCATCACCAGGGCACGCAGCGGCTGGCGTGACGGATAGAAGATCAGCCGCGCGTCGAAGCGGTCGCCTGGTGTGAAGGCGTTGGACCGGCGGCCGGCCGAAGCCGGGAAATAATCGAGCAGAAGCGCGAATTGCGGAGCGGCACTCCTGATATCGAGCAGCCAGGTCGAATGGCTGACGAGACCGTCGCGGCGGGTCTCGATCTTCTCGCCGAGAACCTCCCATGCACTTTCGACCTGGACCGCGTGGGGGCTGGCCAGAACCTGCTCGCGCGTTTCGGAAGTCGACACCAACCGCTTCATTTCGGGATCGTCGGGCGCGGCACGCCAGGCCTTGGCCAGCAGCACCAGCTTGCCAAGTTCGCGGATCGCCGCATCGGGCCGTTCTTCGCTGCGAAGCGACATCAACCGCGACGGAATCTCATCGAGACGGCCGGCAAGGGCCGTCGCCTTCATGTCGACCAGCCGCGCGGCAATCCGGCGGCAACGGTCGCCGCTGTTGTCGACAAATCCGGCAAGACCAAGCCGTAACTGATCCGATATCCACTGGTCCATCTCGTCCAGCGCCGCCGAGACCGAAGATCGTGTCTCCTCGGCCCGCTTGCGCTGTGCCGCTTCGCGGCGTTCCACGGCCGCCGTGTCTTCCACCTCGGTGCTCTCGTCGGTCCGCGCGGCTTCACCGATGCTCTTGCCGCCGGCACCCGAGGCCTGTTGCGTGCTCGGCGGCGTGGTCTTCCTGCGGCGGCCGAGCCAATCATTCACCCACTCCGGCGTCGAATCGGCGGGGGTAAAACTGGTCGGCACCGTGGCGGCGATCCACATCAAGGCCAGGCTGTGCTTGCAGGGGAATTTCCGCGACGGGCACGTGCATTTATAGCCATGATCGCCGGTGTCGACGACCACACGATAGGGATTGGAACCGGATCCCTGACACTCGCCCCACATAAGGGCCAGCGCTTCGTTCTTTTCGAGGCGTGGCCAGTTCGATCGTTTGGTCAGCTTGGAAGCGGCGCTCAGCGATGCCTGGTCAGGGGCAAGCGCCTCGATCGTTTTCAAGTCAAATTCCAAGCCGCGCCTCTGGTCGCCAGAACGAATGCCAGTTGCCAGTATAGATGGCCGTCTGTGACGGATTCTTGTAGCAGCGGCGGACTGGAGATCAATACAGGCGCTGCGTGCCGATTGTCTCTACCAGCCCGCTGCGCACGCAAAAAGGCGATATTGGCGAGACCCGCCAATAAATTCTATTGGAGGATTCGTGTCGGCGCGTGGCCTGGATGGTCACGCGCCATATCGGCATGGACCTCCGCCTCGGCCAGCGAACGATCGAGCCCCGTCGCCACCACCGAGACCCTGAAGCGGCCTTCCATGCTCTTGTCGAAGATGGCGCCGACGATGATGTCGGCGTCCTCGTAGACTTCCTCGCGAATGCGGGTGGCCGCCTCGTCGACCTCGAACAGGGTCATGTCCCTGCCGCCCGATATCGACACCAGGACGCCCTTGGCGCCCTTCATGGACATTTCGTCGAGCAGCGGGTTGGCGATCGCGGCTTCCGCCGCCTTCATCGCACGGCCGTCGCCGGACGCCTCGCCGGTTCCCATCATGGCGCGGCCCATGCCGCGCATCACCGATTTGACGTCGGCGAAGTCGAGGTTGATCAGGCCTTCCTTGACGATGAGGTCGGTGATGCAGCTGACGCCGGAATAAAGCACCCGGTCGGCGATCACGAAAGCGTCGGCGAAGGTGGTCTTGGCATCGGCGATGCGGAACAGGTTCTGGTTGGGAATCACGATCACCGTGTCGGCGGCCTCGCGCAGCCGCTCGATGCCCTCTTCGGCCATCTGCATGCGGCGCCTGCCCTCGAAGGTGAACGGCTTGGTGACGACGCCGACCGTGAGGATGCCGGCCTTGCGCGCCGCCTGGGCGATGATAGGAGCAGCACCGGTTCCGGTGCCGCCGCCCATGCCGGCGGTGACGAAACACATATGGGTGCCGGCCAGATGATCCATGATCTCGTCAAGCGATTCCTCGGCCGCGGCACGCCCAATCTCGGGGAACGAGCCGGCGCCGAGGCCTTCCGTGACGTGCGCGCCAAGCTGGATCAGCCGTGTCGCCTTCGACATGGTCAGCGCCTGGGCATCGGTGTTGGCGGCAATGAACTCGGTTCCCTGAAGCTGTTCCACGATCATGTTGTTGATCGCGTTGCCGCCACCGCCGCCGACGCCGATAACGGTGATCTTGGGTCTCATCTCGGAGATTTCCGGCTTCTTGAACTCGGCCATGCCTGCTTCTCCTTCGCCAATTGCGTGCGCTTCACGACCCACAAGCAGACTGCCCGTAGGACATTGCAATCGAGCGGCATGACGCGAATCAGTCCGTTCGGATGGGTACCCCAAAGAGCCAGAGAGCGGCCGCACGTGCAAGTGTGTGAGGGTCAAGTTTTGTGATGAAGAGGCCGACCTGCGAGAACGCGATTGTCCGGTCCCGGGTGATCGCGATACTGTCGTCGCGGATCAGGCGCCACGACGGATGCCTGGCGATGGCCGGGCGGAGCCCGCCTTTGCCGATCGTCTCAATGGCCAGGACGAGATCTCTGCGGAGTTCGACATCAATCAAAGCTGGAGGGGTATATCTCCCTTCCAGAACCCAAAAAGGCATGAAAGAGTTGTCCAGTTTGCCAGCCATGAGATTGCGTCAGCCGGGATGGCGGCGCGGACTTTCGCGGCGATGAAACGCCCCGTCGATCACGGCGCCATGGCCGTCTCAGGCTACACCGTTCCCTGGCATACAGCGGCCGGAACACCGGTCGCCCTTCATGTCTCGTCGTCGCGGCAGCTACGCGACGTGCACGTCGTGCGGCTCGATACTCCCGCGGCCGAGCCGATGGGCTGGCGCGTCGAGCCGACGGGAAATGCCGTGTCCCACCGCGATTTCGATCACGGATCCTTCCTGAAGATCGCGGCGGCGGAACTGGGCAAGGCCACCGAGATCGAAGGCGTCGCCTTCGAAGTGTATTTGACGCGCAACGATGGCGCCCGCGTGCTGTTCGAGAGCGGAAACCTGCGCCTGGGCTTGCAGGACGGGCGGCTGACGTCAGGCCACGACGGCAAGCCGCTCGAAACCGACGTGGCCTTGCCGGCAAACACCTGGCTCATGGTCGAGATTTCGTCAAACGACGGCGTGACCGTGTTGCGCATCGGCTCGGACGATCTCCTGTCGCCGTTTCGCCTGCATCGTCAATTCGACCTGCCCTGGCGGCCCCTGTCCGGAGACATGGTCTTCGGGACCAGCGCGGCAAACGACCTGAGGTCGCTCAACGCCAAGTTCTCGGCAATCGCGCTGCGAACCGCGGCCGGTCGCATCGCCTGGGCGTTTCCCACCCTGCTGCCGAGCGGCCCGCTCTCTTCGACAGGCGCCGATCGCGTCCTCTTGCTGGAAACGATCAACCAGCCCGCTTTCTGCATGACCTCGCGGCGCTGGGACGGGTCGAGTTTCGACCCCCGCCTGGTGCCGGCGCATTACGACGCCGTGCATTGCCACGACGACGACATGGGCGCGTTGCAGTGGCCCGCCTCCTACCAGTTACAGGTTCCCGCCGAGGCGCCGGCCGGAGTCTATGCCTTCGAGGTCGGTCACGATGAAGGATCGGAGCGCGTCGTCTTCTTCATCACTTCGTCGGTGCGCCGGGCGCCGCTGTTGTTCCTGGTGCCGACGGCCACCTATCTCGCCTATGCCGATGAATTCCTGCCAGCGCATCTCTACGAATGGATGTGCGAGGATCGCGGCCATCGCTTCGCGATCGACAACAATCTGAAGTCGCTCTACGACTACCACAGCGATCTCAGCGGCGTGTCTATCTGTTCCACCAGGAAGCCGAAGGCGACGCTGCGCGACGACTACAATTATCCGCTGTGCGGCTGCCCGCACAATCTGCCGGTCGACCTGCACTTTCTGCGCTTCTGCCACAGCAACGGCATTGCCTTCGATCTCATCACCGACCGCGATCTGCATGAGCGGGGCCTTGCCGGCCTGCAGGATTATCAGGCTGTCATCACCGGCAGCCATCCCGAATATATGTCGGTCGAGATGGAGCATGCGCTGCGCCAGTTCGCGGCGGCGGGCGGCGGCATCGCCTATCTCGGCGGCAATGGCTTTGCCGGCAAGGTCGCATTCAAGGACGATCTGATGGAACTGCGCCGCTCGCCGCTCGAGGCGGGTCGGACCTGGGACGGCCCCATCGCCGAACAGTCACTGTCGATCACCAACCAGCCGGGCGGCGATCTGCGCGCCAGTGGGCGCGGTGAATTCTCGCTGACCGGCGTCGCGATCTCGCTGATGGGTTTTGACGGCGCGCGACCCTTCACACGCACGCCGGAAAGCCATCAACCCTCGGCCGCGTGGTTGTTCGACGGCGTCACCAGCGAGACCTTCGGCGACGAGGGCATCGTGCTTGGCGGCGCCGCCGGCTACGAAGTCGATGCCACCGATCCGCATCTGGGCACGTCCCCCGACACCATGGTCATTGCCCGCGCGACCGGCTTCCCGGACAGCTTCGTCCATGATGCCACCCGTTGGTACGAGGGAGGTGAAAGCGAGCGCGACGGCCGCCGCTGCGCGGAGATGACGCTGCGCCATCTGTCTTCGGGCGGCCTGATCTTCTGCGCGAGTTCGGTCGCCTGGTGCGGCGCCTTGCCGGCGGGCGATGCCATGAACGACGTCGGCCGGATCACCAAGAATTTGCTGACGCATCTGGCGGCGGAAAAGAGCCGGCAGGCCGCGGATCGATAGCCCGGAAAGGAAGGCAACCCACCGCACCGCGCCGGTTGGGCCAGTTGGCTTGCCGCGCAACGACCGAAGCGTCTATCATGCATGATCAATCGGCGGCTTGGGTGTTCCCGCCGTGCCCGGCTCAAGGTTTGTCCGCGGCGCGTGTCGTCAGGTCAATTTCAGAACGCATGAAGCAACGCCCCCGCCAATGGCCGACAGAACACATTTCGGTTTGACCGCCGTCGACACCGTGCCCTTGCACGAGAAGGTCTATCTGGAGCTCGTGCGGGCTTTGATGTCAGGGCAATTCCTGCCCGGCCAGAAGCTGACCTCGCGCAAGCTCGCCAGGGAACTGGGCACCAGCGACATGCCGGTGCGCAGTGCCTTCATGCGGTTGCAGGCCTTGCGGGCGCTGACCCCGATGCCGAACGGCAGCGTCGAGGTGCCGGTGATCTCGGCCGAAAGGTTCTCGCAGTTGACCGCCGTGCGCACGATCCTCGAAGGCCCGGCGACCGAGCTTGCGACAAAACTGATCAACGGCAACAATCTGCGGGCGATCCGACGCCATTGCGCGGAATTGACCCTGGCCGCCCGCAAGGGCGACATCGGCGACTATCTCAGGAAGAACCACGATTTCAAATTCTCGATCTATCGTCATTGCGGCAACGAGCAGATGATCTTCCTGATCGAGACGGTGTGGATGCAGGTCGGCCCGTTTCTCCGAAACCTCGCCATGGGGTTCGAGGACGACCTCTCCTCCATTCTGGACATCGACTATCACGAGGAAGTCGTCGCGGCGATCGAGGCACAGGACGGCGCGCGGGCGCGCGTGGCCATCGTTCGCGACATCGACGAGGGCGCCGCGCATATCCTGCGGCAGGCCAGGTTTCCGGAAGCGAGGAGCTAGACCGGTGTCTCCTGGACCCGTCACCAGATGCCACTTGGCTTTCCCTTGCCTTGCCGCTATGTTGCGATCGCAGATCGCGCAATTGGTTCCTGAAATGCCTCCCGATATCCCGGCTAATGATCTGAAAAAATGAGGGAAATTCTTCCGACTGATGTCGGAGATGTCTTCATGAACTCATCAGCCGTCTTGTCGTGAAATAGGGTGGCCGCCTCAGGCGCGGCACCGCAGGGAACCAGAGGTAACGGAAATTGAGCGATGCAATTGCGGACGTTCTGAGCTGGCTCGAGAGCCGAAACGACATCCAGAGCCTGAGGGCCGCAGTGTGCGACCTCAACGGCATCATGCGGGGAAAGCGCATCCCGGTCGAGCAGGCCCGCAAGGCGCTGGAGGGCAAGCTGCGCATGCCCTATTCGCTGATCGGGCTCGATGTCTGGGGCGAGGACATCGAAGGCAATAGCCTGGTCTTCTCGACCGGCGATGCCGATGGCCTTTGCCAATGGACGGGACGCGGCATTCTGCCGGTGGAATGGACGGCGCATCCGACGGCGCTCGTCCCGCTCTGGCTCGCCGACGAGAGCGGAGCGCCCTATCTCGGCGATCCCCGGCGCGCGCTGGCCCGTATCCTCGACCGTTACAAGGCGCTCGGCCTGACCCCGGTCGCGGCGACAGAACTTGAATTCTATCTGGTTGATCCGCAGTCGCAGCGGCCGGTCGGACCTGTCTCGCCGGTCACCGGGCGGCGTCTCGATTCCGACGCGGCATTGTCGATCGACGAGATCGACGATTTCGAGGCCTTCATCCACGACGTCTACGAGGCCTGCCGGGCGCAAGGCATTCCCGTCGACACGGCGATTGCCGAAAACGGCGTCGGCCAGTTCGAGATCAACCTCAACCATGTCGCGGACGCCCTGCGGGCGGCCGACGATGCGGTGTTGTTCAAACGCACGGTGAAGGGCATTGCCCGCAAGCATGGCTTTGCCGCCTGCTTCATGGCCAAGCCCTATGGCGACCGGGCCGGCAACGGCTTTCACGTCCATTTCAGCCTGGTCGACGCCGACGGTCGCAACGTGTTCGACGACGGCACTGATCAGGGCTCCGAAACCATGCGCAACGCGGTCGGCGGGCTGCTGGCGGCGATGGCCGAGAGCACGCTGGTCTTCGCACCGCACTTCAATTCGTATCGCCGCCTTCGCCCGCGCTCCTATGCACCGACCGCGGTCGCCTGGGGTTACGAGAACCGCATGGTCGCGATCCGCATTCCCGGCGGCCCGACCGGGGCGCGCCGCATCGAGCATCGCGTGTCGGGGGCGGATGCCAATCCCTATCTGGTGCTTGCCGCCATATTGGGAGCAGCCCTGATCGGCATCGAAAGACAGATGTCGCCGGGCGAGCCTACCGGGAGCGATGGCCAAGGCGCGGCGCCAGCCAAGCTACCGCCGGACTGGGCCTCCGCGATCGCCACTTTCGAAGGTGGAACGCATGTGGCGGAGATCTTCCCGGCGATCCTGCGCGACTCTTTTGTCGCCTGCAAACGCCAGGAGTTGAACACCTTTGCCCTCAACGTCAGCGACTTCGAGATCGAGACCTATCTCGAAAGCGTCTGAGTGTTTACGGCGATCATCCGGCCTTCAGCACCGAGACCGCCGCCTCGCTGTTGTGGACATAGTCGTTGGCGTCGGGCTGCCTCTGCACCAACAGGATGAACAACAGGTCGGTTAGTGTGAGCTGCGCGTCGCGCGCGGTGATGGAGGAGGAGCGCGCTCGCTCCTCGTCGGCGATGGTGTAGAGGCGGATGTCGGCGACCCGGCTCAGCGGATTGTCGTGCAGGCCGGTGACGGCGATCACCATTGTTCCGCGCTTGGCTGCAAGTTCGGCGATGCGCAAGGTTTCGATGCTGGCGCCGGAATAGGAGATCGCGAACAGCACGTCGCCAGGCCCGAGCGTCGCGGCATTGGCCATCTGGATGTGGCTGTCGCTGTCGTGCAGCACATTGCGGCCGAGCTTCATCAGCTTGTAGGAGAAGTCGCGCGCCACCAGCGAGGAGGCGCCGACGCCGACCAGATGGATGCGGCGCGCGCCATCCAGCAGTTCCAGCGTCCGCGAGATGACGCGCTCGCTGTTGGCGGCGACGGTCTGCTGCATCGACAGCAGCTTGCTGCCGATCAGCTTCTTCAGGATGACCGGAAAGTTGTCGCCGACCTCGATCGAACCATGGATGACACCGGCCGGCACCTGCCAGTCCTGCGCCTTGGCCTCGCTGACGGCGAGCTTGAGCTCCTGGTAGCTGGCATAGCCGAGCTTCTGGCTGAACTTGACGACACTCGACTGGCTGCGGCCGATCTCGGCCGCGAGCGCCGCCGTCGACAGGCGCAGCATCTGGTCGGGATTGTCGACGATGTACCGGCCGATCTCGCGATCGCCGGGCGCCATGCCGTCGAGCTTCGCATTGATCCTGCTTAGGACGGACACGGGAATTCCTCGCTGTTCAGACTTGCAAGACGAGGAATAAATTATTCCAATTTCGATTGACAGCCAAGAACGCAGAATTAATTCTCAACTCGACCCGGATCAATATCCGGGATTCGGAGCAGGCTTTCCCAGGCAGATCCCGGGCGTGGCCCTCATCATCAAGGTTTCAGTCATGGACAGATTGCGGATCGTCGGCGGACAGAGACTGCAAGGCGCGGTCACCATATCGGGCGCCAAGAATGCCGCTTTGCCGCAGATCGCGGCTTCGCTGCTCAGCCCCTACCCGCTCGAACTGACCAACCTGCCCGATGTGACCGACGTCGAAAACATGCTCGGTGTGGTACGGCTTCACGGCGCCGACGTGACGCGGTCCGCCCATGCCGCGACCATCGACACCAGTGCCGCCGTCTCCAAGGAGACGTCCTACGACACGGTGCGGAAGATGCGGGCGACGGTGCTCGTCCTGGCGCCGTTGCTGGCGCGGTTCGGCCATGCGCGGGTTTCGCTGCCGGGCGGCTGCGCGATCGGCGCGCGGCCGGTCGACATGCATGTCGCCGCACTCGCCGCACTCGGCGCCAGGATCGCCATCGAGAACGGCCTGATCGTTGCCTCAGCGCCGAACGGATTGACCGGCACCCGCATCGTGCTCCCCTCGCCATCGGTCGGAGCGACGGAAACCGCCATGATGGCGGCGACCACGGCCAAGGGCGAAACCGAAATCCTCAACGCCGCGCGCGAACCCGAAGTGGCCGATCTCGCGGCTTGCCTCAACGCCATGGGGGCGCGCATCGAGGGCGCCGGCACGCACCGCATCCTGATTGCGGGCGACACCAGCTGGCACGCCGCCAGGCACGACATCATCCCCGACCGCATCGAGGCCGGCACCTATGCGATCGCCGCGGCGATCACCGGCGGCCAGCTCGAACTCACCCATGCCCGGCTCGAACACATGGCCTCGGTGGTGCAATTGCTGGAGGCGACGGGGGTGAGTGTCTGGCCGGGCGATCGCGGCCTGATCGTGTCGCGCGACCGGCCGCTCAAGGCCGCCGACCTGACGACCGAACCCTATCCCGGTTTTCCGACCGACCTGCAGGCGCAGTTCATGGCGCTGATGTGCTGTGCGGAGGGTGCGTCGCTGCTGCGCGAGACCATCTTCGAGAATCGTTTCATGCATGTGCCCGAACTGATGCGGCTCGGCGCCAACATCAAGCTGCAAGGCACCATGGCGCTGGTGCGCGGCGGCGCGAAGCTCCATGGCGCGCAGGTGATGGCCACCGACCTGCGCGCTTCGGTGTCGCTGGTGCTGGCGGCGCTGGTCAGTGAAGGCGAGACAACAATCAACCGCGTCTATCACCTCGACCGCGGCTATGAGCAACTGGATCGCAAGCTGCGCCTTTGCGGCGCCGACATCGAGCGGCTGGGCGCATGAATACCGAGGCGCATTATTTCCTCGGCGTCGATGGTGGCGGCAGCGGTTGCCGCGCCCGCCTCGAGGACGCGCAAGGCGTGGTGCTGGGACAGGGCCTGTCCGGCCCGGCGACGACGCGGCTCGGTATCGAGGCAGCCTGGGCCTCGATCGCGAAAGCCTTCGGCGCAGCGGTCGAGGAAGCAGGTTTCGCGCCAGCCGAGACCGCCCGGATCCATGCCGGCATCGGCCTTGCCGGTATCGGCCGCAAGGGCGCGCTGGAGGCGCTGCGGGCAATCGCGCATCCCTTTGCCAGCACCGATTTCGTCAGCGACGGCGTCGGCGCCTGCCTTGGCGCGCACTCCGGCAAGGACGGCGCCATCGTCATTGCCGGGACAGGCTCGATCGGCCTTGGCTTTGTCGAGGGCCGCGACCTGCGCGCCGGCGGCTATGGATTTCCGATCTCCGACGAGGGCAGCGGCGCCGACCTCGGACTGAAAGCCGTGCAATTGGCATTGCGCGCCCATGACGGCCGGCACGAACGGACCGCGTTGCTGGCGGAGGTCATGCAGCGCTTCGCCGGCGACCCGATGGAGGCCGTCGCCTGGATGGACCGCGCCAGCGCGACGGACTATGCCGCGCTTGCACCCATGGTGATGCGCCATGCCGACCAGGGCGACCCTGTCGGACGCCGCATCGTGCAAAGCGCCGCCGAACAGATCGACACACTGGTGCGGGTGCTGTTCGAAAAAGGCGCGCCGCGCGTGACCTTGCTCGGCGGCCTCGCCAGCCCCCTCGAACCCTGGCTCTCCCCTGACGTGCGCCGCCGCCTGAAGCCCGCCGACGGCGACGCCGTGTCCGGCGCGATCATTCTTGCCAAGAGGTCGGTTGGCGGAGGATAGGTCGACAAGATAGGAATAAAATATTCCAAAATTCGATTGACGATGTGAATATTGAATTCTAAAAAGTTAACAAAGAAAACTGCGATGACGGACCCAGGATCCGGACGCGCTCCGCCCGTCGAGCGGTGCCGGACGCCGTGCAGCATGATTTTGAAAGCGCTGGAATGACCGAGCAAGGGTTGATGTCTGAGCTGGACCGGCTGGTTTCCGAAGGCCGGAACCCAAGGACCGTCGACATCGACCTGTTGCCGACCATCGACGTCCTGCGCAGGATCAATGACGAGGACAGGCTTGTCCCGGCGGCCGTCGAAAAGGTCATGCCGGAAATCGCCGCCGCGGTGGATCGCATCGTGCTCGCCTTCCAGAAAGGCGCGCGGCTGATCTACATCGGCGCCGGCACCAGCGGCCGGCTTGGCGTGCTCGACGCTTCGGAATGCCCGCCGACCTTCGGCGTACCCGAAGGCATGGTCGTCGGCCTGATCGCCGGTGGATCCGACGCGCTGGTGCGCTCGCTGGAAGGCGCCGAAGATGACCCGAAGATGGGCGCCAAGGCCTTGCAGGACATCGGGCTCACACCCGATGACGTGGTGGTCGGCATCGCGGTCAGCGGGCGCACGCCCTATGTGATCGGCGGCCTGACCTATGCCAAGCAGTTGGGCGCGGCGACGGTCGCGCTGTCCTGCAATCCGGCATCGACCATTGCCGGCATCGCCGACATCGCCATCTCGCCCGTCGTCGGCCCCGAAGTGCTCACCGGCTCGACGCGGCTGAAATCGGGAACCGCGCAGAAGCTGGTGCTCAACATGCTGACCACGGCTTCGATGATCCGCATCGGCAAAAGCTACCAGAATCTGATGGTCGACCTTAACCCGTCGAACCGTAAGCTGGTCGCCCGGGCGATCAGGATCGTCATGCAGACGACCGGCTGCACCGCGCCGCAGGCGCGACAGGCGCTCGACCGGACCGGCAATGACGTCAAGCTGGCGATCCTGGTGACCATTACCGGCCTCGACGTCGAAGCGGCGCGGGCCGCGCTGTTCAAGGCCGGAGGGTTCCTGCGAAAGGCGATCGGCGACGAAGCGGCCTGAGGCCGCCCGGGACATGACGGCTGAAAGCCGCTTTAGACATGACGGCAAGAAGCCGCATGGGACAAGACGGCGTCAAGCCGCATAGACTGGGCCGATACTCCAAAGCATGTGTGCCATGGAAGCGGCCGACGGAAACTGCAAGGCATCGAGTTCAATAGTGGGAGACGAGAATGGTTCATCTTACAAGAAGGCTGCTTTCGGGCATTACCCTTGGCGCGATGCTGGGCATCGCGACGGTTTCGACGCAGGCGGCGACGCTGCACATGGCATGGTCGCAGGACGCCACCGGGCTTGACCCGCACAAGCAGACGGCGTTCTCGTCGCTGCGGCTTTTGGAGCTGATCTACGAGCCGCTGGTGCGGGTCGATGCCAGCCTGCAGATCATCCCCGCCATCGCCAGCTCCTGGGAGTTCTCCAAGGACGGCAAGGAGCTGACCTTCAAGCTCGATCCCAAGGCGAAATTCCAGGACGGCACGGCCGTGACCTCCGCCGACGTCAAGGCCTCCTTCGAGCGCATCCTCGACGAGAAGACGGGTGCCGCCGCCCGCGCCAACTTCCTGTCTATCGCGAGCATCGACACGCCGGATGCGGCGACCGTAGTGTTCCATCTCTCGCAGCCCGACGTGCCGATCCTGACGGCGATGAGCGACGTCAACGCGGCCATCGTTCCGGCGACCGAGATCAAGGCCGGTTCGATCGGCACCAAGGCGGTCGGTTCCGGTCCATTCAAGCTCGACAAATGGGACCCCAACGCCAAGGAAGTTCTGAGCGCCAACAAGGACTGGGCCGGGGGTGCTACCGGCGTCGACGGCATCGAGATCAGCGTACTGCCGGACGAAGCGGCGATCCTCGCCGCCATGCGTACCAAGCAAATCGATTTTGCCCTGCTCAATGATCCGCTCGTCGCCACGCTGGTGCCGAAAGAACCCACCCTGCAGCTCAACCGCGTGCCGGTGCTGGCCTATCACGTTCTGCAGCTCAATCCGTCGCGCAAGCCGATGACGGAGCTCAAGGTGCGCCAGGCGATCTCATGCGCCATCGACCGGCAGGAGGTGCTGGACACCGCTTCGCTCGGCGAAGGCAAAGTCACCGGGCCGCTGACCATCCCGGCGCGCGCCACCGATCCGACCCAGTTGTTCTGCTACAAGCGCGATGTCGAGAAGGCCAAGAAGCTGATGGCCGAGGCCGGCTTTGCCGACGGCTTTTCGGCGACCGTGATCGGGGCCACCGGCGAGCCGCCGACGGCGGCGGCGGAAGCCCAGGTCATCCAGTCGCAGCTCGCTGAAATCGGCGTCAAGCTCGACATCAAGATGATGGAGCTCAACGTCTATGTCGACGCCTGGCTGAAGGGCGATTTCGACATGGCGATCGCGCTCAATGGCGGCCGTGCCGACCCCTACACCATGTACAACCGCTACTGGACCAAGGCTGGCAATCTGCAAAAGGTGTCGAACTACATCGACGACACGCTCGACAGCCAGATGCAGCAGGGCCGCGCCGAGACCGACCCGGCCAAACGCAAGGCGATCTTCGCCGCGTTCGAGAAGCATCTCGCCGAGATGTCGCCCTGGATCTGGCTCTACACGTCCTACAGCTACACGGCGCAGCAGAAGAACATCGCCGGATTCGTGCCGACGCCGACCGGCACGCTGTTCAGCCTGAGCAAGGTTACCATCCAGCAGTAGCCGCCGGAGGCATTGGACGAGAGGACTTCTTCGCGTGGACTATCTCTTGCGACGGCTGGCGACGTTTCCTCTCGTCCTGCTTGGCGTGTCCATCCTGGTCTTCGTCGCGATCAGGATGGTGCCCGGCGATTCGATCACGGCGATGCTGGGCACCGAAGCCGGCCTGCTGACGCCGGCACAGCGGGATTCGCTCGCCGCCTATTTCGGCATCGACCAGCCTTGGTTCATCCAGTACTGGCGCTGGGTCGGTGGCATCCTGCACGGTAATTTCGGCATCTCCGTCACCTATGGCAGGCCGGTTCTCGACGTTATCCTCGAGCGCTTCCCGCTGACGCTCGAACTGGCTCTGCTGTCGATGGTCATCGCGCTCGCCGTCGGCATGCCCGCGGGCATCTACGCGGCCACCCACAATGAGAAGCCGTCCGATCTCGGCGTGCGTATCGTCGCCATGATCGGCCAGTCGACGCCGAGCTTCGTGCTTGGACTGCTGATCATCTACACGCTTTCGGCAGGCTTCGGCGTACTGCCGGCGATGGGGGAATTCGCGCCGCTCTGGCAGGATCCCTTGCGCAATCTCAGCCAGTTGATCCTGCCCGCCATCACGCTCGGCTTCGCCTTCGCGGCGTCCGTCACCCGCATAGCCCGTTCCGCCATGCTCGACGTGCTGAGCGACGATTATGTGCGAACCGCGCGCAGCAAGGGCGCCTCGGCGCGCAGCGTCATCTGGCGGCATGCCTTGCCCAACGCGCTGATCCCGGTCGTGACACTGAGCGGCATCGAGTTCGGCTATCTGCTGGGAGGCGCGGTCATCGTCGAGCAGATCTACGCCCTGCCCGGCCTCGGGCGCATGGTGCTCGACGCCATCCTGCAGCGCGACTACGCGCTGGTGCAGGGAAGCGTGCTGTTCATCGCCTTCAACTTCATGATCGTCAATCTCCTGGTCGACCTCGCCTATGTCGCGCTCGATCCGCGCATCCGGCTTGGGGAACAGTGATGCGCATCCTGCGCGCCGTCTTCCGGCATGGCAGCGGCCGCATCGGCGGCGGCATCGTCTGCGTCTATCTGCTGCTCGCCATCCTTGGCCTGCTCGGGCTGACGCCGCACAATCCGATCACGCAATACCGCATCGACCGTCTGCACGCGCCGAGCGCCGGCTACTGGATGGGCACGGACCTGTTCGGCCGCGACGTCGCCAGCCGGCTGATGGCGGGCATCGGCCAGTCCTTCACGGTCGCCTTCTTCTCGGTTGCCTTCGCCACCCTTGCCGGCACGGTGCTGGGGCTTGCCGCCGCCTGGCTCGGCCGCCGCTGGGACGGCGTGGTGATGCGGGTCATGGATGTGCTGCTGGCCTTCCCGGCGATCCTGCTGGCGCTGCTCATCGTTACCGTTGCCGGGCCGGGCACCTGGACCAGCGTGGTGGCCATCGGCATCGTCTACACGCCGATCTTCACGCGGGTGGTTCGCGGCCCCGCGCTGTCGCTCAAGACACGCGAGTTCGTCGATGCGGCGCGTACCTTCGGCAGCAGTTCGTCCTACATCGTGACGCGGCATCTGCTGCTCAACCTTGTGGCGCCCTTGACCGTGCAGGTGACGCTGGCGCTCGCCTGGGCGCTGCTGACGGAAGCCGGCTTGAGTTTCCTTGGCCTCGGAACGCAGCCGCCCGCCGCCTCGCTCGGCCTGATGCTGAGCGACAGCCGCAATTTGATGGAGACGGCGCCCTGGCTGATGATCTTCCCCGGCCTGGCGATCATGATCAGCATCCTCGGCTTCAACCTGCTGGGCGACGCCTTGCGCGACATTCTCGACCCGAAGATGCGAAGGGCGTTGGCATGACCCCGCTCCTCTCGGTTTTAGACCTGCGCGTCGGCTTCGGCCGCAATCCCCAGGCCAACGAAGTGGTGCGCGGCGTCAGTTTCGATGTCGCCGACGGCGAGACGCTGGCCATTGTCGGCGAGAGCGGCTCGGGCAAATCCGTCACCGCGCTGTCGATCAACCGGCTCGTCGACTTCGGCGGCGGCCGCATCACCGGCGGCTCGATGAAGCTCAAGCGGGCCGATGGGACCATCTTCGAGTTGGCGACCGCAACCGAGCCACAACTGACCGGCATTCGCGGCGCCGAAATCGGCATGATCTTCCAGGAACCGATGACGTCGCTCAACCCGGTGCTGACCATCGGCACGCAGATCGAGGAATCGTTCCGGCTGCATCGCGGGCTGACGGGCCGGCAAGCGACGGCGGCAGCCAGGGACGCGCTCGACCGCGTGCGCATTCCCGATGCCGCGCGACGGCTGAAATACACGCCCAACCAGCTGTCCGGCGGCATGCTGCAAAGGGTGATGATTGCCATTGCGCTCGCCTGCAATCCGCGCCTGCTGATCGCCGACGAGCCGACGACGGCGCTCGACGTGACGGTGCAGGCACAGATCATGGCGCTGCTGGCCGAGCTGAAGCGCGAAAGCGGCATGTCGATGATCTTCATCACGCACGATATCGGCCTGGTCGCCGGCATCGCCGACAAGGTGATGGTGATGCAGAACGGAGAGGCCGTGGAACACGGCGAACTGAACCAGATCCTCGATAGCCCCCAGCATCCCTACACGCAGCATCTGCTGCAGGACGTGCCGCATTTCGCCAGCGGTCGGGCCACGCGCGCGGACGGGCTGCGCGACAAGGGCGCGAACACGCAGCCGGCCTTGAAGGTCGATGGGCTCGTGGTGCGGTTTCCGCTCAAGAGCAGTTTCTTCAGTCGCGCGACCGGCGCGGTGCATGCCGTCGACGGCGTCGACTTCGACCTGATGCAAGGCGAGACGCTGGCCATCGTCGGCGAGAGCGGCTCGGGCAAATCCACCACCGCCAAGGCGGTGTTGGGGCTGGTGCGGTCGACGCGTGGCAATTTCTCCGTCGCCAGCCGAATGGCGTCGGCGGAGCGCAGTGCCAAGCCCGTGCAGATGGTGTTCCAGAACCCCTACGCGTCGCTCAACCCGAGGCTCACCATCGAGAGCATCCTCGCCGAGCCGGTCATCGCCACCGGTGGGCGGGTGGATGCCCAAACACGGGCCAGGATGGCGAGCCTGCTCGAACGCGTCGGCCTGCCCAAGAACAGCCTCGAGCGCTATCCGCATGAATTCTCCGGCGGCCAGCGGCAAAGGCTATGTATTGCCCGCGCACTGATGCTCAACCCGTCCGTGGTCGTTCTCGATGAAGCGGTTTCGGCGCTCGATGTCTCGGTGCAGGCGAAGGTGCTGGAGCTGCTGGTCGACCTGCAGCGCGAGTTTGGGTTGGCTTATCTGTTCATCTCGCACGATATGGCGGTGGTCGAACGGATCGCGCACCGCATCGCCGTCATTTATGCCGGCCAGATCGTCGAGATCGGCGACGCGCAGTCCGTGCTGTCGAAGCCGAGGCATTCCTATACGAAGAAGCTGATATCAGCCGTTCCGGCGATCGATCGTCGGCACGAGCATTTCGAGATCGACACGCGTCAGGTCCCTTCGCTGGTCAGGCCGCAGGGGTATGAACCGGCGCCGGCGAAATGGGAGAAGTTTGGGGCGGATCACAAAGTGAGGATGGAAACCTAGACATGTCAGCGGGACAGCGCCCCCCTCTGCCCTGCCGGGCATCTCCCCCTCTAGGGGGGAGATCGGATGCCGTCACGGCTTTCGCCAATCTCCAACGTCTGAGGGCTGGCGCCGCGCACGAACTGCCAATCTCCCCCCTAGAGGGGGAGATGTCCGGCAGGACAGAGGGGGGCGCCGTAGAGCGCTACTTCTCCGAAGGAGGCCGGCATTGAGCGACCTCGCCCAGATCTTCAATCGCGCATTCGCGCCCTTGGCAACGGCCGTCTCGGCCAAGTGTATCCCCGGCGGCGTGCTCGGCATTGTCGACAAAAGTGGCGAACGCATCGTCCGCGCAATTGGCTCGGCACAGCTCGTGCCCAAGGTCAGGCCGATGCGGGAAAACACCTGGTTCGACCTGGCGTCCCTGACCAAGGTGATCTTCACCACGCCACGCATCCTGGCGCTGGCGCAGGACGGCACCATCGATCTCGACGCGCCGCTGATCACCCTGCTTCCCGACCTTCGCCAGTATGACGCGAACGCCTGGGAGCGGAAGGTGACCTTCCGCCAGTGCCTCGGCCACCAGACGCCCTTCCCTGCCGTCGAGCCGATTTACACCTATGGACGCGATCCCGAACTGCTGCGCGCCTTCATCCTGCAGCGCGAATGGCGCGCCCGTGATCCCGTCTATTCCGACATCAACTTCATCCTGCTCGGCTTCGCGCTGGAGCGGCTGTCGGGCAAGAGCATCCGCGACATGGAGCCCGGGCCGGGTTTTGCCTGGTTCGCTGAACCCGATGCCACCGCCGCGACCGAGGACTGCACCTGGCGCCATCGCGTGCTGTCGGGCGAGGTGCACGACGACAATTGCTCGGCCCTGCAAGGTGCGGGTCATGCCGGCCTGTTCGGCACGGCCGCTTCGGTGCTCGATTTCGCGCAAGCGCTGCTGGACGGCACCGGCGCATCTGAGCGTTCGATCGCGTTGATGCGTACGCCCTTGTCGGCCACCCGCACCCATGGCTGGGAATGCCCTTATGAAGGGTGGTCCGGCGGTGCGCTGTGCGGTCCGGGAACGATCGGCCATACCGGCTTTACCGGCACCGGGCTGTGGATCGACTTCGACAGAGGCAAGGCATGGACCTTGCTCACCAACCGCATTCATCCGACACGTCATTTCGACAGCGGCATCGTTTCGCTGCGGCAGGCGGTCGGCGATCTCATCAACAGGGACTAGGACCATGGAACCAATCTGGGCCGTCGGCCTGATGACCGGCACCGTACTTGACGGCAATATCGACGTGGCGCTGATCAAGACCGACGGCGAGCGGATCGACGATTTCGGTACCTACCGGCTGATGCCCTATCCCCAATCGATCCGCTCCTTGCTGGAAGAGACGCTGACGGCGGCCAGGGCCTGGAATTTCACCGGGCCAGAACCGGCGATCTTCCGCAAGGCCGAAGAGGCGCTGACGCGCGCCCAGTCGGCGGCGGTCAAGGAACTGGTCGAGGGCCACGGCATGACGATGGCCGAGATTGGCGTCGTCGGCTTCCACGGCCAGACCGTGCTGCATCGGGCGCCGCAGGTCGGACGGCTCGGCCAGACCCGGCAGCTCGGCGATGGTGAGCTGATGCATGAGATATTGGGCACCAAGGTTGCCTATGATTTCCGCTCGGCCGACATGCGCGCCGGCGGACAGGGCGCGCCCTTGGCAGCCGCGTATCACACCGCGCTGATGCGCAGCGCCGGCGCCAGTGGCGAAGTGGCCGTGCTCAATCTCGGCGGCGTCGCCAACATCACCTGGTGGGACGGCGCCGACAATGTCATCGCCTTCGACACCGGCCCCGCCAACGCGCCGCTCAACGATTTCATCAAGTCGAAAGGGCTCGGCGAAATGGACCGCGACGGCGCGCTGGGCGGCGCGGGCAAGGTGGATGAAGCCCGGCTCGCCAAGCTGTTGCAGCATCCCTATCTGAGCAAGCCCTATCCGAAATCGCTCGACCGTTTCGATTTCGGCGCCGCCATGGCCGACGGCCTCGATGCCGAGGATGGCGCCGCCCTGCTCACCGCCTTCACGGCCGGCGCCGTAGGCAAGGCGCTCGACCTCCTGCCCAGCCGGCCGAAGAAGCTGGTGGTCAGTGGCGGCGGCCGCCACAACCCGACGATGATGGCCATGCTGGCCAGCCGCGCTGGCGTCGAGGTGGTGCTGGCCGAAAGCCTCGGCTGGAGTGGCGACGCAGTGGAGGCGGAGTGTTTCGCCTTCCTCGCGGTCCGCGTCCTGCGTGGCCTGCCGATCAGTTTCCCGAGCACGACGGGTGCGCCGCAGCCGATGCGCGGCGGCAAACTGGCAGGCTGATCACGCAACCAGCCTTTTCTGCAGGAAGATACGGCTGCGGCCGACGGGGAAATCGGCAAGGGTGCCGAACGGCTGATAGCCCTGGCGCTGGTAGACCTTGTCGGCGTTCGGGTTGAAGGTGTCGATCAACGCGCCGTGGCAGCCGCGCGCCACGGCTTCCTGTTCGGCCGCCTCGAGCATCTGGCCAGCCATGTGCCGGCCGCGCAGCCTTTCATCGACCCACAGCCATTGCACATAGAGCCAGCCCCAGGCGGTATAGCCGGAGATCCCGGCGACGATCGCACCGGCCTCGTCGCGGACGAAAACGGCCAGTGCCTTCCTCTGGGAAGCGCCGACATCGCTATCGTTGAACGCCGTCAGCCGTTCACCGAGAAAGGCGAGTTCTTCCGGGCGGGGATTGGCGGTCGTTTCGAGCGTGGTGTTCATGGCTTTTCCGGATTGCGGGGTTGGAAGCATCAAGAGGGGCGGAAGTCGGATGCGGCGATGCCATAGCGCTTGAGCTTGTCGTAGAACGTCTTGCGCGGCACGCCGAGCGCGTCGATGGCGCCGCGCACGTCGCCGCCATGGTCGCGTAGCGCGTCGCGGATGAGCTGCGCCTCGTACTGCCCAACCCTTTCGGGCAGCGCGGCGGCAGGCCCCGGCCGCGCGGGGCTCGCGCCGGCCTCGTCATCGGGCCCAAGGCCGAGCGCGACACGATCGGCGAAATGCGCCAGTTCACGCACATTGCCCGGCCAGTCGTGCGACTGGAGATAATCGCTCACGGCGGCATTCACCTTGCCGACAGGCCGGCCGAAGCGTTCCGCGGCCTTGCCGAGGAAATGCCCGAACAGCATCGGGATATCGCCGCGCCGCTCGCGCAGGGGCGGGATGCGCAGCGTCACCACGTTGAGGCGGAAATAGAGGTCCTCGCGGAAATCGCCGCGTTGATCCGGCCGGCCGAGATCGACCTTGGTCGCCGCGACGACCCTGAGATCGAGGCGCCGTGTCTCGTTCGAGCCGAGGGGGGTGAGGCTGCGCGTTTCCAGCACCCGCAAGAGCTTGACCTGCAGGGCCGGCGGCATGGATTCGATCTCGTCGAGAAACAGCGTGCCGCCGCTGGAGTGCTCGACGCGGCCGATGCGTCGCCGCTGCGCGCCGGTGAACGCGCCGGCCTCGTGACCGAACAGTTCGCTCTCGATGACGGTCTCCGGCAGGGCGCCGCAGTTCAGCGCCACGAAGGGCTTTGCACGGCGCCTGCCCCATCTGTGCAGGAGGTCGGCCACCACTTCCTTGCCGGTTCCCGTCTCGCCTTCCACCAGCACGTCGACATCCATGTCGGCGATCTGGCGCAAGGTCTCGCGCAATCGGCGGATGGCGGGCGCCTCGCCGATCAACGGCATACCGTCGGCGGCAAGTGCCGCGGCTTCGCGCAGCCGCCGGTTTTCCATCACCAGCCGCCGCTTCTCCGATGCCCGTTTCAGCGCCTCGACCAAGCGCTCCGCCGCATAGGGTTTCGGGATGAAATCGTAGACGCCATCCTTGAGCGCGGCGACCGCAAGATCGACATCGCCATGCCCGGTAACCAGGATCACCGGCAAGTCGGCGTCAACTGCCTTGACGCGGTCGAAGAGCTGCAGACCGTTCATGCCGGGCATGCGGATGTCGCTGACCACCACGCCTTCGAAACTCTCGTCGACAACGCCGAGCGCCGCTTCGGCGGCCTTCAGCGCAATTACTGTGAAACCGGCAAGTTCGAGCAGTTGCGTGGTGGCATGCAGCAGGTCCGCATCGTCATCGACGAGCGCCACCAGCCCTGATTCCTCGGTCATTCGATCCGCCTCAAGTCGATGGTGAAGGATGCGCCGCCGGCGGTGTCGGGGTCGAGCCGCAGCGTGCCGCCCAATTCCTGGGCGATCTCTTGCGAGATCACCAGGCCGAGGCCAAGCCCCTTCTCCTTGGTGGTCTGGAACGGCATGAACAGATTTCCGGCGGCTTCCGGCCCGAGGCCGGGACCATTGTCGCGCACCGAAATCAGCACCCGGTCGTCACGTTCGGCGAGGTCGATCTCGATGCGGGGATCGGGCCGGTCCTTCATGGCGTCCAGCGCGTTCTGCAACAGGTTGACGAGGATCTGCTCCAGCCGGATGCGGCTCGCCATCACCAATGGCGAGGCGGTGCCGTGCGGCTTGACGATGGTGACGCCGGAATCGCGGATGCGGCCGGACAGAAGCGACAGCGCACCTTCGATCGCCTCGCGCACCGGCAGTGGCGATGCCGCAACGCCGGGCCGGCGGGCGAAACTGCGCAAGGTGCTGGTGATGGCGCCGATGCGTTCGGTCATCGAGACGATCGACGTCAGATTGCCGCTCGCCGGTTCGGTCTTGCCGGCGTCGAGAAAGCGGCCGGCATTCTCGGCATAGGTACGGATGGCGGCGACCGGCTGGTTGATTTCATGCGCGACGCCGGCGGCGATCTGGCCGAGGATGGAGAGCCTGTTGGCCTGGGCGAGATCGTCGCGGAGCCGGCGGACCTTGGCCTCGGCGTTTTCGCGCTCGGCGATTTCGCCGGCAAGCGCCGTATTCGATCGCGTCAATTCGGCCGTCCTTGTGCTGACCCGGCTCTCCAGCTCGATGTTCATGCGGGCCAGCGCCTCCTGCCGCAGCCGGCTTGTGCGGCGGCGCCGGGTGAGCACATAGGCAAGCAAGCCCGTCAACAACAGCCCGAGCAGCGTCGTCAGGCGCGCCGTGTTGGCGGCGGCGGTCAGGGCGGCATCGGCGGGCGTCAGCAACCATAGGCGCCAACCGGGGACGGCACCAGGCAAGTCCTGCACCACCTCGACGAACCGGCGCGATTTTCCAGCCTCCTCGATTGTCGCCAGGCCATCACCGGCGCCACGCCGTATCGGCAGCGGTTCGAAGGCTGCGTCCAACTGAAGCTGGGCATGCGCGGCGGCTGCATCCGCGGCGGAGAGCGGCGCCAGCGCATGGAACCGCCAGTCGGGCTGGCTGGTGGCCAGAACGACTCCGCGTTCGTCGGTGACGAAAACGCGAAAGCCGCTTGCGCGCCAATTGGCTTCGACACCGCCGAGTTCGACCTTCAGGACCGCGACGCCAAGCGGTTTGCCGGCATCGTCGACACGGCCGGCGAGGTAGAGTCCCGGCTTGCCGCTGATCGTGCCGAGGCCGTACTGACTGGCAGCGCCCTTGGCCATCGCATCGGTGAAATAGTGGCGAAAATTATAGTCGATGCCGACAAAGCTGTCCGGCTGGCCGGCATTGCTGGCCGATATCGCGATGCCCGCAGTGTCGATGACATAGATGGCCGAGGCCAATGCATCGCCGGCTATCGCCTTCAGCTTGGCGTCGAGAGCCGTTTCCTCGACCTTCCCGGCGCGGCGCAGCGCATCGCGCACCGCATCGTCGCGCGCCAGCACCAGCGGCACGAGACGCTGCTTTTCGATTTCGCCGGTCAAGGTTCCCGCCGCCAGGGGCAAGGCGGCCAGTGCCCCATCGCGCAGCTCGCCGGCCGCCTGGCCCGCGGCGATGCGGCCGGCAATGGCAACCGCGCCGGCCAGCACCGCGAGCGCGATTGCCGCAAGCAGCCAACGCCCATCACGCAGGCGCGCTACCGCTTCGCGCAACAGGTCGCGGCCGGCAAACCCAGGGGTTTCGCTATCGATGCGCTGTCGCGGCGTCGGCCCTCTCCCTTCCCTGCACGGCTTTGGCCCCCAGTCTAATGCGAAATTCCGCCAGGGCAAACAAGACGTGTGCGGAAATCCGCACACGTCTCCGTCGAAAGCGGGGGCAGGAACGGCCGAAACCCGGGGATTCCGGCCTTCCTCCGATTTGGCACGGCGCTTGCAAAAGTTCTTCCAGCGGCGGGCAACCGGAGCGCCGCGATGGGAGAAGTCACGCAGGACGGCGCATGTCCGTCCCTTCCGGCCAGGGAGAGTTCGATGCATATCGCAGACCAATCCGCCGCGCCCGCCGCGCAGCGCAAGCCCCTCTATGCCCAGCTTTACGTCCAGGTGCTGGTGGCGATCACCGTCGGCATCCTGCTTGGCCACTACTATCCGTCGATCGGGGAGAGCATGAAGCCGCTCGGCGACGCCTTCATCAAGCTGGTCAAGATGATCATCGCGCCGGTCATCTTCCTGACGGTCGCAACCGGCATCGCCGGCATGAGCGACCTGCAGAAGGTCGGCCGCGTCGCCGGCAAGGCGATGCTTTACTTCCTCACCTTCTCGACGCTGGCGCTGATCATCGGCCTTGTCGTGGCCAATGTCGTGCAGCCGGGCGCCGGCTTCAACATCGACCCGGCGACGCTCGACGCGTCGACCGTCAACACCTACGCCGCCAAGGCACATGACCAGTCTGTCACCGGCTTCCTGATGAACATCATCCCCGGCACGATCGTCGGCGCCTTCGCCGATGGCGACATCCTGCAGGTGCTGTTCTTCTCGGTGCTGTTCGGCATCGCGCTGGCGCTGGTCGGCGACCGGGGTGCGCCGGTGCTCAACTTCCTGCAGGCACTGATGGCGCCGATGTTCAAGCTGGTCAGCGTGCTGATGAAGGCAGCCCCGATCGGCGCGTTCGGCGCCATGGCCTTCACCATCGGCAAATACGGCATCGGCTCGGTCATCAACCTCGCCATGCTGGTCGGCACTTTCTACGCGACCTCGTTCCTGTTCGTCTTCGTCGTGCTGGGTGCGGTCTGCCGCTACAACGGCTTCTCGATCCTGTCGCTCATCCGCTACATCAAGGAAGAGCTGCTGCTGGTGCTCGGAACATCGTCCTCGGAAGCCGCCCTGCCCTCGCTGATGGAGAAGATGGAAAAGGCCGGCGCCAAGCGCTCGGTGGTCGGGCTGGTCATCCCGACCGGCTATTCCTTCAATCTCGACGGCACCAACATCTACATGACGCTGGCGGCGCTGTTCATCGCCCAGGCGACGAACATCCATCTGTCGATATCGGATCAGATCCTGCTGCTGCTGGTGGCGATGCTATCCTCGAAGGGTGCCGCCGGCATCACCGGGGCCGGCTTCATTACCCTTGCCGCCACGCTTTCGGTGGTTCCCTCCGTGCCGGTCGCCGGCATGGCGCTGATCCTCGGCGTCGACCGCTTCATGTCGGAATGCCGGGCGCTGACCAACTTCGTCGGCAATGCGGTGGCCACGCTGGTCGTGGCGCGCTGGGAAGGCGAGCTCGACGAAGCCAAGCTGGCCCGGGCACTGGCTGGCACGGCCGACGACAGCCTGCCGGCGGACATCGTTCCCGCCGAGTGATCCACGGCTTCATGCCAAGGACCATGGCCGCAAGCACGCCGCTTGCGGCCATTTTCATGTGTCATCGCTGTCAGACGGCTTTGCGCGGGAGTGGCAGGGCCTTGCCATCGGCAGCGAAAAGATCGCAGCGCGACGGATCGGCTTGCCGCGAGACAGGGCCGCGCAGCTTGAGCTCAGCCATTGAAGTCCCTCCTCCTCTCCGGATATGTGCTTGGGCCGGCAGGCATGGGAGCCGCCAATGTGCCGCCATCGTCGAACAGGACGAGGCTGGCCGCGCCGACCAGTCCGGCGTGGCGGCCGAGCTGGGCCTGGACCACCGGCACGTCGCGATAGGCGCGCATGGCGCGCTGGCGGATGGTCGCCCCGATGACGGGTGCCATCAGGTCGAGGCCATTGGCGATGCCACCGCCGACGACCAGCACATCGGGCGAATAGAGATGCAACAGGTTGGTGAAGCCGACGCCCAGCCAGCGAGCTTCCTCCTCGAGCAGCGCCACAGCGAGGTCGTCCTGCAGCCGTGCCGCCTCGACCACGTGGCGGCCGGTCACCTCGGCGTTTGCCGAGAGGCGGCGCAGCGTCGAGCCGTCCAGGGGCGACGTCGCCGCGTTGGCGCGGCGGCCGAGCGCTGTACCCGAGGCAATGGCCTCGAAGCAGCCGACGACGCCGCACACGCAGCGCTCGCCTTCGTTGGTAATGGTCATGTGGCCGATCTCGGCGGCAAGGCCGCGGCGGCCGTGCAGGATGCGGCCGTCGGCAACGACACCGCCGCCGATCCCGGTCGAGACGGTGACGAAGACCAGCGAGCGAGCGCCGTGGCCGGCGCCGAAACGCCATTCGCCGAGCGCTGCCGCATTGGCGTCGTTCTCCAGCCGTACCGGCAGGCCGAGCCGGCGCTCGAGTATGTCGGCCAGCGGCACGTCCTGCCAGCCGGCCAGCGTCGGCGGTCCGACCGCGATGCCGGCGAGCGGATCGAGCGGACCCGGCGCGCCGACGCCGACGCCTAGGATCGACAGTGCCGGCGCCTCGGCATGGATGGTCGCGGCCAGCGCCTCGATCTGGCCGATCACCACGTCGGGGCCGGCCTGCGCCTGCGTCGGCACCGCCGCGAAGGCCAGGATCTTGCCGTCACGGTCGACCAAAGCGGCACGAAGCTCCGTGCCGCCAAGATCGATCGCGAGGGCGGCTTCGATGTTCATGCCGCGACCTTCAAACCATGCAGCCAGCCGATGCGGCCGGCGAGATCCTTGTCGCCGAAAGCGAGCGAACCCAGAACCACCGTCTCGGCGCCGGCGGCGCGCAGCAACGGCACGGTTTCGTGGCGGATGCCGCCGTCGGCGGCGAGCACCACCGCCGCCTCGCGGCCGGCCTTTCGCAGGATGGCGCGGGCCTCACCCAGCCTGTCACAGGCTTTCTCCGACAGGCCCTGGCCCTTGACGCCGATCGCGGTGCCGAGAAGCGTTACGAAAGCGACCTCGGATACGAAAGGCGTCACCGCCTCGACCGGGGTCTCCAGCCTCAGCACGACGCCGGCCTCGGCGCCGAGTTCGCGCGCCAGCCGCACCGCGCGCAGGCCCGCCTCGCCGTTCTCGGCATGGACGCTGATCATGTCGGCGCCGGCCTCGATGAACTGACGCGTCTGTTCTTCGACGATTGCCCCATCGACCATCAGATGGACATGGATGGGCTTGGCCGTCAGCGTGGCAATGCGGGCGACGAGATCGGGGAAAAACAGGAAGGACGGAGCGAAATGGCCGTCCGCGACGTCGATGTGGTGCAGATCGACATAGGGCTCGATGCGCTTCAAGTCGCTCTCGAAATTGGCCAGATTGGCCGACCATGACGAGAATTCGGCGACCAGACGGTCGCGCGGCAATGCGGCGATGGCGGCCGGGCCTGACAAAGGTTTCGAGATCATGACTGGTCCTGGTTGTTGAAATTTCTATCGAGGAAGCCGCCGATGGCGGCACGGATTTCGGCGAAGTGGCGGTCCTTGTCGGTGGCCTTCGGGCTCACCTCGGCGAAGGCTGCGTTCGGGATGGTTTGGGCGAGTTCGCGGGCGGTCGCCAGGGGATGGACGAGATCGATGCCGCTGCCGATAACGAGCGTGGGCATCGCAAGGCCGGCAGCTTCGGCCCGCGTCACGCCGGGTCCATCATTGGCGATCGCCTGCATCACCTCGGCAAAAACGGTTGCGTTTTCGCGCGCGAAGAAGCTGAGCAGCGAGGCGAGATTGTCCGGCGCCTCGTCTCGAAAGCGGGCAGCAGTCGCGGAGGAAGTGAAGGCCGCGCGTGCCTCGTCCACCGGAAGCCGGTTGATGAGTTGCGCCACTTCGACGTAAGGGCGCATGTTTTGCGGGGCCGCGTCGAAGGCCCAGGCGGGGCGCACCAGTACGAGGCCTGAGACGCGATCGGGATGCCGGGCCGCCAGGTGCAACGCAATCGCCGCTCCCATCGAGATGCCGCCGGCGACGAAACGCTCCATTCCGGCTGCGTCGGCCGCGTTCATTACATCATCGGCGAACATCGCGATCGAGAACGGACGCTTGCTGCCGGCACTGGCGCCGCCTTGCGCGCGGCATTCGACGGTCAGCCGGCGGCGCGACGGGCTGTCGGGAAAGTTCAAAGCCACCTGGGCGGCATCGCCGCCGAGCCCGTGCTGGGAGACGATGGGAAGGCCCTGCCCCGTATCGAAGACGCGGAGCGCTGCATCGTCGCGCAGCATGATCGTCGGCGCCGCGCCCATCAGAGCAACCCTCGCAGGAAGGCGGCGACGCCGGCAGCCTCGTCGGCGGACAAGCCGTGCGTGACGAGCGCGCCATCGAAACCCACGCCCTTCAGCCGCGCGACGAAATCCGGGAAGTCGACAACGCCTTGCCCCGCGGTGGCAAAGCGGCCGTCACCGTGCCGGTCCTTGGCATGCGCCATGGCGATGTGGCCGGCGGCCTGGTCGATCGCGGCGGCGACGATGGCGCGGGCCCCGTCGGGTGTCGCGTGCTCGAACAGGTTCGCCGGATCGAGCACGATCTTCAGATGCTTCGAGCCCATCTCGGCGATCAGGCGCCTTGCATCGCTTGCCGACGTGACGATGTTGGCCTGTTCGGGCTCGATGCCGAGATCGACGCCGGCGCGTTCGGCCAACGCCAACGCCTTCTCCATCTCGGCGGCCATGTCGGTCCAAGCCGCCGGCGCGGCGTTGTCGGGATGATAGGCCCACTGGTCGGCGGTATTGCGCGAGCCGGTGCAGAGCGTGACCAGCGGAATGCCGAGGGCGGCGGCGGCGGCGATGACCACGGCCAGGCGCTTGAGTCCATCATCGCGTACCGCCTTGTCGGGATGCGCCATGTTGTAGGTGCCCGAGAGCGCCGCCAACGAAACGGCAGACGATCGCGCGGCCGCGCGGATGGCGGCGACGGCATCCGCCGGCACGGTATCCGGCATCGACGGCAGGCCGGCGCAGGCGAGGTTGAACTGCGTCGTCTCGTATCCGGCCTTCTTCACCGCGGCCAGCACGGCGGCCGGGTCAATGCCGGGAAAAGTCTTGGCGAAGATGCCGAGGCGCATCAGACGGCACCCGAAACCGAGGCGAGCTCAACCCGTTCGCCGGTCTCGACAGAGCGGGCAATGGCCACCATGGCGCGGATCGAGGCGATGCCGTCCTCGACATTGGCGCCGCGCATCGGCGCGCCAGTGAGCACGGTGTCGGCAAGGCCTTCGAGCTGGCGGCGGAAGAAATGGCCGTCGGCGCCGAGCGGTTTGCGCGAGGTCGCGTCCTTCTCATGGAAGATGTCCACCTCGCTGGCGCGGAAGTACCAGGGGTTGAAGGTCTTGGCGATGACCGAGCCATTCTCGCCATAGAGCTGGAAGCCCTCGTGCCAATCCATGCGCACGGCGACGGTCAGATCGAGATGGCCGAGCGCGCCGCTGGCGAATTCAGTCTCGACAAACCAGCAATAGGCGCCGAAGCGCTCGTTGAGGCGGGCGCGCACGGCGACGATGTCGCCACAGAGGAAGCGGGCCGTGTCGACCAGATGCGATCCGTGCGCCAGCATGAAATATTGCCTGAGATCGGCCTTGGGATTTCCCGCCGGCTTTTTCGCCAGCTTGCTGGTGACGGGCAGCGGCTGCACGGCATCGGTGTTGGTGTAGCGGTGGGTGGAATCGCAATACCAGGCCTTCAGCGCCAGCACCTCGCCCATCTCGTCGCGGACGAAGTCGCGCGCGGCCTCCAGCGCCGGGTCGAAGCGCTTCATGTGGCCGACCTGCAGCACCTTGCCGGAGCGCCTGACCGCCGCCGCCAGCGCCTCGCCTTCCTCCACCGAGGTGCCGATCGGCTTTTCGCAGAGAACATGCTTGCCGGCATCGAGCGCCTTGATCGACATCGGCACGTGATAGGCATCCGACGTGGCGACGATCACCGCTTCCAGCTCCGGATCGGCGAGCATCGCGTCATAGTCGGCATACATCTTCCGCGGTTCGTAGGTGGCGCCCATGCGGGCGAGCAGATCGGGCGCCGCGTCGCAGATAGCGTAGAGGTCGGCATTGCCGGCCTTGACGCAGGATTCCAGATGCGCGAACTGCGCGATCGGGCCGCAGCCGAGCACCCCGACCCTGAGGCGTCTGTCCTGTTTCTTGATCATCGTCTCAGGCCCCGTAGCCGCGCATCGTCTGGCGGTTGGTCTTCACCGCGCCGGCGGGATCGGCGGCGGCGGTGTCGGATTCTTCCTCCAGCACCAGCCAGCCGTTGAAGTTGGGCGCGGTACCGGCGATTTCGATGACTTTAGGTGTGTCGCAGACGCCTTCGCCCAACATCGCCCAGGTGCCGCTGGCGTCGACGTCCTTCAGATGGATGTAGCGGATGCGGTCGCGGTAGGTGGTGAGCGTGTCGGCCATGTCCTTGTGGCCGCGCAGGATGTGACCGGTGTCCGGCACCCAGCCGACCAGGTCGGGATCGAGCAAGGCAAAAATCGCGTCGTAGTCGGCGCGGTCGAACAGCAGCGTGTTGTGGTGCGAACTCGGATGCACCGCCACCTGGACGCCAGCCTTGCGGCCGAGCTCGCCGGCCTTGTTGTACACCTCGGCGGCAATAGCGAATTTGCCGTCGCGCGGCCCGTCGGAGACGAGGGTCGCCGAGCCCATCGACACTAGCGCGCCAGGAAAGGCGGCGACGAAGTCGATCCAGCGTTTGGCGGTTTCGAGATCGGTGCCGATCTGATCCTTCAGCGTGAAGCCGCTGCGTGAGCCGAAGGCGAAGGAGACGAGCGTCAGCCCAGACGACTTCAGGGCAGCGGCGAACTCGGCCGGCTTGCCGGCATAGCGGCCGATCATGGTGTCGGTGATCTCGATGCCTGCATAGCCGCCATCGGCGATCGCCTTCAACAGATCGTCGGGACCGCCGGTAAACCGGTCTCCCAGCATTTCCCAGGTGAAGGTCTGGCAGCCGACTTTGAGGTCTTTCACGTTCATCCTTTCATTCCTTGATACCGCTTACTCTTGATGCCGCCCCGCGATGATGTGGCGCTAGAAGAACAACACGAGTAGCGGAGCGGTGATGACGGACGAGGCCGCGGCGATATCGCCTGCCAGCAGACAAGGTCCAATCATCGATTGCAATACGCGGGTCAGTTCTTCTGGGGATGGACATCCTACTTGACCGAGCCCGCGGTCATGCCGGCGAGGAAGTACCTCTGGGCAACGAGGTAGATGAGCAAGAGCGGTAGCGAGCCGAGCACGCTCATCGCCATCATCTGGTTCCATTCGAAGGCGTGCTGCCCCATCAACAGCTGGATGCCGATCGGGACGGTGCGCATCGAGGTCGACTTGGTCAGCGTGAGCGCAAAGAGAAATTCGTTCCAGCACAGCAGGAAAGTGTAGACCGAGGTCGCCACGATACCGGGCAGCGAGATCGGGACGATCACCCGCCAGAGTGCGGTCCAACTGCTACCGCCGTCGACAGCCACCGCTTCATCGAGATCGCGGGGCAAGGTGTTCAGATATCCTGTCATCAAAAGGATCGCGTAGGGCAGCGTAAACACCAGGTAAGTCAGGATCAGCGCGACATAGGTGTCGAAGATGCCGTACGAGACGACAAGCCCGAAGAAAGGGATCAAAAGTGTGATCGGCGGGATCGTCTGCGTGCTGATGATGATTGTATTCAGGCTGCCCTTGCCGCGGAAGTTGAAGCGGCTGAACCCATAGGCCGCCAGCAAGGCGATCAGCACCGTCAGCACGGTCACCGCTCCCGCCACGAAGTAGCTGTTGAAGAAGAAGCGCAGCTTTACCGGGTCGCCAAGGATGGCGGCATACGCTTCCAGCGTGAAAGCCTTCGGCAGGATGGTTGGCGGCAGGGCAAAGATTTCGGTGTTCGACTTGAACGAGCTGCTCAGCATCCAGTAGATCGGGAAGGCCGCGAAGAACAGCCCTGCCGCAAGAGCGACATGCAGCGCGACGGTGATCAGCTTGTCTTTGCCAGAGTTTCGTTTCCTCATGGTGACTACCGAGCCTTCTGATAACGGATATAGAACAGCGTCAGGCCAAGCGAGATCAGCAGGATGACCACGGCGCTCGCCGACGCCTGTGACAGGTTGTAGCTCGAGAACGCCAGCTTGTAGGTGTAGGTGCTGAGGACCTCGGTCGCGTAGATCGGACCGCCGCCCGTGGTTATCCAGATCAACGGGAAGACCTGCATGGTCCAGATGAAATCGAGCAGCGAGATGCTGATGATGATCGGCATCAGCTGCGGGATGGTGATGAAGATCAGCTTCTGGTAGGCCTTCGCCCCATCGATATCGGCGGCCTCGTAGAAATCCTTGGGAATGCCTTGCAGGCCCGCGAGCAGGCTGACCATGAACAGCGGATAGCCCGCCCAGATGTTGGCGAAGGTGACGGCGTGCAGCGCGGTCTGCGGCGAGGAAAACCACTCGACCTTGGAACCGATGATGCCGATCTGCATGAGAATGCTGTTCACCACGCCATTCGGCTCGAGCAGCAGGCGCCAGATCACGGCGATGATCACCGCGGTGAACAGCCAGGGCAGTATGTAGAGCACCCGCAGAATATTGCGCAGCGTCGGATTGATGCGGTCGCTGTTCAGCATGAGGGCGAAGATCATGCCGATGGTCATGTGGAAAATGACGCTCATGCATGTGAAGTAAAGCGTATGCCAAAGCGACGCCCAGAACACCGGGTCGTCGAAGATCGCCTGGTAGTGCTTCAGTCCGGCAAAGGATGGGTCGCGGCGCAGCACGGCGCTGTTCTGGAACGAATAGGCAATCACCGTCACCATCGGCAACAGCATCAGAAGGCCGATGATGAGCAGCGAGGGCGACAGATAGAGGTAGGGTGCGACCGCTCGTTTCAGCTTGTGGTGGGAGCGCTTTTGCCGGGTCATGTGCCAACCTTGGGATACGCCTTCAAGAGAAGGTAAGCTTCAAAAACAGGTCCATCTCAAATTGCCGATCCGTTGTTGCCGGGTGGCCTGCCCGAAGCCAGGCCACCCGGTCGAAGATAGCAAAGGGGAACAGGCCGATCAGAATTTCGCCATCCAACCCTTCTGAGCAGCGGCTGCGGCTTGTTCCGGCGTTTGCTCGCCGGCAAGCATCTTCTGGGCTTGCACGTCGAACTGGGTCATCAGGTCTTCGGCCACCGGCAGGCCCGTGAACTCGTTGGTGAGATAGCCGGTCTTGAATATCTCGAAGGCCTTGCCGAAAGCCTTGTCGGACGTCACGAAGTCGGGTTTGGCGTTGACGTTGCCCGGGAAGGCGTTTGCAAGCGAGACCAGCTTGGCGTTCACCTTTTCGCTCATCAGATACTGGACGAGTTTCCAGGCCTCCTCCTGATGTTTCGAGGCGGCGGAGATGCCGATGCCCCAGGACGCATAGGGAAGGCCGCGCTTGCCGGTATAGTTTTCCACGACCGGGACCGGGATCAGGTCGAAGTTCAGCTTCGGATTGCGCTTGCGGATGAGGTTCACATGCGCGAGCGAGTCGATCATCATCCCGGCGCGGTCGTTGACGAATTCCTCGACCTTTTCCTGCTCGGTCTTGGTGGCGATGCCGGGCGAGATGGTGCCGGCGTCATTGAGCGATTTGACGAAGGAGAGCATATCGACCACCGGCTTGCCCTCGAGGGCGGGCTTGCCGTCCGCCATCATCGACTGGCCCGAAGCCCAGACCCACGACATCAGATCGTTCTGGACTCCGCCGGGAGACTGCAGCGACAGCGGCAGCACCCAGCCATACTGGTTCTTGTTGGCGTCGGTCATCTTCTTGGCGGCGTCGAGAAATTCCGCGCGGGTCGACGGCAGCTTGGTCACGCCGGCCTTGGCGGCGAGATCCAGATTGACGAAGACCGGATAGACGAAGGATGCCACCGGAAACATCACCGCCTTGCCGTCCACCTTGATGATATCGGCGACCTGGCCTTTGTCGAACTTGCTCGCATCCATCATCGGATTCATGTCGGCGAGCGCGTTCTGCGCATTCAGATTGTTCACCCAGGCACCGTCGAGACCGACAACGTCGCTGAGCGTTCCGGTCGCAGCACCAACCGAGATCTGGTCTCGCGTGGTCGCGTAGGGGCCGCTGACCAGCGTCACCTTTATGCCGGGGTTCGCGGCCTCGAACTCATCCATGATTGACCTGAGCGAGCCAGCCGGCAATTCGGGCTCCCACCATTGGGTGAATTCCAGCGTCGTGTCCGCCAGGGCGCCGGTTGCGCCGAGCAACCATGCGGCCGCGGCTATTTTCAGCATTGCGGGTTTAATACGAAACGTCATTTTCTCCTCCTTCTTTGGGGATCGACCGCACAATGCGGACGACCGTCTGGTTATTCAGAAGTCTTCTTACGCAGGCGCCTCACCCTCGCCTGCGGGCCTTGCCGCGGGTCTTCAGATCGCCAGATGCGTCTCGGGATCGAAGAAATGGAGCTTGGCGTCATCCAGGGCCAAGCGGATTTCCGAGCCGGCGCGGACCGTGCTGGCCGGTTCGAATCTCGCCACCGCGTTCGACGCCAGGCCGAAATCCTGCACCGCGTCCGGGTCGCCGGAGTCCACCCGGACCGCATCGATGTTGAGATGGACGATGTGTTCGGACCCGAGTTCTTCGATCGAGGTCACCTTTGCCGGTATGGTCTGATACTTGCGGCCCGATTCGAGGTTGCTGTCATAGAGATCCTCGGGTCGGATCCCGAACACGACCTTGCGCCCCGCATAGGACTTCAAGCCCGGCCTGCGGACGAAGGCCGCATCCTGCAAACGGATAGCCAAGGCGCCGGACGTCAGTTCGTCGCCCGTCAGGGTCGCCTCGAAAAGGTTCATCGAAGGAGACCCGATGAAGCCCGCAACGAAAGCGTTCACCGGCGATTCATAGAGCCTCTTGGGGGTGTCGACCTGCTGCAGCACGCCGCCTTTCAACACCGCGACCCTGTCCCCCATCGTCATCGCTTCGGTTTGATCGTGGGTCACGTATATGGTCGTTACGCCGAGCTGCTTTTGCAGGCTGGTGATTTCGGCGCGCATTTGCACGCGCAGTTTCGCGTCCAGATTGGAAAGCGGTTCGTCCATGAGAAAGGCGGCCGGCTCGCGCACCATGGCGCGGCCCATGGCAACCCGTTGACGCTGCCCGCCCGAAAGGTTCGCGGGCTTGCTATCCAGCAGCGACGTCAGTTGCAGGGTTTTGGCGATCTCGTCCACGCGCTTCTTGCGCTCGGCCTTGGACTTGCCTGCCAGACGCATCGAGAAGGCGATGTTTTCGAACACCGTCATATGCGGGTAAAGCGCGTAGCTCTGGAAGACCATCGCGATGTCGCGGTCCTTGGGCGGCATGTCGACGACGTCGATACCGCCGATCCGAAGGCTGCCGCTGGTGACGTCCTCCAATCCCGCGATCATCCGCAACGCGGTGGATTTGCCGCAACCGGACGGCCCGACGAGAATCAAGAACTCGCCGTCCTCGACCGACAGATTCAGCTGGTCGATCGCGTGAAAATTGTTGCCATAGGTCTTGCAGATATTCTCAAGAACGACTTCTGCCATCTTCCTCCCTCCACAAGTCCAAGCCACTGATTTTTATAATTATCCTCGGCTTGGGTTTACCTGCGAGATATCTCCTCGGATAGTTCGGGCTCTGTTGCGGTATCGAGCCGCGCATGCTCCAGTTCGACTGCCGACGGCGCGTTCGTCGATGCCAGGAGTGCCTTGACCTGATCGTCGGTCGGAAGCGCCTCACGCCCGCCCCGCCCCGTTATCGAAAGAGCCGCAGCAGCGGCCGCGAATGCGACCCGGCCCGCGGTGTCGGCGCCGCGCGTCAATGCAAGGGCGTAGGCGCCATGAAAGCAGTCGCCGGCGCCGGTCGAGTCGACGACTTCAACCCGGTGCGGAGGCAGGTGCCACAGCCCGGCTTCGTCGCGTCCGCGATAGTAGACGCCCCTGCCGCCATCCGTCAGAACCACGGCGGACCGCGACGGCAACCACAATGCATCGAGTATCTCGGCCGGCGATCGGCGGCCCGTGGCGGTCCGCGCAAAGCCGAGGGGAAGAATGAGATGGTCGCAGAGCGCGATCAGCCTCTCGGTGGCTGGGCCGCCGTTCCATTCGACATCGCCGAGGATCGCCAGGCCGAGACCCTGAGCCCGCGCCACGACATCCAGCGACCCGATCGCGTAACTATCGACGATCAGGACGGTCGCGCGGCTGAGGACCTCGTCCGGAAAATCCGGTGCGGTGCCCAGCATCGCTTCGTCGTCATAGGCGATGAACCGGTCCCCATCCGAACCGACCGTGATCCGTGAGCGCACCGGGCGCGCATCGGCGTGGCGCGGCGCGAACGCGGTTTCAACGCCGCTCGCAACGAGATCGCACAGCACGGCGTCGTCCACGGCACTGCCAAGCCATCCGATGAACCCGGCGCTTCCGTCGAGCCGCGCGACGGCGGCAAGCGCCGTCGCGACATTTCCGCCGAAAGTCCGGGCGCTTTGCAGAACCTTCCCCTTGCCCGCCGACAACGGCTGATCGACATAGACGATGTCGTCGATCGCGATCGCTCCGAAGCCGAGGATTGCAGGGACGGTGGGCATGGTTCAGGCACCCGCCTTCGCCAGGGCGTCCTGCGCCGAAAGGCCGTCATGGATGACGCCCCGGAAGGCAATGGCCGCCTTCTGCGGATCGCCATGCCCCCAGAGATTGCGGCCCACCACGGCACCGCGCGCGCCGGCACGGATGGCGTCCACCGTCTGCTGAAGGGCACCGAGCAGCGTATCGGTCTTCGGGCCGCCGGCGATGACAACCGGCACCGGGCAGGTCCGAACGGTCTCTCGAAACGACTCGAAATCGCCGGTGTAACCGATCTTGATCACGTCGACGCCGGACTCATAGCCGATGCGCGCCGCATAGGCGATCTCGTCTGGAGTGAAGACGATCTTTGCACCGTCGGTGAAATCGCGAGGGTAGATATGCGCCACCACGGGCATGCCGTAACGGGCCGCCGCGTTCACCGAGTCGGTCAGCCAGCGTATGTATTTGCCCTCGGTCGCGCCGCGCACCGGAATGGCCACGGCCAGCGCGTCGGCGCCAGCCCGCACCGCGTCCTCGGGCGTCGCAATCAGTTCGCTGATGCGATCGTCCGGGGTGAAGCAGCCGGCTTGGATCACCAGGGAAGCCTTGCCTGCGTATTGCGGCCACAGATGGCGCGCGGTGCCGGGCTGGATGCTGACGTAGTCGGGCTTACCTTCCATGACGCGAGCGAGCGCGCCCGGCAGGTCGGCGAGACCGCCTTTGCGCACGTCGCCATAGCCGACGAAGTGGTCCACCGCGCCGCCAAAAAGGTTCCCCGAAGGATGCGAGAAGAGGCGTGCGAGGCGCACCTTGGTTCCGAGACTCATGACTGCAAAATTCTCCAATCGGTTGATTTCAAAATCCCAAACGCAGTGTTTGCGAAAGAAATCACAAAATCAATCTTTCGAAAGCTTTCGAATTTGCGTATTTTGGGTATGACGAACCGAGGCCATGGCGATCGCCTGGCGCGTGGAGGCAAGGACGGGGCAATGTTGTCAGAGCAGAGACGCCAAGCGATCCTGGGCGAGGTGCAACGCAGCGGACAGGTTCGCATCAAGGACCTGTCCGACGATTTCGGCGTGTCGGAAGTCACGGTGCGATCCGACCTCGAAATACTGGACCGCAAGGGACTGCTGACCAAGACCCGTGGCGGTGCGGTGACCCGGACCACCGATTCGACCTCGGCGGCGTTCGCGCGGCGCATGCAAACCAACATCGAGGCAAAGAAACGCATCGCCCGGGCGGCGGTGGAACTGTTCGAGGACAACCAGTCGGTCATCTTCGACGGCGGCTCGACGTTGATGCAGGTTGCCATGCAGTTACCGCCGCTCAGCAATGTCGTGGTCGCGGCCACGGCGATGAATATCGTGCAGCATCTGATGCATCGGCCCGGGCTCGACGTTCACATGATCGGTGGCCGGGTCTATCCAGACACGGTGAGCACGCTGATCACCGATGCCGACACGGCTCTCGGCGGCTTGGTGGCGCATCAGGTCTTTGTCGGAGCGCATGCGATCGACTCCTCACTGGATGTGGTCGACGTGAATGAAGACATGGCGCGAACGAAGCGAAACCTGGTGCGCATGGCCCGGCGCGTGGTTCTGCTTGCGGATTCGAGCAAATGGGGCGTCAGCGGAACCTCCAAGGCTTTTTCGCTGTCGGGTGTCGATGTGGTGATCACCGACGATGGCCTGTCCGGCCCGATACGCAGCCAGCTCGATAGGGCCGTGGCCAAGGTGATCTATGCCTGAAGCCGTCGCGATCCCTGGTGGCGCGGCAAAAATCCAATGTGCGCCTGATCCACGGGATTCGCGTCGGCGCCCAGCCGATTTTTCATGCCTGTCATTTTCTCCTCCTACGGCTGGCAGCCTCCCGATATCGCGCCAGCATTTCCGCATGTTCTATAAAAATTTTACGCGCGTCAATATTTAAAATGTTGTATAGCGATTTCGAAAACGATCCGGCATCGTCGCGACGGATCTGGCAGACGCGTGACCGTATTGGGAGGCAGAACAGAAAATGCAGGCAAGCTCACAGGCCAAACTCGGCATCGGCGTCATCGGATGCGGCAACATATCGATGACCTATCTGCGCAACGCCGCAATGTTTGGCGGGGTCGAGCTTCGTGCCTGCGCCGACATCTCGGCCGAAATGGCGGCGCTGCGAGCCAAGGAATATGGCATCCGTGCCCTTGGCGTCGATGCGCTGCTGGCCGATCCCGAGATCGACCTCGTCCTCAACCTGACCATTCCGGCGGCGCATTTCGACATTTCGATTTCAGCCCTGTCGGCGGGAAAGCATGTCTTCACCGAAAAGCCGCTGGCGACGTCGGCCAATGACGGGCGCCGCCTGGTGGCGGAGGCGGCGAAGCGCGGCGTGCTGCTCGGCTCGGCTCCCGACACCTTCCTTGGTGCGGCCGGCCGCCGGGCGCGCCGTCTGATGGATGAGGGCGCGATCGGCCGCCCGGTCTGCGGCACCGCCTTCATGATGGGACGCGGCATGGAACACTGGCATCCCAACCCGCAATTCTACTACCAGCCTGGCGGCGGCCCGGTGTTCGACATGGGGCCCTACTACCTGACCATGCTGGTCAACCTGCTCGGTCCGGTAGCGCGCGTTATGGCGATGGCGACGAAGGGCCAGGAGGAACGTTTGATATCGGCCGAAGGGCCGTTCAAGAACACGACGTTCAAGGTCGGCGCCCCGACCAATGTGCTGTCGCTGCTCGAATTCCGCTCCGGCGCCACCGTCACCTTCGGCGCATCGTGGGACGTCTTCAGGCATTCCAACCATCCGATCGAACTGCACGGCACGGAAGGCTCGCTGCGCCTGCCCGACCCGGACACGTTCGGCGGCACCGTCTCGCTGTCCGAACGCGGCGCGGAGTGGAAGGATTTCGCCAGCGAAGGCGAACTCTACGGCGCCCGCAACTGGCCTTACGCAGCGCCCGACCGCGCCAATTACCGCATGCTCGGGGTCGCCGATCTCGCACGTTCGCTGAAGACAGGCGCGGCGCCGCGCGCGTCCGGCAATCTGGCGCTGCATGTGCTGGAGATCATGGAAGCGATCCTGCGGTCGGGCGAGACGAAAAGCTCGGTCGCCATTGCCGGTGACGTCGTCCAGCCGGCCCTGCTCGGCGAAGACGAGGCGCGCGACCTGCTCGCCTGACCTCCAATGGAGATCACGATGACACTTGATCCGGATGCACAGCGTGCCCTCGAAATCGGCCGGGCCGCCGGTGGCGAGCCGTTCGAGAATGGCAGCGTGGCGGCGGCGCGGGCCGCTTATATCGCTTCATTCCCGACCCAGCAGGGCGACCGCGAGCCGGTCGCGGCAACCGAACAACGGCAGGTCGACGGGCCGAACGACGGCCCGGTGACGGTCCGCATCCATCGCGGTATCGGCGCGCCGCGGACCGGGGCACGCGCCGTGCTCTATCTGCATGGCGGCGGCTGGGTCATCGGCAATCTCGATTCGCATGACGAGATCTGCCGCTGGCTGGCCAATCTCGGCAACGCGGTCGTCATCTGTCCCGACTACCGGCTGGCGCCGGAGCACAAATTTCCCGCCGGGCTCGAGGACTGCGCGGCAGTGCTGCGCTTCATGGCCGGGAATGCCGGAGACCTTGGCATCGACCCAGCCCGCATTGCCGTCGCCGGCGACAGTGCCGGCGGCAACCTTGCCGCCGTGCTGGCGCTGCTTGCCCGCGACGGACTGGCGCCGCCGCTTGCCGCCCAGATCCTGATCTATCCCAACACCGATGCCCGCCAGATCGCGGACAGCTACCGGCGTTTCGGCGACGGCTTCGGGCTCACCGCCGCCACCATGGCCTGGTTCCGCGACCGCTATGTGCGAACGCCTGACGACATCGCGGACTGGCGTGTTTCGCCGCTTCTGGCCTCCAGCCTTGCCGGCGCACCGTCGGCCTTCGTCGCGATCGCCGGCCAGGACATCCTTGCCGACGAAGGCACGGCCTATGCCGAGCGCCTGCGCGCCGACGGAGTGCCGCTGGTGTTGCGGCACTGGCCGGGCCAGATCCATGGCTTCGTCTCCATGGGCCGCCACATCCTGGCCGCGCGGCAAGCGGTGAGCGAGGCGGCGGCCTGGCTTCAACTGCAGACGCGTGCTCAGGCCGACTGACGCATCACCAGGGTCGCGCCGAGCTTGACGTTGCGCGCCATGTCGTGGCCGGGCGGATCGGCCTCGTCCAACAACGCCAGCAGGATCTCGACGCTGCGGCCAGCCATGGCAGCGAAGTCCTGCGCCATGGTGGTCAGCGCGGGACAGGTGTAGCGGCTCAGCGGATGATCATCGTGGGCGGCGACGCGAAAATCGCAATCGGCGCGGCGGCCGATCTTCAGCCCGCGCGAAAAGGCGGCCGACATGACGCCGAAGGCGAGACGGTCATTGGCGCAGAGCAGCGTGCGGGCCGGCAGGCCGCCTTTCTCGAGCGTCCTGTCCATCCATTCGTGACCGATGCGCTCGAAGTCCCAGCTGTAGTCGCCCGCCGCCTTGAGAACGGTGGGCTCCAGGCCTGCGGCGTGCATCGTGTCGACATAGCTCTGCAGACGTTCGCCCGAATTGTGGTTGACATGCGGAATGTCGACATAGACCGGCGGTTCGCCGGACCGGCAGAGATAATCGACGATCGTCGAGGTGCTCTGGTGATTGTCATTGCCGACGAACGGCGTGTCGCCTTCGATGTAAGTGTCGAAATAGACGATCGGGATGTCCTCGCTCATCCGCTCGAAGACGCCGGGTTCGGAGACCCGTCCCAAAGGAGCGACGATGGCGCCGGCAACCTTCAGCGACATCAGCGTCCTGACCGATTCCGCCTCCAGCTTCGGCGAACCGTGCGAGGAAATGACGATCGGCCAAAACCCTTCGTCGCGGCAGCGCAGTTCGATGCGGCTGACCATCTCGGCGTAGAACGGATCGGTGATCGTCGGCACGACGATGCCGACATTGCGGGTGCGCTTGCGGTTGAGATTGCGTGCAAAAACATTCGGCTGATAGTCCGAGGAACGAAGTGCGGCCTCGATGCGCGCCCGCGTCGCCGGCTTCACGCTGGCCGGATCGTCGAAATACTTCGACAGGGTCGGCCGCGACACGCCGGACGCCCTGGCGAAATCATCCATCGTCCGGTGGGTCTTCTCCGCCATCTATATTTAGCCCTTTACCTCAAAGCCGCCCTTCGCGCTCTGGCCAGAATCAGCCTTGCGACCGTCGCGATGAGGCAGCATTGCTTGACCGAACTTATTCAGTCAAATTTCCACGTTTCCAGTACAACGCAAAAGTATTGCGCACGTCAAATTATTTATTGACGCTCTGAAAACAACAACTTAGGTTTTGAACCGCACGGACATGGGGGGAGCGTACGGCAACCAGAGTCCGGCAGATGGTGAGGACATGAAGAAACTGGTTTGCGCCGGCGAGATCCTGGTCGAGATCATGGCCGAGCGGATCGGCCAGAGTTTTCGCGCCGCCGGCCCGCTGGTCGGCCCGTTTCCGTCAGGCGCTCCCGCCATCTTCATCGACCAGGCGGCGCGGCTCGGTCAGCCGGCGGGGCTGATCGCGGCAGTGGGCGACGACGATTTCGGCCATTTGAACATAGAGCGCTTGCGCGCCGACGGCGCCGACATCTCGGCCATCACCGTCCATCGGGGTGCCGCGACCGGAACCGCCTTCGTCACCTATGAGACCGATGGCAGCCGCCACTTCGTCTACAACATCAGGCAAAGCGCCGCCGGGCTGATCGAGATCGGCGTGGAAGCACGCGCGCTGCTCTCTGGCGCCGACCATTTTCACGTCATGGGCACATCGCTGTTCTCGCCCGAGGTGATCGAGGTCGCCCGCGAGGGGATCGAAGCCGTCAAGGCGCGCGGCGGCACGATCTCCTTCGACCCCAACATCCGCAAGGAGATGCTCGATCTGCCGGGCATGCGCGACGCCCTGCATTTCGTGCTCTCCAAGACCGATGTGTTCCTGCCGAGCGGGCCGGAACTCTTCACCTTCGCCGAGGCAACCGACGAGGAGAGCGCGGCGCGCGAAATGCTGGACCGCGGCATCTCCGCCGTGGTCGTCAAGAAGGGCGCGCAGGGCGCCGTTCACTACGACCGGTCGGGGCGCATCGCTTCACCCGGCTTCGTCGTCGAGGAAATCGACCCGACCGGCGCCGGAGATTGTTTTGCGGCGGCTTTCGTCTCCTTCTGGCTGCGTGGAGAAGCATCTAGGAGGGCGCTCGAGATCGCCAATGGCTGCGGCGCGCTGGCGGTGACGGAGAAGGGCCCGATGGAAGGCATCGCCTCGCTGGCCACTGTCGAGGCGTTCGTCGCGACCGCCAGGACCGGAGCACCGGCATGAGCCAGGCGACCGACAGGCTGGCCGCCATAGCAAAGCGTCGTACGGCCGGCGAGCGCGCCGGCATTGCCTCGATCTGCTCGGCCCATCCGTTGGTCATCGAAGCGGCGCTGCGCCACGGCAAGGCGCGCGGCGCCGATGTGCTGATCGAGGCCACCTGCAACCAGGTCAACCACGAAGGCGGCTATACCGGCATGACGCCGGGCGATTTCCGCCGCTTCGTCGAGACGATCGCCGGCAAGGCCGGGTTTCCCCTGGACAGGCTTGTGCTCGGTGGCGACCATCTCGGCCCCAATCCCTGGAAGCACCTGCCGGCGCCCGAGGCGATGGAAAAGGCAGCGCGCATGGTGGACGCCTATGCCGAGGCCGGCTTCACCAAGATCCACCTGGACGCCAGCATGGGCTGTGCCGGCGAAGGTGCCGCACCACCCGACGCGACGATCGCCGCGCGCGCCGCCGAACTGGCCGAGGTGGCGGAGGCCGCGGTTGAACGAACAGCCGGCGCCAAGCCTGTCTATGTGATCGGCACGGAAGTGCCGGTGCCGGGCGGTGCCCTGGAAGCGATGGACCATCTGGCTGTGACGACACCGGAAGCGGCTGGCGAGACGGTGCGCATCCACCAGCAGGCCTTCCACCAGCGTGGCCTCGACCATGCCTTCTCGCGGGCGATCGGCGTCGTCGTCCAGCCCGGCGTCGAATTCGGCAATGCCGAGGTCATCACCTACCGGCCCGAACGCGCCCAGGCGCTGGCCGGCACGCCGCGGGACCTGCCGCAATTCGTATTCGAGGCGCATTCGACCGACTACCAGCCTATCGCGGCGCTGAGCGCCTTGGTCGACGATGGCTTCGCCATCCTGAAAGTCGGACCTTGGCTGACCTTCGCGCTGCGCGAAGCGCTCTACGGTTTGAGCCACATCGCCGACATTCTTGCTCCCGACCCGGCTCGGGAAAGCCTGCCGGCGGCGATGGAGCGCGTCATGCTGGCGGCGCCCGGCAACTGGAAGAATTACTATCACGGCAGCGAGGCCGAGCAGCGGATCGAGCGGCATTTCTCCTACAGCGACCGTATCCGCTACTACTGGCCGGCGCAGGCGGCGCGGCAGGCAGTGGACGCGCTGATGCAGGCGCTGGGCGAGCGCGACATCCCCTCGCCGCTGATCAGCCAGTATCTCGGCCGCCTCGACGGCGCGGTAGCGAGCGGATCCGTCGCCCCAAAGGCCAGGGAACTCCTGATCGCAGCCGTGACGGATGTTCTCGACATCTACGCCAGCGCAACCGGCTGATCCCGACAGTCATGCCCGTGGCACCAGAACGAGGGCACCCGTCGTGCGACGATCCTCCAGATCGCGATGCGCGCGAGCGGCATCGGCAAGATCGTAGTGCGTCGGCGTCTCGACCCTGATCACACCCTGGCGCAGCGCCTGAAAAAACCTGGTGACATGGGTGCCGAGCTTTTCCGACGTGTCGGTGTAATGGGCATAGTTGGGGCGTGAAACGGTGATCGATTTCGAGGCGAAGCGGCCGATGTCCCAATTGCCTACCGGCCCCGAAGCCTGGCCGAAGCTGACGAGATGGCCGCGCACGGCAAGCGCCGCCAGCGAGCCGGCAAACGTGTCGTTGCCGACCGCGTCGTAGGCGACATTCGCGCCCCTGCCACCAGTCAGCCGCATGACCGCCTCGGCAAAGTTGTCGCGGGAATAGACGATTACATGGTGGGCGCCGAGCCGCTCGACGATGCGCGCCTTGTCGTCGCTCGACACGGTGGCGATGACTGTCGCGCCGAGATGGCGCGCCCACTGTACCAGCAACTGGCCAATGCCGCCTGCCGCCGCATGGATGAGCACGATGTCCCCCGTCTTCACGGCATGAACATCGTGCAGCAGGAAACTCGCGGCGACCCCCTTGAGCAGGCCGGCAGCCGCGGTCTCGTCCGAAATATCGTCGGAAAGACGAACCAGCAGTTCGGGCGCCATGTTGCGCCGCTCGCTGTAGGCGCCGACCGGCGGACAGGCATAGGCGACCCGGTCGCCGATTGAGAAACCCGATACCGCCGGACCAACCGCCTCGATGACGCCGGCGGCTTCCATGCCCGGGACGCCAGGTGGTTGCAGCAGGTCGAAGAACCCGGTGCGGCAGTAGACGTCGATGAAATTGACACCGATCACCGTGTGACGGATCCGCACCTCGTCCGGCGCGGGCAGAGGCAAGGCGAAGTCCCTGAGTTGCAACTCCTCCGGTCCGCCATAGCGCTCGACGACGATCGCGTGGGTCGTTTCGGCATGGCTCGCGGCAGCCCTTGAGGTGACGAGCGGCGCGCTTGCGGATGAGGCCGGCGGGACGATCGCTGGCGATGATCGCGCCTCCAACGGCGCGCCGGCGTTTCGCCGCAGAAGAGCGCGCACGGCGGCGAAGCCGGCCTGATAAATGCCTTCGGTGACCAGCTTGACCAGCTCGTCGCGGCGATGCGCTGGCGGGTTGAACTCGGAGCGCCATTCCCAGAAGGTGGCGTCGCCGTCGGTCACCGGCTTCAGCCGCAGCGAGGCGACATAGCCCATCAGCGGCAGCGGCGCTTCGAGCAGGCAGTAACTCAGCCGCCGGTCCTTGTCGGACAGCGCCAGCAATTGCTCGCGCAATTCGCCGCCGTCGTTCAGCCTGAAATGGCGCACCGAGCCGACGGCATCGACCGGCTCGCTGCCTTCGATCTCGCTGAAGGCGATCGCCGGGTGCCAGCGATCATGGCCGTTGAAATCGCGCAGGATCGCCCAGACCTCGTCGATCGGTGCATCGATGATCGTGCTCTGGCAAACCCTGACCATCGGCCGGCGTCAGCGCCCGAACCGGTGCTTTAACGCGGTGAACGCGGTCTGGAACACGCCATTGCCGATCTGTTGCATGAGTGCCGCCTCGCGATCGTCAGCGCAGTCGAACTCCGCCTGCCATTCGGCGAGCGTCAGATTGCCGTCGGTGATCGGCGTCAACGATAGCGTGGCGACATAGTTCTCCACCGCCATCGGGCTTTCCAGAATCGCATAGCTGCAGGACAGGTCGTAATCCGACAGCGCCAGCAGCCTTTCACGGATGCGACCGCCGTCCTTGAGCGTGAAATTCCTGATGCAGCCGATCTGGTCGGCCTGCGCATTCTGTTCGATGCGGCTTTCGGCGACGAACGGCGCCCAGCCTGCCAGACCGTTGAAATTGCGCACGATCTTCCAGACCTCCGCCGCCGGTGCGGGAATGACCGAAGAGACATAGACCTTGGTCATGCTTGCTGGCCGAGAGTGGAACGATGGAGGCCGAGCTTGGGTGTGCCCTCCCTGTTGATGTCAGCGCCGACCCTCATTGTCCTGCCGGACATTTCTCCCCGTATAGTGACGGGGAGAAAGAGGCTGGCCGCTACCTCGGCGCCCACCTTGCAACGCTGGCTGCTGGCGAAACCGTCGATGACGGCGCCCCTCTCCCCGTCACTATACGGGGAGAGGATGCCGGCAGGCAGGTGAGGGGCAGCGCAGATGTTCACCTCAATGATCGCGGTCGTCATCGTCGTCCTTGGCGCTCTTGCCCTTGCCCTTCTTGTCGCGGGTCAGGCTGGAAATGTCCTTGGCGTCGCGCAGCACGTCGGTCATGCGGCCGAGCGAGCCGCCCTCGATGCCGATCTCCTTCATCAGATTGTCGATCATCGGCGCCTGCACCCGATAACGCAGCGCGGAGTCGATGACCTCGTCGGTGACGTTGCGGTTACCGCCCTGCCCGCCATTGATGCCATCGACATGCAGGATCTTGATGCCGTCGATCTTCTCCATCGGCTTGACGCTTTCGCGGATGATGCCTTCCATGTGGTCGAGCAGCTTGCCGCGCAGGCGGCCGGCGCGTGCCTCGCTGGACAACAGGTTCTCGGCCTCATTGAGCTGGCGGTTGCCGGCGGCGTCGACTTCGTAACGCTGTGCCGCGGCAAGGGCATGGATCTTCTCCGCTTCGGCCGATGCCAGCGCCGCGATCTTCTGCGCTTCCGCCAGACTCTTGGCCGCCTTCATCTCGGCGTCGGCAGCGGATGTGACTCGCAGCGCCTCGCGCTCGGCCTCGCGCTGCGCGCCGATCAGGTCGGTCAGCTTGCGGCGCTCGGCGATTTCACGTTCGCGGGCAGTGAAGGCCTGTTCCTCGGCCTGGATGGCCTTGGCGCGCACGGCTTCGGACGCCGCGATCGCGGAAGAACGCTCCTGCGTCTTCTTGGCGATGTCGATCGCCTTCTGGATTTCGGCGATTTCGATCTTCTGGTCGCGGTCGACGCCAAGCTGGCGGATGTCGCGTTCCTTGATCAGCCGCGCTTCCTCGATGCCGCGCTCGGTGGTGATGCGGGCCCGTTCGACCTCCTCTCCGGCCGAAATCTCGGCCTCCTCGAAGGCCTGCCGCTTGGCGATCTGAAGCGCTTCGAGATGCCGCTCCCTGGCGATCCGCACTTCATCAACCGCACGCTCCTGCGCGATGCGTGCGGTCTCGGTCGCCTGGTTCTCGGAAATTTCGGCGCGGCGCTTCTCAGCTTCCGCCTTCGTCACCTCGAGCGCCTTTTCGGCGAGTGCGATCTGCCGCTCCAGTTCGGCCACCTCGAGCAATTTCTTGCGCTGGATTTCGAGTTCACGCTGCGCGCCTTCGCGTTCGATGCGGGCTTTCTCCAGCGACAATTCGAGTGCGATCTGCTCGCGCTCGGTCAGTTCGCGCATCTTCATCTCGGTCTCGTCGAGCGAGCGGCGGCGGGCGATCTCACGGCGCTGCGTCTCTTCCTCGCTGTTGATGCGCTCCTGCGTGATGTTGCGCTCCTGATTGAGGCGCGATTTCTCGACCGCCTCGCGCGAGGAAAGCTGCGCCTGTTCGGACTCCTGGTCGCGCAATGCGCGCTCTATGGCGAGTTCGGAACGCTGCGCGGCGCGGCGGATCTCGACCTCGCGCTCCTGTTCGAGGCGCGCATATTCGGTGTCGCGGTCAATCTCCAGCACTTTGCGCTGGGTGTCGAGGTTCTGGTTGCGGATATCGACCAGCGTGCGTTGCTCGATCTCGTTGCGCATGCGGCGCCGGGTCTCGATCGATTCGGTCAGTTGCGTCAGGCCCTCGGCGTCGAAGGCGTTGGACGGGTCGAAATATTCAAGACTGGTCTGGTCGAGATCGACGATGGCGACGCTTTCGAGCTCGAGCCCGTTGGCGGCGAGCGACTCCTCCGCCAACCGGCGCACCTTGGCGGCGTAGTCGCCGCGCAGTTCATGCATTTCTTCCAGCGTCATCTGGGCGGCGACGGTGCGCAGCGCGCCGGCGAATTTGCCTTCCAGCAATTCGCGCAGGCTGTCGGGCTGCAGCGTGCGGCGGCCGAGCGTCTGCGCGGCGGCGGCCACCAGTTCGCGATGCGCGCCGACGCGGACGAAGAACTCAGCGATCAGGTCGACGCGCATGCGGTTGCGGGTGATCAGCGCCAGCGCGTCCTCGCGGCGCACCTCGATGCGCAGCACGTTCATGTTGACCGGGGTGATCTCATGCAGCACCGGAATGACGAAAGCGCCGCCATTCACCACCACCTTCTCGCCCATGAAGCCGGTGCGCACGAACGCCGTCTCCTTGGTCGAGCGGCGATAGAGCCAGCGCAAGATGTAGACGGCGATCACGACGACGATCGCCGCAATGATCAGCCACAACAGGAAAGCGCCAAAGGTCTGCGCGTCCATGATCTATCCTCCCCAAGACAATGCGGTCGGCGCGAGGCGACCGGCAGTATTTTCAAACATCCACCCGTCGGGCGGCGAAGTCCAATTCTTCATGCCCGCCTCTGCAGCTTCGGCGTGATGGCGTGGAACGCTGAGATCACCGCGTCGACAAAGGCCGGGTCATTGATGTTGGCCGGCACCCGCTCGACGTTGCGCTGCGGCGTCTGGCGAACGGTCCTCTCGATCGCTTCGAACAAAGCGTTGTCAGCCTCGGGATCATGAAAGGGCTGGCTGGGCGCACCGAGCATGGAAACGCCGCCCTCGGGCAGCAGGAACCGCACCGGGCCGTTCATGGCGTTGAGCCGCGCGCCGATCCATTCGCCGAAGGCGCGGTTCTCGTCACGCGTCGTGCGCATCAGTGTGACGTTGGGATTGTGGATGACGAATTTGCGGCTGCGGAATTTGTCCGGCACGCTGTCGCGCGGGCCGAAATTGACCATGTCGAGCGCGCCGGCCGAGCCGACATAGGGCAGTCCGGTGCGGATCGCCGCGCCAAAGCGATCCTGCGTCGCCGGGAAGACGCCCCCGACAATCATGTCGGCCACTTCGGTCGTGGTGAGATCGATGAAGGCTGACAGCAGCCGGGAATCGCCGAGGTTTTCCATCGCCCGCCCGCCTATGCCGGTGGCGTGGAAGACGAGGCAGTCATAGTCGGCTTCGAGTCGTCTGGTCACCGCCTGCACGGCAGGCGTGGTGACGCCGAACATGGTGATGCCGACCGCCGGCCGCGCCAGCTTGCGCTTGGCTTCCCAGGCCTCGGCATCGGGCAGTTGCGCGACCATGCCGGCCATGGCGTGCGCGGCATTGGAGAGCACCTGTTCGGTAATCGAGTTCAGCCCCTGCACATCGGCCACGGAATGGAACATCATGATGTCGGCGCCGCCGACATATTTGGCGACATCGCCGGCCGCCACCGTCGACACCATCAGCTTGGGAATGCCGACGGGCAGCACGCGCATGCCTGCGGTGGCCAGCGTTGTGCCGCCGGAGCCGCCGGCGGAAATCACGCCGCCGATGCGCGGCTCGCGCTCGATCCAGCGTGCGAAGGCGTCCGCCATGGCGCTGACCGAACCGCCGCGGTCATTGGTGAAGACGGCGGAGGATCCGCGCACATGCATGCCGGCGACCTGCATGGCCGGAACGTCGGCGCTGGTCGGTTTTCCCGAGGTCGACAGGTCGACCGTACGCGCCGGCAGGCCCAGCGCCTTCAGCCGGTCGGCCATGAAGCGCAATTCCTTGCCCTTGGTATCGAAGGTGCCGACAACCAGCACGGTCCTGCCGATGCGCTCGGCAAAGGGGATGGCGAAGATTTTTTTCGGATCGTCCTGCGGGGCGGTTTTGTCGACCGCCGCCTGGCGCAATTCGGTGACCGGGACGTTCCAGCGGTTGGGCAGTTCGACGACCGGTCGGTAGACGCCGTCTTGAGGCATCGGCTCGCCCGATGCGGTGCCGGTACGGTCGACGCGATAGACTTTCGCCAGTTGCTCCCTGGCCTGCGCGGCTTCGGCCAGCGTGACGGGCGCTTCCTCGGCGTGGCGGCCGACGCCAAGCAGCCGCTGCTGCAGTTCGCGGTCGGCGGCCAGCGCCTTGGCGTCCATCAGCCGGTTGATGCGGCCGTTGACCATGATGGCGACCTGGTTCGACACCGAGGTCGCCACGCCGATGTTCTGCTCGATGACCAGCACCGCCATCTCGCCCTCGGCGGCGAGATCGACCAGCATTTTTTCGACCTGGTCAACGATGACCGGCGCCAGCCCTTCGGTCGGCTCGTCCATCACCAACAGCTTGGGATCGCTGAGCAGCGCACGCGAAATCGCCAGCATCTGCTGCTCGCCGCCCGAAAGCTGCGAGCCGCCATTTGTCCGGCGTTCGGCCAGACGCGGAAAGGTCTGGTAGACCCGTTCGACCGTCCAGGAGGCGTCGCGCCTGTTGCCGGCCGCGAGGCGCAGATGCTCGTCGACCGTCAGGCTCGGCCAGACGCGGCGGCCTTGCGGCACATAGCCGACGCCGAGACGGTGAATCTCGTGCGGCTCAAGCGAGGTGATTTCGCGGCCGTCGAGGCGGATCGAGCCGGACTTCGCGCGCTTCAGGCCGACAATGGTGTTGCAGAGCGTCGACTTGCCCATGCCGTTGCGGCCGACCACCGACAGCACGCCGCTTTCCAGCGTCAGCGAAACGCCCTGCAAGGCATGGCTTTCGCCATAAAAGACCTGGAGGTCTTCTATGCGCAGCATTGCCTTGGCGGTCTTCCCGGCACGCTCAGCCATGCTTGCCCCCGAGATAGATCTCCTGGACTTCCGGGTCGGCTTCGATCTCCTGCGGCGTGCCTTCCTTGAACAGGCGGCCATTGTGCATCATCGAGACATATTCCGAGACGCGCAGCGCGACGTCGAGATCGTGCTCGATGATGATGTAGCCGATATGCCTGGGCAGTGCGTTGAGGATGGCGACGAGGTCGCGGCGCTCGGTTGGCGACAGGCCAGCCGCCGGCTCGTCGAAGAGGATGAAGCGCGGCGCACCAGCCAGCGCCAGGGCGATCTCCAGCTGGCGCTGCTGGCCATGGCTCAGCGTCGCCACCAGCGTGTCGCGATAGGTTTCCAGATGCACGGCGTTGAGGATCGATTCCGCCTGCACCATGTTGACGTCCGACGCGGCCGGCCGCAGCAGCGAGAAGCGCCGCCTCGAGACGCCGCGACAGGCAAGGAAGATGGAATCGAGAACCGACAGGCCCTTGAACAATTGCGATATCTGATAGGTGCGCCGCAGGCCGCGCCGGATGCGCTCATGCGGCGGCAGGTCGGTGATGTCCTCGCCGAAGAAGCGTATGCGCCCTGACGTCGGCATGAAGTCGCCGGTCACGGCGTTGAACAGCGTGGTCTTGCCGGCGCCGTTGGAGCCGAGGACCGCGCGCCGTTCTCCGGCCGCGATCCTCATGGTGATGCCCGAGAGCGCCACCAGCGCCCCGAAATGCCGCGCCACGCCATCGAGCTCCAGCGCATAGGCACCGGTGCTCTGGAGGCGGTTTGCTGCGAGGCTTTCGGTCACTGGCGGCTGCATTCGATATTGGCTGTTACGGGCAGCTCGGATTGTCGCGGTTGACCGCGCCGAGCTTCATGAACTCGTCTTCGGGAATGCCGAGCGTCTGGTTGACCTGCGGCACGACCTTGACCAGCTTGTTGAGGAGATTGCCGTCGGCACCTTCGGTGACCTCGGTCAGGAAGATGTCGGCGATGGCGTTGCGGTTCTTGTCGAGCGACACCTTGCCGGTCGGCGTGTCGAAGGAGAGCTTCGACAGCGCGTCGCGCAGCTTCTTGCCGCCGTCGGAGACATCGCCGCCGACCTGGTCGAGGCCGAGCAATGTCGCCTTCATGTCGACATAATAGCCATGGGCGAAGAGCGAGGGCGACGGAAAGGCGCCAGGCTGCTTCTTGTAGGCCTCGACGAACGCCTTCCACGCCGGCGCGTCATTGGTGTCGGCGGTCGGTCCGGCCGATGGCGTGCCCTTGAGCACGTCCTTCAGCTTGCCCTTCGAAGTCAGCACCGTCTGGTCGACGGTGATCGAACCGCCGATCAGCGGCGCGGTGCCGCCGCCCTGCTGGTACTGGGTCAGGAAGTTGACGGCGTCGGCGCCGCCGAGCGCGACATAGATCGCATCGACGTCCTCGGGAATGGCTGCGATGACCGACGAAAAATCCTTGTTGCCGATCGGCACCCACGACTTCGACGGCACATGGCCGCCGGCCTTGCAGAACTCGGCCATGAAGCCGAACACCTGCGTGTAGGGGAAGGAATAGTCCTCGGCGACGGTGGCGACCTTCTTATAGCCCTTGTCCTTGAAGGCATAGGTGCCAAGGCCGGCCATCCACTGCGCGCCGTCGGTGGAGAAACGGAAGAAGTTTTCCGCCGGATTGCGCAAAGTGGTGTCCTGCGCGGCCGACGTACCGTTTATGAAGGTCACGTTCGGCTGCGTCTTGGCGTAGTCCTTGACGGCGATGCCTTCGTCGCCCGAAAGCGGGCCGACCAGCACCTTGACGCCGTCCTGCTCGACCAGCTTGCGCGCCGCGCGCACCGCGCTGTCGGGCGAGGCGTCGGACGAGCCCTTGACGATCTCGATCTTCTTGCCGGCGACCATGCCCTTCATCTCTTCGACCGCGGTCATGGCGCCGCGTTCGCCGTCCTCGCCAAGCACCGTGAACGGTCCCTCGAAGGTGGCGAGCAGGCCGATCTTGACGGTGTCGTCGGCGGCCAGCGCCATCGACGGCGCGGTCAGCCCGGTGAACACCGCGAGCGCCAGTAAGGTACGTCTATGCATCCTCATGTTTTTTCCTCCCGTTGATTTCGTTTTGCAGTGGTTCATTCCATCCCGGTCGCTAGGCGCCGGGACGCAAGGACTCCTGGGCAAGATGTGGCTTGATCCTCCCCCACAACCCAAGAATTCCGTCCGGTGAGACGAAGACGATCACCAGGAACACAAGGCCGATCAGCGTGTTGAACCGCTCAGCGCCGACGATGTCGATGGCGAAGGTCTGCATCAGGACGACGACGAGCGCGCCGAGGAACGGCCCAATCGGATGGCGCAGCCCGCCGATGACGGCGATGATCAAGACATCGATCGCGGCATCGACGCCGATAGTGCCTGGCGAGACGCGGCCGTTGAACCAGACCAGCAGCACGCCCGCCAGACCGGCGATGACGCCGGAGAGCAGCCAGGCGAACACCTTGTGCGCGGTGACATGGTAGCCCAGCGCGCGCATGCGGCGCGGGTTGTCGCGGATCGCCTGCAAGGTCATGCCGAAGGTCGAGCGCGAGCCATAAAGCACCGCCGCGTAGCACAGCGCCGCCAGGCCGAGGCAAAGGTAATAGAAGGGCTTGGCGTCGCGCCAACCGATGCCCCAGAAGGCCGGCGCGCGGATGCCGGCATAGCCGGAATGGCCGTTGAAGATGGCGTAGTTCTGCTGGGCGAAATAGTAGGTCGCGGTGGCGATCGCCAGCGTGATCATGATCGTGTAGATGCCCTCGGTGCGCACCGAGATCCAGCCGATCAGCGCCGATGCCAGCGCCGCCGCGAGCACGGCGAATGGCACCGCCAACCACCACGGCCAGCCGAAACCGAGGATATTGGAATTGTTGTTGCCGAGGATGGCGATGGCATAGGCTGATATGCCGGCAACGGTGATCTGCGCCAGGCTGACCATGCCGCCATAGCCGGCGAGCAGCATCAGCGACAGGCCGAGCATGCCGAAGATCAGCGAATAGCCGCCGATCTGCGTCAGAAAGAAATCGGACGCGACCAATGGATAAAGTACCAGTGCGACGGCAAGGATGATGTTGCCGGCGCCAAGCTTCTCCAGCCAGTTCCGCTGTGTGGTGGTGCTGTCGGTGGCGATGGCGAGGCTCATCTTGCCTTCCCCATGATGCCTTGCGGCCTGACCGCCAGCGTCACCACCATGATGACGAAGGTCAGCACGATGCCATAGGTCGGGAAATAAACGAGGCCGATCTGTTCGGCCAGCCCGATCAGCAGCGCGCCGATGGCCGCGCCAGTGATCGAGCCCATGCCGCCGACGATGACCACGACCAGCGACGCCAGGAGGTAGCGCACGTCCTCGCCGGGCGCGACCGACAGTGCCGACCCTCCGACGACGCCGGCAAAACCGGCAAGACCTGCGCCAACCGCGAAGACGATGGCGAACACCGCGTGCACGTTGACGCCGGAGGCCTGCAGCATGGCGCGGTCGTCGACGCCGGCGCGGATCATCATGCCGACGCGGGTCTTGTGCAGCATCAGCCAGAGGCCGACGCCGATGACGATCGCCGCCGCCAGCACGACGACGCGGTAGAGCGGATAGGTGAGGAAGACCGAGGCGCCGTTGGAACGCACCGCCGTGATGACAGGCAAGGTCAAGGCGCCGTCGAGCCATTCCGGCGTCGTGATCTGGTAAGTGCCGCCGGCCCACACCGCCAGCATCAGGTCGGCGGCGACGATCGAAATGCCGATCGACACCAGGGTCTGCCGCAGGTCGTCGCCTTCGAGGCGACGGAAGACGAAGACCTGCATGACGACGCCGACGATGGCCAGCACCGCGAAGCCGGCGGCGACGCCGAGCAGCCAGTAGCCGGTGCGGTTGGTGACCTCGTAGCCGATATAGGCGCCGAGCAGATAGAGCGAGCCATGTGCGAGATTGACGTTGCGCATCAGGCCGAAGATCAGAGTGAAGCCCGAGGCGACGAGGAAATAGAGGCCGGCCAGCGTAATGCCGTTGAGGATGGCGCTGACGAAAGCCTTCTTCGAGATCAGGATGGCGTTCAGCCAATCGGGCCAGACGGCAAAGACCAGCCATGCGATGACAGCGGCGGCGAGCAGGCCAACAAGGCCCCACGCTTGCCCGCGCGTCATGCCATCGCCCGAGGACAGCCCGGACGACGAGGATGGCTGGTCGAGCAGGCTCATGCCGTCAGCCGCCGGCGCTGCTCGTTCATGCGCGGCGCCTTGTGGAACTTGCCGTCCTTCATGATGGCGAGGATGCGGTTCTTGTCCTGCAGGATGCGCACATCCGAGATCGGATCGCCGTCGATGAGCAGGATATCGGCGAGGTAGCCTTCCTTGATCAGACCGAGCTCGTCGCCCATGTTCATGATCTGGCCGCCATATTTGGTGCCGGCCTGGATCGCTTCCATCGGCGAGAAGCCGAGCATCTCGACGAAGGTCTGAATGTCCTTGGCGTTGGTGCCTTGCGGCGTCCAGGCAAAGCCGTAGTCGCCGCCGATGCACACACGAATGCCGCGCCGATGCATCTTCTTCATCGTGTCGACGCACATTTCGAGTTCGCGCTCATATTCGAGCGAGAGTGGCGAGCCGGGCTTGATGCCCCATTGCTCGGCATGGCGCGCGGTATTGATCAGCCAGGCAATACCGGGCGCAACGAAATGCTTGTCCTTGACCGCCTCGAGCATGTCGAGCGCTTCCTCGTCGGCGAAGGAGGCGTGATAGATGTTCTGGATGCCGTGGCGCACGCACTGCTTGACCGAGCCGGACGAGCGCGCATGCGCCGACAGCACCTTGTTGCGGCAGCGCGCCTCGGAGGCGGCCATGGCAACCTCCTCCTCCGACATCGGCGTTTCCTCGGCGCCCATGCCGGTGATGCTCTCGCCGGACAAATTGAGCTTGATGGAATCGACGCCGTATTTGATCAGCTGGCGGACGGTGCGGCGGATTTCCTCGGGGCCGGAGACGACGAGGCCGAGGTTCAGCCCCTCATGCGGAATGTGCGAGGGCGCTGAATCGCCGAGACCGCCGACCGTGGTGATCTCGGGACCCGCCGCGAGATAGCGTGGTCCGGGGAAACGGCCCTGGTTGATGAATTTCTTGGCCACGACATCGAGGCGCGGCTTGGCAGCGGCAGCGCCCCGGCCGGCGGTGAAGCCGGCGTCGAGCACCAGCTTGGCCATCTCCATGGTGACCAGCATGTGTTCCTCGACCTCCATCATCTGGATGGGATCGATGCCGGGCGCGTTGTTCCAGGACAGGTGCAGATGCGCGTCGATCATGCCGGGCATAAGCGTCGCGCCCATGCCGTCGATGATGGTTGCTCCCCCCGCCGCACCGCCGCTGTAGGAAGACGACGAGGACGAGCCGAAGCGCGACGAACCCTTGGTGATCTGCTTGATGCGGTTGCCCTGCACCAGCACCTCGCCGGTGTAGGGATATTCACCAGTTGCGTCGAGCACGCGCACATTGGTGAACAGCGTGCTGCCCGAGCCGTTGCCGTTCCAGCTGTCGTCTGCCATCACAAGCCTCCCAACTTGCCGAGCGCATAAGTTTACGCCCGATCAGAATTCCTCACCTATCAACCCGTCTCAAAAAATCAGCGAGCTTTTGGGTGCTTTCGCGCGGGCTCTCGACCGTTGCCCAATGTCCGCACCGATCCAGCGACGAGAATATGGCGCCCTTGATTTTATCAGCAAGCGACTGGGCGACGCCGGGCGGATTGACCGTGTCGGCATCGCCGGTGACCAGCAGTGTCGGCGCCGAGATCCGGCGCGCATCGACGGCGGTCGCCTTGGCCAGCGCCTCGCAGGTGCGGGCATAGGATTCGGGATCCTGCCTCGTGATCGATTCCCGCACGAAGGCGACTGCCGCCGGCGAGGTTTCCCTGCTGTGTGCCGAGATCGCGTTGGCGACGATCTGGTCGGCTATGTCGGCCATGCCGCCCGAGCGCGCCAGTTGCGCCCGCTTGCCGAGCCCTTGCCGTGTCGCTTCGGTCGGCTCGGCCAAGGCCCCAAACAGGGCGAGCGACCTAACCAGCGAAGGCTGCGCCGCCGCGATCTGCTGACAGACGATGGTGCCCATCGAATGGCCGACGAAATGGGCTGACGTGACCCCCATGCCGGCCAAGGCGCGGATCACCGCCTCGCTCATGCCTTCGATGGTCAGCGGCTCGATCGGACGCGGCGAACGGCCGGAGCCCGGCAAATCGAGCCGGATGACGCGATAGGCGGACAATGCCGCCATCTGCGGCTGGAACATGTTCGAGGTGCCGCCAAGGCCGTGGATCATCGCCACGGCAGCCCCCTCGCCGACAGTTTCGGCAACGACCTGGCCAACCGTCACCGTCGTCATTGAGCATGCTCCGCGAAGCGGTTTTCCAGCGTGCCGATGCCGTCGATTTCGATGCGCACAACGTCGCCAGCCTTCAGGTATTTCGGTGGATCGAAGCCGATGCCGACGCCGACCGGCGTGCCGGTGGCGATGATGTCGCCGGACTTCAGCGTGATGCCCTGCGACAGGGTGGCGATGATGGTGGGAATATCGAAGATCAGCAGCGATATCCTGGAATCCTGGCGCAGATCCTCGTTGACGAAACACCTTATTCCGGCGGTCGCCAGGTCGAGTTCGTCCCTGGTCACCGCCCAGGGGCCCATCGGGCAGAACGTGTCCTGCGACTTGCCGATCAGCCACTGGCTGTACTTGCCCTGCAGGTCGCGCGCGGTGACGTCATTGACGATGGTGTAGCCCCAGACGTGATCGAGCGCGTTCTCCCTGGAAATGCCGCGTCCACCTTTGCCGATGATGACGGCGAGTTCCGCCTCGTAGTCGATAGCCGTCGAGACGGAGGGATCGATCAGCACGCTGGCATGGTTGGCGACCACCGATTCCGGCACTTTGGAAAAGATGATCGGGTGCTTCGGGATCGCGCCGGCGCCGGCACTGGAATCAAAGCCCGAGCGGGCGAACTCATGCGCGTGCTCGTGATAGTTCTTGCCAACACAGAAAATGTTGCGGCGCGGCTGGGGGATCGGCGCCTCGATCTCGACCTGCGCAAGCGGGATCGGCGACAAGGTACGCGGGATGCCGGCGCCGTTGCGCTCGACCAGCGCCAAGATGCCGGACATGGCCTGGTCGACCGAAAAATCGAAAGGCGCGATGGTCTGGGCATCGAGGTCGACCAGACCGACGCGACGTTCGCCCGATATCGAAAAAGTCGCGACCCGCATCCAGTTCCTCCCTGAACCAATATTGAGCCAATTTTTTGCTCTTTCGCTACACGCTATCGCCGATTGGTTTAGGCCGCAAGTGGAATCTCGGCTGATCGTACCAAAAGTATCCGGCCCCGATAGGCCAGTTTAAGCGGACTCGCACCGGCGCTGCGTAATGGACGGCGGCGCAGGAAGCTGATATGCGTGGTTCAGTATCGGATCAGATAAAAGTTGCCAGGCATGCCAAAGCTCGTCGCCAACGATATCGCCACCGTCCTGAAAAAACGCATCTCCTCGGGCGAGTGGATCGAGAATGGCCGCATGCCGCCGGAACGCGATCTTGCGAGCGAGTTCGGTGTCGCGCGCAACACGGTGCGGCGCGCCGTTTCCTTCCTCGAGGAGGACGGCACGGTGGTGCGCCATGTCGGGCGCGGAACTTTCCTGACCGCCACCAATCCAGCCTCGATGGCGGCGGTTGTCGGCCGGATGGAAGGCACCAGCCCGGCCGATATGATGGAGATCCGGCAGCTGCTGGAACCGGCGGCGGCATCGTTCGCCGCCACCAATGCCAGCGCCATGGAGCTCAACGCGGTGCGCGAGGCGCACAAGATCGCCTGCGAAGCGCAGGACATGCCGACCTTCGAACACTGGGACGCGGAGTTCCATCACCGCATCTTCGCCTGCTCGCGCAACGAATTCCTCAAGGAGATCCACAATCTGATGCGCATCCTGCGCAATCAGGCACCGTGGTTCGAAATGAAGAAGCGCTCCTTTTCCGAGGAGCGCCGCGGCATCTATTGCAGCGAACACCAGACGGTTCTCGACGCGCTGCTGCGCCGCGATCCGGAGAGCGCCAGCCAGGCCATGCTGGCGCATCTGAAAACCGTCGAGCGCAATCTTTTGGGGCGGTGATCGCGCCGGGAAGGCGCGGCAGCGCCTCCCCCGCCCCTAGTATCACTCGCCGCGCATCGTTGCCTGGAAAGTCGGCAGGTGCTTCTTCTGCGCTTCCAGCATGCGTTCGCGGTAGACACCGTAGATGACGTCGGTGTCGTGCAGCGTGACGCCCGCGATCGTCGGCGAGGCAAAGACCGGCAGTTCGATGCCGCGCTTGGCGAGCTGCTCGGCGGTGCGGGCAATCAGCTCATGCGCCAGGATCATGGCGAGCACCGTCGACGAACCGGACACCGGACGACTCCAGCCCTCGACCGGCACGATGGCGTCCTCGATCGGCGAGCAGGTGTCGATGACGAGATCGGCCGCATCCGCCAGCCGCTTGCCGGAGGAATGCGTGGCAGGCTTGTCGAGATTGTTCTTGCTGGTCACCGCGACGACGAAGATGCCGCGTTTTTTCGCGTAGAGCGCGGTGTCGATGCCCGACGAATTGCGGCCGCTATGGCCGAAGATAATGATGGAATCGCCCTTGTTGAGCGGCTGGTGATCGAGGAACTTCTCGGCGTATCTTTCGGTCCGCTCCAGCCACAGAAGCTCGCGCACGCCGCCGGCGCCGAGCACGTTGTGCCACATCACGCGCGGGTCGGTCAGCGGATTGAAGCCGACATAGCTGCCGTAGCGCGGGAACACTTCCTGCACCGGCAGCACCGAATGGCCCGAACCGTAGAGATGGACCAGACCGCCGCCTTCAAGCGAATCGGCGAAGCGGGTGGAGGCCTCGCCGAAGGCCTCTTCGTTGGTTTTCGCTGCCTTGTCGATGAGAGCGGCGAGACGGTGGATGTAGAGATCGGACACGTGGGTACTCCTGTTTAAGTGTCTGCTTGGGAGGGTGGATCAGCTTCGCGGGTTCGAAGGGACGCGCCCGGCGCGCAGTGTCGAGCGGATTTCGTAGCGGTCGCCGCGCATGATGGAGACGGTGAATTCGAAAGGCCTGTGCTCGTCGGTGGTGATGCGTTCGACGATGAAGGCGGGGCTGCCGGCGGGCAGGTCGAGCAGCTCGGCGTCCGCCGCGCCAATGGCACCGACGCGGTAGTTTTCCCGCGCGGCCACCGGCACGATGCCGTAGTGACGCTCGAGCGCTTCGTAGAGCGAGCCTTGCAGCAGGCCGGCGTCGAGGAACCCCGGCACGCGCGCCGCCGAAAGCTGCGCCGTCTGGATGCCGATCGGCTCGTTGTTGCCCAACCTGAGACGCCGGATGCGCACCACCGGATCGCCTTCCTCGATCTCCAGCGCGCCGGCCGCCGCAGCATTGGCCGTCGTCAGGCTGCAATCGAGCAGGCGCGAGCCGGCGACCACGCCCATATTGCCCATTTCCTGGGTGAAGCTGGTCAGCTCGCGCGTGCCGGCCACCAGCGTGGTCGAGCGCACGAAGGTGCCGCGGCCATGCTCGCGCCGCAGCAGCCCGCCTTCCTCCAGATTGCGCAGAGCATGGCGCAAGGTGATGCGGCTGACGCCAAACAGAGCGCACAGCCGGTCTTCCGCCGGGATCTGGTCGCCGGTCGCCCATTCGCCGCTCTTGACGATGGCGCGGATCGCCTCCTCGACCTGATACCAGAGCGGCTCCGGGCGTCTGCGGTCCGGCTGCTGAAAGCTCGCTTCGCTCATCGCACCTGTCTCCACTCTTTCCCGGCGCGACCAGCCAGCGCCGCGCCGACAAGACCGGCACCCGGACCGAACCGGCCGGGCCGGACATCGATGCCACGCAGATGCGCCGGCAACTGACGCCGCAGCGCGGCAAGCAGCGGCGGCCGCATCACCTCCAGCGCCTCGGCCAGTCCCCCCGAAATCAAAACCGCCTGCGGATCGAGAAGCGCCACGGCCCCGGCCAGCGCCGTGCCGAGCCGCCGCGCCGGCACTTCCAGCAAGGTCTGCGCTGCGAGTTCGCCTGACTGAGCGGCGGCGATCAGTTGGCGGCCATCGGTGAGGCCGATCTGGCCGGCAAGCGCATCGAGCGCCCGGCCCGAGGCGACGCGCTCCAGCCAGCCGCTGCGCTCCTCGCCATGATCCTTGATGTCGGCGCAAGCCCAGCCGAACGAGCAGGCGCCGCCATGCGCGCCGGCAACGATGCGGCCGTTGGCCAGCACCGCCGAGCCGATGCCGGTGCCAATGGCGAGCAGGATCGCATCCGACATGCCTTTTGCCGCACCCTCGACGGCTTCCGCCAGCAGCGCGATCTGCGCGTCGTTGCCGAGCGCCACGGGCAGGCCTGGAAACAGGGCCTGGACGTCGACGCCGTCGAGAAACGGCAGGTTCGGGATCCAGCGGCAGACGACACCTTCGACGAGCCCGGGCACCGCGATGCCGAGCGCCTCGACCGCCCCGGCTCCAGCGCGCAGCGCCTGGATGCGGGCGACGAACGCATCAAGGCTTGCCGGCGCCGGCTCGCGGCTCGGCATGTCCAGCGCGCCGACATCGCCGGTGAAGACGGCGGCGCGCAGATTGGTGCCGCCGAGATCGATGGCCAGAACCCGCGTCATCGGCCGGGCCCCTTGCCGAACGGCGGCGCGAACAGGCCGCTGCCGGCATTCCACGAATGCGACGCCGCCGCGAAGGCTTGTGCGTAACGCGTACCGCGCAGGCAGCCGCGCAACCGGTAGAGCGCGCTGTAGTAATCGACATAGGGAAAGCTGCTCAGGCCCCGCGCCAACTCGTACTCCTTGACCGCCTCGCTCCAGGCCTCGAAGCCGTCGCTGACATCGACGAGATGTTCGGGCCGAAAACCGTCATCATCCTCCCAGTTCTCGCCGAACAGGAGCAGTTGCGGCGTGTGCGCCGGGTTGTCGCTGGCTACCGTCGGCAGGGCGGCGTAGAAGATGCCGGTTTGCGTCAGATGCGCGGCGGCGCGATGGTCCTTGTGCCAGCTGCCGTGCCAATGAGTGATGACGATCTCGGGTTTGAGTTCGCGAATGATGTCGCATACCTCGAGCGCCGTCTCGTCGTCCGACGGCAGGAAGGCGTCGCGCAGGCCGAGGCTGCGCACCTTGACACCAAGCCGCTCGGCGGCCCTGCCCGCTTCCTCTTCCTTCTGCACGCAATAATGCGCGGGGATGAGGCAGGGATGCCCCTGCTCGCCCATGGTCAGGTGCAGGAAGGTCACCGAAGCGCCGCGTTTAACGGCGGCGGCGGCCAGCGGCCCAGCGATCACCTCGGCATCGAAGGCGTGCGCGCCGACGACCAGGATGGAGCTTGCGGCGTAGATCCTGTCTTCGATCATTTCATGCCTCCCCCGGCGCCGACGCCTTCGCGAATCTGGCGGGCGAGCAGACAATACATGATCAGGATGGGCGCCATGGAGATCGCCAGCGAGGCGAAGACCAGGCCCCAGTCGGTGCGGAACTGGCCGACGAAGACGCTGATCGCCAGCGGCACGGTCTTGTAGCGGTCGTCGAAGATGAAGATCAGCGGGAAGAAGAAGTCGTTCCACACAGCGATCGCCGTGAAGATGGCGACGATCGACACCGCCGGCTTCACCATCGGCAGGATAATCTGGAACAGGATGCGGACCTCGCCGGCGCCATCCATGCGCGCCGCCTCGTCGAGTTCGGAGGGCAACACGCGCATGAAGTTGGCGAAGATGAAGACGGCGAAGGGAATGCGGATCGCCGAATAGACGAGGATCAGCCCGGTCAGCGAATCGAGCAGGCCGAGCTTGCGCATCAAGGTGAACAGTTCGACCGAGGCCAGCCTGATCGGCAGCATGATGCCCGACAGGAACAGGCCGAGCATGATGGCATTCCAGCCGAGCCGGTAGCGGCTGAGCGGATAGGCGGCCATCGCCGAGACGACGATGGTGAGAATGACCGCGCCGCCGGTGACGATCAGGCTGTTGATGAAATTGTGGCCGAGATCGGCGCGCGTCCACGCCCGGACGAAATTGTCGAAGGCCCAGCTTTGCGGCAGGCCGAGCCGATTGTCATAGATCTCGGCGGTCGTCTTGAAGCAGGAGACGACGAGGATGTAGAGCGGCAGCAGAACCGCGGCCGTCCAGCAGACCAGCACCGTCCAGCCGGGCAGCCGCGCCAGTCTCGGCGAGAAGGTCCTGTGCGGGATCGCCAGCGCGCTCACAACTGCACCGTGCGGCGATCGAAGAAGCGCAGCATCAGAAGCGTGCCGATGCTGAGGATCAGGAACAGTACGGTGCCCAAGGCCAGCGCCAGCCCGATATCCGTGATGCCGACAGCGCCCTCGGCGCCAAAGGCCAGCCGGTAGAAATAGGTCACCAGCGTGTCGGTCGCGTAGCTCGGATTGCCCTGCACGCCCTGCATGACATAGACGATGTCGAACTGGTTGAAGGTGTTGATAAACGACAGCGTCGTCAGCGTGCCGAGCGCCGGCATCAAAAGCGGCAGCGCGATCGAAAACAGCATGCGTGCATTGCCGGCGCCGTCGAGCTTGGCCGCCTCGAAGATCTGGCCGGAAATCTGCCGCAGGCCGGCCGTGTAGATCAGCACCGGCAAGCCCATCCAGTTCCAGACGTCGACGGCGATCAGCATTCCGAGGGCCGTGTGGCTGTTGCCGAGCACGGTGAGGCTGCCCTCATGCAGGCCAAGCCCGTTCAGCGCCCATTCGACTACGCCGCCGGGCGCCAGGAGCAGCCGCCACAGCGCACCGACGATGACCGGGCTCAGCACCGCCGGAAAGAAAAACACCGACTGGAAGAAGGCCGCGCCCCTGTCGCGCAGGAACAGCAGCCAGGCGAACAAAAGACCGATGCCGTTCTGGAAGACCATGATGCCGAAGAACCAGGCGGTGTTGTGCCAGAGCGCGCCGTAGAGCCGCGCGCCGCTCGGGAAGACGAACAGCCGCGAGAAATTCGACAAACCGGCAAACTCGACCATGCGCAGCCCCTTCCAGATGAAGAAGCTGCCCCACAGCGACATCGCCAGGGGATAGAGGACGAAGAGCGCATAGACGGCCAGCGCCGGCAGGATGAAAAGCACGGCCATGCGCTGCTGCGTGCGTTTCAGGCTGCTTGTACGGTGAAGGTTGGCCATACGTTCTGTCCGGCGAGAGGCCGGCCGCGATGCGACCGGCCCGGCTCCTCACTGCTTCGGCTTGAACCAGGTGGCGACGGCGGCCTGAATATCGGCGGCCAGCTTCTCGGGTGCGATGTTGCCTTCGACCATGTCGATGATCTCCGACTGCAAGACCGAGGAGGCCGTCGGCGACTGCCAGCGAAAGCCGACCAGCGTCAGATAGGGTGTCGAGTTCTTCGACATTTCCATCATCTGCGCCAGCACAGGATCCTTCACCGTCACATCGGTGCGGGCCGGAGGCCAGCCGAGCTCGTCTGCGAACAGCTGGGCGAATTCGGCCGAGGCCATGAAGCCAAGCACCTTGGTGGCGGCCTCCTTGTTCTGACTCTCGGAGACGAGACCGTAGGAGCCGTCCGAGAAGGCCGAGGTATAGAGCTTGGTCCCGGCATCGTCGGCCGGGAATGGGAAGATGGAGAATTTCAGCTTCGGATTCTGCGCCTTGAAACTGCCGTTCTCAAAGGACCCGCCGAGGAACATCGCCGCCTTGCCGCCGATGAACTGCTGCGTGGCCGTGGTGTAGTCGATGCCGGCGAAGCCGTCGGGGAAATAGGGCTTCAGCTCGGCGAAGCGCTTCAGTGCCGCGACATAGCGGGGGTCCTCGAAGGTCGCCTTGCCGGTCATCATCTCGTCGTAGAAGCCGGGGCCGTAGACGGTCGGGCCGATGACACCGACGCCGATCTCCAGTTCCCAGGCGGAGCCATTGGCGCCGCCGGTGGCGATCGGGGTGATGCCGGCCGCCTTCAGCTTCTCGCAGGCGGCGACGAAATCCTTGTAGGTCTTGGGGATCTCGATGCCTTGCGCGGCAAAGATATCCTGGTTGTAGAACACCCCCATCATCGGCACCGAATAAGGCACGCCGTAGACCTTGCCGTCGGTGCGGCCGCGCGCGCCACCAAGGGCTGCGTCCGGCATGTTCTTCAATTCCGGCACGCTGTCGTCGAGCACGTCGAGATAGCCGGCATCGACGAAGGGCTGCAACTCGCCATAGGCCTTGAGCTGGGCGATATCAGGCCCGCGGCCGCCGCGCAGCGCCGTGCTCAGCCGGTTCTGGTAGTCGGCATCCGGGGTGAACTGGATGTTGACCTTGATGCCGGGGTTCTTGGCCTCGAAGGCGTCGAAGATGCGGCGCATCGCCGCCTCGTCCTCGGTGCGCCAGCTCCACAATGTCACCGTGCTGTCGGCCCTGGCCGGCAGGGTCGTGAAGATGCCCGCGCAGGCGGCGGCAAGGCCGCCGATCAGCCCTAGCGCGGCGCGCCGGTGAATTGAAAGCATGCTCATTGCCAGTTCTCCCGTTTTTCTCTGTCCTTGGCGTCCCGCGACACTTCGATGCCGCGCGAGAGTCATTCGCTCGGCCTAAGTCATTATAACGACATAGCGTTGTTAGCAAGAGGTGTCATTTTCCCTCAGAACGGCATCGTCGAATGATCTGATTCAATCAATTCTAATAACTTATTGTTTTTGAATAACTAAATATCTCACTGTGGTGGCCATGGAAAGATGGTGCCAGTTTCTGCATGCAGCTTTTTCGCAAACGGGCCTTGCGCGATCGCTTCATGTTGTCATAACGTCATCGTGATCGCTATGCTCAAGTGGAGGATGAGGGATGTCGTTTGCCTGGACGTCGAAACTGGCACTGGCCGCGGGTCTTGCCATCCTGCCCGCCAGCGGCTGGGCGCAATCGGTCAACATCTCCTACCTGACGCACTGGTCGCCCGAGACGGTGGCGCTGCTGGAAGCGGCGGCCAAGGATTACGCCAAGACCAATCCCGACATCAGCGTCACCGTGCGCGCCGTTCCTTTCGGCGATCTCCTGACCACGCTTCGCTCCCAAGGCGGCGGTGCGGACGGTCCGACAATCGGTGGCATCTACGATCTCTGGCTGCCGGAACTCGCCCGCGACAAGCTCGTCGCTCCTGCCCCCGATGCGGTGGCGAGCGAGGTCAAGGGCGCCTGGCCGGCGGGCGTCGTCAGCGCCGCTTCGGTCGGCGACAAGCTCTACGGCATACCTAACGAGATCGACGTCTACGCGCTCAACTACAACAAGGCGCTGTTCAAGCAGGCCGGCATCGCCGCTCCGCCAAAGACGTGGGACGAGTTCAAGGACGCGGCGCGGAAACTGACCAACAAGGACGCCGGCCAACAGGGTTTTGGCATGATCAATTCATGGGCCGCGGGCGTCGTCCATCCCTTCGCGTCACTGCTGGTTTCCAATGGCGGCGAGTTGGTTAGGGAGGGCAAGCCGGTGCTGGACAGCAAGCAGGCCGGCGAGACGTTCCAGCTTTATGAAGACCTCATCAAGTCCGGCGCCAGCGTGCCGGCCATGGCGACCGCCGACGCCAACACGACCGGCCCGTTCCTCGACAATTTCGTCTCCGGCAAGACCGGCATGATCATCATGGCCAACTGGTGGGAGAGTGCGCTGAAGACCGGCATGCGCGACAGGTTCACCGACATCGCCACGGCCCCCATCCCCGTCGGCCCGAGCGGCGACAAGCCGCATGCGATCTCCTATTCCTGGATGACCGTGGTCAACGCCAATGCGGGCCAGGCCGAGCAGAAGGCGGCATGGGATTTCCTGGCCTGGCTCAACAATCCGAAGTCCGGCAAGAACGGCGCGTCGGCCATGTCCGACATCCTGATGTCGATGGGCATCCTGCCGTCGCGCACCTCCGACATCGAGGCGCACAAGGACAAGCTCGGCTCGGAATTCCTGTCCGGCTATGTCAGCGTGCTCGCCGGCGCAAAGCCCTTCCCGGTGGTGCCCGGCGGACAGGAATTCTCGGAATCCCTGCAGCAGACGATCGAGGCGTTGCAGTATGGCCAGGTCTCGGCCAAGGATGCGCAGGCGACGGCGCAGGCCGACGCCACCTCGATCCTGGAGCGCGCCGCCAAATAATGATCAGACCGTAATGATCCAGAGGTACCGTGCCTCGGCGGGCATCATGCTTATGCCCGCCGTGACGCTGATCGGCATCTTCATCCTGCTGCCGATGCTGCTCACCGTCTGGCTGTCCTTCCAGGACTGGTCGACGCAGACACCGTTTTCCAGCGCCAGCTTCATCGGCCTTGACAATTTCCGCGAGATCTTCGGGCCGACCTCGGTCGGGCGCGACTTCAAGGGCGCGCTGACCAACACCGCCATTTATACCGCACTGTCCGTCGTCCTGATCCTGCCGCTGTCGGTGGCTTTCGGCCTGATGGTTTACCAGCACGATGTCGCCGGCGGCACGGCGCTGAGGACGGTGCTGTTCTCCACCTATATGGTGCCGATGATCGCGGTGGCGCTGGTCTGGTCGAAACTCTATTCGCCGAGCGAGGGGCCGCTCAACCAGATGCTCGGCCTGATCGGCGTCGGACCGCAGCCCTTCTTGTCGTCGCCGCGCTCGGCGCTGATCTCGATCGTCTTCCTCAACGTCTGGCAGCAGGTCGGCTATTTCACCGTGCTGGCAATCGCAGGGCTAACGCAGATTCCGGGCAGCCTCTACGAGGCGGCGAAGCTCGACGGCGCCAACCGATTCGAGCAGTTCCGCTTCATCACCTTGCCGCTGATGCGGCGCACGCTTTTGTTCAGCGCCGTCATCGCCATCATCAACGCAGTGCAAGTGTTCGAGCCGGTGGCGCTGATCACACAGGGCGGGCCGGTTGGCTCGACCAATGTCTTGACCTATCACATCCGCCGTGTCGGCATCGAACGCGCGCAGGGCGGACTGGGCTCGGCCATGGCTGTCATGCTGATGCTGTCGCTGATCGTCGTTGTCTGTGCGCTCTTCGCACTCGCCAACCGGAAGAACCAGGAATGAGCGCGGGATCGTCGAGCTGGCTTCCGCGCGGACGCCCCTCCGGCCGCAAGGCGCTGCTGGCGACGCTGATGCTGCTGGCCGCCGTCGCATCCGCCTTCCCGCTGGTGTGGATGGTGCTGTCGAGCCTGAAAACGCCGGCCGAGAGCATGCAGGTGCCACCGGTCTGGATACCGCATGCGCCGAGCCTCGAGTCCTATGAAAAGGTTTCGGGTGTGGTCAATGTCGGCCGCTCCATGTGGAACTCGCTGGTGATCGCCTCGATCACAACGGCCGGCGTGCTGGTCACCAGCATGATGGCCGGCTACGCCTTCGCCAAATACCACTTCCCCGGCCGCTCGCTTTTGTTTTCCGTGCTGATCGCCACCATGTTCCTGCCGCCGATCGTGACGCTGATCCCGCTCTATCGTCTTGTCGGCTCGATCGGCCTCAATGCCAGCCTTGCCGGCATCATCGTGCCCAACCTCGCCAATGCCTTCGGCATTTTCCTGATGCGCCAGTTCATCGCCGGGGTGCCCGACGACCTGGTCGACGCCGCGCGCATGGACGGTGCCTCGGAACTTTTGATCCTGTTCAAGATCGTGGCGCCGAGCGTGGCGCCCGCGATCGCCGCACTGGCGCTGTTCGCCTTCGTCTATCACTGGAACAGCTATCTGTGGCCGCTGACGGTGCTGCAGGGCAACGCCGACGCCTATCCGATCGTCATCAGCCTCAGCCGGCTGTTGAGCTACAACAGGGGCGCGGTCAACACCGGACTGGTGATGGCCGGCGCGACGCTGGCCGTGCTGCCGCCTCTCATCCTGTTCGTCTTCCTGCAGCGCTTCTTCGTCGATTCCATCGTCGGCTCGGCGATCAAGGGGTAGCCAAGGCATGATCCCGAAAAGTGGATAGCCGGTTTTCGAATAAGATCATGCTCAAACAGAGATAGAGCCCCATCCCGATCCATCGGGATGGAACAGGCTCTAATAAGGCAGGCCGACATAGTTTTCCGCCAACGCCGTCGACGCTGCGCGCGAGTGCACGAGATAGTCGAGTTCGGCCTCCTGGATGCGCTGGCCGAAGTCGCCGGTATCGGGAAAGCGATGCAGCATGGTCGTCATCCACCAGGAAAAGCGCACCGCCTTCCACACCCGCGCCAATGCCTTTTGCGAATAGGCGTCGATGCCGGCCATGGATTTCTCGCGGTAGAAGTCGCGCAAACCGGCAAAGAGATAGCGCACGTCGCTGGCGGCGAGGTTGAGACCCTTGGCGCCGGTCGGCGGCACGATGTGGGCGGCATCGCCGACCAGGAACAGCCGGCCGAAGCGCATGGGTTCGGCGACGAAGGAGCGCAGCGGTGCGATCGACTTTTCGAAGGACGGTCCGGTGGTGACGCCTGCTGCCGTCCGCTCCGGCAAGCGGCGGCGCAGCTCGTCCCAGAAGCGGTCGTCGGACCATGCCTCGACCCTGTCGTCCTGAGGGCACTGCACATAGTAGCGGCTGCGGTGCGTCGACCGCATCGAGCACAGCGCGAAGCCTCGCTCATGATTGGCATAGACCAGTTCATGATCGGCCGGCGGCACTTCCGCCAGCACGCCCAGCCAGCCGAACGGATATTGCCGCTCGAAGGTTTTCAGCGCCCGCGCTGGTGCCGATTTGCGGGAGACACCGTGATAGCCGTCACAGCCGGCGATAAAGTCGCAGTCGATGCGATGGCTGACGCCATCCCTCTCATAGGTGACGAAAGGCGCGGCACCGTCGAAATCGTGCAGCGCGACATCGGCTGCTTCATAGACGGTGACCAGTCCCGCCGCTTCGCGCTTGTCCATCAAATCATGTGTCACCTCGGTCTGGCCATAGACGGTGACATGCTTGCCACCGGTGAGTGCAGTGAGATCGATGCGGTGCAGCCGTCCGTCGAAAGCAAGCGAGATGCCGGAGTGCGGAAGGCCTTCGGCATGCAGCCTTTCAGCAGCACCAGCCTCCCCAAGCAGGTCGACCGTGCCCTGTTCGAGCACGCCGGCCCGCACGCGGCCAAGCACGTGCTCGCGGCTCGACCGCTCGAGGATGACGGTCTCGACGCCGATGGTGGCGAGCAACTGGCCGAGCAGCAGGCCGGACGGTCCCGAGCCGACGATGACGACCTGGGTGCGCATCAGTGGCCGAGGCTTTCGACCTGCGCGGCCAGTTCGGCGGCAAGGCGCAGGGATGCGGCCGTCGCGACGACCATCTGCGGCAGCAGCAGCCATTCCAGCGTCCAGGCGGAACCCGAACGCTCCTGCTCATGCACCAGCGCCTGATGCATGCCGGAAAGTTGCGTGGCGTTGAAACGAGCAAGCGCCACCAATGCTTCGGCCTTCACCGGGTTCTGCTTGTGCGGCATCGCCGACGAGCCGCCACCGCCCGATAGCTCGATGTCGGTGCCGCCTTGCGCCAGCAGCGCGATGTCCTGGCCGAACTTGCCGAGACTTCCCGTTATCAGCGACATCAGGCCGGCCAAGTCAGCGAGCGCATCGCGCTGGCTCTGCCATTGCGAGGCATCGCCGAGGCCGAGCCTGGCGGCAAGTGCGGCGCGCACCGCCAGCCCCTTGTCGCCAAGCTTTTCCAGAGTGCCGGCGGCGCCGCCGAACTGGAGGACGAGCAGGCGCGTCGACTGTTGCGACAGCCTCTCCTGGTGCCGCTGCAGTGGCGCCCGCCACGCCGTCACGCGATCCGCCACGGTGATCGGGATCGCCGGCTGCATGCGGGTCACCCCGGTCAGCGCCCTACCCCCGAAGCGCTCCTCCAGGGACGCGAGCCTTATGATTGTCTCGGTCAGCAGCAGGCCGAGATGCTCGACGACGGATTTCAGCCGGAGCACAAGGCTGGTGTCGATGACGTCCTGGCTGGTGGCGCCGAAATGGACCGAACCGCCATGCGGTTCGCCGACGGCCAGTTTGATCTGGCGCACCAGCTCCGGGACCACGACGCCATCCTTGGTGACCCCAGCGCGCAGCTTGCCGGTATCCGGCCGGAACGAGGCAATCGCCTTGACGATCGCCGCCGCGGCCTCCCTGGGGATGATGCCGCGGTCGGCCTCGGCTTCGGCCAAGGCACGTTCGAAATCCAGCATCGCGGCAATGTCGGCTTCCACCGAAAAATGCCGCGCCGCCTCCTCGTCGCCGAGCAGGCCCGAAAGCAGCGGATGGTCGAAGGGCGATACGGTCATGTCCTGCTCCGTCCATCAACTGTCGAAGAAGACGGTTTCCTTGTCCCCCTGGAGATGGATATCGAAGATATAGGCGTCGCCCTGGCGCTCGGCGATCAGCGTCGACACGCGAACGCGGTGCTCGATACGCGCCAGGATCGGATCCTCGCCATTGGCTTCTTCCTCGTCGGAAAAATAGAGCCGTGTATGCAGACCGAGGTTGATGCCGCGCGCGACGATCCAGAGCGTGATGTGTGGCGCCATCAGGCGACCGTCGCGGAACGGCACGCGGCCGGGCTTGATGGTCTCGAACGAGCAGAGCCCGGTTTCCATGTCGGTCGGGCAACGGCCCCAGCCGAAGAAGTTCGGATCGGCGGCACCGCGCATCTCCGCGGACGAATTGTAGAGCCCGTCGGCATCCGCCTGCCAGATCTCGATCAGCGCGTCCTTCAACGGCGTGCCGGTGCCGTCGAGCACGCGAATGCGCAACTCGATGCGCTCGCCCTTGGTCCGCTCATTGACCATGGCCGAGCCAAGATCGTCCTCATAGACGCCGCCGATGCCGCAGAAATTCGGCGTCAGCCCGATGTGGACATAGGGTCCGGCGGTCTGCGAAGGGCTCTCTTTCGGCCGGTCGAGCGACTGCGCCATCAATTGCCCTCCGGTCTGTTTTCGAACAGCGTCGAGCGGCGCCCGCGCAGCACGATATCGAATTTGTAGGCAAGCGCGTCCATCGGGATTGTCGATTGCATGTCGAGCGCGGCAATCAGCGCTTCGACGGCCGCCTTGTCGCGAATGCCGCCGACGATCGGACAGCGCCAGATCAGCGGATCGCCCTCGAAATACATCTGCGTGATCAGCCGCTGCGCGAAGCCGTGGCCGAAAACCGAAAAATGGATGTGCGCCGGCCGCCAGTCGTTCGGGCCGTTCGGCCAGGGATAAGGACCGGGCCTGACAGTGCGAAAGGCATAGGCGCCGTCCTCGCCGGTGAGGGTGCGGCCGCATCCGCCGAAATTCGGATCGAGCGGCGCCAGATAGCCGTCCTTCTTATGGCGATAGCGGCCGCCGGCATTGGCCTGCCAGAATTCGAGCAGCGCACCAGGAACGCCAACGCCGCGCTCGTCGAGCACCCGCCCATGGACGATGATGCGCTCGCCGATGGCGCTCTCGCCCGGCCTGGCGAAATTGTGGATCAGGTCGTTGTCGCGTTCACGGATCATGGCATGGCCAAACACCGGGCCGGTCAGTTCCGACAGCGTGTTGTCGAATGACAGCAATGCCTTCTGTGGAGAACGCAGCACAGAACTCTTGTAACTCGGCGTGAACGCCGGCGGGTGCCATTGGCGGTCGCGCTGGAAGAAGGCGCCGGTTTCCGGCGTCTGGTTGGAGCCGGGCTCAGCCATGGGCAGCCTTGTCTGCGTCCATTTCCGCAAACACCTCCTTGGCAATCCTGAAGGCGCGGTTGGCCGCCGGCACGCCGGCATAGATCGCGACATGCAGGAAGGCCTCGCAAATATCCTCGCGCGTCGCACCGGTGTTGGCGGTGGCGCGCACATGCAAGGCGACCTCTTCATCATGGCCGAGTGCGGCCAGCAGCGCCAGCGTGACGATCGAGCGTTCGCGCTTGCTGAAGCCTGGTCTGGCCCACACCGTTCCCCAGGCAGCCTCGGTGATCAGTTCCTGGAAAGGCTGGTCGAAATCGGTGGCAGCGACCTCGGCCCGGTCGACATGCGGATCGCCGAGCACGGCGCGCCGCACCGCAAGGCCGGTGCGATATCTGGTCGCGTTGCCGGGGACTTCATCCATGAGTTTGTGCTCCAGGGGCAAGCGATGCGATGAAATCGCGGATCAGCGCGGTGAGCGCCTCGGGTTGTTCGACGCAGGGAATGTGCCCGGCGTCGCGGATGATCTCGAAACGCGAACCGGGGATAAGAGCCGCCAGCGAGCGGACAAGATCGGGAGGTGTCGAGCCATCCTGGTCGCCGGCGATACAGAGCGTCGGCACGGCGATGCGGCATGCCACGTCGGTGAAATCCGCGTCGCGAACCGCCACGCAAGTCCCGATATAGCCGGCAGGCGATTGCCGGGTCATCATGTTCCAATAGCCGTCAAGCTCGGCCATCCGCGCGGTATGGAAGGTCGGAGTGAACCACACTTTGAGCACGCCATCCGCAACGGCCTGGATGCCCTTGCTTTCGACCGTCGCAATGCGTGTGTTCCAGCTGTCCGTCGTACCGATCTTGTGGGCCGTGTCACACAGGATCATGGCCTCGACGATTTCGGGCCGCCTGGCATATAGCCCTTGCGCGATCATGCCACCGACCGACAGGCCGCACAGCACGACCTTCTCCAACCCGAAATGATCGATGAGCGCCGAGAGATCGTCGACATGATCGTCGATCGACCTGATGTCACCGATGTCGGACAGTCCGTGGCCGCGCTTGTCGTAGACCAGCAAGGGCATTTCCCCCTCAAGCGCCGAGACAGTTTCGTCCCAGATGCGAAAGTCGGTGCCCAGCGAATTGATGAACACCACCGGTGGCGTCCTGCCGTTCGCCTCGACATATCGGTGATGCAGCGTGATGCCGCCAAGGGTGACGAATGGCACGATTTCAATCCTCCATCTCCACATTGCACAAGGCGTTTGGTTCGGTAAAATGATATTTTGCGCCGTTTCATTAACTCAGGGGTTATCAAATTCATGTCCGAGAGCCGCATCCGGTTCCGTCACCTGCAGGCATTCCTGGAAGTCGCGCGACAAGGCAGCGTGGCCCGCGCCGCCGATTTTCTGCATGTCAGCGCGCCGGCGGTGACCAAGACGCTGCGTGAACTGGAAGACGCGCTGGGTGTCGCCGTCGTCGAGCGTGACGGGCGCGGCATCCGCGTCACGAGGCTTGGCGAGATCTTCCTCGGCCATGCCGGTTCGGCGATTACGGCTCTCAAGCGCGGTGTCGATTCCGTCCGCCAGGACGGCGCCGTCAATCGCCATCCGATCCGCATCGGCGCGCTGCCGACCGTGTCGGCGAAGGTCATGCCGCGAGCCATGAGCCTGTTCCTGCGGGAAAATACCGGCGCCGCGCTCAAAATCGTCACCGGCGAAAACGCCGTTCTGCTCGAACAGTTGCGCACTGGCGCGCTCGATCTCGTCGTCGGACGGCTGGCGGCGCCCGAGAACATGACCGGCTTCTTCTTCGAACATCTCTACTCCGAACAGGTGCTGTTCGTGGTGCGGGCCGGACATCCGCTGCTGGAACCGGGGGCCGACATCTTCGCCAGCCTCGACGAATTTCCGGTGCTGATGCCGACCCGGGAATCCGTCATCCGGCCCTTTGTCGATCGCCTGTTCATAACCAACGGCATGACCGCGCCGGCCACCGAGATCGAGACGGTCTCGGATTCGTTCGGCCGCGCCTTCATGCGGCAGAGCAATGCGGTGTGGATCATTTCGGCCGGCGTGGTCGCCAACGAGATCGCCAACGGCGCCTTCGTCTCCCTGCCGGTCGACACCGACGAAACCAAGGGGCCGGTCGGCCTGACGATGCGCACCGACACCGCCCCCTCGCCGGCCTTCACCATTCTGCTGCAAACCATTCGCGAGGCGGCCAGATCGGGCAGCTAAGGCATCGACTGGTCAGACGGGCTCCGTCTTCCCTCAGGAATCCGCTAACCCCAGGGTTAATGAAACACCGCAAAATATCATTTTACCGAACCAAATCACTGGTGCACTGTACCGATGGAGGACCACAGAGGGAGGAATGCATGACCTACGCTAGCAGTAGCAGATCCAGTATTCGTGGCGTGTCGCGGCGCCAGTTTCTCGCCACCTCGATGGCTGGCGGCGCGGCACTCGCGCTCGGCGGCGGCAAGGCCTTCGCCCAGACTGCCGACACGCTCAAGGTCGGTTTTGTCAGTCCGCGCACCGGACCGCTGGCCGGCTTCGGCCAGACCGACGGCTATGTGCTCGACCTCGCCCGCAAAGCGCTCGCCAGTGGCCTAGACATCGGCGGCAAGAAATACAGTGTGGAAATCCTCGACCAGGACACGCAATCGGATCCTTCCCGCGCCGGCCAGCTCGCTAAGGACCTGATCAACAACCAGGCGATCGACCTGATGCTGGCGGTGTCGACACCGGAGGTGATCAATCCGGTGGCCGACGCCTGCGAAGCCGCCGGCGTGCCATGCCTTTCGACCGTCATGCCGTGGGAAGCCTGGTATTTCGGCCGTGGCGCCAAGCCGGGTGCGCCCTCGCCGTTCAAATGGACCTATCATTTCGGCTTCGGTGTCGGCGAGTTCTTCAAGACCTACATCTCGCAGTGGAACCTGATCGAGACCAACAAGAAGGTCGGCGTCATGTATCCGAACGACGCCGACGGCAACGCCATCCGCGCCAATCTGGCGCCGCTTTTGGCCAAGCAGGGTTTCACCATCGTCGACCCGGGCGCCTACGAGACCGGCACCACCGATTATTCCTCCCAGATCGCGCTGTTCAAGCAGGAGGGCGTCGAGATCTTCAACTCGTTCCCGATCCCGCCTGACTTCGCCGCCTTCTGGCGTCAGGCGGCCCAGCAAGGCCTGATCAAGCAGATCAAGATCTGCCAGGTCGCCAAGACCGGCCTGTTCCCCTCCGACATCGAGGCGCTTGGCGACCTCGGCATCAAGATTTCGAGCGCCGCCTACTGGCATAAGGCCTTTCCATACAAGTCGCCGCTGACCGGCGTCTCGGGGACCGAGCTTGCCGACGGCTACGAGGCGGCGAGCGGCAAACAATGGACGCAGCAGCTCGGCGCCTCGATGTCGCTGCTCGACGCCGGCTTCGAGGCGCTGAAAGCGAGCTCCAATGCCAAGGACAAGGCGGCGGTCGCCAAGGCGCTGAGCACGCTCAAGACCGAAACCATGATCGGCAAGGTCGACTTCACCGGCGGCCCGGTGGCCAACGTGTCGCCCGGCCCGATCATCGGCACGCAATGGATTGCCGCCAAGGAAGGCAGCAAGTTCCCGCTCGACTACGTCGTGACTGAGAACGCCACCGATCCGAACGTTCCGGTCGAAGCCAAGCTTCTGCCTTACAACGGCTGATGGACCGCTGACGAGGACCACCTGGTGACCCATCCGCAACAACAGGCTGTTCTCGCCGCCGCCGGCATCCACAGGCGCTTCGGCGCGCTCGTGGTGCTGGAGGCCGTCGACTTCGCTATGGCCGCCGACGAGGCGGTCGGCATTGTCGGCCCGAACGGTGCCGGCAAGACCACGCTGCTCAGCGTGCTTTCAGGCGCCTTTCCTCCGAGCGCCGGCTCGGTCTCCTTCAAGGGCGGCGATGTAACAGCGCTGCCGGCCACGGCGCGCTGCCGGCTGGGCCTGGTGCGCACGCATCAGGTGCCGAAACCATTCAGCGGCATGACCACCTTCGAGAATGTTTTTGTTGCCGCGTCACATGGCGCGGGGCTCGGCCGCGACGAGGCCTATGAGGAGGCGCTCGGCTCGCTGAAGCTGTGCGGCATGCTTGGGGTCGCCAACCGGCGCGCCGAGACGCTCGGCCTGCTCGACCGGAAACGTCTGGAATTGGCACGCGCATTGGCGGCCCGGCCAACGCTGCTGCTGCTGGACGAGATCGGCGGCGGCCTGACCGATGGCGAAGCCGGCGAGCTTGTCGACACGATCAAGGAATTGCGCCGGCGCAAGATCGGCATCGTCTGGATCGAGCACATCGTGCACATCCTCTTGCAGGTGGCCGAACGGCTGATCTGCATGGACGCGGGAAGGATCATCGCCGATGGCGAGCCGCAAGCGGTCATGGCTGATCCACAGGTGATCCACGCCTATCTCGGCGGAGGCCCCAAATGAGTTTTCTGGCGGTCGAGAACCTGGTTGTCCGGCACGGCCTGCTGCAGGCGGTGCGCGGCGTCAGCTTCGGCGTCAAGCGCGGCGAAACGCTGGCGCTGGTCGGCGCCAATGGCGCCGGCAAGACGACGCTGCTCAGGGCAATCGCCGGTGCGCACCAGCCGGCGGCCGGCCGTGTGCTTCTGGATGGCGCCGATCTCACCAGCGTGCCGTCGCACAGACGCGTCGGCATGGGCATAGCGCTGGTGCCGGAAGGGCGAAAACTGTTCGTGCGGATGACGGTCGAGGAGAACCTGCTGCTGGGCAAGACCACTGGGCGGCCGGGCGACTGGAGCGTCGACAAGGTGCTGGAGATGTTCCCCAACCTGAAACCGCGCCGTCACGCCAAGACCGGCCATCTCTCCGGCGGCGAGCAGCAGGCGACGGCGATCGGCAGGGCGCTGATGAGCAATCCCGACGTGCTGCTGCTCGACGAGGTGTCGCTCGGCCTGTCGCCGCTGATCGTCGACCGCGTCTATGCCGCGCTGCAAGGCCTGATCCGCTCGGGAACCACGATCATCCTGGTCGAGCAGGATCTCAACCGGGCGCTGTCAGTCTCCGACAAGGTCATCTGCATGCTGGAAGGACGCATCGCGCTCGCGGCCGACAGCAAGAGCGTTTCGCGCGACGAGGTGACGAAAGCCTATTTCGGCCTGCACAAGCAGAAGGCCGAGCCGGCATGAGCAACCAGATCATCCAGGGCATCCTGCTCGGCGGCTATTACGCGCTGATCGCCTGCGGCCTGTCCTTCATGTTTTCGGTGATGCGCATCATCAACCTCGCCCATGGCAGCCTTGCCGTGTTCGCCGCCTATGCGCTGTGGTTTTTGGCCTCGCGGTTCCACATCCCGCCGTTTCTCGGCCTGCTCATCGTCTTGCCAGTGATGGCCGCGATCGGCTGGGCGCTGCAGCGCTTCCTGCTCGAGCGCAGCGCGCGCGGCGGCGCCCTGCTGCCGATCCTGACCACGTTCGGCCTCGCCATCGTCATCGACAACATGCTGTTCCAACAGTTCGGCGCCGACACCCGTTCGCTGGCGCCCTTCATCGGCAGCCTGTCCTATGATTCCTGGGAATGGCCGGGCAGCATCTATGTCGGCAAGCTCGCGGTGATCATGTTCGCCACCGCCGTGGTCCTGCTTGGCGGGCTGCAGCTATTCCTGACCCGCACCCGGCTTGGCCGCTCGATCCGCGCCACCTCGGAAGACCCCGACACCGCCGGCCTGGTCGGCGTCGATGCACGGCGTGCCAACGCCGTTGCTGCCGCCATCGCCATGGTCACCGTCGGCCTTGCCGGCGCGTTCCTCGGCATGCGCGCGACCTTCGATCCCTATGCCGGCGCGCCGCAATTGCTGTTCGCCTTCGAGGCGGCGGTGATCGGCGGCGCCGGGTCGCTGTGGGGAACGCTGATCGGCGGCATCGTGCTGGCGCTGGCCCAGACGCTCGGCGCGCAAGTGCATCCGCAGGGATTTCTGATCGGCGGTCATGCCGTGTTCCTTGTCGTGCTGTTCGTGCGGCTTTCGGCATCCGGCTTTGGCCTGCGCTGGCTGTTGCACCTGCCTTCCCGGAGCGCACCATGAGCGTCGTTCCGACTTCGCCCATGATCGAGCGTGGTACCGCGACCTCGCGCATCGCGGCTATCGCCGTGGCCATCGTCATCGCGCTGCTCGCCATCGCGCCGCAATTCCTCTCGGCCGGCGCGGTCGACCGCATGACGGCGCTGTTCATCTATGTGATCCTGGCGGCGATGTGGAACGCGCTGGCCGGTTTCGGCGGCCTGGTCTCGGTCGGCCAGCAGGTGTTCTTCGGGCTTGGCGCATATTTCGCCATCCGTCTTGCCGATGCCGGTCTCAATCCTTTCCTGGCGCTCTTTGCATCGGGAATTATCGTCGGCGCGGTTTCCTGGCCGCTGTCGCTCTTCATGCTGCGGCTCAAGAACGGTGAGTTCGCCATCGGCATGTGGGTGATCGCGGCGCTCACCCATCTGCTGGTCAATCTCGACCGGCTGGTGCAGGGCGAAACCGGCACCTCGCTGATCTCGCTCAACGTCTACGATGCCTCGATAAGGCGGGTGACCATCTACTGGCTGGCGCTAGCCTCGATGACGGCCCTGCTCGCTGCCCTCTTCGGCCTGCTGCGCGGCAGCACGGGCGCCGCCATCCGCGCCATTCGCGACAATGAGGATGCGGCCGCTTCGGTCGGCGTGCGCGTCACCGGCACCAAGCGGCTGCTGTTCGTGCTTGCCGCCTTCGGCATCGGCATTGCCGGCGCATTGTGGCTGGCGACCTCCATCACCTTCCAGCCGAAAACCTACTTCAACGTGCAGTGGACAGCCTACATGATCTTCATGGTTCTGGTCGGTGGCATCGGCACGTTCGAGGGCGCCATTCTCGGCGCGCTGGTCTTCTTCCTCATCGAGACCTGGTTCGGCGGCGCCGGCGTCTGGTACCTGATCGGCCTCGGCGCCACCGCCGTGCTGTTTTCGCTTTTCCTGCCGCGCGGCCTGTGGGGAACGATCGAGGAGCGCTTTGGGCTGCGCCTGCTGCCGGTCGGCTACCGCGTCAAGCTGCCGGCGAACGTCGCCGATGGCGGCATGATCCCGTCGCAGCAAGCCACAACATATCAGGAGAAGGCATGAGCATGCTTTTCGGCAAGACCATCCTCATCACCGGGGCTGCCTCCGGCATCGGCGCACGCACGGCGGAGCTTGCCGGCCAGCTCGGCGCCGACGTGATCGGCGCCGATGTGCGCGAGCCGGCCGCAGCGGTTGGCAGTTTCGTCAAGGCCGACATCTCGTCGAAGGCGGGCGTCGATGAGCTCATCGCGCGCCTGCCGCAGCGCATCGATGCACTCTGCAACGTCGCCGGCCTCTCCGGCAACACCGGTGCGGCCTCGACGCTGGCCGTCAACTTCTTCGGTCTGCGTGCGCTCTCGGAAGGGCTTGCGCCCAGCCTTCGCGAAGGCGGCGCCATCGTCAACGTCGCCTCGATCGCCGGTTATGGCTGGCGCGCCAATCTCAACCGCGCCGCCTCGATGGTCGGCATCGAAGGTTTCCCCGATGTCGCCAAAGTGGTCGCCGACCACGTGGTGAAGAACGAGGAAGGCTACCCCGTGTCCAAGGAACTGCTGCTCCTGTGGACGATGCGCGCGGCACATCAGGAGCTGTTCAGGAAGCGTGGCATCCGCGTCAATGCGGTGAGCCCTGGCCCGGTCGAAACACCGATCCTGAAACAGTTCCGCAGCGTGCTTGGCGATGCCCGCGTCGACAGCGACATTGCCCGGGTCGGACGTGCCGGCACTTCGGGTGACATCGCGCCTGTCGTGCTGTTCCTGTGCTCGGACGGCGCGCGCTGGGTCAATGGCGCCAATGTGCCGGTTGACGGTGGCCTCGAAGCATCGATCAATGCCGAAGTGCTCGGCTTCTAATCTGTGAAGCTCCATCGAGAGCGAGGGAAAGAACAATGGATATCGGACTTCTGATCGACGGCGACGAAAAGGCGGCAACAGGCAAGGCTTCCTACGAGCGCATGGACCCGTTCACCGGCAAATTGGCGACGCGCGCGGCGGCGGCAAGCGTGGCCGATGCCAACGCCGCCGTCGAAGCAGCCGCCGCTGCCTTTCCCGCCTGGTCGAAGACCGGGCCCGGCGAGCGCCGCGCCTTGCTCTCCAGAGCGGCCGATGTGATGGCCTCCAAGGTCGGTGAATTCACCAGGCTGATGATGGAAGAGACCGGCGCCACAGGCTCCTGGGCCGGCTTCAACGTCATGCTGGCAGCCAACATGCTGCGCGAGGCGGCGGCCATGACGACGCAGATTTCGGGTGAGATCATCCCGTCCGACAAGCCGGGCACGCTCGCCATGGCGATCCGCCAGCCGGCCGGTGTATGTCTCGGCATCGCACCCTGGAATGCGCCGGTCATTCTCGGGACACGCGCCGTGGCCATGCCGATCGCCTGCGGCAACACCGTGGTGCTGAAAGCCTCCGAAATGTGCCCGGGCACGCATCGGCTGATCGGCCAGGTGCTGGTCGAGGCAGGGCTGCCCAAGGGCGTCATTAACGTCGTCACCAACGATCCTAAAGACGCTGCCGGTATCGTTGAAGCGCTGGTCGCGCATCCCGCGGTGAAACGCGTCAACTTTACCGGCTCGACCAAGGTCGGCCGGATCATCGCCGAGCTCGCCGGCCGGCACCTCAAGCCGGCGCTGCTCGAACTCGGCGGCAAGGCGCCGCTTTTGGTGCTGGACGATGCCGACATCGACGCGGCGGTCAATGCGGCCGCTTTCGGCGCCTTCATGCATCAGGGCCAGATCTGCATGTCGACAGAGCGGCTGATCGTCGATGAAAAGATCGCCGATGAATTCGTGGCAAAACTCGCGGTCCGCGCCTCGCAACTGCCGGCGGGAGACCCGCGCGGCCATGTCGTGCTGGGCTCGCTGATCAGCAGCCAGGCGGCCGACAAGATGGAGGAACTTGTCGCCGATGCCGTGGCCAAGGGCGCCAAGCTTGTCGCCGGTGGCAAGCGCAGCGGTACCGTGGTCGAGGCAACGCTGCTCGATCACGTGACGCCGACGATGCGCGTCTATTCGGAAGAATCCTTCGGACCGGTCAAGCCGGTGATCCGCGTCAAGGGCGAGGACGAGGCCGTGCGGGTCGCCAACGACACCAAATATGGCCTGTCGTCAGCCGTCTTCAGCCGCGACATCAAACGTGCGTTTGCCGTCGCCGCCCGCATCGAAGCTGGCATCTGCCATATCAACGGACCGACGGTCGGCGATGAGGCGCAGATGCCGTTCGGCGGCGTCAAGGGCTCCGGCTATGGCCGTTTCGGCGGCAAGGCCTCGATCGCCGAATTCACCGATTTGCGCTGGGTGACGATCGAGGACCCTGGCCAGCATTATCCGTTCTGACCGGACTGCTTTGGACGGCTGACCGTCAAACAGCCAGCGACGGTGTGAAGCGAATACTGGCGGATTGCTTCTGGCCAGGCGCCAGTACGATGCAGCCGGTATGGATCTTCTCGTCATCCATCCGGTTGAAAGCGTCGGTGATGTTGCTGACCGGCTCGGCGCAAAAGAACGGTTCGCCCGGCGGCGTGTAGAGGACGAGGAAATCGAGCGGTGCCCCGGCCTCGATGTCCAGCTGCCGTCCGTGCTCGGGCCAGGTGATCCGGGCGCGGCGCGCCCACCCGGTGAAGACCGTGTCGAAGTCCACTTCCGATACGTCAAAACCGATGGACGGATCGGCGCCCGCCGGCGGCGGGACATGCCGGATGGGCAGGACCTCCGCATCGGTTTCCCACATGCCTGATACCCGGGCCTGGACATGCGTCCACGGTGTCGACGGGAAATACGGATGGAGGCCGAAGCCAACCGGCATCGGCGCGTCCGACAGGTTGTGCACCGCAATCGTCATGCAAAGGCTGCCGTCAGCCAGAAAGATCCTCTGCTCGGCTTCATAGCTCCATGGCCAGGTATCGGCGGTGTGCCGGTAGCGCAGGACGACCATGCTGGCTTGGTGGCTGACGACCGTCCACGGGTGACGCCAGCCATGGCCATGCTCGTAGTGTGGATCGTCAGGCTGGCTGGGCAATTGGATCGAACGCCCCGCGAATTCGAAGCGGCCACCCCTGATACGGTTGGAGTAGGGAACGAGCGGAAAGCAGGCCATGGCGCCGGCATCGCGACGGCTGATCGCCACTGGATCGGCCGGGCGCAGCCAATCCACGGCCGAACCATCCCGCCACCACCGATACGACGCCAGCGCTCCGCCGGCGGCCGGAGCAATCTCGACCGTCGCGATGCCGTCACTGATCGAGACCAGCTCCGTGCGCTGCGCGACTGCCACAGCGGAATTCTTTGTCATCGGCACTCCCCAATCCCTTGACTCCAATCGCCATGGCGATAAGACATATCATATGAATAGTATGAAGAATAGAAAATCGTTCAGCACGGCACGCACGTCACGGGTTGCCGTGGCGGTTTCCAGCGGCTCCACCGCGCTGCACGCCACCGTTGTCGAGCAGATCGGCTTGCGCATCGTGCAAGGCGACTTCCTGCCCGGCGAGGCCCTGCCCAATGCCGACGATTCCAGCGAGATGCTGGGGGTCAGCCGCACGGTGCTGCGCGAGGCGATCAAGGTGCTGGCCGGCAAGGGGCTGGTCGAATCGCGGCCAAAGACCGGAACGCGGGTGCGGCCGCGTTCCGACTGGAATTTCCTCGACCCCGACGTCCTGTCCTGGCGCTATGCCGGCGGTGTCAGCGCCGAGGATGTGCGGGCGCTGTTCGAATTGCGCCGCGCCATCGAGCCGATGTCGGCAGCCCTCGCCGCGCGGCGTGCAACGCCGGTGCAGATCGCCGAGATCCATGCGGCGCTGGCCGAAATGGAGGCAGTCAGCGATGACGGCGACCGCTTCGCCAAGCCCGATCTGGTGTTCCACCAGACAATCCTGCGCATGACCGGCAACGAGCTGATCGGCTCGCTGGCAGCGCTGGTCGAGACCGCATTGGTAATGAGCTTTCGCCTCTCCAACGACAATCCGGAAGGCCAGCGCCACTCCCTGCCGCTGCACCGGGAAGTAGCCGAGAAGATTGCCGCCGGCGACGCCACAGGCGCGCAAAAGGCGCTGCTGGTGCTCATCGACAATGCGGAGGACGACGTGCGCCGCAGCGTCGAGAACCGCAACAAACGCCGCAACGACCGGGGCCAGCAATCGTGACCGAGACCAAACGCAAACTGCGGTCCGAAGCCTGGTTCGGCGGAGAGGGCAAGAACGCCTTCATGCACCGCAGCTGGATGAAGAATCAGGGCATTCCCGCAGACGCTTTCGACGGCCGCCCGGTGATCGGCATCTGCAACACCTGGTCGGAACTGACCCCGTGCAATGCGCATTTGCGGGCGCTGGCAGACCACGTCAAACGTGGCGTCTACGAGGCCGGCGGCCTGCCGCTGGAATTCCCGGTCATGTCGCTGGGCGAAAGCAACATGCGCCCGACCGCCATGCTGTTTCGCAACCTCGCCAGCATGGATGTCGAGGAATCCATCCGTGGCAATCCGATCGATGGCGTCATCCTGCTGGTCGGCTGCGACAAGACCACGCCGGCGCTCTTGATGGGGGCTGCCTCGTGCAACCTGCCGACCATCGCCGTCTCCGGCGGACCCATGCTCAACGGAAAGTTCCGCGGACAGGATATCGGATCGGGCACGCATGTCTGGAAATTCGCCGAGGAGGTCAAGGCCGGCCGCATGCCGGTCGCCGACTTCCTCGCCGCCGAGCAGGGCCAGAGCCGGTCGGCGGGCAGCTGCATGACGATGGGCACCGCTTCGACCATGGCAAGCATGGTGGAAGCGCTCGGCATCGGCATGCCGGACAACGCCGCGATCCCCGCCGTGGATTCGCGCCGTGGCGTGCTCGCCCAGCTGGCCGGACGCCAGATCGTCGATCTCGTCCGCCGCGACGTGACGATTTCGCAGATCCTCACCAGGCAGGCCTTCGAGAACGCCATCCGCGTCAATGGCGCGATCGGCGGTTCGACCAATGCGGTGCTGCATCTGATCGCCATCGCCAACCGGGTTGGTGTCGATCTCAGCCTCGATGACTGGGACCGCCTTGGCCGCGACGTTCCGACCATTGTCGACCTGATGCCGTCGGGCCGGTTCCTGATGGAAGATTTCTACTATGCCGGGGGGCTAGCTGCGGTCATGGCGTCGCTTGATGAAGTGGGGCTTCTTCATCGCGACGCCATGACCGTCAGCGCCAAGACCATCGGTGAATTGATCGACGGGGCGCCCAATTACAACCGTGAGGTCATCCGGCCGCTGAGCGAGCCGCTGACCAAGGAGGGCGGCATTTCGATCCTGCGTGGCAATCTGGCGCCCAACGGAGCGGTCATCAAGCCGTCCGCGGCAACGCCCGAACTGATGCAGCATCGCGGCAGGGCCGTCGTCTTCGAGAATATCGAACACTACTACGCCCGCATCGACGATCCGGAACTGGATATCGATGCCTCCTCGGTGATGGTGCTGAAGAACTGCGGGCCGCGCGGCTATCCCGGGATGGCCGAGGTCGGCAACATGCCGCTGCCGGCCAAGCTGCTTAGAGAAGGCGTCTCCGACATGGTGCGCATTTCGGACGCGCGCATGAGCGGCACGGCCTACGGTACGGTGGTGCTGCATGTGGCGCCCGAAGCCGCGGCAGGTGGCACGCTTGCCCTGGTGCGTGACGGCGATCTCATCGAGCTCGACGTTGCCGGCCGTCGTCTCGAGCTTTTGGTGTCGGATGAAGAACTGGCCATCCGCCGCCGCGACTGGAAGCCTCCGACGCCACCGCTGGGCGGCTACCAGAGCCTCTATGTCGAGCGCGTGCTGCAGGCCGACAAGGGCTGCGACTTCGACTTTCTCGTCGGCCGACGCGATGCCGGCGTCCCCCGGCATTCCCACTAGAGAGGCGCGCGATGACGGATCAGATCGGCAGCTACGCGACCTACCCCAGCCTCAAGGGCCGCAGCGTGTTCATTACCGGTGGCGGCAGCGGCATCGGCGAAAGCCTGGTGCGCCATTTCTGTGCGCAAGGCAGCCGCGTCGCCTTCGCCGATCTGGCCGAGGAGCCTTCGCGGCGCCTGGTCGATGCGATCGTGACCGAGGGGCATGCCGCGCCGCTGTTCATTCCCTGCGACCTGCGCAATGTCGAGCAGTTGCAGGCGGCGACCGCGGAGGCGATGCAGCACAACGGCCCCATCCAGGTGCTTTGCAACAATGCCGGCAATGACGACCGCCACCAGACCAAGGACGTGACGGTGGCGTATTGGGACGACCGCATGGCGGTGAATCTGCGCCACCAGTTCTTCGCGGCCCAGGCAGTGCGCCCGCAGATGAGCGCGCAGGGCGGCGGCTCGATCATCAATTTCGGCTCCATCACCTGGATGGTCGGCGATCCCGATTGCCCCGCCTATGTGACCGCCAAGGCGGCGGTGTACGGCATGACGCGGGCGCTGGCCCGCGAACTCGGCCCCGAGCGCATCCGCGTCAACTGCATGGTGCCGGGCTGGGTGATGACCGAGCGCCAGATGAGCCTGTGGCTGAACCCGGCCGGCGAACGCCAGATCGACGAGAGGCAGTGCCTGCCCGATCGGCTGCAGCCCTCCGACATCGCGCGCATGGCGCTGTTCCTCGCCGCCGACGACAGCCGCATGTGCACGAGCCAGCAGTTCATCGTCGATGCTGGCTGGGTGTGACCGGTACAGCCTCAAAGGAAGAAGGGTATTTCATGCGTCTGGTACAGTACACAACGCCCGATGGCGGCAGGCGGGTCGGCCGGGTTTCCGATGACGGCAACCGCCTGCATCCGCTCGACAAAACCAGCACCGTGCTGGAACTCGCCGAAGCGGCGATTGCCCAGGGTGCATCGATCACGGCGCTGGTCGAGAAGCGGACGGGTGCGGCCACGGTCGACTATGGCGAACTGCTGCGCGATGGCCGCGTGCTCGCTCCCGTCGACCACCCGGAGCCGGCACGCTTCCTGGTCACCGGCACCGGCCTGACCCACACCGGAAGTGCCGCCGCGCGCGACAAGATGCATGTGCTGACCCATGGCGAGGACGCCGAGGAATCGGATTCGCTGAAGATCTTCCGCATGGGCCTGGAAGGCGGCAAGCCCGGCGCCGGCAAGATCGGAATCCAGCCCGAATGGTTCTTCAAGGGTGTCGGCACCTGTGTCGTGCCGCCCGGCGCCGATCTGCCCATGCCGGCTTTCGCACGCGCCGGTGCCGAGGAGGCCGAGATCGTCGGGCTCTACCTCAATGGGCCTGATGGCCGCCCCTATCGCATCGGCTATGCGCTCGGCAATGAATATTCCGACCATGTGACGGAGGCCGAGAACTACCTCTATCTCGCCCATTCGAAACTCCGCTCCTGCTCGATCGGTCCGGAGCTCTTGATCGGCGACCTGCCCGAAGAAGTGCGCGGCCATTCCCGCATCCTGCGCGACGGCGCGGTCATCTGGGAACAGGAATTCCTGTCGGGCGAAGCGCACATGTCGCACTCGATCGCCAATCTCGAACATTTCCATTTCCGCTACCCCATGCACCGCAGGGCGGGTGACCTGCACGCCTATTTCTTCGGGGCGGCGGTGATGAGCTACGCCTCCGGTATCAAGACGGCTTCCGGCGACGAGTATGAAATCCAGGCACAGGCATTCGGCAAGCCGCTGCGCAACCGGATGGTGTCGGTGCCGGACGAGGGACTGATCGCCGTCACCCAGCTGTGACGGCAAAAGCCCCGGAAATTACGGTCCACCAGAACGACAATGGGAGATTAAAAATGGGATTGAAGAAAGCATTTCTGAGATTAGCGACGATCGGGCTCGGCATCGGCCTGATGACATCGGCGGCGCTGGCCGCGAACCTTCGCGTGCTGGCCTGGGACGGCTATGCCGACCCGGACTGGGTGAAAGACTTCACCGCCGCCACCGGCATCGGCGTCGACGTCGTCTTCATCGGCAGCGATGACGAGATCTGGGCCAAGATCAAAGGCAGCGAAGGGCAGGACTTCGATGTCTTCGCCGTCAACACCGCCCAGTTGCAGCGCTACATCAAGGCTGATCTGGTATCGCCGATCGACATCACGAAACTGCCGAACCAGAAGGACGTGCTGCCGCGCTTCCGCGATCTGTCGCAGGTCAGCGGCGACACCAAGGACGGCAAGGTCTACGGCATTCCGTTCTGCTTCGATTCCATCGGGCTGATCTACGACACCGACAAGGTCAAGCCGGCGCCGACCTCGATGTCGGTGCTGTGGGATCCGGCCTACAAGGGCAAGATCCTCGCCTATGACAATGGCGAGCACAATTTCTCCTTCACCGCGCTGACGCTCGGCTACAAGGATCCGTTCAACCTCAATGCGGAGCAGATGGCGGCGGTCAAGGCCAAGCTGGTCGAACTCAAGCGCAATGTGCTGAGCTTCTACACCACCGCCGACGAGGCGCAGCAGATATACCAGAACAATGACGTCGCCCTGATCTGGGCCAATTACGGCCAGCAGCAGGTCAAGGCGTTGCAGAAGATCGGCGCCCATGTCGCCTACGTCAACCCGAGCGAAGGCGCGCTTGCCTGGCTCGACAACTGGGTGATCTCCAAGGGTGTCCGCGACAATGCGGCGGCCGAGAAGTGGATCGACTTCATGCTGAGCAAGAAGATCGGCGGCGAGCTTTCCGAGCGTACCGGCTTCGGCAACACCGTGGTCGAGTCGAGCAGCGCCGGCGGCAACGACAAGCTGGTCTGGCTCAACAATGTCGAGGATCCGCTCAAGCGTTCGGACATGTGGAACGAGGTCAAGGCGACGCCCTGATCTTTTCCGCGCCTGACCTCGAAGGACCCGGCGGTCCGGACGTTCCGGACCGCCGAAGCGTATGCGAGAATATTCCATGAACCAGAACACCGACCTCTTGACGCTGCGGTCCGTCTCGAAATCCTACGGCACGGTTCCCGTGCTGCACGACATCGACCTGTCGATCCGGGACGGTGAGTTCCTCACCGTTCTTGGGCCGTCAGGTTCGGGCAAGACCACGGTCCTGCGGCTGATCGGCGGGCTGGAGCCGCTGACCGCGGGCGAAATCTGGCTGGACGGCCAGGAGATCAGCCGCATGCCGATCAACAAGCGGCCGTTCAACACCGTGTTCCAGGACTATGCGCTGTTCCCGCATATGACGGTTTCCGGCAATGTCGGCTACGGGCTTTCGGTGCGCCATATCAAGCGCAAGGAGATCGCAAGCCGTGTGTCGCAAGCCCTCGAACTGGTGCAGCTCGGACGTTTCGCCGACCGCTTTCCGGCGCAGCTTTCCGGCGGCCAGCGCCAGCGTGTCGCGCTCGCTAGGGCGCTGATCTGCCAGCCGCGCCTGATCCTGCTCGACGAGCCGTTGGCGGCACTCGATCTCGAACTGCGCCGGCAGATGCAGGAATTCCTGAAATCCATCCAGCGCGAGATCAAAACCACCTTCCTGTTCGTCACCCATGACCAGGAAGAAGCGATCGGCATGGCCGATCGGATCTGCGTCATGCAGGCCGGCCATATCCGGCAGCTCGGCACGCCGCATGAGCTCTACTACAAGCCGAATTGCGAGTTCGTGGCGCGCTTCTTCGGCGAGAACAACCTGGTGGCCGGAAAGCTCGGTCCCGTGCAGGGCGAGCAGCGGCCGATCGAGACCGCGCTTGGCCGCCTGGTCTGCTCGGTCAGCGGCCAGCCGCATCTCAAGGCCGCCGCCGACGGCGCCAGCGCCTTCGCGGCGTTCCGTCCCGAAGCCTTGCGTCTTGCTGATGCCAATGATGGCGACAACCGCTTTTCCGGCGTCATCGCCGATCTGGCCTTTGCCGGCTCGTCGACGGTTGCCACGATCATGGCGGGCGCGGACAACGCCGCTCAGCGCCTGCGGTTGCGCATGCCGAGTCGGATCGACGGCAGTATTTTGAAATCAGGCGAGACGGTCTCGCTTTGCTTTGCGCCGCATGAAGGCCATCTGGTGCTGGCATGAGCGGAGTCGGGTCGACACAGGCGGCGGAACGGCGATTGTCGCAGCTGGTGACGGTGCTGGCCTTCGCCTTGCCGGTGATCTTCGTCCTCGTGCCGCTGGCGATCTTCCTGGTCTACAGTTTCTTCAGCGTCGACCAGGGCACGATCGTCCATTCGCCGACGCTCGGCAACTATGTCAGGTTCTTCACCGATCCGATCTTTCTGCCGGTGTTCTGGAACACCATCGTGCTGTGCGTGTCGGTGGCGGTGATCTGCATCCTGCTCGCCTATCCCGCCGCCTATTTCCTGACGACGCTGAAAGGACGGTGGCGCTACGCCTTGCTGATGCTGCTCCTGGTGCCGCTGCTGATGAGCTACGTCATCAAGATCTATGCGATCCGCAGCATCCTCGGCCTCAACGGCTTCCTCAACAAGGCGCTCGTGGCGCTCGGCATCCTGGATCAGCCGTCGACGCTTTTTGTCTTCAACATGAACGCCATCCTTTTGACGCTGAGCCTGCTTTTGATCCCCTTCGCCATCCTGCCGATCTTCCTGTCGCTGGAGCGGATCCCCCAGACCTTGCTGCGTGCCTCGGATGATCTGGGCGCCAGCAGCCTGCAGACGTTCCTGCGCATCACCTTGCCGCTCAGCCTGCCCGGCGTCGCCTCGGCGGCGAGTTTCGTCTTCGTGCTGGCGATCGGCGATTTCCTGACGCCGCAGATGGTCGGCGGGATCAGCGGCTTCACCTTCGGCCGCATTCTCTACAGCCAGTTCGGCACCGCCTATAACTGGCCGTTCGGCGCGGCGCTGTCGGTGGCGCTTGCGATCGTGGTGATTGCCGCCATTCTCATCGGCGAACGGTTCGGACGCAGCCGGGGGACGTCGGTATGAGTGCGCTGCCCCGGCCGTCCACCATCTTCCTTGCCGCGATCACGTCACTGGTCGCGGTGCTGCTCTACAGCCCGCTGTTCGTGCCGATCGTGTCGTCGTTCTTCATCATTTCACACGGCAATGTCGACTGGTCGTCGCCGACCCTTTCGACCTATGTGGCGCTGGCGGGGAACCACGACATCCTGGCCGCCCTGCGCACCACGCTGATCGTCGGCGTCTGCACCGTAATCCTGTCGGTGGTCAGCGGGACGCTGCTGGCGCTCTACTACCACGGCCGCCGCTCAGGCCGTTCGGTTCTGCAGTTCATCATCTTCCTGCCGTTCCTGATGCCGCCAATCATCAGCGGCCTGGCGTTGCTGATCTTCTTCCGCGAGATCGGCCTCGAACGGTCGCTGCTGACCGTCGTCATCGGCCACACGGTCTTCGTACTGGCGATCGTCTATCGCACCGTGCTGATGCGGCTACAGTCGATGAGCCGCACGCTGGTCGAGGCATCCTACGATCTCGGCGCCACCGGCTGGCAGACCTTCTGGCGCGTCATCCTGCCGAACCTGTCGAGCGCCATGGTCGGCGGCGCCATCCTGGCCTTCGCTCTGTCGTTCGACGAGACGATGATCACCATCCTGGTCACCGGCACGCAAAGCACGCTGCCGGTCAGGCTGTGGGCGATGATGCGGCTTGGCTTCTCGCCCGACATCAACGCGCTGGTGGCGCTGATCCTGATGTTCACTGTCCTGCTCTGCGTGCTCGCCGCCCGTTTTCTCATTCCCAGGCAGATGGCGACGGAACGGAATTGAGGTTTAAGCCAGGATGATCATCCGGCAGAAGCAGCCGGGCCGAGATCGAAGACTCGTCCTGGATTGAGGATGTTCTTCGGATCAAGTGCCGACTTCAGCCGCCGCATCGCAGTGATTTCGGCGTCGCTGCGCACCAGATGCAGCCACTGCTTCTTGTCGAGGCCGATGCCATGCTCGGCCGACACGCCGCCTCCGGCCGCCGCCACGCCACGATAGATGATGCCATAGGCCGCCGCCGGATCCTTGGTCAGGACCTGATAGTGCAGGTTGCCGTCGCCGAGATGCCCGAAGACATAGATATCGGCGCCGGGATCGACGGCATGGATGGCGGCATCCGCTTCCTGCAGGAAGGCTCCCATACGCGCCAGCGGGATGCTGATGTCGACGCCGATAAGGCCCTTGATCGAAAACAGGACACGGTTGGCGTCTTCGCGCACATCCCACAGCGTGCGGAATTCGCGCGGCGATTGCGAGACGACGACATCGTCGACGACGCCGTCCTCGACCGCCTGCATCAGAACCTCGGCGAAGCGCTCGCTGTCGCGGTCCGGCTCGCTGCCCTGGATCTCGGCCAGCACATAGACGGGTGAGCCGGCAGGCAGCGGCGCCGGCATGGCCATGCTGGCAACCATGACGTCATAGAGCGGCGCGAAGTTGACCTCATAGGCGGACAAAAGCGGGCCGAGTTTTTGCCGCAGCAGCCCAAGCAGGGCGATCGCCGCATCGAGCGAAGGGAGCGCGCAGAAGGCATTCACCTCGGATGCAGGCTTCGGATGTAGCCTGAGCGCGGCGCGGGTGACGACGCCAAGCGTCCCTTCCGCGCCGATGAAGAGCTGGCTTAGATCATAGCCGGAATTGTCCTTGGGCAGGCCCTTCAGCGAAGACAGCACACTGCCATCGGCCAGCACCGCTTCCAGCCCCAGCACCTGCGCCCGGTACATGCCGTAACGCAGCACGCGGATGCCGCCGGCATTGGTGGCGATGTTGCCGCCGACCGTGGCCGAACCGCGCGCGCCGATATCGACGCCGAACATCAGCCCGGCGCCGTCGGCCGCCTCCTGCACCGCCTGCAGCGTGGCGCCGCCTTCGGCGATAATGCTGGCGGCTTGGATGTCCGGCGCGGCGAGGCCGTTCATCCGCTCCAGCGACAGCACGATCTCGCCCGACTGGACGCGTGTGCCGCCGGCCAGCCCGGTGCGCCCGCCCTGGATGACGACCGGCTGACCGAGAGCGTTGCAGCCAGCGAGTGCTGCGGCCACACCAACGGTATCGCGCGGACGCAGCACCACTTCCGGCAACAAGCCAAGCCTGCCGTCGGGATCGTCGCGGTAGCGCTGATCGACATCAGAGCCGGCGAGCACGCCGCCCGCGCCCAGCCGATCGCCAAGCGCGGACAGAAGTCGTTGTGTTTCAGGCGACATCGGGCTCAGGCGCCCGTGTGGCAAAACGCGTCATCCGCATACACCGACCGGACGGCCCGATGGGTACCCTTGTCCAACACGCTCGCATCCTTCAATCGCAGCCGGCTGATCCTATTCGTGATCGCATGCCGTGCAAGCGATATCGGCATCAATCGCGAGAGCCGAGATTGATGCCCGAAGGATAGCGCAGTTTACTTAAGCTTGGCCTGCAGGGCGTTGACATCGTCGGTGGTCATTTCACCGTCGGTGGTCACCTTGCCGTCGACGATCTTCCACAGCCGGAACGGGCCGGTGATGTCGCCGAACTTGTCGAAGGCGACAGGGCCGATGACGCCTTCGTAACGGATCGGCTTGCCATCCTTGATCAGGCCGAGCGCCTTGGCGAACTCCTCCTTGCCGGCATAGATCGGCGTGCCGGCGGGATCGACCGCCTTGTACATGGCGTCCTTGATCTTGGCCGGGTCCTCGGAGCCGGCAATCGCGATGGCCAGCCCGACGATGGCGCCGGCATCATAGGAACGGTCGGCCGCCGGGTTCGACGGTTCGATGCCGGAGAACGCCTTGTAGTTCTTGGTGAAATACTCGGTCGAGGCGGTCGGACTGGTGCCCGAAGACGTGCCATAGGCGTCCTTCAGATAATCGGCGCCGACGGAGTCGATGAAGTCAGGGCTGTTCATGCCGTCATTGAGCAGGAACTTCTGCACGCCGCCCTGGGAAATCCAGGTGCGGGCAACGGTGGCGCCATCGACCGGCGTGCTGACGAGATAAAGACCGTCCGGCTCGCCTCCCATCGCCGCGGTGACCTCGGAGGCATAGCTCGATTGCTTCTCATTGTAGGGCGTGTCGGAAACGATGGTGCCGCCGAGCGCTTTGTAGGCACGCGAGAATTCGGCCACCATGTTGACGCCGAAGTCGTTGTTGACATGGATGATCGCCAGCTTCTTGAAGCCCTTGTCGACGGCGTATTTGGCGGCGGCCACGCCCTGGAGCGCGTCCGAGGTGATGGTGCGGAAGAAGATGCCGTTGGTCTTGCCGTCGCGGCCGAGTGTCGTCAGCGTTGGCGAGGATGACGCCGGCGAGACCTGGACGATCTTGGCCGGAGCGGTGACCGAGGTCAGGATCGGGATCGACACCGAGGAAATGATGCCGCCGATGATGACTGGCACCTTCTTGACTTGAACCAACTGGGTCGCGGCGTCGACCGCGATGTTGCCCTGGCTCTGGCTGTCACGGGTATCGGTGACGAGATCGCAGCCGCGCACCCCGCCGGCGTCGTTGATGTCGCGGAAGGCCATTTCGACCGACTTGGCGCCGGCCTGGCCGTATTCGCCTGCCGGACCGGTCAGTTCCATGACGAGGCCGACGGTGATCTTGCAGTCGGCGGCCTGGGCAGCACCGGCAATCGTGACCAGAGCAAGCGCGGTGGTGAGCTGGAGTATCGTCTTTCTCATTGTTGTTCCCCTTGAGTTACACGAACTGGTTTGACGTCTGGAAAGTCTCAGTGTTCCGGCACCTGCAGCCAGGTTTCATGCAGGTGCCGCCATTGGACGCCATTGGGCGCCGATGAACTGGTGGTGAAAACGGCACTCGACTGGCGGCGGCTATGCTTGCCGCCACGCAACTGCGCCTCGACGTAGAGGACTACGATGGCATCGCCGTCCTGCCAGCCGGGCCTAATGTCCTCGATCGAGATGGCGAAGCCGTCGTCGCACGTGGCGCGGCTGGAGCGGACATGGTCGATCACGGCATCGCGGTCGAGGATCTGGCCGCCCGGTGCGATCATGGTCAAGCCTTCTCCCATGACGGCTTCGAAGCGGCCGAAATCCACTTTGTCGGCCCGCGCGGCGACGAACCAGTCGACGAAGAAGCGATGCAGATCGACGACTTCGGCACAGGCTTGCGAAAACAGCTTGTCGTCCATGGGCGTCACACCCGGCCCGCGTTCAGATTGTAGTGCATGATCGAGCCGTGGCGGCCATGGCGGTCGCGCTCCAGCATGTAGACGTCACCCTCGAGGCCGTTGCCCCGCGCGATGGCGGCGGCAATCCGCGCACGGTCGTCGGCGTCGAGCACGATGTTCATGATCTCCGCATTGGCCAGCGCATGAGCCTGGTTGCGGGCACCGACGATGACGGCGGCGACTTGCGGCTGCTCCAGCACCCAGGCGCTGGCTATCGTGGCGATGTCGACGCCGTGGCGGTCGCCGACGGCCTTGAGTGTCTGGAGCAGTTGCTGGAACAGGTCCCAGCCGCCGTAATCATCGATGATCAGCTTGTATTTGACCAGCGAGCGGTTTTCGAGCGGCGTGACAGGTTCGGCCACGCCGAGCCATCTGTCGCTGAGGAAGCCGCCGGCCACAGAGCCGTAGCAAAGGAAACTGACACCGTTTTTCTCGGCAAGTGCCGCGAGGCTGTTCGCCGGACGCTGGTCCAGCACCGAATATTGCAGCTGCTGGCTGACCAGCGGGATACCGGCGGTCAGGATTTCGGCGAGCCGTGGCGTGTCGAAATTGGTGGTGCCGAGATTGCGCACCTTGCCCTCGCGCCGAAGCTCCTCGAGCCAGCCCATCGCCTCGACGTAGCCGGCCGTCGCATAATCCCACCAGTGGAACTGGACGAGATCGAGCCGCTCGGTCTTCAGCCGCCGCAGCGACTGGTCGACGATGCCCCTGATATAATCGCGACTGATGTTGGCCAGCCGTTCCAGATCGGGCACCAGCTTGGTGTGCACCTTCATTTTGGCCGCCGCATCGAGGCCGCGTTCATTGGCCAGCCGCAACCGCGCGGCGCCGATCAACTCCTCGACGCCTGTGTAGATATCGGCGCAGTCATAGGTCCAAATCCCGGCATCGAAGGTGGCGATCAGGTCGGTCACCGCTTGGCTGCGATCAATGGCGCCATGGCCTCCGGCCAGTTGCCAGCCACCTCGTATGACGCGCGAGATGGTGTAGCCCGGGCCGAGGTCGAAGGTCTTGGCGGTCATGTCCGGTCATTCTCCTTCGGCAGTGGCACGGCCGTCGTCTCGGCATGGCTGAACCGCCGCTTGGCCAGCCTGACGATCCGGAGCCGGCTGGCGCAGTTGGGGTCGGGACAGGCGATCTCGGCGTCCGAGGTCATCCAGTCGTTCGGGTGCGTCGGGCGCTGTTTTGCCGCGAGCAGCGGCAACACGGCGGCAAGCGAGTAGATCGAGAAACCCTGCCCCGCCGGCATCGACAGCATCTCGCCCTTGAGCTCGAAATAATCGCCGGCCTTGGCGCCGCAGTAGATCGGTTTGCCCTGCGGGATGACCGCCTCGACGCGAAGATCGAAGAGCTCGAAACTGTCGTCAGCCATTTGAAGCCTCCACCAGGCTGAAGGTGATGTCGCAGGCGCCGTTGCGCCGGATCACCCCACACGCGGCTGCGAATTGATCGCGCTCCTCGGCAAGCACCTGTGCCACCACGCTGCCGGCCAGCCAACCGATCGGGAACAGAAGCCGCGCGCCCTGCCCGTAGAACAGGCCGATGTCGAAGATGGCATTGGGATTGCCGCCCCACATGCGTGGCGGCACGTAGGACAACACGATGTCGCCCGGCTGCGGCGTCAGCGTCGCGTTCTCCGCCGGCAAGGGCCTGGCATAGGTTTGGCCTTCAAGATCGGCGGCGGGAACCGGACAGGAAATCTCGGGTCCCGTCCACATGGCGTGGAGGCTTGGGACGACGCGTGGCGTGGCTAGATAGGCCGTGAGGAACGCGGCGTTTTCCGGCGCCTTCCCAGGCGACAGGAGCGCCGTGACGGAAAGCTTCGAACGCGGCTCGCTGATCCTGATGGCGGTCATGTCTGGTCTTTCGCGGCGGCGGATTGCAGCTTGTTCCGCAGGAAGGTGAAGGGCCGGCTGATGTCGGCGGCCAGCGCCTCGCGCGCCGCATGCGCGTCCTGCGTGGCCAGCGCCTCGACGATGCGGCGGTGATACTGGGCGGTGTCGACCTCGCCGGCTTCCGAGAAGGCGTAGATGGCGACGCGGATGCATGGCCCCGATTGCAGCCACAGGCTCTCGATCATCGGGATCAGCACGGCCGAGCCGCAGGACCGGTAGATCTCGAAGTGAAAGCTCTGGTTGAGCGTCACTTCGCGGTCGACATCCTTCTTGTGTTTCAGCGCCCGCATCTCGTCCCATTCAGCCAGAATGGTTTCGATGCCAGCTATCTGGCGCGGCCCCATGCGCGCCGCGGCAAGTGCGATCGCCTCGCCCTCGATCAGGACGCGGGCACGCAGGAGATCGTCGAGACGTTCCAGCGTGATCGGCGGCACGCGCACTGAGCGGTTGGGCAGCGCCTCCAGCGCCTTCTCCGTGATCAGCCGGCCTAGCGCTTCGCGCACCGGCATCGTCGAGGTGACCAGCGCATCGGCCAGACCGCGGATCGTCAGCACCTGGCTTGGCTCGAACAGGCCGCCGATCAGCGCGCGCCGCAGTTCGGAATAGACGCGATCCTGCACCGTTTCGCGGCCGACCGGCGCGAGCTGGGCCGCGATCGCCTCGTTGTTCTTTCCGACAGCAGCCTTTTGCATGGAATTCCGTTCTCGGCGGGTTTTCGGCTTGCGGATGAAATTAAAGCCGAATAGCGTGATCAAAGCAAGTGTGATCACAAATCATAATCAGGAGGCGGCAACGATCGTCTTCGGCCAGAGGGTTCGATGAGCGAGGTAGCGGAACGCCAAGGGCGGGAGACCCGTGTGCCGGTTCTGACGGCGAGCCAGGTCGTCAGGCGGTTCGGCGGCCTTGTCGCCGTCAACGATGTCTCGTTCGACGTCAAAGCGGGCGAAATCCTTGGCCTGATCGGACCCAATGGCGCCGGCAAGACGACCATGTTCGACTTGCTGGCCGGCAGTATCCTGCCCACCAGTGGCAACATCCTGCTCAACGGCGTGCGCGTCTCCGGCGAAGCCGCTCACCTGCGCATCGGCCGAGGTCTCGGCCGCACCTTCCAGATCCCGCGCCCGCTCCCCAACCTGACGCTGATCGAGAACATCATGCTGGCGGCACAGGGCCAGGCGGGCGAAAGGCTGCTCGCCAACTTCGTCACGCCGTGGCGGGTGGCGGCGCAGGAAAGAGCCGCCCGGGCAAAGGCGCTCGAACTGCTGGAACTGGTCACCCTCACCCACCTCGCGCATGAGCCGGCGCGCGTGCTTTCCGGCGGCCAGCGCAAGCTGCTCGAACTTGCCCGGGTGATGATGGCCGATCCGGCCATCATCCTGCTCGATGAACCAGCGGCCGGCGTCAACGCGACGCTGCTCGAAGTCATCATCGACCGCATCCGCGACATCAATGCGCGCGGCATCACCTTCCTGCTCATCGAGCACAACATCGACATGGTGACACGGCTCTGCCACCGCGTCCTCGTGATGGCGAGCGGCCAGTTGCTCAGCGAAGGCACGGCGGAAGAAGTCGCTCGCGACCCGCGCGTCATCGAGGCCTATCTCGGGGGCGCCGCATGAGCGAGACCGTCCTCGATGTCCACAATCTCGAAGCCGGTTACGAACCCGGCGTGCCGATCGTGCGCGGCGCCTCGATCACGGTCAGAAAAGGTGAAATCGTCGTCGTCCTCGGTCCCAACGGCGCCGGCAAGTCGAGCTTCATCAAGGCGATCGCAGGCCTCGTGCCGATCACCGGCGGTTCAGTGTTCCTGGACGGCCAGGATATCACCACGGCACCGGCCCACACCATGGTGCGGCTTGGCCTCGCCTTCGTGCCGCAGACCGAGAATATCTTTCCGCTGATGTCGGTCGAGGACAATCTCAGGGTTGCCTGCGGCATCCTCGAGCGGCGCGACATCCCGGCCCGCATCGAGGAGATGTATGCCGCCTTCCCCGACCTCGTCCGCCAGCGCCGCACCGCGGCCGGCAATCTGTCCGGAGGACAGCGGCAGATGCTCGCCGTTGCACGTGCGCTGATCGTCCACCCCAAGGTGCTGGTGCTGGACGAACCGTCGGCTGGCCTGTCGCCAAAGTTCGTCTCGGCGGTGTTCGAGATGCTGGCCGGCATCCGCAAGTCCGGAGTCACCATCCTTTTGGTCGAGCAGAACGCCAAGGCAGCGCTTGCCATCGGCGACCGCGCCTATGTTCTGGTCGAAGGCAAGGACCGGCATGAGGGCGTCGCCTCGGAATTGTGGAACGACCCGGTCGTCGCCGAACTCTATCTCGGCCAGCGTCCCCAGCGCCAGCAGGGAGGCGCTGCATGAGCCTGCAGTTCATCGTCGACGGATTGCTGACCGGCTCGATGATCGGCCTCGGTGCCATCGGCGTGACGCTCACCTATTCGATCCTGCGTTTCTCCAACTTCGCCCATGGCGACTTCATGGCCTGGGGCACCTATGCGACGCTGGCCGTGGTTAGCGCCATCGGCGCGACATTCGGCAAGGTGGCGCCAATCGGGCCGCTCTCCTTCGGCTGGCCGCTCCTTGTTGCCCTGGTCGTCGGCATGGCGTTCACCGCACTGCTGGCGCTGCTGCTCGATAAGGTGTTGTTCTCGCGGCTGCGCTCGCAAGGCCAGGCGATCATCGTCGTGATGGCGAGCTTCGGCGCCTCGATGGCGCTGCGGAGCCTGTTGGAGTTCACCTTCACCTCACGGCCAACCTATTTCAGCCGAGCCATCCAGATCGCCATGCCGGTCGGCTTCGGCATCCGCATCACGCCCGACCAGATCGCCTTGCTGGCGCTGACCGCCGTGCTCGTGCTCGGCGTGCATCTGTTGATGACACGTACGCAGACCGGGCGTTCCATGCAGGCGCTGAGCCAGAATGCGGCGCTGGCCCGGATCGTCGGCATCGACGTCGCCAAGGTGGTGCGCGTCACCTGGATCGTCGGCGGCGCGCTTGCCTGCGTTGCCGGGGTGATGATCGGCATTCTGGTGCAGATCCGCCCCTTCATGGGCTTCGATATGCTGCTACCGATGTTCGCCGCCGCCATCCTCGGCGGCATCGGCAGCATCCCGGGCGCGGTGCTCGGCGGCCTGATCATCGGGCTCGCCGAAGCCGGCGCCGTGCAATTGATCGGTGCCGAATGGCGCGCCGCCGTCTCCTTCATCATCCTGATGGCGGTGCTGTTCGTGCGGCCGATCGGCCTTTTCGGAGTTCGGGAAAGATGATCGATCTCGTCGGCTACGGCGCCTTCTTCCTGACCACGGCGCTGATCTTCTCGCTGGTCACGCTGGGGCTCAATCTGCAGTGGGGGCTGACAGGCCTGTTCAATGTCGGGCTCGCCGGCTTCGTTGCCATCGGCGCCTACACATCGGCGCTGCTGACGACACCGGACGACGCCGCGAGGCTGGGCGGTTTCGGCCTGCCGATCGTTGTCGGCTGCGCAGGCGCCATGGTGGTTGGCGGTGTCGCCGCGGCACTTACCGGCATGGCCACATTGCGTCTGCGATCCGACTATCTGGCGATCACCACATTCGGTGTCGCCGTGGTCGTGCAACTGGTCGCGCTCAACGCGCAGAAGTTGACGGGTGGCCCATTCGGCATCGGTTTCATCCCGCGCCCCTTCGGCGGCCTGGCGGAGACGCCACTGCTGTTCAACCTGTCAAACCTTGCCGTCGTCTCGGTGGTGACGCTGATCGCCTATCTCGCCTTGGAGCATCTGTCGCGCAGTCCCTGGGGCCGCGTGCTGAAGGCGCTGCGGGAGGACGAGCGTGCGGCGATCTCGCTCGGCAAGAGCGCGCGTTTCTACCGCGTCCAGGCCTTTGCCGTCGGCGGCGCCATCATGGCGCTGGCCGGGGCATTGCAGGCGCATTTCACCGGCTTCATCGCACCCGACAATTACCTGCCGATCCTGACCTTCCAGGTCTGGGTCATGCTGATCGTCGGCGGCTCCGGCAGCAATCTCGGCGCCGTCGTCGGCAGTGTGCTGGTCTGGGGAATATGGGCCGGATCGGGCACGGCGACCAGCGTGTTCTTCCCGCCCGAGCAGCAGGCGCGCGCCGCCTCGCTGCAAATCGTTGCCATCGGCGTCATGCTCTGCGTCATCCTTCTGATCAGGCCAAACGGCCTGTTCGGCGACAGGCCGCGGCGGGCACGCTTCGGCAAGCGGGCGAAACTGGCCACGGCCAAAAGCAGTTCCAACTCATGAATGCCATGGTCAGGCAGGAGGCGCATGGCGCTTCGCTCTGGCACGCCGTCAGCCACGATCGTCGCCAGCGGCCTGCGCTGAATGGCGACCTCGATGTCGACCTCGCCATTGTCGGCGGCGGTTTTTCCGGGCTTTCAACCGCACTGCACGCCGCCGGAAAAGGACTTTCCGTCGCCGTTCTCGAAGCCGAAATTATCGCCTGGGGCGCGACCGGCCGGAATGCCGGTTTCGTCGTGCCGAACTTCGCCAAGATGGACCCGGACGGCATCCTTGCCCATCTCGGCCCCGAACGCGGCGAACGCCTCATCGATTTTGCCGCCGGCAGCGCCGACCTCGTCTTCGGCCTGATCCGGCAGCACGGCATCGATTGCGACGCGGTGCAGAACGGATGGATCCAGCCGGCGCACTCGCCGGCGGCCCTGGAGAAGGTCAAATCACGCGCGGGACAATGGGCGCAGCGTGGACGGCCTGTCGTCACCCTGGATCGGCAGGATGTCGCAACGCTGACCGGCGCGCGCGGCTATCTCGGCGGCTGGATGGACCGTTCCGGCGGCGTACTCAATCCGGTCGCCTATGCACGCGGATTGGCCGATGCGGCGGAAAAGGCCGGCGCGCGGATTTTCGAACAGGCACGTGTCACGTCGATTGATCGCGTGGCCGACGGCTGGGCGCTGAAAACGCCATCGGGTTCGGTGCGCGCCGCCAGGGTGCTGATCGCCACCAACGCCTATGGCGGGTCGCTCGATCCGTTGCTTCAGCGGACTTATTTTCCGCTGAAGGTTTTCCAGATCGCCACGGCGCCGCTACCGCTCGAAATCCGCACGCGTCTGCTTCCCGGGGGGCAAGGCGTCGGCGACACCAGGCGCAATCTCTTCACCTTCCGCTTCGATGCCGATAACCGGCTGATCAGCGGCGGCATGCATATTCTAAGCGCCGGTGCCGACAGACGCGTACCGCAAACGATCTGGCGCCGGCTCGCCGCCCGTCTCGACCTGCCCGACCTGCCCCCGCTTGTCTATGGCTGGTCGGGAATGGCCGCCGTCGAGCCGGATTTCCTGCCGCACCTCCTGGACCTCGGCCCGGGCCTGATCGCCGGCCGCGCCTGCAATGGACGCGGCATCGCCATGACGACGGCGATGGGCAAGGTACTGGCCGACTGGGCCGCTGGAACCGACGCCCGCGAGTTGCCACTGCCTTTCGCGCCCCCGGCGCCGATTCCGTTTCACGCCCTGCTGCGACACGCACCCAACATGTTGCTCGGCTGGAGCATGCTGCGCGACCGGATGGACGAAACAGCATAGGCCGACCGGGCCTGCCGTCCGATCAGTTTGTCGTGCGAAGATTTTCGGAGAGAACCGCGGCCGCCACGGCGATGTCCTGTTCAAGGGATACACGAACGGCCGGGCCGTTGCGCCGTTCGAGCGCGGCGACGATCCTGTGGTGTGCGTCATTGGACTGCGGAATGTAGCGATCGGCCCGCATCAGGAGCTTCAGATAAGGTCCGACGCGCCCCCAGAGATCGCGGATCATGTTCAGGAGGATCGGCGCGCCGGCGTGCTCATAAATAGCAAAATGGAAGGCCTCGTTCAGGGAAAGATAGGTCGTGGCGTCCTGCGCCTCGATGGCCCGCTGCATCCCGGCGAGCGCGACCTGTATGTCCACCAGCGCGCTCTCGCTCATCCGCGTGGCGGCCATCTCGCCCGCCAACCCCTCGACCGCGATGCGGATGCGCGTCAGTTCCGCGAAGGCGGGCTCCGACAGCAAGGGCACGATGATCGAGCGGTTGTTCTGCATTTCCAGAAGCCGCTCGGCGACCAGCCTTTGCAACGCCTCGCGGATCGGGGTGGTCGAAATGCCAAAGGTTTCCGCGAGCTTGCGGATGACCAGTGTCTGGCCCGGGCTGAAACCGCCTGAAATCAATTCCTGCTTGAGCGCGCCATAGGCGCGGTCGTTGAGGGTTTGATGCTCGAGCTTCAGCATGCGCCCGCTCAGCTCACCATGCCGACAGCGCGCGATCGAGCGTCTCGGCCAGCTGCTCGGCATTGTCCCTGGCAAAGGGCAGTGGCGGCCTGATCTTCAGGACATTGCCGCGCGGACCGCAGGACGAGATCAGCACGCCATCCTCGCGCATGGCTTCAACGGCGGATGAGGTCTTGGCGGCGGCAGTGGCCTCATCCTCCGCCATCAACTCGACCCCGAAATAGAGACCGTTGTGCCTGACATCGGCGACCATGCCGTGGCGGCCTTTCAAGGCGTCCAGCAATTCTCCGGTATAGGTGCCAACCGTGCGCGCGTTCTCGATCAGCCCCTCGCCCTTGATCACGTCGAGCACGGCGATGCCGACAGCGGCCGCGACCGGATTGCCGCCGAAGGTATTGAAGTAGCCGGTGTTCGAACCGAACGAGCTCACAAGCTGCGGCCGCACGATCACCGCGCCCATCGGATGTCCGTCGCCGATCGGCTTGCCCATGGTGACGATGTCAGGTTCGAGGCCATAATTGGCGAAGCCCCACATGCCCCGGCCAAGCCGGCCGAAACCGGACTGGACCTCGTCGGCAATGACGATGCCGCCCGCCTTCCTGACGTGATCGGCCGCCTCGCGCATGACTGCAGCATCAGGGAAGAAGATGCCGTCGCTGGAAAAGGCGGAATCGAGAAGCAGCGCCGCCGGACGGATGTTTCGCGCGCGCATATCCTCGATGGCGGCGGCGACATTTTTGGCGAAATCATGCGCGGCGCGGCCGCCGTCACGGAAGGTGTCCGGCGCCGCCACGGTCCGGTGTTGCGCGGGCACGCCCTTGGCCCCGACCGCCGCCGGCGACAGCTGCGCGGTGGCGATGGTGGCGCCGTGATAGGCGAAGTCGGTGATGATCACACCGGTGTTGCCGCTGGAGTGCTGGGCGATGCGGATGGCGAGATCGTTGGCCTCGCTGCCGGTGCAGGTGAACATGGCATGGCCGAGATGGGGCGGCAGCGTGCCGAGCAGCTTTTCGGCGTAATCGAGGATGATCTCGCTGAGGTAGCGCGTGTGCGTGTTGAGCGTGGCGGCCTGCCCCGACAATGCCTCGACGACGCGCGGATGGCAGTGTCCGACCGAGGCGACGTTGTTATAGGCGTCGAGGTATTTTCGGCCCTGGGCATCGTAGAGCCAGACACCGCTGCCACGCACCAGATGGATTGGGTTGCGGTAGAAGGCGCGATAGGTTGGCCCGAGCAATCTGGCGCGGCGTTCGAGCAGCGCGTGCTCTTGTGCGGAAACTCCGGTATCGGCGGAGGCACTTGCGGGCGGGGACTGGGACACGGGCATCTACTCCGGCTTGGAATGGTCGAGAAAATAGCGGCGGGCGTCAGCGGACGATAGACCGTCCAGCCGTTCAAGCGAGGTCCAGACCTCGGTGATGAGGCGAAGCACATAGTCGCGCTTGGCCGGAAACCGTTCGGCCTGCCAGCTGGCAATGTTGGCGATGAGCGCAAGCCGCGCACGAATGAGGTGGAAGAGGATGCCAAGCTCTTCGATTTCGAGCGGCTGCACCGACTGATAGCCGGCGACGAAGCGGGCCGCGGGCGCCAGAGGGTGACCTTCAGCCGGCCAGCGGTAGACGGCACCGATGGCGAGGTCGCAGATCAGCGGCGAATGGATCATGTCGCCGAAATCGAGGATGCCGTTGACCACCTCCGGCCGCGCGGCATCCATCACCACATTGTAGGAGTTCATGTCGTTGTGGGCGATCTGGGCGCGCAGGCCGGGGATCACCGGCGCCGCATGTTCCTCGAAGGCGTCGATGACGCGCTCGACCATGGCGCGATGGCCGGCATCGGCGATGTGCGCCAGCATGGGCCGCGTCTTGGCGACCTTGCGAATGTCCCACAAAAGGTCGCTGCCGGCGGCCGGATGGAAGAAGCCGCGCAGTGCCCGGCCAAGCCGGGCGAGGAAGATGCCAAGATTGCGGTCCTGCGCCGCTGACGTGGGCGAGCGCGAAAGCAATTGGCCGGGCAGATAGCTGACCAGCCGGACGATGCGCGGCGGCGATCCGCCGACGCCGACCATGAACTGCGCTTCGCCTTCGAGGCTCTTGCGCACCGAGGGAACGGGCAAGGAAGGATCGACCGTCAGGATATGGTCGAGCGCCTTGTTCTGGAAATCGGTGAAGCCGGCCTCTTCCGCCGGATGCGAGACCTTCAGGACAAACTCGCCATCGCCCTCGGTCTGGATGTGAAAATTATGGTCGCGTTCGCCCGGCAGCGGGCGCGCGCTGCCGGTGAGCCCATAGTGCCGGCGCAACAGGGCAAGCGCCTCGGCGATCGAGACATCAGGCGCATCCTCCGCAAGCGTCTCGCCGAAGGCATCCGATACGGCCGCGTTCATGGCCTGACCTCGGCATTTATGGGTTCAAGACCGCACCAGTCGGCGATGAAGAGCGCAATGGTCTGCGTGACCTTGCGCACGGAGTCGAGATCGACGGCCTCGTCATAGCCATGCGGCATGCGGCAGATCGGGCCGTAGACGATTGCGGGCGTGTCGGCATAAAGGCCGAAGAAGCGCGCATCGGTGGTGGCCGAGGTGACGTGTTCCGTCAGCGGCTCACCCCACACGGCGGTGTGGCTGCGCCGCAGCACGGCTTCCATCTCGTCGGCCCCCTCAAGTACGTAACCCTCGGCCATGAAGCCGTTATAGGTCATCCTTGGCGGACGATTGGCGAGGAACGGATCAGCGCGCGCCGCATTCGCGATGCAAGCTTCCAACTCGGCCCTGGCGTCCTCGAGCTTCTGGCCGGGATAGGTCGCGACACGCATCTCGAAGACGCAACGCGCCGGAACGCTCGACGTCCACTCGCCGCCTTCGATCTTGCCGAGATTGAAGCGGATCGGGTGCGGGTGATCGCAGAAATGCCTGTCGTCGACCTTCCTCGCATTCCAGACGATTTCGAGCTGCTTCAGCGCCTGGATGATGAGGAAGGCCTTTTCGATGGCATTGGCGCCGGCCGAGAAGGCGCCCGACGCGTGCTGCGGGTCGCCATCGACTTCGACCCTGAACCAGATCGGGCCGACCTGCGCCCGCATCAGCCTTGGCTCCAGCGGTTCGGGAATGAAGGCCGCGTCGGCGCGGTAGCCACGCTGCAGGCAAGCGAGCGCGCCATTGCCGGTGCACTCCTCCTCGACCACCGACTGCAGAAACACTTTCGCGGCCGGCTGGTAGCCGAGGCCACGCAAGGCGGCCAGCGCATAGAGGCAGGCCGACAGGCCGGCCTTCATGTCGCCGGCGCCACGGCCATGCATCCAGCCATCCTCGATCACCGGATCGTAGGGGTCGCGGACCCAGCGATCGAGCGGTCCCGTCGGCACGACATCGATATGCCCGTTGAGGATCAGCGAGCGGCCGGTGGCGTTTTTCGGCGTGTGAGTGGCGACGACGTTGAATGCGTCGTCATAGGAAACCGCAACGGGAGAAAATCCGGGCAGGTCGCGGATCGCGTCGACATCGACACGCCACATATCGACCGCATAGCCATCGGCTTCATAAGCCGCCGCCATGAAGGATTGCGCGGCATGCTCCTCGCCGCGTTGGGAGGGAAAGCGCACGAGATCGGCCATAAAGGCGAGCTGACGGTCGAAACCATCGTCGACCGCCCGCAAAATGGCCTCATCCGCAATTCGCTCAGGCATGATATTCCGCTTTCCTGTGAATGGTGTATCATATCTCATATGCCATCTCTGGAAAAGGCAAGAAGACAGGCCGGCCAAAATTATGGCCCACCCCTGCAGCCTCTTGGCAGGCGGCCGCAGAATTGGCATCAGCTTCTTGACATGCCGGTAGGCTGCGCGACGGAAGATCGAGGACAGATGCAAGTCACCGAAGGCACATTGCCGGATGAAATCACCGATCTCGCGTCCGGCTACCGGCGTATCCCGGCCGGCAAGATCGTCAATGCCGTGACATGGATGGAAGCGCGCGCGCCGGTGCAGGGTCTCGCGCATCCGCTGGCGATGACCCGCGTCACCAACCCCGAGCCCGCCTTCTACCGTTCGGTCTTTCTCGAGATCGGCGCTCCCTGGCTCTGGGATCGCGCCGCCGAAATGTCGGACGCCGACATCGCGGCGCATTTCGCCGACCCGCGCCAGCATCTCTATTACGGCCACGATGAAAGCGGCAGCCATGTCGGCATGGCCGAATTCACTGTCGCCGACGTGAACGAGATCGAGATCACCTATTTCGGTCTCTTCCCTTCCTTGACCGGCCGAGGCCTTGGCAAGCGACTGATGGCGGGCGCGCTCGATCAGGCATGGCGCCTAAAGCCGGAGCGTATCTGGCTGCACACCAGCAGCATCGATCATCACAGCGTCATTGGCTTCTACCGGGCTTGCGGGTTTGAACCCTTCGCGGCCGGCTTCGAGATCACCGACGATCCGCGGATCAAGGGAACCCTGCCGCGCGATTGCGCGCCGCAAATTCCGCTGATCGAAACGGAATGGGTGCCCGGCGCCAGATGAGACCGTCTTCGCAACCCGCGGGCCAGGCATCGCCCCACCACCGAAGGTGGGTACGGCGCGAGCGCATCCTGTCGAGGTTGGAGCGGCATGTCGACACGCGCATCGTGCTGTTCGCCGCACCCGCCGGCTTCGGCAAGTCGACGACGATGGCGCAATGGGCAGCCGAGGTCTCGCGCCACGGCCGGCTGACGGCATGGCTGTCCTGCGAAGCGACGGACAATGACGAAGGCGCCTTCCTGTCGCATCTGGTTGGAGCGCTGCGCCATCTCGTGCAGAACCCGGCCGAGCTCGACCTCGCCTTCCAGTCGAGCCCGATCCCGCAGCTTGACGTGGTGTTGGCGGCCCTTGTGGCGGGTCTTGCGGCACGCCATGCCGACATCACCCTGTTCTTCGACGATTATCACGCTGTCGAAGCACCTGCGGTGAAGCGGTTCATGGAGCGCCTGACACGGCAGGCCCCCGCCAACGTCGCCTTCGTCATCGGTTCGCGCAACCTGCCCGACCTGCAGCTCGGCAAGCTCAGGGTGCTCGGCGATGTCTTTGAAATCGGCCCGGACGATCTGCGTTTCGCCTCGTCCGAAGCCGAGGCCTTCTTCAACGACAAGCTTGGCCTCTCCATCGGCAGCGGCACGGTGGAGACCTTGTGCTCGCGCACCGAAGGCTGGGCCGCAGGCCTGCAGCTCGCCTCGCTGTCGCTCAGCGCTGCCCATGCGCCCGAAACCGTCATCGGCAATTTCACCGGTGCCAACCGCAATGTCGCCGACTTCCTGATGGGGGAAGTGTTCCTGGAACTGCCGCCGGCGCTGGCGAAGTTCCTGCTCTACTCCTCGATCTTCGAGCGTTTCAGCGCCGAGGCCTGCCGGGCGGTGATACGCGCGGCGGACGCCGAGGCTGCTATCACCGAGATCGAGACCCGCAACCTGTTCCTGGTGCCGCTCGACGAAGAGCGCCGCTGGTTCCGCTATCATCATTTGTTCCATGACTTTCTCAGCCGCGAGATGGAACGGCGCGAGTCGGAGATGATCGCCCCGCTGCATCTGGCGGCTTCGGAATGGTTCGGCGAACGCAAGATGCTGACCGAGGCCATCGGTCATGCGCTCGCCGCCGGCGACCAGGCCCGCGCGGCGGTGTTCGTCGAAAACAGCGCACTCGAACTGATCGCCCAGTGCCAGCTTCTCTACGTGCGCCAGTTGCTGGCGCTGCTGCCGAGGAAACTGATCGACCAGCGCATCCGGCTGCAGCTTGTCGTGCTGTGGCTGGCGGTGCACTCAAGCCAGCCCGAGATTGCCCAGCAGACGCTCGCCAATGCACGCAAGCTGGTCGAAACCGGACCGACCGACCACAAGGATCCGGGAACGCTGACCGGCACCACGATCGAGGCCGAACTCGAGGTCCTTGCCGCTGCGGTCCACAGCACGCTGGAACAGTTCGAGGACGCACGCGACACCGCGCTGGCCGCGCTGCGCATCATCGCGCCCGATGCCTGGTTCATGGAAGGCGCGACCGCGAACGTCATCGGCTATAATCTCTATGCGCTGGGCGACCTCGAAGGGGCACGCGCGGCGGTGGACGCTGCACGCAAGGCGCATGAGCGAAGCGGCAGCCTGCTCGGCGTCACCATCGCCAATTGCTACATGGCCGTCATCGAGCGCTCGGCCGGCCGCCTGCCGGCCGCCGAACGGCTGCTGCGCAACGCGATCATCGAGGCGCGGACGCGGATCGGCGCGAACTCCTATGCCGAGGCGCTCGCCGGAACGCTGCTTGCCGAACTCGCCTACGAGACCAACGCGTCCGGCGAAGCACTGGCGCTGGTCGAGAATCTCGGGCCGCTGATCGAGGGTGCCGCGGTCATTGTCTATCCCCTGGCCAGCGTGCCGACCTATGCCCGCGTGCTGCAGCTGACCGGCCGGGGCGACGCGGCCCTGGACATGCTGGAGCGCGTCTACCAACGCGTGCGCGGCTCCGTCTACCGCCGCCTCGCTTCGGTGCTGGTGCATGATCGCATCCGGCTGCTGATCGACCAGAACCGCGTCGCCGAGGCACGCGCATTGCTGAGCCAGCATCGCGGCGAAAGCGCCGAGACTGTCCCAACGGTCGCCAACGAATTTGAGTTCTTCGCCGAAGGCCGGCTGCTGACGGCGGAGAAATCCTACGCAGGGGCGGCGGCGATTTTCGACGCGCTGCTGGAGCGAACGAAAGGCAGCGGGCGCATGCGCCGGCACATACTGGCGCAGATCCTGCGCGCCAAGAGCGCCGGCCATGACCAGCGCGAGGCCGACCGGCATCTGCTCGAAGCACTGCGCCTTGCCCAGCCCTCCGGCTTCATCCGCTCCTTCGTCGATGAGGGCAGGCCCGTCGTCGAGGCATTGATGCGGCTGCGCGCGGCACAGGCAAAGACCGACCCGGCATTGTCGGCCTATGCAACGCGCATCATCGATGCCGCGCAGACACCGCCGGTGGCGACGCGCAAGCCGGCCATCCCGGTTGCCGAGAAGGAACAGCTCACCCAGCGCGAGTCCGAGCTGCTGCACTGCTTGTCGGAAGGCATGTCCAACCGCGATATCGCCGTTGCGCTGTCGGTGAGCGAAACGACGGTGAAGTGGCATTTGAAGAACATTTTCGGCAAGCTCTCGGTATCCAACCGCGTCCAGGCCGTGCGCGCCGCGCAGGCCGCCACAAACGTCCGCACCCCTCCGAAAGGAGGGGCATAGATTGCAGACATGGCCCCCTCTTTAGGGTCGGGCCAGGCGATTGTTAGCCTGCTAGCGTCATCTGGTTTTCGGAGGATGCCGCGGATGGCGACAGGCTACGTCTTTCACGAACAGCTGATGTGGCATGATACCGGCTCCAGCGCCGACATGATACCGCCCGGCCGTTTCGTGGAGCCTGGCCGGCATCTGGAATCGCCTGGCTCGAAGCGCCGGCTGAACAACCTTATCCAGGTGAGTGGCCTGTCGCGCCATCTGGTGCCGATCATCGCCGAGCCAGTGACGGTCGAGGACCTGCTGCGCGTGCACACCCAGCGCCATATCGACGATATCCGCATGCTCAGCGAGCGCGGTTCCGGTTTCGCCGGGCCGCAAGCGCCGATCGGCCTCAACAGCTTCGATATTGCCCTGCTGTCCGCCGGTACCACCTATGCGGCGATGCGCGCGGTGCTGACCGGCCGCGTCGACAATTCCTATGCGCTGGCGCGTCCCCCAGGGCACCATGCCGAACCCGATCAGGCCATGGGCAACTGCCTGTTCTCCAACATCGGCGTGTCGGTGCGCCGGCTGCAGCATGAAGGCCTGCTCGGCCGCGCCGCGGTGGTCGACTGGGACGTGCATCATGGTAACGGCACCGAGACAGTGTTTTATTCCGACCCGTCTGTGCTGACGATTTCCCTGCACCAGGACAACCTCTATCCGACCGGGCGCGGCGCGCTGGCCGACAACGGCAAGGGCGAAGGCGAAGGCTACAACATCAACATCCCGCTGCCGGCCGGCAGCGGCACCGGCGCCTATGAAGCGAGCTTCGACCGCGTCGTCGCCCCTGCGCTGCGCGCCTATAAACCGGACCTTGTCATCGTCGCCTCCGGCTTCGATGCGTCGGGCTTCGACCCGCTCGGCCGCATGATGCTCAACAGCGAATGTTTCCGGCGCCTTGCCGCGCGCATGGTGGCCCTGGCCGCCGAGGTCTCGAACGGGCGCCTGATGATGACGCATGAAGGCGGCTACTCCGAAGGCTACGTGCCGTTCTGTGGCCACGCCGTCATCGAAACCTTGGCCAACCATCGCACCGAAGTGGTCGATCCCCTGTCGGACCATATTGACGAATGGGCCGGCCAGGAGTTGCAACCACACCAGGCTCAGGTGATCGACGCCGCCGAGGGCCTGCTCGCGGGCCTGCGCCAACGCCTCGCCAGCGCAGCCTGACGCGATGGACTTTGTCGTCACCACGCTGCTCAACGCGCTGACGCTGATCAGCATCCTGATGCTGGTCGGGCTCGGGCTGGCGATCAGCTTCGGCCTGATGAACGTGACCAATCTGGCGCATGGCGAGTTCGTCACTGTCGGTGCCTTCGCGGTCTATTTCGTCCAGAGCATCGGCGGCTCCTTCTGGCTGGGGCTGCTTGCTGCCCCGATAGCCGGCGCGGTGGTCGGCTGCATCCTGGAGTTCGCCATCATCCGCCATCTCTATTCGCGGCCGGTCTCGACCGTGCTTGCCACCTGGGGTGTCAGCCTGATCCTGCAGCAAGGGCTGGAGCTGACCTTCGGGCTTGGCGCCAAGCCGGTGACGCCGCCGATCGAGGGTACGTTCGACCTGTTCTTCACCGTCTATCCGGCCTACCGGCTGATCCTGATCGGCATCGCCATGCTGACTTTGCTCGGCGTGGTCCTGCTGATCAGCCGGACGTCCTTCGGGCTCGACATCCGCACCGTCATCCAGAACCGGGAAATGGCCGAGGGGGTCGGCATCAACACGCGCCGCACCTACGCCATCGCCTTCACCTTCGGCGCGGCAATCGCGGGCCTGGCCGGCGGGTTGGTCGCGCCGCTGGCGATCGTACTGCCGCAGATGGGGGTGAACTATCTCGCCAACGCCTTCTTCGTCGTCATCGTCGGCGGTGTCGGCTCGATCGGCGGCCTCGTCGCCGGCAGCGTCTTCGTCGGCGGGCTGACCAGCATCCTCAACTACCAGATCTCGCCATCTCTGGCGCAGGCGATCGTGCTGCTCGCGGCCATCGTTGCCGTGCGGCTGCGGCCAAACGGCCTGTTCAACGGAGCGTCGCGATGATCGCCCGGGACCGCAACTGGCTGCTGGTCTTTGCCGTCTGCGCCGCACTCGCCGTCATCTATCCCTTCTTTGCCGACGGCTACCAGCTGACAGTGATCCGCGATGCGCTGATCTTCGGCCTGTTCGCCGCCAGCCTCGACTTCTTCTGGGGCCGTACCGGCATATTGTGCTTCGGCCACGCCGCCTTCTTCGGCATTGGCGGCTACATCATGGCGCTGGTCACGCTCAACGACGCCATTCCTGTCGGCAGCGTGCTCGGCATCATAGGCGCGGTCACGGGTGCGGCCTTCGTCGCGGCCATCATCGGCTACTTCCTGTTCTTCGGCGGCATCCGCGGCAGCTATTTCACCATCGTCACGCTCGCCATGGGTGTCATCTGTCAGCAGGCCGCGATCTCCTGGAGCTCAGTCACCGGCGGCGACAGCGGCCTGATCGGCATCCCGCCGATCGCATTCGATCTTGGCGGGATGCATGTCGATCTCAGCCAGGACCTGCCGAGCTATATCTTCGTCGCGGCCATCGCCGCTGTGGCCGTGCTGGTGCTGTGGTCGATCAGCCGTGGCCGCTGGGGCACCGTGCTGACCGCAATCCAGGACAATGAGGTCCGGGCGGCAGCACTTGGTCACAATGCACCCTTGCGGCTGCTTGTCACTTTCGTCCTGTCCGCGGCGATCGCCGGTCTTGCCGGCGCGCTCTATGTCTGCATGGCGGGGCTTGTGGCGCCAGATCTCTCCGGGCTGCTTCTGTCGACGGAAGTCATCGTCTGGGTGGCAGTCGGCGGGCGCGGCACGCTGCTTGGCCCGGTCCTGGGCGCCATCGCCATCCAGCGCGCGCAGCAGACCATCAGCAGCTTCAATCCGAGCCTGTGGCCGCTGCTGCTCGGCTGCGTCTTCGTCATCATCGTCTTTGTGCTGCCGGACGGCATCCTGTCGATCTACGCGCGGCTGAAGAGCCTGTTCAAAGGCCGGAGGCACGCGCGATGAGCGACGTCCTGCTCCAGGCCGAAAATGTCGGCATCCGCTTTGGCGGCCTGCAAGCGCTGGAAGGATTGAACCTGATGGTGCGCGACAAGGAGCTGTGCTGCATCATCGGGCCGAACGGCGCCGGCAAGAGCACATTCCTCAACGTGCTGACCGGCACACTTCGCCCAACCAGCGGCAGCGTCCGTTTCCTCGGCCACGACATTGCCGGCCTGCCGCTGCACCGCATCGCCCGGCTCGGCATCGCCCGCAAGTTCCAGATTCCGTCGGTTTTCCCCAGCCTCTCGGTTGAGGACAATCTCAAGGTCGCACGGTGGGGCGCCCCCTCGCCGGCTCGCCCGATCAGCGAGTTGATGGAGCTGATCGCGCTGACCAATCGGGCGGCGACATTGGCCGGCGAACTCGCGCATGGCCAGAAGCAATGGCTGGAAATCGGCATGGCGCTGGCGATCGAGCCACGGCTGCTGCTGCTCGACGAGCCGACCGCCGGCATGACGCCGCAGGAGACGCTTGCCACAGCCGAAATGCTGCTGCGCCTGAAGGGTGAGTTTTCTATCGTCGCCGTCGAGCACGACATCCGCTTCGTGCGGGCGCTGAACTGCGAGACGCTGGTGCTGCATCAGGGGCGCCGGCTGCGCAGCGGTCCCTTCCACGACATCGAGGCCGACGAGATGGTCCGCGACGTCTATCTGGGGAGGCGCTGACGATGCTGCGGACACTTGCCGTCTCCGCCGGCTACGGCCTGCTTCCGGTGCTGAACGGCATCGATATGAGCGTGGCACCGGGCGAAGTCGTCGGCCTGCTTGGCCGCAACGGCGCCGGCAAGACGACGCTGCTGCGCGTCATCGCCGGCGCCTTGAAGGCGAGCGGCGGCGCGGTGGTTCTCGGCGACCAGGATCTGACCAACGCGCCGGCCTTCCGCCGGGCGCGGGCGGGCATCGCGCATGTGCCGCAGGGGCGTGGCATCTTCAACCAGCTCACCGTGCGGCAGAACCTGGAGGTCGGCACCCGCGCCGCCAGGGACCGCGGCGACGGCGGCATTCCGGCCGACATTTTCGGCTACTTTCCGATCCTGCGCGAACGCGAGGCGCAAATCGCCGGCACGCTCTCGGGCGGTCAGCAGCAGATGCTGGCGATCGGGCGGGCGCTGTGCGGCCTGCCGTCGGTGCTGCTGCTCGACGAGCCCTCGGAAGGCATTCAGCCCAACATCGTGCAGTCGATCGCCGAGCTTGTGCCGCGCATCGCCCGCGAGCGCGGCATCGCGATCGTTCTGGTCGAGCAGAATCTCGATCTCGTTCTCAAGGCGGCGGACCGCTGCCTGGTGATGGAGAAGGGCAGGATCGTGCACGAGGGCACGCGCGAAGCATTCGCCGACGAGACCCTGCTGAAGGATCTCCTGGCTTTGTAAGGCGTGCATGGGGCGCGCCTGGGATTGGAAGGGAACACTACAATGATAAGCAGAAGAACTATCCTGAAATCCGGCGGCGCCGCAGCCGCCTTCGCCATGGTCGGCACGCCGTCGATCCTGCGCGCAGCCGATACGGTCAAGGTCGGACTGTCGATCCCGATCACCGGGCTGCAGGCGATCCTCGGCGAGACGCTGCTCAATTGCTACAAGCTCGCCGCCGCAGAGCTCAACGCCGCCAACGGCATCGGCGGCCGCCAGGTCGAGCTCTTCATCGAAGACAACCAGACCACGACGAAGGGGTCGATCGACAAGGCGCGCAAGCTTCTCAACGAGGACAAGGTCGACGTGATCATGGGCACGATCATCTCGCCCGAGCGCAGCGCCACGCTGTCGGTGACCGCGAAAGCCAAGAAGCTGTTCTTCTACCCGACCAATTTCGAAGGTGGCGAATGCAACCGCTACTTCGTCGCCACCGGCCCGATCCCGATGCAGCAGGTCGACCCGATGATGCCATGGGTGGCCGACAACCTCGGCAAGACGATTTACATCATGGCCTCCGACTATGCCTGGCCGCAGAAGATGACCGAGGCGATCACCTTGGCTTACGAAAAGGCCGGCGGCAAGATCATCGGCGCCGACTACTATCCGTTCGGTACCACCGATTTCGGCCCGGCGTTCCAGAAGATCAAGTCTCTGAAGCCCGATGTCGTCTGGTCGATGGTGGTCGGCAACGACGCCGTCACCCAGCTCAAGCAGTACCGCAGCTTCGACATCAAGCAGCCGCTGATCGCGCCGCTCGACGAGGTCTTCAACAAGGACGCGCTGCCGCCCGGTGTCGCCGCCGGCACCTACGCGCCGCAGCCCTACTGGATGGCGCTCGACAATCCGGTCAACAAGAAGTTCATCGCGAGCTTCCGCGAAAAGTTCGGCCAGGAGAAGATGGTCAACGGCATCGGCGAAGCCGGCTACAACGGCCTGCATCTCTACGCTCTGGCCGCCGAGAAAGCGGGCTCGCTGAAGGACGACGATGTGCTGAAGGCGCTGCCGACGATCGAGTTCGACGCACCGCAAGGCAAGATCCGCGTCGATGCCTCGAACAACCACACGCTTTGCCATTCCTATGTCGGCAAGGCGGCGGCGGACGGCATCGGCTACGAGATCGCCAAGGATTTCGGCACCATCGCGCCGGTGACGCCTTACTGCAAGCTGTAGGCCTCAACCGATCCTGACGGCGGTGTTGCCGCTGCCGTCAGCTCGCCTTTGGCGCTGGCAGGCGCTCGCGCAATTCATTGACAAGCACCCTGGTGTTTTCGGAGTAGTCGATAGGCACGACGACGAGGTGCACCCCGCCGCCGGTGAAGGCCTGTTCCAGCGTCGGTTGCAGGTCGGCGATCGCGCCGACCCTGGTCCCCTTGGCGCCATAGGCTTCGGCGTATTTGACGAAGTCGGGATTGCCGAAGGTCATGCCGAAATCCGGGAATTCGTCGACCGCCTGCTTCCAGCGGATCATGCCATAGGCGTGGTCTTCGAGCAGCAGGACGACGAGGTTGAGCTTGAGCCTGACGGCGGTCTCCAATTCCTGGCTGTTCATCATGAAGCCGCCGTCGCCGCAAATGGCCATGACACGGCGCTGGGGATAGAGCAAAGCCGCCATCATCGCCGACGGCAGGCCAGCGCCCATGGTGGCGAGCGCATTGTCGAGCAGCAGCGTGTTTGCCATGCGCGTGCGGTAGTTGCGCGCGAACCAGATCTTGTACATGCCGTTGTCGAGCGCGAGGATCCCCTCGGCCGGCATCACGGCGCGCACGTCGTGCACGATGCGCTGTGGCGTGAAGCGGTCTTCGGTGGCGCGCGCGGCGATGCGGCTCAGAATGCCTTCGCGCAGCGGCAGCAGAGCTTGCGCGTTGTGGATCTTGCCTTCGACGCGGTCCGCCAGCAGCGCCAGCGACGGACCGAGGTCGCCGACGATCTCGGCCTGCGGAAAATAGACCTGCTCGACGTCGGCTGAGTGGTAGCCGACATGGATGACCTTCGGTCCGTTGGCGCCCATGATGAAGGGCGGTTTCTCGACCGTGTCGTGGCCGATGGTGATGATCAGATCGGCCTGCTCGATGGCTTCGTGCACATAGTCGCGTTCCGAGAGTGCCGCCGTTCCCATGTAGAGTTCGGTGCCGCCGGGCACGGTGCCCTTGCCCATCTGAGTGGTGAAGTAGGGGATCTGCGTGCGCAGCACGAATTGGGCGATGTCAGGGGTGACGCGCGGGCGCGACGCCGCCGCGCCGAACATCAGCAGCGGACGCTTGGCCTCGATGATCATGCGGGCGGCGCGATCGAGCGCGTCCGCGCTGGCTATGGGGAGGTCGACCGGGTGTGTCGGCACCAGCGCGACCGGCTCGCACTGCGCCGCCGCGATGTCTTCCGGCAGCTCCAGATGCACGGGGCCGGGGCGCTCCTCCTGCGCGACGCGGAAAGCTTCGCGCACCAGCGAAGGGATCATCCTGGGCGAGACGATCTGGCGCGACAGCTTGGTCAGCGGCTTCATCGCCGCGACGATGTCGACGATCTGGAAGCGCGCCTGCCGCGACGACAGGATGCCCTTCTGGCCGGTGAGCATGATCATCGGCATGGCGCCGAGCAGCGCATAGGCCGCACCGGTCGTCAGGTTGAGCGCGCCGGGGCCAAGCGTGGTGATGCACACACCCGGCTTGCCGGTGAGCCTGCCATAGGTGGCGGCCATGAAAGCGGCCGCCTGCTCGTGGCGGGTCAGGATGAGCTGGATCGACGAGCCGCGGATGGACTCGACGATGTCGAGATTCTCTTCGCCCGGAATGCCGAAAATCCGATCGACCCCTTCATTCTCGAGGGCAGCCACGAACAGATCCGAACCCTTGGTCATCAACCGTCTCTCCTGCGATGCGCGCATTCCGCCAGCCATCTTCATATGGCACCGGAACGCGACGCCTCAAAGAGGGCTAGTCGTCTGCTGGCGATCACGCCATCATTTTCGGCAAGCCGGCCGCCAATGCGTCGACGGCCAGCCGGACCTTGAGCGGCAGATGCGGCGTCTGCAGCCAGAGCGCATGACAGTCGTAGGGATAGCGCGGCTGGTCCGGCAATAGTGCCACCAGCGCGCCGGCCTGGATTCGTTCGCGAACCAGCCAATGAGGCAGCCACGCGAGGCCCATGCCGCCGACGGCGGCATCGGCGATGGCATCGAGATCGTCGAGCCGCAGCCGGCCGTTTGGCATGAGTTCGAGCGCGGCTTGTCCCTCGCGCGGAAACAGCCAGGGCTGAGCGATCATGCCGAGCCGGCGGTAGACAATCGCCTGATGACCGGCGAGGTCCTCGATCCGCCGTGGTTCGCCATGAATTTCCAGATAGGAAGGCGCGGCACAGACGACCATGTCCTGGCGTGCAACGCGGCGCGCAATCACGCCGGCCGTGTCGTCCAGTTCACCGGTCCGAATGGCGAGGTCGTAGCCATCCTCGGCGAGATCGGCGAAGCGGTCGCTCAGCGACAGGTCGAGCTCCAGCATCGGATACCGCCGCGCCAATTGCAGCAATAGAGGGGTCACGCAGTGGCGGCCGAAATGCGCCGGCATGGTGACGCGCAATTTTCCCCGCGGTTCCGAGAGCTGATCAGCAGCAAGCGCGTCGGCGGCTTCGGCCTCGGCCAGCACCAGCCGGCACCGCTCATAATAGGCGCGGCCGAAATCGGTCAGGCTCTGGCGGCGCGTGGTCCGGTTGATGAGACGCACGCCAAGCCTGTCTTCAAGAAACCGGACATGCTTGCCGACCATCGGTCCGGATAGATCGAGCACGGTGGCCGCCGCCGCGAACGAGCCGAGATCAACGGCCCTGACGAACACGGCCATGCTTTCAAGCCTATCCATTTTCGAAACTCCTGGTTTCTACTGCACAATCCAAACAGCCATTTATCGCCAACGGGCTTCGCCTCATAGCTCATTCGGTTCAGATAATTTGGAGTGAGCAAAATGACCCGTATCGTCCGCTTCCACCAGCATGGTGGTCCCGAGGTCCTGCGCATCGAGGAGGTCGATCTTCCCCGGCCGGGCCAGGATGAGGTTCAAATCCGCGTCAAGGCACTCGGCCTCAACCGCGCCGAGGCGCTGCTGCGCGCGGGCAGCTATATCGAGACACCCGTGCTTCCCTCCGGGCTTGGGCTGGAAGCGGCAGGCGTCATCGAGACAATTGGCGAAGGCGTGACCGGGCTGAGCCCCGGCGATGCCGTCAGTGTCATCCCGCCGCAATCGATGGTTCGCTGGCCGGCTTATGGCGAGCTTGTCACCTTTCCCGCCGGGCTCATCGTCAAACACCCGCCGTCCCTCGACTGGGGGACGGCAGCGGCGATCTGGATGCCGTACCTCACCGCCTATGGTGCGTTGATCGAGATCGCCAAGCTGGGTGGACAAGACTTCGTCGTCATTACCGCCGCCTCCAGCAGCGTCGGGCTCGCCGCGATCCAGATTGCCAACAGGGTTGGTGCGACAGCGATCGCGGTGACGCGGACGTCAGCGAAGAGGCAAGCACTTCTCGACGCCGGCGCAGCGTATGTGGTGGTGCTCGAGGAAGAGGAACTGGCGGAAAGACTGGGCCAGATCGCCGGGCCGCAAGGCGTACGCGTCGTGTTCGATCCGATCGCCGGGCCGATCTTCGAGCCGTTGACCGCGTCCATGTCGCCGGGCGGCATTTTGATCGAATACGGTGGCCTCAGCCGCGAGCCGACGCCGTTCCCGTTGCCTGCGGTGCTAGGAAAGACACTGACGTTGCACGGTTATCTCGTCCACGAGATCACCGGAAATCCGGAGAAGTTGGAGGGTGCCAAGGCGTTCATCCTCCAAGGGCTTGAGGACGGCACGCTGAGGCCGATCATCGACAGAACGTTTCCCTTCGACCAGATCGTCGAGGCGCATTCCTATCTCGAATCGAACGAGCAGTTCGGCAAGATCGTCATGACGGTTTGAGCAGCAATCATTCTCACCGGCAATATTACCCCTTGAAGGCGCCGCCCCGCATTCCTAAATCCCGAATGCGGGCCGGGCCCCTCTGACTGTCGCTTTTCGGCGACCGTGATGTCGGACCGCTATAACGGGCCCCTTTCCATTCTTTTCGGTCGAGCGGGCTCATTCCTTCATTGGTTCGGAGCCCCTGATGACATCATCTCTGCTTGGTATGGTTTGCCCCTCCTGCCGCGTCGCGCTCGTAATGAGCGAACGCCAGGGGATCGAGATCGACTATTGTCCGCAGTGCCGCGGCGTCTGGCTCGATCGTGGCGAACTCGACAAGATCATCGAGCGCTCCGGCAGGGATGCGCCGCCCGCGCCGCAACCACAGCCGGCAGCATTCTCCCAGCCGCACCATGGCCGGGACCGCGATGACGACTATTCCCGCTCGCATGGCCAACGCTATCCGAAGCGGAAGAAGTCGTTCTTCGAAGAGTTGTTCGACTGATCGCATGACGCCCGCCACCCGGCCGACGTTTTGCTGAAATTTCCGAAACCACATCGATAAAGGTCACCCCGATGACTTCCCGCACAAGCCGATTTGCCGCCCTCTTCGCTGGACTGTTCCTCGCCTTCTCCATGGTCGCGATCGATCATGCCGAGGCGCGGCGCGGCGGCAGCTTCGGCAGTCGCGGCACGCGCACCTTCCAGTCGGCACCGCCGACCAGGACCGCGCCGGCGCCGACCGCGCCGGTCGAGCGTTCGATGACACCCAACACCGGGGTCAACAATGCTGCCCGGCAGCCGCAGGCCGGCCCGCAGAGGCCCGGCTTCATGAGCGGCTTCGGCGGAACGATGATGCGCGGCCTGCTGCTCGGCGGCCTGATCGGACTGCTCGTGGGCCAGGGCTTCGGCGGCCTCGCCGGCATGTTCGGATTCCTGCTCCAGGCCCTGCTCATCGGTGGCGCCATCATGCTGGCCATCCGGTTCTTCCGGTCGCAATCTGCGCGTGGTCCCGCGCCCGCGCTCGCCGGCATGGGCAATGCCCAGGCTTCGCGGTTCGAGAACCGCGCAACGGCACAGAAGGAGACCGGAACCGGGGGTTCCTTCACGATTCCCGGCTTTGGCGGCGGTTCGGGCGGAGGCCATGAGGCCACCGGATCCGAGGAGATCACGCTGGCCCAGACGGACCTCGACGCCTTCCAGCAGTTGTTGACCGAGGTCCAGGAAGCATTCGGCCGCGAAGACCATGCCGCATTGCGCCGGTCGGTGACGCCCGAGATGGTGTCCTATCTGTCGGAAGAACTGGCCGACAATGCCCAGAAAGGTCTCAGAAACGAAGTGTCCGATGTCACCCTGCTGCAGGCCGACATCGCGGAAAGCTGGCGCGAGGATGACCGCGACTACGCCACGGCCGCATTGCGCTACGAGTCTCGCGACGTGACGCGCGAACGGGCGAGCGGCAAGGTCGTCGACGGTGACGAGGATCATCCGACAGAGGCGACAGAGTTGTGGACGTTCACGCGCCAGAATGGCTCGACCTGGAAGCTCTCGGCAATACAAGAGGCTTGAGTCCGGCGAGCCTGCTGGCGATCAACCCACGATCTTGACGCACATCGGCGTGCCGATCTCGATGGCGCGTCCGGTTTCGGTCAGCATGCCGGTGCTGGCATCGCGGGCAAAGATCGAGATGCGGTCGGCGTTCTGGTTGGCCGAGAACAGATGACCGCCCGACGGTGTCAGCGCAAGGTTGCGCGGCGTGGCACCCCCGCAAGGAACATAGCCGACAAGGCGCAAGCCGCCGGTCTCCTGATCGACCGCCATGATGACGATGCTGTCGTGGCCGCGGTTGCCGCCATAGACAAAACGGCCATCCGGCGAGATCTGGATATCGGCGCAGTGGTTGGTCTCACGCGCCTCGTCCGGCACCGCCGGCTTGATGTCGATGATCGACAACCTGCCGGTCGCATTGTCGAGTGCCATCGAGACAATCGTCGAATCCAACTCGTTCATGACAAAGACGAAGCGGCCGTTCGGGTGCAGGGCGATGTGACGCGGACCGGCACCCGCTGGCAGTGCGGATTCGGCGAGCTTCACCAGACCCCCGTCCTGACCGATCCGGTAGGAGACCAGCCGGTCGATGCCGAGGTCGGCGACGATTGCCGTTCCACCGGCAATGGTTTCGTTGACGCTGTGCGCATGCGACCGCTCCTGCCGCGCCGCATTCGTTCCGGTGCCCTTGTGCGACACGCTGGCCAGCGGCGCGGACAGCGCACCGTCCTTGTCAAAAGCATAGATCGCCACCGCCCGATCCGGGCCACCCTGCCCGGCGCCATAGTTGGCAACCAGGAGTTTCGTCCCGTCACGGGTAATGCTGTTGTGGGCGGTGATGCTGCCAAGGGCGGGCTGCTTGTTCAGATAGCTCAGCCTGTTCGAGGCCCGATCGAAGCTGTAGGCGGAGACAGTTCCCTCCCGCCAGGTAGACACTTCCGAGTTGGCATAGAGGCGCGAACCATCGGGGGTGACGGACAGGAAGCTCGGGTTGTCGATGTCGTTGGTCTCAGCCAGCTTTTGAACAGCCAGCGTCCTTTCATCAAAACTGTAAACACCAAGACCAACACCGCGGGCGCCCTGAAAATACGGCGCCTCGCGGTTCAGACTGCCGACAAACACCAGACAGGCATTCCAGACACCGCGCATGATTTCCTCCTGCCTGCCCGCGCTGCCGCGCGCCAAAACCGGTCAAAATTTCGCCTGTCCTCGCTTGCAACGCAACCCCATATGTGAAAATAGTATTTACAAAAGAAGATTGACGGGAGGAGACGTCGTGCAGTCAGGCGCCTTGATGCGTGCTCGAATGATAGACCGGGCGTTCTCGCGAGATCGGTGGATTGCGCCATGAACGATTTCGCGCCAACCGTCGGCGTTGCCTCGACGCACCCTGCGAACATGCCTGCCGATCATGCCGCCCTGCCGGTGTGGAACGCCGAGAACTGGTTCTACGAGGACTGGCCGGTCGGCCAGAAAATCCGCTCGTTGCGCCGCACCATGGCCGAGGGCGACAGCCACCTCTTCAACACACTGGTCCTCGACATCCACCCCTATGTGCAGGACCAGATGTTTGCCGAGAGCGAGGGCATTTTCGGCAAACGGCTGATTGCCGGCGCGTTCGTCTTCTCGGCGGGCCTCGGGCTGGTCGCCACCAACTGTGTCAACGCCTTCTCCTATGGCTACGACAAGCTGCGCTTCATAAAGCCCGTCTTCATTGGTGACACGATTTATTCGATCCGCTCCAACCTCGACAAAAAGCCCCGCTACAAGGAGATGGGGCTGATCCGCGCCAGCTACGAGGTCTTCAAGGGTGAAGGCGAACTCGTTTTGTATTGCGAGCATTTGCAGACGGTGAAATACCGCAACCCTGCCGATTTCGTCGGCAAGACGGAGAAATGAAGATGCCGGCAGCAGCCGAATTGCCGCTTGCCGGCCTCGTCGTCGTCGACATGAGCCAGTTCCTGTCCGGGCCGTACTGCTCGCTCAGGCTGCTCGATCTCGGCGCCCGCGTCATCAAGATCGAACGTCCTGACGGGGGCGACCTGTCGCGCCGGCTCTATCTCAGCGACACCGAGATCGGCGGCGATTCCACCATCTTCCATGCCATCAACCGGGCCAAGGAAAGCCTGGCCATCGATTTGAAGAACGAGGCGGACCTCAAGGCATTGCGCGGGCTGCTGGCCAAGGCCGATGTGCTGATTCAGAATTTCCGGCCGGGTGTCATCGAACGGCTCGGCCTCGACTACGAGGCCGTCCGCCAGATCAATCCGCGCCTGGTCTATGCCTCGATCAGCGGCTATGGCGAGGAAGGTCCCTGGGTCAAGCGGCCCGGCCAGGACCTGCTGGCGCAGTCGCGCTCCGGCGTGATGTGGCTGAACGGCGACGAGGACCAGGGGCCGGTGCCGTTCGGCCTCGCCATCGGCGACATGCTGGCGGGCGCGGCCTGCGCGCAAGGCATATTGGCCGCGTTGGTTCGGCGCGGCATCACCGGCCAGGGAAGCCATATCGAAACCAGCTTGTTGGAAGCGCTGGTCGACTTCCAGTTCGAGGTGCTGACCACGCATCTCAATGACGGCCGCCGCCTGCCCAGACGCTCAAGTTTCCGCAGCGCGCATGCCTATCTGTCGGCGCCTTACGGCGTCTATCCGGCCAAGGATGGCTACCTCGCCATCGCCATGACGCCGATCCCCAAGCTGGCCGACCTTTTGTCGCTCGGAGAACTGGCCCCCTATCGCGACAGACCGGCATCGTGGTTCACCGCGCGCGACGACATCAAGGCAATCATCGCGCGGAGAATTGCCACCAAGACCATCGACGAATGGCTTGATATCCTCGAACCAGCCGACATCTGGTGCGCCAAGGTGCTGACCTGGCCCGAGATGCTGGCAAGCGAAGGCTTCCAGTCGCTCGACATGCTGCAGACGGTGACGCGCGAGGATGATGTTTCCATCCTCACCACCAGTTCGCCGCTCAGGGTCGATGGGATCAGAGCCAAGGTCGACCGCGCGGCGCCGCGCATCGGCGAACACAGTGCGAAAATCCGCGCGGAGTTCGATCTGTGAGCGTGCATAAACTCAAGGGCATGACCTGGAGCCACCCGCGCGGCTACGATCCGATGGTCGCGTGTTCATCCCGGTGGGAGCAGAAAACCGGCGTTGCCGTCGAATGGGACAAGCGCTCGCTGCAGGATTTCGAATCTTTCCCGGTCGAGGAATTGGCGCGGGCCTATGATTTGATCGTCATCGACCATCCGCATGTCGGCCAGATCACGGCGGAGCGCTGCCTTGAACCGCTCGATGTCGCCGGCCGCGAGGCCGAGCGCGCGGCGCTCGCCTCCGGCAGCGTCGGCCAGTCCTATCCGAGCTACAGCTGGCAAGGCCGGCAATGGGCGTTTCCGATCGACGCGGCGGCGCAGGTGCAGGCCTGGCGGCCGGATGCGCTCGATGCGCCGGCAGCGACGTGGGGCGAGGTGTTCGATCTCGCCCGCCAGGGCCGTGTGCTGCTGCCGCTGCGGCCACCGCATTGCCTGATGACCTTCTACACGCTGGCCGGCAACCTCGGACGTCCTTGCGGGACCGACCCGTCCCACGATCTCATCGCTATCGAGACAGGCAGCGAAGTCTTCGAGAGGATGCGCGAGATCGCGGCGCTGCTCGACCCGGCCTGTTTCGACATGGACCCGATCGCCGTTTCGGAGCGCATGGCGGAGGCCGGCTCCCGCATTGTCTGCGCACCGCTGATCTACGGCTATGTCTCTTATGCGGCGTCGGGTTTTCGCGCGAACAGGCTGGCCTTTGCCGACATCCCGGTCATTGGTTCCGATGGTCCGATCGGCTCGGCACTCGGCGGCACGGGCATAGCCGTTTCAGATTTCTCTGAGGCTAAAGAGGCGGCGATCGATTTCGCCTATTGGGTCGCCAGCTGCGATGTCCAGCGCGGCATCTATGCCGCCGCCGGCGGCCAGCCGGGCCACGCGGCTGCCTGGGAGGACCAGGCTGTCAATGAAGCGACCGGCAGCTTCTATCGGGACACGCGCGCAACGCTGGAGGGCGCCTGGGTGCGGCCGCGCCATGACGGCTACATGGCGTTCCAGCAGGCGGCGTCCGACCGCATCAATTCCGGGCTGACCTCCGGCCATCCGGCCGGCCAGGTCGTCGCCGATCTCATCAGCCTGTTCCGGGCCAGTACCCAGGCGCCCACCTGAGGGACCTGAACTGCATCGTTACTTCAACCGCCATAGCCTGCGGGCATTGCCCGACAGCAGCCCGTCGCGCTCCGAAATGCCGCAGCCCGAAAGCAGCGCATGGGTCGCCGCCACCCAGGTCGACAGACCCCCGCCAAGCGTGCAGACCGGCCAGTCGCTGCCCCAGACGACACGGTCCCAGCCAAACGCACCGATCGTGTGTTCGACATAAGGCCGCAGCGTCTCAACGGTCCAACTGCCGGGATCGGCATAGGCGACCACGCCTGAAACCTTGGCCATGACGTTCGGACGCCGCGCGATCTCGCTCATATGTTCGCGCCAGGGATGCTCGGCGTTGCCCTTGATGTCGGGGACGCCGCAATGATCGAGCACGAACTGGACATCGGGAGCCAGATCGGCGAGCGCGATCGCCCTGGGGATCTGGTGCGGCAGCACGACGAGGTCGAAGGTCAGGCCGGTGCCGCCAAGCCGCTTGATGTTGTCGCGGAACAATGCCCCTTCCGAAAGCTCATCCGGCACGACGTGAAGGACGCGGCGGAAACCCTTGACGAAGGGGTTCGCACGCTGGCGTTCGAGATAGGCAGGAAAGTCACCCTCTTCCGGTCGGCAGGATGCGATCACCCCGGCCAACATGCTGCCGGACTGCCGCGACAGGCCTTCGACACGGGCGGTTTCCGCCTCTATGTCGGCCGGATCGACATCGACCTCCATATGCAGCACGCGCCCGACACCGACACGCTGGGCCTCCACCGCATATTCCTCATAGGAGAAATCGCGGTTCAGCGCCGGCACGCCGGCAAGCCAGGGATAGCGCAGGGCCGAGCGATCGATGAGATGCAGATGGGTGTCGATGATCATGGCGAGGCTCCTCCGATAGCTTTTTTCAGATCATCTCACGGAGGAATTCTTCATTCAAATAAGAATTCACGCCGCTGAGCCGACAGCCGACCCGGCCAGATGCGACAGCTTTTCGCAGGTTGCCAGCAACAGCTCGATGGTCCGTGTGATATCGGGCGCGGACGGCGCATTGACCACCGTGATGTAGGGGATGGATAGCGCCGCGATGGCCTTGCCGTCGGAACCGCGCACCGGGGCCGAGAGGTTGAAGACGCCTGCCGTCTGCATGGAAGCCATCATCTCGTAGCCGCGGTCGCGGATCTGGTCGAGACGGGCGAAGAACTCGGCCGGCTGCGCCGTCTTGTCAGTGCTGCGGACGTGCTCGGAAATCATCATCTGGCGCTCTTCCGGCGAACGGAAGGCGAGCAGGACGTGGCCTGAACCGGTGTCGAACAGGCTGATGTGGGAACCGACGCGGATCGAGATGCCCCAGTAATTCGGCGCTTCCTGCTGGCCGATCACCACGGCGGAACCGCGATCAAAAACAACGAGTTGGTTGGCCTGTTGCGAGGTCTCGGCAAGCTCGCGCATCAGCGGCGTCGCATAGGAAACCAACCGCCGCACCGGCGCGTGCAACTGGGCCAGGCCAAACAGCTTCAGTGTCAGCGAATAGCGGTCGCCATCGAGCCGCGTGACGTAGCCGCGCCGCACCAGCCGGTCCAGCATGCGGTAGAATTCATTGGGGCTGCGGTCGAGCTTCTTGGCGATTTCGGCCTGGGTCAGGCCTCCGTCGACGCCGGCCAGCAGTTCGAGGATGTCGAGCCCCTTGTCGAGCGCCGGCGCGCGGTAGCGCTCGTCTTCGCTGTCGTCCATGGCTCATCCCTCCAGTGAATTCAGCTCTTCATATACGCAGGAACGCAGCCGGCGGAAACAAATTTCGCCTTGACGTACGTATGAATGTTTTGTTTGTATATGAATGTAGCATCTTTTGTCACGTGACGAGTTGCGGGCGCCACCGAGGCGCACCCAGGGAGGATATCGATGAACAGACTGCTTTCCGGCGTGTGCGCCGGCGCATTGGTGCTTGCGTCAGGCGCAGGCGCAGCCCTTGCCGGCGACCTGCCCGGCAAGTTCGAGGGCGTGACCGTCGACGTGAAGCTGATCGGCGGCCAGCAATATGAAAAGCTCTACGAGCGCATACCCGAATGGGAGAAGGCGACGGGCGCCAAGGTCAACATCCTGACCAAGAAGAACGGCTTCGACATCGACAAGGAATTGAAGTCCGACATCGCCTCGGGCAGCACCAATTGGTGCGTCGGCTGGAACCATTCCTCGTTCGCGCCGCAATATACGGGCCTCTACACCGACCTCAGCAAACTGCTGCCGAAGTCGGAGATCGACGCCTTCGTACCCTCGACCATCAAGGCGGCAACCATCGACGGCAAGCTGGAGATGCTGCCGCGCGCGCAGTTCGACGTTTCGGCCCTCTACTACCAGAAGAGCCTGTACGAGAACGCCGACAACAAGACCAAGTTCAAGGCGAAATACGGCTATGACCTGGTGCCGCCGGACACCTGGAAGGAAGTCACCGACCAGGCCGACTTCTTCGCCAATCCGCCCAATTTCTACGGCACGCAATTCGCCGGCAAGGAAGAGGCGATCAACGGCCGCTTCTACGAGATGGTTGTCGCCGAGGGCGGCGAATATCTCGACAAGGACGGCAAGCCCGTCTTCAATTCCGAGGCTGGCATCCGGGCACTCGACTGGTTCGTCAACCTCTACAAGGCCAAGGCCGTTCCGGCCGGCACCACCAACTATCTCTGGGACGATCTCGGCCAGGGCTTTGCCTCCGGCACCGTCGCCATCAATTTGGACTGGCCGGGCTGGGCAGGCTTCTTCAACGATCCGAAGTCGTCGAAGGTCGCCGGCAATGTCGGCGTCAAGGTCGCGCCGAAAGGCTCCGCCGGAGTACGCACCGGCTGGTCGGGCTTCCATGGATTCTCGGTGACCGAGAACTGCCCGAACAAGGAGGCTGCCGCATCGCTGGTGTGGTGGCTGACCAACGAGGACAGCCAGAAGTTCGAGGCCGCCGCCGGCCCGCTGCCGACCCGCAGCGCGGTCTGGGACTGGGACCTGCAGCAGGCGGCCAACGATCCCTACAAGAAGGAGGTTCTGTCGGCTTTCCAGGAAGAAGCCAAGCACGCCTTTGCCGTGCCGCAGACGCCCGAGTGGATCGAGATTTCGAACGCCGTCTATCCCGAGCTGCAGGCCGCGATCCTCGGCGACAAGACCTCCAAGCAGGCACTGGATGAAGCCGCCGCCAAGGCGACGCAGATCCTGCAGGACGCCGGCAAACTCTAACCAATGCTCCAAAGGCCGCCTCTCCCATCGTGAATGGGGGAGGCGATCGCGTCTTGCCGGTACTGTTCACCGGGTCGGGCCTCGGCCCAACATTGCATGCCAGACACCAAAGGACCCCGATGAAGGGCTTCAAGCCATCCGCGCCATTCCTGCTGCTGCTTCCGGCTATCATCGTGCTGGCGGCGGTCGTCGTGGTGCCGTTGCTGCTCTCGCTCTATTCCAGCTTCACGCCGTTCCGGCTGACCAAGCCCGAGACGTTTTTCGTCTTCGTCGGTTTCCGCAACTATCTTTCGATCCTAGGCAACACCGATTTCTGGTGGGCGTTCGGGCGCACGGTTCTGCTGCTGACGATCGCGCTCAATCTCGAAATGCTGCTTGGCCTCGGCCTGGCGATGCTGGTCGAGAAGGCGACGCGCGGGCAGCGCATACTGCGCACTCTGATGATGTTTCCGATGATGTTCTCGCCGATCCTCGTCGGCTTCCAGTTCAAGTTCATGTTCAACGACAATATCGGCCTGGTGAACAACGCCCTGCAGTCGCTTGGCATCACCAGGGATGCCATCCCCTGGCTGATCGAGGGCCATCTCGCCTTCATCGCCATCTCGATTGCCGAGATCTGGTCCTCGACGGCGATCTTCGCCATCCTGATCCTCGCCGGGCTGCTCGCCATGCCCAAGGAGCCGATCGAGGCGGCGCGCGTCGATGGCTGCACGCCGTGGCAGACATTCCGCTATGTGACGTGGCCTTTCGTCATGCCATTCGCCTACATCGCCATGACCATCCGCTCGCTCGACGTCGCGCGCGCCTATGACATCGTCAAGATCATGACCGATGGCGGGCCGGCGGGGCGCACCGAGCTGTTGTGGACTTTGGTGGCCCGCACCGCCTACAGCGACGGACGCATGGGCATGGCCAACGCCATGGCCTATTTCTCGATCCTGCTGTCGATCGCCTTCACCGTCTATTTCTTCAATAAGCTCGCCGCGGCGCGCACGCAGATCGGCGCTGAGTGGTGAAGGGCGGAGTGGTGAAAATGGACGAGAATTCTTCCGCCCGCCTGAAGCGCCGGCTCTTTGGTATCGTCTATCGCGTCGGCCTGTTCCTGGCGATGCTGACCATCTGCCTGCCCGGCCTCTGGATCGTGCTGTCGTCGCTGCGGCCGACGGTCGAGATCATGGCCAAGCCGCCGGTGTGGATCCCGCAGGATATCTCGTTCGACGCCTATGTCGCGATGTTCTCAGGCATCGGCAAGGGCGGCATCCCGGTCATCGAATATTTCCGCAACTCGCTGATCATCTCCGTGACCTCGACGGTGATCGCGGTCGCCATCGGCATGGCCGGCGGCTATGCCTTCGCGCGTTACCGCTTCCGCGGCAAATCCGGCGTTTTCCTCGGACTGATGCTGACGCGCACGGTGCCGGGCATCGCGCTGTCGCTGCCGCTGTTCTTCCTCTATGTGCGGCTCGGCATCATCGACACGCATTTCGGCCTGATCCTCGCCTATGTCGCGCTCAACGTGCCTTTCACCATCTGGCTGATCGACGGCTTCTTCCGCCAGGTGCCGAAGGACCTTGCGGAAGCGGCGCAAATCGACGGCTGCACGCGCTGGCAGGCCTTCTGGCAAGTCGAGTTTCCGCTTGCCGGCCCGGGCATTGCGTCGGCGGCAATCTTTGCCTTCCTGACCTGCTGGAACGAGTTCGCATTGGCCTCGCAACTGACCCGCTCGGTCAGCGCCAAGACGCTGCCGGTCGGCCTGCTCGACTACACGGCCGAGTTCACCATCGACTGGCGTGGCATGTGCGCGCTCGCCGTGGTGATGATCATTCCGGCGCTCACCCTCACTTACATTGTCCAGAAACACCTTGTCGGCGGCCTGACCTCCGGCGCGGTGAAAGGCTGACCCCATGGCAACGGTTTCCCTCAAAAAACTGACCAAGCGCTACGGCAATATCGGGATCGTGCATGGCATCGATCTCGATATTACCGACCGCGAATTCATCGCGCTGGTCGGCCCGTCCGGCTGCGGCAAGTCGACGACGCTGCGCATGATCGCCGGGCTGGAGGAGATCAGCGCCGGCTCGATCGAGATCGGCGGGCGCGTCGTCAACGATTTGCCGCCGCGCTCGCGCAACATCTCCATGGTGTTCCAGTCCTACGCGCTCTACCCGCATATGACGGTGCGCGAGAATCTAGGCTTTTCACTCAAGATCGCCGGGGCCGCCAAGGACGACATGGACCGCCGCGTTGCCGAGGCCTCGGCCATCCTCGGCCTCGATGCGCTGCTCGACCGGCGCCCGTCGCAGCTTTCCGGGGGGCAGCGTCAGCGCGTCGCCATGGGTCGCGCCATCGTGCGCGATCCCGATGTCTTCCTGTTCGACGAGCCGCTCTCCAATCTGGACGCCAAGCTCAGGACGCAGATGCGCACCGAGATCAAGAAGCTGCACGCCAAGGTGCAATCGACGGTGATCTACGTCACCCACGACCAGGTCGAGGCGATGACGCTTGCCGACCGCATCGTCATCATGCGCGACGGCTACATCGAACAGGTCGGCACGCCCGACGAAGTGTTCCGCCGGCCGGCGACGCGTTTCGTTGCCGGCTTCATCGGTTCCCCGCCGATGAACCTGCACGAGGCGACGATCGATGATGGCAAGCTGGTTTTCGCCAGCGGCGAGAAGCTGCCTTTGCCCGCCCAGTTCAAGGTCAATGTCGCCACCGGCAACAAGGTCGTGTTCGGGCTGCGGCCCGACGACATCTATCCGACCGGCCATGGCATCAGCTCCGGTGGTGCCGCTGACGTGCACCAGATAGAGCTGCCGATCACCGTCACCGAACCGCTCGGCAATGAGACGCTGGTGTTCGTCGAGTTCAACGGCAGCGACTGGGTCTCGCGCATGTTGAACCCGCGCCCGCTGAAGTCTGGCGAGCGGGTGACGATGAGCCTCGACCTGTCGCAGGCGCATCTGTTTGCCGTCGACACCGGCAAGACATTGCGGAGCTGACCGACATGGCCAAGATCGCAAAGATAGAGTTGCGAATGGTGGACCTTGTTCCCAAGGTCAAGCGCACCGACGCCATCCAGAGTTTCGTCAGCCAGGAAACGCCAATCGTGACGATCACCGATTCCGACGGCGCGGTCGGCACCGGCTACAGCTACACGATCGGCACTGGCGGTTCGTCGGTGATGCGGCTCTTGTCCGACCATCTGGCGCCGCGCCTGATCGGGCGCGATCCCGACATGATCGAGGCGATCTGGCACGATCTGGAATTCGCCACGCATGCCACCACGATCGGCGCGATCACCGCCATCGCTATCGCGGCGATCGACACGGCACTCTGGGATCTCAGGGCGAAGAAACAGAACCTACCGCTTTGGAAACTGGCCGGCGGCGCCAAGGACCGCTGCCCGCTCTACACGACCGAGGGCGGCTGGCTGCACATCGAAACGCAGGCGCTGGTCGATGATGCGCTCGCCGCCAAGGCCAAGGGCTTTCGCGGCTCAAAGGTGAAGATCGGTAGGCCGCATGGGTCCGAGGATCTTGCCCGCCTGTCGGCGGTGCGCAAGGCGGTGGGCGACGGCTACGAGATCATGACCGACGCCAATCAGGGATTCTCCGTCGACGAGGCGATCCGCCGCGCAGCCAGGCTGCGCGAACTCGATCTTGCCTGGATCGAGGAGCCGCTGCCGGCCGACGACATAGACGGGCATATCAGGCTGTCGAACTCGACGCCGACGCCGATCGCGATCGGCGAGTCGCTCTATTCCGTCCGCCATTTCCGGGAATACATGCAGAAGGGCGCCTGCTCGATCGTGCAGGTTGATGTCGGCCGCATCGGCGGCATCACGCCCTGGCTCAAGATCGCCCATGCGGCGGAGGCCTTCGACATTCCGGTCTGCCCGCATTTTCTTATGGAATTGCATGTCAGCCTGACCTGCGCTGTTCAGAACGGCAGGTATGTCGAGTACATTCCGCAACTCGACCAGTTGACCGGCAAGCACATGCGCATCGAGGATGGGCACGCCCTGGCGCCCGACGAACCGGGTATCGGCATCGACTGGGACTGGGACGCGGTGAAGAGCATGAGCATCGCCGAATTCACCACGGCGATCACGGCATAAGGGAGCTGATATGCGGCGGATGGGATTTGTACTGGGGCTAAAACCGGAAAAGGTCGAGGAATATGTCCGCCTGCACGCCGCCGTCTGGCCTGACGTGCTGACAATGATTTCGGCCTGCAACATCAAGAACTACTCGATCTACCTGAAAAGGCCGGAGAACCTGCTGTTTTCCAATTTCGAATACCATGGCACCGATTATGCCGCCGACATGGCCAAGATGGCCGCTGATCCCAGGACGCAGGAGTGGTGGGCGGTCTGCATACCTTGCCAGGAGCCGCTGGCGACACGCAAGGAGGGCGAGTGGTGGGCCGAGATGGACGAGGTTTTTCACCATGACTGAAGGGACTGAGGGCGGTTTCGACCCTGCCTCGCTCGTCCAGTCCTGGCCCAAACCCTCAAAGTCCCGGCCGATCGTCACCTTCGGCGCCGGCTCCATCGTCGGCGATGCGCATTTTCCCGCCTACCGGAAGGCGGGATTTCAGATCGCCGGCCTCTATGATCCGGACCAGGCCAAGGCGCGGGTCCTGGCCGACACATGCGGTGTGACGGCGTTCCGTTCGGCGGAAGAAGCCGCTGCAGTGAAGGACGCGATCTTCGATCTGGCAACGCCACCGGGGCGGCATGCCGAGATCCTGAAGGCTCTGCCCGACGGTGCGTTCGCACTGATCCAGAAGCCGATGGGCAACTATCTCGGCGAAGCAACCGAAATCCTCGAAATCTGCCGCGCCAAGAAGCTCAAGGCGGCGGTGAATTTCCAGCTGCGCTTCGCGCCGATGATGCTGGCGCTGAAGGACGCAATCGCCAAGGGTTGGCTCGGCGAGGTCGTCGACTTCGACGCCTGGCTGGCGCTGGCGACGCCGTGGCAGTTGTGGGAATTCCTGCTCAAGGCGCCGCGCGTCGAGATCGCCATGCACTCGATCCACTATCTCGACCTGATCCGGCAATTGCTCGGCGATCCCAAGGGCGTGCACGCCAAGACGCTTGGCCACCCCAACCATAAGGTGGCGCAGACGCGCACCAGTGCCATTCTCGACTATGGCGACACGGTGCGCTGCGCGCTGTCGATTAACCACGACCACAAGTTCGGGCGCCGGCACCAGGCCTGCGAGTTCCGCATCAGCGGCACCGAGGGTGCGGCCTATCTGAAGCTCGGCCTCAACCTCGACTATCCCAAGGGCGAGCCGGATATTCTGGAGATCTATCCGAAAGGCGGGAGCGATTGGATATCAGTGCCTTTGGCCGGCGAATGGTTTCCCGACGCCTTCGTCGGCCGCATGGCCAATGTCCAGCGCTTTGCATCAGGCGAAGACGATGAGTTGATCAGCTCGGTCGACGACGCCTGGAACACAATGGCGCTGGTGGAAGCGGCCTATCGTTCGAGCGCGGCGCCTGCGACGCCGATCGCGGAAAGGCCCTGATGGAACAGATCACCTATTTCGAGGACTACGAGATCGGCTCGTCACGCCTCACCAGCGGCCGCACCATCACCGAGACCGACTTCATCGTTCATGCCGGCCACACCGGCGATTTCTTCCCGCACCACATGGACGCCGAATTCATGAAGACGACGCCGTTCGGCCAGCGCATCGCGCATGGCACGCTGGTGTTCTCGGTCGGCATCGGGCTGACGGCGAACGTGATCAACCCTGTCGCCTTTTCCTATGGCTATGACCGGCTGCGCTTCATCAAGCCGGTGTTCATCGGCGACACGATCCGTACGCGCACCACCATCGCGGCCAAGGAGGACGATCCGAAGCGGCCTGGGTCGGGACGCGTGATCGAGCGATGCGAGGTCATCAACCAGCGCGGCGAGGTGGTGCTGGCGGCCGACCATATCTACATCGTCGAACGGCAGCCGGCGCAGAGCTGAGCTTCAGCGCCTACGAACCGGTGGCGCGCGCGGTGATGCGCTCCAGCCCAAGCAGCAGGACCAGCGTCGCCGCCACCAGGATCATCGTCAGTGCGGCACCGGCAAAGATGTCGCCGCGATCGGTGAGGCTGAAGATCGACACCGGCAGCGTCACCCAGCCCGGCGGATAGACCATCACGGTGGCGCCAAGCTCGCCCATGGAGAGCGCGAAGCTCAGCCCGAAGGCCGCAACCAGGTAAGGCGCGAGTAAGGGCAGCGTGACATGCCATAGCCGGTAGGCAGGCCTGGCGCCAAGGCTTGAGGCGACTTGCTCGAAGTCGGGCGACAGCCGCGCCAGCCCGGCCGAGACGTTGCCGAAGGTGAAAGCCGAGATCAGCACGAAATGCGCGATCATGACGATGGCGATCGTGCCGTTGAGCAACAGCGGTGGATGGCTGAACGCAACCAGCAGGCCGAGGCCGACGGACACCGAAGGCACCGCACTCGGGATGAAGAACAAAGGACCGAGCAAGCGTTTCAAGGCCGGCCCTTGCAGGCGAAGCGACAATGCCGCCCAGGTACCGCTGACCAGCGCCAATGCGCTTGCCGCGAAGCCGGTGACGAGGCTCGCCTTGACCGCGTTCCAGGCCGCGCCCTTGGCGACGTCGGCATAGTGCTCCGTGGTCAAGCCATTGGGAAGCACGCCGTTCCATTGGTCGGCAAGGCTGGACAAGAGGATGACCGCCAGCGGCGCCAGGAACAGCACGCCGAAGATCAGCGCGAAGATCACCCAGATGATCAAGCGGCCGGAGCGCGACCAGACCAGCATGGCTAGACTCCCAATCGGCCGGCGGCAAACCGGTAGAGACCGAACAAGCCGAGCGACAGCGCGATGTTGACCACGGCGATGATGCAGGCGACCTGGTACGCCGATTCCTGGATCGCCTTGCCGTAGATCAGCAGCGGTAGGGTGATGACGCCCTTGGCGCCGATGAACAGCACGATGCCAAATTCGTTGACGGTGAGCAGCAGGCAGAGACTGCCGCCAGCGACGAGCGCGGGCACCGCCGCCGGCAGGATGACTTGGCGGACAATGCGGAACGGCCTGGCGCCAAGCACGCTTGCCGCTTCGATCTGGCCGCGATCGACCAGCGAAATGGCGGCGAGCAGCGGCCGCAGGATGAAGGGTGTGTACACCGTGACTTCCGCCAGCACGACGCCCCAGGTCGAATAGAGGAAATCGACAGGCGGCAGCGGCAGCGAGAAGGCCTCCATCAGTCCCGAGTTGAGCATGCCGGCGGAGCCGTAAAGGAAGGTGAAGGCAAGCGTCACCAGGAAGGTCGGCAGGGCGATGAAGGTGTCGATCAGCCGGGCTATGAAGCCGCTGCCGGGAAACGGCACGAAGGCGAGGATCAGCGCCAGCAGCAGGCCGACGATCAGGCATCCGGCCGTCGCGGTGACCGAGATCGTCACCGTGTTGATGAGCGCGTTGAGGAAGAAGCGCGAATGCAGGACGCGGACGATCTCCGGGACATTGGCGACACCGCTGTCGTCGAGGAAGGCCTGACGTACAATCAGCGCCAGCGGGTAGAAGAACAGCAGCGCCAGCAGGGCCGCCGGCGGCACGATCCGCAGCCGGCCCGGCTCTCGCTTCCTGGCCGTCGGAGCACCAATGGCGAGCGCTTCAGACACCGGCGTCTTCCGGAAGAAGCGACGTATCGGCTGGCGCAAAGAACAGCGGTACCTTTGTGCCGGGTTCCGGCAGGGCCATAGGCAGCTTTGTTGCCGAGACGCGCACCGGCGTGCCATCGACATCGAGAACCAGATGGGTGAGTTCGCCCTGCCAGTGCACTTCCCTGAGCGTGCCGACAATGCGGTTGGTGTGCTCGCTGTCTGCCGTGAGGCTCAGATGCTGCGGCCTGATGCAAAGCAGGCTCTTGTCGCCGGCCTTCTCGTCGCGACCGGCACTGGTGAGCACGGCATCACCATGCCTCGCCGTGGCAAAGCCTTTCGGGCCGGCAGCTTCGGCAACCGTCACCGGCAGAAGGTTGGCGCGGCCGAGGAACTCGGCGGTAAAACGGTTTGGCGGGCGGCGATAGAGTTCGGTCGTCGGCCCATGCGAACAGACCCTGCCGTCGCGCATGATGGCGATCTTGTCGGCAAGCGTCAGTGCCTCGGTCTGGTCATGCGTGACGTAGAGGATGGTGAGGCCGGGCAGGCTGCGGTGCAGCCGGGCGATTTCCTCAACCATGTTGCGGCGGATCTGCGCGTCGAGCGCCGAGAGCGGCTCGTCGAGCAGGAGCACGCGTGGCCGCACCGCAAGGGCGCGGGCAATCGCGACGCGCTGCTGCTGGCCGCCCGAAAGTTCGCGTGGATAACGCCGGGCAAACGTCGCCATGCCGACGGTGGCGAGCGCATCCTTCACCCGTTCGCCGATAAGCGCCTTGTCGGCGCCTTGTGCCCGCAGGCCAAAGGCGACGTTGTCCTCGACCCGCATATGCGGAAACAGCGCGTAGTTCTGCACCACCATGCCGAGCCCGCGTTCGTAGGGCGGCAGATCGGTCACGTCGGTGGCGCCGATACGGATGCGTCCGCTTCTCGGCCGCACGAAGCCGGCCACGGCCCGCAAGGCGGTCGTCTTGCCGGACCCGGACGGGCCGATCATCGCCAGGATTTCGCCCGGCGCGATGTCGAGGGTCAGCGGATGCAGGACGACATGCGCGCCATAGGCGACAACGACCTTGTCGAAGTGGACATTGGAGCCGGCGCCGCGAACTTTCGCGGCGTCGATATCCGTGACTTCGGAACCCGTGAAGGCGGCTGCCGACATGGCGTTGTTCTCCGGACTGTTTCCTTGGCGGATCAACTTCCGGTCGCTTCGTTCCATTTCTTGACGTAGTCGGGCAGCTTGCTCAGCGCCTCGTCCCAGTTCGGCGACCAGATGGTCAGGCCCTTCATGGCCTCCTGCAGCTTGGCGAAGTTGGCGTCGGAGGGCGTCACGTCCTTGCGGGCAGGCAAGCCGATGGCAATCGAGCTTACAGTCGACTGGGCTTCCTTGGACAGCAGGAAATCGATCAGCTTCTTGCCGTTGTCGGCATTGGGCGCACCGGTGACCAGCCCGATTTCGTAGGGCAGCGCGAAGGTGGAGCGCACGCCGTCAGGCCCCGCCGGCCAGAACACCTTGATGTTGGGATTGTCGGCCATCTGCGACATGTTCATCTGAAGGTCGCCATTGGCGACGTGCAGCTCGCCCTTGTTGACCAGTGCGGTCAGCTTGCCAGTCGAGGCGGATGGGCCGACATTGTTGTCCTGCAGCTTCTTCATGAACTCGAAGCCGGCGTCCTCGCCGCCGAAGGCATGAATGATCTGCAGCATGACGGCGGTGCCGTCACCGGCCTGGCCGGGGGTCGAATACTGGATCTTGCCCTTGAACTTCGGATCGAGCAGATCGTTGTAGCTCTTCGGCGCTTCCGACAGCACGGCGCTGTTGTAGATGAAGTTCATGTAATTGTTGACCAGCGGCCGATACTTGTCGGTGCCACCGTCGATCTGGGATGCGGCCTCCGGCTTGTAGTCCTGCAACAGGCCGTCGGCGGCGGCGCGCTGGATGAAGGGCGGCAAGGTCACAAGCACGTCGGCCTGCGGGTTAGATTTTTCCTTAGCGACGCGCTCGACGACGCCGCCCGAACCTGCCTCGATATACTGAACGGTAATGCCGGTGGCCTTGGTGAAGGCGGCGAATTCGGTCTCGTACCAGCTGCCATTGCCATCATGTAGGCCATCGGCGGAGTAGACGGTGACGACGCCGTCGGCGAGCGCCGGCCCGACGAGGGCCGCCGATGCAAGCAATGCGGCGAAGGCCGCGACCATGGTTGCGTTTCTTGATTTCATGACGAGTTCCCCTTTGATTGAAGGCACATTCTGCGATGCACTAGGACCACCCGGCCTTGGGTCTCTGACGGACGTTGAGCCGGTTGGATGTCTTCGTTGTGACAACTCTGGGGATCGGCGATCGATAAGTAAAATCTATTTATTTTATGAGAGCCAAACTTCTTCTGATATTTGTCACGGAACTGTCGCATCCACGTCGTGGCCATGAATGTGACTGCGCCGGGGGCAGCTATCAGCTTGAAAAATCTCGCTTATCAGCCGAACGCAATACCTGCCGTCTGCGCCCGCAATCGCGGATCATGCGAGCGGACGGTCACCGGCCTGCCTTCGAGGATCTCGAAACACCGCGCGAGCGTGTCGTCCTCGAGCCGGCGCATCGCCTCATGCGTGAAGAAGGTGAGATGCGGAAAAAGGATCACATTGTCGCGACCGAACAGCACACTCATCGGATGGCCTGACTTCGACAGCGGCTCCGCCGAATAGACGTCGAGCCCGGCACCACCGATGCGACCGGCGACAATCGCCTCGACGAGGGCCGCCTCATCGATCAACGCACCGCGCGAGACATTGACGATGATGGCCGAGGGTTTGAGGCAGGCGAGCTCATGCTTGCCGATCAGGCCGCGTGTCTGGTCGTTCAGAACGCAATGGATGGAAATGAAATCGCAGGCGCCCAGCATGGCATGGAGGTCGTCGGCCTTCTCGATGCCGGCGGCGCGCATTGTCGCTGCATCGACAGCGGGATCAAAGCCAAGGACGCGTGCGCGGAATCCCTGGCCTGCCATGCGCGCCATGCTGCGGCCGATCTTGCCGCAGCCGACGAGCCCAAGCGTGGCGCCGGAAATATCACGCCCCAGCCAGCGTTGCTCGGGCCAGATCCAGCCATCGCGCGACATTGCCTGCGTGATCGCAGGCAGCCGCTTGGCGAGCGCGATCATCAGCGCGAAGGCGCCTTCGGCAACGGTTTCCTCGGCATATTCGGGCACGTTGACCACGGGAATACCACGTCGCATCGCGGCGGCGATGTCGATTGCATCGATACCGACGCCATATTTCACGATGCCCTTCAGCCTTGGCGCCGCGTCTATCACCCGCGCGGTGATCGGCGTATAGCACATCAAGAGAAGGTCGGCGTCGGCAACCGCGTTGGCGAGTTCAGCTTCGGGAATGCCGTCCGGCAACGTCACCAGGTCGACGCCCCTAGCCCGCAAGCCGGCATCGATTTCAGGACATTCGAGTTCGTGGTCAGTGCGGACGGCCTTCATGGTCAGGCCGCCAGAACCGCGGTCTCGACGATGTCGAGCGCCCGGTCGAGATCGGTCTTCGAAATGACCAATGGCGGCGAGAGTGTCAGCACGTTGCCTTGGCTGACCTTGAAGCTCAGTCCCTGTTCCAGGCAGGCGTAGAAGACGCGTTCGGCGAGGTCGCGTGCCGGCTGGCGCGAGGCGCGATCCTCGACGAGTTCGACCCCGACCATCAGTCCCCTGCCCCTGACATCGCCGACATGGGGCGAACGCGCCATCAGGTCCTGCATCCGTCCAAGCATATGCCGGCCAAGTTCGGCCGAACGCTCGACCAGCCCGTCCTCCAGGATGATGTCGATGGTCGTCAGCGCGGCGCGCGTCGTCACCGGGTTCTTCTCATGGGTGTAGTGACCGATGGCGAAGCCGCCGGTGACGTCGAGGTCGCGGCGCGCGATGACGGCGGCGATCGGCAGGATGCCGCCGCCCAGCGACTTGCCGAGGACGACGATGTCGGGCGTAACGCCGTCATGTTCGTGGGCGAAGAATTTTCCGGTCTTGCCGAGGCCGGTTGGGATTTCGTCGAAGATCAGCAGCGTGCCATGCCGGTCGCAGGCTTCGCGCACCCGCTTCCAGAAACCGGGCGGCGGCGGATTGGGCGTCGCGCGCATCGGCTCGGCAACGACCGCCGCCACATCCTGCTCGCGGCCGAGCACATAGGCGATCATGTTGGCGCAAGCGAGCCCAGAAGCCTCTAGGGAATCGTGGCCATAGGGGCAGCGATAGCCGTCCCAGGGCGCGACATGCTCGGTGCCGGTCATCATCGGACCTGATATGTGCGAGCGAAAGGTCGCCTCGCCGCCGACGCTTGCCGCGCCAAAGCCGGCGCCGTGGAAGGCGTCCCAGAACGACACCGTCTTGAAACGGCCGGTCGCGGCGCGCGCGATCTTCAGCGCGACCTCGATGGCATCCGAGCCGCCGGTGGTGAACAGCACCTTGCCGAGGTCGCCAGGCGCGAGGGCCGCCAGTCTCTCCGCCAGTTCGACGGCGGGCTCGCAGGTAAAGCGGCGCGGCGCGAAGCAGAGATCGTCGAGCTGCTTCTTGATCGCCGCCACCAGTCTCGGATGGCCGTAGCCGAGATGGTGAACGCTGTTGCCGTGGAAATCCATGAAACGGCGGCCGGCGGTATCCTCGATCCAGATGCCTTCAGCCTTGGCGATCGTCGAGAGGCACGGGCTGGAGAGGCTCTGGTGCATGAAGGCGGCGGCATCGCGATCAAGCAAGCCGCGAATGCGGGGATCGTCCTGGCCGGCATCCCAGCGGCCGCGCGCCGCCGTGGTGTTGGAATCGCCCTCTGTATGCACAAGCTCGGATATCGCGGCCATCATTATCTCCGAAACGCGAATGAGGGAGCGTTGGCCGCTCCCTCTGTTTTCTGTCCGTCGGTCGCGCCTGGTCAGGACCAGGGCAGCGAAAAGGTCTTCACATTGGTGTAGCTCTTCATCGCCTCGATGACGCCTTCCTTGTAGCCATTGCCCGAATCCTTGATGCCGCCGAAGGGCGACATCTCGATGCGGTAGCCCGGCACTTCCCAGATGTTGACGGTGCCGACCTGCAAGCCGGCAATGTATTTCTGCATGCGGGGGAAGGAGTTGGTGCAGACGCCCGACGACAAGCCGAAGGCGGTCGAGTTGGAGAGCGCGATCAGCGCCTCGTCATCGTCCGGCGCACGCACGATCGGAATGATCGGCCCGAACGTCTCTTCCATCACCAGTTCGGATGTGTGCGGCACGCGGTCGACGACGATTGGCGGCAACAGAGCGCCCTGGCGGCCAGGATTGTAGAGGATTTCGGCGCCTTGCTCGGCGGCCATGTGAACGCGGGTTTCGAACAGCGCCGCCGCCTTCTCGTGCACAACGGTGCCGAGATCGGTGGAACGGTCCATGGGGTCGCCGAAGCGGATTTTTTTCGCGCGCTCTAGCACCAGCGGCACGAAACGGTCGGCGACGCTTTCCTGGACCAGGATGCGCTTGACCGCCGTGCAGCGCTGGCCGGAATTCTTCGTCGCGCCGGCGACCGCCAGGTCCGCCGCCTTTGCCAGATCTTCATCCGACAGATCGTTGAGGATTATCAGCGGATCGTTGCCGCCGAGTTCCAGCACCTGGCGTTTGTAGCCGGCGGTGCGGGCGATCATCTTGCCGACCGGCACGCCGCCGGTGAAGGTGATCAGATCGATATTCTCGTTGGTGATCATCTCGTTGCCGATGTCGGCCGGCCATCCCGTCACAACCGACAGCATTTCCGGCGGCAGGCCGGCTTCGTAGAGAATGTCGGCCAAAAGCAGCGCCGTCATCGGCGTCAGTTCGGTCGGCTTGACGACCACGCAATTGTTGGTGGCGATGGCCGGCGCCACCTTGTGCGAGACCATGTTGAGTGGATGGTTGAATGGCGTGATCGCCGAGATCGCCTTCAGCGGCTCGCGGGTGGTGAAGATCTTGCGCGCCTTGCCGTGCGGGGTGAGGTCGCAGGAGAATATCTGGCCATCGTCCTGGATGCACATCTGCGCCGACAGCGTGAACACGTCATAGGCGCGGCCGACTTCGTAGAGCGAATCCGTCTTGGAGATGCCGAGCTCGAGCGTGATGAGATCGGAAATTTCTTCCCGGCGCGACGCCAGAGCTTCCGCCGTGCGAAACAGGATCTGCTGGCGCTCGTAGCGCGTCAGTTTCGACCGGTAGCCGGCGGCGATCTCGAAGGCCTGACGGGCGTGTTCGGCACGGCCGGCTGGCACGGTGCCGATAACAGTGTCGTTCCAGGGGTAGCGCACCTCGACGATGCCGTCGGCATCGACCTTCTTGCCGGCGATACGCATCGGCTCGTGGCGAACTTTGATGGCAGGGTCAAGTTGGGTCATGTGAGTCTTCCCTGTGCTCAGTGAGCAACATTGATCTTTTGTCGGCTAGGTCATCGCGTTTCGGCTCCGGCTTCCCCCACTCCGTCGCCGCTTCGCGGCGCCACCTCTCCCCCCCTCCGGAGGGAGAGGAAAGCCAAGGCCGGCGAACTCAGCGCCCTTCCTCTCCCCCGTCGATCGGGGGAGAGGTGGCCCGAAGGGCCGGAGTGGGGGTCGACCAGCACCATCATGGACGGCTACACGCTGCTGGCGATCCAACTCACTCAGCCCGCCAGCGCCGCCGCCATCGTCGCGTAGTAGAAGGCGTCGAAATTGCGCAAGGTCGGCTCATTGGGCAGATCCGGCAGCACGCGGTTGACGATGAACGGCACCTCCTGCTCGGTCAGCCCGCCATGCGAGCGCAGCGGCTCGTTCAGCGCCGCCAGATCGTGGCGATGTTCTGATGTGCCGATCGTCTTGTTCTCGGTGGAGATCAGCACGATGTCGCCGATGCGGTCGGCCGGCAGTTCGAAGCGCTCGCAGGCATCAGGGCTGTCGACCACCAGCATGATGCCGTCAACCTTGGCCAGCCGCGCCATGATGCCGGCCTGATCAGCGCCATCAGGCAAATAGGCGGTGGCGAAAGAGCCGAGAGCGCCGTGATGCACCACATAGGGGTCGGTGATCGGCAGGATGACGCGGGCGGCGTCCTTGCCCAGCCATTCGTCGAGCAGGTCCTGGACGTAGACGACGTCGGGCGAACCGTCCGCCTTGTGCTTGGGCTTCATGCCATGGTCGGCGGTGACGACGATCGCCGCGCCCAGCGCATCGAGCTCGGTCAGGTACTTGTCGAACATTTCGTAGAAGGCATTGGCCTGCGGCACGCCGGGCGCATATTTGTGCTGCACATAATCGGTCGTCGTCAGGTACATGATGTCGGGGCGGAATTCCCTGAGCAGCTGAACGCCGGCGGCGAAGACGAATTCCGACAGTTCGGCCGAATAGACTTCCGGCACAGGCAGGCCGAAATGCTTCGAGGCATTGTCGATGCCGTGCTCGGCCACTGTCGTGGTGTCCGACTTTTCAGCCGAGAAGCACAGCGCGCGGCCTTCGTCGAAGGCGAGGCCCTTGCCGAGCAGCGCACGCAGCTTGTCCTTGGCGGTCACCACCGCGACCTTGGCGCCGGCATCGTAGAAGGCCTGGAAAATGGTCGGCGCGCGCAGGAAGCGCGGGTCGTTCATCATCACTTCCTTGCCGGTCTCGCGCTCGTAGAGATAGTTGCCGCAAATGCCGTGCACCGAGGGCGGGCGACCGGTGGCGATCGACAAATTGTTGGGGTTGGTGAAGCTCGGAATGACCGAGTGCGCAAAGCGCACCGTACCCTTCTGCTTGATCCTGACCAGGGCCGGCATCAGTCCGGCCTTGATAGCTTCATCGAGATAAGCCGGCTCGCAGCCGTCAAGGCAGATGGCGATGGCCGGCACACGCGGCCAGGCGTAGGTGCGGCCATTGACCGCGACGTTGATGGGAGACATCTGGTTCATCAAAAATCCTCGAAAACGGCCGCTTCAGGCGGCGAGTTTGGCGCGCTCGGCGATTGCCGCCGCGGGTGGAGCGGCGGTGTCGACGCCCATTTCATCAAGCGATTGCGCCGCCGCCTCGACGACGCGGCGCATGACATGTTCGTCCATCTGGCCGATGCAGCCGACGCGGAAGGAATCCACGACCGTCAGTTTGCCGGGATAGATGATGAAGCCCTTGTCCTTCATCAGTTCGTAGAAACGATCGAAGGCGAAGTTGGCGTGGGCCGGGTTGAAGAAGGTGACGATGATCGGCGACAGCCAGCGGTCCCTAAGCAGCGTCTCGAAGCCGAGTTCGCGCATGCCCGCCACCATGACGTCGCGGTTCTTGACATAGCGGGCGCCACGGCCGGCGACGCCACCTTCAGCCTCGTGCTGGCGCAGCGCCTCCAGGAAGGCGGCGACGACATGCGTCGGCGGCGTGTAGCGCCACTGGCCGGTCTTGTTCATGTGCGCCCATTGCGCGTGAACGTCGAGCGACAGGGAATGGCTGCGCCCCTTGGCTGCTTCGAGTTCGCTCTTGCGGGCGATGATGAAGCCGAAGCCGGGCACGCCCTCGATGCATTTGTTGGCCGACGACACCATCGCCTCGTAACGGATCTCGTTGACGTCGAGCGCGACTGCGCCGAAGGCACTCATGGAATCGACCAGCAGTTTGCGACCCTTGGCATGGACTGCTTCGGCGATCTCGGCGACAGGGTTCAAAATGCCGGAGCTGGTCTCGCAATGAATGGCGATGACATGCGTGATCGCAGGATCAGCCTCGAGCGCGGCCGCCACCTCGTCGCCGCGCGGCGGCAGGTAGTCGCCCTTGTCGATCAGCGTATAGGCGCGGCCGAGATACTGCATGGTCTGCGCGGCGCGCAGGCCATAGGCGCCGTTGGCCAGCACCAGAACCTTGCCATCACTGGGCACGAACGAGCCCAGCATCGCCTCGACGCAGAAGGAACCGCTGCCTTGCATCGGCACACAGTCGAACTCGCCTTTCGTGTCGCCGGTCAGCGCCAGCAGGCGGCGGCGCATGTCTGATGTCATGGCGCGGAAGTCGCCGTCCCAGGATCCCCAGTCGCGCAACATCGCCTGCTTGACCGAATAGGCCGTGGTGAGCGGCCCGGGGGTCAAAAGGTAAGGCTCGCCCAGGGCCGGCCTGGCCAGCGGCTCCGCGGCAAATTTCGTCTCGGCAAGCATGATGTCCTCCGACAGGTCGCTGCTTTTTTGATGTGGCGCCATTGTTGGTCCGGACGACGTATTTGTAAAATCGTTATTTTGTATCGACGTATCGATTAGAACGATGATGAACTGCATTGGACAGGCTGCATGCCGCTCATGACACGGCTGTGAACGCGGTAGGGTTCATCCCCAGACATCAGCGGAATCGTTTATTCCGTCCTTTTGGCTAGCCAGGCTTATGATAAGGTGCAGGCGGCTTCGAGACCCGAAAGGCACACAGGATGCGCTATGTTCAGCTGCGAGCCTTTCATCAGGTGGCAATCTCCGGCGGCTTTTCGCGGGCGGCCGAAGCGCTTTTCCTGACCCAGCCGGCGATATCGGACCAGGTGCGCAAGCTCGAGGAAGAGTATGACGTGCTGCTGTTCAATCGGAACAAGAAACAGGTCACGCTGACCCATTCCGGCCAGAAGCTGCTCGAAATAACCCACCGCATGTTCGATACCGAGCAACAGGCGCTCGAGCTCCTGACCGAGTCGCGCGCTTTGCGTTCCGGCACGCTGCGCATCGTCGCCGATGCAGCGCACCATCTGCTTCACATCCTCGGCAGCTTCCGGGCCCGCTATCCCGGCGTGCAGGTCTCGGTGCGCGCCGGAAACACCGAGACGGTGATCAGCAGCCTCTACAGCTACGATGCCGATATCGGCGTGCTGGGCGAGGTGCCCGCCGGGCGCGACTTCGAGGTGCTGAAACTGAATTCGACGCCGATCATCGCCTTCACCTCCATCGACCATCCTTTGGCAGGGAAAAAATCGCTGACGCTCAAGCAGCTCGCGCAGGAATCGCTGGTCATGCGCGAGCGCGGTTCCAAGACGCGCCAGAAGCTCGAAGACCTGGCGGCGACGTCGAAGGTCGAGCTCAGGCCGGTGATCGAGGCCGAGGGCCGCGAAGCCGTGCGCGAGATCGTCGCCTCGGGCGCCGGCATCGGCTTTGTCTCGGCGGCCGAATTCGGCCAAGATTCGAGGCTCGTCCCGATCACCATCGATGCGCCCGAGACCTTGATGGACGAGGCGCTGATCTGCCTGCGCGAGCGCAGCGGCGGCAAACTGGTGCGCGCCTTTCTCGACATGGCGCGCTCGATGTCGGCGGACTAATTGAGCATGATCTCTTCCGAAAACCGGTTCCCACTTTTCGGGATCATGCTTTAAGCCGCGACCTTGATCTCCACTGCATCGGCCTTCACCCGCTCCGACTTCGGATCATAGGGGCTGCGCAAATGCGCGGTAACCGCATGGCGCACGCCGGCAAGATCGATCTCGAAACGGCCGTTGGCCAGGAATGAAGCATCGACGCCCGCTTCGTGCTCGATCAGCCCGAGCGCCACCGAACGGCCGAGTGTGTGGCCGTAGGCAGCCGAGCGCACCTCGCCGACCGGCTTGCCGTCGCGCAGGATCAGCTCGCCGCCCCACAGCATCGGCTCGGCATCATTAAGGGTGAACAACACGATGCGCCTGGTCGGCGCCGACGAGGATTTCGCGGCGGCAAGCGCATCACGGCCGATGAAGCCGCCCGGCTTGTCCATCGCGACGGCAAAGCCAAGGCCGGCCTGCCACGGGTTGATATCAGGCGTCAACTCGCGACCCCAGGCGCGAAAACCCTTTTCGATGCGCAAGGCATCGAGCGCGTAGTAGCCGGCGTCGGCAAGGCCGAATTCACGACCGGCTTCATGCAGCGCCTCGTAGACGCCGACCGCGAATTCGGTCGGCACGATCAGTTCCCAGCCGAGCTCACCGACATAGGTCATGCGGTTGGCGTAGGCTGTGGCATAGCCGATATCGATTTCTCGGATAGTGGCGAAGGGGAAGCCGGAATTGGAAAGATCCGCCGATGACAGTTTGCCCAGGAGGTTGCGCGAACGCGGTCCCATCAACGCCAGCACCGCATAGGATGAGGTGACGTCGGTCAGTATCGCATGCGCGTCCGCCGGGATATTCTTGACGATCCAGTCTGCATCGTGGACGGCCTGGGCGGAGCCGGTGACGATGAGGAATTTTTCCGCGCCAAGCCGCATCACGGTGTGATCGCTTTCGTAGCCGCCACGCGCATTGAGCACGCCGGTGTAGACCGAAGTGCCGACCGGCACATCGATGTCGCCGGCGCAGATCCGGTTCAGCACGGCACGGGCGTCGCGCCCCTGGACAAGGAGCTTGGCGAAGGAGGTCTGGTCGAAGATGGCGACGGCTTCGCGCGTCGCCTTCATCTCGCGTTGCACCGCCGCGTGCCAGTTCTGGCGGTCGAAGGCATAGTCGTTCCCGGCTGTCTCTCCTGGACCCGCAAACCAGTTGGCGCGCTCCCAACCCATCTTGGAGCCGAAGCACGCGCCCTTGGCGGCGAGCCGGTCGTAAAGCGGCGAACGGCGGAATGGCCGCGCGGTGTCCAGTTCGCGGTTCGGCCATGGCATGGCGTAATGCAGGCCGAGCGTCTCCTTGACCCGGTCATGCAGCCAGCGCGGATTGTTGTTGAACGAGGCGAAGCGCCTGATGTCGACCGGCCACAGATCCATGGTCGGCGCGCCGTTGACGATCCATTCGGCCAGCGCCCTGCCGGCGCCACCGGCACTGGCAATGCCCATCGAATTGAAGCCAGCGCCGACATAGAAATTCTTCAACTCCGGCGCCTCGCCGAGGAGGAAATTATTGTCCGGCGTGAAGCTCTCGGGACCATTGTAGAATTTCTTGACCTCGGCCTGCGCCAGCTGCGGCACGCGCACCAGCGCGTTTTCCATCAGGATTTCGAACTGGTCCCAATCATCCGGCAGCAGCGCGAACTCGAAATTTTCGGGAATGCCGTTCATGCCCCACGGCTTGGCATGCGGCTCGAAGCCGCCCATGACCAGGCCGCCGACCTCTTCGTTGAAGTAGATGAAGCCATCGGGATCGCGCATGACGGGCAGATCCGGATGCACGCCTTCTATCCGGCCGGTGACGATGTACATGTGCTCGGCCGAATGCAGCGGCACCGACACGCCGCACATCAGCCCGACCTTGCGCGCCCATTGGCCGGCGCAATTGACGACGATCTCGGCGGCGATGTCGCCATGGCCGGTCTCGACGCCGCAAGCGACGCCGTTGCTGACGCTGATACCAGTGACCTTGACCCGCTCGAAGATTTTGGCGCCGCCATTGCGCGCGCCCTTGGCAAGCGATTGCGTGAGATCGGTGGGATTGGCCTTACCGTCTCCGGGCAGCCAGACAGCGCCGACGAGATCGTTTGTCGCCATGACAGGCCACAGATCGCCAGCCTCCCTGGGCGAGATGACGTCGATCTCTACCCCTTGGGCGCGCGCCGACGCAGCCGTGCGCTTCAGCACCGTCATGCGGTCGGCCGTGCGCGCAACTGACAGCGAGCCGCAATTCTTCCAGCCGGTGGCAAGACCGGTCTCGGCCTCCAGTTCGCTGTAGAGCTGCGTGGAATAGCGGATCAGGCTGGTCATGTTGGAATGGCTGCGCAACTGGCCGACAAGACCAGCCGCGTGCCAAGTGGTGCCGCCGCTGAGTTGCCCCTGTTCGAGCACGACAACATCGGTCCAGCCGAGTTTTGTCAGATGGTAGGCGACCGAGCACCCAATGATGCCGCCGCCGACAATGACGATTCGAGCCTGGGTGGGAAATTCATGAGCCATGAGCGTTCCGCCATTTGAAGGATGGCCGGGACATTAGCACGAGAAAACCAAATATCAACCCATAAAGTCACAAAATATCACATCAAGCTGCGACGATGAGTTCTGGACCCTTTTGCGAAAGCGCTTCGGCAAGCGCCAGTTCGGGATTGGCGTCGACGATCACCCCGGCGGCACGTTCGAAGTTGGGAATCCTGAGCGGCGTCAGCTTGCCGAACTTGCTGGCGTCGAGCACGAAATAGGCCTTGCCGGCAAGGGCGATCATGCGGCCGCGCTGTTCGGCTCCGGCGCGGGTGAAGTCGGTCACCTCCCCGTCCGGCGACAGCGCGCCGCCGCCAAGAAAGGCGATGTCGACACGAAAGCGGGCCATCGCATCGAGCGTGTCGATGCCGACAGCCGCCTCCTCGCCGGGGTCGACTTCGCCGCCCAGCATATGCACGCGCATGCCGGGGACATGGCATAGATGCAGCGCTATCTTCAGGCTGGCCGTGCAGATGGTGAGGTCGCGCAGTTCCGATATGGCATGCGCGACGGCCAAAGTGGTGGTGCCGGAATCGAGAAAGACCACCATGCCATCCCTGACCAGCCTGGCGGCAGCCCTGCCGACCGCCGCCTTACCGCCGGCATTTTCCTGGCTGCGCAAGCTCATCGCCGGCTCGCTCGGCTCGAAACGGGCGGCCCCGCCATGCACGATGCCGAGCCTGCCCTGGTCCGAAAGCAACTTCAAATCGCGGCGGATGGTTTCGCGCGAGACATCGAAGAACCCAGCCAGTTCGGCGACGCTGACGGAGCCCTGGGCGCCCAGCCGCCGCAGGATCTCATCATGGCGGCGCGGGGCAAGGGCACGTGCCGGCAGGTGGCTGACGGGAGACATGGCGATCCTTATGTCGAGCGTTGATGTTGCAATATGTGGCAGCGAACCGCCCCACTGGCAACCGCGCGCCATGGCATCGATCGCGGACGGCCCTGCCCCTCGGGCTTAGGATTTTCGCCACCGTCCGCCGCCATCTATCGCATTGACGAGTGTGTCGCTGCCTTCGCGAAGATGCTGCCTCAGAACGCTCACGGCCTTCTTCTCGTCACGCCGCCGGCAAGCGGCCAGCAGGTCGCGATGCTCGCTCTGCGAGCGGGCGCGGTAGTCGAGGTTCGACAGCAGGATGCGGACATAACGGTCGGCCGCGTTGTGATGCGCCTCGATCAGGTCAAGCAAACGACGGTTGCCGCAGGCATCGTAGAGCGAGAGGTGAAAGGCCCTGTTCAGGGCGCCCCAGCGGCCAGCATTGCGCTCGGCGTCGATCTGATCGAGCACCTGCTCGGCTTCTTCAAGCTTGGTGCCGGGCAGGACCGGCACGGACAGCCGGAGCGCCTCGCATTCGAGCAATTCGCGCACCGCATAGATTTCGGCGATCTCGGCACCGTCCATCCAGGCGACATGCGCGCCCTTCGTGGGATGAATGGAAACAATGCCTTCCGCCTCCAATTGTCGGAGCGCGTCCCGTATAGGCATGCGGCTGAAGCCGAACTGGTCGGCCAGTTCATCCTGGCGCAGCGTAGTGCCTGCCTTCAGCGATCCGCTGGCTATAGCCTCGCGCAGGACATTGGCGACCTGTTCCGCCACCGTCTGCGGCCTCTCGATCAGGCCCTCCATAAATCCGCGCAATCGATGCTCCCATGCCACGCGATCGCTAGCCTAGTGGAAAACCTCCGGCGATATAAGTATCCCGTGTACGAGAGCGGTTTGGTTTCTGGCCGAAGAGCGACACGAGAAGCTGTCGATGGCTGGTCCGCCCCAGCTTGGTCCGGGCGGAGAAATCACGTCAGTCAATCGACCTTCATGGCGACCACCGCTGCGCAGTCGCCGGCCTTGACCAGCCCAGGGAAATGCCGTGCCGCCAGCATGCCCGACATTTTCGCCAGGATTTCCCGTGGAGCAACGCCAGTGCGGCCGGTGGAATGAATGCGGGCCAGTACCGCGCCTTCTTCGACGGGCTCACCAAGATCGATCATGGTTTCGATCATGCCGTCGTCCTCGGCGAAGCAAAAGCAATCTCCCGAGGGCATATCCAGCCACTGGGTTTTGCGCGTCTCGACCGCCCCGGCGACGATACCGGTATGACGCAGCACGTTGAGGATGCCGCGCCGGGCGATCCGCACCGTCTCAGCTCGCGATGTGCCGCCGCCGCCGAGTTCGGTGGTGACGAAGACCTTGCCCATCTCTTCGGCCGCCGTGTCATACATGCCGATCGCATCGATCTCGGTCATGCGCATCGAGAACGGTGCCGAGAAAGCCTCGACCGCGGCAAAGGCTTTCTGCTCCTGCGCCTTGTCCGGCAGCGTGTGCGCGGCGCAGAACGGCACGAAATCCAGCGTCCTGCCACCGGAATGAAAGTCGAAGACGAGGTCGGCGCGGGGAAGCAACTCGCGTTGGAAATAATCTGCGATCTTCTGCGTCACCGTGCCGTCCGGCCGGCCGGGAAAGCTGCGGTTCATGTTGCCCTTGTCGATCGGCGAGGTGCGCGTGCCGGCCCGGAAAGCCGGATAGTTCATCGCCGGCACGATGATCACCGTGCCGCTGACCTGGCTGGGATCGAGCGTTCGGGCGAGTTCGTAGAGCGCCAGCGGCCCCTCATACTCGTCCCCATGGTTGCCGCCGGTCAGCAGCGCCGCCGGCCCCTTGCCGTTGCGGATGACGCAGATCGGGATCATCACCGAGCCCCAGGCCGAGTCGTCGCGGCTATAGGGCAAGCGGAGGAAACCATGCTGGACGCCGTCGCGCTCGAAATCGACGGTCGGCGCGATCGGCGACGGGCGATGACTGGACATCGGGCTCAATCCTTCACCACCAGCTTGCGCGGCACATTGGCCAAGCACTCCACACCGGTTTCGGTGATCAGGATGGACTCGGTAATCTCCAGTCCCATTGTCTCCAGCCAAAGGCCGGTCATGAAATGGAAGGTCATGCCGGGCTTGAGCTCGGTGCGGTCGCCGGGACGCAGGCTCATGGTGCGTTCGCCCCAGTCCGGCGGATAGGAAATTCCGATCGGATAGCCGGTGCGGTTGTCCTTGACGATGCCGTATTTCTTCAGGACGGCAAAGAAGGCGTTGGCGATGTCCTCGCATGTGTTGCCGGGCCTGGCGGCGGCAAGGCCGGCTTCCATGCCTTCCAGCGTCGCCTTCTCGGCATCGAGGAATTCCTGCGTCGGCTTGCCGAGGAAGACGGTGCGCGACAGCGGGCAATGGTACCTGTTGTAGCAGCCGGCGATCTCGAAGAACGTCCCCTCGCCCCGCTTCATCGGTTTGTCGTCCCATGTCAGGTGCGGCGCCGAGGCGTCGGCGCCTGACGGGAGCAGCGGCACGATCGCGGGGTAATCGCCGCCGATGCCGTCGACGCCGCGCGTGCCGGCATCGTAGATCTCGGCGACGAGATCGCATTTGCGCATGCCGACCTCGATCTTGTCGAAGATGCGCTGGTGCATCGCCTCGACGATGCGGGCGGCCTTGCGCATATAGTCGATCTCAGTCGGGCTCTTCACGGCGCGCTGCCAGTTGACCAGTGCGGTGGCATCGACGAAGCGGGCGTTGGGCAGATGCTTCTGCAAGGAGGCGAAGGCGGCGGCGGAGAACCAGTAATTGTCCATCTCGACACCGACGACAAGCTTGCCCCAGCCGCGATCGCTCAGCACGCTGGACAGGAAGTCCATCGGGTGGCGTTCTGTCGACTGCACATAGTGGTCGGCATAGCCGACGATGTTGTCATGCGCGAGATAAGCAGTGCGCTTGGCGCCGTTGGCGTCCTGGCCACGGCCGTACCAGACCGGCTCGCCCGACGGCGGCACGATGACCGCCTGATGCACATAGAAGGACCAGCCGTCATATCCAGTCAGCCAGGCCATGTTGGATGGATCGCTGATAACAAGGAGATCGACGCCTTTGGCTTCCATCGCCTTGCGCGTCTTGGCGAGGCGATCCGCGTATTCGCTTCGCGAGAATTTCAGGTTCGGCTGCATTTTGTTGGTCCTCGTTTGTTGGGCCTGGAGCCCGCTTCAACTTCGTTGAATCTGTCTCCAGGTATTCTTTTGTCGGAGCACGATCTGGTCGGAAAGCCGGTTGCCACTTTTCCGGATCATGCTCCCGCGGCCAGGATCAGCTTTCGAAAATGGTTCCGGCATTGGCCGCCAGCGCGCGGTCGCGGGCGAGCGTGGCGATCGCAGTGTCCTGCACGCCGGTGCCGGTCAGGTCAGCGATGGTGATGTCGCTGGCCGAGCGCCTACCGTGTTTTTCGCCGGCGATGATCCGGCCAAGTTCGGTGACCTCGGCATCGGCTGCCATCACGCCGGCGGCGATGGCATGGTGCAGTTCGCCCAGCCGCCTCGTCTGCTTCGCGCTGTCGGCGACGTAGAGATCGGCCATGCGCAGGATCGCCGGCGCGATCTCGTTCTTGTGCTCGGCGTCGGACCCCATGGCGGTGATGTGCTGGCCGGCCGAGACAAACCCGGCCTTGATCAGCGGCTCGGTCGACGGCGTGGTGGTGACGATGATGTCGGCGCCGGCGACAGCGTTGGCTGCGTCTGATACAGCGCCCACGTCGATGCCGAGCCTTTCGCGCAAGGCGGCCGCGGCCGTCTCCGCCTTGGCGGCATCGCGTGCCCAGATGCGGGCCCGCGTGATCGGCCGCACCAGCATCAGGGCTTGGAGCTGTAGCCCGGCCTGGACGCCGGCGCCGAAGATCGCGGCGACGGACGAGTCCTCTCGCGACAGGTGTTTGGCCGCGACGGCGCCGGCGGCGGCGGTGCGGACGTCGGTGAGATAGCCATTGTCGAGCAGCAAGGCTTCGACCACACCGGTCTTTGCCGAAAGCAGCACCATCATGCCGCCACCGCTTGGCAGACCGAGCTTTGGATTGTCGAAGAAGCCGGAACTGATCTTGACGGCGAAGCCGTCGATACCGGGCACATAGGCGGTCTTCACGTCGACCTCGCCGCGATGCTCGGCGATGTCGAGGCGCAGGATCGGCGGCATGGCCACCGGCAATGTTGCCAGCGCGCGGAAGGCATTCTCGACACAGGCGACGGCGTCGAGATCGAGCGTCACGATCGTGCGCAGTTCAGCTTCGGTGAGGATGGTCATCCTGCTCATGCGGCGCGCTCCGAAATCGATGGCATTTCCCCGCAGACGATCTTCCTGTGCAGTTCCATGTCGATGTTGCGGCCGGAAAGCAGAGCCACCACCGGCCCCTCCGCCTTGGCCTTGCCGGCGAGCAGTGCTGCGATGCCTACCGCACCTGCTCCTTCGACGATCTCGCGTTCCAGTTCATAGGCATGGCGAATGCCGGCGGCGATTTCGTCCTCACTGAGCAGGACGACATCGTCGAGCAGGTCGCGGCACATGGCGAAGGTCAGCCGGTTGTCGAGGCCGATGCCGCCGCCGAGCGAATCCGCCAGCGTCGGCAGCTCCTCGACCAGCACGGGGTGGCCGGCATCGAGGCTCGCCTTCATTGCCGCGCCGCGCGCCATCGACACGCCGATTATTTTTGTGCCGGGGCTAACGCCTTTGATTGCGGCCGCTATACCCGATGCTAACCCACCTCCGGAGAGTTGCACCAGCACCAGAGCGGCATCCGGGACCTGCTCGATCATCTCCAGCCCGAGCGTGCCTTGCCCGGCGATGATCGCGGGATGGTCGAAGGGTGGCAGCATGACAAGCCCTTCCTCCGCCGCCAGCCGCTCGACCTCCTTCTGGGCATCGTCCTGGCTGTTGCCGACAATACGGACTTCCGCGCCGAGGCGGCGGATTTCGTCCAGCTTGTTCTTGGGTACCAACCGAGACATGCAGATCACCGCACGCATGCCCTCGAGCTTCGCCGCGTGGGCGAGCGCACGGCCATGATTGCCGGTCGATGCCGCGACGACGCCCCGCGCCTTCTCCTCGGCATCAAGCGATGCAACGGCGTTGGAAGCACCGCGCAATTTGAAACTGCCGGTGGTCTGACGATGCTCGAGCTTGAGATGAACCGGCACGCCCAGCCGTTCGGAAAGACTCGCCGAAAGCACGATCGATGTGCGCTCGACCTTGCCGGCAATTCGCTCGCGCGCGCCACGGATATCGCCAAGGGTCACTGTCGCCATGGTCATCAGCCGCGCGGCAAGGGCAGCGTCATCAGACTGCCGAATTCGGGATGGGCCGTCTCATCGCTGCAAAGGCGCAAACAGTTCCATGCGGTTGCCTGGTTGCTGGTCACCACCGGCCGGCCGATCGCCTGTTCCATGCCGGTGACCGCGAGCGCACCGCGCAGCGCCGTGCAGGACACGAACAGCGCATCGGCCTGCGGATGCATTGCCTGGCGCGCCAGATCGACAAGGGCCGCTGGGGCAATGCGCGCCATCTCGCGGTCGTCCTCGAAGCCGAGACAGGTAAAGCCTAGGATTTCGAAGCCGCGTTCGGCGAAATAGGTCGCCATCGGCCTGGCGGTTTCGATTGTGTAGGGCGTGAGGATGCTGATCCGGCGCACGCCGAACGCGTTCAGTCCGCGCACACCGGCCATTGTTGGTGTGACGACGGGCACGCCTGGCTTGGCGGCCTGGATCGCCGTCTCGATCTCGGCATCGCCAATCACCACCGAGGCCGACGTGCAGGAATAGCAGATAGCGTCGAGCGGCTCGTCAGGCAGGATCAAGGCCGCGCCCGCCGTCAGCGCCGGCTGCATCTTGCGCAAGTTCTCAGGCGTCGTCGGATTGGCATAGGGGATGCGCGCGACATAGACGCCGATCCGTTCGCTCGCCACCATGCGGCGAAAATCCGGCTCGGTCGTGTGGTCGGTGGCAAGGATGATGAGGCCGACGCGCCGCTCCAACGGACGCTCATCGAGCGCTGGCCGGTTGGGCACGAGCTTGATCTGGGGCAAGGGTTTCATCTTTTATCTTTCGATCTTGCCGTAGCGGCGTTCCAGCCAGCGCAGCAGCACGACCGAAATCAGGCTGATGGCGAGGAAGAAGGCGCCGACCAGCGTGATCGGCTCGAGGTAGCGATAATAGGTGTTGGCGACGCTTTTTGCCTGGTTCATCAGTTCCAGCACGGTGATCGCCGAGAGCAGCGGCGTCTCCTTGAACATGGCGATGAAGTAGTTGGCCAATGCCGGGATCATCGGCGGAATGGCCTGTGGGATGATGATGTGGGACCAGGTCTGCCGGGCGCTAAGATTGCACGCCTTAGCGGCCTCCCACTGGCCACGCGGCACATTGTCGATGCCGGCGCGGTAGACCTCCGCCGTGTAGGTGCCGTAGTGCAGCCCGAGCCCGATCACGCCGGCGACCAGCGGCGGCAGCAGGATGCCGATGTCGGGCAGCACGTAGAAGATGAAATAGAGCTGCACCAGGAGCGGTGTGCCGCGGATGAATTCGGCCACCCAACCGACGCTGCGCGACACCGCCTTGTTGGGCGAGCGGCGCGCCAGCGCGATGCCCAACCCGACGATCGCAGCCAGGACCGAACCGAGCAGCGTCGCCAGGATGGTGATCTTCACCCCCTGGATCAACGTCGGCAGGATCTGCCGGACAAAATCCCAATCCCAATCCATCAGCGGACCCAATTCATCAGGAATGCGCTGGCCATCAGACGCGCACTCCGTCGAGGCCGCGCGCCATGCGGCGTTCCAGCGAGCGCACACCCCACGAGATGAGCAGCGCCAGGATGAAATAGATGACGAGAATCGTGGTGAACGGCACCATGGTGTTGCCGGTCTGGGCGCGCACCACCTGCGCCTGGAAGGTCAGGTCGGCGAGCGAGATCAGCGAGACGACCGATGTCGCCTTGAGCAGCTCGATCGCATTGTTGCCGAAGGTCGGCAGCATCACCAGAAACGCTTGCGGCAGGATGACATGGCGCATGCCTTGCCAGCGGCCCAGATTGAGCGCGATGCAGGCCTCATGCTGTTCGCGGCCGATCGATTGCACGGCGCCGCGCACCACCTCCGCGGCATAGGCGCCGACATTCAAGCCCAGCGCCAAGACGCCGGCCTGCAGCGGGGTCAGTTCGAAACCCACCAAGGGCAACACGAAATAGGCGAAGAACAGCTGCACGAAGATCGAGGTGCCACGGAAGAATTCGATATAGGCCGTTGCCAGGGCCCGCAGCACGAAGAAGCGCGATAGGCGCCCCATGCCAGCGAGAAAGGCCATGATCAGGGCAAGCACCGACCCCATCAGCGTCAGCTCGATGGTGACAAGCGCTCCCTGCAATATCAGGCCGAAATAGCCGGACCACTGGGTCATCTGGGTTCCAACGTTGGCGGTTAGCTTCCTTCTCCCCGTTCAACGGGGAGAAGATGCCGGCAGGCAGATGAGGGGCAGTGCCAGCGTAAGCAAAGCTTGTGCTGCCCCTCATCCGGCCCTTCGGGCCACCTTCTCCCCGTTCACGGGGAGAAGGAAAAAGGAAGCGCTACTTCGCGGCGCAGAGCTTGTCGCGCGTGGTCGACATCGCCGCCGCCGCGGAGAAACCGTAGGGCTCGATGATCTTGGCGAACTCGCCCGACTTCTTCATCTTGGCGAGTTCGACGTCGAAGGCGTCGCGCATCGCCTCGTCGCCCTTCTTGAAGGCGGCGCCGTCGCAATAGACCGGGGCACCCTGCACCGGAGCGATGACTTCGAGGTTCGGATCGGCGGCCTTCTTCATCAGATCATTGATCGACAGTACGGGCAGCGAATAGGCGTCGATACGGCCGTCCTGCACCATCTTCAGGCCGCTCTGGCCGTCCGGCACGACGATGACACGTTCACGCGGCACGCCGGCGTTGAGCGCCAGCTTCTCCTCGGTGCCGCCGCCCGGCGCGCCTATGGTGGCGGACGTGTCCTTGGCGACATCCTCGTAGCTCTTGAAGCCTTTCGGATTGCCCTTCTTCACCAGCATCGCCTCGGCGTCGCACAGGACCGGTTCGGAATAGGCGACCGCAGCGCAACGCTCCGGCTTCATGAACAGGCCGGCGGTGACGACGTCGAAGCGGCCGGCCTGCAGGCCGGGGATCATCGCGCCGTATTCCGAGATCGAGGCGACGACGTCGGCGACGCCAAGCCGCTTGAAGATTTCGCGCGCCACATCGGGCGCGGCACCCGAAACCTTGCCGTCGGCGGCGACCGCCGTATAGGGCGGCTCATTGGCGATGGCCAGGCGGGCGAAGCCCTGCGACTTTAGCTGCTCGAGCTTGCTGTCGTCGGCCGACCCCGGGATAGAGGCGGCCAGCACGGCCGAAAGTGCGAGACCGGCGACGCCGGCCAGAATGCCAAGTTTCTTCATTGTTCCCAACTCCTTGTTCTTGTCTTGGTTTGCGTGATTTCAGGACGGCATCGCCGCCTTTGGCATGCGGTCAGACACGGTGTCCGGCCGCGATGATCTTCTTCAGGAACCCTTGCGTGCGTTCCTGCTTGGGATTGCGGAAAATCTCGTCGGGCTTGCCTTCCTCGACTATTCGGCCGCGATCGAAGAACAGCACCCGGTCGGCGAAGTCGTGGGCGAAACCCATTTCGTGCGTGACCAGCAGCATGGTCATGTCGGTCTCGGCGCAGAGCCGCCACAAGACGTTGAGCACTTCCTCGACCAGTTCCGGGTCGAGCGCCGATGTCACCTCGTCGAACAGCATGATCTTCGGTTGCAAAGCGAGCGCGCGGGCGATCGCCACGCGCTGTTTCTGGCCGCCTGATAGCTGCGCCGGCATCGCCTTGGCCTTGTCGGCCATGCCGACCATGTCGAGCAGTTCCATCGCGCGTTTTTCGGCGGCGGCGCGCGGTGTGCCCTTGGTCAGCATCGGGGCCAGCGTCACATTGTCGATGACGCTCTTGTGCGGAAACAGGTTGAACAGCTGGAAGACCATGCCGGTCTTCTGGCGCATTTTTGCCAGATGCCGCTCGTCGGCCGGCAGCAATTGGCCGTTACGCTCCATGTGGTAGAGTTGCTCGCCGTCGATCTGGATGTGACCGCCGTCGATGCGCTCCAGCGTCATCAGGATGCGCAGGATCGTGGTCTTGCCCGAGCCAGAGGGGCCGATCAGCGCCAGCTTCTCGCGCGGCATGACCTGCATGGACAAGCCGTCCAGCACCTTGAAGGCGCCGAAGCTCTTCGAGATGGCGTCGACCTTGATGATGGGCGCGGTTGCGGACAAATGAATTTCCCCGTGCTGGAGAAGCCTGTGCCCTTAACGATGGGGAACACGCCAAATCATGTCAATTGGTAAAATAATATCATGACAATTATTCTGATTGCGCACATTTTCCGGTCAATCGCAGCTGGCTTTTTGGGCATGCCGTTGCCCCAGAACCACCTGGCGATAGTGGGTGGCGTGTTCAGATTGCGAGCAGCAGATGCTCCGGATCGCCAAGCAAGAGCTTGGTGACAACGCCGAGACCGGCGCGCAGTTCCCCCTCGGTGGTCGAACCCAGCGAGATGCGCACTGCCGGATGCCAGGGCGCATCCGATATGCGGAACGAGGTGCCCGGGGCTATGGCCACGCCTTGCAACCGAGCCTGGGCGACAAAGCTCTCCTCGGAACGGTCGGCCGGCAGTTGCAGCCAGATATGCAATCCGTCGCGACGGGCACGGTAGTCGACGCCGGCCAGTACCTCGCCAGCGATATCCTGCCGGCGACGCAACGCCGCGCGCTGCCAGCGCACCAGCTCCATCGCGGTGCCGTCGGTTACCCATTTGGTGGCGATCTCGGCCACCATTGGTGTCGCCATCCAGTTCGAGACGAGATGCCGGTTGGCGACGGCCGCAACGTAACGGTCGGGCGCGGCGAGATAACCTATGCGCAGGCCGGGCACGGTGATCTTAGTGAAGGAGGTGACGTAGAGCGTCCGCTCCGGCGCGAAAGCAGCGACCGGCGGCGGTCGATCCTCGACCAGGGGACCGAGCACATCGTTCTCGATGATGGCGATGTCATGCTTGCGCGCCACCGCCGCGATCTGCTCACGGCGCGCCGCATCCATGAGCGTTGCGGTCGGGTTGATCACCGAAGGCTGCACGAATACGGCGCGGATATCGGACAGCCGGCAGGCCTCGTCCAGCGCTTCCGGAATCAGGCCGTTTTCGTCGATCGGCAGGCCTTCGAGGTTGAAACCGAGATAGCGGGCGAGCGGCACCAGCGTGTGATGGCCTATCGCCTCGGTGGCAACGGTGGAGCCCGGTGGCGCGACGCTCATCAGCGCCACCGTCATGCCGGCGGTGGCGCCATTGGTCAGGCTGATGTTCTGCGCGGAGGCATCGAGGCCGCACAGTTTCAGCCATTCGACCGCCACGGCGCGGTGGCGTGGGAACACCATGTTTGGCCGGAACGACAGTGCCGAACTCGACGGCAGGTTTTCGGCAAGCCAGCCCAGCGCCTGCTTCATCCGCTCCAGGTGCATCGGCTCGCAGACCGGTTTCAGGATCGAGAGGTCGATGACCTCACCGAGGCGCTCGGGCAGATAGGGCGGGTCCGGCTCGCGGCGCTGCGTTTGGACGAAGCTGCCGCGCCCGATCTCGCCCGAAATCAGGCCGCGCCGGATCAATTCCTCATAGGCCCGGCTGACCGTCTGCACCGAGAGCTTGAGATTGTCCGCCAGCCGGCGATGCGTCGGCAGCCTCGCGCCATTGGCCAGGCGTCCGTCATGGATGGCGCGCGCGAACTGGTCGGCCAATGATTGATAGGCTGGCCGGCGGATAAGCGCGGGATCGGGTTGCCACAATGTCATGACTTATTAGAGATCGAAATCAGTGCAATTGACAATCGAAATAATGCGCCCTCATGGTACGATGGACGAAAAAGTGAGCGCTGATGACTGCTGCGAAACTCGACCCGATCGATCTCAAAATCCTCGACGCCATCCAGCGTGACGGACGCATCACCAAGCTGGCGCTGGCCGAGCAGGTCGGGCTGTCGCCGACGCCGTGCTGGATGCGGCTGCGCAAGCTGGAAAAAGCCGGCATCGTCTCGGGCTATCACGCCCGCATCGCCATGCGCGTCGTGGCGCCTGTCGCCACAGTGCTGATGGAGGTGACGCTGGCCAGCCACCGTCAGGCCGATTTCGACCGCTTCGAGCGCGTCATCCGCGATATCCCCGAGATCGTCGCCTGCTGGTCGGTGGGTGGCGGCGTTGACTATGTGCTGAAGGTGATGGCGCGCGACATCGACGCCTATCAGCGGCTGGTCGACGGCTTGCTCGATCGCGAGATCGGCATCGACCGCTACTTCACCTACATCGTCATCAAGACGGTGAAGGATGATATCGCGCTGCCCATTGCGGACCTGTTGCCGGCACCGGCATAGCGCCGGAGAAACGGGCTGCCCTCACGGCGCAATAGAGAGATTCTCTCTCTGATCAGGCGCTCAAACAGCCTCTCTGTCTGCCGGTGAAGGATAGTCTCCTCGCATCAAAACGAACCGGGAGGCTTCGACCATGTCCGCGCATTTCGCCCGCTCGCATCGCCACGAAGCGCTCGACCGGCTCGCCGACCGCCGGCTGCTGCGCGAACTCGCCTATGTCGACGGCCATTGGACGGCGAGCGATGCGGCCGAGAGTTTCGAGGTCACCGATCCGGCGACCGGCACCACCGTCGCCTTTGTCGCAGCACTCGACAGCCGGCAGACTACAAAAACCATCGACGCCGCGGCGCGCGCCTTTCCGGCCTGGCGGGCGCTGTTGCCGCAGGAGCGCTCGAAAATCCTGCGAAAATGGTTCGAGCTGATCATCGCCGCCAAGGCTGATCTGGCTCTGCTGATGACGCTTGAGCAGGGCAAGGCGCTCAAAGAGTCGCTCGGCGAAATCGACTACGCCGCCTCCTTCATCGAATGGTATGCGGAGGAAGCGAAGCGCCTCAACGCCGAGAGCGTCACCAGTCATCTGCCGAACGCGGAAATGATGGTGCGGCGCGAACCGCTCGGTGTCGTCGGCGTGGTCACGCCGTGGAATTTTCCGTCGGCCATGTTGACCCGCAAGGCGGCGGCGGCGCTTGCCGCCGGCTGCACCATCGTCGCGCATCCCTCCTCGGAGACGCCACTTTCGGCGCTGGCGCTGGCCGAACTCGGCGAGCGCGCCGGGCTGCCGGCCGGCGTCTTCAACATCGTCACAGGCAAGGCCGCGACGATCGTTGGACGCATGTGCGAAGATCCGCGCGTGCGGGCCATGAGTTTTACGGGCTCGACCGAGATCGGCCGGCTGATCGCCGCGCAAAGTGCGCCGACGATGAAGCGGCTGGTCATGGAACTCGGCGGCCACGCGCCGCTGATCGTCTTTGCCGACGCCGATCTCGACAAGGCGGTGACCATTGCTGTCGACGCCAAATTCGCCACATCAGGCCAGGATTGCCTCGCCGCCAACCGAATCTATGTCCAGCGTCCGCTTTACGACCGCTTCTGCACCGCATTCGCCAAGCGCATTGACGCGCTGCGGACCGGCAGCGGCCTTGCCGAGGAAACCGACATCGGGCCGCTGATGCATGAACGTGCCGTCCAGAAGGTCGAGGAGCAGGTCGCGGATGCCCTCGCCCACGGCGCCCGCTGCCTTGCCGGCGGCAAGCGCCATCAGGCCGGGCCGCTGTTCTACCAGCCGACACTGCTCGCCGACGTCGCCGACGAAGCGCTGATCATGCGTGAGGAGACCTTTGGTCCGGTCGCCGCCGTCACATCCTTCGACGACGAGGACGAGGTGATCGCCCGCGCCAATGCGACCGAATATGGCCTCGTCGCCTATGTCGTGACCGAGAATGGCGCGCGTCAGCAGCGCATGGGTCGCGCGCTCGACTATGGCATGGTCGCCATCAACCGTGTGAAGATCACCGGCGCGCCGATCCCCTTCGGCGGCGTCAAGCAGTCCGGCATCGGCCGCGAAGGCTCGCGCCACGGCTTGGAGGCCTTCACTGATCTCAAATATCTATGCCTCGACGTGGCGTAGGCCACACTGGAATTTTCAAGGAGTAAAAAAAAATGCTCGACCAGTCCAACGAACTCGCCGCCTGGGATCGCGACCATTTCTTCCATCCCTCGACCCATATGGGCACGCACGCTCGCGGTGAATCGCCGACAAGGATCATGGCCGGCGGCGAAGGCGTCACCGTCTGGGACAACAACGGCAGGAAGAGCATCGATGCCTTCGCCGGCCTCTATTGCGTCAATGTCGGCTATGGCCGCCAGAAGATCGCTGACGCCATCGCCACGCAGGCAAAGAACCTCGCCTATTACCACGCCTATGTCGGGCACGGCACCGAGGCCTCGATCACATTGGCGAAGATGATCATCGACCGCGCGCCGAAGGGCATGTCGAGGGTCTATTTCGGCCTGTCCGGTTCGGATGCCAACGAAACCAACATCAAGCTGATCTGGTACTACAACAATGTGCTGGGCCGGCCGGAGAAGAAGAAGATCATCTCGCGCTGGCGCGGCTATCACGGCTCGGGCGTGATGACGGGATCGCTGACGGGGCTGGACCTCTTCCACAATGCCTTCGACCTGCCCCGCGCGCCGATCCTGCACACCGAGGCGCCCTATTATTTCCGCCGCGCCGACCGCTCGATGAGCGAGGAACAGTTCTCGCAGCATTGCGCCGACAAGCTGGAGGAGATGATCCTCGCCGAAGGGCCTGAAACCGTCGCCGCCTTCATCGGCGAGCCAATCCTCGGCACTGGCGGCATCGTGCCGCCGCCTGCCGGCTATTGGGAGAAAATCCAGGCGGTGCTGAAAAAGTACGACGTGCTGCTGGTCGCCGACGAAGTGGTGACGGGCTTCGGCCGGTTGGGCACCATGTTCGGCTCCGACCATTACGGCATCAAGCCTGACCTGATCACCATCGCCAAGGGCCTGACCTCGGCCTATGCGCCGCTGTCGGGCGTCATCGTCGCCGACAAGATGTGGCAGGTCCTGGTGCAGGGTTCGGACAAGCTCGGTTCGCTTGGCCATGGCTGGACCTATTCGGCGCATCCGATCTGCGTCGCAGCCGGCGTCGCCAATCTCGAACTGATCGATGAGATGGACCTGGTGCGGAATGCCGGCGAGACCGGCGCTTATTTCCGTGCCGAACTGGCCAAGGCCGTCGGCGGTCACAAACACGTCGGCGAGGTGCGCGGCGACGGCATGCTCGCGGCGGTGGAATTCGTCAGGGATCGCGACGACCGTGTCTTCTTCGATCCTTCGCTCAAGATCGGACCGCAGGTCGCAACGGCCCTTGCCGCCAGCGGCGTCATCGGCCGCGCCATGCCGCAGGGCGACATTCTCGGCTTCGCGCCGCCGCTGTGCCTGACCCGCGAGGAAGCCGACATCGTGGTGGCCAAGACCGCCGATGCCGTGAACAACGTATTCGCCAATCTCTGAGACCGACCCATGAATGCCATGACCAAAACCCTCCCCGCCACCATGGCCGCCGTGCTGCTCACCGGGCACGGCGGACCTGAAAAGCTCGTCTACCGCACCGATGTCAAAGTGCCTGCCCTCGCTTCAGGTGAGGTGCTCATAAGGGTCAGCGCTTGCGGGATGAACAACACCGATGTCTGGGTGCGCCAGGGCGCCTATGGCACGGAGGAAGATGCGGGCGCGGTGTCGACCTGGCGAAGGCAGGGCAATACGCTGACCTTCCCGCGCATCCAGGGCACCGACACTGTCGGCACCATCGCCGCCGTCGGCGAAGGTGTATCACCGGACCGTATCGGCGAACGGGTGATCGTCGATTTCTCCATCTACAACCGCGACGACGATTCACTCGCCGACATCGACTATATGGGCCACGGCCGCGATGGCGGTTATGCCGAGTATCAGGCTGTGCCAGCCGACAACGCGCATGTCGTCGACACGGAGATGAGCGACGTCGAACTCGCCACCTTCTGCTGCGCTTATCTCACCGGCGAACAGATGCTGGAACGCGCCGGCTTGAAGGCTGGCGAGCGCGTGCTGGTCACCGGCGCCTCGGGCGGCGTCGGTTCCGGCATCGTGCAACTGGCGCGGGCGCGTGGCGCCATTCCCTATGCGGTCGCCGGCAAGGGCAAGGAACAGGCCGTACTCGACATCGGCGCCGAGGCGGTCATCACCCGTGGCGTCGCGGACCTGCCGCAAGCCGTGACCGAAGCGACCGGCGGCCAGCCGATCGACGTGGTCGCCGATCTCGTCGGCGGCGCGATCTTCAACGACCTGCTGCGCATCCTGCGACCCGAGGGCCGCTATACCACGGCCGGCGCGATTGCAGGCCCGGTCGTCCAGCTTGACCTCAGGACCATGTATCTCAAGCAGCTGCAACTGCATGGTTCGAGCCAGGGCACGCGTGCCGATTTCCGTCGCATCGTTCGCTACATCGAGGGGGGCAAGATCAGACCGTTGGTCGGTGGCGTCTACAAGCTCTCCGATTTCCACCACGCGCAGGCCGATTTCGTCGCAAAGGATTTTGTCGGCAAGCTGGTGGTGGTGCCGGACGCTGTCGCAGAGCGATCGGCGTAATCGCAAAATCCTGGTCCCTTCGCCTGCCTTCTCATCGCTGCCATAATGGGAATGGCTTGCAGTCCAGCCGGCATGCCGCCACAAATGGTGACGCCCGCCGCGCCGCTGGTCCGGGCCTCTGGTCACGGGATACAGGCGAGACATGACAGCCCGAATGATACTGCTCGACGCCAAGCCGCTTGGCGCGGCTGACGTCGCCGAGATCGCGCGGCGCAGTGCGCGGCTGATGCTGGGCGAGGAGGCGATGCGCCGCATCCGGGCGAGCCGCGCGCTCATCGAGCACCTGACTGAGCTCGGCAAGCCGATGTATGGCGTCACGACAGGCCTCGGCGCCTGTGTCGACACGCCGCTCGCGCAGGCCGACCTGATCGCCTTCCAGCACAGCGTGCCGCTCAGCCACAGCATGGGCATCGGCCCTGCTCTGCCGACCGAGGCGGTGCGGGCGCTGATGACGGCGCGCATTTCGGGCATGGCCGCCGGCGGCACCGGCACTTCCGAACGCGTGGTCATGGGCCTCGTGGCGGCGCTCAACGCCGGCGTCCATCCGGTGATCCCCACCTGGGGATCGATCGGCGCGGCGGACCTTGCCCATCTTGGCCACATGGCGCGAGCGCTGCGCGGCGACGGCGAGACCGAATACCAGGGCAGGATCATGCCGTCGGCCGAGGCGCTCGCATTGGCCGGGCTCGAACCGCTTGACCTGCGCGAGAAGGACGGCCACGCCATCATCGTCGCCAACAGCCTGTCGACCGGCACGGCATGCCTGTGTCTCGAGGATGTCGCCCATCTCATCGATTGGGCGCTGGCCGCGGTGGCGCTCAACTATGAGGCGTTCCGTTCTTCGCTGACCGCGATCGACGAGGATGCCCTGGCCGCGCGGCCGGCCTTCGGCCAGCGCGAGATCGGCGCACGGCTGCGCGCGGAACTCGCCGGAAGCGGCCTGTGGAAGGACAGAGCGGCGCGGCGGCTTCAGGATCCGCTCAGCTATCGCTGTGTGCCGCAAGTCTGGGGCGGCCTGCTCAACGCGTTCGAACAGGCGAAGCTCGCGACGGAGATCGAACTCACCCATTCCGGCGACAACCCGGTGATCCTGCCCGAAGACGAACGCGTCGTCTCGAACGGCAATTTCGACCTCACTGCCATGACGCTGGCCTGGGAACAGCTCGGCCAGGCGCTCGCGCATTGCGCGGTGGGCACCGCCAACCGCTGCATGAAGCTGATGTCGCCGACAATTGCCGAGCTGCCGCGCTTCCTGTCGGCCAGGGGCGGTAGCCGCCAGGGCTATGCGGAACTGCAGAAGCCACTCGCCGCGCTGGAAGCCGAAATCCGGCATCTCGCTAATCCGATGTCACTCAGCCCGCTGGCCGTTTCGGATGGGATCGAGGACCAGTCGTCGATGGCGCCGCGCGTGGTGGCCAAGACCGCCGAGATTGTCGAACGCCTGCGCTATCTCGTTGCGATGGAACTGATCTTCGCGGCCACGGGCGTGGAGTTGCGCGGCGTCGTCGACAGCATGGGCGAAGGACCCCAGCGCACCTTTGCTGCGGTGCGTGCGCTCGTCAGCCCGCTCGACGACGATCGTGAGATGAGCGCCGACATGACGCGGATCGCCCGTATGGTGGCCGGTCCCCAGGACTGAGAACTCCGGACTATTTCTGAAAAGGTCCCCTCAGATTGAGGTTCTCGGCCAGAAGGCAGAAGCGGTCGATCAACCGGACAAGCTCGTCGCCCTGTTCGACGACAATCGCGCCTCGCTCGGCAGGCGGGGTATCGGAAAGAGCCTTCCACAGACGGCCTTGCCGATCGCAGAGATCCGCCAGTTCGGCGCAGTCGCTGGAGGTCAGTTTCAAAAGGTGATCCGCCGTCACAGGTCCAATGCCTGGAGGCGTGGTGGCGCCAAGGGAAAGGTAGCCTTGCGGCACCGTGCCTTTCGCATTCGTTACCGATTTGCGGCAGATGACATCGAATATCTGGTCGACAGCCTGCTTGGCGCCTGCGACGCGCGACGGGTGGTCCGTATCGGCGGCAGCGTGCGGCAGGAGCTCAAGCCTGGCGCCATGCTTCTCGACGAGGCCGAGATAAGGCAGCATCGGCCCGGACAGGCGGCCGGTCGAGGCATCCCTGAACAGGTCGGCATCGATGGCGGCGTGGCGTAGCCGGCCTGTATTCAGAGCTTCATCAAGAGCCCCGACATCGACAAGCTCGCCGCGATCGTAGTTGACCAGCACCGCGCCCTTGTTCATGCGGGACAAGACGTCCGCGCCAATGAGCCCGGCGTTGGCGTAGCGGCCGGTCTGCGCATCCTGCTTGCCCAGGCCAACGTGAACGCTGAGCACATCGGCGCCTCCGGCCGCCTCGACAAGGTCCGCGGCAAAGGCAAAGCCCTCGGCTTCTATCCATCCGCGGTGCCGTGGCCGCGCGTGGATCACCACGCGCATGCCGAAGGCGCGAGCCAGCTTGGCCACTTCGCGGCCGATATTGCCGTAGCCGATGATCGTGATGGTCTTGCCTTCGAGCTTTTCGGTGGGGAAATCGCGCAGCTCCCTGCCGGTGTCGAAGGCGCCCCGCGCGACACGCCCGTGAAGCGTGTCGACCGGGAGATCCGGCAGCACTTTCAGGATCGCCTTCATCACCATCTGCGCCGTGGCGCGGCTGTTGATGCCCGGCGTGTTCATCAGCACCGCGGTGCCGCCCTCGCCACTGCCGCCACCCCAGGAGCGCGAGCCCATATTGCCGGTGCCGGCGCCGATCCGCACGCCGGCCAGTGGAAAGACGGTTTCGGCGGGCAGGAAGGTCGCGGCGGCAATGACGGCATCATAGCGTCCGTCGCTGGCGGCTTCGATCAGCTCTTCGTGAGTGCTGAGATCCGGCTGGTAGAAGAAATGAACGCGCCCGCGTTCGAGAGCGGCCTTGTCGCCAAGTCCGGCCGCATGAAAGCGGCCGCCCTTGGCTTCGATATGGGCCCGCACCTCCGAAGGGTCCGGTTTTCCGTCAGCGTCGAAGCGCAGGCCGATCAGATCGCAGACCAGGACGGCGTAGGCGCGTTGCGGATCGATCGCCTCAACGGCGTGTGTGTCTGTGGTCGCGGTCACGTCGTTCCCCTCATGCAGACGGAAGGCCTGCTGGTGGAGCAGGCGCTGAACACTCAGAACCTATCCGCCCGGAACGGCGTGAGATCGATCACCGGCGGCAGACCAGCAGCGAGTTGCGACACGATCTTGCCGGTGACCGCGCCGCCGATCAGGCCCTGATGGCCATGGCCGAGAAGGCACGCGGCACCCCTTTCAGGTACAGTGCGATGTCGCCATTGGCCCCTTGTACGGGCAAGCCGGACGCGCGTAAAATCCAGCTATCTGATTGAGTCTGCTACATTCGTTCGGGCTAATGTCCGGATCGGTCTGGGTATTTTCCTTGCACACGGATGCAACCAGCGCGGCCAGGCGCGGCAAATCATTTGCCCATGTGGCGGAAGCCTCCTGGGGCAAGGGCCTCAGCACCTTGCTGCGCATCGTGCGCATGACGCTGCGCCATCCCTGGCAGGTTGCCATCACCCTCGTCTCGACCTTTATCGCTGCGACGTTGCAGCTCTTCATTCCGCGCCTCCTTGGGCGCGCCATCGATCAGGCGCAAGGCGTGATGGCCGCGGGGGCCGGCACCGCGGCCGAGCAGGCGCTCTGGAATACGGCCCTGACACTGCTGGCCGTCAGCATCCTGCGCGGCCTCTTCACCATGGCGCAGAACTACTATGGCGAGGCCGTCGGCCATCAGACCGGCTATGAGCTGCGGCTCGCCTTCTACGAGAAGATCCAGCGGCTCAGCTTTTCCTTCCACGACAAGGTTCATACCGGCGATCTCATCACACTCGGACTGCTCGACCTCGACGGCGTGCGCATGTTCTTTTCCACCGGCATCCTGCGCGTGGTGCTGCTCGGCGTGCTGATCGGCGTCGGCGCCTATCTGTTGATCAGCACCGATCTCGTGCTCGGGTTGTTGAGCCTCAGCTTCGTGCCGTTCGTCGCCTGGCGCTCTTCGGTGACGCAACTCCGACTGCGCAGCACCTGGCTGACGCTGCAGGAGCGGCTGTCCGTGCTGAGCCGGGTGATGGATGAGAATCTCGGCGGCATCCGTGTCGTGCGCGCCTTCGCGGCGCAGCGGCATGAGCTGGCAAAATTCGACCGCGCCAAGCAGGATGCGCTGGAACTCGCCAATGAGCGCGTCGACATCCGCGTCTCGAACACCAGCGCCATGAACTTTTCCTTCTTGGCCGCCATGGGCCTGGTTCTCTGGTTCGGCGGCCAGAAGGTGATCGCGGGGCAGATCAGCGTCGGCACACTGGCCCAGTTTCTCACCTTCATGACCATATTGCAGATGCCGGTGCGCCAGCTCGGCCTGATGGTCAACTCCTTCGCGCGCGCCTCGACCTGTGGCACGCGGCTGTTCGAACTACTCGATGCCGAACTCGACATCAAGGACGCGCCCGACGCCAGGGAGCTCGTCATCACCGACGGCGTACTGCGCTTCGACAATGTCGGTTTCCGCTATGAGGGCGCGGGCGAGCGTCCGACGCTTTCCGGCGTTTCGTTCGAAGCCAGGCCGGGCGAGACCGTCGGTATCGTCGGCCCGCCGGGCAGCGGCAAGTCGACCATCGCGCATCTGATCCCGCGCTTCTACGACGTGACGTCGGGCGCGATCACCATAGACGGACAGGACATCCGCAAGGTCACGCTGCAGTCGCTGCGCAAGGCGGTCGGCGTCGTCCAGCAGGACGCGTTCCTGTTCACCACCTCGATCGAGAACAACATCGCCTATGGCAATCCCTGGGCGCGCGAGACCCGCATCGGCCAGGCCGCCGAGTATGCCCAGCTGCACAACTATATCATCGGCCTTCCAGCCGGCTACACCACGGTCGTCGGCGAACGTGGCGCGTCGCTTTCCGGCGGCCAGCGGCAGCGCCTGACCATAGCGCGCAGCCTGATGTTGCGGCCATCGGTGCTGGTCTTCGACGATTCCACGGCCGCCGTCGACGCCGGCACCGAGCAGCGTATACGAGCGGCGATGAAGCGCTTCGCCCGGGATCGCGTGACGCTGATCATCTCGCATCGGCTGAGTTCGCTGATGCATGCCGACCAGATCCTTTTCGTCGAGGGCGGGCGGATCGTGGAACGCGGCACGCATGAGGAATTGCTGGCGCTCGGCGGACGCTACCGCGCGCTTTACGACCTGCAGCTACGGCCGGACGACGATCGGCTCGAGGGAGCCGCCTGATGTCGACGCAGGACGACGACGAGAAGGAAGACACAAGCGGACGCCCGACGAAGGCGGTCGTCGGCTCGCACCGCGATGAGGAAGAGGTCTTCGGCAAGGCCTACGACCCGCGCATCGTCAGGCGCATCTGGAGCTTCGTCAGACCGTATCAGGGCCGGATTTTCATCTCGGTCGCCGCCGTGCTGGTGTTCACGCTGACACAGCTGGCGATCCCGCTGGTCATCCGCTACGCCATCGATCACGGCATGGCGCCAGGCAGGCTCGACCGCTCGGTGATGATATCCGCGATCGCCGCCTTCACCGTGATCATCCTCATCAACTATGCCGCCAGCCATGTGCAGGAAAGCGTCGTCGGCAAGGTGGCGGAGAACGTGCTGTCCGACCTGCGCCGCGCCATGTTCAGCCACCTGCAGCGTGTCTCGCTGAGCTTCATGGACAAGACCGAGGTCGGCAGGCTGATGTCGCGCCTGCAGGGCGACGTCAATTCGATGCAGGAGTTCCTCGAAACATCCGTCATGTCGGTAGGCGATATCGTGCTTCTTTTCGGCATCGTCACCGTCCTGCTCTGGCTCGATTTCCGGCTTGGCCTGCTGACGCTGTCGACCATGCCGATGCTGTTCATCGTGCGCCTGTTCTGGCTGCCGCGGGCCAAGGTCGCCTTCATGGCCGCGCACGAAACCAACTCGATCGCCAACGGCGCGCTTGCCGAAGGCATCCACGGCGTGCGTACGGTGCAGAGCCTGGAGCGCCAGCATGTCAATTTCGACCTTTACGACGAAAAGGTGATGGCCAATCTCAACGCCCATCTGCGGTCGGCGAAATATGCACAGGTGATGGTGCCGATCGTCGACACGCTGACCGGCATCGCCATGGCGACCGTCATCGTCGTCGGCGGGTCGATGGTGCTGTCGCACAGTCTCGATATCGGCGTGATGGTGGCGTTCCTGTTCTACATCCAGCGCTTCTTCGATCCGATCCGCTCGCTCACCATGCAGTACAGCGTCATGCAGCGGGCCATGGCTTCGGGCCAGCGCATCTCCGAAGTGCTCGACGTGCCCGTCGACGTCAGCGACAAGGACGGCGCCATCGCGCTGTCGCGCGACATGGATGGTTCGGTCGAGTTCAGGAACGTCACCTTCGGCTACCGTCAAAATCAGCCGGTGTTGAAGAACATCTCCTTCCGCGTCAATCCGGGCGAGACGGTCGCGCTTGTCGGCCCGACCGGATCGGGCAAGTCGAGCTCGATGGCGCTGGTGCACCGCTTCTACGATGTCTGGTCGGGCGAGGTCCTGGTCGGCGGCCATGACGTGCGCGACCTGACGCAGGATTCGTTGGGCGACCAGGTGGCCATGGTGCTGCAGGAGCCGTTCCTGTTCTCCGGCACGGTGCTGGAGAACATCCGCTATCACAAGACCGGCGCCAGCCGCGAAGAAGTGGTGCGCGCAGCAGTTGCCGTCGGCGCGCACGACTTCATCGAAGACCTGCCCGACGGCTACGACACCGAACTCGAGCAGCGCGGCGGCAATCTCTCGCTCGGCCAGCGCCAGCTGATCAGTTTTGCGCGCGCGCTGGTGGCCGATGCCAAAATCCTTGTGCTCGACGAGGCCACCGCCAGCATCGATTCCTACACCGAGATGCTGATCCAGAAGGCGCTGATCAAACTGCTCGAAGGGCGTACCGGGCTGGTCATCGCGCATCGCCTGGCCACCATCCGCGGCGCAGACCGCATCATCGTCCTGCAGAATGGCGAGATCGTCGAAAGCGGCAACCATGAGCAGCTCATGAAGACGAAAGGTCTCTACGCCCGCCTCTACAACATGAACTACGCTTCCTTCGACGACATTTCCGACGAAGAGATGGGAATGGATGCGGCGGCCGGCAAGGCGACGTGAGCCGGTGCTGGCATGGCGCGAACCGGACGGATTGCTCCATATCCTTGCCGAGAAGACCTTATTTGCGAGATCCCCTGATGTGGCCGCTGACTGCACGCCGTCCCGGGACCGTGAAGCCCGATTTCGTGAAGGAACATGTGCAGCGAGGCGCGCGTTCTTTTCCATATGTCTCGAATGAAAAGGAGACATGCTTATGAAAAAGCCAAGTGTATTCCTCTGTTCCATCGTGTTGACGTTGGCGACGAGCGTTGTCCCGTTTGCCACAGGCGCCGATGCCACCGTTGTCAGGCACCACTATGTCCGCGTCACCACCGCCCATAATGGCAACACGCACGCCGCGAACCGCGGACACAGACACCATTATGGTTGGGTCGGTAGCAGTTGGACCGGCGAGAATTCGACCGACAACAGCAACTGGATGGACAGCTATTACAATGGCTACGGCAGTTACCGTGGGTTTGCCGGCGACTTTTGCGGAACCATCGCATGGACGCTCGAGATATGCAGTCCCCACGGCCCGTAATTCCTGACCGCCGGTGAGACCAACGAAGGTTTACGCCATTTCGGGACGTCTTGACGCCTCGCGGATCGCCTTGTGCACGCCGCGTTGCAAATCCATGAAGGCGGGCGTTTCCATCACCTCTTCGCGGCGCGGGCGCTCGATGTCGACGTTGAAGGTCTGCATGATGCGTCCCGGGCCGATCCCCATGACGACGATGCGGTCCGACAGATAGACGGCCTCCTCGACGTCATGCGTGACGAACAGCACGGTGAGCCTGTGCTCTTCCCAGATCTGGGTCAGGAGTTCCTGCATCTGGTGCCGCGTCAAGGCATCGAGCGCGCCGAAGGGTTCGTCCATCAGCAGCATTTTGGGGCGATAGGAGAGCGCGCGCGCGATGGCGACGCGCTGCTTCATGCCGCCCGACAGTTCGGACGGGAAGCGATCGGCGCTTTGCGACAGCTTGACGAGGTCGAGATGCTCGAGCGCGATCTCGCGGCAGGCGGAGCGATCATAGCCGGCGGCCTTGAGGGCAAACTCGATGTTCTGCCGCGCCGTCAGCCAGGGAAGCAGCGTGTAGGACTGGAAGACGACACCACGGTCGAGACCCGGTTGCAGAATCGGCGCGCCGTCGATGCTGAGATCGCCGGCGTCAAAATCCTGCAGTCCGGCGACGATCGACAGCAACGTGCTCTTGCCGCAGCCCGACGTGCCGACGAGGGAGACGAACTCGTTGTCGGCAAGGTCAAGATTGATGTCCCGCAGCACTTCCGTGCACCGCTCGCCGGCGCCGAAGCTCTTGTCGAGACCCGCAATGCGCAATTTGGGAACAGTCATCGGCGGTTCCTCATTGCGAGTGGCCATCCTGCCGGAACAGCACCTTCTCCAATGCCTTCATGACCTGGTCGGTGATGAGGCCAAGCACGCCCAGGAGCAGGATGTAGCCGATGATGGTGTTGGTCTGGAAATAGCGCTGCGATACGGTGATGCGATAGCCCAGACCGGATGTCGCGGCGACGAGTTCGGCCAGAACCAGCCATGTCCATGCCCAGCCGAGGCTGATGCGCAGCGTGTCCCAGATGCCCGGCAAGGCGCTGGGCACGACGATGCGCGTCAGGATCTTGCGGTCCGGCAGGCCGAGCGTGCGCCCGAGGCCGATGAAGTCGGCGGGGACCCGTTTCACATTGTCCATGATCATCAGCACCTGCTGGAAGAAGGTGCCGATGAAGATGATCAGGAATTTCTGGGTATCGCCGGTGCCGGCCCACAGGATGGAGAGCGGTACGAAAGCGACAACCGGCATATAGCGGATGAAATCCACCAGCGGCTCGATCGCAGCCTCCCAGGAGCGGAAACTGCCGATCAGCACGCCGATCGGGATGGACAGTGCCGAGGCGAGAAGAAAGCCGATGGAAATGCGGTACATGGAGGCCCGGAGGTCCAGCCACAAGGTGCCGTCGGCCGCGAGCTTGGCGATCTGGGTCGCGACGCTGCCCGGCGACGGCAGGAAGATGGGTTTTACCCATTCCAGCCCGGTCGCCGCCCACCAGGCGAGGCCGAGGCCGACAAAGACGGCCACCGCTATCGCCAGGAAACGTGACCGGGCGATCGGCACGCCGATCCCGGAGGATCGGCGACGCGTGGCCTTCTTCGTGACTGGCTTCGCTGCGGAACGGGCCAGATCGGTTTTCGCGGTGGGTTCTCCCGACATCTGCGTTACCACCGCGATCCGGCCTTCGTCATTCCGCCGCCTTGACGAAGGACGGGTCGATCATCTGCTCCGGCGTCACATCGGCCTGAAGCAGCTTGGCGTTCTTCGCCGCCGCTTCGACATCGGCGAATGTCTTGGTGGTAAAATCGCCGGTGAGCGCCGTCTTGTTTTCGGCCAGGGAATAGTAGCGCACGCCGTCAAAGGCGGTGTTGAGGTCCTTGACGTCGGAACCGACCGCCTTGGCGATGATGGCGCGACCGCCTGATGTATCGGCATTGTAGTCCTTGAGCGCGGCGTCCCAGCTCTTGATCATGGCCAGCACCTGGCCGGGCCGCGACTTGATCACTTCGTCGCGCACCACCAGCACGTCGCTGATCAGGCCGGGATCCTCGCCGGCGGTGAACAACAGCTTGACGTCCTTGTTCTGCGCCATGGCGACGGTGAGGTACGGCTCGTAGGTAACCGCGACCGGCACCTGGCCCGCGATCAAGGCGCCGCCGGCATCTGCGGCAGGCATGGGAACCGGCTGGATATCAGCGACCGACATGCCGTTCCTGGCGAGCGCGTATTTGAGCAGGATGTCGCTCGTCGTGCCTTCCTCGAAGGCGACTTGCTTGCCCTTGAGACCGGCGATGGAGGTGACGTCCTTGCCGGCGACGATGGCGTCTGCCGTCATGGAGACATCGAGCAGCAGCACGATCTTCACCGGCAGGCCGGCCGCAACCATGCCCATCGCCGTGTGGGTGGCGATGTTGGCGGCGTCAAGCTGGCCGCTGGCGAGTGCGGCGTTGATATCCTTGTCCTCGGCGAAATTGACGATCTGGACGTCCGACAGGCCGTTCGTCTTGAACAGGCCCTTGGCCTCGGCGACGTGCCACTGGCCATAGCCAAGCCAGGGCTCGATGCCGATCTTGAACGATCCGGCCTCGGGCGTCGTGGGAATGGCCGCATCGGCGGCATGGGCTGTCGGGGCGGCGGTGAGCCCGACGGCAACGGCCATCACCAACGCGCGAAATTGTCCTGCTAGGTTAAGCGTCATCTTTCGTTCCCCTTGGTGATCAGACCGCTTTTTTACCCAGGCATCCGGTCTGGTGAGACTGCGGGTTCTGCTCTTGCGGCACTGTGCCTCGGCGTCTTGCCCGCCACTTCGTGGTTGAAGTGCTGGCACATTTCAGCGTCAGCGGAAGCGGATGTCAAGGCTAAAATACATACATGCATATACAAGTTGAAGTGACTCAAATTTTGCGTTGATCCGGCGCGTCCCCTGCCTGACTACTCATGCTTTTCAGGATCGATCCGATCGAGAAAACCGGTCATCCGGTCGGTTCCGCCATCGGGCTCGCTGCCGACCATGACCGCGACCGAAAACCCGATGAGAGACGAGACCGGCGTGTGGCTGCGCGCGCCGGCCCGCAGGTTCATCACCAGGGTCGGCGACAGGAACAGCCCAGAGCGCAGCACCGTTCGCCAATCCGCCGGCAGCATGCCGCGACGCTTGAGTTCCAGCAGCAAGGGCCGCCACAGTTCCATCGCCTTCACCTCCAGAAGGTCGCGGCGGATCGGGCTCAAATCCCAGTCCGTGTCGACATACAGAAAGTCGCCATCCAGCCGCGCCCGCGCTTGAAAAGCCTGGGTCGCCATGGCCGGATCGTAGAGCCAGAAGGGATGGGCGAAGATGTTGTGGAACGTCGCCTTCACCTCGGCCAGCAGCGTCGGGATGTGCGAGCCGGCAAAGGCCGGATCGAAGAAGGACAGTTCCGCCCGTCCCGCCGTCTCCACGTACCAGACATTGGCATTGTGGGCGTCGCCATGCGCGACCACGCCGCCGGCATCGGCAAGCCGGTCCGGCCGCAGGCGCTCCGCGGCGGCGTCGAAGAGCTCGCCGATGCTGCTGATGTAGCGCTGCCCGTTGATGACGAATTTCAGCCGGGAAAACCGATCCCAATCCAGTTCCGCGCCGGGAAAGACAAACGACTTGCCGACGTAGAAATCGGCCAGGCGGCCACCTGGCGACAAACGCGTATCGGCGTCGATCAGCCGCTCATGAAACAGCCGGTGGATCGGCTCGGCCGACACCTGCGCGACGGTCACCGGATGCAGCGTTTCGAGATAGACATCGAGCAGCCTGGCGGACAGGTCACGCTCGGCAAGAACCGCCTCGCGCCGCCTGCCGGCATCGTCCTTGGTGTCCAGCGCGAACAGAACATCCGAAAATCGAGGATCCACGCGGCGGCTATAGACAAGGATCTGCTCGCCGGGCTGGGCGGACATATGCACGGGCTGGTCGACCGGCAAGCCGGCGCGCGACAGGATTTCGGCCCGGTAATACTCGCCGGCCATCGCCTCTTCCCCTTCTTCCTGATGGAATTTGAAGAAATACGGTTGGCCGTCACTGTCAAAGAAGCCATTCAGGGAGTTGAGGCTGTATTTGTCGACATTGATGCGGACGTTGCCGGGGTTCATCCCGAACAGGTCCCCCAGCAACGCAGTCAGCGCGCGTTGCGCTTCGGCTACATCATGCTGCGCGAGAGCCCGTATCCGGGCCGTGCGGCTCAGTGCCGGCGTCATCCCCAGGCTCCGCAAACCCGTGCGTCCACCAGCCGAAGCACTCTTATCGATACAGGTATATACATTTGAACGAAGCCTCGGCTTGCATTGGTTCGTCGACGTCAGCTTGCCCTGGAAGGCGAGTAGCGGCTGCCTAGCGAGTAGCGGCTGCCGGCATAGGTCAGCTTGCTGATCGTGGCCACGACCGCCCCAGTCCATGTCCGGCGATGCAGGAGAAGGCAGCAACTGCCGACATCGATGCCCAGATGCTGCGCCGACTCCCTGTCGGCCGGGACGGCGGAGATGATATGCTCGACCTCGGTGACCGGGGTCTTCTGCATCAGGTAGTCATAGGTCGCCGTCCTGGTGAAATCCTGCTTGTCATAGTCGGGGATCAGGCCCGGATTGACAAAGCGCTCTTCCAGTTGCACCGGCAGGTCGTTCTCGAAATTGACGACGACGGAGTGATAGATCGAGGTGCGCTTCGCAAACTCGAACGACAGCGCGAGTTCCTTCGTCGGCACGATGGTTTCGAGGACCAGGACTTCGGAGCGATGCCTGTTGCCGCGCTCGACGATCTCGGCGGCGATGTTGTTGATCTCGATCAGAGTCGATTGCGGCCGGGGTGGCGCGATGAATGTTCCGACGCCTTGCAGCCGGATCAGGAATCCCGCGGCGGTCAGTTCCCGCAAGGCCCGGTGAACCGTCATCCGTGACACACCCAGCGAAACCACCAGCTCGTTCTCGGACGGCAGCTTGCGGTCCTTGCCCCATTTGCCCGTTCCGATGTTGGTCAGGATGTAGTCCTTCACCTTCTCGTAAAGGGGGCTCGCCGTATCGGGCAAATCGATCATTTCAAAAATCCTTTCCGGCAGGTTGCCGCATGCGGATGATTGTTTTCAAGCCATCGCTCTTCCCGGCCAACAGCCGCTCATAGGCGGCTGGAATATCGTCCAGGCCTATCTCGCGGTCGACCAAGGCCAGAAGCGGCTCGCTGAGTTCACCCAGCATGCGGACAGCGTCGGGCAATTCGTCGGCGAAGGCGTGACATCCCAGCAATGCAATCTCGCGCTCGACCAGAAGATTGGGGTCGATGTCGAGGCGGCCATGAAATATCCCGACCATCGCCACCGCGCCACCTGGATCGAGAACGCCGAGCAACTGGTTGAACGCAGCGATGCTGCCCGTCGCCTCGACGGCCGCCAGCAGCGGGGCATTGGAGATGGCTGCGGCAATGGCATCGCGGTCGAGATCGACGATCGTGGCGCTCGTTACCCGCGCCACGCGGGCACAACGTGCCTGGTTGCGGTCGGCGACAAGCACGGTTCCGGCGAAGGTTCGGGAGAGCAGCAACGCGGCAAGACCACCGATCGGCCCACAGCCGACGACAAGCACCGAACCGACCGTTTTCGGCAGACGCCGCACCGCGTGCAGCGCGACCGCGAGGGGTTCGGCCATGGCGGCGACCCGTTCGTCAAGGCCGGCGTCGATGACATGGAGCAAACGTGCGGGCAACACCGCCTGTTCGGCGAAACCGCCGTCGCATATTTCGCCGACGAAGCCCAGCGCAGCGCAGAGATGCCGCTTGCCGGCACGGCATTGCGCGCAATCCCCGCACCAGAAACGGGAATCGGCGACGACTCTGTCGCCGACAGCGATTGTGTCGACGCCCTCGCCCAGCGCCATCACCGTGCCGGTCAGTTCGTGGCCAGCCGTCGAAGGCGAACGGCTTATCCACTGGCCGGTGCGGAAATTGTGCAGGTCCGAACCGCAGATTCCGGCGGCATCGATCCTGAGCTTTGCCCAGCCGGCATCCGGGATACCTGGCGCGGCGACATCCTCGACGCGCAGATCCCCCGGTCCATAAAGTCGCGCCGCCTTCATCGCGATGGCCCCCCTCAGCCGGCGAGATAGCGGTCGCGGATCTCCGAAACCGCGTTTTCATGCGAGCTGAAGCCCTCGTAGCGGGCGAGCCGGCGGGCATGCAGCGCCAGTTCCGGATAGGCGGCCGAGGTCACATAGCCAACCGACGAGCGCTTGACGAAATCCGTCACCGAGAGCGGCCCATAGGTGCGCGCCCAGCGGCTGGTCGGCAGCACCGCATTCGGCCCGAGGACGAAATTGGCAAGGGTCACCGGCGTGTGCGGACCCATCAGGATTTCCGCCGCCTCGGTGATGTGGCCGAGATGCGCGAACGGCTCCTTCGAGAGTATCTCGAGATGTTCGGGCGCATAGTCGTTGATGAAGCGGTAAGACTCTTCCAGCGACCCGGTCAGCACGATGCCGCCGCGCTCTCCCGTCAGCACCGCGCGCGAGAATTCCACACGCTGCTCGGTCATGCGCGACCAGTGCTGCGGGATAGCGGCCAGGGCGGCCTCGGCAACCTTGCGGCTGTGCGTCACCAGATAGGCGGAGGAATCCGGCCCGTGCTCGGCCTCGATCAGCAAATCGAGCGCGGCAAGGCCGCCGTCGACGCTGTCGTCGGCAAAGATGATGGCTTCCGACGGTCCGGCCGGCAGACCCGTGTTGATGATCGAGGACAGAACGCTCTTGGCTGCCACCACCCAGGGGCTGCCCGGGCCGACGATCTTGAGTGCCGGCTTCACCGTTTCGGTGCCGTAGGCGACCGCGGCGACGGCCTGGGCGCCGCCGCATTTGTACACGGTCTCGACGCCGGCAAGGCGAGCGGCGACCAGTGTGGCCGCGTCCACGGAACCATCCGGGGTTGGCGGCGTCACGATGGCAATCCGCGGCACGCCGGCAATGACGGCTGGTACCGACGTCATCATCGTCACAGACGGAAAGGCGCCCTTGCCGCGCGGCACGTAAAGCGCGACGGAGGCGATCGGCGTGTACCTGTCGCCGGCATAGGCGCCCGGGCGGACTTCCTTGAGCCACATGGTTTCCGGCTTCTGCTCTTCATGAAAATGCCGGATGTTGTCGATGCCGAACCTGATGCTCTCGACGACATCCTTCTCGACCTTGTCGAACGCCGCGTCGAACTCCGCTTCCGACACCTTCAGTCCGCCTTCGGCCACATTGGCCTTGTCGAGGTCCCTGGCGAAGCGGATCAGGGCGGCGTCACCCTCGTCCCTGACCGCCTGGATGATCGGACGAACCTTTTCGATGAAGACCGACAGATCGCCCTCGGCGCGTTTCAGCAGCCCGGCCCGCCGAGTGGCATCGAGGGATGACAGATCGTGGAAGCTGATGTCGGACATGGATTTTTCCTTCAGTTCAGAGCGCAATGTGCCGACCGGTCACATCTGCGCAAGACATTCAATTCGAAACATCGACGATCTACGTCAGACCGAGGCAAGGAACCCGCCGTCCACCGGAATGGACTGGCCGGTTATGTAGGCGGCGGCATCGGAGGCAAGGAACACGGCGATGCCGTGCAGATCGCGCAGATCGCCGAAACGGTGCTGCGGAATCTTGGCGAGCATGGATTGCCGCCATGCCTCATTGCCGTAAAACACCTCCGTCATCGCCGTCCTGAAATAGCCCGGGGCAATGGCGTTGACCCTGATGCCAAGCTGCGCCCACTCCGCCGCGAGAGCCCGTGTCATGCCGAGCAGACCCGACTTGGAAGAGCCATACGGCACCGCCGTTGGAATGCCGACTTCTGACGTCAGCGAACAGAGGTTGATGATGGCGCCGGGCCGGCCAGCATCCCGCATCTGCCGCGCCGCCGCCTGGGCACAGAAGAACGCCCCCTTGAGATTGGTGTCGACGATCCGGTCCCACAGCGCCTCGTCGACATCGAGCGATGGCCGGACCTCTTCCACCCCGGCATTGTTGACGAGAATGTCGAGGCCGCCAAGCAGGCGGGCTGCCTCGGCAACGGCCGCGCGGCACTGGCCGACATCGGTCACGTCAAGGGCAATGGCGTGCGCAACCCCGCCGCCCGCGCGAATGGCCGCCGCTGTCTCATCAAGCGAGTCCACGCTACGCGCCGTGACCGCGACGTCGGCGCCGGCGGCGCTCAGCGCCTCGGCGATGCTGCGGCCAATGCCGCGGCTGGCACCGGTGACCAGCGCCTTCCTGCCAGAGAGGTCGAAAAGAGCAGCGTTGCGCATGTGATCCTCCTTGGCCGCTCCGGTTGCGTGGCACGGAGACTATCAGATCGACTTACATAGACAAGCATATACAAACAGCCTCGAGTGCGATAGTGGTGACGTCGTCCGCCGCACGCGCGACCACATAGCTGGCTCTTTAATACGAGATGCCACGGGCGGCGATTGTTCGAGGTTTGTCTGGCGACAATAATCGGCCGGCGATGGAGGAGACCAGACATGTCCAACGCTTCAGACATGGTCCGCACCGAAGTCACGCGCCTGTCGCCTTACAATTCCGGGCTGACCATCGCCGAGGTCATGCTGCGATACGCCCCGGCCAGGATCGCCAAACTGGGCTCGAATGAAAACCCGATCGGCCCGAGCCCGACCCTGGCCAAGATGATGCAGGGCGGCTCCGAAATGTTCCGCCTTTATCCGGATCCGGCCGGGCGCGAACTGCGGCAGGCCATCGCCGCCAGACATGCGGCCGGCGAGGATCAGGTCATCCTCGGCAACGGATCGGAAGATCTCCTCTCCGTCATCAGCCGTGCCGTCCTGCGGCCCGGCGACGTCGTCGTCACGCTCTATCCATCGTTCCCGCTGCACGAGGACTATGCGACGCTGATGGGTGCAAGCGTCAACCGTGTAACCGTCAACGGCGATCTCAGCATCAATCTCGACGCGCTGATCGAGGCGGTGCGCGAACGGCCTCGCATGCTGCTGTTCTCGAATCCGATGAACCCGGCCGGCAGCTGGCTCTCCGGCGGCGATCTGTCGAGGCTCCTGGACGCTGTCAGCGACGAGACGCTGATCGTCGTGGATGAAGCCTATGCCGAATATGCCGAAGGCGACGACTATGTCTCGTCCCTGCCCTGTCTGAGCAAACGCGATCAACCCTGGATCGTGCTGCGGACATTTTCCAAGGCGTTCGGACTGGCAGGGCTGCGGATCGGCTTCGGCATTGTCGGCGACCCGCAATTGCGCGCGTTGCTCGACAGGGTGCGCACGCCTTTCAATGTCAATGGCGTCGCGCAGGCCGCCGCGCTTGCGGCGCTCGCCGATGAGGAGCACTTGGCCAAGGTCGTCGCGCTGGCCAGGACGGAGCGGGCACGCGTCGAGCGTTTCCTGGCGGGCAAGGGCCTCGAAGTCGCTTCGTCCAGAGGCAACTTCCTGTTCTTCGACTGCCGGCAAGATGCCACTGCCTTCGTCGAAGGCCTGCTGCGCGAAGGTGTTATCGTCAAACCCTGGAAACAGGAAGGCTTCGACACCTATGTGCGCGTCAGCATCGGTTCGCCGTCGGAGAACGACCACTTCATGGCCGCCCTGTCGCAACTGTTGTGATTTCCCGACGCCACGCAGAATTGCCTGGCGTACCCGACACCAAAGTCTGGGTCTGCCGCGCGTGCCGGATATCGGGCAATTGAAAGCCAGGTTGCCCGTCAAGCCCGCCGCCCTATCGTAAGAGCCCGTCATATGCTGGAAAGCAGCCCGCTCAGAAGTCTCTATCGCGATACGGCTGGCGGCGCCGGCAACTACACCTCCCTTGCCGGCGCACAGCGGGCAAAGGTCGCTATTGTCGGCGCTGGCTTCACCGGCCTGTCGACCGCCTTGCATCTGGCGGAAGCTGGTGACGACGTCTGCGTGCTCGAGGCCCATCAGCCGGGCTGGGGGGCGTCGGGCAGAAATGGCGGCCAGGTCAATCCCGGTCTCAAATACGATCCCGACACGATCGAGGCGATGTTCGGCCCCGATCTCGGGCAGCGGATGATCGACTTCTCCTACGGTGCGCCGGATTTCACCTTCGGCCTCATCAAGCGCCTGTCGATCGATTGCGAGGCCCGGCAAAACGGCACCATACGCGCGGCCATCCGGCCGAAGCCGGCAGCCGCGGTGCGGGCCACGGCAACGCAATGCAAGCGGCGGGGGATGCCGGTCGGCTTGCTCGACGCAAAGGCGATGGCGGCGCGAACCGGCACCGACAGATACATATCCGGCATGTTCGATGCCCGCGGCGGCGACCTTCATCCCTTGAAATACACGCTCGGCCTGGCTGCCGCCGCGCGGAAGGCCGGCGCGCGGATATTCGGCGGCAGCGAAGTCCTCTCGCTGAACAGGCAGGCCGGACGCTGGGTCCTCAAGACGGCAGACGGCTCTGTCAGCGCCGAGAAGGTCCTTGTCGCGACCAACGGCTATACCGGCGACCTGTGGCCGCGCCTGGAGCAGTCGCTCGTTCCGGTGTTCAGCGCCATCGCGGCGACCGAACCGCTGTCACCAACGGTCGCGGCCGCAATCCTCCCTCAAAGGCCCGTCGTTTACGAAGCCGGCAATATCACCGTCTATTACCGCGTCGATGCGCAAAACCGGCTTCTCATGGGCGGCCGGGGACCGATGAGACCCATCGGCGATGCTTCCGCCATCCGCTACCTTACCGACTATGCGCTACGGCTCTGGCCGGTGCTTGCTGGAACCGCGTGGACACATGGCTGGAACGGCCGGGTCGCCATCACCAAGGATCATCTCCTGCACGTTCACGAGCCGGAGGACGGCATCCTGATTTGCCTTGGTTACAATGGCCGTGGCGTCGCCATGGCCTCTGCGATGGGCAATGCGCTGGCAAATCGCCTTCGCGGCGACGCGACCACGCCCTTCCCGATGCCGATATCGGGGCTGAAGCCAATCCGGTTCCATCGCTTCTGGCCGCTTGGCGTCAAGGCGGCGATCCTTTCGGGCCGGGTGAAGGACCGATTCGGCCTCTGACGAGAAGAGCCCGCCCGGCATCTCCTAGCGAACCTTCGGAAACGTGTCGCCGGCCGGCGCGTTGGCCCAGCTCTGCAAGGTCTGGCCGCCGTCGATCAGCCAGTCGACGCCGGTGACGTGCCTTGCCTCGTCCGAGGCGAGGAAAGCCACCGCCGCGGCGACATCGTCCGGTTGGCCGATGCGGCGCAACGGAATCCGGTCGGCGAAATGCTGGACGCTGCTCTTGAAATCGCCCTCCCCAGAAGCCGGCACGCCGAGCGTCGTCTCGATGACACCCGGACAGATGGCGTTGACCCGGATGCCGTAAGGCGCGGCATCGAGCGCCGCGACCCGCGTCAGTCCGACCACGCCATGTTTCGACGCGACATAGCCGGCGCCGCCTGACAGGACGTCCCAACCGGCCATCGACGATCCCATATTGACGATCGAGCCGCCGGTTCCGGCCTTGATCATGGCCTGGAGCGATGCCTGCAAGACGAGGAAGATACCGCGCAAATTGATGCGGATGACGGCGTCCCAATCCTCCACCGGCAGCTCGTGCACGGGAGCGACGACACCGGAAATCCCGGCATTGTTGAACACCACATCCAGCCCGCCGAAGGCCTCGACGGCCGTTTCGACGGCGCCGCGCACGCTGTTCTCGTCGGTGACGTCGGCCTCGATGGCGATGATTTTTTTGCCAAGCGAGCTGGCCAGTTGCCGCGCCGCCGCGCCGTTGCGGTCGACGATCGCGACCCGCGCGCCTTCGTCGAGAAAACGCCGGACCGCGGCGCTGCCAATGGCGCCGGCACCGCCGGTGACGAGGACTTTCTTCCGGTCGAACCGCTTCATCCCTGGGTCTCCGGCTTTGGATAGGAACGCCATGAGTGCCGCGGCTCGAAGCCGATCGTTTCGCGCGCATGGGCCGTATCGAGCACCGAACCGAAGCCGGCAATCGGCCGCGACAGCGGGACAGCTGGATAGACCCGGCGCACGAGCGGCTCGCTTTCCTCCTCCATGAAGGTGTCGGCGGCGCTGAGCAGGACGCGCAGATGGCCACTGCCTTGCCACTCGAGCGCCCGCAGAAAGCCTTGACCGGCATCGCGCGCGTCGAGATAGCTCCACAGGTCGCGGGCACTGTCGGCGGTGGCGCGGCGCGGACCGACGCCGGCGAAGAAGGACTGCGGGGTCTGGATCCACGGCATGCGGATGCTGACGGCTGAAAACGCGCCGCGGCGCACCGCGGCGTCGACGATCTCCTCACCCAGCCATTTCGACAGGCCGTAGGGATCCTGCGCACCGACCGGATGGTTCATATCGACCGGCAGATAAGGCGGAATGACCGTCTTCTCGAAGAAGGGATAGCCGAAGACGCTGAAGGACGAGGCATAGACGAGGCGCCTGGCGCCGGCCAGGGCAGCGGCCTCGACGACATTGTAGGCGGTCGCGATGTTGGTCTTGAACACCTCGCCGCCGGCCCGCCCGGTTGGGCGCGGGATCGCCGCCACATGCACCACGGCATCGCAATCGCGTACCAGCTGCAGGGTCGATCCCAGATCCGTCAGATCGGCGGTGGCGTGCCGCCATGCCGCGCCGGCGGGCGCCACCGCGTCGATGCCCAGCACATCGTGGCCGGCCGCAACCAGGGCCTCGGCCACATGGCGCCCAAGCAGACCGCTGGCCCCGGTGATGATTGTCTTCATATCACAGCCCTCGGCCCGGCAAACTTGGCGATCTGAATATCATTGATGGTCATACAAATCGAGCACATGATTGCCACCTCTTGTCAAGGCCATGTCGCGCCGGACAAATAGCGCATACGCTGGTGCGACCAACGTGCGCAAGGCTGGCGGTCACCGCTTTGCGTCGAACGGGATTGACTTGGCATTCGCCAGGGTTTTTTGTATGAGCATCAACGATCGACCCAAGGAGACCGCCATGGCCGTGGACGTCTTTTCCTCACACCGGCACGACGACGCGATGCGCCTCGATCGGCACCGTGCGGCGATCGTGGTCATCGATATGGTCAATGAATTCTGCAAGCCCGGCGGGGCCATGGTCCTGCCTGGCTATGAGACGCTGGTCCCACCGCAACTGGCTGTCATCGAGGCTGCGCGCGCCGCCGGCGTCCCGGTGATCTGGGTTCACGACGCGCACCGGCCGGGCATGCGCCGCGAGCGCGAATGGGTGAAGCGCACGCCGCATTGCGTGGAAGGAAGCTGGGGACCTGAAATCATCGAGGACCTGGGTGCCCGCGACGATGAGATCCACGTGATCAAGCGCCGCTACTCGGCCTTCTTTCAGACCGACCTCGACCTGACGCTCAAGGACATGCAGGTCGACCAGCTGGTCATATTCGGCGTGGTCACCAATATCTGCGTGCGCTCGACCGTCCACGACGCTTTTTTCCAGGGCTATGAAGTGGTGGTGCCAAGCGATTGCTGCGCGGCGACGGGACCGCGCGAGCAGGAAAGCTCGCTCTACGATATAGCGACTCATTTCGGCGTGGTCAGCGGTTCGGCTGATGTCGTCGCGGCTCTTCGCGATGGAGCCTCACTGCAACCGGCTGAAGTTGCGGCTTGAGCCCTGGAGTGAGCAACATCCAAGACAGGCAACAGGAGTCCGGTTTGACGACCGAAAAGAAATCCGAGAAAGACGCGACACCGAAGCGGCAGCGCGGCAAGGCGCCGCCGCTGAGCCGCGAGCAGGTGCTGCAGCAATACGCGCAGACCGGATACGCGTTGGACCTCCATCCGGCTCACGTCATCCGCAAGGCGCATCAGCGCGCGACGCTGCGGTTCCAGCAGGTGATGGCGGGCGAAGACCTTTCGCCGACCCAGTTCGCCGCGCTTGCCACGATCCTCAAACATGGCGAGGTCTCGCAGAACCACCTCGGCCGGCTGACGGCGATGGACCCGTCGACCATCAGCATCGTGATGCGCAAGCTGCTCAAGCACGGACTGATCACGCGCAGCGCCTCCGACACCGACCAGCGCCTGTCGATGATCGCTCTGACCGAGAAGGGGACCGAGTATACGCTCGAACGGCTTGAACGCAGCGTCGAAGTCGGGCGCCGCTTCCTGTCGCCGCTTTCACCCGCCGAGCAGGCGACGTTGCTCCGCCTGCTCACGCGCATCAACGACGACGATCCATCGAATGGCGACAGCGGCAAATAGGCCGCGTCGGGACGTTCCATACCAGCAGAAGTGAGAACCGATGTCGTCCGACCCCAAGTCGTCTGCCAACACGCTCGTCGTCCGCAATATCGGCCTGATGCTGAGCGGTGACCTCGGCCGACCGATCCTCGAGGCCGACACCATTGTCGTTGCCGACGGGCGCATTTCCGCCATCGGCAAGGCAAGCGAGGTCGACGGCGGCAATGCGGCGACGATCATCGACGCGATGGGCTGCGCCGTGGCGCCGGGGCTCATCGACAACCATGTCCATCCGGTCGCGGGCGATTGGACGCCGCGGCAAAACCAGATCGGCTGGATGGATTCGACCGTGCATGGCGGCGTCACCACGATCATTTCGGCGGGAGAGGTCCACACACCGGGCCGCCCGCGCGACCTGGTCGGGCTGAAGGCGCTGGCGATCGCGGCGCAGAGGACCTTCTCCAACTTCCGCCCCAACGGCATGAAGATCCTGGCCGGCGCTCCCATACTGGAACCAGGCCTAGTCGAGGAGGATTTCCGCGCCCTCGCCGAGGCCGGCGTGACGCTTGTCGGCGAGGTCGGGCTCGGCGGCGTCAAGGACGGTCCGACCGGCCGCCAGATGATCGGCTGGGCGCGCAAATACGGCATGACCTCGATGACCCATACGGGCGGCCCATCCCTGCCCGGCTCCGGCCGCATCGGCGCCGATGTCGTGCTGGAGGTCGATGCCGACATCGTGGCTCACGTCAATGGCGGACCGACGGCACTGCCGGAAGCTGAGATCCGGCAGATCTGCGAGAACGGCTCGCGCGCGCTGGAAATCGTCCACAACGGCAATCTGCGCACCGGCCTGTTCGTGCTCGAGCTGGCAAGGCAGCGCGGCGAACTTTCGCGCGTCATCCTCGGCACCGACAGCCCAGCCGGATCGGGCGTGCAGCCGCTCGGCATCCTGAGGACGCTGACGATGCTCGCTTCGCTGGGCGGTATCGCCCCTGAAGTGGCGTTCTGCCTTGCCAGCGGCAACACGGCGCGCGTGCGCGGACTGGCTGACCGCGGCATCATCGAGGTCGGCCGCGCCGCCGACCTCATCTTCATCGACCAGGCGATTGGTGGCGCCGGTGACGGACTGCTGGACAGCGTGGCGCTCGGCAATCTGCCGGGTATCGGCATGGTGATCATCGACGGCGAGGTGCGCACCAACCGCAGCCGCAATACTCCGCCGGCGATGCGGGTGCCGGAAGTCAGGGCGGCGTAGCGGCAGCCACCTGCGAACGCATCAACTTACGCCGTCCTTGCCGACGATCTTGTCCGTGGTCAGCCCGCCGACACGCGGATGCGGCCTGCCGGAATCGGTGACGGCGATGGCGACGACGATCTCGTCGGCACGCGGTGCGTCGGGAACGCGAACCTCCATGCCGTCGAAATGGCTGCGCACCCGCGCCGCGTCCTTGTGGCCGAGCGGAATGTCGAGCGGCACGCCAAGGCCACCGCGCTTCTTCGATGAGGGGATGAGCGCGGCCCCCTTGCCGAGCACATCGCGGAACGGGGCGCCGAGCGTTGGATGAAGGATGGCGGCGGCATGTTCAAGCTCGCCATCGGCGCCGACGGCGGCGGCCTTGCCGAAGCTCTCGACCTGGTCACCGCCAATGCCGAGGGCCGCGACGGCCCGCCTGGGCAAGATGTCGCCCAACGCCTCACCAACGACACTCAGCGCCGACAGATCCTCGACAAAAGTGCCGGCATAGGGATTGCGGATCACCGCGATCACCGCGGCGCGACGCGTTGGCGGATCGACGGGGCGGCCGCCTTCGATCAGGGTTTCCTCGACGATGGTAATGACGCGGCGGATTTCAGGGCTCATCGCAAGCCGTCCTCGCCCTTGATATCGGCTGCCGCCAGGCCGCCGACCCGAGCGTGAACGCGCGCCCCGGTGGTCATCGCCAGGATGACAGCCATCTCGTCGCTGCGCGGCGCATCGCCGACGCCGATCTCGATGGCGTCGAAATGGCTGCGCACATAGGAGGCGTTTATGTGCGTTATCGGAATGTCGATGCGCGTTCCCGGGCCACCGACCTTCTTGGTCGACGGCACGATAGCCTTGGCGTTGCCGAGAAGTTCGCGCATCGCGTAGCCGCCCGGATTGTGCCAGAGCGCACCGTGTTCGAGCTCTCCGGCGGCGCCGACGACGGCGCCCTTGCCATAGCCTTCGATGGCTGAAACCCCCTCGCCCATGGCGTCGATCAGGCGCCGGGCCATGTCGAGGCCGAGCGGCTTCAGGTCCTCCATGAATCCGGTGATCTCTTCCACGTAGCGTCCGGCAAATGGGTTGGCGATGACCGCCACGATCGCGCCGCGCTTGGGCGGGCGGGCCGCGAGGGGGCCGCCCTCATGGAAGATCTCTTCGACCTGAACCAGAAATTTCCTGACCACAACAGCCGGCATGGCGCGTTTCCTTCGTCCCGTCGTTCTGATGAAACTCGTTAGAGTACCAACAATTATGCATCGCCGATATTTGTCAAGCGTCGACAAGGACCATGCGGACAAAGCGGTGAGAAAACTGCACCGGAGGACGATTGACAGCCTGTTTGGCCGCTCATAAACTCATATGACCATCAACGAACTCGCCAGTGTCCCGGCGATATTTAGGGGATGGTCAAGGCGTGGCTTCAAAAGCTGAAAAAAGCTGAAGGGGAATGACATGACAAGGGCACTCAAGAGTTTGTTTCTGGCCGGCACGATGCTTGCCGTTTCGTTGGGATCGGCCGCCGCACAGTCCAAGGTTTCCGTGGCCGCCATCTCGGGATATTTCGCACAGGGCTTCGGCGTTTCGATCGTCAACGGCCTCAACAAGGCCAAGACCGATTTCGGCATCGACCTCAAGCTGGTCGACACCGGCAATCGTGCCCTCGACTATGAGGAGCAGTTCGAAAACCTCGCCAAGGGCAAGCAATACGACCTCATCTTCGTGATGGGCTGGGAGTTGGTGGACTCGTTGCAGAAGGTCAGCAAGGAATATCCCGACCAGCGCTTCGTGTTCATCGACGGCGTGCTCGACAATCCCAAGATGATCTACGCCAACTTCGCCGAGGAGCAGGGCTCGTTCGTCGCCGGCGCGCTGGCCGGCATGGTCGAGGCCAAGGGCAGTGAATTTCCCAAGATCGGCGACGGCAAGGCAATCGGTTTCGTCGGCGGCCGCGATATCCCGGTGATCCGCAACTTCCTCGGCGGCTACGAGCAGGGCGCAAAATATGCCGCGCCCGATGTGAAGGTGAATTCCGTGTTCGCCGGAACCTTCGACGACCCGGCCAAGGGCAGCGAACTTGCCCAGGCGCTTTACGGCCAGGGCTCCGACATCGTCTACAACGTTGCCGGCCCGACGGGTGAAGGCGTGATGCAGGCAAGTGCCGCCGCCGACAAATATTCGATCGGCGTCGATATCGACATGTGCGGCACGGCTCCCGGGAATGTGCTCGGCAGCATGTTGAAGCGGGGCGACATCGCGGTCTACACGCTGATCAAGGACGAAGTCGGGGGCCACAAGGTGACCGCCGGCACCCGCACGTTCGACCTCGCTTCGGGCGGTGTCGAGTTCAAGGTGTGCGACGATATTGCCCCCACGATCCCGGCCGACGTGACCGCCAAGCTGGACGACATCAAAAAGGGCATCGTCGACGGCAAGATCGCGATCACCAAGGCGAAATAGGCCAACACCAGCGCATCCCTCCCAAGAAAGCGCTACGCTGATCCGCCGCGGCTTGCCGCGACGGATCAGCGTCCAGTTTATGTGAGCCCCCAATCTGGGAGAGCATCGTGTCGAACGCGCCGGGGTCACCGCCCCTCCACAGCACCTCCGCGATGGCCGTCGAACTGGCTGCCATCACCAAGCGGTTTGGCGCCTTCATCGCCAATGACGGCATCGACCTGGTCGTACGCCGGGGCGAAATCCACGCCATCATCGGCGAGAACGGCGCCGGCAAGACGACGCTGATGAACATCCTGTTCGGCCTGCTCCAGCCGGACGAGGGCTCGATCCGGCTGAATGGCGAGACGACCGTGGTCGCCGATCCGGCCGCCGCGATCAAGGCCGGGCTCGGCATGGTGCACCAGCATTTCAAGCTGGTGCCTTCGCTCTCGGTCGCCGACAACGTCTTTCTCGGCATGGAAATCCGCCGTCATGGATTGATCGACCATGCCGCCCAGATCGAACGCACACGCGACCTGTCGAAGCGTTTCGGGCTGCATGTCGACCCGACGGAGCGCGTCGGACTGCTCTCGGTCGGCATCGAGCAGCGCATCGAAATCCTCAAGGTTCTGGTGCGCGGCGCCCGTACCATCATCCTCGACGAGCCGACCGCCGTGCTGACGCCGCAGGAGAGCCGTGAGCTGTTCCAGACACTGCGCAGTTTCGTGGCCGAAGGCATGACGGTGATCTTCATCTCGCACCATCTGGAAGAGGTGATGGAGGTGTCCGACACGGTGACGGTGCTGCGCAACGGCAGGAAGGTGGCAACTCGTCCGACATCGGAACTCAGCAAGGACGAATTGGTGCGCATGATGGTCGGCCGCGAGGTCAGTTTCGACCGCCGGCCGCGCGCGGCGCTGCATGGCGGCGCCGTCCTCGAGGTCAAGGATCTGTGGGCGCGTGACGACCGCCGGCTGCCGGCTGTTCGCGGCGCCAGTTTCACCGTTCGCGCTGGCGAAGTGGTGGGAATCGCCGGCGTGGCCGGCAATGGGCAGACGGAGTTGGCGGAGGTGCTTTCCGGCCTGCGGCCGGCAAGCCATGGCGAGGCATGGCTGAAAGGCCGGGATCTCACCATGCTTTCCCCAGCCGCGATACGCGAGGCGGGCCTTGCCCATGTGCCGGGCGACCGCATGGTGCGCGGGGTCGATCGCAATGCGTCGATCGCGGCAAACACGCTGATGGGCCGCCAGCATCGTGCACCGTGGAGCCGCGGCGGCGTGCTGGACTGGAAGGCGATCGCCGGGAATGCCGGAGCGCTGATCAAGAGCTTCGATATTCGCGCGCAAGGGTCGGGCGATCCCGTCAAGCGGCTGTCGGGCGGCAATATCCAGAAGGTCGTGCTGGCGCGCGAATTCACCAATGGTGCCGACTTCCTGCTGATCGATCAGCCGACGCGCGGCGTCGACATCGGCGCCCAGGAGGCCATCCATGACGAGATCATGCGCCAGCGCGCGGCCGGCCGTGCGATCCTGCTGATTTCCGTGCAGCTTGATGAGCTGGCGGCGCTTGCCGATCGCATCCTGGTGATGTTCAACGGGCGGATCATGGGCGAAGTCGCCGGTGATGATGCCGACGAGGACCGTATCGGCATGATGATGGCGGGCGTGTCGCCTGAGCTGGAGCCCGCATGATGAATGACCGCTTGCGCGCCTTTTCCGGTCAGATCATCGCCATCGGCGTTGCCTTGCTGCTGGGAGCCATCATCATCCTCATGGTCGGCGAAAGCCCGGTCCGTGTCTTGATGACGCTGCTGCGCGGCGCCTTCGGCGACCAGGAGAAAATTGCCGGTACCTTGCTGCAGACGACACCGATCCTGATTTGTGGCGTCGCCGCCTGCATCGGGCTGCGCGGCGGCATGTTCAATGTCGGCATCGAGGGCCAGCTTTTCCTGGGCGGATTTGCCGCCGCCTGGGTCGGCTTCAGCTTTTCCCTGCCGCCAGGCATCCATACGCTGGCTGCGCTGGCGCTCGCGATCGCCGCAGGTGCCGCCTGGGTCGCCATCCCTGCCTATTTCCGCGCCCGCTACAACACCAACGAAGTGGTCTCGACGATCCTGTCGAACTACATCGCCGTTCTGCTCACCTCCTATTTCACCATCTTCCTGTTCAAGCGGCCCGGCGGCTGGTCGGAGACACCGCCGATCCTGGCGACGGCCTATCTGCCTGAGATCTTTTCATTCTCGCGGCTGAACTGGGGACTGGCGATCGGCCTGCTGCTGGCGGTCGGCGTCGCGCTGGTCTTCCGCTACACCAGCTGGGGCTACGGCGTGACCATGGTCGGTTCGGCGCCGAAATTCGCCGAATATGGCGGCGTCAACGTGAAACGTCAGGGCTTCGTGGTCCTGCTGCTTTCGGGCGCCGTCGGCGGACTGGCCGGCGGCGTCGAGACGCTCGGCGTGCACCACCGGTTCATGGAAGGCTTTGCGCCTGGCTTCGGCTTCGACGGGCTGATCGCCGCCCTGCTCGCCAACGGCTCGCCGGTTGCCACCATCGTCACGGCGCTGTTCTTTGGCGCGCTGCGCAGCGGGTCGCTGCTGCTCGAGGTCGATACCAGCGCGTCACGCGAAATCATCACCGTGATCCAGGCGTTGATCATCCTCAGCGTGTCGGCGCAGGTTCTGATCAAACGCCGCGGCGACAGCCAGGCGGGGGAGCGGCGATGGAAATTCTAGATAAGCTCATCAACGTCGCGCTGATCGCGGCGACGCTGCGCACCACCGCGCCCATTCTCCTGGTCGCTCTTGGCGGGTCGTTCACCACCAAGGCCGGCATCTTCAACATCGGTCTCGAGGGGCAGATGCTGGCCGGCGCCTTCTTCGCCGTCATCGGCTCGATCTGGACGGGTTCGGCCTTCGCGGGTGTCGCCTGCGGTGTGGCCGCAGCACTTGCCTTCGCGCTCGCCTTTGCCGTTCTGGTGGTGACCTTCCGGGCCAATGAAGTGGTCGTCGGGCTGGCGCTCAACATCCTCGCCGGCGGCATGACGATCTCGCTGATGAAAGCGATTTTCGGCACGCGCGGATCGATCGTCGGTCACGGCATTGTCGGCCTGCCGAAGGTGCAGATACCCGGCGCGCAGGCACTGCTCGGCTCATGGGCGCCGCTGATCTCGGGGTTCACGCCGATCGTCTATGTCGCGTTCATCGCGGTGCCGCTGCTGGTGCTGTTCTACAACCGCACCCGGCTCGGGCTCTATATCCGCGTCGTCGGCGAGAAACCCGAGGCGGCCGAGGCGCTCGGCATCTCGATCACCCGCGTCCGCTACATCGCCTCGCTGCTGTGCGGATTGCTGGCGGGGCTGGCCGGCGCGCATCTGTCGCTCGGCTACATCACCATGTTCACCGAGAACATGTCTTCCGGCCGCGGCTTCATGGCGGTGGCGATCCTGATCTTCTCCAACGGCGATCCGCTCAAGGTGCTGGCCGGCTGCCTGCTGTTCGGCTTCGCCGACGCCTTCTCGCTGCGCCTGCAGACCTTCGGGTTTCCGTCCTATCTGGTGCTGACCGTGCCCTATGTCGTGGCACTGACGGCGCTGTTCGTGCTGTCCTACCAGGCACGGCCAAAGATCATCAAGGAGACGCTGGCGTCGATGCAGAAACTCTTGTCGACGGACAGGAACAGCGCCTCGGTCGACAAAAATCCGCAATGAAGGAACTCCCATGGAACGCATAATCCTCGACGTGGATTCCGCCGGCGACGACATTCTGGCCGTGCTGTTTGCCGCGGCGAACCCGAATGTCCGGCTCGAAGGCGTGACCACGGTGACCGGCGCGGCAGGCCCGATCGAGCAGGTCACCAATGTCGTGCTCAACACGCTGACGCTTGCCGGGCGCGACGACATCCCGGTTCATGCCGGCGCCTGGCGGCCGATCGTCGGCAATGCCAAGGCCGACATGGAGGCGCCGGTCCATTTCGAGAAGCGGCTCGTTGCCCGCTTCGGCGACCGGCTGAAGAAGTTCAACCCGCCGGCGCCGACCCCGTCGCGTCAGGCGACGCCGGGGCATGCCGTCGATTTCATCATCAATACCGTAATGGCCAATCCGGGCGAGATCACGCTGGTGACCACAGGCCCATTGACCAATGCGGCGATGGCGCTGCTGCAGGAGCCGCGCCTGACCGGCGCGCTGAAGCGGCTCATGGTGCTGGGCGGCAACTTCCAGACGCCCGGCAACATCACGCCGCTGTCGGAATACAACATATGGGCAGATCCTGAGGCCTCGCGCATCGTGCTCAACGCCGACGTCGACAAGATCCTGGTGCCGCTCGACATCTGCGAGGACAACCGCGTCGCCGCCTCGATGCTGACGCGCGACGACATCGCCGACATGCAGGCCGTGGCGCGGAAGAATGCCGTCCTGGAGATGATCACCGACAGCTTTCCGATCTACATCGACATCTGGCGCGAGTTCTTCGACCTCGTCGGCTTCCCGATGGATGACGTCATCACCGTGGCGCTGGCCTTCGACCCGGCCTTGGCCACGATGACCGAACCGCTCTTCGTCGATGTCGTGCTGGACGGGCGCCTCGCGCGCGGACAGACGGTTGCCCATCGCGGCCGGCAACTGCTGCCCGGCGGCGGACCGAAGACCACGCGCATCTGCACCGATCTCGACGGCCGCCGCTTCCTGAACATCTTCAAGCAAACCATCGCGCGCTACGAACAAGTGGCGTGAGGACCGATAAAATGACCCTTGCAACTCCCATCCTGTTCGACTGCGATCCCGGCCACGACGACGCCATTGCGCTGGTCATGGCGCATCGCTCGCCGGCCATCGAACTCGTCGGCGTCACCACGACATGCGGCAATGCCGAGGTCGAGAAGACGACCGCCAACGCCTTGCGCATCCTGGAGTACATCGGCGCCGGCGACGTGCCGGTCGCGCGGGGGTGCCACCGTCCGCTGGCGCGGCCGCTGGTCCTCGGCACCGCCGACGGCCCGAGCGGCCTCGAGGGCTCGCCCTATTTGCCGCAGGCCACGATCAAGCCGGTCGACCGGCACGCTGTCGATTTCCTGGCCGACAAGCTCCGCGCCGCGCCCGAGCCGATCCTGGTCGTCGCCACCGGCCCGCTGACCAATATCGGCCTGATGATCCTCAAGCATCGCGACGTGCTGCCCAAGATCAAGGAACTGATCTGGATGGGCGGTGTGTTCTACCGCAAGAGCGAGATCATCACGCCGACGGAATTCAATGCCTTCTGCGACCCGGAGGCGCTGAAGATCGTGCTGGACAGGGGCGTACCGATCCTGATGGTCGGCCTCGACGTCACCATGCAGGTGCTGATCGAGGCGCCGCAATATGCCGAGCTTGCCACGATCGACACGCCGCTCGGCAAGCTCGTCAACGACTGGCTACTGTTCTACGAGAAGCTGCATCGCAACTCGATGGGCGTCGGCGGCGCCATGCACGACCCGTTGGCTCTGGCGCTCGCCATCGACCCGACACTGGTGCGCACGCGCCCGGCCCATATCGGCGTCGATCTGTCGGGCACCTATGCGTTCGGCGCGACGGTTGCCGATTTCTGGAGCGAGCGCGGTGAAAAAGACAATGCGCGTATCGCCTATGAGGTCGACGCCGACCGTTTCTTCAAGCTGATGTTCGACCTGCTGCGGGACTAGACTTCAGACTTCAGCATCCAACAATCTCTGGGCGTGCCATCTCAGATGGTCGTCCATGAATGTCGAAATGAAGAAATACGAGTGATCGTAGCCGTCCTGCATGCGCGGCGTCAGCGCAATACCGGCCTTGGCGCAGGCCGCTTCCAGGAGCCAGGGCCTCAGTCCGTCGTCGAGAAATCCATCCGATGTCCCTTGGTCAACGAATAACTCGGGGAAGCGGTGGCCATCCTCGATGAGCAAGGTGGCATCGTAGCGCCGCCATGATTTCTCGTCGGAACCGAGATATTTTTCGAAGGCCGGCTTCGACCAGCCGGCGGTGCTGGGCTGCACGATCGGCGCGAAGGCCGAACAGCTCTTGAAGCGTTCGGGATTCTTCAGCGCGATGGTCAATGCGCCATGTCCACCCATCGAGTGGCCGAAGATCGCCTGACGCTTCATGTCGGCCGGAAATTCCGCTGCGATCAGCGCCGGTAATTCCTCGGTGACATAGGAATACATGCGATAATTCCTGGCATAGGGTTCCTGCGTCGCATCGACATAGAATCCGGCGCCGCTGCCGAACTGCCAATTGTCCTTCTCGTCGGGAATATCGGCGCCGCGGGGACTGGTGTCGGGACAGACGACGATCAGGCCGAGCTCGGCGGCCACACGCCTGTACTCTCCCTTGTCCATGACATTGACGTGGGTGCAGGTGAGACCGGAGAGGTACCATACGACAGGGCAAGGTCTTTCACGGGCCTGCGGCGGCACGAAGACGGCAAACGTCATGTCGCAGGCGCAGACTTCCGAAACATGGGAATAGACGCCCTGCACGCCGCCATGCGACCTGGCAGCGGAGATGATCTTCATCCGATCCGACATGTGTTTCTTCTCCGCCAACGGAAAACGTGATTCACCGCCGCTTGTCTACGGCATCGGCTGGGACCACGGCAACCGTGACGGATTGGACATTTGGATTGCTGGCTACGTCCGATTGCTACCCCGGACGGCCAAGAGGTTCAGGCAGCGCCTGGAAGTCGCACCACCGCGCGCCTGACGAGGTTGGCGCGCGGGATATATTCCGGAGCACGCTACTCGGCAGCGATCCTGGCGCGCTGCCTGCCGAAGAGCGCCAGGCCGACATCGTCAACCGCAAGGCCGACGCGGGCCCGGATCGCTTCGGATGCCAGCACGCCGTCGACGAAATCCTTCTCCGAGGCGTAGACGGCCGTCGGCAGCGCAAAGGCTTCAAAGAAGCCGAACAGCGGCCGCAGCTGATGCTCGACGATCAGCGCATGGCGGTCGCCGCCGCCGGTCGCCGCCAATAGCACCGGCTTGCCCCTGAGGGCGGCCGGGTCGACGAGATCGAAGAAATGCTTGAACAGACCGGTATAGCTGCCCTTGTAGGTGGGCGAGCCGACCACCAGGACATCGGCGGCCAGGATCCGCTCGAGAATGGCGCGGGCCTGTCCATCCAGGTCGCGCGTCCCTTTGGCACCGCCAAGACTGGGACCGAGATCGACGATGTCATGGGTGCTGGCGGAGAGGCCGTATCGCCCGGCAATCTCCGTCACGATATGGTCCACGAAGCCACGGGTCTTGGAGGGCCGCGTGAAATTGCCGGAGAAGCCGACAATGGCCGGATTGGTCATGATGGACGCCTTGTTGTATGTTCGAGCCAGTGTGCCAGAATGTCCATAGTTTTTATAGACATTGGTATCGAACGAAAGGAATTGACGATCGCCGTAGGAGGAAATCGGAGAAGATTTTTCTTCCCGGGACGCGCTGAAGAAGAAGCATGGCGGTGTCTGGCAGCGCGCGCATCAATCTGCTCGACGGGATTGCCTGCGGGGGCGAGCCCGGCCATGAAGCGGGCCGGCAGGCACGGAAGTGTATCGCCACGCTCTCATTCCTAAAAGACTGCCTCCCGAAATTGGCCGTCCGGGAGATGACTATCTCGCGACCCGCACAATGAGCTTGCCGAAATTCTTTCCTTCGAGAAGCCTCAGAAAAGCTTGTGGCGCATTCCCTATGCCGTCCACGATATCTTCCCGGTACCGCACACGCCCGGACGCTATCCATTCGGCCATCTCGCGATAGAAGGCTGGGCGTTGATCGACAAATTCGCGCTGGATAAAGCCCCTTATCGTCAGGCTGCGATGCAGCACCTGCTGCATCAGCGCCGGAAGCCGGTCGGCGCCGGAATCCGCAGGGATGTTGTACTGCGCGATCAATCCGCAGACCGGAACACGCGCGAACTCGTTGAGCAGCGGAAACACCGCATCCCAGACCGGACCGCCGACATTCTCGAAGTAGACGTCGATGCCTCCGGGACAGGCAACCTTCAGTTGCTCGGCAAAATTATCGGCGCGATGATCGACAACCGCGTCGAAGCCGAGTTCCTGGCGCACGAAGGCACATTTTTCGGGGCCGCCGGCAATGCCGACCGCACGAGCCCCCTTGATGCGCGCGATCTGGCCGACGGCCGATCCGACCGCGCCGCTGGCGGCCGCCACGACCACGGTCTCGCCGGCCCTAGGCCGTCCTATGGTGAGCAGGCCGGCATAGGCGGTGAAGCCCGGCATGCCGAGCACCCCAAGCGCGGTGGTGACGGGCGCCGCCGCAGGATCAAGCTTGCGCAGGCCGACGCCGTCGGACACGGCAAAGCTCTGCCATCCCGAGTGGGACAGCACGATATCGCCCTCGGCGAAGCCGGCATGGCGGGATCTGACGACACGAGCCACCGTGCCGCCCTCCATCACGCCGTCGATCTCGACCGGCTTGGCATAGGACCTGGCGGCGTTCATGCGGCCGCGCATATATGGATCAAGTGACAGATAGAGGATCTGCAACAGCAGTTCGCCCTCCCCCGGCTCGCCGATGGCGACGGACTCGACGCGGAAATCGCTCCGCTTGGGCCGGCCTTGCGGCCGCGCCGCGAGCACGATGCGGGTGTTCGTCAGCGTCGACATTGCATAGCCCTCCCCGGATGATGTTCTACGCGAAGAACCTGTTGGGAGGCCGCTTCAGGCCGAGGTTCTCGCGCAGGGTCGATCCTTCATATTGCTGCCTGAATATGCCCCGCCGCTGCAGTTCAGGCACGACCTTGCCGACAAAATCATCAAGTCCGGCGGGCAGATAGGGAAACATGACGTTGAACCCGTCGGAGCCCTCGGCGACGAGCCATTCCTCCATGTCGTCGACGATGGTCCCTGGCGTGCCGACGAAGGCAAGGCCGGAATAGCCGCCCAGCCTTTGCGCGAGCTGCCTGACGGTGAGCTTCTCCTGGCGCGCCAGTTCGATGACGCGCTCGCGGCCGCTCCTGCTGGCGTTGGTTTCGGGAATGTCCGGCAAGGGCGCGTCCGGGTCGAAACCGGACGCATCATGCCCGAGCGCGATCGACAGCGAGGCGATGCCGCTTTCGTAATAGACGAGGCTGTCGAGCCTGGCTCGCTTGGCCTGTGCTTCCTCGGCGCTGTCGCCGACGATGACGAAGGCGCCGGGCAGGATCTTGATGTCGTCGCGCGAGCGGCCGAGTTTCTGCGCCCGGCCCTTGACGTCGGCAAAGAAACGCTGCCCGGCGGCGAGGTCGGCATGCGCGGCGAAGATGACCTCCGCCGTCTCGGCCGCCAGTTGCCGTCCGGCTTCCGACGCGCCGGCCTGGACAATGACGGGCCAGCCCTGCACCGGCCGAGCGATGTTGAGGGGGCCCCGCACCGAAAGATGCTCGCCCTTGTGATCCAGCACATGCAGCCTCGCCGGATCGAAATAGAGCCCGCTTTCAGGATCGCGGATGAAGGCGTCGTCGGCAAAGCTGTCCCACAGCCCCGTCACGACATCGTGGAACTCCCGCGCCCGCCGGTAGCGCTCATCATGCTCGACATGTTCGTCGAGACCGAAGTTCAGCGCCGCGTCGGGATTGGACGTGGTGACGATATTCCAGCCGGCGCGGCCGCCACTGATATGATCGAGCGAGGCGAAGCGGCGCGCGACATGATAAGGCGCATCGAAGGTCGTCGATGCCGTGGCGACCAGCCCGATATGATCGGTGACAGCGGCCAGCGCCGACAGCAGCGTGAATGGCTCGAACGACGTTACCGTGTGGCTGCGCCGCAGCGCTTCGATCGGCATGTTGAGCACTGCCAGATGATCGGCCATGAAGAAGGCATCGAACTTCGCCGCCTCAAGCGTCTGGGCGAAGCGCTTCAGATGGGCAAAGTTGAAATTAGCGTCCGGATAGGCGCCGGGATAACGCCAGGCGCCTGTGTGCAAACTGACCGGGCGCATGAACGCGCCGAGCCGCAGCTGCTTTTTATGTGTCATGGGCTGGGCATCCCGAGCGGCATTGAGTGATCGGTCGAAGTTCCGGCATGGCGGGATTGACCGCGATCCGCCGGAACTTCGGTTCAGTCGGCGACCTGCTATGCCGCCGTCGGATAGTCTGTATATCCCTTCGAACTGCCCCCGTAGAATGTATTGCTGTCGGGGGCGTTCAGCGCGATGCCTTGTTGTAATCTGCCTACGAGATCGGGATTGGCGATGAACAATTTTCCGAAAGCGACCAGATCGACACGCCCTGCCTCAACCGCGGCTTCCGCGAGTTCCCTGTCATAGCCATTGTTGACCAGCCAGGCGCCGGCGCCGCCCGCATCGCGGTAGGCCGCCTTGAAGGAGGCATAGTCGAACGGCCGCTCGCCTTGCTGGAAATCACGGGCCCCACCTGTCGCGCCTTCAATGACATGGACATAGGCCAATCCATGACGGCCGAGTTTCCTGGCCACGTATTCGAACAACGGCTGGGGTTCGGGATCGGAGGAGTCATTGGCCGGCGTCACCGGCGAGAGCCGAATGCCGGTCCGGCCGGCGCCGACTTCCCCGACGACCGCCTCCACCACCTCCAACAGGAAGCGGGCACGGTTCTCGATCGAACCGCCATAAGCATCGGTCCGATGATTGCTGCCCGAACGCAGGAACTGGTCAAGAAGATAACCATTGGCCGCGTGGATCTCGACGCCGTCGAAACCGGCGACCTCGATTGCCGCTTTCGCCGCACGCCGAAAATCCTGCACGATACCCTGGATCTCGCCTTCCTCAAGGGCCCGCGGCTCGGACGTCTCGGCAAAGCTGCCGCTGCCGTCGGCACCCACCAGGAAGGTCTTGGATTTCGCGCGGATCGCCGACGGCGCAACTGGCTTGCCGCCTCCCGGCTGCAGCGATGTGTGGGAAATCCGACCCACATGCCAGAGCTGAACGACGATCTTGCCGCCTTCGGCGTGCACTGCGTCGGTGACCTTCTTCCACCCGGCGAGCTGTTCTGGCGCGTAAAGACCCGGCACGTTCGCATAGCCCTGGCCCTGATGAGTGATCGCGGTCGCTTCGGTCACGATCAGGCCCGCGGTGGCACGCTGGCGGTAATAGGTGACGGACAGATCCCCTGGAACCGCATTCGGCGAGCGATTGCGCGTCAGCGGCGCCATGACGATGCGGTTGGCGAGGGCGAGGTCGCCGGCCGCTATCGGGTCGAAAAGTGTGGTCATCGGAAGGCCTTTCATACTCAAGCAAATGCAGGTTCAGATATCGGAGAGCGAAGCGCGGAAAGCGGCGATCGTTTCGTCGTTCCGCTTGTAGAAGGCCCATTGACCAAGGCGGCGTGTGGTCACCAGATCCGCCGATGAAAGCGTGGCGAGATGGGCCGACACGGTTGATTGCGACAGACCGCAACGTTCGAACTGCCCCGCGCAAACGCCCATGGCCAGTGGATGTTCCTGGCTCGTGAAATGCATTTCCGGCTCTTTCAACCAGTTCAACATCTGGCGCCGAACCGGATGGGCCAACGCCTTCAGGATGGCATCGTGATCCATGAATTCCCCGTATATCGCCAGTAGCCGATATTTATATCGCACTTATGCGATCCGTAAGGAACGACATTCTGTTTTTGGCGACCGATGCGAAACACTTGCCCTGGCGGCACAGCCTGCATGGCGGTTCAAAGGCGTTTGTTCGGAACCTGATCGGCCCGCGGCTGTTTTGCGTTCAGGCAAACACGGAGGCAGCCATGGCACGCGACAGGACCGAATATGAAACCGGCGCACGGAAGTATCCCGCCAGGACCGGCCCGGATCCGAGCGACGATTTCTCGCCCGATGCGGCGGGCAACAAGCCGCCGGCAGGCGGGATGGGGCTCACGCGACAGGCGGATCAGACAAATGAGAAAACACATCAGTCCGAAGGCCAGAACCCGCCTGGCAAGGCGACACCCAGCCCTGCAACCGAAAAGACATCCGGTGCGGGCCCGGCGATCTCCGAACGTTCGAAGGACGCGAAGTCTCCAAAATCGGGCCGCCAACTCGGCGCCTATGTCAAGGACTGACGCGGACGGGCGGCGACACATTTCGACAAGCTTATGCGTCGCGCTGACCTTTCGGTTTGGCGCGCGAACTTTCTTCAGCCGAGGAGACAGCCATGGAGACGAAATCCCGGACCGCCGGTGAAGCCGCCAAGCAGCGCCATATCCAGCGCGGCGTCGATGCCAGGGACAAATCGAAGCGCAACGGCAAGGCGGAGCACGCCATGCAGGCAGGCGCGCGCACCTATCCCGAGCCGCCCTTCCCCAAGCAACATCAGGCCAAACCCGGGCATGAAGCGGCGGTCGAACCTGCCCCGCTCTACGATGCTCCCTATTATCTCGGATCAAGGAAACTCGAGGAGAAGGTGGCTCTCATCACCGGCGGCGATTCCGGCATCGGTCGTGCGGTGGCGGTATTGTTCGCCCGCGAAGGCGCCGATGTCGCGATCGTCTACCTGGCCGAGGACAGGGACGCCGAAGAGACGAAATCCGCCGTCGAAAAAGAAGGTCGACGCTGCATCCTGATCAAGGCCGACGTCAGCGAACGGCAGGATTGCCACGATGCCGTGGCGGCCACGGTCAAAACATTCGGCCGCATCGACGTGCTGGTCAACAACGCCGCCTTCCAGATCCATTCCAGCGACTTCGGCGACCTGACCGAAGAACATTTCGACACGACGCTGAAGACCAATCTCTATGGCTATTTCCATATGGCGCAGGAAGCGGTGCCGCACATGAAGCCGGGCTCGGCGATCGTCAACACCGGTTCGGTTACCGGCATAGACGGCTCGAAGCAACTGGTCGACTATTCGATGACCAAGGGCGGCATCCATGCCTTCACGCGCGCGCTTTCGGGCAATCTCATCGCCAAGGGCATCAGAGTGAACGCGGTCGCGCCTGGCCCGGTGTGGACGCCACTCAATCCGTCCGACAAGCAAGCCGGCGACGTCTCGAAATTCGGCGCGGACACGCCGATGAAACGGCCGGCACAGCCGGAGGAACTGGCTCCGGCCTATGTGTTCCTGGCCTCTCCGCACTGCTCGAGCTACATCACCGGCGAGATCCTGCCGATCGTCGGCGGCTACTGAGGTCATCGCAATGTATTTCATTGCCTTGGCGACCGATTATGACGGGACGCTCGCGCATGACGGGGCTGTCTCCGAGAAGACGCTCGCCGCGTTGGAGCGGTTCAAGAAAAGTGGCCGTAAACTGCTTCTGGTCACCGGACGCGAGCTGCCCGACCTCAAGCGCGTGTTTCCCGATGTCGGCCTGTTCGACAAGGTCGTCGCCGAGAACGGTGCCCTGATCTATACCCCGGCGAGCGAGGAGGAGCGGGTGATCTCGCTATCGCCGGAGCCCAAATTCGTCGCCAGACTGAAAAAGCAGGGGGTGAAGCCACTTTCGGTGGGACGTTCGATCGTCGCCACCTGGGAGCCACATCAGGCGACCGTGCTCGAAGTCATCAAGAAGATGGGGCTCGAGCTCGAAATCATCTTCAACAAGGGTGCGGTGATGATCCTGCCGAGCGGGGTCAACAAAGCCACCGGGCTGGCTGCCGCGCTCGAGGATCTTCGCCTGTCGCCGCACAATGTGGTGGGTATCGGCGACGCCGAGAACGATCATGCCTTCCTGCAGGCCTGCGGCTGCAGCGTTGCGGTCGACAATGCCATTCCCGCGGTCAAGAGCACCGCAACCCTGGTCACGAGCGGTGCACGCGGCAAAGGCGTCGAGGAACTGATCGCCAAGCTGATCAAGCGCGACCATGGGATCGTGCCGAGGCGCCACGACGGCATTGTTCTGGGATCGTCAGGTGGCGACGACATCTATCTGTCGCCGACCGACAGCGTGCTCATCGCCGGCAGTTCGGGCATCGGCAAATCCACCCTGGCCACCGCGCTGACGGAACGCTTTGTCGAGAACCGATTTCAGTTTTGCGTCTTCGACCCTGAGGGCGACTATGATGGCCTCGAGGGTGCGGTTCGGCTGGGGGACGGATCGAGCGCGCCCACAAAGGCGCAGGTGCTGGATCTGGTCGCCAAGGCCGACAGCAATGTCGTCGTCAACGGGCTTTCGCTGCGTGTCAACGAACGGCCTGATTTCTTTGCCGACCTGCTGCCTGGCCTTGGCAGCTTCCGCCGCCGCACCGCGAGACCGCATTGGCTGGTCATCGACGAAGCGCACCATCTTCTTCCGAAGCGGCGCGACGATACGCGCTCCGTGCTCTCCCTGGAACTGCCGGGAACAATCCTGATCACCGTCCATCCCGAAGCGATTTCGACCGACGCCCTGCGCCTGGTTACGGCCGTTATCGCCCTTGGACCGACGGCGAAGGACGTGGTGAAGGCCTTCTGCCGCGAGACCGGCATCGAGCCACCGAAGGACATTCCCACGCCCAAGGGCGACCGCGTCCTGTTCTGGCGGCCGCAGGTGCGCAAAAAACTCACGACGGTCAAGGTGATCGAACCTCGCCAGTCTCTCAAGCGCCACAGCCGCAAATATGCCGAGGGCCAACTCGATGAGACCGGGAGCTTCTATTTCCGCGGTCCCGACGATGCAATGAACCTGAGGGCCCATAATCTGATGATCTTTGCCCAGATGGCCGAAGGCATAGACGACAAGACCTGGGAGTTCCATCTGCGCGCGGGCGACTATTCGAAATGGTTCCGCCACCAGATCAGGGACAAGGACCTCGCCCGCGAAACCGCCGAGGCGGAAAAGGACAGGAAGCTTTCGGCGGAAGAGAGCCGCAAACGGGTGCTCGATGCCGTACGGCGGCGCTACACCGCACCAGCGACGGCGCCTGAGGAGTAGCAGCCAGGCCGCGGTCATGGGCGATGTCGGGAACGGCGGTTCGCCGACCGCGTTGGAACCCGGGCGCCGGCCTAACGTTCAACCTCCAGCGAGAAGGAGTAGCGATCATGCCACGAGGCGAGAAATCCAAATACACCGACAAGCAGGAACGCAAGGCCGACCATATCGCCGAAGGCTATGAGAAGCGTGGCGTCTCCGACAAGGAAGCCGAGCGCCGCGCATGGGCAACGGTCAACAAGGACGATGGTGGCGGCAAGAAGGAAGGTGGCTCCGGGCGTGGCAAGCACACGGGCCATCCGGCAGCGCACAAGGGCGGCAAGAGCGGCGGAAAGGCGTCGGCTTCCCGATCGGCCGCGAGCCGGTCCGAATCGGCAAAGAAGGCGGCTGCGACGCGCAAGAGGAATGCCGAACACCACGCCCACTGAACGGCTCAATGAAGGACAGGTTTGCCCTCCCCCTGGACACGCCTCCCATGGAGGCCATGGCCGCCGATGCCCTCCCGGAAGGCGAAGGCCTTTGGCAATACGAGCCCAAATGGGACGGGTTTCGCTGCCTCGCCTTCAAAGGCGACAGGGATGTCGACCTGCGCGCGAAATCCGGCAAACCTCTCGGCCGTTACTTCCCGGAGCTCGTCGCCATGCTGCAGCAGGTCGAGGCCCGCAACTTCGTTGTCGATGGCGAAATCGTCATCGAACTCGAAGGCCAGCTTTCTTTCGACGCACTGCAGATGCGGCTTCACCCGGCCGAAAGCCGTATCCGCAAGCTGAGCGTGCAAACGCCGGCGCGGCTGATCCTGTTCGACATGCCGGTTGCGCCGGACGGGACGATCCTGCTTGACGAACCGTTGTCGAGCCGCCGCCGGGCGGTCGAAGGCTTGGTTCGGGATAGCGCCAAACCCGGCTTGCGGCTCTCGCCCAGCGCGACCGATCCGGCGGCCGCCAGGCGCTGGCTGGAAGGGGCCGGCCACGGCCCCACCGATGGCGTCGTCGCCAAATTGCTGGCCGACCCCTACCGGCCTGGCGAACGCGCGATGGTCAAGGTCAAACGGTTGCGTACGGCCGACTGCGTGGTAGGCGGATTTCGCTATCTGGCCGGCAGCAAGGAGGTCGGCTCGCTCCTGCTCGGCCTCTACGAGGAGAGCGGCAAACTCAACCATGTCGGCTTTACCTCGACCATCGGCAGGGACGACCGGGCCGGCGTCACCCGAAAGCTGGAAAAGCTGCGTGGCGGACCTGGCTTCACCGGCAAGGCGCCAGGCGGACCGAGCCGCTGGAGCACGCAGCGCAGCGGCGAATGGGAACCCTTGCGGCCGGAACTGGTGGTCGAGGTCCGCTTCGATCACGTCACCGGCGACAGGTTCCGGCATGGCACCAAATTGTTGCGCTGGCGGCCGGACAAGGCGCCGCGCCAGTGCACCATGCGGCAGATCCAGTGAGGGAGTTCGCCCCGCGGCGGCGCGTGGGCCGAGCCGGAGGCAGCCTCTTTGCGAGACGGCTGGAACAACCGTCCCGATAGCAAGTTGAGTCCCAGCTACACCGATGGTGGGCTTCACGACAATTGGAGATGACAATTATGGCGACTGCGAAGAAAGCGGCAACGAAGGGCCTTGAAGCCTTGTTCCTCGACGGGCTGAAGGACATTTACTATGCCGAGAAGAAAATCCTGAAGGCGCTGCCGAAAATGGCAAAGGGCGCCGAATCCGAGGACCTTGCGGCGGCGTTCGAGAAACATCTGGCGGAGACCGAGGGCCAGGTCGATCGCCTCGAACAGGTCTTCGAGCTTCTCGACAAGCCGGCCCGGGGCAAGACCTGCCCCGCCATCGACGGCATCCTCGAGGAGGGTTCGGAAATCCTCGAGGAATACAAGGGCGCCCCCGCGCTGGACGCCGGGCTGGTTGGGGCGGCGCAGGCCGTCGAACACTACGAGATCGCGCGCTACGGCACGCTGATCGCCTGGGCCGAACAGCTCGGCAAGGGCGAGGTGGTCAACCTCCTCAACGCGACCCTCGAGGAGGAGATGGCGACCGACGAGGCCCTTTCCAGCCTTGGCGAGGGCGGCGTCAACGAGCGTGCCCTGGAACAGGCCGCCTAGCTGGCAAGTTTGTGCCCCGGGCGCCAGGCGACCGGGGCAACTCCTCAGGATTTCGGAGAACGACGATGGACCCCCGCAAAACAGAGCAACCGGCGGTGCAGGCCGAAGACCCCGACGAAACCGAAGGTCCCGCCATGGGGCAGCAGGACTGGGACGCGCTCGCAGGGGCGAAAATCCTTCCCGACAATGCGGCGGTGGAAGACGGGGCCGAGGAGGAAGGCGACTTGCCCGAGGAAGACGACGACAACCCCTACCAGGAAAGCGACGAGGCATTGCCCGACGATGTCGAGGAGGCGGTCATTTCACGCGATCCTTCGAGGGAAGGCGGCCGCTTCGACGAAGAGTGACCCCAACGACGTGCGCAATCCGGTCAGCCGGCCGCATGCATCGGGGGCTCTTCATTCTCGTCGGGATTGGGTAGCGGCGCCTCGTCGGGCAATCGGTCCGGCTCCGGTTCGCCGATCGGCTCGGGCTTCCAATTGGGAGCCGGCATGGGCACATCGCGGTTGGGATCGGGTTCTCTCGGATCGGGCATCAAAATCCTTTTCTCTCGGTTTGCTGGCCGGCAGTGAACCGGGCGGCTTTCGATGAGTGGTGTGACATGCAGAACCCATCCCGATTGCTCGGGACGGGCTCGGTGCCATCAAGCTCTGGCTAGCGATTCTTGTGACTTTGCTGGCCAGCCTTCACATGCTGTTCATGGGTCCCGCCGCGCGTGCCCGACCCGTCACCTTGCTGGCGTTGGCTGCCGCCCGCCGCCTGCTGCTGACGGTTCTTGTCGTCCATGTTCTTATGGCTCTGCTGGCCTGCTTTCACATGCTGCTCATGGCTTCCACCTTGATTGGGCATTCTTGATCTCCTTTGGAGTTTTGAACGAGGCGACAACCGCCTCGATTGTCAAAGCTACTGGCGGCCCGGGCGTTCCCTCACGTAATATTTCGTGACTGCCGCCGCCGATCATGGAGAAGTCGTCGGGAACAAGATTTCCGTCTCGAAGCTGGGCAGCTTCTGTCGAAGCGCATGCGTCAATCCCGTAGTGCCAGGCCAGTTGGATGGCGGCCAGTCTTCAGCTGGGGATCATACCGGCGCAGGAATTTGCGCAGCGGCAACTCGAACAGGATGTACATCCGCCAAGCGAAAAGAACTGATGTTGCGGTGCCGATCACGATGATGAGGTCGGCAGGAATCGGAAAAACGGTCCACACCACCAGAAGCAGCGTTATCGGCAGTGTGTGGATCAGATAAAGCATATAGGAGGCATCACCGAGAACCGTCCATGCGCTCGGCTGTGCGTCGATCTGCATAGTGCCGAAGACGATCATCGCCGCCGGGAGACCGTAAACCAGCACGCGCTGGAACCCGTTCTCGCCGGCGAGAAACTCCATCGTTCCCCCTTGCGGCGCCATCCCGATGAATCCCACCGTGATCATCGCCGCGGCGCCGATCGGCAGGCACCATACCGCCGGTTTCCACTTGGGTGCATAGGCGAGAGCGATGCCAAAGCCGAACTCGATGATCAGCGGGTTGCCAAGAAACTGCAGCACCGGGCCCGCCGAGCGAAACATCATTGCGAGGCCGAAGATACCGAGGAGACCCCATAGCAGCCGCCGGTCGACGAGAACCACGGTTGCGGCGGCGTAGAACAGCATTTCGAAGCACAGCGTCCAGGCCGCGGGCAATGCTGGCGCGGTCATTTGATCCGTAGCGGGCCACAGCAGGAGGGTCGCCACCGCGTCCCGCCAGCCGAAGCCGGTTTTGTAGGCGACGATCGCATAGGGGATGCTGATCAGCAGATAGAGCGGAACGATGCGCCGGAACCGTCTCCAAGCGAAGGATCGCCAGGTCAGGCCAGGTGCCGTCCTGGCAATAATCACCCCGGATATGACAAAAAAGATGTCTACGCCCGCGAAGCCGGCCACCTGCAAATCGTGAGGCAACAGGCCATTGGATCCGGTGGCCGTAACGGCGGTCTGGGCCGCGTGGACATATACGACCATCAGCGCGGCAACGAAGCGAAGTACCTGCAAGGACCAGATCAAGGGCGCCAAGCCTATGTCCGTTGACCCCTTGGCAGTCGATCGCGCAGGTGCCATCCAATCGACGATCACAACCGGAATCTTCTGGTCGATGGCGGCTGCCCGCGCTGCCGGGGTTAGTTAAGCTGATTCAGGATTCCAGAACTGTTCGCCAACACCATATTTTCATAGATCACGAGGGCTGTCGTGCAGATCGCCGCGACCGAGATCGGCACGCCAAACGGCACAACGCCTTTGCGATCGAGATGCTGGACGTAGATGCGGAAGGCGCCCGCGGGCAGCAGGAATGGATTCTTCATTGCCCCTGCGGTGACGAGGGCGAAAACCAGGAGCAGCACGGAAAAAACGACGAGGTCTTCGCCGCCGGTCAGAAAAGGCACGACCGCCATCAGCTTGACGTCGCCGGCGCCGATCTTGCGCAAGAGCCAGAACGGGAACAAGGCTACAAACAGCACGAGGCCGGCAGCCGCGCTCAAGCCCATGTCCAACCAGGATCCGGATCGGAGCACAAGCAGCAACAGGGACCCCACTCCCAGGCAGAGCAGCAGCAGCACATCGCGATTGGCAATCCTCTGCGTCGTGAAGTCGAGCCACGCAATCCTGGCGAGCAGCGGGATGGCGAGGGCCTTCAACAGCAGCGCTTCGACGAGCAGCATGCTAGCGCTCGATGTTCTGCACGCTCGACGACAGCAGCTTCAGATTGTTGGCTACGGTCGGATCGTTTGGTGCCAGCTCATAAGCCTTGAGGAAATTGCCGCGCGCGTCCTGCAGTTTGCCGCGCAGCAGATCGGAATAGCCGACATTGTTGTAGTATTCGGGCGACGGCCCCATCAGCTTGAAGGCGCGGCCATAGGCACGGTCGGCGAGGTCGAAGCGGTGGATCCGGTCGCACGAAGCGGCCAGTCCCATCCAGGCGCCGCCGTCATTGGGGGCGAGTTGCGTCGCCTTGAAGAACAGCGCGCCGGCGTTGCCATAGTTTTCCGCGCGGAACTGGTTCTTGGCTTCGGCCACGGCCTGGTCCGATGCGTAATATTCGACGTCGCTGACCGTCTTCAATCCGTCGAACGCATCGCCAAAGGACGTCACATCGCCTTTCGAGGGTTCATTGGTGCGCACGACACCGCCAGTGGTGTCGGCGCCGTTTGTCTGGCAGCCGGCAAGGGCTGCCATCAAGAGACTGGCAGCGACGACGGTTGCGAGGCGCATTGGCCCTGTCATTTTATCCCCCAGAGTCCGGCGACTCTATTTTAGAATCAAAGCATAGAACCGTTTAGAAGAAAATGCCCTTCATGCGGATGATCACCGGCAACATGATCACCATCATGACCACCGGGAAGATGCATAATCCCAACGGGATCATCATTTTGACAGGCAGGGCGTTGGCCTTCTCCTCAGCGCTCAGAATTCTTTGTCCGCGCATCTCGTCGCTATAGACGCGCAGCGCATCCGTCAGACTGGTGCCGAGTTCCTCCGACTGCCGGAACAGCACGGCCAGGGAGCGCGCCTCTTCCAGCCCGATGCGGTCCGCGAGTTCACGCAGCGCCTCCCGCAACGGTTTGCCGGCCCGTAATTGCAGGTTCATGATAGCAAGCTGGATGCCCAGCCATTTGTGGGTGCCGGCCAGTTCGGCGCCGACACGTTCGACCGCCGCCTCCAGGCTCATGCCGGCGTCGGCACAGGTGATCATCATGTCCATGAAATCGGGGAATCCGCGACGGTAGATATTTTTTTGAGCATTCTCGAAGCGGTCGAGCAGGATAGCCGGGATCACGATGCAGGCGAGACCGAACAACGCGGAACCGGCAAAGGCCATGAAAGCAGGGAGTTGAGGCGGGAGTACTCGTACAAGGAGGGCATAGGCAACCAAAAAGCCGATACAGACCGCGCCCAGCCGCGACAAGGTGTAGATGAGCGGAGCACTGGGTTGATAAAACCCGGCGCGAAAAAGCTTCGCCTCGAGCGCATTTGGCTCGTTGCGTTCCTTCTCCATCGATCGAAAGTAGGCGTCAACTGGACGCTGCGCCGAGATTTTGAGCAACTGTTCCTGCCCCGCGAGCGAGCGGCGGTCGACGATGCCTTCCGACGTCAGGCTCTGGGCAACCAGCTTGCGCGTCTGCAACGCCGGCAAGAAGACAAGCGCACCGAACAGAAACAGCGACGCAGCCGCCACGAACACCGCGGTGGAAACCAGGAAACTCAGTCCCTGAATATTCGATAGCAGGTTTATGGCTCGCTCCTGTCAGAAATCGAAATTGACCATGCGATACATGATGAAGTCACCCAGCAGCGCCCATGTTCCGAAGATCACGAACACCGGCATGATCAAAGGGTCGTGCCATATCTGGCCGTAATATGTCGGAGCGGCGAGCTGGAGGAGCAGGAACATTACGAGCGGGAAAAGCGAAATGATCCACGCGGACACCCGGCCCTCCGACGAAAGCGCCCTGATCTTCATCCTGAGTTTTTGACGCTCGCGCAGAACCGACGAAAGATTAGCCAAGATCTCGGTCAGGTTGCCGCCAGTTTTCGATTGGATCGACAGCGACACAGACAATAGGTGGAGGCCTTCGAAGCCCACGCGCTGGGAAAGCTTCCGCACCGCCTGTTCGATGCTCAGTCCGAAGGTGATTTCGTCGGAGACGATGCCGAATTCCGTGCCAATCGGATCGGGCATTTCGCGCGCGACCAGACCTATGGCCACCGTTGCCGGGTGCCCCGCCCGCAGCGAACGCACGATCATGTCGAGTGCATTCGGGAGCTGTTTCGCGAATTTCTGGATCCGTTTCCTGCGCGCACGACGCAGAAGCAGAAGTGGCAGGACAAATCCGGTCACCAGAAAAATCAGGATGCAAGGCAATATGGAAAAACGCAGAAGGAATGAGAAAAGCAGCGCGATCGCAAGGGCTGAGGCCAGGAACATCGCGGCGAAAGTCAGCGGGTTTCCGGTAATGCCGGATTGGGTGTAGAGCCTGTTCAAGCCGACCATGCCGAAAAGAAAATCACCGGTATCCGTCAGGCCGCGTTCGCGCAGCAATCCCTGCAAGGTCCTTTCGGCCGGAACCTCATCGGACAATCGCTTCAGCCGCCGGTTGATCATGCCGGCACGGGATCGGCGATCGGCGAAAGACAGATAAAGCGCCTCGCCGGCGAGAATGACGGCCGCGGCCGTAAGCGTGTAAATAAAGTAGAGCAAGGTCTGGCCGGTGGGCATTAGAGCGCAACCTGGGGATTGAAGGCGTCCTTGGCGAAATGGTGCCCGAGAGTCGCCGCTTCCGGGGCAAAACGTGGGCGAACGCCGGTAGCGCGAAATTCCCCGACGATCTGACCGTCAACCGTCACCTCGCGACGCACGAAGGTGTAGATCTCCTGCATCTGGACGACATTTCCTTCCATACCGGTAATCTCCGATATCGATGTCACGCGCCGGCCGCCGTCGGACAGGCGCTGTGTCTGCACGATGACGTCGATGGCGGAAGCAATCTGCGCCCTGATGGACTCATGCGTCATCGGCATTCCCGCCATGCCGACCATCTGCTCAAGCCGCGAGATCGCATCGCGCGGCGTGTTGGCATGGATGGTGGTCATCGAGCCCTCGTGGCCGGTGTTCATGGCCTGCAGCATGTCGAAGGCCTCTTCGCCGCGAACCTCGCCGACGATGATACGGTCGGGACGCATGCGGAGCGCGTTCTTGACCAGCTCGCGCTGGCGAACCTCTCCCTTTCCTTCCACACTGGGCGGGCGTGTCTCCAGCCGGCCGACATGAGGCTGCTGCAGCTGCAGTTCCGCCGCGTCCTCGATGGTGATCAGGCGCTCCCTGGACGGAATGTAGCTCGACAGCGCGTTGAGCAAAGTCGTCTTGCCGCTGCCCGTCCCTCCCGAAACGAGGACCGACTTGCGCGCCTGCACGGCGATCCGCAGCAGATCGACCATTGGCGGACGGATCGAATTGAGCGCCACCAGGCGTTCGAGCGAATAGGGATTCTTGGAAAACTTTCGAATCGACACCAGCGGGCCGTCGACCGAGATCGGCCGCACCGCGATGTTAACGCGCGATCCATCCTCCAGCCTGGCATCGACCATCGGCGAGGATTCATCGACGCGCCGGCCGATGGCTGAAACGATCTTGTTGATGACCCGCAGCAGATGCGCCTCGTCACGAAACCGGATGGCCGTCTCTTCAACCAGGCCACGCCGCTCGATGAAGACGCGTTTGTGGGTGTTGATCAGGATATCGGTGATCGTGTCATCCTTGAGCAACGGTTCGATCGGGCCGAGTCCCAGCATCTCGTCGGCAGTCTCGCTGGTAATTTGATCAAGCTCGCGAGCGTTCAGCGGCACACTGTGGCTGCGCACGAACTCGCGCACGATCGGGCGGATCTCGTTCAGAATCTCGTCCTTGGACGCGGTTTCGAGCGCGGATAGGTTGAACCTGTCAATCAAATGGCGATGCAGTTCGACTTTCAGCGTCAGGAAGTCGTCGCCATGGGGTTCTATATCAACAACTGGAGAAACAGCCGGAACGATGGGCAGTACAGTCAGCGGCTCGGCCTTTGTCGCGGCCTGCTGCTCGCTTGGTCCCTTGATAAACCGCCCCAGCATAATCCCTTATACCCCTCCAGCGCATATTAGCGGAAACTAAACGTTAACCAAGCGACGCACAAGCGCCGGGGCGCCTCACATGCCGGCAATACTTTCAACATAGTTAAGGAGCGCACCCAAAAAATATCGTTTTTATTTATGATCCCCGCGTTGCCAAACATGAGTGTGCGACTAAGCTTTAGATCCTCCTGTGCCCTTGCGTGCTCCGACATCGGAATCCACTCCATATCTGGCTATAACCCCCTAGATATAAAGGGATATGCTACACATCTAAAGTAGCTGTCACTTTATTAGGCCTTACGCATAATTGTGAACGAATGGTTAAGGGCGCTTGAAAAATTAGACGAATCAAGCTCTTGCTGAAATTTAAAGCCGCTCTCAACTCGCAAGTTCATGTATTGGGAAGTTAAGGAACCGTTAATCCCGTTTGACTCCGCAATTTCTCGGGACCTAGGATCGAGATGACGGGGGATGCTTGGGTATGGAGTTCATCCTTGGCTCTGTCTCGTCGGGTTCAAACCTCCAAAGGGAGAAATTGACATGAAGAAGCTCATGACGATGACCCGGCAGTTCCGCGACGATGAAAACGGCGCTGCCATGGTCGAATATTCCATTCTGATCGGCATCATTGCGGCGGCATCGATCATTGCGGTTATTGCCATCGGCGGATGGGTCGGCAGCCAGTTCACCGGCCTCTGCACGAAGCTGAACGGCAAGGGCCTGAAGGCTGATGGTACCGCTGGCGGCACCTGCTGAGGCGAAGGATACAGCCATGAAAAGGCTTATCATTGCAGCCAGGCAGTTCCGCGATGATGAGAACGGTGCTGCCATGGTGGAATACTCGATCCTGATCGGCATCATTGCGGCGGCATCGATCATTGCGGTTATTGCCATCGGCGGATGGGTCGGCAGTCAATTCACCGGCCTTTGCGCGAACCTGAACGGCAAGGGCCTGAAGGCTGATGGTAGTGCCGGTGGCACTTGCTAAAAACCTTCTGGGCCGGAATCGCTCGATTTCGGCCCAGAATTCTGCGCTTTGAAGGGGCTGACATTCGCCCGGCGGGCGATGGTGGGGTGGGAAGATGCGCGCTAATACGCTTATCATGATTGTCCTCGCCGGCGTGTTCGGCGTACTGGCGGTGGTGCTCGCCAATATCTGGCTGGCCAGCCAGCGCAATGCCATGGCGCGGACGGATGACGTCCCGCATGATACGGTGGTGGTGGCGGCCGTACCTTTGAAATTCGGTGACACGCTGACCGACGACAAGTTGCGCGAGATAGCGTGGCCGGCGGGCGCGGTTCCGGCCGGCGCTTTCAAGACAACGAAAGAGATGCTGGCTGGCGAAGGCGTAAAGCAGGCGCTGCAGGCGATCGGCACCAACGAGCCCGTTCTCGCCACCAAGATCACCGGCCCCGGCCAGCGCGCCACGCTCTCGGCGGTGCTGGGCGAAGGCATGAAAGCCGTTTCCATCAGGGTCAACGACGTGCTTGGGGTGGCTGGATTCGTTTTCCCCGGCGACCGCGTCGATATTCTGCTGACGCGCACGGTGCGTGGCGACGACGGTGCGGACAAGAGTTTCGTCGACGTGCTGCTGCAGAGCATGAAGGTGCTCGCCATCGACCAGGTTGCAGATGTGAGCAAGGACAGCCCGACCGTCGTCAAGTCAGTGACGCTCGAGGTCAGCACCAAGGACGCACAGAAGCTGACCCTGGCAGCCGGCGCCGGCCAATTGTCTCTGGCGCTGCGCCAGGCGGCGGCCAGCAAGGGCGAGGCCACCGAACGGGTGACGCTTTCCGACCTGACCGGCGAAATGCCAGAAGACGTCGCCAAGCGACAGGCCGAGCTCGAGAAGAAAGCTGCCGCGGACGCATTGGCGGAAGCTGAGCGCAAGCGTGCCGAGGACAAGATTGCCGGGCTCACCCAGGCCGTGGAGCGCGTTGGAAGCCGGCTTGACGAGCTGGGCAAGGCTAAGCCCGCTCCAGCGGCGGCAGCTGAAGTGCGGGAAGTCGTCAAGGAAGTGGTCAAGTATGTGCAGCCCGAGCCGCCGAAGAATGTGTCGGTGGGCGTGTTCCGGGGCGTGAAGCTCGAGACATATGACGTGCCGCGACAACCATGATAATATTGCGGCATAGTACCGCGCGACACGGTGGCTGCCTTAAGCAGCATTTGGGAGACGGGGATGCAGGGGACTTGGTTGAGGATGGCGGCGGGCGCGTTGGCCTGTCTGGTGGCGTTTTTGCTGTCGAGCCTCGTGGCCGAGGCGGCTGACCGCTTCATCGACGTGTCCAACCCCAGCGTCCATCGTGTTTTCCTGCCGATGTCGCAATCGGTGACAATCCAGGTAAATGCCAATCTCGGCGACATCGTCGTCGGCGACGAGAAGATCGCCGATGCGCAGCCAATGACCGACCGCACGCTCTATGTCATCGGCAAGGGTGCCGGCACCACCACGGTCAACCTGTTCTCGCCCGACAAGCGCTCGCTCGGCGTCATCCAGATCGAGGTCGGCGTCGATGTCAGCGACATGGCGGCGGCGATCCGTCAGGTTTCGCCGAGGTCGCGCATCGAAATCGGCTCGATCAACGGCAAGGTCAGGCTTGGCGGCCATGTCAAGGACGGCGCCACGCTGTCGGCGATCATGGAAGTGGCCCAGCAATATGGTCCCGACGCCATCATCAATTCCGTCACTGTCGACGACAGCCAGCAGGTCAATCTCGAAGTGCGTGTGCTGGAAGCCAAGCGCAACGCCGGCCGCGATCTCGGTGTGTCGTTCAGAAGCAGGGACAGCAATGCAACTCATTTTGGAACGGGCATCGCAGCTACCACGCCAACAGGAACGGCCCCAGGGACCCTGCTCACGGGTTTGCTGTCGAAAAGCAATCCTTTCGCGACACTGATCACCCAGATCATCGACAGCAACATCAAGGTCGACCTGATTATTGAAGCGCTCGAAGAGAAGGGCGTCGTGCGGACGCTCGCTAATCCGAACCTCACCACGCTTTCCGGTGAGCAAGCTAGCTTCAACGCCGGCGGCCAGGTCCCCATCCGAAGCGTCGACGCCAATGGCGAGGTCCAGATCGAGTACAAGCAATTCGGCGTCAATCTTCTGTTCACGCCGGTCGTGCTCGACGACGACAAAATCCATATCAGCCTTGCCCCTGAGGTCAGCGACCTGACCGGCTTCACCAGCGCCGGCGATCCGATCTTCACCAACCGCAAACTGTCAACCGTGGTCGAGTTGCGCGATGGTCAGAGCTTTGCCGTTGGCGGGCTGCTGTCCAGCAAGATCACCAGGCTGCAGGAGCAGGTGCCGTGGCTCGGTCAGGTGCCGGTCATCGGCACACTGTTCCGCAACTCGAGCAGCCAGAAGGAAGAGACCGAACTGGTCGTCATCGTCACGCCGCACCTCGTGCGGCCGGTGAAGCCCGGCGAACAGCTGGCGACGCCTTTCGACAAGACCCGGCCCGCCAACGACCCGGAGCTCTTCCTGCTCGGGCAGCTCGAAGTGAACAAGGACATGATCCGCAAATATGAAAAAGGCGACGGCGTCACCGGCCCGTACGGCCACATGCTGGACTTCAAATCGAAGGACAAGATGCTCTATGTCAAGAAATAGCGCCTTGATCCTCATTCTGTGCGCCGGGTCGCTTTCGGGCTGCGCCGCGGACTATCTGAACCACTACGACACGGTGACCTTGGCCGCCGGCGACACGCAGAAGTTCAACTCGATGCTTCAGACGGTCGACCCGCTCAATCCGGCCTCCAGGAACACGCATATCGAAGGCGACGGCACGCGCGCCGCCGCTATCGCGCACAACTACAAATTTCCGCCGCCACCCCCGCCACCGCCGGCCATCACGGTCAATGTCGGTGGATCGGGTGTGACGACGCCGTGAACTGAACGGAAGGATGCGGAGGGCGCTGGGCATGCGAGGGGCCCTTGCGCGAGAGAGCAGAGAGTAAGGTCATGTTGGGGACCATTCGAGCCTTCTGGAACGATCAACGCGGCATAGCGATGATCCTCGTGGCAATTATGATACCTGTGCTCATCGGCTTCTCGGTGCTTGCCATCGACATGAGCCGGGTCAACGGGCTCCACAACGATCTGCAGAAGGGCGTCGACGCGATGGCGCTTGCCGCCGCGGCGGAACTCGACGGCAGATCGGATTCCATCACCCGGGCCAACTTGGCCGTGACAACCCTCGTCACCAACAACACCCTGTTTTCGACATCGGGGGATCATCCGCTGGTTTTAGCCGATATGACCGTCACCTATCTGACCGGCATCCCCGCCAGCGACGAAACCGCATTGAGTGCTGCCGGCGTCGATGCCGATGGCACAAACTGGGCAAGCATCGATCCCAAGGCTGTTTCATTCGCTGAAGTCACGATCAACGCTTCCGGCGTTGCGGCTGGCGCAGGTGCCTTCGCGACGATCTTTCCGGCAAGTCTGGTCGGCAGCAGGGACACCATGGATATCCAGCCGCAGGCGGTGGCCGGGTTCGTTCAATCAATCTGCGAAACCGTTCCCCTGTTCATGTGCAACCCGTTCGAGACAGCGGATTCTTCGACCAGCAAGACGATCCAGCAAGCCTTTGCCTCGGGCGATACTTACGGGCGAGAGTTCCGTATTTTGAAAGTCGATTCCAATCCTGGCCCCGGCAATTTCGGCCTGATCGACAACAATCTCAGCTCGCTGCGAGATGCCATTGCGATCGGCACCTCGGGAACCTGTTACAATCGCAACGCACTGACCACGAAGACCGGCGTCACCCTTGGCCAGGTCAACACTGGCCTCAACACCCGATTCGATCTCTACAGCGGCTCGTTGAACAACGACAGCAAGGACTTCAATTACAGGCCGGCGACCAACGTTCGCAAGGGCCAGAAGACCGGCTGCAGCAAGTACGATCCCGTGACGGACAACACCGCGTTGCCTTTGCCTCCGGGCACCAACTACGTCGATGCGAAGGGAATGTCCGACGCGATCGGATCGCAGAGCTTCTGGACAAGCTACTGGCAGGTCAACCACGGGACGGCGTATCCGAACGTCCCCAGCACCACCAACCCGACCGGCTCCACGAGCGCTCCCGCATCAAGATATGACGTCTACAAGTACGAGATCGCCAAAAGCCTTGTCGGTGACAAGTCGCTGAATCCGACCAAGGAAAGCGGCGATCCATCCTGCTACAAGGGTCCTAACCCGACACTCGATCCAGATCGCCGGCTGCTCAACATGGCGATCGTCAACTGCCTCGCCAACGAGGACAAGCTAAACGGTCACGTCTCGATCAAGCCGGACGGCTATGTCAGCGTGTTCATTAACACGCCGGTTCAGAAGCAGGACAACACGAAGGATCCAGACGATCCTTCCGCAGGCGAGAAACCCATCAGTCTGGAGATCGTCGACGTGGATGGCGCCTTTGCCAATAATACCCTTGTCGACAAGGCGTTTCGCAACGAAGCGCAACTGTACCGGTAGCGCCATGTTCATCAAACTAAGGCAGTTCCTCCAGCGGTTCCACCATGACGAACAAGGCTCTGCCTTGGTCGAGATAGCGATCGTCATGCCACTCGTGTTGCTGCTGTCGGCCGGCGTCTTCGAATTCTCGAACATCTTCAACACGCGTCTGCTTCTCGCAGCTGGCGTCGAGGATGCCGCTCGCTATATGGCGCGCTGCAGCAGCGACTGGGATACTTGTTCCGCGTTGGCAACAAACCTGGCCGTGAACGGGGCCGTCACGAACGGTAGCGCTAGGGTTACCGGGTGGACCACGGGTCAAGTCTCCATCACCAAAGCAAAATCGATCCAGGCGATCGATTCGACCGGCACCGAGCTCTATCTCAGCAGCACCGGCACGGTCATTGTGGTGAAGGTCAGCACCGCATATCCGTATCCCACTCTGGGCCTCTGGTCTTATCTTGGCTTTGGTGCCCTTACGCTCAATGTTTTCCATCAGGAGCGTGTCTTGGGATGGTGATGTCGGGCGGCACGTTCTGGAGAAACCAATCCGGCGCGACAATGGTGGAGGCGGCCATCGCAATGCCCGTGCTGCTCACTCTGCTGCTTGGTTTCGTCGACTTCGGTTACGCCTTCTACCAATGGAATGCCGGAAACAAGGCGGTGCAGGCTGGCGCCAGGCTGGCGCAGATTTCCGCTCCGATCGCCAGCGGACTTCTGCTGGAGGCAAAAACCCCCAGCGACCCACTGGACGTGGGAAAGGCGGTTCCAGCCAACACTTACAGCTACATCTGTACCGCCAGTGCCGCCGGAGCAGTATCTTGCAGCTGCGGAACAGGCGCCACGTGCCAGAACCTCAATGTGAGCCAAGCCGCTTTCGACTTTATCTTTAGCGGCAGCAGCTCCCGGCCGGGCATGCTGACATTCCTGCCAACCCTTCTGAAATCCGAGGTCCAGATCCAATATCAGGCTTCAGGCCTCGGTTACTGGACTCGCCCCAGCGGGCCGGTGCCAACGATCACCGTCAGCATCGTCAATCATCCCTTCCAGTTCTTCTTTCTGGCCGGGTTTCTCGGATTCGGAACCATCACCATGCCCTCCATGCTGAGCACGGTCACGGGCGAAGACATGAAGAGCACGTATCCATGAACGCCATCAACACCAAGGTCCTGCCCACCAAGCGAAAGCAGGTCGCGCTGTTTTCCTCCGATCCGAATTTCAAGCGCGATGTGGCGACCCGGCTCGATGCGCTGGCGATCTATGACGTGCGGGTTGCCGAGACGGGCGACTTCCTCAAAGGCCCACCGGCCGAGACGCGCCCGGGCATCGTCATCCTCGATCTCGGCAATGGCGAATTGCTTGGCAATCCAGGCATCGTCGAGGCGCGTGGACTGTGGGCAACCGTGCCGCTGATCGCGGTTTCGGACGAGCTGACGTCCGAACAGACGCGCGTGCTGGTGCGCATGAACGCCTCCGACTGGCTGCACAAGCCGCTCGACGGCAAGGAACTGCTCAACGCCGTCACCTTCCACGACAGCGGCAACCAGGGTACCAAAAGCCGCATCATCACCTTCGTCGGCGCCAGCGGCGGCGCCGGCGCCACGACGCTGGCGTTGTCGGCAGCTGAATTCCTGGCCTCGAAATCGACCGAGCGCGCGGCCTCGACCTGCCTGGTCGACCTCGACTTCCAGAGTGCCAATTGCGGCGCCTATCTCAACCTGTTCAACCAGTTCGACCTTGCCGGCATCATCGGCCAGCCGGAACGGCTCGATGTCGAACTGATGGATGTCATCAAGCTGTCGCGGCCTTCCGGCCTGACGCTCTATGCCTTCGAGCGGCCGCAGTTGCCGTTCGAGCGGCAGGGCGCCGATTTCGTCTTCCGGCTGCTCGATCTTGTCGCCTACCGTTTCGACGACATCGTCATCGACCTGCCGAACATCGAAACGCCCTGGCAAAATTCCGTGCTGTCGACGAGCGACGAGATCTTCATCGTCTTCGAGCTCAATGTCGCTTCGCTGCGGCAAGGCAAACGGCTGTACAAGAAGATCCGCGAGCTGCGCGGCAATAACGTCAGCATCACGCTGGTGGCCAACAAGCACAAGCGCAAATGGTTCGGCAACCACTTCTCGCGCGGCGAGCTGGAAAAGATCTTCAAGGCGCCGAACATCAAATCGGTCAGCCTCGACAATGCCCTGCTTGCCGACGCCCTGAACCGCGCGATGCTGCCGTCCGAAGTGGATGGCCGGGCCCGCTTCAACAAGGATCTGAAGAAGATGTTCCGCGAGCGGCTCGACGATGCGGCCCGCTAGCGGCCATCGCTTTCGACTGACGGCCGCCTGCCTCCTCGGCCTGGCGCTGGCTCTTCCAGCCGGACAGAGCGCGTGGGCGGACAGCCGCCCGCCTTTGCCGGCGATGGGTCCCAGCCTGCGCAAGATAGTGGCGTTTCCCACGGCCGAGAAGATTGGAACCATAATCATCCGCAAGCAGGAAAAAGCGCTCTACCTGGTGACCGGCAAGGGCGAGGCCCTGCGCTACCGGATCAGCGTCGGACGCGATGGGTTTGGCTGGACGGGTACGGTCCAGGTGGGGTCAAAGACGGAATGGCCGGCTTGGCGCCCGCCCAAGGAAATGCGCGCCCGCCGGCCGGAGTTGCCTGAGATGGTTCCCTCGGGGCCGTACAATCCGCTCGGCGCAAGGGCGCTCTATCTGCTTCGGGACGGTCGCGACACGCTCTATCGCATCCATGGCACCAACGACCCTTCGGGCGTGGGTTTCGACGGCACGTCGGGCTGTTTTCGCTTGACCAATACCGATGTCATCGATCTTTTCAGGCGCGTGCCTGTCGGCACCAAGGTGGTGGTCCAATGACAACGATCAGCGATCCCGACGAACTGGTGGCGGCGGTCGAGCCGCCGTTGCTCGACAAGGAGAAGAGCCGGTTCAGAGTGGCCGTTGCCGTCTGCGTCGGCCTGGCGCTGTTTGCCCTTCTGAACGCCACCGCTGCCGTCTATCTCTACCGTGGCATCAACGACCTGCGTACGATCGAGGCGCGGCTGGAGGACCTCGGCCAGTTCGAGCAGCGAATGAGCGCGCGGCTGGACACGGTCAACAACGGATTTCAAAGCCGGTTCGAGGCGCTGGACGACCGGTTGCGGGCGAGCTTCGGCGAGGTCAACGCCAGCATCGCCAAGCAGGCACCGGAAATGTCGGGAAATCACGGTGGCGACGAGCCGCGCGTCGTGGAGCTCCCCCCGCCCGCCGAAGATACGGCGGCGGTTGCCAGCGCCACCGAGGCGGAACCGGCCACCGAGGATATGCCGCGCACAACGCGACGGAGGCCGGCTCCGGCAGCGCCTCCCCCGCCAAGTTCCAACTACCAGCGGATCGTATCCCCGGAAGGCAAGGTCACCTATCACAAGATAAACTAGCTTTGGCCTCGGCCACGCTGCGCTAGAAATCTCTCTGCAGTGCCATGAGCCGGACACGCATCGGTTCAACGCGCATGCCGAGTTCACGCATATAGGCAAAATGGCAATAGGCGCACGCCGTAACCCCGATGACCGCCAGCAGGCAGTTCAGCCAGGTGAAGTCCATCGTCAGTGAGAACTGAAAGCCGCTCGGCGCCGAGAACCCGGCAATGGTGCTGGCGGTCTGCGAGTGGCCGCCGATCAAAATCATCAACGCCGCGAGGATCAAGGTGCCATGGTTGGCAAGAAAGAAAGCGGCCGACCTTCTGGCCTGACTTGCCATCCAGCAGATCCCCAGCGCCGCACCCAGCAGGGCGAAATCCAGGACCATCGCCCCTCCCAGATAGACATCGACCTGCTGCCAGACCATTCCGGACGATGGGTGCAAGGTGAGCCAGACCTTCCACATACCGGGGCTTGCGGGATAGGTCCCGAGCAGGATCGTGGCTATCCGCTCCGCCGCCAGGATCAGCAGGACAAAGGCCGGGAAGGCGAAAAGCAATAATGGTTTGCGCTTCATGGTGCCTCGCAATCTGGCGGGCAGTCTATGCTGCATAGATTGCACGAAGCTTAACGGTGCGTTTTGCTTGCCAAATCAACAGCGTCTGCCCGTAGCGATCAGTGTCGGGGCCCACCCGTGCCACGACGGCCTCGCGTCTCCGCCCTCAAGCCGATTCTGCAAATCTGCGTGAGCTCGGCAGCCAGCGAGCCGCTGATGTGGGTCCGGCAGGCGTTCGTAGCGGACAATGAGCGGAGCCGCCGAGTCTGATCCATCGGTATCGCGAAGAGCGGCCTAAGGATTAGCCAAAGCAGAAAATGTCAGCCCTATCGCCAGTGCCGTCACTGCGTAGATAGCCGGCAAAACCTGACGGTTCACACCAATCCGAAGCAAGCTATGACCAAGGTGATCCGTGCCGCCCATCCAGGGCCTGCGCCCCTGTAGCAAGCGGCGAGTCGTTACGAATATTGCATCAATCAGCGGGACGGCAATCCACGCCAACGAGGCGTCAAAACCTCTTTTCGAGGCAAGAAGCACGATTGCCGCCCCGAGGAGAAGGCTGCCGCTGTCGCCCATGAAAACGCGGGCGGGCGGATAGTTGAAGCAAAGGAACCCGACACACGCACCCGCGCCGGCCATCCCGATATCGCCGCCGAGCCCCAGGAAGGCGGCCGTGATTGCACTCGCGGCAAGACCATCCGCATGGTCGAGCATGTTGACCGCGTTGCAAGCTATCCAAATGACGATCGGGACCCACCACAGACCTGTAATGATGCCAGCTAAAATCGCGGCAGCGGCCAATGCCGCTGCCTTGACACCGGCGGAAAGGGATCGGACGTCATCCAGCGCGCCGATCAGGCAGAAAACAGCCAGCAGAAGAATATACTCAACCGGAAGCCACGGAGACATCGCGATCAGCATGGCCGGCCCTGCCAGCCGGGGAACCTCGCCCGATGTGTGCCATCGGTCGCTCTTAACCTTTGAGACCGCTCCGATGCGTATCGCCAGACGCGCAAACAGCCACACACAAACGGCCGATATGAGCAGAGCCCCGATGAACGGGACCAATGGACCAGGTGTCAAGCCATTGCTCGTTCGGCACGCATGTGCTCGATGCAGTCGACCACTGTCTGTTTGGTGCTTCGCAGTGGTCGCCATCCGGTCATGGAGGTCAACAGACTTGTGTCAGGCACGCGGTCATGCGTCACGGCAAACCGCTCACCAAAGACCGCACTGGAAGGTTTCATAACGATGGGCGCACTCGTCCTGGTGGCGTCTACGACCATCTTGGCGAGATTTCCAATCTGAACCGCCTCGCTGCCGCCCAGGTTGACTGGCCGGCCTCGCAACGACCGGCACTGCATCACCAGAAGCAACCCCTCGGCGGCATCGGCTACGTGGAGAAACGCGCGCCTCTGCTCGCCATCGTCGTGAACCACAAGCGGTTCGCCCCGCAACGCCGCGTTGACAAACACTGGCAATACGAGGCCGGTCGCCGAGCGCTGGCGCGGTCCGGCCATGTTGAATGGTCGAACGATCCAGCTAGGGATGCCCAAATCGAAAAACAGTCCAGCAACCAGATGCTCAACGGCTGCCTTGGCAGCGGCATAACCCCATCGCGGTCGGAGATCCGTCATAACTGGATCGGACTCTGTGATTGGCCGGTCCCGACCGGAGCCGTAAACTTCTGAACTCGACGTATAAAGAAGCGGGCGCCTGTGCAGCCGGCATGCTTCGACGATTGAACAACCTGATTCGAGAATGCCGCTGGTGACGGCGAAGCGTTCCTTGTGAGCACGCTCAACGCCGATCGGACTCGCCAGATGGAAGACGGCATCGGCAAGGCCAACCTCATCCTGGACCGCCCCATTATATGCCGGATCGCCGACCCTGAAGGTACGGATCGTCAGGCGAGGGTCACCAGTCGGCAGATTGCGAAGCAGGCCGTTCGAAAGATCATCGACAACGGTCACGGTGCAATTGCGCGCAAGCAACATATCGACCAGTGCCGAACCTACGAAGCCTGCGCCACCAGTAACCAACACATGTCCGTGCTGGCCGAATTCAACCATGTCCGCGCTATGGTTGTCCAACGTTGACAGCCTCCAGAACGACCCGTGGCCTCGCAACGCACGGGACAATCTTCTATACAGTCAGGGACGGGACGAACAACCCGTTTTTCTATCAAGCGAGCAAGTTTTCATCGCCCCGATATCATTAACGAATGAATACTCCCTCCGAAAAGCCGCCACTGGTCCGATGCCCCGGTCCAGGAGCAGGACTGATTCTGGCACACGCGCACCAATGTTTAGGTTTTCGTCGCTCCAGCGCGAAACAAATTGTGAGGGTATCCCCACGTTTCTCGAAATGCGACTTGTAAGTCGAATCGCGGGTGCCGCCGTTGCATATGTCCGGCCATCGACTCATGATACGCAATTGGGCTGTGAGGCCGGGAAATAACCCGGAGGGAGCCGTGAAGTCCGACTATCGGCCAGATATCGACGGATTGCGCGCAATCGCAGTGGTCGCCGTCATTCTTTTCCATTTTGACGTGCCCGGCTTTCGAGGCGGCTTCGTCGGCGTCGATATCTTCTTTGTCATTTCTGGCTATTTGATCACCCGCCTTTTGGTGGCTGAAGGCGGCGAACTGTCCCTGATCGAGTTCTACGCCAGGCGCATGCGCCGCATTCTGCCGGCGATGCTGGTAACGATCTGCTTCTCGCTCATTGCGGGATGGTTTCTGTTGCTCCCCGGGGACTATGCCGACTTGGGGCGCAGTGCCACCTATTCGACGTTCGGGCTGGGGAACTACTACTTTCTCTGGAACACGGGCTATTTCGATCGCGAGTCGGCGCTTCTGCCGCTGCTCCATCTCTGGTCGCTGGGCGTCGAAGAGCAATTCTACCTGGCATGGCCGGTTTTGCTTCTGGCCGCGAACCGGTTGGCGCGGGGCCGCCATCTGCCGGTCATCGCGCTCATCGGTGCCGTCGCACTGATTAGTTTCTCGATTGCCCTCCATCTGGTGGCGATCGATCCAAAACAGGCGTTCTATCTTCCCTTCGGCCGAGCCTGGGAACTGGCTCTCGGCGGCCTGCTGGTCTTTGCGGCGCCCGTTCGCCACCGAGGCACTTCCGAAGCTTTCGGACTGGTCGGCCTTTGCCTGGTCGCCGCCAGCACCATCTGGCTGTCGCCGAACCAACCGTTTCCGGGGCTGAGCGCTCTCTTCCCGGTGATCGGCGCTGGCCTGCTCATCTGGCCGCGTTCGCAGTCAATGATCTCGGCGCTGCTTGCGAGCGCACCTTTGCGATCGACGGGCAAGATTTCTTATAGCCTTTATCTCTGGCATTGGCCGATCCTGGTTTTCTTCCGTCACTATGCAGGCACCGAAATGCCGACGGCGGCCGAAGCGTCTGTCCTTGTCGCCGTGGCAGGGCTGGCGGCGTATTTCTCTTGGCGGTTCGTCGAGGAACCCGTTCGCCGTCCGCGGGCGCCTCCATCCAGGGCATTTGCCGCCGGTGTTGCCGCCGCGGTGACAGTTTGCCTGAGCGGCAATGCGATCTTCGAAGCCGGCGGTTTCACCAGCAGGATTCCGAAAGAAGCCGAGGCAATGCGCAGCCTCGAGGTGATGTGGGACTGGCCGTGTCCACAGACGGTCGTCATTCCTGAGCTGGGCAGCACGTTTTGCGCGTTTGGGGCCCCCTGGGGCAAAGCGAGACATCACGCCGTCCTGTGGGGCGATAGCCACGCCGAACACCTCGCCCCGCTGTTCGATGCTGCCGGCCAGCACGAGAATACCGCCTTCTTTCTTTATCGCGCGTGCCCGGCCGCATTCGGAGAAGGTGTCCATCGCGATTTTCCAGAGCACCCCGACTACCAGGAAAGCTGCGCGTCTTCCCGAAAGGCGGTCGTCCATATGCTGAGACAGCGAAAAGATATCGACCTCGTGGTCCTGTCTTCCGCCTGGACAAACCTTGCTGACACCAATGTCGTCGCCGATGACGGCCGGCAGGCGGACAGGGTCCTGCTGTTGCGCGATGGCTTGCTCAGCCTCGTAAAAGAAATCACCGCTCGGCAACGACGCATCGGAATCATTGGACAGGTGCCTGTGCCAGGCGTGGATCTGACGTCCTGCGCGGCAATGCGCGAAAGCGGCATGCTGAGACGTTGTCCGACAGACATGGATAGCGAGCAAATCCTACGGCGTTGGTCGCCGGTGGTGACCGCGTTAGAGTCGCTTGCGGATGAAAATGGGGTGTTCTTCGTCGATCCACTCAAAGGCATGTGTCCGGACAGGCATTGCGCCACCTACATCAATGGCGAGTTCATTTACCGCGACAAAGCTCACCTGCGCCGAAACTTGACACCGGAGACCGACGTCGGCCTTGCGCGAACGATCGGTCTCCACCAGGCCCTAGCCGCAGCCGACGGGCGAACTCGTGTATCGACAGCGAACGCCATGCAGCCTTCGACAACCAGCATGAGCAATTGAGCCCGCAGCTCTGTGCCATGCGACGACAGCGCCGGACATAGCCTCTACGTCGAAGATCATCACCTGTCGATCTTCGGCGCGAGGCTTATTGTTCCGAAAATCATCCGGAGGCTTTAGACCGACTTGTTAGTGGCGTCACGGCAGCCACAGTTGCAATCGACCATGCAATGATCGTGCCCAGAAGAATGAAGCATAGTGCACTGACCGACAGCGGAACGGCGACCTCGTAGGTTCGGTCATTGCTGCGAGGGTCGCTCGAATCCGTGGGCGCGAACAGCACAGCATCCGGCCGGCGAAAAGTATACTCGCCCTGCCTGACGGCAGGCCATGCGTGAGAAGACCAGCCGACGCGATGTAGCGATGTTCCGTTTTCGCGCAGATTGGATGCTTGCAAAGGCGGAATGTCAGACAGGTTGCCTAACTGGAAAAGGCCGGGAAATGGTGGCCGCGGAAGCAGCGTTTCGTATCCGCCTCGGGCGGCAAACATGGTTTCGTTCTGCAGCCGCCCGGTAATAAGCGGTGGTGTGACGAGCAGTATCGCGATGCAGCCGGCCCCGAAGGCGACGACGCCTGCCACTGTTCCGCAAGCAAAGCTCCAAGGCTCGCCTTTCTCTGTCGGCGACGACTTTGAGGCAGCCACTTTTCGTGCGGCGAGCATGCCGCCAATTCCGAGCGCGATTGGAAGAAAGAGACTTGGTGTCAGCAAGAGGTCATGCGAGGTCAGCATCACCCCTAGAACCGCGACACCAAGGGCAAGATCACCGGCGTTCCGGGCAAAGCAAAAGGCGAAGCAGACCAAGCCAATCGGAATCAGCCAGCCGAGGTGACCGAAAGCGATTGCAAACAGGACGAAGGTGTTGTGCGGCGCAAGGGCTTGCGCCTGTTCAAGTCCGCGACCGAAAAAACCGCCTTCTCGATAGGCGAGCAGGCCGCGCTCGAGAAAGAGAGCCCTTGCCGAAATCGAGTTCCTCTTGCCTTCATCGGTCAGGCGTTCGCCGAGCGCCTGCATCTTGGCGACGTTCGTGGATTGGTTAGCCGCGGGCGCGGGGCCGGATGGCAGAGGAGACGAATTTACGGCGTCCGCGGATGCACCGCCCTTAGCGGCGGCCGAACCGCTCGGGGGTTCGACGGCGAGGGGCGTGGTAGTGTCAGCAGAACTTGCCCGAGGCGGAGCCGGTTGATTTGCCGACGCCCCTTCAGGCGGTGGCGCAATTGACACCGTAGCGGCTGGCGGAGATCGATCGACAGCCTTCGATGCTTCGTTGAGCGCCGTGCTTACAGACAAAATTCCGGCATAGGATTCGTCCGTGGCAATACGGAAGGAAGCATTTGTGGTCAACGCGATGCCGATCGCCCCCAGCAGTGCAAAAGCGACGACGACCGCACGGCCCAAGCCCCCAAGATCGATCTGAAAACGACGGCCGCTGCGAAATTGTTGCCAAATGCGGACGACAATCGGAACCGCCACCGTTGCAAGGGCGGCAAGAAGGGTCGAGCGAGAAAGCGTCGCGAGAAGCGTTATGGCTACGAGCACGAGGAAGCTTGCACGCCACTTTTGTGCGACGGCGCGGTAGCTCGCCGCAGCCCCAAGCAGAAGTCCGGCCGCTGCGACATTGGGATTGACCGCCAAACCGGCGGCCCGGCCAGGCGTGTTGGTGAAGCCGCTGGCAAAGAGGAGGTCGAGCAAGCAAACCACCGCATTGAGCGCTGTGACTGACGCCGAGAGGCGCAACACGATTGCGGGAGCTGAGGCAAGCATGAGCACAATCGCCGCGCCGCCGAGGAAAAGTGTGATCAGGTAACACTTGGCGACGATCCCGATCGGATGAAGCGCAACCGGGACGACTGCCATGGCGGCGGTGATAGCAAGCAGAAGGATCGCGCTACGCACGTCTCGACGCGTCACAAGAACGGCCACCGAAACAATCAGCACTCCGCCATAGAGCGCATGGAACACCAGCCTGGCGAACTCGTCCCGTCCGGTGAAGAACGGCATAAAGTATGGCAAGAACCAGGACTGGCAGATGACGATGAGGAACGCACAGAGTCCGGCCGAAATGTTCGTCAGGACCGCCCGCAGCGGATGCGTTGAGCTCGCCGAGCGTTCCGAGTGGGCAATCCCGCTCATTCGTCAGCCCACGAGATAGAGGCGTTCATATGCGTCGACCATAGCTCCTGTCGAATACCGCTCGCGCATCATCCGTTGCCTAAATTCCCGGTCGGCTGTCGGCTCCGGCAATCGGTCGAGAACGGCTAGAAGCCCGCGAGCCAGATCGGCAGGGTCACGAGGTTTCACCAATACACAACCCGGCATACCGGAGATAGCCTCCGGATTTCCGCCGACATTGGTGGCGACAACAGGAAGACCCGCCGCGAGCTTTTCCATCAGGGCATTGCAAAAACCTTCCTCATGGGAGGCGATCACGCCAACATCCATGCCGGCGAGCAATTCCGGCACCTCGCTCTGTGATCCCAATGCATGGACTTTCGATCCGACGCCGAGCCGCCGTGCCTCTTCCGCCAGGCCCGGCCCGATGCCTCGGTCCTGTCCCGCCATGAACAGCTTCAGATTCGGCCGGCTTTCGCTCGCAAGAGCGAATGCTTGAATGAGATCCCTGTGCCCTTTGTATGGGATTAAATTCGCGACTATGATGATGCCGACTTCGTCCTGGCTGAGGCCGAGCCGCCGCCGGGTTTCGTCCCGGCGATGGACGATGTCATCGAAGCGGCTGAGATCGAGACCGTTCGGGATCACCCTTATTCTGTCGATATCATAGGCGTCGCGAGCCGCCATATCGGCCGCGACCGCATGCGAATTCGCGACCACCACATGGGAAAGCCGATTGGCGATCCGGTCCATTCGCTTGAGCCTGGGCCACCGTTCCTGATGGTTGCCGAGACCGCGTCGCGACGTGATGACAAATGGCGCCAGCGCAACCCGCCCCGCCAAGGCGCCCAGGAAATTGGTCAGCGGCAGGAAGGCGTGGACCACGCGCGGCCGGGTCAAGACGATGCGCAGGACAAGCGAAGTGACGGCTGCGCCGAGAACCAGCATCGCCTTCACACTCGGGCGCCTCGTCGGCGCCGCGCCCGACTTGGCACCCACTTTGGCCACTGTCGGCGACGCAGGTAGGGGATTCGGCCGATGAAGTCCGTACAATACCCGGATCCCGGCGCGATTCAGCGTCTCCGAGAGAACACCTCCTTGTGAAAGCGCAAAGACTTCTACCTTCCAGCCGCGCTGCTTCAATTCCTTGGCAAGCAGCACGAGCTGGCTCTCGGTGCCGCCCAGGTCAAGCGTTCCGATGACAAAGAGTACTTTGCGACGAGGCTTTCTAGCCAGTGCGGCAGAAGGCCCGGCAGCCGACTGTTGGCCTTCAGCATCAGTCATCGGAAATTTCTCTCGCAGCGTCATCCGCTCCGCCGCCTTTCCTCATTGGTCGCCGGTTGCCGCTAGGCGCAGCCGCTTGCAAGCGGAAGCCTCTGCGAGGCGATGGCTTATAGAAATGGTCACGAGCAAACGAAATCAAGAGGACCGAGCAATTCCGCGAACCCGCTGCAGCACAAGCCGGCCGCGTCCTAAAAGAAGATACTGGAGCAGAATGCCGATGGTGACGAGTAAAATACCAATGGCAAGGAACGCAAGCGGCGGAGCCCATTTCAGGCGTTCGAACTTTGCCTCGTACGCACGCACGCCGTTGAAGTCTTCGGCAGTTCCGAGCGGTTGCCAGTCCTGACCATACGCCCTTCTTAGCAAAGGCAGCATCGGCCCGAATTGCGCGTAGTACGTGTCGATGATCGACGGGTCTTGTTGTACATCCTCAAGCGAGTGAGGAACGAAGACACCATAGTCGGAATCGAGAATGTTGCCATTTGACTCAACTACAGTGTGCTCGGGGGCACTGTAGATCGTCGCTTCGATGCCCTGATCGGCAAGGACAGAGTAGACGATCTTCGAAACCTGGGAACAGAACCCATAGCCCCGATCCAGTGCCTTTCGGGGAGTTACAAATTCATAGTTCCCCAGGTTTTCCCGATATTCCGAAAGAAAGCTGAGCATCCAGAGCAAGTAATTGTCGAAAACCCCGATCCGGGTGTAGGACGCATCGGCCTCCGACCAGCGGTCACCTTCTGTCCAATAGTGTACCATTCCACGCGCGACCGCCGTTGTCAGACGCTCAAGATATGGCTGCATCGGCTCACCCGTGCGGCGATAGAGATCATCAACGTCCGCAACTCTCTGTGCAAACCCCAGTGGCCCCTCAATTGCCGAAGCAGGTGGTGCCGGGTAGGCGCTGACCAATCCGAGCGGGTATGCCGACACAAAGAACAGAAATGCCGTCCCCACCCCTGCCGAGAACACGCCGAGTGCACGAAGCAATGCCGCAATTAAGGCCAGCCGCTGCCTTCGATCCCGAATCTTTATAGCGTCACCCATGATTGAAGCATATCACCTCACCGCAATCACGGTCTCTGGCCCATACGCGCAGTTGTGGACAGGTCACCTTCGCGCTTCTGTGATAAAGTTGCCAGCGGGCATCTGTTGTGACTTGTCGTGGAGCGCCGAACGTGTGCATTGAGCGCTCTGAATGCGGACATCGATTTGGCATTGAGCGGAAACCGAAACTCGGGCAGCACTCTCGACACACTGCGACGCTTGTGGCGGCAGGTATCGAAGCCTAGACAAAGGCAGTTTTTCGGCCTCCTTGTCTTGATGATGTTCGGAGCACTTGCGGAAGCCGCTACGCTTGGTGCCTTGCTGCCGTTTCTTGCGCGCATCGCCAATCCCGAGGCGGTTGGCGGCCAGTCGTTCCTCGCTCGCCAGCTTGCCGGCTTTCGGCTGACCAGCTCTTCAGACAGCCTTCTCGATTTGACGATTCTGTTTTCGGTGGTGGCGATCATAGCCGGCGCCGTGCGCATATTCCTTGCCTGGGCCACGAACTCTTATGTCTTCTCGCTGGGACATGAGGTGGGCGTGAAGGTCTATGACCAAGTACTCCGCCAACCCTACAGCTACCACGTTTCGCGCAATTCCAGTTCGGTGTTGGCCGCGCTTCGCCAGGTTCAAGCCATTACCGCGGGTGTAATGCTGCCCCTGTTGCAATCGATCAGCGGCATAGTCATCGGCGTCTTCATCGTCGCTGCCCTTTTTGCTCTGAGTTCTTTCATCACCTTCGTTATCTTCGCGGGCTTTGGGGCGGTCTACCTCGCCATGTCGCTCGTCATCCGCAAGCACCTCAAGAAGAATGCGCAAATTATCGCCAGCGCGCAGGCGGAAGGCATCCGATCTGTCCAAGAGGGACTGGGTGGCATCCGCGATGTTATCATCAACGACACCCAACCGTATTTTCTGTTGCGGTACACCGAACTCGATTTACGCCTGCAGCGCGCGAATGCAATGAACGCACTTGCCGCGGGCGCTCCGCGTTTCGCGATCGAAGCTGCGGGTATGGTGATCATCGCGGCGCTTGCTTATTTCCTCATCACCCGCTCGAACGATGCCGGCCAGGTTCTGCCGATACTTGGAACATTTGTCCTTGGAGCGCAGCGTCTGCTCCCATCCATGCAGCTTGTATACGGCAATTGGGCCCTGATACTGAGCAATCTTGCCGGCGCCGAAGTCGTGCTCCAGGCGCTCGAGGCACCACTCGGCCCAGAGTGGAACCAGCCGCCACCTAAGCGTCTCCCATTCGATCGAGCGATCATGCTCAAGGATGTGTCGTTCCGTTACGCTTCTGACCAAGCGCCGATACTCGAGCGATTCAATCTCACGATCTCGAAAGGAAGCAAGGTCGGGTTCATCGGCAAGACGGGCAGCGGCAAGAGCACGACGGTCGATCTGATAATGGGTCTGCTCGAGCCGACTGGCGGAGTGATCGAGATCGACGGGCAGCGGCTGGACGGAACCACACGGCGTGCCTGGCAAAGACAGATTGCCCATGTGCCGCAAAGCATCTTCCTGGCGGACGCCTCGATCGCCGACAATATCGCCTTCGGCATCGATCCCGCCAACATCGACCGCGACCGCGTGCGCAATGCAGCGCAGCAGGCCGCACTGGCGGATTTCATCGAAAGTTTGCCGCAAGGCTATGAGACGCGGGTCGGCGAGCGTGGAGTCCGTCTATCGGGTGGTCAGCGCCAGCGCATCGGCATCGCCCGGGCGTTGTACAGACAGGCTTCCGTGCTCGTCTTCGACGAAGCCACGAGCGCGCTCGACACGGAGACCGAGGCCGCGGTCATGGAGGCGATCCGCGAGCTGCCCGCCGGCCTGACGGTGCTGATCATCGCGCACCGGCTCACAACAGTCGAAAATTGCGACGAGATCGTCACCCTCGAAAACGGCCGGCCACATATCTGGACGAGAGCCGGCGGACAGACCGCTTAAAGCGACTTGCTCCGTTTGGGCGGCCGACTGTTCGGGCTCCGGAAAAGGAACTCCGTGCATGCCTCACCCGTAGATATCCTGACGAGCTCGAAATCGAACCGTTTCTTCAGGAAATCGATCACCGCCTGGTCGTCGGCAAACTCCATAGGCCAGCCGCCCAGCCAGTCGCGGATGTCGGTCATGTAGCTCATGCCGCGACCTTTTTTCTTTTGATAGATCTGCTTCACGAGCAAGGGCAGTTGAAGTGGATTGCGACCGAGCCCGAAGCGCCAGATGTACCAGTACTCCATCCACCGCCTTTGGCGAGGGTTGGCGCCGTTGTATCGCCGTTTCACGTCGAGCCAGAATTGCGCGGACGGCTTCACGACATTCGACGAATAGAGAGCGATGAAGAATAGACCGCCGGGGGCAACCGTGCGCGCCGCATTTTCGATCGCCTGCCACATCGCGCCGGTGTGGTGGAGCACGCCCCAGGAATAGACGAGGTTCCAGGTGCCTAGCTTCTCCATATAGTCGGCGTCGAGCACGTCGCCGCGTTCGACGATCCAGTTCGTCGGCTCACCCGCCAATTGCCGCAACTTGCCGGTTGTGCTTACCGAGAGCGGGTCAAAGTCGAAGGACTGTATCCTATCCGCTTTTGCATCGAAGGCGGCAAGCGAGTGCAGCCCGCTGCCGCTGCCGATATCGAGGAAGTCGAAGCCTTCGAGGGTCTGCTTGCCGAGGAAGGACAAGAGCTTCTCCGCCGCCATGCGGCGGCGTTCCGCCGAGTAGTGCTTGTCGATGAACGACGCCCAATTGGCTCCGAACTCGTATCGGTTCGACGATGGATTTCCCGCGAACGTCATTCTGTGGCTCGGTGCCGGGCTTCGATGATTTCCATCATATGAGCGGTAACTTTCCGAATATCATAGCGCTCTTCCGCGATCGATCGACTGTTTTTGCCCATGCATTCGGCTTCACCTGGGTTGTCGATCAAGCGGATCATGGCTTCCGCCAAGCGGGGCGCGGCGCCGACCGGCACCAGCAGGCCGCTCACGCCGGGAACGATCGGCGCGCGACAACCCGGCGCATCTGTCGTGATCACCGGGCGCCCCATTGCCATCGCCTCCAGGACAGATCGCGACGTACCCTCGCGGTAGGATGGAAGCACGAAGATACGCGAATCGGCGATCACCCCGCGGACGTCTTCCACAGGCCCGTGATAGCGGATGGTTCCGTCCGCGACCGCTGCCTCAACTTCCGATACCGGAAATCCCGCGGGATTTGGATCCGTATCGCCGACCAGGTCGAAACGGGCTTCAGGTCGAATTGCCTTAACCAGCCTTGCCGCACCCAGATATTCGCCGAGGCCTTTGTCGCGAAGCAGGCGTGCGATCATAAGAAATCGCGGCTTCTCTGGTAATGGCGCAACCTTGAATCGATCGAGATCTACCCCTGAACCGTTGGCTACATTGGCTGGTGTACGTCCGAGCAGTCCCAGACGACCGAAGTCATTGCGGTCATCGTCGTTCTGGAAGGTGGCCGTGGTGGCAACACGCAGGCTCGCGGCATAAAGAAGCCGGGCCACCGCATTGACCATCCTCCACCGTAGAGATTTGTGACGGTCCGTGAACGCATAGCCGAGGCCCGTGACAAGCGCGTGCCGGCGCGGTACCCCCGCAATCAGCGCCGCGGGTATGCCATAGACGATCGGCTTGATCGCACAGGTCAGCACGGCCTGGGGTTTGAGCTCTCGTAGCTTCCTGCAAAGACGAAAAGCCAAAAGCGTATCGCCGAATGGCGCAATAGCCGCACGCTCCATGGGCAATGGATGAAAACGGATGCCGTTCTCGGTCAGCCAACGAACGGTCATGGCATCGACTGGCGCCAGGGCATGTACTTCGTATCCGGCGGCGCGCAGCGCAAGCAGAAGATGTCCCCGCGTGGTTGCAAGGGATCTTGGTTCGCTTACGACAACAACGATGCGATCCATGCATTCAGGTTCTTGGCTGACTGGTCCAGACCATTCGGCTCTTGTAGGGTCTTGAGGCTCGAAACCCAATCCTGCCGCATCTTATCCACAACATCGAGCGCCACGAGACGATGGCGGCACGCGCATCGATCAGGCGCTATTTTGAGTGGAGAGTTCCCACTTCGCAACTACACATCGTTGAATTGGCGTGCAGCCTGCCATACAAGCGCTGGACATAAGTGACTTAGGAACTCCGCCGATGTCCGAACGCATCGCCGTTATCGGTCTGGGATATGTCGGCCTGCCGGTAGCCGTCGCGTTTGGGAAGGTTTTCCCGGGCACCATTGCTTTCGATATAAGCGAAAGCCGGATTGAGGAATTGCGTCGCGGCGTCGATCGCACCGGAGAGGTCGACACGGCGGCGATCAAGGAATCCTCGATCGCGCTTACGACCGACCGAGAGATGTTGAAAGGCGCGACTTTCTTCATCGTTGCCGTGCCAACGCCTATCGACATCAACCGTGCTCCCGATCTTTCGCCTTTGAAACTGGCATCGGAGCTTGTCGGTGAAGCGGTGAGCAAAGGCGCCGTCGTCGTTTTCGAATCGACGGTCTATCCAGGCGTGACCGAGGAATTTTGCGGGCCGATCATCGAGCATATATCCGGCCTGCGGCATCCTCATGACTTCGCGCTCGGCTATTCGCCTGAAAGGGCGAACCCAGGCGATCGGGAACACTCGCTGCGGCGGATCATCAAAGTCGTCTCCGGTGAGAACGCAGAGACGCTGGAGCGCGTAGCCAGCGTCTATGGGAGCATCATCGATGCCGGCGTCTACCGCGCGCCGTCGATCAAGGTGGCCGAAGCGGCGAAGGTCATCGAGAACACACAGCGCGACCTCAACATCGCGCTGATGAATGAACTGGCAATGATCTTTGAACGGCTTGAGATCCGCACGCAGGATGTCATTGATGCCGCATCGACAAAATGGAACTTCCTCCCCTTCAAGCCGGGCTTCGTCGGCGGTCACTGCATCAGCGTCGATCCGTATTATCTGACTGCCAAGGCGGAGGCCGAAGGCTACCATCCGCAGATTATCCTCGCCGGACGCCGCATCAACGACGGCATGGGAGCCTTCGTTGCCCAGCAAGTCGTCAAACAGTTGATCCGCTCGGACATATCAGTCAAAGGAGCTTCCGTCGGCATTCTCGGACTGACCTTCAAGGAGGACGTTCCGGATTTGCGCAACAGCCGTGTGTTCGACATGGTCAAGGAACTGAGACAGTTCGGCATCGTGCCCAAGCTTCACGATCCCCTTGCCGACGCCGAATCCGCTCGACGCGATCACGGCGAAACGATCCTGCCGCTCGATGAGATAAGCGATTTGCAGGCGCTTGTCTTGGCGGTACCGCACAACGTCTATCTCACCAGTGAGAGAGCGCGTCTTTTTCAAATGATCAAGCAGGGCGGGACGCTGTTCGACATCAAGTCTGCCATCAAGCCGAATGAAATCCCTGACAATTTAAAGTATTGGAGTCTGTAAGGCTCGGCCTGAATTCAACACTGGGATCTACCGTGAGGTTAAGCAGGCCGATTCTGACCACCGACGCAGCCGGTCTTAGAGGATTCCATCTCCACAAGAGGCGGGCGTGGCTCGACAGGCTGAACGCATTCGTTTCGGGACTTCTATCTGGCATCAGCTAAGGCTTCGGTCATTCGGAAAGGGCGACGGTGGGAAGCTTATGAACGCGCGTTATGATTTCGGCCGCAACTGGTCCGAGCTTGCCGCGCGCTTCGAGGACGAGCATCTGGATCGGGCTTGCGAGGATCTTCGCCGCCTGGTGGGCGATCTGGAGGGGAAGACATTTCTCGACATGGGCTGCGGATCGGGCCTGCATTCAGCGGCCGCTCTTCGGCTGGGGGCAGCGAAGGTTCACGCCGTTGACTATGATCCGGGTTGTGTCGAAACGACCAAGGCCGTGCTTTCTCGCTTCGCGCCGGAAGCCGAATGGAGCGTGGAGCGTGCCGATATCCTCGACAGGGCGTCGCTTCCGACCGGGACGTTCGATGTCGTCTACTCGTGGGGCGTCCTGCATCACACGGGCGACATGTGGGCGGCGATCAGCAACGCAGCCGGCCTCGTTGGTCACGGCGGAAGATTTGGCATTGCGATCTACCTGAAAACGCCACTTTGCGGACTGTGGACGGTCGAAAAAAGGCTCTACTCCTCTCATCGCTGGCTGCGGCCTCCGGTCAAAGCGCTGTTTGTCTCGGCCTACATGTCGGCGAGAACGCTGCGCCATCGGGACACGATCTCGTTTGTAAAGAACTATCGCGCGCGCCGAGGCATGGAATTCCTGGCGGATGTCGACGACTGGCTAGGCGGCTATCCCTATCAATCCACCTCGGCCGAAGAGTTGGAGACGTCAGTCGAAAAACTTGGGTTTCGCACGAAGCGGCGCTTCAATGCAGTGCCTGGAATTGGCCTCTTCGGCACCGGCTGTGGTGAATGGTGTTTCGAGCGAATGGATTTATAGCCGCTGGTTTCCTCCTCTGATTTCGCGGCAGAGAGAGAAAGAACCGAGCCTGGTCATTGTGGAGAGTAACGCCGGATGTGCGGTATCGTCGGCATTGTGGGTGGAGTGGCCGCGACAAGCAGCGGCCCCTCAAGCGTGCGCCGCATGGCGGACATGATCCGGCATCGCGGACCGGACGGCGACGGCATCTGGACTGACGCCGAGGCCGGGGTCGCGCTCAGTCAGCGCCGACTGGCAATCATCGACCTGTCATCGGCCGGCGCGCAGCCGATGATTTCGCACAGCGGTCGCTATGTCATCGTCTTCAATGGAGAAATCTACAATCACGGCGAGATGCGGACGCATCTCGATCGGGACTTCGGCGCTCATGCATGGCGCGGTCATTCCGACACCGAGACCTTTCTGGCTGCAATCGAGGAGCTTGGAACCAACAAAGCGCTTGGACTGGCTGTCGGCATGTTTGCTTTCGGCTTGTGGGACCGCAAGGAGAGAACGCTCGTTCTCGGACGTGATCGCCTGGGGGAAAAGCCGTTATATTATGGCCGGATCGGCAAGGCCTTCGCGTTTGCCTCGGAACTCAAGGCCTTTCAACCGCTGCCGGATTGGCGCCCGGACATTGACCGGAATGCGCTGGCTTTGCTGATGCGCCACAATTACATCCCCGCGCCTTACAGCATTTACCAAGGCATTCGGAAATTAAGACCCGGCCATCTCCTCGTCCTTTCCGACCCGATGCGTGAGCCACATGTCGAGAGCTATTGGAGCGCCAGGGAAGCCGCTGAACAAGGCCAGCGCGACCCTTTTCAAGGGAGCCCCGAAGAGGCGGTCGACGAACTCGAACGTCATCTTCGCCGCGCCCTCGAAGGGCAGATGATCGCTGACGTGCCGCTCGGCGCCTTCCTCTCGGGCGGCATCGATTCTTCCGCCATCGTGGCGGTCATGCAGTCGATCAGTTCGCGACCGGTACGGACCTTCACGATCGGATTTGACGAAGTCGGCTACAACGAGGCGGGCCATGCCAAGGAAGTCGCGCGCCACCTTGGCACCGACCATACGGAACTTTATCTCAGCGAGCGGGACGCGCTAGAGGTTGTGCCCCATCTGCCCGGCATTTATTGTGAGCCCTTCTCCGACTCCTCGCAAATCCCGACATTCCTCGTCTCCAAACTGGCGCGTGGCAGCGTTACCGTGGCGTTGTCGGGCGATGGCGGCGACGAGCTGTTCTCCGGCTACACGCGCTACGCACTCGCCGATGCGTTATGGAACAAGCTTTCCCGCATCCCGATGGGGCTGCGCCGCGCGTCGGCCAGCCTGGCGACACTGCCCTCGCCCGGTCTCTACAACAATGTCGCGGGTGGGATCATGCCGCTTCTGCCGCAGCGCCTGCGCCGCGAGCGCGTCGGCGACAAGATCCACAAGGCGGCATCGGTTCTTTCATTGCGAACAATGGACGATGTCTACCGCCGCCTCTGCTCGCACTGGGAAGCGACCGAAATCATCCCGGATGCGGACGAGCCGCCCACCATGCTGACCGGATTGGAGGCGCTTCCAGCGCTGCCGGGCAACGTCGAGCGGATGATGTACATCGATATGATGAGCTATTTGCCGGACGACATCCTGGTAAAGGTTGATCGCGCGGCAATGGCAGTCAGCCTCGAGACCCGCGTGCCGCTGCTTGACCACCGGCTGATAGGCTTTGCACTTTCGCTGCCGCTTTCCATCCTGCGAGCCGGCGACCAGACAAAGTGGCCGCTCAGGCAACTGCTTTATCGACATGTTCCGAAAGCGCTCGTCGAACGTCCGAAAATGGGCTTCGGCGTGCCCATCGACACCTGGCTGCGCGGCGCGCTTCGCGAATGGGCGGAGGCGCTGCTCGACGAGCGCCGATTGCGGGAAGACGGGTTCTTTCGAGCCGATGCAATCCGGCGCGCGTGGTCTGAACACCTCTCCGGACACCGTAACAATCAGTATCTGCTTTGGGACGTCTTGATGTTCCAATCCTGGCAGGAAGGAACCCAGGGAGCTTCATCGGCGGTCGCGGCCTGAACAGGCATCAGGGCCAGGTTTTTTCACTCGCGCAGCCGGATCGGGAGCGAGACGGTCCCGCACTATCAGATACCTGAGCAAGCAGCTATACGGGTTCGAGGACAGGGGCGAAGCACGGGTGAGCAAGGATCGTTCGAACGATTCGCACGCGACCCGGAACATTGCGAAGCAAGGCATTGAACTCGTTTACATCGCTGCGGCGCCACCTGACGGCAGAACAGGTCAACCGTGGCTTCTCGATCATCTGCTTCTTTTCGCCGCCAGTGCTCGGGTCGGTGGTGAGCTTCGTATTTCATGGTGGAGCGCTCTGGTCGGTGGTGTTGCTGGTCGCCAGGCGACGCCGCTTGAACATCGACCGGCCGATGCTCGCCATGACCCTTGCGATCTATGCCTATTGCGCGGCGATGGTCCTGGCATCGATCGTCAACGGCACCCTGCGGGCTGATGTCACGCACTTCCTGCCGCTGATCACCTTGTTGGTGTTCCCGATCTCCTATTCGACCTGGAGCATCACCGACAAGGCGACGCTTGCACGCATTGCTGTGCGGGCCAGCGCGGCAGCATGTGCCGGAGCGCTGGTGCTGACCATTGTCCAATATTACTGGATCGGGATGCTGAGAGCCGAAGGAGGGGCTGGAAATCCGATCGTGTTCGCGACGGTCACCTGCCTCGCCGTGATGATGTGCCTTGCGGGCGCTGTGTCGGGAATAGAGAAAGCCTGGAAGACACTCACCGTCGCCGTACTCGCCGGCGCCGTAGCGACCGTCTATTCCGGCTCGCGCATGATCTGGGTAGCCTTGCTGATCGCCATTGTCGCCGTCCTTGTGATCAATCGCCAGAGATTCACGCGATCGAATATGAGGCGGTTGCTGGTGATTGCGGGCGCCTGCTGCCTGCTCACCGCGGCAATCACCTCTCCAATCATCGTAGGTCGCACTCATTTTCTGTTCGATGACTGGAACGCCCTCGCCACCAAGGATGATCATTCCACTCCGCTCGGGCTACGCGTTGGGCTCTGGGACATTGGGATGGATGCATTTCGCGAAGCGCCATTTTTCGGCCACGGCATATCCGCCAGCCGGGCGATTTCACAGCAGGGTTTCAAAAAGCAATTTGGGGTGAGCCAGGGCTTCAACCATTTTCACAACGGCTTTCTGACAGCCTTGGTGCAGGCCGGACTTGTTGGCGCGTTATCATTGGCGGCGATCTTCATCGTCGCGATCTGGAACGCAACGAGGGTTCTTCGCTTCAGTGCCGATCCGTTAGAGAGGTTCGGGGCGACCATGATAGTGGTCGCCGTCATCGTATACCTTGTTGGTGGCCTAACAGGCATCCTTGTCGGCCACGACATTCTCGATTCAACGCTAATGATCTTCCTGATTTCGGGCACATACCTGGCTTGCGGACGAACCGTTTCGCCGATCCGTGAAAGTCAGACGACATAACGGCTGCCGCGACGGCAGGCCCGTGATGTTCTCGCGGGCCGCGTGTCGAATTTATGCGGCCACGACGACGTGGTGAAGCCAGTCGCCCGCGATTGTCCCGCGCAGCCCTAAATCACGTACGCTGTCCATGTGGTTGCGCGCCGTGAGCACGCCCATCGATACACTCAGGTCCTGCCCTATCAGACGATCAGCAAACAATCTGGCTTGCAGGTGAAACGGCTGTGTTTCCCGCTCGCCGACCAACATCCTGACTTTTGTCCGCGAAGAGTGGGATTTGCTTATCGGCGAAAATGCCGCAACTTCCGCGTCGGTCAAGCCTATCAAAGGCTCGAGGAAGGAATGCTGAAGAGGCTTCAAATCATACAGGCCGCCGAGCAGAAGTGCCGCCGAGGGGGGATGTGTCGAATCCTCGTTGAACAAAAAGGTCGCCAGATGCGCGCCGGCGGAATGGCCACTGACGCTTAGCCGACCGGGATCGCCGCCATGGCTGGCGATATTATCCTGCACCCATTGCCTCGCGCGCCGGACCTGGTCGACGATTGCCGCCATCCTGACGGCAGGCATCAGCGCATAGTCGATCACGACCGCGATTGCCCCTGCGCTCGTGACCGTTTCGGCAACGTAGGAATAATCGCTTTTGGTGAACATGCGCCAATAGCCGCCATGGATGAAGATGTGCACCGGGAGGTCCTTGCGCGGTCCCTCCGGAAAGAACAGGTCGAGTCGCTCGGCCTCGTGCGAACCATAGGCGACATCCGCCAGCATAGGCAGCGAAGCCCGCGTCGCAGCGCTGCGGGCGACGATATCGGCCACGATGTCATCGAAATCGGCAACGTGGTCGCGGGTGCGAAAAGGATCCTTCGACATGGCGTCCGCTCAAAAGGTTACAGCGATGTATTTGGCCTCCATGAACTCGGAGGTACCGTGGTGCTGGCCCCCTTCCCGTCCTAGGCCGCTCTGCTTGACTCCGCCAAAGGGCGCGGCGGGATCCGACATCAAGCCGCGGTTGAGGCCGATCATGCCGGCCTCGATCTCCGAAGCAACCCGCATGCCGCGCGCCACATCGCGGGTGTAGAGGTAAGCGGCAAGGCCGTATTCGGTGTCGTTGGCGTGGAGGATGGCCTGTGCCTCGCTCTCGAAGCGGGTGATGGGCGCCACCGGTCCGAAGATTTCTTCATGCGCCATGTCAGCGTCCGGCGAGACTTCGGACAAGACGGTCGGAGGATAGAAAAAACCATCTCCCTCAAGCACCGAGCCGCCGCACAGCACCTTGGCACCCCGATTGACCGCGTCCTTGACCAACCGGTCGATCTTGTCGACCGCTTTCTTGGTGATCATGGGTCCACATTCGGTGTCCGCCTTGGTGCCGGCGCCGATCTTGAGCGCGGCCATGCGCCGGGACAGGCCGTCGGCGAACGCATCGTGGATGCCCGACTGGACGTAGATGCGATTGGCGGCCGTACAGGCTTCGCCGGCATTGCGCATTTTGGCGATCATGGCGCCATCGAGGGCCGCACCGAGATCAGCATCGTCGAAGACAATGAAGGGTGCATTGCCGCCGAGTTCCATGGAACAAGAAATCACATGTTTGGCGGCCTCGGCGAGCAAGGCCCGGCCGACCCCGGTCGAACCGGTGAAGGAGAGCTTCCTGACGCGCGGATCGGCCAGCATGGCCGACGTCAGGGGGCCTGGGGTCGACGTCGTCAGCACGTTCACGACACCGTCCGGAACGCCGGCTTCGCTGTAGAGCGCGGCCAGCGCATAGGCCGTCAGCGGCGTCTCGCTGGCCGGCTTCAAAATGACCGTGCAGCCCGCCGCGAGGGCCGGTGCGATCTTGCGTGTCGCCATCGCGGCAGGGAAATTCCAAGGTGTGATGAGGACGCAGATGCCGATCGGCTGGTAGTCGACCACGATCCGGTTGGTCCCGGACGGAGCGGTGCCAAACTCACCGGTGATGCGAACAGCTTCTTCGGCGTTCCAGCGGAAGAATTCGGCCGCGTAAGCCACCTCGCCGCGCGCGTCGCGCAGGGCCTTGCCGTTCTCCAGCGAAATCAGCATGGCAAGCGTCTCCGACCGCTCGACCATCAGTTCGAAACAGCGCCTGAGAATCTCGGAGCGTTTGCGTGGCGCGGTCTCACGCCACCCCTTGGCGGCTTTGGCCGCTGCCTCGACCGCAGCGGTGGCGTCCTCCAGGGTCGCATCGGGAACCGCCGCGATCACCGCCCCGGAGGATGGATCGGTGACCTCGATGAGCCTGCCGTCGGCAGACGGCAGCCATTGTCCGCCGATATAGAGCCGGTGCGGGAAACCTCGCACATCGTAGGGATCCTGATCGAGCTGGAAGGCATTGTAAGGAAGGTTCATCGTCTTGTTCCTGACGTTCACATGGCGCAGGCGGTGAGATCGCCGTCATAGGCCGCCTGGACAAGGCGGCGCATGGCGGCGAGGTCGAATGGGCGCGGGTTGTTCTTGATCAGACGATCGATGCCAAGCGCCTGCTCGGCGGTCCAGTCGAGCCTGTCGGCCGGAAGCCCCAGACCGGCCAGCGTCGGAGTGATACCGATCGCGGCGAACAAGCGTCTGATCTCCTCGATGGTCGCTTCCGCCATTTCGTCGGCGCCACGACCGTTCGCCTCAAGGCCGAGAGCAATCCCTATCTCGGCGATTTCCGCCGCGGCCACACGGCTGTTGTAGCTCATGACATAAGGCATCATCGTCGCCACCCCCAGCCCATGCGGCGTGTGCGTGAGCGCGCCGGCCGGGTATTGCACCGCGTGCGCCGCCGCCGTGCCAGCAGTGCCGAAGGCGCAACCCGCAGCCAGCGCTCCCATCATCACGTCGGCGCGCGCCTCGGCGTCATCGCCGTCGGTGCACGCCTTCTCCAGACTGCGGCCGAGCAGTTTGACGGCCAGCAGCGCGAAATGATCGGTCAACGGCGTCTTGCCGATGAAAACGTGGCGCTGCGGCAGGCTGAAGTCACCGTCCCGATGCATGGCCGTGAAGGCCTCGATCGCATGGGTGAGCGCGTCGGCACCGGCGATCGCGGTCAGGCCCCGCGGACAGGTCATTGTCAGTTCGGGGTCGCAGATGGCAACTGCGGCAATGAGATGGGGGCTCGATATGCCTACTTTGAGCGTCCGGTCCGGATCGGATATCACCGCGACGGGCGTCACCTCCGATCCTGTGCCGGCCGTGGTCGGTATGGCGATGAGCGGCAGCGTTGGTCCCGGGACTTTGAACTCGCCATAGTAGTCCTGCAGCTCGCCACCGTGGCTGATCAGCAAGGCGGCGCATTTGGCGAAATCGAGACAGCTGCCGCCGCCGATGCCGATCACCATGTCGGGCCGGAAGCCCCTCGCTTCCTCGACGCAGACCGCCACCGAGTCGCGCGGCACGTCAGGGAGGACACCGTCGTGAACCAGCACGTCGACCGACGCTGACTGCAAGGATTCCATGATTTCGGCAAACACCGCCGTGCCGGCGAAACGCTCGTCGGTGCAGACCAGGGCGCGTCGGCCATGGCGACAGGCCACGGCTGGCAGTGCATGACGTTGCCCCTTTCCGAATAGAATTTCGCGTGGGAGCCGGAGGGCTGTGAGAAGGCTCATGACAGGCTGCATCCTTGAGGGGTGTCGGAGAAACTCGCATTGCAAAATCCGCACCGAAGGGAACTGAACGGCGCCGATAAAATCGTATAGGATATAGTATTGCATCGGTCAAACCCTCGTGTTAGCAGTCTCCCCTGTCGAGAGGCGAAAGATGCAACCTGTCAGTTTGAGCAATAATGGTGAGGCGCCCACGGGAGCGGGTCGCATCCAGCGCGCGAGCAGCCTGGCCGAGGACGTTTACGAGGCCATCTTCGCGCAGCTGATGTCGCTGAAGATCGCGCCCGGTTCACGCATCACCGTCGACAATCTGGTCAAGGAATTCGACGTTTCCCATACGCCGATCCGCGAGGCGCTCGGGCGTCTGGAAGGCGAAGGCCTGGTTCTGAAAACGCATCTGATCGGATACCGCGCCGCACCGCAGATCACCCGGCGCCGTTTCGACGAATTGTACGAAATGCGTCTCCTGCTCGAACCGCACGGCGCGGCGAAGGCCGCCGCCGCGATGGACGAGGCCAAACTCGGCACACTGCTTGAGGCGGCAGGCGTGATGTCGCGCCGCGAAGGCAAGGACGAGCGCCTGCGTTATTCAAACTTCGCCCGGCAAGACGCGATTTTCCACGACAAGATCATGGAATATGCCGAAAACGAGCTCATTCGCGAGACGCTGGGTTATCAACACACCCACTTCCACATATTCCGCCTGATGTACCACTCCCGCGTCACCGAGGAGGCGCTGGACGAGCATGAGGCGATCCTCGCCGCGTTCGGCTCAGCCGATCCCGATGCCGCCGCGAAAGCAATGCGCGCCCACATCGAGCACTCGCGCGATCGCCTGCTGCCGGCCTTCGATTGAGGCCTGAACGAATGTCCATTACCGCCAATATTGCCGCAGAGCGAGGACGTGCGCTGCCTGGCGGCAACGCGCCCGCGGCCGCGGAGCCGGTGCTACGCGCTCAGGGTCTCTCGAAACAATATGGGCCGGTCACCGTGCTCTCCGACGTGACGCTCGACATCCTGCCGGGCGAGATCCATGCCATTATCGGCGAGAACGGCGCCGGAAAATCCACACTGATGCGGCTGCTGTCCGGCTATGCCGAGCCAACCCGTGGCACCTTGTCCATGGCCGGTCGGCCGGTGACGTTCGCCAAGCCCGACCAGGCCCAGGAAGCCGGCATTGCCCTCGTCCACCAAGAGATCCTGCTCGCCGAAGCACTTACGGTGACGGACAACCTGTTTCTCGGCCGCGAGCTTTCGCGCCGCCATGTCATGGACGACCGCGCCATGCGGGGGCTGGCAGCCGAAAAGCTGGCGCAGATCGGCTGCCCGGTCTCGCCGACCGCGCTGGTGCGCGACATCTCTCTGGCTGACCGCCAACTGGTCCAAATTGCCCGTGCCCTGCTCGACGATTACAAGGTCGTGATCTTCGACGAGCCGACCGCCGTGCTGACCGGCGCGGAAGTGGATCGGCTCCTCGAAATCGTCCTGCAATTGAGAGCCCACGGCACAGCCGTCCTCTACATCAGCCATCGGCTGGACGAAGTGCGGCAGCTTGCCGACAAGGTAACCGTGCTGCGCGACGGCAGGATGGTCGGTACCTATCCGGGCACCGCCCTGACGCAGATGGACATGGCGCGGCTGATGGTCGGCCGCGAGCTTGCAGCCCTCTATCCGCAGAAGAGCACACCGTCCAGCGAGCCTATGCTGAGCGTAAAAAACGCCACCGTCCCGGGCTACGCCGAGGATGTCTCTTTCACCCTCCACAAGGGCGAAATTCTTGGCTTTGCCGGCATGATCGGCGCGGGCCGCACGGAACTGTTCGAAGGGCTGGTAGGCCTGCGGCCGGCCCATGCGGAGATCGAACTCCGGGGACGACCCGTCCGGATCCACTCGCAACGCGAAGCGATCGACGCAGGCATCGGCTATCTGACCGAGGATCGAAAAAGCAAAGGCCTGCTCCTCGATGAGCGCCTGGCGCCCAACCTGACGCTTTCGGCATTGGAGCGGTTTCATCCCACACTGGTTCTCGGCAGAAGCCGCGAAGCGGCCGCACTGGCGGAGGCCGTCCGGAGCTACGACATCCGGCTCAAGACCCTTGGTGTCAAGGCGGGGCAACTTTCCGGCGGCAACCAGCAGAAACTGCTGCTCGCCAAGGTGCTGCTTACCAATCCCTCGGTGGTCATCATCGATGAGCCGACCCGTGGCATCGATATCGCCAACAAGGCTCAAATCTACGCCTTCATTCACGCCATCGTTGGCAGCGGCAAAGCCTGCATCGTCATCTCGTCGGAAATGCAGGAGCTGATCGGCATCTGCAATCGCATCCTCGTCATGCGTGAGGGCCGTCTGACCGGCGAACTCCAGGGCGCCGAGATGACCGAAAGCAATGTGGCGCTGCTGGCGACAAGCGGCCCGAAACCGAGGCCAATGGCCAAGGGAGGAACAGAATGGCTGTCATAACCGGATCCCCATCCACGCATCGCGCCGGCGATTTGAACATCACCTGGACCGACGTGGGTCCCTTCCTGGCATTGGCCGCCCTGCTGGTGGCCGGCTTCCTCATCAATCCGGACTTCCTCTCCGCGACCAATCTCGCCAACGTCATCACCCGCAGCGCCTTCATCGCCATCATCGCGGTCGGTGCGACGTTCGTAATCTCGTCGGGAGGGCTCGATCTCTCCGTCGGCTCGATGGCCGCCTTCGTCACCGGCATCACCATCATGTTCATGAACGCCGTGGCGCCACACGCTGGCCTGTGGGCGATACCGGCTGGAATGCTCGTGGCGATCCTGGTCGGCCTGCTGTGTGGCCTCGCCAACGGGCTGATCGTCACCATAGGCCGGATCGAACCGTTCATTGCGACGCTCGGCACAATGGGCATTTTCCGCGCGTTGATCACCTATCTGACCGATGGCGGCACGATTCCGATCGACCGGTCGCTGCGCGAAGCCTATCGGCCGGTCTATTTCGGCACCGTCGGCGGTATACCGATTCCGATCCTGATATCGGTCGCCGTCGCCGCGATTGCATCGTTCGTCCTCTACAAGATGAAGTATGGGCGCAAATGCGCCGCGGTGGGCGCAAACGAGGACGTCGCGCGCTATTCCGGAATCTCCATCATCAAGACGCGCACCATCGCTTACATCGTCCAGGGCGTCTGCGTGGCCATCGCCGCGATCTGTTACGTGCCGCGTCTGGGCGCCGCAACGCCGACCACCGGACAGCTCTGGGAACTGCAGGTGATCACCGCCGTGGTGATCGGCGGCACGGCGCTGCGCGGCGGCAAGGGTCATGTCTGGGGAACCGTCGCCGGCGCTGTCATTCTGGAGCTGATCGCCAACCTCATGGTGCTGTCGGATTTCGTCTCCGAGTATCTGGTCGCAGCGGTCCAGGGCGTCATCATCATCATCGCGATGCTCATTCAGAGGTTTTCGAATTCGAAATAGCCCCGTGTCCGGACCACACGGGTGCGTAGTTGTGGGTCCAATCTGGGAGAAGAAAATGTTCAGTAGAAAATGGATGGCTGCGGCCGCGCTCGGCTCGCTGCTCCTCACGGGCCATGCCATGGCCGAGGACAAGAAAGTCATCGCCGTTTCGATACCGGCCGCCGACCATGGCTGGACCGCCGGCGTCGTCTATCACGCGCAGACGGCGGCCAAGGAAATCAACGCGGCCTTCCCCGGTGTCGAGGTCATCGTGAAGACATCGCCCTCTGCGGCCGAGCAGGTGTCGGCGATCGAGGATCTCTCGGCCTCCCGCAAGATCGATGCGCTGGTGATCCTGCCCTACTCGTCGGAAGAATTGACCGAGCCGGTCAAGGCCATCAAGGAGAAGGGCACCTTCATCACGGTCGTCGACCGAGGCCTGACCGACCCGACCGTCCAGAGCCTTTATGTGGCCGGCGACAACATCGCCGTCGGCCGCAACACGGCGAAATACATGATCGACAAGCTTGGCGGCAAGGGTGACGTGGTGGTCCTGCGCGGCATTCCGACCGTGATCGACGACGAGCGCATCAAAGGCTTCCAGGACGCCATCGCCGGCACCGGCCTCAAGGTTCTCGACATCCAGTACGCCCACTGGAACAGCGACGAAGCCTTCAAGCTGATGCAGGACTATCTCGCCAAATATCCCCATATCGACGCGGTGTGGGCGAACGACGACGACATGCTGCTGGGCGTGCTCGAGGCGGTCAAGCAGTCGGGCCGTACGGACATCAAGCTGGCGCTGGGCGGTAACGGCATGAAGGATATCGTCAAGAAGGTCATCGACGGCGACACCGTGACCCCCGTCGAGACGCCCTACCCGCCGTCCATGATCAAGACGGCCATCTACATGACCATGGCCAACCTGGTTGGCCAGGCCCCGGTTCGCGGCGCCGTCAAGCTGGACGCGCCGCTGATCACCAAGGACAACGCCAAGGAATATTATTTCCCCGACTCCCCGTTCTGAGACGAACGCAGTCAATGCGGGGCGCAGCCATGCTCGCCCACTCCTTTAACGCGACAGAGGACATGATCATGTCAGGCAAGAAAATATTGATGCTCACCGGCGAGTTCACCGAGGAGTACGAGATCTTCGTATACCAGCAGGCGATGGAAGCCGTCGGCCACACCGTCCACGTGGTCTGCCCGGACAAGAAGGCCGGAGACCTCATCAAGACCTCCCTGCACGACTTCGAAGGCGACCAGACCTACACAGAAAAGCTCGGCCATTTTCAGGTGATCAACAAGACGTTCGCCGAGGCGGAAAAGCAGCTCGATCAATACCACGCCGTATATTGCGCTGGCGGCCGCGGCCCGGAATACATCCGCACCGACAAACGGGTGCAAGCCATGGTGCGCCACTTCCACGATACCCAGAAGCCGATTTTCACGATCTGCCATGGGGTTCAGATCCTGATTGCCGTGGACGGCGTCGTGCGCGGCAAGAAGGTTGGCGCGCTCGCCGCCTGCGAACCGGAAGTGACGTTGGCCGGCGGCACTTACATCGACCTCTCGCCGACGGAGGCCTATGTCGACGGAACCATGGTGTCGGCCAAGGGTTGGACAGCGTTAGCCGCCTTCATTCGCGAGTGTCTGAAGGTTCTCGGGACCGAGATCCGCCATCTCTAGACTCGATCGGCGCATTTCAACAATGCGCCGATTTGCGTTGCGGCAAGATGTGCATCCACGCTTCTTTGAAGCAAGCCCTCGGTCGATGAGATCGAGGGCCGCCCTACCAATCAATCGAAGAAGCCGGCATCCTCCGCCAGCAAATACTTCCTGGCCCCTTCGGCATCGATATCGAGGCCGAGCCCCGGTGCCTCCAGCAGATCGACCATGCTGTCCTTCACGATCTGCTTGGGCAGGCCGATGACGATGTCGTTCCACCAGGGGTCCGAGGCGCTGGGATATTCGAACGCCACGTAGTTGGCGGGCAAGGTGGCGCAGACATTGATCAGCGCGCCGAGGCCCAGCAGGCCGTTCGCGGTGCCGTGCGGCGCCATCAGGATCGAGTGCATATAGGCGTGCTCGGCGACCCATTTGAGCTCGGCAATGCCGCCGATGTCGGCAGGATCCGGGCCGATGACGCGCACGGCCTGGGTCTCGATCAGTTCCTTGAAATTGTGCCTGAGGTAAATCTGCTCGCCGGTATGAATCGGCGTCGAGGTCGAGGTGGTCAGTTCCCGATAGGCTTGCGGATTGACCCACGGCACGTAATCGCCGGTCAGCATGTCCTCGAGCCACATCAAATTGTACTTCTCGACCGCGCGGGCGAACTTGATCGCGTCGGGCAGCATCCAGCCCGGGCCGCAGTCGAGCGCCAGGCTGACCTTGTCCCCCAGCACTTCCTTCATCGCGATCACGCAGTCGAGCATGTGGTTGAAACCGCGCTCACTGATCATGCCCTGATCCATGGCACCGTGATAGCCGGCCTTCTTTTGCGTCACACCGTAATGGAAGTCCTCGACGGTGTCCTTCATGTTGGAATGGAACGAGATTCCCTGCTTGACCATGAAGAAGTTCTGCGGCTGCTCCATCATCCATTTTACGTCGGCGGCGTAGTCCTCCGGCCGATCGCCCGTGCGTTTCTGGCGGATCGAGCCGTTATAGACGCGCACCTTGTCGCGCACCTTGCCGCCGAGCAGTTTGTATGCCGGCACGCCCGCGGCCTTGCCGGCAATGTCCCAAAGCGCATGCTCGATAGCACTGACCGCCGCGCCATAAGGCTTGAACGAGCCGCGCTGGCGGATCTTCAACATGACCCGCTCGACGTCGGTCGGATCCTCGCCGATCAGCGCTTCGCGGAAATGCAGCACCCAAGGCTTGAGATAGGTCTTGGTGAACTCGACTTCTCCCAGTCCATAGAGGCCCTCGTCAGTTACGACGCGAACGATGGGATGCTTGCCGATAACGGCACAGCGAAGGTCGGTGATCTTCATGGCGCAGTCCTATTTCACAGACGAGAAAGCTGTCGGCGTGAGCATCTGGCTGCTGATATTGGCAACGATCTGCCCGTCGCGCTCAGACTCGTCCCGGGCCCTGTGCCATGCCGGATCGGTGACGAAAGCTGCCCATTTCGCCTCACGCTCGGCCAGCGATTCCCAAGCGAGGAAATAGGTGAGGCGATTGCTGTTTTCGCCGATCGCCGTGGTGAAAAACCCGGCTTGGCGGATGCCATGCCTCTCCCAGATGGCCAGCGTTTGGTCGGAAAAGCGCTTGAGCAAAGCCGGCAGCCTGCCCGGCAGGCAGTCATAGATACGCAGTTCGTAGATCATGGTTTCGTCCGTTTCTTTCCTGGCCTCGCCCTTGGGAGAGGTCGACACCAATGGTCGGTCGTTGGCCCTGTGAGCCTTGGGGGGAATGACGGCAAAGGGTCCGGGCTAACTCCAGGTCCGGTCCCAGCTATATTCATTGTCCCAATGCTCGGTGGATTGCCATATCCCCGTGACACCGGGCTGCAGACGCTGGCTGATCACGTCGTCGACCACATCGTCTATGCCCAGCCCCGGCTTGTCGGGCACGGTGATGAAGCCGTCCTTGACGAGCGGCTTGGGCAGGCCGGTGACGATATCGTCCCACCAGTCGACATCGGCGGAGTGGTATTCGAGCGCCAGGAAGTTCTCGGTCGCGGTGGCGACATGCGCGGCGGCCATCGCGGCAATCGGACTTTCGGCCATATGGATCGCCATGGCGACACCGTGATCCTGCGCCATATCGCCGATCTTCTTGGTCTCGAGAATGCCCCCGCTGGTGAGCAGATCCGGGTGGATGACCGAGAGGCCGCCGCTCTTGAGCAGCGGCTCGAAGCCTTCCTTGAGGTAGATGTCCTCGCCGGTGCAGATCGGCACCGTGGTAGCCTGCTGCAATTGCCGGTACTGCTCGGTGTATTGCCAGGGGATCACGTCCTCCAGCCAGGCCGGAACGTATTTCTCGATACGGCGCGACAGGCGGATGCCATCCTGCAGCGAGATGTGGCCGACATGGTCGATGGCGAGCGGGATCTCGTATCCGATCACCTCGCGAACCTCGTGGATGTACTGCTCGAGCAGGTCGATCCCCTTTTCGGTGAAATGCAGGCCCGTGAACGGGTGCTGCACGTTCTGCGCGTCATAAGCGAGATTGCGGGCCTTGCGCTCCTCGAGCGTGCCGCCACGGCCGCGCGGATTGGCATGAAACCCTTCGAGCGCGCCGGCAGGCGCGGCCACGGCGCCCGGGACATGGGCGATCTGCATCAAGCCCAGGTCCATCTTGAGGAAGCTGAAACCCCGGTCCATGCGCTGCTTGAGGCGCTTTCCGGTTTCGGTGCCGCTCGGTTTCTCGGCGTCGGTATCGCAGTAGACACGTACCTTGTCGCGGAACCGTCCCCCAAGCATCTGGTAGATGGGGACGCCATAGGCCTTGCCGGCGAGATCCCAGAGGGCGATTTCGACTGCCGAGACGCCGCCGCCCTGCCGGCCATGCCCACCGAACTGCTTGATCCGGCGAAACAGGCGGTCGATGTCGCAAGGGTTCTCGCCAAGCAGCCGGCTCTTCAGCATCAGCGCGTAGATGGCGCTGGCGCCGTCGCGCACCTCGCCAAGTCCGACGATGCCCTGGTTGGTGTAGATCTTGAGCAGCGCCGAGGTGAACGGCGCGCCGACGATTTCGGCCACCCGCATGTCGGTGATGCGAAGCTCGGACGGCTTCGAGTTGGTGTTGACCCGGTTGAGGGCCTCGTCGGCTCCATCCGTTTTTGGCATGACTTATCCTCGTTCTGGTCGGCGGGGCCTGTCGCCCCGCATGCTGCCGATGACGTTGCTAGCCCAGTTGGATCTCATGGGCTTGCAGGTAATCGCGGTTCATCTCGATGCCGAGACCTGGCCTCAACGAAAGCTTGAGGCTGCCGTTCGAAACGTCGAGCGGCCTGTCGATAAGATGATCGTACTTGCCCAAATTCCACTCCGACGTTTCGAGCTTGTAGAAATTGGGAACGGTCATCATCACCTGCGCTCCCGCAACCACGTTGATCGGTCCCGCGGCGTCATGGGGTGAGACCGGGATGTAGTAGGCTTCGCACAGAGCGGAAATCTTTTTGAGTTCGGTTATGCCGCCGGTCCAGGTGACGTCGGGCATGATGTAGTCGGCGAGCTTGTTCTCGAGTACCGGGATGAAATCCCACTTGGTGTGGCCGCGCTCGCCCCACGAGATAGCGGCGCTGACCTTGTCGCGCACCTGCTTGAGGGCGTTAAGGCTCTCGGGCGGGCAAGGTTCCTCGAACCAGTCGATCTGGCCGGCTTCCTCGAGGCTGCGACAGAGGCGAATGGCGGTGGGGACGTCGAAGCGGCCATGCGCATCGATAAGGATGTCGACATCGGGGCCTGCCGTTTCGCGGATCAGAGCCGTGAGTTCGGCCGCCTCGCGCTCGTCCTTGCGGGTCATGCCGCCATCGAGGTAGCCGTCCCGCTGTTCACGCGACACGCCGTCGGCACCGCGACCCTGGTGGGGGAAAGGATCGAACTTGAGAGCTGTGTGCCCGGACTCGACAATGTCCAGGATCTCGCGGACCACAGCATCCTTGCTGGTGAATTTGGCCTGGTTGGGATGGGTATAGAGCGCGATTTCATCGCGGACCGGCCCGCCCAACAGTTCGTAGATCGGCTTGCCGAGGACTTTGCCCCTGAGATCCCAGAGAGCTATGTCGATCGCGCTCACGCATTCGACCGCGGCGCCACGGCTGCCCATATAGGTGAAGCTGCGGAATATCTTGTGCCAGAGGTATTCGATGCGCGCCGGGTCCTCTCCTGTCACCGCGGCTCCGATCTGTCGAAGGATCGTGCAGAGCGCGCGGTTGGCGAGCTTGGTGGTGGTGGTGATCTCTCCCCAGCCACTCACCCCCTCGTCCGTCGTCACCTCGACGAACAGGAATTCCCCCCAATAAGAAGCACCAGACTTGATCAGCCACGGCCGAACGCTCGTGATTTTCATTTTCAATACCTTTGTCAGCAATGGTCAGCCGCGATGTTCCAGACTTGACCCCTGGTCCTATCCGGCGCGAGCGGCGTTGCGCGCACGCATCTGTTCGAGAACATGCCGGCCGGAACCCTCGACATGACGGGAAATGAGTTCGGCTGCCTTGTCTGCCTCTCCCGCCTTGATGAGCGCGATGAGTTCGCGGTGCTCGCGAATGATCGCCGCACGCCGCGCCAGCGTGAAATTGAAGCGCCGGCTCACCGCCCGCAGCACTTCGCGATGCTTCCACCAGAGCTCAGCGGCATGGCGGTTATAGTGCCGCTGGTACATCACGGTGTGAAAGGCGGTGTCCAGTTCACTGTGCCTGAAGGTGTCGGCGAAATTGTTCTCTTCAATCAGCGCCTGAATACGTTCGAGCTCGGCGATGTCCTCGCCTGTAGCCATATTTACGAACCATCGCGTCAGGGCCGGCTCGATCAGCACACCGATCTCGTAGATATCGCGGACGAAGTCCTGATCGATGGGCCTTACACGAGCTCCGCGGTTGGGTGAGAAGATGACGAATCCCTCGCCCCGCAACAGCTGCAGGGCCTCGCGCACGGGATTGGTGGAAGTGCCGTGGCGGCGGGCGAGATCGGTGACAACAAGCCGTTCGTTGGCGGCGAGCCGTCCCTCGATGATGTCTTCCCTTATCAGCTCGTAAAGGGAAGCGCCCTCGCTGGAGGCCCCGATAGCGTCGATCCCCGGAGGTGGTTTTGCTTTAAAATCGTTTGTTTCGGCCAAGGCCGGCTCCCCAAATTAATACACAGTCAGTCCGATATCATGCACGGTTTCCATAAACAATGTACGATCTGACGCGTTGACAGGCAATCCGTGATCTGAAAACGTACTAAGTGATCGAGAGGATACACCGTACTGAAAAAACCATCCTCGCGATCGCAGGGCGGAGAACCAGGGAGGATACCTATGACGAGGATCATGCTCGGCAGTGCGGTCCTGCGCGGCACTGTCGTCGGTGTTTTGGCGGCATCGCTTATGTCCACATCGGCGCTGGGTGCGCCGCCGGTCGACCTGAGCAAATGGTCGCCTGAATATGTGCGCTCGATCGCCGGAACACAGGATTTCGACACGGCCGGCGATTGCGCCAAGGTCACCCCGCTCGATTACAAGGGGCGACTGACTTTCTGGTATCAGGGCGTGTTCGAGGGCGATCCCGACCTCCTGCGCCAGTACTACAAGGATTTCTTCGAGACTTTCCGCAAGACCTATCCGAACATCCAGCTCGAGGAACAGGCCCTCACCTATAACGACCTTCTCGACAAATTCCGCACGGCACTGCTGGGCAATGCCGCGCCGATGGCGGTCCGTCTGCAGATCCTGGGCGGTACCGAATTCGCCTCGAAGGGCTATCTGCAGCCGCTCAAACCTGAGGATGTTGGCTATTCGACCGAGGATTTCTGGCCGGGCGCCATGAAGGCGGTGACCTGGGATGGGGTGACCTACGGCGTTCCAACGAACAACGAGACGATGGCGTTCATCTGGAACGCCGACATCTTCAAGCGTGCGGGCCTCGATCCGGACAAGGCTCCGGCAACCTGGGACGACGTCGTCAAATATTCCAAGCAGATCCACGACAAGCTCGGCATTGCCGGCTACGGCCTCGTGGCTCGCAAGAATGCCGGCAATACGCCCTATCGCTTCATGCCGCAGCTGTGGGCCTATGGCGGCGGCGTCTTCGACGAGGCCACCGCGAACCCGACCTACAAGCAGGTGGAGCTCGACAGCCCGCAGAGCAAGGCGGCGCTGCAAGCCTCATATGACATGTACGTCCGCGACAAGTCGGTTCCGGTCTCTGCACTTACCAACCAGCAGGCCGACAACCAGCCTCTGTTCGTCGCCGGCCAATTGGGCATGATGGTCTCCCACCCATCCGACTACAACGTCATGCTCGACCTCCAGGCAAAGGCGACCGGGACCGACAAGGATAAGGCGCAGACCGTCATCGACAACATGCGCTACGGCCTGATCCCGACCGGCCCCGACGGCAAGCGCGCCGTCGTGTTCGGCGGCTCGAACATTCACATCCTGAAGCCCGAATATGTAGAGGGCGGCAAGGTGGACGAGCCGGCCGCGAAGGCGATGATCTGTATGTGGGCTAGCCCTGAATGGTCGCTGAAAATGGCCTATGCCGGCTCCAACCCGGGCAATCTCAACGGCTTCAAGACCAAATGGATGAAGGAACGCCTGGACCATATCAAGTTCCTCGATGTCACGACCTCGATGCTGCCGTATGGCATCCCGTTCCCGGCGCTGCCGGAGTCCCCCGAGATCATGAACATCATCGTCCCGGACATGCTGCAGAATGCCCTGACCGGAGCTATGACCGTCGATCAGGCAGCGGACGACGCGGCCAAGAAGGTCAAAGACCTGATGGGCGGACTCTAGTCCGGACCTGACCTCCGATCTGGCCGGCTGCGCCGAGAGCGCAGCCGGTTCGTTCCGAAGAACAAGGGCACGCCACAGTGACGATCGTGACCGGCAAGGCCGAGGCTCGCCGAAAATTGCAACCCGGCAGGTCCGGCGTATTGCGGAACATCTGGGCTCATCGCGCCGACTACGCATACGTGCTTCCGGCAATCGCCGTGATGCTCGTCGTCATCGCCTATCCGATCTACTACACGATCGAGCTGTCGTTCTATAAGACGCCGCCCGGCCTGCAACTCCGCGACAAGACCTTCATCGGCTTCGACAACTACACCACCATCCTGACCAGTGAGGTGTTCTGGAAAGTCACCTGGAACACCCTGGTCTGGACATTCGGATCGACTTTCATCTCCTTTGTCCTGGGTTTTGCGACGGCGCTGGCGCTGCATCGAGATTTTATCGGTCGCGGCGTCCTGCGTGCCATCCTGATCATTCCCTGGGTGATCAGCGCCGTCGCCGCCTCCTATATCTGGAAGTGGATCTACCATTCGGATTTCGGCATCATAGGCGCGGTACTGGTCGGCCTCGGATTGACCGACCGGCCGCCCAATTTCATCGACAACGTCAGCACGGTGCTGCCCTCCCTGATCGTCGTCAATATCTGGCGCGAGTTCCCGTTTGCCATGATCATGATGATGGCCGGCCTGCAGACAGTTCCCGACCAGTTGTTGCGCGCCGCCAAGGTCGACGGGGCCAATGCATGGCAGCGCTTCTGGCACGTCACCTTTCCGCACTTGCGCAACGTCTCGGTGGTGACGATCCTGCTGCTTGCGGTGGCCAATTTCAATTCCTTCATCATCCCCTGGATCATGACCGCAGGCGGGCCGTCGAACGCATCGCATATCTGGATAACCCATATTTACGAGCTCGCCTTCGGCCGGCAACGCTGGGGTGTGGCATCGGCCTATTCGGTGCTCCTGTTCCTCATCCTGATGACCCTCGGCTATTTCTACGTCCGTGCGCTGAGCGGCAACGAGAGAAAAGAGGGTGGCGCATGAGCACGATCGCCGAGACAGCCTCTCGAGGCCAGACCCGTCGCCGTATGCGCTTGGACGGATGGCGGTGGGCCGGGCGCATCTTTCTTCTGTTCATGCTGCTCTACACCGCGCTGCCGATGATCTGGATGCTGATCACCTCGATCAAGTCCGGCTTCGCGGCGACGCAATTCCCGCCGCAATGGTGGCCGGACGAGCCTACGCTTGCCAGCTACCAGAAGCTGCTCGATCCGCAGAACAGCGTCGGCCAGGACTTCCTGCGCTTCTTCTGGAACAGCCTGTTCGTGTCGACCGTCACGACAATCCTCTCGGTGATCGTGGCTGTCCCCGCGGCCTACGCGTTTTCGCGCTTCACCTTCCCGGGCCGCAACTTCCTGTTCTTCGCAGTGCTGCTGCGCAACATGTTCCCGGCGGTGATCTTTCTCGTGCCGCTCTTCATCCTGATGCGCGCGATCGGGCTGGTGAACACGCATGGCTCGCTTGTTCTCACCTACCTCACCTTCGGCCTGCCACTGGCAATCTGGCTACTCAAGGGTTTCTACGACAACATTCCGGTGCAGCTCGAGCAGGCGGCGCGCATCGATGGCGCAACACGGTTCCAGGCCTTCATCATGATCGTGATGCCGCTTTCGACGCCGGGGATCATCGCCACCGCGATCTACTCCTTCATCGGCGCCTGGAACGAGTACATCTACGCCTACACCTTCCTCTCCAAGAACGAGCAGCTGACGCTGCCGGTCGGCATCCAGCGCTTCTTCTCGGAAAACACGACGGACTTTCCGGGCCTGATGGCGGCGAGCTTCATGATGAGCGTGCCCGTCGTGGTGCTGTTCCTCGTCCTGCAACGATACTTCGTACGCGCCCTGACAGAAGGCGCGGTCAAGCATTAGGGAGTTGCCGATGGCCCACGTGGTCCTCAAAGATCTCGTCAAGACCTACGGCAATTTCAAGGCCGTCAACGACGTTTCGCTGACGGTCAACGACGGCGAGTTCGTTGCGCTCGTCGGCCCTTCAGGCTGCGGCAAGACAACCACTCTCAATCTCGTCGCGGGGCTGACCCCGATCACCTCGGGCGACATCGTCATCGGCGACCGGGTGGTCAACGACCTCGACCCCAAGGACCGGGACATCGCAATGGTGTTTCAAAACTATGCGCTCTACCCGCAAAAGTCGGTTTACATGAACCTGGCGTTCCCGCTGCAGATGCGCAAACTGCCAAGGGACGAGATCGACAAGAAGGTCAAGGAGGCGGCGCGGGTGCTCGACATGACGCACCTGCTCGAGCGCAAGCCACGCGAACTTTCGGGAGGCCAACAGCAGCGTGTGGCCCTCGGCCGCGCCCTTGTGCGCGATCCCGCCGTGTTCCTCATGGACGAGCCGCTCTCCAACCTCGACGCCAAACTGCGCGTACAGATGCGGTCCGAGATCAAGCGCTTCCACCAGGACCTCAAGGCGACGATCATCTATGTGACGCACGACCAGCTCGAAGCCGTGACGATGGCCGACAAGATGGCGGTGATGAACGGTGGCTTCCTGCAGCAATACGATTCGCCGGCGCAGGTCTTTGCCCATCCGGTGAACATGTTCGTCGCCAGCTTCATCGGCAGCCCGGCGATGAGCCTCATTCCGCTGGAGATATCGACAGCGAACGGCGGCACCGTGTTGACCAGCGCGGAGGGCTGGAGCCTTGGGCTCTCGCCGCGCAACGTCCAGAAGGTCACGAAGGCAACGACCAAAAAAGTCGTGCTCGGCGCACGCCACTCGACGATCAAGCTGCACAAGAGTGCAGTGCCAGGCAGCATCCCGGCCAAGGTCTACACCGTGGAGCCAACCGGAGACGTGACCTTCGTGCAGGCGTTCCTGTCCGGTGCCATCGTCAACGTCAGCGTGCCACCGAACATTGCCGTGACGCCCGACGAGCGGATCTGGCTCGAGTTCGACCAGGAGCGGATGCATCTGTTCGACGGCGAAACCGAAATGGCCCTCGAGGCCAGCTGAGCAGGCGGATGCGTGTGGGACGTGGGTGTGGATGACCAGGAAGCTTAAGATTACCGCGATCAAGCCGTATCCGGTGTGGGTGGGAACGCGCAACCAGATGCTGGTCAAGGTCGAGACCGACCACGGCATCTTCGGCTGGGGCGAGAGCGGCCTGAGCGGCCGCGAGAAGGCCGTGGCTGGCGCGGTCGAGCACTATCGCGAGTTTCTGGTCGGACGCGACCCCATGCGGATCGGGCGGATCTGGCAGGAGCTTTATCGCAGCCAGTATTTCGAAGGCGGCCGCGTTCTGCAGGCGGCGATATCCGCCATCGACATCGCCCTTCACGACATCAAGGGCAAGGCGCTGGGGGTACCGGTCTACGAGTTGCTGGGCGGCAAGCAGCGCGACCGGATCCCCACTTTCGCCTCGACCGGAGACGAGGCCGAGGGCGACGTGGCCATCGAACGGGCCCGCGAACTGCACGCGCAGGGCTGGCAGGCAATCCGCTTCTTTCCCGTCGGACAAAACAGCAAGGATGTCTTCGAGCCGCGCGAGTCGATCGGCGCAACAGCGACGATGCTGAACAAGGCGCGCCAGGCGCTGGGCGACGACGTCGTCCTCGGCATCGATTATCATCATCGCCTGTCGGTGGCGGAGGCGGCGAGCTTCTGTAACAAGCTCGACCGCGGCGTGCTCGATTTCCTCGAGGAGCCGATACGCGACGAGACGCCGGAAGCCTACGAATCCCTGCGCAAGATGACCGAGATCCCCTTCGCCATCGGCGAGGAATTTGCCAGCAAGTGGCAGTTCCTGCCCTATGTCGAGCGCGGCATCCACCAGTTCAACCGGCTCGATATCTGCAATGTCGGCGGCTTCACCGAGGCGATGAAAGTCGCCGGCTGGAGCGAGGCGCACTATGTGGACCTGATGCCACACAATCCGCTGGGCCCAGTGTGCACGGCCGCGACCGTGCATCTCGCCGCCGCGGTGCCCAACTTCTCGTGGCTCGAGACCAGGGCGCCCGAAGCAAAGCTCGGTTTCGACAATTCCGACTTCTTTCCGGTGCAACCACGGCTCGACGGCCCCGATTATCCCGTCACCGATCTGCCGGGGCTCGGCGTCGAGGTCAACGAAGAGGCGGTCCAGGCGCAAAGCTTCCGTTTCTGGGAAGCGCCCCACCTCAAGCGCCGCGATGGTTCTGTCACGAACTGGTAGTTCCCATTCAATCGGAGTCCACAATGACGCATACTTCCGACATCACGCGGCCGCCTAGAGATCTGATCGACGCGCTAAAGGAGATCGGCACCGCTACGGTTGCCGGCACGCTTGGTCATATGGGTTTCCGCAATCCGCATATGGTCGGTCCGGTGGCGCAGAACCACGGCAAGTCGATCGTCGGGCCGGCGCTGACGCTGCAGTTCCTGCCGCAGCGGCCCGATCTTTTCAACGAGGGAGAATATGCCGATCCGGAGACACAGCTCCACCGGCATGTGCTGTACCACGCACAAGAGGGGGATGTGGTCGTGGTCGACGCGCGCGGCGACATGAGCTCGGGCGTGTTCGGCGATATGATGTCGACATACTTCAAAGGCAGAGGCGGCGCGGGTATCGTCATCGACGGCTGCATGCGCGACCGGCCTAATGTCGAAAAACTCGACCTGGCCCTATGGCTGCGCGGCTGGACGCCCAACTACCATGTGCAAACCAGCATCTATCCCAATGCCGTCAACGTTCCGATTGCCTGCGGCGGCGTCACGGTGATCCCCGGCGACATCATCGTCGCCGATGATGACGGGGTGGTCGTGTTGCCCGTTGCAATGGCTGCAAAGGTGATCGAGGAATCCCAGAAGCATCACGACTGGGAGGAGTTCTCGCGAGAGAAACTCATGCAGGGCGGGTCGTTGCAACGCTATTATCCGCTGCACCCAAGTGCAAATGATGAGTATGAGGCTTGGCGGAAGGCTAACCCGAAATCTTGATGGACGGACGAGGTCACGGGTATCTCCCAGTCGTCCATTGCCTTGTCAGGCACGGGCTTATTGCCGCGCCGTCGGCTCTCGCACCAAGCTGATCGTGTCACCGATACCGTGCCTGGTTCCATTTGTGGCCAAGCAGCGAAAGGATGATGATCAGCCCGTTGAAGAACTGGACGTAGAAGCCGCTCAGGCCAGCCGCCACGACGCCGGTTTGGATAAACGACACCGTGACGGCGCCGATCGCGCCGCCGGCCACCGTGCCGATGCCGCCCCAGGTCGGCGTACCGCCGACGAACACCGAGGCCAGCACCGGCAAGAGATAACCGTCGCCGGCCGTTGGCCACCAGGTGAAGTTAATCATTACGGAGAACGTGCCGGCGATCGCGGCCCCGATGCCGACGAAGACGAACACTTTCACCCGCACGCGCTTGACGTCGATGCCCATCTGCTGGGCACTGTCGGGATTGTCACCGACCACCCTCACCTGCGCGCCGAAGCGGTGACGGTTGTAGAGCATCGCCGAAAAGACGACGAAGGCGATCGCCCAAAAAATCTGCACCGGAATGCCCCAGATCTGGCTGGAGAAGATCCGGTAGGCCCAGCTGTCGGCAAGGCTGGTCAGCGAGGTCGATCTGCCCTCATTGATGATCTGGATCAGGCCGCGCAGCAGGAAATTCATGCCGAGCGTGGCGATCAGCGACGACAGCCCGCCATAGACCACCAGCGACCCGACGAGGAAGCCGAGCAGCGTGCCGGTGACCAGCGCTGCCGCAATGCCGAGGAACGGATCATAGCCGGCCTGCACCACCAGCGCGAAGACCCAGGAGGCGAAACCCATCGTCGCGGGAAACGACAGGTCGATCTCGCCGCAGGTGACGACGAAGACCAGCGGCACGACCACGAACAGCGCCACCGGAAGCGTGGTAAGCACGGCGCTGTAGAGATACCAGGTTGTGAAGACCGTCGGGTTGGCGATCATGAAGACCGCCATCATGACGATGAACACGGCGAGCGTGCCAAGCGACGCCCGATTGTCGAGGACGAAGCCGCGCAGCCAGTGGTCGGATGGGTGCTTCCACTCGTTCCGGGAACTGCCTTGGCGGGAGATGCCGGCCGACGGCTCGTGCAGATCGGGCTCCATGGTCTTGCTCATCGTGCTCTCTGCTCCGCGTCGCCGGTGTCGTGCAGTCCGGCCAACCCGCCCGGATGCGCGACGTCTTCCATGAAGTTGATGAGATCCTCGGCCGACTTGACCTCGCTCCGGTCGGAGGTGAGCGCGACCTTGCCGCGGTCCAGCACCACGAAGCGATCGGCGATGTCGAAGACATGATGGATGTTGTGGCCGATAAACAGGATCGAGCGGCCGCTCGCCCGCACCTGGCGCACGAAATGGAAGACCTTGGCGGTCTCGGTCAGAGACAGCGCCGTCGTCGGCTCGTCGAGTACGATCAGTTCCGCCTGCTTGTAGATGGCGCGCGCGATCGCCACGCCCTGGCGTTCGCCGCCCGACAGCTGGCCGACGATCGAGTGCGGCGTGAATACTTTCGAGGTGAAGCCGATCTCGCGCATCAGCCGACTCGCCTCATCGATTTCCTTGCTGACCTTCAGCCAGCCGAGAAAACCGGTGAGTTCGCGGCCCATGAAGATGTTGCGCACGATCGTCTGCTGTACGGCCAGCGCCCGGTCCTGGAACACCGTTTCGATGCCGGCCTCGCGCGAACGTGCCGCATTCCAACCGGTCACCGGCTTGCCGCGGATGAGGATCTCGCCGCTGGTCGGCTTGACCACGCCGGAGAGGATCTTGATCAGCGTCGACTTGCCGGCGCCGTTGTCGCCGATGAGGCCGACCACCTCGCCGCGGTCGACGCTGAGATTGACCCCGCCAAGTGCGTAGACGTGGCCGTAGGACTTGGCGATATCGCGCAGTTCTATGAGACGTTCGGCCATCGGATCCTCGCTTGATTGTCTCGCACCGGCCTTCTCGCCGGCGGTGCCACCGGCCGGGGCCTGATCCCGGTCGGCGGCTTGGGAGGTCAGCGCAGCGCCTGTTTGGCGAGTTCTGCGACGATCGCGTAATTTTCGGGCGTCACGAAACCGGCGCCGGTGTCGACATTCATCGGCGCCAGACCCAGCACCACTTGCTGGCAAAGGCTGAGGATCGGCAGATAGCCCTGCAGGAATGGCTGCTGGTCGGCCGTCAGCTGCACCCAGCCGCCCTTGAAGCCCTCGACGATCTGCGGGCTGGTGTCGAAGCCGAAATTGAAGATATCGCCGGGCTTGCGCCCCGCCGCCTGCATGTAGGTGGAGACATTGCCGAGCATCTGTCCGCCGGGATAGCCGACCGCCTTGATGTCGGGGTGATTGAGGAGCGCCGCCGTGATCACCGGGATGGCGAGGTTGGGGTCGGACGCCCATTCGCCGCTCGGCGGCGAGGACAGCTGGATGACGTCGACCCCCGCTTCCTTCAACGCCGCCACCGTGCCGCGCTCGCGCGCGCCGCGGTTCTCGTTCTCGAACGGACCGATCATGATTGCCTTGTCGCCGGCCTTGAGCTTGCCGAGCTTGAACGCTTCGGCGCCGAGCGCGCGGCCCTGCTGTTCCTGCTGCGCGCCGACATAGCCGCCACCGAACGCCGCCGTCACCTTCGGCACCGGGACGTTCTGGTACATCATCTTGATGCCGTCCTTATGAGCCTCTTCGGCGAGCGGCATGATCGCGGCGTCGCCCGGATGGCCCATCATGGCGATGCCCTGGGGCTTGACCGCGACCGCTTCGCGCAATTGCTGCACCATCTTCTCCGCGTCCCACTGGGAGAAGATGTAGTCGACCTTCGGCCCGAGATCGGCCGCGGCCTGCTTGGCGCCATTGTAGACGATTGTGCCGAAGGCGTCGCCCTCGGCGCCGCCGACGAAGAAGCGGATGTGGACGTCCTTGCACCATTGGGCGTCGAGCGCCTGCGCCGGCAAGATGGAGATTGCGGCGGCAAGCGCCGTGGCCGCCGCCACGACGGTCGTGCGCAGAAATGTCGTTCTGGTCGCGATGCTCATGCACGTTCCTCCCATTGTTTCCCTCGTCAGCCGAGGGGTTTTTCGAACGATTGCCTTGGCAGTACCACTTACGGCCGGCTCCTCCCGCCGACCGGTCCTCACGCCGGATTTGGCAGGTAGCTCGCACCTCCCCGGCATAGCTTGAGATACTCCAGGGCGCGTGCTTGTCCCGTGATCTCGAGGTCGCCGCGATAGACCGGATCGTGCCAGCCTTCGATGTCGATGGCGCCCTTGTACCCGGCCAGCCGCAATTCGCTGATCACTCGCGTCCAGTCGCTGTCGCCGAAGCCCGGCGTGCGCATCTGCACGAATGGCAGCCGGCCGAACACGCCGTGCTCGCGAATGACGTCCCAGCGCACCGTCGCGTCCTTGCCATGGACGTGGAAGATGCGCGGCGCCCATTTGCGGATCTGTGGCATCGGATCGATCAGATAGACGAGTTGGTGGCAAGGCTCCCATTCGAGGCCGAGATTGTCGTCAGGCAACTCGTTGAACATCAGCTCCCAGGCGTCCGGATTGTGGGCGATGTTCCAGTCTCCGGCAGCCCAGTTGCCGTCCATCGCACAGTTCTCGAAGGCGATGCGAACGCCCTTGTCGGCGGCTCGCCTGGCCAGCGGCCCCCACACCTCGCGAAAGCGCGGCAGGCTGTCTGTCAGCGGCTTACCGCGGAGCCGGCCGGTAAAGCCGCAGACCATCGAAGCGCCGAACAAATGCGCATTGTCGATGACCGTCTCCCAGGCCTGGAGCACGCCACGGTCGACATCGCCGCCCTCCAGCGGATTGCCGAACACGCCGATCGAGGACACCGTGACATCGGCATCGCCGATCGCCTCGCGGATCTGTCCGGCCAGCCGGGGTAGGTCCTTGCCACCCAGGGTCTGCCAGAAGAAGGGTTGGATGCTCTCGAAGCCGAGCGGCAGGATTGCCTTGATGTAGGCGGCCGGGTCGTCGAGGTTGGCCCGCACCATGGTGCCGATCCTGATGTCGAGAAGCGGGTTTGGCATCATTGTGCTTTCTTTGCGATCATCACGCGACGTCCGGTTTCGGCGCTTTCGATGGCGCCAAAGACCATGGCCAGGCTCTTGATGTTGTCGGCGCCGCGCGTTTCCGGTTCTGTGCCGGTCTCGATGGCGCGCATGAAATCCCTGATGATGCCGAGATGGCCGTCGATGCGGTCGGCGGGATCGAGCGCCGGCACCTCGATTGGCTGGATCTTGTCGAACATGCCGTCGCGGCCCGGCATCACCACTTCCGCCTTCAACCCGTCATGGCCGTCCCAGATCAGGCTGCCGCGCTCGGCGACGATGCGCCAGCTGCCCTCCCAACTGGTGCGGAAGCCGGCCGCGCACCAGCTGCCCGCATAGGTGAAGATCTTGCCGCCGCCGAGATCGAAGACCGCGCTGGCCGATGAGCCCTGTCGGTACCAGGAATTGGCCGGTTCCCATTCCTGGCAATGGACGGCGGCCGGCTCGCCATTGACCATGTAGCGGGCGGCGTCGAACGTGTGGATCGCCATGTCGAGCAGCAGCACGTGCGCCATCTCTTCGCGAAAACCGCCGAAATGTGGTGCGACGAAAAAGTCGGCGTGGATGCTGGTCGCGGCACCGATGGCGCCGGAGTCCAGAAACCTCCGGATGCGTCGGACATTGGCGACGTAGCGGCGGTTTTGGACCACGGCATGGATGCGCCCGGCCTGGCGGGCGGCCTCGACGATGGCGCGGGCATTCTCCGGGCTATCGGCGAGCGGCTTTTCCGTCAGCAGATGGCAATGATGGGCAAAGGCGGAAAACGCAACGTCGCGCCGGGCGGCGGGAACCACCACATCGAACACCGCTTGCGGCCGGGTCTGGTCGAGCACGGCGTCGAGACTGGTGCCGATGACGGCACCACCGAGATCGTATTCGCGCGCCCTCGCCTTCGCCCTGTCGGCATCGAGGTCGACAAGGCCGACAATGGCGAGCCCGTCGATCTGCCGCGCGGCATCGAGCCAGGCCTTGCTCATCGCTCCGCAGCCGACAAGAACGGCGTCGATCATCCAGCTCTCCTCCTCTCGGCCCCTCCAGGCCGATCGTTCCGGCATTCACGGCGTGACCGTAAACGTTTTTCCGTAAACGTTTACGAGAACACACCCGAAGGCGTAGAATGTCAATCGGCCGCCGGCGAAAATCGTCGTTACGCCTTGGCCCGGGCGGCCACCGGTGCTAGCCAAGCAAGGGGAGAACAGTCACTTGGCGTCCAGCATTCACGACCTTGCCCGTCACCTGAACATTTCGATCGGCACGGTGTCGCGGGCACTGAACGGCCGCGCCGACGTCAATGCCGACACGCGCCAGCGCGTTCTCGAGGCGGCCAGGGCTCTCAACTATTCGCCGAACCAGTCCGGCCGCAGTCTCAGGCAAGGCGCTACCCACTCGATCGCCTTCATGCTGCAGCCGCATCCGGGCGACCAGGAATATGGCGAGCCGTTCTTCATTCCGTTCCTGACTGGGTTGCAGGGCCGGCTCGCCGAAAGCGGACTGGACCTGATCGTGGTGATGGGCGCGCCGGGCGACTATCAGCAGGAGCGCCTGCGGCGTGTCGTCGAGACGCGCCGTGCCGATGCGGTGGTGCTGGCCTGGACGCGGCGCGAGGACGAGCGCATCGACTATCTCACCCAGGCCGGCTTCCCCTTCGCCACGCTCGGCCGTAGCCGCTCCGGCGACAAGGCCTACCCCTCGCTCGATCTCGATTTCGAAAAAGCAGGCGCCGACGCGGTCGACCGGCTGGTGGAGCGCGGCCACCGCCGCATCGCTGCCATCCGCCCATCGCTCGATCTGAATTTCGGCTATCTGTTCCTCGACGGTTACCGCAAGGCCTTGCGCCGGCATGGCATCGCGGTCGATCCCCACCTGATTGCCGACGGCTTCATCAACGAGGCCGGTGGCTACGAAGTGACCCCGCGGGTGATGCGCCGCAAGGACCCGCCGACCGCCATCATCTTCAACAATGACGCAATGGCGCTAGGGGGATGCAAGGCGCTGGCCGAGATGGGGATCAAGCCGGGTCACGACATGGCGGTGACCGTCATCGTCGATACGCCGCTCTGCCGCTATTTCTCGCCGGCGCTGACTGCTTTCCGCCCGGCGCTGCAGCCGATGGGACGGCGGCTCGCCGAAATGCTGCTGGCGTCGCTTCCTGCCTTCGCCGGCCCGGAGGGTCCACGTATCCTGCGCGAGGTCTGGCCGCTGGAGCTAATTGCGCGCGATAGCGATTGATGTACCAGATCCCGGTTCGGATCGAGGCCGCGGCCGCCTGAACGAGGAGCTTTGCCGGATACCAATTGTCCGTGGCCCGGAAACGATGCCGCTTCAAGCGATCGCGGTTCGGCTTCCACCGGATCACGGCAGGCGTCGCCGGTGACCTGCCGGGCGTCAGTCGCGCGACATGGACAGCCCCGTGAGAAGCGGAGCGTACGCGGCGAGCCTGCCGGATACGAACTCCGTGAAGAGCCGCACGCGCTTCGTCTTGCGTGTGTCCCCCTGTGTGAGAAGCCAGAGCGTTCCGTACATGTGCAGGTCGGTGCCTGGCACCCTCACCAGCAGGGGGTCGGCATCTCCGACGAAGCACGGCAGCGTCGTGATCCCGAGCCCTTGCCGAACGGCAACGATCTGCGCCTCGCCGTCCGTGGTCCTGAATGGAACCCCGGTTGTGCGAACCTCGCCCTCGCTGGCCCAGTCCGGTATTCCATGAATGCTTATGACGATCCACCGGATGGGATCCGGCGCGCCCGCACGCCACGCGGCCAGTCGATCGCGGGACATGTAGACGCCGCCGAACAGCTCCGGTCCCTTCAGTCCGTGAAGATTGAGCGGCAGGGTTTTGCGGTCGTAGACGACGCGGATCGCCACGTCGGCCTCTCGGTTGGTCAGATTTGCCAGCTCGCCGACCGACAAGATTTCCATCTCGATGTCGGGATGCAGACGCGCGAAATCGGCGAAGTCCGCCATGAGCAGGTGTGTCGCGAGGGGCGGTGCCAACGTCACCCGAAGAGGCCCGCGCACACTCTGGTCGCGACCGAAGACGCGGGTCTCCAGCTGGTGCGAGGACGCTTCCATCTGGTTCGCGAGCTCGAGGACCTCTTCGCCCGCGGCCGTCAGGCGGTAGCCCGAAGGCAGCTTTTCGAACATCTGCGCCCCGAGGCGTTCCTCGAGCTGTGCGATGCGTCGCAGCACGGTCGAGTGATACACCCCGAGGCCCTCGGCGGCTGCCCGCACCGAGCCTCCGCGCGCGACGGCGAGAAAATAGCGAATGTCATCCCAGTCGATCATGGTGCAATCCAGCACCGCGCGGTGCGCCTTCCAAAGCCCGTATCTAACGCCATCGTACAGCAGTACGGCCGTCATCATAGCCTATGTCGATGAGCGCAGCCCAATTTTCGAACGGCAGACACCGATCACCGTGGCTGGCATTAGTCGTTCAACCGGATCGATTTTGCACCACCGATGTGCGCCCTTCCGCACTCAACGCCTGGCTGCAGCGAACCCATCTTGAGGTTCTCGGGGGCCTCCCCGAACGACCAAAGTTGGAGTTTGAAAGGAAAAATCATGGGAAAGCTCGAAGGTAGGGTTGCCGTCATCACGGGTGGATCGAGCGGCATGGCGCTGGCGACCGCCAAACGGTTCGTTGAAGAAGGCGCGTATGTTTTCATCACTGGCCGGAGGCAGGAGGCGCTCGACGAGGCCATCAGGCTGGTTGGCCGGAACGTGACCGGCGTGCGCGGCGATGCGGCCAATCTCGACGACCTCGACCGCCTGTTCGATACAGTCAAGCGGGAAAAGGGCAAGATCGACGTCCTGTATGCGAGCGCCGGCACGGGCGAAGCCGTCCCACTGGGCGAGATTACCGAGCAGCATTTCGATGCCACCTTCGGCCTGAATACGCGCGGCACACTGTTCACGGTGCAAAAGGCGTTGCCGCTGTTCAACGATGGCGGATCGATCTTCATGACCGGATCAGTGGCTTCGGTGAAAGGTTTTCCTGGTTACAGCGTGTATGCGGCGAGCAAGGCGGCGTTGCACGCATTCGCACGCGGGTGGCTCAACGAGCTGAAGAGCAGGAATATCCGGGTGAACGTGCTGCACCCCGGGCCGATCGCCACACCGATGCAGGACCAGGTTCTCACCGAGGAGGCGAAGCGGATGTTCGAATCCCTGATTCCGCGGGGAAAGATGGGGCGTCCCGAAGAAATTGCGGCGGCCGCGCTGTTTCTTGCTTCAGACGATTCGAGCTTCGTGAACGGGCTGGAGTTGTCTGTCGACGGAGGCTTCTCGGCGATCTGAAATCGCGCCGGATAGCGGGAAACGGCTGATCGGCGAGAACGGACAACCCAGCGCCGTTGAAGGCCCGGGAATCAATATCAACATGGATCGGAGAAATATTATGAGCTACGCAATTGTAGGGTTCGGTAAGGTAGGCCAGGCCCTCGCCCACGCCTTCGCCCGTAAAAACATCAAGGTTGCCGTCGCGAGCCGCCGGCCGCCCGAGGCGTTGGCGCCGCAGGCTGGGGCAATTGGACCCACGGTCGTCGCCAAGTCGCTGCGGGACGCACTCGAGGCCGACACAATCATCCTGGCGGTCCCGTTCGGGGAGCACCGCGAGGTTGCGAGGGCCCTGCCGAGCTGGAAAGGCAAGACGGTCATCGACGCGATGAACGCGTTAGTCCCCCCTGAGGAGTTGGACGGTCTCCTGTCCTCCGCCTTCGTCGCGAAGGCGTTCTCCGGCGCCAAGTTCGTGAAAGGTTTCAATCACCTGATTGCGGCCACTTTGGCTGCCGATCCAACCGTGGAGGGCGGCCACCGGGTCGTGTTTCTGTCTGGTGACGACGAGGACGCGATCGCTCCCGTGGCGGCCTTGGCCAAACAACTCGGGTTCGCACCCGTCAAGCTGGGAAAGCTCGACGAGGGTGGCGCGCTGGTGCACGCACGCGGCCGCATTTGGGGCCAGCTCATCTTCCAGGATTTGTTCAAGAAGGAGCAGTGATCGATGTACGAACGTGTGATCTGGCCCGAGAAGTACGATCCCAAAACGTCGGCCATCTATGCGCTCAATGACATCGACGTGAAGGCGCCCCCTCAAGTGGTTTGGAGGCTGCTGGCCGACGCCGAGAACTGGTCGAGCTACTTTCCTGCCGAAGACCAGGTCAAGATCCTGACCGGTGAGCCGGAACTGGCGCTCGGAACCAAATACAGCCGGGTGACGGTCGGATTCCCGATGAGTCTGGTCGTGACGGAATGCGCGCCCTTCCGCAGGCTTGCGTGGTCGACGACCGTCGATGGCGACGAGACCGGCTCGAGCGCGTACCACGGCTGGGTCATCACACCGACGGCCAACGGCTGCCATGTGCTGACCGAGGAAACGCAACAAGGGCCCTGGTTCATCGAGGAGCTCGGACACAAGCATCCCGGTGCGCTCTACCGCTATCACCAGAAATGGGTCGAAAGCCTCGCCCGCGCGGCGGAGGCGGATGTCGCGAAAAAGGCAGGTTAGTGCATTTGTCCTGAGGCTTGGGCCGCACGGGCCAGGTTTCAAGGCTCTCGGTCGAGGGGAACGATGCGCTTCGGCGCATCGATCGCCTTAGCTGCTCACAATAGGAGATGAATGACATGAATATCGAACTCAAGGGCCGCACAGCGATCGTCACCGGGTCGACGGCAGGCATCGGCCGCGCCACCGCAGAAGGTTTAGCTCGTGCAGGGGCGTCGGTCGTCATTAATGGTCGTGGGAATGCCCGGGTCGACGAGGCGGTGCGGCAGATGCGCCAGTCTTTCCCGGACAGCGAGATCTCCGGCGTCACCGCCGATCTTTCGACCGCGGAGGGCGCCGAGACATTCTTCGCGCAGGCGCCCGACGCCGATATCCTCGTCAACAACGTGGGTACGGCTCACATCCGGAACTACAACGGCATCGAGGACATCGCGAAGATCCCCGACGACGACTGGCTTGGCCTGTTCCAGCTGAACGTGATGAGCGGCGTGCGCATGACGCGCCACTACCTGCCGCGGATGGTGGCGAAGGGCTGGGGCCGCGTCGTGTTCGTGAGCAGCGAGTCCGCGGTCAACATTCCCAAGGAGATGCTCGACTACGGCATGACCAAGACCGCACAGCTGGCGGTCTCGCGCGGTCTTGCCGAGGCGGTCGCGGGCACGGGTATCACCGTCAACGCCGTCCTGCCGGGGCCTACCCGGTCTGAGATCCTGGGTGACTTCATGGCGAAACAGGCTGAGGCAAACGGAATCATGCAAGAGGAAGCCGAGCAGGGCTTCTTGAGGGCTATGCGTCCGACCACCCTCATCCAGCGTTTCGCGACGACCGACGAGGTCGCCAACATGATCGTCTATGTGTGCTCAGAGCAGGCTTCCGCAACCACTGGCGCGGCTCTGCGCGTGGATGGCGGCGTGGTCCGCTTCGTCGCCTAAGCGTCTAGACTAGTCTAGGGGCCTTCGCCGGCTTTGAGGTCTCGTTGCCCGCGAGGTAGACTGCTCGCATGACCTTCAGGCTCATCTTCCTCGGCACCTCGGCCAGCGTGCCCTCGGCCGAGCGCAACCACCCGGCGCTGCTCGTTGAAGCCGGCAGTCAACGGGTGCTGGTCGATTGCGGGGAAGGCACCCAGCGTCAGCTTCTGCGCAGCGGCGCCGGATTCAGGCGACTTGATCGCCTGCTCCTCACGCACGCGCATTTCGACCACGTGCTCGGAATTCCGGGCTTGTTCTCGACGCTGCGGCTCCGGCAGAGCGAGGACCTTGTGACCATTCATGGCAGCGCCGACACTCTCGAGGTCGTCGCCCGCATGCTCGCTGGCCTTTGGGGTGAGGGACGCGCGCCGATCCCGCTGCAACTGGTGCCGCTTGTGCCCGGAGGCGTGTTCGACGTGGATGAGTTCACGGTCGACTGCTTTCAAGTTCGCCATCGCGACACCGACAGCTACGGCTTCGTCTTCGAGACGCCGGCGCGTCGTCACCTCGTTTCGGACCGCTTGGCAGCTCTCGGTGTGCCAGACGGCCCGATCCGGAAGGACTTGGCCGAAGGCCGCTCAATTTCTCTCCCCGACGGCAGGACGATTGCTCCCGAAGCAGTTCTCGGACCACCCGAGGCTGGCAAGAAGCTGGTCATTGTAGGTGACACCGAAACCACCGATGGATTGGCCGACAAGGTGAGCGGCGCCGATCTGCTTGTCATCGAAGCCACATTCCTGGAACGAGATGCAACGATGGCGCGCGACTACGGACACCTGACAGCCGCGGAGGCAGCATCGCTGGCAGCGACCAGTGATGTAAAGCAACTCGTTCTTACGCACATCTCCGGCCGCTATCCCGACGACGAAATTCTCGCGGAAGCCGTCCGGACGTTTACGAACAGCCTTGTCGCAACGGATTTGAGCACCCTCACCGTCTGATGGCAGAGCCATGACATTCAGAATTGGCATCATCTCGGACACGCACGGTCTGCTGAGGCCGCAGGCGCTGCGCTGCTTGGCCGGGGTCGACCACATCATTCATGGAGGAGACATCGGTCGCCCTGAGATCATCGCAGCGCTTCGCGGTATCGCACCGGTTACCGCAATCAGAGGAAACGTGGACACCGGTGGGTGGGCAGTGGAATACGCGGAAACCGAGCTCGTCCGCCTCGCCGGGCGAGCAATCTATGTGCTTCATGATCTCAAGACGCTGCAGATCGACCCGGTTGCCCAGGGCATCGATTTGATCGTGTCCGGTCACTCGCATGTGCCAAGCATGGAGACAGTGGATGGCGTGCTCTATTTGAATCCGGGCAGCGCTGGCCCACGGCGGTTTAAGCTGCCTGTCACCCTTGCGACGGTCGACATCACCCGGGACAGCATGCAGCCCTCGATGTGGAGCTTGGTAAGCGGCTGAACCGCGCACGCATACACACGTCCACGCTTATATCCGACGGTCTCTTGGATTCTTCACCAGACGGCCAGACGCGCCGCAACGCGGAGAGAAGCATTTTCCACGATAGGTCGGCGGGGGTTCTCGCCGCGTCGGGAGTTCTCGCCACGCGCGGTGTTGGACTGAACCGTCATTTCTGGCGAAACGCGGAGTGGAACGACACAACCAGCGGGCCTAAAATGTAGTCGAGTGCCGTGCGTTGCTCGGTAACGATCATGACCGACGCCGGCATGCCCGGATAAAGCGCGATCTGTGGGGCCGCGGCTAATTCCACCGGATCGACCGCCACGTCCGCGAGATAATAGGGAAAGCCGGTCTTGGTGTCGGTGATGCGATCCGCCGAAATGCGGGTGACGCGTCCATGAATGATGGGTATCGAACGCTGCTTGTATGATGTGAAACGAACTTCGGCGGCCATGTCGGGACGCAGGTTCGATATATCCTCGACGCGAACCTGTGCCTGGACGATCAGCGAATTCTCGGTCGGCACGATGTCGAGGATGGTCTGGCCCGGCGCCACGATCGCACCGATCGAGAAAACGCTTAGATCCATCACTTGGCCGTCATAGGGCGCGCGCACTTCGGCCCGGTCCATGGCAGCCTGGGCGGCGAACATCTTGGGTATGAGGTCGGACAGGTTCGATTGCGTATCGATCAACATGGCCGACAACTTGGTCCGGCGCTCATTGGTCAATTGTGCGATCTGGCTCTCGAGTTCGGCTTTGCTCTGTTGGCTGCCGCCGATGGCGCCGAGATTATCGTCGATCAAGCCCTGCAAATCCGAGGCCGACCTTTCCAGTTCCAGGATGCGTGGGCGGGTCGTCAAACCGGCCTTGAGCAGCTTCGACAGGCTGGCCTTCTCGTCGATCGTCGATTTGAGCTGGGCCTGGTAGGATTCGACTCGGGACTGCTTGCCCCGTATCTGCTCCTCGAGCTCGGCAATACGCCGCTGAAGGATCTGTTTGGCGCCGGCCATCGAGGCGCGTTGGCTTTCCAGGTCGGCGATCTGGTTTGCCATTGCGTCCTTGAGGTAGTCCTCGTGCTCTTTGAGGATGTCCTTGGGAAAGGCAACAGCCTCGCTGCCGTCCAGTTCGGCACGGATCCTGGCATCGGCTGCGCGCAACAGCGCATATTGCTGGGCATAGAGATTGAACTCGGACCGAATCCTGGTGTCGTCCAGCTTCAGCATTATGTCGCCCTTCCTGACGACGTCGCCATCCTTGACGCGGATCTCCTTCACCGTGCCGCCGTCGAAATGCTGGACGCTCTTGCGATTGCCTTCCACCTTGACGATGGCATCGGCGAGCACGGCACCGTTCAGAGGGGCAAAGGCCGCCCAGCCGCCGAAAATGCCGAAAAAGGCCATTATGATCAGCAGGCCGATATAGGCCGGCACCCGGATGGAATCCGGAGCCAGGATGCCGGCCTCGCCGGGCAGGCTATGGTAAGTGAGGGCGCTGTCGCTCATCGATCTCTCCGACCACGGCTCATTGGGTCGCCACCGCCATTGGAGCCGCGCGCTGGTTGAGCAGCGCCACGATCTCGTTTCTCATGCCGAACGCCTCGACGGCGCCATCGCGCAACAGAAGTATCTTGTCGACATTCGCCAGGGTCGAGGGACGATGCGAGACGATGATAACCGTGCTGCCGCGGCGCTTGAGCTCGATCGCGCAGTCGCTCAGCGCGCGGTCGCCATCGGCGTCGAGGTTGGAACTCGGCTCGTCGAGAATGATCAGTTTCGGCGTTCCAAACACCGCCCGGGCAAGAGCAATCCGTTGCCGGTATCCTCCCGACAGCACGGCGCCGCCCTCGCCGATCTGCGTCTCGTAGCCCTGCGGCAGGCGGATGATCATCTCGTGTACGCCGGCGAGCCGCGCGGCCTCGATCACCTCCTGGTCGACATTGGTCTTGAAGCGCCCAATGTTGGCGGCGACTGTATCGGAGAAGAGTTCGATATCCTGCGGCAGGTAGCCGATGTGATCGCCGAGCGCGTCGTGCCCCCATTGCGACAGGTCGGCGCCATCCAGCCTGACCGTGCCTCGGCTGGGTTGCATGACGCCGGCAAGGTGGCGCGCCAGGGTCGACTTGCCGGCGCCGGAGGGGCCAACGATCCCGAGCGCCTCGCCAGCCTCCAGCCGAAACGACACCTCCCGCAGAAGCACCTTCTGCTGGCTGAGAATTGCAAAGCTGACCTGTTCGACGGAGATCGTGCCACTGGGCTTGGGCAGGTTGAACGCCCTTTCGGTGCGCGCGCCGCCGTCGACCAGCTTCTCGACCCTTGCCAAGGCAGCCCGCGCCAGGATCAGGCTGCGCCAGAGGCCGACGATCTGCTCGACAGGCTGCAGCCCCCTGCCCAGCAGGAGACTCGCCGCGAACATGGTGCCGCCGGTAATTTGCCGTTCGATCACCAGATAGGCGCCGAGGCCGAGGATCAGCGATTGCATGGTGAGCCGCAGGAACCGGATAAGGCCCGACATCAGGGCGGCGCGGTCGCTTGCCTCCGCCTGGCGCCGCAGCGCCAAGTTGCGGTCGCGCCCCCAGCGGCGGATGAGACCGTCGATCATCCCCATGGCGCGAACGACTTCCGAGTTCCTGAGACTCATCTCGGTGAAGTTATAGTTGTTCGTCGCCAGCTCGTTGGCCTGCTTCAGCGGCGAGCGCACGAGATACTCGTTGAGCACGGCCATGCCGATCAAGAGCAGCGAGCAGCCGAGCGCGAAGAAGCCGAGCCAAGGATGCAGCAGGAAGATGATGCCGATGTAGATGGGCGACCATGGCAGATCGAACAGGGCGTGGATGCCGCTGCCGGTGATGACCTGCCTGAACGTATCGAAGTCGCGGATCGGCTGGCTCGGCGAGGAGCCGGGCGATGGGGTTTCCACGGACGCGGCGAGGATCCTTGCCGAGAGCAACCGGTCGAGCCGGGCGCTGGCACGCGTCAGGATCCAGGCGCGGACAAGGTCGAGACCGGCCAGCGAAAGGAACGCCGCCAGCAACACCAGGGTCAGCATCACCAGCGTGGTTTCGCTGCCGCTGGTGACAACCCGGTCGTAGATCTGCAGCATGTAGAGTGGGGAGGCGAGGTAAAGCAGGTTGATCGCCAGGCTGAATGCCGCCGCAACCAGGAAATAGCGGCGGCATGCCCGAAGCGCATCCTTCACAATTCGAGACTTGCTATCCACTTCCAGAACCCCACTCGATACTCGTCAGGTCAAGGGAGCCGCCGCAGCCGGCGGCCCTTTTCGCTCACACCACCAAGTCGCTCGAAATCGCCCCACTGCCGATGCCGGTCAGCGTGAATTCCGCCGGACTGTACGAAACGACGGTATGGCCCTGGCCATCGTCGGCAAGCTTGAAGGCGTTCGCATCATAGCTGCCGACCAGATGCAATGCGGCGCCATGGGTGCCGTCCGAAACGGTCAGCGTTCCGCCGCTGCCATCCTGGTTTGCCTGATAGACGGCCGTCGTTCCCGCACCGAACAGGATATCGCCGAGGTCCAGTCGGTCATCATTGGTGATGCCGCCGATGCGTCCGCTGTAGTCGAAGGAATCGTCGAGTTGCAGCGTGCCGGCAGCGTCGTGTCCGAAGGTGACGTCCGTCGACGAGGCGCCGCCGAACTCCAACTTCGACAAGTTGCCGATGGTGGCATCGCCGTCGCCGGTGACTTGGCCATGGATTACGATGTCACCGCCATTGGCCCAGAGCATGCCCGAATTCGCCAGGCCGCCGGTGATCGTCAGCCCGCCCGAACCCGTTGCTTCCAGCGTTCCGGAGTTGGTGACGACACTGCCTCCGGTATCGATGACCAGCGCATTCGAGCCGGAGGCGATGATGGTCCCCCTATTGTCGAGGCTGAGCATGCCGCCGCCCAGCTGGCCGGCGCCCGAGATCGTGTTGTCGACGTTGACGAGAGTGACATCCGGCCCGGTGCCGGAAATCATGTTGGCGGCGCTGTCGGATAACAGGATCTGCCCGCCTCCCTGCAAGGTCACGCCGTGCTGGATAACCTGCAGCAGCGTATCGCTGCCGGTCGAGCCGAGCGAGATCAGGCCGCTGTTGTTGATGATGCCGCTCAGCGGCAGCAACGCGCCGTCGCCGATCGTCATGGTGCCTGAATTGTTGACCACCGGTGTCTGGTCGAAGACGAAATTGCTTGCCGTGAGTGCGCCCGAATGCACGCCGTCCAGCGTGATCGACTGTCCGTCGCCGAGCGCGATCACCGCATTGCCATTGGCATCGTCGGCGATGTGCGTCTGGAGGTCGGCAAAGTCTGCCAATCCACTGTAGCCGATGAGGTCGATCTGGTCGGCCGCGGCGTCGAAATTGTGCACGGTGTCGGCGCCGATCGGCTGCGAGAAGACGAAGAGGTCGTTGCCGTGCGAGCCGGTCAGCACGTCGTCGCCGGACCAGGCAAAGATCGGCGATCCCGGAGCGTAGGCCTCGACATTATCGGCGATCGACGCAGTGCCCAAGGTCCCGTCGGCGTTGATCCAGCTCATCTGGACGTCGAGCACGGCTGCCCCGGTGAAGTCTGCCGGGGTGGTCACGGTCAGCCCGTGCAGGTCGTTGGTCTGCACCGTCCAGGATCCATCGGCGTTGTGCGTCGCGCCGTCGATGGTCCAGCCTGAGGGAACGTCCTTCACGGTGACGGTGATGAGTGCGCCTTCATGTGAGGGGTCGGTGAGGGCGAGGTTGATGGGCTCGCCGGAGGTGCCGGCGGGTTTGAGTCCTGACGTGGTTTTCGCTGCGTTTGTATGCCCTGTGGTGTCCGTGAATGCTCCGCTGTCGATATTAAGCGTGTAGGACGATCCGTTGTTGCTCCCCGCGCCTTTGTCGACTTGGAACGTATACTGAGTGTGGGCTGCATTGAAGCTTCCCGACCCCGCGATCACGCTGACATTCGGCAAACCGGTGACGTGCATCACGTCCGATAGATTTGCAAAATTCGCGGTGACAGCCGACGTGAATGTTATTGTCACGGTGCTTGGCGTGGCGTTGTTTCCCTGCTTGCCGTCCACGACGGAGGAAATCAACGTTGCACTGGCGTCGTCTGTGCCGTTCACCGTGACGGTCAGGTTGGCGGTCGATGAGCCGCCATGGTTGTCGGAATTGGTGTAGGTGAAGACGTCGGTGACGCTGGCGCCCTGGGCCAACGCCTGCACCGAGGCCAGGCTATTGTTGAGCGTGTAGGTGTAGGTGCCGTTGCTGTTGAGATGCAGCGTGCCGTAGGTGCCCGTGACATCGGTGCCGACATTGCCGGTCACGCCATTGACGGCGGTGACGCTGTGGGTGTCGCCGGTGTCGACATCGGTGTCGTTGGTCAACACATTGCCGCTGACCGGATTGGGCGCGGTGTCCTCTTTCACCGAATTGATGTCGGCAACCGCGACCGGGCCGTCATTGGTGCCGTTGATGGTGACGGTCAGGCTGGAGCTCGAGGTGCCGCCGTGATTGTCGGCATTGGTGTAGCTGAAGACGTCGGTGACGGTGGCGCCTTCGGCAAGCTGCTGCACCGAGGCCAGGCCATTGTCGAGCGTATAGCTGTAGCTGCCGTCGCTGTTGAGATGCAGCGTGCCATAGGTGCCGACCAGGTCGTTGCCGACATTGCCAGCCGAGCCGTTGACGGCGCTGACGCTGTGCGTGTCGCCATTGTCGACATCGGTGTCGTTGGAAAGCACATTGCCGCTCACCGGATTGGGATCGGCCAGCGTGTTGGTGTCTTCCTTCACCGCCGCCGCATCGGCCACCGCCACCGGCGCATCGTTGGTGCCGGTGATGGTGATGGTCAGGTTGGCGGACGAAGAGCCGCCGTGGTTGTCCGAGTTGGTGTAGCTGAAGACGTCGGTGACGGTGGCGCCTTCGGCAAGCTGCTGCACCGAGGCCAGGCCATTGTCGAGCGTATAGCTGTAGCTGCCGTCGCTGTTGAGATGCAGCGTGCCATAGGTGCCGA
>NZ_SRUZ01000058.1 GCF_004791165.1 Mesorhizobium sp. M8A.F.Ca.ET.218.01.1.1 | reverse complement strand
GAGCAACTTGGTATAAAACAAAGTATGTCACGACCAGGATGTTGCATAGATAATGGACCTATGGAAGGTGTATGGGGAACCATCAAAAGTGAATTGTTTAGAGGTGAAAAAAAGTGATTTTTAAAGACAAGGCTACAGCAATAAAAGCAATTAATTCATATATAGAATTTTTTAATCAAGAAAGAATAACATTAAAAATGGCTACCCTTATATCGTAAATATAAGGTAGCCATAAACATTTTGTTTTTTTCACTGTCTACTTGACAGGGTGCAGTTCATAAAACGGATTAGTCCTTTATGTTAAATTGCAAGGCTCATTTAGAAATCAAAAACGTATATTTTAATCTAAAGTATCTTGAATATTTTTTTTCGTTTCTTCAGTGCTCTCTTCTGC
>NZ_SRUZ01000057.1 GCF_004791165.1 Mesorhizobium sp. M8A.F.Ca.ET.218.01.1.1 | reverse complement strand
GAAATCCAATGAGTCGCGAACGATCTGGGAGTAAGCGGTACGAACGATCGTAAGCGTCATCTCATCGGCGATCGTGTCGAACGCGTTCTTGAATATCTCGAGCAAAAACGGGTCTGTCTTGCGGTTTCGCATCACGCGACTCCTCGTTGCAGATCGACGACCAGGTTGTCAAATTCGTCTCGGAAGACGGAAGCGTCTGGCGGCACAACCGCCGTTCCTCCAATTCCTCCACGATAATCGGCCCGGCCGCTTCTCCGCCAGACATGCTTCTGCGGGCGTCCAGTGGCCGCGACGATCAAGCGCTGACGATCGCTGGCCGAAACGGTGAAGAGATGCCATTGCACGTGCATTAGACCGCACACCACACCGCAAAACGGAACCCCAGAACCGGGCTCTTTTGAT
>NZ_SRUZ01000056.1 GCF_004791165.1 Mesorhizobium sp. M8A.F.Ca.ET.218.01.1.1 | reverse complement strand
ACGACGTTTGCCGCACCCGTCTCATCCTCCAGAGGAACATGAAGCCTTTGGCCGAGCCCGGCCGCTGCCGGACCAGCACCAGGCCGGCGGCCTCGAGCCAGCTTCTGCCTCGCGCCTGCATAGCATCCTGACAGGTCACGGTGCGGCGCCGGTTAGGCGGCACGCCGATTTTGGCAACGCTAGCCTGTGAACTGAAGAATGAAGGTCGGACTTGCGGCACATCGATTAGGTTCAAATGATAAGTTGCTGCCCGGCGAGGTCGTTTCAGCGCATCTCGACTGGTGGGTCGGCAAGACAATGCGGAACGGAAATGATCGCAGGCGTAAAGGACGGCTTTCGGGGCCGGAAGCTTCAGGCCTGGAACCGGACCCCAGTTTGGCGCAAGCATCGTGGCCTCCGCCCG
>NZ_SRUZ01000055.1 GCF_004791165.1 Mesorhizobium sp. M8A.F.Ca.ET.218.01.1.1 | reverse complement strand
ACAGCTTCGCCAACAAGCTGAGCGACAAGCGCTACGCCCAATTCGTCAAGGCGTTCAACTTCGCCGCCTATGGCCCGACCGCCACCCTCTATCCTTCCGCCCAGCAAGGCGCGGTCGACAAATACATGCGCCAGACGCTGGAGGAGAATGCCGGCGAGACCAATCAGGGCGTGCGGTTGGCGCTCTACTTCCAACGCAAGGCGCCTGAAATCACCAACTGGTATGACGTGCTCGCCGACACGGCGCTTTCGAGCGTGGTCCGCACCGCGCTCGGTCTGCCCGACTCCATCGCTGCCGCCGACATAGACAAACAGGCGCAGATGTTCGAGCAGAAGCTCGATATCGCCGACTTCAAGGACCCCGACAAGCTGAACAAGTTCCTGACCCGCTTCACCAGCCTGTGGG
>NZ_SRUZ01000054.1 GCF_004791165.1 Mesorhizobium sp. M8A.F.Ca.ET.218.01.1.1 | reverse complement strand
CCTGGACGAGCAGCCGCCCAATGCCAGGAAATGCGAACACATTCTCGATGACGACTACCCCGCTAAGCAGATAGACGACATTGATGCCCACGGCGTTGACGAAGGGCACAGCCGCGCTGCGCATCGCATAGTCCCACAAGACAATGCTGCGACTCATGCCGCGCAGGATTGCGGCCTTGATAAAAGGCGCGCGTAGAGCTTCGGCAGCGGATGCGCGCGCGATACGACTCATATGCGGCACCATCACAACGACCAAGGTCAAAGTCGGCAAAACATAGGCTTGGATACGCTCCAGAACAGTCCCGTGGTCTGCGAGCGTGCTGTCGACCGGCACCAGGCCTAGGCACAGAGCAAATACGAACGTCAATATAATGGCCACGACGAATTCTGGGATGCCGGCCAGGATC
>NZ_SRUZ01000053.1 GCF_004791165.1 Mesorhizobium sp. M8A.F.Ca.ET.218.01.1.1 | reverse complement strand
CGGCTCCATCATCGCCATCACCGGCATGTCGCATTCTACGACAATGGCGAGCAGCATTTCGCCTTCGCCGACGCCTACCGCATGATGAGCAATCGTATCGGCCTGTTCGCCAACCTGCCGATCCATTCGCTAGACCAGATGGCGCTGCAGCAGCACCTGGACGATATCGGCCGCGATCAGGTTGCGGCGAACTGACGGTGACTGCGTGGGGCGTAGCCGCGCAACGGCCGGGTCCTTCAGGACGGTTAGCAATCCCTGAAGGTCATCACCATGCCGGCCCTGATCTACGCCGCGGAGAAGGACCGCTGGCTACCGCCACGCTTTCACGCCGCATGGATCGGGCAAAACCTTCCCGGAGCGGATTATCGCGTCATCGCAAACGCCTGGCACTTCGCCTTCATGAACCCCGC
>NZ_SRUZ01000052.1 GCF_004791165.1 Mesorhizobium sp. M8A.F.Ca.ET.218.01.1.1 | reverse complement strand
CTGGCGGTGGGGTGAGCCACGGCGATTGGCGGAAGGCGGTGGAGCTTCTCCATTCGTCATCCTCGGGCTTGACCCGAGGATCCAGGCCGCGACGCTCTCCGAAGGATGCGGCCGACCAGAATTCAGCATTGTTGATGCGCTCGCAGGTAATGGCAACTGTGTTCATGCGAAGGCGGTTTTGTCGCGGATGATTGCATTGAGTGTGACGAGAAGCTTTCTGGCGACGGCCACGATTGCGAGTTTCTTCGAACCGGATCGAGCCGCGAGCGCGGTGTAGAAGGCTTTGAAGCGATCGTTGGCGCGAATGGCGCCCAGAGCAGCCATGTAGAGCGCGCGCCGGACGCGCGCGCGGCCACCGCTGATCTTGGCTCTGCGTTTGAGCTTGCCGCTCTCATGGTCGAATGGTGCAAGGCCCGCAAGT
>NZ_SRUZ01000051.1 GCF_004791165.1 Mesorhizobium sp. M8A.F.Ca.ET.218.01.1.1 | reverse complement strand
GGAACTCGCTTTGTCACGCGCGGCGGTCTCGAATGGGTTTTCTCGCGGCTGGCTTAAGGCGCGCCCATAGATGGTGGACACCGCCGAAGACAATTTCCGGATCGAGGTTTGGGATCGGGAGGAGAAGACGCATCTCGAAACCATCTGTCGATCGCCGGATGCGATGGTGAGCCAAGCTGCCTGGCATGCCGCCATCAGGCGCCGGCCCGGCATGCTGCTGATCCATTACAACAGCCGCCACGTCATGGAGAAAATGGTCACGCCGGGCGAAGTAAAGCTTCCGCCTCAAACGATCATCGACGGCAGCATACACGCCGGACTCGACGTCTCGCTCGGCGATCTGCGCGAATGGCACACTCTGCGAGCCTGGTGCAAGAATTGCTCCCACCATGCCCCGGTAAAGGCGGCCGGACTTATCCGCCGAT
>NZ_SRUZ01000050.1 GCF_004791165.1 Mesorhizobium sp. M8A.F.Ca.ET.218.01.1.1 | reverse complement strand
ATGCGCGCGCTGCCAAGACACCGCGCCGGCAAATCTTGCGCCCGTCTATGCAACTCCGCAGCCTCACCCTTTAACCGGCGCCACCAGCTCGCGCTCGCTCTGGCGTTTTGCGCATATGCTGCCTTGCACAGAAGCCGAGGCGGTGCGCCTCGGCGAGGGTCTGACGCCGTTGCTTGCCACGCCGCGCATCGGCGCGTTTCTCGGCGTGCCGGATCTAGCAATCAAGGATGAAGGCAGAAATCCGACCTGGTCGCACAAGGACCACTTCTCGACCATCGCGGTCAGCGTGGCGCGCGCACGTGGTTCTAAAGTCGTCGCCACCGCCTCGTCGGGGAACGCCGGCGCTTCGCTGGCGGCCTACGCTGCCCGAGCCGGCCTCAAATGCGTCGTCACCACTTTCGCGGGATCGGCCGGCGCGATGTTGGC
>NZ_SRUZ01000049.1 GCF_004791165.1 Mesorhizobium sp. M8A.F.Ca.ET.218.01.1.1 | reverse complement strand
GTCGAAAGCCAGGTTCTCGCACGTGCCATTCACGCGCACATCCATCGCCGTGTCTTCCTCAACGGGAATAAGACGGTGGTCTTCCCCGCTTCGCCTGGCTCCTATGCCTCAGAACGAATGGGATGATGCAGCGGCGCCCGGCGTTAGCGGAAGTGCTTCGGACCAACCATTCGACCTTGGCCGCTGCATTTTTCGCACTTGACGGACCGTCTCGCTTTCGCAGCTCGAACAGAATGGCGGTTGCCAGCGATCTCTGGGTTGCAGGGCAGCAATGACCCTTTGCTGCCCATCAGCTCAATCCGGCTTCTCTCCGGGTCGCCGAGCGAAAGAGCTCGCGAGCGTTTCGCGAGCGATGACGAAGCCCATCCGATACTGTTTCCACACCGCGCCCGCGCTAAGGATGGCGCGCGGGTGCTCAGAGGTTGCAG
>NZ_SRUZ01000004.1 GCF_004791165.1 Mesorhizobium sp. M8A.F.Ca.ET.218.01.1.1 | reverse complement strand
GTCAAGATCGCCACCGTGATGTCGGTGACGCTGTCGACCGACCATCGTGCGGTTGACGGAGCGCTGGGGGCCGAACTCTTGGTCGCCTTCAAGAAGTTGATCGAGAACCCGATGGGCATGCTGGTCTAGGAAAGGGAAGGGCTGTGCGAATATTCTTCACCAGCCTTTTCGCTTTTTTCATTTCCGGGTTGGCTGGCGGTCTGATCGCGCAATGGTTGGCTGTCGCCACAGTCGCCGAGGAAGAATACATCCTCGTTTTCATGTTCTCGGTGCTGGTGACCTTGGTCGTCACCTTCGTCTTCTTCGTGGCGCAATTGACGAATGATCCGGTCGCGGTCGTGGCGAGGGCGGGCAAATCGACGCTGATTGTTTTTGTGGTGCTGCTCGTCCTCTTGGTCGCGCTGATCCTCTACAGCGACGGCAGCGCCGCGTTGGTCAGGAAAGACATGCCGATAGTTGCCGGTCTCGGTCTGCCGGGCTTGGTGACGATCATCATCCATTGGTTGTTCGTGCGCTGGCGCGTGAAGCGCGGCGTGGCCGACATAAAGGCGGGTTGAACGGATGAAGACGGTTCTTTGTTACGGTGACTCGCTGACTTGGGGCTACAATGCCGAAGGCGGGCGTCATGCGCTGCCGGATCGCTGGCCAAGCGTGCTGCAGGCCGGCCTCGGCGAAGGCGTTCAGGTCATCGCCGACGGCCTCAATGGCCGCACCACCGCCTTCGACGATCATCTGGCCGGAGCTGACCGCAACGGCGCGCGGCTGCTGCCGACGGTGCTGACGACGCATGCGCCGATCGACCTGATCGTCATCATGCTCGGTGCCAATGACATGAAACCATGGATCCATGGCAACCCGGTTGCCGCCAAGCAAGGCATCCAGCGGTTGATCGACATCGTGCGTGGCCACGACTATCCGTTCGACTGGCCGGCGCCGCAGATCCTGATCGTTTCGCCTCCTCTTATCAGCCGCACGGAGAATGCCGATTTCAAGGAGATGTTCGCCGGTGGCGACGACGCCTCGAAGCAGCTTGCACCGCAATACGCAGCACTCGCCGACGAAGTCGGTTGCGGCTTCTTCGACGCTGGCACGGTGGCGCAAACAACACCTCTCGATGGCGTCCACCTCGACGCCGAAAACACGCGAAACATCGGCAAGGCGCTGACACCAGTCGTGCGCGTCATGCTGGAATTGTGATTGAAGGAGAAAACCGTGGCTGAGAACTACGACGTCATCATCATCGGCTCCGGTCCCGGCGGCTATGTCACCGCGGTCCGTTCCGCCCAGCTCGGCTTCAAGACGGCGATCGTCGAGCGCGAACATCTCGGCGGCATCTGCCTCAACTGGGGCTGCATTCCAACCAAGGCGCTGCTGCGGTCGGCCGAGATCATGCACTATTCGGATCACCTGAAGGATTATGGCCTGAAGCTCGACGGCAAGGTCAGCGCCGACACCGCGGCCGTGGTCGATCGGTCGCGGAAAGTGTCGCTCAGGCTCAATGGCGGCGTCGCGTTCCTGATGAAGAAGAACAAGGTCGATGTCATCTGGGGCGAGGCCAAGCTCTCGAAGCCCGGTGAGATCGTTGTTTCCAAGACGGCCAAGAAGCCGATGGAACCGCAGCCGCCGGTGCCGAAAGGCGTCAAGGGCGAGGGCACCTACACGGCCAAGCACATCATCCTGGCGACCGGCGCCCGGCCGCGCGCGCTGCCCGGCATCGAGCCGGATGGCAAGCTGATCTGGACGTACTTTGAAGCCATGGTGCCGAAGGAGATGCCGAAGTCGCTGCTGGTGATGGGTTCGGGCGCCATTGGCATCGAATTCGCCTCCTTCTACCGCACCATGGGCGCCGAGGTGACGGTGGTCGAACTGCTGCCGGCGGTCATGCCGGTCGAGGACGCCGAAGTCTCGAAATTCGCGCAAAAGCAGTTCGAGAAGCAAGGCATGAAGATCATCCTCGAGGCCAAGGTGACCAAGGTCGAGAAGGGGGCGAACTCCGTCACCGCGCATGTCGAGATGAAGGACGGCAAGGTCGAGAAGATATCAGCCGATCGCATGATTTCGGCCGTCGGCGTCCAGGGCAATATCGAGAATCTCGGCCTTGAGGCCCTCGGCGTCAAGACCGAGCGCGGCTGCGTCGTCATCGACGGTTATGGCAAGACCAATGTGCCCGGCATCTACGCCATCGGCGATGTCGCCGGTCCCCCGATGCTTGCCCACAAGGCCGAGCATGAGGGCGTCGTGTGTATCGAAAAGATCGCCAATTTTCCCGGTGTTCACGCGACGGACAAGCTCAAGATTCCCGGCTGCACCTATTGCAACCCGCAGGTTGCCTCGGTTGGCCTGACGGAAGCGAAAGCAAAGGCCGAAGGCCGGGATATTCGCGTCGGCCGCTTCCAGTTCGCCGCTAACGGCAAGGCCATCGCGCTTGGCGAGGACCAGGGCTTCATCAAGACCATCTTCGACAAGAAGACCGGTCAGTTGCTCGGCGCGCATATGGTCGGCGCCGAAGTCACCGAATTGATCCAGGGCTTTGTCGTGGCGATAAACCTTGAAACGACCGAGGAAGAGCTGATGCACACGATCTTCCCGCATCCGACGCTGTCGGAGATGATGAAGGAAAGCGTGCTCGACGCCTATGGTCGCGCCTTGAACGCATGATAGATTCGCCGCAGGAGACTCAGCTTCGAAGGCCGCGAGATCGCGACGGCGAGGCAGTTCGTTTCCGGATGCATTTTTACGCGCGCAAGGAGAAGGCATATGCACCTGAACGGCGTGGGCTGGATCGCAGCCATCATCATCGGCGGCCTGGCAGGCTGGCTCGCCGAAATGGTCATGAAGAGCAACACCGGCATATTCATGAACATTATCATGGGCATCGTTGGCGCGGTGGTGCTGAATGCCATCCTACAGGCGCTCAACATCGGCGTGTTCGGCGTCGGCTGGACCGCCTATCTGATCACCGGCTTCATCGGTGCCTGCCTGCTGATCTGGGTCGGTCGCCTGGTGCGCCGCTAGTCGATATCCTTCCCGGCTATGCGAAAACGGTTGTGGCGGCATGCGCCTCCGCAGCCTTTTTCTTTGTGTTGAAAAGTCCTAGATGACGTAAACGTGACGATCGCCGACGGGCGGTCGCGAGAAAAGCCAGGGTTCAGATGGTCACTGTCCTCGACACGATCGCCAACGCGCCGCGGCTGCGGCATCCCGAGAAAGCGCACAAGCCCGACCAGGAGGTGTTGCGCAAGCCGGACTGGATCCGCGTCAAGGCGCCGGTATCGAAAGGCTATGCCGAGACACGCGAGATCGTCAAATCCCACAAGCTGGTGACTGTATGCGAAGAGGCCGGTTGCCCGAACATCGGTGAGTGCTGGGAAAAGAAGCACGCCACCTTCATGATCATGGGCGAGATCTGCACGCGCGCCTGCGCCTTCTGCAATGTCGCCACTGGCATTCCGACCGCGCTCGATCCGGACGAGCCGGCCCGCGTCGCGCATGCCGTCAAGCAGATGGGCCTTACCCATGTCGTCATCACCTCGGTCGACCGCGACGATCTCGCCGATGGCGGCGCGCAGCACTTCGCCGATGTCATCCGTGCGATCCGGGCGGCAACGCCTCTGACGACGATCGAAATCCTGACGCCGGATTTCCTGCGCAAGGACGGGGCGCTGGAGATCGTCGTGGCGGCCAGGCCCGACGTCTTCAACCATAATCTCGAAACCGTGCCGTCGAACTATCTGAAGGTCCGGCCAGGCGCCCGTTATTTCCACTCGATCCGGCTGCTGCAGCGGGTCAAGGAACTCGATCCCTCGATCTTCACCAAGTCCGGCATCATGGTGGGACTGGGTGAGGAGCGCAACGAAATCCTGCAGTTGATGGATGATCTGCGTTCGGCCAATGTCGACTTCATGACCATCGGCCAGTATCTGCAGCCGTCGAAGAAGCACCACCCGGTGATCCGCTTCGTCACGCCGGAGGAATTCAAGTCCTTCGAGACGATCGGCAAGACCAAGGGTTTCCTGCTGGTGGCGTCGAGCCCGCTGACGCGCTCGTCGCATCACGCCGGCGACGATTTCGCCAGGCTGCGCGCGGCGCGCGAAGCACAGCTCGCGAAATCGCTCTGATGCGTCTTCGACGCGACGCCCTCTAGAGCCGGGTTCATGCCGAAATTCGAAGCCACCCGCCGCGTTGCTCACACGCCGCAGCAGATGTTCGCGCTGGTCGCCGACATCGAAACCTATCCGCAATTCCTGCCGCTTTGCGAGGCGCTGACGGTCCGCTCGCGCAAGGAACGGGATGGGCGCACCATCCTCGTCGCCGACATGAGCATCGGCTACAAGGCGATCCGTGAGACCTTCACGACCCAGGTGCTGCTGAAGCCCGACGAAAACGCCATCGATGTGAAGTACATCGATGGCCCGTTCAAATATCTGAGCAATGTCTGGCGTTTCGAGCCAGACGGTGCCGGCTGTGCCGTGCGCTTCTTCATCGACTACGAATTCAAGAGCCGTATCCTGGGCGCGCTGATGGGCACGATGTTCGACCGTGCCTTCCGCATGTTCGCCGAGGCTTTTGAGAAGCGCGCCGACGTCATCTATGGGGTTGCGCCGTCAGGCTGAGGTTAGTCAACCCAAGCTTTCGATGTTGGGGCGAACTTGACAATATTGCGATAAAGTGGCCCACAACTGTCCAACGCATTTCCGCGACGGTTAAAGTGTCGGTGAGTTGCGTGGCATGAAGTTTCCAGCCTGCCGGGGGAGGCAATGGAAGACAAAACTGTACGCAACGTCGCAATCGGCGCTTTCATTCTATGGTTAGTTTGGGCGCTGCATCCATTTCTGGCTCGGAGGATGCTAATCCCATGGGAGGCCACTTTGGTTGGCCAATGGGGCGACAGCTTTGGTGCGCTCAACGCGTTAATGTCGACACTTGCTTTTGCAGCTGTCTTTTACACCCTTCGGTTACAGCAGCGCCAAATTAATGAGGCGCAGCGCGACCAACATATTCAGCGCTTTGAGAGCACGTATTTTGAAATTCTGAAATTGTTTCGAGAAGCTCGCGATGTTGTTCAATTTAAGTATGGGGGAGGGTATGTGGCATCGAAGAATCTCATTGGAAAAAACCCTCTCTGTGAAGGTATAGAGGCAATACGCAGGGCGAATTTCGAAATGTTATGGCAGTTAGAAGGTGTTGATAGTAAAAAAATAACGTCTGATTATGTAAGCAATGTCTACAGGGCGGTTGTTATTGATCGCTACGAAAGCACGACCGGACCATATTTTCGGCTACTATATACAGTCTTGTTCCGTATCAGGAATGACAAACAACTTACCGTTGCTGAAAAACGAAGTTACGCCAACCTATTTCGTAGCCAGCTCTCATCCCATGAAGTCGCGTTAGCCGGCTACAATGGGCTCAACCCTGTTTCGAAGGACCTCGCAAATTTGATCACTGAGTTTCGACTTCTGAAATATCTCCCTGACGAATTTGGTCGTAACTATCTTACAAAATGTTATTCTCAGCAGGCGTTTGAAGATCGTCCTGATTAGCGGATCGGCTGATTGCAATCTACAGTCTTGGTCGTGCCTACTCTGCTCCCCCTAAGGTCTTCAAACCCAACTCCAGCGCGTGCCTGACCGTTTCGCCACGGATGAAAGCACGGCCCTTGTCGGCAAACAGTTGGCGTTCGGCGGTCACCGTTTGGCCTGCCAGGCCGACGCCGAACCACACCAGGCCGACCGGTTTTTCTGCCGAACCGCCGCCAGGTCCCGCAACCCCGGTAACCGCCAGGGTCAACCCTGCGCGCGATCGGGCAAGCGCACCGGCTGCCATCTCGATCGCCGTCTCGCGGGACACCGCGCCATGCCTGTTGAGCGTGGTGACGCGAACGCCGAGCATGTCCATCTTGGCCTCATTGGAATAGGTGATGAAGCCGCGATCGACCACGGCGGAGGAGCCGGCAATGTCGGTCAGCGCGGCAATGATCATGCCCCCGGTGCAGCTTTCCGCCGTCGCCAGCATGATGCCGCGCTCGCGGCAGGCCTCAAACAGGGCGATTGCCAGGTCGCTGTTGGTCATTCCGGAACCTCGCCGGGAAACACCACGCTGGCAGTGGCGATCGCCGCGATGCCTTCCTCGCGGCCGACGAAGCCGAGCCTCTCGTTGGTCGTCGCCTTGACCGAGATGCGGTCGGCGGAAATGCCCAGCATCTGCGAAAGGACTGACGTCATCGCCTCGCGGTGCGGGCCGACGCGCGGTGCCTCGCAGATCAGCGTGATATCGGCATTGGCGATGCGCCCGCCGCGCTCGCGCACAAGCCTTGCCGCATGTTCGACGAATATCCGCGACGCGGCGCCTTTCCACTGCGGATCGGAGGGCGGAAAGTGCGTGCCGATGTCGCCGGCCCCGCAGGTCGCGAGCAACGCGTCGGTCAGAGCGTGCAGGCCGACATCGGCGTCGGAATGGCCCGACAATTTCCTGTCATGCGGGATGGCGACGCCACAGAGCGTGACATGGTCGCCGGGCTCGAAAGCATGGACATCGTAGCCATTGCCGGTGCGGATATCGGGGAAGTGTGCCCGTTCGCTGGAAAGCCGCTGGTGTGCCATGGCGATGTCCCGTGCCCAGGTGAGTTTGACATTGTCCGGCGAGCCGGGAACGAGCTTTACCGGCATTTGCATCCATTCGGCGATCGATGCGTCGTCGGTAAAGTCGGTCTTGCCTCTGTTGTAGGCTTCCTCATGCATGGTCATGATCGCGAGGAAGGGAAAGCCTTGCGGCGTTTGCGCCGCGTGCAGCCCGCTCCTGGGGACTGTTTCGCCGACGGTGCCGGTGGCCGATTCGCGTTTCAGCGTGTCGGCGACGGGGAGGGCGGGAAGCGCGCCCTCGCGTTCGCCGATCGCCGCGATGGTGCGGTCGATCAGATCCATGTCGACAAAGGGGCGCGCCGCGTCGTGAATGAGGACCTTGTCGGGCGCGTAGCTTCTCAGCGCCTGCAGCCCGAGCCGAACCGAATCCTGCCGGGTCGCGCCTCCGGCGATTGCCGTCACCCGATCGGCATCGGTGCCCACGGCTTGCCGAAAAAGCTCGCGGTCCTCCGCATGAATGGCCACGACGATCCGGCCGATGAGCGGGTGCGCGAGAAAGATATCGATGACGCGCGCGATGACGGCGCGCCCGCCAATTCGTTGATATTGCTTCGGGCCATCGGTCTGTCCGGCGCGCGCGCCGCGACCGGCCGCGACGATAACCACCGCGACTTTGCCACCCGGATCCGAAGCCTGATTTTCAGTTGCGCCCGTCATGCAGTCCGGTCCTAGTCGCGGCCAAGGCCGAAGGCCAGCATTTTCCCAATTGCGCCTCAATGTGGCGTCATTCCGCGTTGCACATTTCTCTCGATCTGGCTAGAGAATGTGCAACGAATGGACATGCTTGGTTTTTGTGCATGGTTAACTTGATCAGATTGGCCGCGCCTCTCGACGTCGGCGGCGTGAGAATCCGCAACCGCGTCTTCCTCGCGCCGATGTCCGGGATTACGGACGAGGCGTTCAGGCAGCGCGCCCATTCGCACGGCGCCGGCCTGGTCGTATCCGAAATGGTTGCCAGCGGCGAACTCGCCAAGGGCAGGGCTGGCTGCGACCTGCGCATACGTCATTCCGGCCTGCCCGTCCATATGGTTCAGCTTGCCGGCCGTGAGGCGATGCATATGGCCGAAGGCGCACGGATCGCCGCCGGCGAAGGCGCCGACATCATCGACATCAACATGGGCTGCCCGGCCAAGAAGGTCACCGGCGGCTATGCCGGCTCGGCATTGATGCTGGACCTCGACCACGCGCTCTCGCTGATCGAGGCCGTGGTCGGCGCCGTCAAGGTGCCGGTGACGGTCAAAATGCGGCTGGGTTGGGACGAGGCGGCACTCAATGCTCCCGTCCTTGCGCGCCGTGCCGAGCAGGCTGGCGTCAGGATGGTCACGGTCCATGGCCGCACACGCTGCCAGTTCTACCAGGGCAAGGCGGACTGGCGCGCCATTGCTCGCGTCAAGGAGGCCGTTTCCATCCCGGTCGTCGCCAATGGCGATGTCTGCTCCCCGGCTGAAGCCTCGGTCATTCTCGAACAGTCCGGCGCCGACGCCGTGATGGTCGGCCGCGCCCACTATGGCGCGCCGTGGGTCGCCGGCAGCATCGCTACGGCCGCCGCCGGGACATTTTCGCCCGGCGTTCCCGAGACCCGCCAGGCGCTCTCCGACTATATCATTGCTCATTACCAGGACATGCTGGCGCTTTACGGCATCGAGAGCGGCCTGCGCCAGGCGCGCAAGCATCTGGGCTGGTATCTCGATCGACATGCCAGGGGTGTCGCTGGCGACAGTAGAAAAGCGATAATGACTGCGTTCGAACCCGCTCGCGTCATTGCCTTGCTGCGCGATGTGTTTCCGCGCGATCCGCAAACCATGAACCTGCGGAGCGCCGCATGACCGCCACTGCTGGCCAAGGCACCGAAATAGCGGATGCCGCCCAGATCGTGCTGAATACGATCCGTCGCCCGGTGATCATGATCAGCGAGGAAGGGTTCATCATCTTCGCCAACGCCGATGCCGAGGATTTCTTTCGCTCCAGCGCGACCATGCTGGCGCGCAACACCTTGTCCAAACTCATACCTTTCGGCAGCCCGTTGCTGACGCTGGTCGACCAGGTGCGCGAGCGCCGCGCGCCCGTCAACGAATATCGGGTCGACGTCTCGTCACCGCGCCTCGGCATCGAAAAGGTCGTCGATCTCTACGTCGCGCCGGTGCCGGAATTTCCGGGCTCCGTCGTGGTCATGTTCCAGGAGCGGTCGATGGCCGACAAGATCGACCGGCAGATGACGCATCGGGGCGCGGCGCGCTCGGTGACCGGCCTGGCGGCGATGCTGGCGCATGAGATCAAGAACCCGCTGTCCGGTATCAGGGGGGCGGCCCAGCTGCTCGAACTGTCCGCCTCCGATGAGGATCGCGCGCTGACGCGGCTGATCACCGACGAGACGGACCGCATCGTGTCGCTGGTCGATCGAATGGAGGTGTTTTCCGACGAGCGGCCGATCGATCGCTATCCCGTCAACATCCACGTCGTGCTCGATCACGTGAAAGCAATCGCAAAGAACGGTTTCGCGAAGAAAATCAAGATATTGGAGGACTATGATCCATCATTGCCTCCAGTGTTCGCCAATCGCGATCAACTGATCCAGGTGTTCCTCAACCTGGTCAAGAACGCCGCCGAGGCGATCGGTAGCGATCCCCACGGCGAGATCGTGCTGTCCACCGCCTTTCGGCCCGGCATTCGCGTTTCGGTTCCCGGCACGCAGGACCGCGTATCGCTGCCGCTGGAGTTCTGCGTGCGCGACAATGGTTCGGGCGTCTCGGAAGATATCCTGCCGATCCTGTTCGATCCCTTCATCACCACCAAGCCGAACGGCTCGGGGCTGGGGCTTGCGCTGGTCGCCAAGATCGTCGGTGAACATGGCGGCATCATCGAGTGCGATTCGACGCCGCGCGCAACGACGTTCCGGGTGCTGATGCCGGCCTGGAAGGAAACGGCGCTAGGCGCCGATCAAGACGGCGAAGGAGATCGCAAATGACCGTTCGCGGCAACATTCTCGTCGCCGATGACGATGCGGCGATCCGCACCGTGCTCAATCAGGCCCTTTCGCGTGTCGGTCACGAGGTGCGCGTCACTTCCAACGCCTCGACCCTGTGGCGCTGGGTGGCGGCTGGCGAGGGTGACCTCGTCATCACCGACGTCGTGATGCCGGACGAGAACGCCTTCGACATGCTGCCACGCATCAAGAAGGCGCGGCCGGAACTGCCTGTCATCGTCATGAGCGCCCAGAACACCTTCATGACGGCGATCCGCGCTTCCGAAACCGGTGCCTACGAATATCTGCCGAAGCCTTTCGACCTGACCGAACTCCTCAACATCGTCAACCGCGCGCTGTCCGAGCCCCGGCGGCCCAAGATCGATGCCCGGCAGGAAGAGCAGCCCGAAACGATGCCGCTGGTCGGCCGTTCGGCGGCCATGCAGGACATCTACCGCATGCTGGCGCGCATGATGCAGACCGACCTGACGGTGATGATCTCGGGCGAATCGGGCACCGGCAAGGAACTGGTGGCGCGCGCGCTGCATGAATATGGACGCCGTCGTGGCGGTCCATTCGTTGCCATCAACATGGCGGCGATCCCGCGCGATCTCATCGAATCGGAATTGTTCGGCCACGAGAAGGGCGCCTTCACCGGCGCGCAGAACCGCTCGACCGGCCGCTTCGAGCAGGCAGAGGGCGGCACGCTGTTCCTCGACGAGATCGGCGACATGCCGATGGAGGCGCAGACGCGCCTGCTGCGCGTCCTGCAGCAGGGCGAGTACACGACGGTCGGCGGCCGCACGCCGATCAAGACCGATGTGCGCATCGTTGCCGCAACCAACAAGGACCTGCGCACGCTGATCAACCAGGGCCTCTTCCGCGAGGACCTCTTCTACCGTCTCAACGTCGTGCCGCTCAGGTTGCCGGCGCTGCGCGAACGCTCCGAGGATGTGCCCGACCTGGTGCGCCATTTCTTCAAGCTTGGCGAGATGGAGGGGCTGCAGACCAAGCGCATCTCTTCCGGCGGCATCGAGCTGATGAAGCGCTATCCCTGGCCAGGCAATGTGCGCGAGCTGGAAAACCTCGTTCGCAGGCTCGCCGCGCTTTATTCGCAGGACGAGATCTCCGCCGAGATCATCGAGGCGGAACTCAAGACAGGCGAGCGCCCGGTGGTACCGGGCGCCGGCAACCTCATTCCCGACGATCTTTCCATCGGCCAGGCGGTGGAGCACTTCCTGCAGCGCTATTTCGCCTCCTTTGCAGGCGAATTGCCGCCCGCCGGTCTCTACGAGCGCATTCTGTCCGAGGTCGAATATCCCTTGGTGCTGGCTTCGATGACGGCAACCCGCGGCAACCAGATCAAGGCCGCGGAGCTTTTGGGCCTCAACCGCAATACCCTGCGCAAGAAGATTCGCGAGTTGGGCGTCAACGTCTACAAGTCCTCCCGCCAGACCTGAGCCCGCGCCAAGCACACGATCTTTTCAGGGGACCGAACGGGGAAAGAGTCCCGCTGCTGTCACACTTGTTGCATAATCGCCACAATGCATTGCATAGATCCGACGCAATCACTGGCTCTAGACGGCGACATGGCTCCGCAGGCACCTGTACTCAACAAACCGCTTTTCAGCGAACCTGGCGCGCGCGACGGGCGCCGGCTGCTGGCCCTGCCCGGCGTGGTGGCGGTCGTCGGTGCCCTGGTCATGGCGGCTATCTCGTTCGCCATCCTGGTCGGAGCGACGCCGATTGCGCCTGACGCCAAGACGACCTGGGCGCTGATCGCGCTCAACGCCGCCTTCGTGCTCGTTCTCATCGCGTTGGTCGGGCGGGAGGTGCATCGCATCGTCATGGCGCGCCGCCATGGCAAGGCGGCTTCTCGGCTGCATGTGCGCATCGTTGCCATGTTCGCGCTGGTTGCCGCCATTCCCGCCATCATGGTGGCGATCATCGCCTCGATAACGCTCGATATCGGCCTTGATCGCTGGTTCGAGATTCGCACCAAGACGATCGTCAATTCTTCACTGTCGATCGCCGACGCCTATGTGCAGGAGAACGCCCGCAATCTGCAGGGCACGACGCTGTCGATGGCCTATGATCTCGATTCGTCCCGCACGCTCTACGGCCTCGATCGCACCGGCTTTCTCGACCTCATGAACAAGGAAGCCGTGGGCCGCTCGTTGGCGCATGCCGCGCTGATCAAGCCCGACGGCTCCTTCGTCATGAGCGCCAAGACCGATGCCGATTTCGCCATGCCGGAACCGCCGGAAGGAGCGGTTGCCACCGCCACAGACGGCAAGCCGGTGTTGATCGAGCCGCGCACGCGCAACATCATGGGCGCCATCGTCAAGCTGCGGGAGATCGAGGGCCTCTATCTCTACACTATCCGACTTGTCGACCCCGAGGTGATCAAGGCGCGGCAGATCGTCAGGTCCAACACCGACGAGTATCGCAATCTCGAGGATAACAGGCGCACCTCGCAAGTGGCATTTGCGCTGCCCTATTTGTCACTCACCTTGATCATCATCCTGTCGGCGATCTGGACCGGCATCGCTGTTGCCGACCGGCTGGTGCGGCCAATCCGTCAGCTGATCGGCGCTGCCGACGAAGTCGCGACCGGCAATCTCGACGTTGCGGTGCCGGTGCGGCCATCCGATGGCGATGTCGCCTCGCTTGGCGATACATTCAACAAGATGCTGCTGGAGCTCAAATCACAGCGCAACGAGATTCTGTCGGCGAAGGACCTGATCGACGAGAGGCGGCGTTTTTCCGAAGCCGTGCTTGCCGGTGTCACCGCCGGCGTCATTGGCGTCGACCCTTACGGCATCATCACCATCGTCAACCGTTCTGCCGAATCGATGCTGGCCATTTCCGCCAGCGCGGCGCTCGGGCAAAACCTTTCCGCGGTCCTCCCGCATGTCGGCCGTGTCTTCGAGATCGGCCGCAAGTCCGGCAAACCTGTCTATCGCGAGCAGGTGACTTTCTATCGAGCCGGCGCCGAGCGGACCTTTAACGTGCAGGTCACCATCGAGGCAGGCGATGACGGCTCGGAGGAAAAATCCTATGTCGTGACGGTGGACGACATCACCGATCTGGTTCAGGCCCAGCGTTCGTCCGCCTGGGCAGATGTGGCGCGGCGCATCGCCCACGAGATCAAGAACCCGCTGACCCCGATCCAGCTTTCCGCCGAGCGTATCAAGCGCCGCTACGGCAAGGTCATCACCGAAGACCGCGAAGTTTTCGACCAGTGTACCGACACCATCATCCGGCAGGTGGAGGACATCGGCCGCATGGTCGACGAGTTCTCGGCCTTCGCGCGCATGCCAAAGCCCGAGATGAAAGCCATCGACCTGCGCGAATCGCTGCGCGAGGCCTCTTTCCTGGTCGAAGTCAGCCGTGCCGACATCACCTTCGAGCGGATATTCGGCAACGAACCGCTCAAGGGCACTTTCGACAGCCGGTTGATGGCTCAGGCCTTCGGCAATGTGATCAAGAATGCCGCCGAGGCGATCGACGGGCTGGAACAGAAGGACGGTTCGCACGGCATAATCCGGATTCAAGCCGGCCGCCAGAATGGCGCGATTCGCATCGACGTCATCGACAATGGCAAAGGCCTGCCGCGCGAGAATCGCCAACGCTTGCTGGAGCCCTATATGACCACACGTGAAAAGGGCACTGGGCTTGGTCTCGCTATCGTCAAGAAGATCGTGGAGGACCATGGCGGCAGGCTGGAACTCCATGACGCGCCCGCGGATTTCCATGGCGGGCGCGGCGCGATGATCAGCATCGTCCTGCCGCCCGCGACCGGCGCGCCGCCGCGCGGCGAAAGCAGGGCGGACCACGAAAGAGAAACTGAAAAGGTCGGTAATGGCGTCTGATATTCTCATCGTCGATGACGAGGAAGACATCCGTGAACTCGTCGCGGGCATCCTGAGTGACGAGGGTCATGAAACCCGTACGGCATTCGATGCCGACAGCGCCCTGGCGGCCATCGCCGATCGAGCGCCGAGGCTGATCTTCCTGGACATCTGGCTGCAGGGTTCGCGCCTGGACGGGTTGGCGTTGCTCGACGAGATCAAGACCATGCACCCCAACCTGCCCGTGGTGATGATTTCAGGCCATGGCAACATCGAAACGGCGGTTTCCGCCATCCGTCGCGGCGCTTATGACTTCATCGAGAAGCCGTTCAAGGCCGACAGGCTGATCCTCATTGCCGAACGCGCGCTCGAGACCTCGAAATTGCGCCGCGAGGTTTCCGACCTCAAGCTGCGCAGCGGCGAGACCTTCGACCTGATCGGCATGTCGTCGGCGATGAGCCAGTTGCGCCAGACCATCGAGCGCGTCGCGCCGACCAACAGCCGCGTGATGATCGTTGGCCCCTCCGGTTCGGGCAAGGAACTGGCGGCGCGCGCCATCCATACGCTGTCGACCCGCAAGGGCGGGCCGTTCGTGACGCTGAGCGCCGCCAACATCACGCCCGAGCGCATGGAGATCGAATTGTTCGGCACCGAATCGAACGGGGTCGAGCGCAAGGTGGGAGCGTTGGAGGAGGCCCATCGCGGCATTCTCTACATCGACGAAGTGGCCGACATGCCACGCGAGACGCAGAACAAGATCTTGCGCGTGCTGGTCGAACAGCAGTTCGAGCGGGTGGGCGGCACGAAGCGGGTCAAGGTCGATGTCCGCATCATTTCCTCGACCTCGCAGAACCTGGAGGCAATGATCGCCGACGGGCGTTTCCGCGAGGATCTTTACCACCGGCTCGCCGTGGTTCCGGTCATGGTGCCGGGGCTGGCCGAGCGGCGCGAGGACATCCCCTATCTCGTCGACAATTTCATGAAGCAGATCGCCCGCCAGGCCGGCATCAAGCCGCGCCGTATCGGCGATGACGCGCTGGCCGTGCTGCAGGCGCACAACTGGCCGGGCAACGTGCGCCAGCTGCGCAACAATGTCGAGCGGCTGATGATCCTGGCGCGCGGCGAGGACGTCGACGCGCCGATCACCGCCGATCTGCTGCCGTCCGAAATCGGCGACGTCATGCCGCGCACGCCGAACCAGTCGGACCAGCACATCATGGCGCTGCCGCTGCGCGAGGCGCGCGAACAGTTCGAAAAGGACTATCTGATAGCCCAGATCAACCGTTTCGGTGGCAACATTTCGAAGACGGCCGAGTTCATCGGCATGGAGCGTTCCGCCTTGCATCGCAAGCTGAAGTCGCTGGGCGTCTGACGCGGCGTCCATCAGCCGCGCCTGGGCCAAGCATTTGCCGGTTACGGCGGCGGCGGAATCGCATAAGAAAGCCCGAGAATTTTCCAGGGGTCGCCAATGCCGCGCATTGCCTATGTCAACGGGCGCTACGTCGCTCATGCTGACGCTTCCGTGCATATCGAGGATCGCGGCTATCAGTTCGCCGACGGCGTCTACGAGGTCTGCGAGGTGGCGCGCGGCTTCATCGTCGACATGCCGCGCCACCTTGCCCGGCTGAACCGCTCGCTGACCGAGCTGTCGATCGCCTGGCCGGTGACACGCAATGTGTTGCCGCTGATCCTGCGCGAGGTGGTCAACCGCAATCATGTCGTCGACGGTCTGGTCTATGTTCAGGTGACGCGCGGTGTCGCCAGCCGCGATTTCGTTTTTCCGTCGGCGGACACGAAGCCGGCTTTGGTGGTGACCGCCAGGAAGGCGGATCCTGCCGCCGGCACGAAACGAGCCGAGACCGGTATCGCGGTCATTACCGTGCCGGAGAACCGCTGGGACCGTGTCGACATCAAGACCGTCGGGCTGCTGCCCAATGTATTGGCCAAGCAGAAGGCCAAGGAATCCGGCGCCCAGGAAGCCTGGTTCGTGGACACGGATGGCAACGTCAAGGAAGGCGGCTCGTCGAATGCCTGGATCGTTACCAGGGACGGCGTTCTGGTCACCAGGCCGGCCGAACATGGCATTCTGCGCGGCATCACGCGCACCACCATGTTCGAAGTCGCCGCAAAGCTCGGCCTGAAGATCGAGGAGCGTGGATTTTCTGTCGCCGAGGCCAAGGCGGCTCGCGAAGCATTCATCAGTTCGGCGACGACTATTGCCATGCCAATCGTGGCCATTGACGGTGATCCCATAGCCAATGGACACCCCGGCTCAATAACACTTTCGTTGCGGCAAGCCTTTTTTGACATTGCGGAAAAAAGTCCAGCCTGATAACCGCACAGGTGGAATGAACATCAATATATCTCGTTCTGCTTGTCGTTACTGACGGCAAGAGGGTGTTTGCGCGCTTGACATGTGCCCGCTAATTTGGCGCATTGGCTGCAAACCGAAGGGGATCGGCGAAAGACAAAAACAATGGCGGAACGATCGCAAAACCTTCAGGACCTGTTCCTGAACTCAGTTCGCAAGAGCAAGAACCCGCTCACCATCTTTCTCATCAACGGCGTGAAGCTGACCGGCGTGGTCACTTCCTTCGACAATTTCTGCGTCCTGTTGCGCCGCGACGGCCACTCCCAGCTCGTCTACAAGCACGCCATTTCCACGATCATGCCGAGCCAGCCGGTTCAGATGTTCGATGGCGAGGAAAGCCAGGGCGCCTGATTGGCACGTGAGAAGGACGCGGACGGCACGGTTCGCGGAAAACCAGCGCATCATCCCGGGGCGGCCGAAGCCCCGACCCGGGCCGTTGTCATCGTACCGGTGCTTACCCGCCAACCGCGTAATGACGATGACACGAGCCGTCCCCGGCTGACGCGCTCGGCCGAGGCGCGCCACGACGAAGCAGTCGGCCTTGCCCGCGCCATCGATCTTGATCTGATCCATACGGCCGTCGTGACCGTCAACGACCCGCGTCCGGCGACATTGCTGGGCAGCGGCAAGGTCGAGGAATTCGCCGAAATCGTCAAGGAGGGCCATGCGGAAGTGGTCATCGTCGACCATCCGCTGACGCCGGTGCAGCAGCGCAATCTCGAGAAGGAATTCAACGCCAAGGTGCTGGATCGCACCGGCCTGATCCTGGAGATTTTCGGCGAGCGGGCGCGCACCAAGGAAGGTACGCTGCAGGTCGAGCTTGCCCATCTCAACTACCAGAAGGGCCGCCTGGTGCGCAGCTGGACCCATCTGGAGCGTCAGCGTGGCGGTGCCGGCTTCCTCGGCGGCCCCGGTGAAACGCAGATCGAATCCGATCGGCGTCAGTTGCAGGAAAAGATCATAAAGCTGAAGCACGAGCTGGAAACCGTGCGCCGCACCCGCGACCTGCATCGCGCCAAGCGCAAGAAGGTGCCGTTTCCGGTGGTGGCGATCGTCGGCTACACCAATGCCGGCAAGTCGACGCTGTTCAACAAGCTGACCGGGGCAGGGGTGCTGGCGCAGGACATGCTGTTTGCCACGCTTGACCCGACACTGCGCCGCGTACGCCTGCCGCATGGCACGCCGATTATACTTTCCGACACGGTGGGCTTCATTTCGGACCTTCCGACGCATCTGATCGCTGCTTTCCGCGCGACCTTGGAAGAGGTGGTCGAGGCCGATCTCGTCATCCATCTGCGTGACATTTCCGATCCCGATACGGCGGCTCAGGCCGAGGATGTCGAGCGCATCCTCGCCGACCTCGGCGTCGATGCCGGCGACACCAAGCGCGTCATCGAAGTCTGGAACAAGATCGACCTTCTGGACGAAGGCAACAGGCACCGGCTGCTTGCCGACGGCGCCGACGGCAGCAAGGAACCGCCAATCGCCGTATCGGCGGTATCAGGCGAAGGCATCGATGTGCTGAAAGCGGTCATCGAAACGCGAATGGCCGGCGAGCTGCAAGACCTGACGGTGACGATCGAGCCGGCCCAGTTTGGCGTGGTCGATTGGCTTTATCGCAATGGTGACGTCGTTTCGCGGACCGACAATGACGACGGCAGCGCCACCATTTCACTGAAGGCCACGCAAAGCGCTCGCGAAGAGATCGAAAGCCGATTGCGGCGCAAGAACAACGGCTAACGCGCAGCAACTCCAGGAAAAGTGTATCGCGGTTTTTCGCCCGGCATTGCCGAGCTATAGGCTTACGTCGCGGTTTTCGCTTCCTGCCAGAGCGCTTCCATTTCCTCCAGGGTCGCTTCCTCCAGCGTGCCGCCGGATTTCTCCACGGCCTGCTCGACGTAGTGGAAGCGTGAGCGGAATTTCTCGTTGGTGCCGGCAAGCGCCGCTTCCGAGTCGAGCTTCAAGTGACGGCCGAGATTGACGACGGCAAACAGCGTGTCGCCGAACTCGTCCTTGATGTCAGCCGTTTCGCCCTTGGCTAGAGCCTCGCGCAACTCCCCGATCTCTTCCTCGATCTTGTCCAGGATGGGAACGGCCTCGCTCCAGTCGAAGCCGACACGGGCAGCCTTTTCCTGAAGTTTCAGCGCTCGCGTCAAGGCGGGCAGGGCGACCGGAACACTGTCCAGGAAGCCTTTGCCATTATCCTCGGGGTCGAGGCCACGCGCGAGGCGGGCTTGCCGCTTCTCGGCCTTCTCCTGCGCCTTGATCTTCTCCCACATGCCCTTGGCCATGCCGGCGCTGCGAGCCTTCTCGTCGCCAAAGACATGCGGATGGCGGCGGATCATCTTGGTGGTGATGGCCTGGACCACGTCGCCAAACGCGAACTCTCCGGCCTCCTGCGCCATCTGCGCGTGGTAGACGACCTGCAGCAGGAGGTCGCCGAGTTCGTCGCGCAGGTCGTCGAGATCGCCGCGCGCGATGGCGTCCGCCACCTCATAGGCTTCCTCGATCGTATAAGGGGCGATGGTGGAGAAATCCTGCTCGATGTCCCACGGACAGCCGGTCTTCGGCGCGCGCAATGCCGCCATGATCTCGATCAGGCGTGAAATATCTTTCGATGGCGTCATGCGGCGGATGCTATCGCGCCGACCGCCGCGCGGCCAACGCTGTCAGCCGGCGAGGGGACTTTGTCCACAGCTGCACCGTACCCGTTTCATCAGTCCAGCACGGAAACGATCGCCTTGGCGAGGTCATCCATGCCGTCCTCGGGCAGGCCGGCCACGTTGATGCGGCTGTCGCCGACCATGTAGACGGCGTGCTCGGCGCGCAGCCGTTCGACCTGCGCTTCCGTGAGGCCAAGCCGTGAGAACATGCCGCGATGGCTGGCAACGAAGTCGAAGCGATCGGAATTGGATTGCCGGCGCAATGCCTCGGCGAACGCGACCCGAAGCCGCAGCATACGCAGGCGCATCTCTTCGAGCTCGGCTTCCCAGTCGGCACGCAGCGCGGCGTCTTCCAGCACGATGCGCACCGCGGCCGCGCCATGGTCCGGCGGCATTGAATACATGGCGCGCGCCGCCGACAGCATCTGGCTCATCGCCACGTCGGCATGCGCGCCGTCCCTGGCCAGCACCATCGCCGCCCCGACACGGTCGCGGTAGACGGCGAAATTCTTCGAACAGCTCGACGCCACGACCATTTCCGGCACCTTCGCGGCCAACAGCCGCAAGCCGAGCGCGTCCGCCTCGAGGCCGTCGCCAAAGCCCTGATAGGCGATGTCGACAAATGGCAGCAGGCCGCGCTCGACGACCAGATCCGTGACGCGCTCCCACTGAGCCGCGTCGAGATTGGCGCCGGTCGGGTTATGGCAGCAGCCATGCAGCAGCACCACGTCGCCGTTGTTGGCGCCCCGTAGCGCGGCCAGCATATCGTCGAAACGAACCGCGCCCGAGGCCGCATCGAAATAGGGATATTCGCGGATCTGCAGGCCGGCGGCACGCATCACCGGCATGTGGTTCGGCCAGGTCGGGTCGGAGACCCAGACCGTCGCGTCCGACCGTGTGCGCTTGAGCAGTTCCGCCACCAGCCGCAGCGCGCCGGAGCCGCCAGGCGCCTGTGCTGCCCGGATACGCGACAGGTCGGCACCCGGACCGAAGGCGAGCTTGGCCATCACCGTGTTGAAAGTGGTATCGCCCGCAAGGCCGAGATAGGTCTTGGTATCCTGTCCCTGCAGCAACCGCTTCTCGGCCTCGCGCACGGCGCGCATGACCGGCGTCTTGCCGTCGCGATCCTTGTAGACGCCGACGCCGAGGTCGACCTTGCCAGGGCGTGGATCGGCGCGATAGAGGCCGATCAGCGCAAGAATCTTGTCGGCGGGAGCTGGCTGCAGGTCTTCGAACATCATTATGGTTCCGTTGGCGCGGCGGAGTGATACGCAAATTGGCGACGTTTCACCAGCGGTTTCGGTGCGCCGGCATGAAAGGCGGCACTGTTGGTACAGCTTCCACCCACTTCAGAGAAAGCATGCTCCATGCTCGTCCGTCTGACCATGATCTGCGCCGGCGCCACGGCGGCGACCCGGAAAGGATCGTTTCCTTCGGATGAACCGCTGGAGCCACGATCGCTGACATTGGCAAACGCGATGGGCGGGACGCTGCGTCGCGCCGACCGTGTGTGGACAGCGCCGGCGCTTCGCGCCCGTCAGACCGCGCAGGCGCTATCGCTGGATGCATCTGTCGATCCGACGCTGGCGGACCAGAACTACGGACGATGGGCAGGCAAGAGCCTTGACGAGGTGGAGGCGCGACAGCCCGACGAGATCGGCGCCTGGCGCACGGATCCGAATGCGGCCCCGCATGGTGGCGAATCGCTGGCCGAGGTTGCCCAAAGGGCGGCTGGATTGATGGATCGATTAATCGCCGAACGTGGTCACACGATCGCAGTGACGCATGCCAGCTTCATCCGCGCCGCGATCCTGCATGTTCTCGGCGCGCCGCTTGCCGCCAGTTGGAAGATCGACGTCGAGCCGCTGAGCATCACGGATTTTCGCAGCGATGGCCACAGGTGGATGCTCCGCGCCTGCGGCGTAACGCTTCCCAAACCGGCAAAACACTTTGGACCAGAGGGCGCCTACGACAACTGAGCGAGGTGAGGGCAGCCGCCGACATATCCTCCAGCGAAGAAAAAATGGCGCCAGCGGGATTAAAGTCCCCACATGCTCCGTAAACAGGGCATGAAACCGTCGATGCCACGCTTTGACATCATAGGACAGCTCGGGTCGCTGCGGCGCTATGCGCGCTCGCTGACGCGCGACGGCGTCGAGGCCGAGGATCTCGTGCATGACGCGCTGGTGCGCGCCTATGAGCGGCGCGGCACCTTCCGCTCGGGAGGAAACCTGCGGGCATGGCTGCTGTCGATCGTCCACAACACCTTCATCGACCGCGTGCGTTCGCGCCGTTCGGAAGCGGCGCGGCTGGAACAGGCCGGATATCTGGCCGACGGCAGCACGCCGGCGCCGCAGGAACATTCCGTGCGCCTGGCGCAGGTGCGCGAAGCCTTTTTCAGCCTGCCGGAAGAGCAGCGCTCGGCGTTGCATCTGGTCGCCATCGAGGGCCTCTCCTACCAGCAGGCGGCAAATGCCAGCGGCGTGCCGCTGGGCACGCTGATGTCGCGTATCGGCAGGGCGCGCGCGGCTTTGCGCCAGATGGAAGAGGCGCCCGCCCGTGGCAAAAATCATCTCAGGATCGTGGGAGGCGACTCATGACCGCTCTTGTCGACCCGGTTACGGACGCCGATCTCGACGCCTATGTCGACGACCAGCTCGACGTCACCCGCCGCATCGAGGTCGAGGCTTTCCTGGCCGCGCGTCCGGCGGCGGCCGCGCGCGTGATGTCCGATCTGCGCACCCGCGACGAACTGCGCGTGGCGTTGGCTGGCTCCGATGGCATGGCGCGGCCAGCAACGGCCGATGCCGCACGGCGGCTGGAGAGGGGACTTGGCCGGGGCCGTATCTTCGGCGTGCTGCAACGCGCGGCGGCGGTTGCTGCTTTCGTTGCCGCCGGCTGGCTGGCCAACGGCATCATCGGGCCGATATCGGTGACAAAGGTCGTCGCTTCGCCGCAGCCGCCCGCCTATGTCGACGAGGCGGTACAGGCACATAGGACGACGCTGCTGCGCGAGAACATGCCCTCGCAGACCGAGGCGCCCAATTACAATGCCGGCGAGATCCGCGCCGCCACCGCCATTGTCATGCCATCGCTGCCGACGGACTGGAAAGTCCGCGACGTGCAGATCTATCCGTCGCGCTTCGGCCCGAGTGTCGAGATTGCTGTTGAAACGAAGGAGATGGGCCTGGTGTCGCTGTTCGCAATCCGGCCGGGCACTTTCGATGTGGTCAAACCGACCGTCGCGCCCTCCGGCGATATCTCCTCGGCATACTTCCAGATCGGCGATGTCGCCTACGCGGTTGTCGCGAAGAGCGAGGTTCATGATCTCGACCGCGCCGCCGAAACGCTCGCCAGAACGCTTTACTGACCGATCCACAAAGGAGACCTGAAAATGAATACGCCCAATCTTGGATACCGGGTGGGCACAGGCGCCCGGACCGGAGCCGTCTACGACGAGGGCCTGCGCCAGCACATGCTGCGCGTCTACAATTACATGGGCCTCGGCCTGGTGGTTACGGGCCTTGTCGCCTTGCTGGTGTCGTCGACGCCCGCTCTCTACGTGCCGATCTTTTCCAGCCCGCTGAAATGGGTGGTGATGCTGGCGCCGCTCGCTTTCGTGCTGCTGTTCTCGTTCAAGATGCAGACCATGTCGGCGGCAAGCGCGCAGGCAATGTTCTGGGCCTTCTGTGCCGTCATGGGCCTGTCGCTGGCCTCGGTGTTCCTGGTCTTCACCGGAACCAGCATCGCGCGCACCTTCTTCATCGCCGCCACCATGTTCGGCGCCACCAGCCTCTACGGCTACACGACCAGGCGCGACCTGACGCAGTTCTCGTCCTTCCTGATCATGGGCTTGATCGGTGTGGTGATCGCCAGCATCGTCAACATTTTCCTCGGCTCGACCGCGCTGCAGTTCGCCATCTCGGTGATCGGCATCGCCGTGTTCATCGGCCTGACCGCCTGGGATACGCAGACGATCAAGGAGCAGTATGCGGAGAATTTCGATGCGGAGTCGCGGCAGAAGCTCGCCGTCTTCGGTGCGTTCTCGCTCTATCTGAATTTCGTCAACATCTTCCAGCTGCTGCTGAATTTCACCGGCGAGCGGGAATAGTCCGAACCGTAGCAGGCAACACCTGGCATTCTGCCGTGGCCGGAGGAAACCTCAGGCCACTTTTTCATTCGAGACGACGCTTGGCCCGCGGCGCCGTCGATGTTCATAAATGCAAATGGGTCGGCGGCCTTGAGTTCGAGCCCGGCCATTTGCTAGCCTGCTGGCCACACCAGACAAACCGCGAGGACATATGGGACAGGACAGCCTGACGCTCGACGGTGACGGCATATCGGCAACCATCGTCGCGGATGGCGCGGAACTGGTTTCGCTGCGGGATGCACGAGGATTTGAGTTCCTGTGGCAGGCCGGACCGGCCTGGCGACGCCATTCGCCGGTGCTGTTTCCGATCGTCGGCCGGCTGAAGGGCGATCAGCTGCGCCATCGCGGCCAGACCTATCCGATGACGCAGCACGGCTTCGCGCGCGATAAGCCTTTTGCGTGGGCGGAGAGGGGGCCCCGGTCCTGCACGCTGGTGCTCACCGATGACATGGAAACCCGAACGCACTACCCGTTCGCATTTCGCCTGGCCGTGACCTATACGCTGGGCGAGGGGCAGCTCGACATAGGATTAGAGGTCACCAACACTGGCGACGACCCGTTGCCGGCCTCGATCGGGGCGCATCCGGCATTCAACTGGCCGCTTCTGCCCGATGTAGCCAAGGACGCCTATCGCCTGACGTTCGCCGAAGCAGAGCGCGCTCCGATCCGCCGGCTGAAGGATGGCCTGCTCACCGCGACGCCGCAGCCAACGCCTGTCAAAGGCAATATCCTCGAGCTGTCCGAACGGCTGTTTGATGGGGACGCCGTGATCCTGGACCAGCCGGCCAGCAGCAGCGTTCGCTACAGCGCCGATCGCGGTCCGGCGATCGAGGTCTCATGGCAGGGATTTCAAGAACTGGGCATTTGGTCCAAACCTGGCGGCGCACCGTTCCTGTGCATCGAGCCTTGGCACGGCATTGCCAGCCCGCTGGATTTCGATGGCGAGTTCACCGACAAGCCGGGCCTGATGCTGATCGCGCCGGGCGCGAAGCGTTCGCTGAGTTACCGGATCAGGCTGGAGCAGGGGCCTCGGTAAGGTTCCGGCAAGCCGCGGACCGGAGCCGTATTCGACATCAGGTCGAGGTTCAAACCTGCCGGACCACGGCGCCGATCACATTGATGAGAAGGCGCGCGGCGGTGAGCGCCGACAGGCCGTCAATGTCGGCTGGCGGATAGAGCTCCACAAGATCGAATCCGGCGATCCTCGCCCGCTTGCCGAGGCCTGCGATGAGATCGATGATCTGCGTATAGGTGAGGCCGCCGGGCGTACGCGCGGCCACGCCAGGCATGATGCCTGGGTCGAGACTGTCGCAGTCGAAGGTGACGACGACCCGCGCGCCTTCCGGAATATGGCGCAGGGCGGCTTCGACACCCAGGGCGTGAACCTCGCGGGCGGTGACGAAACGGCTGCCATAGTGCCGCGCCGCTTCGATTTCCGCGAGGCGTGCGCTGCCGACGCTGCGCAATCCGACCTGCACCATGCCGGCGACATGCGCCATCTCGCTCGCCCGGCGCATCGGGCTGGAGTAGCCGTAGCGCTCGCCATGCACTTCGTCACGCCAGTCGATATGGGCGTCGATCTGCAGGATCCAGACAGGCCCGTGATCCGCGAAGCCGGCGAGGAAGGGACTGACCACGGAATCGTCGCCGCCGAGCAGGATGGGCACGGCCGGCGATGACAGGATCTCGCGCGTCTTCGCCTCGATCCGGGCACGGTTGCCGGCATTGTCATGCATGATGGTCAGGATGTCGCCGGCGTCGACGCAGCAGATCGGCCTGCCGTCGAACAGCGGGCCGCCGAGATCGAAATCCCAGTGCTCGACGAGCGCGGCATCACCCTGGCTCGCAAAGCGGATGGCCTCGGCGGCCAAGGCATGACCGCTGCTGTCTTTGCCGGGATAGGTGCTGCCGTGACCAGCTCCGAAGATTACCGCGCGGGGCGCCGTGCCATCGGCGAGGCGATCGGGCAAGCCTAGAAAGGAAGATCGAGTGGTCATTTCTGATCGCCTTCAGTCCCGCCGACGCATGATGAGTGGATTGGAGCAGGGTGGTTGCTTTGTATGCCGGATTCCATCGAGCGCATCCAGATCCATCGCATCCTGCTCGAAGCTGCGCTGATCCGATCCGGATATAGGAACACACATGGAGAGCATCGCGCGGCACCGCCGCGTCATCTACAGTGATATGTTGGTGCGGGCGGTCCGCAAAACGGATGTATTGTCTCGATCGACGCGCCGGTATCGGCGGCGTGTTCGAAAATCCGCTGCGAGGCCGAAGACCTCAGGAGGTGAGCGGCATTAGTGGGCTTCACTGCCTGGAGCGGACGAGGGTCAGGAGGTCGGGTGAAGATCTATGTTCCGAGTGTAGTGGAGGGGCAGGAATGGGTTCTTCCCGAACAAACCGACCGACCAGCTACCAGTTGGCTCCTGATGTTCTGTGTATCGTCGCTTCATTGGCCCATTGGATGATACGTGTTCATCTTTCCTGCTTCTCAGGTCGAGACCTCGCCGATTGATCGGTGCCGTCCTTACGACGCCGTCGGGGCAATCAATGCGTCCGGCCTGCCAGACCGACAGGATGCGCCAGGCGCACGCCTCGGCCTCCGCCGCCACTGCGCTCATGATCGCCAATCAGCTCGATCCCTGCTGCTCTGAGGGCGATTACGACGTTCTTCTGCATGTCAAACGCGCCGGGTAGATCGCTCTCGCCGGCCTCCATTCGTTGGATGGCTGACAGGGAAATGCCGGCACGCTCAGCTAGGCGTTTCTGGTCGATTCCAAGCAATGCCCGGGCTGCGCGAATCTGCGAAGCGCTAATCACATTTTGGTCTCCAGGCTACGCTGCTCCGCATTGAAACAGTCATCGACCAACGCGACGGCGTATGGAAAGACGGCAATTGTGATCAGTAAAGGGATCATCCCGGCTCGTCGTTTTTAAGCCGCGAAAACCAGAACGCGCTGATCAAAGCGCCTTTTATGCGGGGTAACAAAAGCAGTATCAGCGCTACAATAATAAGAGAGATCAATACCATTGTGACGGCGAAGTATGACAGAAGAAGCCCTTGGAACAAGAAATACAAGGGGGCTGCAAATACGCCCGCAATGAGGATAGTGAACCAAGGCGCCGCATCGTCAGATTCTATGTCACCAAAGTGTTCTCCACAAACTGCGCAACGCTCCACCTGCTTCAGGTAGGTGCGATACAATTTCCCCTGACCACAGTTAGGGCATCGGCCCACCAAGCCTCGTGAAAGGGCGACTGGCAGAGTCGGCCGTGCAAATATGTCGCTTCCTTTGTCCATCAATGATAATGTATAATACATGACACTCAATGGTTCAACACCTAGATATACACTGTCTGACATGATGCTGCACGGGTCCAGCGTTAGGTTGCGGGGCTGCTGCGCCATCAGATGGACACTGTCTGACCATGCGCGCTTGCGGACTGTCATTTCAGATGATCGGCCAACTCGTAAGGCCCACTAGGACGCCTGAGCGTTGCACTCAAGCCTGCCGCGGCTATCTCGCCGACTGTTCACGGCGGAGGGCATCGGTTCCGTGAGGAACACCGGAAGCTAGCTGCCCGTCGGGTGATGGTTCCTGCCCGCTTGGCTGATGCAGTCCAGCGCGCTCATCACTTCCTGATCTCGGCCTGCTCCCTTGCAATCTGCAGCAGCCCGTCGACCAGTTTGCCCTGCTTCTGCTTCACGCTGCGATCGTTCAAGGCTCCGTTTTCACATCGAAACCTGGTTAGTCGGGATGCCATTTTAGGCCTGGAGGCTTTTGCTCCCCTTGTGGCGGAAGAGCCCTCCACATCGATAGTCAACTTCGAGCAACGCCAGCCTTTGAACTCACTCCCTCAAGCAAGGCGAGCAGGCCTTTCAGAATTTCGATGGGCGGCGGTGGGCAGCCTGGAATATGCAGGTCGACGGGCAGCGCCTCCGACACTCCGCGCATCACGGCATAGCCGCCGGCGAAACAGCCGCCGTTCTTCGCGCAATCTCCGAGCGCGACCACCCATTTGGGATTAGGAGTTGCGTCGTATGTCCGCTTCAATGCCTCGCGCATGTTTTTTGTGACCGGACCCGTGACGAGCAGCACATCGGCATGGCGCGGCGATGCGACGAACCGGATCCCAAAACGCTCGATGTCGTAGAAAGCGTTGTTGAGCGCATGCATCTCGAGTTCGCAACCGTTGCAGGAACCGGCGTCGACAGCCCGAATGGCCAGGCTTCTCCCCAGCCTTTTGCGAGCGGACCCGTTGAGGGCACGCGCCAATTCCTCGACTGCCGAGTCGCGTGCCACCGGTGGACGCTCGGTGAGAGGGGGGCGTATCAGGCTTTCGAAGAGAAGCTTGCGCATGACGACGTGCCTTCAGAGATCGTGGCCGGAATAGGAGCAGTTGAACGATTTGTTGCACAGCGGGAAGTCGGCGACGATGTTTCCCTCGATCGCAGCCTCAAGAAGCGGCCATTGAAACCACGACGGATCACGCAGGTGACAGCGCTCCACCAAGCCGCCCTTGCCGATGCGCAGCCAGGCCAGAATGTCGCCCCGGAAACCTTCGACAAGCGCCATGCCTTCATGCGGCCCGCCTGTCTGCGCGAAGTCGACACGGATCGGCCCATCTGGCAGTTGTGCCAGGATTTGCTCGACCAGGGATAGGCTCTGTTCAACCTCGTGGATACGAATCCAGACACGGGCGTTCACATCGCCCTCCTGGAGGACAGGCACATCGAAGGCGAGCTTGTCATAGGGTGGATAGGCGACATTGCGGCGGGCATCGAAGTCCCGGCCGGAGGCCCGCCCGACATACCCTCCAGCACGATATTGGCGAGCAAGCTCCACCTTCAGCCGGCCAGTTGCGACTGTCCGATCCTGGAGCGACGCCGTGTTGTCGTAGAGTTCGACCAGTGCGGGAAACCGCCGCCTGATCTCTGCGATCAGAGACCTGACCGCTGTCGCCCCCTCATCGCTGAGGAAGCTTGCCACCCCTCCCGGCACGATGCGGTCGCGCATCAAACGATGGCCGAAGGCTATATCGCTTGCCCGCAACACACGCTCACGCAGCACTCCGCAGTGGGCATGCATCAGGGCGAAGGCGGCGTCATTGCAAATGGCTCCGATGTCGCCCAGATGGTTGGCCAGGCGCTCCAACTCGGCCATGAGCGCTCTCAACCAGATTGCTCGTGAGGGAATCTCGACACCCAGCGCCGTTTCGACCGCGCGGGCAAAAGCCAGTGAATACGCCACGGTGCTGTCGCCAGAGGTCCTGCCCGCCAGTTTGGCTGCACGGTCGATATCGGACCCCGCCATCAAGCCTTCTATGCCCTTGTGCGTGTATCCGAGGCGCTCCTCCAGCCGGACGACCGTTTCGCCGCTCGCTGTAAATCGAAAATGCCCTGGCTCGATGATGCCGGCATGCACGGGCCCGACCGGGATCTGATGCAGGCTTTCCCCCTCGGCTGACAGGAAAGGGTACGGGGACACCGTTGCAGCAGACGTCCGGACGTGGGTATTCAATGGATAGCTGACACCCCAGTGGCCATGATCAAGCCACGGTCGCGTATCAGGCGCGCCTTGTGGCAAGAGGCCGAAAAGGTCAGCGGCCGCACGTTCGAGACGCAATGCCGGCGGATGCAGCCGACCGACCGATGGGTAGCGGCCGTCCGGGCATTTCAGGCTGATAACGCCGATGTTCCCGGCCGTTTCGTCAAGAAGCGCCATGTGGACGACGCTTGGCTCACCCCAAAGACCGAGCAAGCTCCAGTGACTCACGACCAGCTTTTCAACAGCAAAGTTCCATATTTGGGGGGGCACCACGGCGCGTGGCCAGGGGAGATGCTTTTTTACACGTCGGCCATCAAGTATGAGATCGATCAGCTCGGGCACGGTTTTTTTTCTCATCCCAGGATACTTGCGACATGCTGGAACCATGTGACCAGCGATGGCGGCAGATAGATGCCGGCGGCAAATACCAGCGCCAAGTGGGAATACATCGGTATATAGGACGCCTCGGCGGGTGCGGTGCTGCCGCGCGGTTCGCCGAAAGCGACACCGGTCAGTCGGAGCAGCAGGGCTCCAAAAGCGAGCAGAATCCCGAACACCAACGGCATCGCCAAGAGAGGGTGTCTGGCGAATGTCGAGCTCACTACCAGGAATTCGCTCATGAAGATGCCGAGCGGAGGGAGGCCGGCAATGGCAACGACCCCGATGACGAGCGCCCAGCCGAGCCCCGGATGCGTCTCCGTCAGCCCCCGGATCTCGGCTATATTCTGTGTTCCCTTGACCTGGGCAATGTGGCCTACCGTAAAAAAGATCGCCGACTTGGTCAGGCTGTGCATGACCATGTGCAGCAGACCGGCAAAATTGGCGAGCGGGCCACCCATGCCGAAAGCGAACACGATGATGCCCATGTGCTCGATCGAAGAGTACGCGAACAGACGTTTGATGTCGCGACGGCGGTAGAGCATGAAGGCCGCGAAAACAAGCGACGTCAGCCCCATCGTGATCATCAATGGCCCAGGCGCGATCGCTTCGGGGCTAGCCGCAAGCAGCAGCTTGAAGCGCAGCACTGCATAGAGCGCGACGTTCAACAGCAGGCCTGACAGCACCGCGGAAATCGGCGTCGGGCCTTCCGCGTGCGCATCCGGCAGCCAGGCATGCAAGGGCGCAAGGCCAACCTTCGTACCGTAGCCGAGCAGCAGGAAAACGAAGGCGACATTCAGCAAGGCCGGGTCGAAGCGCGCCGCATGCTCGATGAGCACCGTCCAGACCATGGCATTCGTGCCCTCGCCGACAACCGGCTGGGCGGCCATATAGACGAGGATGGTACCGAAGAGCGCAAGCGCGATGCCGACGCTTCCCAGAATGAAATATTTCCAGGCGGCTTCCAGCGCTTCGTGCGTGCGGTAGATCCCGACCATGAGCACGGTGGTCAGTGTAGCAAGCTCCACCGCCACCCACATCAGGCCGATATTGTTCGACACGAACGCCAGGTTCATGCCGAACATCATGATCTGGTACATAGCGTGATAAAATCGCAAGTTTGGTACGGTCAGCCGCCCTGTCTCGAGCTCGTGCGCAATGTAGGAGGCGCTGAAGACACTCGTCGTGAAACCGACGAATGCGTTGAGCACGATGAAGACGATATTGAGATCGTCGACGAGCAGGTATTGGCCCGGCAGCGGCCGATCCGTGACGAAGAGCGACACCGCGGCGAGCAAGGTCAGCAAGCTCGCGCCGACATTGAGGCCCGCCGATATCCGGTAGTTCGGCAGCGACGCCAGAAGTGCGGCCGCGCTGGCTGGTATCAGCAAAACGGCAGCCACCGCATCGAGGGATAACGCGGTCAACGGTGTTCTCCCCTGTAATCGTCGAGCGCGCCGACATCCACCGAGTCGAACCGCTCGCGTATACGGAACAGGAAAACCCCGATGACGATGAAGGCGATTAGGATCGAGAAGGCGACACTTATCTCGACGACCAGCGGCATGCCCTTTGCCCCCGTGGCGGCAAGGACCAGACCGTTCTCGAGCGACATGAATCCGACAACCTGGCTCACGGCATTCCGGCGGGTGACCATCACCAGAAGGCCCAGCAGTATGATGGACAGCGCGAAGGCCAGGTCCTCGCGGGCGAGGGGGTCAGCTTCGGGCGTGACGCGCAGCATCAACACCATGGACAGGGCCACCAGGCCTATTCCCCCAAGCATCGTCGGACCGATCCCGACGGCTGTCTCGATGTCGCGATGGATACCGAGCCGCTGGATGATGCGATGAAGCCCGACGGGAATGACGATCGCCTTGAAAACGAGAGCGATCGCCGCGGTGACGTAGAGATGATGGGCGTCCTGAATGTATGCCTGCCAGGCTACCGACAGCGCAAGCACGACGGCATGCAGCGCAAAGACGTTGATCAGCGCGAAAAGGCGATCCTGATAGAGCATCATGAAGCTGACCAGCACCAGGCCGCCGGCGAGCAAATGAGCGATGTCGAAGGTGAGACCGTTCATCACAGACTCCGCGAGACGAACAGCAGGAGCGTGCCGAGCAGCGCCAGCATGAGTGCGGCGCCCAAAAAATCCGGGACGCGGAAGACGCGCATCTTGGCGATGGCAGTCTCAAACACGGCGAGCAGAATGCCGCAGACGGCAAGCTTGCCGATATAGGCAACGACACCTGGAGCAAGGGATTCCGGTCCTGCCTCGGCGGTCGCCTGTCCCCAAGGTAGGAAGACGCAGCAAATCAGCGACATATAGAGCAGGAGCTTGAGGAAGGCCGCGAACTCGATCATCGCCAGATGGCGACCTGAATATTCCAGCACCATCGCCTCGTGAACCATGGTGAGTTCCAGATGGGTCGATGGGTTGTCCACTGGTATGCGGGCGTTTTCGGCGACCGCCACCATCACCAGGGCGATGAGGGACATCCCGAGCGATACCCGCAGCCCAACTTGCGGCGAGCCCATGAAGGCGGCGACCGTGGACAGCTGCGTCGCTCCGGCAACAAGCGCCAGGCTGAACACGATCAGAAGCATTGCGGGCTCGGCCAGGGAAGCGATCATGACCTCGCGGCTCGAACCTATGCCGCCAAAGCTGGTGCCGACGTCCATCCCCGCCAGCGCCAGGAAGAACCGAGCGCTCCCAAGCAGTGCAACGATGGCTATGAGATCCGCAGTCCAACTGAAGGTGAGCCCGGTAGCGAATGTCGGGATGAGCGCAGCCGCGACCCAGGTCGTGGCGAAGATCAGATAGGGCGTCACGCGAAACAGCCAGGAGGCGTTATCCGCCAGGACGACCTCCTTGCGCATGAGCCGTAGGAGGTCGCGATAGGGCTGGACGAGAGAGGGACCCTGGCGCCGCAGAAGTCTCGCCTTCACCTTGCGCACGAAGCCAGTCAGGAGTGGCGCCAGTAAAAGCACCAGGATCATCTGTGCGCCCTGAACGGCCAACTCAAGGATCAGGGCCATAGTGCGAGCACCAGGAGCAAGACAACGAGAAAGAGAAAGACGAGGGTCAGGTAGCGCCTGATCGTCAGGAACTGGAGATGGTTCAGGTGGTCGGTCGCAAAGTCGAGGGCCTTGCCGATGGGCAGATACAGCGTCTCCCAGATCACATCATGCATTTCGACATCCAGGCGAGCCGGACCGGTTTGGCCGGGGGGCGGCATTTCGACGGTTTCCCTCGCACGGAAAGCGAACGTGCCGAAGACGCGGCGGATAGGCTGTGCGAAGCTGACGGCCGTGTATTGCGAGCTTGGGGTCACATCCGCGAAGCCACAACCCCAGGCAGGACCCCGACGGATTGCATGCGACGCGAAACGGTGGATGGCATATGCTGCTGCGGCTGCTGAAAACGCGATGAACAGAAACACCAGCAGGCCGTTGTAGGAACTGCGGCTTGTCGCAATCGGCACGATCGACAGCCAGGGCTGCGCCATTTGCACGGGCATCCGGCTGCCAATCAGCGGGAGAGTCACCGATGATAGGCCGTCTATTACAAGACCTGGAACGATGCCGGCAAGCAGACACAGGGCCGCGAGGCTGAACATTGCAGTCAGCGAGTAGCGGTCGACCTCGTGCGCCGGTTCCACCGCGGCCGAGCGCGGCCTGCCGAGGAATGTGATCCCGAACGCCTTCACGAAGCAGGCCGCGGCCAGCGCCGCCGAGAGTGCCAGCAGACCACCGACGGCGGGCACCATGACCTTCAGTCCCCATTCTGGCAGGTCGGGGCTCTGCAATATGGCCTGGAAGGCTAGCCATTCGGAGACGAACCCGTTGAAGGGTGGAAGAGCCGAGATCGCGACGCAGCCGACGAGAAAGGCAAAACTTGTAAGGGGCATGCGATGGATGAGGCCGCCCAGCTTCTCCATGTCACGCTCACCGGTTGCCGTCAGCACGGCGCCCGCGCCAAAAAACAGCAGGCTCTTGAAGAAGGAATGATTGAGGACGTGGAACAGCGCGGCGGTGAGCGCCAGCGCCGCGGCCGATGGCATGGCATTCGCCCTGAATGCTAGCGCAAGGCCAAGGCTCACGAAGATGACGCCGACATTTTCAATGGTGCTATAGGCAAGCAGCCGCTTCAGGTCCTTTTCCATCAGCGCGTAGAGGATGCCGAGAACCGCCGTCAGGCCGCCGAGGAAAAGCACAACAACGCCTGACCACCATGCCGGCTCGCCGAGGAGGTCGAAAATAACGCGTATGAAGCCATAGACGGCGACCTTGGTCATGACGCCGCTCATCAGAGCCGAGACGTGGCTCGGCGCGGCCGGGTGAGCGAGTGGCAGCCAAACATGCAGCGGTACGAGGCCAGCCTTGGAGCCTGCGCCCAGCAGCATAAGAGCCAGGACGAAAGCGGTGGCGAGCGGGGTGGGGGAGGCGGCACGCATCGCTTCGAACGTGTAGTTCCCGCCAGGGCCTGACAGGAGACCGAACGCAAGCAGCAGTGCGAGCGTTCCGAAACTCGCCATCACGAGATAGATGTAGCCCGCCCGCGCATTGTCCTGTTCGCGATGGTGCGCCATGACGAGCGCCCAGGAGGCGAGCGACATGAATTCCCAGGACAGCAGAAAGGTGAAGGCGTCGTCTGCCATCACGACAAGGTTCATTGCGGCAAGGAAGGCCGGGAAGAACGGCAGCACGCGATGCGGCGCGGACTCGTGCCTGCCGTAGCCGAGGCCGTAAAGACTGGCCATGGCGCCGCCGAAATTGACGACGGCAAGGAAGAAAGTCGAGAGCGCATCCAAGCGGAAATGAGCGCCAATCCATGGCAACCCAAGAGGCAGCGCGGCAGTCGACGGGGTGACGGGATCATTGGCGATGCGGCTCGCGAGAACCAGGAGCACGGCCGCCGATATGCCTAGCGTCAAGCCGTAGATCAGGCGTGTTCCCGAGCCAGATCTACGGCTTTCCGAAACCGCAAGCACCGCGGTCCCCAAGAGCGCAGCAACGCCCCACAGGAGGACCGCGGCGCTCGAAATCACGCCACGCTCCTCACGGGGAGTTTGGCGTCCGTATCGATCCCGCCCAGAATTTTGGCGGGATCAAAATCTGCTTTCAGTCGCACGCCGCGCCCACCGATTTGGCTGGAGGCGCCTTCAGCAATCAATTCCACGCCGGCAAGGTCAAGAGCCCCAATCAGCTTCATGAGGGAATCGACGTTGCCTCGGATAATCGACTCACTGGCTTCCATACGTTGAATTGTCGGCACCGAAAGGCCTGATAATTCGGCAAGCCTGCGCTGGTCGATGCCAAGGAGCGCCCTCGCGGCACGCAACTGTGGAGCAGTTATCACGGTCGCATCCCCTTTTCGATCAGCTTTGACGTATTATCTCTAAGCGCTGCAGCATATATTAAAATGCGGCGCATTCAAATAATGATGCGTGACGCATCTGTCTCGAAGTTGTAGAAAACTGGGAGATACGAGTTGGGAGGCGCTGAGCCTCGCCGATTGGTTGCCCTGCAACTGGAAGCGGAGCCTGCTGCGATGAGGGAGGAATCCCTGGGCTCCGCGTGAGTGCTGACAGAAAGAAAGTTCGTGAAACCGGCGGTACAGCGGACTTAGGAACTCAGCTGTGGTGACAAGGCATGATCCGGGTTGCGAAATATCATACCGATTTCGGCAACATCGAGGTTCTGCGGGCCAAGGACTCCGGTTCGTTCATTTATCGCCAAGGTGGCTGCTATCAAAGTGAGTGCGATCCGAATGGCGTCAGCGTCGTGCCCTACATCCACGCGATCTTTGGCCTCCTCGCGCAAGCGCAGGCGTCCGATGTCTTGATGATCGGTTGTGGCGGCGGCAGCCTGGGGACGATGCTGGATAGGGTTGGCGTGCGTGTCACGATCGTCGACATCAACCCGAAGGCTTTCCAGATCGCCCAGAAATATTTTGGGCTACCCCGTGGAGTTCGCTGTTGCATCTCCGACGGGCGGGATTTTCTGCGCGCCGGCCGTCATCGCTACGATGCGATTGTTCTGGACGCATATTCCGGGAGGCGCATTCCAGACCACTTGTGTGCCGAGACATTCTTCGGCTTGGCGCAGACGCGTCTCAGCTCGTCCGGTATTCTGATCGGGAACGTTCATGCTCGACACGACCTTGACATCATGCCGGATCGTGTTGCTGCCAAACTCAGTAATATCTGGGAGAACGTGAGACTGCTCGACACGCGCGGTATTCCGGATCGCAACGCGCTCGTCATGGCGGGTAAGGTGCGGGACCTCGTCCAGCCAATATTGTTGATACCGCCGGCGGTCGGAGCCGACGAGATCGCAAATGACCTCAGCCAATTGGTGTTCAGGCCTTGGCGCTAGCGCAACAGACAGCGTAATCCTTGGGGTGCGACCGGGCAGGTGCAAAAACTCCGCTGAGCTACTGCCAGAGTTGCTTCATGCGAACGGAGATATCTTCCAGGACTGGCATGGAGGCCAGCACGAGGAGAATGGCTGCGAGAAACAGCGTCGCTGCAAAGCCAATGTGCTTGAAACCCACAGCGCCGATGACACCGCCGACAAAGAACAATGCGACAAGCGATGCAAGCAGTCTCAGCTTTCTTCGATCTGCCTTCACGAACAGCTCGTCCGAGTCACTTCTTGAGATGTTCCAATAAAGCAGCTTGCCGAGTTCGATGCCCATGTCCGTCACCAGGCCAGTGATATGCGTCGTCCGGATTCTGGCTTCCGATAGCTTTGTAATGATGGCGTTCTGCAACCCCATGATGAAGCAAAGCAGCATCACCGTCATTGGTACAAAAAGCGCTTCATGACGCGCGAGATGGCCGCCGAGAAGGCCGAAACAGATCAGCAAGATCGCTTCCAGGACAAGCGGAAACGCATATTCGCTCTGCAGATGCTGCCGTCGCCCCCAATTGATCAGCATCGCTGAACAGGCCGCGCCAGAGACAAACGACAGCAAGGCTCCGAATCCGGAAAGCGCGAGCTCGACGTTGCCGAGTGCCAAGTGATCAGCCATCAACGAAACGATGCCTGACATATGGGACGTATACTGCTGGACCGCCAGAAATCCTCCAGCATTGGCCGCCCCCGCGACAAAGGTCAGGAAACGGGCGAGATGTCGATCGGTCCTGTCGCTCCGTTCCTTCCCGGCAAGCCGACGCAGATAGAGGATCATGGGCGAACCCTGCCTTTCCGTGTGGAAAAGCGGAACCACAAGTTGACGTGCAGGGAGAGGCTCATTGGGTGTTTCTGGAAGGAAAAGGAGACGAAAGACGGTGATTGCGCGGGCGCCGGAGGTCCACTTTGTATGGTCTAGTTCGGCTTGCCCAATAGCGTGTCCGGATGCCGGAACCTCACGCCACGACCTCCATCGTCGCTGCGCATATGTTCGCTGAGAAGTTCAACGCCGGCGCGGTTCAGCGCGTTGATCACTTTCATCAAACTGTCGACAACGCCTCGCACATTGCCTTGGCTGGCCTCCATTCGTTGGATCGTTGGCAGCGAGACGCCTGCCATTTCCGCCAGGGTTTTCTGGTCGATGTTGAGAAGGGCGCGAGCGGCGCGAAGCTGGGAAGCCGTGATCATCGAGGAATCATCGTCTTGGTATGAGAAATGATATCCTCTATCGTATCATTGATGCATAAAACATCAATACAGGGCGAAAAAATAATGATTTGATCTTGGCAGGGAGAGCCTTGGCGACTATCCTGTGCCAATGACTCATCGTTACGAACCTTTTCAGGAGCCGACTGGCACCTGGGCCGTCAATGATGCTCGGACCGGGCGGCCCGCCGAGATGGGGAGTCGGACCATCGTTGGAATGAACCGACCCGATGCCGAGGAACTCGCCGATCTCCTCAACGGGCTGAATGCACAAAGGCAGGAAGTGAAACCATGAAGGTCAAAGACAGCAACGGCACACCTCTGAGTGACGGAGATTCCGTGACGCTCATTAAGGATCTCAAGGTCAAGGCGTGACCATTGCTGTCTTTGCCGGGATAGGTGCTGCCGTGACCAGTTCCGAAGATTACCGCGCGGGGCACCGTGCCATCGGCGAGGCGATCGGGCAAGCCTAGAAAGGAAGATCGAGTGGTCATTCTGATGGCCTTCAGTCCCGCCGACGCGTGATGAACGGATTGGGGCAGGTAGTTGCTTTGTATGCCGGATTCCATCGAGCGCATCCAGATCCATCGCATCCTGCGACCGGCGGAGGTGCGCTGATCCGACCCGGATACAGGAACAGAGCATCGCGCGGCACCGCCGCGTCATCTACAGTGATATGTTGGGTGCGGGCGGTCCGCAAAACGGATGTATAGTCTCGATCGACGCGTCGGTATCGGCGGCGTGCTCGAAAATCCGCTGCGAGGCCGCTGTGCGCAGCGTTAGGGGGGCTTCACTGCCTGGAAGCGTGCGAGGGTCGGGAGGTCGGGTGAAGATCTATGTTCCGAGTGTAGTGGAGGGGCAGGAATGGGTTCTTCCCGAACAAACCGACGACTACCGGCTATTCGCGACCCTCGGCGGCCGGAGCCAGAAGCGATGGCGTTCGCCCCGGATGAAATTCCTGCACGAGCAAGAAGACGGAACATCCCGGTTATATTCGGATTTTCCCTGGCTTGGCGAGCATGTGCTCATTCTGAGGGCCACGGCGTTGAAGTCGCTACGGCCGATTCTCGAACGGTATGGCGAATTCCTGTCGCTTCGTGGTGACGAGCCCATATGGCTCTTCAACGTCACCACTGTGGTCGATGCGCTGGACGAAGAGCGTTCAAGAATCGTCCGCTTTGACGATGGCGGCATCATGACGATCGAAAACCTCGTCCTTCGGGCGGAGGCTATCGGCGGGGCCGAGATATTCAAATTGCCGGAGCGTGCCGATGGCGTGCGAGTATCCAATATCTATCTGCAAGACACCATCGTGCGTCAGATCGGAGAACTCGGGCTCAAAGGCATCGCCTTTGAGTTGGTCTGGAATGACGAAACGGTCGGTCGCGACAGGATCGAATACCGCGGCGTGGAGCGTGCACCTGTCTCATCCGCGAATTCGCTCAGAAGTTTTTGGGCCGGTCTGCGTCGGAAGGCAGGTCTGTAAGGCAGGGCTGCGAGATGGATTCGAGACGCTTTCACGTTGCGACAAAAGTCGCATAAGATAGATTATGGAACTAGCGTACGGGGCGTAACCCCGGAATTGCTGCGGTTTCGGCCCTTGGCGGGCAACCATCGTGGACGGCACTCTAGCGGCACTTCACGACCTCGAACCCATCGCCCAACGTTCGAACGGCGACTGGATAAGCCGACTGAGCAGCTTTCTCTATCGCTTTGACTCGTAAGGAATTTCGATCACCATGCCATCATAGGCCGGCACCACGTGGTCGGGAGTCTCGGTCATCACCGTGGCGTAATCCAGCGGCACATGCATGTGCGTCAGCACGGCATTTCTGGGCGCCAGCTTTTCGATCCAGGTAAGTGCCTGGCTAAGCGACAGATGGCTGGGATGGGTATGGTATTGCAGCGCGTCGATGACCAGCATGTCGAGACCGTGCAGCCGCTCTGCGGTGGCTTCCGGAAAGTCGCTGATATCGGGACAGTAGGCGAGCCCGCCGATGCGGAAACCCAGCGAAATGATGTCGCCATGGATCTGGGGCAGCGGCTCGAAGGTGAGGGCACCCCCCTCTCCTTCGATCACAACCGGCCTGGCATGGTCGATGATGTGGGCGTCGACGATCGGCGGATAGGAACTGCCTGGCGGCGTCTCGAAGCAATAGCCGAACGCCTCGCGCAGCCGCAGCATGGTCGGCTCGTCGGCATGGATGGCGATGCGATGCCGTTGTTCCAGCACATAGCCGCGCAAATCGTCGATGCCGTGGATGTGGTCGGCGTGCGGATGCGTGTAGATCACGCCATCGATGCGCCTGACTGAAGCCATCAGCATCTGCTCGCGGAAATCCGGCCCGGTGTCGATGACGACCGTGGTGCGGCCGCCATCGGCGGCAATGCGCTCGACAAGCGCGGCCGTGCGCATGCGCCGGTTCCTGGGATTGGTGGGGTCGCAATTGCCCCAGTCGCCGGTGATGCGTGGCGTGCCTGGCGACGATCCACAGCCGAGAATGGTCAGGCGCAGCCGGTCGCTCATGCCTCTGGCGCCCGCTGGTCCGGGCGTGGCATTTTTCCAAACAGCCGAAAGAAATTGTTGGTCGTCAACGCTGCGATTTCAGCCTCGCTGATGCCAATTGTATCAGCCAGCACCTTGGCGGTCTGCGCGACATAGGCCGGCTCATTTCGCTTGCCGCGAAACGGTACCGGCGCCAGATATGGCGCGTCCGTCTCGACCAGCAGCCGGTCATGCGGCACATCGGCGGCGATGGCGCGCAATTCGGCTGAGTTCTTGAAAGTCAGGATGCCCGAGAACGACACATAGCCGCCTAACGACACGCCAATTTCGGCGAGCCGCCGTCCCGACGAAAAGCAATGCAGGATGAACGGGAAGGCGCCCTTCCCCGTCTCGTCCTCGAGAATGGCGGCCATGTCATCGTCGGCATCGCGCGAGTGGATGACGAGAGGCAGCCCGGTCTCGCGGGCTGCGGCGATATGAGCGCGAAAACCCTGCGCCTGCGCCTCGTGAGGTGCCTTGTCGTAGAAAAAATCGAGCCCCGCTTCACCGATCGCCACCACCTTCGGGTGAGCAGACAGGCGGACAAGGTCGGCCGTGGTGACGTCGAGCTCCTCGGCGGCATTGTGCGGATGGGTACCGACAGAGCAATAGACTTCGTCGAAAGTCTCCGCGATCTCAAGGATTTGCTGAAACCGCTTCACGCGCGTGGAGATCGTCACCATGCGGCCGACACCGGCCGCCTTGGCGCGGGCGACAATGGCCGCCCGCTCCTCGGCAAAGTCCGGAAAGTCCAGATGACAATGGCTGTCGACGAGCATCAGGCGTTCGCGTCCGTCTGTTCGACATAGCGCGGAAACACGCCCTCCGGCGCAGGCAGCTGCGTGCCGGACACAAGCGCATGGTCGGCGTGGACATGCACGAAATCGCGGCTGTCCGCCGGCACCGCCAGGAGGTCGAGCAGCTTGCCGGCCGAGCCCGGAATGAAGGGCTGGCATAGAACCGCCACGCGCCGGACCACTTCGGCCGTCGTCCACAGCACCGTTTCCATGCGCTCCGGATTGGTTTTCTTGAGCGCCCAGGGTTCCTGCCCGGCGAAATACCGGTCCGCTTCCGCAACCACGCCGAAGATCGCCGCCAGTGCCAGATGGATGCCTTGCTCAGCCATTGCCTTGCGCGCGGTGACGAGGGCGTCGATCGCCTGATCCAGGATCACCTTGTCGGCTTCCGCCATATCGCCGCGCTTCGGCACCACGCCGCCGCAATTCTTGGCGATCATCGACAGCGAGCGCTGCGCCAGATTGCCGAGACCATTGGCCAGATCCGCATTGGTGCGGTTGACGATCGCTTCATGGCTGTAGCTGCCGTCCTGCCCGAACGGCACTTCGCGCAGGAAGAAGTAGCGCACCTGGTCGAGGCCGTAATGGTCGACCATGGTGAACGGGTCGATGACGTTGCCGACCGATTTCGACATCTTCTCGCCGCGGTTGAACAGGAAGCCGTGGCCGAAGACACGCTTCGGCAGCGGAATGCCGGCCGACATCAAAAAGGCCGGCCAATAAACCGCGTGGAAGCGCACAATGTCCTTGCCGATGATGTGCGCATCGGCCGGCCAAAAACGCCAATTATCAGCCTTTTCATCGGGATAGCCGACGCCGGTGATGTAGTTGGTCAGCGCGTCGACCCACACATACATGACATGCTTTTCGTCGCCAGGTACCGGCACGCCCCAGTCGAATGTGGTGCGCGAGATCGACAGGTCCTTCAGTCCCGACTTGACGAAGCTCATCACCTCGTTGCGTCGCTCGGCCGGGCCAATGAAGTCGGGCTGGCCTTCGTAAAGCGCAATGAGCTTGTCCTGATAGGCCGACAGCCGGAAGAAGTAGCTCTCTTCCTCGACCCATTCGACCGGCGTTCCCTGCGGCCCGTAGCGGACATTGTCGGGACGGACCTCGGTCTCCTCCTCGCCGTAATAGGCTTCGTCGCGCACCGAGTACCAGCCGGCATAGCCGCCTTTGTAGACGTCGCCATTGGCGGCCATCGCCTTCCAGATCGCCTGCGAAGCCGCGTAATGCCGCTCCTCGGTGGTGCGGATGAAATCGTCGTTAGAGGCGTTGAGCGCGGTCGCCATGCGCTTGAACTCAGCCGAGTTGCGGTCGGCCAGTTCGCGCGCCGAAATGCCTTCGCGCTTGGCCGTCTGCAGCATCTTGATGCCGTGCTCGTCGGTGCCGGTGAGGAAGAAGACCTGCTTGCCGTCAAGCCGCTGGAAGCGGGCAAGCGCGTCGGTGGCGATCAGCTCGTAGGCATGGCCGATATGCGGCTTGCCGTTCGGATAGGAAATCGCGGTCGTGATGTAGAATGTGTTGCGTGACATGAATGAACCGTCATGAATGTCTGAATGGGAGCCGTGGCGGTGGATATCGCATCGGAATGGCGATTGCCATCCCGAGACCAATGCATGCCGCCCAAAAGCTGCCCCGGTTTTGGGGGCAACGGCATGCACCAAAAAAGGCCGTCACATTCGCATTGCAGAATTCAGGCGGTCGGTCATGGTCGGGGCGTGCTGCTTCTTGTCGAGATTGCAGGGTGTCGGCCTCAGATATAACGTCCAGGGCCTCATGCCAAGTCCAGACCGCTTGCCTGACCTGCGCATTCATCACCATGGTCTGGCGGCAGGCCGTTGCAAAGTCGGGCCACGTTCCCTTAGGGTCGTGACGGGCAAAGGCAGATCCGCATGGCCACGACCACACAATATGATCCGCGACCGAATCTCGATCTGCGCTTGCGCCAGGCCGGCGCGAGCAAAACCGTCTACGCCCTCGTCACCCCCGAGATCGAGGCGGTAAAGGCCGAATTGCTCGGCAACAATACCGGAAATGGCCCGGACCTGGTCCGTGCGGCCTATCTCGATCAGTTTCGCCATGCCTGGACCGGAAAGCAGAACGCGCTGCACAAACGGTTCTTCGACACCTGGCTCGGTTGGGCGAAGCCGATGGCGCCGTTGAACACGGCTGACTTTCCATTCAGCTATCCGACCGCGGGTGCAAGCGAGCCGCTTTTTCACCTGATTGCCGATTACGGCAACCGCGCGCGCCTCGATGGGTTCTCCCCTCGCCTTGCAATCTTTCGTGGCGAGTATGAGGGCTACAGAGCCTATGCTGAAGCCTGCGGCATTCCGGTGACGGAATATGACCGCCACGACTGGCGCGATACGGCCGACACCATCGATCCCCAGCATCTGCTGTGTCTCAGCCAACCCTCGGCCATTGACGGAATGGTATGGCCCGAAGCCAACGCATTTCTTCGCCGGCTCAGCGGGCGCGCGAACCCGGCCCAGGTCGTCTTGGATTTGACCTATGTCGGGGCAACCGCCGAGCCACCGTCGGAAACGATCCTCGCCGACGCCCCTTGCGTGAGTGCCGTGGTGATCAGCCTGTCCAAACCGTTCGGCACCTATTACGACCGCATAGGCGGTGTGTTTTGCCGATCGGAGAATCTCGGCCTGTTCGGCAATCAATGGTTCAAGAACCTGACGTCGCTGCAACTGGGAATCCGGCTGATGGAGCGGTTTGACGTGTTCGCCATGGCGCGCCGCTACGGCGCGGTTCAACATGGCGCTGCAGAACATGCCGGCCAGGCTCTCGGCCTCGCCCTGGTGCCGGCGGACGTCTTCATTCTTGCCCAGGCATCGGCAGGGGCGGACGGGGATTCGGACATGGCCTCCTACCTTACCCGCGCCCCTGGCGCGATCGGTGCTCGGCCCCGCCTGTGTCTCACGCCAGGCATGGCGGAGCGGATCGGCATGGCCCCTCCTGGACCGGTTTCATGAAGCATCTAATCCCGCTGGTCACCCGCGATGACGTCCATGCCCACTGCCTGGCTCACTGGAAAACGGATGCATTCCGATCCTCGCATCGCGAGGGCGGCTACATCTACGACGTCGTCGATCAGTACGCCCGCCTGCCGCGCTTCACCTGCGAGACCACCAACGACCGCCTGGAACGCGCGCACTTCTGCACCTGGTGGGGGCTGACGATGCGCCGGGACGACTATGCCGCCGCGGCCGTCGAGGATCTCTACATTCTGCATGAAATCTGGCACGCCGCGCACATGCCCTTCATACCGGGCATCGGGTTCGAGGCGTTCCACGGCAAGATGGAGCGCAACGAGCTGGAAGCGAGCGTCGCTTCCGAACTGCTGGTCTATTTCAAGATCGATGGACTGAGGGAAAGCGCGTTTCCGCATCCCATTTATGCGGACCGGTTTCTCAATGATCCGGCCATGCGGCTTCTATGGCGCGAGAACGAAGTCGTCGCCACCAACACGCTGCTCGAAGCGCGGCGAAACGTCATGTACTCGAAGCCCGAAGGCGACATGGACCTGAGCGAGCGCTGGATCCGCAAATTCACCATGCAGAACCGGCAATGGTCGATCGTCTGGGCCGACCGCTATCCCGACATCGAGGACCATATGCATCGGTTCCAGCAGATGGCACATGGCGGCGACAGGAAGGGGGCCGCCGACTTCCATGTCGACTGGATCGAAGCCGAGGCCGCCAGCGATGCCGTGGACCACATTCCTTTCCGCGACCAGGCGCTGCTGTTCGCCACGATCTATTGGGCCAATCGCGCCAAATATGATGCCGCGCTCAACGGTGCCGCGAGCAAGCCGGCGCGGATGACGATCTGAATAGCCCGGCCGCGATCCGGTCCAACGGCTGCCAACGGGTGGCGATTGCCGCCCCAGATGACCGTCACACGCGCATAGCCGAATTCAGTCGATCGATCATGGTCAAGGCATGCTGCTTCTTGTCGAGATTGTAGGTATCGGTTTCCGATATGGCGTCCAGCGCCTCATGCCAGCTGTCCGACAGTGTCTTGGCCCGCGCAAGGTCGCCGGCCAGCGCCGCCTGGCTTGCCGCGTCTGACAGAAGGTCCAGTGCCCGGCGGTTGAAGATGTCGAACTGGATCGCCTGATCTCGGCCCGCGACGGCTTCGGCCAGGCGATAGGCGCCGCCAATATCGCTCTTTCCCTTCGCCACCAGGCCATCGAGCGTCTGTGCGATCTCCAACCCGCCATATTGCGTCAACAGGATCGCGCTGCGGGCGCTTCCCCCTGCCCGCTCGACCAGCGCGGCTCGCGCGGCCGGATCGTCCGGCGGCGGCGGTTCCGCGGTCTCCAGCACCGCCATCAGCTCGTTGGCGTCGAGCGGTGTCAGCCGCACCACCTGGCAGCGCGAGCGGATCGTCGGCAGCAGACTGCCCGGCGCATGGACGATGAGAATGAACAGGGTTCGTGCCGGCGGTTCCTCAAGATTCTTCAGCAAGGCATTGGCCGCATTGGCATTCATGTCGTCGGCCGGATCGACGATCACCACCCGGTAGCTGCCGTCGTGCGACGTCAGCGACAGGAAGCGGCTGACCTTGCGGATTTCGTCGACGGTGACGACGGTCTTGAAGCTCTTGGTCTTGTCGTTCAAGGGGCGGGTCAGGTGCAGCACTCCGGGATGCGCCCCGGTGGCGATCTGGCGAAACAGCGGCGAGGCCGGATCGGGAACCGCCAGGTTGCCGGGTGCCTGGTCGAAGGCCGGGTGCTTCAAAAGATGATGGGCAAGGTGGAAGGCAAACGTCGCCTTGCCGATTCCGACAGGTCCGGCGAAGATCAGCGCATGCGGCAGCTTTCCCGCCCGATAGGCGGCGGCCAACATGGTGGCGGCCTGCCCGTGCCCCACCAGACGCGGCGTTTCGGAGGGTTCCGGCACACCGTCCAGCGTATCGTGCTGTTCCGGCGCGATGCGTTCGAAAATCATACCGGTGCGACCTGCCTGTTGCGCTCGGGCGCCCTTGCCTCCAGTGCCGCGAACACGGCCGCGGTGACGACGTCCTCCACCGTGTCCGGATCGGCGGACCCATCGACGACGATGCAGCGCTCCGGCTCTGCCGCCGCGATCGCCAGGAACGCTTCGCGGCGGGCCTGGTGGATGGCCACCGTCTCCTTTTCGAAGCGGTCGGCGGCGGCATCGCTGCCGCGCCGCAAGGTCGCGCGCTTCAGACCCTCGGCCGGGTCGATATCGAAGATCAGCGTCATGTCGGGCATCATGCCGTTGATGGCGACCTGTTCCAGCATGGTCATGAACGCCGGATCGATCCCGCCCGTAACGCCCTGATAGACACGCGAGGAATCCAGGAAGCGGTCACAAAGCACGATGGAGCCGCGCTCGACGGCCGGACGGATGACCTGCTCGACATGGTCGGAACGCGCGGCGGCGAAGAGCAGCGCTTCCATCTTCGGCCCGAACGGTTCGGCAGCACCTGAAAGCAGCACATGCCGGACCGCTTCGGCGCCCGGCGAGCCGCCCGGTTCACGCGTGCGCAGGACATCATACTTCTTGGCGCGCATCTTTGTGGCCAGCCGCTCGATCTGTGTCGACTTGCCTGCGCCTTCGCCGCCTTCGAAGGTGATGAAAAATCCGCGCGCCAAACCGAGGGCCTTTGTTCGTGTTCGAGTGGATTGTTGCGCTCTAGATAGTCCGCGTTCGGGAAAACGTCCATGCCGTCGGTGTTATCGAAGCCAGCCGATAGCCAGTTCCTTGACGGCATCGAGCGCGCGTTGCGGCAACGTGCCGACGCCGATCGTTTCGGCGGCGAACAACGGTGTCTCCTGGCTCAGCGTGTCACCGATCCAGACGCGCAGGGCGCCCACCGGTTGCCCCTCCTCCACCGGAGCGGCGACCGGCCCGGTGTAGACGATTCTCGCCGTCAGCTTGTCGCGGTTGGTGATCGGCAGGAAGATGTCGATCGGACCCTTTGCCTTCAGCGTCACACCGGATTTCGCACCGCCAAAGACCTGGGCCTCTCCGACCACCTCGTCCTTGGCGAAAATCTCGGTCTTCTCGAACGAACGAACGCCCCAATCGAGCAGTTTGCGCGCCTCTTCGGCACGCTCCTTGTCATTGACCAGCCCGCTCATTGCAGCGATCACCCGCTTGCCGTCGTGGCTGACCGAAGCGACGATGCCGAAGCCGGATGTCTCGCTTGCGCCGACAGCCAGGCCGTCGGCGCCGATGTCCATCGCCAGCAGCGGGTTGCGGTTCCTCTGCGAGATCTTGTTCCAGGTGAAATCCTTCAGGCCATAGTAGCGATAGAAATCGGGGTATTCGCGCCGCAGATGGAGCGCGAGCTGCGCCAGTTCGCGCACATTTGTCTGCTGGCCATCGGCCGGCAGGCCGGTCGAATTGACGAAAGTCGAAGTCTTGAGGCCGATCTGGCGCGCGCGTTCGGTCATCTCTTCGGCAAAATTATCCTCCGACCCGGCCATGCCTTCGGCGATGACGATGCAGCCGTCATTCGCGGCCTGCACGGTCACCCCCTGGATCAGGTCCTCGAGCCGGATCGCCGATTTGAGCTTGGCGAACATCGTCGAGGTCCCCGACGGCGCGCCACCTTTGCGCCAGGCGTTCTCGCTGACCACGAACGTATCGTCGAGTTTCAGGCGCCCGGACTTGAGGGCGTTGAAAACCACTTCCATCGTCATCAGCTTGGCCATCGAGGCCGGCGGAATGGGTTTGTCGGCATCTTTCGAAAACAGCACCGTGCCGGTGTCGGCATCGATCATGAAGGCCTGTGCGGCCTTGGTTTCGAAAAGCTGCGCTTGGGCCGGCGAAAGCATAAGCAGCAGGCCAAGGAGAACAAACCCGGCGAAAGGCTGTAGCAAGCGAAATTGCATGAAAAGCGACCCGTTGGCCGGCCCCTCCGGCGTGCCGAAACTATCGGGCTTTTTCGGCGAGGGATCAACTGCCGGCGGCACGCCGGCTCTCGGATCAGTCGCGCACGACCAGCGCGTCGGGCGCGCCGTGGGACCATGCCGCCTTCAGCAACTCGTCCAGGTCGCCATGGCCGTCCGGATAGAGGTTGACCGCATACCAGTCATTGCCGTCGAGATCGGAGCGCTGGATTTCTATTCTGCCGAAGGACTTTAGCGCCGAGGCCACACGTTTGGCCTCGGTGGCATCGTCGAACGTGCCGGCGGCGACATAGTCGGAGCTGGACGGCGTCGCTTGGCGATCGGTCTTTTTCCAGGACCGCAGGATGTCTGCGGGTGACATGCCGCTGTCGTCCAGCGCAGCAAAGACATCCGCGCGATGGACGCGTTCATCCGCATAGGACAGCGAGGCCATGGCGAACGGCGATTGCGGCGGCAAGCCGATCTCGGGACGTTCCGGCACGATCGGTCCGAAATCGGGCAGCGCCAGATCGCCGAAGGCCGGCGACTGCGCGGACATCTGCGCCTGGACCGGGATCGCGGCATCGGTCAGCTGACCTGGAAACGGCACGGCGGCAGAACCCACCGGAAGGCTCGGCGACGGTCCGTTCATGGCCACCATGACGCCGGTCGGCAGGCCATCCGATGGATCCGGTATGCGGTTGCCGGGATGGTAAGAGGCCATCAGGTACTGATCGTCATTGCCGTCGAGCGGCGCGCGGCCGACATATTCGACCTTCACCTTCGCGGTGCCGACCTTGTCGTAGTCGAGCATCTGCGCGGCACGCTCCGAGACGTCGATGATGCGGCCCTCATGGTATGGGCCGCGGTCATTGACGCGCACGATGACCGAACTGCCGGTTTCGAGGTTGGTGACGCGGGCATAGCTGGGCAGCGGCATCGTCGGATGCGCCGCCGTTAGTTGCGCCGTGTCGTAGACTTCGCCGTTGGCGGTCAGCCGGCCATGGAAGGCGTCGCCATACCACGAAGCCAGGCCGACCTTGGCGTAGCGCTTCTCTTCCTTGGGATAATACCACTTGCCGCGCACCTGATACGGCTTGCCGAGCTGGTCGCGGCCGCCGCCGCGCCGCATGAAGGCAGCGCGCGGACTGGCCTTCACCCCATATTCGGTCTCGGCGAAATATTCCTTGGAGCGGGTCTTCTTGTAGACCATGCCCTTCGGCTCGGGCTGCGACGCGCAAGCGGCAAGCAATGCAGCCGACGCCGCAAGCAACGCAACCGTGGCAACGCGACGAAGACGCGGGTGCGTCACAGCCTGCATTCTTGATTGCCCCCTAAAGTCTCGACCAACAACATCGTGTCCGACCATCAGAGAGCCACGCGCTCACTCGACAATGCCAACGACGTCTCGGACCCCGATCCTTTGTGCGCAGGAATTGTTTATCACGGTATTAACCGATTGTGGCCGGAACCGGGCAAGATTGTGACGCGGCTTGTCCTGTCCCGGGGCTTGGAGAAGCGCCGCTTCACGCAAGCCGGTTGACAGGCCTTTGCCGGGCACACTAGAGCAGTGGCCGGCAGTCACCGGAGGGATGGCCGAGCGGTTTAAGGCACCGGTCTTGAAAACCGGCGTGGGCGCAAGTTCACCGTGGGTTCGAATCCCACTCCCTCCGCCAGAACGACGGCAATGTACGCCTGTGACCCCTGCCCGGAAAATCGGTTTCGACCAGGTGACGTGGGGGAGCAAAATGCCCGAAATAACGTGGGACGCCGCCGCAAGATGGGCGGTTGAAGTAAGAAAGCCCCCAAAGCGGCCCGACTAACTGGAACGTTGTAGCAGGTAGGCGCGTTGTCGCGCATGCTCAAAAATATCGCCTTCGCCGCGCTTCTCATACAAGTCGCTGCCGTCTCGGCATTGACCACCCAAACGCTGCTTTTTTCATCAGCGTCCACGCAGGCATCGAGCGTTCCGCTGAATGAACCTGTCGCCACCGCGAAAGACTGCGCGAAGGCCACCCGGCCGGATTTTCCTGTTCACTGCGTAGAGTACGTCCAGGTCCGAAAGCTCATCGCCATGACGGCGGCTCAATAAGGGCCAGATGCAGAAGCCGCCAGCGGTCGCGGTACCACTTTATTTCGTGTGGCCGCGGACAAGCTGGCGCTCGTCGCCGCGCAGGCATCGCGATGGGATTTACCAGGGGACGGTGCGTCCGAGATAGTCGACATAGTGCAATCCCTGGCTTCCCTTCCTGGCAAGCAGAACGTTGACGAGGCTCGGCACGCTTTCCTCGATGCTCAGCCTTCCATCCGGCCCTCCCAGCTCCGTACGGACCCAGCCGGGCGCCATCAGCACCATGGCACGCGATGTTGCGGCATGGCGGGCGGCGAAGCTTCGCATGAACATGTTCAGCGCCGCCTTGCTGCCCCGGTAGACCTCACGTTGACCTGTCTCGTTGTTGGAGATGCTCCCCTGCCCGGACGACATCACGCCGATCAGGCCGGCAGCTGGAACAAATGGCGCCAGGCTCTCGAGAACACGCATCGGGCTGAGTGCATTTGTGATCATCACGCGCACGAACTCGTCGGTCGTCACATCGGCGATCGTCTCAGCGGGGTTGTTGCTCACGCCGGCATTGACGAACACCATGTCCAACACCCTGCCCGACAGCCGGTCGCGCAAGGCCGTGACCTGATCGGGTTCGCAGATGTCGACTGTCTCGATTTCGAGCCGGCCTTCGAACGCGTCCGCGAGGTCGTGCAGCTTGGTCCGGCCGCCTTCCCGGACCGTGCCGATGACGTTCCAGCCTTTCCCGAGGAACTCGGCCGCCATTGCATGGCCGAGGCCGCGCGACGCGCCGATGATGAGGACTGTACCTGACGGGGTGTTCAAAACGCTTGCGGGCATTGGGCGATCTCTTTCGTTGGTTGGTGACCGCAGATATGGGCAAGCGGAAGCCATGCGCCAGGCGCGCCAGATTCAAACTATGGTTGCATCCGACGCTATGTCTGGCAAAACACCTGCGATAAGGCTGTGTGCCATGGACAATGTGGACTTGAACCTTCTCGTAGCGCTCGACGTCTTGCTCGCCGAAGGCAGCGTGACGGGGGCGGCCCGCCGGCTCGGCTTGAGCACCTCGGCGATGAGCCGGACACTCGCACGACTTCGCGCTGCCACCGGCGACCCGCTGCTCGTGCGAGCCGGACGCGAACTTGTGCCCACGCCGCACGCTACGGAATTGCGCGATCGCGTCCATGAGTTACCCGGGATGTAAGATCAGTCCTGCGGCCGCAAAACATGCGCGTGGACCTGGCCGGGCTCGAATTGACGTTCACCATTCGCGCCAGCGAAGCGTTCCTGGAATTCCTTGCCGGCCCGGTCGTGAATGCGGTCACCCGTGCGGCGCCTCGTGTCCGCCTACGCTTCGCACCCAAGCCCGACAAGGACGCGCGCCCGCTTCGGGAAGGCCTCATCGATCTGGAGATCGGTTTGCTTGGAACGTCCGCGCCCGAGATACGCACCCAGTTCCTGTTCCACGACAAATATGTCGGCGTGGCCCGGGCTGGACATCCGCTTCTGACAGACGCCGGCGTTACGCCCGAACGCTATGCCGCCTGCAAGCATGTCGTGGCGTCACGGGAAGGCAATGTCGCCGAGCCGATCGATGGCGCCTTGCAGAAGCTCGGCCTTGGACGCACCGTCGTGGTTGTCGTGCCCGGCTACCCCGATGCGATACGGATTGTGCGACAGTCGGATCTGGTCGCGACCGTGCCGGGCTCGTGTTTCGGCAGCACAAGTGCAGGCGACCACGCCATCACGGCAGGTCTCGAGAGTTTCGAGCTCCCGCTTCCCATTCCTCAGTTCAAGATATCGGCGATGTGGCATCCTCGCATGGACGCCGACCCGGCCCATCGTTGGCTGCGCGATACCGTGATGTCGGCCTGCCGGGCGGCATATGCGCGGCGATGAAGGCGTGATCACGCAACGACGGCAAGCCCACGCCATGCCAAGCGGCGACCTGCTCAGTCCGACTGCTGTGTGCGCTCCGCGATGGCAAATGCCTGCAGGTTCCTGGCCTTGCCGATGTCCTGATCCGCGTTTGCGATGATCGAGAAGAAGGCTGCTCTGGCAATATCCTTCTTCGAGGCCTTGGGGTGGGCCTTCCGGGCGGCTTTGACAAGCTGCTTGGGAGACATGCCGGGCGTGACGATCCTCATGAGGGTGTCGCCGATCGCACTCATTTCACTCGCGTCCGTCATGGGCGTCCCTGTGCTGACCGTAATGCCATAATAGCAAGGACAACTCGCGACCGACAATATGGTTCTGGAAATGAAAAACCCCGCCGGCAGGGACCGGAGGGGTTAGTCCTGGGAGGACGCGCGTTGCGCTGCGTTCGACAAGCGCGCGCCGACCAGGTAGCGCCAGCTTGCGACACGGATGTGACACCCGGCGAGCGCGTTTGTCACATGACAAGCGAGGAACGATGCAAGCGGTCGGCATCAAGCCTTTGGAAAGGAGAAATGTGGTTCTGTTCGGGAGCTGAAGCGCCGGGTGCGCTGACCAAAGGCAAGGCGATAGCGGTCGAATGGATATCTTTGGCATCAAGGGGCTGTTGATCTGCGCGCTGATCTTCATTCCGTTCGAGCATCTGTTTGCCGAGCGACCGCAGAAGATCCTGCGCAAGGGCCTGGGTGTCGACCTGATCTACGTGCTGTTCAACGGCCTCGTGGTAAAGGCAGTAATAATTCTGATAGCGGCCAACGCACTCGAAGCCGCTGCGATGCTGATCCCGCGATCGGTAACGCTTGCGGTCGGCGGCCAGCCCATCTGGCTGCAGGTCGCCGAAATCATCGTGATTTCCGATATAGGCGTCTATTGGGCACACCGTGCGTTTCACGAAATCCCCGCGCTGTGGAAGTTCCATGCGGTTCATCACGGCATTGAGGAACTGGATTGGCTCGGCGCATTCCACTCTCATCCCGTCGACGCCATCGTCACGAAGGCAATTTCGCTGACACCGATCTTTTTTCTCGGATTCTCCGAAGCCTCGATCGCTGTCTTTTCCATCATCTACTTCTGGCACACGCTGCTTGTTCATTCGAACTTGCGGATTCCGTTCGGCCCCTTGAAGTGGCTCATCGCCAGCCCGCAGTTCCATCGCTGGCACCATGCCAACCAGCGCGAAGCCTACGACAAGAACTTCGCCGGACAGTTGCCCTTCCTCGACGTGGTGTTCGGCACGTACAATGCGACTGGCAACAAAGTGCCTGAGAAATATGGCGTCGACGATCCAGTCCCCTCCAGCTACTTCGGACAGATCGGCTATCCGCTGCGGCGCCGCAGGACACGATCGGATCGGGCAGTGCGTGACGGCGAAGCCCTCCACGAAAATCAGCCGGCGCGAAACAAGCAGGATCGAACGGCAACAGGTGCGGTCAATATCGGCCCTTAGGCAATGCAATCTCCCCTGTCGTGTCGCCTGATGGCAGCAGAAATTGCCTTGCGGGTTGGTCTCGGTGGGGGCCGGCGATAAACATAAGCCCTGCGCATTTGCCAAGAGGCTGTTTCGGCATGGACTATCGCGATGACGACCTCACCAAATTCGAAGCGCATGGTGCCGCTCCTTTGCCGGCCGCGGCGGACGAAGGCCATGTGGAGCATGAGGGTGCGAGAATCTGGTACGCCACCTTTGGGGCGGGGTTTCCCGTGATCTTGTTGCATGGCGGCCTTGGCCATAGCGGCAATTGGGGATTTCAGGTCCCATCATTGGTCGAGCGCGGCTATCAGGTCGTCACCATCGACAGCCGTGGCCATGGACGCAGCACCCGCGACGAACGGCCATGCAAATACGAGCTGATGGCCTCGGATGTCCTGGCCGTGATGGATCGCCTGCAATTGAACAAGGCCATCGCTGTAGGTTGGAGCGATGGCGCCTGCGTTGCGCTGATCCTTGGCATGAAGGCCGCCGATCGCATCGCCGGTGTGTTCTTCTTCGGCTGCAATATGGATCCCAGCGGCACGAAGGACTTCGAGGCCAGTCCGGTCATCGAGCGGTGTTTCAGCCGGCACAAAAAGGACTATGCCGAGCTGTCGGCCACGCCAGATCAATTCGATGCATTTGTCAAAGCTGTCGGCCTGATGATGAAGAGCGAACCCAATTATGGCGCCACCGAGCTGGGAGAGATCCGCGTGCCCGTTGCGGTCGTCCAAAGCGAGCACGACGAGTTTATCAAGGACGAGCACGCCACCTATCTGGCCAGCAGCATACCGGGATCGGAATTGGTGATGCTGCCCGAGGTCAGTCACTTCGCGCCCTTGCAGCGTCCCGACCAGTTCAACCGCGTGCTGTTGGCTTTCCTCGCAGAACTTCATTCCTGAGCCCTGCCTCGCCGCTTCCGGAATCCCCGCTCTGGCCCAGGCACGCGACACACCATTTCGCCTGCGAGGCTTTTCATGTCGAATCGGCTAGACCTTGCGATATGAACGAGACCTCACTCTATGCGCCGGTGAAGCGTTTCCTCGAAAATCTCGACTTCGTCGTGAAGGGGGAAATCGGCGGCTGCGATATCGTCGCGTTGCGCGAAGGGGAGCCGCAGATCGTCGTCATCTGCGAGTTGAAGCTGCAGTTCAATCTCGAACTGGTTCTGCAGGGCGTCGACCGTGCGGCTGCTTGCGATGAAGTGTGGCTGGCGGCGCGCATGTCGGCGCGAGGCAAGGGGCGCGAAAGCGATGCCAGGTTCCGCAACCTTTGCCGTCGGCTCGGCTTCGGCCTGATTGGCGTAACCGCCAGTGATCGGGTCGAACTGCTTCTCAGTCCGATCGCCGTGGCGCCGCGCAAGAATGCGCGACGGCGATCTCGCCTTGTCGACGAGCACCAGCGCCGCCGCGGCGATCCTGTCGCCGGCGGCGGATCGCGCGCTCCGATCATGACCGCCTACCGGCAGAGCGCCCTCGCCTGCGCCGCCGCGCTTTCGGACGGCCCCAAACGGCCGCGCGATCTGAAAGCCTTGACGCCGATCGCGCCGAAGATTCTGCAGCACAATGTCTATGGCTGGTTCGCAAGGGTCGAGCGTGGTCTTTACGATCTCACGGATGCCGGCCGCGCCTCGCTGGTTCGTTGGCCGCAGGTCCCGCATGATGAAGCCCGACACGAGATTTTGATTGCGCCGGGCCTCTGAATACCGGGGTTTGCCGAGCATGAACCGCCCCTGTTGGTTGATCTTTCAGACAAAACATGCTGCTTGTCCCGCCCATGAAGACACTATGCATGATGGCCATTGCGTCCCTGACGCTGGCTTTTCCGGCCAGTGCGATGGACAACGCCTTGCGCTCCGGACTGATGAAACTTGATCCGCAGACCCGCCTCGAGCAGCGTTGCGATGCCGAAGTCCTGGACCGGATCACCCATGATGATCGCAAGTTCAAGGCCGACCGCGTCGTCGCCTACGCCTTCGCGACGCCAGAGATGAGCGCCGACGCCATCCGGAGCCCCGGTGCGGCGTTCCGCAGCAAGGGACAGTGGTATCGGCTGAAGTTCAAATGCCAGACGGGGCCGGATCATATGGAAGTTCTCCAGCTCCGCTATCGGATCGGGGATGAGATCCCTGAAGCCGACTGGCCGAAGTACAATCTCTACGATTAGTTCTCGCGGGCTTGCCGCATTGGCTTGCCGCCGGCGCATGTTGAGAATCTTCCGTAATTCCACCACCACGAAAATGGTTTTCCAGCGTTGTCCGGTGCTGCGGCTTGACGCCAGCAGACCATGCCTTTAGGCCCGTTCGGACGATCGACGACGAACACTCGACGAAGGGCTTCCAGGTCGATGGAAATATTTACCGCCGCCGGCTTTTCGGCTCTCCTTCAGGTCATCGCCATCGACCTTGCGCTCGCGGGCGACAATGCCATCGTCATCGGCCTCGCCGCTGCAGGCTTGCCGGCCAGCCAACGCCAGCGAGCCATTCTGGTCGGCATCGCGGCGGCCACCGTTCTTCGCATTTTCTTCGCCCTGATCACGCAATGGCTGCTGACCATTGGTCCCATGCTGCTTATCGGTGGCGGCCTGCTTTTGCTGTGGGTTTGCTGGAAGATGTGGCGCGAATTGCGTGTCACCCACGACGAGGAGCGCGACGCCACCGAAGCGCTGTCGAACGGCGACTTCAACAAGGATGGTGCCATTGGCGGCAAGGGGCCGAGCAAAACCTTCTCGCAGGCCGCCTGGCAGATCGTCATTGCCGATGTCTCGATGTCCCTCGACAATGTCCTGGCCGTGGCGGGCGCGGCCATGAACCATCCGACGGTGCTGATTGTCGGGCTGGCGCTGTCGATCGCTTTGATGGGCTTTGCTGCGTCGTTCGTCGCGCGCCTGCTGCACAAATACCGCTGGATTGCCTATATCGGCCTGGTCATCATCCTCTATGTCGCGGTCAAGATGCTGCTGGATGGGGCTGTGCAGCAATTCCCCGATCATTTCGCCTTCCTGTCACCCTGGTTCGGGTCAAGCGGGCACTGACGCACAGGCGGAGCCGCAGGGCTCCGTTTGCCTGATTGAGGAAGCCGTGCTATTGCGCCGCCCGAATTGAGCTCCTGCTAGGAGCCATGCAAACCGTTATATGTCGAGACTGCGGGCCGGATCGATGTTTCCGGTTCGCGTCCATTGGAAAATTGCCCATGTCCGCCCCACGCGTCAGCTTCGTCAGTCTCGGCTGTCCCAAAGCCCTTGTCGATTCCGAGCGCATCATCACGCGTCTGCGGGCCGAGGGCTACGAGATCGCCCGCAAGCATGACGGCGCCGATCTCGTTGTCGTCAACACCTGTGGTTTCCTGGATTCCGCCCGCGACGAGTCACTCAACGCCATCGGCTCCGCGCTTTCGGAAAACGGCAGGGTCATCGTCACCGGCTGTCTGGGCGCCGAGCCGGACGTGATCCGCGAGAAGCACCCCAACGTGCTGGCGATCACCGGACCGCAGGCCTATGAGAGCGTGATGGCCGCCGTCCATGAGGCGGCCCCTCCCTCGCACGATCCCTACATCGACCTCCTGCCGCCGCAGGGCGTCAAGCTGACGCCGCGCCACTATGCCTATTTGAAGATCTCGGAAGGCTGCAACAACCGTTGCACCTTCTGCATCATTCCAGCCCTTCGCGGCGATCTCGTCTCGCGGCCGGCGGCCGATGTGCTGCGTGAAGCCGAGAAACTCGCCAAGGCCGGCGTCAAGGAACTGCTCGTCATCTCGCAGGATACCAGCGCCTACGGCATCGACATCAAATACCAGACGTCCATGTTCGGCGATCGCGAAGTGCGAGCGAAGTTCCTCGATCTCTCGGAGGAACTGAGCAAGCTCGGCATCTGGGTGCGCATGCATTATGTCTACCCCTACCCGCATGTCGCCGACGTCATCCCGCTGATGGCCGATGGAAAAATCCTCCCCTATCTGGATATCCCCTTCCAGCACGCCTCGCCGCAGGTGCTGAAGAACATGCGCCGGCCGGCCCATGGCGAGAAGACGCTCGAGCGCATTCGCGGCTGGCGCGATGTGTGCCCGGATCTCGCCATCCGCTCGACCTTCATCGTCGGCTTCCCCGGCGAAACGGACGACGATTTCGAGATGCTGCTCGATTGGCTGGATGAAGCGAAAATCGATCGCGCCGGCTGCTTCAAATACGAGCCGGTCAGAGGCGCCCGTTCCAACGATCTCGGCCTTGAGCAGGTGCCGCAGGAAGTCAAGGAAGCGCGCTGGCATCGCTTCATGCAGCGCCAGCAGAAGATCTCGGCGACGCAGCTTGCCAGGAAGGTCGGCAAGCGTCTGCCGGTGCTGATCGACGAGGCGCAGGGCACCTCTGCGAAGGGCCGCACCAAATATGACGCGCCCGAGATCGATGGTTCGGTCCACATCCAGTCGCGCCGCCCGATGCGCGCCGGCGACATCGTCACCGTCAAGATCGAGCGCGCCGACGCTTACGACCTCTACGGCTCGGCCGTCTGAGCTCCCGCCAGCTTCTCCATCCAAATGAAAAGGGCGCCTCGCGGCGCCCTCTGCAGATCGAAATGTGTTCTGCCGTTTATTGCGGCAGCTTGTCGTCGACGCCCTTGACGTAGAAATTCATGCCGAGCAGCGTGCCGTCGTCGGCGACCTCGCCATCCTTCAGCCACGCCGAGCCATCCTGCTTGGCGATCGGTCCGGTGAAGGGGTTCCAGCCGCCGGCGATCTTCTTTTCGCTCGCTTCGGCCATCGCCTTCACGTCGTCGGGCATGTTGGTGTAGGGCGCGAGCTTGACCGCGCCGTCCTTGATGCCGAGCCAGACATTGTCCGGCTTCCAGCTGCCGTCGATGGCTGCCTGTACGCGGCTGATATAATACGGGCCCCATTCGTCGGTCAGCGACGTCAACTGCGCGTTCGGCGCGAACTTGATCATGTCGGACGACTGGCCGAAGCCGTGCAGCTTGCGCTCTTCGGCCACCTGCAGGGCAGCGGTCGAGTCGGTGTGCTGGACGATGATGTCGGCGCCCTGGTCGAACAGTGCCTTGGCGGCGTCGGCTTCCTTGCCCGGATCGAACCACGAGTTCACCCAGACGATCTTGGCCTTGAAGTTCGGGTTGATCGATTGCGCGCCGAGCATGAAGGAGTTGATGCCCATCACCACTTCCGGGATCGGGAAGGAGACGATGTAACCGGCGACGCCGGACTTCGATTCCTTGGCGGCGATCTGGCCGAGCACGTAGCGGCCTTCATAGAAGCGCGCATTGTAGATGCCGAGATTATCCCCGGTCTTGTAGCCGGTGGCGTGCTCGAACATCACCTTGGGAAACTTCTTGGCGACCTTCACTTCGGCGTCCATGAAACCGAACGAGGTGCCGAAGATGATCTTGCAGCCTTCGCGCGCCAGACGCTCGAAAGCACGGTCGGCGTCTGGGCCTTCGGAGACGTTCTCCAGATAGGCGGTCTCGACCTTGTCGCCGAGCGCCTTCTCGACCTCGAGGCGGCCCTGGTCGTGCTGGTAGGAATAGCCGAAATCGCCGATCGGGCCGGTGTAGACCCAGCACGCCTTCAACTTGTCGGCGGCCTGCGCGGACGCCGCCAGCGACATTGCGGCAGTCGTGGTCATCAGGGCAATAAGCAGTTTTTTCATTGTGTTACCTCTCTGAGTTAAGCCTTGGAGCTTCCCGTCTTGTTCTTGTTGTCAACGATCCGGAACGAATGGCTGCCCCAGGGATGCCGGCGTGTTCATCATCGTCAGACGCTTGTCGCGCGAGATTAGAACGAGAACCACGACGGTTGCCAGATAGGGCAGAGAAGAAAGCATCTGCGAGGGCACCGGAATGCCAAAAGCCTGTGCATGAAGCTGGCCGATCCACACCGCGCCGAAGATGTAGGCGCCGGCCAGCACCCGCCACGGCCGCCAGGATGCGAACACCACCAGGGCGAGCGCGATCCAGCCGCGGCCAGCGGACATGTTCTCGACCCACTGCGGCGTATAGACGAGCGACAGATGCCCGCCGGCAAGACCGGCGCAGGCGCCCCCGAAGATGACCGCGAGGTAGCGATAGCGGATGACCTTGATGCCAAGCGCATGCGCCGATGTATGGCTGTCGCCGATCGAGCGCAGCGTCAGCCCGGTACGCGTCTTGAACAGGAACCACATCACCGCGGCCGTCAGCGCGATCGAAATATAGAACACAGGGTCCTGGCCAAACAGCAGTCTGCCCACGATCGGAAGCGAACTGAGGCCGGGAATATCAAGGTTGGGGAGCCGGACGCCAGGCTGGCCGACGAAGCGCGTTCCGATCATGCCGGAGAGGCCGAGGCCGAGCAGCGTCAGCGACAATCCGGTCGCCACCTGGTTGGTGGCCAGCGACAGCGTCATGACGGCGAACAGCAGCGAGAAAACTGCTCCCATGATGATTGCCGCCAGGAGGCCGATCCAGGGCGAGCCGGTCAGGTAGCCGGCCCCGAAGCCGCCGACGGCACCCATGATCATCATGCCTTCGACGCCGAGATTGAGCACGCCGGAACGTTCGACCACCAGTTCGCCGATCGCCGCGATCAAGAGCGGCGTCGCCGCCGTGGCAATGGTCAAGAGGATGTTGACGGTAATGTCCATCAGCGGGCTTCCTTCAACTTTGGCGCGGCCTCGAGCTTCGCGGGGGCTTCCTGTTTGGTCAGCGCCAGGCCGATCAATCGGATGCGGTAATGAATGAGCGTGTCGCAGCCGAGCACGAAGAACAGCAGCATGCCCTGGAACACCCTCGCCACCTTGTCGGAAATGCCGAGCGCGCTTTGCACCGCCTCGCCGCCGAGATAGGTCAGCGCCAGCACCAGGCCGGCGGCGACGATGCCGAGCGGATTGAGGCGGCCGAGGAAGGCCACGATGATGGCGGTGAAGCCATAGCCGGGCGAAATCACGGGCTGCAGTTGCCCGATGGCGCCGGAGACCTCCGAGATGCCGGCAAGGCCGGCCAGCGCACCCGACAGCAGGAAGGCGAAGAACACCATGCGGTTGAGGCCAAAGCCGGCGAAGCGCCCTGCTCTCGGGCTGGAGCCCAGCACGCGGACCTCGAAACCCTTGAGCATGCGGCCCATCAGGATCCAGATCAGCACCGCTGCCACAAGGGCGAAGACGAAGCCCCAATTGGCACGCCCGGCATCGGGCATCAGTTCCGGCAGCACCGCCGAGTCGCCGAACTGGATCGTTTGTGGAAAGCCGTGTCCCTGCGGATCGCGCCACGGCCCGCGCACCAGCCAGTCGAGGAAGAGTTGTGCGACATAGACCAGCATCAGGCTGGTGAGGATTTCGTTGGTGGAGAACCGGGTCTTCAGCAAGGCCGGGATCGCAGCGTAGGCCGCACCGCCGACCATGCCGAGTAGAAGCATCAGCGGCAGCACCAGCGGGCCTTCGAATTGCGGAAACAGCACCGGAATGATGGAGCCGAAGATGGCACCGAAAATGAATTGGCCTTCGGCGCCGATGTTCCAGATGTTGGCCTTGTAGCAGACCGACAGGCCGACCGCGATCAGGATCAGGGGGGCTGCCTTGATCGCCAGCTCGTGCAATTGCCAGACCTGGCTGATCGGCTCGATGAAGTAGATATGGAACGCGTTGAGCGGGTTGACGCCGAGCAGCGCGAACATAATGGCGCCGGCAATGATGGTCAGCGCGAAGGCGATGAACGGCGACAGCATCGAAAACAGCGCCGAGCGCTGCGGGCGTTTGACGAGTTCGAGGCGCATCATGCCGTCTCCAACGTATGTTCGGCGTGGCCGGGTTCGGCGCCGCCCATCAGCAAGCCGACCTTCTCGAAAGTCGCTTCGGCGATCGGCATCGGCTTCGAGAGCTCGCCATTGTGCATGACCGCGATCGCGTCCGATATCTCGAACAGCTCGTCCAGATCCTGGCTGATCACCAGTACGGCCGATCCGCTGCGAGAGAGCTCGATCAAGGCCTGGCGGATGTGCGCCGCGGCTCCGGCGTCGACGCCCCATGTCGGCTGGTTCACCACCATCACGCTTGGGCGGCGGTCGAGCTCGCGGCCGACGATGAATTTCTGCAGATTGCCGCCCGAAAGTGCCGCCGCTTCGGGATCCGGCGCGCTCTTGCGCACATCCATCGCTTCGATGATGCGTTGCGATGCCGCGTAGACGGCGCCGCTCTTGACCATGCCGCCGGTGCCGACAAAAGCCTTGCCGTCGGTGGCATGGCGCGACAGCAGCAGGTTTTCCGAGAGTTTCATGCGCGGTGCCGCTCCATGGCCAAGGCGCTCTTCCGGCACGAACGCCGCTCCCAGCAGGCGCCGCCCGGTGATGGTGAGGCCGCCGGCGTCCTTGCCGCGGATGCGCACCGAGGCGGCATCCTGCTGCAAAACCTCGCCGGAGACGGATTCGAAGAACTCGCCCTGGCCATTGCCGGCGACGCCGGCAATGCCGATCACCTCGCCGGCGCGGACATTGAGGCTGATGTTCTTGAGAGGAATGGAAAACGGCGTTGCCGGCTTGCGGCCGAGGCCGCGGATTTCGAGCAGCGGCTGCGCGGTCTCGATCCCCTCGACCGGCGCCCGCACCACAGCCTGCACCTCGCTGCCAACCATCATGCGGGCGAGCGATGAGGCGGTCTCCTCGCGCGGGTTGCAGTGGCCGACCACCTTGCCGTGCCGCAGCACGGTGGCGCGGTCGCAGATGCGTTTGACCTCTTCGAGCCGGTGCGAAATGTAGAGGATCGATTTGCCTTCCGCGCGTAGCCGCTCCAGCGTCTCGAACAGCTTGTCGGCTTCCTGCGGCGTCAGCACCGATGTCGGCTCGTCCAGGATGATGAGTTGCGGCGTCTGCAGCAGGCAACGGATGATCTCGATGCGCTGGCGCTCGCCGACCGAAAGGTCGCCGACCAGCGATTCCGGATCGAGCGGCAGGCCATAGCTGTAGGAAAGCGCCCTCGCCTTGGCCGCGATGCTGCTGATCGGCGAGCCGTCATCCAGCGACAGCGCGATGTTCTCGGCGGCCGTCAACGCCTCGAACAGCGAAAAATGCTGGAACACCATACCGATGCCGAGCTTCTTGGCAACGCCCGGGCTGGTGATCCGCACCGCCTGGCCGTTCCAGAAAATCTCGCCGGAATTGGGCTCGAGCGAGCCGAACAGCATCTTGACCAGCGTCGACTTGCCGGCGCCGTTCTCGCCGAGCAAAGCGTGGATCTCACCTTTGGCGATGTTGAGGTCGATATGGTCGCACGCCGTCAGCGTGCCGAATATCTTGGTCAGGCCACGAACCTCGAGCAGGTTCGCTCCATCATGATTTGCACTCACAGTGCCTCCCATCCGGATTGCCGGACATGTTCTGTGTTCCCGCAAGCATCGTATGCGCGGCCGGCTCTCGTGCGAAAGCAGCACCCGACTTGAAAGAGCTTCAAGAATTTCAGCGGAAACTCAAGGGCAAAGATCAGCCTGCCTCGCACAAGCATGTGGCTGGCCGACTTTTCGTGCAAACCAAGCCCGCGGCTGCGGCGGGACGCTGAAAACCAAGGCAGACTATCGTCAGGGAACCAGGATGGTCGTGCCTGTCGTTCTGCGTCCCTCAAGATCCTGATGCGCCTTGCCCGCGTCTTTCAGCGCATAACGCTGATTGATCTTGATCTCGACGGCACCACTGAGCACGACCTCGAACAATGCGGCGGCGGAGGCATCGAGGTCCTCGCGTTTTGCATTGTAGACGAACAGTGTCGGCCGCGTTGCGAACAGCGAGCCCTTCTGCGCCAGCAGCGACATCGAGAACGGCGGGATGGGTCCCGAGGACTGGCCGAAGCTGACGAACATGCCGAGCGGCTTCAGGCAGTCGAGCGAGGCCGGGAATGTGTCGTTACCCACGGAATCGTAGACGACGTCGCATTTCCTGCCGCCGGTGATGGCGGCGACGCCGGCGACGAAATCCTGCTCCTTGTAGTTGATGACATGGTCGAAGCCGTGTGCCTTGGCCAGTTCGATCTTGTCGGCGGAGCTGGCGGTGCCGATGACCGTTGCGCCGAGGTGTTTTGCCCATTGGCCTAGAATGAGCCCGACGCCACCAGCCGCGGCATGAAACAGGATCGTGTCGCCTGCCTTGACCTTGAAGGTCCGGCGCAGGAGATATTCCGCGGTCATGCCCTTCAGCATCATGGCGGCGGCCTGTTCGTCGCTGATGCCGTCCGGCACCTTGACGACCTTGCTGGCATCGATGACGCGCTCTTGCGCATAAGCACCCGTCGTCACGGCGTAGGCAATCCGGTCGCCCGGCTTCAACCAGTCGACGCCCTGGCCGACTTCCAGCACCACGCCGGCGGCTTCGCTGCCGGGAATGAGCGGAAATCCGCCGGGCGGCGGATAGAGGCCCGAGCGATGATAGACATCGATGAAGTTGAGACCGATCGCGGTATGCTTGATCAGGATCTGCCCCGAACCGGGCTGGCCGGGATCGGTGTCCTCGTAAGTCAGGACTTCGGGGCCGCCATTGGCGTGGATTCGGATGGCTTTGGACATGGACAGGATTCCTTGAAGAGCGGCTGATCAGGCCTTTTTGGCGCCGAGTTTTGGAAAGAACTGCATAATGCCGCCAATGCAGGCCAGGTAGAGCCCCGTGATGGTAATACCGATCTTGGTAAAAGTGCTGACCTGCTCACCCAGCACGCCGATCTCGTCGTAGAAGGCGGCGAGCGCCGCCTGCGCAAGCGCAAGCGCGCCGAAGGCGCACCACAACAGCGTCATGCCGAGATTGATCGGCCGCAGCCGCTTCACCCGCACCGGATGGATGAAGTTTATCGGCACAAAAGTCAGAATGCCGGCCACCACCACCACGGCGAACGAAACCCATTGTCCCGGCTCGATAACGAACAGCGTGAACACCACCATGTTCCAGACCACCGGGAATCCCTTGAAGAAATTCTCCTTCGTCTTCATGCCGGTGTCGGCGTAGTAGATCGCGCTTGAGACCACGATGATCGCCGCCGACAGGAACGACAGGCCTTCGCCCATGAAACCGCGCTGATAGAGCGCGAAGGCCGGGATCAGCACGTAGGTCACATAGTCGATAATGTTGTCGAGAAGTTCGCCCGACCAGGTCGGCAGGATTTCCTTGACCTCCAGCTTTCGGGCGATCGGCCCATCGATACCGTCGACGAACAGCGCCAGCCCCAGCCACCAGAACATGGCCGTCCAGCGCTCCTCGCTCGCCGCCACCAGCGACAGGAAAGCCAGGAACGAACCGGAAGCGGTCAGCAGATGCACCGAAAACGCGCGCGCCTGCGGCCAAGTGACCTTCTTCTTCGGTCGCGGAATCCGTTCCGTGATCTTCTCGGCGATCTTGCGGGCCTTTGTGTTCTTCCTCACGGGCCCCGCCAATCCAGCTTGCATATCTCGGCCGAGCGGCCGGCGAAATTCCAGTTGCGGCCAAAGGCCCGCATCTTGCTCTTGTCGGACCTGGCCACGATGATCTCCGGCGCGATCCAGTATTCGGAATTCGTGATCACCGTATCCTTCTCGCGGTCCTTGCCCGCGATTGGTGTGACCGCCCCGTCGATAATCCTGGGTATCTGGAAAATACGCGTCTTGTCGCGCGTCTCGTAGGTGATCGGCACCTGTTCGACGCCCAGGAATTTGCCGACCAGGATCGAGAGCAGCGACGTCGTTCCGCCGGCTTTGCCGGTGAATATCTTGGTCAAGGCCTTGACCGCGTAGACAGAGGCCCTGACGTCGATGAACAGGCCCGCGGTCCAGTTGCCACGGCTCATGTAACCGGGGATTTCCATGATCAGCCCAAGATTGAGACCGGAGAGGTCGACCTCGCCGAAATGGCCGGCGTCGATACGAAAACCCGCCCAGGTCTGGCAGTAACCTTCGGTCGGAGGATGGTTGCCAAGCGACAGCACGCAAGGGCAAAAAACCGTGCAATTGCAGGAGAGTACGAGCTCTCCTTTCATTGCCCAGCTCTGATCTGCCATCGAATTTCCCCCACTCATAGCGAGACTACTAGCAGCGCGGCTGCCCAGACAAGCAGTATCGCACCAGCCAGCCGGGTTGGAAGACTGCCCGTCGTCTGTTTTTCAATCAGGGTGAACACGCCGATCAGCGCCATCCAGAAGACGTTCATCACGCCGACTGCGAACATCACCAGCATCAATGCCCAGCAGCAGCCGAGGCACCAGATGCCTTGCGCGACGCCGAGCTGGAAGACGCGGACGGTTCTCGCGCTCCAGTTCGAAAACAGGATCGAGAACGGATTCCGGCATTTCTTCAGGCAGGCCTCCTTGAGGCCGCTGAACTGGTAGAGGCCGGCAACCAGCAAGGCGAGCCCACCGGCAGCGCCAAGCAGCGGATCGAATATCCCTCCCGTGGCGGCGAATGCGTGGACGGCAAGTGTCACTGCCGCAAACAGCATCGAGGCGGCAAGCCAGACGCTGAGGTAGCCGGCAACCAGCACCAGCGGATGGACGACTGGCTCCCCCTTGATCCGCGCCGTATCGGCGATCTCGCAATAGGTGCGGATCATTGGCGCCGCGGATGGCAGCATCGCGCCGATCGCCATGAGAAACCACATGAGGATGAGCGCCAGGGTACGCGGGCCGATGCTAGCGTCCAGCGGCGCAGGTGAAAGGCAGAGTACGAAGAACCGTTCGAGCACGGCCGGTAACGGCAGTTGCGGCAAGTTACGCAACAAAGTGTCGCCTGGCGCGCCGATCTGGGCCTCGGCGCCGCGAATCGCCATCGCGGCAAGCAGCAGCCAGGCCAGTGCGATGCTTGCACCGACGACGACGTTGACCGTCCAGCGCGGCTTGCGCGCGACGTTTGCCGTGGCGCGGCCGGCGCGGTCGAGGTGGCTGAAATCGTCCTGTTGGCCGGTCATGACACTCGAATGGGCCGAATCGCCGCGTTGATCAAGCCGCATGATCTGCCCTATATGCGTCTCTCGACTGGGCAGGCCTGATGGCCGCCTCGCACAGCAAGCCGGAAGCCGATCTTGGAGCATCAGGAAACAGCGCGGATACTGATCGCAGGCACCGGGCCGGCGGGATTGATCGCCGCGCTTGCCTTCGCCGATGCCGGCTTTCCGGTGACGATTGCCGGGCCTGAGGTTTCGGCTCCCGACGGTCGCACCACGGCGCTCATGACGCCTGCCCTGAAAGTGCTCGAACGGCTGGGCGTGCTCGAGGACATCGAGCCCAAGGCCGCCCCCTTGAAGGTGATGCGTATTGTCGATGCGACCGGCAGGCTGATCCGCAGTCCCGTCGTCATTTTCCGCGCCAGCGAGATCGACGAGGAACGGTTCGGCCTGAACCTGCCCAACGGCGTCCTTGGACCCGCGCTTGCCGGCAAGGTGGCCGCGCATTCCGGGATCGAATGGCGCAGATCGATGGTGAAGGCCTGGCATCTCGGCGCCGCCAAAGCTCATGCCGCGCTGGTCGACGGCAGCGAGATCGATGCGTCGCTTGCGGTCGCTGCCGATGGCCGCCTGTCGCCGGCCCGCGAGGCCGCGGGCATCTCGACGGCGGCGCGCGCCTACCCTCAGGCGGCGCTCGTCCTCAATTTCGGCCACAGCCGCGAACATGGCTTCACCTCGACGGAGTTCCATACCGAGACCGGCCCTTTCACGCAGGTGCCGCTGCCGGGCAATCGTTCCAGCCTTGTCTGGGTGGTCAAACCTGAGACCGCGAAGGAGCTTGCCGCGTTGGACGACGCAATGCTCTCGCTGCGGGTCGAACGGCAGATGCAGTCGATGCTGGGGCGGGTAACCGTGGAGCCGGGCCGCCAGATCTATCCTTTGTCGACGGTGACCCCCCTGCGTTTCGCGGCGCAGCGGGTGGCGCTTGTCGGCGAAGCGGCGCACGTGTTCCCGCCGATCGGCGCGCAAGGCCTCAACCTGGGTATCAGGGATATCGACGATCTGGTTGGAATCGCGCGTGAAAATCGTGAGGATCCGGGGGCTGCCGCTACCCTTGCTGTATACGATCTCAAGCGCCGGCCCGATATTCTGGCGCGCAGCAGCGCGGTCAATCTGCTCAACATATCGCTGCTTTCGGACATGTTGCCCGCACAGATGGCGCGCGGCGCCGGCCTCGGCGTGCTCGGCGGCTTTGCACCTCTGCGCGCTTTCTTCATGCGCGAAGGGCTTCGTCCTGGCAGCGGCTTTGCGGCGCTTGCAGGTGGCCCTCGGAAGCCGACGCGGCAGCGGTAGCGATTCTGCGGAATTTGCCGCGGTATCGCGACGTTCATCAAAAACCTTTGTTGCGCATTCCACGTATTTTTGAGGCGCTCAGACGCTTGGGATTGAATTGATGCGGAGTCTGCGCCAAATAAAGTCAAGGAATTCAGTGGTGAGTGCGATGAAAACGGCCAAATTCGCGATCGGACAGGTGGTTCGTCACCGGCTGTTCCCGTTCCGAGGCATCATTTTCGACGTCGATCCGCAATTCGCCAACACCGACGAATGGTACGACGCCATCCCCGCCGACGTACGGCCGCGCAAGGACCAGCCGTTCTACCACCTGCTCGCCGAGAATTCGGAAACCGAATACATCGCCTATGTGTCCGAGCAGAATCTGCTCGAGGATCAGTCGGGAGAACCCGTCCGCCATCCGCAGATCAAGGAAATGTTCGACAAGAAGCCGGACGGGCGCTACGCGCCGAAACGGCAGTCCAAGCACTGACTTCCGGCATGCCGGGTACAGCCAGAAATGAAAAAAGCGGGGCATGACCCCGCTTTTTTTGACACGATAATGAGTCGACGCCGGATCAGTTGGCGGTCTTCGCCTTATCCTGCTCGTCCTTGAGCTTCTTGGCGAAGTCCTGGTTGTTCTTGGCGACGAAATCCTGGAGCTTCTTCTGCCGGTCCTCGATGTCCGACTGCTGCAGCGGGGGGCCGTCATAGGCGCCGCTGAAGCCCTGCAGCGCGATCTTAATCGGGTTGGCCTGGTTCTGGAAATTAATCGAGGTCAGCGTGATCCCCTGACCCTTCTTGAACGAGGCGACGAGCTGGTCGGTCAGCGGCACTTCCGCCACGCAACGATCCGGGAAGCAGATGACATAGTCGAGCTTCTGCGCCTTGCCGGTGTCGATCTGCAAGCCGATGCCGGGAGGCACGAGGCGACCGGTCGGGACCGTCACCTGGAACACCTTGCGGTTCACCTTGCCCTTGAGCTCGATCAGGCTGACGCCGGTGACAAGCTGGCCATTGCCAGCGGTGACGATGTTCTGGACGTTGCAGATGTCGACGTCTTCCTGCTTGGTGCAGGCCTTGAACCAGCCCTGCGGTATCTGCTGCTGCTGCTGGGCGGAAGCAGAGGGAAGTCCTGCGCCGAGAAAGCCAACCACGCCTGCGGCCATGACCGACAGGCGGTACGCGTTGCTGTTCAGGCTCGTCATGTCGTGCACTTCCTCTCAATGATCCCGGGACCGGCTTTTTCGTGCCGTGTGGTCCAGCTACCTGTTGCCAAAATGAGGCAACAGAATGACTTCGGACGGCGTGTTACACTGCAAGCGGCGTCGAATCCAGCCCGCTCACTTGTAATTCTTGACGACGCCATTGGCCGCCACGCAGTTGCCCCATGCTAGGGTGCGGATCGAATCATCAAGCCGACCTGTTAAGGAGACGGTCATGGGCCGCGTTCTTGTTTGGCTGGTCACCGCACTATCGTTTTTCACCCTGTCGTCGCCACCGGCGTTGTCGGAGCCGAAATACGCGATTGCGATGCAGGGCGAACCGGCCCTGCCGCCGGACTACACCCATTTCAGCTACGTCAATCCCAACGCGCCGAAGGGTGGCAGCATCACCTATTGCGTCGTCGGCAGCTTCGACAATCTCAACCCCTTCATCCTCAAAAGCCTGCGCACGACGGCGCGCGGCATGATGGACACGATCTTCGGCAATCTGGTGTTCGAGCCGCTGCTGCAGCGCAGTGCCGATGAGGCTTTTACTCTCTACGGACTTCTGGCTGACACCGCCGACATGGATGCCGAGCGCAGAAGCATCGAGTTCCACCTCAACCCGAATGCCAAATGGTCGGATGGTCAGCCGGTAACGCCGGAAGACGTGCTGTTCACTTACGATGCCTATACGCAGAAGGGCCGGCCACCCTACAGCGACCGCATGGCCAGGATCGCCAAGCTCGAAAAGACCGGCGACCATAGCGTGCGCTTCACCTTCAACGACAAGGCCGATCGTGAGTTTCCCCTGATCATCGCGCTGACGCCGATCATCCCCAAGCACGCTTTCGACATCGATACTTTCGACAAGACGACACTGAAGCCGTTGATCGGCAGCGGTCCCTACAGGATCGCACAGGTGACGCCCGGCCAGCGCATCGTCTTCAAGCGCAACCCCGACTACTGGGGCAAGGACGTTCCCGCCAAGCGCGGTTTCGACAACTACGACCAGATCACCATCGAGTATTTTCTCAACGCCAACGCCAAGCTCGAAGCCTTCAAGAAGGGGCTTTGCGCCATCGACGACGACGGCGACCCGGTGAAACGCGAGCGCGATCTCGACTTTCCCGCCTTCCATAGAGGCGACGTGATCTCTGAAACCTTCGACACCGGCATCCCGCCCGTCGTGACCGGGTTCCTGTTCAACACGAGACTGCCGAAATTTTCCAACCCGGTGGTTCGGCGCGCACTCGGCATGCTCTATGATTTCGAATGGGCCAACAAGAATCTGTTCGGCGGCAAGTACACCCGCACGATGAGCTATTGGCAGAATTCCGAGCTTTCAGCGCTCGGCCATCCGGCTGACGACAGGGAAAAGGCGCTTCTGGCCCCCTACCCCGGCCGCGTGCCGGCCGACGTCATGGACGGCACCTGGAAACCGCCGGTGACGGACGGTTCTGGCCAGGACCGCAAGGTGCTGAAGACCGCTTTCGATCTTCTGAAAAGCATCGGCTACCACGTGAATAATGGCACGATGCTCGATCCCGACGGCAAACCTTTCGGCTTCGAGATACTGACCGCATCGCAGGACGAAGAGCGCCTGGCCGGCATCTATCAGCGTACACTGGAGAAGATCGGCATCAACGTCGGCATACGCAGCCTGGACGGCGACCAGATCCAGTCGCGCAAGCAGCGTTTCGATTTCGAGGTGCTGATCGGCTCCAGCGGTTTCAACAATTCGTTGTCCCCTGGCATCGAGCAGATCGGGCGCTGGTCGTCCGCGGCGGCCAGGACCGAAGGATCGTTCAATCTCGCCGGCGTCGCCGATCCGGCGATCGATGCGGCCATCGACGCAATGCTACGAGCCCGTTCGAAGGAGGATTATGTCGCTGCTGTCCGCGTGCTCGACCGGCTGCTGATCTCCGGCAATTACCTGGTGCCGATGCAGTACAACACGCAACTGTGGCTTGCTTACTGGAATTATCTGGAACATCCGCGAAAGACGCCCATATTCGGTTATCAGCTGCCGACCTGGTGGCGCAAACCGAACTGAAAATCCGGAGATAGAGATGAGCGAAGCGAACGCCATAACCGTCGATGTGGTGTCGGACGTCGTCTGCCCGTGGTGCTTCATCGGTCAGAAGCGGCTGGACAAGGCGGTGGCGGCTGCCGGTGATGTCGAAGTGCACATACGGTGGCGGCCGTTCCAGCTCGATCCGACCATTCCGCCGCAAGGCAAGGACCGCCACGAATACATGCTGGCCAAGTTCGGCAGCGACGGGCGCATTCGCGAAATTCACGCCCGCATCGAACCGCTTGGCGAAGCCGAGGGCATTTCCTTTGCGTTCGATGCCATCAAGGTGGCGCCGAACACGCTCGACGCGCATCGGCTGATCCGCTGGGCCGGGGCCGCCGGCGAGGACGTCCAGAACCGGCTGGTGCGCCGCCTGTTCCAGTTGAATTTCGAGGAAGGCGCCAACATCGGCGACCACACCGTGCTGGTCGAAGCTGCCCGCGAGGCCGGCATGGATGCATCTGTTGTTGAAACGCTGTTGCCGAGCGATGCCGATGTCGAAGCGGTTCGCACGGAAATCGCCACCGCGTCGCGCATGGGCATCACAGGCGTGCCGTGCTTCCTGCTCGAGGGCAAATATGCGGTGATGGGCGCGCAGGACGCGGACACGTTGGCTGATGCGATCCGTCAGGTAGCGGCCGCCAAGGCGCGTGGCGAGTTGGAAAAGGCCGGCTGATCCAGCCATCCCCGCGCCGATAGCAAGAGCAGGCGTTGCGTGAGCAAACTGAGCTCCGCACGCCATGAATCGGACATCAAGGACGGCCTGTTTCGGGAATTCTGGTCAGTTCCCGATAAGAAATTCGGCCGGCCCAAAGGACTTTTGAGTCACAAAACCGTGTGCGGAGCTTCCCTAGGGGAAGGTTTCTCGCGGCCATCTGCCTAGAGCCTAATAGATTGAAATAAATAGAGATTTTATGGGTTTTGTCAGGCATTCGGGTGGCGATCCAGCCATCGATATGTTGCCTCAGGGCAACGGCTGCGGACGCAATCTCGCATCCCCACTTTAAAAATTAATGGAAAATGATCAATTGGTGTTACCATCCGTAACAAAACAAAAAAGGTTTGGGCGGGATCGTGATTCGGATCGGCAGACGATCGCAAGAGTCAGTACCGGATGGACTACAAGGCGATGCCTCAGGGCGGTCGCATCTGACGCCGGTATCCTCGATGCGCAATTTTTGGGGCCTCGTGCGAGCCTACTGGGTCTCGGACCGCTGGAAGGAAGCCTGGACGCTGACGCTGGTGATCGCGTTGCTCACCGCGCTGTCCAGCAAGGCCAGCGTGTGGTTCGCCATGGCTTCGGGCGAATTGGTGAATTCGATCGCCTTCCTGCACGACGCCGCCAACACCCGCCCGCTGGAGACAATCCTGACCAACGCCGGCGTGCTGGTGCTGCTGGTCCTGCTCAAGGATGCCGGCTTCACCGGTATACGCAATCTCGTCTCGGCAACCTTGCACCGCAAATGGCGCGGCTGGCTGAACGACCAGTTCAACCAGGCCTTGCTCGACGGCAACCATACCCATTTCCATGCTCAACATGGTTCCGCGGACGGCGGCATCGTTGCGCCCGACAACGTTGACCAGCGCATCCAGGAATCGATCAAGGACATGACCGGCGGTGCGATCGGCCTCGCCATGGGCGTGTTGGGGCTGGCGACCTCGCTCTACTTTATCGGCCAGAACCTGTTGCAGTCGTCAGTTGAGGTCAAAGGTCTGGAGTTCCTTGGCAGCTATGGCAGCGCCGTTCTCGCCCTTCTTGCCGTTGCCACTTACGTGCCCCTAAACACCTGGATCGCCGTCAAGCTCGGCAGCCTGCTGGAACGTCTCAATATTCGCATGCAGAAGGCCGAGGGGAGCTATCGTAGCGAACTTACGACATTTCTGCGCCGCAGCTTCCATGTCGCCGCCTCACATGGCGAAGGCGTGCAGAAAGCGATGCACGACCGGCTCTATGTCGACATTGATCGTACCTGGGGACGGCTGAATGTCGTCAACACCAGCTATATGTCGTTCGAACTAATCTACAATTTCATCGGCGCCCGCATGGTAGCCTATGCTCCGGGCCTGGTGCCGTTCATCCACAGTCGCCTGGACTATAAAGGCTATATCACCGGCTCCGAAATGGTTGCCCAGCTCATCAGCCAGTGTTCGTGGTTCATCCATGTCATGCCCGCCATCGCCACGCTTCGCGCCAACAGCCAGCGTGTGACTGAGCTCGCCAACGCGATCGAGAATGTCCAGCACCCGCAGGAATTCTACAGCCAGAGCGGCCGTTCCGACTTCCACTACGCCAACCAGAATCCGGTTTTCGGCCTGACCATCCAGAAGCTGGAGTTGGCGCACCAGGGCGAGGACGCGACGCCATTCCTCAGTTCCGCCAACTTGCGCTTCCGGCGCGGCGAATGGACCTTCCTGAAAGGCGAATCCGGTTGCGGCAAGACCTCGCTGATCAAGGCGATCAACGGCTTGTGGCCCTACGGCCGCGGCACCATCGTGTTCCCCGAGGGCGTGAAGAGTTTTTATGCCGCCCAGGAGGTCAAGCTGCCGCAGGTGTCGCTGAAACAGCTGGTCTGCCTGCCCGGCTCCGAGCGCGACCATGGCGATGCCCAGGTTGCGTCCGCGCTGCACAAGGCTGGCCTTGGCGATTTCATCGAACACATGGCCAATGAAAGCCGCGAGGGTAAAAGCTGGGATCAGGTTCTGTCGGGCGGCCAGAAGCAGAAGCTTGTGGTGGCTCGTATCATACTGCAGCAGCCGGGGCTGCTGTTCCTCGACGAAGCGACCGGTGCTCTCGATCCTGACGGCAAGATTGCCTTCCACCAGGCCATCAAGGACAACTGCCCCGATGTGACGGTGATCAGTGTCATGCACGAAGCCGTGGCGCCGAGATCGGCTGCGGGGACCGAGTTCTACCACTCGATGGTCTTGATTGCCGACGGTGTCGCCACCAAGAAGCCGCTCGCCCCGAGCCTGCCCGTCGAACTCACCACGATCCTGGTCCAACCAAGGCCGGTCGAGGACAAATGGACGCGGTTCTCGCGCCGGCTGAAGCAGAAATAACGACGACGTAACGGGAACTTCCGCGTCAACCGGCGCGCCGTGATCACAGTCTCGCGATCAGGGCCGTTCGGGACTGTTTTCCCCCCTCACCGCGATTGACTCGGCAAGGCTCGCTCCTATGTTGCGCCGGCTTGCAGACAGTCAAAAGCGAACCCGCAAGCAGAAAGGTCACCGCGCCATGCCTGGCGATAGTCACAGTCGAACGCAACCGCCGTCCGCCTAGACGTGACCTGAATGGTTCACGTCCTGCCGGACGGCAAGGAGTGAACCATGAACGATTTTTTCCCCGTAGCGGACGATGAGGCCGTCGCAATCGCCCGCATCCTTGCCAACGACCATGTCGCCGACGTTGTCGAGGCGCTCAATCATGAGTCGCGCGAAACCGCGACGGAGCTGCTTTGCGCCGTGCCCTTCGAACGGCTGGTCGAGATTTTCGACCAGCCTGAGCTCGAAAGCGCGCCCGAATTGGCGGAGGCCCTGCCACGCCCCAAGGCGAGCAAGCTGCTCACCGCCATGTCCGTCGACCGCGCGGCCGACATTCTGCGCGAACTCGACGAGCCGGCACGCTCCGAACTGCTCGGCGCATTGGCCCCGCCACTGCGCGCGACCCTGCTTTCCATTCTGGGCTATCCCGAAGGCAGCGCCGCCTCGATCATGACGACGGAGTTCGTAAGCGTTCCCTCCGACTGGACCGTCGGGCGCACGCTCGATTACATCCGCAAGGTCGAGCGGACGCGCGAGACCATCTACGCAATCTACATCGTCGATCCGCAAACACACCTCCTGGTGCGGTCGACGGGCTTGCGGCGGCTCATCACCGGTGAGCCGGGCGACTCGATCCTGTCGGTTGCGCCCGACCGCATGCCGGTGACGGTCAGCCCGCTGGCCGATCGCGAAAACCTGGCGCAGACGATCTCCAAATACGATCTGCTCGCCGTCCCTGTCGTCGACCACGGCAAGATCCTCGGCATCGTCACCATCGACGACATCATCGACACGATGATCGAGGAGACCACGGAGGACGTGCATCGGTTCGGCGGCATGGAGGCTCTGGACGAGCCGTATATGAAGATGAGCTTCGTCGCCATGATCAAGAAGCGTGGCGGCTGGCTTTGCGCGCTGTTCATCAGCGAGATGCTGACGGCCAATGCGATGCAAAGCTACGAGGGCGAGCTGGAGAAAGCGATCGTGTTGACGCTGTTCATCCCGCTGATCATGAGCTCCGGCGGCAATTCCGGCTCACAGGCTACCTCGTTGGTCATCCGGGCGCTGGCGTTGCGCGAGATCGGCCTTCGTGACTGGTGGCGGGTGGCGTTGCGCGAATTGCCCACCGGTCTCGTGCTCGGCGCCATGCTCGGCGTGGTCGGCGTCTGCCGGATCGCGCTCTGGCAATATATGGGCTTCTACGACTATGGCCCGCACTGGCCGCTGATTGCCGCAACGGTTGGTGCTGCACTGGTCGGCATCGTCACGTTCGGCTCGCTCTCGGGGTCGATGCTGCCTTTCGCCCTGAAACGGATCGGTTTCGACCCAGCCAGTGCGTCAGCGCCGTTCGTCGCCACGCTGGTCGATGTCACCGGACTGGTGATCTATTTCTCGGTGGCGCTCGTCATCCTGCGCGGCACGTTGCTATAGCGGTTTGACTGCCGCCGCCGGCCAGGGCTGGTGGCGGCGCGCCGGTAGGCGAGGCGTCAGATGCGCTCGCCGTCCTTCACCCGATAGGTCGGCTTGTACATGGTGACGAGCTCTTCTGCCGCGGTCGGATGCACGGCCATGGTGCGATCGAAATCGTCCTTGGTCAGCCCCGCCTTCAGTGGGATCCCGAGCAGCTGCGCCATTTCGCCGGCATCCGGCCCCAGTATGTGGGCGCCGAGAACCTTGCGCGAAGCGCCGTCGACGACCAGCTTGATCAGCATCTTTTCGTCACGGCCCGACAGCGTGTGCCGCATCGGCCGGAAACTGGCGCGGTAGATTTCGATATCGGCGAAGCGCTTGACGGCTTCGTCCTCTGACAAGCCGACCGTGCCGATTTCCGGCTGCGAGAAGACGGCAGTCGCGATCGTGTCGTGATCGGGCGCGGTCGGATTGTTCTTGAACGCCGTTTCGACGAAGCACATGGCTTCGTGAATCGCCACCGGCGTCAGCTGGACACGGTTGGTGACATCGCCGATCGCCCAGATATTGTCGATGTTGGTGCGGGAAAACCGGTCGACCTTGATCGCACCCGTCGCGGCGGTCATCTCGATGCCTACGCCTTCCAGGCCCATATTCTCGGTGTTGGGGATGCGGCCGATGGCCAGCATCACGTGGTCGACCGTTAGCACCTGCCCGCTCGTGAGCTGCGCGTCGAGCCGCCCGTCCGGCCGCTTGCTGACCGATTCGGAGACGGCATGGCAAAGGATTTTTATTCCCTTCTTTTCCATCGTCTCATGCAGCGTGCGCCGCAGGTCCATGTCGAAACGGCCAAGGATTTCCTTACCGCGATAGACCAGCGTGGTGTCTACGCCGAGGCCGTGAAAGATGTTGGCGAACTCGACCGCGATATAGCCCCCGCCCTCTATCATGATCGCCTTCGGCAGCTCCTTGAGATCGAAAGCCTCGTTGGAAAAGATACAGTGTTCGTGGCCGGGCAGTGCCGGATGGGCAGCCGGACGGCCGCCGGTGGCGATCAGGATCTGATCGGCGGTGACGGTGCGGTCCTCGCCCAGGAGATGGATCACGTGCGGGTCGACGATCATCGCCCGCGAATGAAAGGTCTCGCCACCCGAGCCCTCGACATTCCTCTTGTAGATCGCTTCCAGGCGGCTGATCTCGCGGTCCTTGTTGGCGACCAGCGTTTGCCAGTCGAAGCTGGCTTCCGGCACCGTCCAGCCATAGCCGGCGGCGTCGGCAAAATGCTCGGGAAACTGCGAGGCATAGACATAGAGTTTCTTCGGCACGCAGCCCCTGATGACGCAGGTGCCACCGAAACGGTATTCTTCGGCGATACCGACGCGTTTGCCGAGTGCTGCCGCGACCCGCGCCGCCCTCACCCCGCCGGAGCCGCCGCCGATGACGAAGAGGTCGTAGTCGTAACCGGCCATGAAGCGGCTCCTTGAACGTCGAAAATGTGAGTGACAGGTAGGCCGCAAACCATCAAAAGAAAAGCCCGGACAGGCCGGGCTTTACAGATGGCCGCAAGGGCCGCGTTTGAAATGCAGGATCAGTTCTGCGTGCCGTCGGCGGGAGCCGATCCGTCCGCGGGGGCGGCGCCATCCGCCGGGGCCGCATTGTCTGCCGGAGCGGCGCCATCGGCGGGCGCGGGCGTAGGCGCAGCCACCGCCTTCGCTTTTGCCGCCGCCGCCAGAGTTTCGCCGACCTGCTGGGCAAGATCGCGGGCTACGCCGTTCTGCCAGATGTCGGCGGCCTTGACGAGGTCACGCGTCACGGTCGGGCCGCTGTCGAGCAGCTTCTTGCCGGACTCGGAACTGTAGAAGGCCGCGATGTCGGTGAGCTCCTTTTCGGAAAACACCTTCGCATAGGCAAGAGCCGCTTCCTTCTCGAGGTCCGCGCGGCGCGAGGCCAGCGCCAGCGCCTTCTCGTTTATCGTCTTGCCGATCAGCTCCTGCATGTCAGGGTTCTTCTGGATGAGCTGCGATTCGAGCGCCGCGGCGGCCTGCGGCAGGATGTTGTCGAACGGGTCGGTCGCGTGGATCGCGGCGACCGCGGCGCGTGCGGCCTTCAGATGCGATTCCGTGACGTCCTGCGCGAAGACAGGCGAGGAGAACGCGAAGACAGCCGAAGCCGCCACGAGAACTGAAAGACGGCGAACCCGGTTATGCAACATCATGATCGGTAGAACTCCCTGGTTTTCGGGCGGCATGGACGGTTTGGATACCGTCGCCGCCGGCGATGATGGCCGCTGACGCCAGCCCGATGAAAAGACCATGCTCGACCACGCCAGGAATGGCGTGGAGAGCATTCGAAAGCGCTCTTGTATCCGGAATGCGGCCAAAAGATGCATCGAGGATAAAATGGCCGCCGTCTGTAACAAAAGGCTGGCCTCCCGTCATCCTCAATGTCACCGGACCGGAAAGGCCGAGATTTCCGGCCACCACGGCCACGGCGATCTCGGTCGAGCGCAGGCCGAACTGATTGACTTCGATGGGAAGAGGAAACCGGCCGAGCGTCTCGACCATCTTCGAACGGTCGGCGATGACGATCATGCGCTGCGAAGCCGCGGCCACGATCTTCTCACGCAGCAGCGCACCGCCGCCGCCCTTGATCAATGTCAGCTCACCGTCGACCTCGTCGGCGCCGTCGACGGTGAGATCGAGCTCGGGTGTTTCCTCCAGCGTCGACAGCGGCACACCGAGTTCGCGGCACAGCGCGGCGGTGCGTTCCGAGGTCGGCACGCCGATAATGGTCATGCCTGAGGCAACCTTGTCGGCGAGCAGCCGCACGAATTCCTCGGCAGTGGTGCCGGTGCCGATGCCGAGCCGCATGCCGTCGGTGACATGGGCAAGAGCCGCCCGCGCGGCCTCGACCTTCAATTGCCTCGCATCCATGCTGCTTGCTGCCCCGAATCCTGATGCACGTCGCCCAACAGTGACCTCGGTTTGGGAACGACATGCATGAAACAAAACCCAAGGCGTGTCGCATGGGTCCGTTTCGATGCGACGCGCTTTGGCGTTTGGGCTCCTAGCATTTTTGCTGGCCGGGTCAAAGCCCTTGGCGGCTGCGCCACCAGTTTGCTTGCCTTAAAGCGTCGTAGCCGCTATCGCCTGCCGATGCGCAAACCTGCTCAGGATGGATCATGAGTCGCCCGATCATCGTGTTCGACCTCGACGGAACGCTGATTGACACGGCGCCGGACTTGCTCGACAGCCTCAACCACAGCCTGGCGGCCAGCGAACTGGCGGCCGTCGACGAGGCCGGCTTCAAACGCTTCGTCGGCCATGGCGGCCGGGTGATGATCGAACGGGCGCATGCCGCGCAGCAACGATCCCTCAAGGTTGAGGAGCACGACCGGCTGCTGAAACTGTTCCTTGATCACTACACCGACAACATTCCGGGCAAATCCCGCCCCTACCCCGGCGTGATCGAGGCGATTGCCCGCTTTGAGAAGGCCGGCTATCTGCTGGCCATCTGCACCAATAAATACGAAGCCAATTCGCTGGCGCTGATCGAGGCGCTCGGCCTGACCAGGCATTTCGCGGCAATTGCCGGACAGGATACGTTCGCGTTTCGCAAACCCGATCCGCGCCACCTGATCGAAACCATCAAACTGGCCGGTGGCGATCCGCACCGCGCCTTGATGGTCGGCGATTCGCAAACCGATATCGACACTGCCAAGGCCGCCGGCATTCCTGTCGTCGCCGTCGATTTCGGCTACACCGATCGTCATGTGCGCGAGTTCGAGCCCTCGGCGGTGATATCGCATTTTGATGCATTGACGCTCGATCTGGCACAAGGGCTGATCGGCGCCGCCGCACACTGAGCGCCGGGGACGAAATCTCTCCGGAACGGGCCAGCCGGGACCGCAAATCCGATCTGTGTGAGAACACCAGACACTGCCTTGACTTAACCGGCCGGCCTCCCTTATATCGCGGCTCGCTTGGCCTTCGGGCAACGAGCGGGCGATTAGCTCAGCGGGAGAGCACACCCTTCACACGGGTGGGGTCGCAGGTTCAATCCCTGCATCGCCCACCATCCAACCTGAAGAAATCGTTGGATGTTCGGCCGCAATCAAATTCTCTTGAAAGCTTACTGGCGCGTAGGACAAGGCTTGCTGGCGCGTAAGCAAATGCAGGCCAGTGCAAAATCATGGTCGGAAACTCGACGTTCTAAGTCGTCCGAAAACACGACGGGTTTAGATGTCTTTCGTCGGCGCGGTCACGCTTCTTTTGGGCCAACAGTTCCCTGCCTCCGGAACCAACCAATACACCAGCGAGTTTCCCTCCGTCGAAACCTGAGGGAAAACCATGTCCAGATTTCTGCTGGCGACCAGCGTCGCCGTTCTTCTTACCAGCGGATCGGCCTTTGCCGCGGATGAAGCCCCCCTGCCGCCACCCAATGCCAAGAAGCTGTCGGAGATCATCGCCAAGGTCGAGCAACGCGACGGCTTTCGCTACGTGAAAGAAGTCGATTGGGACAAAGACGGCTACACCGTCACCTACTACACCTCGGACAAGGCAAAAGTCGAAATCGACTTCGATCCTGTGACGGCCGAACCAAAATAAGGTTCGCAGGGACCTCGTCGCCAATGCGCTGCCTCCGAGCATTCTCAGCGACGAAACGCGCGCCCACATTGTCCATCCTGGGGTATGATATGCCTTGGACAAACCTGTTGGCTCGGGGGCTATGATGCGATGTTTCGCTGGAACCTATTTTCTGTCTGTACTCGCCATCGTCACAGCCGACAGCTTCCTTGGCGTTTCTCCCGCGTGGGCCGATGGCCCGTCCTTCGACTGCGCCAAGGCTGCTTTGCCCGCGGAAAAAGCGATCTGTGCCGACCCGCGGCTGTCGGCGATCGATCTGCTGGTTTCGAAGGCGTTCAAGGGATTCGAGCCGGCGTTCGGCGGCGACAAGCGCAGGATTGCCCGCGGGCTGATCGCCGACCGCAATGCCTGCGAGAGCGATACGGCCTGTATCGTCAGCGCCCTCAACAACGCCTTGCAGACCTATGGCAATGCGCCTTCCTGGATCCAGGACTACAACATCGCGCTGATTGGCAAGAAGGCGCTCGAAGCCGCCGGGCGAAACCCCGGGCACGTCGATCAGCCCCTGCCTTCGGCTATCGGCCAATGCGCATCGACGCACATCAAGACGCTTAGCGCCCGGCTCGGCGACGATCCGCTGGAAACGGCCAGTCCCGAAGCGGGCAGCGCGACCACGTTCACCAATGGCGGCGGGGCTGTCTCCTATGATCGCGAGGCCGGCTTGGCCGCCTCGAAGGTCGGAGAACCGGTCGTCATATGCCTGATCTCGATTCCCAGGGACTGCCCCAAGGACGACGACCGTGGCCGGGTCTATTATTCCGTCGACCTCGTCTCGAAAGGCTCCTGGGCTCTGCCGGATTCGCAGCATATGTGCGGCGGCGCCTGAACGGCGGGTTTCGTCCGTCCGCGTCGGGCCAAGACGCTGACAGTCTCTGTCTCCCCTTGCGTCAATTCGCCATTGATGGCTGATTGTGGAGTGACCGGGCTTCACGGGGGTGGGCATGTCGACTGCGAAGCACTTGATGAAGCGCGTCCTGATGATGCTCGCCGGCTATTTTGTCGCGATACTGGTTGGCCTGATCGCCGTGGTGGCGATCTATGCCGCGCTGAGCGCCCTGCCCAACGCGCCGGCCTATTTCGACCTCATGGGCGTCTCGCCGATCGCGGCCTTGGTGGTACCGCCCCTCGGCATGTTCATCTATTTCCTGACGGTTGTGGTGACGGCGCCGCAGACGCTGATCTTCGCGCTGATCGCCGAGTTCTTCTCCCTGCGCAACGCCCTGCTGCACATGTTCTTCGGCGCCGCGGCAGCGGCCGGCGGCTTCTTCCTGATCTGGCCGAGCGCGGCGGAGGACGTGGATCTGGAGCGCTGGGCCGACATCGGCATCATAGCCGCCGCTGGTCTTGTGGCCGGGCTGGTCTATTGGCTGATCGCCGGGCGCGACGCCGGTTTCCGGCGCCCGCTGTCGGAGCGTTGACTGTTAGCTCGACGGTGAGCGCACCGCCTCGGTCGCGTCCAGGGCCTGCTTCAGCCGCGAGTCGCGGTCATAGACGTCGCTGAAATACTCGACCTTGCCGGACATGTCGGGCCAGGCGGTGAAATAGGCGACATAGACCGGGATCTTGCGCGTCACATCCTCGGTCGAGTGTCCGTGCTTCAGCTTCTCCGCGATATAGTCGACAGAGGTGCCAAGCACCGCCGCCGCCATTCCGCGCGGATCCTGCAGGCGTACACAGCCATGGCTGAGCGCGCGCATGTCCTGCTTGAAGAATGATTTCTGGGGCGTGTCATGCATGTAGATCGCATGCTTGTTGGGGAACAGGATCTTCAATTCTCCCAGCGCATTGGCCTCGCTCGGCTGCTGGCGCACGCTGTAGGGAATGTTGGCGCCATAATCGCCCCAGTTGATCGCCGACGACGGAATGCGCTTGCCGCGTGAATCCGTCACCTCATAGCCGGCACGGTCGAGATAGCCGGGATCGCCACGCAATCTCGGCAGCATTTCGTTGACGATGATCGACTGCGGCACGCCCCAGTAGGGATGGAAATCGACCTGCTTGATCTGGTCGTAGAAGAAGGCCGTCTGGTTGGTGACACGGCCGACGACGGCGCGTGTCTTCAGCTTTTCCTGGCCGTCGTCGATGTAGCTCGCGGTGAAGGCGGGCTGGTTGATGAAAACACGCGGACTGCCGAGATCGGAAGGCAGCCAGCGCAGTTCCTCCAGCGCCACCTGAACCTTGAGCAGCCTGTCGGCCTTCGACGTCCCCGCCAGCAAGGCGACGGTGCGCGGTCCAATGACGCCGTCGCCCTTCATGCCCTCCTTCTGCTGCACCGCCTTGATCAGCGGGACAAGTTCGGGAACATAGACTTCGCTGGTTGCCAGCCGCGACAGCACCTCGCCATAGGTGCCGCCCATCTCGTCATCGAGATTGCGCGCGATCAGCGACAGGAGCTTCGGCAGTTCGGGGCTGGTTTCGCCCGGCTTCAGCAGCAGTTTCGGATCGACGACGATCTCGTTCTCGGCGCTCGCCTGCAGTGATTCCAGTTCGACGCGCAGCGCCTGGTACTCCGCATTCTGCGGATGGCGCGATTCGAGGTAGGTGCGAACTTCCTGTGTATGCGCCAGTGTTTTCAGCACGCCCACCATGTCGAGCGGCTTGGCCGGGAAATCGTAGTAGCCGGTCATGCGGTTGGGCTCGACACGGCCGCTCTGGGCGTCATGGGCGTAACGCAGGACACGCGCGGAAAGCGCCATCTCGAAACGGACGAGTTCCTTCAACTTGGCTGCGTCGTCCGCCGAGGTCGAACCGAGCGCTGGCACATCGACCGTGTAGTCGGCGGGCGTGAGGCCGTAGCTGGCAGCCTCGCCAAGCACCCGCACGGCATCTTGCGCACGGTTGTTGGGGCTTGTCCCGCCTACCCAAATGAAATCCGGGTTGGCAGAGTAGTAGGCGATCAGCGCCTTGGCGATGTCGGGCTCGGCATAGAGTTCGTAGTCGCTGAGGCCGGCAATGGCATCGTGGAAAGCAGCACCCGTGGCCGAGGGAACGAAAGCGGCATCTTGCGGCGCCGCCGGCTGCGGCGCGGTGGCCAGCGTCGAGAAGTCGACGCGCACCAGTCTGTCGGCCTTGTAAGTATAGTAAGACGGACTGCTGATCCTCGCACCGCCGCCGTCGCCACCGGCCGGCGCCTTCGGCTTGTGCTTTGGCGGAGGAGGCGGAAACTCGCCGTTCGGCTCATGCCTGATGCCGCCGCCGAACAGCATGTCGAAAAGCCCTTGGGCACCTGCCTGAGGCGTGCCGAAAGCCAGCGTCGCCGTAATCGCCACCAGCGGCATCACGGTTGCTTTTTTACCGAGGAAGTTCATGGATCACCCGCTCCGGCCGCAACCGGTTCCCGTTCCGCACGCTAGACCGTCCCGCTAACCGCATGGCGGATGTAAGGCGCGACTATACCGATTCATACCGATTTCGTTAAGCTTTCATAAATTTCGGCGGGCCTGTTGCAGAACGGTTTCACAAGATCGTGACGGCCGGGGCGACCTTTGGGTCGCCCCGGCCGCGGGGATCCCTGCGTCTTCAGGCGTTTGCGCCACCGTCGATGGTCAGCGCGGCTCCGGTGACGAAACGGCCCTCTGGACCTGCGAGCCAGGCAACCATGCCGGCGATGTCCTCCGCCTTGCCGAATCGCGGAGTTGCCATCTTCTTTCGCTGATGTTCGGCATGCGGGCCGTCGGCCGGGTTCATGTCGGTATCCGTCGAGCCGGGATGGACGACATTGGCGGTGATGCCGCGTGGCCCGAGGTCGCGGGCCAATGCCTTGGTCAGGCCGACCAGCGCCGCCTTGCTGGTCGAGTAGGCTCCCAGGTTGGTGTCGGTGACCCGTTCGGCCAGATTGCTGCCGATCGAGATGATCCTGCCGCCCTCGCCCATGTGTCTTGCCGCCGCTTTCGAGGCGATGAACGGCGCCCTCAGATTGACCGACATGGTTTCGTCGAAATCGGCAAGCGACAGCATATCGATGGGTGCGGCGCGCCAGATGCCGGCACTGTTGACCAGGATGTCGAGCCGGCCGAAGGCGGTCATCGCATCGGCAACCGCCTGGTCTATGGCTTCGGCGTCGCGGTTGTCGGCCTTGATCGCGATCGCGCGACCGCCCTTGGTCTCTATCTCGGCGACGACCGAGCGGGCCTGGTCCTCGCCATGCACATAGGTCAGCGCGACATCGGCCCCCTCCGCCGCGAGCCTTCGCGCGATTGCCGCGCCGATGCCGCGGCTGCCTCCGGTGACGAGTGCCGCCTTGCCGTTCAAATTCCTGGATGCCATCGGTTTCTCCATTTATGTAGTGATTGATACATAAATATCTGCCAGCCTTGCCTGATTGCGTCAACTCATTTATGTATCGATCAACACAGAAATGAACGTCATGTCGGAAAGAGGCCGTCCCCGCACCTTCGATCGAAACGCGGCCCTGCGGCGCGCGATGGATGTGTTCTGGGCCAAGGGCTATGAAGGCGCGTCGATCAGCGACCTCGCGGCGGCGATGGGCATCAATTCGCCGAGCCTCTATGCCGCCTACGGCAGCAAGGAAGCCTTGTTCCTCGAGGCGACGGATCTCTATTCCCGCGTGGAAGGTGCCGATATCTGGCTCGCGCTCGAAGAGGCGCCAACGGCGCGCCTTGCGATCGAGCGGTTCCTGCGTCGGACCGCAAAGGCCTATTCGCAGACCGATCGCCCGCAGGGCTGCCTGATCGCGCTGGGTGCGCTGCACGAAGATTCGAGCCGGGGCGCGATCTGCGCGGATTTGCGGCGCCGCCGCGCCGAGAATCTAACCGCCCTGAAGAAGCGTCTCGAGCGCGGCGTGGCCGAGGGTGAACTGCCTGCCGACTTCAATTGCCGTGCCGCCGCGACCTTTTTTGCAACGGTCCAGCACGGCATGTCGATCCAGGCGCGCGACGGTGCTTCCCGTGCCGCCCTGCTGGCGACGGTGGCCGGGGCAATGGCCGCCTGGAAGACCATGGCCGACACCGCCGAGGCGTGACAAACACCGTTCGTTGTGCTCGAAATTCGACTTGCAAACCTGCGGCCGGGAGGGACGACGTGAAAAAAGGGTATCGCGAACTGCTGGATGAGGCCAACGCCGAGATCGAAGTGGTTTCGCCCGAGGAAGCGGCAGGACTGCTTGAAGACGAAAGCACCATTTTCGTCGATCTCCGCGACCCTCGAGAGATCGAACGTGACGGCAGAATAACCGGAGCCAAGCATGTCACCCGTGGCATGCTGGAGTTCTGGATCGATCCCGAAAGTCCCTACCACAAGCCCTTCTTCGCTTCCGGAAAAAGCTTCGTCTTCTTCTGTGCCGGCGGCTGGCGTTCGGCGCTGGCCACCAAAACGGCGCAAGACATGGGGCTTTCGCCGGTCAAGCATATTCTCGGCGGCTACACGGCCTGGAAGGCAGCCGGATTGCCCGTAGAGCCCGGGGAAAAGAAGAAAGCCTGAATGCCGCTCAGTGGGCCAGCGACGCCCCGCGCTGCGTGGTCACGAAGCCGACGGCGCGTTCGACCACGCCCTTGTCGGCCAGAATGCGGCGATGGCCAAGCCCATCGGCCCAGTGAAGCCGCACATGGTCGCCTGCGCCAGCATAGCGTCGTGCGTGTTCAGCCGGCACTTCACGGTCATCGGGAGCATGAATGACCAGCGTCGGCACGGGCGCCTGGGCGAGCTGGCGGTCACCGGTGAATTCATGCAATGGCCGGCCAGAGAGATATTCAACACGGTCGGCCATGGCGATCTGCGAGCGGGGACCGACATTAAGCATGCGGCTGAAGTCGGCGAAGATTGCCGGCAGCGAGCTCGGTGCCGCGATCAGCACGAGGCGTGCGGCCGCCAGCGGCGGGATATCCTTGACGGAACCGGCAACGGCGTTGGTGGCGACGGCGCCGCCGAAGGAATGGCCGACGGCGGCCACGAACGGCCCGAACCATTCGCCGGCCACTCTGGCGGCTTCGACGGCGTTGACCATGTTCAGGTGCCTGCCCTGCGAATGGCCGTGACCGGGAAGGTCGAGCGAGACGACCCTATAGCCGGCAGCGCGAAAACCTTCGATCAGGGCGCGCATATATTCGGTGCGCGAGCGCCAGCCATGGATGACAAGGACGCTGCCGGCAGGCTCGCGGCCGGGCTCGGGACGAAATTCATGAACCATGACGCAGCCGGTCGCGGTTTTCAGCCGGTGATGCCGCGCCTCGGCCATGAACTCCGCGGCGCGGTCGATGGCGCGGCGCTCGCCGTCAGTCAATGTCCTGATGCTTGGCGTACGGCAGAACAATTCGAAAGCCGCGCGTCCGGTGATGCGCGGCGCGACATGTTCGGCCGCACCAAACACACCGCGGATGACCTTCAGCCCGAATGATGCCATAGTCAGAATCCATCCATACGTTCAAGCATGAACATAATAGTTCAAAGATGAACAATAAACAAGAGCTACCCTGGGACAACCCGCGTTTTCGCAACTGGGTCGCGGTGGCGCGCGCGTGCCATGTGCTGGAGCGCACGCTGGCGGTGAAACTCGCGCCGCTCGACCTGAAGCCAGCGCAACTCGACGTGCTGATGAACCTCTATCGCCATCCCGGCATGTCGCAGCACGACCTTGCCCGCAAGCTGCTCGTCGGCCGCTCCAACATCACCATGCTGTTGCCGCAGCTCGAGGCGCGTGGCCTACTGCGGCGGGAAGGCGATGAGAAGGACAAGCGCATCTTGCGGCTTACGCTGACCGAAGGCGGCGAGGCGCTGCTGATGCAGGCGCTGAAAGTGCATATGGCGCTGATCGAGAAGGCGATGAGCCAGTCGACGCCGGAACAATGCGACATGATCGGCGAGCAGATGCGCAAGATCTATGACGTGCTGAACGAGGCGTGATCGGCCTTTCCGCCCTCAACTCACTACCACATCGATTTTTTAGCCCGCTCCGGCCATTCCCTGTCGTAGGTTTCGCCGTCGATATTCTTGCGGCTGGTGATTTCCAGGATCTTTCCGGGTGTCGGCAGCGATTTCGGATCGACATGCCTCTCCGGATTCCACAGTTCCGACCGCACGATCGCCCGGGCGCACTGGAAATAGACCGAATCGACATCGATCACCGTGACCGAACGCGCCGGCTTGCCGTCGACCATGAACGACGCGCACGACGCCGCATCCGTGGTGATATGCGCCCGGCCATTGATGCGCAGCGTCGTACCGGAGCCCGGCACCAGGAACAGCAGGCCGACGCGCGGGTCGCGGATGATGTTCTTCAACGAATCGGCACGGTTGTTGCCGCGCCGGTCCGGCATCATCAGCGTTTTCGCATCGACGATACGCACGAAGCCCGCGAGATCGCCGCGCGGCGAACAGTCCAGCCCCTCTGGGCCGCTGGTCGCGAGAGCGACGAAGGGGGACGCTTCGATAAAGGCGGCGTATTCGGGAATGACATGGTCGAGTTCCTTGACCACGGAGGCTTCGCCGGGCAGTCCGTAAAGGGCTTCGAGTTGTTCGATTGTGGTGATGACCGACATTTTCCGTCTCCCGATCCGCCGCCCCTACTCCCGACACGTGACGTTTTGACGACGCAATGGCGGCTAACGATCGCGGCTCAGGCCCTTCTCGGCGAGTTCCGCGAGATAGACGCTCCAGCGTGCGTCCTTCTCGTGGCCGAGCGTGTGCAGGTAATTCCAGGTGAAGATGCCGGTGTCATGGAAATCATCGAAGGTGATGCGCACGGCGTAATTGCCGACCGGTTCGATGTTCAGGATGGCCACATTGCGTTTGCCGGGAACCGTCACCCTTTGTTCCGGCGAATGACCCTGCACTTCCGCGGAAGGCGACGCCACGCGCAGCAACTCCGCCGGCAGCTCGAACGGCTGGTGGCCCGGAAACGTCACGGTGAGCAGCTTGCGGTCCTTCGAGACCCTCAGTTCTTTCGGCGCCGTCATGGTCGATCCTGCTTGAATTCCCCTTCCCTACGCTGCTTCGCTCCGTACGCAAAGGCGTCAACGGCGTCCGACACGCAATGTCGGTCGGGGAATGTTACCAAAGATCAAGGCAAGCTATCTTGAATGGCGGGCTGGATCGTATCACATAGCTGTATATAACGACGCCGTTAACGGCCACGGAAACGCTCGAACATGAACATGATCGACCCCTTCGGTCGCACGATCAGCTATCTCAGAGTGTCGGTCACCGACCGCTGCGATTTCCGCTGCACCTATTGCATGGCCGAGGATATGGCCTTCCTGCCCAAGAAGGACCTGTTGTCGCTGGAAGAACTCGACCGGCTCTGCACCGTGTTCATCGAAAAGGGTGTCAAGCGGTTGCGCCTCACCGGGGGTGAGCCGCTGGTGCGCAAGAACATCATGCACTTGGTGCGCCAGCTTTCGCGGCACCTCGAAAGCGGCGCGCTGGAAGAGCTGACGCTGACCACCAACGGCTCGCAGCTTTCGCGCTTCGCCGCCGAACTCGCCGATCGTGGTGTCAAGCGCATCAACGTTTCGCTCGACACGCTCGATGCCGACAAATTCCACGCCATCACGCGCTGGGGCAATCTCGGCAAGGTCATGGCCGGCATCGACGCGGCTCAGGCGGCCGGATTGAAAGTCAAGCTCAATGCGGTGGCGTTGAAGGATTTCAACGACGTCGAACTGCCCGAGATGATGCGCTGGGCGCATGGCCGCGGCATGGACCTGACCGTCATCGAGACCATGCCGATGGGCGAGATCGACGCCGACCGCACCGACCAGTATCTGCCGCTGTCGCTGCTGCGCGCTTCGCTTGAGCGCCAGTTCACGCTGACCGATATCCCCTTCAAGACCGGTGGCCCGGCCCGTTATGTCCATGTCGCCGAGACCGGCGGAAAACTCGGCTTCATCACGCCGATGACGCATAATTTCTGCGAAAGCTGCAACCGGGTCAGGCTGACCTGCACGGGCACGCTCTATATGTGCCTTGGCCAGGAGGATGCGGCCGATCTGCGCGCGCCGTTGCGCGCGTCCGAAGGCAACGAACTTGTCGCTGACGCCATAGACGAAGCCATCGGCCGCAAGCCGAAAGGTCATGACTTCATCATCGACCGCCGCACCAGCCGCCCTTCGGTGTCACGCCATATGAGTGTCACGGGCGGCTGACCTTCTCGTCTGTCTGTGCAAGAATTGCCCCGCAATCATCGGCTTCGGGTCAGACATGCGGTGGCTCTATTCAATCGTGGCATCGCTAGCCGTGGTCTCGGCGACCACCGCTATTGCCGCGCAATCCACCTATGTGAACGAGCGCTTCGGCACCGTCTGCACCTTTCCCGGCGATATCTTCACCGATCGCCAGCCCGAGCCTGAAAATGGCGACGGCCAGATGTGGCTGAGCGCGGACGGCGCCAGCCTGACCTGCTCCGGCATATTCAATGTCGATGACGACACGCCGAAGGGGTTCATTGCCGGCGAAAAGGCGAGCAATGAACCAGGGTACGAAGTCACCTACAGCAAAGCGGGCAAGGACTGGGCGGTGCTGTCGGGCGTGAAGGATGGAAAGATCTTTTATGAGCGGCGGCTGTTTGGCAGGGATGGCGTCATCCGCACGGTCTGGATCGATTATCCGCCGGCGCTGAAATCGAAATATGACCTGTTGGTCGGCGTCATCGCCGGCAGCCTCAAGGGGCCATGAGCCGTAGGCGGCCATCAGCATTTTAGCCACACCGCAAACAAATCTTTGTCCGCAAATATCGGTCTGATTTACTGGTGACGGTTTCCCGCCTAGCCTCCGTTCCGTAGCGGTTCTTCGCTTTCTCGGGGGATTACATCATGCGCGAACTTCTTCTTTCCTTCGCCCTGCTCGGCCTGGCCGCCCTGCCCGCGGCTGCCCAGTCGATCGGCGGCACTTACACCGTCGCCGGCACCAATTTCGACGGTTCGGCCTATGATGGCGAAGCCACCATCACACTGACCAGCGGGACCACCTGCGCGATCCATTGGGAGACGGGCGGCTCGTCTTCGGATGGCATCTGCATGCGCAACGACAATGCATTCTCCGCCGGCTACGTCATGGGCAAGGATATCGGCCTCGTCGTCTACAAGGTCGAGGATGACGGGTCGCTGCATGGCCTGTGGACCATCGCCGGCAAGGACGGCAACGGCACCGAGGTGCTGACGCCGAAGAAATAGACGTCGCCTCGGCTGTACAAGTGTCGGGAGACGACGCCGCCTTCCGACCGAATTCGTGCCTGATCCGGGATGATTTCACGCCGGCGACGATGTGTATCCGGTGCTGGCCCAGCCCTTTGCCATTGCTGTTTCGTGGCGGGCTGTTACAGGCTTGCTTGCTCAGGCAATCGGTAGGTGTCTTGCCCCTTTCCCCAAATCTTCGCGGCGCGTTGTTCATGGTGGTGGCGATGGTTGGCTTCACGCTCAACGACGCCATTACCAAATACTCTTCACAGTCGATGAACATGGCGCAAGTCATGCTGATCAGAGGGGCGTTCGCCTCGCTCTTCGTCGGCCTGCTGGCCTGGCAACGTGGCGCGCTTTTCCAGCCTCGCCTGATGCTGCAGCCACTGGTGGCGATCCGTGTGCTGAGTGAAGCGGGCGCTACCGTGTCCTTCCTGGTTGCGCTCGCGCATTTGCCGATTGGCAGTGTTTCGGCCGTCTTGCAAGCGCTGCCCCTGGCGGTGACGATGGGCGCGGCGCTGTTTTTCGGCGAAACGGTCGGCTGGCGGCGCTGGCTGGCGATCGCTATCGGTTTTGCCGGGGTCATGATCATCGTGCGGCCGGGTTTCGAGGGCTTCAGCGTTTACTCGCTGGTGGCGCTGGCATCCGTCGCGTGCTGCACGGTGCGGGACCTCGCCACCAAACGCATCCCCCAGGCCATCCCGACGATGCTGGTCTCGACCGCCACAGCGCTTGCCATGACCGTCGTCGGCGCCTTCCTGTTGACGCCGATGGGTGGCTGGACCCCGATGACCGGCAAAGGCACGGCGCTGCTGGCATTGGCCGCGGTGCTGGTGCTGATCGGCTATCAATTCATCATCATGGCGATGCGTTCGGGCGAGATCTCCTTCATTGCGCCGTTCCGCTACACCGCGCTCCTCTGGTCGATCCTGCTTGGCTTGATCATCTTCGGTGACGTGCCGGACATGCCGATGATCGCCGGTGCGGCAATAGTCGTCGGCTCGGGTCTCTATGCGCTTTATCGCGAGCGCATCGTCGGTCGGCGAAGGATCGTCGCCGAAAGCACTGGGCCGGCCATGGCGCCGGACGGAATCTAGCCGCGCCCGTGGGTAGTGCATCAGTTTGAAAATGGCGGGCCTTGAATATGTTGTGTGAAAAAGGCAGTTATCCCTAGCTCTGGCGGGGCGATGCGGCTCGATACGCCATCTGGACATCAAGCCCTAGGATGTCGCACCCTCTTCTTGGAACAAGGGGGAGATCTGCAATGGCCAGCAAAGTCAGGGCTATCTCAGCTTACACTGCCAAGGATTATCCTCGCATCCGCCAGCTTCCTGGTGCCGATGACATGCGGGCGACTTGGGAAGAGTGGCACGCCGATTTCGAAGCTTCCAAGGCGGAACGGCTACACCGCCGCGGCTTCACCCACGCCAAAGTCCTCATAAGACCCGGCAAGTTCAAAGCGTGGCTAGACGAAAACTCACTCTCGGCCTCGGAACATGCGAGACAACTCTACGCTCAGGAGCGCCTGGATTCAAAGCGGGCAAGGGAGGAAGGGCGCCGCGAGTTGGAGCAAAAGCTAATCGTCTCACAACGGCAAATGTTATCGGCCGCCACGGCTACGCGTGGCGCACCATAAGCCCATGCCCAAAGGTCCGGTCGGCTTTATCTATGCGGCCATAGCCGGATTGTACCTCGCGTGGCTAGCTCATCATTGGCTTGGTTGAAGGCCTCGCGCGCGTAAAGCGCCGGATTTCAAACTGATGCACTACCCGCCCGTGAAGTCGCTTGCGATTTCACGGGTTGGCGTACAGGCTGGGCAGAATGAATCGGGATGTCGCAGGGATCATTCTGACGGGTGGCCAATCGAGACGGATGGGCGGTGGCGATAAAAGCCTTTTGCCGCTTGGCGACGGCTGTGTGCTTGACCAGATCCTGTCGCGGTTTGGCCCGCAGTTCGAGACCCTGGCGCTTAGCGCCAATGGCGACCCGGCGCGGTTCGCCCGTTTCGGGCTACCGGTGCTCGCCGATACCGTCGAGGGCTTCGCCGGGCCGCTTGCCGGAATTCTTACCGGCCTCGAATGGGCCGCTGCCGGCACGCCTTGCAAGGCGATCGTCACCGCTGCCGGCGACACGCCTTTCCTGCCGCTGGATCTCGTCGATCGTCTGGAGGCGGCGGCCGGCGAACGTCCCGGTTCGATCGCGGTCGCTTTCTCGGCAGGCAGGCTGCACCCGACCTTCGCGCTATGGCCGGTCGGATGCCGCGACGCCTTGCGGCATTTCCTGGTCGATGAGCACAACAAGCGGGTTTCGGCCTTCATCGAACGGCACGGCCATGTCGAGGTCGAATTCCCGATCCTGCAATCCGCCGGACAATCCATCGATCCTTTCTTCAACATCAATGTGCCGGACGATCTTGCCCAGGCCGCGCGCCTGTTGCAGAGCATGACGTCATGAACAGACGCGTCTTCGGCATCACCGGCTGGAAAAACTCCGGCAAGACCACACTGACCGAGAAGTTGGTCGCCGAGCTCGTGCGGCGCGGCTGGAAGGTATCGACGGTCAAACACGCCCACCATGATTTCGACATCGACAAGCCAGGCGCGGACAGCTTCCGCCATCGCCAGGCCGGCGCCACCGAGGTTGCGATCGTGTCAGGCAATCGTTGGGCGTTGATGCACGAGTTGCGCGGCGAGGATGAGCCGCCGCTGGACGCCATCCTCTCGCGGCTCGCCCCATGCGACATCGTGCTGGTGGAAGGCTACAAGCGCGAACCCCACCGCAAGATCGAAACGAGGCGACTGGAAGCAAAGGAGCGGACGCCGCTTGCGGCGGGTGATCCCAATATCGTCGCCATCGCCGCGGATTTCGCCATCACCGGCCAGAGCTTGCCGGTGTTCGACCTCGACGACACGAAATCCATAGCCGACTTCATCGAGCGAACGACCGACCTCGTTGCTTGAGAAGTAACGTAACGGCAGAAGCCCATTGCCGATTTTGGCGGTTTTGCAGTTGCTTTTTTCTTGGAAAGAGTGGGAGTATCGGCCCAGCGGGCGGTCAAAAGCACCGCCCCTCAGAGCCGTTTCGGAACGACGGCCGGGACCATAAAGAGAGGACTATCATGCGTATTACACTGCGTATCGCGCTCGCCGCATCGGCTGCGCTGCTGACGCTCGGCGTAGCCCAGGCCCAGGAAAAGACCCTGAGGATCGGCACCGAGGGCGCCTACCCCCCATTCAACAACCTCACCGCCGATGGCCAGCTTGTCGGCTTCGACATCGACATCGCCAAGGCGCTTTGCGATGAGATGAAGGTCAAGTGCACCTTCGTGGCCCAGGATTGGGACGGCATCATTCCCGCACTTCAGGCCGGCAAGTTCGACGCCATCGTCGCCTCGATGTCGATCACGCCGGAGAGGAAGGAGAAGGTCGACTTCTCGCACAAATACTACAATACGCCGTCCGCAATCGCCGTGCCGAAGGATTCGCCTCTGAAGGGCGTGACCAAGGAAGACCTCGCCGGCAAGAACATCGGTGTGGCCACCACGACGACGCATTTCAACTATGCCTCGAAGACCTACACCGACAGCACCGTCAAGGGCTATCCGAGCAGCCCCGAGGAGCAGGCAGATCTTGCCAATGGCCGTCTCGACGCCATCGAGGACGATATCGTCGTGCTGCAGCAGTGGCTTGATTCGCCAGACGGCGCCTGCTGCAAGATCCTCGGCCAGCCCTCGCCGCAACCGGTCGAAATCTTCGGACCCGGCGCCGGCATCGCCGTTCGCAAGGGCGATACCGACTTGGTCAACAAGCTGAATTCCGCCATAGACGCCATCCGTGCCAACGGAAAATATAAGGAAATCAACGACAAGTACTTCAAGTTCGACGTCTACGGCGCCGAGTCCTGATAGTCTGTTGCCAAGGCGGCAGGGGTCCCCTGCCGCCTTGTTCATCTCGGGTGCGCCGTGGGGTAAGACCAGTCAATGCCAGCCCAAAGCATATGGACACTGCTGAGTTGGGGACCCGAGGGCTGGAGTGACGATATTGCCTATGGCGCGTTGGTCACCATCGTGCTTGCCCTTGCCACGCTGCCGATCGGCCTGACGATCGGCTTTTTCGTAGCCTGGGCCAAGCAATCCGAAGAACCGTCGCTGCGGGTGGCCGCCAACATCTACACCACCGTGTTTCGCGGCCTGCCGGAACTGGTGACGCTGTTCCTGTTCTTCTTCGGCATGCCCATCCTGCTGCAATACGTCATCCGCCTCTTCAAGCCCGAGGCGACGATCGACGTCGACAGCTTCATCGCCGGCATGATCGTGCTGTCGCTGATCTTTTCCTCCTATGCCAGCGAGGTGTTTCTTTCCGCCTTTCGCGCCATTCCCAAGGGCCAGTATGAGGGCGGCTACGCGATCGGCCTGTCGACATGGCTGACCATGCGCAAGGTGATCCTGCCTCAGCTGCTGCGCATCGCCTTTCCCGGCCTCGAGAACTGCTGGCTCAGCCTGCTCAAGGACACCGCACTGGTCTCTGTCGTCAACCTCGCCGAAACCTTGCGCAACGCCGGCGTGGCGGCGCGTGTCACGAAACACGCCTTCCTGTTCTACAGCGTGGCCGCGCTGGTTTTCCTCGCTCTGGCGATCCTGTCATCGATCGCGACCGGGTTCATCTTGCGCTCGCTGGGACGGAGGGAGGCACGATGAGCGTCAGCCAAGCCATCTCCGTCGACCGGCCGCCGCCGCGGGCACGCGGCTGGCCGCGCACCCGTATCGTCGGGTACGCGCTCGTCGGCCTCTGGATACTCTTCGGCCTCGGTATCCTCGCCTATCTCATCTACGCCTGGAATGGCGAGTTCTTTGCCAGATATGCGCCAGCCTATCTGCAGGGCCTGTGGACGACGCTGTCGCTCGTGGCGATTTCGATGGTGGTCGGCGCGATCTTTTCGTTGCCCGTCACCTATGGCCGCATGTCGAAGAGCCGCTTCCTGTCCGGCATTGCCTACTGCTACGTCTACTTCTTCCGCGGCACGCCACTACTGGTCCAGGTCTACCTCGTCTACTATGGCTTGGGCTCTTTCCGGTTGCAGCTTGAATCCGTCGGGCTGTGGTGGTTCTTCCGCGAGGCCTTCAACTGCGGCGTCTTCGCCTTCGCGCTCAACACCGCGGCCTACCAGGCCGAGATCCTGCGCGGCGCCATCGAAAGCGTGCCCAGGGGCCAATGGGAAGGAGCTGCTTCGCTCGGCCTGCACAAGCTGCAGACGCTGCGCAAGGTTGTCCTGCCGCAGGCCTTCATCGTGGCGTTGCGGCCCTATGGCAATGAACTGGTTCTGATGATCAAGGCCTCGGCCATCGTCGCCATCATCACGGTCTATGATCTCATGGGCAATGCAAAGCTCGCCTACGCCAAATCCTTCGACTTCCAGGCCTATGTCTGGGTCGCCATCGTCTATCTGGTGATGGTCGAGATCCTGCGCCATGGCGTCGAATGGATCGAGCGCCGGATCACCATCCATCTGCATCGCTGACGCATCGCCGAACCGTTCCTGATCGACCTGTGCCAGTCGATGCGACGGTGCGCGCCTTGACGAATTCGTCGCATGGCCTAGAGCTTCCGCAACTGAAATCTCTGTTTCTCCGGAAGGACAAGGCATGGCATCGGTGGCATTTCTCGGTCTGGGCGTCATGGGTTATCCCATGGCCGGACACCTGAAGAACAAGGGCGGCCACGACGTTACCGTCTACAACCGCACCCAAGCCAAAGCCGAACAATGGGTCGCTCAACATGGCGGCAACCTTGCCGCGACGCCGGCGCAGGCCGCCGAGGGCAAGGATTTCGTCTTTTCCTGCGTCGGCAATGACGACGATTTGCGTTCGGTGACCACAGGGTCCGAAGGCGCCTTCAAGGCGATGAAGAAAGGCTCGGTCTTTATCGACAACACCACGGCTTCGGCGGAAGTCGCGCGCGAACTGGCGGAAGCCGCGCAGGCGAGCGGGTTCTCATTCCTCGACGCGCCGGTCTCCGGTGGCCAGGCCGGCGCCGAGAATGGCGTGCTGACCGTGATGGTCGGCGGCGATGAGGCTGCGTTCGACAGGGCCAGGCCGGTCATCGACGCCTTTGCCCGCATGGTCGGGCTGATGGGGTCGGCGGGTGCCGGCCAGCTCACCAAGATGATCAATCAGATCTGCATCGCCGGACTGGTGCAGGGCCTGTCGGAAGGCATCCATTTCGGCAAGAAGGCCGGGCTCGACATCGAAAAGGTGATCGAGGTGATTTCCAAGGGTGCGGCCGGCTCCTGGCAGATGGAAAACCGGCACAAGACCATGAATGCCGGCAAATATGATTTCGGTTTCGCCGTCGACTGGATGCGCAAGGACCTCGGCATCTGCCTGGCGGAGGCCGACCGCAACGGCGCCAGGCTGCCGGTGACAGCGCTTGTCGACCAGTTCTACAAGGATGTGCAGGCGATGGGCGGCAAGCGCTGGGACACGTCCTCGCTGCTGGCGCGGCTGGAGAAGTAGGCGACGATGTCCCTGCCCGCTCCAGGCTGGACCGCGCAGGATATCGTCGCTCATCTGCGTTCGATCGGAACCGAGGAAAACCGCGCCGGCATGGCGCGGTTCGGCATCAACAACGCGACCGCGCTCGGCATCGGCAATGCGGACTTGCGGCCCTTGGCGCGCAAGGTGAAGCGCAACCATGAACGGTCCCTCGCGCTATGGGACACAGGCATTCGCGAGGCGCGGCTGATGGCGGCCTTCACCGGCGAGCCGAAAAAGATCGCCATCGAAGAGTGCCGCCGCTGGGCCGGCGATTTCGACTCATGGGAGATCGTCGACACCGTCTCCGACCTGTTCGTGGACACCCCGTTCTGGCGCCAGCTGGTCGAAGAGTTCGCCGCCGACGAGCGCGAATTCGTCCGCCGTACAGCCTTCGCCATGCTGGCATGGGCAGCCGTGCATCTGAAGAAGGAATCGGACGCGACGTTCCTGCCTTACCTGCCATTGATCGAATCCTATGCCGGCGATGAGCGAAACTTCGTCCGCAAAGCGGTCAATTGGGCGCTGCGGCAGATCGGCAAGCGATCGATGGGCCTGCATGCCCCCGCCCTTGCCCTGGCTCGGAAACTTGCGACCTCCCTGGACAAGACCGCCCGCTGGATCGGCAAGGACGCCGCCAAGGAACTGTCGGATGCCAAAACGCTTGAACGCCTCGCCGCCAGGAAAGTTTGACGGCGCCGATATCCTTTTCACCGAGGTGACACGGGCAACACGCGCCAGCTTCGAAACGTTGTTCGAGCAGCCGGGTGCGCCAAAATATTGCTGGTGCATGGCTTGGCGCCACAGCCCCGAGCCCGCCCAGACCGACGAGAAGAAACGCCAGATGATGGCGCTCATCGATGCTGGCACGCCGGTCGGCATCCTCGCCCATGTCGGCGGCAAGGCCGTAGCCTGGTGCTCGGTCGCGCCGCGAGAGACCTATCGTAAGCTATCGAAGCAGCAGGACGACGGCGACACAGGTGTGTGGTCGATCGTCTGCTTCTATGTGCCAAGGGCCTTGCGCGGCGGTGGCCTTGCTACGGCATTGCTCGATGCTGCCATTGACCATGCCTTCGCCAATGGTGCGCGCATCATAGAAGCCTATCCGGTGGACGAGGCCTCGCCGAGCTACCGTTTCATGGGCTTTCACGACATGTTTGCCAGCCGCGGTTTCCACGAGACCGGCATGGCCGGTTCTCGCCGCCATGTGATGCGGCTCGAGCATTGACGCCGCCGACAGCAGTGTCTTTACTTGCCCGCAAAGGGATGCGGCCATGAACCATTTCAAGTCGATCATAGCGCTTGCGGCCGCGCTTGCCCGCTCCACCGCCGGCGCCTCGGCCGAGGCCACGCACATCCTCTGGAAGGATTTGCGCCCGGTCACCCAGGCGGTCGCCGAAGACGCCGGCCTGCCGATGATCGCGGCGAAACTGCCGGATCACGGCGAGACGCTGTCGGTCGTCCTGCAGGACAAAACGATACAATTAGCCGGCTATGCATTGCCGGTCGATCGCGACGGCGATCTCGTTTATCAGTTCCTGCTGGTGCCTTGGACCGGCGCGTGCAGCCATATGCCGACGCCTCCTCCCAACCAGATCGTGCTGGTCACGCCTGCCCATCCCTACAAGATGTCGCAAGCCTACCAGCCTGTCGCCGTGACCGGTGACTTGAAGCCGGACATGGAGAAAAGCCAGTTGTTCATTCTCGACGGCGTCAGCGTCATCCAGTCCGGCTATACCGTACGCAAAGCCGATGTCGTGGGCGTCGACACGGTTCCGGACTCCGTCATATTGCCGGTGAACTCGCCCTGGAGTTTCCTCAACAAGAAGAAGAATTGAACGGCGCGATCAGGCCGCGTTCGCGCCCGACTCCTTGTCCAGCACCATATAGTCGAGCGGGATTTCGGTCGTGTACTTGATCTGCTCCATGGCGAAGGACGACGACACGTCCCGGATCTCGATCTTGGCGATCAGCCGTTTGTAGAAGGCGTCGTAGGCGGCGATGTCGGGCACCACGACGCGCAAGAGATAATCGACGTCGCCGCTCATGCGATAGAATTCGACCACCTCGGGAAATTCCTGGATGACCTCGGAAAACCGGCGCAGCCATTCATGGCTGTGCGAATTGGTGCGGATCGACACGAAGACCGTGACCCGCACATTGACCTTTTCGTGGTCGAGAATGGCGACGCGCCGCTTGATGACGCCCTCTTCCTCGAGCTTCTGGATGCGCCGCCAGCACGGTGTGGTCGACAGGCCGACCTTCTTGGCGACGTCGGCGACCGCAAGCGTCGCGTCCTCCTGCAGGAGGCGGAGAATTTTTCGGTCAAGGCGATCCATCGGAAGCTCCTGGTGGAATGGTTTCGCTATATTCCCTTTTGTTTAGGCCATTCACAAGAAAGAAATTCTGCCACTCGCGTCAAAAGCGAGTGATTTCTTGCTTAATGCCTAGCCGAGGCGATAGCGGATTTCCGACCGCAGGAAAGGCAGCAAATCCATTTCAAACCACGGATTCTGCTTCAACCAGCCAGTGTTGCGCCAGGACGGATGCGGCAGCGGCAGCACTTTGGGGCCGACAGAATTCTCCCAGATGGCGCGCCAGTTCATCACCGTTTCCGTCAGCGAGGGGCGGCGCGCCGCGCCCATGTGCCAGGTCTGCGCATAGATGCCGATCGTCAGCACCAGATCGATCCGCGGCATCAGCGCCATCAAGGGCGAGCGCCAGGCCGGAGCGCACTCACGCCTCGGCGGCAGATCGCCGCCCTTGGAGTCTTGTCCGGGAAAGCAGAAGCCCATCGGCACGATGGCGAATTTCTCGATGTCGTAGAATTCGTCGCTGCTCACATCGAGCCAGTTGCGCAGCCGGTCGCCGGAAGCGTCGGTGAATGGCATGCCCGACAGATGCACCTTGGTCCCCGGAGCCTGGCTGGCGATCAGGATGCGGGCGCTGGACGAGGGTCGCAGCACCGGACGCGGCTCATGCGGCAGCGGTTTGCCGACGGGATTGTCGACGCAGATGCGGCAAGCGCGGACCGTCGCGGCGAGCCTGTCGAGTTCGACGCTCAAGCGGCGGCACTCGGCCGGCTCGAGACAGCCTGATGCCAACGCAGCACATTGGTGCATTCCTCCGGCACCTTGATGCGTGCCGGCTTCATGAAATCGATCGCGATCAGGCCGGTGATGTCAGCGATCGAATAGCTGTCGCCGGCGGCGAATTCACGGTTGCCGAGTTCAGCGTCCAGCAGCCTGAGAAACTCCACCGCCTTCGGCTTGTTGGCCTCGCCCCATTCGGGAATCTGCGGGATTTCCCATTCCTTCATGGCCGGATGGATGTGGCGGAAAGCCTGCGCGACGCTGCTGAGCAGGTTGAACTCCATCCGCCTCTGCCACATCTCGACCTGTGCCTTGCCAAGCGAGCCGCGCCCGAACAATGCCGGCTCGGGGTAAAGCTCCTCGAAATAGCGGCAGATTGCGACGGATTCGGTGAGGATGGTGCCGTCATCGAGCTCCAGAACCGGCAGGCGCCGCAGCGGATTGCGCGAGCTGACTGACTGCTGCTTGTGTTCCAAAGCGCCCATGTCGACGGGCACCAACGGAACCGTGATCCCTTTTTCGGCGAGGAAAACGCGAACCCGGCGTGGGTTGGGCGCACGACCGCCGTCGAACAGCTTCATTTCGATCCTCCTTTTCTTTCCGCTGACGCGCTTCACCAGAAGCGAAATATCTCGCGCGCCGCGTCGCCGATCGACGCCAGCGTGCCATGTTTTCGCTCCACGACATCGCCGTGGTGGCTGTCGCGCCAGTCCTGCGGCTGGTCGAACGTGCCCGCCCAGATACCGACTTTTGCCGCGCGGGCGGTCGCTTCCACGCCTTCGAAGTCGCCATAGGCGACGGCCCAGCCCGCTTCGACCTGGGCACGGTTGAGGTCGGTGGCGCCTGCCTTGCAGTCGCCGAGCAACCGGCCATAGCGATCGCGCTGCCAGCCGCTGCAGGTGACCGGCCTGCCGCCGATCAGGCGCACCAGTGATTGGCGCGCCAGCGTGCCACAGGCATAATCGGCGCCGTTCTTGCGGCAGGTCTGGGTGTATTCCGGGGCGTCGATGCCGCGCATGCGGATGCGCTCGGTGCCGAGCGTGATCGAGTCGCCGTCATTGATGATGGCGCCACCCTGCGTCTTGCGCGTCTCCACTCGATCGAGACGCGCCGCAAGCAGGATCAGCAGCCCCAGAATGATGACGGCCAGCCCGTAGTCCAGCAGCTTGCGCCACGGGCTTGTCGGGCGCGGCGCCGCGTACCGCGGGCGCGACCTTGGCGACCAGGAACGGCTCATATGGCAAACGGTTGGTTAATCATTCGAACGTAGCTTAACACCTTGAAATCGCTGCGCGCATAAATTGAAGCTCTTGATGCCCTTGCAACGCTCGAACACAGCGGACAAGTTCATAGTGGACCGCAGGAAACGGCATCGCAACAGCGATGTCGCGCGCGCGGTGCGCAAGACGCGCGACCGTCTTTCGCAGCAGGCCGGCAATCCCGATTTCGACCGTGAACTGCTGAAGCTGCACGCCCGAGCCATGACAAGCGGCGCCGTGGTCATCCCGTTGCTCGTCCTGGCGATCGCCGCGGCCGGCCGTCTGGCCGGCATCGGCAATGAGATCGGGCTCTGGGCGTTGTTTACGCTCACCTGCTATACGACAGTCGTCTTCATGGCGCGGCGCATCGAGCGTACGGAAGCTTCCGAGCTCAACTCATTGCAAACGCGAAGGGAATTCCTGGTCGGCCATTTCCTTTGCGGTCTGGGCTGGGCCTGGTTCGTCTGGCTGGGCTGCGGCGCCTGCGAGGTCGACCAGTTCCAGGTGCTCAAGGCGGTGGTGCTGCTGTTTGCCATGGCAGGGACCGCTCTGATGGCCTCGTCCCTGAGCGGAGCGCTGCTGGCGACCTTCGCGGTTCCGGTGGCGCTCTACGCCTATGCCGCGGCCAAATCGTGGATGCCGGTCGAGGCGATCATGGCCGGGCTGCTTGTCCTGTCGCTGCCTTTCTTCACCTATATCGCCAGTCACCTCAATCGCTTCTCCCTGCTACTCTTGTCGTTCCGCTCCGAAAAGGACGCGCTGATCGCCGAAGTGGAGACGGCGAAATCGATGTCGGACGAGGCGCGGCGGCGGGCCGAGGACGCCAACCTTGCAAAATCGCGTTTCCTCGCTTCGATGAGCCATGAATTGCGCACGCCGCTCAACGCCATTCTCGGTTTTTCCGAGGTGATGGCGAACGAGGTGCTGGGGCCGATGAGCAATCCCACCTATCGCGACTACGCCCATGACGTGCATGATTCAGGCCAGCACCTGCTTGACCTGATCAACGAGATCCTCGACCTGTCGCGCATCGAGGCCGGCCGCTACCAGCTCAACGAGGAGCCGGTGATGTTGCTCAACATCGTCGAGGATTGCTGCCACATGATGGAGCTGAAGGCGCGCAACAAGGACATCCGCGTCGTCCAGGATTTCGAACAGACATTGCCGCGCCTGTTCGCCGACGAGCGCGCCGTGCGCCAGATCGCGCTCAACCTTCTGTCCAACGCCATCAAATTCACCGCCACCGGCGGCGAGATCCGCGTGCGGGTCGGCTGGACGGCGGGCGGCGGCCAATACATTTCGATCAAGGACAACGGCCCCGGCATTCCCGAGGACGAGATTCCGGTCGTGCTTTCAGCCTTCGGCCAGGGTTCGATCGCCATCAAGAGCGCCGAGCAAGGCACCGGGCTTGGCCTGCCGATCGTGCAAGGGCTGCTCGCCATGCATGGCGGCGAGTTCGAGCTTCACTCCAAGCTGCGCGAGGGCACAGAAGCGATCGCCATCTTCCCGCTAAGCCGGGTGATGGAGGAACTGCCGGCGCTGCCGACCGCGGCGGTGGCCGCGCGGCGGCGGTAGTACCCCTGCAAAGCTGCGTCGACAAGGACTGGAAGAAGGCACGCAGACCGCAATGACGGCAGATTGGGATGCCAGTGGCGTCGAAATCAAATCGGAGCGACTTCGTCTGAAGCTGTTCACGTCCGACGATGCCGCGGAAGTCTTTGCCGCCATCACTCCCGCGATCACTCGTTTCATGCAGTGGGAACCACCTCGATCACCAGCGGCCTTTGCCGAGGTATGGCGATCCTGGCTTGCCCCGATCCTTGACGGATCGGGTTTGCATTTCGTCGCGCGTTCGTTGGCGGACGGTCGCTGCCTGGGACTTGTCGGCCTTCACGCGGCCAAGACTGCCTGTCCCGAGATCGGAATTTGGATAAGGGAGGATGTACATGGAAACGGCATCGGCCGTGAGGCCGTTGCCGCCGTTGCGGCATGGGCGTCTGAGGAATTCAATCCGGATTGCTTCGAGTATCCTGTCGCAGAAGAGAACGTCGCGAGCAGAAGGATCGCGGAAGGCCTTGGCGGTTCGATAGTCGAGACACGCTCGAATTCGAAATACATCTCGGTCGTCTACCGTATCCCCAATCTCAGACGTTGAGACGTCGAGGCGCGAACGCTCTAGCCCCGAACAGCCGCCGCCATGCCTGAACTGGTCAGTGCCGCTGCCTTGACGAGCCCGGCCGCCAGGGCCGCTCCCGCACCTTCGCCATGACCGATGCCGAGATCGAGCAGCGGACGCAGCCCGAGGTGCTCTGCGGCCCTTGCATGCGCGGGCTCCGGCGACAGGCTGGCGAGAAGACAATGATCAAGCGCTGCGGGGTTTGCTGCATGCAGCACAGCCGCGGCTGCCGTTGCCGCGAAGCCATCGAGCAGTACCGGTATCTGCTGCATCCGCGCGGCGAGGATTGCGCCAGCTATCGCCGCGAACTCGCGGCCGCCAACCCGGCGCAGGGCCTCCAGCGGATCTTCGAGATGGTGGCCGTGAAAGGCCAACGCCGCATCGACCACCTCTGCCTTGCGCACCTGCATCGCCGCGTCGGCGCCGGATCCCGGGCCGACCCAGTCGGCGCCCCTGCCGCCGAACAGCGCGGCGAACAGGGCGGCGGCGACGGTGGAATTGCCGACGCCGAGATCGCCGAGGCAAAGCAGGTCGGTGCCGCCGGCAATCGCTTCCATGCCGAAGGCCATGGTGGCCGCGCATCCGCGCTCGTCAAGCGCCGCATCCTCTGTGATGTCGCCGGTCGGGATGTGCAGGGCAAGATCGAACACCTTCAACCCCAGATCATAGGCAATGCAGATCTGGTTGATCGCGGCACCGCCGGCCGCGCAAAGCTCGACCGCGTTGGCGGTGGCCGCAACCGGACGCGGCGAAATACCATGTCGGGTCACGCCATGGTTACCGGCAAAGACAGCCATCAAGGGCCTTGTCACCGCAGGCGGAGCCCGGCCACTCCATGCGGCGAGCCATGCGGCGATGTCCTCGACGCGGCCAAGCGAATTCCGAGGCTTGTCCGCCTTGGCAAACAGCGTGCGCACGCGCGCTTCAGCTTTGAGGTCGGCCGCCGGCAAATTGTCGAGCAGATTGCGGAAATCGTCGAAAGGCAGTGCACTGGTCATGTCGTGACAATCGTTCCTGGAGTGGAGGAGCGGCATAGCCGCGTTGCGTGATCGGCACAACCTCCCCGATCGTCCTTCCTGACTTGCCGCAAAGGCGGCCACGGAAGGCGCTATCGCGAGGGCTTGCATTGGCTTTGCCGTTGCACCATGTGGAGATGGAAGAGCGGATTCCGAATGGGATTCCTCCAGAGAAAGTCATGACGGCCATCGAATCTCCCTGCATCCTGGTCTGCTCGATCGATATGAAAACCGGCTTCTGCTTCGGTTGCGGCCGCACGCGCGAGGAGATCGGCGCCTGGATAGGGATGACGCCCGAAACGCGCCGCAATGTGATGGCCGAACTGCCGGCCCGGTTGGAAACGGTCGAGCGCCGGCCGCGCCGCGAAACGCGCCGTACCCGCATGGCGCGCGAACGCGACGCACTCTAGCGAGGGACGGATGAGCGGCCGGCTGTTCTGGACTGTGATGGCGGTGATCGGCGTGGGGGCAGCCCTGCTCATGCTCAACGATTCCGCCGGCAGCACGCTTGGCGTGGAGAACTACGATTTTGGCCGGCTGATCTGGCTTGGGGCCTTCGGCGCCCTTATCGGCGCCGGCCTGCTGCGGTCGGCTCCGCTAGGAGTGATGGCCCGCAGCCTCGGTGCATGGGCGGCTATCGTGCTCGCGCTGATCGCCGGCTACCAATATCGTTACGAGCTGCAGGACGTCGCCAGCCGCGTGACCGCGGGCCTCGTTCCTGGCAGTCCGCTTGCGCTCGGCGTCGAAGATGGTCATGCGACGGTGACCCTGGACAAGGCCGACAACGGTCACTTCGAGGCGCGCATCCTGGTCAACGGCAATCCGGTGCGGGCCGTTGTCGACACCGGCGCGACCAGCACCGTATTGACTTCGGAGGACGCTCAGGCCTCCGGCTTCAATCCGGCGGTGCTCAATTACACCATACCGGTTTCGACCGCCAACGGCATGGCGCGCGCCGCGGCGGTCAAGACCGACGAGCTGGCAATCGGCGGCATCGTGCGCAAGAATATGCCGGTGATGGTCGCCGCCCCGGGCATGCTGAGCCAAAGTCTGCTCGGCATGAACTTCATCGGCTCGCTGTCGGGTTTCGACGTGCGGGGCGACCGTATGATCCTCAGGGACTGAGATCAGGCCGCTTCGGCGGCGGCCCCACCGAATTCGACCGCCGCGAAAGCCGTCTTCAGCACATCCGGCCCAGCTCCGGGCCGCGTCGCGTCGGTTGACAGGATCTGGCGGTAGCGGCGCGCGCCGGGCAGCCCGTGAAACAGCCCGACCATGTGACGCGTGACATGGCCAAGCCGCCCGCCCTGTTCGATGTGGCGCCCCGCGTAGTCCGCCATAGCATCGATCAGCGCGGCGAAATCGAACACTTCCGGCCGCGCTCCGTAAAAGGCGGCGTCAACACCAGCCAGAATGCCCGGTGTGTGGTAGGCGGCGCGGCCAAGCATGGCGCCATCGATATGATCGAGCTGCGTCAGCGCCTCGTCAAGGGACTGAATACCGCCATTGATACCGATGAATTTGCTCGGTTTTCCGGCCTTCAGCCGATACACTCTGTCATAGTCGAGCGGCGGGATGTCGCGGTTTTCCTTGGGGCTGAGCCCTTCCAGCCACGCCTTGCGTGCGTGCACCCACAAGGCATCGGCGCCGGCATCGAAAACCCCATTCGCCAGCGCATCGAGCGCCGGCTCCGGATCCTGTTCGTCGACGCCGATGCGGCATTTGACCGTGACCGGCACCGTCACCGCCGCTTTCATCGCGGCGACGCAATCGGCGACAAGATCGGGCACTTTCATCAAGCACGCGCCGAACGTGCCGGACTGGACGCGGTCGGACGGGCAGCCGACATTGAGATTGATCTCGTCATAACCGAAGGCCTCGCCAATGCGCGCCGCCTCTGCAAGTTTTGCGGGATCCGAGCCGCCAAGTTGCAGGGCGACGGGATGTTCCACCTCATCGAAGCCGAGCAGCCGCTCGCGTGCGCCGTGGATGACGGCGTCGGCCACCACCATTTCGGTATAAAGCAGCGCACGGCTCGTCAACTGGCGATGGAAGAATCGGCAATGCCGGTCCGTCCAGTCCATCATGGGTGCCACGGCCACTCTATGATCTTGATTTTTCAGCATTTTTTCTTTAACATCAAATCGTTAGAACCTGCCGAGTGCACACGAATTCACGCCAGAATACGACCCTTTTCGCCACGTTTCGATCTCTCAGTGCACACGGAGCGCACACGAAGAAATGGCCACCTACACAAAGCTCTCGTCCGGTTCCTGGCGCGTCCAAGTCCGTCGCAAAGGCCGCTACGTCAGCGAGACCTTCCTGCGCCGAGACGACGCACGGCGCTGGGCGACAGAAACCGAGCGCCAAGTCGATCGCGGCGAGACGCCGACTAAGTCGCGTATAGCGCACCTGAAAACTTTCGGCGAACTCATCGACCTTCATATCGACGACATGTGCGATGTAGGCAAGTCCCCTCGCCGCTCCAAGGCCGCAGCCCTCGATATGCTGCAAAGACATCTAGGGAAGTGCAACATTGCGGCTCTCGATCGCGAACGACTCATTCGTTTTGGTCGCGACCGGGCCGCCCAAGGTGCCGGTCCGATGACTCTCAGTATCGACATCGGCTTCGTAAAACTTGTCCTGTGTCATGCTGCCGCCGTTCACGGTCTACCGGTCAAGGTCGAGCCGGTTGATCTGGCGCGTATCGCCCTGAAGAGGCTTGGTCTCGTTGGGAAAGGCCATCAGCGCGACAGGCGACCGACGCAGGATGAACTCGATAGACTGATCGCTCACTTCGATGCAAACCCTCGTCAAATGGCGCCAGTTAGCCAAATCATACGTTTCGCCGTCGCAACCGCCATGCGCCAGGAGGAAATCTGCACGGCACGTTGGTCTGATTTGGAAACTCGCACGCGGATGCTTCTCATCCGTGACCGCAAAGACCCTCGGAACAAGAGCGGCAATAATCAGCGCATACCGCTGTTCGCGGCGACCGGTTACGACGCGTGGACCATTGTCGAGGAGCAGCGCGCTAAGCGAAGCAACGACGATGATCGAATTTTCCCGTTCAACCATCGGTCAGTCGGCACCGCCTTTCGCCGAGGGTGCGCTGACCTGGACATCCACGACCTTCATTTTCATGACTTACGGCACGAAGGGACAAGCCGCCTTTTCGAGGCTGGATTCACAATTGAACAGGTAGCTCTGGTAACGGGGCACAAGGACTGGAAAATGCTGAAACGGTACACCCACCTTAAGCCCGAGGCTCTTCACGCAGTGCTGGCGAGCCGTGCTGCATAAAACGCGATGATGGCCACCGTATTCGATCGATTGCAGTGGTGAGCCAAAACTTTAAACCAGACTACAAAACCGTGGGCAGGACTTCGAATCTCTTTGGGCGCGCCCTCCCTTCCAACTGATTTCCCGCGTCCGGGTTTTTTTGCGCGACGCCTATGCAAGCAGACGTTCTGGCGACCACAGTCCCGTCCAGCTGATGCGCTCCTTAGCCATGGCCACTGTTGATCCTTCCGCGTCCAGCAGGTTCTCTCGCCCTTCAAAGTCATGTTCGCTTCAGGCCCTGGCGCTTGCATGGCGCCGGCGAGCCATCGCGGCTCGGGGTTCACACCCCAGGAACGCGGCAAGTCCAGTCTCCGCTCCAAGGCAGCGACACAAGCAATCCTGGTTCCTCGATTGTGAACTTCGGTCACGTCGCGGGGTACGGTGCAGGAAAGCAGCCATTCTGCGTGCAGCCATCGTAATGCGCTTTGTGGGCGTGCGAACGCGTGATGGCCGATCCCGATCGGGCTCTATTCGAAAGAGTAGGTAAATCCTGTCGACGAGGCACCGACGATGACTTTCGTCATCTTCTTGCCCTCCAGCGAGCGATTGAGCACGCCGCGGCTGAGTTCCGGCAGGAGCGTGTTGGTGAGGATTGCGTCGATCATGCGCCCGCCGGATTCGATCTCGGTGCAGCGCGCCTTGACCATGTCCATGACACCGTCGCCGATCACCAGCTCGGCATCGTTTGTTGCTTTGAGGCGCCGCGCTATCTTGTCGAACTGGTGTCTGGTGATCGCCTCTATCATCGCGTCCGAGAGCGGATAGTAAGGGATTGTCACCACGCGGCCGAGGAAAGCGGCCGGAAACACTTTCAGCAGTGGACCGCGCAAGGCGGTGTCTAGATCGTCCATGCCGGTGCGCAAGGTGCCGTTCTTCGTGCGGTCCATGATAACCTGGGAGCCGACATTCGAGGTGAGCAGGATCAGCGTATTCTTGAAGTCGATCCGACGGCCTTCGCCGTCGTCCATCATGCCCTTGTCGAAGACCTGGAAGAAGATCTCGTGCACGTCCGGATGCGCCTTCTCGACCTCGTCGAGCAGGATTACCGCATAAGGCTTGCGCCGCACGGCCTCGGTCAGGATGCCGCCCTTGCCATAGCCGACATAACCGGGCGGCGCGCCCTTCAGCGTCGAGACCGTGTGAGCCTCCTGGAATTCGGACATGTTGATCGAAATCAGGTTCTGCTCCCCGCCATACAGCGTTTCGGCAAGCGCCAGGGCTGTCTCGGTCTTGCCGACGCCGGAGGGTCCGCAAAGCAGGAACACGCCGACCGGTTTCTCCGGCGCGCCGAGACCGGCGCGGCTGGTCTGCACACGTCTCGCGATCATCTCCATCGCATGGTCCTGACCGACAACGCGCTCAGACAAAGTGGCGGCGAGCTTGAGCGCCTTCTCGGTCTGGCTGGACAGCATCCGTCCCGTCGGGATGCCGGTCCAGTCCTGGACGACGGCAGCCACGGCATTGCGATCGACCGACGGCAGGATCAGCGGGGTCTCGCCCTGAGCCTCGGCAAGTTCCGCCATCAATTCGCGCAGTCGTGCCAGATCAGCAGTGGAATCAGTGGCGGCAACAGGCTCATGTGTAGCAGCGGCCTCCATCTTTGCCGCCTTTGTTTTCGTGGACTCGGTCTTCGAGCCCTTGGGTTCGGCCGTCTCGGGTTTCGGCGTTTTGGCCTCAGGTGCCTTGCTTTCATGCGCCGTGGCAGCTGGCGCATCGACGGCCTCACCCGGAGCGTCTTCCCCGCCCTCCATCGTGTCGAGTGGCACGCCCTCGCCTCGGAGTTTGGCGCGCAGGTCGAGTATCTCGGCGACAAGCGCCTTTTCCCGATCCCAGCGCGCTTGCGCTGCCGCAAGCGTGGTCTCGGTTTCCGCCAACCCGGCCTCCACGCGAGCCTGTCTGTCGGCCACTTCGATGCCGATCGCTGCCTCGCGGCCGATGATGCCTTCCTCGACCTCGAGCGCCTGGCGGCGGCGCAGAATGTCCTCGATCTCCGCCGGCGTAGCATGTTGCGAGACCGCAACGCGGGCGCAGGCGGTGTCGAGGAGGCTGACCGCCTTGTCCGGCAGCTGCCTGGCCGGAATGTAGCGGTGCGAAAGCGAAACCGAGGCCTCGATGGCCTCGTCAAGGATCTGCACCTTGTGGTGCTGCTCAAGAACACCGGCGACACCGCGTAACATCAGCACGGCCACCGTTTCGGAAGGCTCTTCGATCTTGACTACCTGGAACCGACGGGTCAGCGCCGGATCCTTCTCGATATGCTGCTTGTATTCGGCCCAGGTTGTGGCGGCGATGGTGCGAAGCTCGCCGCGCGCGAGCGCGGGCTTGAGGAGATTGGCCGCATCGCCGGTTCCCGCCGCGCCGCCGGCGCCGATCAGCGTGTGCGCCTCGTCGATGAAGAGGATGATCGGCGTCTCTGAGGACTGGACCTCGTCGATGACGGCCTTCAGCCGCTTTTCGAACTCGCCCTTGACGCTGGCGCCCGCCTGCATCAGCCCGACATCGAGCATGCGTACGCTGACATTCTGAAGCGTCGGCGGCACGTCGCCCTGGGCGATGCGCAAGGCAAAGCCCTCGACGACCGCCGTTTTGCCGACACCCGCCTCGCCGGTCAGGATCGGGTTGTTCTGCCGGCGCCGCATCAGGATGTCGACAATCTGGCGGATTTCAGGGTCGCGGCCGACGACCGGATCGATCTTGCCGTCGCGGGCACGCTGGGTCAGGTCGGTGGCGTATTTGGCGAGCGCTGAATCCCCGCCCGGGCCGCGTTTCATGGGTGTTTCGGCCGCAGTTACAGCAGGAGGTGAGCCGGCTTCGAGCGAGCCCTCAGTGACCTCGGCGAAGCGGGCAATGACCCCGTCCGCATCGATCTTGTCGAATTCGGCGCTGATTTTCGAAACCAGCCCTTCCAGCACCGGTATCTTCAGGCAGGCGAGAAGAATGTGCGCGCTGCGCACCTCGTCGACACCGAATTCCAGTGTGGCCAAGCTCCAGCCTTCCTGTATGGCATGGAAGATGTGATCGGAAAATTCCTCCACCGAGGTCGCGCCGTAGGGCAGCTTGTCGATTGCGCGGGTCATATCCGCCGCCAGCCGGCTGACATCCAGCCCGACATCGGCAACGATCAACTGCACATCCGAGCGCTCGGACAGCACCAGTTGCTGGACGAAATGGACGAGCTCGACATAAGGGTTGCCGCGCAGCTTGGCCGTGTCCGCGGCGGCCTTGAAGGCGCGCACCCCCGTGGGATTGAGCTTTGCAACGAGTTCCTTGCGCTTGAAACTCTGCGACGATCGGCGCTGTTCCATTTGAACCTGCCCCCGAGATCTGCTGAACGTACCCTGCCATAGAAGCGGCTGCTTGACAAAGCCGTGTGACGAACGAGGCCTTCCGGCTCGGTTCAGGCGGCACCTCGTGGTTACACAAGCCTTGCAAACTCCTGCAACAAACCCGGATTGCGGTCTGACCCACGCGAGCCATTTTACTTACCCGGCCCGCCAACCGCGCAATGGGTTGGTCGAAAGATTACTGGAGCATTCAGCTTCTGTTAGTTTTTGAGGAAGTGCTCAATTGTCGTGGCATGGGACCGATGATAACGTTGCGTCACATGGGTCACAGGGCCCTTTGCTGGGGGTAGGTGTGATTGATCTCGCACTCTGGCTGAATCCTCTGAACGGTGCGAACCCGTCGGGAGAGGATTTACGCAACGACCCGGCCTTTCAAGAGCTGGAGCGGCTCACGGAAGCCCAGCTCAAGGTCGTCCACGACGGTGGCAACAAGGCTTCGCAATCAACCAGCTCAGTCGACTGGGCGGCCGTCCTCGAAAAATCAGAAGAACTGCGGTCGCGCGGCCGGGATTTGCGCCTTCTGGTCATCGTCACGCGCGCGCTGGCCAATGAAGAGAAACTCGCCGGCCTCACCCAGGGGCTAACCCTGATCGCAAGAACTTTCGACCAGTATTGGGATACGATGCATCCGGCTTTGCGGACGAGTGCCACGCCCCGCGACGCAGCGCTACGACGCATCAATGCGCTGCTCGACCTCCAGAACGGCAAGGAAGGCCTGCTGGCGAACATCAGGCAGACCGTCTTCTTCTCACCGCGCGCCATCGGGCCGATCAGCGGGCGAGACCTGGAACAGGCAGCGCTCGACGAGCGCGTCATGCTCCAGGAAGCTGCCTCTGGGCTGGGGACCGCCGAAAAGGCGGCGCTGACGGCCGCTCACAACCAGTTGCTGAACCGGGTGCGCACAGGATGCGCGGCACAGATCGATCAGGCCGCGGACGCTGTCACGACACTTTTGGCCGATGCGCACGCAGCGATTTCGGCGCTGGAGGCAGTGGATACCGCGCTTAATGCCCGCATCGACGGCAACGGCGCGGCCGTTCCGGATCTGAAGAAGTTCCTGCAGCGCTTGCTGACGACGCTGGAGCGGAATTCCGGCACCGGCGCAATGGCCAACGGTGCGGCAAACCCTGCACCGCAGCCGGCTCAACCGGCACCGACGCCCACCCAAAACGGTCATGGAGCCGAGACGATGGCAAGTGTGGCAAGCCGTGTGGAAGCCAGCGCCGGCCTGCCTGACCGGATCAACTCGCGCGACGAGGTCGTCAAATGCCTCGATCTCGTGGTCGCCTTCTATGACCGCACCGAACCGTCGAGCCCAATCCCGCATCTCGCCCGGCGCGTGCGCAGGATGGTGCACATGGATTTCGTCGAACTGATGGAAGATCTCGCCCCGTCGGGGCTGAAGGAATTCCGGCTGCTTGCCGGCGTCCCCGATCCCAAGAAGCCGGCCCAGAAGGATGAAAGGTAACAAGCATGCCAGCAGAGAGCAAAGCCAAGGTCATAGAAAGAAACCGCGCCCCGCGCGTGCAGATCGCCTACGACGTCGAAACCTACGGCAGCCCCACGACGATCGAGTTGCCGTTCGTCATGGCTGTCATGGCCGACCTTTCCGGCGCCTCGCAGACCAAGGAGGCGTCGAAGTCGGTTCTGGACCGCAATTTCGTCGAAACCGACGCCAATCGCTTCCCCAAATTCATGGAAGCGATGGGACCACGCGTGAAGGCGCGCGTGAAGAACACGTTGCCCCAAGCCGAAGGCGCCGAGCGGGACGAGGAATTGGCGATCGATCTCACCTTTTCCAAAATGGGCGATTTCGCCCCGGACAAGGTCGCCGAGCAGGTGCCGCAACTGGCCGAGATCCTCAAGATGCGGCGTCAACTCGAGGAACTGCTGGGCTTCATGGATGGCCGGGTCGACGCCGAAAAGCGCATCGCGCAGCTTCTGAACAACGAGCCGCTGCTTAGCAAGATCGCCAGCCAGGCGATTTCTGACGGCAAGGGCGAGGAGTAAGTCATGGCCGAACAGCAAAAGACCGCAGCCGCTCCCGCCGAGGCCGAAGCCATCGATCTTGGCGAATTCAGCGGCCTCCTTGAAAAGGATTTCAAGGTCAAGAAGGACGACAGCGAGAAACTGCAGCAGTTGGTGCGCAACCTGGCGCTGGCCGCTCAGTCCCGTTCCGAAACGACGACCATCTCGTCCAACGCGATCAAGTCGATCAAGTCGCTGATCGCGGGCATCGACAAGATGCTGACGACGCAGGTCAACGAGATCCTGCATGCCCCGGAAGTGCGGGAGATGGAAGGCACCTGGCGAGGCCTTTGGTACCTCATCAACAACACCGAGACGGACACCAAGCTGAAGATCCGGGTGATGAACATCTCCAAGGAGCAGTTGGCCGACACGCTGGAAGACTACGAAGGCCAGATGTGGGACCAGAGCCCGATCTTCAAGAAAGTCTACACGGACGAGTATTCGATGCTGGGCGGCGAGCCGATCGGCTGCATCATCGGCGCCTACGAGTTCTCCAACCATCCGCGCGACGTCGGCCTGCTGCGCAACATCTCGGGTGTCTGTGCCTCGGCGCACACGCCATTCATCGCGGCCGCCTCGCCGCGGCTGTTCCGCATGGACAGCTGGCAGGAACTGCCGAACCCGCAAGACCTGCAGATGATCGTGAACAACCCGGCCTATGCCTCCTGGCAGTCGCTCCGCGAGAGCGAGGATGCCCGCTACATCGGGCTCACCATGCCACGCGTGCTGGCACGCCTGCCCTACGGCTCGGAAACCGTTCCGGTCAAGGGCTTCACCTTCGAGGAAGAAGTGGGCGGCGACCACAACAAATATGTCTGGATGAACGCCGCCTTCCCGATGGGCGTCAACATCAATCGCAGCCACAAGCTCTATGGCTGGGGAACGCAGATCCGCGGCGTCGAGAATGGCGGCACGGTGCTCAACCTGCCGGTGCACGCTTTCCCGACGGACGACGGTTCGATCGCAATGAAATGCCCGACCGAGGTCGCCATCGACGACCGGCGCGAGGCGGAACTGGCGAAGCTCGGCCTGATGCCGATCTTGCACCGCAAGAACACCGATCTCGCAGCCTTCATCGGCGCGCACTCGCTCCAGGATGACGAGACGCGCGCCGGGCGCCTCGTCGACCCCGACGCCCAGTCAAACGAAAGGCTGAGCGCCAACCTGCCCTACCTCTTCCCGGTGTCGCGTTTCGCGCATTACCTCAAGGCGATCGCCCGCGACAAGATCGGATCGTTCAAGGAACGCACCGATATGGAGATCTGGTTGACCGAATGGATCAACCGGTACGTGCTGGCCAATCCAGCCTTCGCCGACGACAAGGCGCGGGCCAAGCGTCCGCTTGCCGCGGCCGAGGTTCAGGTCGACAGCGTCGAAGGCCGGCCCGGTTACTACAATGCCCGTTTCTATCTGCGTCCGCACTACCAGTTGGAAGGGATCAACGCCTCCCTCCGGCTGGTATCGGAACTGCCGTCAGTGAAGGGCTGAAGTCGCAGCGAGGTCATCCTGTTTCGTTTGAAAGCGGTGGAGAAAGACAATGCCTACCACAGAGAGAAGCGAGGCTCCTTCAATGAAGATCGATGGATTTTTGAAAGTTCCGGACATCAAGGGCCCGAGCAAGCGCGACGGCCATGAGGACGAGATCGAAGTGCATGGCGTCGATTACAAGATGATAGCGCCCTACGACCCGAATTCGCTTTCGCGACGCGGCCGTGTGTCGATGGGAATGATCAAATTCATCAAGCACTACGATAAGTCGTCGCCTTATCTGAAAAAGGCGCTGTTCGAGAACAAGGCGCTCGACGAGGTGGTGTTCTCGGCACGCCGCACCATTGACGGCGAGACCAGCGACTATCTGGTTGTGACGCTCACCGACGCCTCGGTCATGGAGTACGATATGCGGCAGGCCGCCGACGAGGCCGATCTTATCGAGGAAGAAGTCAGCTTCGCCTACAAGAAGATCAAGTTCGTCTACGACAAGGACGACGAGATCGAAATGGACGTCTATGTCGGCAAGTGAGGCCAAGCGGCCTGGCGCGAAGCCGCAGCTTGCCGGCAGTTCGCGGGCAAAGCGCGAGGCGGTCCAGCCCTCGCTCTGGGACCGCCTTGTCAACGACTTGCCGGGGCTGGCATCGGAGATCGACGGGCTGCGCCGTCTGCTGGATGAAGAACTCGGCGCCGAGCGCGTCGAGGCTCTCCTTACAGGCAGCGCGCGCGCCATCGATGCCGACGCCGAACTCACGCCCGAGCAGAAACGGCGCCTGCACCTGCTGGTATTCCAGACCGAGCATCGCGCCGAAATCGAAAGCCGCGGCGTGGTGGTTTCGGCACGCGTGTTGAGAGAAGCCGTGCGGCGCGACATCGAGGCCCTGTTCAACACCGAGCGCTTCGAATCCGAACCGATGCTTTCCGATACCGAACACGAACAGCCCCTGGACGAACTGCCGTCGCTCTCCGACTTTCCGGAGGTGCGCCGCAGCGTGGTCAATTATGGTGTGCCGTCCTTTTCCGGGCGTTCTTCGCGGGATTTCGACCGCGATGCGCTGGCGCGCGAAATCCGCGCGGTGCTTGCCACCTTCGAGCCACGCCTGAAAGAGAGCGCCACGACCGTCAACGTCACGCTCGGCGACAAAAGCGTCGGCCTCAAGATCGAGATCGACGCGGTGCTGATCATGGCCCCTACACCGGAGCGTATGCGGCTGCGCACCACGATCAATCTCGACAACGGCCTGGCACGAACCGAATTCCGGGAGACCTGAGATGGATCGGGTCTTCGTGGAGTATTACGAAGAAGAACTGACCCATATCCGGGCCTTGGCCGCGGAATTCGCCGACATGCATCCTGCGGTCGCTCGTAATCTTTCCCTCGACACGGCCCCATGTCCCGACCCTTATGTGGAACGGCTGCTCGACGGCGTGGCCTTCCTGGCCGCGCGCACCCGTCTCAAGGTCGACGCGGAGCGCTCGCGCTTCTCGCGCGCCGTGCTCGATGTGCTTTACCCGGATCTGGTGACGCCGGCGCCGGCGACGGCGATGGCTGTGCTGAAACCCGGCCAGCAGGTGCAGTCGATGATTGCCGGCCACGCCGTCGCGCGCGGCACACGACTGGTCTCCAGCCTCAATCCAGGGCTTTCGACACGTTCGACCTTCACCTCCGCGCAGGAGGTCACGCTGTGGCCGATCGCGATCGCCTCGGTCAGCTATTTCCAGGATCGCAGCGCGCTCGCCGCCGCCGGAATCGCGCCGATCGGCGACGCGCGCGGCGAGGCGGCATTTCGCGTCACCCTTGCCCGGACGGGAAAAGGCAAGCTCAGCGAACTGTCGCTCGACCGTCTCGACCTCTATTTCGCCGGGCGTGCCAGGGCACCATTGCTTTTCGATGCGATCTTCGGCGCCTGCTCGGCTCTCGGCGCGCGGGCGGAAGGCAAGACCAATCCGCTAACGGCGCTGCCCGAGCCCGAAATGATCGGCATCCGCGACGACGAAGCGCTGATGCCACGCACCCGTCCGACCTTCGAGGGATACCGGCTGCTGCGCGAATATTTCATGATCCCGGAGCGCTTCCATTATGTACGGGTCGCCGGCCTCCAGCCCGTGGTCCGCACGTGCGATGCGGGGATCGAGATCATCTTCGTGTTCCGGCGTCTGGTACCCGAACTCGCCGATGTGACGGTTGCCGATTTCGAGCTGTTCGTGACGCCGGTCATCAATCTGTTCGAACGCGAATGCAACGTCATCGAGATCGATCCGCGCAAAACGCGCCAGGTGCTGCACGCCGACCGCACCCGGGCGCGGGATTTCGAGATCTTCCGGGTCACCCGGGTCGAGGACGCCGATGCGGAGAGCGGCGAGGCGACAATTCCCGAATTGTTCAGCCTGGGGCAGAATCGCGGCAGCGGCTGGGTCTATTCGACCGAGCGACGCCCGCGCCGAGCCACCGAAGATGAGCGGCGCGAAGGTCTGACCCGCACCTCCTACACGGGCGACGACGTCTTTATCGCCGTCTCGCGGCCGGCAGGAAGCGTGCCAAACCGGCCGCTGAAGCGTCTCGACATCTCGGCGCTGTGTACCAATCGCGACCTGCCTATCCTGGACGACACGCCGACGCTTACGCTGGAAACGGCCGATCCGGTCGAAGCGGTGCGCTTGCTTGGAGCGCTGCGGGCGCCACAGGCGGCCATCCCGGCATCCCTCCCGGCCAGCGCGGCGGGCGAATCCCGCGCCGACAATCTCGCCTGGCGACTGGTGGCGCAACTCTCTCTCAACTTCCTCAGCCTTGCCCAGGAAGGCCGTGGCGTGGATCCGCTGCATGCCTTGCTTGACCTCTATGCCGATCGGGGCGATCCCAGCCTTGCCCGCAACGTGCATTCGATCGTGCGTATCGATTCACGCCCGGTGATCGAGCGGCTCCAGATCGACGGGCCAATGTGTTTCGGACGCGGCACCGAAGTGACACTGCATGTCGACCAGTCCGTGCTGGCGGGTCAAAGTTCGCTGCTGCTTTCGGCTCTGCTTTCGCGGCTGTTCGCCCGCCATGCAGGGATAAACGGATTTGTGCGGACCCGTACCCGGTTGCTGCAGAAGCAGGAGGACGTGCCATGGCCGATGACGCCCGGCAATCGCTACCTGATCTAGCGGGGCCCGCAACGGTCGCGGCCGAACCGTTGCTGGAGAGCTTCGACTTTTTCGAACTGCTGCGGCGCCTGGAGCAGCGCCGTGGATTGTTCGGCCATTCCGGAACGGCCGACCGCGAGCCGGCGAGACTTGGCCAGCATGTGCGCCTGAGCTTCTCGGCCCGCGACGTCGTCAAGCACCAGGACGCCGGTGAGAAGGCCCCCGCCCGTGTGACCGTCGCCAATCTCGGGCTGCTTGGACCGGAAGGACCGATGCCATTGCATCTGACACGCTGGGTGCTCGACCGGCTGTCCCAGCGCTGGTTCACCGGGGCCGACGCCGCGCAGACCAGCGACACGACCTTCGTCGATTTCGTCAACATCCTGCAGCACCGCATGATGGCCCTTTACTATCGCGCCTGGGCTGACGCGCATCCGGCGGTGCAGGTCGAGCGGTCCGTCGGCGGGCGTGTTCGCGCCATGCTGGAGGCAATGTCGGGGATCGGCCTCCCCGGCACCCAGGATCCCGAACTTGACACCGTGCGACTGCGACAGGCTGGATCGCTCGCCAGCCAGGTCGACGGCGTGGAGCGGCTGACGCTGTTTCTCGCCACCGCCTTCAAGGTGCCGGTGCAGGTCAAAGAATTCGTTGCCGCTTGGACCACCATACCGACGGCACTGCAGACGCGTCTCGGCAAGGCCCATGCCGGGCTCGGACGCGGCGCGACGATCGGGCCGCGGGTCTTCAGCCGCCAAAGCAGGATCGAACTGCGCGTCGGTCCGCTGAGCCTAGACGCCTTCAGGTCGTTCCTGCCCGGCGAACGGCGTCTTGGCCTGTTCAAGAAGGCGGTACGCGATATGATCGGCGAGACGCTCGACGTCGATTTGCGCATCGTGCTCGCGCGCAAAGCCGTGCCGCCGCCACGGGTCGGGACTGTCCAGCTTGGCCGGACGACGTGGCTGGCGCGTCCCGCCGAAAAGGGTGACGCCGACGATCTCAGGTTGCACACCATCGTCGGCTGGCGGCCGGAAATGGCGGAGGCAGCCGTATGAGCCTGCTGCTGACGTTGGAACAAGGCCCGCGCTCGCAACTAGTCAGGCAGAGCCGGCTGGAGGAGGGCGAATTGGTAGTCGGGCGCAGCGCCGACGCCGGCTGGCAGATCGACGACCCGGACATGTTCGTCTCGCGCGCGCATTGCAAGATCAGCGGCGACCGGAATGGCTATTTCATTACCGACACGTCCAGCAGCGGATTGTTCGTCGATGACTCCGACAGCCCCCTGGGACCTGGCAGGTCGATGCGGCTGCAGAGCGGCATGCGGCTGCGCATGGGCGACTATGTGTTCTATGTCGAGGTTCAACCCAAAGCGAACCGGACGTCAGTAGGCCCGGTTCCGGTCGCGAGCCAACCCGCACCTGCGTGGTCATCGCCGGGAGCGCGAACGCCTGCCCGCGACGACTTCTTCTCGGCCAAGGTCGAGGAAGAACCACGCCCGCCACGCCCGGCGGACCTGCCGAACCCGTTCGAGCAGCATGTTCCGGGGGCTTATGATCGCGCATCGAGCCAAGGCAGTTCGCCTGCCTTTGACGACCCGTTCAGCCTCGACCCGGTGGCGACGTCGCAATCCGGTGATGTCGCTGCTCGAAGTCAGCCAGATCCGTTCGGGTTCGGCGAAATGCCTTCGCGCAACGATGCGTCAGGGCATGCGGCAAAGCCGGCCAGCTTCGATGACGATTTCAGCTTTGGGCCGGCGGCGACCCCGCCTCTCGCCAACGGAGCCGACCCGGCAGGACGTGTGCAGCATCAGGCTGAAAAGCCGCGCGCCGGGCATCCCTGGGATGTGCCGGTGCAGGCAGCCGAGCCACCGCCGCCGCGACGCGCCGCTCCAACGCCTGGGCCGGCACGCCCGGCGCAGCCCGCATCCAGCGATATGGCGCTTCGTGCCGCATTCCTGCGCGGGATGGGCGTCGAGGAGGCCGATTTTCTCGGCCGCGATTCGATCGCCGAAATGGAAAAATTCGGGCGTGAATACCGGCTGATGCTGGATGGCTTGATGCAACTGCTGCGCAAGCGCGCCGAGGAGAAGGGAAGCGCGCGCGTCGCCCAGACGGTGGTCGGCGCTTCCGAGGTCAACCCGCTTAAATTCCTGCCGACGGCCGACGATGTCATCGTCACCATCATCTCGGAACGCAGTCCGGGCTTTCTCTCCGGCGAGGCGGCGATCGACGATGCGGTAAAGGACCTTGCACAGCATCACGTACGTGCTTGGCGCGGCGTTCAGGCCGCGCTTCGGCGCATGATCGACCGTTTCGATCCGGCCGTGATCGAGGAAGAGCTCAAATCAAATTCCGCCATCGGCAACCTGCTGTCCGGCGGACGTAATGCCAAGCTGTGGGAGCTCTACCAGAAACGCCATCGCGACATCGCCCAGAGCGCGGAATCGAGTTTCCTCGGCGAGATCGGCGCAGACTTCAGGGACGCATATGAAGAGGAGGAGTAGGACATGATCGACAGACGCGAATTCGTCGTTGCCCTCGGCGCTACGGGGCTGCTTGCGGCTTGCCAGAGCGGCCCGCCGAAACCATCGGTTATCTCGGTCAACGTGACCGGGGGTGCCGGCATGAATCCAGGACCGGGCGGCGGCGACAGGCCGGTGACGGTCCTGGTGATGCGGCTTGCCAGCACCGGCAAGTTCAACTCGGCCGACTATTTCGCGCTGCAGGGCGACGCGAGCTCGGCGCTCGGTGCCGACCTCATCGGCTCCGACACGATCTCGGTCGCGCCAGGCAAGACGGCGGCCAAGACCATCACGGTCGAGCCGAACGCCACGGCACTCGGCTTCGTGGCGCTGATCCGCGAGCCAGGCGGACGCAACTGGCGCACGACCAAGTCGGTATCGCCAGGGTCGAAATTCACCATCAATGTCAGCCTCGGCAAGGGCGGTATTTCCGCCTAGCGACAGGGGCCGCGGATGGTTGTGTGCAGAAAGTAGTGGCATGAGCGATGCAAACAGGGTGCTGTGGTCGGAGGGCCTGTTTCTCAGGACCCAGCACTTCCAGCAGCAGGATCGGTTCTTCGAGGGCATGGTGCGCGGCGCATTGCAGGCCGGCCAGCTCCATACTTTCGGCTTCCAGCAACTGACCCTCGACCAGTCGCTGCTCGATGCCGGCCAGGTCTCGATCGTGTCCGCCCGGGGCATTTTCCCGGACGGCACGCCTTTCTCCATCCCGGAACTGATGGATGCGCCCAAGCCGCTGCCGGTCACGGCGGACACCGGCGCCGGGCCGGTGCTGGTCGCATTGCCGCTTGAGCCACCCGGTGGGGTCGGATTCGATCCGGCGCATGCGGCATCGACGGGCGCGCGCTACCACGGCAAGATCGTTTCGGTGCGCGACGCCGTCCAGAGCGGCGCCGATCCGGAAGAGATCGAGATCGCCCGGCCGCAAGCCGCCCTGCTTGCGCCCGGCAAGTCGGTCGGCGGTTATACCGCCTTGCCGATCGCCGACATAAAAGGTGTGCGCGCCGACGGCGGCATCTCGCTCGATGAGACGTTCCTGCCGCCGACGCTGATCACCGGCGCAATCCACTGGTACCGGCAATTGCTGCAGGAGGTCGTCACCGGCCTCGACCAGATCGCCGAAGCGCATGGCAAGATGGTGATGGGTGGTGCCGGTCGCAGCGTCGAAGACCTTTTGATGCTGCACCTCGCCAATGCCGCTCGCCCGCGGCTTGCCCATATGCTCGCGCAGGATGTCTTTCATCCGGCCGAACTCTATCTCGAACTGGCCGGAGTGGCCGGCGAGATGGCAACCTACGGCTCGAGCTCGCGGCGGCTCGGCGAATTGCCGGCCTACGATCACATGGCGCCCGGCCCCGCCTATATGGCGCTGGCCGACGCCCTGCGCTCGCTCATTCTCAGCCTGCGCTACATCGAGCCGAAATCGCGAGCGCTGCCGGTCATGCGGCACGCGACCAATGTCTGGAAAGTGCGCATCGACAACCCGAAGCTCTTGGTCGCCAGCCGCATCGTCATCCGCGTCGGATCGGAACTGTCGGAAGACGCGCTGCGCAAGATCTTCGTCAACCAGGCGACCGTCGGCGCCGCTGACCAGTTCGAAGGTCTTTGGAAGTCCCGCCTGCCAGGAATTCCGCTGAAACCGCTTCATTCGCAGCCACGCGAGATTCCCTACGATGGCGACCGGCTGTGCCTGGAGCTTGACCAGAAGAGCGAGCATTGGGCCTCGTTGCTCGACGCCCCCGGCTTCGTCATCGGCGTTTCCGGTGTCCTGCCGAGCGAGCCGCAGGTCGACTGCTACTCAGTGAACAGGTGACGCCATGAGCCGGGATGATCCTTTCGGACTGTCGGAGGATCGCGAACGCACACGGATCAGGCTGGCGGGGGCTGCGCCACGGCCGATGGCGCCGCGGGCACTGGGCGTCCCGGTCAAAATGGCGCGCGCCCATCCCAACACGCTCATCAATATCTTCGCGCCATTGCTTGAATTCGCGCCGGAGCTCGAAAGCGCGCTGGCGCCGGAGAACCCGGAAGCGATGCGCACGCGCCTGCTCGACGAGTTGGTTCAGGCGCGCGACGCCGCGATGGTAGCGGGCTCCTCGCTGGAGCGCGCCGACCAGGCGGCCTGGGCCGTGGCGGCGTTGCTCGACGACCTCGCGTTGAACACGCCTTGGGGCGGCGCCAGCGCCTGGCCACGCCAGCCGCTGGTGGTCATGCTGCGTGGCGACGTCGATGCCGGCACCCAGTTTTTCACGCGCCTTGACGAGCTGGAGCGTCACCCGAACCGCGACCGCGAGATGCTGGAGCTTCAGTATTATTGCCTGGCGCTCGGCTTCCGCGGCCAATATCGCGTGCCTGGCCGTGCCGGCGACCGGTCGCTCAACGCCGTGCGCGTCGCTGCGGCGCGCTTGCTGCGTAACGCCGACGCCGAAGACGCCCCGCTGTCGCCGCACTGGAAGGGCGTGATCGCTTCCGACGAGCCGCAGCGCTTCATCGTCCCGATCTGGGTGATGGCACTTGCCGCAATTGCCGCCGCCGCCGCCGCTTACATCGGTCTGTCGATGAGCTTGAGCAGCCAGGCGGTTGAACTCTCCGCACTCGTGCGCACGCTGCCGCCGGCTTCACGCGGCGACGTTACCCGCGCCGCCCCCAAGCAGGACGCGCCCGAACCTGAACCGCCACAGTCGGTCGATTTCGCGCTGTTGCCCGCGTTCAAGGCCGAAGCGCCGGCCAGCCTCAAGGGCGCGCTCAGCGGCACCGAGAGCGTCTCGCTAGCCAAGCTGATCATCCAGTCTTCCAACCCCGAGCTGTTCCAGTCCTCGCGGCCGACGCTGTCCCAAGGCTATGAGCCGCTGATCGCCGCCATCGCCAAGGTCATCCTGGACAACAAGGAGCTGATCGGAAACATCACGATCATCGGCCATACCGACAATGTGCGACTGCAACGGTCCAACCCACTCGCGAGCAACCAGCGGCTCTCGGAGGCGCGCGCCCAAACCATAGCGGACCTCCTGGTTCAGGCTGGCGTGCCACAAGAGCACATCCATTCCGAAGGCCGCGCCGACACCGATCCGGTGGCCGACAACGCGACGCGCGAGGGCCGCGCGCTCAACCGGCGCGTCGAGGTCCTGGTCGAGAAGAGGCTCTGAGATGTTCATCCTGCGCTTCTTTTGGGCTGTCATCACCTCGCGTCTCCTGTGGACGCTGCTCGGCATTGCGCTGCTTTCGCTGTTGATTTGGGTGTTCGGCCCGATCGTAAAGGTCGGGCCTTACGCGCCATTCGAATCCGACAATGTGCGCATCGCAATGATCGCGGGGCTGATCATCCTGTGGCTGATCTGGCTGATCCTCGCGCAGCGGCGAGCCGTCCGCGCCAACCGCATGTTTGTCGCCGAGATCGCGGCACCGGTGGCGGAAAAGCAGCTCACACCCGGCGAGGAGAGCGTTGCAGCCGTTGGCGCCAAGTTCGGCGAGGTGATGGCCGAGCTCAAGCGCCGCAAGCTCGGCGGCAGAAAATTCCTGCGCGAGATGCCCTGGTATGTGATCGTCGGGCCGCCGGCCACCGGCAAGACCACGGCATTGCGGCAGTCAGGCCTCAATTTTCCAATTGATCTCACCGATGATTTGCAAGGCGTCGGCGGCACGCGCAATTGCGACTGGTTCTTCTCCGAAAACGCGGTGCTGATCGACACTGCTGGCCGCTACGTTCAGCAGGAGAGCCAGCCGGACGTCGACGCGGCTGAATGGCTGGGCTTCCTTGACCTTTTAAAAAAACACCGCGGCCGCCGCGCGCTCAACGGGGTCATTGTCGCGCTGTCGATCGATGCGCTCTCGGAGGGCGACGAAGCGATCAAGGCGCATGGGCGCAAAATCCGTCGCCGGCTGGCGGAGCTGAACGATCGGCTGGAGATCCGTCTGCCTGTCTACCTGATGCTAACCAAGGCAGACCTGATCAAAGGCTTCGAAACCTTCTTCGGCGGCTTGTCGACGACGGCGCGCGAGCAGGTGTGGGGGACGACTTTCCCGCTCGACGCCCGTGTCGACGCCGGAACAATCCAGGCGGAACTTGCCGGGCTTGCCACCGAGCTGGAGCGGCGGCTGGTACCGCGCCTGGAAGATGAAGACAAGCTCGGCTCACGCGCTGAGATCTTCCGCTTTCCGGCGCAGCTAGCGAGCCTTGGCGAGCCGATCAGGACACTGATCGAGGCGATGTTCGGCGAAAGTCGCTACGAGGAGGCAGCCTGGCTGCGTGGCCTTTACCTGACATCGGCGACACAGGAAGGCGCTCCCATCGACCGGCTGACCGCGGCGCTGTCGTCGTCCTTCGGCCTTCCACCGCGCCGCGCCATGCCGGCGGCGCGTGTCGAGAAGCGCAGCTTCTTCCTCAGGAACCTTCTCACCGAGGTGATCTTCAAGGAGGCCGGCCTCGGCACATTCGATCCGCTGGCGCAGCGTCGCCGCGCCTGGATCTGGCGCGGAGCGGCCGCCGCTTGCGCACTCGCGGCTTTGCTGGCCGGCGGACTGTTCACCTGGTCCTACCTCGACAACCGCAATGCGATCACCGAACAGGCCGGCCAGTTCGAAGCCCTGCAAGGGCCGCTCACCCAAGTCGCCGCCACGACGGCCGCGGTCGAGCAACCGACCATGGATGGCGCGCTGGCGGCGATGGACGCGGTGGCGACCGCCCGGACGGCGCCGCCAGATGCCGTCCATAACCTGCTGGGCCCGACCGCCTCGGCGGAGCTGGTGCGGGCACAGACCGATACCTACGACCATGCGCTGGGCAATGTGCTCGAGCCGCATATGGTCGCCCTGCTCGAGGCCACGATGTGGCGGCAGATCCGCGACCCGGATTTCATGCTCGGCGCGCTGAAGACCTACCGGATGATGACAGGCCTGTCGCAGATGGACACCGAGTTCGTCCAGAACTGGTGGGTGAACAGCCTGCCGCAATTCGCGCCGGCTCCCCCCTTCCCCACGACCGACGCCGAAGAGCACCAGCTTGCAGCCATCCGCCGCATGGCCATCGACGACAGCTACATCGCTCCGGACAAGGCGCTGGTCGCGGAGGCGCTGAAGACTGTATGCACGATCTCACTGCCGGAGCGCGCCTACAAGCAGCTCCTGGCTGACCCGGAGGTGGCGGCCGTCAAGGAATGGGTGCCGGCCAATTTCGCCGGGCCGAACGGCGCTAAAGTGTTCGCGCGCCGCTCCGACAAGACGTTGCGCGTCGGTGTTCCTGGCCCCTATACCTATGCCGGCTTCCACGACGCGATCCTCGATCGGGTCGAGGATGTAGCGGGACGGGCGGCGCTCGATCGCGCGGTGTTTGCCGGTGGCTGCGCGGAGAATTCGGAGACGTCGGTTTCAGCACTCTCGCAGGACATCTTGAAGCTCTACTATGACGACTATATCGCGCAGTGGGACTCTTTCCTGCGTGACATGCGGCTTGCCCCGCTTACCGATCTCAACATCGCCAGTGAGAACCTCAAGGATCTTTCAAGCGCCGACTCCGCGCTGAAGCGCCTGTTGATGGCAGTGGTACAGGAGACCGACCTCACCCGCTCCGACGATGCGCCAGCAGGCGACAAAGGCGGCGCTGCCGCCAGCACGGGCTCGAAGCTGCTCAGCAAACTCGGCAAGCTGGGCAAGGTCGTGACCACAGGCGCGAAGCTCCTGCCGCGCGCCGGCTCCGCCAGCCAGGTGGACATGACCGGCAGCCTCGTTGCCGAGCATTTCAAGCCCCTCAAAGGCACCATCGCCCAGGTCGACGGCCAGCCGCCAGCGCTCGACGCGGCGATAGTGGCGCTGACGGCGCTGTCGAATGTGCTGCAGACGGTCACCGCCAATCCGAACCCGCAGGATGCGATCAAGAAACAGGGCGGCCTTGCCGAACTGACAGGCGCGGTCGCCAGGCAGGCGCAGATCCTGCCCTCGCCGATCAACGACTGGCTGGGCGGTATCGCCGGCGACACCAGCGGCCTGTCGCAGAAGGCCGTGACCAACGAGCTCAACGCCATCTGGCGGGCCGACATACTCCCCTTCTGCCAGGCGGCGCTCAACAACCGCTATCCATTCAGCGCCGACAGCGCGGTCGACGTCAATGTGCGCGACTTTCAGCGTCTGTTCGGACCCACTGGCATGATCGATGCGTTCATCAACGACCATCTTATCAACTATGTCGACACCGCCAGCGAGCCATGGAAATGGCGGGCCGATTTCGGCCTCGACCCGGCGGCGCTCGCAGCGTTCGAGCAGGCCAGGCATATCCGCGACGACCTGTTTCCGGGCGGCACCGGCCCGGTGATGATCTTCACTCTGGAACCCAAGGACCTCGCGCCCGGCGCGGCGCGGGTCACGCTCAACCTCGATGGCCAGAACCTCGTCTACTACAACAATGCCACCAGGCCGCAGCCGATGACATGGCCCGGTAAGGACGGAACCGGCGTGATCTCGCTCGCCTTCCAGCCGGTCGACGGCTCGCCCGAAGTGATGCTCAACGAGACCGGCAGTTGGGCCTGGCTTAGAATGCTGCGCGGCGGCCACTTCGCCGCGACCAAGCTCACCGACGTCTACAGCCTGCGGCTCGGCACCAAGGGGATGTGGGCCGATTTCGAACTCAAGGCCGCCAGCGTCGAGAACCCCTACACGCTCGAAATGTTCAAGAAGTTCACATGTCCGCCGCAGATATGAACACCGGCTTTTTCGGCAAGATTCCGGCGAGCGGAGATTTCGTCGCCGCGAACTTGCCGCGAACCTTCATCGACCGCTGGGACAGGTGGATGTCGATGGAGTTGCGCCAGAGGCCCGATGAGGGGGAATTGGATTCGCGTGTCTGGCGCTTTGTTGTCCGGGCCGGGATTTTTGGTGGCCAGCCCTGCGCCGGTGTCTGGCGGATGAGCGAGGACCGCGTTGGCCGCCGCTATCCCTTCGCAATCATCGGGATTGGGTCTACGCCGACGCCTGACGATGCATGGTTCGACGGCGTTGCGTCAATCGCTGATGCAGCGGTCGAATTGCAGAGGACGCAGTCCTGGATCGCCGAAAGCTTGGCCCACCTCGCCGCGCCCAGCGACAGCCATGGCGATCCGAACCGGATTGGCTTCTGGGTCGACGACTGGTCGGTGCATGAGTTCGCGTTCTCGGATATTCACGACCTGGCGGCCAACGCCCTGCCGAAAATGCGCGCCCCGCGCCCTGAGACGGAACATCTCTGATGGGCAGCACCGTCTTCGCAGAAGGCATGGGCTTCTTCCATAAGGGAAGCGGCGGCAAGGGCGTGGCGCCAGGAGATGTGTGCCTGAGCCCGCCTTCCCCGCCGGCAGGCCCGGTCCCGGTTCCATATGTCAACATGCTGTCTTCCAGCGATCTCACCAAAGGCAGCACGAGCGTGAAGATCGAAGGCAATCCGACTGCGCTCGAAAGCTCGTCGGAGGTTGCGACCAGCACCGGCAACGAGCCAGCCACCCAAGGCCTCGGCGCAGGGGTCGTAACGCACAAGATCAAGGGCAAGGGGGTGTTCAAGCTCTGGTCGTTCGTCGTCAAGGTGGAGGGCAAGGGTGTCTGCCGTCATGGCGACACCATGGAGCAGAACGCCGCAAGTCCACTCCCGAACACCATCGATACCGCCGCCTTGGTCAACTTCCGCAACTCCCTTCTGGTGAAAGAGAAGAAGAAATGCACGACCGATTATTGCTACGACGATCATTACACCCAACCAACAGGCCCACAAAAGGCCAAAGTCCAGAACCGGCCATGCTGGGAGTGCAAACGAAACCTTGACAGGTTGATGAAACGCACGACCGGCAAGAACAAGACCGCGATCAAGCGGATGCAGGCCAAGGTCAACCGGCAAATTGCGGGTAAGGAAGCCCCGCTTATCGCCGATCACCAGCCGACGCAGAAGGCAGCGTGGTACGCGGGCGGATGCAACATAGAGGTCGTCCCACAAGGCTTCAAGGATGCGATGAAAGCGCTTTATGTCAGGCCGCATTGCTCCAGCCATAGCAACAGCCAGCCTGGCCGGCAGTCGAAGGTGGACAACAAGGCGGTCACGGCCTTCATGAAGGCTCGGGGGATCTAGGCGATGAGCGCAGCGGGTTTTGCCGGTCTCGACGCTGACTATACGGCGATAATCGATGCATGGACCGCCGAGCTCCACGCCGTCATGCCCGCGATCGAGGCATGGTGGGGCGCACTGCAGCAACGCCTGAATGCCTCCGGTGAGAACGTAGCCAATCTGCATTGGCCCGCCGGGCTGGTGGCCCATCCACGGGTTCTGGCGATCTACCGCAAGCACTACTTCAAGGTTCACGGCCTGAACCTTAAACGGTACGCTCAGCAAACTGAGGATGACGACGAGGACGATGAATCGAACTGGGGCGAGGATGGCGACGAACACAGCGCCAGTGGCCCCGTGCCGCCCAATCTGCTGCTGGTCGAAATGATGTCCGAATACGACACAGAACTATTCAAGCACTTCAAGTACTTCGTCTATGTCCCGATTGGCGAGGATCCATCTCTCGAAATATGCTGAGGCTAAAGGAAGATGGCAATTCGTATTGCCCATAGTGTCGAACTCGGCCTGAGCCGACTTCTCAATGCACCCGGGGACGTTGTCGGTCCCGATCATGGAATCCGCCTTTCGCGCCGCGAGGCCTCTGCCGCATATAGGCCCCTATTCAAGGCCTACCTCGCTGACTTGGCGGAGACGTTCGACGTGGCCTCCGAAATCTGGGAAGCTGGCCTCGACGAACTGGTCGATGGCGGCCTGACCGTCAATCAGGCGATCACGGCCCAGTTGGATTACGCAGCGGCCGGCCCGGCGAATCATCCGGCGGTCGTATGGCTCGTGCGGGAATACTGGCTGCGATGCGTTGCGGTGGGAGAAACATTGCCCGCGGCCGACCGCATAGCGCCCGAGGTGTTCCTGCTGCAATGGGTCGCCGATGAAGGCCACAAGGAATATTTAGAACTACTGACAGCCATGCCCTACTGGCCTATCGGGCTTGATGAAAACGACCGGTGGTGCTGAGCGATGGCCTTCGATGTCTGGCTGGAAAACAGGACCCCCTTCGCCACCGCGACCCACGTCCAATTGAATGCCGACGGCCAAGAGACGCTGGTTGTGATGTTGTCGGCAAGTTTCGCGGCAACTGGTGAGGGAAAGGAATTCCAGCCAGCGACCGAACAGATGCCTGTGACCTTTGGCGATGAGCCTTTTGGCAATCCGTCCCTTTCATCGATCCGTTACGAAGCGGATATCGCTCCCATCAAGCCTGGCGCCGAGGTGATCGTGAATGGCGCCGCGCACGCGCCGAATGGCAAGCCGGTACGAGAGATGCAGGTCGGCCTGCGTGTAGGCAGCTCTATCCGCAAGGTCCTGCAGGTGGTCGGGGACCGGATCTACGACTCCGGCCGCTACAGCGCGCCAGCACCGTTCCGGACCATGCCGATTGTCTATGAGCGCGCCTATGGCGGCACTTTGGAAGACTTGCGCACGGACCAGCGCAACCCAGTCGGCGTGGGGTTTCATAACGCCCGGTCTGCAGATCCTGCGGTCAGAACCGAGGCGCCCAACGTCATGTATCCGGGCGAGGCACAGGCCCGACCTGGGGAATCCCTGAGGCCAGCGGGATTTGGGACGATTGGCCGGGGCTGGCGACCGCGGCTGGCTTTCGCCGGAACCTATGACAAGGCTTGGCTCGAAACCCAATGGCCGCTCGCTCCTAAAGACTTCGACACGCGGCATTATATGTGCGCCCCAGCCGACCAGCAGTTGGCGGGCATCGGTGACGGCGAGGATATCACGGTGATCGGCATGACGGCTTCGGGCAGGTGGGATTTCCGCGTGCCGCGCATTACCGCCCCGCTGCGGCTCATTTATGACGATCGTGTAGAGGAAAACGCGTTCAAGCCTGACACCGTGCTCATCGAGCCTGACCTCAAACGCGTGACCCTCAAGGCTCGCCTGGCAGTGGTGATCCGGCGCAATGTGCCGGCGCTGCGGGAAATCGCCTTCGGCCACATTTCTCCCGTTTGGATCAATGCGCGCCGCAAACGAAAACTCTATCTCAATCTTCTAGGCGGCGACGGAACCCTGCGCGATCGCCCGGCGTGGCAGCCTTGAAGCGCCCGCTCTATATCTCGGTCGGTGGCGCGGTCACGCCTGCTGGATTGAACGCGCGACAGACCACCTCAGCCATTCGCGCAAACCTGTCTGCATTTCAGGAAGTGCCTCTTTCAGAGCCGTTTCCCGCCACACAGATCGTGGCACGCATTCCAGCCAAGGCTGGCCTGCGACGCAACGAGGGGATATGGCTCGCCAGCATGGGTGCCCGCGCTCTCAAGGAGGCGATGCTTGGCGACAAGGCAACGCCGGACCAGACCGCTGTCCTGCTCGCGTTGCCGGAGAGTTTTCGCGACCATCCGGCGTATGAAAATGTCGAGCGGGAGCGCCTTTTGGATGTCATTTTCGAGCGATGCGGCCTTCGCTTCAATGCCGGCTCGCGCGCATTTGACGGCGGTGCCGCAGCCAGCGCCGGACTGCTCGACTATGCCGGCGACATGCTGGAATCCGGGACCGTCGCGCAGGTGCTACTCGGCGGTGTGGACAGCCTCGTTAACGGGACCGACGTTGCGCGCTTGATGCGAGCCAATCGCCTGAAATCCGAAAACAATGCTCAAGGGGCAGTCCCTGGTGAGGGCGCTGCCTTCGTGCGCCTGACGCGGGCGCCGGGGAGCGGCCCGGCTGCCATGATTTGCGGGGTGGGCCTGGCGCAAGAGATTGACAGCGTTCTTTCCGAACGCCAGAGTCAGGGCCATGCGATGGTGGCTTCGCTGCTTGCTGCCTTCAGCAGATCCGGGCTCAAGGAATCCGATATCGAGTTCCTCGTCAGCAATGGAAACGGGGAACGGTACAGCGGGCTCGAACAACTAGTCGGTCGCGCGCGCTTTTACCGCACGCACCGCGAGATATTCCCGACAGCCTACCCGGCGATGACGGTCGGCGACATTGGAGCCGCTAGCGCGGCACTTGTTCTGATGCTGGCGGCCGATAGTTTCATAAGCGGTTACGCGCCGGGCCGCGTCGCGGCCTGCGAGCTCGCGTCCGAGGGTGGCAACCGGTCGGCGATCGCGCTTACCAGCGTCCGCCAACGCTGAACAGAAGGGAACACGGCCCCCTCGGCGAAGGCGATCACATCCAGGCCGGGAACTTTCGCGTCATGCGCCAGTTTGCCAGCGGCGCCTCGGGCGTGGCGATTGCCACACGCAACGCATCCAGCCTGAGCCTGCGCATCGAATGGAAAAGCGTGTGGTTGCGCCTGCCCGGTCCCTCGTCCCACCATGCGGCAACGCGATCGGCGACAGGCAAGGGACTGTCGGTCAGAGATTCAAACGCCTTCCCCAAATCGGACGGGTCTATCGTGAACAGGTCGGTGTCGTTGAAGTCCACATCGAACAGATCGCGCATCGCCAGCCCTGCGGCAAAGACAAGTTCCGGCTCGCGCATCTTCTCGATCAGCCAGGGCATTACCGACGGATCGCCAAACAGGCCGATCGACGCCGTTGCCGGCACGCGCAGCAGGGGCTGGCCAAGGCGCGTCTGCAGCCAGGCTTTCGCGGCCTTGGGCGGCGTCGTCAGCATGCGTATCTCGATCGCCGCTTCCGCCTGATCCGTCTCCGTCAGCACGATCTTGTCGATCACTGGGTGCGCAGACCGCGCCTCGCCAAGCAGGCAAGCGGCGAAGGCGGCCGCAAGACGTTCTTTCGCCGTCTTGCCATCAAGACCGCCCAGGACTGTCGGAAGCAGGTCGCGCCGCCCGAGCCCACCGGCGAGCCGGATGGCGCGCCGGCGCACGTTCGCGTCGGAATGACTGGCCAGAGCATGCAGGCGCGGTCCCGGATCGACGCGATGATGCCAGAGAGCAGACAGCCCAAGGCAGCGTAGTCGTGCATCGCTTGTGTCCAGCCATTTCACCACGAGCGGTCGCAGATTTTCGCGCGGCGTGCGCGCAATCGCGGCGGAAAGGCTCGACAAACCAGGCTCGCCCAGGCGCGCCGCAGCGTTGATCGCGACCTCTGTCAGGTCGGTGTCGCCCCAACGCAATGCCAATACGCCAAGCACGAAAAGTTCACCCGGCTCGGCGTAGTCCGCGAATCTAGCCTGAGCAGCTTCCCAGCCAGCTTTACCGGCAGCCATGAGCCCTTCAAGATTGGCTTCGAGACGCTGATCGATACGGCCGATACCCGTCGCATCGAGGACGGGACCATCGATCTCCCGGCGACGGCGAAGCCACAGGAAAGCCGCATCCTCGGCGTGCTGATCCACGATGGCAGCGATGGTTGCAACGCGGTGCACGGCAGCGCCTCAGTTGAGATGCACGGCCCCGCCGCGGATACGGTTGGTCCCACTCGCCTGGCTTGTCAACTGGCTACCGCGAATGGTCACACGACCATCCTTCTCCAGAATGATTGATGCCAGGCCGCAACGCAGTTCTATCCGCTCTTCGCCCGTGATGACGACACGATCGCCTTCGCGGACCACTTGCAACTCCCTGTTCTTGTGAGCCGGATCGACGATGCGCCCAACGACCAGCGGTCGTGTCGGGTCGCCCTCCTCGAACAGCAGGGCCAGTTCCGAGCCGATCGCGGAAACGCCCAGTTCCGTCAGGCTGCGCGCCGCAATCGCCGTATCGCGCGGATTGCCGACGAAGACCACCAGTGGCGCTCCACCTTCGAAGCCAATGAGCAGGCCGATAACGACGCCGTCGATGCGATCCAGCACTTCCATGATGACGCCCTCAATTGTTGTTGATGGTGCTTCCCTTGACGATCACTTCGCCGTCGGCCTTGACGGTGATCCTCCCGCTGCCCTTGAGCATAATATCCTTCCCGTCAGCGACGATGGTGCCGTCCTTTTTCATCGTAATCGACGCTGAGCCGCATTTGATGGTGATCGAGTCGCCCGCTTCGATCGTCAGATTCTTGCCAACCTTGATTGAACTGTCTTGGGCAATGTCGATACCGCTGCTCTTCCCGACCTTGAGAGCATGCCCCCCGCCGACATCGGTTCCATCATCCGCCCCGATCTTGGCTGTTCGTGCCTTGCCTATCTGGGACGACTGAGCCCCTCCGACGGAAAAACTCTGATCGGCGCCAACATTGACGGTTTGGGCCGCCCCGATATTCCAGCTGTCGGCTGCAGCGATATCATGGCTCTGATTGGTACCCACACTGACGGATCGGCTTATGCCAATCGTGTTCGTCTGCGCCGCGCCGACGCTCCGTGTCTCGGTGGCGCCCACGGTGTCGATGCGCGCCGCGCCCACTGTCACCGTCTGTACCAGCCCGACCGTCTGCGAATGGTTGGAGCCGATTGTTTCCGACGAATTGGCACCGACATGAATGGCCTCATTGGCGCCGACCGTCAGCGAACGGTTGGCGGCCACCGTCTCCGTGTCGTTGCTGCCGATATTGGTCGTTTGATTGACGCCAACCTTCACCGTCTTGTTGTTGCCGACATCCTCGTCGAGGTTGTGTCCGACGGAGTGCTTGGCGTCGTGGTCGATGCGGTCGGACTGGTCGTGATGGACCGTCTTGTTGCGGTCGTGCTTGATCAGCAAATGGTGGTCCTTCTGCGCCTGGAAATTGACCAGCTCGGAGCCGGCCTTGTCCTCGAACATCAGCTCGTTGTAGCCGCCGCCACCCTTTGACGAGTTGGACTTCCAGCCCGATTGCGTCGCATAGGCCGGCAGTGCGTAGGGCGGCATCTCAGCGGCGTTGTAGACGCGGCCGGTGATGATCGGCAGGTCAGGGTCGCCCTCGATGAAATCGACTATGACCTCCTGGCCGATACGCGGGATCTGGATGAAGCCCCAGCCGCTGCCAGCCCAAGTCTGCGACACTCGCACGAAACAGGAGCTGTTCTGATCCTTCTTGCCGAGCCGGTCCCAATGGAACTGCACCTTCACCCGCGCATATTTGTCGGTGAAGATTTCCTCGCCCGACGGGCCGACGACAGTCGCTGTCTGCGGACCGCGCATGACCGGTCGCGGTGTGATCCGCGGCGGCCGGTAGGGCAATTTGGCGGGCGCAACGCCCAGCACCACCTTGAAGTTCTCGCTGTGGGCTTCGTTCTGGGTCCGGTAGCCCGGATCGAACAGCCGGTATTCGGCGCTGATCACCAGATAGTCCTGGTTCTGGTCGTCGCGCGGAAAACTTTCGAGGGTGAACTTGCAGCCAGAAAAAAGGCCGCGCACGGTGCCCACCGCCGTACTGTGCTGGTGCACCGCCTGGAGTTCCTCGCGCCGGATACCCGCAATCTTATCGCCCCGCCCAACATCGAGATGCGCGCCGGGCTGGCGATAGTTCTCGCCCGAAGCTTCCTTGTGGCTGAAGGGCTGGGCCGATTTCGCCATCAGATCGGCGCCAGGCTTCTCGAAATCATAGTCGGTATGGACATAGGCGCCTGGTCGCACCGCGCTGCCTGGGATCCATTCGGTGATGTATTCAACGTCGCGCCGCGAGCCGTGGCCTTCGAAATTAAAGAGCACCTTCTCGTAGCCTGGCGCCGGCTTCAGCTTGCTAATCGCATCGCACAGCACCAGCGTGTGCTTGCCCTCGTCGTGCTCGAAGAAATAGAAGATGCCTTCGTGCTCGAGCAGCCGCTGCACGAAATCGAGATCGCTCTCATCGTACTGCACGCAATATTCGCGCGAGGGATAAGACCCCTGCAGCCGCTTCTCGAATTTGGCGATGCCGTACTTCGAGAATATCTTTTCAATGATCTCGACCGCTGTCATGTTCTGGAAAATACGGCAGTCGGTGGTGTTGCCGAGGAACCAGAGCCATGGCCTGACAGTTGCCTCGTAGAACGCCAGCCGGTCCTCGATGCGGTTTAGCTTGAAATCCGACACCAGGCCGCTGAACCAGCGCTTTGGATTGGATTCACCTTCGACTGAAACGATGCCGCCCAGCATCTTCAGCGGATCAACGTCCCGGCTCTTGCTGACGAACCCGACGATATAGGCAAAGCTTCGGCTGATCTCGTCACGGCCGACAAGATGGGTAAAGGTCAGCACATCGGCGCCAACCGGGGTCTGCACAACCGTGGCACGTTCGTTCGGCATGGGTCGTGCCCCTCCTGGACGCGGCCGCCAGTGTGATGGATTGAAGACCCCGCATGCGTAAACTGCATCACGTTCGGGAAGTTTTCGAATTCACCGCATCGGACCGTTGCGAGCCTAGCATATGTTTGATGGAGGCCAAACAGAAGCAATGGCTAAACCGTGGCATGCATTCATGTGAAGGGCACCTGTGCCACTGCGCTGGCAAGATGCTAGAATGTCTAGGATTTCAGGGTTGCCAGTGGCGTCGAATGTTCATTTCGCTCCAGATCAGCAATGTTGACAGACTGCCGCCAGGCATCGCGACGAGCTATGCCGCCCGCGACCGCAGCTTCGAAATCGGGCGCGAAAATTGCGACTGGACACTTTCCGACCCCGACAAGTTCATCTCGGGCCGGCATTGCGAAGTCCACTATCAGGCGGGCTCGTTCTGGCTTCATGACGTCTCGCGCAACGGCACTTTCGTGAACGGCTCCCGCCAGCGCATGAATGCGCCGCATCGGCTGGCCCAAGGCGACCGGCTGCTGATCGGCCCTTATGTCGTCGCCGTTTCGGTCGACGAAGAGCGCGTCGTCACCGGTCATCCCCAAGCCAGGACCGGTTCGACGCAACGCGAGTTGCCGCCCTCGACGGGAACGCCGCTGGAACTCGGCAGCGCACTGTTCCACAAGCCGGCGGAGGCAACGCCGGTGTCAACGTCTTCAGTGCTGCAGTCCAGCCCCGCTGTCCCGGCCAGGCAGCCAGGGGAAGCGGACGAGATACTGCGCGATATCGCCAGGGCGGCCGGCTTATCGCCTGAGTTGTTGCAGTCGCGCGACCCGAATGACGTCGCTGCCGAGATCGGTGCGGTGTTGAGAACCACGGTTGAGCAACTGTCCTTGCTGCTCAAGGCGCGCGCGGCGGCCAAGGTGCTCGCCAAAAGCGCGCACCGCACGATGATCGGCGCCGACGACAACAACCCACTGAAATTCGTGCCGGGCACCGACGACATACTCGAGATCATGTTTGCCAAGCGCCGGGCCGGCTATCTCGACGCCAGGCATAGCATCGAGGATGCGTTCCGCGACCTGAAGACCCACGAAATCGCGACCTACGCCGCCATGCAGGCCGCGCTCTCGAGGCTACTCGACGACCTGTCGCCGGAGGTGATCGCCAAAAGAATCCCGCCTGCGTCCTTTTCATCCAGGAAAAGCCAAGCCTGGGATGCGCTGGTCGCAACGTGGCGGACGATGGAGGACAAGCACGAAAACGGTATGCTGGACGTCTTCCTCGCCTATTTCGCCGAAGCCTACGCGAAGGCTGGCAAGCAGAAATAGCCGCGCTCGGCAAATGTCGTCAGCAACGCTCTTACGGGCTGTGTGAGGGACCCCGTGGAAGAAGCCGCTTCCTTGATCATCCTGCTTTCCGATTTCAATCGGCTTCTGGTGCGACTAGGATAGCGCATGGGTGCTTGCCTGCTGGCAAAGCGGCGTGGCTTGGGGCGTGTGCAGGAATGTCATGTTTCGGCAAGATAAGTCTTTCCATCCGGCTCGCTGTTGATACCCTGCCTGGTAGGCGCCTCTCATCCCACCTGGAATATCCCCATAGCACCTCGACGGTGGTGCGCCGATGAGCTCGAAGGACGATCCCTCTGAGCCGCCGGACAAAACCGTCATCCGCGCGCCACGGCCAAGGCAAAAGCCGCGCGTGGCTCCCGATAGTTCCGCTGCTCCATCACCCGCCAGGGAATCGACGGTGTTCGACCCGGGCCTCGGCCGACAAATGCCCCCCGGCTGGTCGTCCGGAACCATGGTCTTTCAGGGGGCCAGCCACGGAGCTGAGCCCGCGGCGGCACCGGCGTTGCAGCAGGACGCCTTGCTCGACGCCACTGCTGGCGTGAAGTATGCCGCGACAAATCCTATCCTTGCCGCCGCAGCCCCCTTGCTCATGCTGTTCGGTCAGCTGCGGCTGATACCGGTCGAACGGCAGGCCGCAGCCTTGGCGGAGCATATCGCAGATGCCATCGAGACCTTCGACCATACCATTGCCAAAGCCGGTATTGGGGAAGAAGACGCACGGATCGCGAAATTTGCGCTTTGCGAAACCGCCGACGATCTCGTCGGCAACCTGCCCTGGCCGAACAAGGAAACCTGGCTTCAGCACAGTCTGGTGGTGCAGTTCTTCCACACACAACCGACAGGCACCGGCTTCTATGAAGCGCTGAACAACATCCTCGCCAAGCCTGAAGCGCATTACGACCTGCTCGAATTGATGCATGCCTGCCTGTCGCTGGGGTTCGAGGGCCAGTATCGGGGATTGTCCGGCGAACGGAACAAACTCGATCGCGTTCGGCGCGACGTCTACGACACGCTGCGCTATTTCAGGCCGCGCGCCGCTGAGGACATTTCGCCCCGGTGGCATGGCATGGCGGCGGCAATGGCCAGGCCAGGAGGGCGGCTGCCTCTGTCGGCGATCGCAGCCGCCGCCGCGACCTTGGTGACGGCGGCTTTTTTCGGGCTACGGATCCTGATCACCGATGAAGGCGATGCAACCGCCAGCGCGTTGCTGGCGCTCAATCCTTCCACCCCGGTCACCATTGAACGCGCCAGCGTGGCGACATCCGCCGAACCGGTGCAAGCCAACCCGCCGCCACCCGCTCCTCCACACACCACGCAGATCGACCGCATCCGTACTGCACTCGCCAAGGAGATCGCCGGCGGCGGACTGAGCGTCGGCACGAAGGGCGACTTCATCGTTGTCGCGATCAGCAACCAGCTTTTGTTCGTATCCGGCCAGGCCGAGTTGACGGCACAGTTCCAGCCCGTCGCGGGGGATATCGCCACGGCGCTCGATGCCGAAACGGGGCCTATCAAGATCGTCGGCCACACCGACAATGTGAAGCCGAAGAAGTCGAGCACGTTCAAGTCGAATTTCGATCTTTCCGTCGCGCGTGCAAAAGCGGTGCAGGCCATGATCGCCAAGCGATTGAAGGATCCATCGCGCCTGAGCATCGACGGCAAGGGCGAGGACGAGCCGATCGCTGATAACGCCACAGCGGAGGGCCGCGCCAAGAACCGCCGCGTCGACGTGATGATCCCGAAACAGGAAACCTTGCAGACCGACCCAGCGGGGAACGGCGACTGATGCGCTGGATGTCGCGGATTTTCAGCATGCTTGCCTTGGCCGGCTTCTCGGCCGTTGTCTGGTATGCCGGACCGCTGATCCGCTTCGCCGACACCCGCCCGCTCGGGTCCATCTGGCTCAGGGCGGCCATGATCGGCGCGACCGTGGCGGGGCTTGCGCTGTTCTACGGCGTTCGCTTCTGGCAAAGGCGCAAGGCGCAAAAGGTGCTCGAAACGGCCATTGTGTTCAGCGATGAGCGGAACGACGATGCCCAGGTGCTCGAAGTGCGAATGAGCGAAGCCATCGCGACGCTGAAACGGACGAGCGGCAAGCGCAATTTCCTCTACGATATTCCCTGGTATATCATCATCGGCCCGTCCGGCGCCGGAAAGACGACGGCGTTGGTCAATTCCGGGCTGACATTTCCGCTTGCGGGCTCCGGCAATGCCCAGCCGGTGGCTGGCGTCGGCGGCACACGGTCCTGCGACTGGTGGTTTACCGACGAGGCAGTGCTGATCGACACGGCCGGCCGCTATACGACGCAGGAATCGGACCGCGAGCGCGACAAGGCAAGCTGGCTCGCCTTCCTCGGATTGCTCAAGAAAAGCCGCGCCAGGCAACCGATCAACGGCGTGATCCTCGCCATCAGCCTCGCCGATCTCATCGGCCTCGACGACCAGCATATCGAGGCACATGTCACCGAGATAAGAAGCCGCCTGCGCGAATTGCACGAGACGCTGAAGATACAGTTTCCCGTCTATCTGCTTTTCACCAAGGCCGATCTCGTCTCCGGCTTCATGGACTATTTCGGTGAATTCGACGAAGCGCGCAGGCGCAAGGTGTGGGGCACGACGTTCCAGACCGTCGATCGCACAAGGAACATGGCCGGCGAGGCGCCGGCCGAATTCGACGGTCTGGCGAAGCGCTTGGCGGAAGAGGTCGTCGATCGCTTGCAGGAAGAGGCCGACCCGGTAGCGCGCATCGCCATCTTCGGCTTCCCGGCACAGTTCGGTGCCCTCAGGAACCGGATAACTCATTTCATCGCCAGCTTGTTCGATACCTCTCGATCGCATGTCAATGTCAGCCTACGGGGCCTCTATTTCTCCTCTGGTACTCAGGAAGGAACACCGTTCGATCAGGTGCTGGGCTCGATCGGCCGCAGCTTCGGCACCACCTCGCAAGCGCATCTTTCCGGCACAGGCAAGAGCTTCTTCCTGCACGATCTCCTGACCAAGGTGATCTTCCCGGAATCGGGCTGGGTATCCTTCGACCGGGCGGCCGAACGGCGCACTAGGCTCGCGAGACTTGGCGGCCTCGCCGCGATTGCGCTCGCGGCCTTGGCGGCTCTCGGCGTGCTTGGCCTCAGCTTCTTCGCCAACAAGTCACTCATCGCCTCCACCAGGCAGTCGATGGCACAATATCGCGACAGCGCGGATTCGCTGCTCAAGAGCACGACGGTGACCGACGTCGACCTGGAAAACGTCATCGGCCCGCTCGACCAGCTGCGCAACCTGCCGGCCGGCTTCGAGAACGGCGACCAGGCAAACCCGATCGAGGAGTCGTTCGGGCTTAGCCAGCACGAGAGGCTGCTGTCAGCCTCCAGAACTGCCTATCGGCAAGCCCTCGAGCGGACATTCCGCTCCCGGCTCCTGGTGCAGGCCGAGCGCACCATCCAGGCCAAGATGGCCGATCCGATCGCGCTCTATGAGCCGCTGAAGATCTACCTGATGCTGGGCGGCAAGGCCCCGAAGGTCGATGACGAGTTGATCGTTTCCTGGATGAGGCAGGATTGGGAAGAGAACCGCTATCCCGGCGAAAGCAACAGCGAGGGCCGCGCGCAGCTCGAAAAGCATCTGCGCGCCATGCTCGCGCTCGACGACGCCTACGATCCCGTCTTTGAACTCAACCAGCCGCTGATCGAAGCCGCGCAACGCTCGCTTGGGCGCATGAGCCTTGCCGACCGCGCTTCGGCGCTGATCAAGTCAGCGGTCTACGCCGCAAGGCTGGAAGACCTCTCCGTTGCAGCGAAAGCCGGCCCCGAGGCGCAGCTGCTGTTCGAACGCATGGACGGCAGCGATCTCGCCGATCTCAACGTTCCCGGACTTTACACGCGCGCCGGCTTCAACCGCTTCTTCCTGCCACAGCTTTCGCGCATCGCGCAACTGCTCGTCAACGACCGGTGGGTGCTCGGCGGAGGCGGCGAACAGGGCGGCATCGACCAGGACCTGCCCAAGCTCGGTCCAGAATTGATCGACCGCTACGGCGAGGAATTCTCCTCCGCATGGCACCGCGTACTCGACCAGCTGAAGTTCAAGGCGTTGCTCAAGGACAAGCCGCAATATCTCGCGCTTTCCGCCCTCGCCGCGCCGGACTCGCCTCTCGATCAGCTGTTCACGGCGATCGCCGATGAGACTGCATTGACGAAGCAGAACACCACGGCCGAGGGCGAGAGCAGCGCAGCCCAAGAGGACCCAGCCAGCATGGCCAAAGGTCTGGCACGCATCGGCCTGCAGATCGCCGGCGGCAAGTCGCAGAGCCGAGCCGGACTGGATTCGGCTGTCGCGCAGAATGCCGGCGCGGGCGTCGAGGCACAGTTTCGATCGTTCCAGGCCCTGGTTAGCGGCGTCAGTGGACGGCGGCCGCTCGATGCGTTGACGCGGAATTTCCGCGATATCTTTCAAAACCTCAAGCTTTCGGCCGATGTCCCTTCCCAGACCGAACGCGTCAACGCCAACCTGCAGTTGCAGATCTCCACGCTGCGCGCCAATGCCTCCCGCCTTCCGAAGCCGCTGGCGCGCATGGTCAACGCGGCAGCGGACGAGTTTGAAGGCAATGTCGCCGAAGCCTCGGTGGCCAACCTCAACCAGAACCTCGACCAGACGGTCACGCGAGCCTGCGAGGAGGCGGTCAACGGTCGCTATCCCTTCGCCAGTGACGGCACCGAAGATATCTCGATAGCGGATTTCGCCAAGCTCTTCGCGCCGGGCGGGCTGATGGACCGATTCTTCGCGCAGAACCTTGCGCCGCTGATCGACATGACCGGCCAGGAATGGACCTGGAGGCAGGATGTCCGCTCCAGCCGCGACCTGGCGAAGTCGACCTTGAGATCATTTCAGGCGGCCGCCGAGATCCGCAGCGCCTTCTTCCCTTCCGGCGGCTCGGTGCCGTCGGTTTCGATTACCGTCACGCCATTTTCGCTGAATAGCGACGCTAACAACGCGGTTCTCAACATCGACGGCCAGACCGTCCAGAGTAGCCAGGCGGGGAGCGCGCCAAGCACAGTGACCTGGCCAAACAGCACTGCCTCTGGTTCCGCCAGCCTCAGCCTGATGCCGGAAATGCCAGGCCGCGACTCCGCTCTCAAATTCGAAGGACCGTGGGCCTTTAGGCGTCTTTTGGACAAGGCGACCATCACCGCCAAAGGCGCCAACACCGAAGCCCGTTTCGTGATCGGCGGACGGGACGTCGCTTACACGATGCAGATCGGACCGGGGCCTAACCCCTTGCTGCTGCCGGCCCTGTCCGGCTTCAGCTGTCCGAAGGCGTTCTGACATGGCTGTGTTCCAGCGCACCGCCAGCCACAGCGCTCATTTCGGTACTCTAACGTATGCGCTTGTGGCAAAGTGGCTTGGGCACCCTGCCCATGCTTGGTCACAGAGGACGCTCGCGAAGCGCTTGGTGGCAAATTGAGCTCTGTCGCCCTTCCCATCGAAAGCTTCGGCGTGAGCCATCAGGGCTGCGTGCGCGACCACAATGAGGACAACTACCTGATAGAGCCGCAGACCGGCCTGTGGGTGGTGGCCGATGGCATGGGCGGCCACGAGGCCGGCGAGGTCGCGTCGGCCAGCATCGTCGATCATCTGGCGACGATCGGCATTGCGAGCTCGGCACCGGACCTTCGTGCGCGCTTCGAAGACCGGCTGAGCCGCGCCAATTCCGAGATCCGTAACATCTCGCGATCCCGCGGCATCACCATCGGCTCGACTTTCGCGGCTTTGCTTGCCATGGACGGACGGTTCGCTGGCCTGTGGGCCGGCGACAGCCGCATTTATCTGGTCCGCAACGGCGCGATCTTTCAGGTCTCAAAGGATCACACCGAGGTCCAGGAGTTGCTGGACCGCGGCATGATCAGCGCGGAGGAAGCGCTTACCTGGCCGCGCCGCCATGTCATCACCCATGCCGTCGGCGTCAGCGATGAACTCAAGATCGATTTCCAGCAGGGCGAGCTGATGCCGGGAGATGTTTTCGTCCTGAGCACCGACGGACTGACGGCACATGTCAGCGACGCCGAGATCGAAGCCGCGGTGAGATCCGCAACGCCCCAGGCGGCGTGCCGAAGCCTGCTGGAGACGGTGCTGGCGCGCGGCGGAATCGACAATGTGACCATCGTACTAGTGAAGATCGGCGGCGGGCGCAACGGTGCGCTCCATTCGGATCGGTCCGAAGCGGAGAGCCTGGCGAGATGAGCGACGACGACAAGACCCGGATATCGACGAACGACATCTATGCCGGCGTCGGCACACAGCTCAGCGGCATTTACGAACTCGACGAAAGGATAGCCTCCGGCGGCATGGGAGAAGTCTATCGCGGCCACAACATCCAAACCGGCGACCATGTGGCGATCAAGATCGTACTGCCAGAATTCGCCCGCGATCAGACGATCCTGTCGCTCTTCCGTAAGGAAGCGTCGATCCTCAATCATCTGTCGCATGACGCGGTGGTGCGCTATCACGTCTTCACCATCGATCCGAGGATCGGCCGCCCTTATCTCGCGATGGAGTTCGTGGACGGCCAGTCCCTGTTCGACGTGATGCGTCGCGGACCGATGCGGGGGGAAGACGTGCGGCGGCTTTGCCATCGCCTGGCATCGGGGCTCGCCGCGGTGCACCAGGCGGGCGCGGTTCACCGGGACCTGTCGCCGGACAACATCATCCTGCCTGGCGGGCGGGTGGAAAGCGCCAAGATCATCGATTTCGGCATCGCCCGGTCAGCGACCGCAGGTGGTGAAACGCTGATCGGCGGCAAGTTCGCCGGCAAATACAATTACGTTTCGCCCGAACAGCTCGGCCTCTACGGCGGCGAGGTCAGCGAGCAGTCCGATATCTATAGCCTTGGCCTGGTGCTCGCCGCCGCGCTGCGCGGGAAGCCTCTCGATATGAGCGGTACGCAGTACGAGGTGATCGAGAAACGCCGGACCGTGCCGGACCTGTCAGACATCGACCCCGATTTCCACGAGCTCGTCGGCGCGATGCTGCAGCCGGATCCGCGCGATCGGCCGGCCAGCATGGCCGACATCGCCAGGGAAACGCGTGGCGAGGATGTCGACGTGACGTCGCCGCCGGCATCGTATGGTCCGCGTGACCGCTCGGGCTTGCCGCGCGCCGGCTGGACGGCGCTGGCCGAGTCGGGGCCGCGGCCTTCGACGTCCGCAGGCGAAAAGCACTTTGTTGAACATGTGCGACCGGCGCATCTGTCACAACCACGGCCGGCGCCCGCGCCCGCGCCGGCCAGCAAGCCCATGCCGGCTTCGCCGCGAAAATCGTCGCGGATGCCGGCTGTCGCTGGCGGCCTTGTGACGCTGGCGGTCCTGTTGGGGGGCGGCGTTTACTTCAGTGGCATGCTGGCGCCACCGCCGGCCGAAAAGGAACTCAAGCCCTTGATACCGAAGCCGGTGGCCCAAACACCGCAAGCGGAAGCATCGAAACCTAAGCCACAATCACCGGTGCAGCCTCAGCCGGAGCCGTCAAAATCTGACAGCGCTGCCACCGTCGAAACGGTAAAGCCACCTGCCCTGCCGGATGTACAGATGAAGAGCGCAATGCCGGCTGGGAACCAGGCGGACGCGGCAGGCGAGCAGAAACCGGACCCTGCCAAGGCCGCCGAAACCCCGGTGCCGACCCCCAGGCCGGAGGTGCGGCAGGCAACAAAATCACAGCAGCCCGCAGAGCAGGAGACGGCAGCGCAGCCAATGACGACCGACAAGCAGGAGCCGCCAGTGTCGCCCAAAGGCAAGCCGGCGCCGACTACGGCTCAGCCCGAATTCACGGCCAACACCAATCAAGCACAAGTGCCGCCGGTCGAGATCAAGCCTGTCCAGACGCCGGCCGCGAGCCCGCCAACGTCAGTGCCGGTGCCAAAGGCTGAGGAGAGTGCGAACTCGTCAAAACCAGCCAGCGCGCCGCCGAAGGCAAGCCAGGTGGTGGCAGAGGGCAAGCCGGCACAGGAGGCAACCCCGCCGGCGACAAAACCAAGCGCAACCGACCTCGTCGACACGCTGTCCAAATTGGCCAAGCCGAACGCCTCCTCGCCTCCGATTGCGCAGAGCCCCGTGCCGGCGCAGCCGACCAGCCCGCCGGCTGAACAGCCGGCGACCCCGACCGCCAGCCAGCCGCCACCAACCGCGCCATCAGAGCCAACACAGACGGCGCAGGCGTCCCAACAACCGCAGTTGCCGGTAACCACACAGCCCGAAAATACCGAAGTCGCGATCAATGTGCCCAAGCCGGCGGTCCCGCCGGCGAAGGCGGTCGACGAGACGGCGCAACACGCCTCATGGGTGCGCGACTTCAGCGGCGGCGACTGCTTCTACGCGTCGCTGGCACCGGACAACGCCGGCGCAATCGAGGGCTTCGCAACCACCGTGCAGCCGTTTGAGCGGATGCTCAATGATTTTCGGTCGAGGTTCCATGTCGAGCCGGACATCAGCGTCCGTCTCATCGAGCAACCCCAGTGTGAAGTGACAAACTTCCTGCGCTTCATCGACCGGAACCGAGTGGAAAGTCCGCAGCTCGTTCTCGACCGGACATCGGTGCCTGATGGCGCGCCGATCAGCGGCACGCTGGTAACGCATGGCGGGCTGGTTTCCAACGTCATGCTGATCGACCACAGGGGCATCGCCTTCAACCTCGACGATCGCATCGTGGCACAAGCCGACAAGGCGACTTTCAACATCCCGATCGGTCTAGGCGCCGCCGACAAGGCGGCAGGCAAGGCCCTGCCGCAGATCATGCTGGTGATCACCGGACCGAAGGACATCCAGGCCGCGATGTTCTCGAGACCGACACCGGTCTCCGAGCTTTTGCCAAAGATCCTCGAGGAGATCGGCTCCGACGGCTCGCGGTTCTCCGCCAGCGCCAAATATTTCCGGCTCGGCGGATAGATATGAACGCCGATGGACCTTCGCCCCTCGCATTCATTTTGCCAGCCCTCGTCACGCACAAAGCGTAGTTGGTTTCGATTATTGCCGGACTTCTCCCACCGCCTGGCATTTTCCGCGCTGTTCGGCGCGGCGCTGCTCGTTGTCCTCTCGACCAGCAGGGCGCATGCCGAATTCACTGTCTGCAACCAGACGCTCGACGTAGTCAACCTCGCCGTCGGACAGAAGGTTGACAATGCCGATCAGACCGATGGCTGGTGGACCATCGGCGCCAACCATTGCGTGAACATCATCCGCGAGGAACTGGCCAACCGCTACATCTACCTCTACGCGACCGACGTGTTCGGCCACGCCATCCTCAACGGATCGACCGAGATGTGCGTTGATCGGCGCCGCTTCTCCATCCGTGGCATTGAGGAGTGCTGGCAGCGCGGTCACATCGCGGCGCGTTTCGTCGAGGTCGATACGCTGGAGCAGGTGCGCTGGACTTATTTCCTGACCGGAAACAGCCCGTGACGCACAGCATCGACAGGAGCTTCAAACAGAAGAAGCTGGCGCGCTTGGCCGAGCGCAGACGCAAACTCTGGCGCCACGTTCTTGCTGGCGTTGCAACGCTCACCGTCATCGCGATCGCCACCGGCTTCTATCTCACCAAGGACAACTGGTCGTTCGGCGACGAGGATGAGGAACTGCATCCCGTCGAAGGTATGGAAGACGTGCCGCCCGACGCCTCGGTCTATGTGCCGGCCATCATTGACCTTGCCGGTGACCCGATGTGGATCACGCTGGCGCCTGATGCGGACAGCGCCGCGAAGGGCCACACGGCTGCGCGCCCGGCCGAACTCGATAGTTCCGGGGCCTCGCCGCAGATCGAGATTCTGTCCGACGTGATGCTGAGCGCCAGCGAAAAGTTCATGACGACGATCCCGTCGACGCAGGAGGATTTTGCCTTCTTCCAGGCGCAGCGGCAGACTGCTCCGAAGTCCTCCGCTGCAGCACCAGACGATCAGCAACCGACCTCGCCCGCACCTGCGCCCAACGACCAACCGGGCGATCTGGCGAACGACCTGCAGGCGCCGCCGGATGCGGGCGATATCCCCGCCGGTTCGGCGCCCAAAGCCGACTCAGACGACCCCGAGGCCGGCTGGGGCGAGACCATCGACCAGGGAGAGGCAGCGCTCCCCGCCTTCAAGAGAACCGCTATCGAGAACAACACCACAGCCGCGACCGTCACCAGCGAATATCAGCGCTTCGCGGCGACAGAGGACACTTTCGTGAAAATCCTCAACGACCGCAGCCTGGAAAGCGTGGCGCTCGACGCGCATTTCTCCGAGGAGGACGCCAGGCTTGCGGGCGAGGCGCTGAAAGCGCTGTTCAAGCGCGATGGGCTCGAGGCCGGTTTTGTGGTCGCCATGCGAGGCTTCCGGCCGAACCGCGAGACGACGACGCTGTCGCTGATGCAGGTCTCGGTCTATGCAAGGAACGTCTATGTCGGTACGCTGACGCGCAACGCCGCGGACGCCTTCGTTTCAGGGGTCGACCCCTGGGTTCGCGAGGACCTCTTCAACTATTCCGGTGCCTCGGACCAGGGGGGGCCCAAGCGGCAGTACCGCCTGCTCGACGCAATCTACTCGACCGCGGCACGCAACAAGGTGCCGACCAGCGTGATCGGCGAAGCGATCACGTATCTGTCGAGGGGACAGGATCTCGACGCTTTCGCCAGCGAGGACCAGCGCCTGGTGCTGATCTACTCGCAGACTCCGCGCGGCCAAGGCGAGATATCCGGACGGGTGCTTTACGTCGGCGTCCTCGGTAAGGACAAGAACCTCGACTGCTTCGTCTATCAGCAAAGCGACGGCCAGTATGCCTGCGTGACGGGCGATGATCAGGTCCGTTCGCTGTCCATAGCCCACGGCATGGTCACGCCGGTCGCCGGGGTGATGACGTCGACCTTCGGCCCACGCAAGCATCCGATCCTCGGCACGGTTCGGATCCACAAGGGTGTCGACTGGGCGGCTCCGGTTGGGACGCCTGTCATGGCCTCTTTCGACGGCGAGATTTCGTTCCAGGGCGATGGCGGCAGCTATGGCAATCTGGTGAAGATCACGCATGCGAACGGCCGCGAGACGCGCTATGCGCATATGCAAAAATTCGCCATCGCCGGCGGTGTCGGTACCAAGGTGAAGGCTGGCGACGTCATCGGCTATATCGGCACTACAGGGCTTTCGACCGGCCCGCATCTGCATTTCGAGCTCTACGAGAACGGCGAGGCGATCGACCCGCTCGGGACAGTCACCGCAGTCGCCACCGCCGTTTCCGTCAGTTCCGGCGGGCCCGGCGATTCCGCGGTCGAGACGCTGACCGACCGGATCGTTCACGTCGAAAGCGGCGGCAGCGCCCGCGCCAAGAACCCCAACTCGTCGGCAACCGGCGCCGGCCAGTTCATCACCAAGACCTGGATCCGGATGATGAACACCTATCGTCCCGACCTTGCCCGATCGCTTTCGACCGCCGACCTGCTCGCGCTTCGCTATGACGCGACGCTGTCGCGCGAAATGGTGCGTAACCTGGCGCGCGAAGGGGAGGCCTATCTGCGCGCCCGCGGCCACCAGATCACCGCCGGGCGCCTGTATCTTTGCCATTTCCTCGGCATGGAGGGGGCGCACCAGGTGCTGGCGGCGCCGGGTTCGTCGCAATTGAGCGCCGTTCTGGGCGCAGCGGTGATCCAGGCCAACCCGTTCCTGACCGGCAAGACCGTCGGCTACGTCATCGAGTGGGCCGAGCGGAAAATGGGGCAGAAAGTGCCGCGCGTGGTGACCGATCAGACCCAGCCGGCGACAACCACGACCGAGGTCCGGCAGACGTCGCCGGAGTTCGAGAAGTACAAACAGGCGATAACCGCGCTGCTCAATTCAATCCAAGAGACGCTTGAGCCAGGTTAGTGACCGTCCCGGCTCAAAAGCGACACAACGATCGCCTGGTCGATCGGTTTTGACACTGGCGGCTGGTATGTCGGCAAATATTTGCAGAGGCCAGAGTGCACCCGGTGAACCTAAACTGTCGTCGGGGCGACATAAGCTGAGAGCCATTTTGGCCGAGGCGACATTGTCCCTGACGAATTGAGCATGCGCAGAGATCAATAGTGTGCCCCGACGGGCCGGAGGGCTGATCCATGAAACTGTTTGCCAACCTTTTGAGCGGACTTGTCCTTTCCATCCTTGCCGCCTTCGGCGTCCAGGCCGCAACAGCCGAGAGCAAGCGTGTCGCGCTGGTCATCGGCAACAGCAAATATGTCAACGCCGTTGCCTTGCCGAACCCAGCGAACGATGCCCACCTGATTGCGTCGACGCTGCGCAACGCCGGCTTCGAAGTGATCGAAGGCGTCGACCAGGACAATGCCGGCATGCATGGCCTGATCAGCAAATTCACCGAAGAATCCTACAACGCGGACCTCGCGGTCATCTTCTACGCCGGCCACGGCATGCAGGTCGACGGCAAGAACTATCTCATACCGGTCGACGCCGACCTGACCTCACCCGCCTATCTCAAGACCCGCACAGTTCAGATCGACGAGTTCATGGCGGCGCTGCCTGCCGATCCCGCCGTCGGCATCATCATCCTCGATGCCTGCCGCGACAATCCGCTGGCTCGCACGCTGGCCACGGCGCTGCCCAAGAGCCGCTCGCTCGGTGCCGGCCTCGCGCCGGTGGATGCAAAGGCAGACGGCGTCGGCGCCGGCGGTGTCTTGATTGCTTATGCGGCCGATCCCGGTGCTGTCGCTTTCGACGGCAACGGCGTCGACAGCCCCTACTCGCTGGCGTTGGCCAAGCACCTCACCGAGCCCGGGGTCGAGATCCAGAGCGCGCTGACGCGCGTGCGCGGCGACGTGACAGAAGCCACGCAAGGTCGGCAGCGCCCATGGCACAACGCATCGCTGGGGCGCGAGGTTTTCCTTGGCAAGCCAGCGGCACAAGCGGCGGCGGCGCCAATCGCCGATGCAGCCAAGACGTCGGCCTCGCCCGCCCCTGAGCCGGTGGCCACCGATCCCCCATCCTGGGAGGTCGAGCAACGCCTTTGGGATGAGGCCTCGAAAAACAACGCCATTCCCTATTACGAGGCGTATCTTGACCAGTTCCCGGGCGGCCGCTTCGCCACCGTGGCAAGGCTCGACATCGACCAGCTGAAGGCGGGCAAGCAGACTGCGGCGCCGCCGAAGGGACGGGTCGTGCAGAAGACCCGTACCCTGAAGCCGGTGCCACACAAGCAACAGCAGGTTGTCCAGCGCAGGCGCAGCAGCGAGATCATCGTGCGCGACGAACCGCCGCCGAGAGACAATAATGACTTCCTGGCCAGGGCGCTCATTTTCGGCACCGGCGTTATGATCGGCAGCGCGCTCAAACATTGATCAGAAGGCATCAAGGGGTGACCGGCGTTTGGACGAGATCCCTTGCCAGTGTCGCTGTTAAAGATCAGCCTGGCGGCAACCGCCTACTCGGTCCTGATGCGCATTTCCACGCGCCGGTTGACCGGATCGTAGGGATTGGCGACACGCGGGTGCGACTTGCCCAGGCCGATCGCTTCGAGCCGCGCCGATTCAACGCCGTTCGCTTCGAGGAACGCGGCCACCGACTTGGCCCGCCGCTGCGACAGGTCCTGGTTGTAGCGATCCGTGCCGGTTGCATCGGTATGACCTTCAACGACAAAGCTGAACGTGCTCAGCCGATTGTCCTTCAGCGCCTTGGCGAACTCGTCGAGTTCGGTGCGCGCCGTCTGGTCAAGTTGCGCGGAATCAAGGGCAAAATTGATCATCATGTCGAGACCGGTCTTTTGTTGAGCTGAGCCAGTCTTCTCGGCCTTGCTCTTGCACTCTTCCTCCGAGCCGACGCAGATGCCGCGCGCGGCACCGAGATTGCCGGTCTGTCCGGCGAAGAACTTGACGATGTCTTCCGATTTCTGAAGCGGATCGGCAAGGACGTGCGTTGCAAGAAGCATGGCCGCCAATGCCAAGGCTGAACTGCCCCATCGCATGACCGTCACTCCTGTCTGAGAGGATTTCGCTGGCGCGCATCGTATCAAATCGGGAAGCGATTGTCTGTGAACAAACGCATGACGCCCTTCGTCACCACCTGCCAACGACTGACGCGCTTGACCGGCGCTCGGCCACAGGCTTGAGTGCTGTTCTGGTGGCTCTCGGGGTGTGGCAGCCATGGCCAATGAACTCGGATACAGAACGGCACGGGATCTGTTTCTTGCTTGTCCCGCCATCGCCAGGGACATGAAATCGCTGGCCACCGGCCAGCCGCCGCTTGATTTTTGCCGAGCCCTGCTTGCCGGGCGCGTGCCGGAAGAAGCAGTCACGTTCTGTGCCTACCTCCTGCCTGAGCGAGCCGCCGTCTGGTGGGGACATGAATGCCTGAGCAATCTCGCCGAGCTCCTGGCGGACCGGGATCTCGAATTGCTGGCGCTTGTCCACGACCGCGTCGGCGAACCTGATAATCCCGACCATCAAGCGGTCTTGAGCAATTCCCTGGACCTGCCGCCGGCGACGCCGGCCGCCTGGATCGCTCTGGCAGCGATGTGGCGCGACCCGACCCTCGACATGGTGTCGACCGGATTTCCTGCCGCCCATGCCGTCAATGCCGGAATTCTGGCCGGGCTGGCCCGGGCCTCGCTGGCGGACCGCTTTGCCGTGCTTTCGGCCTTTGTCGAAATGGGCATTCGGATGGCGGAGATGGAAGCGTAACGCCACTCGCCGATCCCTACCCGCCATCCACCATCGCCGGCATCAGTCCGGCATTATTGGCAGCCGCCTTGCGCCCATCTTGCCAGCGCTACCTTGAAGCGGGTACCAAGCGGATGCTGCAGGCGCAGGACCGAGACGTCGTTGGCAGCGAAATTCTTCGCCTGCTCGCAGAGCCGGACCTCATTCCACTCGTGGCAGCTATCGCAGTGCTTGCCTTCCCACACCGACTTGTCGAGGCCCTCCACCGGACTGAAAAGCGGTTCGCTCTTGATCAGTTGGGCGATGCTCTTGCCGTCGATCGCCGGGTCGCCGAACTTGATAGGACGGTCGAAAAGGATAGGACCGTCGGTAGCCAGCTTCGGGATTTTCGCACGCAGAGTATCAAGCGCAAGCTGATCGGCATTCTGGCTTGGCGAAGCGCCGGTGTTGCGTGTCTCGGAGCCGGCTTCAGCTTGCGGGGTGCTCGCCTCGCCGACGATCAGCGGCGCGTTGAGATCGACCTTGTGCAGGACAACCTCGGTGGTCAAAGAGACATTGATCCAGGGGCGTTGCTTGCCGGCGGTCGTCTTGAAGACGTCACTTGTCACCCTGTCCATCGCTTCGGTGATGGAGACATTGGATTCCCCAATGTGCTGGAGCAATGCCGTCGTGAAGGGCGAGTGGTCGCCAGACCCGTCATAGGCGAGCTGGTTGGGACTTGCGGCAAAGGCTACGAGCGTTCCGGCGCCGCCATTCTCGATCGGAATTTCCGCAAGGCCACTGCTTGCACCCTTGATGCCGGCGGTCTTTGCCAGCACATCGGCCAGAGGATTGTCCCGGCATGCGTCCAGAAACACCAGCCTTATGCTTGTCTCGCGAGACATCTGGCGCAAAATGAAATCAACCGACACGGCCTCAAAGTCGAGCGAGGTCTCGTCCTCGAGTGCGGCATCCACCGGAAGCAGGTAGTTCTTGCCTGAAACCTGCAGGCCATGGCCGGCATAGAAGAAAAGCGCCACATCGGCGCCGCGCACCTGCTTGGCGAACTGGGCGACTGTGGCCTGCGTCTGCTGCTTGGTGAGATCGAAGCCAGACACCACCTCGAAACCAAGGTTCTGCAGGCGCTCGGCTATCGCCTGGGCATCGCGTGCAGGATTGGCCAGCGGAGCTGCGTGCTGATATTGCGAGTTGCCGAGCACCAGCGCGATACGGCGCTCGGCGGTGGCGGCGGTCAAAGTCAAAAGCAGGACAATCGCAACAAGGCCAGCGTCGAGAACCAAGCCAGCGCAAAACGCGAATGGACGGGAGCCCACCCCCGACCTCAGTTCGCGTGCTTCGTGGCTGAGAATTCGATGCGCCGATTGAGCGCCTTGTTCTTTGGCGTGTCGTTGGCGGCAACCGGCCTATCCTCACCATAGCCGGCGGCACTGATCTGGCCGCGCGGCACGCCGTCGACGACCAAAGCATTGGCAACCGCCTGTGCGCGCCGTTCCGACAGCAATTTGTTTGCATCGGGCGATCCATCGGAATCAGTGTAACCGGACACCTCTACCTTGAGGGTCGGGCATTTGCCGACGACGCCTTCGACCTCCGTCAGCAAGGGTTTGCTCTTGGCATCAAGCTTGGCGCTTGCCGAGCGGAAGTAAATGGCACCAGTACGGGACAGCACGGCAAACCTGTTGAGGCACTCCTCATCGCTGAAATTGGCCTTCGCGGCGTCAGTGGCCACGGGACCGACATCGGCGGTGCCGGCAGCGACGGTCTGCACCGCGGCCGGCTTGCTGCCGTCAGCAGTAAAGACGAAATCGAAGGACACTGAGGCGGTAGGCACTATGTTCGTCACATTGGCGGCCTGCTGTAGCTTGTCAACGTTCGGCAGCAGGCCAAAGTCCTCCACATGCACCGCAACGGGAGCCTCGGAAGCAACCGAGACCTGAGTGTCACTGATCATGGTGACGACGACGCTCGCCTCCAGGTCCTTGTCGACGCCGTGTAGGCTGAGCCGGAACGGCAAGGTTGCCTTGATCCGGCGTTTGGCCGGCAAGTCGGCAAAGGCTGCCGGGTCCACCTTTGCCGTCAGCTCGGCCGTCGGGTACTTGAATGTTTCGAAGAACAGGAATCGCATGCGCACATTGCGGAGGTCAACGCCCGTGTCGACGGAATTGAGATCGAAGCTGACCTTGGCATCACCGGCGGAATTCAGCGTGCCGGTGATATTCCTGATCTTGTTGGTTTCGACGATCGTGTTCTTCTTGACCGACTGATAGGTAAGCACCGAAGCGTCTGGATCGAGCGTCCAGTTCGGCGCGGCATTCGCTGTCTGCGGTCCGAAGACCAGCAATCCCAATATGGCTGCAATGATCAGGCCAGGACGCTGCGCTTTTGCTTGCGCTCGCCAGAATGCAACGACTTCGAACATGGAACGCCCCCGCCAGGCAACCCGATCCTGCTAACGGCACGGCGCAACCATAGAGCACTTGTTCCTGCTTGGCGAGCAGTTCCAGCGCGTTGCGAAAGTCACCTACGATAGCCCTGTACTGCGTCGTGCGCTGTAGAGGCGCTATCCCCAGCCACCGCCGCCGCCACCACCACCGCCACCACCACCGCCCAAGGGTGCAATGACAGGCGTGGTTTCGTTCTTGACCGGTGTGAGCAGTTTCTTGGCGGTCACATTTTTCTGCTTGACCACCTTTGGCGCGGTCGTCGTGCGAACCGACTTCGTATGATGTTTCGTCGTCGTCGGCTCGAGCGGGGGTGCAATGGTCGTGCACCCTGCCATCGTAAGGGATAGGACCGTTGCGACGATTACCTGTTTTAGTGCCGAGCCCATCTGTTGCCTCCATGTTGTCAGAACAAGTCCCGGCGCGGGTTGGCTTGCTCCCAGACCGCCCTGGCTGTCTTGATCAGTTGATCGTCCAATGAGCCGTTCGCCGAAATCTTGGACTTCAGGTCCCTACGCATCTGCTTCAGAGCCGCCGTCTTCGCCCTGACGCCAAACTTCGCCAGCGTATTCCGGGCATCGGGAATTTCGTTATGAAGATCGAGCGCCGCCGCCAAAGCAAGGTAGCGCGCCGCCACGGCCTGGTCCGCCTTTTCACCCCTTTGCATCTCCAGAGCTGCGCGATCATACGCAGCCGACTGATCGCCGCGCGCCGTCGCCAACTCGAACAGCCTTTGCGCTTCTGAGAAATCCTGCTGCACGCCGACACCGTCCCTGTACATGCGCGCCAGGCTGCCGGGAGCGTATGGCTGGCCGAGATCCATCGATTTCTGAAAAAGCGAGAGCGCTGTCTTGGGGGCCTTCTCGACCCCCGTGCCGGCGAGATAATTGCGGCCGAGCAGGTTCATCGAATACATGTCCTGCCGCTCGACGCCCGCCTTGAGGAAAGCCACGGCCCGAGTTGCGTCGACAGGCACGCCATTACGGCCTTCGGTGAAGATGGCGGCGAGATCGTTCATGGCATAAGTGTGCCCCATCGCCGCCGCCTTGAGCAGCAGGTCCAGCCCTTTGGTGGTGTCACGCTCGACGCCGTAGCCGTTGAACAAGGCGCGACCCCACGAGGTCATCCCATAGGGATCGCCCTTTTCGGAGGCTACAGCGTAGAAGTCATTGGCCTGCTTGCGATTGACCGGCATTCCCGTTCCCGTCGCATTGAGGTAGCCCAGCTCGAACACTGCTCGCACATGCCCCTTGTCGGCAGCTTCCTGGATCGCCTTCTTGGCCTCATCGACCTTACCAACCGCAAGCAATGCCCGACCGAGTTGATAGTGGAAGCGAGCGACGTCCGGATAGGCTTTCACCGCCGCCCGGCAGACCTCCACGGCGTTGCTGCTGATCTCATTCGGCAACAAGCCGGGGACTACGCCCTGCAGGTCAAGTGGCTCACCGGCCTCCCTGTCGCAGGGGTCGACGCTTGGCGAAAGCTTCATCGTCGCCGGCTTTGACGACGCGTTGTCGGCCCTGATTTCGAAGCCGACTATCAGTGGCTGGACGGCGCCGATCTGGGGTTCGTAGCGCAAGTGGTCGACTTCATCGGCCATCAGGCTCGAATCCGGCGACAAGGTCCGATCCGGCAGCGACAGAGTTCCCGTTGCCGGATAGCCCGCAAGTTTCAGGCTGACCGCCGGATCCGTGGTTGGGAAGTCCAGCTGCAACGGAACCGGGCCGACGCCGACCGGAACGCGGACCTCACGGTTTTCGATCGCTTCGGCGGCGCCGGCAACGTGAATGCCGCGTTCCACCGCTTGCTGCTTCTGCTCGGACTCGAGCGAGGCCATGAGTTGCTGGCCATCGGCCCCCTCACCATTCTTGACCCGGAAGACCAGGATGCCTTGGGATTCGCCGCCCCAATCGTCGCGTGTGGCATAGGCCAGCATGTCGACTTGTTCCTGGACGCCGGTGCCCTTGGGCACGTCCATTTGCAATCGCGGAAGATCCTTGCCGGCGATCGGCTCACCTGCCGCAACCGGATTGCCGTCCAAAATCAGACGCCCGAGCGCCGGCGGTCTCTCGATGCTGACGGTGACCGGGCCGCCATCGACATCCAGCGGCTCCGGCAGGTCGAGCGCGACAGGGCCGACGCCGGACGGCACGACCTTTTCCAACACGGGCGGCAGTGCGGGCCGGCTGGCGCGACGCATGAGGACGACCTCGTCGATCAGCGATGAGTTTTCCCAAGGCACCTGCTTACCGGCGGTAGCCTCGACCACATCCCGGCGAACGGCCGCCATGACCGAGCGTATCTCCTGGTTCGGCGCCAGCGCGCGACGGGAGAAGGCGGAGGAAAAAGGACTGAGGTCGCCACTTCCGTCATAGGCGACGGCACCGGGCTCGGTGGCGAAGGCTATAAGCGTGTTCAGCGAACTTTTAACCTGCGCAAGGCCGGTGTTCCCAGCAACGATTAGCTGGTCTCGCAACCAATAATCTTTGCGCGGAAACGGGTTGTTGCGGCAAGCGTCGAGGATGATCACCTGGATCTTCGATTTCGTCCTCAATTGCTGCAGCACATCATCGAGCTTGACGGCCTGGACCTCAATGTCGGCCGCGTTCTTGAGCGATGCATCGACCGGGATCAGGAAATTTTCACCGCCGATCTGAAAGCCATGGCCGGAATAGTACACGATCGCCAGATCGGCGCCGTCCGCCGCCGCGAGGTAGTTGCGAAACTGCTTTTCGAATTCGATCTTGGTGAGGTCCTTGGCGACGAACACATCGAATCCGGCCAGCCGGAAGGTGTTCGACACGTCCTCGGCATCCTTGTCCGGATTCTTGAGGGCCGGAATCTCGCGGTATTCGGAATTGCCGATGACTAGGGCCACCCTTCGATCGGCACAAGCTTGGAACGCCGTGAAGCTCGCGAGCATCAGGGCCGCAATGAACGCAAAACACCGCAGCATGGCCATCCTTAACTGCTCATGACCTGGAGGGCACAAGACATAGCTTGCGACACCTGGTCTGTTAAAGACTTCACAATCTGCCGAAACGGCAAGGTCGCACCCGCGATGGATGGGAGATGCAGTTCCCACAACTGCTAAAATAGCCCAGTGACGTGGGCACCGCAATAAGCTAGGGCGATTGCGACCCATCCTGCAGCGGTATTGACCCCGCAAGGCTGGTTGCTGCACGGCCGGGACCTGCTGTCATACCCGCTTTGGGAGCCACTGAATCCCAAGCTTGTCCCGAGTCCTGTTCCGGTATCCGATCTCCTGCCCGAGCCTCACAACGCAGTGATGCGCTCCGGCTTTAGCTCCACCTGGCAGCTCCGCCGTTTTGGCGGGCGTGTCGCGACCGGGACTGTTCCACTGGGACCGAGAAGCCCATACAGCCGCAGTGCGGAGGATGGCGCCAGCCGGCAAGCTTGCGCGCGGCCGCCATACTACGGCCGACGCTGGCGACGGCGGCTCTCGGGGCCGAGGCGAAGACCGCCACGGCCGTGCCGACCACCCATCGCGAACCACCGGTCTAGGAGGTTCTGGCGTTGACTATCCACAGCTCGTTATTGCCGACGAGAGACCATCTCAACGGCAGTTTCTGATCACTCCCCCTTCCCGGTCCCAACCTCCTCAAGGGCCGCCTAAGCCGGCGTACGTTGCATTAAGCCATGGATCTCGCTCAGAAACTGCCATTGCGGCAATGTGCAGTGAACGTTTACACATTGCGAGATCAGTGTCTAACCCCTTGAAAAACAACCGACCGGCCGACGCACAATGTGCGGGCTTTTATCTAGCCGTCTTAATCGGTTGTGCTTTGCGAGATTTTCTTGCCATCGTCGTTGCTCTTCTCGCTTGCGATAATACACGAATCTATACGCTACGATACGATCCCGCGTTCTGGCGCCAGGTTCCGATGCGCCGTGCAGTCTTCCGCGCTCTGCGACGGCTGTTCTGGCTGCACGAAAGCAGCGCTCGAATCGTCGCGGCGCACTCTTCCATCGGACTGACGGAGCAGCGTCACAGGCAATCGAGCGCGGTCCGGCCATCTTTCGCTCGGCGCGGCCGCAGGCGAGATAACGTGCGTTCCGTCGTTCCTTGTTTGCATCGATCCTCGTCCGCCGGGGCAGATCTCCTTCGTCTCAGATGGCGTCCGTCAAACTGCGGGCGCCATGCGCTTGAACTGCCCTCGCACCGCTCATCGATGCGCTCCCATAAGCTTGCGGACCTTGCCATGCGCGCGCTGCGCGGTGTCGGTCGCGGTTGCCGCCGCATCGCCGACGTAGAACGTGCGGTCGCTCCAGAGCGCATGCATGATCACCGCCAGCTTGCGCGCCACCGCGACCCAGGTCTTGCGGTGGCAGGAACCCTTGGCGATCAGCTGGCCGCAGCCCTTGACCTTGTCCCTGCCCTTGTAGCGCGTCAGCATTCCCGACGCCGCCTCGTAGAGCGCGCCGCACGTCCGCGTCCGTTGTTGCCGGGTCGCAGCACCCTCGCTGAAGCCGCCTGCTATGCGCTCTCGCGCTGCGACGGACTGACCCGCTTCCTGCACGACGGCCGCATCGAGCTCGACACCACCCGGTCGAGCGCGCGATCCGTCCGGTCAGTCTTGGCCGCAAGAACCAACTCTTGGCGGGAAGCGACGGTAGCGGCACGCGGTGGGCGGTGCTGTGCGTTGATCGAAACATGCAAGCTCAACGACGTCGAACCGTATGCCTGGCTGCGCGATGTACTCATCCGCATGGTCGACGGTCACCCGGTAAACCGACTCGATGAACTCCTGCCTTGGGCGAGTCCCGATGCGCTGTGCAATCTTCCGCGCTCTGCGACGGGGCAGTTTCGCTGCTTATTTGCAGCGCTCGAACCGTCGTGGCGCACCTTTCCATCGGACTGACGGAGCATCACAGGCAAATCGAGCGCGGTCCGGCCGTCTGTCGATCGGCGCGGCCGCAGGCGGGATAACGAGCGTTCCGTCGTTCCTGGTCTGCATCGATCCCTCATCCGCCGAGGCGGATCTCCGAGCTCAGATGGCGTCCTTCACAGTGCCGACGCGATGCGTTTCAACTGCCGCCACGCCGGCCAGCGATGTACACCGAGAAGCTTGCGGGCCTTGCCGTGCGCGCTCAGCGGCCTCGGCCCAGGCCCGCGACCGGATCGCCGACGTAGAACGTGCCGTCGCTCCAGACGGCATGCATCATCACCGCCAGCTTGCGCGCCACCGCAACACAAGCCTTGCGGTGGCAGGAGCGCTTGGGCGGCAGTACCGTCGCCACAGCGGCCTCTGCTCGCGGGCGTAGACCCGCAGCCTTCCCGCTTGGTGCGGACGCGGCCGCTGACGATGAACGTGGGCCGACGAAAGCAATAGCCGGCTTTGCCCCGAAGGAAGCATCAAAGTCGGCTGGGCCCAGCGGCCACCGCTGTCAGTCCGCCCGCTTGCGTTTTGTCCTCGACTGGCGCTATGCGCAGCAGCGGCCCACCTGACGGACCATCAAATATGCTGCATTAGCGTACGGTGAAGAAAGCGCTCTCACGCGCTGCGTCAAAGCAGATTCTGCTTGGTCGAGGGCCTTTCAGCGCGGCCTTAAAGGCGGCAAACCCACGGTCATAGCCTTTTGTGCCTTGGTACTTAATGAACTTGCCCATAGATGAATAAATGTTCGTAACTGGACACAAACCAAATGCCGCCATTATGTACCCGCCTTCATACGCAGCCGATTTGGCATCGGCGTTAGAGGGCTTGGGCAGACCAATAGTGAATGCCAATGCCGGAATAATGAACAGAATAGTGTTGCCGATCTCATTTTTTGCCCCCCAATTTGCCTTAGATGGCGACGTCTATTGCAAATCCTTTCAGACTGTTGGTCAAGGCGTCGACAAACCTGACGGCGTATCAGGTTCAAAGCGCTGCCGGCTAACGAGATGAACCCTTTAGACTCATGCGCCATGGTAGAGGCATATGCCGTACCCAGTAGGCCTACGATGCCCACCAATGCATAGAGCACTCCAAAAATGCTAATCGCCAACGCCATGACAAACCCCATCGCCGGAGCGCTGACTCATATCAGCATGCTCCTGTAGCTATCGCCAGCAAGATCAGCCCGTCAGGCCGAAATGATCGCCCACAGCTGCGTCACCCCCATCGCAAGAACGAGGATGGCGCTTACTCCGATGAACAGCGCCGTAGATATCTGCTTCAGGTGAGCGCCGAAGCGGCTGCCCGAGAAGTAGTCGACCGCATCGTCAGCATGGCGGCTTGGCTGCTAAGACCCCATAAACGGTGATTGCGACCACGATCGTCGCGAGCGCGAACCTGGCGGCTCGTCCCGCTGATGGTGCGTACGCAAGGATCGCAAACAACGTCGCGATACTGGCGAAAAAAATGATCGCATATGTCTGCGTCAGATGGGCAAGTCGCGCGGCCGCCGCCGCCAGGTATTGATCAACGGTGAGTTTTGCCATGTGCTCTTCGGCAAGTACCGAGTTGCAAATGAACTCCACGAAATTGGCGAGTGATCATGAGGTGCCCGCCATCCAATGCTAACCTTCATTTCCCGGGATCGGAGTTCCATATGTCCCGATAGAGCTTCCAGCTGCCGTCCTGTGCTTTCTTCCAGACCACCACATACTTCCCGGCGGCATCCACCAGCTTCGAATCCTTGCCCGGTGCCTTGAGGGAGAAAGTCCCGGACTCGTATGCAAAATTGCCGCTTTCCTGGACCTCAAGCGTGGTGAGTGTGAGCTCCGATATGCCCATATCGATCGCGCCCTGCCATAGCTTTTGGATATTTTGGCGGCCGTCGACCCGCGCCATATCTGGGGGGAATGCGGCCGCATCATCGGCGTAATTCGATGCGACCCCGGCCGCATCGTTACTGTTGTACGCCTTCACGAACTCGGCATTAGCGGCCTCAATGGCTTCTTTCGCAGACTGGGCCTTGGCAGATCCAAGGCAGAGCGATGAAACAGCAACGACCAGCAGACAATGCTTGAAAGTCATTTCATCCTCCCGTGCTCCGGTCTCTAGCTATTCCCCGTTTGAGGTCATCACACAGACTTTCTGGTGGTCGCCCGGCCGCAAGATCATGACGTCGATCTGGTCGCGGTGTCACAGTGCTGGCAGGCATCCCGGCGCATCCCCGGTGACCGCGTCGCCATGACGGGCTGCAGTCGTGGCCATCACGCTTGCCAGCCCTGCGCATCGTCGTGCACCGAAGGTGCCCCAAACGGTAATCGCAGTCGTCATCACGCAGAGCACCGGACATGCCAAATGGCCCTTTGGACTTTGCGCTGGACGACGAGCTCAGCTTCCAGTTTAGCATTCACTAATATGCAAAGCAAACGCGAGGAGGAAGGCCGGCAGGTGCAAGTGCAAGTTCGGAAGTGCTCCGCTTCAGATTGTGAACTGGCCTCAGATCTCCGCAAAGATTAAGTTGCGGAAAGGGAGTGCCCGGCCATGACACGTCGGCCTTTCGGACTGATCTGCCCGATCTCGCTCGCCTGCGAGATTCTGGAGCCGCGCTGGACGATCCAAATCCTGACCGAGCTCTGGAACGGCTCAACCCGCTTCAACGACATTCGCAAGGGGTTGGGCAACATCTCGTCCGCCATCCTGTCGAGGCGGCTCAAAGAAATGGAGGCGTTGGGCCTGGTCGAGCGCGTCGAGGAAAAGGCGGCGGGCACCGTTGACTATTTCCGCACCGAGAAGGCGATCAAACTGGAGCCGGCGATGAACGCGCTGGCGCAGTGGGCGCTATGCAACATCGAGGCGGAGATTGCGCTCAGCGGTGCGGATGCTTCGACCATCATGTGGGTCGTGCGGCGAATGATCGACCTCATCGAACTGCCGCAGCGGCGCGCCGTCATCCGCTTCCATTTTCGCGACGATCCCTCACCGAAGTGTCCCAACTGCTGGATGGTGGTCGAGCCAGGCGCGGACTTCCCCGAGGTATGCTGGCTCGACCCCGGCCGGGAGGTCAACCTTTACGTCGAGACCGGCGTTGTTTCGCTGGGGGCCATCATCGAGGGCCATTCGAGCATCGAGCGCGAGAAAGAAAGGGGCCGCCTTTTCCTGAGCGGCGACCCCGTGCTCGCCCGCAGCATGGACCGTTGGCTGCGGACCGCGGTCTGGGCAAGGCTCGATGGAATCGTCCAGCTTTCTTGAAAATCATACTGAGGCTGCAGCATCACGCCTGGAGGATCACTCGTAGCCGTGCAACGCCAATTAGAGAGAATAAGGGAGGAAAGGCATGTCAGCTAAAATTTTGCAAATCAACTACAAGCTAAACGGGCCGAGGGCCGAGTATGAGCAAGAAAACCTGCCATATGCTCAACCAATCGCGGACCTACCTGGCCTACGCTGGAAGGTCTGGATCATAAACGAGGCCCAAAACGATGCCGGCGGGATCTACCTATTCGACGATGACGCAGCAGTGAAAACGTTCATGGATGGGCCAATCGTTGCGGAGATGAAGGGTGATCCAACGTTGAGTATCAAGGCGTTTGACGTGATCGCGGACCTCACAACCATTACACGTGGCCCGGTGAAGTAGTATTCTTGGAGGCTACGATGGCGCAGCGTCGACTCTCCAGTTTGGCCACGGGAATGTCTGCCTTCAGGAGGCACCAAACCTGACCTCAATGGCTGGCATGAGGCGCACAGCTGTCGGCAACGGGGCCGATTCCAGTCAGGCGGCTTTCAGGAACTGTCCTGCGAAAGCAGGCGCTGACTGGTGGAGCGCCTCGTTCCGGCAGGTGGGCCTTTTTGGCTTGCGATTGCCGTCAGCTCGGGTCGGGCATCTTCTGAAGGCCTCCGTCGTCCCTTGCCAGTTGGGCGGCATGGCGAATGGCGCGAACCGCGTTAGGGTTGGTCACGGGATAGCTGGTGATGAAGCGTTCGACGGAAAAGTCCGGGAATTCAGCTTTCAAGCGGGCTTCGATCCTGGCCGCCTCCCCGGCCTCTCCCACGGCCGAATGCGCCAGCGTGATAAACATCAGCAAATTCGGTGAGTTTAGCGTACTTCTGCGCAGTGCCGCGATGGCTTCCCTGTGCCTGTCGGCCGCAAACAGGATGCGGCCCAGCATGCCGAAATACCAAGGTGGGGCCAGCGGATTGAGGCGCATAGCGCGTTCGATCAGGGGCATCGCCTCAGCTGGATCGCCAGCGACCAGCGCCTTGCTGCCGGCCAGCAGCGCCAGCGTATCGGCATGGTTGGAGCCATACTCGAACGCGCGGCGATACGCGCGCTCCGCTCCTGCGACGTCGCCGAGACAACCCCTGAGGTCGCCAAGGCAATTGCAGGCAACGCTGTCCATCGGATCGAGCAGAATCGCGTTTTCAACGGCGGTCCGCCAGTTCTCGATCGAGACCTGCGCATCGTCGCCGAAGCCGTGAGCGCCCTCGATCGAATAGGCATAGGCAAGCGCGGTCCAGGCCCTGACCAGGGTGGGGTCAAGCTCCAACGCTCGTGAAAACAGGCGTATCGCTTCCGCGGTGCCGGCGCGGCTGAATGTGTCCTGCTGTTCAACGCCAAGCAGATAACAGTCATAGGCCCGCAGGCTGGCTGGCGGATTGCGGCGGATCGCGTTACGGCCAACCGCCGCAAGCGCTCCGTAGCTGCCGGCGATCACATTGATAACGCTTTCGGTCAGGCTGTCCTGCAGGGTAAAGATGTCCTCGACCTGGCGGTCGTATGCTCGCTCCACAGGCTTAGGCCGTTGCCCGCGTCGGCAAGCTCGATCGATAACCGGACCCGCTTCTCGTCGGCGCGCAGTTGGCCCGACATGATGTAGGTGGCGCCAAGTGCCTTGCCATCAAAGCGGCGCCATCGTTCTTCCGAATTCAAGCATTCGATGGGGAACATGGCGAGCAAGGGGGGACCTCTGGCAAAGGCGGCAGTCCGTCCACCCCCGCGCCGATAGCTCCATTGACATGCGAGGCAAGCGCGACTTTGTTGCGCACGCCGAGCTTGTCGTAAATCGAGGCGAGATGGGTGCGCACGGTCGACGGGGCGATGAACAGCGCTTCGCCTATCTCACGATAAGTCAGTCCGGCAGCGAATTTTTCCGCCACCGACCGCTCCCGATCGGACAGCGTGTCGTGACCCGGTGAGGATGTCTCGATGCGGCTCATGGCGGACCCGATCGGCACGGTTTCAACTGTTGCCGAGGCAAAATACTACAAATGCAGGAGGCCGAATACAGCATCTGCCTGATCCCAACTCAGGCGCACGCGATGCAAGCTCCCATACAGCAAAAACTGGTTGCAATGGCCAACAAGGAGACTCTCATGCGCGCTGTTTCGATCGTGCTCGTATCCGCGATCCTGGGTTTGTCCCACTCACCACCGCCGTCGTTCGCAAGCGGATGCAGGCAACTGCTCGAATCGGACGTGAAAATCGTCAGCATGCGCCTCTATGCCGATATCCTGGCCAATGCTGCCCACAACGGCTGGAACTATTCACCCGAGTTGATCGTCAGCGGCTCTAAGCGGCATTTCGACGAGCTGAAACTCCGATTAATCGACGTCGGCTACGAAATCGTACCGGTCGGCCGCCGAATTCAATGCGACATCTCAGGCTGATCCCCAAGTCGTGTCGATGCTCGGTCAAGAATTGATGACATTTTATCGGCCTCGCTGGCTAGCCGGCATCTGGAGATCGTTCGAACCTGTGGCAGTTTAGATAAGAGGATGACAGCCTTCCATCGTCCTTGCGCAAATTTAGTGCAAGCCAATCGAGCAGCGAGAGCGCGGCCACAAGCCCGTCACACCCGTAGGGGGCGACGAAGGATGATCCGGCCGGCCATTCCTGGTTCTGCCGGTTCTGTGGTATTTTGAAAGCGTGTCGTAGCCCATGCATCAAGAGGGTAGACCGTATGGCTGCCAATCGGGCAATCGCGTCCGCGATCGAGAATTGCTACGACGCCGCGTTCGAATTCGGGCGCTGGCCGGCCGCGCTTCAAAAGCTCGCAAATGCCCTGGGCGCCACGAGTTGTGTCATCCGCGCCTGTGATGACACACACCCTTTCCGGAGCGACCAGCGCAAGCGGACCACACCAACGCCGGACTCGACGGAGCATGCCGAATTTTCGGCTCTCTGGTTCGAGAAGATCGAAGGGGCTCCTGATCCGCGTTGCGAAAGGTTGAGGCTGCTGGCAAAGCCGGCAACCTGCTTCACCATCGAGGATGAACTCACCACCCCCGAGGAGAGAAGGTTCCTTCCCTACTATCAGGAGATAGCTCGCCCGGGGCACCGTGAGTGGTGGGCAGCCGTCTACTTTATGGTGAAGAAGCACAAGTGGTTCCTGTCGATGTTCCGCGATGCCCGCAGCGGCGCCTTTGATCTGTCCGAGGCCGACCATTTCCTCCGTGTCGTGCCGGAACTGACCCAGATCATCAGCCTCGCCGAGAAGATCTGGGAGATTTCGCTGGACCCGACTTTGGCCATCCTTGACCAATTCAATTTTGGCGCGACCCTGCTTGATCATCGTGGCTGTCTGAAGCGTTGCAACGAGCATGCGGATGCTTTGTTCGGCTCCGGCCTTGTGGTCCGTCACGGCCGCGTCCACGCAGCAGATCGGGAGAGCGATACCCGTCTGCAGCGGATGATCGGTGCTGCCGTCTCAAGCGCACTCAACGGCGCGATTCCAGTCGAGCCTGAAGTTATCGCCCGCGACGGATCGTTCTGGCTCCTTGCCGAGGTCGTACCGATGACTTCGTTCGTGCGCGACCTGTTCAGTGGCGGCGACCTTCTGCTTTACTTCACCGTCCTTGTTGGGGACCGGCCCCTATCTGCACAGTTGCTTGGTCAAGCATTCCAACTCACAGCGGCCGAAGCGCGGCTGGCCGTTAGCCTAACAGCCGGCGACGGCGTCGACGCCGCGAGCGCCCGATTGGCAATTGGCCGCGAAACCGCGCGCACTCAACTCCGGGCGATCCTCGCCAAAACCGGAACGCATCGCCAAGCCGAACTCACGGCACTCCTATCGCGCCTGCCTTCACGACACTGAGTAGGGTCCCTCACCCAATCGGGTGAAGCGCGCGGCCCTTTGTCAATTCAAACTTCCCCTTCGGAACGCTGAGAGGCGCTAATGGCGCCGAGGCCCTGCGGTATGGCAAAACCTGGCCCGAAAATTCGAACCGGCCCACCCAAGATGAGGCGGCTGGCAAGATCGTGCCTCATAGCATTGGCACTCTTCACCAGCAGTCCCTGCACACCATCGTCGAGGACCGAGCCAGGTACGCTTGGCGTCGATCTCAAACTAGTCCTCGCGGTCGACGTCTCATCCTCGATGAGCCCTTACGAGCAGAGGGTTCAGCGCGACGGTTACGTCAACGCTTTCAGGAACCCTAGCCTGGCGAGGGCCATAGGATCGGGTGCACGCGGTAGGGTCGCGGTTTTGTATCTCGAATGGGCCGGCCCAAACTACCAGCACGTGGTAGTGCCCTGGACGATTATTGGTAGCTACGCCGACGCAAGTCGGTTCGCCGATGCCCTTGCGATACAGCCTATTTGCGCGCAGCCAGGCACTTCCATTTCGGGCGCTCTTTTGTCGGCCGACGCCCTGTTTGCGAAGAGCCGTACCACGGCCGCGCGCCACGTGATTGATATATCGGGCGATGGCCCCAACAATGCCGGCCTGCCGGTCGCTTCGATACGAGACCGGCTGACGATTTCCGGAGTTACCATAAATGGCCTACCGCTGTCCTTGCCGCATGGTCGTTCCAACGGCTTTCAGTCCTTTGGTGCAGACTATCTCAATCTCTATTACGAGCATTGCGTCATTGGCGGACCGGAAGCATTCGTGATCGGCGTTGATGATCTTGCTTTGTTCGAAGCAGCTATCCGCCGAAAGCTGCTTCTGGAGATCGCGGGCATGCCCCCGCTAGCTAAGCCGGTGTCCTATAATCCTGTGGGCGGCCCGATGTTCGACTGCTCCATGATCGGAACTACGGCGCGATAGCGCGACCGCCATCTGTTCCTGATCGTCAAGGATGTCGGAATTCTCGGCGGACCGCCAACTGCCGACCCTCCAGTTGATATGGCCACACCTTATGTCCGCACGAATTGGGCGGGTTAAACTGCAAAATCCCGCGGGCAGCCTTTGCTAACATTGTGGTGGCATCGTGGAGACGTGGATCCGATACTGAAACATGGAAGCAGGCGACGCAATAAAGTGTGACGTTGTCGGTGCTGGCATTCACGCAGCCTCCGAAATCACACCTCGCTGAGCGAGGCGAGGCCGAAGTCCTACGCTGCTTGGCTTGCGGGTTGACGATATCGGCTTGTCCTTCGCCGCTCATCATGGCCCACAGGTTCTTGGCCGCATGCCATCCGACGGCCTGAGTTCGTTCAGTCGTCCACGCCGCGACATGCGGCGTGCACAAGACGTTAGGTAGCGAAAACAGCGGATCGTCGGTCTTCGGCGGCTCCTGGTCGAACACGTCGAGCGCCGCACCCGCGATTTGTCCATGGACCAGCGCTGCTCGCAGAGGAGCGAGGCCGGCAGATACCTTTTGGGCGTCTGTGTCTCAAATCAGCCTGTCAGCCGGGCCATCAGCTCGCATGTGCCAGTCTCCAGAATGTGTTCGTAGTGGTCGAACTTCACCCCTGCTCTGTCATACGTTCTCTGCCGCATCCATCTCGGCTTTGGTGAAAAAATCCCACTCTTCGGTATCGAACGAGCCGATGGAGCAAAGGCGCCTTTTGATCTTGGCTTGTCCCTGATGCGCTACCCCTCTGGTCGAGAAACTGAGATTGGTATGCGACCTGTCGACCCCAGTGATCCTTTGACGCAAACGGCCCGACGATGGGGAAATGGTTCTGGGCCCTGTGGCAGCTGATTGTCATGAGGAGTTGGTCCACCTTCTGAAAAATCAGATGGTGCCAATCAGTGATCTCGGACACCAGAATCAGCCGTTTGTAGAAGTTCGTGTTCCCCAGCTACATTGCACAGCATCGCTGAAGAGGAGGCCTACATTTCCGAGTTCGCGACACCGTCCACGATGGCCTTATTTCACAGCTTGGGTGTCTGCCGATGCAAGCCACAGCCCAGGCGCGCGCCGTCAAAGCGAAGGTCCGCACGCGTTCAGGGCTTCCGGGCCTTTGCCTGTCTTGGCTTCCTGAGGGCGGATCGATCTGGGATGACCGATATGCAACACCATCATGCAAGGCGGCAGCATTTTTGCCGGCGGACAGCCAGGGCTGTGCGCGGCAAGAATGCCCCGCGCTACGTCGCCACGATCCGTTGAACAAAATCCAGAAAAGCCCGCACTTTTGCCGGCGGCATGTGGCGTGACGGATGATAGGCGTAAAGCGGAAACTGCTCGTTGGACCATTCCGCCAGGATCGTCGTGAGCGCCCCGCTCTCAAGCCACTCGTCGAGGCCGATGGCAAGGCTCTGGAATATGCCTTGCCCTGCGAGACCGGCCTCGACGGCAGCGGAGGGATCGTCCATGACCAACCGCCCCGCCGCCTTGATCTCGATGCCCCCGTTATCCCCTTGGAACTCCCAGGTGAACGGCCGCCCGGTCTGCGGGTCGCGAAAGAGGATGCAATCGTGGTGCATCAGGTCGTGGGGCGTGGCTGGAACGCCGTGACGGTCGAGATAGCCTGGGGCGGCACAGGTCAGCACCGGTACCTCCAGTAGTTTGCGCGCGATCAGCGAGGATTCGTTCGGCGGACCGAAGCGCACGGCGACATCCGCGCCGCTCATCATCTCTTCGCGATAGTTGCTGGTGGTCAGATCGAGCGACAGTGCGGGGTAGCGTGCGAGGAATTCACCGATCCTCGGCGCCAGCACCATTCGCGCGAACCAAGGATCGATCGAAACCCTCAGCCGTCCGCCGACGAATGCCGCCGAACCGGCGGCTTCGGAGGCCGCCTCTTCCAGTCCGGCCAGCAGCGGCATTATCCGGCCATGGAAGCGCGTGCCCTCCTCCGTCAGCGTGACCTCGCGCGGATTGCGGTCGAACAACCTGACACCGACGCGTTCTTCGAGCCTCGCCACCGCACGACTGACCCCCGACGGCGTGAGACCGAGGATATCCGCGGCCCGCACGAAATTGCCCGCTTCCATCACCGCCCCGAAAACGCCGACCCCGGTCAACAATCGCGTGTCGAAACTCATGCCCTCTCTCCGTCGCAAGGTCGGTTATCGTCAACCGTCCCATCATGATGATTCTGAGTCATCTTATCTTTGATTTTATTGCGGGTGAATCATCGCATCGCTTTCCATAGATGATTTTTGAGCGCCCGGACGGCGCAGCGGCACACCGGACCGCGGAAGTCTCCGGCCTTGCGAGAAGGAAATCATCCATGAATGCGATCTCACGCAGAAGCCTGTTGGCGCGCGGCGGCCTTTTGCTGGCGGCGGGTGCGGCCGCCGTGAACACGCCAGTCCACGTACTGGCGGCCAACCCGCAAGCGCGGTCCGGCAACTTCAAGTCCATCGACATGGCCATGGATCAGGCGGTGCGGGACGGTACCGTCGCCGGTGTCGTTGCCACCGCGGCAGGACCAGACAGCATGATCTACGAAGGAGCCTTCGGAAAGGCCAATACCGTCACCGGAGCAACGATGCGCACCGATACGGTATTCTGGCTGCTGTCCATGACGAAGGCCTTCACCGCCACGGCCTGCATGCAGCTAATCGAGCAGGGCAGGATCAATCCCGAGGACGATGCGGCGAAATATCTGCCGGAACTCGCAAATCCGATGGTGTTGGAGGGTTTCGACAGCGACGGCCAGCCGCGGCTGCGTCCGGCCAAGCGGGCCATTAAGGTGCGTCACCTGCTCACACACACCTCCGGCTATACCTATTCGATTTGGAGCGATGCACTAACCCGCTACGAGAACGCCACCGGCATGCCGGACATCGCCACGTGCAAGAACGGCGCCTTCCTAGCACCGCTCGAATTCGACCCCGGCGAACGCTGGCAATACGGCATCAGCATGGACTGGGTCGGAAAGCTGGTGGAAGCGGTCAGCCACCAGTCACTGGAGGTCTATTTCCGCGAGAACATCTTCGCCCCGCTCGGCATGACCGATTCAGGCTTCCTGATCGGAAGCAAGCAGAAGGCCAGGGTCGCCACCTTCCATAACCGTCGTGAAGACGGCGGCCTGACACCCGCGCCCTTCGAAATGCCCCAGCGGCCGGAATTCTTCATGGGCGGCGGCGGCGGCTTCAGTACGCCGCGCGACTACATGGCCTTCCTGCGGATGCTGCTGAACGGAGGCACTCATAAAGGCGTACGGGTGCTGAAGCCGGAAACGGTCGCGTCGATGATGCGCAACCAGATCGGCGACCTCGATGTCCAGGCCATGAGGACCGCCCAGCCTGCCTATTCGCAGAGCTTCGACCAGATTCCCGGCGAGCCCCACAAGTGGGGATATTCGTTCGACATCAACACGCTGCCCGGTCCGAACGGTCGGTCGGCAGGCAGCATTTCCTGGGCCGGCCTGCTCAACTGCTATTTCTGGCTCGACCCGGTCAGGAAGGTGACCGGAGCCATCTTCACCCAGCTTCTGCCCTTCTACGACAAAAAGGTCGTGGAGCTTTACGGCACATTCGAGCGCGGCCTCTACGACAGCCTCGCCTGATCAATTCCCGACCTCAACACCAGGAGACATATCATGTATGCGATTACAGGAATTACTGGCAAGGTCGGCGGCGCGCTGGCTAAAGCCCTAATCGATGCCGGAGAACCGGTCCGTGCGGTGCTGCGCGACCCCGCCAAGGCGGAAATCTGGCACAAGCGCGGTTGCGAAATCGCCTTTGCCGAGATGGACACCGCCGCGCAGCTTGCTGCCGCCTTCAAGGGCGCCACTGGCGTCTTCATCCTGCCGCCGTCGGAATTCGATCCGGCGCCCGGCTATCCGGAAGCGGCGAAGCAGAACGAGGTGCTGACGACCGCTCTCCTTGCTGCCCGTCCGGAAAGGGTCGTCTGCCTTTCCACCGTCGGCGCCGACGCGGAAGTGGACAATCTGTTGAGCCAGCGGACGATGCTGGAAGAAGCACTCGGCAAGCTCGATCTTCCCGTCACCTTCCTGCGGCCCGGCTGGTTCATGGAAAATGCGGCCTGGGACATCGCGCCGGCCCGCGTCGAAGGCGTGCTGCACAGCTTCCTCCAGCCTGCCGACAAGACCTTCGCCATGGTGGCGACGCAGGATATCGGCCAGCTTGCCGCAGATCTGATCCGCGAGCAATGGATCGGTAAGCGGGTCGTGGAACTGGAAGGCCCCGCACGGGTCTCGCCCAACGATCTCGCCAATGCCTTCGCGTCGGTGCTCGGGCACCCGGTGCGGGTGGAGATCATCCCGCGGGAAAGTTGGGAGGGCCTGTTCCGTGCACAGGGTACGCGTAACCCACAGCCGCGCATGCGCATGCTCGACGGCTTCAACGAAGGCTGGATCGACTTCAAGGCAAACGGCGAAAACCGTGCCATGGGCACGACGTCACTTGAGCAGGTGATCGAAGCGCTGGTCCGGCAGGCGGCCGCGAGCGAGACCGCCTGAGCCCGCCGGGAGAACGGGCGGACGGCTTCTGCCTCTGCCGCCAAGTCCCTCGCAACTTGAAAGGAACGATCATGGAAACGGTTGAAACTCACGGTGTCGCCATCCCCCGTCTGGGGCTTGGTACATTCCGGATGCCAGGCGATGCGCCCGACCGGTAGTCGAAAGCGGGCTTGCCCTCGGGTTCCGCCATATCGATACGGCAGCCATGTACGATAACGAAGCCGCCGTCGGGAGGGCACTCGCCACTTCCGGCTTGAAGCGTGCGAATCTCTTCGTCTCCACCAAGGTCTGGCACGACAAGCTCGCCCCCGACGCCCTGCGCCGATCATTCGATGCCTCAGCAAGCTTCGTCTCGACCATGTTAATCTCTTCCTCGTCCTTTGGCCGTCGGCGAACATGAAGATGGGCGCGACGTTGGAAGCGATCACCAAACTGAAGGAAGAAGGGCTGGCCCGCGCCATCGGCGTCTGCAACTTCAACCTGCTCATGATCCGGCACGCTGTCGAGGATATCGGCGCCCCCATCGCCGTTCATCAGGTGGAATATCATCCGTTCCTGTCGCAGACGCCGATGTTGGATTATCTTCGCGGCAAGGGTATTCCGATGACCGCCTATGCGCCGCTTGCCCAGGGCCGGGCCGCACAGGATCCCGTCCTCGCCAGGATCGGTGAAAAGCACAGCGCCACCGCCGCCCAGATCGCCATCGCCTGGCTTCTGGACCAGGAACAAGTCATCGCGATTCCCAAAGCCGCTCGCCCCTCGAGCCAGCGAGCCAATCTCGATGCGCTCAACATTCGCCTCGACGATCACGACCGCGCGGCCATCGCGGCGTTGCCGAAGAACCTACGTTACGTGGACCCGCCTTTTGCTCCAAACTGGGAGGCTGCAACGTCCTGAAACGCAGGGCGTCAATCCACGGGCGAGCTTCAAAGGGGTAGTGTCTCAAGACACTACCTTCAAAGGACACCCCTTGATCAACCGTGCGATGTCCGCTTGTTGGAGCCACGGCTATTGGAGGGAATGACCGAGATGAGGCGCCTTGCAGTGCGACCGAATCTGGGCCGTTTGCCGACCGGCAGTTTCTGGCGTCCAAAAAAGCGATAGCGGACATTCGATCCGGTAGGCCGAGGTTCCTGATTTGACTTTACGACGACATCGCCAACACTCGCGCCAATCCGGCATCGCTACTCAGGAAGTCCAGCCAGCCGAAGGCTCTCGGCCATAAAGTCGCGATCCTCCTGTTTTCGAAATGGTTCGATTTCGACATACCGGCCAATCGTCATCTGAGGCATTACTGACATGAGTTTCTCAATTTCCGCCTTCGCCTCACCTAAGTGACCGAGGCGTGCATGGCACATCGCTAGGTCGCCATGAATGTACCAGAAAGGGCGGACTTGCCGAGAAAATGCCAAGATCGCTTCTTGATATCTTCGCAGCATCAGCAGAGCCATGCCTCGGATTTCCCAGTGCCATGTCGCAGGAATTGGATCGCGTTGAAGCAACTCATCCATCGTCTTGAGCGCTGTAGCGAAGTCACCGTTTCGCAGGAGCAGCTCTGCCTGGTATGCTATCGCAACGGCATTGGCCGGATTTAGGCTGATGGCCCGTTCCAGATAAGAGGCTGCCAACTCGTATTGCTGTTTGAGGACCAGGGCCATTCCGAGTAGCGCGTGCCCATTGGAGTCGCCTTCATCCAAGCCAATGGCGGTTCGAGCGGCGGCCGCCATTTCGTCGAGCGTGCTCGCTTGCGCGCTTTCGAGGTACTGCACGTAGGACGTGGCGGCTCGCATAGCATAAGCAACGGCGTACTCAGCATCTAGCTGAAGAGCCCTATCCACAAATGGCATTGCTCGTGGAGCATCGTGCAGGGCAACATACTTTTTTGCCAATTGAACGCATTCATAGGCCGCCAGGCTCGGGAGGTTCCGCTTGCTGGCATCATTGGCTATGGCCAATTGAAGGCGCGATTCGAGCGTGACAACGATAGTCCGGACTACTTCGTCTTGGACGGCGAAGATATCTTCAACTTCGCGATCATAGCGTTCAGCCCAGACTTCCTGACCGGTAGCGCTATGGATAAGTTGTGCCGCGACGCGGACGCGTTTGCCGATACGCCTCACGCCACCAGCTACGATGTACTCGACATTCAATGCCTTCGCGATTTCCTGAGTACTCAGGCCCTTGCCCTTAAATGAGAAAGATGAATTTCGGGCAATCACGAAAAGGTTTCGGAAGCGCGAGAGCTCAGTCAGAATGTCTTCCGCTATGCCTTCAGCAAAGTAGTCCTGCTCCGGATCTCCTCTCATGTTGGAGAACGGCAGCACGGCTACGCTGCCTTTGGTCCGCGTCCCCGAAGCGCGCGCCATGGTGGCAGTCTTGGGCAACGCAGCGTCCAAAACGACATCGTACACGCGTATCGGCTGCCCGATGTTCTTAAGGCTGTGCTCACCGGTATCGTCATAGGCCAGTTCGAGCTTGTTGCCGACATTCTCACGAACAGAAGCGGACACCGACACGCCACCTGGCTTGGCGATGGCCTCGATACGCGCCGCGATGTTCACGCCCTCACCGAAAATGTCATCGCCATCAACGATGATGTCGCCAAGATTGATACCAATACGGAACTGAATTGGGGCCCGAGCGGCGAGATTGCGCTGCCCCATCGAACGCTGGATCGCCGCTGCGCATTCCACAGCGCTCACCACACTTGGAAATTCGACCAGCGCTCCGTCGCCCATAATCTTTACGATGCGGCCGTGACGAGCGGTTACGGCGGGATTGAAGATCTCCTGCCAAACCTCCCTCAGTGCTGCAACGGTACCTGCCTCGTCGATACCCATCATGCTGGAGTAGCCGACAACGTCGGCCGCTAGGATGGCCGAAAGCCGGCGCGTCGTCTGTTCCGCCATACCAATCCCACAGTCGATGGGCTGAGCATGGGAGACTGTACGAGCTATTCTTGGTGTCTGAAAGTCGAGATATTGCTTCGCGGGGTCGCAGGCAAAAGTCCAGAAGTGTCGTTGCCGCCAATGTCTGTTTCCAGGAAGTGGCAGAGCTGGTGTCTGCGGCCGACATGAGGCGCTTCGCGGCCCCACCGAGACAGTAGAGCCGCTTCTAATTTAGTCAGATAGTCAGACCTCCGTCGCTTCGGCTAGCTCGAGGGCATCTTCTACGTCGACCCCGAGATACCGGACTGTGTTCTCCATCTTGGTGTGGCCCAGCAAGATCTGGACCGCGCGCAGGTTACCGGTCGCCTTGTAGATAAGGGACGCTTTTGTACGCCTCAGCGAATGCGTGCCGTATTCCTGAGGTCGAAGTCCGATTGCTACAACCCATTGATCGACGAGGCGGGCATACTGTCTCGTGCTCATATGACCCTTTGGATCGACGCTGCTCGGAAATGCATAGTCATCGACCGTACCGCCGCGCGCTTCCAGCCACGCGAGAAGACTGGATCGCGCGTCGCTCATCAACTCGAACTGCACCGGTCGGCCAGTCTTCTGTTGCACGACCATCGCGCGGGTCCGAATTTCCGCTCCGAGAACCAAGGTGCTAATCTTGATCTTAACGAGATCGCACCCGCGCAACTTGCTGTCGATTGCCAGATCGAACAAGGCTCGATCACGAAGGCGCCGCTCCCGATCTAGAAAGAACCGGATCGCCCATATCTGTCGAGGTTTCAGCGGGCGTTTCGTTCCGACCTTTTTACCCGCATTCCATGCGCGGCGATCAGGAGCGGTGAGCTCGTAATGAGAATGTCCCATTTCATTTCTCCTTCGGCCATGATTGGCCACGGGAGAAACGCCCAGGTGTTGGCTCGGTTGAAGTTTGGGCCGATAAGAGACGGGTAGCATCGGTCTACGAATCTTCAAAAGCGGACCTTCAGGTGGCGTGGGCATTGTCATGATGTCATCGCCCTCACCTATGACATCGCCAAGGTCAGCGGAATTGAACTGGAGGGATAGCGGCGATGTCTCGCTCGCCCATCGCTCCGTGGATCGCCGCTGTCCCCTCAAGGCACCCTTTTTGACGGATGTCGAGCTATAGGAGGGCGCTCGGCCCTTAGTCCTCCGGAATGGACTTTGCGTACAGTCACAAATACCATCAACCGCAGCTGGTAGCAGGAGGCCTACACAGGTGGCCGAAGAACGCGTGCTCCGCCGGTTGGCCGCCATCCTCGTTGCGGATGTAGTCGGATATTCGCGGCTGATGGAGGCCGATGAAGTGGGCACACTTGCGGCGCTTAAGAAGCGTCGGACCTTGATCCTGCAGCCTACAGTGCGCGAGTACGGCGGCCGCATCGTCAAATTTTTGGGTGACGGCGTGCTGACGGAGTTCGCCAGTGCGGTAAACGCGGTGGCCGCGGCGATCGAGCTGCAACGAAAGATGGTAGGAGCGAACGCGAACTTGCCAGATCAGAGTCGCATTGTGCTCCGAGTAGGTATCAATCTCGGCGACGTCATCGGCGAAGGTGCCGACATCTATGGTGAGGGCGTCAACATCGCCGCGCGCCTCGAGACCCTGGCGGAGCCCGGTGGCATATGCATTTCCGGCAAGGTTCACGACGAGGTACGAGGCAAGGTCGACGCCGCCTTCGAGGACGCGGGCGAACGACAGCTCAAGAATATCGCCACGCCAGTTCGGGTCTATCGTTCCCGACCTAGAGCCGTGCCTATGGCACCCCAGACGATCTCACCCGTTTCTAACAAGCCGTCGATAGCCATCCTGCCGCTGGACAATCTCAGCGGCGATCCGACCAGAAATATCTGTCAGACGGCATCACCGAGGACATCATTACCGAGCTGTCCCGGTTCAAGAACCTTTCCGTAGCGGCTCGTCATGCCTCGTTTCAACTTGGCAGCAAAGGCGTCAACCCTGTGCTGGCCGCTGGCGATCTCGGGGTGAGCTTTGTTGTCGAAGGTAGCGTGCGAAAAACGGGCGAGCGGATACGCATAACCGTGCAGCTAATCGACGCCGGCACCGGCAGCCACATTTGGGCCGAACGATTTGACCGCGAAACACACGACATTTTCGCGGTGCAGGATGAGGTCGTCTCGGCGATAGTTGCGACGCTCGAAGGGCACATGATGAGCACCGCCGTAGCGCAACTGCGCAAGAAGCCAACGTCGAGCTGGACCGCCTACGACTTCTTCCTCCAAGGAAGAGAAGTCGCCCGGCGGGCCAGCGACAGAGCAGCTGCGCCCTTTTTTGATCGTGCAATTTCCATCGATCCCGATTTTGCGCAGGCTCACGCTATGCTGGCAATCGCGCACCTCGGCAGCTACTGGTTCGACGCCCAGCCATCAACGCTAGACGAGGCGCGCCTTGCCGCGCAAAGGGCCCTGGAACTGGACGGCAACGACGCAATCGTCCAGCAGGCCAACGCAATGGTCGCGCTCTGGCTGGGACAGCACGAACGTGCGAGCATGCATTTCAACCGTGCCGTCGATCTCAATCCCGCTGACGCGGAGATTCGCGCCGACCGGGCGGAAGCGATGCGATTTGCCGGCCAGCCAGAAGAGGCGTTGATCGAGATCGACGATGCCCTGCAGAGGAGCAAATTCCCACCGCATTGGTTTTGGTGGATTCGCGGCGGAATATTGATCGACCTAGAGAGGTACGATGAAGCCATTGCCGCCCTCTGCAATGTCCCACAGAAGGAATATGGCGCGTGGCTCCAGCTCGCGGCCGCTCACGCCCAACTTGGCCATCTATCCGAGGCGGCACGGGCGGTGGAGATGGCGCGGGAGCTCCAGCCGGACCTCTCTTTGCGAGATGTCGCCGCGATGAGCCCGTATGCGGACAGCGAAGCGGGTGATCCCCTGTTCAACGGATTGCGGAAGGCAGGCTTGTCGGAGTGAAATGGGCCGTCGCCGTTCGAACGGCTGTACCCCGTAAAGGCTAGGATGCTGGTCCTGCAAGATATCTCTTCGCCTTCTTAATTCTTCCAGCAGTCGCCCACTTGCTTTCGAGCACGGTCCTCCGTCCGAAGGGCGGGCGGCTAGGACAGATTGGTCGAGCGATTGGCCGCTTTGGGATTGGCGATCATGGGGTCCGACAGACTGACAACGAGGCGCAAAGCTGCCGTCGAACCGAGCCCGCGTAACCCTGAATCTTTATCCGGCGGGTCAGCCATGCTGATGGTGTGGCTAATTAAACGGCGCACCATGATCGAGTGCTGCAAGAAAGGTGATGGCTGGCACCCACATTCGTGGCCAATTTTCCACGACTGACCCTAAGGGGATAGGCGGCTGCTGAATGGCCGCCAAAGGGGCGCGATAGACTTCATACTTTAGGGCACATACAATCCTTGTGATTTCTTCGCTCTAGGTCAACGCGTTGCCAAATGGCCAAAGAACGCAGTCAGCGCCGCCTTGCCGCCATCCTCGCAGCCGATGTGGTCGGTTACTCCAGGCTCATGGGCCTCGACGAGAACGGAACGCTGTCGATGTTCAAGGCTCATCGCCGCGAACTGGTGGACACGAAGATCGCGGAGCATCAGGGAAGGATAGTCAAGCTAACAGGTGATGGCTTTCTGGTAGAGTTTCCGAGCGTGCTAAATGCGGTGGCCTGTGCCGCCGAGATTCAACACAATATGCAGGCGCGTAACGCAGAAGTGCCCGCCGACAGGCGCATTGAATTCCGCATCGGCATCAACCTCGGCGATATCATCATCGAGGACGACGACATCTTTGGGGATGGCGTTAACATCGCGGCACGGATCGAAAGCATGGCTAGGCCGGGCGGCGTTGCGGTATCCGGCTCGGTCCGGGACAGTCTGGGCAACAGGTTCGCACTCGAGTTTGAAGATACGGGCGAGCAGAATCTCAAGAACATTGAGCGGCCGGTGCGCATCTACAACGTCAACCTCTTTCCCGACGCGAAGCACTCGCAATTGGTCAGTGTGGCGCCCGTCCAAAGTGAGAAGCCGTCGATCGCCGTACTCCCCTTCAACAATATGAGCGGCGATCCGGAACAGGAGTATTTCTCAGACGGCATCACCGAGGATATCATCACGGAACTGTCGCGCTTCCGTTCGCTGTTCGTCATCGCCCGCCATTCGTGCTTTGCCTTTAAGGGCCAGGCGATCGAAGTAAAAGAATTTGGCCGCAAGATGGGAGCGCGTTACGTCGTAGAAGGAAGCGTGAGGAAATCGGGCAGACGAATCCGCGTTACGTCGCAACTCGTGGATGCTGCCACCGGCAATCATGTTTGGGCTGAGCGCTATGACCGCGACCTGCTGGACCTATTTGCCATCCAAGACGAACTGGCTCGGGCGGTAGCCGCCACGGTGGGCGGTCGGGTAGAGGCGGCTTGGCGCGAGCGCGCGGTCAGCCTCAGCCCGAATGCGCTCAAAGCCTATGACCTGGTTTTGCGTGCAAGGGCGTGCATCATCAAGTTTACGAGAAGTGACGGCGAACAGGCCCGGATACTGGCGCGCCGAGCGGTTGAGGCCGACCCGGCCAGTTCCCAAGCCCACGCCTGCTACGCGTATTGTTGTTTTGTGGCCCAAATGGCCTATTGGTCGGAGCATCGCGATCGACTGCGCGCTGAAGCGATCGATTTTGCGAGGCGGGCGGTCAAGCTCGACGATACCGACAACAACGCTCGCTGGATCCTTGGCATGGTGCATAATGCCAGGGGCGAATATGATGAAGCGCGGTTCCATCTCGAAAAAGCCCTTCAGAATAATCCGAATGACACGGAAGCGAGGGGCTACTACGCGTATTTCCTCCACACCATTGGACGACCCGAAGCGGCGATTGAGCAGTTCGAATTGTCGAGGCGGCAGAACCCTTATGATTTCGCCTGGTATCCATGGGGCATGGGCTGGGCCTATTTCACCGCACACCGCTATGATGACGCTGTTGCGTCATTGAACTCGATTCCAGAGCCGATCAATGAAATTCGAGGAATTTTGGCAGCAAGCTATGCGTACGCCGGACGGCTAGGCGAAGCGAATGCCACGCTGGAAGAGTTTCTGCGCGTTGCCGAAGATGACATGGTGGTCTTCCCGGGCCGCCGACTCAAGGATTGGGATGAGTTCTGGCGCGGCGCAGCCTGGTATCAGCATCAAAAGGATCACGATCATCTGATGGACGGTTTGCGCATGGCGGGCTTGCCGGACTGAATGCGGACCAAAGCGGCCGTTCTCACGCCGCTGGTTGGGCGCTGATACGAGTGCTACCCTCATACCAAAACCAAGTGACGTGCTTGTAGCGAGGAGGCATCTTGGCGCGCCCGGAACGAAAGCTTGTGGCGGTTTTGGCGGCCGATGTAGCTGGTTACTCGCGTTTGATGGGGGCAGATGAGGCCGGGACGCTCTCTCATCTAAAGGCACTGAGAGCCGAAGTGATCGACCCAAAGGTAGCGCAATTCAGAGGCCGGCTGGTCGGAACTGCGGGCGATAGTCTGCTGATCGAGTTTCCCAGCGCCGTCGATGCGTTGCAATTCGCCGTCGAGACGCAAGAGCGCATAACGTTGCGCAACACAGATCTTCCCTCAGAGCGGCGCATGGCCTTCAGAATGGGCATCAACGCTGGTGAGGTCATCCTGGATGAGACGACCATCTACGGCGACTGCGTGAACATTGCTGCGAGGCTGGAAAAGGTCAGCGAGCCCGGGGGCGTCGTTATTGGGCGCAGCGTTTACGATCAGGTTAATGGCAAACTTCCTTACGAGATCGTCGACCTTGGCGATCAAGCGATGAAGAACATAGCTGGGGCGGTTCGTGCCTACCGGGTAGGCACGGGAGAGCAGGCACAAGAAGGTTCGATCGCTATCGAATCGGCGAATGATTTGCCACTTCCGTTCAAGCCGTCGGTCGCGGTCCTCCCCTTTGCCAATATGTCGGCAGATCCTGAACAGGAGTATTTCTCGGATGGAATAACTGAGGACCTGATCACGGAACTGAGCCGTAGCCAAAGCCTGTTTGTGATTGCTCGCAATTCCTCATTCGTCTTCAAAGGAAGATCCGTAAACACTACTGAGGTGGGAAGGAAGCTCGGGGTACGCTACGTCGTTGAGGGGAGCGTTCGGAAGGCTGGAGCACGGGTAAGGATCACGGCGCAGCTAATAGAGGCTTCGTCCGGAAATCACGTGTGGGCTGAACGTTATGATCGAAGCATCGACGACCTCTTCGCCGTGCAAGACGAGGTGACAGAACGAATCGCCTGGGCACTGGTCGGCAAGGTTGGAACCGCAGAAATCGCCCGGGCCAGGCAGACGAAAACAAGCCTGGGTGCCTATGACGCATTTTTGCGCGGGATCGAGGCCGCGCACCGTTTTACGGAAGATGACACCATCGCCGCTATTGAGTTTTTCAAGTTGGCTCTTCGCGGGCAGCCCGATTCGGCGCGGGCGCATGCATGCCTAGCTGACGCCTACGCGACGCTCTCCGCTTTCAGGGCCGACGGAGGTCTCAAGGCGTTGGCGATGCAGTCGGCCCTGCGAGCGATTGAACTCGGCGACGCCAGCGGGCTCGCAGAGTCGGTTGTTGCTGCTCTATATGCATGGAAGGGCGACTTCGAGACTGCGGAGACCCACGGACAACGCGCGCTCGTGCTCGGACCTACAAATGCTTTGGCACTCAACTGGGTCGGCTACATCTCTCTTTGGGACGGTCAGCTCGCAAAGGCTCGCGAGGTAGGCGAGCGGCTGCAACGGCTCAATCCACTAGAAGACCGCGATATCCACGAACTGCTCGCCTTTACGCATTATCTACTCGGCGACTATGAGGCGTCACTACGGTCGTTCCGCCGCTGGGATAACAACAACTATGATCGGGGATTTGCCAATCTGGCTGCGTGTTTAGGCCAGCTAGGACGCGCCGAAGAGGCACGATCGGCCTGGGGCAGATGCCTTGAATGCAAACCAGGTTTCACTCTATCCGACTACAAGCGCGACTCTCCATATCGCCGCCAGGAGGACTTGGAGCACTGGCTGGATGGCCTGCGGAAAGCAGGTATTGCGGATTGACGAAGCCGTGAACATTCAGCTGTTCGTCGGAAGGCGCAACCGCCCTACTGACCTGTGATGATTTTGGTCCAGGTGCGCGTCGCTACGCGCTGCGTCTTCTGATCGTAGGGAAAAACGGTGAAAAGCTTCTGCAACGTGGCATCGTCAGGATAGATCGCCGGGTCGCCAAGAATGCTTCTTGCAACGAATTTTTGTGAAGATGTGTTGCCATTGGCGAAAAACACATAATTCGTGTTCTTGGCGGCGACTTCAGGCTTCATCAGGTAGTTGATGAAGGCAGTCGCTTCGTCCACGTGCGGTGCATCTTTTGGGATTGCCAGCTGGTCGAACCACATGACCGTGCCTTCCCGAGGTATCGAGTAGGCAATTGTGATGCCGCCACCGGCTTGAGCGGCGCGATCACGCGCCTTCAGGACGTCGCCCGACCAGCCAATCGCGAGGCAAATATCCCCGTCAGCCAAAGCGTTGACGTACTCGGATGACTCGATTTTGCGGATGTCGGGCCGGATACGCATCAACGCCTCGTTGGCTTTGTCGAAATCTGCCGGCGAGGTGCTCTCGGGGTTCAGCCCGAGATAGTTCATCGTGATGGGCAGGATTTCGGTGGGCGAATCGACCATGTAGACACCACAATCGGCAAGCTTCTTCAACTTCTCGGGATCGAAGACGACGTCCCAACTATCGAGTCTATCGACACCAAGTGCAGCTTTGATCTTCGAGGTGTTGTACCCCAAACCCACCGTGCCCCACATGTAGTTCACCGAATATTGGTTGCCCGGATCGTACTTGGCGGTGCGCTGCTCGATGACGTCCCACATGTTGGCAATATTGGGCAGCTTCGACCTGTCAAGCTTGCGGAAGACGCCGGCCGCGACCTGGCGGGCCAGGAAACTGGCGCTTGGTACGACCACGTCGTAGCCGGAGCCGCCGGTAAGCAGCTTGGTCTCGAGGATCTCGTTGGAGTCAAAAACGTCGTAAACGACCTTTATACCGGTTTCCTTGGTGAAGTCGTGGATGACCGTGGGATCCAGGTAGTCCGACCAGTCGTAAAGGTTGACCACCTTATCGGCAGCTTGCGCGGACAGGGTCATGGCGCCGGCGAGTAAAGACGCAGCCAACCAAAAAAACGCCTTGCGGATCATGTCCTCACCATTGGCCGCAGTTGCCAAACTGCGAACGGGCCACACTGTCGGCGACCGTGCACAGTTTCATATTAGCACATGCTGAAAAGAATAAGAGTCGAATGGGCAAACTCGATCGTTGAATGCGGATCGTCTCCGGAGGAAACCACCTGCAAGGCCGCTTGCGGACTGGTGTGCCAATGCCGGGAACTGGCAAACGTAGCGCATCAGCTGTTCGCTCGGATGTCCGCTTTCGGGAAGCGGCTAGGATTTGCTCGACGACCGATATGGGGCGCATAGCCGCCGGTCAGCTACGAGAATAGCGTGCCTTTGGTGTGGGGCTCCGACAAAGAGGCCTGCGCGAGAAAGTCGACGCGCCTACCGAACCTGCGTCCCAATTTGTCCCATCAACCCCCGAAGTTCGGGCTGCTGAGCGACCCAAGAAGTTCGAAAAGCTTCCAAGAACCCCAGGCAAACTGGACGCCGCATCGGACATAAATGCCCATGGATATTGCAGCGAACGTCAGCGACGGAGAGGCCAATATCGTCGGCAAAAGAGCGTCCGAATGGGACTGTCGGCGGCTCCGTCGCGGGAACGAAAAAAGAAGAGAAGCAGAACTTTCGTGTGCGATTTTTGCACACGACATCTCGCAAGTGGCTGGTTTTGCTTAAGTGTCCGTCCGATCCATCATCGGCGCAATGGCGAGCCTGTTCAACATACTGATTTTATTCGTTTCCTTCGGCGAGCTGGATCTATCCAACTTCGGCGACCGGTAATCTGCGGTTTTTTTTGCACTTAGTTTGAATCGGTTTAGAGTCATAATCTATTTCACAATGCAATAGGCAAGGTGACGGCTCCTGACTCTGGGTGATCGACCGCTGGCGCGGTAAAAGCACCGTTCTCTACCGTGCGTCTCGCGGCGTCAAGCGCGACCAGAGGCACCCGCCTTGTTGGACCCTTGGCCAACTGGGCGATTTTGCAAATTGCGTTAAAAGTACTCAGGGGTTTCAGGCAATTGGTCTCCGCCATCGCCGCGCGTTTCGGCTTTGTGGGCGGTAAGGCTGCGCTCTTCTGGGGATACTCCACATGCGAAGTGAGAGAATATTCTCATCGCTGTCCGCTTTCGCACAGCGCCCGCAGGAACAAGCGAATAGACCTTGGAGAGTTTAAATGAGGTCGCCGGAACTGGGAGATCATGTGAGAACGGAGATACGAATCCAGCAGAATCGGGGTAGGAATATTTGGTATCTTGTGTGCGTCGCCGGTATGAATACCCTAGCGAGCATGGTCGGGGGAGAACCGTCACGATTGTAGCTTGTTGCCGAGAAAACTAGATCTGTACCGTCATCCAGAGGGGAAACCATGCTGACCTTAATCCGCAGAGCATTTGGGGCGTGACCGTTCTGTCTGGCGTCCTCCTTGCTCAACCATTGCGCGCCGCCGATATGGTCTCGCCCGTGACGCCGGATCTGAAACCGGTGGTGACCGAGCAAGGCTGGACGTACTCCATTGCCCCGTATTTCTGGGCAGCCGGGCTCTCGGGCGACGTGACGCAATTCGGACTGCCGACAGTCCACCTGGATGCGAATTTCGGCGATATCTTGAAGAATCTCGATTTCGCTGCGATGGCCGTCGCCGAGGCACGCCACGATCGGTACAGCGTTTTCGGCGACCTGATGTATGTGAAGATATCAACCGGCCGCGGAACGTCGAGAGGCGTCATCGCCAATGATGTGGATGTCTCCTCCGAGACATTTTCAGGGCTTATCGGAGCTGGCTACTCGGTCTTCCAGGGTGACGCCGGATATCTCGATATTGTGGGCGGCATGAGGGTTTGGTCTGTAAACACGGACATCGGGTTTCATGGCGGTATCCTTGACGGTGTGTCTGCCAGCGACGGGGCGACTTGGGTGGACGGGCTCGTCGGCCTTCGCGCGAATTACTCGCTCACACCCGAAGTCTATCTGACGGGTTGGAGCATGGTTGGCGCAGGCGGAGCCGATGTCGATTGGGACGTTGCGGCCGCGCTGGGCTACCGGTTCAACGATCGGTTTTCGGCTCTTGCCGGCTATCGCGCACTTGGGGTCAACTACAGCAACAACGGCTTCGAATTCGACGTGGTGCAGCAGGGCCCGATAATGGGACTTGTCATGCATTTCTAGGCGTGCGGCAACGGCAACTGAGACAACGGCGTAGCCGGCTGAGATTCTTGTTCGGGCTCCTGGTGGCCACAGGCCCCATCGCGTAACCGCTGGCGGCCACCGGCCGCCCGGCCGCCGCTGCAGCTCGTAGAACTGGCGGGGAGAGGAACTTGCCGGTCCCGTCCTCCTGGGCAATCATGTTGTCATCAATGCCTTGCGGCTATCGCGCGGGTTTCACAGTTCATGGTTCGTCGAAACTGTGCTTGCCCGGTCATTCATTTCTTCGGAAACAGGAATGTGATGCCTGTTCTGAAGCCGAATCCCTCCGCTCCCCCATCCGGGCTAACAGCCCAGTACCGCACTCCCGCCTGCAGGCTGACTGGCTGGCTGCCGAACTTCACCAGCTTGCTAACTGTAAAATTGACCGGCACCGACCAGTCTTCCTTGACCCAGTCATAAGTCGACTCGGTGTTAAGAGCGAACGTCCAAGCATCTGCCGTGGTGTATGATAGGAAAGGTTGGAGGAAGGTTGCGTTGACGTCGCTCCTGTCCTCGTCGCCTGCAAACGACCAGATGTGGTTGGCCAGCATGCCATATGTCCAGGGACCTGACTGCTTAAGCACGACGCCTGTCGGGCCAACTCCCCATTTCTGACCGCCCAGCATCGCGTCAGTGCCGGTTGGCAGCAGAAGGACCGGACCCACGCCCCAGACGAGACCGCCCGGACCAGGAGCCTTGGGCGAGAAGAACAGGCTCTGGACTGTATCCCCAAGTCCGAACTGGCTGCCTGAATCGCCAGCGATGTCGTCCTGCCACGTGACCGGCAGTACGGTGCGTGAGATTAAGTTCCAATCGTCGTTCAATGATATTGGGATCACCGGCTGGATGTTGATCACCGACCTGGACCCATCATCAGGCCCATAGCCCCTGTCGTAGTTGTACTGAAAGGGCACGCTGATGAGCGAGGCGATCGGATTCGATAACTTCTTTGCGAGATCGGCGTCTTGAGAAAATACTTCACCAGTCGACAAGAGCACGATAGCGAACAAGAGAAGCACTGTTCTCGAGGCTGCCTTTCGGCTCATGAAATTCTCCCATTACAAAGCCGCGGCCTAGCTTCAACTGTCACCGACATTGGGCGGCGCTTGATGACATCGCATGAAACCTGAGTCGCTGGACCAATTCAATCGCCGGCGCCTTCCAAGACCCGTCGAGGACAGGTTCCTTGCCCCAATAGGCGCGGATGTAGAGCGAGACCGTGCAATCCGGGCGGGCAGTCAGTTCGCCTCCTTATCCGCGCCGGGCGTCATCCCTGGAACGGACCGATCTGGAAGAGCATACTGACGATTGCAGCTATCCCGACGACGAGCAGTATCACGGCTGTGATCAAGGTGACCGATGGGGGGAAATGGCTCTCGCCATGGATCAACTCTTCGGCCCGCATCGCATTTCTCTCATGGCGCAAGCCGATCATGAACTGCAAGTGGTAGAATATGCCGAAGATCAGCATGACGATGCCAAGCAGCACCAGTGTAATGCCAAAATTGAGCGGTGCGCCAGCCTGGGTGAGCGTCCCGGCATTCTTCAGCTTCTGGAACACCTGATAGATTGTGAACCCGAAACTGATGAGAGAAAGCGAGGTGCGGATCACCGACATGAGCGTGCGCTCCGCGCTCATGCGCGTGCGCTGAAATGACATGCCGGTGCGCCGCATGGACATCTCGGTGCGGTCGGTCGACAAGTCCGTTCGATGGATAGACAGGTCTGTTCTGAATTCGGACAGCGAGGTCCGGTGCTCCGAAAGGCCGGTCCTGTGATTGGACAATTCGGTTCGGTAATGAGAGTACTTGGTGGAGGCCAGATCCGATCTTGATTCGTCGACCTTGGGAATCGGTGGGACCGGCGTCACGGGAAGCCGCTCGGGACGGACAAGTTGGCTCGTCTTGGTAGGTGCCTTGCTGGTCGTTTCGCTCATGACAACTTCCTTTCAGCTTGAATGATCTTGGCCGTCCTCACCAAGATCGATTCTTCCCGCCTCTACCTTCCAGCCGATCTATTTCACCGCCGGATAGACCGTCTGCCAGTCACTCTTCATGTCGACGATGGTCCAGCCTCTTCGGACGCCTTCATCGAGCGCGGTGTCGAGCTTTCCGATGTTGGACTGGCGGTCGTAGGCCCATTCACGTTCGGCATCCGTGTGATGCACAAGTCCAATGAAGCGAGCTCCGTCGCCCGCCGCCGTCCATTCAAGCATCTGCTGGTCGCCGTCCGAATTGCCGAAGGCCAGGATCGGCCGCCTCCCGATGAAGCGGTTGATCCCGACAGGCTTGCCCGGACCATCATCGACGAACTCGACCTTGGCCTCCTTGGCGAGCACCAGCTTTCCGTCCCTGTCCTCTAGCTTCACGACGCCGGACGAGCCGACGACTTGTTCGGGCGGAATACCATAGGCCTCCTCGGCAAAGACCCGCATGAACTCGACACCGCCGCCAGAGACCATGAAGGTTTTGAAGCCGTTGGCCCGCAGGTAGGTGAGCAACTCCAGTTGCGGCTCGTAGACAAGCTGATTGTAGGGGCGATCGAAGCGCGGATGGCGTGCGCTCGCTAGCCAACCGGCCACAATCTTGGAAAAGTCCTCGGTCGTCATGCCGGCATGGGTCACAGCCAAGATTTCCATCAGGCCTTTCTCACCAGACGCCATGAGGCCTTTCGGATCGCCCTTCAATGCCGACCTGAAGGGCTCTGTTTCCTTCCATTCGGGGTGATCGGGGGCCATGGCCTTGATGCGGTCGAGCGCGAAGGCAAGCTGGAAATAGACCGGCTGCTCGGACCACAGCGTGCCGTCATTGTCGAACACGGCGATACGCTCAGCCGGCTTGACGAAATCGGCGCCACCGTCCTGCGTGACCTTGGCGACGAACTGCGTGATGGCCACCTTGACCGGGCCGTCTTTCCAGGACGGCAGCGGATCTGATTGCGCCCAGGTGGCACCAGCCAACGCTGTTAGCAGAAGCAACGACGCGGCCAGTGCTTTCAGTAACCGGCCGAATTGTGGGTGCGTGGCTCTCGACAACTCGACCAAGGGTCCCCTACGTCCGGTTAATGCCATGGCAAGTCGCTGCAGCATTGCTCTCGACTCCTTCAGCTACTTCGGGAACAGCAATGTGACGACGCCACGAAAACCCCAACCCTCCGGGCCGCTCTCTGGACTTGTCATCCAGTAGCGCGTGCCAACGCTGAGGCTAACGGGCTGATTGCCGAACTTCACAAGCTTCGCGACGGACAGGTTGATCGGCACCGACCATTGGTGGCTGGCCCAGTCATAGGTGCTTTCGGTGTTGAGGCCGAATGTCCAGGCATCGGCGGTGGTGTAAGAGAGGAAGGGCTGCAGAAAGGTCGCATTGATTTCGCTGCGATCGCTATCGCCGGCGAAGGACCAGATCTGGTTGGCGAGCATGCCGAAGGTCCAAGGGCCGGCCTGCTTGAGGGCCACGGCTGTCGGACCAGCTCCCCACTTCCCTCCACCGAGAAGGTCGTCGGTTGCGGTCGGCAACAGCATCACCGGCCCGACCCCCCATATGACGCCGCCGGGTCCCGGCGCCTTGGGCGAGAAGAAGAGGCTCTGGGTGACGTCGCCCAGGCCCGATTGCGAGCCCGACGGTCCGGCGATGTCATCCTGCGTGATGATCGGCAGGATCGTTCGCGAGATCAGGTTCCAGTTGTCATTGAGAGAAATCGGAACCACCGGCTGTATATTGAGCGTTGCACGGTAGCCGTCGTCCGGTCCGAACCCGGAATCGTAGTTGAACTGGAACGGTACGCTGATCAGTGAAGCAATCGGATTGCTAAGTTGCTTTGCAAGATCAGCATCGTCTGCCAGGGCTTGCACCGGCAGCAGCATGGCAACTACCATCGCAACGCCCGCAAGAAATCGGAAGGGTTTTGCCATCGCACTATCCTTTTTCGGCACCGGGTGACCTGGGATCAACCGCCTTTGCCTCTTCTGCGGTCATCGCTTGCTCCGTCTCCTCCGAGAGGTCGCGTCCAAGAAAATAGTTGAGGAAAGTACGGACGACCGCAATCGCCGCCAGACGCCCGATGTCTTCCCAACTCGGAGTCAAGGCCGACTCGATGATATCCGAGGCGAGTTGAAAGGTCAGGCCGGCGACAAGCCAGCGCGCGTAGCGCATCCAGATTTGGTGATATAGCTGCCGCCGTTTAGTGACGGCCGCCCGACAGGCCCCCCAAAAAGCCTCCAATGTCCCGTAGACGACAATCAGCAGAGCCATAAAGTCGATCAGAAGGATCGAGACCTCGGTGAGCTGCGCGAAGGTTTCTCGAACAGCCTCCATTTCAATCATCCAGGCGACGAATGAGACGAAAGCCGAGATGCGAGACCGAGGTGTCTATCGGCTGTGCCATTCGTGCCGCTGGCCGATATCGCCTGCAATAGTTCGGGGCGCATAGATGTGAGCCCCCCTTTGTCACCCTGCGCGGTATCGCGGCGGGATCGCGCGGATCCCGGCTCGCCTCACGGTCGCCGCCCCGCGGGTTGGAGACCGTGCAGCATGGGCTATCGATCCTGCGGTGATCCCGATACCAGTCGGACGTCCATTCCCAGACATTGCCCGCCATGTCGTGGAGGCCGTAGCCGTTTGCTGGAAAGGAGCCCACAGGCGCTGTGTATTCGAAGCCGTCTTCCACCGTGTTGCGATATGGGAATTCGCCCTGCCACGTATTGGCCATGTGCACGCCGCCGGGCGTTAGTTCGTCGCCCCATGTGAACTCGGCGCCTTCCAGCCCACCGCGAGCAGCGAATTCCCATTCCGCCTCGGTCGGCAGCTGCATGCCGGCCCATCGGGCATACGCCTCGGCATCCTCATAGGCGATATGGACGACGGGATGGTCCTTGAGCTTGGCGATCGAGCTGGCCGGTCCACGCGGATGGCGCCAGTTCGCACCGGGTACGTAGGTCCACCAATTGTACTGATTGCGGACATCGACCGGGCCCGCGGGCTTGCGGAAGACGGTCGAGGACGGTGACAACATCTCCGGTAGCGCTTCAGGATAATCATCCGGATTGGCAGACTTCTCGGCCAACGTGACATGGCCGGTCTCCGAGACGAATTTTTCGAAATCCCGGTTGGTCACCGCGAACCGGCCGATCCAGAAGCCGTCGACCTTCACACGATGCGCCGGCGCCTCTTCCGGGTAGTGGGCATCGGACCCCATCAGGAACGTCCCGGCAGGTATCCACACCATGTCCCTTCCCGCGGGACTGCTTTCGGAAGCGCGCGGGCGGATTGCGGCACTCATCGGCCAACCCTATTCGTCTGCCGGTCCGATTCGACGGTGGCGGCTTTGTCATGTAGCGCCCTGCGCCACCGCACATACGGAATAGACACGATCGCCCCGATGACCAGATGCCAAAGCATCACCGCCAAGGCTGCCTTCTCGTCCGGAAAATTCAGGCTTGCGATCGCCATCGCAACGGCCGGATGACGGGTGCCCGTGGCGAGAGCGAGCACGGTTCGATCGTCGGGATCTGGCCCGCCAAGCAAGTGGCCGACGAAAAGCCCCAGGGCCGTGAACAGTGCCAGGAGTACAATCACACCGTTGCCGACCTGCCCCCAGAAGGTCACGCCGCTGGTGAAGACGACTGGAATAGCTGCGACCACGAGGAGGATGACCGCGAAAAGCGAGATCGGCCCGGCTATTCGCGCCGCCAGTGCCGGAAGCAGGCGGCGAACGAGCACGCCTGCAAGCAGGGGAGCGATCACCGTCACGAGAACGGGCCGCAGCACGCGTGTCGGGGGCATGTAATACTCAGCGTGAAATATGCTTCCCACAATCCCGATCGAGATGGGCACCAGCGCAATCGCCGCGATGGACGCTACGATGAGGAGGCTAAGCGCGAATGATTGCGTTCCGCCCGCCTTGGTCTGCTTGCCTGGGAGGATCGGCGGAACCGGCGAAACCGCCAAGGCGATCAGCGCGATCTTGATTTCGATAGCGAGGGGAAAGAGCAAGGCTACACCGACGGCGAAGATCAGCATGATGATGTTCATGGAGATGATCGATCGGATCATCTCGCCGGGCCGCTTGACCAGATAGAGCAGATCGCCTGTCGCCGCCTTCAGACCCAGTGCAAACACCAGCGCCACGAGACTGACTGTGATGCCTAGTTTAATTAGCTCTTGAACGGTCATCGATCTGCTCGTTTCCGAAACTGCGGAGCGTCAGTCCATTTCTGGTGCATCGCTGCCTCAGATTGTTCTGATGTCGTTAGGGATAGACTTCTGGAGGTCGACGGCGCCTTTCCGCCGACCTCCATGTCCGCAACTCGGTGGCTAATCGACAGCCATGGCCGCCGCCGCCAGTTTCTCGAGATCAAGGTATTGCCCCTTCTCGACAGTCACGCCGACGAACTTGATCGTACCGCCCTTGAATTGGCCAGGAGACTTGTATTTCTCACTCACCGCGTCGCCGCTGTCCCGGCCGATGCAGAGGCCGTCGCCGGAGAGCGTGAACTTGCCGAGTTGGCTCTTCATATCGCCCTGTGCCACGACCTCATCGTTGACGTACAGGGTGGTCTTGCCAAGCGACTCGCCGTGCGGCCCCGGCTTCTTGTCCCGGATGAACTCCATTCCAAACGTGTATTTGCCAGGCTTGAGTTGCTTGGAGACGAAGGTCTGTTCCGGCTTGATGCCAAGGAAATTGTAGACGTAGTGCAGTTTCATATCCTTGATGAACAAGCTATGGCCGCCGAAGCGTGAGCCATGGGCGAAGATCACACCCTCGCATTTGTCCCCGAGCTCCACATCGGCGAGGATCTTGTAGCTACGACCCCGCACATTGACCGCAACGCCTTCCGGCACCGGCGAAGTGTCGGGATAATACATATAGCGTTCGCGTGGCGGTTCGGTGGAGGGCCGTTCGATGCCGAGGACTTCGGCAGCGCTGCGATCGTCGAGGGGGAGCACATTGTTGGCGTCCGCCTCGTCGAACCAAACCTTGATGAGCGCCTTGAGCTTTTCGGGATTCTCCTTCGCAACATTCTTGGCTTCCGAACGATCCGCGTCGACGTGATAAAGCTCCCACTCGTCCTTGTCGAAGTGGCCTTTGCCCGTCAGCGGAGCGTGGAGAGCGGCAGCCTTCCAGCCGTCTTCCCATATCCCGCGCGAACCAAGCATCGCGTAATACTGGCGCTTCTTTTTCGTTGGGGCGTCCGGCTTTGCGTCAAAGCTATATTTCATCGACACGCCCGACAGGGGATGCTGCTTCACGCCGCGATATGTAGCAGGCATCTCCATGCCGATACATTCCAGAATCGTTGGCACGATGTCGGTCGAATGATGATACTGGTTGCGCACCTCGCCCTTCGCCTTGATGCCCTTCGGCCAGGAGATAACCAGCGGACAGCAGGTGCCGCCGGCATATTCGGAATAACGCTTGAACATCTGGTAAGGCGTCGAGAACGCTGCGGCCCAGCCGGTCGGATAATGATTGTAGGTTTCGGGTCCGCCGAGCACGTCGAGATACTGCAGGTTCTCCGACAGTTCGTCGGGGTAGTTGTTGAAGAACTTGTTCTCGTTGACCGAACCATTCGGGCTGCCTTCGCCGGAAGCACCGTTATCGGAGCAATAAAAGACGATCGTGTTGTCGAGCTGACCGCTCTGCTCCAGATAGTCGATCAAGCGGCCGATCTGGACGTCGGTGTATTCAGAGAAGCCGGCATAGACCTCCGCCATGCGCGAGAACAGTTTCTTCTCGTCGGCATTCAACTCGTCCCACGGCCGTACCATGTCGCCGGGGTTGGCAACCGCCTCGGGAAGCGGATTGAACGGCGTGAGCGCGGTGCCCTTTGGCAGAAGACCCTTCTCGATCATCCGTGGCAGGACCCATTTGCGATAGGCGTCGTAGCCTTCGTCGAACTTGCCCTTGTACTTGTCGATATATTCCTTCGGCGCGTGGTGCGGGGCGTGGTTGGCGCCCGGACACAGCCACGTGAACCAAGGCTTCGACGGATTGGAAGCCTTCTGGTCGCGGATCATCTGCATTGCTTGATCGACCAGATCCTTGGAGAGGTGATACCCCTCTTCAGGGCTGTACGGCTGGTCGATGAACTTGTTGTCGTCGACGAGGTCGGGATACCACTGATTGGTTTCGCCACCGAGGAAACCATAATAGCGGTCGAAACCTTTCTGCACCGGCCATTCCGACTTGGGGCCGCCCGAGCAAATATCCTGCTCGGGCACGTTGTGGTCCTTGCCCAGCCAGAAGGTACTATAGCCATTTTCCTGCAGCATCTGGCCGATCGTCATGCAATCTTCAGGTATGCGGCCGCTCCAGCCGGGGAAGCCGTTCGATGCCTCGGTGATGCACGACATGCCGTTCAGATGATGATTGCGGCCCGTCAGAAAGGTGGAGCGCGTCGGCGAGCACAGCGCTGTGGTGTGCCATTGCGAGTAGGTGAGACCGCTTTTCGCAAGTCTGTCCAGGGTCGGCATGTTGATGGCGCCCCCGTAGGGCGACCATGCTGCCTGACCGGTGTCGTCGTACAGGACGATCAGAACATTCGGCGCATTCTTCGGTGCGCGCGGTGGCAGGTACGGCTCCCAGTCGGCCTTTGAGTCTCGGACGTCGAGCTTGATGACGCCTTTGAACGGCTTCTTCGACATGATCTATCTCCGTTGTTCGCCATGATCTCACATAATTGTTCCGAAAATTCTGGTTAAGGATAGTGGGACCTAGGACTCACAGAGCGTGGTACCGCTGTCTATATGCGTGTCGGCTAAAAGATGAATTCAGCGATGAAAATTACATTGAATGAGCTGAACTAGGTTACAGTTAGAAAGTGCGCTGTAACTGCAACACGCTGGCCGAGTAGGACGACCTCGGCTATGATTTTTCAGACATGCGGTGCGCTGAAATGGGATCTTTGGTATCATCTGTCTTGGCGAAGCGAATTCGCCGAGAAGTATGTTGGCGATGGTCAATGGTTTTCTGGTTGGCAATCGGCATTGCTGACCAGCCAAGCCTAGTTTTTGCTCGAGAATCTAGTGGGATGCATCGCGTCCTGATCGTCTACGAGAACGAAAGCACCCAGGTTGCGGCGGTCGAGATCGCACGTGGACTCCACAAAGACCTTGCCGATCGCGATCCAACGCAGTTCGAAATTTACTCTGAGTATCTCGACAATGCCCGCTTTCCCGATCCGGGAAATCTCCCTCGCATTGCGGCCCAACTGAGCGCCAAATACCGCGACATGAAACCGGATGTCGCAATTGCCGCCGGCCCCACGGCACTGCGCTTCATGCTCGACCATCGCAGGGAGATCGCTCCGGGAGTTCCATTGCTGTTCGGGGCTGTCGCAGCAGATACGGTCACCCAGCTGGCATTGCCGCCCGACGTCAAAGGTATCGTCACCAGGTTCGATCTCAAACAGACAATGACGTTGGCGCGCCGCCTGCAGCCGAATGCCAGACATGCGGTTGTCATCTCCGGCTCGTCGGCGTTCGACAAGCGATGGGAAGCTACCGCCAGAGCTGATCTTGGCGACAGGTACGACGGCTTCGACATCCGCTATCTGTCCGGTCTGAGGCTCGACGGCTTCGCGGATGCTGTTGCAAGACTATCTCCCGACACTGCCGTCCTCATCCTGACGATCTTTCAAGATCCGGATGGCCGGAACTTCGTCCCGCGCAATGCCACGGCAGAGATTGCGCGGGTATCGGCTGCGCCAGTCTACGCCGTCTACGACACATACCTCGATCATGGCGTCCTGGGTGGCTACATGAGCACATTCCAAGAGCAAGGCGAGCAGCTTGCCGCCCTTGTCACTCGCCAAATCGCAGGCGAAGCGAACTTACCGCAGATCACCCCCCTGGTCATCCGGCCAATCGTCGACTGGAGGGAGATCCGGCGCTTCCTGATCGATCCTGGCCTGCTGCCGCCTGACGCCGAGATACGGTTCCGGGCGCCTTCACTGTGGGATGAGCATCGAACCGCGATACTGGTATCGATCGCGATGCTGCTTCTCCAGTCTGGCACGATAGTCGCTCTTGGCATACAAGCCCATCTGCGCAAGAAGGCGGAGGCGGAGGTCAACGCCGGGCACACCAAGCTGGTACACCTGTCTCGCACGTCGCTCCTCGGAGAGCTGTCGGGCGCGTTTGCGCATGAACTGAACCAGCCCCTCACATCTATTCTGGCCAATGCGGAGGTCGGCAAACAGCTGCTCGAAAGCAGCGATCCAAGCCTCACGGAGGTGAGCGACATTCTTTCGGATATCATCGCGGATGATGAGCGTGCAGCGGAAATCATTCGTCAGCTCAGGCGCTTGCTGACGACGCATGAGGTAGCACTAGAACCTGTTGATCTTAATCACATTACTGTCGCCACGCTGGCGCTCGTCAAAAGTGAACTTCTAATTAAGCAAACAGCGGTGGCGTTCAAACGGGCGAATTCGAGTGTTCGGATTCTTGGCAATGCCGCGCAGCTTCAACAAGTAGTCCTGAATATTATTGTCAATGCCGTTGATGCCACCTCGCATTTGCCGCCATCGGCCCGAATGATCGAGGTCGCCGTTCGGACGGACGGACGGACGGGTGAGGTTACGGTGACCGACAATGGCTGCGGACTGACGCCCGAGTTCATGGAGGGTGCCTTCCAGCCGTTCGTGAGCACAAAATCCAACGGACTGGGACTGGGCCTGGCAATTTGCCGCTCCATTGCGCAAGCGCATGGTGGCGCTCTCGAATTCGATCCCGAATATTTAGCCGGTGCCCGCATTATCCTTTCGCTGCCACTTCGAAGGAGTGCCTCATGACTGATGCGATGTTTCAAGTCAGCCTGATCGACGATGACGTCCAGGTTCTCAAAGCCCTTTCGCGGGTGCTTTCCATTGCCGGATATCAGGTTCAGACTTTCACCGACGCCGAAACATTCCTTGACGAACATGACCCACTTCTTCCTGGTTGCACGGTGGTCGACCTGCATCTACCGGGGAAGAGCGGCTTCGAGATTCAGGAGGCACTGGATGCGTGCGGCCGGCCGGTTGTTTTCCTAACAGGCCAAGGCAATGTTCCTGCCAGCGTACGGGCGATGCGGGCGGGCGCGCAGGATTTTCTCGAAAAACCGGTAAATACTCAAACCTTGCTCGCTGCCGTTGAACAGGCAAGGTTGGTGGACGTCGCGAGACGTCGGAACTTTCAGGATCAGGAAGATCTCAAGAAGCGGGTCGCGCGACTGACGGCACGGGAACGCCAGGTATTGGACCAAGTGGTGGCTGGACGTTTCAACAAGCAGATCGCGGGTGATCTTGGGATCGTCGAGAAAACGGTCAAGGTGCACCGTGGTCGGATGATGCACAAGATGGGCGTGCGCACGGTTGCCGATCTGGTAAGGATCGTCGAGCACTTTAACGCTTGATCGTCCAAGTTAGACCGAAGGCCAACTACGCGGCCATGGTCAATTGGCGTACAGATCGGTGATGGCGACCGCCAACCCAATCATAGCGATCGTAGATGACGACGATTCTGTAAGACGCGCTCTCAAGCGTCTCCTATTTTCGCTCTCCTATGACTCGATCGCGTTTTCATCCGGGGAAGCCTTCCTCGAAAGCTTAGAGATTACTATGCCGAGCTGCGTTCTTCTCGACCTACATATGCCAGGCCTCAACGGTCTGCAGGTAATTGAGGCCATGCGCTCCAGGAACAAAAACATTCCAGTGATCGTGATTACGGCCAACCCGCAACCAGAGATGCGCAAGCGCAGCATTGCCGCCGGCGCAGTGGCTTATTTGTCGAAGCCGCTAGGGCGCGAGGGGATGCTCTCGGCGATACAGAGCACAATCGCGGACTGACGGAGCGACGAATGAACCATTGTGTCCGCGCGGCATGCCTTTCTCGAGCAGCATCGCATTGGCGAGAGTTTGCGAGGGGAAGCGGTGAAGGATTGGTCCAAGGAGGCAAGAACCAGATGGGCACACAACCACGAAAGAACATCCGCAAATTTATCTTGACGGCCACCACGATGCTTGTGTTCGCGATCGCCGGTGTGCCAGCGGTAGTCTGTGCCCAGGAACAAACGGCGGCAGCCGCTCCGCAAGGCGCGAGCGCACCCGGGCAACTGAGCGCCGATGAGATGGAAGTGCTCGTCGCCCGGATCGCTCTTTATCCCGACGATCTTGTGGCGCTGATTACCTCGGCCTCTCTCTATCCGCTTCAGATCGTCGAAGCATCCCGGTTTCTAGAGCAGGCCAAGGGAAATTCCTCGTTGAAGCCAAAGGACGATTGGGACGGCAGCGTGATATCCCTCCTGAACTACCCCGATATCGTCAAGATGATGAGCAATGACCTCGACTGGACGCAGCAACTCGGCGGTGCGGTCGCCGACCAGCAGAAGGACCTGCTGATCGCCATTCAGACTTTGCGCGATAAGGCGGTCGCGGATGGCATCATCAAGAGCGATGACAAGGTCACGGTCGTCCAGCAGAACGACAATGTCGTCATCCAAGCAGCCAACCCCGAGAAGATCTATGTGCCGCAATACGAGCCGCGAATGCTTTACGAGGAAGGCTACGCAACCGCGCCGATCCGCTACTATCCGGATCCCTACCCCAACTATTACTACCCGACAGCACCCTACTTCGCGGGCTTCGTGACCGGTGCCGTGTTTGGAGCGGTCGTCGATTGGGACAGATGGGGCGTCTGGGGCGGTCGATTTGATGGCAACGACATCAATATTGATTGCGACCATTGCTTCAACGGCATGGATCGAAACGGCAAAGTCAATTTCAATGATGTCGACTGGAAGAACGTCGACCGCAGCAAGATCAAGTTTGACCACAACCAGTTCGCAAACATGGACAAGACCAACATCCGCAACCGGGTCGAAACGGGCGGCAATAACGACATCCGCACCAAGGCGAAGTCCGTGCGATCCAACGCCGCGAATGTCGACCGCTCCAGGGTGACTCCCTCAGCTATCAAGGACGTTAGGGCCAATAAGATAGCGGGTGATCGAACGCATCAGGGCGGGATTGGAAGCCGTTCGAATGCGGACAGCAAAATCGGCCATCACGCGATGGCGGGAAAACGTGACGCCCGTCCCAGCCGCCCTTCGGGGCTCGGAGAAGTCCGCCCCCGCAGCGCTGCCAATCTTCACTCCAAACGTGGCGGTAGTGCAATGGGAGGCGGCCATCACGCAAGCCGGCCGCAACTCAGCGGACCGCGGGGCGGCGGTGCTCACCTCCGTGGCGGACGTCCTGGTGGCGGCGGGGGACATGCACGCGTCCCACATCGTGGGCGCCATCGCTAGATCGAACAAATGGAGCTTTTGTCATGAGCTTGAACACGCGCTGCATGAAATTTCGTTTGATAGCCACTACCGCGCTGGGACTTTTCCTTTCGGCTGGCCAGGTTGCATTTGCGGCTGAGGCAAACCTCGCCGTTCTGGTCGCCAATCAGCCGCCAACCGAATTCGACACGCTCGATGCCGCAACAGCCGCGTTCAAGGAGGCCGTGACCGCATCCGACCTCGATAAGCTGGCTTCCATCCTCGGCGTCAACGCCGGTCGTCTGAAAGCGACCGAAGGGGTTGAGGAAACGCTCGCTGCCATTAAGCAAGGTGTAGGAAAACGCATCGCGGTCGAGACGAAAGACGGCCGGAGCATCATTGACGTCGGCGAAGTCATGTGGCCGTTCCCCTTCCCGATCAACAAGACCGATAACGGCAAGTTCGCCTTCGATCCCGTTGTCGGCGTTGAGGAAATCATCAACCGTCGCATAGGTGAAAACGAGATTCAGACGATCGAAACCGTCCGTGGATATGTCGACGCTCAGGAAGAGTACGCCAGCACGGATCACGATGGCGATGGGGTACTGGAATATGCCCAGAGGCTCGTCAGCAAACCCGGCAGAGCCGACGGCCTCTATTGGCCGGAGAATGAGAACCTGGGCGACAGTCCAGCCGCGCCGTATCTCGACTACGTCCAGTTCGACAAGGCGAAGGACAAGGGGTACTTCGGCTACCGCTTTAAGGTTCTTACCAGCCAGGGCAGCAATATCGCCGGGGGACCCTATGACTACGTCATCAACGGTAACATGATCGCGGGCTTTGCCTTGGTCGCGTGGCCAGTCAAGTACGGTGAGACAGGAGTAAACACCTTCGTGGTCAACCGCAATGGCATCGTTTATCAGGCAGATCTCGGGGATGCCACGGACAAAATCGCGCGCGGCATGAAGCAATTCAATCCCGGAGATCGATGGACCGTGACCGAGGATTGATATGGGGGACCAAGCTCGCACCGTCCCGCACATGACTGAAAGCAGGCCAGCAGGAGGCATCAGCCTGGATTTTCTCGCCTTTCACGGCGGCCCGTTCTTCGAACTTCAGCAGCGGCTCAATCTTCTCCATGACAGAAGTCTAAAAACAGGGAGGCGAGTCCTTCTGTTCGTCTCCCTCGCGTGGGGCGCGCCTCTCCTGCTGACGCTCTCGACCCTGTTTTCCGATGATCCGACCGTGTGGCGCTACCTCACGGACCCAGGTCCGTGGGCTCGGTTCCTGATCGCGATCGCCGCTTTCGTGGCGGCCGAGCAGTATGTCGAAACCGGCCTTCGCCGCACACTGGCGCAATTCGCTCGAGCTTCACTGATCGCGCCCGAATCTGTTGGCGATGCGACAGTTGCGTTGACATATGCTCTGCGTCAACGCGACTCGAAATGGGCAGAGCTTGTGTGCCTGGCGCTTGCCGCCATATCGGCGCTCATTGCATACGCTACCTTCGGCGAAACCACGACCTCTACATGGGCGGCCACTGTCATCGCTGACAGCTACAAACTCACGGCCGCCGGCTGGTGGTGCGTGCTGGTCAGCATTCCGCTGTTCGTATTTCTGTTCTTTCGCGGTGTCTGGCGGCATCTCGTGTGGGCGAAGCTCCTTCGCACGGTCGCGCAGCTTAATTTGCGCCTGGTGGCGACACATCCCGATGGCAACGGCGGGCTTTCTTTTCTGGCGGCCTATCCCAACGCCTATGTCCTGTTCGTGTTCGGTGTCAGTTGCGGCGTAGCGGCCGCTGTCGCGAAGCACCTGACGCTAGGCGGGCTATCGGCGACGACGCTGACGACCATCATGGCGTGCTGGCTGGCACTCGTCATTGGATTCTTCGCCTACCCGCTCTCCGCCTTCTCTAAGCCGCTTTTGACGCTGAAGGACAAGACGCTTCTGGCGCTGGCGGCACATGCAACTGCACAGCAGAGAGCTGCAGAACGAAAGATGATCGGCAGCAACATTGCCGCACCCGATCCGCAAGAAGCCGAGCAAGCAGTCGACCCCATTGACGTTACGAAGCAGTACGAGTTGACGCGCAAGTTGTCGTCGATGCTGGTCAACCGCAAAACCCTGCTGCCAGTGGCGGCGGCAGCCCTCATTCCGTTCGCAGTCGCTGGCGCAACCAAGCTGCCGTACAAGGAAGTCTTCTCCGTGCTGAAGAAACTTCTGCTTGTTTGAAGGCCGTGACGTGGATCTCAGTGCTGGGAATACGATGCGGTGATCCGGAGCCTGCACACTCACTAATCGCTGACCCTGAGCACCGGAGCGGCCACGATAAAGAAAGTACGGCCGGCCTGGGAACGAGTGGGATGGCTGCGCTGCAACATGCCGGCGAGATCGACGGCATGATAGCGCTGCTTGAGCCCGATGCGGTGATCGATGGCGGAAGGGACGGATTCTGCGGCCATGAAGCCATTCGCGGTTATGCCGAAGTGGCTGCCTCCAGCCGCAGGTTTGCCGTCGGTGAGCAGCGTGTGTCGCTGATCTGCGGTGATCTGACCCTGACGTCGGCTCGCTTTCCGGATGGCGGCGTGACACACCAAGGCGCCCCTCGGCAAGCAGATGGACCCTGGCGACTGTGTCGATTGGCGACTGATGACCTGGGTAGGTGCAAGCACCACCACTGCCGCTCCCCGCAGCGGGCGCGGACCAGCAACAAAGGGGTTGGGGGCTGCTAGCGCCGTAGCGCGTGTACGCTCGCCATGCTGTCGCCGCCCATCGGCAATGCCATGTCGTCGTCGAGAAGCCGCGTAATTCGGGCAAAGCCTGTGAAGGCCTTCCTTGCTTCCTCTGCCGACATCTGGCCCGACAGGGCGGCCGAACAGCAATTCAACGCGCACTGATACACTGGCCCACGTCGTCCCGTCGGCCATTTGCGCAAGAAAACCATCGCCTCGGCGACGCTATCCACTTCTTCTACAGGATGCCCCTGCCCGCGCGATATCCGCACGGGCGAAAAGAAATGCAGGTAGTCCATTGTTTCCTCCCGTCGATCGAGATGCGCTCGATCGAACCCAATCAAACGCGCCGCACGTCGGTTGGTTCCATGCGGGCAACTGAATTTTTGAAGAATTCTCCGACCGGATGCGGCCGTCCGGGTACAAGGCGCGATGTTTGCTTATACCGTCGGAAAGTGGCACGCCACCTTGCGGCCGGGCCTATACTCTTTCAACTCAGGCCGCTCTGTGCGGCACCGCTCCGCCGCTATTGGGCATCGGGGATGGAACCGGCAGCCGGATGGCGGGTTGAGCGGGCTCGGTACATCGCCCGTGAGGACAATGCGCTTGCGCATCCCGTTGGGCGTCGTCTCCACCACGGGAACCGCCGAGATCAGCGCCTGGCTGTAAGGATGGGCGGGGGCTGAAAACACCTCTTCCGCTGGTCCCTCCTCCACGATCGAGCCGAGATACATGACCGCGATGCGGGTCGAGACCTGGCGCACCACGGACAGGTCGTGGGCGATGAAGACATAGGTGAGATCCAGCTTCTCCTGAAGGTCGGCAAGCAGGTTGACGATCTGCGCCTGTACGGACACGTCGAGCGCGGAGACCGGCTCGTCGAGAACGACGAGATCGGGATTGAGGGCAATGGCGCGCGCTATGCCGACACGCTGGCGCTGCCCGCCCGAGAATTCATGGGGGAAGCGCATGACATGGTCCGGCAACAATCCAACGAGGTCGAACAGTTCCGCGACGCGATTGGTGATCTCGCGCGATGAAAGCTTGCCATGGATACGCAGCGGTTCGGCCACGAGATCGCCGACGCGCCGGCGCGGATTGAGCGAGGCCGACGGGTCCTGGAACACCATTTGCAGGCGCCGCCGCAGCGGCCTCAGTTCAGGCAGCGACTTCGACGTGATGTCGTCGCCTTCGAACAGAAGCTCACCGTCCGAAATGTCGTAGAGCCTGACCAGGCAGCGCGCCAGCGTGGACTTGCCACATCCGGACTCCCCGACCAATCCGACGGTTTCGCCGCGCCGCACCGTCAGCGAGACATTGTCGACCGCGTGAACGGTCCGCCTGCCTTCGGCGGAAAAACGGGTGCCGATCGAGAAGCGCTTGCCGAGCGAGCGTGTTTCGAGGATTGGACGGTCTTTGTCGATCATCGGTCCGCTCATACCTGCGCCACCCGAAAGCAGGCCGCAGCGTGCGTGGCGGCGCCAAGATCGGGCTTGTCGGTTAGACAACGCTCGTACCGGACCGGACAACGCGGCCCGAAGGCGCAGCCTTGCGGCAATCGCAGCAGCGACGGCGGTGACCCGGGAATAGCCGGCAGGCGGCGGGGTTTCGCACCGGTCAGCGGCGGGATCGAACCAAGCAATGCGCGCGTATAAGGATGTCGCGGGTCGGAAAATAACTCCGTGCGGCTGCCGCGTTCGACGATGCGGCCCGCATACATGACCATGACCCGATCGGCGAGTTCGGAGACCACGCCCATGTCATGCGTGATGAAGACGACGGCCGATTTGTGTGTCGAGCGCAGCTTGCGCACGAGATCGAGAATTCCGGCCTGCACCGTTACGTCGAGCGCGGTGGTCGGCTCATCCGCCACCAGCAGCGCCGGGTTGCAGGACAACGCCATCGCAATCACCGCCCGCTGCCGCATGCCGCCGGAGAGCTGGTGCGGGTAGCGCGACATCGCTTCGTGGGGGTTGGGAAAATTCACCTCCGCCAGCAGTTCCTCGACCCGCTCCATGGCCCTGGATTTGCTGATGTTGCGGTGGGCACGGATCTGCTCGGCGATCTGCCAGCCAATCGTGTAGACCGGCGTCAGAGCCGTCATCGGATCCTGGAAGATCATCGCGATCTCGTTGCCCCGCAGGCGCCTGAGTTCGCGCGGAGGCAGTCCAACCAGCTCGCGGCCCTTGTAGCGGATCGAGCCTTCGATGATCGCGTTGGGGTCGGTGATCAGCCCCATCACCGCCAGCAGCGACACTGTCTTGCCGGAGCCGGACTCGCCGACGACACCGAGAATTTCGCTTTCCGCGAGATCGAAGGAAACGCCATCGATGGCCCTCACCAGGCCGTCGTCGGTCCGGAAGGACACTCTAAGGTCGCGCACCGACAATATCATGATGTCCTCAGGCGCGGATCGAGAAGGATGTAGACGAAATCGACAACCGCATTGGCGATGACCACGAACATGGACGCATACATCACCGTTGCCATGATCATCGGCAGATCCAGGTTCTGCAGCGCGTCATAGGTGAGCTTGCCGATACCATGCAGCCCGAACACCACCTCGGTCAGCAGGGCCGAGCCGCCCACCAGTGCGCCGAAATCGAGGCCGAACAGGGTGACGAAGGCGATGAGCGATGTGCGCAAGGCGTGGCGCAGCAGGATACGCGTCTCCGACAGGCCCTTGGCCCGGGCCGTGCGGATATAGTCTTCCTGCATGGATTCGATGATTGCCGCGCGCAACACCCGCCCGTAGATGCCGATGTAGAGAATGGCCAGCGTGATCCAAGGTATGACCAGCGTCAGGAACCAGCCTTTCGGATCGTCGGAAAAATTCTTGTAGCCGAGCGGGGGCACCCAGGAGAACGCCCAGCTGTCGTGGTAGCGGCTCTGGGTGATCAGGTTCATCACCTCCCCCAGCCAGTAGACTGGCATGGAAATGCCGAGCAGACCCAACGCCATCAGCAGCTTGTCCAGCCAGCTGTCGCGGGTGGCGGCGGCGACGATGCCGATGGCGATGGAGACAACCACCCACAGAATCGCCGCTCCGAACACCAGCGAGAGCGTGACAGGGATCGAATCCATGACTGCCGGCACCACCTTCCAGCCACGATTGACGAAGGAGGTCAGGTCGCCAGTGACGAAGATCTTCTCCATCATTTTCACATATTGAACGTAGAGTGGCCGGTCGAAGCCGAAGCTGTGGCGCACCGCCTCCAGCACCTCGGGCGATGCATTGCGGCCGGCGATGCGCGCCGCAGGGTCGGCCCCAGGTGTCGCGAAGAAGATCAAAAAGACGATGACCGAGATGCCGAACATCACGAACAGCATCTGACCGAAACGGCGCAGGATGGCATAGATCATCAGTCGCGCCCCAGCCGAACCTTGGAGCGCGGGTCGAGCGCATCGCGCAGGCCGTCTCCGAAGACGTTGAGCGCCATGACGGAAACCGCGATCGCCAGGCCCGGTACCAGCGCCACCAATGGCCTGGTGTAAAGCAGCGCCTGGCCGTCCTGGATGATGGTGCCCCAGCTCGCGGCTGGTGGTTGCACGCCGATCGAAAGGAAGGAAAGCGCCGATTCCGTCAGCATGTTCAGTGCCATCATCAGCGGCACGAAGACGATCAGCGTGGTGGTGATGTTGGGCAGGATATCGCGCCACAAAATCCGCGGCCCCGGCACCCCCAGATTGATCGCGGCGAGCACGAACTCGCTGTGGCGCAGCGACAGGACCTGCCCGCGTATCGGGCGCGCCACATAGGGTATGTAGACGATACCGATGATGATGACCGGCAGCCACAGACTGCCGGACTCGATCTCGATCGGCCCGATCGAGATGCCTTGCGCGATGGTGACGATGGAAAGCGAAATCGCCAGGAGATAGATAGGAAACGCCCAAAGCACATCCAGCAAGCGCGACAGCACCGTGTCGGTGACGCCGCCGAAATACCCCGCGATCAATCCCGCCGCCGTGCCGAGGATCAGGGTGAAGATAGTGGCCGCACCGGAGATCAGCAGCGAACTCAGCCCGCCATAGAGCATCCGGGCCATGACATCGCGTCCCTGGCTGTCCGCGCCAAGGAAATAATTGCCGAGCCGCCAGGTCGGCCCAAGCGGCGTGTAGCCGAGCCCGAGCCCCTCTGTCGATTGTTCCATCACAGGAACGTCGGCGCCGTCGATCTGGATGACGGCGTCGAGCGTCGAGGCGAATGGGTCCGTTCCTGCCCATTGCGCGTAGAGAGGCGCGCTGAGGCAGGCGAAAACGATGAGGAGGAACACGGCCAGGGACGCCATGGCGGCCCTGTCCGTTGCCAGCTTCGCAAACGCGACGGCCCAAGGCCCTCGCGTCTTGCGCGGCATGGCGACAGCTTCGTTCGACACGGACGTGCCCCTCCGCGGTTCGTTACTTTACCCAGGCCATTACTGTACCAAGGCCATTACTGTACCCAGGATTGGGTGATCATCCAGTTGAACTGCCGGTTGAACTTGAAATTGCCAACGCGTTTGCTGACGAAGTCGAGCCGCTTGGGCGTGAAGAGGCCGACGGCCGGCGCCTTGTCCGTGACTTGCTTGTCGATTTCAGCCCACAATTTGTCGGCGGCTTTCTGGTCGGTCACGCCGAGGTCCAATGCCTTCTGCATCTTGGCGTCGATATCCTTGTCGCAGAAGCCGGCGATGTTGATTGAAGCGTCCGAACCCTCGCGGAACGAGGCACAGCTGAACAGGATGTTCAGGAAGTCCGAGGCCGCAGGATAGTCCTTGTACCACTGGGTGACGGACATCTGCACTTTGTTGTTGGTGTTCTGGATGTAGGTGAACTGGATGTTGGACGAGATCGGCTTTACGTCGGCGACGTAGCCGATGGTGGTCAGCACGCTCTGCAGATAGACGCCGATGGACCGGGAAATGGCCGTGTCCTCGACGATGATGGTCACCTTCTGGCCCTTGGTGCCCGATTCCTCGACGAGTTGCTTTGCCTTGTCGAGGTCAGGCGCCGACCATTTGGCGCCGGGGTTCTTGGTGAAGGGGCAGTAGTCCTCGTGGCCAGGGAAATCCGGAGGCAGAACCTGGCATACCGGCGAGGCGAGCACCTTGCCGCCGAACAGCTTGACCAGCGTGTTGCGGTCGATCGCATAGGCAACGGCCTGACGCGCCTTTTCGTTGTCGAACGGCGCCAGACGATTGTTGAGCGGCGCATACCACCACGCCGAAAGCGGCGAGATGTGCAACTGGTCCATGGCCTTGGTGCCGAGTTCGCCAAGGCGGTCGCTCGGCAGCGCGTCGAACATCCAGTCGGCTTCGCTGTTCTGGATCGCGGTCACGGCGGCTTCCTCGGAGAGGCCGAAATCATACTGGACGACATCCGGATAACCATCCGGCTGGGCTTCCTCGCTCCATTGCTTGAAGTTCGGATTGCGGGTCACCGTCATGCCCTTGTTGGGGTCGAAGGCGGAGATCATGTAGGCGCCGGTGCTGGGGATGGGCTTGGAGCCCATGTCTTCCGCGGGCGTGTCCGCCGGCAGGACGACGGCGTGCGGCAAAGCAAACTTGTAGAGAATCTCGGCGTCCGGCTTGGTCAGGTTGACGGTGATCGTGCCGGCCGCCTCGTCGCCGACAACGCCGCCTTCCAGCGTGCAGCTCTTGGTGTCGGCAAGGCATTTGTCGGCACCGACGATGCCAGCATAGAAGGTTCCGGACGTCGGTCCGGAGACCTTGAAGATGCGCTGGAAGGAAGCAACGACGTCCTTCACACCGAGATCCTTGCCGTCGGAGAACTTGATGCCCTTGCGCAGTTTGAAGGTAAACGTCTTGCCGTCATTGCTGACCTGCGGCAGCGCCTCGGCGAGATCGGGGACGATGGTGAAGCCGTCCATGCCCTCGGCCTTGCGGAAGGCGACCAGCCCGTCATAGATCGGCTGATACATTTGCCAGCCCTGGTCGGTGTAATTGATGTGCGGATCGAGCGTTCCGGCCGCCGAGCGCGCCAGCAGGCGAATGGTGCCGCCGCGATGTTCCTTGAGGTACTCGGCCTGCGCCGGAGCCAGCCACATGCCGGCCAGCAATGCCGCGGCCGATGCCGCGAGAAGCAGTTTCTTCATGTCGTAGTTCCCCTTTTCTCAGTTGTCGTTGTCGTCCAGGAAGTCTCCCACCACCCGCATGCATAGATCCTGCTCTTCGACATGCGGCATATGGCTGGAATGCTCGAATACCTGCCAGCGCGATCCCTTGATGCCGTCCTTGAAGGGCTGCACGGTCGCGGGCGTGGCTTCGTCGTAACGGCCGGAAATGATCAGCGTGGGAACATCGATGGCGGGCAATCGGTCGATGATGCTCCAGCTCTTCAGCGTTCCGATGACGTGGAATTCGTTCGGACCATTCATCAGATGATAGACGGTCGGATTGCGTACGACCTGGGCGAAGGTTTCCGTCACCTCGGGCGGGAACGGAACGACCCGGCAGACATGCCGCTCGTAGAACACCATCGTCGCCTCTTGATAGGCCGGATCGTCCGTCGTGCCGGCCTGTTCGTGCCTTGCCAGTGTCTCCTGCACATCGCTCGGCAGGGCGGCGCGCAACCGGTTGGCCTCTTCCACCCACAGCTTCATGGAAGCCGGTGAGTTGGCGATGGTCAGCGACTTCAGACCCTTTGGCCGCGTCACCCCATATTCAGCGCCCAACATGCCGCCCCAGCTCTGTCCGAGCACGTGGAAGCCGCCGCGGATGCCGAGATGGTCGACGAGGTTTTCAAGTTCATCGATGAACAGCCTGGGCGTCCAGAAATCGGCGCCTCTGTCAGGCAGCAAGGTGGAATTGCCACAGCCCAATTGGTCGTAGTGGATGACGGCACGGCCCGTTCGGGCAAGAAGCTTGTACGCATCGACGTAGTTGTGGGCGGCACCCGGCCCGCCATGCAGGATGACGACCGGAGCCTTGTCGGCGTCGAGTTCGCCGCTGACCCGATACCAGGTTTCGTAGTCGCCAAAGCCGGCCCGCCCTTCCCTGGTGGCGATTTCCGATGACATCCCCGCTCCATGCGTGATTGAAGACATGTTGCTTTGTCCTAGTTCGTGACCCGGCTGGCCTGAACCCATTCTTCCAGCATCTGCACGCCGAATGCCGTGGCGCCTTGCCTGCCAAGGGGGCGATCCGCATCGGCCAGTTCCTTGCCGGCAATGTCGAGATGCACCCAGGGCCGATCCTCGGTGAAGTGACGCAGGAATGCCGCGGCGTAGGGAGCGTCACCGTCTTCCATGTCCTTGGCGTGATGCCGCAGGTCCGCAAACGGCGATTGCAGCCCCTCGTCGTAAGCCCGGTCGAGTGGCAGCTGCCAAAACCGCTCGCCGACCGCTTCTCCGGCCGCGATCATCCGCGAGGCGATGGCGTCGTCGGTGCTGAAGAGGCCGGCGAATACCGATCCGAGACCGCGCATCACCGAATAGGTCAAAGTGGCGAGGTCGACGATCACCGACGGGTTGAAGCGCGAGGCGGCATAGTAGAGGCAGTCGGCCAGGATCAGGCGTCCTTCCGCATCCGTGTCGAACACTTCCACGGTTTGGCCGGACGCTGTCGTGATGATGTCGCGCGGCTTCAGCGCGGTGCCCGACGGCATATTCTCGGCGATGCCGAGCACGCCGACCACGTGCACCGGACTGCCTTGCCGGGCGAGCGCGATCAGCAGGCCGACCACCGCGGCCGCGCCGCCCATGTCAGCCTTCATATCGAACATCTGCTCGCCGCGCTTGATGCAGAGGCCGCCGGAGTCAAAACAGACACCCTTGCCGACGAAGGCCAGCGGTTGTGCGGGGGCACCCTTGCCGCGATAGCGCAGGACCGCGACGCGCGGGGGACGCACCGAGCCTGATCCCACAGCCAGGATCGCGTTCATGCCGAGTTCCCCGAGCCTTGCCGTATCGAGTATCTCGACGTCGATGCCAGCTTCGCGCAACGGCTCCAGATGATCGTGGAAATTGTCGGGATGGAGATGGTTCGGCGGCAGGTTGACCAGAGTACGCGCATATTCGACGCCATCCGCGATCGCATTGATCCGCGCCAGCGCCGAATTCAGCGCCGGACCGCCGGCCCCGACCAGTTGTACCCGCAGGGTCCGATCGGCCCCCGCTCCCGCGCGCCGGTTGCGCATGTCGAAACGATAGCGCCGCAGCCGCATGCCAAGCGCGACCCTTGCCAGGATTTCCGCTCCCGTCAGACCTATGCCTGCAATGGGATCCAGGACCAGGGTAGCCGCGCATTCCCCTTTGCCTTCCAGATGCGCGGCCAAGAGGCCGCCGGCACGCGTCAGGGAGAGCGCGGTGACGGCCTCGGCCTTGCCCAGGGCAAGGACAATCACGCGCCGGGCCGATACCGCTTTAGGGGCGATGACATCGATGCAAGTGCCGGATTCAGCCAGTACGGCTGCATCGGAACAGGCTCGGGAGAGTATCCCGCTCATTTCCGTGTCCAGTGCCGCCGCCCGAGGGCCAAAACCCGTCTGGGCAGTCTGCAAGATCACGACGACGGAGGTTTCCGCGGAAATCTCGTCCGCCGTTTCAAAGACCGGCACTGGCGATTGAGGCATAGGCGGGCGTTCTCCTCATTGCGGGGCTTTGGCCGAGGCGTCGCTTGCAGCTCGTGCAATGCTTCGCCCGCCACCGGTGGAAGCCGGTCAAACCGGTCGCCGCCGTTGGTGGAATGGTGCCGAAGTTCCCGAATAGCCGTTTTCGTAAGACGACTTAGTTGCTCTTGCCTCTTGGGTATCCCTGAACGGGCCAAGCGATCAAACGCCAATTTTGTCCATGTCGATTGACAAAAACTCAACTGACAATTCATGATCGGCCAATGGCCCTACCCTCACTCAACGGCATGCGCGCTTTCGAGGCCGCAGCACGTCTCGGCAGCATCAAGGATGCGGCGGAGGAGCTGCATTTGACGCCCTCGGCGATCAGCCGCCACATCCGAGCACTCGAACGCAATCTCGGTCAGGACCTGTTCGAGCGCGGCTTTCGCCAGATAACACCGACCATCCGGGGCTCATACTATGCGCGCAGCCTCTCGGAGGCGTTCGAGGCCATCTGGCGCGCCACCGACGATGTCAGTCTCGCCGACGGCCCGAGCCACGGCAGGACCCAGCGTGTCCGGGTCCTGTGCGTGCCGGCTGTCCTGAACCTTTGGCTGGCCGACCGGTTGCCGAATTTTCGCCGGCAGCATCCGACCGTGGATCTGGAGATCTCGACATCGGGCAAGCGGGCCAATTTCGATTTGGCCATTGTCGACGAGTTCGTCTACAAGGCCGGCCCGGCGCTGACGCTTCTGATCCCGCTGGTTCTGACGCCGGTCTGTGCACCCTCGTTGCTTGAAGGGCCGATGCCGCTACTGTCGCCCGCAGATCTGGTCAATCACCACCTGATCCACGAATGCGAGACCATGCGATGGAAGCGCTGGCTGGAGCAGGAAGGCGTTTTGGACACCACGCCGAAATCCAGCACGACGCTGGATGACTGCACGCTGATCATGCGCGAGGCCATCAATGGCGCTGGAATAGCGCTTGCCGACACCATGATGGCGCAGGATTTGCTTCAGCAAGGCAAGCTGGTCGCCCCATTCGGCGCCCGCCATACCTATCCGGCCGGCATCTACCTGCATCAGCGCCGCAGTATCGGCAACAAGCCGGGTACCGGCATGTTTCAGGACTGGCTGCTTTCCGAAGTCGAGGACCACAAGCGGGTGATGGCCATCGCCTAGGCTGCCGCTCTTGCCGGCAGAAGTTGGCAGGGCGGATTCATCCAGCCTGACGCGGTGGATCGAAAATTCGAATCGACAGACGGGCGCTTTTCCAAAGCGGCTCACCATTACCGTCTGTCGATAATCGCGGTTCGCATTGAATATCTTTAAGGCCAAAGCCGGCAAATCGGTTGCTTGTCGGTTCCCCTGCGTCAGGCGTAACCTCTGCGGTCAACGCGTGAGGGCGCGTGCTGCAAGAAGGGGATATTGCAATGACGATACAAGGCGCATCGCCTGACCTTTATAATGAAGATCTCGCTCCCGCCAAGGTTCGAAACTGGGGACCATTCTCGATCTTCAATGTCTGGACCTCGGACGTCCATAGCCTGTGGGGCTACTACCTCGCCGCCAGCCTTTTTCTGTTCTGCGGCGGCTTCGTCAATTTCATCATCGCCATCGGCATCGGCTCGCTGATCATCTACGCATTGATGAACATGGTCGGCTATGCCGGTGTGAAAACCGGTGTGCCCTACCCCGTGCTGGCCCGAGCCTCCTTCGGCATCTGGGGCGCCAACATTCCGGCACTGGTGCGCGCCATCGTCGCCTGCTTCTGGTATGGCGCGCAGACTGCCGCCGCCTCCGGCGCCATCGTCGCATTGCTCATCCGCTCGCAATGGTTCGCCGATTTCAACGCCAACACCCATTTCCTCGGCCATTCCGGCCTGGAGGTGATCTGCTTCGTGGTCATATGGGCCCTGCAACTGCTGATCATCCAGAAAGGCATGGAAACGGTGCGCCGCTTCCAGGATTGGGCAGGACCCGCCGTCTGGGTGATGATGCTGCTCCTGGCCATTTATCTCTGCGTCAAATCCGGAACCTTCGCCTTCACCAGCGACATACCGATGGACGTGCTTCTGGAGAAGACCAAGGATGCCGGCGTGCCTGGAACCCCGGGCTCGTGGACGTCGCTATTCGCGGTGGCGGCGATATGGGTGACGTATTTTTCGGCGCTCTATCTCAATTTCTGCGATTTCGCCCGCTATGCGCCCGACCAGGCAGCGCTGCGCAAGGGCAATATCTGGGGCCTGCCGGTCAACCTCATCCTGTTCTCGCTGGTCGCCGGCGTCACCACCATCGCCGCCTACGACGTCTACCATGAAGTGCTGCTGCATCCCGACCAGATCTCGGCCAAGTTCGACAGCTGGTTCCTGGCTGCCCTTGCGGCCTTGACCTTCGCGGTGGCGACCTTGGGAATCAACGTGGTGGCCAACTTCGTCTCACCCGCGTTCGACTTCTCCAACGTCTTCCCGCGTCAGATCGACTTCAAGAAGGGTGGCTACATCGCCGCGCTGATCGCGCTCGTGCTCTATCCCTTCGCGCCGTGGGAAGGCAGCGCCGCGTCCTTCGTCAACATCATCGGCGCGACGATGGGACCGATCTTCGGCGTCATGATGGTCGATTACTACCTGATCCGGAAGGGCGAGGTCGACGTCGAGGCACTCTACCGCGAGGACGGCGAATTCCGCTTCCAGGGCGGCTGGCACGTCAATGCCTTCATCGCCGCCGGGATCGGCGCCGTCTTCTCCTCGATCCTGCCGAACTTCACCAACTGGCTGCCGTCCTGGTGGGGCGTCTATGGCTGGTTCTTCGGCGTGGCGATCGCCGGCGTCATCTACTACGTGCTGCGGACCGCGGCCGTGGGCGCAGGCGCCAAGACGGCCAAAGCATGATGGATTGAAACCGGGGCGGCCTCGAGCCGCCCCGCTCTATTCTGCGACCATTTCAGCCAGCTTGCGCACCGTATTCCAGTTACGCGAGGTGCCAATGCCGAGGCGCTTGTGATTGGCGGCCGCAAGCAGGCGCGAACTTGGCCTCTCGCGCGAAAACACAAGCCATATGTCGCCACCGACCAGAAGCACCTTTTCGTCCCCGGCGGCACGGGTCTGAAGACCCGATATGGCATCTCCGGCTACAGGCTTGCGCATTACGCGCACCGCGACCTGGTCGCCGGCTTCCACCGAGTCAGCCGGGAATGGATTGCTGGTTGCGAGTGTCAGCCAATCCCCGGCACTGCGGACAATGATGTCGACGTGGCGGCCAAAGGCCTTTTCGAAGGCGACCTCAAGGCGTGTCTCAAGCGTGGCGACCGAAATCTTTTCACTCTCGAACACCAGGTTGCCGGTCGCCACCAAGGTGCGGACATTCTTTAGGCCGATGCCTTCCGCCATCGCCTTGAGGTCGGACATGACGACCCGCCGCCCCTCTCCCAGGATGATGCTGTAGAGGAGCGCGACATAGGTCCGCATGGAATCAGTCAGACCAGCCGGCTCTGCTCCACCGCCGCCTCGATGAAGCTGGCGAACAGCGGATGCGGATCGAGCGGCCGGCTCTTCAGCTCGGGGTGATACTGCACGCCGATGAACCAGGGATGGTCGGGATACTCGACCGTCTCAGGCAACACGCCGTCAGGCGACATGCCGGCAAAGACCAGCCCGCAATCCTCAAGGCGCTGCTTGTAGTCGATATTGACCTCATAGCGGTGCCGGTGACGTTCGGAAATCTGGGTGTCGCCATAGATGTCGGCGATCTTCGAGCCCTTGGCGAGTTCGGCCTGATAGGCGCCGAGCCGCATGGTGCCGCCGAGATCGCCGGTCGCCCGGCGCTTTTCCAACATGTTGCCCTTCAGCCATTCGGTCATCAAACCGACGACCGGTTCCTTGGTCGGGCCGAACTCGGTCGAGGAGGCATGTTCGACGCCGGCCAGGGATCGCGCCGCCTCGATGCAGGCCATCTGCATGCCGAAGCAGATGCCGAAATATGGCACCTTGCGCTCACGCGCGAATTTCGCCGCCAGGATCTTGCCCTCCGAGCCGCGTTCGCCGAAGCCGCCGGGCACCAGGATACCGTGCACCTTCTCAAGCCAAGGCGCCGGGTCTTCCTTTTCGAAGATTTCCGATTCGATCCAGTCGAGCTTGACCTTGACGTGGTTGGCCAACCCGCCATGCGAGAGCGCCTCGATCAGCGATTTGTAGGCATCCTTGAGGCCGGTATACTTGCCGACGATGGCGATGGTGACCTCGCCCTCCGGATTGTGGATGCGGTTGGAGACAGCCTGCCACGGTTCCATGCGCGGCTTGGGCGCCGGGTCGATGCCGAAGGCGGCCAGCACTTCCGAATCGAGACCTTCCTTATGGTAGGCCATAGGCACGTCGTAGATGTGCGGCACGTCGAGCGCCTGGATGACGGCGCTCTCCCTGACATTGCAGAACAGCGACAGCTTGCGGCGCTCTTCCTTGGGAATGGCGCGGTCGGCGCGCACCAGAAGTATGTCGGGCGCAATGCCAATGCCGCGCAATTCCTTGACCGAATGCTGGGTCGGCTTGGTCTTCAGCTCACCTGCTGTCGGGATATAGGGCATCAAGGTCAGATGCACGTAGACGGCATTGTTGCGCGGCAGATCGTTGCCGAGCTGGCGGATTGCCTCGAGAAACGGCATCGCCTCGATGTCGCCGACCGTGCCGCCGATCTCGCACAGCACGAAATCATAGTCGTCATTGCCGTCGAGGACGAAGTTCTTGATCTCGTCGGTAACGTGCGGGATGACCTGCACGGTCGCGCCGAGATAGTCGCCACGCCGCTCGCGCTCGATGATGTTCTTATAGATACGCCCGGTCGTGATGTTGTCCTGCTGATTGGCGGAACGGCCGGTGAAGCGCTCGTAATGACCAAGATCGAGATCGGTTTCGGCACCGTCATCGGTGACGAACACCTCGCCATGCTGGTACGGCGACATCGTGCCGGGGTCGACATTGAGGTAGGGATCGAGTTTTTTGATGCGAGCGCGATAGCCTCGCGCCTGCAGGAGAGCCCCAAGGGCCGCTGCGGCAATGCCTTTTCCAAGTGAGGAAACCACGCCGCCTGTGATGAATACATATCGCGCCATGGGAGTCATCGCTTAACGCGGCCGGATTGATTCCGCCAGAGAAAAAACCGCCGCGAAGGCTTTTTCCCAAGAAGGCGCTCGGACCATGATCCCTAAAATGGAATCCGGTTTTTTGGACAGGATCCCGACCAAAACGGGTTTTGATCGAGACCTTCCGTCCGGAATTGGCGTAAAAACAAAGACTTAGAGCAGGTCGGCGATTCTATCAAACGTTGAACCGCTCCAAGCAAAACAAAAGGGCCGGCTGAGCCGGCCCTTTCGGCATGATGATGGAAACGTCAGATGATGACGACCTTGGTGCCGACCCGGACGCGGCTGTAGAGATCCATGACGTGCTCGTTCATCATACGGAAGCAGCCATTGGAGGCGCTGGTGCCGATAGACTGCGGCGCGATGGTGCCGTGAATACGCAGATGCGTGTCCTTCTTGCCGTCATAGAGATAAATGGCGCGGGCACCGAGCGGGTTCTGTCCGCCGCCGGCCATGCCGTCCTTGTACTGGCCGTAGTGCTTTGGCTCGCGCTTCTGCATGTCGAGTGTCGGGATCCAGCGCGGCCATTCCTGCTTGTCGCCGACCGCGACCGTGCCCTTGAACTGCAGGCCTTCGCGGCCGACCGCGATGGCATAGCGACGCGCGGTCGTGGACGATTCGACGAGATAGAGCCGGCGAGCGCTGGTGTCGATGACGATCGTGCCGGCATCATAGCCCGTAAATTCCACGTCCTGAGGCACGAATTCCGGCTTCACCTTGAACGGCTTCTTGGCGTTTCTCTGGGCAAGTGCCGAATCGAGCGCGCGGGTCTCGGGCAGATAGCTGATCGATGAGCCCGATGAAGTTCCACCGAACAGGCCGGCGAACAGGCCGCCACTCGACTGCTTCTGGCCGCCGACGACCTCGCTGCGCAGTTCGCCATTGTTGCCGGTCAAAGCGACATTCATCGCTTCGGCCGGGATAGGCTCAGCCGATTGGATCGGCGTGACGGGTTCAATCGGTTCGATGATCTTGGTGGTCTTCTTGGCTGTGTTGGCCTCGGCCACTTCAGCCGCCGGAGCGCTTTTGCCCTTCTGGGCTAGGAAGGCCTGCCGTGCGGCATCGGCCCTGGCTTTCGCCGCTTCGCGCATCGCCAGCTTCCTGGCCTCGAGCGCCTTGGCCTTGGCGTTCTCCTTGTCGGCAACGATCTTGGCCTCGATCTTCTTGATCTGGGCAAGATCGTCCGGCGTCGGGTTTTTCTTCTTCTTGAGAAGCTTCAACTGCGCCGCATCGCTTTTGGCCGCGACGGGGATGGCGTCGGTTTTCTCAAGCGACACCGGCTGTTGTGCGGCCATGTTTGCCGGCATGGCGGCGAAGGCCGGGGAACTCATGCCGATTGCGGCGCAAAGTCCCAGGAAAATGAAGCTGCGAAGCTGCATGGCGAAGATCCGATCGTTCAATGCTTGTTGCCCACGGCGTCGCCCGGCGTCCCCCAAGGACGCCGAAAATGCCGCGTGCAATCTATAGTCGAATAAGCGCGGATGCCTCAAGCGCGAGACCGCACTGCTGCCCGTCGAATCTTCGTGATCGCGCAGCATTTGCCGCGACTGTGTTCAAACGATCACAGATCGCGGTTTGGAAACGTCGAGGTTTACTGGTTCGGAACCTGGGGCGCCGCCGGCGCTGTGTTGGTGGTTCCGTTGGTGGCCGGCGGCGTTGAGCCTGCGGCGGGGGCAGTGGCCGGGGCCGTTGCCGGAGGCTTTGCCGCGGCGTCGTTTCCGGATGGCGGCGTCGGCGTGGTGGTGCCGGCGGGAGCCGGGGTGGTGGTGCCGGGCAGTTGGTTGAGCACGCCCTTGCCGGCGCCGTCCGAGGTCACGGGAACCCGGTCGAGAATGTCGATCGGCTTCTCGCCGTAGCGGGCAATGATCGACAAGGTCAGCGACGTCACGAAGAACGCTGCCGCCAGGATCGCCGTCGCCCGGGTCAACGCGTTGGCCGCGCCGCGCGCCGTCATGAAGCCCGACCCGCCACCAATGCCGAGGCCGCCGCCTTCGGAACGCTGCAGCAGCACCACGCCGACAAGGGCGAGCACGACCATGAGATGGATGACGATCAGTACGGTTTGCATAGTTTATCCTGGCAAGGCCTTGCCCGGCCGCGGACACGACCGGTGAATTGGAGGCGGCTCAATACAATGCTTTCACGGCATTTCCAAGCCCGTGGCCGGAATATGGGAAGCAACGTGCCCTTTGCAACGAATTTGGACGAGATGGGACCCGCCAATCGTCGTGGATCTCAGCCTGCAATGCTGCGATAGGCTTCGGCGATACCCAGGAAATCAGCCGCTTTCAGGCTGGCGCCGCCGACCAGCGCGCCATCGACGTTCCTGACGCCCAGCAGTTCGACCGCGTTGGACGGCTTGACCGAGCCGCCATAGAGAATGCGCATCCTGGCAGCGGCGGTCCCCAGCTTTTCCGACAGCTTTTCGCGGATATGCGCATGCGCCTCGGCCACATCGGCCGCCGTTGGCGTCAGGCCGGTGCCGATCGCCCACACCGGCTCGTAGGCGATAATGGTATTGGACGGCGTGGCGCTCGGCGGCACCGAGCCTTCAACCTGGCGCGAAAGCACCTCCAGCGTGGCGCCGGCTTCACGCTGCTGCTGCGTCTCGCCGATGCATACGATGGCCACCAGTCCGGCACGCCAGGCCGCGGTGGCCTTGGCCTGGACCGTCGCATCGTCCTCGCCGCGTTGTTCGCGGCATTCGGAGTGACCGACAATGACATGGCTCGCGCCCGCGTCCTTCAGCATCTCCGCCGAGATGCAGCCGGTATAGGCGCCGCTTTCCTTGGGGTGGCAGTCCTCACCGCCGGCATGGACAGGCGTGCGCGACAGGATCTCCGCCGCATGGGAAAGCAGCGTCGCGGGAACACAGACCAGTGCTTCGGTCTCGGCGTCGAGCCCGCTCATGAAACCGTTGCCGATCATCCTGAGTTCGTTCAGCGAGGCGCTGGTGCCGTTCATTTTCCAGTTGCCGGCGACAAGCGGGCGAATTCCTGGCGTCATGGTGTGCTTCTCCGGGCGATATCAGGCTCTGGCCCTCACTACCAAAATCAGGCCACAAAGCAATCGACAGTGGACCGGAAGGGCGCTATTGCGCTTGTTTCAGACTCGGCGCATGCGAAAATGCGCATAAATCGGAAGTAACCATGCTTGGTATATTGAGAAGCGCGGCAGGTACCTGGGTCGCGAAGACGCTGCTTTCGCTGCTGGTGGTCAGTTTCGCTGCCTGGGGCATCTCCGGAAAGCTCATGGGCGGCTTTGCGGGCCACGATTCGGTGATAACCGCTGGTGGAACCAAGGTATCGATCAACGAATACCGCCTTGCCTATGACCGCCAGCTCGCCGTCATGTCGCAGCAGTTCGGTCAGCGCCTCACTCATGAACAGGCAAAGGCGCTCGGCATCGACAATCAGGTGCTGGCGCAACTCGTCTCCGGTGCCGTTCTCGACGAACAGGCACGCAAGCTGGGCCTCGGCCTCTCCAAGGACCGGCTGGCTGAACTCACCCGCGAAGATCCGGCGTTCAAGGGCCCTGGCGGTCAGTTCGACCGGCGGACATTCGACTACATGCTGCACGAGGTCGGCATGCGGCCCGAGGATTACCTGAAGAACCGCGCCCAGGTGGCGGTGCGCCAGCAGATCGTCGAGGCTGTCTCGGACGGCCTCAAAGCCCCCGACACGTTCTTCAAGGCGGTCGCGCTCTACCGCGGCGAAGACCGCACCGTCGACTATCTGACATTGCCAAAGACGCTGGTCGAGCCGATCGAGGCGCCGAGCGACAGCGTGCTCCAGGCTTATTTCGAGGCCAACAAGAAAACCTACGCCGCACCTGAGTACCGCAAATTCTCCTATGTCCGCCTGGAACCGGTGGACATCATGGATACGACCGCGGTCACCGACCAGCAGGTCAGTGACGACTACAACAAGAACAAGGCGCGCTACACCACACCCGAAATGCGCACCATCGAGCAGCTTGTGTTCAAGACGCCGGATGCCGCGAAGGCAGCGCTCGATTCGCTCAAGGCAGGTGCCACCTTCGACAAGCTGGTGACCGCCGAAGGCAAGACCCCGGCCGATATCCTGCTTGGCACGCTCGCCAAGGACAAGATCGCCGACAAGGCGGTTGCCGATGCCGCCTTCGCGCTCAATGCCAATGAAGTCAGCCAGGTCGTTCAGGGCACCTTCGGTCCAGTGCTGCTGCGCGTGACCGAGATCAAGCCCGAGGTGGTGAAGCCGCTTGCCGAAGTGTCCGACCAGATCCGCAAGGACCTGGCGCTGGGTGAGGCAAGCCGCATCCTTTTGGATGTGCACGACAATTATGAGGACACCCGTGCATCGGGCAGTTCGCTGGCCGACGCGGCCGCCAAATTGAAGCTCAAGGACATCACCATCGACGCCATCGATCGCAATGGCCTGAGGCCCGATGGCACCATCGTCAAGGACCTGCCGGAATCGCCGTCGCTGATCAAGGCCGTCTTTGATGCCGAACCCAACACCGAAAACGAAGCGCTGACCACGGCGGACAACGGCTTCGTCTTCTATGAGGTTGGTTCGATCACACCGGCTCGCGACCGCACTCTTGATGAGGTGCGCCAGAGGGTGGTCGCCGACTGGACGGCTGCCGAGACCACCAAGCGGCTCGCCGCCAAGGCGGACGAACTCGAGAAGCGGCTCAAGGCCGGCGCCACGCTCGATGTCATCGCCAGTGAACTCAAGCTGGAAAAGCAGACCAAGCGCGGCCTGAAGCGCGAAGCCGATGATGCCGATTTCGGCAAGGAGGGCGCCGCCGTGATGTTCGGCGTCGGCGAAGGCGGCACCGGCTTGATCCCCTCGCCCACCGGCGACGGCCAGATCCTGTTCAAGGTCGCCGAAGTGTTCGAACCGGCCGGCGCCGACGCCAGCTCGGTGCCGGACGACGCGCAGAAATCATTCACCTCCGGCATGTCCGACGACCTGCTCGACCAATTGGTGGCGCAGTTGCAGACGCAATACGATGTCCGCATCGACCAGGCCGCCGTTGCCCAAGCCTCGACAAGATGAGCGCGCTGAAAACCCATATCGCCAAGGTCGCGACCGGCACCGCCCTGTCCTTCGAGGAGGCGTGCGAGGCCTTCGACATCATCATGTCGGGCGATGCGACCCCAGGGCAGATCGGCGGCTTCCTGATGGCGCTGCGCGTGCGCGGCGAGACGGTCAGCGAGATTTCAGGCGCCGTCGCCACGATGCGTGCCAAGATGCTGCGCGTCGATGCCCCTGACGGCGCCATCGACATCGTCGGCACCGGCGGCGATAATTCGCACTCGGTCAACATCTCGACAGGATCAGCCTTCGTCATTGCGGCCAGTGGCGTGCCGGTCGCCAAGCACGGCAATCGCGGCCTGTCCTCGCTGACCGGTGCGGCCGATGTCCTGATCGCGCTCGGCGTCAAGATCGACCTCTCGCCCGAGTTCATCGGCCGTTGCATTCGTGAGGCAGGCGTCGGCTTCATGTTCGCCCCCGCACACCATCCGGCGATGAAACATGTCGGCCCCACACGCGTCGAGCTCGGCACCCGCACCATCTTCAACCTGCTCGGTCCCCTGTCCAATCCGGCGGGGGTGAAGCGGCAGATGGTCGGCGTGTTCCTGCCGGAATGGATCATGCCGGTGGCCGAGACGCTGAAGGCGCTCGGCACCGAGCACGCCTGGGTCGCCCATGGCGACGGCTATGACGAGATCACCACCACCGGGCAGACGCAGGTTGCCGAACTGGTTGGCGGCGAGATACGCAGCTTTACGCTGACCCCTGAAGAGGTTGGACTGAAGCGCCATACCAAGGACGAGCTGCGCGGCGGTGACGCCGCCTACAATGCCAAGGCCTTGCGCGATATGCTGGGCGGCGCCGCCGGCGCCTACCGCGACACAGTGTTGATGAACGCCGGCGCCGGACTGGTGATTGCGGGCAAGGCGACGACGCTGGGTGACGGCATCGCCATCGCCGCGCAGGCGATCGACAGCGGCCGGGCGCTGCAGGTGCTCGACCGGCTGGTCGAAATTTCGAACGGGTGAACCGTGTCTGACATTCTGCGCAAGATCGAAGCCTACAAGCGCGACGAGATAGCCGCCGCCAAGGCACGCGTACCGCTGGCAGAGATCAAGGCGCACGCAAAAGACGCCGACGCACCGCGCGGCTTTCTCGCGGCGCTCGACGCGAAACGCAAATCCGGCGATTTCGCCCTGATCGCCGAAATCAAGAAGGCAAGTCCCTCCAAAGGGCTGATCCGTGCGGACTTCGATCCGCCGGCATTGGCGAAGGCCTATGAGAAAGGCGGCGCCGCCTGCCTTTCCGTACTGACGGACGAGCCGTCCTTTCAGGGGGCGCCGGAATTCCTCACCAGGGCAAGGGCAGCCGTCGCCCTGCCCGCGCTACGCAAGGATTTCCTGTTCGATTCCTACCAGGTCCATGAAGCTCGCGCCTGGGGCGCGGACGCTATCCTGATCATCATGGCCAGTGTTGACGACGACTTGGCGCATGAGCTGGAAACGACCGCGTTCGAACTCGGCATGGATGCGCTGATCGAGGTCCACGACGAGGCCGAGACGGAGCGCGCGTTGAAATTGTCGTCGCGGCTGATCGGCATCAATAACCGCAATCTGAGAACGTTCGAGACCAGCCTTGAGACCTCCGAGCGGCTGGCGGCCATGGTACCTGCCGATCGCCTGCTGGTTAGCGAGAGCGGCATCTTCACCCATGACGATTGTCTCAGGATGCAAAAGAGCGGCATCGGCACCTTTCTCGTCGGCGAAAGTCTGATGCGGCAACAGGACGTCGCCGCCGCGACGCGCTTGCTCCTGACGGGCAAGGCAGTAGCCGAGGCGATCTGATCGTGGCCAACCTCACGCACCTTGGCGCGCAGGGCGAGGCCAACATGGTCGATGTCGGCGACAAGGAAGAGACGACGCGCACCGCGATCGCCGAAGGCTTCGTCTCCATGCAGCCCGAGACATTGAAGACCATTCTCGCCGGCAACGCCAAGAAAGGTGACGTGCTTGGCACCGCGCGCATCGCCGGCATCATGGCGGCCAAGAAGACGCATGAGCTGATCCCGCTCTGCCACCCTCTGCTGCTGACCAAGGTTTCCGTCGACATAGAACCGGACCATGCTCTGCCCGGCCTCAGGGTCACGGCGCTGGCGCGCGTTACCGGCAAGACCGGCGTCGAGATGGAAGCATTGACCGCCGCGTCCGTGGCCTGCCTGACCATCTACGACATGGCCAAGGCGGTGGACCGCGCCATGGTCATCTCCGGTATCCGGCTGGCCGAAAAGACCGGCGGCAAGTCCGGCGACTACAAGGCAGGTGCCTGATGGTGCTGGTTCCGGTCGCCGAGGCGCTCGAACGCCTCCTCGACGGCGCCGTGCCGCTGGCCGGCGAAAGCGTCCCCCTCATCGAGGCTGTCGATCGTGTGCTGGCCGAAGCGGTGGTGGCGCTTCGCACCCAGCCGCCCTTCAACGCTTCTGCCATGGACGGCTATGCGGTGCGAGTCGCCGACGTGGCGTCGGTGCCGTCGAAACTCTCGGTGATCGGGATAGCGCCGGCCGGGCGTGGCTTTGACGGCGCGGTCGGCCAAGGACAAGCCGTGCGCATCTTCACCGGCGCACCGCTGCCTCATGGTGCCGATACCATCGTCATCCAGGAGAATGTCAGGGATCTCGGCGGTGGCAACATCGAAGTGTTCGAGCCCACCGCCGAGTGGCGCAACATCCGCCGCGTCGGCCTCGATTTTTCCAAGGGCGACGTGCTGCTGGAGAAGGGGCGTTTGCTCGACCCGGCTGCACTGTCGCTGGCGGCATCGGCCAACCACCCCCGAGTGAGCGTGGTGAAACGGCCGTTGGTCGCCATCATCGCCACCGGTGACGAACTGTTGCAGCCCGGCAGCGAACTCGGGCCGGACCAGATCATCTCGTCCAACGCTTATGGCGTCGCCGCGGCAGCACAGTCGGTCGGTGCCCGCGCGCTCGATCTCGGAATCGCCGCCGACCGCAAGGACGCCATCGCCGCCCTGGTCAGGAAAGCGGTGGCCGCCGGCGCCGATGTTATCGTCACGCTGGGCGGTGCCTCGGTGGGCGACCATGACCTTATCCATGACGTGCTGACCAGCGAAGGCATGACCCTCGGCTTCTGGAAGATCGCCATGCGTCCTGGCAAGCCGCTGATGTTCGGGCGCCTCGGCGATGTCAGATGCATCGGCCTGCCCGGCAATCCGGTGGCAAGCCTGGTCTGCTCGCAATTGTTCCTGAAGCCGCTTCTGGCGAGGCTCGGCGGCCGCGATCATCGTCAGGATATCCGCCAGGCACGGCTGGGCGCCGCAATGGCGGCCAACGATCTGCGCCAGGATTATGTGCGGGCGGTGGTCCGGGAGGACGGCAGCGGGTTGGTGGCGACGCCGTTCGGCATCCAGGATTCTTCGATGCTGAGGATGCTCGCCGATGCCAACGGATTGGTCGTGCGCGCGCCTTTTGCTCCCGCATCTGTTGCCGGAGACGCTTGCAGCGTTCTGATGTTGCGTTGAAGAATTATCTTACAAATAGCTGATAACAGGACAAAAATGATCTCGGCTATTCCGAGATCAAAGTCCGCGTCAAGGCGTGCGCTGGATCGGCAAGGCCATCGACAACATCGTAATGATGCCGATCAGGTTCGACCACGGCATTGGTAATTGCGCCAAGTCCGGTCCAGATGTTGGCCAGCAACGCATTCTGGCGCAGGAATTCGGATCGCTCCCCACCGCCGGCCCAGCAGGTGATGCGGATACCATCCAGGGGGCGCAGCAGTGCCGGGCTTTCCGTCTGCGCCTCATGCTCATCGATTTTCAGCGTCGCGTTCATGTCCGTGCACATCAGCGGGCGCAAATCATGCAAGCCTGAAATCGAAACGACATGGCGTATACGCCGCGCGACATCGGCAGCCAAAGGCGTGGTCACCGTCACCATGCGGCTGGCGAGATGTCCACCGGCCGAATGTCCGGTCAGAATCAACGGCCCGTCGACCATTGCCGCGGCCCTGCTGATAGCCGTCCCGATTTCGGTGACGATGCCGGCGATGCGTATGTCGGGGCACTGCGTGTAGGACGGCATCGCCACGGCAAAACCGCTGTCGACCGCGCCGCCGGCGAGGTGCGACCACAAGCTCTTGTCGGTCTCCATCCAATAGCCCCCATGGATGAACACCACTAGGCCCCTCGGCGCGGCCTTGGGCAGAAAGAGGTCGAAGCGGTTGCGCGGACGATCGCCATAGGCAATGTCGATACGTGCCCGGCCCTGTGCCGATAGCGCATCGCGGAACGCCTGCGCGGGTTCCGCCCATGCGGCCGGCCAACGGTCACTGCCGGCGATATTGGCGCCGTTGGCGTAGGCATTGTCCCAGTCGGCAATGCGATGGTCTGGCATCGGCACCCTCCCCCGAAGCGGCATCGTTTCTGCACTAGCAATGGCCGCCGCCATGTCATGCGTCAATGCTCCGGCAAAAACATTTTAGGCTTGAAACAAATTTCGACTGGTGCGATCCTGCCTGCGGAACAGTCGACAATGGGAGGTCCGCTGTGCTGTCCGAATCTGCCAATCGTCACCTTTCCGGCGACATGGTCGACAAGGTGTAGCCGGCTGCACGAAGCCTTCCGCGAAAGATGGGAATTCAGATCCACCGCCTCCGGCCAGGTGCCCCCACGCTGGCCGGGCAGCAGACAGGGACAGCGGCGACATGCTTGGGCCTTCAGCGCATACCGACACGTTCACGCGCGATCATCTGCCGCCGCCCGAACAATGGCCCGACTTCCTGCTCGACGGCTTCGACTACCCCGAACATCTCAACGCCGGTGTCGAATTGACCGACCGGCTGGTCGAGAAGGGTCTCGGCGACCACACCGCCCTGATCGGCAATGGCCGCCGCCGCACCTACAAGGAACTGTCCGACTGGACGAACCGGCTCGCCCACGCGCTGGTCGAGAATTATGGCGTCAAGCCGGGCAACCGGGTGTTGATCCGCTCCGCCAATAACCCAGCCATGGTCGCCTGTTGGCTGGCCGCCACCAAGGTCGGCGCCGTCGTCGTCAACACCATGCCGATGCTGCGTGCCGGCGAACTCACAAAGATCGTCGACAAGGCCGAGATCACGATCGCGCTCTGCGACACCAGGCTGATGGACGAGATGACCGCCTGCGCCAAGGACAGCGCGTTCCTGAAGCAGGTGATCGGCTTCGACGGCACCGCCAACCATGATGCCGAGCTCGACCGCGCCGCCCTCGACAAGCCCGTCACCTTCACCGCCGTCAGCACCGGCCGCGACGATGTCGCCCTGCTCGGCTTCACCTCGGGCACGACGGGCGTGCCGAAGGCGACGATGCATTTCCACCGCGACCTGCTGATCATCGCCGATGCCTACGCCCGCGAAGTCCTGCAGGTGACGCCGGACGACATCTTCGTCGGCTCGCCGCCGCTCGCCTTCACCTTCGGTCTTGGCGGGTTGGCCATCTTTCCCCTGCGCTTCGGCGCGGCGGCGACCCTGCTGGAACAGGCGACGCCACCCAACATGATCCACATTATCGAGAGCTACAAAGCCACCATTTCCTTCACCGCGCCGACCGCCTACCGCGCCATGCTGAAGGCCATGGATGAGGGTGCCGACCTGTCATCGCTGCGTGTTGCCGTTTCCGCCGGCGAGACCTTGCCGGCTCCGGTCTTCGAAGAGTGGACACGAAAGACCGGCAAGCCGATCCTCGATGGCATCGGCGCCACGGAAATGCTGCACATCTTCGTCTCCAACCGCTTTGACGACAGGAAGCCCGCTTCGACCGGCAAGCCGGTCGGCGGCTACGAGGCGCGCATCGTCGACAACGACATGCGCGAAGTGCCGCGTGGCGAGACCGGACGGCTGGCGGTGCGCGGGCCAACCGGCTGCCGCTACATGGCCGATGACCGGCAGAAGGACTATGTGCGCGACGGCTGGAATCTCACCGGCGACACCTTCACGCAGGACGAGGACGGCTTCTTTCACTTTGCCGCGCGTTCCGACGACATGATTGTCAGCGCCGGCTACAACATCGCCGGACCCGAGGTCGAGGCGGCGCTGCTTTCGCATCCCGATGTCGCCGAATGCGCTGTCATCGGCGCCGAGGATGGCGAGCGCGGCCAGATCGTCGAGGCGCATGTCGTGCTGGTGCGAGGCGTGGCGCCGGACGCGATGACCGTCAAGCGCCTGCAGGACCACGTCAAGGCAACCATCGCGCCCTACAAATACCCGCGATCGGTCAAATTCATCGCCGCGCTGCCCAAGACCCAGACCGGCAAGATCCAGCGCTTCCGCCTGCGCACGGAGAAAATCAATTGAGCGAACCCTACGATCCGGCGTCCGAAGGCGCACAGATGTCGTTCAAAGAACGCATGTCCTACAGCGACTATCTGCACCTGGAGAAAGTACTCGACGCGCAGGCGCCGCTGTCGTCGGCGCATGACGAGATGCTGTTCATCATCCAGCACCAGACATCGGAACTCTGGATGAAGCTCGCCCTGCACGAGATTGGCGCCGCGATCCGCTCGATCCGTGCCGACCGGCTGGAGCCGAGCTTCAAGATGCTGTCGCGCGTCGCCCGCATTTTCGAGCAGCTGAACAACGCCTGGGACGTGCTGCGCACGATGACTCCAAGCGAATATACCGAATTCCGGGACGCGCTCGGCCAGTCCTCGGGTTTCCAGTCCTGGCAGTATCGCGCCATCGAATTCATGGCCGGCAATCGCAACCTCGCCATGCTTGGGCCGCACAAGCACCGGACGGACCTCACGGGCAGGCTGGAGGCAATCCTGACCGAGCCGTCGCTCTACGATGAAGCGCTGCTGCTTCTGGCACGCAACGGATTCGACATCGGCGCCGATGCCAGGCGCACGGACTGGCGAGAGACGCGCAGCGAGAACGAAGAGGTCCTCGTCGCCTGGCAGACCATCTACCGCGATCCGCAGCGCTACTGGATGTTCTATGAACTGGCCGAGAAACTGGTCGACTTCGAGGACTACTTCCGCCGATGGCGCTTCAACCACGTCACCACGGTCGAGCGCATCATCGGCCTGAAGCGCGGCACCGGCGGCACATCCGGTGCCTCCTACCTCAAGAAGATGCTCGAGGTCGTCCTGTTTCCGGAACTCTGGAACGTCCGTACCCGGCTCTGAGCTCCTTGGTGCGGACTGGAAAGCGGCGCGGCACTTTTCCTGGAATTGCGCCGACGCTTCAGGTCACCGCGGTCTTGACCGCGAAGCGCGCGTCCTTCCACGCGCCGGTGCGCAGGATATCTTCCAACACCCCGACCGCCTGCCATACATCGGCGTAACCGACATAGAGCGGCGTGAAGCCGAAGCGGATCGTCGATGGCGCACGGAAATCGCCGATCACGCCGCGCTCGATCAGCGCCCGCATCACCTGGTAACCGTTGGGGTGGAGGAACGAAACCTGGCTGCCGCGCTGCTTGCCATCGCGCGGGCTTTCCAGCTCCAGGCCGTAAGCGCCGCATCTGGTCTCGACGAGTTGGATGAACAGGTCGGTGAGCGCGATGCTCTTGTTGCGCACTGTCGCCATGTCGACATCGTCCCAGATATCCAGCGCCCCCTTGAGCGCCCGCATCGACAAGACCGGTTGCGTGCCGCACAGGAAGCGACGGATGCCGCTGCCGGCCGCATAACCCTGCTCGAAGGCGAAGGGCCGCGCGTGGCCCCACCAACCGCTGAGCGGCTGCTGGACTTTGTCGTGATGACGCGTGGCGGCGTAGATAAAGGCTGGCGCGCCCGGACCACCATTGAGATATTTGTAAGTGCAGCCGATGGCGAAATCCGCATTGGCGCTGTCGAGTTCGACCGGCAAGGCGCCGGCGGAATGGCAGAGATCCCAGACGATCAGCGCGCCGACCTGATGGGCCTTGCATGTCAGTGCCGCCATGTCGCGCAGCTGGCCGGATTTGTAATTGACATGGTTGACCAGGATGACGGCGACACGCTCGTCGATCAGTTCCTCAATGGTCGGCGCGTCGACGCCCTCGAGCCGCAAGACAGTGCCGGGTCGCGTCGAGGCCACGCCTTCGGCCATATAGAGATCGGTCGGAAAGCTGTCGCCTTCGGCGACGATGACCGACCGGTCCGGCCGCATGCCGAGTGCGGCATGCAGCACCTTGTAGATATTGATCGAGGTCGTATCGCACACCACGGTCTGGCCGGGCGCGGCGCCGATCAGCCGTCCGAGCTGGTCGCCAAGTGCCAGCGGCATGTCGAACCAGCCGGCAGTATTCCAGGCGCGGATGAGATCCTGCGCCCACTCCTGGGTGGCAGCCTTCTGCAGCTCGTTGAAGACGGCGGGTGCCGCGGCCCCAAGCGAATTGCCGTCGAGATAGATGACGCCTTCCGGCAAAATGAACCGGTCGCGCATGGCGCGCAGCGGGTCCGCCGCATCCATGGCCTCGACGGCTGCGAAATCGAGCGGTGCACGCATCATTTGTGACATTCCCTGGTTATTCATGCCCTGGTTATTCACGGATCGCTTCGCGTGCCGGCGCGGACCCGCGGCTACGCTTGAGGCTGGGCAAGGCAAGCATGGCGAGCACGAACAGACCCGTGGCAAGCTTCAGGTCGGGCGGCGGCATGCCGGCGGCAAGGCAGAACGACACCAGCTGGTAGTAGATGATCGCGCCGGCGAAGGGCGCCAGCAGCTGGCGCCAGACCGTCTGCTTGCCGACGACGGCCTCGCCGATCATCAGCGCGGCAAGGCCGTTGATGAGGATCCCCAATCCCATATTGACGTCGGCAAATCCCTGCGACTGCACCATCAGCGCGCCGCTTGAAGCCGAAAAAGCGCTCGCCAACCCGACACCGCCTATGGTCGCGGCCCAGACATTGATGCCTTGCGCCTCGGCCATGTCGGGATTGGCGCCCACGGCACGCACGGCCGTCCCCTTCTCGGTCCTGAAGAACATGTGGAGCAGCATGAAGGCGATCAGCGCGAGAAGGCCGGCGACGACGATCTTGCTGGCGGGAAAACCCGGCCGCGCGAACGGCACCCAGTCGAACACCGTCGGCGAGCCGAAGACCGAGAGATTGGACTTGCCCATGATGCGAAGGTTGATGCTGTAGAGCATCGTCATCATCAGGATGCCCGCCAGAAGCGTGTGGATGCGGAAGCGCAGATGGATGAAGGCGGTGCAGCAGCCCGCCGCGAAGCCGGCAACGAGGGCGGCGGCGATGCCGACCAACGGCGATGCGCCGGCGGCAAGGAGGACGCCGCAGATGCAGCCGCCCAGCGGAAAGGCGCCCTCGCTGGTGAGATCGGGAAAATTCAGCATGCGAAACGGAATCATGATCCCGAGCACGACAAAGGCCAGGATCAGGCTTTGCGCCAGCGTGACCGGCATGATCGCGACGAAGCTGGCGAGAACGTCCTGAATGAAGCCCATGATGATCAGCTCGCCAGCAACATGCGGTCGGTCTTGACTGAGAAATGGCCGATCAGATCGATAACCGTGATCCTCGCCTTCTCTTCGCCTGTGACCTCCAGGAGGACGCGGCCGGCGTCGAGCATGATCACCCGGTTGCCGTAGTCGACGGCATGCTGCATGTTGTGGGTCACCATCAAAGTCGTCAGCTTCAGCGCGCTGACGGCGCGCACCGTTGCCTGCATGACGATCTCGGCCGTGCGCGGGTCGAGCGCCGCGGTATGCTCGTCGAGCAGCAGCAAGTCGGGCGATCCGCCGACCGCCATGATCAGCGACAGGGACTGCCGCTGCCCACCCGAAAGCAGGTCGACGCGGGTGTCCATGCGGTTTTCAAGGCCGAGGCCCAGTATCGACAGGCGTTCCTTGTAGGACGCGAGCCGGGTGGCGTTCAGCCCCTGGCGCAAGGTGCGCTTGCTGCTGCGCAAATCAGCCAGCAGCATGTTTTCCGCGACCGTCATGCTGGCGGCGGTGCCGCGCATCGGATCCTGGAAGACGCGGGCCAGCTTCGCGGCGCGCTTGTGCACCGGCATATCAGTCACATCGGCGCCATTGATCAGGATCTGGCCGGAATCGAGGATCAGAGCGCCGGAAATGGCGTTGAGCATGCTGCTCTTGCCCGCCCCGTTGGAGCCGATGACGATGCCGAACTCGCCAGTCGCCAATGACAGGCTGAGGCCGTCCAGCGCGATCTTCTCGTCGGCCTGGCCCCTGTAGAATACTTTGCGCGCGGATCGGATCTCGAGCATCGTTCCTCCCTGACATGAAAAGTGACGGCGCCCGCGCCGTCACCTTCATGCAGCCTGATGTCAGTCGACGATGCAGCCGCAATCTGCCATCGAGGCCGGTATCTCGATGCCGAACGCGGCCATCGCCTTGCGGGAAATCGTTGCCATGTGATCCTTGTAGGCCGGGCGCGACGGCGCGATCGTCTTGGGATCCTTGCCCTTGAGTATCTCTGCGGCGATGTCGCCGGCGTTGATGCCAACCTGCGTGTAATTGACCGCGAAGCTCGCCGGCACAGTGCCGTTGCGGACCGCGCTGTCATCGGAGTTGACGACCGGGATACCGGCCTGGCGGGCGGCGGCGGAGACAGCGGCGATCGCCGGCTGGATCAGGTTCGAGGCCGGGCCGTAGATGACGTCGGCCTTGCCGGCGAGCGAAGCGATACGTTGCTGGATGTCATTGACGTTGTCGATGCCGACCTCCACCACCTCGAAGCCAGCGGCGGGCGCCGCCGCCTTGATCTTTTCGACCAAGGCAACGTCATTGGCCTCGCCCGGATTGTAAGGCACGCCGAAGCGCTTGGCGTTCGGCAGCAGCTTCTTGGTGAAGGCCATCACCGCGGCGACGTCCTGCAGATCGCTGGCGCCGGTCATGCCTTCGTCACCTGAATCCCACGACGGCACCAGCTTGGCCGCCACTGGATCGGTGACCGCGGCAAAGACGATTGGAATGCCGGAACCGGCGAGCGCCTTCTTGGCGATCTGCGAGACCGGCGTGGTGATGGTGTAGATCAGCTTGGGCTGCTCCGCCTGCAGCTTGGCGATCATCTGCGGCACCAGCGATGCATCGAAATTGGTATGGCTTTCCGTATAGACGACGTCCTTGCCCTCGACGAAGCCATTGTCCGTCAGCGCCTTCTTGAAGCCGGCTATGGCGGCATTGAGCTGGGGGTGCTCGCCGAAATTGGCAATGCCGATGCGTATCTGGTCGGCGGCGGCACTGCCGGCGCTCACCATCAACGCGCTAGCCATGAACAAACCCGACAACCAAGCGGATTTCGACTTCAACATCATTTCCTCCCAGATTTGATCAGCGCCGCTTGCAGCGCGGCTACTGCAAACGATCATGGTCAGTCCGCCGGCTTGTGTCAAACATTATATATAATTCTTGCCATGCCCCTACATCATATATAATTTTCCCTGCCAGACGACGGATGGACCGCGATGCAGGATCAAACGAGCTCCACAAAGACGGAGGCAGCCTATCAGCTGTTGCGGCGCGATATCCTGACCACGCGCCTCATGCCCGGCGCCCCGCTCAAACTGAGTGCACTGCGCGGCACCTATGGAGTCGGCTGGACGCCATTGCGCGAAGCCTTGTCGCGGCTCGAGGCCGAACGCCTGGTCACCGCCATCAGCAATCGCGGTTTTACCGTGGCTCGGGTGTCGCGGGCCGAACTGGAGGACCTGGCGCGCGCCAGGATGGTGGTCGAGATCCCCCTGTTCCTCGAATCGATGGAGAAAGGCGGCAAGGAATGGGAAGATGCCGTGGTCACCGCCCACTACCGGCTCTCCCGTTGCAAAACCGCGGTCGACGATCCCTCGGATGCGGCGGTCGACAAATGGGACGAGAATCACGAGGCTTTCCATGCGGCGCTGCTGAGTGCCGCCACATGCGATTGGCTGTTGCGTTTCCGCTCGACGATCTCGGATCAATTGCGCCGGCATCATCGCTTTCTTGGTCTGGCGCCGACATTGCGGGCCGCGGCCGGCCTCAAGGATGGCTACGAAGAGGCGATGGAGGCGCTGCGCGAAGCGATTGCGATCGAACACCATACCGCGATCATGGAAGCGGCACTCGATCGTGACGTCGAGCGGGCCAAGGCGCTGATGGTGGCCCATATCGGCTACACCCTGCACGTCTATGTCCACAGCGAAGACAGCGGCCCGACCAAATACGCCGCCCGCGCCGGCAGCTTGAAAGCTGGTTCGGGATGACTCCGGCGCTTCCGCGACACCTATTCGCACGCGTTGGTCGGAGTGGGGCCGGACGCCTGGGTCCATCGCTGCCCCGAAGCTGCCAGTCGTTGGCGTTTTGGTTTCGTTTCGTTCCGCGAATAACGGACCGATAAATTATACAATCCGCCCGGGGAAAGCCTTCCGAACGGCTGACGCCAAACTCGGGAGCGGATGGGCCACAGGCCATTAACCATAACGATTTCAATGGGCCTGCCGATGGCGGAAAAGGTCGGCTTCTGCCCGCCGTAGCGGACAAAAAACATCCGCAGCCTTAACAAATTCATTAAACTTTAAACGGTTGCGGAACACAACTGGAACAGATAGTGTTTGTTCTGGGTTTGTTTTTTCGATTCTGGTTCAGACCTTCGTTCAATGCCTTGGGGGCCGCCATGCTGACACGCAAGCAACATGAACTGCTGATGTTCATCCACGAACGGCTCAAGGAAAGCGGGATACCGCCCTCCTTCGACGAGATGAAGGAAGCGCTCGATCTTGCCTCCAAATCCGGGATTCATCGCCTGATCACGGCGCTGGAGGAACGCGGCTTCATTCGCCGGCTACCCAATCGGGCGCGCGCGCTGGAGGTGCTGCGGCTGCCGGATTCGATCGCGCCCGGCCTGAACGCGGCAAAGAAATTTTCGCCCAGCGTCATCCAGGGCAGCCTTGGTCAAAACAATCTTGGCCGCCAGCTCAAGCCGGCGACGGCGCCTTCGCGTCTGCCCGCGGCCGGCAATGACGACGATGTGGTTTCAGCCGTGTCCATCCCGGTCATGGGCCGTATCGCCGCCGGTGTGCCGATCGATGCCATCCAGCATCAGACGCATTCGATCTCGGTGCCGCCGGATATGATCATGGGCGGCGAGCACTATGCGCTGGAGGTCAAGGGTGACTCGATGATCGAGGCTGGTATCTTCGACGGCGACACGGTCATCATCCGCAATGCGAACACGGCAAGTCCGGGCGAAATCATCGTGGCGCTGGTCGACGAGGAGGAAGCGACGCTGAAGCGGTTCCGCCGTAAAGGCGCCTCGATCGCGCTCGAAGCCGCCAATCCAGCCTACGAAACGCGTATTTTCGGGCCGGACAGAGTCAAGGTACAAGGCAAGCTGGTCGGGCTGATCAGGCGCTACTGAGCCGGTTTGCCATCGGACTTGTCTGGCTTTTTATAGGGCGGCAGCCCCCTCGCCTCGCGTGAGAATTTTCGCTGCTCGTGCCAGGGCCGGTATGGTCCGTCGACAGCGAATTCGATCACAGCCGGGGTTGTGGCCGACTGGGGATCGAAGAAGACGGCAGCACTTCCCTTGCGGGCGAGCTGCCGTTTCGTGACGACGACAACCAGCGGATTGTGGCAGGCGTCATAGGCGGTCGCGTCATTGACGACGATCAGGTCGGCGAAGGCGCAGGCTTTCCAGGTGTTCTTGCGATCCTCGACATAGGCGACGATCGCGCCGGAAGGGTGCCTGGCAAGGCAAAGGCCTTCGCGGCAATAGAACGGCGATCCCTGCGGCAGGTCGGTGGGAGCGGCAATATCGAATTGCCCGTCCGCCTTGTCGAACATTTCCGGTTTGACGATTGTTTCGGAGACCAGAGCGCGTTTCCAGTTGTCGGCCGCGAATTCGTTCGGACGTTCCCGGTTGACGGCCAGTTCGCCATTGCCGATCGGCAGTGCGACCAGCCGTGCGTCTTCCGAGATCAGCACGTCGGGCGTGCGTATGTCCGACACAGTCAACAGACCGGCAAGTGCGAATGGCAGTGCCGCGAGCCGCAGCCAGGTCGTCGCCATCGTCGCGATGACCAGCGCGACGGCCACCAGCAGCACGGATTGCTGCGAGATCAGACCTACCCCATCGATTGGCGAGCGCTCCGATATCCATGACGATACGGCGATCATCGCTGTCAGGCCTTTGCCCATCACGTAGAGAAACGGGCCGTCGGCGCCGAAGGGCATCGCCAGCGAACTGAGGACCGCAAAAGGCATGACGACCACCGACACGATCGGCATGACGGCCAGATTGGCGAACAGGCTGAGCGGCGATACGCGCTGGAAATGCCAGATGGCAAACAGCGCCGTCGCGCTGCCGGCAATGATGGAGGTCATGGCCAATCCACCTGTCGCCAGCAGGAATTTTCGCGTCAGGAACCCGGGTAGTGACCGCTTTGGCGACGGTGGCCTCGTCTTACCAGCGCGGTGGTCCGCCCAGCCGGCATAGGCGCCAACAAGGGCCGCGGTTGCCGCGAACGACATCTGGAAGCTCGGGCCGACGACCTCGTGCGGGGAAACCAGGATAACGGCGATCGCCGAGATGGCCAGGTTGCGCATGGTGAGCGCCGCGCGATCGAACAAGACGGCAATCAGCATCACCGCCAGCATGATGAAGCTGCGTTCGGCCGCAACGACGACACCGGAAATGACGAGATAGGCGGCGATCGAGAAAAGTGCGGCGGCGGCCGCATATTTCTTCACCGGCCGGCGCGCGGAAAAGTCTGGAAACAGCGCGAAGGCACCGCGCAACAGACCCATGATGGTGCCGGCGACCAGCGCCATATGCAGTCCCGAAATGGAAATGATGTGATAGATGCCGGTACGCCGCATCGCTTCGTTGATTTCATCGGGAATGCCGGCGCGCACGCCGACGATCAGCGCCGCCGCGATCTCGCCTTCGGCGCCGCCGATGCTGCCCCTGATGTGGTCGGCGATGGCTTCGCGGGCGTTTTCGATGCTTGAAAAAAGACGGGCTGGCAGCGACATCTCACCATCGTCGGTAGCGACAACCGTTGGATTGCCGAGAAAGAAGCCGCTGCCGCCGATGCCTGCGAAATAGCTGTCGAAGGAGAAGTCGTAGCTGTCCGGCCGCACCGGACCGGTCGGCGGCAGCAGTTTGGCGTAGCCTGTGATAAGCGAGCCAGCGGTCATTTCCGGCGGTATCTTGCGTGCCGAAAGCCGGACCCTTTCCGGCGCATAGCGCAATTTCGGCCGGGCGGTCGAAATCACGTCCATGGTCAACCGGATACGGCCGCTCTCCATCTCCTCGAGCGAGACCACGCGGCCGGTCAATTGAGTCGAGATTTCCGAACCCAGCATCCGGGTTCCTGCTCGCCATGTTTCGACCTTCGCCGCGAGCAGGCCCAGCGCGCACAACAGCACTGCCATGAAACACAGATGGGTTTTCGGCCAGGAACGCGAGACGAATGCACAGGTCGCCGCCAGCACCATGACCGCGACAGGCTTTGCAAAATCGGGCTCGGTCGCCAGCGAAAAGTAGCCGATCGCCCCAACCGCCAGGCAGACCGGCACCAGCAGGAAGGCGATGCCCCGGTCAAGTTCCAGCTCCGCCGCCTTGGCCAAGCCGTGGCGCAGGCGAAGCAAGGATATCCGGCCGATTTGCCGGCGCGCGCGCACGATCCTGCGTGCGGCAGGAGACGGAGTTGGCGCCGGCAAGCCCGCTTGCAACGGCTGGGTTGCGGGCGCAGCCACGAGCGGCGATGGCAGCGGGATCGCCGGAGGCGTCGCAAACAAGGACCGTTCGCTGACGCCGACAATGGCGCCCTCGCCCCGATCCGAGCCCCGGCCTCGTCCAGTCATCGGGTCTGCCCCTTGCGCCCTCGACACCCTATGCTACATGAACGCGCGAAGCGCGAAAGTCCGCGCCCTCCGCACCCAGCTTCAGACGTTTTCCGAGAGTTCCATGTCCGACAAGGTCATCACCCGTTTTGCCCCCTCGCCGACCGGCTATCTGCACATCGGCGGCGCGCGCACGGCACTGTTCAACTGGCTCTATGCCAAGCATACCGGCGGTACGATGCTGCTGCGCATCGAGGACACCGATCGGGAGCGTTCGACCGATGCGGCCACATCAGCCATTCTCGACGGCCTGACCTGGCTCGGCCTGTCATGGGACGGCGATGCGGTTTCCCAATTCGAGCGGGCGCCGCGCCATCGTGAGGTGGCCGAGGAACTGGTGCGGCTGGGCAAGGCCTATTACAGCTACGAGACTTCAGCCGAGCTCGAGGCGATGCGCGAGGCAGCACGCGCCAAGGGCCTGCCGCCACGCTATAACGGCCACTGGCGTGAGCGCGATCCGTCGGAGGCACCCGCCGGCGTCAGGGGCGCCATCCGCATCAAGGCACCGACCGAGGGCGAGACGGTGGTGCAGGATCGGGTCCAGGGCGAGGTGCGCTTCCCCAACAAGGATCTCGACGACTTCATCATCCTGCGCTCGGACGGCAACCCGACCTATATGCACGCCGTCGTCGTCGACGACCACGACATGGGCGTCACCCACATCATCCGTGGCGATGATCACCTGACCAACGCCGCCCGCCAGACCGTGATCTACAACGCCATGGGCTGGGACGTGCCTTCGATGTCGCATATCCCGCTGATCCATGGCGCCGACGGCGCCAAACTGTCGAAGCGCCACGGCGCGCTTGGTGTCGAGGCCTATCGCGCCATGGGCTATCTGCCGGAGGCCCTGCTCAATTACTTGGCGCGTCTCGGCTGGAGCCATGGCGACGACGAGATCATGTCGATCAAGGACATGATCTCGTGGTTCGACATCGGCGACGTCAACAAGGGCGCGGCGCGCTTCGATTTCGCTAAGCTCGAGGCGTTGAACGGCGTCCATATGCGCCGCATGGCCGATTCCGAATTGTTCGACATTTTCATCGCCACCTTGCCTTATCTGGAGGGCGGCCCGGCGATGGCGGCGCGCCTCGACGAGAAGAACAAGGCGCAGTTGCTGGCAGCCCTTCCGGGCCTGAAGGAGCGCGCCAAGACGCTGGTCGAGCTCGTCGACGGCGCTGCCTTCCTGTTTGCCGCGCGGCCGCTGCCGATCGACGACAAGGCGGCGCTCCTGCTCAATGACGATGCCCGCAAGATCCTGCGCGGCGCTCACGAAGCTTTGAAGTCGCTGTCGGGTGAGTGGACGGCGGCCACGGCTGAGGCCGCCATCCGCGAGTACGCCCTGACTGGCGGCCATAAGCTTGGTGCCGTGGCCCAGCCGTTGCGTGCTGCCTTGACCGGCAAAAGCACTTCACCGGGCGTATTCGACGTGCTGGCCGTGCTGGGGCGTGAGGAAAGCCTGGCCCGCATAGCGGATCAAATCGATTAGCAGCAAACTGGCCCAAGAAGATTGGCATTGAAAGGCGCGTTTCGCAGTGCAACATTATGTCTTGGCCCAATCTGGCACGCACCTCCTAGAATGCGGTGGCGAAGACGCGCATTGCGGTGATTTCGACGTGTCGCTCTGCGGAATTTGCCTTTGCCGGCATGAGGAAACAAGAAGGAGTTTGCAATGACCGAAGCTGCGAAAAAACTGGATGTGGGCGGCCAAGAGGCCACGGCAACGCTCGAATTCGCCGGCAAGACCCACGAATTCAAGGTGCGAAGCGGCTCGGTCGGACCTGACGTCATCGACATCGCCTCGCTCTACAGCACCACCGGCGCTTTCACCTATGACCCCGGCTTCACCTCGACGGCAAGCTGCGAGTCGGAAATCACCTTCATCGATGGTGATGCCGGCATCCTCCTGCACCGCGGCTACCCGATCGACCAATTGGCCGAACATGGCGATTTCCTCGAAGTCTGCTATCTCCTGCTCTACGGCGAACTGCCCACCAAGGCGCAGAAGGACGATTTCGATTACCGCGTGACGCGCCACACCATGGTGCACGAGCAGATGTCGCGCTTCTTTACCGGCTTCCGCCGCGACGCGCACCCGATGGCGGTGATGTGCGGCGTGGTTGGCGCGCTGTCGGCCTTCTATCACGACTCGACCGACATCTCCGACCCGTACCAGCGCATGGTTGCGTCCATGCGCCTGATCGCCAAAATGCCGACGATCGCGGCCATGGCCTACAAGTACCACATCGGCCAGCCCTTCATTTACCCGAAGAACGATCTCGGTTTCGCGGCAAACTTCCTGCATATGTGCTTTGCCGTGCCGTGCGAGGAATACAAGATCAACCCGGTGCTGGCGCGCGCCATGGAGCGCATCTTCATCCTGCACGCCGACCACGAGCAGAACGCTTCGACCTCGACCGTTCGTCTCGCCGGCTCTTCGGGCGCCAACCCCTTCGCCTGCATTGCCGCCGGGATCGCTTGCTTGTGGGGCCCGGCCCATGGCGGCGCCAACGAAGCGGCGCTCAACATGCTGGGCGAGATCGGCCATGTCGATCATATCCCGGAATTCATCGCCCGTGCCAAGGACAAGAACGATCCGTTCCGGTTGATGGGCTTTGGCCACCGCGTCTACAAGAACTACGATCCGCGTGCCAAGATCATGCAGAAGACGGCGCATGAGGTCCTGGGCGAGCTCGGCATCAAGGATGATCCGCTGCTCGACATCGCGATGGAGCTGGAAAAGATCGCGCTGACCGATCCCTATTTCATCGAGAAGAAGCTCTATCCGAACGTCGACTTCTACTCCGGCATCACGCTGAAGGCGCTGGGCTTCCCCACCACCATGTTCACCGTGCTGTTCGCGGTCGCCCGCACGGTCGGTTGGATCGCGCAGTGGAAGGAAATGATCGAGGATCCGCGCCAGAAGATCGGTCGCCCGCGCCAGCTCTACACCGGCGCGCCGGAGCGCGACTACGTACCGATTGCGAAGAGATGAGGCAATAGGGATTGGGCTGTAGGGAATAGGCCTGCCCACTGCCTACTGATTGCTCTTGATGCACCCCATCACCACCTCCGCAGCGATATCGCCGGAGGGCCTGTCGGTCGCCATCCGCCTTGCCACTTCCGCAAAGCCGTCCTTCTGCCAGGCTCGGTAGCCGGTGTCTGAAAACAGCGCCTCGAGCTGCCGCGCCAGATAGCGCGGCCGCACATATTGGTTGTAGTGCTCCGGCACCACGATCTGGTCGGCAATCAGATTGGGCAGGGCCGCACTCCACACCGTGACCAGCCCCTGGGCCATGCGCATCACCGGATCGAGCCGGTAGCACGAGATCATCGGCACGCCGGACAGCGCCAGTTCCAACGACACTGTTCCCGAGGCGATCAGTGCCGCATCGGCTTTGCCGAAGGCCTGCCATTTGCGCTCAGGCTCAAGGATGATCTCAGGCTTTTCATCCCAGCGAGCGACCGATGTTTTGATCAGGTCAGCGACATGCGGCACCGTCGGCAACAGCAGGCGCAAGCGATGTCCGCGCGCCCGCAATGCCGAGACCGTCTCACCAAACGGACCAATAAGCCGGCTCGCTTCGCCGCGCCGCGATCCCGGCAGGACGAGCAGCGTCTTGACACGATCGCCCGAGAGATCGCGCGGCTGGCCTTGCGCCTTGGCCGCGCCAAGTACGCCGGGATCATGCGTCAGGCGATGTCCGACATAGGTGCCGGGCGGGCCACCGAGGCGGCTGAGTTCCTTCACTTCGAAAGGCAGGATGCACAGTATGTGGTCGACGTAGGGCTTCATCGCCGCCGCCCTGCCCGGCCGCCACGCCCAGACGCTCGGGCAGACATAGTGGACGATCGGGATGTTCGGATCGGCGGCTCGAACCTTTTTGGCGACGCGCAGCGAAAAGTCAGGGCTGTCGATGGTGATGAGGCAGTCGGGCTTTTCAGCGGCGACGGCACTTGCCGTCTGGCTGATCCGCCGCATCAGGCGCGGCAGGTCGCGCAGGATGGCGCTGAGCCCCATCAGTGCGATCTCTGATCCGTCGAACAGCGGCGCCAGCCCAAGCGCCCGCAGATGCCGCCCGCCAATGCCGACGAGGCGCACCTCGCGCCCGGTCATGCGTTTCAGGGCCTGGACGATGTCGGCGCCAAGCAGGTCGCCGGATTCTTCGCCGGCGACGATCGCGATCTTCAGCGGCTTCTCAGCTGCCATGGGCAGGCCCCGCGGCCGGCAGGCCGATCACGAACAGACCGAGCGCATTGGCGCGCGCAACGACAGTCGGCCCTTCGAGGATCAACGAGCGGCCGGCTTCGACGGCAATGCCGGCAAGGCCGGCTTCATGCGCCGCCTCGACCGTTTGCGGGCCGATAGAGGGAAGATCGGCGCGCAGTTCCTGGCCGGGCTTGGCGCATTTAACCAGGACGCCGCGCGTTTTGCCGGCGAGCCTGCCATGGCCACGCAGTTGCTGCGTCCGCTCGAGCAGACCGCCGGTGCCCTCGATGCCTTCCAGGGCAATGACGCGACCGCCGATCGCAATAGCGGCCTGGCCGATGTCGAGCGCGCCGATGGCCTTTGCCGCCGCATGCGCCGCCTCGATGTCGCGCCAGTCCGACTTTCGCGGCACTGCCTTGGTCAGCGGCCCCTCAGTCGCGACAAGTTTCGGCACGACTTCGTGCGCGCCGACGACCTTGATGCCGCGCGCCTCCAGGCCTCGGGTCAATATCTTCAACAGGCCGTCATCGCCGCGCGCAAGCGCCATGGCGGCGGAGGATATCACAGCCAGCAGGCCGAAGCTCGGGCGCATGTCGATCAGACGCGGCCTGCGCCTGATCTCGCCGGCAAGCACGAGATGGCTGATCCGCCGGCGCCTCAGCAAGGCAGCCAGCGAGCCGATGTCTTCCAGGGCAAGGCTTTCATGCTCATAGACCGTGAGCTCGGACTGACGGTCGGCCTGGCCTTCGACCAAGATGATGACGGGCGGATGTCCGCCCTCCGCCAGCCCTTCGGCGACTTCGACCGGCAGGCTGCCGCCGCCGGCAATGATGCCGACCCTGGCGCCCGGCGCGAGAACGAAGCCTGCCGAGCTGGCCTCAGCCTTCGTCATCGGTGACGTCGCCATCGCCGCCCTTTAGCGATGGCACCGCATAGTGCCGCTTGCCGCGACTGGTGATGAAATCGATGATCTTCATTGCAGTTGGTGACGAGGCGAACTCGGCCTTGGCGAACTCGATATTCTCACCGACGGTGCGGGAGCGGTCGAAGATCGTCTTGTAGGCCTTGCGCAGCAGATAGATTTCGGAACGCGGCAAACCGGCGCGCTTGAGGCCGATGATGTTCAAGCCGCGCAAGCTGGCGCGGTTGCCGACCGCGATGGCATAGGGAATGACATCACCAACAAAAGCCGAGCACCCGCCAAGAAAGGCGTTGTCGCCAACGCGCACAAATTGATGGACGGCGCTGAGGCCGCCAATATAGACGTTGTCACCGATTTCGCAGTGTCCGCCCAGCGTCGCGCCGTTGGCGAAGGTGGCGTTCTTGCCGACGGCGCAATCATGGGCGATATGGGCGTAGGCAAGGAAATTGCCATTGTCGCCCACCGTCGTTTCGCCGCGGCTGGTGTCGGTGCCGACATGCATGGTCACGCCTTCGCGGATGGTGCAGTTGGCGCCGATGACGAGTGTGGTGCGGCCGCCCTTGTGCTTGGTATTCTGCGGCGGCGCGCCCAGGATCGCCATCGGATAGACCTTGGTCGACGCCCCGATAGTGGTAGCGCCCATCACCGAGACATGGCTGACCAGTTCGACACCGTCGCCGATCACGGCATCGGCGCTGACATGGCAGAACGGCCCAATGCGTACCCCCTGGCCGATCTGGGCGCCTTCTTCGACGACGGAGGAAGGATGGATTGACGTCTTGATTTTCATAGGCACTCGATCGTCAGTCGCCGGTGACCATCATGGCTGAAATCTCGGCCTCGGCCGCCTTGGTACCTTCGACCAGGGCTTCGCAGGCGAATTTGAGCAGGTTGCCGCGCTTCTTGATTTTCTTGACATGGATCTTCAACTGGTCGCCGGGAACGACCGGTTTGCGGAATTTTGCGTTGTCGATGGTCAGGAAATAGACCAGCGACGGTTTCGACGCCCCGAGGCTGCGAATGCAGATGGCGCCGGCCGTCTGCGCCATGGCCTCGACGATGAGCACGCCCGGCATCACCGGCTGCTCCGGGAAATGCCCCTGAAAATGCGGCTCGTTTATGGTCACGTTCTTGATGCCGATAGCGGAGTCGTCACCATCGATGTCCACGATGCGGTCGATCATGAGGAAGGGGTAACGGTGCGGCAGGAGCTTCATCAGCCCCAATATGTCAACCGCTTCCAGCGTTGTCGCCGCCACCATGTCAGCCATTGTCCTTGCCCTGCTTGCGTGCTCTGGCCATCGTGCGCAACATGGCTATCTCTCGCATGGCTTCCGCCATCGGCTGTGCCGGATAGCCACCCCATATCTCGCCGGCGGGAACATTGCTCATAAATCCACTTCTGGCGGCAAGCTTGGCACCTGTACCAATCGTCAGATGATCCGCAAGCCCGACGCCGCCGCCCATAGTGACATTGTCACCCACCACCACGGAACCGGAAATACCCGAAAGCCCGGCCACTATGCAATTGCGACCGATGCGGACGTTATGGGCGATCTGCACGAGATTGTCGATCTTTGTGCCTTGCCCAATGATCGTATCGGACATCGCGCCGCGATCGACTGTGGAATTGGAGCCGATCTCGACATCATCCTGGATGACGACGCGTCCGATTTGCGGGACCCGTTCCGGGCCCTTGGCGCCGCCGACAAAGCCAAAGCCGTCCTGGCCGATCCTGGCCCCACCATGGATGATGACCCGATTGCCGATCAGTGCGTACTGGATGCTGGCGCCCGGGCCGACATATCCGTCACGGCCGATCTGGCAGGACTGTCCGATGACGGCGTTCGGCGCAATGACGGTGCCGCTGCCGATCGAGACGCCAGGCCCGACGACGGCGCCGGCCTCGATGACGACGCCGGCTTCGACATGCGCGGTCGGGTCGACATGGGCATGCGGCGAAACGCCGGTTTCGCCAGTCATCGGCCCCGGCGTGGCGGCTGTCGGGAACAGCAGGCGCCCAACCAGCGCGAAAGCCTGTTGCGGCCGCGGATGGATCAGGACGGCGATGCCGGGAGGCGCCTTGTTCGCGAATTCCGCCGGACACAGCACCGCAGCCGCCCGCAGCGACGGCATCAGCGCGGAATTACGCCTGCCATCGACGAAGACGAGCGCGTTGGCGCCGCCTTCACTGGCTGGCGCCAACGCTTCGATCGAAACGTCGGATTGGCCCGAATCGACAAGCACCGAGCCAGTCAGATTCGCGACTTCGGCCGCCGTATACCGGCGTGATGGCGCGAAGAACACCGGATCGGTCATTCCAGAAGCTATATCCAGCTAGGTCGGAACATTTCTCCCGGATCCAAAACCCGGGAGCATCGTTGGCCGCCGATCAGAAGCGGGTCGATATGCCGAAGTTGAATTCCTGCACGTCGTCGCTCGCCTCTTTCCTGACCGGGATCGCATAGTCGATACGGATCGGGCCGAAGGGCGAGGCCCACATCAGGCCGAGACCGACCGAGGCGCGCAACTTCATGCCGGTAGAATCTTGATCGACCAGCCCAGTCGCAAGCTTGCTGCCATAGAGCGTCGCCGCATCGGCGAACACCGCGCCACGCAAGCCGAAGCTCTCCGGAACAACCGGCAGCGGGAACTGGGCTTCGGCCGAAGCGTTGAAGTAGGTCGTGCCACCCAGGTGGTCACCGCTGGTGTCGCTGGCAACCGGGCCGATACCACCATAGGCAAAGCCGCGGATCATGCGGTCGTTGCTCTGGAAGTGATCGAAGATGCGCAGGTCGCCGTTGCCATATCCCTCGACATGACCGGCCCCGCCCGAAAGGAGCCCGACAAGGTCAAGCTGTTCGGACAGCGTCTGATAGATGCTGCCCCGTCCGGTGATCTTCACGAATTTGGCATCGCCACCGAGACCCGCGACCTCCACGGTCGTGTTGGCGTAGATCCCCTCATGCGGGTTCTTCATGTCGTCGATCGTGTTGTAGACCAGCCCCAGGCTGACCGAAGACTTGATCCACGGACTCTGCTCGATGCCGTCCAGAATGGCCTGTGAGATGTTACAGCTGCCGTCGGGATCTCCGATGGAGGTAGGACCGCAACTATCGTCGACCTTATATTTCTCCTGCGAGATATTATACGCCAACTGGGTCGTGATGCTGTTGGTGATCGGCAGCCCGAAGCGGATCGTCGCGCCGGTGGTGTCGCTGTCGTAGTTGTTGTTGTATTCCCGCGTCGACCTGTAGATGTCGAAACCGGCAGCGATGCGCCGCCCGAGAAAATAAGGCTCGGTGAACGACAGGCTGTAGTCACGCGAGTTCTTGCCGCCGCCGGCCGACAGCTTGATGAACTGGCCACGGCCGAGGAAGTTGCGCTCGGTGATCGATCCTTCGACCGACGGTCCGGCCGCGTCGCCACCGGTCGAATAGCCGGCGCCGATCGAGAACTCACCGGTCGACTTCTCGACCACGTCGACGACCAGCACGACTTGGTCAGGGGCCGAGCCAGGCACGGTCGAAATGTCGACTTTGTCAAAATAATTCAGGTCTTCCAGGCGCTTCTTCGCGCGCTGGATGAGCACCTGGTTGAACGCGTCGCCTTCGCTGACATCGAATTCGCGGCGGATGACATAGTCACGCGTACGATCGTTGCCGCGGATCTCGATGCGCTCGACATAGGCCTTGGTGCCCTGGTCCACCGTGTAGACAACCGAGATCGTGTGGTTCTCGAAGTTGCGGTCGCCGCGCGGCGTCACCTGCGCGAAGGCATAGCCGGAACCGGCTACCTTTTCCGTCAACGCGATGATCGAGTCTTCGACATCCTTGGCGTTGTAGACATCACCCTTGCGGGTTTCGACCACCGATTCCAGCGACTTGGAGTCCACTTCCGGGATCGTGCTTTCGACGCTGATGTCGCCGAAATTATAGCGATCGCCTTCCTGGACGGTGATGGTGACCGTGTATTTGTTGGTCGCATTGTCGAGTTCGCCGACGGCGGACACGACCTGGAAATCGGCATAGCCGTGATTGTAGTAGAAACGGCGCAGCAATTCCTGGTCGGCGCGCAGCTTGTCTTCGTCATAGACGTCATCGCGCAGGATGAACGAGACCCAGGATGAACGCTTGGTGTTGATCACATCCGACAGGCGGCGGCTGGAATAGGCGCTGTTGCCGACGAAATTGATTGCCGCGATCTGCGTGCGATCGCCTTCGGTGACGTGGAAGACCACGTTCACGCGGTTGTCGCCGAGCTCCATGACCTGCGCGGTCACGCCGGCATCGTCACGGCCGATGCGCCTGTAAGCGGCCTTGACCGCCTCGACGTCCGAATCGAGCGTGGCCTGCGAGAACGTGCCGCGCGGCTTCAGCTGAACCGCTGCCTGAAGCGCGTTGTCCTTGAGCTTCTTGTTGCCCTGAAACAGCACCTGGTTGACGACCTTGTATTCCGAAACCTTGACCACCAGGGTCGAGCCGACCTGATTGATCTGGACATCCGAGAACAGGCCGGTGCCGAACAGCGCCTTGACCGCGGCGTCGACATCGGAGCTGGAGAAAGCCTTGCCCGGCTTGATGGTGATGTAATTGCGGATGGTATCGGCGTCGACACGCTGGTTGCCGCTCACCTCAACCCTGCTTACGACAGCGGCTTCGGCCGCCGATGTGGCAACGAACTGCACTGCGAACGCACCTGGTACGACCAGAGCGGCGGACAGTGCCGCCGCTGACGCGGCGTTTAGAAACTTGGATGCTGCCTTCATCGGGCTTAATAACCTTTTCTCGTAGTCCCCACGGCGAGAAAACCGGACGTGCGGTCATTTCCCCTACCGTATTAACCGGATTTTCCCTACACGCAAGGCTTCTGGTTAATTTGTATTTACTTAACCCTGTTGCGTGGCTTTCGCGTCACTCATATCCCCGTGCATGGTAAACGGCGTCTCAACATCGCCCATGCCCAGGCCAAATTCCTTCATGATTTCAGCACCCAAAGAGATCGTTCCAGAACACGAACCCCATGAAGCACAGCACCACAAGCAGACCAGCCCGATAGGCCATTTCCATCATCCGTTCCGACACTGGCCGGCGGATGACGGCCTCCACCCCGTAGAACAACAGATGGCCGCCGTCGAGGGGGGGAATCGGCAAAAGGTTTAGAATGCCTATCCCCACGGACAGCAGCGCGACAAGCTGCACCAGCCACTCGAAACCGAGTTTGGCAGCCTTGCCGGCCATGTCGGCGATCTTGACCGGGCCACCCAGCTGGCACTTGTCCTCGCGCCCGACCGCGAAGCGTTGCAGGAACTGTCCGGTGCGCTCGATGACGTGGCCCGTTTCCTCAACCGCCGCCGCGACCGCCCCAACGGGGGTGTAGGTGATGAGACGGGGTTGGCCGAGTTCCTTGTTGTTGACGACGCCGATCACCGCAACCTTGACCTTGTTGCCGAGCGCGTCCTCCTGCTCCATCAGCCGCGGCGACGCGGTCACCGTGACCTCCTTGCCGTTGCGCAGCATGACAAAGGTGATGGTGTCGCCGGCCCGGCCCGAAACCAGCCGCTGCACGTCTCCGAAAGTTTCGACCTTGCTGCCGTCGACGCTGACGAATCGGTCGCCAGGCAAAATGCCGGCCTTGGCCGCCGGGCTGTCGGCGGTAACCTCCGCCACCATGGGCTCCGCGACATAACGCCCATAGGAGGCAAACAGCACGGAAAAGACCACGATCGCCAGCAGGAAGTTGAACAGCGGCCCGGCCGCCACCGTTGCCGCGCGCTTCCAGATCGCCTGGGTGTGGAAGGCAACCTTGCGTTCCTCGTCGGTCAGCGTTTCGAGCTCTTCCGATGTCGGCTGGCTGGAGGTGGCGCTCATGTCGCCGACAAACTTGACGTAACCGCCGAGCGGTATGGCGCAAAGCTTCCAGCGCGTGCCATGCCTGTCGTTGAAGCCGATGAGCTCCGGACCGAAGCCGATCGAGAAGGCCTTGACCCCGATGCCGCACCAGCGGCCAACGAGGTAGTGGCCCATCTCGTGAACGAACACCACCACGGTGAGCACGAAGAGAAACGGCACGAGCGTGCCGAGAAAGAGGCCTTCGGTGCTGAAAATCGCGTGAAGAATCTCGTTCAACTCAGGCCCTCAAGTTCTTCCGCGGTCGCGGCGTGACTGTGACATCAATCCAGGCGAATCCAAGGCACGTCGGCGCCAGATCGTGGCATGACAGCATTCAAATGGGAAACAGCCCCTGTGCCGGATGGTCGGCACCCGCAGAAATCCAACCGATGACGTATAGGGCAAGAGCGGCCGCGACAAGCCCGTCGACGCGATCCATGATGCCGCCATGGCCAGGAATGAGCACGCCGGAATCCTTGCAACCGTGCCGCCGTTTGACCCAGGACTCGAACAGGTCGCCGGCTTGGGCGACAACTGACAGCACCAGCGCCACAAGGCCGAGCAACGCCAGGTTGCCGGCGCCAGCAATGGCTGCCAGCAGAAGTCCCGCGACGACGCCACCGACCGCCCCGCCGAACGCGCCGCTACGCGTCTTGCCTGGCGAAATCGACGGCGCCAGTTTAGGCCCGCCGACAGCGCGTCCGACAAAATAGGCAAAAATGTCGGTTGCCCAGACGACCGCGAACAGGAACAGAATGGCGACGAGGCCCGAATGGTCGCCATCGCGCAGCAGGGCAAGCGACAGGCCCGACGCGCAGGCATAGGCAAGGCCGCCAGCGTCCCACTGGCCGATTTTGCGAATTCCCGCGCTGGTCGCCGTTATCGCAACCAGAATCACGACCAGCGGCAGCAGCCACAATGCGGACAGGCCAGCGATCAAGGCGCCGACGAAAATGACCATCAGCGCTTCCGGCAGCAAACCAAGCCCGTCGGCCGCGGCGGGCCGCGACATACGTGTCCACTCATAAAAGATCATTGCCGACATGACCGCGCACAGCAGCCGGAAAGGCAGGCCGCCAAGCCAGGTCAGGCCAAGGGCGACAATGGCGAGCACGACCGCCGAAATCACACGCAGCTGAAGGTTGCTCATCCCGCGGCCGGTCGCGAAGCGACGTCTTGCGGGTCCAGTCCGCCGAAGCGGCGCTCGCGGCCGGCATATTCGCGCAAGGCCTCGGCGAGGTGCTCGCGATTGAAGTCCGGCCAGTAGCAGGGCAGGAAGACGAGTTCGCTGTAGGCAGCCTGCCACAAGAGGAAGTTGGACAGGCGAAGCTCGCCGCTGGTGCGGATGACCAGCTCCGGATCGGGAATGCCTTGCGTGTCGAGAGAGCCGGCAAAGCTTTCGGCGGTGATCGCCTCGCTATCGATTTCACCGCGCGCCACGGCCAGGGCAAGCTTGCGCGCGGTGCGGACGATCTCGTCGCGCCCGCCGTAATTGAAGGCGATCACCAGCGTCAGCGAGGTGTTGTTGATCGTCAGCGATTCGGCTTCCTCGAGCAGTCCCCTGATGTCCGCCTGCAGCCCTGCCCGGTCGCCGATGATCCTGACCCGCACGCCGCTCTGGTGTAGCTCGGCAAGGTCGCGACGGATGAACAGCTTCAACAGACCCATAAGGTCACTGACCTCGGACTTCGGCCGCGACCAGTTCTCCGACGAGAAAGCATAGACGGTCAGGAAGGAGATGCCGAGACCGGGGGCGGCGCGCACCGCCTTGCGCAGCGCCTCGACGCCAGCGCGATGACCCGCGAGCCTCGGCATGCCGCGCGCCTTGGCCCAGCGTCCATTTCCATCCATGATGATCGCGACATGCGCGGGCGTTGTCATGATCTCGCTTTCGGATCAGCCAAGGGCCAACCCTAAACCTGCATGATTTCAGCTTCCTTGTCGGAAAGCAGATGATCGATGGTGCTGATGGTTTCGTCGGTAAGTTTCTGGACCTGGTCGGAACGCTTGCGCTGGTCGTCCTCGCTGATGTCGCCGTCCTTCTCCGCCTTCTTCAGGAAGTCCATGCCGTCGCGCCGCACATGGCGCGCGGCGACACGCGCGTTCTCGGCATAGCCGTGCGAAATCTTGACCAGCTCCTTGCGGCGCTGTTCGTTGAGCTCCGGCAGCGGAATCCTCAGATTGGTGCCGTCGACGATCGGGTTGAAGCCCAGATTGGATTCCCGGATCGCGCGGTCGACCGCGCCGACCATCGACTTGTCCCAGACCGAGACCGAGATCATGCGCGGCTCCGGCACGGTGACGTTGGCCACCTGATTGATCGGCATGGTGGTGCCATAGGCTTGCACCTGGATCGCGTCGAGCAGGTTGCTGGACGCGCGGCCGGTCCGCAGCGAGGCCAGATCATGCTTGAACGCCGCGATTGCCCCATCCATGCGCCGCTTGAGATCGTCGTACTCACCACTCATTTTAGTCTCCTCGACCCGTCTGCCGCGGGTTCACTGCTTCGGGGCAAGGCCCCGTGTTCGAGCCTGATTTCGAAACCCGGCTTCCCTTCTTCGGGATCAGGCCCCGGATCACTCGTCCGCGACGACCGTACAGCGGCCGCCGCCCCTCAGAATATCCCCGAAACCGCCCTTTTCGTGGATCGAATAGACGATTATCGGAATGTTGTTTTCGCGCGCAAGTGCAATCGCAGCCGTATCCATGATCGAAAGCCCGCGATTTATGACTTCGGCGTGGCTGATGCGCTCGAAACGCGTCGCGCTGGGGTCCTTTTTCGGGTCGGCCGAATAGACGCCGTCGACCTGCGTGCCCTTGAACAGCGCGTCGGCGCCGATTTCGGCCGCACGGAGCGCGGCAGCCGAATCAGTGGTGAAGAACGGATTGCCGGTGCCGCCGGCGAAGATCACCACCTTGCCCTGGTTCATGTAGGCGGTCGCCTGGCGCTGCGAAAAGCTCTCGCAAAGCTCGGGCATGGCGATCGCGGACAGCACGACGGCGTCGACGCCGATCTTGTTCAGCGATGTGCGCAGCGCCAGCGAATTGATGACCGTGGCAAGCATGCCCATATGGTCGCCGGTAACGCGGTCCCCGCCCTTGGAGGCGACGGCCACGCCGCGAAAGATATTGCCGCCGCCAATGACGACACCCACCTCGATGCCCAGCGCGCGCGCCTCGGCGATGTCGCCGGCAATGCGGTCGACGACCGAGACGTCGATGCCGAAATGCTGTTCGCCCATCAACGCTTCGCCCGAAGCTTTCAGCAGAACACGTCGGTAGAGGGGCTTCACCGTCATCTGGTTCCTCGAAAATCCCGGCGCGGCAAGCTCCGAAGGCGAAAAAAGGCCTCCTGCTTCGTCCGGCGGTGCTGTCATGACGGGTTGACCGGATACACGAAGGGCGCAGCGATGTCACGCCGCGCCCTTGTGCAAAATTCCAGGCTTTTTGGATCAATTGCTGCTGATGGCAACGGCCTCGCCTTCGACCACCACCGGCAATGCATAACCGGACGGCTTGTCGCCGGTCACGACACCGCCGGCGACACGGACCTGGATCTCGGGACCGAAATAGGAATGCGGGAACGGCGCCGGCGTGCCGCTCACCTTGTCCAGCCGCTGGCGAAGCGCGGGCGGTATGGAGAAATCGAGCGCCGCGAGATTGTCCTGCAACTGCGAAAGCCTCGTTGCTCCAAGGATGACGGTGGCAATTCCTGGCTGTGTCGCCACCCAGTTGAGCGCCACCTGAGCCATGCCGCGGCCGAGCTCGGCGGCGACCTTCTCCAACTCCGCCACAACAGCCCAGTTGTGCTCGGTAAATTTCTGGAAGCCTGGATGGGTGGTGTTGCGGAAGCCGTCGAGCCGGCCGGCATTGCCCGCTTGCGCCGGGCGGTATTTGCCGCTCAACAGCCCGCTGGCCAGCGGGCTCCAGACCATGATGCCGGCGCCATGGCGTGTCCCGAACGGCACGAATTCATGCTCGATGGCACGCTCCGCCAGGGAGTATTCGAGCTGCAACGCCGAGATCGGCTCATAGCCGCGCAGTTCGGCGATCGCCTGAGCCCGTCCGGCATACCAGGCCGGCACGTCGGACAGGCCGATGTGACGTATCTTGCCCGCCCGAACCAGATCGTCGAGGGTCCGCAGCACTTCCTCGGCCGGCGTCAGCCTGTCCCAGATATGCATGAGATAGAGATCGATGTAGTCGGTGCCCAGCCGCTTCAGCGAGGCGTCGACGGCACGCATGATGTTCTTGCGGCCATTGCCGCCGGCGTTGGGATTGCCGGGGTTCGAGTTCATGGTGAATTTGGTGGCGATCACCGCCTTGTCGCGCAAGCCTCGCTCGGCCACGAATTCACCGAGCCAGGTCTCGGCCGTGCCGCCGGTATATAGGTCTGCGGTGTCGAAGAAATTGCCGCCAGCCTCGACATAGGCGTCGAACATCGCGCGCGCCGTGTCCCGGTCCGCGCCCCAGCCCCATTCCGTGCCGAAGGTCATCGTGCCCAGCGCCAGCCGGCTGACGCGCAGGCCGCTGTTGCCGAGTGTGTAGTAGCTCATCGTCATTGTCTTTTCCGATCCTGATCCGGTTGGTGCGGGCGTCATTGGCCCGGGGTCGCCTTGACCCAGGGATTGCCGCGTTCATGCGTCATGCGGAAGGTGAAGCCATCGACTTTCCAGACGGAGCCAGAACGTGTCAGGTGGTGCTCATACGTGCCCCAGACTTCCCACAGCGGATCGCCATTGCCCTCCATCCGGTTCCAGGCATAGCCGTTCGACAGAACGGTCGCGCTGTCCGCCTCGAGAACGACCTGGTGATTGGTGCGCAGGTGCAGGCTGGTCTTGCTGCCCTTGAGATTGCCGGCCCAGGCGCCGATCAGATCGTCGGACGCAATGTTGGCCGCGGGCTGCCCGGACAGGCTGCTGAAGTCGGCGGTGACCCGATCCGCGAAATAGAAGCGCGCGCGCTTCCAGTCCTGCGCGTCGACGGCGCGGTCGATGGCATCGGCGATGCGGATGACCGCGCGTTCGTCCGCGAGCGCTTGCCAGCCGGATGGTTCCGCCCCGCCGGCATCGACCGGTGACAGCGCCACGCCGGCCGCGAAAGTTACGTGCTTCAACGCATTCATGTCTCTTCTCCTCAATGCCATCAGCCAACCGCGGATGTGTCGGCGACAATATGGATCGGTGTCTTGGCATCGATTAGATTGCATTGTTCGCAAGGACCATGCGATATCATTCATGAATGGATCGGGATCTGCTCTCTCATCTGCCTGTCATCGTCGCCGTTGCACGGCGCGGCGGCTTCGCGCTTGCGGCGGCCGAACTCGGTATGAGCCCGTCGGCGGTCAGCCATGCGGTGCGCCTCGTCGAGGAGCGGATCGGCCAGCCGCTGTTTGCGCGCACGACGCGCAGCGTTTCGCTCACCGAGGCCGGCAAGGCGCTGGTGGAAACGGCCGCCCCTGCCCTCCAGGACATTGCCGAGCAGATGGACCGCATCCGCAGCGTCAAGGGCAGGCCGTCTGGCCTGCTCAGGCTCAATGCCTCCAACATCGCGATCCCATTGGCGGTGACGCCGGTCGTCGCCGCGATGGCCGAGCGCTATCCCGACATTACGGTGGAGGTTTTTGCCGATCAGGGATTGGTCGACATCGTCGGCGAAGGTTTTGACGCCGGCATCCGGCTCGGCGAGATGATCGCGCAGGACATGGTGGCCATCCGACTGACGCCGCCCTTCAAAGTCGTCGTCGTCGCCTCTCCCGCCTATATCGGACGACGTGGGCGTCCGCGCAGCGTGGCCGATCTCGCGAACCACAATTGCATCGGGTACCGGCTTGTCCGCTCGGGTGCCCTCTATCGCTGGGATTTGACCTGGGATGGCAAGGATGTGGTCATGGAAACCAGCGGTACGGCCATCGTGACGGACTCGCTGGCCGCCATTGATCTGGCGCTCGCTGGCGTCGGCCTCGCCTATATGTTCGAGCCGCTGGCGCGCGCGGATCTGGCGGCCGGGCGCCTGGTGCAGGTTCTGCCGCAATCTGCGATCGAGGAACCCGGCCTTTTCCTCTACTTCCCGCGCCGCGCCGCGATGGCGCCGAAGCTCAGGGCCTTTATCGACACCGCAAACGAAATCGGCCTGACATCCTTGCGGACATCAGGCCGAAAAACACAGTCGCAATAATGCGGTAGGACGCTTACTTCTTGACCGCCGCAGCGACTTCCGCGGCGAAATCGGACTCTTCCTTCTCGATGCCCTCGCCAAGCGCGAAGCGCAGATAGGCCGTGATCTTGGCGGGCGCGCCGATTTCCTTTTCGGCATCCTTCAGCGCCTTCTCGACGGTGATATCGGGATTGAGCACGAACGCCTGCTTCAAGAGCACGACTTCTTCATAGAACTTGCGCAGGCGACCCTCGACCATCTTCTCGATGATCGCTTCCGGCTTGCCGGACTGGCGCGCCTGGTCGGAGAAGATGGCCTTCTCGCGCTCGACCGCTGCCGGGTCGATCTGCTCGGCGGTCAGCGCCATCGGATTGGTGGCGGCGACATGCATGGCGACCTGGCGGCCGAAGGCATTGGCGGCATGCTCGTTGCCGGTGGTCTCGATCGCGACCAGCACGCCGAGCTTGCCAAGGCCATCGGCAACCGAATTGTGGACGTAGGTCGCAACCGCGCCATGCGGAACGGTCAGCTTGGCCGAGCGGCGGAAGCCCAGGTTCTCGCCAATGGTGCCGACAGCGTCCTTGATGGTGTCGGTGACCGACTTGTCGGAGCCCGGATACTTCGCCGCAGCCACAGCCTCGGTCGTGCCGTAGGCAAGCGCCACCTTGGCGACGTTGGCGACGATTTCCTGGAAGGCGGCGTTGCGGGCGACGAAGTCGGTCTCGGAATTCACCTCGACGACGGCAGCTTCGCGCACGCCATTGTCGACGCCGATCAGGCCTTCGGCGGCAGTGCGGCCGGCCTTCTTGTCGGCTTTGGAAATGCCCTTCTTGCGCAGCCAGTCGACGGCCTCTTCCATGTTGCCGTTGGTCTCGTTCAACGCCGCCTTGCAGTCCATCATGCCCGCGCCGGTCAAGTCGCGGAGTTCTTTGACCTGTGCAGCCGAAATGCTCATTGTCGCCTCTTTGTTTCAAATGCGCCGACGCACCATCGAATCTCGACGGTGCGTCTGTTTAGCGTGCCAAAATATGAGAAAGATGAAGGCCGCAAGCCGGCCTTCGATTATCAAGCCTCTGGGGCTTCCGACGCCGGAGCCGGATCGAGCGCCGGTTCGACCGGAGCTTCGACCGAAGCGCCGATGTCGACGCCGAGCGCGCCCTGCTGACGGGCGATGCCGTCGATCGCAGCCTTGGCGATCAGGTCGCAATAGAGCTGGATGGCGCGGGCCGCGTCGTCATTGCCGGGGATCGGGAAGTCGATCTTGTCCGGATCGCAGTTCGAATCGATGATGGCGACGACCGGGATGCCGAGACGCTTCGCCTCGAGGATGGCGATCGCCTCCTTGTTGGTGTCGATCACGAACATCAGGTCGGGCGTCGAGCCCATGTCCTTGATGCCGCCGAGCGCCTTGTCGAGCTTCTCGCGCTCACGGTCGAGGTTCAGGCGTTCCTTCTTGGTCAGGCCTTGCGCCTCGCCGGCCAGCATCTCGTCGAGCTTGCGCAGCCGCTGGATCGAGTTCGAGATCGTCTTCCAGTTGGTCAGCATGCCGCCGAGCCAACGCGAATTGACGTAGTACTGGGCCGAACGCTGTGCCGCATCGGCGACGATGTCGGACGCCTGCCGCTTGGTGCCGACGAACAGCACGCGGCCGCCCTTGGCAACGGTGTCGGAAACCTGCTTCAGCGCCTGGTGCAGCAAAGGCACCGTCTGCGAGAGGTCGATGATGTGGATGTTGTTGCGGGCGCCGTAGATGTAAGGCGCCATCTTCGGGTTCCAGCGGTGGGTCTGGTGGCCGAAGTGAATGCCAGCTTCCAAAAGCTGGCGCATGCTGAAATCAGGCAGTGCCATTCTCATTTCCTTTCCGGTTAGCCTCCACGGACACAGGCATTTGTGGACCGAAATCCTCGAACGCCACCGGAGGTCTCAGCCGGATTTCTCCCGGGCAGACACCAAAGTCCGTGTGTGGAATGAGCGCGCATATAGAGGGGAAGTGCTGCAAACGCAAGCCGTGTAGCGCTTTAACGCCTAGCGTGCGGCAATCAGCGCTCCGGTGCCGATCATGGCGCTGCCGGCAAACCTGTTCATCAGCCGCATGCGCCAGGGCGTCCTGAACCAGCCCGAAGCCCGGCCAGCAAGCCCGGCATAGACACCCATGGTGAGGATATTGACGCTGATGACCACGGCCACCACCAGCAGGCCGTCGACAAATGTCAGCGTGTCGAGATTGAGAATCAACGGCATGATCGAGGCATGGAACAGAATCGCCTTCGGATTCCCCAGCGCAATGGACGCACCAAGGAAGAAGAACCGCGACAATCTCGTCGGTGCCGCCTGCGGCTCGTTCGTTTGCGCGGTCGAAGCCCTCCACATCCTGACGCCGAGAAAAATCAGGTAGGCGGCGCCTGCATATTTCAGCAGGAGGAAGATCCATTCGAATGTCTGGGCCAGGGCCACCAGCCCGAGCAGGGCCAGGGTGACCAGTACGGCATCGCCGGCGGCGACCCCAACGCCGGCTATGAAGGCGCGGAGGAAACCACGCGACACGCCATTGGTGATGACGGCGAACATCGCGGGTCCCGGTGTGGCGGCGGCGAGCGTGACAGCGGCGCAATAAGCAAGAAATGCCTTTAGTGTCATAGTTTGGCCTTTCCGTTGGGCACCCGCACGCGCCGGAAGATCGCGACGATCTCCTCGCGGCTGCATTCGATGGCGCCGAGCCGTACCGCGCGGTCGCGCTCGAAACCGGTGATGTCATAGTGTGGCGCCGATGTCCTGGGCGGCCCCTGATAGGACGAGCGCTTCACGCCAAGCCGCGATGCGAACCGGTGCAGCTCGTCGGTGTCGTCGGCCATCAGGTGGCACCAGCGATGGCCGGCCCACTTCCAGATCGCCGCATCGACATAGACCGCCATCAAGCCCGCCACGGCCAGCTCACTCGCGCATCGCCGCTATTTCGATACCGGGCAAGGCTTTGTCTGGTCGAACAGCGACAGATTGACCAGCTTGCCGGTCATCGAGAAGTCGCCATAGTCCATGACGAGATCACGAGTGATGCCGTTCTCGTGCAGCTTGAAGCTGATCCGGTATTCCGGCACTTCCTCGCCGTTCTGGGTGCTGTCGTCGAAATAGGCGATGTCGACCGGCCAATATTTGTCGGCGGCAAGCTTCGCCAGTGCCGGCGCTTCCGGATCGGCCTTGTCGGCCTCGGTCTTCTTGCCGACGACAACCGTGGTCGTCATCACCTTGTTGGCGTCCTCCGAGCCATCGAACAGGTTGGTCTGGTAGAAGTTTTCGCCTTTTTCGGCCTTGCCGATCAGCTCGACCAGATGTTGGGTCGGGAACTGGGTGGCAGCGAGTTCGAGACTATTCTTCTCCGGCTTGTCGATATCGACCTTCAGGCCCTTGGCATTCTTTGTCGCGACGCCCTTGACCTCCTTATCGAGGTTCTGGTCGACGAAGGACTTCGTCACGAAGGAAAACATCTTGCCTTCCGCGTCCTCGAACGTGGTGGTCTGCTGGTCGGTCAGCTTCGTGTTGTCGTTGGTCGCGATCTGGGTGACGAAACGGAATTTCACCGTATAGCCTTCGCAGGCCGAGCCGTTGAACTCGTAGACCATGCGGCCGGTGATGCCGGTGATGCCGGAGCGATCATCCGCCTTCTTGAGGGTGAGATCGTAGACGGCACGATGCGCCTGCAGCGCCGGTACGGCGAAAGCGGAGCCCACGGGGAACAGCGCCGACAACAGAACGGCGTGGAATGCAAGGCGCGTTGCGCGCATGAGGTACTCCAATCGTCGCGGCTGATGGCAGGCCGCAGGGAAAGATGGTCCAGCTTAAAAAAAGTCGTGGCGGAAGCGAGGCAAAAATAGCAATTTCGGCCCGGCCAGCGCGGCACCTTCCAGCAATAGGGAAAAGCAATGAGTGAAACAATCGAAAAGCGGCTAAGTGATCTCGGCGTGACGCTTCCTGTTGCCGCCGCGCCCGCCGCCAACTACGTGCCCTATTGCAGGACCGGCAATCTGCTGTTCACGGCGGGACAATTGCCGCTCAAGGACGGCAAGCTGCAGGCGAGCGGCCTGCTTGGCCGCGACGTCGACACGGCAAGCGGCAAGGAGGCGGCGAAATACTGCGCCATCAACATCCTGGCGCAAGCCAAGGCGGCACTTGGCGACCTCGAGAAGATCCGCCGCCTGGTGAAGATCACCGTCTTCGTGGCGTCGGCCCCCGATTTCGTCGAGCAGCATCTGGTCGCCAACGGCGCCTCCGATTTCCTGGTTGCCGCGCTCGGCGAAGGCGGCAAGCACGCACGCTCCGCCGTCGGTACCGCCTCCCTGCCGCTTAATGCCGCGGTGGAGATCGAAGCGGTCTTCGAAGTCGAATGAGTGAAGGTGCAGACATGACCGACCTCTCCTGGCTGACTGCCCGGCCGGTTGCCCATCGCGGCTTTCACGACATGAACAAGACGCGCTGGGAAAACACGCTTTCCGCCTTCGCAGCCGCGGCCGAACGCGGCTACGCGATCGAATGCGACGTGCATCTGTCGTCGGATGGCGTTCCCATCGTCATCCATGATGATGATCTGCAAAGGTTGACCGGGCAGGACGGGTTCGTCTGGCAACGGAGCGCCGCCGAACTTACCGCGCTCAAGGTTGGCGGCACGGCGGATCACGTGCCGACGCTGCAGGAAACGCTCGACCTCGTCGACGGCCGTGTGCCTATGGTCGTCGAGCTGAAAGGAACTCCCGGTCGCGATGAAGGCCTGGTGGCACGCGTCGGCAAGATGCTGAAGCGCTACAAGGGCAAGGCTGCGATCATGTCGTTCGATCACTGGCTGATCCGCGATTTCCCCAAACACGCGCCCGGCATTCCGGCTGGATTGACCGCCTATGGTAAGGACGCCAAGCTGATCGAAGCGCATTTCTCCATGCTGGCGCACGAGCTCTCCTTCACCTCCTACGCCGCCGGCGATCTGCCGAACCCGTTTGTCAGCTTCGTGCGCGAAAAGCTCAAAATGCCTGTCATCACCTGGACGGTGCATGACCAGCCGGCGGTCGACCTGACCTTTAGATATGCCGATCAGATGACGTTCGAAGGCTTCGAACCCGACTTGGTCAAAGTCGCCTGAAGAGGGTGCCCGAAACGTGACTTGTAGCGGCCCGAATGGAGCTTAAATAAGCCTCATGGATCAGGGCGACGACGGCGACGGACAAACGGCGAATGCGGACTATGCGATCCGCATCGCCGCCGGTATAGGCGCCTTTACCTGCGATGAATGGAATGGCTTTGCCGGGACCACGCGCGGCGACGCGGAAGTCGGCTATAACCCGCTGGTTTCATTCGCTTTTTTGAGCGCTCTGGAGGATTCCGGCTGCGCCGTTCGGCGCACTGGCTGGCAAGGCCATCACCTGCGGCTGGAGACTGCGCAAGGCAGGCTGCTCGGTGCGGTTCCCTGCTATCTCAAGTCGCACAGCCAGGGCGAATATGTGTTCGATCATGGCTGGTCGGATGCCTTCGAGCGCGCCGGCGGCCGTTACTATCCCAAACTGCAAAGTGCCGTGCCGTTCACGCCCGTCACCGGCCCTCGCCTGCTGGTCGGCAAAGGCGAGGATCAGGATGCAGTGAAGGCCGGCCTTGCCGCCGGGCTCAAAATGGTGACCGACAAGCTCGGCGTATCCTCGGCACATGTCACTTTCGCGCAGGAGAGCGACGTCGCGACGCTTGAGGCTGCGGGCTTCCTGCATCGCACCGACCAGCAATTCCACTTCTTCAACGAAGGCTTTTCCACCTATGACGACTTCCTCGCCACGCTTGCCTCGCGCAAGCGCAAGGCGATGAAGAAGGAACGGCGCGAAGCGCTCGCCGATGGCATCACGATCGACTGGCTCACCGGCAAGGACCTGACCGAAAAGGCCTGGGACGACTTCTACGCCTTCTACATGGACACTGGCAGCCGCAAATGGGGCCGCCCCTACCTGAACCGCCAGTTCTTCTCGTTGATCGGCGAACGCATGGCGGACGACATTCTGCTGGTGATGGCCAGGCGCAACGGGCGCTACATTGCCGGCGCCATCAACTTCATCGGCTCCGATGCGCTCTACGGCCGCAATTGGGGCTGCATCGAGGACCACCCCTACCTGCATTTCGAGGTCTGCTACCACCAGGCCATCGACTTCGCCATCGAACGCAAGCTGAAGGTGGTCGAGGCGGGTGCGCAAGGCGAACACAAGCTGGCGCGCGGCTACCGGCCTGTGACCATGCATTCGGCGCACTACATTGCCCACCCCGGCCTGCGCAAAGCGGTCGCCGATTATCTCGGGCGCGAACGGCGCGAGGTGGAGCGGATGGGCGAGTATCTGGAGGAGCATACCCCGTTCCGCAAAGATCTCGAGGAATAGCCGGCCTCATCGCGCGCTCGTCGAGGCCGGCATGGTCGATCTCGATCGATCTCCCCGCAGCTTCGTCTTGCCGCTCGGAGGCGGCTTCGTTACACCGGACGGCAAAGGCACACTCCGGAGCGTTCGCCATGACTGAGGCCTATGACACCGACAACATCTTCGCCAAAATCCTGCGCGGCGAAATACCCTCGCACCGTGTGTACGAGGACGAGGCTGTCGTGGCTTTCATGGATGTGATGCCGCAAGGACCAGGCCATACGCTGGTGGTGCCGAAAGCGCCGTCGCGCAATCTGCTCGACGCCGAGCCCTCGACATTCGCCCTCCTTTTCACGGTCGTTCAGAAAGTGGCACAGGCGGTCAGGAAGGCTTTCAATGCCGACGGCGTCACCATCATGCAGTTCAATGAGCCTGCATCCGGACAAACCGTCTATCACCTGCATGTCCATGTCATCCCGCGCTTCGACGGCATCCCCCTGAAACCGCACACGGGCCCGATGGAGAATCCGGAAGTGCTGGCGCGGAACGCAGACAAGATCCGCGGCGCCCTCCAGAGCGGATTTTAATCCTTTATAAACCGGCAGATCATGGTGTCGCCTGTATTACAGCCTGCGATTACTTTGTTCATACCTTTGCAAGCCTTTCCGGGGCATGTTTTCGCGGAGGACGGGCGATGCGGGATATTTCGGAAACTTTAGGCAGGCAGCCTGGCGCCAGCGCGAGCGGCGCCTTCGTGCATCTTTTGGCCGAATCATTTTATCGCCACCGCGCTATTCATGCGGTCGCCCTGTTTACACTCGGACTAAGTTTCATGATTGGCGCCCGGGTCGGCAACCGGCCGGATTTTGGACTGCTTGTCGAATACGGCTTCTACCTGGGGGTGTATTCCTGGGTTGTCGGATGTGTCTACGCGGCATTCCGCCTGTTATGGCTGGCCATTGTCGACGGCGCCACCTCGCCGCTCCGTCTTTTCCTGAATTCATTCTGGGAGTTGCTGTCTGATCGAAGGCGCATCGCCAACGGCGTGAACGGGCTGGTCGCGATCATGGCTTTTATATCCGGCTTCACGGTACTGAAAGGAGCGATCGCGTTGCTGGCGCCTTTCTCCTGGGACCAAGCCTTTGCACAATTCAGCGTCGGCCTGCATTTCGGCCGCCCTACTTACCAATGGGTCTGGTGGATCGTGGAAAGCCCCCTGGCCGTTCATTTTCTCAATCTTTGTTACAATCTTTGGTTCGTGGTGCTGCTCTCGGCGATCTTTTCAAGCGTCGCGGCGGCTCGCGATTCCCTGCTGCGACATCAGTTTCTGCTCAGCTTCATGCTGGTCTGGCTGATAGGCGGCTTCGGCATTGCCCTGATATTCTCATCGGCCGGCCCTTGCTATTACGCCAGGCTCGGCCTTGGCGATCTCTATCAACCGTTGATGGACGCACTTCAATCGGCAAATCGGCAGTATCCGATCTGGGCCCTTTCCCTGCAGGACAGGTTGTGGGACGGTTATCAGGGTTTGCCTTCGGGCAGCATGGGCATATCGGCATTTCCCTCCATGCATGTCGCGTCGGCCGTGCTCATTGCCCTCTATGCGACCAGGCTATCGGTCAGCCTTGGCACTTTGATGTGGATATTCGCGGTGCTCATCATGCTCGGTTCGGTGGTCCTTGGCTGGCACTATGCCATTGACGGCTACGCCGGCGCGCTTATTGCCCTTGCGATCTGGAAAATCACCGGCGCGGCGTTGTCCCGGGCGGACGCAAGAACTATTACCGTTTTGGAAGAGCTGTCCGGCCTCGGCGCGCTGCCACTCATTTGTTTAACGCCGCAACCGGCCGATGGCCTGGCCATGGACGACGGCGCTTATCCACGCCAAATCATTTGGGGACAATTGGATCAGGAAGACCGGAGCGCCGCAAAAGCCGGATCCGAAAGCCTCTGAAACGCCGTTGGCGCCACCACTCCCTTCAGAAACTGCTGGCGGATCGCATCCGCGCATTGCCCGGCACCGAGGCGTGACGTATCGACTTCCAAATCATACACGCCAGGCCGGTGCACTTCTCCCTGCCACAGGCGTACAGGCAAAGGCACGGGATCACCGGGCGCGCCGGTAACGTAGTTCCCGCCCGCGGCGCTGGCGGCGCGCCTTTCCATGATGACCTCGATCGGGCAGCGAACGCCAACAAACAGGACCGGCAGGCCGGCGAGCCGCCTCGCGCAATCGGCCAGGATGTGGAGCGGTTTCGAATAAGCGTCGTGGTGGCCGACATCCGCAACGACATTCAGCCCCAATCGACTATGCGCCGCGATCGATTCATAGAGGGCCGCATAGAAGCGCTGCACGAAAACTTCCAGATCGGGCCGCTCGCCGCCAGGGCGCAGGCCTATTCCGGGACGATATCGCGGCGGCGTGATCTGCTCATAGCTGTCAACGCCTAGATTCATCCATGGACCGTCAAAGCTCTCCCCGATGGCCTCGGCTATACTCGACTTTCCCGAACGCGGCGCGCCGTTGAGGATGATGATTTGCCCGGCCACGCGCCACCTCATTGTTCCCATGAAAAAAGCCCCGTTTCCGGGGCTTTTTTGACTTTCGCCAGGCTCAGCCCTTTCTGGGCAGTTGCGGTACAAGGCTGCGCTTGCCGCCGTCCTTGCCCTTGGGCTCCGATTTCTGCGCCACGACCTTCTTTGCCGCGGGCTTCCTGGCCACGGCTTTGGGTGGCTTCGGCGCGTCTTCCGGCTCTTCCTTCTTCGGCTTCACCGGCGCCTCGTCGGCAAGCGATTCGAGCTTGAGGCCGGTCTCGCCGGTTTCCTTCTTCTCGACGGTGACGCGCACCGTGCCGCCCTTCTTCAGCTTGCCGAACAGCACCTCGTCGGCCAGCGGCTTCTTGATGTGCTCCTGGATGACGCGGCCGAGCGGACGCGCACCCATGCGTTCGTCATAGCCCTTGTCGGCGAGCCAGGCGATCGCGTCCGGCGACAGGTCGAAGGTGACGCCACGCTCTGAAAGCTGGGCTTCCAGCTGCATGACGAACTTCTGTACCACCTGGTGGATGACCGGCACCGGCAGCGAGCCGAACGGAATGATCGCATCGAGGCGATTGCGGAATTCCGGCGTGAACAGCCGGTTGATCGCCTCGACATCGTCGCCTTCGCGCTTGGTCGAACCGAAACCGATCGCCGCGCGCTGCGCATCGGATGCGCCCGCATTGGTGGTCATGATCAGTATGACATTGCGGAAGTCGATCTGCTTGCCGTTGTGGTCGGTCAGCTTGCCGTGGTCCATAACCTGCAACAGGATGTTGAACAGGTCCGGATGCGCCTTTTCGACCTCGTCCAGCAGCAGCACGCAGTGCGGATGCTGGTCGACACCGTCGGTCAAAAGGCCGCCCTGATCGAAGCCGACATAGCCGGGAGGCGCGCCGATCAACCGCGAGACGGTGTGGCGTTCCATGTATTCCGACATGTCGAAGCGGATCAGTTCGACGCCCAGCGAGGCGGCCAGCTGCTTGGCGACTTCCGTCTTGCCGACACCCGTTGGCCCAGAGAACAGGTAGGAGCCGATCGGCTTCTCCGGTTCGCGCAGACCGGCACGTGCCAGCTTGATCGCCGAGGTCAACGCGGTGATGGCGGTGTCCTGGCCATAGACGACGCGCTTGAGCTCGATGTCCAGGCCCTGCAGCACCTTCTCGTCATCGGCCGAAACCGTCTTCGGCGGGATGCGCGCCATGGTAGCGATCGTCGCTTCGATTTCCTTGATGCCGATCGTCTTCTTGCGCTTGGCTTCCGGCACCAGCATCTGCGAGGCGCCGGTCTCGTCGATCACGTCGATCGCCTTGTCCGGCAGCTTGCGGTCGTTGATGTAGCGCGCCGACAGCTCCACCGAGGCCTTGATCGCCTCGTTGGTGAACTTCACCTTGTGGAATTCCTCATAATAGGGCTTCAGGCCCTTCATGATCTCGATGGCGTCCTCGATGGTCGGCTCGTTAACGTCGATCTTCTGGAAGCGTCGCACCAGCGCACGATCCTTCTCGAAGAACTGACGGAATTCCTTGTAGGTGGTCGAACCGATGCAACGTATTGCACCCGACGACAGAGCCGGCTTCAACAGGTTCGACGCGTCCATCGCGCCGCCCGAAGTCGCGCCGGCGCCGATCACCGTATGGATCTCGTCGATGAACAGCACTGCGCCCGGATAATCCTCGAGCTCCTTGACGACCTGTTTCAGCCGTTCCTCGAAATCGCCGCGATAGCGCGTGCCGGCCAAAAGCGTGCCCATGTCGAGAGCGAAGATGGTGGCATTGTGGAGCACTTCCGGCACGTCGCCCTCGACGATGCGCTTGGCCAGGCCTTCGGCGATCGCCGTCTTGCCGACGCCGGGGTCACCGACATAGAGCGGGTTGTTCTTGGAGCGGCGGCACAGCACCTGGATGGTGCGGTTGATCTCGCTCTCGCGGCCGATCAGCGGATCGATCTTGCCGGCCTTGGCCTTGTTGTTGAGGTTGACGCAGTAAGCCGTCAGCGCGTCCTGCTGCTGCTTCTTCTTGCCGCCTTCCTCCTGCGGCTCGGCGCCGTTCTGGCCGCCCTGCTCGTCGTCGGCGCCGCGCGGGGTGCGGCTCTCGGACGCGCCCGGGCGCTTGGCGATGCCATGCGAGATGTAGTTGACCGCGTCGTAGCGGGTCATCTGCTGTTCCTGCAGGAAATAGGCGGCATGGCTTTCGCGCTCGGCGAAGATGGCGACGAGCACGTTGGCACCCGACACTTCCTCGCGGCCGGATGACTGCACATGGATCACCGCGCGCTGGATCACGCGCTGGAAACCGGCCGTCGGTTTGGAATCCTCATCGTAGCCGGTGACCAGATTGTCGAGCTCGGTATCGATGTAGGTCAGAACGGTATGCTTCAGCTCGTCGAGATCGACGTTGCAAGCGCGCATGACGGCGGCCGCCTCGGTGTCGTCGATAAGCGCGAGCAGCAGGTGTTCAAGGGTTGCATATTCATGGTGCCGCTCGTTGGCGAGCGTCAGCGCTTGATGAAGCGCCTTTTCCAGGCCTTGGGAGAAAGCCGGCATGTTACCTCACTTCTTCTCCATCACGCATTGCAGCGGATGCTGATTCTGTCGGGCGAAATCCATGACCTGGGACACTTTGGTCTCGGCCACCTCGAATGTATAGACCCCGCACTCGCCCACTCCATGATTGTGAACATGAAGCATGATGCGTGTGGCGGCTTCGCGGTCCTTCTGGAAAAAACGTTCCAGCACGTGAACCACGAACTCCATCGGAGTGTAGTCGTCGTTGAGGATGAGGACCCGGTAAAGGCTGGGCTTCTTGGTCTTGGTTTTGGTGCGCGTGATAACGGCCGTCCCGCGGCCGGCCTCATTGCCGTCGCCGCCGCCGTTTTGCATCCGCGCCACTCGTCTCGTGGCAGTCAAACCGATCGTCACGTAATCCTGCCTCTTCGAATCCTCATGCGAGTTCGACATGTAGGTGTTCGATGGACGATTTTAAGCCCTTCTGGTTAGCTGACAATATGGCTAGGTGACCAACTTGGCGGATTTTCGCATTCGTGAAGCGCTACGCTGTCGCGGATCGGAAACTGGCATGAAAAAACCCGGTCGCGTTTCCACGACCGGGTTCTGCCCCACCCACGAAGGGCCGGATCTTGAAAATTGTCGGGCGAAAATTACTTCGCCTTGGCAACGATCGATTCGAACGGCTTGTAGGCTTCCTTGGCGAGTTCGGCATAGAGGTCGCCAATCTTGGTGGCCTCGGCGACGAACGCCTCGTAGGACTGCTTGGCATAGTCGGACTGGATCTCGATCGCCTTGTCCAGCGACTTGGCCGAGAACAGCTTCTCGAACGCGGCGCTGCCGGCTTCGAAGCTCTTCTTGGTGTATTCGCCGGCCTCGGTGGCGATCGCCTGCGCGCCCTTGGACAAAGAGGCGAAGCTCTTCAATCCGGTGTCGGCGAACTCCTTGCCGTACTTGCTGAAGTCCTCATAGGTCTGGGTCATTTCATACTCTCCCTGGACGGTTGAAGCGCCCTGCCCCGAGCGCCGTTGTGCAATGCATGATAATACATTGTGCGCCGCACAAAAGTCAAGAATTCAAGGGCTCGCCACCCCGCCGGCACCGGCAATGGCTAAAATTCGAATAAAGGAAGGCTCAAACCACCAGAAAATGGTGAACGCGGCGGTTACCATAAACGGATTGGTAACGCTGCCCCGCTAGCTTGGCCGGAAGCGAGGCAGGATCCCTTTGCCGCCTCCAGCGCAACGAGAAATTCAAAGGAACTACCAGTGCGTCAGGCGTTGTCGGGCATCGTTTCCAAATCCGCGTCCCCTCTCAAAACGATCATGATCCTCGCCATGGCGATGACATTCGTCGTCGCGGATGCGGCATCGTCGCTCGCGGCAAAGTCAGCGGCCATCGTCGTCGACGCCAAGACCGGCAAGGTGCTCTATTCGGCAAACGCGGATGGCCGGCGCTATCCTGCCTCGCTGACCAAGATGATGACGCTCTATCTGACCTTCGAAGCGATGGCGAAGGGCAAGATCAGCAGAAACTCGCCAGTCGTGTTTTCGGCCCATGCCTCCGCCGAGGCACCGACCAAACTGGGCGTAAAGCCGGGCGGATCGGTCACGGTCGAGACGGCGATCCTGTCGATAGTCACCAAGTCGGCCAACGACTCGGCGACCGCGCTTGGCGAAATGATCGGCGGCAACGAAACCAATTTCGCCCGCATGATGACGGCCAAGGCGCGGCAGCTCGGCATGGACGGCACCGTCTTCCGCAACGCCAACGGCCTGCCGGATCCGGGGCAGTTCACCACCGCGCGCGACATGGCCACGCTCGGCATCGCGCTGCGGGAACATTTCCCCCAGTACTACGGCTATTTCGCGCAGCGGTCCTTTCTCTACGGTCGCCAGCGCATCAATGGCCACAACCGCCTGCTCGGGCGCATCAAGGGCGTCGACGGCATCAAGACCGGCTATACCCGCGCCTCTGGCTTCAATCTCGTCTCGTCCGTTAATGACGGCAACCGCCGCCTTGTCGCCGTTGTCATGGGCGGCACGTCGGGCGGCAGCCGCGACAACCAGATGGCTGGCCTGATCAACACCTACCTGCCGAGGGCCTCGACCCGCGGTGCCGGCGATCTGGTCGCCAAGGCGGACAGCAATCCAATCAAGGCACTTGCGAAGGTTCTCCTGCCCAAGCACGACGCGCCGACCCCGGACGAAAAGCCGGTGGCCGTCGCGGAAGCCGATACGGCTGTCGCGGACGACACGACCACGGCTGTCGCGGACGACGCCACAGTTGCCCAGGGCGACAGCGAGGACGAGGATACAGCCGAGGCAGAGGCGCCCAAGCTGGTTGTTCCGGCAAAGAAGGTGAAGACGGTCATCGTCTCCGCCCCCAAGGTTGCCACCGCGCAGGTCGTGGCCGCCTATGCCGAGCCCGCCCCGGCCGCCGTCGATCCGGTCAGCACCGCCTCGGTTCCGTCAGGCTGGGCCATTCAGGTTGCCTCCTCGCCCAACCAGTCCGAAGCTCAGGCTTTCCTCGACAAGACCACCAAGCAGGCTCCCAAGGTGCTGGCCGACGCTTCCGGCTTCACCGCCGCTTTCGACAAGGGCGGCGTCACTTACTACCGCGCCCGTTTCGGCGGCTTTGGGTCGAAGGACGCCGCCTGGAAGGCCTGCACCGCTTTGAAGAAGAAGAAAATCGAGTGCTACGCCGTCCAGCAATAGGACTGCGTGGAAGATTTCTCCCGGAAGAATATTGCGTCGAAGGAGACTAGTTGTGATTGGAGAGCAAGACGTCCTTGGCTTCGTTAATCCGCGCCGCCAGGAAAGACGTGCCGCCGATGTCGGGGTGCAGGCGCTGCATCAGGCGGCGGTGCGCCTTGCGGACATCCGCCGCGGCGGCCCCCGCTTCAAGACCAAGGACCTTGTAGGCCTCCTCCTTAGTCATGGCGCCCGGACCTGGCGCAACACCCAGCCCTTCGCCACCGTTCGTCTCAGCGTTTTTGCGCCAGACGGGAAATCTGCCGTCAAGATACGTCTCTAGCAGTTGGCGGCTCTCCGGATCGCCGGAGAGCTCGCGGTAGAGATGCTGCAATTCCGCTTGGGTCATCGAGCCAAGCATCTTGCCATCGTGGCGGCCGGCAAGAACCAGCCCTTCAAGGCCGCCCGTATCGTGATCGAGTTCCATCTCGAGTGCCGCTGTCCGCACGGTTGAGCGTTTTCCAGCAATTGGCCTGGCATTTGGGCGCCCGGTACGCGTGGCGCCATACCAGGCGATTGCCACGAACAGGATGATGCCGCCGATGCCTTGACGCCCGACCACGAGCACGGCGCCGCCGATCAGCGCCAGCAGGATCGGCCCCAAGGTTCTCATCCCGCTTGCGAGTTGCGCCGGATCCGCACGGAGAAAGGCCATGGCCAACCCCAGGAGCACCAGCAACAACGCGACCACAACGATAATTGCGCCTAACATTTCCCATCGCCCCGCAGATATCCTGTCCGCCTGGACAGCCGCGTGATGTCCTTCAACACTTTTTCTGCGCCAGAATCATGGCCTTTACCCCGCTGGAAGAGGACCATCATACGAGCTGGTTCTCCAACGCCGCGGCCTGTGTCGACTTCGACAGTTCTTCCTCGCGCATGGATTTCAAGATGTGGCGTCGTCGCGTCGCTTGCAAGTCCAGTGCGAAGCAAGTTTGAGGGCCAGAAATGTCTAGAGCAGGCCGAGATCGGCGAGTTCGCGCCTGAGTTTCGGCGGCATCTCGACCAGCCCCGCCTTGCCCTTGCCGAGATCCGCCGGGGCGTCCGTTGGCTTCAGATAACGCCAGCCCTGGAAGGCGCGGCGCGGCTGCCAGTCGGTGCGCACCACCTCAGGATCGAGCATCAAATGGCAGCGGACGATGCCATCGTCATCGGTGAACGGCCGGATCTCCGTGATCAACTGCCGGCATTGCACGCTGCCCTTGATCACCCAGTAGAGCGAGCCGCCATCGGTGACCTCGTCGCCACGTGTCGGCACCATGCGGGTGGTGTGCCAGTGTTCGGCTGGTTCGCCGGCCAGGCGGCGCTCGTCGAGACGGAAGGCGATCCAGTCTTCGAGATCCTCGACACTGTCGCAGCCGACGCAAAGCTTTAGGAGATTGAGAGCCATGCGCTAAGGTTAGCCCGGGGCGCCAGGACGTCAACGGCCTGGCGGACTTCTCCACAGTGCCGGTTTGGGCCAGATCTCAACACTCAACGACATTGACGGCAAGACCGCCAAGGCTGGTTTCCTTGTACTTCTCGTTCATGTCGAGGCCGGTCTGGCGCATGGTCTCGATCGCGGCGTCGAGCGGCACGAAATGCACGCCGTCGCCCTTGATCGCCAGGGACGCGGCCGTGACCGCCTTGACGGCACCCAGCGCGTTGCGTTCGATGCACGGCACCTGCACCAGCCCGCCGACCGGGTCGCAGGTCATGCCGAGATGATGTTCGAGCGCGATTTCGGCAGCATTCTCGACCTGTTCGGGCGTGCCGCCCATGACGGCGCACAGGCCGGCGGCCGCCATCGCCGAAGCTGAGCCCACCTCGCCCTGGCAGCCGACCTCGGCGCCGGAGATGGACGCATTGGACTTGATGATGCCGCCGACGGCCGCTGCCGTCAGCAGGAAATCGCGGATGCTCGGCTGGTCGGCCTCGGGATGGAAATGCAGCCAGTAGCGCAGCACCGCCGGCAGAGTGCCGGCCGCACCGTTGGTCGGTGCGGTGACGACACGCCCGCCGGCCGCATTCTCCTCGTTCACGGCCATCGCGTAGATCGACAGCCAGTCATTGGCGAGCAGCGGGTTCGGCCGGTTCTGCTGCCACTGCTCCTGCAATTTGTCATGGAGCTGCCTGGCGCGCCGCCGCACCTTCAGCCCGCCCGGCATGATTCCGTCCTGCGACAGGCCGCGGTCGATGCAGCTCTTCATGGCGCCCCAGATGGCGTCGAGGCCGGTGTCGAGCTCCTCGCGCGACATCTGCGTTTCCTCGTTGATGCGCTTCATGTCGGCGATGGAAAGGCCGCTCTTGGCCGCCATCTTGAGCATCTCGACCGCGTTCTTGAAGGGATACGGCACTTTCTTGCCCTCGGTCGTGACCGAGCCCTTGACCTTCATCCGCTGCAGCTCTTCTTCCGAAACCACGAACCCGCCGCCGATCGAATAGTAGATGCGCTTGAGCAGCAGGCGACCGCCGGCGTCGTAGGCATGGAACGCCATGCCGTTGGCGTGACCGGTGAGCGGCGTCTTGCGGTCGAGCACCAGATCGGTGGCCGGGTCGAAATGGTAGGAGGGGTGACCGGGCGGTGAAATCAGCTCGTCGGCAGTGATGCGGCTGATGATGCCGTCGGCCTGGTCGGGGTCGACCGTTTGCGGCGTCTGGCCGGCAAGGCCGAGAATGACGGCACGGTCGCTGCCATGGCCGATGCCGGTATAGGCGAGCGAGCCATGCAGGCTGGCGCCGATGCGGTCGACCTTGGCGCCGGCGGGGCGCGGCCAGTCGTCGCCCGCGACCTCGTCGAGAAAGCGGCGCGCGGCCGTCATCGGACCCATCGTGTGCGAGCTCGAAGGGCCAATGCCGATCTTGAACAGGTCGAAAACGGAAAGGAACACGCTGTCTCCTGGGTCACGTCGAGGACTACATATAGGAATTCCCGGGATGTTTCCGCTCTTTTGACAATCGCGGCGCAACACCTGCCGACCTTGTTTGCTCCGGCAGCGACATTGATTAACTGTCGCCATATGCGGCGATCGAAGCGATCGCGCGGGATATGGTAAACTCAACCATGGGCGATTCCTCCTATCTGTCGGCGGCCGATCTCGCGGCGCTTGGCTTTTTCCTCCTTGCGTGGGTGCTGCACACGCTCGCGTCCGATGGCAAGCTGGTTAGCCGCATGTCGCTGACGACCGCCATGAATGCGCAGCGCGAGGCCTGGATGCGCACCATGGCCGAGCGTGAGATCCGCATCGTCGACACCGCCATCATGAGCGGCCTGCAGCAGGGAACCGCCTTCTTCGCCTCCAGTTCGCTGATCGCGCTCGGCGGCTGTTTCGCCCTGCTTGGCGCGTCGGACCGCGTCATCGAGGTTCTCAGCGACCTCCCGCTGGGCGGCGTGCCGGATCGAGCCGCTTTTCAGATCAAGGTGCTGGGCCTGGTGCTGATTCTCGCCTTTTCCTTCTTCAAGTTCGGCTGGGCCTACCGGCTGTTCAACTATTGCTCGATCCTGATCGGCGCGGTGCCGATCCCGCATGGCGAAGCCTCGCGCAATCCGGTCACGCAAACGGCCGTGTGGCGCGCGACGCAGATGAACATGCTGGCCGGCAAGCATTTCAACTCGGGCCTGCGCGGCGTGTTCTTCTCGATCGGCTATCTCGGCTGGTTCGTCGATCCCCTGGTGTTCGTGCTGTCGACGCTTCTGCTGCTGGCCGTCCTGGTGCGGCGCCAGTTCTTCTCGGCAGCGCGGCGCGCCGTCATCGGTCAGCCGCCCGGCGCCGGAAACGGCTGATCGATGCGCCCGGAAAGCCAATAGGCCAAAAGTCCGATCCACTCGCGAACCGCCATCGTGGTCGCCTGCAGCGAGTCGGACGGGTTGTCTCGGAACAGGCCGATGCCTTCCTTGCCCGAGGTACGATAGTCGACCGGCCATGGAACGGTTGGAAAACCGGCCTTGTCGAACAGCGCCTTGGCGCGGGGCATGTGAAAGGCTGATGTCACCAGCAGCCATGTCTCGCCCGGCTTGGGTTTGACCAGTTCGCGGCTGAAGACCGCGTTCTCGTAAGTGTTACGGGATTTGTCTTCGAGGATCAGACGGTCAGCCGGTACACCCAGCGCCTCGAGCAGGCGTGGCGCCGTGTCGGCATCACCTTCGCCATCGAAGAACAGTGAGCCGTTTCCACCGGAGACCACCACTTTTGCCTGCGGGAAACGCCGGGCGAGGATTGCGGTCTCGACCATGCGATCGCCGCTGCTGTTCAATTCATGGCCGCCGCGCACGAGGTTGATAGCGCCCTCGAAGCCGCCGCCGAGCACGGCGATGCCGTCCACTTCCTCCGGCAGCGACGGCTTTGGAAAGCGTTCCTCCAGCGGATTGAGCATCATGGCGCCGAGCGACGTCCAGGCCGACAGCGCAAGGATCAAAAACGCCAGCACACTGCCGGTGACGGCAAGTCGCCGCCGGCCGATCATCCCCGCGATCAGCCCCGCCAAAAGCAGGAAGATTGTCAGGTTGAGTGGCTGGATGAAAAACCAGAAGACCTTGGAAAGATAGTAGAACATCGCTCAACCCTTACAGCGTCAAGGACGCCGTAATGCTTCAGTTTCATGCATGATCCTATCCTAAAATCGATCGCGATTTTCGGGGGCATGCGTCAGACGAGCGATACCCTTACCACCACTTCTCCGGCTGGAATCTGCCGGCCGCCTGCTCGATGACGGCGGCGGTCTGGAACAATGTCTCTTCCTCGAACGGCCTGCCGATCAATTGCAAGCCGAGCGGCAACCCCTTGGGGTCGAGCCCGGCTGGCACCGCAATGCCGGGCAGACCGGCCATGTTCACGGTGACGGTGAAAATGTCATTGAGATACATCTTGACCGGATCGGCCGCCATGTCCTCGTCGGCGATACCGAATGCGGCGGACGGTGTAGCCGGGGTCAGGATGACATCGACGCCGGCGGCGAAGACGTTTTCGAAGTCGCGCTTGATCAGATTGCGCACCTTCTGTGCCTGCAGATAGTAGGCGTCGTAGTAGCCGGCCGACAGCACATAAGTGCCGATCATGATACGGCGCTTGACCTCGCGGCCGAAGCCGGCGGCACGCGTCTTCTCATACATCTCGACGATGTCCTTGCCTGGCACGCGCAAGCCGTAGCGGACGCCGTCATAGCGGGCGAGGTTGGACGACGCCTCGGCGGGAGCCACGATGTAATAGGCCGGCAGCGCGTATTTGGTGTGCGGCAGGGAGATGTCGACGATCTCGGCGCCGGCATCCCTGAGCCAGGCAATGCCCTTCTGCCACAGGGCCTCGATCTCCTCCGGCATGCCCTCGACGCGGTATTCCTTGGGAATGCCGACCTTCATGCCCTTGATCGGCTTGCCGATCGCAGCCTCGTAGTCCGGCACCGGCCTGTCGACGGACGTCGTGTCCTTCGGATCGACCGAGGCCATGGATTTCAAAAGAATGGCGGCGTCGCGCACGTCGCGAGCGATCGGCCCGGCCTGGTCGAGCGACGAGGCGAAGGCGACGATGCCCCAGCGCGAGCAGCGGCCGTAGGTCGGCTTGATGCCGACCGTGCCGGTGAAGGCGGCTGGCTGGCGGATCGAGCCGCCGGTGTCGGTCGCCGTCGCACCGGCACACAGAAACGCCGAGACGGCAGTCGCCGAACCACCGGAAGACCCACCCGGCACCAGCTGTGCATTGTCGAGGCTACGCTGGGTCTTCGTGCCGCCGGCCGACACGAAGCCGCCATCCCCCTGATGTGTCGTCGGCATCACCACCGTATCGAGGCGCGAACGCCGCCACGGGTTGATGACCGGGCCATAGTAGGAGGTCTCGTTGGACGAGCCCATGGCGAACTCGTCCATGTTGAGCTTGCCCAGCATGACCGCGCCGTCGGCCCACAGATTGGAGGTGACGGTTGATTCATAGCGCGGCTTGAAGCCGTCGAGCACATGGCTGCAGGCCTGGGTATGGACGCCTTCAGTACCGAACAGGTCCTTGATCCCAAGCGGGATGCCTTCCAGAGCACCGCCCTCGCCCTTGAGCAGCCTGGCGTCCGACGCCTTGGCCATCTCGCGCGCCTTGTCGCCGGTCACCGCGACATAGGCATTGAGCGTGCCATTGGCGCGATCGATCGCCGAGAGATAGCTTTCCGTCAGCTCAGTCGCGCTGATTTCCTTGGCGCGCAGCTTGGCGCGGGCCTGCGAAATCGTTAGTTGGGTCAGGTCGCTCATCATAGGCTCTTTTCGTAAAACACCGACCACTCGGAATCGGGATAATCGAGCACCGGCCCGCAGCGCGAGAACCCGGCACGTTCATAGACGGTCCAGGCGGCCGGATGGCGGTCACCGGTCTCCAGCACCAGCCGCTTCAATCCTTCATCGCGCGCCAGCGCCTCAAGCCGCTCGACGATCCCGGCGCCGAGCTTGCGGCCGCGATGCGATGGCCTGATATACATGCGCTTGACCTCGCCGATCGCGTCGCCGTGCCGCTTCAGCGCGCCGCAACCAATGGCGATCCCATTGTCGCGAGCGATGAAAACCGTCGTGTCCTGCCCCGCCATCTGCTCGACAGTCAGATGGTAGCAATGCTCCGGCGGCGTCAATTCGAGCAAGGTTTCGTTGAGCTCTCTCACCAGGCCGCGCACGTCGTCCTGCAGCGGCGTCTCCATGGCGATCTCGATTGCCATCGGCGCCTTACTCCACGACCTTCGGCACGAGGAAGAAATTCTCGTCGGTCGCCGGCGCGTTGGCGACGATGTCGGCCGCCTTGTTGCCGTCGGTGACGGCATCCGCGCGCTTCTTCATCTCCATCGGCGTCACCGAGGTCATCGGTTCGACACCGGAAACATCGACCTCGTTCAACTGTTCGACGAAGCCCAGAATGGCGTTCAACTCGCCGGTCATGCGCTCGGCATCTTCCTCACTCACCGCGATGCGGGCGAGATGCGCGACGCGCTTCACTGTCTTGACATCAACGGACATGTATTTGCCTCGGGAAAAACCAGATCGCGCTATAGCGGCGCGGCGCGCGGCGCGCAACATGCGCCGGCCGACAATCGGGCAAACAGCTTCATGGCAGGGCAACGCCTTCGCAGAGATAATAGCTGCCGCTGTTACCGCTCGCCTCGCTCTCATCGTCGATGGGTCGGACCGAGACGAGATCGAGCTGCGTCGGGCTGATCCGCGTCACCGACAGGACATCCGGAAAGACGTAGCCCGGTTCCTGGCAGATGGCCGTCACCGCCCAGCTGGGCGAGCCCGTCGCCTTGCTGACTTGAACGAACTCGCAGCTATACTCGACGCCCTGCAGGCCATGCACCGAAAGCACGATTGTTGCCGGCATCGACAAGCGTCTGCAGCGTCTCCTTCCTGGCCTGTCCACAAAAGCTCCTCGGACTGCAGATAGACGCCGTCGATGAAATCATCGGCGGCGAGCGCGGGCGACGCCGCGACAACCATCGAAACGCAAAGAGATCGCCCCAACGCCATGGATTTGTTCCGCTTTCGTTGTTTCTAGATGGTAATCGCTTGGCCAATTTTCGGCAACGCGACCTTGACGCCGGACCCTTCCAAGCCGGCTTCGAACTTTTCGGGCGTCGGATCGATCATCGGAAACGTGCCGAAATGGCAAGGGACAATCGTGTCGAACTTGAAGAAGCGGCGGCAGGCAAGGGCCGCCACCGCGCCGCCCATGGTGAAGCGGTCGCCGATCGGGACAATGCCGATCTTCGGCTCGTGCAGTTCGTTGATCAGCGCCATGTCGGAAAAGATATCGGTATCGCCCATATGATAGAGCGTGCGGTCATCCGGGAAATGCAGGACGAGCCCGCCCGGATTGCCGAGATAGACGTTCCTGCCGCCATCTTCGCCAAACGAGGAGGAGTGCAGCGCCTGGACAAAGGTGGTGGTGAAGCCGCCGCAATCGACCGTGCCGCCGATGTTGCCGGGATTGATCTTCTTGTCGCTGACGCCCTTGCCGACTAGGTACATGCAGATTTCGAAATTGGCGACCAGTTGAGCGCCACTCTTGCCGAGCACTTCCAGCGCGCCGCTGATGTGGTCGCTGTGCCCGTGTGTCAAAAGAACATGCGTGATCCCTTCGGCAGGCTCTTCCCAACCGCCGGTCCAGGACGGGTTGCCGATCAAATAAGGGTCGATCAGGATTTTCGCGGCACCGGTTTCGATGCGGAACGCCGAGTGGCCGTACCAGGTCAATTTCATCAATGCATTTCCTCGATTTTTGTCGAGCCAGAGGATAGAACGCCGCTAGCCCCGAGATCAAAGGGTATAGTGTCCGCCGCGCATTCGAAAAGACGCGTGCTACCGAAAAGACGAGGGAAACCGTTGGCTGTCATCACGATTGAGCAATTGCCGGCGCGCCTCGCCGACGGCAGGACCCTGGCAGGGCTCGATCTCGGCGACAAGACGATCGGCGTCGCGGTTTCCGACCGGGGGTTCTCCTTCGCTCATCCCCGCCCGGTCATCCTCAGAAAGAAATTCTCGATCGACGCCGCCGTCCTTCTGGCGTTGCTGGAGAAGGAGAATGTCGGCGCGGTGGCGATCGGACTGCCGATCAACATGGACGGATCCGAAGGCCCACGCGCCCAGAAATCGCGCGCCTTCGTGCGCAACATGGCGCAACTGAGCGACCTGCCCTTCGTGTTCTGGGATGAGCGGCTATCGACGGTCGCGGCCGAACGGACGCTGATCGAAATGGACTTCTCGCGCGCCAAACGCGCCGGCAAGATCGATTCGGCGGCAGCCGCCTTTATTCTGCAGGGAGTTTTGGACCGGCTTCAGTCGCTCGATGCAGCCGGTCGAACCGAACCGGACCCGTCCAGCGCCGGCTGACCCAGCCCAAAATCTCGCGACGCCTGCGGAATGCCCACAAGGCCGTCAGCAGAAGCCCGTCGAAGACGCAAGTCTTCGCCACCATTCCGGGGATGATCGATGGGTCGATGCCCAGAATCTGGCCGTAGAGTTGGAAGAAGAAGTCGTGCGTCTGCCGGCTGAACATGACGTAGCCGAAATTGATGTCGTTGGCCGATAGATAGAACCAGCCCCAGAAAATTGCCATCGGGGCGGCCCACATTCCGAAGATGTAACGCATCAGCGGCCTCCCTTTCCGTTCGAGCCAGTCCGACCCGATATCAGGGACAGCAGTGAATTATGCGCCGCGGCCTTCGCCATGCTGTGCGCCGTGGCGTGGAAATCGTCCTCATGCAACGCGGCTACCGAACGCCGCTCGGCGAGCATCGCGACATAGGAGGCCAGGAGTGCGGCCAATTGCACAGCCACCACCATGAACAGACCGTTGATGCCTTGGGCAGCGCCGCCGATCAGGATCATCGACATCACGCCGGAAGCGGAAATAAAGGCGATGCGAACGACGCTGTCGGCACCCGGGCTGGACGCGTCGTTGATCAGCGTATCGACAAAGGCCCAGAAGAACAGCACCGCCACGACCAGCAATGCGGTCGCCAGTGGAGCGACCACGACGATGTTCTCCAGATTGATCAATCGGGCGCTCTCGACGGTCACGCCGAGTACGCCAAGAGCCGCCGCCACGCCTCGATTTCCATCGATACAGATCAGCGCGAGCAGAGCGAAAACGATCGCCCAGTGCACCGACAGAAAGGAGGTCAATACGTGTCGCATCGTGATTCCTGCTTCGACAGGAATGACAGTGGGCTTTGCGGTTCGCCGCCGCAACGGAAACCATTTGTTAAGGTTAACGGCGACGGCGGGGATCGGCAACGCCCCCGATGACCGGCATCGCGTCAATTCACCGGCGGATAGAGCGTATCGATGATCATGCGCGCATCGTGACGCGAATCGAGCATACCGTAGGTATTGCGCCACTGGCCCGCGAGCCGCGTCTCGACGAAAGCATCGGCGATCCGCCCTGCCCCCAGTCGGCGTAACTCGGCGGCCGCCGCCGACAGCGCAAGCTGTTCCGTAAGCAGCCGGGCCGAGCCCTCGTCGGTCGAAGCCACCTGCATGGCCGCCTTCAGAACACCGATCGTGCCGCGCCCGCCGGCGCCGAGGTCGCGGTCGATGCCGCCCAGCACCTCTTCGAAAAGGCCGGGCGCGCGGCCAAGCACGCGCAGCACGTCGAGCGCCATGACATTGCCCGATCCTTCCCAGATCGCGTTGACAGGCGCTTCACGGTAATAGCGGGCGAGTGGAGCTTCCTCGACATAGCCATTGCCGCCAAGGCATTCCATCGCCTCGTAAAGCAGCGGCGGCGCGATCTTGCAGACCCAGTATTTGACGACCGGCGTCATGGCGCGGGCGAAGGCCGCCTCGCCGCGATCGCTCGCCGCCTCGTCGAAGGAACGCGCCAGCCGGAATGACAGCGCGGTCGCCGCGGCGACATCGAGCGCCATGTCGGCCAGCACGCGCTGCATAAGCGGTTGCTCGATCAGGTTGGTTCCGAACACCTGGCGATGGCGGGCATGATGGATCGCTTCGGCCAGCCCCGCCCGCATGATCGCCGAAGACGCCACCGCGCAGTCGAGCCGGGTCAGCGTCACCATGTCCATGATCGTCTTGACGCCGGCGCCGGGCTCGCCGACCATCTCGCCGATGGCGTTGACGAACTCAACCTCGGAAGACGCGTTGGAGCGGTTGCCGAGCTTGTCCTTCAGCCGCTGGAAGCGAAAGCCATTGCCCGACCCGTCGCCGAGCACACGTGGCACCAGGAAGCACGACAACCCCTCCGGCGCCTGCGCCAGCACCAGGAAGGCATCCGACATCGGCGCCGACATGAACCATTTGTGTCCCGACAGGCGGTAGAACCCGCTTCCGACGCGTTCCGCCCTGGTCACATTGGCCCGCACATCCGTGCCGCCCTGTTTCTCGGTCATGCCCATGCCGAGCGTCAGTCCGGTCTTCTCGACCGGCGGCTTCTGGCTCTGGTCGTATTTGCGCGTCGTCACCCGCGGCGCCCATTCGCGAAACAGTTTTGGGCTGGCCATCAATGCCGCCAGCGAGGCGCTGGTCATGGTGATGGGGCACAGGTGCCCGGTCTCGAGTTCCGCCGTCAGGTAGAAACGCGCGGCCCGCACCTGATGGCGGCGGCCAATCTCGGCGTCGCCATTTTCCCAGACCGAGGAGTGCAGGCCGTTGGCCACCGAACGGCGCATCAACGCGTGGTAGGCCGGATGGAATTCGACCAGGTCGATGCGCCGTCCCTGGCGATCGTGCGTCCTGAGTTTTGGCGTCTCGACATTGGCGAGGCGCGCCAGTTCCTGCGCTTCTTGCGTGAGCACGAAACGGCCAAGCCCGTCGAGATCCTTGCGCACCGGATCGGAAAAGCGCTCGGCAAGCTGGATCAGCAACGGATCGCCTCGCCAGGCGTTGCCGCCCGTCAGCGGCGGCGGCTGGTTCGTTACGTCGTCGGTCACGCCCAATCCTTCTAGAAAGGCCTTATCGTCGGAAAGCCTCGAATCCGAGGCCATCGGCTAGATATAGCCAAGCGTTGCTGCCCGCGCGACGAAAATACCGGGGAGAACGGCGTCAATGCAAAGCGGGTGCTTGCGGGCGCGAAATCCGCACCCTATAGCAGCCCCTTGAGATGACCGACGCTTCGTCCCTGCCACTCTATCCTCACCGCCATCTTCTGGGCATCAGCGATCTTTCGCCCGCCGACATCGAGCTGTTGCTCGACAGGGCGGATCGGGCGGTCGCGATCTCGCGGCAGTCCGAGAAAAAGACCTCGACGCTGCGCGGCCGCACCCAGATCAACCTCTTCTACGAAGCCTCGACCCGCACGCAGTCCTCGTTCGAACTGGCTGGAAAGCGGCTTGGCGCCGATGTCATGAACATGTCGGTGGCGAGTTCCTCGGTGAAGAAGGGCGAGACGCTCATCGACACCGCGATGACGCTGAACGCCATGCGGCCCGACATATTGATCATCCGCCACCAGTCGGCGGGCGCGGCGGCCCTTCTGGCGCAGAAGGTCGGTTGCTCGGTGGTCAATGCCGGCGACGGCGCGCATGAACACCCGACACAGGCGCTGCTCGACGCGCTCACCATCCGCCGCGCCAAGGGTCCGCTGTCGAAGCTGATCGTGGCGATCTGCGGCGACATCCTGCATTCGCGCGTGGCGCGCTCCAACATCATGCTGCTCAACGCCCTCGGCGCACAGGTGCGGGTGGTGGCACCCTCGACGCTGCTGCCCTCGGGCATCGACAGGATGGGCGTGATCGTCTGCCGCTCGATGGCGGAAGGCCTGAAGGACGCGGATGTGGTGATGATGCTGCGCTTGCAGCGCGAGCGCATGGAAGGCGCCTTCGTGCCGTCGGTGCGCGAATATTTCCGCTATTTCGGCCTTGATACCGAGAAGCTGAAGGCGGCCAAGGATGACGCGCTGGTCATGCATCCCGGCCCGATGAACCGAGGTGTTGAGATCGCCTCCGAAATCGCCGACGGCCCGCAAAGCGTCATCCAGGAACAGGTGGAAATGGGTGTCGCCGTGCGCATGGCGGTGATGGAAGCGCTGCTTGATCCCCGTCGTAATCAAGAGGGCCGCAATCAAGAGGGTCGCGGCGCATGAGCACGACTGTCTTTGAACGCGCTCGCATCGTCGACCCTTCGCGCGGCATCGACGAAGTCGGCTCCGTCATAGTCGATGGCAAGAAAATCGTTGCCGCGGGCAAGGCGGCGCTGAACCAGGGCGTCCCCGAAGGCGCCACGGCAATCGACTGCGCCGGCAAGGCGATCATGCCAGGTTTGATCGATGGCCGGGTCTTCATCGGCGAGCCGGGCGGCGAGCATCGCGAAACCATCGCTTCGGCGAGTGTCGCCGCGGCCGCCGGCGGAGTGACGTCGATCGTCATGATGCCCGACACCGACCCGGTGATCGACAATGTGGCGCTCGTCGAATTCGTGTTGCGCACCGCCAAGGATACGGCCGTCGTCAACATCTTTCCGGCCGCAGCCATCACCAAGGGCCTCCACGGGCGCGAGATGACGGAGTTCGGCCTGCTGCGCGAGGCCGGCGCGGTCGCCTTCACCGATGGCCGGCATACCATATCGAGCGCGCTGGTGATGCGCCGAGCGCTGACCTACGCGCGCGATTTCGGCGCCACCATCGTCCATGAAACGCAGGATGCCGACCTTGGGTCATCGGGCGTCATGAATGAAGGCCTGTATGCCAGTTGGCTCGGCCTTTCCGGCATTCCGCGTGAAGCCGAATCCATCCCGCTCGAGCGTGACCTTGCGCTGGCGCGGCTGACGCGGGGTTCGTACCATGCCGCGAAGATCTCGACGGCAATGGCGGCAAGCGCCATGGCACGGGCGAAGGCCGACGGAGCGGCAGTGACATCGGGCGTGTCGATCCACAATCTGTCGCTCAATGAAAACGACGTCGGCGAATACCGCACCTTCTTCCGCCTGACGCCGCCGCTGCGCGCCGAGGAAGACCGGCTGGCTGTCATCGAGGCGGTCAAGGACGGTACGGTGGATGTCATCGTCTCTTCGCATGATCCGCAGGATGTCGACACCAAGCGCCTGCCCTTCGCCGACGCCGCGGCCGGAGCCATCGGCCTCGAAACCCTGCTGGGCGCCGCCTTGCGGCTCTACCACAATGGCGATGTGCCTTTGCTCCGGCTGATCGAAACCTTGTCCACCGCGCCGGCGAGGCTGTTCGGATTGCCCGGCGGCACGCTGAAGCCGGGCGCGGCAGCCGACCTGGCGCTTGTCGATCTCGATGAACCCTGGATCGTCAGTGAAAGCGGCATCCGCTCGCGCTCGAAAAACACCTGTTTCGAAGGCGCACGCCTGCAAGGCAAGGTCTTGCAAACGCTGGTGGCGGGCCGCACAGTGTTTTCCGCCTGAGCCGGCAATAGCCATGCGACATGGAGCATGGCCGGGGGAAATGCGGGGGAAACAATGACTTATGGCCTGATCCTGGCGTTGGTGTTCGGTTATCTGCTGGGCTCAATTCCGTTCGGCCTGCTGCTTACCCGCGCGGCCGGCCTCGGTGACGTGCGCAAGATCGGCTCCGGCAATATCGGCGCCACCAATGTGCTGCGCACCGGCAACAAGGGGCTTGCCGCCGCGACCTTGCTGCTTGACGCGCTGAAGGGCACGGCCGCCGTGCTGATAGCAGGCCATTTCGCGCCTGAAACAGCGGTCTGGGCCGGCCTTGGCGCTTTTCTGGGGCACCTGTTTCCGGCATGGCTGGGGTTCAAAGGAGGCAAGGGCGTCGCGACCTATCTCGGCGTGCTGATCGGCCTCGCCTGGCAGGTGGCGCTGATCTTTGCCGTTGTCTGGCTGGTGATGGCTTTTCTGTTTCGCTTCTCCTCACTGGCAGCGCTGACGGCGGCCGTCGTCGTCCCGATCGCCCTCTACGTCATGAGCACACCCCAGGTTGCAGCGCTGTTCGTGGTGATGAGCATCATCGTTTTCATCAAGCACAGGGCCAACATTTCGCGGCTGATTGCCGGCACCGAAGGCAAGATCGGAGCCAAGGGGTGAGCGAACCGGCCGCCGGGCCGCGTCTCACCGATCGCCAGCGGCTGAGCTGGTTGCGGCTGATCCGCACCCAGAATGTCGGCCCGGCCTCCTTTCGCGACCTGATCAACCGTTTCGGTTCGGCCGAGGTCGCGTTGGAAATGCTGCCGGAACTGATGATTTCCGGTGGCGCCAACCGGATGGTGCGCATCCCTTCGCTGGCCGAAGCCGAGGCCGAGATGGAGGCCGCGCGGCGGATCAGTGCACGCTTTGTCGGCATCGGCGAGGCAGACTATCCGCCGCTGCTGCGCAGCATGGACAATCCGCCGCCGCTGCTGGCGGTCAAGGGTAACGCCGCGGTGTTCCGGTTGCCGGGGATTGCGATCGTCGGCGCCCGCAACGCGTCGCTTGCCGGCATCAAGATGGCGCGCATGCTGGCAGCCGATCTCGCAGGAGACGGCTATGGCATCATCTCCGGCCTGGCGCGCGGCATCGACACGGCGGCGCATCAGGGCAGTCTCTTGACCGGCACGGTCGGAGTGCTCGCCGGTGGCCTCGACCTGCCCTACCCGCCCGAAAATGCCGGCCTGTGCGATAACATCACCGAGCGTGGCGCCATCATCTCGGAAATGCCGTTCGGCTGGCAGCCACGCGCCCAGGATTTCCCGCGCCGCAACCGCCTTGTCGCCGGTGCCGCCCTTGGATTGGTCGTGGTCGAGGCCGCGCAGCGCTCAGGCTCGCTGATCAGCGCCAGGCTTGCCGGCGAGATGGGCCGACTGGTCTTTGCCGTGCCTGGCTCCCCGCTCGATCCGCGCGCCGCCGGTACCAACGGCCTGCTCAAGGACGGCGCCACGCTGGTCACCGAGGCTTCGGACATTTCCAGGGCGATCCTTCCGCTGACCGGCATGCGAACACCTGATCCGCCGCCGTTTGAAGACCCGCCCGACTTTTCGGCCACGGCGCCACCAGGCGAGAGCGACCGGGCCAAGGTGATCGAAGCGCTGGGGCCGACGCCGGTGCCGGTCGACGAAATCATCCGTCACACCGGCCTGCACCCGGCCCAGGTTTTCATGGTGCTGCTTGAACTCGACCTCGCCGGCCGCCTTGAACGCCACGCCGGCGGCAATGTATCGCTGGTTTTCGGGGACGGCTAATCCGCCCTCAGTGGCGGTCGGTCTTTTTATCCTCCGCCTCGGCGTGATCCTGTGTGTCGGCGCCAAAGAGATCCTTTTGGACAAACTGGCGCCAGACCTCGTCCGCGTCCCGCGGGCGCGACGGATCCAAACTCGGCTCGCTCTCGTGCGCATTCGGGACCGAGCGCCGGCGTAGCCAAGCAGGCATCATCTCCTGGATGAGACTGGTGAATTGGGTCATCGCCGACTCCTTCGGTTCAAGGGATGGACCAGACCGGTCGATCCATCCAACTTGCTCTGGCTCACCGCACCCAGCCAAGCCAAAGCCTCGCCGACGTCGGCCAGCGCATGGCGCGCCGCTGTCGGTCCGCGCGGTTTTATCCGGATCGAAATGCCGTCCATCTCATTGACGGCCTCGAAACCATTCTCGTCGGATGTGTCGTCGCCCAGAAACACCGGCCGCCTCCCCTCGAAAGCTGGCAGATCCAAAAAGCGCCTGATTGCCGCTCCCTTCGCCGCCTCCAACGGCATCAATTCGACGCCGGCATTGCCGGCCAGCACCCGATACCCCGCGGGCAACCTGTCCAGCGCCTGCTCGACCAGTTGCGTCGCGCGCTGCAACAAGTGCGGTGCCGCTCGTGTGTGGATTGCCAGGATCGGACCCTTGCGCTCGATATAGACGTCCGCACTATCCAGCTCCGCTTCGATCTCCTCGGCAAGTGCGGCGATGTCGGCGGGCTCTCCCGCCGCCTCGACCGGCCCATCACGCGCGAGCCTGTGCTCAAGACCGTAAAGCCCGGCGGCGCGCAATCTGAGGGGCTGGAAAAGATGATCGACAGCAGCGATCGACCGCCCCGTGATGAACGCCAGAGCTCCGTCCAATTGCAATTCGAGCCCCACCAACAGCGTCCGCAACTCATCGCCGACAACCACCGCATCGGGATGCGCGGCATGTTCGAGAAGCGTGCCGTCGATATCGAGGAACAAGGCCCACGCACCCTGCGGGACTTTGGGTACGGTCAAGTTTGACAATGTCGACATCACAGGGCCGCCACGCGCTTGCGGTCGAGCAGCGATATCACATTGCCGGGAGAACTGGGACCAGGAGAACGTGGGGCGGCGCTGACGGCACGATCGACCGCATCCCGCTTGCGCAGGCGCGCCGCATCGAACAGCATGCTGCCCGCCCATCGATAGACATTGTTTTCGCGCACGACCTCGCGCATGCGTCGCATGCGCTGACGTTGCTCTTCCGGTGACATGGTCAAGGCCTGCAGCAGGGCGTCGCCCATCATCGCCGCGTCGTAGGGATTGACGATCAGCGCCTCCAGCAATTCCTTCGACGCGCCGGCGAACATGCTGAGCATCAGCACGCCCTGTTCATCCTCGCGGGCCGCGACAAACTCCTTTGCAACCAGGTTCATGCCGTCGTGAAGGCTGGTGACCATGCAGACGTCGGCGGCCCGGTAAATCTCGTACACCTGCGTTTGCGAGTGATGTTCGGTCACCAGCACCACCGGGGTATAGCCTTCACGACCATGGCGCTGGTTGATATCCTCGGCATGGCGCAGACATTCCTCATACAATTGTTGATAGGCAGGCAAGGTGCCGCGGCTGGGCGCGGCGATCTGCAGGAACGCGACCTTGCCGATCCATTCCGGATGCAGCGTCAGCAGCTCATCGAGCGCGTTGAGACGATCGAGGATGCCCTTGGTGTAGTCGAGGCGTTCGACGCCGACGCACAGCCTGACGTTCTCGGCCAGGCCGAATTTCTCGCGAATGAGCTGGCGACATTCTGCAACGGCAGGCAGTTTGCTCAGATGCGGCGGCTCCCATTCGATTGAAATCGGATAGGCGTGAACCAGGCTGATCTGGCCGCCATAGGAGATGGCGGAATCCTCACGCTCGATCCTGCTCTCCAGGAAGCGGTCGACGCTGTCGATGAAGTTGTTGCAATGGAACTGGGTGTGAAAGCCGACGATTGAACTGCCCAGCAGTCCTTCGAGAATCTTCTCGCGCCATGGACAGATGCTGAACACCTCGGAATTCGGCCACGGAATGTGCCAGAAGGTGATGATGATCGCTTCCGGCAGGCGCTCCCGGATCATCCGCGGCAACAGCGCGAAGTGATAGTCCTGGACCAGCACGATGGGCCGCTCGTTGCGGGCCTCCGCCACGACGGTGTCGGCGAATTTGCGGTTGACCGTCTCATAGGCCTCCCAGTCGGAGGCGCGGAATATCGGCCGGGTGAAGGCTATGTGGCAGAGCGGCCAGAGCCCTTCATTGGCAAAGCCGAGATAATAGCCCTGCTGTTCTTCCTCGCTCAGCCAGACGCGGCGCAACGTGTAGGATGGGTTTTCAGGCGGCACCTCGACGCGGTCATTTTCATCGACGACAAGCGCATCGGCCGAACCGCCGCCATAGGCGATCCATGTGCCGGCGCAGGCGCGCGTAATCGGCTCCAGCGCTGAAACCAGCCCGCTGGCAGGCACGACCAGCTGGATATCGTCCCCCTTGCGGTTATGAATGTAGGGTTCGCGATTTGAAACCACGATCACCTGCGCATCGGGAAGTTCCTTCGCCAAAATGTGACGCAGAGTTTCCGGCGACCATTGGACAAGCGCGGCGGTCGCGGATTGCCCGTTCTTTTCGAATTCCGGCAATGGACCGCGAACGGGTCCTGGTTCGAGACTGGCGCGCTTCGTGTTTCTGGCCCGAAGCGCCCGTGACACCACCACCGCAAGCGCGATGCATAAGATACCGACAATTGCGAGAATGAATAGCCACGGTGCGGCCGAAGGGACGACCAGGTACGAACTGTTGTCGGGCATTTCGAATTGATTACCTTTCAATGGGATGCGGCAGATCCACCGACAGGAACTCCGGCATCCTTGGCGTGGTGATCCAACGTTCCGCACACATGATGGTTCCGATTTTTCAACTCCTGACCACCAGAGGCACCAGTCCCTCATGCGCATCCGCAAGGAAGGCGCCGACACGATCTCCCACGCGTTGAAACGTCAGATCCACCGCCACATGTCCTACCGAGAGATGACGAATGACGAGATTGTCGATACCGATCGGCAAGCGCGGCTGGGTCACGTGAATTTCGTTCGTCCCACCGTCGATCTGAAGGCCGAGGCAGGCCTGCATGAGCATGAAGGCGGAGCCTGCGGACCAGGCCTGCGGCAGGCAAGCCACCGGATAGGCAATCGGCGCTTCGCCGGCCGCGCGCGTGAACCCACAGAACAGTTCGGGCAGCCGCATGTTGAAATGAACCGCGGATTCGAAAGTCCCGCTCATCAACCGCACCACGCTGTCGCGGATGCCGTAGCGCGCCAGTCCGGCGGCGCAGATCGCGGTGTCGTGCGGCCAGATGGACCCGTTGTGATACGACATCGGATTGAAGAAGATCGCGTCGTCAGCCAGCGTCCTCAGCCCCCAGCCGGAATGGAATGAAGCCGACAGCAGCTGGTCGGCGACCATGCGTGCGCGATCCGGATCGGGAAGGCCGACATACAGCAGGTGACCGGCGTTGGACGTGCGTACCTTGCAGGGTTGGCCATCGCCATCGATCGCCAGCGCATAGTAGCTGAGGTCCTCGATCCAGAAATGGCGTTCGACTTGTTGGCGAATGACATCGGCGCGCATTTCCCAATTTTCGGCCCGCTCCTCTTCGCCGCGCAGCCGTGCAAGCTTTGCCAATCCCTGGAACGCTGCAAAGACATAGCCCTGCACCTCGACCAGCGCGATCGGTCCTTTCGGAATGCGGCCATCGGCATGGAAGACGGAATCGAAACTGTCCTTCCATCCCTGGTTGGCAAGGCCGGACTCGGCGGCGCGCTGGTAGGTAAGGAACCCTGTCGAACGACTGGCTGTCTCGATCCACTCGGCGGCGGCGCACAGCGATGGCCAAAGGCCATCGATGAAAGCCGTGTCTCCCGTGCGGTCCGCATAGGCGCAGGCGAGATGGATGTAGAGCGGCGTCGTGTCGACGCCGCCATAATAGCGGCCGAACGGCAACTCACTCAGCGCCGCCATCTCGCCCTTGCGGGTCTCGTGCATGATCTTGCCGGGTTCGGAATCGCTGAAGGGGGAGGTCTCGGTCGCCTGGTGCTGGGCGAGAAAGGCAAGCACACCACGAGCCAGGCCGGGATTGAGCCAAAGCATCTGCAGAGCTGAGATCACGCCGTCCCGGCCGAAGGCGGTGGAGAACCATGGAATCCCGGCATAGGGGTAAGGGCCGGTCGCCAATTCCGTCGTGAGCAACGCCACATCGGCGCGGGCCCGCTCCATCCAATCGTTGAAGACGCGGCCCGAACTGTGCAGTGTCGCCCCGTGCCGGCGCTTTGCGCGCATGCCGAAACGGGCACGGGCGGCGGCAGCCCGGAACCGCCGGCTTTCGGGGCGGTCTGGCGTCTCGCCGCCCACTTCCACGTAAAGCGTCTGGCTGCTTCGCTTGGTAATCGCGATGAAGAAATCCGCCCGCTCGGAGGTCAATTGATCGGGCGTCTGCGAAAACGATATCGCGGAGGTCCGTACCACCTTGTCCAGGCCTTCGTAGCGGAGCACGACCGAGTTCCGATCGATCTCGGCCGTGTGGGCGGTGCCGCGTTTGGAGCGGGTCGAGCCACGGACTTCGAACATGTCGCGAAAATCGGCACCAAAGCGCAGCGACACCAGGACCGTCGAATGCTCCCGGCTGTAGTTGGAGAGCGTGATGCGTTCATACAGCCTTTCCTCCCACAGAAGCCTGGCGCGCTCGATATGGATCGCACCCTGCGGAATCTGGCGGCTCGCGGTGCTCTCGATCGGCAGATTGGTCAGGTTGGTGGTGAACAGGACGTTGTCCTGGCTGAGCGATGCGCCAAGCAACGACAGCGACCGCCCGCCAACAGTCAGGCGAAATTCCGAAAGCACACGCGTGTCGTCGCGGAAGAAGCCGTCGCCGGCGCCACGTATGTCGCCATAGGCATCGGCGACCGCAAAGCAATCGCCATGCTTGAGAGCATAAAGCCGATGCGGCTCCCTGGGGGCGGTTTCGTCCAGGGAAGCCAGTGCTATGGCAGGATCGAGCTTGCGCTCGTCGAGTTGGGTAATGGTCAAGAAGATTGTCCCGTGCTGGTTTCCGAACGGGTTGAAGGTCTACGAGGCTCTGCTCTGCTCGACGCCATTGCTCAGCCGCGAATACGCCGCGACATAATCCCTGGCCATTCTGTCGGCGGAAAACCGCCTTTCGAAGACCGCTCTTATTCTTCGCCTGTCGAGTTGCAGGAGAGCGGGCATCGAGGCGACGGCATCTTCGATGGTTTCGACGACAAAGCCGGTGACCCCATAATCGATGATCTCTGGCATGGCCCCGCAACTCCAGGCCATGACTGGGGTTCCGCAGGCCATGGCCTCGATCACCGCAAGCCCGAAGGGTTCGGGCCAATCGATGGGAAACAGCAAAGCGGCCGCATTGCCCAGAAACCTGCCCTTCTGGTCCTCGTCGATCTCGCCGACATACTCGACCCGGTCGCCATCGATCAGCGGCTGCACGACTTCCTCGAAATAGGCGCGGTCGCCATCGCCGATCTTGGCGGCGAGCTTCAGTTTCAGGCCGGTGCGGCGAGCGATCTCGATCGCCCGGTCCGGCCGCTTGTCGCGCGACATTCTGCCGAGGAACGCCAGATAGGCGCCATCAGTGCCTGCCTCGAAATCGGGCTCATAAAGCCCAAGCGGCAGCCCATGATGGATTGTCGCCAGCCAATTCGCGGACGCGAACCGCGCCCGCTGGCTGCGGGATATGGAAATCATGGGAAACCGCGGAAACCGGTCATAGGCCTGCGCGAGGTCCGCGTAATCCAGCCTGCCATGCGGGGTCGTCACCGTGCGCTGCGGCATATCACGGAAAAACGGAAAATGCAGGAAATGGCTGAGATGGAAATGGACGACATCGAAATCGTCGGCCCGTTTCCTCACTTCATCGAGCATCGACAAATGCGCCGCGATCTCGGACTTCAGCGGACGGGGATCGAGACGAAGCGCCCTTTCGCGGCACGGCACCAGTCTGGCGGAGGTCTTCGTGTCGCCACTGGCGAACAACGTCACGTCGTGGCCGAGGCCGACGAGAGCTTCGGTAAGATATGAGATGATGCGTTCGGTGCCCCCGTAGAGTCTTGGCGGCACCGACTCGTAGAGTGGTGCGACGTGGGCAATCTTCATGTCCCGGCGTCCCTCAATGAGCTGGTCATAGAGCCAAAATGCATCAGGGCCGGGATCGTTCCTGAATCATTGGAAGATGCGTCGAATGATCGATCCGTCCCCTGTTTGATTCGACCAGCCGCCCTATTTCCTGTCGGTAATGCCGGCCTGCGCTTACCGCAGCCGAAGGAGGTCCAGATGCAGCAACCCAGGGATATCGCAGCCCGGCGCCTGAGCATGATCGTCGAACAATATGTCGAGGCCAGAAAACGGCACTTTGGCTTTGTGTCGACGGACCAGGCTGCCCGAGTGATCCGCAGAACCCTGAAACCCGATCCTTCGGAGCCAGCACTTTCCGATCACGAACTTGACGACATGGTCGCCGCCCTCGCCGTGAAGAACGGCCTGGCCGTCATCTTCGACCGGGGTGTGCGGGGACCGGCCGACGGCGCCGAGGCCGAGCTGAACAGAAAGGAACCGATCATGCGAGCACCGACGGACACCCCGGATGTTGCCGGCGCGGTGGATGCCATCCTGAGCGGTCGTACCGCCCAGCTTTCGATGAGCGCGGTGATCTCCCTGCTGCGCGAACGAACCGGCACCAAGCGATCCGACGCGGATCTGGAAGGACTGATTGCCAAGAAGGCTGCCGTTCTGGATGTGCACCTGTCACGGAGCGTCTAAGGGGTCACTGCTCGTCGGGGCGTCGTCATCATAACGAAACCCCGTCACCCTAAGTCGGTTGATCGTCAGGACCACACGGCCAAGCTCGTCGCTTATAGCGCAAGTCCAGTCCTTGACCGCGATCACCTTCTTTCCGGCCATATGCCTCCGGGGGCTTTACGCGATCTGAAGCCGGTTCACGGAACCTTCGCCGGATATTACAACCAGCCGTGCAACGGCAAACGCGGCCAGAATTATGAAAAACGCCGTGATGTTCAAGAACATCGTTGCCGCAAAGATGCTCGCGCTTTGGTCATAGCAGCTTGCGAATTCCATGACGCTTTACCCCCTTCAAACCTGTTGCATCATGATCCTGCTTCAGAAGAAATTCAAGCAGATGCTAAAATACATGGACGGGGTTCAAATGCGCGACAGCCAATTGCTTGTCCCCCAGCGACTAGTGCAAGGCTGCACGGGGCGCTGACGGTCACAATGCCGTACGCCGTGGCCCCTCAGTCCCTGGTTAATGAAAAACCCGCCACAGGAGCGACCTGCGACGGGCTTTTGGAGTGGCTACATCCCTGAAGGAATCGACCGCTTGTAGTTTTATTGTGAACTGTGTGATCGCGTTAGCCTATGGTGTGATCGCGGAAAGCCTTGGGCCTGCCCGCCTCAAATTTGCGAATACCGAGCGGACACAGATTTACGGATACTGAGACCAGATGCATTTGGTGAGCGCGATGGGATTCGAACCCATGACCTACTGATTAAAAGTTCGTGATTAAACAAACAAAATCAATATGTTATAAAATAGGCCTTTCGATTTCTCGCACGATCGCGTCGGATCATGACCGGCCGCGCGGCGTCGGCCTGGGCTGCAAAGTGGTCAGCACCTGGTCGAGCCGGCGGTTGATTTCGCGGGTTCCCTCGCGGCCTTCCTCGCGCAGTTCCTTCACGTTGGTTTCGATGCGCACCATGTGGCTGTCGAGGTCGACGCGCCGCACATATTCGTCGCGCACGCGGTTGATGCGCTCGTGCAGCGCATCATCGCCTTTCTGGATCTTGTCGCCGGTTGTGCGGTGCGAGGCGACGATCGCCACGATGATGCCGACGATCGTGCCGGCAATGCCGATCAGCGCCGCAAGGTCGGACCCGGTCATCAGATCGCCTTCCAGCAGCCTTGCGCCACGCCATAGCGCCTGGTTGAAACGACCCAGCGCGACAAAGGTTCTTCCTCGGCCGCCAGGCGTGCCGGGCTATTGGGCTTTGGCGGTGGCGTCCAGCCCGCGCAGTTGCTCGCACTCGTCGCGCAACCCGCCAAGCTCAATGCACAGATCAACCCTGCCAAGACTGTCAGTTTCATTGTCGATCCCCGTTCGTTTCTCGTAAGCCTTGACCGTGTCCTGCAGCTGCTCGACGCGGCCGGCGGCGCGGCCGCTGGAATAGGCCCAGGCGTAGAGCCCGCCCAGTAGCGAGCCGGCAAGGAGAAGCGCCCCCAGCGCCTTCCCTGCCGGCGACAGCGCCGCCTTGAGCAGTGCCGCGATCATCCCTCGATGCTCGTGCGCAGATCCCGCACCGCCTGGGCGAGCTGGGCGCGCCTGGCGATGCCGTAGATCCCGAACGCCACGATCAGGCCGATGATGACCAGCTGCACCCGGAAATCGAGCCCGCCGAACGCGGCCAGCGGCGCGCCGAGAATGGTCAGCAGCCAGGTCCAGAAGGTCTTGGTCCTGGTCACCGGCTTGTGCAGCTCGCCGGGGTCGACCACGACCGGCTTTTGCACCACCACAGGTTCGGTCACAGGCGGGGCGCTGGGAGGCGCTTGCGGGGCAGGCGCGGGCTGCGGATCCGCCGGAGCCTGCTCTTGCGTGCTGGCGGGCCTGCCTGCGGCGCGCAAGGCCCAATCCGGCAGAGACGGAGCGCCGCCCGCCTGGTGCCAGGCATCGAGCGCGACGGCCGCCCACTGGTTGCGGCTCTCGTAGTGCTTCACCCCGGCCGCCTCATAGGCCAGCTCGAAGGCCTTGACCTTGGCATTCAGCGTGCGCGCCGCCTGCAGCTTGCCGATCGCCGCGCGGTACGGGCCTTTCAGCTCGGAGAACAGGAAACCGTAGTTCGCCTGGTCGCTGGTGCCTGGCAGGCCGGCGCGCTGGCAATAGGCCTCATAGCTGCGCCGGCGCGGGCCGGTCCACTGCGGCCAGCCATAGCCGCCGCGCGAGGAAGGCACGGTCGGCTTGGCTTCCTGCAGCGAGGCGAAGCCGCCGCTTTCATGGCCGAGATTGCCGAGGATTGCGGCGGAATCGTCCAGCCCGATTTTGAAGTCCCTGATCAGCAGCGCCATGATCCACGGCGCCTTCGAACGAAACAGATCCTGTGCCTTGCCCTTGCTTGCCATCGTGGCCCACCTTTGTTGTTGGTGAGCCGGAGGCTAAGGCTGTTGGTGAATCGTCAATTGCGCTGGAAGAGTAGCGAGCTATGGTCTAGGCATTCGGCACTGTTCTACTTTTGGGAGGCACAAAAAAAGTGTGGCACGCTGGTCTGACCTCGATCCTTTCCCATTTTCCATTTCCGGCATGGGCTTTCCTGTCGGCCTCACCAAGTCCCTTAGCCGCGACCTTTAAAAACAAGCGCGATTTTGCGTCTGTCCCAAATGCCGTTACTTCCGTCCTTGAGATCGGCCCTTTCAACAATCCTTGCGTGCGAGGGGAAAACGTAAGCTACTTCGATGTCATGACCACCGAGCAGCTGCGCGCGCGCGCCATGCAGGTCGGATACGATCCTTCAACCGTTCCCCACATTCGCTACGTCTCACCGGTTGGCGACCTTGGCATAGTGGCGGATCAGTTCGACGCCGTCGTGAGTTGCCACTGTATCGAGCACCAGCCCGACTTGATCGCCCATTTCAGACAGGTTCACCGCATACTGCGGCCGGGCGGCAAGTACTTCCTCGACATACCGGACAAGCGCTATTGCTGCGATCACTTCCTGACCGAAAGCAGCCTGCATTCGATCATCGAGGCCAAGGGAGACACAAGGCACCCGCTGACGAAAGTCATTGAGCATCGAGCCTTTACCACCCACAGCGAAGCCTGGCGCCACTGGGCTGGCGATCACGCAAGCCCCAGTTATTTCGATGCCATCATTCCGTTTGCCGCCAAAGCGTTGAAAGAATACCAGGATGCCCAGGGCGGGTATATCGATGTGCATCGCTGGCAATTCACGCCGGCGAGTTTTCGCGACATCGTTGTAGGCCTGCGGCAGAAAGGGGAGCTTGCTTTCAATGTCGTGGAAGTCAACGACACGGCCCCTGGCGACCTGGAATTCACGGCCGTGCTGGAAGCCGCCTAGATCATTTCCACAGTCAGCTGTGCGTCGCCCGCAAGCACGTCGGAGTTGCTGCCCGAGGCTTGCCCGGCCAGTGCGATCGTGAGCGTGCCGCTGGCCGTCACCTCGACCTCGGCGGATACCGAATGCGAGACGGTGGCGCTGACCGCTTGAGCCGTACGCTCGACCCAGCTGGAACGGTTGCCGCCAAACGCCGCCGTGGCCGATCCCGATTTTGCCAGGATGGTCAGGAAGTCGCCGGCCGTGCCTCCCTTCGTCGTGTTGATCATGCCGGTCACAAGGTAGCGCTCACCCTTGTTGACGTTGAGCGACGGCGTCGTAACGACGGTCGTCTGTGCCGCCGTGACGGTGATGGCGTTGTTCCCGGCAGAGAAGATCTTGCGACCATCGCCGATGCGCCGGTTGGCGTTCGAGGATGTGTCCAGATATTCGGCCACTGTGGCGCCGGTGAACGCACCATTCTGGCGGATATTGCGCGTCTCGCAATTGGCCGCCGTGCCAGAAATAGCCACGGTGCGCGATGGCTTGTCATGCGTGATGTCGTCGATCGTGCACGAGTCCGAATTGACAATCTGCACGCCATCCCACTCGCCGTTGACCACGGCGCTGGTGGAGGCATTATTGATCAGAGTGAGGTCGCGGACCTTGGAGTAATGGCAACCGTCAAGTTTCACACCCACAGTTGCCAGCGTTGCTGTCTGATACTTGTAGATCAGCATGTCGAGAATTTTCGCCTGTGGAGCGTTCTGCATGTCCACGCCGAACTCAAAGCAGTTGATATGACCGCCCTCGATCCGCACCCACGGGCGCTGTGAGGTGTAGCGCACCTTGACGCCGGCCAGGACGCCCACCATCACCGGTTCGGTGACCAGTAAGCCTTCAACTTCGCCCGACGCAGACACACCTTCCTGCGCATGATCGACCCGCGCCTGCATGATGCGAATATCGCTGGGGATCGCGCCTACCGAGCCAACGACGCGGATCCCATAGCGCATCTTGTTGAAGCTGCGAAAATCGGTGAAACCGGTATCCCGGCGGCCCGTCACGGAAGGGCGAACGATTTCAGGCCGGTGAACGTCCGTCAGCACGATGCCATCCTGCCAGCCATGGGACGTCAGAACCTCGCCGCGAATGTCAGGATCGATGATCCGGCACCGCGGCTGGTTTCGGTTGTTGGTGCTGTCGACTGTCCCGTAGGTGAGCTTGAGCGCCGCCCCGGTTTCCTGCCCGATCGTCGTGAGTGTCGGCGACGTGATGTGTGTGGCGTGCTCGAAATTATCCTGCGATATCACCAGGCCATCGGTCGCGCCGGTGCCGAATACAATACGACCGGTGCCGAAGTTTGCCGCCAAGATAAAATCCATGTTCGAGGCGGACAGCGTCCCATTGCAGTAGAAGCCAGGCCCGTTCGAAATAACCATCGGCAGGCCGGTCAGCTTGGCAATGTCGATCATGCGTTGCAACGCGACCACGTTGTCTGTGCTGGTGCCGGCGACGCCGGTCCAGTCAGAGACGCCGCCGAACATGCCGGGGTTAAGGTAGTCCGTCTGCCGCACCCAAGCGCCGACCGTCGCCGCGACGCTGTCGGCTTTCAGGAACATCCCTTCCACAGTATCGGCGGCAATCTGCGCCGAGAAGTCGCCAAGCGTCCAGACGAACTGCCCGCTGCGCCGCGCCTCCGTAAGCAGCACCGATAGGCCGGCTTGCGGCACCAGCGCCTTGATCAGCGCCCGCGTCGACAGCGAGCCATTGAGCCGGAGGGCTACCCACGCCTCGGCAAAGGTCGCAAGTGCAAGCACGCTCGCCCACAACGCGGCAAAGCCGGGAATAAGCGATTGCAGCACCTGGGCGGCAGTGCGGGAAATCCAGTTGGTGTCGGCACCGTTGCGCTGCAGGAAGGTGTCGGCGCCCGGCCCGGGCGGCAGACCCACGGATGCGACCGTTGCGGCATCCGGCGTCATCGGCACCAGATCGCCGCCGGCATTGAACGCCGGTACCTGCCCTGCCAGACCGCCGACGATCGTGATCGGATCGGCGCCCACATTCACCCGCACCGCCCGGTCGACATCCCTGCGCAATTCGCTCTGCGCGCTGGCCTGCTTGGACAGTTCCTTTTCCAGCTCGGCTGCCACCAGCACGCCGGCCTTGGTCACCGCCACGCTGCGCTCGGCCGTGCGGCGCGCCTGGTGGTACCAGCTGGTCGAGGCCGGCACGGCCGCGCCGAAGGTCACCGAGAACGTATCGTAGGCGGCGGCCGGATTGGTCTTGGCGATCGTGCAACTCGCCGTCACATCGGTGTAAACCGTTTCGCCGGTCGCCTTGGCCCACACCGTCACGTCGGCGGTGTCGAAGATCTTGTAGAGCGAAGGCCCGAACGGGCCGACCGTGCCATTGCCAACGGCAACGGCCGATTCGCGCTTCTCACGCGGCAGAATGTAGGGGGTCGCGGCCATGGCAAATCCTCATGAAATGAGGCTGCAGCATGGCTTGCGCGCGCGCGCGTCAATTGCTCACTGCGGCGTGTATCGACCGGGCTTGACGAAATACGGCGTGCCGTTCTTTTTGGCGAGGCCGATCTTGGCCTTGAAGCTCTTGTCGGCCTCGGGGTCGAGCAGCCATTGCAGATTGTCGAGCACCAGGCGGTTATACGCGCCGCGCGTCGCCCAATGCGAAGCGAGGAAAGGCGTGTAGCGGCCGAGGTAGCGCACCGCGTTGCGGCCGACATTGGCCTTCTCGCCTGATGCCACGGCCTGCAGATTGCCGACCGTCAGCCCCAGCGTGTCGGACAGGAACGCCGGCACCGGACCGGCCAGCGCTTCAGTCATCGTCTGGCCGAAGCGGTTTTCGCCGGCCTTGACGAAATCGCCGAACAGGCCGAAGCCGCCACCCTGCAGGCCGGCGCGGATCCAGAAACTGCGGTTGGTCGCCGGGTTCATGTCTTCCGGTTTCTTGCCATCGAGCAGGCTCTTGAGCTGCATGTAGAACGCGCCTCCAAGCGTCAGCGGCACGGCCATGGCGGCGAAATAGGCCAGGCCGGAGCGCCGGCCCTTGCCGCCGCCGCGCAAGGCCGCCATTTCGCCGATCGCCTCGAGCTGCAGCGCTGTGAAGGAAAGGCCAAAGCTCTTGTACTGCAGGAAGTAATCCAGCAGCTCGCCGCCCAGCGTGCCGCGCTCTGCCTTGCCGGTGATCAGTGAGCGGGCGTTCGGCGTGCCTGCTGGCACCGACCGTTCCGACCAGCTGGTGATCACTTCCGAAAGTTTCTCGGCCGCCGCCCGGTGAGCCAGCGCCTTGGCCTCGGCCATGTGCGCCGGAGACTGCAGTGCGCCGCCCGCCATGTCGAGATAGGTCACCGCGCCGCCATTCAGCTCGATCTGGCGCTGGGTGACGAAGCCGGCCGGGTCGGCCGACTGGCGCCAGATTTCCCAATGGTCTGATGTAACGCCGAAACCTTCCAGCGCGGTGCGAAAACGCGGGTCGAGCTGGGCGAAATTCTTGTCGGCCATGTCGGCAATGTGCTGTTGCCAGGCGCGCGCCTCGACCAGCTTGCGGCCGACCGTCAGCGGCTGCAGCCCCGACCAGGTCACGCCGCGATCGGCAATCCAGCGCGACCACTCGGCGCCGACGGCCGGGCCGGCAAAGCGCAATTCATCCTGCATCACGTGCAGGTAATCTTCCCAGATGATGCCCGATCGGTAGATCTCGCGCCGGCTCTGCCCCGAAATCTGCTGCAGCATCTTGCCCATGGTCACGGTCACCGGCAGGCCGGCCAGCTTGCGCGAAGCGCGCGCGACGAAAGGATCGGTGCCGGCGGCAAGGAACACCGTGCTGCCCAGCTGCGTGCCGGTCAGCGCGTTCTTGAGGCTGGAGGAAAAATTTGCAAGGCCGCTCGCCACTTCGCCCCGGCCGCGCATGTTCTGCCACAGGCTGTCGATGCGGTATTCGGCCACCTTGGCCTGACTGTTCTTGAACACCCTGGCCTCGGCGGCGAGGTTCGGCAGGCCGGCTTCCTTCTTGCCAATCTCGTGGCCGACCACCTGTTTCAGATATTCGACCATGCCGGCCGGGTTCGGCCCGAGAATTTCCATCGAGGCAATGTCGCGGGCCATGCCGTTGACGTGGTTGAAGATCGCCTGCACCACGTCGCCGCGGCCGAATTTCTTGTTGTATTCCGCCCAGCTCGCGGCGTCCTTGAACACAAGGAACCGCTCTTCCTGGCGCTGGGTGGCAATCGCGCCAAGGCCGCGCCGCACCGCTTGCGGCGTCATGTCGGCGCGGCCCTGGCTAACGATGGTCGAATAGACATGGTCAAGCGCAGCGTCGATGCCGGCCGCGCCCACGGGCTGGCCGGTCAGCGGGTTGATGATGCGGTCCGCGTCGAGCAGCGGCCGGATCGCGGCTTTCCAGCCCTCGCGGCCGGCGGCCTTGACAAGCAACCGATCGTGGCTGTGCGGCAGGCCGAAGTTTTCGAGCTTGCCGATCGCGCCGCCGGCGGCGTTGAAGCGCTGGCGCAGGTCCTCGAACACTTGGGACACGGCGCGGGCCAGCTGCTTGGCGGTGGCATCGCCTGACGCCTCGCCGTGCAGTTCCTTCACCAGGTCGCCTTCGATCGCCCGGTTGGCGCGCTTGCCGAGAAATCCCTTGCGCTCGAAGGTCAACATCACTTCGTCTAGGTTCTTCTGCGCGCCTGCGATGATGGCTTCGGTGCGGCCGCGCACGCTCGATGCGCCGCGAAAGCCGTAATGCGAGAGCAGCGCCATCGCGCCTTCGAACACGTTGGCGTTGCCGGCGCGGTCGCGGTAGCCCTGCAGATAGGTCTTGATGCCGATGCGCCGCGCCTCGGTCAGGTCAGCCCGCCGGCGCTTCTCGCGCGCCTCGGCCATCAGCTGCATTTCGAGATCCTTGCGCGCCCGCGCCTTGGCCGCGTCCTCGCTCATGCCGTTGCGATGCTGCGCGAACTTGCTGTCGAACTCATCCGACAGATAGGCCGCCTCTTCCTTGGTGATCGCCTTCTGGTCGACGGCGGAAATCAGGCAGTCTTTCAGGCCCATCAAACTGCCTCATAAGTCGCGTCGAAGATATCAGGCTTGCAAGGGTAAAACTCGCCGGCAACGCCCCTGATGATCCAGTCGCCGGGGGAAGCAACGTGCTTGGCGCGGCGGTCGGCCCCATCTTCTAGCGTCGGGATGGTGATGTCGGTATCGTGGAAAATCCAGCCATCGACATTCGCTTTCTGCTGGGCGAGCCAGTTCATCACTCGGTTGTTGTCACCCTTGCCTAGCCACCGGATGGCTTCGATGACGACGGGCTTCTTGCGATATTTGGCCATGGCTCAATCCTTGCAACTGGCAATGAGGTCGCCGAAAAACTCGGTCCTGTCGGCATCGGCGATCATGGTTTCATGCGTGGCGTGTAAAGTGGTGCCGTCCGCTTCCTTGGCCGCCGGCATGGCGTCCCAGATATCGAGCTGCTTGCGCGATTCCAGATCGAACAGGCCGCCCTCGGGCAAAGCCTTGTCGCCGCCTTTCAACGGCTTGGCGCCCTGCGCTTCGAGCTTTTCCTTGGTCGAAACGGGTTTCACGCCGTCGAGCAGCGTCTGTTCGCCGGCGGCCGTGGCTTCACTGTCGGAGGGTTTGCGAGCTTCCTGCAGCACCAGGGCAGCGGTGTCGGCCGCTTCCGGCGTGGCCGGCTCCGGCGTAGAGCCCGGCTGTCTTAGGCCTTGCGGCTCTTCATTTGCGCCAGCACGCGATAGCTCTTGGCCATGCGCTGCATCTGCGCCGCGTCCTCGGGGTGCGCCGTCGCCGCCCGTTTCTCCAGCCGCTCGGCCAGCGCCAGCGATTGCGCCGCTGTCTTGCCCGGCCTGGTCAAAGAATGGGATGTCTGTGGCATCGATCGGTTCCTCTCCGCGCTCCGAAAGCGCGTCGGCATAATTCCTATAATCCTCATCAAGCGCGCGCTCAAGCGCCGTCACCGCGTCGGTTTCATCGTCCACAAGGGCGGCCGCCCTGGTCAGCACCGAATCGTCAATCTGGTGATCGATGCCGAGTTCATCGGCCGCGCCCTGCACTTCATCGACCACGCGGCGGAATGCGTCCTGCCGCTGCCGGCCGGCCTGGTACTCCTGCCAGTCGAAAATCCGGCCGCCGTCGTTGCGCGGCGAAAACACCGGCTCGCCGCCATGCTCGCGCTCGATCGCGCGCAACAGATCGTCCGGCGTCGAGCGCGCCACGGCCGTGGCCGGGTCGCCATAGAGGTGATCGAAATAGCCGGCTTCGGCCGCCGCCTCGCGGGCGTAGTCAAGGCTCTTGCCGGTCTTGCGCACCAGCGAGCCGCCGCCGGGAACGAATTTGCGCGACAGCCCCAGCGAGGCTATCGCGCCGCCTTCGTCCTTGACTCCTCCGACCGATCGGCTGGCGAGAAACTGCATCAGGCTGACAGGGCGCGGCGGCGCGGCGCCAAACGGAAATTCCGACTGCACGATGCGGTCGGTCGCCTCGGCGCGCAGCTGCGCGTCAGGCCCGTCCGCCTCGCGCAAGGCCTGCGAGGCCAGCCGCTCGGCCTCGCCTGCGTCCATGCCGGCCGGTGGCGGGCCGAAGGCTTCGGCATCGAGGTGCGGTTGTTCGGCCGCCAGCTCGGCCGCACGGGCGCTGTCGGCGTCGAGCTTGACGCCGAGCGCGTCGGCAATCGCCTTGGTGTCGCCTGCCTCTGGCGTGCCCGCAGCGGCCCGCTGCAGCGCTTCCTCGGGCGCGGCCTTGCCCAACAGCCGGAACACGGTGCGCCCGCCTTCCAGCAGGCCGCCCAGGCCGCCGCCGAACAGCGTCGCCAGCCCGACCTGGCCGAGCGAGCCGCCGACGCTGTGTTCCAGCCCGGCGCGTTGCTTCCAGTCCCAGCTGGACGCCTGCACGCCGGCCTCGATGCCGCCATTGACCGCGCCTTCGGTGAACACCGATTCCAGCAAGCGCCAGCCGAACGAGCGCGCCGGCGAGGAAATGCCACCGCCCAGGAACATGGCGCCGATCTGCATGGGGTCGCGGATCGAACCGGCGATGCCGCCGCCCAGATTGGCGCCCAGCTGGCGCAAGCCGCCGACGCCGGCGGCATCCGCCCGCGCGGCCGCCTTGCCGGCCGCCGCTTCCGCCCCGCGCGCGATCGCCGCTGCGTCATCACCGATCGGGCGATCGGCGCCGATGATGTCGGCGAATTGCGGCCGTTCGCGCGCCAGCGCCGTGGCCTTCTCCTGCCAGGCGGCTTCGCTGCGCTGCATTACCGCCCACGGATCGCCGCCGGCGTCGGAGATTCGCGCGCCTTCCTGCAAATCTTCGGTCGAGAAATCGCGGCGCGGGTTCGGCAGTTGCACGCCGGTGGCGTCGAAGATCGCCTTGTTGCGGCGATCGTAGGCCTCGCCAAGCGCCGTATCCTCGGCGTTGGAGTTTTCCTTGTAGCGCTGCAGCTCGCGCGTGGTGTTCCAAAGATCGTCGGCCGCCTGGCGCTGTTCGTCCTCATGCGCCATCGTGTCGGTGAAATTCGGCGCGAAGGTCGGGTTTTCCCCGAATTGCGTCTTGTAGAGGAACATCAGCGAAACGCTCCCGGGACACGCGGCGCCAGCCGGTCGCGCAAGGCGACGATGTCGAGCACGTAGGGCTTGCCGTCGCTGCCCATGATCCATTGCGGGTCGTTGCCGCCGGGATCTCCGACCGCGAAAGCAAAGCCGCCATTGACCGCGACCGGCCGCGCGCCGCGCAACGTCGCTGCCCCGCCCTGCTGGACGCGGACATTGCCGAACCGGCCGGCGGCGATGCCGCCCTTCGGCTGTACCTTCAGCGCGGCAAGATCGTCATCGGTCACCGCGCCAAGCACCTGGTCGAACATGTCGGCGCGGATTTCGTTCGGCACCCACACCTTGGCGCCACTCGAAAACCAGCCGGCGCCGGTGTCGGTAAAGCCGCCATACTGCACGCCGCGATCGTAGACAGCGCCGGCGGCTTCCTGCAGCGCCTGGTCCTGCACGGCAACCGCTTCGTCCGACGTCGGGTCAAGCCCTTCCTCGGTGATGCGCTTGCGCGCGATCGAGGCGGCGGCGCGGCCGATCTGCAACGCGTCTTCCGGCTGGGCGGCCAAGGCCGAGCCGACCACGCCATTGAAGCGCTGCTGCGCGGCGTCGGGCTTCAGGCCCTTCATCTGCTTGCCGTCCGCGCTCTTGCCGTAGCCCGCAATGACATCCTCGGCCGCCCGCTGCGAACCGTTGACGGCAATGATGGCGCCGGCCTCGGCGATCATTGGCGCATCCTTGCCGAACTCGGACAGCACCTGCGGCGCCGAATTGCCGGCGCCGGCGACGATCGCGCCAGCCATGGCGGCGCCCTTGCTCGGGTCGGCCTTGATCGCTTTCGACAGCGCCAGCGCCTCGCCTGATTTGAGATAGCGCGGCGTCACGCCGAGTTCCTTGGCGGCGTCCTCGGCCGACTGCGCCCGCTGGGAGACGATCGAGGCCATGTCGTCGGGCGTCTGCGCGTCGGTCAATGGCGGCGTCGGCGGCACGATGCCCTGCTTTTCGGCGTAGCTGACGCTGTCCGTGGTGATGGCCTTGCGCTTGGCGTCGAGCATCTTTTCAGCAAAGGCCAGCGTGCGCCCCTGCTCGGCGGTGGCATTGTCGCCATACTGCTTGCGCAGGCCGGCGACATGGGCCGTTGCCTGGGCAAGGCTCATGTCGTTGATGGCGCGCGCGGCGGAAATCTTCGAAAACGTCTCCTGCATGATCGCCTTGCCGCCCGGCGTGGCCGACGTGTCGAGCATCATCTGCGACAGCTCGGCCGGGTCGATCTCAAGGCCCTGCTGCAGGCGCAACGCCATCGAATCGCCGCGCTTGCGGAAATCGGTCTCCTGCCGTTTGGCCAGGCTGCGCTTCTGCTTTTCCAACTTGTCGAGGCCGGTCGACAGCGTCGACCAGCCATCGCCGTCCAGCCCGGCAATGCCGCCATCGGCGAAGTCGGCGGTCATTTCCTTTTTCATCGTGGCGATGCCGTCGGCGTCCAGCGTCTCGGCCTGCTTGGCGTAGTAGGACAGCGCCGAATTGCGGCGGCTGACAATCTTGGCCTTCTCGGCGTCGTCGGGCGCCAGAATGCCGCGCCGCACCGCGTCGTCGTAGTGATCGTCAATCGCCGCCTGGTCGGCCGCCACGGCATTGGCGGCGTCGGCGCTGCCGGGGTCGAAGTCGGCCAGCCGGCGCTGCTGGTTGGTTTCCAGCTCGTTGGTGCGATCGATGAACGAGGCGCGGTCCTGCGCTTCCACCTTGCGCGCCAGATTTTCGCGCGCCTGCCCCATGTAGCTGCCGGCCAGGCGGTCGAAGCCCACTTCGTAATCCGCCTGGATCTCGGGAAAGACGTGATCCTTGGCCAGCGCGCCCTTGAGGTCGCCCAGCGCCTGCTGCAGCTTTACTGGATCGTCGCGATACTTCTGGAAAACCTGTTGCGTGGTCGAGCGCATTTCACTGTCGACCATCTGCAGATAGGTCTTGGTGCCGGCCTCATCGAACGCCCGCCCACGAATCGTGTCGGTGCCGGTCGGCCGGAAAGTTCCGCCGCCGATCGTGAATTTGTCCGGCGTCGCCGGCGCCGGATTGGTGGACGCGGCAACGCTCGCCGTGGTGTCGGGCGCCGGCGCTGCGCCACCGGCCGCTGCCACCGCCGTGCCGTAGACCGACCTTGCCGCCGCCAGGCGGTGTTTCCAGCCCAGCGCGCCGGTCGGGTTCTGCGGCGTCCAGCCCTGGGGCCGTTCGAAACCGACAGCCGCGGCGGTCGCTTCCTCGACCGTGCGCGCGGCGGCAAGGCGGCGGCCGGTGCCGGCTTCCGATGTCTTCAGCTCGTGCATGGCGAAGTCGAGCTGGGTTTCGAAATCGTTGACCGGCTTGCCGGCATTGGCGGCGAATGCCTTCAGATTGCGCGCGCGGCGGCCGTTCCACTGGCCAATTCCGATCGAGTGCGACCCGTCGGCGCCGTCATTGCGGTTGATGGCGTCGACGTTGAAATTGCTTTCGGCGGCGAACTGCCCGATCAGGCCCGAGGCGTATTCGTTGGACACGCCGTATTTGCTCATCAGATAGGCCTTGCCGCGCGCCGCAAGTCCCGAGCGTGAACCGCCGGCGGCCTTGGCGCCGGTCTCGCCGACCGAGACTTCGCTGCCGTCGCTGCCGGGCTGGAAATCCGCTGTCGGCCGCCCTGCCAGCGCCGCTTGCTCGCCGGCCATGGCGCCCTGCCGTTCGGCCTGGCGATCGGCGATCTGGCCCGCTTGACCGGCGAGGCGAAACAAGCCCTCGCTGGCGCGCTGCAGCAGGCCGCCTCCCGGCCGCTCGACGGCAAGCAGGCCATCGGCAAGCACGGGTTCGGTGCGGAACGGGCGATAGGAAACCGGCTCGCGTTGACGATTAACCATTGAGGGCCTCCGAAATGGCGGCCGCGACTGCGGCCCGGCTGTCGTCAGCCGCCCCGCCGGAGCGCCTGCGGCGCGTGAGGCAAAGAAACATGGGTCAGCCCCGCTGGTTGAAGGAAAGCAAAGTGTCGGCGCCGCCAGTCAGCGCGTTGAGGATGCCGCCGGCCTTGGCCTGCTTGGCCATGGCGCGATAGTTCTTCGCCCGCTCGACTAGGCGCGAAATCCGCGTCTGTTCGGTGCCAGTCGACGTGGTCAACCCAAGGTCGGCCTCGCGGTAGGCATCGGTGCGCGCCGCCTTGGCGGTGCCGAACGACAGGTCGACGCCCGACGCGGCATAGGCCACGTCCTCGGCGCCCAGCGCGTCTGCCATCTGCTTGCGGATCGAGGTGCGCCTGCTGATGCCTTGCAACGTCTCCAGGCTCTGTTCGCTCTCGGCGTCGTTCGCCGCCATTTCGTTCTGCGCCGCCTCGGCATTGCCGGCGCCGACCGCTGACACGATGCCAAGCACCGTAGCCGTGCCCTGCAGCAGCGAGGCCAGCGAAATGCCCGACGCCGCCGTGGTGCCGGCCGCCGCCGTCGTGGTCGCGGCTGTTGCGGCCGTGGTGCCGGCAGCGGCCGCGCCACCGCCAAACAGGCTTGTCAGTCCACCGGCAAGAAGAGCGACCATCAGAGTTTCGTCCCCATGGCTATGTCGCGCACGCGAAGCTCGCCGGGGCGAACCTGCGTGATAACGGCGGTTGTGCCCTCGACCATGCCGAGAAGGCCGGCGGCTGTGACCAGCTTCGTCTTCAGCGGCATCGGCGTGTCGGTCGGGTCGTTGGTGTCATGCAGCGGCACGTCCTGCGGCGTCTGGCCATTGGCGCCGATGGCGATCGAGTCGGTGTCGGCGATGTTGACGTGCATGGTGTGGATGCGGCCCGGCCGCAGGATCACGTCATCATTGCCGGTCACCAGCACCTGCGGCATCGATTCCCAGCGCGGCGGCACCCATCGGCCGACGAGCGCGGCCGCATAGGCATCGCCAAGCGCGATCGAGCCGCCCGCGACGGTGAACGGCCCCAGCACGTAGCCATCGGCCTTGGCCCACAGCTCTGCCCCTTCCTCATACGGCAGGCCGGAAATCACGCCGGCAAGGTCGGGCGTCACATCAATCGCGTCCTGCAGGTAGATCGAGGTGTCGTAGATCTCGATCGAGGTGCGGCCGGTGCGCTCGATTGCCACCCACAGGCGGTTCTTGCCGTCGACGCCGATTTCGCGCACCAGGCCACCGGCCGCCGCCAGCCATTCGCAGAAGCCGACGATTTCCTGATTGCGGATCATCTGCCCGGCGACAAGCCGGCCGTCGCCGCGCATCAGCCAGCCCTTCGAGGCGTCGAGGTCGGTTTCCGGCCGCTGCGATGCCGCGCGAATGACCTGGTCGACCAGATGCGAGGCGAGCAGCGATATCGGGTCGGCGTTGAAGCTGGCGCTGGCCGATGTCACCGTTTCCGAGACGCGCAGCACCTGCTTGCCGCCGCTCGAGGCGAAGGCGAGCCCCTTGGGCGTGATGGCGACGTAATAGACTTCGCCTTCGAGCGTGAACGGCCGGCAATTGGGCTGGGCGCCGATCTCGCTGGCCAGCACGAAATTCAAGGGCGTGTTGCGCTCGATCGTGCGGTTGGAAATGAAGTACACGCCGCGATCGGTGAACACGAACATGTACGTCGATTCCTTGACGTGCAGGATGGCTTCCGAGGTCTGCGAGCGCAGCTTGTCCAGCCGCGCAGCCGCATCCGTGGTGCCCTCGATGTTGAGATCGAAATATTCGCCGATGCGGCTAAGCGCCATCGCGCCGCCCACCGCCGGAATGCGGAAATAGTCCATCCGGTCCTGCACCAGCACAGCGCCGCCAGGCCAGCCGCGCGCGGTCGAAAACACCGCCTCGGTCTCGGTCTTGCCGATCTGCGTGTGATAGGGCAGCACCGAGGCGTCGGCGGTGTTGGCGATGATGGCGGAAAACTCGTATTCCTCGCCGGACAGGTCGCCGCCGAAGGTGACGCTGAAATTCTTGAAGCCGGAAAAGCCGGTGCCGGCGGCGACGGTGAGGCCGCTCGACATGGTCGGCAGCGCACGGATCGCGGTCTGCACCTGCGTCGCGAACAGCGGCCAGTCGGGCGTGTCGGGGTCGATATCGGCAGGCGCGCCGTCGCCTGTGCGCGGCACGAACACCGCCGGTGTCGTTTCGCCGTTCACCGTCACGCTCAAGCTGACATAGCCGACGCTGCTATCCCAGCGGATCGAAAAGTCCCACTTGTCGTCAGTCTTCGCATAGTCCCCGCCAAGATCGGCGCTGGGCACCGGATCATAGGGCCAGAGATCCGCACGCCAGTCCTGCAACTGGCCAGGCGTGGCCAGGAACAGCCGCACCGTTTCCAGCGTGGCGTGGAAAATGCCGATCGTGCTGGCCTCGCCGTAAAAGCCGAGGTCGGGCAGCATCGCGGCCGTCACTGTCGGCAGGCTAGCCGAGCCGACATAGCCGGCGCTTTCGGTGAAGAAATCGGCAATCCCGGCCGTCACGAAACAGGCCAGGGCATCGCCCTGGTCGGTGGTCAGGTCGACAAAGCGCGGGCGTTCGGCCGTGCCGCTCTCGAAGGAGGCCGCGACGGTCAGGCCCGAAACCGTGGTGGCGGCGAGTGAAAAGGTGGCGCGGATGCGGATCGAGGTCGCGGCCTTCTGCGCGCCCGGCGCGAACGCCGCCAGCCGCGTCACTGGCGTGCCGGTCTTGACCGCGAACGGCCCGGCCACTTGCACCCAGACGCCGCCGACGAAGGCTTCGCAGACAAAGGTCGCGGTGCCCTTGTCGATCGCCAGCGCCGACATCAGCACCGTCGCGACGGTCCCGGCCACCGTGCCGGTCCAGATGGTTTGCGTTCCCGTGTGCGGCCCGAAGGTCGGCGTCGGGCTGGTGATGGCACGCGCGGAGAGCGCCCGGCGCCATTCGCCCTTGCGGCGCGAGCCACCCATGCGGCGGTAACCAGACTGCGGCACGGGCTCGACGCCCTTGAACGCCAGCCCGGCCGAATAATACTGCTTGATGTCGACGCGGCTTTTCGCTTCCGGCGTGAATTCGCCGGCATTGCAGGAGCGCGTGGGCGATGCCGGCCGCGCTACCATTTGCCGTACCAATCACCGCCGCCGGTGCGGCCGCCCTGCAGCATGTCGGTCGTTGCCGGCGTGGCGACGGGCGCGGCGGCGCGGTCCTGGGCGATCATGCGGCCGAAGATGCCGCCGGTGCCGCCTTCCGAGCGGGTGCCGACCGCTTCCGCCAGCTTGTCGTTTTTCAGGTCGACATCCTGTGTGAGCGGAATGGCGAGGTAGGAGGCGAGCAGCAGGGCAAAGGCATCGGCGAATTGCGGCTGCCAATCCTCGGGTTCGACCATCACCTTGCAGCGGGCATAGACCACAGGTTCATCGCAGAACACTGTCTTGCCCTCGATGGTGAAATCGCGGATCGGCGTATCGCGGCGTGGATCTGACAAAAACTTCAGCACCGGCCCAACGGTATCGCCCGGCAGATCGAAGCCGTAGGTATAGCCGGTCACCGGCGTGGCCGCCTGCCGGGTGAGCTGAACAGTCCGCCGGCAGAAGGTCCAGTCATGCAGGCCGAACGAGCGCGCCAGCGCGCGCGGCCAGAAGATGTCGACAAAGCCGCCGAGCGGCGTTTGATCGTCGATCGAGAAATTGGGCGCCAGCCCGAGTTCGACCAGCGCCCAGTTGACGATTTGTGCCTTGTCGATCGCCGTATCGGCCATGACTTTCCCTCTGCGCGGACTTGGACGAAGCGGGCCGCCGAAGCGGCCCGTTGGAAGCGGCGGCGGTTAGCCGTCGAGGTTGCGCAGCGAGATCAGCAACCAGCCGGAGCCCTCGGCAAAGGCCGTGACGCCACTGGCCTCGATCGAGAAGCTGTCGGTCGGGCCGCCGACATTGTTGGCGGTGACGGCAGTGCCCGCGACGGCAACGCCGGCGGGGGTGCAGGCCGCCGAGGTCAGCGCGACAACACCGCCGGTCAGGTCGGTGGTGTTGATCTCGATGTTGATGGTCGCCAGCTTGGCGGTGGTGGTCACCGCCTTCGACTGGCGCCAGTCAACCTTTTCGATCTTGAAGTTGTAGCCGGGCACATAGTTGGTCAGCAGGTCGCCGTTCGCCGCGATTTCGGCCAGGTTGAAGAAGAACGGCAGCACCTGAATGCCATGGCCCGCGCCGCCGGCCGCGCCGCTGGCGAGGTCGACCAGCGCCGAGACGACATTACCGGACCCCGGCACGGTCGTGAACTTGATCGAAAAGGGCACGCCGACGCCCCCGGCATTGGCCATGCCGATGATGATGTCGTTGACCTTGATCTTGCCCTTGTCGCGGGCGGTGTTGAAATAGCCGTCCGTCAGGATGGTGGCCAAGGCGTCGGTGGTGCCGTAGGTAAAGATGTTCGGGTTCGATCCCGCCTGCGGGAAGTAGTTCATCGAAGAGAGCAGCGTCAGCGCTCGAATGTTGAAACCAGCCATTTGCTTTGTTCCTTGGTTGAGTTGTTCCGTGAAAGCGGGCGGCGCCGAAGCGCCGCCGGCTGGCCGATTAGACCGCGTGGGTGTTGGTGACCGGACGGGTCGGCGCCAGGATCTTGGCGAGACGGAAGCGCTTGACGCCCTTTTCCTGCACGCCCAGCGCTGCACCGCCGAGGCCGGCCTTGATCAAGTAGGGCGAGCCCTGCTTGGTCTTGTCCTGCGTCATATCGGTGTTTTCCTGGTTCCAGGGCATTTCGGCGCCCATGGAATCGTGATGCCACATGAAGGCTTCGAGCGAACCGGGCGTGTATTCGGTGAAATACTCGTCCGGGCCTTCGATGTAGTTCACGCTGCGCACCGTCTTCATGCGCATGCGCTGGGTCTTGGAGAACGGCGCGTTTTCCAGACCAACCCACTGTGCGTCAGCGAATTCCCTGTAGAAGCACAGCTGTGTCATCCACATCGCCGGCAGCATGCAGAAGATGCCGGCGCCGTTTTCATCGTCATCCGCGCCGGTACCGGCAATCTGCGCCCGCCCCGTCTCGAAATGGACGATGTCGGGGATCTCGGCGCCGGTGCCGATGGTGATGATTTCGCCGCCGGCATTGGCGTTGCAGAAGGTGGTCAGAGCGTCGATCTTCAAGCCGTCGCGCTTGCGGCGCACCGCCTTGGTGATGAGGTTGGCGAGCGTGTTCTGTTCGCTCGGCCCCGCCTTGTAGGCGTCCTGCGTGCGCCACCAGCCGGAAGCCTCGAAATCGCGCATCGTCAGCTGCACGGTGGTCAGGTCGAGCGTGCCGGTCGGAACCGGCTCGATGGCGCCGGTCAGCTCGTAGACCGTGGTGCGGCCGGCGATCGGAAACTTGACCGTGTTGGCCTGGGTGTCGCCAGCCATCATGGTGCCGTCGAGCAGCCCGCCATGCGCCTGGAATTTGATTGTAACCTTGTCCTTGATGACCTCGCGGTACCAAGCCTGAATGTCTGCCATGGGAAAACCCCTTCATTAGGTTGCTGTTCAAAGCAGCCTCGGGGCCGATGGAGCCGGCTCTTGCAGGGTCCGGTGAAGGATAGCCCGCCGCCGCCGGGTCGCTCCCTTGGTTGCGCGTGCCGAGCATGCGGGCGCGGCACGCGCGTCAATTGCGGGGGCTATCAGGAACCCAGCTTCTGATAGTCGGCCATGAGCTGATCCCATGAGGCACGATCGAACTTCGCATTGCCGACTGTGTTTTCAGGCAGCGCCGAGCGTGCCTTGAGCGCATCCCGCGCGGTCTGCGCGGCGGGATTGCTGCCACTGCCGCCGAAGGGCTGGGCGCGGCCTTCGCCGGTCATCTGGCCCCGGATCGCTTCGAGGAACTGGTTTCCCTGCGCGGTGTCCATCAGCATCAACAGCGCGTGTTCGCCGACCTTGGCATCGAGCAGCGGCTTGCCGCCTGGAATGGGCTTGCCGGCCGCATCGACAGGCGGCTTGGTCAGGAGGTTGATATAATCCTCATTGGCCTGCATGCGCGCATCGATGGCCTTGTCCTGGTCGGCCTTCGGCAGGTTCTTGGCGCTGTCGGGCAGCAGCGCGGTGCGCTCGGCCTCGATGTTGACCAGCGGTTCAAGCAGGCCCGCTTCCTGCAGGCCGGCATAGGCGGCCGTGGTGATGGCGTGCATGGTCTTGACCGGCACGCCATGTTCCATCGCCACCTTGGCGGCGGCGGCGAATGCCGGGCTCTTGGCGGCTTCCGGCAGATAGGCGCGGATGGCTTCCGGCGCCTGGGCGGCGTCGAAAGCGTTGTAGGCGTCGACCTTGTCGGGCACCTGGCGCTCGGCATCGCGCGTGCGGTAGCCGTTCAAGGCGGTGTGCATCTTGTCGATCGTCTCGCGATCGTCCTTGCCGAACATCGTGTCAGGCATGCCTTGCGGCCGATATGGCCCGGCTGCTGCCGCAGCTGCGGGAGCTGCAGCGGCGGCGGCCGCGTTGGAGCCATCCTTGTCCGCGCCCGCCGCCGCCCCGGCATCGGCGCCGCCAGCGCCGCCGCCAGTCCCACCGGCGCCAGCGCCGGCACCGCCCGCGCCACCGCCATCGGTGTTGCGCAGCGGCAGATATTTTTCGAGTAGAGATTTCATGTCGTGGCTCCTTTGCTCTGCTTGTAAAGCTCTTCGCCATCGGCGATCGCGCGGAACAGCACCAGGCCGACGCCGACGCGGGCTTCGTGTTTAGCCGCGGCGATCATGACGCTGTCCTTGGACTGGCCGACATGCGGATACGGCGCCCGCACCGTGAGATCGGCCAGCCATTCGATGATCCGGCGGCCGTCCACCGTGTTGTAGAGGTGGTAAAGCACCTGCTTGATGTCGGCGCCGGGGTCGAAATTATCCGCCGTCTTGGCCGGGTAAAACGCCTGGCTAAGGCCTTCCCAATCCGGCTCGCCGGCAAGCAACTGGTCGACGGCCGCCATCTGGCGGCCAAACGGGAATGGTCCGCTGGTCATGCTGCTTGCGCCTCGGGCTGTGCGAGGGCGTCGACCACATTCGGCGCGGCCTTGATGGCGGCCTGGGCGGCAACCGCCGCTTGCTCGCGCGCGTCGTTCTGCTGCTTGGCCGCTTCGCGTTCCTGCGACGTGGTCAGGATGTCGGTCGGCACAAGCAGGCCGTTGCGGGTGCGATCGAGGTAGCGATCAATCGCGATCTCTTCGTTGACGCGATCGACGCCGCGCACCGCCGCCACAATCTGATAAAACTGGACACTGGCCTTGAGCTGATCGGCCTTCAGCGCCGCCATCATCGGCGAGTTGATGTACATGGACGTCATCAGCGCATTGAAGCTCATCAGCTCCGGCAGGATCCTCCATTCGGCCAGGATCTCCATCGCGCGCGGCACGATGACCTGTGTGCCTTCGAGGTTGAGGCGCCCATAGGCCCCGACATGGACGTTGGCATTCTGCGCCACCGTGGCCGCCACCTGACTGGCCGAATCGGGCGTGCCGCCGTCGTCGTAGATGCGGGTGTCGAGCAGTGCCTCGCGGATCTGGCGCTGGCCGTCGCCGATGATCATCTTGGCGACGTCGAAGCGCGCCTGGGCGGTGTCCAGCCGCTGCACGTCGGGGCCGAGGATGCCGCCGGTCGACTGCATCGGCCAGAACTCGCCCGGCCCGACGCGCACCGTGTCGGGGTTGAAGGTGCCGCCGGCGCGAAAGCCCCAGATGCCAAGCAGCTGGATGGCGGCCGCCTTCAGCGTCAGTTCCTGCGCCTTGTTGACCGTCTTGATGGTCGGCAGCGCGAACAGCACCGGGCCGCGCCCATAGGCCTCGCCCGGCCAGCGATAGAAGCGCATCGCCGCCACCGGCTGGGTACGGTAGGTTTCCTGCTCGATAAAGCCGCCTTCGCGGTCGAGATAGACGCAGAACCGCCAGCGCCCGTCCGGGAGACGGTAAAAGTCCTGGTAGACGGTGATTTCCGTGTACGGGTCCCTTTTCGCCGCTTCCTTGAACTCCTGCGTGTGAGAGCCATTCGGCCACGCCTCGAGTATGGCCTCGCGGCCCAACATGCGTTTCCACGAGACGAAGTTGACGCGGCTCCAGGCGTCCTGCCCGATCGCGCATTCGTCGGCCGGAATGCACACGAAGCGCAACGGCTGGTCCATCGACGGGCCGCGCAATGGCATGACGAAGCCGGTGCCGACCGTGAGGTCGGTGCAGGCCTCGTGCATGGCGGTGTCATAGTCGCCGGTCTTGAAGAACGGATAGACGAAATTGGCAACGCCCTGCAGCTGGCCATCCCACAGCGTCTTTTCCGCCGCCGTCAGCTTCTGCGCCACCAGCGGGCCGCACTCGACGTTGAACGGCGTCTGCGCCGGCGAAATCTGGCGCTGGATCTCGCCGGCGCAATGCATGGCCGAGTTCGGCCCTGTCATGTCGAAAATCTGCTGGGTCGGCCGCTTGGTCTTGCCCATGCCGCCCGGCCGCCGGTTCGGCAGCACGTAATCATAGGCCTCGCAATACATGGCATCCCATGCGGCGCGGCCTTCCCAGAGCTTCTTCGAGCGCTGGCGCTGCTTTTCGACCGGCGTGCCGTCGTCGTTCGCGGCCTCGGCCATGGATCAGCTCAAATCGGATTTCGAGGCGGCATCGCCTACGAACAGCCGGCGGCCGCGCGGGTTGCGCCTGGTCGCGCCGCTGTTGGCGTCCTGGTTGCGCAGCTCGGCAAGCTGGCGGTCATTGGCCACCGCCTGCGTCGCCCTCTGTTCTTCAGCGGCCTTGGCCGCCGCCTTGCCGGGGTTCAACAGATTGCCCATGTCGCTCTTTCCTCAAAACCCACACGCCGGGCTGTTTCAGCCGGGCCGCGCGGAAGCCGACCAGAGCCGCCATGCGCTGGCCGGCGAGGTTGGCCGGATGGACGTTGGCGACGATGAGGTGAGTTTCGGCCATGGCAAAAAGCGTCAATTGCGCGATGCGGACCAGCTTGCGCATGTGCGGCGCCGCCTCGGGCGCGATCGACAGAGCGAATTCGCGCCGGCGCCAGCCATGCCGCCCGAAATAGGCCACCGCTAGACACTCTTCCCCGCGATAGATCCCGACCGTCTCGACCTGCGAGCTGCGCACCTGCGCCAGCACCAACCGCCTCACACGCGCACCTGCGCCCGCGAGGGACAGCGTGGCCGCGCGAGACGCCGGCGAGACCAGGCGCCATTCAACGGCTGAAGACATCGAAATCGGTTTTGGCCGTGATGGAGCGCAGCGGCACGACGTTGGCAGGCCTGCCCATCTGGGCGGCTTCCTTCCGCACAGCGGTCGGGCCACGATAGCCGAAGAACAGATACTGCCACCCCTCCATGATGTGGGAATATTCGTTCTTCTCCACCTGCAGGCCGTCAGTCTTGCCGAGCGTGGAGTGTTTCGTCAGCTGATACTGCGAGACGAAACCACGCAGCGTATATTTGCAGCCGGGGTCGACAAGCAGGCGCGGCGTGTTGGCGTCTATGTCGGCGAGATACCAATCAACCGCTTCGAAGCGCGATCCGAGGTCGTTGCTTATCGTCGGCAGGATCGGGATCTGCAGCGCCATCTGCACCGTCTCGACCCAAGCCAGCTCGCCCGCTGCCTTGTCGGCGCCGTACCAGCTCGACGGATCGGCCCAGGCGCCCCCGCAACGCATGCCGCGATAGTCCCGCAGCAGCACTTCCTGGATGTTGGCGGCGAAGCGTGCCGGCCCGGTTACGATCTTCGGGTCGGACACCACCTCGCGCTGCATGCGGAATTGGCCGTTCGGCATGAACTGGCCGAGCCCGCAGGCCGGCCGGCCGCCGGCGTCCATTCCCATGTAGAACGGCAGCTCGGGCACGATCGGGAGCGGCTCGCCTGCCTTGTTGCGCAGGATATTGAACCGGCTGAAGATCACGGTACCGGCGGCCTTTGGCGCATACATGCCATGCACGTTGCGGCGCGCTTCCGGCGCATCCGGCCCGCCGAACTGGCGTTCCTCTTCCTCATACTGATGCCGGGTCTTGCCGACGCGGTTTTCAGCCTGCGGCGACAGGCCCGATGGCTGCTGGAAAAAGTGGTGCCCCGACCATTTCTCGGGCTCCTCGATGTGGCGCTTGTAGGTCCAGTTCGATTCGTCGGGCGGGTTGTAGTCACCGCAAACGACGCGCGGCACATTGATCGTCTCGCGGCCGCTGTCGGGGTCTTTCGACCATCCCAGCCGCTCGCCCTCCCATTCCATGATCTCGGCGCGCGGCGGGTAGCGGCCGGTTCGGCCGTAGAGCCGGCCCGGCGCATCCTCATGCACCAGGTCGCATTCGTTCAGCCAGCCGCCCGAGATTTCATAACCCTTGAAAAAGCTGTCGAGGTTCTGCTCGCCGATCGCGCCGAACTCCATTTCCAGCCGCACCTTGGTGGCCCGCAAATCCCACTGGCCCCGGCCGGAGTACCATTTGCGCGCGATCTCCCATTCGAGGATGTGCTTGACTGGGCGGTCCTGGCCGCCGGAGAACGCATCCTTGTCGGAGGCCGTGTAGGGGCCGCCCTTCGGAAAAGCTTCGAGCCACGATGCCAGCGCGGTCTTGGCCATTTCGCGGTAGGTGTCGCGGATGGCCGCCCAGCGCACGTGCACGATGCCGTCGCGGCAAATCGGGAAATCCACGCCCGCGTGGCGCACGATTTTGAAGATGCTGGCGACGGTCTTGCCACTACCCCACGGACCCATGATCAGGTCGATGGGGCCTTGGCTCAAGATGTACGCCGCGGCGACTGGACCCGGTTCCTTGTAGCGCCTGATGAGATCGAAACCTGCACCCTGACCCATGACCCTCGACCCTCGCAATGGCCGGCGCCCACGCGCCCGCGTCCCGATTTCACCGCAGCGAATTTATTTCCGCCGCCAGCGAGTCCAGTGCGAGCCGCCGGAATTGGCGGTGTGTGTGCGACCGCACCCCCGTGGGGGGTGGGTGGGGGGTGCGGTTTTCGAAATTCGAAGCCGCCGCCCTCGCCTGCCGATCGACCAGGGGGCGGGGTCGAGGCACCACGGCAGGCGATCCGCCGGCCTCGCGCACGTGCACGTGAGAGGCCGGAACGATATCGGTTTTCAATTCCGCAACTGATTTGCGATCAGTTGTCTATCCCGGTTTTATCGAGCGCATTCAATGCGTTAGCCTCATCGTGCGACACGTCCTCGTTTTGTCGCACGGCAGGCGCTGGGCTAAGTGGTTGATTTTCCACGATCTTCGCATCAGGCGGAATGCCAGCGCTCATGAACCCGAGATCTCCGGCGACGGCCACATTCATTTCGCCAATGACCATCAATGGCCGCTTGCTGCCGTCGCCGATCAGCTCCAGCTGCTGCGGCTTCTTGCCGTGGTGGTATGGCAGCAGGTCGGCCGCCGCGCCGCGCATGATGCCCAGCACCGCAATCTTGTGCTTGGCGGTCTCGGCCCCGACAGCCTTGCACAGCGCACCGAAGTCCGCCGACTGGATCATCGAGAGCGTCACCATCGGGTCGCGATGGCCGCGCGCTTGGAGGTAGCGGATCATGTCGCCATTCTTGCGGTTTGCCGCACCTTGCGGCCTCCCCCGCGCCCGACTCGGCGCAGCAACGAGTTCCGCCGCCAGCGCCAGAACGTCATCGCCCTCGCCATCGGGCAAGCCAGCGATCAGGTCGAGCGGATCGGCGCCGGGCAGATCGGCCGGCGGCGCCTGGTCGCCGCCGGAGCCCGGTGTGCGTGCGTCTTGATGCCCCTTTTCAGCTGCATCGGCCATGCGAATGTCTCCCAGGGCAATTTTTTATTCCGGTTGCCGATCCGGCATCGAGGTAACCGCTTTGCAACCGGCTTTTCGATAGGCTTTTCAAATGGATATACACCTCGGGTTACATGTTACATGGTTACGTTCATATATACGCATGCGCGCGCGCGCGTAGCGAGGTGGCATTCCTAGGGTAACCCGTAACCGTCGCAGTCATGTATTTGATTTCCTTGGTGTTTTCCGGTTACGAAATACGCAACCCGGATGTAACCCGGTAACGCCACCCGAACCCATCGGCGGCGCTTCAAACCTCGCCGGTCGCCACGTGCGTCAACTGCCAGCATGGAAACGCGCGGCGGAACCTGATTAGCGCCTGATTGGGCGGGGGCTTTGGGCGTCAAATGCGGACGCGCGAATGGCTGGAAACAGCGGCAGATGCTGGCGAAAAATTCGCGCGAATCTCGATCGATGACGCGCGCGTGTCGGGGCGCGGGATCATCCATTTTCCAGTGGGCGGGAGAGACTAAAGCGGTGCAGCCCTGCCGGGCTGCTGATCATTTGAGGCGCGACGCGTGGCACCGGCACGCGCACCAGGGCGGCGCTTGATCGTTCGGGAGGCGCTGGGGTGCGCTCACAGCCTCGCTAGCGGGCGTGGGCGCGCTGCAAGGCGCGCTGGTCGCGCGCCAGCTACTGGACGAGCTTCAGCCCCTGATAGTCCTCGGGAATCTCTGGCCGCATAGGCCCGCCTCGGGCCGTGAACGCGTCTTTCAACCAGGCGCGGGCTTTGTCGCGCTCATACTCTGCGCAAGCATCCTGATGGCGCCGGCGGTCGCCCTTGAACAGCTCTAGCGGCCGTTCGGACATCGCCCAATATTCGCGCGATCGGCACAGCGCCTTGGCGCATGACCATTTCGACGGACAGCCCCAATCCTCGCAAAGGCGAGGCCGCGCCATCACTCAACCCCTTGCGCGAACTTCATGAACGCTTCCAGATCGATCAGCAGGCACCTTTTGGCGCTTCCGTTGATCTTCACCACCTGGTGGTTCCCCTTGTCGCGCAGCACGATGTCGGCCGGCGCCTGTTTCAGCGCCGAGAACCACACGCCCTTGTGCCAGTCGGTGTCGGCGAAGATCCTGCGCAACTGCGGGCTGTCGGCCGGCACGGCAATGCACGGGCCGACATCGGGCGCCACCTTGCGCCTGTCGATCGCGCCGAGGCCAACCAGCGACAGCCGGGCGCGGGCATCGCTCGCCGTCATCCCCTCGGGATAAGGCTTGTTGTCGGCCAGCATGGCCTCGGCAATGCCGCCGATCATCGGCTTGACGCCATCGCGCCACGCCTCGATCGAGGACTGGAACAGATGGTCGACGCAGGCATGCCAGTTGTCCATCGTTTCGGCTCGCTCGACGGCCGTCGCGGCCGCCACGATCTCGCCCAGTCGCACATGGTCGGTGACAGGCAGGCCGAGATCTTCCAGCGCCGCCGGCCCGCACAGCAGCTCGGCCGCCGCCAGCAGCGTGCCGAACGTGTCGATCGCGCGGGCATCGAGCCCCTGGGCGGCCAGCGCCTCCCAATAGTTCGGCAGCAGCCTTTCGTTGAAATCCTGCCAGCCGTCCATGATCTGGCGCAGCATCATGCGCCCGTCCGTCTCGGCCTTCAGCACCACTTTCCTGCCAATGCCGTTCTTCTTGTCGAGCTGCGACAGGTTCAGCACAGCCATCCGGCTCTTGTCCTGGCTACCCATGGGCGGCGCATTGATGGCCGAAAACAGAAAGCTTTGTTGCGCCTTGAAGCTGGTCGCCTCGTGGTCCTGCCCGCCGCGGCTGATATCCCCGCCGGTATAGGCGACGCGGGCAAGCTCGATGACACTTTCCGCCCTGGTCGAGCCGGGCTTGCTTTCCAACTCATCCACCATGAACGGCAGCGAATCCCATTTGGCGCGCTGATAGATGCCGGCCGCCGTGGTGTTGACCGAAGTCGTCACCACCTGGTCGAGCGCGTTCTGCAGCAGCTCCTGCAGCGTCGACTTGCCGACGCCCTTGCCGCCCGTGGTGAACACGACGGGCCGGGCTTTCAGCGCGCCGCCCATGATCGCGGTGGCGATCCAGCCAACCAGCAGGATCGGGTCGAGATATTTGCGCTGCCAGTTCCATGTGTCGACATCGGCCAGGATCCTGCGCGCCGGGCTTTCCTCCTGCGTGACATGCTCGCGCCAGGGCTCGATCGCGCTGGCTTGGCGCGTGTACAAAAACCCCTCATGCTCGCCCGGCTTGGCCCGTTCCAGCTTGGTGTGCGTGCCCTTGCCGACAGAACTCCACAGCCAGCTGCCGGAATGCCAGATGAAGCCGTCCTGCTTGTCGCGCCAGCCGCCACGGCCGCGCCGCTGCTTGGCCGGGTCGAACAGCGGCCGGCGCGCGGCTTCCGCCTGCAGCGCCATCATCACCTTCTGGATCTCGATGCGCTTCACCACCAGCATCTTGCGTTCCTCGCCGGTATCGGGGTCGAACACCTTTGCCTCGCCGAAGGCCGGCCACGCCCACATCATGGTGTTGAGGTAGGGCGCGAATAGCCCGGTCAGCGTCGGTGCGTCCCAGCGCTCGATCGCGCGAAAATCGTTGGTGGCCGTGGTGCAGTAGACCGTGCCCTCGGCGTCGCGGCCAATCACCGTCACCGGGCACGCCGGCGGCAGGCGATCGTGCGGCGCGCCTTCCCACTGGCCGGGCTTGATGCCGTCGCGCGGCAGGTTGGGATCGGGATCGAGGAACTGGCCGCTATCCTCGGCCGCCGCCTTGGCATCGGCGAAAATCGCGCGGATTGCCTTGGAGCCCGTCTGTGTCTGCGCCTTTGCCATCGTCATTCCATGCTTGCGGAGAAAAAAAGCCCGCCGGCGTATTCACCCACCGGCGGGCAAAGGCGCGAGGTCCGGGGCAGACCTAGCGCGGGGAAAAGCCCGTCGGCGCAAAACCAGCATCCTGCGGTTTGTAGGACTGCTCGCCGGGCCAGCCACCGGCGGCCTTGGCCGCTGCCTCGGCGTCAAGCGCATACTGTTCGTCCATTGCCGTTTCGGCCTCGAAGCGGTGCGCGCCCAGGCAAGCGGCATGGAACAGCGACAGCACGAATTCATCCGCCCGGTTCGGCACCGTGCGCGGATAACGCTTGACCAGCGTCAGCTGGTTGAGCATGGCCAGCACCGGCGCGTCGGGATTGGCGCGCACGAAAGCGGCCATGATGGCGGCTTCGTCCCGGTCGAACAACTGGCCGGGTTCGACGCCGCCGGCAAACTCTCGCGCAGCACGGGCGCAACGCCGCGCCAGTAGCTCGGTCCGCAATGTGCCGTCGAGGGTGAGTGCCGCGTCGGAAGCGCCAGCTTCCTGCATTGCCGTATAGCCTTCCTCGAAAGCCTTGGTCGGCGACCACGACGAAAAGCCGTCGCTGTACAGGACATAATACCCAGTGTCGGTATCGTCGCCGCCGTATCGCGCGTACCAGCCCGCAGACACTTCGAACGGCGCATAGCGCTTGTCTTCCGGCGTCAACAGCACTTGGCCGGTATCGTTGTTGCGCTCGATGTCGGTCAGCTTGAGAGCGCGGACCTGCTTGTGAGACTGGTAGAGCGGCGCGACGGTTTCGCCGCCAGCGCCCGCATCCGCTCCCTGTCCTGCTCCGTCATCGGCGGCATCTTGATCACCGCCAGCGTCCGAAACAGCCGGCTCACCGCCGCCTGCTTGCCCGTCAGATAGACTGGCCCCTTGTGTGGCGGCTGCTTCTGCACCTTCAACAGCCTGTTGCGTCGCTCCGCCATCATTCTTTTCCTTCAACGCCTTGTTGATCTCGCCGGCTTCATCGAACCTGTGTTTGACGGCATCGTTGATCGAGCCGAGCGCGGGGTCCCATGCTTCCGTTGCGGCCGCGCCAGCCGTGCCAGCAGCTGCAGCCGCATCTTGTTCGCCGGCCACTCCAGCAGCCGTTCCAGCGCTTGCCGCCTCGCCCGCTTCCGGAGCCCCTGTATCGCCTTGATTTTCAGCGGCGGTATCCACAGCCATGCGAGTCTGTGCACCGGCTCGATTTTCGTCTGCGGCGCCAGAAACGGCTTGGTTTGGGGAACGCTGATTGGATGCATTGCGGTTCTTTCCCTTGTTGCGTGCCATGATTTCAATCCTCCTCGTTTGCTTGTTCGTCGAAACCGTCGTCACCCTGTTCAAGGGCGGTTTCAGCAGCTTTGTCGAACGCGCGATGGATAAGCGTTGTGCCGTCCTCTTCTTCGTCGTTGAGGCGGCGAACAATTGATCTGGCCGCTTCGCCCACATCGCTGACGACGAACTCATCCGACCAGGCGGGGTTTGCTTCGATAATCTTGGGAAGATTAGCGATGTTCACTCCGACGCGGATTTGATCACCTGCGATGTAGGCTTCGCCATCGTGGTGGCTTGGTTCGGACAGCTGCTCGCGCAGCAGGTAGCCTTCCAGCGGCCACATCTGGCGAATGCAGTCCTCGCGGGCGAATTTTCGGCCCAGCTCCTGGTTAAAATTGGCCGGGTCGGCCGGCGCGCTCTTGCCGACCAGCACGAAGCCATTGGTCAGCTTCATCACGCAAATGGTCAGCTCTGGTGCGATATCGGGATGAAAATATTGCACGTGTTCGACCTTGGCTTCCATCGCTGCCAGCGTCACCCGCCGATCGGTCTTGGCAACGGCGGCAGCGGCCGCGTCGCCAGCTTCCAGGCTTCCGGTAGTCATCACTCTTCTCCTTTGGCCAGGTCGTTGAAATCGTCGCCGACGTGGCTGGCTTCCACGACGACGCGCTTGCCGTGGCTTTCCAGCCCGGCCAGTGCCTGTTCGAACTGCTTTTGCGCCTGGGGATTGCCGGCGTTGTTGTCGCGGGCGAACAGCACCCAGGAGACGCAAGGCAAATCCACCGGCGCCTTGCCGACGCCGGCGAGCGAACCGGCCGCCCATATCCGCGCCGGCACGCCGGCGGCCGCAAAGCTCTGCGCCGTCTCGCGGCCCTCGGCGATGATCAGCGGGTGCGGTTCATCCGTCATCCAGAACGGCTTGCCGCTCGGGCCGGTGGCGATCTCGATCACTGAACCAAGCGCCTCGCCATACATCAGCTTGGCCGGCTCCACCGGCGCTTTCGCCGGCCGGTTCGGGTCGAGGAAGGTGAAGTGGCAGCACGTCACGATGCCCATGCGGTTGCGCATCGCAGACAGAATGGCGGGATAGAGCGGCCCGCGCTCGGCCTTGTATTGGCGCCCGCCGCTGTCGCGCTTCCAGCTGGCGCCCTTCCACCATTCCACCGCCGGCGCCACGCGCGTCGAATAGGCCGTGAACGTCTCGATGTCTTCCAGCGCGCAGTTTCGGGCGGCGAAATAGGCCAGCGCATGCGTCTCGGCTGTGGTGTTCTCACCGATCTTGTGGACGCCGAACGGGATCTGGCACGGGCCGATATCCTTCTCGCCCTGGCGGGCGTTGAACAGCCGGTCGGCATTGAGCAGCTTTTCCTCGCGCCGGCGGGCATCGTCGCGCTCGCGCGTCTGCGCCTTCTGCGCCGCCACCTTGCGCATGTTCTCGCGGTCGGCGCGGGTCATGGTGCGCAGCCCGAGGAAGTCGCGCCCCCACACCATGGCGCCCGATGTGTCGGTCGCCAGGATGTAGGCCACCAGGCGCAGCGCATCGCCCGAATCGCCGCTGCGCCAATCCTTCCAGGCGCCCACCACGCCGCCGCGCAGCCGCACTTTCAAGGCCGGCACGCGCCCGGCGCGATGGTCCCCGGTCACCGGGTTGAAACTCACCCACTGGCCGGCCTCGACCTTGCCATGCGGCAGAAGCTTGGCGCACACCTCTTCCATGCGGTCGATCAGCCCGGCCTTGATCACGTCGAGGTCGCCGGTCATGCCGCCATCCGCTGGCCGCAACCCTGCCGAATGGCCTCGCGGGCGATGAACTCGCTGTAGGCCGGCGGGATGGCCTCGCCGACTTCATGCGCCGTCATCGGCCGCGTGATGCCCATCGCCTCGCAGGCTTCCCACGCCGGCACGCGGCCGGGCTTGCCGGCCCGCTTGCGTGGGTAGAAATGGCTCTTGCAGGAAAGCGACGTGGTGATGGTGATGGCCTCGCCGCTCTTCCACACCGATCGCGGCAAGCCCGGCGCGCCGGGATTGAGGCAGAGGAACGAGAGTTCGAACACGCGTTTGCGCTCGATGCGGGTCAGGCCGACAGACGGGCCGGTCAGGATCAGATCGCGCCGCAGCGGCGCGCCCATCACGTTTTCGATGCAGGTGAAGGGGTGCCCCTTCAGCTTCTGGCGGATCGGGTCGACAAGGTCGGGATAGTCGTCGGGGTTGAACTTTTCGCCCTGCGATTTGGTCGCCACGCTGTAGCGCTGGCAAGGCGGCGAGGCCCAGATGAAATCGAATTCGGAAAGGTCGATGTCGAGTGTCACGGCATCGGCCTCAATGAACTTGTGCGGATAGTTCGGGCGCCGCTTGATATCGACGCCGGTTACATCGAAGCCGGCGGCAACAAGCCCGTCGGATGCCCCCCCCGCGCAGCAGAACAGGTCAAGAGCTTTCACGGCTGCGCCTCCCGCGTTTCCATTAGTCGCTGGAGAAGTTCGCCTTTGGCTTGCTCATATTCGAGCCGCGCGCGCTGCAGCTGCTCGCCCGTCCCTTGGTCCGCCTGATACCCCCACGCCTGGGCGGCTTCATCGAATGCGGAGAACAGCTGAAAGACGCTCGGCCTGTCGTTCACAACATCGCCCCCAGCTCACGCGCGATATCGCCCATACTGGCCGGGTGGCGCTCGCGTTCCATTTCGGCGCGGACCTGCGCCAGCGTCAGCACCGGTTCGCGATACGGCTTCGGCTTCTTCAGCGCCTCGATCGCGCGCATCACGGCATGGTTTTTCGGCAGGTCCCAGCAGCCGCCGAAATTCAGCCAGTCGTCGGGCCGGCTCTGCGCCACCCGGCTTTTCGGGATCCACATGAAGGCCGGGTCGGTCACGCGCGGGCTGGGCTTGTGCCACACCAGCCAGGCATAGGCGGTTGCGCTCTTGCCGTTCACCACCCAGCGGCCGCGATGCATCGGCACGCGCTCGCTATACTGCGCGATCAGGTTCGGCGGCCGCCGCTTGAACAGTTTTTCGTGCCGCCCCTCGCCTTCGAGGAAAGCCGTGCGCACCAGGGCGGCCACGCCGCGCGTCGCCAGCTCCAGCCCGTGCAGCACGAACTCGATGCCGAGATTGAACGGCGGATTGAAGAAAAACCAGTCGCGCGGCGCCTGGGCATGGTCGGGATGCAGGAAATCGGTCACCCCGCCAAAGCCATAGTCAAAGATGTCGGTCGCCGTCACCACCGGGAAATTCTCGCGCAGCACCATGGCCATGTGCCCCTGGCCACAGCACGGGTCGGCCGCCATCATCGGGAATTTGTCCGTCGCCGGGTCGCGCAGCTCGAAGCGCGGCAGCACATGGGCGCAAAACGCCCGCGTCGCCCAAGGCGGCGTCGGGAAGAAATCCAGACTGTCCGCCGGCTCGACCCGCCGCGCCATGACAGCCGTCGAGCTGGTGCGGGCGTTCACTGGCTGGCCTCACGGGCCGCATCGCCGCCTGCCGGCGGCTGGCCCTCCGGTTGGGCGGCCTGGCCGGCCGACGCCCGGTCGGGCTTGCGGCCTTCGGCCGGGGCGATCCAAACATCAATGTTCCAAGCGCGCGTATTGTCTATCGTTCGCCCGCCAGTTTCGTCATTGAGTGTGTCGTGAAGAATATGCGAAATAACGACATCGCACGCCCCGGCAACGCGTGCAGTATCCGCAACCAAACCCACATCATCGAAGTCATCGTGCCAGACATAGGCAGCGATCGAATAAAGGCTGGTACCGTCGTCGTGTGACAGCACATAGTCGCCGGCGGCGACCTCACCTATGCAACCGGGCTTTGGGCAATGACCGCCGCTGAACAACACGGCCAGCGCGTCGAAAACTATCCCGAATGTCGCACTTGTTTCTGCCGCGCCCATCACAGCATCCCCAGCGCGGCCATGTAGAGGTCGAGAATGCCTTCCTCTTCCTGCCGCTGCGACGGGTCCATGGCGCGCAGGCGGATCAGGGTCTTGATAGCCTTGGTGTCGAAACCGCTGCCGCGCGCCTCGGCGAAAATCTCCTTCTTGTCGTCGCCGATCGCCTTGGCTTCCTCGTTCAGCCGCTCGATCCGCTCGATGATGGCGCGCAGCTGGCCGGCGGCGACGGTCTGCGTGGTGTCGGTGATGTCGCCTGTGGTCACGCGAAAACCTCCTCGATGTGGTTCAAAAGCTTGTCGAGCTGCTTGTCGTGGTCGCGCTCGTCTTCCAGCGCCTGCACGGCGGTGGAGACTGCGGCGCGGGTCACGCCGGCGGCGCGGCCGACATCGGCTTGCGCGAAGCCCAGCAGGCGCGTCGCCAGCCAGAAGGCCAGCCGCCGCACCTCGGCCGCTTCCAGCCATTGCGGGTCGCTGGTCGCCTTGCGCGCCGGGTCGCTGGCCAGCACCACCTTCGGGTTCCTGTTCAGCTCGCGCGCGGCATAGGCCAGGCACATTTTGTAGGCGCCATGCGTCGTCGCCGGGCCGGGCTCGCCGGCAAAGGCCATCTTGCCCCGGCCGAGCGCCGCATTGAGCTTGGCCAGCGTCTCGGGGCGCATTTCCGTGGTGCCCTTCATGGCGCGAAACCACGCGGTCACCCCGATGCCGGCCTGCTGGCAGAGATCAGCTATCGGGATCTTCTTCACCGCCCGCCTCTTGTTGATCGTCCAGATGTCCAGCGTCTCCGCCATCGAATGCCTCTTGCTGGCGTTGAAGAGCCCCCGCCGCGATCGAGACGCGGAACAACATGGCGACGGAGGCGGAAAGGATGCGCGCGAGCCCGGGCGTGGTCTTGGCCCGCTGGTCGCCCGACAGGATCAGCTCGGCCAGGCGCGCGGCCTCGGCCAGGTTGAATTCGATCTCGGTGTTGACGATGCGGTCGCCGTCGCGCATGGCGCACACGCCGACCGTGGCATTGTCTTCCATCAGGCCGACCACGCGCCGTGCCCCCACCGGAAGCTCCCGGTTCGGCACGTCGACGAACACGGCCATGGCGCGCATCAGCTTTGCCCGAAACGCGGACGATGCTGCGCGGCGCGGGCCAGATCGGCCGCCGTGATCGCGTTGCGTCCGGCGCCGGCCAGCACCAGCGGCGAGGCGCTGGACGACAGCTGATAATGACTAGCCGTCAGCTTCTGGCGCGCCGTCGGCGCCGGCATGTCGGCGAAGGATTGCGCAAGCACCTGGTCACGCACCAGCTGCGCGGCCATCGCACGACGCCGCGCGATCTCCCGTGGATCATCCATTGCCTTGTACCTCTTCGTTGAGTGCGCTTTTCCGCTCGACCACCAGCGCATCGAGCGCGACATGCAGCCGCTTCAGTGTGCGTTCGGTCGCGCCGTGCTTGCCCGGCCGGTTCTTCAGCCGCGAATAGGTCATGAAGTGAACGTTGGCCCGCTGGCACAGTTCGTTCTGATCGATACGAGCAGCCGCCCGACGCGTTTCGATGTCCGAAAATTCCAACACCGCGAATCACCTTGCCGTTAACTTGCTCATCGTGATAAGCGAATATGCTGATTATGCAAGGCGTGTGTGCGTGCGTGTTGTAGCGAGTTCCCCAACTATTGTGCGCGGCATGAGCCAGCAGCACGACACGAAGGCATGGATCGAGGCGGTCGCCCGATACATGAACCTGTCGTTGTCGGAGCTGTCGCTGAATTCGGGCATGGCGGCGTCGACCGTCACCCGCTACATGAACGACAAGTCCGGACGACTTACGGTTACCGACCGCACGCTTGACGCGATCGCCACCTATTCCGGCATCCCCAAGAACGTGATGCCCGGCCAACGCCGGCTTCCCGGCTTCGGCGAAAGCGAGACGCTACCCCACGACATGGAGCGCGACGAACCGCTCCCCTCATGGGTGGCCACCGCGATCGCCGCGCACAAGGGCAACCGAAATGGCGTTGATGCCTGGGTCATGAAGGGCTGGGCGCTTGATCTGCTTGGCATTCTGCCGGGCGATATCGTCTTGATCGACCAGAACCGCCGGCCAAAGGCTGGCGATATCGTGCTTGCCCAGCTCACCGACCTGGTGACACAGCGCACCGAAACGGTAATGCGGCGCTATGAGGCGCCATTCATCACCACCCATTCTTCCAAGCTCGGCCCGTCTCGGCCCGAGCAGGTAGACGACGACCGCGTCGTCATCATGGGCGTTGAAGTCGGCGTCATCCGTCCCCGCCATTAGCACTTAACAAAAGCCATGGCCTTTCGCAGTTGACGAAAGCCATGGCCTTTCGCGAGTCGCGCACTTTACAAAAGCCATGGCTTTTCGCGAATCGGGCAATTGACAAAAGCCATGGCTTTTTATGCGGCATCGCTGGACGCCGATAAGCGCATGTAAGCGCGCTTCAACATTCCATATTGCAAGATAAGCGAATTTGCTTATTGTAGGCAGCGACTCAAGCGGGACGCCTGCCATGCTCTCCAACGAAACAGCCGGCCTCGAAGAGGTTGCCGCCGCGCTCGGCCGCAAGCCGTCCTGGCTGAAGCGCCGCTGGCTGCGGCTGCACCTCGAGCAGGGTTTCCCGCGCAAGATCTCGACCGGCGATGTCTGGCCGCGTCGGGCGGTTGAAGTGTGGCTGCGTTCGGGCGGGGTCGTCGCACCCCAGCCGCTGCCCGCGAACCAGAACGAGGGCGCAGCCGATCTGGTGGCGAACGCCGCCGCCGCGCTGCGCGCCCGCTACAATGGAGTGAACACATGACGGCCCCAATGGCGGCACTTGCCGCCAACACGCAGATCGACCCGGCCACGCTGTCATCGCAGCAGCGCCGCGCCGTCAACCTGATCAAGACCACCCGGCTTTACCGCCGGCCGAACGGCTACGGCCGCCCGCCGGCCTCTGTCAGCCTCGACATCGTGCGCTCGCTGCAGGGCCTCGGCCTCGTGCGCCTCGACAATGCCAGCTGCCCGGTGCTGACCGGCTCGGGCCTCAACCTCCATGGCGTCATCGAACAGCGCGCGGGAAGGAAGCGGACATGATGACCACCGAACAAGCCTATTGGGCGATGATCGGCCTTGGCGCGCTGTGCGCGGTCGGCCTCGCCGGCGTCTTCCTGCTGGTCGGCTACCTCCTGCCGCGCCCCAAGCGCTTCGGCTTCGATGTCCGTGACGATCACTGAACCCCGCCGGCCGCTTCCCCCCAGCGGCCGGCCAAGCCCGGCGGGATTGTTCCCTCCCCATGCGTACCCGCCGGGCCTGAATTCACGAACCGCCCCTTCCTGTCGGTCGAGGGCGCAACCTGCCGGGCGGCCGTGAATGGCGCCCGGCGTATTTTTTTCAGGAGAGCAGTATGAAATCGGGAACGCGGATCGCATTGCACAGGCTGGACCTTTGCCCGGTTTGCCTGGTTGGATTTTCGGCCGGTGACAGCTGCGCCACGGACATCGAGCTAGGCACCTGCCATGCCGCCTGCCTGGAGGGCGCGCCCGTGGTCTATCTCGACACAGGCGAGCCGAGCGACGGTCCGGTGACGACGTTCCCTTACGAGCCGGACTGAAGCCGCCTTTGACAAACCCGCCGGCGCGATTCACCCTCGCGCGTGTAGGAGCCACACCATGCCCAAGTTCACATCGCATCCCCACGTCGCATGGCGCGATGGCCGGCCGCGCTTTTCGCCAGGGCCGCAGCTGCGCGCCGCCGGCCACCAGGCCAATGACTTGCGCCACGCGGACGGCCGTTGGTTCAGCCGCGGCGAGGCCGTGGATTGGTCCGATGCCTTCTGCAAGACGTTGGCGGCCGCCCGCAAGGCCGAGCAGGAGAAGCCGAAGACGGCAACCGCGATCGCAGCACCCCGCTACGGCAGGCCGGCGCTGTTCACGGTCGGCCAGATGTTCGAGGACTGGTATCGCTCGCCAAAGTTCAAGCTGCCGCATGATGCCGAACTGCGCCGGCGCCAGGTGGCGGCGCGCATCGTCTATGCGCCGAAGTCGATCGTGGATTTCAAGCAGAAGGCACGCGTCATCGAGAACGACCACCCGGACCTGTGGGCCTCGCCGGTCGACGCGCTGGAGCAGGCCATCGTCTTCGGCGTCTATGAAGAGCTGGTCGCGTCGCGCGGCCTCGCCACGGCGCGCGGCACGATCGCCACGCTGTCGGTGGCGCTGGGCTGGGCCAAGCGGCGCGGCAAGACGAAATTCCGCATGAACGGCGGCGTCAACCCGGCGCAGGATCTCGGCATGGCGACGCCGCCGCCGCGCGTGCGCTTCGGCACCCGCACCGAGATCGAGACGCTTGTGGCCGTTGCCGACCATGTCGGCTGGCACGAGGTCGGCGACATGACGCTGCTTGGCGTCTGGACCGGCCAGCGCCAGGGCGACCGGCTGGCGCTGGAGGATCGCGGCCTGTTGAACAAGCGCCGCGTGTTCCGCCAGGCCAAGACCGGCGCCGTCGTCGCCATCCGCGAGGCGCCCGAGCTGGAAAAGCGGCTTGCCGCCTCGAAACTGCGCCGCGCCGCCGCGCGCGCCGAAGCCCTGCTGGGCGCCGAGACGCCGGAGGAACGCGCCGCGATCGAGCGCCGCTTTGCCCGCATCATCCTCAACGAGCTGGTCGACAAGCGTTTTGAGAAATGCCTGTGGCAGACCTATCAGGGCCAGGTCTACAGCCACCGCTTCGCCGAGGTGCGCGACATGGCCGTGCGCGGTATCCGCGCGGAGAACGGCGTCGACTGGCTGATCAAGCCTTGCCCGACGCTCAAGGATTTCATCGAGCCGGACCTGCGCGACACCGCCGTGACCTGGCTGGCGCTGGCCGGCGCCACCGTGCCCGAAATCTGCTCGATCACCGGGCACAGCTTCGACAGCGCCACGCGCATCCTGAAACACTATCTGGCGCGGCACCCAGAAATGGCCGACGAGGCGATCCGCAAGATGATCGCTTGGCACGAAGCCGACGGCGAAACGGAGATTGGGCTGTGAAAATCGATGTTCCGCTTTGGCAGGTGATGCCGTCAGCCGATCGCAAATCCTTTGTGCTGGCGCGACGCCTAGACGACAGTCATCCGGCTGGGCGACACATTGAGCAGATCGACCAGAGCTTTTCGACGGAAGGCGCCGCCAAGGTGGTTGCTGCGACACTCAACACCGAGATGGTTGAGTCCTATCGCCGTACGATCGCGCAGGCGCGCCGCGACATCGGCGAAACGGAGATTGGACTATGAGCGAGGAACCGCGCCTAGAACACCGGATGAATCGCGCTATGTCGGTCGCCAATACCGTGTGGAGGGAGATCCGCGACTTCATCCCTCACAACTGCCAGCATGAAGCTTTTGACCGCATGTTGAACGTGTTTCATCAGCATGGGGTGGAGATCATCACCGATCGCGACCGCCGGGACATGGGCTTGCCGCCGCGCGGACCTGATGGCTGGACAGCCGAGGAAATCTTCGTGCTCGAGCAGCTGCGGCTCGATGCCATGATGAACGTCATCGTTCCCATGTCGTCATCGGTGAAAATCAGCAAATGAAAATCCCCGCTGGCGCCGAGACGGTCGAAATGGTCGACGGTCGCGTCTACTATTCCACCGATGGCTGGCACACCGTCTACCTCTGGAAGGACGGCAAGGCCCGCAAGCTGCCGAAGAAGCAGGCCGACCTTGCCCGCTTCCTCGCCATCAGCCAGGGGAGCTAGCCGGAATATTTTCCTTGCCCGCTTGACGCCATCGCCGCGCGGAACGAAATCGGAACGATGGATCCGCTCTTCGATGCCGTGCCCGGCAAGGCCTATTATGCGATCAGCTTTCGCGACATCCCGCCGGCCTACATTCTCGGCGGCCGCTGCCTGGTCTGCGGCCATGTCGGCCCGGTCGATCGCCACCGCATCGAGCGGCGCTGGGGCGGCGGCGAGCAGCTGCGCTTTGTCGGCCAGCGGCATCTGCGCTGCATGCCTTGCGGCAACACCGTGCGCAACCACTTCACTGTCGTCGGCTGCTATCTCGCTACGGCTTTTCCAGCAGCGCCGCCAACTGGTTGACCAGCGCCAGCGCCTGGGCGCGGTCGGGTCCGTCAAGCTCGAAGGACGTCGCCAGGCGAGCCAGCAATTCGCCGTTCTGGCTGCGGCCGTTTTCAGCGGCGGCGATCTTCAGCCGCTTCATCAGCGCGGCCGGAATGCGGGCATGCAAGGTGATGGTCTGTTCGGGCATTGCCCGCTCTTATGGCGCAATCCTTAACAGCGAGAAATGCGGCCACGCATGGGCCGGATGGCCCACATGTGGGCCTGCTTATCCCCGCTAATCACATGGCGCAACACCCGGTAACACTTAGGTGATTGATACAACCGGTTATGTCGTTACCCTATGGGCAACCCGCCACAGAAGCGGGCCGGGCAAGACCAGCGGCGGGGTCATGCGGCTTCCTGTGAGGGACGGGAAGGAGCGGCAAATATTTCGCAAGGAGGTTTTAAGTTCGGTTCCCCCAACCAGCCAGCGCCGGCCGTCAGAGAGGCCGGCGTGCGCCAACATCACGGGAAGCCAGTGCAGTGCATAGACATCAAGAAGATGCGGTCAACCGTATCGACCAGCAGCTAGCGGAGATGAGAGACCTACTAAACGCCCTCATCTTCATTTCCGAAAACGTCGAGGACCACCAGCACGAGCTGTTGCGCCACTCGGCGGTGACGCTCTGCTACACCGCCCTGGACAAGATCAGGGACGCGGATCGAGACGTCACCCGAATCCTGCGCCACGCGGCATAGGAACGATAGCGGAACAGCCGTGCGAGAAAAATATCTCGCACGGCCGTTTTTTTCTCGCACGGTTCCGGCTCTGTTCTATCAGCCAAAATGCCAAGTGCTTGATGTTCCACGTGAAACTGTGGTGAGCGCGTCGGGGTTCGAACCCGAGACCTACTGATTAAAAGTCAGTTGCTCTACCGGCTGAGCTACGCGCTCCCGCGGGCTCGAAAAGGCCGCCCCCGAAATTGCGCGGAACATAGGGAGAGTGCCGCGACCGGTCAACCGGAAAAGATGGGTTCCAAACCCGCTCTTTGCCCTAAGTCGCTGCCCCTTGCTTTTGTTCCCCGGGCTGAGGTGAGCAGCCCGGCGGATTTGGTTTCGGTCGGGCAGCGGCTGCCAACACGGCGGAACAAATCCGACGCACCATCGTTTTTCGCCAAAGGGACGTACGCCAAACCCCCGAGGAGAAGACCAATGAATAGAATCACAACGGGCCTGCTTGCCGCCACGCTTTCCGCCACATTCGTCGCGGCGGAGGTGGTTCCGGTCAACGCCCAGCCCGCCTACGTGCCTTTGTCCCAGGCGGCAACGCCGGAGGTGCAGACAGTGCAATATCGGGAGTGGAGGAGAAACCGCTCCTTCGACCGCAATTTCTCGCGCAATCGCAGCTTCAGTCGCAACGGTGACATGTATTGGAATGGTCATCGCGGCTATCGGGAATATCACCCCGGCTACCGCCGTCATGGCGATTACTGGTTCCCGCTCGCTGCCTTCGCGACTGGCGCCCTGATCACCGGCGCGATCGTCAACGAGAACAACCGCGTCTATGAAGGCAATGCCCATGTGCAGTGGTGCTACAATCATTATCGGAGCTACCGCGCTTCGGACAACTCTTTCCAGCCGAACAATGGCCCTCGTCGGGAGTGCCGTTCGCCTTACTGATCCCCAAAGTGAGTATGAGTGGCCTGAAAGTGTGAGCTCCAGGCCCGCGTCGGAAACGGCGCGGGCCTTCCTTTATGCGCTCAGTGTCCTGCGCACTGCATCACGCCAGCCTGCTAGTTTCGCAGCACGATTGGATGCGTCCATATCAGGCTTGAACCGTCGCTCGAGCGCCCAGCTTTTCGCGAACTCCTGCGCCGCGGGCCACACGCCCGCCTTCGAGCCGGCGAGCCAGGCCGCCCCCAGCGCGGTCGTCTCCAGGATTGTCGGCCGATCGACCGGCGCGTCGAGGATGTCGGCGAGGCGCTGCATGGTCCAGTCCGACGCCACCATGCCGCCATCGACCCTGAGCACGGTCTTTGCCTTGGCGCCCTTCCAATCCTTGTGCATGGCATCGAGCAGGTCGCGGGTCTGGTAAGCGACTGATTCCAAAGCCGCTCGGGCGAACTCGGCAGGACCGGAATTTCGGGTCAGCCCGAAGATGGCGCCGCGTGCCTCGGCGTCCCAATGCGGCGCGCCAAGCCCGACAAAAGCAGGAACCAGATAGACGTTCTGCGTCGGATCGGCCTCGGCAGCCAGTTTGCCGCTCTGCTCGGCCTTGCCGATCACCTTGATGCCGTCCCGCAGCCATTGCACCGCGGCACCCGCAATGAAAATCGAGCCTTCCAGCGCATAGGTGGTCTTGCCGTTCAACCGGTAGGCAATGGTCGTCAACAGCCGGTTCTTCGAGCGCACCAGATCGCTGCCGGTGTTGAGCAGCGCAAAACAGCCGGTGCCGTAGGTGGATTTCATCATACCCGGCTCGAAGCAGGCCTGCCCGATGGTTGCGGCATGCTGGTCGCCGGCAACGCCGAGGATTCTTATCTCGGCGCCAAACAGATTTTTCTCTGTGATTCCATAATCATCAGAACAATCCTTGACCTCCGGCAGCATCGCGGCCGGGATGCGCAGGATGGAAAGCAGTTCCTCATCCCAGGCATTCTTCTCGATATTGTAGACAAGCGTGCGTGAGGCGTTGGTGGCGTCGGTGGCATGAACCTTGCCGCCGGTCAGCCGCCAGATCAAAAAACTGTCGATGGTACCCGCCAGCAATTCGCCTCTCCCGGCGCGCCGCCTTGCCCCTTTCACCTTGTCCAGCATCCAGGCGATCTTGGTGCCCGAGAAATAGGGGTCGAGCAGCAGCCCTGTCTTGCGGGTGAATTTCTTCTCGAGCCCCTGCTTCTTGAGCTTCTGGCACAGCGGTGCGGTGCGCCGATCCTGCCACACGATGGCGTTGTGGACCGGTTTGCCCGTCGCCCTGTCCCAGACGACGACGGTCTCGCGCTGGTTGGTGATGCCGATGGCCACGACATCAGCAGCCGTACGGCCGGCCTTTTTCAGTGCGGCCTTCACGGTGGTCACGACGCTTGCCCAGATTTCTTCCGGGTCGTGCTCGACCCAGCCCGACGCCGGATAATGCTGGCTGAATTCGTTCTGGCCGGTGCCCGCGACCTTCATCCGGTCATCGAACAGTATCGCCCGGGTCGATGTCGTGCCCTGGTCGATCGCCAGCACAAAACCACTCATTCCGAAGTCCTCCGCCTCGACACAAACAGGGGAGACGGCAACGCGCCGCCTCCCCCAATTTCACACGGGCGCGAACGCCCGCATGGACAGTCTCACTTCTGCCAGCTCTTCACCAGTTCGTCGTAGTTGATGGTGATCGGCTTTTCCTTCTCGTTCTCGATCTTCAACTGAGGCGCGAGATTGCCCTTCTTGACCGCGTCGGCATTCCAGTAGGCGAGGTCATGCTCTTCGGCCATCTTCGGGCCGATATCGCCCTGAACGCCCGACTTCTCGATGCGGCTCATGACCTTTTCCTGCTCGCCGCAGAGCGAGTCCATCGCTTCCTGCGCCGTCTTGGCGCCGGACGAGGCATCGCCGATCGCCTGCCACCAGAGCTGTGCCAGCTTCGGATAGTCAGGCACGTTGGTGCCGGTCGGCGACCACTGGACACGGGCCGGCGAGCGGTAGAACTCGATCAGGCCGCCGAGCTTCGGCGCGCGTTCGGTGAAGCTCTTGTCGTGGATCGTGCTCTCGCGGATGAAGGTCAGGCCGACATGGCTTTTCTTCACGTCCACGGTCTTCGAGGTGACGAACTGCGCGTAGAGCCATGCGGCCTTGGCGCGGTCGGTCGGCGTCGACTTCATCAGCGTCCAGGAACCGACGTCCTGATAGCCGAGCTTCATGCCGTCCTTCCAGTAGACGCCGTGCGGCGACGGGGCCATGCGCCACTTCGGCGTGCCGTCGTCATTCAGCACCGCCTTGGCGCCGGCGTCGACCATCGAAGCGGTGAAGGCGGTGTACCAGAAGATCTGCTGCGCGACCGCGCCCTGCGCCGGCACAGGGCCGGATTCCGAGAAGGTCATGCCTTGCGCTTCGGCCGGCGCGTAGGCCTTCAGCCAGTCGAGGTACTTCTGGATCGAGTAGACGGCCGCCGGTCCATTCGTGTCGCCGCCCCGCGCCGTGCAGGAGCCGACAGGACGCGAATTCTCGTCGACCTTGATGCCCCATTCGTCGACGGGCAGGCCGTTCGGCAGGCCCTTGTCGCCATTGCCGGCCATCGACAGCCAGGCATCGGTGAACCGCCAGCCGAGCGACGGATCCTTTTTGCCATAGTCCATGTGGCCATAGACCTTCTTGCCGTCGATCTCGCGGCCGGTGAAGAATTCGGCGATGTCCTCATAGGCCGACCAGTTGACCGGCACGCCGAGGTCGTAGCCGTATTTGGCCTTGAAGTCGGCCTTGTTCTTCTCGTCGTTGAACCAGTCGTAACGGAACCAGTAGAGGTTGGCGAACTGCTGGTCGGGCAGCTGGTAGAGCTTCTTGTCGGGAGCGGTGGTGAAGGAGGTGCCGATGAAATCCTTCAGGTCGAGGTTGGGATTGGTGACATCCTTGCCCTCGCCCGCCATCCAGTCGGTCAGGTTACGCACCTGCTGGTAGCGCCAGTGGGTGCCGATCAGGTCGGAATCGTTGACCCAGCCGTCATAGAGGTTCTGGCCGGTCTGCATCTGGGTCTGGATCTTCTCGACAACGTCGCCTTCCTGGATGACGTCGTGCGTGATCTTGATACCGGTGATGGCGGTAAAGGCCGGCGCCAGCACCTGCGATTCATACTGGTGGGTGGCGATGGTTTCCGACACCACCTTGATGTCCATGCCGGCGAAAGGCTTCGCGGCATCGATGAACCACTGCATCTCGGCTTCCTGGTCGGCGCGCGAGAGCGTCGACAGCGGGCCGATCTCCTTGTCCAGGAACGCTTTCGCCTCGTCCATCCCGGCATAGGCGTTGCCTGCCCCGAGCAACAGGACAATGGCGGTCGTTGATGTTAAAAATTGACGTCGCATTAGTTTCCTCCACAGTTTCAAGGTTTCAAGTGCGATCTGGAGCGGTCGCCGGCACGCGGCCGCTCCAACAGTTTCCCCCTCTATACGTAGCGGAACACGCCGATGGCGTAGACCACGGAGAGAGCGAGAGCCCACCACAGGTTGGATCCGACAAGACCCAGCCAAGCGAGATGGATAAAGGCGCTGCCAAGCAGCGACAGGAAAAGACGGTCGCCGCGCGTCGTCTCGAAGCGCAGGATGCCGACGCGCGGATTGCCGCCCGGCGAGGCGTATTCCCAGGCGGCCATGCCGCACAGCAGTAGCAGAATGGTCGCGAAGAAAGCCGCGGTCGGCCACGTCCAGGCCATCCAGGAGAGGTCTAGATTCATTGCCGCGCCTCCATTGCCGCAGACTTCACGAACTCACCGTTTTCAGCGGCATAAGCGACCAAGTTGATCAAACCGGCGAGGTGCATGAATGCGTGCCACGAGATCGTTTCGTCTTCTCGAGCTTTGTCGACTTCCGCACGTACATCGTTGAGGTCGTCGTACACGTCCCCCATGACACAAGTCGGAGTTTCGGCTTGGAACGCATCGGTGAAATAGACCTTCCAGTATTGGCTTTGCGCCACATGGATGCTGTCAATGCCTTGATCTTCAAGACCATCAAACAGACTGTTGGTCAGTTGGCGCAGCTCGGAGATTTTGACGTCACCCGCGACCATTATACCCTCCCCAGGGCAAAGCCCTTGGCGATGTAATTGCGGACGAACCAGATGACGAGCGCGCCGGGGATCAGCGTCAGCACGCCGGCGGCGGCGAGCAGGCCCCAATCCATGCCGGCGGCCGAGACCGTGCGGGTCATGGTGGCGGCGATCGGCTTGGCGTCGGTGGTGGTCAGCGTGCGCGCGATCAGCAATTCCACCCATGAGAACATGAAGCAGAAGAAACAGGCGACGCCGATGCCGCTGGCGATCAGCGGCATGAAGATCTTGAGGAAGAAGCGCGGGAACGAATAGCCGTCAATATAGGCGGTCTCGTCGATTTCCTTCGGTACACCCGACATGAAGCCTTCCAGGATCCACACCGCCAGCGGCACGTTGAACAGGCAGTGCGCCAGCGCCACCGCTATGTGCGTGTCGATGAGGCCGAAAGCCGAATAGAGCTGGAAGAACGGCAGCGCGAACACGGCCGGCGGCGCCATGCGGTTGGTCAGCAGCCAGAAGAACAGATGCTTGTCGCCAAGGAAACGATAGCGCGAGAAAGCGTAAGCCGCCGGCAGAGCCACCGATACCGAAATCACCGTGTTCATGACGACATAGGTGATCGAGTTGATGTAGCCGGAATACCAGGCCTTCTGCGTGAAGATGGTGACGTAGTTGGCGATCGTCGGCGCGTGCGGATAAAGCGTCAGCGAGTTGACGATCTCGGCATTGGTCTTGAAGCTCATGTTGATGAGCCAGTAGATCGGCAGCAGCAGAACGATGATGTAGAGCGTCGGTACGATCCACCACCAGCGCGACTCCTCGCCGCGCCGGCGCATCCGCCTGTCGAGTTCGCTCTGTGAGAGCGAACTGGCGAGCCCTTCGGCGGCGGTCCCGTTCATTGCATTGCGCTCGGTGCGTTCGTTGGCGCCAGCCATTTCAGCGCTCCGCGTCGTAGTTGGTCATCACGGTGTAGAACACCCACGACAACAACAGGATGATGAGGAAGTAGACCAGCGACATCGCCGCCGCCGGGCCAAGGTCGAACTGGCCGAGTGCCGTCTTGACGAGGTCGATCGACAGGAACGTCGTCGAGTTGCCCGGACCGCCGCCGGTGACGACGAAGGGCTCGGTGTAGATCATGAACGAGTCCATGAACCGCAGCAGAACGGCGATCAGCAGCACGCGTTGCATCTTCGGCAACTGAATGTAGCGAAAGACCGCCCAGCGCGACGCACCGTCGATCTTGGCCGCCTGGTAGAATGCGTCGGGGATCGAGACCAGGCCGGCATAGCAGAGCAGCACGACAAGGCTGGTCCAGTGCCAGACGTCCATGACGATGATCGTGACCCAGGCGTCGAACGGATCCTGCACATAATTGTAGTCGATGCCGATGGCGTTGAGGTAGTAGCCCATCAGGCCGATGTCGCTGCGCCCGAACACCTGCCAGATGGTGCCGACCACGTTCCACGGTATCAGCAGCGGCAGCGACATCAGCACCAGGCACACCGGCACGCCCCAGCCCTTTTTAGGCATGTTGAGCGCGATGAAGATGCCAAGCGGCACCTCGATCGCAAGGATGATGAAGGAAAAGACCAGGTTGCGGACCATCGCTTCCCAGAATCGGCTGGATGAAAGCAGTTCCTCGAACCACTCCGTACCTGCCCAGAAGAAGACGTTGTTGCCGAATGTGTCCTGCACCGAATAGTTGACGACCGTCATCAGCGGGACGACGGCGGTGAAGGCCACCAGCACAAGCACCGGCAGCACCAGGAACCAGGCCTTGTTATTCCAGGTCTTGTCCATCTATGCCCCCATCTCGACACGCCAGGAATCGGCATAGATGTTGATGCCGGCCGGATCGAACCGCACCTTCGGTTCGGCCGGAACGGTTTCGTCCTCCCCGATGACGGCCGCGATCTCGCGGCCCTCCAGCTTGGCGCGCACCACCTTGTGGCGGCCTACATCCTCGACCTTGGTGATTGAAACGGCCATGCCGTCGCTGCCGAGCCGTACATATTCCGGGCGGATGCCAAGCTCGACGGCCCCGGCGCTGGCCTTGGGCACTCCAGGCAATTCGATCCGTTGCGAGCCGAGCGTCGCCGTCCTGCCTTCGATTGCCACCGGCACGACATTCATGCCTGGCGAGCCGATGAAATAGCCGACAAAAGTGTGACGCGGCCGCTCGAACAGTTCCGCCGGCGTGCCGATCTGCACGATGCCGCCATCATACATGACGACCACCTGGTCGGCGAAGGTCAGCGCCTCGGTCTGGTCGTGCGTGACATAGACCATCGTGTAGCCGAAGCGGCGATGAAGCTGCTTCAACTGCGAGCGCAGCACCCATTTCATGTGCGGATCGATGACGGTCAGCGGTTCGTCGAACAGGATGGCGTTGACGTCCGAGCGCACCAGGCCACGGCCGAGCGAGATTTTCTGCTTCTGGTCGGCGGTCAGGCCCCTCGCCTTCTTCTTCGCCCATGAGGCCAGGTCGATCATCTCCAGCGTCTCGCGCACCTTGCGGTCGACGTCGGCCTCCGGCACGCCGCGATTGCGCAGCGGGAACGCCAGATTGTCGTAGACCGTCATGGTGTCGTAGATGACCGGGAACTGGAACACCTGCGCGATGTTGCGCTCCTGCGTCGACAAATTGGTCACGTCCCTGCCGTTGAACAGCAACTGGCCATGCGAGGGATGAAGCAGCCCTGAAATGATGTTGAGCAGCGTGGTCTTGCCGCAGCCGGACGGCCCAAGCAGCGCATAGGCGCCGCCATCCTCGAACGTGTGATGCACTTCGCGCAACGCGAAATCGGCATCCGTGCGCGGGTTCGGCAGATAGGAATGCCTGACGTGGTTGACGTCGATGCGTGCCATATCGCCCCTCCTAAGCCGCCAGCTTCGGCGCGGTCATAGCCCGGCCGTGCTCGTCGAAGACCATGATGTGACGCGGATCGATGAACACTTCGACCACCGCGTCTGTCTCGAAATCCCTGATGCCGTGGGTCAACATCACCCAGCGGGCATCGGCAAAGTCGAGATGGATGAAGCTCTCGGACCCGGTGATTTCGGTGATGGTGACCTTTGCCCGTACCGGCACCGCGGCGGCATTGGGCCGGTCGAGCGAAAGATGGTGCGGCTGAAAGCCGATCGTATAGTTCGTATCGGCGATGCCGACGAGTTCGGCGGGCACCGGCAGCTTGACGCCGCCCTCGAGCAGAAAGTCCGCGCCCTTCTTGGCCAGCACGATGCTGTTGAGCGGCGGATCGGCGAACGTCCTGGCCGTCACCAGATCAACCGGCTTGCGGAATACGTCGATGGTCGGCCCGAACTGGGTGATGCGGCCTTCCGACAGCGTTGCCGTGTTGCCGCCGAGCAGCAGGGCCTCATGCGGCTCGGTGGTGGCGTAGACGAAGATTGTGCCGGCAGCGGCAAAGATCCTCGGCAGTTCGGCCCGCAATTCCTCGCGCAGCTTGTAGTCGAGGTTGGCAAGCGGCTCGTCGAGCAGCACCAGGCTGGCATTCTTGACGATGGCGCGCGCCAGCGCGGTGCGCTGCTGCTGGCCGCCCGACAGGCTGAGCGGGGTGCGGTCGAGATAGGGCGTCAGCTTGAGGAGAGCTGCCGCCTCGCGCACCTGGCTGTCGATCTTGCCCTGCTCGACACCGGCCACCCTGAGCGGCGAGGCGATGTTGTCATAGACCGTCATCGCCGGATAGTTGATGAACTGCTGGTAGACCATGGCGATCTTGCGCTTCTGCACCGGCGTGCCGGTGACATTCTGGCCGTCGAACCAGACCGAGCCGGAAGTCGGCACATCGAGGCCGGCCATCAGCCGCATCAGGCTGGTCTTGCCGGAAAGCGTGGGCCCGAGCAAAACGTTGAGCGAGCCGTGCTGAAGCGTCAGCGACACGTCGCGGATGTGCTCGACCGCACCGACCGTCTTGGTGACGTTCCTCAGTTCCAGCATGACGCCTCCTCCCAGGCTTTCCGCATCAGCTCAAAACCTCTTCATTCGGCGGCCGCGACATGCTGCCGGCTTATGCCACGCATGAATTCATCGAGTGCCGAGACCTGCTCGCGGCTAAGATGCAGACCGCGCTTGGTCCGTCGCCACAGCACATCTTCCGCCGTGACGGCCCATTCGTTTTCAACGAGATAGCGCACCTCGGCCTCGTGCAGATCGCCGCCGAAATTGCGGCCGAGATCGGCAATCGACTTGGCCAAGCCGAGCAGAACCTGCGCACGCGTCCCGTAAAGCCTGGTCAACCGGCGCGCCAAACGCTGGTCGAGGAAAGGGTAGGCGCTTTTCAGCTTCGCCACCTGCGCATCGAAACCGGTGGCCGGAAAATCGCCGCCAGGCAGCGGCGCATCAGATGTCCACGGCTTGCCGCGCTTGCCGAGAAAACCTTCGATCTTCTCCAGCATTGATTCCGCCAGCCGGCGGTAGGTGGTGATCTTGCCGCCAAACGCGTTGACCAGCGGTGCGGCGCCCTCGCCGCCATCGGCCTTCAGCACGTAGTCGCGCGTCGCTTCCTGCGCCTTGGAGGCGCCGTCATCATAGAGCGGACGCACGGCCGAATAGGTCCAGACAATGTCCGAACGCTTGACGGGAACCGCGAAATACTCGCTCGCCGCGGCACAGAGATAGTCGATTTCGGTGTCGCTGATCTTCACATCGTGCGGATCGCCGGGATAATCCCGGTCGGTGGTGCCGATCAGCGTGAACTCGTCCTCGTAGGGAATAGCGAAGATGATGCGGCCATCCCTGTTCTGGAAGAAATAGGCGCGCGGATCGTCGAACTTCTTGGCGATAACGATGTGGCTGCCCTGCACGAGGCGCACGTTGTGAACGTCATTCTGCCCGACGACGCCGGACAGCACGTGGTCTACCCAGGGCCCCGCCGCATTGACCAGCAACCGTGCCTTGACCTCTTCGGTCTCGCCGGTTTGCAGGTTCTCGATCTTTATCGTCCAGATCCCGCCTTCGCGGCGGGCTCCAACCACTTTCGTGCGGGTCCGGATGGTTGCGCCCCGGTCAGCAGCGTCACGTGCATTCAGCGCCACCAGCCGCGCATCGTTGACCCAGCCATCGGAATATTCGAAGGCCTTTTTGAACAGCGGCTTCAAAGGCTTGCCCGCCGGGTCGCTTGCCATGTCGAGCGTCCTGGTCGCCGGCAGCAATTTGCGCCCGCCAATGTGATCGTAAAGGAACAGGCCAAGCCGGATCAGCCAGGCGGGTCGCAGGCCCCTGGCGTAGGGCAGCACGAAGCGCATCGGCCAGATAATGTGCGGTGCGTTCTTCCACAGAACCTCGCGCTCCATGAGCGCCTCGCGCACCAGGCGGAATTCGTAGAATTCGAGATAGCGCAGCCCGCCATGGATCAGCTTGGTCGAACCGGACGAGGTTCCGCTGGCGAGGTCATTCATCTCGGCGAGAAAGACCGAAAACCCGCGGCCAACGGCATCACGAGCGATTCCGCAGCCGTTAATACCGCCGCCTATGACGAAAATGTCCCGGACTGAAGATGGGTCCACTTAATTCCTCCACGATTTCGCACTGCACCATTTTGGGTCTTTTGCGAAACCGTAGCGGAATTATTTCGAACTCATAACGAATGTCAAACGAAATATCACAAGCCGGTGAACAAGCGGCGAGAAGACGATAAAAGACCTCAGGCAGGCGACGTCTCGATCAGCTGAACCTCGGCCTCCTGGCAGATCTTGCGCACCGAAGCGATCTCGCAGCGATCGGTGATGAACGTGTTGACCTGCGACAGATGACCGATGCGTACCGGCGCCGTACGCTCGAATTTGGTCTGGTCGGATACCAGGATGACATGCCTGGCATTGGCGATGATCGCTTGCGCCACCTTCACCTCGCGAAAATCGAAGTCGAGCAGCGCTCCATCATGATCGATCGCGGAGGCACCGATGACAGCATAATCGACCTTGAACTGCCTGATGAAATCGACCGCCGCCTCACCGACGACACCCCCGTCCGAACCGCGCACCACACCACCGGCAATCACCACCTCGATCGAAGGATAGATGCGCATCCTATTGGCAACATTGATGTTATTTGTGATAACCATCAGGCCGTTATGATCGAGCAACGCCTTGCTGACCGCCTCCGTCGTGGTGCCGATGTTGATGAACAGCGAGGCGTTGTCGGGGATCAGCCTCGCCGCCGCACGGCCAATCGCTTCCTTCTCGTCGGCCGCGATCTTGCGCCTGGCTTCATACTCCATGTTCTCGATGCCGGACGGGAACAAGGCGCCGCCATGGATGCGCGAAAGCAGCCGCTGGTCGCACAAATCGTTGAGGTCCTTGCGTATGGTCTGCGGCGTCACATTGAAATGCGTGGCCAGATCGTCGACCAGCACGCGGCCGTTGTCCTTAGCCATCTGGATGATCTCGGCATGGCGCGGCGACAGATACATCAAGCAAGCTCCCGTTTTCGTTTTTCTTGCTTATAGTCGAAAACGAAACCGATGAAAAGGCACAAGCCGGCTAACGAAATCCGATGATTGTACGAGGGAACCTCGGCGCGACCTTGATCCAGCCTTTTTCAGGCCACGGCGCGTGCAATTTCGGTAATGGCGGTGAAAGCCGCGTCGACGTCTTCCGCCGTCGCATCGAACTGGCCCACCTGGAAGCGGATCGCCACCCTTCCATCGACTTTCGTTTGCGTCAGGTAGATGCGGCCATCGTCGTTGATCGCATTGACCAGCCGCAGATTGTGCTCGTCGGCATCGGTGTCCGAAGCCGCCTTGTGCCGGAACGAAAACAGCGACAGCATCGGCTCGCTGACGATCTCGAAATCCACCTCCCTTGCCAGACGCGTGGCGAGGCCTTCGCTCCAGGCGACATGGTTGCGGATCATGGTTCGCAGGTTTTCCAGTCCATGGGCGCGCAGCAAGAACCACAGTTTCAGCGCGCGGAAGCGCCGGCCGAGCGGCACCGACCATTCCGAGTAGTTGATGATGCCGTCATGGCCGTGCGTCTTGAGATAGTCGGGCTTGATGGCCAGCGTCCTGACATGGCTCGAGGGGTCGCGCAGGAACTGGATCGAACAATCGAACTGCGCGCCCAGCCATTTGTGCGGATTGAAGACGATCGAATCGGCGCCTTCGACGCCAGACCAGAAATGCCGGTATTCCGGGCAGATCATCGCCGACCCGGCCCAGGCGGCATCGACATGCAGGTAGAGCCCGTGCCGCCTGGCAACCTCCGCAACCGCTGCAATATCGTCCGTGCCACCGGTGCTGGTGCCGCCGACACAGGCGATAATACCAGCAGGCAGCATGCCGGCTTTCCGGTCGGCGATGATGGCTGCTTCCAGGGCTGCCGTGTCCATGGCGCGAAAACGGCCGGTGACCGGAACGCGCACGAGATTGTCCTCGCCGATGCCCGAGACCCAGATCGCCCGGTCGATCGATGTGTGCACCTGGTCGGAAGAATAGATGCGCAACCGCCCCTGCCCGGCCAAACCCTTTTTGTTGCCTTGCCAGCCGAGCGCCCGCTCGCGCATGGTCAGCACGGCGTTGAGTGTCGCCGACGAGGCCGAATCCTGGATCACGCCGGAAAAGCCCTCTGGCAGGCCGAGCGCCTGGCGCATCCAGTCGACGGTGCGGGTTTCAAGCTCGGTCGCCGCCGGTGACGTTTGCCAAAGCATGCATTGCGCGGCCATCGCCGACACCAGGTATTCCGCCACCACCGAAACCGGCGCCGCGTTGGCCGGGAAATAGGCGAAGAAGCGGGGGTGCTGCCAATGTGTCATCCCCGGTACGATCTTGGCTTCGAAATCGGCGAAGATTCTGTCCATCGGTTCGGCGTCTTCGGGCGGCGACGCCTCGATGCTCCTGAAAATGTCGCCCGGCTCGACCAATGGCCGCACCGGCCGCTCACGCAAATTGTTGCGATAGTCGGCACCCCAGTCGGCGGCGCGTTGCGACCATTGCCGGAAATCGTCATTGTTCATCTTGTTCCTCCCGACATGATCTTTCGTGGCCGGCGGCAGCCGCCCGCTCTTCAAGATCATATTAATTAACATGTGAAATATTTGCAACCGCCGTCGAATGGCGAGATAGGCAAAACTAGCCGGGGAAATCCGGCAGGCTGGCGAACGCCGTCTTCAGGGCATTCGACCATCCATCGGAGATTGTGCGGTAATACTGATCGTCCTGGCCGATCCGCTTTTTCAGGCCGACCTGAAAGGCGTCCCGTTCCAGGAAAAGCAGGTCGAGCGGCAAGCCGACCGACAGGTTCGATTTCAACGTCGAATCGAACGACACCAGTAAGAGTTTAACCGTCTCGGCGAGGCTCATCGTCTTTTCATAGGCGCGGATGATGATCGGCTTGCCGTATTTGGTCTCGCCGATCTGGAAGAACGGCGTGTCGTCGGTCGACTCGATGAAATTGCCTTCGGGATAGATCATGAACAGGCGTGGCGGGCTGCCCTTGATCTGCCCACCGAGGATGAAGGAGGCATTGAAATAGGAATCGGCCTTCTCGCCGGCGGGCGACGATTGCGCGATCACCTCTTTCACCGTGTCGCCGACCAGCCGCACCGTCTGGTACATGGATGGCGTTTCGAGCAGCTTCTCGTGGCGGTCGGTCACCGCCTTGGTGCGCTCGTCGAGTAGGCTGACCACGGCCTGTGTCGTCGCCAGATTGCCGGCCGACATCAAGACGATGACGCGCTCGCCCGGCTGCTCCCACACATGCATCTTCTTGAAGGTCGAGATCGAATCCATGCCGGCATTGGTGCGCGTGTCCGACATGAACACGAGCCCGCGATCGATCTTGAGGCCGACGCAATAGGTCATAGAATCTCTTGAGGCAGCAATCCTGAGGGGATTACTGCTCTACCGTGACGGTGACCGCAAGCAGTTCTTCCGCCTGTCCCAGCCGAATTCCCGACACCGGCGAAGCGTCACGGTAGTCGCGGCCGGTAGCCACCTTCACATAGCGTTCATCGGGAGAAATACCGTTGGCGGGATCGAAGGCAACCCAGCCGAGGCCCGCGACATGGGCTTCGGCCCAGGCGTGGCTCGCCGCCTGTTCCACCGCAGCATCCATCATCAGATAGCCGCTGACATAGCGGGCCGGAAATCCCATGGCGCGCGCGGCGGCGGCAAAGATGTGGCTATGGTCCTGGCAAACGCCGGTCTTCAGCGCCAAGGCTTCCTCGGCTGCGGTCGTCGCATTGGTGGTGCCGGGCGTGTAGGCGACGCGTTCGCCGATTGCGGCCATCAGCCGATGCAGCCTTTCAAGATCGGTCCCCTTGCCCACCGCCTCGGCAAGATCACGGATGCCGCCGCCTATGGTGGTCAAAGCGGTCTCCTGCGCGAACAACCAGAGTGGCGCGAAACCTTGGTGTGGCCCGCAAACGCCTGACGTATCGCGCGTCACCACCTCGCCCGAAGCCTCGACCGTGATCACGTCGTTGTCACCCTCGACGCTCAACAGCCTGTTGTCGTTGCCGTAATGGTCGGTAAATCGCACTTCCTCGCGCGCGCCTTCGACCTTCAGCGCCCAGGACAGCACTGTCTGTGTCGGCCCGCTCATGGGAAGCAGCCGCAGCCTCTGAAGTAGATATTGCACCGGCGCGTCATAGCGATATTCGGTCCGGTGAGTGATTTTCAGCCGCATGGCTTCCTCAATAAAACCTGTAGTCCTGCGCGATCTCGTCGCCGAGCCTGGTGTTGTCGCGAATGAACCCGGCCAGGAACTCGTGCAGGCCCGCGTCGAATATGTCCTTGATCGATCCCGCGCGCAGCATCGTCTGGGTCTTCTCCGCGGTCGCGTGGCAGGCATGACGCTCGCCATAGTCGTCGCCGAGGAACTTCAGATGCTCGGCCAGGAAGCGATAGCAGAAGGTCAGCGACCTCGGCATGCGCACATTGAGGATCAGGTAGTCGGCGATGTTGGTGGGCTTGTAGTCGGCATCGTAGACCCAGCGATAGGAGCGATGCGCTGACACCGAACGCAGGATCGATTCCCACTGGTAGTTGTCCAGGCTCGATCCGACCCATGAAATCGACGGCAACAGCACGTAGTATTTCACGTCGAGAATGCGCGCCGTGTTGTCGGCGCGCTCGACATAGGTGCCGAGCTGCGAGAAGTCGAAAATCTCGTTGCGCAGCATGGTGCCGTAGAACGAGCCACGGATCAGCGCTGTCTCGCGCTTGATCGCATCGAGCACATTGGGCAGGTCGCGCTCGTCGATCGGCCTCGCCAGCATCCGTTTCAGCGCCATCCAGGCTTCGTTGATGCTCTCCCAGGTCTCGCGCGTCAGCGCGGTGCGCACCATGCGCGCATTGTTGCGGGCGGTCTCGATCGACGACATCGTGCTTGAAGGGTTCGACGTGTCGCGCAGCAGGAAATCAGCGACATTCGCCGCCGAATAGTCCGAATACTTCTGCGTGAAGGCAGCGTCGGAGCCGGCGCTGAGCAGCACGGAGTTCCACTCCTCCGAGGCGCTTTGAGTGCGGGTCAGCGCCATGCGCAGGCCGGCATCGACCAACCGCGCCATGTTTTCGGCCCGCTCGATATAGCGGTTCATCCAGTAGAGCCCGTTGGCGGTGCGGCCGAGAAGCATGGAATGGCCCTTCGGGCTAGTGAGCAGGGAATAGCGAGTAGGGAATGGCAAGCGACTGAATCTCAACGGAATATGGCATTTCCCTGTCCCCTCTGCTTCCACTATTCACGACTGACTATCCCCTACTCACCCATCTCAATCATCCAGCACCCAGGTGTCCTTGGTGCCGCCGCCTTGCGAGGAATTCACCACCAGCGAGCCTTCCTTCAGCGCAACGCGCGTCAGCCCACCAGGCACGATCTGGATGCGATCGGAAACCAGCACATAAGGCCGCAAGTCGACGTGGCGCGGCGCCAGGCCCTTGTCAGTCAGGATCGGACAGGTCGAGAGCGCTAGCGTCGGTTGGGCGATGTAATTAGACGGCTTGGCCTGCAGCTTCTTGGCAAAATCCTGGCATTCCTTCTTGGTTGCAGCCGGGCCGACCAGCATGCCGTAGCCGCCGGAACCGTGCACTTCCTTGATGACGAGCTCATCAATGTGTTCGAGCACATATTTCAGGCTGTCTGGTTCCGAACAGCGCCAGGTCGGGATGTTGCCGAGGATCGCCTTGCGGCCGGTGTAGAATTCGACGATCTCCGGCATGTAGGAATAGATCGCCTTGTCGTCGGCAATGCCGGTTCCCGGCGCATTGGCGATGGTGATGTTCCCGGCGCGGTAGACATCCATGATGCCGGGTATGCCAAGAGCTGAATCCGGCCTGAAGGTCAGCGGGTCCAGGAAAGAATCATCCACGCGGCGGTAGAGAACGTCGATCTGCTTGTAGCCTTCGGTCGTACGCATCGCGACATGGCCGTCGACGACGCGCAGATCCTGTCCCTCCACAAGCTGCACCCCCATCTGGTCGGCAAGGAAGGCGTGTTCGAAATAGGCAGAATTGAAACTGCCGGGCGTCAGCACCGCGATGGTCGGCGCCCCCTTGGTGCCTTGCGGCCGCACCGCCGCCAGCGACTGGCGCAGCAGCTGCGGGTAGTTCTCCACCGGCCGCACCTTGATCTTCTGGAACAGCTCGGGGAACAGTTGCATCATCGTTTCGCGGTTCTCCAACATGTAGGAGACACCGGACGGCGTGCGTGCATTGTCTTCCAGCACGTAGAACTCGTCCTCGCTGATGCGCACGATGTCGACGCCGATAATGTGGGTGTAGACGCCGGCCGGTGGCCGCACGCCGATCATTTCCGGCAGGAAAGCCTCGTTCTTGGCAATCAAGTCCCTTGGGACGCGGCCGGCGCGAAGGATTTCCTGGCGATGGTAGATGTCGTCGAGGAAGGCGTTCAGCGCCTGTACGCGCTGCTCGATGCCTTGCGTCAGGCGGCGCCACTCATTGCCTGAAATGATGCGGGGAACGATGTCGAACGGGATCAATCGCTCAGATGCTTCCTGCTCGCCATAAACGGCAAAAGTGATGCCGGTCTTGCGAAAGACGCGTTCGGCGTCCTGCATCTTTTCGGTAAGTCTGGCTGGATCCTGCTCCTTCAGCCAGCGATCGTAAGCCGAATACGGTCTTCTAAGTCCGGAGACCTCCGGAAGCATTTCATCGAACGCTGCCAATCGCATACTCCCCTGTGACGCCATTTCACTGGCGTCGCCGGAGAAAATCAAGCGCAATCGGCGATTTGGAAGAACCTGACGATGAGTATGTCGCGGCTGCCTAAAATTGAGGCAGCTGAAATATGCGCTTGATCAGGCTTTGCCTCGTGCCCGGGCAAATCCGCTTCGCGACTAGAAGGCGCGGAAGGTGACGACGGTGAAGGTGTCCTTGATGCCGGGAAGAATCTGCACCTTCTCGTTGACGAAATGGCCGACGTCTTCCTCATCATCGACATAGAATTTGGCGAGCAGATCGTAATTGCCGGCGGTGGAGTAGATTTCCGAAGCAATCTCGGCGTCGGCAAGCGCGCTGGCAACCTCGTAGGATTTGCCCAGCTCGCATTTGATCTGCACGAAAAACGCCTTCATGGCTTCGTCCCGCTAAACGTCCACGTTCAAGCGGCCCTTCTGGCAGACTGGAGGCGGGCTTTCAAGCGCTGGAATGCGCACTTAGCCGGCGCGGGCCTTGGCCACGGCCTCGCGCATCTTCGCAACCGGCATGCCGCGCTCGAGGAATCCGCCTAGCCGGGACGAATATTGGCGGCCGCTGAAACCGTGAAGCGCCGTCACCCGTATGTTAGGATGCCTCCGCAACAGCTTTTCTGGAGGCGGCTTTTCGAGGGACGGTGGAGACAGGCCATGCGCCGCGGCTTTTTCGCATTCGCGTTCGTTTCGCTCATGCTGGCTTCCCAGGCGTTTGCCGGCGATGCCGAGATCAAGGCTGGCCAAGCCGTCATCGACGGTCAATTGAAGGCCCTCATCGCCGATGACGGCGCCAAGGCCTACAGCTTCGCCGCTCCGAACGTGAAGCAGGTATTCCCGACCGTCGATGCTTTCATGAACATGGTGACCAACGGCTACCCGCCTGTGCGCAAGCCACGGTCCTACTCTTTCGGCAAGGTCGAGCAGACGGGCCCGGGTTCGATCGTCCAGCAGGTGCTGATCATTGGCCCCGACGGCAAGGACTATGAGGCGGTCTACACGCTTCAGCAGCAGCCCGACGGCACATTCCAGATCACCGGCTGCAGCCTGCGCGCCTCGAATTCGCTGAGCTCCTGAACCAGTTCGCTCACTTCAATCCTGGCGTTGATAGAGCGTCCAGCCCTGCCCCGACAGTCCCCAACTCGTCGAGGCATCGACGCGATCATAGGTCAACAGGCAGCCGGACGGGGCGGCGACATGCTCCGGCTGCTGGTCCACGGCGCCCTCGAGGATCAGCCAGGACGGACGCTCGTCACATATCTTGTCGGCCGCGACGAGCAATGACTGGCGTCCCAGCCGTTTGGCAAAATAGTTGACAATCACCGCGATCCGAAAATCTTGATTGCTGGCGTAGCTCGTTGCGCCATTGCGCGTCATCTCCTCAACGATGACAGCATAGGATCCGCGTCCCTTTTCGTAGAATGGCAACAGAAACGTCATCGTGCCGGCTAGGATTGCCACCAGCCCCCCGACGGCAACAAGCCGATATATGCCAGCGGCGGCGAACCCGAGCGCAAGCAACTCGCCCGCGCAAAGCAACAGCAATGTTGCACTGACCAGAAAGTAGCGCGGGAAATCGAGGGTCGGCAGCTGTGCTGCCGCCATCAGAATAGGCAGTCCGATAATCCCGATGACATAGAGACTGGCCCGCCGATCGCGCCGAATACCGGCAAAGACGCAGACAAGGCCGCAGGCCAAGGCAATACAGGCCAAGTTGCTGATCCAAGGCGGCAAGCCGAACAGACAGCGGATCATTCCGCCGTAGCCTTGGACGAAGGCCTGGAGCGAGAACGGCGAAACGCCGCCGACCTTGAAGCCAAACGTCTGGCTGCCGATCGTTACGCAGGCGGCTAGCGGCAGCAAAGCAAGGAATGCCGGCGTGAAAATCTGCCCCAGTTCGACATTGACGCGACCCAGACTGCCGGTGCGCCGCCAGATGAGCCAGGCGCTCCAGGCCACCAGAACCACCACCGTTTCTACCATCGTGAGGTGGGACAAAAACCCGAGAAGGACGATGACCGCGAATGCGATGCCTGAACGGCCTGTGTCGAACCGGCGTTCCAGGAACACGACCGAGAGGAGCGTGAACAGCACCAGCCCGGCATAGCCTCTCGCCTCGGAGCCGTAATGGACCATCGGATAGCTCACCGCAAACAGCATGCTTGTGATGACACCAGCCCATCGGCCTTGCGCAGCCACGGCTGCGGCAATGATTGTGCCGACGCCGAGCGCAATCGACAAGCCGCGCTGAAGCAATGGCGAGGCATAAGGACCGATCAGGTACAGGTAGATCGAATTGAGGAAATGATTGTTGTCGTGGTTTACGCGCCAGAATATCTGATCGATCGAGGTAAGCGGCTCGAGCAGCAAGAAGCTCCAGATCTCGTCCAGCCAGAGATCGCCGCGCGCACCCATCAATCGCAAGAAAAGGCCGATTGCTGCGATCGCGGCAATCGCCGGGCCGACACCACGATGCTTGCGCGTTGCCAAACGCAGGACACTAGCATGCGAATTATGCAGTGCTAATTTAGAATTGTCGACAGATGGGTCTGCTGTTGCGGACAGTTTCTTGCCCCTTGCCTGAATATAGCTCGGAACAATTACTCTTGGTTATGTTTAGAAAGAGTGTGCTCGGATCCCAATTCAAAGTACGGGCAGGTCGCCTTTGGCCCAACCCTCGGATATCTCGCCCGAGCGCAGTTCGAAGGTGCCGCTCTCGATCGCGGCCCGGATGTCCTGCATCAGCTTCTGGTAGTAGGAAAGATTGTTCCAGGTCAGCAGCATCGCCCCGAGCGCCTCCTGCGAACGCACCAGATGGTGCAGATAAGCGCGCGAATAGTCGCGCGCAGCGGGGCAATCACTCTCTTCGTCGAGCGGGCGCGGATCGTCAGCGTGACGGGCGTTGCGCAGATTGACCTTGCCGCGCCTGGTATAGGCAAGACCATGCCGGCCGGCTCGCGTCGGCATCACGCAGTCGAACATGTCGATGCCGCGCGCCACCGATTTCAGGATATCGTCCGGCGTGCCCACGCCCATCAGGTAGCGCGGCTTTTTGTCAGGCAGTTCCGGGCACGTGATGTCGAGCATGTCGAGCATCACCGCTTGCGGCTCGCCGACAGCCAGGCCGCCGACGGCATAACCCTTGAGGTTCATCGCGCTCAGCGCCTGCGCCGAACGCACCCTGAGCGCGGCGTTGTCGCCACCTTGCACGATGCCGAACATCGCCTTGCCGGGCTGGTCGCCGAACGCCGTCTTGCAGCGCTCCGCCCAGCGCAGCGACAGGTCCATTGCGCGCTCGATCTCTTTCAACTCGGCCGGCAGCGCCGTGCATTCGTCAAGCTGCATCTGAATATCGGAATCGAGCAGGCCTTGAATCTCGATCGAACGCTCGGGTGACATCTCATAAGCCGCGCCATCGATGTGCGAACGGAAGGTGACGCCTTTCTCTGTCAGCTTCCTCAGCTTCGACAGCGACATCACCTGGAATCCGCCGCTGTCGGTCAGGATCGGGTGCGGCCAGCGGGCGAATTCGTGCAGACCGCCAAGCCGCGCGACACGTTCGGCGCCAGGGCGAAGCATCAGGTGATAGGTGTTGCCCAGGATGATGTCGGCGCCGACGCCGCGCACCTGGTCCATGTACATGGCCTTCACGGTGCCACCGGTGCCGACCGGCATGAAGGCCGGCGTGCGGATTTCGCCGCGCGGCATGTCGATCAGGCCGCGCCGCGCCTTGCCATCGGTCGCCAGCACCTTGAAGGTGAACGTCTCAGCCATTGAATTCCTTGTCGTGGACCGGCGCACCCGGCGCCTGCCTGTCGAGCGACTGGCGGTATTGGATGCAGCCGCGCATGAATTTGGGCCAGGGTGGCACGGCGATCGCCGGCTCGGTCTTTTCAGGCAGCAGATCCCACAGATCGGGGTGATGCCAGCACAGATCATGGCCTGATGTATCGCGGTGCGCGCGAATACCGGCGCGCAGCTTTTTCACTTCCGCGACGAGGCTTTCGCGATCGAGGGTTTGCAGATCATCGTCCATCGCTCATCTCCGCTCGGTAAAGCAGGCTTGCGTCGCCATAGGAGTAGAACCTGTAACGGTTCGCAATGGCATGCGCATAGGCGGCACGCATCGTATCGAGACCGCTGAAGGCCGAAACCAGCATGAACAGTGTCGAGCGCGGCAGATGGAAATTGGTCATCAGCATGTCGGCGGTGCGAAAGCGGTAGCCGGGCGTGATGAAGATGTCGGTCGGTCCGGACCATGGCGCCACCGTACCGTCGTCACGCGCCGCGCTTTCCAGCAGACGCAGCGAGGTGGTGCCGACGGCAATGATGCGCCCACCCCTCGCCTTCGCGGCGTTGAGCGCGCTGGCGGTCGCCTCGCTGACCGAGCCGATCTCGGCATGCATCTTGTGGTCGGCGGTGTCGTCCGCCTTCACCGGCAGGAACGTGCCGGCGCCGACATGCAGCGTGACGAAGCGGCGCTCGATCCCCTTGGCGTCCAACGCCGCAAAAAGCTCGGGCGTGAAATGCAGGCCAGCGGTGGGCGCCGCTACCGCACCTTCTTCCCGGGCATAGATGGTCTGGTAATCGGCATGGTCGCGCTCGTCGTCATCGCGCTTCGAGGCGATGTAGGGCGGCAACGGAATGTGGCCGACCGCGTGCAGCGCCTCGTCGAGGAAGGGCCCGGATAGATCAAAGCCGAGCAACGCTTCGCCGCCCTCGCCCTTTTCGATCACCGTGGCATCGAGCTGGCCAAGGAAACAGGAATTGCCGTCATGACCGAAATGGATGCGGTCACCGGCGGCGATGCGCTTTCCCGGCCGCATGAACGCCAGCCAGCGGTCTGGAGCCATGCGCATGTGCAGCGTGGCCTCGACCTGCGCAGCCGCTTCACCGCGCCGCCTGATGCCTTTCAGTTGCGCTGGAATGACCTTGGTGTCGTTGAAGACCAGCACGTCGCCGGCGCGGAGCAACGACGGCAGATCGCCAACCGTCCGGTCCTCCAGCCCCTTGCCCGGCTCGACGACGAGCATTTTGGCGCTGTCGCGCGGCTCTGCCGGGCGAAGCGCGATGCGCTCTTCCGGCAGGTCGAAATCAAAGAGGTCGACGCGCATCGGGAATCAAAACAGCCGAACGAGCAGCGCTCCGGCCAGCAGAAGCACGGCGCCGGCGATGCGGCCGAGCGAGATTTCACGCACCGCGACACCGAGGAAGCCGACGCGGTCGATGAGCATGCCGGCGAGCAACTGACCGGCCACCAGGAACGCCATAAGGGCGGCGGCGCCGATGCGTGGCGTCAAGATGGTGGAGAGCGTGACATAGAAGCCGCCGAGCATGCCCCCGGCGACGAACAGCCACGGCGCCGGCGCCTTCCAGTCAAGCGAAATGCCTTGCAGCTTCACCACCGTTACCGAGATGATGCCGAGCACGACCGCGCCCGACAGGAACGAAAACGCGGCCGCCGCGACCGGGAGACCCAGGCCGCGCGCCAGCTGCGAATTGATCGGCGCCTGAATCGCAATGAAGGCGCCGGACAGGATGCCGAGAAGCGACCAGACGACGCCCATCATTGTCGTTTCGCCTTACTTGACGTCTGCCGCGACCTTCAGCGACACGATCTTGTCGGGATCCTGCACCGGCTCGCCGCGCTTGATCTTGTCGACATTCTCCATGCCTTCGATGACCTGGCCCCAGACCGTGTACTGGCGGTTGAGGAACGCGGCATCGTCGAAACAGATGAAGAACTGCGAATTGGCCGAGTTCGGGTTCTGCGAACGGGCCATCGAGCAGGTGCCGCGACCGTGGTTCGCGTTGGAGAACTCTGCCTTCAGGTCAGGCTTTTCCGAGCCGCCCATGCCCGCGCGGGAAGGCGCGAACGAGGGCTTGCTCGAGTTGCCGAACTTGACGTCGCCGGTCTGCGCCATGAAGCCTTCGATGACGCGGTGGAAGACGACGCCATCATAGGCGCCTTCGCGCGCCAGTTCCTTGATGCGGGCGACATGGCCGGGGGCCAAATCGGGAAACAGTTCGATGACGACCTCGCCCTTGGTCGTTTCCATGATGAGCGCGTTCTCGCGGTCCTTGATCTCAGCCATGTCAGATATCCTTTTGTAAAATGGAACTATTTGTCGGCGGCAATGCGCACTTTGATCATCCGGTCGGGATCGGCAACCGTGCCATTGTCCGCCTCGTCGCCCTTCTTGATCTTGTCCACCAGCTCCATGCCGCTGACGACATTGCCGACGATGGTATATTGGCCATCGAGCGGCGGTGCCGGTGCGAACATGATGAAGAACTGCGAATTGGCGGAGTTCGGATCCTGCGAGCGGGCCATGCCGACCACGCCACGCTTGTAGCGCTCGGTCTGAGAGAATTCGGCCGGCAGGTCGGGCAGGTCCGAGCCGCCGGTGCCGACGGCCTGGGCGTTAAATCCCTTTTCCATGTTGCCGAACTTGACGTCGCCGGTCTGCGCCATGAAGCCGTCGATGACGCGATGGAAAGCCACATTGTCATAGGCATGATCGCGCACCAGCTTCTTGATCTGCGCGACATGCTTGGGTGCCAGATCGGGGCGCAACGCTATGGTGACGTCGCCCCCCTTCAGCGTGATGATCATGGTGTTTTCCGGGTCTGCAGCATAGGCGGAAACGGACGCGGTCAAGAGACCGGCGAGCACAACAAGGAATGAGGCGAGCCTTTTGAGCTGCATGAGGATTTTCTCCGAGCTTATTTCGCGAATTTTGCGGTGAGCGCACCGGCCACGGCCGCCGGCACGAAGGGGCGGATGTCGCCGCCCATCGAGGCTATCTGGCGCACAAGTGTGGCGGTAATGGTTCGCACCGACGGGCTGGCGGGCAGGAAAACCGTCTGCAACTCCGGCGCCATGGTTTCGTTCATGCCCGCCATCTGCATTTCGTAGTCGAGGTCGGTGCCATCGCGCAGACCGCGGATCATGATCGAGGCGCCTTCCCTTCTGGCGGCATCGATCACCAGCCCATCGAAAGCGACCACTTTGATGCGGGCGCCATCGCGGCCGAATTCGGCTTTCGTGGCGGCTTCAATCAACCGCACCCGCTCGTCGAAGGAGAACAGCGGCTTCTTGCCCGGATGAATGCCAATCGCCGCATAGACAGTGTCGGCAACCGCCAGTGACGCTTTCAGCACATCGAGATGGCCGTTGGTCAGCGGGTCGAAGGAGCCGGCGTAAAGGGCGATGCGTTCGGTCATGCCGGAGCTTCTAGCGAGCCTCTCTCACAAAGGCAAATCCGATCGGCAGGCGGCCCGTGAACCTTTTCCGGCACATGAACGACAGATGAATACGCTGATCACGAAGCCTTCACGCAGCGTTCACTAGGTTGCACCCTTAATAAGATGAAACCAAAGCCCCATATATCCGTTGTAAGGCGCAGGAGAACACGCACATGCTGATCTACATGCTCGCCACCGCAATGACCGTCGCCATGCTGATCGCCACAGTATTCGGGCTGCATCAGGAGGCGCAGCGCATTCGCGTCAAGGCAACCACCAAACGCTTCGAAGGCTTCGGCCTGCGCAAGCCGTATCGTCACTACTAAGCTATTGTCGACTTGCTGCCGCGCCGGCCACAGGCCGGCGTTACTATGCTAACCAACGACTATTCGCTGTTATCCGGACTGCCGTCAGGCGTCGAACCGGGCTCCGCGCCACCCTCGACCTCTTCCGCTTCCTCGTCCGCTTGTGGCTCCGAAATCCGTTCGACCGAAACCACCTTTTCACCTTCAGCCGTGTTGAAGATGGTCACGCCCTTGGTGGCGCGGCTAGCGAAACGGATGCCATTGACGGGCACACGAATGACGGTGCCGCCGTCCGACACCAGCATGATCTGATCGTCATTGCCGACCGGGAAAGTTGCCACCAGACGGCCGATTTCGGCCGTCTTCGACACGTCTGTGGCGCGGATGCCCTTGCCGCCGCGTCCAGTCAGGCGGAAATCATAGGACGAAGAGCGCTTACCGTAACCGTATTCGGTGACCGTCAGCACGTACTGCTCATGCGCCTTGAGGAACTCGTAGCGCTCGTCGGAAAGCTCCGTCTCCTCGCCGACCTCTTCATTGGTCAGCGCGATCTCTTCCTCTTCACCGGCGGCGATGCCCGCGGCAAGCCGCCGTTCGGCCGCGGCACGCTTAAGGTAGGCGGCGCGTTCAGCCGGCGGCGCATCGACATTCTCGATCACCGACATTGAGATGATGCGGTCGGTGTCAGCCATGGTGATGCCGCGCACGCCGACCGAGTTTCGGCTCTGGAAGACGCGCACGTCACCGACCGAGAAGCGGATGCACTGTCCCGAGCTGGCGGTCAAAAGCACGTCGTCATTGTCGGTGCAGGTCTCGACGCCGAGGATCTCGTCGCCCTCCTCCTCCAGCTTCATGGCGATCTTGCCGTTGCGGTTGACCTGGACGAAGTCGGAAAGCTTGTTGCGGCGCACGGTGCCCCGCGTGGTGGCGAACATCACATCGAGTTCGCCCCAGCTCGTCTCGTCCTCGGGCAGCGGCATGATCGTGGTGATGCGCTCGCCCTGCTCCAGCGGGAGCATATTGATCAGTGCCTTGCCGCGTGACTGCGGGTTGCCGATCGGCAGGCGCCAGACCTTTTCCTTGTAGACGATGCCGCGCGAGGAGAAGAACAGCACCGGCGTGTGCGTGTTGGCGACGAACAGCCGGGTGACGAAATCCTCTTCCTTGGTCGACATGCCGGAGCGACCCTTGCCGCCGCGGCGCTGCGCCCGGTAGAGCGAAAGCGGCACGCGCTTGATGTAGCCGGAATGGCTCACCGTCACGACCATGTCCTCGCGCTGGATCAGGTCCTCGTCTTCCATGTCCGCGCCACCGTCGGTGAGCTCGGTGCGGCGTGGCGTGCCGAACTCGTCGCGCACGGCGGCGAGTTCGTCCTTGACGATCTGCTGAATACGCGCGCGAGACGACAGGATGTCGAGGTAGTCCTTGATCTCGTCGCCGATCGTGTTCAACTCATCGGCGATTTCGTCGCGGCCCAGCGCTGTCAGGCGCTGCAGGCGCAGTTCGAGGATGGCGCGCGCCTGTTCCTCGGACAGATTGTAGGTGCCGTCCTCGTTGATGCGATGGCGTGGATCGTCGATCAGCAGGATCAGCGATTCAACGTCGCCCGCGGGCCAGCGCCGCTCCATCAACTGCTCGCGCGCCGACTGCGGATCCGGCGCGGTGCGGATAAGCTTGATCACTTCGTCGATGTTGGCGACGGCGATGGCTAGACCAACCAGCACATGGGCGCGGTCGCGCGCCTTGCGGAGCAGGAACTTAGTCCGCCGGCTGATCACCTCCTCGCGGAAGGTGACGAATGCCGTCAGCATGTCGGTCAGGTTCAGCAGTTCCGGCTTGCCGCCGTTCAGAGCCACCATATTGGCGCCGAAAGACGTCTGCAGCGGCGTGAACCGGTAGAGCTGGTTGAGGACGACGTCGGCAACGGCGTCACGTTTGAGTTCGATGACGACGCGATAACCCTGACGGTCGCTTTCGTCACGAATGTCGGAAATGCCCTCGATGCGCTTGTCGCGCACCAGTTCGGCCATCTTCTCGATCATCGAGGCCTTGTTCACCTGATAGGGAACCTCGGTGATGATGATCGATTCACGGTCATTGCCGCGCTGTTCGATGTTGACCTTGCCGCGCATGACGATTGAGCCACGGCCGGTGGAATAGGCGCTGTAGATGCCGGAGCGGCCAAGCACGATGCCGCCGGTCGGGAAATCAGGGCCCGGAATGATCTCCATCAGCGCCGGCAGGTCGATCGCCGGATTGTCGATGACGGCAATGGCGGCGTTGCAGACCTCACCGAGATTGTGCGGCGGGATGTTGGTCGCCATGCCGACGGCAATGCCGCCCGAGCCGTTGACCAGCAGATTGGGAAAGCGCGCCGGCAGAACCTTCGGCTCGGTGTCCGACGCATCATAAGTGTCCTGGAAATCGACGGTGTCCTTGTCGATATCCTCCAGAAGCTCATGCGCGACCTTGGTCAGGCGCGATTCGGTATAGCGCATCGCCGCCGGCGGATCGCCGTCAATCGAGCCGAAATTGCCTTGCCCGTCGATCAAGGGCACACGCAGCGACCAGTCCTGCGCCATGCGCACCAAGGCGTCATAGATCGAGGCATCGCCATGCGGATGGTATTTACCCATCACGTCGGCGACAGGACGCGCCGACTTCACGTATTTGCGGTTCCAGTGGTAGCCGCTCTCATGCGCCGCGTAGAGAATGCGGCGGTGCACGGGCTTCAGGCCATCGCGCACATCTGGCAACGCACGGCTGACGATCACGCTCATGGCGTAAGAGAGATAGGAACTCTGCATCTCCTCGATGATGGAGATGGGTTCGATGCCGGTGGGGCCGCCGTCGGCGCCGCGCGGTGTCTTTTGGTCGGTCAAATCGGATCACAATCTAATCAGGAATCACTGACCGCTTATATAGGAAGCACGGCCGAAACTCCAATGTTCACGGCACTTTTCCAGTGTCATTTTTAGTGGTAATTTCAAAAGGATACCGCTAATTGCGACGATATGGCCGTTACGCTTTTCGCCGCCACCAAGGCAAAAGCCTGTAATGGACCAACTCCCCAAGCAAAAGCCGCGATCACCATGAATTGGAGCTCATGGCTGCCTTTGCGGGCGCTGCACGGTTGGACGCCCCGGGATTTCAATGGCGATCTGATCGCGGGCGTGACACTGGCCGCGATCGCCATTCCCGAGCAGATGGCGACAGCCAGGCTCGGCGGCTTTGCGCCCGAGGTTGGATTTTTCGCCTTTGTCGCCGGTTCGGTGGCGTTTGCGCTGTTCGGCGCCAATCGCCACCTTTCGTCCGGCGCGGATTCGACCATCACGCCTTTGTTTGCCGGCAGCCTGGCGCTGCTCGCATCATCAGGCTCACCGCATTATCTGGCGCTGGCCGCCACGCTGGCGCTGATGGTCGGGCTGATCGTGATGCTGAGCGGCGTCTTTCGCCTCGGCTGGATTGCCGACCTGCTCTCGGTGCCGGTCACGACTGGCTTTCTGGCAGGCATCGCCGTCCATATCATCGTTTCACAATTGCCTGGACTGCTCGGCCTGCCGGCGGAAAGCGGCGAAACCGTGCAGCGCATCGGCGAAATCGCCAGCAGCCTCCATCTCACCAACCCCTGGAGCCTGACGCTCGGCCTTGGGGTATTCGCAATCGTGTTGTTTTCCGAGCTTATCAGCGCCCGCATCCCCGGCGCGCTGATCGGCATGGTGCTTGCCACGACAGCGGTCGCCATTTTCGGCCTCAAGGATCATGGCGTCGAGGTGCTTGGTGCCTTGCCGAATGGCCTGCCGCGGGCAGGGTTGCCACTGGCCGGTCTCGACGACGTGCAGGCGCTCGTTCCGCTGGCATTGCTGATCGCCATCGTCGTCATGGTGCAGACGGCCGCCACGTCCCGTTCCTTCGCTCCGCAGGGCGACGCGCCCGACGTCAATCGCGATTTCGTTGGTGCCGGCGCCGGCAGCATCGCGTCGAGCCTGTTCGGCGCCTTCGCCGTCAACGCCAGCCCACCACGCACGGCAATCGTCTCCCAGTCGGGCGGCCGCTCGCAACTCTCGAGCCTCATTGCCGCGGCGCTCGTTGTGGCGCTGGGCGCCTTTGGCGGCGGCCTGCTCGCCGATGTTCCGCAGGCCGCCCTCGCCGGGGTCCTGATGTTCGTCGCCCAGCACATTCTGCGCTGGAAGGTTTTCGCCAGTGTCTACCGGCAAGCGCCGGTCGAATTCGCATTGATCCTGATCACCATGGCGGCCATCGTCGTGCTGCCCATCGAGACCGGCGTGGCGGTCGGCATCGGCCTGTCGCTGCTGCACGGAATCTGGAGCGCGACCCAGACGCTGCCGATCGAACTTGAACAGGTCCCGGGAACCTCCGTCTGGTGGCCGCCGGGCAAGCCGAGCGCTGGCGAACAACTCCCCGGCGTGCTGGTCGCGGCGTTCCAGGCGCCATTGTCCTTCGTCAATGCCGACGGTTTCAAACGCGGCTTTTGTGATCTGGTCGACGCCCGCAAGGGCGATGTGAAACTCGTCGTGCTGGAGGCCAGTAACATTGTCGAAATCGACTACACCGCCGCCCAGGCATTGATCGAAACCATCACCCATTGCCGCAATGCGGGCGCAATATTCGCCATTGCTCGGATGGAATCGGTGCGTGCCCAGGCAGCCCTTGCGCGGTTCGGCATCATCGATCTCGTCGGCCCGCAGCGGATCTTCCACAGCGTCGATGCCGCCATCAGGGCTCTGCATTCCGGCCCGCCGGAAAACCAGGAGAGTACACCATGATCGTCCTGAGAGAGCCGCTGGTGACCCCGGTCCCGGTCAAGGAACTGCGGCCAACGCAAATTACGGTCGGGATGCGCGAGGTGGATCTCAAGCGCCAGATGGTCCGCTCGCAGAGCGCCGCGAACACAGGCGCCTTTCTGGGCAAGCACATGATCCCGGTCGTGTTGGGCCCGAAAAACCGCAACTACGTCACCGATCACCATCATCTCGCCCGCGCCCTGATCGAGGAAGGCGTCAAGGATGTGCTCGTGACGGTGATCAGCGACCTGTCGGCACTGGACAAGGACGCGTTCCTTTTCATGCTCGACAACCGCGGCTGGATGCATCCATTCGATGAAAACGGCCAGCGCCGGGCTTATGCCGCCCTGCCGAAGACCATCGGCGAACTGGTCGACGACCCTTACCGGAGCATGGCTGGCGAACTGCGCCGGCTGGGTGGCTACGCCAAGGACACCACGCCGTTCAGCGAATTCCTGTGGGCGGATTTCCTGCGCCGGCGCATCGACAAAGGCGCGGTGGCGAAAAATTTCGACCAGGCGATGAAGGATGCACTCGTGCTGGCCAGGGGCAAGGACGCCGACTATCTGCCCGGCTGGTGCGGGCCGACCATGGACTGATGCCACGGGTGGTGACGCAACTTTTCAGCCGCTGCCCGCGCGCATGGCGCGATAGCGGCCCGGGGTCTCGCCCATGACCCGCCGAAACCGGCGGTTGAAGGTCGACAGATCGTTGAAGCCGGTCTCGAAAGCAATTGCCGAGATGGCATCGTTCGACGTGCGCAATCGCACTGCCGCGCGATGCAACCGGGTCCTGAGCAGGTACTGATAGGGCGTCATGCCGGCGACCTGCCGGAAGGTGCGCAGGAAATGATAGGGGCTGGTCGCGCTCTCATCCGCCAACGCTGGAAGCGAGATCGGTCCGTCGGCACCCAGTTCGATCCGCCGCACCGCCTCGGCAACCCTTTTCTGATCGCGGCGGCTTGGGCCGCACCCGGCATGCGCGGCGCCGGAGATTGTAGCCATGGCGGCACCCGCGATGCGCAAGGCGAGTTCCTCGAAGGCGTCCGCGTCGGCCAGGTCGCGTGCGGCTTCCGCCTCGGCCAGCAACGGCGCCAGGGCCGGTAACGGCGGCAGGCGTGGCGCCGCGAAGGTGAGCGTCCTGGCGCCCGGCACATCAGCCACGATCCGGTCCATATAGGCCGGCCCGAAATGGAAGGAGAGGCAACGGTCGCCGCTGCCATGCTCGTGCCCGCATTCGTAGCAGGTGCCGGAATTGCCGAGCAGGAGACTGCCTGGCGCGAGCATTGCCGTGCCTTGCTGCGCGCGGTAGCGGAACGAGCCGCCGGTGACCGCCGCGACGCAAAAATCCCGATGTGCTTCCTCGAACGGCCGATCGCCGGCGCTGGCCGTGCAGATGACATCCGCCACATGCCAGTCAGGTCCGGATGCAAGGGTATTCGCGGTCGCCGTCATGACCGAAATATAGCAACTTTTCCCAAGCCCAGAACCCTGCCAGCGCCTATTCCTCGCGGTCTCCTGACAAGAAGAGGCCGCAGCCATGGTCGACCAATCCTCATTTGCCGAAGCCTTGCACAGTCCCGGACCGATCGAAGGGCTCGCTGAAAAACTGGCCCTCTACGGCCGCTTCGTCGGTGCCTGGACATTTGACGCCTCTCGGCATCTCGAGGGCGGCACGGTGCTGACCGGCCGCGGCGAGGTGCATTTCGGCTGGGTGCTGGAAGGCCGGGCGATCCAGGATGTCTGGATCCTGCCCGCGCGCGACGCCGGCCCCTCGCCTTCGCTCGGCAAATGGACTTTTTACGGCACGACATTGCGGGTCTATGACCCAAGCGCCGATGCCTGGCACATTTTCTGGAGCGACCCGCGCAACCAGTATTACAGCCGCCAGCTTGGCCGCGCCGAGGGCGACACCATCGTACAAGTGGGCGCCGACGGCACCGGGTCATCGGTGCGCTGGAGCTTTTCGCGGATCACCGAGAATTCCTTCCGCTGGCTCGGCGAGCGCTCGCACGATGGCGCGGACTGGCACCTCGAGGTCGAATTCCTGGCGCGGCGAGTAACTACAAGCTGAAGCAGCACATCATTGTAAGAATGGAGAAAAACATGTTCGATCATGTCTCGATCGGCATCCGCGACGCCCAATGTGCCGGATGCGAAACGGCCTCGTGACAATGGCCATTTCTTCGTTTCTCACTGCTCTCGTATCCGAGGCTCCCCCAGCCGACCGAGCGAAAGACATGGACCTCTATGGATGGTTGATCGGAAGCTGGGAAATGGACACGGTCCACCACTTTGACGACGGCACGATCCAGAAATGGACCGGAGAATGCCATTTCGGCTGGGTACTCGAAGGCCGCGCGATTCAGGACATCTGGATCAGGCCCAGGCGCCCTGCGCGGTCCACCATGTATGGCACGACTTTGCGCATCTTCGATCCTGGGATCGGTGGCTGGCACATCATCTGGAATGATCCGCTCAACCAAGATTACTCGCGCCAGATCGGGCGGGCCGAGGGTAAGGACATTGTCCAGATCGGCGATGACTCGCGCGGTCTGCAAACTCGATGGCGTTTCACCGAGATCACTGCCAACAGCTTCCATTGGATCGGCGAGGAAAGACCTTCCGAGAGCCACCCCTGGCAAATCACCTATGAACATTTAGCCCACCGGACAAAGCGCGTCGCCTGAATCCGTTTCGCCGCGACGCGCCCTACCGCATCGAAGTCTCCGGCCCCTCCGACAGTTCCCATCGACCGGGCTTTGCGCTACCAATATCGGAGTGCGGGCTCGGCCCGGCGGGAGGGGTCAGCGATGCCGAGTTTCGACAGCCTGTTCAATGCCTTCGTCACCATTCTCGTGACCATCGATCCGCCCGGGCTGGCACCGCTGTTCCTCGCCGTGACACGCGGCATGAATCGCGACGAGCGCCAGCAGGTCTCCGTACGCGCCTCGATCATCGGCTTCCTGGTGATGGCGCTGTTCGCGATCGCAGGTGCCTCGATCCTGTCGGTGTTCGGCATCACGCTGCCGGCCTTCCGCGTAGCAGGTGGTTTTCTGCTGTTCTTCATCGCCTTCGAAATGGTGTTCGAGCGCCGCCAGGACCGCAAGGAGAAGATCGGCGACGTCGCCATCACTAAGGACATGATCCACAACATCGCCGCCTTCCCGCTGGCAATCCCGCTGATCGCCGGTCCCGGTGCGATTTCGGCGACTGTGCTGCTCTCCGGCTCGTTTCAGGGCTTTGCCGCACAGGCGGCGCTGGTCGGCATCATCTTCGTCTGCCTCGCCATCACCTATCTGGTGTTCGTGCTGTCGGAGCGCATCGACCGCATCCTCGGCCAGACCGGCCGCTCGATCCTGACCCGCCTGCTCGGCGTTATTCTGGCGGCGCTGGCGGTGCAGTTTGTCGCCGACGGCATCAAGGCGCTGATGGCTAGTTGAACGGTATCCCTGCGGCCCTACTGCGCTGTCGTATCGACGATCTCGAAGTCATGCGTAAGCGTGGCCGTCTTGGCCATCATGGCGGAAGCCGAGCAATATTTGTCGATCGACAGATCGATCGCCCGCTTGACCTTGTCGCGCGACAGCGCGCGGCCCTTGACGATGAAATGCATGTGGATGCGGGTGAACACCTTCGGGTCGGTCTCGGCCCGGTCGGCGTCGAGTTCTACGACACAGTCCTCGATCGCCTCGCGTCCCTTTTCAAGGATGTGGACGACATCATAGGCCGAACAGCCGCCGGTGCCGATCAGCACCAGTTCCATCGGGCTCGGCCCCGGGGTCTTGCCGTCCGGGCTGGACGCGGTTCCCAATACGACCTTGTGGCCGCTGCCGGATTCGCCGACGAAGGTGCGCTCCTCGACCCATTTTACCCGTGCCTTCATCGCCCTGTCCTTTCAGTCCTTTGTTCCCAAATCAACAATGCAAAACCCCGAAAGTCCATGCAGGACCCTCGGGGCATATCAAGCACAAGCATTCGCCGTTTGGTGCGGCTCCCGATCAGAACGGAATTTCGTCGTCCAGTTCGCGCGACGAACCGCCGCCACCGCCGCCCCTGGGAGCATTGCCGCCACCGCGGTTGAACCCTTCATTCGGGCTCGACTGGCCAAAATCCGACCCGCGGCTGCTGCCGCCACCGCTGTAGCCGCCGACCTGGCCGCCCTCACCCTGGCCGCGCGCGTCAAGCATCTGCAGCTCGCCACGGAATTTCTGCAGCACGACTTCGGTCGTGTATTTGTCGGCGCCGGTCTGGTCCTGCCATTTGCGGGTCTGCAACTGGCCCTCGACATAGACCTTCATGCCCTTCTTCAGATATTGCTCCGCCACCTTGGCGATGCCCTCATTGAAGATGACGACGTTATGCCACTCGGTCTTTTCCTTGCGCTCGCCGGAATTCTTGTCGCGCCAGCTTTCCGAGGTGGCGATGCGGATGTTGACGACCGGCTCGCCCGAATTCAGGCGGCGGATTTCAGGGTCCGCGCCGAGATTGCCGACCAGAATGACCTTATTGACGCTACCCGCCATGATATTTCTCCGCGCTCATCCGAAACAAATTTTTGTCGCAGCACCTTACAGGCTACGGACGTCAGCCGCCTGCCAAGGCTGGCTTTTCCCACAAGGTTTTTGTTCCCTTTTCGTTCCTATATGCACCGCCGCTGATTGTCAAGGAATGGCAGCAATGGCCAAGGCCTTCATATGGGTTGCAAAACAGCGCTTGCCAAATCAATAAGTATCGACTTATGCTTTTGCCATGATCGAAGCAGAGATTTTCCGCGCCCTGGCCGACCCGACACGCCGTGCCGTCTTCGAGCGGCTCGCGACAAGCGAGATGAGCGTGTCGGAACTGCGCTGCGGCCTGACTGTGTCGCAGCCGGCCGTGTCCCAGCACTTGGCGGTGCTGCGCGGTGCCGGTCTCGTGGTCGAGCGGCGGGCCGGCCGCAACGCCTATTACCGCGCCGATCCGCAGGGGCTTGCCCCGCTGCTCTCCTGGATTGAACGCTACCGGACGTTCTGGCCGGAGCGCATCGAAAGGCTGAAGACGGTTTTGAAGGACATGGATCAATGAAGAGCCAACGCGAAGTCGCACCGGATGCGATCGAATTCGAATATGACCTAGCCGAGCCGCCGGAAAAGGTGTGGCGGGCGCTGACCGTGCCGGAACTGCTCGCCGCCTGGATGATGCCGAATGATATCAGGCCACAGACCGGCAGCCGCTTTGCCTTCGCCGGGCCCGACGCGGCGATCGAGTGCGAGATCCTCGACGCCGAGCCTGAGCGTCTGCTGCGCTATTCCTGGCGGGAACAGTCGGACGATGCGGCGCGACAGCACCCGCTCGACAGCACCGTCACCTTCACACTCGCCCGCACCGTTTCGGGCGGCACGCATCTGCGCATCGTCCATGACGGCTTTGCTCGCAAGGCGGCCGTTACCATGACGAGCGCCGGCTGCCGGCTTTCCCTGCGCGGAGCCGGAAAGCTCATCGCCGCGAGCAACACGCCGCATCTTCTGCTGCGCGCGGCCTGAACACGGAAATTGGAGAAGAAAAATGAGCGGTGTTGCCAGTCTTGTGCCGATGGTGATCGAGCAATCGAGCCGCGGCGAACGTGCATTTGACATTTTTTCGCGGCTGCTGCGCGAGCGCATCGTCTTCATCAACGGCGAGATCAACGACGGCGTCTCAGCGCTAGTCTGCGCGCAGCTTTTGTCGCTGGAGTCGGACAATCCCGAGAAGGAGATTTCGCTCTACATCAACTCGCCGGGTGGCATGGTGACCAGCGGCTTCGCCATTTACGACACGATGCAATATATCAGTTGCCCGGTGTCGACCGTGTGCATGGGCTTTGCCGCGTCGATGGGATCGTTCCTGCTGATGGCGGGCACGGCCGGGCGCCGGATCGCGCTGCCCAATGCCACCATCCTGCTGCATCAGCCGCTCGGCGGCTTCCAGGGCCAAGCTTCCGACATCCAGCGGCATGCCGAACGCATCGGCCAGACCAAGCGCCACATGACCGAACTCTACGCCCAGCATTGCGGCCGCAGCTATGAAGAGGTCGAACGCACGCTCGACCGCGACCATTTCATGACGGCCCGCGAGGCCCAGGCATGGGGCCTTGTCGACCATGTTTTCGACACCCGCAAAAAGGCGGCGTGACCCGAGAACGAAGATTTGACGATACCGGTCTGGTTCAAGTGGCGGCAGGTCCCTATAACAGGGGGATGACCGACGCACATCGATCAAGACCATTGCACCGTGTCACAGCCACCATGGTGCTCGCCATCGTCGGCCTTTTCTCCTGTGCGGCACTTGCCGACGGCGCCTCGTCGTCGGCTCGGAAAGGCGCCCTGCCCGGCGTGAGCGGCGACTATCGCATCGCCAAGCCAGCCCCGGTGCCCGAACCCGACGACGCATTCCCTAGCAGCGGCAACGGGCAGTTCAAGATCGGCGATACGGATGTCAGGATTTCCGGCAGCATCACGGTCGATGTCGGGGTTGGCGGGATCAAGCCGCCCAGGTAGGGCAAAAGATCGGTCCTGCAAACTCGAGCCCGCCCAAAAGAATAGCCCCGCCGTGCCTGGGGCAAACGGACGGGGCTTTTCTGGATCTCAAATCCATTTTTTGCCGGGAGTGTACTGCCGGCGTTGGATTTCGGATGCTTCGCGGCATTCAGCCGACGATCCGACTAACAGTCTCTAATTTTGGGGGATATGGCAGGTCACGGTTTGTCTGGTGGCGCAAACGCTATACCCTGGCACTTATGCCTGCCTCGGCTCCAACGAGACGTGGAGCCCTGGGGGACTGTCCGGTGGCGTCATGCTCCGCTCCTTTTGTCCGTTGCGACATTGCCATCGCGAAGCGCAAATCGCAAATGCCTGCGGCGTCTCGCAGGCCGCCTTGGGGCGGCGAGGCCATCGAAAGACGGCCGGCTTCGCTGACCTCTGGAGACTGCCCCCGTGAGCCGGTCGCGTCAACCATCAATAGCCGGTTACGGAAAAATGTGATCGCCGGGAGGTTACGTCAGGGTCAGTTTCCGCACAGCTTTGTCAGGAGCGTGTTCGGTCTTTGTTCTTTGCGCTTGCCCCTTCGCGCGAAAGACGGTTAAACGACTTCTGTCGGGAGTTGTGGCGTCTCTCGACGTGGCGGCAAAAAGACCTACATAGGGGATGGCCGGGAAAAACCCGCCAATCCCATGAATTCCAGATCTGAGGCGGCGACCGGCGATGGCCGACCATAAATTCCTTTCCATTCGCGGGGCGCGCGAACACAATCTGAAGAATGTCGATCTCGACCTGCCGCGTGACAGCCTGATCGTCATGACCGGCCTGTCGGGCTCCGGCAAATCATCGCTCGCCTTCGACACCATCTATGCCGAGGGCCAGCGCCGCTATGTCGAGAGCCTCTCGGCCTATGCACGGCAATTCCTCGAAATGATGCAGAAGCCCGACGTCGACCAGATCGACGGCCTTTCGCCGGCCATCTCCATCGAGCAGAAGACCACCTCGAAGAACCCGCGTTCGACGGTCGGCACCGTCACCGAGATCTACGACTATATGCGGCTTCTGTTTGCCCGTGTCGGCGTGCCCTATTCGCCGGCCACCGGCCTGCCGATCGAGAGCCAGACGGTCAGCCAGATGGTCGACCGGGTACTGGCGGTCGAGGAAGGCACGCGCCTGTTCCTGCTGGCGCCCATCGTGCGCGGCCGCAAGGGCGAATACCGCAAGGAACTGCTGGAGTTGCAGAAGAAGGGGTTCCAGCGCGTCAAGGTCGACGGCGTCTTCTATGAAATCGCCGACGTGCCGGCGCTGGACAAGAAATACAAGCACGACATCGACGTCGTCGTCGACCGCATCGTCGTGCGCGGCGACCTTGCCACGCGTCTCGCCGACTCCATCGAGACGGCATTGAAGCTGGCCGAGGGGCTGGCGGTGGCCGAGTTCGCCGACAAGCCGCTCGACGCCAGCCAGACCGGCGAGGATTCGGTCAACAAATCCAAGAACGAGACGCATGAGCGCATCCTGTTCTCGGAAAAATTTGCCTGTCCGGTGTCCGGCTTCACCATTCCGGAGATCGAACCCAGGCTGTTCTCCTTCAACAACCCGTTCGGCGCCTGCCCGACCTGCGACGGTCTCGGCAGCCAGCGCGCCATCGATCCCAACCTCGTCGTGCCCGACGAGAACGTGTCGCTGCGCGACGGCGCCGTCAGCCCGTGGGCGAAGTCGACCTCGCCCTATTACTCGCAGACGCTCGAGGCATTGGGCAAGGCCTACAACTTCAAGCTCGGCGACAAGTTCAAGGATCTTTCCGCCGAGGCCCAGGAGGCGATCCTGCGCGGCACCGGCGAGCGCGAAATCACCTTCCAATATGATGACGGCCTGCGCTCCTACAAGACGACCAAGACCTTCGAAGGCGTCATCCCCAATCTCGAGCGACGCTGGAAGGAAACCGAATCCGCCTGGATGCGCGAGGAGATCGAGCGCTTCATGTCGGCAACGCCCTGCCCGGCCTGCAAGGGCTATCGGCTGAAGCCTGAAGCGCTGGCGGTGAAGATCGGCGGCAAGCATATCGGCGAAGTGACGGAACAGTCGATCCGCAATGCCGATCGCTGGTTTACCGACCTGCCGGCGCAGCTCAACGACAAGCAGAATGAGATCGCTGTCCGCGTCTTGAAGGAAATCCGGGAGCGCCTGCGCTTCCTCAACGATGTCGGTCTCGACTATCTCACTTTGTCGCGCAATTCCGGCACGCTGTCGGGCGGCGAAAGCCAGCGCATCCGGCTGGCCTCGCAGATCGGCTCGGGCCTCACCGGCGTGCTCTACGTTCTGGACGAGCCGTCGATCGGCCTGCACCAGCGCGACAACACGCGTCTGCTCGACACGCTCAAGCATTTGCGCGACATCGGCAACACGGTGATCGTCGTCGAGCATGACGAGGACGCCATCCTGCATGCCGACTATGTCGTCGACATGGGTCCGGCCGCCGGCATCCATGGCGGCGAGATCATCGCCCAGGGCACGCCGCAGCAGGTGATGGCCAACCCCAATTCGATCACCGGCAAATATTTGTCGGGTGCGCTCGAAGTAGCGACGCCCGGCGTGCGTCGCGAGGCGAAGAAGAACCGGCGCCTGAAGGTTGTCGGCGCGCGCGGCAACAATCTGAAGAACGTCACCGCCGAAATCCCGCTCGGCACCTTCACCGCCGTCACCGGCGTGTCGGGCGGCGGCAAGTCGACCTTCCTGATCGAGACGCTGTTCAAGGCGGCCTCGCGCCGCATCATGGGTTCGCGCGAGCATCCGGCCGAACACGACCGCATCGAGGGGCTGGAATTCCTCGACAAGGTCATCGACATCGACCAGTCGCCCATCGGGCGGACGCCGCGTTCGAACCCCGCTACCTATACCGGCGCCTTCACGCCGATCCGCGACTGGTTCGCCGGCCTGCCGGAAGCCAAGGCGCGCGGCTACCAGCCGGGACGTTTCTCGTTCAACGTCAAGGGCGGCCGCTGCGAGGCCTGCCAGGGCGACGGCGTCATCAAGATCGAGATGCACTTCTTGCCCGACGTCTACGTCACCTGCGATGTCTGCCACGGCAAGCGCTACAATAGGGAGACGCTCGACGTCCTGTTCAAGGGCAAGTCGATCGCCGACGTGCTCGACATGACCGTCGAGGAAGGCGTCGATTTCTTCGCCGCCGTGCCTGGCGTGCGCGACAAGCTCGACACGCTGAAGCAGGTCGGCCTCGGCTACATCCATATCGGCCAGCAGGCGACGACGCTGTCGGGCGGCGAGGCGCAACGCATCAAGCTGGCCAAGGAACTGTCGCGCAAGGCGACGGGCAAGACGCTCTACATCCTCGACGAGCCGACCACTGGCCTGCATTTCCACGACGTCGCCAAGCTGTTGGAAGTGCTGCACGAATTGGTCGACCAGGGCAACACGGTGGTGGTCATCGAGCACAATCTCGAAGTGATCAAGACCGCCGACTGGGTGCTCGACCTCGGTCCCGAAGGCGGTGATGGCGGCGGCGAGCTGGTCGCGTCTGGAACGCCGGAAGCAATCGTGCGGGAGAAGCGCAGCTACACCGGCCAGTTCCTCAAGGAGCTTCTGGAACGGCGCCCGGGGGGCAAGCGCGAAGCGGCGGAGTGATGGGTAGGGATGGTCGCATCACGGTCCAGAGCAGCTTTGGCGTGAGGCTTGCCCGCCCAGAAGATCTCGCCGCGATCGTCGCGCTGACTCAAGCGGCCTATGCCCCCTACAACGCGATACTCGACGCGCCACCGATCCCGGTTACCGAGGACTACGCACCGCGCGTCGCCCAGGGCGAGGTCTGGCTGCTGGAGAGGGACGCCACGCTTGCCGGGCTAATCACGCTGGAGCGCCATCCCGACCACGTCATGATCTTCTCCGTCGCGGTCGCCCCCGGCTCCCAAGGCAAGGGATTTGGCATCGCGTTACTCAATCACGCGGATGAACAGGCAAGTCTGTGGGGCCTGCCGGAGGTGCGGCTCTACACCAACGCCAAGATGGAACGGAACATCGCGCTCTATCTCGCCTATGGTTTTCACGAAACGGGTCGCCGACCCAATCCCTATCGGCCAGGGTGGGTACTGGTCGACATGGCCAAACCCGTCGACAGGCCCACCGCGGCTTGATCGCTTTTAGAAATCTGGGAGGACGACGATGAGCAAATCGGGAACAATCCGCGCCGGCATGGGCGGCTGGACCTTCGAGCCTTGGGACACGTCCTTCTATCCGGACAAGTTGTCGAAGGCCAAGCAACTGAACTACGCCAGCCGGCAAGTGCCGAGCATCGAGGTCAACGGCACCTATTATTCGAGCTTCAAGGAGCCGACCTTCGTCAAATGGGCCAACGAGGCGCCAGACGGTTTCGTCTATTCGCTGAAAGGCAACCGCTTCGTCACCAATCGGCGTGTGCTGGGCGAAGCCGGTGAATCGATGATGCGTTTCCTCGGTTCCGGCGTGGCCGCGCTCGGCGACAAGCTCGGCCCGATCCTGTGGCAGTTCGCGCCGACCAAGAAATTCGACCCTGACGATTTCGAGGCGTTTCTGAAACTGCTGCCGGAAAAGCAGGACGGCGTCGCGCTGCGCCACGCGCTCGAAGTGCGCAACGACAGCTTCATCGTGCCGGAGTTCGCCGCACTCGCGCGCAAATACAAGGCGGCGATCGTCTATGCCGACCATGCCAAATATCCTGACATCGCCGATATCACCGGCGATTTCGTCTATGCGCGGTTGCAGACCGGCAGCGACGACAATCCCGACTGCTACACGCCAAAGGGCATCGACGAATGGGCGGCGCGCGCAAAAATCTGGGCGGAAGGCAAGCAGCCGGCCGATCTGCGGCGCGCCGACCCCGCTACCGACGCCCCGGTCCAGCCGCGCGACGTCTTCCTCTACTTCATCACCGAGGGCAAGGTGCGCGCGCCGTTCGGGGCAATGGCGCTGATGAAGCGCGTAAGCGACTGAAAAAGCATCAGTCGGTTTCCAGCACCCACTATAGTGCGTCGCCCATGCGTTTTGGGCGCAGCAAAGCGCCTATTCCTGGGCATCTTCGCCGTGATCGTAACCTTATCGACACTTCCTTGCCGCATGAATACTCCGACGCCAAGCTGCAGAGCTGGAGCCGTCGCCGGCAGGGAAAGAGGGGCATGTCGCTCGACTACACTTCACTTCTGCTCGCTGTCGGTTTCTCCGCCGCTTGCCTCAGCCTGACGCTGTTCGGCATGTGGCTGACCGCCCGCTCGGAAAAGTTCCTGCTGACATGGGCGATCAGCCTGGTGTTCGTGGTTGGCGATATTTTCATCTATGACGCCTATATCGACATGCCCGGGCGCCTGCTCGGCATCGCCACCTCGGCGTTCCTGCTGATCGGCTTTTCGGCCATGCTGGGTGCCGCCTATCAGTTCCGCACCGGCGGCTCGCCGCTGCCGCGGGCGCTGTGGGGTTGCGTTTCCCTGGCGATAGCGCTGCCTCCCATGGCTTTGGGCTATGACGGCCTCGGCTTCATGTTCGAGAACATGTTCGCCGCCTTGCTCCTGTTCGCCACGGCGTTCGAATATTGGAGAGGCCGCGATGAGGCGCCCGCCTTGACGATCGGCATCACCACGCTCTATTCGGCCACGGCCACGTCCTTCTCGCTCTGCGCCATGGTTCTCGCCTGGGACGGAAAACTAGTGCTCGGCCACGCGCCAAGCAATTGGGCGGAAGAGCTCAGCCTGATCGTGGTGATCGCCAGCATGACGGGTATTGGGGCACTTTCGCTTGCCCTCAACCAGGGGCGTCTGGCGCGGCACCACCACCGCAACGCCCTGACGGATCCCCTGACCGGCCTGCTCAACCGGCGCGCCCTGTTCGACATGCATGGCCATATTCCGGTCGGCGCCTTTACCGCCGTGGTCGTCTTCGACCTCGACAATTTCAAAGCCATCAACGACGAATTCGGCCACGCGGCGGGCGACGAGGTGCTGAAGGTGTTCGCCAGAGAGTTGGCAGCCAACCTTCGATCGGCCGACGTCGCCGCGCGCATGGGCGGCGAGGAATTCGCACTGGTGCTGAGGCGCACTCTGCCGGAGACGGTCGAGGAATCAGCTGAGCGCATCCGGGCGGCTTTCGCGATGCGGTTGATAGAAACCGAAACCGGCTCGCTCACCTGCACGGTCAGCGCCGGATTTGCGTTTGGCAGCAAGGAGGGCCTCAGCTTGGACAAGGTGCTCAGCGCCGCCGACAAGGCGCTCTACGACGCCAAGCGCGGAGGCCGCAACCGCGTCATCGCCTCGCCATTCCGGCGCGCGAGCTAATCACTCGCATCATGGCGAGTCTGTGATCGAAGACTGCCCCTAGGCGGCCATGACGATTTCATTGAAGGCATCGAGGTCGACGTAGAAGACCTTGGTGATCTCCTCGATCAGATCATCGTAGTCGCAGCCCTGTGACCTCAAGATATTGATGGCGGCAATGATGTCGACACGTTCGGTAAGCCGCCGCTTCTGGTAGTCCTCGACGTAACGTTCCATGGCTGTCCCTTAGCCTGTGTGCCCAAACGCGTTTGAACGACAGAGATCGGGAAGCTAGGAAGCCTTGCTTGCGTGGAACTTGCAGAACCTTCGCCGCGCCTCGATCTGCGATAACCAGACTGATACGGAAGCGGCCGACTCACAAAGCCTGGAAAAGACTAGCATGCGACATCGCGTGTGCCAGAGACGCGGATGATGGATGGAAGAAATATTGGACTTGCCAAGAACTTCAAATCTTCAACTGAAGTCCAGTGCCGATTCTAGACCGTGAGGAATTTGCGAACATCAGCCCGGTCTAAATCTTGCGCCGGGCCGGTGTGGACGATCTGGCCGCGATCCATGATGTTGACCTCGTCGGCAAGCTCTCGGCAGAAGTCGAGATACTGTTCGACCAGCAACACAGCGATGCCGGCCTGGTCGCGCAGATAACGTATGGCGCGGCCGATGTCCTTGATAACGGAGGGCTGGATGCCTTCGGTCGGCTCGTCGAGCACCAGCAGCTTCGGCCGCATTACCAGCGCCCTGCCGATGGCCAACTGCTGCTGTTGACCGCCGGAAAGATCGCCGCCACGGCGGCCAAGCATCTGCCTCAGCACCGGAAACAGCTCGAAGACGTGCGCCGGCACGTCGCGGTCGGCGCGCCTCAAGGGCGCGAAGCCGGATTCGAGGTTTTCGCGCACGCTGAGCAGCGGAAAGATCTCCCTGCCCTGCGGCACGAATGCGATGCCCGACCGGGCGCGGTCATACGCCGCGCTCCGGTCGAGCGCCTTCCCCTCGAAGGCAACGCTTCCGCTCGTCAGCCGGTGATGGCCGACGATCGATCTCATCAAACTTGTCTTGCCGACGCCGTTGCGGCCGAGCACGCAGGTGATCTGGCCGGCAGCCGCCTTCAGCGACACGCCACGCAGCGCCTGGGCGGCGCCGTAATGGAGCGTGGCATTGGAAACTTCGAGCATGTCAGCGCCTTCTCCAGAACCGAAGAAACGACATGTCGAAGTGATGGAATTGCACCCGCCAGACCATGCTCATCTCCCCAGATAGACTTCGACGACGCGCTCGTCGGCCGATACGAAATCGAGCGTCCCTTCGGAGAGCACCGAGCCCTCATGCAGGCAGGTGACCTTGACGCCGAGTTCGCGCACGAAATGCATGTCGTGCTCGACGACGATGACCGAATGGTCACGGGCGATGTCCCTGAGCAGCCGCGCGGTTTCCTCGGTCTCGGCATCGGTCATGCCGGCGACCGGCTCGTCGACCAGAAGCAACTTCGGATCCTGGGCCAAGAGCATGCCGATCTCAAGCCACTGCTTCTGGCCGTGGCTAAGATTGGCCGCCAGGTCATGACGCTTGTCGCCCAACCGGATGATGCCAAGAATCTCGTCGATCCGTCGCGTCTCGGCGGGCGATTGGCGGTGGAACAGCGCCGGGAAGATCGAGCGCGGCCCCTTCAGCGCCAGCATCAGGTTTTCCTCGATCGTGTGGCTTTCGAAGACGGTCGGCTTCTGGAATTTGCGGCCGATGCCCATCATGGCGATCTCGGCTTCGTCATGCCTGGTGAGGTCCACCTGGCCGTCGAAGAACACTTCGCCTTCGTCGGGTCGCGTCTTGCCGGTGACGATGTCCATCATCGTCGTCTTGCCGGCGCCGTTGGGGCCGATAATGGCGCGCATCTCGCCTTTGTCGAGCACCAGCGACAGATTGTTGATGGCGCGAAAGCCGTCGAAGGATACCGAGACGCCGTCGAGATAGAGGATTGTGTTGGACTTGCTCATGGCCGCTTACTCCGCAGCCTGCGGTTCGGGATCAGACCAGGACCATTCGCCTGGATTTCTCGCCGGCGATCGAGCAGGCTTCGAGGTGGCGGATGCGACTCTCACCTCGGTGCCGGCTTCGTCAGCGAGGGAAGCTACGCGCAATGCCCTGGCATTGCCGCGCCAACTGTCCCACATGCCGATTATGCCCTTCGGCAGGAGCAAGGTGACGGCGACGAACAGGCCGCCCAGCGCGAACAGCCAGAATTCCGGCAGCACACCGGTGAACCAGGATTTGCCGGCATTGACGAGCAGCGCGCCGATGATCGGCCCGACGATGGTGCCGCGTCCGCCCACCGCCGCCCAGATCACCACCTCGATCGAATTGGACGGTTCGAATTCGCCGGGATTGATGATGCCGACCTGCGGCACGTAGAGCGCGCCGGCAATGCCTGCCATGACGGCCGAAACGGTGAAGGCGAACAGTTTCACGTTCTCCGCCCGCCAGCCGAGGAACCGCGTGCGGCTCTCCGCGTCGCGCACGGCCATCAGCAGCTTGCCGTATTTGGAGCCGACGATCGCCCAGGTGATGAAAACGGCGAGCGCGAGCATTACCGCGCTGGCCGCGAACAGCGCCGAACGGGTCGCGTCGGCCTGCACGTTAAAGCCCAGAATATCCTTGAAATCGGTGAGCCCGTTGTTGCCGCCGAAGCCCATGTCATTGCGGAAGAAGGCGAGCAGCAGCGCATAGGTCATCGCCTGGGTGATGATCGAGAGATAGACGCCGGTGACGCGGCTGCGGAAGGCGAACCAGCCGAAGACGAAGGCAAGCAGGCCGGGCACCGCCAGCACCATGATTGCCGCGAACCAGAAATGGTCGAACCCGGTCCAGAACCACGGCAATTGCTTGTAGTTCAGGAACACCATGAAATCAGGCAGGATCGGATTGCCATAGACGCCGCGCGAACCGATCTGGCGCATCAGATACATGCCCATCGCATAGCCGCCGAGCGCGAAGAAGGCGCCGTGGCCAAGCGAAAGGATGCCGCAATAGCCCCAGACCAGATCGAGCGACAGCGCCAGCAGCGCGTAGCAGAGATACTTGCCGGTCAGCGCGACTATGTAGGACGGCACGTAGAAGGCGCTGGTTGGCGAAACAGCCAGGTTGAGCAGCGGCACGATGACGGCCACCGCCAGCAGGGCGAAAATGGTGATGGCGATGCGGCGGTTGGCACCCGCGGCGAAGAAGCGTCCTGACATCATGCTTCCACCGCCCTGCCCTTGAGCGCGAACAGGCCGCGCGGGCGCTTCTGGATGAAAAGGATGATCAGCACCAGCACGACGATCTTGCCGAGCACGGCGCCGGCATAGGGTTCGAGAACCTTGTTGACAATGCCGAGCGAGAAGGCGCCGACCAGCGTGCCCCAGAGATTGCCGACACCGCCGAAGACGACGACCATGAAACTGTCGATGATGTAGCCGCGGCCGAGATTGGGCGAAACATTGTCGATCTGGCTGAGCGCGACGCCTGCAATACCGGCAATGCCGGACCCCAGCGCGAAAGTCAGCGCGTCGACCCACGGCGTCCTGATGCCCATCGAGGCGGCCATGCGCCGATTGGCGGTGACTGCGCGCATCTGCAGGCCCCAGGGCGTGCGCTTCATCACGTAGACCAACATGCCGAACACCGTGAGCGCGAACACCAGTATCCACAGCCGGTTCCAGGTGATGGCCAGTTGTCCGACGTCGAATGAGCCGGACATCCAGGACGGATTGCCGACCTCCTGGTTGGTCGGTCCGAAGATCGAGCGCACCGCCTGCTGCAGGATCAGCGATACGCCCCAGGTCGCCAGCAGCGTCTCCAGCGGCCGGCCGTAAAGAAAGCGGATGACGCCGCGCTCGATGATGAGACCGACGAATGCCGCAACCAGGAAGGCAAGCGGCAGCGCGATCACCAGCGACCAGTCAAAGAGGCCGGGAAAGGACGTGCGGATCACCTGCTGGACGACGAAAGTCGTGTAGGCGCCGAGCATCACCATCTCGCCATGTGCCATGTTGATGACGCCCATGACGCCGAACGTGATCGCAAGCCCGATCGCTGCCAGCAGCAGCACCGAACCCAGCGATATCCCATACCAGATGTTCTGGCCGGCATCCCACAAGGCCAGCGTCGAATTGATGTTTGCGATCGCAGCCGTCGCCGCGTCCTTGACCGCTCCAGAGGCGTTGGCCTCGACCGAGGTGAGCAGCGAAACAGCATCGCGGTCGCCGCGCGCACCGATCAGGGCGATTGCGGCGAGCTTGTCTGCGTCGGGCTTGTCTGAAACCAGAATGGAAGCGGCACGCGCCTGTTCCAGCAAAGCCTTGACGCTTGCCACGCTTTCACTGGCGATGGCTGCGTCGAGCGGGCCGATATTGGCGGCGTCCGGTGTCTTGAACATGGTGTCCGCGGCGGCGATGCGGACCGTCGGATCCTTGGAACCAAGCGTCAACGTGCCCAATGCATCGCGGATCGTGCGGCGCAACGTGTTGTTGACGCTGATCTTGGTTATGTCGTCCTCGGAGGCCTCGCCTGCTGGCTCGCCGCTCAGCGGGTCGAAAAGCTGGACGTTTTCGTCGCCTTCCTTGCCGACAAACACCATCGAGTCGGCCGTACGAACGTAAAGATTGCCGTCCGCCAATGCAGCAAGCGGCCGTTCGACAGCCGGATCGCCTGTGGCCGTCAACTCTTGAACGACAGCTCCTGTTTCGGAAAAGTCCGTTACTGTCGCGAATTTGGCGATGATGGCACGCAGATCGGCTTCCGCAGCGCCCGAAGACGACAGCGTCGTCAGCAGGAACAGAAGCGTCAGGCCAATCGCGTGGAGAATCTTCATCGGCTTTCGGTGACCATTGAAGGTTGAAGTTGGCGTCCGGACAGTGGAGGAACTGTCCGGACGCGCGCGGTCTTGGGCGTGGACCCGAAGGTCCAGCCCGGGGAGGATCAGTTCGTGCCCTTGCCGCCGCACTTGCCGGTTTTGACGTTGAAGTTGCCGCAGCTGAGCGGCGCGCGCCAATCGGAAATCAGGTCCTTGGAGTCGGGCAGGTAGTCGGACCATTCGTCGCCCATCACCAGGCCCGGTGTCTTCGAAACCGTTTCGAATTGGCCATTGGCCTGGATTTCACCGATCAGCACCGGCTTGGTGATGTGATGGTTCGGCATCATCGTCGAATAGCCGCCGGTCAGGTTCGGCACCGAAACGCCGACCATGGCATCGATGACCTTGTCCGGATCGGTGGTGCCGGCCTTTTGAACCGCCTTCACCCACATGTTGAAGCCGATATAGTGGGCTTCCATCGGGTCGTTGGTGGTGCGCTTGTTGTTCTTGATGAACTTGTGCCAGTCGGCAATGAACTTCTTGTTCTCGGGCGTGCTGACGCTCTCGAAATAATTCCAGGCCGCAAGATGGCCGACCAGCGGCTTGGCGTCGAGACCGGCAAGTTCTTCCTCACCCACCGAGAAGGCCATGACCGGGATGTCTTCGGCCTTGATGCCCTGGTTGCCGAGTTCCTTGTAGAACGGAACATTGGCGTCGCCATTGACGGTCGAGACGACGGCGGTCTTCTTGCCGGCCGAACCGAACTTCTTGATCGCCGAAACTTCGGTCTGCCAGTCGGAAAAACCGAACGGCGTGTAGTTGGTCATGATGTCTTCGGCCGCGACGCCCTTGGACTTCAGATAGGCTTCGAGGATCTTGTTGGTGGTACGCGGATAGACGTAGTCGGTGCCTTCCAGCACCCAGCGCTTCACCGAGCCGCCGTCCTTGCTCATCAGATAGTCGACGGCCGGAATGGCCTGCTGGTTTGGAGCCGCACCGGTGTAGAACACGTTGCGCTCGCTTTCCTCGCCCTCATACTGGACGGGATAGAACAGGATGTTGTCGAGCTCGGAGAACACCGGCAACACCGATTTGCGCGACACCGAGGTCCAGCAGCCGAACACCGCCGCGACCTTGTCCTTGGAGATCAGTTCGCGCGCCTTTTCGGCGAACAGCGGCCAGTTGGAAGCCGGATCGACGACGACGGCTTCAAGCTTCTTGCCGAGCAGGCCGCCCTTGGCGTTCTGCTCGTCGATGAGCATCAGCATGGCGTCCTTCAGCGTCGTCTCCGAAATCGCCATTGTGCCCGACAGCGAATGGAGAATGCCGACCTTGATCGTGTCGTCGGCAGCCCTGGCCGGAGCGGATATCATCAAACCGGCGGCGACCACGCCCGCCGAGACCATTTTTGTTATTGTCGAGAAATTACCCCTCATACCGAAGACTCCCAAGCTGGTTGATTGCACCGCAACACTACGATGCAACCCCCGTGCCAACCGCTGCCGGCTTGCTGAAAATAGCAAACTAACCGAACGTTATCAGTTAGTTGATACATTAGAATGAACAGAGATAAGAGAGCCGGTTAAAAAATGATTGAGGGAAATTTGCGCAGCGCACGAGGCGTATGCCTAATTTTAGCTCATTTTTGACACGTGCCTATATTTTGACCTTGGCGCACGTGTCGCGGACGACAAATGTTGCGGCGCGGCACGAAAATAGGGCAAGCTTGTCGTTCAAACGGACGACGTCATGACATCAGGCATTTCACGCATATTCATCGGCATTTTGTCTGTGGCGGCGGCAACCGGAGCGGCACGAGCCGATTTCAGCGATGGCAAGATGCCCGATGGCACTTATCACTGCGAAGTCTATCTGCTCGGCCTGTTCCTCAACCTCGGCGACATCACCATCAAGGGAAACGCCTACACAGGCCCCGTCACCTTCGGTACCGCCCAACAGGCTTACAACTATCAGATGGATGCAAACGGTGTGATTTCGTGGCTGGGCCCGCTCGGCGGCTATACCGCCGGCGGCAACGCGCTCTCGATGACCCAGGCAACCCTGGACGGCCAGAACCCGCCCTCCTTCGACATCATCATGAAGCAACCCGACGGGGCCTTCACCGCCTCGACCTGCACCAAGGGAGGCAATCAGTAGGCCTTCGCCTCCCATCGGGGCTGCCTTGGGAGTCTGCACGTCTGCCGTGTCATCTGGATGTTGCCGAAACTGGATAGGCAGCGGTGCGCCGTCACATCCACCTCGAGAGGCCGACACCATGGCCAATTCCCCGTCTTCATCCTCCCCCTTCATTCGCGACGCTTCAACTCGGGAAAGCCGAGTGTCGAAAGAGCGGCGACCGCATGTGTTTCGCCGGCAAACAACGAGCCGACAAAGCTGCCGCCGGCGATCAATGCGCTGGATGCAAGGCTGCCTTTCAGGAGCGTGCGGCGCGAAACGCGCTCGGCGATGACGCGTCTACGACAAGACCCACGCCGCCGCCGATGGCTATGAAACAACGATCGTTGCGCGAGGCCGCCTAGCGCGCTTCCGTGGCAATTTCGAGCGCCAGGCGGCTCATGTCGGTGAAAAGCTCCTGGCGTTCGGAATAGTCGGTCTGTTCGCCGGTGAGCAGATTGTCGACCACGGTCAGCAGCGATAATGCCCTCGCGCCGAAATGCGCCGAGATGCGATAGAGAGCGCTGGTTTCCATGTCTACGGCCAGCGCTCCGAGCGCCCTGGCGTCGGCATAGCGGGCACGTGGGTCGGGATGGTAGAATATGTCGGTGCAGGCTGTCAGGCCGGCGTGGTGGTCGATGCCGAGTTCGGTTGCCTTGGCCAATGCGCAAGCGAGCAGCGCCGGATCCGGGCCGACATCAGCCTCGTAAAGGCCAAAGACCCGGCCGTTCTCAGTGTCTTCAGGCCGTGCCGATTGCGAGATCACAAGGCTGCGCAGCTTTGCCTCGGCGCTCAGGCCACCGCAGGTACCGGTGCGGATCAGTGTCCGAGCGCCATAATAATCAAGCAATTCATGCGCATAGATCAGGAACGATGAAACACCGATACCCGTCGCCTGAATGCTGATGGGCCTGCCTCGAAACGAGCCGGTAAAGCCAAGCGCACCGCGACGACGATTGACACAACGCGGCGTGTCGAGGAACGTGCCGGCCATCCACTCCGCGCGCTGCGGGTCGCCCGGCAACAAAATCGTGTCGGCGTAGTCGCCCTTGCTTGCCTCGATGTGTGGCGTCAACAGCTGCTCCCCCAAGCCCGCCTGCTATATTGCCAATAATCATGGCGTTGTTACCGCGTTGTGCAAGGGGCGCGGCATTGGAAATACCTAAGATTCAAGCACATCCTTGACGATCGTAGCCAGTTGCTTGAGCGAGAACGGTTTTGGCAGGAAGCCGAAATGCGCCTCCGCCGGCAGGTTTCTGGCGAATGCGTCCTCGGCATAGCCGGAGACGAAGACGAACTTGATGTCCGGCTGGCGTTTGCGCAATTCACCGAGCAGCGTCGGCCCGTCCATTTCCGGCATCACTACGTCGGAAACGACGATATCGACCTTGCCGCCGAGCGCTTCGAACACTTCCAGCGCCTCGACGCCGGAGGACGCCTCGTGGACGGTGTAACCACGCGAGGTCAGTGCCCGCATGCCGCCCATGCGCACGGCGTCCTCATCCTCGACCAGCAGTACCGTCGCCGACCCGGACAGGTCCTTGATGCTATCGGCCAGTTTGACTGCCGCGGCGGCCGGTGCTTCACCGGGTTCGGCCGCCTTTTTCGCTTCCGCGATGTGACGTGGCAGGAAGATGCGGAAAGTCGATCCCTTGCCGACTTCGGAATCGCAGAAAATGAAACCGCCGGTCTGCTTGATGATGCCGTAGACCATGGACAGACCGAGGCCCGTACCCTTGCCGACCTCCTTGGTGGTGAAGAACGGCTCGAAGATCTTCTTCAGCACGTCGGGCGCGATGCCTGAGCCGGTGTCCTCGACCTCGACCACCACATAGTCGGCGGCCGCGAGTTCGCGATACGGGAAGGTCTTGGACTCCTCGGCGGTCACGTTGCGTGTGCGCACGGTGAGATCGCCTCCCGCCGGCATCGCGTCGCGCGCGTTGACCGCCAGGTTGACCACCACCTGCTCGAACTGGCCGATATCGACCTTGACCGGCCACAGGTCGCGGCCGTGGTCGACCTTGAGCTTGATGTCGTTGCCGACCAGCCGGGCAAGCAGCATCCTGAGATCGGCGAGCACGTCGGTGAGGTTCAGCACTTCCGGCCGCAGCGTCTGCTTGCGCGAGAAGGCCAGCAACTGCCTGACCAGCGAGGCGGCCCGGTTGGCGTTCTGCTTGATGTTCATGATGTCGGGGAAGGACGGATCCGACGGCCGGTGATTGGTCAAAAGCAGGTCCGACGCCATGATGATGGCGGTCAGCACATTGTTGAAGTCGTGCGCGATGCCACCGGCGAGCTGGCCGACGGCCTGCATCTTCTGGCTTTGCGCCATCTGCCCTTCGAGCGCCTTTTGCTCGGTCGTCTCGACGGCGTAGACGATGGCCGATTCCTCGGCCCCTTCGCCGCCGGTACCGTCGGCGACGGCATTGACGTAGAAGCGGATGTGCCGTTCTTCGTTGCCGGGCAGCACGGTGTCGATCGGTTCGATATCGGCCTGCCGCTGCCGGGCTTTCTCGAACGCCGCGGCAAAGGCCGGCCGGTCGCGGTCATGGATCACCGTGTCGAGCCGTACGCGGCGATCCACGGCATCGCGGTCGACGACCGAGGAAAACAGCGACAGAAAAGGTGCGTTGGTGCGCAGGATGCGTCCGCTGGCATCGACACCGGCGATCGCCATCGGCGTCGAATTGAAGAAGCGGGTGAAGCGCACTTCCGAAGCGCGCAGATCGGCCGAGGCATCCTCGCCTTGCGTACGGTTGAGCACGATGGTGCGCGTCGGGCCGCCGACGCCCTCGCGGCTTGCCGAAACGCGGTGCATGAAGCGCACTGGCAGCGCCTCGCCGGTCATCGTCGTCAAGTCGAGATCGATGACCGCATTGCGCGTCGTGCCGGGATCCGCCTTGACGGAGCGCACCAGCGCCATGCCGTCGCCGGCAACGATATCGGGCAAGGTGACGGCGCCGGGCGTGAAGCTGGCAAGGTCGATGCCCAGCCATCCGGCGAGCGTGGCGTTGATGTAGGTGACGCGGCCGTCCTGATCGGCCGAAAAGAAACCGGCCGGCGCGTGGTCGAGGTGATCGATGGCCTTCTGCAGATCGAGGAAGAAACGCTCCTGCTCGGCCCGCTCCTGCGAAATATCGGCGAGTTGCCAGGCCAGCATCGGCAACCGCTGGCCCGGAACGCTGAACGCGCGGGCGCGCGCCCGGTACCAGCGGGCGCCCGGTTCAGCGCCGGGCCGGATCGATTGCGCCAGCCTGAACTCGCCATCGCCCGGCTGCCCGTCACGCAAGCCGGACGCCAGCCGGTAAATGGTCACCGAGGCCTCGGGGACATCCGAGAGCAATCCTTCGACGGTCTTCAGATCGGCGGCCGAGGTGGCCCCGGTCATATCGGCATAAGCCCGGTTGGCGTAGACGACGCGACCCTTGGTGTCCGTGACCAGCAGGCCTTGGCCCATCGAATCGACGAAAGCCTTGGACAGTTCGTCGCCCGTCGAGCGCGGTGTGATCTGCACGAAGCCGATCGCGGTCGCGAACAGGAAGCCGACACCGATCATCGCCAGCACGCCGAGCATGCCGAGCAGGAAGGGATCGCCGAGGCGCTCGCGGAAAAGGCCGAAGACGATGGCCGCGCCCGTCAGAACGACGATGAAGATGATAAGCCGGGTGACCGCGCCCGGTCGCGTATTCTGGTCGACGATCGGTACCGGATAGAAATCGCCGCGCGCTTCCTTGGCCATATGCCCCCTGCTCGTGAAATCCGAGGTTCCGACACCCGCCCCTAATGCATGTCGCCCAAAAGTGACTTCGGTTTTGGGAAAACGTCACGCATGAAAAACAAGGACCTGAAGCGCGTCGCATGAATCCGTTTCAGCGCGACGCGCTTTAGCCGGTTGAATCATATTCTCCTAGTCCGGAAAAGGCCCGGGCGGCAAATGTCAGATAAAAATGATGTCGAGCGGCCTTCCCTGTGTTTCAAGCTGTTCACGATGCGTGAAAGGCAACTTGCGGTGGCCAGTCGCAACGGTCTAGTGTCGCGTCACTTTCCAAAACCGATCAGGGGAAACCAATGCAGTGGCTGGATAGCGTGGCGGGCCCCGGTTATGCGGCGGCACTCCTGTGGACCTTCGCGGCGCTGATCCTGCTGGTCATCGTTCTCATCATCGTCAGGCTCGTGCGCAACCTGACCTTCGGGACGTTTGTCGCCGGTGGCCGCAACCGCAAGACGCGGCTCGCCGTCATGGACGCCACCGCCGTCGACAGCCATCGCCGACTGGTGCTGGTGCGACGCGACGACATCGAACATCTGCTCCTGATCGGCGGCCCGACCGACGTCGTTGTCGAACGCGACATCCGCCTCGCCGCGCCGCGCCGTCCGGCATTGACCGGGGATGGCGGCCCGCAGCCTGTCCCGGCGGCCGGGACCCCGGTCGCGAAGCCGCGGCCGCCGCAGCCCGCTCCCGCGCCTCCCAGACAACCACCCGCTCCGCAGCCGGTGGCAGGGCCCGCCCGCCAGCGCCCGGCGGCACCGCCACCGGCTCCCGCAGCGAAACCGGCGGCGCAAATCTATCAGTCGACCAATGTCACGCCGCTGCCCGCCTACGGCTCCGCCAATGCCAATGCCGTCAGGCACGCGCCACCGCCGCCGCAGGACAGCATCGACGACACGCTGATGAAGGAACTCGAGGTTTCGCTGGACCAACCACGGTCCGGCGGTCCGGCGGCCAAACCGGCAGCCAAGGCGCCGCCGTCGCTCGATGATGAAATGACGAGGCTTTTGGGCGAACTCTCAAGCCAGAAGAGATGATTTGCGCCCAGGGTGGCCTGCCGGTGAATTGAACCGGTCGATGTTCAAGCGCGCTTTGGCATGCGCGGCGACATCGAACAAAAATGGCCGGAAAACCGGCCATTTGGAAATCGATGCAGCGCTACTGTCAGTCGTCGCGATAGACTTTTTCACGGCGCTCATGCCGCTCCTGCGCTTCGATCGACAAGGTAGCGATCGGGCGGGCGTCGAGCCGCTTCAACGCGATCGGCTCACCGGTCTCCTCGCAATAGCCATAAGTGCCTTCGTCGATGCGCTGTAGTGCCGAATCGATCTTCGAGATGAGCTTCCGCTGACGGTCGCGGGCCCTGAGCTCGATGGCGCGGTCGGTTTCCGAAGAGGCGCGGTCGGCGAGGTCGGGATGGTTGGCGTTTTCCTGCTGCAGGATTTCGAGGGTTTCGCGCGCTTCGCGCAAAATGTCATTTTTCCAGGTGACGAGCTTTAGGCGGAAGTAGGATTTCTGCCGTTCGTTCATGAACGGCTCGTCTTCGGAGGGTACGTAATCGGCGGTAACGATGTCGTTCATTCGACTCACCCAAACAGCCCCAAATTTGGCGCCTATATATTCGCCGCCAGACGCCTGCACAAGCGCAATCAGCCACCGGCTCACGCAATTGTTAAAGTGCGCCCGCAGCCTTCCCCGGAGCGGGATAGATCTGTTTCGATGGCGAAAGTAGGACGATCTTCGCCGCTTGCCCCCGCAAGTGATTCGCCGCGCCGAAGAACGTGCACCATTGTGCGCGATGCTTTTCTCGTGGCTAATCGCGGCAGGACTTCGGCTTTCGGGCGTCATTGGAGGTTGAGTGAGCAGGCTTTATCTGTTGCGACACGCCAAGGCCGGCTGGGCCTTGCCGGGCATGCGTGATTTCGATCGTCCGCTCGACGCATCCGGCCGCGCCGATGCCGAAAAGATGGGGGCCGCGATGCGATCCCGTTCCTATGTGCCGGACCTGACGCTGTGCTCCAACGCCAAACGCGCCAGGGAAACGCTCGAGGGACTGGCCGGTCAGACGGACACGGGCAAGGTGCTGTTTTTCGACACACTCTACAGCGAAGACGCGGCCGGCTATCTCCGGCTCGTCCGGGATCATGGCGGATCCGGCTCGTTGCTGGTCATAGGCCACAACCCGATGACGGAGGATCTCGCCATGGCGGTGTCGGGCGATGGTGGCGAGACGGAGCGGGCAATGCTCAATCATGGCTTTCCGACCTCGGGCCTCGCCGTCGTCCGTTTCCCCGGCAATCTGGCGAAAGCGGCCCAGGGAGCGGGCTATCTCGAAGCCTTCCTGACACCGGCCGATCTCTGATGCCGATGTCCAGCGCCATTTCAAAGCCGGGTTCCACCGCCTATATCGGGCGGACGCAAGTCCGAGAGAGCATATTTTGGCATCATCGCTGACCACCTTCACCGACGAGGCAAGAATTGCCCTCGACACATTGTCGGGACGTGCCACCGGACTTTTTTCTCCATCGCTGCGCTTGGGTGTCACGGGTCTATCCCGCGCGGGCAAGACCGTCTTCATCTCGGCCTTCGTCCACAATCTGATCCACGGCGGACGCCTGCCGCTGTTCGAGGCGCAGAAATCGGGGCGTATCGCGCGCGCCTTCCTCGAACAGCAGCCCGACGACGCCGTGCCGCGTTTTCAGTACGAGGACCACATCGCCGCTCTGGTCAACGATCGCGTCTGGCCGGACTCGACCCGCGCCATCTCTGAACTGCGGCTGACGATCGAATATGAATCGGCCTCCGGCTGGAACCGTATGTTCTCGTCGGGCAAGCTGTCGGTCGACATCGTCGATTACCCCGGCGAATGGCTGCTCGACCTGCCGCTGCTCGGCAAATCCTTCGCCGATTTTTCGCGAGAAGCCCTCGAAATGGCCACGTTGCCGGTGCGCGAGGACCTGTCGCGGGCCTGGCGGGCGATCTCGACGGAAATCGACCCGAATGCCGACGCCGACGAAATGACGGCACGCCGGCTGGCTGAGAGCTTCGCCGCCTATCTCAAGGCATGCAAGCTCGACGAGCGAGCGCTTTCGACCTTGCCGCCAGGACGTTTCCTGATGCCGGGCGACCTTGAAGGCTCGCCCGCGCTGACTTTCGCGCCGCTGGCCGGCCTCGGCGACAGGCGCGCGCGCAACGGGTCGTTGCATGCCATGATGGAACGGCGCTACGAGGCCTACAAGACACATGTCGTCAAACCGTTCTTCCGCGAGCATATCACGCGTCTGGACCGCCAGATCGTACTCATCGACGCGATGCAGGCGCTGAACGCCGGGCCTGGCGCGATGGCCGACCTGGAGCGCGCCGTCACCGAGATCCTCAACTGCTTCCGCCCCGGCCGGGGCAGCTTCCTCACCGACCTTTTCTCCCGGCGTATCGACCGCATCCTGGTTGCCGCGACCAAGGCCGATCATCTGCACCACGAAAGCCATGACCGGCTGCAGGCGATCGTGCGGCGCCTGGCCGACCGCGCCGTGGCGCGGGCGAATTTCACCGGCGCCGATGTCGACGTGGTCGCGATGGCGGCCGTGCGCGCGACCCGCGAAGGCACCGTCAAGCAGGGCCGGGAAACATTGCCTGTTATCATCGGCACGCCGATCGCCGGCGAGAAGATCAATGGCGAAACCTTCGACGGAAAGACGGAAACAGCTATATTTCCTGGTGATTTACCGGAAAAAATTGATGCTGTTTTCGATCTTTCGGGACCGGACCACAGGCAGGACTCCACAGACCCGGCAATCCGCTTCGTCCGGTTCCGTCCGCCCAAACTCGAACGCACGGCCGAAGGCGTCACGCTGTCGCTGCCGCATATCCGGCTCGACCGTGCCCTGCAGTTCCTGATCGGAGACCATTTGGCATGACAGCGCCCCGCAAACCGGCGGCATTCCGTATCGAGCCGGAAGCCGCGGCGAAACAAGACGCGCCACGAGCCCGCCAGGCCGAACCGTCGCGCAAACCACGCTCGGTGAAGGCCGATGTGGCGCTGGTCATCCCGGCGGAGGTCGACGTCTTCGACGAACCGGACATTATTGCCGCCGAGCCGTCGCCGTCGGTCGCCCCCCGAAAACGCTCGGTTCTCGGCAGCATCTTCTTTGGCGCCTTCGGCGTGCTGGTTTCGCTGGCTGTCGGCCTGTGGACCGACCAGTTGATACGCGATCTCTTTGCCCGCGCCGAATGGCTGGGCTGGCTCGCCGCCGGCATGGCGGCGACAGCGTTGCTGGCGCTTCTGGTGATCCTGATTCGCGAATCCCTGGCGATCGCCCGGCTCGCCGAGGTCGAAAAGCTGCAAAAGCGAGCCCTCGACGCCATCGCGCGTGACGATCCGAAAGCGGCGCGATCTGTGGTCGATGAACTGTCGGCCTTTGTCGCGGCCAAACCCGAGACCGCGGCCGGCCGGCGCGCGCTGGCCGAATTGCGCGGCGAGATCATCGACGGCGCCAGTCTGGTACGCCTGGCGGAAGCGGAAATCCTCGGCCCCCTCGATGCCAGGGCCAAGGTGATGGTCCTCGAGGCCGCCAAGCGCGTCTCGCTGGTGACGGCGGTGAGCCCGCGCGCGCTCGTCGACGTCGCCTATGTCGTCTTTGAGGCCGGGCGCCTCATCCGCCGGCTGTCGGAACTCTATGGCGGACGACCCGGAACGCTGGGTTTCTTCCGCCTGGCGCGCAGTGTGCTGGCGCATCTGGCGGTCACCGGCTCGATTGCCGTCGGCGACAGCTTTGTCCAACAGATCGTCGGCCACGGCCTGGCGGCGCGCCTCTCGGCCAAGCTCGGCGAAGGCGTCGTCAACGGCATGATGACGGCGCGCATCGGCATCGCCGCCATGGAGACGGCGCGCCCCCTGCCCTTCAGCGCTGCCAAGCGCCCGGGACTGGGCGATTTCCTCGCCGCGCTGACGTCGTTTGCGACAAGGAAAGACGCCGAAACAAACGCACCCGACAAATGACGAGCGCCTCTTTCGCGGCACGATGGGATTGCGCTTTCGAGGCCCCTGAGGTGACGAAGCATTAACCAATCTTCTTCATGGTCAAACCGGTTTCAAACAGCCTCGTTGTTGCCGGGTGTCGTCGATGAAAAGCGTAATTCTGTCCAGCATCTTGCCCCTGGCGGCGGCGATCACAGCAGTCGCCGGTATTGCCTCCGGGGCTTGCGCCGGAGAGCCGGACAAGCAGTTTTTCCAGTCGGCCGAAGGCAAGTGGGTCGGCCCCGGCGAAATCGTCGCCGGCAAGTACAAGGGCACGAAATTCAACTGCAGCTTCACCGGCTCCACCCCCGACGGCAAGACGGGCATGACGCTTGACGGCGGCTGCCGGGTCGGCATGTTCACCCAGCCGATGTCGGCCAAGATCGAGCGCAACGGCCGCGACTACAAGGGTTCCTTCATGGGCGGCTCGGCCGGTGCCGGGCTCGATATCATCGGCGGCAATGTCGTCGACGCCCGCAAGGTGGTCTTCACCATCAACCGCAACCAGCTGCGCGGCGTCATGCAGGCACGCATTCCCGACGACAATTCGATGACGGTGACGGTCGCCGTGCGCGTTCAGGACCAACTGGTGCCGGTGATCGGCATGAGCCTTAAGCGAGTCGATGCCGTCGAAGTCGGCTCCATCACGCCGAACTGAGGCGCACCCCGCCTCCATTTCTTTAAGCAATTCCGGATGGTTCTTGGCATTGCTGGGATACCCCCAAACAAAAGAGGCGGCAGCCCATCGCCACCGCCTCCTTTGAAACAAACGAACCGGGCGTCAGCCCTTGATCGCGGCGGTCACCTCGTCATAGGCCTTGCAGGCGTCGGCCAAGGTCGTGGAACCCTGATACTTGGTCGTCACCGCCTGGACCTTGGCGGTCAGGTCAGCCGCCTTGGACGGGTCCTTGGTGATCGCCTCCTGCAGCGCGGCGGCCATGTCCTGCGCTTTCTTGGTTGCGATCTCGGTCGTGCATTCCGGCGCCTTTGAACAGGCCGAACCGGCAAGCACCGCCAGCCCGACGGCAACGAGCAAAAACTTCTTCATGTCAGTCATCTCCTCAAAAGGGCGCGACTTGATCGCCGCTCACCCCCAATGGCCGAAGCCGAGCGTGCTTAGCCTTCGATTGTGGCAAGATGCAACGCGTTACCGACGTTAACTTGTGTAGCGCGCCTGCAATATCGCCAACGGCCGGATTCAGGCTGCTGTGTCGGCGGCGGCAAAGTTCAGCTACGCGGTTGTAGCAGCGCCAAGACGGCCGTCGATGCGGCAAGGATGGCCGTCACGGTCAAAGGCGCTGTCGGGCCATAGGTGTCCACAACATAACCGCCGACAACCGCACCGGTGGTGATGGCGACCTGAAAGGAGGCGACCATCAGGCTGCCGGCTGCTTCCAGCGCGTCAGGCGCCGCGCGAGACAGATTTGTCGGCAGCACCACAGGCGCCATGCCGAAGGCGAAACCCCACAGGGTGGCGAACCCAAAGGCAACGCCGATGTGCACGCCCCAAAGCACCAATGCCAGCGCCGCGAACGCCATCAATGCGGCCGTAACCACGAGAGCCACGTGGATATTGGCGTCGGCCATGCGGCCACCGGCAATATTGCCGATCACAGCCGCGATGCCAAATCCGAGCAATGCCAGGGCAATTGGCCCGGTTGCAAGGAGCGTCACGTGTTCGAGAAAGGGACGCACATAGACCGAGCCGGCAAAATGCCCCGTCATCAGCAAAAGGATGGCGAGCATACCGAGTTGAATGCCACGCCGCCGTGTCAGCCGAAAGACGTCTGCAAGACTATTGCTTGCCGTTGCAGGCAAGGTCGGCAGGCTGAGCAACTGCAGCAGCATGGCAAGCAAGGCCAACCCCGCCGTCATGGCCATGGCGCTGCGCCAACCCAGCCAATCGCTGATCAACGCGCCCATCGACGGTGCGGCAATTGTTGCGAGCGAGACGCCGAGGGTGACGATCGCCATGCCCCGCCCCGTCGCATTGGCGCCAACCAGCCTCGCCACGACGGCGACCGAAAGTGCCCAGAAAGCGCTGAGAGCGATCCCCAGTCCGGCCCGGCCCAACAATAACAGCCAGAAATTGGGCGCCAGCGCCGCAAGAATGTTGGAACCGACCGCCAGGGCCATGAGGCCGACAAGCACCGTCTTGCGGTTCAATCGGCCGATGAGGACATTGCTCAACATGGCCGTCACGGCGCCGACGGAAGCGGTGGCGGTGACCACCTGCCCGGCCGTCCCCTCGCTGATGCCGAGATCGCGCGCCATCGGCGTCAACAGACCTGCCGGCAGGAATTCGGCGGACACCAGCGCAAAGCTGGTTGCCGCCAACGAAAGGACCGCGAACCATGTGGTTGCGCTCCACGTCGCCGGCGCGGCGGCATCAAGGTCTATCGCCGCGTCTTCAAGCTGTAATGTTGTGTCAGTCACGGAAGGATCTCCAAAGTTTGGAGATCTTTCATAAACGAGTCTTTTCGGATGATATGTATCTCAAAATCCGAAATTCATGTCTATTCGTCCAGGAATTGTGCGACGCACAACGCCCGGCGAGACATTGGTGATGCGCTTGAAGGCGCGAGCGAAGGATGCCTCGGAATCATAGCCCAAGCGGGTAGCAACCTCGGCCACCGACAAGCCGTTTTGTCCCAACAACTCGCGGGCAAGCTGCATGCGCAGACGGGCGAGATAGCGTGCCGCGCCTTCTCCCAATACGGCGCTGAAGCGCTCCGCGAAAATCGAGCGCGATTGGCCCGCCAGGCCGGCGAGGCTTTCGAGCGTCCAGTTATGGCCGGGGTCTCGGTGCATGGCTGCCAGAGCGCGGCCGATATGAGGGTCGCGGATGGCCGCGAGCCAACCGGTGGTCGAAGTTCCCGTGCAATTGACCCAGCAACGAATGAGCCGGGCTGTCAGCAAGTCCGCCATACGCGACAAGATGGTGGCGCTGCCCATCTGCGGTTGCGCGGCCTCCGCGGTCATTGCCGCCAGCAAAGGACCAACGACCGGGTCATTGCCGGCAACGTCGCAACCCTTGATGAGAGGTGGCATCAACGCGATCAATGGGTTAAGCGCACAGGCGCCCAAGGTCATGGAGCCGCAGAACAGGGTGCTTGTCGCGCCCGTGCCTTCCCGCACGACTTCGCAGACGTTGCCCCCCAACTTGGTCACCTGGCAATCATCGAGCGAGCCGCCTGCGACGTCCGGCGCGCTAGCCAGCCGATGGGCGATGCCTTGCGGCAGCAGCACCAAATCGCCATTGCGCAACTCATGCCATCCCTGCGCTTCGGTATGGATCCAGCATGGACCCTGACTTACAAAGTGAAAACGAAGGAGCGGTTGCTCCGGAAAGGCGATGCTCCACGGATGTCGGAGCTCGCATCGGCCATAGTTGACGCCACTCAAGCGAAAGTCTTGCAGGACTTCGCTGAGCGCATCCATCGGAATATGTGGCGCCGAAGACGACCGGGACGAATGGTCAGGCATTGGGCAGATATAGACACCAATCGTCCGACAGGCAAGCGGAGACCGTTGTTCCACCAGGGGAATCGCTTCGACGGCACCCCTGCCGGCCCTGGCAGGCTCCCCGCCCTTGCCTCCCGCTCCAACTGCATGCAAGGAGTGATTTCGGACACAGGGACAAGAGGCATGGCAGCGGAAGCATCAGGCAGCGATCTCATTCAGGTGGTGGCGCTGCTTGCCGCAGGGGTCGTCGCCGTCCCCATCTTCAAGCGCATGGGTCTCGGCTCGATCCTCGGATATCTCGCCGCAGGCGTGGTGATCGGCCCGTTCGGCATCGGTGTCTTTTCCGAATCGGGAGCCATCCTGCATGTCGCCGAACTCGGCGTCGTCATGTTCCTGTTCATCATCGGCCTGGAAATGCAGCCATCGCGGCTCTGGGGCCTGCGCCGCGAGATCTTCGGGCTTGGCGCGCTTCAAGTCGGGGTCTGCGCGGTGCTGCTGACTGGTGTCGGCATGGCCGGAGGGTTTCCGATCGCGCAATCCTTCGTCGCCGGGGCCGGTTTCGTGCTGACCTCGACGGCCATCGTCATGCAGCTTCTGGAGGAGCGCGGCGAAATCGCCTCTCCCAAGGGCCAGCGCATCGTCTCCATCCTGCTGCTGGAGGATCTGGCCATCGTGCCGCTGCTCGCCCTGATCGCTTTCCTGGCGCCCGGCGGTGCCGATACCAGCCTGTCGGAGCGGCTGACCGAGGTCGGTATCGGCCTCGCCGCGATCGTCGGACTGGTGGTGGCGGGACGCTACCTGCTCAATCCCTTCTTCCGCATCCTGGCGGATGCCCGTGCGCGCGAGGTGATGACGGCCGCGGCTCTGCTGGTCGTGCTCGGGTCGGCGCTCGCCATGCAGCTCAGCGGCCTGTCGATGGCGATGGGCGCCTTCCTGGCCGGGGTGCTGCTTTCGGAATCGACCTTCCGCCATCAGCTCGAAGCCGACATCGAACCGTTCCGCGGCATCCTGCTCGGCCTGTTCTTCCTTGCGGTCGGCATGTCGCTCGACCTGCATGTGGTGGCCGCGAACTGGAAGCTGATCGCCATCTATGTCGTCGCCTACATGGTGATGAAGGCTTTCGGCATCTACATCGTCGCCCGCATCCTGAAATCAGGCCACCGCGAGGCACTGGAGCGCGCGGTCTTCATGGCGCAAGGCGGTGAATTCGCCTTCGTACTCTATTCCGCGGCCGCCGCCGTCGGCATCATCGACGGCCAGGCAAACGCGACGCTGACGGCGATCGTCATCATCTCCATGGTGCTGACGCCGCTGGCGATCATCGCCTTGCGCCATTTGACGCCGCGCGACGAGCAGTCGCTGGACGGCGTCGAAATCGCCGACGGCCTGACCGGCAGCGTGCTGATCATCGGCTTCGGCCGCTTCGGCCAGATCGCCAGCCAACCACTGCTCTTGCGCGGTATCGACGTCTCGATCATCGACAACGATGTCGAGATGATCCAGGCGGCCGCCGATTTCGGCTTCAAGGTCTACTATGGCGATGGCACGCGGTTGGACATCCTGCACGCGGCCGGGGCCGGCCGGGCGCGGGCCGTGCTGATCTGTGTCGACAAGCCCGACGCCGCCATCCGCATCGCCGAACTCGTCAAGGCGGAGTTTCCCTTGCTTACGGTGTTGGCACGTGCGTTCGACCGCGGCACGGCGCTGCAGCTCATCCGCGCCGGCGTCGATTATCAGCTGCGCGAAACCTTCGAATCGGCGCTCGTCTTTGGTGGCTCGACCCTCGAGGCGCTGGGCGTCGATCCCGAAGACGTCGCCGAAACGATCGAGGACGTCAGGCGTCGCGACACGGCCCGCTTCGAGACCCAGCTCGCCGAAGGCATCCGCTCGGGACAGCGTTTCCTGAAAGGCAATATCGGCACGCCGATCCCGACCCCGCTTTCCACGCCCCGCCGTCCTGGCCAGGCGCTCAACGAGGAAACGGCCGGCGTCCTGCATAAATCCGAACCGGCGGATTGAACGGGGAAATCAACGATGGAACTGAACAGCAGAGCCCTCTCGGTCACCAAGTTCTGGCGCGACGCCGGCGAGGATGCCTGGTTCGAGAAGAACGACGCATTCGATGCCGATTTCCGCGCCCGCTTCCTCGACCTCCATTACGCCGCCGCGCGGCGCGAATGCGACGACTGGTCAGGACATGCCGAAGGCTCGCTGGCGCTGATGATCCTGCTGGACCAGTTTCCGCGCAATTGCTTTCGCGGCACCGGCCATATGTTCGCGACCGACCCCCTGGCAAAGCATTTCGCGCAAAAGGCGGTCGCTGCCGGCCACGATTTGGCGCTGGAACCGGAGGTCCGCGTATTCCTCTATTTGCCGTTCGAGCATTCGGAAAATCTTGCCGACCAGGACCGGTCGGTTGAACTTCACACAGCCAGGGCCGAGTTCAATCTGAAATACGCCCTGGAACATCGTGACATCATCCAGCGCTTCGGCCGTTTCCCGCACCGCAACAAGATGCTTGGGCGCGAAACGACCGCTGAGGAAAAAGCATTCCTGGATGACGGTGGTTTCTCCGGCTGATACCAGCGGTCTAGCGCAGCCACCAATCCTGGCCTGACGGCAGGCGCTCGATGCCGGCGGCATCGACCGAGCCCAGGCGATCGACAACGCGTTTGCCGCCAATGGTGAGGTCCGGCGCGATCTCGGCCAGCGGTGCCAGCACGAAGGCGCGCTCCAGCATGCGCGGGTGTGGCACTTCCAGGCCCGTTTCATGGATGATGCGGTCGCCGAACACCAGGATGTCGATGTCGATCAGGCGCGGCCCCCACCTCTCCTCGCGCACGCGCTTGAGCTTTCGCTCGGCATCGAGGCAGAGGTCGAGCAATGCCCGCGGCGACAGCCGCGTCGACAGTGCTGCGGCCGCGTTGAGGAAATCCGGCTGGTCGAGCTTGCCCCAGGGCGGCGTCCGGTAGAGCGAGGAAACGGCGGCCATGTCAGTGTCGGCATCGGCGTCGAGCAGGCGCAATGCAGCCCCCATCGACTTGGCCGGATCACCGAGATTGCCGCCGAGGCTCAGATAGACGGTGTTACTCGGGCCAGACAACGGTCACCTCGACGTAATCGAGCACGCCAGGCACCGGCGCATTCGGCTTGCGAACGGTGACCTCGGCTTTGCGAATCTGGGGAAAGCGCCCGGTGAGGGCCTTTGCGACTTCCAGGGCCAGGGCCTCGATCAGGAAGCGCCTGTGTCCGGTAATGATCTCCTCGATGACGGTGAAGGCAACGCCGTAATTGACGGTTTCCCCGATGGCGTCATCGACGAGCGCACGTCCGGGCTCGACGGTGAGCGAGGCATCGACATAGAAGCGCTGCCCGAGCGCTTCTTCCTCGTCCAGCACGCCGTGCCGGGCAAAGAAGGCGCAATTCTTCATGCGGATGACATACATGGCTCAGCGTTCCGATCCGGTGTCCCGCGCCAGCATAGCATCCGCCACGGCCAGCGCGTCCACGTTGATTGCGACATCATGGACGCGAAACAGATGCGCGCCCTTGAGCCTGAGTATGACGCTGGTCGCCGCCGTACCGGCCGCCCGGTCGGCTGCGTCGCGGCCGGTGACGGTGCCGATAAAGCGTTTTCGCGACGTACCGGCCATCAGCGGGAAGCCGAGCGCGCCAAGCTCGGAAAACCGCGCCATCAGATCGAGGTTTTCCGCCGCCGTCTCCTTGGCGAAACCAAAGCCGGGGTCGAGCACGACATGGTCGTCGGCGACACCCTGCCCGCGCCCGATCTCCAGCGATTTTCCCAGGAACGCCAACTGGTCGGCGATCACGTCGGGCAGCTTTTCGCGGTCGCGGCCGGTATGCATGATGACGAGCCCGGCGCCGGTTTCGGCCGCCACCCGCGCAATGCCTGGCTCGCGCTGCAGACCCCAGACATCATTGACGATGTGCGCGCCGGCTGCCACCGCGAGCCGTGCTGTCTCCGCACGATAGGTGTCGACCGAGATCAGCACGTCGCCTGCACGCGCCAGCGCCTCGATCACCGGCAGGATACGGGCCTGCTCCTCGCTGGCCGAGATCGCCGCCGCGCCGGGCCGGGTCGATTCGCCGCCGATATCAATGACCGCGGCGCCTTCCCCGATCATGCGGCGCGCATGGACCAGCGCGGTTTCGGGAGCATCAAACAGGCCGCCGTCGGAAAAGCTGTCGGGCGTGACATTGAGGATGCCAACTACCACGGCCTTGCCGCCAAGCTCGAGATGACGCCCATGCGCCAGCTGCCATCGCCTCGCCGTCATTGCGCATCAACCATGGGCTCATCAACCAAGGGGGTCATCAACGATGTGTGATCCGCATCGGATCAGTTCCGTTGCGCCGGCAAAGGCCGTAAAGCAAGGTGACCGAAGAGGCAACATGATGACACGATCCCTGCTCTGCGCACTGCTGCTTACCGTCGCCGTTCCGGCGGATGCGGCCAATCTGGTGAAGACATACAGCTATTTCGCCATTGGCGGCAGAACGCTGGAGGATATCGAGCAGCAACTCGCCAAACACGGGCCGCAGGTCAAAAGCACGGGGTCGCGCCACCCGGGCGCCACCCAGATGGCCTTCACGACACGCATCAGCTACGCCAGCCAGTCCGGCTCCTGCCGGATCGCCGACGCGGTCGTGACCGTCAAGGTCAAGGTGATCCTTCCCGAATGGCGCCGCCCACGCAAAGCCGATGCCGATGTACGGCTGTTCTGGGATACATTGTCCGCCGACATCAAGCGCCATGAAGACCGCCATGTCGAGATCGCCAAGAACCACGGCCGCGCACTGGAAGACGCGCTGAAGGCAACCCATCCGCAGAAGGATTGCAATGCTGCAAAGGCCAAGGCCGCCGAGATAACGGCGGCCGAGCTTGCCAGACACGACCAGGACCAGTTGCGGTTCGACCGTGTCGAAGGCGTCAATTTCGAAAGCCGCATCCTGCGGCTGATGCGCTACCGGATGCAACGCATCGAGAGTGGCCAATTGCCGCCGCCAACCTGAGTTTCCTCGCCGGCTCCGTTCGCCTGGATGCAAGCCAACCGGGCGGAAGCGTAGTGCCAGCTTCGAATTTTTTTCGAGCGGCGTTCGAAATCGGTCTATAGGGAACGACATATCCAGGGTTGCCTCGGGCACAAGCTGGAAGCACGACCATCACGATCGATCGCGCCGCGAATGCACCACAAAGACCCGATGGTGATGCGGCAGCGCAAGGCGCATGGACGAGAAATATGGACCAGGCAGTCGACAAGCAGGCCGTGGCGGCCGCGAGCGCGCCGCTGACCGAAAGCGAAAAGAACGCCATTATCGGCGGCGTCCTTCTGTCGATGCTGCTGGCGGCCCTCGACCAGACCATCGTCGCGCCCGCCATGCCGACCATCGGGCGCTCGCTCGGCCATGCCGAATACCTGCCCTGGATTGTCACCGGCTACCTCTTGACCGCAACCGCCGTGGCACCGCTCTACGGCAAGATTTCCGACGTCTATGGGCGTCGGCCGACCGTCTATGCGGCAATTCTCATCTTTCTTGTCGGATCGCTGGTCAGCGCACTGGCTCCCAACATGTTCGTCCTTATCCTGGGGCGCGCGATCCAGGGGGCCGGTGGCGGCGGCCTTTTCGCGCTGACGCAGACCGTGGTCGGCGACCTTGTCCCGCCGCGCGAGCGGGCGCGCTATGCGGCGTGGTTTTCCGGCACATGGGCCGTCGCCAGCGTCGCCGGGCCGCTGCTGGGCGGCACTTTTGCCGAACATCTGCATTGGTCCCTCATCTTCTGGATCAATATCCCTCTGGGCTTTGTTGCGATGGCGATCATCAACACGCCGCTCAAGAAGCTGCCGATCGCGGCCAAGAATCACAGCATCGATGGTCTTGGCGCATTGCTGCTCATCGTGGCCACGGCGCTGTTGCTGCTGGCGCTGAACTGGGGCGGCAGCGCTTACCTGTGGATGTCGCCGGAAGTCGTCGGCGTCCTGGCCGGCTCCGCGCTTTTCTGGGGAGCCTTTGCCCTGCGGCTGATGCGGGCGGCCGAACCGCTCATTTCGCTGGAAGTGCTGGGCAACCCGATCGTCCTGGCCGGCACTCTGTCGATGTTCCTGCTCCAGGCCTCCAGCGTCGGCCTTGCCGTCTATCTGCCGGTCTATCTGCAATCGATACTTGGCCTGACGGCCAGCGAGTCGGGCATTGCAATGCTCGGCCTTCTGCTTGGAACCGTGGGCGGCGCCGCTTCCAGCGGCCGCCTGATACCGCGCTTCACCCACTACAAGCGCATCGCCATGGTCGGCGTCCTCTTCGCCATCCTGTGCATGGGCCTGCTGGCCTTTGTCGCCGGCCATGCATCGTTGCTGGTCGTCGAAGTCCTGACCATCTGTATCGGGCTGGGGACCGGGACGACATTTCCGGTAACCACCGTCTCCGTGCAGAATGCCGTCGACCGCATGCATCTTGGTGTGGCGACGGGGGTGCTTACCTTTCTGCGGTCGCTGGGCAGTGCATTGGGGGTCGCGATGCTCGGGGCCATCGCTCTGGGCTTTGGGTTGCCGCTGGCCGGTGAAGGCGTTGCGGTGGCTGGACATGTCGCATCGGCCCAGCCCTTCGTGATGATCTTTCTCGTCGCGGCCGGCACTCTGGGACTGGGCCTCATCACGCTTACGCTGATGCCCGAGAAAGAACTTCGAGGCCACGTCGACGATCCGGCGCCCATCCTGGCGGAATAGCTAGCCGGAGACGCCGAGCTTCTTCTGCAGGCTGGTGGACGAAGTCGTATACTGGAACACGATTCGTTCGCCGGGGCTGACGACGCGCTTGGCGGCCTGCGCCATCAGCGCCACCTCGTGGAAACCCGACAGGATCAGCTTCAGCTTGCCCGGGTACCAGTTGATGTCGCCCACCGCGAAGATGCCGGGCACCGATGTCTGGAATTTCTCCGTATCGACCGGGATCAGGTTCTCATGGAGATTGAGCCCCCATTCCGCGATCGGGCCGAGCTTCATGGTCAGGCCGAAAAACGGCAGCATGCGGGTGCAAGGCACCTCGATGTCGCCATCCGGGCCTCCCTTGATGGTGGCCGATGCCAGCTGGCCATCGGCTCCGGTGAGCCCGGTCACCTGGCCGACCCGAAATTCCAGCTGCTTCATCTCCTGCATGGCGTACATCTTGTTGACGCTGTCGGGCGCTGCGCGAAACTCGGGCCGCCGGTGAACGAGTGTCACGCTCTTTGCCACCGGCTGCAGGTTCAGCGTCCAGTCCAGCGCCGAGTCGCCGCCGCCGACGATGACCAGGTCATGGTCGCGAAAATCCTCCATCCGGCGAACCGAATAGAAGACGCTCGTGCCTTCATAGGCCTCGATGCCGGGAATTGGCGGGCGCTTCGGCTGGAATGAGCCGCCGCCGGCGGCGATCACCACCACCTTGGCTTCGAACACCTCGTTCTCGTCCGTGGTCACGCGAAAGCCGCCGTCGTCCAACTTTTCGAGACTGGAGACCATGCGGTTGTAGGTGAAGTCAGGCTTGAACGGCTCAACCTGCTCAAGCAACTTGTCGACGAGCCCTTGCGCCGAAATCGAGGGCCAGCCGGGGATGTCGTAGATCGGTTTTTCCGGATAGAGTTCCGCGCATTGGCCGCCCGGTTTGTCGAGAATGTCGATCAGGTGGCACTTGAGGTCCAGCAGGCCGAGTTCGAACACGGCGAACAGGCCGACCGGCCCTGCCCCGACAATGAGGACGTCTGTGCTGATGATGCCGGTCATGATGCGCCTCGCTGCGAAAGTCCCGGCGAGACTGCATGACCATTGCCCCGCTGCCAAGCGTCAGCGGCAAAAATCGCCGATGCAGGCTTTCAGCCCTGACGTTCTGGCACCCGCACGATCAGACCGTCGAGTGCGTCGCGCACCTTGATCTGGCAAGACAGGCGCGAGTTCGGCTGGACCTCATAGGCGAAGTCCAGCATGTCTTCTTCCATCGCCTCGGGCTCGCCGACTTCGGCCGTCCAGGCCTCGTCGACATAGACATGGCAGGTCGCGCAGGCGCAGGCGCCACCGCACTCCGCTTCGATGCCCGGAACGGCGTTGCGAATGGCGTTTTCCATGACCGTCGAGCCGTTTTCGGCATCCACGTCGAAATGTGTGCCGTCATGGGCGATGAAGGTCAGTTTGGTCATTTGTCACCTGAAGGGAGTTTCGCCCGGGACGAAGAGCCTTTCGCCTGGGACGAAAGAGAGTTTCGCCCGAGATAATCACTCCTGCAAACAAGTCAACTGCCGCGCGAAAGCGGCGCTCCGTGACGTTTTTGTCGCAAACCGGAATCAGCGATTGATGGCGGCGATGAAGTCGCGCATTTCGTCGATCAGCCGGCCGAGCCGCTTGAGGGTCTGGACGTCCTCCGGACGGCGCTCGATATCGGTGGCGCAATCGGCGATGGCGAAGGCGCCTACGCCGCGGGCCGATCCTTTCAAACCATGGGCCAGCAGCAGCCGGTCCTTGATGTCGGCATCGACTATTTTGTCGCGCACCGCCAATGCCTGCTGTACAAACAGCGCCAGCACCTCCTGCTCAAGGGCGCGGTCGCCCATCGTTTGCCGGGCAAGGTGTGCCAAATCGACCGGCCGGGACTGCCTCGTTCCCGATACGTCGCCCCCGGGCATTGAGAAGGCAATGCCGCTTTCGCCACGCATGAACTCGAACTCCATTTTCTTCGGCCGCCTGAAAAACTAGGCGATTCCAGTGGACAACGGGTTAATGAATGGCCGGGAAAAATGTTGCGAAAACGGCGCCCAAATCACGGTTCCGTTAACCTTATATTTAAAGTTTTACGTATCCCGCGGAATGCATGTTTTCTTTACCCCCCTGTGTCATTACGATACGAGGGTCCATTTTCAGCCTCCTGCGCGGGGGTAAGATAACCAGAATTAATAAGCCCCCGCGGCAGCTAGTACAGGGTAGCGAAGGCATGGCGAAGAAACCAACAACGACCAGAACTCTCGACAGCGACGTAGCCAGGGAACTCGAAAAAGCGCTCGATCTCGACCTGAGCAGCGATACCGACAGCGGCGACCTCGATATCGCGGCTTCGATGGAAGATCTGGAAGCGCAGATATCGCAGGCCGCCGACGAGTTGGCACGCGAGGGACGCAATCAGCAGCCGGCGCCCGTCGTCAATCAGGCTCAGGCCGCGAAGCCCGCGCCGAAGGCCAAGCCGGCCGAACTTCGCCCGGTGGAGACGCGCAATGGTGGCCAGCCCGCTGGTTTCGCGCCAGCCAACGACGATCGCCAGAAAGATTACAAGACCCTTCTGCACAGCCTGAACAGGCGCGCCTCCAACACCATCTACTGGGTCATCGCCTTTGTCTCGCTCGCCTGGATAGCGGGCGCCGGCGGACTGGCCAACCTGCTTTTTGGACCGGGCATCTGGCGGATACGCACGCTGGACCAGTTTTTCGCCCGCCCCGAACTGATCGGCCTCGCGGTCGCGGCAATCGTGCCCGTCATCCTGTTCTGGGCCTTCGCGGCGATGATCCGCCGCGCCCAGGACATGCGCATCGCCGCGCAATCGATGACGGAAGTGGCCTTCCGCCTGACCGAGCCGGAAAACATGGCCCAGGATCGCGTCATGATGATCGGCCAGGCCGTCCGCCGCGAGGTGGCCGCCATGGGCGAGGGCATCGAACGCACGCTTGCCCGTGCCGTGGAGCTGGAAACGCTGGTCCACAGCGAGGTCAACCAGATCGAACGCTCCTATTCGGAAAACGAAACCCGGATTCGGTCGCTGGTCGATGGGCTGGGCAGTGAACGCGAAGCCGTGGTTTCCCATGCCGAACGTGTCCGCGCCTCGATCTCCGGCGCGCACGAGACCTTGCGCGATGAAATCGGCGCGGCAAGCGACATCATCCGCGACAGCATCCTCAATGCGTCGACCAAGCTGTCGATGACGATCACCAATTCCGGCGACACGCTGATCGACCGCATCAATGAAAGCTCGATGTCGATCTTCGACTCGGTCGAAGGCCGGCTCGACAACATCACCGACCGGCTTTCGACCTCCGGCGAGGCGTTCGCCAGCCTGCTCGATACCCGCATCGCCAAGCTGACGGACACCACGGACGGCTTGACCCGCTCGTTGACCGACCTGCTCGACGACCGCACCACCGGCATGGTGTCGCTGCTCGGCGGCGCCGCGCGCACCCTCAATTCCGAGTTCGAAGCCAGCCTCAACGGCATCGAGCGCACCTTGGCCGAACGCGGCCAGGCGCTGATCAGCGAATTCCAGACCCGCGCCGAAGCGCTGGATACCGGCACGCAGAAGCTCAATGCAGCGCTGGAAGCCCGCGCCCGCCAGATCAACGAAACGCTGGTCGAGCGTGCCCGTGAAATCGCTCACACCTTCGCCGAGAGCAAGGACACGCTGTCGGCCATGATCGATCAGGGCAAGACCCAGATCGGCGCCGACATGGCCGACATCGTCACCTCGACCTCGTCCATGCTCGAAGCGCGCGCCAGCGATTTCGCCGGCCGCATGGAGGCAGCCCGCCACGTCGTGTCGCGCTCCTTCGACGCCGACATCCAGAGACTTGCCGACGCCCGCGTCGGTATCGAGGAAGCCGTCGAAAACCACAGCCGCAAGCTTTCCGAGAGCCGCGAGCGCATGGCGGAAGCCATGCAGGCGGACCTGGCGAAATTCGCCGAGGGCCGCGCCGGCATCGATGCCGCGGTGACCAACCAGGTGCAGAAGCTGGCCGAAGGCCGCAGCCTGATAGCGCGTGCGCTCGAAGAAGACCTGCGCAAGGTCAACGAATCGCGCGCCGCCATCGATGCGTCGCTCGGCAGCCACCTCGAAAGGCTGGAAGAAGGCCGCAACCGGCTCTCTCTGGCCCTCAACGAAGACTCTGGTAAATTGGTGCAAGCTCGTACGATCATTGATGAAATGGTCGCCGGACATGTCGGAAAACTGGCTGAAGGCCGCAACATCCTGTCGCGCGCTTTGGAAGCTGATCTCGGCAAATTGTCCGACAGCCGCGCCGACATAGACGGCCTTGTCGCCGGCCAGGTCGAGAAAATCGCCGAGGGCCGCGCGGTGCTCGCCAAGGCGCTGGAAAACGACATTGCCGGTATCAAGAACCTGATCGAGGCGCATTCGGCGAAACTGGCCGAAGACCGCACGCAGCTCGGCCGTTCGCTCGAAAGCGACTTGTCGGGCATACGCGGCCTGATCGACAGCCATTCGGGACGCCTGGCGGAAGACCGCGGGCTGCTGTCGCAGACGCTTGAAGCCGACCTCGCCAAGCTGGCCGAAAGCCGCGCCAGCATCGACGGGCTGGTCGCCGGCCAGGTCGAGAAGCTCGCTGAAGGCCGCGACATTCTCAAGCGTGCGCTGGAATCCGACCTCAACACCATCAAGAACGTCATATCGAGCCAGTCGGACAAACTTGCCGAGGATCGCGGGCAGCTCTCGCGCGTTCTGGAAGCCGATCTGCAGAACGTGAACAGCGTCATCGCCGACCACATGAACAGGCTGGTTCAGGATCGCTCGACCTTGTCGAAAGCGCTGGAGGACGATCTCGCGAAACTGGCCGAAAGCCGCTCCAGCATCGACGGGCTGGTCGCCGGCCAGGTCGAGAAGCTCGCCGAAGGTCGCGACATCCTGCGCCGCGCATTGGAGGCCGACCTCAACACGGTCAGGAACACCGTTACCGACCAGTCCCAGAAACTGGTCGACGACCGCGCCCAGTTCGCCCGCGCGCTGGAGGCCGATCTCGAAACCGTCAACAGCCTTGTCAACAGCCACTCGGACCGACTTGCCCAGGAGCGTTCGACACTGTCGAAGGCGCTTGAGGCCGACCTCGAAACTGTCGGCAGCCACGTCAACAGCCACACCGAGCGGCTCGCCCAGGATCGTTCGACCTTGTCGAGAGCGCTCGAGGCGGACCTGCTGACCGTTAGCGGCCACGTCAACAATCACGCGGAACGGCTTGTCCAGGAGCGTTCGACCTTGTCGAAGGCGCTCGAAGACGATCTTGCCAAGCTAGCCGAGAGCCGCTCCAGCATCGACGGGCTGGTCGCCGGTCAGGTCGAGAAGCTCGCCGAAGGCCGTGATGTCCTCAAGCGTGCGCTGGAGGCCGATCTCGCCAAGCTGGCCGAGAGCCGCTCCAGCATCGACGGCTTGGTGGCCGGCCAGGTCGAGAAGCTCGCCGAGGGCCGCGACATTCTCAAGCGCGCTCTCGAAGCCGACCTGCAGAGGCTGACCGAAAGCCGCGGCGATATCGACGACATCATCGCCGGGCATGTCGGCAAGTTGTCCGAAGGCCGCAATATGCTCAGCCGGGCGCTGGAAGATGATCTCGGCAAGCTCGCCGAGACCCGCAAGGACGTCGATCGCTCGCTGTCCGGCCATATCGACCAGATTGCGGCCCGGAGCACGGACATTTCCGCCGCCATCGCCGCCGATGTCGACAAGATCGAGCAGGCGTTCAGCCGCCAGACCGGCATCATCGAGGAACGCGCCGGCACCATGGAGCGCGCCCTGTCGACTGGTGTCGACAACGTCCGCAGCGTCCTCGAGAAGAGCGCGGTCTTCGTCGCCGGCGCCTTGCGCGAAAAGGTCCTGGAAGTCACCAGCACGCTGCACGAGCAGGCCGGTGCGGCCTTCAGCGACGCCGATCGCAAGATCGCCGAGCGCGCCGAACAGACGTCCGCCGCCCTGCTGGCACGGGCCGAAGACATTGCCCGCACCTTCGAGGAGGCCGATCGTCGCCTCCACGCCCGCGCGGAAGATACGTCGAACGCCTTGCTCGCCCGCGCCGACGACACGTCCAGCTCGCTGCTGGCCCGCGCCCATGAAACCGCCGATCAGCTCGCCGCTCGCGCTGGCGAGATCGCCGGCACCTTCGACATGACGGACCAAAAGCTCGCCGCCCGTGCCCAGGAGACTGCGGATCAGCTGGCCGCCCGCGCAAGCGAGATTGCCGGCACATTCGACGCGGCCGACCAGAAGCTCGTCGCCCGGGCCGTGGAAACGGCGCAATCGCTGGCCGCCCGCGCCGGCGACATCCTGCGCAACTTCGAAAGCGCCGACCAGCGGCTCGGCATGCGCATCGGCGAATCCGCCGAGGCGCTCGCCGCCCGCGCGTCGGACCTTGGCCGCATTTTCGACGCCGCCGACCAGCATTTGGTCTCGCGCATCGCCGAGGGTTCGGATGCGCTGTCCAGCCGGGCGTCCGAAATCGCCCGCATCTTCGACGACGCCGACCAGCGCCTGGTTTCGCGCATCGCCGACAGCACCTCGACGATCGGCGAGCATGCGCAGACCATTGTCGGCGCCTTCGCCAGCACCGAGCAGAGGGTCGCCGATCGTGCCCGCCAGACCGGTCAGGAACTGGCCGTGCATGCGCGCGAAATCGAGCAGGCGCTTGCCGGCGCCGACGAGCGTCTTGCATCGAGCGCGGCGGCCGCGGCCGCCCGTGTCGAAGAGCAGATCGCCGGCGTCGAAAACCGGCTCGCCTACACGGCCGAGACGATGGGCCAGAAGCTCAACGAGCAGATATCGACCGCCGAGGCGCAACTCGTAACGCGTGCCAATGTGATCGCGGAGACCTTCACCGCGGTCGGCCAGCATATCGGCCAGAGCACCAACGATGCCGCCAAGACGATCGGCGCCAACACCCGCGAGCTCAACACCATGCTCGCGGCGCGGTCCGCCGAGATGTCGAAGATCCTCGACGAAACCGCGCGGCCTTTGGTCGAGCGCTTCGCCCAGGGCGGCTCGGACCTGCAGAAGAGCATGGAAGAGGTCACCGAACGCGCGGCCGAGAAGCTGCGCAGCGAGAATGCGACGCTGGTCAACGCGCTGGCCAGCCGCACCGCCGAAACCTTGTCGGCGGTCGAAGGCGCCCGTTCGTCGCTGTCCGACAGCGTCGCCGATCTCATCGGCCGGATGACCAAGTCCAGCTCGCAGCTCGGTCAGTTGATCGAGCAGGCCGCGGTCAACCTCGGCGAGGTCGACCAACGTCTGACCGGCAGCACGCAAAGCTTCGCGGCAACCACCGAAAAGGCGGCGCAGACCTTTGCCAGCTCGGCGCGTCTGGTCGATTCGAACACGACAAGGCTGACGGAACTGTCGTCGTCGACCTTGCGTGAGGTCGCCTCGATCGCCACCAAGTTCGACGAACACAGCCGCCTGCTCGCCGGCGCCTCGGACCTCCTGAGCTCGGCCCAGAGCAACCTCGAACACACGCTGGAAAGACAGTCGTCGCTCGAGGATCTCGCCGTTGGCCTGGTCAAGAAGTCGGAAGATCTCGAAAGGGTCATGCGTTCTTTCGAAAACCTCGTCGGCCAGACGCTGCAGAACGCCGAAGGCAAGACGCTGGAATCGGCCGACAAGATCCGCAACGCCATCACCGAGGTCGTCGAGTCGGCAACCAAGCGCTTCGCCGATGCCACCGAGGAGATGCGGCGCACGGCGGGCTCGATCAAGAGCGAGCTCGACCTCACCCGCGCCGAGCTCAAGAAAGGCGTCATCGAGATGCCGGAAGAGGCCAAGGAATCGACCTCGGCCATCCGCCGCGCCGTTTCCGAGCAGATCAACGCCTTGAAGGAACTTTCGGATATCGTTGCGAAATCCGGTCGTGGCGGCGACTCCTCGGAACCGCGTCCCTTGCGTCCGGCGCCGCAGGCACCGGCGGCACGCGCCACCGAGCCGCCCCGTCGCGCTCCGGCACCGCAGCAGGCGGATCTGCGCCCGCCGCAGGCACCGCTGGGCGGCGCGGGACTGCGCGGCACGCTCGATCTGGAGCGTCCGGCGGAGGCAGCACCACGCCAGCGTGCCGCTGACGCCGGTGCCCGCGCGCCGCAAGGCGGCTGGGTGCGTGATCTGCTGACCGCCGCGTCGAACGATGCCGACCTCAGGCCGGCGGCCCCCCAAGCGCCCGCGGAAGCACCGCGCCCGGCCCCTGCCCAGCGTTCCCCGCTGCATGTCGTGGAATCGCTGAACTCGCTGTCCGTCGATATCGCGCGGGCCATCGATCACGATGCCTCGATCGAGCTGTGGAACCGCTACCGTCGTGGCGAGCGTGACGTGTTCACGCGCAGGCTCTACACGCTGAAAGGCCAGCAGACGTTCGACGAAATCCGCCGCAAGTACCAGGCGGAGGCCGAATTCCGCGCCGCCGTCGACCGCTATTGCGACGATTTCGAGAAGCTGCTCAAGGATGTCTCGCGCAACGACCGCGACAACATCATGGCGCAGACCTATCTCACGTCGGACACCGGCAAGGTCTACACCATGCTGGCCCATGCCAGCGGCCGCCTGCACTAAGCGGTCGCCAAGCCAAAACGAAAAAGGCGGGGGATTTGTCTCCCGCCTTTTTTCTTGAAGGGACTGATCTCGCACCTGGAAGACGCATCCGGGTTTGGTCTCGCTTTTCCGGAACCGGATACTGACTTGTGAAGACGGCAATCATCTTCGACTGCGAGTTTCTCTGCCTTGAGGGCTCACAACGCAGATACTGGTGCGCGGCCCATGACCCGGATCCGGTCATCGCCCAGATCGGGGCTGCAAGGCTCGGCCTCGAAGGCGACTTCCCCGTGCTGGGCACGCACAAGGCCTACATCCCGCCGAAAGACTGATTCGGCGAGAGATACGCGCTCGATCCGTTCTTCACCGGGCTGACCGGCATCACCGAAGAAATCATCGAGGCCGAAGGCGTCGGGCTGGAAGAAGCCCTTGCCGGCGTCGATCGGTTTTCCGATGGAGCTCGGTTCTGGTCCTGGGGCAAGGACGAACTGAACATGATCGCCATCAGTTGCTATGTCGCGGGCATCAAGCCGCCCATCCCGGCCACCCGGTTCGACAACGCCGTGAAACTGCTGATCGCGGCCGGCATGCCGATCGAGGACCTGGCAAGGACACCGAGCAACAAGCTTGCGCAATATTACGGCGTCGAACACCCGCCATTGCAGGGGCATGACGCGCTAGACGATGCGCTGTCCGTCACCTACACCCTGCAGCACCTGATGAAGACTGGAAAGCTGCGGCCGGACGTCTTCGACCGTCCGTAGCCCGAAAGATGGAACTCCTGCGCGTCTGGCGCTCAGATCACCGAATCGGTCCAGCGGACGATCTGCTTGGCCGCATCGCCGAAGGCCGCGTCGAGCGCGCCGACATAGGCCGGGTTGCCGCTGCCTGATACGGGTGCGGATGCGGTGAAGTTCTTGGAAGCCTTCACTTCGCCGTTGCGGTCGTTGAGCAGGCGCACGAACAGGTCGACCTCGGCATGTTCGCCGCCATTGACGCGGACCTCGAAGGACCGGACCTCGACGATCACCTGATAGTCGATCGCCAGCCCCTCGCCCGGCTTGCCGACGCCGGCAAAGCTGCCCGAGCGCTGGAACGTCTCGGCCAGCCGCGCCTGCACGATCAGCGGCAGGCGGTCGGCCCATTGCGCGCCCTTCAGATACTGGATCGAGCGGTCGGAGGGTTTGATGACGATGTTCTGGCTGTCCAGCGCCTTCAACGCCGAAGGCTGGGCGATCAGGATTTGCTTGCGGCTATGGCCATGCGCGTCGACCGATGGCGCCGACAGTTCGAACGTGTCGAGCGGTGCCGGCTTGCCGCCGAGAGCCGCGCAACCGGCAACCGCCAGGACAGCCAGCAGCGCAGCTGATTTCAACCCGCCTGTTCCAAGCCTACTCAACGCCACGCGTGATCCCCGCTGTCCCCGATCGTAAGATCAAACCCGCATTCACGAGCACTGTTCTTGCGGCGGGGCGGCGCCGAAGTCAACGCCGCGCCCTGCCGTCGAACTGACGAACCTCGCCCTCGCCACCCGAAAGGATGCGCTGCGGATTGCGGCTGAGATCCGTCACCGCCTCCTCGATGCGGTTGATCGAGCGGCGGCTGTCCTGCACCAGCGCCTCGACATTCTGCAGCCCCTGGCCCGAGAAGCGCGCCAGATTGTCGGTGATGACCCCAAGGCGGGCGTTCAGCGTATCGGCGACCTGCTTGAAGGATTTCAGCGTATCCCTTGCGTCGGCCATCACGCCGTCGGCCTGACCCGAGCCGAGCAGCTTGTCGACCTTGGCGAGGATGCCGTCGACCCGCACCGAGGCGTCGTTGAGCCGTTGCGCCAATTGCCTGGCGTCCTTGATTGTCTGGTCGATGTCGTCGGCCCGATTGGCGATCTTGCCGGTCACCTCAGCGATATCGGCAGCCGCCTTGTTGGCGTTGTCGCTGGCCTTCTGGATGTTGGCGAGCGCTTGGCGCACCTGCGCCGGGTCGATGCCGTCGAGTACGCCATCGACCTTGGCCAGCGTGCCTTGCGTCTGCTTGGCGAAGTCGTTGACCGATCCGACAGCCGTATCGACGTTCTTGATCACGCCATCCAGCTGCCGCGAGGTTTCCTTGAGGTTCCCCGTCACCGTGTCGACATTGGCAACGATGCTCTTGATCTTGTCTTTGTCGACGGCATTGAGCAGGCCCTCCGCTGCCTTCAACGTGCCGTCGAGCTTGCCTGAAACGCCTTTCAGCTCATCGGACAGCGCGCTGACGGCGGACAAGAACTTGTCGATGCCGTCGGAATTCCTGGCCAGTGCATCGGAAAACGTCCGTACGTTCTGCACGGTCTGCGTCAGCGGCCCGCGGACATCCTTGGTGAAGCCCTCCAGCTCCGTCAGCACCTTGTCGGCGCGGGTAAAGATGTTCTGCGCCGTCTGCAGCAGATTGGTCACGGCCGAAGGATTGGCGATAATCTCGGCAACCTTGCCCTCCTTTTCAGCCTGGTCGAGCAGCTTCACTTCCTTGGGGTCGGCGCCCTTGAGCTCGATATTGGCCTGCCCGGTAAGGCCGGCAAGGCCGATATCGGCCTGCGTCGACTTGGTGATCGGCGTCATCCGGTCGATCTCGGTGTCGGCGATGGCGACAGTCGGATTGTCGACGTCGATATAGACACGCTTGACGTCGCCAACCTTGACGCCGTTGAACAGCACGAAGCTGCCGCGGCCGAGACCAGAGGCCGAGCCCGGAATGCGCACCCGCAGCAGCGTCGTCTCGCCCCTGTCGCCGATCGCGGCCGTCCAATAGACGAAGCCGAAAGCCGCCAGGATCGCAACCAGCGTGAAAATGCCGACAATGACGTAGTTGGCTCTGGTTTCCATTGCTTCACTTATGGCTATGCACGAGCGGCAAGATCAAGTTGCCGTGCGCGTTTTCCGCGGAAATAGGATTTCACCCACGGTTCCTCGCTCTTCAGCATGTCGTCGATAGTGCCTTCGACCAGGACCTTTTTCTTGCCCAGCACCGCCACGTGGTCGCAGGCTGTAAACAGCGTATCGAGGTCGTGGGTCACCATGTAGACGGTCAGATCCATGGTGTCGCGCAGCTTGACGACGAGTTCGTCGAACTCGGCCGCGCTGATCGGGTCGAGGCCCGACGTCGGCTCGTCGAGAAAGACGATGTCGGGGTCGAGCGCCAGCGCCCTGGCAAGCGCGGCGCGCTTGATCATGCCGCCGGAGAGTTCGGAGGGAAACTTCTGCGCCGCATCCGGCGGCAGCCCGACCAGCTCGATCTTGAGCAGTGCCAGCTCGTCCATCAGCTTCCTCGGCAGGTCGAGATATTCGCGCATCGGCACCTGCACGTTCTCCATCACGGTCAGCGCCGAAAACAGCGCACCATGCTGGAACAACACGCCAAGACGCATGTCTATGCGCAACCGCTCGATGTCGCTTGCCTTGTCGACGTCGACGCCGAACAGTTTGATTGTTCCCGACTGCTTGGGCATCAACCCAAGAATGGTGCGCAACAGCACGGACTTGCCGGCGCCCGAGGCCCCGACGAACCCCAGTATTTCGCCGCGCGTGATGTCGAGCGACAGCTTGTCGAGGATCAGTTTGTCGTCAATGGCAACGGTGACGTCGTGCACCGAAAGGACGATTTCGCTGTCGACCTCGTCCTTCACCTCGACCCCATTGCCCTTCGCCATCTTGTCAGAACTCGATCGCTGCGTAGAACATGGCGAAAAGCCCGTCGAGGATGATGACGACGAAGATCGACTTCACCACCGAAGCGGTCACGTGCTGGCCGAGCGATTCGGCGCTGCCGCCAACCTTCATGCCCTCGACGGAGGCGATCGTGCCGATGATCATGGCCATGAACGGCGCCTTGATCAGGCCGGCGAAAATCGTGCTGAGATCGATTGCGACACGCAACCGGTCGATGAAGGCAGCGGGCGGGATATCGGAGTAAAGCCAGGCGGCGACAATGCCGCCGCCAAGTGCGGCAAAATTCGCGATGATCGTCAGGCAGGGCAAGGCGATCACCAGGGCAACCAGCCGCGGAAAGACCAGGACGCCGATCGGATTGAGGCCGATGACCTTCAGCGCATCAACCTCCTCGCGCATCTTCATGGAGCCGATTTCGGCAGTGATCGCGCTGCCGGAGCGGCCGGCGATCATGATTGCCGTCATCAGCACGCCGAGTTCACGCAGGATCAGCACGCCGACGAGATCGACGACGAAGATGTCGGCGCCGAAATAACTGAGCTGATAGGCGCCCTGCTGGGCGACGATGGCCCCGACGATCGCCGACATCAGCACCACCACGGGGATAGCGCCGACGCCCATGCGATCGATCTGGTTGAAGATCGCTGCCGGGTTGACCGCATGGCCGCGGCCGAGCTTCATCTGCGCGCCGCGGATGGTGGCGCCCAATATGTTCATCGAGGCGAGGAAATCGTCGCGCATCTCGTAGACGCGCCGGCCAACCGCCTCCAGCGCCCGAATGACAATGTTGGGCGGCCGCGCCGGTCCGGATTCGGGCTCGCGCCGGACGGCTTCGCCGACTGCTTCGAGCAATATGGAAGCGACGTCACTTTGGCCTTGCAGCCGGACCTCGACATTCTTCTTCTCGAAGACGCTGACCAGCCGGTCGATCAGCCAGGCGCCGGCGGTATCGATCTTCTCGATTTTCGAAAGATCGAGCGCCAACGTCTTGAAACCGCTTCGCTTCTCGATCTTGCGCATCTCGGCGTCGATCAGCGCCACGGTCCGTGTCGTCCAGACTCCGGAAAACGCGCAGCCGAGGACGCCACCCTCCTCGCCGACCGCCACGCGCGGGTCGTGATCAGCCCCCGAGGCGGTCGTACCGCTTGCGTCGCGTTTACCGATGGTCAACATGGCGTCCTGTTTAGCCTGATGGGTCCGACCTTGTCGATTTGCCGACAACCCTTCTCGCATAGCCGGAGCAGAAAAATATGGCGCGTGTCATTTCGGTCGAGGCCGAGCGTTTTCCGATCGCCGGGACCTTCACCATTTCGCGCGGCTCCAAGACCGAGGCCGAGGTCATCACCTGCACGATCAGCCAGGGTGGCCATAGCGGGCGTGGCGAATGCGTTCCCTACAGGCGCTATGGCGAGACCATGGCTGGTGTCCATGACGCGATCCAGGCGATGAGTGACCGGATCGCCGGCGGGATGGACCGCATCGCCCTGCTCGACGCAATGCCTGCCGGGGCGGCGCGCAACGCTGTAGACTGTGCCCTTTGGGATCTTGAAGCCAAGATCAGCGGCAATCCGGTGGCGAACGCAATCTGGCCGGACCCGTTGCATCGGCTCGAAACCGCTTACACGCTGTCGCTCGGAGAACCCGAGGCGATGGCGGCGCAGGCCCGCGCCAACGCCGGCCGGCCGCTGCTCAAGGTCAAGATCGGCGGCGACAACGACATCGCCCGCATCCGGGCGGTGAGACAGGCCGCGCCCGAGAGCCGGTTGATCCTCGATGCCAATGAAGGCTGGACCGACGACAATATCGTCGCGAACCTCGCCTTTGCCGCCGAACAGGGCATCGCCCTGATCGAGCAGCCGCTGCCGGCGGGCCGTGACGGCATTCTGCGCCACATCGCGCATCCAGTGCCGACCTGCGCAGACGAGAGCATTCATGAAGCAGGGAACCTCGAAGCGCTTGTCGGGCTCTACGATGCCGTCAACATCAAGCTCGACAAGTCCGGCGGGCTGACGGCGGCGCTCACCTTGCGCGACCGCGCTCGTGAGCTGGGTTTCGGCGTCATGGTCGGCTGCATGGTCGGCACCTCGCTGGCAATGGCGCCGGCCGTTCTGCTCGCGCAAGGAGCCGATTTCGTCGACCTCGACGGCCCGCTGCTGCTTGCCCGGGATCGTGTGCCGGGTCTCGTCTACCAGGGATCGCTCGTCTCACCCCCGGACCGGGCGCTGTGGGGCTGAGCGCGCCGCAAGCCCGATCAGCACGAGGCCAATGATCGCGATCGGGATCATCGCCAGGAAGCCATCGACGCCGAGACGGTCATAGAGCGGACCGGAGGCAAGCGTGACGGCGGCCATGAAGAAGCCATTGAAGAAATAGGCGATGCCTTGCGCGGCGCCCGTGCGTTCTTCTGAGACGGTTTCGGCGATCATCTTCTGCAGGCCGATCAGCACCATTGCGACAGACACCGAATGCAGCGACTGCACTGCGAAAAAGCCGCCGACGCCAAGGCCGAGCGGCCACACCAGCGGAAAGGCGATCCAACGCACGATCGAGCCGATGCCGGCAATGAGCATGACCCGGACGACGGGTACGGAGGCGAATATTCGATTGAAAAACAGGAACATGCAGACCTCGGACACCACCCCCCATGCCCATAGCAGGCCGACGACGGAATCGCTGATGCCGATCGATTTCCAATAGATCGAGACGAAGCCATAAAGGAAGGCGTGGCTGGCGGTGATGATGCCGACACCAAGCGTGAAATAGAGGAAATAGGCATTGAACAGGCCCGGCGCCGCCTGCTGGATTTCCGCCGCCGACAGCGGCGAGGCCTTGCGCGGCTTCCCCAGGCGCGGCGCCATCAGGCCTGCGGCGAGTGCCGCGCCAAGGGCAAGGAATATGATCACCGGAACGGCCCGGGGACCAGTAGCCGCCAGGATGAAGCCGCCCGCGACGTTGGCCAGGAGATAGCAGATCGATCCCCATTTGCGCATGCCCGCATAGTTGGATCCGAAGCGGCGCACGCCCGAAAGCGCCAGCGAATCGGCGATCGGCGAATGCGGGGTCCAGACAATGGTCAGCAGCAACGACACCGCCAGCACCGTCGCGTAGGTCGGCGTCAGGAAATACCCCGCGGACAACAGCAACGAGGCCGCGACGAGCACGACATAGACATCGGCGCGGTCCCTGGCACGATCGGCAAGCGTGGTCAGCAGCGGTGTCGTCACCACGCGCAGGAACATGGGCGCCGCAAGGATGACGGCGATCTGCTCGGCGTGAAACCCCTTGGCCTGCAGCCAAAGCGGGAAATAGGGCAAATGGGTGCCAAGCGATATGAACAACGTGCCGAAGATGAGGCTCATGCGCAGCTCAAAACGGCTCGGCTTCACGAGTTGTTCGGGCGAAAGCGGCGGCAGCGGCATGAATCGATCCAATGACGCTGCGCTCAACGACCGGCGAGCAGCGCAAGCCGATCCTTAACATGAGGAAAAACCGGGCGAAACCGGCTGGACCAGTCGATTAACACCAGAAAGTACAGGGCCGGCTTCCGCCTCAGGCGGCCTGCACCACCCTGTCCTCGATCAGCATCGGGATGAAGGGCTCGTCAGGCGCCTCAGGCAGCACATGCGCCCAGGTCAGGATCTCCATGCGGCCGTCGAAATGCTCGACCACGGCGGTGCAGCTCTCCACCCAGTCACCGGTGTTGATGTATTGCACGTCGCCATAGCTTTCGATGGCGGCATGGTGGATGTGCCCGCAGATGACGCCGTCGACATGCGAGCGTCGCGCTTCCTCGCTGAGCACCGTCTGGAACGAGCCGATGAAGTTCACGGCCTTCTTGACCTTGACCTTGGCCCAGGACGAAAACGACCAGTAAGGCAGGCCGAGCAGCTGACGCAACCGCGTGATCACCCGGTTGACCTGCATGGCGGCGTCATAGGCATGGTCGCCGAGATAAGCGAGCCAACGCTGGTTGTGGACGACGGTATCGAACTGGTCGCCATGGATGACCAGCAGTCGCCGACCATCGGCGGTTTCGTGGATGGCGCGGTCGGCCACGACGATGCCGCCGAAATGCACGCCCTGGAACTGGCGGGCGAATTCGTCGTGATTGCCGGCGATATAGGTGATCGAGGCGCCCTTGCGCGCCTTGCGCAGCAGTTTCTGCACGACGTCATTGTGGCTTTGCGGCCAGTGCCAGCTGCGCCTCAGGCGCCAGCCGTCGACGATATCGCCGACCAGATAGATGATGTCGGCATCGTGGTAGCGCAGGAAATCGATCAGGAAATCGGCCTTCGCCGCTTTCGAGCCCAAATGGACATCGGAAATGAACATGCTGCGGAAAGTGCGGGGCCCTTGGCCTGACATCGGATTCACCCTTGCTTTCGAGCAGCCTATGCCCCGATTCATGCAACAACCGTATGACGGTTGCGATTGGTCCAGCGCTGGCGCTAGCCTGCCGGGCAAATCAAAGGAGAAATCGTCATGGATCTTGGTATCCGCGGAAAGAAGGCCATCGTCTGCGCTTCGAGCAAGGGGCTCGGGCGTGGCTGCGCCATGGCGCTGGCCGAGGCAGGCTGCGACATCGTCGTCAATGGGCGCAATGCGGAGCTGGTCGCCAAAACCGCCGCGGAGCTGCGCCAACGCCATGGCGTGACGGTGACGGAAGTCGTCGGCGACGTTTCGAAGCCGGAGGTACAAAAGGCGTTGCTCGCCGCCTGTCCGGAACCCGACATCCTCGTCAACAACAATGGCGGGCCGCCGCTCCGCGATTTCCGCGAGCTCGATCGTGGAAAAATCCTCGAAGGCGTTACCCAGAACATGGTGACACCGATCGAACTGGTGCAGGCGGTCATCGACGGCATGGCGGCGCGCGGCTTCGGGCGCATCGTCAACATCACCTCGCTGTCGGTCTACGTCCCGATCCCCGGCCTTGACCTCTCATCGGGTGCGCGCGCCGGCCTGACGTCGTTCCTTGCCGGCGTGGCGCGCACGGTGATCGAGCGCAACGTGACCATCAACAGCCTGCTGCCGGGCAAGCTCGACACCGACCGGCTGCGCGGCCCGCATGAGGCCGGCACGCCGGAGGATCCCAAGGCGGCCGCGGCGCGCAAGACCCGCATCAGCGCCGACGTACCGGCCAAGCGGCTCGGCACGCCGGAGGAATTCGGCCAGATCTGCGCCTTCCTGTGCTCTGTCCATGCCGGCTATCTGACCGGACAGAATATACCCGTCGACGGAGGCCTCTACGTTAGCGCGTTTTGACCGGCGAGCCTGCGAAGCAGCGCAACCTGATTTCGCATGAAACATCCGTAACAAACTGATAAATAATGGATTTTGACGCGCCGGCATTTAAAGCCGCCGGCGCGTCAATTAGCGTCGCGAAAAACCTTGGCCTCATGCTAAAAGGACTCCCGAAGCAGGTTTCGAGGAGCGGCCGCATGGAAGGCGAGAACAAGAAAACGGCACGTTCGGACCTCGACGAAGCCGCCCTCTACTTCCACAAGCATCCTACGCCGGGAAAGCTCGAGATCCAGGCGACCAAGCCGCTCGGCAACCAGCGCGACCTGGCGCTCGCCTATTCGCCTGGCGTCGCCGCCCCTTGCCTCGAGATCCGCGACAATCCGGCGACTGCCGCCGACTACACGGCGCGCGCCAACCTGGTCGGCGTCGTGTCGAACGGCTCGGCCGTGCTCGGCCTCGGCAATATCGGGCCGCTTGCCTCCAAGCCGGTGATGGAGGGCAAGGCGGTCCTGTTCAAGAAGTTCGCCGGCATCGATGTCTTTGACATCGAGATCGACGCGCCGGAAATCGAGCGCATGGTCGAGACCGTCGCCGCACTGGAGCCGACCTTCGGCGGCATCAACCTCGAGGACATCAAGGCGCCGGAGTGTTTTGAGGTCGAGGAACGCCTGAAGGCTCGCATGAGCATACCGGTGTTCCATGACGACCAGCACGGCACCGCCATCATTGTCGCCGCCGCCGTGCTCAATGGACTGGAATTCGCCGGCAAGACCATTTCGGACATCAAGGTCGTCACCTCCGGAGCAGGTGCCGCCGCCCTTGCCTGCCTCAATCTGCTCGTTTCGCTCGGCGTGCGCGTCGAGAACATCTGGGTCACCGACCGTTTCGGCGTCGCCTACAAGGGCCGTGTCGACGAGATGGACCGCTGGAAAGACCCTTATGTGAAGGAAACCGAGGCGCGCACGCTGGCCGACGTCCTCCCGGGCGCCGATGTGTTCTTGGGGCTATCCGCCGCCGGCGTGTTGAAGCCGGAACTGCTGCAGCACATGGCGCCGAAGCCGTTGATCCTGGCGCTGGCCAATCCCAATCCGGAGATCATGCCGGAAGTGGCGCGCGCGGCGCGTCCGGATGCCATGATCTGCACAGGCCGTTCCGATTTTCCCAATCAGGTCAACAACGTGCTTTGCTTCCCCTACATCTTCAGGGGTGCGCTCGACTGCGGCGCCAGCGCCATCAACGAGGAGATGAAGATGGCGGCGGTGCGGGCAATCGCCGCCCTTGCCCGCGAGGAACCTTCCGATGTCGCCGCGCGCGCCTACTCCGGCGAAACGCCGATCTTTGGCCCCGAATTCCTGATTCCCTCGCCCTTCGACCCGCGCCTCATCCTGCGCATCGCGCCGGCCGTCGCCAAGGCAGCCTGCGACACCGGTGTCGCGACGCGGCCGATCACCGACTTCGCCGCCTATATCGACAAGCTCAACCGCTTCGTCTTCCGTTCCGGCCTGGTGATGAAGCCGGTGTTCTCCTCCGCCAAGGCTTCCAGCGCCAAGCGCGTCATCTACGCCGACGGCGAGGACGAGCGTGTCCTGCGTGCCGCCCAGGTTGTGCTCGAGGAAGGCATAGCCGAGCCGATCCTGATCGGCCGCCCGCATGTCATCGAGGTCAGGCTGAAGCGTTACGGCCTGCGCATCAAGCCCGGTGTCGATTTCGGCCTGATCAACCCGGAGGACGATCCGCGCTACCGCCACTATGTCGACCTCCTGATCGAACTCGCCGGCCGCCGTGGCGTGACGACGGAGGCCGCGCGCACCATGGTGCGCACCGACAACACGGTGATCGCGGCGCTGGCGCTCAAGCGCGGCGACGCCGACGCCATGATCTGCGGCCTCGAAGGCCGTTTCGAGCGGCATCTGCGCAATGTGACGCTGATCATTGGGCCGCGCACCGGCATCAAGGACCGGGACCTGTCGACCCTTTCCATGCTGATCTCGCAGCGCGGCATCATCTTCCTCACCGACACTCACGTCTCCGTCGACCCCACGGCCGACGAAATCGCCGAGATGACCGTGCTGGCGGCCGAGGAAATCCAGCGCTTCGGCATAGAGCCGAAGGCGGCGCTGCTGTCGCATTCGGATTTCGGCTCGCGCGATTCGCCCAGTGCTCTGAAGATGCGTCAGGCCGCAGCCATTCTGGCGCGCATCGCGCCGGAACTGCAGTGCGATGGCGAAATGCACGCCGATTCTGCCTTGTCGGAACATTTGCGCCAGCGCGTCTATCCGCATTCACGTCTGAAGGGCGAAGCCAACCTGCTGGTGTTCCCGAACCTCGATTCGGCCAACATCACGCTGACGGCGCTGCGCGCCATGATGGATGCCCTGCATGTCGGCCCCATCCTTCTCGGCACCGACAAGCCAGCGCACATATTGACGCCCTCGGTGACCTCGCGCGGCGTGGTCAACATGACGGCGCTGGCCGTGGTCGAGGCCGCGCACAAGGCGCAGGCCGTCGCCAATCTGGACTGAACGGGCTCGCGCGACCCGATTGATCCAGCCTCGCGTGGGCGGATGAAGTGTTGCGAGCCCACAACTCTTAACCGAGAAATCCCGCACTGGACGAATGCCGATTTCACGGAACGGATCAATTTGATATGGTCAGGCCGTCTGACTAGGCCGTGAGAATGTCATGAGAGCCCTGTTGCTCGCTTCGACAATGCTGATTGTGACTGGCGCAGAGGCGTTTGCCGCCGACGCCATCGGGTCGGAGCCGACCGTGCATGACTGGTCCGGCGTCTATGTCGGCGGGCATCTCGGCTATGGTTTTGGCAGCACAGACGCGACCTACAACCTGCCAAACACGCCAACGATCCGGGGCACGCAGGATTATGACACCGACGGCTTTCTGGGCGGTGTCCAGATCGGCTACAATTACCAGGTCAATTCCGCGGTTCTTGGAATCGAGGCCGATATTTCGGGCGCCGATATCAAGGGACATTCCGACGAGATCAATGTCGGCGGAGGTGATGTCTACGACACCAAGGTGGATTGGTTCGGAACGATCCGCGCCAGGGCGGGCTATGCTTTCGACAGCACCCTTGTCTACGGGACTGGCGGCCTTGCTTTCGGAGGCGTCGAAAACCAATATCTCGACGGACCCGCCAACAGCTATTCCGAAAAGAACACCAACGTTGGCTGGACGATTGGCGCAGGGCTGGAGCAGGCAATCACCGATCATTGGTCGGCAAATGCCGAATATCGATATGTCGACCTGCGGGACCAGACGATCAACTACGCGCCCAACTCCAATACGACCTTCGACAATACGTTCAGTACCGTCAGGATCGGGATGAACTACAAGTTCTGACGGCCGGCCATGCCCATTGCCGCGGCTGACGGGCACCATCGAATGCGCGCCGCTTTTCAGCCGACACAAGATGACTTCCGAAATGGACGATTAACCGCGAACGGCGTAGCCTTGGCCATTACTGGCAAGCGGGATCGAGGCGGATGGCAAGCGGAGGTTTGAAGCAGGCGCATGCTGCCGTGCTGCTCGGCCTCCTGCTGTCCGGCGCGGCGGTCAGCGAGCCGCAGGCCGCTTCGCGGGTCTGCCGTCAACTGGAGGCTGACCTCGCCGCGACCTCACGCGGCGGTGGCGGAGGCCCGGCATTGGTGCGGAAATACGACGCCGCGATCGAAAGGCAGCGCGACCAGATCTCGAAGGCTCGCGGTCAGGCGAGCAGCGCCGGTTGCGGGTTCTCGCTGTTTTCACGCAACATCAACCAGTGTGCCGGGCTGAACGCCACCATCGAGCGCATGAACGCCAATCTCGACAGTCTACAGGCCAAGCGTGCCCAGCTCGCCGGCGGCGGCTCACGCCGCGACCGCGGCCGCATCCTGGCGGCGCTCGATGCCAATGACTGCCGTGACGATGCGGTGGGGCCCCGTCGCGCGCCTCCGCAGGAAGCCAATCGTGAAGATGGGGACAATGCCAACCTCTTCGACCAGCTTTTCGGCGCCGACAACCGGCGGATCGATACCTTGGACCAGCCTGACGATTCGGGCGAAGAAAGCGATGTCAGCCGCGTCCTGAACCAGCCCGGCATTCCGGACGTTGCGGGCAGCGGCGGCGAATTCCACACCAGTTGCGTGCGCACTTGCGACGGCTATTTCTTCCCCATGTCGAACGCCGCCTCGGCCGGCGATTTCGAGCGCGACCAGAAGAATTGCGAATCGGCCTGCCCCGGTACCGAGATGCAGGTCTTCTATTCGCGCGGCATGGACGACGATTCGGCATCGATGACGTCATCGGTCACCGGCAGGCCCTACGGCGAGTTGCCGACCGCCTATCTCTACAAACAGCCCAACATGTCGCGGCCACCCGCTTGCGGCTGCAATGCCGCGCAGAATTTCCAGATCATTGGCGGCAACTCGCCAAGCCAGCAACAATCACAGCCCGAACCGGACGCGGCGCCGTCTGTTCCGGTACCGCCCTCGAAGCCCGATCCGGGTGCCGACCCCGAGACCCTGGCCAACATGCAAGGCGGGCTCGACCGTGAAGCCATCAAACGTCTTTCGGCCAGGCCGGTGACATCGCCCGTTTCGGCCCTGCCCCCGGAACAGCGTAAGGTCAGGGTCGTCGGGCCAACGTTCCTTCCCGACCCATCAGCGGCAATAGATCTGCAAGCTCCGGCCCCGAAGACCGTCCAGTAAGGGCAAGCCTGAGCGGCATGAACAGCGCCTTGCCCTTGCGGCCGGTCGCTTCCCTGATCTTGCCGGTCCAATCCTTCCAGACCGTCCCGTTCCACGGCTCCTCAGGCAGGAGATCGAGTGCCTGGTGGAGAAAATCGCGGTCGTCATCGGAAAATTCGGGCATCTCCTGCGGCCCTTCGCGCAGGACACGCCACCAGGCAATCGCATCAGCCAGCCGGTCGAGATTGCCGCGCACCGCCAGCCAGAACGGCTCGGCGTGTTCGCCGGAAATACCCAGCACCATCAACCGGTCCCGCGCCTCGGCGAACGGCATACGGTGCAACAGCACCCGGTTGAGCACGAACAGCTCGGCCGGGTCGAACTTGGACGACGATTTCGAGGTCGCGGCCGGGTCGAAATGGCCGGCGAGTTCGGCCAGGTCATGCGCGGCCGCGACATTCTCCGATGTGCCGACCAGCACGGCCAGCGAAGCGACGGCCATCGGCTCGATGCCGTCCTCGCGCAGGCTCTCGATGGAAAGCGCGCCGGTGCGCTTCGAGAGTCCCTCGCCCGAGACGGTGGTCAGGAGATTGTGGTGGCCGAAAACGGGCGGCTCGGCGCCCAGCGCCTTGAACAGGGCGATCTGCACGCCGGTGTTCGTGACATGATCGTCGCCGCGGATGACGTGGCTGATGCCCATCTCGATATCGTCGACGACGGAGGGCAGCGTGTAGAGATAGGTGCCGTCCTCGCGCACCAGCACCGGATCGGACAGCGAAGCCAGATCCACCGTCTCCTCGCCACGCACCAGATCGTCCCAGTGGATCTCGGTGCGCTCCGGCTGCAGCGGATCGCTGGAGAAATTGGGCAGCAGGAAGCGCCAGTGGGGCCTGCGCCCGTCGGCCTGATATTCGGCCACCTGCTCCGTCGTCAACGCCAGTGCTTCGCGGCCATAGACTGGCGGCAAGCCTCGCGTGCGGCGCACCTTGCGCCTGAGGTCGAGTTCTTCCGGCGTTTCGTAGCAGGCGTAAAGGACACCCGCAGCCTTCAGCCGCTCGACCGCCGCGTCATAGATTTCGAAGCGTCGCGACTGATACTCGGTGGCATCCGGGAAAATGCCCAGCCAGTGCAGGTCGTAAAGGATGGCGTCGGCGAATTCCTGCTTCGAGCGGGCGACGTCGGTGTCGTCGAAGCGCTGGATGAAACGGCCCTTGTTGTTGAGGGCAAACAACCAGTTGAACAGAGCGGTGCGCGCATTGCCGATATGGATGCGGCCGGTCGGTGACGGGGCGAAACGAACGGTAACTGTCATGAGCGGGGCGTACCGGATGCCTTTGTGATTGACAAGATGCGCCCCCGCACCTTGCCGCAGACATAGAACATGGCGGCTGGAATGAAAAGACCGGGCCGGGGCGCGCCTCAGGCCGCGCATGGCCGGCGGCGCCCCCGAAGAGATAAGTCGAAGGCGATCAGCGGCCGAAGTCGTCGGAACTGAGGCGGGTCCAGCGGTCGCCCATCAAGCCGCCGATAGCGATGTCGCCGGAGCGGACCGCCTCCGTGACCTCGGCGATTCGCGAGCGGACCATCGTCCCCCCGGCATAGCGGAAGATGAGATTCCTATAACCGAAGAGGTGGGACATGAACCTGCCCTGGGTCTGCCCGCTGATGCCCACGCGGCCCATATCCCGCGCTGCGGCGACAAGGCCATCCAGCGTCGCGCCCCAGTGAGGTCCGGACGCCTGGATTTGCAACAGGTTCGCCATGTCGCCGGCTTGACCGTAGAAGGCATAGCAGCCGAGCATTCTGCCGGTCCCGTCGTAAGTCCCGCCAAAATGAAGCGGGCCGTCGGCCCGCTTCTCGGCCGCCAATGCGAGCAGCCGCGGCAGCTCGCCATCCCTCCAACTCGGCCGAAGAGCGTAATCCGACAGGAGGGCTGGCAGCCGCTCGGCAAATTGCGCGGCGTTGATCGGCTCGGCATGGACCCGATGCGACGATGAAGGCTGGACGGGCGGTTCGAACCTTCGCTTCGTGAGAGCATCGAACGCCCTCGCGCAGGGTTCGAGTGCAAGGCGAGGCAGGCGGGGCCATTTGCGGTGCAGTGCGGCGGCCGCCATCGCGGCTGGCCGGAAGATATAGGTCCATCCCAGACAATGGACCGGCAGGAGCTGGTATTTCATCGGCCGCGCGAAGGCCAGGGATACCCGGTTGGCCGAATCCGTCAGCTGCAGATCGAATTCGCCTTGATGCAAGGCGCGCAGCAATTGCGGTCCGGCCGAGCCGTGATCGGCGCCAGGGTCGGCCATGAACGGACCGATGATCGCCGCATTCAATGCCGCTCCGTTGAGTTCGTAACGGGTTTTCAGAACGCCGAGGAACCCACCCAGATCGCCCTGCGGATTGATCTGGACAAGGGCACTGCTCTCACCGGACTGGCCGGCAGGGTCAAGATAGATCTTTCTCATATACTCGGCCGTCTCCGCGATCGCGCGATCGAGGAGGTGACGGCGACGCCGGCGAAACTGCGTCAGGAAGAGTGCGGCGACGCGTTCGAGATCTTCGGCGGCGAGCGGCCGAACCGAGCCATGCTGAGATTCCAGCACCGATGGCGCAGCCACCTTTTCCACGCCAGTAGTTCCGGAAGCAAGATGCATTGCGAAGACCGTTTAGGTTGCTTGTGCACCATACAACAACCAAAAGTAGAGGCAACGAATCTCGGTCGGTAACGTAAACAGACATCGCAACCCGATATCTGAAAAAACGGCTTCACAGGCGGATTTGCTCAGCCCGCATAAGCCGGGTGACAGGGGCTCGGAAGTCTCGCAGCGCGTGATGGAGATGGCCTCCAGCCTAAGCCGGAGGCCATCTCGGGTCAGACCATGAGGCCCTTGGTCAGTTCCAGCGCCTGGCGCTCGAACAGGCGGCGGTAGATGCCGCCCTTCAGGCGGATCAACTCGTCATGCGAGCCTTCCTCTACGATCTTGCCGCGATCGAACACCAGCAGCCTGTCGAGCGCCCTCACCGTCGAAAGCCGGTGCGCGATGACCAGCGTCGTGCGGCCGACCATCAGCCGTTCCATCGCCTGCTGGATCAGCACCTCCGATTCCGAATCGAGGCTCGATGTCGCCTCGTCCAGGATCAGGATGCGCGCATCGGCCAGGAAAGCGCGGGCGATCGCCACGCGCTGACGCTCGCCGCCCGACAGTTTCACGCCACGCTCGCCGACCAGCGTGCCATAGCCTTTCGGCAGGTTGGCGATGAAATCGTGCGCGCTCGCCAGTCTCGCGGCATGCTCGATCTCCTCTTGGCTGGCGCCTGGCCTGCTATAGGCGATGTTTTCGGCCAGCGAACGGTGGAACAGGATCGGTTCCTGCTGGACGATGGCGATCTGGCCGCGCAGCGACGCCTGGGCGACCTGCGAGATATCCTGGCCGTCGATCACGATCTTTCCCGCGTTCACGTCATAGAGCCGCTGGATGAGCTTGACGAAGGTGGTCTTGCCCGAGCCCGAGTGACCGACGAGCCCGACACGTTCACCCGGCGCGATATCCACCGAAAAGTCGCGATAGAGCGGCGACCGGTGATTGCCGTAGTGAAAGGTGACGTTGTCGAAGGCGATGTGGCCCTGCGTGATGGCAATCGGTCCGGCGCCGGGCCGATCTTCAATGCCGAGCGGTTCGGACTGGAAATCGACCAGTTCCTCCATGTCGTTGATCGAACGCTGCAAATTGCGGATATGCGTGCCGATATCGCGCAAATAGCCTTGCAGCACGAAGAACGAGGTCAGCACGAAGGCGACATCGCCGGCGCTCGCCTGCCCCCACGACCACAGCATCAGCGCCAGGCCGATCACCGCGGCCCGCATGACCAGCAGCAGCGCTCCTTGCGTGGTGCCGTTAATGGTGCCGCGCACCCAGGTGCGCCGTGTGCGGGCGCGCCATTTGGCAACCACCCTGGCGAGGCGGCGCTCCTCGCGCTCCTCGGCGCCGAAGCCCTTGACCACGGCGTTGCAGCTCACCGCGTCGGCCAGCGAGCCACCGAGGCGCGTGTCCCACGTGTTGGCAAGCCTTGCCGCCGGCGCCACATAGCCAAGCGACAGCATCGCCGTCACCATGATGAACAGCACGGAGCCAGCCGCGACCACCGCGCCCATCAGCGGCCAGAACCAGCCGAGCAGCAGCGTCGAGCCGAGGAGCATGACGACGGACGGCAGCAGCGCGATCAGGATGGTGTCGTTGAGCAGGTCGAGCGCCCACATGCCGCGCGTCACCTTGCGCACGGTCGAGCCGGCAAACGAGTTGGCATGCCAGTCGGTGGAAAAGCGCTGGACGCGATGGAAGGCGTCCGCCGCGATGTCGGCCATCATCTTCAGAGTCAATTCGACGATCGCCATGAAGGCAAGGTTGCGCAGCACGACGCCGGTGAGCGCCAGCGCCATCAGAATCAGGAATGCCGTCATCGCGGCATTCCAGGCAATCGCGTCCGCGCCGGCGCTGCTGGCGACGGCATCGACCAGCCGGCCGGAATAGAGCGGTGTCAGCACGTCGGCCAGCGTCGACAGCAGGAAACCGCCCATGATCAGCGAAAGCCGCCAGGGCTGGCGCCGCCAATGGATGAGCGTGAACCCAAGAACACTGCGAAAGGCGCTGGCGCGCAAATCGATCTTAAAACGAGCCATGATGTCATTCGGGCGCAAACGAGCCCGATCCCAGTAAGGTCGAAAATTGATAAACCGCGCCGGGCAATTGCCCATGAATGCGGAGGTTCGGCTATGGTTGGTCGCCCGCCCAATGGGCGGCGACCGGCAGCGGTAAATGCCTTTTCTGCGTCCGGAATGGTTCCGATATTTCGGAACACCGGCGCAGACCTAGGCTTCGCGGCCTCGCATAACGATGTCAAATCCTGGCATTCGGTCCTCCCTGAAGAGAATCGCGGAGACGTCGTTATAGGGACGCTTCGATCGTTCGCCAAGGCAAGCCTGGCCAAAAGCAGTGCTGGACCAGCCGATGAGGCGATTTTGCAACAGTCGCGACTGGTGCCTCTCGTCGTCGCGTTGCTTACCCGGCAGACACCGCACGATCGAGGCGCATGTATCGTCCATCCGTCGATGCCTTGAAGCCCAGTCTTTCATAGACCCCATGCGCGTCGCTGGTCGACAGGCTCCAGTGCGAGACGGTGCTGAGTTCAGGATGATCGATGAGTGCCCGCACCAGCCCCAAGCCGATGCCTTGCCCGCGATGCTCGGGCCAGATGATGATGTCGGCGAGATAGGCGAATACCGTGCGGTCGGTGATCGCCCGGCCGAAACCGACCTGCTTGCCGGCGATGTAAGCGGCGGCGCAGAACGAGTTGGCAAAGGCTCGGTGATGAAACGCATCGCTGCGTCCAGCTCCCCAGTAGCTCGCCATCAACAGGTCGGAGGTCGCGCGGAAATCGATGCGTGACAGGTCGAAGCTGATCTCACAATCCGGCATGATGGCACTCTCGCCGCGGTATCGCGCACTCTCGCTCAGCAGGCGAAAGGACGCCTATCCACGATCCCTAAAACGGTTGGTGATGGGATAGCGGCGGTCGCGGCCAAAATTCTTCCTGGTGATTTTTACACCCGGCGCCGCCTGCCGGCGCTTGTATTCGGCGATGTAGAGCAGATGTTCGATGCGTGTCACCGTCGCCCGGTCATGGCCGCGCGCGACGATGTCGTCGACGCCCATCTCGTTCTCGACCAGGCATTCCAGAATATCGTCTAGCACCGGATAGGGCGGCAGCGAATCCTGGTCGGTCTGGTTCTCGCGCAATTCGGCCGACGGCGCCTTGTCGATGATGTTCTTCGGGATCACCTCGCCCGAAGGCCCGAGCGCGCCCGGCGGCACATGGCTGTTGCGCCAGCGCGACAGCGCATAGACCTGCATCTTGTAGAGGTCCTTGATCGGATTGAAGCCGCCGTTCATGTCGCCATAGAGCGTGGCGTAGCCGACCGACATCTCACTCTTGTTGCCTGTGGTGACGACCATCGAGCCGAACTTGTTGGAGATCGCCATCAGGATGGTGCCGCGGGCGCGGCTCTGCAAATTCTCCTCGGTGATGCCTTCCTTGGTGCCTTCGAACAACTGCGTCAGCGTGTGCAAAAATCCTTCGACCGGCTCGAAGATCGGCACGATGTCATACCGGCAGCCAAGTGCGCGGGCGCAGTCCTCGGCATCCTTGAGCGAGTCCTTCGAGGTGTAGCGGTAAGGCATCATGACGGCGCGCAGCCGCTCCTCGCCGAGCGCGTCGACCGCAAGGGCCGCACAGATCGCCGAATCGATGCCGCCGGACAGGCCGAGCACCACATTCTTGAAGCCGTTCTTGTTGACGTAGTCGCGCAAGCCAAGCATGCAGGCGCGGTAGTCGGCCTCCTCCTTGTCCGGGATTTTCGACATCGGTCCTTCCGAGCAGACCCAGCCATTGTCCGCACGTTTCCAGGTGGTGACGTCGACCGCGTCCTCGAACTGGCTCATCTGGAAGGCGAGCGTCTTGTCCGCACCGATGGCGAAGGAGGCGCCGTCGAAGATCAGCTCGTCCTGGCCGCCGAGCTGGTTGGCATAGATCATCGGCAAGCCGCATTCGATGACTTGCTTGATGACGACCTGGTGGCGAACGTCGATCTTGGCGCGATAATAGGGCGAGCCGTTCGGCACCAGCAGGATTTCCGCGCCGCTTTCGGCCAGCGTCTCGCAGATGCCGACCTCGCCCCAGATGTCTTCGCAGATCGGGACACCGATGCGCACGCCACGGAAGTTGACCGGCCCCTGGATCTCGGGCCCGGCCTGGAAAACGCGCTTCTCGTCGAACTCGCCGTAATTGGGCAGGTCGAGCTTGTAGCGTTCGGCGATGATCTTGCCGCCATCGGCGAAGACGATGGAATTATGCGTGCCGCTCTTGCGCTTCAGCGGCGTGCCGATGATGACGCCCGGACCACCGTCGGCGGTATCGGCGGCAAAATCCTGTGCCGCCCGCTCGCATGCCCTGAGGAAGGCCGGCTTCAGCACCAGGTCCTCCGGCGGATAGCCCGCGAGGAAAAGCTCGGTGTAGAGCACGAGATCGGCGCCCTGGCGGGCAGCATCCGCCCTCGCCTCTCGCGCCTTGGCAAGATTGCCAGCGACATCGCCGACCGTCGGGTTGAGCTGGGCAATGGCGATACGCAGTATGTCGAGTTTTTTGGTCATGCCTGCTGACTTAGCGCGGCGGAATTCGCCCCGCAATGGCGTTCGCTTGGACCAATTCAGACCGTCAATCGTCGCCCATATACTCGCGCAGCGATTGCGGCGAATGGTTCTCTCCGATCGACATCGCCAGGATGCGCGAAATGTGCCGGCGCGGCAGGCCCGTCTCCTTCACCCATCGATTGATCTGGGCCTGGATCCTGTCGAGATCCTTCTTCGATGTCGGGTTCTCGGCGATGTCGAGGCCCGCGTCGCGAAGGGCGGCGGCCATATCGGCCGAAATGACGAAAGCGTCCCAGCCCAGCCAGCGCAGGAAATACTGGCCGGTGTTGCCGCCGAGCCGGCTGCCATGCTTGCCGAGATAGGCCATCAGCCCGACCTGGTCGTCGGCGGGCCAGTCGGCGAGAAACCGGCCGAAACCGCGATGCTCCCTGGACACGCGCTCGACGAAGGCGGCGTTGTCGCGAACGGATTTGATCTTCTGCGGATTGCGCACGATGCGTTGATCCGAAGCCAGGTCGTGCCAGAAATCGTCAGGCTGGAACAGCAACCGCTTGGGTTCGAAGCGCAGGAACGCCTCTTCGAATCCAGGCCATTTCTGCTCGATGACCCGCCAGACGAAACCGGCTGCGAAGACGCGCTCGGCCATCGTCGAGAGGATGCGGTCATCGGTGATGTCGGCCACCGCCGCATTGTCGGGCATCGGCCCCAACAGGGAGGTCAGTTCCGCCTCGCCGCCCTTGCGATTTGCCGCGCGAGCGCGAATTTTCTTGAAGTCGGCCATCGGTCCCTCTCGGTTCGCCTCAATCTAGCACTTCCCGCCTGGGCCGGCAGCCTCTACCTCTAGCGCAGCAAAGCGCTTGGAGACAGCCATGAACAAGACGATCGACGATCTGGCGAACCGCTGGCTGAAGCGTAAGCCGGATGGACTGAGCCAGCTGGAAAGCCGGGTGCTGCAAAGCACCATCGAGCGTACCACCATCACCAGGGACACCAACAAGGCCGTCGCCTTCCATCAGACCTTTGGCGACCGCCTTGCCGATACGATTGCCCGCATCGGCGGCTCCTGGTCCTTCATCCTGACCTTCATCGCCTTCCTGGTCGTCTGGACATCAGGCAATGTCTGGCTGTTGTCACGCGATGCGTTCGACCCCTACCCCTTCATCTTCCTCAACCTCGTGCTGTCGATGATCGCCGCCCTGCAGGCGCCGGTGATCATGATGGCGCAGAACCGCCAGACCGAACGCGACCGCATCGATGCCGCCCACGACTACGAGGTCAATCTGAAGGCCGAGATCGAGATCATGGCGCTGCATGAGAAACTGGACGAATTGCGCCACAGCCAGATCATCGGCATGCGCGACGAGATCGTGCGGCTGGCGGAAGTGGTCAAGCGGATCGATGAAAGACTGTCACAGCAGTCGGCGTCATGACCGAGGCGATCCACCATTTCATCGAACAATACGGGTTGCTGGCGGTTTTTCTCGGCTGCGTGGCCGAAGGCGAAAGTGCCGCGATCCTGGGTGGCTTCTTCGCTCACCAACATGTTTTCGTGCTGTGGCATGCCTTTGCCGCGGCAGCGCTGGGCGCCTTCGCCGGCGATACCTTCTTCTTCATCCTCGGCAGGAGTTTCGCCGATAATCGCCATGTCGTCAGGCTGCGTCGGCGGCCCGGCTTTCGCCGCGCCTACCGTCTGCTCAACACCCATCCCAACATATTCGTGCTGTCGAACCGCTACATTTACGGCATGCGCCTGGTCGGCGGCGTCGCGGCCGGCCTTTCGACCATAGCGGCGCCCCGCTTCGTCATCCTCAACGCCATCTCATCGGTGATCTGGGCAGTGCTGTTCAGCACGATCGGCTATGTCTTCGGATTGGGAGCCGAACAGTTGATCGGCCAGGCGCTGATGCGCCACGAGCGGCTGTTCGTCGGGCTTGGCATCGGCCTTGCCGTGGCCGTGCTTGCCTGGCTTGCCGCCCGCCACATCGCCAAGCGGGAGCGCGCCAAGGAGGTTTGACCGGTTAGTCGATGCCGAGCGCCCGATCACCCCGATCGAGAATGAGCGGGATGATCAGGTCCTCCTCATCGGCGAGATGCCGGGTCAGCATCGCGATCAGCCGGCTGTTTTCGTCGGCGTAGGCATCGGCGGCGAAGCGCTGCTTGTCCTCACTCTCCTGAAGTGTGCGGATGAAGGCATTCGCCGCCTCGGCGTTGCGCTCCAGTCCTTCGTGGATCGTGTGGTGATCGGCATCGAGAATGTCGAAGCCGCGTTTCAGACGGGGCTCCGCCTTGGCGAAGGCCGGGAAATACTGGTAGTCCTCGACATTGTGGTGCCCATCGAGATCCCGAGAAAATGGTTGAGGCGCGGTGCGAACCAGCGCGCGAAATCGGGAGCAGGCAGTCTGCCTTCGCGATAGTTGCCAATGCCGTGGCTGCAGCGGCACGACATGTTCCGCGAACTCGGCGGCATGCTCACCGGCGTTCGAGAAGCGAGGAATTCGTGACCTCTGCCATGACGGTCTCCTTTGGTGACTGTCATATAGGGATCAAAGTCTCAGATCGGCACCCCGGTAATGCGTTCGATCAGGGCAATGCCCCAGACGCCGCCAGCGATCACGACCGAAATCAGCACCGCCAGCGAGCCACAATCCTTGGCCAGCTGGATGTCGACATTGAACTCGCGGCTGAACGCGTCGCATGCCGCCTCGATGCCGGTGTTCAGAACCTCGACCATGATCAGCAGCAGCACCGCGCCGATCAGCAAGGCATAACCACGCCAGGAGACCGAAATGAACCATCCGGCCGGCAAGGCGAGCGCCAGCAGCATCAGCTCCTGCTGGAATGCCTTCTCATGAGCGGCCAGCTTGCGAAACGCCCGCACCGAATTGATAAAAGCATCGATCAGCCGTTGCATGCCAAGGCCCCTCTCGGAATCACCGGCCCGGGATAAAGCAATGCTCCGATCAATGGAATAAGGCGGATCGTCCAAATTTCATTCGGCGACCGGTATGGATGGCGTCGACTTTTCAAACTGCGGCAGCCCGTCGTCTATCGAATAATAGTCGCCCTTGTCGCCGACGAAGATATGACATTCGCCCTTGAGCGCGGTCGGCTTGTCGAACGATCCCGCCATGACCGAAATATAGTCCTGATCCATTGCCTTCCAGAACAGCACCGATCCGCATGCCTTGCAGAAGCCGCGCCTGGCGAAAGCGGACGCTTCATACCAGGTGATGCTTTCCGTCCCTTCAATCGAGATGTCGGTATCGGCGACATTGGTCGCGGCATAAAAATGCCCGCTCTGTTTACGGCATTGCGAACAATGGCAGTAGACAACGCCACGCAGCGCCCCGCTTGTCCGGAAGCGGACCGCTCCGCACAGGCATGATCCCTGGTGGTTGTTGCTCATTTCGGCACTCCTCGAAGAAACCTCGTCTCCAGCATCCTTGTCAGGATTCCAGCTTCGCGGTGGTTACGCGCAAGCAAATACGACATCGATTGGCGCGGCGAATTCGAAATTCAGTTTCATTTGCGGCAACACACCGCGGAGTTTCGCATTCAAGACCACCGAACAGCGGGTTGTCCCGGGATGGTTGTGCAAAAATTCATGCGATTACAGCCACAGGTAGAGAACGCCTCTGGAAGTCGGGCGGATTAAGGAAACTTTAGCGCCGACGCAACTATGATCCTCCCAAGCGAAGGGCGCAGGTGGGGACGCGCCTCTTCGCAAGATGTTCTGGCGCACCGGGTAGCGCTCCCCAGGTCGGTGATCAATGGACCCGCGAATTCTGGCCGGGATCCGAGGGGAAGAGTGAATCAGACATGCAGCCGGCAGCAGCCTCGACCGAACGAAGCACCGATATCGCAACCACCGTTGTCGCCACCATGCGCCAGCTTGGCGTCCTCGGTCTGCCACGCAACTATGAGATTTTCTATGAGGCCTTGAGCGGCACCAACCGCGAACTCAGCCTCGCCGTCGTATCGCTGAGCAACCGGCCGACGCAGGACGAGCTGGATCAGATCGGACGCACCTTCTTCGCCCATAACCATGGCCCCGGCATCGTCGAGCATGCCAGGGACGTCATCGCCCACGAGCTCGAAGAGGTCGCGTCGCTCCTGCGCAGCGAACGCAGCCACATCGAAAAATACGGCAGAATCCTCGATGAGACATCGAGCGGCCTGACCAACCGCAGCCTGCTCTCCCAGGATCTTCTGCAAAAAATCGCCAATGCAATGACCATCGCGACCAATTCGACGATCGATCACGGCCGGCAGATCGCCTCGACGCTGAGCGACAAGACAGCCGAACTCGAGAGCGTCAAGTCGAAGCTCGAGGAATACAAGCGGCTGGCCGACACGGATCCGTTGACCCAGATCTGGAATCGCCGCGCCTTCGACAAGGAAATCACCAGGATCTACAACAGCAACAAGGGTATCCTGTTCAATGCCCTGGTGCTTGTCGACATCGATCGGTTCAAGGACATCAATGACCGCTACGGCCATCCCGTCGGCGACAAGATCATCCAGATCATCGCCGAGATTTTCCGGACCAGTATTCGCGGCGACATGTTCGTCGCCCGCACCGGCGGCGAGGAGTTCGCGCTGATCATCGAGGGCGCCAGCGAGGACGCGACCTACGAGATCGCGGAACGCATCCGCACGCTGATCGAGCAGACCCCCTTCACCAGCAGCCAGACCGGCATGAATTACGGCACCGTGACGGTATCGATGGGTATCTGCATGGCATCCGAGGCCGAAGGCCCCGAAGACCTCTACACCAAGGCGGATCGGGCGCTCTATCGCTCGAAAGTCAGTGGCCGCAACCGCGTCACCAGGCATTCGGCCATGGCCGGCCGCGCCGGCAAGAGCTGGCTGCTTTACAAGCAAGACTGAAGCCTGCGCTTTTCGCCGGCCGCGCCAGCACGGTCGGAGGCACAAACAAAAAAGCCGAAAATGGAAAAGGCGCCGGGTTTCCCAGGCGCCTTTTGCTTCATCGGTCCAATTGCCAGGCTCAGCCGTTCGCGACTTGCTTGTGCTGCACCGGATGGCTCTTCTTCAACAGATCCGAGACCAGGAAGGCCAGTTCGATCGCCTGGTCGGCATTGAGGCGCGGATCGCAATGGGTGTGGTAGCGGTCCTGCAACTCCTCGGCCGTGATGGCGCGCGCGCCACCGGTGCATTCGGTGACGTTCTTGCCGGTCATCTCGACATGGATGCCGCCCGGATGGGTACCTTCGGCGCGGTGCACCTCGAAGAAGGTCTGCACCTCCTTCAGGATGCGATCGAAGGGCCGCGTCTTGTAGCCGGCGGCTTCGATGGTGTTGCCGTGCATCGGATCCGACGACCAGACCACGCTGCGGCCTTCCTTCTGCACCGCGCGCACCAGCTTCGGCAGATGGTCGGCAACCTTGTCGGAACCGAAGCGGGCGATCAGCGTCAGCCGCCCCGGCTCGTTCTCGGGGTTCAGCAGGTCGATCAGTTCCAGCAGGCCGTCCGGCGTCAGCGACGGACCGCATTTCAGCCCGAGCGGATTCTTGATGCCGCGGCAATATTCGACATGCGCATGGTCGGGCTGGCGCGTGCGGTCGCCGATCCAGATCATGTGGCCCGACGTGGCGTACCAGTCGCCGGAGGTCGAATCGACACGGGTCAGCGCTTCCTCGTAGCCGAGCAGCAGCGCCTCGTGGCTGGTGTAGAAGTCGGTTTCGCGCAGCGCGAAATTGGTTTCGGACGTAATGCCGACCGCGCGCATGAAATCCATCGTCTCGGTGATGCGGTTGGCAAGCGACTCGTATTTCTCGCCTTGGGGGCTGTCGGAGACGAAGCCGAGCATCCAGCGATGCACGTTCTCCAGGCTGGCATAGCCTCCCTGCGCGAACGCACGCAGAAGATTAAGGGTCGCCGCCGACTGGCGGTACGCCATTTCCTGGCGGGCAGGATCAGGGATGCGGGACTTGGCGTCGAATTCGATGCCGTTGATGATGTCGCCGCGATAGCTCGGCAGCGTCACCTCGCCCTTGGTCTCGTTGTCGGACGAGCGCGGCTTGGCGAACTGGCCGGCGACGCGGCCGACCTTCACCACCGGCTGCGCGCCGGCGAAGGTCAGCACGACCGACATTTGCAGGAAGACGCGGAAGAAGTCGCGGATGTTGTCCGCGCCATGTTCGGCAAAACTCTCGGCGCAGTCGCCGCCCTGGAGCAGGAAGGCCTCACCGGCGGCGACGGTAGCCAATTGCTTCTTCAGCTTGCGCGCCTCGCCGGCAAAGACCAGCGGCGGAAAGGTGGCGAGTTGGGCTTCCGTGTTCTTCAGCGCTGCAAGGTCCGGATAGGCGGGAACCTGCTTGATCGGCTTTGCTCTCCACGAATTCGGCGACCATTTCGTCATCGCTGCACCCAACGCTCTTTCCGGCGAACACCCTTGCCCGCCATTTCCAGCCCCTAGATGGGGTGGCGGCTCCATACACGAAGCCGATTTCCTATTCTAGACCGGATTTCGATGCTGGCGAATGGCTTGACGCCCCCTGGACGACCCGAAAGCCGGGATCAGGCCGCCTTCTCCGCCAACTTCGCCAATTGCGTCATGACCACAGCCGAGCCCGCCAGGCGCTTTTCGGCATTCGGCCAATCACGCGCGAAGACCACGCTATGGTCCGGCCTGATCTTGGCCAGCGAACCCTGCTCGCCGATATACTTGACCAGTCCGACGGGATTGGGGAATTCACGCTTGCGGAAATGGATGACGACGCCCTTCGGCCCGGCGTCGAGCTTCTCGACATTGGCCTTGCGGCAGAGCGCCTTGATGAAGACGATCTTCAAGAGATGCTTCACCTCGTCCGGCAGCGGGCCGAAACGGTCGATCAACTCGGCGCCGAAGGCGTCGATTTCCTCGGTGGTTTCGAGATCGCCGAGACGGCGATAAAGCGCCAGCCTGAGCTGCAGGTCCGGCACGTAGCCTTCCGGGATCATCACCGCCGTACCGACGGCGATCTGCGGCGACCAGCCGCCATCCTGGACCTCGCCGGAATCCTTCACCTCGGCGACCGCCTCCTCCAGCATCTGCTGGTAGAGCTCGAAGCCGACCTCCTTGATGTGCCCGGACTGTTCTTCGCCCAGAAGATTGCCAGCGCCCCTGATGTCGAGATCATGGCTGGCGAGTTGGAAACCGGCGCCCAGCGTGTCGAGCGATTGCAGCACCTTCAGTCGGCGCTCGGCCGTGTCGGTCAGCTTGCGGTTGGCCGGCAGGGTGAACAGCGCATAGGCGCGCACCTTCGAGCGCCCGACGCGGCCGCGCAACTGGTAGAGCTGCGACAGGCCGAACATGTCGGCGCGATGGATGATCAGCGTGTTGGCGGTCGGGATGTCTAGGCCCGATTCGACGATGGTGGTCGACAGAAGCACGTCGTACTGCCCGTCATAGAAGGCGTTCATGATGTCATCGAGTTCGCCAGGCGGCATCTGCCCATGGGCCACCGCCACCTTCAGCTCGGAAACGGATTCCTTCAGGAAATCATGGATTTCAGCGAGATCGCTGATCCGCGGAACCACATAGAAGGAATGGCCACCGCGGTAGCGCTCGCGCAGCAGCGTCTCGCGGATGACCAGCGGATCGAAGGGCGAGATGAAGGTGCGCACCGCCATGCGGTCGACCGGCGGCGTGGCGATCAGCGACAGTTCGCGTACGCCGGTCAAGGCCAGTTGCAGAGTGCGCGGAATCGGCGTCGCCGACAGCGTCAGGACGTGCACGTCGCTCTTCAGGTCCTTCAGCCGTTCCTTGTGCTTGACGCCAAAATGCTGCTCCTCGTCGATGATCAGCAGGCCGAGATTCTTGAACGAGATCGACGACCCGAGCAGCGCGTGGGTGCCGACGACGATGTCGACCTGCCCCTCGGCCAGGGCCTTCTTCGTCTCGGCGAGTTCCTTGGCGCCGACCAGCCGCGAGGCCTGGGCGACACGGATGGGAAGCCCTGAGAAACGCTGCGAGAATGTCTTGAAGTGCTGGCGCGACAACAGCGTCGTGGGCACCACCACGGCGACCTGAAATCCTTCCAACGCAGCGATGAAGGCGGCGCGCAGCGCCACTTCGGTCTTGCCGAAGCCGACATCGCCGCAGATCAGCCGGTCCATCGGCTTGCCGGCGCCAAGGTCGTCGCGCACCGAGTCGATGGCCGTCTGCTGGTCGTCGGTTTCCTCGTAGGGGAAGCGGGCGGCAAACTCGTCATAGAGGCCTTCGGCCGGCACTAGCGCCGGCGCGGCGCGCATCTGCCGTTCGGCGGCGATGCGGATCAGCTGCCCGGCCATATCGAGCAGGCGCCGCTTCAGCTTGGCCTTGCGCGACTGCCAGGCGCCGCCGCCGAGCTTGTCGAGCGTTGCCTCGGCTGTGTCGGAGCCATAGCGCGACAAAAGCTCGATGTTTTCCACCGGCAGGAACAGCCGGTCGTCGCCCGCATAGTGGATTTCCAGGCAGTCATGCGGCGCGCCGACCGCTTCGATGGTGCGCAGGCCGATGAAGCGGCCAATGCCGTGGTCGGCATGGACGACAATGTCACCGGCCGACAGGGCCGAGGCTTCGGCGATGAAATCGGACGCACGCTTCTTGCGCTTCGAGCGACGGATCAGCCGATCGCCCAGAATGTCCTGTTCGGCGACAACGACTAGCTTTTCAGTCTCAAAGCCGGATTCCAGCGGCAAAACCGCCAATGCGGCCTGGCCCGGCTCGAGCTGTTCGGCCTCGGCCAGCGTCTCGACCTGTTTGAGGTTGCCGAGATGGTGCTCGGCCAGGATCTGGCCAAGGCGGTCGAGCGAGCCTTCGGTCCAGCCGGCGATGACGACCCGGCGCCGCGCCGCGCGCTCGTCGGCTATGTGCCGGACGACGACATCGAAGACATTGACGTTCGGATCGGCACGTTCCTCGACGAAGCTGCGGCCATGCCGCGAGCCGGCGTGGAAGACTTTCTTACCCCCTACGTCGGGCGCATCGAACACGGTAAAGTCGATGTCCTCGCGCTCGCCAAGCGAAGACTTGAGATTCTCCGGCGAGAGGTAGAGCAGGTCCGGCGCAACCGGCTTGTAGGGCACCGCATCCTTGAGCGCACCGTCAGCCTGCTTTTTGCGCGCCTCGTAGTGGTCGAGGATCAGCGTATGACGTTCGGCAAGCGCCTCATGCGCCAGATGGTCGAAAACCACGGGTGCGTCAGGCAGGTAATCGAACACCGTCTCCAGCCGCTCATAGAAGAACGGCAGCCAATGCTCCATGCCCGCGAAGCGCCGCCCCTCGCTGACCGCGGCGTAGAGCCCGTCGTCACGCGATGGCGCGCCGAAGGCCTCGATATAGGCGCGGCGGAAGCGGCTGATGGTTTCGGGCGTCAGCGCCACTTCGCTCATCGCCTGCAGCGCCATCGATTTGCGCTGGCCAGTGGTGCGCTGCGTGGCGGCGTCGAAGACGCGGATCGATTCCAGCGTGTCGCCGAAGAAATCAAGTCGCAGCGCCTCGGTCCAGCCGGGCGCGAAGAGGTCGAGAATGCCGCCGCGCACCGCGAATTCGCCAATGCCTCGCACGGTCGGCACGCGTTCGAATCCCGACGTCTCCAGCCGCGCGATCAGCGCATTCATGTCGATCTGGTTGCCGGGTCTGGCGTGGAAGGTCTGCGCCTCGACAAGCTCCGCGGGCGGGATACGCTGCAGCAACGCATTGGCGGTGGTGAGAATGACGGCACGATGCGGTTTCTTCGCCAGCGCGATCATGGCGGTCAGCGCATCGAGGCGCTTGGCGGCGGCATCGGAACCCGGCGACACACGGTCGTATGGCAGGCAGTCCCAGGCAGGCAGCTCCAGCACGGGCAGGCCGGGTGCGACGAAGGACAGCGCCTCGATGATGGAAGGCAGGCGCTGGCCGTCGCGGGCCACGAACAGCACCGGCTTGTCGGGTGCGATCTCGAGCGCCGTCTGGACCAGCGCGAAGGCCTCGTAGCCATCGGCGACACCGTCGACGATGAACTGGCCGGTGCGGCCCTTCGGCAAGCCAATGGTAGGAATGAGAGCCATCAAATCACGGTCTTGGTTGTCGCAATTCCCATGGGAAAACCGCTTCACTTTTCCTGGAATTGCTTGTGTTTAGAAAGTCTTGTGTTCAGAAAGTCATGGTCCGGCGGGACGCCAGGATCTTTTGCAGGACGGCACAGTCGATCTCCGCCGGCACCGGGCGTTCGCCAGTGACCAGCGGCAGGAATTCGGTGTCGGAAATGTCGAGGAGCCTCTCATATTGGTCGATTTCCTCGGCGGTCAAGGTGCCTATCTCGGCATCGGCGAAGGTGCCGAGGATGAGGTCCATCTCGCGCATGCCGCGATGCCAGGAGCGGAACAACAGCTTGCGGCGATGGGCGTCCAGACCCTCGCTTGATCGTTTCGTTCCGGTCATTGTGCCGCATCCTCGCTTCAAGCGGCGCATATAGCGTGGATAGTGGGCGGTGTCAGCCTTGCGCTGCGGCCGTCGCGACATAAGCTGACATCATGCGTCCTTCCATCCTCGATCCCCTGTTTGTCCCGATCACTTCGCTTGCCGGCATCGGACCGAAGGTCGGTGCGTTGATCGAGAAGGTCGTGGCGGCCGACCTCGGCGATCGCGCAGCGCGTGCCGGCGATCTGTTGTTCGTGCTGCCGCACACCGTCATCGACCGCCGCAACCGGCCAGGCATCGCACTCGCGGCCGAAGGCGCCATCGTGACGCTTGAGCTGCGCATAGACCGCCACCAGCCGCCGCCGCGCGGCAACAAATCAGTGCCCTACCGGGTCTACGCCCATGACGATACCGGCGAAATCGGCCTGACCTTCTTCCATGCCCATGCCGCCTATCTCGAAAAGGCGATGCCGGTGGGCGAGCATGTCGTGGTGTCAGGCCGCATGGAATGGTTCAATGGGCGCCCGACCATGGTCCATCCCGACCATATCGCACTCGCCAATGAAGCCGAGAACCTGCCGCTGGTCGAACCGGTATATCCGCTGACCGCGGGGCTGTCCGGCAAGGTTTTGCGCCGTGCCATCGGCCAGGCGCTCGGCCGCCTGCCGGACCTGCCGGAATGGCAGGACGATGCCTTCATGCGCCGCCAGAGCTTTGCGTCCTTCGGCGACGCGCTGACCCGCATCCATTATCCCGCCGACCCGATCGATGTCGCGGTCGAAGGGGCTGCATGGCGCCGCCTCGCCTATGATGAATTGCTCGCCGGCCAGGTTTCGCTGGCCCTGGTGCGGGCAAAGGTGCGACGGCTGTCAGGCCGACCGCTCGTCGGCGATGGCCGCATCGTCGAGAAGCTGCGTGCGGCCCTGCCCTATTCGCTTACCCCCTCGCAGGAATTCGCGCTCGCCGAAATCAACGCCGATCTCGCCGACCCCGAGCGCATGCTGCGGCTGCTGCAAGGCGATGTCGGCTCGGGCAAGACGGTCGTGGCGCTCCTGGCCATGGCACGCGCCGTCGAGGCCGGCGGCCAGGGAGCGCTGATGGCGCCGACCGAAATCCTGGCGCGCCAGCATCTGGCGACGATCACTCCGCTTGCCGCCAAGGTCGGATTGCGCATCGCCATCCTGACCGGCCGCGAAAAGGGCCGCGAGCGAGTCGAAACACTGGCGGGTCTCGCCAGCGGCGAAATCGACATCGTCGTCGGCACCCATGCGCTGTTTCAGGAAACGGTCAGCTTCCACGATCTGGTCCTGGCCGTCATCGACGAGCAGCATCGCTTCGGCGTCCACCAGCGGCTTGCCATCACCGCCAAGGGCGACGCGCCAGACATGCTGGTGATGACCGCGACCCCCATCCCGCGCACGCTGGTGCTGACCGCTTTCGGCGACATGGATGTGTCGAAGCTGACGGAAAAACCAGCCGGCCGCCAGCCGATCCGCACCGTCACGCTGCCGCTCGAACGGCTCGACGAACTGGTCGGCCGTATGCTCGATGCCGTCGCGGATGGCCAGAAAATCTATTGGATCTGTCCCCTGGTCGAGGAGTCCGAAGAGATAAAACTGATGTCGGCCGAGGATCGTTTCGCCTCGCTGAAGCCGCTGTTCGGCGACCGCATCGGCCTTGTCCATGGCCGCATGAAGGGTGCCGAGAAGGACGAGGCGATGCGCGCCTTCAAGCAGGGCGAGACGCGCATCCTGATCGCCACCACGGTCATCGAGGTCGGCGTCGACGTGCCTGACGCCACGATCATGGTCATTGAGCATGCCGAGCGATTCGGTCTCGCCCAATTGCACCAGCTGCGCGGCCGGGTCGGGCGCGGCGATATCAAGTCATCCTGCGTGCTGCTCTACAAGGACCCGCTCGGCGAAACCGCCAAACGCCGGCTGTCGGTGATGCGTGAGACCGAGGATGGCTTCCTGATCGCCGAGGAGGACCTGAAATTGCGCGGCGAAGGCGAATTGCTCGGCACGCGCCAGTCCGGCACGCCGGGTTTCCAGGTGGCGCGGATCGAGGCGCATGCCGACCTTCTCGAAGCCGCGCGAGACGATGCCAGGCTGATCCTGTCACGCGACCCCGAACTGCAATCGGATCGCGGCGAGGCGCTGCGGCTCCTGCTCTACTTGTTTGGCCGCGACGAGGCCGTCCGGCTCCTGCGCGCCGGATGAGGGCCTAGCGGCGGATTGGCCAGGGTTCCGTTGATCGGCTCACCGTTCAGCGTCACCAATTTCGTCTTTACCTCAGGGGCCACTAACCCGGCCGACACGATCAGCTTGGCCCCGTCCTCGATCGTCATGTCGAGCGGCACGATTTCGGATTTGGGCACATACATCAGGAAACCGGTCGTCGGGTTCGGCGTGCACGGCATGAACACGGCGATCAGCGGATCGCCTTCCTGGTCGAGCTTCTGATTGATCTCGGTTTCCTTCTCGCTGGCGACAAACACCAGCGACCACACACCCTTGCGTGGATATTCGACCAGCCCAACCTGACGGAACATGTCGCCCTTGTTCGACAGCACGGTCTCGAAAATCTGCTTCAGCGAGCCATAGATGCCGCGCACCAGCGGCATGCGGCCAAGCAGGCGCTCGCCAAATCCGACGATGGCGCGGCCGACAATGTTGGCGGCGAGAAAACCGATCAGCGTTATCAGGATCAGCGCGACGATCAGCCCGAACCCCGGAACCGGGAACGGCAGGTAGGTATCGGGGCTGTAACGCGCCGGGATATAGGGTTTGACCCAGGAATCGACCCAGCCGATGAACGACCATGCGATATAGGCGGTGATCGCCAGTGGGGCGCAGACGACGAAGCCCGTGAGGAAATAGTTCCTCAGCCGGGTCATGCCGGAGGTCTTCGGAGCATCGGACATGGTTCACCGGGCGCGCGGATTGCGCCGCAACATTAGTGAACCGGAAGACGGTTTGGAACTGCGAAGTTTTTAAAGGCGCCTGTTTAAGAGTGCCTATTCCACCGTCACCGATTTCGCCAGATTGCGCGGCTGATCGACGTCGGTGCCCATGAACACGGCGGCGAAATAGGCGAGCATCTGGATCGGCAGCGCATAGATGATCGGCGAGATGATTTCCGGCACATCCGGCAGCACGATCGTCTCCATCGTCTTGACGCTCACCTGTGCCGCGCCCTTGCTGTCCGTGATCAGGATGATCTTGCCGCCGCGCGCCGCCACTTCCTGCATGTTGGACACGGTCTTTTCGAAGATGCGGTCATGTGGCGCAATCACGATCACCGGCATGTTCTCGTCGATCAGCGCGATAGGCCCGTGCTTCAGCTCGCCCGCCGCATAGCCTTCGGCATGGATGTAGGAGATTTCCTTGAGCTTCAGCGCGCCTTCCATGGCCAGCGGGAAATTGGTGTCGCGCCCGAGATAGAGCACGTCCTTGTAGCGCGACAGCTCGCGCGCGATCCGTTCGATCTGCTCTTCGAGCTTCAGCACCTGGTTGGCATAGCGCGGTGCTTCCGAAAGCGCTCGCACCAGCGTCTTCTCTTGCTCCGTCGAGATCGCCCCGCGCGCCACGCCGGCGCGCACGGCAAGCGACGCGAGCACCGACAATTGACAGGTGAAAGCCTTGGTCGAAGCGACGCCGATCTCCGGCCCCGCGAGCGTCGGCAGCACCACGTCGGATTCGCGCGCCATGGTCGATTCCCGCACGTTGACGACGGCGCCGATCTTCATGCCGGCCTTGCGGCAATAGCGCAGCGAGGCCAGCGTATCGGCGGTCTCACCGGACTGCGAGATGAAGAAGGCCGCATCGTTCGCCGACAGCGGCATCTCGCGGTAACGGAATTCCGATGCGACATCGATATCGACCGGGAGTCTCGCATAGCGCTCGAACCAGTATTTACCGACAAGGCCGGCGAGATAGGCAGTGCCACAGGCGGAGATGGCCAAGCGGCCGATCTTGGCGAAATCGAATGGCAGGTCGAGCGGCTTGGACACGCCGGAGACAAAATCGACATAATGCGCCAGCGTGTGCGAGATCACCTCGGGCTGCTCGTGGATTTCCTTCTCCATGAAATGGCGGCGGTTGCCCTTGTCGACCATGAAGCTGGTCGACAGCGACTGCTGGCGCCTGCGGTCGACTTGTCTGCCGTCGATGTCGAAGATGGCGACGCTGTCGCGGCGCACCACCGCCCAGTCGCCGTCTTCGAGATAGGTGATCGAGTTGGTGAACGGAGCGAGCGCGATGGCGTCGGACCCCAAGAACATCTCGCCATCGCCATGGCCGACCGCCAGTGGCGGGCCGTTGCGGGCGCCGACGATCAGGTCCTCGTCGCCCTTGAACATGATGGCCAACGCAAAAGCGCCTTCCAGCCGCTTCAGCGCCTTGTGCGCGGCCTCGACCGGCTTCAGCCCCTTGGCGAGCTCCCGCGCCACCAGATGCGCAACGACCTCCGTGTCGGTCTGCGACGAGAAGGAATAGCCGTCGCGGATCAGCTCGTCGCGCAATTCGGCAAAATTCTCGATGATGCCGTTGTGGACAATAGCGACGCCGTCGGAAAAATGCGGGTGCGCGTTGGTCTCGTTGGGCACGCCGTGGGTCGCCCAGCGCGTGTGGCCGATACCGATCATGCCGTCGAGCGGCTCGTCCTTGAGCCGGCGTTCGAGGTTGACCAGCTTGCCTTCGGCGCGGCGGCGGCCGAGCACGCCCTTTTCGATGGTGGCGACGCCTGCCGAGTCATAGCCGCGATATTCGAGCCGCTTCAGCGCATCGACGATAAGCGGCGCAACCTGGGAGTGGCCGACGATTCCAACGATACCGCACATGCAGACAGTCCCCGATTGCCCATGGAAAACCAGCGCTATTTAGGGGTGGCCGGCCTGCCGCGAAAGTCACATTGCATTTCGTCCCGTGTAACGGACGCTTCTGCAGGCATGCACCATGACAGCCCGCCCTTGCAATCCGGTTACTGCAATCGCTCGGTTTTTCGATTGCTTCGGCGAGAAAGCAGCCCCGTCGACCAATCGCTAATGGTCGGCGCCAGCCGCCTTTTTCTTCGCCGCCGCTGCGGAAGCAAACCGTTCGCGCAATTCCTTGGCCTTGCCGGGAATCGTCTTCTGGCGGGCGCGGCCGAAGGCCAGCGCATCGTCGGGCACGCTTTCTGTGATGACGCTGCCCGAGGCGATATAGCCGCCCTTGCCGATGGTGACCGGCGCCACCAGTGAGGAATTCGAGCCGATGAAGGCGCCCTCGCCGATGTCGGTGAAAAATTTCGAATAGCCGTCATAGTTGCAGGTGATGGTGCCGGCGCCGATATTGGCCCCGGCGCCGACGCGGGCATCGCCGATATAGGTCAAATGGTTGACCTTGGCGCCCTCCTCGATAACGGCCTGCTTGACCTCGCAAAAATTGCCGACCTTGGACTTCTGCTTGAGATCGGCGCCCGGCCGCAGCCGTGCGAATGGCCCGACATCGCAATTGGAAGCAATGGTGGCGCCCTCGATATGGCTGAAGGCATGGATCTTGGCGCCCGAGGCAACCCTGACACCCGGTCCAAACCAGACATTGGGTTCGACGATCGTGTCGGCGCCAATTTCGGTATCGTGCGAGAAATAGACGGTTTCCGGAGCAATCAGCGTCACGCCCGACAGCATCGCCTCATGGCGCCGACGCGCCTGCCAGATGGCTTCGGCTTGCGCCAGTTCGGCGCGGTTGTTGATGCCCAGCGCACTTTCGAAGCTGGCTTCGGTGGCAACGACATCAAGGCCCTGTGCACTGGCGATCTCGACGATATCGGTGAGATAATACTCGCCCTTGGCATTCTTGTTCCCGACGGCGTCGAGCAGTTTGAGCGCGTGCGCGCCGGCCACCGCCATCATGCCGGCATTGCAGAAGCCGATCTTCTTCTCTTCTTCGGAGCAATCCTTTTCCTCGCGGATCGCTATCAGCTTGCCTCCCTTTTCGATCAGCCGGCCATAGCCGGTCGGGCTGGGCGGTCGGAAACCGATGACCACGACAGCGGCACCTTCAGCCAGTTTCAGTCGCGCCACCGTCAGGGCATCCGCATCGATCAGCGGCGTATCACCGAACATGACGAGGACATCGTCATAACCCTTTGATATCGCTTCGCGAGCGGCGAGGACGGCATGCGCCGTGCCAAGGCGTTTGTCCTGAACGAAGGTCTCCGCCTTCGGTGCAAATTTCGCCGCCGCCTTACGCATCTCATCCGCGCCATGCCCGATGACCAGCGCCTGGCCGCTGGCGCCAGCGGCCTCGGCCGCCTTCACCACATGAGCTACCATCGGCAACCCCGCGATCTGGTGCAGCACCTTCGGCAGCGCGCTCTTCATGCGCGTGCCTTCGCCGGCGGCGAGGATGACGGACAGGCAGGTTCTCTGGCTCATGAATGCAACCATATGAAAAGGGTTGGGAATCAAATCATGCTAGCAGTGGCGCGATGCTGCACCAATGCGGTTAAATTCCGGTGAGATGCAGACGGAAGAGCAACTGACTTCTAATCAGTAGGCTTACCCCAGCCGCCCCAGCAGCGGAAAATTCTCCAGCAGCCAATAAGACACCGCCTGCACGCCGCCGGTGAGGAAAAACACGCCGGCGACGACCAGCAGCGCGCCGATCGCCTTTTCGACGCGGCCGAGATGGACGCGGAATTTGCCGAGGAAGCGCATGAAAGCGCCGGAGAACAGCGCGGCGATCAGGAACGGGATGCCGAGGCCGAGCGAATAGGCGGCGAGCAGCAGCGCGCCCTCGCCCACGGTTTCACGACCGCCGGCCAGCGTCAGGATCGGTCCCAGCACCGGGCCGATGCAGGGCGTCCAGCCGAAGGCGAAGGCAAGGCCCATGACATAGGCGGCGACGGCGCTGGCCGGCTTGCCCTGCGACTGGAAGCGCGCCTCGCGCGACAACAAGGGGATGCGCAGGATGCCCAGAAAATTCAGGCCCATCAGGATGATCAGCACCCCGGCGCCCATCGCCAGCGGCTCCTGCCAGACGCGCAGCAGCCGGCCGATGGTCGAGGCGCCGGCGCCGAGCGCGACGAACACGGTCGAAAAGCCGAGCACGAAGGCGATCGAGGAGTAGAGCAGCGCGCCGCGTGCGCCCTGACTTGCGGTCGCGCCCGCATTGCCGCGGAAATCGTCGACCGATATGCCGGCCATGTAGCAGAGATAGGGCGGCACCAGCGGCAGCACGCATGGCGACAGGAACGAGATGGCCCCCGCCCCGACCGCGCTGACATAGCCGATGTCCAATGCCATTCCAAAGCTCCTACTGTTCCGGCGCCGATATAGCGACGCGCCGACCTGTGCGCCAATCACCAATGTGTGGCAACCGGTCGCCGTTCGGGCAATCGCACTCGCCCCGAATTCAGCTGCGCCACCCATCTTAGTACGACCGAACCGAGAGAATTGTTACGGGCAACGAGGCCCGCCAGCTGCCAATGTCCTCAAGCCTCTCGGGAAGAAAACCCGACCGGCAGGCGTTGACACGACGAGGCCGCGATTTCCCGCGCACCTCCACATATTAGCCAGGGAGATTTCCATGAAGACCATAACTGTAGGGCTAGCCGCGCTTTTGCTCAGCACCGTCGCATCCCTCGCCGCCGATGCGTGGAAGGAAGCCAATGTCGGAGGCACCAAGATCTACACCAACGCCAAGGGCATGACGCTTTATACCTACGACAAGGATGAGAAGGGCAAGTCGAACTGCGACGACAAATGCGCCGCGAACTGGCCACCGTTGAAGGCCGAAGCCGGCGCAAAGGCCTCCGAAGGATGGACGACCGTCAAGCGCACCGACGGCACCAAGATGTGGGCCTATGACGGCAAGCCGGTCTACACCTTCATCAAGGACAAGAAAGCCGGAGATGTGAGCGGCGATGGCGTCGCCGGCGTCTGGCACATCGCCAAAGCCGACTGAACCCCTCAACGCCATATCCTGCCCGCTGGGGGACATGGGTTGGTCGCCGGCATCCTTGCCCGATCCGGCGATTGGCTTTTTTGTGAACCATGGCGCGCCCCGGTCCGGCATTCCGGCGGATCTTTCCTCGACTCACCGAAAAATGAACCGGGTCATCTTTCGAGACTGGTGACGATCATCCAGCCTGACCGAAATTCTGTGATTTCTCCATACACTCTTAGAGTGTATTGCTGGCGGCACCCCCGCAATTTGGCCCCTTCCCCTTGACCGGATGCAAAAGCGCGGCCATGTGAGCGACGAACAGAACCGAGATTTCGTCGCGCGCAGCGGAATTCTTCTGCCGCATCACAGCTGATATGAGACCTCATGGACGTCGTCGTCGTCGAATCGCCGGCCAAGGCGAAGACAATCAACAAATACCTCGGCAGGAACTACAAGGTTCTTGCCTCGTTCGGCCACGTCCGCGATTTGCCGGCCAAGGATGGCTCGGTGCGCCCGGATGAGGATTTCGCGATGTCCTGGGCGGTCGACACCGCCTCGGGCAAGCGCCTTACCGACATCGCCAATGCGGTCAAGGATGCCGACGGCCTGATCCTCGCCACCGACCCGGATCGCGAAGGCGAGGCTATCTCCTGGCATGTGCTGGAGGTGCTCAAGCAGAAGCGCGCGCTGAAGGACAAGCCCGTCAGCCGCGTCGTCTTCAACGCCATCACCAAGGCGTCGGTGCTGGAGGCGATGGCCAATCCGCGCCAGATCGATGCGCCTCTCGTCGATGCCTATCTCGCCCGCCGGGCGCTGGACTATCTCGTCGGCTTCACGCTGTCGCCGGTGCTGTGGCGCAAATTGCCGGGCGCCCGCTCCGCCGGCCGCGTCCAGTCGGTGGCGCTGCGCCTGGTCTGCGACCGCGAATCCGAAATCGAACGCTTCATCCGCGAGGAATATTGGCAGATCGCTGCCATCCTCGGCACACCGCGCAACGAGACCTTCGAAGCCCGCCTGACCGCATTCGAGCGCAAGAAGCTGCAAAAGCTCGACATTGCCAACAAGGCGCAGGCCGACGACATCAAGGCGATGCTCGAGGGGGCTACCTTCAAGGCGCTGTCCGTCGAAGCCAAGCCGACGAAGCGCAACCCCGGCCCGCCCTTCACCACCTCGACGCTGCAGCAGGCCGCCTCGTCGGGGCTCGGCTTCTCGGCCACGCGTACCATGCAGGTGGCGCAGCGGCTCTATGAAGGCATGGACATTGGCGGCGAGACCGCCGGCCTCATCACCTATATGCGAACCGACGGCGTGCAGATGGCCCCCGAGGCGATCGACGCCGCTCGCGACGCCATCGCCAAGGAATTCGGCCCGAAATACCTGCCGGAAAAGCCGCGCCAATACACCGCCAAGGCCAAGAACGCCCAGGAAGCGCACGAAGCGATCCGGCCGACGGATTTCATGCGCACCCCGGCGTCGGTCCGGCAATATCTCGATGCCGACCAGGCACGGCTCTATGAACTCATCTGGAAGCGCGCCATCGCCAGCCAGATGCAGTCGGCCGAGATCGAGCGCACCACCGTCGAAATCGAGGCGCTGAACGGCGCCCGCACCGCCGAGCTCCGCGCCGTTGGCTCGGTCGTCCGCTTCGATGGCTTCATCGCCGCCTACACCGACCAGAAGGACGACGACGCGGAAGACGAGGAAAACCGCCGTCTACCCGAAATCCGCGCCGGCGAGCAGCTTGCCCGCCGCGCAATCAATGCCACCCAGCACACAACCGAGCCGCCGCCGCGCTACTCCGAGGCGTCGCTGATCAAGAAGCTGGAAGAACTCGGCATCGGCCGTCCCTCTACCTATACGGCGATCCTGAAGACGCTCGAGGACCGTGATTATGTCACGATCGACAAGCGCCGGCTGGTGCCGCAGGCCAAGGGCCGCCTGCTGTCGGCCTTCCTCGAAAGCTTCTTCGAGCGCTATGTCGAATACGACTTCACCGCCTCGCTGGAGGAAAAGCTCGACGAGATTTCCGACGGCAAGCTCGCCTGGAAGGACGTGCTGCGGGACTTCTGGAAGGATTTTTCCGGTGCCGTCGCCGACATCAAGGAGCTGCGCGTCACCGACGTGCTCGATGCGCTGAACGAAGAACTGGCGCCGCTGGTTTTCCCTGCCCGCGAGGACGGCTCCAATCCGCGTATCTGCCCGAAATGCGGCACCGGCAATCTGTCGCTGAAGCTCGGCAAGTTCGGCGCCTTCGTCGGCTGCTCGAACTATCCCGAATGCTCCTTCACCCGCCAGCTCGGCGACGCCGCCAATCCCAATGGGGAGAACGGCGGTGGCGAGGACGGCACCAAGCTGCTTGGCAAGGATCCTTATACGGCCGAGGAAATCACGCTGCGCTCGGGCCGCTTCGGCCCCTACATCCAGCGCGGTGACGGCAAGGAAGCCAAGCGATCGAGCCTGCCCAAGGGCTGGACGCCTGAATCCATAGATCACGAGAAGGCGCTCGCCTTGCTGGCGCTGCCGCGCGACGTGGGGCAGCATCCGGAAAGCGGCAAGATGATCTCGGCCGGTCTTGGCCGCTACGGCCCATTCGTGCTGCACGATGGCACCTACGCCAATCTCGACAGCATCGAGGACGTGTTCTCGATCGGCCTCAACCGCGCGGTCACCGTGATTGCCGAGAAGCAGTCGAAGGGCAAGGGCGGCCGCAACGGCGGCACGCCGGCAGCCCTGAAGGAGCTTGGCGACCATCCGGACGGCGGCGGCAAGATCGTCGTGCGCGACGGCAAATACGGCCCTTATGTCAATTTCGGCAAGGTCAACGCCACGCTGCCCAAGGGCAAGGATCCGCAATCGGTGACCGTCGAGGATGCGCTGGCGCTGATTGCCGAGAAGGAAGCCAAGGGCGGCGGTGGCAAGAAGCCGTTCCGCAAGGCGGCCGCGGCCAAGGCCCCCACAACCAAGAAAACCACGACCAAGAAGGCAGCCGCCAAGAAGCCGGCCGCGAAGAAAAAAGGATAGGACGGCGTGGCGCGCAGGATCACCGGAAGAAGCCACGGCGATCCGCGCACCGCCGACACCAGGGCCAAGGTCAAGGACGATTACCGGCCCTCGCGCGATGAAATCCTGCGCTACATCGCCGAAAACCCCGATCGTGCCGGAAAGCGCGATATCGCGAAGGCGTTCGCGCTGCGCGGCGACGACCGAATCTGGCTAAAGGATCTCCTGCGCGACCTGCAGGACGAAGGCGTTCTGACCAAGGAACGCAAGCGGCTGGCCCGCGTCGGCGCCCTGCCCCATGTCGCAGTGCTCGACATCTTTGGCCGCGATGGCGACGGGGTCTTGCTGGCGCATCCGGCCGAAGCGGTCGGCCCGGGCGAACCTCCCGTGGTCTCGATCCGTGTTTCGCGCGGGGGGAACGGACCGGCGCCGGGCATCGGCGACCGTGTGCTGGCCAAGACCTTCCCGACCGACGATCCGTCAGGGCCTGCCTATACCGGCCGGGTGATGAAGATCTTCGAGAAGCGCACGGATGCCGTCCTCGGTGTCTTTCGCGTGCTTCAGGACGGCAGCTTCCGCATCGAGCCGGTGGAACGGCGCCAGCCCGAGCTGATCGTCGACAAGGAATTCCAGAACGGCGCCAAAAACGGCGACCTTGTCGAGGTCGAGCCCGCGCGAGCCTCGCGTTATGGGCTGCCGAGAGCCAAGGTGCTCAACGTGCTGGGTTCGCTGACGAGCGAAAAGGCGGTCTCGATGATCGCCATCCACGCGCACGACATTCCGCATATCTTCCCGGCCGAGGTGATAGCCGAATCCGAAGCCGTCAAGCCGGCGACGCTTGCCCATCGCGAGGACTGGCGCGACCTGCCCCTGGTGACCATCGATCCGGCTGATGCCAAGGACCATGACGACGCCGTCTTCGCCACCCCTGACCTCGACGAGAGAAATCTCGGCGGCTTTATCGCCACCGTCGCGATCGCCGATGTCGCCGCCTATGTCCGCTACGGCACGGCGCTCGACCGCGAGGCCCTGAAGCGTGGCAATTCGGTTTATTTCCCGGATCGCGTCGTGCCGATGCTGCCCGAGCGCATCTCCAACGATCTCTGCTCGCTGCGCGAGGGCCAGGATCGCCCGGCGCTAGCGGTGCGCATGACCTTCTCCGCCGATGGCCGCAAGATCAGGCATTCCTTTCACCGCGTCATGATGAAGTCGGCGGCCAAGCTCGCCTACAGCCAAGCCCAGGCGGCGATCGACGGCGTGCCGGACGACAAGACCGGCCCGATCCTCGACACGGTGCTGAGGCCGTTGTGGGACGCCTACGCTATCCTCAAGCGCGGCCGCGACAGCCGCCAGCCGCTCGAACTCGACCTGCCGGAGCGCAAGATCCTGCTCAAACCGGATGGCACGGTCGACCGCGTCATCGTGCCGGAGCGGCTCGACGCCCACAAGCTGATCGAAGAGTTCATGATCCAGGCCAATGTCGCCGCGGCCGAAACGCTGGAGGGCAAAAAGCAGGCGCTGGTCTACCGCATCCACGACGCGCCGTCGCTGGCCAAACAGGAATCGCTGCGCGAATTCCTGCAGACGCTTAGCCTGTCACTGGCACGCGGCGCCCAGATGCGGCCCAGCCAGTTCAACGGCATCCTGGACCGCGTACGCGGCGCCGACAATGAGGCGCTGGTCAACGAAGTGGTGCTGCGCTCGCAGAGCCAGGCCGAATATTCACCCAAGAACATCGGCCATTTCGGCCTCAACCTCAGGCGCTACGCGCATTTCACCTCGCCGATCCGCCGCTACGCCGACCTGATCGTCCATCGCGGGCTTATTGCCGCACTGGGTCTTGGCCCCGGAGGATTGACGCAAGATGAGGAGGCGCGCCTCGAAGACGTTGCGGTGCTGATCTCCGGCACGGAACGGCGCGCAATGGCTGCCGAGCGCGACACGGTCGACCGGCTGATCTCCGCCTATCTCGCGGAGCGCATCGACGACCGCTTCGATGCCCGCATCTCCGGCGTCACCAAATCAGGACTTTTTGTCCAATTGCCGCAGTATGGCGCCGATGGTTTCATCCCGGTGTCAACTCTGGGCGGCGATTACTATATATACGACGAAACGGCCCGCTCCCTGTTCGGAGAACGCTCGGGCAAAGGCTACCAACTGGCGGACCGCGTCGAGGTCCGGCTCGTCGAGGTGGCGCCAATGGCCGGCGCGATGCGCTTCGAGATGTTGACCGACCCAAAGCCCCTGCCAGGCTCCAGCAGGTCGTTTCACAAGGCTAAGGGCCGCGCCCGTGCGTCGCAATCGCGACCGGGGTCGCGCGGCAGGAGACGATAATGGAACAACAGGTTTTTGGTGGCGAACATCACTCGGGCCGGATTGCCCGCCCATTGTGGACGGCGATGAAGCGGGGGCTCTTGGGCCGCTGCCCGAATTGCGGCGAAGGCAAGCTGTTCCGCGGCTTCACCAAGACCGTCGAAACCTGCAGCGTCTGCGGCGAGGAGATTCATCACCATCGCGCCGACGATTTGCCCGCCTATCTCGTCATCGTCATCGTCGGCCACATCGTGCTCGGCGCCTTCATGGGTGTCGAGGCGACCTCGACGCTCTCCACCTGGCAACACATCCTCATCTGGGTGCCCTTGACCATCCTTCTCTCGATCGCGTTGCTGCAGCCTGTCAAAGGCGCCGTCATCGGATTGCAATGGGCGTTCTATATGCACGGATTTGGTGGCGAAAAGGATGTGATCGAGCCGCATCCCGGGGCCTGAGGTGTTGGCTGGCGCAACATGCCAATCGTTAAGGCCACTTTCGCATGCAAGAAGTTTCCGCTAGGTCCCGCGCATGGAAGCTATGACCAAGGCGGACGTCGACAAGATCGACAAGGGCCTGGCCGTGCATGACGGCCGGCCCCTGCGTCCGCGTGATGCCGCGACGCTCATCCTGCTCGACCGCAAAGGCGACGACGTCCTGGTGCTGATGGGACGCCGCCACGCCGCGCACGCCTTCATGCCAGGGAAATTCGTTTTCCCGGGCGGCCGTACCGACCCTGCCGACAGCCGCATCCCGACGGCGACCGCCCTTAACCAGCACGAAGAAGCCAAGCTGACGGCCGGCCCCGGCCGCACCAGCCACGCCCGAGCCCGTGCCATCGCTTTGTCGGCGGTCCGCGAAACCTATGAGGAAGCCGGCCTGCTGATCGGCCGCAAAGGCGCCTTTGCGACGACCAGGCGCGACTGGCAGGGTTTCGTCGAACATGGCGTGGCACCGTCGCTGGAGGCGTTGCGCTTCGTCGCGCGCGCCATCACGCCGCCGAACCGGGTGCGCCGATTCGACACCCGCTTCTTCAGCGCCTGGCGTGGCGACGTCGCCATCGAATTGCCCGATGGCGGCCCGACCAACGAGCTGGAGGAACTGGTCTGGCTGCCGCTCGCCAAGGCCAAGCAGGCTGATATACCCGACATCACCCGAATGATCCTGGACGAGTTGGAAAGGCGGCTCGCCCACGATCCGCTGCTGCGTCCGGGTGGCCCCGTCCCCTTCTACCGGCTTGTCCGCAACCGCTTCACCCGCGAACTTCTCTAGAGCAATTCCAGGAAAAGTGTGACCCGGTTTTCCCGGGACAAGAGCGAAGCACTTGCCCTTGGGAATTGCGTAAGATCAAACAGACAGAGTATTCAGCATCTCATGACGGTCGATACCCAACCACAGGGCGACGAACGCGTACACTGGCTGCCGATGGTGGCGGCGATCTCGTCGATCAGCGTCGTCGGCATTGCCATCGGCCTCGGCATGCCGCTGCTCAGCGTCATCCTGGAAACACGCGGCCATTCGGCCTCGATGATCGGCCTCAACACGGCCGTCGCCGGCCTGGCCTCGATCGCCGGGGCGCCGCTCGCCACGCCGCTCGCCATGCGCTTTGGCGTCGCCTGGACCATGATCGCCATGATTGCTACCGGCGCGCTGGCTTTCGTCGGTTTCCATTTCGCGCCTGATTTCTGGATGTGGTTTCCGCTGCGCGTCGTGCTGCACATCGCGCTGACGGTGCTGTTCATCCTGTCGGAATTCTGGATCAGCACATCGGCGCCGCCGCACCGGCGCGGCCTTGTGCTTGGCATCTACGCCACCGTCCTGTCGCTCGGCTTTGCCGCAGGGCCGTGGCTGTTCGCCCATCTCGGCAGTTCCGGCTTCAGGCCGTTTGGCGTCATCATCGCCCTGGTGACGCTCGCCGCCATACCGGTTCTGGCCGCCCGCAACGAAAGCCCTACCATCGTGGCGGAGAGCGAGACCAGCCACTTCCTGCGCTACATCTGGCTGGTGCCGACCGCGACTTTCGCCGTGCTGGTGTTCGGCGCGGTCGAGACCGGCGGCTTCGCGCTGTTCCCGGTCTATGGCAACCGCATCGGATATTCCGAGGCCGACGCGGCGTTGCTGCTGACCATGATCGGCCTTGGCAATGTGCTGTTGCAGATCCCGATCGGCATGATCAGCGACCGCGTCTCGGACCGGCGCTATCTGCTGCTCGCCTGTGCCACGGTTGGTCTCGTCGGCACGATATTCATGCCGTTCTTTGCCGCGAACTGGCATTTGATGGCAGCGCTTCTCTTCGTGTGGGGCGGTGTCGTTGCTGCCATGTACACGATCGGTCTTGCCCATCTCGGATCGCAGCTCTCCGGCCACGAACTGGCGTCGGCCAATGCTGCTTTCGTGCTGTGCTATGGCGTCGGGATGGTGCTTGGGCCGCAGGCGATCGGCATCGGCATGGACAGTTTCGGGCCTTCCGGCTTCGGCTGGTCGCTCGGCCTTTTCTTCGGCGCCTACATCGCCCTGGTCTGCTTCAGGCTCGTTCGCAAGATCCTGCTGTAGAGCCCAACCCGTCGCTTATCGGCACTGCCCAGCGACAGGCTGCTGACAGAACCGTGTCAGCAGCCACCGGTTAAAAGGGTGTCCTAAAACACCTGAACCGAGGACACTCCGATGATCGACAGCGGCTTTGAAACCACTTCGCTGCGAATGACCCTCCTGCTGCTCGTCAGCTTCCAGGCTCCGGCTGCCGACGTCGACCGCATCATGGACGCGGTTGTGGCGATCGCACCGCTTGCCATGGGCAAGTATGACCGCAATGCCTATCAGTCGGCGCGCGGCATCGAGCGCTACAGGCCCCTTGAAGGGGAAGCGGCCGGCGCCGAAACCGAATTGCGCCGCCGCCCGGGCACGGTCGAGGTTTCCTTCGAATTACCCGACGACCAGGCGCTGGCGGCCCGCGTCGTCGAGGCGATTTTCCAGGCCCATTCCTATCAGGAGCCGGTGATCCGCATCCAGCCGATCCTTGCCAGCCGCTCCAAGGGGCTGGACGACCGCGCCAATCCGAATCGCTGGTGGAACACGACCGGAGACTGGAAGAAGGTCGCGGTATCAGAGGCGCAAACCGTCTGATTTATGCATACCGGGCAGCTTGAGCGGGCCACATCGGGTCCGCCGGGCTTGACTTTCCAGGCACGTTCTTTATGTGTCGCGCCAAGTTTCCCGCGTCCGGGTGTTTTCCCCGTGCTCCAGCGGCCAAAACTCCACGAACATAACGGACTGAGATCATGGCCAAAGCCGCAAACATCAAGATCAAGCTTCTGTCGACCGCCGACACCGGTTTCTTCTACGTCACCAGCAAGAACAGCCGTACCAAGACCGACAAGCTGTCGTTCCGCAAGTACGACCCGGTCGCCAAGAAGCACGTCGAATTCAAGGAAACCAAGATCAAGTAATCTGGGTTTTCCCTCTGGAATGCAAAAACGCCGCCCGATGGGCGGCGTTTTTGTTTGCAAGGCGGAAGGCTACGGCTGGGTGCGCTCAGCCCGGCTGAATTCATTCAGCCTGACTGAATTCATTCAGCCGATACGGTCGCCGCTTTCCCTGTCAAACAGATGCAGCGACGCCGGATCGGCCGCCAGCCGCACGACGTCGCCGGGTTTCACGCCCGCGCGGCCCATGGCAAAGACGCAAAGCTGCTGGCCGGCCAGCTTGACATAGAACTGCGTCGACAGGCCGAGCGGCTCCACCACACCGACTTCGCCTTGCAGCGCACCGTCATCGGCCAGCCTTATATGCTCGGGCCGCAGGCCGACGGTGATGACGTCGCCATCCCCGAGCGGCAATCCGTCCGGCAGCCGAAGCTTCTGGCCATCGGACAATACGGCGTCCATCTTGCCACCCTTCTCCACCACCGCCGGCAGGAAATTCATGCCCGGCGAGCCGATGAAGCCGGCGACGAACATGTTGGCCGGCCGGTCATAGAGATCGAGCGGCGCGCCGACCTGCTGGATCAGCCCGTCATGCATGACGACGATCCGGTCGGCCATGGTCATCGCCTCGATCTGGTCGTGGGTGACGTAGACCGAAGTGGTCTTCAATTGCTGGTGCAGGGCCTTGATCTCGGCGCGCATGTGGACGCGCAGCTTGGCGTCGAGGTTCGACAGCGGCTCGTCGAAGAGAAAAACCTTGGGATCGCGCACGATGGCGCGGCCCATGGCGACACGCTGCCGCTGGCCACCTGACAATTGCCTGGGCAGGCGTTGCAGGAACGTATCCAGCCCCAGCCGCCTGGCAGCACCATCGACGCGAGCATCGATCGCCGGCTTCTCGGCCTTTCGCAACATCAGGCTGAAGCCCATGTTCTTCGATACGTCCATATGCGGATAGAGCGCATAGGACTGGAACACCATGGCGATGTCGCGATCCTTCGGCGCGACATCGTTGACCAGCCGCTCGCCGATGCGGATTTCGCCGCCGGAGGCCTCCTCCAGCCCGGCGATCATCCGCAAAAGCGTGGACTTGCCGCAACCTGACGGTCCGACCAGCACGACGAACTCGCCGTCGGCGATCTCGAGATCGACCGCATGCAGGACGCGCACGGCGCCGTAATCCTTGCGAACCTTTTCGAGCGTGACAGAGGCCATCGATCATCCTTTGACGGCGCCGGCGGTCAGGCCGGTGACGAGATAGCGTTGCAGGAAGGCGAAGAAGATGCAGACCGGGATCAGCGCCAGGATCGACGCCGCCATCATCTGCCCCCAGTCGACGGCAAACTTGCCGATGAAGGTGAGCAGGCCGACGGCGAAGGTCTTCTGGTCGTCGCTGGAAATCAGCATCAGCGCGAACAGAAGCTCGCTCCATGCCGCGGTGAAGACGAAGCCCAGTGTCGCGCCCATGCCTGGCAGGGTCAGCGGCACGATCACCCGGCGCATTGCCTGCGCACGCGTGCAGCCGTCGATCATCGCCGCCTCTTCGAGGTCCTTCGGGATGCCGTCGAAGAAGGACTGCATCAGGAAGGTGGCGAAGGCAGTGTTGAAGGCGGTGTAGATGATGATCAGCCCGGTCAGACTGTTGATCAGGCCGATCTGGCCCATCACGCGGTAGATCGGCGGAATGACCATCACCAGCGGAAAGGTCTGGGTCAAAAGCAGCATCAGCGCCAGCGCCGCCTTGCCGCGAAAGGTGAAGCGCGACATGGCGTAGCCGGCAAGCGTGGCGATCACCGTCACCAGGGCAGCCGTCGACACCGAGACGATGACGCTGTTGATGAAATAGCGCGGGAAATCGGTGGCTTCGAGCACGGTGATGAAGTTCTGTAGCGTCATGTGCGACGGCCAGAAGGTTATGCCTTCGGAATAGAGAAGCCGCTCCGGCGTGACCGAGATCTTCAGCGTCCAGTAGATCGGGAACAGTGCGAAGACCACATAGGCCGCGATTGCCGCGTAGAGACCGACGCCGCCGAAAAACCGTTGTGAAGCAGAGCGTCCCGCGATCATCAGACGTGCCTCACAAGCGAGCGGCGGATGGCGATCAGCGCAATCGCATAGGCGATAAGCAGGACGAGCAGCAGCACGGCCACAGCCGAGGCATAGCCCTTGTCCAGCGACTTGAAGGCGCTGACATAGATGTAGACCGGCACCGTGTTGGTCGAGCCGGCCGGCCCGCCCTCGGTCATGACGAAGATCAGGTCGGCGAAGGTGGCGATCCAGATCGTGCGCAGCATCACCGTGATGGCTATGGTCGGCGCCAGGAACGGCAGCGTCACCTTGGTGAAGCGTTGCCAGGGCGAAGCGCCGTCGATCGCCGCCGCCTCATGCAGCTCCGAGGGAATCGACTTCAGCGCCGCCAGCAGCGTGATGGCGAAGAACGGAATGCCGAACCAGACATTGGCGACGATCGGCCCCCACATGGCGGTGGCCGGATCGGAAAGCACGTTGGTCGGCTCGGCTTTCAGCCCCAAGGCGAACAGCCAGTGCGGCAGCGGACCGATGATCGGGTTGAACAGCCAGGCCCAGGTCAGGCCCGACAGGAAGGACGGCACCGCCCAGGGCAGGAAGACCAGCGCCTGCACCGCCTTGCGGCCTGGGAACGGCTTGTCGAGCAGCAGCGCCAGGCCAAGGCCGAGGAAGAATTGGAAGAACAGGCTGGCGACCGTCCACCACAGCGTGTTGACCAGCGCCTGCCCCAGCACCTGGTCCGAAAACATCGCCTGATACTGCCCGAGCCCGACATATTCCGACTTGAAGGCGGAGAACTTGCGGAAGGAATAGCTGATGCCGATGACCAGCGGCACGAGCAGCACCACGACCAGCAGGATGATCGCCGGGCTGAGATAGAGCCAGGGCTCGATGGCAGCGTGTGTGAGCCACTTACGTCGCGGCTTGCCGACAGATCGTATTTCGGACACGGCATAGGTCATTGGCTGTGGAACGTCCTTTAGGAGCGCGGCGTTGGCGACAAGCGTCCTTCTCCCCGTTCAACGGGGAGAAGATGCCGGCAGGCAGATCACGGGCGGCGCCAGCTTCTGAGAACTCAGCGCTGCCCCTCATCTGGCCCTGTCGGGCCACCTTCTCCCCGTGAACGGGGAGAAGGAAAAGCCTGCGCTTACTTCTTGTTCTTCGCCAGCCAGTCCTGCTGTTCCTTGGTCAGGAAGGCAGCCCACTGGTCGGCGACGTCCTTGGCCGTCTTCTGGCCGAGCAGCACTTCCTGGAAGTTCTTGATCGCCACCTGGTCGACGAAGTTGCCAAGGTTTTCGAGGTGCGTCGGCGGCGTCACCATCTCATATTTGGCGCCGTCGCTGAGCTCGGTGAACCAGCCCTTGAACTGCTCGGTCTTGAAGTGGGCGTCCTGGTCGGCGCCCTTGTGGATCGGGATGACGCCGACTTCCTTGGCCCATTCCAGATTGTCCTTCGGCGAGAGCAGCGTCGCCATCAACTTCCAGGCATCATCCTTGTGCTGCGAGTTGGCGAACATCGCCCAGCCGGCATAACCGAGCGTCGGATAGGACTTGCCGCTCGGACCGGTCGGCATCGGCGCCACGGCGAAGTCGTCGGCGCTCATCTTGTCGGCGATGCCGAGCAGTGCATCCGGATCCTGGTTGAGCATGGCGCAAGTGCCGGAATAGAAGCCGGTGACCGTTTCGTTGAAACCCCAGCTCACGGCATCCTTCGGCGCCAGGCCGTCCTTGTACATGTCGGCCAGCATCTGCAGGCCCTTGACCGAGCCCTCTTCATTGATGGTCGAGGTGCCGTCCTCGTTGAAATAGCCACCCTTGCCGGCGGCGATGTTCATGAACATGTGCATGCCGTTGAAGGCGCCCGGCCCGCCGCGCAGGCAGTAGCCGTATTTGCCGGGAATGGCCGAGATTTTCTTGGAATCGGCGACGAATTCGTCAAGCGTCGCCGGCGGACCGTCGAGGCCGGCTTGCTTGAACAGCTTCTTGTTCCAGAACAGCGCGTTCACATAGTAGCCGTAGGGGATCATGAACTGGGTGTTGTTGACCGTCGAGCCGAACTGCTTGGCGCGGTCGCCGAGCGTCTTGGCGTCGTCCCACTTGGCCATATAGGGGCCGAGATCCTCGAGCTGAGCGTTGTTGGCGTAAAGCCCCATCCAGCGTTCCGGCATCTCGACCACATCGGGCGTATCGCCGGCCTGCACCATGGTCAGGAATTTTTCAAACGCCTGCCCCCAGGGCAGCGAGACCAGCTCGACCTTGACACCCGGATTGGCCGCCTCGAACTCGGCAATCTGCTTTTTCAGGAACTCCGTGCGCGGCGGGCTGGTGATGACCTCGACCATTTTCAGGGTCGAATCGGCGAGCGCGCCCCCGGCGGAAATTGCCAGCCCCGCGACGGTGGCAAGCATGACGGTCAGTTTTTTCATGTTCAAGACTCCCATTTTGAACCCGCTTGTTATTTTCTGGCTTTTTCGAAGGCCTGGGCGACATCCGCCCAAAGATCCTCGACACTTTCCAATCCGACATTGAAGCGGATGGTTCGGGGGCTGACGCCGAAGCGCGCCATCGAATTCAGTCCCGGCGTCTGCTCCAGCGACGCCTTGGCCGGCACGACCAGGCTCTCATGCCCACCCCAGCTGACGCCGATGCGGAAATATTTCAACGCGTCGACGAAGACGGGAATGTCGATATCGTCGGTAACTTCGAACGAGAACAACCCGCCATAGCCGGCAAGCGTCGCCTTGCCCGGATGGTTCGAATAGACGGGGTGGTTGACCCGCTCGACATTGCCATGCGCCTTCAGCCGTTCGGCGATGGCGAGCCCGCTCTTCATGTGGTGCGGCAGGCGCAGCGGCAGCGTGCGCAGGCCGCGCAGCAAGAGCCAGGCCTCGAACGGTGACAGCTTGCCGCCGAGATAGGAATAGGTCTGCTCGTTGATGTGTTTGATGTGCGCGGCCGAGCCCGCCACCACGCCGGCAACGGTGTCGCTGTGGCCGCCGAGATATTTCGAGGCCGAGTGCAGCACGAGATCGACGCCGTGCGAGATCGGCTTCTGGAACACCGGCGTCGCCCAGGAATTGTCGATGGTGGTGATGATGCCCTGCTCCTTGGCCAGCCGGGTCAGATGCGGCAGGTCCTGAAGCTCGAACATCATCGAGGTCGGGCTTTCCAGATAAAGCAGCTTTGCGCCGGGCAATGCCGCCGCCACCGCATCCGGGTCCGAGCCGTCGACATAATCGACCTTGATGTTGAGCCGCGGCAGGAGCCGCTCGAACAGCCGGTAGGCATCGCCATAGCAATTGCGTACCGCGACGATGCGCTCGCCCGCCCCGACGAAGGCAAGCACGGTGGCGCTGATCGCTGCCATGCCGCTTGAAAAGCCGCGCGCGGCCTCGGCGCCTTCGAGCGCCGCGACACGCGCCTCGAACTCCATGACCGTCGGATTGTCGCCGCGCGAATAGATCGGCTGCTTTCGCTTGCCGGCAAAGGTATCGGCCATTTCGGCGTAATTGGCGAAGGTGAACAGCGACGTCTGGTAGATAGGCGGCACGACGGCGCCGCCGGGGAACGGTTCATCATGCGCCAAAAGCGTCGCCGCCTCGGCGAGATAGTCTTGATCGAAACCGGCTGGGTGCTCGTTCATCTCAGGTCCGAAAGTTTGAGTTTGGCCGCACCGCGCTTCAGGTCGTCCTCGACGGTGGCGATGAGCTTCAGCGCCTCGCCGCGGGCGCCTTGCGGATCACGCGCGGCGATGCACTCGTAGATGGTGCGGTGATAGGGAAAGCTGGCATGGCCGAAATCGCGCACGCCGAGTGGATGTTCCCAGAAACGGTGGAACAGTTCGTGCATGGCCGCGATGATCTGTTCGAACAGCGGATTGCCGGAGACCCGGTAGATCGCCTGGTGGAATTCCCAGTCCTCTTCCGATGACATGCCGTCTAGGGTGCGAAACGCCTGCTCCATGATATCGAGCTTGCGTTCGATCTCGGCAATGTCGGCGGGGCTTGCCCGCTCGGCGCACAGTGCCGCCGCTTCCGCTTCCAGTGCGCGGCGGATTTCCAGCGTCTGCATCAGGCTGGTGAAATCATTGCCGCCCGCCAGCGTCAGCGGCAGATGCAGCATATCGGGCGATACGGCCGCCTTGAGATAGGTGCCGCTGCCTTGCCGGCGCTCGACCAGGCCCAATCCCTCCCACCGCGTCAGCGCCTCGCGCACCGTGTTGCGGCTGACCTTGAGCCGCTCGGCCAGGATGCGCTCGGTCGGCAGTCGCTCACCAGGCTGCAAGGCCTCGGCGCGGACGAAGCCCACCAATGCCTTCAGCACGGCGTCGTCGCGCGCCGTCGTCTGAATGGGTGGCAGGCTGTTCTGGTCCACACTTCCTCCAAGTGGTCCAATGGTCCAACCAATTTCTGCATAGATGGAGCCTCCTGTCAATCGCTTGTCAGGAGGCAGCCGCCTTCAGCCTGTGGAAGCCAGCCTTCAGTCCGTGGAAGAGTGTGACGCGCTGCGTTCGGAAGGACACCCGGCTGCGGCAGCCGGTCCGAACCATCTGGTCAGCGCATCGGCCAATCCCTGTGGAGTCCCAACTCCTACCCAGGCCACATATCCATCGGGCCGGATCAAAACCGCGTCGGGCGCAGCGACCGTTCCGAGTACGGGAAGCTCCCAGGCACCGGCATACCTGGCGTCGATCTGCCGGATCCGGCCGGCCGAAGGCGCACTGTCCAGTCTGCCTGGTTCACCGAAATGGAGGAGCACCGGCCGCGCGTCGTGCAGCAAGGTAAACAGCCGCAACGGCCCGTTGGCGGTGAGCAGATCGAGGTCGGGCATTCGCCGCCCAAGCAGCGCGTGCCCTTCCCCGAGGTCGTAGTGGACACCCAGGCCGGACATCTCGGCGGCGATTCGTTTGCGTGGCCCGTCCATGGCGAGCAGTTCGGCAAACGTGTCGCCCAGAGCCTTGGTGCGGTCGTCCCTGCGACGAAGCGCGACCTGCGCCATCGCATTGCGCAGCACGCGGGCGGCAACCGGATGGCGTTCGGCATGGTAGCTGTCGAGCAGGCTTTCAGGGGACGTCGCCTTGACCACCTGGGCCAGCTTCCATCCCAGGTTCACCGCGTCCTGCACGCCGATATTGAGGCCCTGTCCGCCCATTGGGGGATGGATGTGCGCAGCATCGCCGGCGAGCAGAATACGTTTGTTGCGGTAAGACGCGGCCTGGCGTGTCATGTCGGTGAACCGGGAAATCCAGGTCGGATTGTGGACCCCGTAATCGGTGCCGTAAACCGCGACAAGCGCCTCGCTGAGATCGCGCAGCGTAGGTTCGCCGCCAATGGTCAGATGCCTCTCGGTCAACACCACACCCACGCGGTCGCTTTCTTCAATCTTGCCTATCGCATGAATACCGTAGGCGTCGCTGCGAAAGCCCCATGCAGGTTCCTCAGACATCTCGACGTCGGCGATCATCCAGCTCATCGTCGGATCCCACCCGTCGAACGCGATGCCCGCCGCCTTGCGGATGATGCTGCGTCCTCCGTCGCAGCCGACGAGATATTGCGCTCTCAGGCACCGACCACCGGACAGTTCGACGTCGACGCCATCGTCATCCTGTGCGAGGCCCGTGACGTCCTGTCCGCGATAGATCGGCACCCCCAACTGGCTGATCCAGTCGGCCAACAGCCGCTCGATATGGTTTTGCCGCAGCGCCAGCAGATAATTGTGCCGCGTGGGAAAATCGCTGATGTCCAACCGGATCATGTGGAAGCCCACGGACGGCGATAGCTGTCCCTGTGACAGGAACCGGTCGGCAATTCCACGCTGGTCGAGTACCTCGATGGTGCGTGCGTGCAGGCCACCCGCTCGCGAGCCGATGAGTTCCTGGTTGGGCCGCCGCTCGACAATGGCCACATCGACGCCCGCCAATGCGAGTTCGCCACCCAGCATCAACCCGGTCGGACCGCCTCCGGCGATCACCACTGCACGGTCCCGACCTACTTGGCCTCTTGGCAACAATTCCGGCATTCGCCACTCCCGTTTCGGTTAACTTGGGTCGTGGTTTTACGGGAACAGCCAGGTCTTGCCGCAAGCCCCTTGTACGCCATATGTATGAAATGGAGGGGGTAGCCTCTCGCCTTCCCCTCTGCATACGGCAGTGAAAAGGTCGCGCGTTGCGAAGCGATAGCGCGCGAGGTGCCGTTAGAACCCAGGAAAGCGTTCTTCAGATCCTGCCGCGCACAAAAAAGCCCCGGCACTTCCGGGGCTTGGCGCGGAATCCTGATGTCATGTCGGACAAGAGGGGGCCGGTCGGCGTTTGGCAGCGGTACGAGGAGGCCACTATGTGCCAGCGCCGGCCGGCCGACCCCACGGACCCAGGAGATGCGGCGGACCTGAGCATCATGGGGTATTCCTGAGGGACCGAGCCGGCTGTCTACCCTCGTGCCGGCTTCGTCTTGGCCTGCACATTTGCGCAAGAGCTTATGAAAATCAACAGTTTCTTAACCAAGGCTCGCGAATCGCTTGGATTAAGGTAAATGGGTAACCCTGTTGGGTTGACCGGATAATCGGGCCCGGACCGTCAGGCCGCCTTGGCAACGACGCGGTTGCGGCCGCCGCTCTTGGCTTCGTAGAGCGCGAGATCGGCGCGCTTCATCAGCGCGGCCGCCGTATCCACGCCCTTCAGCACCGATGACACGCCAACGCTGACGGTGACCTCGATCGTCTTGCCGTCGGCGCCGATGGCGAAAGGCTTCTGGGCGATTTCGGCACGGATGCGTTCGGCCACCTTCTCGGCCACGGTGCCGTCGGTGTCCGGCATCACCACCACGAACTCCTCGCCGCCGAACCGGCAGGCAAGGTCGATACCCCTGACGTTCTTGCGCAGCCGCCGCGCGAATTCGCGCAGCACCTCGTCGCCGCCATCATGGCCGTGCGCGTCATTGATGGACTTGAAGCGGTCGAGATCGGTGATCATCACCGACAGTGGCCGGCGCCGCGCCACTGCGCGGTCGAACAGCGTCTGCAGATGGCTGTCGAGATAGCGGCGGTTGTGCAGCCCGGTCAGGCCGTCGGTCACGGCCATTTCGATGGTCTGGGTGACGCTGGCGCGCAATTGGTCGTTGTAGCGCTTGCGGCGCACCTGGGTGCGCAGCCGCGCCGTCAGTTCCTGCTGGTCGATCGGCCGCATCAGATAGTCGTTGATGCCGAGTTCGAGCCCTCGGATGAGGCGCTCTTCCTCGCCCTCCTCCGCCAAAAGGATGATCGGCACAAAACGGGTGCGGTCGAGCGAGCGCAGTTGCGAGCAGAGCCTGAGCGGATCGAAATCGGCGAAGGCCGTCGAGATCAACACACATTCATAGGGCGTTTCGGCGGCCTGGAAGAACCCGGCATGCGGATCGCCGGTGACGTCGAGATCGGCACGGTCGCGCAACATCTTCTGGATGCGCTCGACCGACGATTTGCGCTCATCGATCAAAAGCACTTTCGGCGTCGTGTCCTCGGACGCGAAATTGCGGCTCAAAAGTTCCTCGATGCCTATGTTGCGTGTGGTCGAGGCGCGCAGCCGAAGCTCGTCGGTCAGCGACTTCAGGCGGACCAGGCTCTTGACGCGCGTCATCAGTTGCAGGTCGTTGACTGGTTTGGTCAGGAAATCGTCGGCGCCGGCCTCGAGCCCGCGCACGCGGTCGGAGACCTGGTCGAGCGCGGTGATCATCACCACCGGAATGTGCGACGTCGCCGGATCGCTCTTCAGCCGCCGGCAAACCTCGAACCCGTCCATATCGGGCATCATCACGTCGAGCAGCACGACATCGACCTTGCCGTTCTCGCAGGTCTCGATCGCGTCGGGTCCGTTGGTGGCGGTCAGCACCTCGAAATATTCGGCCAGCAGCCGGACTTCCAGCAGCCTCACATTGGCAGGGATGTCGTCGACGACGAGGATCCGCGCGGTCATTTCACAAGGCTCCGGCTCGGCTGGAAGGGCACATCAGGCATCGCCCAGATAGGATTTGATGGTTTCGATGAAGCGCGGCACCGAGATCGGCTTCGAAATATAGGCCTCGCAGCCACCCTGGCGGATGCGCTCCTCATCGCCTTTCATCGCGAAGGCAGTCACGGCAATGACCGGGATAACGTGCAAATCATCGTCCTCCTTCAGCCATTTGGTCACTTCCAGCCCCGACACTTCGGGCAGTTGGATATCCATCAGGATAAGGTCCGGCCGGTGCTGGCGCGCCAGGTCGAGCGCCTCGAGACCGTTGCGGGTGCGCACCGTCTCGTAGCCGCTTGCTTCGATGAGGTCCCGAAAGAGCTTCATATTGAGCTCGTTGTCCTCGACGATCATGACCTTCTTAGGCATCGACATCCCGTCCCGGCCATCCTCCGCCCGGAGGTGGCCGTCATGCGCTCTTTCCTTGAACGCACCAAACCCTGCTTCACTATACGGCAATATGATTGACGAAACGGAAACCCGCGGCCTGCAAAGCAGCACGAATTCCGCCTCGCCTCCCTGCGCGTCCAAAAGGCGCGCCACACTCTAATGGCTTGCCGCAAGCAACTCTTGCCATTACTGCGGGAGAGACTCATTCCACACACCGAAGGTAGTGATGGCAAACGCAGCGTCAATGCGCGAAGAGGCGGAAAACATTGCCGTGAAGGCATTGGGCTTCGTTGCCGCCGATCCCGAGCTTCTACCGCGCTTTCTGGCGATCACGGGAATAGAGGCGCATTCGATCCGCCGGGCGGCAGGCGAGCCGGGTTTCCTGGCCGGCGTCCTGCAGTTCATTCTCGCCCACGAGCCGACCTTGATGCGTTTTGCGGAGGAAACCGGCACCCCGCCGGCGGCAGTCGGCAAGGCGCTGCGCGCCTTGCCGCTCGGCGACGACAATCACGAGCGTTCCACATGAGCGATGATCCCGAAACCGCGCGCCAGATCGGGGAACTTGCGGCCGACGACCGGCCGCTGCTGGTGCTCGATGTCGACGATGTGGTGCTCGAATTCATCCGCCCGTTTCCGCATTTCCTCAAGGCACGCGGCTATGGCCTGACACTGGCTTCCTTCCGGCTGACCGGCAACATTGCCGAAACGGCCAGCGGCCGCCTGATCGAACAACCCGAAGTCACGGCACTCCTGGGCGATTTCTTCGACGCGCAAGCTGATTGGCAAAGCATCACCGATGGCGCCGCGGAGGCCCTGACGGGACTTGGAGGTCGCGCGGAAATCATATTGCTGACGGCCATGCCGCACAGGCATCGCGCCGCGCGCCGCGCCCATCTCGATGCGCTGGGACTAGCCTATCCGCTGCTGACCACCGAGATGGCCAAGGGCCCGGCGGTGGCCAGGCTGCGCGGCAAGACCGGGCGGCCCGTGGTCTTCGTCGACGACCAGCCACACAATCTGGCGTCGGTGCGGGAATCGATCGCCGATGCAAATCTCTTCCACCTGATGGCCGACAATTCGCTGCGCGCGTTCCTGCCCCCGGTCTCGGACGATGTCATCGTCGTCCAGGACTGGCACGAAGCCGCGCCGAAGATCGCGAACGCTCTGGGACTACAGGCGCTTTGACGCAATTCCGGGGGGAATTGCTGGAGGGCTACCCCCTCAAGGGTTCAGCTTGGCCCCTGCCCCGCCATTATTATCGGTGCCGCCGCTATTGCTGCCTTCGTTAGCGCTACCGCCGTTAGCGCCACCGCCATTGTCATCGCCGCTCTCATCGTCCGCGCCGCCACCATCATCGACACTGTCATCCACCGCCGGATCGGCGGGCTTCAGCATGACGCCGTTGACAGTGACCGAACCGTCGGCCTTGGTGTTGATAGCCCATTCCAGCTTGCCGTCCGGCAGCGTCTTGGCAAAACCCTTTGCCATGAGAGCGACAGGCACGTACTGCCCGACCTCCGGCTCCGCCTTCGCCGCTTCCTGCAGATGCTCCATGATCTTGTCGAAGCCGGCGACGTCGACAGTGAGATTTGCATCGGGCTTCTGGCCGAAGGTCGTCATCTCGCCTTCGAGCGCGATCTCCATGTCCTTGTTCTTCACGGTGCTGTGGCCGATGACCACCTTCGGCGTCTTGGCCAGGAAGTCGGCCTTGAGCTGGTCGCCGAACTCGGCCGGCAGCGGCGGATCCTGATTGAGATCAAAGGCTTCGATCGCCTTCTTCGCCATGCTGTCGAGATCGATGCTGGCGCCGCCGAAGTTCAGGTCGATATCGGTGGGCAGCAGTGCCACGCTCCAGCTTGGCAAGAGCTGCTGCGGCACGGTCAGTCCCGAAGCCTTGATGCCATAGCTGATCTTGCCATTCTGGGCGACGCCGTCGGAGCCGAACGCTATGCCGAGCTGGGTCGCCCCGAACGTGCCGATCGGGCTGTCGACGGCGAAATCCTTGAAGCCATAGGTTCCGTCGATACGCTCCCACACCGGAAGCGCGGCAAGCAGAAGCGACTTGAGCTGCGCCTGGTTTGCCTTCAGCGTCTTCTCGTCCTCATTGGCCACGGCAAACGCCAGGAGATCGAGCAGTGGCTTGGTCTCGACGCCCTTGCCGCTGGCCTCCACCGACAATTCCGGCGACTTCACGGTAACGGGAAAATTCAACCCGCTCTCGGGATCATTGAATTTTATCGCTTCGACGAAGTTCGCAATCTTTTGCGTCGTCGTGAAATCGACGCCGCCATTGGCTGCCTTGGCCGCGGACAGGGTCGCGGTGCCGGCACCGGCGCTCGCATCCATCTGCTGCTTGGCGTCCTGCGACGACATCGTCATCCCGGCAATCGAACTGGTGGCGCTGCTGAACGCCGCCAGCTTGGGGTCGTAGACGCCGCTGCCCTTGCCGTCCTTGATCGAAAACCGCGTGCTCTGCTTTCCCTCGGGACCGTTGAACTCGAATGAGGCGCTCTGCGAAAAGTCCATCGAGACATCCCAGGACCCGTCGCTGCGCGGCTTGACCAGCAGGGCGTAGGGCGCAAAGTCGAATTTCACCATCTTCTGGTCGGGGAAGGTCGCGGCAAGCGCCTTGAAATCAAACACGATCTTGTAGGCGTCGCCTTCGGCCGAAACCTTCAGGATACCCTTGTCGAGCGCCTGTTTGCCGACATAGCGCGACAGGTCATCGGACAATTGCTTGGCGCCCTGGCTGTCGACGGTCTGGCCGAAAGCAGGTGCGCTGAGCAGAAGCGCGGTAAACGCAATTGGCAACATAGGGTTCACGGGAATTCTCCGTTCGGTCGAAGGCAAAAATCGTTTCGCATCTCTGGTACGGAAATACCATCCCGACTGCAAGACGATGACAGTCAGGCAATCGGCTTCAACGTCAGCCGCATCAGCGGCCGACCGGCCTTGCGCTCCACGAGCCTCTCGAACCCGGCCTTCTCGAACACCCCGGATGAGCCGACGAACAGGCCGATCGAGCGCGAATCGCGGGACAGGTCGATCGGACAGGCATCGACAAGCCGTGCCCCGTTCCTGCGGGCGAAATCGATGCCGCCTTCGACGAGGCGGTGCGTGATGCCACGGCCACGCGCCTTGGCACGGATGAAAAAGCATGAGATCGCCCAAACGGCCGGATCGGAGGCGTCGGCGGGTTCGATCGGCGCCGAACCCCTGCCCTTGTTGTTCCATTCGGGCACGTCGGCGCGTGGCCCGATCTGCATCCAGCCAACCGCCTTGCCGTCCTCGAAGGCCAGTAGCCCGGGCGGCGGGCCGGCCTCGATGCGCGCCTTGATGTGATCCTTGTTGCGTTCGCGGCTGCTCTCGCGCCGCGCCGCCGGCGCCAGCCGGAAATGCGTGCACCAGCAGCCGTAGCAGGCGCCCTGCTTGCCGAAAAGGTCCTCGAAATCAGGCCAGAGCTCTGGCGCCAGCGGCACTATGGTCGTGCTCATGCGTTCTCCCCAGGCCAGGCTTGTCGCTGGCCCTGCGCTGTCGTACCATTGCATTTGTTCTCTTTATGTTCGCAGTGATGGCGGCTCCTGTCAACAATCCCGATCACGGTTTTTGTCGTGACTGCCTGACGTTTCAGCGTGGTGAAACGCGCCGCTGCGAACGCTGCGGCAGCCCTCGCCTGGCCCGCCATCCCGAGCTTTACCGGCTGCACCTCGCCCATATCGATTGCGATGCCTTCTACGCGGCGGTCGAAAAGCGCGACAACCCTTCGCTCAAGGACAAGCCGCTGATCGTCGGGGGCGGCAAGCGCGGGGTCGTCTCCACCGCCTGCTATATAGCGCGCATTCGCGGCGTGCGTTCCGCCATGCCGATGTTCAAGGCGCTCGAGGCCTGCCCCGAGGCGGTGGTAATCGCGCCCAACATGGAAAAATATGTGCGTGTCGGCCACGAGGTGCGCGCCATGATGCAGGCGTTGACGCCGTTGGTCGAGCCGCTGTCGATCGATGAGGCGTTCCTCGATCTCGCCGGCACCGAGCGGCTGCACGGCCTGCCGCCGGCGGTGGTGCTGGCGCGCTTCGCGCTGGCCGTGGAGAAGGAAATCGGCATCACCGTGTCGGCCGGCCTGTCCTATTGCAAGTTCCTCGCCAAGATTGCATCGGACTTCCGCAAGCCGCGCGGCTTTTCGGTAATTGGCGAGGCCGAGGCGGTCGGCTTCCTGGCAACGCAGCCGGTGACCATGATCTGGGGCGTCGGCAAGGCGTTCAACGCCACGCTGGAACAGGATGGCATCCGCACCATCGGTCAGCTCCAGAAGATGGAGCGTAGCGACCTGATGCGTCGCTACGGGGTGATGGGCGAACGGCTCTACCGGCTTTCGCGCGGTGAGGATGTCCGCCGCGTCGACCCCGACCAGGATGCCAAGAGCGTATCGGCCGAAACCACTTTCGACACCGACATCGCCTCGCTGGACGAGCTGACCTCGGTGCTGAGGGGCCTTTCTGAAAAAGTCTCGGCGCGGCTGAAGAAGTCAGGCATTGCGGGTCGCACCGTGGTGCTGAAGCTGAAGACCCAGGATTTCAAGCTGCGCACGCGCAACCGTCAGCTTGGCGACCCGACCCGGCTCGCGGACCGCATCTTTTCGACCGGCGTGGAGCTTCTTCGCAAGGAGACGGACGGGACAAAATTTCGATTGCTTGGCATCGGCGTCAGCGACCTTTCGGATGACGACAAGGCCGACCCACCGGATCTGGTCGATGTCCAGTCGCGCAAGCGCGCCATGGCCGAAGGCGCCATCGATGCGTTGCGCGACAAATTCGGGCGCAAGGCGGTGCAAACCGGCTACACCTTCGGCAAGGGCCGCGACGCCCATCCGCCGGAGCCGCTTGAGGATTGAACCAGATCAGCTGCGTCGAAGGTCGATGCGGCTGGTCACGACGCTCTTTCCGGTCTTGGGATCACGGTCGACCACGGTCAAAACAATGCCGTCCGCCCCGTTTTTCTGTACGGTAAGCTGCGCGGTGCGGTCGCCATTGACCTCCTTGGCCCAGCGGATGGCGAGGTTTATGGCATTGCCAGAACGATTTCCGTTCAGCTGCGCCGGTCCGGTGCGCGATCCCACATAGACGCCGCTGTATTTGGCGCCGCTGGTCTTCAGACGGGCGCTGATGGCGCGTGTCACCAGGATCAGGCCGCGGCAGTTGCCGTCGAGCGACAGCGAAGACGATGTCGCATCCGATTTGAATGTGCAGGAAACGCTGACCGTCGGCGCCTGCGTCGTCACCTGAACAGTTCCCTTGCCGGCGAAACTGCCCTGGAAGGACTGGAGAAATTTGCTGTCGTCGGCACGCGCGGCAGTGGCCGCGACGAGCAGGCATCCAGCAAGCGCAAACCGCGTGAGTGATGTCATCGAAGGTCTCCTTGTGACGGGTGGAAGGGCAATCGGCGATGCTCAGGCGGATACCGCGACTCAACGCACCTTGCCATGTCAGGTTCCGACAAGACTGTTTTGCAACAGCGCGCAAAGTCTCTGGCCCAGTCAAATGGGGCGGCTAGTGGTTGCGGCAAAAACCCCGGCTTGCGACATAGCGGACATGGCACCCACCCCTTCGATCCCCAAGGCAGCGTTCTGGATGGCGCTGTCGATCACGTCGTTCCTGGCGATGTCCGTCGCCGGCCGCGCCACCACGGCCGAACTCAACGTCTTCCAGGTGCTGGAACTGCGCTCGGTGATCGGCTTCTTTATCCTCTTGCCGCTGGTGTTTGCGAGCGGCGGGTTTGCGGCGATGCGCACGCAACGTCCCCTCGCCCATCTCGCCCGAAACGTCATCCACTATACCGGGCAGGCGGCATGGCTCTACGCCTTGACCTTGATTCCGCTGGCCGTGCTGATTTCGATCGAATTCACCACACCGATCTGGACGGCTATCCTGGCGGTGACTTTTCTTGGTGAAAGGCTGTCCAGGCCAAAGCTTGCCGCGATCGTGCTGGGCCTGATCGGCGTGGTGGTCATCGTTCGGCCCGGTGTGGGCTCGGTCGATCCGGGCCATCTCGTCGTGCTCGGCGCCGCGGTCTGCTTCGGCATCTCGGTGGTCATGGTCAAATCGCTGACGCGGACGGACAGCGTCGTACGCATCATCTTCTGGATGCTGATCATCCAGTCGGTGGTCGGCCTCGTTCCAGCCCTTTACGAGTGGCGCAACCCGCCACTGCAACTGTGGCCGTGGATCGTGCTGATTGCCTTCACCGGCATGTCGTCCCACTTCTGCATGGCCCGCGCGCTTGGCTATGCCGACGCCACCGTCATTTCGCCGATGGATTTCCTGCGCGTGCCGTTGTCGGCGCTGATCGGCTGGCTGCTCTACAGCGAACAGATCGACGCTTTCACCGCCGGCGGCGCACTGCTCATCCTGATGGGCAACCTGCTCAATCTACAGCGGAAACCGGCAAGGCCGGCGGAAGTGGCCGCTTCGTAAAACCGCCGCCGATCAGTCGCCCTCGTTCGGTATGTTGAGGACGTGTCCGCAGGCCTTGCAGTGCACGGCGTCCGGTTCATGCCGCTGCAACCCGCACTGCGGGCATGGAAAGAACACCTTGGCCGGCCGAAAGATCGCCTGCGCCAGCCTGACGAACAGCGATATGCCGACGATCATGGTGACGATCGCCGTCAGCTTGCCGGCGATGCCCGGCAGCACGATGTCGCCGAAGCCGGTCGTCGTTACGGTCGCGACGGTGAAGTAGAGCGCGTCGATGTAGTTTTCCAGCCCGGCTCCGTTGCGGAAGAAGAATGTGTAGACGAAGCCCGTGATGACAAAGAGAAAGGTCAAAAGATTGATGACCGCGTGGCTTGCCTCGCGCCAGGGTCTCAGGCCGCGCATCTCGAAATGCCGCCAGATCGAACCGCTGCGCGATAGCGACCACAGCCGCAGTATGCGCAGAAAGCCTAGATTTGCGAGCGCCGTCGGCATCAGCAACGTCAGAAGGATGAAGGCATCCACCCAGAAGGTCGGCTGCTTCATCAGGCGCAGCATGTCGTTTGAGGCCAGCAGCCTGGCGCCCAGATCGGCGGCGACGAGGGCCGCCACGGCATAGTCCAGCCACAGAAACGAGGCCGATTGCTGGATGACCGGCGTGGCGATGAAGAAGGCGATGATGGCGAGGTCGATGATGACAGCGATCAGTTGGAACCGGAACGCGGCGGGCGAGCGTCCATGATAGAGCCTGCGCAGCGTGTCGCGCAGCTGTGCCGTCACGGAGAGACCCTGCGGTGCCTTGCTGTCGGCGCCTGTCATGCCGATCGCGACAGCGTGAGCAGCGGATGCCTTCCCTGGGATTGCCGTCTGGCAAGTGCGCAGATCACACCAGTTCCACTTCGACCACGCCCGGCACGGCGCGCATCGCCGAGGCGATCTGCGGAGAGACGCGATAGCCGCCCTGCAAGGCAATCTCGACCTCGCCCTGCGCCTCTTCCTTGATCACGATGATGCTCACCTGGCTCTCACCGCGCTGGGTGAGCTGGGATTGGATCATCGAGGCAGGCCCATCGTTCCGGACGAAAATGCGCAGCGCCTTTTGGATGCGGCTTGCTTCGTCTTCCAGCGATTGGACGGAGTTGATGCGCAGGTTGACACCCTCGGGCCTGTCTTCCGCCGCGACGGTGATGACAACGGAGCGGCCGGCTTCGAGGAGATCGCGGTACTGGGCCAATCCTTCTGAAAACAACACGGCCTCGTACTGGCCGGAGGTGTCGGAAAAGGCCACCACGCCCATCTTGTTGCCGGTGCGCGTCTTGCGCTCCTGCTTGCTGGTAACGGTGCCGGCAAGCCTGCCTGCGGAAGCGCCGCGCTTGACGGCAGCGGAGAACTCCGCCCAGTTCTGCACCCGCATCTTCTGCAGCGCCGCCTTGTACTCGTCGAGCGGATGCGCCGAGAGATAGAAGCCGACGACCTGGAATTCGCGGTGCAGCCGGTCGGCGGCGAGCCACGGATCGGTCGGCGGCAGGTTGAGCGCCTGCGACTGGGCGCCGAGCGAGGCGCCGAAAATATCGGCCTGGCCGGAAACGGCGTTCTGCTGGGCGAGTGACGCCAGCCCCATCATCCGCTCGACGCCAGCCAACATCTGGGCGCGATCGTGGCCGAAGCAGTCGAGCGCGCCGGCCATGATCAGGCTTTCGAAAACCCGCTTGCCGACGATCTTCGGGTCGACCCTCTCGCAGAAATCGGCCAGGCTCTTGAACGGCTTTTCGCCGCGAACGGCGACGATGTGCTCCACCGCGGCGTCGCCGACGCCCTTGAGGGCAGCCATCGAGTAATAGATGCGGTTCTCGCCGACCTCGAAGGCACGAAAACTGGTCATCACCGACGGCGCCAGGACCTCGATGCCGAGGCGCAGCGCATCCTGGCGAAAGTCGGCGAGCTTGTCGGTGTTGCCCATGTCGAGCGTCATCGACGCTGCCAGGAACTCGACCGGATAATGCGCCTTGAGATAGGCGGTCTGGTACGAGACGACAGCGTAGGCGGCCGCGTGCGACTTGTTGAAACCATAGTCGGCGAACTTGGCCAGCAGGTCGAAAATGAAGTCGGCTTGCGGCTTGGCGACGCCGCGCTCGACCGCGCCGGAGACAAAGCGCTCGCGTTGCTTGTCCATCTCGGCGCGGATCTTCTTGCCCATGGCGCGGCGCAGAAGGTCGGCTTCGCCGAGCGAATAGCCGGACAGCTCCTGCGCGATCTGCATCACCTGTTCCTGGTAGACGATGACGCCTTGCGTCTCCTTCACCAGATGGTCGATCTTGGGATGGATCGAGGCCATCTCCTCCTCGCCATGCTTTCTGGCGTTGTAGGTCGGGATGTTTTCCATCGGGCCCGGCCGGTAGAGCGCGACCAGCGCGATGATGTCCTCGATGCAGTCGGGCCGCATGCCGATCAGCGCCTTGCGCATGCCGGCGCTTTCCACCTGGAACACGCCAACCACCTCGCCGCGCGAGAGCATCGCGTAGGTCTCGGGATCGTCGAGCGGGATGGTCGCGAGATCGATGTCGATGCCGCGGCGACGGATCAGCTTTACGGCGGTCTCCAGCACCGTCAGCGTCTTCAGGCCGAGGAAGTCGAACTTCACCAGCCCGGCCTGCTCGACATATTTCATGTTGAACTGGGTGACAGGCATGTCCGAGCGCGGATCGCGGTACATCGGCACCAGTTCCGACAATGGTCGGTCGCCGATGACGATGCCGGCGGCATGCGTTGAGGCATGGCGGTAGAGGCCTTCCAGCTTCTGCGCCATGTCGAGCAGCGTCTGGACGATCGGCTCCTTCTCGGCCTCCTCGGCAAAGCGTGGCTCGTTGGCGATGGCATCGGCGAGCTTGACCGGATTGGCCGGGTTCTGAGGCACCATTTTTGAGAGCTTGTCGACCTGGCCATAGGGCATCTGCAGAACACGGCCGACGTCGCGCAGCACCGCGCGCGCCTGCAGCGTACCGAAGGTGATGATCTGGCCGACCTGGTCGCGGCCGTATTTCTGCTGGACGTAGCGGATCACCTCCTCGCGGCGATCCTGGCAGAAGTCGATGTCGAAATCGGGCATCGACACGCGGTCCGGATTGAGGAAGCGTTCGAACAGCAGTGAGAAACGCAGCGGATCGATGTCGGTGATGGTCGTCGAATAGGCGACCAGCGAACCGGCACCCGAACCACGCCCCGGCCCGACCGGAATGCCTTGTGCCTTGGCCCATTTGATGAAGTCGGCGACGATCAGGAAATAGCCGGGGAATTTCATCTTCTCGATGATGCCAAGCTCGAATTCGAGCCGCTCACGATATTGCTCGACCGTGTAGCCCGGTGTCGGTCCGTGCAGGGCAAGCCGGGCATCGAGCCCTTGGCGCGCCTGGCGGGCCAGTTCCTCGGCCTCGGCCTTTTCGGCGGCGTCCTTGTCGGAGGCATCGCCGCCCGTGAAACGCGGCAGGATCGGGCTACGGGTTTTCGGATAGTAGGAGCAGCGCAACGCGATCTCGACCGTGTTGTCGATCGCTTCCGGCAGGTCGGCGAACAATTTCGCCATGTCGGCCTGGCTGCGCAGAAAATTGTCCGGCGATAGCCGGCGGCGGGTGTCGACGGCGACGACCGAACCTTCGGCGATGGCGATCAACGCATCGTGCGCCTCATACTCGTCGCGCGACGAGAAGAAGGCCTCGTTGGTGGCGACCAGCGGCAATTCATGGGAATAGGCGAGATCGATCGAGGATTTCTCGATCATGCGATCATAACCCGAAACCCGGTCCAGTTCGACATAGAGGCGGTCGCCGAACATCGCCTTGAGCGTGAGCAGGCGCGCCTCGGCGAGATCCCGGCGATCTTCCTTCAGGGCTATGCCGATCGGACCGCGCGGCCCGCCACTGAGGCAAATCAGGCCGTCACATTGGCCGTCCATCATTTCGGTGGTCAGGTGCACCGCTTCGCCGGGCGGTGTTTCGAGGTATACGCGGCTGACCAGCCGGACCAGATTGGAATAGCCGGCTTCGGTGGCCGCGATCAGCACGACCGGCCGCATGTCGGGACCTTGCCGGCGGCGGTCGCGCTGGCCATCGCTGTTTTCGCCGGAGAAGGCGAGAGCGATCTGGCAGCCAATGATCGGCTGGATGCCGTCCTTCACCGCCTTCTGCGAGAACTCCAGCGCGCCGAACAGATTGTTGGTATCGGTGACGGCGATGGCCGGCGCTTCGTCCTTGACGGCATGGCCGACGATCTTGCCGAGTTGCAGCGCGCCTTCCAACAGCGAATAGGCCGAATGCACGCGCAGATGGACGAACGGCCGTGCCGGTATTTCAGGCCGCGCGGCAGCAATCGCGGCTTCGCGCTTCAGTGGGTCGCGTGGAAGTCTGTCGTCCGCCATGGTTTTTCGAGCTGCCGAAGGTCTTTGAGTCGATGAGAATGTATTGTCCGGGACCGGGCGATACCAGTCCAGCACAAACGACTACTGACCACAGGCTTCCAGCCCGCTCACGCGAATTCCATGATTACCGCGTCGACAGCCAGGCTGTCGCCCGGCTTGGCGTTGAGTTTCGAGACGACAAGATCGCGCTCGGCGCGCAGCACGTTTTCCATCTTCATTGCCTCCACCACGGCCAAGGTTTCGCCGGCCTTGACCTCCTGGCCCACGGCAACGGCAATCGACACCACTAGGCCGGGCATCGGGCAGACCAGCAGTTTCGACGTGTCCGGCGCCACCTTTTCCGGCATCAGCCGTTCAAGCTCGGCGGTGCGCGGCAGCATGGCACGCGCCGTCACCGACATGCCTTTCCAGGCGATGCGCAGGCCATTGGCGACAGGCCGGATCTGGGCGGCGACCCTGTGCTTGCCGACCGTGCCGCGCCAGATCAGGTCGCCGGGCCGCCAGTCAGATGCAACGGTCAGCGCCTTGCCGCCGTCGATCGACAGGTCGATCTCCATCGGGATGGAAATCATGCCTTCGAGGATCGACGCCGAGAGATAGTCCTCGCCGATCTTGACCACCCAATCACGCTTGAGCGCTCCCGAATGCGGCGCCAGCCGCCCGCCCAGCCGGTCGAGACGGTCGCGGCGCAGCAGTTCCACCGCGGTGGCGATCGACGCCAGCACGGCCCTTTCCCCGCTGTTCGGCACGACGGGGCCAAAACCGTCGGGATATTCCTCCGCGATGAAGCCCGTCGATATCGCCCCTTCCCGCCAGCGCGGATGCTGCATCAGTGCCGCCAGGAAAGGGATGTTGTGCTCGATGCCGTCGACCACAAAGCTGTCGAGCGCTTCCGACATGGCGTCGATGGCCTCGAGCCGCGTCGGTGCCCAGGTGCACAGCTTGGCGAGCATCGGATCGTAGAACATCGAAATCTCAGAGCCTTCGGTGACGCCGGTGTCGTTGCGGATCACGATGTCGCCGAATTGCCCTTCCTCCGGCGGCCGGTAGCGCGTCAGCCGGCCGATCGAAGGCAGGAAATTGCGATAGGGATCCTCGGCGTAGAGCCGGCTTTCCACCGCCCAGCCGTCCAGCTTGATGTCGCCCTGCTTGAGGCCAAGCTTTTCGCCGGCGGCGACGCGGATCATCTGCTCAACCAGATCGATGCCGGTGACGAGTTCCGTCACCGGATGCTCGACCTGCAATCGTGTATTCATTTCAAGGAAATAGAAGTTCTTGTCCTTGTCGACGATGAACTCGACGGTGCCGGCGCTCTGGTAGTCGACGGCCCTTGCCAGCGCCACCGACTGTTCGCCCATGGCCTTCCTGGTCTTGGCATCGAGGAAGGGCGATGGCGCCTCCTCGGCGACCTTCTGGTTGCGGCGCTGGATCGAGCATTCGCGCTCGCCGAGATAGAGCGCGTTGCCATGCGCGTCGGCCAGCACCTGGATCTCGATATGGCGGGGATCGACGACGAATTTCTCGATGAACACCCGGTCGTCGCCAAACGAACTCTTGGCCTCGGAGCGTGCCCGATCGAACCCGTCGCGCACTTCAGACTGGTCCCAGGCGATGCGCATGCCCTTGCCGCCGCCGCCGGCCGAGGCTTTGATCATGACGGGATAGCCGATCTCGCCGGCGATCTTTTCGGCATGGTCGGCATTTTCGATGACGCCGAGCCAGCCGGGCACGGTGGAAACCTTGGCGGCGTTGGCGAATTTCTTCGATTCGATCTTGTCGCCCATCGCCTTGATGGCTTTGGGTTTCGGCCCGATGAAGACGATGCCTTCCGCTTCCAGCGCTTCGCAGAAGGCGGCCCGTTCCGACAGGAACCCGTAGCCCGGATGCACGGCCTGGGCGCCGGTCGCCTTGCAGGCGGCGATGATCTTTTCCGGCACGAGATAGCTCTGCGCAGCGGGCGATGGCCCGATATGAACGGCTTCGTCGGCCATCTCGACATGCACGGCATCGCGATCGGCGTCGGAATAGACGGCGACCGTGGCAATGCCCATCTTGCGCGCCGTCTTGATGACGCGGCAGGCGATCTCGCCACGGTTGGCGATCAGGATCTTGGTGAACATGCGGGCAGAATTCCCCTCCGGCGAACGGTTCAGTTCTATGGACTATGTCGCCATGTCTCAAGTACCGCGATGGACGACATGAAAGCCGCGCCAGCGACGCGCCATTGCGCTCTCTGCCGAACCGGTTGTCGAATGGTGTGCTATCTGCGTCAACAAAGCCGACATTTCGTCTCATCTGACAGTTGATGAGCAGCCCAAAACCTGAAAACTTGGACACAAAAATCGCCTTGGAGGAATTGCCCGATGAAAACCCGCGCCGCAGTCGCTGTCGCCGCCGGAAAGCCGCTGGAGATCATGGAGGTCGACCTCGAGGGACCGCGCGATGGCGAGGTGCTGGTCGAGATCAAGGCGACCGGCATCTGCCACACCGACGAATTCACGCTGTCTGGCGCCGATCCCGAAGGCATTTTCCCGGCCATTCTCGGCCATGAAGGCGCCGGCGTGGTGGTCGATGTCGGCAAGGGCGTTACCTCTGTCAAGAAGGGCGACCATGTCATCCCGCTCTACACGCCCGAATGCCGGCAGTGCCCGTCCTGCCTGTCGCGCAAGACAAACCTTTGCACCGCCATCCGCGCCACCCAGGGGCAAGGCCTGATGCCCGACGGCTCGTCGCGCTTCTCGATCGGCAAGGACAAGATCTTTCACTATATGGGCTGCTCGACCTTCTCCAACTTCACCGTGCTGCCCGAGATCGCGGTCGCCAAGGTCAACCCCGACGCTCCCTTCGACAAGATCTGCTACATCGGCTGTGGCGTGACCACAGGCATCGGTGCGGTCATCAACACCGCCAAGGTCGAACAAGGGGCCACATCAGTGGTCTTCGGCCTCGGCGGCATCGGCCTCAACGTCATCCAGGGCCTGAAACTTGCCGGCGCCGACATGATCATCGGTGTCGATTTGAACAACGACAAGAAGGCCTGGGGCGAGCGCTTCGGCATGACGCATTTCGTCAATCCGAAGGAGATCGAGGGCGACATCGTTCCCCACCTCGTCAACATGACCAAGCGCGGCGCCGACCAGATCGGTGGCGCCGACTACACCTTCGACTGCACCGGCAACACCAAGGTGATGCGCCAGGCGCTGGAGGCTTCGCATCGCGGCTGGGGCAAGTCCGTCGTCATCGGCGTCGCCGGCGCTGGCCAGGAGATTTCGACAAGACCGTTCCAGCTGGTCACCGGCCGCAGCTGGATGGGCACCGCCTTCGGCGGCGCGCGTGGCCGCACCGACGTGCCCAAGATCGTCGACTGGTACATGGACGGCAAGATCCAGATCGACCCGATGATCACCCATACGCTGAAGCTAGAGGACATCAACAGGGGATTCGACCTGATGCATGAGGGCAAGTCGATCCGGAGTGTCGTGGTTTACTGAAGACGGCCACATGCCGCCTGCCAATCGGCCAGCGACCTCTGTGGTGAAACATGGGAGGAAATGGAATGGCGGAAAAACTGCATCCGAAAATCGACAATGGGCTGCCAAGGGAAAGCGCGAGCTTTGCCGGCGGCACGCTGGTCTGCGCCTGCACCAGCAAGCCGGTCAAGGTGAAGGTCAAGGGCCAGATCGCCCACAACCATGCTTGCGGCTGCACCAAATGCTGGAAGCCTGACGGCGCGGTGTTCTCGGTGGTGGCGGTTGCCGGCACCGGCGACGTCACCGTCACCGAGAACGGCGACAAGCTCAAAGTGGTCGACCCCTCTGCGCTGATCCAGCGCCATGCCTGCACCGGCTGCGGCGTCCACATGCACGGGCCGGTCGAGCGCGACCATCCATTCAAGGGCCTGTCCTTCATCCATCCCGAGCGCTTCGAGGAGGATGGCTGGTCGCCACCGGGCTTCACCGCCTTCGTCTCGTCGATCATCGAATCCGGAGTTGATCCCAAGCGTATGGACGGCATCCGGGCCCGGCTGAAGACAATCGGGCTGGAGCCTTATGACTGCCTCAATCCGGGCCTGATGGATTACATCGCCACTTGGACGGCCAAGAAGTCCGGCGCGCTGCCCGCCTGACAACTGTGACATTTCAGGTATGGGGCCGGTTGCGTTTCCGGCCCCTGCTTGTTTCTGGAGAGACGATGCCCGCACCCGCCATCTACGTCGACGCCGACGCCTGCCCGGTCAAGGCCGAGGTCGAAAAGGTCGCCGAACGCCATGGCGTCGTGGTCACTTACGTCTCCAATGGCGGCCTGCGGCCGTCGCGCGACCCGATGATCCGCAATGTCGTCGTCTCCAAGGGCGCCGATGCCGCTGACGACTGGATCGTCGACAACGCGAAATCAAACGACATCGTGGTAACAGCGGATATTCCGCTTGCCGCCCGCACGGTGGCGCTCGGCGCGCATGTGTTGGGACCGACCGGGCGGCCCTTCACACCGGAAACGATCGGCATGGCGGTAGCGATGCGGGACCTCAAGCAGCATCTGCGCGAAACCGGCGAAAGCAAGGGCTACAATGCCTCCTTCGCGCCGCAGGACCGCTCGCGCTTCCTCGGCGAACTCGACCGTATCTTGCGGCGCGCGCTGAAATCCGCCACACCGGACTAGCAACAAAGCGCCATCCAGGTGGAGACCGCCATGGCCGCCGAAACCCCGATCGAGAAACCCATGCAGCGCCACATGCTGTTTGCGGTATCGGCGTGTCTCGGTGCGTTTGCGCTGCTTGTGGCGTTGCTGCTGCACGCCCCGCTCGCCTATTCGATCGGCGCCAACGCATTTTTTGCCGCTTACGTCGTTCTTGTCGTCAGCCAGATGCCCAAACTCACCGGCAAGTATCTCAGCAAGAATGCACGCGCCACCGATCAGCCGGTGCTGGTCATCTTCGCGGTGACGCTCGTTGTCGTCGGCTTTGCCGTTGTCTCCTTGTTCCTGCTGATCAATCGGAAAGATGGGGATCACCCGATCCAACTCGGCTTCGCGCTGCTGTCGATCCCGCTCGGCTGGTTCACCATCCATGCCATGGCGGCGCTCCACTATGCCCATGTCTACTGGATGGACGGCGATGCGGTCGACGCCGAGACCAACAAGAAAATCCCGGTCGGCGGTCTGCTGTTCCCGGGCGACAAACGCCCCGAGGGCTGGGATTTCCTCTATTTCTCGACCGTCATCGGCATGACGGCACAGACCGCCGACACAAACATTTCCACGACGCACATGCGTTGTGTCGTGCTTGTCCACTCGGTCCTGTCGTTCTTCTTCAACACCGTCATCGTGGCCGCGGCCGTCAATCTCGCCGTCAGCCTGGGCGGTCCGTAATAAATCCGTGATCGGATGAAACATCGGTTTGGATCGCGACGTATCAGGAGGACAATGAACACGTAGGCCAAGCCGCAAGGCCGGGAGACCAGACAAGATGGAATCGGTTGCCAGAAGCCAATCCGAAATTGGACCGGGTGTCCCCGCTTCAAAAGAGAAAACATTGATCTACCGGCAGTCGCGATGGACGCGGCTGACACACTGGCTCTGGGCCATCTCATTGTTTTTCATGCTGCTATCCGGCCTGCAGATTTTCAATGCCCGGCCGCAGCTCTACATCGGCAAGCAATCCGGCTTCGGCTACAGCAACACCATTTTCGCCATAGGCGCCGAAAACACCAATGCCGGTCCGCGCGGTTACACCGAAATCTTCGGGCACCGCTTCGACACGACAGGCGTCCTCGGTTGGTCGGGTCCTGCCGGTAACGAGACGGCGCGCGGTTTCCCATCCTGGGCGACGATCCCCTCCTACTATGACCTCGGCACCGCCCGTGTGATCCATTTCTTCTTTGCCTGGATCCTGACTGCGACTTTGCTGGTCTGGCTGGTCGCCGGCCTGATCAACGGCCACATCCGCCGCGATCTGGCGCCGCGCCTGGATGACCTCAAACGCTTGCCACAGGACATCGCCAATCACGCCAGGCTCAAATTCCACCACACGCGCGAATACAACACATTGCAGAAAATGGCCTATGGCGGCGTGCTGTTCGTGCTCTTGCCTCTGATGATTATCACGGGCCTCGCCATGTCGCCGAGCATGGATTCGGTGCTGCCCTTCCTCAACGATCTGCTCGGCGGGCGGCAGACGGCACGCACTATTCATTTCACCGTCATGGCTCTGCTGGTTGCCTTCTTCATCATTCACATCCTGATGATTCTGGCCGCCGGCCCGATCAATGAGCTGCGTTCGATCATCACCGGCTGGTACCGCACCGATCCTCCCGCGCATGACGACAACACATCCGAGAGGAGTGCCTGACATGGCAAAATTCGAGATCAGCCGCCGGAAATTCCTCACCGCCGCCAGCCTTGGCGCTTCCGGCATCATGCTGTCGGGTTGCGACGCCTTCGACAGCCAGCTCAGCATCGGCAGCGGCCTGCGCGGTTTCCTCGAAAACGCCAATGGCCTGACCCACAGGGCACAACGGTTGCTGGGCGGTGGCAGTTCGCTGGCGCCGGAATTCACTGAAGCCGATATTCGTCAGCCAATGCGGCCGAACGGCGTCACCGCGCCGGATGACGACGCATACAAGGCCCTGCTCGCCAACAACTTCGCCGATTGGCGCCTAGAGGTTTCAGGCCTCGTCGAAAAGCCGCTGTCGCTCACCCGCGAGCAGCTCATGAACATGCCGAGCCGCACCCAGATCACGCGCCATGACTGCGTCGAGGGCTGGAGCTGCATCGCCAAATGGACCGGCACGCCGCTGTCGCTGCTGCTCGACCAGGCGGTGGTCAAGCCGCAGGCGCGCTATGTCATGTTCCACTGCCTCGACACGATCGACCGCAGCCTGTCGGGCGACATCAAATATTACGGGACGATCGACCTGATCGATGCCCGCCATCCCCAGACCATCCTTGCCTATGGCCTGAACAGCAAGCCGCTGCCGGTAGAGAACGGCGCGCCGCTGCGCGTCCGTGTCGAGCGCCAGCTCGGCTACAAGATGCCGAAATATCTCTACAAGATCGAACTGGTCGACGGCTTCGCCAATATTGGCGGCGGCCGCGGCGGCTATTGGGAGGACAACGGCTACGACTGGTACGGCGGGATTTGATGGCCGCCCGCATAGAGGCCGAGCACGATCTGTCGCCCATCGAGTTGAGTTCGCTCGAGGAGCGTCTCCATCGCGACAACCGGCGTATGACGGACCGCGACGACGACCGGGAACTGGCCTTTGTCATCCGTGATGATGCGGGACACGCGATCGGAGTAGCCGCCGGCTATTCCTGGGCGGGCACGTGCGAGCTCACATTGATGTGGATTGACGAGGCTCACCGAGGCCGCGGCCACGCAAGGCGATTGCTCGACGCTTTTGTCGCCGAGGCGGCCGATCGCGGCGTCAAGAAGATCTGGGTCGCCAGCCACGACTTCCAGGCACCAGGCCTGTATGAAAAGGCCGGCTTCGAGCGCATGGCCGAACTGGCGGGATGGCCCGAAGGCCATTCCAACATCATCCTTTGTAAAACGGTAGCGGCGGCCGGCGCGGCTTAGGCAACCTTGTCGAGCAACGGCTTCAGCGCCGGATGGATTTCCGGCGAGGCATGCTTGATCAAAGTCAGCAGTGCACGCTCATTCTCGTACAGAGGCCGGTTCACCCCGATATGTCCGACCAGCCAGCCGGCTTCACCGGCATCGATCGTCTCGGCGCGTCGGGCCAGCGCCTCGGTGGCCCTGTTCTTCGCCTCCCACTCGGTCTCTATGTCGTCAGGTGACCGATAGGCCTCGATAATGCCGGCAAGACCACCGGAGACCATGCGGCTGAAGAAACCGCCGATTTCCGGGCCCGCGTGATCGAGGAAGGTTTCGTGGCGCAGCGCCACCTCGCGGGTGGGCGCCTCGTAACCGGCCGAGCACATGACGAAATTGGCGATCGCCTTGACGAACAAGTCGTTCCAGGACGGATCGTTGTTGGCTTGGGCTGTCCGCTCGTTGATCCTGAACAGCACCTCGGCCTCGGCCCGGGTGATGGCGATGTTGCCATCGCCGCCATGGGCATGGAGGATACGGCGAAGAAGCTCGACTTCCGTTTTGGCGATCAGTCCGGGCACCAGCACACCGCCGAGCATCAGCGGCCCCTTGCCGTCGACGACCGCGTGGGCGACTTGCTCCAGCGCGTAGACGCAAAGCCGGCTCGGCGATGATTTCGCCTCTTCCAGCACGTGGACCAGCAATTCGAGTTCGGTCCGGCTGTCGACCATGCCGTCGCGCGAAATCGTGCGGACCAGCCAATCGGCGTTTTCCTGCGAAATATAGCCCGAGGGCTTTTCCTGGTGGACGATGTAGTCGGTGACCGCCTCGACGAAGAACGGTGCCCATTCCGCGCATTTGTCTCGCGCCGTCTGATCGAGCGCGAACAAGGCCTCGGCTTCGCCCCGGGTCACCACGCCGTCGGCGAACACGTCGCGGCGCAGCATCACGACATCCTCCGCAGTAATCCGGTTCTTCGACGTCAGCCCCGCCACCGGAGCGCTCATGATCAATTCGCCCATCTGTCGTCCCCGTCCGCCCAACGCGTCACATCGGCCTGCTATATCAGGAGTGTCTTGAAAAACCGCCAAATGGCGTGGTTAGCGAAGACTTGTGAGATCAATGTCGACCAAAAGTGTGCAGCGGTTTTGGGAGAACGACATGCATCAACAAAGATCTAAAGCGCGGGACGCGCTTAGATGTCGCTGGGAGGTGACAAGGTGTCGCCGACGGGCTATGGATGGCGCGTCGAGGGCTCAGGGTTTGAGTCCTACCTGTTTGCGGGAGAGAGCAGCGAGAGCTGCCGCCGAAGGGGAAATCGCCCGAAATCTCTCAGGCAAAAGAACCGTAGACGGGAAAGACACTCTGGAAAGTCGGGGCTTGCCCCCGCGCCGAAGGTGTAAGCGCCGCTGACAGAGTTCCGGCTGCGCGAGTCTCTCAGGCTTCAGACAGAGGGGCACGGACTGGTCGCCATCAGCGGCCGATTGCGTGCGACTCTGGAGACGACATGACGGGCGACGACAAACACCTTCCCCTCGAAGACATCCATACAGCCGCCGGTGCGCGCTTCGGCGCCTTTGCCGGCTGGTCGATGCCGTTGACCTATCCGGCCGGCGTCATGAAGGAGCATCTTCACACCCGCGAACATGTGGGGCTGTTCGACATCTCGCATATGAAGCTGTTCGAGGTCGGCGGGCCGGAAGCGGCTGCGCTGTTGAGCCGCGCTTGCCCGCTGGACGCCGGCACGCTCGAGATTTCGCAGTCCAAACTGACGTTCTTCCTGAATGAGGCAGGCGGCATTCTCGACGATCTGATCGTCACCCGACTTGGCGACGACCGCTTCATGGTCGTCGCCAATGCCGGCAACGCCATCGCCGATGAAAAGCATCTGCGCGCGCTGGCGGCTGATTTCGATGTGCAGGTCGAGCCGCTCGACCGTGTGTTCCTGGCCATCCAGGGCCCTGAAGCCTGGGCCGCCCTTTCCCGCGCAGGCATCGAGACCGGCTCGCTGCTGTTCATGCACGGCGTCGAGCCACGGAAAAACTGGTTCATGAGCCGGTCGGGCTATACCGGCGAGGACGGTTTCGAGATCGGCCTGCCGGAGGCGGACGCACGGGACCTGGTCGCCAAACTGCTCGAGGACGAGCGCGTGCTCTGGATCGGCCTTGCCGCGCGCGACAGCCTTCGGCTCGAAGCCGGCCTCTGCCTGCACGGCCAGGACATCACACCGGAGACCGACCCGGCCGCGGCGGCGCTGATGTGGGCAATCCCAAGGGATACCAGGGCTTCCGGCGCCTTTATCGGTGCCGACGCCTTGCGCGCCGCCGTGGAGCGGGGCCCGGCGCAAAAGCGCGTTGGGTTGAAGCCCGAAGGCCGCCAGCCGGTACGCGCGGGCGCGGCGCTATTCGACGCCGACGGCAACCCGGTCGGCCATGTCACCTCGGGCGGCTTCGGCCCGTCCGCCGGCCATCCCGTGGCCATGGGCTATGTCACCACATCGTTGGCAAAGACGGGAACGCGAGTTTTCGCCGATGTGCGCGGCACGAAGATCCCAGTCGAAATCAGTTCCCTGCCCTTCACCCCTCATCGCTACCGCAAAGGATGAATTCCATGGCAACAACCTATTTCACATCAGACCACGAATGGCTCCGCGTCGAAGGCGGCACCGCTACCGTCGGCATCACCGATTATGCGCAGGAGCAGCTCGGCGACCTCGTCTTCGTGGAACTGCCGGAAACGGGAAAGAAGCTCGCCAAGGGCGATACCGCCGTCGTGGTCGAATCCGTCAAGGCGGCCTCCGACGTCTACGCGCCGGTCGACGGTGAAGTCACCGAGGCCAACGGCACGCTGTCTTCCGACCCATCACTGGTCAATTCGGCGGCGACCGGCGCCGGCTGGCTATGGAAGATGAAGCTCGCCGACGAAAGCCAGCTCGCCAGCCTCATGGATGAGGCCGCCTACAAAGCCCATATCGCCTGACATCAGGAACTTGTTGACATGACCGCTGCCCCCTACCCGTTCTCGGCCCGCCACATCGGACCCAGCCTTGCCGACGTTCGAGCCATGCTCACCGTCATCGGTGTTCCCTCGGTGGAGACGCTGATCAGTCAGGCCGTGCCGAGATCGATCCGCCTCGACCAGCCGCTCGACCTGCCAGCGCCAGCCAGCGAAGCCGAAGCGCTTGCCGAATTGTCCGCGACCATGGCGAAGAACAAAGTGCTGAAGAGCTTCATCGGCGCCGGTTACCACGGTGTCCACGTGCCGCCGGTCATCCAGCGCAATCTGTTCGAGAATCCGGCCTGGTACACTGCCTACACGCCTTACCAGGCCGAGATCAGCCAGGGCCGGCTGGAAATGCTGTTCAACTTCCAGACGCTGGTCACGGAACTGACCGGCCTGCCGGTGGCGTCGGCTTCGTTGCTCGACGAGGCAACAGCAGTCGCCGAAGCGGTCGGCATTGCCCTGCGCCACCATCGCGACAGGCGCACCAAGGTGGCGCTCGCCGGCACGCCGCATCCGCAGACACTGGACGTGGTGCGCACCCGCGCCGAGCCGCTCGGCATCGAGATTGACGGCGAGGAGATCGACGACAACACCGCCGCCCTGCTCGTCTCATGGCCTGACACCTTCGGCGTCTATGGCGACCACAAGGCGGCGATCTCCAAGGCTCGCGCTGCCGGCGCGCTGGTCGTTTTCGTCGCCGATCCGCTTGGCCTGACGCTGACCGACGCGCCGGCAAAGCTCGGCGCCGACATTGCGGTCGGCCCGATGCAGCGCTTTGGCGTGCCGATGGGTTTTGGCGGCCCGCACGCCGCCTATTGCGCCGTCTCCGACAAGCTGACGCGCCTGATGCCCGGTCGCCTGGTCGGCCAGTCGACCGATAGCAAGGGCCGGCCGGGCTACCGCCTCGCCTTGCAGACGCGCGAACAGCATATCCGCCGCGACAAGGCGACCTCCAACATCTGCACCGCGCAGGCGCTGCTTGCCAATATGGCGACCGCCTACGCCATCTGGCATGGTCCGGTCGGCTTGCAGGCAATCGCCGGGCGCATCCACGCGCTGGCCAACCGCCTGGCAAGCGGCCTCGAGGCTGCGGGTGTATCGGTGCTCGGTTCCAGCCGTTTCGACACGGTGACGGTGGAGACCAAAGGCAAGGCCGCCCAGATCGCCGCCGCCGCCGAAAAGACCCACCGGCTGCTGCGTGTGCTCGACGCCGACCATGTCGGCATCAGTTTCGACGAAACCTCGACCAATGCCGATCTCGAGGCGATCGCAGCCCTGTTCGACGCCAAGGCTGCTTCTTCGGCCGACAGCACGGTGCCCGGCAAGCCGCGCGGCAAGGAGTTTTTGACCCAGCCGGTCTTCCACGAGAACAAGTCGGAAACCGAGATGATGCGCTTCCTGCGCCGGCTGGCCGACAAGGACCTGGCGCTCGACCGCGCCATGATCCCGCTGGGCTCCTGCACCATGAAGCTCAATGCCGCGGCGGAGATGATGCCGGTGAGCTGGCCGGAAATCGCCAACCTGCATCCCTTTGCGCCGGCAGCGCATTCGGCCGGCTACCGCGCCATGATCGGCGAGTTGGAAGGCTGGCTGGCGGAGATCACCGGCTTCGACGCCGTGACCTTGCAGCCCAATGCCGGCAGCCAGGGCGAATATGCCGGGCTGCTGGCCATCCGCGCCTATCACCGCTCGCGCGGTGAGGGCCATCGCACCGTCTGTCTGATCCCCTCTTCCGCGCATGGCACCAATCCGGCGAGTGCCGCGATGGCTGGCATGAGCGTCGTCGTCGTTCGCTGCCTGGAAGACGGCAACATCGACATGGACGATATGCGCGCCAAGGCCAATGAGCATTCCAGGAATCTCGCGGCGCTGATGTTCACCTACCCCTCCACGCATGGCGTCTACGAAGAAGGCGCGCGCCATCTCTGCGCGCTCATCCATGAGCATGGCGGCCAGGTCTATTTCGACGGCGCCAACCTCAACGCGCTGGTCGGACTTGCCCGTCCCGGCGACATCGGCGCCGACGTCTGCCACATGAACCTGCACAAGACCTTCTGCATCCCGCATGGCGGCGGCGGACCGGGCGTCGGTCCGATCGGCGTCAGGGCGCATCTGAAGCCCTATCTGCCCGGCCATGTCAGCGAAGGCTCGGCGCATGCCGTGGCGGCCGCCCCGTTCGGCAGCGCTTCCATCCTGCCGATCACCTGGATGTACATCCGCATGATGGGCGCTTCCGGCCTCAAGCAGGCGACCGAGACGGCGATCGTCTCGGCCAACTACGTGGCGACGCGGCTCGCCCCGCACTTCCCGCTGCTTTACAAGGGCAGGAGCGATCGTGTCGCCCATGAGTGCATCCTCGACACCCGCGTGCTCAAGGAGAGCGCCGGCATCGGTGTCGAGGACATCGCCAAGCGCCTGATCGACTATGGTTTCCACGCGCCGACCATGTCGTTCCCGGTCGCCGGCACGCTGATGGTCGAGCCGACCGAGTCCGAGCCCAAGCGCGAACTCGACCGTTTCTGCGAGGCCATGATCGCCATAGCCGGCGAAGCGGCGAAAGTGGCCAAAGGCGAATGGCCCTTGGCCGACAATCCGCTGGTCAACGCACCGCATACGTCAGCCGAGGCGCTGGCCGGTCAATGGACCCACCCTTACTCGCGCCTGGAAGCGGCCTATCCCGCCGGCGACGCCGACACCGCCGCAAAGTACTGGCCGCCGGTATCGCGCATCGACAATGTCGCCGGCGACCGCAACCTGGTCTGCTCCTGCCCGCCGCTGTCGGATTATCTGGGTGCTGCGGAATAGCTACGCGGAGCGCAAGGCCGGCTTGATCGGTTCGGCCTTGCCCATCCTATTGTGGCTGATGACGCAGTTTCGGCCGGCGCGCTTGGCCGCGTAGAGCGTGGAGTCGGCCCTGGCCAGCACCTCGTCGAGGGTGCTGCCGTCGGCCTCGCCGAACCCGATCCCGCCGCTGACCGTGCTGCGCAAGGGGCCGAGCGGCGTGGGCACGACTTCCGTGCCGAAAGCGACACCGATCTTGCTGGCAAGATCATAGGCCCGCTCTTCCGTCACCCGCGACATGACGATCGCGAACTCCTCGCCGCCCAGGCGAAAGGCGTCGACCCCGGTCCTGGCATATTTCCGGATGACGGCACCGAAACGGCACAGGACCTGATCCCCGACCGGGTGTCCATAGATGTCGTTCGTCCGTTTGAAGTGATCGAGATCGAACATGACGATCGCCATGAACGGGCCGAAGGTGCGCTCGCCATAAAGCGACGTCAGGCCCCGGCGGTTCATCAGCCCGGTCAGCGGATCGGTCATGGTCTCGGCCTTCAGCTCGATCTGCGCCTGCAAATGGTGGAGCGAAAGCGTCAAAGCGCCGAGGCCGGTCATACAGGCCACCGCCACGACAGAGTTGAGGCGTTCAGCCCAATTGTCGGGCGCGACACCGAGCGTCCACTGCCCTTTGGCCATCAGAACCACGCCGCAAAGGGCAAACGACAGCGCACAGGTGCCGCTCAGGAACGAAACCACCAGCAGGATGCGGCGATCGTGACTGCCATTGATCCAGAACATGGCCCCGATCGTCGAGAGCAGCACGGTAACCGTCGCGTAGGTGATCACGAAACCGATACCGTCAAGGCTCATGAAGGTCACGGCCGCACAGACGGCCATGGCGGCAAATGTCGGAGCAATCACACGCCTGTGGTCCGGCACACCGAGATATTGCATGGCCGAAATGCAGATGATCAGAAAACCCAGGCTGAGCAGCGCCAGCGCGATCTGGCAAAGCAGCGGATCGGGCTCCCTGGTATAGCGCCAAAACAGGATTACATGCGCGACGAGCACGAGAATGCCGCATGCCACCGTCAGCACGAATCCGGCCCGCGGCGCGGTGGCCCAGATCGCGAACATGGTCACACTGAGACAGATGCCCGACAGCGCGGCTGCGAGCAGGAGCGAACTGAAATCCAGCATATCGGGCGGGGGCCTCTCGAGCGTCGGCGGTTGCGCCGCATTCTAGGTCAGCGGCAGCCCTCGGACATGGTTTTCAGGCAATCTCTCGACCCAACCTGCGGATAGGGTTTACAAAGCGTCGATGCCACCTGTGCCGAAACCGCACCCCTGGCCGGCGCGCGGATCAACCGGCATCAGCCCTTGTTGAGCAAGGCGAGGTTGGCATCGACAACGGTGGGATCGGCCATGCCGGCCTTCGCCTCCAGCAGCAGTGCCCTGGCCTTCGTCTTGTTGCCGCGCAACAATTGCGAATAGCCCATATTGTTGACGATCCGCGGTTTGCGGCCGGCGACTTTCAAAAGCTGGCCATAAGCGCGGTCGGCGAAGTCGAAGCGGCCGAGTTCGTCATAGGAAGCCGCAAGCCCCATCCAGGCCTCCGCATTGTCGGCCTTCAATTCGACGGCCTTGCGGAAATGCTGTTCGGCAAGACCATAATTGGCGTCGCGAAACTGCGCCTTGCCTTCCGCCAGGTCGGATGTGTCGACATCCTTGGCAGTCGGCTGGATGGCGGTTGTCTTGGTCGTGTCGACGTTGGTGTTCGTCGTGCACCCGGTGATCATCAGGACGGTTGCCATCGTGGCCACCGCCGCAAATTTTATCTGACGCATGCCCTGCCCCGTCGCCCGATTTGCCGGGTCGTTCTTCAGGGAAAGACACTACAGCACAGCGATTAAGCTTCGGTGCCGAAATGCGGCTAACTTTTAGTGTCCCGAATACCGGCCATTAACCACGGGTCGCGACGCCCTCGATACCGCAGGGTTCTTACGGCTCCATGGCCCTGAGCTCGCCCGGAACCGGATAACGGCTGCCGTCATAGCGCAGCCGGTAGGTTCGGTTCACAGGTTTGCCGGGATGAGACTGGCACTCGCCATCCGTGTCGGGGGACGGCTCGTCGGTATCCGTCCGTTCGACCGCGGTGATGTCACGATAGCCGTGATGTCTCGCCGCGCCCATCGTCAGGCTGACCCGACTGGAATGAAAGGATCCCGCGCAATTGGTATCGCCTTCGCCACCATTACCGGCAACGACAAGGCCATCGAGCACCATGCGCAGTGCATCGCCGGCGACGGCATAGAGCCGCAGGTCGGTTTCGCTGAAGGGATTGGCCTGCGAATGATTGGCCATCTCGATACGCAGGCCAAAGGCGGTGACACCGGGCGCCAACCCATAGCGGCCGGTATCGAATTCGATCTTGCGGATAGCGATGGCATCGTCGGTTATCAGCCCGGGCTGGAGCAAGCGCTGGCGCACTTGCTTGCTGTTCCTGTCGACGACCAGAAGCTCGATATCGCCAACATGCCCGTCGTCCCTGGATTGGGCGCTGTCGGTCAGCGGCACCGCGACCAGCAGCAGATCGTCATGGGCGGGCCAGATCTTGCAGATCAGGCGGAATGGCGAATCGCTGTCCTGAGGCGCCAAGGCGATGCTGGTGTGGGGCTCGAGCGTGAATGAGGCGCCATCGGCGCTCTTGAGAGCCTTCGGATAGGCCTGCTGCACCAACGCGGCGGCATCGCCGCAATCGCCAGCCGCGGCCTGGGCGGGTGACAAGCCCGCCGCGGCGAGGCCCAGCAACAGGGGGGGGCAACAGTATTCGCATGGACTTCTCGCTGATTACGGACGTTACAGGTCCAGATTGCGTGCATGTCGCGCGAATCGGTCGCGACCGGCGCGCTTTAGTGACCCGTCATTTTGACGATGATGGGAATGACGGCGATCATCAGCACCACCGGCAGGATGCAGACCACGACCGGCACGGACATCTTTGCCGGCAAGGCGTGCGCCTTCTCCTCGGCCAGCGACATGCGCTTGTGGCGCATTTCATCTGAAAACACCCTGAGCGCGCCCGACAGGCTGGTGCCGAGTTCCTTCGACTGCTGCAGGAGCGTGGCGAAGGAGCGCACCTCGTCCAGGCTGAGGCGATCGGCGAGCGCCTTCAGCGCGTCGTCGAGGCTGCGTCCCGCCCGAAGCTCCAGCGACACGAGCTGCAAATTCTGGCTGAGCGACGGATAGGTCTTGGCGAGTTCTTTCGAAACGCGCTCGACGCCCGCTTCCATACTCATGCCGGCATCGGAGCAGACGATCATCAGGTCCATGAAATCGGGGAAGCCGTTGCGGTATTCGCGCATCTTTTCCCGAACCTTCTGGGTCAGCACCAGACCCGGCAAGAAATAGCCGGCAGCGCCCGACAGGATGATGAAGGTCCACCGGCTGGTCATGGTAGCGTCCGGGCTGGCCATCCACCGGTTGAGCACGAAGACGGCGAACGTCGTGCCGATCATTGCCGTGAACCGGATGAGGAAGAACATGCCAACGGCGCGCGGCTCCATGTAACCGGCCTGGATGAGCTTCAAACGCAGGCGGGCGACATTTTCCGGGTCGCTCTTGGCGTAGAATTCCTGCGCCCTCTTCACCGCCTTCTCGCGCACGACGCCGCTATTCTTCTTCTGCACCGGTTCGGGCTTGGCCGCCACCGGACCGTGGTCGACCTTGAGCCGGCGCTTGACTTCATTGCGGTCACCCTTCGCCGCCACCATCGGCCAGGCGACCGCGGCGACTCCGACGAGCAGCAAGAGGACCGCAACCGGCATCAGCGAGGCCGGCGCGAGCGAGGCGAGGAATTCGATGACGCTCTGCATGTCAGAACCTGAAGTTCGACATCTTGAACATGATCAGATTGCCCAGCATCAGCCAGGTAACCGAGCCGCCGATCATGTACCACGTCTTCGGCACGCCCCAGACGTCGCTGTAATATCCCGGCATCATGGCCATGATGGCGGTGAACAGCAGCGCCGGCACGGCAGTCAAAATGTAGGCCGACAGGCGGCCTTCGGTCGAAATCGCGCGCACCTTGCGGCGCAGCTTGCCGCGTTCGCGGATCGTCGTCGACAACCCATCGAGGATTTCGCGCAGATTGCCGCCCGAACTGGTCTGGATCGACACGGCGGTGACGAACAACGGCAGGTCCTCGTGGCCTACCCGGTCGAAAAGCGAGTTCAGCGCCGAGACCAGGTCGGAACCATAGGTGACTTCGTCGGCAATGACGCCGAATTCCGTACCGATCGGATCGGGCATCTCGCGCGACACCATGGCAATCGCCACCGGAACCGGATGACCGGCCTTGAGGCCCCGCGTGATCAGTTCCAGCGCCTCCGGCAACTGCATGCCGAAACGTTTCAGCCGGCGCTTGCGCATGGAGCGCATCGCCATGACCGGCAGCAGCGGCACCAGCATGACGAACAGAATGAGCCCCATCAACAACGGCAAGCCGCGCGAGATGGCGAACAGCGTCATGGCCATCGCCACGCCGCAGGTGATCGTCAGGAATTTCGACAGCGGCATCACCATGCCCGACTGCGTGCGCAAGGCACGGAACCGGTCCGGCGAGAACAGCGACGTTCCCGCGTCGAGACCGCGCTCCTTGCGCAGTTGGATCAGCACCTGCTCCTGGCTGATCTTGTTTTCCTGAAGTTTCATGCGCCGGTTGATGGCGGTGCGCTTGTCGCTGCGGCCGGCATAGAGCAGGTAGACCGCCTCGGCGACCATGATGCCGGTCAGTGCGGCCCCGGCATAGACGACATAGATCGCGCTGAACCCGTCGAACACCCCGGCTACTCCTGCGGCCGGCCGGGTTCGAAATAGCGTCCCGGAAAGTCGATGCCCATGGCGCGCAGGTCCTCGAGGAAGCGCGGCCGGATCCCGGTTGCCTCGAAGTAGCCGAGAATGCTGCCGTCGGCATCCATGCCGGTGCGCACGAAGCGGAAGATTTCCTGCATCTGGATGACATCACCCTCCATGCCGGTCACCTCGGCGACGCTCGTCACCTTGCGCTTGCCGTCGGAAAGCCGGGTCAATTGGACGATGATGTCGATGGCGCTGGCGATCTGGCTGCGGATCGACTGCACCGTCATCGGCATGCCGGTCATGCCCAGCATCTGCTCGAGGCGTGAAATGGCATCGCGAGGCGTGTTGGCATGGATGGTCGCCATCGACCCTTCATGGCCGGTGTTCATCGCCTGAAGCATGTCGAATGCCTCCTCGCCGCGGCACTCGCCGAGGATGACGCGGTCGGGACGCATGCGCAGCGCGTTCTTGACCAGGTCGCGCTGTTTGAGCTCGCCATGGCCTTCGATGTTGGCCGGGCGCGTTTCCATGCGCGCGACGTGCGGCTGCTGCAATTGAAGCTCCGCCGCGTCCTCGATGGTGATCAGCCGCTCGTCTTCCGGAATGAAGGCCGACAGCGCGTTGAGCATCGTCGTCTTGCCTGTGCCGGTGCCACCCGAAATGATCGTCGTCTTGCGGGCATGCACGGCCGCGGCCAGCACTTCGGCCATGTTCTGCGTGATGGCGCCGAATTCGACCAGCCTGTGCAGGCCAAGCTTGTTCTTGGAGAACTTGCGGATCGACACCAGCGGACCGTCGACGGCCACCGGGCGGATGGCTGCGTTGAAGCGCGAGCCGTCCAGCATGCGTGCGTCGACCATCGGCTGCGATTCGTCGACGCGGCGGCCGACGGCGGCCACGATCTTGTTGACGATTCTGAGCAGATGCGCCTCGTCCTTGAACGGGATGTGGACCTGCTGCAGCTTGCCTTTCTTTTCGACGAAACAGTTCTGGTGGCCGTTGATCAGGATATCGTTGATGTCGGGGTCCTTGAGCAACGGCTCGAGCGGGCCGAGGCCGACCATCTCGTCGACGATATCGTCGACCAGCGCGTCGAGTTCGGCGGTATTGATCGCCATCCGCTCCTGGCGGGTTTTTTCCGATACGAAATCATGCACTTGCCGGCGCATCTCGTCCTTGGGCAAGCGCTCCAGCGCGACGAGGTTGATCTCCTCGAGCAGCATCCGATGGATGCGCACCCGGGCATCGAGCACCTTGTTGGCATTCTTTGCCGGTGCCGCTTCCGGTTTCGCCGGCAAAGCCTTTCGGCTGGTCGGGATAACGACGGCATGATGCGCGACCGGTGTCGATTCCGCCGGTCGCTGCGGGCGGGCGTCGCGATTCTGCAGGGTGGAAAAACGGCTGGTCATCCAGCTTTCCTTTTCAACAGGCCCCTGCCGAAACCGAATAGCGACTTCGACTTGCTCGCGGTCGCCACCGACTCTTCCGGAAGGATGATCTTCTTCAGGTCGTTGACGACATTGGCGTTGGGATCGATCTCGTGCAGCGGCACGCCGCGGTCGACCGCCTCGCGCACCAGCCGGTAGTTGTTGGCGATGCCGCCGACAAAATGCTCGCCAAGGATTTCCTGGACATCCGCCTGCTTGATGCCGTTGTCGAACATCTTCTGCTCGAAACGGTTGACGATCACGTTCGGCTTCACTTCCTTGCCGGCGGTCTCATAGACGGCCTGGATCAGCCGCTGCGTATGGCGCAGGCACGGCACCGTCATTTCAGCAACGATGTAGAGCTTGTTGGAACCGAGCAGCACCGTTTCCGTCCACGGAAACCAGGTGCGCGGCATGTCGATGACGACATTGTCGAAATAGGCCGAGACGAGGTCCAGCATGCGCACCACGACATCGGTCTTGAACGAGCGCATTTCGGCCGGATGGGTCGGCGCCGCCAGCACGCAAAGTCCGCTGGCGTGCTTGGACAGCATCACATCGAGCAGCTGCCGGTCGAGGCGCTCGGGTTGGTTCTCGATTTCGGTGATGTCGAAACGCGGCTCCAGATCGAGATATTCGGCGCAGGCACCTTGCTGGAAATTGAGGTCGACCACACAGGTCGAGGCGCCGCGCGTCACCGAATGATGCAGCTGGAACGCGGTCTGCAGCGCCAGTGTCGTGGTGCCGACGCCGCCGGCGGCGGGCATGAAGGTGTAGATTTGCGACTCGGTGTTTTCCTCGCGGCCGGGTCCCTGCAACGCTCGCACGACCGAACGCACGAGGTCGGCCGTGGTGATCGGCTTGACCAGGAAGTCGGCGACCTTGAGTTGGACCAGGATGCGGACAGCGGCGGCGTTGAACTCCTGCGTGACCACGACCACCGGTGCCTTGCCCTCGAGCCGGCGCATCACACGTTGCAGTGACTCGATTTCTTCCAGCTTCGCCGCATCCATATCGACGATAACGACGCCGAACTCGGCCTCCTGAACCTCGCCGCGCAGTTCGGTGACGTTCTTCTCGACCGTCATGAGCTGGATGATCTCGGAGGCGGCAAAGGCCGTCTTCGTGTCCTGCGCGAAGGTCCGGTCTGTCGATACGAGCAGGATCTTCTTGGTGCTGTTTGCCATTCTTGCCGCCTATGAGGTCGATCGCCGTCTGGATCAGTTGCCGGTGGTCGTTTGCGCTGCCTTGGCACCGGCCGCCTGATCGGGCGTGGCGGCCCCGGCATCGCCACGCTTGGCAGGCACGAGAAGCCTCGTGTTCTGGACGCCGTACTTCCACGGGTCGACCATCTGCATGACGGTGTTGGCGGCCTGCGCCTCACCGGCGGCTGTCGTCACGCCTTCGCTGCGCACATAGTCGTCGCTGGTACAGCCGCTTGCCAAACCGGCAAGAAGCAGTGCGATGCTCGATCTCAGGACCAGACGCATGGCTTCAGTCCTTCGGCAGGTCGAGGAAATGGCCGACTTTGGTCGCGGAAGCGCCCCGCGCAGCGCTGCCGTCAGCCAGCGCCAGCGCACGGTTGGTGTCCGGCGCCTTCACTTCCTCGGTGTTGTTGAGGAAATAGTCGACATTGCTGGCGGGCTGTGTGCCATCGGTCGGCTCAGCCATTTTCTTCGACGGATCGACCGGCTTGACCAGATAGGGCGTGACGATGATGACCAGGTCGGTCTCGCGCCGCTGATAGGATTTCGACGAGAACAGCGACCCCAGCACCGGCATCTTGCCGAGACCGGGTATGCGAGACGTGATGATGTCGTTCTGGGACTGCAGCAGCCCGGCGATCATGAAGCTCTGGCCGTTCTTCAGGTCGACCGAAGTCTTGGCGCGGCGCACGATGAACCCCGGCACCGAAATGTTGCCGATATTGTACGATGCCGACGCATCGATCGAGGAGACTTCCGGCGCGATGTCGAGGCTGACCAATCCGTCCTTCAGCACGGTCGGCGTAAAGTCCAGGCTGACGCCGTAGTTCTTGTAGCTGACGGAGATATTGCCATTGTCTTCGGAAACCGGGATGGGAAATTCGCCGCCGGCGAGAAAGCTCGCCGTTTCGCCGGAGCGAGCAATCAGGTTCGGTTCGGCCAACCTTCGGGCAAGGCCGCGCTCCTCCAGCGCCTTGATGGCGATATCGATCGAGACGCCATTGGACAGCAGCCGGCCGATGATCTCGCCGGTGCCGGCCGCCGGGACCGGGCCTGGATTGATAGAGACGTCGCGACCGCCGAAGCCGTAAGCGAAATTGGCGCTGTATTTCGCGCCCAGATCCTGCCCGGCCTGGCGATTGATCTCGACGAAGCGGACATTGAGCTGGACCTGCTGCGACGAGGAGATATTGACCGAATTGATCACCTCCTCATTGCCGGAGAAGCGGGTGGCGATCTTGTTTGCCTTTTCGGCGGCGACCGCGTCATCCGCCTCGCCCGAAAGCACCACGCGTCCATTGGCCGAGCCGACCTTGATCTTGGCGTCCGGCACGCTGGCGCGGATGGTGCTCGCCAATTGGTCGGTGTCGAGCGTCACTTCGATGTCGATGGTGCCGACGAGTTGCTTGTTCTCGTCGAACAGCGCAATGCCGGTGGTGCCGAGATTGTTGCCCAGCACATAGAAGGATTTGTCGGTCAGCGGATTGACGTTGGCGATCTCCGGATCGCCGATGACGATCTGGTAGAAGGCCGCGCTCGTCATGATCGTCTTGGGCTTGCCCTTGGCGACCTTGATCGACGCATTCCTGGTCGACGAGACATGGACGATGTCGTTGTCCGCGTTGGCCGCGCCGACGAAGGCGAGCATGCCGCTCGCGGCCAGTGAAGCCGCCATCGCCAAGGCGCGCACCAAACGCAACCGATCCGTCATTCGATATAGGGTATGCATCGCCATTATCCCGTCCCGCCCGGTCCCCACCGGTCTTTACTTCTGATCCCGCGAAGGAACCTTGTATTCCTCGGCCTGCGTGCCGCGTGTCACGATGACCGTCTTGAACTTCGGCTTCTCCGGCTCCTTTGCGACGGCATCGAACAGGGAGCCGGCCGCCGCCTGGGCCTTGGAAGCCACAGATCCGCCGAAGGAAGAGATGGTGGTGACGCCGTTCTTGCCGTCGCCGCCTTCGCTGGCGGAGCGCAGCGAAAGCGACAGCGTGCCGACGGTGCGGGCCAGCGCCACTTTCTGCGCGCCGTCGCTCGTCACCTCGATGGTCACGGAATTGGCCACCTGCGGCGTCGTCTGGCGCTCGTCGGCGCCCTGCCCGACGCTCAGCACCTTGGCGTCGGCAACGACGATTTCCGAGGTGATGGTCGAACCGGCCGCGCCTTGCGCGTTCTTGGCGACTTCCTGGATTTCGCCGGCATCGCGGGTCAGCACGACATCGACCCGGTCGCCCGGCGTGACGAAGCCGCCGACGCCGGCGATCTCGTCGGTGCGGATGGTGACCGCCCGCATTCCGGGCGTCAGCATATTGGACAGCGTCGCGCGGCCGTTCGGTCCGGACAGCTTGGTGAGCAGCACCGGCTCGTTGACCTCGATCGGCGACAGCACGACCCGGCCACCTTCGCCGAGCAACCCGTCGATGGTCGCAAAGGCGCCCTGCGGCAGGGAATCCTGCGGCCACGGGATTTCGCTGAGTTTGGTGCGATCGAGCTCCATGCCATAACGCAATGGCGCGGTCGCCACCACGATCGTCTTGAATTCGATCCTGGGTGAGGCCGGAGCGGCGATCGAGGCCGTCTTTTCCTGGGCATCGGCCTGGGCCTGGCTCTTGACCCAGAAATCCGCGGCAAAGATCGAGATCGCGCCGAAAACGGCGGCGATGCCGATCATCGTTATGGCCTTGCCCCTCACACCTAAACCCCTGACGCCTGCAGTTTCTTGTTATGTTGGGCTCACGCTAGTCGGCATTGTTAAAGAATCAGGAATCTTGTGCGGTGGCATTCGACCTATTTCCGCCCGCTTGGTTATCGAATGGTTTTAGGGTAAGAAGGGCTAAATCCCCGAACGTAACAGGAACCTCCGTCGCTTGGCGCCGAAAAGCGTGGCAGTATCGACGGGTGATTCGCAGCACCGGACCCTTATGGTTGGCATGGACGACAACAACGATCTCTTCGGCAACATCGACAAGCAGCCGCAGCCGGTTCGCGCGCCGGCGCGCCCAGCGGATCCGCTGGTGCAAGCGGCCGCCAGGCGCCCGGCCGCGGCCAAGGATGGCAGCGAGGGTTACAGCGCCGCCGACATCGAGGTGCTCGAAGGCCTGGAGCCGGTGCGCCGCCGGCCTGGCATGTATATCGGCGGTACCGACGACAAGGCGATGCACCATTTGTTCGCCGAGGTCATCGACAATTCGATGGACGAAGCGGTTGCCGGCCACGCCACCTTCATCGATGTCGAGCTTTCGGCCGACGGCTATCTCACCGTCACCGACAATGGCCGCGGCATCCCGGTCGATCCGCATCCGAAATTCAAGAAGCCGGCGCTCGAAGTGATCATGACGACGCTGCATTCGGGCGGCAAGTTCGATTCCAAGGTCTACGAGACCTCCGGTGGCCTGCACGGCGTCGGCGTTTCCGTCGTCAACGCCCTGTCGGACCATCTCGAGGTCGAAGTCGCGCGCGGCCGCCAGCTTTATCGCCAACGGTTTTCACGCGGCATTCCGGTAAGCGGTCTGGAGCACCTCGGCGAGGTGCACAACCGCCGCGGCACCAGGACGCGTTTCCATCCCGACGAGCAGATCTTCGGCAAGGGTGCGGCCTTCGAGCCGGCACGGCTCTACCGCATGACGCGCTCCAAGGCCTATCTGTTCGGCGGCGTCGAAATCCGCTGGACCTGCGATCCTTCCCTCATCAAGGAAAAGGATCAGACGCCGGCCAAGGCGGAATTCCATTTTCCCGGCGGCCTCAAGGATTATCTGAAAGCGTCGCTAGGCGACGAATTCCAGGTGACGCGCGAAATCTTCGCCGGCAAGAGCGACAGGCAAGGCGGCCATGGCTCGCTCGAGTGGGCGGTGACCTGGTTCGGCGGCGACGGCTTCATCAATTCCTACTGCAACACCATTCCGACCGGTGAAGGCGGCACGCACGAGGCCGGCTTCCGCAATGTCCTGACGCGCGGCCTGCGGGCCTATGCCGACCTCGTCGGCAACAAGCGCGCCTCGATCGTCACGTCGGAAGACGTCATGATCTCGGCCGCCGGCATGCTGTCGGTGTTCATCCGCGAGCCGGAATTCGTCGGCCAGACCAAGGACAGGCTGGCGACGATCGAAGCGATACGCATCGTCGAGACCGCGATACGCGACCCGTTCGACCATTGGCTGGCAGACAATCCGCAAGAAGCCTCGAAACTGCTCGACTGGGTGATCGCGCGCGCTGACGAACGGGTGCGCCGCCGCCAGGAAAAAGAGGTGTCGCGCAAGAGTGCGGTGCGCAAGCTGCGCTTGCCGGGCAAGCTCGCCGACTGCACGCAGAACGCGGCGGCAGGTGCCGAACTCTTCATCGTCGAAGGCGATTCCGCCGGCGGCTCCGCCAAGCAAGCGCGCGACCGTGCCAGCCAGGCCGTCTTGCCGCTGCGCGGAAAAATCCTCAACGTCGCCAGCGCCGGCAATGACAAGCTGGCCGCCAACCAGCAGATATCGGACCTGATCCAGGCGCTTGGCTGCGGCACGCGGTCAAAGTATCGCGACGAGGATTTGCGCTACGACCGCGTGATCATCATGACCGACGCCGATGTCGACGGCGCCCACATTGCTTCGCTGCTGATCACCTTTTTCTACCAGGAGATGCCGGCGCTGGTACGCGGCGGCCATCTCTATCTGGCGGTGCCGCCGCTTTACTCGATCAGGCAAGGCGGCAAGGTCGCCTATGCCCGCGACGACGCCCACAAGGACGAGCTTCTGCGCACCGAATTCACCGGGCGCGGCAAGGTCGAGCTCGGCCGCTTCAAGGGCCTGGGCGAAATGATGGCCTCGCAGCTCAAGGAGACCACCATGGACCCCAGGAAGCGCACGCTGCTCAGGGTCGACGTGATCGACGCCGAGGCGGCGACCAAGGATGCGGTCGATGCACTGATGGGCACCAAGCCCGAAGCCCGCTTCCGCTTCATCCAGGAACGCGCCGAATTCGCCGAGACGGAAGTGCTGGATATCTAGCCGCTGGCGAGTTTAGCTTGCGTCCCTGACATGGAGACCGGCATGTGACCTGGGCGCGGCTGAAAACCTATTTCGAGACGAGCCTGGCCGGCCTGACGCAACCGACGCGATCGGACTGGATCTTTGCCCTGCGCACCGTTTCGGCTGGCATGATCGCGCTTCTCGCCGCCTATGCGCTGAAGCTCGACCATCCGCAATGGGCGATGATGACGGTGTTCATCGTCGCCCAGCCGGTTGCCGGCATGGTGCTGGCGAAAGGCTTCTACCGGCTGCTCGGCACGCTTGCCGGGGGTGTCGCGGCAATCGGCATCACCACGGCGTTCGGCACCGGCCCCTGGATTCTGGTGACGGTGCTTGCCGTCTGGATAGGCATCTGCACCTTCGTCTCGTCGCTGCTGCGCAATCCCGAAGCCTATGGCGCCGCCCTTGCCGGCTACACCGCCATGATCATCGGCCTGCCCGCTTTCGGGCAACCGCATCTGGTCGTTGACCTAGCGGTCGCGCGTTGTGCCGAGATCGTGCTCGGCATCGTCTGCGCCGGCCTCACCAGCCGGCTGATCCTGCCCAAACTGGCCAGCGACGCCATCATCTCGCGGCTGAAACGCTGCATTCTCGACCTCGCCACTTACGCCGGCGGAGCGTTTTCCGGCGGGGATCGGGCAACGCTGATCGGCCTGCACCGGAAGCTTGTCGCCGACACCCAGACGCTTGGCGAGATGCGCGCCTATGCCAGGCTCGAAGCGCCGAGTTTCGCACCGCGCGCGCATCCGGTGCGACGCACGATCGGACAACTGCTCTCGGCTCTTTCGGCGGCGCGCGCGCTCTATTCGCATGCCGCTCCGAAAAACGCGGCCCTCATCCCGGTGCGCTCGGAGCTGCAAGCCCTTGTAGGCGAACTGGCAACCAAGCCGGGAGCGCTGGACGATACCTCGCCCTGGTTGGCGCGGCTCGACGCGATCTCAACCAAGGCCCGGCAAATGCCCGATGCCTCGGTCGATCAGGGTGAGGACAGGGTCGGAACCATCACCCGCCTCACCATAGCGGCCGATTTCGCCGAGGCGCTGAAACAGGTGCTTCGTGGCCTGGACGCGCTGCGCGCGCCGGTGACCCGCCGACCAGGTCCTGGCAGCCAGCAGCCGGCCCTGGTGGTGCATCGCGACTATCCCGGTGCCGCACGCAACGCCATCCGCGCGGCCGTTGCCACGCTGTTGGTCGCGGCTTTCTGGCTGACGACGAAGTGGTCGGAGGCGGCCGGCACCGTCATCCTGGTTGCCGTCGTGTCGAGCCTGTTTGCCGCTCGCCCCGATCCCGTGCAGGTATCATGGGGTTTCTTCAAGGGAACGCTGCTCGCTTTGCCGTTCGCCTTTCTCGTCGGCCAGATCGCGCTTCCCGCCCTGCCCGGCTTCGGGTGGTTCATGCTGTTCGTGGTGCCCATCATGGTGCCGGCGGCACTCGCCATGGCCAATCCGCGCTATGTCGGCGTGGCGACGGCCTTCGCCATCAATTTCCTGGCTTTCCTCAGCCCGCATCAGGCGATGACCTATGATCCCGGCCCCTTCTTCGCCGGCTCGGCATCGATCCTGGTCGGCATCCTGCTGGCGATCGGCGTCTTCATCGTCGTGTTGCCGGCGGATCCGTGGCTCGCGGCCGACCGCATCGTACGGGCCATGCGCGAGGATCTGGCGCGGCTTTGCCTGCATGAGCGCGTGCCGAGACGTTCGGCTTTCGAGAGCCTCGCTTATGACCGGGTCAACCAGTTGATGCCGTTGGTGCAGAATTCCGGCGGGAAGGGCGAGGCTGTGCTGGGCGGCGGGGTCGCCTCGGTCACGGTCGGCCTGGAAATCCTGCGGCTGCGCAGTGCCAGCCAAAACCACGCCATCCCATCGGAAACGGCGCTTTCAATCGCCAACTTCCTGAGGGGATTGGCGCGCGAGCTGCTTTTCCGTGCCCCTGGCGATCCGCAAACAGCGACCGTCGCTGTTGCCCGGCAGTACGCGGCGGCCATCGCCCAGCGAAACGCCACCGGCGACATGCTGCAAATCGCGGCGTCCCTGCGCATCATCGCCGCGGCGATGGAGGATTTCCCGGATTTCTTCGCGAGGGATAAAACCTAGGCTGCGGCGATCGCCAGCGCGTGGCCGCGCGCGTTCTCGCGCAGGGCATCGAGATGGATCGACTTGACCAGAGCGGCAAGATCGCCTTCGGCGGATTGCCCGCCCAACTCCTTGAGCATCAGCCAGCTGACCTCCTGAACGCCGGCGACGCGCTTGCCGTTGGCAACCTCACGCCAGATCTTCAGCGCGCGCAGGATGACCGCATGCGTGGCGGCAGCCAGGCCGGCACTGCGGAACAACGCCTGCAGGGCCACGTCGTGCCCGCTGGCCAGCAGCGCCCTCACCCGTGGCTCGGACTGCTGGCTGAGCGCGACCAGCGCCGAGCCGAAGAAATCGACCTTGCCGTGCGCGATAGTGCGGATCAGGAAGCTCGCGGTCAGATCGCCACGCAGCCTGAGATGCTCGATCAACGCCGCATGCTCTTCCTGGCGCGTGCCTTCGATCAGCGTCACCGAGGCCTTGACGCAGGCCTCCCGCATGACGCGTTCTGCACGCGCGGCTCCCATCAACGCCATGACCAGCGGCGATGTCTTCAATGTCTCGCCAAGCTTGATGAGCAGCATGTGCCGGCAGTCGGCGGGCAGCCTGATATCCGATATCAGCGCCTCGCGCACCAAAGGCAGATGCCCATGGCGCTCCGCCATGCGGCGGAAACTCATCGAAGCGATGGCGGCACCGGTGTTGGCGAGAAGCACGGCGCAGGCCTCCGCCTCGCCGATCTCGGCGATGGCCGCCGACAGCGCCATCGAGACGAGCGGCCGATCGGCGATCAGTTTCTGCGTTGCCTTCTGGCTCGCCGCCACGCGGTTGATCAGATCGGCGTCGGTGAGCAGTGGCGAGCGCGCCAGCACGACACCGGCGACTTCCGGCTGGTCGGCGGCAAGCACGCTTATGATCTGCAGCGGCGCGTGGTGGCTCATCGAGAGCGCTTCCGCCATCGCCAGGCGCACCTTCGACGAGGCGTCGTCGAGCAGCAGCGTCAGCGCCGCTTCGGCGGCGCAGCGGTCCTCGAACGGCAATTCGGAATTGACATAGGCCCGGGCCAGCGCATTGGCCGCGGCGGCGCGCTCCGACACCCTGGCCGTGTAGATCCATTTCAGAAAATGCGAAACAACAACCATGCCCGTCTGCTTACGCCCCTAGCCGGAAGGTTTCCGGCCCCGTGAGGACGGTAGGCAGAAATGGTTTACGAACGGTTCACCATGTTCATTAACTGGCTTGCGAGCGCTGGATGCAGCGCCTATCAACCGTCAGACAGCGCAGGAGACGGAAATGGCCGGGCTATATCTCGAGGAGTTTGTTGTCGGCCATGTCTTCCAGCACACGCTGCGCAAGACCGTCACCGAGAGCGACAACATGCTGTTTTCGGTGATGACGCTGAACCCGCAGCCGCTGCATATCGACTTCGATTTCGCCGCCAAGAGCGAATGGGGCAAGCCGCTGGTCAACTCGCTGTTCACGCTCGGCCTGATGATCGGCATCTCGGTCAACGACATCACGGTCGGCACCACGGTCGCCAATCTCGGCATGAAGGAAACCGTGTTTCCGCACCCGGTCTTCCATGGCGACACCATCCGTGTCGAAACATCGGTCGTCTCGGTGCGCGAGTCCAAGTCGAAGCCCGACCGTGGCATCGTCGAATTCGAGCACCGCGCCTACAACCAGCATGGCGATCTGGTCGCCAAATGCACCAGGCAAGCGATGATGCTGAAGAAGGCGGCCTGATGCGCTCGCTGCTGTTCGTTCCCGGCGATTCCGAGCGGAAGCTGGAAAAGGGATTCGGCGCCGGCGCCGACGTGGTCATCGTCGATCTCGAGGATTCCGTGGCGCCGCGGAACAAGGCGCAGGCGCGCGAGATAGCGGCGCGCTTCATCCTCGAACGCAGGGGGCAAACCAACCCGGCGATCTATGTCAGGGTCAATGACCTCTCGACCGGGCTGACGGACGATGATCTTGCCAAGCTCGTTCCGGCAAGGCCGGACGGCATCATGCTGCCAAAATCGAACAGCGGCCAGGATGTGCAGCAGCTCGCGGCCAAGCTCCGGGTCCGCGAGGCCGAGAACGATCTGCCCGACGGTTCGATAAAAATCCTGCCAATCATCACCGAAACTCCGGCGGGCCTGCTGGCGGCCGCGACCTATGCCGGCGCAAGCGTGCGGCTTGCCGGCCTGACCTGGGGCGCGGAAGACCTGTCGGCCGCGGTCGGCGCGCGTGCGGCCCGCGACGAGCGCGGCCACTACACCGACCTCTTCCGTCACGCCCGCCTGACAACCATCCTCGCGGCCGGGGCCGCGGAGGTCGCCGCGATCGACACCGTGTTTCCGAATTTTCGCGACATGGCGGCCTTCGCCGTGGAATGCACCGAGGCCGAACGCGACGGCTTCACCGGCAAGATGGCGATCCACCCGGATCAGGTGCCCGTCATCAACACCGCCTTCACGCCCTCGGCCGCGGCGGTGAAACAGTCGGCGGCCATCGTTGCGGCGTTCGAGGCAGCGGGAAATCCCGGCGTCGTCGGCATCGACGGCAAGATGTTCGACCGCCCGCATCTGCGGCTGGCCGAACGCCTACTGGCGCGCGCAAGGGCGGCCGGTATACACGTCTGACAGCTACTTTTGTTCCCAGCGCGGTCGGCGCATCGAAAAGACCTCGTCGACGCTGGCATAGTCCATATAGCCGAGACGAGCGACATTGCCGGCCTTGGTGATGTCGAACAGGCCATCCTTCAGGAAGGCATCGTCGATGTGCACGCCGATCACTTCACCTGCGACGACGACGGCGCTCGTCGGCGATCCGTCGAGCGCCTTTGGGCGAAACACTTCCGTCACCCGGCATTCGAGCGCCGCGGGTGCCGCCGCCACGCGCGGCGGCCTGACGAGACGCGACGGCGCCATGGCGAGATCGGCATAGACGAACTCGTTGACCCCGCGCGGCGCGGCGACGGACGTGTAGTTCATCTTCTCCGCAAGGTCGCGGCTGACCAGATTGGCGACGAACTCGCCGGTTTCCTGCGCGAACGAGGCGCTGTCCTTCTCGCCCTCGGAGGAAAACCAGACGATGAAAGGCCGGGTCGAGACGGCGTTGAAGAAGGAGTATGGCGCGAGATTGACCTCGCCGGCCTTGTTCAGCGTCGATATCCAGCCAATCGGACGCGGCGCCACGATCGCCTTCGACGGATCATGCGGCAGGCCATGCCCCTTGGACGGCTCGTAGAACATTCAGCCCGCCCAAGGTCCGGTATAGTCCGCATAGAGTTTTGCCGGATCGGGCCGTGGCCGCTCCGGCGCCTGGCCCGCATAAGAGCCGATATGGATGAAACCAACGACGCGCTCCTGCGGCGCCAGTCCGAGGATCGCCCTGCCCTCCGGCACGTCGGAATACCAGTTGCTGATCATGTTGGTGCCGTAGCCAAGCGCATTGGCAGATATCATCAGATTCAGCGCCGCCATGCCTCCGGACAGGAACATCTCCCATTGCGGGATTTTCGGGTTCTCCCTGGGAATTGATACGACACCGATCACCAGCGGCGCGCGCGAGAACCGCGCCAGTTCCTGGTTGCGGCGGCCTTCTGTCAACGGTCCTTCACGTTGTTCAGCCAGCGCCGCCAGTTGTCTGCCGATCTCGATGCGGGCCTCGCCGCGATAGAGGATGAAGCGCCAGGGTTCGAGCCGTCCATGGTCGGGCACGCGTGTGGCGGCGGCAATCATCGTGGCGATATCGGCGTCGCTGGGCGCAGGCTCCTTGAGATCGGGAATCGGCGCTGAATTTCGGGTCAGCAGGAAGTCGATGATCGGCGACGCCATGGGCGCAAGTCTCCTGGACATTCTGTTTTGAGCTGAAGCGCACCATCGGGAATTCGGGCGGCTCGGGCAAAGGCGCGCTAGCGCCGGGCTGAAGAGTCACGGATCGGACTCTTAAGCCTTGAAATTGCCACCGCCATGGGCTTCAACGCAAGGCATGTTTGAGGGGCGACTGCGTCTTTTCCTGGTCCGGCTCTGCGCCGCGCTGTTCCTGCTGCCGGTCTCCATGGCTGTCGCGCAGGAAAAGGATGGCGTTGGCGACCTGAAACTTCCCGGAATTTCGAGCTATGCGACGCCCAAGAGCGGGACCCCGCTGGCGCTTGGCGGCGGTGGCGCCATCACCCTGTCGGCCCAGTTGACCGACAAGGGCACCGACATCACCCGCGGTCTCGTCTGGCGCGTCTTCAAGCCTGAAGCCGTCAACGGCAAATTGCCGATGGTCGCCTCCGCGCATGGCGGCAGCGCCGTCTTTCAGCTCGAACCCGGCAGCTATCTGGTCCACGCCTCTTATGGCCGCGCCGGCGCCACCAAACGCATCACCGTCGGCAAGGAAGCCAAGCGAGAAAGCCTGGTGCTCGATGCCGGCGGCCTGAAGCTCGACGCGGTCCTGTCCGGCGGCGTGCGCATTCCGCCGAAAAAACTGCGCTTCTCGATCTATGAGGGCACCGCCGAGGCCAATGGCGACCGCGCACTGATCATTCCCGATGTCGAACCCAATAGCGTCGTGCGACTCAATGCCGGCATCTACCACGTCGTCTCAACCTACGGCGCGGTCAATGCCGTCATCCGCTCCGACATCCGCGTCGAGGCCGGCAAGCTGACCGAAGCCACCGTCGAGCATCACGCGGCCGAAATCACGATGAAGCTGGTGCGCGAAGCGGGTGGCGAAGCGATCGCCGACACATCCTGGTCACTGCTCAACGAATCCGGCGATCCGATCAAGGAAACCGTCGGCGCTTTCGCCTCGATGGTGCTTGCGGAAGGCGACTACACCATCATCGCCAAGAACCGCGACCGGATCTATCAGAAGGATTTCACGGTCGTGGGCGGGCAGAACCAGGAAATCGAGGTTCTCGCCACCGAAGCAGCGGCCATGGATCCGGAAGAAGGCGCGGACTAAAGCAATTCCAGCAAAGGTGCGAAGCGGTTTGGCGTCCGGAATTGCGTAAAAGCAAAGAGACGGCGCATTGGAGGCGATCTCGTTTTCGCCGGAGATACTCCTTTAGGCCGCCAGTTTCGTTCGAGCCGGCAGGAAAGGAATGCGCCGACGCGGCAGCTCTGGCGCCAGGTCGAACACGCCGCGATAAAGGCGATCGAGCAACGCTTTGCGGTCGCGCAAAGGCTCCAGTTCGCTCCAGCTGAGTACATCGCCGACGCGCACCTCGATCGCCTTGCCGGACAACCGCGCGAATTCACGGATGAGCAGCGAGGTGCGCAAGGTCAGCGAGGCCTTGCCGACGAATTTGGCCACACGCCCGTCGCGCTCGGCCATGTTCATCGGCCCGCTGACCAGATGGAAAAGCCTGCCGTTCTGCCCGGAGAAATGCATGGGAATGACCGATGCCTTGGCTTCCTGGACGAGACGGGCCGGAAACATCTTCCATGGCAGGTCGCGCGCGCGGCCAAAACCCTTTGGCGCGGTGGCGACGCCGCCGGCCGGAAACACCACGATCGTGACACCTTCCTTGAGCAGCCGCACCGCTTCATGGCGCACCGCCATGTTGTTCTTCACCGCTTCCTTGGTCTCGGAAAAGTCGATTGGCAGCGAATAGGGCCCCATCTCGCGAATCCTGAGCAGATCCTTGTGGATCATCACTCGAAAAGGTCGCCCGAGTTGCTCTGCCAGTGACAGCACGGCGATGCCGTCGCCAATGCCGAAGGGATGGTTGGCAATGATCACCAGCGGCGTGTCGGGCAATTGCGCGGGCGGCCATTGGTCGGGCGTTCGCACGCCTACATCGATGAGGTCCAGCATGCGGCTGAACACACGCTCACCGGTCGGCACAACCTGATGGCGCCAGAATTCATAGAGCGCTGCGAACCGGTCGCGGCCCGAAAGGCCTTCCACCGAATGAATGAACCAGCGCGCCAGAGCCGGCTGGTGCGGGTTGGCATAGGAAAGCTCGGGAAATGGTCGTTCGCGCGATTTCAGCTTGAGCATAGCGTTTCGGTACAACATCGCCGTGACAGGGATATGAAAATGGCGGTGGATCGCTCCACCGCCATTCGATCGAAAACAGTCCGAATCAAGCAGCGCGCTTGCGTCGGCGATCAGGTGTGACCGCTTCTTCGGTCAGCCGTTCGATCGCTTCGGCAAGGCCAAGCGATTCCTGGTCGCGCGAACCGAGCCGGCGGATATTGACGGTCTGCTCCTCCGCCTCGCGCTTGCCGCAGACGAGGATGACCGGCACCTTGGCCAGGCTGTGCTCACGGACCTTGTAGTTGATCTTCTCGTTGCGCAGATCGGCTTCCGCCAACAGCCCGGCGGCTTTCAGCTTCGCCACGACCTCGTTCGCATAGCTGTCGGCGTCCGACGTGATGGTCGCCACCACCACCTGCAGCGGTGCGAACCACAGCGGGAAATGGCCGGAATAGTTCTCGATCAGGATGCCGAGGAACCGCTCCATCGAGCCGCAGATGGCGCGATGCACCATGACAGGCTGCTTCTTCTCGGAATCCGAGCCGATGTAGAAGGCGCCAAAACGCTCCGGCAGGTTGAAGTCGACCTGCGTCGTGCCGCATTGCCATTCGCGGCCGATCGCATCCTTCAGCACATATTCGAACTTCGGCCCGTAGAAGGCGCCCTCGCCCGGATTGATCGAGGTCTTGATCCGATTGCCGGAGCGCGTCCTGATCGTTTCCAGCACGCTGCCCATGATCGCCTCGGCATGATCCCATGCCTCGTCGGTGCCGACGCGCTTGTCCGGCCGCGTCGACAGCTTGACGCTGATTTCGTCGAAACCGAAATCGGCGTAGGTCGACAGGATCAGGTCGTTGATGCGCAAGCACTCGGAAGCCAGCTGTTCCTCGGTGCAGAAGATATGCGCATCGTCCTGCGTGAAGCCGCGCACGCGCATCAGCCCGTGCAGCGCGCCCGATGGCTCGTAGCGATGCACATTGCCGAATTCCGCAAGCTTTACGGGTAGATCTCGGTATGACTTCAACCCATGCTTGAAAATCTGCACGTGACCCGGGCAGTTCATCGGCTTCAGCGCGAAGACGCGGTCATCGTCGGTTTCATCGCCCGCGACCGTCACCTTGAACATGGCGTCGCGGTACCAGCCCCAGTGGCCCGACGTCTCCCACAGGCTCTTGTCGAGTACCTGCGGCGCATTGACCTCCTGATAGCCCTGCTCGTCGAGGCGTCGACGCATGTAGTTGACCAGGTTCTGGAACATCTTCCAGCCCTTGGCGTGCCAGAAAACCACGCCCGGCCCCTCTTCCTGAAAATGGAACAGGTCCATTTCGCGGCCAAGCTTGCGGTGGTCGCGCTTCTCGGCCTCCTCCAGCATCGTCTGGTAGCCTTCGAGCTGCGCCTGGTCGGCCCAGGCCGTGCCATAGATGCGTGTCAGCATCGGGTTGTTCGAATCGCCGCGCCAATAGGCGCCGGCCACCTTCATCAGCTTGAAGGCGTTGCCGATCTGGCCGGTCGAGGCCATGTGCGGACCACGGCAAAGGTCGAACCAGTCGCCCTGCGCATAGATCTTGAGATCCTGATCCTCGGGAATGGCGTCGATCAGTTCGAGCTTGTAGCGCTCGCCCTTGTCGGCAAAGACCTTTTTTGCCCTGTCGCGCGACCAGACCTCTTTGGTGAACGGCTTGTTGCGCGCGATGATCTCGCGCATCTTCTTCTCGATCACCGGGAAATCGTCCGGGGTGAACGGCTCGTTGCGGGCAAAGTCGTAATAGAATCCGTTCTCGATCACCGGCCCGATGGTCACCTGCGTGCCCGGCCACAATTCCTGCACGGCTTCTGCCAGCACATGCGCGGTGTCATGGCGGATGAGTTCCAGCGCACGCGGGTCTTCGCGGGTGATGATCTCGACCTTGCCGGATTTGCCCACGGGATCACTGAGGTCGCGCACGGTGCCGTCGATGGCATAGGCCACGGCCTTCTTGGCCAGCGACTTGGAGATCGACTCGGCAAGGCCGGCACCGGTCATTGCCGCGTCATAGTCGCGGACGGAGCCATCGGGAAATGTCAGGGAAACGGAATTCAGCATATGGTTCTCCTATCCAGTCCCGCAAACGAGCGCGGGTGGTTGAAATGCATGTCGCCCAAAAATGTATGGCGGTCCTGGATTACGACATGCACAAGATAAAGCCGGAAGCGCCAATCACATGGACAAACGGCAGCGCGCGGGTTTTAGAGGCAGTGCCGGGCCAGGTAAAGAGTGCTGACTGGCCCGGCCGTCAGGAAATGTCGGCAGAGATGTCGCAGACACGTCGCCCAGGCTTGCGCACATCCCCGCAATCGTCTGGAATTGTCGATATGGAAAACGCAACACCCAGCCGAACCGCCCTTGGCGTCGCCCGCATGAGGGCTCTGCATCAATTTTCACCGCAGGCAGGGTTGTTTCGCGATGCCTACGCGATCGCGATTCTGGGTGAAGCCGCTCCCGCGGCGCAGGAGCTTGAGCAGGAAGACGAGCGCCGCCTGCGCATGCGCCTGTTCGTGGCAGCGCGCGCCCGCTTCGCCGAGGACTGGCTGGCGGCGGCAGTGCGTCGCGGTGTCCGCCAACTCGTCGTACTTGGCGCCGGCCTCGATACGTTTTCGCTGCGCAATCCGTATCCGGACCTCAGCGTGTTCGAAGTCGATCACCCGGCCACGCAAGCCTGGAAACGCAGATGCATTGCCGATAGCGGTCTTGCCGAGCCAGCCGCCACCAGATTCGTGCCGGTCGATTTCGAGCGGCAAAGCCTGTCTGCGGAACTGGCCGAGGCCGGTTTGCAGTCGACCGCGCCGGCCTTCTTCATCTGGCTGGGGGTCGTACCCTACCTGACGAAGGAAGCGATCTTCAACACATTGTCCTGGATAGCCGGTATCCCCGGCTCGGAGGTCGTGTTCGACTACAGCGAGCCGACCGAGAACCGCGATGCGGCGGGACAGGCGGCCCAGGCCTTCCATGCGGCGCGCGTCGCGTCTGTCGGGGAGCCTTGGATCAGCTTCTTTGTTCCGGCAGAGCTGGCGAAATCCCTGACTGAACTCGGCTTCGACGAGATCGAAGATCTCAAGAGCGGCGATATCGCCGCTCGCTTTTCCGGAGCACCGAAGGCAATGACGAGCAATTCCGGCGGCCACATCATCCGCGCCCGCCGAAGCGCTTAAGCAAATCCAGGAAAAGCGTGCAGCGGTTTTCCCGGGAGAAGCGCGTAGCGCTTCCCCTTGGGAATTGCGTGGAAATCAAACTCATTTCATCAGCTGCGGCAGGTCCTTCAGGAACGCGGCCCGTGTCGCCAACCCCTTCGGCATGTCGGTCCGCTTCGCATCGACGACGAGCCGGGCGAACACGATCTGGCGGCCGTCTTTCCGCGCCCAGCCGACAAACCAGCCGAGCGAGCGCTTGTCCTTGCCGCCCTCGCCGAGCCTGGTGCTGCCGGTCTTGCCCTGAACGGCCCAATTGCCGGCCTTGAAGCTCGGTATGATGGCCCGTGTCATTTCATGCGCCTTGGCCGACACTGGCATAGTGCCGGCGAGCAGTTGCCGCAGGAAGGCGACCTGTTCGACCGGCGTGATCTCGAGCGAGGAGTTCACCCAGGAATGGGTCAGTCCGTCATCCTTGCCGGGTTTGCCGGAAACGTCGCCGTTGCCGTAGTTGAGCTTCGATACATAGCCGGCAAATTTCTCGGCTCCAAGCCTGCGGGTGATCTCGCGTGAGAACCAGATGATGGAATCACGTTCCCAGATCGTCGGATCGACGGTTTTCTGGTCGCGCTTCACCGCCTTGAACTCAGGGTTGTAGTCCCATGCCGGAGTGTGTTGATCGGTGAGGATGCCTGCGTCGTAGCCGATCAGCGAAAGCGGCACCTTGAACGTCGATGCCGGGCTGAAGCGCTGGTCGCAGGTACCATCCTGGTAAAGCGTCTTGCCGCTCTGGGCGTCGGCGATGAGCGTACAATGCACATCCGCGAGCGGCGCCGATTGAGCACGCATCGGAAATCCCAACAGCCAGGCAAGCAGGAACAGGATTCCGGCAAAGATGAAGGGAAGACGGTCGATGTTGCGCATGGGATGCTCGCTCCAGGAGGGGTTCGCGAGCGGGCTTAGCGAGGGCTCTTGTCTCGATTTTGTCTCAAATGCGCAGTTGTTGTGCAGGCGAGCGTTAACCCTACCGGATCGTAAACCGGCGCGGCTGGCGCCGCGTGAGCAGCTTCCTCATCCCTGCGCTTCGCCTCGCTTACGGCCGATCCCCCAGTACCGCCATGGCATGAACCAGGCGTAGCGGGGCGCCAGAACCTCCGGCACGAGGTCGATGCCGTGCGTGCCGAATGGACCGCAGCGCAGCACGCGGAACAACCCCATCCAGCCACCGGCCCAAAGACCATGACGGGCGATTGCCTCATGCGCATATTCCGAACAGGTCGGCAGATGCCGGCAGGAATTGCCGACAAAGCCGGACAGCGTCAGTTGGTAAAGCCGCACGAGCGAGGTGCCGAGCACGCGGCCGGGTGTCTTGCGCCAAGGGCCGGGCCAATTGCGGCCGCGCCTCGACGCTCCGGCTGTATGCGCATGCCCGTGCTGGTCGCCCACTGCGATCTCCGCGTTTCCAGCTGATAGATGTGCGCTTGCGCCGGAGAACGCAATCCCGCTCGCCCCGCCGTCACGGGCGGTAACGGCGAAATGGCTGCCGGTCGACCGGAGGTGCCCACCGGCCAGGGTGGGCCACTCGTCGTGATGCCTTGCATCGCGTCTTTCGTCACGCCATTGAAACGTCGCGATCCGCATGACATCGCCAAGGATGTTCAGAAACTGGACCATGGCCGTGTCTCCTTTGACCGGATTAGACCGCTGCTGGCCTTCGCCTTCAAACGAGTATAATTTCCCCTTCGGATAATCCTGGGTTATACGAAAATGAAGCGTGGACGCCTGCCTCTGACGGCATTGAGGAGCTTCGAGGCGGCTGGGCGGCATTTGAGCTTCAGCAAGGCCGCCGAGGAGCTTTTGGTCTCGCAGGCGGCGATCAGCCGGCAGATCCGCGAACTCGAAACCTTCCTGCGCCAACCGCTTTTCGAACGGCACCATCGCCGCGTCGAACTGACGGATGCGGGCCGCCGGCTGCTTGCTCAACTGATGACGAGCTTCGATGCGATTGACCGCCTGCTCGGCGATCTGGCCGCCACCCCGGCCCAGTTCGTGGTTCGCGTCAGCGTTGAACCTTCGCTCGCAGCGGTGTGGCTGGTGCCGAGGCTCAACCGGTTCCGGCAGTTGCGGCCCGACATCGACGTTTCCCTCGAAGTCGACCCAAGGCTGATCGAGTTCCGCAGCGACCAGCCCGAACTTGCCTTGCGTTTCAGCTCGCGCTCGACGTCATGGCCCCGTAGCGAGGCCGAACGGCTGGCTTCAACGGTCGATTCGCCGGTTCTGTCGCCGGCGCTGCTTTCATCGGGCCCGGCCCTCGAGAAGCCGGCCGATCTTGCTCGCTTCACGCTTTTGCACGAGGAAAACCGCCAGGGTTGGGCGCGCTGGTTCGAGGCGGCGGGCGTGCCGGCCGATGCCGTGGCCGCGCGCGGGCCGATGCTTGCGGACGCCTCGCTCTCGAAGCAGGCCGCGCTGCTTGGACATGGGGTGGCGCTGGGCGATATCCTTCAGATTGGCGAAGAATTGGCGACCGGGGCACTGGTCAAGCCGTTCGACATCGATGTCGCGTCCGGCGCTTATTGGCTGGTGGCCAGGAGTTTGCACGATCTCTCCGAACCGGCAGCGGCCTTCGCCGATTGGCTGAGGGGCGAATTTGCCGACAGCAGGCTGGCGCTGAAAGCGCCGGCCTGAGCCATTGCCCTGGCAAGATTCCGCTACTTTGCTTTGTATTTTTCGAGAAGTTTGTCGAGATCGTTGACGTCCAGGGGCGGATGTCCCGCCGCAGGGTCGTCTGCCGGGTTGAACGTGACGACGATGTCGCGCCACAAATCATAGTGGGCGGCGTAGGATGCCAACCCGGAAAACGGCGCGCAACGCGTGATTGCCCGAATGGCGGCTTCGGCTACCTTATCCCGTGGCGGTGTCACGGGGCCGACGATTTTTGGCGGGCCGGCGAGCGATCCGTCCTTGTTCAGGCTGATCCGAACGCGTGCAATGCTTGTGGGCATGCTCCAACAGGCTTGGATAGCCTTCATGAGATAGTCGCCGATATCGCGCTGGACCGCTGGTTCCGCCCCGCACGAGCCGCCGCTCGACACAAGTGAAGCCGCAAGAATGCCGGCGAACATGAGGTTATTGCATGAATGACCGGCTGCGCCCTGGCTGGACCCGCCCGCCGCCGTAAGGCCAAAGCCCACGCTCAGGCCGCTTCGTCGGCGCGCTTCTTCTCGATCTGGCCGATCGCGTCGACCACCGCGTCGAAGGTCAGCATGGTGGACGCATGGCGCGCCTTGTAGTCGCGCACCGGCTCCAAATAGCTGAGGTCGGCGAAGCGGCCTTCCGGCGGCGCGCCGTTTTCCTTCAGCATCTTGAGCATGGTTTCGCGCACCGCCCGCAATTCCTCGGCGCTGGCGCCGACGACATGTTGCGCCATGATCGAGGACGATGCCTGGCCGAGCGCGCAGGCCTTCACGTCGTGGGCGAAGTCGGTAACCACGCCGTCCTCCATCTTGAGGTCGACGGTAACGGTCGAACCGCACAGCTTGGAATGCGCCTTCGCGGTCGCGTCTGGATGATCGAGCCGGCCGATGCGGGCGATGTTTCCGGCAAAACCGAGAATTTTCGCGTTGTAGACGTCGTTGATCATTATTTTCCAATCCGTCGCCGCCAAGCGAACAGCGATTGCCGTTGTTGCGTCTTTCATTCGCTCGGCACGACCATATATAATGCTGGCAGTCCGGTATCGACAAGGCGGCGAACGCCACCGTCCTTGCCGGGAAGTTCACGCCGCTTACGGGGCTGGAAACGGGGCGAGTTTCCGACACCGAAAGGTCGTGGTCCGTTCAACTCGTTCCTCCTGAGAGAGGAACTACGGGAGACGCCTTTTATGGATGCCGTCATCAAGAAGCTCATGCCCCAGTCCGCCTACATGGAAAAGCCGGTCACCGACCGCCCGAGCGAAGCCGAAGTCGAGGCTGCCGTGCACACCTTGCTACGTTGGACCGGCGACAATCCGGATCGCGAGGGTTTGATCGACACCCCCAAGCGCGTGGCCAAGGCCTACCGTGAAATGTTCGGCGGCTACGACATGTGCCCGGCGGACGAGCTCGGCCGCACCTTCGAGGAGGTCGCCGGCTACGATGACCTGGTCATCGTCAAGGACATCCAGTTCCATTCGCATTGCGAGCATCACATGGTGCCGATCATCGGCAAGGCGCATGTCGGCTATCTGCCCGACGGCAAGGTGGTCGGCCTGTCGAAGATCGCCCGCGTCGTCGATATCTTCGCCCATCGCCTGCAGACGCAGGAAGCGTTGACCGCGCAGATTGCCGGTGTCATCCAGGACGTACTCAACCCGCGCGGCGTCGCCGTCATGATCGAGGCCGAGCACATGTGCATGGCCATGCGCGGCATCCGCAAGCAGGGCTCAACCACGCTGACCTCAACCTTCACCGGCGTCTTCAAGGATACGCCTGAAGAGCAGGTTCGTTTTGTCACCATGGTGCGCGGCGGCGGGGCGTGAGCCCCTTGCCGACGTCACGGTCAACAGGAAAATAGACCTGATATGTCGGCACTGGAATTCCCGAAAGCTCCGTCAGACAAGAAGACCCTGGAAGAAGGCGCGGTGTTCTCGCCGCGCTTCGACGCCAACGGCCTGGTCACCGTCGTCGTCAGCGATGCCGCCGACGGCATGCTGCTGATGGTCGCGCATATGAATGCGCAAGCGCTGGCGCTGACGCTGGAGACAGGCATCGCCCACTACTGGTCGCGCTCGCGCAACACGCTCTGGAAGAAGGGCGAAACCTCTGGCAATTTCCAGCATGTCGTCGAGATGCTCACGGATTGTGACCAGGATGCGTTGTGGTTGCGCGTGAAAGTGTTGGGCCACGACGCAACTTGTCACACTGGCCGACGTTCATGCTTTTATCGGACGGTGGGGCTGATCGACGGCAAGGGGACGCTTGCCGACGACGGCAGCAAGCCGCTGTTCGATGCGGAAAACACGTATCGGAAGCCATCAGCTTGAACCTTCTGCCTCACATCAACCACACAGATTCATCATTTCGATACGGCCCATCCGTATATTAGCTTTGGGACAAGGGAGATCATGATGCTCGAATGGGCGTCATTGCGTAGCAGACCAGACGTCAGGGAGGCCAACGGCCTGTCCTCGACCGGCGGCGCATCCGAAACAAAATCCCCCAAGAAAACAGGTATTTCGCTGGCGCTCGGCGGCGGTTGCGCCAGAGGCTGGGCGCATATCGGCGTGCTGCGCGCGCTCGATGAAGCCGGCATCGAAGTTTCGATGATTGCCGGTACCTCGATCGGTGCTCTGGTCGGCGGCTGTTATCTTGCCGGCAAACTGGATGAGCTGGAAGAGTTCGCCCGCAGCCTCACCAGACGGCGCATCTTCGGCCTGCTGGATCTCAACCTGCGCGGCAGCGGCCTCTTCGGCGGCATGAAACTGGACGCGCGCCTGCGCGAGCACGTGGCCGGTATCCGCTTCGACGATCTGCCAAAGCCGTTTGTCTGCGTCGCATCGGAAATCCGCACCGGCCACGAGATCTGGCTGTCGAGCGGTTCGCTGATCACGGCCATGCGCGCATCCTACGCACTGCCCGGCGTGTTCGAGCCGGTCGATTGCAATGGTCGTGTGCTGGTCGACGGCGCGCTGGTCAATCCGGTGCCCGTTTCGGTCTGCCGCGCCTACGAGCAGCCGCTCGTCGTGGCGGTCAACCTGCACTACGACCTGTTCGGCCGCGCCGCCGTGATCAAGCACAGTGCCGGCGAACTGGTTATCGAAAAGGACGCCCCAAGGCCCGGCCAGGTCAACGCCCAGCACCAATCGCACCAGACGCGTCTGGGCATCACCGGCGTGATGGTCGAAGCCTTCAACATCATCCAGGACCGCATTTCGCGCGCCAGGCTTGCCGGGGATCCGCCCGACATGTCGCTGCAGCCCAAGCTCAGCCATATCGGCCTGACCGAATTCCACCGGGCCGACGAAGCGATCCAGCTCGGTTACCAGGCGACGATGGCGCAGATCGGCGAACTGACACGGCTGCAGACGGTTCTCGCCTAGATCATCTAGCTCTATTCGCTTGCGCACAAACTGATTGCAAGATGCAATTGGTCATGGTGATCTGCGCCAATTGAAGCGGAGGTGCCGATGGCCAGGATTGTCTATTCCATGCTGACGTCGTTGGACGGCTACATCGCCCGATCGGACGAGGACATCGGCTTGCCGGTACCCGAAGCAGAGCTGCACCAGCATTTCAACGACATGATGAGACAGGCCTCCGCCGTGCTCGCGGGACGGCGCATGTACGAGACCATGCGCTTCTGGGACAGCCCTGAGCGCGAGACCGGCGCCACCGAGGTCGAGCGGGATTTTGCCCGTGCATGGCGGGAGACGCCGAAGATCGTCTTCTCGACCACGCTTCAGCAAGTCGGGGCCAATGCCCGGCTGGTGGATGACGATGCCGAGAACACGGTAAAGTCTCTCAAGGCACGGGCCGATGGCCTCGTCATCCTCGGCGGCGCCGATCTTGCGGCGTCCCTGGCACGAGCCGGTCTCATTGATGAATACCGGCTCTACATGCATCCTGTGGTGGTGGGTGGCGGCAAGCCATACTTCCAATCCGGCCTGTCGCTGACGCTGAAACCGCTCGGCACGGAAAGTCTTACCCAGGGCGTGACGTTGCTGCGTTATGCACCGGCCAGCTGAATTGCCCGGTTTCCGCCGCGCGGCTATGCCCGCGCAGCATCGATGATGCGAAACTGCACCGTGCGGTTGCCGTTCCAGTGATTGCCCGACAGCGAGCCGGCGACATGCACGGTCTTGCCTCGGTTCTTGAACAGGAATTCGCCAAGCACGGTGTCGACGGCGCGAAAGGCGATCGCCTGGATGCGGCCGCCGCTCTCCGACTGCAAATCAGCCCGAATATGGTTGGTGCCGACCGGCCTGATATCGACCAGCCGATGGCGCGGCAGCACGAAAACCGGCGCGACATGCCCGGCGCCGAAGGGGCCCGCCTTCTCCAGCGCGTCGAGCAGGCCGAGCGTCGCGCCTTCCGCGGCAAGCGCGCCGTCGATCGCCAGGCTTTCCTCATCCTGCAACCGGAAAACGTCGGCAGCCGCGCGCTCCTCGAAGAAGGCCCTGAGTTCGCCCAGCCTTGCGCGCTCGACGGTGATGCCGGCGGCCATGCCATGGCCGCCGCCCTTGACGATGAGCCCGGCAATGGCCGCCTCGCGTACCAGCCGGCCAAGATCGAAACCCGACACCGAACGGCCCGAACCGGTACCGATGCCCACAGCGTTGAAGGCGATGGCGAAAGCCGGCCGCCGCGCATGATCCTTCAATCGCGAGGCCAGCAGGCCGACAATGCCGGGATGCCAGTTGTTGCTGGCGGTGACGACGATCGCCGGGCCGCTGCCGCCCGCCAGCTCGGCATCGGCCTCGGCGCGCGCGGCGGCAAGCATCTCCTGCTCCATCAGCTGCCGCTCCTGGTTCAGCCGGTCGAGCGTCTCGGCGATGGTCTGCGCCTCGACCGGATCGTCCGTTGCAAGCAGCCGGCTGCCGAGCGCCGCATCGCCGATGCGTCCGCCCGCATTGATGCGCGGGCCGATCAGATAGGCGAGATGGAAGGTGCTGATCGGCTCGCCGATGCGCGACACCCGCGCAAGGGCAGCCATCCCTTCATTCTTCTGCTGCCGCGCCATTTGCAGGCCCTTGACGACGAAGGCGCGATTGACGCCGGTGAGCGGCACCACGTCGCAGACGGTCGCAAGCGCCACGAGATCGAGCAGGGAAAGCAGGTCCGGCGGCGCGGCGTCGGTCATCGCGCGCAGCACCTTCGCAGTCTGCACCAGAGCGAGAAAGACCACGCCGGCGGCACAGAGATGGCCCTGCCCGGAAAGGTCGTCGTCGCGATTGGGATTGACGACGGCATGCGCCGCCGGTAGCGCGCCGCCAACCTGGTGGTGGTCCAGCACCACGACATCGGCGCCCGCCTCCTTGGCTGCCTCGACGGAAGCGGCGCTGTTGGTGCCGCAATCGACGGTGACGATCAGCGTCGCGCCGCGCGAGACCAGTTCGCGCATGGCATCGGGATTGGGACCGTAGCCTTCGAAAATACGATCCGGGATATAGATTTCCGACGGCACCGAGAAATGCGCGAGAAACCGCTTCAGCAAGGCCGACGAGGCCGCGCCATCGACGTCGTAGTCACCGAAGATCGCTATTTTTTCCCGGGCCACGACGGCGGCGGCGATGCGGATGGCGGCCTTGTCCATGTCGGTCAATGAGGCCGGGTTCGGCAACAGGTCGCGGATCGTCGGGTCGAGAAACCGCTCGGTCTCATCAGCGGTCACGCCGCGTCCGGCAAGAACGCGCGCGACGATGTCCGGCACGCCATGGCCTTGCGCGATGGCGAGCGCGATCATGTCCTGCCGTTCGGTCAGCCGGTGCTCCCAGGAGAGACCGGTAGCCGACTGCCTGACATCGAGGAAGAGGCGCCTTTCGCCTGTCATGCGCTTTGCCAACTCATGGTTGGCCGCAGAATAATGCATGTCGCCAAAAAGTGTGCAGCGGTTTTGGGATAACCACATGCACAAACAACACCCGAAAGCGCGTCGCGTTAACGCGACGCGCTTTAGGGCCAAAGGCCGGCAAGGCCAAGCGGTTCGCGGCAGTAGGCGTCGCAGAAGAATTCAAGAACAACTACGCTTTCCGCTTTTCAGCCTGTCGTCGGCTGCATCTCCCCTCGTCTTTTCCCGACCGTCCTTGAGCCAGGCCATGAAGGGTCGATCGAACCTGAACGTGACGCCGCATTCACGGGTGAGAAAGCGGCGCGCGTTCTGGGTGTTGCGATAGGATTTTGTGATGGGAGTGGCACGCAGGATCGGATCCGCGTGCCAGTCAAACGCCTTCATCGTCAATCCTTGCGCGGCCAGGTTCAGATGCCGCCAATGGCTAACAACTGCGACCCGGCTCCGCAAGCAGGTCTAGAACTTATCCAGATCCTGGTGCCGGGCCTTGATCTCCCGCACGGTGCGCGACGAGGAGCGCAGCACGATCGTATGCGTGGTGATGTAGGTGCGGCCGAACCTGACGCCGGCCAGCATGTTGCCGTCGGTGACGCCGGTGGCCGCGAACAGCACGTCGCCGCGCGCCATGTCCTCGGCCCGATAAACCCGCTTCGGATCGGCAATGCCCATCTTTGCCGCACGGGCGATCTTCTCCGGCGTATCGAGGATCAGCCTGCCTTGCATCTGGCCGCCGGTGCAGCGCAGCGCGGCCGCGGCCAGAACGCCTTCCGGCGCGCCTCCGGTACCGAGATAGATGTCGATGCCGGTTTCTTCCGGGTCGGTGGTGTGAATGACGCCGGCGACGTCGCCGTCGCCGATCAGGCGGATCGCGGCGCCGGTGGCACGCACGGCGTCGATCAGCTTGGCGTGGCGCGGCCGGTCGAGGATGCAGGCCGTGATGTCGGATACGGCGGCGCCCTTCGCCCGGGCGACACTGGCGATGTTGTCGGCCGGCGAGGCATCGATGTCGATGACGCCTTCTGCATAACCCGGACCGATCGCGATCTTGTCCATGTAGACGTCGGGTGCGAACAGCAGGCTGCCCTTCTCGGCGATCGCGATCACGGCGAGCGCGTTCGGCAGGTTCTTGGCGCAAATCGTCGTGCCTTCGAGCGGATCAAGCGCGATATCGACCGCCGGGCCTTTGCCGGTACCGACCTCTTCGCCGATATAGAGCATCGGCGCCTCGTCCCGCTCGCCCTCGCCGATCACCACCGTGCCCTTGATGGCAAGGCGGTTGAGCTCCTCGCGCATGGCGTCGACTGCGACCTGGTCGGCGGCCTTTTCGTCGCCGCGGCCGCGCAGCCTGGCGGCCGCGACGGCGGCTCGTTCGGTGACGCGCACCAGTTCCATGGTGAGTATCCGGTCAAGGCCGGCGACGATATTCTGGGCCACATTCATTCGGCAAATCCTCGTTTGACGCCGCCTCCCGCCGGAGGCGCGCCTGTTTTGTCAAACGAGCATGACAACGGCAAGACCTGTCGCCAGTTTTATCGAAAGGATAGCAATATCAATCGATTGAACCTTATTCTTGAAACAATGTCGGCCCGGTTCGAGACGAACCGGGCCGGCAGGAAACAGGAAGTTGCCGCCGTTGGTGGCCTAGAAAACCGCGAGGTATTTGAGCAGCGAAATAATGCCGATGATGATGACGATGATCTGCACGATCTGCCTCATTCTGGCGTCGAGCGGCAGCCGCTGCACCAGATAGAGAACGAGAATGATGACGAGAAACGTGATCAGGATGCCGATCAACACGGACGAAGCCATGGTGCCCTCCTTCAAATGATGTCCTGAAACGAAGCGAGCCGGCAGCGCCGGCTCAATGCCGGCGCGCTCAGTACCAGCGGCGCGACGTGTCGTTCATCGACTGGCCGACGGCTATCCCGGCCAGAAAGCCGAGCAGGCCGATAAGGCCAACCACGGCGGTCGTCGTGCCCGGATTTTCGCGCGCGACGTCCGAAACCGCCTGGGCCTGGCTGCGCAACTGCTGTGCCGTCCGCGAGGCACGCGAAGCGGCTGTCTCGTAGAAATCCGATGCCTGTTCGCTGGCATCATCGAGCATTTCCGCGCTACGCGCCGAAATGCTCTTGTTGATCTTGGTGATCTCCTTGCGCAGGTCTGCGATCTGCTTTTCCAACGTCTTCTGGATGTCGCCGATGTCAGGGCTGTCGGATTTGTTGGTATCGGCCATGAAGCGGCTCCCTTGGTTGCTGACCAAGAGAACGGCGCCGACGCCAATTCGTTCCGGGATATCCCCATCGAACCGAAATGTGCCGGCAGTGGTTATGCCCAGAGATTCCGGGGGCCTGCTACCCTGCCCGCTCGATGCGGATGACCTGCGGCTTGTCGGTCAGATGGCCGTCCTTGGTGATGCCGTCGACGGCCTTGCGCACGGCGGCCTCGGTGGTCTCGTGGGTGACGAGGATCACCGTCTTCTGCGCCGCCGCCTCGCCGCTGACCGCATGCTGGACGATCGATTCCAGCGAAATATCATTGTCGGCCATACGCTTTGCGATCGCCGCGAACACGCCGATGCGGTCATGCACGGTCAGCCGGATGAAGTAGCCGCCGGCATGGCTGCGCATCTGCGCCTTCCTGTAGGGTTTCAGCTCCTTCGCCGGCCGGCCGAAGACAGGACCATGCTGGAAGCCGGGCCGGCTCTTGGCGATGTCGGCGACGTCGCCGATGACCGCCGAGGCGGTGGCATTGCCGCCGGCGCCGGGGCCGGAGAGCAGCAATTCGCCCAGAATATCGGTCTCGATGGCCACCGCATTGGTGACGCCGTGCACCTGCGCGATGACGGAAGCCGTCGGCACCATGGTCGGATGGACGCGCTGCTCGATACCGCTCTCTGTGCGCTGGGCGACGCCGAGCAGCTTGATCCGGTAGCCGAGATCGCCTGCCGCACGGATGTCGGCCTGGGTGATGTTGGAAATGCCTTCCATGTAGATGTCGTTCGCCGCGATCCTGGTGCCGAAGGCTAGGCTGGTCAGAATCGAGAGCTTGTGCGCGGTGTCATGGCCCTCGATGTCGAAGGTCGGATCGGCTTCGGCATAGCCCAGCCGCTGCGCGTCCTTCAGCACGACGTCGAAGGAGACGCCCTCGGCCTCCATGCGGGTCAGGATATAGTTGCAGGTGCCGTTGAGAATGCCGAACACACGGTTGACCGAGTTGCCGGCCATCGCTTCACGCATCGTCTTGATGACGGGAATGCCACCTGCTACAGCGGCCTCGTAGTTGAGCAGCACGCCCTTCTTCTCGGCGATTTCGGCAAGCGCCACGCCATGCTTGGCAAGCAGCGCCTTGTTGGCGGTGACGACATGACGGCCGGCTTCGAGCGCGGCTTTCACCGAGGCCCGCGCCGGCCCCTCATCGCCGCCGATCAGCTCGACGAAAACGTCGAGCTCGGCGGTCTGCGCCATCTTAACCGGATCGTCGAACCAGTTCGCGGCGCTTAGATCGATGCCACGGTCGCGTTTCCGGTCGCGCGCCGAAACCGCCGACACGATGATGTCGCGCCCGCATTGGCGGGTCAGTTCCGTCGCCTTGTCGCGCAACACGCGCGCCACCGATGCGCCGACCGTGCCGAGTCCGGCAATTCCAACACGCAGTGCTTCAGCCATGGAAGGCGACGCCCCTCAAATCAGATCGAATTTGTATTTACCGGTGGGCGGAAAGCGGCACCACATTGTTGGGCTGCTTGGCGCTGGTCGACAGGAAGCGCTTGATGTTGCGCGCCGCCTGGCGGATCCGGTGCTCGTTCTCGACCAGCGCCACGCGCACGAAATCATCGCCATGCTCGCCGAAACCGACACCAGGCGCCACCGCCACATCGGCGTGTTCGATGAGCAGCTTGGAGAATTCGAGCGAGCCGAGATGACGGAACGGCTCCGGGATCGGCGCCCAGGCGAACATCGAGGCCGCTGGTGCGGGAACGGTCCATCCGGCGCGGCCGAAGGCATCGACCATCACGTCGCGGCGCTTGTGATAGATGTCACGCACCTCGGCGATATCGGCGCCGTCGCCATTGAGCGCGTGCGCGGCCGCCACCTGGATCGGCGTGAAGGCACCGTAATCGAGATAGGATTTGACCCGGGTCAGCGCCGAGATCAGCCGCTCATTGCCGACGGCGAAGCCCATGCGCCAACCGGGCATGGAGAAGGTCTTCGACATCGAGGTGAACTCGACGCAGACGTCCATGGCGCCCGGCACCTGCAGCACGGAAGGCGGCGGATTGCCGTCGAAGTAGATTTCCGAATAGGCAAGGTCGGACAGGATGATGATGTCGTTCTTCTTGGCGAAGGCCACCACGTCCTTGTAGAAATCGAGCGAGGCCACCAGCGCCGTCGGGTTCGACGGATAGTTGAGGATCAGCGCCAGCGGCTTCGGGATCGAATGGCGGACGCCGCGCTCGAGCGCCGGGATGAAGCCGTCATCGGGCTCGACCTGCAGCGAACGGATGACGCCGCCCGACATGATGAAGCCGAAGGCGTGTATCGGATAGGTCGGATTGGGGCACAGGATCACGTCGCCGGGCGCGGTGATCGCCTGCGCCATGTTGGCGAAGCCTTCCTTCGAGCCAAGCGTGGCCACCACCTGGGTGTCGGGGTTGAGCTTCACGCCGAAGCGGCGGGCATAGTAGTTTGCCTGGGCGCGGCGCAGGCCGGGAATGCCGCGCGATGAGGAATAGCGGTGCGTGCGCGGATCGCGCACGACCTCGCATAATTTGTCGACGATGGCCTTGGGCGTCGGCAGGTCCGGATTGCCCATGCCGAGGTCGACGATGTCGGCGCCGCGCGAACGGGCGCTGGCCTTGAGCCGGTTGACCTGCTCGAACACATAAGGCGGAAGCCGGCGGACCTTGTGAAATTCTTCCATGGCAGTTCCAGACAGCAAAGGGAGCCCCGGATATGTTAGGGCATTGGGCGCGCGCTATATACTCATTTGCAGGTAGGGTCGAGGGCGGGGTCGCATTTGCCTTCGATCTGCGTCAGCGTCTGCGGACCATGTTTCTTCGCGAGATCGGTCAGCGCCGCCTGGTTGGTGACGGCAGCGCCGCCTCTTTTGGCACGCTGCGCGTTCTCGTCGGCCTTCAACTGGGCCAGCTTGGCGTTCTTCTCGGCCTCGGTGAACTGTTTCGCCGCCACTTGCGGCGGGATGTTGAGGTTCGGAAAGGTGCCGGTATCCTTCGGCCCCGCGTCGGTGGCCATCGGCACCGGACCGCCGGTATTCGTGCTCGAGCATCCGGCGATGGCCACGAACATGATCGCAGCGCCGATGCGGAAAAAATGGCCCGCACCGAAAAAAACAGTCTCGCCAAACTTAATCGTCATATTGTTTCCTTGGCAGCCGGGGTAGAGCGAGATTGGACCCTGTCGGATGTCCCATGTTAATATGTCAAGAAAACGCTTCCGGAGGAACCCCGCGAACCATGTCCAAAACACCCGATTCGGGCAAAGCGGAAGATGGCGGACCTTCGACGGTCGAGCAATATCTGGTGAAGGACCCGGAACGCTTCGCGCTGAACATGGCGCGGATGATCGAACAGGCCGGCAAGGCGGCATCCGCCTGGGCTGAACCGCGCGAAAAGGGTGAGGTGCGCGACCACGTCGCCGAGCCTGTCGTCGACATGGTCAAGACTTTCTCCAAGCTCAGTGAATACTGGCTTGCCGATCCGCAGCGCGCGCTCGAAGCGCAGACGCGGCTGTTCGCCGGCTATATGACGGTTTGGGCGAACGCCATCCAGCGCGTCAGCCCCAACGCCGAGGGTGCCGACGATGCCGTCAAGCCGGAGCGCGGCGACAAGCGCTTCCAGGATCCGGAATGGGGCCGCAACGCCTTCTTCGATTTCCTCAAGCAGGCCTATCTCGTCACCTCGCGCTGGGCGTCCGAACTGGTCGACCACGCCGAAGGCCTGGACGAGCATACCCGCCACAAGGCGAGCTTCTACGTCAAGCAGGTATCCAACGCCATCTCGCCGTCCAATTTCATCCTGACCAATCCCGAATTGTTTCGCGAAACCGTCGCCTCCAACGGCGAGAACCTGGTGCGCGGCATGAAGATGCTGGCCGAGGACATCGCCGCAGGCAAGGGCGACCTGAAATTGCGCCAGGCCGACTATTCGCCCTTCGAGATCGGCAGGAACATCGCCACCACGCCCGGCAAGGTGGTCGGGCGCAGCGATGTCGCCGAGATCATCCAGTATGATGCGGCGACCGAGACGGTGCTGAAGCGCCCACTGCTGATCTGCCCGCCCTGGATCAACAAGTTCTACATCCTCGATCTCAACCCGCAGAAATCCTTCATCCGCTGGGCGATCGAGCAAGGCCACACCGTTTTCGTCATCTCCTGGATCAATCCGGACGAACGTCACGGCGCCAAGAACTGGGAAGCCTATATCCGGGAGGGCCTGCAATACGGCCTCGACACGATCGAGAAGGCGACCGGCGAACGCGACGTCAACGCGATCGGCTACTGCGTCGGCGGCACGCTGCTGGCGGCGGCACTGGCGCTGATGGCTGGGGAAGGCGACGACCGCATCAAGTCGGCGACCTTTTTCACCACGCAGGTCGACTTCACCCATGCCGGCGATTTGAAAGTGTTCGTCGACGAGGAACAGGTCGCGGCGGTGGAAAAGTCGATGAACGAAAAAGGCTATCTCGACGGCACCAAGATGGCCACCGCCTTCAACATGCTGCGCTCGGGTGACCTGATCTGGCCCTATGTCGTCAACAACTACATGCGCGGCAAGGATCCCCTGCCCTTCGACCTGCTCTACTGGAACGCCGATTCGACCCGCATGGCGGCGGCCAACCATTCCTTCTACCTGCGCAACTGCTATCTCGAGAACAACCTCTCGCGCGGCACGATGGAGCTGGCGGGCCACACGGTCTCGCTCAGCGATGTCACCATCCCGGTCTACAATCTCGCCTCCCGGGAAGATCACATCGCGCCGGCTTTGTCCGTCTTCCTCGGCTCGAAATATTTCGGCGGCCCGGTCGAGTACGTGATGGCGGGATCGGGACATATAGCGGGCGTCGTCAATCCACCCGCATCCAACAAGTACCAGTACTGGACCGGCGGCCCGCCGAAAGGCGACTTCGATCAGTGGATAGAAAGGGCCACGGACCATCCCGGATCCTGGTGGCCGCATTGGCAAAGCTGGATAGAGGCCAAGGACAACACCCGCGTACCTGCCCGCAAACCCGGCAAGCATATGAAAACCTTGGGCGATGCTCCCGGCACCTATGTCAAGGTGCGTGTGTAACGGACTGTAATGTGTGGTGAGTTGACGGCCCCCTAAAAGCGGGCGAAATGGTGTCGTCAACCATCAAGCAGCCGCAATTCGGCAATCGCCGCAAAAATACTTACAGGCTTGCTGATTTGACACAGGTCTCGTTTCCGGATCGGAGACAAAGGTCACCCTGACGCGGACATGCCAGTCAGCGACATGGATGTACCGACCGGACGTCGAGGGGGAATTTGACTTTGAAATCAGCAGGATGGAGCCTCGCAAAGGGAGAACGCCGCGCCATTGTGGCAGCGCTCTGCTCCGTGCTTCTGGCCTCCTGCACATCGGCTGGCGACCCGACGATGTCGGTTGGAATGCCGGGCTATAATGCTTCCGCATCGGACATCCACGCCGCCTCCACGGGCAAGCCCCCAGCCGCCACCGATTCGTCGTCGCAGGTGGCGACGGAGCAGACGACCGTGATGAGCGAAAGCGACGCGGCACTCCCCGAGACAGTTGCCTACGTACCCGTGGCCAAGCCCCAGGCCGCTTTCCCGCTTCCCACGCCGGCCGGCGCGGAAACGATCGCGGGACAGACGCCGCAGGCCCTGCAGCAGCCGGTACAGACGGCGCAGCAGACCGACGCGGTCGCCCAGAAGATCGCCGCCGCCGATGCCGCCGCGACGGCGCCGAAGCCGGCCGCGGCACCGGTGATGAACAATCCGGTCTATGTGACCGCCGGCGAGGCGCCGCAAGCCGAGGCTCCGAAGAAGAAAGGCTTCCTGGCCTCGATGTTCGGCGCCACCCCCGCTTCGGCGACGCCCGCGCCGCTGCTCAACCCACGATCGGGCGAACAGCCGACCGTGCAGGCCAAGCCCGCTCCGGCAAAGCCGATCATCACTTTGGCCTCGGCCGATTCCACGGCAAAGCCGATACAGTTGGCTTCGACCGGTGACGAAGCCGGTCACATCACCGGTAGCGATGCCTTGCCCGGCGTGCGCCAGACGGCCCTGTTCGAGATCAAGCGCAAATCCGGCCTCGACGACGAAAGCGACGTCGACCTCAACGAGGACGAAGGCTCGGGTGGCAGCTATCAGGTTGCGTCGGCCGCCGGCATGGCCCGCCTGGCGCCCAACGGTCTCCTGAAGCAGAATGAGAGCGTGGACGTCGCCTGCCTGAAGCCGTCCCTCGTGCGCGTGCTGAAGACGATCGAAGGCCACTATGGTCGCAAGATGATGGTGACCTCCGGCTATCGCGACCCGGCCCGCAACCGCCGCGCCAACGGCGCCAAGAATTCGCTGCACATGTATTGCGCCGCCGCCGACATCCAGGTGCCCGGCGTCTCCAAATGGGAGCTGGCGAACTACATCAGGACCATGCCAGGCCGCGGCGGCGTCGGCACTTATTGCCACACCGAATCGGTCCATGTCGACGTCGGCCCCGAGCGCGACTGGAACTGGCGCTGCCGCCGGCGCAGTGGCGGTGGCGACGGCTGACAGCGTCAATGGACCTGAGCCTGTTGGGCTCCGCCAATAGCGCTCCCGTGAACCTTCAAGATTGGCCGAAGCCGACTCGACTTCGTCACTCCTGTGCGAAGCAGACGCGAAGCCTTGCCGCGACGGCCCGAGGACGACGAAGCGACTGACGTCACCGCAAATTACCAGGCCCTGCCAACCCGGGCGAAATCGCCGATTTGGCGGGCCGGAAAAAAGTTGTCCAAGGCGGCACCTAACGGGTTGCCGGTTGCGCGCAACGTCAGTATAAGCCGCTTCGTCTGAGCGCGCCCATCGTCTAGCGGTTAGGACACCGCCCTTTCACGGCGGTAACAGGGGTTCGATTCCCCTTGGGCGTACCAGATCTTTCAAGCACTGAGCTCCGTTTTGAGACGATGCGTCGAATATCCGACGAATAACGCCAGTGAATTTGCCTGAACAGTTCGGCTGCGGACGGAGGAATACCGGCGCCGGCTTTCCATGGTGTCCAGCCCTTGGTCGGCGGTCCTTCAGTCCGCGGTCGCGCACGCAGTGCCTCCAATTCGAACGTCTGGTGATCGCGCTGATTATCCATGAAAGCCGTGCAAAGAGAGGTTGACGTTTGCGAGGGACCGTTCAGCGGACCGCTCGTTCATGCTTTGTTGGGACTATTTGCTCATCATCCCTGGCGGCAGAGGGGACCGGTGCCGATGGAACGACTATCTTTTGGACGAGTCTGCGGTGTAACGACCGTCGTGCTGATCGCCATTTGGGGCGTGCAGAAAGCCGGCGATCATATATGGCCGAGGCATCCAGCCGCCGTCGTAAACTCGGCATTGGTGCCGGAATACGAACTGAGGCGTCAAAGAGACGAGGCATGGATAAAGCGTTACGCGCTTTGGCTGACCTAGCGCCGAACAGGAATTAACCTCCTATACACCTTCCGCCTTGCACGGCGGTGATCGCGGTGCTTTGGATATCCTCTCTGTCCGTTGGGAAGGGTTGGGGGCGTGGATGCGATACAGCAGATCGCCGACCTGTTCGGCCTGAAGGCGGTCGCGATCGGCCTGCTGATCTTCATTCCGCTGGAACGGCTGTTTCCGTTGCGGCGGCTGCAACGGATTTTTCGCAAGGGCTTTTTCAACGACCTGTCCTACGCGGCCTTCAACGGCTTCGTCGTCAACTTCGTCGGCGGCCTGATCTTCGTGCCGATCTTCAGCGCGCTCGCCTTGCTGGTGCCGGACGGGGTGACGACGGGGGTGGCGGGCCAGCAGACCTGGATGCAGGTACTGGAAATCATCGTGCTGACCGACCTTGGCGTCTACGCCGCGCACCGCACCTTTCATGCCGTCCCGATCCTCTGGCGCTTCCATGCCATCCATCACAGCGTCGAGGAAATGGACTGCCTCGCCGCCTTCCACGTCCACCCCGTCGACCAGATCGTCACCAAGGCAACGGCGCTGCTGCCGGTGTTCCTGCTCGGCTTCAGCGGCGAGGCCATCGCGCTCTATTCGGTGATTTATATGGGGCACACGATGCTGGTCCATTCCAACACCAAGATCGGCTTCGGCCGCTGACCTGGCTGATCGCCGGTCCGCAGTTCCATCACTGGCACCATGCCGGCGAGCGAGCCGCCTATGACCGCAACTTCGCCGGCCAACTGGCGCTCATCGACCTGGTGTTTGGCACCTATCGCGTGCCTACAGCCTCAATGCCGGCCAAGTACGGCGTCGACGATCCGATCCCCTCAAACATCTTTGGCCAGATCGGTTATCCCCTGGTGCCGCGCAAGGCGGTCACGACCGGGGATAGACCGCGGTCGGAACCGTGAAGCTTGCGCTACGGTTAGATGATTGCGCACTCCTAATTTAGACGATGCTTGCACTCCTGCCGTGACTACGCGATGCTCAGTTGGGGCAATAATGGGGGCGGGTTTTGCGTAGATACCGACATTTCGTGTACGTCGCGCACCGCGGCGGCGCATGATCACAGACCTATTTCTCACTGGCGTCGCCGCTTTTTCTATCCTGATTCCACTCTACGTCATCCTCAAATGACAACCCTGGTCTTGGCTCTTCCGCTCGTGGCGGGAACTTCGAGCGGCAAAACCGAGCTTGCGAGGCCGTTACAGCGCGTTCCTCCCGGTCACCAATGCCAGTCTATCAGACCTCGGTCTCTCTCCCGATCCTACGCGGCCAATGGCTGGCCGATGCGATTTGGCAGGGGGCGGCACCGCGTCGACAATATCGCCGGCTACGACGTCGGCTGCAGCCATGCCTTCGCGCTGACCGCTCGGCTCCTCTATCTTGTCGAGCGGACGGGCCGGTGATTAAATGGATGCGAAAGGAGCGCTCATATGATGGTTCACCTTTCGGCCGATGTACGCGCTCCCGCGGCAACGCCCCCAAAATATCTCTTTGGTCCGCTCGCGGATTTTCTGATGCTTGGCGGCAGCGCATTCCTGATATTGCCGGCGCTGTACTTCGTGCCACTGAGGTACGAAAGTCTGGTGGCGGCGACGATGCTCTTCCTGGCTTATGTGATCAACTATCCGCACTTCGCCCACTCATACCAACTCTTCTACCGCAATTTCGGACGGAAGCTGCGCGGCGACGGCTACGACAGGAACCTCCAGCTCCGCTACATCTTCGCCGGCATCGTCGTTCCCCTGCTCATGGGCGCATTTTTTGCCTACAGCTCGATCACGGCGAACGCCCGGCTGCTGGGAAACGCAACCAACGCGATGTTCTTTTTCGTCGGCTGGCACTACGTCAAGCAAGGCTACGGCATGTTGATGGTGGATGCCGTCCTGAAGCGCAGGTTCTTCACCGATCCGGACAAGAAAATCCTACTGATCAACAGCTATGCCGTCTGGCTGTTCGCATGGCTTCAGACCAACACGGCGGTCAGCCGGGGAAAGTACCTGGGACTGGAGTATTATACGTTTGCCACCCCTGCATGGCTCAATGCGATTGGGCTGTCGGCCGCGGCCGCGTCAACGGCCGCCACTGCCGTGATGCTGATCAATCGTTGGGGCAGGAATGGCGGCAGCCTGCCATATAACGGCGTCATCGCCTACGTCGCGTCGCTCTATCTCTGGATTCTGATTGTAAGGACAAATCCGCTCTGGCTGCTCGTGGTGCCGGCGCTCCATTCCTTGCAGTACCTGGCGGTGGTCTGGCGCTACCAGAGCAATGTCGAGCGTGACGGGCGCGATGTCGAGAAAGTTCCGCCGTCCGGAATCCTGTCCATTCTTGGTCCGGCCTACAGGGTGCGGCTTGTGGAGTTCATCAGTGCTGGCCTCCTCCTCGGCGGTCTGGGTTTCTGGCTGATTCCGACCGCGCTGACGGCCCTTATCCCCTATGACCAGGAGGTGCTGGGATCGTCGCTGTTCTTCTTCATCGTGTTGATTTTCATCAACGTGCACCACTATTTCCTGGACAATGTGATGTGGCGCCGCGGCAATCCCGAGGTCTCGAAATATCTGTTCCGATAGAGCATTTTTGCGGCCACGCGGAATCGCTCGGCGTGACGCGGAAATGAACCGGGAATGGGATTTACTTCCGCCCGAGCCAGTCCATTGCTTCGGAATTTTGGAGGCCTCGCCTCGGAATCGAACCGAGGCTTCCGAGATTTGCAGTCTCTAGCGTAGCCGCTCCGCCACGAGGCCATGCGTGCTTTGGTAACGTGCAGAAGTTTAAAGATTCTTCATGTCTTGGGTAAAAATTTCGGCAACACCCCATTGCGGAAAAGAGCCTGACCACGGGGCTCGAGGCCAGCAGCTTCGTGGTCAGACTGCGTGTCTAACTGCCGACCAGCGGCACGGTCACCGTCGTCGCGTAATTGATCGGGAAGCCGTCGAAGTATGGGAAGTCTATGACGAAGGCATAGGTGGCGGTCAGATGCGCCATGCGAAAGCCGCCGCTCGCCGGATCGATGGCGATCGTGACGTTGACATCGTGCAGGCCCAGGGCCTGCAATTTCTGCGTCGCGATCGACTGGAGGGCAGTTTGGGACAACGTGTTGTTAAGTTGCAGGGACCGTGCGGACGCCTCCAGCGTGTAGCGAACGCTGGAGGCCGAATTCATCGACCAGCCGAAGGCGAAGATTCCGAATAGCAGCATGATAAGGAACGGTGCGATGAGCGCGAATTCGAGCGCGGCTCCGCCCGATCGATCGGCCTTGAAGCCTCCCGCATTACCGAACACGGATCAGCTCCTGCTGGCCGATCGTGCTGGGGGCGGAAAAGACGCCGAAGGTGAAGGGAGGTGTCCATGTCGCCGATGCGTCGATCTGGACAAAGACCGACGGTGCCTTCGGCCCGCTGCACAAGGTCGAAGCGTCGACCACGGTCGTTCCGCATTTGTAGATCCGGCTCAGCGTGACCTGACCGTCGTCCGGCATCCTCTCCCAGTTCGCCAGTGCTGCGGCCTGCGTCGCGCTGTCGTCGGCCGAGCCCGCCAAGAGCATGTTCGCTGCCGTCTTCACGCTGGCGCGCATCGACAGCGAACTCGTGACGTATGACCAGCCGTCGGCTATGCCGAGCAGTACCAGACACAGGATGGGCAAGACCATCGCGAACTCAACCGCGGCAGTGCCCGCGTCTTCGCGAATGGCTGGAATCAATCGATAGGCCCCGGGCTTCATTCGACAATCGCGACTGACGCCGCCGCCGGGAGGTCCTTCATTCCCAGACTCGAGCAGTCCTGGTTGATCGTGGAATTGCCGGACCACTGGATAGTGTCGGCGACAACCTGCGTGCAGCCATTCTTGCCTGAGAAGTTGCCCAGGTAGTTGACTTGCTGCTTGGAGAAATAGATGGCGCCTGTCAGCAAGGAATCTGCAGTACCGTTGAAGGTGCTCTGCGCCGCCATGCCTGTCCTGTCACCGTAGAACAGCATACCGGAATAGGTGCCCGACTGAGGCGCGCTGAGCGTCACGGTCGCATTCCCGTTCATGCTGACGGTGCTGCTGCCCGCCATGAAGATGGTGACGCCGCTGCCCGTGACGACTGCCCCCGCGTTGATCTTCAAATTCCCCTGAACGACATAGACGCCGGGCGAAAGCGTGACATTTCCGGAGAGGTCCATGCCACTGCAATAAGTCCCGGGCTGGATTGTTTGCGTCGTCTTATTATTTTTGAGAGTCTGGCATGGGTTGCTGGCGGCAGGCGCTGGCACGCTGGCGAACGGATCGGGTATGGGCAAGGCCTGGGTGATCGGCGCCTTGCAGATCGTGGTCACCGGATTGTTCAGCACGACGCCGCCCGCCGAGATCAGGCAGTCGGCCTGGAGAGCCGCCGATCCCTGCACCTTAATGGCGTCTTGGGCGATCGAATTCGTCATGATGACGCAGCCGGTGAGCTTCATGCTGGCGCTGCCGGAGACGAGCACCGACTGCGAGGCCGAGGGATCGAGCGCCCGGAGGCAGGCCTTGGATGCGTCAGTGATGAGCGCCACCGCCCTCGCCTGTTCTGGAACCTGACTCTGGGTGAAGATCAGGGTGAACATACGATTGAGCTTTTGGCCGACGATAACTTCAACCGCTTTCTTGGCCGTGTTCGGCCCGGATGCCGGCGGTGTATTGACGACGATCGTGCCGGCGCCAAGACCATTCGTTGCAGCAGACTGGGTCGCGGCAGCGACGATCGTCGGCGTATCCGAACCCGAGATCTGCTCCAGTGCGCCGGCATAGGCTGCGGCATCCGCCGTGGCCTGCAGTCTCAAGCTGTTATAGTACCAATAGGAGGTTTCCACGCCAAAACCCGCCGCACCGACAACGATCGGCAAGGTGAGGGCAAAGATGGTGGCGACATTCGCCGATCTGCTGCGGCGCATGCTGGCCGCCATGAGCCGGATTCGGGTGAAGCAGTTGAACACCATAATCCATTAGAAAACACGCATGTATGAATGAACGCCTAAAAACTTTGGCTCATTTTTGATGAAGGCCGCCATTCTTAATGGGTGCACGCGGCCATCTGGACGAACAGGGGGCCAACGGACGGGGCGCCGGCTGTTTACCGTTCCTGACGAAACGACCACGCCGCGCTGCATGGGGGAGCCGGTATGGGGACAGGATCAAGCGGCCCGGCTTAGGACCTATCACCGCGAACTGGGATCAGCGCCGTCTGGCCCCAACAACATGCGACGGCACCGGCAGTGGCCGACTCGAAGGATGAGCCAAGAAAACTCGAACCAGTAGCGCGATCTTTGGGATGATATCTGCTTCAGGCGGAAAGAACTGGAGCTGGCTCAGCAACCGACCCAGCCAACAGTTCTCTTTGTACGGCAAGGAAAAACCTGCGTACTTCGTCACTGGCCGCCGTTCTGTCCCTGCCCGTCCCGACAACGAGATCGAGCAACTCCGCCGCTTTTGCCTTCCAGAACGAGGTGGCGGTCTCGCCATGCAGATTGCCGAGCCTGGCGGCAACTTCCCTGACCAAGAATAACTGACGATCGATCGGGAACGCAAGGACTTTTTCTGGGGACATCTTCCGAACCATGAAACTGACGCAACGAATCAACCATTGCCGAACAAGCAATGGCTAACCGCGAAAGTGGAAACGGAAGCTTAACGGCGCCGGCCAATGCATTCCCCGCACGCGAATTGTCATACGCACTCGAAGCTGAGCTGGTTTACGCCATTCGGCGCGGCTCTCAAGCCTGCAGTGCTCGCGCCTCACCGCCGCGCTTGCGTGGCGCCATCATGTCGCCCGCCATAAGTCCGGTGACGCGGCAGAACGCCATGAACGCCCGGCAGGCGTCTTCGGTCTTGACCACATCGACGGTCGCGCCAAAACAGGCATTGAAGGCTTTCTGATACACGGGCCCCTGCCGGCGTGCCGGCCAGTCCTGCAGAAAATCGAGCGCCTGCTCGACGCCGTAGATTTCCTCGACGGGCAAGCCGGGACCTGGTGCAATGCGCACCGGCACCTCGAATTGCAATCTGTCCATCCGACATCTCCCGAACCGGCATAGTCCCAAGCAACGCCGCTCGTCGTAAAAAGTTGCTCGCCATCTTATGTCGTGAGAATGTGTCGCCACTGCGGAAGCGGACGATTTGCCGCAGTCAACCGCGACCGTTTGCTGCGGCAAGGACCAGCAGACGCCCGTGAACTTTCGAACACGGACGTCTTGAACCCTCGGTCACTGGTTGGCCGGATCGGTCTCCGCGTCGAAGGCCATCCGCGCCACCGTCAGCAGAACGTAGGCTGACGGCAAGGCGAACAGGGCGCCGAGGACGAGCGCTCCGGTTCTCGACAAATAGAGCGTCTCGGCGATCGCCCAATAAACGGTTCCGATACCGATGAGCGCCTGGACGGAAAGAAATGAAGCAGCCGAGGCCGCGCGTGACAGGCTTTTGAATGTCTTGATACGCTGTTGCATTGCAATGATCCGAAAATGACGCGCCGCGCCACCAATGCGCGGCTCTCGGCCGCCGCACGGGTTGCGACGCGAATGGCTTGGAATGGAGGTGAACGTGCGGTCCCGGACCGCTCAGGCTCGCGTGGAGGGAGGCGCACGCGGCTGGTTGGTGCTGACACGGGGCGCGCAGACCGGCCCATGGCCGGCGACAAACATCTCCGGCGACGTCGGGGCGGGGCGACGGAAGACAGCCTGCGGAACCGGGAGGGCCGGATGGCCGCCGGCGAACTTCGCAAGCACCGGCCGGGCGCCGCGAACCTCCAGCGCCTGGGCCTTGTTGGCGACACGCAGCAGCGCTGCGACCTCACCCGACCGTTCGAGGCCAACGCTGGCACCGCCTTGCGCGGCATCCCAGGAAATGGGCGTGTCCGGCCGGCCGAGACACAGCATCGCCAGCAGCACCAAGCCCATCAGACATGAGCAGGCTGCCGTCAGTGGCGATTCAAGGGACTTGATGCGCCGGACCGCCGGGAACGGATGCGACCTCCAAAACATCACCCCGCCTAACGCACGATGGCCACAATGGAAAGCGAACGCCATGCAAAACCGGGAAAAGGATCGCCTCGGCATGCGAATATCCCGGCGCTGGAGCTGCATCAGGCAGTTCTTCCTTGAACCTTTCGCCCCCAAGTGCCAAATCTGGTGACATCTTAGCGCCAGCACTCCTGCGGCGCGCCACCTTCTATACGGACAAAATGGTCACCTATCTCGACGCCGCCACGGCACCGCTCAGAAACACCGGCCAGATCCGCCTTTATGGCGAGGAAGGCTTTGCCGGCATGCGCAAGGCATGCGACCTCACCGCGCGCTGCCTTGACGAACTGGTGCCGATGGTCGGCCCCGGCGTCACCACCGACACGATCGACCGTTTCGTCTTCGAGTTCGGCATGGACCACGGCGCACTGCCGGCCACGCTCAACTATCGCGGCTATACGAAATCGTCCTGCACCTCGATCAACCACGTCGTCTGTCACGGCATTCCCGACAACAAGCCGCTGAAGGATGGCGATATCGTCAACATCGACGTCACCTACATCCTCGATGGCTGGCACGGCGATTCCTCGCGCATGTATCCGGTCGGCACGATCAAGCGGGCGGCCGAACGCCTTCTCGAGGTCACCCACGAATGCCTGATGCACGGCATCGCCGCCGTCAGGCCAGGCGCGCGCACCGGCGCCATCGGCGCCGCCATCCAGACTTATGCCGAAGCCGAGCGCTGCTCGGTGGTGCGCGATTTCTGCGGCCACGGAGTCGGCCAGCTGTTCCACGACGCCCCCAACATCCTGCACTACGGCAATGCCAATGAAGGCGTGGAAATGCGCCCCGGCATGATCTTCACCATCGAGCCGATGATCAACCTCGGCCGACCGCATGTGAAGGTGCTGTCGGATGGCTGGACAGCGGTGACACGCGACCGCTCGCTGTCGGCGCAATACGAGCACACTGTCGGCGTAACCGACACCGGCTGCGAGATCTTTACGCTGTCGCCCAAAAAGCTCGACCGCCCCGGCTTGCCCGCCTAGGAGGCCGTCCTCTCTATCGTCTGGTTGTTTTCGCGCCTATTTCCAGTGTTTGCGTGGCCGCCGGTCTTCGTCCTCGTCCTGGTCTCGGAACCAGCGCATTATTTCGCGGCAACTGCGCGGACGGCCATCGCTGACCCTGCCATCGGTGCATGGATCGAAGCGTTCGCGCGGGTATTAGTCGTGCCTTTCCCGATAACGCTCGCGGCGATCCAGCATGCGCAGGATCTCCCGGCTTGGGCGCCCCCCATTGCCGCAACATTGCGCGAAAGTTGGAAACTACTCATTCCTTGCCGCCGACTGGGGAGCAATTCCGGCTGCTCGACGGCTGTGGGCTGATTGACAGCGTTGAAAAGACAAAAGACCTCGACCGCCCCTGTCCGCCGTCCTAGTATTTCGTGGGGATCAGCGATCATTGCTCAGCTGCGGGCTGGATATGGGCGGCGCATGGCGACACAAGGCGACGACGATGAGCGGAGTTTCTTCTCCGAGGTGCCGGTGCGGTCGGCGGCGAGAGCCAAGGCGGCAGCCGATGAAAAGCCGCATTATCTCGGCCATCGCGATCGCCTGCGCGAGCGCTTTGCGTCGGCCGGCCCGGATGCCTTGCCCGACTATGAGCTTCTGGAACTCCTGCTCTTCCGCCTGATCCCGCGCGCCGACACCAAGCCGGTGGCCAAGGCGCTGCTCGCCCGCTTCGGCACCTTGGCCGAGGTGCTCGGCGCGCCCGTCGGCCTGTTGCAGGAGGTCAAGGGCATCGGCCCGGCCGTGGCGCTCGAACTGAAGGTCGTCGCGGCGACCGCCCAGCGCATGGCGCGCGGCGAGATCCACGGCCGCGAAGTCCTGGCCTCATGGCAGCAGCTTCTCGACTATTGCCGCTCGGCCATGGCGTTCGAGGCGCGCGAGCAATTCCGCATCCTGTTCCTCGACAAGAAGAACGCGCTGATATCAGACGAAGTGCAGCAGACCGGCACGGTCGACCACACGCCCGTCTATCCCAGGGAAGTGGTCAAGCGCGCGCTCGAACTGTCCGCCACGGCCATCATCCTGGTCCACAATCATCCCACTTGCCCCTTTTCGATCACGCACGATCACGCTTTAGCACATTGATACATATAACTTTTTCGACTTGTCGCAGAGTTGGACATTGTGGCATATTGGGGTCGGTTTTAGGGGGATCGAAGCCCGTTTTGAGCCCAACCACAGACCCCTACTACCCGTCAGCCGATCCCACTCGAAAGCCTACGGGAGTTCCCAGTGCCAAGCCTTACCGATGGAGAGATTCGCCGCGCTTTGAAGCAGGTCGACGAGACCGGAAAGCAGCAGAACCTTGTGGATGGCGAGGGCCACGGAACAGGCCGCCTCGTTCTCGTGATAAAGCCAATGCCGACCCGCGTGACCGCGGACTGGATGGCCCAGCAGTGGCGAGACCAAAAGCGTCTCAAGAAAAAGCTCGGCTCGTATCCGTCAATGGGCCTTAGCCAGGCCCGCGAGGTTTTCAGACGCGACTTCGCCGACATGATCCAGAAGGGACGCAGCATCAAGATTGTGGGCGACACGCGACCCGGCACGATCGCCGATCTGTTCGAGGCTTACGTGGCGTCGCTCAAGGCGGATGGAAAACCGTCCTGGAAGGAGGCCGAAAAGGGGTTGAACAAGATCGCCGATTCGCTCGGTCGCAACCGCCCTGCCCGCGATATCGAGCCTGATGAGATTAGGGACATCATTCGCCCTATTTATCAGCGAGGCAAACGGTCCATGGCCGATCATGTTCGGAGCTATGTTCGCTCAGCCTACAGTTGGGGGCTGAAGTCCGAGCATGACTACCGTTCAACCTCGGTCCGTCGCTTTCGTCTCGTCTACAATCCAGCTGCAGGTATTCCGACCGAACCGAAAAACGTCGGAACGCGTTGGTTGGACGAAGAGGAATTTGTCCGTCTTTATCGTTGGCTCGAATCTCCCGATGCGCCGGTTCACCCCCCTTACACGCGTGCCGTAAGAATTCTTATGCTGACGGGCCAGCGCGTCGAGGAGATCGCTCGGCTACACGTCGATCAATGGGATGCGGCCGAACGCATCATCGATTGGTCCAAAACAAAGAATGGAAAGCCTCACGCCATCCCCGTGCCTAAGATTGCGGCGGAGCTTGTCGGGTCGATCAAGCCGAATGAATTTGGCTGGTTTTTTCCATCCGCAACCGATCCGTCCAAGCCAGTCAGCCATGGCACGCTCTACTCATTCATGTGGCGCCAACGAGATCGCGAGGTCATCCCCATCGTGACGAACCGCGATCTCCGGCGAACCTGGAAGACGCTTGCCGGCAAGGCAGGGCTCTCAAAAGAAATCCGAGACCGATTACAGAACCACACTTTGCAGGACGTCAGTTCCAAGAGCTACGATCGCTGGAATTATATGCCGGAAAAGCGCGCTGCCATGGCGCGATGGGACAAGTTTGTCCGCGAGATGCTGACGAAGAAGAAGCGTAAAGCCGCATTCAAGGAAGCTGCATAACGATTGCTTTTCCTCGCCGGCATTCCACATGTGTTCGCCGGCAGAGGTTGAGATCTGCCGCAGCCAGTACGACGCTCGGGCTACCGTCGAGGACCAGTTGGCCAGCGAAGTAGTGACGACGATCGAATTCTCGAATTTTAATGATCGGTCAGTCGCGCCGCCTTCCACCGAAGGTGTGCTGACCTGGACATCCACGACTTCGATTTTCATGACGTGCGGATGAAGGAACGAGGCGCCTGTCGGAATAAGACTCAATCGCTTCCATGGATGGAGGGTCAGCGGTTTTGGAGACCGAGTAGTCTTTGTCCATCTCGTTGATTACAAACGGGTTATAGCCGCTTTCACAATGGATGTGCAAGGATTTGTGTAAGGCAGTCCTGTCTTTTCGACCGAGATTGCGGCGCCGGCATCTGTGATAATGTCCTTTATCATAGATAGGACGGGGCAAAATGGACGACGACGAACTACGCAAATTAGTTGACGCGGCGCAGGCGGCGATCCTCGGCGTGCAATCGACGCTCGAAGTGGCTGATATCGTGCGCTGGCTGGATGAACATGCAGGTATTGCACTGGATGATGAAGCGCGCATCGCCCGGCTGCTTAACGAGCATCCCCGCTTAATTTCAGCTGCTGTGGGCGGAGGGATGTGGGAGCGCGGGAGAAACCTCGGCCCTCCAAAGCGTAGGCCGATTGGCAAGGCTCGGTAGCACGCAAGCGGATGCCATTGCTGTTCGAGTTGGCCTGAAGGGTTGCCATCAATGTTGCGGAGAGCCGTCTTTCAGGACTGCAAGGCTGGACGTGCGATCCGTTATCTGAACCCGGCCGTAAGTGGCCCTCCCCCCTCGCCGGAGCCATTTCTAGGCGCAGTGACGGGCGTAGGTTGGAGAAAGGCGACCATTAGGCCGCGTTCTCCATCTCTCGGGCTATGAAGGCCAGCAGGTAATCGCTGGCTTCAGAGGCCCTGCCGGCGGCGGTGATAAACGCCCTGCGGTCGCCCTTCAGGAGCTTGATCCAGCTGGCCAGGTACTTGGCATGGTCAGCGCGTGGCTCCGCCTCGATGCCCAGCTTTGCGCCAAGGAAAGCGGCTCCGAGCTCGGCCACCAGTTCTTCGGCCGCGTAGGCGGTATCGCCGAAGCGCTTGCCGAATTCGCGATTCAGGCGCGGCGCTGTCCAATGGGTCAGTTCGTGGAGGGCAACACCGTAATAGGCTTCGGTAGCACTACTGGTGGAGGTGCCGGTGAACAGATGCTGCGGCGGTAACACGATTTCGTCGGCGCTGGGCCGGTAGAAAGCCTGTGCGCCTTCGTGGGTGATCTTGGCCAGGCTTGCGGCGATCAGGGCATCGGCCTGCGCGATCGGGGACACCTGGTTGTCGCCCGGCAGGCGGACTTGTTCGGGCCGGTAGCCGTCCACCTGACCGGCGTTGAACACCCAGCTCAACCGGGCACAAGGAATGCGGCGGCCATTCTCGTCGGCGCCTGTGTCATCGGCATCCCTGCGCTCGAGCATCTGGAACCAGATCACCGGCGTGCCTTTCTCGCCCTTGCGGACTACAGCGCCCTTCTTGGACCACTGCTTGAAGGTCGCCCAGGCATTTTCCGGATATCCAGCTTCTTTGGCGACGATCCAAAGCATTACCACGTTGGTGCCGCGATATTCGTGGCCGGATACGGCGTTGACCGGCATGGTCAGCGACGGGCCGACCCAGGGGCGCTCGCAAGGCCCGCAGTTTTCGAGGGCTTCGAGGATGGTGTCGGTGATGATCTGATAGGTGTCGCGCTTCGTTGACATGGTTGGCTCCTTTCTGGACCGCCGTAGCGGCGGGAGCCTCCAGCGGCGGAGGGCCAAGGCGGCGCATGCACCCGAAGGGCCGGAACGAAGAGAAGGAGGGCTTTGCCCTTGCCTGCGGCGCGGCCTGTAGCAGCCTGCTCCCCATTGCCGCACGGTCCAGGTGAGCCGTCCCCATGCGCGCGTCACCGGATCACGCCGGGTTCGATCTGCCCTCAATGCGGGATTGCGGTCCTGGATCAGGCCGCTCGACGATTTTGCGCAACGCTTGCCAGAACAGATCCGTTTTCAACGGGAGCTGTTGCCATGGCAGCTGGCTTGAATTGGGTCGGACGGATGCGGTTTGGCACCGGCGGGACGGGATCCTGCTTTGTGCCGAGCGCAGCTGCAAGGGCTACGAAACGAGCTTGATCCAGTTCCGAATAAGCTGGTTGGCCATATCAGCGGTAGCGAGTTCACTAAGCGCGGCAAGACTTTTAATCGTCGGCAACACTCCGCCCGGAGTGACTGGTCCACCGTCGATGTCGACAAATGGCCCGTCTGTCTCGGTTAGAATGCGATCTAACGGCAGCTGAGCAACGATCTCGCGCCCGCGCGGCTTTTCCAGCATTGCTTGATTGACCGAGAAATAGCAGCCTGCCTGCACCGCGCGACTAGCTTCAGCGGCTGAGCCGCTGAACCAGTGCAGGACTACTTTGCCCCGGTCCCGTGGCAGGCACTCGTCGATGTGGTCAAGAACACGGCCCGCCGTCCTGACGCTGTGAACGGACAGAATCTTGCCGCCGCTGGTGGCGCACATGCTCAGGATTTTTCGGAACACCATTTCCTGCGTCGGCATGGATCGGTAGTACCGTGGGCCAGCGTCAAGGCCGATCTCGCCCACATAGCGTGTTTCTGGCAGGAGTGCCTCGAACAGGAGCAGCTCGCCTTGGCGATCTTCAGCCAGATGCGGATGCAAGCCAAGGGCAACGCGCACGAACTCCGACGAACGGGCCAACTGAATGTTGCGCCGGAACGCCTTGGGCGTCGTAGTGACCGCAAGTGTCGCGGTGCGGGAGCTTTCGCAGATGGCGATCGCAGTGGCCAGATCGGGGTACAGGTCAAGATGGCAGTGGAAGTCGACTTGGTCCGGTTTGCGTGTCATCAGTCGGGGCGTGCCTGAACAGGTTGGAGTAGCGCGACCACCTCCTGGATGCCCCGGCGAAAGACGTCAATATACGCTGCGATTTCCCCAGGGGCATCGTTTAGTGGTCCGGGTATACGTGCCATCGTTCCGGCCAAGCTGGGATTGGCAGCGAGCCGCCCGGCTAGCAGCTGGAACGACCGCACATGCTCACCCTCTGCCTTGGCGGAATCCAGGGGACGAGCGGTAAGGCTCTCGGTAGCATACAACGTGTCATCTTTTGGCCCCAGACCATGTAAAAGCGACGCCCGGCGGATCAGGCACGGAACGCACGTGCCGCAATGTCGTGGCGAAAGTCCTTTGTAGCGAGCCTTTGCGGGTGCCGAACACGACATCGAAATCGGCACCAACGACTTAAGGAATTCGAGATCGGCGCATTCTGCAACCATCTCGCCCTTGGTCTTGTGCCGATACGGATTGACGAGCGCCACGTTCAGGCCGAGCCGTTCAAGCAGGATATTGAAACTCGCCATGTAGTGCGGATGGGTAGTGCGGGTGCTCAGCGCTCCTAGCCTCAACGGATCCAACGGCACGTTCAAACCGATCAGCCCGTTTTCCGGCACGCCGACCTTAACCTGACCTTGGAGCGATGATGCGGCCAAGACCGCGAGCGAAAAGAAAAGGAACGACCGCCCGCGCTGACTGTTCTCTATTTCGCCCGTTGAGACGTGGTGTTTGTCGAAGCCAAGCCTGACTCTGATCGAACGATAGCGGTCGCCGGGGAACTTAGTTTCCAAGTGGTGGAGTACGGCTTTCTGCGCCTTGCTGGTCTCAGCGTCGTACCAGTGGCTAATGAAAAGCGGCCGACGACCGGCAACCAGGGCGTCGATCGCGCCAACGAGACTGTCGAGTCCCCCAGAGAGAAGTGCCACCTCGTCAAACGAAAGGACCGGCAGCACGGTTGGCGGTTCTGCGAGCCGGGATTTGCCCGTGGGGCGGTCCCGGAAAGCGACGCGCCAGTGATCGCCGGTCAGGAACCGCAGCAGGTGCCCTATGATTTCGCCCTGCGCTGTCCAGAGTACAGGGTCAGAAACCGGCACGACAATATCGATCTCACGGGTCCAACCGTTCTGTGCGTTGCTGGCACGGGAGACCCGCGTGTCCGCAGCGTTGATTGTGGCGGCGAGGATGGCGAGGTCGATCGCCACTTCGGGTGGCTGCCTGCCCAATCGATGGAGGCTGTCCAGCGCAGCGCCCAGACCATAGTCTAGGCGGTCATAGGCCTCGATAAACTGGATGGGTACAAGGGTGGAATCCTCCTGGAGCAACGGTATAATTGCCATGTCGGCGGCACCCAAGCGACTTGCGAAGGTAAAGCGCCTCATGCGTTGTCTCCAAGCACCTGCAATACCTCGAATGTGCGTTCGTAAATTTCGGCGACCGTGGCATCAACGGTTGCGATATCGAGCGTCGCAATCCCACCGTCTGCACCGGCAAAGGCATCACGGACCGCACCGGTGACGAAGTCGTGCAGTTGACGCTCGATGCGATCGACGGCCGCGGTGTCATCCGGCAAGCGCACCGCCTTAGACCCAAGTTCATTGAAAAGCTTATCTTCGATCGACCTGGCGATCGTTCCGAGGAATACTGCTTCTAGGGCCTCGGCGGACAACGCGTCGAAGGTGACGCCACTGGCGGCAAGTTCGGCGGCAGCGGCAAGCATAGCTTCCCGCGCGATGGCCTCGTCAATGGTGCCGCCCGCGGGACAGATGATGTCGGCAAGCGTCTCAAAAACCTCAGCCGCGGGTGTACCGGCCATGCTCTCCAGGTTGAACCGGCGAAGCGCCTCGGCAGGACCGCGCTGGAGCGCGTCTGCGGCAACACGGCCGATCTCAGACGCAACGCCGCGAGATGGCGCCATGATCCGGGCCGCATTCCGGGCACCACCGACCGCGCGAACATACTTGCCGGAGGCACGTTTTAGGTGCCTGCTGCTGCCCCCCTTCGTCCTGGCAGCTCGCGTGAAATCACCGCGGGCCGAACCCAGGCTGGCGCCAGCCGATCCGGAGGGAAGTGGGGGAAGTTTCGTTGCTGGCGGAATAGGTGCAGGCGGCCCGGATGGAGTTTGTGGGTTTGAAGGTCCGCCGGGGGACGAACTACCGCCTGCGGGTGCTTGGGGCGGCGCAGGTTTTGGAGCCGCCGGAGCGGGGTCGCTCACCCAGGTCGGAACAAGCCCGCGTCGCGAGCCGCGGTTGCTACCTGACGTTCCCATCACTTCGCTCCGCGTTTGCGACTTTGACCGGCACTGAGCTGGAGCTTGGCGATGTCGCGAAGTTGGGTGTTTTCGTCCTGGGCTGCCCAGCTTTTGACCTGCTCGCGGAATTTCGCCTGGTGCCCGGTGTCGAACGCCTTTTGCCAACCTGTGAGCACCCACGAACCGAGGTTTCCGATAGGCATGCGCGACAGCAGGACGAGTAGCGTGTCCTGCAGCTCGCGTCGGGTCTCGACAAGAAAAGCCAGTCCTTCGGCGGCGTCGGGGCGTTGCCGCAGATCGCCAGTGGAAGTGACCTTGAGCGCCAAGGCTTCGAATACACGCTCAGCATCGCCCGTCGTAAGGAACGAGACGAGCTTCAGGTCGGTAGTGCGGACAGTCATAGTGTTCGAGGAAAGACGCTCGCTCAACGCCGCAACCGGATCGGACACCGACGACGGGGCAACATTGGCGCGGCGGTCGCGGCTGACGAAGATGTACGGGCGAAGGTCGACGTCAGCGAGCTTGGGAGACAAGGCCGCCCACCGGGTTGCCCAGATTTCCTCCGCCGAAGTCTCTGTCGTTCGTCCAGCACGGGGACCGGCTTTGGTGGTGGTCTTGGCTCCTGGGGCCGCGGCTCCCTCCAGATCTGCAATCGCCTTGGATCTGCGGCTGGCAGCCGAGTCCGAGGCGATGGTGTTGAAAAGGTTCGCCGAAAAACGCTCTGCCAGCATCAGCTTGCCGAGTATGGGCGCGCTCAGGTCCTTGCCGAACCCCCTCTCCTCCGCGATCTCTAATCGCAATTTCATGCTGTTGGCGAAGCGCTTGATTTGACGCGGATTGCCGCTGGCCCCCTCTGCGAGGATCGGCGTAAGGTCGGCTGCGACCTGAAGCGCTTCATCCAGTTTAGCGTTGACCGCAGTCTTCTTCCCTATCTCGTCGCGCGAAAAGCCCTCCCCGATCCACGGCTTCCTCAATGCCTCCCTTGCAACGTTGATGACAGCTTTGAAAGCATCCGATTTGGCATCCGCTCCTGCATTCAGGTAAAGCAAGAGCGTCAGGTAGATGCGGGTCTCGAACTGCCCAAGGGCTGGCATCCGGAACGGTACTTGGATCAATTTCTCTAGGTAGTTGCGGGCGTAGCTATTGGGACCGACGGTTGACGGCAGTTCGGGAAAATGCCGGCGAACAGCGTACTCGATCATCCCCTCGTCAGCGGCGATGACAAACGCCGCATTGGGTACGAATAAGAACAGCCGTATCGCCTCAAGCGTGGCGATGGCAGTTTCCGGCAGGCACCTGTCAAGATCATCGACAAGGACCACGAGGCGGTCGATCTTCGCCTCGGACAATAGCTGCTCGAAGTCTTGCCGGAATTGGTGGATTCGGTGCGGGGCGGTATTTTCAGGACCGTCAGCCTTGAAGTGCTCCACGGCGCCGTCGAAAACCCTGGTGAACATCTCGCCCGTCAGCACGTCGGCAGGGTTAGCGATGACGTCCTTCGCGACTTTGCTGAGCCCCTGGACGATCTCGCCGCTTGGCAGGCCCGTGAACGCCGTCATGGCTGCTCCCCCGAGTGTGCGGGCGACCTTCATCCAGCTTACGTTTTTGAGAACCTGGTTGGCCTTGGCCTTCAGCGTCGGAATGGTTGAGCGCTTTTTCAACAGTTCTGCGACGATGGTTTCGATCAGGACCGCCTTGGCATCGTCATAGCCTTCAAACAGCCAGCCGTTGAAGCGCACGCACAAAGTAGCGTCTTCCTCGGCAAAGGCTCTTTCAATCATCAAAAGGGAACTGGACTTCCCCGCCCCCCAGTCCCCATGCAGACCTATGGTCAACGGCTCTCCGGCTTTTTCCCGTATGAGACGGACAACGGTCTTCGCAACCGGCTCGTAGTATAAGTAATCTACGTCGGTCTCGTTATCGGCAACGATCATTGAATGAACTCCCCCGTCACGAAGTGTCCGCCCCGCACAACATTTTGTCCAGCGAGTACTTGGTCTTGTGAACAGAAATGGCATTACGCTCAGATTGAGGGGTTGAATCGCCGCCAGTTCGGGTCGTCCCCATACTTCTGCGCACCCAGGGCTTGATCCGCAATTACTTGATGCCTAGGGTCTACCTAGCGGTCACCTATACGGCGTAGTTACACGAAAATTATATAAGACAGGACCGATCACCTCGGTGTGGCCCCGCCGACGCGTTTCGAACACATAACTCCTTCCTTCGGAGCTAGATCTTGAGTAGTAGAGTTGACTGCCCTCTAGATACCACTAGCATGAGTTTGCTAGTGGCTCGGCTAAGCGCGACGTAAAGCTTTGCTCTGGACGCTCGGGTGTTGCTAAAATTCTTTTGGTCGCAAAGGATAAGCATCACACTGTCGAATTCTAACCCCTTCGCCTTGTGAATGGTGCTGATGGCCTTGTTCGGGAGTTTAGGGCGAGCATGCGTTCGTCGCCTGGCGATCTCGGCGAAGCCCTCATCGGCATCTTCAAATTTGCCGAGCTGGATCGCCTCGGCAAATTCACGAGGATGATGAATCCGCACGCCAGCAAAACACGATTCTTTTTCAACTAGCTCTCGTAAGCGCTCTAGCGCCCTCGCCACACCCTGATGATTTGGGGCATCCAAGATATGTCGGCCAATCGATTGCAACAGGTGCGGCTTTCCGGTGCGCTTGGCAGCACAACCATTTTGCACTTCGGTCACCAAGCAATTGCCAAAAGCCGAAGGCGAAAACCCGGACGCCACCGCCGCCATAAAACTGAGAGTTGCTCGCGCCAGCTCGACAGGTTCGCCCTGGTGGACTTTTATGTGGGCGATGAGGTCAGCTAATCCATTCCGAACGTGCCCCTCCCAGATGGGTAACCGACGACCGAAAAAGGCACGTAGGGATGTGACTGTGTCGTTATGGCCAGTGAGGACCAACAGAGACCGCCCGTTTGACATGGCATAGATGGGAGCACGTAGATTTTGCGCCACACTGAACCCACCGTGCTGAGAAGCGATATTATCTGCATAGTGCACAGTAAGTCCAGCCGGCAGCTTGGCGGTCAAATCGACCTGGCCCCCGGCCATTAGCGCCGCCCGCGCCCTAAGGGTCCATTCGCCCAACTCCGGTTGGGTATCCTTCCAACGATGCGGCTGGTCGAGTTCATCAAAGTGGTCGGCCGCATTCTTCAAGTCGGTCCATCGCTGTTCGGATGCCACAGCTTGCGCCTGGCTACCGTTGAAGATTTGCTGCATCGGATCGGCAAATATCCGAAGACGAGACCCGGCCGCATGAAGGGACATGACGATTGCGTGTTGATCCGCATTCGCGTCCTGATGCTCATCGCAGATTATCACCGGATAACGACAGGCAAGGTATTCTGCGATCATGGGATTCTGAGTGAGAAGCACTGCCGTCTTTTGAGCGACAATGGCGTAGCCATTGGCTTCCCGCCGCGCCCATGCGCCTACGTCAGCCGGCAAGCCAATCGACTTGTTATAAGCGCCAGCAATCTCGCCGATCAGACCGTCGATCGTGCGGATTTCCACACGGCTGCCTAGGCCGCGAGTGCGTCCGGCAAAAACGTCGCAGGCCGCATTGGTATGGGTCAGGATAAGAAGACGGCCATTGCCGAGCGATGGTGCTACATCGCGGGCGTAATTCGCACCTTGAAAAGTCTTGCCGCAACCACCTGGAGCCTCCACAACGACAAGGCGTGCGGGCGACCTAAGCGCGTCGGCAACCGAAACGTCGCCCATCAATCAATCGTCTGGACAGCTTGAAAACCGACGGCCAATCGAATGGCATTTACGAATGGCAGAAGCTGATCTTGGACGTGGGGCCAAAGAGCGAGCGCGAACATCTTTTCCGCAAGCTCAACGCCGCCAGCGGTCGACTTGAACCATCGTTGGCCATGCTTCTTCCAAGCCTTCTTCTGCTCCGGCGAAGCGTCGGGGTCGGTCGGAGCGTTTCCGCACGCGGCCTCAGCCACGAGTTTGCGGATGTCGTCGGTAGAAGCCTTAATCGCAGCCAAGGATTTGTCCTCGATCCCGAGGCGATCGGCCATTGTCCGCAGGCGTTCACCATCATCGCCATCCGGGTCTCGGATGAAATTTGCGAGCTGCTCGTCGGCAAGGTGAGGAATGAGGTTAGTCTCCAGGCATCCATCTGGCCAACGCATCAGCAAGTCGCCCAGCCTCTCTTTGACCGCTTGCCAATTCCCGTTGTCGGTACCCTCATTGCCAGCGAATCCGCCGATCTTGAGACCGCTACCAGCCAGCCCGCGCAGTACTGTCAGCGTCTCTGTGTTGCTCCCGCCGTCGCTGACCCAGATACCGTAATTGCGCATATCTCCGCCAAGTGAGCGATTGATCAACGTTGTGACGAAACCAACTTCGGTCTGACCCTCAGCTATGATAGCCAAGCGGGCCAAGAATGTTTCAGGGTCGCGTTTCTGCTGTGGTGCAATGGACGGAAGACTGCCTACTGCCCCGCCGGTATCGACATACCAAAGACTCGCTCCCACTGCCGCATTTAATGCGGGGGCGCTGTGGGTTGTCACGAAAACCTGAGATGGCCGCGCTATCAATTCTTCCATGAGTACGCGCTGCCGGTATGATTCAAGCCCGCGCTCTATTTCATCAACGACCATCACCGGGTGTTCAACATGGTGTGCGGCTGCAACTTCGAGGGCTGCCATTCGCCTGGTGCCAGCGCCCCAGCTCGACAGGGGCAGTACCGCGCCGTCCTTGGTCGCTGTCAGACCAATGAGTGCGTTCAATGAAAAACCGGGCCCGCCGACCAGACCAAGGCTAGTGCGTGTGGTAGCGCGCGCTTGGCAAATCGCTTATCCAGCTCGCCCAGAGCCGATTTCGCGTCGTCTTTCAATTCAGCTTGTACATCGGTTTGCCCAAGCTTATTACCCAAGCGCGAGCGCAGGGTTCTGTCGCTCAAGAGGCGCTCAAGGGCAGACCCCTGGATTAACCTGAGATCCCTGTCATTCCGATCGTCGCCGCTTAAACGCACGAGCCCAATGTTGCGGCGCACCGACACTGGAAAATGATCGAAGGTCTCGTCGGGCTGGCAAATCTCGTACTGAAGCTCAAAGTCCGGCGTGCCGCATACGCGCAGGCAAAACACTGGGTCATTGGCCTGCCCATTGTTAACTTCCAAATCCGGCACTTTTGGCGCCTTCCCGTCCCATTCCCAAGGCCAGGCCGCCTTGCGCTGCTCGGCAATGCCGCAAGACAATGGAAGCGACATCACGGCGCCGATCTCAAATCCGTCTTCAAAACGGCGCTGCCAGTAATCGGCATCCGACAGGGCGCTGGCGTTGGTCGGGTTCAGCAAAAGCGCAATTGCTTCCAGAATGGTGGTCTTGCCAACATGCCACCGCCGAGAAGCAAGTTTACGCCCTTACTTGGCCTCCACAAAAGCTTCTCTATCCCCCTAAACCGCTTGATGGAGAGAAAGCGAATATGAGGTGCTTTATCTAATGCTTGCTGCGATTGTCCTGACATTCCCAAATCTTACTAGAGAAATCTTAAAGAGGAAACAGAAACGGCTCGTAATGCTCAAGCCGCCAGATCGGTCGAAGGCGACGAAATAGACAAATCCCTGAGGGGCGACGCCCTCATCGGCGCGCGGAGACGAAGTGATCGTCGATAATTCAAAAGCGGGGCTGCATGTCTCGTACGAGCAGAGTCCCCCGTTACATGAAAGTTACATGGAAAGAATTGGCACGGGCGGCCTTCATGTAACTATTTGAAAAATCTGGTGCCGGCAGAGAGGATTGAACTCCCGACCTTCGGTTTACAAAACAAGCCCGTTCGGTGACATCAATGTGACATAGTCTGGCGCCTACGGTGTTACAAGCATTCAACTGATTGAAAACATTGGTGGCGGTACAGGATTCGAACCTGTGACCCCTACCGTGTGAATCGCCTGCTCAAATATCACACATAAGCTTTGAAATGGGGGGCATTGTCACTGGGTTTCGAAATCTCAGAAGAGACTCCGAATTCCGCACGTCTTTCCTCGTGTCCGTCAAAGGCGCAAGAGCTATGCCGCCATTCTTGGAGCGTCCGCTCCGCCTAATCCCATCTTGGGTCATTCGGCAGGGGTCCGCCGGGGGGGCTTTTTTGTACTTCCCCTACCTCACTCCGCTGGATGCGCCGATGCTTGCAGGATCGATGTTGTGATGCCGGGCAAGGTCGTCAAGCACTGACCGGATATGGGGCCACGGGAAATCGTCTGGATCTTCCCATTGCTCGCCATAGCGCAGGACGACCAGGAGCTTGGCCAATGCACCTTCGACGGTGCATGCTGGAGACTGAGGCAGGTGATCCAGAAGAGCCTGTTCCGCCACTTCCGACTCTCGTATTAATTCGTCTGTTCTCGAATACCCGATCTCGGCATCAGCGGCGTCCCAACGAGTTTGATGTGCCGCTAAGTCCGCAAGCGCCCTGCCCCATACGATCTCATTTTCGGGTGAATAGAGATCGTTGAGGCTTTCGGGAGAATAGACCGTCTGTTCCTGGCCATCGCAAAGCCGCAGACTAGCAGAGGGAAAGCCGATGGTTTTTACTAGATATGTCTCAAGTCGCTGTTGTTCCTGGCACAGACTCGAGGTGCAGCTGTGAATCTCGTGCCAGCTCTTACACAGGCGAAGAGCCGGATCGTCCTGTCGGCCTCTGGCCGGAATATATTCACGCGCCCGTGCCCTGAACGGCCGTAAAGCAGCCAACGCAACGATCTGCGTCATCAGCAGCCGCCGCGTGACGGAAGACAAAGTCGTGCTATGGTCGGAATCAGCCATGATCCGAGCTCCCTGAAAGCTTAGGTTATGGTTAGGCTGCTGGAGGTGGTCTCAACACCGTCAGCAGCCGCAGTCGTAGACATAATCGTATCAGGGATACGATAACGCGGTCGAGATCGCGGATCAACAAGAATCGTATCAATGTTACGAAAATGAATGCAGTCCAATGTAAAATGGCACGTGTGGCACTAGGTTGGGGAACAAGAGATTTAGCCCACAACGCGGGCGTATCGCCGGATACCGTCGCCCGCTTTGAACGAGGCGAACAGCTTAAGATTTCTACCGTGGCGTCACTCCGAACAACCCTTGAAGCTGCGGGGATTGAATTCATCCCAGAAAACGGCGGAGGGGCCGGTGTGCGCTTGGCCAAGCGGCCGTGATAGCACCCGCTGCACATCGCCTCGACCGATCCCAACCCGGTACATCCCAGAGCATTTCTGACTTTCAGCCCTCAGTCTTCGGCTGATCGCCTGTTTTGACATCCGGGTCGGCGATGCGGACCTTCACCGCCTCGCCGATAGGCAGAGTCGATCGACCCTTAGTTCGATCTGTTGCAAGCCTGGCCCACCCGATGCACGACTGCTCAAAGTGGCAGCAACTTGCATTCGACCGCCATCAGTCGCTGTTTTCACGTCCCGCTCTCCAGGAGACAGGATTAGCGAGCCATAGATTGATATCGGATTCCCGCCATCCGGCACCATTTACGCTGATCTTGATCTGAGCTGGGAACGTGCCTTCGGCGATTTTGCGGTACATCGTCGAGCGGGAAAGGCCGGTCCGCGCGAGGACGGTCCTAAGGCGAACAATACGATCCGGTTCAGGCATCGCGACTTGCCTTTCGCTGAGAGCATTTGACACCTGCTGGAACCAAACAGAACAACCCAGGGCTTGGCGCAATCAGATTTGTCATCTCATCGATCTCGGGCGTGGTAACGGCGGCAAATCGGAGGGTTTAGATTCCTATACCGCGCCCTTTGCCAATGCCGTGGTTGAACGCGAGCTCCAAACCCAGGCGCCGGCCGGATTCGACCTGGATGCCAAGCGCCTTCTTGTGATTGGCAAGCAGGGATTCAAGCTGCGGATCGCGTTCGAGGCTCTTAGCCATGTCGGACATTGCCGAGCGCGTTGACTTGTAGCCGGACATGTCGCCGGCTTGGTATTGGCGTTGGCTTGTCCTTTCCAGTTTTTGCCAGCTTTCCACGAAACTGTCGGCGCGGCGGATCGGATCGGCTTCGAGCCCGGTGCGAATTTCCGTTTCAAGTTGCAGAGCTAGGACGATGCGATTGACTCGCCCGGCGGCCGCCTCACGAACCATCTGGGGATTCTTGACATAGGCCGCTTCGGCATCGCGCCAACCGTGTGGCCGAATCTTCTCGAACTCGCTGCGGGCATCTCGCAATTCGCGCATCTGTTCAAGAGTCCCCTGCCCGTCCGCATTTCCTGTGCGGATAACAGCGTCAAGCGCGCGCGCGTGGCGCACAAGCGCCTTCGTGCGAGCGCTGCGCAAGGCCGCTTCCGAATCCACCGGCGCATCCGCCTCGCGCTGCGCTCCTCGGGCAGACGCTTCTCTACCCGGCGCGGCGCCGGCATCTCCGTTTTGCGCTCCACCGTCTCCCCTTTCCGGCCGGCCCCCGCGGTCCTGGCTGGGCTCGGCGTCTGTGGGCGCGCGCAAACCGCCCAGCAGGCCGCCGATCCTGTCGCGGAGCTTCTCAGGAACGAACCGGCGCACGATCTGGACCACGCGCTGTCGGAAGGTGATGCCGCGCCGCTCGGCGTAGTCTCGCGCCGGGTCCATCTGATCGTAATCCGACGCCATGTCCTTGGCGCGATCGCGTGACAGCGTTCGGACGAGCCGTTCGCGGGATGCAAAGTCATCGCTGCCGTAATGAAGGTCCATCCTGTCGCGATGACGCGACAGGGCAACGTAGCTGCCATGGGCATCCATGCCTGGCGTCGCCAGCACATGCGTGCGGTCGACGGTCATGCCCTGGGCCTTGTGAATGGTCGCGGCATAGCCGTGGTCGATGTGGGAATAGTCCTTCAGGTCAAAGCGCACAGACCTGCCGTCGTCTGTTTGAACCGTCATACTCTGCACGCTGACCTCTTCGATCACGCCGAGCGCGCCGTTCTTGACGCTGAGCGACCGTTCGTTGCGCAGGAACATGACCCGGTCGCCGTTCGCGAAAGTCCTTGCACCGCGTTCCACATCCACCTGAACTTCTTCACCGAGATCTCCAGCAGCGCGCATGCGCTCGCGCGCTGCCTGGTTGAGCGCACTCACTTCGTCGTTCGTGTGGGTGAGAATGATCCGGCTCGCCTCAGGCTCTGCCTGCCTGTCGCGGTCCCAGCGCTCGACAAGCCCGCTGCGCGCCTCGTCACGCGATGCTGCCTGGTGCACCATGCCTTGTGCTTCATAGGCGCCGATCGCAGCGCCGATCCTGCCGCTTGCCAGATCGCGCGTGGCGTCACGCTGCCAGTCCTCGCGTTGCCGACGCACCTGACCGATCTCGACGCCCCCGTAGCGGTCGTGGATCGAACGGAATGCGGCGCCGGCTTCAATCGCCTGCAGCTGCTGCGGATCACCGACCAGCACGACCTTCGCGCCAGCGTCCGCGGCATGGGAGAGCACGCGCTCCAACTGGCGCGTGCCGACCATGCCGGCTTCGTCGATCACCAGAACATCGTGCGCGGTGAGCAGATCGCGGCCTTGTCCCCAGCTGTGTTCCATGCTGGCAATGGTTCGCGACACAATTCCTGATCCGCTTTCGAGATTCTCGGCCGCAATGCCGGAGAGTGCCGCGCCTCGAACCTCGTAGCCGGCTGCTGCCCATGCCTGGCGCGCGACGCCCAGCATGGCGCTCTTGCCTGTTCCGGCAAAACCGACAACGACACCAAGACCGCGGCCGTCGGTGATGTGATCCAGTGCATCGCTTTGCTCGCCCGACAATACAAGGCCGCGCTGCCTGGCATGCGCCAGAGCTGCCTCGCGATGTGCGTCACTCACCACATGACAATCCTGCCCATTCATGCGTTCTGCCGAGCGATGCAGGCGCTGTTCCGTCTCGATCATTTGGCTCGTGGTGAAGCGATCTTCTCCGTGGCCGTCCTTGCCGAGTTCGACCAGATCGGGCGCTTCGCTGATAGCTCCCATCACGGCGTTGAACTGCTCCATTCCGTCGCTATGGCGATGCGCGAACTTCGCAATGTCCTTTCGCGTGAACGTCGATTGCTGATGCGTCATCGCATCCAGTGCCACGGTTGGATCGGCGATGATGCGCGCACCATTGTTGCGGGCGATCTCGCGGTGCAATTCGGCGCGATCGGCTTCAATGCCGGCGACGTCAAGGACGTTGCCTTCAATGCGTTGAGCCGGTGCGCCAATCTGGGTCTGCGGCTCGAAAGCAATGCCCTGCGCCTCCAGACTGCGATGAGCAATACGGGCGTCAATGTCGAGTTCGGCAAGGCGCTCATTGGCAAACTCCGCCCATCGCTCGCGCCAGCGCTCGACCATTTCGGTGCTGTTCCAGTCGCGCACCTTTGGTCCAAAACCGTTCTTATCGACCGAACGCATGGTGAGCATGACATGGGCATGCGGCTTGGGACTGCCATCCTCCGCCCTGTCCCAATGCACATTGAGGTCGGCGACCATCCCTCGGCTGACAAACTCGGCCTGCACAAAGTCGCGGGCCAGTTCGATGCCTTGCGCCTGGCTTAGTTCGCGCGGCAGGGCGAACTCCACTTCGCGGGCAAGCTGTGCATCCTTGCGAACCTCGAAAGCTTCGACATCATTCCATAGCCGTTCACGGTCGCTCCAGGCTTCCGGTGCATTCTCCGGCAGCATCACCTCGGAATGGACGACGCCACGTTTGGCCGAGAAGTCATGCTTGCGCTCAATGCGCTCATCACGCAGCCGCGAAGCCGAGCGGTAGGCTGCAGACGCAACACCGCTGCTCCCGGCCTTGCGGCCAATGACTTTGACATGAAGATGATAGATCGCCATCGCGACAGGATCATTTGCACGTCAAAGCCCACGTCGGCACGACGTATAAGCGCGCCCTCCCTCGAAAAATTCTCGGGATGGACCAGCCCGTCCCGGGCTGTCTCGGCAACCATGAAGCCTTCCAGCACGCGCTCCCCTATCATCGCTGCATCAACAACCGATGGAGACAGCACATGCGTAAACCACGGGACTTCGACGCGGAACTGAAGGCGCTGGAGGACAAGGCGCGGGAGCTCAAGACGCGCAAGGTGCAGCAGCTTGGCGAGCTGGTGCTCACCACCGGCGCCGATCAACTCAGCACTGAAGAACTGGCTGGCGCGCTGGTCGCGATCGCCGAAACGAAAGACGCCGCGAAGCGTGAGGCATGGGCGAAGCGTGGGGCGATGTTTTTCGAGAGCGGCTCCCGGCGAGTTGCTTCGGCATCTTAGCGCAACGTTCGCGGCGCTGCAGCGCTATCGGGCGGCCCGCAATCGCTGGCAAGCGGCAATGGCTCGCAATGAAATGCGCACCTGGCAGGTCGAGCGCCGCAAGCGCACCCGGCAACTGATTGAACTCGGCGGTCTCGTCGCAAAGGCAGGCATCGTCGAGCTGACAAATGACGATCGCGCCATCATCTATGGAGCGATGCTTTGGATCGCCACCAAGCTGCAGAGCCATGAAGGCGAGCATGCAAGCAACCTGTGGGCCGCGAAGGGGAAGCAGGCGTTCAATGCGGAGCGGCATGAGGAGAAAAAGGGCCAACGAACGTAGCGATGGTTGGCGGGAGCGGTGGGCGGCGCAAAGGCTCCGAGCAGTGGCTCAGCCGGTGCTCCAAGCAGCCGAAGCTGCAAGGGATCGTCACCCGAAGGACGAAGACGCGAAGCGGTTTCGAGCGCATGCGCGTAGTGCCCGGTCCTGCACAGAAGGGCGTCTCCGGTCATTTGCACTGTTGCTTGACAAAAGGTGCTTCAAGACATGAGTTTCATGCTTTCCACTATTTGTATTATTTCCCGAAAATGACCCGCACGGTTCGCCAAACCAACGTACCCCATGACAACCCCGACGAAGCGCGCCCTCGTCGTTTTTCGGATTTCGGGAGCGCACCCAACATTGTTTTGCTGGGCGATCCCGGTGCCGGCAAATCGTACCTCTTTCGGGAAACCGCAAAGGCCGAAGGCGCAAGGCTCATCACCGCCCGCGCCTTTCTGGCGACACCCACGAACAAGCTCTCCGGTCAGGTACTTTTTATCGACGGGCTTGATGAAAAGCGCTCCGGGCGCGGCGACCGGGACACGGTTGATGCGCTTGTCGAGAAATTATTCGAGGTCAGCCCGGCAAAAGTCCGGATTTCATGCCGGGTAGCGGATTGGCTCGGGGAAAGTGACCTGGCTGCGCTTCGCCCGTACTTTGAACACGTGGGCACACCGCCGGTTCTGCTGCTTCAAAAACTTTCATTCAAGGAACAACTCTGGGTTCTTACCCAACAAGGCTTGCAGCCGCACGAGGCTGTCGCGTTTCTTAAGGAAGCAATGGCCCGCGGGCTCGATGACTTTCTAGAAAACCCGCAAAACCTCATCATGCTATGGCGCGCGGTGAAAACGGGTTCATGGCCCGCGACACGCAGGGAGGTTTTCGAGCAGTCGACCGGGCTCATGCTCCAAGAGTTTGACGCGGACCATGCGCGCAAAGGCAGCGGCGTCTATTCGACTGCGGAACTGCGGCCAGTCGCCGGCGCGATCTGCGCAGCACGGCTTATTGCCGATGTTGAAGCGATCAGCCTGACCGAGCAAGAAGGTATTCCGGAAATTCCGGGCTATCGTTCTCTGACCTTCCTTGATCCAGCAAAGATTCAGGCGGCCTTAAGTCGAAGGGTTTTCGTCGCAGGCCCGGAAGCCGAAACAGTCGACTACGCGCACCGCACCACGGCCGAATATCTGGCTGCCGCGTTTCTGGCGAAGCAGGTGCGCGATGGCTTGCCGTTCGACCGGGTCACGGCTTTGATGGGCGTTGACGGACATCCTGCATCCGAATTGAGGGGCCTTCACGCGTGGCTTGCGGTGCATCTCCCCGAGTATGCCGATGAACTGATTGAAAAGGACCCGTACGGCGTTCTCACCTATGGCGATGCGGCATCACTGGCGCCGTCATCATGCGTAGCGCTCCTGCGTGCTCTTGGTCGCCTTTCCAAGTCTGACCCTTGGTTTCGGTCTGGAAACAGGGATGCGCCTCCAATTGCCGCCCTCTCTCGCGGTGACATGGCTGAAGAATTTCGTGCGATCTTGAAGGACCCAAACGCGGGCTTCGGGGTGCGCTCGGTTGTGATCGATGCACTCCGCTTAGGTGCGCCACTCCCCGAGATGCGGCCCGACCTTGTCGCAGTGCTTTCACAAGATGCGCCCTATGAACAGCGTTTGCATGCCCTGCTGGCCCTGCTTCGGCTCGGTGATGAAGGGAAAGCTTCAATCGTTGCAGCCTTCAAGGCCGACCTCGGAAACACGGCCAACGATCTTCGGCTCCGCGCCGAAATTATCAAGGAGCTTTACGGGCATCCTTTTGGTCATGCGGATGTCGTCCAGCTCGTCAACGACACATTGCACAGCGACGAGGATTTCCTTGCGACCGGAACCCTGTGGGGATTGGCCGACCGCGTACCGCTTGCCGATTTGCCATCGGTGCTCGACGGCATCGCACCCACTCGGCAGAAGGAGTATGGTGAACATAATCGCAGGCACAGCGAGGTGGGCATGTTCTTCGCCAATACTCTCGTGCGCGCATGGCGCGAAAACCGCGCGTTTGACCCGGAACGGGCGTTGCGCTGGCTTAGTAAGCGGCTGGCATTCGGCGACGATAACCAGATCGAGGAGTTGCGCAACGCGATCATCGAAGCGCCCAAAAAGCTGGAGGCTGTTGCAAGTCATTTCTTCAGTACGCTAGTCGCGGACAACGACCGCTGGCAAAAATACTCCATATACCAGCGGAGTATCTTGCAAACGCTCCCGGCTGGTCCTTTGCTTGGTATCGTTGTCGCGCAACTCGCAGCCGCCGATCAAGGCAGCGCGAGGCGGTCCTTTTTCTACGAGCTTGCTTTCAGTCTGTGTTATCGGCTGGAACAGCCTCGGGCCGACATAATGTTCAGGAATTTGTATAAATTGGCCGACCAGGAAGCCAGTCTTGAGCCGGTACGCGCCGACGCGGTCAGGTCGAGCTTGTATGACGGGTACTTCGAGGGACGAAAGAACCGGAAAGCCGAGAATGATGCCGCGCGCGAGCGCCAGCGCGAGGAGTTTGTGCAAAAAGTCGAGCGCATCCGCAGCGGTGCGGATCTCGGGTGGCTAAACCATCTCGGGAAGATTTACTTTGCGTTGTACAGCGACGTCGACCAGAGCCTTGAGCCCCGCGACAGGGTTGCGGCATGGGTAGGTGCCGATCTCATCGAGATTGCTCTTGCCGGGTTGCGTGCGGCGCTGTTGCGCAATGATCTGCCAACCTTTGCAGATGTCATGGGCCTCATGGCGAAACATAGGTGCTATGACTGGTGGCACGCGCTTGTCGCCGGGTTGAATGAGCGCTGGGCCACGGGCGAAGGATTTGCCGGCCTGACGGATGATTTCTTGAAAGCACTCCTGGCTTTCGATGTCACGAACCCGGTTTCCATTAAGCGAAACAGAAGCGTCACCTGGCTTACGCATCCCTGGCGAGACGCGCTGCTGCAACAGCGCCCCGAACTTGCGCGCGACGTTTATCTTGCAATCGCGCGGCTTCGCTTATCCGCTGGCGATCAAGGGATTGATGGGCTGCGCGAGCTTTTGACCGCAGAGGCATTCGAGCCCTATCGCAAGGAAAGTGTGCTTGAACTGTTGCGTGATTTCCCGAACGCGAACCTGTTTCGCCTCGGTGACATGCTGGATGCGGCAACCAAGTTACCGGATGCCCGTGCGGAGTTTCTGGCGGTCGCTGAGGAGATGCTTGCGGGAACTGCGGCCAACAACGAGCCACAGTATGAAATGTGGCTGGCGACAGCCTACCTTTTATCCCCAGCGCAGTTTGCAGATCGGGTCGAGGATTTCGCGCGGAAGCGCCCGGACATCATTTTTCTGCTCCGTGACCGGAGCGGTTTTGCTTCACGCGGGCAGCCCGTCGAAACGGCGCTCGCGCTCCCGCAACTTGAACTTCTGGCGCGTTTGACCGGCACCTATTTTCCCGATGCATCCTTTCCCGCAGGTGGATGGAGCGGTGATAGGAATGCGTGGGACGCGGCGGAATATTGCCGCAGGCTGTTCGATGCGATCTCAACATTGCCAACAGTGGCCGCAACCCATGCCCTTGAAAGGCTCGTGGCAAACGCTGATTTGGCGTCCTATAGCCCTCATATTCTTCATGCCCTTGCGAACCAGCGTAAGCGCCGGCGCGATGTGGAATATGACCGCCCGGACTGGCCGCGAACCGTGGCCGCCCTATCGAACGGGCCACCTGCTACTGTTGCCGATCTTCACGCGCTGGTCGTTGCCCAATTGCTCGACCTGAAAAAACACATCGAGCGGGGAAATACCGACATCTACAAGCAGTTCTGGAATATCGACGCGCATGCAAAGCCCACGGAAGCGCGTCCGGAAGAAGCCTGTCGTGACAATTTCCTCACCATGCTGCGACCGCCCCTTCAGGCCCTTGGTATCGCTGCCGAGCCGGAAGGGCATATGGCAAGAGACAAACGCGCGGATATCGCGGTGTCGATTGCGACGCATAAAATTCTTTGGGAGCTGAAACGCGATAGCCATGCCGAGCTATGGACCGCTGCGATGGGGCAGCTGGACAGATTTTATACGCCGGACCCAGGCGCGAAGGGTTTCGGCATCTATTGTGTCTTCTGGTTTGGCGACAAAATGACGGGAAAAATTCCCGCTCCCCCCAAAGGCGTGGCCCGCCCGACCTCGGCGGATGAGCTGGAAAAGACCCTCACGGAATTGCTGCCGGAAACTGCAAAAAGCCGCATTACGGTCATTGTTGTTGATGTGTCAGGAGCGGTTTAGGAACACTCTTGAAGAACTTCCGAAACGCATGCCAACATAAACATCCAGTGGGCGCGTTACCAATCTTGACGTAGCGGACCACAACCTTCCTCGACGCAAAAGGGCTGCGATTGGCCTCTATCGAGATTTTCATTGGCGACCCCATAGAACACGCCTCCGAACGGGCCAGCCTTGCGCGCGCCGTTGAATGTCTGACGGCGCAAGGCATCCCGGCCGTTATTCTCGCCAATGTAAATTTCGGTGGTAGGCAGATTGACCTCGTTATCGGCCTCGACCGGCGCGTCCTCGTGGTCGAATCAGCTCGACTTCGGGACGGTTGCGGCACCGCTGCAATACACCGCCGGCAACAAGCTTGCCTCCGCTTCCGGCTTCATCACCTCAACCATCTATGAGGCCGACGGGCAGACCAAGGAGATTAATTACGCCAACGGGGTGAAGACCGCCTTCACCTATTCGCCGACACGGCGCTGGGTGACGCGCGTCACCACATCGAGGGGCGCAACGGTTCTCCTCGACGATCAATACGCCCGCGACAATCTAGGCCGCATCACCGGCACGACGGGGCTGACGGCCTCCGACAGCTGGACCTATGGCTATGACAATGCCGACCGGCTGACCTCCAGCACCAATCTTGGCGACCCCACGCTCTCGGAAAGCTTCGTCTATGCCGCCAACGACAACATGGCCTCGCGAACCCG
>NZ_SRUZ01000048.1 GCF_004791165.1 Mesorhizobium sp. M8A.F.Ca.ET.218.01.1.1 | reverse complement strand
GCGCGCATGGCCGCGACGAGGCCCTCGCGCAGTGAACGGTTGCCGTGGCGGTTGTCGATCTCGTCCATGGCGGCACGGCCGAGCACGGCCGGTCCATCGAGAAGCAAAAGCCGCGTGCGGCCAGCCGCGCGCATCGCAGACGGCGGATCGGTCACCAGGATCACCGACAGGAAGAAGAAGCCCAGCATCAGCGCCCAAGATGGGCTGACCAGCGAGCGCACCACGCGGGGGTCGGCGAAGGCGAGCAGCGCGAAGATCGAGACGGCGCCGAGCGAGCCGAAGCCGAGCTGGTTGACGATATCGCCGCCCTCGCCGGTCAGTTCCGCGCCCGCCGGCTGGAAGGGCCGGAACGAGACCATGATGACGGTGAACAGGAGCGCGGCGATGGCCGTCGCCACACCTTGCCTGGTGAAGGCGGCGCCGAGCGGCGCGCGCTC
>NZ_SRUZ01000047.1 GCF_004791165.1 Mesorhizobium sp. M8A.F.Ca.ET.218.01.1.1 | reverse complement strand
GAAGAGTTTGTTTTTTTCAAACCTAAAGCTTCAACAGTTTTACGTTGTGTTTCTGGACGACCTATAACACTACGAGTGAGGGTAATTTGTAATTTAGCCATAACTTATTTTCCCTCCTTAATTATATAATTCTTCTACTGACTTGCCACGTAATTTCGCAACTTGTTCAGCATTTTTAAGGTTTTGTAATCCATTAATTGTTGCACGCACCATATTGATTGGTGTGTTTGAACCTAAAGATTTACTTAAGATATCAGTGATACCTGCTAGTTCTAATACTGCACGAACAGGACCACCCGCAATAACACCAGTACCAGGAGCTGCTGGTTTCATTAATACACTACCTGAACTGAATTGTCCAGTGATCATGTGAGGAGTTGTACCTTCGACACGTGGAACTTCAACTAAGTTTTTCTTAGCTGCTTCAACTGCTTTTTTGA
>NZ_SRUZ01000046.1 GCF_004791165.1 Mesorhizobium sp. M8A.F.Ca.ET.218.01.1.1 | reverse complement strand
ACGGCCCATTCATCATTCTGTTCAAGCAGCAACGCGCCGACGAGACGGACAATGGCATCGTCATTGGGGAAGATGCCGACGACCTCGGTGCGCCGCTTGCTCTCGCCGTTGAGCCGCTCGATCGGATTCGTCGAGTGGAGCTTGGTGCGATGTTCCTTGGGGAAGGTCATGTAGGCCAGCACGTCGGGCTCGGCATCGTCCATGATTGTCGCCAGCTTCGGCACCTTCGGCCGGATCTGGTCGGCGACGGCACGCCATTGGGCGCTGGCAGCCTCGGGCGTCTCCTGGGCGAAGGCGGTCGCGATGAAGGCCGAGACGACCCTGCGGCCGCTCTTGCCGGCGTGCGCCAGCACGTTTCGCATGAAGTGGACCCGGCAGCGCTGCCATGTGGCGCTGAGCACCTTGGTGACGGCGGCCTTGAGGCCCTCATGAGCATCGGAGACGAC
>NZ_SRUZ01000045.1 GCF_004791165.1 Mesorhizobium sp. M8A.F.Ca.ET.218.01.1.1 | reverse complement strand
CATCGCTCGTGACAAGCCCGAAAGGGATGATGTTCACGCGCACGTCGGCCGGCCGATAAGGACGGGACCAGCGACTGGCGAACACAACCGTGTCGGTGGGTGCCGCCGCCTCGTCCAACTGGCCGGCGCCAGTGTTGGTCAGGAGCTTGACGTCGATGCTATGCGCGTCGGTGTATTGCTCGAAGTCGCTGATCGAGAGATCGTCAAACAGGACGAACGAGGCACCATCGGCGTGCGCCAGCGGAACGGTATCGAGAAAGCCGCGTGCGATCGTCAGCACGTCTCCGGTGACGCCATCGATGCGTACCACCTCGGTGCCGGTGCGCGAGCCATCTCCTATCGTAGCAAGCAAGCCGATCGCCGTGTCGTCGATGCCGCTGCCGGTCAGTAGCGTCACCGTCGTCGCATCGATCGCCAGATCATCGTTCAGGAAGCCGCCAGGCGCGAAG
>NZ_SRUZ01000044.1 GCF_004791165.1 Mesorhizobium sp. M8A.F.Ca.ET.218.01.1.1 | reverse complement strand
GCGGTCTCGCTATGACCGCCGTGCTTGCCTATTCCGGCTACCGGGCGCTGGTGCTTGGGCCACCACCGGGCGCGGTGTTTTCCTTCATCACCGCGCTGATCATGGCCTACGACCCGGCAAGACGCCTGGCGCGCACACAGGTGGGCATGGAACGTGCGCTGGTCAACGCGCGCATGATCTACGAGTTGCTCGACCTGGAACCGAAACAGGGCGACGCGCCCGATGCGGTCGAGGCCAGGATCACCACAGGCGAGGTGCGCTTCGACAATGTGACGTTCGGCTACAACGCCGACATGCCGGTGCTGAGGGACCTGAGCTTTACCGCCGCCGCCGGCAAGGTGACGGCGATCGTGGGTGCGTCGGGCGCCGGCAAATCGACGCTGGTGGCGCTCTTGCAGCGCTTCTACGACGTCGACCAGGGCGGTATCGTGGTCGATGGCCAGGACATCTCGAAGG
>NZ_SRUZ01000043.1 GCF_004791165.1 Mesorhizobium sp. M8A.F.Ca.ET.218.01.1.1 | reverse complement strand
GGCTGTACGACATTATATGAGTGATCGCTCGTTCTTGCGCCATCGAACGAAGGAGGAAGGCTTGCCGGACCAGCACGCCCGCAAAAGGCTTTAGGCCTCGCGAGCGACCGTCTGCCATACTTCTGACGGGTGAGGCGTGAGGATGTCCAGCCGATAGTCCGACTTGCTTTGGCGGACTCGGCATCGGGTTTGACAAACTTATGATCGCCGACGCTCAGGGCCATGGGCCTGCGTTCAACCTCGGCTTACACTCGCCCTTATGAACTGGCGCTTCAATCGGCCTCGCGCGGTTTCGCGTAGTTTGCGTCTTTAACGGTCCTAGCGGAAAGCGCGTGACATCTGATCGGTAAGCGGCTTCAGCAGATAGGACCAAACGCTGCGCTGACCTGTGCTTATGTGGACCTCGGCCGGCATTCCGGGCTTGAGGACCTTCGCGTCTGTCAGGCAACTTGCCTTGTTTTCGAC
>NZ_SRUZ01000042.1 GCF_004791165.1 Mesorhizobium sp. M8A.F.Ca.ET.218.01.1.1 | reverse complement strand
CAATCCTGACAATGGATCCGCAAAACCCGATTTTTGAGCGTGGTGACATCCTTATCCGCTCCGGTCGAATCGCAGCCGTCGATCACTCCATCGACGCGCCAGATGCCGAAGTCATAGACGCAAGCGACTTGATAGCTCTGCCAGGCTTCGTGAATGCTCATATCCATCTTTGGCAAAGCGCTATGGCTGGTATCGCAGGCGATTGGAGCCTGGACCAGTATGTTCAGCGTATTCTGGGTGGAATCGGACCCCACATCAGCGCCGAAGACTTGTACCTGGCGAACTTGGCTGGGTGCTTCGAGCAAGTGAGCGCCGGGACCACCACTGTGTTCGATTACTGTCATGCGATCAATACGCCGGCTCATGCGGACCGTGCCGTTGACGCTCTCCTTGAGTCGGGCGTCCGTAGCGTTTTCGGATACGGCCCGCCAGGCGATTGGGACTGGTATGCCGACCCTAACCGGGACCATCCCGAAGATGCGGCCCGGCTGCGGAAGGAG
>NZ_SRUZ01000041.1 GCF_004791165.1 Mesorhizobium sp. M8A.F.Ca.ET.218.01.1.1 | reverse complement strand
CGGGTTCGCGAGGCCATGTTGTCGTTGGCGGCATAGACGAAGCTTTCCGAGAGCGTGGGGTCGCCAAGATTGGTGCTGGAGGTCAGCCGGTCGGCATTGTCATAGCCATAGGTCCAGCTGTCGGAGGTCGTCAGCCCCGTCGTGCCGGTGATGCGGCCTAGATTGTCGCGGGCATATTGATCGTCGAGCAGGACGGTGGCGCCCCTCGACGTGGTGACACGCGTCACCCAGCGCCGGGTCGGCGAGTAGGTGAAGCTGGTCTTCACGCCATTGGCGTAGTTGATCTCCCTGGTCTGGCCATCGGCCTCGTAAAGCGTCGAGGCGATGAACCCGGGAGCCGAGGCGAGCTTGTTGCAGGCGGTGTATTGCAGCGGTGTTGCAGACGTGCCGAAGTCGAGCTGCACCGGCAGGTACTGTGTCGCCAGTGTCTGCCCGGACGCATCACGCACACTGGTCGTGGTGTGGGTCAGGCCTGCGATGGTGGCGTCCTGGCGCCCGACCTTGCTGAAGCCGTCGTATTTGAGGCTGT
>NZ_SRUZ01000040.1 GCF_004791165.1 Mesorhizobium sp. M8A.F.Ca.ET.218.01.1.1 | reverse complement strand
GTCCAGCCCAGCGCCCGCGCGGTGGTCTCGTGGCCGGCGCCGATGAAGGTGATGATGTTGTCCTCGACTTCCGCGCGCGTCAGCCCGTCCGGCCCTTCGGCCCGCAACAGAAGCGTCAGGAAATCCTGCGGCACGCCGTCGGGATCGCGCTTCAGCCGCTCCTGGCGCAGCCTAACCGTGTTGGCGACGATGTTGCGGAAATAGGCCATGGTCTTGCGGCCACGGATGCGGGTCAGCCTGGGCAGCCATTCCGGCGCGCGCAAAAGGTCGAGCGGATCGACGCGGCCCATTGTCTCGAACAGGCGGTCGATCTCCTTGGCGAAGCTGCCCGACTCACCCGCAATCTCGCCCGAAAACAACGTCTCGGCCAGGATGTCATAGGTGAGCAGCGTCATGTCGTGGGCGATGTCGGACATGCCGCCCGCCTCGTAGCGGGTGACGAATTCCAGCGTGCGCTTCAGCATCGGCGCGGCGAAGCCGAAGATGTGGCGCGGCGTAAAAACCGGCGCCATGGCCTTACGCGAACGCTTCCAGACCTCGCCCTCGG
>NZ_SRUZ01000039.1 GCF_004791165.1 Mesorhizobium sp. M8A.F.Ca.ET.218.01.1.1 | reverse complement strand
GCGAGCCTGGGTGGTGTAGAGTGCTGACATTGCTGGTCTCCATTTATCTTGTGCACGATTATTTAGTGTGCAAGATAAATAGTTGTCAACCCTTCTTCGTCATCCACGTGCGGAGCAAGGAGCGTAGCGACGCAGCGCAGACCCGAGGATCTTGTGTGTTGGTTCGGGTGTATGGTTGAAGTGGGAAGGAGGCCGAGAGGATCCTGGTCGTCCTTTCGAGGACAGGCCGCGGCATGGCTCGGTCCCTTCCCACCAATGAACCATCAACCTGAACAGTTGCACGGGGCTGTCTTCAGCAGACCCCGCACCACAGGAAGAGGCATGGCCATGATAGTGCAGAGCTATGTCGGCTGCGACATTTCCAAACAGACGCTCGACTTTTTTGACGAGGCAAGCGGCCGTTGCCGGCGCATCGCAGTCGGGCGGGAGTGGGTGACGGACAATATCGGTCCAGGTGGTGCGGGCGCCGATCCACCAATACTCGTCCGTCTCTTCGATGCCGCGCAACATGGCAAGACCGTTGATGTCGAGGATGTTGTCGCGAAAAGGTTTCGCGCCCTGCGCCGGATAGAAATCCGTGC
>NZ_SRUZ01000003.1 GCF_004791165.1 Mesorhizobium sp. M8A.F.Ca.ET.218.01.1.1 | reverse complement strand
CCTTCAGCGCCATGGCCATCGCCTTGATCACCATGTCGTTGACCGACAGCTTGTAGGCGGGCGCCTCACCCTTGTCGGTCTTCTTCACCGGTGCCGCCGCATTGAGCTGCGTGCGCAGCGAAAGCAGCGCGTCGAGCTCGCAGTCGAGCGTCAGGTAGAAATGCGGGATGGTGGTCTTGGCCTCGACCAGGCGCCGCGCGATGGTCTTGCGCATATTGTCGTGCGGGACGAGTTCGTAAGAGCCTTGCTCGAACAGCTTCAGCACCTGATCGTCCGACATTGCCTTTACAGCCGGAGCAGCGGAAGGCGCACCAGCCGGAGCCTTGGCTGCCGGTGCTGCCTTGGCGCCGCCACCGGCGATCGCGGCGTCGACATCGGCCTTCACCACCCGGCCATGCGGACCGGTGCCGGTCACGGCCGACACATCGACCCCCGCCTCCTTGGCGATGCGGCGCGCGAGCGGCGACGCAAAGGTGCGCTCGGCCGATTGGCTGATCTCCCCCCTTGTGGGGGAGATGGCCGGCAGGCCAGAGGGGGGCGCCTCGCTCTTGGCTGCTGGAGGAACAGCGCCCCCCTCTGTCGACTTCGTCGACATCTCCCCCACGGGTGGGGAGATTGGCGCCCTGTCCTGCTTGGCCTCGGCTTTCGCCGGTGCGCCACCGCTTTTCGCGGCAGCGCCCGCATCTTCGCCTTCGGCGGCAAGCACGGCGATCAGCGCGTTGACCTTGACCCCTTCGGTTCCGGCCGGCACGACCAGCTTGGCGACAGTGCCCTCATCGACGGCTTCAACTTCCATCGTCGCCTTGTCGGTCTCGATCTCGGCAATGACATCGCCCGGCGAAACCTTGTCACCTTCCTTGACCAGCCATTTTGACAGATTGCCTTCTTCCATCGTGGGCGACAGGGCCGGCATGGTGATGTTGATAGGCATCGCTCACTCCTGGATGAATTTGAAAAGGCCGCGCATGACGGTCAGCGTGGCGACGATGAACACAGGTGGCAAGACACCGAAATGGTAGCTACCCTTGCCCATCTCGAGCGTCATCATGCTGCCGGTCTGGTCGACCTTTGCGGAAGCAGTTGCCACAATAGCAAGAACCAGCGACGCGGCACCGCTGAGCATCAACAGAACCGCATCGAACTTCCCCGTCATCGATCGCACGAGAAAGGCGACCACGACAGTGGGAACAATGATGGCTGCCAACGTCCAGAAAGACAGCATCCGCATTGCTCCCTAGCGATATGCGACGGCTTTGACGGCCTCGATGACCTCGCCGACATTCGGCAATGCCAGCCTTTCGAGGTTGGCCGCATAGGGCATCGGCACGTCCTTGCCGGCAATGGTGATGACCGGCGCGTCGAGGAAATCGAAGGCGCGTTGCGACACCTGGTTGGCGATATGGTCGCCGACCGAATTCTGCGGGTAGCCTTCTTCGACCACGACCAGCCGGTTGGTCTTCTTGACCGAGGCGATGACGGTGTCGAGATCGAGCGGACGGATGGTCCTGAGGTCGATGATCTCGGCGTCGATGCCCATGCCGCGCAGCTCGGCTTCCGCCTTGACCGCATAGGTCATGCCGATACCGAAGGAGACGATGGTGACATCCTTGCCCGTCTTGTGGATGCGCGCCTTGCCGATCGGCAGCACGAAGTCGTCCAGCTTCGGCACGTCGAAGGACTGGCCGTAGAGGATTTCGTTCTCGAGGAAGATGGTCGGGTTCGGATCGCGGATCGCCGCCTTGAGCAAGCCCTTGGCGTCGGCGGCCGTATACGGCATCACGACTTTCAGGCCTGGAATGTGGCTGTACCAGGCGGCATAGCACTGCGAGTGCTGTGCGGCGACACGGGCGGCCGCGCCGTTCGGCCCACGGAACACGATTGGCGCGCCCATCTGGCCGCCGGACATATAGAGCGTCTTGGCGGCCGAGTTGATGATCTGGTCGATCGCCTGCATGGCGAAGTTGAAGGTCATGAACTCGACGATCGGCTTGAGGCCCGCCATCGCAGCACCGACGCCGACGCCGGCAAAACCATGTTCGGTGATCGGCGTGTCGACGACGCGACGCGGCCCGAATTCCTGCAGCAGGCCCTGCGTGATCTTGTAGGCGCCCTGGTATTCGGCAACTTCCTCGCCCATGACGAAGACATCGCCGTCGCGGCGCATTTCCTCGGCCATGGCGTCGCGTAACGCTTCGCGCACTGTGGTTGAGACCATTTCGGTACCGGCGGGAATATCCGGATCGGCGGCGATTTCCGTTTTCGGTGCGGCCGCGACTGGTGCAGAGGCCGGCTTTGCCACCTCCGCCTTGTCCTCGGCCGGCGCTTCCGCCTTTGCCGGTACTTCCGCCTTGGCGGGAGCCGCCGCGGACTTGCCGACGTCGGCGGCGCTCTCGCCGTCCTGGAGCAGAACGGCGATCGGCGTGTTGACCTTGACGCCTTCGGTGCCGGCGGCGATCAGGATCTTGCCCAGCGTACCTTCGTCGACGGCTTCGACTTCCATCGTCGCCTTGTCGGTCTCGATCTCGGCGATGACGTCACCGGCGACGACCTTGTCGCCCTCGTTCTTCAACCACTTGGAAAGATTGCCCTCTTCCATGGTCGGCGAGAGAGCGGGCATGAGAATTTCGATCGGCATGTCCTGGCCCTCCCTTACAATACGATATCGGTCCAGAGCTCGGACGGATCCGGCTCGGCATCGTTCTGGGCAAATTCGGCGGCGTCGGCGACGATGTCGCGAACCTCCTTGTCGATGGTCTTGAGCTCGTCCTCGGTCGCCCACTTCTTCTCGATCAGCCGCGCCTTGACCTGCTCGATCGGGTCATGCTCGGAGCGCATCTTCTGCACTTCTTCCTTCGACCGGTATTTCGCAGGATCGGACATCGAGTGGCCGCGATAGCGGTAGGTCTGCATTTCGAGGATCAGCGGGCCATTGCCGGCGCGGCACCATTCGGTGGCGAGATCGCCGGCGGCCTTGACCGCGCGCACATCCATGCCGTCGACCTGGATGCCGGGAATCTTGAAGGAAGCGCCACGGTGCGAGAAGTCAGTCTCCGCTGAAGAGCGCGACACCGAGGTGCCCATGGCGTAGCGGTTGTTCTCGATGATGTAGATCACCGGCAGCTTCCACAGCGAGGCCATGTTGAAGCTCTCATAGACCTGGCCCTGGTTGGCTGCGCCGTCGCCGAAATAGGTCAGCGAGACATTGTTGTTGTCGCGGTAGCGGTTGGCGAAGGCCAGACCGGTGCCGAGCGACACCTGCGCGCCGACGATGCCGTGACCGCCATAGAAATGCTTCTCCTTGGAGAACATGTGCATGGAGCCGCCCTTGCCCCTGGACAAGCCGCCGCGGCGTCCGGTCAGCTCAGCCATCACGCCACGCGGCGAAAGCTCCATCGCCAGCATGTGGCCGTGATCGCGATAGGCCGTGATCATCTGGTCGCCGTCGATCAGCGCCATCTTCATGCCGGTGACGACCGCCTCCTGGCCAATGTAGAGGTGGCAGAAGCCGCCGATGAAGCCCATGCCATAGAGCTGGCCGGCCTTTTCCTCAAACCGGCGGATGAGCAGCATGTGCCGGTAGGCGGCAAGCTCTTCGTCCTTGGTGAAGTCAGCAGGCTTGGGTGCTGACAGGCCGGATTTGCCGTCGGATTTCGATTTGGCAGGCGCTTTTCTGGCTGCGGTGGCCATGCATCACTCCCTGTTGGCGTCTCTTTGCGGACACTGGAGCAAGATCAACCTGCTCCGGGGAGATCGCCCTCCCCTTCGATTTATGGGAGGCTAACACGTAGAAAGGCGTTCCGCCATGTCGAAATTGCATAGCTGGCATGCGCCTAAGCGATTAAAATCATTGAAAATATTGCTGATTAACCGAAAACCGGTTACTTCTCCGAAACCGGCAGCATGATGGTGATCTCGTCGGCCTGGGACAGATTAAGCGCTTTACGCGCCTGCTCATCGAGCATGTCCCTCTCCAGCGTGCCATCATGCATGAGCTTGACCCGCCGTTCGAGTTCCATCCTGCGCGCCCTGATCGCCTCGAGCTGACCCTGCAGCGCGACCGTTTCGGCCTCCAGCTTGTATTTGGAATTGATACCGAATTCGCCGTGATAAGCGTGAAAGCCGAAATAGGCCAGGAACACCACGCACAGCGAAGGAATGATCAGCCGCCCGGTATTTCTCTGCTTGTGCTGACGCGTCCACATGACCGATTCCCCGTGGCCGCGAACTCAAACGGCTCGACGCCTTTTTCGCCTGATTGTGCTTAACGGACGGTTACGGGCGGCGGCCCAGCCCAGCCTGAAATGAAAAAGGGCGGGATGTCCCGCCCTTTCGATACCAAAGATGCGCGGCCGGATCAGCTCTTGATCACCGACTTGCCGGCGTAGCGCGCTTGCTTGCCGAGTTCTTCCTCGATGCGGATCAGTTGGTTGTATTTGGCCATGCGGTCGGAGCGCGACAGCGAGCCGGTCTTGATCTGCCCGCAATTGGTGGCGACGGCGAGATCGGCGATGGTCGAATCCTCGGTCTCGCCCGAACGGTGCGACATGACGGCGGTGTAGGCTGCCTTGTGCGCGGTCTCGACCGCGTCGAGCGTCTCGGTCAGCGAGCCGATCTGGTTGACCTTGACCAGGATCGAATTGGCAACGCCCATGCGGATGCCGTCGCGCAACCGCGCCGTGTTGGTGACGAAAAGATCGTCGCCGACAAGCTGCGTCTTCTTGCCGATCAGGTCGGTCAGGTATTTCCAGCCTTCCCAGTCATCTTCGGCAAGGCCGTCCTCGATCGAGATGATCGGGTAATCGGCGGCGAGCTTGGCGAGGTACTTGGCCTGCGCCTTGGGATCGCGTGTCTTCTTCTCACCCTCATAGACGTAGTTGCCGTCCTTGAAGAATTCGGTCGCGGCGCAATCGAGGCCGAGCGCGATCTCTTCGCCCGGCTTGAAACCGGCCTTCTCGATCGATTCCATGATGAAATCGAGCGCCACCGGCGCGCTCTTCAGGTTCGGCGCGAAGCCGCCCTCGTCGCCGACATTGGTGTTGTGGCCGGCATCCTTCAGCTTCTTGCGCAGCGTGTGGAAGACTTCCGAACCCCAGCGCACGCCTTCACGCAGCGTCGGCGCGCCGACCGGCAGGATCATGAATTCCTGGAAGTCGATCGGATTGTCGGCATGCGCGCCACCATTGATGATGTTCATCATCGGCACGGGCAGGATATGCGCCTTTGTGCCGCCGACATAGCGATAGAGCGGCAGGCCGGCGGCATCGGCCGCGGCTTTCGCCACCGCCAGCGAAACGCCCAGAATGGCGTTGGCGCCGAGCCGGCTCTTGTTAGGCGTGCCGTCAAGCTCGATCATGATCTGATCGATATGGATCTGGTTTTCGGCTTCCATGCCGCCGATCGCCTCGAACAGTTCGCCGTTGACCGCTTCGACGGCCTTGAGCACGCCCTTACCGAGGTAGCGGGCGCCGCCGTCGCGCAGTTCGACGGCCTCATGGGCGCCGGTCGAGGCGCCCGACGGTACCGCGGCGCGGCCCATTGAACCGTCTTCGAGAACGACATCGACCTCGACGGTCGGGTTTCCGCGGCTGTCCAGGATTTCACGCCCGACAATATCGATGATGGCGGTCATTGCGATGTCCTCGATTTGATCTGGAGAAAACGTCGCGCCCGTCTTAGCCAAAGCGACGCAAAAGGCAATCGGGCCCTGGCCGAATATTGCCGCCCGCGCGATTCACGAAGCGCAAGTTTCTGTCATCATAAGTCATGCCACAAGGGGCGCATTCCGGGTTAAGGCTGTTGTCGCGCGGGGCGAAACAGGAGGAGTTTCGCCATGTCCGAGTTGAGCGGTATCGTCAGTCTGTTCCTGATCGCGGCGGCGTTCCTGACGTCGTGCGACAATCAGCAGCCACCGCCAAAGGCCATTGCGCCTTTGCCGGCCTTGCACATTAGCGAGTAGCGTTGCCTCGAATCGAAAAGGGGGCCGTCGAAACGGCCCCCTTTTCGGTTGTGGCGTCAGTGCCAGTAGGGCGTAACCTTATAATATTCGTAGGACTCGTCGCGCACGCTCTCGCCATCGGCGCCGGCCAACTCGTTGATCGAATGGGCGGGCGCTGCCTTCAGCTGTTCCTTGGTGAAGGGTACGACATAGCCGCCCTTGTCCTCGTCGTAGTCGAGGCTCGCCCAGGGAATGGCATGGTACTTCTCGGCAATACCGAGAAAGCCGCCAAATCCGATCACCGCGAACATGATGCCGTTCGACGTCTTATCGAGCATGACGTCCTCGATGCTGCCGATGCCGTCGCCTTGGGTATTGTAGACGGTAGTGCCGATCACTCGCGAAGCGGCAATGGCTTCGGTGTGGCCTGTTTGCGTTGTCATTGTTTGCTCCTCGTTGTCGTTAATCTGCACTTTGACAATGAGGCGCGCGGGCGAAAGTTCCCGACTTTTTGGCGGCTGCCCGATCACTCCGCGAGGATGAAAGTCACCTTCATGTTGACGCGATAGGCCGCGATCTTGCCGTCCACGACAACGATCTTCTGATCCTGGATCCAGGCCCCTTCGACATTCTTCAGGGTTTTGGCGGCGCGGGCGATTCCTTGCTCGATGGCGTCCTGAAAGCTCTTCTTCGACGATGAGGTGATTTCGGTGACGCGGGCGACGGACATGGCTTCCTCCTGCCAAAACGCTCATTTGCCTGCCGAGCGTACAACTGGCCCCTGGCAACCACAAGCACGGGCAGAAAGCCTAGGATTAGTGGCCCTTCGCTACCCGGTCCAACGCCATCAGCTTTTCGAGCAGCGCCGGCATATCTTTCAGCGGCACCATGTTCGGACCGTCGGAGGAGGTCGAATTGTCGGGGTCCTGATGAGTCTCGATAAAGACGCCGGCAACGCCGACGGCAACGGCCGCGCGGGCCAGCGTCTCGACAAAGCGGCGCTCCCCGCCAGACGACCCGCCCTGCCCGCCCGGCTGCTGCACCGAATGGGTGGCGTCGAAGATCACCGGCGCGCCGATCTCGGCCATGATAGGCAGAGCGCGCATATCCGACACCAGTGTATTGTAGCCGAAAGAAGCACCGCGCTCGGTGGTCAGCACATTGGCATTGCCGGAACCGGTGATCTTGGCGACCACGTTCTTCATGTCCCAGGGGGCGAGGAACTGTCCTTTCTTCACATTGATGACCTTGCCCGTCCTCGCGGCGGCGACCAGCATGTCGGTCTGGCGCGACAGGAAGGCCGGTATCTGCAGCACATCGACATGCGGTGCAACGATGGCGCACTGCTCCTCCGTGTGAACGTCGGTCAGCACCGGCAGCGAGAATTCCTTTCGCAACTCGTCGAACACGGGAAGTGCGGCGTCCATGCCGGCACCGCGCGTCGCCGACAGCGAGGTGCGGTTGGCCTTGTCGTAGCTGGTCTTGTAGACGAGGCCGATGCCGAGCCTGCCGGTCAGCTCCTTCAGCGCACCGGCCATGTCGAAGGCGTGTTGGCGCGATTCGAACTGGCACGGGCCAGCGATCAGCGCCAAGGGTGCCGCATTGTCGAAGATGACATTGCCGACCGTTACCGAAGAATTGGGCGCCGTCGAATTTGGTGCTTGGGACTTGCTCATTTGGTCTCCCGGAAGATGAAAGCCGCGCCTTGGCCGGCTGCCGGCGGCACGACAATGTCGGTGCCCGCTATATCGTGCTGGATTGAGTTGGCTGCAAGCAGCCTCGCAGCGGCATCGGCGCTTCGGATCGCAAATACCACGGCGGCGAAACGAAGCTCCGTCGCCGGGCCGGTCGGGATGCCAAAGCGCGCGGCGTAAGACGCGGGATCGAGCACACGCAATGTTGCGTTCGGCAAGGCGAACGCGCCGTCCGGACCGCCGGCGGACGGTTCATTGACCGCCACCGCGATCAGCCTGTGCTGTTCGGAGGGCGCACTGCTGATTGCAATCACCTCGACGACCCCATCGACGCCGTTGGGATGAGCCTGCAAGGCCGCGCGGTCCACTTTCGGCGCGTTGATGCGCTGGCAGGCAAAAAGAAAAGCGTCCCTGGCATGATTGGCCGAAGCAAAAGCGAGCTTGAACGAGGCGGTATCGCTTTTGCCAGCCGTGTCGGTGAAGGCTCGCGAGAAGCTCAGCGTGTCTCCCGCCGACAGGCCGGCTTCGACATAGCGTTCATGGTCGTCATCGGCATTGTCAGTGCCAAGAACCACCGCGGAAAATCCCTCGTTACCAAGGCTTTCGCGATAGAGGCGATCGCGCGCAACGAAGACGTTGCCCTCGGCGGCAGCCTCCGTCGCAGCCTGTTCGCTGCCAATCACGAGCGGCTCCAGATAGGTGCCGTCGGCAAGGAACACGCAGCAGTTTTCCGTGCCAAAGGGATGGATGCCGGTCGGAGCGACGACGAAGCCCAGCGCGGTGAGCCGGATCCGCGCGGTGTCGACGGTCTGCGTCGGCAGAACCAGATGATCGAGCGGATGAATGGCTGATGTGGTTGGGGTCATGCAGGCGCGATGTGCATCATTCCGAAGGTCGGTTCAAGACTTGATCGCAATGCCGCCGGCGGCGGCGCATGGTTCGCACAGCACGCTCTATCGGGAAAGTCGCCGCTGCAAACGGCACCTTCTGGAGCAGGCGCCGGATCAGCGTCCGGCCACGACATCGGCCGAATAACGCAGCTCGCGCAATGGTTTGACCTTGCTGGTGGTCCGCGCATAGAGCGGGTGCGCCTTGTAGGCTGCCAGCGCCGCGTCATCGGCGAATTCCGCGTAAACGACGACATCGACTTCATCCGACAGCGGGTCGACCTTGGTGTTCAGCGTGACCTCGAAGAGGCTGCAATGAGGAATGTCGCCGAGCGCCAGCAGCCCGGTACGAACAGCTTCCACATCTTCCTTGCGCCGCGCGCTGAAGAAAACGATATGCCGGATCAATCCCGCCTCCTCGATCTGAATGTCGGGGTCTTTTGTGACGGCGGTCCCTTTGCGTCAACCGGTCATGGCGCCACGCGTCCTTGCGACGCGCCTCGATCGGTGCTGGACCTCGGTTCGCGCGGATCAGGGATGAAGCGCCGGCCTGCCCAGGGACGTCTAGGCCTTGCCGGTGACGTAGCGCACCGCATGGGAAACTTCCCTGACCGCGACGTCGAGATACCGGCCTTGATTGTAGAGACCGTCCCAGATCAGGAAGAACGCGATGGCGGCAATCACGATTACATAACGCATGGCTAAAGCTATCGCACAAGCGATGCGGCTGCCATAGGCGTTTTTGATTTCGGGCCGCAGCGGCCTGACGCAGGGCGGCAGATGCCGGGCGCCGCGTGGCACAGTCCAGCTCTCGGCATGCCTCTTGAAGTTCCCCCTCATGGCGTGGAAGATTGTGGCAGGCATTCACTGGGAAGCGCTGAAGCTCTGCTAAGGGGCGCGCGCTTTCGTTCGAGCCCGCCTGCCGTCGAACCCGCAGCTGCCGGGACCAGGCAACGGTGTTTGAACCCGGCGGATGATCCAAGAGAACCGTGGCTTGGCAATTGCGCCGACAGCACGGAGATCCAGGGGCATGGAATGGCACACGGGGAACATCATGGCATAGCGCCGGGCGACGCGGTCAGGCTCGACGAATTCAATTTCGCCGAGATCGTCAAGGGCCTGCCGGCCAAGGCGCGCATGGTGCTGTCGGCGGCCATGAACCTGCCGCGTGGTTCGCTGAAAGTCAGGATGCCGGACGGCCGTGCCGTCCTCGTCGGCGGCAAGGCGCCAGGCCCCGACGCCGAACTTGTGCTCAAGAACTGGCGTCTGCCGGGCCGCGCCTTTTCCGGCGGCACGATCGGCGTTGCCGAATCCTATATGGACGGCGATTGGGAAAGCCCTGACGTCACCAGCTTCCTCGAACTGTTCGTGGTCAATTCGGCGATCGGCGAACGCGTCGCGGGCGGCGCCAGTTGGCTCATCAACACGGCCCAGCGCATCCGCCACTGGTTCAACGAGAACACACGCAAAGGGTCAAAGCGCAATATCTCGGCGCATTACGATCTCGGCAACGCCTTCTACAAGGAATGGCTCGACCCGAGCATGACCTATTCCTCGGCGCTTTACGCCAATGGCGCCAATGATCTCGAGAGCGCCCAGGCCGCCAAATACCGGGCGCTGGCCAGGGATACGGGCATCGGCGGAAAGGATCACGTGCTGGAGATAGGTTGCGGCTGGGGCGGCTTTGCCGAGTTCGCGGCACGCGAAATCGGCTGCCGGGTTACCGGATTGACCATCAGCCGCGAGCAGCACGATTTCGCCAAGGCACGCATCGCCAAGGCCGGGCTTGCCGACAAGGTCGACATCAAGTTGCAGGATTACCGTGATGAAACCGGGACCTACGATCGCATCGCCTCGATCGAGATGTTCGAGGCGGTCGGCGAGAAATACTGGCCGGTATTCTTCTCCAAGATGAAGGCCTGCCTGAAGCCCGGCGGCACCGCGGGCCTGCAGATCATCACCATCAACGAAGCCGCCTACGACACCTATCGCGCCAGGCCGGATTTCATCCAGCGCTACGTCTTCCCGGGCGGCATGCTGCCGACGCCGTCCATCCTGAAGTCGCTTGGCGCCGCGCACGGCCTTGCCCATTTACGCGAACACGTTTTCCCCGAGGACTATGCCCGCACGCTTGCCGAATGGCGCCAGCGTTTCCGGGGGTCGTGGGAGAAGATCGTGCCGCTCGGCTTCGACGACCGTTTCAAGAAGCTCTGGGAATTCTACCTGCATTATTGCGAGGCCGGTTTCCGCACCAGCTATATCGACGTGCGCCAGGTGGTCTACAAGGCGTAGGCTGGGGACAGCGATCTCATCGACAACACCCGGACATCGACCATCCACGAGGTCCATGCACCCGCGGGGATGAGGCTCTTGACCGTGCCGAGCGATCCGACTGCTCCTCCCTCGCTATGGCGAGGTCATCTTCCGCACGGGGATGCGGCCAAGACCGGCCGCATCCAGCCCTGATAGTCGATCAGAGAAGGATGCGGTATCGGGCGAAACCAGATTCGCCCTCGCCCACCGGCTCGATCTTGAGCGACTTCACATCGGCGATGAAGTCCTTTGCCTTGACGCCTGTCTCGAAGACGACGCTGCTTCCTGGCAGCGGCGCGAACGACCAGTTGCCATCCGCCGACGGGTTGATGGTGGCTTGGCTGACGACGTAGCGGACGATGACGTCGCGGTTGGTGTCCGGCGCTTCGTAGATGATCTTCGAGGCATTGATGTCGGGAAAGTTGCCACCGCCGCCGGCACGGTAGTTGTTGGTCGCAACGACGAATTTCGCTGCTGGATCAATCGGTTTGCCGTCGAATTTCAGGTCGACAATGCGATTGGAACCGGCATTGGCGACGGCGCCCTTGGCATCGTATTTCGGTGGCTGCGACAAATCTATTTTGTAGGTTACGCCATCTATGACGTCGAAATTATAGGATGGGAATTCGGTGTCGATCAGCGGCTGGTCGGCTTTTCCTGCCTCGATTTTCTTGAAGATGCCGGCCGACATCTCCAGCCATTCCTTGACCTGGGCACCCGTGATCTCAACCGCGCGAACCGTGTTCGGATAGAGATAGAGGTCGGCGACGTTCTTGATTGCGACATCGCCCACCGGCACGTCGGTGTAGTAGTCGGCGCCGTTGCGCCCGCCGGCCTTGAAGGGCGCCGCCGCCGATAACATCGGCACGTCCTTCCACTGGGTGCTCTTCAGGATATCCTTGAGATACCAGCTCTGCGCCTGGTTGACGATCTGCACCGAAGGATCATCGGCCACCAGCGCGAAATAGGAATAGAGCGGCGCCGAGGTCTTGCCGACAGGGCGGCGCACATAGGCGAGCGTCGCCTGGTGGTCCTGCTCGAGAGCAGCGATGATGCGCTTGTCGTCGGCGACAGTCGGCTTGTTCTTGTTGTCGACACGCTCGAAGATCGGCCGCGCCTCCGAGGTCGCCGAGACCACTTTCCACTTCGACCCATCGCGTTCCAGCATCAGGTCGATCAGGCCCATATGCGAGCCCCAGAAACCGCCCATGACGGCGGGCTTGCCCTGCAGCGTACCCTTCTGTGTATCAACGCCCTCGAGCCCCTGGAAATCCTTCTTGCCGGGAAAGACCAGGTGCTGGTGGCCGGTGAAGACCGCGTCGATGCCTTCGACGCCGGCGACGAAGAACGAGGCGTTCTCCATCATGTCACCCTGCTTGACGTCGATGCCGGAATGCGAGAGCGCGATGACGATGTCGGCGCCCTCCTCCTTCATCTGCGGCACCCAGGCCTTCGCCGCTTCGACGATGTCGCGCGTCTTGACGTTGCCTTCGAGATTCTTGAGATCCCAGACCATGACCTGCGGCGGTACGAAGCCGATGATGCCGATTTTGATCGGTTGCTCGGTGCCTGAACCGTCCTTGATCTTCTTGTCCAGGATTATGTAGGGCTTGAGGTAGAGCTTGTCGTCGCGCGGATTGGCGGCAAGCTCGGTGCCCCGGATCAGATTGGCGCAGACGAACGGGAAATTGGCGCCGGCCAGTACCTTGTCCAGGAAGGACAGGCCGTAGTTGAACTCGTGGTTGCCAAGTGTCGAACACTCGTAACCGAGCAGGTTCATGCCTTTCATGATCGGATGGAGATCGCCCTCCTTCAGGCCCTTCTCATAGGCAATGTAGTCGCCCATCGGGTTGCCCTGCAAAAGGTCGCCATTGTCGATCAGCATCGAATTGGCGGCTTCCTTGCGCACCGCGTCGATGAGGGACGCCGTGCGCGACAGGCCCATCGTGTCATTGGCTTTGTCGGCGTAATAATCATAGGGCAGCACGTTCACATGGATATCGGTGGTCTCCATGATCCTCAGATGCGCCTGGTTGGCCTGCGCACGGGCGGAGAAGGGATGAAGCATGATCAGCGCCCCTGTGGCGGCGACCCCCGCAAGGAGACCACGGCGAGAGACGGGATGGAGCAGTTGCGACATGTTTTCTCCTTCTTCGACGACCTGACATGCCCCTGCCCCGAAGCGAACTTCGCGCTGAAATCGGCTCAAGTCCACTCAAGAAGTCGCGCGCATCGGCACGCCAATCCATCAGCAACAGATGACGGCCGGATGAAAGGCTCGGTGAAGAAAGTCAGGTCTTGTCGTCGTCGCCCTGGGTAATCAGCCGGGCGCTGCGCTGGCCCGTGACATAGATCCATAGCCAGCTCAGCGAAACGGCAAGCCGGTTGCGGAAACCGATCAGGAAATAGATATGCGCAATGCCCCACAGCCACCAGGCGAGCCAGCCGGTCAGCTTGATCCAGCCGAAATCGATCGCGGCGGCGCGCTTGCCGATCGTCGCCAGATCACCGGCATGCTTGTAGTGGAAAGGCCGCGGCCCCGTGTCGCCGGCAAGCCTGGCCCTGACGGTCGCGGCAACATGGCGGCCCTCCTGCTTGGCGGAAGGCGCCACGCCGGGCACCGGCCGCCCGTCGGGCCGCAGCACAAGGGCGGCGTCGCCGATGACAAAAATCTCCGGGCTGCCGGGCACGCTGAGATCAGGCTCGACCAATACCCTGCCGGCCCGGTCCGCGTTCGCGCCCAGCCATTCAGCGGCGGGCGAAGCGGCAACGCCGGCTGCCCACAGGATCGTGCGGGCCGGCAGAACGGTATCGCCAAAAACCACGCCTTCGGCATCGCAGCGCGTAACGGCCCGGCCAAGCTCGACCACAACACCAAGCCGCTCCAGCGCCTTCACGGCATAATTGGAGAGCTTCGGCGCGAAATTGGCCAGGATGCTGTCGCCGGCCTCGATCAGCACCACGCGCGTCTGGCGCGTGTCGATGTTGCGGAATTCGCCGCGCAGCGTGTCATGCGCCAGTTCGGCAATGGTTCCGGCAAGTTCGACGCCGGTCGGCCCGCCGCCGACGATGGCAATGGTCAGCAGCGCCTGGCGCCTGGCAGGGTCGGGTTCCCGTTCCGCCTGCTCGAAGGCCAGAAGGATGCGGCGCCGAATGGTGGTGGCGTCCTCCAGCGTCTTCAGGCCCGGCGCGAAAGGCTCCCATTCGTCATGGCCGAAATAGGCGTGCCGCGCGCCGGTGGCGAGCACCAGCGTGTCGTAGGCGACGGCGCTGCCATCATCGAGCACAACACGTTTGCCGGTCCGGTCTACTCCTGTGACATTGGCCAGCAGCGTGGTCACATCCTTGCGCTTGCGCAGGAGATGGCGGATCGGCCAGGCCACCTCCGAGGTCGCCAGCGCCGTGGTTGCCACCTGATAGAGCAGCGGCTGGAACAGATGATGGTTGCGCTTGTCGATCATGGTGATGCGCACCGGCGCGCCAGCCAGCGCGCGGGTGAATTCGAGGCCGCCGAACCCGGCGCCGACGACGACGAGATGATGTCTGGCATCGCTCATTTCATCACCCCTGATGGGCAAGATTGCCTGCCCTGGATGTAGGTGTTTTTGTGCAATGCAACAATGGCAGGACAGTGCCCGAGACTCGTCGTTCCATGTCGTGAACGCACATGTTGTATCGTATCGCGAGGTATAGCGTCATCGAACACGAGATGAGGTGAGGCATGACCAACGATCATGAGGACGAAGGACCGGCGCAGTATTCTTCGCCGCCCTGCTTCATGCATGAACTCGATCCCGCGTTCCAGGCACCACTCAGCGACTGGACCGACGTGAGACGCTGGCGAAAGGCCGAGCGTGAACGCCTGATCGCGGCGCGCCTTGCCGTTTCCGCCGATGCCCGAACCGCAATGTCGCGGCGCATCGCGGAAGGCCTCGACACGATCATCGGTGACATAGCGGGCCGGATGGTCAGCCTTTACTGGCCGTTTCGGGGCGAGCCGGATTTACGGCCATGGATGGCGTCTATCAACGAACGCGATGGCCGCACCGCGCTGCCCATCGTCGTCGAAAAGGGTCAACCGTTGATCTTCCGCGCCTACAAACCGGGCGACCGGTTGGAAAAAGGCGTCTGGAACATCCCGATCCCGGCCGAAGGCGATCCGGTACTGCCGGACATCGTCATCTCGCCCATTGTCGGCATCGATCCGGCAAGCTATCGGCTGGGCTATGGCGGCGGCTTCTTCGACCGCACGCTGGCCGCCATGCCGTTCAAGCCGCTGGTCATCGGCGTTGGCTACGAATTGCAGCGCATCGCGACCATCTATCCGCAACCTCACGACATCCCGATGGATCGGATCGTGACGGAGGCGTAAGAGCCTGTTTGGTCCAATGAGACCGGTCGGATTTCTGGTTACCCCGCGCGGAAGCAGCGCAAATGTCACGTGACAAAAATCCGACTTGGTCGATAAATAATCTGATTTTCAAAGCACGGTGCCGCGGAGGATTGCCTAGACATGCGCCCTGGGGAACCAACACTGTCCGGTCGCTCCTCACAGTGGCTGCTTCACGATGGGTGACAAGATGATCGGGCGTACCATGGCGGCTGCCGTTGCAATCGCTGTTTCCTTTTCGCCCGCGCTCGCGCAACGACATCGTTTGCCGAGCGGTTACAAATGGGGCCGTTGCCTGCTTGTTGTTGACGGTCAGACCCGCATATCCGGAAAATGCTCCTATCAAATCGAGAAGGGCGGCGATTTCAATATCCAGGGACCCCGGCAAGTTTTCGCGGGTATCGACTATCCTGACACGCATAGTGGGGCTGGTGAAATGTCCGAGGATTACTGGGCAGCCGTCTACAAGGACGGCGATATTTGGGACGGCTATGGTAACTCGGATATTCGCGCGACTCACGGTGATGAACGTTGGGAAGACCTTCACCGCGAAGGCGCATGCTATATTGGGAAGGACGTCCGGGTGTGCCTTTGGCGTTAAGCCATTTCCGGCTTTAGCCCCATGGCCGTCCGGTCGACGATTTCACGTAAGGCGAAGGACGAATTGATCTTCGTTACATGCGGCATCGCCGACAGCCATTCCTTGTGGATGCGCTCGTAGTCGACGAGATCCTTGGCCGCGATCCGCAGGATATAGTCGTACTCGCCCGACATCAGGTGGCACGACAGCACGTTCGGACAGCGTTTGATCGCCGCCTCGAAATCCGACAGCGTCTTCTCGAACTGGCCGGAGAGGGATATGTGGACGATCGCCGTCATCTGATGGCCAAGGGCCGCATTGGACAACCGGGCGTGGTAGCCGCGGATGGTTCCGGATTTTTCCAGATTATCAAGCCGGCGCGAACAGGCCGATTGCGACAGGCCGACCTTTTCGGCAAGGGCCGCATTCGGCATCCGGCCATCCTTCTGCAATGTCTCCAGAATGGCGATATCAATCCTGTCGAGCGGCATTCTTCGTGAATCCTGCGAATATACTGCTATTTCGCGCAACGATTATCGAAACCCTCCTGTTCGCGCAAGCGCATTCGCAAACACTTGCGAGCCGATTCATGGTTCACTCCGACAATCAGGGAGTGAGCCCAAAAGGGCCCGGATCAGGAGAAGAAAATGCGCGTCGGCTGCCCCAAGGAAATCAAGAACCACGAATACCGTGTCGGCCTTACGCCGGGTTCGGTCCGCGAATATGTGGCCCACGGCCACGAAGTGCTGGTCGAGGCTGGTGCCGGTGCCGGTATCGGCGCCGACGACAACGCCTATCGTGCTGCAGGCGCCACCATCGCCAAGACCGCCGCCGACGTGTTCGCCAAGTCGGACATGATCGTCAAGGTCAAGGAGCCGCAGCCCAATGAGTGGGTGCAATTGCGCGAAGGCCAGATCCTGTACACCTATCTCCACCTGGCCCCGGATCCGGAGCAGACCAAGGGCCTGCTCGCTTCGGGCGTCACGGCGATCGCCTATGAAACCGTGACCGACGATCGTGGCGGGCTGCCGCTGCTGGCGCCGATGTCGGAAGTCGCGGGTCGCCTGTCGATCCAGGCCGGCGCCACGGCGCTGCAGAAGGCCAATGGCGGCCGCGGCGTGCTGCTTGGCGGCGTGCCCGGCGTGCTGCCAGGCAAGGTCACCGTGCTCGGCGGCGGCGTCGTAGGCCTGCATGCGGCCCGCATGGCCGCCGGCCTTGGCGCCGATGTCACCATCATCGACCGCTCGATCCCGCGTCTGCGCCAGCTCGATGACCTCTTCGCCGGCCGGGTCCACACCCGTTACTCGACCGTCGAGGCGCTCGAGGAAGAATGCTTCTCGGCCGACATCGTCGTCGGCGCCGTGCTCATCCCGGGCGCGGCCGCGCCTAAGCTGGTCACCCGTGAAATGCTGTCCGGCATGAAGAAGGGCTCGGTGCTGGTCGATGTCGCCATCGACCAGGGCGGCTGCTTCGAGACCTCTCATGCGACCACCCACGCCGAGCCGACTTACGAAGTCGACGGCGTTATCCACTACTGCGTCGCCAACATGCCAGGCGCTGTGCCGGTCACTTCGGCCCATGCGCTGAACAACGCAACGCTGCATTACGGCCTGCAGCTCGCCGACAAGGGCCTGAAGGCGCTGGTCGACGACCATCATTTGCGCAACGGCCTCAACGTCCACAAAGGCAAGATCACCAACCGCGCGGTCGCCGAAGCGCTCGGCTACGAACTGGTCGAGCCGAAAGCCGTGCTCGCGGCCTGATACACCCAGAAAAAGTCAACTTACACTTTTGCCCGCCGGTTCGCTCCGGCGGGCTTTTTCTTTTGGCAATGATGCTCCAAACCTGCTTCCCAGGGGATCCATCGAAGCGTGTGCCGTAAGGGCACTTAGCCTCCCGCTGTTGCATTTTTGTCATACCTGTATTGGCCGACTCCCTGCTAGGAACACCCCGGGTTTATTCATTAGGGGTACGGGCTATGTTTGTTCGCATTACTGCGAAATCTATTCTTCTCGGCGCGGTTTCTGTCGTGGCTTTGATGTCGGCGGCTCATGCGGCCGACGTCGTGCAGCCGGTAGAGGCATCCGGTTTTAACTGGAGCGGCGTTTATGTCGGCTTCGGCGTAGGCGCCGGAGCCAACGTCCATAAGTTGAGCAGCGATTTTGCTCCCTTGTCATTGAATGGCATTGGCGGTGAAGGCGTTTACGGCGAACTTACCGCTGGCTACGACTACATGGTCTCGCCCCGCTTCCTGCTCGGCGGATTGCTGGACGTCCATGCCGGCGACATCAAAACCAAGCTCGACGCCGGTGGTTTCAACGCCTCGATCCAGGAGACATACGGTTTCGACGCTGGTCTGCGCGTAGGGTATCTGCTTACCCCGAACACGCTGGGCTACGTGCTGGGCGGCTATTCCTGGCAGAAGTACAAGCTTGATTCCAACGCCGGCTTTGGTTTCGATTGGGACCAGAGCGGATATTTCGTCGGTGGTGGTCTCGAAACGGCCATTAACAGCAATTGGACGATCAAGACCGAGTATCGCTATACACGCTTCGGCACCAAGGACGATCTCCTTTCCGAGGCCGGCCTTATCGGGGCTCCGGATGGCCTTCTCAATCTCGATACGTCGCGGCACACATTCCAGGTTGCCGCCAGCTATCGCTTCGGGGCGCAGAACGGTGCCGCCACTTCGTTTGAAACGCCCGCCTATAACTGGTCCGGCTTCTATATCGGTGGCGGTTTGGGCGCGGGTGCGTCGGTGCACCAGATCGAAATCCCACCGCTTGGCGGCGCGAAGTTCAACGGCCTCGGCGGTGAAGGCGTGCTTGGCGAGCTGAATGTCGGCTATGACCACGACTTCGGCAGCTGGGTCGCTGGCATCATGGTGGACGCCCGCTATTCCGGCATGACCTCGAAGCTGGACCTCGGCGGCGGATCGATCAATGTCGATACCGACTACGGTTTCGATGTGCTTGGCCGCGCCGGCATGAAAATGAATGAATCGACCCTCGCCTACGCGCTGGCTGGCTACAGTTGGCAGCATTTCGACTTGAACGCTTCGGACCCGGTCGGCGACATCCTCGATTGGGGCTCCAGCGGTTTCTCTGTTGGTGGTGGTCTGGAAACGGCAATATCCAGCAATGTTACCTTGGGTGTTGAGTATCGCTACTCGCAATTCGCCAAGAAAGATTTCTCATCCGAGGTGGGGCTGCCTGACGACTCCATTACCTCTACGTCGTCCTTCCATACCGTGCGTATCGGCGCGAAGTACAAGTTCAACTAAGCCCTCCAGGCAAACCTACAAAAAGCCCGCCGGCGTTGCCGGCGGGCTTTTTCGTTGCTTGAGATATGGCGCGGTGAAATCTGGGCAACAAAAAAGCGGAGCCAAAGCCCCGCTTCCTCGATATCGAGATTGCCGCCGGTTCATCCGCGGTCGGCCAATCGATCGACAATGGCTTTCTAGCGCGTTCGTGCGACAGCAGTGCGACAGAAGCTTTCTATCGCCAATCCCTGGCCCTCACGCGCGCTCGATCCGGCATTGGTAGCAATTGTTGCGCGCCGAGCGGACATGCACATAGGCAATGTCTTCACGCTCAAACAGGGTTTCCGCCCGCGCTACTATAGCGTCGGTTGGGATGACGCCGCCGCTGCCATAGACAATGCGGTCGTCCTTGCCGTAGCCGCGCACGATATAGTCGGCGCTTTCCAGTATCTCGGGAATGATCTCCGCCTCAACAGCGCGTTCGCATTCCTGCGCGTGCAGGAAGATGGGGCCCGTCTCGGCATAAGGCTGAAGCTGCGGGAACGGCCGGTAGGCCAGGACGAGGTAGTCATCGCCGGCGGCGATGTTCTTCAAACAATGCCGGCAAGGCATGCCGTCACCGTCGGAAACCTGGCGCTCGGGCGTGTTGCCATAGGCGTCTGGCCCACCCCCCTGCAGCGCTTGCACATCTTCGGTCGGCAGAGCTTTGAACTGGATGGTCATCGCATGATCTCCGGTGTGGTTGAGCGGAAATTATGCTTCCCCTTCGATGCTTCCCACCCGATTCCTGCCAAGAGTCGAGGGCCGACCTGCGGTCGGCAAATCGGGCCCGAGACCAAATGGGATAAGCGCCGATATTGCCAGCCGGGACAATATAAGCCGGCTAATCAGTTTGAATCGGCGCCTGCGTTCAGCGGATGAAATCGTCGAAGCGGCGCAATGTCACCCGGCGATTCTGCCAGTTCTCGCTCTGAGTCGGCACCAGCAGGAATTCCTCGCCGTAACCGACAGTCTCCAATGCATAACCGGGCACGCCGAATTCACGCACCAGCGTGCGCTTCAGCGAAGCGGCGCGCTGTTCGGAAAGAACCTGATTCGACTGAAACGATCCGACAGCGTCGGTATGACCCTCGATGAGCACACGCGCGCCGGGGTCGCGACGCAGGATGCGGCGCAGCGCATCGGCGATGTTATCGATCTTGTTATACTGCGAACTGGAAATCGCCGCGGAGCCAAAGGCGAAATTGATCGACTGGATATCGATCGAGCGCGCCATGCGGCGCAGGTCCGGCCGGCGCTTGAATTCACGGATGGTGACGCGCTCGTTCGGCCGCAGCTTGACCCGGGGTGCCGCCTCGAGCTTTCGCTCGATCGTCGCGGCCGAGGGCGTCGTCGCCTGGGCAGCGGCAAGGCTCGGCATGGCAATCGCCGCAATCAGCGCGGCGGCAAGAGTACGTCGGGTCAGCATGTCTTTCTCCTTCGGCCTCGGCCGCATTGGCAATGCGGGCAACATGCCAAAGACAGGCTGAAGCGCCGATGAACGGAAGGTTCAGATTCCGGCTGGAGTTACGGCCGCATGACGCTTGCCGAGCGCTCGGCGAAAGGCAGGGGATGCACGATTTCCTTCTTCTGCGCGACCGGCTTGAAACCAAGCTTCTGGTAGAGCGGCAGGGCTGCGGGGTGGTCGAGCGTGCAGGTCTGCACCGTCACCCTTTTCGGCCCATGCGACCATGCCGCGGCAATCGCCGAGCCAAGGAACCAGCGGCCGATGCCTTGCCCGGTGGCGTGTTCCATCATGCCGAAATAGGCGAGCTCGACTTCCTCAGGCAGATGCGGCTTGAGGTCGAAGAAGCCTGCCGGCGAGCCGTCGAGATAGAGCACCCTGATGTCGCGATCCTCGCGGTGGATTCCGGCCGACAGCTCATCGTCATTCAGCCTCAGAACATTGACCCAGTGCCATTTGCGCCCCACCCGGTCCATCAGGTAGCGGTAGAAATGCAAGGGGATGTCCCTGGTCTTCAGCAGTGCGACCTGGCGGTTGTAGGGCACCGGTGGCGAGGCGGCCGGAGGTGCATGCATTTCGAGAAAAGTCACCGTGACTTCAATGTCCTGCAGCACTCCGTTTTCCATCAATTCATTCCTTGCCGGTAGTGGCTGGGCCGGTCACGACTGGCGTATCGGGCAATCCGCCCCACTCGGTCCATGAGCCGTCATAAAGCCTGTTGTCGGTGTGGCCAACCGTCTCCAGTGCCAGCGTGACCACCGCGGCCGTGACACCGGAGCCGCAGGATGTGACAACGGGCTTCGACAGGTCGATGCCGGCGTCCTCAATCACCTTGCGCAAACGGTCCTTCGGCAGCAGCCTGCCGTTTTCGGAAAGCGCCGAATAGGGGATATTGCGTGCCCCCGGCATGTGGCCGGAGCGGATGCCAACGCGGGGCTCGGGCTCTGAACCGGTAAAGCGCCCTGCCCCACGCGCGTCGGCAATCTGGCTTGCCCCCGTATCGACGATCCGGCGCATGTCGGCTAGGCCGACGACGCGACCAGCGTCGAAATCGGCATGAAAGACACTTGGCGCGATCTTGGTCGGTTCGGCCGTTATCGGCCGGCCGGACGCCTTCCAGCCATCGAAGCCGCCGTCCAGAATATAGGTCTGGAAGACGCCCATGACGCGGAACATCCACCATGCCCGGGGCGCGGAGAAAAAGCCTGGGCCATCATAGACGACGATGGTGTCATCGGCAGAAACGCCCATCGCGCCGACATACTGAGCAAAATGCTGCGGCGATGCGAGCGTATGCGGCAAGGCGGCGTCGGGGTCCGAAACGGCATCCTGGTCCAGGAAACGGGCGCCTGGAATATGGGCTGCATCATACTCGGCGCGCGCGTCGCGTTTTTGCGCCGGCAGATACCAGGAGGCGTCTACGATCGTCAGGCCCGGCTGGCCCAACCGCTCCTGCAGCCAGTCCGCATCGACGGTGAAAGCGCTGTCTTCGGCCATCTTTTCTCCTGCCGCTCTTTGACGGTGTCTGTCTGTTCAATTTACCGGCATCGGGCCGAAGCGGATGCGGAAGCGCCTGTTTTCCCGGCCCTTCTTCTCGATCTTGCCGATGTGGATTTCGCCGATCTCGCCGGTGCTCTTCACATGGGTACCGCCGCAGGGCTGGCTGTCCACCGAGGCGTTCTCACCGATGCAGACGAGACGGATCTTGCCCGTGCCAACAGGCGGTCTGACATTCTTGGATTTTACCAGGCCGGGATTGGCGCCCAATTCCTCGTCGCTGATCAGCCTGGTAAAGATGGGATGATCAGCCTGCACCAGGTCCATCATGCCGGCAGTCACCTCTTCCTTGGTGAAGCTGGCGTCCGGAATGTCGAAATCGACACGGCTGTCGTCCTCGGAGACCGCCGCCCCGGTGATCGGGAATGGACAGACGACTGTCAGCAGATGGCAGGCAGCGTGCATGCGCATCAGCAGGTGCCGGCGCTCCCAGTCGATCTGCAGGTTCACGCGCTCACCGATCCGCAGCATGGCCTGCTCCGGCGCCGGCACATGGATGATCTCGTCCTTGGTCTCGCCGGTGATCGTGGCGGCGATCGCGATGCGGCTGCCATCGGCACGTTCGATATGACCAGTGTCGCCCGGCTGCCCGCCCGAGGTTGCGTAGAAGATCGTCCGGTCGAGAATGATGCCGCCGCGCTCATTGATGGCGACGACCGTGGCTTCAGCCGTCCTGAGATAGGCATCGTCGCGAAACAGCGCTTCCGTCTTGTGCGCCATCATGCAACCTTTTCGAACGGCACCGAGATCTTGCTCTGCAGTTCCATCCAGCCCGGCACCGGCAGATTCTTGTCGCGCAGGAAGTCAGGGTTGAACAATTTCGACTGGTAGCGGGTGCCGTAGTCGCAAAGGATGGTCACGATGGTGTGCCCCGGGCCCAATTCCCTGGCCAGCCGCATCGCGCCGGCAATGTTGATGCCGGTCGAACCGCCGACGCACAGGCCTTCTTCCTGGATCAGGTCGAAGACGATCGGCAACGCGTCCTCATCCTTGATCTGGTAGGAGAAGTCAGGCGTGAAGCCTTCGAGATTGGCGGTGATGCGTCCCTGCCCGATGCCTTCGGTGATCGAACTGCCTTCGGACTTCAGCTCGCCGTTGGTGTAGAAATTGTAGAGCGCGGCGCCAAGAGGGTCGGCGAGCGCAATCTTGACGTTCTTGCTCTTGGCCTTCAATCCGAGCCCGACACCGGCCAGCGTTCCACCCGACCCCACCGCCGAGACAAAACCGTCGACCTTGCCGCCGGTCTGGGTCCAGATTTCCTCGGCCGTGGTGCGGATATGGCCATCTCGGTTGGCGACATTGTCGAACTGGTTGGCCCAGATGGCGCCGTTCGGCTCGCTCCTCGCCATCTGCTCGGCCAGCCGTCCCGACAGTTTCACGTAATTGTTGGGGTTCTTGTAGGGCACGGCCGGCACTTCGATCAGCTCGGCGCCGAGCAGCCGGATCGTATCCTTCTTTTCCTGGCTTTGCGTATCCGGGATGACGATGACGGTGCGGTAGCCGAGCGCCTTGGCGACGAGCGTCAGCCCGATGCCGGTGTTGCCGGCTGTCCCCTCGACGATGACACCGCCCGGCTTCAACAGGCCACGTTGTTCGGCGTCGCGGATGATGAACAGGCCGGCGCGATCCTTGACCGACTGTCCCGGATTCATGAACTCGGCCTTGCCCAGGATCTCGCAGCCGGTTTCCTCGGAAGCTTTGTTGAGGCGGATCAGAGGCGTGTTGCCGATCGCGTCGATCACAGAACGGGGCATTCAGGATTCCTTGTGTACATGCGCCGAAACCCTAGAAACCCAACGCTGCGGTTTCAAGGCAAGAATTCGTCTGGTCCAGTCGCATTTCCGGCCCTGCGGGTGCCGACCTTGCCGCGACCGGGCTCGGTATCACACAGTTCATTTGCACCTGTGGTGGAAAAGCACTCTTTTCATTCGATTTCTTCACCGCTAGAGCAAAGCACCAACAACTCGGCAGGGCGCAGCATGACACTCTATCGGGCCGATCCGAAACACGGCGTCGCCTGGGTCACGGGCGGCAGCAGCGGCATTGGCCGTTCGCTGGCCAGGGACCTGGCGTCACAAGGCTATGCGGTGGCGGTGACAGCGCTGGACGACGATCCGATCGACACGCTCATCGTCGAGACCGCGCAGATGCCGGGCAAGGTCGTGTCCTTTCCCTGCGACGTCACCGACGAGCCGCGCATGGCAAGAACGGTCGCCGCGATCGAGAAGGACCTCGGACCGATCGTGCTCGCCATATTCAATGCTGGAAATTACATCTCGACACCCGGCGAATCCCTCGTCGTCAAGGACTTCCGCCGCTCCTTCGAGGTCAACTATTTCGGCATCATCAATGGGCTGGTGCCTGTCGTCGAGCATATGCGGGTGCGCGCGCGCGGCCATGTCGTTCTGGTCGGCTCGGTGACCGCCTATTTTGGCTGGCCGACCACGGCCGCCTATGGCGGCACCAAGGCCGCCATCAACATCCTGGCCGAGTCGCTGAAGTATGATTTCGACAAGATGAACATCCGCGTTCAGGTGATAAATCCCGGGTTTGTCGATACGCCATTGACCGAAAAGAACATGCTTCCGATGCCGGGCCTGATGCCGGTCGGCCGCGCGACCCGCCGCATGGTGCGGGGCATCAAGTCCGGTGGCTTCGAAGTGACCTTCCCTTACCGGACGAGCTGGCCGCTGAAAATTCTTGGCATGCTGCCAAGGCCCTTATGCCGATGGGTGATCATCCTGACGACCAGCTGGAAGGCACGGCCGCTGCATTACGAGCGCAAACCGCCCAACGAATAGATGCCCACAGGATTGCTGGCATGGCTGCCTGAACGGCCGTTGCCTGTCCATGGCCACCGCCATAGGTTGAATATTGTTGCGTGGAGTCTGCGATGGGGCGACGGATCGTGCTTGCTGTGCTGGGCCTGGTCGCCATCCTTGCACTGACCTTCGTACTGGGTCCACGCGTAGCGATCGACACCACGATCCGCTTCGATCCTTCCGTCATCGGCGACGACCCACAAGCCTATGTGGCAAAAGTGGAGGCCACCGTACCCAATATCCGAGACGGGTTGGAAAAGGAGATCGTCTGGGCCAACCCGATGGTGCATGCCAAGACCCCGCTGTCGATCGTCTACATCCACGGCTTTTCCGCCTCGAAGGGCGAGGTGCGCCCGCTACCTGACGACGTGGCCGACCAGCTCGACGCCAACCTGTTCTACACCCGCCTCACCGGTCATGGCCAAGACGGCGAAGCGATGACGCAAGGCAGCGTCAATGCCTGGATCAACGACTATGAGGAGGCGATCGCCATCGGCCGGGCAATCGGCGACAAGGTGATCGTCATCTCGACGTCGACCGGCGGCTCGCTGGCGGCCTGGGCGGCGACGCAGCCCGGGGCATCCGAGGGTGTGGCGGCCATTGCATTCATCTCGCCCAATTGCGGCGTGACGGCATCCGGCGCCGAGATCCTGACCATGCCCTGGGGCAAGCAGATCGCCGAACTCGTCGCCGGCAAGGAGCGCAGTTTCGTGCCACGCAATGCGCTGCATGAGAAATTGTGGACCACCAGATATCCGATCGCCGCGACGATGCCGATGCAGGCCCTGACCGAGCTTGCCTATGGCGCGCCTATGGAGAAGGCGACCATCCCCGCCCTGTTCATCTTCTCGGATATCGACAAGGTAGTACGGCCCGACCGCACCCGCGAAATCGCCGCGCGCTGGGGCGGCGCGCATGAGCTGGTGCCCATGGAAAGCACCGGCGATCCCGACAATCATGTCATTGCCGGCGACGCGCTGTCGCCATCCACCACGGCGTTCCTGGCGCAACGGATTGCCGTCTGGATCGAAGCGGTGGCGAAATAGGCTTCAAGAAGAAGAGGGCGGCCGAAGCATTGCCTCGGCCGCCCTCTTCTTTGCTATCCGGTCAACCAGCCAACCCCAGGGATTGGAGGCGTCCGTGAGGCCTATCAAGCAGCCCGCGCTGCCGGACGCTTGCCGCCGAAGCGGCGCTTGTTGTTGCCCTTGAAGGGCTTGGCGCCTTCGGGCTTGCGCTCGCCGGCAAAGGCCGGCTTGTCGCCGAAGCGCTTCTTGCCGAAGCCGTTGTTCTGCTTCTTCTCGCCGCCCGGCCGCCGGCCGTCGCGACGGCCGTTACGGTCGCTGCGATCGTTGGCGGGTTCGAAGCGCTCGTTCTTCTCAGCCGGATTGCGTGCCGGATCGGGGCTGCCGAGATGGTCGGCAACAACAGGCAGCTTGGTGCGGATGATCCGCTCGACCTGGCGCAGCTTGCTGTTCTCCGAAGGATCGCAAAGCGTGATCGCGATGCCATCCATGCCGTTGCGGCCGGTGCGGCCGATACGGTGGACGTAGCTTTCCGCCTCATCCGGCAGGTCGAAATTCACGACATGGCTGATGCCGGGCACGTCGATGCCGCGCGCGGCGATGTCGGTCGCGACCAGAATGCGCACCGAGCCGTCACGGAAGTCATTCAGTGCCTTCTGACGGGCATTCTGCGACTTGTTGCCATGGATGACGGCGGCCTTGAAGCCGTCGCGCTCGAGGTCCTTGGTCACCCGGTCCGCACCATGCTTGGTGCGCGAAAAGATGATGACGGACTTCATCGCCGCGTCGGCGAGCATCGTCGACAGAACCTGGCGCTTCTGCTTGGTGCGGGCGAAGACGACGCCCTGCACGATCTCGGCCGCCGCGGTGCTTTGCGGCGAAACTTCAATGCGGACCGGGTTCTTCAAGAGGCCCTTGGCGAGCTCCGCGATCTCGTCCGGCATGGTGGCCGAGAACAGGGCCGTCTGGCGGTCGGGCGCGGTCGCCTTGGCGATGCGTTTGACGTCATTGATGAAGCCCATGTCGAGCATGCGATCGCCCTCATCCAGCACCAGCCATTTGGTGTCCGAGAGGATGAGGTCGCCCTCGCGCACGAGGTCGGTCAAGCGGCCGGGCGTGGCGATGAGGATATCGACGCCGGGAGCAACCTTCTTCACCTGGCTGAAGCGCGAGACGCCACCCAGTACGAGTGCCGTCGAGACATGCGCGCCCTTGGCGAGGATCTTGATCGTGTCCTCGATCTGCACGGCGAGTTCACGGGTCGGCGCCAGGATCAGCGCACGGGTCGTCTTGGCGCGCCGCTTGGTGCCGAGCGCGATGATCTTCGACAGGATCGGCAGCGCGAAGGCCGCGGTCTTGCCGGAGCCGGTCTGCGCGATGCCGAAAATGTCACGGCCCTGCAGCTGCGGCGGGATCGCCTGCATCTGGATCGGCTTCGGTTCGGCGAAGCCGGCATTGTGGGTTGCCTTGAGCAGCGCACCCGTAATTCCCAGCGCCGCGAAACCGGAGAGTTCCGCGGTTTCATTGCCGGGCAAAGTGTTTTCGTTGGTCAAAATAATCTTCTTTCACGCGGCCTCTGGCCGCAAACATCAATGGCGGCAGGGCGCAACCTGCCGTCGGATAAACTGTCATGGAACGACAAGGCGGCGGACAGGATTGTCCGCGCGGCTGCGCTGTCGTGCCCGCAGGCATCATGCCACGGGGCTTTTTCGCCACTTTGTGATGTACCGGAAAGAGGGGCCGATATACCGGAAAGAGGGAAAACAGACGCAACCAGTCTCATTCGTCGAGAAGGCCGGTGAGTCCGGCCCAAGCGCCTATGCCGCTGCATATGGCTGAGTTCGCCCCGAAATGCAAGGGCTCCATGTTGCAGCGCAACAAAAACGGACCAAAAAGCCGACGCTTGCGCTCCCCGTCGGGCATCGTTACCACAAACGCAGCTTCCGTTTTCTGGGGACCGAGCGATGAAGGACGTGCTGAAGGAACTCGAGCGGCGGCGCGACATCGCCCGCATGGGTGGCGGCCAGGCCCGCATCGACGCCCAGCACAAGAAGGGCAAGCTCACCGCGCGCGAACGCATTGAGGTGTTCCTCGACGAAGGCTCGTTCGAGGAGTTCGACATGTATGTCGAGCATCGCTCGACCGATTTTGGCATGGAGAAGACCAAGATCGCAGGCGATGGCGTCGTCACGGGCTGGGGTACGGTCAATGGCCGCCCGGTCTATCTCTTCGCCAAGGATTTCACAGTGTTCGGCGGCTCGCTGTCGGAAGCCCATGCCGAAAAGGTCATCAAGGTGCAGGAGATGGCGCTGCGCAACCGTGCGCCGATCATCGGCCTCTACGATGCCGGCGGGGCGCGCATCCAGGAAGGCGTGGCGGCACTCGGCGGCTATGCCGAAATCTTCCAGCGCAACGTGCTCGCTTCGGGCGTCATACCGCAGATCTCCGTCATCATGGGCCCTTGTGCCGGCGGTGACGTCTATTCGCCGGCCATGACCGATTTCATCTTCATGGTGCGCGACACTTCCTACATGTTCGTCACCGGGCCGGACGTGGTGAAGACCGTGACCAACGAGACGGTGACAGCCGAGAGCCTCGGCGGTGCTTCCGTTCACACGACGAAATCCTCGATCGCCGATGGCGCCTATGACAATGACGTCGAAGCACTCCTGCAGATGCGCCGGCTGATCGACCTGCTACCGGCTTCCAACACATCAGAGATTCCCGAGATCGAATGCTACCAGTCGGTCACCGATCATGACATGTCGCTCGACCGGCTGATCCCCGACAACGCCAACAAGCCCTATGACATCAGGGAATTGATCCTGAAGGTCGCCGACGAGGGCGATTTCTTCGAGATCCAGCAGAGCTTTGCGAAGAATATCGTCACCGGTTTCGGCCGGGTCGAGGGCCGCACGGTCGGCTTTGTCGCCAACCAGCCAATGGTGCTGGCGGGTGTGCTCGATTCCGACGCCAGCCGCAAGGCGGCACGCTTCGTGCGCTTCTGCGACTGTTTTTCAATCCCAATCGTCACCTTCGTCGATGTTCCCGGCTTTCTGCCGGGTACCGCGCAGGAATATGGCGGCCTGATCAAGCATGGCGCCAAGCTGCTCTTCGCCTATGCCGAGGCGACCGTGCCGAAGATCACCGTCATCACCCGCAAGGCCTATGGCGGCGCCTATGACGTGATGGCGTCAAAACATCTGCGCGGCGACATGAACTATGCCTGGCCGACGGCGCAGATCGCGGTGATGGGCGCCAGAGGCGCGGTCGAGATCATCTACCGCAAGGACATCGGCGATGGCGAAAAGATCGCTGCCCATACAAAGGCTTACGAGGATCGCTTCCTGTCGCCTTTCGTGGCCGCCGAGCGCGGCTATGTCGACGAGGTGATCATGCCGCACTCGACCCGCCGCCGTATCGCCCGGGCGCTTCGCATGCTGCGCAACAAGGACATGCAGAACCCCTGGAAGAAGCACGACAACATTCCGCTGTGAACTGGTGTCGCCGGCATCGCGGTTGATCAGCGCCCGTCTCCTGCAGCCACCAGGTCGCGCAGCACCGGCACCAGCGCCAGCGGCAAGTCCTCGGCGATCAGCCCCGGCCCAAACCGACTGCCCGCCTCGGCATGGATCCAGACCGCCGCGCAGGCCGCTTCGAACGCCGGCATGCCTTGGGCAAGCAGTCCGGCCGCGATGCCGGACAACACATCGCCCGACCCCGCTGTGGCAAGCCAGGCCACGCCGTTGGAATTGATCGCCGCCCTGCCATCCGGAGCGGCGATCACCGTATCGGCGCCCTTGTAGACGATGACGGCATTGGCATTCGCGGCAGCCGAGCGTGCCTTGTCCAGCTTCGAGGAGGCATTGTCGTCGGCGATACCAGGAAACAGCCTGGCGAACTCGCCTTCATGCGGTGTCATCACCAGCGCCGGCGCGTCCGGCCCACGGGCGGCTTCGAACAAAACGTCTGGCGCCTCCCGAAAACTCGTGATCGCGTCGGCGTCGAAGACCAGGCCGTCAATTCCGGTGGAGGCGGCCGCTGGCTTGCCCGACGCGAGCAGCGCGAGCGCGAACGCCTTGGTTTCTTCACCGACGCCAAAGCCGGGTCCGAGAACAAAGGCCGATGGCCGACGTTCCCCGACAAATGCCTCAATGTCGGCAGTGTCGTCGGTCCTGCGCAACATGATCGAGGTCAGGTGCGCGGCATTGACCTGCATGGCGTTGCCCGGCGACAGAAGCGTCACCGCCCCTGCCCCGCTTCGGGCGGCGGCAAGCGCCGAGAGCCGCGCCGCGCCGGTAGCGTTGGGTCCACCGGAAAAGACACCGACATGGCCGCGCTTGTATTTGTGCGCGTCGACGACCGGCACCGGCAAACCGCGCAACCAAAGCTCCGGTCCGTTCTCGAATGTCCGGGGCTGGAGCGTTGCGATGATCTGCGCGCCGATGCCGATATCGGCAAGCACGATCTCGCCGCATCGTTCCCGGCCCGGCAGGAGCAGATGGCCGGGCTTCTTGCGCGCGAAGGTCACGGTGAGGTCGGCTGAAAACGATGTGCCGAGCACCTTGCCGCTGTCACCGGAGACGCCGGAAGGCAGGTCGACCGCGACGACCGGCAGATGCAGGTCGCTCACGAGATCGACCGCCCTGGCGGCCTCGCCGGACAACGGCTTGGACAGCCCTGCCCCGTAAAGCGCATCGACCACGATCGAGCCGGGTCCGGCATCAAAGTCCGATAGCGGCTGGGGCCTGACGGAGCATTCCGCGGCGGCGAGTGCCGCGTCGCTATCCGGCCTTGGCGGACCATGCGCCCAGACCGTGGTGGCGACGCCGCTGCCGGCAAGGACTTGGGCAACGACATAACCGTCGCCGCCATTGTTGCCCGGGCCGCACAACACATGGACGTGGGCCGCTGCGGGATAGCGCCTGAGCACTTGCGCCGCGATGGCTTGCCCGGCACGGCGCATCAAGCCAATGCCGTCGGTTGGACCTGCTGCAATAGTCAGCCGATCCGCTTCGCCCATCTCGGCGGAAGTAAGAAGTTCGTGGCTCATGGATTGCCGATCCGCATTCGATCAAGCATTGTCCAGTTTTCGGCTCGACGCAAACGGGGAGGAGTAGCGCTGTCATGGTCACGTCGATCGGCGCAAGGATCGCGGGCACCAAGCTGCCCGCAAGATGAGCACTTTGCCCAGATATTGGGCAGACACGCACAGTGGCGCCGAATAGGCTGTTGTCCTTCATGCCGCTTCCAATGCAGCGAATGACGCGAATTTGCATCTGGGGGTGACATGGCTTTGGAATCGTATGACACCGCTTCAGTTCCCTTCGACTGGCACAGTTCGTGCTTGATGGAGGCGCAAGCGGGGGCTCACAACCCGTTTTTTTGGCAGTGGAGGCCACTTTTTACATGAAAAAGATCGAAGCGATCATCAAGCCATTCAAGCTGGACGAAGTGAAGGAAGCGCTTCAGGAGGCCGGACTGCAAGGCATTACCGTGACCGAAGCCAAGGGTTTCGGGCGCCAGAAGGGCCACACCGAACTCTACCGCGGCGCCGAATATGTCGTCGACTTCCTGCCCAAGGTGAAGATCGAGGTCGTGCTCGGCGACGATGCCGTGGAAGGCGCGATCGAGGCCATCCGCAAGGCGGCCCAGACCGGCCGTATCGGCGACGGCAAGATCTTCGTCTCCAACATCGAGGAAGTCGTGCGCATCCGCACCGGCGAAACCGGCATGGACGCGGTTTGATCCGACTCGGCCATCCTTTAAGAAACGTCATCCATCAAAAAAACGTCAGCACACAGGGATACATGACATGACGACAGCCAAAGACATCATGAAGCAGATCAAGGACAACGACGTGAAATTCGTCGACCTGCGCTTCACCGACCCGAAGGGCAAGCTGCAGCACGTGACGATGGATGTCGTCGAGGTCGAGGAAGACATGTTCGCCGACGGTGTCATGTTCGACGGCTCCTCGATCGCCGGCTGGAAGGCCATCAACGAGTCCGACATGGTGTTGATGCCCGATCCGGACACGGTCCACATGGACCCGTTCTTCGCGCAGTCGACCATGGTTATCCTGTGCGACATCCTCGACCCGGTCTCGGGCGAATCCTACAACCGCGACCCGCGCGGCACGGCCAAGAAGGCCGAGGCCTACATGAAGGCGGAAGGCATCGGCGACACCATCTACGTCGGCCCGGAAGCCGAGTTCTTCGTGTTCGACGACGTCAAGTACAAGGCCGATCCCTACAACACCGGCTTCAAGCTCGATTCGACCGAACTGCCGTCGAACGACGACACCGACTACGAAACCGGCAACCTCGGTCACCGGCCGCGCATCAAGGGCGGCTATTTTCCGGTGCCGCCGATCGATTCGGCGCAGGACATGCGTTCCGAAATGCTGACGGTGCTGGCCGAAATGGGCGTGCGCGTCGAAAAGCATCACCATGAGGTGGCCGCCGCCCAGCACGAACTGGGCATCAAGTTCGACACGCTGGTCCGCAACGCCGACAAGATGCTGATCTACAAGTATGTCGTGCACCAGGTCGCCAACGCCTATGGCAAGACCGCCACCTTCATGCCGAAGCCGATCTTCGGCGACAACGGCTCGGGCATGCACGTCCACCAGTCGATCTGGAAGGGCGGCAAGCCGACCTTCGCCGGCAATGAATATGCCGGTCTGTCGGAGAGCTGCCTGTTCTACATCGGCGGCATCATCAAGCATGCCAAGGCGATCAATGCCTTCACCAACCCGCTGACCAACTCCTACAAGCGTCTGGTGCCTGGCTACGAAGCGCCGGTGCTGCTCGCCTATTCGGCGCGCAACCGCTCGGCCTCCTGCCGCATCCCATTCGGCTCGTCGCCAAAGGCCAAGCGCGTCGAGGTCCGCTTCCCGGATCCGGGCGCGAACCCCTATCTCGCTTTCGCCGCCATGCTGATGGCCGGCCTCGACGGCATCAAGAACAAGATCCATCCGGGACAGCCGATGGACAAGGATCTCTACGACCTGCCGCCGAAGGAGCTGAAGAAGATCCCGACCGTCTGCGGCTCGCTGCGTGAAGCGCTGCAAAGCCTCGACAAGGATCGCGGCTTCCTGAAGGCCGGCGGCGTCTTCGACGACGACCAGATCGATAGCTACATCGAACTGAAAATGGCGGAAGTCATGCGCTTCGAAATGACCCCGCATCCGGTCGAATACGACATGTACTATTCGGTCTAGGATTCCGTTCGGATAGTTGTTTCAAAGCCCTTGAAGGATTCCCCCCCTTCAAGGGCTTTTTGCTGATCCAAAGGGCTCTGTCGATGGATGGCTTGCGGCCAGCCACGCACGATGGTCAACTTGCTTAGGTTTTGAAGGACGGATCGCAGCTGGAGCTGCCGGGCCTCGCGGCGGCCGCCGGCGAAAGACCTCAGGTCACGGGCGGCAGGACCCAGCCAGTGCCCATTCGAGCAAGTAGCCGTAGCCTTTCGAGCGCAATCGAACGCCAGGAGCGAGCGGCGCACTGCCTCAGGCTGCAATGCCCGCTCGTCCGGCGCCCCCGCCAATGCAGTCGTTCACGAAACCCCCGCCCCGTTCGAACAGCATCGCTTGGCGTAACCCATAGCCGTGAATACGCATGCCGCGGCGTCATATGTCAACGCCACGGAGGTATGGCACCGACTGGCGATTTCCTTGCATGAACAGTGGCTTATACAAGGGTTCGTTGGTGTACGGACGAGCCGGAAACAGGCAGTTTTCCGGGCTTTTTCACCAAATACAGAAACGCAAGCCATCGATGAAGGGTATGGCATGCCGGCCAAAAGCCTCCTCATTCGCTGAAGCTGACCCGACCTTTTCAGCCTGACTTTTTTTGGGTGTATTCAAGTCGCAGCTGTTCGATCGGTTTTGATGGACGTTCAGCACCTGTTCCGCCCACTCGCTGTTAACGTGGCATCCCGGAGCGAGTCTCTCCGGAATGGACGGGCCGCCACAAAAAAGAACTCCGGCGAAGGCCGGGGTTCTCGCAAGGACAGAGCGTCGGAGGGTAACGCCTATCCGGCAAGCTCGTCGGGACCGTGCAGGTTCCAGTCCGTTCGCCTGGCCAGGATCAGCAGATAGTAGATTGCCGCCACTGCCATGATCAGCAGCGTCGCGATCAGGCTCGGGCGCCCGAAAGCGGCATCGAGCAGGTTCTGGTAGGCGACATAGACCAGCGCCACAAAGGCAAGGACGGCCGGCACCGGGAACAGCGGCATGCGGTAGTGTCCGCCAGCCGTGGTGCCATTGCGGCGGCCGGCAAACACCGCCACGCACAGAAGCGCGTAGATCACCACCAGCGACGTGCCGCTGACCACCAGCAGCAGATTGAGATCGATGAAGCAGGCGAGCGCAGCCAGCACCGCCACGACGATGGTGGCGATCCAGGGCGATGCGTAGCTGCCATGGACCGAGGCGACGGCGGCGTTGATTGGGCCGAACCAGGTCTTGTCGCGGCCGGAGCTGAACAGCAGCCTGGCGGCCTGCAGGATGATTGCGATGACGGCGTTGAAGATGGCAACGACGATGGCAAGGCTGATCAGAACCGTCAGCGCATGGCCGCCGCGCGCTTCCAGAAAATACTCGATCTTCTGGGGTGCCGCGAGCAGGCCGGGAAGGTCGGGAGACCCCAGCAACACCGCCGTCAGCGGAATGAGTTCGGCCGCGACGGTAATCACCAATGCCCAGAGAACCACCTTGCCGATGTTGCGCCTGGCATCCTGTGTCTCCTCGCCGAAATAGGCGGCCGCGCCATATCCGTTATAGGCAAACAGCGAGACGGCAGTGGAGGCCAGGATGAGGCCGGCCGAGGCCGGAACAAGCGTGTTCGTGGTGGCGTCGAGCAATTGCGGCGAGGTGAACAGGCTGGAGAGCGGCCGCTCGACATGGGCAAAGCCGAGACCGGTCAGGATCAGCAGCGCCAGCATCTCGATGCCGAGGAAAATGCCGGTGACGAAGGCATTGAGCTTGATGCGCATCGCCGCGACCGTGCCGGCCAGCCCGATCGTCACCACGCCGACCCATTGCGGACTGAGGTTGGGGATGAGCACACCGAGATAGGTGCCGACACCAAGCGCGATGACGGCGACGATCAGCACGATCGAGACGAACACCAGCACCAGCGTGACGAAGCCCCAGAAGCGGCCGAGCGTGCGGCCGATCATGGTGTATTCGCCACCGGCCATCGGATAGGCCGATGAGAGCTCGGCATACACGAAGGCCATGAACAGCCCGATGACCGCGGCAATGACGAAACTGAGGAATGAACCGGTGCCGGCCAGCGCGATGACGCCCGGCACGATGATGAACACCGAGGATGCCGGCGTCACTGCCGACAGCACGATCATCAGTGTGCCGAGCGCATTCAGTGCCCGATCCAGTCCCTTGGCGGCGGGCGCGGCCTTGGCAGTTGCCTCTGTCGTTGCTTCGTTTGTAGACATCTTCCTCCCCTTTTTTTAATAAGATAAAAATATTCCTCCGAGGGGAACGTAGCGATGGAGTCAGATATCGTCAATAAATATGGTGCATTGGTGCTTGCGAAATTTCATGAGGCTGTTTTAAACTGAATCAAATTCAGGAAACGAAGATGGGACGACCCAAAACCCAGGCCGATCGTCGCCTCACGCTCGTCGCGGCAGCGGAATCGATGATCGCCAAGCGCGGCCTTGCCGGCGTCACGTTGCGCGACGTCGCCAATGAAGCAGGGATGAGTTCGAGCGCCCTGCTCTACTATTATCCTGGCCTGAAGGACCTGCTGGACGATGTGCAACGCAAGGCCGTCGAGCGGTTCTGCACCATACGCGCGGCGTCGGTTGCCGAGATCGCCGATCCGCGGCTGCGGCTGAAAACGATGATCGAAAGCGGACTGCCGACGGACGCGGACGACCAGCTCTGCCGGCTGCTGCTCGAACTTGGCGCCTATTCGCGCTCGGATGCGAACTACGCGGCCCGCCACATCACTTTGTTCGAGCGGCAGGTGTCGATCTATGTCGGCATACTGGAGGCGGGCGCCGCCACCGGCATCTTTAAACTACGGGCGACCAGCGAGACGATCGCGCGCAGCCTGGTCGTGCTCGAGGATGGCCTGGGGCTGCATCTCGTCAATGTCGTGCCCGCGGTCGATCAACCTTCGGCGATGGCGATCCTGACCAGCTATGCCGAGCTTGCGACGGGCTGCAGCCTTCGCTGAGCCAGAATATCAATCAACGGAGCGGAACCCCAGCATGGACCAACTGCCGACCGATACCACCACGCCAGCCGGCAAGGCCCGCGCCCGGGCGCTCGCCATTCCCTTGCAGGGCACGCCCGGCCCCGCCAATGCCATCACCGATGTCGGAGGCGTCCTGGTCGGCTACTCCACGATCATCAAGGGCGAAGGCAGGCTCTCACTCGGACAGGGACCGGTGCGCACCGGCGTGACGGCGATACTGCCGTTCGGCCATGACGGCGTCGGTGTGGCCTGCGCCGCCGGCTATCACTCCTTCAACGGCAATGGCGAAATGACCGGCGCCTCGTGGATAGAGGAAGCCGGCAGCATCAGCCTGCCGATCCTGATCACCAACACCCATGCGGTCGGCCCCTGTCATCGCGGCATCATCGACTGGGTCGCGCGCCACAAGCCCGACGTCGCCGATCAGTGGCTGCTGCCGGTGGTGGCCGAAACCTGGGATGGCTATCTCAACGATATCAACGGCTCGCATGTCACGGTCGACCATGCGATCGCGGCGATCGACAATGCGACGAGCGGCCACATCGAGGAAGGCTCGGTCGGCGGCGGCACGGGCATGAACTGCTACGCCTTCAAGGGCGGCTCGGGCACGGCTTCAAGGGTCGTCGACTACGGCCATCGCTCCTACACGGTCGGCGTCTTCCTGCAAGCCAATTTCGGCTCGCGCCGTGAACTCACCATTGCCGGCGCGCCGCTCGGCAACGAACTCGCCGACGACAACCCGATGGAGCACTATTTCAGCGGCGGCCCGACGGGCGCCGGCTCCTGCATCGGCATCGTCGCCACCGATGCGCCGCTGCTGCCTGGCCAGTGCAAGGCGCTGGCCAGGCGCGTGCCGCTCGGCCTCGCACGGACAGGCACCACCGGCTCGCATTTCTCCGGCGATATTTTTCTCGCTTTCTCGACCGCCAACCGCGACGCCCTCAACGGCCGCTTCCCGCGGGGACCGGCGACCGAACACAGCTATGGGCACATGGATTTCATCCCGTGGGGTCGCATGGATGATTTCTACGCAGCCGTCGTGCAAGCAGCCGAAGAGGCGGTGCTCAACGCGCTTGTCGCCAACAGCGACATGATCGGCCGCGACGGCAATCGGACCCCCGCCCTGCCGCATGCCAAGGTGGTGACGGCGCTGAACGCGCGTGGGGTCATGGCTGATCGACAATAACGAAGGCCAATCCGGCAAACTGCTTGACAAAAAAAAGCCCGGGCGTTTTCAGCCCGGGCCTTTTCCATAATGAGCATCCGTTCGCGGCGCCGAGTTGCATGCGCCGCAAAGAGGATCAGGCGGCGGCCGAAACCTCTGCGCTGGCCGGCACCGAAGCGATCGTCTTCAGGATCTGCGAGGCGATCTGGTAGGGGTCGCCCTGCGAGTTCGGACGGCGGTCTTCCAGATAGCCCTTGTAGTCGTTCTTGACGAACGAATGCGGGACGCGGATCGACGCGCCGCGATCGGCGATGCCATAGCTGAACCTGTTCCACGGCGCGGTCTCATGCTTGCCGGTCAAACGCTTGTCGTTGTCCGGGCCGTAGACGGCGATGTGGTCCATCAGATTCTTGTCGAAAGCCGCCATCAGCGCTTCGAAATAGGCCTTGCCGCCGACTTCACGCATATAGGCGGTCGAGAAATTGGCATGCATGCCCGAGCCGTTCCAGTCGGTGTCGCCGAGCGGCTTGCAATGGTATTCGATGTCGATGCCGTACTTCTCGGTCAGGCGCTGCATCAGATAGCGGGCCATCCACATCTGGTCGGCGGCCTTTTTGGAACCCTTGCCGAAAATCTGGAATTCCCACTGGCCCTTGGCCACTTCGGCGTTGATGCCTTCGTGGTTGATGCCGGCCGCGAGGCAGAGATCAAGATGTTCCTCGACGATCTGGCGCGCGACGGAGCCGACATTCGAATAGCCGACGCCGGTATAGTACGGACCCTGCGGTGCGGGATAGCCACTCTCGGGGAAGCCGAGCGGACGGCCGTCCTTGTAGAAGAAATACTCCTGCTCGAAGCCGAACCAGGCGCCTTCGTCGTCGAGGATGGTGGCGCGCTTGTTGGATGCATGCGGCGTCACGCCATCGGGCATCATGACTTCGCACATGACGAGCACGCCGTTGGTGCGGGCCGGATCGGGATAGACCGCGACCGGCTTCAGCACGCAGTCGGAGCTATGCCCTTCGGCCTGCTGCGTCGATGACCCGTCGAAGCCCCACAGCGGCAGCTGCTCGAGCGTCGGGAACTCGGCGAATTCCTTGATCTGTGTCTTGCCGCGAAGATTGGGGACCGGGGTGTATCCATCGAGCCAGATATACTCGAGCTTGTATTTGGTCATTCTAGAGCCTCTCGTTGCTTGGACACCGCAAGCAGGCGATGTCGATGCATGGCCGAAACAGGCCGGCCTGCCGATGATTAAAAAGCAATTCGTATGCCACTCGGCCTCCGGCGGGTGCGGCAAAATGGTCATGCCAAGGCTTTGATTTTGCTGAGCCGTCTTAGCAATGCGTGCAGATCGCCCAAGCGGCAATACTGCTTAAATCATAGGCAAATCATGATCTTTTCGTAGGCATATTGCCTAAATGAATCGCAGAACCTATTTTGATGAGAACTGAATCGACGAGCTTCTGAAAAACAAGGGAGACCGGCAATGCAAGTCACGCAATCGCGTCCGTCGGCGAAAATCCTGATGTTCCCGCTGGCAGCGCGCAGGCCTGCCTTAAATTTAGGCGCCAAGGCCAAATTCGCGGCAGAGCTTGCCGCGCTTCGCGGCGAGCACGCCGATTTCGATGGTTGGTACCACGAGGCCGCCGTCGAGGAAGAAAACCCGCAACGGAAAAGCTGAAGCCGCTCCACGTCGATCTCGCATGAAAAAGCCCGGCGCGATCGCTCGCGCCGGGCTTTTCGTTCGTAAGAGCCTATCGACTACTCCTTGGCGTGCAGGTCGGTTCCCAGCGTATCCTTGACGAAGATCATGCCGATGATCAGCGTCATCGCCGCGATGACCACCGGGTACCAAAGGCCATAGTAGATGTCGCCCTTGTAGGCGCTGAGCGCGAACACCGTCGCCGGCAGCAGGCCGCCGAACCAGCCATTGCCGATGTGGTAGGGCAATGACATGCCGGTGTAGCGGATGCGGGTCGGGAACATCTCGACAAGGATCGCCGCGATCGGCCCGTAAACCATGGTCACGAACAGCACCAGGATGAACAGGATACCGATTGTCATCGGCCAGTTCACCGCCGCCGGATCGGCGAACATGGCAAAGGCACCGCCGTCCGGTATGTTGTAGACGGTGACCTCGGGTGCGCCCGCGGCCTCATCGGTGGTCAAGAGCTTGTCCTTGACCGCCTGATCGGTCGGCACCGCTGCCTTCTCGCCGCCGCGGATCGCGGCTGCGTCGAGCTTGAGTTCAGGATTGGCTGCGATGAAGGCATCGAGTTTCTGGTCCGCAACCTTAATTGCCGCACGCTTCAGCGGATAACCGCTGTCCCGCAGGGACATGTTGACGGCCTTGACGAAGACCGCGTCCTTGGCCTTGGCCTGATCGCCGGCCGCGACCGCATCGTAGGACGGCACCGTCTCTGTACCAATCTTGACTGACGCAGCCGTCCCGGCCGCCGCCGTCGACACCACATCATACGGAACCGAGTTCTTGGTCAGGAACGAAGTCGCGATGTCGCAGGATGTCGTGAATTTCGCCGTGCCGACCGGATTGAACTGGAACCTGCAGTCGCCGGGTGCCGCCGTCACCGTTGCCCGGGTGCTCTGCTGTGCCTTGGCGAGCGCCGGATTGGCGGCCCAGGTCAACGCCTTGAAGAGTGGGAAGGTGCAGACGATGGCCAGCGCAAGGCCAGCCATGATGATCGGCTTGCGGCCGATCTTGTCGGAGAGCCAGCCGAACACGACAAAGAAGATCGAGCCTAGCGCCAGCGCGATGGCGATCATGATGTTGACCGACTGCGCGTCAACCTTCAGCACGTTCTGCAGGAAGAACAGCGCGTAGAACTGGCCGTTGTACCAGACGACGGCCTGACCGGCGGTGAGGCCGAGCAGCGCCAGGAGCGCGATCTTGGCGTTCTTCCACTGACCAAAGGCTTCCGAGAGCGGCGCCTTGGAGCCCTTGCCTTCTTCCTTCATCTTCTGGAAGGTCGGGGACTCCGACAGAGACAACCGGATCCAGATCGAGACGGCGAGCAGCAGGAAAGAGACGATGAAAGGAATGCGCCAGCCCCAGGCGGCGTAAGTCTCCTTGCTCAGCGATCCCTGCACGATAAGGATGATGATCAGCGACAGGAACAGGCCTAGCGTCGCGGTCGTCTGGATCCATGAGGTGTAGAAGCCGCGGCGGTCATCGGGCGCGTGCTCGGCGACGTAGGTGGCCGCACCACCATATTCGCCGCCCAGCGCCAAGCCCTGCAGCATGCGCAGGGCGATCAGGATCACCGGAGCCGCGATGCCCAAGGTCGCATAGCCGGGCAGAAGGCCGACCAGGAAGGTCGAGAGACCCATGATCGTCATGGTGACCAGGAATGTGTATTTGCGGCCGACGAGGTCGCCGATGCGACCGAACAGCAGCGCGCCGAACGGGCGCACCAGGAAGCCAGCGGCAAAGGCAAGCAGCGCGAAGATGTTGCGCGTTGCCTCGGGAATGGTCGGGCTGAAAAAGGTCGAGCCGATGAAAGCCGCCAGCGAGCCGTAGAGATAGAAATCGTACCATTCGAAAACGGTGCCGAGCGAGGAAGCGAAGATGACTTTCTTCTCCTCTCGCGTCATGCCGCGGCTCGTTCCGCCGGCGGTCGATGCCATTGCCATTGAGTTATCCTCCCGTGAGACCCAGTCCTCGATGCTGTGCGCCAACGTCCGCGTTCTCCTCGGAACGCGGACTCACAAGACGCAGCCAACACAGGAAAAATGGCAGAAAGCGCCGGGGAAAGGCACCGCGACGATGGGATTATGACTTTCGTATTAGGTGCAGTGCGAAGGCGGAGCGAAGCGCTCAGGCCTGCAGCGCTTCGAGCAGGCTGACGGCGGCCATCATATCTCGTTTGCGCGCGGTGCGGCGCGCGACGGCTTCGGCGTCCTGTCCCCACTGGGCGATCTGCCAGTCTTCGTCGACATGGCCGGCGGCCCAGGCTTCCTCGCCGTCGAGCTCGCCGAAATCGACCGCCAGCGCCAGCAGTGCCGAGCCGGTCAGCGACGTCATGACATGAATGGCGGCAAGGCGCAGCGGTTGGGCGCGCTGCGCCAGATGGCTGCCCAGCACGGCAATGGTCTCGCGCGGCTGCTCGACATGGATGATGCCCTCGGCAAGGTTGAAGCGAACGCCGAGCGAAGCGCGCGCCCAGTCGATGACGGGATCCCACTGCTCGTTCTGCCGCTCGACCAGCCCTTGTGGAGCGTCGGCGCGATAGCAGAGCAGGTCCGACGAGGCGAAACGCAGAATGTCTTCCAGCACCGCCTGCGGATCGCTGGCCACGCCATCGATGGCGGTGTTGACAAGCCGCATCACCGGCATCGTCACCGGATTGATCGTCTCGCCCTGTTCGGCGAACTCGCCTGCAACCAGCGTCGCGGCCGCCTCGGTCGGCAGCGCCAGCAACGCCTTGCCCGGGGTGCGCACCGGCCTGCCGTCGAGTTGCACGGCAAAGCCAGCTTCCACCGGCACGACCGAAACCTCCTTGTAGAAGCGCTTGGGCAGCGGCGTCTTCATCTGGATCTGGGCGCGACGCACCGGATCCGGATCGGAAAGATACTTGCCCGCTTCGAGGTCGTTGAGGATATCGCGCATGAAAATCTCTTTCACACCGGCGTCAGCTTGCGCGCCGGCCGGTTGACGATGATCAGGCCCGCCGCGATGAGACCAAGTGCCAGGAAGATGCGAATGGTCAGCGGCTCATTCAAGAACATCGAGCCGCATAAAACACCGAAAACCGGCGAGAGGAAGGTGAAGCTCGACAGGCCGGAGGCCGGATAGCGGCGCAGCAGCCAGAACCACAGCACGTAGGTGAAGGCGACGATATAGATCGCCTGGAAAAGCAGCGCCAATGTCGGCAGCAAGGCTGGATCGCGAACCGGCGGGCCTGCGAGAGGCATCACCAACACGCCAACGACCGCCGCGCCGGCGAGTTGATAGAGCAGCAGCTTCTCCGCGGTTGCCTCGACCAGTTTCGATCGCTTGACGAGGATGTTGGTCAGAGCCCAGAAAAACCCGGAACCAAGGCTCAGGAGATCGCCGAACAGCATGTCTCCGCTACCGCCAAGCTTGTCGGAAAAAACGGTGACGAGACCCGCAAAGGCCAACAGCAGGCCAAGGAACTTGCGCGTGGTGATCCGTTCGCCGAGCAGCAAGTGGCCGCCGATCAGCATCCAGAACGGCATCGAGTTGACCAGCAGCGTATTGCGGGCAACGGTCGTATGCTCCAGGCCGACATAGAGGCAAAGGAACTCGACGCCGAAAAGCACGCCGACCGCGATGCCGGCCAGCAATGTCCCATCCCTGGCGAACAGCGCGATGCCGCGCCATCGGCACCAGAGGAAAACGCAGAAACCACCAATGACCGAACGCGCGATCGACAGGAAGACCGGGTCGTAGCCGGCATAGGAGATTTTGGCGGCGACGTAGTTCAGCCCCCAGGAAAAGGTCAGGCCGACCATGATGGCGGCGGCGGCCATATCGACAGCGTGGCGCCGATCGAGCGCGTCGGTGGCGCCGCTCACGGTCAATCCTCCGCGCTGGCGTCGTCGAAGCCGATCAGGTTCCAGCTTTGGCGCATGTGCGGCGGCATCGGCGCGGTGACATCGATGACGCCCTTGTCCGGGTGCGGAATAATGATGCGGCGCGCGTGCAGGTGCAGGCGGTTTTGAATGCCGCCGGGAAAATCCCAGTTGGTGTCGGCTTCGAAGTATTTCGGGTCGCCGATGATCGGACAGCCGATATAGGCGGCGTGGACGCGGAGCTGGTGCGTGCGGCCCGTATGAGGCTCCATCTCCAGCCAGGTCATGGTCTGCGCCGCCTGCTCGATGATGCGGTAATAGGACACGGCGTGGTCGGCGCCCTTTTCGCCATGCGCGGCGATGCGCACGCGGTCGCCGTCCGGCGTCGCCTCCTTGATCAGCCAGGTCGAGATCTTGTCCTCGCGCTTGGGCGGCACGCCCTTGACCAGCGCCCAGTAGGTCTTCTTGGTTTCCCGTGCCCGGAACGCCTCGGAGAGCTTCATGGCGGCCAGCCTGGTACGGGCGACGACCAGCACGCCCGACGTATCGCGGTCGAGCCGATGCACCAGCCGCGGCTTCTCGCCCTTCTGGTTGCGCCAGGCTTCCAGCATGTCGTCGACATTGCGCGTGACGCCGGAGCCGCCCTGAACGGCGAGGCCCGCCGGCTTGTTGAAGACGAAGACCTTCGGATCCTCATGGATCAGCATCTTGGCGAGCACATCGGCGTCACCCTGGTTGCGGATCGAGTGGCCTGTGAGCGCGCTCTCGCCCTTCTTGTCCACCTCGAGCGGCGGCACACGCACCATCTGGCCCGGCTCGACACGGGTGTCGGCCTTGACCCGACCGCCATCGACGCGGATCTGGCCGGAGCGCAGCAGCTTCTGCAGATGGCCGAAGCCAAGACCCGGGAAATGGGTCTTGAACCAGCGATCGAGCCGCATGCCCGCCTCGCCGGCCTCCACCGTGATCAGTTCAACGCCTGCCATGTCTTTTTCGCTTATCCGTTTCCCGAGCAGGGCTCTTGGCCTGCGTTTGGCGCGGCAATAGCACTAATGCACGCCGCCCAAAACCATAAAGCACGCCATGGCATGCTTTATGGCAGGCTTCTTGCAAGCCAAAGTCCCAGAAACAGGGCAATGATCGCGCCAATGACGCTTGCAAGCGCGTAACCAAACGCCGGCAACGTGGCGCCCCGCTCCCACAGCGTCGCGAAATCGAGCGAAAAAGCGGAAAAGGTGGTGAAGCCGCCAAGGATGCCGGTGGCGACGAATAGCCTGAGCTCGTTCGATCCGCCGCGGCGCACCAGAACGGCGATGAACAGCCCCATAGCAAAGGAGCCGATGATGTTGATCGCCATCGTGCCCCAGGGATAGTTGGGGCCGACGAGGCGCAGCGCGCCCATACTGGTCAAATGGCGGATGCCGGCACCGATGCCGCCGCCAACGGCAACAAGAAGCAGATTGAACATAGCCGTTACTGCCCCTGAGAGGGCGCCGGCGTCAATCCCTTGGGCTCGGTCAGCGCCAGATCCGCCTGTCGCGGTTCACCAGACAGGTGTTGTCCAGTCCGGATATCTCTTCTTGAATTCGCCGTACAGCGCATTGAGTTCCTGCTGCGTGACTGGACGCATCTGCTCATAGAGATAGCCGGTAACGCCGCCGGACAATTGGTACCGCGCAATGCGCTTGTACGCGGCACCGATGCCTTGCCCGTCAAGAATATATTGGTTCGGAAGCGTGACGCAAATCTGCGCGCCCGGTTGCAGATGAGTAACCGGCGGGTCGGTCACAATCACAAATCTGGATTTCAATGCGTCCGGCCGAAACCGATCACGACTATCCACCTGGCAAATCCAGCCGATATGGGGAACGAGGTCCGGATCCATCCCGAACAACAGCGCGTCGCTCATGACTGCCCCCGAGGCAAAAACCGAAAAGCGATCCTGTGGCCCCATTCTGCCGGCCAGATCATCGATCATGCGCCTGTATTCGGGGAGATTATCGAGATGGAGCGGGAGCGTGGCCTCCCGCGCAAAAAAGAAATCGACCGGAGACAGGAGCTGACGACCTGTCGGGAAAAATGTGCCCAGGAAAGCGAGCCCAGCGGCAACCGCCATGCCTGCGGTCCACCATCGCGATTTCAGCGCCGGCACGGAAACGATCGCGACGATGGCTTGGGCGTATGCAGGGAAAAGCCAAAGGAACATCGGCAGTGAATGATGGGGTTCCGGATCCTGCGTCCGGGTGAAAATCAAAAATGTCAGCAGCGAGGCGATGGCGCAGAACAGGGAGAACCTGTTGCGGCGGGCAATGGAGATGTAAAGCCCGGCAATGATCAGCAGCCAATTCACATAGCTGAGCCGGCTCCCCATTTCACCAAGTTCAGTGCCAAAGGTCGTCTTGTATCCGCTGTAGAGGTCGCCGTAGCTCGTTCCCAGAATTCTGGCGATCAGCGGCAGCTGGAAGTTCAATGCGGTTGCGGTGACAACGAAGATCGCACACAGGCCACCCCCTGCCGCGGCGCGGAATGCCGGAAGGTCCCGATCCCTTGCGATCTGCAGCAGGCCCAGGAACGCCGCGGAAAGGGTAACCCCGATAGCGGCATAGGCGTACCAGCGACGGAGCATGAATGCCAACCATAGACTGGCGCCTACCGATATTCCGCTCACCACCGGTTCGCGGGTCAGGAATTTTGACTTCCACAGGAAATAGGTTGCCGCGGTGAGAGCGAGACAACCGGCAACATCAGGCATTCCACGCAGTGTCGGCGCCCAAAACGGCGTGTAGAGCAAGGCCGCGATCCAAACGGCTGGCCAGCTGCGAGAAGGTGCCTCGGAGACCGCCTCGAGATAACTTATCCTGCCTATGAAAAGAGCCGCTGGAACCAGGTAGACCGAGACTATTCCAGCGACGAAGGAAAGCCTCGAACCACCGAAGACGATGTGAAAGGGCATCAACGGCACCAGGATAGCCACACCATAGTCCTGCGTGGCAATGGAGGTACCCACCTGGCTCAGCCAGTTGAAGGGGCTCTCGACCAGGAGCGCGCCCTGCTGGTTGAACACATTGAAATAAGCAGCGTAGTCCCAATAGTAGACCGGTTCTTCAAGATTTATGTACGCGGCGCTGATGGCAATGCCTAGCATCACGGTGCATATGTAGGTTCCCGCCCAGACTCCGAAGGCTTTGTGCTTTGACACTTGGATCCGCCAAGGAAGGAAGAGACAGAACTGCCGAGGGCAGAATCGAGATACCCTGACGCAGCCGGAGCCGTGCGGGCAAATGCGAATCCTGCGACATAGGTCATATAATGAATTGGCGACGGCCCAAAGAGGCCGAGGTCTGAACCGACGTAACGCTAAAGCTGCCCGTCTTGTCAGAGCATGGCTTGTCAGAGCATTGCCTGGCGGTGCTCAAACCAATGCAGGAGCGCCGGCAGCGGCTCTTGGTTTGACGCAATTCGCGACGGAAAGCCGTCTGCGTTTCCTGGAACTGCCCTAACGCATTCAGGATGCTGCCGGCAGAGCCGGCAGCATCGATGGATCTTCAACTCAGGTGGTTTCGACCTTCTTCGGCTTTGTGGAGCCAATCATCTTCCAGTTCTTGTAGAACATCGAATTGATGCGCTCGACGCTCACCGAGACGATGGCGAGAAGCCCCGCGATGAGGCCCGGGAATGGCGACGGCCTGACAATGTCCATGAACACGCAGTAGCGGCGGCCGTCATATTCGTTGACCGAACGATGCAGCAGCGTGTCGTCGAAAATGTAGAGCGGATTGTCATGCCAGTAGTTCCTGGCGTTGTTGCACTCGACGAAAACCTCCGCCTTTACCGGCAGCAGATTGTAGAGAATGCGCAGGCTGAGCCGCAGCGGCCCGAAATGCCAGGAGGTCGATTCCTTGCCCCTGAAGACCGAAACGGCAATGGTCTTGATGTATTTGAAATCCTTGTTGAATTCAGCGACGTTGTCGATCCGGTGCTTGCCGTACCATTGATAGACATACATGCCACGCCGGCCGGTGCCGAAATTGGCGTCGATGTCGGCGATGATCTCGTCCTTGCGCGCCTTGAAGACATCAAGGACCTCGTTGACCTCACGCTGATAGTCGGCGGGAAACTGCTCCAGCTTCCACACGCCCGGATTTCTGTAGCACAGAAGATCGACCAGCAGGTTGAAGGGTGAGAGCAACCAGGTGAAGAGCCCGTTGCCAAGGAAGTAGCCGCTGAACAGCGCCAGATCCTTCCTGCTGTTGCGCAGTACGTCGATCAGGCCACAGACGATGAAGATCGTCGTCAGCATCGGGATGAAATAGAAGCCAAGGGCGAGAAGCGGGATGGCAATGGCGAATTTGCGAAGGGATTTGCGAAGGGTTTTTGTCATTTTTCCACGCGCGACGCGCGATCCTGTTGCGAATGAGGTGCCCAAATCATGGCAACGGCCACCGCCCGACCGTGCGCCTTGATAAGGTTTTTTGGGTCACCGCACAACGGCCATGGTATCCGGCCGGGCTGGCTGCCTGGTGGAGCATGCCGGGCTGTCAATGCACCGCCGGCAAGCCAAGCTCGTTCCATCTATCCCTGGCCACGGGATCGCCGACCAGAAACTCAAAGCCGATGACGCTTTCGCCGTCCTGCGCGAGTTGGCATTTGAACTTCAGGCCGTACCAGTTTTTACCGCTGCGAAAAGCCGCACCATCGGCGGCGATCGTCGTGCCGGTGATCTTTTCCTCGGCGGTTGCATAGGGCACCACCCGCTCCGGCTGGAAATCCGCGCGCCATTGGCGGATCTGATCCATGGCCTCCAGATTGCAAAGCTGCACCATGCGCTCGTCGGACGCGAAGGTCTCGAGATCGGCGCGGGCCTGCTTGCTGCGCGGATCGGCGAGCGTCTTGGCCGACAGCATCCGCGTCGGGTGAATCATGGCCGGCGCGACGGGAGACCGGGGAGCGCTTGGCGTCGGCGCAGGGGCCGCGGGTATGGGCGCGCCGGGCGCCTCGGCGGGCGGTGAAGGGGGTCTTGTCGAAGCCTCGAACTGCTGTGGCGTCAGGATGGCGACCGACACGCGCTCCTCCTCCTCACGCCGGTTCGGGGGCTTCTGCAGTGGTATCAACATAACCGTGGCGGCGAGCAGCGCGTGCAGGAGAACCGAAGTGGAAATCCCCCAGGGCGAGGCCTCGTTTCGCACCGCCAAGGCCACCGGACTCCGCAAACCGGCTATTCCCGCTCTTTGCGCAGCTTTGCCCAGTAGTCGAGCCGCTTCCTGATATCGCGCTCGAAACCACGTTCGGGCGGATCGTAGAAGGTCTGTCGACCCATTTTTTCGGGAAAATAGTCCTGGCCTGAAAAGGCGTCCGGCTCATCATGGTCGTAACGGTAGCCGGCGCCGTAATCCTCCTCTTTCATCAGCTTGGTCGGCGCGTTGAGGATATGCTTGGGCGGCAGCAGCGAGCCATGTTCCTTCGCGGCCCGCGTGGCTGCCTTGAAGGCCGTATAGACGGCGTTGGATTTCGGCGCGGTGGCGAGATAGACGGTGGCCTCGGCGAAAGCGAGCTCGCCCTCGGGAGAGCCGAGATAGTCATAGGCATCCTTGGCGGCGTTGGCGACGACCAGTGCCTGCGGATCGGCCAGCCCGATGTCCTCCATCGCCATACGCACCAGCCGGCGGCCAAGATAGAGCGGATCCTCGCCGGCATCGAACATGCGCGCCAGATAGTAGAGCGCGGCATCCGGATCCGAGCCGCGCACCGACTTGTGCAGCGCCGAGATCAGATTGTAATGGCCATCCTGGCCCTTGTCGTAGATTGGCGCACGGCGCTGGACGATGCGCTGCAGCCCTTCGGGATCGAATATCTCGCCAGGCTTGGCTGCACGCCAGACTTCCTCGGCCAATGTCAGCGATGCGCGTCCGTCGCCATCGCTCATGCGGATCAGCATCGCCCGCGCCTCGTCATCGAGCGGCAGCGCCCTACCCTCCGTCTCCTCCGCCCTTATCATCAGCTTGGCGATGCTGTCTTCGCCGAGCGAATGAAAGACCATGACCCGCGCGCGCGACAACAAGGCCGCGTTGAGTTCGAAGGATGGGTTTTCGGTGGTGGCGCCGACCAGGACCACCGTCCCGTCCTCCATGACGGGGAGGAAAGAGTCCTGCTGGGCACGGTTGAAGCGGTGAATCTCGTCGACGAAAAGCAGCGTCTGGCGCCCGTTGGCGCGGCGCAGCTTGGCCGCCTCGAACACTTTCTTCAGATCGGCGACGCCGGAAAACACGGCCGATATCTGCTCGAACGCAAGACTGGTTTCGCCGGCAAGCAGCCTTGCCACCGTGGTCTTGCCGGTGCCGGGCGGACCCCAGAAGATCATCGACCCCAGCGAACCGGAACCGATCAGCCGGGTCAGCGCGCCATCGGGACCCGTCAGATGCTCCTGGCCGACGACCTCGCCAAGGTTTTTCGGCCGCAGCCTGTCGGCCAGCGGCCGCCCGGGCGGCACCTTTTCCGGTTCATCGACACTGAACAGATCGGCCATGCACTTCTTTTAGTTTGGAGCGCGATCCTTCAGATCGAACTCAGTAACGCAACACCTGGCGCAGTATCTGCCCGCCGCGCTCGACGGTAAAGCGCCACCAGCGCGTATCCTGCTGGGCTACCTGCGCCAGCGTTGCGGCGGTGTCGATGCTGGTGCCGTTGACCTCGCGCACGACGTCGCCCGGCTGGAAACCGAAATCGGCGGCCGGCGAATCACGGTTGATGTCGATCACCGTCACGCCCTTGAGGTCCGTGCGCAGGCCGAGCTTCTGGGCAAGCCGCGGCGACAGTTCCGAGACCTTGGCGCCCGAGAACGGGCTGCGGCCATGCAGCGTCACCTCCGAGGCTTTCGCACCCTCCGGCGCCCGCTCCAGCGCGATATCCATCGCTGCCTGCTGGCCCTTGGTCAGGATCGCGAAATTCGCCTTGGTGCCGATCGACAGCGTCGCCATGCGATAGTCGAGCGCCTCGATGCTCTCGACCGGCTTGCCATTGATCTGCAGCACGACATCGCCCGGCTTCAGTCCTGCCTTGCCGGCGGGGCCTGCCGCGTCGACGGACGAGACCAGCGCCCCGGTCGGCTTTTCCATGCCGAGCGATTCCGCGATCTGCGGTGTCACTGCTTCGAACTCGGCGCCGATATAGGGCCGTTCGAAGAAATCGAGGCCGGCCTTGGCGGCGTCGGCGAAAGCCCGCACCATGTTGGCTGGGATCGCAAAGCCGATACCGATCGAGCCGCCGCTGCGGCTGTAGATGGCGGTGTTGATGCCGACCAGTTGGCCGCCCATGTTGATCAGCGCGCCGCCGGAATTACCGGGATTGATGGCGGCGTCGGTCTGGATGAAATAGCCCGAGTCCGAGACGCCTATATGGCTGCGCGCAAGGGCGGAAACGATGCCGCTGGTGGTGGTCTGGCCGACGCCGAAGGGATTGCCGATGGCCAGCACCAGGTCGCCGACTTCGAGCGCGTCGGAATCGCCGATGGCGATCACCGGGAACGGCTTGTCGGACTCAATCTTGAGCACGGCAAGGTCGAGCGTTTCGTCCTTCAGCATCACCTTGCTGGCGAATTCACGGCCATCGGCGGTCGCCACCTTGACCTCGTCGGCGTCCTTGATGACGTGGAAATTGGTGACGATGACACCGCTCGGATCAACGAGCACACCCGAGCCCAGGGAAGACTGAGCACGCGGCTGGGCGCGGCCGAAAAACTCCTCGAAGAACGGATCGCCTTCGAAAGGCGATGTCACCTTGGCTGTCTGCGAGGCATAGACATTGACCACGGCCGGCGCGGTCTGCTTGACCAGAGGCGCGAACGACAATTGCACTTCCTCACGACCGAACGGCACGCGCTTGTCCGGGCCTGAAGTGGCATTCTCGCCTTCAACGCCATGCAGCAGGTCGGTCAGCACATCGGAGAGCCCCGGATCGGCGGGCTTGGCGGCGTCCTCGGCCAGCGCCTGCCGGACTGCCGGTGCGGCTGCGAACACCATGAAGGCGCAAAGCAGAACAAGGGACAGTCTTTTGGCGAGCATTCGCGAATCCTCCAAGGCGAGTTCGGGCGCATTGTCCCGACGAATGTGCAAAATGAAAGGCTAAGCCGCTGAAATCCGATTATTTTCGCGCCAATCAATAGTTTTGGGCACGGCTTGGCGCGCACAGAATATGAAAAAGGGGCCCGCAGGCCCCTTTAATTCAATCTGGAAAGACGAAGCCTTATGCGGCCGCGGCTTCGTCCGTGCCTTCCGCCTCAAGGCGGGCGCGGTCGCCGGCGCCCTTGGCGTCGGTGTCGCGGTCGACGAACTCGATGACGGCCATCGCGGCATTGTCGCCGTGACGGAAGCCTGCCTTCATGATGCGCAGATAGCCGCCGTTGCGGGTGGCGTAGCGCGGGGCGATGGTGTCGAACAGGCGCTTGACGACGCCTTCATTGCCGATCTGCGCGATCACCTGGCGGCGGGCGTGCAGGTCGCCGCGCTTGCCGAGCGTGACCAGCTTCTCGACGATCGGACGCAAGTCCTTCGCCTTCGGCAAGGTGGTGACGATCTGCTCGTGCTCGAGCAGCGACACCGCCAGGTTGGCGAACATCGACTTGCGGTGGCTTATGCTGCGGGCGAAGCGGCGGCCTTTGAAACCGTGGCGCATGGCTCTTTTCCTTCTTCAGTTGTTCAAGAGGCCACGGCCTCTGATGGTTTTCCGCATGACCGTCGGACCGAGCGGCTCACGCCGCCGATCCTTGGAGTTCATGCTCAATATTGGTCTTCGTAACGCTTGGCGAGGTCTTCGATGTTTTCCGGCGGCCAGTCCGGCACTTCCATACCGAGGTGCAGGCCCATAGCCGCCAGCACTTCCTTGATCTCGTTCAGTGACTTGCGGCCGAAGTTCGGGGTGCGCAGCATCTCGGCTTCGGTCTTCTGGATGAGATCGCCGATGTAGACGATGTTGTCGTTCTTCAGGCAGTTGGCCGAACGCACCGAAAGCTCGAGTTCGTCGACCTTCTTGAGCAGCGCCGGGTTGAAGGCGAGCTCGGTGACGGCTTCGGCGGCGACTTCCTTCTGCGGCTCGTCGAAGTTGACGAACAGGCCAAGCTGGTCCTGCAGGATGCGGGCGGCGAAAGCCACCGCGTCCTCGCCCGAGATCGAGCCATCGGTCTCGATGGTCATGGTCAGCTTGTCATAGTCGAGAACCTGCCCCTCACGGGTGTTCTCGACCTTGTAGGAGACCTTCTTGACCGGCGAATAGAGGCTGTCGACCGGGATCAGGCCAATCGGCGCGTCCTCGGCGCGATTGCGCTCGGCCGGCACGTAACCCTTGCCGGTGTCGACGGTGAATTCCATGCGGATTTCAGCGCCTTCGTCCAGCGTGCAGATGACGTGGTCGGGGTTGAGGATCTCGACATCGCCAACCGTCTGGATGTCGCCGGCGAGAACCGCACCCGGGCCCTGCTTGCGCACGACCATGCGCTTGGGGCCGTCGCCTTCCATGCGGATGGCGATTTCCTTGATGTTCAAGACGATATCGGTCACGTCCTCGCGCACACCGGCGATGGACGAGAATTCATGCAATACGCCGTCGATCTGCACGGCGGTGACAGCCGCACCGCGCAGCGAAGACAGAAGCACGCGGCGCAGCGCGTTGCCGAGGGTAAGACCAAAGCCACGCTCGAGCGGTTCGGCGACCAGCGTGGTCAGGGTCTTCTTCTTCGACGAGAACTCGATCTTGTTCGGCTTGATCAGTTCCTGCCAATTTTTCTGGATCATGATGCTTTCCTTCCGTTGACCCGCCACCATCCAATCGTGGCGGGCGACCTGGAATACCGTGGAGGAACGCTTTCGTAAGCGTTCGCGCGGCGTTCAATAATGTTAGACGCGGCGCTTCTTGCGCGGGCGGCAGCCATTGTGCGGGATCGGCGTCACATCACGGATCGAGGTGATGGTGAAACCGGCCGCCTGCAGGGCGCGCAGCGCCGATTCACGACCCGAGCCCGGTCCGCAGACCTCGACTTCGAGCATGCGCATGCCGTGTTCCTGGGCCTTCTTGGCAACGTCCTCGGCAGCCATCTGGGCGGCGAACGGGGTCGACTTGCGCGAACCCTTGAAGCCCTGGGCACCGGCCGACGACCAGGCGATCGAATTGCCCTGCGCGTCGGTGATGGTGATCATCGTGTTGTTGAAGGTCGAATTGACGTGGGCAACGCCCGACGAGATGTTCTTGCGTTCGCGGCGGCGAACACGTGCGGCTTCCTTGGCCATGGTAGTCCTTTCAGTTGATCTCTACACCGCCGTAATGCCAGCGGCTCCACCTTACTAAGGGAGTAGGGGAATAGGGCAGTAAGGGAGTAGGGAAAAATGCGACCCGATCGACGGGCATTCCCTACTGCCTTACTCCCCTACTCCCTTATTCCCCTAAAAATTACTTCTTCTTGCCGGCAATCGACTTGGCCGGGCCCTTGCGGGTACGTGCATTGGTATGGGTGCGCTGACCGCGAACCGGCAGCGAGCGGCGGTGACGCAGGCCGCGGTAGCAGCCGAGGTCCATCAGACGCTTGATGTTCATCGACACTTCGCGACGCAGGTCGCCTTCGACCTGGTAATCGCGGTCGATGGTCTCGCGGATCTGCAGCACTTCCGCGTCGGTCAGCTGGTTGACGCGGCGCTCGGCGGGGATGCCGACTTTGTCGACGATCTCCTGGGCGAACTTCTTGCCAATGCCGTGAATGTACTGAAGCGCGATGACGACGCGCTTGTTGGTCGGAATGTTGACGCCGGCTATACGAGCCATGTTCTTCTCTTCTCCATGTGGACCGGACGACCTTAAACAAGGCAGATCCCGGCGCTGTTCAAATTGCCCCGCGTCCGGTGGAGGCCGGCCCTTGCGGGAGTTTCCAGTTCAAAGCGACTGCCTTGCCCTTGCGGACAAGCAAAGTGCGCACCTGATAGGAAGACGGGCCGCCATACCGCAGCGAACCGTCTCCGTCAAGCTTAATCTTTAAATTCCCTTACCGCGCCTTTGCGGCCGCGGCGAGCACGGTCTCGATCTCGGCGGTCACCGCGTCGATACTGGCCATGCCGTCCACAGTCTTGAGCTTGCCCTTGGCATAGTAGTAGCCGGTCAGCGGAGCGGTCTTCTTGTAGTACTCCCGCAGGCGCTCTTCGAACACAGCGGGATTGTCGTCCTTGCGCACCGGCTGGCCGGCGGCCTTGGCATCATCGGCGCGCTTGACGATGCGGCCGACCAAAGCCCTGTCATCGACGACCAGTTCGATAACCGTATCGAGACCAATGCTGCGCTCCGAGAGCATCGATTCAACCGCATCGGCCTGCACAAGCGTACGCGGGTAGCCGTCGAGGATGAACCCCTTGGCGCAGTCGGCCTGATCGATACGTTCTGCGACGATGGCGTTGACGATGGCGTCGGATACCAGTTCTCCAGCATCCATCACCGCCTTGGCGCGCTTGCCGACCTCGGTACCCGCCTGGACGGCGGCACGCAGCATGTCACCCGTCGAGAGCTGGGGAATGCCGTGTTTTTCTACCAGTCTTTGTGCTTGTGTCCCCTTGCCCGCCCCCGGCGGCCCAAGCAAAATCAACCTCATCTGGCTTTCTTCCCCCCGCGCAGCTTCGACTTCTTGATCAGGCCTTCATACTGGTGCGCGATCAGGTGACCCTGAATCTGCGCAACCGTATCGAGCGTGACACTGACCACGATCAGAAGCGATGTGCCACCAAGGTAGAATGGTACGCCAGTCGCCGAGATCAGGAACTCCGGCAGCAGGCACACCAGCACCAGATAGATGGCGCCGACGACGGTGATGCGGGTGAGAACGTAATCGATGTAATCGGCGGTGCGCTCGCCCGGGCGATAGCCCGGGATGAAGCCCGAATGCTTCTTGAGCTGGTCGGCGGTGTCCTTCGGGTTGAAGACAATCGCAGTGTAGAAGAAGGCGAAGAACACGATCATCGCCGCGTAGAATGCCATGTAGAGCGGCTGGCCGTGGCCGAGCGAGGCCAGGATGGTGCTCGCCCAGGCCGGCATGTTGGTCGTCTGCGAAAAGCCGGCGACGGTGGCCGGCAGCAGCAGCAGCGACGACGCGAAGATCGGCGGGATGACGCCCGACGTGTTGAGCTTGAGCGGCAAATGCGAGGTATCGCCCTGGAACATGCGGTTGCCGACCTGGCGCTTCGGATACTGGATCAGCAGGCGGCGCTGGGCGCGCTCGAAAAAGACGATGAGCGCGATCACGACGATGGCCAGCACGATGATCGCCAGGATCAGGCCGGTCGACAGGGCGCCGGTGCGGCCGAGCTCCAGCGTGCCGGAAATGGCGTGCGGAAGACCAGCGACGATGCCGGAGAAAATGATGAGCGAGATACCGTTACCGATGCCGCGCGCGGTGATCTGCTCGCCGAGCCACATCAGGAACATGGTGCCGCCGACAAGCGTGACGACGGTGGAGATGCGGAAGAACATGCCGGGGTCGCTGACGATGCCGTTGCCGTTCTCCAGCCCCACCGAAATGCCGTAGGCCTGCACCAGCGCCAGCAGCACGGTGCCGTAGCGCGTGTACTGGTTGATGACCTTGCGGCCCTGCTCGCCTTCCTTCTTCAGCGCTTCCAGCGAGGGAATGACCGATGTCATCAACTGCATGATGATGGAGGCGGAGATGTAGGGCATGATGCCAAGCGCAAAGATCGCCATGCGCTGCACGGCGCCGCCGGCGAACATGTTGAACATGCCGAGCACGCCCTTGCTCTGCGAGGAGAAGGCCTGGGCGAAGGCATCGGGATTGATGCCGGGAAGCGGGATGTAGGTGCCGAGGCGATAGACGAGCAACGCGCCGATGGTGAACCAGATGCGTTTCTTCAGGTCCTCCGCCTTGGCGAAGGCCGAGAAATTCAGATTCGAGGCTAGTTGTTCAGCAGCCGAAGCCATGCCTGATTCTCCGCTTGGTAACGCTTGATGGCCCGTGAGGTCAGGCGGTGCGTTTCACCGAAGCTCACGAGATAAGCTCCGGGCTGTAAACATGCAAGCGGCCGCGTTGACGCGGCCGCTAAATTGAGCAGATCAAAGCGCGATCGAAAGCAAAAACGGATGCCACTCTTGCCGACCGCGCTTCAAATTGCCGTTACTCGGCAGCTGCCTTTTCCGGCAGCTTGACCGACCCACCGGCCTTTTCGATCTTCTCGATCGCGGCCTTGGAGGCGCCAGCGACGTCGAAGGCGAGCTTGGCCTTGAGTTCGCCATCGGACAGCACGCGCACGCCATCCTTGACGCGACGGATGACGCCGGCGGCGACAAGCGCCTCGGCCGTCACGGTCGCCTTGGCGTCGAGCTTCTTGGCATCGACGGCTTCCTGGATGCGGGCCAGCGAGACGACAACGAAGCTCTTGGCGAAGATGTTGTTGAAGCCACGCTTCGGCAGGCGCCTGTAAAGCGGCATCTGGCCACCCTCGAAGCCGTTGACGGCAACGCCGGAGCGCGCCTTCTGGCCCTTGACGCCGCGACCGGCGGTCTTGCCCGAACCGGAGCCGATACCGCGGCCGAGACGCTTCTTGGAGTGCGTCGCGCCGTCCTTGTCACGCAGATCGTTGAGTTTCATCTTGCTTCTCCTGCGCTTTGGCTCAGCCCTCGTCCACAACGCGGACGAGATGCTGGACGGCGGCGATCATGCCGCGCACGGAGGGCGTATCTTCCAGCGTGCGCTGCTTGTGCATCTTGTTGAGGCCGAGGCCGACCAGCGTCGCGCGCTGTTCCTTCGGGCGGCGGATCGGCGAACCGATCTGCTCAACGGTGATGGTCTTGGTTGCTTTCTTGGCCATGGTCAAAATCCCTGGTCAGATCGACTATTCTTCAGCCGCAACGGCGGTGCCGCGGCGGGCCTGAAGGGTCGAATACTTGATGCCGCGCGCGGCAGCCACATCCTTGGGATGCATCTGGCTCTTCAGCGCGTCGAAGGTGGCGCGAACCATGTTGTAGGGGTTCGACGACCCCATCGACTTGGCGACCACGTCATGCATGCCGAGCGTCTCGAAGACAGCGCGCATCGGGCCGCCGGCGATGATGCCGGTACCCTGCTTGGCGGCGCGCAGCAGCACGCGGCCCGCACCCCAGCGTCCTTCGACGTCGTGATGCAGCGTGCGGCCCGAGCGCAGCGGCACGAAGATCATGTCGCGCTTGGCCGATTCAGTCGCCTTGCGGATGGCTTCCGGCACTTCGCGCGCCTTGCCATGACCGAAGCCGACGCGGCCCTTCTGGTCGCCGACGACGACGAGCGCGGCGAAGCCGAAGCGGCGGCCACCCTTGACGACCTTGGCGACGCGATTGATGTGGACCAGCTTGTCCACCATGCCGTCATCGCGCTCTTCACGCTCGCGGCCGCGGCCGCCTTCCCTACGTTCCTGTGCCATATCCTGTTCCTTGTTCTTTTCCGGAAGCACGGGTTGCTGATTGCCGGCGCCACTTTGGGTCGCCGACGGTGAAAAATCAGAAGCTGAGACCGCCTTCGCGGGCAGCCTCGGCCAGCGCCTTGACGCGGCCGTGATAGATGTACGGGCCACGGTCGAAAACGACTTCCTTGATGCCGGCCTTGGTGGCGCGCTCGGCGATCAGCTTGCCGATTGCGGCGGCGGCGGCGGTATCGGCGCCGGTCTTGAGCGACCCCTTGAGGTCCTTCTCGAGCGTCGAGGCGGCAGCGATGGTGTGGCCCTTGGCGTCATCGATCACCTGAACGTAGATGTTCTTCGACGTGCGGTGCACCGAAAGACGCGGACGTTCGCCGGCGACTTTCTTGATCTGGCGGCGGACGCGTTGCGCACGGCGCTGGATGGCTTCCTTGGTACCCATGATGTCTTCCTTGCCTTCAAAAAACGGGGGCCGCCATATGCGGTAGGCGAAGCGCCTCCCGCGACCGCTCCCCGCGGCGTTACACTTCCGTGGCTTGGTCCTGTCCGAAAAGTCCGCGACTTTTCCAAGCCAAACCGATTACTTCTTCTTGCCTTCCTTGCGGACGATCTTCTCGCCAGCATAACGGACGCCCTTGCCCTTGTAAGGCTCGGGACCACGGTATTCGCGGATCTCCGCGGCAACCTGGCCGACCTGCTGCTTGTCGATGCCGGCCACGGTGATTTCGGTCGGCTTCGGCACGGTGATCGTGATGCCGGCCGGCGTCTCGTAGACGACATCATGGCTGAAGCCAAGAGCCAGCTGCAGGTTCTTACCCTGCAAAGCGGCGCGATAGCCGACGCCGGTGATCTCGAGCTTCTTCTCGAAGCCGTCCTTCACACCCTGCAGGATGTTGACGATCTGCGTGCGCGACATGCCCCACTTGGACCGGGCGGTCTTGGTCTGGTCGCGCGGCTGGACAGCGATCTCGCTGCCTTCCATCTTGACCAGCACTTCGTCGTTCACCACGAACTTCAGCTCGCCCTTGGGGCCCTTCGCCGTCACGGTCTGGCCGTTGACGGTCGCGGTCACGCCCTGCGGCAGCGAAACGGGTTTCTTTCCAATACGAGACATTTTGTTGTCCTCGTCACTTCTCTTGTTTCAGGTCTCTGTCTTCGGAACGATCCGAAGACCGGATTCCAATTTGCGGTGAGCTGCCAGATCAGAAGATCTGGCAGAGGATCTCGCCGCCGACGTTCTGCTCGCGTGCTTCGTGGTCGGCCATCACGCCCTTCGGTGTCGAAAGGATGGCGATGCCGAGGCCGTTGGCGACGTGCGGGATCGACTTGGCCGAAACGTAAACGCGGCGGCCGGGCTTCGAAACGCGGGCGATTTCACGCACGACCGGAGCACCGTCGAAATACTTCAGCTCGATTTCGATCTCGGACTTGCCGTTGTCGAAGTCGGTCTGGCTGTAATCGCGGATATAGCCTTCAGCCTTCAGCACGTCGAGGACGCGGGTGCGCAGACGCGAGGCCGGCGTCGAGACACTCGACTTCTTGCGGCCATAGGCGTTGCGGATGCGGGTCAGCATATCGCCGAGAGGATCGCTCAATGACATGTTATGTCCTCCTTACCAGCTCGACTTGACCAGGCCCGGGATCTGGCCGTTGTTGCCGAGATCCCGAAGCGCGATGCGCGATACTTTGAGCTTGCGATAATAGGCCCGCGGACGGCCGGTGACTTCGCAGCGGTTGCGGATGCGGATCTTGGCCGAGTTGCGCGGCAGGGCAGCAAGCTTCAGCTGAGCGCGGAAGCGCTCTTCCATCGGCTTGGACTGATCCATGATGATCGCCTTCAGCGCAGCGCGCTTGGGACCGTACTGGTCGGCAAGCTTGCGGCGCCTGTTGTTCTTCTCGACTGAGCTGGTCTTTGCCATTTCAGATTTTTCCTTTTCTCGCTGCCGTTACTGGCGGAAGGGGAAGTTGAAAGCCTTGAGCAAAGCCCTGGCTTCGTCGTCCGTCTTCGCAGTCGTACAAACGATGACGTCCATGCCCCAGATCTGATCAACCTTGTCGTAGTTGATCTCCGGGAACACGATGTGCTCCTTGATGCCCATGGCGTAGTTGCCACGGCCATCGAAGCTCTTGGGGTTCAGTCCGCGGAAGTCGCGGACGCGCGGCAGCGCGATGTTCACGAGGCGGTCGAGGAACTCGTACATACGTTCCTTGCGCAGCGTGACCTTGGCGCCGATCGGCATGTTCTCGCGGACCTTGAAGCCAGCGATCGAATTGCGGGCGCGGGTGACGACGGCCTTCTGGCCGGCGATCATCGCCAGATCTTCGGCCGCGACCGAAGGCTTCTTCGAATCTGCGGTCGCTTCGCCGACACCCATGTTCAGCACGATCTTGTCGAGGCGCGGAACCTGCATGTCGTTGTCGTAGCCGAACTGCTCCTGCAGCGCCTTGCGAATGGTCTCGTTGTAGACCTGCTTGAGGCGCGGCGTGTTGTTGGCGGTCGCCTGCTTGGTTTGAGCCTTAGCCATTGATGACTTCTCCCGAGCGCTTGGCGACGCGCACCTTCTTGCCGTCCTTCTGGAAGATGAAACCGACGCGGGTCGGCTTGCCATCCTTCGGGTCGGCCAGCGCGATGTTCGACAGCTGGATCGGCGCTTCCTTGGTAATGATCCCGCCCTCTTGGGACTGGGACTGCTTCTGGTGACGACGGATCATGTTGACGCCGCGCACCAGCGCGGTGTCATCCTTCGGCTGAACCGAAAGGACTTCGCCCGAACGGCCCTTGTCCTTGCCGGCCAGCACGACGACCTTGTCGCCTTTTCTAATCTTTTGCATTGGTCCGGCTCCTTACAGCACTTCAGGCGCGAGCGAGATGATCTTCATGTGGTTCTTGGCGCGAAGTTCGCGCGGAACCGGTCCGAAGATACGCGTGCCGATCGGCTCTTTCTTGTTGTCGACGAGAACGGCCGCGTTCTTGTCGAAACGGATCACGCTGCCGTCCGGGCGGCGGATGTCCTTGGCCGTGCGAACCACGACCGCCTTCATCACATCGCCCTTCTTAACGCGGCCGCGCGGAATGGCTTCCTTGATCGACACCACGATGATGTCGCCCACGGAAGCGTATTTCCGCTTCGAGCCGCCCAGCACCTTGATGCACATGACACGACGCGCGCCGGAATTATCCGCCACGTCGAGGTTTGTTTGCATCTGAATCATGACTGGCCGCCTTCTTCTTTCCTAACGGGACGGGCTCGAAGCCCCTCCCCGGTCTGTCCAAAATTCGTTTGTTTACGCCTGGTCCGAGGACACGACGATCCAGCGCTTATCCTTGGAAATCGGCTTCGATTCCTGGATGAACACCTGATCGCCGACCTTGTGGGCGTTGTTCTCGTCGTGCGCCTTGTACTTCTTGGTCATGCGCACGGTCTTCTTCATCACGGGATGCGTGAAGCGCCGTTCGACCTTGACGACAACCGTCTTCTCGTTCTTGTCGCTGACGACGGTGCCCTGCAGAATGCGCTTTGGCATGGTTTTCGTCCTTAAGCCTTCTTGGCCGCGGACTTTTCCGCAGCGATGGTCTTGATACGCGCAATGTCCTTACGAACCTGCCTCACGCGCGCGGTCTTCTCGAGCTGGCCGGTGGCCTTCTGGAAGCGCAGGTTGAACTGCTCCTTCTTCAGGCTGGCCAGGTCGTCGGTCAGCTGGTCCTGGGTCTTGGTCCGGATATCTTCGGCTTTCATGATCAGCCCGTCCTTATTCTGCGATGCGCTGTACGAAGCGCGTCCTGACCGAGAGCTTGGCCGCGCCGAGACGCAGCGCCTCACGGGCGGTTTCTTCATTGACGCCGTCGATCTCGAACATGATGCGGCCCGGCTTGACGCGCGCCGCCCAGTAGTCGACCGCGCCCTTGCCCTTGCCCATGCGGACTTCGGTCGGCTTCGACGTGACCGGCACGTCCGGGAAAATACGGATCCAGACGCGGCCAGCGCGCTTCATTTCGCGAGTGATCGCGCGGCGGGCCGCCTCGATCTCACGCGCGGTGACGCGGTTCGGCTCAAGCGCCTTCAGCCCGAAACCACCGAAATCCAGGTTGGTGCCGCCCTTTGCGGTACCATGGATACGGCCCTTGAACTGCTTGCGGAACTTTGTGCGCTTTGGCTGCAGCATCGTTCTAACTCCAAATTCCTAAATGTCTCAGGCGTTTTCGCGACGACGACCGCGTTCGCGATCACCACCACCGCCATGCGCGGCATCGCCCTCGGTCGCACGACGCTCCGAAGCCATCGGATCGTGCTCGAGGATCTCGCCCTTGAATACCCAGACCTTGACGCCACAAATGCCGTAAGCCGTATTCGCCTCGGCCGTGCCGTAGTCGACATCGGCGCGCAGCGTATGCAGCGGCACGCGACCTTCACGGTACCATTCCATGCGCGCGATCTCGGCGCCGCCAAGACGGCCGGCGCAGTTGATGCGGATGCCTTCGGCACCGAGGCGCATGGCCGACTGCACGGCACGCTTCATGGCGCGGCGGAACGCGATGCGGCGCTCGAGCTGCTGGGCGATCGACTGGGCGACCAGGGTCGCGTCGATTTCCGGCTTGCGCACTTCGACGATGTTGAGGTGCGTCTCGGACTTCGTCATCTCCATCAGCTTCTTGCGAAGCTTCTCGATGTCGGCGCCCTTCTTGCCAATGATCAGACCCGGGCGCGCGGCATGGATGGTGACGCGGCACTTCTTGTGCGGACGCTCGATCACGACCTTGGAGATCGCGGCCTGCTTGAGCTCCTTCTCAAGATACTTGCGGATCTTGATGTCCTCATGCAGCAGCTTGCCGTACTCGCCGGTGTTCGCGAACCAGCGCGAATCCCAGGTGCGGTTGATGCCGAGGCGAAGACCGATCGGATTGACTTTCTGGCCCATTATGCGGCCTCCCCTTTTTCTTCGACTTCACGAACGACGATCGTGAGGTGCGAGAACGGCTTCTCGATACGGCTGGCGCGACCGCGGCCACGAGCGTGGAACCGCTTCATGACGATCGACTTGCCGACATAGGCTTCCGCCACGATCAGCGCATCGACGTCGAGGTCGTGGTTGTTTTCCGCGTTGGCGATTGCCGATTCCAGCGTCTTCTTGACCGTGCCGGAAATCCGCTTGGCCGAGAATTCGAGATCGGAAAGCGCTGTCGCGACCTTCTTGCCGCGGATCAGCGCGGCAACCAGGTTCAGCTTCTGCGGGCTGATACGGATCGTGCGCAACACGGCGCGCGCTTCGTTGTCAGCAAGCCTGCGCGGAGCTTTGGCCTTGCCCATGATTATTTCCTCTTCGCCTTCTTATCCGCGCCGTGACCGTAATAGGTCCGCGTCGGAGCGAATTCACCGAACTTGTGACCGACCATGTCCTCGTTCACCGCGACGGGAACGTGCTTCTGGCCGTTGTAGACACCGAAGGTGAAGCCGACGAACTGCGGCAGGATGGTGGAGCGACGGCTCCACATCTTGATCACCTCATTGCGACCACCTTCACGAACCTTATCCACCTTCTTGAGAAGGTAGCCGTCGATGAAGGGGCCTTTCCAAATAGAACGAGTCACTTGGCGTTACCTCTTCTTAGCTCTTGCGCTGATGGCGCGAGCGCAGGATGAACTTGTCGGTCGCCTTGTTGGACCGCGTCTTCTTGCCTTTGGTCGGCTTGCCCCACGGGCTGACCGGATGACGGCCACCGGAGGTGCGGCCTTCGCCGCCGCCGTGCGGATGGTCGACCGGGTTCATGGTCACGCCGCGATTGTGCGGACGCTTGCCGCGCCAAACCGTGCGGCCGGCCTTGCCGTCATTGATGTTGCCGTGGTCCGGATTGGACACGGCACCGACGGTGGCCATGCAGGAGCCGTGAACGACACGCTGCTCACCCGAGTTGAGGCGCAGGATCGCCATGCCCTGGTCACGGCCGACCAGCTGGCCGTAACCACCCGCGGAGCGGGCAACCTGGGCGCCCTTGCCCGGCTTCAGCTCGATGTTGTGGACGATGGTGCCAACCGGCATCGAGGCCAGCGGCATCGCGTTGCCCGGCTTCACGTCGACGGCTTCGCCCGCCACGATCTTGTCGCCGGGAGCCAGGCGCTGCGGAGCAATGATGTAGGACAGCTCACCATCATCATACTTGATCAGCGCGATGAAGGCGGTGCGGTTCGGATCGTATTCGATGCGCTCGACCGTGCCGACGACGTCGAACTTGCGGCGCTTGAAGTCGATGATGCGGTACGAACGCTTGTGACCGCCGCCGATGAAGCGGGCCGTGATGCGGCCGTAATTGTTGCGGCCGCCCGACTTGGTCAGGCCTTCGGTCAGGCCCTTGACGGGCTTGCCCTTGTAGAGGCCCGAGCGGTCGACGATGACCAGCTGGCGGGTGCTCGGCGTTATCGGGTTGAATTTCTTAAGTGCCATTGTCCTGTCCTCGCGGCCTTGCTCAGAGACCCGTCGCGACGTCGATCGACTGGCCGTCGGCCAGCGTCACGATCGCCTTCTTGACGTCGCTCTGGCGGCCGATCGTGCCGCGGAAGCGCTTGATCTTGCCCTTGCGGACAAGCGTGTTCACGGCCATCACCTTGACGCCGAACAGCGCTTCGACGGCGGCCTTGATTTCCGGCTTCGACGCCTTCTTGGCGACGTTGAAGACGACCTGGTTCTGCTCGGAGGCCATGGTCGACTTTTCGGTGATCGCCGGCGAGACGATCACGTCGTAGTGACGAAGGTCGGTCATTTAAAGCGCTCCTCGAGAGCCTCGACGGCGGCCTTCGAAAGGACCAGCGTGCCGCGGCGCAGAATGTCGTAGACGTTGATGCCCTGGATGGGCAGCACGTCGATGTTGGGGATGTTGGTGGCTGCCAGCTTGAAGTTCTTGTCAAGCTCGGCGCCGCCAATCACCAGGGCGTTGGTCAGACCCAGCGTCGCGAAATTCGCGATCAGCGCCTTCGTCTTGGCCTCGGTCAGCTTCAGCTCGTCGATGATGATGATCGACGCGCTCTTGGCCTTGGCCGAGAGAGCATGCTTGAGGCCAAGCGCACGAACCTTCTTGGGCAGTTCATGCTCATGGCTGCGAACGACCGGGCCGTGGGCCTTGCCGCCGCCGCGGAACTGCGGAGCGCGTGCCGAGTGGTGACGGGCGCGGCCCGTACCCTTCTGCTTGTACATCTTGGCGCCGGTGCGCGCGATTTCGGCGCGGCCCTTGGCCTTGTGCGTGCCCTGCTGCTTCTTGGCAAGCTGCCAGCGCACGACGCGCTGCAGGATGTCCTCGCGCGGATCAAGGCCGAAAATTCCGTCGGAAAGTTCCACCTTGCCGGCGTCTTTACCGCCGAGCGTTGTGATCTTGAGATCCATTATTCCGCTCCCTCTGTGGCCGGAGCCTCGTTCTTCGCAGCTGCCGCAACAGCACGGATCGCGGCGGGCTTCGGCGCATTGGCCGGCAGCGCCACCTTGGCCGCGTCGCGGACCAGGATCCAGGCGCCCTTCGATCCGGGAACCGCACCGCGGATCAGGATCAGGCCGCGGTCGGCGTCGGTCGAGACGATCTCCACATTCTGCGTGGTGACCCTGGTGTCGCCCATGTGGCCAGCCATGTGCTTGCCCTTGAACACCTTGCCCGGGTCCTGACGCTGGCCGGTCGAACCGTGTGTACGGTGCGATACCGAGTTACCGTGCGTCGCGCGACCACCACCCATGTGGTGACGCTTGATGACGCCCTGGAAACCCTTGCCGATCGTCGTGCCCGTCACATCGACCTTCTGGCCGGCGACAAAGTGCTCGACGGTGATCTCGGCGCCAACATCGATCATGTTGTCGGCGGAGACGCGGAACTCGGCGACCTTCGCCTTAGGCTCGACGGAAGCGGTCGCGAAATGGCCGCGCATCGCCTTCGACGTGTTCTTCACCTTGGCGAGGCCAACGCCGAGCTGAACGGCGGTGTAGCCATTCTTCTCCTGCGTGCGCTGTGCCACGACCTGGCAGTTCTCCATCTGGAGAACGGTGACGGGAACATGTTCCCCCGCATCATTATAGATGCGGGTCATTCCCACCTTCTTTGCAATCACACCTGAACGCATCGGTTCAATTCCTTTAGAGTTCCGGGCCAGGGACACCGCCCCTTACCGCGCTCTCATTCCCTTAGAGCTTGATCTCGACGTCGACGCCGGCGGCCAGATCGAGCTTCATCAAAGCATCGACGGTCTGCGGGGTCGGATCGACGATGTCGAGCAGACGCTTGTGCGTGCGCATCTCGAACTGCTCGCGGCTCTTCTTGTCGACGTGAGGCGACCGGTTGACCGTGAACTTTTCGATCCGCGTCGGCAGCGGAATGGGGCCGCGGACGTTTGCACCGGTGCGCTTGGCCGTCGACACGATTTCCTTCGTCGAGGCGTCGAGCACGCGGTGATCAAACGCCTTCAGGCGGATGCGGATATTCTGTCCGTTCATGCGTCACTTCCTTGTTCTGGCGCGGCGCGGGCAACTCCGGCGCCCGCGACAGATCGGTTTAAGTCCAAATTACTCTTTGATGGTGACGACGATGCCGGCACCGACGGTGCGGCCGCCTTCACGGATGGCGAAGCGCAGCTTCTCTTCCATGGCGATCGGCACGATCAGCTCGACATCGACCGTGATGTTGTCGCCGGGCATCACCATCTCGGTGCCTTCCGGCAGCGACACGATGCCGGTCACGTCGGTCGTGCGGAAGTAGAACTGCGGACGGTAGTTGGTGAAGAACGGCGTGTGACGGCCACCTTCGTCCTTGGTCAGGATGTAGGCTTCGGCCACGAACTTCTTGTGCGGCTTCACCGTGCCCGGCTTGGCCAGAACCTGGCCGCGCTCGACACCTTCACGATCAACGCCGCGCAGCAGCGCGCCGATGTTGTCGCCAGCCTGGCCCTGATCGAGCAGCTTGCGGAACATTTCCACGCCCGTGCAGGTCGTCTTGGTCGTCGGACGGATGCCGATGATTTCCAGTTCCTCGCCGACCTTGACCACGCCGCGCTCGACGCGGCCGGTCACGACCGTGCCACGGCCCGAGATCGAGAACACGTCTTCGATCGGCATCAGGAACGGCTTGTCGAGCGGACGAACCGGCGTCGGGATGTAGGCGTCGACCTGAGCCATCAGCTCGCGGATCGCGTCCTCGCCGATCGTCTTGTTCGAATCTTCGAGTGCGGCAAGCGCCGAACCCTTGACGATCGGAATGTCGTCGCCGGGGAATTCGTTCTTCGACAGCAACTCGCGAACCTCGAGCTCGACCAGTTCGAGCAGCTCGGCGTCGTCGACCTGGTCGACCTTGTTCAGGAATACCACGATCGACGGCACGCCGACCTGACGGGCAAGCAGGATGTGCTCGCGGGTCTGCGGCATCGGGCCGTCGGCGGCAGACACGACCAGGATCGCGCCGTCCATCTGCGCGGCGCCGGTGATCATGTTCTTCACATAATCGGCGTGGCCGGGGCAGTCGACATGCGCGTAGTGGCGGTTCTCGGTCTCGTATTCGACGTGAGCCGTCGAGATCGTGATGCCGCGCGCCTTCTCTTCCGGCGCCGCGTCGATCTGGTCATAGCGCTTGTATTCGCCAAAATACTTGGTGATCGCAGCCGTCAGCGACGTCTTGCCGTGATCGACGTGACCAATCGTGCCGATGTTCACATGAGGCTTAGTGCGCTCGAATTTACCTTTTGCCATGTGATGTCTCCATTTCCTGCTCGCCCATGCGGGCTTTGAATTGCGTTACCGCGGCAGCTCTTTCGAGTTACGCGTATTTCTTCTGGACTTCCTGAGCGACCGCGGTCGGGACCGGCTCATAGTGATCGAACTGCATCGTGTAAGCCGCGCGGCCCTGGCTCATCGAGCGCAGGTTGTCGACGTACTTGAACATGTTGGCGAGCGGCACCATCGCGTTGATGACGACGGCCACGCCGCGCGCTTCCTGGCCCTGGATCTGGCCGCGACGGCCGTTCAGGTCACCGATGACGCTGCCGACGTAGTCTTCCGGCGTCACCACCTCGACCTTCATGATCGGCTCGAGCAACTGCACGCCAAGCTTGGGAGCAGCTTCACGGAAGCACGCACGGGACGCGATTTCGAAGGCCAGGACCGAGGAGTCGACATCATGGTAGGCACCGTCGATGAGCGTCGCCCTGACGCCGATCATCGGGAAGCCGGCGAACGGACCAGCGCCCATGACGCTCTGGATGCCCTTTTCGACGCCCGGAATGTATTCCTTCGGCACCGCGCCGCCGACGATCTTGGACTCGAACACGAAGTCCTCGCTCTCGGAATTCGGCTCGAACACAACCTTGACGCGCGCGAACTGGCCGGTACCGCCGGTCTGCTTCTTGTGCGTGTAGTCCTGCTCGTGCTTGCGGGTGATCGTCTCGCGATAAGCCACCTGCGGCGCGCCGACATTGGCTTCGACCTTGAACTCGCGACGCATGCGGTCGACGATGATGTCGAGGTGCAGTTCGCCCATGCCGGAGATGATGGTCTGGCCGCTTTCCTCGTCGGTCTTGACGCGGAAGGACGGATCCTCGGCAGCCAGGCGGTGAAGCGCGAGGCCCATCTTTTCCTGGTCGTTCTTGGTCTTCGGCTCGATGGCGATCTGGATGACCGGATCGGGGAATTCCATGCGCTCGAGGATGACCGGGTGCAGCGGATCGCACAGCGTGTCGCCGGTGGTGGTGTCCTTGAGGCCGGCCAAGGCGACAATGTCGCCCGCAAAAGCTTCTTCGACGTCGGCGCGCGAATTCGCATGCATCTGCAGCATGCGGCCGATGCGCTCCTTCTTGCCCTTCACGGTGTTGTCGACAGAGACGCCCTTGGTGAGCTTGCCCGAATAGATGCGGGCAAAGGTCAGCGAACCGACGAACGGGTCGTTCATGATCTTGAAGGCGAGCATCGACAGCGGCTCGTTGTCGTCCGCATGACGCTCGATCTCGGCGTCGGTCTTGGCATCGACACCCTTGATGGCCGGAACATCGGCCGGCGACGGCAGGTATTCGACAACGGCGTCGAGCAACGGCTGCACGCCCTTGTTCTTGAAGGCCGAGCCGCAGAACATCGGGTAGAACTTGACCGCGATCGTACCCTTGCGGATCAACGAACGGATCTCGTCATTCGACGGCATCTTGCCTTCGAGGTAGTTTTCCAGCGCCGTCTCGTCCATTTCGACGGCGGCTTCGATCATCTTCTCGCGGTATTCCTCGGCACGCGCCTTGAGGTCGGCCGGGATCTCGACGACGTCCCAGGCAGCGCCCAGCGTCTCGTCGCGCCAGACCAGCGCATTCATCTCGACGAGGTCGACGACACCCTTGAATTCGGTCTCGGCGCCGATCGGCAGCTGCATGACGACAGCCTGCGCACCGAGGCGCGAGCCGATCATCTCGACCGAGCGGTAGAAGTCGGCGCCGATCTTGTCCATCTTGTTGCAGAAGATCATGCGCGGCACGCGATACTTGTCGGCCTGGCGCCAGACGGTTTCCGTCTGCGGCTCGACACCGGCATTGGCATCGAGCAGCGCGATGGCGCCGTCGAGCACGCGCAGCGAACGCTCGACCTCGATGGTGAAGTCGACGTGTCCGGGGGTGTCGATGATGTTGAAGCGGTGCATCTTGCCGTCACGGCCCTTCCAGAAGGTCGTGGTCGCGGCGGACGTGATGGTGATGCCGCGTTCCTGCTCCTGCTCCATCCAGTCCATGGTGGCAGCGCCGTCGTGCACTTCGCCGATCTTGTGCGACTTGCCCGTGTAATAGAGGACGCGCTCGGTGGTCGTCGTCTTGCCGGCGTCGATATGCGCCATGATACCGAAATTGCGGTAGTCTTCGATTTTGTATTCGCGGGCCATCGTAGCTGCCTCTCAGTCCTGTTCGCGCTTTACCAGCGATAGTGCGCGAAAGCGCGGTTGGCTTCAGCCATCTTGTGGGTGTCTTCCCGCTTCTTCACGGCGGTGCCGCGGTTGTTGGCCGCGTCCATCAGCTCGCCGGAGAGGCGGTCGACCATGGTGGTCTCGTTGCGGTTGCGGGCCGCGGCGATCAGCCAGCGGATCGCCAATGCCTGGCGACGCTCGGGACGAACGTCGACCGGAACCTGGTAGGTGGCGCCGCCGACGCGGCGCGAACGCACTTCCACATGCGGCGCGACATTGTCGAGCGCCTGGTGGAAGACGGTGACCGGCTCCTGCTTGGTCTTCGACTGGACCTGGTCCAGCGCGCCGTAGACGATGGTCTCGGCAACCGACTTCTTGCCGTCATACATGACGGCGTTCATGAACTTGGTGACGATCAGATCGCCGAACTTGGGATCCGGGTTGATCTCACGCTTTTCTGCACTGTGACGACGCGACATGGCTTTTGTCTCTCAATCTCGTAGCCCGGCGCGTTCAAGCAGCGCCAAGGCCGGAAAATCTTACTTCGGACGCTTGGCGCCGTACTTCGAACGGCGCTGCTTGCGGTTCTTCACGCCCTGCGTGTCGAGCACGCCGCGGATGATGTGGTAGCGCACGCCCGGAAGATCCTTGACGCGGCCGCCGCGGATCATGACCACGGAGTGTTCCTGAAGGTTGTGACCTTCGCCGGGAATGTAACCGATCACTTCAAAACCATTGGTCAGGCGGATCTTGGCCACCTTGCGCAGCGCCGAGTTCGGCTTCTTCGGCGTCGTCGTATAGACGCGCGTGCAGACGCCCCGCTTCTGCGGGTTCTGCTGCATGGCCGGGACCTTGTTGCGCTTCACCGGCGCAATGCGCGGCTTGCGGATCAGCTGGTTGACGGTAGGCATTAAACCCTCTTGTCTCTCAATTCCGTGTCTCGTGCCGGTCAAGGCTCGCTCAAAGCGTCATTTCCATACGCAAATTCGGGCCACAAACCGCGCCTCGCGGTCTTGCCCGAACAAATCGCAGAGGAAGCGGAAGCCGCTTCGTGCACGCCGGAAATGTCTTTTCGCTCGTAAAACGAACCCTGTTTGAGGCAAACTCCAAAGCGTGTCGCTTCGGAAGGGAGAGCCTCACATCGGTTCTGACTGGGCGGCTTCTACTCGTAAGCCCGCGAACCGTCAACCCCGCAGCGGCAAATATTGCATTGAAGCCGGGGCTTGGCAGCCATGCGAAAACCGCATGTAATTTTCTTTCGCCGTTTGGCAAGGGCGAGGAAGAAAGTGACCGAGTTTTGGCTGTTGCGGGGCCTTGCTTCATGCGAAAAGGCCGCATGAACACTGACAATCCCTCGCCGCGAAGGAATCGGCCCGTGAACGACAATGAAGAACGCCCGGTCACCATCATCACCGGCCGGGTGTGGAAGAAGAAAGGCGGCAAGCCGGAAGGCGTGCATGTCATGCTGGTGGCGCCCGATGACGATTCGGCGGTGCGCCGTGCGCTCGAATCGCTGGCTGCCGAAGGCTACGCCGAGGCCGAACTCGACCAGATCGGCGACATGGAGGGCGAGCCCGACGATGAGCCGCATCTTTCGGCCTTCCAGGGCGCGCTTGAAGGCGAAGTGTCGATCGTGACCTTCGACGTGCCGATCTGATCGCAGCGTGGCGCCCCTCGCCTGCCCAGCGTCATGATGCCGATTCGTTCGAATAGCTGGCATGGCCGACGCTTGCCCGTCATGGCCGATCTGCTAAGAGACGCGCAGACGTCCCAACCCGGCGGAGCCTCATGTCCTCATCCATCTCGCCCATAAGAATCGGCATTGTCGGTGTCGGCAAGATCGTCCGCGACCAGCACCTTCCGGCACTGGCCAAGGATCGAGACTACCAGCTGATCGCAGCGGCCAGCCGGCACGGCAAGGTCGACGGCATCGCGAATTTCCCCGATATAGAGACGATGCTTGGCGCGGTTGCCGAACTCGACGCGGTGTCGCTGTGCATGCCGCCGCAGTTCCGCTATGACGCCGCGCGCAAGGCGCTCGAGGCCGGGAAGCACGTCTTCCTGGAAAAACCGCCGGGTGCCACGGTCAGCGAAGTCGAGGACCTGAAGGCGTTCGCGGCGAAACAAGGCGTCTCCTTGTTCGCAAGCTGGCACTCGCGCTACGCGCCGGCTGTCGAAGCGGCACGGACATTCCTGGCTTCGACCAAAATCAAATCGGCGGCGATCGTCTGGAAGGAAGATGTGCGCCGCTGGCATCCGAACCAGGACTGGATCTGGCAGCCTGGCGGCTTCGGCGTCTTCGATCCCGGCATCAACGCGCTGTCGATTGCAACCTATATCCTGCCGGCCATGTACATCACTTCGGCCGTACTCGATTTTCCGGAGAATCGCGACGCACCGATCGCGGCCCAGGTCGCGTTCCACGCGGCGAACGGATCCGATGTGACCATGGATCTCGACTGGTTGCAGACCGGACCGCAGAGCTGGGACATTTTGGCCGACACGGATGCCGGGCAGATGGTGCTCTCGGGTGGCGGCTCGAAGCTCGCCGTCGACGGCCGTGTCGTCCATGAGGAACCGGAAGCGGAATATCCGATGCTCTACCGGCGATTTGCCGAGATTGTGCATGCCGGCGTATCCGATGTGGACCTTGCACCGCTGCAGCACGTCGCCGACGCCTTCATGCTCGGCAAGCGCAATGTGGTCGAGGCGTTTTTCGACTGAAGATCGCCAGGTGCGCCCTGACGTCAGTCGACAATCGCGATGGCAAAGCCGTCATAGCCCTTGGCGCCCCCGGTCTGGATGGCTGTGCCGTCCAGCCGTTTTTCGCCGCCGATGAAGGAAAACGCCGCGCGGGCGCCTTCGACATTGGCATCGCGGCCATCCTCATCCAGCACGGCGCCGTCACGGATGACGTTGTCGCAGACGATGACCGTCCCGGAGCGTGACAGCCGCAAGGCCCAGGACAGATAGTTCGGGTTGTTCGGCTTGTCGGCATCAATGAAGATCAGATCGAACGGGCCGGCATTCTCATTGCCGAGTGCGGCAAGCGACTGGAGCGCCGGACCGACGCGCAGTTCCACCCGGTCCGCTACCCCTGCCCGCTCGAAATTCGAGCGTGCGACCTTGGCATGATGCGGATCGAGTTCGAGCGTCACGACTTTGCCGTCGGCGGGCAGTCCCCGCGCCATCCAGATGGTCGAATAGCCGCCCAGCGTGCCGATCTCGAGCGCCTTTTTCGCGCCGCCGATGCGCGCCAGCAGCGAGAGCAGTTTTCCTTGCGCCGCCGAGACATCGATCGCCGGCAGGCCATTGTCGCGGTTGGCCGCCAGAACCGCGTCGAGAACGGGATCCGCCTCGAAGAGCGAGGAGACGATGTAGTCGTCGACAGCCGTCCAGGTCTTCGTGCTCATCTGCTTTCCTCCGATCGTTGAAACGAAAAAGCCGCCGGGTTGCCCCGACGGCTTCTGTTGCCTGAGATTTCTTGCCGTCGCGCTTACTGCGCGGCGGTTGTCATGTCGGCGAGCATCGGCTCGGCCACTTCAACACCGGAGGCCTTGCGGCGCTCGTCGATGATGAGTTCGTCGCGCGAGGTGGCAATGCGCCGGATCTGGCTCATCGTGCCGCCGGTACCGGCCGGGATCAACCGGCCGACGATGACGTTTTCCTTCAAGCCCTGCAGCATGTCGGTCTTGCCGGCAACCGCGGCCTCCGTCAGCACCCTGGTCGTCTCCTGGAAGGAGGCGGCCGAGATGAAGGACGGCGTCTGCAGCGAAGCCTTGGTTATGCCCAAGAGCACCGGCTGGCCTTCAGCCGGCTTCTTGCCGTCCTCGACCAGGCGCTCGTTGACCTCTTCCAGTTCGATCACGTCGACGTGGTCGCCCGGGATGTAGGTCGAGTCGCCCTGCGTGGTGATCTCGACCTTCTGCAGCATCTGGCGAACGATCACCTCGATGTGCTTGTCGTTGATCGACACGCCCTGCAGACGGTAGACTTCCTGGATCTCGTTGACGAGGTAGGACGCAAGCGCCTCCACGCCCTTGATCGCCAGGATGTCGTGCGGCGCCGGATTGCCGTCGAGGATGTAGTCGCCCTTCTCGATGACGTCGCCGTCCTGGAGATGGAACGGCTTGCCCTTCGGGATCAGGTATTCGACCGGCTCGAGCGTCGAGTCATGCGGCTCGATAATGATGCGACGCTTGTTCTTGTAGTCGCGGCCGAAGCGGATCGTGCCGTCGATCTCGGCGATGATGGCGTGATCCTTCGGACGACGTGCCTCGAACAGTTCGGCAACACGCGGCAGACCGCCGGTGATGTCCTTGGTCTTGGCGCTTTCCATCGGGATACGCGCCAGCACGTCGCCGGGGCGAACCTGGGCACCCGGCTCGACCGAGAGAATGGCCTCGACCGAGAGCAGGAAGCGGGCATCGCCGCCCTTCGATAGCTTGCCGACCTTGCCCTTGGTGTCCAGGATGGCAATCGCAGGCTTGAGGTCGTTGCCGCGCGGCGTCGAACGCCAGTCGATGACCTCACGCTTGGTGATGCCGGTCGACTCGTCGGCCGTTTCCTGGACGGAAATACCGTCGACCAGATCCTCATACGACACCTTGCCCTCGATTTCAGTGAGGACAGGACGGGTATAGGGATCCCACTCGGCGATACGCTGGCCACGCTTCACCTTGTCGCCATCGTCCACGAAGATGCGCGAACCATAGGTGACACGGTGCGTTGCACGCTCCTTGCCGGCCTCGTCGAGGATCAGCACCGCCATGTTGCGGCCCATGACCATCTGCTGGCCGTCCGAGTTGCGCACCACGTTGCGGTTGCGGATCTCGACCTTGCCCTCATACGAGGCTTCAAGGAACGAAGAGTCCACCACCTGCGCGGTACCGCCCATGTGGAAGGTACGCATGGTGAGCTGCGTACCCGGCTCGCCGATCGACTGCGCCGCGATGACGCCGACGGCTTCGCCCTGGTTGACCGGGGTGCCACGGGCCAGATCGCGTCCGTAGCAGACCGCGCAGACGCCGATCCTGACTTCGCAGGTCAGGGCCGAGCGGATGCGGACCGACTGCACGCCGGCCTTTTCGATCTGTTCCACGTCCCGCTCGTCCATCAGCGTTCCGGCCTTGACCAGGACTTCGCCCGACACCGGATGGGTGATGTCGTCGAGCGATGTACGGCCCAGCACGCGCTGGCCAACCGAAGCGACGACCTGACCGGCATCGACGATCGGCTGCATGGTGAGGCCCTTGTCGGTGCCGCAATCCACGGAGTTGACGATGCAGTCCTGCGCCACGTCGACCAGACGACGGGTGAGGTAACCCGAGTTCGCCGTCTTCAAGGCGGTGTCGGCCAGACCCTTGCGGGCACCGTGGGTCGAGTTGAAGTACTCGAGCACGGTCAGGCCTTCCTTGAAGTTCGAGATGATCGGCGTCTCGATGATTTCACCCGAGGGCTTGGCCATCAGGCCGCGCATGCCGGCAAGCTGGCGCATCTGGGTGGGCGAGCCGCGCGCACCGGAGTGCGACATCATGTAGATCGAGTTCATGGGCTTCTGACGGCCATTGTCCTCGAACTCGACCGCCTTGATGCGGGCCATCATTTCGTCGGCGACCTTTTCCGAGCACTTGGCCCAGGCGTCGACGACCTTGTTGTACTTCTCGCCCTGCGTGATCAGACCGTCATTGTATTGCTGCTCGTACTCCTTGGCCAAAGCCTCGGTGTCCGACACCAGCTTGATCTTGGTGTCCGGGATCAGCATGTCGTCCTTGCCGAACGAGATGCCGGCACGGCACGCATGAGCAAAGCCGAGCGCCATGATGCGATCGCAGAAAATGACCGTCTCCTTCTGACCGCAATGGCGGTAGACGGTGTCGATCATCTTGGAGATGTTCTTCTTGGTCATCTCCTGGTTGGCGGTCTCGTAGGGCACGTTGACGTTCTTCGGCAGAAGTTCGCCGATGATCATGCGGCCAGGCGTGGTGTCATGGATCTTCGACACGACCTTGCCTTCGGCGTCGACCGTGCGGAAGCGACCCTTGATCTTGGCGTGCAAGGTCACGGCCTTGGTCTCGAGCGCGTGCTGGAGCTCGCCCATATCGGCAAACACCATGCCCTCGCCCGGCTCGTTCTGGTTGACGATCGAGAGGTAGTAGAGACCCAGGACCATGTCCTGGGACGGCACGATGATCGGCGCGCCGGAGGCCGGGTGCAGGATGTTGTTGGTCGACATCATCAGCACGCGGGCTTCCAACTGCGCTTCCAGCGACAGCGGCACGTGAACGGCCATCTGGTCGCCGTCGAAGTCGGCGTTGAAGGCCGTGCAGACCAGCGGGTGAAGCTGGATCGCCTTGCCTTCGATCAGGATCGGCTCGAACGCCTGGATGCCGAGGCGGTGCAGCGTCGGCGCGCGGTTCAACAGGACCGGATGCTCGCGGATGACCTCGTCGAGGATATCCCAGACTTCCGGACGCTCCTTCTCGACAAGCTTCTTCGCCTGCTTGACGGTCGAGGAGTAACCCTTGGCGTCGAGGCGGGCATAGATGAAGGGCTTGAACAGTTCGAGCGCCATCTTCTTCGGCAGGCCGCACTGATGCAGCTTGAGCTCCGGACCGGTGACGATGACCGAACGGCCGGAATAGTCGACGCGCTTGCCGAGCAGGTTCTGACGGAACCGGCCCTGCTTGCCCTTGAGCATGTCGGACAGCGACTTCAGCGGACGCTTGTTGGCACCGGTGATGACGCGGCCTCGACGGCCGTTGTCGAACAGCGCATCGACGGCTTCCTGCAGCATGCGCTTTTCATTGCGCACGATGATGCCGGGGGCGCGCAGTTCGATCAGCCGCTTCAGGCGGTTGTTGCGGTTGATCACGCGGCGATAGAGATCGTTCAGGTCGGACGTGGCGAAGCGGCCGCCGTCCAGGGGAACCAGCGGGCGCAGGTCCGGCGGGATCACCGGAACGACCTTCATGATCATCCATTCCGGACGATTGCCGGACTCCATGAAGTTCTCGACGACCTTGAGACGCTTCAGATACTTCTTCTGCTTCAGCTCGGACGTGGTCGAAGCCAGTTCCGAACGCAGGTCGCCTGCGATCTTCTCCAGATCCATGCCGGCCAGAAGGTCATGAATGGCCTCGGCGCCGATCATGGCGGTGAAGGAATCCTCGCCATATTCGTCGACGGCGATCATGTACTCTTCCTCGCTGAGCAGCTGGTGCTCCTTCAGCGCGGTGAGGCCAGGTTCGGTGACGATGTAGTTCTCGAAGTAGAGGACGCGCTCGATGTCCTTAAGGGTCATGTCGAGCAGCGTGCCGATGCGCGAGGGCAGCGACTTCAGGAACCAGATATGGGCGACCGGTGCCGCCAGCTCGATATGGCCCATGCGCTCGCGGCGGACGCGCGACAGCGTGACTTCGACGCCGCACTTCTCGCAGATGACGCCCTTGTACTTCATGCGCTTGTACTTGCCGCACAGGCACTCATAGTCCTTGATCGGGCCAAAAATGCGCGCGCAGAACAGACCGTCACGCTCCGGCTTGAAGGTGCGGTAGTTGATGGTCTCCGGCTTCTTGATCTCGCCGAACGACCAGGACAGAATCTTCTCAGGGCTGGCGAGCGATATCCGGATGGAATCGAACACCTGCGCCGGCGCCTGCGGATTGAAGAGATTCATGACCTCTTGGTTCATGCCGTTCTCCTTTTCGGGGTCCTCGAAAACCCCTTGCATCTAACGCGGGCCAAACGCCCGCTGAGTGGTCGGCCCACCGGCCGAAGAAATCGAAGCATCCGGTCGCGGGAGCCTCTCTCGCGACCGGATGTCTTGTTTACTCGGCCGCGTCGGGCAGCCGGACAGGGTTGTCGTCGAGCTTGGTGTTCTCCAATTCGACATTGAGGCCGAGAGACCGCATTTCCTTGACGAGCACGTTGAAGCTCTCGGGAATGCCTGCCTCGAACGTGTCGTCGCCACGCACGATCGCCTCGTAGACCTTGGTGCGGCCGGCGACGTCGTCCGACTTCACCGTCAGCATTTCCTGCAGCGTGTAGGCGGCGCCGTAGGCTTCCAGCGCCCAGACCTCCATCTCGCCGAAGCGCTGGCCGCCGAACTGCGCCTTGCCGCCCAGCGGCTGCTGGGTGACGAGCGAGTACGGACCGATCGAACGCGCGTGGATCTTGTCGTCCACCAGGTGGTGAAGCTTGAGCATGTAGATATAGCCCATCGTCACCTTGCGATCGAACGGCTCGCCGGTGCGGCCGTCATAGAGCTGCGACTGACCGCTGGTGTGCAGGCCCGCCTGCTCCAGCATGATGTTGATGTCAGCCTCATGCGCGCCGTCGAACACCGGGGTCGCGATGGAGACGCCGCGGCGCATCTGCTCGCTGAGGCGAACGATGCTCTCGTCGTCATACTCGCGGACCGGTTCGTTGCGGTCGTTGGCGGGCATGAAGCTTTCCAACGTCTTGCGCAGCGGCTTGATGTCGCCGGCAGCCTTATACGTGTCGATCAGCTCGCCGATCTTCCTGCCCATGCCGGCACAAGCCCAGCCCAGATGCGTTTCCAGGATCTGGCCGACATTCATGCGGCTCGGCACACCCAACGGGTTGAGCACGATATCGGCATGCGTGCCGTCCTCGAGGAAAGGCATGTCCTCGACCGGAACGATGCGCGACACGACACCCTTGTTGCCGTGACGGCCGGCCATCTTGTCGCCGGGCTGCATCTTGCGCTTCACCGCCACGAAGACCTTGACCATCTTCATGACGCCCGGAGGCATTTCGTCGCCGCGCTGCACCTTCTCGACCTTGTCCATGAAACGCTGTTCGAGCGCCTTCTTGGAATCGTCGTACTGGCCACGCAGGGCTTCCAGTTCGCTCTGGAGCTTTTCGTTCTCCACCGCAAACTGCCACCACTGCGAACGCGGGTACTCGTCGAGCGTGTCCTTGGACAGCGTCGAGCCCTTCTTGAAGCCTTTCGGTCCAGCAATCGCTTCCTTGCCGACGAGAACGTCGGAAAGACGCGCGTAGACGTTGCGGTCCAGGATCGCCTGTTCGTCGTCACGGTCCTTGGCGAGGCGTTCGATCTCCTCGCGCTCGATCGCCATGGCGCGCTCGTCCTTCTCCACACCGTGGCGATTGAACACGCGCACCTCGACGACGGTGCCGAAGGTGCCCGGAGGCATGCGCATGGAAGTGTCGCGCACGTCGGAAGCCTTTTCGCCGAAGATGGCGCGCAGAAGCTTCTCTTCCGGCGTCATCGGGCTTTCACCCTTCGGCGTGATCTTGCCGACCAGGATGTCGCCCGGCTGAACTTCGGCGCCGATATAGACGATGCCGGCTTCGTCGAGGTTCTTCAGCGCTTCTTCCGAGACGTTGGGAATGTCGCGCGTGATTTCCTCGGGACCGAGCTTGGTATCGCGCGCCATGACCTCGAACTCCTCGATGTGGATCGAGGTGAAGACGTCGTCGGCGACGATGCGCTCGGACAAGAGGATGGAGTCCTCGTAGTTGTAGCCGTTCCAAGGCATGAACGCGACCAGCACGTTGCGGCCGAGCGCCAGATCACCGAGTTCGGTCGACGGACCGTCGGCGATGATGTCGCCCTTGTTGACCCGATCACCCATGCGCACCAGCGGACGCTGATTGATGCAGGTGTTCTGGTTCGAACGCTGGAACTTCATCAGCCGGTAGATGTCGACGCCGGACTTGCCCGGGTCGAGATCCTCGGTGGCGCGGATAACGATACGCGTCGCGTCCACCTGGTCGACGATGCCGCCGCGGCGGGCGCCGATGGCGGCGCCCGAGTCACGGGCGACGATCGGCTCCATGCCGGTGCCGACGAACGGCGCTTCGGCGCGCACCAGCGGCACGGCCTGACGCTGCATGTTCGAGCCCATCAGAGCGCGGTTGGCGTCGTCGTTCTCGAGGAACGGGATGAGCGCCGCGGCAACAGACACCATCTGCTTGGGCGACACGTCCATCAGGTCGACGTTTTCGCGCGGCGCCATCATCACTTCGCCGGCGCTGCGGCAAATGACGAACTCGTCGACGAAGCCGCCGTTCTTGTCGAGCTCGGCATTGGCCTGCGCGACATGGTGCTTGGCCTCTTCCATCGCCGAGAGATAGACGACCTCATTGGTCAGCTTGCCGTCGACGATCTTGCGGTAGGGGCTTTCGATGAAGCCGTACTTGTTGACGCGCGCGAAAGTCGCCAGCGAGTTGATCAGACCGATATTCGGGCCTTCCGGCGTCTCGATCGGGCAGATGCGGCCGTAATGCGTCGGGTGCACGTCGCGCACTTCGAAGCCGGCACGCTCGCGGGTCAGACCGCCCGGTCCAAGCGCCGAGAGACGACGCTTGTGGGTGATCTCCGACAGCGGATTGGTCTGGTCCATGAACTGCGACAGCTGCGAGGAACCGAAGAACTCGCGCACGGCGGCGGCCGCCGGCTTGGCGTTGATCAGGTCCTGCGGCATGACGGTGTCGATCTCGATCGAGGACATGCGTTCCTTGATCGCGCGCTCCATGCGAAGCAGGCCGACGCGGTACTGGTTTTCCATCAGCTCGCCGACCGAACGCACGCGGCGGTTGCCGAGATTGTCGATGTCGTCGATCTCGCCCTTGCCGTCACGCAGTTCGACCAGCGTCCTGACCACGGCCAGGATGTCGTCCTTGCGCAGCACGCGCACGGTGTCCTCGGCCTTGAGCTCCAGGCGCATGTTCATCTTGACGCGGCCAACGGCGGACAGGTCGTAGCGCTCGCTGTCGAAGAACAGCGAGTTGAACATGGCTTCGGCGGTCTCAAGCGTCGGCGGCTCGCCCGGGCGCATGACACGGTAGATGTCGAACAGCGCGTCCTGGCGGCTCTCGTTCTTGTCGACGGCGAGCGTATTGCGGATATAGGCGCCGACATTGACATGGTCGATGTCGAGGACCTGGATCTCCTGCTCGCCGGTGCCGAGCAGCACCTTGAGCGTCTTGTCGTCGATCTCGTCGCCGGCCTCGAGGAAAATCTCACCGGTGGCATAATTGACGATGTCCTCGGCCAGGTAGTTGCCGAGCAGATCCTCGTCGGTCGCCTTGATCGCCTTGAGGCCCTTCTCGCCGAGCTGACGCGCCTGGCGGGCGGTGATCTTCTTGCCCGCCTCGACGACGATCTCGCCGGTGTCGGCATCGACCAGGTCGCCGACGGCCTTGAGGCCGCGGAAACGCTCGACGTTGAACGGAATGCGCCAATGGTCGCCGGCGCGCTTGTAGGTGATCTTGTTGTAGAAGGTCGACAGTATCTCCTCGCCGTCCATGCCGAGCGCCATCAGCAGCGACGTCACGGGGATCTTGCGGCGGCGGTCGATGCGGGCGTGGACGACGTCCTTGGAATCGAACTCGATGTCAAGCCACGAGCCACGATAGGGGATGACACGGGCGGCAAACAGAAGCTTGCCCGACGAGTGCGACTTGCCCTTGTCGTGATCGAAGAAGACGCCCGGCGAGCGATGCATCTGCGAGACGATGACGCGCTCGGTGCCATTGACGATGAAGGTGCCGTTCAAGGTCATGAGCGGCATGTCGCCCATGTAGACGTCCTGCTCCTTGATGTCCTTGATCGACTTGGCACCGGTATCCTCGTCGATATCGAACACGATGAGGCGCAGCGTCACCTTCAGCGGCGCGGCATAGGTCAGGTCGCGCTGACGGCATTCGTCAACGTCGAATTTCGGTCCTTCGAACTCGTACTTCACGAACTCCAGCATGGAAGAGCCGGAAAAATCGGAGATCGGGAAGACCGACTTGAAAACAGCCTGCAGCCCTTCGTCGGGACGTCCGCCCTTGGGCTCGTCCACCATCAGGAACTGGTCATAGGATGCCTTCTGAACCTCGATGAGGTTCGGCATCTCCGCAACTTCCGGGATCTTCCCGAAAAACTTGCGTACGCGTCTGCGGCCATTGAAAGTCTGGGTCTGGGCCATCGTCGCTCCTTAGCTCTAAACTCGGGACGAACCTCGCCGCGGCTCGTCTTGCATACTGAGCCACCTGGCCGGCGGCTCTCTGTCTGTTCTCCGGCCGCCTTTTCCAATCACTTGGCGGCTACCGGCTAAAACGGGAGAAAACCCGTTTCCTGAAGGCCGGTTTACGGCCCTCAGGAAAGAGGTTTTCGTACATCTCGCGTCACGCAGCCTCCCTGGTCACCCAAGGGAGTGGCGGACGGCGCGAGGCCGCCCGCCGCTTTTACGCTTACTTCAGGTCGACCTTGGCGCCGGCTGCTTCCAGCTGCGCCTTGAACTTGTCGGCGTCGGCCTTGGAAACGCCTTCCTTGACCGGCTTCGGAGCCGCTTCGACCAGGTCCTTGGCTTCCTTGAGGCCAAGACCGGTGATGGCGCGGACTTCCTTGATGACGTTGATCTTCTGAGCGCCGGCGTCGGTGAGGACGACGTCGAATTCCGTCTTTTCCTCGACAGGGGCAGCAGCAGCGGCAGCGCCGCCAGCAGCGGCAACCGCGACCGGAGCAGCAGCCGAAACGCCCCACTTTTCTTCCAGAAGCTTCGACAGCTCAGCCGCCTCGAGGACGGTCAGCTTCGAAAGGTCGTCTACGATCTTTGCGAGATCAGCCATTGTTGTATTCCTTCGTTAGGTTCGAACGTGTGTTTTTGATAGCGAGGAACGGCCTCATGCCGCCTCGTCCTTCCGGGCGTAAGCGCCGATGACGCGCGCGACCGAGGCCGCTGGCGCATTGACGATCTGGGCGATCCGGGTTGCCGGCGTGGCGATCATGCCAACCAGCCTGGCGCGCAGCTCATCGAGCGACGGAAGTGTGGCGAGTGCCTTCACACCGTCGGCGTTGAGCGAGGTGGTGCCCATTGCGCCGCCGAGAATGACGAGCTTGTCATTCCCCTTGGCGAAATCGGACGCGACCTTCGGCGCCGCAATCGGATCCTCCGAATAGGCGATCAGCGTCTGTCCCTTGAACAGGTCGATGATCGATGCGGAGTCCGTGCCCTGAAGAGCGATTTTGGCGAGACGGTTCTTCGCGACTTTAACGGTGCCACCGGCGGCGCGCATTTTCGACCGAAGGTCGTTCATTTGCGCGACGGTGATACCGGCATAGTGGGCCACGACGACTGAACCTGCGCCCGAAAACGCATCATTCAGGCCCGTGACGAGTTCGCGTTTTTCCGCTCTGTCCACTGCCTATCTCCAGTTGACCCCTGCCCCGTCAATGGGAACATTCCCATTTGCGAGGACAGGCGTCGGGTTGCCTTTTTGCCGGCCGGGCCATCCAGTAACGGATCTCCCGAACGACGCTCGAGGATCCTGCCCCCTTTCGCCACATCGACGGTCAAGCCGGCGATGCGCAGACAAAAGGCAAACACGGTTCGAACCTTTCATTGGAGCTTGTCGCTCCGTTGTCCGGTTTTCACCCGTCTCATGCAGGCCCACATGAATTAAGGCCCTCCTCTTGAATCAAGACTCGGGCCGCCCGCAATCTCGGACAGGATGTCCGGAAGCCTTCCGGCTTCCGGTACCGGGCCCAGGATAAATCCAAGGCCCGGAATTCAGTCACGGATCAGCCTTCGCGAGGCCGATCCAAATGGTCTAATCAGGACGCGGCGAGCGTCGAGACGTCGAGCTTGAGGCCCGGGCCCATCGTCGAGGTGACAGACACCTTCTTGACGTAGTTGCCCTTGGCGCCAGCCGGCTTTGCCTTGGTCACCGCATCGGCGAAGGCACGGATGTTCTCTTCCAGCGCCTTGACGTCGAACGAGACCTTGCCGACGCCGGCATGAACGATGCCGGCCTTCTCGACGCGGAACTCGACCGCGCCACCCTTGGAGGCCTTGACGGCCGCGGCGACATCGGTGGTGACGGTGCCGACCTTCGGGTTCGGCATCATGCCGCGCGGGCCGAGCACCTTACCGAGGCGGCCGACGAGCGGCATCATGTCCGGCGTGGCGATGCAGCGATCGAAATCGATCGTGCCCTTCTGGACGATGTCGACCAGATCCTCGGCACCGACGATGTCGGCGCCGGCGGCCTTGGCCTCTTCAGCCTTGTCACCACGGGCGAACACGGCGACGCGGACCGAGCGGCCGGTACCGTTCGGCAGGTTGACCACGCCGCGGACCATCTGGTCGGCATGACGCGGGTCGACGCCGAGGTTCATGGCGACTTCGACGGTCTCGTCGAACTTGACCGAGGAACGATCCTTGAGCAGCTTCAGCGCGTCAGCGAGCGCGTAAGCCTTGTTGGGATCGATGCCTTCACGGGTCTTCGAAACTCGCTTTGCAATCTTTGCCATGATCTCAGCCCACCACTTCCAGACCCATCGAGCGGGCGGAGCCCTCGACCATACGCATGGCCGCTTCGACGTCGTTCGCGTTCAGATCCTTCATCTTGGCGGTCGCGATTTCGCGAACCTTGTCGCGCGAAACGGTGCCAGCCTTGACCTTGCCCGGCTCCTTCGAGCCCGACTTCAGGTTCGCGGCCTTCTTCAGGAAGTAGCTCACCGGCGGCGTCTTCATGACGAAGGTGAACGACTTGTCCTGGTAATAGGTGATGACGACCGGAACCGGCGATCCCTTTTCCATTTCCTGGGTCTGCGCGTTGAACGCCTTGCAGAACTCCATGATGTTGATGCCGCGCTGACCAAGCGCCGGGCCGATCGGGGGCGACGGCGTAGCCGATCCCGCGGAGACCTGGAGCTTGAGCTGGCCTGCAATTTTCTTAGCCATCTCTTTTCCTGCCTTAGTCTATGCCGGCCCCACTATGGGAAACACCGGCGGTTGCAGTCTGGTGGTGCGGTTCTTGCGGCCGGCTAAAGCCGCCTTCGCCTCCCACCGTTCTCAGGCCACGCGCTTCCGCGCCGCCTCCCCTGACCGCCGAACCGACGCCAGGGATTTCGGATCAGCCCTTTTCGACCTGTCCGAATTCCAGATCGACAGGCACGGCGCGCCCGAAGATCGAAACTTCCACCTTGAGCCGTGCCCGCTCCTCGTCCACTTCCTGGACGAAACCGTTGAACGACGCGAAGGGACCATCCGAAACGCGGATCGCCTCGCCGATCTCGAAGGTGACCGAGGGCTTCGGCCGCTCGACGCCTTCCTGCACCTGGTTCAGGATGCGCTGCGCTTCCGCCTCGGTGATCGGCACCGGCTTGGAGTCCCCGAGGAACCCGGTGACCTTCGGCGTGTTCTTGACCAGCGAGAACACGGCGTCGGTCAGGTTGGCCTTCAGGAGCACATAGCCCGGGAAGAACTTGCGCTCGGCGTCGACCTTGCGGCCGCGACGAACCTCGACGACCTTCTCGGTCGGCACCACGATCTGCTCGATATCGGCAGACAGGCCCTTCTGCTTGGCCTTGTTCTCGATGTCCTCGGCGACCTTCTTCTCGAAGTTCGAATAGGCGTGGACGATGTACCAGCGCGTAGCCATTTTTACGACTTCTCCGTAATCGCCGGACTTAGCGTCCAATGCCCAGAATCTGCTCGACCGCGAGGCCCATGAGCTGATCGGCGGTGAAGAAGAAGATCATCGCGATCACAGCAAAAGCCAGGACCATGACCGTCGAGATCATCGTCTCGCGACGCGACGGCCAAGTCACCTTGGCTGTCTCCGCGCGCACCTGCTGGAGAAAGACGAAAGGATTTGTGGTTTTCGAAGCCATATGCCGCCTGTCTTCAAGACCCGTTGGCCGGGCCCCCTGGATGATCCCGCTGACCGGGACGTGCCGCCTGAGCCCAACCTCGCGCCGAATCAGCGCAATCATTTCGCCCATGCAAATCAGACGCGTAAAGCCGGCTTCCCAGCTTCACGCGTCGCGTGTCTGTTCCATCTACATAAAACCGATTCTTGATCCACGCAAGTGGCAAGTGTCCGCTTTATGACCAAACGCCGCCTCGGAACCATCCAGTCGTTCCGTCCCGGCTATGGCGCCCTTATGCCCCAATCGGGCTAATATGGCAAGCGGGTCGCCGATTTTCAAAGGCAGCCCGCAAAAATCGTTGTGATGCCATCTTGGAAAATGGCACGGGCAGCAGGGCTCGAACCTGCGGTTTTGGAGACCGAATAGCCTTCACTCATCCGATTGTTTTACCAGCAATTTACGACATATCGGCATTCGATGTGCAAAGATTTGTGTAAGAAATCGTCAATCCAAATGCCTGCTACGCGGCGCGTTCAGTAAATCCTGGCGGCACGATCGGTGGGGCGGGAAGTAGAAGGGACACGGCGGGCGCAAGCTTTCCCGACAGCTTGCCCTCAAAGTCCGGCAATGTCGTTGGCATGCCCGATGTGAGCGCCTTCACCACATCATCCAGCGTGGTGAAGATCGTTTGGTCAATGACAAGGGTTGCCTAGGTAACTATTTGAAGAACTTGGCGCACCGCGCCGGATGATGATGAGAGCTACGTCTACGCTATAGCCCTCCTGTAAGCCGATGCGAATTCCGCATGAACGGCTGCCAAATGGCGCTCGCCGGATAGGCCGGGATTGGAACGTGAACGAAAGCTATGTTCTGAAATCAGAGTGTTGCGTCTACAGGCGCGTTACTGCTCCCAAGTCGGCGGCGTCCCGATCTGTTTGCGCAATGCTGTCATGAACGCACCAAGTTTTGCGGATGGCTTGGCGAGTGCCCGCAGTAGATAAATGCCGGTGGGGCGCCTGTTCCAACTCTCGCCGCCAAGGCCAAGGCGGATCAGCGCTCCGCTTCGCACGTCTGGACCAACAACCCAGTCCGCCAATAGGCCAATACCCATGCCTACGAGTGTGGCCAAGCGCATGGCCTCGAAATCGTCCGAGCGAAAAGCAACTCTGTCCAGCGCATCGCTACCCGCAGGGCGGCCCAGCACATCGCTCCAGCCGAGAAGGTCAGCGCCATGCAGTTTGTCGATGAGCGCATGTTTTGAGAGCGAGGCCACGTCCGCAGGCGTCCCTTTGCTGTCCAAATAAGAAGGACTAGCGACCAGAAGCCGCTTCTGGTCGGCGAGTTTGGTGGCGATCAAGCTGCTGTCGGATAATTCGCCGATGCGGATCACGGCATCGAAACGGTCCGCAACAGGATCGGCGAGTTTTTCAGTGAGATCAATTTCTGCCGTGATAGCGGAGTGCTCTGCCATCAACGATCCAAGGGCCGGAATTACATAGCGCCTCCCGAATGTAGGAAAGCAGGCTATCCGCACCACCCCTGCTATTGCGCCATCAAAGGCAGCGATTTCCGCCCGTGTATCGGCCAGCGCATCCAGAAGATGCTGCGCGCGCTCGAACAGCCTTTGACCGGCATCGGTCAGCGCCAAGGCGCGAGTGGAGCGGATGAGGAGCGGTACGCCCAGGCTCTCCTCCATGGCTCCGATCTGACGCATGATGGCGGATGGGGTCACCGCCCGGCGCCGCGCTGCACTGGAGAAGCTGCCGCCGCGGACGACATCGACAAAAATGGCCATCTGCTCGGCGAAACGAGGATCGGTCATTTGTGCGGCCAGCGCAAAACGGTTTGAAAGACAGCGGACATTATCATCGGCGCACCGGCAGCGCATATTTTCTCGCGTCGGGCGGGATGCTTCCGCCCCCAAAACCGAAGGAAAAACACATGGTTGCCGTTCTCGAAGACCGTATTCTGTCGCAGTCTGCCTATAGCGCCGAGATCGATGTGCCGCTAGAGGCTATCGACATCGCCGATTGGCTGTTCACCCTGCCGGAAGCCGAATACCAGCGCTGCTGCGTTCCTGACCATATCGCGGCCGGTGTTACCACGACGGATGATGGTCGCCGCATGTCCATCAATGTCGAGCAAATCGGCTCGGGCCTGGTCGTCCAGCATTATATCGCCGAGGTTGCCGAGAAGAACTATTGCCGGATGAATTCGATCTCCGATGTCTTCACCGCCAATGGCCGCACCCAGGTCAATGTGGTGTGGGAATTGATCGCTGAAGCCATGGACGACGGGCGCACCCGCTACACCAATCGCGTCACTGCGCATCCCACCGATGTGTTCATGGCTTTCCTCGCTGAACATGGCCTCTCCTATGAAGATGCCGCCAAGGCACGCCAAGACGCGGGTGGCGATCACAACAGCCGCGAAACCCCTATGTTTGCCGCCAGCATTGCCCGGCGCGCGCTTGCCAACCGCAAATAAGGTTCAGAGCCATGCGCGCTATCGTCTATGAAGAGTTCGGTGCGGCAGAGGTTCTGCATGTGGCCGAGGTTCCTGTACCCCACATCCGTCCCACCGATCTTTTGGTCAAGGTTGCTGCGGCGGGTGTCAATCGCGCCGATCTCCTGCAGCGCACCGGCTTTTACGGCGCGCAACACTTCGGCGAGAGTCCGCTTCTCGGGTTGGAAGTGGCGGGCGAGGTGATTGCAGTCGGCGATGCCGTAACAGACGTCGAGATTGGCGCGCGGGTGATGGCGATTGTCGGCGGCGGCGGTTACGGCGAGATTGCCCGCGTCGATCGCGCCATGGCGGCGCCCATTCCAGAGAGTATGCCCTTTCACGAAGCGGCGGCGGTGATGGAATCCTTTGTTACCGCCGTCGAGGCGGTTTCAAATCTGGCTCAAATCAACACCGGCCAAAAGGTGCTTGTCCATAGTGCGGCGGGCGGGATCGGCTCGGCTGCTGTACAGGTTGCCCATAGTTCGGGAGCGGTGGTGTATGCCACCGCATCCGCGTCCCGCCACGATGATGTGCTGAGCATTGGCGCAGATGTCGTCATCGATTACCGGACCGGCGATTTCGAAGCCGAGATTGCCGCGCGCACAGGCGGCACAGGAGTGGATGCGGTGATTGATTTTGTTGGCGGCGACTATCTCGCCAAGAATTTGCGCAGCCTGAGGCCGGGCGGGGTACTGGTGCAGGTAGGCATCTTGAACGGCCAGAATGATGCTGTCATTCCGCTCAATCTTGTTCTGCACAATCATCTGCGTCTCGTCGGCACGGTCATGAAGTCACGCACAGCCGCAGAGAAGCGGGCCATGGTCCAACGCTTCGCGGCGCTCGCCTTGCCGCTATTCGCAGCGGGGAGACTGCGTCCCTTGATTGATCACGTATTCCCGCTCGCCGAAGCCGCAGACGCCCACCGCCGGGTGGAAGCGGGCGGCGGCTTCGGCAAGATTGTGCTGACGCTGTGAGCCCCCACAATCTCGCGGCGGAGACCGTGTTCGCTCAGTGACATGAATGCTTCTAACCAACTGAAAAGATTGGTGGGCGGTACAGGATTCGAACCTGTGACCCTACCGTGTGAACGTCGAGCAGTGCCAAATCGGGCTGTCGTTGCGCCGATAGACGTGAACTTTGCCTTCCAGAATCGAGTGTTTTTCCGCCCACCCGCAAGACACTCCCTGCGCGCGTCCAAGTTTGTGCAAGATGTGTACGGCTAGTTTCGGCTTCCTCGCCCAGCAAGGCGATTTGTAAGTGCCTGATTTCCCTTAGAAAATGGCACGGGCAGCAGGGCTCGAACCTACGACCTGCGGTTTTGGAGACCGCCGCTCTACCAACTGAGCTATGCCCGTACACGTGCGCCTCGGCGCAGGCGCTTCCTAAAAGCTTCCGCACGCTCTGTAAAGAGTGGTTTGCAAGCAAACATGCCTTAACCCCTGCGCCAGAAATCGGGATAGTCGACGACCAGCCCCTCGGCATCGATCTCCAGTTCCCGCCTGAAGTCGCTGGCGCGCGATTCATAGAGGTAGCGCCTGCCCTCTTCGAGGCACGTGTAACGCTGCGGGTTGCGCACGACAGTGAGTGCCGGGAAATCGATGAAGGCAGTGGCGATCTCGGCACTCTGCCCGGCCGAAAGCGCCAGGCGCCGGATCGGCAGCGTGTTGGTAAAGGGCGTGACGGTGAGGTCGGGTTCGAGCACGCCCGCCAGCTCGGGCATCGGCACGCCGTCCCTGGTCCAATGACCATCGCCATCGGAGGCCAGGACAAGCGTCCGGCCATCGCCGATCATATCGACCGTGACACTCTTCGCGTGCCAGCCGGCATCGCAGGTAATGCGGTAGCGGACCGCAAATGGCGTCTCGCCCGAGCAGATGACGACAGAATCGGTCAGGAACCGGCCCGCTTGCTCCCCCAGCACAAGATGTTCGAAGCCGGGTCCATCCCACTCGCGCCAGCGCACGATCTTGGCATCTTGCGGCATCAATCATCGACCTCCCTGGCAAGCGGAAGCTATTTTGCGTCCGGCACCCGGTACGGCCCGCCAGGCACTCCCCAGCCCCAGGCGGGCATCGGTTCGGCCTCGGGATCGCAGGTCTCGCCGAGATTGGAATTCATCTTGGCCAGTCGAGACCCCCATTCGACGTAGCCCATGAAGGCGGAACGGAATTCTGGATCGTCCGGCAGGCCGACCTGATCCGCCGCGTCGGCGAGAAGATTGATCCAGCGGCGGCGCTGCTCCTCGGTCAAATGCTTGCCCAGATGATGCATGACCATTTCGCGGTGGCCGCCGAATTCCTCGCTGTAGGTTTTCGGTCCGCCGAAGACCTCACCGATGAAGGCGGCGACATGGGCCGGGTGATCCGGCGACATGTGTTTGAACACCGGGCCAACGACCGGATCCTTTGCCACCTTGTCGTAGAAGGTTTGCGTCAGCCGGTTCAGCGCCTCGCTGCCGCCGGCCCATTCGTAGAGTGTCGGAACGTCCTGGCTCATTCTCGATCCTTCGCCGGCCCCGCAGCCGCGACGATAGCGGAAATCGAGCATGGCTCAACCTGCCTCGATGGGCAGTTTGCCGACGTCGCCGTGCTCTACAGCTTGGCAGGCGCATCAGCCTGTGCATTGGCGGCTGGCAGGCCTTGGCAATTGTCGGGCTTGGCAATGGCCTTGCAAACCGTGGAGCCGGTCAGCGCGTCGACCGATTGCGGTCCCGTTGTCAGTCCAGCCTTCAGCATCGTGTCCGGGTCAAGTTGCCCCTCGGACGAGCGTCGCTCGATCGCCGCGAACAGAGCTGGACCGATCGCCATCTCGTTGAGATACGCCTTGACCACCAGCTTCTGTCCCATCGGATACAGGCTGAGCCGCGCCCGGGGCCCGACAAGCCGTCTGGCACCGCCGGCGACCATGAGCGCACAGGCAGAATCACACTCCACCCCGGCATCGATGGTCAACCCCGCATAGGCTCCCTCCGTGGCCAGGCAATTCCACGCGCCGGGGTCGCAGTCGACGAAATCGGTCCGGGCAACGGCGATGTCGAGCTTTCTTTCATGGATAAGTCGTCCCATTGCGAGAGCGCTGGGCAGGTCGCCACCGCGTGAACTGATGACGACAGGCAGCCGCCGATGGCCAAGCGTGGCCAGCAACTGCCGCAGTTTCCGCGGCGTCTGGTTCGTTATCGCACCTTCCGCCGATATCCATTCCGGACAGTCGGGATTGCACAGCGGGTTGCTGCCGCGAACCACGATGAAGCGCATGTCCCCGCCGGCCTTCGCGGTGTCCGGTTGAACGGGTCCGGCAGTCATGGATTTGTCCGCGGCCGATGGCGTCGTCTTGTTTGCAGGTCCAGCTACCTCCCGGCAGTTCGTGGCCGGCCGGTCCAGCCTGCACAGGCTTGCGGTGGTCAACAGATCTACCGTGTCCCGGCTGGTGACCAGCTTCATCGTCAACATGGCGTCGAGCGGAATCTGACGAATCTCGCTCGCCGGCGTGGCCTTCATGATTTCCAGCACGCCATCGCCTATACCCATTTCCCTCAGGTACACCGAAAGCGTCTTCTCGACAGTACCGCTCATCTCGTAGGTTTTGTAGCTGCCTGCGTTTTTACGGCTGACCACCTTGGTGCTGATGATCTTCTTCTTGCCGTTCACGATCCGGTACGTGGTCCGGTAGAGCAGCCTCTCGCGGTGGAACGTGGTGGTGATCTGGTGGACGCCGAGATAGCCGTAATCTCCAACCACGCGGCGGACACCGCCGGAAAACATCAATGGACAGGCCGAATTGCACATGGCTCCGTCGTCATAGGCCATCCCGAAATAGTCGGCACCCTTGCCCTTGCTGTCCTCGCAGTCGCCCATTGCCGGCTGGCAACCGGAAAAAACCGTCACGCCGACGGCGATATCGAGCTTGTTCTTGCGGATCATCCGGCCCAGGGCCAGTGCCGCATCGACATTACCGCCGGGCGAATTGACGACCACCGGCAATTGCCTTCCCTTGAGCGCCTTGAGCGTGCGCTTGAGGAGCGACGGCGTGTCCGCCGCGATGGTGCCGTCCGCCGATATCCATTCAGGACAGTTGGGTTCGCATCCCGGAGCGTTGCTGCGCACGACAACGAAGCGCATCGGCGGGATTTCGGGAGGCCCATCTTCCGCTTGCGCTGTCACAATAGGCAGCGCCATGGCGACGACGAGGCAAACCAGTGCCCACAACCGCCATGCCTTCCCATCGAAACGGCGCCTTGGAACCACTGTTGGCAAAGCTCCCTTAGTGCAACCTATACTAGTTGCAGCCATGACGCTTGCAACAGCTTTGAGAGGCCCTCGCAATACTTGCGCTGCCAAGCGCACGAAACGAAAAAAGGGCGGCCCCGAGGCCGCCCTTTCCTTGTCGAACCGGCAGCAGCCGGTCTCGATTATTCTTTGATGGTGACGACGATGCCGGCACCGACGGTGCGGCCGCCTTCACGGATGGCGAAGCGCAGCTTCTCTTCCATGGCGATCGGCACGATCAGCTCGACATCGACCGTGATGTTGTCGCCAGGCATCACCATCTCGGTGCCTTCCGGCAGCGACACGATGCCGGTCACGTCGGTCGTGCGGAAGTAGAACTGCGGACGGTAGTTGGTGAAGAACGGCGTGTGACGGCCACCTTCGTCCTTGGTCAGGATGTAGGCTTCGGCCACGAACTTCTTGTGCGGCTTCACCGTGCCCGGCTTGGCCAGAACCTGGCCGCGCTCGACGCCTTCACGGTCGACGCCGCGCAGCAGCGCGCCGATGTTGTCGCCAGCCTGGCCCTGATCGAGCAGCTTGCGGAACATTTCCACGCCCGTGCAGGTCGTCTTGGTCGTCGGACGGATGCCGATGATCTCCAGTTCCTCGCCGACCTTGACCACGCCGCGCTCGACGCGGCCGGTCACGACCGTGCCACGGCCCGAGATCGAGAACACGTCCTCGATCGGCATCAGGAACGGCTTGTCGAGCGGACGAACCGGCGTCGGGATGTAGGCGTCGACCTGAGCCATCAGCTCGCGGATCGCGTCCTCGCCGATCGTCTTGTTCGAATCCTCGAGTGCGGCAAGCGCCGAACCCTTGACGATCGGAATGTCATCGCCGGGGAATTCGTTCTTCGACAGCAGTTCACGAACCTCGAGCTCGACCAGTTCGAGCAGCTCGGCGTCGTCGACCTGATCGACCTTGTTCAGGAACACCACGATCGACGGCACGCCGACCTGACGGGCAAGCAGGATGTGCTCGCGGGTCTGCGGCATCGGGCCGTCGGCGGCCGACACGACCAGGATCGCGCCGTCCATCTGCGCGGCGCCGGTGATCATGTTCTTCACATAGTCGGCGTGGCCGGGGCAGTCGACATGCGCGTAGTGGCGGTTCTCGGTCTCGTATTCGACGTGAGCCGTCGAGATCGTGATGCCGCGCGCCTTCTCTTCCGGCGCCGCGTCGATCTGGTCATAGCGCTTGTATTCGCCAAAATACTTGGTGATCGCAGCCGTCAGCGACGTCTTGCCGTGATCGACGTGACCAATCGTGCCGATGTTCACATGAGGCTTAGTGCGCTCGAATTTACCTTTTGCCATAGTCTCTTTCCTTGGACGGCCTGGACCTTCAGTTCAGTCGAATGCGGGGCGATTAGCGAGAAAGGCCAAAAAACACAAGCGTCTTTTGCCCGGGCGCCATCTCACTCGGCCAGAACCCATGATCCGATTGCGGGGATATGGCACCGATATAGGGACGCGACATTGAAAATGGAATGGGCGAAGGCCGACGGAGCAATGCGGGGTTTCCTGCGGCTTTACATCCCTCACTGTCGGGTTTGTTGGCGGTCCATAGCCCATTGCGGCGACGATCCGCGTCTGATTTCCTGCGCAGATGCATTTCATCCCGACTGCCATTCGCGGCCCGCTGTTCATGATCGTCTCGACCGGGTCGTATCTGGTCAACGACACGATGATGAAGCTCGCCACTGCCGGCTTGCCGTCCTACGAAGTGCTCTTCCTGCGTGGTGCCGCGGCAACGCTGTGGGGCTTTCCGCTGTTGTTTGCGCTCGGCTACGGCAAGCAAGTCCCTCTGATCTTCGACAAGCGGGTGCTGGGAAGGAACCTGCTCGAGTTGGCGGCGATCCTCTGTTACGTCGTCGCGCTCGCCAACATGCAGATCGCCGATTCCACCGCGCTGGGGCAGATCACGCCGCTCCTGATGCTGGTCGGATCCTCGATCCTGTTTGGCGAGCGTATCGGCGGCCAACGCATGGCGCTGATCGGGCTCGGCTTCATCGGCGCGCTGATGGTGGCGCAGCCGACCATGCAAGGCATTTCGGTCTACGCCTTGCTGGCGCTCGGCAACGCGACATTCGCCGCCGCCCGCGATCTGGCCGGCCGCAAGATCACCGCCGAAGTGCCAGGAATGATCGTGGCGATCTCGGCGGTCGTCGTGGTCCTGATCGGCGCCGGCACCGCGCATCTGGTTTCCGAGCGCTGGGTGGCGCCGGAGGCGCATCACCTGCTGCTGATGGCGGGAGCCGGTTTCTTCCTGATCTTCGGCCACTTCTTCATCTTCATGGCCTACCGCGTCGGACCGACCGGAGCGGTAGCGCCGTTCTACTACTGCTTCACGGTCTGGGCCGTCATTTCCGGCCTGCTGGTGTTTGGGCAATTCCCCAATGCACTGGCGGTCTGCGGCATCCTGCTGGTCGTCTGCAGCGGGCTGACCATCGTGTCGCTGGACCAGCGCAAGCGTCGGCTGGCCGTGGTCGCCTGATCCGCGGCGGCACGCCGGCATATGGCTTCCGATGCCGTGAGCGCAGGCAGCACCGACGGCGGATTATCGCAATTCGGGATTCGGCAGAGCTGGTAGTCTGCCGACGCCTAGATGGTCCGCTTGCCCGAGAACTGATGATAGGCCCACAACACCACGACGGCACCCACGACCGCGACGATCAAGCTGTAGATGTTGAGGCCGGTGACGCCCGAAGCACCGAAGGCACTGAAGATCAGGCCGCCGACAATGGCACCGACAATGCCGAGCACGATATCCATGATCATGCCCTGACCGGTCTTGTTGACGATCTTGCTGCCGATGAAGCCGGCGATGACGCCGAGAATGATCCAGCTGATGATACCCATTTTTTTCCTCTCCATCCCCCGCCAACCCGACATTTTCATATGAATGTCAAAACCACAAGCCAGCTTGAAATTCCGCCCGATTGCGCCAATGTTGACGATGGGCAGGGCTTGGCCAGATGGAGGATCCACTATGGGACTTTTTGACAACGCCGTTCCCGGCGGCAACATCACCAAACCGCTGATGATCGCGCTCGGTGCGCTGCTGGTCGGAAAGATGCTGAGCGGCAGAAGCGCCGAACAGCCGGACCAGCCTCAAGCACCCGTGCCGGCCGATCCCACTGCCACCGGAACCGCATCTGGTGACGGCGGCCTGCTCGGCGGACTGGGCGGCCTGCTCGACAAGCTCAAGAATGCCGGCCATGGCAATGTCGCCGACTCGTGGGTCGGCACCGGGCAGAACCAATCGATCAACCCCAATGAGCTGGGCAACGCGATCGGACCGCAAGTCATTCGCGAGATCGCCCAACGGACGGGGCTCGACGAACAGGAGCTGCTCAAGCAACTATCGGCTGCCTTGCCCGGCATCGTCGACAAGCTGACGCCGAACGGCCAGGTGCCGCAGCAGCACCAGGTCGCGTCCGCGTTCAACGGCTAGCGCGGCGCACGCCAATGCCTGAAGCGCTGCGCGCCTGCCGCGCAGTGTTTCGGCTTGCCGACATGTAGCTGGAAATCTGGAGCGGGTAGCGGGAATCGAACCCGCACCAAGAGCTTGGAAGGCTCATGTGATACCATTTCACCATACCCGCGCACGCACGCCCTAGCTATTCGACAAGGTTGCGAAGGTCAAGAAGCTCTCGCGACCCAATCGACATTGCAGGCAAGGCCCGATGGCTGAGGCAAGTCGTAGGCATCGAATGCCTGGCAGACGACCGGCAAGTCAGACCCAGTTCGAGAGAACCGTCTCCATCTCGACCGTCTCCACCTGCTGTGCGAACCGTTGGTGATAAACGGTCAACAGCGCGTCATGCGTGGCATCGGAAGAACTGCACAGCGCGTCCGTAACGAGAACCACGCGATAGCCGAAATCGATCGCTCCGAGCACCGTAGCCAGAACGCACACGTCGGTTTCGCCGCCGGTGATGACCAGCGTGTCGATGTCGCGTTCGTTCAGAAAGGCCCTGAGGTGACCTTCGAACCAGGGCGAGTATATGTGCTTGTCGATGACGGCCGCCGGCGGGCAGTAAGCGGCCAGTGCCGGCAACAAGTCGACCATTTCGGACCCGATATTTTCGATCGCCATCGAGGCCCAGCGCTCATAATAGCGCTTCCATGTGCCAACGCCCTGCCCGGGCTTTTGTGCGGGCAGGAAGCGCGTGAAGACGGTCTCTGGCGCTCGTCTTTCGACCAGCCTCTCGATTTGAGGAAGGACACGGGTGATCCAGGGGGTCGCCCATTGCGACGGCTCGGCAAACAGCCTTTGCATATCCACGCAGACATGCATGCATCGGCGCCCCAACGGACCATATGCCAAGCCCGGCATCGACATGGAAGATAATCCTATTCCATGACATGGGGGGTGTGCTGTTTGTCCTCCATCGGGTCGACATCGATGCGCGCCTTTCGAGGATCGAAAGCGCCATGACCTGCAATGGCCCGCGCTGCAGTATCGGGCGTCTCGTATGTCCACATGAAGTCGTCGGCCGAGCTACCGACAGCATGGACCCGCCAATAGCTCGCGGTTCCCTTGAGCGGTGAGCTGCTTGTGGTGTTGGTCTTTTCGAAAAGGTCGAAATAGATGTCCTCGAAAGGGACAAAGAATGTCGGCTCCTGTCCCTCTTCCCTGAGAACTTTCGCGTGCTCCGTGGCCGCGACCACGGCGTCGGAAAATCGCACCGTCACCGTTCCGGCAAACGGTTCTATGGTCAGTTCGCGAAAGTCGTGTCCTGAAGTTGCGGCTGAAGTTTGCATCCGAATTCTCCCTGGCTATCGTTTCGATCTACCAATGGAGACGAAATGCGCGGTGATGCATCAGGTTCCAGCTTGTGCGATTGAAGCCGAATGGACCGCTGAGCAGCGATTATCAGCTGCCGAAACTGTTGAGAAAGCACATCAACAGCCGCGAAACCTCTTGTGAGGCCTCACGTGTTGGAAGTGCCCGACAGCGTCCAGGACCAACCGTCTGTAGGACGCACAGTGCCCGTTTGCCGCCGCCGTCGCCGGCGGGACGCAGAAGGAGTAACGTGCAGCCGTTCGGCTATGCCACGAACACAGGGACTGATCGACAAGACGGATCAGGTGGGTCGCACCGTGCGGTCGCGAACAGATGACGGTCCTCACCTGAGCCGCCCGGCACGCATCAGAACATGATCCTTTGCCTCAACCAGGCAAGAAACCTGTTGCCGCCAATTGTCGCGCGGACCCGAGCGGCGGCCCACCCCGCTTTCATGGTGGCGCCTACGTGACAATCGCAAACGATGTCGTGCAGTTGCCAGTCATTCAGTTCGAAGAAGCGCTTGGCCTCGCCATAAGTGTCATCCCTTAGACCCGACGCGCGCAGCACCGGGTCTTCGAAGGCAACAGCGATCGCCGACCCTTCGCCGCGTGCCATGGCGCGTACCTCCGGATGCAGATGTTCGGTCCCTCTAAACGCGCCAAGGCATCGCTCGGGATTCTGATCGAGAAGTTCGGCCCATCGCGCGATCCGCTCTTCTCGGGTCATTTCCGAATGTGGCGCCGAGGATTCAATCCTGGCGACGGCCTGCAGTTGGTCGAGTGTCTGGTGTTTCATGGTCAACTCCTGTCGTGAAGGGAGAAGCGCCCACGCCTTCAAGGAAATTATCGCGCGGCTGTGCTTCGACAAGGCGCGAAACCGGAAGAATTCGGCGCCACCGAACGCGACTGACCGGATCCTAAATGCGCTGACAGCGGTCGCTGAAAGGCGCGCATTCTATGAACCTCTGCGGGCCTCTGCTGATAGAGGGCCGGTCTCCCATAGCGACCTAGCACCCCGGCGGGCAGTCCGGAGGTTGCGTTTATCGCATCCTACTTCTTGATAATGTTCCCGTCGCGCAGGTCGAATGCTTCGGTGCCGCGAGCCTGGCGGTAGAAATCGTCCTGCAATTCACCCCATTCGCCGAGGAAGGCACCGCAATTGCTGCAATAAATTGGCGTCGACTCCTTGGCATCGTCGGGAATGTCCATCTGGATCGTCCCGCAAGCCTTGCAATCGAGTTTGTCGTCCAATTGGCGTCCCATTTTCCAATGATCGCGCATTTGGAACCAATTGTCGATTTCGTAGGGAGGCACGATTCCAAACCAGCCGCTCCGGCGGCAAGCGGGCGACTGAAATTGCGCAGCGGCTGCCGTGGTACGGAACCATCGCCCGGCACAAGGGTTGTCCTCGACGTTTCGAAAAAAGCAGGGAATGACGATGCGGATGTTGATGATAGTTGCCGTGCTTTCCGGAGTGGTCGTCACGCAGCCCCTCCATGGGCAAGCCATCAGCCCGCAGGTTCCTCTGCTGACACCCGTTCCTCAGACGACACCCTTGGAGCCCGAGCCGGACCAGATACCGCTGCCCGAGCAAGGGGCTGCCGACCAGAATTTCACCGGTGTTGCCATTGTCGCCGTCGAGGATCTGCCCGCGGAAATCAAAGCGCAGGCGGAAGCCGTGATTACCCAGACAAGTGCGGAAGATCTGCTGCGGCTGCAGAACTCCATCGACGCATCGCCTCAGGCAACAACGGCGCTGAGGGCGAACGGGCTCAACTCTTCACAGGTCGTGGCCGCCAACATCGATGGTGATGGCACGCTGACATTGATCATCCAGACGACAACGTGATCGGCACCCGGGGTGCCGGATTGACCCGAAAAGCGCGATGCACCTTTTCGATCCGATGTTTTTCACGTTTCAGGGCTTCCGGGCCGGCAGTGGTGGAGAGGGTTGGATTCGAACCAACGTAAGCTAAGCTAACGGATTTACAGTCCGTCCCCTTTAACCACTCGGGCACCTCTCCAGTCTGCCGCCGGAGCCATTCACGCCGATCCGGACCCGAGTTGTCTTCTCCGAAATCAGCGAAGCGCCTTATGGCGGCAAGGCCAGTGGGTGTCAACCGCGCAGGAAGGGTTTTTCGATGTTGTTCGCCGGCTGCGGCGACAGGGCATATCCTTGGCGGGAGGAGACGGCTATAGAAGCCGGCCATGAGCAACAATTCCAACACCCCGAAAGACACCCACTACGCCAAGCTCCGCCGCGCCTTTCGCGACGAGAAAAGCGGCGGCGCGCCGGCGTTCAGGCCTCGCCAACCCGTACCACCGGGCGAAAACGCCGGGGATGGCCTGGTGCGCCTTTATGGCCTGCACACTGTGCGAGCCGCGCTCGACAATCCGCGCCGCCGGATCAAAAAAATGCTGGTGACACGCAATGCCGCCGAACGGCTCGAGATCGGTGATCTTGCCGCCCTGCCCTTCAAGGCGGAACTGGTCGAACCCAGGGACATCGACAAGGTCACCGGGTCGGACGCCGTGCATCAGGGCGTGCTGATAGAGGCCGAGCCGCTGAAGCCCAAGCGCCTCGACGCGCTTGGCGACACCAGGCTGGTGCTGGTGCTCGACCAGGTCACCGATCCGCACAATGTCGGCGCCATCCTGCGTTCGGCGGTCGCCTTCGGCGCCGGCGCGCTGATCACCACGGCGCGCCATAGCCCGCAAGAATCGGGCGTGCTGGCGAAATCCGCCTCCGGCGCGCTGGAGCATATCGACCAGATCGAGGTGAAGAACCTCGCCGACGCGCTCGGCCAACTGCACGAGGCCGGCTTCCAGACCATCGGGCTCGATTCGGACGGGCAGGCGGAACTCGAAACCAGCTTTGCCGGCGACAGGATAGCACTGGTACTCGGCGCCGAGGGCAAGGGCCTACGCCAGAAGACGCGCGAGACGGTGACGACACTGGCCCGCCTCGACATGCCCGGCGCCATCCGCTCGCTCAACGTGTCGAACGCCGCGGCGGTGAGCCTTTATGCGGCGCGGGCATTTCTGAAGCGCGGCTGAGCCGCGGCAAGCCGCCTGCCAAAACATCTCGAAACGAGAAACGGGTTCCAGCGACAGCGCTGGAACCCGTTCTTGTGTAGGACAAGAGCTGGCGGCCTGGGAACATTGTGCCGCCCTCTCCCGCCTATGCCGCTTTGCCCTTCACTTCAGCCGCCTCGCCGCCGACCTCGAAATTGGCCATCCGCTCCAGCGCCCTGACCAGCGCCGAGTGATCCTCCTTCGCCCCGCCATTAGCGGCGCAGGAGTTGAACAACTGCTGGGTGGTCGATGTATTGGGCAGCGACACGCCGAGCGCCTTCGCACCCTCCAGCGCCAGGTTGAGATCCTTCTGGTGCAGTTCGATGCGGAAGCCCGGCGCGAAAGTGCGCTTGACCATGCGCTCGCCATGCACTTCGAGAATGCGCGACGCTGCCAGCCCGCCCATCAGCGCTTGCCTGACCTTGGCCGGGTCTGCGCCGGCTTTCGATGCAAAAACAAGCGCTTCGGCGACGGCTTCAATGGTCAGTGCGACGACGATCTGATTGGCGACCTTGGTCGTCTGTCCGACGCCATTCGGCCCGACCAAAGTGATGTTCTTGCCCATTTTCTCGAACACGGGTTTCGCGCGCTCGAAGGTCTTTTCGTCGCCGCCGACCATGATGGTGAGGGATGCGGCCTTGGCGCCGACTTCGCCGCCCGAAACCGGCGCGTCGAGATAGTCGCAGCCGAGTTCGTTGATCTTCTTTGCGAATTCCTTGGTCTCGATCGGCGAGATCGAACTCATGTCGATGACGAGCTTGCCTTCGGAGAGGCCAACGGCAACGCCGTTGTCGCCGAACAGAACGTCGGCCACCTGCGGTGTGTCGGGAACCATGGTGATGATGATGTCGGCCGCCTTGGCCACGGCGGCATGGCCGGTGACAGTCTTCAGCCCCTTGGCGGCAAGATCGGCTGGTGGCTTCGAGCGATGGTCACTGGCGATGACCCTATAGCCGGCATCGAGCAGGTGCCCCGCCATCGGCGCGCCCATGATGCCGAGGCCGATGAAGCCTATGGTTTCCATTGTGGTTCTCCTGAATATCTCGTTCGACTTCGTCGAAAGGCTGGCGCTGCCCCTCATCCGCCTGCCGGCACCTTCTCCCCGTATAGTGACGGGGAGAAGGGAAGCGCTCCGACGCTGGCGATGCCCTCTCCCCGTTCTTCACGGGGAGAGGGCAAGGGTGAGGGCAGCGCCGACGTTGGTAGTTCCCGACGGCTAAGCCGCCGCGCTGCCCTGCCCGGCTAATTCCCGAAACCAGCCCAGCCCGGCGTCCGTACCCGCCTTTGGCTTGTATTCCGCACCCACCCAGCCGGAATAACCAATCCGGTCGATGTGTTCGTAGAGGAACGGAAAATTGATCTCGCCCGTCCCCGGCTCGTGACGGCCGGGATTGTCCGCAAGCTGGATATGCGCGATGCGGGGAAGGTTCGCTTCGATGGTACGGGCGAGATCCCCCTCCATGATCTGCATGTGGTAGATGTCGTATTGCAGGAACAGGTTCTTGGAGCCGATGCGGTCGATCAGCGCTAGCGCCTGGTCGGAATAATTGAGGAAGAAACCCTCGATATCGCGCGTGTTGATCGGTTCGATCAGCAACTTGATGCCGGCCTGCTCCAGTTTCTCCGCCGCGAAGGCAAGGTTTTCGGCGAAGACATTTTCAAGCGTGTCCCGTGCAATGCCCTGCGGCGCAATGCCGGCCAGGCAGTTGACCTGCTTGCAATCCAGCGCCTGCGCATAGGCGATCGCCTTGGCGATGCCCTGGCGGAACTCCGGCACGCGGTCCGGCAGCACGGCGATGCCGCGCTCGCCCTTGGCCCAGTCGCCCGCAGGCAGGTTGAACAGCACTTGGGTCAGGCCGTTCTTATTCAGGCGGGCGGCGACCACCTCGGGCGCATGATCATAAGGGCCGATATATTCGACACCCTTGAAGCCGGCGCGGGCGGCGGCATCGAAGCGGTCGAGGAAATCGTCCTCGCCAAAGAGCATCGACAGATTGGCTGAAAAACGCGGCATTCTTTTTCTCCCTGGAGTATCGGACCCAAAAGTGGAAACCAGTTTTGGGGCAATCCGATGCTCAAACAAAATCAGTCGAGCATCACGATCGCGGTCGGCGCGTCTTCCTGACGTTCGGCAAGGTCCTCGAATTCGGTGATCTTGTCGATCTCGGTGCCCATCGAGATGTTGGTGACGCGTTCGAGAATGAATTCGAGCACGACCGGAACCTGGTGTTCCTTCATCAACCGCTCCGCTTGCTTGAAGGCGCCGGCGAATTCCTCCGGCTTGCGCACCCTGACCGCCTTGCAGCCCATCGCCTCGGCGACGGCGACATGGTCGACGCCGTAGCCGGCCTCCGGATCGTCAGTCCGGTTGATGTTCTCGAAGGCCAGGCTCACCTCATAGTCCATCGAGAAGCCGCGCTGCGCCTGGCGGATCAGGCCAAGATAGGCGTTGTTCACGACGACATGGATGTAGGGCAGCTTGTGCTGCGCGCCGACGGCCAGTTCCTCGATCATGAACTGGAAATCATAGTCGCCCGACAGCGCCACGATGGTGCGGTCGGGATCGGCGGCGCGCACGCCGAGTGCTGCCGGCAGGGTCCAGCCGAGCGGGCCGGCCTGGCCGCAATTGATCCAGTTGCGCGGCTTGTAGACATGCAGGAACTGCGCGCCGGCAATCTGTGACAGGCCGATCGTGGTGACATAGGTGACGTCGCGGCCAAACGCCTTGTTCATCTCCTCGTAGACACGCTGCGGCTTCAGCGGCACCTGGTCGAAATGGGTCTTGCGTTTCATGGTCTTCTTGCGGTCCTGGCATTCCTTGGCCCAGCCCGACCAGTCGCGCAGCTTGCCCGCCGTCTTCCACTCGGTGGCGACGTCGAGCAGGATCTTCAGCGCCGCACCCGCATCCGAGACAACGCCGAGATCCGGCGCGAAGACACGGCCGATCTGCGTTGGCTCGATGTCGACATGGATGAATTTTTTTCCCCTGGTATAGACGTCCACCGAGCCGGTGTGGCGGTTGGCCCAGCGGTTGCCGATGCCGAAGACGAAGTCGGCTTCCAGCATCGTCGCATTACCGTAACGGTGCGAGGTCTGCAGTCCACACATCCCGGCCATCAGCCGGTGGTCGTCGGGGATGGCGCCCCAGCCCATCAGCGTCGGGATGACCGGAACGCCCGCAATCTCGGCAAATTCGATCAACAGGTCGGACGCGTCGGCATTGATGATGCCGCCGCCGGCGACGATCAGCGGCTTCTCAGCCCCATTGAGCATCGCCAGCGCCTTTTCAGCCTGGGCGCGGGTCATCGCCGGCTTGAACGGCGCCAGCAGCTCATAGGCATCGATGTCGAACTCGATCTCGGCCAGCTGGACGTCGACCGGCAGGTCGATCAGCACCGGACCTGGGCGCGACGAGCGCATCAAGTGGAACGCCTTCTGCAGCGCCATCGGCACCAGATAGGGCTCCATCACCGTCACCGCCCATTTGGCGACGGGCGCAGCGATGGCGGCGATGTCGACGGCCTGGAAATCCTCCTTGTTGAGGCGCGCGCGCGGCGCCTGTCCGGTGATGCACAGGATCGGAATGGAATCGGCCGCGGCCGAATAGAGCCCGGTGATCATGTCGGTGCCGGCCGGCCCCGAAGTGCCGATACAAAGACCGATATTGCCCGCCTTGGCGCGGGTATAGCCTTCGGCCATATGCGAGGCGCCCTCGACGTGACGGGCAAGGACATGGCGGATGGTGCCCCTCGCCTTCATCGCGGAATACAGCGGATTGATCGCCGCGCCCGGCACGCCGAAGGCGCAGGAAATGCCTTCCTTTTCGAGAACGAGAACAGCGGCATCGACAGCGCGCATCCTGGCCATTTCCAGCCTCCACGAGATGATTGTTGGATGGCTAAGGATGTCACCGGGCGGGTAATTTTTCAATTTTTCCAGAATATTTTTTCATTTCTAGAAAACAGCTTCTACCAACTGATTTTGTTTCCTTTTCCCTTTTCCAGGATTTGCACCGAAAATTTCATGAAAAACTTTTTCATTGCATCTTGGCAGAAACGGCCGAGAATGCCGACCATGGAAACCAGCGAAAAACGTCAGCGCGGGCGCCCGCGCTCCTTCAACGGTCCAGCCGAAGCTTCCTCGGTGCAATCGCTCGACCGGGCCTTGCGTATCCTGGCCATTGTCGCGGAAGGCAGCGGCCTGTCGCTGAGCGAGATATCGGCGCAAAGCGGGCTCGCCGCCTCCACCGCCTACCGCATGCTGACGACACTCCAGAACCACGGCATGGTCGAGTTCGATACGTCAGACCAGCTCTGGTCGATCGGTGTCGAGACCTACCGCATGGGCGCGGCGTTCCTGCGCCGCCGCAAGCTGGTCGACCGCGCCCGCATCGTCATGCAGGAATTGATGGAGAATACCGGCGAGACCGCCAATCTCGGCGTCGCCGAAGATGACTGCGTGGTCTTCGTCAGCCAGGTCGAGACGCATCAGGCGATCCGCGCCTTCTTCCGGCCCGGCACGCGCAGCCCCTTCCATGCTTCCGGCATCGGCAAGGCGGTGCTGGCGCATCTCGAACCGGAGCGCGTCGGCACCATCCTGCGCAAGGCGGGCCTGCAGCGCTATACGGACAAGACCCTGTCCGACATCTCCGCCCTCGCCCACGATCTGGCTGTTATCAAGCATCGCGGTTGGTCGGTCGACGACGAGGAGCGCCACCCCGGCATGCGTTGCGTCGCCGCCGCCATCTTCAACGAGTATGGCGAACCGATCGGCGGGGTTTCGGTGTCGGGGCCGACCGTGCGGGTGACGCCGGAGCGGCTGGCCGAGATCGGACCGTTGGTGCGCAATGCGGCAACCGAAGTGACGCGGATGATCGGCGGCGTGCAAGCCGGCTGATCAACCCGCGCCGGGCAGCGCGCTTTTGGCCGCTATGTCGAAGAAATCGAGCAGGATCGCCATGCCGACGCCGCAGGCGGTGAAGACGAGGCCGGCCATGAAGATGCGGTTGGCGCGCTCATAGACCCGCCGCTGCAGGGACCTTGTGTCGAGCAGCAGCGACAGTGCCCGCATCTGCAAGGCGATGCCGACCAGGATCGGCAGAACGGCGACAAGGTGGTAGGTCTGCCACGGGATCGGGTTGGCGGCCCAATGGGTTATGAAGCCCAACGAAAATGCCAGCAGGATGCCGACAGTGGTGACCGTGCCGTTGCGGAAAACCGTTTCGATCAGGTCTTCTTTCGGGTCCTGCTCGTCCAAGCCACCCTCCCCTCAGTTGGCACCGGGATAAGACTAGACGCTCCGAAAATCGCTGTATACCGCCGGCCGCATGGGATTTGACCGTCTTGCCGTGGCGCCTGGATGCATGCGAAAGGGCGCGAATGAGGAAACCGGTTCAGCTTTTGCTTGTGACTTCACTTTACGGGTGCGTGGCGGCGGCACCTCGACCCGATGCCGGCGACCAACGCGTCAATCCCATTCCGATCTCGCTGGCGCTGGAGGAGATCATCACGTCCGGTGTCCGCCAACACCTGCCGGATCCGGCCTCCGCCAAGTTCGGGACGATGCTCGCCGGCGAGCGAACGCTGAACGGCCACCGGGAGATTGTGATCTGCGGCACCGTCAGCGCCAAGGCCTCGTCGGGCGTCCATGGCGACAAGCCATTCATCGCCAAGGTCTATCCGGAAGCCGCAAGCAGCTTTGAACTGGTGGCGATAGGCGACGAGACGGAGGCAGCCCGGCTTCAAATTGGCGGCTCCTGCCGCGCGGCCGGTTTGCCGACCCTCGACACCGACACGAAGACGCACCTCTAGAAAAAGACGGTGTTCAAACGACAAAGAGGGGCTGCCTAGCAACCCCTCTTTCCTGTCGTTGGTCCACCTTCCTGTCGTCTGCCTCCCCTCAGAGCCGGCAATAGTGGCTGTAGCCATCATGGCCGATATAGGTGTCGGAATCCGGATCGTAGCTCGCGTAGCGCTCGAAGCAGCGGCGGACGTGCCAGGAACCGCCATCTTCGTCGACATAGACAGTGCGCGGCTGCTGCTGGGCAAGCAGGCTGCCCAGGACGAAACCGCCGACGCCGGCGGCGATGCCGATGCCGAGGTCGTGGTGATGCGAGTGAGCCGCCGAGGGCTGGACGGTGCCGACCAAAGCGGCGGCGGCGACGGTGGTGGCGATGAGGCCGGAAACGAGTGTGCGCTTGAACATGACGATCTCCTTGCTTCGTTGACCGAGGCGATCCATCCGCCTCTTGATCATCTGTCGCCGCGGCATTGAAAAAGGTTCGACGGGGTTTTGATTTTTTTCGAACAAGCAGGAATCCGCTGCCTGAAAAGGCGGCGGCCCTCGCCGGCGTTGATCATCGAGACCCGTGCGCTTCGGCACATTGCGCCAATCGCGTCATCGCCCGTGGCGGCGACAGGAGGCGCCGTATCCATGCAAAAGGGCGGCCGAAGCCGCCCTTTCCTGCACTGGTGTCTTCAATCACGCCGCGAGACTGCGCTCAGTAGATGATGATGTGGTGGCGATGATGATGGTGATGGTGATGGTGGCCATAGACCCACCAGTAATCCGGGTAGTCCGGGTAATCCTGGTAGTAGAGGTAGTCGTCGTAATGATGATGGCGATGCATGCCATGAGCCGACGAAGACTGAACGGTGCTGGCGAGCGCGCCGGTTGCAACGACGATGGCGAGGAGGCCGGAAACGAAACTGCGCTTGAACATGATGATCTCCTGGATCTCTGATCGAGGCGACCATTCGCCTCTGAGGATCAGTCGGCGTTGGGCAGCGAAAGGTTCGACAGGATCAGGAGATTTTTTGTGGCAGTAGGCAGTAGGCAGTAGGCAGTAGGCAGTAGGCAGTAGGCAGTAGGCAGTAGGCAGTAGCGAAACGGCACCATGCGCATCCGAACGATGCAACCCCCATTCCCTATTCCCTATTTTCTCACCCCATGCCGGTGATATGGCGCAGCCAGAAAGCGAGCGCGATGAAGCCGATGATCGTGGTGACGCCGGTCCAGTCGACATTGGCCTTCTTCACGTCACTGATGAGCTTCACCAGCAGCATCCATGCCACGACAACGATAGGGAGAATGATGACAAGCCGTATCATGCGACACTCCGTTCAGCGCATTTGCACCTGCCCCGTTATGTAGGAAGCGCCTTCGCGGATTTCAGCACGCAGGCTCGGAGCATCATCCACCACGGCTGAGGTCCAAAAACGGAGTTTTGTCTTTACTGGCGCAACAAATATGCTAACCGGAGCGCCGTGCCCTTGTAGCTCAGCTGGTAGAGCAGCGGTTTTGTAAACCGAAGGTCGGCGGTTCGATTCCGTCCGGGGGCACCAAAATCAGCTACTTAGTCGCATTTCCACACTCAAAAGGTGCTGGATCAGGCCGTCTTGGGTAACCTCTGGGGTACAAGTGCAATTGTGCAAAGTCGGGTGCAGCAAGGGATAAATTGGAGTTCAGGTGGCTCTGTCGCCACCCATGCTTTGCGGGTTCTCTGCCACATACGCGTCGATCGCCAACCCCATCTCTTCAATTCGAAACGCCTTGACGCAATAGCCTAAGTGTATTGTCACGTCCGTGCGTGCGACCTGAAAATTCGTAGGGACTGGCGCGGGAACTATCTTACCCTCCGCCGTCATCATTGGCCCCGAGTGGAGGACGCCGATCAGGAAGATTTGTGGCTCGGCAATTAGGGCTACGTTGCCCTGACCATCGGGCATCATGCTTTCAAAAAATGCAAAAATAGGTGAGCCGGATGAACCTCCGAAAGCAGCGATATCAATCACGAAATTAGTTTGCCCGAGGTAGTTGGCTCGATAGTGGGTGGCCAGCGTTCCACGTCGCACCACGGGAAGATTGTTTGCTTCGTCCATAATTCCATTTGGAAAGCCGACCATGAGAACGCTGGTTGCAGCGTGCAGGATCGCCTCGACGTGAGATAATGCGAAGTTGTCTTTGGTAAGTTGCAAAAGATGTGGATTTTTGCCGTCCCCTATCAAGCCTTCGATCATTGGATTGAGCGGGATCGCAGCCAAATCGACGTTTTCATCAGGGTGTTCAAAGATTGGCAACTGTCCAGGTTCGACCCGCACCTTGTTGGAAGGCCCGAAAACACGGTTTCCCTGATGATCGATGGCAGCGAAATCGAATTCGATCCACGTTTTTCCGCTCAACACGTGCTTGTTGGAGACAATCAGTGGAACATCTTTCTCATCGACCTTCAGTCGATAGAAGAATCCCGTCCCGGTGTGGACCGCTCTATTGTTTGCTCTGTCTCCTGCACGAATCCGTACGACGGTGTAAGGCAATCCTGCAAGACCATTCCGATCAGAGAGAGCCATTCTTTACCTTCCTAGCGTTCGCAGTGATGGTCGTAGTGCATAGACCAAGTTGGGACGCCACAGCTCGCAACTAGGGTGGCGCATTCATTTCCGTGGCAGCCTGTGAATTTTGCCCGCCACGGTCGCAAATATTGCAAAATCGCGCACGCTCAACCGTGCTAAAAGCTGAAAGCCCTTTTTGCCGTGGCAATTGATGAGCGCTGCGGGTTTCCCAACAGGATGATGCGAGCAGTTTTTGGACGATCCGCGCAATGTTTGCCATTCGCGCAGATCGCCTACGGCGAGGTCGATCCAAGGGGGCACTCACGCTGCCATCAACGATGGCCGTACGCTGGCCCCTGGAGTGGTCGTCCTCTCTATCAGACTACAATATGCGCCCAATAGAGAGACGCCTGTCCCCAGAGCCGTCGCCTTGCCACAGACATGTACCAAAAAGCGGTACCAGTCGTTACGCAGCTTAAGGCGTCGAGAATTCTATCTGACCTTTAACTTGGCATACGACGTTATTCGTATCATTTGTGCAGCGGACCAAGGCAAGGTTCGCGAAAGGCAGCTGCGTCATAGGCTTAAAACCAGTGTCGGAGGTCAGCGAGTTTTCGCAGTAGTTGTTAGTCGCATCGTTTACGATTGGATTTCCCGAGGGATATTCAACCTGGGTCGTAATGCGACAACCCAATTCTTTTTTCGCACCTGTAATAAAAATCGTTCCGGTAACTTTTATCTCAACCGGCCGATCCTTAGGCATTTCAGAGCAAGCGGCCGAAAATAGGTTTCGGGGCATTGCATCAGTAGGTCCAGCTCCCTCCGTGTAAAATGGAACAACGCACTTTACACATTGCCCATCTTTAACCTCAGCGCAACCGCGAATAAAATCCTTTACAACAGGCAAGAATTGCATTCCGCTGGTACTACCGCAGCTAACCCCCTTTTGGTCTGTCGTAATCACTATACGTCCTCCATCGTGTGTCACCCGATGAAATGATACTATTGATGGATTTGCAGATTCTATGTCCATTCCGACATAGTTACGTAGTGGCTTTATTACCTTGTCGTCATAATCTATCGATTTTACTTTCACAATTGTTCTTCCGCTCGCCGCGTTTGGTATGTATAATATATTTACCTCAAGTCTCTCAGGATCTGATGTCTGAGACACAGAGCAATAAAGTCCAGGATGACCGTGGTCATTACAATTTGACCACGCTGAAACGACACTAGAATTTGCTTCAACAACCTTTTCAAAAAATTTATGGCTTTCCGCTTTATGCTCGGAAAGGTAAGTTGCGAGTGATTTGCTATAACTTTCATTATGAGTCTCGCCCTTCTCCCAAGCGCTTGAAAAATCGACTGGTATATCGTCGACCAAAAATGTCAAACCTGCGTTGGCGCTCTGTTTCGCAACAGATTCTTTCGTAGCCATTTCATTTGAATTTAACCAGTTAATGTAGTCAGACTCAAATCTATCATCATGCATTGTTGTGCGATTGCTTATAAGGCCAGATAATATCGCGTTGCAATCACTTTGCGCTAAGGCGGCCCCCGTCAATGCAAACAGGCACGACAAGACATAGAAAAGCAGACGCATGCAATCCTCCCCTCTTTGCTGCAGGATACACAAACATATTGATCGCTCTATTGCTATACACGAAAGTGCGATAAGGGGTGCGAGGTAGGCCGCTACGGGCCTTCGGAATTAGGCCCGTCCGGGTTCTGAGGGGATGGCGTGGGGCTTCCTCCCCCCAGAATAGGCAAGTTTACCCCACGATTCCCCTAACAACGACCGTTTGCAATGATGGCATCGTTGATTATTGAATTCATTGCGGATTAGTTGTCGGCCTACTGAGCTAGCGCCTGTTTGATACTGCAGAATGCGTGCATTTGCAGGCGACCCTTCTATCTGGTGTTTGTGTGAGGATACCCTTGGCGCCGGACTTCCACGAACACCGTCTTGCGTGCGCGGTTGCCCTGCGTAATGTTCAGCCGGGGTAATGGATTTCACAGGGGCTGGGGACATGGCGAACGCCGACATTACACAGATCGACGCGGCAGGTCTCAACCGGGTCCGGGACTTGGCCCTGGTCATCTGGCCAGCGCACTATGCGCCGCTGATTGGCGCCGAGCTGATCCCGCCAATGGTAGCGGACATGTATTCGCTTGACACGCTTGGTGCGGACATCCGCGATCGAGGCCACCTGTACTGGATCGCCTCGGTTGACGGGAAAGACGTTGGCTATGCGTCGGCCTACTTGAAAGACGGACGCCTGTGGATCAAGAAACTCTATCTGCTGCGGTCCGTTCGGGGCATGGGGCTCGGAAAGCGGTTTATCGCGGCGATCAGGAACCATTACGGGAGGCAGCACCCGCAGGCCCTTTACGTAAGCGAACGCAATGAGACAGCTATCGTATTCTACAAGTCGCAAGGCTTTGCAATTGAGAGTTTGGAACCCGTGCAAATGGGCCCGTATCATTTCGAGGACTATGTGATGGTCAGGGCTGGGCAAGATGCCGCCCCTTGACCCTGCAAACGTGCCTTTCAGGCCGTGATCGGTGAGCGTCGCATGCTGCTCGGTGCGAGTGCAATTCCCTATGAAGCACTCGCTGGCTGGGCAGATACGTTCGTCCTGGTGAACGTATTCCGCACCCTGACGGACCTGTAGACATAAGCGACCCAGATGCCTGTCCCAACAAACGAGGCTATCGGCGCCGCCAGCGCATTGCCTGCGAGCACTTGGTTCACCGCAACGCCGAGAATGGAGGCAATCCAGATCGTGTCCAGGACAAAGACGACAGGGATCGCAAGCCACTGAAGCAGAAACAATTGCGGGAAGCGATGGCTTCGCCGCAGCATCGAAACGAGCACTACCAGCTGAAGCGCCAGGAATGCCAGATTAAGAGCAACCTCGCCATACACGGCCAGGGAGCCATTCGGGAGGATCATGAGTTGCTGGTAGCCGTCGGCCGAGCTGGCGAAGTCGGCGAGTGTGCGCAGCGGTGACAATGTCTGACCGATAGCCAGCAGCATCAGCCAGCCGCCGAAGCCCACAAGAGCCTCAGGATTCTGTGACGGCTTCGCGGCTGATCGAACAGCAAAGAAAACAGGCACGCCGATCAACAGCAGCACGATCACCCAATGCCAGATGGAAAACGCCCCCATTTACCCCTCCCTTTTATGCCCCTCTAAGTTGTATCAGATTTCAAACTCAACTCAAGGGCCAAGCTTTGGGTAAGACGACGTGTGACGCCGAAGCGACGACTTCTCCTGCCTGCTCCTGACTCCCTCACACTCCAATCGCCGCCACCAATATCCTGTTCTGCCTGCGTATCGCTGCCCTCAGCTCCGGTATCCTAGCCTCTTCGCGTTTCACGAATTCGATGAACATCATGTTCATGTTGTTGAAGATCAGTTCGCCAAGCGCCGCGCCGTCGATGTCCTGCCGCACCAGGCCAATCTCCTGCAGCCGGGCGATCAGCGCGCGGATCTGTTCGGTGAGCGAGCGGTCGAGGCCGGTGTAAGCCTGGCCGAACGGGCTGTCGGGCAATTGCGTCGAGATCGCCATTGCCTGCCGCCACATCTCCTTGCTGAGATAGTGCAGCGAGTGCTCGATATAGATGCCGATCAGCGTGTCCAGCGCATCGCCGACATTGGCCGGCGGTCGGGCGACCACGCCGCGCCCGGCATTGAGCACCTCGTTGACCTCCAGCGAGACGATGGCGCCGAGGATGTCGCCCTTGTTCTGGTAGTAATTGTAGATGGTGCCGATCGACACTTCGGCCTGCGCGGCGATCGCCTCGATCTTGGCGCCCTCATAGCCGGCCTCGCGGAAAAGTGCCGCCGCAGCCTCGATGATGCGCCTGTGACGGTCCGCCTTTTGCCGTGCCCGCAATCCGCTCATATCAGCCTCTTGCCACAAAAATCGAATTGACTCAATTTTAGAATTGGTTCAATTTTTTGCAAGAAGCCATAAAGGCAAGGGAGAACACTCGATGTCCATCAAATCCGGAAATCCGCTTTCCGTCCTGAAACGCCAGCTGCACGCAGCGTGCGCCGCCACGGCATTGCTGCTTGCGGCGGGCAGCCTTGCCGAGGCCGCCGATCTCAACGCGTTGATCTGGTGCGATCATTCCGATCCGGCGCTGCTGCAGCCCTTCGAGGCCGCCAACAACGTCAAGGTCAACGTCAAGGAATTCGAAGGCACCGGCGCCGGCCTCGCCATTGTCGAGCAGTCGCAGCCGGGCGATTGGGACGTGATGGTGATCGACAGCATCGACGTGCCGCGCGGCGTCGAAAAGGGCCTGTTCGAGCCGCTGCCGGAAGACAAGCTGCCCTTCGCCGACCTCTTCCCGCAGGTGAAGATGGACGGATCGACCGTCGTCGGCGGCAAGCGCTACGGCATCACCGAAAAGTTCGGCTACAACACGATCGGCTTCAACAAGACCAAGGTCGACCCGGCCGACATGCAGTCCTTGGCGTCGCTGAGCAGCGACAAATACAAGGGCAAGGTCGCCATCTACGACTACTATCTTCCCGTGATCGGCATGGCCGCTCTCGCCATCGGCAAGAAGACGGCCGACCTCGGCGAAGCCGATCTGCCCGCCCTCAAGGCAGAGCTTCTCAAGATGAAGGCCAATGCGAAGCTGGTCGGTGAAGTCACCGCCAGCCAGACGGCGCTAGCGACCGGCGAGGTCGACATATTGGTCGGCGGCGGCGAATGGGTGACGGCAGGCCTTGCGAAGGAAAACCCGGCGCTGGACTTCTCCATTCCGAAAGAGGGTGCGGTGCTGTGGTCGCAGTCGCTCGCCATGTTCAAGGATTCCAAGAACAAGGACATGGCGCTGAAATTCATCCAGTACATCATGAGCCCGGAAGGCCAGGCGCGCCTTGCCACGTCGTCCTGCTACTGGGGCATGCCGTCCAACACCAAGGCCACACTGACCGATGACCAAAAGAAGGTCCTGCGCTTCGACGAGCAGCCTGGCTTCCTCGCCCGTGCGCAGGCCTATCCGGCGCCGAATGCCGATCTCGACAAGAAGATGCAGGATATGTGGACCGAAATGCTGCAGGCCAAGTGAGCGACCGCGGCTCATGAACTCGACAGGAAACAGCGGGCGTGCCCTGCCCTGGGCGCTGGTCACGCCGGCACTGGGCTGGACGCTGCTGTTCTTCGTGCTCCCGTTCGTGGCCATGGGGTTTTCGAGCCTCACGTCGCATGAGAACGGCGGCTTCACGCTTGCCAACTACAGCCAGTTCTTCAGCAATCCCTCCTACTGGCAGGCGATGGTGAACTCGCTGCAGGTCACCGCCATCGTCACCGTGGTCTCCGTGCTGCTCGCCTATCCCTTCGCCTGGATCCTGGCCGAACAGGTGCCGGAGCGCTGGCAGCGGCTGGCGCTGATGCTGGCCGTGCTGCCGTTCTGGACCTCCTATGTCGTGCGCTCCTATTCGTGGCTGCTGGTGCTGGCGCAGAACGGCGTCATCAACCGCGCGTTGACCGGTTCTGGCCTGATCAGCGAGCCGCTGCAGCTCGCCAATACGCGCTTGGCCACCGTCACCGGCTTCGTGCATTTCTTCGTCATGCTTTTGACGCTGACCATCTTCGCCAATCTGAAGCAGCTCAGCCCGAGCTACCGCAAGGCCGCCGCCGATCTCGGCGCCGGGCCGGTGCGCACCTTCCTGCATGTCATCCTGCCGCTGACCTTGCCGGGCATCATGGTGGGCGCGTTCCTCACCTTCGTGCTGTGCATCGGCGACTACATCACACCGCAAATCCTCGGCGGCAACAACGAGCTTCTGATGCCGCAGTTGGTGATGATGCAGATCGGCCGTCGCGGCGACTTTCCGCTGGCCTCGGCGCTGTCGATCATCCTGATGGCGGTCGTCACCATTGCCTACCTCGCCTGCGCCCGCTGGCTGAAGATCGAGCGGGCCTGAGCATGCACAGGATTGTCCGCATCGCTTCGTGGATTTACGCGCTTGCCGTCTATGGCTTCATCTTCCTGCCGGTCGTCGTGCTGGTGCTGTTCTCGCTGCAATCGACCTCCTTCCCGATTCCGCCATTCACCGGCCCGTCGCTGCGCTGGTACGAGGCTGTTCTCTCAGATAGGCGGCTGACGTCGGCACTCGTCAATTCGCTGTCGGTCGCGGTGCTTTCCTCGGCCACCGCCGTCACGCTCAGCTTCCTTTCGGCCTGGGGTTTCGCGCGTTTTGTGCTGCCCGGCTCGGGTCTGCTGCGCGGGCTGATCACACTGCCGTTGACGGTGAGCTACCTCATCATCGGCATGGGGCTTTTGGTGCTGTTCAACTGGGCCGGCGTGCCGAAGTCGCTGCTTGCCGCCGGCATCGGCCATGTCGTGATCAACCTGCCGCTGTGTTTTGCCATCATCTACAGCCAGATGGGCGACCACCAGATCAACATCGAGCGCGCCGCACGCGATCTTGGCGCGCCTGAATGGAAGGTGCTGCTGCTGATCAGCGTGCCGGTGATGGCGCCGGCCATTTTCGCCGGCTTCTTCCTGTCGATGACCTTCTCCTGGGATGAGTTCGTTATCTCCTTCCTGCTCACCCGCTTCGACACCACGCTGCCGGTGGAAATCTGGAACCTGCTGCGCTCCGGCCTCAACCCCAAGACCAATGCCGTCGGGTCGCTCGTCTTTGCCGTCTCGATCGTGCTGGTGGTGTTCTTCGAACTGACCTTGCTGCGGAGAAAGCCGGCATGAACGCGCCCCTGGTCGATATCCGCGACGTCTCGCACCGCTTCGGCCAGCATCCCGTGCTGAAAAGCGTCTCGCTGACGATAGAGACCGGCAGCTATACGATCCTGCTCGGACCCTCGGGCTCCGGCAAGACGACGCTGCTCTCCATTCTCGGGGGCTTCGTCAACCCCAGCGAAGGCAAGGTTCTCATCCGCGGCCAGGACTGCACCTTCGTGCCGCCGGCCAAGCGCCCGACGACGACGGTCTTCCAGGATTATGCGCTGTTCCCGCATATGAGCGTCGGCGGCAATGTCGGCTTCGGCCTGCGCATGCAGGGTGTCGACGGCGCGACGCGGGCGGCAAAAGCACGCGAAGCCCTGGCACTGGTGGGGCTGGCCGCCGCCTTCGACAAGAAGCCGCACCATCTTTCCGGCGGCCAGCGCCAGCGCGTCGCATTGGCGCGCGCGCTGGTCATCGAGCCGGCAGTGCTCCTGCTCGATGAGCCGCTCGGCGCGCTCGACCTCAAACTGCGCCGCCAGATGCAGGACGAATTGAAGGCGATCCAGAAGCGCGTCGGCACCGCCTTCATTCATGTCACCCACGACCAGGAAGAAGCGATGGCGCTGGCCGACCATTGCGTGGTGATGAATGACGGCCGCATCGAGGACGAAGGGCCGCCCGAGCGCGTCTATGCCAGGCCGGCGACGCGCTTTTCCGCGACCTTCATGGGCGAGAGCACGATCCTTGCCGGCACGGTCGTGGAGACCGGGGACCGGACGAGCACCGTCGCGACGCCGGTCGGACCGGTGTTGCTGCCCAGTGCGTTGCCGTTGGGGTCGGCGGCCGCATTGGCCATACGGCCTGAGCACCTCGTGCTGGGCACGACTTCGGGTGGCACGAAGCTCGGCAAGGCGGACGTGAGCGACGTCGTCTTCCAGGGCAGTTTCAAGCGCATGCTTGCGACGTCCGTCGAAGAACCCTCCTTGCAGTTCATCGCCAAGCTGCCCGCTACCGCCACTGTCCGGCCGGGCGACACGGTGGCGATTTCGTGCGATACCGACCAGATCATCCTGCTGGCGGATTGAACATGGGCATGCTCGCGGTCATCGACGCACCGGACTGGTACGAGACCATCCGCATGGCCGACGGCATCACGCTGATCCACGAGCCCTGGATCAAGCCGTTCTTCCGCTGCAACATGTGGCATGTGCGCGGCCGCGACCGCGATCTCCTGTTCGACAGTGGTCTCGGCCATTTCAGCCTGCGCACCCATGTGCCCCTGGTGAGCGAGCGCAAGCTGACCTGCGTCGCCAGCCACACGCATTTCGACCATATCGGCTGCCACCATGAATTCCCCGATCGCTGCGTGCATGGGGCTGAAGCGGCAATCCTGGCCGATCCTCGCAACGAATGGACCGCTGCAGGTACCTATGCGACCGACGACATGTTCGACCGCCAGCCAAAAGGCTGGGAAACAGCACGCTACCGCATCCAGCCCGCGCCGGCCGGCCGTCTGCTCGCGCATGGCGACATCATCGATCTCGGCGACCGCGCCTTCGAGGTCGTCCACACGCCAGGCCATTCGCCCGGCGGCATTGCGCTGTACGAGAAGAAGACCGGCATCCTGCTGTCCGGCGACATCATCTATGACGGCCCGCTGATCGATGATGTCTACCACTCGGATATTTCCGACTACATGGCGACACTGCTCGCCATGCGCGATCTCGACGTCTCAGTCGTGCATGGCGGCCATTTCCCGAGCTTCGGAAAGGTGCGCTACCTCCAGTTGATCGACGAATACCTGGCGCGGAAGCGGCAGGCCGGCTGCCATCTGCGGCAGAGCCCTTGAGGGGCGAGTTTACCGCAGCAAGTCGAAATGCCGTGGAAAGGCCTGATGCAGCAGCAGCAGCATGGTCTTGCGCAGCACGTCGGTGTCGCGGCCGGACGGGTTGAGGTGATCCCAGTACCATGCTCCGTGAACGAGGTAATTCAGGCTCTCCGACAGCGTGTGGATGTCGACGCCGCCGTAACCCCCGTCGCGCGCAATCTCGACCAGCAGTTCCCGCGCTTCGGCGGTGTAGGCGAGATCGCTGGGCAGGCCGATTTCATTGTAAATCTGCATGCTCTTGCGGTCGCTGGAGAACACGACAAAGACCGACACCCATTTCGGATGCTGCCGGGCAAAGCGTTGCGCGCAGTCTACTGCTCCCAGCAGCCTTTCGACCGGCGTCAGGCCGGGCGCCCGCACCAGGGCGAGCCACAGCGCGTCATATTGATCGCTGAGATACTGAAGCACTGCCCTGAACAAATTCTCCTTGCTGCGGAAGTGAAAGACCACCAGGGCGTTGGACGAGCCGACATGCTCGGCGATACGCTGCATGGTGACGCTCGCCAGCCCCTCCTCAGCGATGAGCTCGATTGTGGCGTCGAGAATGCGCTGCACGCTGGCTTCGCCGCGCTCGCGGCGGCGGTCCTTGGGCGCGGCGTCATTGGCCGAAGCCCTGCCCTTGGCTGTCGCGACCGTGCGCTTTGCCGTAGCTTTGCGTTGCACCATCTTCGTCAATTTCCCTTGCATCGCCAGATCAAAGCGATGGGCGCGTTCCGGCGCTTGTGTACCATTGCCCCTGTGCCGTTTCATAGGCCATCGCGGCCCGGAAGACATCGGCATCGCTATAGGTGCGGCCGACGATCTGGAAGCCCGTCGGCACGCCGCTTGCCGCCCGCCCCGACGGCATGGAAAGCACCGGACAGCGGCTCATCATGTTGAACGGCGTCGTCATCACCCAGCCCAGCGAAGGGTTCACCTCTCTACCGTTGATCTCGACGGTTCCCGTGGTCTGGTCGAACTCCGCCGGCACCGCGGGAAGCGCGTTCGTCGGGCAGATCAGCACATTGTAGGTCTCCAGCAGCGGACCCAGCGTCTGATACATCCGTGCTGCCACATCCAGTGTCGCGACGAAGTCGGTGGCCTTGGATTTTTGCCCATCCTCGGCAAACCGCCTGGCATAGCTGGTCATGTCGCTGCCGTGCTCGGCAAGCAGTTGCGACAGCGAAGCGCCGAAAAGATGCTCCAGATAGGCCATTCCTGCCTTGAGCACCCCGTCATCCCAGCCGAGATCGACTTCCTCGACCGTTGCCCCAAGCGAGCGGAACACGTCGCAGGCGGCAAGCATGTTGCCGCGGACGTCGGCGTCGACCTCGAAAGAGCCCAGGTCCATCGAGAAGGCAATCTTCCAGCCCTTGATCGGCTGGTAATCGAGCGGCAGCCGCAGCTTCGGGCGAAGCGTGGCGATGTCGAGTGGACTCGGCCCCGCCATGACATTCTGCAGCAGGATCGCATCCCGGACGTTCCGGGCCAGCGGCCCGGTGTGGCAATAGAAATCGAGGTTGAAGGGCGGCTCGTCCGGGTTGCGCCCATAAGGCGGCTTGTAGCCGACGAGACCGCAGGCCGACGCCGGAATACGGATCGATCCGGCAATGTCGGAGCCGGTGGCGATCGACGACGTGCCCGAAGCCAGCGTTGCCGCCGAACCTCCCGACGAGCCACCTGGCGTGAAGTCGCGGTTCCAGGGGTTGCGGGTGACGCCCCACCGCTTCGACCAGGTATAACCGGCGCAGCTGAATTCGGGCGTAGCCGTGCGCGCATGGACGATGCCACCGGCCTTGATGATGCGCTCATTCATCGTCGAGGTGTGGCCGCTTATGGCATCCCTGGACAGCAGCGAGCCATGCGACGTCGGCTTGCCCTTGATATAGCTCTCGTCCTTGATGCCGATCGGCAGGCCCTCGAGCGCGCCGGTCCTGGCGCCCTTGGCGTATCTCGCCTCCGCTTTCGCGGCCAGCTTCATCGCCTCCTCGAAATGCGTGAAGGTGAAGCAGTTGATCGCCGATTTGGTGGCCTCGGCGCGGCGGATGGTGGCCTGCATCAGTTCGACGGGCGAGAGTTTCCTCGCCTTGAACAGCCGCAACGCCTCGCTGGCGGGCATGTAGCAAAGGTCGAGATCGGACATAGAAAATCTCCCGCGATCACGTGATCGCACCTGGCATGAAGGTGGCCGGACCGCGCATCGCGGCCCGGTGGCTCTTTGTTGGGTTTGGCTGGTGGCGCTACTTCTGGAGGTCGGTCCAGATTTTCGTGTAAAGCGCCTGCACATCCGGCGGGCAGGCCGGCATGAACTGGCCCTTGGCGGCGAACTCCGCCGGGATATTCACCTCAGGCGCGTTCTTCATATCGTCGGGCATGAAGGCGTCCGAGCCCTTGATCCCGTTCGAATAGCGGGCGAAAGCCGAAATCATCGCGGCGTTCTTCGGGTCCATGATGAAATTCTGGAAGAGCTTGGCATTGTCGACGTTCTTGGCGTCCTTGAGGACGGCGACATTGTCCATCCAGATCGGAAAGCCTTCCTTGGGGTAGCCATAGACGATCTTGTCGTTCTGCAGCCGTTCGCGCAGCGATATGCCGTTCCAGTTGACGCCGGCGGCGATATCGCCCCTGCCCAGGCCATCGACCGCCGCATAGTCGAGCGAAAGCCATTTCGCCTTCGCCTCGACCAGCTTGTCGTGCACCTTCTTCAGCACCTGCATGTCGTTGGTGCAGTACTGGCCGCCTTCATAGGCGATGGCGAGGAACATGATGTCCCCCATTTCGGGCACGACATTGATCTTGCCGACGAGCTCGGCCGGCGGGTCGAGGAACAGCGCCGACGTGTTGGGGTCCCCGGCATAGACCGACTTGTTCACCGAAATGCCTGTCGTTCCCCACTGCCAGGGAACGGTGTATTTGCGGCCCGGATCAAAAGGAACGTCGACCCACCTGGGATCGACATTCCTGAAATTCTCCATTGCGTTGGGATCGGTTTCCAGCAGCAGGCCTTCGCTGATCCAGATCGGCACGACGCTGGCCGAGGGCACGACGATGTCATAGCCGGAAGCACCCTGGCGGACCTTGGCCAACGCGGTGTCGTTGGAGTCGTAGTCGGTCACGGTGACCTTGATCTTGTAGGTCTCCTCGAACTTCTTGATGAGGTCCGGGCTGGTGTAATTGCCCCAATTATAGATGTTGAGTTCGCCATCGGCGCGGGCAACGCCGGTTACGGCGAACAGCGACAGCCCGACGGCAGCCGCGGTCAGTTTCCAGTTCATGCGAGTTGCTCCCATTGTTGGGACCGGCGGCGGCGTCGCCTCGGGTCCATTCCTGCTGACGAAAGAAAGCCGTATCCGCCGACCGCAACCTCAAGGGTCTGGCGGAACCATCGGCGCACAGCACCTCGACGCACCGGACCTTGCCGGATGACTGCCAAGACATTCCCCTTTGTTTCGTAGCCATTCACCGGCGCATACCGGCTGGCCAACTCTGTTTTCGTTACAAGCGATAATTATAACTAAACGTACAGTCAATATCTTTGTGACGACTTGGCCAGATAGTACATTTTGCGGCAGCGCCAACGTGCAGGTGATGGTGGACGCGACGCCGGCGGAGGTACGAGGCGAACAATGGGGTACAGCAGCGCCGATCACCCAGCGGGGCGGCCGGGGAGCGAAATAAACCGGTCTTGCGCCAGCCGGTGATCTGCCACCTCAGGATAACGGCAGGTGCCTGTCGAGCTCGGCGATACTCGGATGGTGCCGATCGGTCAGCGTATCTGGCGGCCTACAGGGCCCTTTGCGGGCAAGGCATCCCGGCGGCATCACCGCAGCGTGACGCGGTGGGAACCGGTCTGGCGCTCATTTGTTCCGACTGGCGCACCAGTTCAGCGAAGACAAGCGCGAAACTTCCCAACATGACAAAGACGATGATCAGGCGTGCTACCGGCAATGTGTCGGCCTCGTCTGGCTGGCGCATGTCCCGCTGGCATTAGGATCCGCGGGATCTTGCACACAAATCTACCGTACCGCAGCGTCCTTTGCGTCCCGAAGGATAAGGCGGTGCCGCGGGCGCCCCACGCCACCCATGCCGGCTAACATGATCGATCCGGCTTTACGAGGCCTTAAGCCCGACCTTAACGATCACATTCGATCGCGCCACGACATCAACCGCGACCGCCCCGTGCGGCGGCGCTGCCGCGCGTCGCTGCGCGAACTGGCAGAGGGTCTCTTTGCAGACCCGCCCGCCCCATGCTACCCCGGCGCTGGCGCGGCCAGTACCTGCCGGCGCCAATCGGTCGCGATCGGGAAGCCATGAGCACAGCCGCCAACAGCATCGCTTTCGTCTCGTCCGACACAACGGACGCCAAGGCGGCGCTGGAGAGCCTGTCGGCGCGCTACGGTCAATGTTCTGTCGCCGAAGCGACTGTCGTGGTGGCGCTGGGCGGTGACGGCTTCCTGCTGCAGACCTTGCGCGAAACGATGGGTACGGGAAAGAAAGTCTACGGCATGAACCGTGGCACGATCGGCTTCCTGATGAATGAGTATCGGTCCGGCGGGCTCACCGAGCGCATCGCGGCTGCGGTCGCCGAAACGATCCGACCGCTGGAGATGCTGGCAACCACCTCGGACGGCGAACACCTCACGGCGGTGGCGATCAACGAAGTTGCGCTGTGGCGCCAATCCTATCAGACGGCCAAGATCCGCATCAGCGTCGATGACCAGGTACGGTTGGAGGAACTGAGCTGCGACGGCGTCATGATCGCGACGCCGGCCGGATCGACCGCGTACAATCTTTCCGCGCACGGCCCGATCCTGCCGCTCGATGCGCCACTTCTGGCTCTCACGCCGGTCAGCCCGTTTCGTCCGCGACGCTGGCGCGGCGCATTGCTTTCCAACAAGGCGAGCGTGCGCTTCGACATTCTGGAGCCGGAAAAGCGGCCGGTGAACGCTGCCGCCGACCACACGGAGGTCAAGGCGGTGACCTCGGTTACGGTGCGGGAATCGCCGACGGCCACGGCGACTTTGCTGTTCGATCCCAATCACTCCTGGAACGAGCGCATCCTGGCCGAACAGTTCCGTTACTGAGCCGGCACACAGACAAGCGGCCGGATTAAGCATCGCGATTAAGGTTACAACTTCACAATCGCGCCAACCCTGCCCGTTTCTGTTGACAAATCGCGGGCTTGCGCCTAATCGCAATACCAATCTTGCAGGCGCGTGGCGCTTGCCGCGACGAATGACGTTGCGCTTCCCCGAACCAGCCAAAGACAGCAACACTTGTCCTCAGACACGACGATCGCTCAAGAAGCGTTGACCTTTTCAGACCTCGGCCTGTCGCCGAAGGTGCTTTCCGCAGTCACCGATGCCGGCTATACCCAGCCGACCCCGATCCAGGCTGGTGCGATCCCGCACGCCTTGCTCGGCAAGGACGTGCTGGGTATTGCCCAGACCGGCACCGGCAAGACCGCCTCCTTCGTGCTGCCGATGCTGACCCGGCTGGAAAAGGGCCGCGCCCGCGCCCGCATGCCGCGCACGCTGATCCTCGAGCCGACGCGTGAGCTTGCCGCGCAGGTCGAAGAAAACTTCGTCAAATACGGCAAGAACCACAAGCTCAACATCGCATTGTTGATCGGCGGCGTGTCGTTCGACGAGCAGGACAAGAAGCTGGAGCGCGGCGCCGACGTGCTGATCGCGACGCCGGGTCGTTTGCTCGACCACCGCGAGCGCGGCAAATTGCTGCTCAACGGCGTCGAGATCCTCGTCATCGACGAGGCCGACCGCATGCTCGACATGGGCTTCATTCCCGATATCGAACGCATCTGCGAGATGATTCCGTTCACCCGGCAGACGCTGTTCTTCTCGGCGACCATGCCGCCGGAGATCACCAAGCTGACGGAAAAATTCCTGCACGCGCCGGTTCGCGTCGAGGTCTCCAAGGCCGCGTCGGCGGCCACCAACATCATCCAGCGACTGGTCAAATCGGGCTCGAAGCCTTGGGACAAGCGCGAAACGCTGCGCAACCTGATCAAGGCCGAGGATGCGGAGCTGAAGAACGCAATCATCTTCTGCAATCGCAAGATCGAGGTTTCGGAGCTGTTCCGCTCGCTGCTGAAATATGATTTCGACGCCGGCGCACTGCATGGCGACATGGACCAGCGCGCCCGCATGCAGATGCTGGCCAATTTCCGTGACGGCAAGCTGCGTTATCTCGTCGCCTCCGATGTCGCCGCGCGCGGCCTCGACATTCCCGACGTCAGCCATGTCTTCAACTACGACGTGCCTATCCATGCCGAGGACTATGTCCACCGCATCGGCCGCACCGGCCGCGCCGGCCGCTCAGGCAAGTCCTTCACCATCGCGACCAAGTCCGACACCAAATATATCGACGCCATCGAGCGGCTGATCGGCAACAAGATCGAGTGGCATGACGGCGACCTGTCGACAGTGGTTGCCAGCGAAGGCGAGGACGATGCTCCGCGCCGTGGCAAAGGCGCGCCGCGCCGCGCCGGCCGCAAGGACGAGGACCGCAACGACAGGGGCGCGCGCAACAAGGGCGGCGAGCGTCGCGGCAGACGCAGCGAGGAAGATGCCGCGACCGCGGTTGCTCAACCGCAGCCGGATGTGGCCGAGACGGCCGATATTGTCGAACGGCGCGCGCGCAAGGATGCGATCCGCTCGGAAAACACCGAGCGCAAATCGTCCGACCGCAATGAGCCGCGCGCACCTGAGCGCGGTGACACCAGGCCGCAGCGCAGCAACAGCCGCCCTGCCCGCCACCATCAGGAAGACAATGACACCACCGTCGGCTTCGGCGACGACATGCCGGCCTTCATGCGCATCGTCGCCAAGGTCTGACGCCAGCCAGCAAGCCGCCTAGCCGGCTTGCCTTCCTTTTCGCCCTGCAGCCAAGAGCAATCGAGGAAAAGCCGTATGGTGCTTTCCCGTCGTGAATTGCTTGGAAACGAAGCTTTGGGGGGCCAGCGATTCTTTTGGACGCTGGTCCGCTCCAGGTCACATCGGTCCGGGCATCATCTTGGTCGGTTTCTCCAGCATCGGAAACTCGGCCTTGTTGCATTTCACCTTCGGATTCGTCGGGCTGAACATGCCGTTCGGATTGTCGTCGAGCCAGGCGTGAAGATCGTAGTGGACGAACTCCCTTGGAATAAGCGGATAGTGTCCCTCCATCGGACCCATGAAGGTTTGGCCAAACAGCTTCGGCGGCGCCTTGATGTCCGGGGTTAGCGGCACCAGCCATTCCACGCCAACCAGCTTCAGGCCTTTCTTGGTCGGCTCATAGATCAGGACGTTGGGCTTCATCGGGTCGAGTTTCTGGCCGACGCTCGGGACGTTGACGAAATGGATGCCCATGGCGCCCTTCGGATAGTCCATGGAGCCAGGTATCTTTTCGCCGCTGTAGTAGACGCAGCCGACGGTCGACAGATAGAGATCGCGGACGGCGGCGGTGTAGTCCTGATATTTGACAAGCGATTTCTTCAAGGCCTCGATGTCGGCCTTGTTGGCGTCCTCGGCATGAGCCGCAGCGAGGCCCAACCAGGCACCTACAACACTTGTCAAAGCGAGGACGCCGTAGCGTCCAAGGCTGATTGTTCTTGTCATGCATTCCTCCCAGATTTCATGATCTGGCCGTGCAAGACCGAGGCGGAAAGTGCTGATTTCGCGGCCAGTTGTACCGCCTCATCCCCTCTGGAACAGCATCGATGCTATTCCTTTCCATGACCGCGGGAAAGCTATTATTTAGAATTAGCTAATTTTCCAGTACCACACTGAAGGGGGTCGAGTCCGCGCAACAAAAAACGGCCCCATGTGGGGCCGCTTCGCATTTCTTGCCGAACAATCAGGTGAGCGGCGAAAGCTGGATCTCGACGCGTCGGTTCTGGGCCCGGCCTTCGGCCGTGGCATTGGAGGCGACGGGTCGCGTCTTGCCGAAACCGGTGACGGCGAAGCGACGCTGATCGACGCCCTGACCGGACAGGTAGTTGGCGACCGCCAGTGCGCGGCGCTGCGACAGATCGAAATTGTGCTGGTCGCCACCGGTCGAATCGGTGTGGCCGAAAACATCGACCGTGGTCTGCTTGAACTTCTTCAGCACCAGGGCGACGGAATTAAGCACCTGGTAGAAGCCGGGCTTCACCGCGTCCTGGTCGGTGTTGAAGGTGATATCCGATGGCATGTTGAGGATGATCTGGTCGCCGCTGCGCGTAACGCTGACGCCGGTGCCTTCGAGCTGCCGGCGCAGTTCCGCCTCGTTCTGGTCCATCGTGGCGCCGATCGCACCGCCGGCCAGCGCGCCGATGCCGGCGCCGATCAGCGCATTGCGGCGATCATTGCCGCCGGCAAGCAGACCAAGGCTGGCGCCTGCAAGAGCGCCAAGACCGGCGCCCGCGGCGGTGTTGGAAATCTTCTGGTCGCCCGTATACGGATCGGTGGTGGTGCACGCAGTCACGAGCAGAGCCGTCGCCATAACGACGAGCACGGTCTTTTTCATAGAATGGTCCCTCTCCAAGTCACGCCTTACGATGGCGCCAAATCAGCCCTTGGCGCGACTTGTACCATGAAATGCGGCGAAAAACGGAACGGGAAAAGTGGCCGTTGCAGCTTTTCGCCGGAGCCAGTTGCCTGACGAAGCGCCATCACGGGCTACCAGAGATTCTTGCCGTCGATGACCACCACTTCGACCTGGTCGAGATCGAAATCGTCGAACAGCCGCGAGTTGACGCTGATCTTCGGATTGTCGAAGTCCGGCTCGCCGGTCGACCAGTCCGGCGTTTCGGTGAAGGTGCCGCAGCCGCAGGTGGCGCAAAACCCATGCTTTATGGTCTTTGAACCCCATTGGTAGAAGGAAACGTTCTTCTGCGGTGTGATGAGCTTGAACTGCGATGGCGTATAGTAGGCCCAAAGCGAGCCGCGTTTCGAGCAGAACGAACAGGTGCATTGCGTCACCGTTTGCGGCGCCTCCGAGACCTCGAATATCGTCGCCTTGCAGTGGCAGCTTCCCTTGATGGCCATGAAGTCTTCTCCATTGTCCACCGCCCATGCGGCAGGGCAACATAAAGAAGCGCTCCTGGCAACTGCCTGTCAGCATGCTCCATCGCGACTGAGCATCGTCATCGTTCGAAGCGACGATGCACTTGCTTTGTCAGTACGAGCGTGGCGGCACGAACAGGCAGATGGTCTTGCCCGCGTCGAGACCCGCCTGATGCGCGCACCAGTGGAATTCGCCGTCGGGGCTGTCCTTCACGCGCCTGTCGGTCATCGGGACCACCTCCCCTGTCCCGGCGATCACATAGCCTTCGGGTTTCTCCAGCACCTCGCCCGAATGGGTCGTGCGGCAATCGTAGTTTGCACAGCAAGCAAAGGGATAACTCCAGCCCTGCGGCAGGACCGGGCTGGGCTTGGCATCGTGGGCCAAGGCAGGCGCCGTCAGCGCCGCCATCGCAAACAAGGAAAACAGCAGTCGGCCGGCCGGATGAACGGCTTGGGCCGATCTAGACGAGGCAGCAGACATCGAAACATTCCTTTCGAGCATCAAGCGTTGCGCTTGCCCGTTCCCGGAACGTGTCTTCCCAGTGGCCGTATCGTCAGCTCGCAGATATGCCGCGTCCGGCCATAAATGCTTCTGTTACAGCCCGAATGCTGGGCTGATTCCTTGGTCGGCGCAAGAAATTGCTTCGGCTGCGGTGCAGCCGAGCGCCGATAAGTCAGCTCTAAAGGGTGCGCCGGCTTGGTAAACAGAAGGTTGACATCGCCGGGTCTGCAAGATGGCAGTCAACGAATTCCGGGACTGATTGGTTCCGGCTATGCGTCCGGGACGGCTATTGCGGCGGGTCGTCGGCGATGGTGAACCACGGCGCCTTGGAGCCGACTAGATATGCGCCGTCGGCCGAATCGTTGGATCGTCAGCCAGCGTGCCCATGGCGACGTGGACATCGGCGCCGTCGCAGACGAGCGAATAGAGCAACAAGCCGGAACGGCTGCAATGCGTATCATGGCTGCTCTCGTCGCCGAAATGGATCAGCCTGTGGGGCCCTTCGGCAAGGGTGCACTTATCCCGTTCGATCCCCGCCTCAAGATATGCCGGATTCTAGTCCAGATCCGCCACCGCTTCGCCCGCGCCGCCCTCGATGCGTTGCGAAAGCGAGGCTTCCATGAAGTCGTCGAGATCGCCGTCGAGCACGCTCGACGGGCTGGTGCTTTCGACGCCGGTGCGCAGATCCTTGACCAGCTGATAGGGCTGCAGCACGTAGGAACGGATCTGGTGACCCCAGCCGATATCGCTTTTCGAGGCCTCGGTCGCGTTGGCGACCGCTTCGCGCTTCTTCAGCTCTTCCTCGTAGAGGCGCGAGCGCAGCATCTCCCAGGCCTTGGCCTTGTTCTTGTGCTGCGAGCGTTCGGCCTGGCATGCGACGGCAATGCCGGTGGCGATATGGGTGATGCGCACGGCCGAATCGGTGGTGTTGACGTGCTGGCCGCCCGAGCCGGACGAACGATAGGTATCGATGCGCACGTCGGATTCGGAGACGTCGATCTCTATCCTGTCGTCGACGACAGGATAGACCCAGACGCTGGAGAAGGACGTATGGCGGCGCGCATTGCTGTCATAGGGCGAAATACGCACCAGGCGATGGACACCGGATTCGGTCTTCAACCAGCCATAGGCATTGTGCCCTTTGATCAGCAAGGTGGCGGATTTGATGCCCGCCTCTTCGCCGTCATGCACTTCCAGCACCTCGACCTTGAAGCGGCGGCGCTCGGCCCAGCGCGTATACATGCGCAACAGCATCGAGGCCCAGTCCTGGCTTTCGGTACCGCCGGCGCCGGCATGGATTTCGAGATAGGTGTCGTTGGCGTCGGCCTCGCCCGAGAGCAACGTCTCGACCTGGCGGGCCTTGGCCTCGCCCTGCATCGAACGGATCGCGGCCTCAGCCTCGGCGATGACGCCTTCGTCGCCCTCTTCCTCGCCGAGCTCGATCAGGCCGATATTGTCTTCCAGCGCCTGCGTCAGGCCCTTGACCGCCGCGATGCCTTCCTCGAGGCCCTGGCGTTCGCGCATTAGCTTCTGCGCTTCCAGCGGTTCGTTCCAGAGGCTGGCGTCCTCGGCTCGCACGTTCAGGTATTCAAGCCGCTTTATGGCCTGATCCCAGTCAAAGATGCCTCCTCAGCAGGGTTATCGCCTGCCTGATCTCGTCGACAATATTCTGCGTTTCCGCGCGCATGGCCTGATATTTTGTCCTGTTGCTGAATGACGCTTCGGTCGGCGCGATACATAGGGACGGTGCCGCCATGTGTAAAGCGAAATGGGCCAGCCCGAGGCTGACCCATTTGGACGTTTGAATTCGTCAGTAAAGGCCGCCGCCGCCGTCCTGGATGGCCTGGTTGGCCTGCGGCGACAGGGCGCCGCCGGAAGCGTTGGAGCCATCGGCGCCCATGCCGATCACCCAGTAGCTGTCGGCGGGGCCGGTGCCCGGTTTGAAGGCCTCGATGATGGTGCCGGGATCGCCCGAGGATGCGCGCATGCCGGTCTTGCGGTTGATGGCGATCAGGTTCATGCCGTCAGGCACCTTGAAGTCGACATTGGGCGTGCCGTCCAGCGCCACGCGCATGAAATCCTTGAAGATCGGGGCCGCAAGACCACCGCCGGTGGCGCCATGGCCAAGGCCGCGCGGCGTGTCGTAGCCCATGTAGAGGCCGACCACGAGGTTCGGCGTGAAACCGATGAACCAGGCGTCCTTCTCGTCGTTGGTGGTGCCGGTCTTGCCGGCGATGTGGCGGCCAAGCTCGCCGATGGTGGCGCCGGTGCCGCGCTGGACGACACCTTCCATCATCGAGGTGATCTGGTAGGCGGTCATCGGATCGAGCACCTGCTCGGAATTGTCGACCAGTTCCGGCTCCGGCTGGTTCTTCCATTCAGGCGCGTTGCAGCCTTCGCAGCCACGCTCATCCTGCTTGAACACCGTCTTGCCGTAGCGGTCCTGGATGCGATCGATCAGCGACGGTTTGATCGACTTGCCGCCATTGGCCATGATCGAATAGGCCGAAACCATGCGCATGACGGTCGTCTCGCCCGAACCCAGCGCCATCGGCAGATATGGCGCCAGATGATCATAGACGCCGAAGCGCTCGGCATATTCGACGACCAGCTTCATGCCCATGTCATTGGCAAGGCGCACCGTCATCAGGTTGCGCGACTTCTCGATACCTGAGCGCAGCGTTGCCGGACCGGCGACCGTGCCGTCATAGTTCTTCGGCGTCCAGGTGGTGTTGCCGCTCTGGATGGTGATCGGTCCGTCCATGATCACCGAGGCCGGGGTATAGCCATTGTCGAGCGCGGCCGAATAGACGATCGGCTTGAACGAGGAGCCCGGCTGGCGCATGGCCTGGGTGGCGCGGTTGAATTCGGACTGCGAATAAGAGAAACCTCCGACCATGGCCAGCACGCGGCCGGTGTGCGGATCCATCGCGATCAGGCCGCCTTCCACCTCGGGAACCTGGCGCAAGCTGTAGGCATTGTCGGAACCGTCGTTCTTCTGGACGAAGATGACGTCGCCGGGCCTCAGCACGTCGGCCGGCGACTTTGCCTTGACCGTCTTGCCATCGACCAGATGGCGCATGGCGAAACCCATGTCGTCCTTGCTGACGGTGCCTTCGACGCGGTCCTTGACGATGTCGCCCGACGCCTGGCGCGCGGGCTGGAGGCCGATCGACAGGCCGGATGCCGAACTGTCGAGCACGACGGCAAGCGACCACTCGGGAACGTCTTCCAGCCCCTTGACGGCGCCCAATGGCACACCCCAGTCGCCGGAGACGTCGATCGTCTTCACCGGCCCGCGATAGCCGCGCAGAGTATCGTATTTCATCAATCCGTTCTGCATCGCCTTGCGGGCAATGAGCTGGACCTTCGGGTCAAGGGTGGTGCGAATCGACAGCCCGCCCTCATAAAGGGCGTTCTCGCCGTAGCGGGCGATGATCTGCCGACGAACCTCTTCCGTGAAATACTCGCCGGCGAAAAGGTAGGAGCCGGTGCGGCGCGGAGCAACGCCAAGCGGCTCGGCCTTCGCCTTCGCGCCCTCTTCGGGCGTAACGTAACCGTTTTCGACCATCTGGCCGATCACCCAGTTTCGCCGTTCAATTGCCCGGTCGGCGTGCTTGAAGGGATTATAGTTGGCCGGGCCTTTCGGGAGCGATGCCAGATAGGCGGCCTCGGCCACGGTCAGCTCGTTCACCGATTTATCGAAGTAGGTCAGTGCCGCACCGGCAACGCCATAGGCGTTGAAGCCGAAGAAAATCTCATTGAGATAGAGCTCAAGGATACGATCCTTGGAATAGGCCTGCTCGATGCGAAACGAAAGGATGGCTTCCTTGGCCTTGCGCTCCAGGGAGCGCTCGTTGGTGAGCAGGAAGTTCTTGGCAACCTGTTGGGTGATCGTCGAGCCGCCCTGCATGGGGCCACCCGAAACGTAAGTCATCACCGCTCTGCCCAACCCCGTTATGTCGACACCAGGGTGGCTGTAGAAGTTCTTGTCCTCCGCGGACAGGAAGGCAGCCTTGACGCGATCCGGGATGGCCTGGATTGGCAAATACAGGCGCCTTTCTCGTGCATACTCCGCCATCAGCGCGCCATCCGAGGCATGGATACGGGTGGTCACTGGAGGCTCGTACTTGGCCAGCACTTCGTAGTCGGGCAGATCCTTTGCCACATGGCCGATGTAGAGGGCAACGCCCGCCGCGGCCAGGAGGGCCAGCGTCGTGCCGATGCCGAAGAAATAGCCAATGAGACGAATCATACCCGCTCCAGTCCTTGGTTCGGGAATTTCCTAAACGAAGCCGCCTTCCACGCAAGCTTTCGAGCCGGTCCCAATCCGCAATCGAAAACCCATGTCGCCACCATGTGGACAAAATACGGCAGGGCCGCGTTTCGCGGCCGCAAGCCGGAAATAAAAAGCACCGGGTGTTGTCATCCCGCAACGCCGCCTGGTTGCAGGCGCCGCGGGTATCGTCAACCTCCGGTTCCAGGCCCGGCGCGCGCGGAAGCGAACAATGCGACGGCGTTGGTGATACTTTGCGCTGCCTTGCCGCGCCACTCGGTGTCGAGCAGTTGCGCCTCGTCCTTGGCGTTGGAGAGATAGCCGAGCTCGACCAGCACGGACGGCACGTCCGGGGCCTTCAGCACCTTGAACCCGGCCGAACGCTGCGGATTGTTGATAAGGCCGACGCTTGTCGAGAGCTGACCGACCAAAGTATGGGCAAAACTCATCGAGAAAGTGTGCGTCTCGCGCCGGATCAGGTCGATCAGGATGTCGGTCACTTCCTTGTTGTCGTCCTTGATGACCATGCCGGCGAACTGGTCGGACAGATTTTCACGGTCGGCAAGCGCCTGTGCTTCCGGATCGGAAGCCTTGTCGGAGACCGTATAGACAGTGGCGCCGCGGATACCCTTGACGCTGATCGTGTCGGCATGGATCGAAATCAGCAGATCGGCCTCATGCTGGCGGGCGATGCGCACGCGGTCGTCCAGGCGCAGGTATTCATCGGTATCACGGGTCATGAAGACATCGTATCTGCCGACCGCCGCGAGCTTGTCGCGCAGTTCCGTGGCAAAGGCCAGCGTGACGTTCTTCTCGATGGTGCCGTTCAGGCCTTCGGCACCGCCGTCCACGCCGCCATGGCCGGGGTCGATGACGACGGTGAACCGGTGGCCCGGATTGGAGACAGGTCCGGTGCCGACCCGGCCGCCCTTGTCGGTCGAAACCGTGGAACCGGTGGTCAGCGCCTGGTTGGCAAGGGCGGCATCAAATTCACGTTCGGAGGCCGCCGACATGTCGACGGCAATGCGGTAGCCGGTTCCGTTCTCATTCTTGAGCACATCGAGCTTGTCGACGGCGAATGGTCCCTTGCCGGTCAGAATCAGCCGCGCGACGCCCTCGCCGAGTTCGCCCAGCCGCACACCCTTGACCAGGCCACGCGGCTTCAAATCCTTGGCATCTACGGCAAATCGGGTGTTCGCAAGATCGATGACAAGGCGATTGGGCCCGCGCAGCAGGAACCATTTGACGTCAGGCTCGCGATCGAAATCCATGACGATGCGCATCCTGGTGGCATCGCCGGCCATTTTGTAGCCCCTCGCCACAAGCGTCGTGTCGGCGGCGCTGGCAAGCGTGGAAAAGGCAGACGAAAACACCACCAATAACACGAGGCAGAAGACACGGAGACTCTGGCCGCCAACACGACATCCCTTGTCTGTGAAGTCCGCCAGTCCCATCTCTCTTCCAGTCGCTCCCGGTTTGGCGCCCTGCGCCCGTTCATTTCATCGACACGCCGGTCAGGCCGCGAATTCGATTAACGATTGGTATCCAGAGAAGGTTAACCAAGCCTTTTCATGCAAGGTTCGGACCAGGCTTACGCTACGGAACCACTTTTTGCCGGCATCGGAAATCGGGGTTGCCTTCCAACCCGCCAAATCATAAAAGCGATGGTGGATCACTGCAATCCTGGAACCGCCCTCCTCCGCAGCTTCCTGCTACAGGGTCAGATGAAAGGCGGCTCCTTTCGCTTCACGCGAAAAGGCTTCAGGTGATTGCGACGAATTTCGCAGGTGTGCTCCCGTGGCGGGGGAATCGCCTGCGTGAGGAAAACGGCCGGGTTGTTCCCGCGCCGGCTCTGTATGAGCAAACAAGCTGGTCCGGTTTCCGGGCTTTGGTTCAAAAGGTTCTGCTGGTGACGATGGCTTCAAGCGCAATCATGGAAACGTCCGCATCAAACCGCGCCAATATGGCTGCGGGCGGCACCGCCATGACACGCAGGCACCGTCCGGCGGACGTTCAATTATCCGGCACCCACTCTCATCCAGACACACAGCAGCGGGCTTTGCCCCGCCAGCTGCGGCTGACGGCTGCCGGGGGGAAACGAAATAATGCCCAACAAAATGCTGATAGACGCCTCCCACCCGGAGGAAACACGCGTTGTCGTCGTACGCGGTAACCGTATCGAAGAATTCGACTTTGAATCGCAGGACAAGAAGCAGCTCAAAGGAAATATCTACCTCGCCCGCGTAACGCGCGTCGAACCCTCCCTTCAGGCAGCCTTTGTCGAATATGGCGGCAACCGTCACGGTTTTCTCGCCTTCAGTGAAATACACCCCGACTACTACCAGATTCCGGTCGCCGACCGTCAGGCACTGCTGCGCGCGGAAGCGCAGGAGGCCGAGGACGAAGAGAACGAGGACGGCGAAGGCGACGATCGCCAGAGCCGGGATCGCGGGCGGCGCGGTCGCCGGCGCGGCGGCAAGAGCCGCGACCGTGGTGAAAACAGGCGCGATGCCGGCACGGCCGATTCCGGCGAGGCAAACGAGGCCGCCGGCGAGACAGACGAAAACAACGACAATGGCGCGGATGCCGTCGCCGAGGACATGTCCAACGTTTCGGGAACCATGGAACCCGATGCCTCGGAACACGCCGGTGCATCCGAACGTGACGGTGCATCCGAAGCTAACGGGGCATCCGAAGATAACGGGGGTTCTTCCGAACAGGATGAAGGCGAAACCAGCGACGGTGGCCCCAAGTCGATCGCCGCCTCCGTCGAAGGCGACGTGATTTCCGAACCCGTGCCGCAGGCGGAACAGGGCAGCGAAGCCACTTCCGCCGACAATGACCGCGGGATGCTCGAGGAAGTATCCTCTTCCCATCCGGACGATCATGAGATCGAATCGGTTGGCGCCGAGGATGCGCTCGAGGAAGTGCGCAACCGCCGCAAGCCGGTGCGCCGCCAGTACAAGATCCAGGAAGTGATCAAGCGCCGGCAGATCCTGCTGGTGCAGGTCGTCAAGGAAGAGCGCGGCAACAAGGGTGCAGCGCTCACCACCTATCTGTCGCTTGCGGGCCGCTATTCGGTGTTGATGCCGAACACGGCGCGCGGCGGCGGCATTTCGCGCAAGATCACCAGCGCGGTCGACCGCAAGCGCCTCAAGGAGGTCGTCGCCGATCTCGAAGTGCCGCAAGGCATGGGCGTCATCCTGCGGACCGCCGGCGAGAGCCGCACCAAGGCGGAGATCAAGCGCGATTACGAATATCTGATGCGGCTGTGGGAGAACGTGCGCAATCTCACGCTCCAGTCCACCGCCCCTGCCCTCGTCTATGAGGAAGGCAGCCTGATCAAGCGTTCGGTGCGCGATCTCTACAACAAGGATATCGACGAGATCCTGGTTTCCGGCGACGAGGGCTACCGCGAAGCCAAGGACTTCATGCGCATGCTGATGCCGAGCCACGCTAAGGTGGTTCAGCCGTTCCGCGACACGACGCCGATCTTCGTGCGCAACGGCATCGAGGCGCAGCTCGACCGCATGCTGCAGCCGCAAGTGACGCTGAAGAGCGGCGGCTACATCATCATCAACCAGACCGAAGCGCTGGTCGCCATCGACGTCAATTCGGGACGCTCCACCAAGGAGCACTCGATCGAGGACACCGCGCTCCACACCAATCTGGAAGCGGCCGAGGAAGTCGCCCGCCAGCTCCGGCTGCGCGATCTTGCCGGCCTGATCGTCATCGACTTCATCGACATGGAGGAGAACCGCAACAACCGCTCCGTCGAGAAGCGGCTGAAGGATCACCTCAAGAACGACCGCGCCCGCATCCAGGTCGGCCGCATCTCGCATTTCGGCCTGATGGAGATGTCGCGTCAGCGCATCCGCGCCAGCGTGCTGGAATCGACCATGAAGCCATGCCCGCATTGCGGCGGCACCGGCCATGTGCGCTCCGATTCGTCGGTGGCGCTGATGGTGGTAAGGGCGATCGAGGAGTTCCTGCTCAAGGATTCGCGCAGCCACATCACGGTGCGCACGCCGGCCGCGACCGCGCTCTACGTGCTCAACCACAAGCGCGGCACGCTGGTGGAACTGGAAAGTCGCTTCGGCCTGACCGTCACCATCGAGGCCGACGATACGGTTGGTGCCCAGCACTACGCGATCTTCCGCGGCGCGCTGGCCGAAAAGCCGGAAGGTTTCGTCGAGGCGCGCAGCCTGCCGGCCTATGTCGAGCCGGAAGAGCCCGAGGACGAGATCGTCGTCGCCGAGGAGGAGGACGAAGCGCCGGTACAGGCCGAGCAGCCACGGCACGCCCAGCCGGCGCAGCATCAGCAGCCCAGATCCGGCGAGGAAGGCGAAGGCCGCGACCGCAAGCGCCGCAAGCGTCGCAGGCGGCGCGGCGGCAAGGATCGCGACCGCGAGCATGGAGCCCCGACCGACGGCGCGCCCCATTCCACCTCGGAGGACGGCCTCTCTGCGTCGGAAAGCGCAGCGGACCATGACGATGCCGAGCTGGACAACGAAGCTGCGGTCGCCGCAACGGAGACCGTCGAAACGGCGGAAGCATCCGACGATGGCCAAGGCAAGAAGCGCCGGCGCGGCAAGCGCGGCGGCAAGCGCAACCGTCGCGAAGACGGTGAAGGCGAGACGGAGGCGGCAGCCGGCGAAACGACCGAGCCTGCCGAGGCTGACGCTTCGCTAAGCGAGCCTGTGTCGATCGAGCCGGTGGCTGCGGCGGCCGCCGAAGAGCCGGCGGCTACTGTGAGCGACGAGGTGCCTAGCACCGAAAAGCCAAAGAAGCCGCGGCGCGCAGCCAAGCCCAAGAAGGCAGCCGCCGAGGCTGTGGCCGAGGAGCCGACCGCGGAAGCGGCCGTTCAGGCAGCCGCCGCGACGCCAGCCACGGCATCGGACGAGGCAGCGGTCGCCGGGGAGACACCGAAGGCCCGGCCATCACGCCGCAAGGCGGCAGCCGCCGATACACCTGTCGTACCGGTGGTTTCCTCGACCGTCGCCGATGAGCCGGAAGCCAAAGCCGAATCCGAAGAAAAGCCCAAGCGTGCCGGCTGGTGGCAGCGGAAAGGCTTTTTCTAGGCTTTTCAAATTCTTGAATTGATTTTCTGACAAAAAGAATCCCGCGCCGATCGAAACGAACGGCGCGGGATTTTTCATATCCGGCAGGTCGTGATCGCTATGGCGCGAAGATCGACCAGTTCATCATCCTGGCGAGCTTTTCCAGCGCGATCGAACCCAGCTTGGAATTGCCGTTGGCGTTGAGGCCGGGCGACCAGACGGCAAGCGAGGCGACCCCCGGCACGATACCCAATATACCGCCGCCAACGCCGCTCTTGCCGGGAATACCGACGCGGAAGGCGAAATCGCCGGAGCCGTCATAGTGGCCGCAGGTCAGCATCATGGCGCCGATGCGCCGCGCCCGCTCCGCCGACACCACCTGATACCCGGTCGCCGGGTTCTTGCCGCCATTGGCGAGGAAGCGACCGGCCATTGCCAGTTGCCGGCAGCTCATGGCGATGGCGCAATGATGGAAATAGACGCCCAGCGCCAATTCCGGCGCATGATGGAGATTGCCGAAGGATTTCATGTAATTGGCGAGTGCGAAGTTGCGGTAGCCGGTGGCCCGTTCGGAAGCCGCGACCTCGCGGTCGATGATGATGGTCTCGTCGTCGCAGAGGAACTGGATGAAGCGCAGGATCTCGCCGATCGCCTCGCGCGGCTGGTGGCCGGCAAGGAGGATGTCGGAAATGACGATAGCGCCGGCATTGATGAACGGATTGCGCGGAATGCCGTTCTCATGCTCGAGCTGGACAATCGAGTTGAACGGGTTGCCGGACGGCTCGCGCCCGACCCGCTTCCACAGCGCGTCGCCGACATTGCCGAGCGCCAGCGTCAGGGTAAACACCTTCGAGATGCTCTGGATCGAAAAAGCCTGGTCGGCATCGCCAGCCACCAGCACGCCGCCGTCATTGGTGACGGCCGCGATACCGAATTTCTTCGGATCGACCTTGCCCAGTTGGGGAATGTAGGTCGCGACATCGCCGCGATCGGTGCGTTCAGCCATTTCCGCCGCGACTTCCGCCAGCGCCTGTTCGAGCTCCGGCATGGCGCTACCTCAACCAGCGTTCGATGCGCGCCATCGCCTCGACGATGTCGTCGTGGCTGCCGGCATAGGAAAACCGCATCGTGCGGTGGCCCGCCCGGGTGTCGAAGTCACGGCCGGGCGTCGCCGCCACATGCGCCTCGGCCAGCATCTTGCGGGCAAAGGCCATGCTGTCATTGCTGTGCCGGGTGACATCGCAAAAGGCATAGAAGGCGCCATCCATGGGCGCCGCCAGGGGAAAACCCAGCTCCGGCAGGCGCTTCATCAGAAGCTCGCGATTCCAGGCATAGCGCCGCTTCACCGCTTGCAATTCCTCGGTTGCGGCAAAGGCCTCGATCGCCGCGATCTGCGACAGCTCCGGCGGCGAGATGTAGAGGCTCTGGGCGATGCGCTCTACCGGCCGCACGAGGTCTTCCGGCAACACCATCCAGCCGATGCGCCAGCCGGTCATGCAATAGTATTTCGAGAACGAGTTGATCACCGTCACGCTGTTGCTAAAGGCGAGTGCCGTGGTGTCTGGGGCGCCATAGGCCAGCCGATGATAGATCTCATCGGAAATGACGGCGATGCCGAGGGATTCCGCCATGGTGACCAGGGCCGCCAGTTCATCGGGCGGTATGACGGCGCCGGTCGGATTGGCCGGACTTGCAAACAGCACGCCCTTCAGAGGCTTCTCCCGATGCGCGGCCTGCAGATGGCCGGCATGCAAATAAGCCGCGTCGCCGAGCTCGATTTCGACCACGTCGATGCCAAGGGCTGCCATGATGTTGCGATAGGCGGGATAGCCGGGCGCGGCGATGGCGACCCGGTCGCCGGGATCGAACATCGCCAGGAAAGCGAGATTGAAGGCCGCCGACGATCCGGTGGTCACCGCGATCCGGCCAGGGTCGACATCGAGGCCGTAGTGATCCGCGTAATGCCCCGCGATCGCTTTGCGCAGCGGGGCCAGGCCCAAGGTGTCGGTATAGCCGATGCGTCCAACCTCCAGCGCCTTGGCCGCGGCGGCGCGAACCCCGACAGGCGCCGGATCGGATGGCTGGCCGACCGCCATGGAAATCACCGGCACGCCCTGTGCCTTCAGCCGGTTCGCTTCGGCCAGCACATCCATGGCGTGGAACGGCTCGACATTGCCGCGATGGGAGAGCGAAACGACCATTTTTACCCCTGTTGCGAGGATTGAGCGCGCCAGGTCCTGACGCATGCGCCGCACAAATGCCCGATTGATGTGAGGATCACAAGTTGAGGAAGTTTTTCAGGCGCCGACTTTTCATCTTTCGCCCGCTCGTCTACCAGTGGACACATTATGTTGAGCCGACCCAGATCGACGATTGCCCGGGCAGCGCGTGTCTTCGCGACGATCTCGCTTGCCGCCGCGGTTGCAGTGGCCGGTTCGGTGACCGCCTTCGCCCAGGGCGTGCCAGTGGTACGCGACGCCGAGATCGAAGCTCTGGTACGCGATTATGCACGGCCGATCTTCAAGGCGGCCGGGCTGGCGAATGACGGCATCGACATCGTGCTGGTCAATGATTCCAGCTTCAACGCCTTCGTCACCGGGCGCCGGCTGTTCATCAACACCGGCGCGCTGATGACGGCTGAAACACCGAATGAAATCATTGGTGTCATCGCGCACGAAGCCGGGCATATCGCCGGCGGCCACCAGCAGAAACTGCGCGAGCAACTCGAACGCGCCAAGACCATGGCCATCATCGCCACCTTGCTCGGTGCCGGCGCCATGGTCGCCGGCGCGACGACAAACAGCCGCGGCCTTGCCGGGGCCGGCATGGGCGTGGCGGCTGGCGGCGGCGAGATGGCGCAGCGCAGCATCCTCGCCTATCAGCGCACCGAGGAAATCACGGCCGACCGCTCGGCTATCACCTATCTCAATGCCACCGGCCAGTCCGGCATGGGCATGCTGAAGACCTTCCACCGCTTCCAGACCGCGCTGTCGCTGTCAGGCGCGCAGGTCGATCCCTACCGGATCAGCCATCCGATGCCGCAGGACCGCATCGCCAATCTCGAGGTGCTGGTCAAGCAGAGCCCCAATGTCGACAAGCTCGACGCGCCGACGCTGCAGCAGCGCCATGACATGATGCGGGTGAAGATTGCCGTCTACATGGAAGGCCAGGCCGCCGCGGCGCGGCTGATACAAAAGATGCGCGGCGGCATGGCGGCGCTATACGGCGATGCCCAGTCGACCTATCTCTACGGCAACCTCGACGCGGCGCTCGCCAAGACCAACGCCCTGATCAAGGCGCAGCCCAAGAATGCCTACTTCCAGGAACTGCGCGGCGATATATTGATGAAGGCGAACAAGCCTAGGGATGCGGCCGACGCCTACGCCAAGGCTGTCAGCCTCGATCCGGCACGGTCCGGCCTGCTGCCTGTCTCGCTTGGCCAGGCGCTGATGGCGGTCGGCACGCCCGACTCGCTCAAGAAAGCTGTCGTGCAGATCAACAATGGCCTGGGGCGCGACAAGGAAAACTCCACCGGCTATCGTTATCTGGCGCAGGCTTACGGCGAGCTGGGAGACATACCGGGCGCCGAGCTTGCCACCGCCGAAGGCCATTTCTATTCCGGTAACTACAAGGATGCGAAGATCTTCGCCATGCGGGCGCAACAGCAGATGAAGCGCGGCGAGCCGCGCTGGATACGCGCCCAGGACATCATAAACTACAAATCATCAGGCAAGAGCCAGTAAACTCATGAACCCTCCGGCCGTGTGCTGCGACACAGCCAGACCGGAAAACAGGCAGAAGGAACGAGAACGATGAAGAAGGCACTGCTGCTGTGCACCACGGGGGTTGCGGTCGCCCTTGCCATGCTGGCTTTCGGTTTCGTGGCCGGCAATCCGCAGGTTGCGAAGGCCGGAACGGCGCAGCCTGCCCAGACGGCGCAGCCTGCCCAGTCGGCCGTGGCCGATACCAAAATCGACCGCGCCGAGGTCGAGGGAATCATCCGCGACTATCTCCTGAAGAATCCGGAAGTGCTGCTCGAAGTGCAGGACGCACTCGAGGCCAAGCAGAAGGAGGAGCAGCGGCTCGCGGCGCTCGGCGTCATCAAGAACGCCAAGGACCAGATCTTCAACTCCACCTTCGACGGCGTCGTCGGCAACCCGAACGGCAAGGTAACGATCGTCGAGTTCTACGACTACAATTGCGGCTTCTGCAAACGCGCCATCGAGGATATGCGGGCCCTGACCAAGTCAGATCCGGATCTGCGTTTCGTGCTCAAGGAATTCCCGATCCTCGGCCCGGATTCGCAGAAGGCCAGCGTCGTTTCGATGGCGTTCCACCTGATGATGCCGGAGAAGTACGGCGAGTTCCACAATGCGCTGCTCGGCGGCCAGGGGCGCGCCACCGAGGCAACCGCGATCAAGATCGCACTTTCGCTCGGCGCCGACGAGGCGACGCTGCGCGAGAAGATGAAGGACGCGTCGATCCCCGAGGCCTTCTCCAAGACTTACGATCTTGCCAACAAGCTGCAGATCACCGGAACCCCTTCCTACGTCGTCGGCAACGAGGTCGTGTTCGGGGCGCTCGGGCAGGAAGTGCTTGCCGAAAAGATCGAGGCGGCGAAAGCCGCGCTTTGACCGGCGAGTGGTTTTCTTCACGGGCACGTTTCGGCCTGTTGTGGACAGTGAAAGAACGCACTTGCGCTCTTTCCGCGGGCGACTATGCCCGGTATAGAGGCCCAGCGCGCCGGCTTGACGTCGGCGCCGGAAAAGGTCGACTTTTTTGAAAACGGTTTTCGTCCTGAACGGTCCCAATCTCAACGCGCTCGGCAAGCGCGAGCCGGGCATCTATGGCGGCAAGACGCTCGCGGCCATCGCCGACGACTGCAAGCAGGCAGGCAAAGCGCTCGGGATCGAGATCGATTTCCGCCAGTCGAACCATGAAGGCGATCTTGTCGACTGGATCCAGGAAGCCGGCGACAAGGCCGCCGGCATCGTCATCAATCCAGGCGCCTACAGCCATACCTCGATTGCCATCCACGACGCCATCCGCTCGATCGCGCCGCTGCCGGTCGCCGAAGTTCACCTTTCCAACATCCACGCGCGGGAACCGTTCCGCCACGTCTCCATGGTCGCGCCGGTCGCTGTCGGCATGATCTGTGGCTTTGGGCCGCTCGGCTACACGCTGGCGCTGCAAGCGCTGGCCGCACGCCTATGACCGGCCAACAAACAGAAGGCTCGAAAATGTCGATAAAGAAGACCGGTGTTGACCAGCAACTGATCCGCGATCTGGCGGGCATACTGAACGACACCAACCTGACCGAGATCGAGGTTGAACTCGGCGACCTGAAGGTACGGGTGTCACGGCAGGCGCCTACCGTCCATGCGATCGCCGCACCGCAACCGGCCTATGCGCCGGCAGCGGCATCCCAATCTGCCGCCGTGGCTGCCCCGGCCGCGGTCGACGTGTCCAAGAACGCCGTCCCTTCGCCCATGGTCGGTACTGCCTACCTGGCGCCGTCGCCGGACGCCAAGCCGTTCATCGAGGTCGGCCAGAAGGTCAAGGAAGGACAGACGCTCTTGATCATCGAGGCGATGAAGACGATGAACCAGATTCCCTCGCCGCGCGCCGGCACGGTGACGGCGATCCTGTTCGAGGACGCGACGCCGGTCGAATACGGCATGCCGCTTGTCGTGATCGAGTAGAGCGAGCCGGATGTTCCAGAAGATCCTCATCGCCAATCGCGGCGAAATCGCACTTCGGGTGCTGCGCGCCTGCAAGGAACTCGGCATCCAGACGGTGGTGGTGCATTCGACCGCCGATGCCGACGCCATGCATGTGCGGCTGGCCGACGAAAGCGTGTGCATCGGTCCGCCGCCGTCGCGCGACAGCTATCTCAACATCCACCAGATCGTCGCGGCCTGCGAGATCACCGGCGCCGACGCCGTGCATCCGGGCTACGGTTTCCTGTCGGAGAACGCCAAGTTCGCCGACATCCTGGCGGCGCACAACATCACCTTCATCGGTCCGTCCGGCGACCATATCCGCGTCATGGGCGACAAGATCGAGGCCAAGCGCACCGCAAAGCGCCTTGGCATTCCGGTGGTGCCCGGCTCCGACGGTGCGGTGACCGAGGAAAAGGAAGCCAGGCGGATCGCCGCCGAGATCGGCTATCCCGTCATCATCAAGGCGTCGGCCGGCGGCGGCGGACGCGGCATGAAAGTGGCGCATACCGAGGCGGACCTCGAAATCGCCCTGCAGACGGCGCGCTCGGAGGCCGGCGCGGCCTTTGGCGACGACGCGGTCTACATCGAGAAATACCTGGAGAAGCCGCGCCACATCGAGGTGCAGGTGTTCGGCGACGGCTTCGGCGGCGGCGTGCATTTCGGCGAACGCGACTGCTCGCTGCAGCGGCGCCACCAGAAAGTCTGGGAAGAGGCCAATTCGCCGGCGCTCAACGCCGAGGAACGGTCGCGCATCGGCGGCATCTGCGCCAAGGCGATTGCCGATCTCGGCTATTCGGGCGCCGGAACGATCGAGTTCCTGTACGAGAACGGCGAGTTCTATTTCATCGAGATGAACACGCGTCTCCAGGTCGAGCATCCGGTGACGGAAGCGATCACCGGCATCGATCTGGTCCACGAGCAGATCCGCGTCGCTTCCGGCGGCGGCCTTTCGGTCAAGCAGGAAGACATCAAGTTCAACGGCCACGCCATCGAATGCCGCATCAATGCCGAGGATCCGCGCACCTTCACCCCCTCGCCCGGCACGATCACCCATTTTCATACGCCCGGCGGCCTCGGAATCCGCGTCGATTCCGGTGTCTACTCCGGCTACAAGATCCCGCCCTACTATGACAGCCTGATCGGCAAGCTGATCGTGCATGGGCGCAACCGAGTCGAATGCATGATGCGGCTGCGCCGGGCGCTCGACGAATTCGTCGTCGACGGCATCAAGACGACGTTGCCGCTGTTTCGCGATCTCGTCGGCAATGCCGACATCGCCAACGGCGACTACGACATCCATTGGCTGGAAAAATATCTGGCCAAGGGCGAATAGCGCGGGGACGCGATGACCCGTCCATACGCGCCAGGCTATCGCATCCCCACCGACCTTCTGCTCAAGGCATACGCCTCGGGCGTGTTCCCGATGGCCGAAAGTGCTGGTGACCCGGAAGTGTTCTGGGTGCGCCCGGAAAAGCGCGGCATCATTCCGCTCGAGGGCTTTCACACGCCCAAAAGCCTGCAGAAGACGATCCGCAGGCACCCGTTCGACATCCGTTTCGACTTCGACTTCGAGGCGACGATCGACGGCTGCGCCGAAAAGCGCGAGGAGCGCCGCTCGACCTGGATCAACGCGCCGATCCGCGAAGCCTATGTGCAACTGCACCGGATGGGACACTGCCATTCGGTCGAGGCATGGCGGGGGGGGCGTCTGGTCGGCGGGCTCTATGGGGTCTCGCTCGGGCGGGTGTTTTTCGGGGAAAGCATGTTTTCCAAAGAGACGGACGCGTCGAAGATCTGTCTCGTGCATCTCGTCGAGCGCCTGAAGGCACGCGGCTTCGCGCTCCTCGATACGCAGTTCACCACCGAGCACCTCAAGCGCTTTGGCGCTGTCGACGTGCCGCGCGGCAAGTATGAAAAGATGCTGGCCGACGCGCTCAAGGGTGAAGCGATCTTCTTTCCGTAGGGATCAAGCCCTACTTGGGCGCAGCCTCGATCGGCGTCTGCGCATGGAACATCATCTTCCAACCGTTGACGCGGTGGACATAGCCGGTGCTGACCAGTGCGGCGTAGGGTTCGCCATTCTCGCGCGTCGCATGCGCCTCGTAGGTCAGCATGACGATGTCGCTGCCCGGCTCGATTATGCCCTTGAGCTCAATCTCGAGATCGCGCCAGCGGTTGGGCTTGGTCGCGGTCTCGGCCAGATCGGCATTATCCATCGCCTTGGCCATCCGCGGAAACGCCACCAGGCATTCGGTGTCCGCGTTGGCGGCGTAGTAGGCACTGTCACCCGTCCAGAACCCCTTTTCGAGTTCCAACAACTCGGCCTTGTTGGCCATGATCCGCTTGCTGTCCGACATAGCATATCCTCCGGGCACGTCTTGATGCTCCAACGCGCGCCCGCCATGGCGGTTCCAAGAGATCAGTTGGCGGTGGTCGTGTCCGGTTCCGCGGCGTCGTCCGGCTGTGCCGCGTCCGGAGTGACCGGGGGCTTGGGCCTGGCCGAGGCGGGCTTGGTCGCGGCCGGCTTCGAGGCGTCGGCTTTCGCTCCGTCGGCCTTGCCAGCATCAGGCGCCGGTACATCCGACTTCTGCTTGCATTCCTTCAGCCAGACGTCATAGACGGCGTGCTCGACGGCATTGAGGCCAGGGCTTTCGGCAAACATCCAGCCGGTGAAGATGCGGCGGATCTTGCGGTCGAGCGTGATCTCGTCGACCTCGACGAAGGAATCGGTCTTCGGCTCCTCGTTCTCCGGCCGGGAATAGCAGACGCGTGGCGTCACCTGCAGGGCGCCGAATTGCACCGTCTCGTCGATATAGACATCGAAGGTGATGATGCGGCCGGTGATCTTGTCGATACCGGCGAACTCGGCGACCGGGTTGGCAATGCGATCCGATCCCGCTGCCGCTGGCGGCGCCGGGGCGGCAGGTGTGGGTGAAGCCGCAAAGGCGACGGTGCTGACGGCGAGGCTGGCGGCTAGCGTCAGACCGCCTGTCGATATCAGGTTGAAAAAGCTCATGCAGGGGTACCGGTGGTTCGCGCCCAGGTGATTCCATCGATCGCCAAGGCTAGTCGCCGTTTTCTGATCAGCAAGCAGCTAAACACCAATTGTGGCGATAAAGGACCGGCCTGCACCTTACGGTTACAAACCCGCGCCGTTACGACCCCGGCGTCCAGGCGTCGTAGTCGCCGGTGACCTGCGGGCGATGTTGGTTGGTCAGCACCGAGCCCTTCGGGCGATAGGCCGCGGGCGTGCCGGTCAGATTGGGCAGGTGCGGCTTTTGCCAGTCGCGCGGCCGGTAGTCGTCGCTGGGGGGAGCGACATCGACACGATGGTGAATCCAGCCGTGCCAGCCCGGCGGAATGGCCGACGCTTCCGAATAGTTGCGGTAGATGACCCAACGGCGCGTACGGCCTTCCGAATCGATACCGCCTTCATAGTAGACATTGCCGGCCTCGTCCTGGCCGACCCTCTTGCCGTACCGCCAGGTGTGCAGGCGCGTTCCCAGCGTCTGGCTGTTCCACCAGGTGAAAAACTGCGTCAGGAAAGTCTTCATCTCAGAACCCTCGCGCTGGTGGCGCCCGTTTCCTGCTTATGGCGTCAGGCCCTCGGGAAGGCAAGGGTTTTGCCGCGGGAGCGCGCAAATGGCGCGCCAGGGACCCGACACAAGCCTGTGATCCCTGGGCCTGTGATCCCTGGGGTGGCCGGATGCACGCTTGCCAAGCCTTGCCGCTCTTTCTAAAGCTCTGCGCGCCCAGGCGGAAATCCTCTCCGCCTCGGGGGCTAAAGGAGGCGACGATTGGCCACGCAATTGCCGACCACCGACATTCGCATCGGTGCCGACCTGATTCGCCGCCGCAAGGGCGGCACGCCGATCGTCTGCCTCACCGCCTACACCTACCCGATCGCCCGCCTGCTCGATCCCCATGTCGACCTGCTCCTGGTCGGCGACAGCGTCGCCATGGTCCTGCATGGCCATGAGACGACGCTGGGCGCCTCGCTGGAGATGATGATCGCGCACGGCCAAGCCGTGATGCGGGGCTCGGCCAGGGCCTGCGTCGTCGTCGACATGCCGGCCGGCACCTATGAGGATTCAGCCGCGCAAGCCGTGGCCTCGGCGCGGCGCATCGTTGGCGAGACCGGTTGCCAGGCGGTGAAACTCGAGGGAGGCGTCGACATGGCCGCTCAGATCGCGGCGATCGTGGCCGCCGGTATCCCGGTCATGGGCCATATCGGCCTGCAGCCGCAATCGGTCGAGAAAGACGGCGGCTACAAAATCAAGGGCCGGACGGACGAGAATGTTGCCGCCCTGATCGCCGACGCGCTCGCGGTCGAGAAGGCCGGCGCGTTTTCCCTGGTCATTGAAGGAACGATCGAGACGGTCGCCGCGGACATCACCGGCCGCATCGCCATTCCAACCATCGGCATCGGCGCCAGCAGCGAGTGCGACGGCCAGATCCTGGTCATCGACGACATGGTCGGGCTGACCGTCGACCGGGTGCCTAAATTCGTCAAGCAATACGCCGATCTGCGCAGCGTGATCGCGCATGCCGCCGAGCGCTACGCATCGGAGGTACGGGACCGCGAATTCCCCGGCCGTGCCCATGTCTTTTCAAAAACAAATGGCGGGGATGAAGCATGAGCCGGCCCGACGTCGTCGACAGCGTTGCCGAGCTTCGCGCACGCATCCGCGACTGGCGGCGCGATGGGCAGCGCATCGCCTTGGTGCCAACCATGGGCGCATTGCATGACGGGCATCTTTCGCTGATCAAGATCGCCCTCGAAAGAGCCGATCGATGCGTGGTGTCGATCTTCGTCAATCCGACGCAGTTCGCGCCGAGCGAGGATCTCGACAAATACCCGCGCCAGGTGGCCCGCGACCTCGATATGCTGACGATGGCCAAGGCCGATCTCGCCTTCACGCCTGATGTCAACGAGATGTATCCCCCCGGTTTTGCGACGAAAATCTCGGTCGGCGGCCCGTCAGCCGGGCTCGAAACGGACTTTCGACCCACCTTTTTCGATGGCGTCGCCACAGTGGTGGCCAAGCTTCTCCTGCAGGCCGCACCCGACTTCGCCATCTTTGGCGAAAAGGATTATCAGCAGCTTTGCGTCGTCAAGCAGCTTTGCCGCGACCTCGACCTGCCCGTCGAGATCATCGGCGCACCGACCATTCGCGACGCGCATGGCCTCGCCATGTCGTCACGCAACGCCTATCTCGATGAAGCCGAACTCCAGACCGCCCGCCAGTTCAACCTTATCCTGCGCAAGGCGGCAACGGCGCTGGCGGCGGGCGCAGGTCAGGAAGAAACGATCGCCGAAGCAAGCCGAGCCCTGATCGTCGCCGGCTTCCAGAAAGTCGATTATGTCGAGGCCCGAGAAAGCCTGACACTTGCGCCATGGCGGCACGACCGAATGGGCCGCGTCCTCGCCGCCGCCTGGCTGGGAAAAACCAGGCTGATCGACAATGTGGACGTTTCCACCGCCTGATCGGCGTTCGCGCTATCGATTGCTGTTTGCAGTCTCAACGCTGCCGGCGCCAGGCACACAGCGGAAACTCGAATTGCTGATACGCGAACTGTCGCCACCTGCGACCGCGCCGATCCTGGCCTTCACCCGTCCCGCTTGCGGCTCCCCCAGCCTACTCCTCGGTCGGCATATGCAGGTACATTGACTGGATGCCGACCCTGCCGGGGCCGGTGAAGCGGTTGACGATGAAATTCATGTTGGCACCGAAGAAGCCGCTCGACAGCCGGTCGATCTTGGTTTCCATCCTGACCGAGGCATCCTTGAACAGCCAGCCGCCGGGTTCGATGTCGATGGTTTCGCCCGGAGCGAGCGTCTTTTCAAAAACGTTGCCGTAGCCGTGCAGCCAGACGATGCCGTCCCCAGTATCGCCGCGAAACCGGTCGATGAAGAAGCCGCTCTGGCCGAACAGCATTGTCGCCAGGCCGCGTACACGCTCGAACGTGTAGTCGACATTGCCGGTGGCGGCCAGGAACTGGTGCTCGCGCACCTGGATCTCCTCGCCTTGCCGCAGGTGAATCGGCACGATGTGACCGGGTCCGTCGCGGCTGAAGGCGATGACGCCCGCTCCCGACGCCTCGGTGACGAAGATCTGCATGCCGGCCATCATGCGCTTCAGCGCCCCCTTCAGCGATTTCAGGCCGATGGTGATCGTGGAATTTTTCCACAGCAGGATGTGGTGCTCGAAATAGACAGGCATCCGCGTCACGTCGACGGAAAGCACAGGCACCAGTTCGCCCGCTATGTGATAGGTGACGCCGCCAAAGGTTTCGTCCGACACCTCGGTCGGCATCAGTTCCGGCAGGCTTGGCATGGTTCCCCCCAAGCCGTCCCGCGCGCGTCGGTTTATTCCGGCTTCGAGCGGGTCGGCCTGAGCACCTTTGGTGGCGGACATCAGGGCCGTCAAACGAAAACGGAGCCCGGGGCGGGCGCTCGCGCGAAGGTGATCACGCCGCCACGGTGGTCAGGCAGCAAGTACCCGTTCATAGATCAACGCCGGGATGGCCGAACCGGCGGAGCCGCAATTGTCGGTGCGGCCGGCCTGGACGAAGCCATTGGCCCGATAGAAGGCTACGGCGCGGGTGTTCTTCTCTTCCACTTCGAGCCGAATCCCATGGGCTTCCGGAAAACTCTCGATGATTTCGTCGAGCAGCATGCCGCCGATGCCTCGGCCCTGCAGCGCAGGAAGCACATAGAGCTGCCTGAGCATAACCACACCGCCGTCACCGACGGCTTCGGCAAAGGCCATGCCGCCAATGCGCTTGCCGTCATCGGCAACGAGGAACTCGCTGCTCGGCTTGACCAGCCTGGCCTTCAAAGAAGCGACGGAGTGCCATTCATTGGTGATCTCGGTGACCCGTTCGGCGCCGTAGATCGCGTCATAGGTGGCATGCCATGTTTCGACTAGCAACGCCCGGACGGCTGCGAGGTCGCGATCCCCGGCGGTGCGGACGAACATGCCTTTACTCGATGCCCAGCTTGGCCTTGACGAGATCGTTGACGGCCTGCGGATTGGCCTTGCCGCCGGTCGCCTTCATCACCTGGCCGACGAACCAGCCGGCCATGGTCGGCTTGGCGCGTGCCTGCTCAACCTTGTCGGGATTGGCCGCGATCACCTCGTCGACCGCCTTCTCGATGGCGCCGGTGTCGGTGACCTGCTTCATGCCACGGCTTTCGACCAGTTGGCGAGGATCACCACCCTCGCTCCAGACGATCTCGAACAGGTCCTTGGCGATCTTGCCGGAGATGGTGCCTTCCTTGATCAGGTCGATGACCGCACCGAGTTGGTCGGGCGAAACCGGAGCGGATTCAATGTCCTTGCCGGCTTTGTTGAGAGCGCCCAGCAGATCGTTGATGACCCAGTTCGCGGCGAGCTTGCCATCGCGCCCGGCCGCTACCTTCTCGAAATAATCGGCGATCGGCTTTTCCGACACCAGGATCGCTGCGTCGTAGGTCGAGAGGCCGAGCGAGGAGATCAGCCGCGCCTTCTTGTCGTCGGGCAGTTCCGGCAATGCCTTGGCCAGGGCGTCGACATAGGCCTGGTCGAATTCCAGCGGCAGAAGATCCGGATCGGGGAAGTAGCGGTAGTCGTGCGCCTCTTCCTTGGAGCGCATCGAGCGCGTCTCGCCCTTGACGGCATCGAACAGCCGCGTTTCCTGATCGATCTTGCCGCCGTCCTCGAGGATAGCGATCTGCCGGCGCGCCTCGTAGTCGATGGCCTGGCCGATGAAGCGGATCGAATTCATGTTCTTGATTTCGCAGCGGGTGCCGAATTCGCCCCCTGGCCGGCGCACCGAGACGTTGACGTCGGCACGCAGCGAGCCTTCGTCCATGTTGCCGTCGCAGGTGCCGAGATAGCGCATGATGGTGCGCAGCTTGGTCACATAGGCCTTGGCCTCGTCGCCGGAGCGCAGGTCGGGTTTCGACACGATCTCCATCAGCGCCACGCCGGAGCGGTTGAGGTCGACATAGGACATGGTCGGGTGCTGGTCGTGGATCGACTTGCCGGCATCCTGCTCCAGGTGCAGGCGCTCGATGCCAACCTCGATGTCCTCGAACTCGCCCTGGCGGTCGGGACCGACGGAAACGATCACCGTGCCCTCGCCGACGATCGGCTGTTTGAACTGCGAGATCTGGTAGCCCTGCGGCAGGTCCGGATAGAAATAATTCTTCCGGTCGAAGACCGACTTGTGGTTGATCGCCGCCTTCAGGCCCAGGCCGGTGCGGATCGCCTGCTTGACGCATTCCTCGTTGATGACGGGCAGCATGCCGGGCATTGCCGCATCGACTAGGCTGACATTGGCATTGGGCGCAGCCCCGAATGCGGTCGAGGCGCCGGAGAAGAGCTTTGCCTCCGAGATGACCTGAGCGTGAACCTCAAGGCCGATAATGATCTCCCAGTCGCCGGTGGCACCTGATATCAGGCGTTTTGCGTCGGGTGTACGGGTATCGATGATGCTCATGGCCTGCCGTCAAATTCCGGATGATTGCCGAATGCGCTGCACATTCAGCAGGTACAAATCGTACCCGCTTCGCTAGTGCAAACTGCCAGAAGAGACAAGCGCAAAGCCTCGGTATGGCCTTCCCAGCCATTTTCGCCTATAGGACGCTCATCCCAATGGAGAGTGGATGTCCACTTACGCTCAGTCCCGGTAAGGCCCTGACCTCTCGATGAGGCAGGGCAGAAAACCTGAAACCCCGTGCCGCGAAGCTTCGCGGCGGCGGCATTTTTCGTTTTCCCGGAAACTCTTCACATGGATATTTCGCGTACTGAACAGCGCATCCTGCACCTGCTCGCGCAGGGCGGACGCATTGAAATCGAAAAGAACGACAAGAAAAGGATCGCTTCCGTCAAATGCCTGACCCGCGACGGCTGGCATTATCCTGACGTCGATCTCGACCTGTTTCGAAAATTGAAACGCAAGAAGGCGGTTTCGTCGTCGGGCGGCGGGCCCTACCGCATCACAAGGCGCGGGCTCGCACTCGTCCGCTCCGAACTCGACAACAGATAGACCAGGGTTCCGCCGGTCGGCCCTCCGGCCGGCGGCTTCTTTCACAGTTCAGGCGGTGGCGATGTAGGCGCGTATTTCCTCGGCCTCCCGCTCGACGTCCTCGATGCGGCGCTTGACCACGTCGCCGATGGATACGATGCCATCCAGCAGGCCGTCCTTTTCCACCGGCAGATGGCGGAAGCGGCCCCGGGTCATGATCTCCATCACCTCGTTGACGGTGTGGTTCTCATTGCAGATCTTCACCTTCGGCGTCATGGCCGAGCGCACCGCGATGTCGAGCGCGGCGGCTCCTTCCTTGGCGATCACCCGCACGATGTCGCGCTCGGAGAGGATGCCGACGATCTTGCGATCGCCATTGGTGATGACCAGTGCGCCGATCTTGTGTTCTGTCAGGATGCGAATGGCTTCGCTGAGTTTTTCGTTGGGCCCGAGCGTCAGCACGTCATGGCCCTTGCTCTCGAGAATTGCCTTAACTGTCATGGCGTCCTCCTCTACTTTGCCAACCGGTTCCTGACCTGACCGGTTTTCACATAAGAGTGAACATCGTGCGCCGTGATGGGTTGCATTTCAAGTGTGGTCGGGGGCTTCCCATTCAGGCGCTTGCCATCCCCTGTCGAACCAGCGCAGGCCGAAGAAGCCCGCGACAAAGCCGCCTATATGGGCCTCCCAGGCGATCTGGCCGTCCACGCCCGGCGCGAAACCGAGAAGGCCGGTGGCGAGATTGATGATCATCCACATGGCCAGGAAAATGACGACGCCGCGCGAGCGCAACACGATCGCGACCGGCAGCACCGGGCCGGCGAAAGCAGCCTTGCCGGCCGAGCGGTCGGTGTGGAAGCCAAAGCGCGCCGCGGCCCCCATCATGCCCGATATGGCGCCCGATGCACCGACCAGTGGCGCTTCTCCGTATGGATGCATGGCCCAGAAGAGCGCCACCGAGGCCAGTCCGGTGGCAGCAAAGAACGACGCGAAACGGCGCGCGCCGAGGCGATTGGCCAGCGGCGAGCCAAAGGCGGCGAGCCAGACCATGTTGATGGCGATATGGGCAAAGCCGCCATGCATGAAGGCGTAAGTGAAAGGCCGGGTGAAAAGGAACCAGTCGAAGCCGTATTGGCCGGTATAGAGGACCGGAATGAACGCCCCGTCATAGAGCAGCGTCATTTGCTGGGCGTCGTTCAGCACATATTGCTGCAGCAGATAGACGATCGCGCAGATGCCGATCACCGCCAGCACGATCGGCGGCAGGTTGAACACCGGCTCACGCGCCGGCGGCGGCATGGCTTCGGCCGGTTCGGGCTGGGACGGATTTTGCGGTTCATTCATCTGCAATCGCACTCGATGCTGGTTCAGTCCGGGGCCGGTTCGGTCTGGGGCTGGTTCGGTCTGGCCAGCATCTAGATCACCGCCGATGGAACCGCAAATGGCGAATCGTCCCGCTCCGAATCACAGGTGCGAATCAAAAAAGAAGCCGTCCAAGGTTTCCCTTGAACGGCCGGTCGAGCCCCCTGCTCCCCTAAAACTCTTGACTGAAGTGCTGCCGATCGTCGCGAAACGACCGCTTCTGGAGTGGTTTTGGTGTGCCACGCGGCTCGCCAGGCCGCAACGTAAACCACTTGTTAACCTTAACGGCCCCGACCCGTGAACAAGTGTTAACGACGCTGGCACGCTTCCTGCTCCGGAACGCATGTAGGTCATCGGAGGGCGCCCTTCTGTTCACCGATGGGACATCAGACGACAGAATGCGCGGAGCTTTTTAGTATGAACCAAAACGGATCGATCACGCTGTTCCACTATTGGAACCGCCTGCGTGACGGACGCCCCGCTCCGAAGCGATCGGAAGTCGAGCCGGCCGACATCAAGTCGCTGCTGGCCGATACGTTCATCCTGGAAAGGGACACGCGTGGTCAGCCCGTGTTTCGTCTGGCCGGCACCAGGCTCTGCGCCTGCTACGGCCGCGAACTCAAGGGGTTTTCCTTCCCGTCGCTGTGGCGCGAAAAGGATCAGCGGCTGGTTTCGCGGCTGATCCACGGGGTTTTCGACCAGAAATCGGTCGTGCTGATCATTTTCGAGGGCTTCAGCCGCAACGGCCGCTCCAACAAGTTCGAATTGCTCGCCCTGCCGCTCGATGGCGGCATTGAAAATCCGCGCTGCCTCGGCGTGATCAGCGCCGCGGAGAAGCCGTTCTGGCTAGGCGCGGATCCGATCACGGACGCCTTGATCGATTCAATACGCGTCATCGACCCGGAGAAAGAGCTGCTGAACAACCGTCCGGCGATCGACGTTCCCTCGCTCGTTCCCGACGAGATCGGGGCGCCCGACACGATCTCGGCGCTCGGCCGGGCGCGCCGCATCCGCCACCTCGTCGTCTTCGACGGCGGGCGCGAAGATAGTTGATGATCACACAGTCCCGCGGGCCTGTTTTTCCCCTTTGTTAACCCGCTTTGTTGTACTTCTCTGATGAAGTCCCTCGCATTAAGGCGCGGGATGCCAAACGGGGTGTAGGCAGTCATGAGGTCAGCGGCGGTCGACTATGCGCCGTCCCAAGCTGAAAGGCGTAACTTTCAGCGCGTCCGGGTCAAGATATACGGACGTTTCATGCTGGAGGACCGGACCGAGCACCCCTGCCAGGTCGTGGACATGTCGCCTGGCAACGTCGCGCTTCGCACCGACCGCATCGGCATGCCCGGCGAGAAAGTCATCGCCTATATCGATCATATCGGTCGCATCGAAGGTGTCTTGACGCGCACGTTGCCGGACGGCTTCGCAATGACGGTGATTGCGTCCGACCGCAAGAAGGACAAGCTCGCGGCGCAATTGACATGGCTCGCCAACAAGCACGAGCTCGACCTGCCGGAAGACCGCCGACACGAGCGCGTCTCGCCACGCAACCCGACCAGCGTGCTGCAGCTCACCGACGGCCGTCAGTATCAGTGCCGGATCATCGATCTGTCATTGTCCGGCGCCGCGATCGAGATCGAGGTCAAACCGGCGATCGGCGTCCAGGTCATGCTCGGCACGATGCGCGGCCAGATCGTTCGGCATTTCGAAGATGGCGTCGCCATCGAATTCGCCGTCATCCAGCGCCCCGAAACGCTCGATTCCGAGTTCAACACGCCGCGCGCCTGATCAGGCAGCAAAGTACACCTGTCAGGCCGGCCCTCGCGGCCGGCTTTTTGATTCCGGAGTGCGGGATCGATGCGTCCTCGGGGCGACAGGTCGCCATAGTCAGATAGGGCCCGCGCGAGGCCCAATTCGCCGATAAACCAATCCCGCAATCCGAACAATTCAATACTCAAATGATTCAAATTTTATGTTTATTCTACGGGCGTTTTACTTAAAATCTACTCCGTGCTTTTGCGTCAAATAAATCCACATGTGGCAATGTCTCCTTCGAACGGGGAGACTGAATAATGAAAAGAACGAGGGGCAAGCTGTTGCTGGTGGCAATGGCGATGCAGTTTTCCGCCTGGGGATCAGCATATGCCGCGGGACCGGCCTACATGCATACCGGCGGACGCACCACGCAGCCTGTTGGCCACTATGAATTCTGCCAACGCATCCCGGGCGAATGCAACGAAAAGACCCCCAAGGGAGAACCGGTCGACCTGACCCGCAAGCTCTGGGCGTCGATCGTCAGCATCAACAATTCGGTCAACACCCGCGTCAAGCCGCGCACCGACATGGAAAACTACGGTGTCGAGGAATACTGGGCCTACCCGGACAGTGGCTATGGCGATTGCGAGGACTACGCGCTGGAAAAGCGGCGCGAGCTGATGAATGTGGGCGTGCCCGCCGGCGACCTTTTGATGACGGTTGCGCGCCAGCCGAACGGCGACGGCCATGCGGTTCTGACCGTGCGCACCAGCCTCGGCGAGTTCATCCTCGACAATCTGGAAACCAAGGTGCTGTCCTGGACGGACACCGACTACACCTATCTCAAGCGTCAATCGACGGAAAATTCCGGCGTTTGGGTAACGATCAACGACGGCCGTTCCGACGCGGTCGCCAGCGTCCGCTGAGGACGCCAACAAGGTCAGGCGCGTTGCACGGCTGCGACGCGCTCAACGAGAAACCCGGTCGAGTCCCCACCCTCCCCGTCCCCAACGACCGGGTCAAAGGAGCCGGCCCCGTCCCCGGGCCGGCTCCGCCATTTCTGTAGGGAAGATGCTAAACTGACCCGATGACACGTGGCGCATCGCGCCGCCCCCGCCTTTCCACGCACAACAGATCGATGCACAATCGGGCCGTTGGTTTCGTTTCCTGGGTCACATTGATGCTGGAAATCCCGGAAGATCGATGCGAGCGCCATCGCCTATTCAGGGCGATCGACGACGCCTTCAAGGCCGGTGACTTCGACGAACTCGGCAAAGCCTTGGGCGACTCGCCTCGCTGGTTCGACGAGCGCATGCCGTTCGAACTCGGTCTTGGCAATCCGCTGGAATATGCGATCTACTGGAGCCCTCTCGGCTTCGTCGCAACGCTGATCGAAGCCGGATCGAGCCCGAACTACGAAGATCATGCCGGATTTCCCCCGATCATCGCGGCGCTGTCCACCGAACGCGCGGACAAGCTCGACATCATCCGCATCCTCGTCGATCACGGCGCCGATCCCAACATGCGGGGCGTCAACGACTGGACGCCGCTTCACTATGCGGTGGCCATCCGCAGCGTCGAGGCGATCCGCCTGCTTCTCGCCGCCGGCGCCGACCCGACGCTCGAAACCCGTATCGATGACTACACGACGGCCCTTGAGGAGGCCGACAAAGCCGGCTTTGAAGCCGGAGCTTCGTTGCTGCGCGATGCGACGGCCAAGCGACGCTCCAAGGGACGATGAGTTGCAGCGACGAACCGGGCGACACCCATCGCCAAAGCCGGCTTCAGACCTTTTTCAGCCCCGCCTTGAAGCGCCCGGCGTTGGCGACGTAGTGCGCGGCGGAGCCACGCAGCCGCTCGACCGCCGCGTCGTCCAGCACCCTGATCGCCTTTGCCGGTGAACCGACGATCAGCGAATTGTCCGGGAATTCCTTGCCTTCGGTGACCAGGGCGCCGGCGCCGACCAGTGAATTCTTGCCGATCCTGGCGCCGTTCAGCACGATGGCGCCCATGCCGATCAGGCTGTTGTCACCAATCGTGCAGCCATGCAGCATGGCGCGATGGCCGATGGTGCATCCTTCGCCGATGGTCAGCGGAAAGCCGGGATCGGTGTGCATAACCGTGTGTTCCTGCACATTGGTGCCGGCGCCGATGACGATGGGCTCGTTGTCGCCCCTGATGACGACGCCGAACCAGAAGCCGGCATTGCGGCCGATCCTGACGTCGCCAATCAGCGTGGCGTCGGGCGCGATCCAGTTCGAATCCGCATCGGCGAAGCTGGGCTCGGTTCCATCGATCGCATAAAGCGGCATTGTCGGTCTCCGAATCGTCTCAGGCTGGAAACCCTAGGAGACGGACCGCCCAGGAAGCAATGGCGAGCACGACGTTGCCCAGGGCCAGCGACCAGGCAATAGCGGTGCAGCCACATGACAGGAGCGCCACTGTCGAAATGCGGTCCTGGCGCCGCGCATCGAGGGCTTCGTTGACCAGCATGAACGGCCCGGCACCGGCAGTGACAGCCAGCGAGCGCAGCACATGCGAGGGCGACACATAAGGCTCAGCGAAGGCGACCTTGCGACCCGATACCAGTTTCATTGTCGAGCCCGTCAGGCCGCAAACCGTCAGCCCGACGACAAAAGCGAACAGCAGGAGTTCCATCTGGGCCATATTAACCCTCCATTTACCATGAAATCGCACAGTCGTTTCAGGAAGGCTGCAAGAGCCGTGCCGTGCGATGTGTGCCGCCGCGGGGCACCCGGATGGTGATGGACGAGGACCGAGATGAAGCAGGCAGCGATCGCCGACGGCCCAGAACTCACCGTGGTCGATTCCAAGCTGATGAAGCGGGTGTTCTACGCGTTCGCGGCTCTGGCCTTGCTGTCGATAGCCATCAGCCTTGGCGGTAAATGGTTCGGCCGTTCCATTGCCATGGCCGGATACACCGACGACGCGACCGTGCGCGAGGTGGTGATCGGCCACAACATCATCACCGTGCCGGCCAATTTCATCAGGTTCGAGCCAGCCCGGCGCGACGGCATCGCCTCGCGCCTCGACCTCTATCTGCGCTATCCCCAGATGGACGGCTACAGCGAGGCGTCGCGCGATGATTTCAATCACGCCGGAGCCAACAGGAACATCATCTTCCTGTCCTTCGAGCAGCAGATGATGTCGCGCGACATGAGTGGCCGGTTCGCGCCAATCTACAGCGCGTTGATCGTCCAGCCCGGCATTCCAGGGCTTGGCGGCACGACGGTCTATGGGTTCAATGAAAAATCAGGCTACATGAACGAGGTGCTGGTCGTCGGCAAGCGCGCGGGCAAGGACCCCTTCGTGGCCCGCTGCCTCAGCGGTCCTAGCGCCAGCGAATCGCTGGCTCCCTGCGAGCGGGACATCCATGTCGGGGATGATCTCAGCCTTACCTACCGCTTCCCAAGGGAATTCCTCGGCGACTGGCAGACGCTGGACGCGGCGATCACGGCCGAGGCAGGGCTGCTCCTCAAGGCCAGACATTGACCGGCTGAAAGCGGGCCGGCCGCGCTCGACGCGGCCTGCCGTGGCATTGCGGGCTCAGGCCAGGTCGATGTCCAGGATCGCCATCGAGAAATTATAGTCGCCGTCGTCCTCGTCCTTGAAGACGATGCCGAGGAATTCGTCGCCGACATAGACCTCGGCCGAATCTTCCTTGCGTGGCCTTGCCTTGACCTCAAGCTTGGGGTTCTGGAAGACGCGCTTGAAATAGGCGTCCAGCTTTCTGATTTCGTCCGGCTTCAACAGTCTTCTCCGATCATCGGGCTTGCTCGTTTGAACGGCGCTTCTGGCACGTCGACAATGGCGATGTAAAGGCAAGCCGGTCTTATTGCACCGGAAGCGGCAATGCCGCCGGGCAAATCGCAATCATGCGGGCACTGCCAGCAAATCAGATATCGAAACTGATCACGTGATCCATCTTCTGCGACGGCAGAAGCTGGTCCATCTGGCGCGAAGGCTGGTCGCAGCCGGTCTCACCGACCACGCGGGCCGGCACGCCGGCGACCGTCTTGTTGTGCGGCACAGGCGACAGCACCACCGATCCGGCGGCAATCTTGGAGCAATGGCCGATTTCGATGTTACCGAGAATCTTGGCGCCGGCGCCAATCAGCACGCCGTAGCGGATCTTGGGATGGCGGTCGCCGCCGGCCTTGCCAGTACCGCCCAGCGTCACGCCATGCAGGATCGACACGTCGTCCTCGATGACCGCAGTCTCGCCGACGACGAGGCCGGTGGCGTGATCGATAAAGATGCCCTTGCCGATGCGCGCGGCCGGATTGATATCGGTCTGGAAGACAGCGGACGAACGGCTCTGCAGGTAGAGCGCGAAATCCTTGCGCCCGTGGTTCCACAGCCAATGCGCCAGCCGATGGGTCTGGATGGCGTGAAAGCCCTTGAAGTAGAGCACCGGCATGATGAACCGGTCGCAAGCCGGGTCGCGGTCATAATAGGCCTGGATGTCGACGCGCACCGTGGTTGGCCAGTCCTTGTCGTCGGCAAGCATCGACTTGAAGGTCTGGCGGATGAGATCGGAGCCGATATCCTGATGGGCAAGCCGCTCCGCGATCCTGTGAATGACCGCCTCTTCCAGGCTTTCCTGGTTGAGGATCGTCGAATAGAGGAACGCGGCCAGCAGCGGGTCGCGGTTGACCGCTTCCATCGCTTCGTCGCGGATCGAACGCCAGATCGGATCGACCGGCTGCAACGCGCCGTGGCGGGAAATGCTGATGCTGTTCATCGACGTCTTATCCTGCGTCCTGCTAGTCTGCCTGCTTGTCCGGCCGCACATATAAGCCAGATCATAGCACGATTGAACTCAATTTTCCTTAGTGCTGTGTCAAATGGATTTGGTTCGCAGGAATTCAAGCAGCCATGGAAAACGAACCCTTGATCGACGACGCCCTGAAAACCGAGCTTTCTGTCCTCTACCATGCCGCCGGCCGCCATTACCACAACCTCGCCCATATCGAAGCGATGCTAACGCTGGCCGGCGACTATCGAACGCTTCTGGACGACCCCGAAGCCGTCGAAGCGGCGATCTGGTTCCACGACGTCATCTACGACAGCAGAGCCAAGGACAATGAGGCGCAAAGTGCCGCGCTTGCGGAGCAAAAGCTCGCCGGCCGCACCGATGCCGGGCGCCTGAGCCGCGTCAGCGCGATGATCCTCGCCACCGCCACGCACCAGTTGCCGCTGTTCGACGACGCAGCGGCGACGCGCGACGCCAGCCTGTTCCTCGATATGGACCTGTCGATCCTGGGCGCTGACGCAGTTGCGTTCGATGCCTATGAACGGGCGGTTCGCCGTGAATATGGCTGGGTTGAAGAGCCGATGTGGCGTGCTGGCCGCGGCGCGGTGCTTAAGACCTTCCTTGCCCGACCGCATATCTTCCACACGCAGGAGTTCCAGCAGCGCTTCGAGCCGCAGGCAAGGCTGAACATGGCGCGTTCGCTGCAGGCCTTGACCTAGCTTAGTTTCGGAATCCGAGGCGCTCGTCCCAGGAACCGGCGCCTCAAAGCGGATTTTCGGCGTAGAACTCCAGCACCCGCTGCTTGAAGGTCTTGTCCCCGACGGCCAGCATATGGTCGCGGCTCTCGATGTAGAAGGCCCTGGCGTTGGGCATCAGCGCCGCGAGCTCGTCCGGCGATCCACCAATGTCGTCGATGGTACCGACCGCGATCAGCGTCGGCTGTGCGATGCGGGCGATGTCGTCCTCACCAAGCAATTCCCGCGACGTGGCGATGCAGGCGGCAAGCGCCTGGCGGTCGCTGCGGGTCTGGTCGGCGAAGGCGCGAAAAGCGCGGCCGCGCGGATGGGTGGTCGCGGACGGATCCTCGGCAAGAAGGGCGGCGGCGATCGGATCCCAATCGCCGACCCCATCGATCATGCCGATGCCCAGGCCGCCAAAGACCAGCGTCGCCACCTTGTCCGGATCGGACAGCGCCAGGAAGGCCGCGATGCGCGCGCCCATCGAATAGCCCATGACATGGGCCCGCTCGATACCGAGATGATCGAGCAGGGCTGCCGCGTCCGAAGCCATTTTCGCGGGCGTATAATCGGCCTCGTCGTAACTCTTGGATGACGCGCCGTGGCCGCGATTGTCGAAGGCGATGGCGCGATAACCGGCATCGTTGAGCGTCTTGAACCAGCCGGGCGACACCCAGTTGACATAGTGGCTCGAAGCAAAGCCATGAATCATCAGCACCGGATCGCCCGCGCCCGAGGCCGGCTGGCGGTCGAGGAAGGCAAGATCGAACCCGTCATGGGAAAAAAACTGCATGGGAGGTGATCCCCGGCTCAGTCGGAGTCGACGTTCGGAGAATCGCCCTTGTCGGCGGGCGGCATGCCAGGACCCGATGCCGTGCCGATTGCCGGATGGCGCAGCAGATCGCCGTCCGCGATGCCGTCCCTGGCGGCAGTGCCGGCCTTGAGTTCGAGCACGAAGCGGACCGGCTCGCCCGGCGACACGATCGCCTCGGATTGCGGCTCACCCTGCTTGATCGCGCGGATCCTGCCGTCCTGGCCGACAAAGATCAGATCGAGCGCCATCGGCGTGTTCTTCATCCAGAAACTGACGTCGCGCGTCTCGTCGAAGACGAACAGCATGCCATGATTGGCGGCCATGTCCTCGCGAAACATCAGGCCGGCTTCCCGCTCGGCCTCGGTATCGGCGACTTCGATCGAGAAGGAGCGTTTGCCATTCTTGGTCACGGCAACCAGCGGCGCGGGATCAACTGGAAGGATCATCGCCCGGCCATCGGCCGCGCTGGGTACCTGGAAATAGAAGAATGCGGCGGCGGCGACCATGACGGCAGCCACGGCGCACATCACGCCCGCCGTCAGCCCGTTCCTGTGTGTCATATGAAATCCTCGGCCGGTTCGCCCTAGTGCGAGACCGGCAAGGTGCCCATATCGGGGTGAATTTCGGCGGCCATAAGGCCTTTGTCACCGCGGCCGAAACGGACAAGCACGACCTGCCCCGGCCGAAGCTCGGTGATGCCGTAGCGCCGCAAGGTCTCCATATGGACGAAAATGTCCTCGGTCCCCTCGCCGCGCGTCAGGAAGCCAAACCCCTTGGTGCGGTTGAACCATTTGACCAAAGCGCGTTCGAGCCCGCTCTCCGGCGTCACCGCGACATGGGTGCGCTGTTCCTGCATTTCCGCGGGATGGACGGCGGTGGTGACATCCATGGAAAGCACACGGAAGGCCTGCAGCCCGCGCTCGCCTTGCTTCACAAGACAGACCACGCGTGCGCCTTCCAAGGCTGTCTGGAAGCCGTCCCGTCGAAGACATGTCACGTGGAGGAGGATATCGCCCGAAACACCGTCATCGGGAAGGATGAAGCCATAGCCCTTGGCCACATCGAACCACTTGATGGCACCGGCGATTTCGGCCAAGTCGGCGGCGTCGCCGCCTTCGTCGCGCGTCAAGGCGTCGCCAAGGGTATTGGCCCGCCCGGTCAAAGAGGCCTTTTCCCCCATAAGAATGCCCCCTTTATTCAAGAACACCGCAACTGATTCTTGATACCAGATTAACACCGCGGCTTCCGGTGTGTGCAAGAGCTGACGTGCCTTTTTTCACGGTTCATTGCGGGAATACCGGATTTGTTCTTTGCCGGCGCCGCCTGACGCCGGACGATTGCCCTTTGACCGGGCCGACCCTATGTTGCGCCGCAACCCAACAGATCGAGGAAAACACATGCGCTATCTGCACACCATGGTCCGCGTCGCCGATGTCGATGCCTCGCTCGATTTTTACTGCAACAAGCTCGGGCTGAAGGAAGTTCGCCGCTATGAAAACGAGCAGGGCCGCTTCACGCTGATCTTCCTGGCCGCATCCGAGGACGAGCAGAGCGGCATCGCCGACAAGGCGCCGCTGGTCGAACTCACCTACAACTGGGATCCTGAAGACTACAAGGGCGGGCGCAATTTCGGCCACCTTGCCTACGAGGTAGACGACATCTACGCCACCTGCCAGCGACTGATGGACAATGGCGTCACCATCAACCGGCCGCCGCGCGACGGCAACATGGCCTTTATCAGGTCGCCGGACGGCATCTCCATCGAGCTTCTGCAGAAAGGCCCCGCCAAGGCCAAGGCAGAACCGTGGGCGTCGATGGCGAACACCGGAAGCTGGTAATCGATCACCCTTTTGGAGTGACCGGCGGCCACTCCGTGATGTTTCGCTTGGTGGTGCCTATCTATCCGGCTATGGCGCCTGCCGTGAAAAGCGGCGCTACGTCACGAGATTGAGCTTCGGAGAACCCCCTTCATGCCGACCAGCCATGCCAATGTCACCACGGCGCACGCGAGCCGCTATCTGCAGCAGTTGTGCAAACATTGGGCGCACAAGTTTCCCGTCGAGTTCGACCCCAACCACGGCGTCATCGACCTTTCACTCGGCCGCACGATCATGGACGCCGACGGGGCAGCGCTGCACATCACGGTATCGACCGACGAAGCCGCTTCGATCGAGCGGCTCGAAAGCGTCGTTGCCGACCACATCAAGCGCTTTGCGTTCCGCGAAGAACTGGCCTTCGACTGGAAACGCGCCGAGGCGGCGTAGTTCTTTCTGCGTGTCGCCGCCGCGCATTTCCGGCGAGACGCATGGATCAATCGCTATCGGACTTGCGCGCCATCTCCAGCAGCGCCAGCACCGAGCGCCAATTCCGGGCCGTGCCCGGCACTTTCAACGTGCGTGGAATGAGGTTGGCGAACACCGATTTGCCAAGCCCGTCCGGCGCGCTGAGATAAAGGACGTCGCTCTTGACCTCGAAGCGCTCGGGCCCGATGCATTTTTCGGCCAGCCGCGCCACCTCATCGGCGGTCGGCTCACGCTCCAGCGCGTAGGCATGGAGCTTCGTGTGGTCGGCGGCCGCTTCCGGATAGGGATTTTCGCGCACCAGCCGTTCGAACCATCCGAAATCGCGCACCATGATGCGCGAATGGAAACCCCATTTTGCCTCAAAAGCCGCCTCGATTCGCTTGGTCAGCGCCGCCGCGTCGCCCTTGTCGGACCGGAATACGGCATTGCCGCTCTGCACATAGGTGGAGACGGCGGAAAAGCCGAGATCCTCGAAGAACGACCGCAGCTCGGCCATCTTGACGATGCGGTTGCCGCCGACATTGATGCCGGAAAACAGGGCGATGAAGACCTTTCCGCTCATATGATGAAACCCGCCAGTGTTTCGTTGTCGGTGATGTCCTGATACTGGACGCCCTCGGCCTCGAAATTCGCCTTGAGCAGATCGAAATTGCGGCGATCCTTGGTTTCGATGCCGATCAGAACCGAGCCGAAGTTGCGCGCCGACTTCTTCAGATATTCAAAGCGCGCGATGTCGTCATCCGGACCCAGCATTTCGAGGAAGTCGCGCAAAGCGCCCGGCCGCTGCGGGAAGCGGATGATGAAGTACTTCTTCAGGCCTTCGAAGCGCAGCGCCCGTTCCTTGACATCCGGCAACCGCTCGAAATCGAAATTGCCGCCTGACACCACAGCGACAATGGTCTTGCCCCGGATTTCCTTCCTCGAAAAATCCTTCAGCGCATCGATCGCCAACGCGCCGGCGGGTTCCAGGACAACGCCTTCGATGTTGAGCATCTCGATCATGGTCGCGCAGAGCCGGTTTTCCGGGATCAGCCGCACGCTGTCGGCGGCAAACTCCTTGAGATAGCGCAAAGGTTCGCGGCCGATCTCGGCGACCGCCGCGCCGTCGACGAAGTTGTCGACCTTGGCGAGCCTCAGCCGTTTTCCGGCCGCAAGGCTCTCGCGCAGGCTCGGCGCACCGGCCGGCTCGCAGAAGACGAACCGCGCGTCGCGACCCTGATCGGCGAAATAGTGCGTCACCCCGGCAGCCAGACCGCCGCCACCCACCGGAAGCATGACGATGTCGGGCATGCGCCCGCCCGGCATCTGGTCCGCGATTTCATAGGCGACCGTTGCCTGGCCCTCGATGATGTCCTTGTGGTCGAACGGTGGCACCATATGGGCACCGGAGCTTTCGGTGAATTCGAAGGCGGCGCGGTAGCAATCGTCGAAAAAGTCGCCGACCAGCCTGATCTCGACGAAGTCGCCGCCAAACAGCCTGGTCTTGTCGATCTTCTGCTGCGGGGTGGTCACCGGCATGAACACCACGCCCTTCTTGCCGAAATGGCGGCAGACGAAGGCAAAGCCCTGCGCATGGTTGCCTGCGGATGCACAAACAAACAGCTCGGCTTGGTTGCCTTCGCCAAGCGCCTTGCGGAAGAAATTGAACGCGCCACGGATCTTGTAGGACCGCACGGGGCTCAAATCCTCGCGCTTCAACAGCACCCGCGCGCCAGTCTTTTTCGACAGATAGTCATTTTCCTGCAGCGGTGTCTGCGGGAAGATCTGGCGGATCGCGGAGGCGGCGGTGGCGACGCGCGCGGAAAAGCTGGTCATGGCAAGATCATCCCGGATCGCCCGCGGGCGAGTTAGACAATAACCCTATTACACATCCGGAACCCTATTACACATCCAGCTCCGCAAGACCATTGCCCGGTCGAGCCCGTGCCTGCAACGGCGCCTTCCCGAAATGCTTGCAAGCACTTGCGAATGTTTGTTCACGCTTTTTGATCGAGCCTAGCCGGGCATCGTTGGACGCCCGAAGTCGACATCCGGCGGGATGCAGGCCCCTGCCTTCCGCCACGTTGCGGCCTTCCTGCCGCTTTGGCTTTCGCGCAACACTGCGATGACCGTCACGAGGCGCCGACCGCATTTTGGCTGGACATGACTTACTTCCGCCGCACTTCGCCTGCTGGGGAGATATCGCGGAGGGTGGATGGCCCTTTTTGGGCTCGATCGGAATTTTTGACGTGCATTTGAAGACGATTTGCATTCTAGCGCTCGCCTTGCTGGTGGCAGGCTGCGGCGGCCGCAAAACCGAGGAACTGCTCGGCAGCGCGGTCATGTCCGCGCCGGTGACGGAAATCGCGGGCAACCACTCGATCTTCATCGCCACGACGCGCAAGAAATCCGACGATCCCAACAAGGTTTTCGACGGCGAACGCTCGGCGACGCTGAACTACGCCCGCGTCAACGTCACCGTTCCGGGAGTCCACACGACCGGCCAGATCGAGCGTCGCTCACGCGGCAAGTCGGATGATCCGGCCAAATATTTCATGGCTTCCGAGGTCGTCGGCTACGATACCCAACCGAAATTCTCCAGCGCGCTCAACGCCGACATCGCGGCGCGCGGCGGCCGGGTGATGGTCTTCGTCCATGGCTACAACACCGGTTTCGACGACGCCGTCTATCGCCTGACCCAGATCGTGCATGATTCCGGCTATCCCGGGACACCGGTGTTGTTTTCCTGGGCCTCGGGTGCCAAGACCACCGACTATGTCTATGACAAGGAAAGCGCCAGCGCCGCCCGCGACCAGCTCGAAGTGACCCTGCGAATGCTGCAGCAGTCCGGTGCGCGGCGCATCGACATTGTCGCGCATTCGATGGGAACCTGGGTGACCATGGAAACGCTGCGCCAGATGGCCATCAGCGGCGACCGCGACCTCGGCGGCAAGCTTGGCGATGTGGTGCTGGCCTCTCCCGACATCGATGTCGATGTGTTCAAGAGCCAGATGCGCCGCTACGGCAAGCCCGACAAGCCGTTCATCCTGCTGTTGTCGGACGATGACCGGGCGCTCAGGCTCTCCGGCCTGATCGCCGGTTCGCGGCCGCGCGTCGGCGACTACAAGGATGCCGCCGATCTTGCCACCTATGGCGTGACGGTAGTCGATCTCTCAAAGGTCAAGGGCAGCGACAGCTTCAACCATACGAAATTCGCCGACAATCCGGCCCTGGTGAAGATGATCGGCCAGCGGCTGCGCGAGGACGATGGTTTCGCCAGCGATCGGGACGTGACCGACCGCATCAGCCTGCTTGGGCAATAGATGCGGCGCAGCGGATTTCGCCGTGCACCATTGCCGAGCCATCAATCCACTTTGAACTGGACCGCGCCGGCCTCTGGCCTTATCGGAATAGTCAGTGACGTCATGCGTTTGACGTCCCCGCTGCGGGAGCCGACGTGTGACTGTGCGTTTGAAGGGTTTGCTCGTCCTCGCATTTGCGCTCGCCATCGGCGGCTGCGCCGGCCCTACGCATGACCTCCTCAACAAGACCACCATCGCCGCACCGGCTTCGGACATCGCGGCCACGCATGAGATTTTTGTTGCGACGACGCGCCAGAAGGCAACGAAGGATCCGCGGCAGGTGTTCGATAGCGATCGTTCCCTGACCACCAGCTATGCCCGTGTCGACGTCACCGTTCCGAGGAGCCATCAGGTCGGCGCCATCGAGCGGGCCAAGGGGACCGCCAACAGCAATCCGGCCAAGGACTTCACAGCCAAGGATGTCACCTACTATGAAGGCGCGCCGCAATTCGCCAAGGCGGTCGGCGCCGACATCACCATGCGCGGCGACCGCGCGCTGGTCTTCGTGCATGGCTTCAACAATGGTTTCGACGACGGCATCTACCGGCTGACGCAGATCGCCCACGACACGAAATATCCGGGTACCCCGGTGCTGTTCTCATGGGCCTCGAGCGCCAAGACAACAGGGTATCTCTACGACAGGGACAGTGCCAATGCCGCGCGCGACGACCTCGAGGCAACGCTCAGGATGCTTGCCAAGACTCGGGTCAAGAGCATCGACATCATCGCCCATTCAATGGGCACCTGGTTGACGATGGAGGCGCTGCGCCAACTCGCCATCACCGGCGACCGGGATCTCGGCGGCAAGCTCGGCTATGTCATCTTGGCCTCGCCGGACATCGATGTCGACGTGTTCAAGAAGCAGATGATCCGCTACGGCAAACCTACCAAGCCCTTCGCCATCCTGCTTTCAGGCGACGATCGGGCCCTGAAGCTGTCGTCCCTCATTTCTGGCGACAAGCCGCGAGTCGGCGATTACGGCAATGCGGCGGACCTCGCCTCCTATGGCGTGGCCGTGGTCGACCTGACCAAGACGAAGGGCGGCGACGGCGGCCTCAACCACGCCAAATTCGCCGACAACCCGTTCCTGGTGCAATTGCTCGGGAACAGGCTGCGCACGCCGGCCGGCCTGGCCGCGGACGAGGACCCGGCACAGCTTAGCAATATCGGTCAGGGCCTCGGAAAGGTCGTCGGCTCCGCCGCCGAAGTCATCATCACGACGCCGTTCAAGGTGCTGACCATCGCCACCGGCGGGTAGACAGCCAAGAGCGGACGGCTGGCCTCAGACGAACAGATCGACTTTCTGGAACGTCGTCACGTCGATCAGCCCGACGTCGGAAATCCTGAGCTCGGGAATGACCACCAACGCCAGCAGCGAGTGCTGCATGTAGGCGTTGTTGAGGGAGCAGCCCATCTTGCGCATCGCCTCGGTCAGTTTCTCAGCCTTGGCGGCGACGATCTCGGCGCGCTCGTCCGACATCAGCCCGGCGATCGGCATTTCGACCAGTGCCAGTTCCTTGCCTCTGGAGAACAGCACGACGCCGCCGCCGACTTCCCCCAGCCGGTTCACGGCCAGCGCCATGTCCTGCTTGTTGGTGCCAACGCAGATGATGTGATGGGCGTCATGGGCGACGCTGGAGGCCATGGCGCAGTCGGCCATGTAACCGAAACCGGAGACGAAGGCATTGGTGACGCCACCCGTGCCCCTGTGCCGCTCGACCAGCGCGATCTGGCATATGTCGTTGCGGCGATCCATGGCGACCAGCCCATCCTCGACTGGCAGGTCGGCCTCCAGCGCGCGCGTGGGTGCCTGGTTCTCGATGACGCCGATCACCCGCACCCGCACTTCGTTGGCGCCCTTGGGTGCCGCGACATCGAAATCGCCGGCCTTCAGTTTCTTGCCGAGCTTGACGGTGTTCTTCGCCGTCTTCGGATAATCATAGGCCGGAATATCGATGTCGAGCTTGCCGCCCTTGGCCAGCCTGACGCCGCGCGCATAGACCTCGTCAATGCTCATTGCGGTGAGATCGGAGACGATCAGCAGGTCGGCCAACCGCCCCGGCGCGATCGAACCGATCTCACGTTCCAGCTTGAAATGAAGGGCGGTGTTGAGCGTTGCCATCTGGATCGCGGTCACCGGCTTCAACCCCTGTTGGATGGCGTGGCGCACCACCCGGTCCATGTGGCCTTCATGGACCAGCGTGCCGGAATGGCTATCGTCGGTGCACAGGATGAAATTGCGCGGATCGATGCCGCTCTCCGTCACCGCCTTGATCTGCGAGGCAACATCGTACCAGGCCGAGCCCAGCCTGAGCATCGCCTTCATGCCCTGGCGCACGCGGGCGATGGCGTCCTCGGCGCGCGTGCCCTCGTGGTCATCCTCGGGTCCGCCGGCGACATAGCCGTGGAACGGCAGACCAAGATCGCGCGAGGCATAGTGGCCGCCGACCGTCTTGCCAGCCTTGACCGTCGCGGCGATCTCGCCCGACATCACCGGATCGTTGGCGGCGACGCCAGGGAAATTCATCACCTCTCCAAGTCCGATGATGTTTTCCCAGGTCATCGCTTCAGCGACATCGGCGACCGTCAGCTCGGCGCCGGCATGTTCAAGCCCGGGCGCCGAGGGCACACAGGACGGCATCTGCACATGCACGTTGATGGGCATGGCCACCGCCTCGTCATGCATCAGCCGCACGCCCGGCAGGCCCAGCACATTGGCGATCTCGTGCGGATCGATGAACATCGAGGTGGTGCCGTGCGGGATGACGGCGCGGCAGAATTCGGTGACCGTCACCATGCCGCTCTCGACATGCATGTGCGCGTCGCAAAGGCCGGGCACGAGATAGCGTCCGCCTGCGTCGACCACCTTGGTGCCCTGCCCGATCGTGTGGCTGGCATTCGGCCCGCAATAGGCGAAGCGGCCGCCAGATATGGCGATGTCGGTGCCGGCGATGATCTCGCCCGAATGGACGTTCACCCAGCGCCCGTTGCGGATCACGAGATCGGCGGGTTTGCGGCCCATCGCGACATCGACCAGATCGGTCGCCATTTCGGTCCACGGTTTGGGTTTCGTCGCACGGGCGGGCGGCTTCCTGGCCATCAAAGACTCCTGTTTGCCCGACTGTGCCAAGCCGACGGCGTTTTGGCCAGCGAGGAAGCGTGGATTTGCCCGGAGATCGCCGGATCGGCGCCGAAGCCGACCTCAGCTATTCCTCGATCGACGGCACGGTGGAACTCGGCGGGCCCGGAAATGTCGTAGGCGATTGATCGTGTGCTGGTCTACGGCATAGGCGGCGTCGCCCTCGCCGGCGTCGAGACGTCGCAAGATGCGGGCACCGCCTTCTCAGACGCACGCACCACCGTCGGCTGGACCGTCGGTGTCGGCGTCGATTACGCGCCGACCGACAAGTTCTGAGCGTCGCCACCGGCGTTGCCCAACAAGCTGCGCTCAGACCAGTCTTGGCGGAAGTGGGGGGCGGCCGGCGTCCCCAGTGGGCGGGGGAATGGGTTGGGCCTGAGAGGCGCCGGCCATGGCGGATCAAGTCCGCCGCGCAGATATTTACCGATGCCCACGGCGCGGATAATTCCGTGATCGCGCCAGTATCGTTGCGCGATCTCCTCTGGGTTGCGTGTTCAGGCACCGCAGAACACGACTTGACGGGCTGTGTCTGGCATCTGAAAAGGGCTGGGCTGCGGACGTGGCGGAATTGGTAGACGCAAGGGACTTAAAATACGGCTCCGGCAATCCCGATGTGTCCGTAAAGGTCCCGACCAGCTCGGTTTTCCGGTAATTGTCTAATCTCGATAGCCGCTTGCGTACCTCTACGTCCCTGCCCCTCATCGCCCGTCCGGTGCCAATTGCGGTGCCAATTTTTTCCTGCGAGTATCTGCATGAGGCGCATCAGCGGGTTGCGATAGCACCGATGCCGGTGGCGAGGGAAGGGGTTTGGACAAGCAAAGACATAATCCCCAAAGTCATCGCGACAGGGTTTCAGAATTGGCAGACTGTTGCCTGCGCGGCCATACTTGTTGGGTGTCGCCCAGGCGCCCCGCTCCGCGCCTTTTCCGCAAGCCCGCGCTTCTGTTGCCTGCGGCATATGCGCGGCCTTGTCAGTATTTCGATTGCTCCCGGCGTGGCATTTGTCGCATTCTATTTGTTGCGCCTGGTCGTGAGCGCATCGCCCAGGTCGTGCTTGTCGGGATCCTTCAGGTTTTCGCCCGCTGCGTCACGATCTTCAGCCGGATCATCCTTCGCCGGCAAATAACCGCGAGGACGGTTTTCCGGCGGGCCTTCCCAGCGTGGCTTCTGATCGGTGCTGCCGGGAGGGCCATTGTCGCGTGAGGTCATATAATCTCCCTAGATTGTGGAGATCTGGATTGGTCAACCGTGTTTGACTTGCCTGGTCGACGGCCCGCATCTCCTGGAACGGGATGCTGCCCAACCAGCCACCGAGCGAGTTGTTCCAATCGCAGGCCAGATAATCAGCATCCACATTCCGACAACGAGGTATCGACAGGGGAGACTTGCCGCTGCTAGGCCCAGCCGGTCGCGCTCTTGAAGGAACAAGCTAGCCGACGCTAAACTCGACCTCTCGAAGCATGTCGGAGACGGTGATGAACGGTGGAGCAAAAGAGGGCTTGCCCGCCTGCGCCGAACGCTGGGCGCTCGCCCTGACCGAGCGCAGGAGCGTCACCGGGAGCGAGGATGAAGCATCGTTCGGGCCATGGCTTGCCGGCAAACTTCGCCAAGAGACAGCCTTTCGCCATGCGGAAATCTGGACGATCGAGGTCGAGCCCGGAGACGGCCGACACTGCGTGGCGATGCTGCTGCGCGGAGGTGGCCGGGCCACTGTGGTGCTGACGGGACATTACGACACCGTCACGACGCGCGACTATGGCGAGCTTGAGGATCTCGCGACCCGGCCGGGCCTGCTCACGCCTGCGCTCGGCAAGACCCTGGCCACAGCCGAGACGGCCGCCGCCCGACGCGCACGCGTCGATTTTGCCTCCGGAGAGTTTCTCGCCGGACGCGGTCTGCTCGACATGAAGGCGGGCCTTGCCGCGGGATTGGCCGTCTGCACGCAATTCGCGGAGAGCATCAATCCGGCGGGGAACATCTTCTTCCTCGCCGTACCCGATGAAGAGAACAACTCGGCCGGCGCGCGCAGGGCGGCGCAGGCTCTTCCTACCATCGCCGACGAATGCCAACTGGAATTTGCGGCCGCGATCAATCTCGATGCGATCGCGGACGATGGCGACGGCAGTAAGGGGCGAATCATCGCGCTGGGCACTGTGGGCAAGCTGCTGCCGACGGCTTATGTTGTCGGCGTTCCCGCCCATAGCGGTTTTCCGCTGAATGGCTTGAATGCCGCGACGCTGGCTGCCGCGATAGCCACGCGTGTGGAATGGGCGCCGGAGCTGACCGATCAGTCCCGGTCGGAGCCCGGCACGCCGGCGAGCCTGCTCAGCATTCGCGACGGCAAGGCCGGCTATGACGTGACGACACCGGCAAGCGCCTATGCCAGCTTCAATGTACTGAGCTATCGCAGGACACCCGGCGAGGTGTTCGACCGGTTCGAACAGCTTTGCGCACAAGCGGCTTCGACTTGCCTGGGCGCTCTCAAACAGCGGCTCGGCCCGGGTAACGAGCCGGCCGCTATCGACGTAGTCGACAACATTGCCCTATACCGTTACGAGGCTGTCGCTGACCGCCTCGATGGGAAAGCCATATCCAGGGTTGGCGCACTGGGCGCGTCGCTCGCGGCCAGTGAACTTTCGCTACCTGAACAATGCCGGCTTGTCATCGAAGAGGCATGGCGGCTGAGCCGTTTGTCAGGTCCGGCGGTGGTCATAGGCTTTGGCTCCATACCTTACCTGCCAACGAACCTGTCGCAGACCCCCGCAGCCAGAAGGCTGCGCGCGATTGCCGGCGACATTGCCGCCAACGCAGACGGACTCTACGGCTGTACGATTGCTTGCGCCGATTATTTCGCCGGCATCTCCGATATGAGCTTCTTTGGTGAAGCGGCAGAATCCTCGCTCGATGTGGTCGCCCGCAACACGCCTATGTGGAGCGACGGGGTGCGCTGGCCCGCGCACCGAGGCCTTGCCAGTATCCCGACGATCAATATCGGCCCGTGGGGGCGTGATTATCACACGCCGCTCGAACGGCTGCACACTGGGTATGCGTTCAGCGTCCTGCCACGTGTTCTCAGCCAAACCTGCAGGGCCCTGCTCAACGCGGAGTGACGCAGCCCCGCCTCATATCCCTGCGTGGGCAAGGGCACAGGCCGGTTCCCGCCCGAGTTCAGGGCTTGGCTGGCTGCGTGGGCTGGGTGCCTTGCTGATCCCCGCCGGAGCTCGTCTGAGGCGTCGGATTGCTGTCGACTTTCGGATTTTTGTCGACAGGCTGACTGTTCACCGTATCGGTCTTGGACTTGGCCGGATCCGCGTTGTTCTCATTGCACCCAGCCAACGCGAAGAGCGCCGCAATTAGCAGAATCGTTCTCATTTCAAGTCCTCCTGACCTGCTTTCGGCACCACGTCGGACCAACGTCCCGTGCGGTCGAAGCGAACCGACAGGCCCTGTTTCATTGCCTTCCTGGCCAGCATGAGGTCGAGTTCCGCATCATTGACGGGGCTGCGCATGACCGACCGGATGGCATTGCAAGCCAGTTCCGTCGAGACGAAGTCACAGGTTTTGCTTCTGGCGACGACATACTGCTCGATCAGTATATCAACGCGCCTGAGGGCGATGTCTTGCGCATACTGCATCCGCGGCTCCCTTTGCCGCCGAACTGTCGGCCACGAAGGTTGTTCCACCTTGCCCGAGAAAACTTGTCGACCGGGAGCGCGTCGTCGGACGCGGGCAACCGACCACGGAACAATCCTGGCTTGGGATGGTTGGGGGCGGCGGTCAGGAGCGGAGGATATGATGACGGCAACTAAACTCGCGGTGGTAACCGGGGCCTCAAGCGGCATCGGCAAGGAACTTGCCAAGCTCTGCTCGAAGGCCGGTTATAACCTTGTCATCGCGGCCGATGAGCCGGCGATCAAGCAGGCGGCAGAGGCGCTGTCTTCGCACGACGTGGCGGTCGAGGCGCTTGAGGTCGACCTGGCAACCGTGGAGGGCGCCGACAGATTGGTGTCGCGGATCGGAAATCGGGATATCGACCTGCTCTTTCTGAATGCGGGGCGCGGCCTGGGTCACGGCTTCGTCGACCAGGACTGGAACAAGATCCGTCGCATCGTCGACACCAATATCACCGGAACAATTTATCTGGCCCATCAACTGGCCGCGAGGATGGCCAGGCGCGGACGCGGGCGTATTCTGTTTACCGGATCGATCGCCGGCTTCATGCCGGGCACGTTCCAGGCAGTCTACAACGGCACCAAGGCGTTCATCGATTCTTTCGCCATCGCGCTACGGCACGAATTGAAGGACACCGGCGTCACCGTGACGGTGCTGATGCCCGGTGCGACGCAGACGCGGTTCTTCGAACGTGCCGAAATGATGGACACCAAGGTCGGCACCGACGAGAAGGACAATCCGGCCGACGTCGCGCGCGCCGGCTATGACGCGTTGCTGGCGGGCGAGGAACAGGTCATCAGCGGCTGGAGGAACAAGCTCCAGGTGGCAGCCGCCCATGTCACCCCGGCTGGCACCCTGGCTGAACAGCACCGCAAGATGGCCGAACCGGGATCGGCTCCGAAAGGCTGACTTGTCGACGACACGCCGAGGCCGTCGGCCGACACCCGGGCGGCCCCGCATCTTTCCACATCCACCGGCCGACGCGATCGCATCGGCCCTTCCAGCCCAGGGAGCAACATGATGAAAGCCCTCACATGGCACGGCAAAGGCGATATACGCTGCGAACAGGTAGCCGACCCGGCAATCGAGGACGACCGCGACGTTATCATCAAGGTGACGTGTTGCGCCATATGCGGATCGGACCTGCATCTCATGAACGGCTATATGCCGACCATGAAGTCGGGCGACGTGCTCGGCCATGAAACCATGGGTGAAGTGGTCGAAGTCGGCAAGGGCCATTCGAAGTTCAGGAAAGGCGACCGCATCGTGGTGCCTTTCAACATTTCCTGCGGCGAGTGCTGGTTTTGCAAAAGCGGGCTGTTCTCGCTGTGCGACAACTCCAATCCCAATGCCAAGGAGGCGGCCAAGGTGATGGGACAGTCGCCGGCCGGCCTGTTCGGATACTCGCATCTGGTCGGCGGCTACTGGGGTGGCCAAGCCGAGTATCTGCGCGTTCCGTTCGCCGATGTCGGCCCCATCAAAGTGCCCGACGGGTTGGATGACGAGCAAGTGCTGTTCTTGTCCGACATCTTTCCGACCGGCTATATGGCGGCTGAGAATGCCGGCATCGAGCCGGGCGACACGGTGGCGATCTGGGGCTGCGGTCCAGTCGGCCAATTCGCCATCCAAAGCGCATGGATGCTCGGCGCCGGTCGTGTCATCGCCATCGACAAGGTTCCCGAGCGGCTCGCCATGGCCCGCGACCACGGCAGGGCCGAGACGCTCGATTTCAGCAATTCCGACATCTATGACGCCCTGATGGCGATGACCGGCGGTCGTGGCCCGGACCGCTGCATCGATTGCGTCGGTACCGAATCCGATCCGGGCGCCAGCTTCGACGCCATGGTCGACAAAGTGAAGGCAGCCGTCTATCTCGGCACCGACAGACCGCATGTGCTGCGCGAGGCGATCTACTGCTGCCGCAAGGGCGGTACGGTCTCCGTTCCCGGCGTCTATGTCGGACTTCTCGACCATATCCCGTTTGGCGCCGCCATGAACAAGGGGCTCACCTTCCGGATGGGTCAGACACATACGCAGCGCTACCTGGAACCGCTCCTGGCCGAGGTTCAGGAGGGCGAGATCGATCCCTCCTTCGTCATCACCCACAGGGCGGATCTCGACGCCGGTCCCGACCTCTACAAGACCTTCCGCGACAAGCAGGATGGCTGCATCAAGGTGGTAATGCGGCCTCATGGCTGAGACTGAACCAGCCTTTCCACCCAAGAATGACCTGATGCCGCAAAACCCGCCATCCGGTCGCCAAGTGCCAGCGGCTTTCCATCGCGGAGGGGACGAAACCGATACCGACGCCGGAGCCCGCCGGTGGCCCCAAGACCGTCGGCCCCTACCCTATAGTCAACACCACACGACAATCCCGCTGCCAATCGCAACATCGGCCGAAAGCGTCAGGCCGGCGCCACGCCGCGACCGACGGATGAACCGATTGACTGACACTTCCGGCCCCGAGGATACCGATACCTTGGAAGCCATCCCGGGCAACGCCGCCTAACGGCGACGACCTGAAACCCTCTGCCTCGGCCGCGGCGCCGGGCGACGGAACAAGCTGGGACCAAATCCGTTGTGCCGAGGACGGACGGTGTTCAGTGACCAAGCGTTTGACCGAAAGAAAGCCGGTTACGGCGACAGGTTTGGGCTCGGTGTCGACCAGGCGCCTGCAGGCCGCGCAGGATGAACGGTCTTGCCAAACAGGCAACGTCCGTTCTTGATCAAAGAAAGGATAGTGGGGTGCGCAATCTGCGAGGCGTGCGGCTTCTTATCGTCGAGGATGAATGGTTGCTGGCCGACGACCTTGCACGCTATTTCAGCAATATGGGCGCGGTGATTCTGGGCCCGGCGGCCACGCTCGAACAGGCCGCGATACATACGCAGACGGCCGAGGCGGCGATCCTGGATATCGACATCAACGGCCGCCGGGTATCCCCTATCGCAGACCAATTGCTCCGGCGGGGCGTGCCCTTCGTGTTCTTCAGCGGCGTAGGCGATATCACCATTCCTGAGCATCTGCGTTGTGCCAGCAATCTTTGGAAATCCTCCACCAGCAAGGAAGTCTCCAATGCCTTGTTCCCGCCGTTCTCGCGCGACGACGACAAGCCGACCTCTCCCGACGACGTGTTCGCGCTTCTGCCCAAGCTGAGGCTGGCGGCGCGTTTGCTACTCGCAGACGTCAACGCTTCCGATCGACTGGTCGAGAGGACGCTCGAATTGGCGCTCCGCGATATCGACCAAAGGCAGGCCGGGCTCTCCACCGAGGATTGGCTGAACCGCGTCATGCACAATGTAGTCAGTTCCGGCGGTGCCGGCCTTCTGAACTGAGGCTGCAATGCCGCGACGCGCTACCGATCTATCCGTGCGCCGCGGACCGAGGCTGTCGCTCTAATACGGTCACGCTTGACGAATTTTTTGAAGCGGCTGGTCTTACCGGCGCCGGTCTTGGCCCGATGAAGAAACGCCAGATCATGTCCTCGAAGATACGAAAGAACTCTTCCCATTCGATAGCTACGAATGATTCTTCCGGTTCGCCGAAATCGATGCTTAGAACGCCACCTTCTCGCCGGCCGCGCACCCGGCTGGCCTACCTTTCCGCTCCTCTGCCTATTTGCGGATGTCGTCATGTCGATTGTCGTCTGCGCTTCGGACATAGGAGGTCTCCTGTCGATTTCGGTGCCGCCACGTTCTGCCTTCCCCGTGGCGTCGAGGGTGCCTAACACCATCCCGACGGCGGTGTTCCAGGAACAATTGCGACCGGCATCCGTTGGTGGCCATCAGCGATTGAGAGGTCCCGCATGGTTGCGCCACGAGCCGCTTGGAAAGGTTTTTTGAAGGTCGGATCCGTCACCTGTGGCGTGAAGATAATTGGCGCCACCAGCGAGGCCTCCAGGATCCATTTCAAGATACTCAATCGCAAGGACGGGCTGCCGGTCAAAAGTGCCTATGTCGATGAAGCAACCGGGGAGGCCGTTGATGCCGAGGATCAAGTGAAGGGTTTCGAAATCGACACTGACGACTACGTCCGCATCGAGCCTGACGAGATCAAGAAGCTGAAGCTTACCTCAGCCCATACATTGGAGGTCGGCGAATTTGTCGAGTTGGGCGATATCGACACACGCTACCTTGAAAAGCCCTATTACCTGATCCTGCGGACGGCGCGGCGGCCGAGGCCTTTGAAGTGATCCGCAAGGCCATGGAAAAGAAAAGGGTCGCTGCCCGCTCTTGTGTGGTCCTCTATCAGCGCGGTCGTGAAGTCCTGATCCAGCCCTTCGGCAAAGGCATGCTTCTGACCGAGTTGCGCAGCGACAGCGAAGTAATCTCCGAGCAAAGCGTTTTCAAGGAGATCAAGAAAGTCGAATACGATTCCGACCTTACCGAAATCGCCAGCCTGCTTATCGAAAAGAAAGTGACCAGGTTCGATCCCTCGAAATTTGAAGACACTTACGAAGATGCGCTGATCGCGATGATCGAAGCCAAGCGCAAAGGCGAAGCGCCGCCAAAATCCGCTCCCCGGCCAAAGGAGAACGTCGTCAACCTTGCCGAGATATTGCGCAAGAGCCTAGCGCAGGAGGGCAGCGGGTCGCGGAAGGGCAAAGCTACCGCCTCCAAGAAGAGATCGGCCTAGTTGCCACCATCAATCGTAGCCGCGGATGTAGGTCGTTCGCGCATGCCGGACCTCCTTGCAAAGCGGGACGCGTGCCGTCACACTGGACGCGAAGAGATCGACATTCCTCAGAGGCGACGATGCCCCGCTCGAGCCAGACCACCCCTCCCACTGGTATCTTGGTGGATTTGAAAATCGCTTCACTCCTGACCGCGATCGAACAGGAGAAGGTACCCGATCGGTTGATCCGACTTGCCGTCGAATTGCAGAACGCGCTTGTCGAAAAGCGGCGGCGGGAATTGACAAACTGATCCACGGGGAACTCGGCCCTTGGACAATCGCTGGATAATCCCATCAGGGATGATGGTCGGTGCCGAGATCAAGCTGTCCGTCCGACAAATGTGCTCGCCGTTCCACCAGTGTCTTGAGTGACCTTTCGCCGAGTGATTCCAGCACGCCGGCGCGCGCCCGATTGAGCCGGCTTTTGACCGTCCCGATCGCGCAGCCGCATATATCGGCGGCTTCCTCATAACTAAACCCCAGCACTCCGATCAGCATCAGGATCTCACGCTGATGTTCGGGCAGCTGCTGAATGGCACGGTGAACCTCCCTGCTCTGGACGGACCATTCCTGCGTGGCTTCCGAAATCGGGCGTAAGGACGCGCAATCGAGGAGACCGGGCGCCTCCCGGACGGCGGCTTTTATTCGGGTGTAATACGTGTTGCGCATGATGGTGAAGAGCCACGACTTCATGCGTGTTCCGGGTTCGAATTTGTCGGTATTGGCAAGCCCCTTAGTCAGTGTCTCCTGCAAAAGGTCGTCGGCGTCATCGGGGACACGGCAGAAGGTTCGCGCGAAAGCCCGGAGGGCGGGTATAAGATCGACGATGGAATTCTCTTCGTTCGGCTTGTTGACCAACGCATAGCGTCCGGATGACAACGATCCAACTCCCAAACAGTACGAGTGTGAATGCAGCCTAAGCTTAATGCGCGGCTGTTTGGTTCGTTCCGCCACGCCTTAAGCTCCGGCGAATAATGTCCGGGCCGAAGCGTCGGACGACATGGCGTCGCCAGCAGCGCTTTTGGAACAAGGCTGGGTACGGGGAGTTAGGTGCCGTGACCGGCCAGCCGGGGCACAACATCGAACCGGCGAAATGGGCCGAGGCTCCGGGTCGGCGGAGTGCAAATTGCGGTTCTACTCTCGCAGGCATGTGAATGGAGCGCGCCTAGGCGGATTCCATCCGATCCTGACCTACAGACCGGACCTGACTCCATTGATTTCCGGTATCAAGGAACCAACTCGCCGTTCGCCGGTTCGGTCGCCATCCACCGGAGAGACAATTCGGCATGTCCAACGCAGCAGAGATACTCATCGAGACACTGATCGCATGGAATGTGGAGGTGGTGTTCGGCCTTCCGGGAGATGGCATAAACGGCATCATGGAAGCGCTTCGCACAAGGCGCGGAAAAATAAAGTTCATCCAGGTCAGGCATGAGGAATCGGCTGCGTTCATGGCATGCGCCTATGCAAAATGGACCGGAAAGCTGGGCGTCTGCCTGGCCACATCGGGCCCCGGCGGCACACATCTCTTGACCGGGCTCTACGACGCGAAGCTTGACCAGGCGCCAGTCCTGGCAATCACGGGAATGCAGTTTCACGATCTGATCGAGACGTTCACCCAACAGGATGTCGACCTCACACGCGTGTTCAACGACGTTGCGGTCTACAATGTTCAGGTCTCCGACGCCGCCCATATGGAAAACGTCGCCAGTCTCGCGTGCCGCACCGCTTTGGCACGCAAGGGCGTTGCTCATCTTTCGATTGCCAGCGACACCCAGGAACAGGAGAGCGAGCCGACGAAACGCTCCAAGCGCAATCGTCCCGAGCACACGCCGCAAAATATGTTCACAGGCCATATGGTGGCGCAAGACGTCGAGTTGGACAAGGCAGCAGCCGTTCTCAACGAGGCCCCGCGCGTGGCGATCCTGGCCGGCCGTGGTGCGCTGGGGGCGGCAAGCGAACTGGAGCGAACTGCCCAGCTGCTGCAGGCGCCGGTGGCCAAGGCCCTGCTCGGCAAGGCGGTGCTGCCGGACGATCATCCCTACACGACCGGTGGCATCGGCATTCTGGGAACACTGGCATCGCAGGATATGATGGAGAACTGTGACGCCGTGCTGATCGTCGGTTCGACTTTTCCATATATCGAGTACTACCCCAAACCCGGACAGGCCCGGGGCGTCCAGATTGATTGCGACGCGCAACGGATCGGCCTGCGCTTCCCGGTAGAGGCGGGGCTCGTCGGCGATGCGGCCGAGACATTGCGCGCGCTCAACCGGCGGCTGACGCAGAAGCCTTCCAATGAATTTCTGCTGCGGGCGCAGGACAACATGGGCAAGTGGCGCGAAATGATGCGGCAGTCCGAGGACGCGCAGGCCCATCCCGTAAAACCACAATTGGTCGTCCGCGCATTCGGAGAAAGATTGGCCAGCAATACGGTGCTGGCAACCGATTCAGGCCAGAATACCGAACTGGCGGCACGCCATGTCGACTTGCGCGAGGGCCAGGCATTTGGCCTCTCGGGCGCTTTGGCGTCGATGTCCTGCGGGCTAGCCTACGCAATCGCCGCCGGGATCGCATTCCCTGGCCGACCGGTCGCCGCCATCGTCGGTGACGGTGGCCTCGCCATGCAGCTCGGCGAATTCTCCACCGCGGTGCGTTACGGCGTTCCGCTGAAGCTTCTGGTCCTCAAGAACAATATGCTCAACCAGATCGCGTGGGAGCAGATGATGTTTCTCGGCAACCCGCAATTCGGCTGCGAACTGGCGCCGATCGACTTTGCCAAGGCGGCCGAGGCAATGGGCGCAAAGGGGTTGCGCATCGATCGGGCCGACCAGATCGAGGCTGTTCTGGACGAAGCGTTCGCCGTCGACGGCCCGGTGATAGTCGAGGCGCTTGTCGATGCCTATGAACCGATGATGCCGCCCAAGATGCCGTCCCACTATGCCAGGAATTTCCGGAAGGCCCTGCCGCAGACGCCGGGCCACGAACAGATCGAAGAGAATATCGCCCGGGAGCCCGCCAGATCTATGATGGATGTCTGACGGGTGCGGGTCCAACAAGGAGAATCCGCCATTGCGCTTTTTCGCGGCACTTGTGATTTCAGTTCTGTTTCAGCTGTCGCCCAGCCATGCTCAGACTGCGGGGCCGCGGGCAGCGGGCGACTTGTCCCTGCCCTTGGATCCGTTGGATCAGGATGCGCCAGATCAGGGTCAATTCGATTTCAGCAACGGGTTTACGCGGGTCGCCATCATCTCCATTGACGACCTTCCCCCGGACGTCAAGATGCAGGCCGAGCGTATCGTTGCCCAGACCACCGCGGATGACCTGCGAGCCTTGCAGAACTCGATCGACGGGTCCCAGCAGGCAACGGCGGCGCTAACGCAGAATGGGCTGAACTCCTCCCAGGTCATCGCGGCCAACGTCGATGGAGACGGTACGCTTACGCTGGTCATTCAGACCACGACATAGAGATCATCCGGAGTTCGAGCCATGGTCACTTCCCGATGCTCAACCGGCAGATTGGATGGGCCCATCACGGGCTACATGCCGCGATCTGGAACATATAGGCAGTACGAGCGCTGGGGCTTGGCGTCCCCGCCGGGCTTGCATTCGTGAAAATATTCATCGTGCGAGCGTTTGATGCGGTGATCGCTGTAGGGGATCAATTCTCCGGTCGACAGCTGATATCCGTTCCGGGTTTCCTTCACGTCCGAAGCAGGCGCCTGGTAGCAGTCGACACCCGAACAGCAGGAGCTGTCATATTGCCATCCGGCCGGGGCCTGGTGGGCGGCGGCCGGAACGACGTGGAACGCCAGGGCAAGAACCGTAGCCAGCGTGCGCCGGGAACCCTGGCTCGATGTTCCTTGCAGGGGCACCGGCGTTCCTTGATCCTTGGACCTTCTGCTCATTGCCGTTGACCCCTATTGCGTGAGGCCTGATGCACGTCGATCGACCCAAGCTATCCCGGTGGCTTCCGGAGCCCGCTGCCCGGGGGGAGAGGCAGCGAGCCACTGGGGACTGACCGGAGGGGGGAAGGCATCCGGCCGCGTCCCTAACAGCGATCATGGCACAATGTTCCAGCGGTTTCCGGTTTCGGCGGAACGCATCTCAATGTGCCCACAACTGCCGCCGCAGCCACGCAGCGATCCTGTTGCCGGTCAAGATCCTGCGGACCCGCGCAGAAACCCACCCTGCCTGCATGGTGGAGCCGACATGACAGCTGCACACGATATCGTGCAATTGCCAGTCGGAGAGTTCGAAGAAGCGCTTGGCTTCGCCGTAGCTGTCATTGCTCAGGCCGCATGCACGCAACAGCGAATCTTCGAACGCGACCGTGATCGGCGAGCCTGCGGCGCGCGCTTCCTGCCGCACCGAGGCGCGCATGTGTTCGGTGCCGGTAAGCGCGGCGAGGCATCGCGACGGGTTCTCCCCGAGAAGGTCGGCCCAACGTTGCAACCTCTGCGTCCTGGTCATGCGCGGGGCAGGCACCGAGGCGTTTACCTCAGCGATCGCCTGCAATTGATCGAGTGTCTGGTGTTTCATGGCTGGCTCCTGTTGCTCGCTCCAGCATCCTTCGCCGGAATCTCGCGGTAAGGTGCGGTCGTGGAAGCCCGCGCCGTCCTGAGGGAAAGAGGCGCGGGCCGATCTGGTGTTTCCACCGATCTTCCGCAGACACCACGCGGCGGCATCTGAAGCGATCCAGAACTGCCAGCGTCGACCAATGTTCCACGCCCGCGTGTATTATTTGGATGATCTTGCCAAGGACGGCCGGGCCTCCGAACCAATCACCCGCCGGCTGACCCGTCATTGAATTCTGCGGCTCGGACGGCGCATGTCAGGGACGACGCAAGCCGAGGACGAGGCTGGTCAACGTAGCGGTCGCGCAAGCCACTGCAACCAGCGTCACGATCCCGGCGGAGTTGCCTGTACCAAATGGGTCGACGTCTTTCGATGGCAACTCACCTGTCGCAGGCACGTCCCCGTGCGCCAGCGCGCCCAGATCCGATCTGCTGCCGTGCCGAACCGAGTAGGCGCGCGTGAATTCCGCACCGAGAAGAAAAATTTCCGCTGAATAGTAGACCCACAACAATATGACGAGGAGACCGCCGGCGGCTCCGTAGGACGACGCGATGGCGCTGGAGCCGATATACCAGCCAATAAACGATTTTCCGACAGTGAACAGAAAAGCAGTGACGACAGCACCGATGCCGACATCGCGCCATGTCAAGTTTCGATCGGGCAGGATTTTGTAAATCGCGGCGAACATCATCGAGATCAGCACGAACGACGAGACCAGATTGATGGCGGCGAGGATCAGGGCGCCAAACGGCATGTGAGCGTTGATGATATCGCCTAACACCGCGATCGCCGCGCTGGCCGCGAGCGATACGAGCAGCATGAAACCCAGTGCAGCGACCAGGCCCAGACTTGCCGCCCTTGCACGCATAAGGCGCGACAACGAAACACCCTGCGGTTCAACCTTCCATATCGTGTTCAGCGACTGCTGCATCTCGCCAAAGACACCTGAAGCGGTTACGAGCAAGGTGGCGATGCCGATCAGCGCCGCCAAGGTCCCGGACGATTTTCGGGACGCGCTTGCCAGTACGCTCCGCAGGAGGTCTGCGCTTTCCGGCCCCATCAGACCCGACAGTTGGGCAGACAAGGCCACTTGGGCGGCCTCGTGACCGAAAGCAAGGCCGGCGATCGCGACGACGATGAGCAGTATCGGCGCCAGTGACGTCGTGGCGTAGAACGCAATCGCAGCGCCGTGGCTTAGCGCATTGTCGTTGACAAAGCCCACGGCACTTTCGCGCACCAGGTTCCAGGTGTCCGTGATCAGGGGTCGCATGGTCGAGACCGTAAGCCGTGCCTGCAATGGCGTTCACTAGCAATGCGCGCGGACTGCCTATGTTCCCGTTGCCGGCGATGTGGTCACTTCAAATGCGCCTCGCGGCCGATGCCAACATTGCGCTGCTTTCGCATACGGCCAGGCGACAACCGCGTCATCCTCGTCGCTTTCCCTGAATCCGATGCGGTTCGGCTTCGCCTGTCATCTGGGAGAGTTCGGTCATCGGACACAGCAAACGCGGCCGCTTCGGATCGGAGATATCGAGCATATCCCAAGGGATGCGATAGAAGCCATCGCGCCGCCGCAGCCTGAAAAGATCGAGCAATGCCGAGCCGATAGAGAAAGCAGAAAGCCGCTCCAGCGCGGCATAGATGCCAACGTGAAATTCGGTCACCACGAGATCGCCGCCCACCTGTTCGGCGTGTATCTCCTCTATATGGCCTACGCTTTTGCCGCGTAGCGACAGCACGCGCCTGCCGGCAAGATGTTCGAGGTTGACGGTGGTGGTCATGCCTACGCCCCCGGTATGCGACCGATGAAATGATCGCGCAGCCAATCCTGCCAGTCGAAGATCGACGTCTCGCGCCCGTCGATGTCGAACTCGATATCGAGCCCGATATCGCGCACCTTCTTCCAGGAAATCCGGTGCGGCTCGCTATGGCGGTCTCCCCCAAGCCACGCGGCAAGCCGGGCTGCCCAGCGACCGGGCCGTGCGCCGAGGCGACGCGCAAGGGTGATCGAGCCGAGCTCGGCCGCGACAATCCGGGGCGGCTTTCCGGGCCGCAGCTCGGCAACCAGCCCGTCGACCTTGCCGATCTTCACTCCCTTCCGGTCGAGTACTTGTTTGTCGAGGACATCGCGCAGCAAGTTCATCATACGTCTCCGAATATCTGCAGCGGAATCGTCACCACCGCGAGCACGAAGGCGAGCGTGATGATGAAGATGACGGCGGCGTTTGAGACGATGCCGTTGCGGTGCGCGCCGACATAGCGCTCGTCGTTGAGCAGAAAGAGGAATGGAACCACGGTCAGCGGCAGGCTGGCGGCCGTTAGCGCCATCGAGAATATGGTGAGCTTGAGCGGGTCGAGTCCCAGCATGATGGGAATGGCGGCCAGAAACAATGAAACGGTATAGACGGTGCTGAACCCGGGATCGTCACGCGGTTTGAGATCCTCACCCCAATCCCAGCCGAAACCTTGCGCCACCAGATAGGCCTGTTGCAGCCCGACTTCGACCGCCGCGCCGAAGCAGGCAATGCCGAGCGAAGCGACGAACAGCACAAAGCCCCAAAAGCCGAATATCGGTATCAGCATCAATGGCAACTGATGATAATCATCCACCTGCACGATGCCATTCGTTGAAAGCACGAGCGCGGATACGATCAGCACGCTGACCGAGATCGTGCCGCCGAAGGTCATGCCGAGCCAGGCAATCGCCCTGTTGACCCCAAGATAGCTCTTGTCCCATTTGTCCTCGATCGCTCCCGAGGAATAGAACATGAACAGGTATGGCGATATCGAAGCACCAAGAATGCTGACCGCCATGAACCAGTAGTTTGTCGCGTCGTGCGCCGGCAAAGAGGGCACGGCGCCAGCCGCGACCGCCTTCCAATCCGGCTTCAGCATGACCGCGCCGACGACGAAACACAGCGTCACCAGACCGAGGATCGAGACGCCTTTCTCGATCAGGCCGAACGTGCCTTTCCAAAGCATCAGCCATGCCAGCAGGGCAGCCGGCAGTGCCCACCACTGAAAACCGATGCCGGTGGCCAGTTCCAGCGCGATCGAAACGCCGCCGATCTCTGCCGACATCACCAGGAAGTTGACCAGCAAAGTCGCGAGCAAAGGCCACAGGAAAACTTGAAAGCCAAACCTCTCCCGAATTCCGTCGGCAATCGTGTACTGGCTCACAGCGGCAAACCGCCCGGCCATCTCGACGAGAAAAATGATGCAGAGCGTGCCGAGAACCACTGCCCATATCAGGTGGAAACCGAAGGTCGCGCCGGCCTGGGCGGCAGTCGCCATCGACCCCACTTCGAGAAAGCCGCCAACGCTGGTAACGACGCCGAGCGATATTTCCAGAAGCTTCTTCATGGTTTCGGCGCAAAATATCTGGCGTAAGCGGCAGCCAGGGCGCGGGCAGCCGCCTGAGCGTCGTCCTGTGCGTTTCGCACCTCGGAGCGACTGCCGGTTTGCAGCCCCGCTTCGGCCCGCGCGACCGCTTCAGACATCCGGCCCACGGCGGCGGCCAACGCGGCCTGTTCGGCAGGTTCGGCTGATCCGACGGACCGGAGTTGCGACTGGACGTCGGAAAGCGTCTTGCCGACGGATTGCAACGTGCGGACCGCATATCGGGACGGCGCCTCGCCTGCCGCCCAGACATCGAGCGTCATCGCGACCGTCTGGGCCGCCGATGCGGCGGTTCGCGATTGCTGGTCGATCTGATCGGAAGGCGAACATGCGGTGCAAATCGCAAGCGTCAGCAACCACATGGGGCCAAGAGGGCCAGCTTGGCCTTTGCCGTCGATTGCAAGGCATTGGATGCGCCACACGGTAAGCTCCCCGCGCCAGAGACAAGCATCCGGCGTTTTGCCTTGACCTAGCGCGCCGCGACAGTGCGTCAACGGGACCGAAGTCCTGCAGGCCCTCGTATCGGGCCTTGGCAAGTCGGCCTGTAGCCTGAACACCCGTAGCCAAGTCACATGACGGAGGAACAATCGTCGCTGCGGCAAGTTGGATCGTTGCAATACATCGTCAGGTCGCTTGGGCAGGGAAAGAGACGAAAATGACTTCGGAATCGCGTCGCTCGCCACGCAAACCGTATGGCGGACCGGCCGGCGGCTGGGGCTCCGCAAAATCTGTCACAGCAATCACAGTCCAGGAACACGTGCCTCTCAAAGGGCCGAAGCTGCTGGCGGTGCAGAACAAGCCGGAAGGCTATATGTGCGTCAGCTGTGCCTGGGCGAAGCCGGCCAAGACGCACCCGCTCGAGTTCTGTGAGAACGGCGCGAAGGCGACGGCTTGGGAAGTCACGTCGCGGCGCGCCGGCCCAGATTTTTTCGAGAAGCACACTCTGGGCGAACTGGAACGCTGGGCGGACCATGATCTGGAGGAACAGGGGCGGTTGACCCATCCCATGCGCTGGGATGCAGCCACGGACAGGTACCTACCGGTGGCGTGGAGCGAAGCATTCGCCGAGATCGGACGGGAACTGCGTGCGCTCGATCCGCGGCAGGTCGACCTCTACACCTCAGGGCGCGCCTCGCTCGAGACCAGCTACATGTATCAGCTGTTCGCTCGCATGTATGGCAGCAACAATCTGCCCGACAGTTCGAACATGTGCCACGAAAGCTCGTCGGTGGCTCTTCCCGAAAGCATCGGCGCCTCGGTCGGCACGGCGATCCTGTCGGACTTCGAAAACACCGACTGCATATTCTACATCGCCCAGAATGTCGGAACGTCGTCGCCTCGCCTGCTCCACGACCTTCAGGATGCAGTCAATCGCGGCGTAAAGATCGTCACCTTCAACCTGCTTCACGAGCGTGGCCTGGAGCGCTTCGTCAATCCGCAATCGCCCGTCCAGATGCTGACCGGCAAAGAGACGAAGATTTCGTCGGAATACTACCAGGTCAACAATGGCGGCGATATCGCGGCGCTGTTCGGCGTCTGCAAGGCGCTGATCGAGGCCGACGACATTCTAAAGGCCTCCGGCAAAAGCATCGTTGCGGGGGAGGATGGCAAGCCGAAAGATCCCGGCAATGCGGCAATGGTCGCGTTCGCGGCCTCAATGCGCGCAGCCGACAAGAAACACGTGCTCGACCACGATTTCATCAATCAGCACACGACCGGGTTTGAAGAATTCGCTGAGGCGTGCCGTGGTCATCGCTGGGAGGAGCTGGAGCGTGTCTCCGGCCTCAGTCGCGACCAGATGATGCAGGCCGCTGCGACCTATGCCAACGCCGATGCAGTGCTGTCCGTCTATGGCATGGGGCTGACGCAACATCTGATGGGGGTCCAGAACGTCCATATGGTCTGCAATCTTGCCTTGCTGCGCGGCAATATCGGCAAGCCCGGGGCAAATATCTGCGCCGTGCGCGGGCATTCCAACGTGCAGGGCTAGCGCACCGTCGGGATCACGGAAAAGCCGGGTCTCGTCCCATTGGACAAGCTCGCCGAGCTGTATGGCTTCCAACCGCCGCGCTGGACCGGCCGCTCGACGGTGGAGACATGCGAAGCCATCATGAATGGCCAATCCCGTGCTTTCATCAGCCTCGGCGGCAATTTCCTGAAAGCGGTCCCAGATACCGACGCAATGGAACAGGGATGGCGCAAACTGCGCCTGAGCGTTCAGATCGCGACGAAGCTGAACCGTAGCCATGTCGTGCATGGCGAGATCGCCTACCTGCTCCCCTGTCTGGGGCGTATCGAAGTGGACGAACAGGCGACAGGCCCTCAAGCGGTCTCCATGGAAAGCTCCATCGCCCATTTCCATGGGTCGCGCGGCCAAGCTCAACCCGCGAGCACGGAACTCCTTTCGGAACCGGCCATCGTCGCCGGCATCGCCAAGGCCACGCTCGGTGACACCAAGGTTCCATGGGACGCCTGGGTCGGCAACTATGCCGAAATACGGGACGCCATCGAGCGCACCTACCCGGAAACCTTCAAGGACTTCAACAAGCGGCTTTTCAAACCGGGGGGCTTCGCCAGGCCGTTGCCGGCGCGCGAGCGCAAATGGGTGACACAAAGCGGCAAGGCGAATTTCATCACGCCGGAAAGACTTTTTCCGGAGTTGGGGACTGAGCGGAGCGCCGATGTCCTCCATCTCGCGACGCTTCGCTCCAACGACCAGTTCAACACCACGATCTACGGTTACAGCGACCGTTTCCGCGGCATCAGCGGCACGCGCCGGGTCGTGTTCCTGAACCGAAAGGACATTGCGCGTCTGGGGCTCGCCGAGGGCGAGAACGTCGACCTGACGACAGCAATCGACGCGGCGACCGCTCGCGTCGTGACGAACTTGAAGGTCGTCGCCTATGACATCCCGAAGGGTTGCTGCGCGGCCTATTATCCTGAGACGAACCCGCTGTTCCCGCTGGCGCATCACGACCCGAAGTCGAAGACGCCATCCTACAAACTCTTGCCGGTCCGTCTCAGCCGATCGCGCACCGGTCCTGATGGTTGAATTCCAGAGCGGTATCTTTCCACGAGGATCGCTCTATCTCATTGTTTAACGCAATTCCGGGCCGAAACCATTCTAGTCGCTCCTGGGATTGCTCTCGGGCGGAGGGCCGCTTGGCAGAGAAGGTTTCCAGCTCTTCGAAGGCAGTGTTCGCGCTGGCGGGAGTTCTATTCCTTGCCGCTTCCGGGGCGATCCTGGGATGGTTCCGGCAGCCGAGAGAGCTTCGCCTCGACCCACCCCTCTCGGCCAATCTCGACCGCATCAAGCTGATGCCAAACGGCATCAGCGGATCGCCTCCCGAAAGCTATTTCGCAATCGGCAAACCTTATGAATCCGACGCCTGGAACCTCAGCCAGGGCAAGCGGCTTTATGCGTGGTTCGGTTGCGGCTCCTGCCATGGCGACGGCCGCGGCGGCGTCGGTCCCTCCTTCCTCGATGGCTGGTGGCTTTACGGCCCCGAAATGGTCTCGATCGTCGCCTCCATTCGGGACGGCCGCCCGCATGGCATGCCAGCCTTTCGCGACCGGATGACCTCGGAACAGATCTGGCAGCTTGCCGGGTATGTGCAGACGATCGGGTCCTACAAGCCGAAGGTGGCCGCGCCGAGCCGCAACGACGACAGGCAGACCCGCCCGGCCGAGAATCGCGGGCCGGCGAAGATACTCTTCGACGAAGGGCCGGCGGGCGTTCACCCGGATCAGGGGCCGACACCTTGAAGACGCACCGCGCCCTCCCGCTATCCGTCCTTGTCCTCGCGTCGGGCTGCGGCGGCTATCAGTCGGCGCTCGGCGCCAAGGGCGCACCGGCCATCCATGTCGAGCACCTCATCGTCGGCATCGTCGCGGTATGCACGGTCATCTGGATCCTTGTCATGATGATGCTTGTGCTGGCGCTCGTGCGTGCACGCCGCAGCGTTGCGAGCCAAGCGACCGGATCCGAAAAGCCGCTGACCGTGGCGGTATCGGCGGCGATCGCCGCGACCGTTGTCATCATCGCCGGGATGACCATCGCCAGCTTCTACACCACGCGCAACATCGGTCTTCCCGACAGCACCGCCCTGACCATCACCGTGCGAGGACAGCAATGGTGGTGGCAGGTCTTTTATGCCGATTCCCCGGCAGGCCCTGGCTTTCAGACCGCCAATGAAATCCACATACCCGTCGGCAGGGATGTGCGGCTCCGGCTCGAAAGCCCCGACGTGATTCACTCCTTCTGGGTGCCGAGCCTCGCGGGCAAGCAGGACCTTGTCCCCGGTCGGACCAACAGCCTACTGCTCAGGGCTGAAAAGCCGGGCGTCTATCGCGGGCAATGTGCGGAGTTCTGCGGCCTCCAGCACAGCCACATGGCCATCCTGGTCATCGCCGAAACGCAGGCCGCCTTTGAAGGCTGGGCCGCAACCCAACGCCTGGACGCTGCCGGGTCGGCCGATCCCGACATAGCCGCCGGGCAGGCGTCGTTCATGGCAAAACCCTGTGCTGCCTGCCACACGGTCCGCGGCACGCCTGCCGGCGGCACGACCGGGCCTGACCTCACGCATGTTGGCGGCCGGCGGACGATCGCCGCCGGGCTGCTGGAAACCACCCGCGGCTCGCTGGCGGCCTGGATAGCCGATCCGCAGACGCTCAAACCCGGAAACAACATGCCGATGGTTCCGCTGACGAGCATCGAGCTGCGAAATATCTCCGCCTATATGGAGAGCCTTAAATGACGCAGGATGGCGACGGGCTGCGTGACAGTTCAATGGAAGGGTCCGAACTCCACCGTCGCCTCACGGCGATCTGGTCGACGCCGTCCGGGCTGTGGGGCGCGCTGTCCACGGTCGATCACAAGATCATCGGCCGGCGCTACGTCACCACGGCCTTCGTCTTCCTGGCCCTGGGTGGGGTGCTGTCGCTGTTGATACGGCTGCAACTCGCGCAACCCGAAGCCCGCTTCATCGGCCCGGATCGCTACAATCAGATCTTCACGATGCACGGCACGAACATGATGTTCCTCTTTGCCGTGCCCGTCATGCAGGCAATGGCGATCTATCTAGTGCCGTTGATGGTGGGAACGCGCAACATCGCCTTCCCCAGGCTCAACGCGTTCTCCTACTGGGTGTATCTCGCTGGCGGGCTACTGCTCTGGATCGCTTTCGCTGTCGACACCGGTCCCGATGTCGGGTGGTTCGCCTATGTACCCCTCGCCGGCCCGGAGTACGGCGCCGGAAAGCGGGCCGATATCTGGGCGCAGATGATCACCTTCACCGAGGTATCGGCACTCGCCGTGGCCGTCGAAATCGTCGTCACCGTCTTCAAGCAACGCGCCCCGGGCATGTCACTCGACAGGATTCCGCTGTTTGTCTGGTCGATGCTGGTCACGTCGTTTCTCGTCATCATGGCGATGCCAGCGATCATGGTCGCCAGCTCCTCCCTTATCCTGGATCGCCTGGTAGGTACGCATTTCTTCAACCCCGCCGAAGGTGGCGACGTGCTGTTGTGGCAGCACCTGTTCTGGTTCTTCGGCCACCCGGAGGTCTACATCATCTTCCTGCCGGCGGTGGGGATGGTTTCGACGATCGTGGCGACATTCACGAGGCGGCCCGTGTTCGGTTACCTGGGCATGGTCATGGCCCTGATCGCCACCGGCGTCCTGGCGTTCGGGCTATGGGTTCATCACATGTTCGTCGCTGGGCTGCCGCGCCTCGGGGAGAGTTTCTTCACCGCTTCAAGCATGGCCATCGCCGTTCCGGCGGGGCTGCAGATCTTCTGCTGGCTGGCAACGATGTGGGCCGGCCGGCCCGTGTTCAAGACGCCGTTCCTGTTCGTCATCGGCTTCATGGTCATATTCGTCATCGGCGGCCTGACCGGGGTGATGGTGGCCTCCGTTCCCTTCGACACGCAGGTTCACGACACCTATTTCGTCGTCGCCCATTTCCACTATGTGCTGGTCGGCGGCGCGGTGTTTCCGTTGCTGGGCGCGGTCTATTACTGGTTTCCGAAGTTCACCGGGCGAATGATGAGCGAGACGCTTGGCCGCTGGATATTCGGCCTGATCTTCACGGGGTTCAACCTGACTTTTTTCCCCATGCACATTCTTGGCCTGCAAGGCATGCCGCGCCGCATCTACACCTACCAGCCGGAGATGCCCTGGTCCGGTTTGAACCTGTTCATCAGCCTCAGCGCCGTCATCCTCGCATTGGGTTTCCTGCTGTTTTTCGTCGACGCCATACGCAGCGCCAGATCAGGATCCTTGGCGCCAGCCAATCCTTGGGGCGCCAGGACGCTGGAATGGGCAACCTCGTCGCCACCGCCCCCCTACAATTTCGCGCGGCTGCCGGTAGTGGATCGCCTCGATCCCTTGTCCGATGACATCGAAGCTGTGCCGGTCGCCAGCGGACTGCGGGTCGACCGCCGGGAACTGCTGACCAGCAGCGTCGTTCACGCATCGCCGGAAGCGCGTGAGGCATCGCCCGGAGACTCCATCTGGCCGCTATGGGCGGCGCTGGCAAGCACGCTGATGCTGATCTGGTCGATCTTCAGCCCATGGGCCGTCGTATGGGGCTCGATACCGCTGGCGATCACGCTCATTGGCTGGTTCTGGCCGAAAGGCGTGCCGGAGGATGAAGCATGAAGGACAAAGTCGTCATCGATCTCGCCCACCTTCCTCCGCATGGCCTCGGCACGGCGAGCCAGAGTTGGTGGGGGACCCTGGCCTTCATGCTGATCGAAGGCACCGGCTTTGCCTTGGCGATCGTAGTCTATCTCTATCTGATGAGTCTGGCGCCGCAGTGGCCTCTCGATGCCGCACCGCCTGACCTGGTGGCGGGGACGACGCTTACGGTGTTCCTGGTTCTGAGCGTGCTGCCCAACATCCTCGTCAACCGCTGGGCACGCCAACAGGATCTTCGCAAGGTTCGCATCGGGCTGATTGTCATGTCGCTCGTCGGCATTGTGCCGCTTATCTTGCGCGCTTTCGAATTCCCCGCAATGCACATCAAATGGGACCAGAATGCCTACGGCTCGATCGTGTGGGTCATGCTCGGCCTCCACACCACGCATATCCTGACCGATCTGGTCGAGACCCTGGTGCTGACCTGCCTGATGTTTTCACGACACGCCGACAATCCGCGCCGCTTCGGTGACGTCAACGACAATGCGATGTACTGGAACTTCGTGGTCGCGACGTGGTTGCCGATGTATGCCTGCCTTTATTGGGTCCCACGGCTTTGACCAAAACCTGGCTAAGACACATCGGACTTCTGCTTCCCCTCGCGGCCTGGGGGCTCAGCACCCAGCTTGGGCAGGTCACGCCCTATTTGGATTGCCGGCAGAATGTCTCTTGGACCGCGATCTTCTGCGGCCTTCTGATCGTCTTCGCGATCGCAGGCATCGTCGTGTCGCGAGTTGGATTGCAGGGACTGGGAAAAACCGGGCGATTCGTCGTCGATACCGGCTTCCTTATCGCGCTCGCCTTTTTGTTCGCGCTGGCCCTGCAGGGGACGGCCGCAATGGTGCTGGACCCATGCCAACGCTGATCCGCACGTCAATCCTGTTCATGGTCGCCACTCCGGCCATGGCGCATGGCGACGAGACGCATGGTGCTGGAGGGTCCTGGACGTTCGATCCATGGATCGTCATGCCGCTCGCGGTCCTCGCTATACTGTTTGGACTGGGCGTGACAAGGCTGGCGTGGCGAACCAGACGGCCCGGCGCCACGCTGATCAGTGCGCTGCTTTATGCCGGCGGCTTGCTGACGCTCGCCGGCTCGCTGATGTCCCCACTGCACTGGCTGGGGGAACATCTTTTCACCTTCCACATGATCGAGCATGAGGTCGTCATGGCCGTCTCGGCTCCGCTGATCGTCTTCGCGCGGCCGGCCGGAATCCTGCTATGGGGATTGCCCAGGCGCACGCGCCACATGGCTGCTGCGGCAATGCGCTCGCCCCTGCTGCGACGGCCATGGGATTGGTGCACGAGCGCGGCGAATGCGACGATCCTTCACGGCGTGGCCATCTGGGCGTGGCATGTGCCGATCCTGTTCGACACGGCCGTGACAGATGCGACCCTGCACCGTTTCCAGCATCTCAGCTTCCTCGCCACGGCGATACTGTTCTGGTGGGCGATGGTCTGGAGAAGCGACCATGGGGTCGCCGCGTGGCATCTGTTCGTGACCATGATCCACACCAGCGTGCTCGGGGCGTTGATGGCGTTGGCGCCGCGCGTGCTCTACGTCGCGCAGACGCAGACGGCCATGGCGTGGGGACTGACACCCCTGGAAGACCAGCAACTGGCGGGCATGATCATGTGGGTGCCGGCCGGCACCATCTATGCGGGTGTGGCAATGGTCATGCTGGCGCTCTGGATCCGTGGCTCAGGCGACAGGGGGATGCAAAATGCCTGACCATCCTGCCTTTATCTCCGGCCCGGTCGGCTTCATCGCCGTGACCGTTCTTGCTGCGTCGGCCGCGCTTGTCGCGACGAATGTCGTGCGCGACAACAACACCAAGGCGGCCACCGCCAGGATGATGACCGGCGGCAATGCCGACCATGCTCCAGAGATTTTCCGTCGCTACGGTTGCTCGGGTTGCCACACCATCCCCGGCATAGAAGGTGCCGACGGCCAGACCGGCGCGCCGCTGACAGAACTATCGAAGCGCGTATACATTGCCGGCGTGCTGGAAAACCGTCCCGACAATCTCGTCGCCTGGATCGTCTCGCCGAAAACCTTCTCTCCCCGAACGGCAATGCCCGTAACAGGAATCTCGGAGCGAGAAGCCCGCGACCTGGCCGCGTATCTTTACGCTCAATGACACCTACCCGGCGCGCCGGCCTGGCGGATCCTGGTAGTCGTAGACCGGAAAGCAGATCGACCCGCGACGGTGGGGCCTTACGGATGCGGCGTGGCTACGGCCGACAGGGCTTTGATGTAGCGTGCGATCGCCCGACGGTCGCTGTCGGGCAACATGGCGGTGTTCTTCACGACGTCGGCCATGGACGATCCAACCCGGCCGTGATTGGGCGTCTCGCCGGTTTCGAGCATGGTGGCGATGTCATCCTCGGTCCATTCGCGCAGTCTTGCCTGGGTGATGTTGGGAACGAAGCCGGTTCCTTGCGGGTCGACACCGCCCGCAAACCGCGTATCCGGTTTGATCGCACCGAAAACGTTGCGCGCGGAATGACATTCGGCGCAATGAGAGACCGTTTCAACCAGGTAGGCACCCCGGTCATGCACGGGATCTCCAGTGAGGTGGCTGGCGTTCTGTCCTTGGCGAAAAAACATCAGCTTCCATAGCCCGACGGACCGGCGGATGCGGAAAAGAAGCTTCGGGCGGTGCGGCGGCGCGCGCCCGGCCACTTTGGGGAGGGTCCGTAAATAGACGTACAGATCTTTTACATCCCCCACCTTCATCCCGGTAAAACTCGTATAGGGAAATACCGGATAATAATGCTCCCGCGAAGGCGAGACGCCGCCGATCAACGCGTTCGCAAGATCCGCGACCGTCCACGCCCCAATGCCGTCCACTGGATCGGGGGAGATATTGGGCGGCCGAAATGTGCCAAAGGGCGAGGCGAGCGCCAAGCCGCCTCCGAGTTTCAAATCATCGGGTTGCCCGGGAGTTGTATGACAGGAAGCGCAGCCACCCGCAGCGAAGACAAGCTGGCCGCGCGCTGCATCGCCGGCCTCAGAAAACAACGGATCATCAGGCGAATACGGCGCCTGAACTTCGGTCAGATACCACAAAGTGGCCGAAGCGAGCCCCGTGGCCGCCAGAACCGCCACAGCAAGTGTAGGCCAAGAGGGCAGTCGCATTGGGACTTTTCCGCCGTATCCGCGCACGGCCGGATCTGTGCAGGCCGTCAGCGATCAGCTGAAGGGCTCATCAGGGCCGGACTTGCTGGTTTTTCGTGGATCGACGGCGGCAGCCTCCCGCTGCAGGTCAGCGAAGTCGACCGTCGCCACCACCGTGCCATGTTCGTCGCGCGCACGCACGGCCCATCCGAGCGGCGCTTCGCCCCGTGACAGTGCGTCTTGCCACAGGTCCTCGGCGGAGCGTTTGCATTCCTCAGCAGCTGCCTGAACGCTTGGAAACGACAAGCCGGTTACCGCGCGGATCCGGCCCTTTTCCTGGTATTCGAGGGTGTACAGGGACGCCTCCCGGTTGTTGGGCTCGGAGGGTCCGTTTGGGGCGCCGTCCTCGAATTGGGCCGCATGGAGCAGCATGACCTTGGCCCTCGCAATCAACTCGCCGTCGGACAGGGTCGTCGGGGCGTCCAGGGTCACTGCGATCTGTTCGCCTCCCTCGCCCTGGAACTCCACCACCGGAGTGCCGGCATGGTCGACAGTGGTAGCCACGATTTGCATGCGATCCTCCTGCTACATCTGGTCGTTGTAAAGCGTCTTGGTCTTGCCTACCTGCCGGGCCAACTCGCCGAATGACGGGACTCCGGCTTCGTACTGCCCCCGATTGGCCAACAACAAAAGCCGCAGCGGAAAACAGATCGCGTCCCGGTTGGCGGGTGACATATCTTCGTAAACGCGCTCATCGCTGGTTACGGAGGCTTCGGCCTTGCGCAAAGCCACATCGATGTCATCGACCGACAACATGCCGCGATGGACGAGCGCGTTGTTGATTGCCGCGACCGCCATCATTAGGCCTTCGAGTTGGAGGTTCGCCGCGTTCATGTCCGATCCTTGACGTAGGCGCCGGGCTGACGACCCGATTTCGGCGCCTTGGCGTCTTTCGAATGCTCTGAAATGGCCGGCCCAGCGCCGGAGACTTTCTCCGTTGCCGGAGACGGCGTGGGATGGCGGCTCTGCCTTACCGCCGAGCGAGACCCGGGGACCGGAGCGGCTGGGACCTTGTCTGAGGGCATCACGGGACTCCTTGAATTGGCCTATCGAAACTTCCTATGCGAACGGAGGTTCCACCGTCGAAGCGGCAGCATTCTGCGTGTCGGCCGTTACCAAGGCCCGCTAGCGTAGCACGCCGGCCACGATCCCCAACTCGAGAGCCTCCCTGGCGTGGATGTAACAGTTTTTGGTCGCCCGCCGATAAAGCTCATCGGGGCTGAGCGTGCTTCCGGCGACGAGTTCGGTGAAGCCCTCCTTCTCCAATTGCTCCGCTGTCTCGAGCAAAGCCAGCTGCTCGCGAATGATCTGGATGCAAGACTTCATCGGGCCGTTAAGGGTTATGTTCGTCTCCATGCGCCGTTCATGCACAAGCAGAACCGCGTCCTCGGTAAGGAAGCGGCACGGCTTCGGGAAAGCGGCAAACACAGTCACGCCAGCCGAGTAGACATTCGTCTTGCCGACGCAATAAGCATTGCGGCCGCTGTGGCGACGAAAGAGCCGGATCTCATGAGCTATGCGTCGCGCCGCGTCGGCATCGCCGCCATTGGTGTTCAGTTCCATCAGCATGTCCTGGCCACTATCGCGCACGTCTTGGAGGCGCCCAAGGAAGAAGGGCACCGTGCCCTCGTTGATCAGGCCGTTGATGGAAATGTTGGGCTCGAACAACAGCTGCCGTTGGCTCGGGCCCTGGCCCGACGGCATTGCCTCCTCACGTGCGCCCCGCTCGGGTCGCGCGTCTTCATGGATAGTCATGTAGCGTTCCTCGATCGAGCCAATCAGGCCGCTTCTTGCAGGGCCCTTTGATTGACGCCCGCATCACCGAGCTTCGTCAGCGCTTCATCCGTCGCCTTCTCTTCCTTGAGCGTCTGCTCCAAAAGCGGAACCGCATCCTTCAGGCCAAGCAGGCCCGCCCAGGTCACCAAGGTCCCATAGCGGGCGATCTCGTAGTGTTCGACGGCCTGCGCTGCGGCTGTGAGCCCGGCATCGAGGGCCGGCGCATTCTCGAACTCCTCCAGGATCTCCTGCCCTTCCTCAAGAATGCCGTCGATCGCGGGGCAGACCTTGCCTTGGGGTCGCTTGCCGAAAATGTCGAAGACCTGCTGCAGGCGTTCAACCTGGGCCTCGGTTTCATCCCGATGCTTCTCGAAAGCGGCGGTCAGTTCGGCGGACTCCGCGCCCTTTGCCATCTTTTTGAGGGCGGCGAGTATCTTGCGCTCAGCGTAGTAAATGTCCTTCAGGCCGTCGTAAAACAGGTCTTCCAAGCCTTTTCTTTCTGCCATCTCTCTCTCCTGCTCCATTGGGCGTGCCAGGCACGCTGCAATCCAACCACCAGGCTGCCGGTTTGTTCCTCGTCGGCGCCCTCTTTCTCGGCACGTAGCCTTCCGCCTTAAGCTGAGGTGGCTGGCTCACAAGGGGCTATTGGAACCATGATGCCGGGGAGAAGTTCGGCGGCAGGAGGTATCATCATGTTCCCGACCAGAAGAACGCCATCCGAAGATCGAGGCGATGTCCAGGCAGGCAAAACGCATGACAAGACGCCCGGCTTCGACCCCGCGGCAGCGCCCTTAGAAACAGATGCGGAAGCCGCCGACACACCGGGTATCGCTGCTGCGGCTCCCTTGCGCGAGCCGGATTTCAACAACCAGGCTACCTTTGCCAATGCAATGCGACCGGTGGAAAGCGCGCCGCGCCCGCGCCGGAATTGGCCGTTACTTGTCATCGCCGCGGTCGTAGTTGTAGCAGCGGCGATTTTCGGCATCGCCGCATCGATGGGCTGAACGTTCCGCACCGATCAATGTCAGCGGTCATTCTGTCGCCGCTTTCGCTCGGCTTCGATCTCTTCGGGTTCCTTGTCGTCGATCTTGGCTGTCGTGCTGTCCGCCTTCGCAGAGGCGCGCAGCAGCTCGTCGAGCTTAGCATGCAAGGCTTGAGTGTCCCGATGCTCGGCGCGCTGTATGAACAGCGTCATCGCCCAGGTCGCCAGCGTCGCCACACCATGCCAGTCGAGACTGCTGCGTTCGAAAACCAGCCAAAGTCCGGTGTACGCAAAAAACACCAGAAAGGCGTACGGTCGCGACGTCACCGTACCGATCTTGGTAATGGCGCTCCTCACTTGATTGTTTCCCATTGTCATCGATCTCGAACGTCGCGCTACAAAGTCGACGACTCATCAGAGGCAAGGCCGCTTCCGACTTCCGCAACAAGCCTCACCGGAACTTTCAGAGTTGCACCTTGGCATTGTCGCCGACATCGGGCTTGGCCCCGGAAACTGCGGCGAAAACCATTTTCGCGGTGGCCATGACAAGCCCTGGGCTGTCCCACAATTCGCCTTCGTCCGGCGTGACCTTGATAAGCCTAATTTCAGGATCGCTGGCGCTTTCCCACCAGGCCTTGTCGGTCTTTTCCCAGAGCTCCGCGATTTTGCCTCTGTCGTTTGTCACTGCGGCCGACCCCGAGATCGTAACGTATTTGTAGTGGCTGCTGTCGCTCCAGGCCAACGTTACCTTGGGATATTTCGCCAACTGCTTGTTCTTGGCGCTGTCGTCATTGACGAGGAAATAGATGGCGCCCTCTTCCCTCCTGACGCGCGCCGAGAGAGGACGGGCGCGATTGTATTCCCCGTCCCACGTCACAAACATGCAGATGTCGATATCTCTGGCGAGCTCCCAAATCCGGTCCGTGGCCTGGACCGGGGTCAGGTCGCTATCTTGCTCTTGATCGTGGGTCATCAGTTGTCCTTCGGAACAGGGTGATTTGCTACAACTCCGGGAGGGTCTCGGCGTTCCACTTCAATCGCCGAGCGATACCACGCGGACCGGAGCCAACCCGGCCCATTCCATCCGGGAACCCTCATCCCAATCGAGAGTTCTTGTCGGGCGAATTCACCGTTTGAACATGGCGAGAGACGTGCGGCCGAGCATCTTTGGAACGCGATCTGCTATCAGAAAGGCGGTCGCCGCCCGGACAAAGCTTGGTCGCTGGCTCGATAAACTCAAATATCTTGCGGTTGCCATCACTGCGGGTCTGGTCACGCTGGCGGCGATTAACCTGATGCCGAATCCACGGGCGCTGCGCACCATCGTCCCACACGTTTTCGATGCCGAGGATCCCGCATTCGCAAGGAGCATGAGCAGCTATTCAAACGGACAGATGTTCGATGCAAACGCCGTACAGACCCTGGTCAATGGCGACGAGATCTTTCCCGCGATGCTGCGAGCGATCCATGCTGCTCATTCCAGCATCGATATGGAAACCTACATCTACTGGTCGGGAACAGTGGGCTACGACTTCGCCATGGCCTTGGCTGCGAAGGCGCGAGATGGCGTCGAGGTTCGCGTGCTTGTCGACTGGGTCGGCAGCCTGCCCTTCGACGAAGACTTGATCCACGTCATGACCAGCGCCGGAGTGCGGTTTCAGCGTTATCGACCCGTCCATTGGTATACGATGGATCGGGTGAACAATCGAACCCACCGCAAGCTGCTCATAGTCGACGGGAAGATCGCATTTACCGGAGGCGTCGGGATCGCCGACAACTGGCTGGGAGACGCACGCAACCCGAACGAGTGGCGAGACACCCACTATCAGGTAGAAGGACCCGCCGTATCCGCCTTCCAGGCGGCGTTCGCCGAGAACTGGCTCGAGGCGGCAGGCGAAACTTTGCAGGGAGAAAAATTCTACCCGCCTTCTGAACCCGCAGGATCACTCAGCGCTCAATTGATCCTGGCTTCCCAGCCGAATGGTTCGGAAGACATGGAGTTGATGATGTTGGCCGCCATGGCTGCCGCCAAGGATCACCTGCGGATCGGAATGGCCTATTTCGTTCCGGACGACATTGCGATCCTGCAAATCTTGGACGCCAGGAAAAGAGGGGTCGCGGTCGACGTCATCGTGCCCAACTCGCTGACGGATGTCCCTATCGTGCGAAAAGGCTCGCGCTATTTCTGGGGCGAGTTGCTCAAAGCCGGGGTGCGCATCCACGAGTTTCAACCGACAATGTATCACCCCAAGCTATTAATCGTGGATGATGTGTGGGCCAGCTTCGGCTCGGCCAACCTGGACGAGCGGTCACTGCGTCTCAACGACGAGGCCAATCTGAACATTTACGGCAAGGATTTCGCACAGACTCAGATCGATCTGTTCAACCAGGACCTTGGGCGGTCGAGGCAGATCAGTCTTGAAGAGTGGCAAGCGCGGCCGTGGACTGAAAAGGTGACGGATTGGTTGTCGAGCAGACTGCGCTCGCAGCTGTAGCGTCTGTGCAGACAAGCCGCACTAGTATGCCTCTGATCGAACGGGTGAGGCAGTGAACCTATGGCGAAGCATCTCTTCACGCTCAATAGCGCCTCATCAATGGCGATCGCCGGCCTTTGCCGCGATGCCCGTGCCGCAGTTGTAAAGGCTCTGCCTGGCGGCAAGCGGGCGGTGGAAGCCGCAAGAGGAGGCAGCGGATGGGTACGCATCCATTGTTCGCCGAATGGCCACTAACCCCGGCAGCAACTCTCGGATCATAGGTGCGCTGGGGCGCCTTCGAGGATGAAGGATTGTTGCGCCGCCAGCCAAGCACTGGGTCGGCGCGTTCGGATGGCATCTGCCGCACTACAGGGAGTTCCACTGCGCGAGCGGTCTGAACCATTTTGGACGCGGCGAGTTCCCTAACTGGAAACCCGGCTGCCTTCCAAGGATATGCGGATGTTCGAGAACTTCGTGCTCGAAACGATCGGAACGAAGAGTGGGCCGATACGGGTGAGGCATGGCGGATCTGGTCCGCCGCTGCTGCTCCTCCACGGCCATCCTCGCTCTCATATGACGTGGGGCCAAGTCGCGAATCTGCTGGTGGCCGATTTCAACGTCCTGTGCCCTGACCTTCCGGGCTTCGGGCGCTCTTACCAACCGAAGGATGACCCGGCGAGCCGATACTCGTCCAAACGAGCGAAGGCGAAGGCCTTGGTGGAGATGATGGAACGGTTAGGGTACCAGACCTTCGTCGTTGCCGGGCATGACCGTGGCAGTCTGGTCGCATTCAGGATGGCGATGGATCATCCCGACAGGGTGCGGAAGCTGATCACGGTAGACGGACTGCCGGTGCTGGAGCATCTGGAACGCGCCGATTGGACATTCGCCCGCGACTGGTACCACTGGTTCTTTTTCGCGCAGCCTGAAAAGCCCGAACGCGCCATCCTGGCGGGAAGCTCGGCAAGGATGCGCTGGTCTTCTGCACCCCGGATGGCGAAGCAATAGCGCCGTCTCGCGTTTCGGGAGCCTGGCGCGATACTATCGACCGCTTGAGGAAGCCAGCCGCGGAAGGCGCGCCAGCTACCATCGAGCTTCCCAAGGTGCGTTTCCATGACTTGAGACACACCCACGCCTCCGCCCTCATCGCTGGCGGGCTCGACGTGGTTGCAATTAGCCGCCGTCTGGGGCATGCGTCACCCGTCGTCACGCTGTCGGTCTACGCGCACTTGTTCAAGAGATCAGACGAAGGCGCGGCAGCGGCGATAGAAGCTGCGATGAGAACAGGCGCGGAACAGTAAACTGGCCGTCGGTGCCAATCCGGTGCCAAGTGAAAGTAAGTGGCTGGACCGGACCTCGCTTAAGTGCTTGTAATCGCAGCAGGCGGACGTGGCGGAATTGGTAGACGCAAGGGACTTAAAATCCCTCGATCTCTGATCGTACGGGTTCGATTCCCGTCGTCCGCACCACATTGAATATCGAACTGCGCTCCCTTGGCAGGCGCGCCCCTGAATATCAGGCCGGCTCCCCTATCATCTGACCTTCAGCGAGAAATTGCCGTGGATTTGGATGCCCAGTCGCTCGCCTTTTCTCCACCGCACTTCCGCTCGATAAGTCGCACCGTCCAACGGCACGCGCAGCCGGAAGCTAGCTGGCACTTCAACCCCCGCGGCGACACGCAACTCGGCGCCGTGCTCATGCTGATTTCTGACGGCGCAGCCTATTTCGCCATCCTGCGTGATTATGAACGCATCCTTCAAAACCACTTCTCTCAAGTGACTTCGACGCTCAATTGGCGGTTCAGAAGGTTTGTCGGTCATGGTAAGCTGCCTCTAACGAGCGAAACGCTATCAGACTAAAGTCTGCGGTGCAGGACGCAAAGGTCTTACGTTTTTGCTGAAGTTCCGTTGTTGTCCTTTGTACGTTCTTTACATTAGCAAATCGTGAAATATTCGGCTCTATAATCGTCGCCAGGCTTGCCCGAAACTGTGGCGGGGAGAGCCGAACAGACACGGTACGGGAAGGCCTGGTATGTTCGTCGACTTCTACGAAATGCTGGAAATCAGTCCGAATGCCAATTCGGAAACGATAGAACGCATTTTTCGTCATTTTGCCATGCGCTACCATCCCGACAACCAGGTCACCGGTGATGAATCGCGCTTCAGCGATATTCTCGAGGCCCACAACACGCTCAAGGATCCGGTCAAGCGTGCGCAATACGATATTCAGTACAAGGCCCATTTGGACCTGCGGGCCGGACTGACCGACGAGGCGAGCAACACGAAGAACCTCGATCGAGATTCCGTCTTTCAAGCCAAGGTGCTCTCACTGCTTTATGTAAAACGCCGACAGGACGTCAATAATCCTGGCATTGGCGACGATGAGCTCGAACGAATGTCAGGCTGTCCGCGTGAGCACCTCGAGTTTCACCTCTGGTATCTAAAAGCGAAGGGCTGGATAGCCAGAACGGAAAACGGCACGTTCGCCATCACCGTGGAAGGCATCGATCGCGTCAATTCCGAACATCATCGTGAGGCGGCCACCACCCGATTGTTGGATCACGCCGGCTGAATTGGTATCCCGCGGTCTCTGATCAAGCCGAGATCGGGTTCAGCTTCAGATGCTGGATCAGGATGATGGTCTTGGCATCGACAATGCGGCCGTCGGCGATGCCGGCCAGCGCTTCGTCGAGCGGCATTTCCAGGACCTCGATGTCCTCGCCCTCCTCCGGAGCGCCGCCGCCGGCCGAAATGCGGTCGGCAGGCGAATAGCGGGCGACGAAGAACCAGAGCCGCTCGGTGACGCTGCCCGGGCTCATATAGGGCGAAAACAGCCGCTCGATCTTGTTCAACCGGTAACCCAGTTCTTCCTCGGCTTCCTTGCGAATGGCCGTCTCCGGATCGTTTTCGTCCAGCAGCCCGGCACAGGCCTCGATCAGCGGCTCGCGGTGGCCGGTGACATAGGCGGGGTAACGGAACTGGCGCACCAGAAGCACGGTCGAACGCTGGGGGTCGTAGGGCAGGATCACCGCGCCGTCGCCGCGATCATAGGTCTGGCGGACCTGCGTCTCCCATTGCCCGTCACGCCGGCGATAGTCGAGCACGGTCTTCTTCAGGACCGCCCAGTCGTCGGAGAGAACCTCTTCCGAGCGGATACGAATGCGGTCTTCCATCTGACACCTCAATGCTTGCTGGCGGACGCAGGCGTAGCCGCGAACCGGTATAGGCGCAATCGGGCTAGCGATTGGTCCAGCGCGCTTCACCGTCTCGTGTGTGGTATGGAACGATGCCATTGCCTAGATAGCGCATTCCCCTTCCCGGAGTTTTTTTCATGTCGACATCGCTTTTCCAGCCGATCACGCTCGATGGGCTCACCTTCCCCAATCGCATCGCCGTGGCGCCGATGTGCCAGTATTCCGCCGAGGACGGCTCGGCCAGCGACTGGCATCTCTACCACTGGATGAACCTGGCCATGTCCGGCGCCGGCATGGTCACGGTGGAGATGACCGATGTCGAGCGGCGCGGACGCATCAGCCATGGCTGCCTCGGTCTCTATTCCGAGGACAATGAAGCAGCCGCGCGCCGCGCGTTGGACGCGGCCCGGCGCGTGGCCGCGCCCGGCACGAAGTTCGGCACGCAGCTGGCGCATGCCGGCCGCAAGGCCTCGAACCGCAAGCCTTGGGAAGGTGGCGGCCCATTGCAGCCAAACGAGGATCCCTGGCAGACCGTCTCGGCCTCGGCCATCGCCTACGACAACGGCTGGAACGTGCCGCACGCGCTGGAGGACGAGGAAATCCTGCAGCTCATCGAGCGGTTCGCGGAAGCCGCCAGGCGGGCCGAACGTGCCGGCTTCGACTTCATCGAACTGCATGCGGCGCATGGCTATCTGATCTTCCAGTTCCTGTCGCCGCTGTCCAACCAGCGCACTGATCGCTGGGGCGGCTCGCTGGAAAACCGGATGCGTCTTGTCGTCGAGATCGCCAGGGCGGTGAAGAAAGCGGTGCCAAAGTTGATGCTCGGCGCACGGCTGTCGGTGAAGGACTGGGTCGATGGCGGCTTTGACGTCGAGGACGCGATCGAAGTGGCGAAAGCGCTGAAGGCCGAAGGCATCGCCTATCTCTGCTGCTCGAGCGGCGGCAATTCGCCGTTGCAGAAATTGCCCACCGGGCCGGGCTATCAGGTGCATCTGGCGGAAGCCGTGCGCAAGGGCGCCGGCATTCCGACCCGTGCGGTCGGACTGATCGATGACCCGAAACAGGCCGAGGCTGTTATAGCCGAAGGCCGCGCCGATATGGTGGCTCTGGCACGCGCCTTCCTCGCGGATCCGCGGTGGGGATGGCGTGCGGCCGCCACCTTCAGCGAAAAGATCCATCCGGCGCCGCAGCTCGCCCGCTCGGTGACGACGATGGAACATTGGATGAAGGCGGCGGGCTGATCGGCCATTCTCCCGGTACCGGCGTGCTGCCGCTTGTGATCCCGGACGGTTCGCCAACGGCCTGCTTCAATTCTGGCTGCAAAATGTTGCGCTGGGTCAGGCTGCGGCGGGCGCGGCCGCGGCGGGACCGGCTGGGCGAATGCGCGCTGGCTGCGCAACGACTGCGGCTACTGAGACGCCAATACATGGCACCCAGAGGCATGCCCCGGGGCTGATCCGAGGGCGGATCCGGTCCGGGGCAACGCTTGCGTCACGCCGAGATCCAAAGCGCGTCACGGACTTGACGCGACCTTTGGGCGCAGGCCGAAGGCCATTTTTGCAACCAAATTGGCTGCTTTGCGTTGCGGCCATGATGGACAACAAGCCTTTTGAGACGCCCGTCGTGGTCGAGCTTGGCCATGTCGGCAAATATCGCCATATCCGCTCGACCCAGGAGGCGGCGGAGTGCCTGATGACTGTGTGGCCGCTCAATCGCGGACCTCGTCATCGAGATGCCCTCGACACTTGCCTCAAAGTGCTGGAAGGATATCGTTCGACGGCGGAAGCGCGCCGGGCACTGATCGAGGCCGCCAAGGAATCGGAAGTGCTGGTGCCCGACGACCGGCTGCCAGACGACCGGTTGCATTGAGCAGGCGGACCTTTAACTGGAGGTTTTGATGGCGAAGCTGACTTACAAGATCGTCGAGCATGACGGTGGCTGGGCCTACAAGGTCGGCGCGACCTTCTCGGAGACATTTCCCACCCGTCAGGATGCGTTGCGCGCCGCCGAGATCGCTTCGGCCGAACAACAAGTGGCGGGTTCCACCGATGGCATCCAGTATGAGGACGCCGAGGGCAAATGGCATGAGGAACTTGCCGACGGCCGCGACCGGCCTCAGACCGAAATCTCGGATTGATGTCCAGCCAGGCGCCAGCCGCCGACGCCAGGAAAGATGGCGTCCGGCGGCGGGCGACAAGCCCGCGGCTGGCTATTTGCCGCAGTACTGATCGTTGATGTTGCGCTGAGCATTGGCATCGGGGCCTGGAGTGTTTGAGGCACAAGGTCCGGCCGGGCCAGGATTGCCAAGGGTATTCAATCCGGAACCATCGCCGTTGATGCTGCCGGTGGTGCTCTGGTCGACGGCAGAGGAATCATCATTGCCGAACAGCCACCAATTGTGATGGTTGGGATAGGTAGCGTCCGACGACTTGGCCATCGCCGATGTGGCGAGACCGATCGTCAGGACGGATGCTGCGAAAAGTTTTCTGTACATTGAATTACTCCGTATCTTGGCCGCCTTGGGATGCGACACGGGGTAAACCCGGCGATCAGCCGGATGGTTCATTGAAATTGTCGTGAACCCTTGGTGATGCCGCATCTGAAAAAGCACGTCGCGCGATGCGTTTGATGAAGGCAACAACCCGTTCCGGCTCGACGAATTGCGGCATGTGGCCGAGACCGTCGACGGGTTCGAAATCTAGTCCTTCGACCTTTTCCCGCATCGGCTCGCCATGGACAGCCATGCCGATGACGCGATCGGCGCCGCCGAAGAGAATGCCGGCCGGCATGGCGATCTCGCCATAGCGGCGCTCGATGTGGCCGAGATCCTCCTCGACAGCCACGACATCGGTCGATGTCGCATGGTAGTGGCCGGGCCTCAAGCCGAGCCATCCGCCTCCCCCGCTCATATAGTCGCCAGGGACGGCTTGCGGCGCGAAGATGAAGTCCATCGTCGGCCGGGCATATCTGAGGCTTGCTGGTATCGCCACGGTATAGGCCATGAACCACCGCAACAGGCGTGAAGAAATGTACAGCAGGTCAAATCCTTGGCGCGTCCTTGTCTCCAGATGCGTCAAGGGCGCCAGCAATGCGATGCCTGAAATCGCATTGGGATGTTCGACGGCCAGGGTCAACGCGATGGCGCCGCCCAGGGAATGGCCCACCACCAACGGCCTTTCCAGTCGCAGGCTTTCGATGAAGCGCCTGATGATCTCGGCCTGCTCGGGCAAGCGGCCCGTCGCTCCGCTTGCCCGCGTCGAATAGCCCGAGCCCGGACGGTCGAGCGCGATCAGCCGGTAGCCAGGACCGAAACGGCCAAACACGGTGTGCCGGAAATGATGCAGCTGGGCGCCAAGCCCATGCACGAAGACGATCGGCCGTCCCTGCCCGACATCGACATAGTGGATGCGGTTGCCGTCGATCTCGACGAATTTTCCGACCGGCGGCACCAATCTTTCCGCTTTCGCCGCGATCCACAGCGTGGCCAGCAGCAGAGAGGCAAGCACGAGGATCGCCGCCAGAAACGCCGCGCCAAACAGCCAGAGCAGAATCGACATCAGCATTCCTCACCCGGATCCGAGCCGCGCACCTTACCCGCCCGCGATGGCGCCGCAAGGATGGACAAAACAGACCGACTTGGCGAGGCGGTCGTTCACAGCCCGGGTCCGAGAACAATCAGGCTTGTTCCCGTCCAGGCCAGCCAACCACTGCAATCCAGGTGATATCCGTGTATGCCGGGTCGTCCGCCATTTGGGCGGCATTGCCGCCGCTTGTCCGCCGCGCTATTCAGACTACGCGTCTGCCGGAGCCTTCCATGCCTGAAATCGTTACTGCCGCCATGCTGGTCATCGGCGATGAGATTCTGTCCGGTCGCACCAAGGACAAGAACATCGGCCACCTCGCCGATATCATGACGGCGATCGGCATCGACCTGAAAGAGGTGCGCATCGTACCCGACGAGGAGGACGAGATCGTCGCGGCGGTGAACGCCGTGCGCGCGCGCTATACCTATGTGTTCACCACCGGCGGCATCGGTCCGACGCATGACGACATCACGGCCGATTCGATCGCCAAGGCGTTCGGCGTGCCTTGCGAATACGATGCCAAGGCCTACGCCCTGCTGGAGGCGAGCTATGCCGCGCGCGGCATCGAATACACGCAGGCCCGCAAGCGCATGGCGCGAATGCCGCGCGGCGCCGACCTTATCGACAACCCGGTGTCCGTGGCGCCCGGCTTCCGCATCGGCAACGTCCATGTCATGGCCGGCGTGCCGTCGATCTTCCAGGCCATGCTCGACAATGTCGTCCCGACCCTGAGAGCCGGCACCAAAATGCTGTCGGCCACGGTGCACTGCCCGTTCGGCGAGGGCCTTGTCGGCGGGCCATTGGGCGAGATCCAGAAAGCGCATCCGGATACGATCATCGGCTCCTACCCCAAATATGGCGACGGCAAGTTCTGGACTGAACTTGTGGTGCGTGCCCGCAGCGCGGATGCGCTTGAGGCCGCGCGCGCCGACGTCGAGGCCATAGTGGCTGGCTTCGCCGACAAGGCGAACTGATCCGGCCGGGCCGGAACCAAGAACGGGGCTGTAACGTTTCCCTGCCGCGAGGCCGGTCGCTCGCAAGATTGAGGGATCATCATGCGTTTCAAGACCATCGTTGCCATTCTGCAGAATGAACAGGACGCCGAGCGGGTGCTCGACTGCGCCATTCCGCTTGCCAGCCGCTTCGAGAGCCATCTGATCGGCATCCATGCCGAGGCGCTCCCGGTGCCCTACACGTCGGCGACGGGCTTTCCCGATACGGAGTTCCTGCAGGTTTCCGCCGACATGAATCGGGAGCGGGCAGACAAGCTCCAGGCTGTCTTCCTCGGGCGGGTCGAGGATTCCGGCCTCTCCTTCGAATGGCGCAGCCTGGAGAGCTTCTCCGGCGACAGCGCGCTGACCGGCATTTCAAGCGTGCGCGCCGCCGATCTCATCATCGCCGCCCAACGCGAGACCGGCGGCGATCCGAGCGCGGACGTCGATACGCTGGTCTACGATGCCGGCCGGCCGGTCCTGGTCGTGCCGCATGCCGGTCCTCTCGTCACCACCTTCAAACGCGTGCTGCTCGCCTGGAACGGCAGCAAGGAGGCCGCCCGCGCCGCCTTCGATGCCTTGCCCTTCATCATCGAGGCCGAGAAAACCGACATACTGGTCATAGATCCGCCCGATACGCTCGACGAAAGCCCGGAGGCCGCGGGCGCCGAAATCGCGTCGGCCCTGTCGCGCCACGGCGCCACCGTCAGTGTCTCGGTGCAGAAATCGGGCGGGAGTTCGGTCGACGACATGATCCAGAACAGGATCGCGGAGACCGGTGCCGATCTCCTGGTGCTTGGCGCCTACAGCCACTCCTGGCTGCGCCAGCTTCTGTTCGGCGGGGTGACACGCACGGTGCTGCGCACGGCGCAGGTAGCGACTTTCCTGTCGAGATAAGTCCACAGCGATCGCGACCGCTCTCCCTTGCCAAACCCAAGGGTTTCCAGTTAATTCCGCGCGCATTCACCTGTTTTCTCGCACGCGGCCGCCGCGTGCCGTGGAGTGCGCGAAAAATGTCCCTTCCCGAAAAAGCCTTCCCGGTCTCCTGGGACCAGTTCCATCGCGACGCCCGCGCGCTTGCCTGGCGGCTTGCCGGCACCAGCAAAGGCCAGTGGAAGGCTATCGTCTGCATTACGCGCGGTGGCCTGGTCCCGGCGGCGATCATCTCGCGCGAACTCGGCATCCGCATCATCGAGACAGTCTGTGTCGCCTCCTATCACGACTACACCAGCCAGGGACAATTGCAGGTGCTGAAGGAGATAACGCCGGCCTTGCTGGCCGACGATGGCGCCGGCGTGCTGATCATCGACGACCTGACCGACACCGGCAAGACCGCCGGCATCGTGCGGGCAATGATGCCCAAGGCCCATTTCGCGACCGTCTACGCCAAGCCCAAGGGCCGGCCGCTGGTCGATACTTTCGTCACCGAGGTCAGCCAGGACACCTGGATCTATTTTCCCTGGGACATGGGTTTCACCTATCAAAAGCCGATCGCCGACGATCACGCCGGTTGATTCGCGGCAAGCCGTTTTTTCCCCAATCAGGCCGTCGCCGGCGATAATATTTGCTTGCGCAGACTGATCCGCCGACAAGATATCCTGTGAAATCGACCTCTGTTGACGGGAATCAGCCAGCTTGACCAAAGTTTTTACTTTTATTGGTCACAATTAGCCGTAAGATTCGTGAGACGGCAAACGATTCTGGAGGCTTGGGGCTAGCTTCTCCGATGTTGACACGGCCAACCACACACAACCACCTGGCTGAGAGGGTCCGGCGACTCTTTGGTACGGCGCCGTGTCGTCTGCAGGTTGCCGCCCTGCCCTGGCGCGATGCCGGGAACGGCGTCGAGGTCATGCTGATCACCAGCCGCGATACCGGCCGCTGGGTGCTTCCAAAAGGCTGGCCGGAAGCTCGGGAGCCGCTCTGCGAAGCGGCAGCGCGCGAGGCCGCCGAGGAAGCGGGACTGCGCGGAAACATTTCCCACCTCGAAGCCGGCCGCTATTTCTACGCCAAGGTGCTGGCTTCGGGCGAAGAAGTGCCTTGCGAGGTGCTGGTGTATCCGCTGCACGTCGACAAGGTCGCCGACCGCTGGAAGGAAAAGCACTCCCGCATCCGCAAATGGGTCAATTCCAGCGAAGCGGTGCGCATGGTCAATGAACCGGACCTGTGTCAGATCATCGCCTATTTCTGCGCCGACCCACGCAGGTTCTCCTAGGGCGCAGGCCCTCCACCCCGTGCGTGGATCGTAATCATTTCACAACCATGTGATGTATCGCGTGAATGGTTTGCTAATTTTTCTTCGGTAGAAATTGGCCAATCTGGCGCGTTTCATCGATGGCGAACCCTGTAAACCCACTTCAGCAAGAGTCCACCGAGCCCCAGCGCGAGCATCGTCCGCGCGTGCTCAAGGGTGGAACGATCATCACCGGTATCCAGAATTCCGAAGTGAGTTGCATGGTGCGTAACCAGCATGCGGGCGGCGCCGAACTGAAAATACCGCTCGAGGCCCGGGTTCCCGATCATTTCCTTCTCTATGTGCCGCTCGACGGCGTCGCCTATCGCTGCGAGGTCCGCTGGCGCCGCAGCGACCGACTCGGCGTCCAGTTCACCGGAACTGAACCCAAGCCGAAGCTGCATTACGGCTGATCCCTGGCGCACCGGCGTGCCGGGCTTTTTGAGTTCGCGGCACAATATTTCCGCAGTCCGCGTACACGCACCGGGATCGCGCATACCTGCCGGCGGAAAAATGGCCGCCACAGCGGTCAATTCTATCCCCGTTATCCACATGTGTGACACACAAGATGTTGGGGTCACAAAAGCTACGCAAACGAATCCTTGACGGCTCGAAACGAGTCGCCTTTTATAGGCCATGTGCTCCTGTTGAGAGCGCGACCGGAAAGTTCTGAGCCCGGTCTTTTTCCCGGATTATGTGCGTTTTGCCCGCATTTTCGCCTGTTTACGAGGCCGGCGAAAGCGTTGGGATCGTGGGGTGATGGGGCGACGAAAGGGAGAATTGTCGGACTGGAATAAATTGTCTGTTAATACTATATTTAGTGTTTGCAGCTAGGTTCGACGCTAGATAGTGTGAATTTCCCTCGGGTGAGGGAATCGAAAAATTCAGTCTTGAGGGACCCGCGGGGTCGATTGGCAGCTTCGGCAAACGCCCGGCAAGGCGATTTGTCGTGTGCGTGGCCGCGCCCGCGAAGTGGAGATGCCGGCATTGTTCGAAATGCCGGCAAACGGCGGACTGCGCGTTTCGTCTTTTGGGGGCAGAAATCCCCTGATGAAAGCGCTATATATGGACAAAAGGGATCGGACCAATGCGCATCGAGCGTCGTTTCACCAAGCCAGGCCAATCTGCTTATGCGGAGATCGAATTCCGCAAGGCGCTTTCTGAGATCAAGAATCCGGATGGCTCGGTGGTGTTCCGCTTGGACAACATCGATGTGCCGGCGCAGTTCTCCCAGGTCGCCGCGGACATCCTGGCCCAAAAATACTTCCGCAAGGCCGGCGTCCCCGCGCGCCTGAAGAAGGTCGAGGAGAACGACGTCCCCTCCTTTCTGTGGCGCTCCGTCGCCGATGAAGCGGAACTCGCCAAGCTGCCGGAAGCCGAGCGCTATGGTTCCGAGATCGACGCCCGCCAGGTCTTCGACCGGCTGGCCGGCACCTGGACCTATTGGGGCTGGAAGGGCGGCTACTTCAAGGCGTCGGAGGAAGACGCGCGCGCCTTCCGCGACGAGCTTGCCTATATGCTGGCGACGCAGCGCGTCGCGCCGAACTCGCCGCAATGGTTCAACACCGGCCTGCACTGGGCCTATGGCATCGACGGTCCGAGCCAGGGTCACTTCTATGTCGACCCCTTCACCGGCAAGCTGACCAAGTCGAAGTCGTCCTACGAGCATCCGCAGCCGCATGCTTGCTTCATCCAGGGCGTGCAGGATGACCTCGTCAACGAGGGCGGCATCATGGATCTGTGGGTGCGCGAGGCGCGCCTGTTCAAATATGGCTCCGGCACCGGCTCGAACTTCTCGCTGCTGCGCGGCGAAGGCGAAAAGCTGTCCGGCGGCGGCCGCTCGTCCGGCCTGATGAGCTTCCTCAAGATCGGCGACCGCGCCGCTGGCGCCATCAAGTCGGGCGGCACGACGCGCCGAGCGGCGAAAATGGTCATCGTCGACGCCGACCATCCCGATATCGAGGAATTCATCGACTGGAAGGTCAACGAAGAGCAGAAGGTCGCCTCGCTGGTGACCGGTTCCAAGATCGTCAAGAAGCATCTCGAAGCGATCATGAAGGCCTGCGTCAATTGCGAAGGCCATGACGACGACTGCTTCGATCCGACCATCAACACGGCGCTGAAGCGCGAGATCAAGTTGGCCAAGAAGTCGGCGGTGCCGGAAAACTATATCTACCGCGTCATCCAGTTCGCCAAGCAGGGCTACACCTCGATGTCGTTCAAGACCTACGACACTGACTGGGATTCTGACGCCTACCTCACCGTTTCGGGCCAGAACTCCAACAATTCGGTGTCGCTGAAGGACAATTTCCTGCGCGCCGTCGAGACCGACGCCGACTGGCACCTGACCGCCCGCAAGGACGGCAAGGTCTTGAAGACGCTGAAGGCTCGCGACCTCTGGGAAAAGATCGGCTACGCCGCCTGGGCTTCCGCTGATCCCGGCCTGCATTTCAACACGACGATGAACGACTGGCACACCTGCGCCTCCGCCGGTGCGATCCGGGCCTCCAACCCGTGCTCGGAATACATGTTCCTCGACGACACGGCCTGCAACCTCGCCTCGATCAATCTGCTTCCCTACCGCAATGCCGACGGCACGATCGATATCGCTGCCTACGAGCATACCGTGCGGCTGTGGACCATGGTTCTCGAAATCTCGGTGATGATGGCGCAGTTCCCGTCGAAGGAGATCGCCAAGCTCTCCTACGACTACCGCACCCTCGGCCTCGGCTATGCCAATATTGGCGGCCTGCTGATGACCTCGGGCATTCCCTACGACTCCGATGAGGGCCGCGCCATCTGCGCCGCGCTGACCGCGATCATGACCGGCGTCGCCTATTCCACCTCGGCGGAAATGGCTTCCGAGCTCGGCGCCTTCCCGGACTATGACCGCAACGCCCAGAACATGCTGCGCGTCATGCGCAACCATCGCCGCGCCGCCTATGGCGACAAGGACGGCTACGAGAAACTCGCGGTCAATCCAGTGCCTCTCGTGGCGTCGGACCTGAAGCAGCAGGATTTGGCCACCCACGCCAAGGCCGCCTGGGATCGCGCCATCGAACTCGGCGAGGAGCATGGCTACCGCAACGCGCAGGCAACCGTGATCGCGCCCACCGGCACGATCGGCCTGGTCATGGATTGCGACACCACCGGCATCGAGCCCGACTTCGCCCTGGTGAAGTTCAAGAAGCTCGCCGGCGGCGGCTATTTCAAGATCATCAACCGCGCGGTGCCGGAAGCGCTGCGCACGTTGGGCTACTCCGAGAGCCAGATTGCCGAGATCGAGGCCTATGCGGTCGGTCACGGCAATCTCAACCAGGCGCCCGCGATCAACCCCGGCTCGCTCAAGGCCAAGGGTTTTGGCGACGACAAGATCGCGGCGCTCAATGCCGCGCTTAAGTCGGCCTTCGACATCAAGTTCGTCTTCAACCAGTGGACGCTCGGCGCCGACTGGGTGAAGGAGACTTTTGGCTTCACCGACGAGCAGCTCAACGACTTCTCGTTCGAAATGCTGCCGGCGCTGGGTTTCTCCCGGAAGGATATCGAGGCCGCCAACATCCATGTCTGCGGTGCGATGACGCTGGAAGGCGCTCCTTTCCTCAAGGCCGAACACCTCGCCGTATTCGACTGCGCCAGCCCGTGCGGCAAGATCGGCAAGCGCTCGCTTTCGATCAACAGCCACATCCAGATGATGGCGGCGGCACAGCCCTTCATCTCCGGCGCCATCTCCAAGACCATCAACATGCCGAACGACGCGACGGTGGAGGACGCCAAGAGCGCCTACATGCTGTCGTGGAAGCTGGCGCTGAAGGCCAACGCGCTCTACCGCGACGGCTCGAAGCTGTCGCAGCCGCTCAATGCCTCGCTGCTCGCCGATGGCGAGGAGGACGAGGACGATGCGGTCGAGCAGTTGATCCAGGCACCGGCGGCGGCGCGCGCGGCGCAGATCACCGAGCGGATCGTCGAGCGCATCATCGAGCGTGTGTCGCGCGAGCAGGAAAAGCTGCCCGGCCGCCGCAAGGGTTATACGCAGAAGGCCAAGATCGGCGGCAACACCATCTTCCTGCGCACCGGCGAATATGACGATGGCCGTCTCGGCGAGATCTTCATCGACATGAACAAGGAGGGTGCCACGCTGCGTGGCCTTCTCAACAACTTCGCCATCGCGATCTCGCTCGGCCTGCAATATGGCGTGCCGCTCGACGAATATGTGCACGCCTTCACCTTCACCAAGTTCGAGCCGGCCGGCATGGTCATCGGCAACGATGCCATCAAGAGCGCGACATCGATCCTCGACTACGTGTTCCGTGAACTGGCCATCTCCTATCTCGGCCGCAACGATCTCGCCCATGTCGACCAGTCGGACTTCTCCAACACAGCGCTTGGCCGCGGCATCAGCGAAGGCAAGACCGACGCCGTCTCCAAGGGCCTGACCCGCGGCTCGCCGGTGAAGCTGGTGTCGAGGGCAAGCGGCAGCGAGCCGAAGGGCTTTGCCGGCTCCGGCAGCCCTACCCGCTCGGCGCCGACGGCCTTCTCCGGCTCCAACGTGCTGGCGTTGAAGCCGGCGAGCGACGAGGCGATCGCCTACAAGCGCGACTATGAGGAGCGGGCCAAGGAACTGGCCGAGGACATCGCCTTCGAGGAAGCGGCCTCCGATGCCTCGACCGATACCACCGCGGCGCTGTTCACCGACACGGCGGCCCAGGAAGCAGCCGAGGCGAAGAAACTCGCGGCCGACCGCCGCGCCAAGTCATTGCTCCAGGGCTACACCGGCAATTCCTGCTCCGAGTGCCAGAATTTCACCATGGTAAGGAACGGGACTTGCGAGAAGTGCGATACGTGCGGCGCCACGAGCGGGTGCAGCTGAGAACCGAGAGTCGGGCGAAGAATCCTAGGAGACTTTCATGAAGAACGGCAGTCCAGAAAAATTCGGGGCTTTCATTGAACGCACCCGCCGCGAGAAGAGGTGGTCACAAAATCAACTCGGAAAGCTCATTGGCGCAGGCAGTGCGTACATCACCAGTGTGGAAAACGGGGAAATTTGGCCGACAGATCACATTCTGGATCAGCTCGCGGCACTTTTTGGGGTGCCGCATGAGTATCTGATCGCTATGCTCGGCCCGAAGCCGCAAGTAGCCGCCGAGGCCCGTCCACGACCGAAGGCCTAAACCACAGCGCGGCCAGGAGGATACGATGAAGTCCCTGGATCGCTTTAATTCTGAAAAGCTGAGTGAACTCGACATCGCCGAACGTGCCCGCCAATTTAGAGGCTCGTTCGGCATATCGGACAAACTCTACGTTGATATAATTGAAATCCTAGAATTTAAGCTGAAAGAGATTCTACCCGATTTCAAATTGATGATTCGGCGAGATATTGAGCTGGATAAGACCGCATATGCGACGAATGACCCACCGCGCATCTTTGTAAGAGAGACAATCTACGATAGTGCTTGCGATGGAGATCAAGAGTGCCGCAGAATACTTGCGCACGAGTTAGGACACCTGCTTTTGCATGCGCATATAGATGGAGCTAAACAGAAAGATCTTCTGGGCTACACTCCACAACTCACAAACATGAACTCCCTCGAAAGTGTCGAGGATCAGGCCGATATATTCGCGAGAAACTTCTTAGTTCCGCCATTTGTGGCTTTTGAGTACCGCCGAGACATCCACAGACTTTCGCAGCTTACCGGAACTCCTACTAATATCGCTTCGGCAGCGGCTCTAATTTCAAAACGAATTGAAATGCTAAGGATACGGCAGCCGCCAGCAAAAAAGCAGTGATGCTACTGCCGCCATCCGGCGCCCAATCCCTTCCCATTGTAGGAGTAGACAAGAGGCACTCCTGATCGCACTTTGACTGCCGGCGCCTAACCCGCCGGCAACACCCGCAACGTCTGCTCGTCAAACAACGGCTCGTCCTGGCCGATGCGGACGAACAGCACTTTCCGCCCCTCACCCGCCGGCACCTCGAAATACTGGATGCCGTCGGGCATTTCGCCCCAGTCGCCGCAAGGCGGTTCGGGAACCTCGTCGGGGTTGGCGAGCGCCTTCAGCTCTTTCGCATAGGCGGCATTAGGGCTGAATGTGTAGCGTTTGACGCCGACGGGCACGGTGCCCTCGGTGTAGGGCGCCAGCACACAGCGGGCGCTGACGGCCTTGTCGGTCTTTTCCAGCAACAGGCGTAGCACTGCGGCTTCGGCGGTTTCGCCTGACTTGATGTCGAACACCTCGACCAGAGGATCGGCCGCACCGCCATCGCTGTATTTGATGGCAAGTGCGTTGCCGACGAATTCGAAATGGATCTGGCGGAAGCCGAAATCGCAGCGCTGCACCCAGGCGGCCAGCCCGACCGTCTTGTCGGTCATTTTTTCCCAGACGCATTTGTCGATCGGCGGGCGCGACGGCGCGGGCTCATCCGCATGTGCTGCAGCTGATATCGTCGCTGATGCAAACAGCGCGCAGGCCCAAGCGAACGATCTCATGACGCTATTCATCGCTGCATCCCGCCAAAGTGAAGGCGTCCCATGCCGAGCCGTTCCGATTGGCTTTGGCGAAGTCGGCAAATTCGGTGAAAGCAGCGCCGAAATCAGGCAGCAACAGCCCTTTCGGCGCCGGCGTCGCTTCGCGCGAGTTAAGCTGCTCGGCGCCGCCTCCGGTCAAGGCATAGACCTGGCCTATCCATATCCGGCACAGCCCGCTGCCATCCTCCAGCCCCGCCTCGCGGTCGTCGTCGGTGCAGGTGTGGCGGATAGTGCCGAGCGGAAATGAATTCCTGCCATTGGTCCAGGTGATGTCGGCCGGCAGGCTTATATCGGTCTTCGGCACGGTCAGCGAAAACACTTCGGCCGTCAGCGCTGCCGGCTCATTGTGGAGCGGCCGGAATTGCATGACCGCACCCGAACGCGGCTCGCGATAGGTGGCGTGGCTCAACAGACACTCTTTTGCGCTCGCTGCCTGCACGGCGCCGAGCAGAGCCAGGAAGAACAAGGCCGGTTTGCCAGTGATCATTGAATGCCTCGTCATGAAAGCAGGCGCGCCTCAAACGACCAGCCAGGCGGCGGCGCCGAGAAAGCCCAGCGAGCAAACCCACAGCAGCCAGAGCCCGCGCACCCGGCATTCGAGCACCGCCGAGGCGGGATTGGCCGGGTCATAGTGCACGTCGACCTTGCTGCCTTCGGCATAGCGCCTGGCCTGGCCGCTGACGAGGCCGGGCAGCGAGGCCGTCACGCTGACGCCGAAGGTGACACGATCGGCGCTGTAGCGCTGTCCGGCGACGCCATAGCTGTAGACGATGCGCGACCGAAAGACGGTGCGCCAGCGATAGCTGCCATTGGCGCGGATCGTCTGCAGGCCCGACGCATCGATGCGGCCGGCGGCGACCGGCCATTGCACCGCTTGCCTGGCAAGCGCCTTCTGGGCGAAACCCATGCGCAGGACGAACAGGCCCATGAACAACAGCAGCGCCGCCGCCCCGAGATTCTGCGGCTTGGCCAGATGCGGCCTGATCCCCTCCAGGACGCCGCCAACGGAAAACACCAGAACCACTGTGCCGATCACCAGTCCCGCCGACAGCTTGGCCATGAATTTGAAGGCGCCATCGGGAAAGGTGCGCTCGATCACCGCCTTGCTCGGATCGGCCGGATTGTAAAAGACAGTCACCTCGGCGCCGCGCGGAAACTGCGCCAGGGTTTCAGCGACTTCGAAATTTCCCAAATTCTCTTTCACACTGTAACGCGAGCCGCGAAATGTCTTGCCGCCCACCTTGTATTCGAAGGTGATCGCCGGAAAATTGCGGATTTCGGTGGTGTCATTGCTGTCCGGGCCAACGCCCGAGACTCTCACCTCACGCGCCTCGGCGCGCGACGAAATGATCTTTCCCGGCGTCGGCAACCAGTGGCTGAGGGCCTGCACCTCCCGCCATTTCACGAAGGTGATGAACGACAACATGCCGGCGACCGCGCAGGCAAATCCGACAAGCAGAAATTGGAGCTCCACCCTGATCCCCCCGGAGTACAGGAACCGGCACTAGACAGCACCGCGGCGGCAATGTCTCGCTTATTCGCAAAACACCAATGCCGGCGCCTCACGCGCACTGAATTGCTGAAGCGTAATTTGACGACTGAGGCGATCGGCTTAAAAAGGGCCGGGAACTTTCGCGAGGCTGCAAGTCGGGAGACGGACATGAACGACGAAGCCGACGACGACAAGGACATCGTGAACCAGCTTGCCTATGTCAGGGCCGATCCAAGCCAGCACGACACGCTGACGCTTCTGGCCATGATCGACGCGGCGATTTCCGAGATCATGGGGTTGAGGACGGCGCTGCGGCTGAGCGAGGAACGCAACAGCCGCAGCGCTCAGCTGCAATAAGAATCCGAACCAGCGCTTTGATCCGCGTCGGCCATCATCTGCCGGCCCGCGCCGCCCGCCCAGGCGCGCCATCTCCGCTCGTTACCCCGGTGGGATTGCCTTGAACGGACGCATGGCGACGGTCCGGGCATTCGAATCCAGGTCTGTCCATCGCAGCAATGAATGGATCGCGCGCCGCCTCAATGGCTTGGTTGACTCAGATCAAGGCCCTGCCTGCGTTCATCCTGTCTTCTCCGGCAATGGCAATCATCAAACGGAGAACGGACGTGCCCAGCTACGACATCATGGTTATCGCGGCGGTCCTGATCAGCTTCGGCTTATTTTCCGGGATTCTGGCCTTCGCCACGTTCGACGAATCGCGCCGGCACTCGGGCAAGGCGCCCCGCGGCGAAGCTTCCGGCTCGCGCGCCCATTAGTCGCGCTGCCTAGTCCGCGTCAGCCATCATCTGCCGGCCGCCACCGCCGGCCCAGGCGCGCCATTGCCGCTCATCGCCATGGAAGACGTTGAGGTCGATGCGACCGGTCACGCCATGCGACAGGCCGGAGCCGGAATACTGCCAGAACAGCCACTTGCGATCGGGATAGACCTTCGACGGATGCCGGGCCACGGCACGCAGCCAGAAGGGATAGTCCGGGAAGGCGCCCTGAAGGTTGTCGCGATAGAAGTCGGGCGACGTGTAGATGATCGGCCGCTGGCCGTAGTGACGCTCCAGCTTGTCCATGAACACCTGCATCTTCTCCAGCACCTTTTCGCGCGACGGCCGGCGCTGGCAGCTGGAGTCGCCGTTCCACTCGACGTCGATCACCGGCGGCAGCGCACCATCGATCTTCGGCACGTTGCGGATGAACCAGTCGGCCTGTTCGCCAGCGGTACGGCACCAGTAGAAGAAATGATAGGCGCCACGCTTCAGCCCGGCGGCCTGCGCGCCGCGCCAGTTCTTCATAAACATCGGATCGAGATGGTCGCCGCCGTCGGTTGCCTTGATGTAGGCGAAGTTGGCGCCCTGGGCGCGCAGCTTTTCCCAGTTCACGTCGCCCTGCCAGCGCGACACGTCGACACCGTGCACGGCAAGGTGACGGGGCGACGAGCGGCCGAAATTGATCGGCTTGGCATCGCGGAAGCCGTAGCGCGTGACCGGTCCTGCGAGCATGGCCGGTGCCGCCCGCGACAACAGCTTCGGTGGCGACACCAGGGCAGCCTCCTCGATCGGCGGCTCGACACTGTCTGGCAGTTCGGGTGCGGGAAACGCCACCGTCTCTTCCTCCGCCAGGCCAAAGGGGCGAGCGGTGTCGTCCGCGGACGCAACCTCAACCCGTTTGCGCGCCGCGTTTGCCCTGGCCACCGGAACGGACGCGATCGGCGCGCTTGGCCGCACCACCGAACTGGTCGTTTCATTGGATGGCTTCTGCATGTCGAGCGCGTCCATGCCCGACGTCGACGAACAGCCGGCAAGGCACAGCGATGCGATCACGAAACTGATGACGCCTGATAACCGCATCTGGACCTGTACTCAAACACAACAGACCGAAGGCGACGGCCGACGGACAACCAGACCAGTTATGAACGAGAAATTACCAATAAAGTTTGAATCAAGTTTTTTACCATAGCTGTGGCCCCTTTCAGACAGTCGCCGGCGGCGGGCCGGCCAAGCCTTGACAGCGCCATGATGTGGCTGTTGAGAACGGTATGCGGCGTTTGCGCCGGCGTTCCCAAAATTCTTGAAAAGGCGCCGGGCCACGCGGCTGGCTCGTCAACGACAAGCTCGACGAACTCAGAAGCCTGCTCGACAGCGGCAGCTGAGGAACACTTTCAAAAGGAGCTTGCGTGCAGTCGTTCATCGACCAAAGCGTTTGTTTCATCGAGAACCATCAGGCCTGGGCGGGCCTCGTGGTCGGGCTGCTGGCCTTCGGCGAATCGCTGGTGCTGGTCGGCATCCTGTTGCCCGGCACCACGGTGCTGATCATCGTCGGCGGCCTGGTGGGCGCCGGTATCGTCCAACCCCTGCCCGTTCTCCTCGCCGCGATGATCGGTGCGGCGCTCGGCGACACCATCTCCTATTTTCTCGGCAAATGGCTTGGGCGCGGCGTCGTCCACAAATGGCCGCTCAACCGCTATCGCCGCGAGATCGCCAGGGCGCGCCTGTTCTTCCATCGCTACGGTTTCGCCGCGGTTTTCGTCGGCCGCTTTTTCGGCCCGGTCCGCGCCACCGTACCGCTGGTCGCGGGCATGATGGGCATGAACCGACGCCGCTTCCAGATCGCCAACATCCTGTCGGCGATCATCTGGGCGCCGGTCGTGCTGTCGCCTGGTTGGCTGGTGGCGAAAGGGGCCGACAGCCTGCCCGAACTCGACGCGACCAGCCTGTTCGGGCTGGCGGTGATGGCGGCCATAGCGGCGGCGATCATCGTGGCCGTCATTGTCATAAGACTGCGCGGCAGGCGCGATGCCCGGACCTAGGGGGTGGCGCCATGCATCAGCCTCGTTTCCTGAAGACGCCGATCATCGGCCCCAGGTTCCAGTAGTCGTCGTTGCGGCCAATGGCCGGAGCGAGCAGGCTCGATATCGTGCCGTCGAGAAAGAGTGCGTTGTCGCAGCCGAGCGCGTCGCGAAACAGGCGGGCAAAGGCGTGGAATGTCACCGTGCCATTCGAGATGGCAAAGACGGCGACGCCATCCTTTCGCACCCCGACGCCATCGCGGCTCTTGCGCGACGTGCCGTCGGACCGGAATTTCGGGTGAAGCTGGCCGTCGATCACCAGCATCGGCCCTGATTGCGTTGCATAGTCGGTGGCTGGCCGCTGCCTGACGAAGTCCCTGGTCGCCCGCACCGCGGCCTTGCCGCCGCCGATATAGAAGATGCCGTTCGGCTGCAGCGAAAAATTGCCGCTGCCCGATCCCGTCTTCACACCGGCCATTTCCCGGCCGCGCTCGACATAGAGGCCGACCGGCCTGAGGTCGGGGTGATACATGCCCGCATTGATGGCAAACAGCATGGTACGGCCGGCCGCGCGCTGGGCGTTGTCGAGATTGTGCAGCGACTGAAAAGGCTTGCCGCCCTGATCTTTCCAGAACAGTTCGATCGAATACAGTTTTGGATCGACCTCGCAGACGAGAAAGCTGCCGGCCTCGAAGGCGACGTCACGGCACGGCGGCACCGAAGCGAACCACTGGCCGAACGCCATTGTCGTGGCAAGCGCGTGCGGCAACGCGGCCTTGACCAAAGTCAGCAACAAGGGCGCCGAATGCAGGAGTGTCAAAAAATCCATGCGCGTTCCGGATTGTCGGTTCCAACGAGTTGTCGTGGATAGCACCGCTTGCCGGTACGATGAAGGATTTGCTCAGGGGAAGCGTGGACTATGGCCCGGGGACGGCCCGCGACGGCTATTTGACGGCGCTGACCAGCTTCTCTTCGCCGGCGAGAATGGAGACCCAGCGCCCGGTGTTGTCACTCGCCTGTCTTTTCAGATAGCGATACGGCGTCTGGTTCCAGAGACGAACCTTGTCGACAAGATTGTCGAGGATGAAGTCGCCCTTGTCGGTGCGTACCGTCAGCACGGCATGGCCTTCGCCATCCGGCTTGCGAACCACCGTCATCAGGAGATTGGCTATGGCGATGCCCAGGCTGGTGAGCTCACGCCGCTTTTCCAGCGCGTAATCCTCGCAATCGCCGAAGCCATTGTCCGGATAGGCCCACCATTCCTCCTTGCCGTAATTGTCCATGTCGCTCATCGGCTTGACGCGCGTGTTGACCGAAAGGTTTACGGCACTGATCTCCCGCAACAGCTTGCCAGTCATCTGTTCCGGCTCGCTGTCGGGTGAACGGATGGAGCACTCGGCGGCATGGATCTTGCAAAAATCATAGTGGCCGATCGGCTGCGAGGTCGAGCCGCCGATGACCATGGAAGCGGGAGCCGCGTAGGCGGAATTCGCCGCCGAACAGAAAGCAATCAGGGCAATCGCAAGCCCCAGCCCCTTCGCCTTGCGGCGCAAACCCAACGAGGATGCCATGCGGCTCCGCCATCTGTTTTTTGTTAACAGAACGTTAAGGGCGGACATTGCCCGAAGTCAATGAAGGCGTCCGATCACATCTTCGGGCATGGGTTGATGCGCTCCAGGCGGTTGCAGCAGCGCAACACCGCAAGCGTGCCGGTTCGGCCTAGGCTAGCCATCCCATAGCCACGCCGAGCAGCAGGACGACCCCGAGCGCGCCGCGATAGATGACGAAAGGCCAGGCGGAGAAGCGTTCGAGCACGCGCATCAGGCCCCAGATGGCGAAGAAGGCCGATATCGAGGCCACGAGCAGTCCCACGCCCAGAACCGACCATCCATGGGCGTCGAGATGCGCCTTGTGCAGTTCCCACAATTCCTTGAGGCCGGCGAGCGCGATCGCCGGCAGCCCGAGCAGGAACGAGAAACGCGCAGCCTCCGCCCGCTTGAAGCCAAGCCCCAGTGCCGCCGTCAGGGTCGAGCCAGAGCGAGAGACGCCCGGGATAAGCGCGCCAACCTGGGCGACGCCGACAAGGAGCGCGTCGACGAGCGACGCTTCGCCCACGGTGCGCCTGTGGCGGGCGAAAATCTCGGCCAGCGCCAGCAGGACCGCCATGGCGATGCAGGCCCAGCCAATCACGCTCAGACTGCGCAACGGCGAATTGCAGGTGTTGAGGACGCCCGAGAGCGCCACGCCGGCGATGACAATGGGGATCGTCGCCAGCACGATCCACAGCGCCAGACGGAAATGCCGGTCGGCAAAATCGCGGCGCGTGAGGGCATCGAGTGATCCAAACAGGAGATCCCTCACGTCGCCCCAGAAGTAGCTGACCACCGCTGCAAGGGCCGCCAGCTGCATGGCGGCGGAGAAAGCCGAGCCCGGGTCCTGCCAGCCAAGCACAGCCGGCACGATGCGCATATGGGCGGTCGAGGAGATCGGCAGCAGTTCGGTGATGCCTTGCACAAGGCCGAGGAAAGCGACCTTGGCAAATCCAAGGCCGACAAAGCCCGTGTCGACGCCTTGCGTGCAGATATCAGCCATGTCGGTTCCATGCGGGAGGGATCGGACTTGCGAAGGCACGATCGGCGGCGATCAATGCCGGGCAAGCCATACCGCTATGCGGCGCAGAATCAATTTACGGATTTGTAAGCTGGCGGCCCGAACGGGCGTCATAGCGTCGCGTGGCGGCGGACACATTGCAATACGCTTGCGGGCCGCGCCACCCGCATCCAAACCGGCCCACGGGCCGGCCAATGATGTTCATGGAAGATCGCAAGGCTACTCAGGGGCACAGCCACAGTTTCTGGCAGGTCCTGGCGATCACATGCGCCGGCGGGACAACCGGTTCATCGAGGGAAGGCCGGCGAGCCCGCTCAAGCAGCATGCGCACCTGTTCCGGGCGCACACGGTCGCGCTCCATCACAAGCAGGACCATCGGATCGCTCAAAAGCTCGTCCAGGGTGCTGATGCTGTCGTTCATCCGTCGTCTCCTCGAATGCCGGGCCCGCGACGCATAGATAGGGTGACAAAGATGGCCCGCCAATGACGCTTTGCCGGCTATCGCGTGTCTCTTTGGATTAATTTTTGGTCATCCCGGGGCACGTCGTCCTGTTGACGAGAAGGAGGAAGCTAGGCCGGCGGAGCGCCTTCATATTGCGGCAAGCCGTCGTCAAGCATCACCCAGGGCTGTTTCGAGGCGGTCCACATATGCATCTGTGGCCTGAAGAACGACGGGTCGTCCAGCGAACCGGTGGTCACGCCGATGATGCCGGCGGAATCGCGCCGCGAAAACATCGTTGTGCCGCAGTTCGGGCAAAACCCGCGCTTGAGGTCCGGCGAGGTGTTGACCGTGGCCAACCGGCCCTCGACCGTCACATCGTCGATGCGGAACAGAACACGCGCATTGAAGGCCGCGCCGATCGCCTTCTGGCAGAGCCGGCAGTGACAGATGCGCTCGTTGATGGGGTCGGCGTCGGTGCGGTAGCGCACCGCCTTGCACAGGCATCCGCCTTCGTATTTTGCCATCGCCTGAATCCGTTGGTGGAGTGAACAGGCGGCAAGGTAGCGGCGACGCCGATTGGGTCAATTGAAAAGCTTTGATACAAGGTCATCGATTATCGTGATGCGGCAGGACCGTGATGACACCGGACATCGAAACAATCGGCATTGCGGACCTGTTCGGGCCGCCCTCGCCCGCCCGCGACCGCGCCGACGCCAGGATCATGGCTGCCGCGGCAGGCATCGGTTTCCTGGCGGTCCGGGATTTTCCCGGCGATGACTGGCTGACGCCGGAAAAGCGCGCGCGATTGCTGCGTATCTTTGCGCTTCCCGATGCCGGCAAGCAGGAATTGCTGCGCTGGAATTTCGATCACACGAAGAAGAATTTCTACCGCGGCTGGTTTCCGCTGCAGCCGCAAGCCGTTTCCTACAAGGAAGGCATCGACATGGGGCCGGACCTTGCCGATGCGGCGCGAGTCTCGACCTCCGACGATCCCCTGTGCGAGCCGACACCACTACCGGCCGAAAATGCCTTGCCCGGCTGGCGCACCGCCGCGGCCGACTACTACCGCGCGATGGAGACGGTCGGCACCATGCTGATGCGGTCGATCGCACGCGGGCTTGGCCTGCCTGAAACGATCTTCGATGCCTATTTCGCTGGTGGCATCTCGACGCTGCGGCTGATCCGCTATCCCCTGCGCGACGCCAGTGCCGGCGTCGACACAAGCGGGCCGGAGTTTTCGGTGACCCACAAGGGCGAAACGCGCACCATCATCGGCCGCGAACATGCCGATTCAGGCTTCGTCACCTTGCTGGCGCAGGACGGCGTCGAGGGCTTGCAGGCAAAGAACCTCGCCGGCGAATGGATCGACGTGCCTCCAGCCAATGGCACGCTGGCGGTTAATTTCGGCCAGTTGCTGGAGCGCTGGACCGGTGGCCGCGTGCGCGCGACACGGCACCGGGTCATTGCACCCAAAACGACGCGGTTCTCGATCCCGTTCTTCTACGAGCCGCGCGTCGACGCGGAGATATCGCCTCTGCCATTGGACGGCGCCGAGCCCTTCGAGCCTTTCCTCTACGGCGATTATCTCTGGGAATCGGCGACCAACTTCGTCGAGATGGGCGGCATCAAGCATCTGAGACAGCCACGCCGCGCCAGGGCTTCCTAAACAGCACGACGGCCGTCTCGCTGGAGACGGCCGCCAGAGATGGCAGGGTCATTCGGTTTCGCCGACCACCTCGTCCCAGCTCTTCACCTTGGTCTGGCCATCGAGGAAAGGCAGTGCGGCGGCCGTCAGTTCCGGAGCGAAGAAGACGTCGTAGTGGGTGCGGTTGGGCAGGATGGCGAGACGGCTCTGCGACAGGTTCTCACGCATCCAGCCGGCATCCTTCAGGCCGCCACCGAGCATCTGGTAGAACTTGATCTCATGCTCGGGCTTGTACATGTCGCTGTCGCCGTAAGCGAGCATGACGGGCATCTTCAGCTTGGGAACGTCGGCGGAGAAGTCGTAGTTCTGGCGCATGAAATTGCCGAGCGCGTCGAGCAGCTTCGGGAAGTCCTCTGGATGTGGCGCGACGGCGACGTAGGATTTGTACATCGGTGTCTCTTTCATGAACGCCGCGGCGGCGGCACTTACCTGCGCCTGCTGCGGGCGCATCTCGTCATAAAAGCCGTCGGCGGCGTAGCCGGTCGAGACAAGGACCAGCCGGCGCACAACCTCGGGATGCTGGACCGCCATGCGGAAGGCAACGCCGCCGCCCAGCGAATAGCCCATGACGTCGACCTTGTCGTAGCCGAGTGTCTTGACGATACCAGCCATATCATCGCCGATCGCCTCCAGGGTGAATGGCCGGTCGCCAAGCGCGGTGCGGCCGTGCCCCTGCAGGTCGACCCCGATGACGGTACGGTTCTCGGCAAGCTTGGCCAGGATCGGCGCGAACATGTCGATGGAGCCGAGGCCGCCATGCAGCAGAAGCAGCGGCTCACCCTTGCCATAGATAGCGTAATAGTAGTTCACGCCGTTGATCGGCAGCAGGCCGGATTTTTGCGGCTTCGGCAGCGTTTTCGTTTCGGTGGTCATAGCGGGCTTCGTCTCCTCTGCATTGATGGTGCCCGGACAAGCGAGAAACGCCGCGGCCGAAGCAAGAATGGCAAAAACCAGGGTTCTGGACATATCGGTCTCCTCCTGGTCAACCGATGTCAAAGCGTCCTGGCGAGGTCTTCGAGCTGGTCGGTGCATTGCCCCCAACCCGCGTGAAAACCCATCGCCTGGTGCTGCTGCCGGTCGGCGACGCTCCAGTGCCGGACGCGCGCGATGTAGCGGGTCTTGCCCTCGCCTTCGTCCTCGAAGGTCAGCACGCCGGTCATGAACGGTTTTTCCGACGGCTCCCACGCCTGGGTATAGGCATCGGTGAAGATGATCTTCTTGCCGGGAACGACTTCCAGGAAAACCCCGGGATTGGGGAATTCATCGCCGTCAGGACCGGCCATGACGACGAGGCTGTTGCCACCCGTGCGCACGTCCATCTCGGCACGCGGCGTCGTCCACGGCTTTGGCGCGAACCATTGCGTGATCAGGGTCGGGTCGGTCCAGCAGCGATACACGTTCTCGCGCGGTGCATCGATGATGCGGGCGAGAACCAGTTCGCGGTCGTTGGCGGGGGCGATGTCGAGCTTGGTGGCCACTATTTTCTCCTCGGGATTCGGCTTGATCTGGCTTCCGTCCCAAGGACGAGCCAATGCAACGCAACCCGACATGCCAGGTGAAAAATTCTGGAGACTGTGCGTGCTTCGGGCGAAGGCGCGCGTCAGTGGCGCTTGGCTTGCACCAGATAGGCGTCGATCTCTGACTCGCCGAGCCACTTGGCTGCTTCCAGACGATGCAGTCCTTCGACAAGTATGTGCCGCTTGCCATCGTGGCGGACCTGGATCGGCGTCTTCATGCCGTTTTCCAGGATATCCTCGGCGAGATGCCGGACGGTCTCGGGATGCAGCGTCTTCTTGCGTGCGGTGGGCACGTAGATGTCGTCGACCTTGACCTTTTGCACCCTGAGCATGCCTGTCCCCATGGCGGAACTGCCGCCGTCTTTCTGAGATAGTCGGTTTGCTCGGGAGGGCCAAGGGCCCGGCTAAGGAATGTCGACCTACAGGCCATCGCCGGCTCGAAAGCCCTCACCCAAGTCATCCGCCGGTTTGCCTGCAGCCGCGTGTTTCGATAAGGCGTCTCGCGATCCAAACAAAGGCCACGGAACAATTCACATGAGCAAATCCCTCGTCACCTTCGTAGGCGTCGCCCATCCCTGGATGTGCGACGTGATGGGGCACATGAATGTGCGCCATTACGCCGCGATGTTCGACGATGCCAGTTTCCAGCTCCTCGGCCATATCGCCGGACAGGAGGGCGGCCAGGGCTCCCAGAACGGATGGGCCGACGTGCGCACCGAAATCGACTACCGGCATGAAACGAAAGCCGGATCGCTGCTCACCATCCGCTCGCATGTGATCAAGGTCGGTCGCACCTCCATCACCTTCGAACAGGTGATGTCCGGATCGATCGATGGCATCGTCCATGCATCGAGCCGGACGACCAGCGTGCGCTTCGATCTCACCGCCAGGGCCTCGGTGGCGCTGGATGAGCCGATGCGCGACCGCGCCGCGGCCTACCTTGTCGAATAGACCCGCGTCGACCCGTCAATCGCTGTAGATTCGATCCTGCAGGGGCGTTTCGGCGATCAGGGCCTGAATTCCGGACAAAAGCGCCTTCTCGGCCCGATTCATCGCCTTGTCGGGATTGGTCAGCAGGAAGATGTCGATGGCCGGCGGCGCATCGTAAGGCGGCAATCGCCACAGCATACCATCGGCCACGTCGCGCCGCGCGACATGCAGCGGCAGCGGGCCGATGCCGAGCCCTGCCACGATCATGCGCCGCACCTCCTCCAGGCTGGACGACACGCCGACGACATCGGCATTCAGCTTGGCCTCGCTGCGCAGCAACGCCACCGGCCGCAAGGCGTCCGAAATGTGATCGGTCTGGAAGGACACGGACGGCTCGCCCCGCAGATCCGCAAGCGTCAATCCGGTCTTCCCGAACAGCCTGTGCTGCGGGCCACAGAAGAAGCCGAAGAACTCGCGATAAACCATCGTGTAGTCCAGTGCCGGATCGCGCTGGCTGACCAGGCAGATGCCGAAGGAAGCGCGGCGCTCCCGCACCTGCTTGGCCACTTCCGTGCTTGCCGCGACCGAGATGGTGATGGAGCCGCGCGGGTAGTTGCGGTGGAATTCCGCCAGCGCCCGGTCGAACAGCGGCGAGACGACATGGCTGGCGGTCGCGATCATGACGTGGCCGGCGACGTCGTCGCTGATCCCGCGCATCAGCAGCGGCAGTTGCGATATGGTGCCGAACACCTCCACGCTCTGCTCATAGATCAGGCGCCCGACCTCGGTGAGTTCGAAGCGTGTCGCATCACGCTCGACCAGGCGCCGGCCAACGCGATCCTCCAGGCGCCGCAACGCGTTGCTGACGCTGGGTTGCTTGAGGTTCAGGCGCTCGGCTGCCCGGGTGATGCTTTTCACCTCCGCGATGACGACGAATGTGCGCAGCAGGTTCCAGTCGAGGTCCCAGACCAGCCGTTCGGGGCGAGGCAATGCCATTCTTGGTATCTATGCTCCCTATTCCCATTATCTATTTGCGCAATGCTGGAGCAAAGGCAATCATTGACATCAGGAGAGCGCCCCAACGCCTCCCAAGAACAAGCCTTCGCGCTCCATCCAGAGGACAGAAATTCAGATGAACAAGGTATTTTCCGGCATCGCGGTTGCCGCACTGCTGCTTGCTTCGGCCTTCACCGCCGTTTCGGCCAGCGCCGACGATCTCGAAACGATCAAGTCGGCAGGCGAACTGAAGATTTCGATGAGCGGGCAGTATCCCCCCTTCAACTTCGTCAACGACCAGAACGAGGTTGTCGGCTTCGACGCCGACATCGGCAAGGCCATCGCCGATCGCATCGGCGTCGAGGGCACCATCATCACCACCGCCTGGGACGGCATCATCGCCGGCCTGCTCGCAAACAAATACGACACCGTCGTTGGCTCGATGACGATCACGCCTGAGCGCGAGAAAGTCGTCGATTTCGTCGGCCCCTACTATCACGCCGGCCGCGCGGTCTTCGTGAACCAGGATTCCAAGGTGCAGAGCCTCGACGACCTCAAGGGCAAGACCCTTGGCGTGACGCTGGGCGAGACGCACGAGAAATGGGCGCGCGCGCAGGGTGGCTGGGATGTCCGCACCTACAAGGGCTTGCCGGAATTGTTGCTGGAATTGAAGGCGGGCCGTGTCGATGCCATCGTCGTCGACAACATTCCGGTCATGGTCGCCGTCAAGGAAACCGGCGAGAAGGTGCGCAAGCTCGACACGCCTGACATCGAAGGCGGCAGCGTCGCCATCGGCATAGCCATCCGCAAGGACAATCCGGAGCTCAAGGCCGCCATGCAGAAGGCATTGGACGGCATGATGGCAGACGGCACCTACGAGAAGATCTCCAAGCAGTGGGTCGGCACCGACATCCGCTAATCCATCCGGTTTTCAGGCGGCCAGGTCGCCTGAAAACCAAACGACATTCCTGCCGGGACGACCCCATGGATTTCTCCTTGATGAGCCGTGTCTTCCCGTTTTTCGTGGAAGCGGCGCTCGTGACGCTGGAACTGACAGTGCTGGCCCTGGTTCTGGGGCTGGCCGCCGCGGCGCTGGCGGCGGCCGCCCGGATGTCGAGATCGGCGATCCTGAGGGCCGTCGGCACTGTCTATGTCAGCCTGTTTCGCGGCACCCCCTGCCTGATCCAGCTGTTCGTGCTCTATTTCGGCGGACCGCAGATCGGCATCAATCTGGAGCCGTTCACGGCTGGTGTGATCGGCCTTGGCCTCAACATCGGCGCCTATATGGCGGAATCGATCCGGGGCGCGGTGATGGCGGTCGACCGCGGCCAGACGGAGGCTGCCCGCACGATCGGATTCAGCCGTTTGCAGACCTTGCGAAGGGTTGTGCTGCCGCAAGCCGCGAGGCTGATGATCCGCCCGCTCGGTGTCAACACGGTCGCCTTGCTGAAGGGTTCGGCGCTGGTATCCACCGTCTCGGTTGTCGAGTTGACCTACACGGCCCAGCGTTTCATCGGCTCCACCTACAAACCGTTCGAGATTTTCGGCGTCGCGGCCCTGCTTTACATGATCATGGTCTACGCGGTTGCCCGCATCGTCGACATGCTCGACAAGCGCTTTGCCATCATCTGATCGGGGGAGCGTGATGCAAGGTCTCGATTTCAGCGTCGTCGTGCCCTACTGGGACCTTCTTCTGACAGGCGCCTGGTGGACATCGGTGCTGACGGTCTCGGCCGGAGCCCTCAGTTTTGCCTTCGGCATCCTGTTCGCCGTCATCGTCCTCTACCCACCGGCGATGCTGGCCTACCCCGTGCGCGCCTTCATGTGGGTGTTCATGGGTACGCCGCTGTTGCTGCAACTTTTCCTGATCTATTTCGGGCTGGTGCAGATCGGCATCGACATCCCTGCCCTTGCCGCCGGCATCATCGGGCTTGGGCTGCATTTTGCCGTCTACAATGCCGATGTCATTCGCGCGGGCATCGTGGCGGTCGACGTCGGCCAAACGGAAGGCGCGCGCAGCATCGGCTTCGGCAAATGGCAGGCGCTGCGCTACGTCGTCATACCGCAAGCCATCCGCAACACGGCGCCGCCGATCGGCGGCAACCTGATCGCGCTGCTGAAGGAATCCTCCATCGTCTCGGTCATCGGCATCGCGGAGCTCGTTCATTCGGCGCAACTGGCGATCAGCGAAACGTTCCGCCCGTTCGAATTCTACATTACGGCTGCCGTGCTCTACTACATTCTCAACCTTGTGCTCGAGGCGGCCTTGCATCGGTTTGAACGGCATGTGGAGGTTTCCCGATGAGCACGCAGAGGCCAATGGTGGAGGTGCGCGGGGCACGCAAATCCTTCGGCGCCGTCGAGGTTCTCAAGGGTATCGACCTGTCGGTCGAGCGTGGGCAGATCGTGGCGATCATCGGTCCAAGCGGCTCCGGCAAGAGCACGCTGCTGCGCTCGATCAATCATCTCGAGACATTGAACGGTGGCGAAGTCTGGCTGGACGGCGTGCAGGTCAACCAGCCACTGCATGGCCAGGCCTTCGAGCGACACATCAACAAGGTGCGCCAGCAAATGGGCATGGTGTTCCAGCACTTCAATCTGTTCCCACATCTGACGGTGATCGAGAACATCACCATGGGACCGGTGATCCTGAAAGGCATGCCGAAAGCCGATGCCAAGGCGCTCGCGCACGAGCTCCTCTCCAAGGTCGGGCTCGCCGAAAAGATCGACGCCTACCCCTCCCGGCTTTCGGGCGGCCAAAAGCAGCGTGTGGCGATTGCCCGTGCTCTGGCCATGCAGCCCAAGGTGATGCTGTTCGATGAAGCCACTTCGGCGCTCGACCCGGAACTGGTCGACGAGGTCAACGCGGTGATGAAACAGCTTGCCGCCGAACACATGACCATGCTCATCGTAACGCATGAGATGCGCTTTGCCGGCGAGGTCGCCGACCGAGTGCTGTTCATGGATGGCGGGGTGGTTGTCGAGGAAGGCCCGCCAGCAGAGATCTTTCGCGCGCCGCGGAAGGCACGCACGCGCGGCTTCCTCAAGAAATATCTTTCCGCCTGAGCAAGATGATGACCAGATACCCCACGGAATTCCCCGATTTCGGACTGACGGCGGAGCAGCGCCGCCACGCGGTTCGCGGCCACTATTACGAGTGGCCAGGCATGGATGGCGAGCGCGGCGAGATCTGGTGCTACAGCGACCGGTTTTCGTATCGCGCCGGCGAGACGGTTACGCTGCATGTCAGTTCCACAGCTCCGTCATTCAGCATGACCATCACCCGTGACGGCGGCACCGAGACGAAAGTGTTCGAGACATCCGGCATCGCGTCGCGCTGGCAGGTCAGTCCGGACCAATGCTCGGCCGAAGGCTGCGGCTGGGAATCCTCCTTTGAATTCCGTGTGGAAAACGACTGGCCGTCCGGCGCCTATCGCGTGACTCTGACCGCCGACGGGCGCGACGGCAAGCCGATCCAAAGTCACCACATCTTTATCGTCTCGCCCCAACCGGGCAAGAAGCCGGGCCGAGTGCTGCAGGTGGCGGCGACGGGCACCTGGCTCGCATACAACACCTGGGGCGGTTCCAACCATTATCAGGGCATTACCGGGCCCGACCGCGACCAGTACTCGCCCATCGTGTCGACGCAGCGCCCCTGGTGCCGCGGCTTTGCCGTGCTGCCTGCGGACGCGCCGCGCGTGCCGCTGGAAGTCGCGGTGCCGCCGAAGACGGTGCCGCGCTATCCGCACATGGAATGGGCGCTCGCCACCGGCCATTCGAAGAAATACGCCTCGTCGGGCTGGGCCAGCTACGACAGCCATTTTTTTCGCTTTGCCGAACGGGCCGGCTATGATGCCGATCTGACCAGCCAGCACGACCTGCATTTCTCGCCCGAGATTCTCGACGGCTACGACTGCGCGGTCTTCGTCGGCCATGACGAATACTGGACCTGGGAAATGCGCGATGCCGTCGACTTCTATGTCGAGCGCGGCGGCCATGCGGCGCGCTTTGCCGGCAATTTCATGTGGCAAACCCGGCTGGAGGATGAAGGCCGCCGGCAGGTTTGCTACAAATACCGCGCGCGGGCCGAAGACCCCGCCTATCGCGGCGGCGACGTGACACGCGCCACCAATTCCTGGGAAGCGCCCGAAATCGGCAGGCCGGGTGCCGCGACCTTCGGGCTCAACGCCACCCGTGGCCTTTACGCGGGCTGGGGCGGCTGCGCGCCGCGCGGCGTGCGCGGGTTTCCGGTCTACCGGCCAGAGCACTGGGCCTTCGCCGGGACCGGCATCTATTATGGCGACCTGCTGGGCGCCGACAGCCATGTCTATGGCTATGAGGTCGACGGGCTCGATTTCGAGATCCGTGGCGGCCTGCCCTACCCGACCGCGACCAGCGGCGCGCCCGATGGCTTGCAGGTGCTGGCCGTCGGCATGGCCAGCCAGGTCGAGGAAAGCGCGGACATCCCGGTCGAGGACCAGTTCCTCACCGACGAGGATGGCCGCTTCAGCGCCGAGACGCTGTTCGGCGACAGGAGCGACGCCAATCTCGAAAAGGTCAAACGCAGCAATGGCATGATCGTCAATTTTCCACGCGGCAAGGGCGAGGTGTTCCACGCCGGAAGCTGCGAATGGGTCGCCGGCCTGCTAAGACAAGACCCGATGGTCGAACGGGTTACCCAGAATGTCCTCGATCGCTATCTTGGAAAGTCCTGACATGTCGAAAGTCCAGCATGCCGCCGAAACTCGGCGAGAATCGCATCTCTTCTATCTGTCCAGCCTGCGCCGACCGCTCATCGATCGCGCCGAAGGCATCTACATGTGGACGCAGGATGGCCGCCGTTTCATCGACGGATCGAGCGGCCCGATGGTCGCCAATATCGGCCATTCCAACCGCAATGTGCTCGATGCCATGAAGCGGCAGATGGACCGCGCCACCTTCGCCTACCGGCTGCATTTCGAAAACGAGCCAGCGGAAGAACTGGCGCGAGAACTTGCCGGCAAGCTTCCGCAAGGCATGGACCGCATCTTCTTCGTCTCCGGCGGCTCGGAGGCGACGGAATCCTGCATCAAGCTGGCCCGGCAATGGGCCGTCGCCACCGGCCAGGCCGGCCGCTGGAAAGTGATCACCCGCTTTCCTTCCTATCATGGCGGCACGCTGGGTTCGCTTTCGATCACCGGCGACGATGCGCTGGCCGAGACTTTTACGCCGATGATGCGGGTGATGCCGACCGTGCCGGCACCAACCGCCTGGCGCGACCGCGACAATTTCTCGATGGAGCAGCGCGGCGTCCGCTACGCCGACATGCTGGAGGAAAAGATCCTCGCCGAAGGCCCCGAAAGCGTCGTCGCCTTCATCATGGAGCCGATCGGCGGCGCGGCGACCGCCGCGCTGGTGGCGCCCGACAGCTACTATGCGCGCATCCGCGAAATCTGCGACCGCTACGGCATCCTGCTCATCCACGACGAAGTGATGAGCGGTGCGGGCCGCACCGGCAAATTCCTCGGCGGCGACCATTGGAACTGCAAGCCGGACATCGTCGCACTGTCGAAAGGGCTGGGATCGGGCTACGCGCCGCTCGGCGCGCTGGCGGCGCCGATGCGGCTGGTCGAGCCGCTGCTCGCCACCGGCGGCTTCCAGCACGGCCACACCTATGCCGGCAATCCGCTGGCCTGCGCCGCCGGGCTTGCGGTGCTGGGCGAAATGGACCGGCTCGACCTGATCGCCAATGCGGCTGCCATGGGCGATGTGCTGATGGACGGCCTGAAGGCACTTGCGAAACGCTTTCCATTCATTGCCGATGTGCGCGGCAAGGGGCTGCTTACGGGCGCCGAAATGGTCGCCGATCCGGAAACTCTGAAGCCGATCGACCAGCCCAAGAAAGCGACGCAACGGCTGCTCGACCTCGCCTATGAGCGCGGACTGATCATCTACGGCCGCAGGGTCAAGGGCGGCGTCGACGGTGACAATTTCATGGTGGCGCCGCCGATGATCGTCACCAGCGAGCAGGTCGGCGAGATCATCTCCATCATCGGCGACTCGCTCGAAATCCTGGCCGGCGAACTGGACCTGCCGGTCGAAGGCCGAGGGTAGAAGAAATGGCGCCGCGAAAAGTCATCATCACCTGCGCCGTCACCGGTTCGGTGCATACGCCGTCCATGTCGCCCCATCTGCCGGTGACGCCGGACCAGATCGCGGCGGATGCGATCGCGGCCGCCGAGGCCGGGGCCTCGATCCTGCATCTGCATGCCCGCGACCCCAGGGATGGCCGCCCCACCGCCGATCCCGAAGTGTTCATGCAGTTCCTGCCGCGCATCAAGCAGGCGACCGACGCAGTGATCAACATCACCACCGGCGGCTCCTCGCTGATGACATTGGACCAACGGTTGGCGGCACCGCTGCGGGCTGAACCCGAAATGTGTTCGCTCAACATGGGTTCGATGAATTTCGCGCTGTTCCCGATGCTCGACAAGCCAAGGGAATGGCAGCACGAATGGGAGCCGAAGCTACTCGAAGCAACCCGCGACACCATCTTCAAGAACACCTTTGCCGACATGGAAGGCGTGCTCGAGCGGCTTGGCAAAGGCTGCGGCACCCGCTTCGAGTTCGAGTGTTACGATGTCGGCCACCTCTATTCACTGGCGCATTTCCGCGACCGGGGGCTGGTGTCCGGGCCGCTGTTCATCCAGTTCGTACTTGGCATCCTGGGCGGTATCGGCGCCGACCCGGACAATCTCGTCCATATGAAGCGGATCGCCGACAAATTGTTCGGCGACAGCTACCAGTTTTCGGTACTGGCCGCCGGGCGAAGCCAGATGCCGCTGATCTCGATCGCCGCCGCGATGGGCGGAAATGTGCGTGTCGGGCTGGAGGACAGCCTCTACGACGGCCGTCAATTGGCGAAATCCAACGCCGACCAGGTGCGCCGCATCCGTGGCATTCTCGATGGGCTGTCGCTGGAGGTTGCCACACCGGCGGAAGCGCGCGACATGCTGGCGCTCAAGGGCGGCGACCGCGTGGCTTTTTGAGACAAGACCGTGACCAATCCAGCCTCCAACGATGTCCTCCTCCGCCCCGGCACCATCGATGATGTCGAAACCATCCATGCGGCGATCCTGAAACTCGGCACCCATATCGGCGCGCCCGAGGAAATCATCTCGACGGCGGACGATCTCAGAACCTGGGGCTTCGGCGCAAAGCCCGCTTTCTCGACGCTGATCGCCGAAGTGGATGGCGAGTTCGCCGGATTGTGCCTGCATTTCCCGATCTTCTCGACCTGGATGGGGCGGCCTGGCGTCTATGTGCAGGACCTCTATGTCGAAGACCGGTTCCGTGGCCGCAAGATCGGCGAACGCCTGCTGCGCCGCGTGGCGGCGGAATGCCGCAGGGATGGCGGCGTTTATCTGAGGCTGTCCGTCGACACCGACAATGAGGGCGCCAAGGCTTTTTACGAGAGGCTGGGCATTGCCTGGTCGAGCTACGAGCAGACGCAGAAAATCATCGGCGAGGCGTTTTTCGCCTTCGCCGACACGCCGGAAAATGGGGACCAGCCATGAAAGCCTTCTACGCGCAGGAGCAGAAGCGGCACGACCCCAAGGCTTTCCTTTCCAGCGGTGCCGCGCAACCAAATCCTGAAAAACCGGAACGCGTCGAAAGATTATTAGCCGGCGCAAGGTCTGCGGGTTGCACCATCGAAAGACCCGGGAATCATGGGCTCGGCCCGGTCTCCGCCGTGCATACGCCCGAATATCTCGACTTCCTCGAACATATTTTCGAGCGCTGGCAGCGGATCGACGGGGCGTCGGCGGAGGTCATCCCCAATATCCACCCGATCGCCCGCAACGGCTCCTATCCGGCCTCCGCTGTCGGCCAGGCCGGTTATCATATGGCAGACACGGCCTGCCCGATCTCGGGCGAGACATGGCAGAGCGCGCTGTGGAGCGCCTGGAGCGCCGTCGAGGCGGCGGAAACGGTGATGGCAGGCGCTTCCGGCGCCTATGCGCTGTGCCGACCGCCTGGCCATCACGCTTTTGCCGATGTCGCCGGCGGCTTCTGCTTCATCAACAATTCGGCCGTCGCGGCACAGGTGCTGCGTAGACAGGCGGCCCGCGTGGCGATCCTCGATGTCGACCTGCATCACGGCAACGGCACGCAAGGCATCTTCTATGCGCGGTCCGACGTGTTGACCGTCTCGCTGCATGCCGATCCGGTGCGCTTCTACCCGTTCTTCTGGGGCCATGCCGACGAGCGCGGCGAAGGTCCCGGCCTCGGCTACAATTTCAACCTGCCGCTGCCGCGCAAATCCGCGGATGCGGCATTTCTGGAAGCGCTCGGCGTGGCGTTCCAGCGCATCCGCGCCTTCTCTCCCGATGCGCTGGTCGTGGCGTTCGGCCTCGACGCGTTCGAGGGCGATCCGTTCGGCGGGCTTTCGGTGACGACGCCAGGCTTCTCGCGCATCGGCGAGGCGATCGCCGGGCTCGACCTGCCGACGGTCATCGTCCAGGAAGGCGGCTATCTCTGCGACGAACTCGGCGACAATCTCACCGCCTTCCTCACCGGTTTTGGCGGCAAAGCGCGCTGAGAGCTCAAGCCCGCGTCAGGACCGTTGCTGCCTGAGCATGGCAATCACCCGGTGTACGCTTTCCAGCGTCTCGTCGATCTCGGACGCCGTGTTGTAATGCGCGATGCCGATGCGCACGACGCCTTGCTCGGCCGGAATGCCCAGTTGGTGGACGATCTCCCAGGCATAGTTGTGACCCGACCACAGGAAGATGTTTTCGGCATTCATCTGCCGCACGATCGTTTCGGGCACTATGCCGTCCACGGTGAAGGAAACAGTCGGCACGCGATCGCCGAGGCGTTTCGAATCGGTGATGCCATGGATCGTCAGGGCCGGAATATCGGACAGACCATCGATCAACCTTTGCGCCAGCGGGTTTTCATAGGCGATGGAGACTTCGAACGCCTTGGCAATCCTGCGCCTTCTCGATCCGCCCTCGCCGGCACCGAGGTCGGCAAAATAGTCAATTGCGGCGCTGAGGCCGGCCATCAGTTCGATCTGCGGCGTGCCGAGTTCGAAGCGCTCCGGTAGGCCGTTCGAGGAACAGCGACATTTATAGGCCTTCAGGCCTTCGATGACGTCGCGCCGGCCCCACAGGATGCCCATATGCGGGCCGAAGAATTTGTAGGCCGAGCAGATCAGAAAATCGCAGCCGAGTTCCTGCACGTCGATCAGGCCATGCGGCGCGAATTGCACGGCATCGACATAGACCAGCGCTCCGGCCTTTTTTGCAAGTTGGGTCAATGACTTGACCCGGTTGATCGAGCCGGTGAGATTGCTGGCGTAGTTCAACGCCACCAACCGTGTCTTCCCAGACAGCAGACCAGCGAGCTTCGCCTCCTCGACCTGCCAGGTCCTTTCGTCGAACGGCAGCCAGTGCACGACGAGGCCGAGGTCCTCGGCCAGTTGCAGCCAGGGCGACACATTGCCCTCATGGTCCATGCGGGTGAGGATGATCTCGTCGCCTGGCTTCATCGTGCGGCCGAGCGTCCGCGACATGTGATAGGTCAGCGTCGTCATGTTGGCGCCGATGATGATTTCCTGGGGGCTCGCCGCGCCAAGGAAATCGGCCATCGCCTGGTGCGCCTCGTCGACGACCTGCTGTGCCGCGATCGTCGTTTCAAAATAGCCGCCTAGATTGGCGTTGGTCGTCAAAAGGCAGCGCGAGACCGCATCGGCGACGGCCTGAGGCACCTGCGTCCCGGCGGGATTGTCGAGATAGATGCGCCGGCGCCCTTTGTCGGTCAGCGAGAGAGCGGGAAATTTTCCACGCACGGCCTCGATCGAAAATTCCACCATTGTCTCCACCCCTTTGCTGTTGCTCGACAATTCCGCACCCGGCCCGGTCACGGACAGGGATTGCCGACCCGCTGGTGAATGGCGTCCACCGCCTTCTGCATCTCTTCGGTCCAGACGACATCCACCGAGGACAGTGCCATCTCCAGCTGCGAAATGGTTGTCGCGCCGACAATGTTCGATGTGACGAAAGGCCGGCTCGAGACATAGGCATTGGCAAACAGCGCCGGCTCCAGGCCGAAAGAGCGCGCCAGTTCATTGTATTCGAGCTGCGCTTCAGCGGCATTGGGCGTCTCATAGCGCTGACCGCGGTTGAAGAGTTGCGAGCGCGAGCCCTGCGGGCGGGCGCCGTGATCGTACTTGCCGGTCAGATAACCCTGCGCCAGTGGCGAATAGGCAAGCAGCGACACCCCTTCGCGCTCGCAGACCTCGGCGAGGTTCACCTCGAAGGTGCGGTTGACGAGGTTGTAGGCGTTCTGGATCGAGGCGACGCGCGGACCGATCCCTTTGTCGGCCTCGGCGAGGAAGCGCATCACGCCCCACGAACTCTCGTTCGACAGGCCGAAATGGCGGATTTTTCCTGCCTTCACCAGTTCCTCGAATACCGCAAGCGTCTCGGCGATCGGCGTCTCGCCGACTGGCGCGCCGACAGAATCGGCACGCCGCGCCACCGCGCCGACGCGCGTCGGGTTGGCGCCCCATGGGATGTCCCGTTCCGGCCAGTGGATTTGATAAAGGTCGAGATAGTCCGTGCCGAGCTTGGTCAGCGACTTGTCGATGGCATCAAAGATATCGGCCCGCACCAATTGCGAGGGTCGGTCGCCGCGAAACCAGCTGTTGGCGGTTCGGCCGACCACCTTTGAGGCAAGGATCACCTTGTCGCGATTACCCTTGGCCTTCATCCAGCTGCCGATGATCTTCTCGGTCCGCCCTTGCGTCTCCGCCTTGGGCGGGATCGGATAGAGTTCGGCGGTGTCGATGAAATTGACGCCACGCGAGAAGGCCAGGTCCATCTGGGCATGGCCCTCGGCCTCGGTGTTTTGCTGGCCCCAGGTCATCGAACCGAGGCAAATCTGGGTAACAAGAAGATCGGTCCGGCCGAGACGGCGTTTGTGCATGGAATTCTGCTCCGGAGGGAAAAACATGCGCGGCTGCGCGGGAGGAAACCGCATCTTATAGGAAAGCGGAGGCGCTCTCCAAGCCTTGCCAGGCCGACTTTTGCGTGAGCAGAGACGGTTAGCGGCGTGCGGCGGCCAGGGCGCGGCGCTTGGCCTCGTCGATCAGCATGTTGGCCACTTGCATGCGGATCATCGCGCGCTGGCGCAAATGCGGGGCAACCCGGTCAGGATGGTTGGCAAAAGCAAAGCTGCGGCGCATGCGACTGAAATCGGCAACGACCCTGGGCTGATTCAGTCCCAGTTCGACCGCAATCGATTCAGGATCAATTGGCGGCAATTCTTCTTCCGGCTTCGGTTCTTCGCCAGCCAGGGCCAGCCTAGCCTGCTCAAGCAGGGCAGCAAATTCGCTGGCCAGATCAGCACCAGCCTCGCGATATTCCGCGGCGGATACCTTGATGCGGCCGGAATGGAGTTCATCGGCGACCGAAAGATAGTCGAACGGGATGGATGGGCGCGCGCCGGTCTCGTCGCCCTCGATGCCGTCGCCCTTGTCGGAAGCAACGAAGAGGTCGTCGAGCAACGAAGCGAAATCACGCTTGGCGCTGGTAGCGATGTCAGCCTCCCCCTTGCCTGACTGTCTGGACTACAGAGCATAGAACCGGCTCGTTAAAAATACATGCCACTGGTCTTAACGAATTTAGCCGTTGCGAGGATTGCGATCGAGGATCAATGGCTCCTCGACCAAAAGCCGGACTGCACTTTCATGCAGTCCGGAAATCCGCCAGGAGTGGCGAGGAAAAACTGGCCATGTGCCAGCGTCGAAGCCTACGATTGACGCGGCGCAAAAGTTTCATCAGGCCGCAAAAAATTTTTATGAAAATCATTCGGACATGGCAGGCATGCAAATGCTGCACTGCACAATTGTCACGATTCACGTATATTGTATGGCGTGGAGGACCAACCAGGAGCCTGAATCATGGGTTTCTTCACGGAAATGTTCGCCCGGCCGCGCCCGCAGGAACATCAGAGATATCGTGCGGCGCTGGCGCTGCTTCATTCGATGAGCAGCGCCGAGCGTGCCGACATCGGCATCAAGCCCGCCGATTTCCCGCGTATCGCCCGCGAAATGTCCATCCGCTAGGCTGCATCCCGCGAGATGTCCCGGATCGATCCAGGACATCTCGAACCTCACGCCTCAACGCGATCCCAGGAACGTCGCCTTGCCCAACGGCACGCCATTGTGGCGAAGAATGTCGTAAGCGGTGGTGAGGTGGAAATAGAAGTTGGGCATGGCCACATGCAGCAGATACTGCATGCCGCTCAATGTGGTTTCCCGGCCCCCCAGCTTCAACTCGATCATCCTGTCATCCGACCCGTCGATATCGGCGGGCGAAAAAGTCGCCAGATGAGCCAGTGTCTTGGCGATCCTCGCTTCGAGATCGGCAAAGCTCGCCTCATTGTCTTCGTATTTCGGCACTTCGCGGCTGGCTAGCCGTGAGGGTGCTCCCTTGGCATGGTCGGTGGCGATCTGCACCTGTCGGGTCAAAGCGAACATGTCGGGCGCAAGCCGCGCCGTCAAAAACACCTGCGGGTCGATCTTGCGGTCAAGCGCGTTTTGTTCGGCTGCCGCGAGCACATTGGAAAGTGCTTTCAGCCTGGCTGAAAACACGGGCACGGATGCCTCATACATCGATATCGTCACGTCAGATCTCCTGTCCGGCAGGAACGCCGGCGGGAGGACGTAGCGCCCTCAAGCACGATTCTTCAAGGTGCAGCCGCACGGCGTCACCACGTCGCCGCAATCGCCATGGTAGAATCTTCGTTATCGAGCGGAGATTCCCGATGAGACGCGCCCTTCTCGCAGCGACTGCCCTTCTCTCCCTTGCCACGACAGCCCAGACGGCATTGGCCGCCAGCGATACGCCCGAAGCGCCTTACGTCGATGATCGGTCGAGCGCGGATGCGGTCGTCCGCTCGCTCTACAGCGCCATCAACCGGCACGAATTCGCTCGCGCCTGGGGCTATTACGGCGATACAAAGCCGGCAAAGGATTTCGATACGTTCGTCAAAGGCTATGACGGCACCAATACGGTGGAGGTCAAGACCGGTCCGATTTCGGACGAGGGCGCGGCGGGCAGCATCTATTACAATGTCCCGGTCGCCATCCAGGCAACCGACAAGAAGGGCGAAGCGAAGGTCTTCGCCGGCTGCTACACGCTGCGCCAGGTCAACGCCCAGATCCAGGCGCCGCCCTTCCAGCCGATCTTCATCGACAAGGGAGCACTGAAGCCCTCCACCGCCGATTTCGACAATGCGGTACCGCCAAGCTGCGGCGACGGTCCGCCGCCGCCGAAGAAGGATGCCGCACTGGAACAAGCCAAGAACGCCTTCCTGGCGACCTATGGCGACCAGTGCGACAAGCAACTCCTGGCCAATGAGCCGGAGGTCTTTTCGATCAAATACAAGGACAAGAATGCTCAGCCGGGCGACCCGGACAAGGAAACGCGGCTGTTCCATTTCTCCTGCTCGGCCGCCGCATACAATGAAAGCTCGGTCTACTACATGACCGACGAGGTGGACGGCGTCAGGCAATTGCAATTCGCCGAGCCCGAGACCGATATACGCTACGAGAACAATGACAGCGACGGCAAGCTGTTGAGCGTGACGGTGATCGGCTTCCAGACCACAGGGTGGGCGGTCAACTCCGACTATGACCCCAACGCTCACACGATCACCACGTTCAACAAATGGCGCGGCGTCGGCGATGCCTCTGACTCCGGGACATATCTGTTCCGCAACGGCGACTTTTCGCTGGTCCAGTATGACGTCGACGCGTCGTATGACGGCGAGGAAAATCCGCAGACGATTGTCGACTACAACACAGCGCCTTAGTCCAAATGGCGCATCGGGCCTTATGGTGCCTTCGAAAGCATCCAGTTGAGCGTGCCGCGCCAGTCGACCATGCGGATCGGCGTGCCATGCGTGCCGGTCTCGAAGCGGACGAAGCGGGTCGGATAGGTCTTCGACCTGGCTAGGATGGAGCGGAAGAACGCTTCCTGGTTGGCCACGGGAAAGACCACGTCACGGCTGCCCTGGCCGAAGAACACTGGCACGCGACGCTTGAAGGCGGGGCTAGCGAGAAAGCTCTCGTCCCACAGCGATCCGAGCAGCAGCAATCCATTGATGCGCCCGCCCGTATCCTTGCGGGCGGCAAGCTTCCAGCACAGCGCACCGCCCATCGAGCCGCAGGCGACGAAGATTTTCGCGCCCGGGGACTGTTCGGCATAATGGTCGATCAGGGCCGCGACCAGTGCTGCGCCCTTGTCCCCGAAATCAGGAAAATCCGGAGAGATATAGAGCCCGCCATTGCCGGCCATCAGGTTCTTGAGGCGGTTGAAATTGCCGCCGAAGGTGAAGTCGTCGATGCCTTGCTTGCGGCTGCCACCCTGCCCGTGCAGATAGAGCACGATGACGGCGGCCCCTTGCGTCTTGCCGACGGCGACATGCCTGACATCGCCGGCGTCCGTCTTCAGCATCAGATCCTGCTGCGTCTTGCGCACGCCGGTGTCGGCATACTGGGCATGCACGCGCTTTTCCGGCACCTCGTCACGCTGGTTGATATCGCGCATTTCACGGTAGTCGAGGACCGTGTAGGCACCATTTGTGTCGGATGAGAGCGTCGCCGGATAGGCGAAGAGATCGTCCTTGAAGGGGTTTAATTCGAGTGCATTGGCGTGGGCGGCGGAAAACAGGAAAAGCAAGGCCGTGAGGGCAGCGCGGCACGCCCCCCTCTGGCCTGCCGGCCATCTCCCCCTCGAGGGGGGAGATCCGCAGTTTCGATGACGGCGTCCACCTTGCAACTTTGGAGCTTGGCGAAAGCCGAACGCGTGCCCAATCTCCCCCCTTGAGGGGGAGATGGCCGGCAGGCCAGAGGGGGGTAGAAGCGCAAACGCTGGTGAACTGAAAAACATCACTCAGGCATGCGTAATTCGGCTCGGGTTTGTCAATCCTGCAGCACGCCGCCCGCGCCTTCGAGAGCCTCTCGGGTGTCAACGTCGACGGACGCGCCCTCGCCGATCTCGACATCGATGACATCGAGCCCCTCGGCCTCGACCAGATGACGTGCGCCGGTATCACCTTCGAGATGGCCGACGGCCGCGAACAGCGAACGCGGCAGAAGCACCGGATTGCCGCGTTTGCCTTCATGCGAGGCGCGAACCACTGAGTTGCCGCCGGCCTTGCGGAACGCATCGATCAGCCGGTCGAGGTCATCGGATGCGACGCCCGGCATGTCCCCAAGAACGATCATCGCACCCGCGACGTCTTGAGGCAGATAGGCAATTCCGGCCTTCAGGGAGGTCGACAGGCCATCGGCAAAGTCGGGATTGTCGGCGAAGGTGACGTCGAGGCCCGACAGTGCCGCGCGCACCCGCTCGCGCTGATGGCCGGTGACGACGATCGTGCCCGAAGCCTTCGAGGCGAGCGCGCGTTCGGCGGTGCGGCGCACCAGCGGCTGGCCGTCGAACAGCGCCATCAGCTTGTTCGGTCCGCCCATGCGGCTCGACCGGCCCGCCGCCAGAAGCACGATTGCAACCTTGAGCCGGTTTTTCGCCGGCAACGGCTCGCGCGGCTGCGGCCGCGTCGGTATCTCCATCAGCAGGCCGCCGACGCCCATGCCGGCGATGTCGCCGGCCGTAACGTCAAGGCCGGCAATCAACCGGTCGAGCACCCAGTCGAAGCCGTTCTCCTTGGGGCTGCGGGCGCAGCCAGGCGCGCCGATGACGCGCTTGCCGCCGAGTGTGCCGAGCACCAGAAGATTGCCTGGATCGACCGGCATGCCGGCACGGACAACAATCCCCCCGGCCCTCTCGATCGCCGCCGGAACGACATCAGCGAAATCGCTCATGGCGGAAGCGCCGAAGATGACCACCATGTCGTTGTCGCGCGCGAGCGCGATGGCGGCCTCGGCGACAGGGCCGATCTCATGCGGCGTGCGGCGCTCCGCCGTCAGCCTGCCGCCCGAGCGCGCCAGCCGTGCTTCGGTGACGCGCAAGGTCTTGTCGAGCACATTGGGCTTGGTGCCCGGCAGCACCGTCTGGATGACGCCGATACGCACCGGCCGATAGGCGTTGACGGCAAAGATTTCGCCGCCGGCGCAGATCTTCATCACGGCGTCGACCAGCGATGACGCAACCGCGAAGGGAATGATCTTCACCGTCGCAACCATCTGACCCTTCTCGGCCGCCGCATGCTGAGCCAGCGTGGCGATGGTGATGGCCGGATCGACGGCATTGATGGCGTCGATGACAGCGGCCTTGACCGTGAAGATGCCGGCCGCCTTGGCGTGAAGATTGACCCGACCCGTGGCGGCCTGCCTTGCCTCGATGCCGCCAAAGGTCATGCTCTGAGCAATTGTTTGCGCCGCGGCGTCCTCGCCGAGATCGCCGGAAGCCAGCACGGCGGCGACAACCTGCAGGATACCCGCTCCTTTGAGCGTGGAGACATCTTCGGCGCTCAACCTGTGCGCCTTGCGAAACCGCTTTTCGCCGGCGGTGGTGGCATGGGCCAGCACCGCCCCCTCGGCCTGATCGATCGGGATCGGACCGAATTTCACGCCACCGCGCCCTTCGCTTCGAGGCCGCGCGAGCGGAAGGCATGGATGGTCTGCGCGAGAATGGCGACGGCGATCTCGGCGGGGCTTGCCGCCCCAATGTCCAGCCCGATCGGCGCGTGGATACGTGCTATCTGGTCGGCACTCGCGCCCAGCGCCAGCAGGCGCTCGACGCGCTTGGCGTGCGTCTTGCGGCTGCCGAGCGCCCCGACATAGAAACAGTTGGCGTCGAGTGCCGCCTTCAGCGCGAAATCATCGATCTTCGGGTCATGGGTGACGGCGGCGAGCGCGGTGTAAGCGTCGAGCGGCTGGCGCTCCAGCACATCCTGCGGCCAGTCCGCATGCAAGGCGACATCGGGAAAACGGTCTGATGTGGCAAAGGCGGTGCGCGGGTCGATGATCTCCAGCGGATAGCCGGCGATCCGGGCCATCGGCGCAAGCGCCTGGCTGATGTGAACGGCGCCGATCACCACCAGGCGCGGCCGCGGCAGATGCGCATTGAGAAAGAACGTCCGTCCTTCCGCCTCGACGGAGCCGGAAATGCCGGATCGAAACGCCTTGGCGATCGCCACTCCGAGATCGCCGGCGACGTTGTCCCCCTCGCGCACGACACGATCGCGACCATCACCGACATCGGTGACGAGGATCGCCGCGCGGCGGGCGCGCCGCTCGGCATTGAGCATTTTCAGCGCATAGGGATCCATCCGAGGTCAGCCCAATCGCTCAACATAAACCTTGATGCGGCCGCCACAGGACAGGCCCACCTGCCAGGCCGTCTCATCGGCGACACCGAACTCAAGCATCCTGGCCTTGCCGGAGCCGATGACGTCGACCGCCTCGGTCACGACAGCGCCCTCGACGCAGCCGCCCGAAACCGAACCATGGAAATTGCCATCGGCATCGATGACAAGGTGGCTGCCGACCGGACGCGGCGCCGAACCCCAGGTCTCGACCACGGTCGCGATGGCGACATCCTTGCCGTCCTTCATCCAGGCTTCCGCGATGATCAGCGGGTCGCGGGCCTCATCGAGATAAATGCTGTCGCTCATCGTTGCTTCTCTCAGGGTCTGTTTTTTCAAGGAGCCGGGAAACATATGGCTATGCGGCGTGCCTGGCGCCAGCATCCATCCACCGCCGCGGATCGACCGAAAGCGCCGATTTCTTGTCCAGCGAGGCGCAGAGATCGGCGAGCGCGTCGAGATTGTGCACCGAACGGAATTCGTCGACATGCGGCAGCATCGCCTTCACACCGCGGGGCCGCGCCTGAAAACCGTCGAAGCGCAGCAAAGGGTTCAGCCAGATCAGCCGCCGGCAGGATTTGTGCAGCCGCTCCATCTCTTCCGACAAGCCCACGACATCGTCACGCTCCAGCCCGTCGGTGATCAGAAGCACCACGGCGCCCTGCCCCAGCACGCGCCGCGACCATACAAGGTTGAACTCGGCCAGCGTATCGCCGATGCGCGTGCCGCCGGACCAGTCCTTGACCGCCGCCGAACAGTCGGCAAGGGCGGCATCGGGATCGCGGTGGCGCATCTGCCGGGTGAGATTGGTCAGCCGCGTGCCGAAGACAAAGGTATGCACGCGCCGGCGCTTTTCCGTCAGGGCATGCAGGAAATGCAGGAAGATGCGCGTGTACTGGCTCATCGAACCGGAAATGTCGGCCAGCACCACCAGAGGCGGGTGGACTTCGCGGACCGAGCGGAATTTCGGCAGGATCAATTCACCGCCGGTGCGCGCGGCCGCGCGCATCATGGCGCGCGGATCAATGCGGCGGCCGTGCGCATCGGCCTTGAAGCGCCTGGTCCGCACCATGTCCACGGGCAGCCGCAACGCCGCAATCGCCTTCCTGGCGTCGGCCATCTCGGCTGCGTTCATCTGCGCGAAATCCTTGCCCCGCAACAGCTCGTTGCCGGAGAAAGTGAAGCGGGCATCGACCTCGATCTCGGGGATTTCCCGAGGCGGCTGGTTCTTCTGGTGACCCTCGAACATCGCTTGACTGACACGGCTTTCGGCCGCGCGCGGCTTCTGCTTCTCCCTGACGTCAGGCGCCACCGGCGAAAACATCGCCAGCAGCTTCTCGATCAGTTCACGCGATTTCCAGAACAGCCTGAAGGCTTCGTCGAAGATGGCATGATCCTCGTGCCGGGACACCAGCACGGCGTGCAGCGTCCAGTAGAAATCATCGCGCGAGCCGATGCCGGAGACGAGTACCGCCTCGATGGCGTCCTTGACCGAGGCTGGCCCGACCCGCATGCCGGCCTTGCGCAAGGTGCGGGCGAAATAGACGATGTTGTCGGCGATCCGGCCGTCGGCCGTCGCCTCTCTTGGGTCGGGACGCGGCGTGTTCACTCTTGCTACTCCGCCGCCGCGAGCTCGGCCTTGACCTCGTCGAGGATGCGCCGGCCCTCGCCCGCGCCGATGCGGGCAATGTCGTCCTGGTATTTCAGCAACACGCCGATCGTGTCGGACACGGTCTCCGGATCGAGCGCCACCTTGTCGAGTTCGGTCAGCGCCCCGGCCCAGTCGATAGTCTCGGCGACGCCCGGCACCTTGAACAGTTCGATCTGGCGCAGCTTCTGGATGAAGGAGACCACTTCAGCGGAAAGCCGCTGGTTGGCCCGTGGCACCTTGCGGCGCACGATCTCCAGCTCTCGTTCCGCATCGGGATAATCGACCCAGTGGTAGAGGCAGCGCCGCTTCAGCGCGTCGTGGATCTCGCGTGTGCGGTTGGTGGTGATGATGACGATCGGCGGCTCTTCCGCCTTGATGGTGCCGAGTTCAGGCACCGTCACTTGGAAGTCGGAGAGGATTTCGAGCAGGAAGGCTTCGAACGCTTCATCGGTGCGGTCGAGCTCGTCGATCAGGAAGACCGGGGCCGCACCCGTCTTTCCGGTCAGCGCATCGAGCACCGGCCGACGGATCAGGTATTTTTCGGAAAAGACGTTGCGCTCCATGGCGGAGCGCTCGACCTTGCCGGCCGCCTCCTCCATGCGAATCTCGATCATCTGCGCGGCGTAATTCCATTCATAGACGGCCGAGGAGACATCGAGCCCCTCATAGCACTGCAGGCGGATCAGCCGGCGGCCGAGCGCCTCTGCCAACACCTTGGCGATCTCGGTCTTGCCGACGCCGGCCTCGCCCTCGAGGAAAAGCGGCCGTTTCATGCGCAGCGACAGGAAAAGCACCGTTGCCAGCGACCGGTCCGCGACATAGTCCGCACCGGTCAGGAGATCGAGCGTTTCCTCGATCGTCCCCGGCACGGGGCGCGGTTTCAAGTCGCTCATTCCTTCTCCGTAGGTGCGGCCGCCCCACTTTCCAGAACGTGGTAGCCGCGTGCGTGGTAAATCAGCGGCCGCAAATTATCGCCCATACGCAGGCCTGTCACCTTGCCAAAAAGCACACGATGGGTGGCCAGGTCCTTGGTATCGATCAACTCGCAGTCGAACACGGCGAGCGCGCCCTTCAATGTCGGCGCACCAGTGGAAATGACATCCCATTCGCCGAGCGCGAAACGCTCTTCGACCGGCAACCCAGTCATGCCGGAGAATCCAATCGACAGCGGCTCCTGGTGCGAAGCCAGCGTGTTCAGGGCAAATTTGCCGTTCTTCACGAAAAGCTCATTCTTGGCATTTTCACGATTGAGGCATACCAGGATGGTCGGCGGCGTGTCCGACACCGAACAGGCCGCGATCACCGTCGCCCCGCGCTTGCCGGCGGGCCCATCGGTGGTCACCACATGGACGTGACCGGCAAAATGGCTCATCGCGTCGCGATAGGCTTGCGGTCCAATATCGTTCTTCTTCAGCACTGGAAAGTTTCCGTGGCCATTGTTCGCCTGACATATATGGCCAGACATCACATGCCACAAGCGAAGTGCTTGGCCCATATCCCGAATTCGCGTGTTGCACCAAGGCCGGACAGCCTTTAGGTCTTGGCGGGAATTGGTGCCCACGCGACGTCGCGGGCTTGGAGGGACGGTTCGGCAGGATGGGATCCGGGGCAACGATATCCATCGCACTGGCCTGGCTGTTGCTGACCGGTGCCGCTGGCGCACAGACGCTCACGATCGGGGTCGCCGCGCCCCTGTCGGGACCGTCGGCCATCCTCGGCAAGCAGATCGAGGCTGGCGCCGAACTCGCCGCGGAGGCGGACGGCGTCCAGCTCAAGACCGTGGATGACGCCTGCACCGGCGACGGCGGCGCCGCGGCGGCAAGGGAGTTCGCGGCAGCCAAGGTCAATGTCGTGATCGGCTTTCTCTGCACGGAGGCGATCGAAGCGGCGATGCCTATCCTGAAGGACGCCAACATCCCGGTCATCACCGTCGGCGTGCGAACCGAAAGCCTGACCGACCGCCGCGCCAAGACCGGCTGGCCGGTCTATCGCCTCGGGCCGCGCGGCGATGACGAGCGCAACGCCGTCGCCTCTAACCTGACCCGCCTGTGGCGTGATGAATTGTTCGCCATCATCGACGACGGCACCATCTATGGCCGCGAGATCGCCGAGACATTTCGCGCCGCGGCGGAGCAGGCAGCGTTGAAACCGGTCTTCGTCGACACGTTCCGGCCGCAGCTCGACAACCAGATCGGCCTGATCGGACGGCTGAAGAAGGCTGGCGCCACGCATGTCTTTGCCGGCGGCGACGGTGACGACATCGCCATCATGGGGCGCGATGCCGCCCAGCTCCAGGCCGGCATCGTCCTTGCCGGCGGCGAAAACCTGCGCACGCCGCCCGGTGACGTGCCCTATGCATCCGGTACGCTGATGATCGCCCAGCCGGAATGGGCGGATATCGCGAGCCCTAAAGTGCTGGAGAGCTTCGCCGCGCGAAAGATCGTGCCGGACGGCTATACCTTGCCAGGCTATGCCGCAGTTGAGATCGCCAAGGCGGCGGCAGCCTTGTCCGAAAGCTCCGGCAAGCCGCTGACCGACGCACTCACCGGGCATGATTTCACCACGGCGATCGGGCCGGTCCGCTTCGACGCCAAGGGCGACCTCAGCCGGAGCCCCTACCGTGTCTTCCGCTTCGACGGCACCCGCTTCGTGCCCTTGGAAAACAACTGATGTTCCGCACCGGCCCGCGCAATCTCATATCGGACGTTGCCGGCCTGCGCGTCGGCAACACTTCCGATGCCAGGCTGAAGTCCGGCGTGACGACCGTGCTTTGCGACGAGCCGGCGGTGGCGGGTGTCCAGATCCTGGGCGGCGCGCCCGGCACCCGCGAGACGGATTTGCTGGAACCGCACAATTCCGTCGAGACAATCCATGCCGTTGTGCTGTCGGGCGGTTCGGCTTTCGGCCTCGATGCCGCGTCCGGCGTGCAGGCCGCGCTGCGCGAGCGCGGCATCGGCCTCGAGGTGGGCGGCTTCCGGGTGCCGATCGTGCCAGCGGCGATCCTATTCGACCTGCGCAATGGCGGCGACAAGGACTGGGGCCGTTATCCGCCCTATCGCGACCTCGGCTACGAGTCGGTGCAGGCTGCCGCTGCCGATTTCCTGCTTGGCACGGCCGGCGCCGGCACCGGCGCACTGACTTCGGGCCTGAAGGGCGGCCTTGGCTCCGCCTCGACGCTGCTGGACAATGGCATCACCATCGGCGCGCTGGCCGCCGTCAACCCGACCGGCTCTGTAACCGTTGGCCGCACCCGCCATTTCTGGGCGGCGCCCTTCGAAATCGGCGATGAATTCGGCGGGCTCGGCTATCCCTCGCCCATGCCCGAAGACGCCAAGCGGATCTTGCTGAAATACCGCGACAAGGAACACGGGCGGCAGATGGAAACCGGCGGCAACACGACCATCGCCGTCATCGCGACGGACGCGGTCCTCACCAAGGCCGCCGCGAAACGCCTGGCGATTGCGGCGCATGACGGCTTCGTGCGCGCCATCTGGCCGACCCATACGCCGGCCGACGGCGATCTGGTGTTCGCGTTGGCGACCGGCAAGAGCGGGATCGAACTCACCGCCGACGCCGCGGTCGACCTCTACGCCGTGGCCGGCGCGACCATGGCACGCGCCATCAGCCGCGGGGTGTTTGCCGCGACGCCAGCCGATAATGATTTGTTCCCAGTCTGGTCGTCGCGCCTGGGCTAAGGCCTTCGATCAAACCGGATCGGATTTCTCTTCCTCGAACGTCACCGCGACATCGGAATTCGCCGACAGCCAAACCTTCTTGCCATCGACCTCGGCAACCAGGGCCAGGGAAATATAATGATGATGGCCCTTGTGAGCGCCCTCGCCGCTATCGGCCTTGGTCAGCTTGATGCGCTGGCCATCCACCTTGTCGACCGTGCCGATATGCACGCCATCGGCGCCGACGACTTCCATGTGCTCACGAATTTTGCTGGTGTCGGTCATGGTAGCTTCTCCATTGGGGATTGCCGACAATAACAAATGACGAGCGGATTGGATGCATCGGCTTTGGTCCGCACGACGTTTTGATTTCGTCGTGCTAGGGATTGAAACGATCACGGCTGCCGGGGTGAAAACGATGCGAATGCTTTTCCTGTTTGCCGTTTCCCTGGCAGCGCAGCTCGCGGCGTCGATCGCCGCCCAGGCCGGCGATGTCGCGGAACTTGAAATTCTCGGCTTCACCCGGGATGGCAGCGTCTTCGCCTTCGAGGAATACGGCGTCCAGGACGGGTCGGGCTTTCCCTATGCCAACCGCTATTACATCGACACAAGCAGCGACAGCTTTCTCAAGGGCACGCCGATCAGGGTCCGGCTCGACGATGAGAATGCAACGCTCGACGCTGCCCGCGTCCAGGCCCGGCAAAAGGGCGAAGCCATTGTCGGCCAGGCCGAGCTGAATGCCAATCGCGGCATCACCGCCGGTTTCAACCCGGTGACCGAGCTTTCAGCCGATCCGCATCGCATGGCGGTCAATCCGAGGCCGATCTTCTCCCCGGTCGATCAGCCGCTCGAGTTCCGGTTGGACGAGATCGGCATGAACAACACCGAAGGCTGCGACAGCCAGGGCGAGATCAATGGCTTTCGTCTGCTGCGAATCGAGGCGCAGGATGGCGGCACCACCAAATTGCTGCACGAGGACAAGGCGATCCCCAAGAGCCGGGGCTGCCCGAACGGCTACCGCATCGGCGCGGTGCAGACATTCTCAATGGACAGCCTCAGCGCCTATGCGGTTCTGATCGCGGTGCGCCAATATGGTTTCGAGGGGCCGGACTTTCGCTGGATCGCCGTGACCGGCCGCCTGTGACAGGGCTTGTCCGACCCGTCAGGAGCAATCGCGCCCTGCGCCGCCTTCGCGACGCGATGCCGAGACCGCGCGCAGCGCTTCTCGGCGCCCTGCTGTGGGCAGCCGCGATGGGCGCCAGCGCACTCGTCAACCTGTTTCTGGACAATTGGGTGACGCCGGGCAAGATCCGCACAGTGTCGCTGCTGTTCGCCGCAGGCGGCGCCTTGGCGTTTCCGGTTGGCCTGTTCGCGGCGCGGCTGGTCTCGCTCGGAAGAGGCTCCGAGGTCGCCTTCGCCGCGGCATTGGTGTGCCTCGCCGCGGCGACGATTGGCCTGACCGCCGGGCTGTATGCGCTGCAGTACCGGTCCTATTATGCCGAATGGCATGCGCCCGCATTCACCCTCACCTGGGGCTTTCAGCTTGCCTTCACGGTGGCGGTGGCGTCCTACCAGTTCGTGGTGCTGGGCATCCGGCTCTATTTTCCGCTTGGTTTTGTCGCCTTGTTCGCTGCCGGCATCTGGTTTGCGCGGCATCAGCGTTGAGCATTTGGTCCACCTCTGGTAGGAGGCGGGCCAACCTGGAGCGGTTCAGCGTTTGATAGAATCGCCGATCCGCTCTAACTTTTTCTTTTTCGCAATTCCGGACGGAAAACCGCTGCGCACTTTTCCTGGAATTGCTTTAGACAAATCAGGACAGACCGATGATCCCTCGCTACTCCCGGCCGGAAATGGTCGCCATCTGGTCGCCCGAAACCCGGTTTCGCATCTGGTTCGAAATCGAGGCCCATGCCTGCGACGCGCTGGCCGAACTGGGCGTCATCCCCAAGGAAGCGGCCAAAACCATCTGGGAAAAGGGAAGTGCTGCGGAATTCGACGTCGAGAAGATCGACGCGATCGAGCGCGTCACCAAGCATGACGTCATCGCCTTCCTCACCCATCTTGCCGAATTCGTCGGACCCGATGCGCGCTTCATCCATCAGGGCATGACGTCATCTGATGTGCTCGACACCTGCTTTGCGGTGCAACTCACCCGTGCCAGCGACATTCTGCTCGCCGACATCGATGCGTTGCTTGCAGCGCTCAAGCGCCGCGCCTTCGAGCACAAGGACACCGTCACAATCGGCCGCAGCCACGGCATCCATGCCGAGCCGACCACCTTCGGTATCAAGCTGGCGCAGGCCTATGCCGAATTCTCGCGCTGCCGCGAGAGGCTGGTGCACGCGCGCGAAGACATTGCCACCTGTGCGATTTCAGGGGCGGTCGGCACCTTTGCCAACATCGAGCCCTATGTCGAGGAACATGTAGCCCAAAAGCTGGGACTGAAGCCGGAACCGGTATCAACGCAAGTGATCCCGCGCGACCGCCACGCCATGTTCTTCGCCACGCTCGGCGTCATTGCCTCCTCGATCGAGCGGCTGGCGATCGAAGTCCGGCATCTGCAGCGCACCGAAGTGCTGGAAGCGGAAGAGTTTTTTTCGCCGGGCCAGAAGGGCTCGTCGGCGATGCCGCACAAACGCAATCCGGTGCTGACCGAAAACCTCACCGGCCTCGCCCGCATGGTGCGCTCCATGGCGTTGCCGGCGATGGAGAACGTGGCCCTTTGGCACGAACGCGACATTTCGCATTCGTCGGTCGAGCGCATGATCGGCCCGGACGCCACCGTGACGCTCGATTTCGCGCTGTCACGTCTGACCAGCGTCGTCGACAAACTCGTCGTCTATCCCGAGAACATGCTGAACAACATGAACAAGTTCCGAGGACTGGTGCATTCCCAGCGCGTGATGCTGGCGTTGACGCAGGCCGGCCTGTCGCGCGAGGACTCCTACCGGCTGGTGCAGCGCAACGCCATGAAAGTATGGGAACAAGGCGCTGATTTCCTTGAGGAACTTCTGGCCGACAAGGAAGTGACCGCAGCGCTGCCAGAGGCGCAAATCCGCGAGAAATTCGACCTAGGTTATCACACCAAGCACGTCGACACGATTTTCAAGCGTGTGTTCGGGGAGGCGTGAGCTTTCCTTCTCCCCGTTCACGGGGAGAAGGTGCCGGCAGGCGGATGAGGGGCAGCGCCAACTTCGACGGGTAAAGCTACTCATCGCATTGTGTCAGAAGCGATAACCTTGCAACCTCGGCGCCGCCGCTCATTGCCCTGCCGGGCATTTCTCCCCGTAAACGGGGAGAAAGAAGCTGTGTTGACGCCAATCACGCCTTGCCAGGAACAGTCCTGATCACCGTGCCCCAGGGGTCCTCACGGGTCGTTTCACTCGCCACATTGTCCGAGCGCATTTCGACCCAGGCGAGGCCCGAACGAGACGGGTCGCGGCGACCGGCGCCGGCGCTCTGCCAGGCATTGGCGCCGATGTGGTGGTGGTAATGGCCTGACGACAGGAACACCGCCTGGCCGCCATATTTGGCGACCGTGTCGAAGCCGAATTCCTGGTTCCACCAGGCTTCGGCCTCTTCCGGCCTGCCGACGCGGAGGTGGACGTGGCCGACAATGCTGTTTTCCGGCGCGCCCTGCCAGCCCGCATCGCCGGCCGGCACTTCGGCAACGACAGAAGGAATGTTCATCCGCTCGGTCGCCATGGCGATCTTGTCGCCGCTCCATTTCCAGTCCTGCGGGCGGCGATCGGCATAGATCTCGATGCCATTGCCCTCGGGATCGGTCAGATACAGCGCTTCGCTGACCAGATGATCCGAAGCCCCCTCGATGGCGATCTTGTCTGATATGGCGTGGTTGATCCAACGGCCGAGATCGGCGCGGCTTGGCAGCAGGAAAGCCGTGTGGAAGAGGCCGGCGCTGCGCGGATCGTCCGGCTTGGCGGACGCGTCCGGCTCAAGAACCAGCAGCGGACGGTTGGCAGCGCCGAGCGTGATCGCGCCATCGGCACGGCTCAGTTCCTGCAGGCCGACAACCCGGCGGTAATAGGCCGCGAGGCTTTCGGCATCACGCGCCTTCAGCCCGACCCGGGCGACGCTCACCGGCGTGGTGGCGGCAAATGGCAGTTCGCTCATCATTGTCTCCGTTGCGGCGACGTTTCGCGAAGCTCCCAAAGCCAGGAGCCCGCCGCCACCAATCATTGTACGTCGTGTCAGCACCAAAATCCCGGCCCTCCACGGCTGTTTCTTTCCCCACAGAGATCGTCGATCGCCATCGTTCACACAAGACGGCGAAAAGCGAACATGGTGTTCACCATTGCGTGCAAAGAGCGCAGCCATCAACGGTTGCATGAGACAATCGCGCTCGCTATCTCAGCGCCATGAAAGTCAAAGACGCAGATATCCTGATCATTCCCGGATACACCAATTCCGGACCCGAGCATTGGCAGACCCGCTGGCAATCGAAGCTGTCGACCGCGCGCCGTGTGGAGCAGGCCGAATGGTCGAAGCCGGTGCGCGAGGACTGGACGGCGAGCGTCGCCAAGGCGGTCAACGAGGCCGAGAGACCTGTCGTTCTCGTCGCTCACTCACTGGGAGTGGCCGCGGCCGTACAGGCCATTCCGAAATTTCAGAAGCCGGTCGCCGGCGCCTTCTTCGTGGCACCGCCCGACGTCGCCAATGCCAAGATCAAGCCGAGGCATCTGATGACCTTCGGCCCCTATCCGCGCGAGCCGCTGCCATTTCCCTCCATCGTGATCGCCAGCCGCAACGATCCCTTCTGCCCCTTCGATGTCGCCGAGGACATCGCCGGCGCCTGGGGCTCGCTGTTCATCGACGCCGGCGAGACCGGTCATCTCAGCGAGGATTCAGGCTTTGGCCCGTGGCCCGAGGGATCGATGACCTTCGCCAAGTTCCTGACGGACCTGAAGGCTTAGCGTCCGTGGTCGCGCTGCATCAGGCGCCGATGGAATCCTTGATGCCCTTGAGCAGGGTCTTTGCCCCCAGCGAAATCAGCGCATGCTCGGAGCCCGTGGCGAGCAGGCGGTAGCCCATCGACACGACGCGGCCGGCGATAGCGGGTTCGACGACGTAGATCGCCGCATGCTTGCCGGCCTTGCGGGTGCGCTCGGCAACCGAGGCCACTGTCTCCATCATGCTTTCGAGCGTCGAGTTGACTGTCGCGCCGTTCGACCAGGCGATCGAGAAATCCGATGGGCCGAGGAAGATGCCGTCGATGCCGGGGGTATCCAGTATGCCGTCAAGCGCATCGAGCGCCGCGCGCGTCTCGACCATCGCAAAAGCCATGGTGCGCTGATTGGTGTCGCGCAGCCATTCGGCATAGTCGCCCTTGCCATGACGGGGAAAGGCATAGGTCGGGCCCCACGAGCGCTCTCCGAGCGGCGGATATTTCATGGCGGCGGCGAACAGCTTGGCATCGGCCACCGAGTTGACCATCGGGGCAATGACCGCTTCGGCGCCGAAATCGAGGGCACGGCTGGCCATGTCGAAACGGCCAACAGGGATGCGCACCAGCGCTGGCTTGCCCAGGGCCAGTACCGGCGCCAGGCCGCGCAGGACGCTGTCCTCGTGATGGCCGCCATGCTGCATGTCGAGTGTGACGGCATCGAAGTCCTGCCTGGCGAGGATCTCCACGGTCAAGGCGTCCGGCACGCCAGACCAGGCGGTGACCAGCGTTTCATCTGCGGCAAGACGGGACTTCAGGGACATCTAATCTCTTTCCTTATTGACGTCGCCAGTTTCAGCCGGAAACCGCCGCAAAGGCAAAGAAAAACCGCCCGGATCGGCCGGGCGGTCGATTGGTCCAGTAAGAGGCCGATCAGGTATTCCTGATCTGCTCGATCGCCTGCGCCATCAGTTCGTCCATGGTGCGGCGGATCTGATGATCGGACTGCTCCACGCCTGCAGCGTCGAAATCCTTGCGGATCTTGCGGAACACGTCATGGTCGCCGGCTTCCTCGATGTCGGAAACAACAACTTCCTTGGCGTAGGCGTCGGCGTCGGAACCGGATTTTCCGAGCTTTTCGGCGGCCCACAGACCAAGCGCCTTGTTGCGCCGCGCCGAAGCCTTGAACCGAAGCTCCTCGTCGAATGCAAATTTGCGCTCGAAGCCCTCTTCGCGGTCTTTCATGCTGCTCATGGCGTCCCTCCGGGTCAAATCCGATTCGTTGGCAGGTGAATATGTGTGTTGCCGAAGCACAAACCAAAAGGTCGCGGGCCGGTCAATATGCTTCGTCATATGCTGCGCTGCGGCATTTCAGTCCCGAAAGCGGTTGATTCGAAGGATTTGCCGATTGAGCAAACGATGTGATTGGGATAGACCCGGCATTGAACGTCACCGTCGCCGCGCTAATTCAGGCGGACGGACAGGAAGTGGTCCCTTACCGCCTGCCCGCAAATCCAGAGAAAAATTCAAATGAAAAATCGCCGCCGCATTTATGAAGGCAAGGCCAAGATCCTCTATGAGGGACCCGAGCCGGGCACGCTGATCCAGTTCTTCAAGGACGACGCCACCGCGTTCAACAAGAAGAAGCACGAGGTCATCGACGGCAAAGGCGTGCTCAACAACCGCATTTCCGAATACATTTTCAATCATTTGAACCGCATGGGCATTCCGACCCACTTCATCCGCCGGCTCAACATGCGCGAGCAGCTGATCAAGGAAGTCGAGATCATCCCGCTCGAAGTGGTGGTGCGCAATGTCGCCGCCGGTTCGCTGTCCAAGCGCCTCGGCATCGAGGAAGGCACCGTCCTGCCGCGCTCGATCATCGAATTCTACTACAAGGCCGACGCGCTCGACGATCCGATGGTTTCGGAAGAGCACATCACGGCGTTCGGCTGGGCAAGCCCGCAAGAGATCGACGACGTCATGGCGCTTGCCATCCGGGTCAACGATTTCCTCTCCGGCCTGTTCATGGGCGTCGGCATCCAGCTCGTCGACTTCAAGATCGAGTGCGGCCGCCTGTTCGAGGGCGACATGATGCGCATCGTCGTGGCCGACGAGATTTCGCCGGACTCCTGCCGCTTGTGGGACGTGGCGACGCAGGACAAGCTCGACAAGGACCGTTTCCGCCGTGACATGGGCGGCCTCGTCGAGGCCTATCAGGAAGTCGCCCGCCGCCTCGGCATCATGAACGAGAACGAGCCGCCGCGTCCTACCGGCCCGGTGCTGGTCGCCTCGACCGACGGCCTCAAAGGCAAGCCGCACTGATTGCGGCTTGCAACCCGACATTCAGAACAGGAGCATGTCCAGCGTGATCAAGGCCCGCATTACCGTCACCCTCAAGAATGGCGTTCTGGACCCGCAAGGCAAGGCAATCGAACACGCGCTGTCGGGGCTGGGATTCGATGGCGTCGGCGCGGTGCGGCAAGGCAAGGTGTTCGACGTCGAACTGGCGGAAAGCGACAGGGCCAAGGCTGAAGCCGATTTGAAGGCCATGTGCGACAAGCTGCTGGCGAATACGGTGATCGAGAATTATAGTGTGACACTTACCTGAGGTTGTGTCGGAGGCACTATGCCGGAAGTCACGAATGAGTTGATGTACGAGTTGCTGAAGCGCGTGCATCACGAAATTGGTGAGCTTCGTCAGGATGTTTCCGAAACGAAACGGGAATTGAATGTAATGCGAGGTCACATGGTGGCAACGCAAAGTGACATCCACAACATCTATGGCATTCTCGCCCGCCAGGATGATCGACTTGAACGCATAGAACGCCGTCTCGACCTGCGCGATCTTGCCGAAGCACAGAGGCCTTACGAACCAAAATGAAAACAGCCGTCGTCCTCCTGCCTGGCCTCAATCGCGACCGCGACATGATCGCGGCGCTGACCAAGATTTCCGGACAGGCGCCGGCAACCGTCTGGCAGACCGATACCGAAATCCCCGATGTCGATCTGATCGCCATTCCCGGCGGCTTTTCCTTCGGCGACTATCTGCGTTGCGGCGCGATCGCGGCGCGCATGCCGGTGATGCGGGCAGTGGCCGAGAAGGCGGCCAAGGGCGTGATGGTTATCGGTGTCTGCAACGGGTTCCAGATTCTGGTCGAGGCGGGATTGCTGCCGGGTGCGCTGATGCGCAACACCTCGCTGAAATTCGTCTGCCGGCAGGTCAAGCTCGAGATCGCCAACGCCAACACCATGTTCACCCGCCGCTATCAGCCGGGCCAGATCATCCGCTCGCCGGTGGCCCATCATGACGGCAATTACTTCGCCGACGCCGAGACGCTTGCCCGCCTCGAAGGCGAAGGCCAGGTGGTGTTCCGCTATGCCGAAGGCACCAACCCGAACGGCTCGATCAACGACATTGCCGGTATCATCAACGAACAAGGCAATGTGCTCGGCCTGATGCCGCACCCCGAGAACCTGATCGAAGCAGCGCATGGCGGCAGTGACGGCAGGGCGTTGTTCGAAGGCGCCTTGGGCATTGCCGCTTGAAGTTTGCAACCGCAACCTTAAGAATTGCGGCAATTCAAAATCATAGGGTGAGGGAGAGACGGTCATGAAACTCTATTCGCGGCCGTTGTCGCCCTACTCGTCGATCGTGCGCGCACTGGCCTATATCAAGGACGTGCCGCTCAAGATCATCGCGCCGCCGCCGGGTTTTCCGATCCCCGAAGAGTTTCGGGCCATCTCGCCGATGAACCGCATTCCGGTGCTGATCACCGGCTCGGGCGAAACCATCGTCGAATCGGTGGTCATCGCCGAATATCTCGAGGAGCGGTTTCCGGAACCGGCGCTGTTGCCGCCCGATTCCAAGGACCGCGCGCTGGTGCGCATGTTCGCCCGCATCACCGACCTCGACGTGTTGACGCCGACAATGAAGCTTTTCGAGCTGCATTTCATGCCGAAGCGCAACAATGCCGAGATCGAAGCCCAATTCGCCCGTCTCCACCATGGGCTGGCGGCCATCCAGGCGCGGATGGCGCAAGGCCCCTTCGCGCTCGGCAGCGACATCAGCTTTGCCGATGCCTGGCTGACGCCGACGCGGTTCATCTTCAACAATTTCCGCGCCATGACAGGTCGCCACGACCTGCTCGACGCCTATCCCAAATTCGATGCCTATGAGCAGATCGCCTCGCAGCATCCCGCATTGTCCAGGGTATGGGGCGAGATGACAGACGGCCTGAAGATCTTCCTGTCCGAACTCGAGATGGGTGCCGCTTGATCAAGAGCAAGACGGTCGCCTTCGTCGCCGCGGCAGGCTTTGCCCTGGCATCGTGCCAATCGACCCCGAAGAGCACGCCTGTGCCCTCGGGCAAGAGTGCTGCGCTGCTGGCCATGGAACAGGTCGCGATAGCAGCCCACAAATGCTGGATCGCCAGCAAGGATCCGGCCTTCAAGCAGTATCAGATGGCCAATGAGCTGAACTCGTTCAGCGGCACGCCGCGCTTCCTTCTGGTGCCGGCCAAGCACTATGGCGGCAAACCGTTGCTGGTCGTGCAGGCGCAGGGGAATTCAAGCCGTGTCGACGTCTTCGGACCGTTGATGAACGACCCGCTCGGCGGCCGCATCAGTTCTGATATCGCGCGCTGGCAGGCGGGCAATCCGACCTGCGCAGCCACCGCTTGAGCCAGCCATGGGCCGGTTCCTGCAGATCGCGGGATTGGTTGTTGGCCTGATCGCGCTCGTCCTGCAGTTCTCGATCACCATTCCGGCATCGATGGAAGCGGGCCGCGGCCTGCTCGGCTCGATCGTGTTCTATTTCAGCTTCTTCACCATCCTGACCAACATTGGCGCCGTGCTGGTCCACATCTCGCTGTTGTCATCCAGCGGCTATGCCTGGCTGCCTGCCTTTGCCGGCCCCCGGATGCGCGCGTGCGTCGCGGTCTCGATCACCCTGGTCTTCATCGTCTATGCCACGGTACTGGCGCGGCTCTGGCAGCCGCAGGGCCTGTTCCTGCTCTGCGACGTCCTGCTGCACTATGTGACGCCGGTGCTGTTCGTGCTGTGGTGGCTGATATCAGGCGCCGACGGCAGAACGCGATGGAGCGACGTCTCCTGGTGGGTTGTCTATCCCATCGCCTATCTGGTCTATTCGCTGGCGCGGGCGCCGCTGGCGGGCGAGGTGCCCTACCCCTTCCTCGATATCGCCAAGAACGGCGTCGGGAGCGTCACTGTCGCGGCGCTCGCCATCACCGCGCTGTTCCTGGTGATATGCGTCGTCGCCGTTTTCATCGATCACGGTGTCGGGCGCCTCAGGAGAAAAGGCCACCGATAGACCGGTCGCTATTCCCACAGCGGCTTGATGCCCTCGCGGTGGGCGTCGCAGCGCGAGATGCCGATGTCCTTGAGCTGATCGTCGGTCATCTCCAGCAATGCCAGCCGGCCGCGCCGGCGCTCCAGCAGATGGCCGATCCATTTCGCCAGCGACCTGACCACTTGCACAAGCCGGCTGGCGAAGCCGCGCTGCCCGGACGGGCGGGTCGGCTGGCCGAGCAATTCGGTCGCCGAGTGGCGGAATGTTGCGATTGTATCCATTTTCTTTCTGCCAAAATTATCGATTGCACCCTTTTTAGTGCCTCATTGATATGTATTGACTCCCGAAACGGTGCAATATAGAAAATTGTCACCATGACAAATTGGATTCCAGATCTCACGGGTTCAGGTCCGCTGTATCAGCGCCTCGCGGATTCCATCGAGGCGGATATCGACCGGGGAGTGATCGGCGCGGGGGCAAAACTGCCGCCACAGCGCGATCTCGCCTACGACATCGGCGCCACTGTCGGCACGGTCGGGCGGGCCTATCAATTGCTGCGTGAGCGCGGCCTCGTCAGTGGCGAGGTCGGACGGGGGACCTATGTGCTCGGCGAAAACATTGCCATTACAAAGCCAGAGGCGCCCGACGCCAGCGTCGAAGGAACGCGTTATGTCGACGCCCCCAAGGACAAGCTGCGGTTCGACAGCACGGCAGCCCCCGACATTGGCCAGGGCGCCATTGTCGCCGACGTGCTCTCGCGTGCCGCGCAGGACCATCCGCATGAGATTTCGAGCTACACGCGCGATTTTCCTGATCGCTGGTACGAAGCCGGCGCCCGGTGGCTGTCACGAAACTCCTTCCGGCCAACGACCGATACAATCGTCCCCACCCTCGGCACCCATGCCGCGGTGATGGCCGCGATCGCGGCCCTGACCACGCCCGGCGACTATGTCGCCTTCGAGCACCTCACCTACTCGCAAATTTCCCGCAGCGCCGGCCTGATCGGCCGGCGCACCGCGCTGGTGGCATCGGACGATGAAGGCCTCGATCCGGCGGATTTCGAACGCGTCTGCGCACAAAAGCACCCCAAGATGGTCTTTCTGATGCCGACGGCGCAGAATCCGACCCTGGTGACCTTGTCACCGGCGCGCCGCGAGGCCATCGCGCGTGTCGCCCGTGAATACAACGTCATCCTGATCGAGGATGACCTCTACGGCCATCTGACCGACGATCCGACACCGCTGCTTGCCGAATTTGCGCCCGAACGCACCATCATTGCCGGCGGCCTGTCGAAATCGGTCGCCGCCGGTCTGCGTGGCGGCTGGCTGTCCTGCCCGCCCGCCTATCGCCATCGCATCCGCGTCGCCCACAAGATGATGACCGGCGGCATGCCGTTCCTGTTGGCGGAGGTGAATGCCCGGCTGGTGCTTTCCGGCCAGGCCAGCGAAATCCGCAAACGCAGCATCGCGGAGATCGGCGCCCGCATGTCCATTGTGCGCGAAAGCTTGGCAGGCTTCTCATTCAAATCGCACGACAAAGTTCCGTTCGTCTGGCTCACCCTGCCCGATCCCTGGCTTTCCGGCACGTTCAAGAATGCCTGTCTCGAGCACGGCGTGCTGATCGACGACGAGGATGAGTTCAAGGCGGGGCGCTCGGAGCGGGTTTTCCATGGGGTGCGCTTCGGCGTTTCGCAGCCGAGGCGGCGCGAGGATATTGCCGGCGGCGTCGCGGTAATCAGGCGGCTGCTGGACGAGGGCCGCGCGGGCTACGACAGTTTTTCCTGAACCTTTCGCGGCCACCCGCCCTGCTTGCCTCAATATGCCGCCCTGCGAAACCGGGACTTGTCAGCACCGGACCCGGATCAGCCTTCGGCCTTGAAGTTCTTGGCTTCCTTCTCGGCCTTGTCCTTGCCGTGCTTCTCAGCCAATTCCTTGGCCTGCCGGGGCGAAACGTCGGTGGTCTCCGCGATATGGAGGGCCTCCTTGTCCGAGAGGCGATTGTCGTTCTTGCCTTGCTTGGTAGCCATCGTGCTGTCTCCTGGGTGATAGGGACCTAACGGCTGGGACATCATGGCGTTCCCCATTTGACTTTGCAGGGCTGCAATAGCTGGCGGCGTCTTTCGTCGCGTACGAAAGACCCATCGGGGTCATCACCCTGTTGCTTTCTGCCTTTTTCCTCCGCCGACGGGTGTATCGGCCGCAAAGCTTGCGATAAGAGGAGACTCAAAATCCCTGCTCCATGGACATAAATCGCCGCCCATGACCATTTCCAATTCCGTACCGATCACATCAGAGCTCATCGCCGCGCATGGGCTGAAGCCCGACGAATATCAGCGCATCCTCGACCTCGTCGGACGCGAACCGAGCTTTACCGAACTCGGCATCTTCTCGGCGATGTGGAACGAGCACTGCTCCTACAAATCCTCGAAGAAATGGCTGCGCACCTTGCCGACCACAGGTCCGCAGGTCATCCAGGGCCCGGGCGAGAATGCGGGCGTGGTCGACATCGGCGACGGCGACTGCGTCGTCTTCAAGATGGAAAGCCACAATCACCCCTCCTTCATCGAGCCCTATCAGGGTGCGGCGACCGGCGTCGGCGGCATCTTGCGCGATGTCTTCACCATGGGCGCGCGGCCGATCGCGGCGATGAACGCGCTGCGCTTCGGTGCTCCCGACCATCCCAAGACCAGGCATCTCGTCGCCGGCGTGGTTTCGGGCGTCGGCGGCTACGGCAATTCCTTCGGCGTGCCGACGGTTGGCGGCGAGGTCAATTTCGACGCCCGCTACAACGGCAACATCCTGGTCAACGCCTTCGCCGCAGGCCTTGCCAAGACCAATGCCATTTTCCTGTCCGAAGCCAAGGGCGTCGGCCTGCCTGTCGTCTACCTCGGCGCCAAGACCGGCCGCGACGGTGTCGGCGGCGCCACCATGGCGTCGGCCGAGTTCGACGACAAGATCGACGAGAAGCGCCCGACAGTGCAGGTCGGCGACCCCTTCACCGAAAAATGCCTGTTGGAGGCCTGCCTCGAACTGATGGCCTCGGGCGCCGTCATCGCCATCCAGGACATGGGTGCGGCCGGCCTTACCTGTTCTGCCGTCGAAATGGGTGCCAAGGGCGACCTCGGCATCGAGCTCGACCTCGACAAGGTGCCGGTGCGCGAAGAGCGTATGAGCGCCTACGAGATGATGCTGTCGGAAAGTCAGGAACGCATGCTGATGGTGCTGCGTCCCGAAAAGGAAAAGGAAGCCGAGGCGATCTTCCACAAGTGGGGCCTCGACTTCGCCATCGTCGGCAAGACCACCGACGATCTGCGCTTCCGCGTGCGGCACCAGGGCGACGAGGTCGCCGACCTGCCGATCAAGGACCTTGGCGACAAAGCACCGGAATACGATCGTCCGTGGGTCGAGCCGAAGAAGCGGGCGCCGTTTGCCGCCAACGATATCCCGCAGGCCGATCTCGCCGATGCGCTGTTGAAGTTGCTCGGCGGACCGGACCTGTCGTCACGCCGCTGGGTGTGGGAACAGTACGACACGCTGATCCAGGGCAATTCGCTGCAGCTTCCTGGCGGGGATGCCGGCGTGGTGCGGGTCGAGGGCCATCCGACCAAGGCGCTGGCTTTCTCCTCCGACGTGACGCCGCGCTATTGCGAGGCCGACCCTTATGAGGGCGGCAAGCAGGCGGTGGCCGAATGCTGGCGCAACCTGACCGCCACCGGCGCGCTGCCGCTCGCCGCCACCGACAATCTCAATTTCGGCAATCCCGAACGGCCGGAGATCATGGGCCAGCTGGTCGGCGCCGTGAAAGGCATCGGCGATGCCTGCCGGGCGCTCGGCTTCCCGATCGTGTCCGGCAACGTCTCGCTCTACAACGAAACCAACGGCCAGGGCATCCTGCCGACACCGACCATCGGCGGCGTCGGCCTGATATCGGACTGGTCGAAGATGGCGCGGATCGGCTTTGCGGCGGAAGGCCAGATGATCCTGCTGGTCGGCGCGCCGGCTTCCTGGGGCACGCATCTTGGCCAGTCGGCCTATCTCAGGGATATCCACGGCCGCAACGATGGCCCGCCGCCTCCGGTCGATCTCGAGCACGAGAAGCGCGTCGGTGACCATGTGCGTTCGCTGATCGCGTCCGGCATCGTCACGGCGGCACATGACGTCTCAGACGGCGGCATTGCGGTGGCCTTGGCCGAAATGGCGATGGCGTCCGGCATCGGCGCGACCGTTCCCGGGCTTGTCGGCACCGATCCGATCCCGGTCTGGTTCGGCGAAGACCAGGGCCGCTATCTCCTGACGCTGTCGATCGATCCGCATGGCGATGAATGGGATGCTATCCGCAAGCAGCAGGGCGAACTCGGCATCTTCGCGCCGTGGATCGGCTCGACGGGAGGCAACGCGCTGAAGCTCGGCGATGCCAGGGCAATCCCGGTCAGCGATCTGACCGCCGCCCATGAAGGCTGGTTCCCCCGCTTCATGGACCAGGCCAGTTGACGAGAGCATGATCCCGAAAAGTGGAAACCGGTTTTCGGAAGAAGATCCTGCTCAATCATAAGAAACTGGCCGTACGGGCGCTGCTTGCAGTCGTCTTCTGGCCGTCGCTGTTCTTCTTCTGGTGCCTCGGGCCGTTCGTCTTCTTCCTGCTGTCGACGACCTCGAGTGAGGTTTGTACCAGGCTGGAAACACGCGCGGAGTTTCTGGCCGCGGCCAATGATACGCTTCCGATGCTTGTCCTGCAGAACCTCATCTATGGGGTTCCGATCGTCTGCCTGGTGCTCTGGAACCGGCTGCTGCCGGAGCCAACGCGGGCAAGGCACGTCGTCACCTGCATCAAGCTTTTCGCCGTCTCGGCTGTTTTGGGAGCCTTGTGGGAGTATGGGTCTTCGCTTGTCTGCGATGGTTACGGCCAGCCGTTCTTCTCGTCAGCCTGGCAAATGACCAGCTATCTGCCGATTGCCAACCTGGCGGTCAACATCCCGCTCTACGTGCTGGTCTTCAGCCTCGGCCGTGCCTTTTCGATGCGCGAGGACGAGCCGGCGCAGGGACCGGGCGAAACCATCTCCTGAGCACCAACAGAACGGACACTGGACGGAACCGCTTCAATCCGGATTGGAAAGGCTCTAGGCTTGGCCGACTCTCATCGCACGGGCCGCCGCGCCGCCGCCCTCCCGAAACAGGAAATTCTGCAATGGCAATGGACGCGCACGACATCGAAAAACTGATCAAGGACGGCATCCCGGACGCTCGCGTGACGATCCGCGACCTCGCCGGCGATGGCGACCATTACGCGGCCGAAGTGGTGGCCGAGAGCTTTCGGGGAAAAAGCCGCGTTCAGCAGCACCAGATGGTCTATGACGCGCTGAAGGGCAATATGGGTGGCGTACTGCACGCGCTGGCGCTGCAGACCAGCGTTCCCGACTGAGGCATTTCCCGCCGACACGCTTGGCCCAAAACGGCCCATTCTTTGCGCCATTCGGGTGATGGCATGGCTAAAGTCTTGTTTCGGGCAACCTATGGGTTTATTTGAAAGACATGCTTCGAGCCTGACTCCCACGGGCGTGAAAGGATATTCCATGAGCGGTATCAACGACTACATCGACAATGAAGTGAAGGGCAACGACGTCGTCCTTTTCATGAAGGGCACGCCCGGCTTTCCGCAATGCGGGTTTTCCGGCCAGGTCGTCCAGATCCTCGACTATATCGGCGCCGACTACAAAGGCGTGAACGTCCTGGATTCCGCCGAATTGCGCCAGGGCATCAAGGACTATTCCAACTGGCCGACGATCCCGCAGCTCTACGTCAAGGGCGAATTCGTCGGCGGCTGCGATATCATCCGCGAAATGTTCCAGGCTGGCGAATTGCAGACCTTCCTCGTCGAGAAGGGCGTGAGCGTCAAAGGCGCCGCCTGACTTCGGTTTGGGCCATGTCGATATCGACATGCCCCCGACCACCAGGGCTGCCCCACCCCGGCAGTTTTTACATCCCGGATTCCGGGATCAGCACGAGCCAATGCGCCGGCCCGCCGGCGCGTTTTCGTTTGAGAGATCGGACTTGCCGTGGACCAGCAGAAATCAGCGCCGCAAGGGGCAAGCACCTTGCCCGGGGCAAGCCAATTGCCCATTCCGCGCTGGGAGTTCATCGCGCTCTGCGCGGCGCTGATGGCGCTCAATTCGCTGGCTATCGACATCATGCTGCCGGCGCTGCAGCAGATCGGCGCCTCGCTCGGCGTCGAGAATGAAAACCACAGGCAATATGTGGTCACCGCCTACATACTGGGTTTCGGCGGCGGCCAGTTGTTCTTCGGGCCGATCTCGGACCGTTACGGGCGCCGTTCGCCGCTCGTCGCCGGCCTGATCATCTACGTGGCGGCCGCCGCCGCGGCCGCAATCGCGCCGAGCTTCGAGACACTTTTGATATGCCGCGCCGTGCAAGGCATCGGCGCGGCCGCCACGCGCGTGATCGCGGTCTCGATCGTGCGCGATACATTCGACGGCCGGCGTATGGCCGAAGTCATGTCGCTGATCTTCATGGTGTTCATGGCCATTCCGGTCGTGGCGCCAGGCATTGGCCAGTTCATCATGCTGTTCGCGACCTGGCACTGGATCTTCGTCACCATGGCCGTCGGCGCGCTGGTCGTGTCGGCATGGTCGCTGCTGCGCCTGCCCGAGACGCTGCATCCCGAGTATCGCCGGCCACTGACGGTTTCCTCCATTCTCGGAGGCTTCCGCATCGTGCTCACCAACCGCATCGCGCTCTGCTATGCCTTCGCCAGCACGTTCATCTTCGGCGCCATGTTCGGCTTCATCGCCTCGGCGCAGCAGATCTATGTCAACATCTTCAACGTCGGCGAGATGTTTCCCGTCATCTTCGCCGGTGTCGCCGGCGTGCTCGCCTTCTCCAACTATCTCAACTCGCGCCTCGTCGGACGTATCGGCATGCGCCGCCTGTCGCAAGGCGCGCTGCTGCTGTTTCTGGTGATCAGCCTGGCCTGGCTCGTGGTTTCACTGGAAATGAAGATGCCGCTCTGGCTGTTCATCACTTTCTTTGCCGGTGCCATGCTGCCGTTTGGCTGCCTAGGCGCGAATTTCAACGCGTTGGCCATGGAGCCGCTCGGCCAACTGGCCGGCACGGCGTCGTCCATTCTGGGTTTCATGCAGACGTTTCTCGGCGGCATTCTCGGCACGCTGATCGGCCAGGCTTTCAACGGCACGGTGACGCCGCTGGCCGCCGGCTTCTGTAGCGTCTCCGTCGCGGCGCTGCTGATGATCCTGATTGCCGAGCGCGGCAAGATGTTCCAGCCGCAGAACGCACCCGTCTCAGGGCACGTCACCGACCTGCACTGACTTGTCGTTTGCGGGTGGTCAGGATGTACCTTCGAGCGACGCCGTGAAGCGAGGAGAAAGCATCCGCCCCGCGATCGCTCCACCCATGCCATCTGAAAAGGGCAACGGCAAATCGTCGTCGAGCGCCTTGAGGATGGATGCCACGAAGGCCCGGCCGAGCTGGGAATCGGTTCCCAGGTCGGAATAGGTGGCACGAGGCTTGCCGATCAGGGTGCCGTTGCGGCGGAGCGAGAACCGCAGCGTCAAGGACATGCCCGCGGTTCCTGGCGGCGGCCGCCAGCATGCATAGATGGCGTCCGACATCTCCTTGATGGTGTCGATGGGATCGGTGCTACGGCAGGGATGCTCTTGCGAGAGTGCCCCGTTGCAATTCGCAAACAAGGCAAGTGCCGCAAAAACCGCGAACCGACGTTTCATTCGGGAGCCTCCGCCAAACGCACCGATTCAACCCGCACAACCCAACAGTTCAAGCCACAGGAATTGATCCTATTCCGCCCACAATTCGTGGCGCAGGTCCTGCCAGCTGTCCTGGTCCGGTGCGACAAGCAGACCGCCGTCGACATGGGACGGCAGATAGGCGCTGCCGTCGATGCGCGCGGCATGGCCGCCGGCTTCCTGGTGGATCAGCACGCCGGGCAGATGATCCCAGGGCATCAGCTTGTTGTAGACGACAAAATGCGCATGTCCGCTGGCCAGCAAGCGATATTCGTGGGCGGCGCAGCGATAGCCGAATTGCGACAGTGCCTTGGTCTGGTTACGAGCGAGGCGTGAGCGCTCCGGCTCGTCGAGATATTGCCAGGATACCGCGCCCGTCATTTGCGAGATCGGCACGGGCGCCGCTACATGCACTTTCTCCAGGCTGCCATGGGCATGCCTGATATGGCTGCCGGCGCCTTTGGCGGCGATGAGCCAATCCTTGCCGACCGGATCATGGATGATGCCCGCGACCGTCTCGCCCCTGACCACGACCGCCAGCATGACGCCGAACAGCGGCACGCCGGATGCGAAATTGAAGGTGCCGTCCACCGGATCGACGGTGAATGCCAATTCGGCATCGCCCAAGCCATCGAGCAGCGCCGGATTGTCGGAGCAGGCCTCCTCGCCCACGACCATGGCCGACGGATAGCGCTCGCGCAGCCTGGCGGTGATCAGCCGCTCGGCGTTGACATCGGCTTCCGTCACCAGATCGGCGGCGGAAGTCTTCTGCCTGATATCGCCATCGCCCAATCGGCGAAAGCGCGGCATGATTTCAGCGTGGGCTGCCTCGGCCAGAATCCCGGCCAGCCAGTCGATGGCGGTATCGTCAAATGTCATCGGAAATGTCTTGCCTGATCGCGAGGGTTTCATTGAGGGCGGCGAAATCGAACAGCTTTCGGTCGAGCAAATGCGACGGCCTGGTGTTGGACAGGGCGCGGATCATCGTGTCCTTGCGACCAGGCATGCGCTTTTCGATGTCCTCGAGCATCGCCTTCATGGCGTTGCGCTGCAGCCCTTCCTGGCTGCCGCAGAGATCGCAAGGGATGATCGGGAATCGCATCGCGGCGGCGAATTTTTCCAGATCGACCTCGGCGCAGTAGCTCAGCGGCCGCAACACCATGACGTCGCCGTCGTCGTTGAGCAGTTTTGGCGGCATGGCGGCAAGCCGACCACCGTGGAACAGGTTCATGAAGAAGGTTTCGAGGATGTCCTCGCGATGATGGCCGAGCACCAGCGCCGAACAGCCCTCCTCGCGGGCGATCCTGTAGAGATGGCCGCGCCGCAGCCGCGAGCAGAGCGAGCAATAGGTGCTGCCTTCGGGGAGCTTGTCGGTGACGACCGAATAGGTGTCCCGGTATTCTATCCGATGCGCGATGCCGTTGGCGTCGAGATAATCGGGCAGGATATTCTTTGGAAAATTCGGCTGGCCCTGATCGAGATTGCAGGCCAGCAATTCGACCGGCAGCAGCCCGCGCCATTTCATGTCGAGCAGCAAGGCGAGCAGACCGTAAGAATCCTTGCCGCCCGACAGCGCCACCAGCCAGCGCTCGCCGGGCTTCACCATCGAAAAGTCCTCGATCGCCTGGCGGGTCTGCCGCAGCAGCCGCTTGCGCAATTTGTTGAACTCGACCGACGACGGCACCTCGGCGAACAGCGGATGGGAGCCGCCTTCGGCGGCTGGTTCAAGCGTTTCGATGTCTGGCTGCATGTTCATGGCACGGCGGCCCCTGAATGTGACTTCCGCCCGGATTAGCGCATCGGCCGCAAAATCGAAACGGCAAAGCGGATGCCCGAAACAAAAAGGCCGCCTCGAAGGCGGCCTTTCCGATATCGCAGAAAGACGTTCGCTTAGCGCGAATAGAATTCGACGACCAGGTTCGGTTCCATCTGCACGGCGAACGGAACGTCCGCGAGGCCGGGGATGCGCGAGAAGGTCGCGACCATCTTGTTGTGATCGGCTTCGATGTAGTCCGGCACGTCGCGCTCGGCGAGGCCCACCGATTCGAGGACGATGACCAGCTGCTTGGACTTTTCGCGCACTTCGACGACATCGCCCGGCTTGCAGCGGTACGAGCCGATGTTGACGCGCTTGCCGTTGACGTTGACGTGGCCGTGGTTGACGAACTGGCGGGCGGCGAAGATGGTCGGCACGAACTTGGCGCGGTAGACGACCGCGTCCAGACGCGACTCGAGCAGGCCGATCAGGTTCTCGGAGGTGTCGCCCTTGCGGCGATCGGCCTCTTCATAGACCTTGCGGAACTGCTTTTCCGAAACGTCGCCATAGTGACCCTTCAGCTTTTGCTTGGCGCGCAGCTGCAGGCCGAAGTCGGAAAGCTTGCCCTTGCGGCGCTGGCCATGCTGGCCGGGGCCGTATTCACGCTTGTTGACCGGGGACTTCGGGCGGCCCCAGATATTTTCGCCGAGACGGCGGTCGATCTTGTATTTCGCGGATTCGCGCTTGCTCATCGCATTCCCTTTTCAAAACGACACACCCGGCACCTCATGGTCCGGGTGAAGGAAACGCGCCCTCCTCTGGCCTCCGTTTTCGAGACCTGACAGGATTTTCCCACGCAACGCGGCGGAAAACCCACGGGACACGTCAGTTCAAACAAGATCGGAAACAGCTATCGTGACAGATCTTGCGTATACAAAACAAACACCGGACATCGCTGCCCGGCGTTGGCGGCTGATTAAACCGAGATTTAACCGATGTCAAGTTCGTGAGTGGCGCGGCGCGGCGCAAACAGTATAGCGTTCAAGGCGTTGATGCGATGCCGGATGTGGCGGGAGGTTTTGCGCCAGCGGTACCAGGAAGGGACTGGAGCTAGAGAGCCTGATTGCATGAAGAAGTTCCTCCTACCCTGGCAGGTGCCGCGGTGCTTGCAGGGTTGATGGTGCTCGTCCCGGAACCGGCCATGGCGCCATTGGCACGGCCATAGGCAGGTCTGCCGGGTCATCGTCAAAAAGAGAGGTGGTGTGGCGGCATGGTCATCGCAGGCTGATCGTCGAGAGAATACGGCACTGCCACCGCTGGTAGGCTGTTCCGCACAACAATCCCACGGGCAGCGCATGTCGCTGGCCCTTTTTCATTCCAAGGTAGTCGGGCTCGAAGCGCTCAAGCCTAGGATTTTTTCTCCGGTAGACCCTTGCGCTTCGTCTCGGCGAATTCCTCGAGCTGCTTTTCATTCATCGATTCGTACATGCCCTTGGAAGCGCCTTTGAGCTCGCTTTTCTTGGTCTCGCCGCGCTTGGCGGAGAGTGCGGCGCCGGCGGCCTTCTGCTGGGCTTTCGAGGTGGCTGGCATGGCGAGGTCTCCTTTTGCTGTCAGGAGAAACGCCGCGCTTCGGCGGCGGTTCCAGCGCCAATGGCTCATTCCCGATCCGCTCGGCGCCAGCCGGTGGCCGCCCTTGGCGATTTTCGTTGGCAGCCTTCCCGTGTCCGGAACCCCAGTGTAGGACGGCTGAATGAAATCTCTGACCGATCCCTCACAGGCTCTCTCCACTGGCCTGGCGAAAATCCGCACCGAATTGCACGTGCCGGATGGATTTCCGGCTGATGTCGTTGCCGCAGCGGATGCGGCGGCCAAACGTGTGCCCGACCAGCATGCCGATCGAAGGGCGATGCCCTTTGTCACGCTCGACCCGGCTGCCTCCACCGATCTTGATCAAGCATTCTCGATCGAGGCGAGCGGCAGTGATCTTCTGCTGCATTATGCCATTGCCGACGTGGCCTGGTTCGTCGAGGACGGCGACACGGTGGATCTCGAAGCCTGGACGCGGGGCGAGACACTTTACTTGCCGGACGGCAAGGCCGGGCTCTACCCGCCGGTGATTGCCGAGGGTGCGGCAAGCCTGTTGCCTGATGGACCGCGTCCAGCTGTCATCTTCACGGTTCGGGTTGCGCAGGATGGTGCGACGAAGCTGGACGGCGCGGAGCGGGCAATCATTCAAAGCCGCGCCAAGCTCGCCTATGACAGCGTGAAGGCTTCCGACGTTCCGGCCGGCTTTGCCGAAATGGCGCGGCGCATGGCAATGAACGAAAAGCGTCGCGGGGCTTCCCGCGTCGATCCACCCGAGCAGGAGGTGGAAAGGCTCGCCGATGGCACATACCGGCTTTCGTTCAGACCGCTGCTGCAATCCGAGCAGGACAATGCCGCGCTTTCGCTGGCCGCCAACATGGCGATTGCCGATGCCATGCTTGCGCATCACACCGGTTTGTTCCGGGTGATGTCGGGGCCGGATGCGTTCAAGGTTCAAAGACTGCGCAACGCGGCACAGGCTCTCGGACTGTCCTGGCCGGCCTCCACCGGTTTGCGAGACTATCAGCGAACCCTCGATCCCACCGATCCGCGACAAGCAGCGTTGATGCTGGAAATCCGCCATGCAAGCCCCGGCGCGTCCTACCAGCCCTATCAGGACGGCGTTGTCCCCTGGCATGAGGCCATGGCCGCCACCTATGCCCATGCGACAGCGCCACTCAGGCGACTTGCCGATCGCTATGTCGTGCGCTGCGCGCTGGCGATCGCCAACGGCCAGCCCGTGCCCCAGGCTGTCACCGACGCGTTCGCCAGGTTGCCGAAGGCGATGGGACGTGCCGATAGCCGCGCTTCGCTGATCAACCACGCGGCCATCGACCTTGCCGAGGCGGTCATGCTGGAGGGGCGCGAGGGTGAGACGTTCAAAGCCGTCGTCACCGACGTCGTCGACCATGGCGTGCGCGTTCAGCTTGCCGACATGCCTGTCGTTGCAAACGTAAAAGCCTCGGGGCTCAGACAGGGCGAAGATCTGAAGCTAAGGCTGGTCCTGGCTGATCCGGATCAACGCAGCATCGTCTTCGAACCTGTTTGACAGGCAGACGTTGCCCACTGTCTAGCGCACGGTCAGTCCAAAGCCCTGCATCAGGCGGCTGACGGCGAAATCCGCCTTGCCCGAGGTGAACACCGCTATATCGGGTTCGCCTTGCGGCAGCGCTCCATCGATGGGCGGCAGCAGCGAGAGGGCTCGCCGTGCGATCGCTTCGGCCGGATCGATCCAGTCGACCGGCCAGGGCGCGGTCTTGCGCATGCGATTGACCAGAAAGGGATAGTGCGTGCAGGCCAGCACGACGATGTCGGTGCGCATGCCGTCGCGCTCGATGAAGCATGGCGCGATCTCGGCGCGTACGGCCTCCTCGTCGACGAAGCCCTCGCGCATATAGGCTTCGGACAGGCCCGCCAGCCTGTCGCTGCCGACCAGGCGGACATGGCATTTCTGTGCCCATTTGCTGATCAGGTCGCGCGTGTATTGCCGCTTCACCGTGCCTGGCGTCGCCAGCACCGAGACCAGGCCCGAGCGCGTGCGCTCGGCCGCCGGCTTGACCGCAGGCACGGTGCCGACGAAGGGATGGCCAGGAAATCTTTCACGCAGCGCGTCGATCACCAGCGTCGAGGCGGTGTTGCAGGCGATGACCGAAATCGCCGGCGCGAAGCGGTCGAGCAATTTGGCGAACAGCTCCAGTATATGGGTCCGCAGTGCCGGCTCTTCCCAGGCGCCAAAGGGAAAAGCGGCATCGTCGGCGACATAGATGAAGCGCCGGTCGGGCATCAGGACGCGCGCCTCGCGCAGCACGGTGAGCCCGCCGACGCCGGAATCGAACATCAGGATCGGCTGGTCAGTCATTGTCTGTTCCCTTGCCGCCCAGCGGCGGCGTGTCGGTATCGTCGCCATTGGCGTCGGGGAGTTGATCAGCCGCATCCACCTTGCGAGCACGCGCGGCCGCCGCCGGCAATCGCCGGGGATCGTCGCCCGGAGAGCCGTCGCCGCGCGGCATGGCCGGCGAGAACCTGTCCAGCGACGAGATGATGCCGCGCAACACCTTGAGCTCCGGTTCGGCGAAGCCGGGCCGCGTCAGCACGGCGCGCAGATTGTCGACCATTTTCGGTTTCTTCGGCGCCGGTCGGAAATAGCCGCGCGCTTCCAATGCGCCCTCCAGATAAGCGAACAGGCCGTGCAATTCCTCTTTGCTGGCCGGCTTCATGTCCGGGCCGGAGAAATTGGTCTTGGTCTCGTCCTCCAGACCCGACTTCATCCACTCATAGGACATCAGCAGCGCGGCCTGGGCGATGTTGAGCGAAGAGAAATCGGGATCGACCGGAAAGGTGACGATCTCGTCGGCAAGGCCGACCTCGTCATTGTAGAGACCGAAGCGCTCACGGCCGAACAATATGCCGGTGCGCTGCCCCATTCCGTGACGGGCACGGAGCACCCTGCCCGCCTCGACCGGGCCGCGCACGGATTTGAAGCCGTCGCGCTGCCTGGCCGTGGTGGCGAAAACGAAGTTCAGATCGGCAAGCGCCGACGCCAGATCGTCGAACACTTTGACCGCGTCGATGACATGATCGGCGCGGCTGGCGGCGGCACGCGCCTTCTCGCTCGGCCAGCCGTCGCGCGGATTGACCAGGCGCAGCTCGGAAAGTCCGAAATTGGCCATGGCGCGGGCGACCATGCCGATATTCTCGCCGAGCTGCGGCTCGACGAGGATGATCGCCGGGCCGGCGGCTGCGGTGCTGTATGGATCTTTGGCGTCGGGCATGATTGTCAATGAACTGCTGTTTGCGGCATTTCAGCGTCCCCTGCCATATTCGGCCGCGAAAATGAAGCATTCGCAAACGATCGCGGTCATGGCTGACATTCGTGACCGATCGGCGTTTGCGCGGCCAAAAGCGCTTTGATATACGGGCGCATCCCCCGGCTACACGCCACACCGGCATGGCCGTTCCATCAGAAGCAACGAGGCATTCTTTCCATGACGAAGATCAAGGTGGCGAACCCGGTCGTCGAACTCGACGGCGACGAGATGACCCGCATCATCTGGCAGTTCATCAAGGACAAGCTGATCCACCCTTATCTCGACCTCAAGCTCGACTATTACGATCTCGGCGTCGAGCACCGCGACGCCACCAACGACCAGGTGACCATCGATTCGGCCAACGCCATTAAGAAATACGGCGTCGGCGTGAAATGCGCGACGATCACCCCCGACGAGCAGCGCGTCGAGGAGTTCAAGCTGAAGAAGATGTGGAAGTCGCCCAACGGCACCATCCGCAACATTCTCGGCGGCACCATCTTCCGCGAGCCGATCATCATGAAGAACGTGCCGCGCCTGGTGCCCGGCTGGACCAAGCCGATCATCGTCGGCCGCCATGCCTTCGGCGACCAGTACCGCGCCACCGATTTCCGGTTCCCCGGCAAGGGCAAGCTGACGATCAAGTTCGTCGGCGAGGACGGCCAGGTGATCGAGCATGACGTGTTCGACGCGCCCGGCGCCGGTGTGGCCATGGCCATGTACAATCTCGACGAGTCGATCCGCGAATTCGCCCGGGCGTCGCTGAACTACGGCCTGTTGCGCAACTATCCGGTCTACCTGTCGACCAAGAACACCATCCTCAAGGCCTATGACGGCCGCTTCAAGGACATCTTCCAGGAAGTCTACGAGCATGAATTCGAAGCCGAGTTCAAGTCGAAGAAGCTGTGGTACGAGCACCGCCTGATCGACGACATGGTGGCGTCGAGCCTGAAATGGTCGGGCGGCTACGTCTGGGCCTGCAAGAACTATGACGGCGACGTCCAGTCCGACACGGTGGCGCAGGGTTTTGGCTCGCTCGGCCTGATGACCTCGGTGCTGATGACGCCGGACGGCAAGACAGTGGAAGCCGAAGCCGCGCACGGCACCGTCACCCGCCACTACCGCCAGCACCAGAAGGGCGAGGAAACCTCGACCAACTCGATCGCCTCGATCTTCGCCTGGACGCGCGGCCTGGCGCACCGTGCCAAGCTCGACGACAATGCCGAACTGAAGCGCTTTGCCGAGACCCTGGAAAAGGTCTGCATCCAGACCGTCGAAAGCGGCTTCATGACCAAGGACCTGTCGCTCTTGATCGGCCCCGATCAGCCCTGGCTCTCGACCACCGGCTTCCTCGACAAGATCGACGAGAATTTGCAGAAGGCGATGGCGTAAGTACCCGCGGTTCCAAATGCCGAAGGCTCCGAAAGGAGCCTTCGCTTTTTGGGCCGGCGCATGCGAAGGGCTGACAGCATGACCAAGCCAATCCTCTACGGCGCGGACTACAGTGTATATGTGCGCATCGCGCGGATGGCGCTGGAGGAGAAAGGCATCGACTACGAGCTGGTGCCGCTCGATGTCTTCGCCACCGACGGCATTCCCGCCTGGTATCTGGAACATCACCCGTTCGGCCGCATCCCGGCCTTCGAACATGACGGGTTCCGGCTCTTCGAGACGAATGCGATCGCGCGCTATGTCGATGAAGCGTTCGAGGGTCCGGCGCTGCAGCCGGCCGACGCGCGCGGCCGAGCGAGGATGGGCCAGATGACAGGTATGCTCGATGCCTATGGCTACAGGTCGATGGTCTGGGATGTTGCCGTCGAGCGGCTGGAGAAGGAGGCGCCCGACGAGGCGCTGATCGCTGACGGGCTGCGCCAGGCCGAAACGGTGCTCGGGGTGCTGACGTCGCTGAAGGCACAAGGGCCTTGGCTGCTTGGCGACCAGCTGACGCTGGCCGACCTGCATGCGGCGCCGATGATTGGCTATTTCGTCAAGGTCATCGAGGGGCGTGACTTGCTGGCGCGGTTTGCACTGGTCCAGGAGTGGTATGCGCGCGTGGCTGCCCGCCCAAGCTTTGCCCACACCGAAAAGGTTGGTTGACAAGTATCGGGATAACCGCTGGACAGCACCCCTCGGTCCGGCAGGACAGAGGCAGGCGCTGTCCTGCCAGCCTCGGACTAGCTCGTTGGCACGCCTAGCGCCTACCTAAATTCGCTAGGCTGCTTCCAGCGCCGCCTTCACCGCCGCTATCGCATCATTGGCCTTCGAGGCATCCGGACCACCGGCCTGGGCCATGTCGGGGCGGCCGCCGCCGCCCTGCCCGCCCAATGCGGCGGAGGCAACGCGCACCAGGTCGACGGCGCTGAAGCGGCTGACGAGATCATCGGTCACGGCGACCACGACGCTCGCCTTGTTGTCCTCGCCGGCGCCAACGAACACGACGACGCCAGAGCCCAACGAAGTCTTGCCTGCGTCGGCCAGCGGCTTCAGGTCCTTCGGCGAGACCCCTGAAACCGCCTTGCCGAGGAAGCCGACGCCAGCCACGATCTCGTTGGCGGCCGGGGCATCGGCAGGCGACCCGCCGCCCAGCGCCAGCTTCTTGCGCGCTTCGGTCAGGTCCTTCTCGAGCTTCTTGCGCTCTTCGAGCAGCGCTTCGACACGCGCTGGCACATCCGCCGGCGAGATCTTCAGCGTGGCGGCGGCCGCTTTCAGCCGCCGGTCCTGCTCGTCGAGATGTTTGCGCGCGGCTTCGCCGGTCAACGCCTCGATGCGGCGCACGCCAGCGGCGACCGCACCGTCCGAGACGATGCGCACCAGGCCGATATCACCGGTCGCCCTGACATGCGTGCCGCCGCAGAGCTCGACCGAGTAGGGCCGGTTGGCCTTGGCGCCATGGACGCCCGTGCCCATCGACACGACCCGCACCTCATCGCCATACTTCTCGCCGAACAGCGCCATGGCGCCTTCGGCGATGGCGTCGTCGACCGACATCAGGCGCGTGGTCACCGGGCTGTTCTGGACGACGATCTCGTTGGCCATGCGCTCGACCTCTTCGAGCTCCTCGGCTGAAATCGGCTTGTTGTGCGAGATGTCGAAGCGCAGGCGCTCGGGCGCGACCAGCGAGCCTTTTTGCGCGACATGGGTGCCCAGCACCTCGCGCAGCGCCTCATGGATCAGATGTGTCGCGGAGTGATTGGCGCGCAGCCTGGAGCGCCTGGCATGATCGACCTTCAGTTCGACCGCGGCCCCCAACTTGACCGTGCCTCTCGCCACCTTGCCCAGATGCACGAACAGACCATCGGCCTTTTTCTGCGTATCGGAGATCTCGACCGAGAACCCCTCACCCGAGATGACGCCGGTGTCGCCCATCTGGCCGCCGGATTCGCCATAGAACGGGGTCTGGTTGACGACCACGACGACCGCATCGCCCTTGGCGGCGCTGTCGACGGTCTTGCCGTCCTTGACCAGCGCCTGAATGAGGCCTTCGGCCTGCTCGGTTTCGTAGCCGAGGAATTCGGTGGCGCCCGTCTTTTCACGCACGGAGAACCAAACCGTCTCGGTGGCGGCCTCGCCGGACCCGGCCCAGTGCTTGCGCGCCTCCGCCTTTTGCTGCTCCATCGCATTCGTGAACCCGGCAAGATCGACCGAAATGCTGCGCTGCCGCAGCGCGTCCTGCGTCAGGTCGAGCGGGAAGCCATAGGTGTCGTAGAGCTTGAATGCGGTCTCGCCATCCAGCATGTCGCCGGCGCCGAGCTTCTCCGTCGCCTCGGACAGCAGTCCGAGGCCGCGCACCAGCGTCTTGCGGAAGCGGGTCTCCTCGAGTTTCAGGGTCTCGGTAATCATCGTTTCGCCGCGGACCAGTTCCGGATAGGCCTGGCCCATCTCGCGCACCAAGGCCGGCACCAGTTTCCACATCAACGGATCGCGGGCGCCGAGCAGCTGCGCATGGCGCATGGCGCGGCGCATGATGCGGCGCAGCACATAGCCGCGGCCTTCATTCGACGGCAGCACACCGTCGGCAACCAGGAAGGAGGATGAGCGCAGGTGATCGGCAATGACGCGATAGGACGCAACCGTTTCCGCGTCGGGCGCGCGCCCAAGCGCGGAGGACGCCGCATCGATCAAATGACGGAACAGGTCGGTCTCGAAGACGCTTTCCACCCCTTGCAGGATGGATGCCATGCGCTCCAGGCCCATGCCGGTGTCGATCGACGGACGCGGCAGGTCGACGCGCTCCTCTTTCGTCACCTGCTCATACTGCATGAACACCAGGTTCCAGAATTCGAGGAACCGGTCGCCGTCCTCCTCCGGACTGCCGGGCGGGCCGCCCCAGATGTGCTCGCCACGGTCGATGAAGATTTCCGAGCAGGGGCCGCAGGGTCCCGTGTCGCCCATCGCCCAGAAATTGTCCGAGGTCGCGATGCGGATGATGCGATCGTCGGAAAAACCGGCGATCTTCTTCCAGAAGCCGGCCGCCTCATCGTCCGTGTGATAGACGGTGACCAGCAGCTTGTCCTTCTTCAGTCCGAACTCCCTGGTGATGAGGTTCCAGGCAAGCTCGATGGCGCGCTCCTTGAAATAGTCGCCGAAGGAAAAATTGCCGAGCATCTCGAAGAAGGTCAGGTGGCGCGCGGTATAGCCGACATTGTCGAGATCATTGTGCTTGCCGCCGGCGCGAACGCTTTTCTGGGCCGTGGTGGCACGCGAATAGGGCCGCTTCTCCAAACCGGTGAAGACGTTCTTGAACTGCACCATGCCGGCATTGGTGAACATCAAGGTCGGATCGTTGCGCGGCACGAGCGGGCTCGAGGCCACGACCTCGTGGCCTTCCTTGCGGAAATAGTCGAGAAAGGTCGACCGGATCTCGTTCACGCCACTCATGGATACTGCCTTTTCAAGAGAGCCGCCGGCCAGACCGGCGGGAGATGGCTCAGTGTTTTCTAGAAGATGGAGTTGGCCTTTTAGCCGTAGCTCTTGACCCTGTCCAGAAACACGGAATTGGGCCAATTCACGCTTCGCACCGGCATTTGCGCGGGCACGCAAACGAAAACCGCCGGCGCGAAGGCCGGCGGTTTTGAACGCGGTACTAAAGAACTCTGTTACTTAAGCATCGGATAATAGGCTGGATTTATGGCCAAACTCTGGCGCTGCCCTACATCGCGCCGGCTTCGTCCTCAAAACCGTCATCGCCATTGCCCTCTGAACCACCATTCTCGAGGAATTTTTCGGCGATCAGTCCGGCATTCTGCCTGAGCGCCAGTTCTATCTCGCGCGCAGTGTCCGGATTGTCGCGCAGGAACAGTTTCGCATTCTCGCGGCCCTGGCCGAGACGTTGCGAATTGTAGGAGAACCAGGCGCCCGACTTCTCGACCACGCCGGCCTTGACGCCGAGATCGACCAGTTCGCCGGTCTTGGAGACGCCCTCGCCATACATGATGTCGAATTCGACCACCTTGAAGGGCGGCGCCAGCTTGTTCTTGACCACCTTGACGCGGGTCTGGTTGCCGACGACTTCGTCGCGATCCTTGACCGAGCCGATACGGCGGATGTCGAGGCGTACGGAAGCGTAGAATTTCAGCGCGTTGCCGCCGGTCGTCGTTTCGGGCGAGCCGAACATGACGCCGATCTTCATGCGGATCTGGTTGATGAAGATGACCATGGTGTTGGAGCGCGAGATCGATGCGGTGAGCTTGCGCAGCGCCTGGCTCATCAGGCGGGCCTGCAGGCCAGGCAGCGAATCGCCCATCTCGCCCTCGATTTCGGCGCGCGGCGTCAGCGCCGCCACCGAATCGACCACCAGCACATCAATGGCGCCGGAACGCACCAGCGTGTCGCAGATCTCCAGCGCCTGCTCGCCGGTGTCGGGCTGCGAGATCAGCAGGTTTTCAAGATCGACGCCGAGCTTGCGGGCATAGACCGGATCGAGCGCGTGTTCGGCATCGACGAAGGCGCAGATGCCGCCCTTCTTCTGGGCTTCGGCCACGGTATGCAGGGCCAGCGTCGTCTTGCCCGAGCTTTCCGGCCCGTAGATCTCGATGATGCGGCCGCGCGGCAGGCCACCGACGCCGAGCGCGATGTCGAGGCCGAGCGAACCGGTAGGCACCGTTTCGATCTCGACGACCTGCTCGTTGGCGCCGAGCCGCATGATCGAGCCCTTGCCGAAAGCCCGCTCGATTTGCGACAGCGCCGCATCCAGAGCCTTTGATTTGTCCACTGCCTTATCCTCTACCAGCCGCAAAGAATTCTGAGCCATGATACATCACCCCTTGGTCGTCAATGAAGGCCGGACAATCCGTAATCCCTGGCATTTTGTACCTTTTTTGTTCTCATTTGGCAAGGGGTGACAACCAATTGAAAAACAATCGATATCCGGATTTGTTCTTTTTTTGTCTTGCCAAGCCGGTCAGGAACTGGCTCCGCATTGGGCCAGCCGGCCCCGGCATTCCGCCCGGCCGAATCGCCGTCTTGCGTGCGAAGCTCTGTCGCGCACTCCAGCGCTTGTGCGGCTACAACAACAAAGGTCATATCGCCGCCATGGTGAAATCAGCGAAGATACTGGCCGTGGGCGGCGCCCATATCGACCGGCGTGGCCAGGTATCCGGTCCTTACGTGCCGGCCGCCTCCAATCCCGGCACGATGCGCGAGGATGTCGGCGGTGGCGTCTTCAACGCCCTGCGCGGCATGGTGCGGCGCGGCCTCTCCGCGTCCCTGCTTTCGGTGCGCGGCGGCGATGCGGCGGGAGATACGGTTTCACGGGCCATCGCCGAGGCGGGCGTCGCCGATCTGTCGGCGGTGTTTCTCGACCGTACCACGCCGAGCTACACGGCTCTGATCGACCGCGAGGGCGAATTGATCGTCGGCTTTGCCGATATGGCGCTGTACGACCTGGCCTTTCCCAAACAGATCAAGCGTTCCAAGATCCGCCAGGAGGTGGCTGCCGCCGATGCCATCCTGTGCGACGCCAATCTGCCGTCGGCAGCGCTGGAGCGGCTGCTTTTGCTCGCCGCCGGCAAACCGGTTTTCGCCATCGCGATTTCGCCGGCCAAGGTGACGCGGCTGATACCGGTGCTCGACGGGCTGGCCCAGCTCTTCATGAACCGGCGGGAGGCCGTGGTGCTGGCTGGCGTCCATGCAGATGCCGCCGAGCGGGAGATGATCGACGGGTTGCGATGCAGCGGTCTTGCCAGCGGCGTGGTCACGGCAGGCGGTGGCCCTGTGCTGGGTTTCGACAGCACAGGCGCTTTTTCGATCATGCCTCCAGCTCCCAGAAAAGTCGCCGATGTCACCGGCGCCGGCGACGCGCTCGCGGGTGCGACGGTCGCGGCGCTGCTGCGCGGCCTGCCGCTGCGCCAGGCCCTGCGCGAAGGCGTCGCGGCGGCGACGCTGACCATCGAGAGCGCCAACGCGGTGCCCGAATTCTCCGCGGCGAGCTTCGCGGAAGCGCTGGCCCTTGTGCCGGATGCCAGGGAAGTGGCATGAGACCGGCAAATTCATGACGCAGCAAAGCTTGCGCTGTCCTGATGGATGCGCCGCATTCCGGATTGGAGATCAGAAATGACGCCAGAGACCGCCCGCCCTTTCATCGATATCCATGCACCGGTGGCGCAGGCCCTGGCCGCCGGGCGTCCTGTGGTGGCGCTCGAAAGCACCATCATCACCCATGGCATGCCCTATCCCGACAATGGCGCCATGGCGGCCAATGTCGAAAAAATCATCGCTGACGGCGGCGCCGTGCCAGCGACGATCGCCGTGGTCAACGGCCGCATCAAGGTCGGGCTTTCGGACGGCGAACGCGAATCGCTGGCGATGACGGGTGACGCCATGAAGCTGTCGCGCGCCGATCTCGGCTTCGCCGTCGCGCAAGGCCGCACCGGGGGCACCACGGTCGCCGCGACCATGATCGCGGCTGACATGGTCGGGATAAAGGTGTTCGCCACCGGCGGCATTGGCGGCGTGCACAAGGGCGCGGAAAAGAGTTTCGACATCTCGGCCGACCTCGACGAACTGGCGCGCACGCCGGTCATCGTCGTCTCGGCCGGCGCCAAGGCCATTCTGGACATCGAAAAGACGCTGGAAGTGCTGGAGACGCGCGGCGTGCCCGTCGTCGGCCATGGCTGCGAGACGATGCCGGCCTTCTGGTCGCGGCAGTCGCCGTTCCGCGCGCCATTGACCTTGCACAGGCCGGAAGACATCGCGCATTTCTACCAGACGCGCCTGGCTCTGGGACTTAGCGGCGGCTTGCTGGTCGCCAATCCGGTGCCGGAAAACCACGAAATCCCCGCTGAAGAAATGGCCGGCTACATCGAAGCCGCACAAAAGGCCGCCGAAGCCCTTAACGTCACCGGCAAGTCGGTGACGCCGTTCCTGCTGGGAAAAATCCTCGAACTCACGGGCGGCCGCAGCCTGAAGACCAACATCGCGCTGGTCGAGAACAATGCACGGCTGGCGGCGGAGATTGCGAAGGCGCTGTAGGTCAGCGCCGCGAAGATCCCCCTCAGCCGGATTGCCAAGACCGAATTGCCAAGAGAAATTCGGGGCAATCCTACCTCTCCCCGAGGGGAGAGGAGTTGGCGCCGCCGACGTCGACCTCTTCTCCCCTTGGGGAGAAGGTGGCCGCGAAGCGGCCGGATGAGGGGGCGGCCTGGTGCCCTGCCTATATCTACTTTCCCGCCCGTCGTCCGGCCTCGTAAGCCCGCCGCGCCCACACCGTCATCTCGTCGGGATCGTCGAAGGCACTGTCGGGAATGCTCCAGTAGGGCATGGCGACGAGCTTGCCGTGGCGCGTTCCGGTATAGGTCCATTGCCGGCAGCCGGCGGCCTCGAAATCGGGCACGCTCTGCTCGTCGGCTTTCAGCATTAATTCACCGCGAATGACAACGGCGATGATGACATCGTCGAAATAGATGCCCTTGCCGCCGAAGAGTTTGCGGATGCTGACCGGGCCCAGGCCTTCGAAAAGTTCGGCGATGCGTTCATTGTCCATGCCGCGATCATGTCACCGGCATTTGACATTGTCATCGCGCAGCCGAAATCATGCTGACAGGTTGTGAACATTCCGTCGGAGTCGTTTCGTCATGCCGCTTCTGCTCAAAGGATCCTGTCGCTGCAACGCCGTGCGTTTCGAGGTGGAAAGCCACACGCCCGTTCCGTTCATGCTCTGCTACTGCTCGATCTGCCGCAAGCAGCAGGGTGGCGGCGGTTTCGCCATCAATCTCGGCGCCGATTACGCAACGTTGAACATCCGGGGCAAGAGAAATCTTGGCGTCTACCGGGCCGAGATCGAGGACGATGAGCATCCCCGTTGCGAGGTCTCGACCGGCGAACGCAATTTTTGCCGCAAATGCGGGTCGGCGCTCTGGCTCTACGATCCGACCTGGCCGGAACTGGTGCATCCCTTCGCCTCGGCGATCGACAGCGACCTGCCCGTTCCGCCCGAGAAGGTGCATCTGATGCTGAAGTACAAGGCGAACTGGGTCGAGCCTGATGTTGGGCCGAAGGACAAAGTCTTCGACGTCTATCCCGAAGAATCGATCGCCGACTGGCACAAGCGGACAGGCATGTGGGGTGGATTAGCTTCCTTCACCCAGTTTAAGGGGCGAAGGGAAGATCAGGCCGAAGCGCGTGCTTCGGCCAGCGCCTTCAGATCGGCCGGCTTCAGTTCGACGGATTCACCGCAGCCGCAGGCCGAGCTCTGGTTCGGATTGTGGAAGGTGAAGCCGGTGCGCAGCGTCGTCTGCTCGAAATCCATTTCGGTGCCAAACAGGAACAGGGCGGCCTCGGGCGCGACATAGACATTGGCGCCGTCGCGCTCGATGTGGTCGTCCTTGGTGTTGGGCTCGGTCACCAGATCGACCGTGTATTCCATGCCGGCGCAGCCGCCCTTCTTGATGCCAAGGCGAATGCCATGCGCGTTCTCGCGAGTCGCGACGATCTCGCGCACCCGGTCGGCGGCCTTTTCGGTCATCGTAATGACGGCAAAGCGTCCCATGTTTTTCCTTCTCCATTCCATGCAGGTTCAAGGCCTGCCGAATGATTCCTCACCTAAAATGGTGAAGTTTTACCACTGGCGCAAGTGTACCAGGCTCAGCGCTAGTACCAGCCCACCGCGACCTGCGCCTCTTCCGACATGCGGTCGGGCGTCCAGGGCGGATCGAAAGTCATGTTGACCTCGACCCCGGACACGCCTTCGATGGCGCCCACCGCGTTCTCCACCCAGCCGGGCATTTCGCCGGCCACCGGGCAGCCCGGCGCGGTCAGCGTCATGTCGATCTTGACCGAGCGGTCGTCCTCGATGTCGATCTTGTAGACGAGGCCGAGCTCGTAGATGTCGGCCGGGATTTCCGGGTCGTAGACCGTCTTCAGCGCAGAGACGATGTCGTCGGTCAGTCGCGCCAGTTCGTCCGCGGGGATGGCCGAGGCGGAAACGACGCTGTTGCCGGCCGATACGGTCTCTGCGGTGGTGCTCACATCATCCATCGTCGTCACCCGAAAAACTTGCGCGCTTTTTCAAGCGCCTCGGCCAAAGCGTCGACTTCGGCCCTGGTATTATACATGCCGAACGATGCCCTGCATGTGGAGGTTACGCCAAAGCGTTTCAACAGCGGTTGCGCGCAATGGGTGCCTGCGCGGACAGCCACGCCTTGCCTGTCTATCACCATCGAGACGTCATGGGCATGAATACCTTGCAGCTCGAAGGAGATGATGGCGCCCTTGCCAGGCGCATCACCGAAGATGCGCAGCGAATTGATGGCGCGCAGCCGTTCGTGGGCATAGATCTTGAGGTCTTCTTCGTGCGCCGCGATGCGCTCGCGGCCGACAGAGTCCATGTAGTCGAGCGCCGCACCCAGCCCGATCGCCTGCACGATCGGCGGCGTGCCCGCCTCGAAGCGGTGCGGCGGATCGTTGTAGGTGACGATGTCTTCCGTGACCTCCTCGATCATCTCGCCGCCGCCCATGAAGGGCCGCATGCCGGCGAGACTATCCTTCTTGCCATAGAGCACGCCGATGCCCGAGGGGCCGTAGACCTTGTGGCCGGTGAAGACGAAGAAATCGCAATCGAGATCCTGAACGTCCACGGCCATGTGCACGGCGCTCTGGCTGCCGTCGACGAGTACGGGAATGCCGCGCGCATGCGCGATCCGGACAATCTCCTTGATCGGCGTCACCGTGCCAAGCGCATTCGACATCTGCGTGATGGCGACCAGCTTCGTCCTGTCGGTCAGGCGCTTTTCGAATTCCTCGATGTGGAAGACGCCGAGGTCGTCGACCGGCACCCAGACCAGCTTGGCGCCCTGCCGTTCGCGGATGAAATGCCAGGGAACGATGTTGGAATGATGCTCCATGATCGACAGCACGATCTCGTCGCCCTCGCCGATATTGGGCATGCCATAACCATAAGCAACGGTGTTGATCGCCGAGGTCGTGTTCGAGGTAAAGACGATGTTGTCGGTGCTTGGCGCGTTGAGGAAACGGCGCACCGTTTCCCGCGCCTTCTCATAAGCGTCGGTGGCGGCATTGGAGAGGAAATGCAGGCCGCGATGAACGTTGGCGTATTCCTGGGAATAGGCGTGCTGGATCGCATCGAGCACGACCTGCGGCTTCTGTGCCGAGGCGCCGTTGTCGAGATAGACCAGCGGCTTGCCATAGACTTCACGCGACAGGATCGGGAAATCATGGCGGATCGCCTCGACGTCGTAGAAATCTCCGATCTTGCCTGGAGCGTTCATCAGGATCACCCGTGCGTCACAAACCACTCATCAAGCCGCGCTTCCAGCGCCTCGACGATCGCTTCGTCGTCCAGCTCCTCGATCACTTCCGCCACGAAGGCTTTGACGAGCAACCCCCGCGCGCTCTTTTCGTCGACGCCGCGCGCCATCAGGTAGAACAAATGGTCGTGGTCGATCTCCGTGACAGTCGCGCCATGGCCGCAGATGACGTCGTCGGCGAAGATTTCAAGCTCCGGCTTGGTCGAGAACTCGCCATCGTCCGACAAAAGCAGCGTGTTGCAGGCCATCTTGGCGTTGGTCTTCTGCGCATATTGGTGAACGTTGATGCGACCCTGGAACACGCCCCGCGCCTTGCCCGTCACCACATTGCGGATGACCTCCGTCGATGTCGTATGCGGCACGGCATGGTCGAGCACCATGGTGACATCGGTATGGGTGTCGCCGGCCAGAAGATTGATGCCGCGCAGCTTGAAGTCGGCGCCTTCGCCCGTCGTCTTGATCATGATCTCCTGGCGCACCAGCCTGCCGCCGGCGTTCATGACGAACAGCGTCAGTTTCGCATTCTTGCCGATATGGGCCTTGAACTGCGCCAGGTGTGTCGCCGTCTCCGGCTGCTCCTGGACGATCAACCAGGTCACCTCGGCGCCCTCGCCGAGCACGAGCTGGCTGACCGAGCTCGTCAGCGCAGCGCCCTCGCCGGCCTGACGCTCGACGATGACCGCCTTGGCGCCGGCGCCGACACGCACCGGCAAGCGCACATGGGTCTGGCCACCCGCCTGCAGGTTCTGCAGCTCGACCGGCCTTTCCAGTTCGGCGCCATCGGCGATGTCGACGAAAAAGCCGTCGGCGACGAAAGCGGTGTTCAGCGCACCAATGGCATCGTCACTGCCATAGGGGTCGAGCCCCGGCGCGATGCTGCCGTCGGTCAGCTTTTCGGACAGACGCTGGACGCTGACACCCTCGACGTCCGGCGCCTTGGCGCTCGACACGCCGTTCAACAGAGCGAGAACCGTCGAACCGTCGACGATTGGCGCGATGGCTTTCGCTGCGGCGGCCGGATCGAAGTCCGGCACCGCATTCAAAAGCCGGCGCAGATCGGTGTAGTGCCAGGACTCGATGCGACGCGTCGGCAGGCCGTGCTTGATCGCTTCGATGGCGTCGTCGCGCTTCAGCATCACCGCGCCGTCGCCCGGCAGCAGCGACAGCCGGTCGCCGAAGGCGTCGATCAACGCTGTCTCGGCCGGTGTCCGCTGCGGTTGTGTGTGCATATTCATCAGTCTCGCCTGTCTTTTGGAACAAAATGACTTGGCATCTCAAGCGGCTTCGCCGATCACACCGGCATAGCCATTGGCCTCGAGGTCGAGCGCCAGCGACTTGTCGCCCGACTTGATGACCTGGCCCCTGTAGAGCACGTGCACGCTGTCCGGCACGATGTGTTCGAGCAGGCGCTGGTAATGGGTGATGACCAGGAAAGCCCGGTCCGGCGAACGCAGCGCGTTGACGCCATCCGAGACAATCTTCAGCGCGTCGATGTCGAGGCCGGAATCGGTCTCGTCGAGCACGCAGAGTTTCGGCTCCAGGAGCTTCATCTGCAGGATTTCGGCGCGCTTCTTCTCGCCGCCGGAGAAACCGACGTTGAGCGGCCGCTTCAGCATCGCCATGTCCATGCTGAGCGATGCGGCGGCTTCCTTCACGCGCTTCAGGAATTCCGGGATTTTCAGCGGTTCCTCGCCACGCGCCTTGCGCTGCTCGTTCATCGCTACTTTCAGGAATTCCATGGTGGCGACGCCCGGTATCTCCATCGGATACTGGAAGGCGAGGAAGATGCCTGACGTGGCGCGCTCGGCCGGATCCATTTCGAGGATCGACTGGCCGTTGTAGAGGATGTCGCCCTCGGTCACCTCATAGTCCTCGCGGCCGGCGAGGATATAGGACAGGGTCGATTTGCCCGAGCCGTTCGGCCCCATGATGGCGGCAACCTCGCCGGCTTTCACCGTCAGGTTCAAGCCACGGATGATTTCGGTGCCGTCATCGACGATGCGGGCATGCAGGTTCTTGATCTCAAGCATTTTCGTTTCCTGAATATTTGTCTGGGCCGGTCAGCCCACCGAGCCTTCCAGCGAGATGCCGATCAGCTTCTGCGCTTCGACCGCGAATTCCATCGGCAGCTGCTGGATGACGTCCTTGACGAAGCCGTTGACGATCAGTGCGATCGCCTCTTCCTCTGGGATGCCGCGTTGCATGACGTAGAACTTCTGGTCCTCGGAGATCTTCGAGGTCGTCGCTTCGTGCTCGAATTGCGCGGTCGAGTTCTTGGCTTCCATGTAGGGCACGGTGTGCGCGCCGCACTGGTCGCCGATCAGCAGCGAGTCGCAGTTGGTGAAGTTGCGGGCGTTGGTCGCCTTGCGGTGCGCCGAGACCTGGCCGCGATAGGTGTTCTGCGAGAAGCCGGCGGCGATGCCCTTGGAGATGATGCGGCTCGACGTGTTCTTGCCGAGATGGATCATCTTGGTACCGCTATCGACCTGCTGGTAGCCGTTCGAGACGGCGATCGAATAGAACTCGCCCGAGGAATCGTCACCGCGCAGGATGCAGCTCGGGTATTTCCAGGTGATCGCCGAGCCGGTCTCGACCTGCGTCCACGAAATCTTCGAACGGTCGCCACGGCAGTCGCCGCGCTTGGTGACGAAGTTGTAGATGCCGCCCTTGCCTTCGGCATCGCCGGGGTACCAGTTCTGCACCGTCGAATATTTGATCTCGGCATCGTCGAGCGCGACCAGTTCGACCACTGCGGCGTGAAGCTGGTTCTCGTCGCGCTGCGGCGCCGTGCAGCCCTCGAGATAGGAAACGTAAGCCCCCTCCTCGGCGATGATCAGCGTGCGCTCGAACTGGCCGGTGTTCTTCTCGTTCATGCGGAAATAGGTCGACAGCTCCATCGGGCAGCGCACGCCCTTGGGCACGAAGACGAACGAACCGTCGGTGAAGACGGCCGAATTCAGCGTGGCGTAGAAATTGTCGGAGGTCGGCACGACCGAACCGAGATATTTCTGCACCAGCTCCGGATGTTCGCGGATCGCTTCCGAGATCGAGCAGAAGATGACGCCGGCCTGCGCCAGTTCCTTCTTGAAGGTGGTGACGACGGAGACGGAATCGAACACGGCGTCGACGGCGACGCGGCCTGATTTGTAGACGTTGTCGCTGACTTCCTCGAGGTCCGAGGCGTCGGTCTTCTGCACGCCGGCGAGGATTTCCTGCTCCTTCAACGGAATGCCGAGTTTCTCGTAAACCTTCAATATCTCGGGATCGACGTCGCTGAGCGAAGTCGGTCCTGGCGTGCTCTTGGGCGCCGCGTAATAGTAGATGTCCTGGAAATCGATCTTGGGATAGTCGACGCGCGCCCAGGTCGGCTCTTCCAGCGTCAGCCAGCGGCGATAGGCTTCGAGGCGCCATTCCAGCATCCAGGACGGTTCGTCCTTCTTGGCCGAAATGAAACGGATGATGTCTTCGCTCAGGCCCTTGGGAGCTTTGTCGACGGCGATCTCGGTCTGGAATCCGTATTTGTATTGGTCGACGTCGATCTTTCGGACCCGATCGATCGTGTCCTGCACAGCAGGCATATGCGTTCTCCATCCACGCCGGGGTCAAGGCCCGACAGTTTTCAAACTATGGCACCACCAAATGAACGCCCGAGCAGCGTCCGCGGCAGCGTAAGTTCCATATAGTGCGCCTCGACCGGAAATTCACCCGGCCAATATGAAACGCACGGCTCTACCAGGCCGAAGCCCAAATCCGTTTTTCTCAAGCATCGGATTCCGATGCTCCAACCGCTACGCGGCCTTCTCTCTGCCCGCCCTCCGCGCGGCGATGCCTGCCAGCGCGGCGCGGAACAGTTCGATGTCCTCGGCGCCGGTCTCTGCACCGACCGATACGCGCAGGGCGCCAAGGCTGTCACCGTGCCCCATGGCCTTGAGCACATGGCTCGGTCCGACCTTGCCCGACGAGCAGGCGGAGCCGGCGGAAAGCGCCACGCCCGCCAGATCGAAGGCGATCTGGGCGGTTTCGGCTTTGACCCCGGGAATAGCGAAGAATGTCGTGTTGGCAAGCCTTGGTGCGCCGGCTCCGAAGATTTCGACGTCCGGCACCAGGGTCTTGATGATGGTTTCAACCTCGTCGCGACGCTGACGCACGGCACCGATGGTGTTCAGCCCGGCCAGGGTTTCCCGCGCAGCGGCGCCAAAACCGACGATGCCAGGCAGGTTTTCGGTGCCGCCACGGTGGCTCTTTTCCTGGCCGCCACCATTGATCAGCGGCCTCGGCATCATCAGGTCGGCAGCGGCAACGAAGGCGCCAGCGCCCTTGGGGCCGCCGAGCTTGTGCGAGGACAGAACCACATAGTCGGCATATCCAGCCGACATATCGATGGAAACGCGGCCCGCGGCCTGGACCGCGTCGACGACAAGAATGCCGCCCGCCGCCCTGACGATCTCCGCGATGCGATCGATCGGCTGGATAACGCCAGTTTCGTTGTTGGCGGCGTGGATCGCGACCAAGGGCAAGCCATCGGCCTTGTCGTGACCGGCCAACGCCGCCATCAAGGCTTCGAGATTGACGATGCCATCAGCGCCGACACCGATCCGCGTCACCAGGTCTGCCGGGAAGCGTCCGCCATTCAGCAGGCACGGATGGTCGGCCTCGCACACGTAGAGCCGGCTCATGCGAATGGCGCCGCGCCCCATCTGCCAGTCCGGCGTCAGAAGCGTCGATGCGGCCTCGGTCGCGCCCGAAGTGAAGACGACATGTTCGGCCTTGCCGTTGACCAGCGCCGCCACGTCGCGCCTGGCATTGTCGATCAGCCTGCGCGCGGCGCGCCCTTCGGCATGGACCGACGAGGGATTGGCCGCATCAAACGCCGCGACCATGGCCTCGCGCGCCGCGGAAAGCAGCGGCGCACTGGCATTATAGTCGAGATAGGCGCGTATCGCGGCCATTTTCGTCCAGTTCTTCCCGTCAGAAGCCATTCCGCCGACGTATGGCGTTATTTCCTTGAAATTCCAAGGCAAGCCGTCCTATTTACGCGGCTTGCGGCGAGGCGATCGGGCGATTGCGTTTCGGCCACCCAGTTTTGAACAATTCTAAACTAGCTTCTAGGAAGACGCTCGCCCTGCGTCAAGGTCTGTGGAAGCGGAGCCAGAGGAAGAGTGTTCCGGGCGCCGCGCACTTGTATATGTCACGTGGAGTATTTCATGCCTGAGGTCATTTTCACCGGTCCTGCCGGCCGTCTGGAGGGACGCTACCAGCCCTCGAAGGAAAAGAGCGCGCCGATTGCCATCGTGTTGCATCCGCATCCGCAGTTCGGCGGCACGATGAACAACAAGATCGTCTATGACCTCTTCTACATGTTCCAGAAGCGTGACTTCACCACGCTGCGCTTCAATTTCCGCGGCATCGGCCGCAGCCAGGGCGAATTCGACCATGGCACCGGCGAGTTGTCGGACGCAGCGGCGGCGTTGGACTGGGTGCAGTCGCTGCATCCGGATTCCAAGAGCTGCTGGGTGGCCGGCTACTCCTTCGGATCCTGGATCGGCATGCAGCTCCTGATGCGCCGGCCCGAGATCGAAGGCTTCATCTCGATCGCGCCGCAGCCCAACACCTATGATTTCTCGTTCCTGGCGCCCTGCCCGTCCTCGGGCCTGATCATCCATGGCGATGCCGACAAGGTGGCGCCGCCGAAGGACGTGCAAGGCCTGGTCGACAAGCTGCACACGCAAAAGGGCATCACCATCACGCAGAAGACCCTGCCCGGCGCCAACCATTTCTTCGCCAACGACGCCGATGTGCTGATCGAGGAATGCGCCGACTATCTCGATCGCCGGCTGGCCGGTGAATTGTCCGATCCGCGACCGAAGCGGCTGAGGTAAGACATCGGGCGATCCGTATTCGCCGGGCTAAGGGCGGGCGGGCAATGCCCGCCTCCTCGACGTAAGGCTGCCGCGGCGCGGATTATCCGGCACCGACCTATTTTTCCGGGGCAATAAGTCGGAACGATGTTTTGCGGACCGGCAATCCTGAAGGTGCCGGCCGGAAGATGAAGCCGAGCCTGGCAAAGACCAGTCCGCACGCCAGCGCGAAGGCGCAGCCGAGGCCAAAGCCGGCAACGGTGTCGCTCGGATAGTGCGCGCCGACGAAGACCCTGGTCGAGGCGATGCAGGCCGTGACCACCAAAGCGATGTACCAACGCCGCGGAAACAGAAGCAGCAGGATACCGAACACGGCGCCCATCGTCGTGGCATGGCCGGAGGGAAAGCCGGCAAAGCGCGCATCGAAGGCAAAAGGGTGCAGCGCAAGGACGCCAAAATCCTGGAAGTAGAGCGGGCGGGCCCTGCCAATGGCATATTTCAGGACATTGACGGTGAGGCCGGACAGGCCGACGGAGCTCAGCACCAGGAAAGCCAGACAGGTCCAACTGTAGACCAGCATCAGCGCGCGCCGCGAAAGGCTTCGCCAATCCGTCAGGTTGGCCGCGACAAGCAGGAGCGCGGACGGGATGAGATACCAGCCGCCCAGCCCGAACTGCGTGAAGAACTCGGCAAGCCTGGCTACATCGGGGGACCATTGACCATGGGCCACCCCTGCCGGAGTATCGAGACGAACAAAGGCTGCTGCCGTCAGAAAGACCCAGACCAGGCCCCACGGCCACCATGAGATGTTGGGATAGCGAGCGGGGCGAACGGCAAGGCGTCGTCTTGCGAGTTGCAGGGTGTCGCGAAAATTGCCGAAGGATCGGCGTCCTATCCCGAGGAGCGAGCTGGAAACGGGTGGGCGCGATTTCACGAGCATTGGGAACACGACGCCATCATCGAAGTCATTGGCTCACACGATAAAGACCGAGCGACAGTTTGTCTCCCGATGAGTAGTTGAGGCCGTCGACTTCGGCGACGCGGTTGGCCGACTTGCCTTGCACGGACAGCATGCCATTCAATTTCTGTTCGTCACCGATCGGCACCAGGCCCAAGGAGCAAGCAGGATCGGCGAGCAGATGCTCCGCCACGCCACCGACATCGGTCAGCACCGTCTTCGTGCCGACCAGGAATACCAGGCTAGGCTCCTGATAGCGCGCCGAGGCCAGCACGGTCGTGTCGCAAGGTTTGTTGGCGCGCACGGCTTCCTTGATCGCCGGGCTCAGCCAGATCGGCTTCAGGGACGGGGCGATGACACCGAACAGCAAGGCATAGGTGATGCCCGCACAGGCGGCGGTTGCGCCGATACGGGGCAGCGGCACCTGCAACTGCCGTGAGAAGGCGAGGTAGCCGGCGCAAAGCGCTGACGCTGCCGCCGGGATGCTCCACCACGAGAAGCTGTGCGTAAGGTAGATCGGTGCCCCGATACAGACCGCCGCCAGGCCGAGGCTGACCACCACCAGACCGAATGCGGTCGACCACCACAGCCACCGCTGCCAGGGTCTGAGCGGCGCATTGGCGTCCTGCGGCTGCAATGTCAGCAGCCAGCCGATCAGCAGCGCCATGCCGGGATAGGCCGGCAGGACGTAGTGCGGCAGCTTGGTCGGGATGAGTTCGAACACGAGCCAGAACGGAATGTACCATGCCAGGCAAAAGCGCAGCCTGAAATCGTCACGCACCCGATTGAGGGCCTGCAGCCCGGCGCCGACCGCGATCAGGCCGAACGGCCACATGAACAGCGAATAGGTCAACATGTAGAAACCCGGTGGCAGGCCGTGCGATTCCTCGCCCGAAGCGACCTTGTTCAGCATATCCTTGCCAACGGCTTCCTGGAAAAAGGCGCCGCCGCTCTTCCAGCCGATAAAAGCGACCCAGGGCAGCACGATGAGCAATACCAGCGCCACGCCGCGCACGAATTTCAGCTTCAAAAGCCAGCGCCAGTCGCGTTCGAAAGCAATCAGGGCCGCCGCCGTCAGCAGCGACAGGAGCGGAGCCACGGGCCCCTTGATGAGGATCCCCACGCCTTGCGCGAACCAGAATATCCACGGCAGATGGCCCGCCACCGGCTCGTTGCGGCGCGCCGCCAGATAGACCTGCGCCAGCGCGCCCTGCGCGGCCACGCAGCAGGCCAGAAGCATGGCGTCGGTTTTGGCGTCGCGTCCCTCGAAGGCGGTCGCGAAAATCGCCGCCATCATCAGGCCGGCGGCAAGGCCGGCATTGGCGCCGAACATTTTTGTGCCCGTCCAGGCGATGCCCAGAACAGCGAGCGCGATTCCGAGCATCGAGACAAGGCGGTACACCCAGATCGGCGCGGCCGCGCCCTCGCCGCTCAATGCGACAGCTGCCGATTGTAGCCAGTAGATGCCGATCGGCTTCTTGTAGCGTGAGACATCCTGGAAGCGAATGTCGATATAATCGCCAGTTTCGACCATCTGCTTGGTCGCCTGGACAAAACGGGATTCGTCGCGGTCGATCGGCGGAAGGCTCGCCAAGCCGCTGAAACTCATTAGCAAGCTGAACAGAAAGAGGAAGAGGTAGTTTCTGTTCATCGCGGGAGCTTTCCGGATCTGATCTGCGGGACGACCCCGTCGCGGCGTGCGGGCGCTGCCCTTGCGCGGCGCCTCATTACGCCAGCGGCATGAATGAGGCAAGGATTCGCAATTGCCATCCGCGGGCAGCAAGACCAGGTTCCGCCTTTGCTGATCGCGAACTCTTGGTTGGCGCGCGATCCGGCGCAAAACCGGATTCCACTTTTGCTGATGCCACTTGAGTGCTAAACGCGCGCGTTCACATATGCCCGCGACGGACCGGGCGTACGCTTTCGGGAAAGAAAACATGCCTGCCTTCAAATCCGATTTCCTGCGCACGATGAGCGAGCGCGGCTTCATCCACCAGACCTCGGATGATGCCGGCCTCGACGCTATCTTCGCCAAGGAAACCGTGACGGCCTATATCGGCTTCGACGCCACGGCCAAGAGCCTGCATGCCGGCTCGCTGATCCAGATCATGATGCTGCACTGGCTGCAGCAGACCGGACACCGGCCGATCGCGCTGATGGGTGGCGGCACCTCGATGATCGGCGACCCGTCCTTCAAGGACGAGGCGCGCAAACTTTTGACGCCCCAGGACATCGACGACAACCTGGCCGGTATCCGCCGCAACTTCATGCCCTACCTCAAATTCGGCAGCGGTCCGAACGACGCGGTGATGGTCAACAATGCCGACTGGCTGATGGAGATCAACTACGTCAATTTCCTGCGTGATGTCGGTCGGCATTTTTCGGTCAACCGGATGCTCGCTTTCGATTCCGTCAAGTTGCGGCTCGACCGCGAGCAATCGCTGTCGTTCCTTGAATTCAACTACATGATCCTGCAGGCCTATGATTTCGTCGAACTCTACAAGCGCCTTGGCTGCCGTCTGCAGATGGGCGGCTCCGACCAATGGGGCAACATCATCAACGGCATCGATCTCGGCCGCCGCATGGAGGATGCGCAACTCTACGCACTGACCACGCCGCTGCTCACCACCTCGTCCGGCGCCAAGATGGGCAAGTCCGCCTCGGGCGCGGTCTGGCTCGATCCAGAGATGTTGAGCCCCTACGAATTCTGGCAGTACTGGCGCAACACCGAGGATGCCGACGTTGGCCGTTTCCTGAAGCTCTACACCACGCTGCCGCTGGACGAGATCGCACGGCTCGAGCGGCTGGGTGGCTCCGAGATCAACGAGGCGAAGAAGATCCTCGCAACGGAGATCACCGCCCATCTGCACGGCCGCGCGGCCGCCGAACAGGCCAGCGAGACGGCGCGCAAGACCTTCGAGGAAGGCGCTCTCGCCGACACGTTGCCCACGGTCGAGACGGACAGGGCCGCGCTCGAATCCGGCGTCGGCATCCTGTCGCTATTGGTCAGCGCGGGGCTGGCATCGTCCAATGGCGAGGCAAGGCGGCACGTCCAGGGTGGCGCCGTGCGCCTGAACGACCAGCCGGTAAGCGACGACCGTCGACTGGTCACGCTTCAGGATTTGAGTCCGGAAAATGTCGTGAAGCTTTCATTGGGCAGGAAAAAGCACATCCTGGTGCGGCCGGCCTGAGGACCCTCACCGGTACTCGAAGATCGACCTGAATATGCCCGGCGCGATCACCGACAGCGGATTGACGTCGAGCACCGGCTTGTTGGCATTGCCCCTGAGCCGGTAGGTGACGCCGATCAGGCCGCGGTCGCGGCCATTGCCCAGAAGCGCGCCGACGATGGGCAGTTCGCCGAAAATACGGTTGAGGCCGTAGACCGGCATGAAGGTGCCGGTCATGTCCATATTGTTGTTCTGGTCGTAGAGGATGCCCTGGAACGTCGTGCCGATGCGCGGGCCACGCAGCACGCCATTGGTCAGCTTCAGGTAGCCGCTACCCTTGTCGATCTCGGCGTAACCCCGTTCGAACTTCACTCGCGACGTGTCGAGCTTGCCCTTCACCGCCTGGTTGAGGCTGCGGCTATCGCCGGCCGGCGTGGTCGAGACGATGGAGGCGAGTTTGGGTTCGTTGACGACGAAGAAGTTGCTGGTGTCGACCTTGCCCTTCATCGGTCCATCGCTGGCTCCCGACAGGGCCAATGTGATCGCGCCGCCTTCCATGTGCTCATAAATGTTGAGGAACCGCAGGATGGCGCCGGCGTCCGCCGACTGCACGTTGAGCGAGCGTCTGCCGTCGCCGGTGGTGTTGCTGATGGCGATGGCGGCGCCGGAACTCGCCGTCGCGCTCACCTTCAGTCCGTTCACCCTTGAACCGGCCGCACTGTAGTCGAGCTTCAGGTTGGACAGTTGCTCATCGTGGAAACCGGTCAGCTGATTGACATCGGCGCTGACGGAAATGTCGTCTGTTCCCGTCGTCTTCGTTGCGGTGTCCACATCGGACGTAAATTGCTTGATGAGCGAACGAGCGTCGAGCGCATTGCCATTGATGTCGACCGCGTAGCCCTTGCCCGATCGCTTGACCGAAACAGCCACGTCGTCGCCCCTGTTCAAGGTGACCTTGTTGAACTTGGCCGAAGACAAGGCGCCGTTGACCAGCACGATACTGCCGTCGACGGAGAACGTCTTGCCGTCGAGCTCGAAGTCGGACAGCGTCGTGGTGTCGCCGGACTTGGTCATGACGAATGTGGCGCTGGCGGGAACCCCCGCCCCCTTGCTCCAGCCGGCCCAGGGAATGTCCAGCCTGGCGTTGGTCAGGTCGGCCGAGACGTTCTGGTTGCCGTTGCCGCTCTTGTCGATCGCGACCTTCACCGTTCCGCCAAGCAGCGGCGTCAGGCCGGGCATGGCGGCGGCGCGGATCTTGTCGTCGAGCACCAGGGCTACCTTGCGGCTGCGCGCCGGCCCGTCATCGGCCAGCGGCTCGACCAGATCGAGTTCGGCCGGAATGCCATTCAGCGATGCCTTAGCCGAAATGACAGCCTTTTGCGGGTCGACGGTGATCGAGCCATCGGCATTGGTTACGGCCTGTCCCTCGAACGGCTTGGCCAAGGACAGGCCGGTATAGTCGAGCGACACCAGCCAATCGAGCTTCGCGGTATCGACGCCCGACTGCAGCGGAATGTCCGCCTTGACGTGGCCGGTAACGCTGCCGGAAAGATCCTCCGGCAGAAGGCCGACATGGCGCATGGCATTGATCGGTTCATAGGATGCAAGTTCGGCGACAGCGGACGCATCGCCGGCAACGTCGATATCGAGAGCGCCGATGACCGGCGGGCGGTTGGCCGCCTTGACGGTCAATGTCCCGTTGCTGGCCGCAACCACGCGGCCACTGGGCATGAAGACGGTGCCCGAGGACAATGAAATGTCGACGTCGTTGCCGTGGAATCCGACGACGCCCACCGCGTCGCGGATCGGCGGAATGCGGCCGGCCGTGTCGAAGCGCGCCCCCTCGATCTGGAAGCGGCCGAAGACCTCGTCGGCGGAAAGCGGTACCCCATTGCCGAGGCGGTCCGGCACCACCTGGAACTGGAGATTGGCGTCGACCACGCGGCCGCCGAACAAATTGTTCAGCACCCAGAGCCGCGCATTGCGCGCCGAAAACCATGGCCAAAGCTGTTTGACGTGCGAGACCGGCATGTCATGGACGCTGAGCGCCAGATTGATCCCGGGAGCCTTGCCGTCAACGAATTCCACCGTTGAGGTACCAAGCACCTCGCCGGAACCAGAGGACCGAACCGCGATCTGCTCGGCCACCAGTTTACGGCTTTGCGGCTGATAGACGCCAGCAATCCGCGCCAGGAAGATCAATGCGGGTTCAGGCGATTCCGACGGTGCCAAGGTCGAACCGTCGCTGGTCAAATCGTAACGGTACGAGGGTTCCTCACCCGCTACCCCGGTTGCCGGTTTCGGCCCGATCGAGCCGCCGAAATCGAATGAAGACCGGCCGGTTTTCAGCAGCAACCTGTCCACCTGGATCTTGTTGGAGCCGTAGACAAGCGTCGCATTGACATCGGCATCCGCCGGCAGCAGCCCGCGCGCGCCAAGATCGAGCACCGAGCCGGTGGATGAAAGGGCGGCGGCCAGGCGTGATGCGGTGGTGCCTGAGCCTTCCGATCCCGTCAGCTTCAACGCGACGGCACCAAGCTTCCCGGAGCCGGCAGCGGCGGCGCCGGCATCCGCCAGATTGATGCTGGCATCCAGGCTTGTTACCCGGTGCGCCGCGACATCGCGGATGGCGGCGGCGGCAACCGTGACTGTCCTGCCGTCGACATCCGCCTCGGCGGTGAACTTCATGCCCCCCGGCCCCGACTGAACCACGGTGGCGTCGGCGATCTTGACCAGCTTGATCGATCCGGCGTCGGGCAGCACGAACTCGACATTGCTGAGATCGATCCGGCGCATCGAATCTTCCCGCACGGCATCGAGCGCGCGATGGATATTGCCGAACACCGCGTCCGACAGTTTCTCCGGATCGACGAGGCCGTCCTGGTTGCGCAGCGCCGCGGTCCAGTCGCCGCCGGACGGCATCGCCGCCATGACGACACGGGCATCGGAGATCCTGGCACTGGTCAGCCGCACCTCACCCCATAGCAGCGGCACCAGACGCACGCCAAAGCGCACGCGACCGGCATCCGCCATCGGCTTGCCGTCTGATGTCTTCAGGCTGACATCGCTCACCTGGAGGGCGACGAAGCTCGAACTGTCGAGCGTAATGCGCGCGGGCCCGACCGCGACATTGACGTCGACGCCCGCCAGCCTCTCTATGGCGCTCTCCGCCTCGACGCGCAGCCGGTCCGAGCCGATGCCGGAAAGGCCGATGAGATAGACGGTCACCGCGACCAGCAGCATGAACGCGACCAGGCCGGCAAACAGGCGTGAAAGGATGCGAACGCCGCGGCCGATGGCAGCCTGACCGAGAGGCGGGACGCGGCACGCGGACGGCAAAGCCCCCAGGTCGGTGATCTCGTCCCGCCTGAACCTGATCTTCTCGTGCTGCGGTTGCTCCTGATCCACGCAATCTTCCGTTGTACCAATTCGCTCGTGGACGAATCCCCGCTCGACACTATATCGGTGTGGCTTCGCGCGTAACCTCAAACAAGGGCATCGATATGGCCGACCTCGACGTAGGCGATCCCGCGCCGCAATTCGACCTGCCGCGGGACGGTGGCGGATCGCTCAGCCTGGCGGCATCCGCCGGCAAGCCGGTGGTGCTCTATTTCTATCCACAGGACGACACGACAAGCTGCACGCAAGAGGCGATCAGCTTCTCACAGCTGAAGCCGGAATTCGAGAAGGCCGGCGCCGTCGTCATTGGCCTGTCGCCCGACAGCGCCAAGAAACACGACAAGTTCAAGTCGAAATACGATCTCACCATCGATCTTGCCGCCGACGAGGAGCGCAAGGTGATCGAGGCCTACCATCTGTGGGTCGAGAAATCGATGTATGGCCGCAAATACATGGGTGTCGAGCGCGCGACGTTCCTGATCGGACGCGACGGACGGATCGCCAGGATTTGGCGCAAGGTCCGCGTCAAGGGCCATGCCGAGGCCGTGCTGGAAGCCGTTCGCGCGCTCTGAACGTCGCCAAAGCCCACCAAAGCAATCGACAATTATGACGCTACTCGTCAGGGGCCTCAGCCTTCGGCTGCCGCCGCGTCCTCCAGGATTTCGAAGCATGGCTCACTTGATCGGCCAGCGCGGCAAGATGGCCACGCAAGCCGCGCGCGCCCATCATCGACGACAGCGTGACTGATTGCGTGGCGAAGCGCCGCTTGAAATCCTCGCCGCCGCAGAGAAAATCAATCGTGGCAAGGCCACGGTCGAACGACCACTGGATATAGTCCATCATCAGCACCATACCCGGCGAGGCGCGCTCGTATTCGGGATCATAGGTGGTGACGAAAGCCATCATCGTGCCGCGCTGCTCGAAATTGATCGAGACGGCGACGATCTTGTCGTCAAGCTCCAGCACGAAGATGCGCAACAGCCCGAGGTCGGCCAGCACCGAAATAAGCGCGGCGAGAACGGGCGAGCCCTTGTCGAACAGATCCGAGGCGCGACCATGGCGAGCAAGCCAGAGGCGTTTCAACGTCGCGACCCGCTCGAGCACCGGCTCGCGCGGCTCATCCGCATCCAGCAGCCGGAAACGCAATGCACCGCTTTCTTCCATGAACTTGCGGCCACGACGATAGTTCTGCCGGCCCTTCTTGGACAACGTCTCGAACCATTCCGCCCCACGCTGCCAGGAGCCGCCGACACGATAGCTGATTTCAGTGCGGTGGTTGGGCCGAAGCGCCTTGCCATGGGCCGGTTCCAGCAGGGCATGAACACCGGCATCCGGCAGCAGACGGTTGAGATAGATCAGGTCGAAGCCGCCCTGGTCAAAAACATGCTGCCAGAGGCGGGAGATCGCCCGCGGGTCGCTGTCAGGTGCAACCAGCGCGTCGCCATAGTCACTGTGATCCTTCGCTGCCCATTCGAGTATGCGGATGCCGGAGCGCCTGAAGGTCGCGAGCGCTATCACGCCGTCGAGCCGGTCGCCGTTCCAGGCAAGGCCAATCCTGAGCGCGCGCCGTTCCTGATGCGGGGTGGTTCGCCACCAGGCCGCGATCCAGTCCGGGTGCTGGAAGACAAGCCCGCCGGCCCGCTGCCAGAGCGCGCTCCAGGCCGGTGCGATCTCGGCCAGGCGCACCGCCGATGTCACGATTTCGAAGGTGCGTGTCCGCGGGATGGCGAGCACAACGGGAGCGTTCATGGCCGTGTCCCTTCCGAGGATCGCGAGGTGCGTGAGCGTGATTTTCCGGGCCGGATGCGCCTGGCGATATGCCCCCACATCCGCTTCAACGGCATGACGTAAAGGCCGGCGAGCGACTGGTAGTCACGTACATCGCGGTCAACCAGCCCGAACTTGAAGTCCTCGTCGGGCCTCGGCACACACAATGTCCCAAAGAGCCGATCCCAGAACGAGAAGAGCAGCCCGAAGTTCTTGTCGTAGTGGCGCGGATCGGTGCTGTGATGCAACTGGTGCCAATGAGGACACAGGATCAAATTGTTGAGCGGGCCGAACGAGATCTTGAAATGCGTGTGCCTGACGAAATCCATCATCAGGATGTTGCGCATGACATAGACGTTGACGCCAAAAACGGTCAGTTCGACAAGGTTCAGCGAAATCAGCGACCAGATGCCGAAGCAGAGCCCCACGATGAGGCCGTCCCAGGCCCGGTTCATCAACTCGTCGAGCGGATGGACCCGGTCCTTGGTGATCCCGACCATCACCTCGGCCGAGTGATGCACCTTGTGCAGTTCCCAAAGCAGCGGATAGCGATGCTGGGCGACGTGATAGAGATAATAGGAAATGTCGTAGGCAAGCAGCATGCTGACGGTGAAGATCAGCACCGTCACCGGCCCTGCCGGCCCCTCGATCAGAGGCGGCTGGAACTGGAACAGTGTGGAAAACAGCCAGTTGGTCCCGTAGCCCACCGCCGTGACGAAGACGATTCCGGCGGGCAGCATCAGGAAGGGCATCAGGGCCTTCTTCGTGACCCAGAACAGCAGGTCGGCCTTCGCGGACGGATGGGTGATGACCTCATGCGGGATGACGAACTCGAAAAACTCCTTCCAGCTCTTCTCCTCGACCGTGCGCCAATAGGCCACGAGGGCGCTGACAAAGGCCGTCAGCAGCAAAAGCCCGGTCGCCAGCAGACTGGTGCCCGAAATCTTGTCGAGGATCTTGCCAACCAGATCGTCCAGCATTCCTACCGCCACGGTGAATCCCAAATACCAACACGCCTTTACTCGAAAAGCGTCAACTAAATGCAATCGAAGACAGTTAAGAAACCCGAGCCTTGCTCTGCGAGCTACTGGATGCTCCCGACAGAACATGAGTGTTCATCGCCAACGATTCCGCGGCATAGGGTCCGCGTCCTGGAGATTTTCGCGCAACCTCGTGCCCGCGCTGCGTCCATTCGGCGCCGCGCGGCCGATAGGGCAATCCTTTGTTAACCCTAATAATGTGTAATCAAGCTCTCGTGGTGTCGTAAACGAAAGCTTGGTCCCGTGAACGCAACCGGTCAGTCCGCAGTCTTCGGCAGGCGCAAGGAACCACATACGGTCATCATCGCCCGAGGCAACGAGATCAGGCACTTCACGGTCCGCCCCTGGCTGGCGGCATTCATCGGTTCAGCACTCGCCGCCATTGCCATCGGCTACCTCCTGGCCACATCCTATCTCGTGCTGCGCGACGACCTGATCGGCGCCACCACCGCACGCCAGGCGCGGATGCAGCAGGCGTACGAGGACCGCATTTCGGCGCTTCGAGCCCAGGTCGACCGCATCACCAGCAGGCAGCTGCTCGACCAGCAATTGATGGAAACCAAGGTCAGCGAACTGCTTCAGCGCCAGACGCAGCTCAGTCAGCGGCATGGCCGTCTCGGCCCGCTGCTCCAACGCGCCGAAAACGACGCCGGAGCGGTACCCGCCGACGATCCAGCCGCGGCCGCCAAGACGGACAAGCGCGCCGAGGTGACCGGCAGCATCAACCAGCCCGCGCAGACCTACGTGGTTGCCAGCCTGGGCGCCGACCTCGGCACCGCCGACACCAGGCCCTTCTCCTTGTGGTCGACCCGCACCGATCCGCTGCCCAGCGATTCAGCGGCAGATCGTGCCGACAAGCTGTTCGTCTCGATCAACCAGTCGCTGAAATCCATCGAGAATGAGCAGCTCAGCCGCATCAGCACGCTCGCGGACAATGCCTACAAAAGCGCGGATGCCATCCAGCAGGCGCTGCAGGCAGCCGGACTGCCGGTCGACAGTGATTTCGGCAAGAACGAAAGCGATGTCGGCGGACCGTTGATCCCGCTCAACTCGTCGATGATCTTCGACAGCAAGGTCAAGGAGCTGGACGAGGCGCTGGACACGCTCGACCAGCTGAAAAAGGAAGCGCGCCGGCTGCCGCTTGCCAATCCCGCCCCCGGCCACTCCGTCACCAGCCCGTTCGGTGTGCGCACCGATCCCCTTCTCGGCACGGCCGCGCTGCATTCGGGCATGGATTTCAGGGCGCCCATCGGCATGGCGGCGCGGGTGACAGCGCCCGGCGTCGTCACCAAGGCCGGCTGGAATGGCGGCTATGGCCGTATGGTCGAGATCGACCATGGCAATGGTTTTGCCACGCGCTACGGACATCTCAGCGAGATCGACGTGACGGTAGGCGAAAAAGTCGACGCCGGCGCCATCATCGGCAAGACCGGCAGCAGCGGACGCTCGACTGGCCCGCATCTTCACTATGAAGTGCGGCACAATGGCGAGGCGATCGATCCGCTACGCTTTCTGACCGTCGGAAGGAAAGTCGCGCAGTATCTCTGACAAGGGCAACCGCTCGCCCGCCAGCTGAATCCCGAGCCACCGGCCGAGCGACGCCTCTCCCTCACCAGGCAGTCTCCCGCCTCATCGCTGATCCACCGAGGATGAGACACCACGGATCTTCAGTTCCGTCCGCGCTCCGATTATTTTTGAATTCCATTTGACTGAATAAATATTTGATGCGAACCTTACGTCACGTGAGGGCGCAAGGCATGGCATTGCGGGGGACCAATCAGGAGTTCGGGCGGCCGTACAACCGGCGCATCGTGCTGGAGTCCATCCGCCGTCATGGCCCGATCGCACGTAGCGACATCGCCAGGCATGTCGGGCTCACCGTCCAGACCGTGTCGACCATCGTTCGCGAACTGGAGGAACAGGGCTACATCCTGTCCGTACGCGAAGAGCCGAAGGGCCGTGGCCTGCCACCCGCGACGCTGCGCATCAACCCGGAAGGCGGCTATGCCGTCGGCATCCACCTGACGCCGCTTGGAATAGACGCCGCACTGATCAATCTCAGCGGCGACGTTATCGAGAGTTCACGCCGCGAAGCCCCCAACGCGGCGCCTGATCATGCGTTCGACCAGATTGGCGCCATGGTTCGCGACCTGACGGGCAAGCGGCCCGGCGGCCGCGTCATCGGCATCGGCATGGCGCTTCCCGGTCCGTTCGACGTGGACTCCATGAGCTTTGTCGGCCCGACCACGATGACCGGGTGGAAGCACGTGGCGCTGCGTGAACGGCTGACGGCCGCGACGGGATTGCCGGCGTTCTTCGAGAGCGACATGGCCGCCGCCGCGATGGGCGAGAGGCTTTATGGCATCGGAGCCCGCCATTCCGATTATTACTATCTCTATTTCGGCGTTGGGCTCGGCGGCGCCATGATGCATGACGGCAGCGTTCTGCGCGGCGCTTGGGGCAATGCGGGCGAGATCGGCCACATTCCCGTGGTCCCTGATGGCGAGCTTTGCCCCTGCGGCAACCGCGGCTGCCTCGAGCGCTACCTCTCGCTCGAAGCGCGGGGCCGCCGGGCCGGCGGCGACGCCGATTGGGTGGCGCAGGTCGGCCCGATCTTCCGCAATGCCATCGCCATCATCGAGAACCTTTTCGACCCAGAGACGGTCGTGCTCGGCGGCCTGGCGGCGTCGGAGTTGCTCGAACGCCTGGCGGACGCGGCCGAACCGCTGCACAATTCGGTTTCGGCTCGCGCTGATCGCAAGACGCCGCGTGTCATCGTCGCCAGCGGCGGCCAGCATGCCGTGCTGCGCGGCGCGGCGGCACTCGCCGTCTCAGGGGTGTTGTCGCCACGCTTCGGCCAGATGTTCGCCGCCGAACGCGAGCGCGGCCGCGACATCCTTTCGGCCAGGGAGATTGCCGCATGAGCGAACCCCTGCTGGTGCTCGACAACGTGACCAAGAACTATGGCGCGATCGAAGCGCTGAAGGGGATCAGCTTTTCCATCGGCAAGGGCGAGGTGGTGGCGCTGCTCGGCGACAACGGCGCCGGCAAGTCGACGTTGGTCAAGATCATTGCGGGCGGTCTCGAACCGACATCCGGCCGCATGCTGTTCGAGGGCAAGGAGTTCCTGGCCCGTTCGCCGGCGGAAGCCAAGGCGGCCGGCATCGAGACCGTCTACCAGGACCTGTCGCTCTGCACCAATGTCGACGTGGTGGCCAATTTCTTCATGGGCCGCGAGATCACGAGGAAGGTGCTCGGCATTCCCGTGCTCGACGAACGCGCCATGGAGGCTGTCGTCGGCAAGGCGCTGGCCAGCGCCGGTACCCGCATTCCTTCACTGCGCACCAATGTCGAGCACCTCTCGGGCGGCCAGCGCCAGGCCATCGAGCTTAACCGCTTCGTCCACTGGGGCGGCAAACTCGTGCTGCTCGACGAACCGTTCGCCGCACTTGGCGTCGAACAGACGCGGCGCGGTCTCGACATGATCCGCCAAGTGGCGAGCCAGGGTATCGGCGTCGTCATCATAACCCACATCATGCAGCAGGCTTTTCAGGTCGCCGACCGGATCGTGGTGATCCGGCAAGGCGTCGTGGCGGGCGATGTCGCACGCAACAAGACAAGTCCCGATGCGGTGATCAACATGATCACCGGGGAGACGCTTGCCGGTGCCGGACCGGCGGGCTGAGGGACAAAGAGGGGTCCGGCTTAACAGGGAGCCAACGACATGAAGCGAATACTTCTTGCTGTCTTCGGTATCCTGGCACTGGCCTTTGCCACGCTCACGCCGGCATTCGCCCAGTCCAAGGGTATTGTCTACTACTTGGTGCCGACATTGCTCGACGAGTTCCAAACCGGATCGGTGAGCGCGCTGGAGCTGTTCCTGAAACAGACCGGCTACGAGATGAAGACGCTGAACGCCGACAACAAGACCGACGCGCAGCAATCGCAGATGAACGACGTGATCGCGCTGAAGCCGGCGGCGATCATCCTGGCCGCCGTCGATTTCAATGCGCTGAAACCATCGATCGAGGCCGCCCGCGCCGCCGGCATTCCGGTGGTCGAATTCGATCGCCAGATCACGTCGACACCGTCCGATTTCACGTCGGTCGCGGGTACCGTCGAGATCGGCTATGTCGCCGCCGATCAGGCCGAAAAGCTTCTGAAAGCCAAGAACGGCTCGGTGAAGGGCAAGGTCCTTCAGGTGCTTGGCGACCCCGGCGATCCTTACACGCTCGACATCCAGAAGGGTTTTGAAGAGAAGATGAAGGCGTTCCCGGACGTCAAGATCATCTCGCTGCCGGCCATGCAATGGGAGGCCAGCAATGCCGGCACCATCGTTGCCGACCAGATGCTGGCCAATCCCGACATCGACCTGATCTTCAGCCATGCCGCGCACCTGTCGGTCGCCGCCGTCGCTTCGCTAGAGGCCGCCGGCAAGAAGCCGGGCGACGTGATGCTGATGAGCTCGAACGGCGCGCCGGTCGGCCTCGACCTGATCCGCAAGGGCTGGCTCAATGTCGAAGTAGAGCAGCCGCTTTACGCACAGGCCGCGGCCGTCGCCATGTTCATGGACAAGGTCGCGAAGAAGCAAGAGATCAAGCCCGGCGAATACGACGTGCTTGGCCTGAAATCGACCGTCACCAAGGAAGCGTGGGGCCCGAACATCAAGATTCCGGGTGCCGCCATCACCAAGGAGAACGTCGACAACCCGGCCTTCTGGGGCAACCAGAAGCCGCCGACCGATACGGTCAAGTCGGTCGAATAGGCATGTCGCCTGAACGCTCCGGGCCATACCTGGCCCGGAGCCCATCCCTGCCCGCATGAAACGAGACGCAGACAATTCGCTGCGGCCTTGATTGCGCATGCCAACCGGATCGACACATGAACCCTCGCACGCGTCACGCCCTGGAGTTCGTCCTCGACAACCTCGTCTGGTTCATGCTGCTCCTTGTCCTGGTCGTCTTCTCGCTGTTCATCCCGAACTATTTCCAACTCGGCATCTTCGCCAACATCATCGAGGCGTCGAGCGTGCTCGGCGTCATGTCGATCGGCCTGGCGCTGGTCATCATTGCCGGCCACATGGACCTGTCGGTCGAATCCGTCGCCGCACTCAGCGCCATGGCGGTGGGCATCCTGTTTTGCTCCTCGGGCATCGGCCTCGGTGTTCAATTGCACCCGGAATGGCTGATGGTTCCGGTCTCGCTGCTGCTGGCGCTGGCCGTCGGCGGCCTCATCGGCGCCTTCAACGGCTATCTTGTGGTCAAGGTCAAGATGAGCGCCTTCATCATCACGCTCGCCTCCTACATCTGGGTACGCGGCCTCGTGCTGGTCATTTCGGGCGGCCGCTCGGCACAGGATCTGGCACCCGCCATCCGGTGGTTCGGCATCCAGCGCCTGATCGGCCTGCCGCTTACCGCCTGGATCGCGGTGGCCTGTTTCGTGGTCTTCTCGCTGATCATGGCCAAGACGCCGTTCGGCAGGCACTTGGTGATGATCGGCGGCAATGAAACCGCGACCTTCCGCGCCGGCATCCGGGTGAACCGCAACCTGATCATCGCCTTCGTGCTCGCCGGCGCCATCGCAGGGCTCGCCGGCTGGCTGCTGGCGATCCGCACCTCCGGCGCCACCGCCAATCTTGGCGTCGGCCTGCTGTTCAATGCCTTTGCAGCCGTGGTTATCGGCGGCGTCAGCCTGAAGGGCGGCGTCGGCACCTTGCCGGGCGTCTATGCCGGCGTGCTCCTGCTCTCGGCCATCAACACGGCGATCAACCTGATGGGCCTGCCCGCCAATTTCACCCAGGTCATCCACGGCCTGCTGGTTCTGGCCGCGGTGCTGCTCGACGCATTCAAGCAAACCATTCGCCAAAGACTGGCGTGAGAGGGCGTGAGGCGAGGATTGGCATGACAGGACGACTGAAAGACAAGGTAGCGCTGATCATCGGCGCCGCGCGCGGCATCGGCAAGGGCATCGCGCTGCGCTTTGCGGAAGAAGGCGCACGGCTCGTGCTGGCCGACAGCGAGGCGGAGGCGGGGCAAGCAAGTGCGGATGAACTGGGCGTCCCCTTCATCCGCACCGACATCTCGCAAATGAGCGACGCCGAGGCCGCGGTGGCACTTTCGCTGAAACAGCACGGCCGCCTCGACATCATCGTGCAGAATGCCGGCATCTATCCCTGGCAGTTGATCGAAAACACCAGCGCCGACGACTGGGACCGCGTCATGGCCGTCAACCTGCGCGGCACTTTCAATGCCAGCCGCGCCGCCCTCGTGCCGATGAAGGCGCAGCGCTCTGGCCGCATGCTCTACACCTCATCGATCACCGGCCCCCACGTCACCAGCCCTGGCCACGGCCATTATTCGGCGACGAAAGCAGGCATTAACGGCTTCATTCGCGCGGCGGCGCTTGAATTCTCCGGCTACGGCATCACCGTCAACGGCGTCGAACCCGGCAATATCCGCACCGAAGCCATCCAACAGCATCGCGGCGCCGCCTATATCAAGAACATGGAGGATTCGATCCCGCTCGGCCGGCTCGGCAGCCCGCGCGACGTGGCCAACGCCTTCCTGTTCCTGGCCTCGGACGACGCCAGCTACATCACCGGCACCACCATTGTCGTCGACGGCGGGCAATTGCTGCCCGAGGGCAAGGATTTCCGGATGGTGCCGCCGTGAGCGGGCAGCCATACGCCAAGAAGCGTTTGCCTGTTGAGTTGCGATTCGGGCTCCAGCGCTTCAGCGAATTCCAAGCGTCCGGCCGGCTTCATGCCCTTACGGATGGCTGAGAGCAGGCAAGGCTTTTGTCTTGCCGGACAATCTGGCTCCTAAGGTCAGGCTATTCGGGAACCAACCCACGAAAGCCTTCATCGCCGTATTAGAGTTGGGGAGGACGGCAATGCGCGCCAACAGTGCGGCGGCATGAATGCGAGTGGCAAATTGCCGGCTCCACGCTTTTGAATAGCGTTTGCCGACGGCGATGCGCGCCGTGCGGTCCCATTGTTCGAACCTTGCCAATTCGCCAGCGAGAAGCCAGCTGGACTGCAGGGCCATGGAGATGCCTTCAGCGATGATGGGATGAGACTCGCCGGCGATGTTGCCGACCCGAAATATGTCGTCGGCAAATCGTGGGCGCATCCCCGGACGTATGGGACCGGCGGCAAGCCATTCACCTTCGAGGCTGGCGTCGCCGATCGTGGAAACCGCGGCCGGACACGATGCCAGTATGTGCGCGTGAACGGCTTGGGCCGCGGACATCGCACCGCCCTCTTTGCGCAGCCTGGTCAACACGTCGCGGCGTATGCAGCACGACAGCGATATCCTGTCCTGATCCGCCCACACCATGCCACCATAGCCGCCCGGAAACACCAGGAGCGGCATGAGGTCTCGAGCGAGCGACGCTCCCCTGAAATGGGCCTTGAAGCCAAACAGATCGGATGCCGCGCTGCTCTTCTGGAGATTGGTTGGCAACCTGCCCTGCCCCCAGGAGCCATGCGCCGCAATCACCACCTGCCCGCTAAGGCTTGTCTGACCCTCCCTGTTGGCGATCCGGACGATGGCACGATCGCCATTGCTGGCGATCTCCACCGCGCGCCACGGCTGAAAAACGTCGGCTCCGGCATTGCGCGCCGTGTCCAAGAGGATGCCATCCAGAACGTCCCGTCCAAGCGCCCGCCCGAAAGCATTTCCCGCGGCGCGCGGCATGCCCGCTATGATGCCAGGGCCCGACGCGAACAAGCCAACCCGCTTGACTTCCGGCCCTGCCTTGGCACGAACCGCCACGCCCGCCTTCAGACGGTCCAACAGCTCCAGATTGACCGCGGACATGAATTCGCCGCAGACCTTGCGGCGTGGAAACTCGCTTGCTTCGATGATGGCCACAGAACGACCTTGGCCGCGCAAGGCCAATGCTGCCGACGAGCCGCTTGGGCCGGCACCTATGACGATGGCATCGTACATCGCGCAAGTCCTTCCTTGGGGAAAACGCGGAAGGCGTGGGTAAACGGGCCAATTCTGCGCTCTTCACACTGCTGCGCGGAACCGAGAGGCCACAAACCGGAAAGTTCCTTGCCAGCGAAACCTGCGCGGACGCTTGCCGCCGCATCGTGCATGGTGACCTGGTTTGCACCGACAAGGCGCAGGAGCGGGCATGCTTTTAAAGCGACAATGTTTCGGCTCGGCTCGGCGGCGAGGAATACCGGCGCCAGACGGCATAGGGCTTCGAACAGGATCTTTAAGGCGGTGTCGGAAAAATGGTGCAGGAACAGATTGGCCGAGACAACGTCGTAGGCGGCACCCCCGGGTTTTGCGATCCAGTCGAAGATATTGTCGGTAACAGTTTCAACCCGCCAGCCCAGAGCCGCGAAATCGGCGCGCCGCCGGTCGGTGACGAGGTCAACCTGGTCGAGCATGACCAGCTCCACGTCGATCCACTTCGTGGCGAGGCGCCTTGCAACCGAGAGCATGAATGCACCGTCGCCGGACCCGACTTCCAAGATTCTGATCGAACCCTCGCGCACGCTGGCCTTCAGGAGGTTGGACATGATCGCATGTTGAAACATCAGCGAATTTATCCAAATCAGATCACGTCGGGAGCCAATCGCCCTGGGATCGTCGGGAGGCAAATGATCGAGCAGTTCCGGCTGGATAAGACGGCTGTCGAGACCGGTGGCCATGTCAGGCAGTGCCGGCGGTGTGGAACATCATCGTCTCGGCCGTGAGGCCGGGGCCAAATGCCATTGCACAGCCCACGTCATCATCCGTGAACCCGCGAAGCATCCGCTCCAGCACGAACATGACTGTGGCGGAAGACATGTTTCCGTTTTCGCGAAGCACATCGCGCGACGGCAACAGCGCATCGGGAGGAAGATCCAGCGCGCGCTCCACGGCGTCGAGAATGGAACGCCCACCCGGGTGAACAGCCCAAAGGTCGATGTTGGCGGCGATCCTGTTTCCCAAGATGGCGCCGATCCCTTTGCCAAGCGCATTCTGGACTGCAGCAGGAACTTGCCCCGACAGAACCATGTCGAAACCGTCGTCGTGCAAGCTCCAGCTCATCAAGTCGCGGGCGTCGGCGTCCACGATCGCGTGAAAACTGTCCAGGCCGATGCCGAACGGGCGGGAGGTCACCGACGCGGCCGCGCAGCCATCGCCCCAGAGCGAGAAAGACAGCAGTTTTTCGAGATCGGCCGTCTCCTTGAGATGGAGCGTACAGAGTTCGATGCAGACGATCACAACGTGGGCCGAAGGTTCCGACAGGACGATGTGCCGCGCCAGTTTGAGCGCATTGATTGCCGCATAACATCCCATGAAGCCGATGATCGTGCGCTCCACGGTGGTGGGCAGATTGCATCGGGCGATTATGTCCAGATCGATGCCGGGGGCGGAGAAGCCCGTACAGGTGGTGACAATCAGATGCGTGACACCTTTCCTGTCTTCGCCCTCCAGGAGTCGCTCCAATGCTCGCTCGGCCAGCGCGGGCGCGGCAGTGGAATACATTTCCATGCGTTTGGCCGTACCCGGAAACGCACCGCGCTTGAAAACACCCGCCAGGTCGACGCTCAGCCCCTCAGGATCACCAGCGGGTGCGAAGCAGGAATAGCGATGTTCGATGCCGCCCTTGTCGGCCATGCGATTGAAAATTGCGCGGCGGCGGGGATCTGCCAACTGGGAGCCCGCAAATTGAAGGAAGAATTCGTGAACGCCGTGATCAGGGACGGCCGTGGCAATTCGGTTAATGAAAGCTTGAACGGGCATTTTCCCTTGACCTGCAGCCACAAACCCGCGGTCGCGAGCCGAGAGGCCCAGTTGCCCCCGGCGGGAGCTGTAGCTCCACGGCAATGGCTATCTCTATTGAGATAAACGCCCGAGGCCTAAAAAACTTCCTGCGAAAATGCCGCTCACCCGTGAAAAAGCAATGCACCGCCCGCACGAAGGACAACAGGTGAGCTATTGCCCGTTGTCGACGTGGCGATTTCGTGGCGCCCGCAACCGGAAAACATCAACTGGGGGAAAGATATGGTGGGCGATGACGGGCTCGAACCGCCGACATCTTCGGTGTAAACGAAGCGCTCTACCAACTGAGCTAATCGCCCGCTCCGGGCCGGACCTTTAAGCGGTCGGGACTTGCTTCGCAAGGCCAAATGAGCGCGAGGCGCCCTGTTCGCAGGCCGGATTTGCGAACAAAATGCCGGCTGTCAAAAAACCTTCTCCTGTTTGGCGTTATGATGGTTTGGTGCGCTTGACACCCGGTAGCGAACCCCTTATCCAGCGCCCCAACGACGAACACGGCTGACACGTGCTCGTCAATGCGCGGGTGTAGCTCAGTTGGTTAGAGTGCCGGCCTGTCACGCCGGAGGTCGCGGGTTCGAGCCCCGTCACTCGCGCCATTTCTCTCAAGGGACACAAACCCTTGGCTTAGTAGAAATGTCGACGTTGTCTGTCAAAGATGCATGTATGCGGATGTGATCCAGAACCTTTCAAATCTGGGTTCAATCTGCCATGCATGGGCTTGCGGCCATGATCGTGGTGCCGGATGAGATTTGCCTCCTGTCAGCTCGGAACGTCGGCTGCCGGCCTGTTTCGGCTCCTGCGTTGACAGATATCTCCCTTGGCCTGACGTTTGCGCCAGGCAAACCGCTTGGGGCTTGCGCTTCCGCCTAAAAAAACGCTTGATTCTCCTCTGAAATATCCTGGCCTGAGATAATCCGGCTACCATAACCATACAGCCTGAACGACCCGGGAGGACTTACAGTGTCTATCGCCTCAACCACCTCGATGAGCACGGTGTTCACGGCCATAAGCCTTGCTGGCCTTACAATGGTTGCTTCCACCATCTTTCCCGCCACTGCTTCGGCTGCTCGGCTTCAGCGATGTGCAAGGGAGGGCGGCATTTGCCGACTGCCATTTCCGGCTGAAGTGGTTTTTGGCGACGGGGGCCGCACTACATCGCGCTTTATCGACCGTGACGCGGTCCCCTGCTCAACCCGCGTTTTTGGCGACCCTGCGCCCGGCCACGAAAAGACGTGCTATATCGTGTTACGCGGTCGTGGCGAAGCCGATGGCGGTTACGATGAGCCTCGCCGCGAGAGATGGGTGGCCTGTGCCGACGAAGGCGAATTCTGCGATTTCTATGGCCGCAAGGTGGTCAGGTATGGCGCGCGCGGCCGGTTCACGCAGGACGTGTTCCGGGATGGCGTCGAATGCGACAATGAATCCTTCGGCGATCCCGCTCCCGATGCCGGGAAGCGTTGCTATATCAAGCAGTAGCTTCTCGACGCCCATCGAACACGAGACATCGGAGGCCGAACAGTCCGGCCTCCGGGGTGGCCTGCGAGCCCCGTGCAATTGCCTCAGCTCTTGGCCAGCAGCGCCTCGACCTCCTGCACTGTCGGCATAGACGGTGCGGTGCCTGGACGGGTCACGGAAATGCCGGCAACGGCGCAGGCGAAGCGTACCGCCTCCAGAGGCTCCACGCCGCGCGAAAGTGCCGCGGCAAGGCCGCCATTGAACGCATCGCCAGCTCCCGTCGTCTCAACCACAGGCCCCGCGCTGATGGCGGAAACATGCTCGGAGCGATCCTTCGTGTGCAGGAGCGCCCCCTTGTCGCCGAGCGTGACGATGACTGTGCCAACGCCCTTTTCCAGCAGCTTGCCGGCGGCGGCGCGCGCTTCATCGACCGAGGAGACTTTCAGCCCGGTCAATTCCTCGGTTTCGGTCTCGTTCGGTGTTAGATAGTCGCAGAGCGTGTAGACGCGGTCGGGAAGCTTTGCCGCCGGTGCCGGATTGAGAATGGTCGTCACCCCTGCCCCGCGCGCGATCTCCAGCGCCCGCAGCGCGGCGTCGATCGGCTGTTCGAGCTGCGTGACGAAAACACCGGCACCACGGATCAGCTCGGCATTGGCTTCGACATCGTCCGGCGTGATCAGCATGGCGGCGCCGGGACTGACGATGATGGCGTTGTTGCCGCTTCCCTCCTCGACGAAGATGTAGGCGGCACCGGTATAGCTGTCCGGCGTATCGATGGCGGCGCTCTTCACGCCGGCATCCTTCCAGGTCCGCTTGGCCATTTCGGCGAAGGCATCGACCCCGAGCCGGGTCAGGAAGGTGACGTCGGCCCCCAACCTGCCGGCCGCCACCGCCTGGTTCGACCCCTTGCCGCCTGGTCCCAGCTTGAAGGAGTTGCCGAGGATCGTTTCGCCCATGCGCGGCTGGCGCTGCGCCCTGTAGGCCGTATCGGCGACGAAGACACCGAGGATGACGATCGGCTTGCCCGAGGCCATGCCGCTACTCCGCATCCGGCGGCACGACGCCCTTGCGGAAGGCAAAGCAGCCATAGAATCGGCGTTCGCCGGTCTGGATGACGCAATAAGCCTGCTTGGCGCGCTCGTAGAAGGCGTAACGCTCGACCGGCACCATCGGCCAGGATTTGCCCTCGGCGGCATCGATCTCCTTCTGCACTTCTTTTTGCACCGCTGGGATCTCGTCGGATTTGCCGACGATCTCCATGCGGGCGGCCGAGTCGTCGACAAACGTGTCCAACGGGTAAAGCGACAGCACCGCCTTCACCACCTGTGCCGCCGAGGCATCGATGCGCAGCACCCGACCGAGCGCCGTCCGGCGCGCGACCGAATCGGACGGGAAGTTGGTGTCGGCGATGATCAGGTCGTCGCCATGTCCCATCGCCCGCAATGCCTGGAGCACGTCGGCGTTGAGCAACGGATCGATCCCTTTGAGCATGATGGTCCTCGTGAAGTGCGTTTGAGATCAGAGACGCTTGCCGGTCTCGGCGTCGAACAGATGGATATGGTCGAGCCTTGGCCGAAGTTTCAGCGTATCGCCGGGCTTGAAGTCATGGCGTTCGCGAAACAGCGCCACCATCTCGCCGTCACCAAAACGCAGGAAGACCAGGGTTTCCGAGCCGGTCGGCTCGACCACGGAAATCTTCGCCGGCACTCCATCGGGATGGATCTCGAGATGCTCGGGGCGCACGCCATAGACGACGGCGCGCCCCTCCTCGACGGCGTTGTTCGGAGCGACCGGGAACAGCGTCCCGGCGATGTCGACGCCGCCCTTGCGCCCGGTACCCTTGAGCAGATTCATCGACGGCGAGCCGATGAAACCGGCAACGAAAAGGTTCGCCGGCCGGTCAAAAAGCTCCAGCGGCGCGCCGACCTGTTCGATGCGGCCGTCGCGCATGACGACGATCTTGTCGGCCATCGTCATGGCTTCGATCTGGTCGTGCGTGACATAGATGGTGGTGGTCTTCAGCCGCTGGTGCAGTTCCTTGATCTCGGTGCGCATCTGCACGCGCAGCTTTGCGTCGAGGTTCGAAAGCGGCTCGTCGAACAGGAATACCTGCGGGTTGCGCACGATGGCCCGCCCCATGGCGACGCGCTGACGCTGGCCGCCGGAAAGCTGGCGCGGATAGCGCTTCAGATAGGGGCTGAGGTCGAGGATGTCGGCGGCGCGCTTGACCCGCTCGGCCACCACGGCCGGGTCGGTTTTCCGCAGCTTGAGGGCGAAGGCCATGTTCTGCTCGACCGTCTTGTGCGGATAGAGCGCATAGTTCTGGAACACCATGGCGATGTCGCGCTTTGCGGGCGGCAGGTGATTGACGACGCGATCGCCGATGGCGATCGTGCCGCCGGAGACGGTCTCGAGCCCCGCCACCATCCTGAGCAGCGTGGACTTGCCGCAACCGGACGGCCCGACAAGCACGACGAACTGGCCATCGGCAATGTCGACGCTGACTTCGTGCAGAACCTTGACGATTCCAAACGCCTTGGCCACATTGCTGATCGCGACTTGAGCCATCGTTCCCCCATCGGCTCCAACTGGCCGTAGGCGCAGAAGCTAACCAACGCGACCGGTCAGGGCAAGTCGGTCCCGTATAGATAAAAACCCGTCCTCGTTGACACGGCGTTTGGTTGTGAGAATAGTGACGAGCGCCAATCCGAACGCCGGTACTCTATCCGAAAAAACGGAACGCGAGGCGACGCAGGTTGGGGTCCTGGTTTCGCTTCTGAACACGGCCAGCGCCCGGCACGATTGGCACTTCGATTCATGACTAACGTTCTGGGAGGAATAGTCCATGCGAGTAGGTCTTTACGACAAACTGGTCCGTGCCGGCGCGACAAGGCGCGACATATTGAAGGGCGCGGCCTCGATGGCCGCGATCGCGGCCGCATCCGGCGCCGGGCTTGGCGCCCTGACGCGCCCGGCTTCCGCCGCAAGCGAACTGCGCTCGAAAATCCTGCAGATCCCCGGGGTTGGCAAAGGCCAGCCGACCGACGCCGACTTCCAGAAGGTCGGCGAGCTTTGCCTCGAGGCGACCAAGGCCAATGTCAAGGAAGGCGAGTTCGCCGGCGTCGAACTCACCTTCATGGGCCTCAACAACCAGAACCTGCACAATGTGCTGTTCCGTGGTTTCCTGAAGCCATGGGAGACCTATACCGGCGCCAAGATCAGCTGGATCGACCTGGCGCAGGCCGACTACAACGCCCGGCTGCAGCAGTCGATCGCCACCGGCACCGTCGATTTCGACATCATCGAGATGGGCGCACCGTTCGAGGGCGACGTCTGCGGCAAGGGCCTGACTTCGGAAATGCCCGACTGGGTCAAGAAACAGATCGACTTCGACGATCTCGTCAACTACCTCAAGCCACCCGTCGGCACCTGGGATGGCAAGCAGTACCGGGTTACCATCGATGGCGACACGCACAACTTCAACTACCGCACCGACGTGTTTGCCGATGCCGACCTTGCCAAGCAGTGGAAGGATAGCGGGGCGACGAGCGAATGGGGCGTGCCGAAGACCTGGCAAGAGGTTCAGGCCGTGACCAAGTTCCTCAAGGGCAAGAAGTTCAAGGGCCAGGATGTCTATGGCTATCTCGACGCGCCCAAGCCCTGGGGCGGTTTCGGCTTCTACTTCCTCGGCAGCCGCGCCACCGCCTACGCCAAGCATCCCGACGACAAGGCCTGGCTGTTCGACGCCGACACGATGAAGCCGCGCGTCAACAATCCGGCCTGGGTACGCGCCATCCAGGACGTCATCGATGCCCTGCCGTCGGAACCCGCCGACCAGATCAATGCCGATCCGAACACCACCGCCTTCCAGCAGTTCCTGGCCGGCACCGGCTCGATGATCCCCTGGTGGGGCGACGTCGGCTCGAACGTCAAGACCAACGATAGCTCGGTTATCGGCGACGTCACCGGCTTCTCGATCCTGCCGGGCTCCGACGACGTCTACAACTCCAAGACCGGCAAGTGGGAGAAGCTCGCCAGCGGCCCGAACTATTCGCCCAACTGCGCCTATCTCGGCTGGGGCGTCTATGTCATGGCCCGCGTCGATAGCGACGAGAAGAAGAAGAAGGCGGCATGGTCGGCGGCCGCCCATCTCGGCGGCAAGGACCTGTCGATCTGGACGGCGATGTATCCGTCGGGCTTCCAGCCCTATCGCAACTCCCATTTCGACATTCCCGAATGGGTGGCGGCCGGCTACGACGAGGCTTTCATCACCTCGTACCTGAAGTCGGAAGGCGACAGCTACAACCATCCCAACGCGGCAATCGAGCCGCGCATCCCCGGCATCTTCCAGTACTACAGCGCCGCCGAGGATATCCTGGCCAACACCTTCGCCGGCAAGATGAAGGCGCAGGAAGGCGCCGACGCCATCGCAGCCGCCTGGGAGAAGCTCACCGACCAGATCGGCCGTGACAAGCAGGTCAAGCTCTACAAGGCCTCGCTCGGCATGTAAGCTGCCTTTGAACCGTGGTCCGGCGGCAACGCCGGACCACAGCCTTCCCTTCCAAACGGGCGAGATTTGTGGCTGACCAGACTTCGACCGCGACCCGGTGGCCGGCAGACGCCGCCCCCCATGATCTGATCCCGCCAGGCCGCCGGCGTTTGGGCTGGGCGCTGATGGCGATTGCCACGCTCGGCCTGCTGGCAACGATCGTGCTGCAGATCCTCTACAAGACCGAGGTCGATACGATCGGCTTCGAGACATGGCGGCCCGTGGTCTACGCCTATGTGCTGTGGGGCGTGGCGATCGGCATCGGCCAGGTTCTGACACGCGGCGAGGACGGCCAGCGCGCGCTGTTCCTGCTGCCCGCTCTTTTGTTCACCATCGCCATGGTGATCTTCCCGACGCTGTTCGGCTTCTACATCGCGCTCACCGACTGGAACCTCAGCTCCTTTAGCGGTCGCAGGTTCAACGGGCTCGACAATTTCTGGCAGATGCTCGCCGATCCCTACTACCGCAACGCCCTGTTCAACATGGTCCTCTACGTGCTGGCGGTGCTGGTCGAATATGTCGTGGCCTTTGGCCTGGCGCTGCTGCTCAACGCGCAGATTCGTGCCCGAAAATTCTTCCGGGTGGTGTTCCTGATGCCGCTGATGCTGTCGCCCGTTGCGGTCTCGTGGATGATCGGCAAGTCGCTGATGGAATATCGCTTTGGACCGGCGGCGACGCTGGCGCGCCATCTCGGCTGGGAAGACCCGGCCTTCTTCTCGAACCCGATCACCGCCCGCATCTCGATCATGCTGCTGGACGCCTGGACCTTCATTCCATTCATGATGATCATGCTGCTGGCGGGGCTGCAGGCGATGTCGCGCGAGGTGCTGGAGGCGGCACGTGTCGATGGCGCCACGGCCTGGCAGACCTTCTGGCAGGTCACTTTCCCGCTGATGCTGCCGGTGTCGGTAACGGCGGTGATCCTGCGCATCATCTTCAAGCTGAAGCTTGCCGACATCATCATCACGGTCACCTCGGGCGGTCCGGGCGGCGCCACCGATTCGGTGTCGAGCTTCATCTACCGCGAGTACCGAGACCGCTCGAATGTCGGCTACGGCACCATGCTGGCGATGGCCTATCTCGTCATCATCGTAGTGTTCGTGACCTGGCTGTTGAAATTCGCCAGCCGTTTCGTGCGCAATGTGAATTAGGGCAAGATGAGCGTTCAGACCACCGACTACGTCGCATCCGAAATCCGCTCGCCGGCGAGCTTCGTCGCCAGCCGCGTCTTCATTTACGGCGCGCTCGCCTGCTGGGGCTTCATCTGCCTGTTTCCGATTTATTGGACCATCACCACATCGTTCAAGACGGCGGTGGATGTCACCCAGGGCCACCTGATCCCGTTTGTCGACTTCCAGCCGGATTGGAAAGGCTGGCGATCGCTTGGCCTGTCGCCGGACTCGATCTTCCAGACATCGACCGTGCGCGACGAGTTCCTCAAGCGCTTCATGAATTCGGTCATCACCTCGGTTGGGGCGTCGAGCCTGGCGATCATTATCGGCAGCCTCGCCGCCTATGGCCTGACCCGCTATCGCTACCATTTCGCCTGGTTCAAGAACGAGGACATCTCCTTCTTCTTCCTGTCGCAGTTGATCCTGCCGCCGGTGGTGCTGGCCTTGCCGTTCCTGGTGCTCTACCGCGAAGTCGGGCTGCTCGATACGCGTATCGGGCTGATCCTGCTCTACACGCTGATGGTGCTGCCGATCGTCATCTGGATCATGCGTGACCAGTTCAATTCCATCCCCGTCGAGCTGGAGGAAGCAGCCCTCGTCGACGGCCTGTCGATCTGGGGCGCCTTTTTCCGCATCGTCATGCCGATCGCGCTGCCAGGCATGGTGGCAGCCTTCATCCTGGCGATGGTGCTGTGCTGGAACGAGTATTTCTTCGCCGCCCTTTTGACCTCGACGGACGCCAAGACAATCCCGGTCATGGTTGCCAGCCAGACGGGCTCGCAAGGCATCAACTGGTGGTCGATGGCCGCCCTTGCCACCGCCGCCATCGCGCCGCTTGCCGTCATCGGCATCGCGCTGGAGCGCTACCTGATCATGGGCATGACGGCTGGTGCGGTGAAGTAGCGTTTTTTCCTTCTCCCACAGGGGGACAAGGAAGAACCCGCGTTAGCGCCTCAGGATCGCCCTGAGGTGATCCATGATCATGGCGACACCCTTTTGCCCCAACTCCACTGACGCCTCCTTGGCACTCGCCGTATACCAGCCCGTATTGTCCTCGAAACGCGCGGCATCCACCCCCTCCGGACATAGCGCCAGCATCAGCGATGTCTCGCCGATGCCGGCATGGTCGAAAGGATATTTGCCGTTCATCGCGGCCGGCATCAGCGGATGCACCTGCACCCAGTTGAAGAAATTCTCGCCCGCGGCATGTCCGGCATAGTAGTCGGCCATGGTGTCGGAGCCCCACCAGCCCTCGCCGCGCTGCTTCTCGAGAAAGCGGAAGATCGCCTGTCTGCCGGCGGTCTTGAAAGCGAGATCGGTCGGCATGCCGGCAGCGAAATTCTCGGTCTGGTGATGAATGATGGCGTGGATGTTGCGAAAGCCGATACGCAGCAGGCTGTAGAACAGCTCCTCGCCGAACGGCGCCAGTTGATTGCCGCCGACCTGCACCGAGCCGCTGCCTTCCGGCGGCACCACGGCATAGCTCGCCGCGCCATAGTAGAAGGGCGGCAGGATGACGATGTCGCTCTCCTTTTCGAACAGCTCCAGCGTCTTGATGACGGCCAGTGTGTCCATGCCAACAGCCATGTGCTCGCCATGATATTCCAACACGCCGAGCGGCAGTGCGACCGGCCAATTCTGCGCGATCGCCTTGCGGATCTGGTGCGGCAGCATCAGTTCATAGCGCATGATCTATTCCATGTTGGTGTGGCGGGCGCGCATGGCTTCAGGCGAGGCCGCGGTCAATTCCCTGAGTTTCAGCACCATGATCTCGAATAGCAGGAACAACGCACCCTCGAAAACCGAGCCCATCGGCAGCACCGACGTCTTTTGCGATCCCTGGTCGTTGGCCATGGTCTGCGCCGGCACCAGCAACGTCAGATCGGCCAGGCTTGCGGCGCTGCCGCCCGCCTGGGCGGTCACGAGTAGGACGGTCGCGCCTGCCTCACGCGCGATGCGCATCAGGGTGAGTACGGTCGAGGTTTCGCCGGGCCCGGAACTGACAAGGAAGACGTCGCCCTGCCCTACCGGCGGCGTGGTCATGTCGCCGACGGCCGAAACCGGCAGGCCCAGATGATAGAGCCGCATGGCGAAGCCCTTCACCTGCAAGGCCTCGCGGCCGCAGCCATAGACGACGATCTGCCTGGCACCAACCAGCATCCCGCAGGCGGCGTCGATCCGGTCGCCATCGACGCGCGCCAACACCGCGCCAAGCTCGTCGAGCGCGGTCTTGAACATCTGCGAGCCGGAGTTGTTCACGGCGGCGCCACCGCCGTGCCGGCAATCGAAGATGATTGGCAATTCCCGATCACGCTTTTCCCCGGAACAGCTTGATTTCGTTCATGCTAGCAACCGCGAAAATGCGTGTCCAACGCTCAGCGGCGCTTTTGCCGAGCCACGAGCATGATAGTGTCATGTCAGACAAATCAGCAAGGCAAACGGGCAGGATATGAAGACACGGAATTTCGACCGCATCGGCAATGGCGGCATCACCTTCACGGAGTTGGGCTTCGGCACGGCGCCGCTCGGCAATCTTTACCGCGCGGTCTCCGACGAGGACGCCAATGCGACGCTGGAGGCCGCCTGGGCGACCGGCTGCCGCTACTATGACACCGCGCCCCTCTATGGGCTCGGCCTGTCGGAAACGCGCCTTAACCCGTTCCTGCGCTCCAGGAAGCGCGACGACTATGTGCTGTCGAGCAAGGTCGGCCGCATCATGCGCGCCTGCCCGCCCGAGGAGCGCACCGGCATCGGCAAGTTCTTCGACACGCCGTCGCGCAAGGAGGTCTACGATTACAGCTATGACGGTGTCATGCGCTCGTTCGAGGCCTCGCTGGAGCGGCTGGGCGTCGACCGCATCGACATCCTGTTCGTGCACGATGTCGACATCTTCACCCATGGCAGCAAGGAGGCATCCGACCAGCGCATCGATGAGTTCATGCGCTCGGGCTATTATGGCCTGCTCGCCTTGCGCGACCAGGGCGTCATCAAGGCATTCGGCGGCGGCATCAACGAGTGGCAGGTTGCGCAGGCCCTGGCCGAGCGCGGCGATTTCGACCTGTTCCTGCTTGCCGGGCGCTATACGCTGCTGGAACAGGAGGCGCTGACGTCTTTCCTGCCGCTTTGCCAAAAACGCGGCATCGGCATCGTTCTCGGCGGCCCCTACAATTCCGGCATCCTGGCGACCGGACCGAAGCCCGGCGCCTATTACAACTATTCCGAAGCGCCGCAGGATGTCATCGACCAGGTGACGCGCATCGAGGCCGTCTGCAAACGCCACGGTATCAGGCTGATCGAAGCCGCCCTGCAGTTCCCGCTGTTGCACCCTTCGGTGGTTTCAGTCATCCCTGGCGGTCAGCGCCCGGGCGAAGTCGAGAGCAATCGGTCGCTGCTGGATGCGAAAGTCCCCGCAGCGCTCTGGGCCGATCTCAAGCAAGAGGGCCTGATGCGCGCCGACGCCCCGACAGTTTGAGGAGCTTCCGATCGGGAGATACGTGTCCAAAAATGAAAAGCCGGGCAAGCCCGGCTTTTCTGGTTTTTTGAAATAAAACGCGCTTAGTTGACGGCGTCCTTGAGGCCTTTGCCGGCCGAGAACTTCGGCACGGTGCGCGCCGGGATCTTCACTTCGGCGCCGGTCTGGGGGTTGCGGCCGGTGGACGCAGCGCGCTTTGACACGGTGAAATTGCCAAAGCCGACAAGCCGTACATCGCCGCCCTTCTTCAGTTCGCCGGAGATGACAGAAAACACTGCATCGACCGCCGACTGCGCGTCACCCTTCGAAATGCTCGCGGCGTCGGCGACAGCGGACACCAGTTCGTTCTTGTTCATAAAAATTCCCTTCCATGAGAACACCGGAACTTACGACTCATCCGGCAGGAAACGGACTTTAGAAAGAAGCGTTCCCGCAACCAAGTCGAAAAGGCAGGAAAAAAGCGGAAAAAGCCCGGAATTCCGGGGTTTTTCACATGAAAAAGCCGGGCGCGAGGCCCGGCTTTCTGTTTGTGCGCTGCAACCTTAGAAAAAACTAATGCGCAAGCGACTTTCCGGCATCGTCGGCACTATCGGTCGCGGCCGGCGGATTGACCGGTTCGACCCATTCGATCGGCTCCGGCATCCGCACCAGCGCGTGGCGCAACACCTCACCGACGCGTGAAACCGGAATGATTTCCATGCCGTTCTTCACGTTGTCCGGAATCTCCGCCAGGTCCTTGGCGTTGTCTTCCGGGATCAGCACCTTCTTGATGCCGCCGCGCAGTGCGGCGAGCAACTTCTCCTTCAGGCCGCCGATCGGCAAGATGCGGCCGCGAAGCGTTATCTCGCCAGTCATCGCCACATCGGCCCGCACCGGAATACCCGTCAGCACCGACACAATGGCCGTGGCCATGGCCGCGCCCGCGGACGGACCGTCTTTCGGCGTGGCGCCTTCCGGCAAGTGCACGTGGATGTCGCGCTTGTCGAACAGCGGCGGCTCGATACCGAAATCGATGGCGCGCGAACGGACATAGGAGGCCGCCGCCGAAATCGATTCCTTCATCACGTCGCGCAGATTGCCGGTCACCGTCATGCGGCCCTTGCCGGGCATCATGACACCTTCGACCGTCAGCAGCTCGCCGCCGACTTCCGTCCAGGCAAGCCCGGTGACGACACCGACCTGATCGTCAGCCTCGACCTGGCCGAAGCGGTAGCGCTGAACACCGAGATAGTCGGCGAGATTCGCCGCCGTGATGCTCACCGTCTTCTTCTTCGTCTTCAGGATCTCGGTCACCGCCTTGCGCCCGAGCTTCATCAGCTCGCGCTCCAGGCTTCTGACGCCCGCTTCGCGGGTGTAGGTCTGGATGATGGCGCGGATCGCGTCCTCACCGACGGAGAACTCCTTCGGCTGCAGCGCATGATCGCGGATCACCTTCGGCATCAGGTGCCGCTTGGCGATCTCGATCTTCTCGTCCTCGGTGTAGCCGGCGATACGGATGATCTCCATGCGGTCCATCAAGGGCGCAGGGATGTTCAGCGTGTTCGCCGTCGTCACGAACATCACGCTCGACAAGTCGTATTCGACCTCGAGGTAATGGTCCATGAACGTCGAGTTCTGTTCGGGGTCGAGCACCTCGAGCAGCGCCGATGACGGGTCGCCACGGAAGTCCTGGCCCATCTTGTCGATCTCGTCGAGCAGGAAGAGCGGGTTGGACTTCTTTGCCTTCTTCATCGACTGGATGACCTTGCCGGGCATCGAGCCGATATAGGTGCGCCGGTGGCCACGGATCTCGGCCTCGTCACGCACGCCGCCGAGCGCCATGCGGATGAATTCGCGGCCGGTTGCCTTGGCTATCGACTTGCCGAGCGAGGTCTTGCCGACGCCGGGAGGGCCGACGAGGCACAGGATCGGCCCCTTCAGCTTCTTCTGGCGGCTTTGCACGGCAAGGTACTCGACGATGCGGTCCTTGACCTTGTCGAGGCCGAAGTGATCGGTGTCGAGGACGTTCTGCGCGTAGGCCAGGTCCTGCTTGACCTTGGAGTTCTTGCCCCACGGTATCGACAGCAGCCAATCGAGATAGTTGCGCACGACGGTCGATTCAGCCGACATCGGCGACATCGTCCTCAGCTTCTTCAACTCGGCTTCCGCCTTTTCGCGGGCCTCCTTGGAGAGCTTGGTCTTCTTGATGCGCGCCTCGATCTCGGCGGCTTCGTCGCGGCCGTCCTCGCCCTCGCCAAGCTCCTTCTGGATCGCCTTCATCTGCTCGTTGAGGTAGTATTCGCGCTGCGTCTTCTCCATCTGGCGCTTGACGCGCGAGCGGATGCGCTTCTCCACCTGCAGGACGGAGATTTCGGCTTCCATGAAGCCCATCGCCTTTTCCAGCCGCTCCTTGACGGAAAGCGTGGCCAGCATTTCCTGCTTTTCAGGAATCTTGATGGCGAGATGCGAGGCAACCGTGTCGGCGAGCTTGGAATAGTCGTCGATCTGGCTGGCGGCGCCCACCACTTCGGGCGAGATCTTCTTGTTCAGCTTGACGTAGTTCTCGAAGTCGGTGACGACCGAGCGGGCCAGAGCCTCGACCTCGACCTCTTCCTCTTCCGGCTCGACCAGCGCCGTGGCTTTGGCCTCGTGGAAGTCGGGACGGTCGGTGAAGGAGACGATTTTCGCACGCGAGGCGCCCTCGACCAGAACCTTGACGGTGCCGTCGGGCAGCTTCAGCAATTGCAGCACATTGGCGAGCGTGCCGATGTCGAAGATCGCATCGGGCTCGGGATCGTCATCGGCGGCATTCATCTGGGTGGCGAGCAGGATCTGCTTTTCCTGACCCATCACCTCTTCCAGCGCCTTGATCGACTTTTCACGCCCGACAAAGAGCGGAACGATCATGTGCGGGAACACCACGATGTCGCGCAGTGGGAGGACTGCGAAGACGCCGTCGCTGGGAGCCTTGGATATTTTGGCCATTGTCCAACCTTTCATGTCGCGGCCACCATCAGGCCAACCACGAATCTTATATTAACGACCGGGGATCGTTCCGCCTACCACCGTTTGTGACGGGAGTTTTACAGCACAGAAATCGGGCACCTCGGCCTTCTCGTGTTAGGTGGATGCAAGCGGGGCAAAGATCAAGAGTTAACATCGTCCGCAAATCCACTCCATCGCTCAGGCCGTATACCCGTCACAGCAAAACGGCGCCGCAAGGGCGCCGTTCCACAAAAATATAGGGCCAAGTGCCATATCATGCGCTGACATTGCCCTTCTTTTCCTTCTGTTCGGAATAGATGTAGAGCGGCCTGGCGCTGCCGGTCACCACTTCTTCCGAGATCACCACCTCGCGCACGCCTTCGAGCGCGGGCAGTTCGAACATCGTGTCGAGCAGGATCGCTTCCATGATCGAACGCAGGCCGCGCGCGCCGGTCTTGCGCTCGATGGCGCGCTTGGCGATCGCCGAAAGCGCGTTCTCGTGGAAGGTCAGGTCGACATTTTCCATTTCGAACAGGCGCTGATACTGCTTGACCAGCGCGTTCTTCGGCTCGGTCAGGATCTGGATCAATGCCGGCTCGTCAAGATCCTCCAGCGTCGCCAGGACCGGCAGACGACCGACGAACTCCGGAATGAGGCCGAATTTCAACAGATCCTCGGGCTCGACCAGACGGAAAACGTCACCCGTGCGGCGATCCTCCGGCGACGCGACGATGGCGCCAAAACCGATCGAGGTCTTCCTGCCGCGATCCGAGATGATCTTGTCCAGGCCAGCAAAGGCGCCGCCGCAGATGAACAGGATGTTGGCGGTGTCGACCTGCAGGAACTCCTGCTGCGGGTGCTTGCGGCCGCCCTGCGGCGGCACGGAAGCGACGGTGCCTTCCATGATCTTCAACAGCGCCTGCTGAACGCCCTCGCCCGACACGTCGCGGGTGATCGAGGGATTGTCGGACTTGCGCGAAATCTTGTCGATTTCGTCGATGTAGACGATGCCGCGCTGGGCGCGCTCGACATTGTAGTCGGCCGACTGCAACAGCTTGAGGATGATGTTCTCGACGTCCTCGCCGACGTAACCGGCCTCGGTCAGCGTCGTGGCGTCGGCCATGGTGAAGGGCACGTCGATGATGCGGGCCAGCGTCTGCGCCAGCAGCGTCTTGCCGCAGCCGGTCGGGCCAATCAGCAGGATGTTGGACTTGGCCAGTTCGACATCGTTGTTCTTGCCCGCATGCGCGAGGCGCTTGTAGTGGTTGTGCACGGCCACAGACAGCACGCGCTTGGCGTAAGGCTGGCCGATGACGTAGTCGTCGAGAACCTTGAGGATCTCCTGCGGGGTCGGCACGCCCTCGCGCGACTTCACCATCGAGGTCTTGTTCTCCTCGCGGATGATGTCCATGCACAGCTCGACGCACTCGTCGCAGATGAACACCGTTGGGCCGGCGATCAGCTTGCGCACCTCGTGCTGGCTTTTGCCGCAAAACGAGCAATAAAGCGTGTTCTTGGAATCACCGCTGTTGTTGCCGACCTTGCTCATTTTCATGTCCTTTCATGGCCGCCCGCCGATGGTCTGGCTGAAAGGGCGCATACTCTATTTATCGCGGGAATCCGCCGCCGCCAGTCTTCCGGCTCCCCGCAACGTATTCCGTACGAAACACAAATCAGAAAACGTGGCAATGATTCGCAGCTTCCACACGCAAAGCTAAGCCGTCGAAAATCAACATAGCCTTAACGTAGGCAATCCCGACCTCCGAGGGAACAGCCAATTGTGGCCGAAATGACGCAAGACACGCCAAAAGCGCGTGATGGTGCCATCCAACTGCCACCCAGCCTTTATGCCAACGCCCCCTCGGCCGCCTCGCGCGACGAAATGACCTTGTCGATCAGGCCGAAATCCTTGGCCTCGTCGGCGGTCATGAAATGGTCGCGGTCAAGCGTCTTCTCGATCTCGTCATAGCTCTTGCCGGTGTGCTTGACATAGACCTCGTTGAGGCGACGCTTCAGTTTGATGATGTCCTGGGCATGACGCTCGATATCCGACGCCTGGCCCTGGAAGCCGCCGGACGGCTGGTGAACCATGATGCGTGCGTTCGGCGTGGCAAAACGCATGTCCTTGTGGCCCGCGGTCAGGAGCAGCGAGCCCATCGAGGCCGCCTGGCCGATGCACAGCGTCGACACGGCCGGCTTGATGAACTGCATGGTGTCGTAGATCGCCATGCCCGAGGTGACGACGCCACCCGGCGAGTTGATGTAGAGGTTGATTTCCTTTTTCGGGTTCTCGGCTTCGAGGAACAGAAGCTGCGCGCAGACCAGCGTCGCCATGCCGTCCTCGACCGGACCGGTGATGAAAATGATGCGCTCCTTGAGGAGGCGCGAGAAAATGTCGTAGGCCCGCTCGCCGCGATTGGTCTGTTCGACCACCATCGGAACGAGGTTCATGTAGGTTTCGACGGGGTTCTTCATTCGATATCTCTTGTCTCGCGGTGGGATTCCGGCGCCGGACAGGCTGGCAGCTCGGGCAGAATCGGTTCTGGATCGTCAAGATGTAAATAGGATGCCGGCTCATCCTTCTGCAAGGCCGACCCGTCCTAGCCATCTGGGTAAGTCGAATCAAGCTTCCGGGCAAGGATTAGCAGCAGCTGATGCCGCGCCGGCCCGAAATACCGAGCCAGCCCCGACAGGTAGCAGTTTCTTAACCTCGTCGCTTAACGAAATGCGCCGAAACCGCTTTTCTCCGCAACGGCTTCCCCTACAATTCTGCGTTGAACTTTTGCCTGCAGTCAAACGGGGGAGTGCCATGTCTGGGAAAACCGCACGCTTCGCCATTGCCGGACTGACCCTGCTCGGCTCGATTTCGCAAACGGCGGCCGGCGGCCGCGCCGTCGAATGCTACGAGCCCGTCCGCACACCTGACGTCTATGACACGGTCTACGAGGACGTCATGATCAGCCCTCCCGGCCAGCAGGTCGTCGACTATGACCCGCCGATCTATGGCACGCGGGAGCGCGTGGTGATGACCGTGCCGGCCCAGGTTCGGTATGAAGTGGTGCCGGCAATCAACCGGACCGTCTACCACAACGTCAGGGCCGATGGCGGCGGCTATTCCTGGGAATGGCGCGTCATCCATGGCCGCCGCGTGCTGTGCAAGGTCTGGCACAAGGCACGCTACGAACGCGTCGCCGAGACGGTGGTGATCCAGCCCGAACGCACGCGCCGCGTCGTCATTCCGGCGCAATATGACAGCATCGCCGAGGAGGTGCTGGTGCGGCCCGAGCAAAGGCGCGTCATCGATGTTCCCGCTTCCTACCAGACCGTCGCGCGCCGCGTGCTGGTGCGCCAAGGTTCGTCCGGCTGGCGGCGCGTGCATATTCCCAGGCACTGCCAGGACTAGGGTTAGGCCACCTCGGCCCGCAGCCAGGCCTTGAGACCGGCGATATCGCCATCGCCAATGGCTTTGGCAACACGGCGCCCCACTGCCGCGCCGAATTTGTAGCCGTGACCGGAACAGGCAGAGACGATCAGGCACTTGCCGGTCTCATGCGCCAGGAATTTCTCGTCATCGGTGAAGGTGTAGGCGCAGGTGACCACTTCGGTCACCTTGTACTCCTCGATGCGGGCGATCGGCGGCGAAAACAGGTTGCGGATCGCCTCACCCTCGCCCGGCACTGGCTCGCGGTTCCAGTCGGCGTTGCTGGTCGGCACCTTGTGTAGGCCGAACCGAACTTCATGCCGGCGCCCCGGGTGAGCGGGATCATGTAGCCGTCGGTCTTGCCGCCGACATCGAGAATGACGGGCGCAGCCTCCCATGCCGCCTTGAGATCGGCAGGCGGTTCGACATAGGCGAGCGCGGTGCGAAAGGTCCTCAATTCGCCGCCGAGCTCAGGGAATAGCTTCAGCACCCAGGCGCCAGCGGCTACGACGATGCGGTCGGCCTGCATCGTCTCGCCGCTTTCCAGCACGATATGGCCGGCCTCGGCATCGATCTCCGTCACCTTGCTGTGCTCGTAGGCATTGGCTCCGTTGGCACGCAACCATGTGGCCAGCCCGGCTGCTATCTTGCGGCAATGCAGTGCGCCGCCTTCCGTCGAGAAATAGGCATAGCGGAACGAGCCAGCCTCGAAGAACGGCCAGCGCTCGACGGCTGCGTCCGGTTCCAGCAGTTCGAAAGGGAAATTTCCCTCTTCCAGACCCTCACGGTATTCCTCGGCCTCATCGCCGGGCTCGCGCGAAACGCAGACGAAGCCGCGCGCATCGAGGTGGTTCTCGCCGAGATCGGCCCACATCTCGTCCCAGGCCTCATAGGCCTCGGTGATCAGCCGCCCATAGCCGGTTCCCGCGCGATAGGCCCGGCGGATGATGCGGTGATGGTCGCCCGATGCCGCCAGCGGATTGGGGATCGGCCCCTGCTCGACGATCGACACGGTGTGGCCTGCCTTGACCAGCGACCACGCCGTGGAGAGACCCGCGATACCCGCGCCGACAACGATCACATTCATCCGTTCAGACTTTCCGCGACCCTACTGGCTGGCTCAATCAATCGGGCTGCCGCACGCAACATACGGTCTGGAACCGGACTGGCAAGCCGCGCTATGGGTCTGGCATGACCAAACCGACGCTCTCCTATCTGGCCTTTGATCCAGCCACTCGCCGGCTTAGGCTCGACCCGCGCGAGCCGGCCTTCTTCCTGAATCCGTACGAGGCCTACGGCTTCCTGCACGACGCATCGAATGCGTTCTACTGGGAAGAATTCGGCTTCTGGTGCTTTGGCGGCTTCGGCGACGTCAACAAACTGCTGCGCGACCGCCGCTTCGGCCGCCAGAACCCGGCCGGCATTCCCGACAGCCGGGGTGTCGGTCAGGATAGAACCCATCTCAAGGCATTCGACGGCATCGAAGCCAATTCGATGCTGGAACTGGAGCCGCCGGTGCACACGCGGCTGAGGACGTTGGTCAACCGTGCCTTCGTCTCGCGTCAGGTCGAACGGTTGCGGCCGCGTGTCGAAGCGCTCGCCAAGGAATTGATCGACCGTTTCGACCCAGGCAAGGCCGTCGACCTCCTGCCGGCCTTTGCTTCGCCCCTGCCGATCACAATCATCGCCGAAATGCTCGGCGTGCCGGTCGAGATGGGACCGCAACTGCTCGACTGGTCACATCAGATGGTCGCCATGTACATCCATGGCCGCAGCCGCGAGACCGAGCACACGGCCAACCGCGCGGCGGACGAGTTCTCCAACTTCCTGCGCGGCTATGTTGCAGAGCGGCGCAGGAACCCGGGCGACGACCTGCTGTCGCTGCTGATCTCGGCCCAGGAAGACGGCCAAAAACTGTCAGAGGACGAACTGGTCTCCTCGGCCATCCTGCTGCTCAATGCCGGCCATGAAGCAACCGTGCACCAGACCGGCAATGCCGTCTATTCCATCCTGGCGCAAGGCGGCGACCCGCGCCGCTTCTTCACCTCACCGGAAACGACTGCGGCGACGGTCGAGGAATGCCTGCGTTTCGACGCGCCGCTGCACATGTTCATGCGCTATGCCTATGAGGAAATCGAAATCGCGCCCGGCATCGTCGTGCGGCCGGGCCAGACGATCGGGCTTTTGCTCGGCATGGCCAATCATGACCCGCACGCCTTCGCCGAACCCCTTGCCTTCCAGTCCGGCCGACCGGACCAAAAGAACGTGTCGTTCGGTGCCGGCATCCATTTCTGCATCGGCGCACCACTCGCCCGGCTCGAACTGCAGGTTTCGCTGAAGACTTTGTTCGAGCGGTACCCGCTACTGCATCTTGCCGAACAGCCCCGCTTCCGCGACACTTACCACTTCCATGGGCTGGAGGCGCTCTCCGTGCGCTTCTGACCATAGTGGGCTGGGGCTTGCTATGAGATTGTTTTCGAGAGGCGCGATCGCGCTCGCCGTGACGATTCTGCTCGGCTGCATGGCTGGCGCCGTGGCCCAGCAGACGGAGAATATCCCGCAGCAAAACAGTGACGCCATCGCCAGGAAGCTGGCGAGCGTGCTGCTCGAACGCCAGATTGGCGCGAAAGTGCCGGCGGAGAGGTTCGGCGCCTATGAGGTCGATTTCAACCTCGACGGATTTTCCGAGATCTATGTCTATGTGCAGGATCCTGCCTGCGACGGGGTCAAGTGCGGGCTGTTCCTGTTCGTGCTGGAGGGCGACGGCTATCGCGAGGTGCTGGGCGACATTCCGGGCGCCAGGCTGACGGACCCGGCCAAGGTCGGGCTCGGCGCCTTCAAGCGCAAAGGCTTTATCGACCTGCAGCTCAACCAGACGCTGGCCAGTTGGAACGATGAGCGCTATGCCGACAGCTCGACATTTCCCGCTTCTTCGCTCGACGGCACTGCCTTTATCGCGGCCTGCCGGAAAAACAAATCGAGCGAACAGCCCGAAGAGGGTGAGGCTGAACGGGTGACCAGCGAATGCCAGTGCCAGTTCAACCGGTTCGAGACGATCGGCCTTGCACAGGCCGATCTCGACACCTACGCGGCCTCTTTCGGCGAAAGCTTTGTCTATCCGACCGGTGACAGGGAAAAGCCGTGGCAGGCTCTGGTCAAGGACGCGGAGGATGCCGGCACCGGCTGCGACGTCGCCAGCGGCAAGAGCCAGTGGCAGCCGGCCTATTTCAACCATGGCGACCAGCAGCAGCAGCGACTTGACTTCGATGCCTTCCTCGACGCCTGTCCGGTGCAGGATTTCATCCTGACCAACCGCAAGACCGGTTCGCCGGACCGCGCGCTTGGCCTGTGCGGCTGCCTTGCCCGCGAGCTGCCGACGCAGGGCGTCACGCAAACAGGGATGGATCTCCTGACGCAATATTATCGCGACGAGATATCGGACGCGGACATCGATGCGCAGGACAGCGAATTGCTGGCCGCTCACGACAAGGCCTCGGACGCGTGCCTCGCCCAGTTCCCGGCGAAATGATCAAAGCTTGATCACATACTCCTTGCGAGTCGTTTCAAGCACTTCCCAGCTTCCCCTGAAGCCCGGCCGCAGCACGAAGCTGTCGCCGGCCTTGACGGTGCGCGCCTCGCCGCCCTCGTCCGCGATCACCGAGACGCCTGAGAGAATGTGGCAGAACTCCCATTCGTCATAGACGATGCGCCATTTGCCGGGGGTCGATTCCCAGATGCCGGCATAGAGGCCGCCGTCGCGCTCCTCGACATTCCAGGTGCGGAATTTCGGATCGCCGGAGATCAGACGATCCGGCGCGGGCGCACCGGATTCGGGCTCGACGCTTTTGGTGTCGACGGAAAGAAACGCGGTCATATCAGGTCAGACCTTGGCGAGTGCCTGTTCGAGGTCGGCGACGATGTCGGTGACATCCTCGATGCCGATGGACAGCCGCACCGTGTCCGGGCCAGCGCCGGCCTTGACCTTCTGCTCGTCGGAAAGCTGGCGGTGCGTGGTCGATGCCGGGTGAATGACCAGCGACTTGGTGTCGCCGACATTGGCCAGATGCGAGAAGAGTTCGAGTGCCTCGACGAATTTGATGCCCGCCTCGTAGCCGCCCTTGAGGCCGAAGGTGAACACGGCGCCGGAGCCCAGCGGCGAGTATTTCTTCTGCAGCGCATTGTTCTTGTCGCCGGGCAGGCCGGGATAATTCACCCAGGCCACTTTGGGATGGTTGGACAGCCAGCCGGCGACCGTGATCGCGTTGTCGCAGTGGCGCTGCATGCGCAGCGGCAAGGTTTCGAGGCCCGTCAGGATAAGGAAGGCGTTGAACGGCGAGATTGCCGGGCCGAGATCGCGCAGGCCGAGCACGCGGGCGGCGATGGCGAAAGCGAAATTGCCGAAGGTTTCGTGCAGCACAAGGCCGCCATATTCGGGGCGCGGTTCCGACAGCATCGGATACTTGCCCGACTTCGACCAGTCGAAAGTGCCGCCATCGACGATGACGCCGCCGATCGAATTGCCGTGGCCGCCTATGAACTTGGTCAGCGAATGGACGACGATATCCGCGCCGTGCTCGATCGGGCGGATGAGGTAGGGCGAAGCCAGCGTATTGTCGACGATCAATGGCAGGCCGTGCTTGCGGGCGATGTCGCCGATCTTCTCGATATCGACGAAGGTGCCGCCAGGATTGGCCAGGCTCTCGATGAAGATCGCCTTGGTCCTGTCGTCGATCTGGCTTTCGAAGGTCGAGACGTCATTGGTGTCGGCCCAGCGCACCTCCCAGCCATAATTCTTGAAGGCGTGCCCGAACTGGTTGATCGAACCGCCGTAAAGCTTGTTGGCGGCGACGAAATTGTCGCCCGGCTGCATCAGATTGTGGAACACGATCACCTGCGCGGCGTGGCCGGATGCCACAGCAAGGGCAGCCGTGCCGCCTTCGAGTGCGGCGACGCGCTCTTCGAGCACTGCCTGGGTCGGGTTCATGATGCGGGTGTAGATGTTGCCGAAAGCTTTCAGCCCGAACAGCGAAGCGGCGTGGTCGGCATCGTCGAAGACGAAGGAAGTCGTCTGGTAGATCGGCGTGGCGCGCGCGCCGGTGGCCGGATCGGGCTTGGCGCCTGCATGGACGGCGAGCGTGTTGAAACCGGGCGTACGGGTCACTGAAACCTCCCTCAAGAACTTTCTCAAAATTCGCCGGGCATTCTTGGCGAAGCGCGGCCTGGAATGCAAAGAAGAAAATACCTTTCGGCGTGCGATCCGCGATGAACGCGCGGGAAACTCAATCGCTTCCCGGAAAAATTTTTGCGCGCCGGCAGTGGACTGGAATCTCTTGCCAAAAAGCAATCCCGGATCACGTCACTTCTGGCGGACGCCAAAACTCTGGAAGCCCTGGCGCATCAGCGGCTTCTTCGACGACAGCACGCCGGAGTTGACACCGGTCCAGCCGATCTCGCCGGAGAGCTTGCCGTATTCGATCTTGGGGCAGCGGTTCATCACCACCTTGATTCCGGCTGCCTCCGCGCGTGCGGCCGCCTCGTCATGACGCACTCCAAGCTGCATCCAGACGACTTTGGGCAACGGATCGAGCTGCAAGACCTCTTCCACAATGCCCGGCACAGCCGATGGTGCGCGAAAGATGTCGACCATGTCGATCGGCTCTGGAATGTCGACCAGCCTGGCATAGGTCATTCGGCCGAGGATTTCCTTGCCGGCCTGGCCGGGATTGATCGGGAACACCGAAAAACCCTTGGCCAGCAGGTATTTCAACACGAAATAGCTCGGCCTGACGTCATTGGCCGACGCCCCGACCATGGCGATGGTCTTCACCGAATTGAGGATGCCGCCGATATAGGTGTTGTCGTAACTATCGTGATTCATGCCTCGTCCTCATACAACGCCTCAGCGAGAAAACCATCCGGGTCATTGCTGAAATCGCGCAGCATGCGGAAATGGTCCGTATCGCGAAAGTCGGCGGGCTCAAGCCCGAACCTGCTGATGCGGAACAGCCGCGCGCCGGGACAGGCCATCAGCAGCGGCGAGTGCGTCGCCATGATCACTTGCGCGGTGCCCGACTGGTCCATGCGCCGCAGCATCTTGAGCAGTTCGATCTGGCGCGACGGCGAGAGCGCGCTTTCAGGCTCGTCGAGTATGTAGATGCCTTGCCTGCGGCAGCGTTCCTCGAAGAAACGGATAAACCCCTCGCCATGCGACCATGACAAGAAATCCGGCGGCGGCGGCTTGAAAGGGTCTTCCAGCGCCGCCTGGTCGAGGTAGCGGGCGACGGAGTAAAAGGATTCGGCGCGGAAGAACCAGCCGGCGGTGACCTTCGGCAGCCAATGGCCACGGAACGTGTTCGCCAGCGCGGCGCCACTCTTGTCGATGGCGCTGGAATGGTCGACCGGCCGGTAACCCTTGCCGCCGCCGGCCTCGTCGTAACCGGCCAGCGCCCCGATCGCCTCGAGCAAGGTGGATTTGCCGGTGCCGTTCTCGCCAACGATGATGGTGATCGGCGTGGTGAATTCGAGTTCGAAGGCGTGGCCGCGAAACAGCGGCAGGTTCCAGGGGTATTTTTCCCAGTCCGCCACGCGCTCGGGGTCGAGCAAAATGCGCTTGAGATAGGGTGCCTTGAGTCGTGTCAGTTGCTTGCGATGGACCATCAGCCAGGCAGCGAAATCGTGCCGTCTTCGGCGATCGGAAAGGCCGGATTGTGGGCCACTTCCCAGACATGTCCATCGGCATCGGCGAAATAGCCGTACCAGCCGCCCCAGAACGCGCGGCCTGCCGGCTTGACGATCTTGCCGCCGGCCTGTTCAGCCATGGCGAGCACCTCGTCGACTTCGGCATCGGAGCGAGTGTTGTAGGCGAGGTAGACCGCTGACGGCGCCTTGGTGAAGACAATGCCGGAATCCTCCTCGGCGCTGGCGCGCGGGAACAGGCCGAGGATGGCGCCGCCCATCTGGAAGAAGGCGACACCATCGGTGATCCCGGCATGACGTTTCAGGCCCATCGCCTCGTAGAAACGCACCGCGCGATCGAGATCGTCGGTGGCGATGGTGATGATGGAGATGCGCGGTTCCATGCTCCCGTCCTATTCGTCCGTCCATTCCGGCTTGCGCTTGCCGATGAAGGCGCCGATGCCCTCTTCCGCGTCCCGCGCCAGCATGTTCTCGACCATGACGCGGCCGGTATAGGCATAGGCATCCGCCAGCCCCATTTCGGCCTGCGCGTAAAAGGCTTCCTTGCCGGTCTTCACGACCAAGGACGATTTGGACGCAATGGTTTGCGCGTATTTGGTGACAATCTGATTCAGGTACTCACGCGGCACGACGCGGTTGACGAGGCCGAATTCCTTGGCCGTTGCCGCATCGATCGTCTCGCCAGTCAACAGCATCTCCATCGCCTGCTTGCGCGAGACGTTGCGCGACAGCGCCACCATCGGCGTCGAACAGAACAGGCCGATGTTGACGCCCGGCGTGCAGAAGGTCGCTTCGTGCGAGGCGATGGCCAGGTCGCAGCTTGCGACCAGTTGCAGGCCGGCGGCTGTCGCCAGGCCGTCCACCTCGGCGATGACAGGCAGGGGATGGCGCACGATCGTCTCCATCAACGTGGCGCAAGCGGCAAACGTCTCTTCGAAGAAGGCCTTGCCGCGATCGGCGTCGGCGCGCCGCGCGGTCATTTCCTTGAGGTCGTGGCCGGCGCAGAACACCTTGCCGGCTGCCGACAGCACGATGACGCGAACCGCCTTGTCGGCCTTTGCACGCTCGAGTTCTGCCGTCAGCCCCGCCATTACCGCCAGCGACAAGGCGTTAGCGGGTGGATTGGCAAGCGTCAGGCGCAGCACGCCCTTGTCCAGCCTTGTCGTGATCGGGCCCTCTTCGGCGGCAGCAGGCTTGATGGCAAGGATTTCGGCCATGGCTAAGGTCTCCGCGATTCCGGTCGTGCCGGCAGAGTATCTAATATCGGATCGGGTTTCGTCCAACACCCATCGCTTGCGCCAGGGCGATGTATATGTTGCCAGAAACGCCCGCCTGCGCCCATACAAGCATGCGCAGAACGAGAGACCGACATGCCCGCCCAGACCAACCTCAAGCCGGTGCTGACCGCAGTGCAGATCAACGTGTTGATGGAGAGCGTCTTTCCGCAACTCAATGAGAGTTCCGCCGCTTATGAGGCGATCGACGTGTTTCCCGGCGGCTGTATCGTGCGGCTCAATGCCGGCGAGCGGCATTTGCGCCCCGGCGGCACGGTGTCCGGCCCCGCGCTGTTCACGCTGGCCGATATCGGCGGTTATGTCTGCGTGCTCAGCCATGCAGGGCCGGATGCGCTCTCGGTCACCACCAACCTCAACATCAACTTCGTGCGCAAGGCGGAGGCCGGGCCGATCGACGGGCATTGCCGCATCCTGAAGCTAGGAAAGAGCCTGATGGTGTTCGACATCGACATCGTCGCCGGCCCCGATGGACAGACAGTGGCGCATGCGACAGGCACCTATTCGATCCCGCCGAAGCGGGGATAAGCTGCCAGGCCGGTTCGTGCTTTGCGTGGAACGCCCGGCCGACTAGATCGTTCTGCCGCATGCCCGACGTGACAACCTACCTTGCGTTCCTCGCTGCCGTGCTCACCTATCAACTTTCGGGCGTCGGTCCCGACATGATGCTGGTGATCAGCCGCGGCGTGGGGCAAGGCTGGCGCCATGCCCTGTCGACTGCGGCGGGATGTGTATCGGCCGGCGTCGTCCAGATTCCGTTGCTCGCAATGGGACTGGCCTCGCTAGTCACGTCCTCGCCATCTCTCTACTCCATCCTTCAGGTCGTCGGCGCGGTCTATCTGATCGCCATCGGTATCAAATTCCTGTTGGCGCGCCGGCAGGGCGAAGATGGCGGCGTCTTTGCCACCAAGAGCAGCATACCGGCCGCTTTCCGGCAGGGCTTGGTCTGCAACCTCACCAACCCGACGACGCTCGCTTTCATGCTTGCGGTTCTGCCGCAATTCGTTCACCCGTCGGCCGGGTCACCTGCGCTTCAGTTCATCGTTCTCGGCGCGACCATGAAGATGACGGGAATGGTCGTTCTCGGCGCTGTCGCGCTGACCTCCGGCGCGATCGGCGACTGGCTGGCGCGCCGAAGCTCGCTCCTTATTTGGCAGCAAAGGCTGAGCGGAGCCCTGATGGTCGCCATCGGCATCAGGCTCCTCCTTGCCGCCGTGAGCGGGCGGCGGTGAGCGGGATATAAGCTATCAAATCGAGCGTGCTAGTGAGGTAAAATAATACCGTTTCATCTACTCTTTGAAATTAAAAGGTTTTTCCGGATCTTCAATCACCACCGATACTTGACGCACCCACCGCCCTCGCCTATAAGCCCTCACGAAGCAGCGGCCCGCAAAGGCCGCCGTTTTGTTATTGGCTGATGACAAGCGTCTTTCGCCAATCCAAGCAACAAGAAACGCCTTCCCCGTGAAGGTCAAAACCGAGAGCAGAAAACATGACAACCTTTTCGCAGAAGCCTGCGGATGTGGTGAAGAAGTGGATCCTGATCGACGCCGAGGGTCTCGTCGTCGGCCGTCTTGCCACTGTCATCGCCAATCATCTTCGCGGCAAGCACAAGCCGACCTTCACCCCGCATGTCGACGACGGCGACAATGTCATCGTCATCAATGCCGACAAGGTGGTGTTCACCGGCAAGAAGTTCACCGACAAGGTCTATTACTGGCACACCGGCCACCCCGGCGGCATCAAGGAGCGCACCGCGCGCCAGCTGCTCGAGGGCCGTTTCCCCGAGCGTGTCGTCGAGAAGGCCGTTGAGCGCATGGTTCCGCGTGGCCCGCTCGGCCGTCGCCAGATGAAGAACCTGCGCGTCTATGCAGGCGCGGAGCATCCGCATGTCGCCCAGCAGCCAGAAGTCCTCGACGTGGCCAAGCTGAATTCCAAGAACAAGAAGGTCGCATAAGATGGCTGAGCTTTCCTCGCTCGCAGAACTGGGCGCCGCCACCGGGAACACGAACACCCAGGCCGCGGCCCCCGTCCATGTCCAGAAGCTCGACAAGTCGGGCCGCGCCTATGCCACCGGCAAGCGCAAGAACGCCATCGCGCGCGTCTGGGTGAAGCCGGGTTCCGGCAAGATCGTCGTCAACGACAAGGAATTCGCGACCTATTTCGCGCGTCCGGTCCTGCAGATGATCCTCAACCAGCCGATCATCGCGTCCAACCGTTCGGGCCAGTACGACATTGTCGCCACCGTCGTCGGTGGCGGCCTCTCCGGCCAGGCCGGTGCCGTTCGTCACGGCATCTCCAAGGCGCTGACCTACTACGAGCCGGCGCTGCGCGCCGTGCTCAAGAAGGGTGGCTTCCTGACCCGCGACAGCCGCGTCGTCGAGCGCAAGAAGTACGGCAAGGCCAAGGCCCGTCGCTCCTTCCAGTTCTCGAAGCGCTAAGCGTTTCGAATTTCCGATATCAAAGGCCGCTTCCGGGCGGCCTTTGTTTTTCGGGCCGCGGATTTGAGTGATCGACAGGTCGTGGGACAGCGCCCTCCGACCTGGCGGGCAACTGTCACGAGAGGGAGATCGGCAGCTTCAGTCCTAATTGATGCTGGCCGTATGCGCCGGTTCGGCCGGCCGCTTCTCGTCGGCATAGGGCACACGATAACCGTTGGCCGCCAGCCAGGCGATCGCGGCCTTCGGCTCGTCGGTCTGGATGATGGTGGCGCCGCGATCGGCCCAGAAGCCCCAGGCTTCGCGCGGCGAGCTGGCCTGGACCGCCAGTTCGTCGCCGCGGCCGCCGGCCAGGAAGCCGCCCGGCTTGTTGACGATGGCATAGGTGTCGGCCCAAATATGCCAATCGCCCCTCACCGCCTCGGCGCGCATACGCGTGCTAAACAGCGGCCCGCCGGTTTCGGTCAACGTCTCGGCGCCCGCCCGCCAGTTGATCAACTCGATCGCGCCCGGCGCGAAAGCGTGGTCGACCGTCGAGGCGAAGCCGGCATCATGCACGGCGTCATCGGCAATGATCGGCATGAACTGAAAGCCACCGCCTGCCGCGGCCATGGCGGCTTTCACCGTGATGATCCTGTTCTGGTTCCAAAGGTTTTCCTTGACGATGACCTGCGCGGCCATGCCGAGATCGCGAGCCACCGCGATCATGCCCGGGAGGTCGCCGACTTCGAGCTTGTTGTCGAGATTGATGAGGATTCTGTCCCTGGTCGTCATCAGCATTTCGCGCAATGTCGAGACGGTCTCGTTGGTGACGGCATGGGTGCCCTCGATCACCAGCCGGCATCTCTTCAATTCGGCCAGCGTGTAGTTGATGACTTCGCCCTTGCAGGTCGTCGTACGGTCGAGCCAGCTGTCATGCATGACGATGAGCTCGCCGTCCTTCGAGCGCCTGATGTCGACTTCGACGATTTCGGCGCCGATCGCGATCGAACCTTCAACCGCCGCGAGCGAGTTTTCCGCATAGAGCGTCTTGCCGGCCTGCATGCTGCCGGCCCTGTGCGCGGCCACCATGACATGGTCGCGCCACTGGTTGGCATGTTCGAAGCGGTCGAGGATCTGCCTGGCTCGTGTTTCGCCGGCCAAGGCCTGGCCGGCGGAGGCCGCCAGCGCGGTGGAAAGCAGAAGGTTCAGCCAGATCGTCCGCATCGAGAATCGCTCCTTGCCGGATCGAGCCGGGGATAGGCGACCTCGGTGACATCCAGGTGAACGAAGCCGGCTAGCGGTTGGCCGGCGATGCGGGTCAGATGCGTTTCGAGAGCCGGCGGAACCAGGCCATTGCAGGCATTTCGACCAGGCGCCATGTGATCCACGACACGGCGATGGTGGCGGCGAGCATGACGACGATCGCTACAGTCCCTGTCCAGCCGGGCCCAAAGCCTGTCGCGGGCCCGCCACGCAGCACGATGTCGCCAATCAAGCCGAGGCCGAGCTTGCGCTCGACGAGCCCGGCGACGTTGATCAGGCGCGCCTGGACGAAGATGTGGACCATGTAGATCGAATAGGACAGCGCGCCGAGCGTCAGCATGAAGGGCGTCCTGAGCAACGCGCTGATCCAGCCGCCTTCATGGGCGAACAGAAACAACGCCAGGGCGAACACCAGGGGCGCGGCGATGCCGAAATCATTGTCGCCCGCCAGCGAGACAAAAAGAACGATGACGGCCACCATGACGATTTCGGCAAGAGTCCAGCTCACCCGCGGGCCGTTTGTGACCAGGACCTGTCGCGCCCCTGCAATGGAATCATGCTGAAACCAGGCCAGCAGGGCGCCGAGCGAGAAGCCGTAGAGGCAGCGGATGAAGCCGAAATCGTAGGACACATCCATATGATGCGTGGAGAAACCGAGCAGGAACAGCGGCGCGGTGACGGCGGCGGCGACAAACCATATCCAGGCGCGTGCGCCGGCGATGAGGACCACGCCGGCAAACAGGAGATAGGCGAAAAACTCGGCCGAGATGCTCCAGCTTGGCGCATTCCACGTCAACCGATCCTCGAAGCCGACACCTTGCAGCAGAAGGAGATTGGCAGCCAGGCTCTTGAGGTCGAAGCCGCCGGTGAAGGGAGCGGCCCCCGTGCCATGCAATTGCGGCAGCATCAGCCGCAACAATTCGAAGGCGGCAAAGGCGGCAAGCATGACCAGATGCAGCGGATAGATGCGGCCGAAACGGACCAGGGCAAAGCGGGCGACCTCTTCCGGCCGGCCCAGCCGATTGGCATAGCTGGAGGCGATGACGAAGCCGGAAAGGACGAAGAAGAAGTCGACGAAAAGATAGGACGAACCGATAAAGCTGCTCTGCGAGATCACTGATGCGGTCGGGAAATGAAACAGCGCCACCAGCAACGCGCAGATGCCGCGCCACGAATCGAGAACCTGGAAGCGATCGCCGGCGATCGTGCCGGCGTGGGTCGACACCACGGCATCCGACGGATTAAGAAACGCGGTCTGCGTCATGATGATACAAATCCTGTCTTGCCGTGGCGCCCGGGCGGCGCGGTTTCGTCTCCCCAAGCTGTGACTGGCATCTTCCATGCCGGTTCTGTAGTTGTTGCACCCCGATGAAAACGAGGACCCGTAATGGCGACCAAGAACATCGACCATGCCTTCACCGCCCGCTCCAAAACGGGTGGCGCCCTTGAGCCGACCTATTCGGGCGCGCTGTCTTTCATGCGGCGCAAATACACCAAGGACGTGAAGGGCGCGGATGCGGTGGTGTGGGGCATTCCCTTCGACGCCGCCGTCACCAACCGGCCGGGCGCCCGGTTCGGGCCGCAGGCGATCCGCCGCGCCTCGGCGATCCTCGACAACGACCCGCAATACCCGTTTTCGCGCGATCTGTTCGAGCACCTCGCCGTGGTCGATTATGGCGACTGCCTGCTCGACTCGGGCAACCATCAGAAGACGCCCGGCACGATCGAGCGCGAAGCGGCCAAGATCCTGAAATCGGGCGCCTTCCTGCTGACGCTGGGCGGCGACCATTTCGTCACCTGGCCGCTGCTCAAGGCGCATGCCGCCATCCACGGACCGCTGGCCTTGGTGCAGTTCGACGCCCACCAGGACACATGGCCCGATGACGGCAAGCGCATCGACCACGGGTCCTTCGTCGGCCGAGCGGTCAAGGAAGGCATCATCGATCCCGACCGCTCGATCCAGATCGGCATCCGCACCCACGCGCCCGACACGTTCGGCATCAAGATTCTCTATGGCCATGAGATCGAGGAGATGCGCGCCTCCGACATCGCCTACGCCATCGTCGATCGCACCGGCGGCAAGAAGACCTATCTGACCTTCGACATCGACTGCCTCGATCCGGCCTATGCGCCTGGAACCGGCACGCCAGTTTCGGGCGGCCCGTCCTCGGCGAAGATCCTGTCGACGCTGCGTCAGCTCAACCAGGTCGATATCGTCGGCGCCGATGTCGTGGAGGTTGCGCCGGCCTATGATCACGCCGATATAACGGCGATCGCCGGTTCGATGGTGGCCATGCAGTATCTCGGCCTGCTGGCCGAGCGAAAGGCACGGCTCGAGGAGCTGAACAACGGCAACCACAACGGCGCCGCGGTCAATCATGGCAACGGCATATAGTCTTGGTATATCAGGGAATTTGATCAGGCAATGAAACCGAAAATCTTCATCGACGGCGAGCACGGCACCACCGGCCTCCAGATCCGGGCGCTGCTTGCCGAGCGCGGCGATCTGGAGATCATTTCCATTCCGGTCGAGCGTCGCAAGGAAACGACCGCGCGCGCCGAATTCCTCAACGCCGCCGATATCGCCATCCTGTGCCTGCCCGACGATGCAGCCAGGGAAAGCGTCTCGCTGATCACCAACGACACCACCAAGGTGATCGATGCGTCGACCGCGCATCGCGTGGCCGAAGGCTGGGAATATGGCTTCGCCGAACTGGACAAGGAGCAGGCGAGGAAGATCGCCACGGCCAAGCGCGTCGCCAATCCGGGCTGCTGGCCACAGGGACCGATCGCGACGCTCAGGCCACTGGTCACGGCAGGCTTGCTGCCGGCCAATTTCCCGATCGCGGTCAACGGCATTACGGGCTATTCGGGCGGCGGGCGTCCGATGATCGAAGACTATGTCACCAAGGGCGAGGACGCCTCGGAGTTCCTGCCCTATGGCCTGACCCTGCAGCACAAGCACGTGCCGGAATTGAAGGCCTATGCGAAGCTGTCGCATGATCCGATCATGCAGCCGGCGGTGGGCAATTTCGCCCAAGGCATGATCACGGTGGTGCCGTTGCAGCTCGGCGGCCTCGAACGCGTGCCGACGGGTGCCGAACTTCACGCCGCCATTTCGGACCATTTCGCCGCGATCAAGGGCGGTGTGGTCGAGGTGGCGCCCTATGCGCATCTGGAGCGCGTGCCGGACATCGATCCGGAGATCTACAACGGCACCAACCGCATGAGGGTCTATATCTTTGCCAACGACAGCAGAGCCCAGGCGCTGCTGCTGGCGGTCTACGACAATCTCGGCAAGGGCGCCTCGGGCGCGGCCGTCCAGAACATGGACCTGATGCTCGGCCTGTGATGGACGCGCCGGCCTTTCCAGCGCGCTGGCAAGTCAGCGAACCCGAACTCATTGCCGAAACATTCTCGAGCCGCATCTGGAAGGTGCGGCGCGAGGACGGCTCACCGGCGATCGTGAAGGCGCTGAAGCCGTTCGACGACGTTGCCGACGAGTTGCGCGGCGAGCATTTCCTTGCCTGGCGGCGCGGCGAAGGCGGCGATAAGACGACGCAGTCCAACGAATTCTGGATGTGATCGGCCGCGCTCAGCGTCCGACGGCAATCTCGTTGGGCAAGGGATAAGCGCCCTTGGTGCCCCGCCAATGGGCGGCGGCAAAGCCCAGCACAACAAGCGCAAACGCCTGATGGGTCAGCGCCATATGCAGGGGCACCTGCATCAGCAGCGTGCCGATACCGATCGAAGCTTGCACCAATACCAGAACGAACAACAGCGCCGCGCGTCGCGCATGCGTCGAGCCTGGCAGCCGCCGACGCGTGGCGATCATGTGCCAGAGCGCGACGGCGAAGACCGTATAGGCGCCGAGCCGGTGGATGAACTGCACCGTCTTCGGGTTCTCGAAGACGTTGCGCCACGCCGGATCGAGGATGAGCAGATCGCCGGGAACGATCCTGCCGTCCATCAGCGGCCAGGTGTTGTAGCTCATGCCGGCGTCGAGACCGGCCACCAGACCGCCGAGATAAATCTGGATCAGCGCCAGAAGCACGATGAAACCGGCCAATCTCTGCGTCGAGCGATCGGCCGCAGGCTCGGAGTGAGGAGCGAGACCCCGCGCGACAACCATGGTCGCGGTGAAGATCAGGGCCGCCAGCGTCAAGTGCGTGGCGAGCCTGTACTGGCTCACCGACACGCGGTCGACCAGGCCGGAGGCCACCATCCACCAGCCGATGGCCCCCTGCAGCCCGCCGAGAAGCAGAATGCCGACCAGCTTCGGTCCAAGGCCGCGCTCGATGCGGCGCGTCGCCCAGAAGACCAGAAGCGGCAAGGCAAAGACCAGGCCGACACTGCGCGCGAGCAGGCGATGCGCCCATTCCCACCAGAAGATCGACTTGAACGCCTCGATGCTCATGTCCTTGTTGAGCTCTGTGTATTGCGGGATCTGCTGGTAGCGCTGGAATTCCTCCTGCCACTCGGCGTCGTTGAGCGGCGGGATGACGCCATGGATCGGCTGCCATTCGGTGATCGACAGGCCGGATTCGGTCAACCGCGTGGCGCCGCCAACCAGCACCAGCGCGAACAGCACGAGGAGCACGACGTACAGCCAGCCGCGCACGAGTACCCGGTTGTGCAGGTCGCGGTCGCGGGCCTGATAGGGCGCGGCGGCGGTGATGGCGGCCATGGCTATATCCCGGCAGGTTGAATGTCGCGGATTGGTGAACCATCGCACTCCTGCTGGCAAGACCGCGCAGCGCGGCACGCCGTCGCGCCTGATGTGGTAGGTTGCGCGCGTCCCGCGTTCGGCCTAAGCGGTAGCCATCAACGAGGCCAAGCCATGCCCATTCGACTGAAAAAGCTTATCGGAATGTTCCTGCTTTTGGCGCTGGTCATCATCTACGCGCTGGTCGCGTCGATCTTCGCGGTCGCCCGCCTGTCGGAGTCGGGCGCGCTGGTGCAATTCCTGTTCTTCCTGCTTAGCGGTCTGCTCTGGGTGCTGCCGGCGATGGGCATCATCAAATGGCTGATGCTGGAGCCGAGGGCCAAGCGCTGAGCCCAGCCCGGACCGGGCAGTCCGTCAGATCGTGACGAGCATCTTGCCGGCGTTGGCGAGCGGCGTCGTCACGCCCGACAGCATCGTGCGGATATGGTGCAGGCTCTGGTAGCGGCCATTGACCGAAATGCGCGGCAGGGCATGCAGGAAACCGGCATGTTCGGCGCGCAGCACGCCGTGGCGGGTGGTCACGGCGGAAGCATAGCCGGCGTCGCGCGCGAAGCCCACTTCGCGGCAACCGACGGCGCTGGCGTAGCCGTAGGGATAGGCGAAATGGCGGGGTTCCTCGCCAAGCTCAGTTCGCAGCATGTCGTTGACGGCGCCGATCTCGCGCCGCGCATCGGCCTCGGAAAGCCGCTTCAGATTGCTGTGGTTGACCGTATGGGCGCCCATCGTCACCAGCGGATGTGCGGCGACGGTACGGATCTCATCCCAGTTCATCAGCGTGCGCAGGCGTGGGGCGTCCGCGTCGACCCCATTCGAAGCGGCCAGATCGCGCAGCACGCTCCGCAGGTCCTCCTCGCCGACCTCGGTGGTAAAATAGGCATGCAGGCGGGCGATGGCCTGATGTTTCCTGACGGGGGTCGCGCAATCGATCACGGTCGGGCCGTTCGGTGTGGTCAGGGTCAGGCGATCGCAGGCATTGACGATATCCTCGACCACATCCCACCAAAGGTGGGCGGTGCCATCGATCAGCCCTGGAGCGACATAGATGGTGAGCGGCGCGCCATGCTTCTCCAGCACCGGCAAGGCCTCGGTCATGTTGTCGCGATAGGCATCGTCGGCGGTGATGGTGGCGAACCGGCCGCCCTTGCCGCCTGCCTTGATGCGCTCCACGGCTTCGTCCATCGAGACGAAGGCATAGCCGTCCGCTCTCATGTCGGCGATCACGGCATCGAGGAAACTGGGCGCGATGTTGAGGTGCCGGTTGACGCTGTCGGGCTTTTCGGGTGTCGCCGTCACGCGGTGCAGCATCAGGATGGCGCCGATGCCGCCGACAAACGGCCTGGCCAGCGGTGCGAGGCCGGTATAGCGGGCGACGTTGAGCGCCAGTTTCCGGATTGCCTCCCCACCGTCGATCATTCATTCACCTTTTGCGCCTAGGCTATCCAAGCACGGAATACGCCCGAGCGCCCCCCAAATCGGGATCAGTACGCCTTAAGGATTGAGGTATGGTTGACGCAACCGCGTCATTTGATGGCAAGCGGCTCGCGGCGATCCAGGCTTCATCACGCGCACTGCCCGGGCATACCGCGGGGCTGTCGGTTTCAGTTGCCGCCGCCGAAGGACTCGCGGCGTATGCGGCGTTCTGTCGTTCGGCACTCTATGCGCCGGCGCAAAGTGCGGCATGGGTCTTGACCTGGGCCGCCGAGGTCAAGCCCGATCTGCTCATCGCCACGCTCGAACTGGAGGGCAGGCCGGCTTTCGCAGTGGCGCTGGAGGTGGTCAAGCGCGGCCCGTTGCGGGTCGCCCAGTTCATGGGCGGCCGCCACGCCAATGGCAATTTCGCCGCCGCCGAACCGCAATGGCTGGCGAGCGGCGACATCACAGCCATCCGCTCAATGCTCGCGGCGATCGCCGGGTCCCGGCCCGATGTTGATCTCATCGCGCTGGAAAGATTGCTGCCCGATCTCGACGGCATTGCCAATCCGCTGGCATCGCTCGATCATTTCGCCAGCCCCAACCTTTCGTTGGCCGTCGACCTCAGCGGTGGATTCGATGCGCTGCTGCTGCGTGCCAGCGGCAAGCGCAAACGCAAGAAGCATCGTTCGCAGACGCGCAAGTTCGAGGCCGTCGGCAGCCACCGGCGCATCGAGGCGCGCAGCGCCGACGAGGTGGAGAGGCTGCTCGACGCGTTCTTCGAGATGAAGGAACAGCGCTTCCGCAAGATGGGCATTGCCAACGTCTTCGGTGACGACCGGACACGCGCCTTCTTCCGGGGGCTGTTTACGCAAGCGCTTGCCGAGGACAAGCCTTGCTTCGTGCTGCATGGGCTGGAGGTCGCCGGCAAGTTGCGCGCCGTCACCGGATCGAGCCGCTCGGGCCGGCGCCTGATCTGCGAGTTCGGGGCGATCGCCGAGGATGAACTTGCCAACACCAGCCCGGGCGACTTCCTGTTCTTCGACAACATCCAGAACGCCTGCCAGAGCGGGTTCGCGGTCTATGATTTCTCCGTCGGAGACGAGCCCTACAAGCGGCTATGGTGCGATATCGAAACGCAGCATTTCGAGGTCCTGGTTCCGCTGACGCTCAAGGGCCGTGCGCTGGGACAGGCACTTCGCCAGGGCGCGCGGCTGAAGGCCTTTGTCAAGAATAGCCCGACGATCTGGAAGCTAGCCAAGATGCTGCGCCGCAAGGCAGCCGGACAGACGGCCCCCCTTCCCACGGAAGACGAACACTAGACCTCAGAAATTGAGAGCCTCGCGGAGCGCTGGGCCTGCCCTGACGCGCAGATCGAGATCAGCCTCGATGTGGTCGATGTGGTGCAGCATCAAGCGGCTCACCAGCCCGGAGTCGCGGCTTTCCAGCGCACCGACAATACCCGTGTGCTCCGTGTGGCCGCAGGCCGATACGCCAGACCGTCCGTAAAGCGCAATGACAAGCGACGAGCGCGCAACCAGTTCCTCCATGAAGCGCTGCAGGATGGCATTGCCGGCGACCGAGGCGAGCAACAGATGGAAATCGCCGGACGCCTTGATTTCGGAACGCCGCGCCGTCGGACCGCGCTCGGCGATGAAGCGGCCCTCCTCGTCGAGTTGCGCCCTGAAGGCGACAATATCGGCTGATGTGACCCGCTCGCAGGCGGCAGTGGCAATGCCCGGCTCGATCAGCCGGCGCGAGGCGAACACCTGGCGCGCTTCCTCGGGCGATGGATTGGCAACGAAGGCGCCTCGATTGCGCTCGGTTCGCACCAGCCCTTCGAAAGACAGCATCTGCAGCGCCGCGCGAGCGACGGTGCGCGACACGTCGAACAGCGTGCCGACCTCGCCTTCCGACAGCTTGGTGCCCGGCGCCAGCCTCCGGTCGACTATGGCGTCGCGCAGACTGTCGCGAATCGCCTGGGCGCGATCCTGGTTGGCGCTGTCGGCGGCGGAATAGACCTGATCGGTGATGTTCATGGCGATGATGGTTCCCGCCCTCTTCTAACGCGAGTCCTCGCTCGTGCACGAGAGGCAAAGTGAACACGAAGTCGAAAAAGATTGCATACGATTTTTGTGCAGATCGCGCGCGATAGCTCATAATTTGTGCAATGCACAAAGTAGCCTCGAAGGTAGGCAGCCGGCAAGAAGCCTGATTTCTTTAAACGATTCAAACGCTTGGCCCCACATCCCCAGATTGGCACGCATGATGCTTTGGTTAATGCACCAAACGGGGAAGCCTGAATGTCCAAAGCCGCCGAGATCGACATCGTGTCCGTTTCGAAAGTCTATGGAACGACGACCGCCGTCGAGGACATCAGCCTGAAGATACCGGCGGGCACCTATTGCTGCCTGCTCGGCCCTTCCGGCTGCGGCAAGACCTCGACGCTGCGCATGATCGCCGGTCACGAAAGCATCTCGTCAGGCGACGTACGGCTCGGCAACATTGTTGTCACCGACCTGCCGCCGGCAAAACGCGGCACGGCAATGATGTTCCAATCCTACGCCTTGTTCCCGCATCTGGATCTCGTCGACAATGTCGCTTTCAGCCTGAAGATGAAGGGCGTCGACAAGGAACAGCGCCGTGCCAAGGCGCTCGACATGCTGAAGCTGATGCAGATGGAGGCCTATGCGACGCGCCGGCCCGCGCAGCTTTCCGGCGGCCAGCAGCAGCGCGTGGCGCTCGCCCGGGCTTTGATCACCGATCCGGAAGCGCTGCTGCTCGACGAGCCGCTGTCGGCGCTCGACCCGTTCCTGAAGATCCGCATGCGCGCCGAGCTAAAGAAACTGCAGACCTCGCTCGGCATCACCTTCGTCCACGTCACCCACAGCCAGGAGGAGGCCATGGCCTTGGCGGACCTGATCGTGGTGATGAATGAGGGCCGTATCGAACAGGCGGCGCCTCCGCGCGACGTCTTCGAACGGCCGGCCACGGCCTTCGTCGCGCGCTTCATGGGCGACCACAATGTCATGTCCGGCCGGGTCACCGGCGAGCATGACGGCATGGTCGTCTTCGACGTCAATGGCGGCGGCTCGCTCGCCGCCTGCGGTCACGGTCGAGAGCCGGGCGCGCCGATCGATATCGCCATCCGCACCGATCATGTGCGCATCGGCGACGCGCCTGCGCCCGGCCTCGGCTTCACCGGCATCGTTTCCAACGTCGAATATCGCGGCCATTCGGTAAAGTTGTCGGTCAACGGCGCCGGCATCGATGACTTCACGGTGATCGTCGACGATTCGGATTTCTTCGCAAAGCCTGTCGCCGTCGGCGACGCCGTGCCGCTCGCCTGGGACCGGCAGGACGCGGTCGTTCTTGGCCGTCTCAATTGATGACCGCCTTCATTCAACACTCAATGACCAAACCAAAACAAGACAGGGGAATGAACATGACAAAGACGACTGAAACAAAACCGGGAATTTCGCGCCGCTCGCTGCTGAAGACGGGGGCTGCTGCCGTCGGCTTCGCCGCCGGTTCCGGCGTCATCACAGGCTTTCCGACCATCTGGGCGCAGTCCAACATCACGCTACGCCAGTTCGGTACCGGCGTGTCGAACCTCAATGCCATCGCCGACAAGTGCAAGGCCGATCTCGGCATCACGCTGGAGATGACCGCGACCGATTCCGATGCCGCCGCCCAGCGCGCCGTGACCCAGCCCGACAGCTACGACATCGCCGACATCGAATACTGGATCTGCAAGAAGGTGTTCCCGAGCGGCGTGCTGCAGCCGATGGATGTCAGCAAGCTGAAATATTACGACGAACTGGTGCCGCTGTTCAAGACCGGCAAGCTGACGCCCGACAGCGTCATTGCCCAAGGCACGGCGCCGCACACGGTCGGCTTCGTCGAGGCGCAAGACAGCAAGACCTTCGCCAAGGCACCGACCAACTGGTTCACCATGGTGCCGACCATCTACAACGCCGACACGCTGGGCATCCGCCCCGACCTCGTTGGCCGCGACATCACCACCTGGGCCGACATCATGGACCCGGCCTTCAAGGGCAAGACCGCGATCCTCAACATCCCGTCCATCGGCATCATGGACGCTGCGATGATCATGGAAGCTACCGGCAACATCAAATATGCCGACAAGGGTAACATGACCAAGGACGAGATCGACAAGACGATCGACTTCCTGATCAAGGCCAAGCAAGCCGGCCAGTTCCGCGCCTTCTGGAAATCCTTCGACGAGAGCGTCAATCTGATGGCGTCGGGCGAGGTGGTGATCCAATCCATGTGGTCGCCGGCGGTGGCCGCCGTGCGCTCCAAGGGCATTCCCTGCCGCTTCCAGCCGCTCAAGGAAGGCTACCGCTCATGGGGCGGCGGCCTTGGCCTCGCCGCCCATCTCAAGGGCGCCGAGCTCGACGCCGCCTATGAATACATCAACTGGTACACGTCCGGCTGGGTCGGCGGCTATCTCAACCGCCAGGGCTACTACTCGGCCAACATGGTCTCGGCCAAGAAGTTCATGTCCGAGGACGAGTGGGGCTACTGGATCGAAGGCAAGCCGGCCAAGGGCGAGATCAAGGCGCCCGACGGCACCGTCATGGAAAAGGCCGGCGCCGTGCGTGACGGCGGCTCCTTCGAAGAGCGCATGGGCAAGGTCGCCTGCTGGAACTCGGTCATGGACGAGGATCGCTACATGGTGAAGCGCTGGAACGAGTTCATCGCGGCGTAAAGGGAACAAGCGCCCTCCTCTACCCCTTCTCCCTGGCTGGAGAAGGGGAACGCGGCCCGGCCGTATCGCCAAACCCGAGAGCATTGATGACAGTCGCGCTCGAACGCCCCGCAATCGCCGCCGCGAAACCAGCCCGACGACGCCGGTTCTCCATCGGCGCCGTCGCGCCCTATCTGCAGTCGGCACCTCTGGCGCTGATCCTCGGCGCGTTCTTGCTGCTGCCCATCATCATGATCGTCGTCGTGTCGTTCTGGGACTACGACTTCGCCACAATGTACCCGGACTTTCTCACCACCAATTATTCCGACGTTCTCGGCTCCGGGGTCACCTGGAAAACCTATCTCAACACCATCAAATTCGCATTCATCGTCTGGGGGCTGACCCTGTTCATCGGCTTCTGGGTCGCTTATTTCCTCGCCTTCCACATTCGAACGACCGCCATGCAGATGGTGCTGTTCCTGGTCTGCACGGTGCCGTTCCTGACCTCGAACATCATTCGCATGATCTCGTGGATACCAGTGCTCGGCCGCAACGGGCTGATCAACTCGACGCTCGTGCATCTCGGGCTGGTGCCGAAGCCCATCGAATGGCTGCTCTATTCGGAATTCGCGGTCGTGCTGGCCATGGTCCACCTCTACACGCTGTTCATGGTGACGCCGATCTTCAACACGCTGATGCGCATCGACCGTTCGCTGGTCGAGGCCGCGCGCGATGCCGGCGCTTCGGGCTGGCAAGTGCTGTGGAACGTCATCATCCCGCTGGCCAAACCCGGCATGGCGATCGGCACCATCTTCGTCGTCACCCTGGCAATGGCCGATTTCTCCACCGTGCAGGTGATGTCGGGCGGCCAGAGCGCATCCGTCGCGCTGATGATGAAGAACCAGATGTCGCTGCTGCAATATCCAGCCGCCGCCGCCAACGCCGTGGTGCTGCTGGTGCTGGTGCTCTTGATGGTCGCCGGCATCCTGCGCATCGTCGACATCCGCAGGGAACTGTGACGTGAACCACGAAAAACGCACTCTTGAATTCTACGCGCTGGCGGTGTTCTTCGCGCTGTTCGTGCTGTTCCTCTACGGCCCGCTGTCGGCGATCCTGATTCTCTCCTTCCAGGGCGCGACCGGCGGCCTCACCTTTCCGCTCAACGGCGTATCACTGCACTGGTTCGCCAATCTGTTCGAGCGTCAGGCGGTCGGCGATTTCGGCGGCAGCTTCAAGCGCTCGCTGGTTCTCGGCCTTATGGTGATGATCGTCACTGTCGTCGTCTCGCTGCTGGCCGGGCTGGCCTTCCGCCAGAAATTTCGCGGCGCCACCGCTTTGTTCTACCTGGCGGTCGCCAGCCTTGTGGTACCCTCGATCATCATTTCGCTGGGCATCGGCGTCGTCTTTCAGCAGATCGGCTTCCGACCAGCCTGGTATACGTCAGCCTTCGGCGCGCATTTGACCTGGACCTTGCCGTTCGGCGTGCTCATCATGTTCGCCGTCTTCAACCGCTTCTCGCCTGCCTATGAGGAAGCCGCTCGCGACCTTGGCGCCTCGTCCTGGCAGACCTTCGCCCATGTCGTGCTGCCGATGATCGCGCCAAGCCTGATCGGCGTAGGCCTGTTCGGCTTCACGCTGTCCTACGATGAGTTCGCCCGCACACTGATGACCTCGGGAACCTTCAACACACTGCCACTCGAGATCTACGGCATGACCACCAATGTCACCACGCCGGTGCTCTACGCGCTGGGCACGGTGACCACCGTGTTTTCCTTCCTGGTGATCGTCGCAACGTTAGGCGCCATCCTCTATGTCGGCCGCCGCCGGACCAGGGCGTGATCGTGCGGATACTGGTGGTAAATCCCAACACGACGGCGAGCATGACCGAGACGATCGCGGCCGCCGCGCGCAGTGTCGCCGGTGTCTGGACCGAAATCGTCGCCGTCACGTCGTCCATGGGGCCGGCCTCGATCGAAGGTTATTATGACGAGGCACTGGCGGTGCCCGGCCTGCTAATGGAAATCGCCGCCGGCGAACGTGCCGGGGCGCAGGCCGCGATCATTGCCTGCTTCGACGATACCGGGCTTGATGCCGCCAGGGCCATGGCCGCCATTCCCGTCATCGGCATTTGCGAGGCAGCACTCAGCATGGCCTGCTTCATTGCCCAGCGCTTCACTGTCGTAACCACTACCGAACGCTCGCGTGTGCCTGTCGAGGGGTTGGTGCAACGCTATGGCATGTCGGGTCGGGCGCGCGTGCGAGCCGCCGATATTCCGGTGCTGGCACTCGAGGACCCGGCATCGGGGGCAGTCGGCAAGCTGCGCGATGAGATCGCCCGGGCCGTGGAGGAGGATCGCGCCGAGGCCATCGTGCTTGGCTGCGCCGGCATGGCGGATCTTGCCCACAGGTTGCAGAGCGAGTTCGGTCTGCCTGTCGTTGACGGCGTCGGAGCCGCTTTGAAGCAAGCCGAGGCCCTGGTGGCTCTTGGCCTCGCGACATCGAAGCGCGGTGCTTATGCGACCCCGCTCGCCAAACCCTATCGTGGTATGCTGAAATCGTTCTCTCCAGGAGCAGTCGCTGCCGAGTAAGCACCATGAAACCGATCACCCGCCCGCTGTCGCTGGGAGAATTGGCTGACCTCATCGACTGGGCGGCCGCGGAGGGCTGGAACCCTGGCGTTGACGATGCGGCGATGTTTCAGGCAGCGGATCCCATGGGTTTCATCGGCGCCTTTGCCGGCGGCGAAATGGTCGCCGGGATCTCGGCCGTGGCCTATGGGCACGATTTTGGTTTCGTCGGTCTCTACATCTGCCGGCCGGATATGCGCGGCAAGGGTTACGGCAAGGCGGCATGGACCGCGGGCATGAACAGGCTGGCCGGGCGCACCATCGGGCTCGATGGCGTCGAAGAGCAACGAGCCAACTACGAGAGCAAAGGGTTCAGGCCGCTCTACGAGACCATCCGTTACAGCGGGCGCCCTGCGGCCCTGACCATCGGCGCCAAACGGCCTCGCATGGTGACCGCGCAATTGGTGCCCGACATCATGAGATATGACGCGCTCTGCTTTCCCGCCTCCCGCCATTCTTTCCTGCAGCGATGGCTGCTGCCGCCGCACCGCGCGGTGGCAGCGATCGGGCCACGGGGAACGGCCGGCTACGCGGTAGCGCGATCCTGCCGCAGCGGCTTCAAGATCGGCCCGCTCTTCGCCGACGACATGCAGACCGCACTGGGATTGCTCGAAGACCTGGCAGGCGCCTGCGAAGGAGGCGACCTTCACATCGACGTTCCGGCCAGCAAGGTGGACTTCATCGCGGCGCTGGTGGCGGCAGGCTTCTCACCGACCTTCACCACCACGCGCATGTACAAAGGCCCGCCGCCGAGGCTTGACGCCAACAGGATATTCGGCGTGACGACGCTGGAACTGGGATAGGCCAGGCGTGCCTTTGAGCGGCGGCTCTTTCAGGCTGCTGAACGCCGCCCTGGCACCGGATTGCCTGGCGGCTCGTGGCCGAGCGGCGTCACCAGCGTCAGGTCGGGATAGCCGCTCTCGATCAGCTTGACCGCGGCCTGCGTCACCTCGTCGTCGGCCTCCAGCATCGACAGGAACACCTCGGTGGCCTCCCCGCCCAGACGGCTGATGCCTTGCGCATCGGCCGGCCCGCACTCGACCACCACCAGATCATAGGCTGTCGTCAGCGACTGCATGATGATCGGCAGCCGGTCGGCGGCACGCATGGCACGCACCGGATCGGCGGTGCCCACCGGGATGACATGGCAGTCGGAATAGAGGTCGGCATGGATCACGTCGCTGAACTGCGCCTGCGACGCCAGCAGATTGGTGATGCCGGGGAAAAGCCCGCTGTCCAGCATCGGCCGCGAGGCAGCCCCCGAGGCCGTGAGGTCGAGCAGCAGGACGCGCAGGCCGGCATCGGAAACCTCGCGCGCCACCAGGATCGCCGACGCCGCCGCTTCGTCGCCCTCGGGAGAAACGAATATGGCGCGCGCCGCCCCGCTGGCGATCAGCTTCTCGGCGGCCTTCTCGACGTCGATCTCGCCGAGCACGGAGCGCGGTCGCCGAACCTCCACGACGGGTTCAGGCTCGGCCATAGGTTCAGGTTTGGCCACGGGTTCAGGTTTCGCCAAGGATTCAGGCTCGGCGGCAGGCTCCGCTTTGGCGACAGGCTCGACCTCGGCGGCAGGTTGCGGCTGCGCCGGTGTTTGCGCGACCGTTTCGGGCCGTGATGCCTCGGAGGCGCGATTGGCGAATTCGTCGGCGATCGCCGGCTCCAGGCGGTTGGATGGCTCCTGATAAGCGGCTGGCGACATTGCCACCTCGTCGATCGGTTCAAGCCGCGCGCCGCTTGCCGGGCGCATGGCGCGGCCCGAGAAAAGTTCCCGCAGCAGCGTGAACACCGCCGCCAGCAGAAGGGAAGCCGCCGCGGCAGCGCCGACGATCGGCCCGACCTTGGGGAAGTACGGTTCGGAGGGGACCGAGGCCGGCGAGGCGATGCGAGCGTCGACCGGAACATAGTTGCGATCCTGACGCGACGCCGCCTCGCGATAATTGGTCAGGTAAAGTTCGAGTTGCTGGCGCTTGGCGGCGGCATCGCGCTGCAGCGCGTCGAGACCGACCTGCTGTTCGCCGGCCTGTGCCGAAGCAGCCTTGAGCGTGTTGACGTCGGCGACGAGTTGGTTTTCGCGCGACTTGGCGGCATCGGCCTGCATCGCCAGGCCCTTCATGATCTTCTGGGCTTCGCTGCGGATCTGCGCATCGAGATCGGCCAGTTGTGATTTGGCCGCGCGAATACGTGGATGATTGTCGAGCAGCGTCGTCGACAGATCGGCGATGTTAGCGCGCAGTTCGACCTGCCGTTCCCGCAAACGCTGGATCAGATCGGAAGACAGCACTTCCGGCAGTGAATCCAGCGATCCGCCATTTTGCAGTGCCTTGCGCACGCTCTCGGCCGTGCCTTCGGCCGCGGCGCGGTTGGCTCGCACCCGCGACAACTCGGTCGACAACTCGGCCAATTGCTGAGTGGCCAAGGTGGAATTGTTACCGCCCATCAGGAGGTCCGACTGGGCGCGGTAAGCCGCGACCTTGGCTTCGGCATCCCTGACCTGCTTGGACAGGTCGGCGATCTCGGGTGCCAGGAAGTCCGCGGCGGCGGTGTTCGATTCGCTCTTGGCCGCGCCCTGCCCCGCAATATAAGCCGCGGCAATGGCATCCGGGATGGCGGCGGCAAGCTTCGGATCCTCCGAAGAGAACTCGATGGCAATGATGCGAGTCTTTTCAACGCCGTAGACGTTGAGCTTCTCGCGCATTTTCTTCAGCACGCGTTCGTCGGCCGGAACATCCATCGGGTCGTTCTTCAGGCCAAGCAGGATCAGCACACGGCTCAGGGACGACATGTTGATCGTCTCGTCGAACTCAGACAATCGCGACAGGCCGAGTTTCTGGGCGACCTGCTTGAGGATTTCGTTGGACGAAATTATCTGGACCTGGGTGGCAACGCCCTGCTCATCGAGGATCGGCTTGTCGCTGTCCGGGTTGCTGCTGGCGGGCCGCGTATAGACGGATTCTCGCGGGGCGATCTCCACCTGCGTCTGGGCCTTGTAGTGTCGGGTCGCGAACGACGCGGCCGCGAAGGCAAGTCCCGTCACCACGAGAACGAAGACCAGAATCCGCAGCCAGTTCCGCCCCAGGCTGGCGAAGAGCTGCCTGAGATCAACGTCGACGTCTGCGGCCGCGGACTGAACGGACATGCATCCCTACTCCGAAACTGGGTCGGGACGCACCGTAAACAACTATGGTAACTCAGCCGTTAAGATCACGGTAAGCTTCCATTAGGGTTTACTGGCGGGCGATCGAAAAAATCGATAAAATCGCAAAACCTGCCCGTAAGAACGGCTATCGGCGCACTCCTTTACCGGCCATTAACCCTAACAGGATGATAACGGACCCGATCCCAGATGTTTGCTGCGACGCCGCAGCGGCCAGTCGAAGGTACCTGTCCGGTCATGAAAAGCACTGCTTCCCTCTTTCGCGCACTGCTTGCCGTGTCGATGCTCGCGGGCTGCTCCAGCTATCGGCCGACGCCGGCCGCCTTTCACGAGGTCCTCGACCAGCCGTATCGTCTCGGCGCCGGCGACCGTGTTCGCGTCACCGTGTTCGAGCAGGAGGGCCTGACCAATAGCTATAGCGTCGACCAGTCCGGCTACATCTCCTTCCCACTGGTCGGCGCCATTCCGGCACGTGGCCACACCGCGCAGCAGATGGAAAAGGAGATCGCCGACAAACTGCGGCAGGGCTATCTGCGCGACCCCGATGTCTCGGTCGAGATCGATCGTTACCGTCCGATCTTCGTCATGGGCGAAGTGGGCGCCGCCGGCCAGTATTCCTATGTGCCCGGCCTGACTGTGCAGAAGGCCATCGCCATCGCCGGCGGCTTCACGCCACGTGCCAACCAGGAGAGCGTCGACATCACCCGCGACATCAACGGCAAGGTGATAACCGGCCGCGTGGTCACTTCCGATCCGCTGCTGCCGGGAGATACCGTCTACGTCCGCGAACGCCTGTTCTGAACAGACACCTCGTGGCGGGCAAGCTCAGGATCGTCCACTGCTTTCGCTCACCCGTCGGAGGAATTTTCCGGCACGTGCGCGACCTGACGGAAGCGCAGGTCGCCGCCGGCCACATGGTCGGCATCGTTTGCGACTCCACCACCGGCGGCGAACTCGAGGAGCGCCTGTTCGAGCAGATGAAGGGCACGCTGGCGCTCGGCATCCATCGCACGCCAATGCAGCGCCATGTCGGCCCGGGCGACGTGACCTCGGCGCGGCGCACCTACAGGATCATCAAGGAATTGCGGCCGGACGTGCTGCACGGGCACGGCGCCAAGGGTGGCGTCTATGCCCGTCTGTTCGGCTCATTGTTGCGGGTATCAAGGTCTCGCGTAGCCCGCCTCTATTCGCCGCATGGCGGCTCTCTCCACTATGACGAGAACACAGCCACCGGAAAGCTGTTCTTCGCGCTCGAGTATCTCATGGCGCGCTTCACCGACAGCCTGCTGTTCGTCTCCGACTACGAGCGGCGGACCTATCGCAGGAAGGTAGGCGAGCCGCCGATCCCGAACACGCTGGTCTACAATGGACTTCGCGCCACCGAATTCGAGACGGTGACCGCCGGGTCCGATGCGGCTGATTTCCTCTATATCGGCATGATGCGGGACCTCAAGGGCCCAGATATCTTCATCGATGCGCTGGCCGCCGTCGCTTCCCGGCTTGGCCGTGCACCGAGTGCGGTGATGGTCGGCGATGGCGACGACCTGCCCCGCTACCACGAGCAGGTGAAGCGCCTGGGGCTTGAAGGCAATGTCCGCTTCCTGCCGCCTATGCCGGCCCGGGAGGCCTTTATCCTTGCGGCGCTCGTCGTCGTTCCCTCGCGTGCCGAGGCCATGCCCTATACCGTGCTGGAGGCACTTGCCGCGGCAAGACCAATGATTGCGACCTCGGTCGGCGGCATACCGGAGATTTTCGGTTCAGGCTCCCCCGCCCTGATCCGGCCGGATCCGGCCGAACTCGCCGATAAGATGAGCCAGGCACTGGGCGACCTCGCCGCCTATCGCAAATTGATGCCCGATGAATCCACGCTCAGGGCGCGCTTCGGCGCCGACGTCATGGCCGCCGAAATCGAGAAGGCGTATTTCGCGGCGCTGGCAAACTAGTCCCAAGCTCTTCCAAAGCCATGGGTTGTTTCAAGGGTTTCTTAGCTCTCTTTTGCTAATCACCCTGGGGAAGCTTGCGGACTGTTCCATGAACGAGATCGACCCCGCGCACCGCTTTTCATCAGAAGCGGTCCGTAAATTCGACGGCCCTGCCGAAGGCGACAAGCCCGGCGGCATGAACGACGTTGCCCGACAGGTCGCGTCGCAATACCGGCGCGATACAATGTCGCCGATCATGGTCAGCGGCGTGCTGCGCATGGTCGAATTCGCGGTGCTGCTGGTCTCGGGGCTTTGCGTCTATTTCTACTATGTCGGATTCTTCAATTACCTGGCCTGGCAATATCCGCTGACGATCGCCGCCGCGTCGTTCCTCGCCGTGGTGCTGCTCGATGTCACGGATTGCTACCAGGTCGTATCCCTGATGCGGCCGATCGCCAATTTCGGGCGCATCCTGCTGGTCTGGGCCGGGACCTTCGCCCTGATGGCGTTGACGGCATTCGTCATGAAGATGTCGCAAGACTATTCGCGCCTGCTGTTCGGCACCTGGTTCGTCGTTGCCTTTGTCTGCCTCTTCGGCCTCAGGCTGGTGATGTCGAAGCTGATCCGGCGCTGGGCGCGCGATGGCAGCATGGAACGGCGCGCCGTCATCGTCGGTGGCGGCAAGGCGGCGGAAGTGCTCATCCGCTCGGTGGAAAAGCAGCCTTACAATGACATCCGCATCTGCGGCATCTTCGATGACCGCAACGACAAGCGTTCGCCAGCCCTCGTCGCCGGCTATCCCAAGCTCGGCACCATTTCGGAACTGATCGAATTCGCCCGCATCGCCCGCATCGACATGCTGATCGTGTCGTTGCCGCTGACCGCCGAGTCGCGCGTGCTGCAATTGCTGAAGAAACTGTGGGTGCTGCCGGTCGACATCCGGCTGTCGGCGCATTCCAATGCGCTGCAGTTCCGTCCGCGCGCCTATTCCTACATCGGCTCGGTGCCGATGCTCGATATCTTCGACAAGCCGATCAACGATTGGGATTCGGTCGCCAAGCGCGCCTTCGACATCATCTTCAGCCTCATCGGCATCATCGCGTTCTCGCCCTTTATGCTGGCCACCGCCATCGCCATCAAGCTCGACAGCAAGGGACCGGTGCTGTTCAAGCAGAAGCGGCACGGCTTCAACAACGAGGTGATCGAAGTCTACAAATTCCGCTCTATGTACACCGACAGGTCGGACCCGACCGCCAAGCAGACGGTGACCAAGAACGATCCGCGCGTCACCCGTGTCGGCCGCTTCATCCGCAAGACCTCGATCGACGAGCTGCCGCAATTCTTCAACTCGCTGCTCGGCTCGCTCTCGCTCATCGGTCCGCGTCCGCACGCCATAGCAGCGCAGTCGCACAATTTGCTCTACAACGAAGTGGTCGATGGCTATTTCGCGCGCCACAAGGTCAAGCCAGGGGTCACCGGCTGGGCGCAGATCAATGGCTGGCGCGGCGAGATGGACACCAATGAAAAGATCCGCATGCGGACGGAGTATGACCTCTATTACATCGAGAACTGGTCGCTGCTGTTCGATCTGCGGATTCTGTTCCTGACGCCGATCCGGCTGCTCAATACGGAAAACGCCTATTGAGCGCGATCAGCCATGATCTGCCGCGCGCGGCGATCAACGCCAAGCTGATCACGCTGATTTCCTCGAGCGCGGTCGTGCTCGGCATTCTTCTGTCGGGCTTCGTCATCAGCGAGCCGGCGCCTTACGAAATTTACATGGCCGCGCTTATCGCCATCTGGGCCCTGTTCGGCCTGCGGATTTCGCGCGCGGCCATGCCGCTGCTGGTGCTGCTGGTGACCATGAACATCGGCGGCATGATCTCCATGACGCAGATGGCGGACCTCGCCTATACGCCGCTCTATCTCGCCGTGTCGCTGTTTCTCGCCTTCAGCGCGGTGTTCTTCGCATCGGTCACCGCAACGCAGCCGAACCTCTACCGGCTGATCTTCAATGCCTATGTCGTCTCGGCCGTGGCCACGTCGCTGCTTGGCATAGCAGGCTATTTCCACGCCTTCCCCGGCACGGAAATGTTCACCAAATACGACCGCGCCGCCGGTGCCTTCCAGGACCCGAACGTGTTCGGGCCGTTCCTGGTGCTGCCCGGCATCTACCTGCTCTATCTGCTGTTGACCGGACCGGTCACGCGCATGCCGCTGCTGGCCGTGCCGCTGCTGATCATCAGCGCCGGTATTTTCTTCTCGTTCTCGCGCGGCGCCTGGGGCATGTTCGCGGTCTCGGCCATCCTGCTCACCGGCTGCCTGTTCCTGCAGAGCGCCAGCGGCATGTTCCGGCTGCGCGTGGTAATCATGACCATCGCCGCCCTGTCGCTGCTTGCCGTCGCCATCATCGTCATATTGCAATTGCCTGGGGTGGCGGAGATGTTTTCCAGCCGCGCCCACCTCGAACAGAGCTACGACACCGCCCGCCTCGGCCGCTTCGCGCGCTACTCGATCGGTTTCCAGATGGCCATGGAGCACCCGTTCGGCATCGGGCCGCTGGTCTTCGGCACGATCTACGGCGAGGACACACACGACATCTGGCTGAAAATGCTGATGGATTATGGCTGGCTCGGCTTCGTCTCGTTCCTGACGCTGGTCGTCTGGACGATATCGGCCGGATTCCGCATCCTGCTGCGCGACCGGCCGTGGCAGCCCTACCTGCTGTGCGCCTACGTCGCCTTTATCGGCAATATCGGGCTCGGCACCTTCATCGACATCGACCACTGGCGCCACATGTACCTGCTGCTCGGCTTGATCTGGGGCGCCATCGCCCTGGAATACCGCCACCAGCGGCTGTTGAGGCCGGTCTTGCCGGCCTCATTCAAACCAGCGATCGCGGCAAGATAATTATCGCGGAAATCGGTTGACCCGAGCCGGGTTATCACGATACATCGCGACCGGTCCGGAGTGTAGCGCAGCCCGGTAGCGCACTTGACTGGGGGTCAAGGGGTCGTCGGTTCGAATCCGGCCACTCCGACCATTACGAAGCAGGACTTGCCCCCAAAAGTCCGCCCTGCCGCATCACCTAATTCTCGAATTGCCCGTTTTGCCCAGCTCAGCTCCTGATTGGATCCGGCGCTAACCTTGGCACACATCCACCCATTGCGCGCCAGTAAGCTCAACCATGCGCTGCGGTGCAACGCGCACCGCAGCGTTGGTGGCGCCGGCGGCGGGTACCACCTCGACGAATTCACGCAGCGAGACGTCGCAATAGACCGGCAGCGGTGACGGCAGGCCGAACGGACAGACACCGCCCACCGGATGGCTCGTGGCAGCGACAACCTCTTGCGCGTCCAGCATGCGCGGTTTGCCGCCGAACTGGTCCTTGAACTTGCGGTTGTCCAGCCTGGCGATGCCGCTGGTCACGACCAGCATGGTGCGCTCGCCGACGCGAAGGCAGATGGTCTTGGCGATCTGCGCCGGCAACACGCCATGCGCCTCCGCCGCCAGCGTCACCGTCGCCGAACTTGCTTGCGTGACAATGACCTCGATGTCAGGCGCGTGAGCAGCAAAGAAGGCACCAACGGAATCCAGGCTCATATCGAAAAACTCACGGTTCCCGCTGCATGGCAGATGCGATCGGCGCGGATTTGGATGTCGCACCTATAAACACGTGCGATTTGCAGATCGGCAAGCCCGGCCTGCCGGAGAATGCCGGCATCAACAAGAAACCCGCCAAGCGGGCTTGGCGGGTTTCTTGGGCATGCCTGCCGCCGACCTATGCCTGGGGCCGGCCTTGTGCGGCCAGTGTCGGTGCGGAAGCAATGGGAGCGTCCTGGGGCAGACGAAGCGCGGACGCAATACGACGCAGCTTCGCCGGGTCGGCCGTTCGGCCGCTCTCGATGTCCTCGATCTCGTCGACTGAGAGGCCGCAGGTCAGGGAAAGCGCTTCGAGGCTGTATCCGCGCGTTTCCCGCATTGCCCTGAGGGTATTGTAATCGGGCCCGATCTCGTTGGCTAATGGTTCGGAGAGGGCGTGGCTTTTTGCATTGTTGGGCATTGGCAACTCCGTTGGCTGAAAGCGTTTGATCAAAATGGGATGTTGCCTGAGACGAGCAGGAAGATGCCCTCTCGCCGGCGATTTGCCAAGCGCCAAACCGACCGTCACGGGATCGTGAAGCGGAAGCGGATGTCCATGCGGCTGCCTCGTCCTGTCCCGATCAAGTTGTTTTGAACGCGTGAGCGGCTTTTGCCCGGCAGTTTCGCTCCATCCGGTCGTTATCTCGATGTCGCCGGCGTGAAACCATCCCGTTCCAGCCAGCCTTTCCCAAAAGGATACCCCTAATGAACCTCAAGACATCCCTCTTCGTGCTCGGCACGATTTCCATGCTTTCCGGCGTCGGTGTGGCCAGCGCGCAGGCGGCGGACGCATTGCGCGTGCGCGGCACGGTGGTCAGTTTCGAGCCGTCGCTGCTGACCGTGAAAACCCGTCAAGGCGATACTTCCGCGATCAAGCTGAAAGACGGCTGGAAGCTGGCGTTGCCAAAGCGTCTGTAAACGACATCAAGCAGGGCGATTTCCTCGGCATCGCCTCTGTCTCCAAGGCCGACGGCGGCAGCGGCGCGCTGGAAGTGGTGGTCTTTCCGGCTGCCTTGAAAGGCACTGGCGAGGGGGACCGCCCCTGGGACCTTGAGCCGAACAGCCGCATGACCAACGGCACCGTCGCCGACGTCACCGACATAAACGGGCGGGCGGTGACGTTGACCTATGACAATGGTCAGACGAAGAAGATCTCGATACCCGACGGTACGCCCGTCGTCACGTTCGCGCCGGCCGCGGCGGCCGATCTCAAGCCAAGCGCGACGGTTTTCGTTACCGCTCAGCGCGAGGCTGACGGCACGCTGAGTGCCAGCCGCGTCGTGGTGGGAAACAAAGGTGTGGTCCCGCCTATGTAGGCCAAAACGGACGACACGGCTTTCGGCCTGCGCCCTCGCAACGGTGCAGGCCCTCCGGCTTGCCCGGCAACAGTCCAGAAACAAAATTCTACAGTCGGGAAATACTGACGAAAAAATTCAGGAGCGTAATTCCATTCGCGGCGGTCGGGATATCGGCCCGATTGATACCTGCCTGCGAAAGAAGGAAACGATCCAATGAAGAAGTCCCTCCTCTCGGCCCTCGGGCTTGCAGCTGCAATCGCTTTCGCGGTGCCGGTGGTCGGCGCGACGAGAGCGGACGCGGCCCCGATGGCAAAGCATCATCACCATCACCATCACCATCATCGCCACCACCATCGCTATCACCACCATCACCACCACCACCATCATCATCACCACATGAAGAAGATGACAAAGAAGACCTACTAAGCATACCAGACTGCCAGAGAAGACCGGTCTTGGCTTCCTGTTCGAGGCCGGTCTTCTCCGGTCATGCAATGCCTGGCCCGGACGACCCGGGCTAATCCGACTGCCGGATGGCGGCGACGGTCCAGCTGTAGCGACAACAAGCAAGTGCCTTTGATGCGACGCCAAACCGCGATACGGCAAGGGGTACTTCCAACCGGCACGCTGCGCCGGATCAGGCTTCGCCAACAAGGCCAGGGTATCCCCGATGACGGCCAAGGCCGATCTTTCCCGGACAGACCGCATTGTCCTGTCGGTCGCGCGATTGTGGCTGACGCTGCGCCATCCTGTCCTTGTCGTACGATTTGTCATGAAACTGGGCTATCTGCCCAATCCGGCCGCGCCCGTGCGCTATAACGAGCTTTTGCTCTGGCGAAAGATCCTCGATCGCAACCCGCTATTCGTGACGCTGACCGACAAGCTCGCGGCCAAGGCTCATATCCGGGAAACCTGCCGCGATGTCGCCGTGCCAAAGACGCTCTGGTCCGGGCGCGACCCTGCCGACCTTCCACCTGACCTGCTGACCGGAGACGTCGTGGTCAAGGCAAACCATGGCTGCGCCATGAACATTTTTGTCTCCAACGGCGAACCCGATCGCGCCGCCATCGTGCGCAAGGCCAGCCGCTGGCTCAAAAAACGCTACGGCCGGCGCAATGGCGAATGGGCCTATTGGCCTGTCGTACCGGCCGTTTTCGTGGAGGAGCCGCTGGCACTCAGCGGCGGGACGATCGCCACCGACATCAAGGTCCATCTCTGTAGCGGGGTGATATCCCATGTCTGGGTGGAGGATAAGCACGCCAAGCGCTCGCTGCTGTTCGACCGCGACGCCAATCCGTTGCCCGGCCGCGATCCAGACTATCCCGGGGAGGACCAGGCCTTGCCTGTCAATGCGCGGCTCGTCGCCTATGTCCGCCAGGCGATCTCGATCGCGCCCGGCATAGCCGGCGACCTCGATTATATCCGTATCGATTTTCTGGTCACCGACGATCGTCTCTATGCCGGCGAGGTCACCGTCTACTCGGCCGCCGGATATGGCACATGGACAAACCCGGCGATCGCCGGGGAAATCGAACGGCTGTGGCGGCTCGATCAATCCGCATTCTTGCGTCGGAAGCACAAACGGGCCGTACGCCTCTATGCCGACGCGCTTCGTGCCAGATGCCGGAGCGGCACTACAAATCGCTGATATGAATGAGAATGGCGGCCGGCCTGGAAAGGCGAGCCGCCATTTCTCAGGATTCCTTGTCCTGGGGTGGCAGTCAGCGCCGGCTAAACAGCAGGCTGGCGACGAGACCGAGCACGACAAGGCCGACCGCAGCGGCGGCCGCCGGATGGTCGCGTGCCGATTTCTCGATCACCCTGCCCTGTCTGCGGATTGCCGGCATGGCATCTCGCAGGCGCTCCGCAAGATCCGAATATGTATCAAGAGCAGCATCACGGCTGTCTTCATAATAAACGCCACCCCGCTTTGACACTGCCTTGCGCAACGCCGCGAGTTCCCTCGAGAGAGCCGCGACCTGCTTTTCGAGGTCGATGTCCGAAAGGGTCGAAAATGAAGCCATCATGCGTTTCCTTGTCTTGCAGAAGGAAACGTAACGCCTCACCCGACCGCCGGTTCCGGTTTCGAGGCGTCAAAGCACCCGGTGCTGGCGGTCAGCGCACCTGGTCAAGCAGACGCTTGCATTCCAGGAGGTCGAACAGCGCCTCCTGCAGCAGCGCGCGATTGTCACGCGAGAGTTTCGACGCGTCCGGCGCGACCGGACCTTCCTCGTCGCTCTTGCCCAGGCCGAAAAAGCGGCGGCTGGGCTTGACCCTTGGCTGGCCAACCAGTTCGTCATCTCCGCCGCGCGGCTGTGCGGCCGGCGTCAGGGGCACCTGGTCGGCCTGCTTGCGTTGCGAGATCGCCTCGACCGCGGCCATGTCGCCATTGCCGATGGCGACCAGGAAATGATTGCCGTTTTCGCGTAGCAGCTTCTGCACGCCCTTGATGGTGTAGCCCTGGTCATAGAGCATGTGGCGGATGCCCTTGATCAGTTCGACATCCTGCGGCCGGTAGTAGCGGCGGCCGCCGCCGCGCTTCATCGGCTTGATCTGGTTGAAGCGCGTCTCCCAGAAACGCAGCACATGCTGCGGCAGGTCGAGATCTTCCGCGACCTCGCTGATAGTGCGGAAGGCGTCGGGGCTCTTGTCCATGGGCGAAATCCTCACGCTGGAGCGTGGCCCGGAACGGTCTTCAGACGAGATCGCGCCCAACGAGGAGAAGAGCTTGTTCCGCCAGCGCGGAACAGATCATACGCCAGAACACCAATCCGGCCATACCCGCCGAATCGGGCCTTATTTCAGCGGTTTGTGAAGCAATATTCAAGCCCGCCGTCATCGCGGCGCCGGTTTTCAACCGTGCAATGAAGGCTATTTGCCGCCCTTGGCCTTGCTGTTCTGGTGAGAACGCAAGATGCGGCTCTTCAACACGTTGGACGATTTGAAGGTCATCACCCGACGCGGCAGGATCGGAACTTCCTCGCCGGTCTTGGGATTGCGTCCGATGCGCTCATTCTTGGAGCGGACATGAAATGTCGCGAAGGACGACAGCTTCACTGTCTCGCCGCGCACGATCGCTTCACAGATTTCGTCCAGCACGGCCTCGACGAGTTCGGCGGACTCAGTGCGCGACAGGCCGACCTTTCTGTAGACGGCCTCGGCCAGGTCGGCGCGAGTAAGTGTTTTTCCCCCCATGCGACCGTCCCATCAGTTCAAACGTAAAATCGGCACAACAGCGGCAGAGCCTAAGTAATTGATCCGGCAAGGTCAAGGACCGAAACCGGACCGTTCTCCACTTACCAGCGAACCAGAACGGCGCCCCAGGTGAAGCCGCCGCCCATCGCCTCCAGGAGCACCAGGTCACCCTTCTTGATGCGGCCGTCGGCGACGGCCACCGACAGCGCCAGCGGTACGGAGGCAGCCGAGGTGTTACCGTGCAAATCGACGGTCACCACCACCTTTTGCTCTGCTATCCCGAGCTTCTTGGCTGAAGCGTCAATAATCCGTTTATTGGCCTGGTGAGGCACGAACCAGTCAAGGTCTTCGGCGGTAATGCCAGAGGCCGAGAAGGTCGCCTCGATGACATCGGTGATCATGCCGACCGCGTGCTTGAAGACTTCGCGGCCTTCCATGCGCAAATGACCGACCGTTCCCGTCGTCGACGGTCCGCCGTCGACGAAGAGCTTCTCCTTGTGCGCGCCGTCGGAACGCAGGCTGGCCGCCAGCACGCCCCGGTCGGCGATCGTGCCGGCCCCCTCGCCCGCTTCCAGAACCAGCGCACCGGCGCCGTCGCCAAACAGCACGCAGGTCGAGCGATCGCTCCAGTCGAGAATGCGCGAAAAGGTTTCCGAACCGATGACCAGCACGCGCTTTGCCAGGCCGCCGCGGATATAGAGGTCGGCTGTCACCACCGCATAGACGAAGCCGGAGCACACCGCCTGCATGTCAAAGGCAAAACCGTGGTGCATACCGAGCCGGTTCTGGATTTCGACGGCAGTGGCGGGGAAGGTGTTGTTTGGCGTCGAAGTCGCCAGCACGATCAGATCGACGTCGTCCGGGGTCAATCCGGCATCGGCAAGGGCGGCGCGCGCCGCGGCCTCGCCCAGGGAAGCCGTCGTCTCGTCGTCAGCCGCGATATGGCGCTGGCGGATGCCGGTGCGCTGGGCGATCCACTCGTCGGAGGTCTCGACCATGCCTTCAAAATCGGCATTCTTCATGATGCGGCGGGGCAGCGCGGAGCCCGTGCCGCGCACAACTGATCTGATCAAAATTCTTTCCTATTCCTTTGCGTCGGTAACGACGTCGGATTTCCTAGATGTCAGGGCATGCGGGTTGCGCGCATGGAACAGATCGAGGTCGGCCTCGATGCGGTCGAGCAGATTGTTGCGCACCATGTCGTAGCCGAGTTCGATCGCCGCGGCGAAACCATCCGAATCGGCGCCGCCATGGCTTTTGACGACGATGCCGTTCAGCCCCAGGAACACGCCGCCATTGGAGCGGCCGACATCCATCTTCTCGCGCAGGCGGTCGAAGGCGCCCTTGGCGAAGACATAGCCGATCTTGGCCATCAGCGTGCGGCTCATCGCGGCCCGCAGATAGCCGCCTATCTGGCGGGCGGTGCCTTCAGCCGTCTTCAGCGCGATGTTGCCGGCGAAGCCTTCCGTCACCACGACGTCGACCGTCCCCTTGCCGATGTCGTCGCCTTCGACGAAGCCATGGTAGTTCATCGAGGCCATGTTGGCTTCGCGCAACATGCGTCCCGCTTCCTTGACCTCTTCCTGGCCCTTGATCTCTTCCACGCCGACATTGAGCAGGCCGACCGTGGGCCGGGCGATGCCGAATACGGAACGCGCCATGCCGGTGCCGAGAATGGCAAAATCGATGAGTTGGTGCGCATCGGCGCCAATGGTGGCGCCCACATCAAGAACCACGCTTTCGCCACGCAATGTCGGCCACAATGCCGCAATCGCCGGGCGTTCGATGGTGGCCATGGTGCGCAGGCAGAATTTCGACATCGCCATCAGCGCGCCGGTGTTGCCGGCGGAAATGCATGCATCCGCGGCGCCCGATTTGACCGCCTCGACCGCCTTCCACATCGACGATTTCCAGCGGCCGTGGCGCAGCGCCTGGCTCGGTTTGTCGTCCATCCTGACCGCGATCTCGCAGTGGAAGAACTCGCTGACCTCGGCCAATTTGGGGAACTTGGCGAGTTCGGGGCGCACCAGTTCCTCACGTCCGTAGATGACGAAGCGGATGTCGGGACGGCGGGTCGCGACCGTCATGAGCGCTGGAATGACCACGGTTGGTCCGTGATCGCCGCCCATGGCATCGATGGAAATCCTGATCACGCGGTATTCATCTCACGGTTAGGCGGCAAGTCGTTTTAGTGATCGCAAAGGCTCGGCGAAAATAGCGGTTTTAGGCTGTCGCACAACCGACTTTTCCGTCGCGGGCGAGGTTTTCAGGATTTTCCCAGCAAGGATCGCAGTTTTTGCTGAAATTCATTCTCCGCCGATCCGGTGTCGTCACCGGCATCAAGCGACGCGCCGGGCTTGCGCGGATAGGGGTCGATCGCCAATCCGAAGAACTGTTCGGCAAGCGCCCCGACATCGATGGTGTCGCCTGAAAATGTCTCGGGGCTATCGGGCCCATCCGCGTCGAGCAGAATTTCGCCGCCGCCATCGAATCCCTGCCGTCCGAGCTTGGAGTCCTCGGGCAAGAGCAGCGCCTCGACCGGCTCATCGATATGTGCCTGGACGGGGTCGAGCGTGACGATGCAGGCCTGGGTGATGTCTGCCTCGACACGGCCGCTGACCTTGACGCCATTGCGCTTCCACGACGTAACCAGCAGTTCTGCGCGATAGGCTTCGACCGACAGCAGCCCATGCGCCTCGGCGAGCGCGGCGCGCTGTGCGGGGTCGGCCTCGATCACCACGGGCAGCCCCTTCTGCGGCAACCGGGCGACATTGGCGAAAAAGGATACCGGACTTTGCATATCGGCGTGTTTCATCGATCAGCCTCCATTGGCTCCTGGAAATGCCACAGTGCCAGCAACGATCGATTCGCTCGGCTGCGCACTCAGTTGCCGGCTGGCGTCGGCGACATACCCGGCCAAACGCGATGCTTCCGGCCAGGCGCCGGCGTCGGGACGGACATTACGGGCAAGTGCCGCGGTCAGACCATCGTGATCGTTTCGTTCCAGAGCATCATCATAGGCGGCGGTGCGGCCATAGAACATCTTCGCCAGTTTCTTCATACGTTTTGGCACACCGACGTCGCCAATGCCCAGTTCCCGCAGCGAGTGATCGACATCGAGGAAGAACTCGTCGATCAGCACCTGGGCGATCTCCTGGGCCACGCCGTCCTCGCCGCGCAAGCGGTGCTGGACCAGGAACATGTGCAGCGAAAGCATCTCGAAACGGCCGAGCGGCGTGTCCGGCACATTCCAATGGGAATAAAAAGCAGTCTGCCGCGCCGCCGCCACGATTTGTGCGTAAAGCGCGTCGGTGATGGCGCGGTTGGCGTGGCGTTCGCGGCCAAGAAGGCGCTGGAACATGGGGATGGTCTCCGGGGACCGTTTGTTGAATTGGCCTTGTTGCATCGGCAAGCAAGCTGGTTTACCGGTTTTGCGGCCCAGCGCAAGTTGCGGCGATATAATGGAGAATTGTTGTTGCGCGCGCTGAATTTCAAGTCGACCTTCTCGTCCAGGCCCGCCGGCGCGATCTCGCTGCTGGTTGTCATATCGGCGCTCTCGGCATGCCACACCAACAAGATGATCGGTGACCTCAGCCCGAGCGAAACGTTCACGCAAGGGTATGTCTACGACCAGCAGGCCGTCGATTCGGTGCCCGTCGGTTCCAGCCGCGAACAGGTGCTTCTGGCGCTTGGCACGCCATCGACGACGGCGACGTTCGACAACGAGGCGTTTTATTACATTTCGCAAACCCGCAAACGCTATGTCGCCTTCGACAAGCCCAGGCTCGTCGACCAGAAAGTGCTCGCGGTCTATTTCGGTGCGGACGGCCGCGTCACCCAGATCGCCAACTACGGCTTGAAGGACGGCAAGATTTTCGACTTCATTTCGCGCACCACGCCGACCGGCGGCAAGGACCAGAACTTCCTCAGCCAGATCATCAACGGCGCCAGCAAGCTGGCCCCCGGCATTCCCGGCGGCACCCCCTGATCTTTAGATTCCTGCTTCCCTAGAATCCTGCTTCCCTGACTTTGGGGGAACGGAAATGTCTCAGGCGACCGAAAACCCGTGAGAGCGATCTCACGGGTTTTTGTTTGGCCAATGAGGAGCCGGCTCGTCAGGGGTGTGGCAAACCCATATCCAACCGTCCAGGCTTGGGGCTTGGACATGAGCAGTGACGACCGTGCGGTGCCGGATGGCTGGATGACGACGGGGACACCCGAGCGGCAGACAGTGACATCGGACTGGCTTGCCATCGATCCGCCGTCGATCGACGGCGTCAGGATCGAGGAAATCAGGCCGGTCGCAACGTCCAACCCGCGAGGATCGCTCCTCGCGGGTTCTTGATTTCAAGCGTTGAGCTATTTCAAGTTTCCGGGCTCCCGCTCAGCCGTGCGCGAGCACTGCCAGCAGCAGCAAGGCCACGATGTTGGTGATCTTGATCGCCGGGTTGACCGCCGGGCCGGCGGTGTCCTTGTAGGGATCGCCGACGGTGTCGCCGGTCACCGAAGCCTTGTGCGCCTCGGAGCCCTTGAGGTGCTTGACGCCGTCCTTGCCGGTGAAACCGTCCTCGAACGATTTCTTGGCGTTGTCCCAGGCGCCACCGCCCGAGGTCATCGAGATGGCAACGAACAGGCCATTGACAATGACGCCGAGGAGCGAGGCGCCAAGGGCAGCGAAGGCGGACGCCTTCGACCCCGAAATCAACAGCACCCCGAAATAGACGACGAGCGGCGCCAGCACGGGCAGCAGCGACGGGATGATCATCTCGCGGATCGCCGCCTTGGTCAGGAGATCGACCGCGCGGGCATAGTTCGGCTTCGAGGTACCGGCCATGATGCCCGGATCCTCGCGGAACTGCTTGCGCACCTCCTCGACGATGGCGCCAGCCGCGCGGCCGACGGCCGTCATGGCGATGCCGCCGAACAGGTAGGGAATGAGGCCGCCGAAGATCAGGCCGGCGACGACGTAAGGGTTGGAGAGATCGAAGGAGATTTCGCCCATGCCCTGGAAGTAAGGATACTTGTCGCCATTGGCGGCAAAGAACTTCAGGTCGTTCGAATAGGCCGCGAACAGCACCAATGCGCCGAGGCCGGCCGAACCGATGGCGTAGCCCTTGGTCACCGCCTTGGTGGTGTTGCCGACCGCGTCGAGCGCGTCGGTGGAGTGACGCACTTCCTTGGGCAGGCCTGCCATTTCGGCGATGCCGCCGGCATTGTCGGTGACCGGGCCGAAGGCGTCGAGCGCCACGATCATGCCGGCAAGGCCGAGCATGGTGGTGACGGCGATCGCCGTGCCGTAGAGACCGGCAAGCTGGTAGGTCGAGATGATGCCACCGACGATGACGATCGCCGGCAGCGCCGTCGATTCCAGCGAGACCGCGAGGCCCTGGATGACGTTGGTGCCATGTCCGGTCACCGATGCCTGGGCAATCGAGTTGACCGGACGCTTGTTGGTGCCGGTGTAGTATTCGGTGATCACCACGATAAGGCCGGTCACCACGAGGCCGATGAGGCCGCAGATGAACAGGTTCTTGCCGGTGATGACGATGCCGGCGACCGTGCCGACCTCGCCCCAGCCGAGCGTGGCCGAGGTGGCGACGCCGAGACCCACGATCGACAGCAGGCCGGTCACGATCAGGCCCTTGTAGAGCGCGCCCATGATCGAGCCGTTGGAGCCGAGCTTGACGAAGAAGGTGCCGACGATCGAGGTCAGGATGCAGGCGCCGCAGATGGCGAGCGGATAGAGCATCGCCGCACCAAGGATGGCGGTGCCGCCAAAGAAGATGGCGCCCAGCACCATGGTGGCGACAACCGTCACGGCATAGGTCTCGAACAGGTCGGCGGCCATGCCGGCGCAGTCGCCGACATTGTCGCCGACATTGTCGGCGATGGTGGCCGGGTTGCGCGGATCATCCTCCGGAATACCGGCTTCGACCTTGCCGACCAGATCGCCGCCGACATCGGCGCCCTTGGTGAAAATGCCGCCGCCGAGGCGGGCGAAGATCGAGATCAGCGAGGCGCCGAAGCCGAGCGAAACCAGCGAGTCGATTACAATGCGGTCGTTGGGCTGGAGGCCGAGGAACTGGGTAAGGATGAGGTAGTAGATCGAAACGCCAAGCAGGGCCAGGCCAGCCACCAGCATGCCGGTGATGGCGCCCGACTTGAAGGCGATGTCGAGGCCGGCGGCAAGGCTGTTGGAAGCCGCTTGCGCGGTGCGCACATTGGCGCGCACCGAAACATGCATGCCGATGAAGCCGGCGGCGCCCGACAGAACGGCGCCGATCAGGAAGCCGATGGCGGCGGTGATCGACAGCAGCCACCAGGCGAGCACGAGCACGACCACGCCGACGATGGCGATGGTGGTGTACTGGCGCGCCAGGTAGGCCTGCGCGCCTTCGCGAATGGCGGCGGAGATTTCCTGCATGCGCGCGTTGCCCTGATCGGCCGCAAGGACCGAACGTGTCGCCCATATGGCGTAAAGGACAGACAACAAGCCGCAGGCGATGACGGCGGAAATTATGGTCATTGCCGGGTTTTCCTCGATTGTTGGCCCAAAAGAACCCCTCCCTGGGCCGTTGAGACAAAGACGGAATCCCGTGCATGGAATCCCCCTCTTCGCATCGGTGTATGCGAAACAGGGCTGCGAACGTCAAGATATTGTTCGATTTTTGCCCGGCTTTCGCCCAAAAGGTCCAGGCGGGCGAGTGTGGGTCGCGATCGCCCGGCGGTTAGATCGATTGAAATCGATCCCGACCATCGGGCATGGTCAGTCCGCTTCCCTGCCCATGCGCCGCGCCGCGTAGCGCTCGACCGCGGACAGTCCATCATAGATCAGCACGGCAAGCGCCGCGACGATCAGACCGCCCTGCAGGATGAAGGCCAGATTGTTCGACAGCAAGCCGGCGATGATCACTTCGCCGAGCGTCCTGGCGGCCACCGTAGAGCCGATGGTGGCGGTGGCGAGGCTGATCACCACCGACAGCCTGATGCCGCCAAGGATGATCGGCGCGCTGAGCGGCAGTTCGACCTTGGTGAGCCTTTGCCAGCCAGTCATGCCGGCGCCACGCGCCGCCTCGACGACATTGGCCGGCAGCGTCGTCAGCCCGGTCAGCGCGTTCTCGAAGATCGGCAGCAGGCCATAGAGAAACAGCGCGATCAACGTCGGCTTCTCGCCGAAGCCGACGGCCGGCACGGCGAGCGCCAGCACCGCCACCGGCGGAAAGGTCTGGCCGATATTGACCAGGCTGCGCGACAGCGGCAGGAATTCAGCGCCGGCAGGCCGGGTCACCAGGATGGCAAGCGCCACAGCGACGATGGTGGCCGCGACGGTCGCGATCAGCACGGTGCGCAGATGCAGCAGCGTAAGCGTCAGCAGGCTGCCTTGATTGTAGATCGCGGGAGCGTTGTTTTCGGTCAGCGGCTTCAGCAACGGCTCGAACCAACCCGGGCTGGTGATGAAGGCAACGAGCAACACCACCAGTGCAAGCCTGAGCAGCAGAGGCAGCCAGGCTTTCATGCCGGCCTCGCCGCCCGCTTGATCAGGCCATCCACGGTGACGCGACCGAGCGGCTTGCCGTCGGCGCCCTTCACCGGCAGCGCCGGTCTGCCGGACCAGAGAAGTTCCGCGAGCGCGTCACGCTGGCTGGCGTCGCCGGGGATCGCCTCGCCTTCGGCCCCGCCCTGCTCCACGGCGTCGCGCACTCGCCCGAGCGACAGCAGCCTGAATGGCCTTTCGCTGGCGCCAACCAGCGTCTCGACAAAGGCGTTGGCCGGCCTCGCCAGGATCTCCGCCGGCCTTGCATATTGCACGAGCTTGCCGGCATCCATCACCGCGATCCTGTCGCCCATATGCACGGCCTCCTCCATGTCATGGGTGACGAGGATGATGGTGGTGCCGAAGCGCTTCTGGATCGCCAGCAGATCCTCTTGCGCCTTGGTGCGGATGATCGGGTCGAGCGCGCCGAACGGCTCGTCCATCAAAAGCACGTTGGGCTCGGCGGCGAGTGCGCGGGCAACGCCAACGCGCTGCTGCTGACCGCCGGACAGTTCGTGCGGATAGCGCGGCCCGAACTCCTGGGGGTCGAGCTGGTAGAGCGTCATCAGTTCATCCACGCGGGCCTTGATGCGCGCCTTGTCCCAGCCAAGCAGCACCGGCACGGTGGCGATATTCTGCGCCACGGTGCGATGCGGAAACAGGCCGTGGCCCTGGATGGCGTAGCCGATGCTGCGGCGCAGTTCGTAACCGGGCACCGATCGATTGTCGGCGCCGTCGAGCTTGATGACGCCTGACGTCGGTTCGACCAGACGGTTGATCATGCGCAACAGCGTCGTCTTGCCGGAACCCGAGGTACCGACAATGACGGCGATGGTGCGCGGCTCGATGACCATTGAAACGTTGTCGACGACCGTGGTCGCGTCATAGCGCTTGGTGATGCCTTCGATCTCGATCATGCCGTTTCTACCCTGCGCTTGGTGGCGGTCATTTCGATCACCGCATCGAGGATGATGGCGGCGGCAAAGGCGAGCGCCACGGTCGGCACCGCGCCGAGCAGCACCAGATCCATCGCCGTCTGGCCGACGCCCTGGAACACGAACACGCCAAAACCACCGCCGCCGATCAGCGCGGCGATGGTGGCAAGACCGATGTTCTGCACCAGGACAATGCGGATGCCGGTCAGGATCACCGGAAAGGCCAGCGGAAACTCGACACTGAACAGGCGCTGGCGATCGGTCATGCCCATGCCTCGCGCCGCGTCATTGGCGGCACGCGGCACGCCGGCAAGGCCGACCACGGTGTTGGCCACCACCGGCAGCAGCGAATAGAGAAACAGCGCGACGAAGGCGGGGGTCGTGCCGATGCCCCTGATACCGAGCGCGGCGGCGCCCGGCACATGGGTTGCGACCCAGCCGAGCGGCGCGATCAGCAGGCCGAACAGCGCGATCGAAGGGATGGTCTGGATGATGTTCAAGACGTTGAGGACGCCGGCCCGCAGGCTTTCGACGCGGTGGCACAGGATGCCGAGCGGCAGGCCGACGATCACCGCGGCAAGCAGCGAGCCGAGCGCCAGGGTCAAATGTTTGGAGCCTTCGGCCCAAAAGCTGTCGGCGCGGTTGGAATATTCCTTGAGGATCGAGAGGCTGTCCCAGCGTCCCCACATCAGCAGCAAGCCGATGGCTAGCGCCGCAACGACAAGCACGCCAACGCGCGCCGAGGGCGGCAGGTTGAGCCGGGTCAGCACGTCGGCGAGCAAAAGCGTGAAGGCGAAGATGAGAATCCAAAAGCCGGAGGCCGGCGAGATCCGGGCAAAGGTATTGCCGGCCGGAGTGAGGAATGTGCCGGCGACGCCGATGAGCAGGGCCAGCGCGACAAGCGCGACCACGCTGGCGGCAAGGCGCAGCGCCAGCGGCGTCCTCAACAATGCGATGAGCGCCGCGACGATCACGATTGCCAGAAGCAGTGGTCCGGTGGTCGCCGGCAGTGCGTCAAGGATCGAACGCGCCTGCCCGGGGACGATGCGATTGGCGTGGAACGTGGCAAAGGGCGCGGCGAAAGCCGCATAAGCGGCGATCGCCGCGATGACGACGCCGAGCTTGTCGAAGCGGAGGGTCATAAGGTGCGTTGGCGCGAGGCGCCCCCCTCTGGCCTGCCGGCCATCTCCCCCTCAAGGGGGGAGATCGAAAGTCGCGAGGGTCTTCGCCAACCGGTGGAATTGCAGAAAGAAGCGGGACGCAGGAGCCGCCAATCTCCCCCCTCGAGGGGGAGATGTCCGGCAGGACAGAGGGGGGCGCCTCGCACCAGCGTCACTTTCAAGCTGATTACTTCAAGAACCCGTTCTTCTTCAAAAAGTCCTCGGCGACGCCCTTGACCGGCTCGCCGCCAACCTGCACGCGCCCATTGAGCTCCTGGAGGGTGACGAGATCGAGCTTGGCGAAAACCGGCTTCAGCAGCGTCTCGATCTCCGGATGCTCCTTCAGCACGGATTCGCGGATGATCGGCGCCGGCTGGTAGACCGGCTGCACGCCCTTGTCGTCGGTCAACACGACGAGGCCTGACGGTGCGATGCCGCCATCGGTGCCGTAGACCATGGCGGCATTGGCGCCGCTGGTCTGGTTGGCGGCCGCCGCGATGGTCGCGGCCGTGTCGCCACCCGAGAGGGTGATCAGCTGGTCAGGCTTCAGCGTGAAGCCATAGGTGGTCTGGAAGGCCGGAAGGGCTGCCGCCGAATTGACGAACTCGGCGGAGGCGGCCAGCACCACCTTGCCGCCGCCGGCGACATACTTGCCGAAGTCCGAGAGCGTGCCGAGTTTGTTCTCGTCGGTCACTTCCTTGCGCAGGGCGATCGCCCAGGTGTTGTTGGCCGGCGCCGGCGACAGCCAGACGATCTTGTTGGCGTCGTAGTCGAGCTTCTTGGCCGTCTCATAGGCCTTGGCGGCATCCTTCCACACGGGATCATCGGCCTTCTCGAAGAAGAAAGCGGCATTGCCGGTGTATTCGGGATAGATGTCGATCTCGCCGGCGGTGATCGCCTTGCGCACCACCGGCGTGCCGCCCAGCTGGATGCGATCCGTGGTCTTGATGTTGTTGGCGTTGAGAACGAGCTGGATAATGTTGCCAAGCACGCCACCCTCGGTGTCGATCTTCGAGGAGACGACGACCTGAGCGCTCGCGGAAGCCGCCGTGATGGCGAGCGCGATTGCCGCGCTGGCCAGAACCTTGACTGAAAACATTATGAGAATCCCTTGCTGTGAACCGGAATGCGGTGGCCGCATATGAGCATGGCTTCAACGGCCAGTCGGGGCACACGGTTTCATAAGAAAGGGGATCGACGCAATATTTTTGTTCCGTACGCGCCGATGTCGGCCCGGCGGCAACAGCGGGCTGGCGGTCGGCCGCCATCGGGTGGATAATGCCGCGGGGGTGCGGGGGCAAACACGGAGAGCGTGTCATGGCCATACACAAGGTCGGTTATCTCATCGGCAGCCTCGCCCGGGAGTCCATCAACCGCAAGCTCGCGAAGGCACTCGTTCAACTTGCCCCTCCCGAGCTCGAAATGACGGAAATCGGCTTCAAGGATCTGCCGCTCTACAGTTACGACTATGACGCCAATTTCCCACCGGCCGCCCAGGCTTTCAAAAAGGCGATCGCCTCGGTCCAGGCCGTGCTGTTCGTCACCCCGGAGTACAACCGCTCGATCCCCGGCGGACTGAAGAACGCAATCGACTGGGCCAGTCGCCCCTACGGCAAGAATTCATTCGCGCGCAAACCGTCCGCCGTCATCGGAGCATCGCCGGGCGCCATCGCGACCGCTGTCGCGCAACAAAGCCTGCGCAGCGTTTTGAGTTTCTGCAACTCGCCGCAGATGAACGCGCCCGAAGCCTATATCCAGTTCACGCCTGGGCTGATCACGGATGAGGGCGAGGTGACGGTTGAATCCACCGAGGACTTCCTGCGCAACTATATGGCTGAGTTCCACATGTTCATTGCGCGGGTGCTTCAGGTTTTGCCGCCGGACGCATAGCTGTCAGCCGGCCGTAAGCTCTTCATCTTCAGCGCGCCGAGTGCCACGAAGCAAAGCGCGGCGACCGGAAAGATCATCCAGTTGAGCATCGTCCAGCCCCAGGCGTTGTAGACCATACCCGACATCAGCGACGCGCAGGCGACTGAGCCGAACAGGACAAAGTCGTGGAAGCCCTGCACCTTGCCCTTTTCGGAAGGGTGGTAGCTGGCCGCCACCATGGCGGTGGCGCCGATGAAGGCGAAATTCCAGCCGAGGCCGAGCAGGATCAGCGCTGTCCAGAATTGCCACAGCGCCAGGCCCGACAAGGCAACGACGGCACAGCCGATCAGCAACAGCAGGCCGATGGCGACAATGCGCTCGGCGCCGAAGCGATGGATCAGCGAGCCGGTGAAGAAGCTGGGCCCGAACATCGCCATGACGTGCCAGGAGATGCCCAGCGTCGCATCGTCCTCGGACAGGCCACAGCCAACCATGGCGAGCGGCGCGCCGGTCATGACGAAACTCATCAGCGCGTAGCTGCCGACCGCGCAGAAGAGCGCCGCGACGAAACGCGGCTTTGTGACGATTTCGGAAAGGGGTCTGGCATCGCCGTCGGCAACGTCCACCTTGCTCGCGGTCTTTGCCGGCAAGCGCAGGAACGACAGGATGATGGCGCCGACCGCCGCCAGCGGCAGGATCGAGGCGAAAGAGCCGGCAAACATGACAGGCGCGAACAATTCGCGGGTGAAGATGACGATCTGCGGCCCGAGAATGGCGGTGATGATGCCACCGGCGAGCACGAAGGAGATGGCGCGCGCCTTGAACGCCGGCGGCGCGTTGTCGGCCGCGGCAAAACGGAACTGCTGGACGAAGGCGCCGCCGACGCCGATGACGAGCAGCGCGAACGCGAACAGCCAGAAGCTGCCATGGAACAATGCCAGGGTGGCGACCAGCCCGCCGAGCGCTGTGACGACGGTTCCGGTCATGAAGCCGCCGCGCTGCCCCAGCCAACGGATGATGGCCGCAGCCGGCAAGGCACCGAGCGCCACGCCGAGGTTGAAGCCGGTGATGGGCGCCGTCGCCAGGGATTTGTCGGCGCCGAGCAGATATTGCCCGGCCAATGCGCCCATGGAGATGGCGATGGGGGCCGCCGAGCCGATGATCGCCTGCGAGGCGGCGAGGATCAGCGCGGTGCGCCGCGCCTCTTTGCCCGCCTCGACGGCGATGGCGGTCACGAAGCGTCCTTGCCGCGACCCTCGCCACGCACGCGGCGTGACACACGGTCGAGCACGGCATTGACCAGCTTCGGCTCGTCTTCCTCGTAGAAGGCCTTGGCGATATCGACATATTCGGTGACGATGACCGCGACCGGCACGTCATCGCGCTTCATTAGCTCGTAGACGCCCGCACGCAGAATGGCACGCAGCGTGGAATCGAGGCGCGACAGCGGCCAGTCGTCGGTCAGCGCCTGGCGGATGATCGGATCAATGGTCTTCTGGTTCTCGACGACGCCGGTCAGGATGGCGCGAAACCACTGCGCGTCGGCCTCGCGGTAGAGCGCACCGTCGACTTCCTTGCCGAGGCGGAACGCCTCGTACTCGGCGGTGATCTCGAACACGCCACTGCCGGCGACATCCATCTGGTAGAGCGCCTGCACGGCGGCCAGACGGGCAGCACCGCGCTTGTTGGCGTGGCGCACCGCGGGCTGTCCTGGCGAAGCGGGTTCGCTCACGATCGCGCTCCCAATTGTTCCTTCAGCGCGATCATGGTCAGCGCCGCACGCGCGGCAAAGCCACCCTTGTCGCCTTCCGAGCGCTTGGCCCGCGTCCACGCCTGCGCATCGTTCTCGGTGGTCAGGATGCCGTTGCCGATGCAGACCGAGTCCTGCACGGACAGGTCCATGAGCGCACGGCTGGATTCATTGGCGACGATATCGAAATGATAGGTATCGCCGCGGATAATGGTGCCGAGCGCGACAAAACCGTCATAGCCCGTCCCGCCTTCGGCCCTGCCGTCGAGCGCGAAGGTGATCACTGCGGGAATTTCGAGCGAACCAGGAACTGTGACGACGTCATAAGTCGCGCCCGCTTCCTCGAGCGCATTCGTCGCGCCGTCGAGCAGCGCGTCGGCAAGGTCGTCGTGAAAGCGCGCCTCGATGATGAGCAAATGCGCTTTCGCCTTCGGGCGAATGAAGGCTTTGCCGTGTTGGGATATGCCAGCCATAGAAGTCTCCGGGGGTTGCCGGTGACTTAGGCCGAAGCCGGATTGATCGCAAGCGGAAGATTGCTGGGAGGTGGGTCAGGCCTATCGCCTCTTTGGGCAAGGTGTCGAGACCGGGCAGTCCGTACCAAGGCTTTCAGCCCAGGCACGAACGGCTTCGTGATCCACCACACGGCCGGCATTCACATCGGCCAATGCTTCCCGCGTGAGCCGCTCTTGCTCTTTGGAGTTCCCGCTTTCCATCACAGTCACTTCCTCATTTGAACAGCTCTGCGATGTCGGTCATTGGCCGGAAGAACTTCATCGGCTGATCCGGGAATGGCAGAAAACTCTCGCGTTGATAAAAACCGCGTGCATTTTCGTCCTTGGCATCGACCACAATCGCGAACGAAGCAATCTCGCTCCTGACGCAACGGGACAGAGCGTCAGCCAGGAGATATCGGCCGTAGCCCTGCCCCCGATGCCGCCTGTCGACAGCGAGGCGTCCTAGCAACGTGGCCGGAATGAGCGGATAGCGGGGAAGCTTGCGAACGGTTTGGGCAGGCCATTCGCCGATGGCTACGGCGGTTGCGGACAGCGTGTAATACCCGGCCACGGCCCCGTCCGGCAAAACAAGAACAAAGGGTGCCGCGACGTTCTTGCGCGCATCCTGCCCGGCCTGCACCCTGAAATACCGATCGAGCGCCTCTATGCCGCTCTCGAAAGATGTCCTGTCGTGCTGCAGATCAAGCACTTCGACCCGAAGAGCCCCCTCGGCCGAACTGCTCACCTTTAGGTACCGGTGGCTTGACGATAGTGGCGCACCGTCTCACGCAGACGATCATTCACGGGTTGCGGATTGATCAAAGCATCCACGAAGGCGCGACTATCGCGGACGGAAAGATCGAGGCGCTGATGCTCCTCGATCGCTCGGCGGGCTGCTTCCTGGATGCTGGTCAGCACAAAATCCGTCACCGTCCGGCCCTGAAGTGCGGCTGCGTGCTCGATAAGATTTTTCTGATCGGCCGTGAGGCGCGCTTCCAAACGCTCGCTACGGACGCGGCTGCGAGGTGTATTCAAAGCGGGTGAAGTCATCTTCGTCTCCTGGCGACAATGTACGGCCAATGGCCGTAAATTTCAAGATTTATCTCACGCGCAGGCGTGGAACATCAGGGCCGCTCGCCGTCCCTGCTGCGCGACCAAGATCATGATGTCGCTAAACATATCTTCGATGGAACCGTGGTCGCGCCCGGCGTGCCGAAGATCGCTTACCAGTTCCCGGACGGAACCTATGTCGATAGCGCCATGGATGCGCGACATGACCCAACCCAGTGATGGAAATGTTTCGCACGTCTGGATCGTCGTGCCGTGCGTATTTCAGGCAGACATCTTGCGCGAAATACAAGTCGTCGTGCCTCGATATGCTGAGGAAAGCCCGGATCCGCTGATGCACATCACCATACAGCAGGTCCTTGTAAGTCTTCGAACTGACGAGATCCCAAGCTCGTCGTAGATTTGCCGCTCAAAGCCCCTCTTTCGCGGCCTCCGCCAGCCGGGCGGCGTACCGTGCCATGGTGTCGATCTCGAGATTGACGCGGTCGCCTGCCTTGCGCTCGCCCCAGGTGGTGACGGTCAGCGAGTGGTGGATCAACAGCACGTCGAAGCGGGTGCGCTCGACCCTGTTGACGGTGAGCGAGGTGCCGTCGAGCGCGACGGAGCCTTTCGGCGCGATGAATTTAGCCAGATCGCGCGGCGCTTCCAGCGTGAAGCGCACCGCGTCGCCCTCATCCTTGCGCTCGACGATCTCGGCGGTACCGTCGACATGGCCGGAAACGATGTGGCCGCCGAGCTCGTCGCCGATCTTCAGCGCCCGCTCCAGATTGATCCTGGTGCCCGATTTCCAACCCGCCGCCGTCGTCAGCCTGAGCGCCTCCTCCCAGGCCTCGACCTCGAACCAGCGCGCGTTCGACCCGCTGTCGGGCAAGGCAGTGACCGTCAGGCAGACGCCACCGCAGGAAATCGATGCGCCAATGGCGATGGTCTCGGGATCATAGGCGGTGTCGATGCGCAGTCCCACCCCTTCCCGCAGCGGCTTGACGGCGGCCACGGTGCCGATATCGGTGACAATCCCGGTAAACATCGATCGCTATCCCTGAAAATCCCTGATCCATTCGGCGTAGCCGTCTTCGCCGAACCGCATCTCGCGCAGCTTGCGAAAACCTGCCGGGATACGGTCGGCGTCGACAGGCGATGCAATGCCGTCACCGCCGATCGCTTCCGGTCCCTGGAACAGCACGATGCGGTCGACCAGCCCGTCGGCCAGGAAAGCGCTCGCCACCTTGGCGCCGCCCTCGACCAGCACGCTTGCCATGCCGAGCGCCGCCAGATCCTCGAGCAGTTCCGGCAATGCCACGCCGCCCTCATGCGTCTCCGTGCCGATGAAGCGCACGCCGGCGCGCTCGAGCGCCGCCCGGCGCTGCGGATCGGCCTCCAGGCAAGCCGCGACGTAAAGCGGTACGCGATCGACGCCCGACACCAGCTTCGACCCCTCCGGCAGCCTGATCTGGCGGTCGAGGACGATGCGCGCCGGTGAACGGTTCTCCAGCCCGGGCAAACGCACTGTCAGCGCCGGATCATCTTCCAGCGCCGTGCCGATGCCGACCAGAATGGCGTCCGCCTCGGCGCGCATCAGGTAGACTTCGCGGCGCGCCATGTCGCCTGTTATCGCGACCTGGCCGGCGCCTTCCCTGCCGATCTTGCCGTCGCTGGAAAGCGCAATCTTCAGAATCACTTCCGGGCGTTTTTTCAGAGAGCGAATCAAATAGCCCGCCATTTGTTCGGCCGCTTCGCCGGCCAGGACCTTTTCAACCACTTCGACGCCGGCGGCGCGCAGAATGGCATAGCCCTGGCCGGAGACCCGCGGATCGGGATCGCTCGCAGCTCCCACGACGCGCGCAACGCCGGCGTTGACCAGCGCATTGGCGCAAGGCGGCGTGCGGCCGTGATGGGCGCAAGGCTCCAGCGTGACATAGGCGGTGGCGCCGCGCGCGAGTTCGCCGGCCTCCGCCAGCGCCTCGGTCTCGGCGTGCGGCCGGCCACCAATCGCGGTCACGCCGGTACCGACGATCATCGGGCCTGAGCCGTCGTCACGCACGATGATCGTGCCGACGGATGGATTGGTCGAGGTGCGGCCGGCGTGCTTGCGCGACAGCCGCAAGGCCGCGGCCATGAAACGGCGGTCAAGGGCCGCTTGTTCGGCCTCGCTGCGTTGCGGTGCTGCCATGCTCAGCCGGCGTCCTCTTCGCTCTTGTCCTCGTCCCCCTTCAACTCGCCGAGCAGTTCGTGGAAATCCTTGGCCTCACGGAAATTGCGGTAGACCGAGGCGAAGCGCACATAGGCGACATCGTCGAGCGACTTCAGTGCATCCATGACCAGCCGGCCGACCTCACCCGAGGCCACTTCCGTCTCGCCCGAGCTTTCGAGCTGGCGCACGATGCCGGTCACGGCGCGATCGATGCGTTCGGGGTCGACGTTGCGCTTGCGCACCGCGATCTCGACGGAGCGCAACAGCTTGTCGCGGTCGAACGGCACTTTTCGCCCCGATTTCTTGACCACCACGAGATCGCGCAACTGCACGCGCTCGAACGTGGTGAAACGGCCGCCGCAATCGGGGCAGACACGCCGCCGGCGGATCGCCGCGCCGTCCTCGGCGGGACGCGAATCCTTCACCTGCGTATCTTCGGACTGGCAATAGGGACAGCGCATGGAGAGCCTTGGGTTCGCGAATCTGGTGAGGTGAAAGGCTTAGAGCCTTTCCGGTGCGGATTGAAGCAGTTCCGTTTCTTCGATCGCCTGCCGCGCCTCAGAGATAGCGAGGCGCGAGGAAGATTGCCAGCGCGGCAAGCAGCCAGACGGCAATGCCGCCGGCAACAGCCAGGCGATAGTCGACCTTGTCGATGAACAGCCAGCAGGCGCCGAGGAAGGCGAGATAGGCCGGAATCGTCTTCATTCCGGCAAGGCAGGCATCGCGGAACCCGCCCGGATCACCCTTGGCGCCGACGGCGAGCAACGCGATGACGGCAAAGGTCGGCGCCAGCGGCAGGATGCCGGGCAGGACATTGCCCCGCTTGGACGCCCAGACGATCAGGGCCGTCACCAGTCCGCCGACCACGCCTTTCCAGACGATATCCATGAGCAGCGCCTATGCCGATCCGGTCGTCCGCTTCACGGCGCCACATCCTTGGTTGGGAAGCCGCAGGACGTTCCGAGATTGCGGTAGGCCTTGGTGAAGCCGTCCATCGGAATGCTGGCGACAGCCTGCTTGCCGAAGGTCACGTCGAGCGAGGTGGCCTGGCGCATGGCACGCAGCAGCGCGAGACTGGTCTTAGCCTGATTGTCGACCGTCCAGCTGGGGCGGCCGATGACGCCATCGTTGGAGTAGACCGTGGCCGAAACCTTGACACCGGGATCGCCGAAAGTCGCCGCGATCTTCTTGCCGGTTGGCAGGGTCTTGTTGTCGATGGTGATCAAGATCGCCGGATAAGCATCGGGCGGCAGCGCATCGCCGGTCGAGATCGACAGTGTCAGCGTGGCCGAATTGCCGCTCGCATCGAAGAATGCCGTGGAGGCCGCGCAGGTCTTGTGCGCGTCCTGGCCGGTGTCGAGCGTATCGACCATAGTCGTCCAACGGCCGAAAGTGCTGGTGGCGGGCATGTCCGGAGCGGGCTGCGTCTGCGCCAAGGCAGGCCCGCAAGCAGCCAGCCAGCCGAAGGCGCTGAGTGAGGCAAGACAAAAATCGCGCATCATCAATCTCCAGTTCCATGCGTCACCCGATCAGGGGTGACGCACCGCCGGTAGATAAAAGATGACGCTTCGCGCCCGGTCAACCGAGATAAGGATGGTCAACCGAGATAGGGATAGAGCGGGAACCGATCGGTCAATGCAACGACCTTGGCCTTGACCGCCGCTTCGACCGCCGCATTGCCTTCGTCGGAATTGGCGACCTTGAGCCCATCCAGCACCTCGGCGATCAGCTTGCCGATCTCACGGAATTCGGCCTGGCCGAAGCCGCGCGTGGTGCCGGCCGGCGTACCCAGCCGCACGCCCGAAGTGACGAAGGGCTTTTCCGGGTCGAAAGGAATGCCGTTCTTGTTGCAGGTGATGTTGGCGCGGCCAAGGGCCGCCTCGGCGCGCTTGCCGGTGGCGTTCTTGGGCCTGAGGTCAACCAGCATCAGGTGGTTGTCGGTGCCGCCGGAGACGATGTCGAGACCCGTTTCCTTGAGGCTGGAAGCCAGCGCCTTGGCATTGGCGGCGACGCTTTCGGCATAGATCTTGAAGCTCGGCTTCAACGCTTCGCCGAAGGCCACTGCCTTGGCGGCGATGACATGCATCAGCGGGCCGCCCTGCAGGCCGGGGAACACCGCCGAGTTCATCTTCTTGGCGATATCCTCGTCATTGCACAGGATCATGCCGCCACGCGGACCACGCAACGATTTGTGCGTGGTGGTCGTCACCACATGGGCGTGCGGCAAGGGCGAGGGATGCACGCCGCCAGCGACGAGGCCCGCTATGTGCGCCATATCGACCATGAGATAGGCGCCGACGGCGTCCGCGATCTCGCGAAAACGCTTCCAATCCCAGACACGCGAATAGGCGGTGCCGCCGGCCAGGATCAGCTTCGGCTTGGTCTCGTGCGCGGTCTTTTCGATCGCGTCCATGTCGAGCAGGTGGTCGTCCTTGCGCACACCATAGGAGACGACCTTGAACCACTTGCCGCTCATGTTGACGGGCGAGCCGTGGGTCAGATGGCCACCGGAATTAAGGTCGAGGCCCATGAAGGTATCGCCGGGCTGCAGCAGCGCCAGGAACACAGCCTGGTTCATCTGGCTGCCGGAATTCGGCTGGACGTTCGCGAAATTGCAGCCAAACAGCTTTTTGGCGCGCTCAATGGCCAGTTCCTCAGCCACGTCGACGAACTGGCAGCCGCCATAGTAGCGCTTGCCAGGATAGCCCTCGGCATATTTGTTGGTCATGATCGAGCCCTGCGCCTCGAGCACGGCGCGCGAGACGATGTTTTCCGAGGCGATCAGTTCGATCTCGTGGCGCTGGCGACCGAGTTCGTTGCGGATGGCGCCGAAGATCTCCGGATCGGCATCTTCCAAAGTGGTTTCGAAGAAGGATTCGAATTTGTTCGACGCCGCCGCTGCTGTTGCCATGGCCTGAGTTCCCCTGGGGTTGGAAGGGCAAATTCGTGCATGCCGTCGTCCCAAACCACTGGACGGTTCCGGGCGACATGCATTGCGTTCGCCGGGCCATTAACACAGTTGTTTTAGCCTCGCCACGTTTGCGGCGCGAAATTTGCTGGCCGGTTTGCGGCAAACGATCGGGCGGACCGCTATTTCCTGTCCCGCCGCTGCTTCAGCAAGGCCTCGGTCAAGGTGATTTCGGAAAATAGCGCGCGCATCGTGTGATCATTGATCTCTTGGCTCCGGAACATGTCGCGCAGCGCGGAGCGTTCGGCTTCGATGCCCGCCGCCCTGAGTTCCAGCTCCAGCCTGCCGGCCTCGCGGGCCTCGGCGCGGGCCTCGGCGGCCTCGTCGGAAGCCGCGATGCGTCTACGGTAACCTGCCACGATGCTGTCGGCGACGGCGAGCCGGGCCTCGACCGCCTCGCCCTCGCCTTGCTCGTTGGCGATGCTCTCGATCCTGGCGATCGCCGCATTGGCGGCGCCGACGCGCGCGCGGCGCTCCTCCGCGGCGGCCGGATCCTCGCCCGGCTCGACCAGCCCCCGCGCGATCCTGGGCAAGGCAAAGCTGGCAATGACGAGCGAGCAGATGATGACGCCGGCGGCCAGGAAGATCACCACATCGCGTGCCGGAAAGGGCGAGCCATCCTGCAAAGCCAGCGGCAATGACAGGATGCCCGCCAATGTGATGGCGCCGCGCACGCCGGCTACCGAGCCGGCGAGCCGGACGCGAAATCCGAACGGCGAGGCCTCGCGCTTGCCGAGGCGCGCCGCGATCGCCTGGGCGATGTCGCCGACCCAGATCCACAGGAAGCGCAGCCCGATCAGGCAGAGCGTCAGGATCAGCACCGTCGCCACCGGCTCGATCAGCCAATGCCGGCTGGACAATTCCGGCGGAACCTTGCGGATGATGTCGGGAAGCTGCAGGCCGAGCAGAATGAACAGAGCGCCATTGAAGACGAAAGTGAGCGTCGCCCAGAGCGACAGGGTCTGCATGCGCGCCGACACGCCGAGGTGGCGGTACATGCCGGAGACCCCGGTCAGCAGGCCGGCGGTCACCGCCGCCAGGATGCCCGAAGCTCCGACATGCTCGGCGCCGAGATAGGCAACGAAAGGCAGCAGGATCATGACGAGAACCTGCGCCTCGGCCGGCACGCCGCCGATGCGGTTGAGCAGTTGCAGCGTCTTGGCGGCGATGAACAGGGCCGCGAGGCCGGCCAGGATGCCGGCGGCGACGGCATAGAGGAAGCTGAGCGAGGCTCCCGCGAGGGAGAAGCTGCCGGTCAATGCCGCAGCCACCGCAAAGCGGAACATGACCAGGCCCGACGCGTCGTTGAGCAGCGACTCGCCCTCCAATATATGCATCAGTCGGGACGGAACCACATTCCTGTCAACGATCGAGGACACCGCCACGGCGTCGGTCGGCGACAGCACGGCGGCGAGCGCGAAAGCGACGACGAGCGGAATGCTCGGCACCAGCCAGTGCAAAGCATAGCCGAAGCCGACAATGGTGAAGAAGACGAGCCCGATGGCGAGGTCGAGGATCGGTCCGCGCAAACCGATGAGCTCACGTTTGGGCGCCGCGAAGGCGTCACCGAACAGAAGCGGCGGGATGAACACCAGCAGGAAAAGTTCGGGATCGATCTCGACATGCAGGCCTCTGGCCGGCCAGGCAAGGGCCGCGCCGATGGCGATCTGCAGCACCGGCAGCGGCACCCGAACCAGCCGGACGAGCGCGCCGGACAGTGCCACGAAGACGAGCACGACGAGAATGAAGAGAGCGACGTCCATGGCACGATTCCGGCTGTTTGCCGACCATGGCCAATGGCTGGAACTTCGTCCAGCCGGTCGAAGGCTCGATCTGACGGCGTCCGCAACAAAAAAGCCGCTCTGAGAGCGGCTTTTTTTCAAAAGTATCAGCCAGTTAGAGAGAAGACGTGATCTGCAGCTCGCTGGCGCCATCGAGCGCATAGACGTCGTCGCGGAACTGGACGACGCCAGGTCCCGTCGACCATGCCGAGAGATAGAGGAAATGCACCGGCACCGGGTTGGTGACCTGGATCGGTGTGTTCTGACCAGTCTTGATAGCCGCCTCGAAATGCTGGCGATCCCAGCCGGGCGTGTCGCGCAGGATCCAGGTGACGAGATCGCGCACGTTCTGGACGCGCACGCAGCCCGAGGAATCGAAGCGCATCATCTTGCCGAACAGGCTCTGCTGCGGCGTGTCATGCATGTAGACTCCGTCCGGGCTCGGGAAATTGATCTTGACCGAGGCCATGGCGTTTTCCGAACCGGGATCCTGGCGGAAACGGTACTTTTCGGCATCGTCCGTCGACCAGTCGACATTCATCGGATCGACTTCACTGCCATCGGGCGCGAACAGGCGGATGTGGCTGTTCTTGAGATAATCGGGATTCTTCCGCATCAGCGGAATGATGTCCTTGCGCACGATCGAGACCGGTGCGTTCCAGTACGGATTGACGATGATCTCGTTGATCTTGGAATTGACGATCGGCGTCTGGCGATCGATCTTGCCGACGATCGCGGTGTGGCGAAGCACGACGCGGTCGTTCTCGACCGCTTCGATCTGCGCGGCCGGAATGTCGACCAGCACGTAGCGGCTGCCCAGCGTACCGGCCTTCTCCTTCAGGCGCTGCAGATTGGTCTGCAGCTGGCCAAGCCGGATCTGCGCCGACACGTTCATCGCGGCGTAGGTGTATTTGCCCATCGAGCCGTCAGCCGGCAGGCCATGGCGCAACTGGAAGCGCTTGACCGCCGAATCGACATAGGAATCGAAGGCCGTCGAAATGCCGGCACTCTGCGACAGGTCGCCAGCAACCATCAGGCGCTTGCGCAGCGGCACCACGTCCGGATCGTCGACGCCGAGCTGAAGCTTCTTGGTCGCGGGTACGTCCGTCCAGCCGCCCTGCGAGACGATGTTCTGATACTGCGCGACCGCCTGCTCGGTGAAGGCGACGGTCTGCGGGCTGAAGATTGGCAGCGTCGAGGCCACCTTGCCGCCTTCGCTGGCGCGCGCATCGAACTGATCATCCCAGTTGCCGCGGGCCGAGGATTTCAGGATATCCCCGATCACATCCTGCGCATTCGCACGGCCGGCCACCATGGCGGCTGCGAGCGCGGAGGCTCCGGAAAGGAAAAAACGGCGGCTGGTTCTCATGGACGTTCCAGACATTCTTGTAGCGTTCGATCACTTGCTGCGTCGATCATCGCGCGATCTCGCCCGCACTCTAAAATCGGCAATCTTAACAATTAGCCAACCATGGTCCGTATCACATCGGCGACAAAGGCATAGGCGCGACACGGTTGCGGGTGGACGCATGGTCTTCACCACAGCATCACTGCCACTCTCGGTTCCATTGGAATATGGCGGCAACGTGGCCTTGGCCCGTAATTTGCTTTGGCCGGACGCAAGAAAGAAAAGACCGGTGCTTTTCGGCACCGGCCCTGACTGGAGGTCGCTGTTTCGGCCGCGCTTCTGCGGCGCGGCTCGGTTTCCTGGGTGGTCTTACATCCGATAGGCAATCGTGTCGTTCCAAAAGCGGTCGAGGCGCTGCAGGGCGCGGTTCATCTGCTTGAACTCGTCGGTGTTGATACCGCCGACCTGTTCGATCGAGCCGACATGACGCTCATAGAGACCGGCGACCACATCAGCCACTTCATTGCCCTTCGGCGTCAGCGAAACGCGGACCGAACGGCGGTCGATGCGCGAGCGCTGGTGGTTGATGAAGCCGAGATCGACCAGCTTCTTCAGATTGTAGGAGACGTTCGAGCCGAGATAGTAGCCACGCGAACGCAGCTCGCCGGCGGTCAGCTCGGAATTGCCGATGTTGAAGAGCAGCAGCGCCTGGATGGCGTTGATGTCGGAACGGCCGTTGCGGTCGAATTCGTCCTTGATGACATCAAGCAGACGGCGGTGCAGACGCTCGACCAGCTGCAGCGATTCCATGTACAGGGAACGGATAGCCTCGCGGCGATCGTCGGAAACGTTGGCGGTCTTCGCCGCCGGACGCGAATTGATCATTGTCTTTGCCTCTCGTTTGTCGCCCTGGTGATTTTTTGTTTTTCACCTTGATCGCGACACTATCGAATACTCATAAAATTCGACTTAAACGCTAGGGCTAACAAGAGCTTACCGGTAAGAGGTTTCGGAAGAGGCTTAACGAACGGTCACCCGAGCAAGGATGATTAACCTAAAGATTTAGGCAATGACCGCGGGGCCGGATAGAGGCGATCGCCAAGTCGCCAACGCGCACAATGGCTTAGTGCCGTGCCGGCCGTTTCTGCAGGTAGATGACGACGCGAAAGACGATGTAGAGCAGCGCCACGCAGGCATGCGAGACGAGGATCAGGAGACGATGGCCGAAAAGCTCGGGAAAGCCGGCATACATGACCGTCTCGGTGACCGCGCATATGAACCAGATCACCGGCCCCCAGGACGCCAGCATCCACAAGCCGGCCGCGGCGAAGGGAAAGAACACGGCGAGCATCACCGCCGCCACCTGCCAATGCACCGGCATAAGGTCGAAGCGCCACAGCGAGCCCGGATAGAATCCGATCAGCTTGATCCAGTACAGGACGCCGAACATCAGGCAGTAGCCTGCAATGACGCGCTGGAACCAGGCGAAGATCACCTCGACCGCCGAGGGCTGCAGGACGACGCGTCTCGATGTCGCCTCGCTCACAGCCCAAGCTCCCGATCGCCGAGCGGAGCGAAATAGGCCTCGACGTCCGCCTCGGCGACCGCATCGATCTTTGCCGGCCGCCATTGCGGCTTCGAGCCCTTGTCGATGATGGCGGCACGGATGCCTTCGTAGAAATCGTGGCCGGCCAGCATGCGGTTCAGGATGCGGAACTCCATCCTCATGCAATCGTCCATCGACAATGTCTGCCCGGCGCTGATCTGCCGCCAGGCGACGCGAAGGCTGGTCGGCGAGCGCATGCGGATCGTCGCCAGGGTTTTGGCCGCGAACTCGTCCTTGCCGGCGCGATCCAGGCTGTCGATGAGATCCGGCAGCGACGGCTGGGCGAAATGACGGGCGATCGCCTCCAGGATCGGCCTCTCCGTCTCCCGCTTGGCCGGAACAAAAAAACCGCGCAGCACCGATTCCGGATCGCCCGTCAGCGCCAGCCGGTCGAGGAAGCTTGCCTGGTCTTCGGTCTTGATGGTGTGGGTGGCCAGCCCCGACCACAGGGCATCGCCATAGCGGATGCGGTTGCCTGTCAGCGCCAGGTACATGCCGAAGGAACCGCCGAGATCGGGCAGCAGATGACTGGCGCCGACGTCGGGGAAAAAGCCGATGCCGACCTCAGGCATCGCGAACTGCGCATTTTCGGTCATCACCCGATGCGAGCCGTGAAAGGAAATGCCGACTCCGCCGCCCATGACGATGCCGTCGATGAGGGCGACATAGGGTTTCTTGAAACGCGCGATATAGGCGTTGAGCCGATACTCGTCGGCGAAGAACTCGACCGGCGGCTTTCCGGCCCGGCCGGCTTCGTAGATGTGCAGGATGTCGCCTCCAGCCGAAAACGCCCTGCCCTCGGCCTTGACGGCGACGACGTCCACGCCGTCGTCGCGCTCCCAGGAACGCAGGGCCTTGTCCAGCGCCTTGACCATGGGATGGGTGACGGCATTGAGTGCCTGCGGCCGCGTCAGCGTGACGACGCCGGCCCTGCCCATCCTTTCGAAGCGAATTTCGTCGCCTCCACCAAAATCCATCGCCAGAGAATCCTTGTCCCCGCGCCTGCGGGACTGAAGTGCTAAGCGGCGACCAGGGGAACGTCAATTGCCGGGCGCGAAGAGAGGCAGGTCAGTCAGGTCGAATTGCGGCAAGCGCGCTACCATACGAACGGGATCAGCGCCTTGGTCCGCTCGACATAGGTGGGGAACTCATCGGGAAATTGCCGCGCCATAAGCCGGACCTCGGCGCCGACCCGCCACACAAAGATCGCCCCCAGCAGAATGAGCAGAAAGACGAACGGGCCACCGAGCGCGACCGCGGAGCCGATGCCCGCGAGCAGGCCGCCCGTATACATGGGATGGCGCACGTAGCGGTACGGGCCTGACGTCACCAGCTCATGTCCCTGCTTGGCTGAAACGGTCTGGCTCCAGTTACGCCCGAGGCTTTGCCGCGCCCAGACCAGGAAAAGCATGCCGGCAACCGTCATCAGCATGCCGACGCTGCTGACCATCCCGTTCACGGGCGCGAAGTTGACGAAGGCGAAGAATGGCAGACTCGGAAGCAGGAAAGCCGCGATCATGGCCAACATCAGGCCGAAGCTCTGCAGCAAATGCGGCTCCGTATCCCGTTTCACTACGGTCGCTTGGACAGTCAGGTAGACAATGAGCAGTATCCAGGCGGCATAGATGAACCACACGACGGTCATGGCTGCTCCTCGCAATGCCGGCCGCGCCATTCGGTGCAACGCGTTCCGTCTTGGCCGAAGCTGGCGCCCAGTGCTAGAAGATGGCCACCTTCAACCGGACGGCAAGACATGGCCGGACTTTCCCGTCTCGCAACGATCGGCCTGATGGTTATCTGCGTCATGTCTCGCGACGCCGTCGCCGCGACGGTCGACGATCTTTACCAATCGCAGACCATCGTCACCGGCCAGGGTGAAGAAAACCGTCAGCTCGGCTTCAGGACTTGCCTCGACAAGGTCCTCGTCCGTGTTTCGGGCGATCAGCGGCTGCTTGCCAGACGCGAAATGGACGCGCTGCGCGACAAGGCCGGCAGCTTTGTCGACTCGTTCCGGTACCGCGACCGGCTGGAAGGCATTCCGATCCATGACGAGCAAGGCACGCATGACCGGCCGCATGACCTCACCTGCCTCTACAAGCCTGACGTGATCGACAAGGTGCTGGCGTCGCTCGGCAGCAAACCCTGGCTTGGCGAGCGGCCGACGCTCACCGTCTTTCTCACGACCGAACAGGGCGCTCGGCATTTCGCACTGACGGCCGAGGAAAAGCGTGGCGAGACGATGCGCGAATCCTTCGTCAATGCCACCGGTCCAACACTGATGCATGTCGTCTTTCCGAAGGCCGCGCAGCTTGGGGACCTGAGCGAAGAAGCGTTGCGCGCGGCCGACATGGCAAGGCTCGATCGGCTGGCCAAACAGGCCGGTGGCGCCAGAGCGCTCGCCGGCAGCATCGTATGGAGCGACAAGGAATTCGGCTGGATCGCCGATTGGCGGCTGGCCGATCACGGCAAGACCTATCGTTGGCAGGTGCGAGGGGTCAGCTTCGACGAGGCGTTCCGTGTCGCCATCGGAGGCGCGGCGCAGATCCTTTCGGGTAATGGGCAGCCCTGACCCAATAGGCGTGGTGGGACAGCGCTGTGGCAGCTTTGACCCCTGGCACAAACGTGTCGCATTGGTCAGCACCAGGGGCTCGTGGTAAAAGCCGCCGATCCGGAGTTTTGGCCATGAACAAATTCACCCCAGCAAAACCTGCCGGCGCGCGCAGCGTCGACGACGTCACCGGCAGCCGCCGCCTGCGCCGCATGCGCAAGGCCGACTGGTCGCGCAGGCTCGTGCAGGAGAACCGGCTTTCGGTCGACGACCTGATCTGGCCGATCTTCGTCGTCGAGGGCAGAAATGTCCGCGAACCGATCGCCGCCATGCCCGGCGTTTTCCGCCTTTCGGTCGACCTTGCCGTCAAGGAAGCCGAACGCGCTGCCAAGCTCGGCATTCCGGCACTAGCCACTTTCCCAAATGTCGATCTCGGCCTGCGCGACCAGACAGGCTCGCACATCCTCGACCCGGAAAACATCATCAACCGCGCCACCCGCGCGATAAAGGACGCGGTGCCCGAGATCGGCATCATCACCGATGCCGCGCTCGACCCGTTCACCAGCCATGGCCATGACGGCATCCTGCGCGACGGCATCATCGTCAATGACGAAACCGTGGAACAGGTCGCGGCGGCTGCCGTCATCCAGGCGGCGGCCGGTGCCGACATCATCGCGCCTTCGGACATGATGGACGGCCGTATCGGCGCCATCCGCGACGCGCTCGACGCCAACGGTTTTCAGGACGTGGCGATCATGTCCTACGCCACCAAATTCGCCTCGGCCTTCTACGGCCCCTATCGCGAGGCGGTCGGCACCGCCGGCCTGCTCAAGGGCGACAAGAAGACCTACTATATCGACCACGCGAATTCGGACGAGGCGGTGCGCGAGGCCGAACAGGACATCGCCGAGGGCGCCGACATGCTGATGGTCAAGCCCGGCCTGCCCTATCTCGACATCATCCGCCGGCTGAAGGACGAATTCCAGATGCCGACCTTCGCCTACCAGGTGTCGGGCGAATATTCGATGATCAAGGCGGCGGGTGCAAATGGCTGGATCGATGGCGAGAAGGCGATGCTGGAATCGCTGCTCGCCTTCAAGCGTGCCGGCTGCGATGGCATCCTGACCTATTTCGCGCCCGAAGTGGCTGTGATGCTGAAGGGCTAGCCCCGACTTCCCGGGCAATGCCTTTCAGTAGGTGTCACCACTCTTTCGATCGGTCGGCGGTTCCTTCGAATTCCCGCTGACAAAAACCGGCAGCTGCAGCTATGATAGTCGCACGGCCGGAGGCGGCCGGCAGCCCGCACCTCGGACAAAGAGGTATGGCGAACGCCTCCAGAGGATGCTCCCTGACCCGTTTCACCGTCGGGCGAAGGCGTCGGCAATGCGGGCACTGACGAAGGCTTCGCCGTGACCCGAGGAAACGGACATGCTTGCCTATCGCGATGCCAAGACCATGGCGAAAGCCATGCGGGAGGCGCTTGCCGCCCGCGACCTGACGATCAGCCACAGTGACGCCCTGGAGATCGTCGCGCGCCAGTTTGGACTGGCGAGCTGGAATATTCTGTCGGCGAAGATCGAAGCGCCGCCTGCCGGCCAAGACAAGATCGTCTTCGAGCGAACCGCGCCGATCGTTCGCATCTTCGACGTCGCCAAGGCGCACGAATTCTACCTAGGCTTCCTCGGCTTCACCGTGGACTGGGAGCACCGCTATGGGGAAAGTTCCCCTCTCTATACCCAAGTCTCGCGTGGCAACCTTGCACTGCACCTGTCCGAACATGCGGGCGACGCGACGCCTGGCGGCAACATGGTCGTTTATATGACAGGCATCCGCGACTTCCACAAAGAGCTTGCCGGCAAGGAGTACCGCTACATGAATCCCGGCCTGGAGCATGAAGACGGCCGGCTGACGGTGGAGGTCATCGACCCGTTCAGCAACCACATCCGCTTCATGGAACTGACGGGCGAATGAGCTGATATCGCGGCGGCCTGGGCGGCCGTCACTGGCCGTCCGGGCCGATCGCTAAAAACAGTCCCGACATCGCCAGGCGGCAAAGGTCCGGATACATACTTTCGATCCGAAAATACCGCTTGCAATTCGCAATCAGTTTGCTAAAAGAAAACCACTTGCAAATTACAACTGGTTATCGAGGAGGTCTTCATGTCAAAACTTCGTGTCAACGCGTTTACCCTCTCGCTCGACGGCTATGGCGCCGGTCCTGATCAGGATCTGCAAAATCCGCTCGGCATCGGCGGAGGATCCTTGCACAAGTGGTTTGTCGACACCCGCACCTTCCGCAAGATGGTGCTCGGACAAGATGGCGGCACCACCGATACCAACGAGGCGTTCGCGGCGCGCAGCTTCGAGAATGTCGGCGCCTGGATCCTGGGCCGCAACATGTTCGGGCCGATCCGCGGAGAATGGCCTGACGACAAGTGGAAGGGCTGGTGGGGCGACAACCCGCCCTACCATGTGCCGGTTTTCGTGCTGACGCACCACAAGCGGGCGTCTATCACCATGGAAGGGGGCACGAATTTCCATTTCGTCACCGACGGCATCCATTCGGCGCTCGAGCAGGCGAGATCGGCGGCTGGCGGCAAGGACGTGCGGGTCGGCGGCGGCGTCGATATGATCCGCCAATATCTCCAGGAGAGGCTGATCGACGAGATGCACCTGGCGATTTCGCCGGTGCTGCTTGGCCGGGGCGAGAACCTTTTTGCCGGCCTCGACATGCCCAAGCTTGGCTACGCGTGCACCGAGCAGGTGGCGACGGCGCTGGCCACGCACGTGGTTATCAATCGGGCTTAAGCTCGGCGCCGCCCCTCATCCGCCTGCCGGCACCTCCCGTATAGTGACGGGGAGAAGGAAGGGTCACTCAATATTTCTCCGGCACGTAAAGCTCGCGCGGCAGGACCTGGCGTTCGTATTCCGGGTTGAAAACGCGCTCCGGCAGCGTGATCTCCTCGTGCGGCACCTCTTCATATGGCAGCTGCTTGAGCAGATGGTCGATGCAGTTCAGGCGTGCCCGCTTCTTGTCGTTGCCCTCGACTATGTACCAGGGCGCTTCGGGAATGTTGGTGCGGGCGAAGGTTTCTTCCTTGGCCTTGGTGTACTGCTCCCAGCGCACCCGCGACTGTAGGTCCATCGGCGACAGTTTCCACTGCTTCATCGGATCGTGGATGCGCATCAGGAAGCGCATCTGCTGTTCCTCATCGGTGATCGAGAACCAGTATTTGACCACCGTGACGCCGGAGCGCACCAGCATGCGCTCGAACTCCGGCACGTCGTGGAAAAACTCCTCGACCTGATCGGGGCTGGCGAAGCCCATCACCCGCTCGACGCCGGAGCGGTTATACCAGGAGCGGTCGAACAGCACGATCTCGCCGCCTGCGGGCAAATGCGGGACATAGCGCTGGAAATACCATTGCGACTTCTCGCGTTCGGTCGGCGCCGGAAGCGCCACGACGCGACAGATACGCGGATTGAGCCGCTGGGTTATGCGCTTGATGACGCCACCCTTGCCGGCGGAATCGCGGCCCTCGAAAATCACCACCAGTTTCTTCTTGTGATAGGCGACCCAGGATTGCAGCTTGATCAATTCGGACTGCAGGGTGATCAAGTCGCGAAAATACTGCATGCGATCGATCGAAGGCGGATGCGAGTTCTTGTAGATCTTGGCGATCTCCATCGACAGCGCCGGTTCCGACAATTCGAGTTCATAATCTTCGTCGAGCGTGTCGGCGAGTTCAGCTTCAAGCCAGTCCTTGGCAGGGGAATTCTGTCTTAGCTCGGTCATATCAACTGCTCCGCTTGCAAGCCTGTCGGTTCCCTGGGGCGTCCCCAAATTGCTGCCAGCGGCCGGGAATGGAAACACCTGAGCCGACTTCAATATAGGCCGGCGGTGACGGTTTTATTGCAGCCGGGCGCGATTTGCCGCCGGTGCAAATTTCGCGACGCATGATCGATCGGCGTCATCGCATGGCGACAAGCCGACCGAATTGTCCTACAAATCCCCGGTCGCGTTCCAGGCCTGCCCCTTGGCGGCACGCCTCTTCAACAAAATCGTGAGGATCTGACATGGAATACCGCACCCTTGGCCGTTCCGGCCTGAAGGTTTCGACACTGACGCTTGGCACAATGACCTTCGGCGGCGCCGGGCCTTTCGCCGCGGTCGGCAACAGCGATCTCGCCGAAGCAAAGCGGATGATCGACATGTGCATCGACGCCGGCATCAACCTCATCGACACCGCGAATGTCTATTCGAACGGCCTGTCGGAAGAGATCATAGGCGAAGCGCTCGGCGGCAAGCGCAAGAACGACGTGCTGATCGCGTCCAAGGCCCGGATGCGGATCGGCAAGGGCCCGAACGACGAGGGCCTGTCGCGCCATCATCTGATCCGTGAATGCGAGAGAAGCCTGAAGCGATTGAAGACCGATGTCATCGACATCTATTTCGTCCACCAGTGGGACGGCCTCACCCCGCTCGAGGAAACCGTTGCCGCGCTCGACACTTTGGTCAGCCAGGGCAAGGTGCGCTACATCGGCTGCTCCAACTATTCGGGCTGGCAGGTGATGAAGGCGCTTTCCATCAGCGACAGCCGCCACCAGCAACGCTTCGTCACCCAGCAGATCCACTATACGCTGGAAGCGCGCGAGGCCGAGTACGAACTGCTGCCGATCTCGGTCGACCAGGGGCTGGGCGTGCTGGTCTGGAGCCCGCTCGCCGGCGGCCTGCTGTCGGGTAAATACCGCCGCGACAGCCCGACCGCCCGCCAGCTCGCCGGCTGGTCCGAGCCGCCGATCCGCGACGAGGACCGGCTGTGGCGGATCGTCGATGTGCTGGTCGAGATCGGCAGGGATCGTGGTGTTTCGGCGGCACAGGTGGCGCTCGCCTGGCTGCTCGGCCGCCCTGCCGTCTCCTCGCTGGTGATCGGCGCCCGCAATGACGTCCAGCTGAAGGACAATCTCGCGGCCGCCGCCCTGGTGCTAGGCACCGAGGAACGCCAGCGTCTCGACGCCGTAAGCCGGCCGCCCCTGCTCTACCCCTACTGGCATCAGCAACTGACAGCGAAGGATCGCTTCGGCCCCGCCGATCTGGTTCTCGACCGCAGCGATATCTGATCAGCGTCAGGTCGAGAGCGAGGGCTAGCTCTCGATGAACCGCCAGAGTTCGGGATCGGGTTCGATCTGGCCGCCGAGCACGAAATATTTGTAGAGGACGAGCAGGGAGATCGCCTGCTCGTCCCGTTCATTGGAAAATTTGCGGCAGTAGGCATTGGCCGTGGCGATGATGCGCTCCGCCGCGGCCGGATGCCGTTCGAAATAATCTACCTTTTCACGGAGATTGGAGAAGTCCGGGTCGAGCGGCGCATAGTGGACTCCAGCCTCGAGCTGGCTCTCGCCAAACCATGTCTCGTAGGTCGGCGGCGGCATCAGACAGAGCGAGTTGGAGTTCATGATCCATTTGAGGTTGGTCGCCACGTCATTGCCCTCCAACGAGACGATGTAGCGATAGCGCAGGTGCTGGCTGATGCTGAGGAAGGGCTTGCTGTACGCAGCCGGTGCATTGCGCTTGTGCGAACCGACGTCGCAGAACGGCAAGTCGCGCGCGACATCCAGGAACCGTGTCCGGATCGGATTGTTGAGGTCGCCGCGCCAGACCACAGCCGGGCGTTTGTCGGTGAAGACGACGGCGTCGGTGGGCATGTGAAAATGGCGGAACTTATTGAACTTCATGACGACGGCGTTGCCGTTGTCGGCGCGGATCGGCCGGTCCTTGACGAGCGTCGGCAGCTCGGGCACGCCTTTTACGTCGCCGAACTTCAGGTCGATGAGCAGTGACGGATCGAAATAGCGGGCAAATTCCTTCAAGTCGTAATAGTACATGCTCGGTTCAAAAGGCAGCTGGTCGATACGCACGGCATCCGCGCTTGGCGTAAAAGCGTCCTGCAGCTTGTTGTAGTGATTCAGCCGTCGGCGCACGGCCTCATCCGAGAGCCTGGCCTGTTCCAGGCGGCCCGCCAACCGTCGTCGGAAGATCGCCTGGGGTGCGATATCGCGGATCACGTTTCGCGCGTAGTAAAAGACCTTTGCGGTCGTTCGTTTTATGGTGGCCATCGTTCTTTTGATCAGAGATAAACGCGATTAAACAAATGACGGCCGGGACGGTTCCCTCGGCATGATCGCATGATTGGGCCACGCAATCCAGCGCTGCCCGAACACGTGGCAGCCGGCCGAGACGAGGTGCCCGGCAACTAGCCCGTTATGTAGCGCCACACCTCGGCATCAGGTTTGATCTGGCCCGAGAGCACGAAGTATTTGTAGAGCACCAGCAGAGAGATCGCCTGTTCGGTCCGCTCGTCGTCGAATGTCCGGCAATAGGCATTCGCGGCGGCGATGATGCGCTCCGCCTTGGCCGGATTCCGCTCGAAATAGGCCACATGGTCCGCAAGGTTCGAGAAATCCGCCTCGAGCGGCACATAGTGCACATTGGCTTCGAGCTGCCGCTCCGCGAACCATGTCTCATAAGTCGGCGGTGGCATCAGGCAAAGTGACTTCGAGTTCATGATCCATTTGAGGTTGGTCGCTACATCATTGCCTTCGAGCGAGACGATGTAGCGGTAGCGCTGGTGCTGGCTGATGCTGAGAAAAGGCTTGGCGTATTCGGCCGGCGCGTTCGGCTTGTGCGAGCCGGCATCGCAGAACGGCAGGTCGCGCACTGCCTTGAGGAATCTTGTCCTGATCGGGTTGTTGAGATCGCCGCGCCAGACCACGGTCGGCAGCTTGTCGGCGAACGCAATAGCGTCAGCCGGCATCTGGAAGTGACGAAACTTGTCGAGCTTCATGATGACGGCGTTCCGGTCGTCATCGCAGATTGGCCGATCCTTGACGATAGCGGGCACCCTAGGCACGTTCCTGACGTCGCCGAATTCGAGGTCGATGAACAAATCCGGATCGAAATAGCGGGCGAATTCCTTCAGGTCGTAATAGTACATGGTCGGCGTGAACGGCAGCTTGCTGATGCGCTTGGCATTGGCGCTTGGCGCGAAACAATCCTGCAGCTTGTTGTAGTAATTCAGCCTGCGGCGTGCCGCCTCACCGGAAAGCCTCGCCCTTTCGAGCCGGCCGGCCAGCCTTGCGCGAAACAGCGTTTGCGGAGCGACATCGCGCACGACGTTTCTCGCATAATAGAAAACTCTTGCGGCGGTCCGCGAAATTGTGGCCATCGGTCACTTGATCAAAACAAACAGGCAGCTCTCAATTCATTGGCGCCCCGCATTTCCTACATCATTGTGGCGCCCATCTGGCAAGCCCCCGCATCTCTTCCAGCAAGCATCCAGCATTGTCGCTTCAGCTGTTGTGTTTGACGGCTAATGCTCCTAGGCAGGTTCAGGGCCGCAAGGCAGTGATAAAAGGAGCCGATATGGCGCGAGCACCCAACTACGATCAGGAACGCAAGGAGCGTGACCGCCAGAAAGCGGCCAAGAAGGCTGAAAAGCTGGCGGCCAAGGTTGCCGCCCGCGAACGTTCGAAGCCCGAGACCGAGACCGAGACCGAGACCGAAACCGAGGAGTAACGGCATGCGGCCCGCGAATGCGGGCCGTGCCTCAATCCGAATTGTCGGTATCAGCCTATGTCAGGCTGGCGCCTTGTCACTGATGAAAACATCCACCTCCCGCGCCGCGGCGATGAAAGCGCGTCGGGCATTCATCGCCGGCTTGTCGCCGGCGAGTGCGTCGTGGCAGGCCTGCAGCGCCGCACGATGCTTGGCGCTGCGCTTGCCGGGCCAGCTGTTGAGCAGGTAATCGGAAGCTTCCCTTGCCGAACGCAAGAGCTGAGTGCTTCCCGCCGTGACGGACTTGACGGTCACGGGTGTTTCAAACCGATTGTTTTCCATTGCCGCTCTTACGCCATCGGCTTGCTTGAAGCGAGGCCGAAAGTGCGCTTCGCGTCAGATGCGGCCTGTTTTCCGGCGAATGCTGCCCTGCATCGACCGCACTAGGCGGCGACGACGGCAAATCCCCTGGCGCGAAGGCCACGTCGGTCGTTGGCAAGCGACGTCACCAACCGGTTACGGCTGCCGACGATGTGGGCCGACAGCAGCCGCGTGGCTTCATCGGCCTGGCCAAGGCGTGTCGCGGCAAGGATGGCGCGATGTTCGAGCCAGGCACGGCCAAGGGCCGTTTCGTCACGCACTTCCAGCCAGCGGGCGCGCGACAGCCGCGTCATGGCGTCACGAACCGCCCGGAACAGGAATTCGTTGCCGGAGAGCCGCGCCAGCTCGATGTGAAAATCCATGCCGACACGATGCCATTCCTCGCGCGGGGTATTTTCGTCGCAGGAATCGAGCATCGCCTCGATGACATCGATCGCGCTCTTGTCGGCTTGCCCGCACGTCAGCCGCAGCGCGGCGACCTCGACCGCCTCGCGATAGACCGCGATCTGCTCGAGCTCGGCCAGGTTGATGGGCGAGACCGTCCAGCCGCGCCCGTCCCTGCCGACCAGGCCCTCGGTCTCCAGCCGCAGAAGTGCCGCCCTGACCGGCGTGCGCGAGGCGCCGAAACGGCCTTCGATCCAGCGTTCGGTCAGCCGCTCTCCCGGCCCGACCTCGAGAGCCAGGATCATCTCGCGAAGCTGCCGTTCGACATTCTGCATCTGCGACATCGCGCGTCCTTTCCGAAGCCGCATTGACAGCGGCGGGCTTGAAGTTCATGACGGATACCAGATTGGTATCCCAAAATGGTATCCGCAACAAGCGCCGACACCGGGCAGGCAGGACATGACACAGGAAGACACGCGGCAGAGCGGCTACAACATTCACTGGCGGCGCAATCTTGCCGTCTGTTTCGCGGGCTCGTTCAGCACGCTCATCGCCATGACCCTGCTCTTGCCGTTCCTGCCACTCTATGTCGAACAGCTCGGCGCACAGGGTCATGCGGCCATCGTGCAGTGGTCCGGCATCGCCTATGGGGCCACCTTCTTCGCCGCGGCAATGGTCGCGCCGCTGTGGGGACGCCTGGGCGACCGCTACGGCCGCAAGGTGATGCTGGTCCGCGCCTCCTTCGGCATGGCGATCTGCATGTCGCTGACGGGCATGGTCGAGACGGTCTGGCAATTGGTTCTGCTGCGCCTGCTGATCGGCTTCGCCGGCGGCTATTCCTCGGGTTCAACCATATTGGTGGCCATGCAGACGCCGAAGGAGCGCTCCGGCTGGGCGCTTGGCGTCCTGTCGGCGGGTATCACGGCGGGCTCGCTGGTCGGCCCGCTGCTCGGCGGCGTGCTGCCGCCGGTAATCGGCATTCGCGCCACCTTCCTGTTGTCGGGCGGCGTGATCTTCCTCGCCTTCCTGGCGACGACGTTCCTCATCAAGGAGAGCCCGCGCCCAAGGCCGGCCGAGGCCGCGCCGGCGGCAAAGCCGAAAAGCGGCTGGTCTCAGATCCCGGACAAGCGCCCGGTCGTGGCCATGCTGACCACCGGCATGCTGCTCGCCTTCGCCACAATGTCGATCGAGCCGATCATCACCGTCTATGTGCAGCAGCTCATCGAGGACCAGGGCCGGGTGACGCTCGTCGCCGGCGTTGTGATGTCGGCGGCCGCGCTCGGCACCATCCTGTCGGCATCCTGGCTCGGGAAGCTCGCGGACCGGATCGGACACTGGAACGTTGTCGTGGGAGCGCTGGCCGTCTCGGCGCTGCTGCTCATCCCGCAGGCTTTTGTCACCAACAGCTGGCAGCTTATCGGCCTGCGTTTCCTGATGGGCCTGGCGTTGGGCGGTCTCCTGCCCTGCATCACCAGTGTCATCAGGCACAATATCCCCGACGGCGTTGGCGGCAACGTGCTTGGCCTGGCGATCTCGGCGCAGTATGTCGGGCAGGTCGCGGGACCGCTGGCCGGCGGTTTTGTCGGCGGCCATTTCGGCATGCCGTCGGTGTTTCTCGGCACATCGGTGCTGATGGCCCTCGGTGCCGTCTACAACTGGATTGTCCAGTCGCGGCGGACGCGGCATATGGCGCTGGAAGCGGGCAAGCCCTGACGCTTGGCCGACCTGCAAAAAGAAGGAGCACGCCGACCATGAACCTCGCCGATCCAAACGGCAGCCGCCTCCTCGTGCTTGCCGGCGGCCTCGTCGGCGCCGCGGGCGTGGCGCTGTCGGCAGCGGCGGCGCACCGTGGCGGCGCCTTCACCGGCACGGCCGCCTCGTTCCTTCTGATGCATGCGCCGGTGTTTCTCGCCATTGGCCTTGTCGGCGCGAACCGCTGGCTGCGAATGGCCAGCCTGGTCCTGCTCGTCGGTCTCGTGCTTTTCGCGGGCGATCTTCTCGCCCGCGATTTCCTGGGATCGAGACTGTTTCCGATGTCGGCGCCAATCGGCGGCACCTTGCTCATCGTCGGCTGGCTGGCAATAGCAATTTCTGCCCTGGCTCGCCCACGTTCCTGAGATTCAAGCCAGCAGGATCAGCGCCGACGTTCGGGTCGGATCAGCAGATCACGATTGCGCGCGGCCGGCCTCTTCAGACATCTGGACTCTGGCCGCTCGGCGGCGGGCGAGATACCCCAGTAGTTGCGGTAAATGTCTTCGAACAGATGCTGGATGGGGTGCATGTTTTTCTCCTTCCAATTGAATCGATCCAATCGCAAGCACAAAAAGGGCAATGCCGATCAGCTCCGCTTGCGCCCTACGAGGAAGCGCAAGTCGCGAATCCACGGACTGGTTCTGTCGCGGCGCTTCTGGCTGTTTGTCGCCGACCCGATATTCCAGTCGTTGCGGTAGATGTCTTCGAACAGATAGTTGATGGGATGCATCATTCCCTCCGAGGTCAATCAACAGGCTAAATCCGCCAATTTGGATCGATTCAAAGATAGGCCTTTCATTGGCGACGGTCAAGCAATTTGAATCGATCCAACGAAAGTGCTAGATGCGGCCCAAGAACGTGCTAAATGCATGTCAGGAGACCCGCGCAAATGGCGTCACTTACCGCAGGCAATCGACGACCCGTCCGGCTGGCCGATATCGCCAAGGCCGCCGGGGTTTCGCACGGCACCGCGTCCAATGTATTCAGCCGGCCCGAGATCGTGCGCGAGGAAGTTCGCGAACGGGTTCGCGCAGCCGCCGAGGCCATGGGGTATGGCGGCCCCGATCCAAAGGGCCGGCTGCTGCGGGCCGGCAAGGTCAACGCCATTGGCGTTGCCACCGCAGAGCCCCTCTCCTACTTCTTCGACGATCCGTTTGCGCGCGTCATGATGGCGGGCATCTCACAGGCTTGCGATGCAACCGGAGCCGGCATCTCACTGGTCTCGGCCGCCAACAACGAACAGCTTGCCTGGAACATCCAGAGCGCGCTGGTCGACGGCTTCATCGTCTTCTGCATCGAGGGCGGTTCGCGCCTGGTGGAACTGGCACGCGAGCGCAAGCTGCCCTTCGTCGCGCTCGACCTCGATTCCGAGGACGGGTCGGTCGCCGCGATCGGTGTCGACAACATCGCCGGCGCCGGCATGGCGGCCCGCCATCTCACCGATCTTGGACATCGCCGCTTCGCCGTCCTTGCGCTGCCCTTCGCCGACGACAGGACGGGCATTGTTTCGGCCGAACAGGTACGGGCCGCTACCTATGCAGGGACGCGCAACCGCCTCACGGGCTATCTCCGGGAGCTTTCGCGGGTTGGCGTCGATATATCCAAAGTGCCCGTCTACGAGACCGCCAACGACGTGGCGAGCACGAAGGCGGGGCTCGAAACCATCTTCGCCTCCGACGCGCCGCCCACCGCCATCCTTGCCATGTCGGACAGAATGGCCCTGGTGGCGCTCGAATGGCTGAGCGCACGCGGGCTCAACGTGCCCGACGATGTTTCCGTCGTCGGGTTCGACGATGTTCCGGAAGCAGCGGTGTCCAAGCCGCCATTGACCACGATCGCCCAGCCGATTGCCGAGATAGGCCGCCTTGCCGTCAGGGCGATCCTGGAGAGCGATGGGCCGGTCAGCAGGCATCAACTGCCGGTCGAACTGATCGTGCGGGGCTCGTCGGGTCCGCCCCGCGCTTGAACCGCCGCCGAACCGCCTATCGGTTGGCTCTTGCCATGGCGGAGAGGCCCAAAGGCGCACGGACCGGCGCGGGATCCTTTTGGGCCGTGCGGGCCTTGGCCGAGCCGCCGATGGTCGACAGCCATTCGAGATAGAAGGCGAGCGCGAACTGCATGGCGATGCCGGCCGATATCAGCAGGCTGTCATAGACGAACCCGCCTGGATTGATCAGCTTCATCACCTGAGCGACCATTGCGATCACCGTGCCGGCGATGAAGACCGGCAGCGATCGTTTGCCCAGTATCGCCAGCGGATGATCAGGGCTGGTGCGGAACAGGCTGGAGAGCGCCGGCAGAGCGACGACGAGGTAGCTGACCGCCAGGATGTGCAGCAGCCGCGGCAGCGACAGGAAGGTCTTGTCGAAGCCGCCGATCACCACCGGCAGGTTGAACCAGGTTATCTGCCCCCAGAGCGGGCTGTGCACCCAGACCAGCGCCGCCAGCACATAGGCGGCGGCCGCGCCGACCAGCCAGCGGTTGACCGGAATGACACCGCCGCGCCTGACATGCAGCATGGCGACAAGGCCGATGTTGAACAGGAACTGCCAGGACAGCGGGTTGAGGAACCAGAAACCGGGCTCGGGATAATTGGGCGGCGCGATCTGCCAGATTCCTGCAACGAGCCACAACGTGCCGGATGCGACAAGGGCCGCGACGGGCCGGTAGCTGACGAACAGGACAAAGGCCGGCGCCATCAAAAGCAGCGCCGCATAGACCGGCAGGATGTTGTTGTAGCCGAGCTGGTGGCCGAGCGTGACGATGCCGACCAGCACTTGCGGCGGGTTCTTCATCAGCGGCTCGATGTTGATCAGCTTCACCAGTTCCGGCCGCTTGGCAAACACCGCCACGGCGCAGAACAGGGCCATCACCACCATCGTCGTGACGATATGGGCGACATAGAGCACGCCCGCCCGCCGCCACATCTTCAAGGTCGCGAGAAGCCGGCCACCCGGGCGGAACTTCGTGCCGTAGGCGAGCGCGACCGAGATGCCGGAAATCAGCACGAATGCCTCGGCCGCGTCCGAGAAACCGAAATTCTTGTAGGTCAGCGCCTCGAAAGCCGTGCCCGGCACATGGTCGATGAAGATCGTGAGCAGGGCCAGCGCGCGCAGTACATCGATACGCGTGTCGCGTTCGGGGATACGCAAATTGCGATCCGGCAAAACAGGGGTAGTCATCGACAAAAGGCCTCAAAGCTGGTTGTTCATGTCCAGCAATGCGACCCCCGACGCACCGCTTCGATTCCTCCCACCGGAGTGTATCGGCGCAGAAACGGGCTGGAATGCGCCTGGTTCGATCAACTTTCGCGGAGCATGAAAATATTGCGTTTTGAAGCCGGCAAATTGAGCGGAACCTCATATAATCAAAGGGATGCGAGATGACCGGCGACAATGTCGACAGCGGCCCGCTAACGCTGGATCTGACCTTTCCGTATCGCCTCCTCCGCCCCGGCGAAAAGAGCCGTGAATGCCTGTTCCTGCTGCATGGATCGGGCGTCGGCGAGACAAGCATGGTGGCGCTGGCGAGACGCTTGGCGCCCGATGCCGTCCTGATCGCGGTGCGTGGCCGTGTCCCCCAGGAGGACGGTTTTCGCTGGTTCGAGCGAATCACGCCGACCACTTTCGACCAGGAAAGCATCCATTTCGAAACCACCGCCTTCGCGGCCTTCGCAAACGAAGCCGTCGCGCGCCATGGGCTTGATCTCGATCACGCGACATTCCTTGGCTATTCGAACGGCGCCAATCTGGTTTCGAGCCTGATGCTGCTCCATCCCGGCATCGTCCGCAGCGCTGCGCTGTTGAGGCCGATGCCCGTGCTCGACGAGGTCCCGGCGACGGACCTTGCGGGAACGCGAACGCTGATCATTGCCGGAGCCGCCGACGAGACCTACGGGTCTTTCGCGCCGGCGCTGGTGACGCTGCTCAGCCGGCACGGCACCGAGATCGACGCCCGGATTGTTCCATCGGGCCACGAAATCGGCGAGCCGGACGCCGCGATCGTCGGGCGATGGCTGCCGGGATCGGCGTGGACGCGCGCGCCATCGCGATAGGCAATCAGGGCAGGCGGTGCTGCCGATGCCATCAGCCGACGTGATGCTGGCTTTGCTCGCCCAGATGGCGGGAGCCTACCCCCTCCCCATCCGGTTCCAGGCATCCAGCCCGGCGATCTTGTAGGCCTCGGCCAGCGTTGGGTAGTTGAAGGTGTTGTTGACGAAGAAGTCGACCGTGCCGCCGAGATTGATCACCGCCTGGCCGATGTGAATGAGTTCGGTGGCGCCCTCGCCGACGATGTGCGCGCCGAGCAGGCGCCGCGTCTCGATCGAGAACAGCAGCTTCAGGAAGCCGGTGTTGACGCCCATGATGTGGCCGCGCGATGTCTCGCGAAAGCGCGCGACGCCGACCTCATAGGCGGCGCCGCTCTCGCGCACTTGCTCCTCGGACTGGCCGACGGTGGAAATCTCCGGCACCGCGTAGATGCCATAGGGGAACGTCTCCGGCGGCGGCGGCAATGACACGCCGAAGGCATGACAGGCAGCCACCCGGCCCTGCTCCATCGAGGTGGAGGCAAGGCTCGGAAAGCCGATGACGTCGCCGGCGGCGTAGATATTGGGCACGCTGGTCTGAAACGTCTGCGGATCGACCTTGATGCGGCCCCTGGAGTCGGCCTCGATGCCGACCACGTCGAGGCCAAGGCTGCCGACATTGCCGGTGCGGCCGGCGGCATAGAGCACGACCTCGGAGCGGATGGTGCGGCCATCGGCCAGCTCCACCTCGGCGGCTTCCGGCTTGGAGCGGATTTCCTTGACCGCGCTGCCCAGCCTTATGGTCATGCCACGGTCGCGCATCTGGTGGATGAAATCGTCGACGATCTCGCGGTCGACAAAATCGAGGATGGAGTTGCGCGGCTCGACCAGCGTCACCGGTACGTCGAGCGCGGAAAAGATCGTGGCGTATTCGACGCCGATGACGCCGGCGCCGATCACCGTCAGCGTGCGCGGCAGCCGGTCGAGTTCGAGCATCTCGTCGCTGTCGAAGACACGGGTCTTGTCGAAGGGCACGTCGCGCGGCCGATGCGGCCTGGTGCCGACGGCGATCAGCGCATTGGCGAAGCCGACTTCGCTATAGTCGCCATTGTCCGATGTCAGGCTGACCTTGTTGGGGCCGAGAAATTTTACCGCCGCGCGCGCACTTTTGACCGTGTTGCGCATGAACTGGTGTTGCAGCACCTCGACCTCGTGGTCGAGCGTCTTGTGCAGGCGCTCGATCAGGTCGCCGACCGAGATGTCCTGCTTGACCCGGTAGCCGCGTCCATAGAAGCCGCGCTCGCGCCAGCCCGAGAGATTGAGCACCGTTTCGCGCAGCGTTTTCGAGGGAATGGTGCCGGTGTGCACCGAGACGCCGCCAAGACGCCGGCCGCGGTCGACCACCAGCACCGATTTGCCGAGTTTGGCCGATTGCACCGCCGCGCGGCGGCCCGAGGGGCCGCTGCCGATGACCAGCATGTCGTAATCCATATGTCCCCGTCCCTCGGCGCCCATTTTGTTGCGCCGCAACAAGCTAACGCCATCCGCGCCGCGAATTCAACCGATTCGGACTGTCGGCCGTCTGGCTCCGCCGTGCGAGCCGGCGAATGGCCCAATCTTGATTCTGCGGCGAGCCTTCACCATTTCATCATCGAGCGGTCCGCACCCTATGTCGGACCCTGTTACGAGGAAATGACATGAACGCTCGCGTTCTCGACGGCGAAATCATCAACACCCGGCTCGACGATGTCAGGGCTTATGAAGGCGTGCGCACAAGGCGCATCCTGGCCTTCGTGCTCGACTATATCATGGTTGCCCTGCTCACCATTCCGTTCGCCATCCTGGTGTTCTTCCTCGGGCTTTTGACCCTCGGTCTTGGCTGGATGCTGTTCGGCGTCCTGGTGCCGGCAGTCGCCATCCTCTACATCTGGAACACGCTGGGCAGCGCCGACCAGGCCACCACGGGCATGAAGATGATGGGCATCCGCCTCGATCGTCTCGACGGCAGGCCGATCGACGGCCTCACCGCGGTCGTCCATTCCGTATTGTTCTGGGCCGGCAACGTCATCCTGTCGCCGCTGGTCCTGCTGGTGACGCTATTCTCGGACCGCAAGCGCACGCTGCACGATCTTTTGCTCGGCACCGTGGTCAGCCGCACCGGCCGCTAAAAACCGGCCCTCAAGAGAAGTCGCAGCCCCTTGAGCGCAAATGTGAAGGTGTTCAGGCAACCACACCTTCACAATCCTGTTGAATTTTTCGCCGCCCGAGCCAAAGGTAGAGCGATTCGAAGGAGTGTTTCCAAGGCTCGATGACGCAGCATCCGACCCAGTCGCCGCAGTTCTTCCTGACCGCGCCGTCGCCGTGCCCCTACCTCGACGGCCAGTTCGAGCGGAAGGTGTTCACACATCTGGTCGGCGACAAGGCCTCGGAAATGAACGACCTGCTTACGCAAGGCGGCTTCCGGCGCTCGCAGAACATCGCCTACAGGCCAGCCTGCGAAACCTGCCGCGCCTGTGTATCCGTGCGCATCCTGGCCCAGGAGTTCACCGCCAGCCGCAACATGAAGCGCGTGCTGCAGCACAATTCCGATCTCGTCGGCGCGATGCACAATGCCGAGCCCTCAACCGAACAATATTCGCTGTTTCGCGGCTATCTCGATGCCCGCCACCGCCGCGGCGGCATGTCCGACATGACAGTGCTCGACTACGCCATGATGGTCGAGGATACGCATGTCGACACCAAGGTGATCGAATACCGGCGGCGCGGGCCCGATACCTTCATCACCGGCAAGGGTCAGGGCGAACTCATCGCGGTGGCGCTCACCGACAAGATGGCCGACGGCCTGTCGATGGTCTATTCCTATTTCAATCCCGATTTCGAAAGCCGCTCACTCGGCACGTTCATGATCCTCGACCATATCGCCCGTGCCAAGGCGATGGGACTGCCCCATGTCTACCTTGGCTACTGGGTCAATGGTTCGCGCAAGATGAACTATAAGATGCGCTTCATGCCGCAGGAGCATCTCGGCCCGAAAGGCTGGGAGCGCTATACAAACGAAGCGGTCTGACGCTGAGTTTTCCCACGATCCACGCTTAAACTGTTTCAAGGCAGGGGATGCTGGTCTTTCAGCCGCTCGGTTGGAGAGAGTGCGCGCTTGCGCCGATCGGCCACCGCCTGCAATTCAATTGCGAAAGTTCCTGCATGTCCTCTCACCACGATCACCAGAAGGGCCTTTTGATAACCGCCATCGGCGGACTGATACTGACTGTCGACATACCGTTGATCCGCCTTGCGGATGGCGGCGCGTGGACGATCCTTTTGCTGCGCACCGGAACCACTTTCATCGCCGCGATGATCATCTGGTCGGTCTGGCGCGCGCTGAGCCGCAATGCACCGCCGCTCATCCCCGGTTGGGACGGGCTGATCGTGGCGATATGCTATGGGCTGACCTCGATCACCTTCGTCACCGCGGTCTACCACACCTCGACCGCCGATCTGGTGTTCATCCTCGCCTTCAACACCGTGTTCGCGGCGCTTCTGTCGTGGATATTCCTGCGGGAAAAACCGCGGACGGTGACCATCGTGGCCATGCTGGTGATGATCCTCGGCGTGCTGGTCATCGTCGGCGGTTCGGTCGGCACCGGCAAGCTGTTCGGCGACTTCATGGCGCTCTGCTCGGCCTTCTTCATCGCGGTCGCCATCACCATCTCGCGCGCCAGCGGCAAGGATATGGGATTCACCTCGCTCATCGGCGTCCTTCTGCCGCTTGGGCTGGCCGCCTTCATGGTGACAGGCGAAGGCTTCCACGTGAACGCGCCATGGTGGATCATCTTCAACGGCGCCGTCATCATGCCGATCTCGTTCTTCTGCCTCGCCGCCGGGCCGAAGTACATTTCAGGACCGGAAGTGGCGATGTTCTACCTGCTCGAAACGGTGCTGGCGCCGATCTGGGTGTGGATGATCTTCGCCGAGACGCCGACCCGCAACAGCCTGATCGGCGGCGGCATCCTGATCGTCACGCTGGTCGCCCATTCGCTCTGGCAGCTGCATGATGGACGTAAGCGTCGCGGCGACCTTGCGGTGCATCATCCGGCGTAGGGTTCGAGGTCAGGCGCTGGCTTTCTTCGCGGCGCCTGGTTCGGGCAGGACCTCGATCCGCCGACCGGCCTCGATCTCGGCGGCCGATCCGGCCGCCGTCTCATCGGCCAGTTCCACCTCGCGCAGCCACTCGCGCCAGATCGCGACCAGCAGCGCCATCAGGACCGGACCGATGAACAGGCCGAGAAAACCCATGGTCTTGACGCCGCCGATCAGGCCGAAAAAGGTCGGCAGGAAGGGCAGTTTTATCGGTCCGCCGACGAGCTTCGGCCGCAAGGTCTTGTCGACAATGAACAGCTCGACCGTCCCCCATATGAACAGCGCCAGGCCGGCCATCGGCGAGCCGCTGGCCGCGAGGTAGATCGACACCAGCGTGAAGGACAGCGGCGCCCCGCCGGGGATGAGCGCCATCACGCCGGTCAGCGCGCCCAGCGTCACAGGTGACGGCACCCCGGCCAGCCAGTAGGCGACACCCAGCACCAGGCCCTCGCCGATGGCAATCACGGTCATGCCGGTCACGGTCGAGGAAATGGTCGCCGGCACGACGCGCGAGATCCGCTCCCAGCGGGTCGGCAGGATGCGTTCGCCGAGGCGGTCGATCTGGCCGGCGAAATTCTCGCCATCACGATAGGCGAAAAACAGGGCGATCATCATGAACAGCAGCGTCAGAAAGAGGCTGAAAGCGCTGCCGCCGGCGGCGAGCGCGCCTCGGTAGATGCTGCCGATATTCGCGCCGCTGACCAGCTGGATCAGTTCGCCGATGCCGCCGGGATGGCCGAGATTGGTCGTCCACTGCTCGTTGAGCCACTCACCCACGACAGGCATGGTGGCGATCCAGTGCGGCGTCACCGCACCGTGGCGGTTGGTCTCGATCGCCCAGCCGACCCATTCGCGCACCTCGTTGATGGCATAGGTGCCGGCGAGCGCGATCGGTATGACCAGGAAGGCGAGGATGAACAGGATGGCAAATGTGGCGGCGATGGTGCGGTTGCCGCCAACGCCGACCAGCAGGCGACGGTAGAGCGGCCAGCTGGCGAAGGCGATGACGAGCGCCGCCAGCACCGGGAACAGGAAACCGTGGAAGAAATAGACGCCGGCGGCGACGATCAGCACCAACAACCAGCGCGCCGCCGACAGCGGCGGGATGACAGCCGAACGGAGCGGCGTCGACAGCCCGAACAGGCGCTGCTGCCGTTCCGGTTTCTGGATCTTTGCTTCCTTCAAACGCGCTGTTCTCCCCGACCATCCGGTCAGTTATGCGCCGATATAGTGCAGCAATCGTGACGATAGTCCAAACGGTGTTGGTGAAGCTGCCAATCTCCCCCACGAGGGATCGGCAGCTTCAACCGAACTTCCCAGTCCTCGGGAAACCTTTCGGCACCATACGCCCTGCCGATGCCCTCGCGCCGATCCACTCGGCCAGTTCCTCGCGCGACCGGGTGAAAGTACGGTCGGCTGAATCCTGCCAGGAAAGACCGGTCTCCATCGAGAACGGCTTGAGGTCGAGAAGGCCGCCGTCCTTGTATTTCTGCAGCCGCACACCCTTGCCGCGGCCCATCTCCGGAATTTCCGAGAGCGCGAACACCAGCATCTTGCGGTTCTCGCCGACGATAGCGAGATGATCGCCGACGACCGGCACGCAGCGCTTGGCTTCGTCGGGGGCCTTGACGTTCATCACCTGCTTGCCCTTGCGGGTGTTGGCGACCACCTCTTCCTCCGGAACGATGAAGCCGTTGGCGTCGAACGAGGCGAGCAGCAGCTTGCGTTTGGGATCGTGGACGAAGGCGGTGACGATGTCCTGGTCATTGTCCATGTCGACGATGATGCGGATCGGCTCGCCATGGCCACGGCCGCCCGGCAGCCGGTCGGCGCCGATCGTGTAGAACTTGCCGCCGGTGGTGAAGACCAGCACCTTGTCGGTCGTCTGGGCATGGAAGGCGAGCTTGAGGCTGTCGCCCTCCTTGAAGGTCAGCGTCGAGAGATCGGCCAGATGCCCCTTCATCGCCCGCAGCCAGCCCTTTTCCGAAACCACCACGGTGACCGGCTCGCGCTCGATCATGGCGTGGGCGATGTCGGTCAGGTCGTGCTCTGGCGCATCGGCGAACTGGGTGCGGCGCTTGCCGAGCTCGGTCTCCGGGCCGAATTTGTCGCGAACCTGGGTGACTTCCCACTTGATCGTCGACCACTGCTTGGCGTCGGACGCCAGCAGCGCCTCGATCTGCTTCTTCTCGGCGGTCAGCCCATCGAATTCCTTGCGGATCTCGAATTCCTCAAGCTTGCGCAAAGCGCGCAGCCGCATGTTGAGGATCGCTTCGGCCTGGGTGTCGGTGAGCGACCAGCGGGCCATCATGACCTGTTTGGGCTCATCCTCCTCGCGGATGATCTTGATCACCTCATCGATGTTGAGATAGGCGATCAGGTAGCCGGCGAGGATTTCCAACCGCCTCTCGATCTCGCCGAGGCGATGTTTCGAGCGACGGATGAGGACATCGCGGCGGTGATCCAGCCATTCCTGCAGCACGCCTTTCAGCGAGAGCACATTGGGCACCTTGCCGCGCGACAGCACATTCATGTTGAGCGGGAAACGGCTTTCGAGCTCGGTCAGCTTGAACAGCGATTCCATCAGGATGCCTGGGTCGACGGAACGGCTCTTGGGCACCAGCACGACGCGGATGTCCTCGGCGCTTTCGTCCCTGATATCCTCGAGCAGCGGCAGCTTGCGGGCCATCAACAGCTCGGCGACCTTCTCGATCAGCCGGGCCTTCTGCACGCCATAGGGGATTTCGGTGATGACGATGCTCCAGGTGCCCCTGCCCTGGTCTTCCTGGCTCCACTTCGACCGCACGCGAAAGCCGCCGCGGCCGGTCTCGTAGGCTTCGAGGATGGAAGCGCGGCTGTCGACGATGATGCCGCCGGTCGGGAAATCCGGGCCCTGGACGAAATCCATCAGCTTCGCCACCGGCGCATCGCGATGCTCGATCAGGTGCAGCGCGGCGTCGCAAAGCTCGGCCGCGTTGTGCGGCGGGATCGACGTCGCCATGCCGACCGCGATGCCGGACGAGCCGTTGGCCAAGAGATTGGGGAAGGCACCGGGGAGCACGACCGGCTCCTCGTCCTCTTCATTGTAGGTCGGCCGATAGTCGACCGCGTCCTCGGTGATGCCGGCAAGCAATTCGGTCGCCACGTCGGTCATGCGCGCTTCGGTGTAGCGCATGGCGGCCGCGTTATCGCCGTCGATGTTGCCGAAATTGCCCTGGCCGTCGACCAGGGGGTAGCGCATCGAAAAATCCTGCGCCAGCCGCACCAGCGCATCATAGATCGACTGGTCGCCATGCGGGTGGAACTTGCCCATCACCTCGCCGACGATCCGGGCGCATTTGGCAAAACCCTGGTCGGGATTGAGGCGCAGCAGGCGCATGGCGTGCATGATGCGGCGATGGACCGGCTTCAGCCCGTCACGCACGTCCGGCAGCGCCCGGTGCATGATGGTCGACAGCGCATAGGCCAGATAACGCTCTTCCAGCGCCTTCTTCAGATCGACCGGTTCTATATGATCGCCACCGCCATTGTCAGGCGGCAAAAGCCTTTTTCCCATGGGCTGGGACTAGCCGAGCGGGTGATTCGCGGCAAGAGGCGCGCACCCGACCAATCGATTTGCGCTCGTTTCTGCAACAGGAACCCGCACGGTCGAGCTTGCCGTCCAACATCAATCTGTTACATGCCGCATCTATTGCGAAGCACGCTGGCGGCCCGACCTTCATGCCAAATTCACTGCATTCTCCAATAGCGCTCGGATCGGGTTTGCCTTTCACCGCGATTTTCGACCATTGTGCCGGAACACGCCTTTTTCCCGTCCAGTTCGTCACGGAATGGTGATGGCGCAAAGAATTGAAAAACAATTTCAGGACACTCTCAGGGACCTTGCGATGACAATCAAACGCTCAACTCTCCGGAAATTCGCTCTTTCGACTTTCTTGCTCACACTGCCGCTGAATGCGGCCCTTGCCCAGGATGCCGCGGTCGCGGACCGGCTGAAGGCAGCACTCTCCGCACAGGGTGTCGACATCTCCTGGACCGGCGTGACCGGCGACAACACCAGCATGGTGCTGCAGGGCGTGTCGGTGAAACCGGCCGCGGAAAAGGAAGCGCTGGCGATCGGCGACGTCAAGCTCGAGAACGTCACCGAAGCCAATGGCGGCTATGATATCGGCACCGTGTCGACCTCGGCCTTCGAACACAGCAAGGACGGCGTCACCCTCGATCTCAGTCCCTTCGTCATCCACGACATGACGGTACCGGCCGACGGCTCCACCAGCCCGCTTGGTTCGCTGATGATGTACAAATCCGCCGAACTGTCGAACATGACGGTCAAGGTCGCCGACAAGACCGCCTTCTCGATGGACGGCCTTGCCATCGAGATCACGCCGCCCGCCGACGGCAAGGCGATGGAATTCACCGCCAATACCGAGAAGTTCACCGCCGATCTGTCGCTGGTCGACGACCCCAAGTCCAAGGAAGTCATCGACGCGCTGGGCTACCAGAACATCTCGGGCAATCTCGAAATGGCCGGCACCTGGCAGCCATCGGACGGCAAGATGGAACTGTCGAAATACGACATCTCCGTCGAGAACGCCGGCACGCTCGGCATGACCTTCGACCTTGGCGGCTACACGATCGATTTCATCAAGTCGCTGCAGGAAATGCAGAAGAAGATGGCGGCACAGCCCGAAGGTGCCGACAATTCGGCACAAGGCATGGCCATGCTCGGCCTGCTGCAGCAGCTGTCTTTCAACAGCGCCTCGATCCGCTTCGACGACGATTCGCTGACCGGCAAGGTGCTGGACTATGTCGGCAAGCAGCAGGGCATGTCGGCCAAGGACATCGCCAACCAGGCCAAGGCGATCGTGCCGTTCGGCATGGCACAGCTCAACAATCCGGAACTGACGGCTCAGGTGACCGCGGCGGTCAGCAAATATCTCGACGATCCGAAGAGCCTCGAAATCTCGGCCGAGCCGCCGGCATCGGTGCCCTTCGCGCTGATCATGGCGGGCGCCATGTCCAACCCGCTCGATCTGCCGAAGACACTCGGCGTCAGCGTCAAGGCGAACGAGGACTGATTGGAGTTAGCTACCTTCTCCCCGTCATTATACGGGGAGAAGGTGCCGGCAGGCAGATGAGGGGCAGCGCCGCCCCCTGCCAACTGCAATTCGACGCCGATCCGATTGCCTGTCAGAAGGCGTCAACTGCTGAGGCCGTTCGCCAATCGCCTGCGTCCGCGCTGCCCCTCATTGTCCTGCCGGACATTTCTCCCCGTATAGAGACGGGGAGAAACGGCAGTCGCAACGCTGCCGTCAGTCCTTCTTGGTCGGCGCGACGCGTAGCGCCAGTTCGCGAAGCTGCTGCGGAGAGGCTTCCGACGGCGCGCTCATCAACAAATCATAGGCCTGCTGGTTCATCGGGAACATGGTGATTTCGCGCAGGTTCTTGGCACCGACCAGGAGCATGACGACGCGATCGACACCGGCCGCCATGCCGCCATGCGGCGGCGCGCCATACTGGAAGGCGCGATAGAGGCCGCCAAAGCGTTCCTCGACCGTGGCGCGGTCCAACCCGACCGTCTCGAACGCCTTGACCATGGTTTCGGGCAAATGGTTGCGGATACCGCCGCTGGCGATCTCGAAACCGTTGCAGACCATGTCGTACTGGAACGCCTTGATGCCGAGCAGGTCCTCGCCGTTGAGCGCATCGATGCCACCTTGCGGCATGGAGAACGGATTGTGGGCGAAGTCGATCTTCTTCTCCTCCTCATTCCATTCGAAGAACGGGAAGTCGACGATCCAGCACAATTCGAAGCGTTCGCGATCGACAAGATTGAGTTCCTCGCCGGCACGGGTGCGCGCAGCGCCCGCGAAAGAAACGAACTTCTTCGGATCGCCGGCGACGAAGAAGGCGGCGTCGCCGTCGGCAAGGCCGAGCTGCAGGCGGATCGCTTCCGTGCGTTCCTCGCCGATGTTCTTGGCGAGCGGGCCGGCGCCTTCGAGCTTGTCGCCCTCCTTGCGCCAGAAGATGTAGCCCAGCCCCGGCTGGCCCTCGCCTTGCGCCCAGCTATTCATGCGGTCGCAGAAGGCGCGGCTGCCGCCGGTCTTGGCGGGAATGCCCCAAACCTCCGCCTTCGGGTCGTTGGCCAAGATGTTGGCGAATACCTTGAAGCCGGAATCGCGGAAATGATCCGAGACGGCCTGCATCTCGATCGGGTTGCGCAAATCGGGCTTGTCGGAGCCGTATTTGCGCATGGCGACATCATAAGGGATGCGCTGGAACTTCTGCGTTACCGGCTTGCCGTTGGCGAAGGTCTCGAAGACGCCGCGCATCACAGGTTCCATGGTCGACAGCACGTCGTCCTGCTCGACGAAGCTCATTTCGAGGTCGAGTTGGTAGAATTCGCCGGGCAGACGGTCGGCGCGCGGATCCTCGTCGCGGAAGCAGGGCGCGATCTGGAAATAGCGGTCGAAGCCCGACACCATAATCAATTGCTTGTACTGCTGCGGCGCCTGCGGCAGCGCGTAGAAAGTGCCGGGATGGATGCGCGACGGCACCAGGAAGTCGCGCGCACCTTCCGGCGACGACGCAGTGAGGATCGGCGTCGAGAATTCGGTGAAGCCGACCTCGCCCATGCGCTTGCGCATCTCTGCGATGATTTTCGTGCGCGCCACGATGTTCCGATGCAACGTCTCACGGCGCAGATCGAGGAAGCGGTATTTCAGACGGATGTCCTCGGGATAGTCCGGTTCGCCGAACACCGGCAGCGGCAACTCCTTGGCGGCGGACAGCACCTCAATCTCGCGGGCGAAAATCTCGATCTCGCCGGTCGGCAAATTGGCGTTCGTGGTCTCCGGCAGGCGCGCCTTGACCTCGCCGTCGACGCGGATCACCCATTCGCCGCGCACGGTCTCGGCGACCTTGAAGGCAGGCGAATCGGGATCGGCGACGATCTGGGTCAGGCCGTAGTGGTCGCGCAGGTCGATGAAGAGCAGGCCGCCATGGTCGCGCACGCGATGCACCCAGCCCGACAGCCGGACGGAATTGCCGACGTCGCTCTTTCTCAACTGGGCACAGGTATGGCTGCGGTAACGATGCATTGTCATGGATAAAGTCCGGGGTGCTGGGTGGCAGACCGAAGCATTACGGCCCGGCCTCAAAATTTGCGCGAAAAGCGCATGGGAGGCCGGATTTGTCAAGGCAAGCGGTCATACAGGCTCGCGGCTTCGACCGTTCACGCGAAGTGGATTTGGGCGCCCTGACGTTCGAAATCGGCAAGGATGGCAGCGGGCGCGGTCTTCTCGACGACGAGATGGCTGATCGACCCGGCAGCAGCGACGCGGTAGGGCGCCGTGGTGGCCAGCTTGTCATTGGTGACGGCAATGAGGATGCCGGCGCTATTTCCCGCCATGGCCCGCTTCACCTCGGCCTCGGACGAATCGAAGGCGGTCACGCCTCGCGTGGCATCAAGGCCGCAGGATCCCAGGAAAAACAGGTCGGCGCCAAGCTGCGCCACGGCGGCCAGCGTATCGGCGCCGACACAGGTGCCAAGGTCGCGGACATACCTGCCGCCGAGCACGATCAGTTCGACCAAGGGGTGATCCGACAGGACCGAGGCGACGCCAAGCGAATTGGTGGCTACGGTCAGCTCGATGTCGCGCGGGATGGCCCTGGCGATCGCCTCATTGGTCGTGCCGCCATCGATGAACAGGCTTTGTCCAGCGGAGAGCACCGCCACCGCCGCATTTGCCAGACGCGCCTTCTCCTCGATCGCATGACCGCCCCGCTGGCTGATCGTTGCCGCTGCAAAGGGCGCGGAAGCGACCGCACCGCCGTAAACGCGACGGCATTCACCGGCCTTCGCCAGCTCCCTCAGGTCGCGGCGTACGGTGTCTTCCGAAACACCGAAGCGGCTTGCCAGTTCGCCGGCCAGGACACTCCCCTCCGCCGCAAGGCGGTCACGGATGAGCTGGTGCCGTTGATCGGTGAGCATTGCCGAACCCTGTTTTCTTGTTCTGCACGTTCTTGCATGTTTTGCACGCTTATGCAAGAAGTCGACATGTCTGGCTGCTGGACAAGGCAGCCGCCCGTTTTTCATTGAAAGCACCGCGATGAGCTTTGGCCTCAACCTTGCCCCTCAACACCGGGTCTATGCTGGGTTTGCGACCTATTCGTTCGCCATGGGCAACATCTTCCCGCGACTGCCCGACATCAAGCATGCCATGGGCATCGCGGACGGCACGCTGGGGCTCAGCCTGATCGGGACACCGATCGGCACCCTGACCGCACTGACGCTGGCCACGCCCCTCCTGGAGCGCATCGGCTTTCGCCGCGCGCTGCTCACGCTGGTTCCGCTGCTGGCGCTTCTCTACGCCATCGCCGTACATGCGCCGGAACCCGTCGCACTGTTCCTGATGCTGTTTCCCATCGGCCTGATGATCGGCAGCGTCGAAATCATCCTGAATGTCGAAGCCGACAGGACGGAATTCCAACTCAAACGCCGGATCATGAACCGCGCTCATTCGTTCTGGAGCGCGGGCTTCTTCGGTGCCGGACTGTTCGGCGGCGCGATGGCGCATCTTGGCCTGTCGCCGCAACTCCATCTGGCGCTGGTCGTGCCCATAGTGGCTATCTCGATGGCGATTTTTCTCGGCGGCTACGAGCCGGCCCCTGCCCGCTTCGCCGTTACCAGTGACAAGGCGCCCATGTTCGCCCGGCCGACATTGCCGATTCTCGTTCTCGTCGCGGTGACGCTTTCGGCGATGCTGCTGGAAGGCGCCAGCATCGACTGGTCGGCAATCTACATGCGCACCGTGTTCGAATCCGGCCCCTTTGTCGCCGGCTTCACAGTGGCGCTGTTTGCATTCTCGCAGGCGACGACGCGTTTCTTCGCCGACAGCTTCGTCGACCGCCATTCGCCAAGCGGCGTGGCGCGCGTCCTCCTGGCGACGATGGCCGCCGGCGTTTTCCTGGTCTTCTTCTCGCCCGCGCCATTTGTCTCGATGCTCGGCTTCGCGCTTCTGGGCGTTGGCAGCAGCGCCATCTTCCCGCTGGCGATTTCGGCCGCCGCGCAGCGAAACGATCGCCCCGCGGCGATCAACGTAGCGGCATTGTCACAGATCTCCTTCACTGCCTTCCTGCTCGGCCCGCCGCTGCTTGGCTTCGTCTCGGACCATTGGGGCATCCGCTCGGCCTTCGGCATCGGCATCCCATTCATCATACTCAGCCTGCTGACCGTCGGCTCGCTTGGCGCCAGGCGATCTTCTTCCGCCACCTCCGCAAGCGCAGGCTCCAGCGGGACGCGGGAGGAGGCACTGGCGCGGGCCAACGAGGCATAGGCGGCTCGCCTACCCGTCCAACCGGACGCTGGCGCGGCCTGCCCAAGGCAGGTCGCCTTCGCGAGAACGAAGGATTGTCCGCTGGCATTGACGGTCGCTTTGGTTCAAGAAGGGATCACCGATACGTGATCGCCGCTTCATGTCCTCCATCCGCCCGCTGATTCCGCTCCTCCTCGCCGCAGGCATCCTGCTCGGCGGCAATGGGCTGCAGAGCACGCTGATCGCGCTGCGCGGCGCGCAGGAAGGGTTTTCGGCGTCCGACATCGGTCTTATGGGCACCTTCTATTTCGCCGGCTTCCTGCTCGGCTGCCTGGCCATCACCCGCATCATGAAGGCGGTCGGCCATATCAGGGCGTTCTCGGCGCTGGCGGCGATCGCCTCGGTCGGCACCTTGCTCCTGGTACTGGTCCTCGATCCGGTGATGTGGTGCGCGGTGCGCTTTGCCGGCGGCTTCTGTTTCGCCGGATTGTTCACCATCGTCGAAAGCTGGCTGAATTCAGGCGTCACCAACCACGACCGCGCCCGTGTGCTGGCCATCTACCGGATGGTCGATACCGGATCGGTGACATCAGCCCAGTTCCTGATTCCGGTCTTCGGTGCCGGCGGCTTCAGCATCTTCGCCATCATGTCGATCATGATCACGCTGTCGCTGGTGCCGGTCTCGCTTGGCGACCGTTCCAACCCGACGCCGCCGGAAGAGGTCAAGCTCGATCTGGCACGCGTCTGGCGGATTTCGCCGCTTGGCTGCTTCGGCTGCATCGCCGTCGGCGTCACCAACAGCGCGTTTCGCACCTTGTCGCCGGTCTATGCCGAGCAGATCGGCATGTCGGTCGCCGACGTCGTCACTTTCGTCAGCGTCGGCATTTTCGGCGGCGCGATCATCCAGTATCCACTCGGTTATCTCTCCGACCGCTGGGACCGGCGGCGGGTGCTGCTGATGACGACTTGCTGCGCGATGCTTTCGGCACTGGCGCTGGTGTTCATTGCCGGCAGCAATCCGCTGCTCAACTTCATCGCCGTCTTCATCTTCGGCTGTTTCGCCATGCCGCTCTATTCACTGTCGGCGGCGCATTCCAATGATCGCGCGGATGCCGGCGAGTTCGTGCTGATCAATGCAGCCCTGATGCTGTTCTATTCCTTCGGCGCTATTGGTGGCCCTTTCGCGGCCTCGACGGCGATGCAGTATTTCGGGCCAAGCGCGCTGTTTGTCTTCAGTGCCGTGGTCTACGCGGTGTTCATCGCCGTTATCCTCTACCGCATGCAGGCCCGGTCCGGCGTGCCGGCCGGCAAGCGCAGCCGCTTCACCGCGCTGTTGCGCACCTCGACCATTTTCGCGCGGCTGGCCAGGAGAAATAGTGATCCAGACAGTCCGGAAGGGCCGTGACGGTGGCAGCACAGCTTGACGAAAGCCTCCCCGGCTGAAATCTAGGAAGACCCTACTCCTGCCAAAAGCGATTTGATGCACGTCATCACCACCCAGAAAGAACTCGAGACCGTTCTCGCCGCTTTCGAAAAGTCGGATTTCGTCACCGTCGACACCGAATTCATCCGCGAAACGACCTTCTGGCCAATCCTGTGCCTGATCCAGATGGCAGCGCCCGGCGTGACGGCGCTGATCGATCCGCTGTCATCAGACATCGACCTGGCTCCGTTCTTCAAGTTGATGGCCAACGAGGCGGTGGTCAAAGTCTTCCACGCCGCCCGGCAAGACATCGAAATCATCGTCCATCTCGGCGATCTCGTTCCGCACCCGGTGTTCGACACCCAGGTGGCGGCGATGGTCTGCGGCTTCGGAGACAGCGTTTCCTACGATCAACTCGTGCAGCGCATCACGGGGGCGCGGCTCGACAAGTCGTCGCGCTTCACCGACTGGCGCCATCGGCCGCTGTCCGACAAGCAGCTCGACTATGCGCTGGCCGACGTTACCCATCTGATCGAGGTCTATCAGCACCTCAACGCCGAGCTGGCGCGGGAAAACCGCGCTCACTGGCTGAATGAGGAGATGGACGTCCTGACCTCGCGCGAGACCTACGATCCGCACCCCGAGGATGCCTGGAAGCGGCTGAAGATGCGACTGCGCAAACCACAGGAACTGGCGATCGTGCAGACCGTGGCGGCATGGCGCGAACGCGAAGCGCGCGAGCGCGACGTGCCGCGCGGCCGCGTGCTCAAGGACGACGCGATCTACGAGATCGCGCAACAAGGGCCGCGCGATGCGGCGGCCCTTGCCAAACTCCGTACCACGCCAAAGGGCTGGGAACGCTCCTCGACGGCGACCGCACTGCTCGGCGCGGTCAACACGGCGCTCGCCTTGCCCAAGGAGCAGATGCCGAAACTGCCGAAAAACTTCCAGCCGCCCGAAGGCTCGAATGCGGCCGCGGAACTCTTGAAAGTGCTGCTCAGGATCGTCGCCGAAAAACAGGGCGTGGCCTCGAAAGTATTGGCGTCCAGCGACGATATCGATCGCATCGCCGCCGAGGGCGAGGACGCCGATGTGCCGGCACTGCAGGGATGGCGGCGCGCCGTGTTCGGCGAACAGGCGCTGAAGCTGGTGCGCGGTGAGATCGGCATCAAGTTCGACAAGCGCAAGATAGCCGTGTTCGATCTGTAGAAATCGGCCTCTCTTCTTCCGCCTCGGGAGAAGAGCGCCAACGCCGCTTCTGCTCAAACCACCTGGAGCAGGTGAAGAGCGAACCAGATCCAGCCCAACAGGATAATGACCGCACCGAGAAAGAAAGACCGCCTGCGCAGGCGCAGATCGTTGCTGGTCAGGTGAACCCAGGCGTGGAAGTAGCGCGAGGCGACAAAGATCCACATCAGCGCCAGGATCAGGTAATTGACGCCGTTGGTGACGTGCAGCGCCAGGCACAGCACGTAGAAAAGAACCGGCAATTCGAACTGGTTGTTGAGATTGGCGGCGACCGTGACGCTGGACGCCGGCTCGGTCGAACGCACTTTGTATTGGCCGGTCTTGGCTTCGCCTGACTTGACCGCACCGTCTCGGCGACGGCCGAGGACGCAGTAGACGATGTAGATCAGCAGCACATGCGCCAGGACCGGCCAGAAGATGGTGGTCTGGTTCATGAAGTGGCCCCTGCCCTTTTCGGCTTCAATTCTGACGTCTTTGGCCCGCCAGCCAGAAAGCGGCAATGACGATGACCGGGAGGGCGAGAAGCGCGAATTTGGTGACGATCAGCGCCGAGGCGAAAGACAGCGAGTCCGGGTTGGCATAGAGGAAATCGGACAGAAGCCGCGCCACGGCGATATTCTGGACATAGTCGGCGAGCGTGTAGGGCAGCACCAGGACCAAGGCGAAGATCGCCTGCATCTGCCCCGGCAGCACGCGGAAAGCCTTCAAGCGCCGGCCAGTTACCACGATCAGGCTGACTAGCGTCAGCGACAACAGCGCAGGAAACAAAAGATCGAAGGTCAGGTAATGCCAGACCAGGATGATCTCGCTGCCGCGCCGGCCAAGCGCCGTCAGCCAGGCCATGCCTTCGTCGGGCGTGAATCCGAAATAGCGCATGTCGAGCGAGGCCAAGCCCCCGCTCAACTGGCGGAAATAGAAGAACTCCATCCCGGTCATGGCGATGAAAACCGCTGCCGAGAGAAAGCAGAGCGCTCCGACATGGCGCGACAGGCGCAGCACCATGGCGGCCAAGTTGCGCCAAAGCCCGGAAGAATCAGGCTCCGCCGGGATAGTTGGGGCTTTCGCGGGTAATCGTGACGTCATGGGCGTGGCTCTCACGAAGTCCGGCGTTGGATATGCGCACAAAGGTGGCGCGGTCGCGGAAATCGGCAAGGTCGCGGCCACCAACATAACCCATAGCGGCTTTCAGCCCGCCTGCAAGCTGGTGCAGCACGCCAGACACAGGTCCTTTGTAGGGAACCTGCCCTTCAATGCCTTCCGGCACCAGTTTCAGCGTGTCGCGCACCTCGGCCTGGAAGTAGCGATCGGCGGAGCCCCGCGCCATTGCGCCGACCGAGCCCATGCCGCGATAGGCCTTGAAGGAGCGGCCCTGGTGCAGATACACCTCGCCCGGACTTTCGTCGGTCCCGGCAAGCAGCGAGCCGATCATGGCGGCGCTGGCGCCGGCGGCGAGTGCCTTGGCGAGATCGCCGGAATATTTGATACCGCCGTCGGCAATCACCGAGGCGCCGGATTTATGCGCCGTCTCGACCGCCGACATGATGGCCGAAAGCTGGGGAACGCCGACCCCGGCCACGATGCGGGTGGTGCAGATGGAGCCCGGACCGATGCCGACCTTGACGGCGTCGGCGCCGGCGTCGATCAGCGCCTGCGTGCCTTCGGCGGTGGCGACGTTGCCGGCCAGGATGCGCACGGAATTGGAAAGCTTCTTGGCCCGCGTCACCGCGTCCAGCACGCGCTGCGAGTGGCCATGCGCGGTGTCGATCACCAAAAGGTCGACGCCCGCCTCGATAAGACGCTCGGCGCGTTCGAAGCCGTCATCGCCGACGCTGGTGGCGGCCGCGGCGCGCAGTCGCCCCTGCGCATCCTTGGTGGCATGCGGGTTGAGCTGCGACTTCTCGATGTCCTTGACGGTGATCAGCCCAACGCAATTGCCCGCCTTGTCGACCACGACCAGCTTCTCGATGCGGTGCTGGTGCAGGAGCCGCTTGGCCTCGTCCTGGTCGACATTCTCCTTGACCGTGATCAGGTTCTCCCGGGTCATCAATTCGTAGACCTTTTGCGCAGGATCGGAAGCGAAGCGCACGTCGCGGTTGGTCAGGATGCCCACCAGCCGGCCGGTCTTGTGGCCGCCGGCGCCGCCATTCTCGACCACCGGAATGCCCGAGATCGAGTAGGTGCGCATCAGTGACAGCGCGTCGGCGAGCGTGGCGTCGGGACCGATGGTGACCGGGTTCACCACCATGCCGGATTCGAATTTCTTGACCTGCCGCACCTGCTCCGCCTGTTCGGCGGGCGAGAAATTGCGGTGGATGACGCCGATGCCGCCGGCCTGCGCCATGGCGATGGCAAGCCTTGCCTCGGTGACCGTGTCCATCGCCGCCGACAGGATCGGCACGTTGAGGTCGATGTCGCCGGCGATGCGGGTGCGGATGTCGGTCTGGCCGGGCATCACTTCGGAATGACCGGGCTGTAAAAGCACGTCGTCAAAGGTCAGCGCCAGTGCGCCGGTGGACGTTTCGATGATTTTTGCCATAGCCAGCCCTTTGAATGCGAAAAAGCGCTGGACCGGAATGGGCAGCGCCGACTCGTTATTCCCTTTCAGGATTGGCGGTGGCTGGTAACACGTCCCGGGACGGATGAAAAGCCGATCATTGCGTTGCACAACAGGATCACGACGAGCCCGGCAACGCCACCCCTGGTTGCGATCGCACAAAAGTGACAGCAAATTAATGCGACATCGGTGTCCAGCCGTGATACCCGCCCTGCGTGCCGGCAAGGTCGGCAACATCTGGAATCAAGCCCGGACGCGTTTTTGTGAACCGCACCATTCCGCTCATACTGGCGGTCGCTCTTTTCATGGAAAACATGGATTCGACCGTCATCGCGACTTCGCTGCCGGCGATCGCCATCGACATCCATACCAGCCCGATCGCGCTCAAACTGGCGCTGACCGCCTATCTGGTGTCGCTGGCGATCTTCATTCCGATCAGCGGCTGGATGGCCGACCGCTTCGGCGCCAAGAACATCTTTCGTGCGGCGATCGCGGTGTTCATTGCCGGTTCGGTTGCCTGCGCGCTGTCCGGTTCGCTGCCGGCCTTCGTGGTGTCGCGCTTCCTGCAAGGCATTGGCGGCGCCATGATGACCCCGGTCGGGCGCCTGGTGCTGGTGCGCGCCACGCCCAAGAGCGACCTGGTCGCCGCCATGTCCTGGCTGACCGTTCCAGCACTCGTCGGACCGCTGGTCGGTCCGCCGATCGGTGGCTTTATCACCACCTATTTTACGTGGCACTGGATCTTCCTGATCAACGTGCCGATCGGCCTGATCGGCATCTGGCTGGCCACACGCTTCCTGCCGGAAACCGAAGCAACCGAGACGCCGCCGCTCGATGTCATCGGCTTCGTGTTGAGCGGGCTTGCCGCATCCGGCGTCGTGTTCGGCCTGTCGGTGGTCAGCCTGCCTTATCTGCCGCCGGCCACCGGCTTCATCACGGTCGCGGTGGGGCTGCTGTCGGGCGCGCTCTACCTGATGCATGCGCGCCGCGCCAGAAATCCGCTGCTGGCGCTTGAGCTGTTCCGCAACCAGGTGTTCCGCTCGTCGGTGCTTGGCGGCAGCCTGTTTCGCATCGGCATCGGAGCGGTGCCGTTCCTGTTGCCGCTGATGTTCCAGATCGGTTTCGGGCTGACCCCATTCCAGTCCGGCATGATCACCTTCGTCTCCGCGATCGGCGCCATCGGCATGAAATTCGTCACCGCGCTGATCTTCCGCGTGGTCGGCTTCCGCCGCGTGCTGATCGTCGGCTCGCTGGTCGCTGCCGCATCGATCGCCATCTACGGCCTCTTCACCCCCGAAACGCCTTACGCGCTGATGCTGGCCATTTTGCTGGTTGGCGGCTTCATCCGTTCGATGTTCTTCACCGGCGTCAACGCGCTCTCCTATGCCGAGGTTTCGGCCGAGGATACCAGCAAGGCGACGCCGATCACGGCGGTGTTCCAGCAGCTCTCGATCGCGCTCGGCGTGGCGCTCGCCGGCGGTGTTCTGGAAGTCTCGACCTCGATCCATGGCGGCCCGCTGACGCTGGGCGATTTCCATACCGCCTTCTTCATCGTGGCGGCGGTATCGGCGGCGGCGTCGCTGTCGTTCATGCGGCTGGCACCCGATGCCGGCAACGCCGTGTCAGGCCATGGCCGGCTGACGACGCCCAAGACGCTGGAACCGGTGAGATCGCCTGGAGAGTGAAGCGGCCAACTCAGCCGTCTGCGTCCCCCGGCCCTTCGCCATGGCTCCGGGCGCTCGAGCCCTTCGGAACGTCCACTGGACGTTCCGATCCGCCTGACGGCGGACCAGCCTCTCGCCCCTTAAAATCCTTGGCCAAGAGATAAAGCTCCACCGATTCATCGCGCGACGCCGGTGGCTTGACGTGGTGGACGGAGCGGAAATTCTTCTTGAGCATCGAGAGCAGTTCGTTTTCGGCGCCGCCCTGGAAGGTCTTGGCCAGGAAATGGCCGCCGGGCTTCAGGACCGACAGCGCGAAATCGGCCGCCATCTCGCACAGATGCATGGTGCGGATGTGGTCGGTCCGCTTGTGGCCGGTGGTCGGCGCCGCCATGTCGGACAGCACGACATCCGGGTCGCCGCCCAGCGCCTCGGCCAGCTTTTGCGGAGCCTGCGGATCGAGAAAATCCATCAGCAGCACCGGCGCACCGGGCACGGCGTCCATTTCCAGATAATCGATGCCGATGACATGCGGGTTTTCGGCCGTCGATTTCGTGCGCGCGGCCGCGACCTGGCACCAGCCGCCTGGCGCGGCGCCCAGATCGATCACTTTCATGCCAGGCTTCAAGAGATGGTGCTTGTCGTCGATCTCGATCAGCTTGTAGGCCGCGCGCGAGCGATAACCGTCGGCTTTCGAGCGTTGGACATAGGGATCGTTGATGTGACGCTGCAGCCAGCGGCGTGACGATTCCTTCAGACCGCTTTTCTTCTTGATCCGCGTCTTCAGCACGCGAATGCTCGCCGAACCTGGTTTTTCCGGTTTCTTGGTCATTGCCTGATTTCTTGTTTGAGCATGATCATGCCCTAGCACGCCCATCGTTGCGCCAGACGCCGTCATCAGCCATCAGTTCGCTCAATATGCCTTCGCGCAAGCCACGGTCGGCGACGCGCAGCCGCTCCGACGGCCAGACGGCGCGGATCGCTTCGAGGATAGCACAGCCGGCAAGCACCAGATCGGCGCGGTCGGCGCCGATGCAGGGGTTGGCGCAGCGCTGCTGGAAATCCCAGCCGACCAGTCTCTCCACCATGCGGTCGACGCTGTCGCGGTCCATCCACAGGCCGTCGACCCGGCGGCGGTCGTAGCGCTCGAGATCGAGATGGACGCCGGCCAGCGTCGTCACCGTGCCCGAAGTGCCGAGCAGATGGAAATTCGGGCTGGCCTTGAGATGGCTCAGCCGGTCGCGGCCATCGAAAGTCGCCAGCCTGCCGGCGACGTCGTCGACCATGGCGGTGAAGATCTCGCGCGTCACGGTGCGGCCACCGAAGCGTTCCGCCAGTGACACGACGCCGACCGGCAGCGATGTCCATGAGACGATATGGTTGGCAAGGCGCGGCGAGCGGCGACCGCTGAGATCGATCAGCGCGATCTCGGAGGAACCGCCGCCGATGTCGAACAGGACGACGCCTTGCGTGTCGCGCTCGACCAGCGAGCCGCAGCCGGAAACCGCAAGGCGGGCTTCGGTCTGGCGATCGATGATCTCGAGTTTCAGGCCGGCTTCGCGTTCGACGCGATCGAGGAACTCGACGCCGTTTTCGGCGGTGCGGCAGGCTTCGGTGGCGATCAGCCTTGCCTTCCTTATCTTGCGGCCGCGCAATTTGTCACCGCAGACCTTCAGCGCCTCGACCGCGCGGTCCATCGCCGGTTGGCCGAGCCGGCCATTGGCGGTGAGCCCCTCGCCCAGCCTGACGATGCGCGAGAAGGCGTCGATGACGCGGAACTGGCCGTGACGGGTGGGAACGGCGACCAGCAGCCGGCAATTGTTGGTGCCGAGATCCAGCGCCGCGAAAACCGGAAGCTCGTGCACCGGCGGCCTGCGGTTGCCTTGTTCGGGGCGTGGCGCTGGAACGACGGGCGAGATCACCGCAGCGGCAACAGGCTTCAGGTCGACTGCCGCGGTAGCGGCCTTGCCTTGCAGCGGCGATCGATTGTCCTCGGGGCGCACATCGTCGCGCGCAAAAACCTTGCGCCCGCGCCTTCGCTTGCGCCGTTTCTTGGGCTTGCCTTTCTGGGTTGCGTCGCCCGCCTGCCCATTCACGGAGCGAGGCTCCGTCGGGCGGCGTTGCTGCCAACCGGCCGTCCCCGGGCCTGATGACCCCGGAGAAGCGCTGGACGCGCCCACCTCCGGCGCGCCTGCGCCGGTGTCGCGGTCTTCCACTGTCGTTCCTTCCGGCGCCGCGCGAACCGGTGACGGACGCAGCAGGCGCTTTGGCATGTTTCAAGTTGCCGCCAGACTAACAGTGCCGCGCCCGATCACCAAGAGCCGCTTGCCGAATTTTGCCGGCTGGGCGCGCAACCCCGCCTTTTTGCTGCGCTCCGTAATGTACCCGCAAGGCTGGATTGATAACGCGACGCCAGCGGAGACCGCGCCCGTCGAGCCGGTTCCCTCGCCGCTTGGAGGCGTTCTCGCGCCGCGTCCGGTGCAGGCGGGCCTTGCCGGCATCAGGCGCGACAAGTGTTCGCGGTTGAATAGCCGGCTTCAATGAGGCATTTCTGAAATGAATGGGGAATTCGGGGCGCGGTCGGCCTCTCGACAGAAAAGGAAGCGGATACGCAACGCATGACGGTCGGGCAATGAACTGGAAACGCTATTTCTGGCCGGTCGTCGGCATCGGCGCGGTGATTTTCTCGCTGCTCCTGCTCTGGCATGAATTGCGCGGTATCTCGCTCGACGACGTCTGGGACGGGCTGGCGGCCATTCCGGCTCGCGGCTGGATGCTGGCAGGCTTGAGTTCGGTGGTGGCCTATGCCGCGCTCGCCGGTTACGACCACATCGCGCTGCTGCATATCGGCAGGCGCGTCTCCTGGCTGTTCGTGACGCTGTGCTCCTTCACCACCTATGCGCTGTCGCACAATATCGGCGGCTCGGTGTTTTCCGGCGCCGTCATCCGCTACCGCGCCTACGGCACCAGGGGCCTGACCGGCCACGAGGTCGGCGTGTTGGTGGCGGTCTGCTGGATAACCTTCGTGCTGTCGACGATTCTCGCCGCAGGCCTCGTGCTGGTGTTCGAGCCGCAGATTATCGACCGCTTCTCCGGCATCGCCCATCACGGCCTGTCGGAGGCGGCGGGCATTGCGATGCTGGTCCTCGTCGCGGCCTATATATTCGGCAGCTGGCTGCATCTGCGCCCGCTGAAGATCGCCAGCTTCCAGTTGCACTATCCGGCGCTGCCGATCGTCGCCAGGCAGTTGCTGATCGGCCCGATCGAGTTGCTGGCGGCGGCCGCGATCATCTTCTTCGCCCTGCCCGAGATGCACAATCCCGGTTATTTCGTCGTGCTCGGCGTCTTCCTCGTCTCCTTCTCGGTCGCCCAGATATCGCACGCGCCGGGTGGGCTGGGCGTATTTGAGGTGGTGTTCCTGGCCGGGCTTTCCGACATGGACCCGGTCGGCGTGCTGGCCGCGCTGCTGGTGTTCCGGCTGTTTTATCTGATCATCCCGCTGTTTCTGGGCCTGGGCATCGTGCTGTTCTTCGAACGCTCGCAATTCAGCCGCAAGGAGAGCTGAGCCCGGAGTTCTCACGCCGCTGGAAAAAGGTGGCGTTTGAAACCGGTGATAAAAGCTGGCGATTGAACCGCGGAGCAGGCTTGACTATTTTCCGCTGGCGGCTACAAGGCAGCGCTCAAGCGGCTCAGCCGTTCGGCCTGCGTGGTCCATGACCGCGCCTGCTGGGGAATAGGTTAACGGTAGACCCACGGACTCTGACTCCGTTAGTCCTGGTTCGAATCCAGGTTCCCCAGCCAAAAACTCTGCGACAAGAACAATGACTTGCAGGGAAATTTGGCCTGTTTCATTTCGCGTTCCCATGCTCCTTCAGGCTCGCCGCATAAGGCAGCGCCATGCCCACCGATAACCAGTACATTCTCGAAAGCATCCGACAGGGATGCGTGATGCTCTCCGAGGACGAGTTCGTCATCGACAGGCTGGTGAAGTATGTCGGCAACGGGCGGGTCCGGTGGCACGTCGAATTTCGTGGACATCGAATCGAGCTGACGACCGGCCAGCTCAAGAAGCAGCCTACGTTCCGAAGGAAGATGCTCGAACAGGCCAGCGTGCTGCCGCCTCAGCGCACCGGGGCCAACTACAGGCGATGGGCTGTCGATCTGCGGAAGAACGCCATCGAGCTTCCCTGGCGGGACAGACCGGTCGATGCCGGTTTCGCTATCGACAGGCTTGTCAGCCATGGGGGCGACCGCTGGACTGTCGAATACCAAGGCAAGGCAATCAAGTTCACGACGACCAAGCTGCGCAGGCAAACCAGTTTCCGCAAGAGGATGCTGCTCAAGGCCAAGGTGCTGCCGCCCCAGATGGATCCGGTTGCCTACCGGAAGTGGGCGGACTGGTTGATTCAAAACGCCACGGAGGCTGCACCGCAGGCCGGCGATGCCGTGATGACCGAGAAAAGTTGGCTTGACGACCTGCCGGAGCTCGCCGGCTGGCAAAGCGACGCGCCACCCGAAAGCGACTAACGGGCGCCGGTCAGATCGATGGCCTCATTGCGTTTGCCATGCCTACCGGTTCCGGCACACATTCATGGCGAAGAATCTGGCCAGGGCTAGGCTCGCGGCCGAGCAGTTTGAATGAGACCACATGGACCGCTTCAATCTTGGCGCCTACCGCCGCCCCATCTCTACCCGCTCGGCAGAAACCCAGCGCTGGTTCGATATTGGCCTGAACTGGTGCTACGGCTTCAACCACGAAGAAGGCATCAAGTGCTTTGAGAAGGCTCTGGAGACCGATCCGGACTGCCCGATGGTTCATTGGGGCATCGCCTATGCGGCTGGGCCTTTCTACAATCTGACCTGGAAGGAGCATGGCGAGGCCGAGGCTGACAGCGCGACGAAGCGTTGTTTCGAGCACGTCCAGCTCGCGCGCTCCAATGCGGCGTCAGCCAGCGAGGTCGAAAGGCAACTGATCGAGGCACTGGCCTGCCGCTTCCAGAAGCCGCACCGGGTAAGCCCCCAGGAATTCGAGCAGTGGGACGATGCCTATGCCGCTGCGATGCGGCGGGTCCATGAAAACTTTCCCGACGACCATGACGTCATGGCGCTGTTCGTCGAGGCGCTGATGATGCGCACGGTGCGGCGGCTCTGGAACCTCAAGACCGGTGCACCGGCGCCAAATTCAGACGTGATCGAGGCGCTGGAGGTTTGCGAGCGGTCAATCCGGCTCGCAGACGAGGCCGGTATCGCGCAGCACCCGGCGATCGTCCATCTGCACATTCATCTCCTGGAAATGTCCACCATGCCGGAACGCGGCATGCGCTCAGCCGATCTGCTCGGCGAGATGTGCCCCGATGCCGGACACATGAACCACATGCCGGGGCATATCTATGTGCTGTGCGGCGAATATGAAAAAGCCAAGCTTGCCAGCGAAAAGGCGGTTGGGGCCAACGACCTCTATCTCGCCTATGCCGGCGAGCCGACCTACTATCTGCTCGGCTGCTGTCACGATCTGCACCTGATGATGTTCACCTGCATGTTGTCAGGCCAGTACCAGCCGGCACTGTGGGCTGCCGACAAGGTGCGCAGCCTGGTGACGCGTGACGTGGTCGCCATCCAGGACCGGCCCAAACTCACCCAGACCGTGGAAGGCTATCATGCGATGAAATCGCACGTGTTGGTGCGCTTCGGTCGGTGGCAGGAGATCATCGATGAACCAAGGGTCGCCGAGCCCGGCCTCTATGTGCTGACGGCGGCCATGCAGCACTACGCCAGGGGCGTCGCGCATGCGACGTTGAGGCGATTCGCCGAAGCCGAGCGCGAGCGCGAACTGTTTCACCAGGACCTCGAAGGCATTGCACCCGAGCGGCGTTTCCTCAGCAACCCGACCCGCGCCTCGCTCGCCGTCGGTGCCGCCTTGCTCGACGGCGAGCTTGCCTACCATCAGGGCCGGCACGAGGAGGCCTATGGCCATCTCAGGCACGCGGTCGAGCTGGATGACAATCTTTCCTACACCGAGCCGTGGGCGTGGATGCACCCGCCGCGCCATGCGCTTGCGGCGCTGCTTCTCGACCAGGGGCATGCGGCGGAAGCCGAGCAGGTTTATCGCGACGATCTCGGCCTGAGCGCCACGGTGCAGCGCTGTGCCCAGCACCCGGACAATGTCTGGGCGCTGCACGGTCTGGTGGAATGTTTGAGCCGGCGTGGCGAGACCGAAGAACTGCCGGCACTGCAGGCAAGGCTTGCCACGGCGATGGCAAAGGCGGATGTGCCGATCAGCTCGTCCTGCCTGTGCCGGACGAGCGTGCAATCGGCACTCAGCTGTTGTCATTGAGCCTACGCCCTTTCAGGGCAGTTCATTTCCATCATGGAATGCTGAAGGGCACCGAATCCTCAACCGTTCCGTCGATGGCCAAATCAACACGATAGGTGCCCGCCGGCCATCCCGCCGTGGGTTTGGTGAGCTGAGAATCAGCCTGATTGTTCGCTCCGACGTCGAGATCGACCTTGTCGATAGTATAGTTTTCCGGTGCGACGCCGTGGGAATCAACCGAGACCCAGGAAAATGTGATTTTCGATGTGGGCGCGATATCCACCAAGTCAGCCGACACGTAAATCACCGGTGTGTCGACGGGGAAGCTGCTCTGAGGTGTAGCGCCGTCCTTCGTCGCGGAAAGGATGATGTTGGCGAAGCCGGCCGCCTGGGCCGGCATACCGAAGCTGACCGCCGCCAAGGCGGCAATGGCTAGAACTAGAGCTGATTTCAAGATCTATTCCTCGTCGGACTTGGTTGCTGGCCGGCAAATCAGGGGGCGAATCGGCATAAAGGGCGGAAGCCTCAACCCAGCCATTTGTCGTAGTCGGCCACCAGCAGGTGCAGCGGCGGCGTGTCTTCCTCGATATCGGCGAAACGGCCGATCGGCTCACGGAAGACGTTGTCCGTGCGATCGTCATTGACGGTCGATACCTCGCCGATCAGCACGTCCTTGCCCTCCGCCCAGAAGGCGTGCCACACGCCGGGCAAAAGCGTTACGCTCTGGCCCGGGTCGAGCTTCAACAGCCCGCCCGCCGGCAGCCTGTGGATGGTTCCGTCGACAGGCACCGACACCTCGGCCCTGGGGTCGATGCCGCCGTCGCGGTCATGCATGAACAGTTCCAGCACCAGCTTGCCGCCGCCGCGGTTGATGATGTCCTCGGCCTTGATGTTGTGGCGGTGCATCGGCGACATCTGCTCCTTGCGCGAGATCATGATCTTCTCGGCATAGAGCATGCCCATGCCCTTCTTCATGTCCTCGTAGCGGCCGTTGCGAACGGTGAACAGGAACAGGCCGAGATCGTCGAACTTGCCCTGGCCGTAGTCGGTGATGTCCCAGCCGAGCCGTGAGGTGAAAATGGCCGAGGAATCGACCTGGCGCGCCTTCATCTCTTCCGGCGACCAGTAGGCGAAGGGCGGCATGATATAGCCGAACGAGCGGATGAAGGCGTCGGCTTCGCGGATGATGTCGTTGATGGCGGAGCGTTTCATGATCGTGACCCTTCGTGTCGATTTTTCCGACAAATCGCATAGCCGAACGCCGGTGCGGTGTCGATCCATTCTGCCTGTTCGAGCCCTGCGCCCATGGCCCACCGATCGGGTTCGCGTGCGGCGTGACATCGCGTGCTTTCCGGCTCATAACCCCTGCGAATTTTCACAGAGACAACCGATGCCGACCATCCATGATCTCGATACGCCGTCGATCCTGATCGACGTCGCACGCGCTGAAGCCAACATCGCCCGCGCGCAGGCCCATGCCGACAAGAACGGACTGAAGCTCAGGCCGCACATCAAGACCCACAAGCTGCCTTATTGGGCGAAGAAGCAGGTGGCAGCCGGGGCCGTCGGCATCACTTGCCAGAAGATCGGCGAGGCCGAGGTGATGGCCGACGCCGGGCTGACGGATATCTTTCTTCCCTACAACATCCTTGGCCGCGCCAAGCTCGCCCGGCTGAAGGCGCTGCACGGCCGCGTGACGCTGTCGGTGACGGCCGACAGCGCGCAGACGCTGGAAGGGCTCGCCGCGACCTTCACCGATGCCGGGCATCCGCTGTCGGTATTGGTCGAATGCGACACCGGCATGGGGCGCTGCGGCGTGCAGACGGCCAATGAAGCGGTTGCGCTGGCGAGGGTGATCGACAAGGCGGGCGGCCTTGCCTTTGGCGGACTGATGACCTATCCGGCCGCCGGCCGGGCAGTGGAGGCCGAGGCCTGGCTTGCCGACGCCAAACAGGCGCTGGCCGCTTCAGGGCTCGCCTGTGAGCGTGTCTCCAGCGGCGGCACGCCCGATATGTGGCGTTCCGCCGATGCCTCCGTCGTCACCGAATACCGGCCCGGCACCTATATCTATCTCGACCGCTACCAGGTCGCCAAAGGCGTCGGCGGCCTCGACGATTGCGCGCTGACCGTGCTGGCAACCGTGGTCAGCCATCCGACAGCGACGCGCGCGATCCTCGATAGCGGCAGCAAGGCCCTGTCCAGCGATACGCTGGGGCTAAAGGATTTCGGAGAGTTGATGGGCGTCCCGGGGGCGCTGGTGACGGGCTTGAGCGAGGAGCACGGCACGGTCATGCTTTCCGGCGACGGCAAGCTGCGCATTGGCGAGCGCGTGCGCGTGGTGCCGGACCATTGCTGCGTCGTCACCAATTTGTTCAACGAGGTCAACCTGATCGACGGGGAGACGGTGCTGGACACGCTGCCGGTGGCAGCGCGCGGACGGATGGGGTGAATATTTAAGCCGGACGTTCCGCCTGCCGCGCCGCCACCCGCCGCATGGCAATAACCCGTCGGCGCCGGATTTCGGTGCGCATGGCCATCAGATGCAGCGCGAAGAACAGCACGGTGAAGCCGACGGCCATCACCAGCAGCGGCCAGAGCAGGCTGGGATCGATGGTCGGACCACCGAGCCTGAACACCGAAGCCGGCTGGTGCAGTGTGTTCCACCAGTCGACCGAGAATTTGATGATCGGAATGTTGATGAAGCCGACCAGCGTGATGATGGCGGCGGCCCAGGCGGCGCGGCTGGCGTCATCGAGCGCGCGGGTTAACGCGATGATGCCGAGATACATCAGGAACAGCACGAAGACGGAAGTCAGGCGGGCGTCCCAGACCCACCAGGTGCCCCACATCGGCTTGCCCCAGATCGAACCGGTAATCAGCGCCAGCGCGGTGAAGACGGCCCCGATGGGGGCCGCTGACTTCAGTGCGACGTCGGCCAGCGGATGCCGCCAGACCAGTGTGCCCAGCGCAGAGACCGCCATCAGCGTGTAGCACATCATGGCGAGCCAGGCGAAAGGCACGTGGATGTACATGATGCGCACCGTGATGCCTTGCTGGAAATCCTCGGGCGCGGTGAAGCTAATATAGAGGCCACCAGCAAGGACGAGGGCGGCGAGCGCCGCCAGCCACGGCACAAGCTTGTCGGCCAGCCGGACAAACCGCGTCGGATTGGCAAGATCGGTCCAGCCGCTCGGGCGTGAGGTGGTGTCACTCATGCGGCTTTACATAGACCGCCGGCGCGTTTGGAGCAATCAAGCGGCGGTGTCGCAGGTTCTTCCTTCTCCCATTCGGGAGAAGGCAGAACCATCAACTGCTCAGGCGGCCTCGCCCTGCACGGAGCGGCTGAGGCGGCGGACTTCCTCGTCGTTGAGCAGGCCGCCGGCACGCAACAGGCTGGCGAAACGGCCGTTGCGCAGCGACAGTTCGGCAAAGCCACCCATCTCGACCACTTTGCCCTTGTCCATGAACACGACCAGATCGGCGTCGCGGACGGTGGTCAGGCGGTGGGCGATGATGAAGGTAGTGCGGTCGCGGCGCAATTCGTCGATCGCTTCCTTGACGCGGTCCTCGGTCTCGACGTCGAGCGCGCTGGTCGCCTCGTCGAGCACCAGGATCGGCGCATCCTTCAGCACGGCACGGGCAATGGCGATGCGCTGGCGCTCGCCGCCAGACAGCTGGCCGCCACGTTCACCGACCACCGTGTCGTAGCCATTGCTCTTGGCCAGGATGAAATCCTGCGCCGCGGCTGCGGTGGCTGCGGCATGGATCTCGTCGTTGGTCGCATCGGCACGGCCGACCCGGATGTTGTCCTCGATCGAGCGGTTGAGAAGCCCGGCATCCTGGAACACGGTGGCGATCGAATGGCGCAGCGACTTGCGGGTCACGGTGCGGGTATCGATGCCGTCGATCAGGATACGGCCGCTGGACGGCGAGAAGACGCGCTGCAGCAGGTTGATGAGCGTGGTCTTGCCCGCACCCGTCGGCCCGACGATGGCGACGGTCTGGCCGGCCTGGACCTCGAAGGACACGTCGCTGACGCCCTGCCCCGAATTGGCGAACTCGAAGCTGACATCCTCGAAACGGACATGGCCGGTGACGTTGGCCAGGTCGCGCAGGCCGTCCGGCTCGGCGGTATCGGCGGCCGAGTCCTCGAGCTTGTAGAAATCCTCGAGCTTGGCGCGGGCCTCCGAAATCTGGTTCGCGAAAGCCGACATCTGGTCGAGCCGCGAGATCAGCAGCGTGGCGAAGCCGGTGAAAGCGATGACGTCGCCGATGCGCAGCTGGCCGTGGGTGACCAGATAGGCGCCGATCAGAAGCACCACCATCATCGAGATCGTCGACGACAGGCGATTGAGCGCATTGGCGATCGCCCACCAGTCGAGCACCGGGTTCTGCGCGTCGAGCAGGTTCTTGACGTAGCTGCGCAGCGCGTCGGCTTCGTGGCCAAGACGGTTGTAGCTCTGCAGCACGGCGACGTTGCTCACCGAGTCAGTCACGTGCGCGAAAACCTTGTGATAGTGGCGCTCGACGGCGGCCTGGCCTTCCTTCGTGCGCTTCATCACCAGGCGGCCAATGCCGACATAGAGAACGCCGAGGACGAGCAGGACCATCGACATGCGCACGTCCATGCTGAGGGCCGTCGGAACCAGCAGGACGAGCGCAACAGCGGTGGACAAATGCTGGCGCATGAATTCGAGCCAAAGGCTGAACAGCGTCTCGACGGCGCGCAGCAGCGTGTGGAGAGCATTCGAGGTGCCGCGCTGATGATGCCAGGCGAGCGGCATGGTGATGACGCGCTCGAAGGACTGGCAGAGCACTTCGCTGCGCCGGGCGTGCGCGAACCGGTCGGCACCGCGCGCCACCAGCACGAAAGCGAGAACGTTGAAGGCGCCGATGCCGGCCCACACGGCAAGCGTGGAGAAGACCGAGCCTTTCGTGGAAATCGCGTCGATGACCCGGCCGAACAGGATCGGCTCGAGGATCGCGATGGCTGCCAGAGCGACGTTGGCCGCACAGATCAGCGCGACGCGCTTCTTGTCGGCAGCCAGATATCCCAGCGCTCTCCAATAGATCTGCAGAAGTGACACTTCAGCTACTCCGCCAACTCTCTATTGTGCCCAACACCAATATTGTGCACTGCACCATTTCCTGACACGTAACGGTTGATGCGTCGCAAAACAATGCCCGTCTATCGCTTCCGTTCCCATTTAGCGAACAAAAGATGACGACGATACGAAATCTGACGTGATCACCTAACGGTTTGAGATAAAAGGTGAAATGTTAGCCTTGCGGCAAAATCATGGCAGTAGCCGAGCACTGCCACATTTTTAATCACGGCAGGCTGAAGAGGCCCGGTTTCAAGGCGCCCAGCCGGCGCCGCCACGGATCACGCGCAAGTAACGAGGCGCTGCTTCGCGCGTCCCGAAGGACGCGCGATCCGGTGATCCAACCTGTTGATTTTACGCCGGTATCTTGACCACGACCTCGGTCTGGCCACCGGCCTTGGGCTCAAAGGACGCCGATTTTGTCTTCGAACCATTGACTTCGAGCGAGATCGTCTTGGTCTTTTTGTCGCGAATGACCTGCACCTTGATCTCGGCGCCCAGCATCTTGAGTGAAGCCTGATAGCCCTCCCAATGACTGGGCAGCTTCGGCCGGAACGTGATCTGCTTGCCACGCCGTTCGATGCCCAGGATGCCTTCGACCGCGGCCCGGTAAAGCCAGCCCGCCGAGCCGGTGTACCAGGTCCAGCCGCCGCGCCCTCCCTTGTCGTCCCCGGCATAGATGTCGGCCGCCACCACATAGGGTTCGACGCGGTAATGCTCGGTCGAGGCCTCGTCGAAGGCGTGGTTGACCGGGTTCAGCATCGAGAAGCAGCGATAGGCTTCATCGGTCTGTCCCATCTCCGCCAATGCAATGACGAACCAGGTGGCGGCGTGAGTGTACTGGCCGCCATTCTCGCGCACGCCAGGCGGGTAGCTCTTGATGTAGCCGGGATCCTTGTCCGTCTTCGAGAAGGGTGGCGTGAACAGCTTTACGATCTTGAGATGATCGTCGACGAGCAGCTTCGTCGCCTGCTGCATCGCCGTGGTCGACCGCGCCGGGTCGCCCTCGCCCGAAAGCACGCTCCAGGACTGAGCAATGGAGTCGATCTTGCACTCCTGCGATGTGCGTGATCCCAAAGGCGTGCCGTCGTCAAAGCTGCCGCGCCGGTACCATTCGCCGTCCCATGCCGTGCTTTCGAGTGCCCGCTTCAGGGCTTCGGCATGCTTTGCCCAGGCCTGCGCGCGCTTGGTGTCGCCCTCGGTCTTGGCGACCGCGGCGAAGTCGCCCAGCGTCTTCAGCAGGAACCAGCCCAGCCACACGCTCTCGCCCTTGCCATGCTCGCCGACACGGTTCATGCCGTCGTTCCAGTCGCCGCCGAGGATCAGCGGCAGGCCGGCTGGACTGCTGCGCTTGATGGCAAGGTCGAGCGCACGCGCGCAGTGATCGTAGAGCGACACCGTCTTCTTCGAGATTTCCGGAGTGAAGAAGGCGTCGTGCTCGCCTTCACCCAGCGCCTGTCCGTCGAGGAAGGGCAGTTGCTCCTTCAGGATTGTGGCGTCGCCGGTCACCATGAGATAGCGGGCCGTGGCGTGGGCGAGCCACACCACGTCGTCGGAGATCAGGGTGCGTACGCCGGCGCCGGTGCGCGGCAGCCACCAATGTTGCACGTCGCCTTCCGGGAACTGCCGCCGCGCGGCATTGAGGATCTGGTCGCGCGCCAGCGTCGGATCATGCGCCAGCAGGGCGAGTGTGTCCTGCAACTGGTCGCGGAAGCCGAAGGCGCCGCTTGCCTGATAGAAGGCCGAGCGGGCGCGGATGCGGCAGGCAAGGCTCTGATAGGGCAGCCAGTGATTGACCATGGCATCGAGTGCCTTGTCCGGCGTCTCGACCTGGATGGTGTCGAGGAAGGCGCGCCATTCGCGCTCATTGTCGGCCAGGCGCTGGTCGAAATCCTTGCCCCGGTGCTTCTGCACCAGCGCGCTCGCCTGCGCCGGAGACTCGGCGTCGCCGAGCAGCCAGATCAGCGTGACGTCGCCACCAGCGGGGATTTCGATGTCGCGGGCGATCGCCGCGCAAGGATCATCTCCGGCTTCGACGCGACCCGACAGGGCCGAACCGCTCAGCACTGCCTGCGGCAACTCGCTGGACCCGTGCCGGCCGAGGAACTCGGCCCGGTCAGTCGTCACCGAGTGGACACCGGTGTCGGCGGCGAGGAAGGCCACGCGCTCGCTGAAATCGAGCCCGTAGGGATTTTGCGCGAGCAGCGCGCCGGTGGCACCGTCACGGGATGGCACTATGGTTGCCGCGGTGCGCGACCGATGCCCGCCAAGAACCCATTCGGCATAGGCATAGACGCGCAGCCGGGCAGGTACCGGGCCGGAATTCTGGATGCGCAGCCGCGTGATCTTCACCGGATCGATGGGATCGACGACGTGCGTCAAGTCCATCGACAACGGTCCGCGCTTCGAGCGGAAGGTCGAGAAGCCCTGGCCGTGCCAGGCTTCGTAGGTCATCGAGGGATCGCGCACCACCGCGGCGATCGGCGAGAACGCCCTGCCGCTGGCCTGGTCGTAGATATAGATGCCCTCGCCCGGTCGGTTGGAGACCGGGTCGTTCGACCACGGCGTCAACTGGTAGTCACGGCTGTTGCGGCTCCAGGTGAAGGCCGCGCCCTCGGCCGAGGTATGGAAGCCGAACGAGGCGTTGGAGACGACATTGATCCAGGGCTGCGGCGTGGTGCGTCGGCCAGCCAGGCGCACCACATAGTGCCGCCCGTCACCGTCGAAGCCGCCGAAACCGTTCCACTGGCTGAGGCCGGAGCCATCGGCGCTGACATCGGCCACCGCCTGCGAGGCGAATGCATGCATCTGTACGGGCGCAGGAATTTCGCGCGGGCCTGGAAATCCTGCCGGCTGCAGGCCATCGCGCGCCTGCAGTGCGGCCGCCTCGGCTCGTTCGATCTGGTCGAAGATGGTGCCGTTGCGCGTATGCAGCACAACCCGGGCGACGGCGAGCAGCGTCTTGTAGGTGGTCTCCTCCATCAGGTCGCGGCGCACCGCGAAAATGTGCTGGCGGGGTCCGAGTTCCTTGCCGCGCAAGCGGCTGTTTTCGCACAGCGTCTCGACCGCGCGCTGCAGATCCTGGACATAGGACGAGGCCTGCTCGTTGACGACGACGAAGTCGATCATCATGCCACGGGTGCGCATATATTCCTGGAAGCGCAACGCCTGGGCAACGATCTCCAGATCGGCGACGTCGCCGATCCTGACCAGGAAGATCGGGTAATCGCCCGAAATGCTGGTCGGCCACAGGCTCGACTGCTTGCCCAATCCGGAAGCGATGGACTCGGCCGGCAGCCGCAGGAACGGATCGGGATAGATCAGATAGCGCGCCAGTTTCTGCACATTGGCCGCATCGGTCAGGCTGAGGCCCATATGGCGGGTCTGCACCTGGCTGCGCGTCCAGGCAAGCATGGCCTGGCGGGCAAAGCTCTCCTGATGGTCGAGCCGGTTTATGGCCTCCTCCAGCTCGGCGCGGTTGGCCCCGACGACGGTCCAGAAGGTCAGCGATATCTTCTTGTTGGCGGGCACGCGCACCTGACGGCGCAGCGAGGCGATGGGATCGAGCGTGAAGCCGGAATGGCCGCCCAGCCTGGCGCCTGGATCGAAGGCGGCGGCATCGACGATGGTGCGGCCACGGCCGATGAAGGCGCGCCTGTCGGTCTCGGCCTCGGCATCACGAGCCGGCCCCGACGGATCGGTGACGAAATGCACCAGGGCGACATCGGGCTCGCTGGTTTCGCGCTTGCGTCGCGTGGCGAAGATCGCGCCATTGTTGGCGGCGATTTCCGTTTCCACGAACATTTTCGAGAAGGCCGGATGCGCGTTGTCGGAAGCCTCCGATCCCAGAACCAGCTCGGCAAAGGACGTCACTTCGATGTGACGGTCGGATGTGCTCTCATTGTAGAGCGTTATGCGGCGGCCTTCGCCATTGCCTTCGGAAACGACGATGCATTCGACCTCCGAGCGTAGCGTGCCGGCCGATTTGACGAAGCTCGCCTTGTCATCGGAAAACAGGGTCTGCGTCTTTTCCTCGGGCGCGCGCCTTGGCTCCGCCGTTGCCGACCACCAGTCGCCGGTGCTGACGTCACGCAGGAAGATGTATGAGCCTAGACGGTCCTCGACCGGATCCGGCTGCCAGCGGGTCACTGACAGATCGCCCCAGCGGCTGTAGCCGGAGCCGGTCGCGGTCACCATGACCGAATAGCGGCCGTTCGACATCACATTGGTCGAACGCAGCGCCCGCACGGGATCGAGCACAATGCGGGTGTCAGGGCTCTCGGTTTCGGTCTCGTCCTTGGAGCGCTCGTCGGCCTCGGTGCGGACGGTGGCGGTCGGAATGTCGCGCGGCGCCCTCTCCTGCAGCAGCAGTTCGGCTGATTCGATGACTGGATCGCTGTGGAAGCGATCGCGCAGGCGACCTTCGAAAATGGCGTCGGCGACGGCGGCGATCGACATGCCCGAATGGTGGGCATAGTAATTCAGCACGACCGCGTGGTTGGTGCCTTCCGGCACGCGCTGCGGGGTGAAGTCGACCGCATCATAATAGCCATGGCGGCCAAGCGCGCCGATCTCGCGCAGCCGGGCCAGATTCTGCACCGCTTCGCGCGGGTTGAACTGCGCCGCCATGATCGTCGCGTAAGGTGCGATCACCGTGTTCTGGCCAAGGCCGCGCTTCAGCCCCAGCCCCGGCACGCCGAAATTGGTGTACTGATAGGTCAGTTCGCGGTCGCGGGCATTGTAGGCTGCTTCCGAGATCCCCCACGGCACGTTCTTCTGGCGGCCGTACTGCATCTGGCGCTTGATGATCAGCTTGCTGGTCTGGTTGAGGATCGAGCCTTGCGGTTCCTTCATCACCAGCGGCGGCATCAGGTACTCGAACATCGAGCCGGACCACGACATCAGCGCGCCCTGGAAGCCGATCTCGACGATGGGGCGGCCGAGCCTGAACCAGTGCTCGGTCGGCAGATCGCCCTTGGCGATGGCGAACAGGCTGGTCAGCCGCGCCTCGGAGGCGAGAAGGTCGTAGCAGCTTTCGTCGAGCTGATGTTCCTCGACCCGGTAGCCGATCGACAAAAGCTTGCGCTCCGGCCGCATCAGGAAGGCGAACTCCATCTCGAAGGCGAAACGGCGGGTGCGCTCGCGCAAGGTGAGCAGCTTGGCACGCAGAGCCTCGACCGCGTTTTCGTCGCTGTGGGCGTCATGGACGTGCGCCTCGCAGGTGGCTTCGAGCCTTGCCGCCCAGTCGACAATGACGTCACTCTGCGGCGATGCGGCCTCGGTGTGAATGGCGGTGGCGAGCTTGCGGATTTCACCGGCCAGCACCGCCAGGTTGATGGTGCGGATCGAGGCCATTTCCGGCTGTGCCTTGATCGTGTCGACGGCGCGCCGCATGCCGTCGAGGCGATCGACGAGGCGTTGGCGCAATGGGCGCAACTGACGGCGATCGTCAGGCAATTCATCTAGGCTTTCGCTCAGGATGGTCACGGTGTCGAGAATGCCTTCGAAATCACCCTGCAGGTGGACGGAAGGGGCTTCCGCCCATTCGGCGCAGGCCGCCGCCACCGCCACCAGGTGACCGGCGAGATTGCCGCTGTCGACAGCCGAGATATAGAGCGGGTAGAGCGGCTTCAGGGTCGTGGTGTCGTACCAGTTGAAGAGATGGCCGCGGCTGCGCGGCATGCTCTCGATGGTCGTCATGGTGGCATCGATGCGGGTGATGGCATCGGACAGGCTGATCCAGCCGAAATCGCGCGCCGAGACGACCGAGAGCAGGTAGACGCCGACATTGGTCGGCGAGGTGCGGGGCGCCACGACGGGCGCGGGGCTCTCCTGGAAATTGTCCGGCGGCAGATTGTGATGTTCGGCCGTCACGAAGCTCTCGAAATAATGCCACGTGCGCCGCGCCACGGTGCGCAGGGTGTGAATATCGGCCTGCGATATACGCAGCCGATCCTCGGTTTCGGCGGAGCGGCTGATCCAGCTGGCGATCGCCGGCGAGCCGATCCAGAACAAGGCAAAGAAGAAGGCCACGAAGGCACCGGTGGAATCGGCCAGCACCGGAATGGCGAGGCCGACAAAGCCGATGATCACGGCACCATACATCATGCCGTAATAGGAGCCGACATCGTTGTCGCCCGCCTTGTGCGCCTGCGAGGCGGTGCGCCATTCCAGGAGGTTCTGCCGGCTGACGAACAGCCGGTAGAGCGTGCGCACGATGGCGTCGCCCATCATCCAGGCGTTGTGTGCCATCAGTACGATCTTCAGTGCCACCATGGCGGTGCCGAAGGCGACGTCGCGCGCCAGCGCCGAGAAATGGCCGCGCGGCGTCTGGTCGCCGCTCTTGGGCAGGATGGCGTTGACCACGTCGAAGGTCGGCGCCATGAACAGGCTGAGGATCAGCAAGGCCTGCCACTGCGCGGCCTGCGTGAAGGGCAGCAAGGTCCAGCCGGCGATCGCCGCCATCACCCAGAAGATCGGCGTCAGCGAGCGGCGCAGATTGTCGACCATCTTCCAGCGCGACAAGGCCGGAACGCCGGAACGGGGGTTGAAGATGTATCCCAAAAGTTGCCAGTCGCCGCGCGCCCAGCGATGGTGGCGCGAGGCGTCGACCGAGTAGCGGGTCGGGTAGTCCTCGACCAGTTCGACGTCGGTGACGAGTGCGGCGCGCGCCAGAGCGCCTTCGAGCAGATCGTGGCTGAGGATGGTGTTTTCCTCGATGCGGCCCTGCAAGGCGGCCTCGAAGGCATCGACATGATAGAGGCCCTTGCCGGTGAAGGACCCGTCGCTGAAGACGTCCTGATAGAGGTCCGAAACAGCGAAGACGTAAGGATCAAGGCCGCGATTGGCCGAGAACACGCGCTGGAAGAACGAGGCTTCGTCGCCGCTGGTGAGTGAAGCGGTGATACGCGGCTGCAGGATGGTGTAGCCGGCGGTTACGACGCGCCTGGTGGCGTCGAAATGCGGGCGGTTGAGCGGATGGCAAAGCTTGCCGACAAGGCTCGATACGGCATCGCGGGTGGTGCGGGTATCGGCGTCGAGCGTCATCACATGGACGACTTTTTCCGGCAGCGGCACTTCGAGTGGCAGGAAGGTGGTATCGCTGTCGCCGCGCAGCAAGAGGTCGAGCTCGTGCAGCTTGCCGCGCTTGCGTTCCCAGCCCATCCAGCACCCTTGAGCCGCATTGTAGAGCCGGCGGCGGTGCAGGATATAGAAGCGCGGGGCGCCTTCGGAGGGATAGCGTACGTTGAGGCGAGCGATTTCGGCGCGGGCGAAGTCGAGAATCTCAGTGTCCGCCGCATCGATCTCGATCTTGCTGTCGGGCCAATCCGAAAGCAGCGCGAAATGGATCTCGTCCGCCAGATTGGCAAGATAGTGCACTTCGATATTGCGGATGTTTTCCTCGACATCGTCACGCGAGCCGATCAGCGACGGCACGACCACCAGGGTGCGCGCCTCGGGCGGCACGCCGTGCCTGTAGTCGTAACCGATCAGGCGAGTCGGCTTGAGGAACAGCGAGACCACGGTGTTGAAGAAAGCGAGCGCGCCTTCGCTGGCCGGCACGGCAAACAGAGCCAGCATCAGCACGATCGACGGCACCGACAGGCCGAGATTGGAAAGGGCGTTGCCGGACAGGACGAGCAGCAGGGCGGTCAGCGCGAAGACGGGGAGCACGATGCCCAGCCAGCCTGTCTTGGCGAAGGTCCGCTTGACCGTCTGGCTGACCGTAGGCCGGTACTCGATTGCCTTTTCCAGCTCCAGCCGGCGCGGGCCAACGAGATAGAAACCGACATCGGTGTGAGCGGAAGATGCCTGAGCATCAGCTCCTTCAACGCCCTCCGCGACGGTTTCTCCGGCGGCGTGACCGGCCAGTTCGATGGCTTTTTCGGCGACACGGTACTCCGACAGGTTCGAGCGGCGTGCCAGTTCCTCGATCGCGGTGCGGTACTGATCGCGCGAGAAGAAGTCGAGCGCGGCGAAATCGGTGCGCTCGCGCAGCACGGTATCGATGCGGCTGACGCCTTCGAACCACACCGTCCAGTCGACGTCGTTGATGAGGCGCAGACCGCGCACGATGTTGCCGGTGGTCACATTGCCGCTGGACAGCGTCTGGTGCTCGGAAATGATGATTTCCTCGGCATCCGAGCCGGTCTTTTCGAGTTCGCCTTCCAGCCACTCCAGCGCCTTGCCGGCGTTCTGCGATCCGTCACGCAGGCGATAGAGAAGCTGAGTGGCGAAGGTGGTGTCCTGCGCATGCGCGCTGAAGTTGGCGAGAATTGCCTGCCGATCCGGATTGTCGTCGGTCGCAAGCACCTTGTCGGCCACGTCGTTGGCGATCTGGCGCATCTGGCGGGTGCGGTTGACCCTGACCGCCAGGCGGCGGAGGTTCTCGATCAGCACGAAGCGCAGCAGTGACGGCAGGGCCCAGAGTTCGCCGATCTTCAGCGGCTCGACCGACTGAAAACCCTGGACGATGGACTTGAACATGGTCGCCGAGACGGAACTGTCCGAATGCGCGACATAGGTCCAGGCCAGCGCCAATGCGCGCGGCACGGTGCCGCCGTCGGGCAGTTTCAACGTCGGCAATTGCCGGTAGAAGCGGCGCGGCAGGTCGCGTTTGACCTGGAAAATGGTTTCCTCGATCAGGTAGTTGTTGTCGAGCAGCCATTGCGCGGCCGGCGTGATGGTTTCGCCCCTCGCCTGCGCGGCGTTGGTCGACCGGTAGACTTCGAGGATCTTCTTGGCGCTGTCACGGATGCGGGCCTGGAAGTCGAATGGTATCAGTCCGAACAGGTCCGTCAGATCGCCCTTGGCCAGGCTTTCGCCGAGCAGCCGGAGCCGTTCCTCCGGCAGGAATGTCGATCTTATCGGCTCTTCCGTGATGGCTGGGAAGCTCGCGCTTGTCTTCTCGATCTGGGCTGGGTTCGTCTGAATATTCATTGAAAATTCCGTAAGCGGGCACTCAGCGGCATCACCGCCACGGCAATGGCCCTAAAACCGGTTCAAATGCAATCGGTTGCATCAACCCCTATGCCGAAAGTTTGTTTCCGCACCACGACAGGGCGTCATCTTTCGAGCAAACTCAAAGACGAGCGCCCCTCGCTCCCGTCAGGACCGATCGACGGGGAGGATTCGGGCTTTTTCGTGATGCCACCGCCAGCTTACGCTATATTTCGCCGGCGTCGCGATCATGTTTGGAAACAGGCGGTAACCGTTGGCGCCAAACGTGTCAGGCGGCAGCGATTATCCGGATCACGAAAAGGATCGCATCCGGTGCGGGCTGAACCCGCAAGACAGAGGCATCAGGTCCGAGCAGCAGGGCGTCGAGCGGCCCGAGACGAATGGGCGCGGCGCCGGGGAAAATGGCATGGCCCCTGTGACAAAGGATGAGGGTGGGACCGGCCTCGGTCGCGATTTCCACGGGCGTCGAAATCGCCAGACGCTCGACCTGATGCAACATGTGGCCGCGGCGGGTCATGACGTTGAGATCGGTGATCGGGCCGGCGATCAGCGCGGCACGCGTCGGCTGGTCGGCCGGAAAGGAAAATGGCTGGGAAGCCGCTGTCATCCGCTCCGGCGGACGGCCCGCGACATCAAGCACGATCCCCTCGCCCTCCAGCACCGACAGCGTGCGGTCGATGCCGGCAAAGCTGGAGAACGGCCCGCTGCCTTCGACCCGGGCCATCGAGACGCGCCAGTCGAAATCGTCGAGCCCGGCGCCGTCGGGCGAGACGGCGATCTCGGTCGTCGTGCCGCCGCCGTTCTTCCACGGCATGACGCGGTAATCGGCGGCGCGAAGGATGCGCATCACGTCAGCCGCTACCCGAGAATGCCGGGCAGGTTGAGCTGGTGCTCCTTGGCGCATTCGATGGCGATGTCATAGCCGGCATCGGCGTGGCGCATGACGCCGGTCGCCGGGTCGTTCCACAGCACCCGCTCCAGACGTCTTGCCGCGTCAGGCGTGCCGTCGGCGACGATGACCATGCCGGCATGCTGGGAGAAGCCCATGCCGACGCCGCCGCCATGGTGCAGCGACACCCAGGTGGCGCCCGAAGCTGTGTTGAGCAGCGCGTTGAGCAGCGGCCAGTCGGAGACCGCGTCGGAACCGTCCTTCATCGATTCCGTCTCGCGATTTGGCGAAGCGACCGAACCCGAATCGAGGTGATCGCGGCCGATGACGACGGGCGCCTTGAGCTCGCCCTTGGCCACCATCTCGTTGAAGGCAAGACCCAGCCTGTGCCGGTCGCCGAGACCGACCCAGCAGATGCGCGCCGGCAGGCCCTGGAAGGAAATGCGCTCGCGCGCCATGTCGAGCCAATTGTGCAGATGGGTGTTGCCGGGAGTGAGTTCGCGTACCTTGGCGTCGGTCTTGTAGATATCCTCCGGATCGCCGGAGAGTGCAGCCCAACGGAACGGGCCGATACCGCGGCAAAAGAGCGGACGGATGTAGGCCGGCACGAAACCGGGGAAGGCAAAGGCGTTCTCGAAACCTTCGTCCTTGGCGACCTGACGGATGTTGTTGCCGTAGTCGAGCGTCGGCACGCCGGCGTTCCAGAACGCCACCATCGCCTCGACATGCTCGCGCATGGAGGCGCGGGCCGCTTTCTCGACCGCCTTGGGGTCGCTGACACGCTTTTCGCGCCACTCGGCCATCGTCCAGCCCTTCGGCAGATAGCCATTGATGGGGTCGTGCGCCGAGGTCTGGTCGGTGACCATATCAGGGCGGATGCCGCGCTTGAACATTTCGGGCACGATCTCGGCGGCGTTGCCAAACAGGCCAACGGACTTCGCCTCGCCGGCCTTAGTCCAGCGCTCGATCATTTCCATGGCCTCGTCGAGCGTCTCGGCCTTCTCGTCGACATAGCGGGTGCGCAGGCGGAAATCGATCGAATCGGGATTGCATTCGATTGCCAGACAGCAGGCGCCGGCCATGACGGCAGCCAATGGCTGGGCGCCGCCCATGCCGCCAAGGCCGCCGGTCAGGATCCATTTTCCCTTGAGATTGCCGCCATAATGCTGGCGGCCGGCCTCGACGAAGGTTTCGTAGGTGCCCTGCACGATGCCTTGCGTGCCGATATAGATCCAGGAGCCGGCCGTCATCTGGCCGTACATCATCAGGCCCTTCTTATCGAGCTCGTTGAATTTCTCCCAGGTCGCCCAGTGCGGTACCAGGTTGGAGTTGGCGATCAGCACGCGCGGCGCGTCCGGGTGGGTGCGAAACACACCGACCGGCTTGCCGGACTGCACCAGCAGCGTCTCGTCCTGGCCAAGCGTCTTCAGCGACGCAACGATTTGATCGAAATCGTTCCAGGTGCGCGCCGCCCGGCCGATGCCGCCATAGACGACCAGTTCGTTGGGATTCTCGGCGACATCAGGGTCGAGATTGTTCATCAGCATGCGCAGCGGCGCCTCGGTCGTCCAATACCGGGCGTTGAGCTTGTCACCGCGCGGCGCGCGCACTTCGCGGATATTGTGGCGAGGGTTGTTCATCATTGTCCCTTTCGGATGAGGCGGCGCGTCAGCGCCCGGCCCAGTCAATGGCGGTTTGGAGAATCTGCGTCAGCGTGGCACGGATCGGCGCGGCGAACGCGGCATCGTAGGGTACCGGCCAATTGTCCGGCGTGCCCTTCCCTTCGGGCTCGCGCATATAGCCGCGGTTGGAGAGTTCCATCTGCAGCGCATGCACGCCCTGAAGCGGCTGGCCGAAATGGCGCGTGATCCACCCGCCCTTGAAGCGGCCGTTGACGACAAAGGTTTCGCCGGTTTCGGCCATGATCTGGCTGACCGTCGCCTGCAGCATCGGATCGGCGCTCTTGCCGTCATTCGTGCCGAGATTGAACACCGGCAGTCTGCCCTGGAACAGCCGTGGCAGCACCGAGCGGATCGAATGGCAGTCGTAGAGGACAATCTTGCCATGCAAGGCGCGCAACCTGTCGATCTCGGCCCGCAAGGCGGCGTGATAGGGTGCAAAGAACTTCTCGCGGCGCTCGTCGATCTCAGACGGGCCCGGCTCTTCGCCGTCGCGATAGAGCGGATCGCCGTCGAAGGTTTCGGTCGGGCATAGGCCGGTGGTTGCCTGACCGGGGTAGAGCGAGGCGCCGGAAGGATCGCGGTTGACGTCGATGACGGTGCGCGAGATCGCGGTGTGCACGACCGTGGCGCCGAGACCGGCGGCGAAATCATAGAGATTGTCGATCCACCAGTCGCAATCGCGACGACCGAGCCATGGCGACACCAGCCGGTTTTCGAGGCCGGCGAGGTCGATGCCGGTGTGTGGGATCGACACAAGCAGCGGTGCCGTGCCTTGTTTTATTGTCAGCCAGGAAGGTGTCATCGCGCAATCCCCGGCAGCGCCACCGCGCCTGCCGCCTCCACGGCCGCGCCGCTGCGCACCATGGCGATCGCCTTTTCCATGTCAGGGTGGAAGTGCCGGTCGTTGTCGAGATGCGGCACCTCGGCGCGAACCAGCTTGCGCACGGCTTCGAGCGCTGCGCTCGAGGCCAGCGGCTGATGGAAATCGCAGCCTTGGGCGGCGGCCAGCAATTCGATTCCGATCACCGCAGTCGCATTCTCGACCATGCCGATCAGCCGGCGCGCGCCATGCGCGGCCATCGAGACGTGGTCTTCCTGATTGGCCGAGGTCGGGATGGAATCGACGCTTGCGGGATAGGCTTTCTGCTTGTTTTCCGAAACGAGTGCCGCCGCCGTCACCTGCGGGATCATGAAGCCGGAGTTGAGGCCGGGCTTGGGCGTCAGGAAGGCGGGCATGCCCGACAGCGCGGGGTCGACCAGCATGGCGATGCGGCGTTCCGACAGCGAGCCGATCTCGCAGACGGCCAGCGCGATCATGTCGGCGGCGAAAGCGACCGGCTCGGCGTGGAAATTGCCACCGGAGAGTGCCGTGTCGTCCTCGGCGAAGATCAGCGGATTGTCGGTGACGCCATTGGCCTCGGTTTCGAGCGTATCGGCGGCCTTGCGCAGGACATCGATCGCCGCGCCCATGACTTGCGGCTGGCAACGCAAGCAATAGGGATCCTGCACACGCTCGTCGCCGACCCGGTGCGACTCGCGTATGGCGCTGCCGGCCATCAAATTGCGCAGTGCGTCCGCGGTCTCGATCTGGCCGCGATGCTTTCTCAACAGATGAATGCGAGGATCGAAGGGTGCGTCGGAACCCTTTGCCGCGTCGGTCGAGAGCGCGCCGGCGACAAGCGCCGACTGGTAGAGCACTTCGGCCTCGAACAGAGCGGCCAGCGCATAGGCCGTCGAAAACTGCGTGCCATTGAGCAGCGCCAGACCTTCCTTGGCGCCCAATGTCACGGGCTCCAGCCCGTGCGAGACGAAGGCGACCTTGGCCGGAAAACGGCCATGCGGGGTAAAGCATTCGCCGACACCGATCATCACCGCCGTCATGTGCGACAGCGGGGCAAGGTCGCCGGAGGCGCCGACCGAGCCCTGCGCCGGCACTACCGGGATGACGTCGTTGGCGAGCATCGCTTCAAGCAACTCGATGGTTTGCGAGCGCACGCCGGACGCACCCTGCGCGAGGCTTGCAAGTTTCAGCGCCATCATCAGCCGGGCAACGGCGACTGGCATCGGCTCGCCGACGCCCGCGGCATGCGACAGAACGATGTTGCGCTGCAGGGTCTCGAGATCTTCGGCCGGGATGCGCACGCTGGCCAGCTTGCCGAAGCCGGTGTTGATGCCATAGACCGGCTCGCCCTTGGCAACGATCCTGGCAACGGCCTCGGCGCTTGCCTTGATCTTTGGCCGGCAGGCGTCGTCCAGTTTGGGCACGGCGCCACGGTAGATGGCGCGCCAGTCGGCCAGCGTGGCATTGCCGGGCTTCAAGGTCAGTTCGGTCATTGTCCTCTCCAGATGCGTGCATGCAGCGGGTTGAAGCCCATGCGGTAGATGAGTTCGGCGGGGCGCTCGATGTCCCAGATCGCCAGGTCGGCGGATTTTCCAGCCTCCAGCGTGCCGGTCTCGTCGAACAGTCCCAGCGCACGCGCGGCCTCGCGGGTGACGCCGGCGAGACATTCGTCGAGCGTCATGCCGAACAGGGTCGCTGCCATGTTCATGGTCAGAAGCAGCGAGGTCAGCGGCGAGGTGCCGGGATTGTTGTCGGTGGCGACAGCCATTTTCACGCCATGCTGGCGGAAGAGGCCGATCGGCGGCTTCTTGGTCTCGCGGATGAAGTAATAGGCGCCGGGCAGGATCGTCGCCACGGTCCCCGCCTTGGCCATCGCCATGGCGCCCGCCTCGTCGGTGTATTCGAGATGGTCGGCCGAAAGCGCACCATAGCGGGCGGCAAGTTCAGCGCCGTGCAGGTTGGACAACTGGTCGGCGTGGAGTTTGACGGGCAAGCCAGCCGCCTTGGCGACATCGAAGACCCGCGCTATCTGCTCGGGCGAAAAGGCAATGCCTTCACAGAACCCGTCGACGGCATCAGCCAAGCCTTCTGCGGCGACGCCGGGAAGAATCGTTTTGACGACGAGATCGATGAAAGCGTCCTTGTCGCCCTTGGCTTCGGGCGGCAGCGCATGGGCCGCGAGGCATGTGGTGCGGACCGTCACCGGGCGTTCATTGCCCAGCAGTCGCGCGGCGCGCAGCGATTTCTTCTCGTTTTCGAGATCGAGTCCATAGCCCGACTTTATTTCTACGGTGGTGACGCCTTCCGCCATCAGCGCATCGAGGCGCGGCAGCGTCTGGGCGACCAGGTCGCTCTCGCTGGCGGCACGCAAGGATTTGACCGACGAGACGATGCCGCCGCCTGCCCTGGCGACTTCCTCATAGGAGGCGCCGGCCAGCCGCATCTCGAATTCGTTGACACGGTTGCCGGCATGGACGAGATGGGTGTGGCAGTCGATCAGGCCGGGTGTGATCCAGCGGTCTTCGCAATCGATGATCTCGCCTTGGGCAAGCCCCGAGGGCATCTCGGATTCCGGACCGGCATAGACAATGCGGCCATCACGCGCGGCCAGCGCACCATGCTCGACGATACCAAGATCGGCAGAATTTTCAGCCATGGTCGCCAGACGCGCATTGCGCCACAGGCGAAGCCCCCCTGCCCGGCTTTTGCTCTCTACAGCCATCATCTTTTCCGTTTCAATCGGTGGCGATTATGTATATACATATTGAAACGCACTGCAAGTGCCATCATCGCATGCGAGACCGGGAAGTGGAGAGAAAAGTGACCTATATCTTTGCGGAACAGGCGCTTCTCCCCAATGGCTGGAACGACAATGTGCGGATCACTTTCGCCAACGGGCGCATTACCGCCGTGGAGCCAGGGGGCACCGCGTCGGCAGGTGACGAGCGCCATGCCATTCTCCTGCCGGGCATGCCCAATCTGCACAGCCACGCGTTCCAGCGCGGCATGGCCGGGCTTGCCGAGTTGCGCGGTCCCTCCGCCGACAGTTTCTGGAGCTGGCGCGAGGTGATGTACCGCTTCGCGCTGTCGATGACTCCAGACCAGGTCGAGGCGGTGGCGGCGCAGCTCTATGTCGAAATGCTGGAGGCCGGGTTTTCCCGTGTCGGCGAGTTTCACTATCTCCATCATGACCGCGACGGAAAACCTTACGCCAACCCTGCCGAGATGGCCGAGCGCATCGCTGCCGCGGCCGGCGAAACGGGTATCGGCCTGACGCTGCTGCCGGTGTTTTACGCGCATTCCTCCTTCGGTGGTGCCGCGCCAAACGAAGGCCAGAGGCGATTCGTCAACGAAGTGGATGAGTTCGCCCGGCTTGTTGAGAAAAGCCGCGAATCGGTTCGCGCGTTGAATCAAGCTGTCGTCGGCGTCGCCCCGCACAGTCTACGCGCCGCGACGCCGGAGGAACTCACGGCGATTGCAGCGATGACGCCGGACGGGCCGATCCACATCCATGTCGCCGAGCAGGTCAGGGAAGTCGAGGACTGCCTTGCCTGGTCCGGCGCGCGTCCGGTCGAATTTCTGCTTGGGGCTGCCGATGTCGATAAGCGCTGGTGCCTGATCCACGCCACCCATATGACGGACGCCGAAACCATCGGCATGGCCAAAAGCGGCGCCATTGCCGGCCTTTGCCCGATCACGGAGGCCAATCTCGGCGACGGCACCTTTGCCGCGCCCTTGTTCAGGGAGCATGGCGGCCGCTTCGGTGTCGGCTCCGATTCCAACGTGCTGATCGGCCTGCCCGACGAATTGCGCCAGCTCGAATATTCGCAGCGCCTCGCGCACCGCGCCCGCAATGTGCTTGCGGTAGCCGGTGGCTCGACGGGCCGCGCGCTGTTCGATGCAGCGATCGAAGGCGGCAGCGTCGCGCTTGGCGCCGGCGCATCGCAAATCGCGCCTGGTTCATCAGCCGATCTCGTCTCGCTCGACGCCCGCAATCCCTCGCTGGCGGGCAAGACGGGCGATGCGATCCTGGATGCGTGGATCTTCGCCAATGCCGGCAAAGTGGATTGCGTCTGGGTGCACGGGCAAAAGCAGGTCAGCGGCGGCAGGCATGCGAAGCGCGAGGAGATCGCCGAGCGGTTCCGCCAGGTGATGACCGCGCTTTCCCGAAGCTGAAGGCAAGCCGATGAGCCTTGTCGTGACAGAGGATATCGAGAGCGGCGAGAACATCTCGCTGCATCAGCGCATCCTGTCGGACATCAGGGAGAAGATCCTGTCGGGCGCATGGCCGCCAGGCCATCGCATTCCGTTCGAGCATGAACTGACCGCCGAGTATGATTGCTCACGCATGACGGTGAACAAGGCGCTGTCGCAACTCGCCAAGGCAGGGCTGATCGAGCGGCGCCGCCGCTCGGGCAGTTTCGTGCGCCAGCCGCAATCGCAAGCGGCGGTGCTGGAACTGCACGACATCAGGATCGAGGTCGAGGCGCTGGGCCTTCCCTATCGCTACGAGCGGCTGGAACGCGTGCAGCGGCGCAGCAATGCCGGAGACAGGGCGCTGCTTGGGCTCTCGGCCGCCGGCTCGGTCCTGGGGCTTGAAGGGCTGCATTTTGCCGGCGAACGGCCTTTCGCTCTCGAGCAGCGGCTGATCAACCTGTCAGCGGTGGCCGAGGCAGCGGACGAGGCGTTCCTCGAAATCGCGGCGGGGCCGTGGCTGATCGGCCGCGTGCCCTGGAGCGAAGCCGAGCACCGCATCCGCGCCATGGCCGCCGACGATACGATCGCCGATTCACTCGACATCGATACCGGCGCGCCGTGCCTGGTGGTCGAGCGGCGAACATGGAGCGCCGAGCATCCAGTGACGCATGTGCGCTTCATCTATCCGGCGGAAAGCCACACGCTGGTGGCAAGGTTCACGCCGTCGCAGGGGTGAGTGCGCCCTCGCTTTCGTCATCCTAGGGCGAAGCAAGGAGCGAAGTGACGCGCGCAGACCCTAGGATCCATGCCGTGACGCTAAAGCTTTGCAATGTTTACAGAATTCTGCACCGCCGCGTTCCTCGACAAAGGTCACGGCATGGATCCTCGGGTCAAGCCCGAGGATGACGAACATCGGTGGGCTGGAGGGACAGCGCCCCCCTCTGCCTTGCCAGGCATCTCCCCCACGAGGGGGAGATCGGCAGCTGCACTGTCGGCTTAAATCGCAGCCGTAATAATGATCTCGACCAGATATTCGGGGCCGGCAAGCTTTGCCTCGCCGGTGGCGCGGGCGGGCGTGTGGCCCTGCGGTACCCACTTGTCCCATTCGGAATTCATCTCGGCGAAGGTGCCCATGTCGGCCAGCCAGATGATCGCCTGGACGATCTTGGTCTTGTCGGTGCCGGCCTTGGCCAACAACCCATCGATGGTCGCAAGGATGTCGCGGGTCTGCGAGGCGACGTTGCCGCCGGGTTCGCCGACCTGGCCGGCCAGATAGACTGTGTTGCCGTGGATGACGATCTGGCTCATGCGCGGGCCAACATCGATGCGACGAATGCTCATTGCGAGGTTCCTTCCGTTGTGGTCGCGCCTCTTTAGAGTCGCCGTCCGCTTCGAGCAAGGCCGCCTGAACCGAAACCGTTTGAGCCAATCGCTCCATCCAGGGCCAGGCGCGTACACGGCGAGTTGACCACCGCGTCGCAATTCCGCCGGATTGGCTTGTTGACTAATGTAATAACATCACATATCCAAGCCGCCTGCCTGCAGCCGCGTTTGGCCAACGGAACGATATGACCCAGACCTGCCTGACATTCCGTGACCTGACGCTGGGCTACAACAGCCACCCGGCGATCCACCATCTCAATGGCGCGATCCGCAAGGGTTCGCTGACGGCCGTGGTCGGCGCCAATGGTTCCGGCAAGTCGACGCTGATGAAAGGTATCGTTGGGGTGTTGAAGCCGATGGCCGGCGAGGTTATCCGCGCGCCGGGCGTGCGGGCGGCCTACCTGCCGCAGCAATCGGAGCTTGATCGCTCCTTTCCCGCCCGCGTCGTCGACCTGGTCTCGCTCGGCCTGTGGCCGAAGCGCGGCATGCTTGGCCGCTACACCCAGGAAGATCGCGAGGCCGTCAGCCAGGCTTTGATGGCCGTCGGCCTCGGCGGCTTCGAGAAGCGGCCAATCGACACGCTGTCGGGCGGCCAGTTGCAGCGCACGCTGTTTGCCCGCGTGCTGTTGCAGGATGCCGACCTGATCCTGCTCGACGAGCCCTTCAATGCGGTCGACGCCAAGACGGTCGGTGACCTCATTGCCCTGATCAAGCGCTGGCACGGCGAAGAGCGCACCATCATGGTGGTGGTCCATGATCTGGATCTTGTGCGCCAGAATTTTCCCGAAACACTGCTGCTTGCCCGCCAGCCGGTAGCCTGGGGCGAGACCCGGGAGACGCTGAAGCCGGAGAACCTGTTGCGCGCGCGCCGCTTCCACGAAGCCTGGGAAGAGAACGCGCCCTGGTGCGAGCCTGACGAGCACGCTCATGATCATGATCATCATCATGACGGCCACGATCACGACCATCACCATGGCGCCGGACCGAGGGCTGCCTGATGGACGCGCTCTACGGCCTTTTTATCTCGCCATTCGCCGATTTCGGTTTCATGCAGCGGGCGCTTTTCGGCTCGCTGATGCTGTCGCTCGGCGCCTGCCCGATCGGCGTCTTCCTGATGCTGCGGCGCATGAGCCTGTCGGGCGACGCGATGGCGCACGCCATCCTGCCGGGGGCGGCCGCCGGCTTCCTGTTCTACGGCCTCGAAATCCTGCCGATGACCATTGGCGGCCTGATCGCCGGCATCATCGTGGCGCTCGGCGCCGGCGCCGTCTCGCGCTTCACCATTCAGCGCGAGGACGCCTCGATGGCGGCCTTCTACCTGATTTCGCTCGCCATCGGCGTGCTGATGGTGTCGATCCGCGGCTCCAGCGTCGACCTCATGCATGTGCTGTTCGGCACGGTGCTGGCACTCAACAACGAGGCATTGACGCTGATCGGCGGCATCGTCGCGGTGACGCTAGTCAGCCTTGCTATCTTCTGGCGGGCGCTGGTCGCGGAATGCCTGGACCCGCTGTTCCTGCGTTCGGTCAGCCGCATGGGCAGCCCGGTGCATTTCATTTTCCTCGGTCTCGTCGTCCTCAACCTCGTCGGCGGTTTCCAGGCGCTCGGTACCTTACTTTCAGTCGGATTGATGATGCTGCCGGCGGCAGCGGCGCGCTTCTGGACGGCGCGCGTCGAGCCGATGTGCGCGCTGGCCGTGCTGATCGGCTTTGCCTCCTGCATTGCCGGGCTGCTCCTGTCCTATCATGCGTCATTGCCGTCAGGCCCGGCCATCATCCTGTCGGCCGGCGTCGTCTATTTCGCCTCTATCCTGTTTGGCACGCGCGGCATTCTGCGCGCCCGCATCGTCCATCACCGTCACAGAACGGCCTGATCCCCCGCCCCAAAGGAGACCCAACCATGCTGAAATCACTCTGCGCCGCCCTGGCGATGAGCGTTATAACATTAACAGCCTTTGGAGCTTCATCGGCCTTCGCCGAGCCGCTGAAAGTGGTCGCCAGCTTCACGGTCATTGCGGATTTCGCCAAAAATGTCGGCGGCGACCGCGTCGACATCACCACCATTGTCGGGCCGGACGGCGATGCCCATGTCTATGAGCCGAGCCCCGCCGACGCGGTGGCCATGGCCAAGGCCGACATCGTTCTGGTCAACGGCCTGCATTTCGAAGGTTTCCTGCAGCGGCTGGTCGATGCCAGCGCCACCAAGGCCTCCATCATCACCTTGACCAAGGGCGTGACGCCGATCGACTTCAAACCTGAATTCGCCGACGCCGACGCGGCGGAGGGTGCCGGCACCGGCGGCGGCAAGACCGTCACCGATCCGCATGCCTTCCAGTCGATCGCCAACGCCAGGATCTATGTGAAGAACATTGCCGAAGCCTTCTGCGCGGCCGATTCCGAAGGTTGCGTCTCCTACCAGACCAACGCCGCCGCCTACACCAAGAAGCTCGATGCGCTGGAAGGCGAAGTGAAGGCAGCGATCCAGTCGATCCCCGAAGCAAAGCGCGTCGTCATCACCTCGCATGACGCCTTCGGCTATTTCGAGCATGAATACGGCCTGACTTTCCTTGCCCCGCAAGGCATCTCGACCGATTCCGAACCGTCGGCCGCCGATGTCGCCAAGCTGGTCGAGCAGGTGAAGCAGGACAAGGCCGCGGCCATCTTCGTCGAGAACATCACCAACCCGCGCCTGATCGAACAGATCGCCAGCGAGACCGGCATCAAGGTCGGCGGCACGCTCTATTCGGACGCGCTGTCGCAGCCCGATGGCCCCGGCTCGACCTATATCGACATGATGCACAACAACATCCGCCAGATCAAAGGCGCCATTCTCGGCAGCTGAGAAGAGCGTTCTCGAAAGGCGGAGCCAGTCTCCGCCTTTTTTCATTCCCCTCTGGGCAATCCGAGTCAGAATCTTCGCTGGCAACGTCCATCTGCGCTATGATGTCGATCCGCGCGGGACGCGCATGAAGCGCAGATTGAGGCCGGCACTGCCATGACAGATTTCACGCCCTTCCAGTCGCTGCTCGGCGGTGCCCTCATCGGCCTGTCGGCGGTGCTCCTGATGGCGTTGCATGGACGGATTGCCGGGATGACCGGTATCCTAACAGGGGTCATTCCGCCGCTTGCCCCGGATTGGGGCTGGCGAGCCGCGTTTCTCATTGGCGCAGTCGTGGCGCCGCTCCTCTATCGGACTGTTGGCGGACATATTGCCTTCAGCGTGCCGCTGCCAACGCTGTCCCTCGTTGTCGGTGGCTTCGTGGTCGGCATCGGCGTGCATTTCGGCGGTGGCTGTCCGAGCGGGCATGGCATTTGCGGCATTGCGCGCCTGTCGCCACGCTCGATGGCCGCCGTCGCGACCTTCATGGTCACCGCATTAATCACCGTCTTCATCATCCGCCACGTCGTCGGGGGCTAACCATGAACAGGCTCGTTTCGGCATTCCTGATCGGCGGGATTTTCGGCCTCGGCATCGCTGTTTCCGGTATGATAAATCCGGCCAAGGTGCTGAATTTCTTCGACATTGCTGGCACCTGGGACCCCAGCCTGATCTTCGTCATGGGCGGCGGCTTGGCTGTCGCCTTTATCGGTTACCGACTGGTGTTCGGCCGGTACAAGGCCCCGGTGTTCGAAACCGAGTTTGCGCTGCCGACGAAGCGCGTTATCGATCTGGAATTGGTTGGCGGCGCCGCCGTGTTCGGTATCGGATGGGGCATTGCCGGCTTCTGTCCGGGCGGCGCCATTCCGGCGCTGGGCCTCGGCTATTCACAGACGCCGATCTTCGTCGCTTCGGTGATCGCAGGCATCGTCGTGGCGCGTTTTGCCCGGGCGCGCATCGCTCAGCCGGCCACGGCATAGGAATTGGTTGCCGGCCACGTCAGGGAGTGGCAAAACTCCTGCCAAATCAGATTGCGAGGACATCGTCATGGAATACCGCGAAATCAGCGAAGACTATTCGGTCTCGGGCCAGATCCAGCCCGAAGACGTCGCCGCCATCAAGGAAGCCGGCTTCAAGAGCGTCATCTGCAACCGGCCGGATGACGAACAGCCCGGCCAGCCTTCGGCGGACACGCTCAAAGCCACGGTTGAAGCCGCCGGTCTCGCCTTCCGCTACATCCCGGTCATCAGCGGCCAGATCACGCAAGAGAATGTCGAAGACCAGGCCGAGGCGCTGGATGAGCTCGAGGGCCCGGTGTTCGCCTATTGCCGCTCCGGCGCCCGATGCACCAATCTTTACGGGCTGATCCAGCAGTCGAAGGGTTGAAGAGCCAGAGCAACTCCAATGCGGCTGGCCGATTCAGCTCCTTGCACCTCTATCTTTGATGCATCCAAGGTAGAGCAACGCCAGAGACACACTGATGAACGTTCCTCTTGCGGCATCATTGCCCTCGGCAACTAGGTATGCAAGGAGGTTTCCTATTATAAGATATACCAAAGACAACAGCGCATTTCTGAAGGAAATTCTCGCGCCAACTGGCTTTATGTATCCGATCATTACAACAATGGCGGCACAAGGTAGATAGATTTTGGTACAAGGTAGACAGCGATGAAGATCGTTACCAATAGAACGGCAGGTATCGATAGAGACAACAATATGTAGTATCGCGTTGACTTTCTTTCCATGTCGCCTCCTGTATCTACAATCAAATCGGCAGCGCGCCGGTCTCCTTCAGCGTCTCCAGCACGATCGCCGTCTTCACATGCTGCACGGATTCATGCGGCAGGAGCACGCCGTTGACGAACTCGGACAATGATTTGAGGTCGGGCGTCACCACCTTCAGGATATAATCCATCTCGCCGGTCAGCGCATGCGCCTCCTGCACTTCCGGCAGTCGCGCCACCAATTCGCCGAAGCGTCGCGCGTTGTCACGGTTGTGGGTGGCCAAGGTCACCGAGATGACGTTGACCAGTGAGAAGCCGAGCTTGTCGCGGTCGAGTACGGCGCGATACCCCTTGATATAGCCATCCTCCTCCAGCCGCTGGCGGCGGCGCGAGCATTGCGACGCCGACAGGTTCACCCTTTCGGAAAGGTCGTTATTGGTGAGCCGGGCATCGCCCTGCAAAAGAGCCATTATCTTGCGGTCAAACTGATCGATGCGCGTCTCATCCATGGTTTTTTCTCTAATCATGCATGCTTCACGCATGACATCATCATTTCAAGCGTTTGAATGCAAGCACCATGCACAGGCTCCACGCTATCATGGTTTCAAATGGCCCTTTCAGGCCAAACGAGATTTTCGGAGGAATATCATGGGTCCCTTCCCGCACGACGCCCCGCCCGCCACGATCAGCAGGGACAACCCTGCCGGCACCGATGGGTTCGAGTTCGTCGAATTCGCGCATCCCGAGCCGCAGAAGCTGGCCGAGCTGTTCACTCGCATGGGCTATGTGGCGGTGGCCAGGCATCGCACCAAGGACATCACCGTCTGGCGGCAGGGCGACATCAACTATGTCGTCAATGCCGAGCCCGGCTCGCACGCGATGAAGTTCGCCGACAAGCATGGCCCTTGTGCTGCCTCGATGGCCTGGCGGGTGGTCGATGCCAAACATGCTTTCGAGCATGCCGTCTCCAAGGGCGCCACGCCTTATGAAGGCGACGACAAGGCGCTCGACGTGCCTGCCATTGTCGGCATCGGCGGCTCGCTGCTTTATTTCATCGACAGCTACGGCAAGAAAGGCTCGGCCTATGACGCCGAGTTCGAATGGCTCGGCGCGCGCGACCCGCGGCCGCAAGGCGTCGGCTTCTATTTCCTCGACCACCTGACCCACAATGTCTATCGCGGCCAGATGGACAAGTGGTGGGACTTTTATCGCAATCTGTTCGGCTTCAAGCAGATCCATTTCTTCGACATTGACGGCAAGATCACCGGCCTGGTCAGCCGCGCCATCACCTCGCCTTGCGGCAAGATCCGCATCCCGCTCAACGAATCCAAGGACGAGACCAGCCAGATCGCCGAATACCTGAAGAAGTACAATGGCGAAGGCATCCAGCACATCGCGGTTGGCACGGACGAGATCTACGCCGCCACCGACAAGCTCGCCGAGAACGGGCTGAAATTCATGCCCGGCCCGCCCGAGACCTATTACGACATGTCGTATGACCGCGTGAACGGCCATGACGAGCCGATCGAGCGGATGAAGAAGCACGGCATCCTGATCGACGGCGAGGGCGTGGTCGATGGCGGCATGACCAAGATCCTGCTGCAGATCTTTTCGAAGACCGTGATCGGGCCCATCTTCTTCGAGTTCATCCAGCGCAAGGGCGACGAAGGCTTTGGCGAGGGCAATTTCCGCGCTTTGTTCGAGTCGATCGAGCAGGATCAAATCAAGCGCGGCGTGATCAAGGTACAGGCGGCGGAATAGGCCGGTCTAACACAGGAACTCTTGCGGTTCGGTCGATTATGACCTAAATTCTAGTCATAAAGGATCGAGCACATGAATGTTTCCATCGCCGAAGCCAAGGCCAAACTGTCGGAACTTGTCAGCCGCGCGGAAGCAGGTGAGGAGATCGTTCTTACGCGCCACGGCAAGGTGGCGGCGCGCATTGTACCTCCGGCGGTGGCCGAACCTCTGCCGCGTATCGGCGCTTTGAAGGGCAAGATCTGGATTGCGGATGATTTTGACGAACTCGGTCCTGAATGGGACGAGTTCGTAAAATGACGGTCGGCCCCTTCCTCGCCGACACACATATCATCCTCTGGTCAATTTCGGACGACCGACGTCTCAGCGAGCATCACCGCGCCATCCTGGTTTCGGAAGCGTTGGTGTTCGTGAGCGCGGCGAGCGTTTGGGAAATTGCCATCAAACGTTCGATCGGAAAGCTCAACGCGCCGGACGATCTGCCGGCGCTGCTTCCAAGGATGCGATTTCAGCCGCTCACCGTAACCTTACAGCACGCGAACGCCGTTGGTGGCCTACCTCGCCACCATGGTGATCCGTTCGACAGACTGCTGATTGCGCAGGCGCAAGTGGAAAATCTGACCATCCTCACATCCGACCCGCATTTCGCCCATTATGATGTGGCTGTGACATGACTAGCGAAGGACCTGGTCTCACAACCGAAGCCTCTCAACCTCGTCCCGCCTAACCCTGACATCATAATCGAGCAGGAACTCGTCGAGTTGCGGGGGCGCGACGGAGGTGCCGGACAGCATGGCGTGGACCTGGCCGCGATGGTGGATGTCGTGCAGGAAGACGTGCGCCAGGATATTGCCGATCTTTTCCGGGATCATGCCGTCCTCGCGCCGGTCGGTGATGACGCGGCGATCTAGATCGCTTTCCGACAAGCCATCGCAGAAGGCAATCAGCCGCCGGTCGGCCGCGACCTGCGCGGCAAAAAGCTCCTGTGGTTCGTCGAAAGGCACGAAGTCATCATGGGCAGCGGCACCGACGCCGCCCTCTTCGAGAAAGTCCAGATAGAGATAATCGACCGCAAGCACATGGTTGAGCGTGGCCTTGACCGACGGGAAAAAGCTGGTGCGCTCAGCCTCGAACTCGCCGGGCTTCAGAGCAAGCACTGCGCGATAGAGCCGGTCGTTCGACCAGAGATTGTTGCCCGCCATGCGGCGCAGATGATCCAGAAGATTCATCGCTGAAAATCTGTCCTAGCCTCTATCTCGCGTAGTTCTCGACCTTCTGCTCGATGGCACCGAAGATCGAATGCCCGGCCTTGTCCTTCATCTCGATGCGTACCGTGTCGCCGAAGCGCAGGAACGGCGTCTTTGGTTCGCCGCTCGCGAGGGTCTCGATCATGCGCAGTTCGGCGATGCAGGAATAGCCTGCGCCGCCGGCCGACACAGGCTTGCCCGGGCCGCCGTCGAGCTTGTTGGACACCGTACCCGAGCCGATGATGGTGCCTGATACCAGCGGCCTTGTGCGGGCGGCGTGAGCGATCAGTACCGGGAAGTCAAAGGTCATGTCGACACCGGCATTGGCGCGGCCGAACGGCTTGCCGTTGATGTCGGCGAGCAGCGGCAGGCTGACCTTGCCGCCATCCCAGGCGTCGCCCAGTTCGTCCGGCGTCACCGCGACCGGCGAAAAGGCCGAGGACGGTTTCGACTGGAAGAAGCCAAAACCCTTGGCGAGTTCCGGGCCGGTCAGCGCGCGCAGCGTGACATCGTTGACCAGCATGACCAGCCGGATCGCGGCGCGCGCTTCATCGAGGCTGGCGCCCATCGGCACATCGTCGACGATGACGGCAATTTCGGCCTCCATGTCGATGCCGAAGGCTTCGTCGGCCATGCGGATCGGATCGCGCGGCGCAACAAAGGAGTCCGAGCCGCCCTGATAGATCAGCGGATCGGTCCAGAAGCTTGCCGGCATCTCGACGCCGCGCGCTTTGCGCACCAGTTCGACATGGTTCACATAGGCGGAGCCGTCGGCCCATTGATAGGCGCGTGGCAGCGGCGAATGCGCGTCGTGCTCGTGGAAGCGAGCCGCCGGCATCGCACTGTTCTCCAGCGATTCGGCGATTGTCGCGAGATGCGGCGAGATCCTGCGCCAGTCGTCGAGTGCCGCCTGCAGCGTGCGCGCCAAGAACGAGGCGTCTGTGTACTGTGTCAGGTCGCGCGAAACGACAACGAGTTTTCCATCGCGCGTCCCATCCTTCAGTGTGGCAAGCTTCATGCGGTTCCCTCTCCTGAGGCGGCCTTGGCGCCGCTTTGGCTTTTCTTACGCATGATCTTTTTCCGAAAACCGGTTTCCACTTTTCGGGATCATGCTAGCTCCACAACAAGGCCGTCGCGAGCGATCGTCAAGTCGCCGGCCCATGTTTTCCTGACGGCAGCAGTCCAATCGGTCTCGCCAATCTGGGGGTCGTCGGCCGGAATGAGGTGGTTGAGCACCAGTCTCTTCACGCCGCCATCGCTGGCGATGCGGCCTGCCTCTTCGGCAAAGCTGTGGCTGGCGAGCAGGTGTTCCCTGAGCCGCGCGCCATTGCCGGTCCTGGCAACCAGCCGCTCGATCCCCTCCTCCAGCATGGCTTCGTGGACGAGGATATCAGAGCCTTCGGCGAAATCGGCGAGCGGTGGGAAGAAGGCTGTATCGGCCGAAAACACCACGCTCTTGCCGCCATGCTCGAAGCGCAGCGCAAAGCAGTCGGTCACCGGCGGATGGTCGACGCGCAGCGCCGTCACCTTCAGGCCGCGCTGCTCGACCACATGGCCTTCGCCGAATTCTTCGACAGAAACCAGCTCGCGAATATCAGGCCGGCCCTCGTCGACGATGCGGATTTCGATGTCGAATTCCATCGCCTGACAAAAGCGCCGCCAGTAATGGCCGGTGCCGGGCGGGCCGAACAGGCTGACCGGCGTCGCCAATCCGGCCGTCCAGGCGGTGTGGATCAGCGGACCCAGTTCCAGCACATGGTCGGAATGCAGATGCGTGATGAAGATCAGGTCGAGCGCCTTCAGGCTGACACCGGCATCGACAAGGCCGCGCGTGACGCCGAGCCCGCAATCGACGACGATGGCCCGCCCGCCGATCTCGAGCAGCGACGAACTCGGCCACGGCCCGCCCGGCCGTAGCGCAGGGCCGCCTTTGGAGCCCAACAGCACCAGCCGATCCGGCATTGAATTACCGCTCAAGACCAGTCGCCCTCGGGCGTGCCGTTGAAGCGCTTCTTCAGGTCGGCCCAGCAGTCGATATAATTGTCCTGCCGGGTTTCCAGTTCGGCACCGTATCGGGTCAGCATCTGCGGATAGCGGGTCTCGAACATGAAGGCCATGGTGTTGTCGAGCTTGACCGGTCTCAGGTCCGCGCGCGAGGCCTTTTCGAAGCCAGGCGCATCCGGGCCGTGGGCCAGCATCAGATTGTGCAGGCTTATGCCGCCGGGAACGAAGCCTTCCTCCTTGGCATCGTACTGGCCGTGGATCAGACCCATGAACTCGCTCATGATGTTGCGGTGATACCAGGGCGGCCGAAACGTATCTTCCGCCACCAGCCAGCGCGGCGGGAAGATGACGAAATCGATATTGGCCGTGCCCTCCTCGCCGCTCGGCGCGGTCAGCACGGTGAAGATCGATGGATCGGGATGGTCGAACAGCAGCGCGCCGACCGGCGAAAACGTCGCCAGATCATATTTGTAGGGGGCGTAGTTGCCGTGCCAAGCCACCACGTCGAGCGGCGAATGGCCGATCTCGGTGACATGGAAATTGCCGCACCATTTCACGATCAGCCGGCACGGCGTCTCCTTCTCCTCGAACCAGGCGCAGGGCGTCTTGAAGTCGCGTGGGTTGGCCAGGCAATTGGCACCGATGGGGCCGCGATCAGGCAGTGTCAGCTTGGCGCCGTAATTCTCGCATACATAGCCGCGCACTTCGGTGTCGGCCAGTTCGACCTTGAAGACGAGGCCACGTGGCAGCACGGCGATCTCGCCGGGTCGAAGCTCGATGACGCCCATCTCGGTGACCAGCCGCAAGCTGCCCACCTGCGGGACGACCAGCAATTCGCCGTCGGCATTGAAGAAATGATCATCGACCATCGAGCGATTGGCGACATAGACATGGGCGGCCATGCCGGTCTGCCCGAGCACGTCACCGGCCGTGGTGATGCTGCGCATGCCCTGGATGAAATCGGTCGGCTCCTTCGGCATCGGCACCGGATTCCAGCGGTACTGGCCAAGCGCCAGTTCGTGGTCGCCGACATTGGGGGCAGTCTTCCACAGCGGGTAGCCGGCTGCCTTGAAGCGGCCGGTGTGCTTGACACTTGGCCGGATGCGATAGAGCCAGGAACGCTCATTGGTGCCGCGCGGCGCGGTGAAGGGCGAGCCGGAAAGCTGCTCGGCATAGAGGCCGTAGGCCGGCCGCTGCGGCGAGTTTCGCCCCTGCGGCAGCGAACCGGGCAATGTCTCGGTCTCAAAATCGTTGCCGAAGCCCGGCATATAGGAAAAGGCCATCGCTTCCTCCCGGATTGACCAAACTGGTTTCATTTGTAACCATCGAAAATGTAACTATCAATGGCGACGCGAGACATATGCGAGCGCTGAAACATGACGAGCAAAGCGACCGATCCCGAGATCCTGGAGCTGGAAAGTTTCCTGCCTTACCGGCTCTACCGGCTTGCCGATGCGGTCAGCCGGGAATTCTCGAAAATCTACAGCGACCGCCTCGGGCTGACCCGACCGGAATGGCGCACGCTATCGGGCTTGGGACAACGCGGCACGATGACCGCGACGGCGCTTGGCGAGCAATCAGCCATGCACAAGACCAAAGTCTCGCGTGCCGTCGCGGAACTCGAACGGCGGCGCTGGCTGACCCGCGCGCCGGATGAGAGCGACCGGCGCGTCGAGCATCTGACGCTGACCAAAGCGGGCCTTGCCGCATATCGCGAAATGGTGCCGTTGGCGAAGGCGTTCGAGTCACAGTTGCTAGCGCGGCTCGATTTATCGGACCGCTCCCTAATTCTCGCAGCTATCGCGAAACTCGAAGCGCAATTCTGAAATAGCGGGCAAGACCATTTTCATTTTCGCTATACGGTCATAAAGTCGAGGTATTTCTTCCGCTTGGAGAGGTCGTGATGGACCACCTTGATTGGAAGACATTTGTCCCTTGGGCGATCAGCATCGCGACCGTTTTGCTCGGTATCTGGCAATATTCTGACAAACAGGCCCAGGCAAATCGCGAGCCGTTCCTTAAAGAGCAGACCAGGCTGTTGTTTGAAGCCAGTGAAACCGTTTCAACCCTAGCGAATACCACAGATCCGGCTGTCTGGAAGAACGCTCGTTCACGCTTCTGGACTCTCTACTGGGGTCCGTTGAGTTTGGTCGAAGATGTTCGTGTCGAGAATTGCATGGTAAAGTTGGGGGAGATCATACCGCCGACGACGCAGGCTGAAATCCCTGCCCTGCCTTTCGACGACCTTCGGACCGCATCTTACGAATTGGCCCATATCGCCCGCAATCTCATGATCAAGAGTTGGGATGCCAAGCTTGATATGAAGGTCACAAACTCATTCAGCATTTGCAAGATGGGTAGGCGGCCGCTTACCAATCCATCACCACCTTGCCCGAACTGCCGCTGCGCATCGCGTCGAAACCCGACTGGAAATCATCGATACCGATGCGATGCGTGATCAGCCCGGTCACATCGAGCGGGCCTTGCACCAGCGCGATCATCTTGTACCAGGTCTCGAACATCTCGCGTCCATAGATGCCCTTCAGATGCAGCATCTTGAAGATGACCTTGTTCCAGTCGATCTCGAAGCCGGTCGGCGCGATGCCGAGGATGGCGATCTTGCCGCCATTGTTCATGGTGTCGATCATGTCGCGGAAGGCGGGCGCGGCGCCCGACATTTCCAGCCCGACGTCGAACCCCTCGGTCATGCCGAGCGCCGGCATGACGTCGCGCAGTTTTTCCTTCGAGGCGTCGACGACGTGCTGGACGCCGAGCTTCTTCGCCAGCGCCAGCCGCACCGGGTTGATGTCGGTGATGACGACCTTGCGTGCGCCGACGCACTGCGCCACCAACGCCCCCATGATGCCGATCGGCCCCGCGCCGGTGACCAGCACATCCTCGCCTACCAGGTCGAAGGACAATGCGGTGTGGACGGCATTGCCAAGGGGATCGAAGATGGCCGCGATCTCGTCCGGCACGTCGTCGGGGATCGGCACGACATTGTGCTGCGGAATGGCCAGATATTCGCCAAAAGCACCCGGACGGTTGACGCCGACGCCGAGCGTGTTGCGGCACAGATGCCCTCGCCCAGCGCGGCAGTTGCGGCAATGGCCGCAGACGATGTGGCCTTCACCCGAGACGCGCTGGCCGACCTTGTATTCGGTGACCGCCGCGCCGAAATCGGCGACGGTGCCGACGAATTCATGGCCGGTCACCATCGGCACCGGCACCGTCTTCTGCGCCCACTGGTCCCAATTGTAGATGTGGACGTCGGTGCCGCAGATCGCGGTCTTCTTGACTTTGATCAGCACATCGTTGGGGCCGATCTCCGGCACCGGCACCTCTTCCATCCAGATGCCCGGCTCGGCCTTGGCCTTCACCAGCGCCTTCATCATGTTCGACATTCTTTTGTCCCTTGAATCTCTTGATCCGGAATCGCTTTTCGACGCTCAGGAAATCACGCCCAATTCCTTGCCGACGGCACCGAAGGCCTCCACCGCGCGGTCGATGTCGGCGCTGGAATGGGCCGCCGACATCTGGGTGCGGATGCGTGCCTGGCCTTTCGGCACCACCGGGAAAGAGAAGCCGATGACATAGATGCCGCGCTTCAGCATGCGCGCGGCCATCTCCTGCGCCAGCGTCGCATCGCCCAGCATCACCGGTATGATCGGATGATCAGCCCCGGCCAAAGTAAAGCCAAGCTTGCCCATCTCGGACCTGAACCGCGCCGCATTGGCATATAGGCGCTCGCGCAAGGCATCGCCATTGCGGATCAGCTCGAACACCTTGATCGAGGCGCCGGCGATCGCCGGCATCAGCGTATTGGAAAAGAGATAGGGCCGCGAGCGCTGGCGCAGCCAGTCGACCACCTGCCTCTTGCCCGAGGTATACCCACCGGAAGCGCCGCCAAGCGCCTTGCCGAGCGTACCGGTGATGATGTCCACCCTGCCCTCGACGCCGCAATGCTCGGCCGAGCCACGGCCATTCCTGCCAACGAAGCCGACCGCATGGCTGTCATCGACCATGACCATGGCATCGTACTTTTCGGCGAGATCGCAGACGCCCTTCAAATTGGCGATGATGCCGTCCATGGAAAACACCCCATCGGTGGCGATCAGCCGGAAGCGGCAATCCTTCGCTTCCTTCAATCGCGCTTCCAGATCGGCCATGTCGTTGTTGGCGTAGCGGAAGCGTTTGGCCTTCGACAGCCGGACACCATCGATGATCGAGGCGTGGTTGAGCGCGTCGGAAATGATCGCGTCCTCCTCGCCCAGCAGCGTCTCGAACAGGCCGCCATTGGCATCGAAGCAAGAGCCATAAAGGATCGTGTCGTCCAGGCCGAGAAAGGATGAAATCGTCGCCTCGAGCTGCTTGTGCTCCTCCTGCGTGCCGCAGATGAAGCGCACCGACGCCATGCCGTAGCCGTAGCGGTCGAGCGCCTGCGTGGCCGCAGCGCGCAGGTCCGCGCTGTCGGCGAGGCCGAGATAGTTGTTGGCGCAGAAATTCAGCACTTTCTCGCCGCCCACCTCGATTTCGGCCGACTGCATCGAGGAAATCACCCGCTCGGACTTGTAGAGGCCGGCGGATTTCAGCCCTGCAAGCTCACTGTCGATATGGGAGAGAAATGCTGCGGTCATGATCAGGCCTCGTTTGACGTGGGCAGACTGTCGTCCGGCCCGCGCAAAAAATCCATCGCAAAAGCGACCGGATCAGGTGGCCGGGCAGCATCAGGGGGACGCGATGGACATTGCCCAAGCGACCATCCGGCACGCATGGATTGACGAATGCTCAAATGCGGGCCGGCCGCGAAAGAACCCGATAACCATTTCGCGATCTTTCCGCGCCTCCCCCTTGCCGGCCAGCCGTCGACTTCCGGTCCTGTTAACGTTTGCAGTTCAATGGTGCTCATACAGAAATCCGTTGGCGAGAGGGCCGCCCCCGAACATGTCTCAGCAGCCGGTGCAAACCGTTTCAGGCAAGCTCATACTGCTGATCAAGGCTGGCTACTGGCTGGCGCTGCTGATCATTGCCGCCATGGTGGCAGCCTCCTTCGTTTTGCTGCAGCAGACGATGGCCACGCAGCAGCACAACAACACCTTGCTCGACATCGTCGGCACGCAGAAGACATTGTCGCAGCGCATCGTCTTCCTTGCCAGCGCGACAGGCGTCGCCTCGCGCGACAAGCAGCCGGCGCTGGTCAGCGCGCTGAAGCAGGCCACGGCGGAGTTCGAGACGAACTACGATCTGCTGCTCAAGCAGACAGGCGCGGATCCGCAATCGCCTGCCAAGCTCGATCCGAAGTCGATCGAGAGCGTGCTTTTCGCCAAACCCTTCCATCTCGACTATTTCTCGGTTGGCCTGATCGCCAACGGCGATCGTCTGATCTCTGCACTGGAATCGCAGCTCAACCTTGGCGACAATGGCGGCTACAAGGGCGGCGCCGAACGCGTCAACCTCGATGCCTCTGTCGCCAATGCCACGCTGTCGGGCTATGCCGCGCTCGGCCAGCGCATCAGTGCCGACGCCGACGAGCGCTCCGAAAAGTTGCTCACTCTCCACCGCACGCTGTTCTATGCCACCCTCGGCGTCATCCTGCTGGTGGCGCTGTTCATCTTCAGGCCGATGTCCAACGCGATCCTGCGCAAAACGCGTGAATTGGTCGACGCTCGCAATTCGATGGCCTTCATCGCGGTGCATGACGGCCTGACGGGCCTGCACAACCGCACCTTCCTGACCGACCATTTCGAGACGCTGATCAAAGGCGCGCATCGCCGGCGCGAGCGCCTGGCCGTGGTCCAGCTCGACCTCGACCGCTTCAAGCAGATCAACGATACGCTGGGCCACGCCGCCGGTGACTATGTCCTGGTGGTGACGGCACAGCGCATGCGCGATTCCTGCCGGGCGTCGGATCTGTGCGCGCGGCTTGGTGGCGACGAATTCGTGATGATCCTCAACGGAGCCGGCAGCACCGAGGACATCAACATGCTGGCACGGCGCATACTGGTGCACATCAACGAGCCGATCGTGTTCCAGGGCACCACCATTCTTCCGGGCGCCAGCGGCGGCATCGCCGTCTATCCAATCGACGCCGACAATGCGCAAGACCTGCTGGTCCACGCCGATCTGGCGCTTTATTCCGCCAAGAAGATGGGTGGCGGCAACTTCTCGTTCTTCTCCGAGGAACTGCGAAGGGAACTCGACTACCGCAAGCAGCTCGAACACGACATCAAGGTCGCCATTTCCGAAAAAGCGTTCCAAGTCTATTTCCAGCCACAGGTTTCGCTAACCGACGGCACCATCAGCGGCATAGAGGCCCTCGTGCGCTGGAACCATCCCGAGCGCGGCATGATCTCGCCGGGCGAATTCATCCCGGTCGCGGAGAAATGCGGCTTCATGCCGGAGATCGGCCGCATCGTGATCAGCAAGGCGATCAACGAAGCCGCCGAATGGAACCGTGCCGGCATTGCCTTCGGCCGGCTTGCCGTCAACGTCTCGGGCACCGAGTTGCGTGAGCACGATTTCGATGCGTTTCTGTTCGACACGCTGGAGAGAGCCGGGCTGCCGCCGCAGAAACTGTCGCTGGAAATCGTCGAATCCGTCATCCTCGACGACGAGAAGACAGGCATCGCGGCCAAGCTGCGGCACATCCGGGCGGCCGGCGTCCATCTGGAACTCGACGATTTCGGCACCGGCTATGCGTCGCTCAGCCACGTCAATCCCAACGAGATCGACCGGCTCAAGATCGACCGCCGCTTCGTCCAGAACATCCACGAAAATGGCGACAACTCCAAGATCGTGCGCGCCATCACCGAACTTGCACGGGGTTTGGGCATCTCCATCGTCGCCGAGGGCGCCGAAACCGAGGCGGAGCTCGACTCGCTGATGGCGATCGGCTGCGACCAGGTGCAAGGCTATTCCATCGCCTTCCCGATGCCGCATGACAAGGCGCTGGAATGGCTGACCGCCCGCATGCCGAAGAAGGCCAGGCTGACGGTATTGCAGGGAAGCCTGGCGTAGGCGGAGCCGGGCCTGGCTTGACAACCAGCCGATGAAATGGCGGCCTGTCCTGATCGCAAACGGGTAGTGGCCCATGACATTCTTTCGGCTTGCCCTGGCAGCCATGTTGATGTCGGCGTTGCCGGCCCATGGCGCGGATCGCACCATCTACCTCACCTTCGACGACGGTCCTCTGAACGGCACAAGCAACATCCTCGACGTCTTGGAGGCGGCGCAGGTTCCGGCAACGCTGTTCATGGTCGGCATGCATGCCGAGGCCAGTGCGTCCAACAAGACGTTGGTGCGGCGCGCCAAGGCGATGCCGCTGGTGACGATCGGCAACCACAGCTACAGTCACGCCTACAATCACTACCGGCATTTCTATGGCGATACGGAAGGCGTGGTTGCCGACATGCTCATGGCCAATGCCGTTCTGGGCCTGAAGTCCGCGGTGCACGCCCGCCTGCCGGGGCGCGACGTGTTCCGGCTGCCTTCGATGTCGAAGAACGACAATTCGCTTGGGCAAGCGCAAGCCGGGCGCGAAGACCCCGACTATGAGTTCGTCACAGCGTCCGGCTTTTATCTCTATGGATGGGACCACGAGTGGGTGCACAAGGACAGCGGCGAGCCGGTCCAGAGCGTCGATCATCTGGTCAGCGAGATCGATCATTTGTTCGGCTACGGCCACTTTGCCAAGCCCGGCAAGCTGATCCTTTTGATGCATGACCAGATGTTCCAGGACGGCTTTGACGGCAAGACGCAACTGACCAAGCTGATCACCGCACTGAAACTGCGCCACTATGCGTTTGGAACAATCCCGAGCTATGATAACTAAGCCATCAGGTCGGCACTCCTAGCTCTCCACATTCTCCCGCAATACGGCCAGCACCCGCGCAAACTCCGCGAGACGTTCGTCGGGTAGTCCTGTGCGAAGCCGCTTGTCGAAGACAAGTGCTGCTTGCCGCAACGTTTCGAACAGCGCTTCTCCCGCCTCCGTCAACCGGACCAGATGAACCCGGCGGTTGAGGGGATCGCGCTGCCGCGTCAGCAGGCCCTGCGCCTCCATCGCATTGAGATGATGGGTCAGCGTCGCACCCTGGATGCCGATCATGCCGGCAAGTTCGCGTTGATTGGCGAGCTCGCTCGACTTGACCGACAGCAGCGTGAGCCAGACCGGCAATGTGCCGCCTGCTTCAACCAAGGCGGCGTCGAAAGCCTGTGCGACAAGCTTGGCGGTACGGCCAAGGTTCATACCAACCGGCGGGCGTTCAAACGGTGTCATGATCTGACAGTAGAGCAAGCAGTGGGAACGTGAAACTCGGCTTCATGATTGACATCTAACCGTTAGATATCTAACTTTGTCTTATTGATGGCATCGCGGCATGGTTGCGGCGCGCAGGCGGCGGGCGAATGAGAGGAATGCAGTCATGCAATATGTTTATATCGTCGTCATCGGCCTGCACGTCATGGCCGGCGTATTCTGGGCTGGCACGACCATCGCGGTTGCCCGCGATCCGGACATCCGAGCAGAGCGGTTCTTCCGGCCGCAAATGGGCGCGGCCGGTTTGGCTTTTCTGACCGGATTGCTGCTCTGGTATTTCTTTCATGAGGGTGCTTTCGGCTCGATGGAGAAGGTACTGGCGCTCGGCATTTTGACGGCGCTAATCGCCGCCGGTGTGCAAGGCGCGCTTGTGGGCTCCGCCAGCAGGCAGCTCGCTGGCGCCGATGCAGCGACCCAAACGGAGCTGCGCGCGAAAATGACCAGGGGCGAACGCATCGCCGGCGGACTGCTGGTCATCACCGTACTTTGCATGGCGACCGCCAAATTGTTTTAGAATCGCACGGCCGGTGAAAGCCGATCATGCGCGGCGCGCAACGGACCAGAGCGGCAGGTGGCTCTCCTTGCAAAGGCCGTTGCGCGCCACCTGATCGTAATCAAATCCTGATCCCGAACCTGATCCCGTCATAGATGGCGGCGTGGATGTTGCGGGAGGCAACCGCGTCGCCGATGCGCAACAGCACGAAGCCCCCTTCGGGGTTGCGTTGGGGAAAAACGTCGCCTCCATTGACCAGACGTTCGTAGTCGACCGCCCCAGTGTTCTTCGACAACGGCTTCAGCGACAGATACAGATCGTCGAGCGGCAGCGTGCCGTGTTCGACCACAACCTGGTCGACCCTGCGTTCGCCGTGCCAGCCATCGGCAAAGTCCGAAGCGAGTTCAGCGACCAATTGATTGCCCTCGCGCCGCACCGAGCGCAGGCGCGTGTTGATGGTGATGGTGACGCCCTTTTCCTGGAAGGCCCGCATGTACGGAACGTGGTTCATGCCGCCCATTTCGGGGGCGAAGAACCGCTCCGGTGAAACCAGTTCCAGCTTCGAGCCGCTGTTGGCAATCAGTTCGGCCGCGCCCATGCCCTGATGGCCGCCATTGTCGTCAAAGAGAAGAACATTCTCGGCCGGCTTGACGCTGCCGGCCATGATGTCCCAGCTCGACGTGACGAGATTGTCACCGGAGGCCAGCGGCGGGTTCTGCGGCAGTCCGCCGGTGGCGACGACCACCACGTCAGGGGCCAGGGCCAGGACGTCGTCCTTCTCTGCCCATGTGTCGTAGCGGATCTCGACGCCGAGCCGGTCGAGTTCGGCCAGACGCCAGTCGATGATACCGATCAATTCCTTACGGCGCGGGTTCTGGGTCGCCAGACGGACCTGCCCACCCGCTTGTGATGATGCTTCCAGGATCGTTACTTCATGGCCGCGCTCGGCCGCGACCCGCGCCACCTCCAGTCCGCCTGCCCCTGCGCCGACGACCACGACTTTACGCTTGGGCCCTTCCGTCTTGGCGATCACGTGCGGAATATCCGCCTCGCGGCCGGTCGCCGCATTGTGGACGCACAGCGCCTCGCCGCCCTCGTAGATGCGGTCGAGACAATAGGTGGCGCCCACGCAGGGACGGATCTCGTGCTCGCGGCCCTCCATCACCTTCTTGATGATGTGCGGATCGGCGATGTGGGCACGCGTCATGCCGACCATGTCGAGCTTGCCGGTGGCGATCGCGTGGCGCGCGGTGGCGACGTCGGAAATGCGCGCAGCGTGGAAGGTCGGGAATTTCGTCGCCGCCCTCACCTCGCCGGCGAAATCGAGATGCGGCGAAGACCGCATGCCAGTCACCGGGATGACCTTGGTCAGTGCCGCGTCGGTCTCGATCGAGCCACGGATGATGTTGAGGAAATCGACCTTGCCGGAGCCGGCCAGTCGCCTGGCGATCTCGACGCCCTCCTCCTTCGACAGGCCTTTCTCGAAATCCTCGTCGGCGACCATGCGGATGCCGACGACGAATTTGTCGCCAACCGCCGCCCGCACCGCATCGAGCACCATGTTGGTGAAGCGCAACCGGTTGTCGAGCGAACCGCCATACTCGTCGTCGCGATGATTGGTGGCAGGCGACCAGAAGCCGTCCATCAGATGGCCGTAGGATTCGAACTCGATGCCGTCGAGACCGGCTGCCTGGCAGCGCTGGGCGGCCGATGCATAGTCGGCGACGATGCGCTCGATGTCCCACTCCTCTATGGTCTTGGGGAAAGCACGATGCGCCGGCTCGCGCACAGGCGAGGCCGAGAGCACCGGCAGCCAGTCGGCCTTGTTCCAGCCGGTACGGCGGCCGAGATGGGTGATCTGGATCATCACCTTGCAGTCATGCTCGTGGCAGGCGTCAGCGAGTTCGGCCAGCCACGGCACGATGCGGTCGTCATAGACGTGCAGATTGCCGAAGGCGGCCGGACTGTCGCGCGAAACGATGGCCGAGCCGGCGGTCATGGTCAGCGCCATGCCGCCCTTGGCCTTTTCGGCATGGTAGAGCCGATAGCGCTCCTTCGGCATGCCGTCCTCCGAGTAGGCCGGCTCGTGGCTGGTCGACATCACCCGATTCTTCAGCGTCAAATGCTTGAGCTGGTAGGGTTGGAGAAGCGGGTCGTTGCTCGTCATCGTCTTCCTGCCGTTTTAATTTGTGCTAATGAGCGGCAAATCCAAGGAAACCGCTCATGATCGATACCAAAAATCTCGCCCAACTCGGCACGCACGTCGAGACGCCACAGAGTCCCGAAGCTGCGGTCCTGGAAACCGTGCCGTTTCAGCGCGGTGACGGACCGCCGGCGATCGTGCGTTTCACCGTCCCGGAATTCACCTCGCTCTGTCCGGTGACCGGACAGCCGGATTTCGCCCATATCGTCATCGACTACGCACCCGACGCGGCCCTGGTGGAATCGAAGTCGCTCAAGCTGTTCATGACCTCGTTTCGCAACCATGGCGCTTTCCATGAAGACTGCACGGTGATGATCGGCCGTCGCATCGTGGCCGCGACCAAGCCGTTGTGGTTGCGCATAGGCGGCTATTGGTATCCGCGCGGCGGCATTCCGATCGATGTCTTCTGGCAGACCGGCACTCCGCCCGAGGGCGCCTGGCTGCCGGACACCGGCGTCGCCCCCTATCGCGGGCGCGGCTGAGCTGATGTCAGCCATTGCCGGCACCGGTCCGGCAAAGGCTTGTTGCAAGGAAGGGGAGGACAGCATCGCGATAGCGCGGCTGGTCGTAGCGCAGCAGGTCAACGTGACCTGCCCCTTCGAACCAGACCAGTTGAGAGCCGTCGGCAGCATTCCGCAGCGCCAGTACCTGACCGCGATCGATGAAGGGATCGATGCTACCTGCGAGCAGCATCAGCGGCCTGCCGATTTTGCCGAGACGGTCGACCGGCCTGACGTCATCGGCGCTCAACCCGAGGCGAAGCGGCATCTGCGCCAGCAGGACGTCGGCCTGGAAACCGCGCCAGAAGTGGAAAGGCATTCGCCAAGCCGTTGTTTCGCGCAAGGTCGCGTAGAGCTGCTCCAGCACATAGGCATCGGCAGGCGCTTGCGGGGCGGCAAAGACGAGAGCGGCGGCACCAAGCGATGAGCCGACGGCGCCAAGCTTCTGGTCGGGAAACCTTTGCCTGGCGAAGGCCATGATGCGGATCGCATCCTGGCCTTCACTGTAGCCAAAACCTTGAACGGCCCCGCCGCTCTCGCCGTGCCCCGACAGATCGAACAGGATGACGGAATAACCGGCGTCGAGCAGCAATTTTGCCCTTTGCACCAAAGCGAGCCTGTTGGCGCCGCGGCCGTGCAGTAGAACGATCGTACCGCAACTGCCCTTTCGATCGGCCACCCAGCCAACCAGTTCGGGCGCGCCGGGCTGGTCGAGCACGACGCGCTCGACGGGCAAGTCGCCGGGCAGCGCCAAAGCTTGCCAGGGTTCGCGGGCGATCAGCATCGTGCCGATCCGCCAATCGACGACGCAAGCGGCAGCGCCGAGTCCGACTAGCGCTATCGCGAGCAAACCGCCAAGCTTCATTGCCGACCACCCGGAAGCTGACGACGGCTCATTCGCACTGGTACTGGCTGAGCGCCCATTCGCCGGTCACCGACAAAAGGTCCGATATCTTCCATTCGCCGTCGACCTTCTTGAACTTCCATTCAAGGCGGTGCGGGTTGCCGGCGACGACGAAGGCGACGATGACCTTGGCCTGATCGCCATTGATTGATTCGAGCGTCTTCAGGCTCTTGTCGATCTCGGCCTTGTCATAGTCCGCATTGTCGAACGCCATGTTGGGGTCCAGGCACTCGCCCTGCCCGGATTTGCGCAAGGCATCGCTTTTGTCGAGCACGGTTTTCGCCGGGTCGATGAAATGGCCGCGCTGAGCCGGATCGATCTCCAGGCCGACCTGATCGTAGAACGGCCGCACAACCGCTGTCGGCGATCCCGGCTGGATGGGGGTGGCGGGCCCGCTCGGCGGCCATGCGACAGGTGGCGTCGCCGGCTCCGCAGCTCCGCCAGGCGCGGTCGCCGGCGGCGTGCCGCTGTCATCGGGCGCGGTCCCGGCCGGAGCATTTGCCGGCGGCGCGCCTAACAGGCCCTGAGCAGCCGCGCCGTTCAAGCCAGCCGCCAGCAGGCACATGGCCGACAATAACAGGAGCGCGCGACCGGCCATTGCATCACTCCGGATCTTGGCCTGCCATGCATTCGAGCTGGCTCAGCGTCCAGGCGCTGGTCTTCGATGCAATGTCCGATATCTTCCACTTGCCGTCGACCTTCTTCAGCGACCAGTGCATTTCGCGCTGCGAATCGTCTCCTTCCGGCAAGAGACTGAAATTCGCCACCACTTGTGCCGCGTCGCCATCCACCGTCTCGGACAATTTCAAGGTCTTGGAGATGGTCTTCTGGTCGAAATCCTGCGCGTCGAGGCCCGGGTCGAAGTCGATGCAGGCGACCTGGTCCGGATTCTTCTTGGTCGCCTGGTCGTTGAGGTCGAACAGTTTCGTCACCGGCTCGGTGAAGCGATCGCGGTATTGCGCGTCGGCCTCGAACTTGACCTGCGGGACATAGAAGAACTTCACGGCGTCGGACGCCGGACCGGCCAATGCGGCGGCTGGTGCGGCAATCGACAAGACGGCGGCGAGCAGCAGTTTCATGGATTTCCCCGAATGTTTGGCTGCGGAAAGCAATCAATACCACGCATCGTGCATATCGGCTTTTTTGCGGCTCATGAAGCCTTCGGGTGGCTCGTCTACTTGCATAGATCACATCCAACGATCCTTAGTCTCCGAAAGTAGCGATCGGCGCGTTGAGTTGGGAGCGCTCAGGCCTGACGCCGAGCCCTGGGATCTGCGGGACGCGTATATGCCCGTTCTCGATCACGATCGGGTTTACGGGATCGGTATGCCCTTCGATGTATTCCTGCGCGATCCAGGCTCCCTCAAAACGTCTCGGCTCGACGGTAGCGGCGAGGTGCACGCAGGCCGCGGCGATGACGTCTCCGCCCCAGGCGTCGTCGCAACTGTGCGGAAGAGATCGTATCGCACACAGGTCGCGGACCGTGGCCATCTTGGTGAGGCCGCCGAGGCGGGTGACCTTCAATCCGAATCCATCCGCGATACCTGACGAAACTGCCCGCAACACGGCATTCAAATCCTCGGTATTCTCATCGAGATAGATCGGATGTGTAACGCGTCCCTTGAGACCCGCCACTTCCTCCATGGTGTTGCAAGGCTGTTCGAACACGAATGGGATTGCCTGGCAAAGCCGATCGATGTGCAGCGCCGCGGCAGCGGTCAGGCCACGATTGGCGTCGACGGCTATCCGGGCCTTGAAGCCAACGGCCTCCCATACTTTGTGCACGGTGGCGACGTCCTGTTCGAGATCCCGCCCGCCGATCTTGATCTGAAGCCGTGCATATCCGGCGTTGACCTTATCGGCGGCAATACGCGCGGTCTCGTCGGGAGCACCGACGATCGTCGAGTAGTAAGACGGCACACGATCGGTGAGCGCACCACCGAGAAGGGCTGAGACCGGGACGCCCAGCCGCTGGCCGGTGAGGTCGAGGAAAGCTATATCCAAGGCCGCCTTGGCATAGTTGTGCCCGTTCAGCCGCTCGTCCATTCTTTTGGCGAGGCGGCGCATGGACGTTGTATCCTCGCCGACAAGTCCAGGCGCTATTTCGGCAATTGCCGCTCTCGCGCCCAGCGCATGTTGGGGCTGATAAACAGGGCCGATCGGGCACGTCTCACCCCAGCCTGACAGTCCATCCTCGGTGGTCACTTCAACCAGCGTGCTGTCCAAATTCCGCACGCTATCACTGGCCATCCGGTAGGCACCGCCTTTGACAGGCAGAAGCACCTGATAGACTTTGATTGACTGGATACGCATTCAGACATCAGCCCCGTTCATGCCTTGCCTGGTCCGGCGCCTTTCGCGATCATCAAAGACCAAGCGCCACCTTGCGCCCGTCATGAATGGCAAATGCCGCCTGTCTGGAGGCGGTACAATCGCCGATGGAGGTATGCGCAATTCCGCGCCGTTCGAGCTCGATGGACAGGCTGTGCTGCGCCATGCTGGTGGCGGCGAAGACCAAAGCGTCGGCCTCGACCTCCTGCTCGGTCCCGTCGAGCAGCGAAGCAATCCTGGCCATCCTGCCATCCCAGTGCACGATGGCGCTCTCGGTCACGAACCGCACGCGCAGTTTGGCGAGCGCTCGGCGCAGCGGCGCGTCGACGGCCATTCGCTGAAGCTCTTTGCCGACCAGGGCGTCCGGGGTCACAAGCGTCACATCGTGACCGTCCTCGGCGAGTTTCCAGGCGGTGCCGCAGCCTTTCCAATTGCCGCCATCGTCCAGCAACAGAACATTTTTTCCCGGCCTCGCCTCACGAGCCATCACCGCCTCGGCCGAGAGCACCGGGCCACCGCCCGGAATGCTGTCCCACTGCGGCAAGGCCCGCTGGAAAGCGCCGTCTGGCGGCATCGAGCCGGTGGCGATGATGACGTGATCCGCGCCTTCGTGCTCGACATCATCGGCTTCGACATACTGCCCGTAACGGATGTCGACCTGAAGCTGGCCGAGCTGACGCTCGTACCAGCTAATCAGATCCAGAATCTGGGCACGGCGCGGCTGCAGTCCGGCAAGACGGAACTGCCCCCCAAGGCGGTCGGAAGCCTCGGCCAGTGTGACGCGATGACCGCGCTCGGCCGCGGCGCGCGCCGCTTCGAGGCCGGCCGGGCCGCCGCCGACGACCAGCACGCGCTTCGGCTGGGCGGCCGGAGCGAAGCGATCTCCGCCCCACTCCCATTCCCGCCCCGCCGAGGGATTGACGACGCAGCTGATCCAGTAATCGCGGCTGCGCCGGCCCCAGCACATCTGGTTGCAGGACAGGCAGCCGCGAATGTCCTGCGGCCGTCCGGCGGCAGCCTTTGCAGCCAGATGCGGATCGGCGATCTGCCCGCGCACGATGGAAACGAGGTCAGCGCGGCCTTCGCTCAGCACGCTCTCGGCGTTCTCGGGGGTACGGATATGGCTTTCGGCGGTGATCAGCGCGTGGCGCACGGTGGATTTGAGCACCGCCGCAAGATCCGCGCCGAGCTTTTCGGGATAAACAAAGGTCGGCATGATCTTGTAGAAATCGAAGTAGGAACCCGTTCCACAAGTCACATAGTCCATCAAGGCATCGCGGTCGTGGAGGTCGATTATCTCGGCCAGCGCTTCGCGCTTCAGCGCCACTTCGACTTCCGGTTCGTCATTGACCGCAAGACCGATGATGAAATCATCGCCGCATTCCCGGCGAATCCTGGTCATCACCTCACGGCTCACCCGCGTGCGGTTTTCAAGGCTGCCGCCCCACCGGTCGTCGCGGCGGTTCGACCAGGGCGTCCAGAACTGGTCCAGCATCGAATGGTACGCCGCCCAGACCTCGACGCCGTCGAAGCCGGCCTCGCGGCAGCGGCGCGCCGCCTGGACAAAGCCGTCGATCGTTTCCTCAATCTCGGCTTCGGACATCCGATGCGAGCCGTCGGAGTCGTGATAACTCGGCAGGCCGGAAGGCGACCAGCCGGCATGGAACGAGTTGTCCGCGTCCGCGTGCTGACCGACATGATAGAGCTGCTGGATGGCGACGGCGCCGTTGCCGCGGATCGCCTCTGTCACCTTGCGAAAATGCGGGATGACGCGGTCATCGGAAGGGCTGAAGTTGCCGCGTGTCAGCACGGCGGCCCGATGCACGGGCATCGGCTCGACCACGATCATGCCGGCGCCGCCGATGGCGCGTTCCGCGTAATAGCCGACATGCCGCGCGGTCGGCAGCCCCTCCACCGCCATATTGGCGGTGTGGGCTCCGAACACGATCCTGTTGCGCAACGTCTTGCCGCGCAGAGTAGCCGGCGTGAACAACCGGTTGAAGACCCGCCCAGACATGCACCGCTCCTTCAAAGCCTTGGCGGCGGCACCCGGGCGCCAGCGCTCGCAACCCAAGTCGCTCTTTGCCGGAAAGCCGACACCTCGGGGGTGCCGGCTTTGCCACGATCCTTGAAGCTAGGCGTCCAGCCAGACGTTCTGGAGATCCATTTCGAAGGTCTGGTGGACACCGTAGTTCTTCACCTTCTTGTTCGTATGGCTGTAGAGCTTCTGCCAGAACGGCTGGATGATGACGCCGGAGTCCTGCAGGATCTGCTCGACATCCTTCATCACCTCCTTGCGCTTGGCGACATCGATCAGCGAGAGCGCCTGCTTGAGCTTGGCGTCGAAATCGGGATTGGAATAAGCCGATTCGTTCCACGCCTCGCCGGTGCGGTAGCCCAGCGCCAGCACCTGGACGCCCAGCGGGCGCATGTACCAGATGGTCATCGAATAGGGATATTTCGTCCAATCGTTCCAGAAGGTGGAGCCCGGCAGCACGGTGCGCTTGACCTTGATGCCGGCGTCACGCAACTGGCCGGCGATCGCATCGCCGGTGTTCTTCTGCCAGTCGTCCTCGATGGTAATCAGTTCATGCTCGAAGTCGGCCTGACCAGCGTCCGCCATCAGCTTCTTGGCGCCGGCGGCATCGCGCTCCTTCTTGGGGAGCGGATAATATTCAGGATGGATCGGGCTGACATGGTGGTTCTCGCCGACCGTGCCGCGCCCATTATAGCCGAGCTGCAGCACCGCATTGTTGTCGACTGCCATCTGCAGGGCATTGCGAACGCGCTGGTCGTCATAAGGCTTGTGCGTGATGTTGGTGCGGGCAACCAGCGTGGTGGCGGTCGCGACCTCCGATTTCTGCAGCCCCATCTTGTCGAGAATGTCGATGAAGTCGGCGGGCGACTCGAAGTTGAGGTCGATTTCACCGGAATCGAATGCATTGACCGTAGCGTTGAAGTCGGTGCCGTAATCGATGAATTCGATCCCGTCGAGCGGCGCCTCGCCTCCCCACCATTTGCCGTTCTCGCGGCGCTTGACCACCGCCTTCTGGCCGACGTCGTAAGACACCAGCTCAAACGCTCCCGTGCCGATCGGCTTCTTGATCGGATCGGCGCCATCGGCGTCGAAATTGCGGTGCACGACGAGTGCCGGATAATCGGTGAAATTGGGTATCAGCGAAATGTCGGGCTCGCTGAGCTTCAGCTTGACCGTGTTGTCATCGACCTTGGTGATGGCGCCATCCCTGGCCTTGCCGGTCTTGGCATCGATCAGCGCACCGACGCGCGCCGCCATCGAGTTGCCGGCGACGCCCTTCTCGCACCAACGCGTCACATTGTGCACCACGTCATCGGCGTTGAAGGCATCGCCATTGTTCCAGGTGACGCCCTTGCGCACATGCAGCGTGTACTCGGTGGCGTCGTCGTTAATGTCCCAGCTTTCGAGCAACACGGGCTCGAAGGTAAACTGCTTGGTATAGCGCACCAGCGGCTCCAGCCAGGTCCGCGAGATGTTGGCCAGTTCCACCCAGTCGTAAGTGCGCGGATCCTTCTGCGCCTTGACCGACATCGAGACGTGCAGCGTCCCGCCCTTTTTCGGCTCCTCGGCCAAAACCTGTGTCGGCGCGGCAAGGCCGATCATGCCATAGGCAAATGCCGTTGATGCCCCAAGCGCGCTGGCCAGCGCCAGGAATTCGCGCCTGTCGACACGGCCTGCTTGCGCCTCCGCGGCCATCGCTTCGATAGCCTGCGGCACACGATCGCCGTTGCTTTTGAAAATCGTCATGTCCATTCCTCCCTTGTTGTTCCCGTCGGGTCTTTGCCCGTTCCCTCAACTAACGCTGTCGGGCAATTTTTCCTCGCGCCGCGCGATCAGATCCTTGAGACCATCGGCGATGCCCTCATCGAGTTTCGGCTCCTCATAATCGGCGAGCATGTTGCGCGCTTTCTCGCGGCCGCGCGTGTCATGGTCCTTTGCTCCCTCGGCCTTCCACTGTTCGAACGAATTGAAGTCCATGATACTGGGCATGAAGAACGCGGACTCGAAATGGTCGAGCGTGTGCTGGGTGCCGAGGAAATGGCCCTGCGGCCCCACCTCACGGATTGCCGCCATGGCCTCCTTGAAATCGTCGAACGGCAGCCCGCCCGCATATTTGTACCAGCCGACAAGCTGTTCGCAGTCGGTGGCGAATTTTGAATAGCCGCAGGTGAGACCCGCTTCCAGCCATCCTGCCGAGTGCCAGATATAATTGGCGCCGGAGAGAATGGCGGCATGCATCAGCATGTTCGCTTCGTAACCCGCCTGGGCGTCGTTGAGCTTCGAGCCGACATGGAAGCCGGACGTGCGCCACGGCAGTTTGTATTTCCGCGCCAGCGCACCCATCAGATACATCATCTGGGCGGCCTCCGGCGTGCCGCCCATGGGAGCGCCGGTCTTCATGTCGACCGTGACCATGAACTGGCCGTAGATCTGGGGCGAGCCCGGACGGATGAGCTGGGTGAAGGCGACGCCGGCAAGCGCCTCGGCATTGACCTGCGCGACCGCGCCGACGGCGGACGCCGAGGTCGAGGCGCCACAGAGCGCGAAGGGCGCCAGGATCAGCGGCTGGTTGTGGCGCGCATACACCCTCATGGCGTCCAGCATGGTGGCGTCCCAGACCAGCGGCGAATTACAGTTGGTGATGGCCACCAGCACCGGATTGTCGCGGACGAACTCCTCGCCGAACACGATGCCGGCCATCGCCATGGTATCTTCCGCCCGCTCCTTGGAGGTCACGATGCCCATGAACGGCTTGTCGGAATATTTCAGCGCCGAATGGATGATGTGCAGGTGCCGCTTGGGCACGGCAATTTCCATCGGCTCGCAGATGATCGAGCTCGACGAGTGCAGCGCCGGGGCCATGTAGGCGAGCTTGTGGAAATTATTGAGGTCGGCGAGCGTGCCGTAGCGCCTGTTGTTGTCGAGGTCGCGCACATAAGGCGCGCCATACATCGGCACGAAGATCGAATTCTTGCCTCCGACGCGCACGGTGCGCTCGGGATTGCGCGCGTTCAGCGTGAACTCGGAGGGAACCTTGGCGACGAGTTCCATCAGCAGCGCGCGATCGATGCGGACCCGCGTTTCCCGGACGTCGGCGCCGGCCGCCTTCCATAAGGCAATGGCCTCGTCGTCGCGGAATTCGCAGCCGACCTCTTCCAGGATCGAAAGCGACTCCTCATGGATCAGTTCCACCGCCTCGTCCGGAACCATCTGATAGACGGGAATCTGCCGTACCAGGGTCGGAAAGGAGGCAATTGGTGCGCTGCGGAGCGCCTTGCGCCCGAGACGGCCGCCGCCACGGCGGTGGGTCTGTTCGGTCAATTCAGCGGCCGGTGCGTTCATGGAGCCTCCATCCCTTCGATCCTGATCAACTTAGCGAGGGGAAATATAGATGTGACGCTGGAAAATCCTGATCTCTTGTATAAGCTGTGCTTATGCGAAGCCTGCGCCATCTATTGCCCTCCGCCGGCAGACTGATCGTCTTCGAGGCGGCAGGCCGGTTGTCGAGTTTCACTGCCGCCGGGCGCGAGCTCGGCATGACCCAGGCCGCCGTTTCCTATGCGGTGCGCGGGCTGGAAGAACAGCTCGGCGCCCAGCTCTTCCAGCGCCGCCATCGCCAGGTGCTCCTGACGGAGGCCGGCGAGCGCTTCCATGCCGATGTGTCGCTCGGCCTGTCGCATATCCGCAAATCCGCGGAGGACCTTCGCCTGCAGGCGACCGGCGGCCATGTGACTTTAGCTGCCTCGACCGCCTTCGGCTCGTTCTGGATGATGCCGCGCCTGCAGCAGTTCCGCGACGAACTGCCGGGCGTCGATCTGCGCATCCAGACCGCCGATCGCGACCTCGACATCATCGCCGAGGGGATTCCGCTCGGGGTGCGCGGCGGCGTGCCGCGCGACTGGCCGGATTATCATTCGCTGTCGCTCTCGGACGAAGAGATCTTTCCGGTCGCCGGCCCCAGCTATCTGGCGAAATTCGGCAGGCCCGAGACCGTGGAACAACTAGCGACACACCGCCTCATTCATCTGGAGGAGCCATATCGCGAGGCCCCGAACTGGGACGAATGGTTCCAGTCGGCCGGAGCCAGTCTCCGCAATGCCGAGCGTGGCTTGCGCATCAATGATTATGCGATTGTGATCCAGGCCGTCATGGAAGGGCAAGGCATCGCGCTCGGCTGGCGCCACCTTGTCGAGCGGCTGCTGTCGACGGGGCTGCTTGTGCCGGTCACCGACCACGTTATGAAGACAGGCACGGCATTCTACGTCATCTGGCCGAAGAACCGCGAGCTCAGCGACAATGCGCGCAAGGTAAGGGATTGGCTGCTGGCGCAGGCGTGAAGTCGTTTCACCGTTTCGGCCGCAGTTCGCCCTCGCCCGCACGACACGAATCCGCCTATACTATCGTCATGCCCATCCGCCAGCTTTCCGAAACGATGATCAACCAGATCGCCGCCGGCGAAGTCATCGAGCGTCCGGCGAGCGTGGTCAAGGAACTGGTCGAGAACGCGCTCGATGCCGGTGCAAGCAAGGTAGAGGTCGTCACAGCGGGCGGCGGGCTGAACCTGATCCGAGTCACCGATGACGGCTTCGGCATTCCCGAACAGGAACTGGCGCTGGCCATCGCGCGCCATTGCACCTCCAAGCTCGCCGAGGATATCCATGACATCCGTTCGCTCGGCTTTCGCGGCGAAGCATTGCCGTCGATCGGCTCGGTGTCGCGACTGTCGATCCGCTCGCGCACCGCTTCGGGCGACAGCGCCGCCGAGATCGGCATCGACGGCGGCCGCGTCCTGCCGGTCAAGCCGGCGGCCGCCAATCGAGGCACCACGGTCGAGGTGCGCGACCTGTTCTTCGCCACGCCGGCGCGGCTGAAATTCATGAAAGGCGAACGCGCCGAGAGCTCGGCCATCAGCGACATCGTCAAGCGCATCGCCATCGCCTTCCCCACGGTGCGTTTCACGCTGGCCGGATCCGACCGCACGACGCTGGACCTGCCGGCGGCCGAGGACAGCGCGGACGGCAGCCTGCGTCGTGTCGCGCAGGTGATGGGCGCCGACTTTCCCGACAATTCCATTGCCATCGACGCGATGCGCGAAGGCGTGCATCTGACCGGCCATGTGTCGATCCCGTCCTTCACCCGCGCCAACGCGCTGCAGCAATATGCCTATGTCAATGGCAGGCCGGTGCGCGACAAGCTGATCGCCGGCGCCATTCGCGGCGCATTCGCCGATGTCCTGCCGCGCGACCGCCACGCCGTGACCGTGCTGTTTCTTTCGCTCGACCCGGCCATCGTCGACGTCAATGTCCATCCGGCCAAGGCCGATGTCCGCTTCCGTGATCCGGGTCTCGTGCGCGGGCTGATCGTCGGCGCAATCCGGCAGGCGTTGGCCGAGGCCGGCATCCGCTCCGCCACCACGGGTGCAGCCGGCATGATGGCTGCGTTCCGTCCGGGCGCCGCATCTTATGATCACGGTGGCCCGACAAATGGCCATCGCAGCTACGAAGCGGCTTTCCATGCGTCCGGCCCCACGGGCTTCGACCCTTCGCGCTCGCCGCAGCGGCCGCTCGACATGCAATTCGCAGGCGCAGGCTTTGAACGCGGCAACGCAAGAACCGGCGGCTTCGGCGAGAGCGACCAGGCGGCATTCGATGCCGGCCCGCTCGCCAGCGCCGATGCGCGTGCGGGGCAGAATGAGGCAACCGAGACGCTGCTCGGCGCGGTGCTGGGTGCGGCACGCGCCCAGGTGCACGAGAACTACATCGTCGCCCAGACCAGGGATTCACTCGTCATCGTCGACCAGCACGCGGCGCATGAACGGCTGGTTTACGAGGCGCTGAAGAACGCCCTCCACTCGCGGCCGGTGCCCTCGCAGATGCTGCTTCTGCCCGAGATCATCGACCTGCCGGAAGAGGACGCCGAGCGCCTCGCCATGCATTCCGAAACACTCGCCCGCTTCGGCCTCGGCATCGAGCGTTTCGGCCCGGGCGCGGTTGCCGTTCGCGAGACGCCGTCGATGCTGGGCGAAACCAATGTCGGTCAACTGGTGCGCGACCTCGCCGACGAAATCGCCGACAACGATACGGTCGAGACACTCAAGGAACGGCTGGACACGATCGCGGCCACCATGGCCTGCCACGGCTCGGTGCGCTCCGGCCGGCTGCTCAAGGCCGAGGAGATGAACGCGCTGCTGCGCCAGATGGAGGCGACGCCCGGCTCGGGCACCTGCAACCACGGCCGGCCGACCTATATCGAACTCAAGCTGGCGGACATCGAGCGGCTGTTCGGGCGGCGGTGAACCGGTTTCAACGGCCCAGTCCTCACTTGCTCTGCTGATATTTCCTTGTTCGTGAATTGAAGACGTAATCGACCGCGGTTCCGGCGCCGCCGCCTCGAAAATTCACGGAAATAATGTCCTTGCCTCGCTCCACCCATTTCTCGACGTTCATGTAGATGGTCGTCATCAGCATGCCGGCACTGCAAGCGTCGTCATCGGCGAAGGCAATTTCCTGGACAACCTTGCGGCTGCTCTTTTTGATGACCTGCATTTTTTCCATGCAAAGGCCGGCGCTGGTATTCGTGTAAACTCCCGAGAACCTGTCGGTGGCTGTCTGCGCCCAGAACGGAATCTCGACGGTGCCGTCGATCTTTCCCTCGCCGGTGTCATCCAGGCTCGCAATTTTCTTGAGGGTGACGGGATATCTATCCGTGCCCTTGCTCCAGCTTCCTGTCGCAACGCCTTCATTGAGGTCAAGGGAGAACGGGCACCTCGTGGTGTCGACAGGGGGTCTCGGTCCCTGCACCATTATCCGATAAAGCTCCTTATCGTCTGTAATCTCGCACAGTACGAACCTGGTACCGCTGACGATGCCATACAGCGCAATCGGGATTTGCTTCGCGTCGTAGAAGTAGCTTCCATCGACCCTTGGCGCGCTGCCCAAGCTGTCATATGTCTGTATGGAGAAATGGATAGGAGACGACCCGAGGAAACCCTCGTAGTTTTCCACGTGATACCAACCCGCAACGGCTTTTGCGTTGAGCAGCAACAAGCAAACGACCGTTGAGATAAAACGTCTTCCCATCCCAACCTCGCTGCGCTCCGCGATGACAATCCGCCAAGACCACGTGACGGTTGCCTTGCGTTGGGGCGGCCGTCAACTGGCGATGAAATCCGCGGTTCTTGATACGAGTCAGGGAAAGACCGCAACCTTTTGATTTAGCGTTTCAAATTCACCACGATAACGCCGCCGAGCGCCAGCGCGCCGCCGAGGATGCCGAGCAGCGTCGGCACTTCGCCCAGCCAGAAGAAGCCGATCAGCGCCGACATCGGCGAGACCAGGTACAAGAAGTTCGAAGCACGCGCCGCGGGCAGGCGCGACAGCGCGGTCGCCCAGGCCGCATAGGCGATCAGGCTTGGCACGATGCCGAGATAGATGACGGCGCCGAGGCCGGCGGTGTTGGCGACGGCGGCTTGCTGGAGAGCGGCGGGCAGGAAGGGCGCCAGGCAGAGCGCGCCGAGCACCATGTTGGACGCCGCGATGGTCAGCGGATGATGGTGGGCAAACAGCGGCTTCTGGACGATGGTGTTGACGGCCGAGCAGAGTGCCGAGCCGAGCACCAGCAGCGCGCCGGCATTGAAATGCAGGCCATGCCCGTCGGCGATGGCAATGATGCCGATGCCGGCGAAGGAAATGACCGTACCGATCCAGGCTATGCCGGAGAAACGCTCGCCAAGCAGCGCCATCGCCATGATGGCGGTGAAGATAGGGCTGACATTGATGATGAAGCCGGCGGCTCCAGCCGAGACGGTCAGTTCGCCGAAATTGAGCATCGCGGTGTAGAGCGCGACGAAGATGGCGCCGCCGAAGGCGAGGCGCCACAAATCACCGATCCGGGGCAGTGCCGGGCGCTTGACGGCAAGGTAGATCGCCGCCGGCACGGCGGCGATAGCAAAGCGCAGGGCGCCAAGCTCCAGCGGCTGGAAGGTGGCGAGTCCGGCACGGATCGCCGGGAAGGCGGAAGCCCAGCCGATCACCGTCAGCGCCACGGCGATGGCGGCCGTGGTGTCCATCCGCTGTGTCGAATTCAACGTGCCTGTCGTCGTGCTCATCTCTGTGCCCTCGGAATCTTCGAGTTTCGAGAGCAGAAAACGCCTTTCCGGGTCGATTGACAAACGACCAAATCGAGGGTCACCTGTGAGCATGGATCACAGCTCGAACACTATGCTGCCGCTGGAGACATTGCGCGCCTTCGACGCCGCGGCGCGCACGGGAAGCTTTTCGGCCGCCGCCGAAAAGCTCAACCTTACCCATGGCGCCGTCAGCCGGCAGATCGCCAAGCTCGAGGACTGGCTTGGTCTGAAGGTGTTCGAACGTGGCGCGCGCGGCGTGACGCTGACCAACGAAGGCAATCGCCTGCATCTCAGGACCACCGAAGCTTTCGCCCTGATCTCGGTCGATTCGGACCGCTGGGTGGAGCCGCGTGGCACCGCGGTGGTGCGTCTGGCCTCCATTCCATCGGTGAGCGGCCTATGGCTGATGCCGCGCATGGCAACGCTGGAAAACGACCCTACCCGCCTGCGCATCGTGCTCGACGTCGACAACCGTCAGGCCGATCTCGCCGACGAAGGCATCGATCTTTCGGTCCGCTGCGGTCGCGGCCGCATCCCGGGCCGCGTCTCGGTGCAACTGTTCGAGGAACATCTCTTCCCGATCGCCTCGCCAGACCTTGCACGGGAGATCGGCGGTGGTGACCCGGCCCGGCTGCTCAAATTCCCGCTGATCAACGATTCCGACGCGTCGGGCTGGCGTGCCTGGTTCGCCGCGCAGGACGTGGACTACCGGCCGCGCCCGCAGGACCGCCGCTTTGAGGACTACAATCTGGTACTCGATGCAGCAGCCCATGGCCTCGGCATCGCGCTGGCCCGGCCGCCGCTCACCGAGCACCAGATAGAATCGGGGCGCCTCGTCGCCGTCGACGATCGCACCACGCTCAATCCGGTTTCCTACTGGCTGGATCGTCCGGTCGGCCGGCCGCGCGCGGCCGCCGCCGATCTCGCCAGGCGCATTGCCGAACAGGCCGGGCTTGCTTCGGCAAGGCTGGAAGCTTTCCTGCAGGATGACGATTAGGCTCGAAGGCATCCGGCCATCGCCGGCCCGCTTTCAGGACATATGTACTTCAGTGCAATTCCCCAGGGGAAAATGCGTGGCGGCTCCCTGTCGGAAATCGCGTGAACCCTGCCTAACGGAACAGCAAGAGCACGATCATGGTGGTCACGGCCGAGACGATGGCCGTCACGATCGATATGGTCCACAGCGACAACGGAGCTGGCTCGGATCGTGGCGCATGGCCAGCCGGACGGATGGAGGCGCCGCGCGGTTGCGGCGCGTTGGCATTGGCCGCGACCAGGACCGCCGCGGAAGCGACGGCCGGCGAAAATGTGGACAGGGCCGGCGCCAGTTTGGGTGTGCTGTCGGTGGCCGTTGTCTGCGACGGCGCGAAGCCGCGCGAAGCCTGATCGGTATCCGCCCCTGCCCCACCCGCCGAGGCTCGGGCCGGTGCATGGTGGACGGCGTCAGGTTCCATGACGGCCCGGTAAGCATCCTCGATCTCGGAGGACGACAGGCGTTGCGAGGTTTGAGCGGCCGGTCGCGGCAGCGAACTCTGCAGCACCTGGGTGGCGAACTGCGCCGATTGCACCATAGCGGGCGCCGGCGGCTGGACGAGCTCCTTGACCAGCGCCGCGGTCGCCGGATCGGCCTTGGGCGAAGGAACCGGCTGGGGCGTGAGCGCTTCTTTCAGCAAAGACGGCACGCTTGCATTGGCGATGTCCATGGCGCTTCCTGACAACCATTGTGCCATAGGGCAATATTACATGAGCATTGCGCCAAGCTTGACCTTGCCGACGATTTATGGCGATTGAATCCCGATGAACTCAAGTGCCATTGCATGATGAACCGTTTCGAAGGCCCCGGCGGCAAGGAAGCCCGCATCCGCTACCTCGATGGCGATTTCCAGGTCACCAGCCCCGGCTCGTTCGTGCGCTGCGCGGTGACGGGCGAAAACATCCCATTGGACGAGCTGAAATATTGGAGCGTCGCCAGGCAGGAGCCTTATGTGAACGCCACTGCCTCGCTGCGCCGCGAAATCGAGATGCACCCGGAGTTGCGCAAACGGGGCTAGCCTTTCAGCTTGCGCTGCCGCCAGGCATCGAGCGTCTCCTCGATGATGCGTTCGGGCACGTGATCAAGCTCGAACACGGTGTCGATTTCCAGCACGTCAAGACGGTCGAGAAAATCCCGCGGGGCGCCGTGGCGCAACCGGGCGGCGTCCTTGGCGGTGGTGATCAGCCCTAGGCCTTCGGTCCGCGCCGTCGCGGCCAGTTCGGCGAGCTCGTCCTCCGCGTAGAAGTGATGATCCGGAAAGGGCCTGGACAGGATCACTTCGCCGCCGGCCTCGCGCACCGTGTCGAAGAACTTTTCGGGATGACCGATACCGGCAAAGGCCAGAAACCGCTTTCCAGCAAGCCCGGCCTTGCTGCTCGGCTCGGTGTGGGCCTCGAAGATCGGCCGGCCGGCACGCGCTGCCCGGCGGACCACGGCATCGGCAGCGGTGCCCTCGCCCATCTTGAGCAGCCCGCTGGTGAAGACCAGCTGGTCGACGATCTTGGCCCTGAGAGGACCGCCCGGGATGACGCGGCCATTGCCGATCCCGTAACGGGCATCGACGACGACCAGCGCATAATCGATATGGATGCGCGCGCTCTGGAAGCCGTCGTCCATGATCAGGAAATCGCAGCCGTGTTTTTCCAGCAGCAGCCGGGCGCCGGCGGCTCGATTGGGCGTCACCGCCACCGGAGCATGTTCGGCCAGCAGCAGCGGTTCGTCGCCGACATGTCTGGCGCTGTCATGGCTGATATCGACGACATGCGGCTCGGCAAAGGAGCCGCCATGGCCGCGCGACAGGAAACCGGGCTTCAGCTGCATGCGCCTGGCCTGTTGGGCGAGCGCGATCGCCACCGGCGTCTTGCCGGTGCCGCCAACGGTGAAATTGCCGACGCACAAAACCGGCGCGTCGATCTTCTCGCGCCGGGCCCTGCGCATGCCGCGGCCGGCGGCCAGCGCGTAGACGGTCGACAGCGGCGACAGCGCCAGGACCTTCCAGTCCGGCTCTTCCCACCAGAAGGGCGGTGCTTCGGTGGCCACGCTAACGCCCGTTCGCGCCTTTCAGGCGCGCCTTGACCACCAGCGGCTGGATATATGGTTCGAGCGATTTGAGCGTACGTGCCAGTGCGCCGCGCATCTCGTCGACGGTCGCGATCCCCGCCGCCATCATCTCGTGGCGCGCCACTTCGTTGGTCAGGAGGAAATTGACGGCGCCAGCCAGCATGTCGCGGTCGCGCACCAGCTTGGCGCCGCCGCTGTCGAGCAGGCGCTGATAGGCCTCGCGAAAATTCTGCACGTTGCGCCCGGCCAAAACGGCGGTGTCGAGCATGGCCGGCTCGAGCGGATTCTGGCCGCCTTCGGAGGTCAGCGAGCGGCCGACGAAAGCGATTTCGGTCAAGCGGAGGTACAAGCCCATTTCGCCGATCGTATCGCCAAGCAGGATATCCGTGTCGGGTCCGATACGGTCGCCCTTGCTGCGCCGCGCGACCTTCAGCCCCATGCCGGAAATCTGCGCGGCAAGGGCTTCGGCCCGATCGGGGTGACGCGGAACGACGATCGTCAAAAGGCCGTGGTGACGCTTGTGCAGCGTCGCGTGGACTTCCGCCGCGACCACTTCCTCGCCATCATGGGTCGAGATCGCCGCCCAGGTCGGCCGATCGCCGATCTGCCGCTGCAAAATGCCGAGCGCGCGATCGTCGACCGGAGGCGGGTTGGTGTCGACCTTGAGGTTGCCCGACACCGTGACCGGCCGGGCGCCGAGCGCGCGAAACCGCTCGCCGTCGACGTCGGACTGGGCAACGACATGGGCCAGATTCTCGAACAGCGCCTCGGCGATGTTGGCCCGCTTCTTCCACGACGTGAACGAGCGATCGGAGAGCCTGCCATTGACCAGCACCTGCGGCACGTGGCGAGCACCGAGTTCGAGGATGGTCATCGGCCAGATCTCGGATTCGGCGATGATCGCCAGATCCGGTTTCCAGTGATCGAGGAAGCGGCTGACCGCCGGCTTCAGATCGAGCGGCACATATTGGTGGATGATGCGGTCGCCGAGCCGCTCGTCGACGACCTGGGCGGAGGTTACCGTGCCGGTCGTCAGCACGATGTTGACGCCGTAGTCGAGGATGCTTTCGACCAGCGGCACGACGGCCAAGGTCTCGCCGACGCTCGCGGCATGGATCCAGATCACCGGCCCCTCGGGGCGCGGCCGGCCGGCGACGCCGTAGCGCTCGCGGCGGCGGTTGCGGTCTTCCTTGCCGCGCGAAGTGCGCCAGGCGACATAGGGTCCGACCAGCGGATAGGCGGCCGCGCCGGCAAATCGATATGCCGACAGCATGGTGCGGGCCCAGCGGCCGCTCATCGAGGACCGTCCACGAGACGGTAGGCCTCGGCGGTCGCGGCGTTGAGGGCGGCCGTCACTTCCAGGCGCTTGCGTTCCATTTCGGCGTCGTCGGCATCCGCCGCCACGAAGATCGGCGCGCCGATGGTCACGGCGGAGCGGCCGAAGGGCAGGTTGATGGTGGTCTTGTCCCAGCTCTTTTCCAGCACCTTGCGGCGGCTGGTGGCTATGGCGACGGGCAGGAGCGGCCGGCCGGAGAGGCGAGCCAGGAGAACGATGCCGAGCCCTGCATCGCGCGGGGTACCGTGGGGAATGTCTGCGATCATGGCAACGTTCTTGCCTGCGGTGAGCGACTTTTTGAGGGCGATCAGCGCCTTGGCCCCACCCTTGTCCAGATGCCTGGCATTGTCACGCCCACCCGAACCGCGCACCGCCTCGATGCCGAACTTCTCCAGCATCAGCGCGTTGAGTTCGGCATCAGCGCTGCGCGACACCATGGCAACCAGGGGTTTGCGCTTGGGGTAATAGGCCGGTGTCAAAAGATGCTGGCCATGCCACAGAGCAATGATACCCGGCTCGAACTCGGCGTAGGCGCCGCCCGAAAAGCGCGCCGATCCGGCGACCAGGGGGCTGGTCAGGCGAACCAGCCGCACGAACTGCGCGAGCAGGCTGGCAATGGCGTTCTTGACGAATCGAGACTGCGCGAGCGGCTCGCGAATGCGGCGCCAGAAGGCTTTGGTCGTGCGGCTGCCGCCCCTGCCCGTGGGCGCGGCCTCGCTGGCTGGCTGTTTCGCCAGATCATGCTCCATCGAGGTCAACCGGCGGCCTTGCTATCAGGATCCAGCAGGCGGTGCAGATGAACGACGAAATAACGCATATGAGCATTGTCCACGCTGGCTTGCGCCTTGGCTTTCCACGCAGTGTGCGCGGATTGATAGTCGGGATAGACGCCGACGATGTCGAGCGCGTCGAGATCCCTGAACTCGGTACCGCCAAGCTTCTTGAGTTCGCCGCCGAACACCAGATGCAAAAGCTGTTTCTTTCCGTCTTCCGCGGCCATGTCGGTCCTTCACATATCGTGAGTTTGTGACAGGTCTAGACCAAAGCCGCCGACTTTGGAACCTTCGAAAACGCTTTCAGGCATCCAGCCCGGCGATGACATCGACAAGCACCGCCAGCAGGTCCCCGCTGCCGGCGGCGAGCGCGCCGTGGCGGATCACCTCGCCGGCGTAGAGCGGCGCGCGGCCATTCGGGTCGAGCAGTTGACCGCCCGCCTCGCGCAGGATGAGATCGGCGGCTGCGATGTCCCAGTCATGCGCGTTCGGCTTGACGAACGTTGCGTCGAGCGTCCCGTTGGCGATCATCGCCAGGCGGTAGGCGAGCGAGGGGATGTAGGGTGCCCGCTGCAGCCGCTGCTGCCAGGCGGCAGGCACCAGGTCGATCAACTGCTTCAATCCTGAAATTTCAGCCTTGTCCCCAGGCTTGCGCACCGCGATGCGCTTGTCGTTGCGGAAGGCGCCCTGAGCGGGCAGCGCCGAGTAGGTCTCATCCATCGCCGGACATTCGAGCACCCCGGCGAGCGTGCGGCCATTCTCGACGACGGCAACGCTGACGCACCATGTCCGCTGGCCTTCGAGGAAGCCGCGCGTGCCGTCGATCGGGTCGACAACGAAGGTGCGGCGCGCCGAAAGCCGTGCCGGATCGTCGGCCGTCTCTTCCGACAGCCAGCCATAATCCGGCCGTGCCGCAAGCAGCGTCTGGCGCAGATACGCATCGGCGGCATGATCAGCTTCGCTGACCGGCGAGGTGCCGCCCTTCATCCAGACCTGCGGATTGTTGCCGAAGTAGCGCATGGCGATAAGACCGGCCTCGCGGGCGGCGTCACGCAGCAGCGGCAAGTCCTGATCGGCACCGGCAGTGGTCAGGTCATGCTCCGGCAAGGGTCATGCCTTCTATCAGGAGCGTCGGGGCCGCGGTGCCGAAATTGCGGTCGAGGTCATTGGCCGGCACCATGTTGAGGAACATCGTCTTCAGGTTCGAGGCGATGGTGACTTCGGCGACCGGATAGGCGAGCGCGCCATTTTCGATCCAGAAGCCCGAGGCGCCGCGACTGTATTCGCCGGTGAGCATGTCCACGCCTTGGCCGAACACTTCGGTGACGTAGAAGCCGGTCTTGAGCGAGCCGATCAAATCCTCCGGCGAGCGCTCGCCCGCCTCGATGGCAAGGTTCGTCGACGACGGCGAGACGGAGGAGCCGCCGCGCGCGCCGCGACCGTTGGTGACAAGGCCGAGCTCCCGCGCCGCCGACGTCGACAGGAACCAGTGGTTGAGGACACCCTTTTCAATCATCAGGAGCCTCTCGCCCTCGACGCCTTCGCCATCGAATGGACGCGAGGCCTGGCCACGGCGCCGCAACGGCTCGTCGGTGACGGTGATGGCGGCAGCGGCCACCTGCTTGCCCATCATGTCGCGCAGGAACGAGGTTTTTCGCGCAACGGAAGCACCGTTGATGGCGCCGGCGATATGGCCGGCAATGCCGCGCGCGACGCGCGGGTCGAACACCACGTCGACCGGTCCGGTCGCCGCCTTGCGCGCGCCAAGACGACGCACGGCCCGTTCGCCGGCCATGCGGCCGATATCCTCGGGCGCGTCGAGATCGGCAAAATGCTGGCGCGAGGAGAATTCATAGTCGCGCTCCATGCCGGTGCCCTCGCCGGCAATGACGCTGGCCGAGCGCGAAAAGCGCGAGGCGACATACTGGCCGAGAAAACCGTGCGAGGTGGCCAGAACCATCCCGCCCAGCCCGGCGCTGGCATTGCTGCCGGACGAATTGGTCACGCCCTTGACGGCGAGAGCCGCCGCTTCGGCCGCAAGGGCCGCTTCCTTCAACTGGTCGGCCGACACTTCGGTCGCGTCGAACAGGTCCAGGTCGCGCGTCTGCCTGGCGAGCAGCGCAGGGTCGGCAAGACCTTGGTAGGGATCCTCGGGAGACACCTTGGCCATGGCAACGGCACGCTCGGCAAGCGCCTTCGGATCGGACGCGGCGGTGGCCGATACGCTGGCCACACGCTGGCCGACGAAGACCCGCAGCGAAACATCGTCGCCCTCGGATGCTTCGGTGTTTTCGACCTTGCCAAGCCGCACCGAAACACCGGTCGAGCGGCCACGCACCGCGACGGCGTCCGCGGCATCGGCGCCAGCGCGTTTGGCGGCCTCGACCAGGGCCGCGACGCGGTCCGTCAATTTCGCGGCGTCGAGCTTGTCGGTCATGCACTTGATCCTGTTTCTTCAGCCTGTCCGGAAGGCAGGTGCTGCCGCACCATCTATTGTTCCAATGCCGCTTGTGCAATGGCAGAAGGGCAATCAGGATGTCGCGACCAAATCGCCATCGAAGCGCCCGCCAGGAGCGGACGCCGCAGTTTTTGCCTATCTGGAGCCTTCGCCATGACGCCTTTCCATCTTGCCTTTCCGGTTCGTGATCTCGATGAAACGCGAACTTTCTATGGCGAGGTGCTGGGCTGCGCGATCGGCCGCTCGTCGGCGACCTGGGTCGATTTCGACCTTTATGGCCACCAGATGTCGGCGCATCTGCGGCCGCAGGCCGCGCAAGCCGCCAGTGACGGCAAGGTCGACGGCATTTTGGTGCCGATTCCGCATTTCGGCGCCGTGCTCTTAATGGATGACTGGCAGCGCCTGGCGACGCGGCTGGAAGCGCGCGACGACATAGACTGGCTGGAGCGGCCAATGGTCCGCTTCCAGGGCGAGCCCGGCGAACAGGCGACGCTGTTTATTCGCGACCCATCAGGCAACGCCCTGGAATTCAAGGGTTTTCGCTCACTGGAGCAGGTTTTCGCGCATTGAAAAGAGAGCCTGGTAGCGGCTCTCGTTCAAGATGTCGCGACGGGTGTCCAGATAACGTCCTCGATCTTCTGCGCGCCGGTCGCCAGCATCGCCAGGCGGTCGAAGCCGAGCGCGATGCCGCTGGCCTGCGGCATGATGGCAAGGGCAGCCAGGAAATCCTCGTCCAGCGGGTAGCGCTCGCCATAGATGCGCTCCTTCTCGTCCATCTCGATGATAAAGCGCCGGCGCTGCTCGGCCGCGTCGGTCAACTCGCCAAAGCCGTTGGCGAGCTCGACACCGCAGCAATAGAGTTCGAACCGTTCGGCGACGCGTGGATCCCCGGGGCTCGGACGGGCGAGCGCCGCCTCGGCGACCGGATATTCGCACAGGATGGTCGCCCGCCCCTGCCCGAGGAACGGCTCGATCTTTTCCACCATCACGCGGCTGAACAAATCCGCCCAGTTGTCGTCGGGCGCTGTGCGCAGGCCGGCTTGGACCAGCGCGGCATGAAGCGCGTCCCGGTCCGTGCCGCCGTCGACGGCGACCGTGGCCAGCAGATCGATGCCGGCATGGTGGCTGAAGGCGTCCGCCACGGTCAGCCGCTCCGGTTTGGCGAACGGATCGCAATCGCGGCCACGGAAGGAAAAGCGCGTGGCCCCTGCCCGTGTCGCGGCCAGCGCCAGCAGATCGGCGCAGTCGCGCATCAGGCTTTCGTAGGTTTCGCCCACCCGGTACCATTCGAGCATGGTGAATTCGGGATGGTGCAAAGGACCGCGCTCGCGGTTGCGGTAGACCGGACCCAGGCTGAAAATGCGCTGCTCCCCCGCGGCAAGCAGTTTCTTGCAGGCGAATTCCGGCGAGGTGTGGAGATAAAGCGGCGAGCGGACGCCATCCGGCCCTACCGCTTCCGTGGCGAAAGCCGCCAGATGTGCCTCGTTACCGGGCGAGACCTGCAGCGCCGCCGTCTCCACCTCGATGAAGTCGTTACCGGCGAACCAGTCGCGCAAGGCCGCCGTCAGCTTGTTGCGCAGCATAAGGCGCGGGCGGCGATCGGCATGGACATGCGGCGTCCACCAGGGCGACGCGGCGGTCATGAGCGGATTGAAGGCATGGCGGTGCGCCCCATGTCAGTTCGCCCCCCATGCCAGTTCGCCCGCATGCCAGTTCGCCCCATGCCAGTTCGCCCCATGCCAGTTCGCATTGGGGGGCTGGCGGTTCGCGCCAAGATGCGCTAGGCCCCCATCCAGCGCCGCACAAGCCGGCAAACGCCAGTCAACTCTTGCAGGATTTAAAACCGTGGTGAAAGTCATCGCCAGTTCGCTCCGCAAAGGCAATGTCGTCGACAAGGACGGCAAGCTTTATGTGATCCTCTTTGCCGAAAACATTCACCCAGGCAAGGGCACGCCCGTGACCCAGCTCGACATGCGGCGCATCGGCGACGGGGTGAAGGTGTCGGAGCGCTACCGCACCACCGAGCAGGTGGAGCGTGCCTATGTCGAGGAGCGCGAGCACACCTTCCTCTACGCCGACGGCGAAGGCTATCACTTCATGAACCCGGAAACCTACGACCAGGTGGCGGTGACGGAAGCCGTGGTCGGCGACGCAGCCCCCTATCTGCAGGAAGGCATGCCGGTGCAGGTGTCGCAGTTCAACGGCATCGCGATCGCCCTGGTGCTGCCGCAGCGCGCCACCTTCGAAGTGGTCGACACCGAGCCGACGACCAAGGGCCAGACGGCGTCGTCCTCCTACAAGCCGGCCGTGCTTTCCAACGGCGTGCGCACCACCGTGCCGCCGCACATCGCGCCTGGCACCCGCGTGGTGGTGATGACCGCCGACGGGTCCTATGTGGAGCGGGCGAAGGACTGAGGGTAAGCCCTCGGCACTGCTTCACCGCCGAGGCGGCACAAACAACCCTCACGGTCTTGCAGACGTAGTCGCTGATAGCGATCACGCTTTGGCTGCAACCCTTCTTTTTTTCGCTTTGGCGGAGCGCTGTTCAACTGCGGCCTCCACCTCGCGCTTCAGCCGATCCTTGATGTCCGCCGTCTCGTTCATCAAGGCGTCGATCTTCAGGAAATCGAGCACCCGGTATTTGGACACCGCCGGGCGGACCAGTATGTCGGGCTGGCACTGTTTCAGCTTGTTGGCGATGATCGACTGCATCATCAGCTGCGTGGCGCCGAACATCAGGTCGACTGAGGTCGGCTGTTTGCGGTCGGCCTCTTCCGGCGCGCCGACCACGTCGACGCCGATGATGATGTCGGCATCCTTCTCGATCAGGTCGAACGGCACGGGGTTGTAGATGCCGCCGTCGATCAGCAGCCTGCCGTCGCGCGTCACCGGGCGGAAGACGGCGGGAATGGCGGCCGAAGCGGCAAGGGCCGAGTGCAGGTCGCCGTCGTCGAAGACAGCGAGCTTGTGGCCGAAATAGTCCGTCGCCGTCACCTTCAGCGGGATTTTCAATTCGGCGAAGGTTTCAGGAATGGCCTCGGGCAGGAACGCCTTGAGGATGCGCTCGACATTGAACTGGCTGACGCGGATGCCGTTTTGCATGGCCTCGGCGATCGTGCCCGGCCGCGCCCGCCACATGCGGCTCGCCACCTCGGCGCGGCGGCCAAGGATCGAGCGGGCATAGTCGTGGATATCCTTGCCGGTCATGCCGGAGGCCATGCCGGCGCCCATGATGGCGCCGATCGACGAGCCGGCTATCGCCACCGGCTTGATGCCAAGCTCGTCCAGCGCCTCGATGACATGGATATGCGCCAGGCCGCGCGCGCCGCCGCCGCCGAAAGCGATGCCAAAGGTCGGGCTCATCCCTTGCCGGCTCCCGCCAGTGGAGGCCCGACCACCATGATGGTCGGCTCCGCCGTCAGCAGCTTCTTCGCCGCCGCCTTGACCTGATCCAGCGTCACCGCGTTGATGTAACCGCTGCGGCGCTGCATGTAGTCGATGCCGAGATCGTCGAGCTGCAGCTCGACCAGCGTCGCGGCGATGGAACTCGACGAATCCAGATTGTTGATGGCATAGGCACCGATCAGATATTTCTTGGTCGCCGCCAGTTCGGCCTCGGTCGGGCCGTCCTCGGCCAGCCGCTTGACGACGTCGCGCACGATGCCAAGCGTCTCGGCGGCGCGGTCGGAACGCGTTCCGGTGGTGACGATCAGTGCGTCGGCGTGGTCCTGGTTTACCAGCGAGGAATTGACGCTGTAGGCCAGCCCGCGCTTTTCGCGCACCTCTTGGAACAGGCGCGAGGTGAAGGTGCCGCCGCCAAGGATTTCGTTCATCAGCGCGGCCGGGAAGAAATCCGGCGACGTGCGCTTCACGCCGGGCCACGTGAGCTGCAGCGAGGTCTGCGGCAGGTCGTAATTGACCTCGATATGCTGCGCCAGCCTGGGCTCGATATCGCCGACAGGGGCGAGCGCCTGGTTCGGCGGCAGATCGCCGAACACCATGTCCAGCTTCTTCTTCAGCGTCTCGGCGTCGATGGCGCCGACCACGGCGACATGCAGGCCGCCGCGCGCGAATACCGCCTTGTGCAGGGCCTTGAGATCAGCCTGAGTGATGGCGGCGACGCTCTGCCTGGTGCCCTGATCGGAGCGCGAATAGGGGTGGTCGCCATAGACGGCGCGCGCCCATCGGTTCTGCGCCACCGTGTCTGGGTCGTTTTCGTTGGCGATGATGCCGGACAGGACCTGGGCGCGGATGCGGTCGATCGGCGCCTGATCGAAGCGCGGCTCGTTGACCGCCAGCCGCAACAGGTCGAAGGCTTCGTCGCGCTGTTCGGCCAGCATGCGCATGGAGCCGTAGATGCCATCGCGGGTCTCGTCGAAGCTCATCTCGGCGCCGGCATCGTCGAGCCTGATTTGGAAAGCTTCCGAATCGAGAGTGCCGGCGCCTTCGTCGAACAGACCGGTCATCAGATTGGCCAGCCCTTCCTTGCCCGGCGGATCCTGAGTCGAGCCGCCGCCAAAGACGAGGCGGATGGCGACAACCGGCACGGAATAGTCCTCGACCAGCCAGGCCGTGACGCCCTTCGGCGAGGTGACGGACTGGATCTCCATGGCGCGGGCGGCAAGCGCCGGCAGGACCAGGAAGAGGATGGAGAGAAAGAGGGTCGCGAGGGCGTGCAGGGCCTTCCCGTCTCCCCTTGCGGGAGAAGGAAAAGCGCGGAGATGCTCGTTCATCATCATCAATTCCCCGCCTGTTGCTGCGGCAAGAGATAGCCTGACGTCGAGCGGGCCGGCACAAGATAGCGCGCGGCAACGGCCTTGACCTCGTCGGTTGTGACCTTCCGGATGCGATCCGGCCATTGCTGCACGTCCTGGACATTGCCGCCGGTGGCGAGCGTCGAGCCATAGATGTTGGCCATGGAATCCTGCTTGTCGCGGGCAAAGATCATCGACCTGACATAGCGGTCCTTGGCTTTTTCGAGCTCATCCGATGTGACGCCGTCGCTGGCGATGCGCGCCACCTCCGCATCGACCGCGGCTTCGACATCGGCCAGCTTGGCGTCGCCGCGCGGCGCGCCATAGACGGTGAAATTGGTGTCGTCGAGCATGGTGCCCTGGAAGTAAGCGCCGGCGCTGGAAGCGATGCCCTGCTTGACGACAAGCGCCTGGTAAAGCCGGCTGCGGTTGCCGCCGCCGAGAATCTCGGCGAGCAGATCGAGCGCTTCGGCCTGACCCGGCTTAGCGGTGTGATAGGAAGGCACGACCCATTGCGTCGAGAAACTCGGCACGCTGACGCGGGCGTCGGAGAGCGTGACGGTGCGCCTGGTATTCTGCTCCGGTTCGACCGGGCGCACCCGCGGCGGCAGATCCGGCCCGCGGGCCACCTTGCCGTAGGTCTTCTCGGCCAGCGCCTTCACCGTTTCCGGTTCGACGTCGCCGGCCACGATCAGCACGACGTTGTTGGGCCGGTAGTACTTGTTGTAGAAGGCGACGGCGTCGGTGCGGTTCAACTGCTCCATCTCCTGCATCCAGCCGATGACCGGAATGCGATATGGCTGGTTCTGCCACAGTGTGGCATCGACCTCCTCGTCGAGCACGGCCTGCGGATTGTTGTCGATGCGCGAGCGGCGCTCCTCCAGGATCACGTCGCGCTCGGTCTTGATGACGTCGTCGGTGAGGATGAGGTTGCGCATGCGGTCGGCTTCGAAGCTCATCATCAGCTCGAGATCCGACGGCGCCACCGTCTCGTGGAAAGCGGTGTAGTCATAGGAGGTGAAGGCGTTGTTGGAGCCGCCAATGTCGGAGACGGCGCGATCGAACTCGCCGGCCGCGTGATGAGCTGTCGCCTTGAACATCAGATGCTCGAAGAAATGGGCGATGCCGGATTTGCCCGGCGGCTCGTCGGCGCTACCGATCTTGTACCAGACCATATGGGTGACGATCGGCGCGCGGTGATCGGGAATGACGACCACTTCCATACCGTTGTCGAGCAGGAAATCCGTGATCTTGAACTCGGCCGGCAGAGTCTTGGGCGACGCAGAACTGTCGGCCAGGACAGGGCCGGCGATGAACAAGGCCAGCGAGGTCGCCAGCAGCGCCGGCCGCAGCCATTCAGTCCTGGATGTCATCGATGGCTCCGGTTTTCATGCAGCGACGATAGGCAAGGCGCTGACGACAAGCAAAGTGAATTGTTGGTCATCTTGCCGTCAAAGGCGGCGGCAAAGAGGCCACTGCTGAAAGCGGGCCTATTCAGGCAGCCTCGATGAAGCGGATGACGGTCTCGCCATAGTTGCGCTCATCAAGCACGGAAAAGCCCGGGCCTGGCTCGAAGGGAACCGCCGCCGTCTCCTCGACCACGCAGAGCGCGCCGGGGCGCAGCCAGCCGCCATCCTTGGCGGACCGCAGGGCGCGCTCGCCAAGGCCCTTGCCGTAGGGCGGATCGGCAAAGACGAGACCGAACGGCGCCAGCGTGCCCGCCTCGCCAAGGCCGGTTGCATCGCGGCGGAAGATCTTGGTGCGTCCGGTCAGGCCGAAGGCCTCGACATTGTCGCGGATCAGGCCCCGGCCTTCGGCCGATTCCTCGATGAACACGCCATAGGATGCCCCGCGCGACAGGGCTTCCAAACCAAGCGCGCCGGTGCCGGCGAACAGGTCGAGCACGCGCGCGCCCTCCACTTGCCCGGCGAAGCGATGCGCCAGAACGTTGAAGACGGCCTCGCGGGTCCGGTCGGTCGTCGGGCGGATAGCGCTGCTGCGGGGCGTCGCCAGCGGACGCCCGCGAAACTCACCGCCGACGATTCTCATCTTGTGCGGGGACCCTTGGGGCCGCCGCGCGGCCGCTCACCGCCACCGGCGCCTCCTGGACGCTCGCCACGCGGCTTGCCGAATGGCTTCGCACCGCCTGGTTTGTCGGCGGGCTTGCCATATGACGGCTTGAACGAGGCCTTGCGCGCTTTGTTCTCGGCCGCCTTGGCCGCATCGGCCTCCGCCCTGCCCTTGCCGATCGGCCGGGCTCCCGGCGCCATCCAGACATTGGCCTTGCGCTGGCCTGGCGGCTCGATCGGCCGTTGCTCGCGTTCGGATTTCTTGCCGCCGCGAGGCTTGTCACCGAATCCGCCGCGCGGCTTGTCGCCAAAACTTCCACGCGGCTTATCGCCAAAGCCGCCACGCTCCGGTCGCGGACCGCGATCGCCGAAGCTCTTTTCTGCTCTCTCGCCTCTGTCGGGACTCGTCGACAGTTTGCCGAGCGCCTCGTCGCGGCTGCCTTCCCGGCGTTTGCGGTTCTTGATCAGCCCGCCCTCGCCGATCGGCCGTCGCTCGCCGTCTCGCGTAAACTTCGGCCGTTCGGGCTCGGCCTCGCGGACTTCGGTGCGCCGCATGGGCTGGTTGGAAAACGGTTTTGTTATCTCGGCGTCGAAATTGGCGCCGGATTCCTCGACCAGGCGCTCGCCAAGCTGGTCGCGCAGCACTCGGCCCTTGATCTCCAGCACATGACCTTCGGGGAGATCCTCGAGCTGGAACGGGCCGTAGGAGATGCGGATCAGCCGCGTGACGTCGAGGCCGAGCGCGCCGAGGATGTTCTTGACCTCACGGTTCTTGCCCTCGCGCAAGCCGATCGTCAGCCAGGCATTGGAGCCCTGCTCGCGATCGAGGCTGGCTTCGATGGCGCCGTAGAAAACGCCGTCGACGGCAATGCCTTCGCGCAGGCCGGCGAGCGCGCTTTCCTCGACCTTGCCGTGGACGCGCACGCGGTAGCGGCGCAGCCAGCCGGTGGCCGGCAGTTCGAGCACGCGCGACAGGCCGCCATCATTGGTCAGCAGCAGCAGGCCTTCAGTGTTGATATCGAGCCGGCCGATGGTCATCAGCCGCGGCAGCTCGGCCGGCAGCACGTCGAAGACGGTCTTGCGGCCTTCGGGGTCGCGGTTGGTGGTGACGACGCCGGCCGGCTTGTGGAACAGGAACAGGCGCGTGCGTTCGATCGGCGGGATTTCCATGCCGTCGAGATGGATGATGTCATTGGGCATGACGTTGAACGCCGGCGAGGCCAGCACCCGGCCATTGACCTTGACGCGGCCGGCGGCGATCAGTTCCTCGGCATCGCGGCGCGAGGCGAGCCCGGCGCGTGCCAGCCGCTTGGCGATGCGCTCGCCGGCTTCTTCGGTTCCTTCGGCTGGTCGCGGACGTGGCTTGAAACCACCGCCCGATGCACCCTGGGGCCGATCACCGAAATCACGCTTGGGTCTGTCGCCTCCAAAGTCGCGCTTTGGACGGTCAGCAAAATCCCGCTTCGGACGATCTGTGAAATCACGCTTGGGACGGTCAAAGCGCTTTTCGCCGCCGTCGGCCGAAGCAGAAAACGGACGGTCGCCGCGCGGCGCGTAGGGTTTGCGCGGGCCTTCACGCTTCTCATAAGGCTTGCGTTCGCCTTCGGCCGCCATGGGACGGTCGCCACGCGAGGCATAGGGTTTGCGCGGCCCTTCACGCTTCTCATAAGGCTTGCGCTCGCCTTCGGCGGCGATCGGACGCTCGCCGCGCGGGGCATAGGGCTTGCGCGGCCCCTCGCGCTTTTCATAAGGCTTGCGCTCGCCTTCGGCCGCCATCGGACGGTCGCCGCGAGGCGCGTAGGGCTTGCGCGGGCCTTCGCGCTTTTCGTAAGGCTTGCCTTCTGGGCGCGGTCCCTTGCTGAACGGCCTGTCACCGCCCTTGAAGTCCCGCTTCGGCCGGTCCCCATCGGCGGCCATCGGCCGATCGCCACGCGGGGCATAAGGCTTTTTCGTACCAAAGGACGGCTTCCCGCCCTTGCTGGCGTCGCGGCCACGTGCACCTGCCGATTTCGGGCCACTCCTGCCCGGGCCGCCTTTGCGCGGAGATTTCTTGTCGTTGTCGTCCATGTGGCCTTTGTCCGTTTGCGCTGCTACAGCGTGGCACATCCGTTCGGCGCGCAACGAACGCTGTAGCATTTTTGATTTGGCGCATGATCATTCCCGAAAATCGAGTCCGATTTTCGGGTTGATGCGCTCCATAACAGGATCACCGCCGGGTGGCGAGGATATAATGGGAAGACAAACCGCTTGAAGAGGCCGGATTTCATGGCGCTGGCGCTGCAGGAGGCCGAAGCTGCAGCCTTGCGCGGCGAAGTGCCGGTCGGCGCGGTGATCGCCAATGGCGGCACGGTCATTGCCAGTGCCGGGAACCGCACGCGCGAGCTTGCCGACCCGACGGCGCACGCAGAGATGCTGGTGATCCGTGAAGCCTGCGGCAAACTCTCGAGCGAGCGGCTCACCGGCCACGATCTTTATGTGACACTGGAACCTTGCGCCATGTGCGCCGGAGCCATCTCCTTCGCCAGGCTGCGCCGTCTCTATTTCGGCGCCGCCGACGAAAAGGGCGGCGCCGTGGTCAACGGCGTACGCTTCTTCACTTCTTCGACCTGCCATCACACACCCGATATCTATCCGGGCATGGCCGAAACCGAAGCGCGCCTGCTGCTGAAGGATTTTTTCAGGGGGCGTCGAGACTGAGCCAAGGCCGCGCACGACAAGGCGGCGCGACTGTTCTTACAGCGACGGCAACCAGTCGAACCAGCCGCCCTTCTTGCCCTCGGCCTTTGCCTTGAGGCGGCGCTCCTTCTTGTACTCGTCTTCGCCGAGTTCGTTCTGCGGCGCGGCATCGGAGGCGACACGGTAGGGCAATGGCGGCTCGCTGAGATATTTACGCGTGTTGGGGTCGCCCTGCTTGCTTTCGGCAAGGCGGCGCTGGATCTCGGCAGCGCGGCCCTTGTCGGAATCGGCGGGTTTCCACGCCGGCGGGTGGCTGGATCCTGATTCAGCCATCGCCCTTTTCACCGAAGCCGGATCCGTCTGCACGTCGTCGACGATCTCCGCCTGGTAGGCTGGGTCATTCTGGTGCGCGGTGGCGTCGGCGCGCAGGCGCGCGCGGCGCTGCTCGGGCGATTCGGGCCAGCCGGCGTTCGCCGTCTGAATGCTTTCCTGCGGGGCAGGCAGCGCTTCCTTCTGGCCGGGTGCCGGCTTCACCAGAGTGGGACGCGGCTTGTAGTCGATCGGGTCCTTGTGCTTCGGCGCGAAGGAAACGGCGCCTGTCAGATCGCCGGCCAACTGTTCGGCAGCGGTCTTGTCGGTGCCATAGGTCGGAGAGCCCATGCAGCCGGACAAAGCGAGGCCCGATACGACAAGCGGCGCCAACAGCGCAAGGCGCGCGTTATATCTCTCGGTCATGCCAAAAAGTCCCACTCTAGACAGCCTCTCGATCGCACCGGCTTTGTATCCGGTCCCCATCGTGCAAGCACTTGCGACGGAAATCCGGCGACAATTTGTCTTCCGGAGTTTCGCGTGTTTACCTCAACCACTCGTTAAGGGCAACGCGCGGCCAGATCTCCACCGTTCGGCGTGGCATTTGTGCACTTCTTTGATCTGGTGCCTGTCATTTGTCCCAAAACCGCTGCGCACTTTTGGGCGACAGGCACGCGCTTGATCTGGTGCCTGTCGTTTATCCCAAAACCGCTACGCACTTTTGGGCGACAGGCACGCGCTTGATCTGGTGCCTGTCGTTTATCCCAAAACCGCTACGCACTTTTGGGCGACAGGCACTAGAGCCTTCCCAGCGCCTTCAACTCGTGCAGCACGGCGGCATCACGTGCCGAAACATCCGGGAATTCCGGATCCTGCCCGACATCGGCCGTGTAGCGCCAGGAACGCGCGCATTTGACCAGTCCGCGATCCTCCGCTTTCTCGACCACCACGGCGACGCCCTTGACATCGTCGAGGGCAAAGGCGGTTTGCGGCGCGTGGCCATGGGCAATGACCAGATCGCTGGTGATCGCCATTTCAGCCATGTCGACGTCCGATATCGCCGCCTCGAGCGCCGCGTCGTTGATCGTGACCACCGGTACAGCCTCCAGCGAGGAGCCGATCACCTTCTGGGCACGCGCAATCTCGAGCGCGCCGGTGACGACGCGGCGCACCTGCCTGACTTTGCGCCATTTCTCCGCCAGCGCCTCGTTCTTCCAATTCGCAGGGATGTGCGGGAACTGGTCGAGATGTACCGAGACCGCATCGGGATGACGGTCGAGCCAGGCCTCTTCCATGGTGAAGGGCAGCATCGGCGCCAGCCATCTCACCAGGCAGTCGAAGAGATGGCGCACCACCTGGACCGAGGCCTTGCGCTTCACGCTCGACGGGCCATCGCAATAGAGCGCGTCCTTGCGAATATCGAAATAGAAGGCCGACAGCTCGACCACCATGAAATCGAGCAGTGCGCGCGTGATGCGCTTGAACTCGAAGGCGTCGTAGCCCTGGCGCACCACCTCGTCGAGCTCCGCCAACCGGTGCAGCATCAGCCGCTCCAGCTCCGGCATCGTCTCCAGGGGCACGTCCTCACCATCGTCATGGGCGAGCGTACCCAGCATCCAGCGGATGGTGTTGCGCAGCTTGCGATAGGCATCGATGTTGGTCTGCAGCACGTTCTTGCCGAGCCGCTGGTCTTCCCAATAGTCGGTCGTCACCACCCAGAGCCGCAGGATATCGGCGCCGGACTGCTTGATCACATCCTGCGGCACGACCGTGTTGCCGAGCGATTTCGACATCTTGCGGCCATCCTCGTCCATGGTGAAGCCATGGGTGACGACGGTGTCGTAAGGCGCCCTGCCCCTGGTGCCGCAGCTTTCGAGCAGTGAGGAGTGGAACCAGCCGCGATGCTGGTCGGAGCCTTCGAGATAGACATCCGCCGGCCACTTCAGGTCGGGCCGGTCTTCCAGGGTGAAGACATGGGTCGAGCCCGAATCGAACCAGACGTCAAGAATGTCCATCACCTGCCGCCATTTGGAGGCATCGTGATTGCCGAGGAAGCGCTCCTTGGCGCCGGGCGCGAACCAGGCGTCAGCGCCCTCCGCCTCGAAGGCGTCCATGATGCGCTGGTTGACCGCCTCGTCCTTCAGCACGTTGCCGTCCTCGTCGGCGAAGACGGCGATCGGCACGCCCCAGGCGCGCTGGCGCGACAGCACCCAGTCGGGGCGCTCCTCGATCATGGCGCGGATACGGTTCTGGCCGGCGGCCGGGACAAAGCGCGTCTCGTCGATCGCCTTCAGCGCGCGGCTGCGCAACGTGGTGCCATCACCGAGGTCCTTGTCCATGTAGACGAACCATTGCGGCGTGTTGCGGAAGATGACCGGCTTCTTCGAACGCCATGAATGCGGGTAGCTGTGCTTCAGCCGGCCGCGCGCGAACAGCGCGTTGCGCTTGATCAGTTCGTCGATGACCGCCTGGTTGGCGTTGCCCTTCTTGCCGTTGTCGTCGATGACGCGCGCTGGTCCGCCTTCGCGGTCCGGGCCAAAGCCCGGCGCGTCCTTGGTGAAGAAGCCGGCATCGTCGACGGTGAACGGGATCTCGGTGTCGATGCCGCGTTGGCGCAGCGCCGGCGCGGCATCCATCCAGGCATCAAAGTCCTCGCGGCCATGGCCGGGAGCCGTGTGCACGAAGCCCGTGCCGGCATCATCGGTGACATGCTCGCCGGCGATCATCGCAACCGGGAACTCGTAGCCGCCACCGAGGCCCTTGAAGGGATGCGAAAGCACAAGATTTCCAAGCTGTTCTGCGCTGATGCCGTGAAGGCGCTTCAACGTGACCTTGGCCTTGGCCTGGCTTTCCTCGGCCAGGGCATCGGCAAAGATCAGCTTCTCGCCCGGCTGCGGGCCAAACGCATTCTCGGCCGCCGTCACCTCGTAGAGGCCATAGGCGACGCGCGGCGAATAGCTGACGGCGCGGTTGCCAGGGATGGTCCATGGCGTCGTCGTCCAGATGACGACATGGGCATCCAGCAGGTCAAGCGAGTGCCCGCTCAGGTCCGGATCGAGCTCCGCCGGCTGCCCGTCCACAACACTGGCGAGGACGAGATTGGCCACCGGAAACTTCGCCCAGATCGTGTCGGACTCGTAATCCTGGTACTCGATCTCGGCCTCGGCGAGCGCCGTGCGCTCGACGACGCTCCACATCACCGGCTTCGAACCGCGGTAGAGCTGGCCAGACATGGCGAATTTCAGCAATTCGCCGGCGATGCGCGACTCGGCGTGGAAGGCCATGGTCGTGTAAGGGTTCTTGAAGTCGCCGATGACGCCAAGCCGCTGGAACTCGCCACCCTGCACCGAGATCCAGTGCGCGGCGAATTCACGGCATTCCTTGCGGAATTCGTTGACCGGCACCTCATCCTTGTTCTTGCCCTTGGCGCGGTACTGTTCCTCGATCTTCCATTCGATCGGCAGGCCGTGACAATCCCAGCCGGGCACATAATTGGAGTCATAGCCGCGCATCTGGAACGAGCGGGTGATGACATCCTTGAGGATCTTGTTCAGCGCGTGGCCAATGTGGATGTTGCCGTTGGCGTAGGGCGGGCCGTCATGCAGCACGTATTTCGTGCGCCCGGCCGCGCTCTCGCGCAGCTTGCGGTAGAGGTCCATGTCCTGCCAGCGCTTGACAAGCACGGGCTCCTTCTCGGGCAAGCCGGCGCGCATCGGAAACTCCGTCTGCGGCAGGTAAAGGGTCTTGGAATAGTCGATCGTTGATTGGTTTTGGTCGGTCATTGGTCTGCCATGTGCATGCCGGGCCACGTGGCTTGCGGCTTGGAATTTTACTTTATACGCATGCCGTTTTCCCAAACCGGGCCACTTCTGGGCGACATGCCTTGATGATCTGGAAAAGCGCGAGAGGCCGCGCGCAATAGTCCCGGCTGCTCCAACAGCCTTCAGGCTGCCGGGAACACCGGGCTGGTAATTCGTATCGTCGGCGCGCGAAGGCGCGAAAAGCTCGTCATTGCTGGGCTTTTAGCGGAGAAGAGCGCAGGAATAAAGCGTCTCGTTCGATTCACTTACATCTTGAAGTCGAAGCGATAGGTGGTCGACACGCCGACCATGAACTGGTTGCGGTCGCCGCGCTCCTTGACCAGGCTGGAATCGGCCGCCGGACCTTCGAGGCGCGAATATTCGCCAAACAGGCTGGCGGTCATCGGATCGGTCACCTTCCAGGTCACGGCACCGCCGAGGCCGACGGATTTCAGGCCGCCGCCGGGATTGTACTGGCTCAGCCCCGAGGCCACGGCTTCCTGCGCGTTGACGCCATAGTAGGCATCGAAATAGTTCGCCGAGGCAAAAGACACGCGTGGGCCACCCGAAATCCTGACGGTTGGCGTGACGTCGTAGAAAGCATCGGCGGCGATATCAGCGACAAAGCCATTATGGGCACGGATGCCGTGCCGCAATTCGGCACGTGCGCGCATCCAGTCCGTCGGGTAGAATTCGAAGAAGCCGCCGACCTCGCCGCCCCAGCGCACCGGGTCCAGCCCCTTGAGTTCGTCGGCATCGCCGTCGTCACGCGAGAACAGGTACTTGCCGGTCAGGCCCGCGCGGACGCCGCCATCGTCGACGAGCGCCAGCGAAATGTTGTCGTTGCGCGACGTGAAACGCGCCTGGGGACCGGCCTTGCCCAGCGAAATGATGGGCTGGGCGCTCAGCATGTACTTCTTGCCGCCCTCGAAATTGGGCGCCACCATGCCGGTCGCGCCGACTGTCAGATACCAATCGCCGGACAGCCAGCCGAAAGCGCCATCGCCGGCCTCGGCCGCGCCTGACGTAGCCAGCATGACGGTAGCCAAGGCTGCAGAAATCTTCCCGACCGGACTCATGGCCACTCCACTAACGCGATACGGCGACAGCTTTGACGAGGCTTTGGTAAAATTTGATTTAAGGACGAGACAACCGGCTCGCATTGCCTGCACCATCGCGTCCGCGACCGGCTGGACGCGGGTTGGCGCCGAGGGTAACGTCCTTGCATGCTGGCGGCCCTCAATGGAGGCATGGACATGACCTTGCACGGCGATACTCTGAAGAACGCGATCGGCCAGACGCGCGACAAATGGGGATGGTTCGTCGGCCTGGGCGTGGTGCTGCTGATCCTCGGCGGCATCGCCTTCGGCAATCTGTTCATCGCCACGGTGGCTTCCGTCTATGTCATTGGATGGCTGATGCTGGTGGCCGGCATCATCGAGATCATGCATGCTTTCGGGGTCAAGACCTGGGGACGCTTCTTCTACTGGCTGCTCAGCGGACTGCTTTATGCGGTCGCCGGATTCTTCGCTTTCGACAATCCGCTGCTGGCCTCGGCGGTGCTGACCTTCCTGCTGGCCGTCGCGCTCGTCGCTTCCGGCGCGCTGCGGGCCTGGGTCGGCTACAGCCACCGCCCGGAGCGCGGCTGGGGCTGGATTGTCGCGGCGGGTCTCATCAGCGTGCTCGCGGGCCTGATCATCGCCATGGGCTGGCCGGTCAACAGCCTGTGGGTGCTCGGACTGTTCCTGGCGATCGACCTGATCTTCCAGGGCTGGACCTTCATCGCCGTCGGTCTTGCATTGAAGAGGTAGGAACTCGCCTCCCCCATTTCGGGGTCATGCTTCAGAACGCCACCGCGGCGTCCAGGCTGGACAGCGGCTTGACGCCGCCAAGCAGCGCGCGTGCCTCGGCTTCATCGCGCTTCATCTGCGCCACCAGCGCATCGAGCCCGTCGAACTTGATCTCGCTGCGCAGGAAGCCGAAGAACGACACTTCGCAAGTCTCGCCATAGAGATCGCCGGAAAAATCGAAGACGAAGGTTTCCAGGAGCGGTGCGCCATGGTCGTCGACGGTCGGGCGGCGGCCAAAGCTGGCGACGCCGTCGTGCAGCGTGCCGTCGGCGCGCCGGAAGCGGACGGCGTAAATACCTTCCTTGAGCGTGGCTGCCGCCGGAAGCCTCATGTTGGCGGTGGGAAAGCCGAGCGTTCGCCCGAGTTGTTGGCCGCCGACAACCTCGCTTTCCACCGTGAAGCGATAGCCGAGCAGACCGGCGGCCCCGGCCACCTCGCCCTCGCAAAGCAAGGCACGGATGCGGCTCGACGAAACCACCTCGGCGCCTTCGTCGCGAAAGGCGTCGACGAGTGTGACACCGAAGCCATGGCGCTCGCCGGCAGCCATCAGATAGGCCGGCCCGCCCTGGCGGTCCTTGCCGAAATGGAAATCGAATCCGGTCACGGCATGGGTGATGCCCAGCGTCCTCTCCAGCACATCGGTGACGAAGGCTTCCGCCGACAGCGAGGCGAAATCGCGCGTGAAAGGTTGCTCGACGAGCGCGGCAAAGCCCAGCAGCGACAAGAGCCGCGCCTTCATCGGTGGCGGCGTCAGCACGAAAAGCGGCAAATCAGGCTTGAAAACCGTTCGCGGGTGCGGTTCGAAGGTCAGCACCAGGGCCGGCACGCCACGCCGCTTGGCCTCCGCCAATGCCCGTTCGAGAACGGCCTGGTGGCCACGGTGGACGCCATCGAAATTGCCTATCGCAACGACGCCGCCTCGCAGATCGGCGGGCAGCGGCGCGGTTGTCGCAAGATGCTGGAACGCGACCATTGCCACCTACTGCAGCCTTGCGATGACGGCCACCGGACGATAGCCGTGCCGCTCCAGGAAGAGCCCAAGCCTTGCCGGATCCGGCCGGGATGGATCGCCGTAGTCGCGGGCGTGAATGCCGCCGGAGACATAGAGGACGTCGAAACCATTGTCGGCCGCGCCCTTGACGTCGGTCATCATGCCATCGCCGATCGCCAGTATTTGCGAACGCTCAACCGGCTGGCCGAGGATCTCGGCCACCTCCTTCATCGCGACCTCGTAGATCGGCGCATAGGGTTTTCCGGCGATCAGCGTGCGGCCGCCGAGCTGCGCGTAGTCGCGTGCGAGTGCACCGGCGCACCAGATGATCCGTTCGCCGCGTTCAACCATGATATCGGGATTGGCGCAGATGAATGGCAAGTTCCTGGCGCGCAACCGGCGCAGCAGGTCGGTATAATCCTCGGGTTTTTCAACCTCGTCGTCGAACAGCCCGGTGCACACGACGCCGGCGGCCTCGAATTCCTCGACGAGTTCGACATCGAGGCCATCGTAAAGGGTCAAATCGCGGTCGGCGCCGATGTGGAAGACTTTGCGTGGGCCCTCCGCGATCAGGTCGCGGGTCACGTCGCCCGAGGTCACCACACGGTCATAGGCTGACGGCGGAACGCCGATCACGCTCATCTGTGCCACGACATCGGCACTGCGGCGTGGCGAATTGGTGATCAGAACGACAGGAATGCCGGTCGCCCTTGCCGCCGCCAGCGCGGCCGCGGCCGCCGGAAAATGCCACTCGCCATTGTGCACCACGCCCCAGACGTCGCAGAGAATTGCCGAATAGGCTTTCGACACGTCTTCGAGCGAGCCAACGATTTCGGGCGAATCCGCCATGCCGTTTCCTTCAGTATGATCGTTGCGGGTGCGGCGGCCGACGGTTCGCCGCAGCCGGTTCGAATTATCCGAACCGGCCCATGCTGTCACCAGCTTTCACCCGCATCGGCACGAATTGCGGCGCAAGCCGCGGCCTTTGATTGGTTAGCGGTTGGTGAAGCGCCAACCAAGCAATAGAGCGGTTTCCCAAACCCGTCCTTCAGCGTTCTGTGGGAAGCTCGCGCCGACCGAGAATCCGTCGGCGGGGGCCGCTTCAAGACATGCATGAAATCTGGCGTCAGTTCCGCCGCGACAGGCGCGGCAACTATGCTCTTATGACGGTTGTGGCGATGGTGCCGCTGATGGGCGGTCTGGCGCTCGCTGTCGACTTCACGGAAATGAACCGCGAAAAGCAGATGTTGATGAACGCGCTCGACGCTGCCAACTTCGCTACGGCCCGCCGGCTGACGGAAGGTGCGACCGACGACCAGTTGAGAGCCTATGCGCTCGACTTCTTCAACGCCAATTTGAACGATATCGATCCCGCCAGCGCGACGCTCAACGTCATCTTGCCAAGCAACACCAGCGGCGGCGGCCTGCTCACCATGACCGCCCAGCTCAACTACAAACCCTATTTCTACCCCGCCTTCGCCCAATTCGTCGGCAAATCGGCGACCGATGCGAACCAGAGGCTCAGCTTCAACGTCAGCTCGCAGGTGCGGCTGAAGAACACGCTGGAAGTTGCCCTGGTGCTCGACAATTCCGGATCGATGACCACGCTCGGCACGGGCTCGGGGCAAAAGCGCATCGATCTTCTCAAGACTGCTTCCAAGCAGCTGGTCGACACGCTGGCCCAGCAGGCGATCATGATCAAGCAGGTCGACAAGCCGGTGCAATTCGGCCTCGTGCCTTTTGCCGCCTCGGTCAATGTCGGCCCCGGGAATGGCAACGCGTCGTGGATGGACACCGAAGGGTTGTCGCCGGTGTCGAACGAGAATTTCGACTGGTCGACGCTGAACGCCGCCAACAAATACGCCCAGCAAACCAACGGCATCTGGTACAAGCGCGGGACCGGCTGGGGAACCGGGGAAGGCCAGATGCTGACCCGGTTCTCGCTCTACCGCGACATGCAGGTCGTCACCAACCACGAGCGGGTCGTCAACAGCAAACGGGTCGTGTGCGACCAATACAATTCGAACAACACCTGCAAAAGCAGCCACGACGAATATGACTATATCGATTCCTATGGTCCGTTCGCCAGTTGGCAAGGCTGCGTCGAGGCCAGGCCCTACCCCTACAACATCAACGACGCCACGCCGTCCGGTGGCTCGGCCAACACCGGCATCGGCGTCGGCGATCCGGCAACGATGTTCGTGCCCATGTTCGCCCCCGACGAACCGGGCAATCACTGGAAGCTCACCCAGGATCCCGACGAGGCCGCGCCGGCAACCTATGGCGCCGTCAACAGCTGGTGGAACGACGATCCATCGAGCAGCAGCGGCCAATCGCGGCTGCGCAACATGGCCAAGTATTTCCAGCCGCGGCCGATCGATGCGCCGGCGCTGCCCGCCGGGAACGGGCCGAATTACAGCTGCACCACCAACCCGATCACGCCGCTGACCGATGTCAGCGTCGCCGACGGGCTCACCTCGATCAAGGCGGCGATCGACCTGATGCAGCCGAATGGCGGCACCAACGTCCCCGAGGGCATGGCCTGGGGCTGGCGGGTGGTTTCGAGCGGAGAGCCGCTCACGCAAGGGCGCCCAGAAACCGAAAGAGGCAACGACAAGGTGGTGATCGTGCTGACCGACGGCGCCAACACCTATTATACACCTTCCTCGCTGGGCTACTCGGATCCCGCCAATTCGAAATCGACCTATGCGTCCTACGGCTATCTCAACCCCGGTTACAACGGCACTTCGGTCGGCCGCCTGTTCATGGGCACGTCGAGCGCCATCGGTCAGTTGGACTATTCGAACGGCAACTACACCAACGCGCTCAACGAGCAGATGGCCACGCTTTGCAACAACGCCAAGGCAGCCAACATCATGGTGATGACGGTGGCGCTCGACCTGTCGACGACGAAGGCCAGCGACAAGCTGGCGATCGATGCGCTGAAATCCTGCTCGTCGAATTCGCGCTTCCGCAAGGATGCGACGGATCCGAGCAAACCGGCGAAGCTGTTTTGGAATGCGACCGGCGCCAGCCTGGCAAACGATTTCAAGGAAATCGGCAACGAACTGTCGAACCTGCGCGTGGTCGGCTAACCAGGATCGTTCCTGGCGCAACGCCTGGCGGCGTCAAGCCCTTGCAGACGCCCGCCGTGACGGGCACAGATTGACCGCCCGCGCGGTCCCTCATCCATCGCGGCACGCTGGGGAACGAACAATGCCCGACACCGCCAACCATCTCGCCTTCGCGCTGGTCTGCCTCGGCATGGTGCTGACGCCAGGCCCCAACATGATCTACCTGATCTCGCGCTCGCTGTCGCAAGGGCCGAAGGCCGGACTGATCTCGCTTGGCGGCGTTGCGGTCGGCTTCCTGTTCTACGTGCTGTCGGCCGCGTTCGGCATCACGGCGCTGCTGATCGCGGTGCCCTATGCCTATGACGTGTTGCGCTTTGCCGGCGTGCTCTATCTCCTGTGGCTGGCCTGGCAGGCGGTGAAACCCGGCGGGCGCTCGCCGTTCCAGGTGCGCGACCTGCCGAAGGACCGGCCGCGCAAGCTGTTCGCCATGGGATTGATGACCAATCTGCTCAATCCCAAGGTGGCCGTTCTCTATCTGTCGCTGCTGCCGCAGTTCATCAGTCCCGGCAAGGGCCATGTCCTGTCGCAGCTCCTGGTGCTGGGCGCGACGCAGATATCGATCAGCCTCAGCGTCAATGCCATCATCGCGCTGACCGCCGGCTCGATCGCCACCTTCCTCGCCGGACGGCCGCTATGGCTGGTGATCCAGCGCTGGATGATGGGAACCGTGCTGACGGCGTTGGCGCTGAAGATGGCGACCGACGCGCAGCGTTGAGGCCGCCTGGCGTCAATCGCCGAAGGCCTGCTTCAGGAAGGCGTGCACGTCGCTTTCCGATCGATCGGCCGCAGCCGCATTGTACTCGACCCGGTGGCCGTAGGCCTCGACGCCGGTCTTGAACTCCTCGGCGTCGAACGCGTGCCGGGCACCCTCGTAGACGTTTAGCTGCACCGGGCTTCCCTTGTCCCTGCGTTGCGCCACCATCTCCCGGCATTTCTGGGCGGGGCTGAAATCATCAAGCTCTCCAATCAGGATCAATGTCGGCACAGCCATGTTACCGCTCGCCACCGAACAGTTCGGATAGTAGGCGATCGCCACGCTGAATTTGTGCTGCATCAGCCGCTCTGCGCCACGAAGCTGGACCGCCTCGAGCGTTGCGATGCCGCCGGCGGAGAACCCCATCAATGCGATGCGTCGCGGGTCGACAAAACTGGCTTTCGACAGAAACTCCAGGGCGCCGTAGGCGTCATAGACGCGATCGGAGAGCAGGCTGTGACAGGTATCCTTTGTGCCGCGCGTGCCGAAGCTGTCGACAACGAGAACAACATAACCCCAGGAAGACAGCCGCTGCGGCCAAACCTGCCTGTCATTCGCAAGCACACCAGCGCATCCGTGCAGAGCGACTATAGCCGGGAACGGCCCCTCACCCGGAGGGCGTGTCAGATATCCTCGCAGCGGAATGCCGGGAACAGACTTCGTGGTCTCGCCTCTTTCCTGCGCATTGCGCTCCTGAAACGGCGTCGGCTTCACGGCCGCGCTTTCAAATTGCACCATCTCGTCGGCCCAGGCGGGCGCCGCATCGAAGTCGCCGGCAAGACAAAGGCACGCCAGGCCAACTCCTTTGAGCAAATCCAACACTTTGCCCATCGTCAGCCAGGCTTCGGTTTGTCCTTTGACCGCGTTGACCGGGCCGGACACTTGCTCACATCGGACGGCGCGGGGGCCGGATCTGCGCGGGCTCGACCACCTTGCGGTAGAGGTGCCAGGTCGCGTGGCCGAGGATCGGCATGACGACGGCGAGACCGGCAAACAGCGGGATAGAGCCGATCACCAGCAGCACCGCGACAATCAGACCCCAGAGCGCCATCTGCAGCGGATTTGCCATGACCGCCCGGGCCGAGGTCTCAATCGCCGAAACGGCGCCGACGTCACGATCAAGCAAAAGCGGGAAGGCAACGACCGTGGTCGCCAGCACGACCACCGCGAAGACCAGGCCGGCCGCGTTGCCGAGAAGGATCAGTGTCCAGCCCTTCTTGGTCGTCAGCACATCGCGCAGGAAGGCCCCGACCGAAGCCGGCGGCTCGCTGCCAAAAAGGCTGGTGTAGATCGACTGCGCCGTGAACAGCCACAGCAGGAACAGCGCGAACAGCATGATGCCGATGGCCGCTATCGAGGGCAGCGCCGGTGAGCGGCGCACGTCGAGGGCGTGCCGCCAGTTGGTATTCATGCCGAGCTCGCGCCGGCGGCTGATCTCGTAGAGCCCGATCGCGGCGAACGGGCCGACAAGGGCAAAGCCCGACATCAAGGGATAGACGAGTTGGATGGCGTTGGAGCCGGAGGTCCACCGCGTCAGGATCAGGCCGACAACCGGATAGATCAGGCACAGGAACACGTAATGCGAGGGCTTGGCCCAGAAGTCCTCGGCGCCAAGTCTCAATGCGTCCCAGAGGTCTGGCGTGGAAATGCGGCGGACCGCGGGTTGCACATGCATCCCGTGCGCGTCCGCCATGACATGAAAGCCGGCCATAACCTACCTCCGTTTTTCTCGGGGGGCGGTCACCGCCTAGGGTGGCCGCCCGTAGCTGCCACTTCAAGAACGCTGGCATCATATCCGATCTTCCCGGGATTGTCGCCGCGTCTCGTTATGCCTGCTGGGCGGCCTTGGTTTGGCGAACCACCGAGTTCATCTTAGAATCTATGCATTTTAGCTATTGCTTAAATTACTCGTAGAGACCCCAAGGTGTATCACCTGAGCTTTTCAAACCGTGGCGAGGGGCGATGTTCACGTTGAAGGGCTTCTGGTCTTCGGAGCACGGCAATTTTGCCATGGCGACCGCCATAGCGCTGCTGCCGATAATGGCCGTCGTCGCCGGCACCCTCGACCTGACAGGCACGAGCGATGACGCCGCGCAATTGCAGAACTCGCTGGACGCGGCTGGGCTTGCCGTCGGCACGAAGTACCTGCCCAGCATGAGCGCGAGTGATGTCCAAGGGCTTGGGCTGACATTCTTTGCGGCCAATATGAGCGTCGCCGATCAACAGGAATATTCAGACAGCATCTCCGCTTTTTCGGCCACAGCCAGCGGCGACCCGAGCGCCTATTACATCTCGCTTTCGTCAGGCATCAACCGTCCGAGCTTCATCAATGGCGCGGCCCCCTGGCCAGCTCACCGGTCGGCGACGGTCAAGATGCACCCGGGTGCACAGGCCTGCGTGCTGGCGCTCGATCCGCATGCGTCGGCCGCGGCAAGCCTGCAGGGCTCGACCGACGTCGCCATGAGCAATTGCGTGATCGCGGCAAACTCGGACGCGTCCGATGCCGTCAGCAGAGGCGGTTCCGCTCAGGTTTCGGCGGGTTGCGTCTCGACCGTCGGCGGCACTTCCGGGCTTTTACCGCCCAGTGCCAATCTCGCCTGCGGCGCGCCGCTCGAACATCAATATGCGTCCTTCGATCCCCTGGCCGACATCGTGCCTCCTCCCTACACATTCTGCCTGCCGGTCCCGAACGGCAAAACCTACACGCTGTCGCCCGGCACCTATTGCGACAAGACATTGTCGGGAAATATCACGCTCAACCCGGGCGTCTACATTTTGCGCGGCGTGACCTTGAAACCGGGCGGCAACGGCAGCCTGACCGGCCACGGCGTCACCATATTCCTGATGGAGGGCGCACAGATCTACATAAATGCCAATGAAAAGGTGGACCTTTCCCCGGCCACCAGCGGCCCCTACGCAGGCATCACCATTTTCGAGAACCATGGCAACACATCGGCCTTGACGCTGAATGGCGGCGCGAATTCCGTGATCAGCGGGTTCGTCTATGCGCCAGATGCGGCCATTTCCTTTGCCGGCAACTCGGATATGAGCGGTCAGGGCGACTGTCTGAGGCTTGTTGGCCTGACCGTGCAGATGACAGGCAACTCGTCCATCAAAACCGACTGCACGGCCGTGTTCGGAAATCGCGAGATGTATGCCGGCCGCCTCATCACGCTTGTGAAATAAGCGGCTGACCGCCATTCGATTTCAGATTTTCATCACCCTGCCCGGCAAAAGCCATGATCACGACTATCTCAGGCAGGCATGACCACTTCAAGACTCGAAAGCGACCGGATCGCGAACCTGAATAGGCGCACCTGGCTCAAGACGGCCGGCCTCGCGGCCTTGCTCGGGCTGGCCGCCTGCGGCACCGTTTCGCTGCCGACCGGGCAAGGCGCCGGGGTCTCCTCCTCGGCAACCGGCACGCTGGCCAGCCTGCGCGCGACCGCCGGGCTGGGGCCGCTTGTTTCCGACGCACAGCTTGAGCAAGCAGCACTCCAGCAGGCCGGCTACATGGCGCAGCGTGAAAACATGAGCCACACCACCGGCTGGGGCAAGGATTTCGCCTCGCGCATGAAGGACAACGGCGTACACGGCGCCGCGGCCGAGAACATCGCGGCCGGCCGCTTCGACCAACAGAAGCTGTTCGATATCTGGATGCATTCGCAGGGACACCGGCGCAACATACTCGATCCGGACTTCAGCCGCTTCGGGCTTGCCTATGTCCGTGACGGCCGCGACCCCAACCTGCGCTACTGGTCGCTGGTGCTCGGCAGGTAGCAAAGATATCGCCGGCGGACATCCCCTGGCGAGCGGCCGCTCCATCAGTCCATATGGGCGGCTGGCGCGCCGCCGCCGGCCGGTGCCGTTTTCGGCTTGCGCAACAGAAGCACGAACGGGATGGCGGCCAGCGTCATCATCATCAGTATTTTGAAGTCGTTGACGTAGGAGATCATCATCGCCTGGAGATTGACCATGCGATCGACCTGCGACAGCGCCGTCGGGTCGCCGCCGGCGGCCGCCGGCGAGACAGCCCAGAGATTGGGATTGAACGGGTTGATGAAGGCCGAAAGCTCGGCGTGGTTGATCTGCGTGTTGCGCACCAGCAGCACCGTCACGACCGAGACGCCGATCGACGAGCCAAGATTACGCACCAGGCTGAACAACGAGGTTGCATCGGTGCGGTAGCGGGCATCGAGCGTGGCGAAGGCAACAGTCGACAGCGGCACGAACACCATTCCCATGCCCAGGCCCTGGATCACGCCGGAGCTGAGAATCAGCCAGTTGTCCATCTGTGGGGTGAAGCTGGCCATGGTGTAGAGCGACTGCGCGGTCAGGAGGAAGCCGATGACGACCAGAATTCGGGCATCGATCTTGCCCATGATGCGCCCGACGACGAGCATGGAAATCATCGTGCCTACGCCACGCGGCCCGATGACGATGCCGATGGTGACGGTCGGATAACCGAAGATGGTCGACAGCATCGGCGGCAGCAGCGACATAGAAGCCAGGATCAGCACGCCCATGACGAAGATGAATGCAAGCCCGGTGACAAAATTGCGGTCGAGGAAAATCTTCGGATCGATGAAGGGATGTTCCGATGTCACCGTGTGAATGATGAACACCCAGAAACCGGTGATCGAAAGACCAAGCTCGATCCAGATCTCGACCGAGGAAAACCAGTCGACCTCGCCACCGCGATCGAGCATCAGCTGCAACGCGCCGACGCCGAGCGATATCATGGCAAAGCCGAAGAAATCGAAGCTGCGCACCCGCCGGGCAACAGCCGGCAGATAGGCGGCCATGCCAAGGAAGGCGAGGATGCCGACCGGCAGGTTGATGAAGAACACCCAGCGCCAGTTGAAATTCTCGGTCAGCCAGCCGCCGAGGGTGGGGCCGAGGATCGGGCCCAGCATGATGCCGGCGCCCCATATCGCCATCGCCTGGCCGTGGCGCTCCTTGGGGTTGATGTCGAGCAGGAAGGTCTGCGACAGCGGCACGATCGCGGCGCCGAACACACCTTGCATCAGCCGGAAAAGCACGATGGTTTCCAGGCTCCACGCCAGGCCGCACAACATCGAGAAGATGGTGAAGCCGACCACCGCCGCCAGGAACAGCTCCTTGCGGCCAAAGCGATCGGCGAGCCAGCCGGTGACCGGCGTCATGATGGCGGCGGCGACGATGTAGGAGGTCAGCACCCAGTTGATGTTGTCGGGCGAAGCGCCGAGATCGCCGGTCATGGTCGGGAGCGCGACGTTGGCGATCGTGGTGTCGAGCGCCTGCATGACCGTCGCCAGCATGAGCGCCACCGTGATCAGGCCACGATGTGGCACTTCTTTGAACGGTTCAGGCGTGCTCATGGCGAAGAACTTCCAGACAGTAACAGAAACGTGTACAACGGGTTTCCGGGCGGCGAAGCCTTCCGTCGAGAGACCTTCATCGCGGTGGGACGCGATTGTCGATGTGGGGGTTACATCGACCGAATGTCTCCAGCTGAGCGGACGCTGCCGCCCGGAAACTTGAGGACCGACGGGACCGTGTCGAAGATTTCAGACCTTTGGACAGCTGCCATGCGGCTCGCCCAAACACTGATCTCTTCCCACCCCTCCCATCAGACCAATCCTGCAAACTCGCTTCCACCCGCCCGGTCCCTGCGGGCTTCCGCTGTCTTACCGCGCGGGCTCGCCGGCCGTGGCGTGACCGAAGATCGACGGCCAGCCGCGTGCCACGCCGGTGTCGACGGTGACAGAAGCACTCATGCCGGTGCGCAGCGCCATCCTGGCGTCGGGATCGGTCAGTTCCAGGCGGACCGGAATGCGCTGGGTGACCTTGACCCAGTTGCCCGTGGCGTTCTGGGCCGGCAGCAGCGAGAAGTCCGCGCCGGTGCCGGCACCGATGGCCTTGACGGTCGCCTCGAAGGTCCTGCCCGGATAGGTATCGACCACGATCTCCGCCTTCTGACCCGGCTTCATGTTGGTGAGCTGGGTTTCCTTGAAATTGGCGTCGATCCAGGTGTCGCCGGTCTCGACCAGCGCAAACAACGGTGTGCCGGAGCCGACATACTGGCCGACCTTGAAGGATGCGGCTTGATAGACAAGACCATCGGCAGGTGCTCTCACCGTGGTCTGCGCCAGATCATAGGCAGCCTTGTCGCGCGCGGCGAGTGCCGACATCACGGTCGGATGCTTGTCCGTCTCGATATCGGGATTGCCGCCAAGTGCCGCCTTGGCGCTGACGATGCCCTGATCGGCAACGGCAAGCTGCTGCTTGGCCTTGTCGAGATCATTCCTGGCCTCATCCAGCGAAGACTTGGCATTGATCCCTTTCTGGGCAAGATCGGCGGCACGGTCATATTGCGACTGCGCATAGGCAACTTCGCTGCCGGCGGATTTTTCCTGCGCCAACGCCTGGCTGTAGGCGGCGCGTAGTTGCTCGACATTGAGGCGCGCGGCAGCCACCGCTGCGTCGGCCTGCCCAAGCGCGATCCGGTAGGGCTCCGGGTCGATGGCGAACAGGAGATCGCCCTTCTTCACCGTCTGATTGTCCGATATGGCGACCTGGACGATACGACCGGCCGTGTCGGAGGCGATCGACACCTTGGCCTGTTGCAGATTGGCGTTTTCCGTTTCCTGGTAGCGCCCGCCCGTCACCCAGACATAGCCGCCGCCGACGATCAATGCCGCCGGCAAGGCGAACATCAGGAAGAAGCGACCGATGCGGCGCTTCTTCTTCGGCGCCGGGGCCGGCTGCACGGGAGGAGCGACCGCGACGGGAGCGGCGGCCGGCTGGGCAGGCGCTTCCATCTCCACCTTGGGAGCGTTTTCTTCGACCTTGGCTACCGCGTTCATGCTGCCGCACCTTCCGCACTCTTGATCTTTTCGAGCGACGAAGCTTCGCCGTCCGTCAGATTCTGTACGATCACATCCAGCGCCCGGATCAGGACGCGTCGATCTTCGGGCGAAACGCCGCTGAGCGATTCCTCATAGACCTCGCCAGCAAGGCTCTTGACGTCCGCATAGGCCGCGTTCGCCTTCTCGGTCGGGAAGATCATGCGCACGCGCCGGTCGGCCGCGTCGGAGCGGCGTTCGATCCAGCCGCCCTCCTCCATCCGGTCGACCAGGCGTGAGACGCTGATCGGCTCGATTTCGAGCAGTTCGGCGAGCCGCGCCTGCGCTACGCCCGCCTCCTTGGCAACGCGGACCAGAAGCCGCCATTGCGCCGAAGACAGGCCCAGCCCGCTGGCGCGCACCTCAAAGCGCTTGCGCATCAGGCGCTGCACGTCGTGGATCAAAAATCCCAATCTGTCGATGCCATCTGAAACCATAAGCGATAGATATAATAAGCGTGCTTACTATTCAAGATGCCACAGCGCGATGAAAGCCGGCAAAATGCGCATGGCAGGCCTGCAATCCGATCCTGGTTAGCGGCAGATGAACGTGTACCGGTGCGCAACAACGCTCGGAGGGCACGTCTTCACAGGCGGTTTCGGACAACCATGGTGACGACGAAGAACGCGCCGAGCGAGCTGGTGATGATGCCGATCGGCAGTTCCTGCGGCGGCAGCAAGGTTCGGGCCAGGAGATCGCTTGCCAGCAGCAGCACCGCCCCGAACAGCGCACAACTTGTGATCAGGCGCAGATGCAGTGGACCGGCCAGCGGCCGCGACAGATGCGGTATCATCAATCCGACAAAGCCGATCACGCCGGCGACCGAGACGAGGATTGCCGTCGAGAAAGCGGCCACGAGAAATGTCGTCCTGCGCATGCGCGCCACCGGCACGCCTAGACTCTCGGCGGCGCTCTCACCGGCGAGGAAAGCGTCCAGGCTGCGATGGCTCCACAGCCCGTAGGCCGCGATCGTGCCGGCGCCCACCGCCCCCAGCCATACATTGTCCCAGCGCGCCAGCCCGAGCCCGCCCATGGTCCAGAACAGGACCGAATGAGCCGCGCGCTGGTCACCGGCAAAAACCAGATAATTGGTCAAGGCCGTGAACATGAAGGAAACGGCAAGACCGGCGAGGATCAGCCGCTCAGGACCTTGCCCCCTCACCCGCGCCACCAGCAAAAGCACGATGGAGGCGGCGAGGATGCCGCCAGTGAACGCAGCCACGGGCAAGGTCCAGATGCCGAAACTGTCGCCGAACACGGTAATGACGGAAACCGCGCCGGCGGCGGCCCCCGACGACAGGCCGAACAGGGAGGGGTCGGCAAGATCGTTACGGGTCACCGTCTGCAAAAGCGCGCCGACGATGCCCAGCCCGCCGCCGACACAGATCGCCAGGATCGTGCGCGGCAGCCGCAGGTCGACGACGATCTTGCCGACCGGGCCCGATATCTCAGGCTCGTCCAGTCCGACGGCACGGCCAAGGGCGGCGATGACATCGCTCAGAGGTATCAGCGTCGAGCCATAAGCGATCGACAGCAGCGCGAGAGCGACGAGCGCCACCGCGCCCGCCGTCATGGCCCGAGCAAGCCTGCCGTCGGCATGGGCGCGGACGGACTTTGCGTCCACGCCTGTCAGCGTTGCCGTTTTCGATTTTGCGCCATGCGCAATTTCGATCAAACTGGCCGGGCAACGAGGCGCCAGAGTGAAGACGCCACATGCGAGGAGCACATGAACCCGACCGAGAAAGCGCTATGGTTTGTCGAAAGCCATCTGCCGGAGGCTGTTACGCTCGACGACGTCGCCCACAGCAGCGGCGTGTCGCGCTTTCATGTGACGCGCGCCTTCGGCGCCGCCACCGGCCGTTCCGTCATGGGTTACATGCGCTCGCGCCGGCTGACCGAGGCGGCGCGCAGGCTCGCCGGCGGCGCGCCCGACATACTGTGCGTCGCGCTCGACGCCGGCTACAACTCGCATGAGGCTTTCACCCGTGCCTTCCGCGACCAGTTCGGCACCACGCCGGAACTGGTGCGCGCGCAAGGTTCGACCAAGACACTCGATCTCGTGGAGCCTATCCTGATGGACCATTCCCTGCTCACCAGCCTTGAACCACCGCGCTTCGAGACCAGCCGAGCCTTCCTCATCGCCGGCTTCGGCGAGCGCTACAGCTGCGAATCGAGCGCCGGCATTCCGATGCAGTGGCAGCGTTTCAGCCCTTATATCGGCAACATCCCCGGCGAAGTCCCAGGCGTTTTCTACGGTGTCTGCCTCAATGGCGACGATGCCGGCAATTTCGACTATGTCGTCGGCGTCGAGGTGTCGGACTTCTCCGACCTGCCGAAGGAATTCTACCGGGTGCATGTGCCGGCGCGGAAATACGCCGTTTTCACGCATCGCGAGCACATCTCGACCATCCGGCGCACGATCAACACGATCTGGAACAGCTGGCTCCCGGCCTCCGGCCATGAAATCGCCGACGCGCCGGAATTCGAGCGCTATGGGCCCGAATTCGATGCCCGCACCGGTAATGGCGGGCTGGAGATCTGGGTGCCGGTCAAGGCATAGAGGCGCCGCTACAGCTCCAGATCCCAGTTCTGGCCAACCAGATCCTTGCCGAAGGAATGGTGAGGCTCTTCCTCGGTCAGCTTGAAACCGGCCGCCTGGTAGATGTGCCGGGCCGCGGTCAGAATGTCGTTGGTCCACAAAGTCAGCGTCTTGTACCCCCTGGCGCGGGCAAAGCCGATGCATTCCTCGACCAGCCGTTTGCCGATGCCGAGGCCCCGCGCCGACGGTTCGACATAGAGCAGCCGCAGCTTGGCCACCTGATCCGACTTGCGCACGACGAAGACCGAGCCGACGACCTCGCCTTCCCGCTCGGCGATCCAGCCGCGCTCCCATTTCGGATCGAATTTTTTTACGAACTCGCCGAGGATCTCAGCGACCAGCGCCTCATAGGTTTCGTCCCAGCCATAGTCCTGCGCGTAGAGCATGCCCTGGCGGCGCGTGACCCAGCCGATGTCGCCAACCTCTAGCGGCCGCAGGATGTAAGGCACCTTTGGTTCGGGTCTGTCGCCGAGCAGGTCCTGAACGATGCGCATGGCCTTGACCAGCCGATCCTGGTCGACGGGCGCCAGTCGATCGAGCAGCGCTCGCACCTGGTCGTGCGAATCCTGGTTGAGCGGCGCGAAGGCTTCCCTGCCCGCCGGCGTCAGCGCGATCGAGGCGCGGCGCGCGTCCGCTTCGGTGGCTTCGCGCTCGACCAGACCGCGCTCCTCGAATTTTTTGAGCAAACGGCTGACATAGCCAGGGTCGAGGCCGAGATCGCGCACCAGGTCGCTGGCGACGAGCCCGTCGCGATGGGCAAGCTCATAGAGCACCCGCGCCTCGGTAAGCGAAAAGGTGCTTTTCAGCCAACCTTCGTCGAGCACACCGATCTGGCGGGTGTAGAAGCGGTTGAAGGCGCGCACTGCGTCGATGCGTTCCTTGCCGGGGTGGTCGTGGATCGTCATGGCAGTCCTCCTGTCGTGGACAGGATCAATCATTTAGTTGACTTAGTCAATAAAGTCATTGCAACGAGGCGCTTCACAACTTCGTCATTCTAGGAGAAGGAGCGAAGAGGAGCGCAGCCCCTAGAATCACGACATCGCAAATGCAGGCGCCAGTGGCGAACGCCGAAACGTCACCCCATCGGCAGCACCGGCCAGCGGTCGACGATCCTGCCACGGGAAAGCACCGCGATCGGTCCGAGCTGCTGCAGCACGGCTTCGCTCTGCGTCGGCCGCAGGAACGCATGGTCGCCGGGCCTGACAACGGCCTCGGCGGGCAGGCCCATGAATTGCTGGTTGGAGGACAGGCCAAGCAGGCCGTTCGTCGTCATGCCTTCGGGAAACACCGGTTCGGCCATCCATTTGCCGCCATAGAGATAGCAACCCTTGCGCGGAAACCGGCCGAGCGCCTGGAGCAGACGCGAAACCGCCGGCGGGCCGGGCAGCATCGGCTCGACCACTTTCAGGATCGGCGTCGCAATGAAGGCCGCCGGCTGAAAGCCGTCGAGGCCCGGCGTATCGAAATCGCCGGGCAGCACGAAGGCCGAGCCCATCGACACTTCATTGGCAGCGCCGCCATGATGAAGCAGCGCTGTCTTGCTGCCGCCAATGTTCAAGATATGGCGCTGGTCCATGCCGAGGCGCGCCACGAAAGCGGCGGCTCGTTCCGAGGCTTGCGCCAATGCCCTCGCCGGCCCGCCGAACAGGCCGGGTATATGCGGCGCATGCGCTTCATAGGCCATGACGCCTTCGCAGCGCAGCCGCTTGTGGGCCGGCAGCGCCTTCAACGCCTGCGAGAGGGCTTCCGGTTCGGCGAAGCCGCCGCGATGCAGTCCGACATCGATTTCGAAAGCAATGCGCAGCTCGACGCCGAGTTCGTCGGCGAGCGCGCCATATTCCGTCAGCCTCTGCTGTGTATCGATCAGCCAGCATACCCTCGACCCGGCTGCGTTCCCCTTGGAAAGCGCCGCCCTTGCCGCGCCGACCGGCATCGGCTTGCCGTAGAGGAGGTCCGCATCCGGAAACGCGCTCAGCACCGCCTCGCTGATCGGCGGGTGGAAGGTCATGAAGCGGTGGGTACCAAGCGCCTTGCCAATATGGGCAAGCAACGGCAGGCAAGCGAGCGACTTGTCGACCAGCCGCACGGCGAGGCGGGGATCGAGCCTTTGCTTCACCAGGGCGATGTTGCTGTCCAACCGGTCGCGGTCGAGCAGCAGGCAGGGTTGGAAGATGCCCGCCTGCTTCAGCGCATCCGAAAGCGAGGCGAAATAGGCTTTCATTGGTCGATGCCGAAGAGATCGGCGATATAGGGCGAGACGAAACGGTTGTGCGGGTCGATGTCGCGGCGCACCGCAATCGCATCGTCCCAACGCGGATAAAGCTTTTTCAGGTCGGCCGCTTTCAGGCTGTGCATCTTGCCCCAGTGCGGCCTGCCGCCATATCTGCGGAAGATCGGCTCGGCCGCGCGCATGAATGGCAACGGATCGTTCGCCGCGTCGTGGTGGATGGCGATGGAACAGGTGAGCCTCTTGTGGAAGGGCGAGAGCCAGAATTCGTCCGATGCCACCGACCGCACCTCCATCGGGAAATAGACTTCCGGAAAATGCTTCTCGGTCAGTTCGATGATCTCGGCCAGCGCCTTCGGCCCCTCCTCGAAGGGAAGATGATATTCCATTTCGTTGAACCTGGTCTGCCGGTCGCTGGCATAGACGTTGAGCCAGTCCTGCACATAATCCTCGGCCGGCACCTTGGCGACCGCGCCCAGGATCAGCCGGCGGCGCAGCGACGGCAGCCAGGCAAGCCCGGTGCGCAAGCGGCGCAGCGTGCGCAACGAGCCCTCATCATCGTCGGTCGGGCGCGTCGTCGTGGCCTCGGCGCTGAAGTCGCTGGCGATGAACTGCGCGTAACCGGAAAATGGAATGTAATAGAATTCGGCCGAGCGATGGGCGGCCATCATCGTTTCGAAATCGCGCAGCATGTCGCCGATCGGCAGCACCCATTTGCGGCGGCGCAGCCGGTAGGTCGCGATGTTGTTCAGCGTCACTTCGCTCAAGACACCGAAGGCACCGAGCGCGACGCTGATGGCATGGATCGTCTCCTGATCCCCTTCCCGCTTGAACTCGCGGACCTTGCCAAGCCCGTCGACGATCTGAACCGTTTCCAGCTGCGTGTGATACGCACCGAGCGTCGGCCCCGAGCCATGGGTAGCCGTGCCCAGCGCGCCGCCTATCGCCTGGCGGTCGATGTCGCCCATGTTGGGCAGGCCCTGGCCGATGCCTTGCAAAATGTGCATGAGCGAACCAAGCCGCGTCCCTGCCCGCACGCGCGCCTGATGTTTTTTCGCGTCATGCGAGGCCAGCCCTTCCAGCTTCTCCAGCGACAGGATGGTGCCTTGCGACTTCACCAGCGGCGTGAAGGAGTGACCGGCGCCGACGACGCGGACCGGACCGGGCGCGGTGCGAATGAGATCGCCGAGCTCGCCAGCATCGGCCGGGCTGGCAAGCAGCCGCGGCTCGGCGGTGACGAAGCCCGACCAGTTGCTCCAGCTGCTCGACATGCCGCTCACGCAATAGCCCGGCGACGCCGCGCCACGAGTACAAACAGGCCGAGCAGCGCCACGCTGGCGACGGCGCTCGCGGCGGCGAATTCCGGAACCGGGCGAAAATCCTTGCCGTCGATGAGCAACGACGCCGCGACCGGCCCGATCGCCAGGCCGAAAAGCTGGGCGGCCGGCACCAGCAGCACGGCGGTGCGCGTCTCGTCGGCGGTGATCGCCAGCCGGATCTGGTAGGGCACGATGAACAGCAGGATGAAACCCATGACCAGGGCGGCGACCCAGAATGTCGCGAGGCCAGGTCCACCGGCAAGCACGAGCGAGGCGGCAAGCGCGACGATGCCGATCGCGGCGATGGCAAGGCGATAGTCGATGCGCGCCTCGAACACGGTCGCCGTCATCGCGCCCAGCACCTGCGCCGCGAGGCTGGCCGAGACGATCAGCCCGACGGTGCGGCCATCGATGCCGAATTGGGCGCCGAGAGGTTCCAAAAACGCCCAGACCGCGCCGAAGAACATGAAGTAGCAGAAGACCGACAACAGCGCGGTGATAGAGGGACCCGTCAGCACATTGGCGAGGTTCTCGTCCTTCGGCAGGTCGGCATAGTCGGCGGGGACAATGAAGGCGACCACGAACGACGCGACACAGACGACCGCGAGAACGAGGAAGCCGCCCGCCGATCCGGCGGCGGGAATGACATAGAGCGCCAGCAGCAAGGCAAGAGCGCATTGCGCCAGCGTCTGCATGGTGACGAAAAAACCGCCGATGCGTTCGGCGCGCCGCGAACGGGCGATCAGTTCGGTGGCGACCGCGACAAGGCCACCTTCGGCGAGGCCGGCCAGCGCGCGAGCCGCCATCAGCGTGTTGGCGCCGGCGGCATAGGCCGTCCAGACATTGGCCAGCGCCAAGAGCAGCAGCAGGGCCGCACTCTTCCAGCGCATGTTGCGGGCGGAAAGCAGCATCGCGACGATCGCCGAGCCGATCGCGATGGCGATCATCTCGGCGGTGGCGACCAGTGCCAGCTCGTCACCGCTGACATGGCCCTCGGTATAGAGCGCGCCGAGCAGGACGGGCTGCAGGCCGAGGATGAGCAGGCCGACCGACCCGATCCACAAGGCCGAGGCAAGCTGGCCGCCGGTCGGATTGCCGACCAGCCAGTCGCCATCGCCTTGAAGACCGGTGCTTGTCGAAGTCAAAGGCGCCTCCCAACGTCCTTGCCGCGCGGCAGAAAAGCTGACAATCTGTCAGCATTTAAGAAACTGATACTTGATCATATTTTTTGTCAACCGGAATTCGGGAACCCCGGGCGAAAGATCGGTGCATGACGGAAGCAAGTCGAACGGCCACCGAGCCCAGGCGCAGACCCAAGCAGGAGCGCAGCCGCGAACGAATCGACGCCATCCTGTCGACGACGATGCGGCTGATCGGCGAGAAGGGCATCGACGCCGTCACCATGAAGGAGGTCGGCATGCTGGCGGGCGGGCCGATCGCCACCGTCTACCATTACTTTCCCAACAAGTCGGCGATCCTGGCGATGCTCTATGAGCGGTTCTCGGAGGTCAGCCGGGCGCGCTTCGGCGCGATCATCGCCGAAATCCAGGGGCTGGGCGACGTGACCGGCGCCGCGGACCGCCTGCTCAACGACTACTACAGCCGTGTCGCGGCTGACCCGGCCATTCAGGACCTGCAGAATGCCATCCAGGCCGACAAGGCGCTGCAGCATCTCGACATCGCCGAGACGAGACATCAGTCGAAGATATTCTGCGACCACGTCGGTCCGATGCTTCAGGCGGAGCAGCGCGAGGCGTTCGCACGGCTGGTCTTTCTGATCTTCCAGCTTGCCGGCGGCGTCGTGCGCCTGGCCCTGACGCAAGATGAGGAAGAAGGCCGGCGCACGATCGAGGACTACCGGTCGATCATCCACACCCAGTTGCGGGTGTTCTTGTAAGCCCTGATGATCGTCGTGAAGCCACGCCGAATAAGAGGGTGACTGCCGACATGAATGTCAGGACGCCGGTTATGTGAACTCGCGGATGAGGCCTTCGAAGCCGTCGGCAAGATTGGCATTGCCGGCGGCGAGAAAGGCAGAAAGATTGCGGGCGCCGCCGGGTGTCTTGTTGGCGTCAAGCAGCACCGCCCTGCCCTCGTGCATGACAAAGTCGAACTTGCCATAGTCAAAGCCAAGTTCGCGCCTCAGCGCGCGCAGCTCCTCGGGAACCGGAACCGGCTCACGACGGATCGTGTCGTCGCCTTTGACCAGGCTTTGTGGCGAAACATGGCGGGTGCAGCGCTCGCGCTCCCCGCAAAATGTCCAGAAGCGGGCGCCAAAGCCGTCCGGTTCCGGCTCGGGAATGAACTTTTCGACGACGAGATCCCTTCGGTCGAACACCGCAGGCGCAACATCCGAAAGGGACGTACAGACGTGGTAGCCCTCGATAAGCTCGACGCCGGGAAATGGCTCCGGCTTTCCGGCACGTCGCGATCGCCGGTTAAGCGACTGCTCACGCATTCCCAGATTGTTGAGATTGCTCTTGACGATGACCGGCCCTGGCCAGTCGTCATCCCTGCCGATCACGGCGCCGCTGACACGGCGCTTGGAGATGTCGGCTGCCCCGACGTTCAGGCAGAAGGGAAAAGCGCGCGCGTATTCGACATATTCGGGTGGCGTCACGGTCGCATCGACATGCAGCACCGCTATATCGGCCTCCGGCTTCGCCGACGTTCCTGAGAGTATGCGGACGGAATGGCCGCGCCGTTTCAGTTCTTCCAGCAAATCAAAGAGCATGTAGGGACTGTCGCGGCGCAACAGCGGGCCGCGCCGGCGTTCGAACCTGTCGAACTCATGTGTAATAACCGCGATGCGTGTCATGCGCCCCCCGCACTTGGTTTCATTAGCGTCCTCGATTATGCATTTGAATACAATGCCGGCTTGGGGCCAGGGATGACTGATCATTGGAATGCCATTCGAGGGCACTGGAAGTTGCTCGGACCGCCGCTGCGGCCTCCCGCCGAAGCGGTGGAAACCTACCATCGCGAGCTCGACCTTTCGGAGGCGCATGTCGTTCTGCTCGGTGTGACTCCGGAGCTCGCCGGGCTCGGCGCGACCATGATGGCCGTCGACGAATCCTCCGACATGATCGCTGGAATCTGGCCAGGCGACACTGCGTCGCGAAAGGCTGTCAAAGGCGACTGGCTCGACCTGCCGGTTTCCGATGCAAGCGTCGATGCGGTGATCGGCGACGGCTGCCTGTCGGTGCTCGGGCTTTCTACCGCGCGCCGAGCGCTGTTCGCGGCAATCGCCCGCGTGCTGCGCCCTGATGGCCGCGCGGGCCTGCGTCTCTTCGCTGGTCCCGAGACACCGGACGATCCGGCAGCGGTGCAGGCGCTTGCGCTTTCTGGCGGTGTCTCCACTTTCCACGAGCTCAAATGGCGCGTCGCCATGACCGCGACAGGCCGCGCTCCCGACCATGCGATTCCAGTCAGGACGATCGCGGAAAGGTTCGATGCACTCTTCCCTGACCGCCAGGAACTTTCCGCGCGGACGGGCTGGGACCTGCCTGTCATCGCCACCATCGACGTTTACCGGAACTCCACGGCCATCTACAGTTTTGCACCACCAGCGCAGCTCGTGGCCGAGGCGGAAGCATTCTTCAACGACGTCCGCATTGCTCCAACCGGCGGCTACGGGCTCGCCGAGAGATGCCCGCTTCTGGTGCTGCGGTCGCCGAAAGTTTGAGTCTACAGCAGCGTGCACTGAAAGAGACGGAAATTGCAAAACGCCATGCAATACTCCATGTTCGGCCCCGATGAAATCTATCGATTAGAAACACGGTAAGGAAATGAAGATATCTGCGGCGGTGCTGTCGACCCTATTTTGCGCACTCATTTATTCGCCCGCTTCATCTGAAGCTGACGACGGCCCAACGGCTATTCCATTGACGAAACTAGAGTACCCCGGAAATCCACAGAACATTCACATGCTTTATGTGAATATTATTTCCCTAGGAAATCGGAAAATCGATCAGCCGATTTTGTTGGATACAGGGTCTAGTGGTATGACAATCGAGTGTCTATCGGCGCTCCCCGCCGAACTCTGTTCCGAGGACGGCATTAAGATTACAGAAAGTCGGGAGTTCGATGGGATACTTGTCACCACCAAGAAGGTAGTCATGCATTATGGCACCTACGATGAGTATGGAAATGTGGCTTCAGCGCGCGTGACTTTTGGTTCGCCGGTCTCATCGGCTTCCACGGACAGGCGGGTCTCGTTCCTCATTCGCTACAAGCAAGTCAGACGTGACACAGGTGAAATTGTCGGCGGTCCGCTCTGGCCAAAAGGCATTTTTGGCATCTCGCCCATTGGAGGCGATGGGCCAAATCAGATGATCAGGTCGCCGATGGCCGCTGTAAGCGTAGGGACAGTCCTGCACAGAGGTTATTACCTCTCCCCGATCGGCAGCACGTGGAAGCCATGCACAAACGAGCAGGGCAATTGCCCTGAGGTTCGAGCCTTGCACATCGGCGTTCCGGATGACGTAAAGAAGACTTTCAAGATGCAGAAATGGAAACAGGCCAACCCGCGCTACAATTTCCCAACCTTTGAATCCTGCCTCTCATGGAACTCCAAACCCAATTGTCGGCCAACGCTATACGACACAGGGAACTCAACCATTATGGTCCCGACCGACACGTCCAAACCGTATAGGTCATTAGACGCCGGCACGAAGGTTGCGGTGAAAACCGAAGGTCAGGACGATTGGAATTTTACAACCACCTACAAGCCCGAAGTGGAGATTGTACCGGGTCTTGAACATAACATCGTCGGGATACGGTTTTTCGAAAGGAACAGCCTCCTGGTGGATCTAGAAACCCAGGAGATCGGCCTACGCCTTGGGCATTGAACAATCGATGCCCAGCGCTTCCATCGAACTGACCACCATTCTGCCAGATCGCGGCCGATAACCGCCGCATTCTTCGCGACGATGCGGCAAGAGCAAAATTTCGCGCTGACGCCCCTTGCCGCGCGCCTTGACTCTCGAGGGCCACACGCCTATTTCAGCGCCACGTTAGCACTCGCCCTTGGTGAGTGCTAACCACATGTCCGGCTTCGCCGGATGGAGGAACTGTTTCTCACTGTTCTCATCGAGGAAGAAAAAATGGCAAAGTCGAAGTTCCGCCCGCTTCATGACCGCGTGGTCGTTCGCCGGGTCGAATCCGAATCCAAGACCGCCGGCGGGATCATCATCCCGGATACGGCGAAGGAAAAGCCGCAGGAAGGCGAAATCATCGCCGTCGGCTCCGGCGCCCGCGACGAAGCTGGCAAGCTGGTCCCCCTGGACGTCAAGGCCGGCGACCGCATCCTGTTCGGCAAGTGGTCGGGCACCGAAGTCAAGCTCAATGGCGAAGACCTTCTGATCATGAAGGAATCCGACATCATGGGCATCATCGGCTGATTATCGGCCTCACCCTCAACTTGAATTTTCGGGCTCTTTCCGAGCCCCTGCCAGGAGCTAAAACATGGCTGCCAAAGACGTAAAATTCTCCCGCGACGCCCGCGAGCGCATGCTGCGCGGCGTCAACATCCTTGCCGACGCGGTGAAGGTCACGCTCGGCCCCAAGGGCCGCAACGTCGTCATCGACAAGTCGTTCGGCGCCCCGCGCATCACCAAGGACGGCGTCACCGTCGCCAAGGAAATCGAGCTTGAAGACAAGTTCGAGAACATGGGCGCGCAGATGGTCCGCGAAGTTGCTTCGAAGACCAACGACATCGCCGGCGACGGCACCACCACCGCGACCGTTCTGGCGCAGTCGATCGTCCAGGAAGGCCACAAGTCGGTTGCCGCCGGCATGAACCCGATGGACCTGAAGCGCGGCATCGATCTCGCCGTCACCGAAGTGGTCGCCGCTCTCGGCAAGGCCGCCAAGAAGATCAAGACCTCCGAGGAAGTCGCCCAGGTCGGCACGATCTCGGCCAATGGCGACGAGTCGGTCGGCAAGATGATCGCGGAAGCGATGCAGAAGGTCGGCAACGAAGGCGTCATCACGGTCGAGGAAGCCAAGACCGCCGAGACCGAACTGGAAGTCGTCGAAGGCATGCAGTTCGACCGCGGCTACCTCTCGCCCTACTTCGTCACCAACGCCGACAAGATGGTCGCCGAGCTCGAGGACGTCTACATCCTCCTGCACGAGAAGAAGCTCTCCAACCTGCAGGCCATGCTGCCGGTCCTCGAAGCCGTCGTGCAGACTTCGAAGCCGCTGCTCATCATCTCGGAAGACGTCGAAGGCGAGGCCCTGGCCACGCTGGTCGTCAACAAGCTGCGTGGTGGCCTGAAGATCGCCGCCGTCAAGGCGCCGGGCTTCGGTGATCGCCGCAAGGCCATGCTGGAAGACATCGCCATCCTCACCGGTGGCCAGGTCATCTCGGAAGACCTCGGCATCAAGCTCGAGAACGTCGGCCTCAACATGCTCGGCCGCGCCAAGAAGGTGTCGATCTCCAAGGAGAACACCACCATCGTCGACGGCGCCGGCAAGAAGGCCGAGATCCAGGGCCGCGTTGCCCAGATCAAGCAGCAGATCGAAGAGACCACCTCGGACTACGACAAGGAGAAGCTGCAGGAACGTCTGGCGAAGCTCGCCGGCGGCGTTGCCGTGATCCGCGTCGGCGGTGCGACGGAAGTCGAAGTCAAGGAAAAGAAGGACCGCGTCGATGACGCCCTCAACGCGACCCGCGCGGCCGTGGAAGAAGGCATCGTTGCTGGCGGTGGCGTTGCCCTGCTGCGCGCTTCGGCCAACATCAAGTCGACCGGCGCCAACGCCGATCAGGCCGCTGGCATCAACATCGTGCGTCGTGCGCTGCAGGCTCCGGCCCGCCAGATCGCGTCGAACGCTGGTGCGGAAGCTTCGATCGTTGCCGGCAAGATCCTCGAGAACAAGGGCGCGACCTTCGGTTACAACGCCCAGACCGGCGAATATGGCGACATGATCACCATGGGTATCGTCGATCCGGTCAAAGTCGTGCGCACGGCTCTCCAGGACGCGGCCTCGGTCGCCGGCCTGCTCGTCACCACCGAAGCCATGATCGCCGAAGCTCCGAAGAAGGACTCGACTGGCGGCGGCATGCCTGGCGGCATGGGCGGCGGCGGCATGGGCGGCATGGGCGGCATGGACTTCTAAGAAGTCCATAAAGCACGCCCATGAATCCAAGTTGCTCAAGCCCGCTAGCGGGCTTGAGTGGCGGCATGGACTTCTAAGAAGTCCATAAAGCACGCCCATGAATCCAAGTTGCTCAAGCCCCCTAGCGGGCTTGAGTGGCGGCATGGACTTCAATCCAGCCAACTTGGCTTTATGCATACGGAAAGGGCGGCAGAAATGCCGCCCTTTTTCGTTTTGGCAGTTAACTCGGCCGGCACCTGCCTTTCTTAAGCAGCGCTCTCGGCCTGCTGCGCCACCTTGCCGGCGAGCACGGCCTGCTCGATGAGTGCAGCCACTTCGTCGGCCACGGCGTTGAGTGACGAGCGGTCGCGGGTGGCGCGGGCAATCACCATCAGGCCTTCCAGCGACGATTCGACCAGCAGCGCCAAAGCATGCGCGCGGCGCTCGGGCACCCCTGCCCTGACGAAGGCCTGCCGCAGCAGGCCGATCCACTGCTCGAAAGCTGAGCGGCAGATCTCTTCGAGCTCGGGCACGTCGTTCGGCGCATCGAGCACGACGGGCGCGATCGGGCAGCCGAGCGAAAACTCGTTGTCCTCCAGCATGCGGGCGACAGACTGGTAAATGTGGTGGACGGCGACCGCCGGATCGCTTTCCGTCGCCAGTTGGGCGCCCAGCCGCTCGGTCACGTCGGCCACGCTGGCGCGAGTCACCTCGATGACCAGTTGGTCCTTGCCGCCCGGGAAATGGAAATAGAGCGAGCCGCGCGGTGCGCCGCTGGCAGTCAAAATGTCGTTGAGCGAAGTGCCGTGATAGCCGCGCCGCCGCAAAAGCAGTGCCGTCGCCTCGATCATCCGCGTGCGTGTGTCTGTCGCCATGTCAACCTCTGTCAGGAGCGCGCATTATAGGGCTTGCCCCGAATATGACAATCGGTCTACATAATATGTAAATCGGTCTACATATTTGAGAGGCGACGATGCAAAGCTATCGGCTGGAAGGACAGGACGGCGGCCTCGACAGGCTGGCGATGCGCGAGGACGAGGTCGTCCAGCCGGGTCCGCGTCAGATCCTGATGCGGGTACGCGCCACCTCGCTCAATCGCCGCGACACGATGATCCTCAACGGCACCTATCCGCTGACGCCGCGAGCCGGCATCGTGCCGCTGAGCGATGGCGCCGGCGAAGTGGTGGCCGTCGGCGATGCCGTCACCCGCTTTGCCGTCGGCGACCGTGCAACCGGCAGCTATTTCGCCCGCTGGATCGACGGCCGCATCAACGCCGGGCTGATCGACCAGCTCGGCTGCACGCTGGACGGCATGCTCGGTGAATACGCTGTGCTCGACGAGCAATGGGCGGTGCGGCTGCCTGAGCATCTCGACTGGCATGAAGCCGCGACATTCACCTGCGCGGGGCTGACGGCCTGGAGCGCGCTGACGGGCGCGGACGCCCCAAAACCCGGGCAATGGGTGCTGGTTATCGGCTCGGGCGGCGTCGCGCTGTTTGCACTGCAGTTTGCCAAGCTGATGGGCTGCCGCGTGGCGGCCGTCACCTCCCGCGCCGAAAAGTCCGACAGGTTGCGCGCGCTCGGCGCCGATCTCGTCATCGCAACGGCCGAGGCGCCGGATTGGGGCATGAAGCTGCGCGAGGCGACGGGCGGCATCGATTTGACTGTCGAGACCGGCGGGCCTGCGACCTTTATGCAATCGCTGATCGCAAGCTCCCTCTACGGACGCATCGTGCTGCTGACGGTCCAGGACCAGAAGGGCAGATCGGTCGAGATCCCAGCCGCCGTCTACCAGCGCAGTCTTGTCACCATCGGCCGCGTCTTCGTCGGCAGCCGCAGCGGCCTGGAGGCGATGCTTGCCGCCGTCGCGGCGCATCGCTTGAAGCCCGTCATCGACAAGATCTTCCCATTCGCCGAAGCGCGCGAGGCGTATCGGCATTTCATGCAGGGCGACGTGTTCGGCAAGGTCGTCATCGACGGCGCGTGAGCCCCCTATTCACCAACCAGAGGAGAGAAAGCAATGACAGTTCGCGACGCATCGGCCGAATGGCACGGCACGCTCAAGGAGGGATCCGGCCGGCTCAGGCTGGGCAGTGGCGCCTTCGAGGGCGCCTACTCGTTCCCGTCCCGCTTCGAAAACGGTCCGGGCACCAATCCGGAGGAACTGATCGCGGCCGCCCATGCCGGCTGCTTTTCGATGGCGCTCACCGCCGTGCTTGGCCGTGAAGGTCATATCGCAAGCGATATCCACACGATCGCAAAGGTGCATCTGGGCGCCACCGCGGCCGGACCGACGATTACCCGCATCGAGCTTGAGACGGAGGCGAATGTCGCCGGGCTTGCCGCAGCCGACTTCGAGCGGCTCGCGCAGTCGGCCAAGGCTGGATGCCTCGTCTCGCGGGCTCTGGCCGGTGTCGCAGCGATCACGCTGAAGGCGAACCTCGTAACTCACTAAGGACGGAAGGAGAAAATCCAGTGACCCAGGAATTGATCATCGACATCGCCATGGCCAACCGCTCCGGCGAAACGGCTGAAATCATGCGGCGCTATAATGACGTCTTCCAGCGCCACGACCCCTCGGCGCTCGACGAATTGGTGGCGCAGGACTGCGTGATCGAGAACACCACGCCGGCGCCGGACGGCGCACGCCGCGCCGGCAAGGCGGCCTGCGTCGAGCTGTGGTCGGCGATCGCCACCGCGCCCGGCACGCGCTTCGACCTCGAGGAGACTTTCGGGGCGGGCGACCGCGCCACGATCCGCTGGCGCTATTTGATGGCCGACGGCAGTTCGCTGCGCGGCGTCAACCTGATGCGCGTCGCGGACGGGCGCATCATCGAGGCGATGGGTTACGTAAAGGGCTAGCCTGGTCGATCACCTGTCCGCCAGCGCCAGCTTGGCGCCGAGCATGACGAAGGCGCCGGCAAAAGTCCGGCGCATCCAGGTCAGCACCATCGGGCGCGACACGACATGGCTGCGGATCGAGGCCGCGAAGATGCCGTAGCCGACGAAGACCACGAAGGTCAAAAGCATGAAGACCGAGCTGAGCTCAAGCATCTTCGACAGTGCATTGGGCTCGGTGGTGCTGACGAATTGCGGCAGGAAGGCAAAGAAGAAGATCGACAGTTTCGGATTGAGCACGTTGACGAGGATGCCGGTGGCGATCACCTTGCCGGCCGAACGCGGCGCGACATTTTCCTCGACGCTCAGGCCGCCCTTCTCCTTCAGCGTGTTCCAGGCCATGTAGAGCAGATAGGCGACGCCGAGATATTTCAGGGTCTCGAAGGCGACAGCACTGGTGTGCAGCAGCGCCGCAAGGCCGGTGATGGCGGCCGCCATATGCGGAATGATGCCGAGCGTGCAGCCGAAGGCGGCAATGATCGAGGCCCGGGCGCCGCGCGAAAGCCCGGCGCTCAGCGTGTAGAGAACGCCGGTGCCGGGCGAAGCCACGACGATCAGCGACGTCAACAGAAATTCGATGCTCACGATGATCTCCTCCGGCGCCCTGCCCTGACGCAACCTAGCCAGCAAGCCAGGCGTGCACAAGCGACAGTCATTCGCTGCTAAGAGGTAGAAAATCCGAGCGCCCGGCGCGCCATCAGGCACTCGTCATCGCCAGGCATGCAGGCGCGGCAGACATCCGGTCGCAGTTCATAGATGGTGCAAGCGGTCGACTTGCCGACTTCGCCGGACAGGGCCGAACAGCGCACGCCGTCGCAGCGCATGCCCGACAGGTCGGCGGCCACATGTTTTTCCGGGATCCGGTCGAGCTGCGCATCGTCCTCGGTCGAAAAGCGCGGCCATTCGGCCGAATAGGAGCAGCAGGCCCCGCAGCTCTGGCAATCGAAGACAGGAGCTGACGAAGGCGGACTGCTCGCGGCTAGCACGGCAAACGGCCCCGAAGCGGCAAGGTTGCGATCGGCATCCCGAGGCAAGGCGCTACTTCTTCTTGCCCGTCTTGCCCTTCGGTGCGTCGACCGGCGACTTGAACAGATCGGTCGCTGCCTCGTCGGCCTTGGCCGCCTTCGGCGCCGCAACCGGCTTGGCCGGCTTTGCGGTCGAAGCCGGCGCCGCCGGCTGGTCCTTGGCGGAGAATTTTATGGCCATGTCAGTCCTCGTCGGCGAAACGCGATGATGGTGCGCGCGGATTGCGCAAGCGGCCGATCAGGGCCGAAACCGCCGTGATGTTCATCTCCTCGGGCGACCAGTTCCGCGCTTCCGCGATGTGATGCGGCGCCAGCTCACGATGCGTGCTGCCGCTGTAGGCGGCGTCCTGGTAGGTCACCCGCTCCTGGGTCTTTTTGTCCTCGCGGACATATTCGATCAGGTAGTTCGGGGCTTCGGCGCGGCCGCGCACACCGACGCGCACCTGGGCATCGCCATGGGCGCGCTTGCAGCGTTCGAGTTTTTCCAGCACGCGCCGGACATATTCGACCGGCTTGTCCAGGGTTTCGACCATGTCGGCTATGGTCGCATCGGCCGCGATCGGCGTTGGCGGTACGCGCTTGGTGGCCATCAGCGTTTTCCGGCTCGTTTCGGCAGCGCCGCGAGCGCGGCGGCGGCCGCCATCTCGTCGGCCTCCTTCTCCAGCCGCAGTTCGCGCAGGCGCGCGGTCTTGGCTTCCCGTGCTTCGCTGACGGCATCCCGTTCGGAAATGATGCGGTTGAGCGACATCGACTGGGTTTGCGTCTTGCTGAACAGCGACACGGCCGGGTCGACGGCTGGCGAATGGGCGGTCAAGATCTTTCTCCTGTCAGGAGCCTGGTACCGATAGGGCGAGACCGGGTCTTCGGTCGGGACCAGTACAAAGCGATGCGGCAGCGGATTCAGAATGCTGCAGCGTCCCTTAGCACGTTCAGCCCAATGCGCAGCGCATTTTCGGCGGCAACAAGCGTAAAATGAAAAAGGCCAGGCACCGCCTGACCTTCCCTGGGAGCCGCCGCGCATCCAACTGGATGCACAAGCTGGCTCCTGATGGGCAGCACAAACCTTGGAAACTCAGGTTTCCCGTGGCAATGCGCCCGAATTCGCCGTTCACCAGTGCCAGTACATCCGTGGTCACCGGGACGGCTGAATTCTTACTTCACGCCGCCTTCAACTGGTCGGCGGACATCTTGCCCGACTTGTTGTCGCGGACCATCTCGTAGCCGAGCTTCTGGCCCTCGACGATGTCGCGCATGCCGGCGCGTTCCACGGCCGAGATGTGGACAAAAACGTCGGCGGAGCCGTCGTCAGGCTGAATAAAACCAAAACCTTTGGTGGCGTTGAACCACTTAACTGTGCCGGTGCTCATGACGAACCCTTTCCATGGCAAATATTCGTTCGCCGCCGTGCGGATGCACAACGTCGTTTGTCTCGATTTTTGATGTGGGAAGTTCGTCAAAGGCGCGCTCGAAAGCGCGGATAACAAAAGTCAGTCAAACAAATATCGACGAATTTCTTCTACGCGTGTTTCGGACGCCTGTCAAATGTTGCGCCATCGAGCCGAAAATCCGCCAGATGAAAACGTCTCAAGTGGTCGATCCCGATCCCTGGGGAAGGCCGCTTCGCAGATAGGCCCTATTCGTCCGGCCCCGGCTCCGGCCATGTCTCCCTGGCTGCGTCGGCATACCATTGGCGCATGGCCGGCGTTGCCAGAACCGCGTCGACATAAGCCTTGGTGTCGGGCGCCAGATCGCCGCCATAGGTGTCGAAACGGGTGACGACGGACGCGTACATGGCATCGGCCGCGGTGAAATGGCCGAACAGAAACGGGCCGTCCTTGCCGTGTTTCTCACGGCACTCGCGCCACAGCGCCTCGATGCGGGCACGTTGGATCTCGCCCTCGGCGTCGAGCGACTTGTGCCCCTTGGGCCGGCGCAAGTTCATCGGCCAGCCATAGCGGACTTCGCGAAACCCGGAATGCATCTCGGTCGCCGCCGAACGCGCCAGCGCCCGGGCGCCGATATCGGCCGGCCAGAGTTCTTTCTCCGGAAAGAGGTCGGCGAGATATTCAAGGATGGCAAGGGTTTCCCAGACGATCCTTCCCTTGTGATTCAGGACGGGCACCTGACCGGTCGGCGACACTTTCGCCAGGTTGGCCGCGGTTTCCGGCGTGCGCAGCCGCACGAATCCCTCCTCGAATGGTATCTCCAGGTGCCGCATCGCCACCCAGGGCCTGAGCGACCAGGATGAAAAGCACTTGTTGCCGATATAAAGCGTGAATTCCGACATCTGTCCCCCTTTGGCGGTGTTGCTTCTTGCGGAGTGCGCTGGCCGGCACCCTAGCCTGCCGACCCGGCCGCCGAAAGGCACCTGTCTTGCCGACCCAAGCAGCGGCTGCTGGAACCGAAACCGTGCCGGCTCGTTTGCCCAGGCGAACCAGGAGATGCGAAAAATGGTGAACAAGGATCAGGTGGCCGGCGTCGCCAAGCAGGTGAAAGGCTCGATCAAGCAGGCTGCCGGCAAAGCGACCGGCAACAGGCAGACACAGGCCGAAGGGATGGCCGACAAGGCCACCGGCAAGGTGCAGAAGGCCTATGGCGACGTGAAGGACAAGGTCAAGAAATCGTTCTGATCGCTGTGGAAGGGCCGCGTCGAGCGGCCCTTTTCACGTCTTCAGCGATTTGCTGAAGGCGTTGGTGAAAATCACATCGCCATGATCGTCGCTGGCTTCACCCAACACGACGTCCAGACTGTCGTCGGTGACACGCGCCAGAGCGAAGCCACCCATATAGGCCGCTTTCGGCTTGAAGAGATCGAGGCCGTCGCGTTGATAGATCATCGGCACCTCGTGCTGATGACCGTGGAAGATGGCGATAACGTTGTAGCCCTTCAGGGCCGCCAGCAATGCCTGGCGGTCCGCATCGCTCCACCAATGCGACGCTCCCTTGCCTTCGTCGTCAAACGCCCTCCTGGCGGGGTCCCACCGCTCCGTCGAAAAAATATCCCAGCCATAGTGCTGGAACAGGATGACCGGGCGGCCGTCGGCGGCATAGGTCGCCAGGTCCTGCCTGAGCCAAGGCAGGCCGTTGTCGGCGCCATGGCCGGTGTCGCCGGCGAAGCGATGGGTCTGCACCAGATGCAGGCCGCCCCAGTCCCATGAATAGCAGTCGGTGTCGACATCGTAGCTGGTGGCCGGCACCGGCGGCTTGAAGAACACGCCGGCGCGATGATTGACCTCGACATAGTCGCGCATTTCGCGCCGGTACCAGTCGACATGGTGCGGCGGCCCGTTCTGGTCGAGGTCGTGATTGCCGAGGCCGACATAAACCGCAACATGCACGCGGTCGGGGCCCATGCCTTGCTGATAGCGCTGGCTGAACTGCAGGAGTTGGGTGCCTTCGCTGGGCTCGGTGATCTGGCCGCCGCCATCGTCGGTGATGTCACCGCCGACGACAAGGCCGAGCGGCGTGCCGATGCGGCTACCGGCAGGCCGCAGGCCGGTGGCGATGGCGTTGATCTCGGCCGGCCACTCCTTGTCACCGATGGCGTTCAACGCCGCGACGTCGCGCAGCAGCGCCGCGTCCGTCTTGCCTTCCAGCTGGCAATTGGGGCTCAAGCCGCTCGCCATGCGGCAGGCATGGACATCGGCGACGAACAGGAAGGTGGCGTCGACAGGCTGGATGCGCTGCCCGGTCTGACCGAACGCCGGGCGTGAAAGCGCACCGGCCGTGGCAAGACCGGCGGCCTGTAGCAGAAACCCACGGCGCGAGAGCAATATGGAGGAAGGGCGATTCATCATCGGGATTTCAGCATGGAGGGCGGGCGGCAGTAAAGTTCAGTCCTCGCCACGGCGATCGCCGCATGAAAGAGCCGCCATCGAGGTTTTTCGCGACAGCGAGACCGGTCGGCTGGCAATGATCCCGTTTGCCGATCTGCGAAAACTGTTTCCGCTCAAGGCGGGAGCCAAGAGCACGATCGAGTTCGTCGAGCTGTCGCCCAGCAAGCAGCCAAAGGCCACCAAGACACTGACGCTGGCCGTCAAGGGCAAGGAGACGTTCAGCCTGGGCGACTGCAAATACAATGTGCTCGCCGTCGGGGAGACCTTCAAGGACGGAGCCGGAGAGACACTCGGCGCCTTCACGGCACTCTATTCACCCGATCTGCAGGCCGCTCTCGCCCGGCGCTACGATGAAGGCACCAGCGCGGAATCAGTGAACGGCTACGAGACGATCAAGCCTTTGGCCGACTAGATCTAGGAACCGGCTGTCCGCGCTCGCCGCGGCATCGCCGCAAAGCCGGGCTGTAGCCTGCCTCAAATGCCGCCGTACCGCCGCAGCACCCTGCGACGTCGCCTCGCCCCCGGATCGCCCTGCGATGATGCCGCTTGCGCGGCGCTCTCGAACGCCGCAAGGCAATCGCGCAACGGGCTGGCGTCCTGCGCTGCCTTGGCCATCGACATGGCACCGGAATAGGCGGCGACGGCAACCATCGCAAACTGCCGGGGGTCCGTGCCTTGCTCTCTGCCCTCCTGCTGGTCGGCGCTGATCTTGTCGGCGATCGCCTGGCGCCATGCAGCGAAGATGCCGGCAAGCGCAATCCGGAACTCGGGATCGGCGAGCGAGAGCTCATGCGCCAGATTGTTGAGCGGGCAGCCGCGCACGAAACCTTGCCGTTCCAGTTCCGCCGCCACGGCTTCGAACACCTGACGCACGCCATCACGCGCCGAAGCCGCCGCTTGCACCGGGGCGATCCACGTCTCCTCGACCGCCGCCGCCACACGCTCGTCGATGACCGCCAGCGCCAGCGCCTTCTTCGTCGGGAAATGATGATGCAGCGCGCCGGCGCTGACGCCTGCCGCCGCCATCAGGTCGCCGAGGCTGGAAGCATGATAGCCGCGTGCCTGAAACGCGTCTTCGGCGACGTCGAGCACTTTCCGGCGCATGCCCTCAGGGTCGTTGATGCGTTTGCTTCGGGCTCGCCTTGGCCGGATGTTGAGCTCTGCTGACATTCTCGAAGGATAGCATGTTGACAAAACAGGGCAACCGGTCTGTTTATAAACAGGGTGATCAACCTGTTTGGAGAACGCCGGATGAACCCGACCCCGAATGCCACGCCGAAGCCGGTGGCGCTCGCCTCGCCGATCGTCGAATTGCGCCAGTACACGTTGAAGCCCGGCCGGCGCGAAACGTTGATCGAGATCTTCGACACGGAGTTCATCGAAAACCAGGAAGACGCGGGGATGACCATCATCGGCCAATTCCGTGACCTGGACCGCCCCGACATGTTCGTCTGGATGCGCGGCTTCGACAGCATGGATGCCCGCAAGGACGCTCTGGGCGCGTTCTATGACGGCCCTGTATGGGCCGCACACCGCGATGCCGCCAATGCGACGATGATCGATTCCGACGATGTGTTGCTGCTGCGACCGGCGTGGCCGGATGCCGGCTTCGATCTGTCGGGGCTGCGCCGGCCATCGGCGGCCAAAAGCACAAGCGATCGGAATGGGTTGCCCGGTCTGGTTGAGATTTCGATTCATCATTTGCGGCCGGGCACCGGGGCCGATGTCGCCGGGCGCTTCCGGGCGGAGATGGTTGCGCGGCTTGCCCAAACCGGCGCGCGTCTGCTCGGCGCCTTCGTGACGGAGCCGGCCGCAAACACGTTCCCGCGGCTTCCCGTGCGCGCCGGAGAAAACGTCTTCGTCGCCGTTACCGGCTTCCACGACGCCGATGCCCATGCCAACCATAGCCTCGCCGCTTCGTCGGCGTGGCGGGCGCTCATTCAGAGCATGCAAGCCGTCGGCACAAAGCCGGCAGAGACGTTGTGGCTGGTGCCCACGGCCCGATCGCTGTTGAGATGATCAGCGGCCGGTCAACATTTCCGCGATCGCCGAGGCGACAAAGGCCGGGTCCTCCCAGTGCGGATTGTGACCGCAATTTTGCGCCCACACGAGACGGGATCCGGTCAGCGCCTCGGCCAAAGCCTGCTGGTGCGCCTCGCCGAAAAGCGGGTCGCGGGCACCGGCGATGATCAGCGTCCGGACCCGCACCGCCCGTGCCTCGGCTGCCAGGTCGGTCATGCGGACTTCATCGAGAATGCCGCGCCAGCGGGCCGCCGGCATGGCGGAAGCTTCCTTCGCCAGGCCGGCGAGAAACGGCTGCGGTACCGAGGCCCCACATGCATGCCACCAGGCAAAGAACGGATCGGTTGCCGATATCGGGTCGCGCAAGGCCCGGATGCCGGCCGGCAATGGATGGTCCGGCGTGAAGCCGGGCTTCAACGCGCTGGCCAGCACGACCAGGCCACCGATCAGGCCCGGATGCCAAGCGGCCAACGCAATCGCCACCATGCCGCCCAGGGAATGACCGACGACGACAGGCCTTTCCAGCCGCAGGTGCCGGATCAACCCGGCGATGTCCTCGGCGAAATCCGCGACGCGGCAGCCGTCGCCCGCTTGCGAGGCACCATGGCCACGCAAGTCGGGCATGATCAGCCGGCGGCCGGCCAGATGCGGCGCCAGCAGTGAAAAGCTGCGGCTGGTGTCCGTGAAACCATGAATCAGCAACAGCGGCGGCCCGGCGCCGGCGATCTCGACATAGGCGATGTCGAGATCGCCCGTGTGGACCCATTGCTTGCGGGCGGCCCAGGCGTCCTGTTCCACCTCGGCAACGGGCAAGGCGTCCGGCAGTCTCACAGGCCGAGCTTTTCCTTGACGGCGGCAAGACCAGGCTTGCCATCGAAAGTGGTGACACCGGCGAGCCAGGCATCGAGGCGGTTCTTGTTCAGCGTGATCGCCTTCAGCGCCCCGTCCTCCGGCTTCATGCCGTCATTGATGAGGTAGCCCATGCCGACATTCTCGAAGTCGATGTCGAAGACGAGATTTCCGAGGAGCCGCGCCACGTTCGGACATTCCTGCAGGTAGCCCTTGCGGACCTGCGTCGTCACCGTCGCGGCGCCGAAATTCGGGCCGAAGAATTTGTCGCCGCCGGTCAGATACTTGAAGTCGTACATGGTGTTCATGGGATGCGGCGCCCAACCCTGGAAGACGATGAACTGCTTCTCCTTGATCTCGTAGCCGACCTCCGACAGCATGCCGGCTTCGCTGGACTCGACCACGTGCCAGCCATCGAGGCCAAAAGCCGGATCGGCGATGGCATCCATCATCAGCTGGTTGGAGCCGGGCTCGATGCCGTACATCTTCTTGCCGAACTTGTCGGCGAACTTGTGCAGGTCGGAGACGTCCTTGACCCCCGCCTCCCAGACATAGGTCGGTACGGCAAACGTGTATTTGGCGCCGACGAGATTGACGCGCACATTCTCGATCGAGCCGTCCTTCTTGTAAGGCTCGTAGTAGGTGACCATCGCCGGGTCCCAGTAGCCCAGGAACAGGTCGAGATCGCGGTTCTTCATGCCTTCGTAGATGACGTTGATGCCGAGCACCTCGCTCTGTGGCTGATAGCCCAGCGCTTGCAGAAGCACATTGCCCACACCCGTGGTGAAAGCGAGATCGTTCCAGCCGGGCTCGGCCATGCGGACCACGCGGCATTGCTCGGCGTCCACCGCCTGGGCCGCCTGCGAGGCCAGGGCCAGCGCGGCAAGACAGGCTCCGTTTGCAAGGATGCGCAACATTCCGTTCTCCTCATTGCTCAAATTGACCAATCGGTCTTTTTATTGTCCCACTGGTCAATGATTGATCTCGCGGGACGAAAATGTCAACGTGGATTCGTGATGCATGGAACGATCCCGTGAAACTGAAGCGCCTCGGCGACATACGCCGCAAGGAATTGCGGCAGGCGGCCTTCGCGGTTCTGGAGCGCGAAGGCATTGCTGGGGCCACGCTGGAAAAGGTCGCCGCCCAGGCCGGTGCCTCCAAAGGCATCGTGCTGCACTACTTCCGCAACAAGCAGGAACTGTTCGAGCACGCCATGCGCGAGGCCAACGCGGTCCTGGGCGACGCGGTGGTCGCAAGGCTTCGCCAGGCACGGACGTCGATGGAACGCCTGGATGCGGTGATCGAGGGCAATTTCGAGGAGCATCTCTTCCTGCCGCCTCTTTGCCATGCCTGGCTTTCGCTCTGCGCCGAGGTGCCGCGCGATGAAAAGCTGGCGCGCATCCAGAAGGTGATCCACGGGCGCATGCGATCGAACCTGTTGTCCGGCCTGCGCGGCCTCGCCTCACCCAGCGAGGCCGACGACATCGCGCTTGGCGTCACGGCCTTGATCGACGGACTTTGGCTTCGCCTCGGCCTGCAGCCAGGCAGCGTCTCGCGCGAACAGGCGATCCGGCAGGTTAAGAACTATGTCGCCGCGCGGCTGGCCACTCGGGATCGCTCGACCGCCCGCGCGTGAGCAGTCGGCTGCCGAAGTTCATACCCTGGGATAGCCTGATGGCTTGACCCCGTCGCGCACATGCGGTGCGATCCCTCTGTTTGATGCCAAGCACATGGTGAGGTGAGCGATGAGGCTTCACGGCAAGCGGGCGTTGATCACCGGTGGATCGGACGGCATCGGCCTGGCGATCGCCGAGGCATTCCTGCGCGAGGGCGCCGATGTGCTGATCGTCGGCCGCGACGCGGGCAAGCTCGAAGCCGCTCGCCAGAAGCTGACGGCTTCCGGCCCGGTCGGCACCGTTGAGACATTGTCGGCCGATCTCGCCACCAGCCCCGGCATAGCAGCGGCGGTCGAGCACGCGAAAGCTTCCGGCCGGCCGCTCGACGTTCTCGTCAACAATGCCGGTGTTGCCTATCTCGTGCCATTCGAGACCGTCAGCGAGGCGCAGTTCCAGCACTCCTTCGCGCTCAATGTGTCGGCGGCCTTCTTCCTCACACAGGGGCTGCTGCAGCATTTCGGCACCGGCGCATCCGTCATCAACATCTCGTCCTACTTCGCCGACAAGATGATCCCGAAGCGTCCGTCCAGCCTCTACTCCCTGTCCAAGGGCGCGCTGAATTCGCTGACCAAATCGCTCGCCTTCGAACTTGGCCCGCGCGGCATCCGCGTCAACGCCATCGCGCCCGGCACGGTCGACACGGCCATGCGGCGCAAGACCGTCGACAACCTGCCGGTCGAGGCAAAGGCGGAGCTGAAAGCCTATGTCGAGCGCAGCTATCCGCTGGGCCGCATCGGCCGCCCTGACGACCTCGCCGGGATGGCGGTCTATCTTGCCAGCGACGAGGCCGCCTGGACCAGCGGCGCGATCTTTGCCATCGACGGCGGCTATACGGCAGGGTGAGGACAGGCCATCTCCCCCCTTGTGGGGAGATGGCCGGCAGGCCAGAGGGGGGCGCTGTCCCGCCAGCCTTCCGCTCCTGTTCGAAGGTCGCGGAACGGATTGTCGATGCGCAATCCCGGGCCGCCGTGTCCGTTATCTCATCTTCCAGACGCCGCGATCCTTCGCGCCCCCCTCTGCCCTGCCGGGCATCTCCCCCCTCGAGGGGGGAGATTGACCTTTCCTTCAACCGATTTGCATCCGCACCCGCGTCATTCTCCGCTTGAAGCCATTTGTGCAACGCGATACGCCCTTGCGCAAATCGACAGACCGGAGATTTCCCGTGAGCGCTGAAAAGACCAGAACTGAAACCGATACGTTCGGCCCCATCGAGGTTGCCGCCGACCGGTATTGGGGCGCGCAGGCCCAGCGTTCCCTGGGAAACTTCAAGATCGGTTGGGAAAAGCAGCCGGCTTCGATCGTGCGCGCGCTGGGTATCGTCAAGCGGGCGGCGGCGGAAGCCAATATGGAACTCAAGCGGCTCGATCCGGCCATCGGCAAGGCGATCATCGAGGCCGCGCAAGAGGTCATCGACGGCAAGCTCAACGATCATTTCCCGCTGGTGGTCTGGCAGACCGGCTCGGGCACGCAGTCCAACATGAACGCCAACGAGGTGATCTCGAACCGCGCGATCGAAATGCTGGGCGGCGTCATGGGCTCGAAGAAGCCGGTGCACCCGAACGACCACGTCAATATGAGCCAGTCGTCGAACGACACCTACCCGACGGCCATGCACATTGCCTGCGCCGAGCGCATCGTGCACGACCTCTTGCCGGCGCTGAAGCACCTGCACAAGGCGCTCGCCGCCAAGAGCCGGGACTTCAATCACATCATCAAGATCGGCCGCACCCACACGCAGGATGCCACCCCCCTTACCCTCGGCCAGGAATTCTCCGGCTACGCGGCGCAGGTCGCCTCGTCGATCAAGCGCATCGAATTGACGCTGCCCGGCCTGCAGGAACTGGCGCAAGGCGGCACCGCCGTGGGTACAGGCCTCAACGCGCCGGTCGGTTTCGCCGAGCGGGTGGCCGATCGTATCGCCGCCATATCGGGAATCACCTTCGTCACCGCGCCGAACAAGTTCGAAGCGCTCGCCGCCCACGATTCCATGGTTTTCTCGCACGGCGCCATCAATGCGGCGGCCGCGGCACTGTTCAAGATCGCCAACGACATCCGTTTCCTTGGCTCCGGCCCGCGCTCGGGCCTCGGTGAATTGTCGCTGCCGGAAAACGAGCCCGGCTCCTCGATCATGCCGGGCAAGGTCAACCCGACCCAGTGCGAAGCGCTGACGCAGGTCTGCGTGCAGGTGTTCGGCAACAATGCGGCGCTGACATTCGCCGGCAGCCAGGGCCATTTCGAGCTCAACGTCTACAATCCGCTGATGGCCTACAACTTCCTCCAGTCGGTGCAGCTGCTGGCCGACGCTTCGGTCTCCTTCACCGACAATTGCGTCGTCGGCATCGAGGCGCGAGAGGACAACATCAAGGCGGCCCTCGACCGTTCGCTGATGCTGGTGACTGCGCTTGCGCCCACCATCGGCTACGACAACGCGGCCAAGATCGCCAAGACCGCGCACAAGAAAGGCACGACGCTGCGCGAGGAAGCGCTGGCAACCGGACTGGTCAGCGAGGCCGACTATGACCGTCTGGTGCGGCCGGAGGACATGACCCATCCGGGGTAGGTCCCTGCGGACAGGCCCAAGAGGTCGTCATTCCAGGGCGATGCAGGAGCGAAGCTCCGTCGCGAAGACCCTGGAATCCATGCCGCTACTTCAGTCGAAGGGCACAACGGTGTAGATCCTCCACCGCTTGCGACCGTTTTGAGGTCGCGGCATGGATCCTCGGGTCTGCGCGCGTCGCTTCGCTCCTTGCTTCGCCCGTGGATGACGACGTCACGAGCGTCTCGGCTAATCTCCGAAGCAAGTGCTCGCAAACTTCGGAACCGAGGATCCCGTTTTGCGGCAGCACAATTTACTTCTCCAACCCAATCCCGCGACACGATTTTCGCGCGCGGCCGCCAATCCCGAAAACATCCTTCCTGTGAACAATGTGTCGCCGCATAGCCGACTTTGGTGAACAGTCGGCATCGTCTATGTGAGTGGTCATTCAACCCATTCGGAGAGCCACCATGTCCATCAACACTTCCGCCGCCGGCGCCGGCACCGCGTCCAACAGTTCTGTCACCATCCTTCTCGGCCGTATCCTGCTCGCAGTCATTTTCCTGCTTTCCGGATTCGGCAAGCTGTCAGCCATTTCCGGCACCGCCGCCTATTTCGGCGGCCTCGGCCTGCCGGCACCGACGGCGACGGCCGTCATCGTCGGCCTGATCGAGCTGCTTGGCGGCCTTGCCGTCCTCGTCGGTTTCCAGACCAGAATCGCCGCCTGGGTGCTCGCGATCTTCACGATCGCAACCGGGCTGGTCGCCCACACCGGCTGGGCCGACCAGATGCAGATGATCCAGTTCCTCAAGAACCTCGCCATCACCGGCGGCTTCCTGCTGCTGGCCTCCTCGGGTGCCGGCGCCTATTCGATCGACGCCAAGCGCGGCTGACGCCTTCCCCTCCCAAGGACCCGAAACAAGCGGCGCGGAATTTTCCGCGCCGCTTTTTCGTTGTGTGATCACAGGCGTAGACTGCAATGGTCGCCGGTGACCGTGCCGGCAAGGGAGGGTGCCATGGGTCGCAATGCATTGCTTATGGTTTCGCGGCTGCTGTTTGCCGTGCTGTTCGTGCCGTCCGGCTTCCAGGCGCTCGCCAATATTGCTGGGACCACCAGCTATTTCTCCGGTCTTGGCCTGCCGCTGCCGGCGCTCGCCGCCTGGGGCACCGGCCTTTTTGAGCTGATAGCGGGGCTGCTGATCCTCGTTGGGTTCCAGACGCGGATCGTTGCACTGCTGCTGGCCGCCTTCTGCATTGCGGCCGGCTATATCGGCCACCATGGCCAAGGCGCCGGCGATGCGACGCTCGCTTTCCTGCACCAGCAGATGCTGATGAAGGATATCGCGATATCGGGCGGTTTCCTGGCGCTTGCCATGGCTGGCGCCGGCGCATGGTCGGCCGACGGGCGAGGCTTCGGCATAGGCGCCGACGCGACTTGACTATTTAACCGACACGCTCTGGCCACCCTCGACCGCCAGCACCAAACGGCGATTGGTGACGCGCGCCAGTTGCGCCAGCCGGCCGGCCGGCCGCTCGCCGTAGAGATCGGATAGCGAAGCCGGCAGCACCAGCGCCAGCACGCCGTTGGCGCGGCTTTCCCATTTCAGCCTGGGCATGATGCCGGGCATCGCGGCCGTCAGCAGGTAGACGACGCGCATCATCGCCGCCAGCACGCGCGCGCGCTCCAACAGGCGCGGCGGCGCCAGCGCCTTGATTTCGGGCGCCACCAATTCATTGAAGACGCCGTCATGACGGTAGGCGTTGGTCAGCGCCAGGTAGGCGCGGCCGGGATGATCGACGCCGATGAAGGACGCATGCGCGATGATGTTGAGCGACTGCTTGCCGCGATATTCCGGATGAGCGCGCCAGCCGATATCGGCAAGCAGGCAGGCGGCATGGCGATAGCGCGCTTCGTCTTCCGTCTCGTCGATGCCGAAAGCCTTGAAGGCCTTGCCGGTCCATTCGACCAGATCATGCGCGTGGTGGACCGAACGCGAGCGCAAAAGCGCAAGCTCCTCGGCGGCCGAGATCAGCGGATCGGCCTTCTGCTCGGCCGTCTCGAGCAGTGAATAGAGAAAGCCTTCGCGCACGCCCTGCGCCGAAACGACGATCCTGGACGGTTGCATCGCCGTCATGATTTCCTGCAGCACGAGCGCGCCGTATGGCAGCAGCGAGCGGCGGTTCTTGGAGACGCCCTCGATACCCCTCACCTTTTCGACCTCGCCCCTGGCCACCTGCTTGAGGAAGGTTTGGGCACTGTCGGCCGATATCTCGTAGTGGTGCATGACGCCGAGCGGGTAGTTGTTCATCTCCATGTGCAGCCTGGCGAGGTTTCGCCAGGTGCCGCCGACGGCGTAGAAAGTCCTGCCCTGCCCGCCCTTCAAGAGCTTGGCCCGGGCCAGTTCCTGGCGTGCGATCTTCTGCGCCTGGACGAGCGAGTTCTTCGCCATGTCCTGCAGGCGCAGGCCGCCGAGCGGCAGCGTGATGCCGTCGCCGATCGCCTCGCCATCGATGTCGATCAGTTCCAGGCTGCCGCCGCCAAGGTCGCCGGCAATACCGTTGGCCGGATGAAAACCTGAGATGACGCCGAGCGCGGAATAATGCGCTTCCTGGCGGCCGGAGAGCACGCGGATCTCGGTCTTGAGCACCTCCTCGGCGCGATGGATGAAATCGGGACCGTTGATCGCCTCACGGGCGGCGGCGGTTGCCAGCACGTACATGTGTTCGGCACCGGCCTGGTCGGAGAGCGCGCGGAAACGGCGAAACTCCTCCATCGAACGCGCCACCCCTTCGGGGTCGAGCTTCCCTGTCGAGACGATGCCGCGGCCGAGGCCGGCCAGCATCTTTTCGTTGAACAGCACGGTCGGCGAACGCGCCAGCCCCTCATAGACGACAAGACGGATCGAATTGGATCCGATGTCGATGATGGACAGCGGTCGGCGGTCCTGCAGCCGGCCCTGGGAATTGAACAGCATCAGGTGGTGGCGTTCTTCTTGCGGCGCTTGAACTGCGCGATTCGCTTGGGCGCATGCGATTTCAGCGCGTCACCCCGTCCCGACAGGCTCGGATTGGTCATGAAATATTCCTGCGCGTTGAACGGTTCCTCGCCCTCCTCCAGCACCACGCGCCGGGAGGTTCCATCAGCCAATACGTCGAAACTTTGCTGATTGTCCATGATGTTGCCCAGCATGATCTGGCCCAGAATCTGTTCATGCACAGTTGGATTGGTGATCGGCACCATGGTCTCGACGCGGCGGTCGAGATTGCGCGGCATCAGGTCGGCCGAGGAGATGTAGACAATCGCCTCGTCCGAGGGAAGGCCATGGCCGTTGCCGAAGCAATAGATACGGCTGTGCTCGAGGAACCGGCCGACGATCGACTTGACCCTGATGTTCTCCGACAGGCCCGGCACCTGCGGCCGCAGACAGCATATGCCGCGCACGACGAGGTCGATTTCCACACCGGCGCGGCTGGCATCGTAGAGCGCATCGATGATGATGGGGTCGACGAGCGCGTTCATCTTCATCCAGATGCGCGCCGGCCGCCCCTCCAACGCATGGGTGATCTCGGCTGAAATGTGCTGGAGGATGCGGTTCCTCAGCGTGAAGGGCGAGATCGCCAGCCGCATTTCGGCGGTCGGCTCGGCATAGCCGGTGATGAAATTGAACAATTGGGCGACGTCGCGGGCAATCGTCGGATCGGTGGTGAAGAAGGACAGGTCGGTGTAGATGCGTGCCGTCACCGGATGGTAATTGCCGGTGCCGAGATGGACGTAGTTGCGCAGCTTGCCGTCCTCGCGCCGTACCACCAGCGACATCTTGGCATGGGTCTTGAGTTCGAGGAACCCGAACACGACCTGCACGCCGGCACGTTCGAGATCGCGCGCCCAGCGGATGTTGGCTTCCTCGTCGAAACGCGCCTTGAGCTCGACCAGCGCCGTCACCGACTTGCCAGCCTCGGCCGCGTCGACCAGCGCACGCACGATCGGGCTGTCGTTGGAGGTGCGATAGAGCGTCTGCTTGATCGCCACAACTTCGGGGTCGGCCATTGCCTGGCGCAGGAACTGCACCACCACGTCGAACGACTCGTAGGGGTGATGAACGACGATGTCCTTCTCGCGGATGGCGGCAAAACAGTCGCCGCCATGCTCGCGGATACGTTCGGGAAAGCGTGGATTGTAGGGCGTGAACTTCAGGTCGTCGCGGGGAACGGAGACGATCTCGGAGATCTGGCTGAGCGCCAGCGGCCCGGTGAGCACGCTGATGCGGCTCGATGAGACGCCAAGCTCGCCGGCGACGAAATCGCGCAATTCCCCCGGCATCAGCATGTCGAACTCGATGCGGATAACCGAACCGCGGCGGCGACGCTTCAGCGCCGTTTCGAACAGCCGCACAAGGTCTTCCGACTCCTCTTCGACCTCGATATCGCTGTCGCGGATGATGCGGAACGTGCCGGAGCCCTTGACCTCGTAGCCGGGGAACAGCTTGCCGATGTAAAGGCCGACCGCCTCCTCCAGCGGAATGAAGCGGACATGGTTCTTGCGGTCCGGAAGGCGGATAAAGCGCTTCAGCGCCACCGGCAGGCGCAGCAATGCGCTCATCTCCTCGCCATTCTTGCGGTGGCGAAGCTGCAGCGCCATGGAGAAGCCGAGATTGGGAATGAACGGGAACGGATGCGCCGGGTCGATCGACAGCGGGGTGAGCACCGGAAACACCTGGTCCTGGAAATGCTCTTCCAGCCAGACCTTTTCGTCCTTGGTCAGCGCATCGCGGGTGATGCTCTCGATGCCTTCCTTGTTGAGCAGAACCGTGAGTGCCGAAAGGCTCTTCTGCTGGTCTTCCTGCAGCCGCTCGACTTCACGCAGCAATTGTTCGAGCTGCTGTTCGGGGGTGCGTCCGTCCGGGCTCTTCAGCACGATGCCCTCGCGCACCTGGCCGGCAAGGCCGGCGACGCGCACCATGAAGAACTCGTCGAGATTGGCGGCCGAGATCGACAGGAAGCGGACGCGCTCCAGCAGCGGGTGATGGGTGTTCAGCGATTCTTCGAGAACGCGGCGATTGAACTGCAGCCAGGAGAACTCGCGGTTGACGAAACGGTCCGGATTGCCTTCCGGGCTCGCTGCCGTGACGTTGTTGAATTCGCTCTGTACCGGCTTCAATTCGTTCATGATTCCCGCTCTTTCGCCCGCCCTGGCCGGTTAACCGGCTTAACTTATCCTGTGGCAGGCTTTTGCGACAGTTCTCTGACAGGCTTTTGCGACAGTTTGATTTCATCGAACTTGCAAAGAGGCTTGATATGATCCAGATGCAGAGAGACTGCGTTAAGGAGACGACGATGGCAGGCGGTTCCATTCCCCATTTCCAGAACGATGCGGGCCATCCGGCAATCGACATCGGGGTCAAGGAATTCATGTGCACGGGCGCCAACCCGCCTTTCGATCATCCGCATGTGTTTCTCGACATGGGCGACGACAATGAGAAAGTCTGCCCCTACTGCTCGACCCTCTACCGCTATTCGCCGAAGCTGAAGGCGACGGAAACCCTGCCCACGGGCTGCCTCTACATCGACCAGGCCGCCTGAAGCCTTTCGCGGCAAACCGGATGGACGACACGCGCTCCCGGCAAGTCGTCATCGCCGGAGCTGGCATTGCCGGACTGACCGCGGCGGTTGCCTTCGCCGAACGCGGTTATCCCGTGCAGGTGTTCGAGCAGGCGCAGCGCCTTGAAGCGGTCGGCGCGGGCATCCAGCTCTCTCCCAATGCGACACGCATCCTTCGTCAACTCGGCGTGCTCGACCGACTGCTGTCGGCGGTGGTAAGGCCGGAGGCCGTGGTATTGAAGGACGCAAGGACGTTGCGCCAACTGGCGCGCGTGCCGCTAGGGGAAGCCGGCGAGAGCCGCTGGGGCGCGCCCTATCTCGTCGCCCACCGGGCCGATGTGCAGAGCGCGTTGATGGCACGGGTTGCCGAGATACCTGATATCCATCTCACCGTCGGGGCGCGCGTCCAAAGAATTGCGACTGGCAGCCATGGTGTCACGGCGACCGTCGAGATCGGTGGCAATACGGCGGAGGAACAAGGCTCCTTGCTGGTCGGCGCCGATGGCGTCTGGTCGTCGGTGCGCGAGCTTGTCGATGCACAAAGGATGGCATCGCCAAGAAGCCGTTTTTCGGGAGAGTTGGCCTGGCGCACCACCGTCGCGGCAGACAGCAGCGCCGGGCGGGCCTTCGCCGCGATCGGTGCAGCCGATTGCGTCACGACTTTCCTGCATACGGGTTTCCACATGGTCGTCTATCCCGTCAGTAAGGGCGACGCATTCAACCTCGTCGCCTTCACCAAAGGCGAGCGCATTACCGAGGGCTGGTCCGGCCATGCCGATCCCGGCATACTCGCCGCCGCCATGCGCGGCACCGCGCCAGGACTCGTGAAGCTGGTGGAAATAGCCGGCCCGTGGCTGACCTGGCCGCTGCATACCGTCGAACAGAGACAGCCTTGGACAATGCCAGCCGGCATCGCGCTGATCGGCGACGCCGCGCACGCAATGACGCCGTTCGCGGCACAAGGTGCCGCGATGGCGATCGAGGACGCCGCGATGCTCGCCAGCCTGGTCGCCGACTTCCCCGGCGACCTGACGCAAAGCCTCACCATCTGGGAGAAGCTGCGACGACCGCGCATCGAAAAGGTACTGAAACGCGGCGCGCTCAACCGCCTCGCCTGGCACGCCCGGGGACCGGTGGCATTGGCGCGCAATCTGGTCCTGGCGACGCGGCCAGGAGAGAAGCTCGCGGCGGATTTGGATTGGCTTTACGGCTGGGAACAGCAGCAGGTCATCCGTCGCTGAAAGGAGCTGCGGCAAAGCTAATTATACAGCCGCATCGACAACCCAAGCGATGCCGGCAGCGGGTTCCACCAGCCGGTGCGCAGGCCGGCAGTGCGCAGTGCGGCCGCAGCCCAGGTGTTGCAGCCGATCAGCGCGTTGAAACGGCCATTGGCCTCATAAAAACGGTCGAAATTGGAATAGGCGGCATTGTCGATGACGATCGGGCCGCTCGGTCCCTGCTGAAAACTCGCTTCGACAAAGTCGAGCAACGCGGCAAAACGGTCCTCGCCCACGTCGAAGCCGGCGACATCGGGGCGCGGCTCGGAGATATCGCCGGCGACGTCGACATGCATCACCGAAGCATCGAGTGTCAGCGCCTTGAATACCGGCAGCGCCTTCACTTGCGACCATGTCGGCGTTTCCAGGTAGAAGGCGCGCCCGCCCCAGCCGAAGACGAGGTAGCGCACTTCGGGGGCGTCCGAAGGCAGGCCGGCATCGGCAAGAAAACGGAAGCGCCGGCGCACCCCGTCATCCACCGGAATGGCGATGTCGGTGTGGATTGGGTTCTTCAGCACCAATATGCGCCGCGTGCCCTCGCCTGCGGCAGCCGTGGGCCAGAGCGGCCGCGGCACCAGCGTGCCGAGCGACACAGCGAGCACCACTGCGGCAACCAGCATGACCAGCAAACGCAGGAGTTTTTTCATCGGTGCGGCTTCGCGATTCGTCGCGGCTCAATGGAGAAGATCATTATCCGATCGGCCAGACGCAAAAAGCCCGGCCATGGCACGGCCGGGCTTCCCTGATTCCAGTGAAGCGCTCAGTGCAGAATCTGCGACAGGAACAGTTTCGTGCGTTCGTGGCGCGGATGGTCGAAGAACTCGGCCGGCGTGTTCTGCTCGACGATCTGGCCCTGGTCCATGAAGATCACCCGGTTGGCGACTTTCCGCGCAAAACCCATCTCGTGGGTGACGCACAGCATGGTCATGCCCTCTTCGGCCAGCCCCACCATGGTCTCCAGCACTTCCTTGATCATTTCAGGGTCGAGCGCCGAGGTCGGCTCGTCGAACAGCATGATGCGCGGGTTCATGCACAGCGAGCGTGCGATCGCCACGCGCTGCTGCTGGCCGCCGGAAAGCTGGCCCGGATATTTGTTGGCCTGCTCGGGAATCTTGACACGCTTGAGGAAATGCATGGCGATTTCCTCGGCCTGCTTCTTCGGCGTCTTGCGCACCCAGATCGGCGCCAGTGTGCAGTTCTCCAGGATGGTCAGATGCGGGAACAGGTTGAAGTGCTGGAACACCATGCCGACCTCGCGGCGCACCTCGTCGATCTTCTTGAGATCGTTGGTGAGTTCCTTGCCGTCGACGATGATCTTGCCCTTCTGGTGCTCCTCCAGCCGGTTGATGCAGCGGATCATGGTCGATTTGCCCGAGCCGGACGGGCCGCAGATGACGATGCGCTCGCCGCGCATCACTTTCAGGTTGATGTCCTTCAGCACATGGAACTCGCCGTACCATTTGTGCATGGCGACGATGTCGATGGCGACATCGGTGGTGGAAATCTGCATCTTGGCGGCGTTGACCTTGATCTCTTCCGCGCTGACGGCGTTTTCGGTGGCCATGGCTGGGTCCCCTTGTTCTTTTGTTTAGCGTTTGTAGCCGGTGTCGAGTCGGCGTTCCGTGTACATTGAATAGCGCGACATGCCGAAGCAGAACAGCCAGAAGACGAAGGCCGCGAACACAAGACCGGATTTCGCGGTCTGCGCCGTTGCCCAGTTGGCATCGGAGAAGTTCTGCTTGACGATGCCGAGCAGGTCGAACATCGAGATGATGAGGACCAGGCTGGTGTCCTTGAACATGCCGATGAAGGTGTTGACGATGCCGGGAATGACCAGCTTCAGCGCTTGCGGCAACACGATCAAACCCATCTTCTGCCAGTAGCCGAGGCCGAGCGAATCGGCGCCTTCATACTGGCCCTTGGGGATCGCCTGCAGGCCGCCGCGCACGACTTCGGCCATGTAGGCGGCGGCAAACAGCGACACACCGATCAGCGCCCTCAGATATTTGTCGAAGGTGACGCCGGCCGGCAGGAACAGCGGCAGCATGACGCTGACGAAGAACAGCACCGTGATCAGCGGTATGCCGCGCACGGCTTCGATGAAGATGACGCACAGCATCTTGACGATCGGCATCTTCGAGCGCCGGCCGAGCGCCAGCACGGTGCCCAGCGGCAGCGACACGGCGATGCCGACGAAGGACAGGCTCAGCGTGATCAGCAGCCCGCCCCAGCGTGAGGTTTCGACATGCGGCAGGCCGAATATGCCGCCGACCAGAAGGAAGAAGGAAACGATCGGCAGCACCAGGAACAGCAGGATCGCGTTCAACCCCTTGCGCGGCACACGTGGCATCAGCATCGGCACCAGCAGTGCCACGAACAGGATGGCGACCAGGATCGGCCGCCAGCGCTCCTCGACCGGATAGGTGCCGAACATGAACTGGCCGAACTTGGCGTTGACGAAAGCCCAGCAGGCGCCGCTCCAGCCGTCGGGCTGAATACCGCCTTGCGCGACGGTCGCGCAGACCGTGCGGTCCGGCCCGGTCCACTGTGCGTTGATGAACGCCCAGTTGATGACCTGCGGCAGTACCCAGGCGACGATGACGATGCCGAGGATGGTGAGGATGGTGTCGCCGACCGAACCGATCAGGTTCCTGCGCACCCAGGCGACGGGACCGCTGACGCTCGCCGGCGCGGGCTGCGCCAGCGCCATTTCGGTCCGCACCCAGGACATGTCGTGTTCCTGCATGGCTCTACCTCTCCACCAGCGCCATTCTGGAGTTGACCACGTTCATCACGGCCGAGGTCACCAGGCTGAGTATGAGATAGGCGATCATCATGATCAGCACGCCTTCGACCGCTTGTCCGGTCTGGTTCAGAACCGTGCCGGCTGTCGCCGTCAGGTCGGGATAACCGATGGCGATCGCCAGCGAGGAGTTCTTGGTCAGGTTGAGATACTGGCTGGTCAGCGGCGGAATGACGATGCGCATGGCCTGCGGCACCACGACCAGCCGCAGGATCGACCCGGATCGCAGACCAAGCGCTGCCGCCGCCTCGGTCTGGCCCTTGCTGACGCCCCTGATGCCGGCGCGCACGATTTCGGCGATGAAGGCCGCCGTGTAGCAGGATAGCGCCAGATAGAGCGACAGGAATTCCGGTTTGACCTGGAAGCCGCCGGTCAGGTTGAAGGTCGACTGTTTTGGAAGATCAAAGGTCAGCGGAAAGCCGCTCAGCACGTAAGCGAGCAGCGGCAGGCCGACGATCAGCGCGGCGGAAGTCCAGAACACGGGAAATTGCTGGCCTGTCGCCATCTGCCGCTGACGCGCCCTGCGGGCGACGAACCACGACATCGCGATGCCCACGACAAGGGCGACCAGGATCAGCCAGGAGCCGTCGCCCCAGACCGGGCGCGGAAAATAGAAGCCGCGCTGGTTGAGGAAGGAGCCGAAGGGCAGATGATAGGAGTCGCGCGGCGCCGGCAGCACGGCGAGCACGCCGGAATACCAGAAGAAGATGACCAGCAGCGGCGGGATGTTGCGGAAAATCTCGACATAGACCGTGCAGATCTTCTGGATCAGCCAGTTCTGCGACAGGCGACCGATGCCGATGATGAAGCCGATAATGGTGGCGGTGATGATGCCGGCGGCAGCAACGATGATGGTGTTGATCAGGCCGACGACGATGGCGCGGCCATAGGTCGAGTCCGACGTATAGGCGATCGGCGTGTCAGATATGTCGAAGCCGGCGCGCCCCTTGAGGAAGCCGAAGCCCGAGGCGATGTGCAGGCGCTGCAGATTGTCGATGACGTTCTGCACGATCCACCAGATGGAGCCGAACAACAAGACGACGACCAGCGTCTGGAAGAAGAGGCTGCGTATTCTCGGATCATTGACGAAGGAGCCGCGGCTCGGCTCCTCGCGTAGGATTTCCTGCGATGCCATGTCACGTCCCCTGTGAAAGAGAAACCGGAAGGCAGGTGCCTGCCTTCCGGATCACATTTCGATCAGCGGATCGGCGGAGCGTATTGCAGGCCGCCCTTGGTCCACAGCGCGTTGATGCCACGGGCGATCTTCAGCGGGCTGCCCGAACCGACATTGCGGTCGAACATTTCGCCGTAATTGCCGGTGGCCTTGACGATGTTGACGACCCAGTCGTTGGAGACGCCGAGATCGGTGCCGATCTTGGTGTCGGCCTCCTGGCCGAGCACGCGCTTGATCTCCGGGCTGGCGGAGTTCTTCATCTCGTCGACATTGGCCTTGGTGATGCCGAGCTCCTCGGCGTCGAGCAGAGCGAAATAGGTCCACTTGACGATGTGGTACCACTGGTCGTCGCCCTGGCGAACGGCAGGTCCGAGCGGCTCCTTCGAGATGATCTCGGGCAGCACGACGTGATCGGCCGGCGAGCCGAGCGTCAAGCGAATGCCGTAAAGGCCCGACTGGTCGGTGGTGTAGACGTCGCAGCGGCCGGCATCATAGGCGGCGTTGACCTCTTCCAGCTTCTCGAAGACGACCGGATTGTACTCCATCTTGTTCGCCTTGAAGTAGTCGGCGAGGTTGAGCTCGGTGGTCGTGCCGCTCTGCACGCAGACGGCGGCGCCCGAAAGCTGCAGCGCCGAATTGACGCCCGGCAGCTTCTTGGCGTTGATCATGAAACCCTGGCCGTCATAGTAGGTCGTGCCGATGAAATTCAGGCCAAGCGCGGTGTCGCGGTTGATCGTCCAGGTGGTGTTGCGCGACAGGATGTCGACCTCGCCGGACTGCAGCGCGGTGAAGCGCTCCTTGGCGCTGAGCGGCGTGAACTTGACCTTGGTGCCATCACCGAAGACGGCGGCGGCAACCGCGCGGCAGAAATCGGCGTCGATGCCTTGCCAGTCGCCCTTGTCGTCCGGCGCCGAGAAGCCGGCCAGACCGGTCGAGACGCCGCACTGGATGAAGCCCTTCGCCTTGACGGTGTCGAGCGTGCCGGCCGACGCGGCCGACGCCATCAGTCCGAGCGTGGCGACGCCGAGAATGCCGATAGCAATGTGTTTCATAACCCACAGACCCTTTTCTGTTTTTTCAGGCAGTGACCCTGATCTTTTCTCCCGTGTGAACGCAGCTCCCATCCCGGCCCATTCCCGGAACCCCGCGTCGCAAATCGACGCGCCGCCTCCCATTCACGAACAGCATCGAAGGCGATAATTCTCGTGAGGTCAAGGAAAATGACCGAATTGCAACGGGTTTGAAAATCGATTGTCCGAAATGCCTGAATTGCAGACAAACGCGCCCGCGATTTAGTCACAAGCGCGAATTGAATCGGCAAAGCTCATTTGCCGCGGATGTGAGCCGGTTCCGTGAAATCCATTGCCGGCAATACCTGAGTGTTACTGCCTCCAGCACGAAATGCATTGACGTCGCGGAATACCCCCGGCCGGCGATTGCCGGTCAATATTGCTCGTGAACAAAGCCGGTACGCAGGTCAAAGCGCGGGAAAGACGAGCCAGACGCCGATCGCAACCATCAATGCGCCGGAGATGCGCGGGATCAATTGCCCGGCCGGGACCATCTTCTCCAAGAGAACAAGGATGGCGATGCCGGCGATCCACAGGACGTTCATGACACCGCCGACAAACAGCAAGGCCATCAGCGCCCAGCAGCAGCCGAGACAATAGGCGCCGTGGCCGATGCCGAGCCGAAGCGCGCCGGGCGGGGTGGTGCGGAAGCCGCCATGGCTGGCCAGGAATGCGATCGGCGCCTGGCATTGGCGCAGGCAGACGCCCTTGACCGGCGTCCATTGATAGAGGCCGGCGGCGATCAGGACGAGGCCACCGAGGGTCGCACTGTTGGTAGCCATTGCCGGATCAAGCAAGGCGAAATGGGCGAGCACCCATTGCGCGCCGGTGGCCGCGATGCTGAAGACGATCCAGACGATGAGATAGCCGGCAAAAAACCATGCCGTCGACGCGATAGGCTGGCCATCGACCCGTGCCTTGCGGCCGACGCCTGCATAGAGCAGCAACATCGGCGCGATCGAAGGCGTCATCATGCCGACCATCATCACGGCCCACATGGTGAAGATGAAGACGAAATCGGCCGATGCCCAGGTCCTGAAACCCGGCGCCACGGCGGCGCCCATATCCATGCCACCAATATCCGTGTTCGACATGTCCATCCCGGCCATGCCGCCTGCCGCGCCGTCCGCGACGGGGACACCAGGCATGGCCATGTCGGCGGCGAGCCAAAGGACGTAGGTCCAGGCGAGAATGGCAATCACGACGAGCGCGGTCATCACGACCGCGCGGTCGCGCCGCAGCACAGCCTCGAGAGCCGTGTCGCCCATTGGATCAGGTCAATGCACGACGCCGCTCTGCGTGAGATGCAGATTGGCGAAATGGCTGTGCGTGTCGGCCACCTCGAACTTGATCGGGCCGGTCGCCTTGGTCCAGCCACGACCGATCTCGGCGATCGCGTATTCGAAGCCGTGCGGCAGGTCGATGCGCGCCCTGTGCTCGGCACCGGTGACCGGGTTCTTGATCGGCTCGCCATGGCCGTCAGTGACGCCCTTGACATGCAGCCGGCCGGTTCGCGCGTCGACGTCAACCTTGAAATCGATCGCGGCGAAGATCGGATCGTGGAATTTCTCCAGCGTGGTCGAAAAAACCTGGAATATCGTTGCGCCCGGCTCGGTGTCCTGGCCGCCCAATATGCGAAGCAGAGCTTCACGCTGGGCTTCGCTGGCCCTCTCGTCGATAACCACCGCGGCCTCGCCCCTGCCCTGGTGGATCGCGCCGGGCCAACTGAAAATGCCGACGAACCGCAACCCGTCCAGCTTGGTGTCGCCGTGATGGCCGGTCTCGATCTCCATGCCGGCGACCGCCTGGCAGAATCCGTATGTCGGCATGGCGTTGAACTGGCACGGACAGCCATAGGCGCAATTGCAGTTGATGAATTCGCGCGCCTTCATCGTCCATTTGACGTCAGGCATTGCATTCCTCCCTTTGCCGCGCTCGGTGGGCGCGATACCCGGATTGGGGACCAGGAGAGGTAGCCGGCAAAACCATCCGGCAGCATCTGATCGAAGCAATCCGGCGATTAATATTAGGGCTTGATTATATATCTTTCACAGCCGGCTACAATAGGCCGACCGGCCGGCGACCGGGCTTCCGGCAAGGTACGGCCGCCCTGGTCGGTCCGATTCAGATCAACCCCCAGCTGTTTTCCGGACCCGGGAATTGGCATATTCGAAGTCCATTCCTGGCGGACAGTGGGCTGTTGCACGGTCCACGACGCCGCACTATGGCTAGCGCCTTATCAGACAGGGCGACCAAGAATGGCGAAAGACGGCAGCGAGCAGGGTTCCGGCAAGGTGGGCATCAACACCCGGCTTGCCCATTCAGGCAACAACCCGCACGACTATTTCGGCTTCGTCAATCCGCCGGTGGTGCACGCCTCGACCGTGCTGTTCCCCAATGCCGCCGCGATGGCCGCACGCAACCAGAAATACACCTACGGCACGCGCGGAACACCGACGACCGATGCCCTCGCACAGGCGATCGATGCGCTGGAGGGGTCCGCCGGCACGATCGTGGTGCCATCGGGGCTGGCGGCGGTGACCATTCCGCTGCTCGCCTTCGTATCGGCGGGCGACCATCTGCTGATCGTCGATTCCGTTTATCACCCCACGAGAAACTTCGCCGATACGATGCTGAAGCGATTGGGCGTCGAGGTCGAGTATTATGCGCCCCGTATCGGCGCCGGCATCGCGGCCTTGATCAAGCCGAGCACCAAAGTGGTGTTCACCGAATCGCCGGCCTCCAACACATTCGAGGTGCAGGATATCCCGGCGATCGCCAAGGCGGCGCATGCGGCCGGCGCCATCGTGATGATGGACAACACCTGGGCGACACCACTCTATTTCCGGCCGCTCGACCACGGCGTCGACATCTCGATCCACGCGGCGACGAAATATCCGGCCGGCCATTCGGACGTGCTCCTCGGCACGGTCTCGGCCAATGAGGCCTGCTGGAAGCAGCTCTACGAGAGTTTTTGCACGCTTGGCTGCTGTTCGGGACCCGACGATGTCTATCAGGTGCTGCGCGGCCTGCGCACGATGGGCGTGCGGCTCGACCATCATCAGCGCAGCGCGCTTGCCATCGCCTCATGGCTCGAAAGCCAGCCGGGCGTGGCGCGGGTGCTCCACCCTGCCCTTCCCAGCCATCCGGACCACGATCTGTGGAAGCGGGACTTTTGCGGTTCGAGCGGCATCTTTTCGATCGTGCTGGCCGGCGGTGGCCAGCGGGAGCAGCACGCTTTCCTCGACGCATTGCGCATCTTCGGCCTCGGCTATTCCTGGGGCGGCTATGAGAGCCTGGCGGTGCCGGTCTGGCTTGTCGACCGCGTCGTTGCGAAAGGCCCTTATGAAGGTCCGTTGATCCGCTTGCAGATCGGCCTCGAGGATGTCGACGACCTGAAAGCCGACATCATGCGCGGGCTTGCAGCGGCCGCCGCCTGATCTGTCTGGCCGCCCGGAAGAGTTGGCAGACGGCCACAACACACTGACGCTGATGGCAAAGCGCGAGCCGCTCGCAGCATCCCGGCGAGCGGTCTCGCGCAATATTATTCTCCCACGCCGCGACTTTGCGGATTTGTTTGACTTTCAAATCCGCGAGTTCGGCTCCATTGCGTTGGACAGGGCGTCCGCGCCAAATCCATTTCGTCATAAAGCTTGCCATGGCCTTTCGTCTTTTTGTTCCCATCCTCGCCGGCGCGACGCTGCGTGAACGCGTCCTGGCGTGTATCGGCGCCACGATCGGCATTGCCCTGACCGGCGTGATCAGCGGGCTGGCGATGGGCGGCGGCCCGCATGTGGCCCTGCTGGTGGCGCCGATGGGCGCCTCCGCCGTGCTTCTGTTCGCCGTGCCGGCGAGCCCGCTGGCGCAGCCCTGGTCGATCATCGGCGGCAATTCCATATCGGCGCTGGTCGGCGTGACCGTGGCGCATTTCATCCATGATCCGGTGATGGCCTCGGGTCTCGCGGTGGCCTTGGCGATCGCCGCGATGTCGTTCACGCGCTGCCTGCATCCGCCAGGTGGTGCCGCCGCGCTGACGGCGGTGCTCGGCGGGCCGGCCGTCATCAGCGCGGGCTTCCTGTTCCCGTTCGTGCCGGTGGCCTTGAATTCGACCATCCTGGTGGCGCTGGGCTTCCTTTTCCACAAGCTGGCGCGGCGCAACTACCCGCATGTCGCCGCACCGCCCGCAAACAGCCACGGTACCGCCGATCCGCCGGCTCAGCAGCGCGCCGGTTTCCAGCCCGAGGACATCGACGCGGCGCTGACGGCGCTCGACGAGACCTTCGATATCGACCGCGACGACCTCGAACGACTGCTGCGACAGGTCGAATTGCAGGCCATGGTGCGGTCGCACCGGACGCTGCTGTGCGAGGACATCATGTCGCGCGACGTGATTTCGGTGCCCGAACAAGCCACCACCGACGAAGCACGCCAGCAACTGCTCGATCATAATATCCGTACGTTGCCGGTGGTCGATGCGGATGCCCGGCTGGTTGGCGCCGTCGGCCTGCGCGAGCTGACGAAAGCCGTAGAAACGGTGAAGGACGTGATGGCAAAGGCCGGCACCGCCTCGCCCGAGACGCCGGCGATGAGCCTGCTTCCCGTGCTGACCGACGGCCGCAGCCATGCCGTGGTCATCGTCGACGGCGAGCGGCGCATTCTCGGCCTGATCACGCAGACCGACCTGCTGGCGGCGGCCGCCCGCGTGCAGACGGCAGACAAGGGTCTGGCAGCGGCCTAGAATAGCGGACGTGGATCCCACCGATCTGGGAACCTTTTGCCGGCAGGCGCATCCAACGTGCAGTCAAGCGCCTGTTCGAAGAGGCGCCTGTTCGAAGAGGCGTCTGTTCAGGGAGATCCGGTCGCGATGAGCAAGCTCGCAACGCCCGCCACGGTGCCTATGATTGCCGAAAGCCTTTCCGGCGACATGCTGCTCGTCCACCGGGCGCTGGCGCGCGAACCGGATGCCTTTCGCGCCATCATGAAGATACACAACCAGCGGCTCTACCGCATCGCGCGCGGCATTCTGCGCAACGATGCCGAAGCCGAGGATGTCGTCCAGGAGGCCTATGTCAGCGCCTTCGCCAGCCTTGCGGCGTTTCGCGGCGAATCCACGCTTGCCACATGGCTGTCGCGCATCGTCATCAACGAAGCTCTTGGCCGCGTGCGCAAGAAGCGTCGCACAGTTGGGATGCCTGACAACCCGGAAGCGCAAATCATCCGGTTTCCCCTCAATTCCAACGACGATCCGGAGCGGGCGATGGCGCAGCGGCAGATTCTCGCACTTGTCGAACGGGCGACCGACAGTCTGCCCGACATCTACCGCATGGTCTTCGTCGCCCGCGTCATCGAGGGCCTGAGCATGGAGGAAACCGCCGATTTGCTTGGTGTGCGGCCGGAGACCATCAAGACGAGGCTGCACCGGGCCCGTGTCCTGCTGCGCAAGGCGCTGGACAATGAAATCGGTCCGGTGCTGCTCGATGCCTTCCCGTTCGCCGGACGGCGCTGCGAGCGACTGACCCAGGCGGTGATGGGACGGCTGGGTTTCGAATGATGCCGTCCTGATTTTCCGGGAACGTTTCCTCCCGTCGCGCATCCAATGAGCGTCAACTGAAATTTGAGCCCGGCTCCTCCGCGCGGTCGGGCCAAGGAGGATGCCATGTTCACCCGATATACCGTTGCCCTTGCCGCCCTGCTTCTCGTCGGCGCTGCCCCGGTCGCGCAAGCCGCCGACAAGCCGACGGACCCGCAGATCGCCCATATCGCCTATACGGCCGGCGTCATCGACATCGAGGCGGCCAAGCAGGCGATCAAGAAATCAAAGAGCAAGGAGGTGATCGATTTCGCCAAGGACATGGAGCGCGACCACGAAGCGGTGAACAAGCAGGCGCTCGATCTCGTCAAGAAGCTGAAGGTGAAGCCCGAGGACAACGCCACCAGCCAGGCGCTGACCAAGGCCGCGACTGAGGAACGCGCCAAGCTCGCCAAGCTGAAAGGTGCGGCTTTCGACAAGGCCTATATCGAAAACGAGGTGGCCTATCACAAGCAGGTCAACGGCGCGCTCGAAACGCTGCTCATTCCCTCGGCCAGCAATGCCGAGCTGAAGAGCCTGCTCGAGACCGGCCTCAAGATCTTCCAGGGCCATGAGCAGCATGCCGAACACGTCGCCGGCATGCTGAAATGAAAGCGGGCGCCTTGGACCATCTGGCGGGGCTGGCCATGCTGGCGCTGGTACCTACGCTGACAGCGGCGCCGGCAGCGGCGGCAGCCATCCAGGTCACCATCGAGAAGCTCGTCTTTTCGCCGGCCAGCGTCGATGCGAAGGTCGGCGACACGATCGAGTGGGTGAACAAGGACGTGATCGCCCATACGGCTACGGTGAAGGGTGGCTGGGAGGTGATCATCCCGCCGAAGAAGTCGGCAAGCCTGAATTTGAAGGCGGCGGGAACCATCGACTACTTCTGCCGCTTCCACCCCAACATGAAAGGCCGCTTGGTGGTGGCGCCGTGAGACTGAGAGATCGATGGCGAAAAGACCATTTCGCCGTCGATCGGAATATTAGAGCAAATCCAGGAAAAGTGCGTAGCGGTTTTCCGTCCGGAATTGCTCCAGGTCTATCGGCCACGGCTCTCTTTGAAGGTTCGGTGACTTGTGTTGCTCCCGCTAGACGTCAAGGGCCGTGTGGCGGCGAAGGCGTCCTGGTCCGCGTCCCGCGCCGGTCGATCGCCAACGAGGCTCGCCGCGCCTCATCGGGCCGTGTGATATGGGTCCACGAACCGTCGTAGCTCGGCTTGCGCCGCTCGATCCACGCATTCAGCCCTTCACGCAGGTCGGCGGTCGGAGCCATGCGGGCGAATTGCTCCGCCTCAATCAGCAGTCCCTCGGCAATACCCTGGTTGAGGCCCCTCGCCACCGCCGTGAGAATGCCGGTGACGGCCGGTCCGGAATGCCGCAGGATACGCTTGGCCAGATCAAATGCCGCCGGCATCAGTTCGGCATGCGGCACAACCTCGTTGACGAGACCCAGCTCAAGCGCCCGCGGCGGCGGAAACCAGTCGCCCGTCAACAGCAGTTCGAGCGCCCGCTTGCGCCCGGCCAGCCTCGGCAGGCGTTGGGTTCCACCAAAAGTCGGCGGCATTGCAAGGTTGATTTCGGGCTTGGCGAACAGCGCACGGTCACTGGCGATGGCGAGCGGAACGGCCTCGGTGATTTCGCAGCCACCGCCAAAGGCAATGCCGTTGACGGCAGCGATGACCGGTTTGCGGAACGCTTCCAGCCGTGCCGTCAGCCGCTGCCCGCGCATGACGAAGTCGCGCATTGCGATATCGGCGCCAAGCGCCACGCTGGCCGAGAATTCATGGATGTCGCCACCCGCCGAAAACGCCCGCTCCCCTGCTCCGGTGAGGATGACAACCCGGACGCCGTCATCGACTTCAATGTCGTTGAGAACCGCAAGCAGGCGATCGATCAGGGCATAATTCAGTGCATTGAGCTTTTCGGGACGATTGAGGGTGAGGACGGTAACCCCGTCGCGGGTCTCGCTCAGGACAAGATCGGTCATTTGGCTTCCTTCCAGCTTGTTGACGAGTTGGAAGGTTACGTCGTTCGCACCTTGTGTATATTCACTAGTCGGTATACTTAGACCCATGGCCGAAGCACAAAGCCCCACCCGCAAGCGCCTAGTCGATGCCGCAACCAGATTGTTCTACGCGGAAGGAATCGGCCGTGTCAGTGTCGACGCCGTCGCCGAGGAAGCGGGCCTCACCAAGCGGACGCTCTACTACCACTTCAAGAGCAAGGACGACCTCATCGCAGCCTATCTCGACGGCCGCGATCAGCCCAATCTGAAACGGATGGCCGGCTGGTTCGAAGCCGAGCAAGGGGGCGTGGACAGCAAGGTCGAAGCCATCTTCACCAATCTGGCCCGGGCCACGCGCCATCCAAAATGGAAGGGATGCGGCTTCCTGCGCACAGCTGCCGAGCTTGCCTCGATGCCTGGACACCCGGCGGTCAAGGTCGGGGCGCGGCACAAATCCAACTTCGAGACATGGCTGGCCACGGAATTGTCCGGGCACGATATCGAGAGGCCGCAGGCACTGGCCCGCGAGATCGTGCTGCTGATAGAAGGCTGCTTTTCGATCATGCTGATCCATCGCAATCCCGACTACGTCGAAGCCGCCGGACGAGCCGCGGCGACGCTGGTCAGGGCGCGGATGTCGGTCAGTCAGATGCAGGGCTAGGCCCCGAACGCCAGCCACGCCGTACCGGCGGCGAGCGTGATCAGTGTCAGCGGCAGGCCGACCTTGAAGAAGGCACCGAAAGACAACGGTGTACCAGCGGCCTTGGATTGTTCGGCGACGATCAGGTTGGCGACCGAGCCGAGCAAGGTGAAGTTGCCGGCCAGCGTCGAACTCATGGCCACCACCAGCCAGGCGCGCTCGGGGTTTTCCAGGCCGGGTATGAATGGCCTGAGCGCCAGCACGGCAGGAACATTGCTCATGATGTTGGACAACACGGCGGTGAACCCCGACAGCCTCCAGACGTCGTCGAGCCCGATGTTCTTGGCGGAGGCGATCATGTCAGGCGTCAGCAGCGTCTTTTCCGCGCCGGCAACCACCACGAACAGACCCGCGAACATGAACAGCAGCGGTCCGTCGATCTCATGGTAGATGCGCGATGGCTTGATGGCGCGCGTGAGCAGCAGGATGGCGCCGCCGATGAGCGCCGCCTTGGCTACGGGAACACCGGCGAAGAAGGCGATCGCCAGCCCGATGCAGACGACCACGGCCTTCAGCACCTGGCCACGATGCATGCGGCCGCGCGAGATGTGTGGCGCCAGTTCGCCGTTGCGCCTGAATTCGGCGCGATAGACGATCCGCACAATGACGATGACCGCGACAAGGCCGAACAAGGCGACCGGCGCGAGCGCCGCCGAAAAGGCCGGATAGGAAATCCCCGACAGCGCGCCGATGACCATGTTCTGCGGGTTGCCCGTGATGGTGGCGACGCTGCCGCAGTTCGAAGCGGTGGCGGTGGCGATCAGATAGGGGATCGGATTGCGGTTGATGACACGGGTGACGTGGACGACGATCGGCGCCATGACCAGGCAGATGGCGTCGTTGACCAGGAAAGCCGACAGCACGCCGGTCAGGAGCGTCACCATCACCAGGAGCATGAACGGCGCATGCGCGTGCTCGATGGCAATGGCGCCGAGACCGCGAAAGGCACCCGATACTTTCAGATGCGCCACCACGATCATCATGCCGAGCAGAAGCGTGATGGTGTCGAAATTGATGGCGCGATAGGCATCCTCCATGCTGAGCGCGCCGATGGCGATCATCGCTGCGCCGCCAAGCAGCGCAATGCCCGCGCGGTCAAGCCGCAGGCCAGGGATGCGGCCGATGGCGACGCCGGCATAGGTAAGGACCAGGATCAGCAGTGCCGCGCCGCCCATCAATGTCATCGGTAGAAGCCCTGCTCGATCTGCCCGCGCGCCGATGCCGGCCGCCCGCGATTCACGTGATGCCAGCTTTAGCGCGATGTCGGGATTGATGCCAAACGGCTAGGTGGCTTGTTGGCGGAGAATATCCGAAGGCAGATGGCGCGGTGCGGCTAACGCCGATAGAAATCCAGCCGTTCTTGCAACGCCTGCGATGAAAACATCTGCTCGACGGTCAGCCGCGCCTTGCGGCCGACCGTCGCCCGCAGGCCCGGGTCGGCTTTGAGATCCGCCAGGATCCGCGCCGCCTGTTGTGTCGTTTCGAACAGGAAGCCGTTTTCGCCATGTCTGATGTGGTCGACGTAGCCACCATGCGAATGGCAGACCACGGGCAGGCCGCAGGCCATCGCCTCGAACACCACCCGGCCGAACGTCTCCACATGCGAACCGGTGCGATAGTAGAAGACGTCGAGCGTCGGCAGGAACTGTTCGGCGGCGAATTCACCCTGCGGCAGGAGTTCGAGTTGCGGATGCGGCGCGAGCTTGTCCTTGAGCGGCGTGCCGCCCTGAATACGGACCGCGGTGCCATCGCCAAGCAATGCCTCATAGAGCGCCACATCGTCGCGGTGATGCTTGTCCGCCGTGTCGCGGCTCAGCCGCCCCACCGTGAACGGACCGTTTGGCCTTGCCCGTCGTGGCGAGAAGCGCCCGATATCGATCGGCGAGGCATGGACGACGCCTTCGACCTGCAGCACGCGCCTCTGAAATTCGGAGATCAGCACCAGTTCGGCAGCCGGCCAACGCAGCAGGCGCGGCCTGCGTGTCGTCAGGGCGATGAGCTTGGGATGAAAGGTGTTGAAGACATAGATCAGCCGGCGCGGCCGCGGGATCAGGTAGGGCCACATTTTGTTGCGCCAATGCGCGCCAAGAAAGACATAGGTGCCGCCATCCGGCACATTGCGTGTTGCCGGCGAGACGCGGCGTATCGGAAATTCCTGCATCAGGCCTTCGGATACGCGCGACGAGGTTGCCCACAGGCACACCCGTGAGTCGGCGCCCAAGAGCCGGTACAACTCCAGGGTTTCGCGCTCACTGCCGCCAAACTGGTTCTGAAAGCCGTTGAATAGATGGATCATGGTCGCGGTGCTTACTCGGCTCTAGCCGGGCGTCTCGCCATTCAATTGCCTGCACCCAAGGGCCGTGCTGTACCCGCGAATGGCACGATCGAGGGACTAAGAAGCAGGACTATTTCTGGCGATACTCCGTACATTACTGCCCGGAGGAAGCACACGGATAATCAAGCGTCAAGCAAGCGGTGGGTGTCAGCCTACTACGAGGCTGCCGTCAGTGCAGGGTAGCGGCGCTGGCCGGAGACGCCAGGGAGGCTTCCGCCGGATCGAAGCTGACCTGATCGCGTCCATTCGATTTCGCGGCATAAAGCCGTCTGTCGGCGGCCGAGAATATTGCCTCGTAGGTGGTCGGCCCGCTGAAGCTGGTACCGCCTATGCTGACGGAAAGCGGACAGGAGCGGCCGCCCGGGGAAAAGTCCATTTCGCGTATCCGTCGGCGGATGCTTTCGGCAACCAGCCAGGATTGCGAGGGGTCGACACCGGGAAGGAATACGCCGAACTCCTCGCCGCCGATGCGTCCGACGATATCGCCGCCGCGCAGCTGGCCCTTGATCGCCTGCGCGATCAGCTTGAGCGCCTGGTCGCCGCAATCATGGCCGAGGCGGTCGTTGATCGACTTGAAGTGGTCGGCATCGATGATCAGCAGCGCGCCGGAACGGGTCTCTTCCTGCTTGCGGGTCTGCTCGAGATAGGCCTCGACCAGCATAGAGAAGGCGCCGCGGTTCAGCACTGCCGTCAGGCTGTCCGTCGCGGCGATGACACTGAGGTCGCGCTGGGCTATCGCCAGTTGGCGGATCTTCCACATCAGGAAAAACAGAAACGAGCCACCCAGCACCAGGGGCAGCAGAAGGTCGGTCAGCTTCGCGCGCCAGACAGACTCGGGCGAAAGATAGGGGAAATTGAACGAATCGACGAAAAACGCCACGGCAATGAAGAATGCCGTGCCGGCGGCGGTGACGGCGATCACCCTGCCCCAGCTGGTCGGCGACAGGTCCAGCTTCATCCCCTTCACTCCGTTAGCCGTCCCTACTATGACGTGCCAACGCAAACAAAATGATAAGACTTTCCTTTCAATTCGAGATCGGATGGCAGGGAGACGGGATCGGATGGCCGGGGGCGGGCACGATCGCCAACAGGCGGCCGTGCCCCGGTGGTTGAAGGCTCATCGGATTCCTGACAGGGAGAATTCCGAAGTCAGCGGTTGGACGCCTGTCCAGCCGCCTCGACGACGAAGGATGCCGCGATCATGTCGTCGGCATCCAGCCACAAGGAACCGTCGCCGGCCCCCATGATGGCGGCGACCTTGTGAAAGGTTTTCATTTCATGGCCGGAAATTTCGGCATCCTGCATGCGGGCCCTGAGTTCGGCGATGCGCCGCACCAAGGCAGGGGACGTTCCAATCTCACGTTTCGACATGGCCTGGCTTCTCCTCCCCCAACCCATTCTCGTTGTGCCCGCCCTACCCTATTCGCCGGACCGCACATTGCCTTTTCATGAGGCTCCACGAATACAAGGCCCCGAACGCCTGGGCTTGGCCGAGGTTCCAACAGGACAGATCACGAAATAATTCCAGGGCCCCCCGCGCCGGTGGGCCCGAGACTGCCGTTTCAGGCTTCCATTGCACGGCGTCGCGGCACTGGCAGGCAAGGGTGAGGATTGGTTGACCTCGTCAGGTCATGCGGCGTAAGCCTTTGAAATTATGGCGATCCCGACAGGATTCGAACCTGTGACCATCGGCTTAGAAGGCCGGTGCTCTATCCAGCTGAGCTACGGGACCGCTGGCCGGCTCGGGGCCGGTAGATGTTCGCGCTGGGCTAGCCGGTCAATGCGTCCAGGGCGTCCTGCGGTCATAGCGGAAATTCTCCGCATAGGAAATCTGGCGGCGCTTGGGCTCTTTCGGCTCTTCGACGCGGAAGGCAAGCCCTTCCTTTTCGGCGTAGGCGACGGCCTCTTCCTTGGTGCCGAAGGTGAGCCTGATCTGGCTTCTCATGTCTCCCGACGTGGTGTAGCCCATCAGGGGGTCGATCTTCTTGCGCATCTCGGGATCGAATTCCAACACCCAGTGGCCGGTCTTGGCCTTGCCGGACTGCATCGCGGTTTTGGCTGGGCTGAAAATGCGCGCGGACATGGCCACCTCATTGTTGTGCAAGGCGGCATCGCCGCCCTAGGGCCGTCATTACTGCGCATTGGCAGCGGCGGCAAGGTTTTTGCACTTGCCATGTAACACCGAAATGAATAGGCAACAGACCGTTCGGAGTGTAGCGCAGGCTGGTAGCGCATCTGGTTTGGGACCAGAGGGTCGGGAGTTCGAATCTCTCCACTCCGACCATCCCTTCTTATCCCATGCGATCTAGGCGCCCTCGCCGGCGACGAGAGCCGCAATCAAGGCCGCCGTGCTTGTCTTGCCCTTGATTGTCCTCGTTTCGCGCCGGCCAAGGTGCGCGCCTTCATCGACTTCGTGCAATCGCGTCTGGATTGAGCGAGCATCAAGGGCTTTTGGCCAATATTCGGGCTTCATCATTTCAGGCTCGCTTCCCTCGCTATTGCCGGCTTAAACTCCGGCAAAATGGGGGATTTGCGGTGCTTGGGATCGATGCTTGGGTGTCGCTGTTCGGGCCGGCCTATTTTGCCTATGCGGGCGTGACGGTTCCCTTCATGGTGGCGTGGGCGATCGCCTGTGCGGCCTTGGCGATGTGGAACAATCGCGAGAGCCGCGGGCACGCCAGGCTGGCACCAGGCATCGTTGCCTCCCGTTCGTGGGCAGCCAGCACCGGGATTTTTGTGCTGGTCGCGGCCTGCTATATTGCCTCGCATTCAGCCGTCTATCTGTTGGTCCGGCATTTCGTCAGACTTTGGCTGTGATTGGCCGCAAGTGAAAGGCAAGCTCGCCGGGCGAGAACCCCAAGCACCTCATTCCCGGCGAGCCTACAACCTGATTTGGAACGCAATCAGGACCGGGGTCAGCCGGCAAGCTCACGCTGCAAGATGGGTGCCAGCTGTTATTTCCCGAAATGGGACGGCGGTTGCGGAGCGATTGTAACATCGAGGCACTCTAAATCTCGAATTCGCCCTGCCCCTCGTCCATGGCGTTGACGGTTTCGGCCGCCAATGCCCTTGTGATCGCCATCTTGCGCTCCAGCGCGGTGCGATCCAGACGCTCCACCACGCGCATCGCGGTGGCCAGCGAACGCTCGATGCGCCGCACCAGATACTGCACGACATGCGGTTCGACCTCGACCTGCCGGTCGGCGAACAGCTTGGTGATGACGCCGGCGAGCAGGAGATCGTCGGGCTCGTGGATCTCGACGGTCGCCGCCGCCTTCAAACGCGAGGCAAGATCGGGCAGCTTGACGCCCCAGGCCGACGGAAAGCGTCGCGCCGTCAAGAGCAGCGTCGAGCCGGCACCGCGCACGGCATTGATCAAATGGAACAGGCCCTGCTCATCGACCGCGCCGATATCGACATCGTCGATCAGCGCCGGCCGCGCACCGAGATTGGCGATGCTGTCGCCCATGCGCCTGGCGTCGACGGCAAGCGCGTTGGCGCGGGCACGCCAGATCGAGGCCAGGTGCGTTTTGCCCGAACCAGCGGGGCCTGCCAGCACCACCACCGGTGCTGGCCAATCCGGCCAGCGGTCGACCAGCGCGGCCGCCTGGTTGTTGGTGCCGGAGACGACCAGCTCGTCGCGCGAATAACCGGTGCCGTGGCCGAGATCGAGCGGCAGCTGGCGCGGCGGGTCGGTTCGCTGGGCAGTCACTTCAGCGACGCGGTTGCGTGCGGTGGCCGCCGCCGCGATCGGCCGGCAACGGCGGCGCGAGCTCTGTCGCATGGCCCTTGTAGAGCGGCGATTCCAGGTAGCGGGCGATGGCGAAGCGTACCAGAACTGCCACCGCCGCGGATGCTGGAACGGCAATCAAAAGCCCGACAAAACCGAACAGCGCGCCGAAGGCGAACAGCGCGAACATCAGCCACACCGGGTGCAGGCCGACGCTTTTGCCGACCAGCCTGGGCTGCAGGATGTTGCCTTCGATGAACTGGCCGATGAAGAAGACCACGGCAACGGCGACGATCATCGTCCAGTCCGGCCAGAACTGGACGAAGGCAACGCCGACGGCCAGCACCAGCCCGGTCAATGAGCCGACATAGGGGATGAAGGAGATCAGCCCGGCGAACAGGCCGATGAGGATGGCGAAGTTCAGCCCCGTCAGCGTCAAGCCGGTGGCGTACATGGCGCCCAGCACCAGGCAGAGCGTGCCCTGCCCGCGCACGAAGCCGGCAGTGGCGGTGTTGATGTCGCGCGCGATGGCGCGCACCGTCGCGACGTTGTCGCGCGGCACCCAGCTGTCGATGACCGCCACCATGCGGTCCCAGTCGAGCAGCATGTAGAAGGCCACGACCGGCGTCACCACGAACAGGCTGACCACCGAGACCAGCGCCATGCCCGAACTCCACAGCGAGGTAAATACGGTGGTGATCAGGCCAAAGCCGGAAGTCAGCAGCGAATTCAATCCGTCGCGCAAGCCATTGGCGTTGACGCCGAATCTCTGTTCCAGCCATTTCGGGTCGAACGACGTGATCAGGCTCTGCAACCGGGTCAGGTACTCCGGCAGCTTGCCGGCGAAATCGGTCATCTGCGTCGCCAGCACCGGAATGAGGATGACGAAGGCCAGCACCAGCACGATCAGGAAGGTAATGAGGATGACCACCGTCGCCATGAAACGGCTGAGGCCGAGCCGCTGCAGCCGGTCGGCGACCGGATCGAGGAAATAGGCAAGCACCATGCCGGCGACGAAGGGCAGCAGGACGCCGCTGAAGACATAAAGGAAAAGCGCCAGGATCGCGGCACCCGCCAGCCAGAAGAAGATCTGGCGGTAGAAGGTCGACGCCGCCTCTGCCTCCGCCGCCGTCTCGCCGGCCGGAACGTCGACGACCATCTGGTCGTCGACGGTCTTGCCCCGCGTCACCGCTTTGCGGGCAGCCGGCTTGCGGGCAGCCTTGCCGTCGATGGGCTTGTCAGCCCGATTTACCGCCTTCGCCATAGCCGTTCATATGCCTCAGCCAAGCCACGAGATAGGCCGCGGCCGAAGCCACGGTCAAGACCCCGGACAGCAATATGAGGGCGGGCCGCAGAGGGTCGAGGTGCACGGCAAAGGCGAGTTCACCCAGCACGACCGCCGCCAGCACGATCTGTATGGCGGTATTGGCCTTCGACACAAGAAACGGTTTTATCTCGACCGGATGGGCCATCACCGTGGACAACAGAACCGCGCAGACGATCAGCGCGTCGCGTGACACCATGGTGACGACCAGCCAGAGCGGCAATTGCCCGATGAAGCCCATGACGACGAACACCGAAACCAAAAGCAGCTTGTCGGCCATCGGATCGAGATAGGCGCCGAGCGTCGACTGCTGGTCGAAGCGGCGGGCGATGAAGCCGTCGATGCCGTCGGAAACGCCTGCAATAACGAAGCCGGCAAAAGCCCAGTCCCAGCGCGCCTGCAGCATGGCCAGCACCACGGCAGGCACCAGCACAAGGCGCAGGATGGTGATCAGGTTGGGGATGGTCAACGCATTGTCCCGCCGTATTATGCCTGGAGATAGATGAGGGCGGTGAAGGGTCGAGGCAAGGGAGCAGCCTGGGCCGGAGCAAGCGCTGTGTGCGATGCCCCCGTCTATCCACGCTTTTGTCAGCCAAACGGCGCCCGGTTCGGCCGTTATCCTTGCGGACCGAAACCGTTCATGCGAAGAGCCCGCAAACGAGCAGGAACATTGCGATGAGCAAGCGCGAAACCGGCCAGCACAAAACGGGCCAGAACAAAACGGCCAAGCGCAGAAACGGGCTCACTTATGCCGAGGCCGGCGTCGACATCGATGCCGGCAATCTCATGGTGGAGAAGATCAAGCCGCTGGTGCGCTCGACGCGCCGGCCAGGCGCGGATGGCGAGATCGGCGGCTTCGGCGGTCTGTTCGATCTCAAGGCGGCCGGTTTCACCGATCCGGTGCTGGTCGCCGCCAATGACGGCGTCGGCACCAAGCTCAAGATCGCCATCGATGCCGGCAAGCACGACACGATCGGCATCGACCTCGTCGCCATGTGCGTCAACGACATCGTCGTGCAGGGCGCGGAGCCGCTGTTCTTCCTCGACTATTTCGCCACCGGCAAACTCGATCCCGACCAGGGTGCCGCGATCGTCGGCGGCATCGCGCAGGGCTGCCGCCAGGCCGGCTGCGCGCTGGTCGGCGGCGAGACCGCCGAAATGCCCGGCATGTATCACGGCAAGGACTATGATCTCGCCGGCTTTGCCGTTGGGGCCGCTGAACGCGGGCAGCTTTTGCCCACCGACGACATCGTCGAAGGCGATGTGCTGCTCGGGCTAGCCTCCTCCGGCCTGCATTCGAACGGTTTCTCGCTGGTGCGCCGCATCGTCGCCGCGAGCGGCCTGGCGTGGAGCGATCCGGCACCGTTCAACGACGAGGCGACGCTCGCCGAGGCGCTGCTCGAGCCGACCCGCATCTATGTGAAATCTCTCCTCAAGGCGATCCGCAACACACATGGCATCAAGGCGCTCGCCCACATCACCGGCGGCGGCTTCCCGGAAAACATTCCGCGCGTGCTGCCCAAGGATTTCTCGGCCGAGCTTGATCTCGAGGCGATCGACGTGCCGCCGGTGTTCTCGTGGCTGGCCAAGACCGGCGGCGTGGCGCCGGAAGAGATGATGCGCACCTTCAATTGCGGCATCGGCATGATTTTGGCTGTCGCTTCGGGTCAGGCGGCACAGGTCGCTGCCGTGCTGCAGGAAGCCGGCGAGACGGTGACGCCGATCGGCCGCATCGTGCCGCGCCGCGACGCCGGCGTCATCTATCGGGGCTCGATCGGCCTATGAGCACGCAGCGAAAGCGCACCGTCGTCCTGATATCGGGGCGCGGCTCCAACATGACCGCGCTGATCGCGGCCGCCAGCGATCCGGCCTTTCCGGCCGAGATCGTCGGCGTCATCTCCGACAAGGCGGACGCCGCCGGCCTCGGCGTCGCCAAGGCACGCGGCATCGCCACGCAGGTCATTTCCCGAGCCGATCACGGCGGCAAGCAGGCGCATGACGCGGCGATCGACGCGGCACTCACTGGCTTCAATGCAGATATCGTGGCGCTGGCCGGCTATTTGCGCATCCTGACCCCCGGCTTTGTCCAGAGATGGCAGGGCCGCATGATCAACATCCACCCTGCCTTGCTGCCGGCCTTCAAGGGGCTCGATACCCATGCGCGCGCGCTGGCAGCCGGCATCCGCATTCATGGCTGCACGGTGCATTTCGTGACGCCGGAGATGGATGACGGCCCGATCATCGCCCAGGCGGCGGTGCCGGTGATGGTCGGCGACAATGCCGATACGCTGGCAGCGCGCGTGCTGAAGGCCGAGCATCGGCTCTATCCGCTGGCGCTGGGACTGGTGGCCGAAGGCAAGGCACGCATGGAGGCGGGCCGCGCCGTGCTTGCCCACTTCGCCGACGATGCCGAGAACGGCACCTCGGTGGTGATGGCGCCCGACCCGCTGCGTGAGGAAGCCGACCTGGAGCATCTGGCGCGGATCACGCCTTAAGCCGAGAACGCGGCCATGAAACAGCTTCTCCTGCTTCGCCATGCCAAATCGAGCTGGGATGATCCTGATCTCGATGATTTCGACCGGCCGCTCGCGGAACGTGGATTGAAGCCAGCCCGATTGATCGGCCGCGAGCTTGCGGCGCGCGACTGGCTGCCGGATCAGGCGCTGGTGTCGTCGGCGCTACGCACCCGCGACACCTGGCGATTGGTGGCCGCGGAGTTGCCGGTGCATCCACGAGTCGCGTTTGCTCAGCCACTCTACGAAGCTTCGGCTGCGGACATTCTGGACCAAATCCATAAGGCCGACCCGTCGAGCCTTTGCCTTGTGGTGGTTGGCCATAATCCGGGGCTTGAGGACCTGGCAAAACAGCTTGCCGGACCGCGATCGGAGGCGAAGGCGCGCAAGAGGCTTGAGGAAAAGTTGCCGACAGCAGCCCTTGCGCGCTTCGTCTTCGAGGGCGAGTGGTCCGCCCTGTTCTCCGCGCGGCTGACGCATTGCCTGCGCCCGAAGGATTTGAGCTAGAAGCCATGCCAGGCGGATGCGGCGGACAGTCCGCCGCGCCCGAGACATCAGTTGCCCCAGATGCCCTGGCCGGGCTCCGGCCAGTCGATGGCGGGCTTCATCTTGGTGTCGGCAGCCTTGTGGCTGGTCATATTCGTCTTATTGTCGACGGCGCCGGTGACTGCGTGATCCACGCCGGCGACCGGGGCAACCGGCTGGTTGGCAGTGTCGGAGCCATAGTGGTCGCTGCCGGCGAACGCACCTCCCGATGCGATAAGGATAGCGGCGGTAGCGAGAGCAAGCCTGTTCATTTCAATCTCCTGGTTCATCCGTTGGGCGGCGTCTTGGGCGGACGGTTCCGCTGAGGAGAAGACCAGAAGCAGCCTGGTTTTATTCCTGAACGTGAAATGTTTTTTGCCGACTGCGAAGATCGGGCGATGACGCCAATGCCCTGGGCTCATCCAAAAAGACGTCAAGTGGCGTGCCCTTGGGAGGAATTTCGCGTCGCTCGGACAGTTTGGAGGTTTCGCCGGCCACGGCCCAAGCCGCATTTGCCTTGCGTTGCGATCGATACTATCGATCATTTCGGGTCCGATTGGCGAATGGGATCGACGATCGAGCCCGAGCGGCCCGTTGAGACCGAAAGCGGGCGGATGCTGGAACGGCAATAGACATGCGATTGCTGCTTGTGGAGGACAATCGCGAACTGGCGGACTGGCTGGGCAAGACCTTGCGCCAGGCGAACTATGTCGTCGACATCGTCCATGACGGCGAGGATGTCGAGCACGCGCTTGCCGCGGGCGACCACGCGCTTGTCATTCTCGATCTTGCGCTGCCTCGCATGGGCGGACTGGAAGTGCTGCGCATGCTGCGAGCCCGCGGCAACCGGGTGCCGGTGATCGTACTGACCGCCAATGCCAGCCTCGATGGCCGGGTCAAAGGCCTCAACGAAGGCGCCGACGATTATCTGGCTAAGCCCTTCCAGATCGAGGAGCTTGAAGCACGCATCCGCGTGCAACTGCGCCGCGTCAATGACCGGACGGCACCGGTCGTTGCCTGCGGCGACCTCGTCTTCGACACCAACACCAGGCTGTTCTCGCTCGGCGGGGAGGCGCTGGCGCTGACGCCGCGCGAACATGCCGTGCTCGAGCAATTGATGATCAAGGCAGGACGCACCGTGAGCAAGGCCGCACTGTCCGCGGCGATCTATGATTTCGAGACCGACGCCGATCCCAGCGCCATCGAGATCTATGTGCACCGTGTGCGCAAGAAGCTTGAAGGGTCGCGCGTCCAGATCGCCACTTTGCGTGGCCTCGGCTATCTCTTGCGGCACGATGATCTGGTGCCATGAGAATTAACAGTCTTCGGCTGCAACTTCTGGCCTGGGTGGTGTTGCCGCTCGCCGGGCTCGCCACCGTCAATCTGTGGACCAGCCATGGCAATGCCCTGGCGACCGCCGATCTGATCACTGATCGCATGTTGGTCGGTTCGGCACGGATGATTGCCGAGCAGGTCGCAATGACCGACGGAGTGATCAACGCCACGGTGCCGCCGGCAGCGCTCGAGATGTTCGACACCGGCGACCGCGACAGGGTCTACTACGGTGTCGAAGCCGCCGGAGGGCGGCTGTTGACAGGCTATCCCGGGCTACCCAAGACGCCTGGACGCCCCAGCATCGAAGCGACCTATCGCGACCAGACGCTGCGGCTGCTGACATTTACGCACGCGGTGGTCGGCGCCGGCGGCGACTCGCCGATATCGGTCACCGTCGGCGTCACGCTTTTCGGCCACGACGCGATGGTGCGGCATCTCTGGTTCAGCGCCTTCACCCAGCAACTGGCGCTGGTGGCGATTGCCGGCGTCTTCGTGCTGCTCGGCCTGCGGCGAGGATTGACGCCGCTCATCCGGCTGCGCGACGCAGTGCGCTCACCGAAACGCAGCGAACTCGACCCCATCGAAGTCGCCGGTGCGCAGAGCGAAATCCGGCCGCTGGTCGATGCGCTCAATGCCTATATGGAACGGGTGCGGGCGCAGATGGCGGCGCAGCGCCGTTTCATCGCCAATGCCGCGCATCAGTTGCGCACGCCGCTGGCGCTGTTGTCGACGCAAGCGAGCTACGCGCTGCGCGAAAACGCTGTGGATGCGCGCAAGGAAGCGCTTGTCGCCCTGCAGGCAAGCTCCGCCCGGCTGGCGAGGCTGGCCGAACAGCTCTTGACCTTGTCGCGCGCGGAACCGGGCAGCCGGCGACCGCGCGCCGATCGCATCGACCTGACGCAAGCCGCGCGCCAAGTGCTGGAAACGCACGCGCCCAGGGCCATTGATCGCAACGTCGATCTTGGCCTCGATGAGACTGGCGCCGTACCGGTCATCGGGGACGGCACGATGCTGCGGGAGATGATCGTCAATCTCGTCGACAACGCCCTGCGCTACACACCGGCAGGCGGCACCGTCACCGTCAAGCTCGCCGCCGCCGGTGGCGAGGCCGTGCTGACGGTTACCGACGACGGGCCAGGCATACCCGCCGACGAGCGCGACCATGTCTTCGAGCGCTTCTATCGGCTCACCGGCGCGACCGACGAAGGCAGCGGCCTCGGGCTCGCCATCGTGCGCGAGGTGGTCGAAAATGCCAGCGGTCGCATCACCCTTGCGGATGGCGCGACCGGCGGCCTGGTCGTCGAGGTGCGCCTGCCGTTGGCCGGCGGCTAGGGGTCCTTGCCCCGCTCCGATCTGCTTACTGCGTCTCGTGCAGCGGCTGCGGACGCCATTTCGCCAGCCGGTTCTCGACCATTGTCATCAGATATTCCGCGCCCAGCGCCACGACCATGATGATGACGATCGCGGCATACATGCCGGCGGCGTCGAAGGAGCCCTTGGCGATGTTGATCAAGAGCCCGATACCATAGCGTGAGCCGACGAACTCGCCGACGATGGCGCCGATGATGGCGAAGCCGAAGCTGACGTGCAGGCTGGCGAAGATCCAGCTCATCGCCGACGGCACGATCACCGAGCGGGTCAGCTGCCAGTCGGAGGCGCCGAGGATACGGGCATTGGCGATCATCGCCCGGTCGGCCTCGCGCACGCCCTGGAAGGCGTTATGGAAGACGACGAAGAACACCATGATGAAGGCCAGCGCCACTTTCGAAGCAAGGCCAAGGCCGAGGATCATGATGAAGATCGGCGCCAGCACCACGCGAGGGATGGAGTTGATGACCTTGATGTAGATGGAAAAGATGTCGGCGGCCATGCGGTTGCGGCCAAGCGCGACGCCGATGATGATGCCGGCAACCGAGCCTGTGACGAAGCCGAGGACGGATTCCTCCATCGTGACGTAGAGATGGTACCAGAGCGGCCCTTCGGACGTGCCTTCCGTCGTCCACTCATAGAGCCTCTGCGCGATCGCGCTTGGCGTGGCGTAGAAGAACGGATCGATCCAGGCCTTGCGCCCGGCGACTTCCCAAGCGGCGAGGAAGACGATGAGGATGGCATACCGCCAGAAGATCACCGTGCGGCGACGATGCTGCGCGGCCTTGGCGGCGGCGGCCTCTATTTCGGCGTCCGAAGTTCCCGGCCTGAAACTTCCTGCCCTGATGTCGATGGTGGCATCGGTCATTGTGTCCTCCCTCACGCGGCAGCGCGGGCATAGCTGGTCTCGACCTCTTCCTTGAGATCGGCCCAGATGGTGCGCGAATAGTCGATGAAGCTTTGCTCGTAACGGATGTCGGCGACGACGCGAGGGCGCGGCAGGTCGATGGTGTAGACCGACTTCACCGTCGCCGGCCCGGCGGTCAGCACATAGACTTTGTCGGCCAGCGCTATTGCTTCCTCCAGGTCGTGGGTGACGAAAACGACCGAAGCCCTGGCTTCGGACCACAGACGCAGCAGTTCCTCGTGCATGAGAACACGTGTCTGCACGTCGAGCGCGGAGAACGGCTCGTCCATCAGCAGAATCTCGGGGCCATTGATGAAGGTCTGCGCCAACGCGACGCGCTTGCGCATGCCGCCGGAGAGCTGGTGCGGATAGTGATGCTCGAAGCGCGCCAAGCCGACGCGCGCCAGCCAGTCGCGCGCCGCGGCCGTCGCTTCTGCCTTGGCCCTGCCACGGAAGAGCGGCCCGGCCATGACGTTCTCGATCACCGTGCGCCATGGAAACAGCGCGTCACTTTGAAAGACGAAGCCGATGCGGGAATCGATGCCCTTGACGGGTGCACCCATGACCCGGACCTCGCCCGCGCTTGGGCTCGCCAATCCGGTGACGAGGTTGAGGGTGGTGGACTTCCCGCAGCCGGTCGGGCCGACGACGGCGACGAATTCACCCCGCTCGACGGTCATGGTGAAATCACGGATCGCGGTCAGCGACTTGCCGGTGGGTGACAGGAAGCGGCGGCTGACATTGATCAGCTCAATTGCCGGTGCGCTTTTCTCTTGTGCCATGCTGGGCTAACTCCTCGAACGAAGAACCGCCGTCGGCCAGGGCCTCCGGACGTGAAAACCAGACGATTGCCGGCACGAGGCGGTGCATCGCGCCGGCAGACGGGTTTACTTCGCGTTCTTGACGAATTCCGTCGTGTAGGTCTTCGACAGGTCGATCTGCTTGCCTTGCAGGTCCTTCTTGAAGGCCGACAGCACAGTCAGCACCGTCTCGGGGCCGCCCTCGGGCATTACGCCGTCGGCGGTGAACATCGCCTTGCCGGCATCGAGGGCCTTCACATAGCCCTCCTTGTCGCCGACATAGTAGTCCTTCGGCATCTTGTCGGCGATTTCGGCGCCGCTATGGGTATTGATGAATTTCTGCGTCTTGACGAAAGCATTGGCCAGCTTCTGCACCACATCCTTGTGGGCCTCGACCCAGTCTGTCTGCATGTAGAGTGACGCGGCCGGGTATGTGCCGCCGAGCGCGGCTTTTGTGCCTTCCATCGTACGCATGTCGATAAGGACTTTGGCCTCACCCGTCTTGAGTAGCCGGGTGATGGTCGGCTCGGTCGTCATACCCGCCTGGATCTTGTCCTGTTGCATCGCGGCGATGAATGTATCGCCGGCACCGACGGGGATTGAGGTGAATTCACCCAGCTTCAAGCCGTTCTTCACGGCGAGGTATTCCGTCAGGAAGTTTGTCGAGGAGCCGAGGCCGGTGACACCAAGGTTCATGCCCTTGAAATCGGCCGGCGACTTGATTTCGGGATGCTTCGTCGAAACCAGTTCGACCTCGCCGGGCGCCTGGCTGAACTGGACAATGGACTCGACGAATTTGCCTTTGGCCTGGAGGTCGATGCTATGGTCATAGAAGCCGACAACGCCTTGCACGGCGCCGGCCAGCATCTCGTTTTCGGCATCGACGCCGGCCGGTTCGTTCAGCAACTCGACGTCAAGACCCTCGTCCTTGAAGTAGCCCAGGGCTTCGGTGAGCTTGGCGGGCAGATAGATCTGCTTTTCGTAGCCACCCACCATGATGGAAATCTTTTCGTCGGCCGCCGATGCCGCCGTGGCACCCGTGGCGGTGATGGCAAGCGTCAAGGCAACGGTGCGCAACGCACACTTCGAGATGAAACCGGTCACAAAACTTCCTCCATTTGGGCGACGCGCTGTGAAGCCGCGCCGCATTCCTCCCTCGCCGACCGTCGCGGGCCGGACATGCGGTGACACCGCAAAACCGTCATGACATGCCCAAGCTTTCAGCTGGCTTTCAGTCGCGGGGAAAAAAAATCGTTCGCAGCGTCACGCCCGAGCGCTCTGCCCCAGGACGTCGCGCATGTCGTATTCGCCGGGAGTGCGGCCCGCCACCCAGAGAGCGGCGGCGATGGCGCCACGCGCGAACATGACGCGGTCGCCGGCCACATGCGACACGGTGACGGTCTCGCCCTCGGCGCAGAAGGAGACGCTGTGCTCGCCGACGATGCTGCCGCCGCGCGCCACCGCGAAGCCGATCTCGCCCACCGGCCGCGCGCCGGTGGCGCCATCGCGGACGCGCCTTGCCACCATGTCCAGTTCGACGCCGCGCCCGCCGGCAACGGCTTGCCCCAGCATCAGCGCCGTGCCCGAGGGCGCATCGATCTTGTGGCGATGATGCGCCTCGAAAATCTCGGCATCCCAGTCTTGCGGAGCGAGTGCCCTCGCCGCCTGCTCGACCAATCCGACCAGCATGTTCAGGCCGAGCGAAAAGCTGCCGGAGCGGACTATCGCGATGTTTTTGGCGGCATCGGCAATAATGGCCGCTTCGGCCGCATCGAAACCGGTCGAGCCAATCACCAAGGCTGGCCCGCCGCGTTGCGCACAGAAACTGGCCAGATCGGCGGAGGCAGCCGGCGTGGTGAAGTCGATGACCACATCGGCCATGGCAAGCGCTTCCTCGCGGCTCACCAGCCCATCACCGACACTGCCTGGGCGGTGAAAGCGGGCGGCAAGCGCCAGACGCGCATCGGCCCGCACCGCATCCGCCATCTGGCGTCCCATGCGGCCGAGAGCGCCCGATATGGCGATCCTGATCGGCGGCTGCGACATCGGCTCCTGCTATTTCCACATGCCGCGCATGCGCGCGCCGATGTCGACGCGCACCTCCGGCCGGGGTGCCCTGCCCTGCGCCGCTTGCGCGGCCGGCCACGAAAGCTGCTGGAACGCGGCAAGGATGGAGGCCGGGATGAAACGGGTGCGCGAGGCATAGAGATGACGGTCGCCACGCGCCGCCTGCCCGTGCGGAAAGAAGCGCTGCGGCATGATCAGGTTGAGGCTGTCCTTGGCTCGTGTCATCGCCACGTAGAGCAGCCGGCGCTCTTCCTCGATGTCCTCCTTGGTGCCGACGCCGAGATCGGCCGGAATGCAGCCATCGACCGTGTTCAGCACGAAGACGTTCTTCCACTCCTGGCCCTTGGCCGAGTGGATGGTGGACAGGATCAGATAGTCCTCGTCGCGATGCGGTGGCCCGGCCTGGTCGCTGGTCGCGTCCGGCGGATCGAGGGTCAGCTCGGTCAGGAAGCGTTCGCGCGAAGCATAGCCCGACCCGATTTGCTCCAGTTGCAGCAGATCCGCCCGGCGCGTGGTCGCATCCTCGTGGATGCGCTCCAGATGCGGTTCGTACCAAAGCCTGATCTGTTCGAGATCGGCTGGCCATTTGGCGCCGGCACGCAAGCCGGAATAGAGCGAGACGAATCCCGGCCAGTCGTCGGCGGCGCGCTGCGGTGGACGCCAGCCGGCCAGGCCCATCGCCTCGTCCAGCGCCGACGTCATGGCCTCGACGATCTGCGCGGCGGCGGAAGGACCGATGCCTGGCAAGAGCTGCAGCACGCGAAAGCCGGCGACACGGTCGCGTGGGTTTTCGGCAAAGCGCAGCACCGCCAGCACGTCCTTGACGTGGGCGGCATCGAGGAATTTCAGGCCACCGAACTTGACGAAAGGAATGTTGCGCCGCGTCAGTTCGATCTCCAGCGGTCCGCTGTGGTGCGAGGCGCGAAACAGCACCGCCTGTGACTTCAGCGCGGTGCCGGCCTCACGCTCCGCCAGGATGGTGTCGCAGACGAAGTTCGCCTGCTCGACCTCGTCACGCACGGTCACAAGTCTTGGCTTGTCGGTGGATTTGCGTTCCGACCACAGGTTCTTGGTGAAGCGCTCGGAAGCTTCGCCGATGACCGCATTGGCGGCGGCCAGAATGGTCTCGGTCGAGCGGTAATTGCGCTCCAGCATCACCACGTCGGCGGTCTGCGCGAACTGCCGGGGAAAGTCGAGGATGTTGCGCACCTCGGCGGCGCGGAACGAATAGATCGACTGCGCGTCGTCGCCAACGACCGTCAGCCCGGCGCCGTCGGGTTTCAACGCAAGCAGGATCGACGCCTGCAGCCGATTGGTGTCCTGGTATTCGTCGACCAGCACATGATCGAAACGCCCGCCCAGATGCGTGGCGATCTCAGGCTCGGCCGTCATCTGCGCCCAGTAGAGCAGCAGATCGTCGTAATCGAGCACGTTCTGCGCCTGCTTGGCCTCGACGTAACTGGCAAACAGCTGCTTGAGCTGCTCTGCCCAGCCGGCGCACCAGGGGAAGGCAGACCCCAGCACCTCACCGAGCGGGGCCTGCGCGTTGACGGCGCGCGAATAGATGGCAAGGCAGGTGCCTTTGGTTGGAAAGCGCGCTTCCGTCCTGGAGAAACCGAGTTCGTGGCGCACGAGATTCATCAGATCGGCGGAATCCTCGCGATCATGGATTGTGAAGGCCGGATCGAGGCCGATCTCCAATGCATAATCGCGCAACAGCCGCGCACCGATGCCATGAAAAGTGCCCGCCCAGGTGAGCGCATCCGTGATCACCGCGGCGTCGCGACCGAGCACTTCGCCGGCGATGCGCTCGACGCGTCTCGCCATTTCGGATGCGGCGCGCCGCGAAAACGTCATCAGCAGGATGCGGCGCGGGTCGGCCCCCTTGACGATCAGATGGGCGACGCGGTGCGCCAGCGTATTGGTCTTGCCGGAGCCAGCCCCGGCAATGACCAGCAGCGGGCCTGCAATCTTGCCGTCGCCATGTTCGACGGCCTGGCGCTGGGCATCATTCAGCCGGGCGAGATAGGCCGGCTGGACGGTCGAGTCGAAAAAGGTCGAATCATGGGCGGCGAGGTTCATCGCCCATCAAGCATCGTTTCCGCTTTGTTCGCAACAGAGAAGCGGCTCCGCCAATTCGGCGAGCAATACGATCAGCGTTTCGGGTCAACGCCCATCGCCGCCGATTGCCGGCGCAGCGCTTCGCGGTCGTTTGCAGGCGCCGGCAGCAGGAGCGGATCGACAGTGTCGGGGACCTCGTCGATCATCTTGCGGGCGAGACGGTAAGTGACAAAGGCCAGCGTGCCGACCAGAAGCAAACGGATCATGTGGGCGGTCCTCCTTCTCTGGATCAACTGGAGGCCGGGCCTTTTGTTCCCTCGGCGCAATCGCCGCAACCAAACCGGCGCCGCCTCGTTCTGACTTGGAGGAGGTAGCGATGAAAAAGCTAGGACTGATCCTCGCGCTCGTCGCCTTGGCGCTCACGGCCTGTGACAACAAACTGCCGCCGACAAAGGCGACTGGAGGGGACCAAGGTCTCGCAATTCCTGCCGCGAACAATGGCATTGCCAGGCAGTGAATGGTGGCCCGCACCCGACAATTGCGGGGTCGTCATCAACGCATTGCCGCGATGCATTCCTCGAGGCGGTCGAGGCGGAACTTGGCATTGCGCAGTTCGTGGCCTGCGTCCTGGCGCAATTGTCGTGTCTGGGCCGAGGCAGCGGTCAAGTTTTGTTCGAGTTCAGCGATACGCGCGCGCACTCGCCGCGCTTCGTCCTGACGCAACGCCTTTATCCAGCTCCGCCCGCGCATCCATGGCTCCCCCAGCACCCAAAGCGTGGAGTCTTGGCAGCAAAACGCTAACTTCCGCCAAGCGCCAGCATTCTAAATTTAACGAAAGCTAATTTAGCGCGCAGGGGAGAAGGCCGGCGCCGCTTGGGAGGTAATCTGATAGCGCCGGCCAGGCGGATATCAGGTCCGCCGCATGAAGCACGCTAGCTGAGTCTTGCCGCAGCGTCATGCGAGATCAAGGATATCGGCCTTTTCCGGGCGTTTTCCCCCGGTAAAATGCCGGAAAAGCCCGCCCGTGGGTTCAAGTCCCAAGCCGCTGTCTGGCGATGGCGACATGGAAATCGACGCCGAACAACAGCCCGTCATCGTTGAAGTCGTAGCTGGAATTGTGAAGCGGCGCCGAACCCTCGCCGTTGCCGAGGAAGACGAAGCAGCCCGGCACGTGGTCGAGGAAGCGGGCGAAATCCTCCGACGCCGTCATCGGTTCGCGGGCGACCGCGATATTGCCAGGCTCGAAAACCGTCGTGGCGGCGGCGAAGGCCGCATCGACCAGTTCGGCATCGTTGCGCAAAGGCACGAATTCCCTGGTGTAGTTGACCTCGGCGGCAACATTGTACGTGGCAGCGATGCCTTCGGCGATGATGCGCATCTGGCGCTCGATCTCGGCGCTGACCTCGGGACGGAAGCTGCGCGCGTCGCCAAGGACGCGGGCAAAGCCCGGCAGTGCGTTGCGGGTGCCGTCGGTGATCAGCTCGGTCACCGAAACCACGGCGATGTCGGCCGGGCTCAGCCGGCGCGAGACGATGGTCTGAAGACTGGTGACCAGCGCACAGGCGGCGACCAGCGTTTCCTGACCCGAATGCGGCCGGGCCGCGTGGCCGCCCAACCCCTTGAGCACGATCTCGAAGATATCCTCGGCCGACATGACCGGACCGGCGCGGGTTTCGAAATGCCCGACGGGCAGGCCAGGCATGTTGTGTAGGCCAAAGACCTCGTCGAAGGGAAAGCGGTGCATCAGGCCATCGTCGAGCATCGCCAACGCGCCTTTTCCCCATTCCTCCGCCGGCTGGAAGATGAAGCGCACGGTGCCGTCGAAACCGCCCTCCCCGGCCAGAAGCTTGGCCGCACCAAGCAGCATCGCCGTGTGGCCGTCATGGCCGCAGGCATGCATGAGACCGGGATTGCCGGAGCGGTGTGGCGCGGTCGATTGCTCTGATATGCGCAGCGCATCCATGTCGGCCCTGAGCGCGATGGCACGGTTGCCGTTGCCGCGCTGCAACGTGCCGACGACGCCTGTGCCGCCGATACCCTCGGCGACATCGTCCAGGCCGAATTCGCGCAGCTTGGCCGCGACGGAGGCCGCGGTGCGTTTCTCCTCGAAGCCGAATTCGGGGTGCGCGTGCAGATCGCGCCGCCACCCGGTCATCTCCAGCTTCAGCGCGTCACGGTCGATTTCAGCCATTGCCTGATATCTCCTGATCCGCAAGGCGGGCGACGACATCAAGCAGGATGTTGGCGCCGGCGACAAGCTCGGCATCGTCCGTATGTTCGCGCGGATTGTGGCTGATGCCGCTGGCGCTCGGCACGAAAATCATCGCCGCGGGCGCAAGGCGCGCTATCATCTGCGCATCATGGCCGGCGCCTGACGTCATGCGCTTCGAGACCAATCCGCGGTTGCTGGCGGCAGCCTCGATCAGTTCGACGATGCGGCTATCGAAAATCACCGGCTCGAAGCGGGCCAGCCGCTCGACCGAGACCGTGACGCCATCGGCGGCCGCGAGGTCCTCGAGAAATGCGGCAAGTGCCGCCTCCTCCGCCTGCAGGCGGTGCTCGAAAGGGTCGCGCTGGTCGACGGTGAAGACGGCGCGCGAGGGAATGACATTGATGGCGTTTGGCTCGAAACGCATCGTCCCGACGGTTGCAACGGTCGGCGTGTTCGAGGCTTTGGCGCGGTCGTGCAGGAACGTGACGACACGCGCAGCCGCATGGCCGGCATCATTGCGCATCCACATCGGCGTGGTGCCGGCATGGTTGGCGATGCCATCTATGGTGATGCGCTGCCAGGAGATGCCTTGCAGGTTTTCCACGGCGCCGATCGGCACGCCTTCGCGTTCCAGCACCGGGCCCTGCTCTATATGCAGTTCGAGATAGACATGCGGTTTGAGGAAGCCGGGCTCCTCGTCGCCGGCATAGCCGATGCGGGCCAGCTCCTCCCCCAGCACGCTGCCGTCGGTGCCGACGGCGGCCAGCGCCGCCGCGATATCGACGCCGCCGGCATGGACCAGTGAACCCATCATGTCGGGGGAATAGCGAACCCCTTCCTCGTTGGTGAAGGCGGCGACCGCGAGCGGGCGCGACGGGACATAGCCTGACCCCTTCAGCGTCTCGATGACCTCCAGGCCGGCCAGTACACCGTAGCAGCCGTCATAAATGCCGGCATCGATGACGGTGTCGATATGCGAGCCGACGAGGATTGGCGCCTGCCCGGCGTTCTCAGGTACCTGCCAGATGCCGAAGATGTTGCCCATGCGATCGATGGCGATTTCGAGCCCGGCCTCGCGCAGCCAGCCGACGAAGCGGTCGCGACCCAGCCGGTCGGCATCGGAGGCGGCCAGCCGCACCAGCCTGCCCTCGCCATCACGGCCGATGCCGCCGAGTTCGCGGATGCGGCCAAGCAGTCTTTGTCCGTCGATCGAGATCATGGCGTTGCTCCTGAAAGCATCTTGCCGGCAAGCACATCCGCCGGGTTCATGCCGACGAGCTCGGCATAGCGGCGGGGGTCGGTCGCGGCTTCGGTGTTGATGACCAGCACGCGCGAAGTGGCGTCGAGGCCAAGCTCGGCCTTGTGACCGGCCATCGCCCGGATCAGTCCGGCAAGACCGACCCCTCCGCTTTCACCGGCAACGATGGCCGGATCGTTGCCGGACGGCCTTGCCAGCCGCCGCATCACGGCGACGGCGTCGTCCTCGTCGACGGTCATGAAGGCATCGGCGACGCGTGCCAGCACGCGCCAGGCGACCGGCGAGGCCTCGTAGCATTCGAGCATCGCCATGACCGTCGCCTCGCCATGCGCGATCTTGACCGGGTGCCCGGCTTTGGCGGCGCCGAAGACGCAGGCGGCGCGCGCAGGTTCCACCACCGTGAAAACAGGCCTGGCTTCTCCGAGCACGATGGCGAGATGGCCGGCGATCGCCGCCGCGATGCCGCCGACGCCTGCCTGCACGAAGACATGCGTCGGCGGGTCGGAGAGCTGGCGCAGCGCTTCGCGCACGATCGCCGTGTAGCCCTGCATGACAAGCCCCGGAATGCGTTCGTAGCCCGGCCATGAGGTATCGGAAACCACCGTCCAGCCTTTCTCGGCGGCGATGCGCGCCGCCTGCCTGACCGAATCGTCATAATTGCCGTCGACGCGGATCATCTCGGCCCCGTAGCGGGCGATGGCCGCGACGCGTTCGTCGCTGACGCCGGCATGGACGAAGATCGCCGCCTTGGCACCGACGAGCTCGGCGCCCTGCGCGACGGAGCGGCCGTGATTGCCGTCGGTGGCGCAAGCAACCGTCATGGTCGCCGCGACCGACCGAACTTCGGGCCGATCGAGATCGCCGACATCGACGGAGCGGCCCAGACGCTTGCTGGCTTCTTCCAGGACCAGACGGAAGACCGCATAGGCGCCGCCCAGCGCCTTGAAGCTGCCGAGGCCGAGCCGAAAGCCCTCATCCTTGACGTGCAAGGCCGCGAGACCGAGCTCGCCCCCCAGCGCCGGCAACGCGTGCAGCGGCGTTGCCAGGTGATTGTCACGGCGGGCAAGGAAACGCTCGACGGTGTCCGCTCCGGCGATGCCGAGGGTTTCGGCATCGGCCGCGCCCAGGGGCCGGCGGTGCAAGGCATTGTTATTGGGCAGGAACATTGGCGGTCTCCTCGGCGTCGTCCGAGAGAAGATATTGCAGGACATGCGCAAAAGGCGCTGTAATTCGGCTCTCAAAATGCAAGTTTGTTTCGTCAGGATACGCCAATGCCGCAGTCGCCGGTCTCCCTCGACAGCTTCGATCTCGCCATCCTTGCCATCCTGCAGCGGGACAATACGACGCCGCAACGGCTGATCGGCGAGGCGGTGAACCTGTCGGCGCCGGCCGTGCAGCGCCGCATCAAGCGCATGGAACAGACCGGTGTCATTGCCGGCAACGTCGCCGTGGTGGAGCCGGCTGCCGTCGGCCAGCCCATCACCATCTTCGTCGAGGTCGAATTGGAGAGCGAACGCACCGAACTGATCGATGCGGCCAAGCGGCAATTCTCGGCAGAGCCGCACGTGCAGCAATGCTATTATGTCACCGGCGAAGCCGACTTCATCCTCGTCATCACCGTGGCCGACATGGGCGCCTATGAGGCGCTGACGCGAAAACTGTTCTTCGGCAGCAACAATGTGCGGAAGTTCCGCACCTTCGTCGCCATGGACCGCGTCAAGGTCGGGTTGACGGTGCCCTTGCCTGGATGAGCCCGTGGCACCCTTGCCACGTTTCTGACATTCTCAGGATCGCGAATTGGCGGTGGAGGCGCGCATGGACGAAACCACGAAGGTCGCGATCATCGGTGCCGGGCCAGCGGGCCTGGCGGTTGCCGCGTGCCTGCGGCAAGCCGGGGTGGATTTTGTCATCCTCGAAAAGGAGCAGCAGGCCGCGCCGGCCTGGCGGCGTCACTATGATCGCGTGCATCTGCATACGACCAAACGCTACTCGTCGCTGCCCTTCGTCCCCTTCCCCAAGGATTATCCGCGCTATGTGCCCCGCCATCTCGTGGTCGAGTATCTCGATGCCTATGCGAAGCGTTTCGACCTCGAGCCCCGCTTCGGCGAAACCGTGCGGGCGATCACCCGGGAGGGCCGCGGCTGGCGGGTGGAATCGACGTCGGGCGCCTTACGCGCCTGGCATGCGGTGATCGCGTCTGGCTACAATGCCGAGCCCTTGCTGCCAAAATTTACCGGCATCGACGCCTTCAAGGGCAAGACGCTGCACAGCGCGGACTACCGCAACGCTACGCCTTTTGCCGGCCAGTCGGTGCTGGTCGTCGGCATGGGCAACACCGGTGCCGAGATTGCGCTCGATCTGGCGGAAGGCGGTGCCCGGCCGACGATCTCGGTGCGCGACGGCGTTCACATCGTGCCGCGCGAACTGTTCGGCGTGCCGATCCAAATGGTCGGCATGGCGACGCGGCTCGGGCCGCGGCGCATCAATGACGCCCTGTTCCCCCTCATTCTCGACCTTGTGCTGGGCAGGCTGGAGAAATTTGGGCTCAGACGGCCGAAGCAGGGATTGCTGCAACAGATCGCCCTTGCGTCGCGCATTCCGGTGATCGATGTCGGCACGATCGGCAAGATCCGCGAAGGCGCGATCAAGGTGGCGCCCGACATCGCCGAAATCTCGGAACGCGGTGCCCGTTTTGTCGATGGCGGCCACGGCGAATTCGACGCCATCCTCTTCGCCACCGGCTACCGGGCGGGCTATGCCAGGTTGCTCGAACCCGGCATCGAGCCAGGCCCCAGCGGCGTCAATGCCCGCGCTTCGGATCTCGGCCTCTATCTGGTCGGCTTCCACAATGCGGTCACCGGGCTGCTGCGCGAAATCGGCATCGAAGCCCAGGCGGTCGCCGACGACATCCGCCAGCGGCAAAACAGGAAAGAGGCGACCGAGACCCTGCCGGTGTGAAGCCGCGCCGCGTTCTCAATCCGCAGGCGATGTCCTGAGCATCATGCCGGCGATCTCCTTCGCCAGTTTGGCGGCGACAAGCGCCGTCACGTTGGAGAGGTCCTGGCTTGGATTGTATTCAACGATATCAGCGGCAACGATCGGCTGGTTGATGCCTTGAATCAGGTTGATGACCTGCCGTGTCGACAGGCCGCCGGGCTCGCGGTGGGAGACGCCCGGCGCAAAGGCCGGATCGAGCCCGTCGAGATCCATCGAGATATAGACCGGCGTCCCGAGATCGAGCTGAATGCTTTCGCTGAAATGCGCGGCCTCCACCACCTCGACGCCAAAGCGCTTGAACTGATCGCGGTGATGACCGTTCACGGTGCGCAGGCCGATCTGGATCAGCCGGTCGGCAAGCCGTTCCTCCATGATGCGTGCGAAGGGCGAAGTGTGCGAACGCGGATTGTCATCGTAGGCATGATAGATGTCTGGGTGGGCATCGATATGCACGATCGTCAGGCTTGGATGGCGACGGCGTACAGCGCGCAGCACCGGCCAGGAGATGGCGTGATCGCCGCCCAGGCTGATCAGCGGATGGCCCGCGTCCAGTGCGCGGCCGACTTCGCTTTCGATCCGCTGCCAGGGATCGCCCGGTTGGGTGAAGTCGATATCGCCATGATCGACGAAGCGGTCGCTCAGGTCGAAGCCGGTCTCGCTCCATGAGGAGTAAGCATCGCTGGTGAGTTCGCGCCTGATCAGCGGTGGCGCCTTGGCCGCACCCTGGAGGTAGGATGAATTCCCGTCATGCGGTATTCCCAGAAGCGAAATCGCGCCTGCCATCGACACTCTCCCATTGCGACGGACGAATGCCTCTATAGAGACGGGAGCTGGCATTCGCGACCGCTGGTGTTTGGGCCAGAGGTGAATCCGGATCAGGAAAATCTGCGGGGCTAGGCGCTCAGCTCCTGCGCCCGGCGCAACCACACCTTGTTGTCGTGGAAGGCCGCGCCGCCATAGGGCGCGGGGGCATCGGCGCCGGTCAGCACGTTGATGCCTTCGCCGCGCTCATGCGCGCTGTTCGGCCAGATGCCCTCGGCGATCACGACGCCACGCTTGATGCCGTCGAACAATCTGGCATGTAGCACCACCTCGCCGCGCATGTTGCCGACCTCGACCCGGTCGCCGTCGGCAAGTTCGAGAGCCGCCGCATCGTCGGGATGCAGCAGGAGTTCGGGGCGGCCTTCCTTCGCCCTTGAAACCGGTGTCTCGGAAAAGGTCGAGTTGAGGAAGTTGCGCGCCGGCGAGGTCGTCAGGCGGAACGGATGCGCTTCGTCGGCCACTTCGATCAGGTCGACATGATCGGGAAATTCCGGCAATCGCGCCACCGGGCCGAACAGGCCCATGCTCTTCGGCGGCCGGTTGGGAGCCGCCTGCCCGGTCCAGTCGGCGCGGAAGCGGAATTTGCCGTCCGCATGGCCGAAGCCCCGGATGAAATGCGCGGTTTCGAAATCCGGCTGCAGGTCGACCCACTTCTCTTCCTTCAAGGAATCGAAGCTGCCCAGCCCGCGCTTGCCGAGGATGATGTCGATATGCTGCTGCTCGGTGAGGCCAAAGCCCGGCCGATCGGCGACGCCGAGGCGCTGGGCCAGCTGCTCGATGACGAAATGGTTGGTGCGCGGCCCTTCCGGCGGCTCGATCAGCTTGGGGCCGAGCGTGATATGCTGGTTGCCGCCGCCCTTGTAGATGTCGTCATGCTCGACGAACATCGTCGCCGGCAGCACGACATCGGCCAGCTTGGCCGTGTCGGTCATGAACTGCTCGTGCACGCAGGTGAACAAATCGTCGCGCAAAAATCCCTGCTTCACCAGCCGCTGCTCGGGCGCGACATTCACCGGATTGGTGTTCTGGATGAGCATGGCCGTCACCGGCGGTCCGCCGTAGAGCGCGTCGCTGGCGCCGGTCAGCACCGGGCCGATGCGCGAGTGATCGAGATAGCGGATCGAGGGATCGCGCATTCTTGAGCCTTCCAGCACATCCTGATTGAGCTTGAAGATGCCGGAATTGGAATGGAAGGCGCCGCCGCCCTCATACTGCCAGGCGCCGGTGACCGCGGCGATGCATGACGCCGCATGCATGTTGACCGCGCCGTTGCGCTGGCGCGCAAAGCCGTAGCCGAGCCGGAAATAAGTCTTTTTCGTCGTGCCGACGAGCCGGGCGAAGGCCTCGATCTCGGCGACCGTCAAACCGGTGATATCAGCCGCCCACTCCGGCGTGCGGGTGCGCAGATGCGCTTCAAGGCCCAGAGGGTCGTCGGTGTATCTTTCGAGATAGGCGCGGTCGGCCAGGCTTTCTCTGAACAGGACATGCATGACAGCACAAGCCAGCGCGCCGTCGGTGCCGGGCTTCAGCACCAGGCCCATGTCGGCCTGTTTCATGGTGGCGTTTTCATAGACGTCGATGACGACGATTTTCGCGCCGCGTTCCTTGCGCGCCTTGATGGCGTGGGTCATGACATTGACCTGCGTGACCACCGCATTGGTGCCCCAGATCACGACGCAATCGGATTTGGCCATTTCTCGCGGATCGGGACCGCGCAAGGCGCCCGCCCCCATCATCCAGCCGGTCCAGGCGAGATTGGTGCAGATCGAGCCGAAGAAGCCCGAGTACTTCTTCACATGCCGCAGCCGGTCGATGCCGTCGCGCTGCACCAGCCCCATCGTGCCTGCGTAATAGTAAGGCCAGACCGTCTCCGATCCGTACTTCTCCTCGGCCGCGATGAAATTCTCGGCAACGAGGTCGAGTGCGGCTTCCCAGCTTGCCTCCTGCCAGACGCCCCCGCCCTTGGCGCCCTTGCGCACCAGCGGCTTCAGCAAACGGTCGGGATGATGGACGCGGTCGGCATAGCGGGCGACCTTGGCGCAGACGACCCCGGCCGTATAGGTATTGGACTTGGCGCCATGGACGCGGCCGATGCGGTTGCCGTCAAGCAGTTCGACCTCAAGCGCGCAGGTCGACGGGCAATCATGCGGACAGGCCGAATGGCCAATGCGGAGCTTCGCGTGCTGGTTCATGCCATTTGTCTAGCGGGTTTTGACGGTGGCGTGTAGGGCCAGATGATTAGCCAATCTCCCCCCTTGTGGGGGAGATGTCCGGCAGGACAGAGGGGGGCGCGAAGGATCGCGGCCTATCGAGCCCAATCAATGTGCCACCGAAGTTGGCGATGGTGATTGCAAAGAGACCGGCAGGTTGGCGGGACAGCGCCCCCCTCTGCCCTGCCGGGCATCTCCCCCACGAGGGGGGAGATTAGCTCTACTCCGCCGTCCCTTCCTCATATTCCGCCGACATGGTCAGCCATTTTTCCTCATGGCCGGCCAGCGTCTGGGCAAGCTGCGAGCGTTCCTTGGCGAGCCTGGTCGCAGTCGACGGATCCTTCTCGTAGACCGCCGGGTCGGACAGTTCGTCCTCGATACCGTCGATGCGCTTGCGGATACGGTCCATCAGCGCCTCGGTGGCGCGGATTTCCTTGGCCAGCGGCTCGAAGGCGGCGCGGCGTGCTGCCGCGTCGCGGCGGCGATCGGCTTTTGATGCCTTGTCGGCCTCGCGCTTGCCGCGGCGGTCGCCGGAGACGCCGGTCACCAGCGTCTTGTAGTCCTCGAGGTCGCCGTCATAGGGATTGACCGCACCATCCTTGACCAGCCACAGCCGGTCAGCCGTCGCCTCGAGCAGATGGCGGTCGTGCGAGATCAGGATGACGGCGCCGGGAAATTCATTCAGCGCATGGATCAGCGATTCGCGGCTGTCGATGTCGAGGTGGTTGGTCGGCTCGTCGAGGATGAACAGGTTCGGACCCTCGAAGGCCGACAGGCCCATCAGAAGGCGCGCCTTCTCGCCACCGGACAGATCCTTGGCGGGCGTGTTCATCTTCTCGGTGGTGAGACCGAACTGGGCGACGCGGCCGCGCACCTTGGATTCCGGCGCCTCCGGCATCAGCCGGCGGACATGCTCATAGGCATTCTCCTCGGGGCGCAGATCGTCGAGCTGGTGCTGGGCGAAGATCGCCACCTTCAGCCCGGGCGCCACCGTCATGGTGCCGGTTTCCTGCTTCAGGCGACCCGACAGCAATTTGGCGAAGGTCGACTTGCCGTTGCCGTTGGCGCCGAGCAGCGCGATGCGGTCGTCGGCGTCGATGCGCAGCGTCATCTTCTTCAGGATCGGCTGGCCCTCGGTATAACCGACATTGACGTTGTTCAGCGCAACGATCGGCGAGGCCACCGTCTTCACAGGTTCGGGGAAAGAGAACGGCCGCACCGTGTCGTTGACGATGGCCGAGATCGGCTTCATCTTTTCCAACGCCTTGATGCGCGACTGCGCCTGTCTTGCCTTGGAGGCCTTTGCGCGAAACCGCTCGACGAAGGATTCCATATGCTTGCGGGCGGCTTCCTGCTTGACCCGGCCCTTTTCCTGCAACTCCTTCTGCTCGGTGTACTGGCGCTCGAACTGGTCGTAACCGCCGCGCCAGAAGGTCAGCTTCTTCTGGTCGAGATGAACGATCGAGTTGACGGCGCGGTTGAGCAGATCGCGATCGTGCGAAATCAGGAGCACGGTGTGCGGATACTTTGAGACGTAGTTTTCCAGCCACAGCGTGCCTTCGAGGTCGAGATAATTGGTCGGCTCGTCGAGCAGCAGGAGATCCGGCTCGGAAAACAGTACGGCGGCCAACGCCACGCGCATACGCCAGCCGCCGGAGAAGGACGAGGCCGGACGCCGCTGCGCGGCGTCGTCGAAGCCGAGGCCGGCGAGGATGGTGGCCGCGCGCGACTCGGCCGAATGAGCATCGATGTCGGCCAGCCGCATGTGGATGTCTGCGATGCGGTGTGGATCGGTCGCCGTCTTTTCCTCTTCGAGCAGCGCCGTGCGTTCGAGATCGGCCTTGAGCACGATCTCGATCAGCGGGTCCTCGGTTCCAGGCGCTTCCTGCGCCACCTGGCCGATGCGCGTATTCTTCGGCAGGCTGATCGAGCCTGTCTCGGAGGGAAAATCGCCTGTTATGGCCTTGAACAGCGTCGTCTTGCCGGTGCCGTTGCGGCCGACGAGACCGGCCTTGGTGCCGGCCGGCAAGGTGAGCGAGGCGTGGTCGAGAAGCAAGCGCCCCGCCATGCGGAGTGAAAGGTCATTGATGATAAGCATGGCCGCGCTTTTGCACTGGACATCAACGCTTCGCAAGACCTTGCGGGCCAGTTGGCCGCACAAGGCCTGGAAACGGCGCGCACAATGCGCCGCCAGAGCAGGCGATCAGTGACCTGCGATACCGGCCAGAAAGGCCTCAGGCAGTGGCCTTGCCACGCTTTGTCGCCTTGGCCACGACCGCCGGCGCAGCGACCGGCTTGCGGCCAAGTCCCGTCGATTTCGCCAGCGCCGACCGGGTCGCCGAGTAATTCGGCGCGACCATCGGATAGTCCGGCGGCAAGCCCCATTTGGCCCGATAGTCATCCGGGCTCAAACCGTAGTCCGTCCTGAGGTGTCGCTTGAGCGACTTGAACTTCTTTCCGTCCTCCAGGCAGATGATGTAGTCGGGAAACACCGACTTTTTCGGATTTACGGCCGGAACAAGGCTCGGGCTTTCCACGACGGCCGCACCAGCCAGCTTTCGGACCGAGGCGCTGACGCTGGCAATCAGGTCAGGCAGGCCGGAAGCCGGAAGCGGATTGTTGCCTACATAGGCCGAGACAATATCGGCGGTCAGCTCGATAACGGTCTTATCCTCGATATTTGACAATTCTTTCACCCTATCTGCGACAAAGTCATCTACCCCAGTAAAGACTTTTGTCGATGTATCTCTTTAACCGCGCCCCCCAACGGGCCGCCAAATCCCAAAACGAATCAAGACTTGACATCAACTACTTTTATGAGAAATCGACGTCGTGCAAATTAGAAAATCTAATACTTGGAGGTGGCAGACTTGGTTGGGCGGCTGTCGGCCAATATCTCAAGAATACGCTTCCAGCGGGCACAACGCCCGAAATCCTTCTGTTCAATCGCCTTTTCGGCCTTCATTGCGGCGTAAAGCGGTGCCTCGGCGCCAAATTCCTTGATCAGCCAATGCGCTTCCTGCCTGGCGAGACGTTCATTGTCATCAAACATAGTCTTGCGCCTCCGAACGCTCCAGACCGACCGCGACACAACTGCCGATCACGAGAATGGCTCCGGCAATGGCGGTGGTCGTCAGCCGTTCGCCGGACAACGTCAACAGCAGCGTCGAAGCAATCGGCGTGAGATAGGCGACGACAGCCACCTTGCCGCTGCCTCCGAGCTTCAAGGCGCGTGACCAGAAGTAATAACCCAGCCCCATCGGGCCAGCGCCGAGATAAAGCCCGAGGACCAGATCCACTCCGGTGGGCCAGGCGACGCCTTCGCGAGCGGACCATATAAGCGTCAAGGCGACGCCGACCAGCGACGAGGGCAGCAACAGGCGGTCCGGCGACGTGGCGAGCCGCCCCACCATCACCGAATAGAAAGCCATGCACAGCGCGGACCCGAATGCGGCCGAATAGCCGGCGAGATCACCCTGGAACCAGGTGCGGTCACGCCCTCCCGAAATCACCAGCGCGACGCCGACGAAGCCAAGGGCCGCGGCAATGCCCAGCAAGGCCGGACGCCGGGGATTGTCGAAAGCGATCACTGCCGCGGCAACCATCAAGGGCCAGGTGTAGGCCACGAGATTGGCTTCGATCACCGGCATCGAGGCAAAGGCGATATATTGCAGCACCATGGTGCCGACCAGACCGATAAAGCCGACCGCGAGCGGCACCAGCGCGGTGCTTGCCGTGGCCGTCGCGGCTTTCTCGCGGCTCATCGACCGGATGACCGCGAAGACCAGGGCGGCCCCTACAAATTGCAGGAACTGCACCTGCGACACCGGGTGACTGGCCAGCAGGGACTTGCCGACCAGCGCATTTGTCGACCACAACGCCACCGCCCCGGCAGCGAAGACCAGCGCGGATATCGAGCCCGATCCATGCAGAAGGAATCGGCATAGGCCCCTATCTCTGCGTTCGACCATGATCCCGTCCGAAAACCGGTCTCCACTTTTCGGGATCATGGGTCGCTACCATGACTCCCTGGCTCCACCCGGAACCGGCGCTTCGGCGGGGGCCGGCGTCGGATGTTCGGCCTCGAACCGGCGATAGGCCGGCAGCTGGTTTTGCCACACATCTTCGGCCAGCTCGTTGACCCACTCGCGGTCGTGATCGTTGTCGGCGGCAAGGTAGAACATCCTGTTGTCGTCGACATAGGGCTTGGCCACGGAGCGCTGGTTGAGCACCAGCGTGACGCGCTCGCCGAACTGGATCGGCGCCGTGCGATGCAGGACGCCGAGGAACTGCCCGAGCGTCGCATAGTTCATCTTGTGATCGATGCGCATGATGCGGTTGCGCGGAATCTCGCGGCCGGATTCGAGGATGGCGCGGCCGGTCTCGGAATCGTCGCAATAGATTTCGAGATGGCCGCCGACCAGCGGATCGCTGATCGACAGCGGAATGAGCTCAGTGACCGGAACGCCGTCGCAATGCCATTCGACGGCGCCATCCCTGGGATTCATGAAGGTAACTGTCGAACCGACGATCGACAGCGGATAGGGCTCCAGCTTCGTGCCCGTCATGTCGGACAGCCGTTCCAAGCGCAACTTGTCGTTCAGCAACTCCTTGATTTCGGGAATGAAACGGTCCGCGCCTGTGATGAAGGTCAGATCGAGGTGCTTGTGCACGGCATGGCTGGCCTTGAGCTTCAGGGCGGCCTCCTCGATCGCGGCAAGCAGAGCCGGATCATAGCCATGCCGATACTGCGCAACGCCGAAGCTCGACACTTTCCAGGCGGTTTCGTGGCCGATAATGGCCTCGCGGCTCATCGCATAGCGCAGTTCGGGTACGGTATGTGCGTTCATTGTACTTCTCCAAGTGGGGGGCAAACACTTGGTTAACAGTCGATTAAATTAGCCCCCCCTGTAAAATTAGGAATGCTAGTGCTACCCTAAGCCCAGCTTAAGGTCGAAAGCCGTGCGTCTGCTCAGTCAGGTCAACCTCAATTCGCTGAAAATCGTGGAGAGTGCTGCGAGGCACGGGAATTTCACGCGTGCCGGCGAAGAGCAGTTCATCACCGCTTCGGCGGTCAGCCAGCGCGTCAAGAGCCTGGAGGACCAGTTGCGCTTCAAGATTTTCCAGCGCGGCGGCAATGCGGTGTCGCTGACACCGGAGGGCGAAACCTATGTCTCGCGCGTTCGTGAGGCGCTGGAGCGGATTGTCGCCGCCAGCATGGAAGCGACCGGGCAATCACAGGAACATGTGCTGAAGATATCGGTGCTGCCAACATTTGCCGCGCGCTGGCTGTTTCCGCGCCTGCCGCTGTTCCAGCAGCAACACCCCGATATCGTGATGCGGGTTTCGACCTCGTACGCGACGCACGAGTTCACGACTTCCGAATTCGATCTCGAAATCCGCTACGGCGACGGCCACTTCAACGGGCTGCCATCCGACTTGTTGTTTCAGGAAGACCTGACACCGGTGTGCAGCCGCAAATTGTTCCACGAGGTTCTCGGCGACAAGCCGGTGTCAAAGGTGACACCGGACGACCTCAAGCACTTCACGCTGCTGCATTCCGACACCTGCACGCAGAACTGGCAATCCTGGCTTGGTTTCGCCGGCGCCAGTTTTGTGCTCAGCGAGACCAAGAGCATCTATTTCGACTCGTGCATGATGTCCTACGAGGCGGCCAATGCCGGAATGGGTTTTGCCGTTGCCAACCGCGCCTATATGGCCAGCGATATCCGCGCCGAGAGGCTGGTCGCTCCCTTTGCCGTACATCATCCGAATACGGCCGGTTGGTACTTCGTCTCGCCGCACAAGGGCCTTGCCGCACGCAAGATGCTGCTGTTCAAGCAATGGGTGATGGCGGAAGCGGCCATGACGCAACGCCAGCTGGACAACGAAATTGCGGGCTTGGCTTCAGAAGCTGTCTGAAAGTCGGATCGGTCCTCATTTGTCGCTCGATGACTGCAGGCAAGAGAAACAGGGATCATCGATTAATGGGCGGCGTCCAATCCAGGCAACCCGCCTTGGTCGGCGATATCGTTGAACTCAGCCCCCTGCAGCCAGAGCATTCCGCAGCGCTTTTGAGTGCAGCCGCAGATGGCGAGCTATGGAACTTGAAGGCCACCGTGGTTCCAGGGCCAGACGCGATCGATGATTATATTGCCAATGCCCTGGCTGGACGACAGGCCGGGACTGTCATGCCATACGCAATCGTCCTCCGCGCCACGGGCTTGATTTGCGGTAGTACGCGGTTCTGGAAAATCGACCGCGCGAACAGAAAATTGGAGATTGGGCACACGTGGCTCGGCAGTTCGGTCCAGCGATCGGGGGTTAATACCGAGGCTAAATATCTTCTCCTGATTCAGGCATTTGAGGTCATGAACTGTGTCCGCGTGCAATTCACCACCGACGAACTCAACGACGCGTCGAGAGCGGCCATTTTGAGAATAGGAGCAAAACAGGAAGGAATCGTTCGCAATGAACGGATCATGCCGGACGGCCGGAAACGCAATTCCGTCCGGTTCAGCATTATTGATTCCGAGTGGCCGGACGTAAAAGCCATGCTACGGCAAAAAATGCGGCGATAGTCCGCGCCAAACGCTCGCCCCGAATTCAAAACGAAAACCATGTGGATCAGGCGAAAGCCCTTCCCTCCTCGGTGCGCTGGAAATGCGCCAGATCGAGCGGCACGGAGGGGCGGCCCAGAACTGTCAGGATCATATGCGCCTGGCCGCGGTGATGGGTCTGGTGGTTGAAGACATGAGCCAGCGCCGGCGCCAGGCGCTGCGAGACGGTGCGCATATCCGAAACGGTCATATAGGTGAAGCGACCCGACAGCGCTTTGTCGTCCAGGCCGCCGAGCCAGTCGATCATCCGCCGGTCCTCCGCCTCGCGCGCGGTTCTCAAGACGGGCAAGGCCCGGTGCAATATGGCGTCCAATGTCGTCGGCGCGATGCCTTCGCCGGTGAAGCGCTTCATCCAGATGCGATCGGCGGCGAGCAGGTGGTTGAGCGTGCCCATCAGCGAACCGAAGAAAGCGCCGACGTCGCGATTGAATTCCTCATCGTTCAGATCGTCGGCGGCATCATAGATGCGGCCATTGGCCCATTGATTGTAGGCCGCAAACATCATGAAGTGCTGTTTCATCTTTTCTCCCGCCGCGCCCGTTTCGGGTTTCGGGGCGATACCTAGACCGCGAAGGGGCCGACGCCAATGACCATTCTGCTTTACGACCTGGTCGGACATGACGAGAGCCGCCCGTTCAGTCCGCATTGCTGGAAGGCAACGATGGCGCTGGCCCACAAGGGACTTGATATCTCGACCGCGCCGACGCGTTTTCTCGAAGTGCCGGCCATTGAAGGCGGTGTCTCAAAAACCGTTCCGGTCATCCGCGATGGCGACAAGGTCGTCATCGATTCCTTCGCCATCGCGCTCTATCTCGATGAGACCTATCCGGATCGCCCGACGCTGTTTGGCGGCGAAGGCGGCAAGGCGATGGCGCGCTTCATCGAACGCTGGTCGCAATTGACCATCCACCCTTATGTTACCACCGCGGCGCTCGTTGACCTTCATGCCATGCAAGACGAAGAGAACGCCTCGTATTTCCGCCAGAGCCGGGAGCAGCGCTTCGGCAAGCGGCTGGAGGACGTCGCCGCCGCACGCGACGCCGGCCTGGCAACCTTCCGGGCAGCGCTGGAGCCGCTGCGCTCCATGTTGAGCTACCAGCCTTTCATCGGCGGCGCCTCGCCGCTGTTTGCCGACTATATCGTCTTCGGCGCGCTGCAATGGGCACGCATCGCCACGCCTTACAAATTGCTCGACGACAGCGACGTGGTGGCGCAATGGTTCACCCGCTGCCTCGATCTGCATGGCGGGCTCGGACGAACGGTTGCGGCGGCGGCGTGACGGCCGCAAGCGCGCGCCCTGCCCGCAAGGCAAGCGCCGTCAAACTGTCGCGAAAATCGGCGGCGGAACAGCTGGCCTTACTTGGCCGCCTTCTTTGGCTTGCTGGCTTTCGCGGCGGCCTTTTCCTTGGGAGCGGCTTTTGCCTTGCCGGCGCCAGATGCCTTCCTGGCTGGCTTCTTGGCCGCCAACCCCGCGTCCTCCCGATCGATGTCGGCGGCCGCCTGTTGCCAATGGCGCTCGTGGTGACCGGCCGGTTGGCCTTCTTCCTGCCAGATCTGATGGGCGCGGTTGCGAATGCGCTCCTGACGATCGTCTGTCATGGTCATATTGTCTCCATGCGGGCCGACTTCAGCGCGGCGCCGACCGGACGACTATAGCAAGCAAACCGTTGCTTTACAGCCGTCTGATCCAGCCTGCCCGCAGCGACCAGCCACGGAAGCGCTGGCCGTTCGACGCTCGCTGTCGCTCCGGGCGTTCGTCGCTCGCAAAGCCAAGCAATTGCCTTTCCGCTCGCCGCGCGGACCCGCTCCTCACCCTCTTGGCAATAAGCCGGGCGGCTTGTATAGAGCCCGCCACTCTCAATTCAAATTCAGACAAGGACGACCCATGGCGCTCGAACGCACCTTCTCCATGATCAAGCCCGACGCAACGCGGCGCAACCTCACCGGCGCCATCACCAAGATGCTCGAAGACGCCGGTCTGCGCGTCATCGCCTCGCGCCGCGTTTGGATGAGCCGCCGCGAGGCGGAAGGCTTCTACGCCGTCCACAAGGAGCGGCCGTTCTTCGGCGAGCTGGTGGAATCCATGTCCTCGGGCCCGACCATCGTGCAGGTCCTTGAAGGCGAGAGCGCCATTACCAAGAACCGCGACGTGATGGGCGCCACCAACCCGGCCAACGCCGCCGAAGGTACCATCCGCAAGGTGCATGCGCTGTCGATCGGCGAGAACTCGGTGCACGGCTCCGACGCGCCGGAAACCGCCGCGCAGGAAATCAAGTACTGGTTCTCGGACACCGAAATCGTCGGCTGAGCCGACGGCATCAAATCCGATCTGGAAGGCCGGCGTTCAGCCGGCCTTTTTTCTGGAGTGCAATCAGCTCGCGGCGCTGAAGCGCAGGATTTCGCGCCCGTCCTTGTCTGAGATGGTGAGCTTGCCGGCATCGACCTTGTATGATGCCGCCTTGGCCAACGCATCGAACAGGGCTTTTTCCTCGGCCATCACATCGGGCGCGCAAGCTTTGTAAGTCGAACCGATATCGCCGATCCCGATCGCCTGGCCGTCGACCTTCGCCGTGGCAAAATAGGTGTTGCAGGGACCGCTGCCACCGGCCTTGCCGGCCTCGCTGACCCTGAAGGTCGCCTGCGGCGCGGTGATGGCGCCAATGCCATCGACATAATCGACCACCCAGAGCTGATCAAAGATGGAAGCCGCCGTTTCCTTGCTGGGCGTAACCATCTTCAGCATGATGGTCTGCGGCGCGTCGGTCAGCGGATCGAACTGATGGCGCACATCGGAGATGAACATCAGCCTTCCGTCCGCGGTGATCCGGGCCTGCAGCGCGTAGGTCATTTGCGGCCGGATGACGGAGGAGTCGAATTTTATCTCGAAGCTGATCGGCACCTGTCCGGCGGGCTTGATCTTCTGTTGCCCGATGATCTTGGCCGGCGCCTCGGCCAACGAGACGTCGGCGAGCTCGACCGAAAGCACGGCGCTGGGCGGCAACGCTATGCGCTCGCGATAGATCACTTCCCCCCTCACCGCCTTTTCCGCGGCAACGGACAGCTCCGGCACCGCCAGGATACCGACGACCAGCGGCACCAAGCCAAAGACGAAGAATTCGGCGATCCTGTCCAGCATGACCGTATCCCTTGCCCAAATCAGTCACGTGACCAGTTGGCAGAAGGATTGCGGTCGTTCCGTGACGCCTGCACGGTATTATTCGGACGGCGGTCGCTTCCAGCGCCGGGCTGCCTGGGCGTCGGTTTCCTTAGCCTCGACCCAGCCCCCCTCGGAGCCGTCGGTGCGATGTTCCTTCTTCCAGAAGGGGGCACGCGACTTGAGGTAGTCCATGAGGAAGTCCGCCGCCTCGAATGCCGCCTGGCGGTGCGCCGAAGCGGCCACCACCAGGACGATGTTGTCCCCCGGCGCGATCTTGCCATGGCGATGTATGACGGTGAGGCCTTGCAGCGGCCAGCGCTCGGTGGCTTCGGCAGCGATACGCCCGATCTCGGCTTCAGCCATGCCGGGATAGTGCTCGAGTTCGAGTGCCGAGAGCGCGCCCTGCTCATCGCGGCACAGGCCGGAGAAGGTGACCACCGCGCCAATGTCGGCGCGGCCTTGCGTCAGCCCGGCGATCTCGGCGGCAACGTCGAAATCCTGGCGCTGGATGCGCACGGTCGGCACCAGGACGGCCGACATGATGTCAGCCTCCGGTCATCGGCGGGAACAGCGCGATCTCGCGTGCACCCGATATCTTCTCGCGATGGTCGACATGTTCCTGGTTGATGGCGACGCGGATCACATCGGGATATTGCAGCGCGTGTTGGTAACCTTCGCCGCGCGATTGCAGCCAGCGCAAGAGGTCGGCGACCGTCTCGATGCCGGCGGGCAATTCGACATCTTCTTCCGATGTGCCGATACGTTCGCGAACCCAGGCGAAATAGATGAGACGGGTCGTCATCTCACTCGTCCATGATGTGCTTGAGGCCGGCGCGGAAATAGTCGTAGCCGGTGTAGAGCGTCACGAGGGCCGCGATCCACAGCAGCACCAGGCCGGTCTGCGTGGTCAGCGGAAAGATCTTGTCACCGGCCGGTCCCGCCAGGAGGAAGGCGATGGCGACCATCTGGATGGTGGTCTTCCACTTGGCAAGCTGCGTCACTGGCACCGAGACCTTGAGTGCCGCCAGATATTCGCGCAGGCCCGAGACCAGGATTTCGCGACACAGGATGATGATCGCCGCCCACAGCGACCAGCCGGCGATCCCGGCGTGACGGTCGGTGTCAGCCGCAAGCAGCAAGAGGCACGTGGCGACCAGCAGCTTGTCGGCGATCGGATCGAGCATCTTGCCGATGTTGGAGGTCTGCTGCCAGGCACGCGCAAAATAGCCGTCGAAATAATCGGTGACGGACGCCAGCAGGAAAATGACCAGCGCCGACCAGCGAGCGAAGTCGCTCGATTTCAGATGGCCCTCCAGAAAAAAGCACAGCACGACCAGCGGCACCGCGATGATGCGGGCGTAGGTCAACATGTTAGGCAGGTTAAACGCGCGCTGGGCCATGTCTGGTGGACTCTTTCTGCCTGCGTACTCAAATCAGAAGCGGATGTAGGGGGTCAACAGGCCAGATTCGACTGGCCAGATGAAAGTGGCGATTTTTTCAACTCTCGTGGAAGTGGTTGTAGACCAGTTTCGCCACCTGTTCGGAGATGCCGTCGACCTTCCTCAGATCCTCCACCGCGGCCCGGCTGACCGCCTTGGCGGTGCCGAAATGCAAGAGAAGCGCGCGCTTGCGGCCGGGACCGATGCCGACGATTTCGTCGAGCGGGCTCTTGACCATTTCCTTCTTGCGGCGGGCCCGGTGCGAACCGATGGCGAAACGGTGGACCTCGTCGCGCAGGCGTTGGACGAAATAGAGCACGGGATCGCGCACGGGCAGCGAAAACGAGTCTCTGCCCTTGACGAAGAAGCGCTCGCGGCCTGCATCGCGGTCCTGCCCCTTGGCGATGCCGATGGCGACGACGCGGTCCTCGATGCCGAGATCGGAAAGGATCTTGCGCACCGCCGTCATCTGGCCCTGGCCACCGTCGATCAGGATGACGTCGGGCCAGGCAGGGAAGCTTCCGGAGATATCGTCTTCGATATCGTCGCCCGCCTCGACTGCCGCTGCCTCGCCCCCTGCCGCATCGTCGGCAAGGACAACATCGCCATGCTCCTTGAGCAATCGCGAAAATCGCCGCTCCATCACTTCGCGCATCATACCGAAATCGTCGCCCGGCGTGATCTCCGTCGAGCGTATGTTGAATTTCCGGTACTGGTTCTTCACAAAGCCTTCCGGCCCCGCGACGACCATGGCGCCGACGGCGTTGGTGCCCATGATGTGCGAGTTGTCGTAGATCTCGATGCGCACCGGCGGCTTTGACAGGCCGAAGGTCTCGGCGAAACCGGCAAGCAGCCGCGCTTGCGTCGAGGTCTCGGCCAGCCGGCGGCCAAGCGCCTCACGCGCATTCTGCAAGGCGTTTTCGGTCAGGTCCTTTTTCTCGCCGCGCTGCGGCACCGAGATCGTCACCTTGCGGCCGGCGCGGGTCGAGAGCGCCTCGGCCAGCAGTTCCTGGTCCTCGACGGTCTGCGACAAGAGGATGGCACGCGGTGTCGGCTTGTCGTCATAGAACTGCGCCAGGAACGAGCCCAGCACTTCCGATCCCTCCAGCGCCGGATCGGCCTTTGGGAAATAGGCGCGGTTGCCCCAGTTCTGGCCGGTGCGGAAGAAGAACACCTGGATGCAGACCTGGCCGCCTTCCTGGTGGATGGCGAACACATCGGCCTCGTCGACGGTCGCCGGGTTGATGCCCTGATGGCTCTGCACGTGCGACAAGGCCGCCAGCCGGTCGCGATAGATGGCGGCTCGCTCGAAATCGAGGTCTTGCGAAGCCTGCTGCATGGCAGCCGAAATCTCGGTCTTCACCTTCTGGCTGCGGCCGGACAAAAAATCCTTCGCTTCGTCGACAAGCTCGGCATAACCCTCATGCGAGATTTCGCCGGTGCACGGACCGGCGCAGCGCTTGATCTGGTAGAGCAGGCATGGCCGCGTGCGGTTCTCATAGAAGGAATTGGTGCAGCTTCTGAGCAGAAAGGCGCGCTGCAGCGAATTGATGGTGCGGCCAACGGCACCGGCCGAGGCAAAGGGGCCGAAATAGTCGCCCTTGCGCGACCGCGCGCCGCGATGCTTGTAGATGCCGGGCGAGACATGGTCGCCGGTCAAAAGGATATACGGAAACGACTTGTCGTCCCGCATCAGCACATTGAATCGCGGCCGCAAACGCTTGATGAGATTGGCTTCGAGCAGCAGCGCCTCGATCTCGGTGCGGGTGACGACGAACTCCATCGTCGACGTCTCGCGCACCATGCGGCCGATGCGGTTGGTGTGGAATCTGCCTTGCGCGTAGTTGGTGACACGCTTCTTCAGGCTGCGCGCCTTGCCGACATAAAGCACGTCGCCGGCGGCGTTCATCATCCGGTAGACGCCGGGCGCATTGGGCAGCCGCTTGACCAGCGTCTGGATCACCTCGGCACCCACCATGCCTTCGGCATCGCCGGCATGCGGCGTCCAGTCGATTGCCGTGAACGCCACATCCGGGCCGACCGGTTCGACGATCTCCTCGATCGCCTCATCCTCGAGGTCGATTTCAGGAGGCAAATCATCGGCGCCGCCACGCGGCTTGCTCTTGTGGTCTAAGGGACTCATTCCTTCATGCCTGTCACATCCGGCGCCCAATAGGACACGCCCGAACTACTCGCCGTTTCAAATCTTTACAGCGACCGAACCGGTTTCTCCGGGACTAATTCCTGGGCTTTCCTTCACGGGTTTATCACAGCCTCCCTTCCGGGACACCGCCGCCAGATCGTCATGCGTGACCTGGGCATATTTCACCGTGGTGTCAATGCTGGAGTGGCGGGACAGTCCTTGGAACGACTGTAGGTTGCCTCTCCCGGCGACAGCAGCATTGACCCGATACCGCAAATTAATGACCGAGTTAAACCACCTCGGACGAACCGAGCGGTTGGCCAGCGCTCCTCCCCTAGGTCCAACTATCCAGGCATGGGGCAGCCGACTACGATGCCCAAGTGATAGATACTTCAACTTACTCACGAGGGAAATGTTATGCGAAAGTTCATGACGCTCATCGCGGTCACGTCGGTAGCTCTTTCGTCTGCGATGGCTGCCTATGCCCAGACAGAGAATCCCCTCCCAAAGGCCAGCGATGTCCTGGTCAAATATGGAGACGTCCAAGGCTGGACAGTTTACACCAATCAAACCCGCGGCGATTGCTTGCTCGTCCACTCGGACGGCCCAAGTTCGGTTCAAATGGGTGTTACCGCGAATCGGGAAGTCGGGTATCTTGGCGTGTTCACGACGGTGGATATCGGCCTCCAGAACGGGAAGCAGTCGGATATCTTCGTTTCTATCGACGGCCATCTCTACAAGGGAGTGGCCACCACCACGAACGGAATACTCAAGGGCGGATATTCTGGCGGCTACATCTTGACCGACGACCCGAAATTCAAGCGTGACGTGGCGAAGAGATATAAAATGATCGTGTTTCCTGAGACCAAGGGAGCCTTTGTCGTCGATCTGAAGGGGACTTACAAAGCAATGGCAATGGCGCGCAAGTGCCTCAAGCATTGACCGCCGGCCCAGCAATGTTCCACCCATCTCGGCCATTGGCTGCTACTGGCTGACTGGACTTTTGAAGCCGGAACCAGCGTATGACGCCTGAGAGCCGGATGTTGACGCGTCCGGTTCAGGGGCAGTCGGGCGTGGGGACACCTGTGACCCCTTCCGTCCAACCGCATATTACGCGGCACCGTGCTTGGGCAAGTGCCGACATTGGCGGCATGCCGGAGCCGCTCAGCGCTGCAGGTCGGGAGTGCTGCCGAACAGCCCCGGGGAGCGCCATCGTCAGAGACTTTTTCCAGAAGCCACAATCGTCGGGACAGCCCGGTTGTGCTTTTAGCCGATCAAATTAGACCCCAACAAGGATTTCGACTGCTATTCCGCCATGCCTGTCACATCGGGCGTCTGCCATGCAAGATGCTGGCCGCCATCGAGCGCGATCATCTGGCCGGTGACCGAGCGCGTCTCCCACAGATAGCGGATGGTGGCGCCGAATTCCGGCAATTCCGGGCCGCGCTTCAGAATCAGGCCGGCGACCTGCGCGTCAAAATCCGAATCGTCCTGGCGCGCGTTCTTCAGCGTCGGGCCCGGCCCGATCGCATTGACGCGGATGCGGGGCCCGAGCGCCTGTGCCAACATCTGCGTCTGGGTCCACAATGCCGATTTCGACAACGCATAGGAAAAATAGCGCGGCGTCGGCCGCCAGACGCGCTGGTCGATGATGTTGACGATCAGCCCCTCCCGCCCCTCCGGCAAGGAACGGGCGAAGGTCTGCGCCAACAGCGCCGGCGTCTTCACATGAATGGCGAAGTGGCGGTCCCAGGCGTGCCAGTCGAAATCTTCCACTGAATCGTCGACGAAGAGCGAAGCATTGTTGACCAGCAGCGAGATCGGGCCCAGCGCGGCTTCCGCCTGGCCGACGAGCTCGCTGACGGCGTCCATGTCGGTCAGATCAGCCGCAACCACGGCGGCGCGGCCGCCCGACCGGTTAATCCCCTCGGCCAGCGCATCCGCCTCATCGTGCGAGCGGTTGGAGTGGATGGCGACCGCAAAACCATGGCTGGCGAGGTCCTCGACGATCGCCTTGCCGATCCGTTTCGCTCCACCGGTCACCAGCGCCACGGCAGTGGCTTTGCTCATCTGTTGTCAATCCTCAATTTCGGCCCGAAAACGCGACGCCGGCGAAATATGGCCCGGCATGCGTTAAATGGTGTTCGCACCTGGGGCAGCATTGTGGCGAAGTGCCCGTTCGGCATGCCGAGCCCTCTTGGACTCGGAACCGCCGGACAGCAATATAGGACGCTGGACTCCTTGCACCAAGCGGTGTGCAGCGCAGCATAAACTGGCTGCTGACATTTCGCTGTTGCGAAGATGCAACGTCAAGGTTCTGCCTCATTCGTGCCGGGGAATGACCCAAGTTCAGGTTCGGTTCAGCCGCATTTTGACGCGACATTTGGAACCGACGAACGCCAGACCCGTTTCACCCCCCGGACGGGTTGATGGCGATCGTGAGAAACAAGCCTGTGTCCTGTGGCTTAAGGAGTAAAGAACAATGCAAGCCAATCTCAAATTCGCACGGCCGCTGGCTGTCGCAATCGGGCTCTTCGCCCTCGGTGGTACCGCTTATGCAGCGGACGTCGTTCAGGAAGAGCCGCCGGCACCCGCTCCGGTTGCCGAACTTCCGGTCGCTTCGTGGGCCGGCCCTTATGCCGGTATCAACCTCGGCTACGGCTTCAGCGGCAAGACCAAGGAAAAGGATCTTGGGTTCTCGACCGACACCAAGGGTTTCGACGGCAGTGTCTTCGGCGGCTACCAATGGCAGCAGGAGAACTTCGTGTACGGCGGTGAAGCCGAACTCGGCTACAACGGCGTCAAGGGTGACGACAATGGTATCCACTCCAAGGGTGGCTTCGAAGGTTCGCTGCGTGCCCGTCTGGGCTATGCCGTGACCCCGGAAATCCTGCTCTACGGCACCGGCGGTCTCGCCGGCAGAAGCCTGAAAGTGGAAGATTCCGACCTCCTCGCCAGCGACACCGCTACGATGATCGGCTGGACCGCCGGCGTCGGCACCGACATCAAGCTGACCGACAACGTGTTCGGCCGCGTCGAGTATCGCTACACCGACTTCGGCTCGAAGAGCTTCGACGGTATCGGCAAAGTCAAGGCGACGGACAACCGCGTCACCTTCGGCCTCGGTATGAAGTTCTAAGTCCATCCAAGCCACGACACGAAAAAGCCGGGCCTCGCGCCCGGCTTTTTTATTGCGGGTCGTTTTTAGGCGGGAACCGCCGACTTCAGCTCCGGGAATTTTTCGTCGAAGCGTGCAGCCCAGCGGGTCAACCGGCCGCGGCCCTTTTCCCATTTCCCGGCGAAGCGCAAAGAGAGATAGCCAAGGCAGGCACGCAACGCCATCTGACCGGCCGTGATCTTCTTCGGCAGTTTTGGCGGATTGGCATTGAGCAAATCGAGTGCGGCGGTGATCTTCGCCCACTGGCGGTCAAGCCAGGGTTGATAAACCATTTCGTCGGGCCGGGTGCGGCGCTCATAGACCATCGACAGCGCGCAATCGCAGATACCGTCGGCCAGCGCCTCCAGCACTTCCGCTTCCAGACGCTTGTCGGGATTGCGTGGAAACAACGCGTTCTTCGAAATCCGGTTGAGGTGCTGGGTGATGGCTCGGCTGTCGTGAACAGAACGGCCATCATCGAGCACCAGCACCGGGATCTTGCCGAGCGGATTGGCGCCGATCAGTTCGGCCGGCCTGTCCTCGGTCTTGACCGGCACCTCATCGATGGCGATCCCGGCATAGGCCGCGGCCATCCTTACCTTGGAGCTGTAGGGAGAGGTGGACGCGTAGAGCAGCTTCGGCATGATCGGTTTCCTGTTTGCGGACATCCAGTGTCGACCGCAGGGCTGTTGCGATCAATTGCCAGAGTGCAAAAAAACAGCAGCCAGAAACCGGCCGCGGTTTCCGTCCTGGCATCACCACAAGCCTGAAAGCAGCAGCCTGGAAAGCATCAGCAGGCACGACGGCAAGCCGCTGGAATTCGAACCTGCATTCACACTTCACAGGCGCCCATACTTCAGAGGCGCCAGAAGCCGTGCCGTGACCTTCGCCAACCACGGCAGGAGCGAAAGAGTGGGGCGAGCGAGGCAGCCAACCGGCGCCTCGCTTTGCTTGCCCCTCGGCCCGTTACCGACGCTCAGCCCCGAAGGCTGAACCCGCTGCCGAATATGCTCCTACACAGAACGTCAGAGCGTCCTTGCCGTGTCCCGAAGGACACGTGACGCCCCAACGCTCCGTCTACTTCTTGGCCGGAGCCTTCGCTTTCGCAGGCGCTGCCTTTGCCTTCGGGGCGGCGGCTTTCTTCACCGCCGGCTTGGTTGCGGCTGCTGCTGCTTTCATGGCTGGCCTTGCCGCGGCCTTCGCGGCGGGCTTCGCCGCAGCCTTGGCGGGTGCTGCCTTCTTGGCCGCGGGCTTTGCCGCCGCCTTCGCCGCGGGCTTTGCAGCCGCTTTCGCCGCGGGCTTTGCCGCCGCCTTGGCCGCTGGCTTCTTCGCCGGTGCCGCCTTCGCTGCCGGCTTTGCCGCTGCCTTGGCGGGCGCTGCCTTCTTCACTGCCGGCTTCGCAGCAGCCTTGGCGGGCGCCGGCTTCTTGGCCGGTGCTGCTTTCGCTGCGGGCTTTGCCGCCGCCTTCGCAGGCGCTGCTTTCTTCACTGCCGTAGCGGCCTTCGCCGCGACTGCTTTTGCGGGTGCTTTCTTTGCCGGAGTCTTGGATGCCGGCGCTTTAGATGACTGCTTAGCCATGTCATGCCCCTTCACGTTATGCCGATGGCCGTGAATGACCCCGGCGCGCAATGCATATCTGACTCGCGTCTCGCTAGCCAGCGAAGCAATGGTATGATTTTCTCACCTTAAATTTTGGTTGCGATCGCCACACAATCACACTCATCACCGGAAAAATCCGCGGTTGATCTTCCGACATCGCCAGCAATTCGACATCGGCATTCGCGATGCGAGCTCGCCATCAAGCTCCGAAGATTAGCGAGCAACTTCACGCACGATCTTTGGTCGTGAAGATCATGACTTGCCGTTTCATCGAGGCGATCATCTTTTGCAAGAGAGCGGTCCGTGCGGATCACGAGCGCGATGCGACGCCCGATCTGAAGATCACCTTGTCAAGCATGTTTCGAGCAGCAGCTTTCTGATTGACAGAATACTCTGTATAACAGAGTATTCTGTCACGGAGTCCGATCGCGCCTTCGATTTCGGTCATACAAAGGCAAGTGACACCCGCTGGCAGGGATTGCCGAGTCACACGGCGACAGGCCAAGGCTTTGCCGCATTGGAGCCATTGATGAGCGCCGACGACATTATCCACCAGAGTACGCGTCTCAGGATCATGGCCGTCCTGAACACGCTGGAAAGGCGCGAGGCCTTGGAGTTCACCCAGTTGAAAGCCATGATCGAAGCCACCGACGGCAATCTCGGGGCACATCTCGACACACTGGCCAGAGCTGGCTATGTCGACATTGAAAAACTTTTTGTCGGGCGTCGGCCGCAGACACGGGTCAGCGCCACGACGGCAGGACGGCGGGCCTTTCGCGGTCACATCGCCTTTCTTCGCAAGATCATCGATCAGGCCGAGGCACAACGCAGGAAATAGCCCAGCGACGAAGCGAACATCGGCACGTGGCGACGACCGCGACGCCGGCGCCGCGCGGTTCACCCGTCGCACGATCCTGGGTGTTCGCAGCAGACTACGAGCGCGGCCGGCGAGAACGACGTGCCCGCCGATCACCACAATTTCGACAGCCAGGATCACCGCGATCAGGATGCCGAGATGCGCTGATGCGAGCGAGGTTCCGACGACGTTCGGCAGCAGCGCCACATAGAACAACGGCGTTTTCGGATTGCCGAGATTGAGTGCGACACCCGTGGCGAAGATCGACAACAGCCCCCCGCCCGGAGACAGGTTTCAGCTCCGGTACCACCGGCGCGGCGGTCCAGAGCCTGATGGTGGCAAGGTCCATGGAGGCTCCCGAAAGTGACTTGTTGCTCTCGGGTTTCCGGCCTAGCCGAACCGGCCGTTGCCGGCATCAGAATAATCAGGATCGTCTCGACAATTGTCGATGGCAGCGGCATCGCAGCGTTTGTCGGCGAGCGTGAGCGTCGTCATCACGGCTGGAAGCCGAGACAAATGGCGCCGAGCGCGACGAGGGCGCAGGCGCCGACCCGCCGGGGCGTCAGCGTCTCGCCGAGAAACAGCCGACCGATGAAGGCCGCGAAGACGACGCTGGTCTCGCGGATCGCGGTGATCGGACCGGCAGGACCGAGTGCGAAGGCCGCCACCACGACGCCATAGGCCAAAAGCGCGAACAGGCCGCCGCCCAGCGCCTTCCACGTTTCCGGTGCCCGAGCATCGACGGCGAGCCTGCCGCGAAAAGCTACGAAGGTCGACGGCAGCAACAGGCCATAGGCCAGCAGGACCCAGGCGGTGTAGGCGCCGACATTGCCCGCCGCACGAACGCCAATCGCGTCGACCATCGCATAGGCGGCGATAATCGCCCCCGTTGCCAGGCGCGAAAAAGGATCGGAAAAGGAAGAAACGCGTTCAGCGCAAGACGCGGCAACGGCCGTTATAGACCATCCATCGATCGAAGCCCGAGACGCAGAACTCGACATTGTCGCCGATCGAGGCAAAGCCCTGGCCTTCCTCGATCAGATAGAAGATCGACCGATCCCGGCCATCCGACAGGCTGACGGTTGCCCGGCAATAGTGACGGCCGATCGGCCATTCCTCGCTCGCTTGCTCGTAGCGGTGCTGGCGAATGTCGCGAAAATCGGTGATAGCGACGTCGGGCAGATGCGGCACGTGATGCACCTGATAAGAGAACCGATCCGTGATCTTGCTCAGCACCCATGATTCGCCGCAGACGCTGCCATCGTCTTCAGTATAGACGGCGAGGTCAGCCGCCTTGACCGCCTGGGTGATCCCGAGAGGCGCGGCAAGCGGCGTGCAGAGCGAAATCAGGGCAGCAAGTGCGGATTTGGCGAAGCGAGTCATGGCAGCCTCTCAAGGTCGAATGCACGCACTGTGCGGATTCGCTTGACGGCGGTCAAGCGGTTGCCGAAACAATGGTTTCCAGAAACCGGTGCCGGACAGTTGCTGCAAGCAGCAATGCACTGGCGGCGGCGAAGTTCCCCAGAAGGCGGATCGTGCGGTCGTAACGAGCGCGGCGGTCGAAGGCGGCTATCCCGGCGGCGGGACCTGCTCGCCGGCCAGCCATTCCATCGACCAGTGCGCCGGTTTTGCCAGCGCAAGCAATCTGTGCAACGCCGGCAATACGGTTCTCAACTCACCTTCCAGCGTGAAGGGCGGATTGACCACCACCATGCCGGTGCCATCGAGGCTGGGTTCCGACGAGGCCGGCCTGATCTCGAATTCTATGTCGAGGATTTTCGGGATGCCGGATTGCTTCAGCGCTTTCCTGAAGGCGATCACCGCCCTACGGTCCTTGATCGGATACCAGAGCGCGTAGATGCCGCTGGGCCAGCGCTTGTGCGCCTTCACCAGCCCGTCGACGAGGCGGCCGAACTCACCCTCTTCCTCGAAGGGCGGATCGATGAGCACCAGGCCGCGCTTTTCCTTCGGCGGCAGGTGCGCTCCGAGTGCAAGCCAGCCGTCAATCTCCATCACCCTTGTCTGGAAATCGCCGGCGAACTCCGTCTTCAGCTTCGCGGCGTCTTTCGGGTGCAGTTCGATCGCCGACAACCGGTCCTGCTTGCGCAGGAGATTGCGCGCGAGCAACGGCGAGCCTGGATATTTCTTCACGCCGCCCTCGGGATTGAGTGAGCGCACCGCCGCCAGATAGGGCGCCAGCAGCGCCGCCGCCTTCGCGTCGAACGAGGTATCGATCAGCCTGCCGATGCCGCCCTGCCACTCACCGGTCTTTTGCGCTTCGAGTGACGACAGGTCGTAGCGGCCAATGCCGGCATGGGTGTCAACGACACGAAACGCCTTGTCCTTCTGCTTCAGATATTCGAGCAGGCGCGTCAGCACGACATGCTTGACGACATCGGCAAAATTGCCGGCGTGGTAGGCGTGGCGGTAGTTCACGTGGGACCCCTGCCCCAGCGTGGAGGCGGCTGCGAGTTCGGATTTTCCGGTCGTCCGCCACCGGAACGCAAGGACAGCAGGAAGCCGATCAAGCCGACCGCCATCAGCGAGAAGCCTATCGGCCGCGAGCGGCCGTCGATTTCCCCGACGCCGGAGCGCAAGACAAGGTCGACCGCTCGCATCGGTATGTCGTCGGCGTCGCCCGGGCCGACGGTGAAGACGTAGGCGCCAGGGTTGACAGTGGCAATCAGGCCAGCTTCGTCGCGAAAGATCTTGTCGGGCAGTTGCGGGCTGGCCTGGCGCGGATTGTCCACGTGGTTGAACTGCAGCGTCGAGGCAAGCACCGTGCGGCCATTGGTGGCCGCGGTCAGCGTCAACACCGTGCGCTGCTGCGAAACGATGCGTTCGGCCCTTGCCGTCAGGTCCACCAGCACCCGCACCGGCGCATCTCGACCTTTGAGCGATACGGTCAACGGCCTGAACCGGCCTTGCTCATAGACCCGCCAGGTGCCGATTTCGCGACCGGAGAAATTCGTCATCGCCCAGGGGTAGATGAGACCGATGCCGGTGCCGGCCAACAGGATCAGGACAAACAGAAAGCGCATTCAGGCGGTCACCTTGCAATCAAACCTTGCCGGACGGCTGGCTTGCATTCGCACCGTCGCGCAGGCGCTCCATTTCGTCCAGCACCATGTCGAGGCCGAGTTCGAATGTCTTGTCGAATTCGGCGGCACCAAAAAAGCGCCCGGCTGCCATGACATTTGGATAGTCCCTGGCCAATTGCTCGTCGCTGACCGTGTTCACCGCGGACGGGCCTCTGGAATAGCCCGCATTCTCGTCCAGCACCGCGCCCATCAGATAGTATCCGACGGTGCGGAACAGCCGCGCGCTGAGTTCAGTGTCGAAGCCGCCGTCCTTGAACAAGCCGATAATGCCGTTCAACCAGGCAAGGCAAGTCGGCGAGTTCATCCGATAGGTAACGATGAAACTGGAATAGGCGGGATGGTCGCGGCCGATGCGGCGAAAATCCTCAATGGCGATGCGCATTCTTTGCCGCCAGGGAAGGCTGGCGTCGGGGATTTCGAGCGCACCGATCAGCCGGTCGACCAGCGCTTCGTGCAGATGCGCCACTGAGGGAAAGTGATGGTAGATGCTCATCGCCTCGCAGCCGAGCGCAGCGGCGAGCTTGCGCATCGAAAAGCCGGAAAGCCCCTCCCTCTCGATCACCTCGAAAGCCGCGTCCTCGATCATTTCGCGGGACAGACGCCCGCGTGCTCTCTTTTTCTTGATTGATTGATCCATTAGCGCTGGCCTGACAGCTTACAGTGTAAGGTTCATTTTCACGATCACCTTACATCGTAAGGCTAGCAAAGGCCAGAGGAGAAACCATGTCGTACCATCGCATCGTCAAATCCATACAGTCTTCGTCCCATCGTGCTTTCCTGTTCGCCGCCGCCTGCGTGCTGTCGCTCGGCACCGGGCTGGCCCGTGCCGACGACTATGATGCCACCCTCAAGGACATACAGTCGACCATGGGCGGTGTACCGAGCTTTGTGAAACAGTTTCCCAAAACCGGTCTGCCCGGTGCCTGGGCCGAGGTCAAGGCCATCGAACTCAGCGACAAGACGGCGCTGCCGCCCAAGGTCAAGTCGCTGATCTCCCTAGCCGTGGCGGCACAGATCCCTTGCACCTACTGCATCTGGTCGGACACGCAGGACGCCAAGCGCGCCGGCGCAACCGACGAGGAGATCCAGGAAGCCGTGGCGATGGCGGCGCTGACCCGCCACTGGAGCACAATCTTCAACGGCATGCAGGTCGATTTCGATACATTCAAGAAGGAAATGGGCGGGCAGTAAGCCCGCTGGCAAGCCTGGCCTGCTTCAAGAGAGATCCATCACACTCGACAAAAGGGCTGGGATGGCCCGCAGCGAAGCGGGCCATCGTCAGCCTCGGCCATTTTACGGCTCGCACACCAGTGCTGCGTTCAACCCGAATGCGTGATCGCGCAATAGACAAGAGCCTGCCTAAGCCCTCAAATGCCATTGCCGAGATAGCCGGCATTCCACTATAAATTCGACGCGCCTGAAAGGGGAATGTCGCCTCGCATCTTTACGGATGAGGGACCTCGAATGCACAGAGATCACGGGCGGCCCGACGAAAAGAAATCGGGATTAAACCTTATTCCCGCGGGCCGATTTTGCCTTCTAATTTTGACTGTTGGTCTGCCCTGCGCCACTGCCAGCTGCGATGCGGATTCCATTCACAAAGCGATACTGGCAAGGTTTTCACAACCGAATGTTTACGTCTGCAGCCCGAGCGGATTTGGGCAACAATCTCATTGCAACCTGAAGATTTGAATCGTTCTGAACCTTCTTCATTCGGGTAGTTCTCCGGGGCTGCGCATCCCAGTGCCTCACGAGGGCACTTCCCGGCATTCCTCGATATCAAGCTTTTTGATGGCGCGCCCGAGAACAGCTCGCCGTGGCATGTGGAATCTCTTCGCGGTCGAGCCAATATGCTGATTCAAAATGAGGAACCGCGCCCACGGCCACCTGCACGCGACTAGCGGGCGTGCCGCCTCATGATTAACCATTGGCAAACACAATTGGTTAAGAAATCGCTAATTTAGTTGACTGGAATTTCCACAGGTATATTTTCAATTCGTTGGGATGTGCAATTTGGGCGAGCAATCGGCGATGATGGCACCAAGCGCGTGATCGCGATCTCGGGGCGCATGGACTGCTGAACGGCAGCATAGAAGCCGCGCGGCAGTGGCTCCGCAAACTCAGAAAATGACAAGCGCGCATCAATGATGGCGATCCGCGGATGCGGAGGATTGCCGCGTTTCAAGAACGTGGCCGGGCAGTGCTTTGCCCCGGCCCGACGGGTAGTGTTGCGGTGCGTAGGAGGACTGAATGAGTAAGGTCGTAAAGGTTCTGAAACTTGGTTCCAGGAACGACCAAGAGGGCAACGGCAAGGGCCACAACCGAAGCCGGGCTCTGGTCGCCGGGGGCGCTGGCTTCCTGGGATCGCACCTGTGCGAACGTCTTTTGCAGGACGGATACGACGTCGTCGCGGTGGACAATTTCCATACCGGCAAAAGATACAATCTCAATGCGCTGCTGCACGATCCGAGATTCAGCTGCATCGAGCACGACATCGTCGATCCATTGACCTTGGACCTCCGGTTCGACGAGATCTACAATCTCGCCTGCCCCGCTTCTCCGCCACACTACCAGGCAGATCCGATCCATACCTTCAAGACGAGCGTGCTTGGCGCGCTGAACCTGTTGGAACTGGCGCGTCGCAACAACGCCAAGATATTCCAGGCCTCCACGTCCGAGGTCTACGGCGATCCCTTCGTGCACCCGCAACCCGAAAGCTATTTCGGCAATGTCAACACGCACGGACCGCGGTCCTGCTATGATGAAGGCAAACGCTCGGCCGAAACCCTGTTCTTCGACTATTCGAGGACATATGGCCTCGATATTCGCGTTGCCCGCATCTTCAACACCTACGGCCGCCGCATGCAGCCCGACGACGGGCGCGTCGTCTCGAACTTCATCGTCCAGGCGTTGCGCGGCGAAGACCTGACCGTCTATGGCAGCGGCTTGCAGACCCGTTCCTTCTGCTACGCCGACGACCTGATCGAGGGCTTCATGCGGCTGATGAACGCGCCGAGTGCCCCTACCCACCCGGTCAACCTCGGCAATCCCGGCGAATTCACCATCATGGAACTCGCGACGCTGGTCGTGGGCTACACCAATTCCAGATCAAAGATCGTGCATCGGCCACTGCCGATCGACGATCCCAGGCAGCGCAAGCCGGACATTTCCTTCGCCAGGAACAATCTCGGTTGGGAGCCGAGGATCAATTTGGCCCAGGGGCTCGCGCATACCGTCGACTATTTCGACACCCTGCTCTACGGAAGGCGGCTGGCCAAGGGCGCCGCGGCGGCTTCATGACCGGGAAAGCAATCCTGGTAACAGGGGGAGCCGGCTTTATTGGCAGCCACACCTGCAAACTGCTTGCCGCCGCCGGTTACCTGCCCGTGGCCTTCGACAATCTATCCCGCGGCAACGAGAAGTCCGTCGCCTGGGGGCCGCTTGTCGTCGGCGATATCCGGGACCGTGCCGCAATGCAGGCGGCTATCGCCACGTACCAGCCGACCGCTGTCATCCACTTCGCGGCGCTGGCCTATGTCGGCGAGTCCGTCCAGCAGCCGGCCGAATACTATTCGACCAATGTGGCGGGCACCATCGCCGTGCTCGATGCCGCACGCGCGCACGCCATTGAAAACATCATTTTCTCCAGCAGTTGCGCCACCTACGGCGTGCCGGAAGCATTGCCCGTTCGCGAGAGTTCGTCGCAAAATCCGATCAGCCCTTATGGCCGTACCAAGCTGATGGGCGAACAGATCATCGGCGACTATGCGTCCGCATACGGAATGAAGTTTGCCATCCTGCGCTACTTCAACGCCTGTGGGGCCGATCCCGACGGGGAACTCGGCGAGTGGCATACGCCGGAAACGCATCTGGTTCCCAGGGTTCTGATGGCGGCGTCAGGCATCATCGATGAAATCGAGGTCTTCGGCACCGACTATGAGACGCCGGACGGGACTTGCGTGCGCGACTACATCCATGTCAGCGACCTGGCTCGCGCCCACCTGAAAGCTCTCCAACACCTGGAAGGCGGAGGACAAAGCCTAGCGGTCAACCTCGGCACCGGACAAGGCGTATCCATCAGGGAGATTGTCCAGGCGGTCAGCCGGGTGACGTCAAGACCGGTCCCGGCCGTCTTCAGGGCCCGGCGCCCGGGGGACCCGGCCGAACTCTATGCCGATCCGAGCAAGGCGCGCGCGCATCTTGGCTTTGTGCCTGAGCTTTCCGACATCGACACGATCGTCAGGACGGCCGCCCCATTCTTCGGGCTGCGGACGAAACCGGAGACACTGCCGCCAAGCAAGGCGGCAGCATCTGCCCGATAGATCACAGAGAGCGGGCTCGGCAACTGGCGCGCTGGCCAAATCCGCTGGGACTGCAGACATAGGGCGAACCGCCCGAGAACGTAGCGCCATCGACGGGATCGAAAGCGACCTTCACAGGTCCCAACGTCGGGGTTGTAACCGGCGGCGGTGCAAAAGCGTAAGTTCTTTCAGTGGTCCGTGTGGTGCTTGTCATCAGGACCTGGGGCTCGGCCCTGAGCGACTGCACAACATATCCACCTTGGAATGGCTGGACTGGAGGCCTGCTCTGGACCGGGTGCACGGCTGGCGTGATGATGACGGAACCGGTATTGGTCGCATCCATGACCTGACACCCTGCAACCAGGGAGGTCACCGCCACCACAACAATAGAGAGGGCTTTCTTGCTTGGGCGAAATACGCCCGCTGCGGAATTGTTCGCCATGTGTCCCTTGCCTTTGAGTAAAGCCAGGACGCGTTGCGACGCCTGCGCCGCCTCACGTCGTTTCAGTGACCACTCGCACATCACACAAGAATATTAGACATCACTAATTATTAAATTTCATGAAAGCCGTATGGTGGTGTACCCACCGTCTCGTCGTTCTGTCAGAGAGGAATCGAATGCGACCATTTGGCGGTCGGTGCGACGGCAATTCCTGCCGGACTGCTCCGCGCTTTTATAAGCGATTCGCAAGCTTCTTCACAGGCCCGGCAAAAGCAGCCTGCCTGACTCCGACACGCCGCACACGCCGTCACCGATGCCATATGGGGACGCGCCAACGGAGCCAGGAACGGCGTTTCCCGTCATGCCGTGGGCCCAGCCTGGCCAGCCTTAATTCTTGGAATCGACCAACTTACGGGCCTCTTCAAACTGAGCGGCCTTGGTATCACCAGGTTCGAATTTTCGGTGTTCGTCGGAGGGATCCTCGGGAGTTCGTTTGAAACTGTACCATTCCCCGTCCGGATCCTTGCGCTGCTCGATGGTTCCATCCTTGATCTGATGGCTATAGCAGGTACGCTGCTGTTTGCCCTTGTAGCTCTTGGATCGCCAGGCGACATCCATGCACATCTTGCCGTCCTTGGTCACCAGCCACCTGCCCTCGGCGACAGAGGCTGAATCCTGCCCCGACGTCCAGGCCTCGAGGCGTCGATTGCCCCGTGCGAAATAGGCCGCTCCGTTTTTCCACACCCATGTGCGATCGGCATACAGAAGCTGCAACTCATAGGGGGTTGGCACAGTGGCACTGTCCGCTTTTGCAGGTGCGCCGTCTTTGGCGGCGGCCGCGTGGGTCGCTCCCGCGAGGGCCACCTGACCGCAGAAGGCGAAGAGAAACAGCAGCGGCGTGAAACTTGCAGTCCGACGAGGTTCGTTGTGTGGCCGATGGTCGACGCCAAGCGGCGGCAAGCTGGTCGGAGCTATCGGTACAATCGGCGTTGGCATGTCTGTATTGTGGCCCAAGGCAGCGCTGTCGGCGCGACAGGCCTGAGAACTATTTAACAGCCGCGGGAGCTGCGATGTCAACTTTCGCGACGCCCGCTTTCGCCAAAATTAAGGATTGCGTCGTATACTCCTTCACCTTTGACAATCGCGTGTAAAAGCAACATCCGCAGACGTCAGAGAGGATGCGGTTTCAAATGGGCGCCGACCCGGAACTAAATCAGGCCGAGGTTCAGCAATACCCGCGGCAGCCGACTGCTTGGGGCTCGGCTGCTCGCAATTACCTGAACCTCGACACGGCTATCTTGCTGGGGATCCTGTTCATCGCGATCGTGTTCAGGTTCCACAACATAACCTTGCCGCTGGTCGACGTCTTCAGCTGGCGCGAGACAAGCACAGCAATGATGGCCGACAATTTTCAACAGCGTAGCTGGAATATCTTCTTCCCTGAGGTCAGTTGGACCGGGCCCGGGCCGAGTTATCAGGGCCGCGAGTTCCAGATCGTCAGCTATCTGACCGCCCTGCTCTACCAACTCTTCGGCTGGCACGACTGGTTTGGCCGCATGGTTGCGGCCTTCTTCGGTCTGGTCACGGTGTTTTCTCTGCACAGGTTGACGGCGCTATGCTGGGGCGAAACGCATGCCCATGCGGCGGCGCTTGCCTATGCGCTGATGCCGGCGGCGATCATGATCGACAGCTCGTTTCTTCCAGATCCGTCGATGTTGGCCCTGGTGACAACAGGCGTCTGGCTTTTCGCGAGGTACTGGGCCGGCGGCAGCAGCTGGCTTTTGCCGGTTGCCACCGTCAGTTTCTCGCTCGGCGTGCTGGCGAAACCGCCGGGGCTCGCCGCCGGCGCCGTCATTTTCTACCTGATGGTTTGCTGGATTGTCGAGAAGAAGCGAAAGCAGGCGACCAGGGTGTTCCTGTCAGGGCTTTTGAGCCTGGCCATCATCGCCGCATATTTCAGCTGGGCGATCTATCTCGGCCGAACCTATCCGCCATTTCATGTCGCGGGCAGCGGTTATATCTGGGATTCCGGTTTCTGGACATTCTTCAAGGAGAGCTTCTACTTCAAATCGGTGTGGAACACCTCGGTTTGGTGGTTCTACGGCTATCCGTTCATGGTGCTGATCGCGGTGGGCTTCTGGATGCCGCCCCCCGCCGAAAACCAGAAACAACGTACACTTTCGGCCATTCCTTATGTTTGGCTGGTGGCGGCCATGGCCGTCTATCTGGCGGCGGCGCGCGAGATCACCAGCAATCCCTGGAATTACCACATCTTCCATGTCCCGTTGGCGATGTTCTGCGGCCGAGGAGCACTGGTCCTGGCAACTCTGCCATGGGGCAACGCTCCGTCGCCGGCCATGGTCCTGCGCTCGATCTGTATCGTGGCCGTGACGCTGGTGTGGTCGACCTTTCCCCTCGTCAAGACAATGAAGAAGCCGGTTGCCATCAATGGCAAGCTGCTCGGCGAGGAACTGGCGAGATTGGCACAACCGGGTGACCTCGTCGTCGCAATAGCGCCCGAGGTCGGCGATCCAGTGGCTGTCTACTACAGCAGGGCGCGCGGCTGGGTGTTCCCGCCCGGCGGCGGCGATGTCGAATGGTCGAAATTCGTCGCGGACGACGACACCGCGATCGCGCAGCTCGAGGAGTTGCGCGCGCAAGGCGCAGATCTGTTCGGCGCGGCCAAGAACGCCGCCGACAAGCAAGACCTGCTGTTCGTCGAGCATCATAACGGGGTCATCGACTATCTGGACAAGACCGGAACCAAGCTTGTGGATTCCGATGATTTGCTGGTCTATAGGATCACCCGCCCTTGAGAGCCGCGACGGTCGGGGGCCGTGGGTTTTGGACATGCTCCCAGCAGTCGACGGCTCCGCATTTCGTCCGCGGGAGTTCGGCAAGGCGGTGGGCCAGGCGCCGAGTCCGGTTGACGCCATGGGCATCCGGGCACCACGCATTGCCGCCGCCCGGACGAGGCGGCGAAAACCAGCGGAGAATTGGTTGAAAAGAGCAATCTCGATAGTCGCGACGCTGGCCCTGCTGGTCTGGCTCACCAGCGACTCGCGCTGGAGGACGGTCGGCGACGCCTTCGACCGCGTCACGCCCGGGACGCTCGCGGTGGCGACGCTCGCTTTTTTCGTCACCTATGTCTTGCGAACGCTGCGCGTCTGCGACGAGTTCCGCGACGAGGTGCAAGGCCGTTTCGGCGCCTGCCTGCGCGTTATCCTGATCCACAACGCGATGATCAACGTCGTCCCTTTCCGCGGCGGCGAGACGGCTTTTCCCCTGCTCCTGCGCCAGATCTTCGGCGTACCGCTCATGCGCGCCAGCGCCTCGCTGCTGTGGTTCCGGCTGCAGGATGCCTTCGTCGTCGGCGTGCTGGCGTTGGCGGTTTGGCCAGGCCTGCATCCGGCGATCAGGGTCGCGGGCGTGGCCGTCCTGGTCGCGGTGGCATGGTACCTGCCGCGCTGGGCGCGCGCGCCGCATGACTGGGCCGGGCGCGGCAAGATCGTGGCCAAGCTCGGCTTGCTTCGCGACATCTTCACCGAGGCGACGGGGCGCTCGCGCTACGGCTGGTGGTGGACGATCGCCAACTGGTCGCTGAAGCTCGCCGTGCAGGGATGGCTGCTGGCGCTGATACTTGGCACATCGTTCACCACCGCCTTTCCAGGCGTCGTCGGCGCCGAAGGCGCCGCGATATTGCCGGTGCAAGGCGTCGCCGGTTTCGGCACCTACGAAGCGGCGGCGGCGGCGGCGCTGCTGACTTCCGGAATTGCGATGAAGAGCGGCTTGCAGGCGGCGCTGGCATTGCACCTCTTCATCCTGTGCTCAGCTGTCGTCACGGGCGCGATTGCCTGGCTGTTTCCCTCGAAATCGACGCTGCCGGGGAACCCGGCCGCCGGATCTGCAAGGAAGCCATCCCTATGACCGTATTACCTATCCCTGCTTCGGGACTGCCCGACGGCGCGGTGATGCCGGACCATACGCTGTCCATCGTCGTGCCCATGTATAACGAGGCCGAAAACGTCGAGCCGCTGCTGGCGCGGATTCACCAGGCCATGGAACATTATGGCCAGCCATGGGAGGTCGTGCTGGTCGATGACGGCAGCACCGACGCGACCGTGAGCGAGATCAGGCGCCTGGCGGCGCAATACGGCCCGCATGTGCATTCGGTCGAGCTGGTGCGCAACTACAAGCAGACCGCCGCCATGCAGGCCGGCATAGACGCGGCACGCGGCGACGTCATCGCCACGATCGACGGCGACCTGCAGAACGATCCCTACGACATTCCGCGCATGGTCTACCGCTTGCTGAGCGAGGATCTCGACCTGGTGGTCGGCTGGCGCAAGGATCGCCAGGAAGGGTTTTTTATGCGCCGGCTCCCCTCGCGCATCGCCAACGCGTTGATCGCGCGTGTCACCGGCGTGCGCCTCAAGGATTATGGCTGCAGCCTCAAGGTCTATCGCGGCACCGTCATCCGCAGCGTCAAGCTCTATGGCGAGATGCACCGCTTCATCCCGGCATGGCTGGCCACGGTGACGACCCCACGACGCATCGCACAAGAGGTGGTGACGCATCACGCCCGCATTCACGGTCAGTCCAAATACGGGATTTCGCGCACCTTCAGGGTCGTGCTCGATCTGGTGTTCATGTATTTTTTCATGCGCTATCGCACCCGGCCCGGTCATTTCTTCGGTGGTATCGGCATCGTGCTCGGCGCGCTGGGTTCGCTGATCCTTGCCTATCTGCTTTGTCTGAAGGTGTTTTTCGAGGAAGCCATCGGAACACGGCCGATGCTGTTCACCGGCTTCTTCCTGCTGATCGCCGGGGTGCAGATGGTGACGTCGGGCGTGCTGGCGGAAATGCTGGCACGCGTCTATCACGAAGCGAACGGATCGTCGGCCTACGTCGCGCGGCCGCGGTCGGCGCCGGAAGACAATGATAGCGGCTGGCACCGCCCCGCCCGTTTGTCGTGACGTGATCGGAATACCGGACAGGGATTTCGGTTTCAGGCGGAAAGTGCCGATCGAGGGACAGAATGGCAGCGTCCGCCGATTGCCATCGCCAGGAATGGCGACCGCGGGCAAGAGATCAGGCGCAATCCCTCGCCAACCTCTTGCCCTCGGCTCGCGCCCCCCGCGAGGAACGGAGCGGCGGCTGCATAAGTCAAATCACGCCGCCACTTCCAGGTCTGACGCCCTAGAACGGTTCACAGTTTCAAAGAGGACGCCGAACCAATCCATCTCTTTGTTCCAGGCAGTTTCGCAAGGGCAAGCGCTACGCGCTTGTCCCGGGAAAACCGTTACACACTGTTCCCGTAATTGCTTCAGTACCGCGAACGGCAGCTGGCGCGCTGGCCAAAGCCGCTCGGGCCGCAAATCCAGGGAGAGTGACCGAGCAACGGCCCGCTATTGCCCAAACTGTAGGAAACCTTCACGGGCGCCGTCTTGCCGATCCGCTGCGGCCGGACGAAAGCCGCATAGGCCTCCTCTCTCGTGCGTGTCACGCTGGTGATCCGCGTGAGCGATTTGCGATCGACCAGATGCAACCGTTTCTTCTGGACGTAGTGAGCCTTCTGGCCAAGCATATGAGCCTCCGGCCTGGTGCTGATCGAGCCGGTCTTGGTCGCATCCATACTCTGACAACCGGACACCATCGAGATCAATGCAACAGCTGCGAATGCACAGGCATATTTCTTGCCGATCCTTGGCCAATTTCCAATATATGTTTTCATCGACGTCCCCTGCAAAAACATAAGCCACTGGAGCGCGGGGATATATTGTCGGTTATTTTGTGTTCCGCGCCACGCTAGCAGCCTCACGCCGCTCGCATCATGATCTTATATTAGGGGATACTTATTAAGAATCGCGCAAGCGACATGATGAGCGCGGTCTGTCCGCACTCGATCGGATATTATTAAAACTGAATCTATTGAGACTGCGCCGGGGTTGCGCGGACGGCCGCCGGCTCACAAGGCGAATGTTCCGGGAAGCGTTGTCGCGCGCGCCTCTTCAACGTCAGCGCGGCGTTTCCCAACCCGGATCGAAGTAGAAATTGCGGGCACCGATATTACCCTGGCCGGCGCCGGAAATCACATAGGCTATGCGCACGATGCGCAAGCCGCCGGCGCCCTGCTGCAATCCGTAGACGCCTTCCATGCCGCGATCGTAGAAGCCCACGGCCGGCACGGCGAGCGCCAGCACGGCGAGCGAGGCCTGCAAGGTCATCTTCGCGGCATTGGCGCGCAACGGGATCTTGTTCTCGATGACGTGTCTTGAAACGATCACCACCACCAAAAGCCCATAGAGGAATGCATTGAACGCCGCGAACCAGAAAAAGCCGGTCGCGTCGAAAGGGTGCTCAATTATCAACACGGGCAGTGCCGCGCCGATGGCCAGCGCCACATAGGGAACGAAGGCGCGGACCGGCAACAGGCTTTTGGGACCGCTGCCCTTGGGGGTGACACGGAAATCGACGAAGGATTTGGTCAGATAATCGCGCAGCGACGATAGCGTGCCGGCCAGTACCCAAGGCCAGCGTGCGAAGAAAAGAAACAGCGTGCCTTCCCAGCTTATCGTCTTGGCCGTCAGCGGCCGAGAGAGGCCGAATGCCTTCAGCATCATGACCAGGCCCACCAGAGCAACGGCGTTGGGCAGATAGTGAAGAAGGAAGTCGGCATACATGACGTTGGCGAAGTTGCGCCCGGTGAAGAGCGCATACATCGGCATGACGTACATCAGCAATGCGAAGATGGCGAACAGTGGATACCAGAGCTGGCAGAACAGGAACTGAAACTTCAGCCTCCAGGGCAATTTGGGAAAATATGTGGGCGAGTATTCGAGCAGGATCGTCATCAGGCTGCGCGACCACTGGAATTCCTGGGTGACGAGATCGGCAAAGGTCTGCGGGCCGTCGCCATGGGCGATGGCGTCGAGCGCATGCACGCCGCGCCACCCGGCGGCGTTGATCAGCATCGAGGTGGAGTGATCCTCGGCCAACTCCGGACCGAGACCGCCCGCCTGCCTCAGCGCCTTGGTTCGAACGGCATAGTGCGAGCCGATGCAAAGCGGCGCGCCGCCACCGGTATGGCCGGACTGCAAGGGCCCGTGAAACATCCCTTCTGGAAACAGCCGGCCACGCGCTGCCCAGCTTTCGGCGGCGTTGTTGTCGCAGATGCTCGGCGCCGAGACATAGCCGACCGCCGGATCGGCGAAAGGATAAAGGATTTCCCTGAGATAGGTTGGCGTCGGCCTGTGATCGGCATCCATCTGGGCGACGAAATCGTAGCGCTCATAACCGTAGTGGTCATAGAAGAACGCCAGGTTGCCCTCCTTGCAACGGGTGCGGCGCGGCCAAGTCTTGCGGTGGTAGTCTTCCCTTCCGCGCCGCGTCGAAATGAACACGCCGTGGGCATCGCACCAGCGAACCGTCTCCTCGGACGGGTCCTCGTCGGCCAGCCAGGTGTCATGCGGATAGTCCTGCGTAAGCATTGCTTCCAAGGTGCGCGCAACCACGGCGAACGGTTCGGACGGCGCCTTGGTCACCACCATGGCGACCCGCGAGCGCTTCGGGATGCTGGCAAGCTTGGATGGCTTCCTCGAAGCGTGCACGTTGAGCAGAAAATACATCGGCATCAAGGTCAGCCAGGCCAGCACCAGCGTCGCAAAGATGTATGACCCGAGGTATCCGATATGGTCCGGCTTCAGCCACCAGATCCAGAAAAAGCCGAGAGTGACGAACCAGGAAGCCAGGCCGAGCCGCAGGATCCACTGCCGGACCGGAGACAATATGGGCACCAGGAAAGGAACCTGCGCCGCGGCGTTGGCGTGCATCCTCCCACGCGGCCGGGTCGGCCTGGTCTTGGGACTGATGATCCCTGCGTCCGCGGAAACACTCATACAACTACCGCCGCCACTCCGAGCATCAGCCGAACGACGGCCGACACGCTTTTCAGGTCGGCTTCAGAATCCCTCCACATCTCATTAGAGTCAACTAAATTAACCGATCCTTAACTAGCTTTCTTGAGAACTGGTTAACCTAACGCCTTTGAATCGCAGCAAGTATTCCGCCGAAGAGTCGCCGTCGACCCATGCCGGAATGATGAACCGCACCTTTTTTGCGCTTTGGAGAATTCGCCGGGGTCAAGGCGATCTGGAGGCTGCACCGCCGGGCAGCGTTAACCATGTTGCGAGCGCCAAGGTTAACCGATCGTTAATTGTTCTTGACTCTTGGTCCGGTCCGGCTCTTAAATTAGTCAGGGATGATATATCGGAATATTGACGCGAATTTGTGAGTATCGCGGCGAACTTTCTCTCTGAAGCTCCTCAGTGTCGGCGCCTTGAGAGATAATTTGGGTGGCCCCTTGCACAGGTTGGCACACCCGCCAATGGTCGCTCCGAAATCCCGCAGATTCCGCCAATAGACCCGATCGGTGTTGGGTAGTCGTGTCGATCAGGCATCGATGCGGCGGGCGAAGCCTTGGCTTCCATGGGAAGCTAAGGCCATAGGAGGTCAACGATGAAACACTCCGCAGCAAATGTACTTGTAGTCGCGCTGGCTTTGGGCGGAAGTGCCGCGTTTCCTTCCGCGGGAGGCGCCGGTTCCGCCCCCGCGACAGACCCCGTCCAGACGAGCAGCGCCGCGTCGGCATTCGGCTCGTACGATCCGTATGGCGATTTCACCAATGACAAGACCGCCAGCATCGAGGAACTGTTCCTGCCTTGGGAAGATGTCGATCTATCGACGCTGCCTCTGGCAGACACCTATGCCCAGGAGCGCGGTCGCTCGCTGTTGATCACGATCGAGCCGTGGACCTGGTCGAAGGACTGGCGCATCACGCCGCCCGAACTGCGTGACGGCATATTGGGCGGCAGGTATGATGCCAATATGCAGGCGATCTGTGGCCTGGTGGGACAGATGAAAAGCCCGGTAACCATTCGCTGGGCGCAGGAAATGGAAGACAAGAACGGCCGCTTCACCTGGGCCAACTGGGCTCCCAAGGACTGGATCTCAGCTTACAAGCGCGAAGTCGATATCTGCCGCAAGGCGGCCCCCGCGGCCAAATACATGTGGTCGCCCAAAGGTGAAGAAGGCCTGGAAAAATACTACCCCGGTGACGACTATGTCGACGTGATCGGCCTGTCGGTGTTCGGCCTGCAGAAAAAGGACAATGACGAGGCCGGTCGCGACCGTACGTTCGCCGAGATGCTGAAACCCGGCTATGACCGCGTGGCGGGTTTCAACAAGCCGATCGTGGTGGCGGAACTCGGCTATGTCGGCAAGCAGGACTATGTTTCGAAGTGGCAGGACGATTCCCGCAAGTCCTATGCGGAGTTCCCGGCGCTCACGTCCGTTGTCTACTTCAACCAGAAAGAAGTGTGGCCGTGGCTGGGGGGCTATGGTCTGCCCGATTGGAGGGTGACCCAGCACGTCCTGCCGTAGACGCATCGTTCGATGCGTCCCGACACGATCGGGATGGATCTCCATCTTTCTTGTTTGATTGGCATCCATGCCGGACCAGTGTTTCGGCATGATGGTTGAGGCGTGGCGTGAATCAGTCTGTGGAGTAGTTCCGTGAAACGAGTGCTGGGTAATTGTGTCGGAGCGGCGTTCGCCTGCTCCGTTCTTGTTCTTGCCTTACAGGTCCCTGCGACAGCCGAGACAGCGACCAAAATCGCCGAGCAGGCGCAAAAGGGCGCCGTGGTGCCCGACGAAGGCGTCTACCAAATCTATCAGAACCATTCGTGGATGTGGGGCAATCACGGGGCCGCGTTCTTTGCCGTCAGGCAGCGGCAATTCAACGCCTGGTCGACCGAAAAGGGCCAGCCGGGCTATGGCGACGGGACATGGTTCATCCCCGGCGGCGGCAAGTTGTGCTACCGCGCGCAATGGCACGGCGCCTGGGGCGTGAAGGGCTCCATGACCTGCTTCGAGCATCGCCAGACCGGCAAGGCGATCTACAAGCGCAAATCGCCTGATGGCGAATGGTACGTTTTCAGGAGCCCGCATCGGAACCGCTCGGACGAGTTCATGAAATTGAAATACGGCGACTACGTCACCAGGAAACAGAACCGAATCAAGGCAAGACTCTAGAACTGTCATCCGCGACGCTGGGCTGGAGATGCTCATCGTTTCGGGGAAACGCCGAACGGCTCCAGCCCTTGGTTCTTACGCACCTCCCTATGGAGTGCGCTACGCGCTTTCCCTGGATAGGTGCACAGTTTTCCTGGAATTGCTCTAAACTAGGCCTTGCGTTCCCAGCGGCGGTCTGACGTCTGCTGCCAGTAGGTCACGGCGTGGCCCGCGTCCTTCATCGTCTTCCAATGCGCCCGGGCCATCTCGACCTGGGCCGCGTCATGGCCATCGAACAGGAAAACCGCACGCTCGTAACCGCCGAGGTCGGGCGGGGCGGCGCCGTCGACCAGGAACCTGATTTTGGCCTCGTTGGGGTTGCCGGCGCCGGTGGTCAGCAGGATTGGCTGTTCAGTTGGGTAGGCTTCGCGATCGGTCGCGTGCGCCAGGAAGGAATCATCGCGGAAAGTCCACAGATGCTGGTCGAGCGCGTCTCGCCGTTCCTCGGTGCCGGTCTGCACCACGGCGCGCCAGCCGCGATCGACGCTGCGCTCGAGCAGCCCCGGAAGCGCATCCTCCAGGGTCGATTCGGTCAGATGGTAGAACAGCACATCGGCCATGGATCGACGTCAGCTTTCGTAGTGATCACGCACCAGCCGGTCCAGCAGCCGTACGCCGAAACCCGAACCCCACGACTGGTTGATCTCGTTCAATGGCGAGCCCATCGCGGTACCGGCAATGTCGAGATGTGCCCAGGGCGTGTCCTTGACGAAGCGCTGCAGGAACTGCGCGGCGATGATCGCGCCGCCGTAGCGGCCACCGATGTTCTTCATGTCGGCATTCTTGGAATCGATCAGCTTGTCGTATTCGGCGCCGAGCGGCATGCGCCACAGCCGTTCCTGCGTTGACTGTCCGGCCGCGGTCAGCCTTTGCGCCAGTTCGTCGTTGTTGGAGAACAGGCCCGCATAATGCAGGCCGAGCGCAACCATGATGGCGCCGGTCAGCGTCGCCAGGTTGACCATGAATTTCGGCTGGAAGCGGTCGTTGCAGTACCACAGCGCGTCGGCCAGGACGAGGCGCCCCTCCGCGTCGGTGTTGAGCACCTCGATGGTCTGTCCCGACATCGAGGTGACGATGTCGCCCGGGCGCTGCGCATAACCGTCGACCGCGTTTTCGACAAGACCGATGATGCCGACGACATTGGCCTTGGCTTTGCGCGCGGCGAGCGCGTGCATCAACCCGGTCACGGCGGCAGCGCCACCCATGTCGCCCTTCATGTCCTCCATGCCGGACGCCGGCTTGATCGAATTGCCGCCGGTGTCGAACGTAACGCCCTTGCCGACGAAGGCGACCGGGCTGTCCTTGGGCTTGCCGCCGTTCCATTGCATGACCGCCATACGGGCGCCACGCGGCGAGCCCTGCGCGACACCGAGCAGCGAGCCCATGCCGAGCTTCTTCATCTCCTTTTCGGCCAGGATCTCGACCTTGACGCCAAGCGCCTCGAGTTCCTTGGCGCGGGCGGCGAATTCGACTGGTCCCAGCACGTTTGCCGGTTCGTTGACCAGATCGCGCGCCAGAAGCACACCGTCGATCACCGCCTCGGCATCGGCGAAGGCTTTCTTGGCGCCCACCGGATCGGCGGTATGGATGGTCACCTTGACCGGCTTTTTCGGATCGGCCTTGCCGCTGCCCTGGCCGTCGTCCTTATCCTTCCTGGTCTTGTACTTGTCGAAGGAATAGCCGCGCAAGAGAATGCCGGCCGCAAGGTTCGCGGCGTCCTTGCCATCGGGCGAGGCACCGGCCAGGTCGAGCACCACGGCCACGTCGGTTGCCTTGCGCAGCGATGCCGCAATGGTGCCGCCGAGCTTCAGCCAGGCATACTCGTCGAGCCCCGACACCCTGCCTGCGCCGACCGCGACCAACCTGTCGAGCGATGTTGCCTCCGGCGCCAGGATTTCGACAGCGCCGGCGAACTTGCCGGTAAATTCGGCGACCGGGAAAGCCCGATCCAGCGTCTTGCCCGGATCGTAAGCCCTGGCCATATCGCTCAGGCCACCGTCATCCGCCGACAGCACGAAGACCGTGCCCTTTCTGTTCGCCGCCGTCTGGGGCGCGGCGAATTTTGCAAAGGCGATCGACGGTCTCGGGTTCATCATGTCCTGCTTTCGGGGATTGCGCGATGATGCGCGAAGCGGTTTGAAGCGATCCGCGACATTTGGTCGTTTTCCGGCATTTGGCAAGACTTTGCCAAAATGGCTACCCATATGAGACATGGAATCGATGGCGATTCGTCGCGGAACGGCTCCGCTTCATGCCGCAACCTGTTGTTAACCATCGATGTTCGTCCTTTCTTATCCATTGCCGCCGACACTCCGGCCTACTGCGGCACGCGACGTGGGACGGGAACCGGATCGCCTGCCTAATGCAGCCCAACGGAGCCAGTTGTGCGGGCGTCGCCGGACAGCTACCCTTAGCGTGGTGGCATGATGCCGTTCGAGAAAATCGAGTAAAGCCTTCATGAAGGTCGTTGAACGCTACATCATGCGCCGCACTTTCGTGGTCTTCCTGGCAGCACTGGTCTGGACGCTGGCCATCGTGTGGACGACGCAGGTGTTGGCCAAGATCAACCTGGTCACCGACAGCGGTCAGTCAGCTTTGACCTTCTTCGAGGTCGCGTCCCTTATTCTCCCCTCCATCGTTCCGATCGTCGTGCCTTTCGCGCTCGTGGTGGCGGTCGCCCAGACGCTCAGTGTGATGAATTCGGATTCGGAACTCGCGGTGGTCAATGCATCGGGAGCCTCACGATGGACCATCGTGCGGCCGATCATGCTGCTGGCGCTGGCCGCCAGCGTCTTTTCGTTCGCCGTGGACAACGGCATCGACCCCTATGCACGACAGAAGAACCGCGCCCTGGTGGCGGAGTCGCGCGCCGACCTTTTGTCGCTGATCATCCAGGAAGGCACCTTCCGCAAGATCGAGGACGGACTGTTCCTGCAGATTGGCGAGCGGCTTCCCGACAACCGGCTGGGTGGCATCTTCGTCGCCGATTCGCGCGAGGAAGGCGTCAATCTCGTCTATTATGCCAAGACCGGCAGCATCATCGAACGCGGCGGCGAAAAGGTGCTGATGATGAATGATGGCGTCATCCATCGCAAAACGCTGACGGGCGACCTCAGTGTCATCCGGTTCACGTCCTATGCCTTCGACATGTCGGCCTTCATGTCGGCGGCCAACCAGGTGACGCTCCTGCCAAAGGACCAGACCACCCAATACCTGCTCAATCCAAGTCCTAACGACAAGAATTACCAGCAAAGTCCCCAGGAGTACCGGGCCGAGGTCGACCAGCGGTTTTCGGAATGGACCTACTCCATGGTTTTTGCGCTGATCGCGCTCGCGGTGGCGGGAGACGCGCGTTCGCATCGCGAGGCGCGCGTCAATCCGCTGATCACCGCCATCGCGATATCGCTGTTCGTGCGCTGGCTGGGTTTCTTCGCCGCCAGCAAGGCCGATGAGGTCCCGCAATATGCCTACATGGTCTATGGCGTGCCGATCGTGGCTTCCGCGGTGGCGATCTGGTTCATCGTATCGAACCGGACCATGGAACTGCCGGTTGCCTGGGCGGACTGGATGACAAACCTGGCCAGCCGAATCGGTGATGGCTGGAATGCCCTCAAATTGCGTCTCTCCAGGCGCGACACCTCAGGCCAGGGGGTCGGCTGATGGGCTGGACTCTGGGTCGATATTTCTTCTTCCGCTACGTGGCGATCACGATCTGGTTCTTCCTCGGCCTTCTGGCACTGGTATTCCTTATCGATTTCACCGAACTGTCCGGCCGCACCACCGGCCTGCCAGGGTTCACCTATGGCACGGCGATGGCCATTTCCGGCCTTCGAATGCCCATGATCATGCTGCAGACGGTGCCGTTTGTCGGCTTGTTCTCGGCGATGGCGACGCTGGTTTCGCTCAACCGGCGGTACGAACTTGTCATCGCGCGGTCCGCGGGCGTTTCCGCCTGGCAGTTCCTTTTGCCGTGCTGCATCGGCGCACTGCTGTTCGGCGCCGTCTCGGTCGGAATCATCAACCCGCTCGCCGCGCACGCCTTCTCCTTGTCCGAACAGATCGAGACGCAGCTGCGCTCCGGCAAATCCAACACGGTTTCGGCCGACGCCGCTCCCTGGATTCGCCAGAAAACCAGTTCCGGCGATACTATCATCGGCGCGCGGGCCATCCTCGACCAGGGTCTGGAGATGGCCGACGCGGTCTTTTTCATCCTCGACCAGCAAGGCAATATCGTCGAGCGCAAGGATGCGGCGCGTGCTTACCTGCGCGACGGTTATTGGGAATTGCAGGATGTGAAGATCTTCAGGAACGGCACCATCCAGCCCGTCGCGAACGATCGTGTGCCGACCAATCTGAAGCCGGAATTCGTGCAGGAGCGGCTGGCACGCCCGGAGACAATTCCCTTCTATGACCTGCCCGGAAAAATCGAGGTTGCCCGTTCCTTCGGCCTCAAGGCAAATGCCTTTGCCATGCAGTTTGATTCGCTGGTGGCGTTGCCGTTTCTCCTCGTCGCCATGACGCTGATTGCGGCAACAGTTTCAATGCGATTTGCGCGAATGGGGCAGTCGGCAACGATGATTCTGGGTGGCGTCGTTGCCGGGTTTCTGCTTTATGTCGTTTCGGTGCTGGTGAAGGCGTTCGGCGTGGCGGGGTTCGTGCCGACTGCCATAGCCGCCTGGGTGCCGGTCGTGGTAGCTATGTTCTTCGGGGTGACTTTCCTGCTATACAAGGAAGACGGCTAGTGAGGGAGGCGTTTTTGCCCAGCGACAGGCAGGCCCGTTTGGCGCGCCTCTATGCGGCGAGCGCCTTGGCGTGCCTGGTCGCCTGCGGCGTCCCGCTGCCGGCGTTCGCGCAGGATGTCGGCAACATGGCGACCACGGTTCCGTCCGGCTCGCAGATGCTGCTCGCCGCCGACACGCTGGAATACAACAACGACAACCAGACGGTGACCGCCATCGGCGGCGTGCAGATCGACTATGGCGGCAACCGCCTCGTCGCCCAGAAGGTCGTGTACAACCGCAACACCAAGCGAATGGTTGCCAGCGGCAATGTCGAGATCGTCAACAGCGACGGCACCAAGATCAATTCGCAGCACATCGACATCACCGACGATTTCGCAGACGGCTTCGTCAACGCGCTGCGCGTTGAAACCGTCGACAAGGCCTATTTCGCCGCCGAAAGCGCCGAACGCATGGGCGGCGTGCTGACCACCTTCCACAATGGTGTCTACACTGCCTGCGAACCATGCGAAGACAAGCCCGACAAGGCGCCGACATGGCGCGTCAAAGCCAGAAAGATCATCTGGAACGGCGAGAAGAAGACGGTTCGCTTCGAGAACGCGAATTTCGAGTTCTTCGGGTTTCCGCTGGCCTACTTGCCGGCGTTCGAGATCGCCGACCCGACGGTGAAGCGCAAGAGCGGCTTCCTGATCCCCAGTATCGGCTACAACAGTCACTTGGGGTACAGCGTCAAGATCCCCTACTATTTCGCCCTTTCGCCGACATATGACCTGACGGTGACCGGAAGCGGCTACACCAAGCAGGGCTTCCTCGGCGAAGCCGAATGGCGCCAGCGCTTCAACAATGGCGAATACACTTTCAAGATCGCCGGCATTCAGCAGCAGGATCCGGACGCCTTCATCGACGGCGCGGCATTCCCCTCGACCGCTGGTCACAATATCGATTCCGGCGCGGTGGGCGATCCGAACAAGTTCCGCGGCATGATGGGCACGCAGGGGCAGTTCGCGATCAACGAACGCTGGAATTTCGGCTGGGACGTGTTGCTGCAGACCGACAAGAACTTCTCCAACACCTACAACATCGCCAAGTACAATGCCTACGTTCACCAGTCGTCCGTCTACCTGACCGGCCTTAATGACCGTAATTATTTCGACGTGCGCGCCATGCATTTCGAGGTCCAGGAAGATACGCCCAACGAAAATGCCGCGGCGCGAAGCGGCCAGCAGCCTTGGGTGCTGCCCTCGCTCGACTATGCCTATATCCCCGACACATCGGTCGCCGGCGGCCAGTTGTCGTTCAACGTAAATACGCGAGTCATTCGCCGCGAAGATCTTGACGAAGCTTTCAACACGCCATACGATTCTGCCACGCCGGCACAGCGTGTCCGTGGCATAGAGGGCGAGTCTGGCAGACTCACCACCGAAGCCGAATGGAAGCGGACATTCGTTACCGATGATGGGCTGGTATTGACACCACTGCTGGCATTCCAGGGCGATGTTGACTACGTCCGCGCGTCATCGGCTTCGCTCGCGGCCATTCAGGAGATGGCCGCCAACCCTGACATACATACCAGCGAAGACATGCGCTCGTCCTTCGCACGCTACATGGCGACCGCCGGGCTCGAGATGAGCTGGCCGCTGTTGTTCTCGCTGGCCAGCGGGTCGAGCCACGTTGTCGAGCCGATGGCTCAGGTGTTCCTGCGCCCGAACGAACAGTATGTCGGCGGCCTCTCCATTCCGAACGAAGACGCTCAAAGCATGGTTTTCGATGCAACCACGCTGTTCGAACGCGACAAGTTCTCCGGTTACGACCGCATCGAGGGCGGCTCGCGTGCCAATGTCGGCCTGCGCTATTCCGGCTCCTACATCAACGGCTGGGGCACCAATGCGATCTTCGGCCAGTCCTATCAGATTGGCGGCGAAAACTCCTTTGCGGCACCCGATCTGGTCAATGTCGGCGCAAATTCAGGGCTTGAGACGACCAAGTCCGACTATGTCGGCCTGTTTGGCATAACCAGCCCCAATGGCTTCGCGGCCTCCGTCAGCGGCCGTTTCGACGAACAGAGCTTCGAGATCCGCCGCGCCGAGCTGAAAGCTGCTTATTCCGGCCTGCCGGTGTCGTTGAGCGCCAAGTATGCCTTCATCCAGGCCCAGCCGCTCTATGGGTTCACGACCGACCGTCACGAGGTCACGCTCGGCGCATCGACACATCTTGCCGAGAACTGGCGCGTGTTCGGAACAGGAACCTACGATTTGCAGGAGGGCCTGCTGGTCAAGGACGGGGTGGGCTTCGCCTACAACGATTCCTGCTTCACCTATCTGATGACGTACGCGCAGTCGCGTGACCTGAACACCAGGGAAGTGACGCAGAGCATCGGATTCAACCTGTCGTTCCGCACCCTCGGCGACTTCGGCTCGTCGACCAACGCAATCGACACCATCCAATAAGCGGCGACATCGTTTCGCCGCATAGGGCTGGCACGGATTCGCGTATCCGGAAGGGGACGGAATTGGGCGGAGCCGGAATAGAATTGGGATGCCAACGATGAGGAAATACCTCTTTTCAGCAGGGTTCGCGTTGCTTGTGGCGGCGACATCCCTGTCGATGACCGTGATGACGCCGCCGGCTTTCGCCAGCGAGATCAAATACGTCGTCAACGACATAGCAATCACCAGTGGTGACATCGCCCATCGTGCCGCCTTCCTGAAGCTGCAACACAAGAAGGGCGACGCTGCCCAGGAAATGATCGACCAGACGCTGCGCCTCGCCGAGGCCAGACGGCTTGGCATCCGTATCAGCGATGCCCAGGTTGAGGCCGCCTATCAGCGCTTTGCCACCAACAACAAGATGCAGCTCGGCCAGCTCGACGGCGTCATGGAAAAATCCGGCGTCAGCAAGGACCATTTCAAGGAGTTCATTCGTGCCCAGATGGCATGGAACCAAGCCTTGAGCGCGCGTTACCGCTCCGGTGAAGGTGGCAGCGTGACCGAACAGGACGCGGTGCGGCGCATGCTTGACAAGGGCGGCGCCAAGCCGAGCGCCATGGAATACATGCTGCAGCAGGTCATCTTCGTCGTGCCAGCGGCCGAACGCAGCGCGACACTGGCCAAGCGCAAGCGCGAGGCCGATGCCATGCGTGCCCGCTTCAACGGCTGCAACACGACACGCGAGTTCGCCAAGGGCCTGATCGACGTCACCGTTCGCGACCTCGGCCGGATTCTGGCGCCGCAACTACCGCCGGACTGGGCCGAGCAGATCAAGGCGACCAAGGTCGGTGGCGCCACCGTCACGCGCGAGACCGAACGCGGCGTCGAATTCATCGGCATCTGCTCGTCGCGCGAAGTGTCCGACGACAAGACGGCACAGATGGTATTCCAGAGCGAAGGCTCCAACGACAAGGCCGCCGACGATCTCAGCAAGAAATATGTTGACGAGCTGAAGGCTAAAGCCCGCATCGTCAAGCGCTGACGTGGGCCGCGCGATGACCGCGCTGGCGTTGAGCGTCGGCGATCCGTCCGGTATCGGCCCTGAAATCGCCATCGCCGCCTTCCTTGCGCGGGACGCCGTCGGCTTGCCCCCCTTCTACCTTCTGGCCGACCCGGCCGTGGTCGCGGCGCGCGCGCGCCACCTTGGCGTTTCGCTGCCTGTCCAGGAAGTGACGCCGGTGCAGGCGATCGAGGTCTTTGGCCGCGCCTTGCCGATCGTTCCCCTGACGGAGCGCTTCATCGACAGCCCCGGCCGGCCAGACCCCGCCAACGCAGCCGGCACCATCGAAGCGATCGACCGCGCGGTCGAGGCCTGCCTTGCCGGCGAGGCGGCCGCCGTGGTGACTTGCCCGATCGCCAAGAAGCCGCTCTATGATGCCGGCTTCCGTTTTCCCGGCCACACCGAATATCTGGCGCATCTGGCGGCTCGGCACAGCGGCGTCGAGGCGATGCCGGTGATGATGCTGGCAGGCCCGGACTTACGCACGGTTCCCGTAACCATCCACATCGCCCTGGCCGACGTGCCGAAGGCCCTGAGCACCGAATTGATCGTCGCGACCGCACGCATCACCGCGGCCGACCTTGCCGGCCGCTTCGGCATCGCCAGGCCTCGGCTCGCCATTGCCGGCCTCAATCCGCATGCCGGCGAAGGCGGCTCCATGGGCATGGAAGACGAGCATATCGTGCGCCCAGCGGTCGACACCCTGCGCGCTGAAGGCATCGATGCTTTCGGGCCCTTGCCCGCCGACACGCTGTTCCATGCCCGGGCGCGGGCAGGCTACGACGCCGCACTGTGCATGTATCACGACCAGGCGTTGATCCCGGCCAAGACGCTGGCCTTCGACGAAGCTGTCAACGTCACGCTGGGCCTGCCCTTCATCCGCACCTCCCCCGACCACGGCACCGCCTTCGACATCGCCGGCAAGGGCGTGGCGCGGCCGGACAGCCTGATAGCGGCGCTGAAGCTCGCCAGGAAGCTCGCCGACATCGACGCGAAGGCCGTCGCCGCATGAGTGCTTCCGCTTCCGGTCTTCGCGCATGAGCATCGATGGGCTGCCACCACTGCGCGACGTCATCGAGCGCCATGGGCTGCAGGCGAAAAAGGCTCTCGGCCAGAACTTCCTGCTCGATCTCAATCTGACCGGCAAGATCGCACGCAGCGCCGGCGACCTGGCAAATGCCACGGTGATCGAGGTCGGGCCCGGGCCTGGAGGGCTGACAAGGGCGCTGCTATCGAACGGCGCCCGCCGGGTCGTTGCCATCGAGCGCGACGAACGCTGCCTGGCTGCGCTTGCCGAAGTCTCCGCTCATTACCCCGGTCGGCTGGAGGTGATTTCGGGCGACGCGCTGAAGACCGACTTCGCGGCACTCGCCTCGGAGGCCGACCACGGTCCGGTCCGGATCGTGGCCAACCTGCCTTACAATATCGGCACGGAACTGCTGGTCCGATGGCTGACGGTCCCAAACTGGCCGCCCTACTACGCCTCGATGACGCTGATGTTCCAGCGTGAGGTCGCCCAGCGCATCGTGGCGGCACCCGACAGCGATGCCTATGGCAGGCTGGGCGTGCTCGCCGGCTGGCGCACGCAGGCCAGGATCGCCTTCGACGTCCCGCCTCAGGCCTTCACGCCGCCACCCAAGGTCACCTCTTCGGTGGTGCACCTGGAGCCGCGCACGACACCCCTGCCCGCCGATGTGAAGAAACTCGGCCGAGTCACGGAAGCCGCCTTCGGCCAACGCCGGAAGATGCTGCGCCAGAGCGTGAAAAGCCTCGGCGGCGAGGCCTTGCTCGAACGAGCGGGGATCGACCCGACGCGCAGGGCGGAAACACTCAGCGTCGAGGAGTTCGTGCGGCTGACCAATGCGGTCTAACTCCGCTCTCTCCGTTCACGGGGAGACGATGCCGGCAGGCAGATGAAGGGCAGTGCGAAGTTGCGAAGGTATGGTGCTGCCCCTCGTCCGGTCCTTCGGGCCACCTTCTCCCCGTTGACGGGAAGAAGGAAAGGGCGATCACACCGTTTTCTCGTCCAGCAATCCCGACACGAAATCGAAGAGACCCGGCCGGCGGTCGCGCCGCAGCCGCTCGGCAACGACGATGCCGCGCACTTCGGCGAAGGCACGGTCGAGATCGTCGTTGACGATGACGAAGTCATATTCCTTCCAGTGCTCGATCTCGTTGCGGGCGTTCTTCAGCCGCGTCTCGATCACCGCTTCCTGGTCCTCGGCGCGGCGCTTCAGCCGCGCCTTCAATTCTTTCATCGACGGAGGCAGGATGAAGATCGAGACGATGTCAGCGCGCATCTTCTCCTTGAGCTGCTGAGCGCCCTGCCAGTCAATGTCGAACAGCATGTCGCGGCCCTGCGCCAGCGCCAGTTCGGCCGGCTCGCGCGGTGTCGCGTAGCAATTGCCGTGCACCTCCGCCCATTCGAGGAGCGCGTCGGAATCGCGCAACCGCTCGAATTCGCGCATCGTGCGGAAGTGGTAGTGAACGCCCTCGATTTCCGAACCCCGGCGCGGCCTTGTGGTAACCGAGACCGACAGTTCAAGGCTTGAATCGCTCTCCAGAAGGTTGCGCGCGATCGTCGACTTGCCGGCCCCCGATGGAGACGACAGGACGAGCATCAACCCCCGGCGGCGGATGCGGGACCCCAAATCCCTGGGAACCATCGGTTCCTTGGCAACCATCGGCTACTCCAGATTCTGGACCTGTTCACGAAACTGGTCGACCACGGCCTTCAACTCCAGCCCAATCGCTGTGACTGTCGCGGCGTTCGACTTGGAGCACAGCGTATTTGATTCGCGGTTAAATTCCTGTGCCAGAAAATCGAGCTTGCGGCCGACCGCGCCGCCGCCCTCAAGCAAGGCCCGGCCAGACGCGACATGCGTTTTCAGCCGGTCGATCTCTTCGCGAATATCGGCCTTGGTGGCAAGGAACGCCGCCTCCATGTGCAGCCGGCTTGCATCCAGATTGGCGGATGCGTCCATCAGCAGCCTGACCTGCTCGGCGATGCGTTCGCGGATCACCGCCGCATCGCGTGACGGGTCAGCTTCCGCGCGCAGGGTCAGCGTCTCGATAGTATCGACATGGCCGGACAAAAGCACGGCCAGTGCTGCGCCCTCACCGTGCCTGGCCTGTTCCAGGCCGTTCAGCGCCACGTCGAGCGCGGCCATGATGGCGGCGTCGAGTGCGGTCCGCGCCTCTTCGGTCTCGATGGTTTCAGGTACGTCGAGCACACCACGCAGCGACAGCAATCCGTCAGCCGTCGCGGGCGCGACGCCGAACTGCTCCTGCAGCCGCTTGGCCAGGCCGGCAAGATCCTTCAGAAACGCCTCGTTGACGATAGGTTGCGCCTGCGTGCCGGCGGCGCGGCCGATGGTCAGCGTCGCCTGGAAATTGCCGCGGGCGAAACGCTTCTGCAGCGTTTGCCTGACCACAGGTTCCAGCCGCTCGAATCCTTGGGGCAGCCGCAGTCGCACCTCGACGCTCTTGCCATTGACGGATTTGACTTCCCAGGCAATGGAGGTGCCGTCGTGCTCGGCGACGGCCCGCGCGAAACCGGTCATACTCTGCAAATTCATGTCGCCCGCACATCCCTGGCGCCTCACCCTGAAACCGGTTTTCCGGTAGGGCAAGCGCGGCTTAAAATGACTACGCCGCGAACGCGTCGAAATCGGACGCCTGGCGTTCTCTCAAATGTCAGGCCGCCGCCTTCCAGGCAACGCCTTTCTTCACATTACTGGGCCGCGCCCGCATCACCGCCGGCATCGCCATTGTCGCCGCCGCTGGCATCGCTGTCGTCGGCTGGCTTGTCTGCTGCAGGCTTGTCGGCACTGCCGCTGGTACCGGCGGCAGCGGCGGCCTTGGCTGCGTCATCGGCCTGCTTCTTCTGCAGCGCGCGATAGCGGGCGACGTTTTCATTGTGCTCGTCCAGGGTCGCGGCAAAGACGTGGCCGCCCGTGCCGTCGGCGACGAAATAGAGATCGTCGGTCTTCGACGGATTGGCCACGGCTTCGAGGGCCGCGCGGCCGGGATTGGCGATGGGTGTCGGCGGCAAGCCGCTGATCACATAGGTGTTGTAAGGCGTCTGCTTCTGGATGTCGGACTGGTAGATCGGACGGTCCGCCGGCTTGCCCTTGCCGCCAAACAGACCGTAGATGATGGTCGGATCGGACTGCAGGCGCATGCCCTTGGCCAACCGGTTCAGGAAGACGGCGGCCACGCGTGAGCGTTCATCGCCCTTGCCGGTTTCCTTCTCGACGATCGAGGCCAGGGTGACAAAGTCCTCGACGCTGGCCAGGGGCAGATCCGGCGCGCGCCGCTGCCACACCTCATCGACCAGTTTCTTCTGATCGGCGAGCAGCTTGTCGACCATCTGCTGGCGCGTTGCGCCACGCGTGAAGCGCAGCGTGTCGGTGGCAAGACTACCCTCGGGGGGCGTCTTCGACGGCATATCGCCGCTCAGGGCGGGTTCGTCGGCGATGCGCTGCAAAGCCTGCTCGACCGTCAGCCCTTCGGGAATAGTCAGCGAGTACATCACCGACTTGCCACTCTTGAGGAGTTCCATGATGTCGCGCATGGACGCCCTGGGCTTGATCTCGTATTCACCGGCCTTGAGCGCGGAATCGTTGCCGAAGGCACGCACGCCGAGGCGGAACACGCGGGCGTCGCTGATTAGTCCGCGGCGCTCAAGCTGGTCGGCGATATCCTGGACGCCGGTGTTGGGCTTGACGAGGAAGGTGTCGCCATTGGCGGAAGGGCCGGGTTCGGTAAACTCCTGCTTGCCGAAATAGAGGGCCACGCCTGCCGCCAGAACCATCAGCATCACCGAGGAGATGACGAAGTTCATGAACACGACGATCTGGCTGCGCGAAGCGCGCGACCGTTTCGGCGGCGGCGTTCCAGCCTCCGGCCGCAGCGCCTCGCTTGCCGTCTTCGGCACGATCGGCCCGGTATTCGCCGGCCTTTGCCCGAATTCTCCGTTGCCTGACGGATTTGTGTTCATTTCGCCCTACCGTTCGATCTCTCAACGAATCCCCTGCGGCAGAGTAGGGGCGAATATGGCAAAATTGACGGCACGCCAAAGCACCGCCCGGCAGCTCGGTCAGCCATTATAACGCTGGAAGACCAGCGAGGCGTTGGTGCCGCCGAAGCCGAAGGAATTGGACAGTGCCACGTCGATCTGGCGCGGGCGCGGCTTGTTCGGCACCAGGTCGATCGCGGTTTCGCGCTCGGGATTGTCGAGGTTGATGGTCGCCGGTGCGATATTGTCACGGATGGCGAGGATCGAAAAGATCGCTTCGGCGGCACCGGCCGCGCCCAGCAAATGGCCGATCGACGACTTGGTCGACGACATCGAAATCTTGGAAGCCGCATTGCCGACCAGCCGCTCGACAGCGCCGAGTTCGATCGTATCGGCCATGGTCGAGGTGCCGTGCGCATTGATGTAGTCGACATCGGCCGGCGTAAGCTTTGCCCGCTTCAGCGCCGCGGTCATGCAACGGAAAGCTCCGTCGCCATCTTCGGCCGGCGCGGTGATGTGATAGGCGTCGCCGGTCAGACCGTAGCCGGTCACCTCGGCATAGATCTTGGCGCCGCGCGCCTTGGCATGCTCGAGCTCTTCCAGAACCACGACACCGGCCCCCTCGCCCATGACGAAGCCGTCGCGGTCGCGGTCGTAGGGCCGCGAGGCGGTTTGCGGGGTGTCGTTGCGCTCGGTCGAGAGTGCCCGGCAGGCCGCGAAGCCGGCGAGCGAAAGTCGGGTCACCGGCGATTCGGCGCCGCCGGCCAGCATGATGTCGGCATCGCCGAAGATGATCAGCCGGGCGGCGTCGCCAATGGCGTGCGCGCCGGTCGAGCAAGCGGTGACGACAGCGTGGTTGGGGCCTTTCAATCCGTGCCGGATCGAAACCTGGCCCGACACGAGATTGATGATGTTTCCGGGAATGAAGAATGGGCTGATGCGGCGCGGGCCGCGTTCCTTCAGGATGATCGCGTTCTCGGCGATGCCCTCGAGACCGCCGATGCCGGAGCCGATCAGCACACCGGTGGCGCAACGCTCTTCTTCGGTGGAAGGCTGCCAGCCGGAATCCTTCAGCGCTTCATCGGCGGCCGCGATCCCGTACAGGATGAAGTCGCCGATCTTGCGAAGTTCCTTCGGCTCGAGAATGGCTTCGGGATTGAGCGTACCGTTGGAGCCGTCGCCACGCGGAATGACGTGGGCGATCTTGCAGGCAAGATCGTCCACTTCGAACTCGGTGACGCGCTTGGCAGCGCTGCGGCCGGTCAGCAGTTGCTTCCAGCCGTGCTCGAAGCCCATGCCGAACGGCGAAACCAGGCCAAGGCCCGTGACGACGACACGCCTCATCGCAGGTCCTCCCCGGTGACGACTGCGGAAAGCGTCAGGCCGAAGCCTTGTCGATGTACTTCACCGCATCGCCAACGGTCAGAATGGTCTCTGCTGCGTCGTCGGGGATCTCGACGCCGAATTCTTCTTCGAACGCCATGACGAGTTCAACCGTGTCGAGGCTGTCAGCGCCCAGATCATCGATGAAGCTCGCCTGCTCCGTCACTTTGTCGGCATCGACGCCAAGGTGCTCGATGACGATCTTCTTGACGCGCTCTGCGGTGTCACTCATTTGGGGCATCCTCGTCTTTTGTTTGTCTGTCTTCGTTAGCGGGCGGAATGCCGCTAATCAAGCTGAAAGATGGTCCTGCCGGAAACGCAACGGCCACGGACCGGTTTTTGCCCGAACCGCCGGGTTGCGGGCCGCATTACACGAAAAATTGCCGAGGTCCAAGCCGAAATGGTGGGTTTTCACAGCGCGGCGATGTTGCTGCCGGAGCTCGCTCAGATCATCGCCATGCCGCCATTCACGTGGATGGTTTGCCCGGTTACGTAGGCGGCCTCGTTCGAAGCCAGATAAGCAACGGCGGACGCCACTTCGGCACTGGTGCCCATGCGCTTCGTCGGGATCGCCGTCATGATCGCCTCTTTCTGCTTCTCGTTGAGCTTGTCGGTCATCGCCGATTCGATGAAGCCCGGAGCGACGCAGTTGACGGTGATGTTGCGGGTGGCGATTTCCTGCGCCAGCGATTTGGACAAGCCGATCATGCCGGCCTTGGAGGCGCAGTAGTTCGCCTGGCCGGGATTGCCGGTCACGCCGACCACCGATGTGATGTTGATGATGCGGCCATGGCGGCGGCGCATCATCGGGTGGGTCAGTTCACGGGTCAGCCGGAAAACGGCGGTGAGATTGACCTCCAGCACCGTATCCCAGTCGGCGTCCGACATGCGCACGAACAGGCCGTCCTTGGTGATGCCGGCATTGTTGACCAGGATATCGACGCCCTCGAGATCGGCCTCCGCCTTCTGGCCGAGTGTCTTGACCTCGTCACGGTTCGACAGGTTGGCCGGGAACAGCTTGACCCGATCGCCCAGTTCGGAGGCCAGCGTTTCCAGTTTCTCGACGCGCGTGCCGTGCAGGCCGACGATCGCGCCCTGCGCATGCAGCACCCTGGCGATCGCCTCGCCGATGCCCCCCGATGCGCCGGTGACAAGCGCCTTGCGGCCGGTCAATTCGAACATTTTTGTCTCCAGGTTGAGAAGAGGGCGCCCCTTATAGGGATGGTCTCAAATGGCGCTTTATGCAAGCGCCGCAAGTGCCGCCTCGACCTCGGCCGAGGAACCGACGGACGCGGTGGCGATATCGCGGTTGATGCGGCGAGCCAGTCCCGAAAGCACCTTGCCGGCACCGATCTCGTAAAGCGTGGTGATGCCGTTGGCGCCGAACCATTCCACCGTTTCGCGCCAGCGCACGCGACCGGTCACCTGCTCGACCAAGCGCCCGGCGATCTCGTCGGGATCGGTCGACGGCTGCACCGATACGTTGGACACGACGGGAACGACTGGCGCGGTCTTTGCCACGCCGGCAAGCGCCTCGCGCATGACGTTGCCCGCCGGCGCCATCAGCGCCGAATGGAAGGGCGCCGACACCTGCAGCATCAGCGCACGCTTGGCGCCCTTATCGGTGCACAGTTTCGCTGCCAGCTCGACCGCGACCTTTGCACCTGAGATGACCAGCTGGCCGCCGCCATTGTCGTTGGCGATCTGGCAAATCGAGCCCTTAGCGGCCTCGGCGCAGGCATCTTCGACATCGGCCTGCTCCAACCCGATGATCGCCGCCATGGCGCCCTCGCCGGCCGGCACCGCCACCTGCATGGCGTTACCGCGAATGCGCAGCAGACGAGCGGCATCGGCGACGGAAACGAAGCCGGCGGCGGCGAGTGCCGAATATTCGCCCAGCGAATGGCCGGCGACATAGGCGACCTGGTCCTTCAGCGAGAAACCGCGCGCTTCCAGCGCCCTGATCGCCGCCAGCGATACCGCCATCAGGGCCGGCTGCGCGTTGGCCGTCAGCGTCAAGGTCTCTTCGGGACCTTCCCAGATCAGCTTCGACAGGTTTTCGCCGAGCGCATCATCGACTTCCTGGAAGACCCTGCGCGCTTCGGGAAAGGCATCGGCGAGGTCCTTGCCCATGCCGACAGCCTGGCTGCCCTGTCCTGGAAAGGTAAATGCGACGGCCATGCGAGGGCTCCCCAGACTGGTTCTGCTTGCGTGATACTACGAATTTTCCCTGCCTGTGACGCAAGGCAGGCCGCCAAGTCAAGCCACTTCAGCCCATGCCGAGGGCCGTATCCTTGAGCGAGTGCCTGTTCCGAAAGGGCTTTTTGGCGATCACACCTGATGAAAACCGCTCACGAATCGTTTGCTGGCTCTTCTTATTTCCGTCACAGGCGCTAGCTTTGCGTGACAATTATATGACAATCGAATGACGTGGGTTGTCTTTGGGTGGGAAGTTAAAGTGGCAAAGAGTTCGAAACGTGCCGGCAACGCCGCGCCGCAATTCCTGGAAGACGATCCGTCCACCGGCTATCTGCCGGGCCGGAGATGGCCGGTCGTCCGCTACGGGCTGATCAGCCTGGCGATCTCGGCCGTCATGGTGTTCGCCATCGAACTGATCGTGCGCGGTGATGTCGCCGGCACCGTTTCCTTCTTCCTGCAGCCGTTCAAGCCGGGCTGGACCACCATCGTCGTGTTCGCGCTGGTCCTGATCGGCCTCGATGCCGTGCTCGGCCGCAGTCATCAAAGCCTGATGATCGTCGCGCCGCTGACCCTATCGCTGGCCTTTGTCGGCCACCAGAAGTCGCATTATCTCGGCGACCCGCTCTATCCGACGGACTTCCTTTACGCCCGACAGATCTTCGCGCTGTTGCCGCTGCTGGTGCGCGAGCGGCCAATGACCGCGCTCGCCATGGTCGCGGGCATCGTGGTCGGCCTGTCCCTGCTCGTCTACGGCTGGCGTCTTTGGCGCCGCAAGGTTCCAGCCCTCAGCCACAAGGGCCGCCTCGCCCGGCTGACGCTGGCGGTGCCGCTGCTCGCCTTCTTCGTCTCAATCATGGACTACGCCACCTTCTCGTGGACCAGGGACCGGCTGCAGATCATCCCGATCATGTGGGACCAGAAGGAAAACTACGCCTCCAACGGCTTTGCGCTCGCCTTCGCGCTCAACGTGCCGATGGCGCACGTCTCTGCCCCGCCGGGCTATTCCGACAAGGCAATCGCGGCGATCGACAGGCCCGATGTGAGCGCCTCGGTGCCGGCCCAGAAGCCAGACATCATCATCGTCATGAGCGAATCCTTCTGGGATTCGACCAAGCTGCCCGGCGTCACCATCACGCCCGATCCGATCCCCAATGTGCGGTCGCTCCGCTCGGGCTCGATGTTCTCGCCCGAATTCGGCGGCATGACCGCCAATATCGAATTCGAAGCGCTGACCGGGTTCTCGAACGCCTTCCTGCCGGCCGGCAGCATCCCCTACCAGCAATATGTACGCACCCCGACGCCGTCGATGGCGACCTTCCTGAAGAGCGAAGGCTATAGGGCACGCGCCATCCATCCAGGCACCAACTGGTTCTGGAATCGCGGCGCCGTCTATGCCGATTTCGGCTTCAACGACTTCAAATCGGAAGAAACGCTGCCGCCCATGGAAAAGCGCGGACCGCTGGCATCCGACGCCGCGATGACCGACGAGATCATCCGCGAAGCCGACGCCAGCGACGACCCCGTCTTCTTCTTCGCGGTCAGCCTGCAGAACCATGGCCCGTATGAGCCGAACCGTTATTCGAACCCGACCCACTCGGTGCAGGCGCCGATCAGCCAGTGGGCGCGTGACTCGCTGCTCTCCTACGCCGAGGGTTCAGCCGACGCGGACCGCGGCCTCGAGCGGCTGATCGAATGGGCCAAGACGCGCGAGCGGCCAACGATTGTCGCCTTTTTCGGTGACCACCTGCCGCCGCTCGGGCCGGTCTATGTCGAGACCGGCTTCCTGAAGGACAACGTCGCGCCCCGCAAGGAACCGACGCCGGAGGCCGCTCTCGAACATCACGCGACTCCGCTGATCATCTGGTCGAACCGTTCGGGCCCGGTCGAGAATCTGGGGACGGTGAGTCCTGCGTTCCTGCCCTATCATATCCTCACCGCCGCGGGCATCACCCACCCCTACTACACCGGCTTCCTGGGCGAGATGCGGGAGCGCTATCGCGTTGTCGACCGCAACCTGCTGCTCACGCCGGCCGGCGCGGCCACGGCCGACTGGTCGCGTCAGAAAGAGATCGACCCGGCGATCCGCGACTTCCGGCTGATCCAGTACGACATGATGTTCGGCAAGCGCCATGCCGCGCCCGACTTCTTCCCCGAGACGGTCGACAAGGTTGTCGCCCACACGAGTTGAGGTCTGGACCCCCCGGATGTATCGCGCGCTCTCGGCATCGGGCGCTCAATTCGTCAGTTGCAGCTTCGAGAACTTGTTGGCGATCTGCTGAAAAACATTCGGCAGCTTGGCCGGATCGTTGACGGCATAATAATCGCTCGGATCGGAAGCGCAGGCGCTGTAAAGCGTGCGGTTGGCAGCGGTGTCGGACTGCAGCACCATCGTGTAGATCTGCACGCCCTGGTTCTTCAACTGCGTGCAGACGCTCTTCGTCCAGCCGTCGACATTGCGGGCCGCCGTCGTCTGATTGTCCGACCCGAAGCGGCCACCCGCCAGATAGCCGTAGGATGTGTAGTCGGACTTCGTCGATTGCTGGCTGGCGCCGTAGACGACGTTCTCACCGTCGGTGAGCAGGAGTACGATCTTGCTGACGCCAGGCGTCTTGAATGGCGCGCCGCCGGTATAGGGCGCGCCGGGCGAGAGCACCCGCATGCCCCAGGACAGCCCCTCCGAGACGTTGGTGCCGGAGCCGTTCCATTCCGTCATCTGGCTCGCCGCCTTACGCAATTTGTCGAAATCGTCGGTCAGGGGAACGACGGGGGTCGGGCAGGAACGGTTGGGACCAACGGTGACGGGAGTTCCTGTCTCGGTGATAAGTTCCTTGGCCGGCGCCACATATTTGGCAACCTGTTCCTTGGTGGCTTTGTCGGGATCGCTGTCGAGGCCGCTGAAGTCGATGCCGAGCCGGTTGTCGCCTTTCTGTTTGTCTAGCTTGACCGTGTCGCTGGCGTCGCTGAGATAGGAATTGTTGTAGTACTTTGCCTCATTGCCATAGGAACTGGACGGCATCTGCGCATCTCCCGGATCATCCGGCGCAAAATAGGGAACGAACAGCGTGTCGGGCTTAGCCGGGTCGGGCGGCGTGTCGGAAATGTTGTAGGCGCCGGCCCGCGCCTCCACGCAGCCCTTCCATCCCGTGTCGTTCCATCCGGGCTCGGCCCATCCGGTGTCCTTGAGCTGCCTGAACAGGGCCATGTGGTTCGGGCGCTTGCCGTCGATGACGGGGAAATTGATACCGTTGGTCGAGGATTTGCCGTCCATGTCGATCCAGGACGGATCGAACCCGTCGCCATTGACGTTCACGGCCGTGACGAAGGGAACCAGCGAGGCACGGACCTGGCGCGTCGGCGACTTTGTCGATTCGAGCGTATCCAGCAACGACTTCGTCGCCGTCCTCAGAGCCGTCATGCGGGCGCCAGCCATCGAGCCGGTATTGTCCAGAACCAGCACGACTTCGAGCTGGTTATTGGACTCGGCCGCCGAGGCATCGACCACGATGTGCTTGCTCTGGCCAAACAGGAAAGCGAAGTTCAGATTGACGTCGGCCGAGGCGACCGCCTTGGTCTTGATGAAATTGACGCCCCTGTCGACGGTCAGGGTCGCCTGCGCGTTGACGAGTTCGCCATGGCCAGCGATGTTGGCCTGGAAATAGCGGTCGAAAGCATCGGTGCGGGTCATGTCGAGATCGCCAAGATGCGAGGAGGCAAGGTTTGCCGCATCGATCGCGTTCTGCAGGTTGCTCTTCGCCCGCATCATGGTCGAGACATCGGTCGCGAAGGCCACTGCCGACAGAATGGCGGGTAGCCCCAATCCCATGAGAAGCGCGAAATTGCCGCTCTTCGAGCGCCAGAACCTGTTGAGAAGCATCCTTACCCCCGAAAATGCTTGCCGCTTGTCATGCACGGCTGTCCGGGCTTTTGCACCTTTCATAATGAATCGACCGTTGACGGCGGCGGGCAACCCTGCGCAACCTGACATTGTGGTTAAGGTCCGGTTGCCGGGGAAAATCGCCGGGCCTTGCTGGCGCCGCGGCTTGATTTTCTGGTGGTTGCGACATCGGGGACGCCGCTTGCCCTTGCCTTATCGGTGGATTGCTATATAGACGCCGCCAATCTGCCGGTCCCAGCTGGGGGCTGAACGGAGGGCCGGAGGTTTTTTCGAGAACCTTCGTGTGAAGCCAGAAGCGCTTCCGCCTCCCGTGTCTCCGCTCTCGACCGTCTCGTCATGCTCCTTTCTTCCCGCGCCTTTCGAGGCACATGCGGGTCAGAGAAGTTGCAGAGGCTTTTGCCGCCGGGAACCGGGAGAGAAACGAAGAAAGGCACTGAACCATAATGGCTCTTTACGAACATGTGTTTCTTGCCCGGCAGGACCTCTCGCAGCAGCAGGTCGATGCGCTTGTCGAACAGTACAAGGGCGTCATCGCAGCAAATGGCGGGTCCGTCGGCCGGGTCGAGAACTGGGGACTGAAGTCCCTCACCTACCGGGTCAACAAGAACCGGAAGGCATACTACACGCTGATGGACCTCACCTGCCCGCCGGCAGCGCTCAACGAGATGGAGCGCCAGATGGGTCTGTCCGAGGACGTGCTGCGTTTCCTGACCATCAAGGTCGAGGCGCATGAGGAAGGCCCATCGGCCATGATGCAGAAGCGCGAAGAGCGCTCCGAGCGCGGTGGCTTCGGCGATCGCGACCGTGGCGATCGTCCGGCGCGCAGCTTCGGCGACCGCGGCGATCGTGGCCCGCGTTCGTTCGGCGATCGCGAAGGCGGCGACCGTGGTCCGCGCCGTCCGCGCGAAGGTTTTGAAGGGGGTGCAGAATAATGGTCGACATCAATCAGATCCCGACCCGGCGCCCTTTCCATCGCCGCCGCAAGACCTGCCCGTTCTCCGGCGCCAACGCACCGAAGATCGACTACAAGGACGTGCGCCTGCTGCAGCGCTACATTTCCGAGCGCGGCAAGATCGTGCCGTCGCGCATCACCGCCGTCAGCCAGAAGAAGCAGCGCGAGCTCGCCAAGGCGATCAAGCGTGCCCGTTTCCTCGGCCTGCTGCCCTACGTGGTTCGCTAATTCTTCCGAACGGGCGGTTCGCCGCCCGTTCCTGTCGCCGGCCATGACGGGCATGACCGGATAGCCATCAAATCCCGAGTTGAGGTCAATAACCTCTAACTGCCGCGACAGGCAGGACAGCGACACCGGCGGCAACGCCCTTTTGCTTCCTGACCTGTTCCAGAGAATTCGGCGTCGGCCTCGTGGACGGACGCCCAACCAAAAGGAACATAGCCATGGACGTCATTCTTCTCGAACGCGTTTCCCGCCTCGGCCAGATGGGCGATACCGTCAAGGTCAAGGACGGTTTTGCCCGCAATTTCCTGCTGCCGCAGGGCAAGGCGCTGCGCGCCAACGAAGCCAACAAGAAGAAGTTCGAGGGCCAGCGCGCCCAACTCGAAGCCCGCAACCTTGAACGCAAGTCGGAAGCGGCCCAGGTCGCCGAAAAGCTTGACGGCAAGAGCTTCATCGCGGTGCGTTCGGCCGGCGAGACCGGCCAGCTCTACGGTTCGGTGTCGACCCGCGACATCGCCGACCTGCTGACCGCGGAGGGCTTCACGGTCAACCGCAACCAGATCCAGCTCAACCAGCCGATCAAGACCATCGGCCTCACCAATGTGGCGATCGCACTGCATCCGGAAGTCGAAGTCACCATCACGCTCAACATCGCCCGCACGGCCGACGAGGCCGAACGCCAGGCCAAGGGCGAGACGCTGACCACCGCCGAAGCCATTTACGGCGACGACATCAACGACAATGCGCGGCCGGAAAACTTCTTCGATCCGAATGCCGAGTTCGAAGGCGGCGAAGACAACGCCTGATCGCACAGGTCCTCGGACCACCGCTCTCCAGCCATTCTGGACCAATGCCCGGGCCTCTCGCCCGGGCATTTTTGTGCCAAAAGGAACTTTTCGAAACCCTATATATTGATGCAGAGTAGGACAGCCTGTCTGACCGTGAGGGGACATTGGACATGAATATTCTGTTGAAGCGCGTTCTCGACCGCCTGGTGCGCACGGGCAATCTGAAGGTAACCGGGCCGAAGGGTTCGACATTCATCTTCGGCGACGGCAGCGGCGAGCCGGTGCATATGCACATCAAGACCCGCCATGCCGAGCGCGCCATCTCCTTCGATCCGATGCTGGCGGTGCCTGAATCCTATATGGACGGCGAGTTGGACATTCTTGAAGGCGGCGTGCTTGGGCTGATGCGCATTGCCTTCCAGAACATGGGCAGCGGCGGCATCGACGCGACCTGGTCGAAAGCCATCGAGGGCCTGCGCCACGCCTTCCGCCGCCTGCAACAGATCAACACCGCCTCGCGCTCGCGCCGCAACGTGCAGCGGCACTACGACCTGTCAGGTGAACTCTACCGGCTCTTCCTCGATGAGGACATGCAGTATTCCTGCGCCTATTTCGAGCAACCGGACATGACGCTGGAAGAGGCGCAGGCAGCCAAGAAGCGCCATATCGCCGCCAAGCTCCGGCTGAAGGCGGGGCAGACGGTGCTCGACATCGGCTCCGGCTGGGGCGGGCTCGGCCTCTATCTCGCCAAGGCTTTCGACGTCGACGTGCAGGGTGTGACGCTGTCGACCGAACAGCATGGCGTCGCCACGGACCGGGCGCATGCGCAAGGGCTGGAAAACCACGTCCATTTCGAACTGAAGGATTATCGCGAGCTCAACGAACGCTTCGACCGCATCGTCTCGGTCGGCATGTTCGAGCATGTCGGCGTCAACCATTACCGAACCTTCTTCGACAAGGCGGCAACATTGCTGAAGCCTGATGGTGTCATGCTTCTGCACACGATCGGCCGCTCCGGCGTGCCGTGGGCGACCAGCGCCTTCATCCGCAAGTATATTTTCCCGGGTGGCTATATTCCGGCGATGTCCGAGGTGCTGCCGGCGATCGAAAAGTCCGGCCTCGTGGTCACCGACGTCGAAATCCTGCGGCTCCACTATGCCGACACGCTGAAGCACTGGGGCCAGCGCTTCGCCGCCAACCGCGACAAGGCCAAGGCGATCTATGACGAACGCTTCTGCCGCATGTGGGAGTTCTATCTGGCCGCCTCGGAGGCTGCCTTCCGTTGGCAGGACCTGGTGATTTTCCAGTTCCAGATCACCAAGAAGAACGACACGTTGCCGATGACGCGCGACTACATGGCCAAATGCGAAAAGGCACTGGAAATGCGCGACATGGGTCGCCGCGAGGCGGCTCCAGTCGAGAAGCCCGTCAAGCCGGCCCGGCGCCGCAAGGTGGCGGAATAGGAACGGCGCTGCAGGACGCATTATTGGCGCTTGCCATTGCAGGCTCCTGCCCCGAAAAAGGCCTCGTGAATCGTCGCGAGGCCTTTTTCATGACCTATCTCCTCTATGCCGCCGCAGCGCTGGCCGAGATCGCCGGCTGTTTTTCGGTATGGGCCTGGTGGCGGCTGGAAAAATCGCCTTTGTGGCTGGCGCCGGGCTTTGTCTCGCTGCTTGTCTTCGCCTGGCTCCTGGCACTGGTCGACACCAATGCAGCAGGGCGAGCCTATGCCGCTTACGGCGGCATCTACATCGTAGCCTCGCTGGCCTGGCTCTGGCTGGTTGAAGGCGTGCGGCCCGACCGCTGGGATCTTGGCGGTGCGGCACTCTGCGTGGCAGGTGCCTCGATCATCCTACTCGTGCCGCGAGGAGCATAGCGTGGAGTTGCCGGCCCCTCTTCGACAGGCTGTCGATCGCATTTTGGAAAAGGTGCCGTTGCCGGACCTGAAGCAGGCGGCAAAGACGCTCTCCGACCGTTACCGCGCCGAACTGCGCGACGGCCGCCTGCACATGGCGCAGGACATGGCGGTCAGGGCCTATCTGGCGACGCGGCTGCCGGCGACCTATGCCGCGGTCCGCGCCAGCCTCGATGCGCTCGCCGAAGCCCGGCCGGATTTCACGCCGAAAACCTTGCTCGATGTCGGCGCCGGCCCTGGTACGGTGCTTTGGGCCACCAGCGACCTCTGGCCTGAACTGGAACTGGCCACGTTGCTGGAGGCGAGTGCCGCGGTGCGCAAAATCGGCGAGACACTTGCCGCCGATGCGATCGCGGCCCGGACCATCTGGCAGGCCGGCGATGTCACGACAGACCTTGCCGACCTCCAGCCCGCGGACCTCGTCACATGCGCCTATGTGCTGGACGAGATCGTGTCAGCATCCCTGGCCAAAATGATCGACCGGCTATGGCACCTCACGACCGACACGCTGCTGATTATCGAGCCGGGCACGCCGGCGGGCTGGCAGCGAATTCTGGCGGTGCGCCAGCAATTGATCGCCGCCGGCGCGCATGTGCTGGCGCCTTGTCCGCACGAAGCGCCCTGCCCGCTCAACCCGCCCGACTGGTGCCATTTTTCCCGCCGCGTCGCCCGCTCGCGCCTGCACCGGCTGGCCAAGGACGCCGATGTGCCATGGGAGGACGAGAAATTCATCTATGTCGCCGCTTCGCGCCAGCCGGCTGTCTCCCGCGCCGCACGGGTGATCGCGCCGCCGAAGTCAGGGTCCGGCAAGGTGTCGCTGAAACTCTGCGAAGCAGACGGCAGCGCCGGCGAAAAGCTCTTCACCAAACGCGACGGCGACGCCTTCAAGGTGGCGCGGCGGCTGGACTGGGGCGATGCGCTGGCACGAGGATGAAACGAACGCGACGGCTCCGCGATCCGGTGCCAATCGCTCCACTTTCCTGTTTTGTTCTCCTTCGAGAAACGCTAAACTCGCAACTCTCGATTCGAGTCAATTGCGATTCTTTCCACGGAAAAATTTTGGCTGTGAATCGCGAGTATCAAAGCCGCTTCGACACGGGCTGTTGCAGATAAGTCAGCACCGACTTGTCCAGTTCTGATATCGAAAGGGCGGGATCGAAATTGGGGACATCATGGCAGAGGCAGCGCGAAAATTCGGCGTGGCGGAGCAACCGCTCTATCGTGAATCGCCCAACAACATCGAGGCCGAGCAGGCGCTGCTTGGCGCCATCCTGGTCAACAACGATGCCTTCTACCGGGTGTCCGATTTCCTGAAGTCCGGTCATTTCCATGAACCCCTGCACCGCAAGATCTTCGACGTCGCGGCCGAATTGATCCGCATGGGTAAGGCGGCGACGCCGATCACGCTGAAGACCTTCCTGCCGGCCGACGAAAAGGTCGGCGACATGACGGTGGCGCAATATGTCGTGCGGCTGGCGGTGGAAGCCGTCACCGTCGTCAACGCCACCGATTACGGCCGCGCCATCTATGACCTGGCGACGCGCCGGGCGCTGATCACGGTCGGCGAGGACATGGTCAACATCGCCTATGACGCACCTGTCGACATGTCGCCTTCCGAACAGATCGAGGACGCCGAGCGCCGCCTGTTCGAACTGGCTGAAACCGGGCGCTATGACGGCGGCTTCGAGAGCTTCACCGACGCGGTCAAGACCGCGGTCGACATGGCCAACGCCGCCTATATGCGCGACGGCGGTCTGTCGGGCCTCGCCACCGGCATGCGCGATCTCGACCGCCGCATGGGCGGCCTGCAGCCCTCCGACCTGATCGTGCTTGCCGGCCGTCCGGGCATGGGCAAGACATCGCTCGCCACCAACATCGCCTTCAACGTCGCCGAGGCCTATGTGCCGGCACAACAAGCCGACGGCTCGTTCAAGGCGGCCAATGGCGGTGTCGTCGGGTTCTTCTCGCTCGAAATGTCGTCCGAACAGCTCGCGACCCGTATCATTTCCGAACAGACGGAAATCTCTTCCTCGAAGATCCGCCGCGGCGAAATCAGCGAAATGGATTTCGAAAAGCTGGTCGCCTGTTCGCAGACCATGCAGAAGATCCCGCTGTTCATCGACCAGACCGGTGGTATTTCCATTGCTCAGTTGTCTGCCCGCGCGCGCCGCCTGAAGCGCCAGCGTGGCCTCGACCTGATCGTCATCGACTATATCCAGCTGATGCAGGGCTCATCCGCCAAGTCCTCGCAGAACCGCGTGCAGGAAATCACCGAGATCACCACGGGCCTGAAAGCGCTGGCCAAGGAACTGACCGTGCCGATTATCGCGCTGTCGCAGCTCTCGCGTCAGGTCGAAAGCCGCGACGACAAGCGCCCGCAGCTCTCCGACCTGCGCGAATCCGGTTCGATCGAGCAGGACGCCGACGTCGTCATCTTCGTCTACCGCGAGGAGTATTACCTCAAGAACCGCGAGCCGAAGCTCGGCACCGAGGAATACGTCAAGTGGGAAAACGAGATGAACGAGATGCGCGGCAAGGCCGAGGTGATCGTGGCCAAGCAGCGCCATGGACCGACCGGCACGGTCACGCTCGCCTTCCACGGCGAATTCACCCGCTTCTCTGATTTGGCCGAAGAGCACCACATCGCGGAGAGGTTCGAGTAGCCGTTTGACCGCGACCTCAACAACAACGGGTCTCGGCGCTCTACGACGCCCCCCTCTGTCCGGAACCCGCAACCGGGCGGGAAGGTAAAAGCGTGGCTAAATCCCGCGTCCAGTTCATCTGCCAGAATTGCGGCTCGGTGCATCAGCGCTGGGCGGGCAAATGCGATGCCTGCGGCGAGTGGAACACGCTGGTCGAGGAAGGCAGGTCGGGCGGCATCGGCTCGGGGCCTGCCAACACGCGCAATGCCCGCAAGGGCCGCGCGGTGGTGCTGACCACGCTTTCCGGTGACATCGAGGACGCGCCGCGCATCATATCAGGCATCGGCGAACTCGACCGCGCCACCGGTGGCGGTTTCGTCCGGGGCTCTGCACTGCTGGTCGGCGGCGATCCCGGTATCGGCAAATCGACGCTGCTCACCCAGGCCGCGGCCGCTCTTGCCTCCAAGGGCCACCGCATCGTCTATGTTTCGGGCGAAGAGGCGGTTGCCCAGATCAGGCTGCGCGCGCAGAGGCTCGGCGTCGCGTCGGCGCCCGTGGAACTGGCGGCCGAGACCAATGTCGAGGATATCCTCGCCACGATCGCCGACGGCAAGCGGCCGGATCTGGTCATCCTCGATTCGATCCAGACGCTGTGGACCGACCTAGCCGACTCGGCGCCGGGCACGGTCACCCAGGTGCGGGCTGCCGCCCAGGCAATGATCCGCTACGCCAAATCCACGGGTGCCGCGATCGTGCTGGTCGGCCATGTCACCAAGGAAGGCCAGATCGCCGGTCCGCGCGTGGTCGAGCACATGGTCGACGGCGTGCTCTATTTCGAGGGCGAAGGCGGCCACCACTTCCGCATCCTGCGCACGGTGAAGAACCGCTTCGGACCGACCGATGAGATCGGCGTCTTCGAAATGTCGGACAAGGGTCTGCGCGAGGTCTCCAACCCGTCCGAACTTTTTCTCGGCGAACGGCACGCGAAATCGCCGGGAGCAGCGGTTTTCGCCGGCATGGAAGGCACCAGGCCCGTTCTGGTCGAGATCCAGGCGCTGGTCGCGCCCTCCTCGCTCGGCACGCCGCGCCGGGCGGTGGTCGGCTGGGACGGGGCTCGGTTGTCGATGGTGCTGGCGGTGCTGGAGGCGCATTGCGGTGTCCGTTTCGGCCAGCATGACGTCTATCTCAACGTCGCCGGCGGCTACCGCATCAGCGAGCCGGCGGCCGATCTTGCGGTCGCCGCGGCACTGGTTTCCTCGCTCACCGGTCTTGCCCTTCCCGCCGATTGCGTCTATTTCGGCGAAATCAGCCTTTCGGGCGCGGTGAGGCCGGTTGCGCATGCGCAGCAGCGCCTCAAGGAAGCCGAAAAACTGGGTTTTGGTAGCGCGGTTCTGCCCTTGGGCAGCGAGGAACTTGCTGGAGGGATCGGGGCCGGCGCTTTCCAACCCACCGAGCTTGCCGACCTCGTGGCGCGTATAGCCGGCTCACGGCGAAGCCGTGCCGACGATGAAGAGTGACGCGGCTCATCCGGTGGTGAGCAAGACAGAGTGGGGCGAAAGACATGCCGATTACGCTGCTTGACGGAATTCTCGTCGGCTTCACCCTGGTCTCGGCGATGCTCGCCATGGTTCGCGGTTTTTCGCGCGAAGTGCTCTCGGTGGTGTCCTGGGCGGCGGCGGCGGCGGCCGCCTTCTTCTTCTACAAGCCGGTCCTGCCCTACCTGAAGCCCTATATCGACAATGAGAAGATCGCCATGGCCGCTGCCGCCGGCGTCGTCTTCATCATCGCGCTGATCGTGGTCTCGGTCATCACCATGAAGCTCGCCGACTGGATCATCGATTCGCGCATCGGCGCGCTCGACCGCACGCTCGGCTTCCTCTACGGCGCCGCGCGCGGCGTCCTGGTCGTCGCGGTGGCGCTGCTGTTCTTCAACTGGCTGGCCGGCGCCAAGGCCCCGGCCTGGGTCACGGAAGCCAAGTCGCGGCCGCTGCTGGAACAGATCGGCGCCAAGCTGGAAAGCCTGCTGCCGGAGGATCCGGAAAACGCCATCCTCAAGAAGCTCAATCCGAATCAGCCGGCCGCCGAGACGCCCGCCGCGCCCGACGCACCGGCGGCGGATGCCCCAGCCGGCGGCGACGACGCCAATGCGCCAGCGCCCGACGACAACGACGCCGGTCCCGCCGACAACACGGCCAAGCCGGCGCCAGCGCCGGCGAACTGAGGTCCGAACGGGACGTCTGGCGATCGATCCATGTGAACGATCGCATGCAGTGCGTTGCTTTCGACGCGCGACCGCCTTATATGGCGATTTTAGCGGAGCTTAAGATGGCAGACGCAGACGACGTGCTTTCCGCCGAGGCTGACGATCATTTCCATGACGAATGCGGCGTCTTCGGCATCTTTGGCCGGCAGGATGCGGCGGCCATCGTCACGCTCGGCCTGCATGCGCTGCAGCATCGTGGCCAGGAAGCGGCCGGCATCGTTTCCTACGACGGCACCCAGTTCCATGTCGAACGCCACGTCGGACTGATCGGCGACACCTTCACCAAGCAGCGCGTCATCGACAGCCTGCAGGGCAACCGCGCCATTGGCCACACGCGCTACGCCACGACAGGCGGCGCCGGCATGCGCAACATCCAGCCCTTCTTCGCCGAGTTGGCCGATGGCGGCTTCGCCGTCGCCCATAACGGCAACCTCACCAACGCCATGACCGTGCAGCGCGCGCTGCAGAAGCAGGGCGCGATCTTCTCCTCCACCTCCGACACCGAGACGCTTTTGCATCTGGTCGCGACCAGCAAGGAGCGCGATCTCAACTCGCGCTTCATCGACGCGGTGCGCCAGGTAGAGGGCGCCTTCTCGCTGGTGGCGATGACGGCCAAGAAGATGATCGGTTGCCGCGATCCGCTCGGCATCCGCCCGCTGGTGCTCGGCGATCTCGACGGCGCCTGGATCCTGGCCTCCGAGACCTGCGCGCTCGACATCATCGGCGCCCGTTTCGTGCGTGATCTGAAGCCCGGCGAGATGGTCGTCGTCACCTCGAAGGGCATCGAGAGCCTGTTCCCGTTCGAACCGCAGAAGACCCGCTTCTGCATTTTCGAATATGTCTATTTCGCCCGGCCCGACTCTTCGGTCGAGGGCCGCAATGTCTATGAGGTGCGCAAGCGCATCGGCGCCGAACTGGCGCAGGAAAACCCGGTCGAGGCCGACATCGTCGTGCCGGTGCCGGACTCGGGCACGCCGGCGGCGATCGGCTTCAGCCAGGCGGCAGGCATTCCCTTTGAGCTTGGCATCATCCGCAACCATTATGTCGGCCGCACCTTCATTCAGCCCGGCGATTCGATCCGCCACATGGGCGTCAAGCTCAAGCACAACGCCAACCGCCGCATGATCGAGGGCAAGCGCGTGGTGCTGGTCGACGATTCCATCGTGCGCGGCACCACCAGCCAGAAGATCGTGCAGATGGTGCGTGACGCCGGCGCCAGGGAAGTGCACATGCGCATTGCCTCGCCGCCGACCAGCGCGTCGTGCTTCTACGGTGTCGACACGCCGGAGAAGTCGAAGCTGCTGGCTTCGCGCATGTCGGTGGAAGAGATGGCCGAGTTCATCCGCGTCGATTCACTCGGCTTCCTCTCGATCAACGGGCTCTACCGCGCCGTCGGCGAGGCCAGCCGCAACGACGAACAGCCGCAGTTCTGCGATGCGTGCTTCACCGGCCAGTACCCGACCCGCCTGCTCGACTTCGAAGGCCACGACAATGTGCGCACGCTGTCGCTGCTGGCGACAAGCGGGGCGTAGGATTGCCGGACCGTCACCAGCTTAGAGCGGTTCAACGTTTGATAGAATCGCCGAACCGCTCTAACTCTTTGTTTTTACGCAATTCCGGACGGAAAACCGTTACACACTTTTCCTGGAATTGCTCTAGCCAGAGTTCCGGAAGCATCGCATGACCCTCGACCTTACCGGCCGCGTTGCGGTCGTCACCGGCGCCTCGCGCGGCATCGGCTATTTCATCGCCAGGGAATTGGCGGCGGCCGGTGCGCATGTCATCGCGGTTGCCCGCACCGTCGGAGGGCTGGAAGAACTCGACGACCAGATCAAGGCGGCTGGCGGCCAGGCGACGCTGGTCCCGCTCGATCTCGCCGACATGGCCGGCATCGACCGGTTGGGGGGCGCCATCAACGAGCGCTGGGGCAAGCTCGACATTCTCGTAGCCAATGCCGGCGTGCTCGGCGTCATCTCGCCGATCGGCCATGTCGAGGCCAAGACCTTCGAAAAGGTGATGACCATCAACGTCACCTCGACCTGGCGGCTGATCCGCTCCGTCGACCCGCTGCTGCGGCTCTCGGACGCCGGCCGGGCGATTATCCTGTCTTCCAATGCCGCGCATTCCGCGCGCGCGTTCTGGGCGCCTTACGCGGCATCGAAGGCGGCGGTCGAAACAATGATGCGTTCCTGGGCGCATGAGACGCAAAGCCTGCCGCTGCGCGTCAACGCCGCCGACCCCGGCGCCACGCGCACCGCGATGCGCGCGCAAGCCGTACCCGGTGAGGATCCCGAGACGCTGCCGCACCCCTCCGAGATCGCCAAACGCATCGTGCCGCTGGCCAGCCCGGACCTCAAAGAGACCGGCCTGATCTTCCAGGCCAAGCACAACCGCTTCGTCACCTATCGGCAACCGGAATAAAACTCGGGTTCGAAACGGATTAAAAGAGCCTTCGGCTACGTTCTCCTGACGTAGGACATTCGAAACCGGAGGACCGACATGCGCAGATTCGTTATCGTTGCCGCCGCTCTCACCGCCGCCCTTGGGGCTACAGTCGGTGTGGCTGTTTCCCAAGATACCAAAATGAGCTTCTTCGTCACCAGTGTCGGCTCCGGCAAGGGCGCCGATCTCGGTGGCCTGAAGGGCGCGGACGCCCATTGCGCATCGCTTGCCGAAGCCGCCGGCGTCACCGGCAAGAGCTGGCACGCTTATCTCTCGACCAGCGCCGAGGATGCGCGCGACCGCATCGGCAAGGGGCCTTGGTTCAACGCCAAGGGCGCCAAGATCGCCGATGATGTCGCCTCCCTGCACAGCGACGCCAACGGCATCACCAAGCAGACCGCGCTGAATGAGAAGGGTGAGACGGTCAACGGTCGCGGCGATACTCCCAACCGGCACGATATGCTGACGGGATCCAAGCCTGACGGCACCCGGATCGCCGACCAGACCTGCGGCGACTGGACGATGAGCGGCGCCGAAGGGGCGGCCATGATGGGCCATCACGACCGCACCGGTCTCGACGATTCGGCGGCGGCAAAGTCATGGAATTCCTCGCACGCCTCTCGTGGCGGCTGCAGCCAGGAGGCGCTGAAAGGCACAGGTGGCGACGGCCTGTTCTATTGTTTTGCGACCGACTGAACCGTGGCGTCGGCAACAGGCCAGTCCGAAAATCCGCCGGATGATCACGCGGCTGTGATCTAAGGGAGAAGGGCGCGCGGCGGTCATGCTTTCGTCATTTCGGAGGAGTTGTTAGGATCGGAAGACTCCCACACCAAGCGCCCTGCTGGGGCAGAACAAGGAAAACTCCATGGCTACGACCGCAGCATTGGTCTGGTATCTGGTAATCGCCGGCCCACAGGGCGGCATGGTTGTGCTGCCCAGCACCTTCGACAAACGCGAACAGTGCGCCGCCGCCATCACCGAGTATCAGAAGCAGCCGACACCCGCGGGCTGGTCCGTGCAGTGCGTGCCGAGCGCCTCGCCCTTCACCGACGAAGGCGACGCCGAAGAGCCGGCAGCTCAGTAAGCATCAGGTATCACTAGAGCAATTCCAGGAAAAGTGTGCAGCGGTTTTCCCGGAAGAAGCGCGTAGCGCTTCCCCTTGGGAATTGCGTAAAAACAAGAAGTTAGAGCGGGTCAGAGATTCTATCAAACTCTGAACCGCTCTAGGCCCGCTGCCGCGGGCCTTGTGATTCATCTCCGCGCGCTCACCGTCAGCTCCGGCTTCTGGTTGATGGTCTGGAACACCACGCAATAGCGCTCGGTCAGCTTCAGCAGCGAATCGATCCGCTCCTGCGGCTCGTCCGTGTCGAGATCGAAACTGAGCCGGATGGCGCGAAAACCGACCGGCGCATCCTTGGCGACACCGAGTGTGCCACGAAAATCAAGGTCGCCTTCGGCTTCAACGGTCGCGGCGCCGAGCTTGAACTCGAGCGCCGTCGCCACCGCCTTCAGCGTCACCCCGGCGCAGGCCACCAGCGCCTCGAGGAGCATGTCGCCGGAGCACAGCTCGAGCCCCGAGCCGCCTGTCGCCGGATGAAGGCCAGCGACGGCAATCGCCCTGCCGGTGTCGACCTTGCAGGCGACCGACTGTTCGTCGATCGAACCCTTCGCTCTCAGCGTGATCAGTGCTTGCGCGGCGTCGTTACGGTAGGCCTGCTTCAGCGGCGCCTGCATGGCCTTGAGTTCGGTCGCGTCCATTTTCGTTCCTTTCGAACGGCTTTCTGTCTTGATAGCACGGTCGTACGGAAGTGTGAGCCAATCCGAGCGACGATCCAAGCTGTCAGGAACCGGTGTCGAGGGGATAGCAGTGGGCTCGCCTTCGTCTATTCCCTTTGACTTCATTCGCCTCGGCCATACCTATGCGGGAGTCGTTCCCGCGGAGGCCTCATGCGTTCCAAGCTGAAACTCGTCTCCCTTGTCCTCGTCATGCTTGCCGGCTTCGCGCGGCCCCTCTTGGCTGAAACGCCAGAGCGGCCAGCGCCCGAGGGTGGTGTGCTGTCGCTGCTGCCCTCACCCGAGATCAGCGACCATTCGATCACCATTGCCGGGCACAGTCTGCGGTACCAGGCAAAGGCCGGCACGCTTCCGCTGCTCTCCGGCAAGGGCGAGGTCACGGCGGAGATTTTCTATGTTGCCTATACGCTGAAACCGCGTGAGGGCACGGCGACGGAAGCACCGCGGCCAATCACCTTCGCGTTCAATGGCGGCCCGGGCGCCGCTTCAGCCTATCTGCATCTCGGCGCGCTCGGACCGCGCATAGTGGCGACCGGAGCCGACGGGGAATTCCTCCCCTCGCCGCAGAAGCTCATCGACAATCCCGACAGCTGGCTCGACATGACCGACCTCGTCTTCGTTGATCCGGTGGGAACCGGCTACAGTCGCGAGGCGCCTGGCCAGGATACGCACGACTTCTGGGGCGTCAGGCAGGACGCCAGTTCTATCGGTGCGTTTATCCGGCTCTATCTTGCCCAAAACAGCCGCATGGGATCCCCGCTGTTCCTCGCCGGTGAGAGCTATGGCGGGTTCCGGGCGGCACTGCTTGCCAGGACGCTGCAGGAAGATATCGGCATCAGCCCAAGCGGCATCGTGCTGATCTCGCCGGCGCTGGAATTCACCCTGGTGCAGCCCGACGAATTCGAGCCGCTGCATTGGGCTCTCGAACTACCCTCGCTCGCCGCGGTTCGCCTGCGTAGTGAAGGTTTCAACGGCGATGCACTGCGGGAAAAGCTCGCCGATATCGAGCATTATGCACTTGGCGAGTACCTCACCGCGCTCGCCAGTGGGCTGGAGCAAGGCGGGCGGCTGGCCAGCGATCGCGTAGCGGAGATCACCGGCCTGCCACTCGACCTCGTTCACCGCAACTTCGCCCGCGTCCCGACCTCGCTCTTCGCAAGGGAGTTTGGCCGTGCCACGGGCAAGGTGCTCAGCCCCTATGACGGTATGATCGCGACGGCGGACATAGCGCCTCAGAGCGCCCGGATCGCCGGTCCCGATCCGGTGCTGGACCGCAGTGTGCCGGCGCTGACCTCGGCCTTTGTCGGCTACGCTCGCGACGAGCTGAACTTTCGCACCGATGTTAGCTACCGCTTACTGAACGACGATATCAGCCACAACTGGGACTATGGGACGAGCGCCTCGCGCCAAGGCTATGCTGGCGTGATGGACGATTTGCAGCGGGCACGCTCCTTGAATCCCGCGCTGGGCGTCGTCATCGTCAACGGCTACACCGATCTCGTCACTCCCTACCTGGCGTCGCGTTATCTGGTCAGCCAGATTCCATCGCTCGCCGGCGCCAGGCCGATCCGCCTCGACGTCGTTGAAGGTGGACACATGATGTATTTCAAGCCGGACGGCCGACACGCGCTGAAAGAGGCCGCTTCGGAACTTTACCAGGCGACGCAATAAACAATAGAGACCCCGCAATTTCGGGCAACCTAGGCCCGGGGCCAATGGTGCTGGCCCCAGCCGAACGCAGGCCAGGGGACTGGCGCAGTGATCAAGCTATCCCAAATGGGACATTGACGAACAAGGCCCCAAAACCTTCTGATCCGGGAAAGTTTCGTCGTTCCATTTTCCGGCAGTCCCACAATGTCACATACGCTCTCGACCACACCGAGACAGGATGGGTTTCGCGCTCCCGGCGAATTCGAACCCAAATCAGGCTGCTGGCTGATCTGGCCGGAGCGGCCGGACACCTGGCGCCAGGGCGCCAAGCCCGCCCAGAAGCTGTTCGCCGACGTCGCCGCCGCGATCGCGCAAAGCGAACCCGTGACCGTGGCGGCATCCAGCCGCCAATGGCGGAACGCCAGAGCGCGCTTGCCCGCCGAGGTGCGCGTCGTGGAGATGTCCACCAACGATTCCTGGCTGCGCGACAGCGGCCCCAATTTCGTCGTCAACGACCAAGGCGGCGTGCGCGGCGTCGATTGGATCTTCAACGCATATGGCGGGTTTGACGGCGGCCTCTACTCGCCTTGGGATCTCGATGACCTTGCCGCACAAAAAGTGCTCGAGATCGAGAGGATGGACCGCTACCGCGCGCCGCTGATCGCCGAGGGCGGCGGCCTGCAATGCGATGGCCAGGGAACGCTGATGACGACCGAGCAATGCCTGCTCAATCGAAATCGCAACGCCCAACTCGGCAAAGCCGAGGTGGAGAGCCGGCTTGGCGACTATCTCGGCGTCGACGACATCATCTGGCTGCCGCGTGGCTTTGCTTTCGACGAGACGGATGGTCATGTCGACGATCTCTGTTGCTTCGTTCGTCCGGGCGTCGTGGCGCTGAGCTGGACCGACGAGCGGAGCGACCCGCAATATGAGATCGTGCGCGAAGCCGAAGAGGTGCTGCGTTCGGCCCGTGACGCGCGTGGCCGCAGCCTGGAGGTTCATCGGCTGCACCATCCCCTGCCGATCGAAATGACGGCCGAGGAAAGCGAGGGCTTGGACCGGGTCGATTCGACCTGGGCGCGGCCAACAGGCAACCGGATCGCGGCGAGTTACATCAACTATTATCCGGGCAACAGCGTCGTGGTCGTGCCGGAGTTCGGCTGCGATCTCGACCGGAAGGCAAAGCAACAGCTGGCCACGCTGTTCCCCGACCACAAGATCGTGGGCATCGAGAACTCCCGCGAAATTCTGCTCGGCGGCGGCAATGTCGCCTGTATCACCTTACCCGTTTATGCGCCGCAGCGGCGTTGAGCGGCAAGCGTGCCGAAAGTGAAATTGGAACGGTGCGCCGCATCGGCCGCACCCGCGAAAGGAGGACACCCATGCGCTCCCTGCTCATCCCAATCCTGAGCGCCGCGCTTGCCTGCGGCATCTGCTTCGGCGGCGCCCGGGCGGACGACGAGAAGGTCGTCAACGTCTACAACTGGTCCGACTATATCGCGCCGGACACGGCTGAGAAGTTCGAGAAGGAGACAGGTATCAAGGTCCGCTACGATGTCTATGACGGCAACGAGGTCCTTGAGACGAAACTGCTCACCGGCGGCTCGGGGTATGACGTGGTGTATCCCTCGGCCTTTCCGTTTCTGAAGAACCAGGTGAAGGCGGGCGCTTTCCTGCCACTCGACGGATCGAAGCTTTCAAACCACTCGAAAATCGATCCGCAAGCCTTGTCGCTGATCGCGGGCGCGGATCCGCAGAACCTGCACGCAGTGCCTTACATGGCCGTCACGGACGGCATCGGCTACAATGTCGCTGCCATCAAGCAACGGATGCCGGACGCGCCGACAGATTCGTTCGCCATGGTCTTCGACGTCGACGTCGTCAAGAAATTCTCCGATTGCGGCGTCGCCATGATCGATGCCCCGGCGGAGATCATTCCGATGGCCATGAACTATCTCCATATCGACCCCAGGTCGACCAGTCCGGACGACCTCGCCAAGGTTGAAGAACTGATGGGCAAGGTGCGGCCTTATATCCGTTACTTCCACTCGTCGAAATACATCAACGACCTGGCGAATGGCGACATCTGTGTCGTGCTGGGCTGGTCGGGCGACATATTGCAGGCGAAGACCCGTGCGGCGGAATCCGCGAAGAAGCTTGAGATTGCCTATTCCATTCCCAGGGAAGGCACGCTGATAAACTTCGATACGATGGCGGTGCCGAAGGATGCGCCGCATCCGGAGAATGCCCGGGCCTGGATCGATTTCAACTTGCGGCCCGACATAGCGGCGGCCAATTCCAGCTATGTTTCCTATGCCAATGCGATCCCGGAATCCCTGCCGCTGATGGATCAGGCCGTCGCCAAGGATCCCGGCGTTTTCCCACCCGATGACGTAAAGGCCAAGCTGTTCGTGGTCGAGAACAACGACGCAAAGCTGCTGCGCCTGCAGAACCGCATGTGGACACGCGTCGTGACGGGACAGTGAAGCTGGCAAAACGACACCGTCAGGTGCGCGGAGCCTCCCAGCCGGCGGCCAGCAACTCGACCTGGGAGTGCACACCGAGCTTGCGGTAGACCTGCTTGATGTGGTTGCGCACGGTGCCGGGTGAAATCGACAGGTTTCGCGCAATCGTCTTGGCGCTGCCGCCCTCGATCAGCAGCCGCGCGATCTGCCTTTCCCGGGCGCTCAGTTGCGACCCCGCGGCTTCGAGTGCGGACCCCTTGTCCCGAAGGCGGCACAAATGAAGCAGCCTTTGCAGAATGAGCTTCGTCGCGCTGCTCGCCGCGCCGGCCACGGCCAGATCATGCTCGCCAAAACGCGGTGCGCCGTTGCGGCGCAGAAAGGTCACATAGCCGGCCGTCAGTCCGTCGAGATTGAAGACGCCCGTTATTTCATCGAAGCTGCCGGAGGGCCCGTAGAATTCGCGATAATAGGGCGTGCGCTGGAAATCGCCGTGGCTGAGAGCCGACAAGGGCAGCAGGAAATCCTGTCTGGTGCTGGCGAACCTCTGAAAGAAGGGATCCTGGCGATAGATGCGCGCATCATAGTCGCGGTTCCAGCGATCGGGTCCGGCATCGTCGATGGTCAGGGACGTTATATCGCGACGATAGAAGCCAACATAGACACGATCCGAGCCAAGCAGCACGCCTGCCGCCGCGCTGAAGCGGGCCGACAAGTCTTCGGGCGTTGCCGCCAGGGCCGCGGCGGCCACGCCACCGCTCCAGCGTTCAAGCCGGTCGAGAGAAAAATTCGACTGCATCCGCGCCCAGACTAACGCAAGCCCCGCCAACTTCAAGCTGGCGGGGAACCGTGACGCCACCGGTGAAATCAGTCGGTGGCTGCTTCCGCAGCTCACCGCCCCATCGACGGCTTGGAATCACGCCTTGGCCTGCGACCTCACATGGGCGATGTAGCCGCGCACGTCGCCGGCAGGGCCGGCATAGGCCTTGCCGAGCTTCTTCTCCATCGCCGCCATGTATTCCTTCGCCCATTTGGGCAGGGCGTAGTCGATGACGGCGAGGAATTCGAGGGTCGCCGCCAGGCGGATGTCGGCGATCGACGGGTTCTTGCCACCGATGAACGGCTTGCCGTCGCGGAAGAAGGAATGGAAGACCTCGAGCGGTTCGGCAATGGCGGCGACCGCCGCCTTCTGTGCCTCCGATTTCCTGTCCGGATGGGCGTCGCTGTGACCGACCTCGCCGGCATATTGCGGGAAGCCGAGCGCGGGATAGGTGGCGCGCGCCACATAGGGATAGAGCGTGCCGATCAGATAGAACATGGCGCTGTCTATCATTGCCCGCTTGGCTGGCGCCTTGGGGTAGAATTTCTCCAACCCATGCTTGTTGGAAAGATATTGCATGATGGCACAGCTCTCCCAAAGCACGCCGCGCGGCAGGCCCTTGTCCTCGATCATCGGCGTCAGATGGGCCGGATTGCGCGCCATGTATTCCGGCGAGCGCGTGAGCCCCCACGCATCGGTCTCCGCATGGTCGAGCCCGGCGGCGCGGGCAAAGACGCGAACGGTCATGTTGTTGACGCTCGGCTTCAGCATGCTGATGGTCAGCGCCGGTTTCTTTGCCGGTTTCGCCTTGGCCTTGGCCACCGTCTTGCCGGCGGCTGCCCTTGACGCCGTCTTGGCCGCTGGTTTGGCGGCTGCTTTTGCCGCTGGTTTGGCGGCGGCTTTTGCCGCCGGTTTTGACGCTGGTTTGCCCACCGGCTTGCTTGCGCTCTTCGTCATTGCCTTTGCCACATATTCCTCCCTTGCCTGTTCAGCGCTCAATATGGATTTTTGGGTGCCCGGTCGGCCGACAATGTCGCGCGCGCGCGTTCCACCAGAGCCTGGATGGCGTCAGCCAGATGCACTTCGGCGATGTTGTAGTCGCCACGCGCGACGCGAAGCCTGTGCGCCTCCATCAGCACGTCGGCATGGGTGAAGCCCGCAGGCGGCTCGAAACGATAGGAGGCAAGCTCGATCAGCAGGCCGAGCGGGTCCTCGAAATAGATCGAATCCATGAAGCCGCGATCCTTGACGCCGCTGTGCTTGATGGCGCGCTCGTCGAGCCGGGCGACCGCCTGCAGGAAGGTGACCCGCGACACCGAAAAGGCGATGTGATGAACGCAGCCCGGGTCGGTTGGGGTGCGGCGCTTCACGGCCGCGCGGGTCTCGTCGGTGAAGATGGTGATCAGCCGGCCGTCGCCCGGATCGAAATACAGATGGCTTTCGGTCGGCTTGTCGAGGTTGGGCTGCTCGAAGATGAAAGGCATGCCCAGCACACCTTCCCAGAAATCGATCGAGGTCTGACGGCCGGCACCGACCAGCGTGATGTGATGGACGCCTTGCGACTGCAGTTTCCGCATCGGCCTTCTCCCCCGAAATATCCGCTCTGACATAGGCGGCCCGTCAGGCCGCGCCTGCGCATGCTACATCTGGCATGAGCTGAGCGCCAATTCGCTGTTCGTTCCCCGGCGTTCCGCGCGCCGCCCTTCTCAGGCTTTATGCGACGATGCTAAACCAATCAGCCGGGCCGCGCCAGAAGCCGCATCCGGGAGAGGCTGTATTTCGCGCCGCCGCCCCCTGCCCCAAAGGCAAGCGCGGTGCTGGAGCAGCGTCGTGCCGGATTTCGCCCGTATAGCTGGCAGAGCGGAGCCGACAGGGGCCGGAGCCGCCCTCACACAAGCAGGCGCATGCCTTATGGCCGATATCGCCATTCTCGATACACGCGAAAGAGTTCTCGCCGGCATCTTTTTGACCGGCGCCGCCTACTTGCTGTTTTCGACGCAGGATGCCTCGATCAAGCTGCTGGTTGCCGGCATGAGCGTCTGGCAGATCATGTTCTTTCGCAGCATCACAATTCTTGGTGCCTGCGCGGCCATCGGCGGGCGGCGGCTGTTTACCGATACCGTGCGCTCGCCGATTGTGTTGCCAATGCTGGTGCGCAGCGCCTTCACGCTTGCCGCCTGGCTTTGCTATTACAATGCCGCCCGCAGCCTGCAACTCGCCGAACTGACCACCGTCTATTACGCGGCCCCGATCATCGTGACCGTGCTTTCGGTGGTCCTGCTCGGCGAAAAGGTGCCTATTTTGCGCTGGCTGGCGGTTCTGATCGGCTTTGCCGGTGTCTTTGTCGCCTGCGATCCCGGCCATCTCGGCCTTTCGGTACCCGTGTTGCTGGTGCTGACGGCGGCCTTCCTGTGGGGCATCGCCATCGTGCTGCTGCGCAAGACGGCCCTTGCCGAGCGCTCGATGATCCAGCTCCTCCTCAACAATTTCAACTTCCTGGTGTTTTCGGCGGTGCCGGCTTTGTTGTGGTGGCATACGCCGGACCCGACACAATTGCTGCTTCTTGCCAGCGTCGGCGCACTCGGCGGCCTGGCGCAATATCTTCTCTTCGAAGGCATGAAGCGGACGCCGGCATCGATCCTGGCGCCCCTCGAATACACCTCCCTGATGTGGGCGTTCGCGCTCGGCTTCGCGATCTGGGGCGACGTGCCACGCCGCGAGGTTTTTCTGGGTGCTGCCCTTATCGTCGCCGCCGGCCTGCTGATCGTCGGCGGCGAGCATTTTCGCAAGAGGCTCTGATGGTCAATGTTGCTGACGCTACGATGTCAGGATGGAGTGGCGTAGTCTCGCGGCATGACTGATGTGACAGCCACCACCGACACTATCGCCGAGCGCACGCTGGGCATCATCCTCGTGTCATCCTCGGCGGCTGTATTCGGGCTGACCGGTGTGCTGACCAAGTCGATCCATGCCGATCCGCTGACGATCACCTGCTGGCGCGGCTTTGTCGGCGCGATCCTGATCAGCCTTTACGTGCTGTGGCGCCGCCACCGTGCCGGCAACCGCGAACCGCTGCGGCTTGGCTGGCGCGGCTGGCTGCTGGCGGTGGAAGGCGCGCTGGCCAGCATCGCCTTCATTTCGGCGTTCAAGTTCACTTTCGTCGCCAATGTCGCGGTGATCTACGCGACCTCGCCCTTCATTGCCGCCGTGCTGGCCTGGATGCTGGTGCGCGAGCCGTTCCGCCTGCAGACCATGGTGGCGGCGGCCGTGTCGCTGTGCGGGGTTGCCATCATGGTGTGGTCGGGTTTCGGTACCGGCAATCTGTTCGGCGACGGACTGGCGCTGCTGATGACGGCCGGCAGCGCGCTCTACATGATCATGGTGCGCGCGTTCCGCGACACGCCGGCGGTGTGGGCCGGCGCGGTCTCCGCCTTCCTGTTGTTCATACTCGGCTGGTTCGTCACCGATCCCCTGGCGGTCTCGGCAAGGGACGCGGTTCTGCTTGCCACGTTCGGCGCATCCTTCGCGCTGGCTTCGATCCTGTGGACAGAAGGCTCGCGGCTCATCCCGGCGCCTGAATCCGGCCTGCTCGGCTCGGCGGAAGTGCCGTTCGCGATCCTGTTTGCATTTCTGTTCCTGGCCGAAATACCCCCGGTGGCGAGCTTGGTCGGCGGCGCGATCGTGCTCTGTGCCGTCTTTGCCCACGCCGGCCGCGACTGGCTGATGGCACGTTCGCAACGCCCGGTCTCAAATATTTCCTAAAAAAAAATTTCAAAGTCACGGAACCATCGCCGTGCTCAGACATTATTGGTGCGACGGGCCACCCCCCAAGTCCCCCCAAACCCCTCGGCCCGTCCCACTCCCAAGCCGACCGCAAGGTCGGCTTTTTCTTTGCCAAAAGGCTGTGACGGAATGCGGCCTTTTGGAAATCAACCGGAGAGAGCCAGGTTGTCACCCAGCAGCGCCGCCAGATCGCCCGCGGACGCATCGGCGCCGGCGCGCAGCCGGATCGCGAACTCAGCCATCGGCACCTGCGGCAGGCCAAGCTCGCGCGGTGCTTCGACAATGCCGGAATGGGCAAAGCGGGGGGTTCGCAAGGTCAGCGCCACGCCGGCATTCACCGCAGTGCGCAGTCCGGCAAGGCTGGCGCTGCCGGCGGCGATGCGATAGCGGCGGCCTGCGGCATCGAGCGCGGCGAGTGCCGCTTCGCGGAACCCGCAATAGGGATCAAGTAGCGCCAACGGCAATTCTTCCTGCCGCGAGGCCAGCCCCTTGCTCGAACACAGCCATATCATCGGCTCGCGCAGCACGCCGACCTCATCCGGCACCGCGGTCTGGCGCATGACGATCGCCAGATCGAGGCTGCCGGCCTGCAGCGCCTGCGCCAGTTCGGCGGAGCGGCCGACCCGCAGTTCGATCCTGACGCGCGGATGGCTGGAAGCGAAGGCTCGCAGCAGGTCCGGCAGGCCGCTATCGGCGAAATCCTGTGTCGTGCCTATGGCGACGCGCCCGGCAGCGCGTGCGCCTTTCAGCGCCAGCCACGCCTCGCGATGCACGGCAAGAATGCGCCTGGCATGGTCGACGAGGTCCTCGCCTGCCGGCGTCAGGCCGCGCCCCCTGCCCTGAGGCGCCAGAAGCGGCTCGCCGACGATCTCCTCCAGCCGCTGCATCTGGGCCGTCACCGCCGACGGCGACCGGCCGACATTAGCGGCTGCCTGCGCCAGCGAACCGCTGTCGACGAACGCAAGGAAGGTTCTGAGCAGGTCGGGATCGAGCGTTTCCATAATTCGATATTATCGAATCTTTGATTGAAAACAATTCGATTTTTTTGATTCCAAGATGATGGCATGGTCTCTCTAACGGCGACCGACGCCGCTAGAAACCAAGGAGAAGAAAAATGCCCATCATCAATGTCAGCGTCACCGGCAAGCCAGATGCCACCCTGTCCGCCAGCATCGCCAGGGAAGTAACCGAGATCACCGCCACGCATCTGCGCAAGGATCCGACTATCACCGCGGTGGCCGTGTCCTATCTCGATCCGCAGCACTGGTTCGCCGGCGGCAAGTCGCTCGCCGAGCACGGCACCAACACGTTCTGGCTCGACATCAAGGTGGTCGACGGCACCAACACCAAGCTCGAACTGGAAGCCTATCTCAAGGCGATCTTCGAAGCCTTTGGTCGCCTGCTTGGCGGCGTGCACCAGGAAAGCTATGCTTTCGTGCACGAGGTCCCGGCAGCCGCCTATGGCTATGGCGGCAAGACGCAGGAGTTCCGTTTCATCAGCGGGCGGCTGAAGGCGGCGTGAGGCCTTCCGCATTGACCTTGCGTCGACTTCCGCTAGGCTCTGCCCTCGAAGCGGCCTCACAAGAGCCGCGATGACAGAACCGTTGGGAGAGACGCGGCATGATCCTGACACTGGCGCTGCTTGCGGGCCTGGTCGTGGCATGGCTGCTGATCGGGGCGGTGGAGAAATTCCGCCTCGACCTGCGTTTCACGCAGGCGCTGCTCTACGTGCCGTTCAAACTCGCCTACCGGATCAGCGACAATCGCATCAGGGTCGCCCGCAAGGCGCAGGTGCCGGTCATCTATGTCATCTCGCACCAGTCGCGCTTCGAGCCGGCACTGATGCTTTCGCTGCTGCCGGACGACACGCTGCATATACTCGACGAGGTCTCGGCGCGCTCGCCATGGCTCGAGCCCTGGCGCGAACTCGGCCGCACCATTGCTTTCAACGCCGAACATGTCTTCGTCAGCCGCCGGCTGGTGCGCGTGCTGAAGGGCAAGGGCCGGCTGGCCGTCTATCTGCCCGATGCGGTCGAGCCCGACGTCAAGACGTTTCGGCTGTTTCGCGCCGTCACCCGCATCGCCATGCAGGCCGATGCCCGCATCGTGCCGATCTTTGTCGCCGGTGCACGCAGCTTGCCGGTCTCGCTGACGCCGGCGGACAAGGCACCGCGTCGCTGGTTTCCACGGCTGGCGATCAGTGTCCTGGAGCCAATGACGGTCGCCGAACTGGTGGCGCGCAACCCGGACCAGGCCTCGAACACCAATGCGCTGTTCGACCGTGTCGCCGAGGCCCGGCTTTTCGGCACCGACCTCGACCGCGGCCTGTTCCTGGCCATGCGCGACGCCGCCGACCGCGTCGGCGCCTCGCACACCATCATCGAAGATGTCATCTCGGGGGCCTTGAGCTACCGCAAGATGTTCATCGGCGCACGGGTGCTGGGCAGGCGCTTCGAGGCGGTGACGGCGCCGGGCGAAGCGGTGGGGGTGATGCTGCCCAACGCCAATGGCGTCGTGCTGTCGCTCGTCGGCCTTCTCTCGGCGGGCCGGGTGGCGGCGATGATCAACTACACGGCCGGGCCGGCAAGCGTCACCGCGGCGATCCGCACGGCCGTCATCCGCACCGTTGTCTCTTCGCGTGCCTTTGTCGAGAAGGCCGATCTCGCCGATATCGTCGCCGCGGCCGAAACGGGCGGCGCCCGGCTGCTGTGGCTGGAAGATTTGCGGACCAGCGTCACCACGCTGGACAAGCTTGCCGCCGCCTTGCTGTGGCGCCTGCCACTGCAACGGCAGGACGCGGCCAGGCCGGGCGTAACCCTCTTCACCTCGGGTTCGGAAGGCACGCCGAAGGCGGTCGTTCTGTCGCAAAAGAACCTTCTCGCCAATGCCATGCAGGCCGAGGCGCGGATCACCATTTCGCCGGCGGACATCCTGCTCAACGTGCTGCCGGTGTTCCATTCCTTCGGCCTGACGGGTGGCACCATCCTGCCGCTGGTCACCGGGGTAAAACTGTTCCTCTATCCCTCGCCCCTCCACTACAAGATCATCCCCGAGATCGCACGCAAGGTGAAACCGACCATCATGTTCGGCACCGACACGTTTCTCGCCAACTATGCGCGCACTGCCAAGGACGGGGATTTTTCCAGCCTGCGCTTCGTCGTTGCCGGCGCCGAGGCGGTGAAGCCAGACACCCGCCGCACCTATCGTGAACGCTTCCAGGCCGAGATCATCGAGGGCTTCGGGCTGACCGAGGCAGCGCCCGTGGTTGCCGTCAACACCGCGATCCACGGCCGAGACGGCACGGTCGGGCGGTTGCTGCCGGCCATCCGCATGAAGCTGGAGCCGGTCGAAGGCATCAATGATGCCGGCCAGTTGTGGCTCGACGGGCCGAACATGATGATGGGCTACATGACCGCGGACCGCCCCGGCGAACTGCAGCCGCTGACCGGCTGGCACGACACGGGCGACATCGTCGCCGTTGACCGCGAAGGCTTCATCACCATTCGTGGCCGCGCCAAGCGCTTCGCCAAGATTGCGGGCGAGATGGTGTCGCTGGGCGCGGTGGAGATGCTGGTGCAGTCGCTGTGGCCGGAAGAACACCATGCGGCGGTGGCGGTGCCGGACAAGAGGCGGGGCGAGCGCATCGTGCTGGTCACCACCGCAGACGAAGCAAGCGCCGAGGAGCTGCGGCAGTTCGGCAAAAAGGCCGGTGCGGCCGAACTGATGGTGCCCAACGACATCGTCAAGGTCGAGGAAATCCCGGTGCTCGGTTCGGGCAAGACCGACTATGTATCGACCAGGAAACTGGCGATCGACCGGCTGGGGCTTGGCGTGGCGGCTTAGTTGCCACCTACGCCCCCTTTCGAGGCCCGCTGTCGTCTTCGCATGACCAAGGACCGCGCCATCCTGCCGCAGCGATTCAGATGGACAAATCTAAGGTGAGAGAGTATTCACTCACTAAGGCAGGCTGAGCATGCATATTTCTGCCAGCGCGACATGACACCTCCTTTGCACGGCGAGGAGATCCAGCATGGCAAAGATCCTCGTCACCGGCGGCACCGGGCATCTCGGACACGATCTCGTGCCGGCACTGACCGCGTCCGGGCACACTGTCAGGTTGCTGGCCAGGGAAGCGAGGCTGGACCGCGCCGTCGAATGGGCGGTCGAATGGGCGCTTGGCGACCTCGCAACGGGCGAAGGCATTGATGATGCCCTTGGCGGCGTCGATACGGTCATCCATGCCGCAACGTTGTCGCCGATCGCCAGGCGCGGTATGCGGCCGATCGATTTCTTCTCCAGTCCGTCGGATGTCGACGTCGAAGGCACGCGGCGGCTGCTTGCCGCATCGCAGCGCGCCAATGTCTCGCATTTCATCTTCGTGTCGATCGTCGGCCTCGACTTCAGCACCCTGCCCTATAGCCGCGTGAAGCTGGCGGGCGAGCAGCTTGTGCGAGAGTCGCCACTTTCGTGGCCGGTCATCCGCGCGACGCCATTCTTTTACCTTCTGGCGCAGATGCTGGCCGGGCTGAGATGGCTGCCGGTCTGGCTGCTGCCGACTTCGCCCTCAAATCCTGTCGATACACGCGATGTCGCCAGATATCTGGCCCAGGCTGTCAGCGACGGGGAACGCGGTGTCCGCCCGCAGATCGGCGGACCCGAGGTGATGCCGTTCTCGACATTCGCTCGACAATACCGGGATGTGCTCGGGCTCCGGCGCCTCATTCTGCCGTTTCCGGTGAGTCGAAAGATAAGCCTTGCCTTGGGCCTGGTCGAAACCAGCGAACGGCTGGGAGAAAGAACATGGAAGGCATGGCTTTCCGAGCAGGGTGGATGCGCGCCGTGAGCGATCCTACGATTTCGCGCGAGAATGGTACTGTCGGGCGCCGAATCTCCACCACCAGGATCGAGTGACAGGAATAGCCATGAAGCCGCCATCCGCCGGACGCGAGCGCATTTTACGCGAAGCCATTCGCCTGTTCGCCGAGCGCGGATATGACCGGACCAGCGTTCCCGAAATTCAGGAAGCCGCCGGCCTGTCGCGTGGCTCGGGTGCGCTCTACAAGCACTTTCCCTCAAAGGAGGCGCTGCTTGCCGCGGCAATCGACCGGTTTGTTGGAACGGCGCGGGAAGGACGCGCCGAGCTTGGCGAACAGGTGCTTCCTGTCGATCAGGGGGCGCGGCGGATCGTGGAGAGCATGCTGGAAAAACTCGGCGCGAATCGCGACGTGCTCAGAATCCTGTGGCGCGATCTTGAGCCCTTTCCGGAATTGAAAGCCTCGGCGCGTGGCGAGATCATGCAGAGCACGTACCACGCAGTCGCCGAATGGTTGCGGGAGCGCCAGCGCCAGGGCGAACTGCGTCCCCATGACAGCGACGCGGTCTCCGCCGTCATCGTCGGCAGCGTCGCCATGTTCCGCGTCTTCGAAGCGATCTGGGCCGAGCGCTCGATCGAGGTCAGCGACGAACGCTTCGCGTCCGCCTGGACCGATTTGTTGGTCCGTGGTCTGCGACCCTAACCTATATCCGAAGGCGGCACCTTCTCGCCTTCCAGCCTGGCGCGCTTGGAGTAGGCACGCACGGAAAACGGCAGGAAGATCAGATAGCCCGCGACCGATGCCGTCAGCGTGTACCAGGGATAGGTCATCAGCAGGAGGATATAGAGCACGACGGCGAGGATGACCGGCAGCACCCTGTCGCCAGGGATCTTGACGCTCTTGCCGGAATAGACCGGCAACCGGCTGACCAGCAGGAAGGCGACCAGGATGGTGAAGCCGGTGGCGACGAAGGCGGCCGGCCGGCTGGGCTCCGCCCCAAGGCGCAGGAAATAGAGATAGAGCGGCAGCATCACCAGCACGGCGCCAGCAGGCGCCGGCACACCGACGAAATATTCACTCTGCCATATCGGGCGCTCGGCCTTCTCGTCGTCGAGCACGTTGAAGCGCGCCAGCCGCAAACCACAGGCGATCGCGAACAAAAGTGCCGCGATCCAGCCCGGCGAGCCGGCACGGTCGAGCAGGAAGGCATAAAGCACCAGCGCTGGCGCGACACCGAAATTGACGATGTCGGCCAGCGAATCCATCTGCGCGCCGAATTTGGAGGTGGCTTTCAGCATTCGTGCCAGGCGACCGTCGATGCCGTCGAGGAAGGCGGCAAGCAGCACCATGACAACGGCGGTTTCAAAGCGGTTTTCGAAGGCAAAGCGGATGCCGGACAGGCCGGCGCAGATGGCAAGCACGGTGACGAGGTTGGGCAGCACCATGCGCATCGGGATCTCGCGGATGCGGGGACCGCCGCTGGCATGGGCCTCGAATTTTTTATACTGCGTGCCCACCGGTCAGGAAATCCGTACGAGGGGCGTGCCGGCGATGCCGCCGAATTCGGCCAGCACCGTTTCGCCGCCGACGGCCGTCTGGCCGACGGCAACGCGCGGCGTGGCGGTCAAAGGCAGGAACACGTCGACACGCGAGCCGAAACGGATCAGGCCGAAACGCTCGCCGGTGCCGATCGAAGCGCCGGCCTCGGTCCAGCAGACAATGCGGCGCGCCACCAGGCCGGCGATCTGGACTGCCGCCACCGTACCGTTGGGGCTCTCGATGACCAGCCCATTGCGCTCGTTTTCGGTGCTCGCTTTATCCAGTTCGGCATTGAGGAACTTTCCAGGGCGATGCTCGATCTTGGCGATGCGGCCGCGCACCGGAGAGCGGTTCACGTGGCAGGAAAAGACGTTCATGAACACGGAGATGCGGGTCATCTCGACATTGCCGAGGCCAAGCTCGCGCGGTGGCACGGCAGGCCCCACCGCCGAAATGATGCCGTCGGCGGGGCTTACCACCAGGCGATCGTCGACAGGCGTGACGCGCTCGGGATCGCGGAAGAAATAGACGCACCAGGCGGTCAGGATCAGGCCGACCCAGAACAGGATCGAGGAGAAATAGCCGAGGAACAGCGTCGCCGCGCCAAAGGCCGCGATGAAGGGATAGCCTTCGCGATGGATCGGTACGAACGCGTTCTTGACCGTGTCGACAAGGCTCATGGGCTGGGGGCGGTCCCTGTTTCAGGTCCGGCCTCAATAGCGGAAACACCCCCTGCCCGCAACGCGACAATCGGCGGCGCGAGTTTGTCGCCAGCTTTCGCCGCGATGGCGACCCGTGCTGGTCGTCGAGCAGAGCGGCACCGGCAAGTGGCATCGCTCAGCGCCGCCACGCCGATGAAGTGTTCTTCTCGAGTAAGCAATGGCAGCTGAAGGGCCTGCTCGGATCCACCACGAACAATTTATTCGCCAGCTGCCGCGGTGAGGTCAAAATACTCCTGAAGCTCATTTCGATGAACCTCCGCAAGACTTTCTTCGTGGTCGCCGCGGAGCAGCACGCCACGATCCGGGTACGACTGGAAGAGAAAAGCGTGACCACCAGCCATCACCACCCAATTCACAACCGGCCCCTCCGCACGCTGAACGACCGAATTCGCCGAAACGATAGCCTTGGTCGGATCGACCCCAATCTTTCGCAACAGAAGATCGACGGCAACCGGCGCATGATACTCCTCCGCTAGCTCAATCACTTTTGCTACCATTTGCCCGTCCGCGTACCCGAGCCTGCGGCCAACGCGCGGCGCGCCGGCTGTGAATAGGTTTTCACCGGGGCGAATAATCGCTGGTGCCTCTGGAGGTATGCACTCATAAAATGCTGCGTGGCTGCCCGTTGCAACGCACAGGCGAGGCTCATTCGAATTGGTCCGGAGTTGAAAAACCAATTGCTTCTCGCCATCGACATCCAGCATCCTGGCCATGCCCAGCAACAATCTGACCTCCGGCGGCGTTGCATTGGCGCAAGCGAGACTGACTCCCACGTTCCGAGCGCTGATCATCTGACCGACCAGCTCGGCGATCGATTGATGGAGGAGCCGAGGTTCACGACGAGGATTGGCCATTGCCAACTGAAGTATGGCCTCATCGAAGGTCTCGTCTTCGACAACTCGCAGGTCAGGCCAGGACACGATCCAGCGCGCCAACAGCTCGATCATTGGTGAAGCTTCGTCGGCGTCGTAGAACGCATGGTCAAGTGTATCGAGAAAATCGTCGCGGCCGCCCTCGAAGCCAGTCTGTTCTTCGGCCTCGTCAGGGTGATCGGCGACCCAGGTGGACATCTTTTCGAGAGCCGCCAATTGCCCTTTTGCGCCAATGGCCGTCAGAGCCGCGCGGGCGTTTGCAACCATAGCGTCGAACTCCTCGCCGGCATTATGGATGAATTGACTATGGCCACCGTTCTTTACCTCCGCCGAATACAAATCAGCATGGGAGACCTGCATCGCCTTCGGGTTAATCTCCCATTTACGGTAAAGCCCCTCGGAAACCATGCTTTGGATGAACTTCTCAACAGCGAAGACGACTTCGAAAGGTTCTTCGTTCGCCTCATCTACGATCGACCGGGGCACGATCACCGGCAACAAGAACCGGGGTCTCGATGCATGCCTCGCTGCTGGAGACTGGACACCAGACGAAGCCTGGGCGATTCTCTTGGATATTCTGGAGAAAAAGCCAAACATTCAAAAATCCCTAAGTGCTAGGAAAAACTTCCCACGGGTTATTGTGACGAAACAATATCGGCAGCACAATGGGATATAGGAATTCAAACCTGAGCTATCGGGACCTCAAAGTGAGGGGCAGCGTTCCGGCCAACGAAAATGCTGACGCTGAAGTCGGGACACCCATCCCCCGCCCGTCCTTGATGAGACGACGCCGTCTTGCAAGCCGTCGTCCAACAAGGAGTTCCTCGCTATGCAGAACCACGCTCTTCACCCGCTTCCCCAGCGTCTCATTGCCACCGGTCTCGCCTTCGGCGAATCGCCGCGCTGGCATGACGGACGCCTGTGGGTCTGCAACTGGGGCACCGGCGAGATCATCGCTGTGGACGAAGGCGGCAAGAGCGAGGTCATGCTCACCATCCCGGCCGTGCTGCCCTACTCCATCGACTGGCTGCCGGATGGCCGGCTGCTGGTGATCGCGGGCCGCGAAGGCCTGCTGTTGCGGCAGGAAGCCGATGGCTCGCTCGTCACCCATGCCGATCTGCGAGCCCTCTCCAAAAGCCCATGGAACGAGATCGTCGTCGATGGACGCGGCAACATCTATGTCAATGGCGGCGGGCCGGCGCCGGCTGCCGGCGAGCATTTCGGCCCCGGCACCATCGTGCTGATCACGCCGGAGGGCACGATCGGCCAAGTGGCTGACAGCATCGCCTTCGCCAATGGCATGGCGGTGACGCCCGACAACAAGACGCTGATCATCGCCGAATCCCATGCCAGCCGGCTCACCGGTTTCGACATCGCCGCCGACGGCACTATGTCCAATCGGCGCGTCTGGGCCGCGCTAGACGGATATCCCGATGGCATCTGCCTCGATGCCGAAGGGGCGGCCTGGTACGCCGACGTGCCCAACAAACACTGCGTGCGGGTGCGCGAAGGCGGCGACGTCTTGCAGACCGTCACCGCCGATCGCGGCTGCTTTGCCTGCATGCTGGGCGGTGCGGACAGGAAAACGCTATTCATCACCGCCGCCGAATGGCGCGGCTTCGAGCACATGGTCAGCGATGCCCGCACCGGCCAAGTGCTCGGCATTAAAGCGCCGGCACCCGGTGTCGGCTGGCCGGGCTAGAGCCCAGGAACCCGCTGATAGTTGGCGATGTCGGCCCTGACGCCGAGCCGGGCGAGCGTCTCCTGCGGGTTGAAGGCAACGCGTTCTTGCGCCGCCTTGACGATCGGCACGACCTTGTCGACGGCCGCCTGGCTTTCCCATTCGACGATCGTCACCAGATTGAATTCACCTGGCCCCGAAAATTGCTCTAGCAGGAAATCCTGCACGAAACCCTGCTGCTGGCGCAGCAATTCGTGTGTCGTCCTGACCTTGCTAAGGATCTCCTCGCGCGCGGCGGCGGGTACGACGAACTTGTCGACCCTGAACACGCTGCTGCCGTTAACGTTCTGATTCGTAACGCTCATATCCATTTGTCTCGTCCTCGAGGATGCTGTTTCGCGGCTCTCGAGCGACGGTCTACAATCTCAACTTAAGTTGAGGTCAAGCAGGATTCTCGATTGATTTGTGGAAAGGCCCAGACAGCGGCGCCTGCTCCGAAAGAAACCGGAGATGACCGCGGGACAGCCCCCCTCTGCCTTGCCGGGCATCTCCCCCACAAGGGGGGAGATTGGCACTCCACCGACTACGACACTTCCGACGTGCGCCTGCGCACGACGACACCCAGTTCGTCGCTTTCGCGGGCAATGCGCAGCCGCTCCTCGGCCTCGGTCGCCTCGCGCTGGCGGTCCCACATCGAGGCGTAGAGGCCGTGCTTTCGCATCAGCTCGACATGGGTGCCGCGCTCGGCGATCTGGCCATCCTTGAGCACGATGATCTCGTCGGCCGAAATCACCGTCGACAGGCGGTGGGCGATGACGATGGTGGTGCGGCCTTTGCTGACCAGGTCGAGCGCGGCCTGGATCTCCTGTTCGGTGTGGCTGTCGAGCGCCGAAGTGGCTTCGTCGAGCATCAGGATGGGCGGCGCCTTCAGGATGGTGCGCGCGATCGCCACGCGTTGCTTCTCGCCACCGGAAAGTTTCAGCCCGCGCTCGCCGACCATCGACTTGTAGCCGTCCGGCAGCTTCTCGATGAACGGTCCGATCTGGGCGAGTTCGGCGGCCTTGCGCACCTCCTCCTCGCCGGCGCTGACACGGCCGTAGCGGATGTTGTAGGCGATGGTGTCGTTGAACAGCACCGTGTCCTGCGGCACCATGCCGAGCACCGCGCGCAGGCTGTCCTGCGTCACATCCCTCACATCCTGGCCATCGATCAGCACCTGGCCACCCTGCACGTCGTAGAAGCGGAACAGCAGCCGCGAGATGGTCGACTTGCCCGCCCCCGACGGCCCGACAATGGCAACGGTCTTGCCGGCCGGCACCTCGAAGGAGACGCCCTTCAGGATCTTGCGGTTCGGATCGTAGGAGAAGTGGACGTCGCGGAACTCGACCTTGCCGGCGCTCACGGCCAGCGGCTTGGCGTTGGGCTTGTCGACGATCTCCTGCGGCACGTCGAGCAGATCGAACATGTGCTCGATGTCGGTCAACCCTTGCCGGATCTCGCGATAGATGAAGCCGATGAAGTTGAGCGGCACGGAAAGCTGCACCAGCATGGCATTGATGAAAACGAAATCGCCGACGCTCTGGGTGCCGGCCTGCACCTCCAGCGCCGACATGCACATGACGACGACCGTGCCGACGCCGAAGATGAAGCCCTGGCCGAAGTTCAGCCAGCCGAGCGAGGTCCAGGTCTTGGTGGCGGCGATCTCGTAACGCGCCATCGAGCGGTCGAAGCGCTCGGCCTCCATGCGCTCATTGGTGAAATACTTGACCGTCTCGAAATTGAGCAGCGAGTCGATCGCCTTGGTGTTGGCGTCGGTGTCGCTGTCGTTCATGTCGCGGCGGATCGAGATGCGCCAGTCGCTCGCCTTGACCGTGAACCAGACGTAGAGGCAGACGGTGATCGCCACCACGGCCACGTATTTCCAGCCATAGGTGAAACCGAATATGCCGGCGGTCAGCGCGAATTCGAGGATCGTCGGCGCCGTGTTCAGCATGATGAAGCGCACGATCGTCTCGATGCCCTTGGTGCCCCGCTCGATGATGCGCGACAGGCCGCCGGTGCGGCGCTCCAGGTGAAAACGCAGCGACAGCTGATGCATGTGCACGAAGGTGCGGAAGGCGAGCTGACGCACCGCATGCTGGCCGACCCGGGCAAAGAGAGCGTCGCGCAGCTGGTTGAAGCCGAGCTGGACAAGCCTCAGCACATTATAGGCAATGACCAGCATCACCGGGGCGAGCATGAACGACGGCAGCGGCGGGGGCGATTTGAAGCCTCCCGCCAGCGCATCGGTTGCCCATTTGAAGAAATAGGGACCGGCGACCAGCGTCACCTTGGCCACGACCAGCAACAGCGTCGCCCAGGTCACCCGCGCCCTAAGGTCGGCGCGGTCGGCCGGCCACATATAGGGCCAGAGGTTACGCAATGTCGTGAGTGTCGAGGTGTCGGCGGAGACGGTTTTTTCGGCCACTTTTCTTGCCTTTTGGGTGAGAGGATCAGCGGCCGGAGCAGCAGGAATTGATGAGCGCGCCGAGCGACGCCGATACGTCGGCAAGTGCCGCGCGATCGACGGCATAGCGCGATCGTTGACGATCGGGCTCGAAGCGGACAAGGCCGGCCTCGACCAATATTTTCAGATGCTGGGAGATGGTCGACTGCGCCAGATCGAAATGGTCGACAACCTCACGGCAGCAGCAGGAATTGCTGGCGGACAGATGCCTCAGTATCTCGATCCGCGCCGGATGCGCAAGCGCTGCGAACCGCGCCGCGACAAGGCGGCTGTCCGGCATGCAGCCAGGCGCCGCCGAGGCGGCGTGGTCTGATACGGGGATGTATTCTGTCATCGTTCATCGGCGATAGACGATGAGCGATGACAGGGCAAGCTAGGCCGATGGGTAGATCGCCGGAATTGCCGATCTCTCGCTATTGCGTCTTCGCCGGTGCAGTGGTCGCCTGCTCGCCCATCGCCTTGAGGTCGGCGGCTTCACCTTCCTTCGACTTTTCCGGGACTTTGAATACCTGCCCCGGCCAGATGCGGTTCGGATTCCTGATCTGGTCCTGGTTGGCGAGGTATATGGTGGAGTAGCGCACGCCGTGACCATAGACGCGCCTTGAAATCCGCCACAGCGTATCGTTACGCCGAATGACGACCGCGCCGTCGGCATGTTCGAGCTTGGGCGACACGACTTCGGGCACGTCGCTTGGCGGCGTGGCTGCCGCGACAACGGCCGGTGCCGGGGCCTCTGCGGCTGGTGCGGACTCCGCCGGAGCAGCAGCGGCAACAGCAGGCGCCGCAGCGGCTGGTGCCTCCGCGGCAGCAGGCGCAGCGGGCTTGGTCTCTGCCGGCTTGGTCTCGGCCGGCTTGGTCCCGGCTGGGGCAACGGCGGCGACCGCCTCGCCCGGCTCGCGCTCGAAGGGTACGGCGGCGCGAGCCACCACCTTCACGCCGTCGGCATCGAGGCCGTCGACATGGATGGTATAGCTGCCGACCGGAATGTCGCGCGTCGCCTCGACCAGAAAATGGCCGTCCGGCGACGTCTGTGCGTCGCCGAGCAGAATGTCGTTGGCATAGGCGCGCACCTTGCGGCCCGGATCGGCGAGGCCGGCGACAAAAATCTTGTTGCCGTCGATTTCGACCGCCTCGACGACGATCTTGGGTTCAGCCACAGCCGGCGCGGCCGGTGCCGCCGGAGCGGGTTGTGCCTCAACCACGGCTGGCGCGGTCGGCGCCGGCGCGGCGGGCGCTGGAGCGACCGTCGCGGGCGCTTCAGCAGCTTGGTCGCCGGTTGCCGGCGCCGGCTTTGTCTCGGGTGTCGGAACCGTCAACAGTTCGGCCGGCTTGCCCGGCTCCTCGACCATGGCCAGCACCTGGCCAGCCGCATTCGCGGGCACCGAGACCACGGCAGTCTGCGCCGAGGCGGTCACGACCGTGCCGACGGTCGAACGCAGCGCGATCGTATAGTCGCCGGGCTTCAGCGGATCGTCGAGCACGATGACAAAGGCGCCATCGGGACCAGCCACCGTCGAGCCGATCACCGTTGAGCCGTTGAGGATTTCGACCTTCGAGTTGGGCACCGCCTTGCCGGCAACGACGATCGAGCCGTTGCTCTCGACGCGCACGACGTCGAAAGTCGGCGCGATCGGACCCGCCGTCGCGGGCGCCGCAGGCGCCGCCGCATCGGTTGCGGGTGCTGCCGGGGCTGTCGCCTGGGGTGCCGCGGCCGGAGCGGCCGGCACCGCCGGAGCCGGCAGCCGCCCTTCCGTGCCGGGGTCGGCGGGTTTCGGCGCCGCGGGCGGCGTCAAGGCCGCCACTTGCGCCGGCGGCGCGGGATGAAGATACGGGTCGAGCGCGCCCGATACATAGGCGGTTCCCGCCGCCGCGACGGTCCCACCCGCCGCGAACAGGAACGCCTTCAATGGATTAATTGCCATATTTCCCTACCCCTTAGCCACCTAACGCCGGTCTAGCGTGTTTTGCCAAAGCCGACAAGAAAAAGCCCGCCCTTGTCAGCCTTTGGGCTTGACCAGGCTTCCAGACCCAATCACCAATCATCCGTATGAACACGATTCGATCCGTCTGCGTCTATTGCGGCTCGTCTCCGGGCCGCGATGAAATCTATGTCAAGGCCGGCCATCTGCTTGGACGCTCAATTGCCAAGGCAGGGCTGCGGCTGGTCTATGGCGGCGGCACCAAAGGCATCATGGGCGCTGTCGCCGAAGGCGCGCTCAAGGCCGGCGGCAAGGTGACCGGCATCATTCCGCGCTTCCTCATCAACAGGGAAGCCACCGAAACCGCGCTTGACCGGCTCGACGAGTTGTTGATCACCGACAACATGCACGAGCGCAAACATAAGATGTTCGAGAAATCCGACGCCTTTGTGGCGCTGCCCGGCGGCATAGGCACAGTCGAGGAAATCGTCGAGATCATGACCTGGGCGCAGCTCGGCCATCACCGCAAGCCGATCGTCTTCGGCAATGTCAACGGATTCTGGGACCCGATGACGGCGTTGCTTGATCACATGGCTGGGGAAGGCTTCATTCACACCGCTCAGCGTGTGAAGCCGCTGGTCGTCAACGACCCCGAGGCCATCGTCGCCGCCATCATGGTGGCCGGGTCGTCGGTCGACGCACCGACGGAAGGCGTCCAGTCGGTGATCGACAAGATGTAGAGCTAGGGGGCAGTACGTTTGCATTGCCCGAGCGCACGCTTTTCCCCTACTCCCTACTCCCCTCCCTCCGAGCAGCCTCCCGCAGATCGGCGATAACCGCGCGCCGGTCCTGCCGTCGCCAGGCGAGATGAATGGAAACCATGCGCCCGAACCACGGCATGTCGCGGAACAGGATCGAGGGCGGCGCGGCAGTGCGCAGGCTTGCCTGCACGGTGGCGAGACCAAGGCCAGCGCTGACAAGGCCGAGCGAGGTCAGCGGGTCGGCCGTTTCATAAGCGATATCGGGTACGAAGCCAGCCTCGGCGCAAGCGGCGAGGAACTGGCCACGATTGGTGTCGTCGGGCTGGCGCACCACGGTGATCCAGACGCGGCCGTCGAGATGGTGCGGCTGGATATCAGCCACATCGGCCAGCGGATCGTCTTCGGGAATGGCCAGCACCAGCGGCTCGTGGCGCAGCGGCGTGCTGGCGATATCGGGATCGTCGGCAGCCGCGGGAGAATACACCAGACCAAGATCGAGCGAGCGCTGCCGAAGCCCCTCCATCTGCGCCGCCGAGCGCAGGCTTCTCAGCTGCAGGTGAAAATCCGGCCGGTCGCGGCGGAACTGGCGCAGCATGCCGGCGACAAGCCCGGCATGAACCGCACCCTCGACATAGCCGATGGCAAGGCGCCCGGTGGAACCGCTGGCCAGGTTGCGGCCAAGCTCCTCCAACCGGCTCGCATTCGACAACAAGGCACGGGCCTCGGTCAGGAAGGCGCGGCCCTCGGCATTGAGATGAACGCGCTGCTTTGCCCGCTCGAACAGGGCGACGCCAAGCTGTTGCTCCAGCTGCATGATCTGCCGGCTGAGCGGCGATTGCGAGATATGCAGCAATTCGGCGGCTCGACCGACATTGCCGGTTTCGGCGACGGTGACGAAATATCTGATCTGGCGCAGGTCGAACATTTTTGCTCCTCGAAACCCAAGTCCTCTCAGGTCTCAACTTTAGCCTAATCAGTCTTGGACAGTCTGACCATGCGGCGCGATATCTCCTGCCATCAACCACTGACAACAGGAGATCGAAATGCAATTCCTTGCCCTTCTCACCCGCAACACGGAAAAGTTCACCGACGCGGATTTCGCACCCGTTCTGCCTGACGAGGCCGAACAGCGCCGCACCCTCTATGCGGAAGGCTCCGTGCGCCAGATCTGGAATCGCGGCGACATTCCCGGCAGCGGCATGATGTTCGAAGCCGGCAGCGACGCCGATGTGCGCGGCCATCTCGCCACTCTGCCGCTGGTCAAGGCCGGCATGATGGATATTGCCGCGATCGTGCCGCTCAACCCCTATCCGGGGTTCGGGCCGAAGCGCTGAGGCTGACGGCCGCGACAACCGAGGCCGCCAGCCGGGCGCCAAGGCGACAAAGCGCCTTGCATGTCATCAAGTCACGCGGCACGCTGGTGCTGCCGCTTGCCGAGGCCAGACGGGCCTTCGCGCTGGCGGGCGACAGATCGCGACCGATAAAGGTGCAAATTGCATTCGACTGACTATCTCGGCCGCCTGTTCGGCCTCGAAGGCAAGCATGCCTTCATAACCGGCGCCAGCCGCGGCCTGGGCCTGGCCTTCGCGGAAGCGCTTGCGAGCGCCGGCGCTCGCGTCACGATCGGCGGCCGCAAGGCCGACGATCTGAAAGTGGCCGCAGACAGGCTGCGCGCCGCGGGCCATTCGATCGCGGAAGCGGTCATCGACGTGACCGACACACAGTCGGTCGACAAGGCGGTCGCGGCAGCGGAAACGGGCACCGGACCGATCGACATCCTGGTCAACAATGCGGGCATCCAGCGCCGGGCGCCGCTGGAAAGCTTTAGCGACGCCGACTGGGACGCGCTGATGGCCACCAACCTGGACGGCGTGTTCAAGGTGAGCCGGGCCGTCGTAAAGGGCATGATCGCTCGCCAAAGGGGAGCGATCATCAACGTCTCCTCGGTGCAGAGCGTGCTCGCGCGCCCTTCGATCGCGCCTTACGCGGCGAGCAAGGGCGCCATCACCATGCTGACCAGGTCGATGGCCGGCGAATGGGGCCAGCACGGCGTGCGCGTCAACGCAATCGCGCCGGGCTATTTCAGGACCGAGCTCAACGCCGCGCTGGTCGCCGACGAGAAATTCTCCGCCTGGCTGACGGGCCGCACGCCGATGCGGCGCTGGGGCGAGGTGCAGGAGCTTGCTGGAGCCGCCGTGTTCCTGGCTTCCGACGCCGCCAGTTTCGTGAGCGGACAGACACTGCTGGTGGATGGCGGGATCACCAGCGTCCTGTAGGAACGCGCGCCGTCACGAAACAGTCACACTAAATCGGGGATGCCATGCTAGAAATCGGACCTGGCCGCCCCCCGCGACCCCGACCGCATCAGAGACCGGCGAAGCCGCCATGAATATCGCCCTCCCCGCCGAAGGCACCGACCTGTCGCCTTACCTGCCAGATGAGCACGGGCTGTTCTTCATCTACCACTTTACCGCCGAGGGCGCGCGCACCAGGGATGCCGCCGCCGCGCACTGGACATGGCGCAGCTACCAGCTTTCCGACATGCGCGCCCGCCACGAGATCGGCGCCGATAAGGCCTTGCCGGCGCCGGTGCGCGAAGCCTTCCTGGGCGCCAGCCATGGCTGCCATATCGACCTCGAGGATGACTGGCTCTACGGCGATCTGCCGGACCTGCGCCATGATTATTCGGCGGAAGCCGGCGGGCTTGGTCATTTCCGCTTCGCCCTCAACGACACGATGCTGGTCGGCGCCCGCAAGCAACCGCTGCAATCGGTCGACAACATCCGCAAGGCGATCGAGAACGGATCGCGCAAGTTCCGCTCGCCGGCCGAGCTGATCGAGGCTGTCGTCGGGCAGTCGTTCGACGGCATGGCGACGGAACTGGCGTCACTCAGCGACAGTCTCGACGGCATCGAGGACCGTATCGTCTGCGACGCATGGCACAATGAGCGGCAGGCGCTGGTCGATGCGCGCCGGCACCTGGTGGTCATCCACCGGCAGATGGCGACGCTGACAAATCTGTTTCGCCACCTCGACCATTCGCACCGCAACGACCTGCCGGATTCGATCAACGACATGGCAGCGCGGCTTTCGCACCGCGCCCAGACGCTGCACTATGACGGCGAGCAATTGCAGGCGCGCACGCGGTTGCTGCAGGACGAGCTGATGGCCAAGCTGACGACGCAGTCGAACCGGCTGCTCTATGTGCTCTCGGTGATGACGGCGGTGCTGTTGCCGATGACCATCATCTCGGGCCTGTTTGGCATGAATGTCGGCGGCCTGCCGCTGGTCAACACCCCATTGGGCTTCTGGGTGGTCACCGCCGTATCGCTGCTGATCGCGGGCGCGACCTATCTTTTCGTCAGACGGCTCGGACAGATGTAGCCCGGCGCGCCGTCGCCAGCATGGACCAGGAATAGATCGCAAGCGCCGCCCAGATCAGGGCAAAGGCGATAGCCTGCGTTGTGCCGAACGGCTCGTCGAAGATCAGCACGGCAATCAGAAACACCATGGTCGGCGCTATGTACTGCATGATGCCGATGGTCGAGAGGCGCAGCAGCTTGGCGCCGAAGGCGAACAGCAGCAGCGGCACGGCGGTCACCGGCCCGCAGCCGATGAGCAGCGCGGTGTCGGTGCCATTGCTGGAGACGAAATGGTCCTGTCCGGTGGCGATCAGGAAGACGATGTAGCCCAGCGCCGGCACCGACAGCAAAAGCACTTCGAGCAGGAAACCCTGGCTGGGGCCGATCGGCAGCGTCTTGCGGAAGAAGCCGTAGGCGGCGAAGGAAAACGCCAACGCCAGCGACACCCAGGGCAGCTTGCCGCCATCGATCGTCAGTACGGCGACGGCAACCGCGGCAAGCGCCACCGCCGCGATCTGCAGCCGGTCGAGCCGTTCGCCAAGCAGCAGCGCGCCGACCACGACGTTGACCAGCGGGTTGATGTAATAGCCGAGGGCTGTCTCGACGGTGCGGTCGACGGCGATCGCCCAGACGTAAATGCCCCAGTTTACCGAAATCAACGCCGCCGTCAGCGCCGCCATGGCGATGGTACGGGGCGAGCGGATCGCCGCCTTGAAATCGGCCGTGCGGCCGGCCCAGACCAGGACCGCCGCGGCAATCGGCAGCGACCAGACGATGCGATGTGCAATGACCTCGGCAAGCGGCAGATGCGCCACCGCCTTCATGTAGAAGGGCAGCAACCCCCACAAGAGATAAGCGCCCAGCGCCAGCAAGAAGCCGCGGCGGGCTTTTGAATCTGTATCGGAGGCAATTGCTTCAGCGGCCATGGCCCAACGCTATGGCCCAGTAACCTTGGCAAGACCATCGCAAAGTTCTGATGGATCAATGGACTTTCGCTGATGGTTCAACTTACTCCGCAGCCACCAGCCCCGCCATCTCGCGGTTCTTCATCAGCTTGTAGATGATTGAATCCATCAGCGCCTGGAACGATGCGTCAATAATGTTTTCGGAGACACCGACCGTCCACCAGCGGGCGCCGGTGCCGTCATGCGATTCGATGAGCACGCGGGTGATGGCCTCGGTGCCGCCATTGAGGATACGCACCTTGAAGTCGGCGAGTTCGAGATCGGCGATCTCGTTCTGGTATCTGCCGAGATCCTTGCGGAGCGCGATGTCGAGCGCGTTGACCGGGCCATGGCCCTCGGCCACCGACATCTTCTCCTCGCCCTCGACCAGCACCTTGACCACCGCTTCCGATACCGTCTTCAACTGTCCGTTGGCATCGAAGCGGCGCTCGATCATGCAGCGGAACGAGGTGACGTGGAAGAACTCGGGCAGGCCATGCAGCATCTTGCGCGCCAGGAGTTCGAAGGAGGCGTCGGCGCCCTCATAGGCATAGCCCGACGCCTCACGCTCCTTGACCACGGATATCAGGGCGTCGAGCCGGTGATCGTCCTTCGGCACATCGATGCCGCGCCGCTTCAACTCGGCGAGGAAATTGGCCTTGCCGCCCTGGTCAGAGACCATGACGCGGCGACGGTTGCCCACGGATTCCGGCGGCACGTGCTCATAAGTCGCCGGCTCCTTGGCAAGCGCGGAAGCATGAATGCCGGCCTTGGTGGCAAAGGCGGACGAGCCGACATAGGGGGCCTGCGCTTCCGGGGCACGGTTCAACAATTCGTCGAAGGCGCGGGACAGCCTTGAGATGCCGGTCAGCGATTCGGCTGAAATTCCAGTCTCGAAGCGGTCGGCGAAAGCCGGCTTCAGCGCCAGCGTCGGCACGATGGAGATCAGATTGGCGTTGCCGCAGCGCTCGCCAATGCCGTTCAGCGTGCCCTGGATCTGACGCACGCCGGCTTCGACGGCGGCAAGGGAATTGGCCACCGCCTGGCCGGTGTCGTCATGGGCGTGGATGCCGAGATGCTGGCCCGGGATGCCCGCGGCGATGACCTTTTCAACGATTGCCCGCACTTCGGAGGGCTGCGTGCCGCCATTGGTGTCGCAAAGCACCACCCAGCGCGCGCCGGCATCATAAGCTGTCTTCGCGCAGGCAAGCGCATAGTCCGGGTTGGCCTTGAAGCCGTCGAAGAAATGCTCGCAATCGACCATTGCTTCCTTGTCCGAAGCGACTGATGTCTCGACGGACACCTTTATGCACTCGAGGTTCTCCTCGTTGGTGCAACCGAGCGCGACGCGAACATGGTAATCCCAGCTCTTGGCGACGAAGCAGATGGCGTCCGATTTCGACTGGACGAGTGCCGCCAGTCCCGGATCGTTGGAGGCGGAGACCCCAGCCCGCTTGGTCATGCCGAAAGCGACGAATTTGGCGCGTGCCGTGCGCTTTTGCTGAAAGAAGGCGGTATCGGTCGGGTTGGCGCCGGGATAGCCACCTTCGACATAGTCGAAGCCGAACTCGTCGAGCAGTTTGGCAATCGCGATCTTGTCCTCGACCGAAAAGTCGATGCCCGGCGTCTGCTGGCCATCGCGCAGTGTGGTGTCGAAGAGATAGAGGCGTTGTTTTGTCATGGCCATAGCTCGAAAAGTCGTAGCAGAGCGCAGTCAGGCACTGTCATTTACCTGCATATTTGTCCGTCGCGCGGATCAGCTGATCGAGGATGCCCGGCTCCGAATAGGCATGGCCGGCACCCTCGATCAGATGAAAGTCCGCCTTGGGCCAGGCCTTGTGCAGCGCCCAGGCGTAGCGCGCCGGGCACGGCATGTCGTAGCGGCCATGGACGATGGTGCCCGGAATGTCCTTGAGCTTTCCGGCATCGCGCAGCAACTGCCCCTCCTCCAGCCACCCGGCGTGGACGAAATAGTGGTTCTCGATGCGGGCAAAGGCGACGGCGTAGTCGTCCTCGCCAAAGGGACCGCTGGTTTCAGGCTCCGGCAGCAGGGTGATCGTCTCGCCTTCCCAGAGGCTCCAGGCGCGGGCGGCCTCGATCCGCATCTTGCGGTCGGAGCCGACCAGCCGCTTGCGGTAGGCGCCCATCATGTCGCCGCGCTCGGCCTCGGGAATCGGCGCCAGGAAACGTTCCCACTTGTCGGGGAACATCTCTGAGACGCCGAACTGATAATACCATTCAAGCTCAGCGCGGGTCAGCGTATAGATGCCGCGCACCACCAGTTCGCTGACGCGATCAGGGTGTGTCTCGGCGTAGGCGAGCGCCAGTGTCGAGCCCCAGGAACCGCCGAACACGAGCCATCTATCGAAGCCGGCCATTTCGCGCAGGCGTTCGATGTCGGCAACGAGATGCCAGGTCGTGTTGGCCTCCAGCGAGGCATTCGGCGTCGACTTGCCGCAGCCGCGCTGATCGAACAGGATGACATCGTAAAGCTTGGGGTCGAACAGCCGCCGGTGTTTTGGCGAAATGGTGCCGCCCGGCCCGCCATGCAGGAACACCGCCGGCTTGGCGCCCTTGGTGCCCGACCGCTCCCAATAGACCTGATGGCCATTACCGACGTCGAGCATGCCCGAGTCGAACGGTTCGATTTCCGGATAGAGGGTGCGCAAGCTCATAGTTTCAGGCCCTGTTGCGGCCAATTGGCCGTTTCGTGATCGGGATGTTGGAAGGAGATGATCTGCTCCTGTCGCGCGTAATAGTCTGGATCCTGGTGGACGGGTTGCTCGAAGATCGTCTCCACCCAAGGCAGCCGTGCCGCATAGTTGACCTGGATCCGCGGCGCCAGATCGGAGCGGTCGTCGAAGGCGCCGATGGCGATCTCGAGCCCGCCGGGCTGCCGGTAGGTCAGCGGCGTGCCGCACCGGGCGCAGAAGCCGCGATCGATGTTGACCGACGACTGGAAATAGCTGGGCTCCTCACGGGTCCATTCGACACCATCCTTGGGCACCGTCACCAGCGCGCCGAAGAAGGAACCGAACTGTTTCTGGCACATCCGGCAATGGCAGATGGATGGGCGTCCCAGCGCGCCCTTGATGCGGAAGCGCACGGCGCCGCATTGGCAGCCGCCGGTTCGGACTGTCTCGGTCATGGTCTTTCCTCCGGCGGCCATTGGTCGGTGTCGTGGTCGGGATGCTGATAGGAGATGAGCTCGGCGAGATAGGGGGCCGAGCCCATATCCGCCATCGTGTCCTCGCCCGGCAATCGCGGAATGGAATCCACGTAGGGCAGTTTCGCCTCCGTGCCCCATTGGATGGTCGGCGCGATACCAGCCGGATCGTCGAAGGCGGCGATCGCCAGCGCCATGCCGTCGGGCGCCTCGAAGGTCAGCGGCGTGCCGCATTCGGCGCAGAAGCCACGCCAGGCCGCATTGGAGGACCGGAACCGCTTGGGCTCGCCGCGCGTCCAATCGACCTTGGCGCCGCGCACCGAGACGAGCGGCAGGTAGAAATTGCCGCTCGCCTTCTGGCACATGCGGCAGTGGCAGACCGAGGCGTCACCAAGCGCGCCTTCGACGCGAAAGCGCACCGCGCCGCACTGGCAGCCGCCCGTATAGACCGGCCGATTGTCGAGGCTCATCGACTTTCACTCCGATCCATGGGCTCACTCCGGATCATGGCAGACCGCCTCGACATTGTTGCCGTCGGGATCGAAGACGAAGGCGCCGTAGTAGTTGGGGTGATAGTGCGGGCGCAGGCCCGGTCCGCCATTGTCCTTGCCGCCGGCTGCAAGGGCGGCGGCATGGAAGGCGTCGACCTCGGCGCGGCTGCGCGCGGTGAAGGCGACGTGCTGGTGATCTCGGGGCTTTTCGCTGGCCGCGCTCAGCCAGAACACTGGCCGGTCGCGGCCATAACCGCCGACCCTGGCGCCACCGGTGTATTCCTGCGGCACCATGTAAAGCAGCGAGGCACCCAGCGGCGCCATCGCCTTGTCGTAGAAGGCTTTTGAATTGTCGAAATCAGACACGGTGATGCCGAGATGGTCGATCATGGAACGAGTTCCTCCGTTGCCGGTTCGCTCGCCGGCATTTCAGCATCGGCCAGGCCGGCCTCGATGACGATGTGCTGGCAGACATTGTCGATATCGCGGATCACGTCGTCGTTCCAGAAGCGCAGCAGCCTTGGCGGGCTGCCGGCACCTTGGACTGTCGAGATCAGCTCTCTACGGCCCGCCAACCTCTCCACTCCGGCCATAACAGCAACCACTCTCACCGCTTGATCTCCCAAGTCGTCATGCGCTCGCCGGTGACCGGGTCCTTGCCGTCCTTCAGCTGCACTCCCTTGGCCAGCAGTTCATCGCGGATGCGGTCGGCCTCGGCCCAGTTCTTCGCGGCGATGAACTGCAGGCGCCTGGCGATGGCCTGAGCGATCGCGACCTCGTCGACCTTAGCCGCGCCGACGTCGAAACCGAGGAATGCGAGCGAGGTTTTCAAGGAAGCCGCAGCGCCATTTTCGCCAACGCCGCTGAATTCGGCCGCCTCGCCTGCAAGCTGGGTCAGTTGCTGGAAGGCCGCATAGGTCGCGAGGTCATCCGACAGCGCCTCCACCACCTCCACCGGCAACCGACTTCCCGCGGCCGGCGCCAGATCCGCCGCGCGTTTCCATTTGCGCAGCGTGTTTTCCGCCTCCTCCAGCTTGCGCACGGAAAAGTCGATCGGTTCGCGATAATGCGTCATCAGCATCGCCAGCCGCAGCACGTCGCCCGGCCATTTGCGACCACCAAAAGTGTCGGTCTCCAGCAATTCGTGGATCGAGTAGAAATTACCGAGGCTCTTCGACATCTTCTGGCCCTCGACCTGCAGGAAGCCGTTGTGCATCCACACATTGGCCATGACCGACGTGCCGTGGGCGCAGCGCGACTGGGCGATCTCGTTCTCATGGTGCGGGAAGATCAGATCAAGGCCGCCGCCATGGATGTCGAAGACCTCGCCGAGATAGGCAGCCGACATGGCCGAGCATTCGATATGCCAGCCGGGCCGGCCCCTGCCCCACGGACTTTGCCAGCCCGGCTCTTCGGCCGAAGACAGTTTCCACAGCACGAAATCGCCGGGGTTTTTCTTGTGCGCGTCGACGGCGATGCGGGCGCCGGCCTGCTGCTCGTCGAGATTGCGTTTCGACAATTGCCCATAGTCCGGCATCGACGCCGTATCGAACAGAACTTCGCCCGCCGCGACATAGGCATGGCCGCGTCCGATCAGGCTTTGAATCAAGGTGATCATGTCCGCCTTGCCGTCGGCGCGGGGCTCGACGAATTCGGTGGCGCGCGGCTCGACCGTCGGCTCCAGGCAGCCAAGCGTGGCGACGTCCCTGTGGAACTGGTCGGCGGTTTTTTCGGTAACCCGCCGGATCGCTTCGTTGAGCGACAGTGTGCCGGCTGATATCTCGCCGCCGAAATCGCGCAACGCGCGCGCGTTGATCTTGTCGTCGACGTCGGTGATGTTGCGCACATAGGTGACGTGCGTCTCGCCATAGAGATGGCGCAGCAGACGGAACAGCACGTCGAAGACGATGACCGGCCTGGCGTTGCCGATATGGGCGAAGTCGTAGACGGTCGGGCCGCAGACATACATGCGCACATTTCGCGGATCGATCGGCACGAAGTCCTCTTTCGCGCGCGTCAGCGTGTTGTAGAGGCGCAGGCCCTGCGATGCGTCAGACATTCCAAGCCTTCCCGGTTTCAGAACTTCTTGTCTGGATGGAGCCAGCCCCGCGCCGAGGCGCAAATCAGACTCCAGCCTGCTGGCCGGGGCGTTTGTCCAATCTGGGGAAGATGAGGCGAAAACGTCCGGACCAGCGCGAGGCTAGCCAATAATGCAAATGCCACAAATGGCGAAAGACGTTTTCATGGGCGGCTTTATCGCCCCGACCAGTGTTGCCGTCAAGTCGCTGATCCCGGGAAAAACATCGCGAGGGCTGGCAAACGCATCGCCCGATTACACGGAATCAGCCAATGAAACATTTTATTAAACATGTCGGCACAGTCATGAAACATTCGCCGGCTAGATCAGCAAGCGTCACGATTTGGTCGGATTCGGCGACCAAGTCGCATACACGAAAACGTTATCTGGGAAGAGAAACATGTCTCGAAGCAAGCAGGAAGCCAATCGCGCCAAGCAACCGGCGCTGGCCAACCACTATCGTGCGATCGGTCCGGCAGCCATCGTCGCCGCCCTTCTTCACACCGCCAAGAAGAAGAAGCCGGCGCAGAAGATCGTATCGCCCCGCGCCGCCTGAAGCGGCGCCCCGGCCGACACCGAGGGCGCGAACAAGCGCCCTGGACAATAAAGACCCCCGACTGGCTTCGCTAGAACAGCGTCATCTGACTGTCGTCCGCGCCGGGTTTCTGGCGCCTGACTTTCTCGGGTTCCGGCCCGATCTCGCCCCTCTTTTGAATCTCCGGTCCGGTGTTGGCGACCTTGTTGACGAGGCCGGAAACAGGAATCGCCTCGAAGAAATCGGGCTGCGCCGGCCGCAGCAGATCGGCGACATCGCGCGGTTCGAGCGTGCGGCAATCCAGCCAGCGGGCAAAGTCGGAGACATCGACCACCACCGGCATGCGGTCATGGATATGGCCGATGTCGGCGTTGGCGTTGACGGTCAGGATGGCGCCGGTGTCCATCTCCGAGCCGCCCGGCTCGGCATAGGTTTCGATCAGGCCGGCAAAGGCAACCAACCCGCCATGCCGCGGCCGAATCCAGTAGGGTTGCCCCTTCTTGCCTCCGGTCTGCCGCCACTCGTAAAAGCCGGATGCCGGCACCAGCGCGCGGCGATGGCGCATGGCGGCCTTGAACGAGGCCTTTTCGATTGCGCCTTCCGAGCGCGCGTTGAACAGCAGCGGAAACTCCCTGGTGTCCTTGACCCAGGCGGGAATGAGCCCCCAGCGCACCAGCATCGGCTGCCGATCCGGCAGGTTGGAGCCTGCAGCCCGCGGCACGCCAGCAGTCGCCATCAGGACCGGCTGCGTCGGCGCGATGTTGTAGCGGGCCGGGAAATCCTCGAGCTCGGCAAGGCCCAGGAAGGCGGCGGTCCGGTCCGGCGTGGCGGTCAAGGCAAAACGTCCGCACATGATGGAGCCTTTCGAATGGTTCGGCTCCGAAAGTGGCTATGGAACCGGTGTTGCGCAACCGGTAATGCTTCCTCTTACCGGGCGGTCCACAACAGACCGGCCCGCGAATGAGCCCGATCATGAACGAAGCACGAAAGACACTTCCCGCCGTCTCGGTCGCCGTCGTGCGGGGGGACAGCATACTCCTCGTGAAACGGGCAAGGCCGCCTTCGCAAGGGCTCTACGCCTTTCCCGGCGGCAAGGTCGAAGGCGACGAGACGCTGGAGGATGCGGCACGGCGTGAACTGATGGAAGAGACCGGCTTGCGCGCCACCGGCTTGCGGCCGCTTCGGGAAATCCACATCGACGGCAGGGACGACAGCCACCCAGTCGACTATCTGCTCACGGTATTCGGCGGCGCCTATGCCGGTGGCGAGGCCGTGGCCAGCGACGACGCCGAGACAGCCGCCTTCTATACACTCAAGGAGATGACCCTGCTGCCGCTTGTCGGCTCGGTATTCGCGGTCGCAGAGGAACTCCTCGGTCCCCTTCAGACCCACTGAGCCGGCACTGAAAATCGCCTTGCAGGCGACAAATTGTTTCGTCACAAGGCTTATGTTGTCTCGCCAGCCATGACGGCTTAAGCCGTTCGACAGACGATAACGGCCTAAGCCGTCGGGCAGAGAAGATTTATGAACCGTCCGTCAATACTCCTCGCCATTTGCCTTGCTGTCAGCGCGGCTGTCCCGGCGCGGCCTGCCTTCAGTGCCGAGTCGCCGTTCGAGCCGGGGCTGATGCGGCTGGCGGAAGTTCTGGGGTCACTGCATTTCCTGCGCAATCTGTGCGGGGAGAAAGGCGACCAGTGGCGGGACGAGATGGAAAAACTGCTCGATTCGGAAAACCCTGACCCGGAACGCCGCGCCCGCTTCATCGCCAGCTTCAACCGCGGCTATCGTTCCTTCGGCGGCACCTACACCCAGTGCACCGCTTCGGCCACTGAAGCCATCAGCCGTTATATGAAGGAAGGTGAGACGCTGTCGCGCGACATCGCCTCGCGTTATGGCAACTGAGCATCCATCAACAGATATCAGGCCCGTCGCGACCGATGATCGCCATATCCGGCTTGTGCCTGTCCAAGTCTTGGTGCAATCCTGATGTTGCACTTCTGCAACAGCGTTAATCAAACGTTACCACGCGAATGCGGAATTAACTCAAACTGAAGGTTTTCGCCCCGCAGGCCGGCCTAATCGGCTAAGTTTGATCCGGGTTGAAACGCAGCTTCGCCAAACACAGTCGGCCCCTGTAACAGACGATCTAAAAAATGTCGTATTTACAGATACTTACTTGGAGCTGCCTATGAATGGAACAGATCAAGCCTGATCCACACTGATGGGTTGCCGCTTGAAAGGGTGGACATCGCTTATGGAACATGCTGCCAACGACATCGACGCGCTGGTCAGGGAAGAGAAGCGCCTGACGGCGGTTGAGAGCCACAGCGAAGCCTGGGCGGAAGGTCTTTCGGCCGGCATCGAGCCCGAGATCATTGCCGAGGCGGCACTCGAAACGGCATTCGGCGAAATGCTGCGCGCCAATGGCGAGACCTCGGCCCTTGCCCTGCTGGACCGTATGCGTGAAAAAGTGATTGCTGGCGCCTTCGAACCCGAGCGGCTGCGGCACTGAACCGATATCAGGTTCTTTGACGATTGGATGCCGATCGGGCACCATGCCCGGAGCAGGGAGATACGGGCAGTGAATTTTCCGATGTCAGGCAGGCCGAAGGGCCTTGTCCTCTACATCCGCCTCGCTGCTTGCTGTGGCGCGATTGCCTTGGCGACGTGCCTGGCCAGCAGCCCTGCCTATGCACTGAGCGAGATCAAAAACGAAGAACTCCCCTCGCCGGTCACACCGTCGACGGATGGCGATAGTTCAACGCCCGGAAGCACAGTTCCCATGCCTGACCCGGTGGGGACATCGCCTTCGAGCAGCCAACCGGCCGCTCCCGACGCCGCGGAGCCTGACACTCCATCGGATGGCGGCAGCAACAGGCCGCGTGTCGATCCCGAGGCGCCCCTGCCGGAAGTCGTCTACGACCTCGGCAAGCTGCCCGAGCCGGTGCGGCGCATGCATGACCTGATCATCGAAGCCTGCAAGAGCGGCGACATCGAGAAGCTCAGGCCCTTGATCGGCAAGGGCGACAGCATGACCCAACTGTCGCTTGCCGATATCGATGGCGACGCCATCGCCTTCCTCAACGGGCTGTCGGGCGACCCTGACGGCCAGGAGATCCTGGCTATTCTGGAGGAGGTGCTCTCCGCCGGCTACGTCCGTGTCGATGCGGGCACGCCACAGGAACTCTATGTCTGGCCGTATTTCTTCGCGCTGCCGCTCGACAAACTCGACGCCAAGCAGCGGGTCGAGCTGTTCAAGATCGTCACGGCCGGCGATTTCGACGACATGAAACAGTTCGGCGCCTACATCTTCTATCGCGTCGGCATCACACCCGCCGGACAATGGACCTTCTTCGTGGCCGGCGATTGAAGCCATCGCCTGCCTGGTTGCGCCAGGATGCAAGCATCGTAGACGATGTTGCTATTTGAGCGGGCTGGCAGGTTCTTCGCTGATGTCAGCATCAGGCCAAATGCGAATGCTCTCATTTCGAAGAGCCGAAATGGCGCCGCAAGCCATGTCAGCCTCCATCTGTAGGATCTCGGCTGCGTAATTCAATTCTTCCGCATCCCGAAGCTTGTTAACCACCCAAACAACCTTGCGCTGGATATCCTGTCCATATGCAGCCTGGGCCTTGGCTACAGCGTCGCTCGGGATCTCCCGGTAGGCGCTGATCAACATCCCCAGATCAATAGCATCGCGATAGCCGACAGCACGGTCTTGGCATCGATCGGCATTCGCCAATAACTTCTCGGCGAACATGTCCGAGGGGGTCAAAGAAGGTACATTTAGATCGTCGTCGAAACGACCTTGCAATGGGATGCGGGCTTCACGAACGATTTCAAACTTGATCAATTGCCCCCTCAACTTTACCACGGTCCTCAGGCCATACTGATCAATCCGAAAATCCCGTACAGCTTCGACTGGTTCAGGAAAGAATGCCCTTACACCGCGTTCGACTGCTGACATTCGCAATTGGCGATAGCCGTCGACGTCCGCGCACAGAAAATCGACGTCCAACGACCGCCTATACTCGCCCAATTTCAACACAATCGCCGTCCCGCCACCGAACCAGCATTGGGCTGCGGTCAGGAAATCGCGGTCCATAAGCGCGAGGGCTTCAGCGATAATCCTGTGTTCCGGCTTTCTGAATTCCTTCATGGCTTCCGCTCGCGAAATGTCCGGTTTTGAGGTTGCAAATGCGAGGCGAAAACCAGCACAGGAGGACAATTCAGCCGGCAGTCAGAAGGATACCGTGACCGAATTCGCTGGCGAGATTCTGGATAAGCAATTTCTCGCGCGTCGTAAGCCGTGTCTGATCGACAAAGCGCCAATTGCGCTCGTACAACGCAAATGCTTCGTTGGCCGGGATCAGTCGCGCGGCATCGCGATTCCACAAGAGCGCTTGCAGCTCTGGAAACTCGGCGGGGTCAATCATAGGCGCGCTATGTGCCTGCATAATGCCTTGAACATAGTGTGGAACGCTTAAAAAACAAAGACGTGACGCACAGCCACTGGTTGCCTAACCAGGCAGCGCCTCGGAGAACTCCACCGCCCTGCCCTGGCCTGGCGTGGCGATTTCGCCTTCCCACATGACGCGCTGACCGCGGATGACGGTGCCGACCGGCCAGCCGGTCACCTGCTTGCCGTCATAGGGTGTCCAGCCGGCTTTCGAGCCGGCCTGCGCGTTGGTGATGGTCTCGCGCCGCTTCATGTCGACGATGGTGAAGTCGGCGTCGTAGCCGGCGGCGATGCGGCCTTTCCGGGCCATGCCGAAGATGCGCTGCGGGCCATGACTGGAGAGATCGACAAAGCGCTGCAGGGTCAGCCGGCCGGCATTGATGTGGTCGAGCATGATCGGCACCAGCGTCTGCACGCCGGTCATGCCCGAGGGTGAAGCCGGATAGGATTTTGCCTTCTCGGCCAATGTGTGCGGCGCGTGGTCGGAGCCGAGCACGTCGACAATGCCCTGCGCAATGCCATGCCAGACGCCGTCGCGATGGCGCTTGTCGCGCACCGGCGGGTTCATCTGGATCAGCGTGCCGAGGCGCGCATAGTCGTCGGCGCTCAGCGTCAGATGGTGCGGTGTGGCCTCGCAGGTCGCGACATCCTTGTGTTGTTCGAGGAACAGTATTTCCTCGGCGGTCGAGATGTGCAGGACGTGGATGCGGGCGCGGACGTCGCGCGCGATGCGGACCAGCCTTTCGGTGCAGCGCAAGGCGGCGATCTCGTCACGCCAGACCGGATGCGATGACGGGTCGCCCTCGATGCGCTCGCCCAGGCGCTCGCGCAGGCGGAACTCGTCCTCCGAATGAAAAGCGGCGCGGCGGCGGGTGTTTCGCAGGATCGAGGCGACACCTTCATCGTCCTCGACCAGCAGGTCGCCGGTGGACGAGCCCATGAAGACCTTTATTCCAGCGGCCCCCGGCAAACGTTCGAGGTCGCCGACGTCCCTGGCGTTGTCGCGGGTACCGCCAACCCAGTAAGCAAAATCGCAATGCATGCGGCCGCTGCCGCGCCGGACCTTGTCGGCAAGCGTTGCCTCGCTGGTGGTCAGCGGGTTGGTGTTGGGCATTTCGAACACGGCGGTGACACCGCCCAGCACCGCCGCGCGCGAACCCGTTTCCAGGTCTTCCTTGTGCTCCAGTCCCGGCTCGCGGAAATGCACCTGGCTGTCGACGACGCCGGGCAGGATATGCAGGCCCCGGCAGTCGATCGTCTCGCCAGCCGAGGCCTGACGCAGATCGCCGATCGCGGCGATGCGCCCCGCCTTCACGCCGACGTCGCGCAGTCCCTCGCCGTCATGATTGACCACTGTGCCGCCTGTCAGGATGAGGTCGTAGGTCATGGTGATGCTCTCTTGCGGGGGGAGTGTCAGCGGCTTACGTAATGGCCAACCGTTTTGCAAGATCAGGCTTTTATCCGCCCCATGCCCTTTGCCCTGCTGAAAGACCGCGCGCTCATCACCGTCTCCGGCCCGGATGCCGAGCACTTTCTGCAGAACATCCTGACCACCGATCTCGATGCGCTTGGCAATGGTGAGGCCAAGCCTGGTGCGTTGTTGACGCCGCAGGGCAAGATCCTGTTCGACTTCCTGATCTCGCGGGCCGGCGAAAACGCCTTCCGCATCGAATGCCGTGCCGACGTTTCAGACGATTTCATTCGCCGGCTGATGCTCTACAAGCTTCGCGCCAAGGTCGAGATTGCCAAGTCGGAACAAACGCTTGTCACCGTCGCGTGGGGAAAGGAATCAATCGCCTCAGAAAGTGATTCAACCGCGGTCGCCGACAGGCGCTTTGGCGACGAAGGCGTCACGCGCTTCTATGCCGGCACCGCGGATACCGGCGACATCGCCGCGTGGCAGGCCTTTCGCATCGCCCACGGCATTGCCGAGAGCGGACCCGACTATGCACTCGGCGATGCGTTCCCGCATGACGTGCTGCTCGACGAGATGGGCGGTGTCGGCTTCAAGAAGGGCTGCTATGTCGGCCAGGAGGTGGTCTCGCGCATGCAGCATCGGGGCACGGCCAGGCGGCGCGTGCTGATTGTCGAGGCCGGGCTTCCCCTGCCCCCCGTCGGCACCGAACTGACTGTCGAGGGGCGGTCGGTTGGCACGCTCGGCTCAAGTGCCGGCACATCAGGGCTCGCCATTGCCCGCATAGACAGGGTCAAGGCGGCGTTGGACGTTGGCCAACCGATTCTGGCGGCCGATGCGCCGGTGACGCTCACCATTCCTGCCTGGGCCAAATTCAGTTTCCCGCAGGAAGCCGTCAGCACGGAGGAAACCTGATGGCGGCGGACCGCGCCGGCGCGCCACCACGCGCCTGGCAGCGCATGCTGTCAGGCCGCAGGCTCGACCTGCTCGACCCCTCGCCGCTCGACATCGAGATCTCGGACATTGCGCATGGGCTTGCCCGCGTTGCCCGCTGGAATGGCCAGACCCGCGGCGAGCACGCCTTTTCCGTCGCCCAGCATTCGCTGCTGGTCGAGGCGCTGTTCAACGAACTGGTGCCCCAGGCTTCGGCCGACGACCAGTTGGCGGCGCTGCTGCACGACGCCCCCGAATATGTCATCGGCGACATGATCTCGCCATTCAAGTCGGTGATGGGCGGCAGCTACAAGGATTGCGAATTGCGCCTGCAGCGCGCCATCCATCTGCGTTTCTCGCTGCCTCCCGAACCGGCCGCCGTCCTGCGCAAGGAGATCAAGCGCGCCGACCAGATCGCCGCCTATTTCGAGGCAACGCTGCTCGCCGGCTTTTCGAGCGCCGAGGCGACGGAGTTCTTCGGCCGCCCGCGCGGTTTTTCCGCGGAGCGCTTCGACTTCGCGCCACGCTCGGTGACCTCGGCGCAGAATGCCTTCCTGAAGCGGTTTTCGGCGATCGAGACGTCAAGACATCACGTTGCGACATCCGCGCTAGGGTAGAAAACGCTAAATTAACCGGAAGCGTCAACAGTGTGGTGTTCGATCAAGCACCGCAGGGGCGCCTCATGCCCGTCGTGGATGTCAAGGATGGTTCGGTCGTCCCGGAACGGGCGGCCGGAGGCGTGGAACACTCTCGCCGCATGCAAGATGAGCTGCGCGAGCAGAACGAACGCTTTTCAGCCGCTGTCGAAAACATGTCGCATGGCCTATGCATGTTCGACGCCGATGAACGCATGATCATCTGCAACCGCAACTACATCGACATCTTCCACCTCGATGCCAAGGTGATGCGGCCAGGCATCCGCTTCATCGACATCCTGCGCCATAGCGTCGACCTCGGCGTCGCCTCGCAAAGCGCCGATGAGCTCTACGCCATCCGCAAGCCCTATATCGACCAGGCGAAACCTTCGGCCTACGAAGAAGTCCTGTCGGACGGCCGCATCATCCTTATCTCGCACCGGCCGCTGGCTTCGGGCGGCTGGGTCTCGATCTACGAGGACATCACCGAACAGCGGCGCGCCGAGCAGGATCTCAAGGAGCAGCATCGCCGCTTCGACGCCGCGCTCGCCAACATGTCGCAAGGCCTGCTGATGTACGACGCCGACGGCAAGATGATCGTGCGCAACGGGCGTTTTCTGGAACTGTACAATGTCACGGCGGCCGACTTCCCGCTTGGAACGACGCACCGCGACGCCCTCGAACGATTGCTGGAACTCGGCATCTACACGAAGATCGACGTCGACAGCGAAGTCGCCAAGACCGAAGCCTGCCGGCGGGCGGGAAAAATGCATTCGACGTATCGCCATCTCGCCGACGGCAGGACGATTCTGGTCGTGCGCCAGCCGATGAGTGGCGGCGGTTGGGTGGCGACGTTCGACGACGTCACGGAACGCCGTTTGGCCGAAGAGCGCATGACCCATCTTGCGCATCACGACACGCTGACTGGGCTGCCGAACCGATCGATGTTTCGCGAACGGCTCGACCATGCGTTGGAGGATGTGGCCGCTACGCCGCTCGCGATCTTCTCGCTCGACCTCGACCGTTTCAAGGCTGTGAACGACACCTGGGGACACCCTGCCGGTGACTGGCTGTTGAAGAGAGTGGCCGAAAGACTGCAGCGTTGCCTGCGCGACGATGCGGACATGATCGCCCGTTTCGGCGGCGATGAGTTCGTCGTCATCCAATCCAACTCCGTGGGCATTGCCGATGCCGAGAAACTGGCGAAGCGCATCGTCGAGGCAATCGCAAAACCATTTCGCGACAAGAGCCGCGAGATGCATGTCGGCGTCAGCCTGGGCATCGCCGTTTTCCCCGCCGATGGCCGTGACGCCGACACGCTGCTGAAGAACGCCGACACGGCGCTCTATCGGGCGAAGAGCGAAGGGCGAAACCTCTATCGCTTCTTCGAACCTGGAATGGACGCCGCCGTGCAGGCCCGGCGGGCGCTTGAAGTCGACCTGGAGACCGCGCTGCCGCGCCAGGAGTTCGATCTCGATTTCCAGCCCATCATGAACATCGCCTCGGGCGAGATCATCGGCGCGGAGGCCTTGATGCGCTGGCATTCGCCGGCGCGCGGCAAGGTGGTGCCGGACGACTTCATTCCCGTCGCCGAAGAGACAGGGCTGATCGTGCCGCTTGGCGAGTGGGCGCTGAGGAAAGCCTGCGCGACGGCGGCTAGCTGGCCGCCGGGTTTGCGCATTGCGGTCAATGTCTCGGCGGTGCAGCTCAAAAGCAGCGGGTTTGCCCGCGCCGTCATCTCGGCGCTGGCTTTTTCCGGCGTCCCGGCCGGACAGTTGGAACTGGAAATCACCGAAACCGTACTGATGGACGAGAGCAAGGCCGTGCTGAAAACGCTGCGCCAGTTGCGTGAGCTCGGTATCCGCATCGCGCTGGACGATTTCGGGACCGGCTATTCCTCGCTCGGCTACCTCAGGCGTTTTCCGGTCGACAAGATCAAGATCGACCGATCATTCATTCGCGACATGGGCAATCGCGACACGGCGGCGATCGTTCGCTCTATCATCGGTCTCGGCACCGAACTTGGCATCGTCGTCACCGCCGAGGGCGTCGAAACCGAGAGGCAACTCGACATGCTGCGCGACAACGGTTGTGTCGAGGCGCAAGGCTATCTGATCGGCGTGCCGTCGAAGGCGGCTGACATCCAGCATCTGTTGAAAGCGCGTGCGCCGCGCAGCCAGACCGGCTAACGCATCGGCGCAAGGTCAGCGCAGCGTCTCCAGGTATTTCTCGTGGAAGCTGACATAGCCGGGCTCGACCACCTTCAGGTGCCGCTCGATCAGCGCGTGAAACCGCGGCAATTGATGAAACGGCACGCCGGGATAGGCATGATGCTCGGCATGGAACGGCATGTTCCAGGCCAGCTTGCGCACCGCCCAATTGGTCAGCGTCGTCCTGGTGTTTTCCAGCATGTTCGCGACGAACGGGCAGCGGCCGTGCTCGGCCAGCAGATAAAGCCGCAGGAATGGCTGTCCGAGCAGAGCCGGCAAGATCCAGACATAGAACAGCACCGTTGCCTCGAACCAGATGGCAAGCGCCAGGACCACGACATAGAACCCGATCATCGCACGTGCCTCGGCGCGCACTTTGGGCAGGCCCTTTGGCGGCACATAGCTATCGTGGCAGTCCCCACGCGCATTGGTGTACAGCGTCTTGAAATGCCCCCACCACACCGGCAGGCCCGAGACGTGGACAATGTATTGCCGCAAGGTCTCAGGCTTCGGGAAGGCAAGCTCGGGATCGTTTTCCGGATCCTGCGTGTACCGGTGGTGAGCGAAGTGGAAGTAGCGGAACCAGTCGGCGGGCAGCCCGATGGCCAGGCTGCACAGCCGCGCCACGCCGTCATTCAGCCGCTGCGTATTGAAAGCCGTGCGGTGAACCGACTCGTGCAGCAGCGTGAACAGGAACACGATCAGGATGCCTTGCGGCAGCATCAGCAATGGCCAGAACGGCACCTCGGCCGCGATCAGCGATCCAATGATGACAATCGCACCCAAGTGAGCGCCGAGCTGGAACAGGCCCGCGACATCGGATTTGGCCGTCAGGCGATTGCGCTCTTCTGTCGTCAGTGACGCGATGATGTCGCGATGGTCCATCGGCCTCGATCCAGGCTGGAGATTGATGAAGACCACTCTAGTCCGCAAAAAAGCTTTCCAAAAACGACGATTCCTGCGATTTGGATAAGCTAAGCTTATCTATCTGGCGATCATGGTCACATCCCCATCCCTGAAAGGGCTCCAGGCTTTCGAAGCCGCCGCACGTACGGGCAGCTTTGCCGCGGCGGCGGAAGAACTTTCGGTCTCGGCTGCCGCCGTCAGCCAGCTTATCCGCACCTTGGAGGAGCAGATGGGCCGCAAGCTGTTTCAGCGGATCAACCGGCGCGTTGTCCTCACCGAGGCGGGCGTGGAAATGTTGCCGCGGCTGACCGTGGCTTTCCAGGAGATCGGCAGCGTCTCGCGCGAACTGGGCGGCGATGCATTCCGCCCGCGTCTGGTCGTATCGGTGCCGCCATCCATGGCCATGGGCTGGCTTTCGCAGCGTCTGGCCGGCTTCGTCGCAAGCCATGGCGCCGCCGACATATCGGTGCGGGGCGATGACGACCCGGTGCCGTTCGACCGCGAACTGATCGACATCAGGCTCTCCTACGGTCCGCACTATCGCGAACATCCGACCGAGGATATTGCCAGGGACGCGGTCTATCCGGTCTGCGCGCCAAAGCTTGCCGGCATGATCAAGGCAGGCGGCGAGCCGCTCGCCGGGCTGCCGCTGATCCACACGGATTGGGGACCGACCGGCGCTTCGTTTCCGTCCTGGCGCAACTGGTTCGAGGCGACGAATGCCCAATCTGGCCGGGCATTGCGGCGCGGCCTGTCGGCCAATTCGTCGCGCGCGGCCCTCGACCTCGCGATTTCGGGGTTGGGCGTGGCGCTGGCGCAAGGGATTTACTGTGCCGAGGCGGTGGAGGACGGCAGGCTGGTGCGGCCCGCCGCGAGCGCAATCGCCCTGCGACAGCCCTACTGCCTGACTGTCCCGGAGCGAAGCGCAAGGCGCGATGTCGTGGCCGCGTTCCGCGCTTGGCTGATCGATGAATGCCGGCGCGCCGTGGACTCCCCGGCGCTGCGCTGACCCAGGAGGGCGATGGCTAGAGGTGCCCGCTCAAGGCCACCACCATGTCCTTGTTGGTCGCCACGGGCACGATCTCGAACTCGACCAGATCAGCCCATTCGATGACCCATCGCTGCAGGAGCGTGACATCATCGGCCTCCACCAGCAGGAAACAGCGGCTCATATCGGCCGCGATCCAGCTATGATGCACGACAAGCTCCTCCGGCTTCAGGCGGCCCCGGTCGCGGAACCGGCGATAGATTTCCTTGCGGTCGCAGCCGGTGAAATCCTCGATGACGATGAACAGCATCTCTGCCCTCGGTTGATTACCGCCCCGGCCTGTCCAGCCGCTCCAGGAACCACTGCGTCAACCGCACCCAGACTTCGTCCTTCTCGCCGGAATCCTCCCAGCCATGGTCGAGGTTGGGGTTGTCGTTGACCTCGATGACGAAGACGCCGTCCTTGGTCTCCTTGAGGTCGACACCGTAGAGGCCGTCGCCGATGCAGCGCGCCGCCTTCACCGCCGTCTCGACGACATGAGACGGCGTCTCCTTCAGCGTGAAGGTCTTGATGCCGCCCTGGTCGGGCTTGCCATTGGCCTTGTGGTTGACGATCTGCCAATGCTTCTTGGCCATCAGATAGTGCACGGCAAACAGCGGCTGGCCGCCGAGCACGCCGACGCGCCAGTCATATTCGGTCGGGATGAATTTCTGCGCGATCAGAAGATCGGAATCCTCGAGCCATTCGGTGGCAAGCGTCTTCAGTTCCTCGAAATTGGCGCATTTCTTGACACCGCGCGAGAACGACGAATCCGGGATCTTCAACACCAGGGGAAAACCCAGCGTCTGCGCCGCGAGTTCGAGATCAGAGGCGCCGGCGATCATCACCGTGGGCGGCACCGGCACTTTGTTGTAGGCCATCAGTTCGTTGAGATAGACCTTGTTGGTGCAGCGGATCATCGACAGCGGGTCGTCGATGACAGGCATGCCTTCCTGCTGGGCGCGGCGGGCGAAACGATAGGTGTGATTGGAAATCGAGGTGGTCTCGCGGATGAACAGCGCGTCGTAATTCGCGAGCTTGGCGAGATCCTTCCTGGTGATGGGCTCGATTTCGACCCCCATCTTTTCGGCGATCTTGGCCCAGTAGCGCAGCGAGGAGATTTCCGACGGCGGCAATTCCTCATGCGGATCGACCAGCGTGGCGAAGGTGTAGCGCGCCGGCGTCCGGCCCTTGGTGTCGCGCCACTCTCGGTTGGTGTAGGTCTCCAGGCACTGGATGAAGCTTTTTTCCTCGTCCTCGGTCATCCGCGCCAGCGGGTGGAAGCCGATCTTGCGGATCGAGGCCCATTCGGCGCTGTCCTTGATGTGGACTTCGAGCGCCGGCGCCCGGAACCAGTCGAACAACAGCTTGGCAAAACGGTCCCAGACCTTGGACGGGCCGATGCCGAAGAAGATACAGACCTTCGCCGGAAATACGCCGCCGAGGTCCTTGCGGCATTTGTTGAGCGCCAGTTCCAGTTCCGGCAAGGCGTGCTCGTAGAGCTTGCGCTCCGACAGGTCGATCATCGTCTCGACGGTCGGGATGACCTTGTGGCCGCGCGAACTCGCCAGCAGCGACGCGTAATAGCCGCGGCTCTGGTAGCCGTAATTGTTCGACAGGTTGATGACCTTCGGCCGCTGGCCGCGGAACAGCGAGGGATGCGCGAGATAGTCGCGATTGGTGATGATCTTGTGCGGTGTCGCCACCTGGTCGAGATCGCTTTGCCTGCCGGTAAGAATGACCCAGGTCATTATCTCTTTCCCAAAGTGATGGCGGCACGCAGTCCGTCGCGGCCGAACTGCGCCATGTTCATGAAGATGCCGTAAGGCACGGGAATGTTGGCGGCATCAAGGATGGTTTCCTGCCTTTCATCCTCGACCCACGGATCGTGGATCAGAATATGGTCGCCATCATCGCCGATGGCCAGCACCCAATGCGGCACCTTCTTGCCGAACATCAGGAAGCCGCTGATCAGCACCAGCACGAGTTTGCCCCCGGCGAGAGCCGCCCTGATATCGTCGATGGTGAACGGACGGTAATTCACCGGGATACCGTAAAGTTCCGCTCGGCGGCGAAAGTCGACCTGGGCCAATTCCATGATCCGGCGCTTGTCCTCGCTACGCACCGATTGCAGGAACAACGCGCCGTAGAAGGAAACAAAGATTTCCGCCGCGAGCCCGCTTTCATACCCCGAGACAGCCAGACCGAATGGTTCGCAGCCGCCCGGCCCGGACATCATGAAGACGGTCGTCGCCTCGCGCCAGAGTCGGATTTCCATCACCGGGTCGGGTACGAAGCCACGATCGAAATTGGCCATGGCCATCATCAGGCAGCATGGACCGCAGGTGAACTCGCAGGTCTGCTGATAGAATGGCACCCTGGTGGCGACCGGAAGGTCGCCGCGCAGGGTCTTTTCATAGCGCAGCGCCGTCGCGCCGTCCTCGTAGTAACCCGGCTCCCGGCCAATCTTGCGGTATCCGCCCTGCTCGTAGATGCGGATGGCACGGCCATTGTCCTCGCGCACTTCGAGACGCAGCATCATGCGGCCGTGTTCGAAGGCTGCCTCTTCGGCCGCGGACAGCAATTGGCGGCCTATGCCGAGCCCGCCGAAAAACGGTCCGACGGCTATGGAATAGAGCCGTGCCACGCCGCTGCCCTTGCGAAAAAGCACGATCGCGTAACCGCCGACGCGGCCATCGATTTCGGCGACCAGCGTCTCGGCGGTCTCGCGCTCGATGAACTGGCGGAAGGAGCGGCGGGAAATGCGGTCGCTCGAGAAGACAGCTTTCTCGATGGCGGCGAGGTCATCGACGTCAGACGCGCGGGCCGTGCGGATCTCGGCAGGCATGCGGCTTGAGAAAACCTCGATTGCGTTGCGGAAACGGCCCCAGTCAAAGCGTCGCAAACACCGGCCGAAGCGCCGGTATTCATCAAGCGCTATCGCTCCTTGATTAGGGCCGAATTGTGACAGTTTCCGCGGCGGCAGGGAAGCTGACAAGCTTTGAACGGAATCGCTGTTTCAAGCCGAGATCGCCGCCGGCTCAACTGGCGAGACCGGCCAGAAGCTGCCCATACGCACTCTTGGCCACGGCCGCCAATTGCTCGCGCGGCAGCGAACCGACGACGGCACAGCCATAGCCCTTGTCCAGCCAATAGACGGCCTGCGGACCGTCCTGAGCCGAAGCGTAGGTACCCTTGGCATTCTCCGTCGATTCCGCCGTCACGAAGAGGGATATGCGCTCGCCCTTGTCGTCTTCGTAGAGCAGCATTGCCGCCTTGCCTTCACCGGCCGGCAGCAACCGGCCACCAACCAGTTGGAACCCGTTCGCGCTCAGATCCGGCGCCACCAGCTTCAGGCCGACCCGGTTGGACAGCCAGGTCTGCAAATGATCCTTGTCGCTGGCCGGCACTTCCACCGCATGCAGCTTCTCGGCGGCATAGATGACATGGGCGGCGATCGCCTGTTCGGCGAGCCGATCCTCCGCCGGATCCTCCTGCCCGAGGCCACCGATGCCTGCAAAGTAGCCGCCAAATCCGCCCGTGGTCAGAAGCACCGCCGCGGCGGCGGCAAGCCACCAGCGCGAGCGTGGCACCGCTGCCTTAACAGGCGCTTCGCCGAGCACCACCTTGCGCAAGCGCGCGGGAACAGGCTCATCCAGCACGCCGGCAAAGGCGGCACGCAATGCCTCGCGGTCGGCGGTGAAGCGGACGCTCCTCGCCCTCATCTCCGGATTGGCATCGAGCCAGGCATCATAGGCGGCACGCTCATCGGCCGGCAGTTCGCCGTCGAGCGCCATGTGGATGTCCCGTTCGGAAAAATCGCGGCGGATCATTTCTCGACGATCCTTATGGCGCGGCGGCGCGCTGTGTCGTCCAGCAACCCCCGCAGTTCCTCACGCCCACGCGCGATGCGCGACATCAGCGTGCCCGCGGGCACACCCAGAATGTTGGCGGCTTCGGCATAGGAAAATCCCTCGATGGCGACCATGACCAGGGCCGCGCGGCGATCGGGGCTGATCGCCTGCAATGCGTTGATGATCTCGCGCGAAGCAATGCCCTCCAACTGTTCGGGCGGCTGGGCAACCGCCTCGCCCGCCTCCAGCGGCAGCATCGCCGCTTCGCCGCGGCGGTTCACCTTGCGCATCTGGTCGATGAACAAATGATGCATGATCGTAAACAGCCACCTCCTGGGGCTTTCTCCTGTCTGCCAGTTGTCGAGCCGCAACAGTGCGCGCTCGAGGCAGTCCTGAACGAGGTCGTCGGCAGAATCACGGTCGCGCAGAAGCGAGCGTGCGTAGCGGCGCAGGCGCGGTATTTCGCCAAGGATTGCTGCCTTCTTTTCGTCCATGACCGCTGGTTCTGAGGTCGCCCTTGTTGATTCCGATTGAACGCGCCTTCCCGGCACGGCGCAAGCGGCCAGCGCGAAGCGGTCCGCCGCTCCGGTCACCCAAGCAACGAGATAACGCTGGCTGCTGCCGGTTTATTCCCGACCGGCAAGAAAACCCAATGATTCGCGGGCGATTAGCCTTTTTCCTTCGCCGCCCGCGTCAAAAGCCGCTGATAGAACAGGCCGATGCCGATCAGCACCGCGCCAAGGCCGATGAAGGATAGCGCCCTGAGCACACCTTCCAGTTCGGACATGTCGAACAGAAAGACCTTGAGCACGGCGACCGCGATCAGCCCGGCCGAAGCAATACGCAGCACCTGCGATTTCAGCCAGACGCCAGCCGTCAGCAGCGCCACGCCGATCACCAGCCAGAGTGCCGAATAGGTGTAGGTCTCCAACTGGCCAAGGCCGCTCCACAAGCCAATGAACTCGCCCTTGAACAGGCGCCTCACCGAGAGCGTGGCATAGGCGAAGGCAAGCAGCGCCGCCACCAGCGCCAGCATGGCCGAATACCATTTCGGCCGCTTGCCCCTGCTATAGAGCGCCAGGCCGCCAGCGGCGACGGCCGGCAGGAGATAGGCCAGGAACAAAAGATTGAAAACCGGGATCCGACCGGTCGATTCGTCGGTGAACAACGGATTGAGCACCAGGAAATGCTGGATGACGACGAAGGCGACTGAGACCACGCCCACCGCCATCGAACCATAGCGCAGCACCGAGCTTGGCGAGCGCCGGTCGATGGCGATCAGGATGGCACCAGCGCCGATGGCGATCAGCGTGTAGATCGCCTGTTCGGCAAGCGTCGGCGCATCGCTGTTGATGACGCCGCCATGCATGGCGTGGCGCACCAGCATGGCGAGCGTGAGCAGCGTAAACAGCGCCGCCGCGGCCTCCATGGCGAGGCGCGGTCGGCCATTGGTGGTGTGGGCGAGTTGCCAGGCCGCGAAGCCGAAGGCGAGCGCCGGCACGCCATAGCCCGGAAGCAACCAGTTGAAGACCGGTGTCGTTGACAAGAACCCGGCGCCGACAATCGTCGGGTCGAAGGCGACGCGGCCAAGCACCGCGATGACGGCGGCGATTGAAATCCAGCCGAGCACAGGATAAGAGCGCCGGCGCGTGGCGAGCGCCGGCATGATCGCCGCGGCGCCGAGCAGGATGGTGGTCCAGCCGGAACCAAAAGCCATATGCAGCATCAGGAGGCCGGCGACTGCTGCGCCGCCCAGGGCAAAGGACACTGCGGCACCGCCCTCGAGCGGTGGTTCCTCGGCCCGCGCGATCCACTCGCCGCCGGCGGCGAGGATCACGACCAGCAGGGCCGCGACCGCAGCGTATGCAAAATCACGGTCGAGATTGCCGAAGGTGAGCCAGAGCGCCAGCAGGATGACCAGAGGCGCGATGACGCCCCATGCAGCCCACGAGGCTGCTCGGGTCCGCGCCGAGGCGGCAAAGCGGCGGGCGGTCCACAAGCCGGCGGCAAGGAAGACAAGGCCGAGGCCAATACCGATACGCAGCGTCAAGGCATTTCCGGCCGCCACCGGCAAGCCGTCAAAGCCCAGATTGCCTTGGGAGAAATCGGAGCCAATGGTGGTGGGCGGAATGATGCCGAGATGGATCATCACCGTCACCAGCCCGGCTGCGTGCAGCAGCGGCACCGCGCGCGGCCGGAAGAATGCGGTGGCGACAAGGGCGACGAGAACCAAGGCGCCTGGCAAGGCATAGCCTGCCGCGACAAATGTCGCGTCGACCGACAGGCCGAGCGCCGAAAACGCGATGAAAGCCCCCGGCACGATCGATGGCCAGTCGAAGCCGCTTTCCGCTTCGCTGCCCCGACCGCTCAGCCAGACAAGAGCCAGCACGGCCAGCGTGACGGCGTCGATGAACAGGATGGCGGAGAGGTCCGCGCCCGGCGCGTCGGTCATGTAGAGGATGGTCCAGATGCCGGTGCCGAAAAAGGCGGCCGCCATCAGCGCTTGCCAGTCGCGCATGCGGGCGATGACGCCGGTGGCCGCGAGCACGATGGCGAGATAGCCGAACAATGCCCAGGGATTGGGCGCCTGCGAAGCGATCAGCACCGGGGTCACCATAGCGCCGACAAGACCGATGCCAGCCAGCGCCTGGCCATGGACGAGCGCGGCGGCGATGGTCGCAATACCGATCGCACCGAGCAGCGTGAAGGCAAGAGCCGGGCCGATGAAGCCGTAAACGCCATGGGCGGCATAGACGGTGCCGAACAGGATGAAGGCACCGGCCGCCGTCAGAATCGCCGGAATATAGGCGCCGGCAACATCTTGCACCGGCACCTTGAAGCCGGTGCGGCGAATGAACTCGCCGCCGGCGACCAGCACCAACCCGAGCACGGCCGCCATGGTGAGCCGCACGCCGGGTCCGAAAATGCCGGCCTCGATGGTGTAGCGGATCAGGAACAAGCCGCCGAGAGCAAGCGCGATGCCGCCGACCCAGACCGCCCAACGCGTGCCGAGCGCGGTTTCGACATCGGACTGCCGGGCGGCCTGGGCGGCCGCGGCCGGCACGACCTCCGGCGTTTCCGGTGCTGCCTCGGGCGCGCTCCAGGGACCGGGCACACTCTCGCCGGCCGGGATTTCCACCTCCATGGCCTGTACCATCGCGGGTGCCGGATCGCTGATTGCTGCCGGGGCGATGTCGGCCGCGGGCGCGGCCACCGATGACGTGTGCGCCTTGCCCTCGGCCGCCTCCTGGTCCGACAGCCTGACCACGGGCGGCACGACGCCCGAAAGCACGAGACTGCGCAGCGCGCCAAGCTCGCGCTCGATCAGACCGATCCGGCTCTGCTGGCGCGAAATGATGACGAACAAGGCGATGATGGCGACAAGGCCGATCAGGCTTTCAAACATGGCGGTTCCCCCAAACCAGGCCAGTTTTCACTGACATTTCGTCTCACTGACATTCAAATGCGGCGGCCAAACGGCTGAAAACTCAACGTGCCGCCAGATTGGCGGCCGGAAATATCGAACATGTCTCGGTACCGAAAGCCAGCAGCTTGCCGCCGGCGTCCTTCAGCGTCGCCTCGGAAACGGCAAGGGTGCGGCCCTTGTGAACCACCTTGCCTTCACAAACCACCTCGCCGGTCCTGGGCGTGATCGGCCGCGTCAGGTTCACCTTGAACTCGGCCGTCGTGTAGGCCTCACCCTTTTCGAGCAGCGTCTGAACGGCGCAGCCCAACGCCGAATCGAGCAGCGTCGCCGCCCAACCGCCATGCACGCTGCCCAGCGGGTTGAGATGGCGTTCGCTCGGCACGCCGCGAAATACGGCGCGGCCTTCCGACACTTCGGTCAAGGCGAAGCTGAGCTGGAAGGAGATCGGCGGTGCCGGATATTTGCCGTCGATGATTCGCTGAAGCAATTCCAGGCCGGTGTATTTCAGGATGTCGGCATGAGGAATGGTGCCGAGGCCGAGTGGCGAGACCCAGCCCGGATAGAGTTCGACTTCGCTCATCTGATGATTTCCCCGGCCGCGTTCTCTCCGGCGATCGGCTTGTGCGTCGCGTGGTGCTTGCGCAGCGCTGCAAGAAAGCCGGCGCGCGCGTCAGGCTGATCGATGCCGCGCGGCTCGTAAACATGGCGGGTGAAGAAGAAACCGGTCAAGCGGAACGCGTCCGCGATCGCCGCATAGTTCGCGCGCATGCCGGAGCCGCGCTGCAGAAATGCAGGCAGCACCAGCATCTTGTCGTGCCACGGCACGCCGGCTTCACGCGACACCGCGCGTCCCGACTTCGGCGAGACATAGGCAAGATCCTGCCTTGTACCGGTGGCGGCGCATTGGCTGAGATCGAGGCCGAAGCCGAGTTCATCAAGGATCAGAAGTTCGAAACGCGCCACCAGCTCGCCGGCGGCATCGGCATCGTCCAGGTGGACGATCATCACCGAAAGCGCCTCGTAGAGGCCGCCATGGGCGTCACGCTCGGGCAGCAGGCGCAGATGCGCCGCCATGGTCTGAAGGCCGTAGACGGCGATGGCACTGTCCATCAGCCGGGCGGCATTCATTTCGATCGCTTCGGCCTGGAAGGTGCCCAGATGCTCGTCGAGGCGCGCGCGCCACAAGAGATCGACGCGATTGCCGGGCTGGAGAACGGGCTGCTGCTTGCGCGAGCGGCCGCCGCGCACGAGGCCGAGATGGCGGCCATGCGCACGCGTCATCACCTCGAGAATGGCGCTGGTTTCGCCATGCTTGCGGGTGCCGAGAATGATTCCCTCGTCGCGCCATTCCATGCCCGAGCTTTTCACCCGTTGGATGGCGAAATCAAGATGAGGCGCTGGTGCTCAGACGGGCTTGCTCCGGGACAGCGCGCAAAAAACCGCCCACAGCGATACGCTGCGGGCGGTCTGGTAAGGTCAGTCGATCCGTTAGAACGAGCGCTGGAAGCGGAGAATGCCGCCGACGCTGCTCTTCTTGTTGGCCTTGGTCCAGTTGTTGAAGTCGACGTCGTCGAATTTTCCTGCATTGAGGTAATCGACTTCAGCCGTGACCGTAAAGCCGGGCACAACGGTATAGGCAACGTTCGCGGCGATGCCGAGATTCTTCCAGTCGTCATAGGAGATCTGGGCGTTGAACGAGGTCTTGTCGTTGAACTTGTAGGTGCCGCCACCCCAGATTGCCCAGTTGCCGCCCCACTGTTTGTAGAAGCCGCGACCGTGTGCATCGATGGCGTTGTTCGCATCGTCGGTGAGATTGTCGTCGGTGCCGTAGCCAGCCATGATGAACAGCGACAATTCGTTGGTTGCCTTGACGTCAAGGCGAACCTTGCCAGCGACTTCTTCGTAGTTGCTGTCATAGGCCACGACGCCGGTGATCGCACCCCAGTCGCCCTTGTACTTCAAGCCGCCGACGACATGCGGAACATAGCTGTCGATGGTGCCCACGACGCCGGCGCCTTCTTCGAGGGAGACCATGCCCGAGAAGCCGTTGCCTGCGTCGAAGTAGTATTGGACGACGTTGCTCTCCTGCCCGCCGTAGGGCACCAGCGTATCCTGGATGACGTTGCCGGCATAGCCGATGAACGTGTCGAAAGCCGTATCGTCCTTACCGACGCGCAGACCACCGAGTTGGATCCAGGCGAAACGCAGCGAGAGCGACTTGTTACGGCCCGTCCAATCGGTGCTGGCCGAATCTTCATAGTCGCCCGAGGAGTTGCCGTAGTTGAAGCGGGTCTCGGTGTAGGTCTTCAGGGTACCGAGCTCGGTTTCCTGACCGGTCCAGGTCTTCAGCGTGAAGCGGGTGTTCTTGTAGTAGGTCGAGTGATCGTCGTTGGCGTTCTGATGGTCCTGGACATGGTTGACGCCATCGAACGAGCCGGAATCGCCGACGCCGATATCATAGCGGACATAGCCGCCGATGCGCAGGCAGGTCTCGGTGCCCGGGATATAGAAGTAACCGGCGCCGTAGACGTCACAGATCTTGACGTATTCGGCCGGTTCCGGTTCGGCGACGACGACCGCGTCCGCGGCGCGCGCGCCGGACACCGCGATCAGTGCCGCGGCTGAGCCGAGAAGGAGGCTCTTGATGTTCATTTCTGACCTCTCCAGTCAAGTTAATAAGATGGCTTCTGAATTGTGGCTGGCGGATATGTTGTCCCGCTTCACCCGACAATGAAAAAGGGCTCGCACCGCGTCCCCTTTTCGCGGCGAACATACCCACCAATCTTCCGCCTTCAATGACAATTCCACAAATATGCCGGATTCAGACCACAGATTAAATCTGTGTTGCACAAATAACACTAACCCACCATGACCAATTTTCAAATTGGCACAAATGGTACATTGTCATTTTTATGTAATAATTGGGTATTTTTTTGATTTATTCATCTGATGCTGTAATTTATTCTATTATTTTCATGTAATTAAAAATTACTTCTAACAAAAACATTGAATAACTTATTTTTCGACGTCAGATCCCTGAATCAAATCTGACCAATCCCTCGGGCTCCGCCGACGTCAGAAGGGCCATGTGAAGTTGCCCGCCGCAGTGACTTTTTTTAATCCATCGGAAACTCAACGCCGTCCGATGTCGGCGCGTCACGCGCTTCCCCTCACGCCTGACACTCGCGATTGATCAGCACCGCATCGATCACCCGCCAAGATTCTTCGATCTCGGCCCGGGCGACGTCTATGTGGCCGGCGGCGATGATCAGCGCCTTCCACAGCGCCCAGCCACGCCCGCGCGCCCAGGTCGCCTCATCTGCCGCGAGGCAGGCGCGAAAAGTGTCCCGGCTCTCGCCTTCGAAAAGCGTCCAGGCAATTGCCAGATCGCAGGAGGGATCACCGACACCGCAGGTGCCAAAATCGATCACCGCGCCTAGCCTGCCCTTTTCGACCAGGAGGTTGCCCCGGCTGACGTCGCCATGGAACCACACGGAAGGACCTTCCCAGGCCGCGGCAAGGGCTATCTCCCAGACAGCGGTGGCGGCGCCGGTATCGATGCGGTTGCCGAGCGCCGAGATCGCTTGCCTTGTCTCGCCGTCATAGACAGTCAGCGGTCCGCCGCGAAAGAAATTGTGCTGCCCAGGCGCTGGCCCATCGGTCGCGTCCACGTATCTCAACGCAACCAGGAACCGAGCCAGGTCCGCCGCGAATTCCGACAGATCCGCGATACGTTCCCGTTTCGCGGTCTCGCCCTCGATCCAGCCATAGACGGACCAGTGCCAGGGATAGCCCTCGGCCGGAGCGCCCATCGCCAGCGGTACGGGGATGGACAGTGGTAACAGCGGCGCCAACCTCGGCAGCCAGCGATGTTCCTTTTCCACTTGCAGGGAATAAGCGGCGGCGCTCGGCAACCGCACGGTCATCTCGTCGCCGAGATGAAAGGTCCTGTTGTCCCAGCCGCCAAAATCAACCGGCCTGACCGCAAGATTCTTCCAATGCGGGAATTGCGCGGCAATCAGCCGGCGCACCAAGGCGGCATCGATCGTGACCTCAACCATGATCTTTCCCGAAAACAGACCCTCTTGTTCGGGATCATGCCCTAATGAGGAAACTCCAACCCCATCTCGCGATAGCGCTCGGGATCATCGCCCCAGTTCTCGCGCACCTTTACGAACAGGAACAGGTGCACCTTCTGCTCCAATATGCCTGATATTTCCATCCGCGCGGCCTGCCCGATGGCGCGGATGGTCTCGCCCTTGTGGCCGAGCACGATCTTCTTCTGGCTGTCGCGCTCGACAAAGATGGTCTGGTCGATGCGCACCGAGCCGTCTTTCTTCTCTTCCCATTTCTCGGTCTCGATGTGCGAGGAATAGGGCAGTTCCTGATGCAGCCTGAGATAGAGCTTTTCGCGGGTGATCTCGGCCGCGAGTTGGCGCATCGGCAGGTCGGAAATCTGGTCTTCCGGATAGTACCACGGGCCGGCCGGCAGCGCCTGGGCCAGATAGTCGAGCAGGTCCTTGCAGCCGGAGCCGGTCAACGCCGAGACCATGAAGGTGCGCTGGAACGGCACTTTCTCGTTCGCTGCCGCTGAGAGGGCCAGAAGCGCCTCCGGCTTGACGCGGTCGACCTTGTTGAGGATCAGCGCCATCGGCTGGCGCACGTCCTTCAGCCGTTCGAGGATGGCATCGGCGTCGCCCCTGATGCCGCGTTCCGCATCGATCAGCAGCAACACGATATCGGCGTCCTTGGCGCCGCCCCAGGCGGTGGTCACCATTGCCGTATCCAGCCGCCGCTTGGGCTTGAAGATGCCCGGTGTGTCGACAAAGACGATCTGCGCGTTGTCGTGCGTGGCGATACCGCGCACGATGGCGCGTGTCGTCTGCACCTTATGGGTGACGATCGAGACCTTGGCGCCGACAAGTTGGTTGACCAGCGTCGACTTGCCGGCATTGGGCGCGCCGATCAGCGCGACGAAGCCGGAATGCGTGACAGGAGCGGCTGCAGTGTCTTCGGCGGTCATGCCGCACTCCCTTCATGAACCCAGACGCCCTCGCGAACCAGAAGGGCGGTGGCGGCGGCCTGTTCGGCCTCGCGCTTAGAGCGGCCGCTGCCGGTTGCCGGCTGAAACGCGCCGACCTTGACGCTGACGGTAAACAGCGGATCGTGATCGGGGCCTTCCCGGCCGTCGACCTGATAGGCGGGAACAGCGCCCGCCGCCTGATGCGCCCATTCCTGCAATTCGGTCTTGGCGTCGCGGCGTGCCGCGCCCGAGGCCTGCGAACGCGGCTGCCAGTATTTGTGAATGAACACGCGGGCCGCTTCCAGACCACCGTCGAGATAGAGCACGGCGATCAATGATTCCAACGCATCGGCGCGCAGGTTAACGCGCTTGCGTCCCTCGAGCCCGCGCACGTCCGATCCGGCATGGATCAGGTCCGGCAACCCGATATGCTCGGCGATATCAGACAGCGCCTCGGCATTGACCAACGCATTGAGCCGCAGCGACAATTCCCCTTCCGCGGCATCGGGAAAGGCAGCCAACAGCATATCGGCGACTACAAGGCCAAGAACCCGGTCGCCGAGAAATTCGAACCGTTCATAATCGGCGCCCGCATTGGCACCGCGCGCACTGGCATGGGTAAGCGCACGCTGCAGGCGCTGGCGGTCGGCGAAGGCATGGCCCGTGCGTTCCGCAAGCGCTTCGGCGAGCGCATCGGCGGTCAACCGTTTTGGCGCCGCCATGGCCCTAGTTGACGAAATGGAACAGGCGCGAAGCGCGCATCAGCGACGGCCATTTCCAGATTTCGAGCGGGCTTGCCTTGCCGGCGATCGAGAAGAAGACAAGGTTGGCGCGGCCGACCAGGTTCTCGGCCGGAACATAACCTACGGTGAAGCGGCTGTCGGCGGAATTGTCCCTGTTGTCGCCCATCATGAAATAGTGGCCCGGCGGCACGTCGAATTCGCGGGTGTTGTCGCCGATCGAGTTCGGCGACAGGTCCAGCGTGTCGTAGCTGACGCCATCGGGCAGCGTCTCGCGATAGACGTCGATGGGATAATCCTTTTCCGTGATGTCGGGATTGTCGATCTGGCCGGTCTTGACGCGCGGCACGCCGACGCCGTTGATGAACACTTGGCCATCCTTCATCTGGATCTTGTCGCCGGGCAGGCCAATGACGCGCTTGATGTAGTCGACGGACGGATCCGGCGGGAACTTGAATACCACCACGTCGCCACGCTTGGGCTCTGAGCCCCAGATGCGGCCCGAGAAGATATCAGGGCCGAAAGGCAGCGAATAGCGGGAGTAGCCGTAGGACCATTTGGTGACGAACAGATAGTCGCCTTCCAGAAGCGTCGGCCGCATCGAGCCCGACGGGATCGAGAACGGCTGGAACAGCAGCGTGCGAATGACCAGGGCGAGCAAAAGCGCCTGGACGATGACGCTGACGGTTTCGCCAAGCCCGCCGGATTTCTTCTGGGATTTTTCAGCCACGCTCATGTCGTCCTCGATTGTGCGTTGGATGGTATAGAGTCTCGGCGCGCGCTGGGCAACGTCAATGCCGGTCGTCAGATGCAATCAATGTGGCGCTTCTTCGACGGGCACCGCCTCGATGATCACAAAGGCTTGAGCGAGCGGAAAATCATCCGTGATGGTGAGGTGGATGGCAGCCTGATGGCCTTGGGGCAGGATCTTTTCCAGCCGCGCCAGCGCCCCGCCGGTGAGCGCCATGGTCGGCGCACCGCTGGGCAGGTTGACGACCCCCATGTCACGCCAGAAGACCCCTTGTGCCAGACCGGTGCCCAGTGCCTTGGCGCAAGCCTCCTTGGCGGCAAAGCGCTTGGCGTAGGAAGCCGCGCGAGCGCGCCGGTTCTCCGAACGCGCCTGCTCCACCTCGGTGTAGATCCTCTGGATGAAGCGCTGGCCGTGGCGCTCAAGCGACTTCTCGATGCGTCTGATGTCGATCAGGTCGCTGCCGATGCCGATGATCATTGGGCAGCGGAACCGACGCTTCCGCCGGGATGATGCGAATGCTCACGGCGTCTCGCGCGCTCAGCCAGCCGCTTGCGCCTCTGTTCGCGGAAGACATTCATGCCCCAGCGCGTGATGCCGTAGAACACCAGGCCGAACACCAGCCCGAGCGGCACCGCCCCGATCAGCATCGGCTCCAGGACGGGATGCCATAGTTTGGCGAACGAAAGCGTGTGCATCATCTCGCCCAGATGCGCCGGCGGGCCATGCGCCGGCAGGCGATCGTGCAGGATGAGCTTGCCGGTTTCCCAGGATGCGCCCCACAAGAGCGGAAAGGTCAGCGGATTGCCGAAGAAAACAGCTCCGAGAGCAGCTGCCACCAGATTGCCGGCGATCACCCAACACAGAACGGCGGCAATGATGAAGTGGAAACCGACGGGGAAGAACGAAGCAAAGACACCTGCGGCGACGCCCGCCGCCACCGCGTGCGGGGTGGCCTTCAGCCGCAGAATGCGCTTGGAGAAATATTGAAGCGAGCGCGAAAACGAACGGCGCGGCCACAAATAGGTGCGCACCCGCTCGAAAAGGCCATCAGGCTTGCGGCGACGAAAAAGCACTGTCTTCCTATTCCCGACAATTCACAGCCTACACGCCGGCTGTTCCAGCCGGGCTTCGACCACCATATCTTGCGCTTTACGGTCGCCAGAAGGCAATCGCGACTTTGATATAGCCATCCGCAACCCCGACAACAACCGGAGGCCGTCCGTGCGGTGGCCGCACCGCCAGATTTTGGTAAGGTCCGTCTCCTCCAACATCGGACAATCGCGGCGAATTTGAGAAGCGGTTTTCGGCTAATTGTCGCAGCCAAATGATCGATACGCTACCGCAGATACTGGCTGACTTCGACCAGGTTGCCATCCGGGTCGCGGAAATAGACCGACATCATCGGGCCCCGCGCGCCGAGGCGTTCCACCGGCCCGAGCTCCACCGTCACGAGATTGGCTTCGAGACCGGCAAGGAATTCATCGAGCGGCCGCTCGGTGATCAGGCAGAAGTCCCCGGATCCTGGCGTCGGCGACTGGGCTTTCGGCTCGAAGGTGCGGCTAACCTCGTGGACATTGATCTTCTGGTTGCCGAAGGCAAGTGCTGTCGGCCGGCCCGGCGTATCGACGCGTTCGAAGCCCAGCACGCGTTGATAAAAGGCGCAGGTTGCGTCGAGCGACGCCACCGTCAGCACGAAATGATCGATGCCAACGATCAATGCGACCTCCTCCTCAGATGTTGCGGCTGCCGGGCTTGATGGCCGGGATGGCGGCAAGCTCCGGCGGCAACCTGTCCGGCGGATAGGCTGGAACCTCGTATTCGGCAAGCGCAATCAGCGGCACGCCGACATGGGTCTTGCCGGCCGAACGATCGATGATGCAGGCAGCCGCGACCACCTCTGCGCCGAGTTGGCGCAAGCAATCGATGGTTTCGCGGATCGACAATCCGGTGGTGACGATGTCCTCGACGATGACGACGCGGGCGCCTTGGTCAATCTCGAAGCGCCGCAGGCGAAACTCGCCCCCTTCCCGCTCCACCCAGATCGCCGGCACGCCAAGGAGGCGCGAGGTTTCGTAAGCCGGGATCAGCCCGCCGATCGCCGGCCCGACGACATAGTCGATCTTGCCCGGCACCGCGGCGCGGATCTTCTCGGCCAGCGCCTTGCACAGCCGCTCGGTCTTGTCGGCATGCATGAACACCCGTGCCTTCTGCAGGAAGACCGGACTGCGCAGACCCGACGTCAGGATGAAATGACCCTCCAGAACAGCGCCAGCCTCGCGGAATATGCCCAGCACTTCGTCGGTATTCATCTCGTCCCCCATGGATCGGCTATCGCTAGCCATTGACGCGCCGCGCATCGCTGACGCTCGAATTGTCCTTGAGCTGCGAGAGCAGCCGGTTGAGATGCTTGAGGTCCCAGACTTCGAGATCGATCAGCATTTCGGTGAAATCGGGCGCGGTGCGCACCATCGACAGCGTATGGATGTTGGCGTCGTTTGAGGCAACGACCTGGGCGATGTCGGCGAGCGAGCCCGGCGCGTTGATGGCGGTGACCGAGACGCGCGCGGGAAACCGTTCCTTGGTGCGTTCGTCGATGTCCCAACGCACGTCGATCCAGCGCTCCGGCTGGTCGTCGAAAGCCTGCAGCGCCGGCGACTGGATCGGGTAGATGGTGATGCCGGTGCCCGGCTGGACGATGCCGACGATACGGTCGCCAGGGACCGCGCCTTCCGGCGCGAAGCGCACCGGCAGGTCGCCGCGCACGCCGCGGATCGGCACGGCGCCGGCGCCTGGCTGGTCCTTGTCCTTGCGCGCGGCCCGGCCAGGTATCTGGAACAGCATGCCGGCGGCGTTGCGGATCTTCGACCAGCCCTCCTCGCGCTGCTTGGGAGCCGCAGGGGTGACGCGCTCGTCCTTGTAGTCAGGGAAGACCGCCTTCATGACATCGGTGGAAGCCAGTTCTCCGCGACCGACGGACGCCAGCACATCCTCGATGTCCTTGCGAGCCAACCGGTGCAGGACGGGCTTCAGGCTTTCCTTGGTGAAGGTCTTGCCGGCTCGTTCGAAGGCACGCTCAAGGATACGCGCGCCGAGACCCGAATACTGCTTGCGGATGGCATTCTTGGTGGCGCGGCGGATGGCGGCGCGCGCCTTGCCGGTGACGACGACCGATTCCCACGCGGCTGGCGGCACCTGCGCCTTGGAGCGGATGATCTCGACCTCGTCGCCATTCTTCAGTTCCGTCATCAGCGGCATGATGCGGCCATTGACCTTGGCGCCGACGCAGGTGTCGCCGACATCGGTGTGGACGGCATAGGCGAAATCGATCGGCGTGGCGCCGCGCGGCAAGGCAATCAGCATGCCCTTCGGCGTGAAGCAGAACACCTGGTCCTGGAACAGCTCCAGCTTGGTGTTTTCGAGAAAATCTTCCGGATTGTCGCCTTCGGCCAGTTGCTCGATGGTGCGCCGCAGCCAGGCATAGGCATTGGTCTCCTTCGAGATCGCATGGCCGGCGCCGTTCGTCTTGCCACCGGCGTCCTTATAGATGGAATGAGCGGCGACGCCGTATTCGGCGATCTTGTTCATCTCGCGGGTGCGGATTTGCAGTTCGACGCGCTGGCGCGAAGGGCCGACGATGGTGGTGTGGATCGAACGGTAGTCGTTCTGCTTCGGCGTCGAGATGTAGTCCTTGAAACGGCCGGGTACCATCGACCAGGTGGTGTGGATGGCGCCCAGCGCGCGATAGCAGTCCTCGACGGTGTCGACGACGACGCGGAAGCCGAAAATGTCGGACAGTTGCTCGAAGGACAGAGCCTTGGCCTCCATCTTGCGGAACACCGACCACGGCTTCTTCTGCCGGCTCTTCACGCCGGCGTTGATGGCATGCTTCTCAAACAGTGCCGACAGCGCCTTTTCAATGTCGGTCAGTACGCCCTTGTTGCGCTCGAAGATCTCGGCGAGGCGGGCGGTGACGGCACGGTAGGCTTCCGGATTGATGAAGCGGAAGGCGATCTCTTCCAACTCCTCGCGCATGCCTTGCATGCCCATGCGCCCGGCCAGCGGCGCGTAGATGTCCATCGTCTCCTCGGCAATGCGCAGACGCTTGGCCTCGGGCATGTGATCAAGGGTGCGCATGTTGTGCAAACGGTCGGCGAGCTTGACCAGCAGCACGCGCACATCTTCCGAGATCGCCAGCAGAAGCTTGCGCAGGTTCTCCGCCTGCTCGGCCTTCTTGGAGACGAGATCGAGCTTCTTAAGCTTGGTCAGGCCCTCGACCAGCTTGCCCATTTCGGGGCCGAACAGATCGTCGATCTCGGCTCGCGTCGCCGTTGTGTCCTCGATGGTGTCGTGCAGCAGGGCGACGGCGATGGTCGCCTCGTCCATGTGCATCTCGGTGAGGATGGCCGCGACCTCGAGCGGGTGCGAGAAATAGGGATCGCCGGAAGCGCGCTTCTGGTGGCCATGCTTCTGCATGGCGTAGACATAGGCCTTGTTGAGCAACGCCTCGTTGACGTCAGGCTTGTAGCGCTGGACGCGCTCGACAAGCTCATACTGACGCATCATGGGCTAAATCTCTCGGCGATGAAATGAATCATGCGCCGCACTGTCGTACGGCGCATGTCCGGTACCAACTGTCGCAAATACCAGATTCATACATTATGCCAAGTGCGGCCAAAACTGCATCTGGTATTTGCGACAGTTGGTACTCGATAGCCACGAAAACTGCCGGGACGGAAGGGCCGGAAGATTGTTCCAGGCGCTTCCGGAGAGCTGTCTCAGTAGTCGTCGCTCTTTTCCGGCGGGACCAGACCTTCGATGCCGGCCAGCAGGTCTTCCTCGGTCATGCGATCGAAGGTGACGTTGTCCTCGGCGTCGTCGGTGTCGGCGGCGGCGACGGCACCGCCAGTCTGGTCGGCGATCACTTCGCCATCGGCTTCGGGCTCGTCGACCTCGACATGCTTCTGCAGCGAATGGATCAGATCTTCCTTGAGATCGTCGGGCGACAGCGTCTCGTCGGCAATCTCGCGCAGCGCAATGACCGGGTTTTTGTCGTTGTCGCGCGGGACGGTGATCTGCGCGCCCTGGCTGATCTGACGGGCGCGGTGGCCGGCCAGAAGCACCAGCTCGAAGCGGTTGTCGACCTTGTCGATGCAATCTTCAACGGTTACGCGGGCCATGGATTGCCCCTTTCATGCCTGGATGTGACGGAAAACAGGCGCGGTCCATAACCCGAACGGCGCCAAAATACAAGCATCATGAAGATGCAGGCCCACGGGGCACTCAATCCCTCCATCAAACTCCGGATTTGGCAAAACCGGCCGCGTCCACAGTTCGGTTCTACGATCACAATTGCTTGCAGTGCGCCAGACGCCCTTGGATTGCCACCAAACTGGCGTTATCTCGGTTGGTCCAAGGTCGGCCGGTTTTTATGAGCCTGACCAATAGTCGATACCGCATTTCGTTTAGACGGCGCTTATTTCGAAAAGGATTATTTCCATGTTCGACCCTCGTGAAAAAATCGCCCTGTTCATCGACGGCGCCAATCTCTACGCCACCTCGCGCGCACTCGGGTTCGACATCGACTATCGCAAGCTTTTGGCGAGCTTCCACAAGCGTGGTTACCTGTTGCGCGCCTATTATTATACCGCGCTGGTGGAGGACCAGGAGTATTCCTCGATCCGGCCGCTGATCGACTGGCTCGACTATAACGGCTTCAAGGTGGTGACCAAGCCGGCCAAGGAATTCACCGACTCGACCGGCCGCCGCAAGATCAAGGGCAACATGGACATCGAGCTCACTGTCGATGCGCTGGAACTCGCCGACGTCGTCGACCACTATGTCATATTCTCCGGAGATGGCGATTTCCGCACGCTGGTCGAGGCGCTGCAACGGCGTGGCCGCAAGGTGTCGATCGTCTCGACCATGGCCTCGCAGCCGCCGATGATCTCGGATGACCTGCGCCGCCAGGCCGACCATTTCATCGACCTGGCGACGCTGAAGAACGAAGTCGGCCGCGATCCCTCCGAGCGGCCCGTAAGGCGGCCCGAACCGGCCGAAGTCGAGGAGGACGACTACTGAGGCCGGTCGACTTGACCGTCCTCTCCGCTTCCGAACCCAGCCGCGACTGCCCACTTTGCCCGCGGTTGCATGACTTCATCGCCGAATGGCGGCAGCGCGAGCCGTCCTGGTTCAATGCGCCAGTGCCGACCTTCCTGCCACCGGGCGGCGAAGACACCGTCCGGCTTCTGATCGTCGGTCTGGCGCCTGGCTTGCGCGGCGCCAACCGCACCGGGCGCCCGTTCACCGGTGACTATGCCGGTGACCTGCTCTATTCGACACTGATTGCCCACGGTTTTGCACGCGGCGAGTTCAAGGCGCGGCTCGATGACGGGCTGGAACTCGTCGGCACGGCCATCACCAACGCGGTGCGCTGCGTGCCGCCGGAGAACAAGCCGGTGGGCGCCGAGATCACCACCTGCCGGACATTTTTGGTGCCGACGATCGCTCGCTTTCCAAACTTGCGCGCCGTGCTGGCCCTGGGATCGATCGCGCACCAGTCGACCGTGCGGGCACTGGGCGGGCGCGTCGCCGCCTATCCGTTCAAACATGGCGGGCAATTGCCCGCCGGCGGCATTACGCTGTTTTCGAGCTATCATTGCTCGCGCTACAACACCAATACCGGGGTGTTGACCGAAGACATGTTCGTCAGGGTGTTTGGCGACATCGCGGCATTCCTGGAGACCTGAAGTATCGGACGTCGTACGGTCTTCGGTGCCTGCCTACACCGGCAACAGGGCATCCGGTTTCACGTCGCCGATCGAGGCATAGGTATGTGTTTCCTTCACGCCCGGCAGCGGCAGGATGACGCGTTTGAGAAAGTCCTGATAGTCGGCCATCTCGGCAATGCGCGCCTTCACAAGATAGTCGAAGCCACCGACGACCATATGGCATTCCAGAACCTCGGGCGCCTTTGCGACCGCCTCGGCGAAACGATCAAAAATATGCGGGGCCGTGTGATCGAGCCGCACCTCGATGAAGACAAGCATGCCTCGGCCAATCTTTACCGGATTGAGCACCGCCCTGACGGCGGTGATGAACCCGTCGCGAAACAGGCGCTTCACGCGCTGGCTGGTGCCGGTCGGCGACAGGCCGACGCGCGCTGCCAGATCAAGCGTGGTGCGGCGTCCATCTTCCTGCAGCAGCCGCAAAAGACTGCGATCGACGGCGTCGAGGTCGCCCGATTCAGGATTCACGTTCAAGCCACCTCATTTGCGTGAACTACACGTCAATTTTCGAAAAACAGCGTATTTAGTCGCGGCCATTTCGACAATAGGCTGCGCTTCATCGCAAGGTCGGGGCTGTCTCCTCCTGGCGGCATGAATATGGTGGCAGAACATGGCGGACGTCCGAGACACGGGAAACACAAGGCTTGCGGTGATCGCCGGCCTCGCCATGATCGCCATCTATGCCGCGCAGTTCGTGGCCGCCCGCTTCAGCCTCAGGGAGCATCTGACGGCCACCGACATGGCCGGCTTGCGCTTTGCCGGTGCCGGCGCGGTGTTCCTGCCGATCGTCTGGAGGCGCGGCCTGGCGACCATGACGGCGCTGGGCTGGCGGCGTGGATTGACGTTGGCGGCGCTGGCCGGATTGCCCTATCCGCTGATCATCAACTGGGGCCTCACTCATGCGCCCGCCGCCCATGCCGCGGCGCTCTGCCCCGCCTCGATCGTCTTCTTCTCGTTCCTATTGTCGCTGTTCAGGGAAAGCGCGTCGCGCCGGCGGATCGTTGGCGTCGCCACGATCATCGCCGGCTTGTTGCTGTTCATAGCGCCGGCGCGCACCGGCGCCGGTGATGTCTTGTTCGGGGATCTGCTGTTTGTCGGATCGGGCGCGATGTTTTCCACATATGCCGTTCTTGTGCAGCGGTGGCGTGTCGAGCCGGTGACGGCGACCGCGAGCGTCGTGCTTTTGTCCTGCCTGCCGCTGCCACTTCTCTATGTCTTTGCGCCAAGCGGCCTCCATGCCGCCGCAGGCGCCGAAATCGCCAGCCAGATCGTCATTCAAGGTCTTCTCGCCGGCGCTGTCGCAATGTTCCTTTACACTTACATTGTCGACCAATTGGGCTCGCAGGCTGCATCGCTGTTCCTGCCGGGTGTGCCGATCGCCACCGTGATGGTCGGCATGGTCGTGCTTGGCGAGACCCCGCTGGCGATCCAATGCGTGGCCATCGCCATCATGGCCGCCGGGATGGGTTATTCGGCGATGGGTCGACGCAGCACCAGGGAAAATCTGGCTGTTCCGGCACCAGCTGGATCGTAAATGGTTTCAGTGGCATCAAGGTATGGGGGCAAGCAGCGCCGCCAACTTCTGCGGCCCGCCCTGCAAAACGTTCAGGTCGACGTCCCCCTCAATGCCGTCCACGCGTCCCCGGTTGTGGTACTGCCAGTAGATCCAGTCACGGCGGTCCGGCTCCATGAGCAGAGAGCGCAGCCAGAGTGGGCGAGCGCTGATTTGCCCGGCATAGGCAGCTTCGGCTTCATCCGTCAGATAGACGATCGCTGGCTTGCCGAAGGCCGCCTCGACGGGTCCAAGGAAAGCCTGCAGTTCGGCGTTCAGTTGCTCGGGCGACGGGCGCTGCGGACAGTTGCCGCCGAACTCGATGTCGACGACCGGCGGCAGCAACGGCTGATCGCGCGGCACCACCGAGATAAAATTCCTGGCCTGGTCGGCGCCCGGACGGCAGAAGGTGAAGAAATGATAGGCGCCGACGGCGAGCCCGGCGGCGCGGGCCTCGCGCAGGTTGCCGGCGAAGGCTTCGTCGACATGGTCGCCGCCCTCAGTCGCCTTGATGACGGCGAAAGCCACATCATCGGCGGCAACGCGCCGCCAGTCGATCTTGCCCTGATGATGGGAGACGTCGATGCCCCTGACCGGATATCTGCCGCGGTCGGGAGAATAGGTGTGGAAATAGACCAAGGCCCCCGCCGCAACGATAGATGCCAGGGCAAGACTGGCGAGGCCCCAGAGAACAATCCGCTTCTTCAAGACCATCCCCTGTTGGGCTTGCCGATTGTTAGACCTTGAAGCCCCGGCTGTTGGCTTTTTTCAGGCTGTCACCTGATCACCCGCGTTCCTTGAGCAGCCGGCCCTTTTCGCGCGACCAGTCGCGTTGCTTCTCGGTCTCGCGCTTGTCATGCAGCTTCTTGCCGCGGCCAACGGCAAGCAGCAGCTTGGCGCGCCCCTGATCGTTGAAATAGATTTTTAGCGGCACCAGCGTCATCCCTTCACGGTCGACGCTCTGCGACAGTTTTGCCATCTCGCGCTTGTTGAGCAGCAGCTTGCGGCGCCGGCGCGGTTCGTGGTTGAAGCGGTTGGCCTGCAGGTATTCAGGCAGATAGGAATTGATCAGCCAGATCTCGCCGCCTTCTACCGAGGCATAACTGTCCTGGATGTTGGCCTGGCCCTGGCGCAACGATTTGACCTCCGTGCCAGTCAGCACCAAGCCGGTCTCGATCGTGTCGAGCACCTCATAGGAAAACCGCGCCTTGCGGTTTTCCGCAACGGTCTTGTTGTTGGGATCGGCTTTTCTGACTTGATTCATGATGTGGAGAGGTGGCGCCTCATCCTCAATTAATCAAGCCGGCGTGCTTCATGGCCGCATCGATCTTTTCGGCCGTCGACTGCTCGATGGTGACCAGCGGCGAACGCAGCACGTTCTCGACCTTGCCCAGCTTCGACAGCGCGTATTTGGCGCCGGAGACGCCGGGCTCTATGAAGATCGCCTTGTGCAGCGGCAAGAGGCGGTCCTGCAGCTCGAGCGCCTTGGCGCTGTCGCCGGACAACGTTGCCTCCTGGAATTCGGCGCACAGCCTCGGTGCGACATTCGAGGTCACCGAAATACAGCCGACGCCGCCATGCGCGTTGAAGCCGAGAGCCGAGGCATCCTCGCCAGAAAGCTGGATGAAATCCTTGCCGCAGGTCATTCGCTGCTCGGACACCCGCTCGACCTTGCCGGTCGCGTCCTTGACGCCGACGATGTTGTTGAAGTCATGCACCAGCCGGCCCATCGTCTCCGGCGTCATGTCGATCACCGAGCGCGGCGGGATATTGTAGATGATGATCGGCAGCTTGGTCGCCCGGGCGACGGCGGCGAAATGCTCGTAGAGACCGCGCTGTGTCGGCTTGTTGTAGTAGGGCGTGACGACCAGGGCCGCATCGGCACCCGCCTTTTCGGCATACTGCACAAGCCCAACAGCTTCCTCGGTGTTGTTGGAACCGGCGCCGGCGACGACAGGCGCCCTGCCCCTGGCCACCTCGATGCAGACCTTGACGACGTGGCGGTGCTCGTCATGCGACAGCGTCGGCGACTCGCCGGTGGTGCCTACCGGGACGAGGCCCGTGGTGCCTTCGCCCAGCTGCCATTCGACGAACGCGCGAAAGGCTTTCTCGTCGAAACGCCCGCTCTTTTCGAACGGTGTCACGAGCGCAGTAAGCGAGCCTCTCAGCATGTCGTCCAACTCCTTGGGACTTCCAGGTTCATGCATGTCGTCGTCCCAAAAGCGGTTGCCGGTTTTGGGCGACATGCATCGGTGTTTTGTCGTGCGCGCCTTCTAACCGAAAGCGAAGCCGCGCACCATAGTCTCGACATTGTTGCGCGGCAAGCATTGCCATGGTGCCAGCAAGCGTTATTCGAACGGCCTCGATAACCCTTTGTTTACGAGCCCTTCACGACCTAAGTCTAGGCTTCGAGGCTTCTTCGCCTGCTGGTAAAATGCTGGACTAAGGAAAGACACGAAGGATCATGCCGACCGGTCGGCCCCGCCTGTTCGCGCTTCTTGGCGCCATCGCCGCGCTGATGCCCGGCGTGGCGATCTGTGGCAGCGCCGATGTGCGGGTCACTTCGGCCATTCCGATGCCTGGCGTGCAGGACAAGGCGCAACAGGCCCCCACCCCCGGCGTCGCGCTCTTGAAAAGCGGCCTGGATGCGCTGGCAGCTGGCGATATTCCCGGCGCGCGCGGTGTGCGCGATGCCCTCCCCGCACAATCGCTCGACCAGCACATATTGGCCTGGGCGATCGCGCTCTACGGGGGCGACAAGGTTCCGAGTGGCGATATCGCGGCGGCCGCGAAGATGCTGCCCAATTGGCCAGGCACCGTTGCATTGCGCAAGAACGGCGAGCGCGCGCTCTATCGCGAGAACCCAGCGGCGGACATCGTCATCAAGGCCTTCGACGGCAGCCAGCCGCAGACATTCGAAGGCGTGATGGTTCTCGCGCGCGCCTATGTGTCGTCCGGCAACGCCAAGGCGGCGCGATCGGCGTTGTCGCCGTTCTGGCGCACCGCGATCCTGGACGCCAAGGACGAGGCGGCTCTGATCAAGGAGTTCGGCGCCCTTGTTCCCGCCGCCGATCACCGTTTTCGCATGGAACGCATGTTCTATGCCGACCGGGTGAATTCCGCCTTGCGTGTCGCCGGCCTCGCCGGCGCCCAGCAGCTTGCCGACGCCTGGGTGGCGGCCGACAGAGGCGACAAGAATGCGGCCAAACTGCTCAAGGCGGTGCCGGTGGCGCAGCGTTCGGCCGGCTATTTCTTCGCGCAGGCCGAATATCTGCGCAAGCAGGAGGATTTTGCGGGCGCAGCGGCGGTTGTCATGAAAGCGCCGGCAGACCGTGAATCCCTCGTCGATCCGGACGCCTGGTGGGTCGAACGCCGGGTGCTGTCGCGCGAACTGGTCGACCAGGGCGACATGAAGACCGCATACAAGATAGTCGCCATGCATGCAGCCGAAAGCGCGGCCAATGCAGCGGAAGCCGAGTTCCATGCCGGCTGGTATGCGCTGCGCGGCCTGAGCGATCCCAAGCTCGCGGCGACGCACTTCGCGCGCATCGCCGAGCTAGCTCAGGGGCCGATGACCCTGTCGCGCGCCTATTACTGGCTCGGCCGCTCGGCGGAAGTCGGCGGCCCCGGCAATGCCAAGGATTATTTTGGACGTGCGGCGACCTACGGAACGACGTTCTACGGCCAGCTAGCCGCCGAACGCGTCGGCCGGCAGGCGCTCAACATCGTCTATCCCCAGCCAAGTGCCGCCGACCGGCAGAACTTTGCCGGCCGCGAGGCCGTCTCCGCCATCAAGCGCCTGCAGGAGGCAGGCTACGACCGTTATGCCGAAACGCTCTATCGCGACCTTGCCGGGCAGTTGACCAGCCCGGGTGAACTGGCGCTGCTCGCTGTCCTTGCGGAAAAGCAGAACAACCATTTCATGGCGCTGAAAGTTGGCAAGATCGCCGGGGCGCGCGGCATCGATGTCGGTGCGTTGTCGCATCCGCTCGGCGTCATCCCCGATTCGGCCAATATTTCCGGTTCGGGCAAGGCGCTGGCCTATGCGATCGCCCGCCAGGAAAGCGAATTCAACGTCGGTGCCGTATCCAGTGCCGGCGCGCGCGGCCTGCTGCAGCTGATGCCGGGAACCGCCAAGCAATTGGCGAAGAAGGCCGGATTGCAGTTTTCGCAGACCAGGCTGACAAGCGACGCCGGCTACAATGCAACGCTTGGTTCGGCGTTCCTTGGCGAACAGCTCGATCGCTTCAACGGCTCGTACGTATTGACCTTCGCGGGCTACAATGCGGGCCCCGCCCGGGCCAGCCAGTGGGTGGCGAAATACGGCGACCCGCGCGGCAAGGACATCGATGCGGTGGTGGACTGGGTCGAGCGGATTCCCTACACGGAAACAAGAAGTTACGTGCAGCGCGTGATGGAGAATTACGAGGTCTACAAGATGCGTATTTCCGGCAAGTACGACATTGTAGGCGATCTCGTGAATGGCCGCAGCTGAGGCTCTTGCTCTCCCCGTGCGAGGAGAAGGAGGAGCCTTTCCCGTTTGACCCTCCAGCGCTCCGTCTATAGCAGTCGTGGACGATCTCGCGGCTAAGGCGTCCGTTCCATGTCGAGCAATCCAGATTTCTCCGACTTCTTCTATGCCGCGCCAGATGGGCTGAGGCTTCACGCGCGTGTCTATGGCGAAGCGAGTTCCGCCCATTGGCCGGTCGTCTGTCTGCCTGGCCTGACGCGCAACGCGCGGGATTTTCACGAGCTTGCGCTCTATCTCTCAACGCGATCCGCCCTTGCGCGCAAGGTTGTCGCTTTCGACTACCGCGGACGCGGGCAGTCGGCCTACGATCCCGATGTCAGTCACTACAATGTCGGCATCGAAGCCGGCGACGTTCTTGCCGGGCTGGCCGCACTCGGTATCGAACAGGCGGCCTTCATCGGCACCTCGCGCGGCGGGCTGGTGATCCATGTCCTTGGCGCGATGCAGCCGGCGGTACTGAAAGCCATCGTGCTCAACGACATAGGGCCAGTGATCGAAGCCGCCGGCCTCGCTCACATCCAGTCCTATCTCGAACGCACGCCAAAGCCGAAAACCTTCACCGAGGCGGTGGATGCCCAGCGCAATGTTCATAGCCAGGACTTTCCAGCGCTTGCTGAGGGCGACTGGGAGCGAATGGTGCGCGCGCTCTATCGCGAGACGAATCAAGGGCTGCTGCCCGATTTCGATTCGAAGCTGGTCGACACTGTTGCCAATCTCGACCTGTCACAGCCATTGCCGCCTCTTTGGCAGCAATTCGATGCGTTGGCGGCCATTCCGCTGCTCGTCATACGCGGCGCCAATTCAAGGCTATTGTCCCAGGAAACGCTGGAGGAGATGCGAAAGCGTCATCCTCCCGGCACCAGGACAATCACCGTACCGGATCAGGGCCACGCACCCTTCCTGGAGACCGGTAACCTGCCCAATGAGATCGCGCTCTTTCTGGATCAAGCAGAGGCGCAGAAAAATCCGGGGTAAGCCCCGAGAGCAACCAAGGTCTTGGGGTCATGGCGGAGAGGATGGGATTCGAACCCACGAGAAGCTTTTGACCTCTACTCCCTTAGCAGGGGAGCGCCTTCGACCACTCGGCCACCTCTCCGTTGTGCCGGTGGATAAAGAAAAGCGGCGGCACAATCAACAAGCCCGCGTCATTAATATGGAAAAATAAGAGCGTACCGGACCGCGGCTTTGCGCGATGCGGGGATTCTGCGGCAATTCCTGGCTGGTAGAACTGGCCGCGGGTTGCGCTTTGGTGCAGATCGAGCGTTGAATTGCCTGGACTAGATGGGGGGCAATCGCGTGTTCATCCTGCCTCGCTGGCAAATACCGCCGGCAGAATCCAGTAAGGCCACCGGATCGGTCGATCCTGACCTTGCACCGTCCCAAGCGGCACGTTAGCAAGAAGGCTCCCTTCCAAGCGAGCTTTCGACATGCCTCAGCGCCCTGCCCTCTCACCACTCATCGCCGCGCTTCCGTCGACCGTGCCGTTTGTCGGCCCCGAAGCGCAGGAGCGTGAACGCGGGCGCGCTTTCCGTGCCCGCATCGGCGCCAATGAGAGCAGCTTTGGCCCCTCGCCGCGCGTGATCGCCCGCATGGAGAGTGTCGCGCGCGACCAGTGGATGTATTGCGACCCGGACAATTACGACCTTAAAGTTGCGGCGGCCGCGCATCACAATGTGGCTGTCGAGAACGTCGTTGTCGGCGAAGGCATCGACGGCCTGCTCAGCCTGGTGGCGCGCATGTATGTGGCGCCTGGCGATGCGGTGGTCACCTCGCTCGGCGCCTATCCTACCTTCAACTTCCACATTGCCGGTGTCGGCGGCCGGCTGGTGAGCGTCCCATACGAGAACGATCGCGAAAGCCTGGACGGTCTGCTCGCGGCGGTCGTCAGGGAAAAGGCGCCGCTGGTCTATCTGTCCAACCCGGACAATCCGATGGGCAGTTGGTGGGAGGCCGACGAGATCATCGGCTTCATACAAGCCCTGCCGGAAACCACCATGCTGGTGCTCGACGAGGCCTATGGCGAGCTGGGACCGGCCTCGGCCCTGCCGCCGATCGATATTTCGCGGCCAAACGTCATCCGCATGCGAACCTTTTCGAAGGCCTACGGACTTGCCGGCATACGGTGCGGCTATGCGTTGGCCGAGAGGCTGGTGATCAGCGACTTCGAGAAGATCCGCAACCACTATGGCGTCAGCCGCATGGCGCAGATCGCCGGCGTCGAGGCGCTCGCCGACCAGGCCTATCTCGAGACGGTGGTGGCCCGGGTGGCCGCCGGACGGCGGCGCATCGCTGATATCGCCGAACAGAACGGGTTGAAGCCGCTCGCCTCGGCGACCAATTTCGTCACCATCGACTGCGGCCATGATGGTGCTTTCGCCCTGAAAGTGCTGCAGGGACTGTTGTCGCGCGACGTCTTCATCCGCAAGCCGATGGCGCCAGGACTAGACCGCTGCATCCGCGTCAGTGTCGGTCTCGACCACGAATTGGATATCTTCGCCGAGGAATTGCCGGGCGCATTGGCGGCGGCGCGGGGAAACTAGGGCACTTCCGGGCGTTCAGGAGCCATCGCCGCGCCGAGCAGATGCCTGGCACGCGTCAGCACATCCGACAGTTCCGCGGCTTCCCAGTCATTCAGGCCCGCGGTCAGGCGGGCGAGATCACGATCCGTGGCCGCATGAAGCGCGGCCAGCGCGGCCTGGCCGCGCGCGGAGAGCGAAAGAACGCGCGGTCGTAGCGGCGCGGGACCGGTGCACATTTCAGTCAGGCCGGCGGCAGAGAATTTGCGAAGGATTCTGGTGACATAGGCAGGATCCACCTGAAGGCCCCGGGCGATTGCGGAGGCCACCGGTTCGACATCGAGCCGAAGCGCTCGGGCCAGAAAGCCTGTCTTGCCGCCAGGATTGGTGGGGCAATCGCGGGGGCCACGACCGAGCTCGAACAGCACCCGCGCCTCGGTCAGCGTATAGGCACTGTGCATCAACGTCTCGTCGAGCAACCCTATCAGCCCGGTATAGAACCGGTTGAAGCGGCGGATATCGCCGACCAAGGCATTGCGATCGCTCATGCCAGAAGCCTCCGGGAAATTTCCAGACCGCAGGGATGATGGCCAGAAAATTGACCCAGTCAACCATTTACTGGATCAAGTCACTTATTTCCGCAAAAACTCCCGGTCTTCGATTGGATAGTACCTCAAGCCAGTTGCCTTCGTTCGGTGCCGCGCCAGACTCTATGCAAGGGAGTGAGCCATGAAAGACCGGAAAAGGGCGGTTCAGGCGCGCATATACGGCAAGGTTCAAGGTGTCGGCTACAGGATCTGGGCGCGAGGCGAAGCGACAAGGTTCGGGCTGCTGGGCTGGGTGCGCAACGAGAGAGACGGCTCGGTGACGGCATGGCTTACCGGCGCCGACGCGGCGGTTGCGGACATGATCGAGCGGCTACGGCAGGGCCCGCTGGGAGCGGCGGTCTCGCGGATCGATGTGGAAGAGCTGGAGAGTTGGACCACGCCTGGAGATTTCAGGATCATTGCGTAGGAGCATTTCGCTCTCTTGAATTAATTGAACGTTCGTTTTATTACTACCGCCGTCAGCGAGGCGATGATGGCACGCACCACAGGATCAGACGGCGGGCGAACCGAGGCGGCAATCCGCGAAGCGGCGGTCAGCCTGATAGCGCGCTACGGCTATCAAGCGATGTCGATGCGCCAGTTGGCCGCCGAGGTCGGCGTCCAGGCAGCCGCGCTCTATCGCTATTTCCCGACCAAGGAAGAGCTGCTGTTCACACTGATGCGCGAGCATATGCAAGGACTTCGCGAAGCCTGGGAGCACTCCAGGCCGGCCGGCGCGGATCCGGCGCGGCAGCTTGCCGCCTATGTGCGCAACCACATCGCCTTTCATATCGAACGCCGCCACGCCACGCATGTGTCGAACATGGAATTGCGCAGCCTGTCGCCCGGCAGGCTGACGCAGATCCTGCGCATGCGCACGGCCTACGAAAAGGAACTGCGTTCGATCCTGCGCGATGGCGCCGAGGCGGGTATTTTCAGCGTCGAGGACACCGGCCTGACGGCCATGGCGCTGATCCAGATGATGACCGGCGTCATTGTCTGGTTCCGGCCGGGCGAGCGATTGTCGATCGCTGAAGTCACGGCAACATATCTTTCGATGACAATGCGCCTGGTCGGCGCGAAGATCGATGGGGTCATGCGGCAGGAGGAACGGCATGTACACGAACACGCTCAGCTTCGGGCATGACGAGGACGTCGAGGCGTTGCGCGACCTGGTCCGGCGCTTCGCGCAGGACAGGATCGCTCCGCTCGCAGCCGACATCGACCGGGAGAACGAATTCCCCGCGCATCTGTGGCGCGAACTCGGCGCGCTCGGCCTGCTCGGCATTACCGCCGATCCCGATTTCGGCGGCAGCGGCATGGGCTATCTCGCCCACGTGATCGCGGTCGAGGAGATTTCGCGCGCCTCGGCATCGGTCGGCCTCTCCTATGGCGCCCACTCCAATCTCTGCGTCAACCAGATCAACCGTTGGGCAACACCGGCACAGAAGGAAAAATACCTGCCGCCGCTGTGTTCGGGCGAGCATGTCGGGGCGCTCGCCATGTCGGAGCCCGGCGCCGGCTCCGACGTGGTGTCGCTCAAGCTGCGCGCAGACAAGCGCAATGACCGTTATGTGCTCAACGGCACCAAGATGTGGATCACCAACGGTCCGGACGCCGAAACGCTGGTCGTCTACGCCAAGACCGACCCGGAACGGCAATCGCGCGGCATCAGCGCCTTCATCGTCGAAAAGGCGATGCCGGGGTTTTCGGTGGCGCAGAAGCTCGACAAGCTCGGCATGCGAGGCTCCAACACCGGCGAACTGGTCTTTTCGGATGTCGAGGTACCGTTCGACAATGTGCTGCACGAGGAAGGACGCGGCGTCGAGGTGCTGATGTCTGGCCTCGACTATGAGCGCACCGTGCTTGCCGGCGGGCCGATCGGCCTGATGGCGGCGTGCCTCGACGTGGCGATCCCCTATGTTCACGAGCGCAAGCAGTTCGGCCAGCCGATCGGGGAATTCCAGCTCGTGCAAGGCAAGCTTGCCGACATGTATACGGCGATGAACGCAGCGCGCGCCTACGTCTACGCCGTCGCCGCCGCCTGCGACCGCGGCCAGACCAGCCGTAAGGATGCCGCCGGCTGCGTGCTGTTTGCCGCCGAGAAAGCGACGCAGATGGCGCTCGACGCCATCCAGCTGCTTGGCGGCAACGGCTATATCAACGACTATCCGACCGGCCGGCTGCTGCGCGACGCCAAGCTCTACGAGATCGGGGCCGGCACCAGCGAAATCCGCCGCTGGCTGATCGGCCGCGAAATCATGGCGGAGGGAGCGTAGCATGGCCACGCTGCAAACCCAGATTTCTCCTTCCTCCGAAACCTTCCGTGCCAATGCCGAGCGCATGCGGGCTCTGGTTGCCGACATCGCCGAAAAGGCCACGGCCGTCGAGCGGGGCGGCTCGGACGAGGCACGCGAGCGCCATGTCGGCCGTGGCAAGCTGTTGCCGCGCGAACGCCTGGCGCAATTGCTGGACACCGGTTCGCCTTTCCTCGAGATCGGCCAGTTCGCCGCCTGGTCGATGTATGGCGAGGAGATTTCGTCGGCCGGCCTGATCGCCGGCATCGGCCGTGTCGAGGGCACCGAGGTGATGGTCGTCGTCAACGACGCCACCGTGAAGGGCGGCACCTATTATCCGCTGACGGTGAAGAAGCATCTGCGGGCGCAGGAGATCGCGCTGCAAAACAACCTGCCTTGCGTCTATCTGGTCGACAGCGGCGGCGCCAATCTGCCCAACCAGGACGAGGTCTTTCCCGACCGCGAGCATTTCGGCCGCATCTTCTACAACCAGGCCAACATGTCGGCGGCCGGCATCCCGCAGATCGCCTGCGTCATGGGTTCCTGCACCGCCGGCGGCGCCTATGTGCCGGCGATGTCGGACGAGACGATCATGGTGCGCAACCAGGCGACCATCTTCCTCGGCGGACCGCCGCTGGTGAAGGCGGCCACCGGCGAGGATGTCAGCGCCGAGGATCTGGGCGGCGCTGATGTGCACACCCGGCTTTCCGGTGTCGCCGATCACTATGCACTGGACGACGAACACGCGCTCGCCATTTGCCGGCGCATAATCAAGAACCTGAATCGGAACAAGGCTGTAAGCCTGAAGTTACAGAAAGCGATTCCGCCGCTTCATCCGGCGGATGAGCTCTACGGCATCGTCCCGACCGATCTGCGCCAGCCCTATGACGTGCGCGAGGTGATCGCGCGCGTCGTCGACGGTTCAGAATTCGATGAGTTCAAGCAGAACTACGGCACGACGCTGATCACCGGCTTTGCCCATCTCCACGGCATGCCGGTCGGCATCATCGCCAACAATGGCGTGCTGTTTTCCGAGAGCGCGCTGAAGGGCGCGCACTTCATCGAATTGTGCTGCCAGCGCAAGATCCCGCTGGTTTTCCTGCAGAACATCACCGGCTTCATGGTCGGCAGGAAATACGAGGCGGGCGGCATCGCCAAGGACGGCGCCAAGCTGGTGATGGCGGTTGCGACCGCCAGGGTGCCCAAGGTGACCGTCATCGTCGGCGGTTCGTTCGGGGCCGGCAATTACGGCATGTGCGGCCGCGCCTACTCACCTCGCTTCCTGTGGATGTGGCCCAACGCCCGCATCTCGGTGATGGGCGGCGAGCAGGCGGCGACGGTGCTAGCCATGGTCAAGCGCGAAGGCATCGAGCGCAAGGGCGGGGAATGGACCGCCGAGGAGGAGGCGAAATTCAAGAAGCCGATCCTGATGAAGTACGAGCATGAAGGCCACCCGCTCTATTCCTCGGCAAGGCTCTGGGATGACGGTATCATCGATCCGGCCCGGACACGCGAGGTGCTGGCGCTCAGCCTGTCGGCCGCGCTCAACGCCGAGATCGAGGAGACACGCTTCGGTGTGTTCAGGATGTGATGATGAGCGCCACGGGCGACCGGATCAGCGTTCACACCGGCGACATCACCAAGCTGGCGGTCGATGCCATCGTCAACGCCGCCAACTCCTCGCTGCTCGGTGGCGGCGGGGTCGACGGAGCCATTCACCGCGCCGCCGGGCCGGAACTCGAATTCGAATGTCGCATGCTCAATGGCTGCAAGACGGGCGATGCAAAGCTGACCAAGGGTTATCGGCTGCCGGCCCGCCAAATCATCCATACGGTCGGGCCGGTTTGGCAGGGTGGCGGCAAGGGTGAGGCAGAACTGCTCGCCTCCTGCTACCAGCGCTCGCTCGAAATCGCTTTTGCCAATGATTACCGGACAATTGCCTTTCCAGCAATCTCGACTGGTGTCTACCGGTATCCGAAGGCTGAAGCGACTGCGATCGCGGTCCGAACGGTCGGCAGCTTCCTTGCACGGAACACATCGCCGGAAACCGTTACTTTCTGCTGCTTCGATGAGCCGACTTCAGAACTATACCGAAGAGCCATTGCTGCTCTGGGGGAAAGTTGAACTGTATGGACCAATCGATTCATCATCATAGCCAAATGAAAATTTCTACCGGCGAACTGGCGGCGGCACCGAATGTTCGCTATTGCTCACACTGGGTTGGGCAATTGGGCTGGGGTGAAAATGGTTCGGAAATATTGTCGCAAGTCGGCAGCGTCGATACTTGCAGGATTACTAATGTTCTCGGCGACTGGCATGAGCAGGGCCAAATCGCTTGCAGGCAGGAAAGACCACGTTCGTTTCCCGGTGCTGACCGGACTGCTTGTCGTAACGACAGTCGCCGCCGCGACGGCGGGTTCACTGGCGGGAAGCAAGGGAGACGTGCATTTTCCACCGACCATGGGCTCGGATCCGAAAAGCGAATGCAACGTGGCGTACAAAGCCTATATCGCGGCGGGCGGTCATTCGGCCTACGCCACGACCTTTTATTCGCGCGTTGTCGACCTCTACATCATCTGCGGGACGAAGCTCAACGCGCCGTCCCAGAAGGCCGCGGAAGAAATGGCGCTGCGCAACTGCCAGGCCGGCTTGACACGGTGGAAGCTCAAGACCGCGAGCGGCGGCTGCGCCATCTCGGCGTCGAAGTAGGCAGGGCCGAACGCCAGCTGGAGCACTCCCTTGGTAAGGGAGAGGTCGAGGGAACGTCTGCCAGCATAGGTCGGCGGGACAGCGTGCCTCTCGTGGGGGATATGTCCGGCAGGACTGAGGCGAGCGCGAAGCAAGGCCTGCGTCGCTCGAAGCAAATTCGCCGCTGGAGGCTCCATGTTTAGCAAGATCCTGATCGCCAATCGGGGCGAGATCGCTTGCCGCGTCATCCGCACCGCCCGCAAGCTCGGCGTGCACACCGTCGCCGTCTATTCGGATGCCGACGCGAGATCCCTGCATGTCGAAATGGCCGACGAGGCGGTCCATATCGGCCCCTCGCCTGTCGGCGAGAGCTATCTGCGCGGCGACAGGATCGTCGCGGCAGCACTTGCGACGGGTGCCGAAGCGATCCATCCGGGCTATGGCTTCCTCTCGGAAAACCCTGACTTCGTCGATCAGGTCACAGCCGCAGGGCTCACCTTCATTGGCCCATCGGCCGCTTCGATCCGCGCCATGGGGCTCAAGGACGCCGCCAAGCGGCTGATGGAGAAAGCCGGCGTTCCGGTCGTGCCGGGCTATCATGGCGAGGCGCAGGAGATCGTTCTGCTTGCCTCGAAAGCCCGCGAGATCGGCTATCCCGTGCTGATCAAGGCGCGTGCCGGCGGCGGCGGCAAGGGCATGCGGCGCGTCGAGCATCCCGATGATTTTTCCGAGGCGCTGTCCAGCGCCCGGCGCGAAGCCAAGGCCGCCTTCGGCGACGACCGCGTGCTGGTCGAAAAATACGTCGACAAGCCACGGCATATCGAAGTGCAGGTGTTCGGCGACAATTTCGGCAATGCCGTGCATCTCTACGAACGCGACTGCTCGGCGCAACGCCGCCACCAGAAGGTGATCGAGGAGACCCCCGCCCCCGGCATGACGCCGGCCTTGCGCAAGGCGATGACGGAGGCGGCGGTGAAGGCCGCCAAGGCGATCAACTATTCCGGCGCCGGCACCATCGAGTTCATCGTCGACGCCTCGCAAGGCCTCAAGGCCGACCGCTTCTGGTTCATGGAAATGAACACCCGCCTGCAGGTCGAGCATCCGGTCACCGAGATGGTCACCGGCACCGATCTCGTCGAGTGGCAGTTACGCGTCGCCAGCGGCGAAAAACTACCGAAGACACAAAGCGAGATCGCGCTTTGCGGCCATGCCTTCGAGGCGCGCATCTATGCAGAGGACGCGGCCAAGGGGTTTCTGCCGGCGACGGGCACGCTGCACCACCTGAAATTTCCGGGCGTTGCCCCCGAGGGTGCCGCGATGCGCATCGAGACCGGCGTGCGGGCTGGCGATGCCATCTCGCCCTATTACGACCCCATGATCGCGAAGCTGGTCGTCCATTCCGGGGACAGGCAGGCGGCGCTGGAGGCGCTCCGCACCGCGCTCGCGCAAATCGAGATTGCCGGCTCCACCGTCAACGCCGCTTTTCTTGCCGCTCTTGCCGCCGATCCGGATTTTGCGGCGGGCGACGTCGATACCGGCCTGATCGGCAGACACCAGGAGATGCTGACGGCGGTCGCGCCGCCGACCGGCGAAGTCATCTCGGCTGCCGCGCTGGCGGCCTCGGGTGCCGGAGCATTGCCGTCGTCGGACGACCCCTGGTCGTCGCTTGCCGGCTATGCGCATTTCCACGGGGTTGCGCGGCGCATGCGGCTGAAGTTCGGCGACGAGGCCATCCTGGCCAAGGTTTCAATGCGGCCGGACGGACGCTTTCAGGTGGCGCTCGATGCGCCGTATGACAGCACCAATTCGCATGACCTTCGGGCCGTTCCCCGCCTCGCCCGCTGGCCTGGCCACATCACCGTGTTCGAAGGCGCTGTCGCCTATACTTTCACCGTGCCGGATCCCCTGGCCAGGAGCGATGAAGCCGCTGCCGCCTCCGGCAGCCTGCGCGCGCCGATGCCGGGTCTCGTCAAGCTTGTGCGCGTGGCGAAAGGCGACGCCGTGATCAAGGGACAAATTCTGCTGATCCTCGAAGCGATGAAGATGGAGCACACCATCGCCGCCCCGCATGACGGGGTGATCGCCGAGATCGCCGGGGAAGGGTCACAGGTCACCGACGGGGCGGTGCTGGTGGGGTTCATCGAGGACCAGAACGCGTCGACCGCCGCCACCGGCCGATAGCCGGAGCGCATCGCGGACCGCAAACAGAAATGGCCGGGAAGAACCCGGCCATTTCCTTGGACTAGAGCGGTTCAGAGTTTGATAGAATCTCTGACCCGCTCTAACTTCTTGTTTTTACGCAATTCTGGACGGAAAACCGCTACACACTTTTCCTAGAATTGCTCTAGCCGATCGTCGGAGCGATTACTGCGCGATCGGCGCGTACTTGCCGTCATGCCACTGGTTGATGTCATAGCTGGCATTTTTGAGGTCGCCCTTCTCGTCGAAGGTGACGTCGCCGACAACGGTGCTGATCGGCGTGCCGTTCTTCAACGCTTCGGCAACCTTGGCCGGATCGTCGCTGCCGGCACGCTTGATGCCTTCGGCGAAAGCCTGGACCACGGCGTAGGAGAACAGCGTGAAGCCTTCCGGCACGAAGCCGCCGGCCTTGATCTTCTCGACGGCCGCCTTGGCTTCCGGCTTTGCCTGCGGATCCGACGGGAACACGAACATGGTGCCCTCGCCGGCCGGGCCGGCAACCTGCCAGAACTCCGGCGAGGCGATCGAGTCCGGCATGATCAGCTGGAACTTCAGGTTCTGTTCGGCCGACTGACGCAGGATCAGGCCAGCCTCAGGATGGTAGCCGCCGAAATAGACGACATCGGCCTTGAGATCCTTCAGCTTGGTGACAAGCGCCGAATAGTCCTTCTCGCCGGGGTTGATGGCGTCATAGTAGACTTCCTTGAGGCCACCGGTATTCATGGTTGCCCTGACGGCGTCAGCCACGCCCTGACCGTAGGCGCTCTTGTCGTGCAGGATGACCACATTCTTGCCGGCATACTTCTTGGCGATCCACGGGCCGATGAAGGCGCCCTGTGCGTCGTCACGCGTATAAAGACGCATGATCGTCGGCCAGCCGGACTTGGCCGCGGCGTCGGTCAGCACCGGGTTCGAAGAGGCCGGACTCATCATCAGCGCACCGGCTTCGGCATAGACGGCCGAGGCCGGAATGCTCGAACCCGAGCAGGCATGACCGTCGATGAACTTGACGCCGTTGGCGATGATGCGGTTGGCGACCGAAACGGCCTGCTTGGGGTCGCACTGGTCGTCCTCGATGTCGAGCTTGATCATCGAGCCGTTGACGCCGCCCGCGGCGTTGATGGCATCGGCCGCGGCCTGTGCGCCCTGCTTGAACTGATCGCCGATGGTCGCGAGCTGTCCGGTCATCGGGCCAACCACCGATACGGTGATGTCGTCGGCGAATGCGACAGGCGCGCTCATCATCAGGCCGAAAATGGCCGCGCTCAAAATACTCATTTTTTTCATGACAATAGAACTCCTCCACTCACGCGCGGCCGCCCCGGCCGCGCTTCTTCCAGAGAGGCGGGACAATTTCATCCTTCACCGGGCCTGTCTAGGCGCATTGGCGCCGCTCGATTGGGCCTGCGCGGTCTCATCCACGCAAAAAGCCACGCCAGCCTTGTTCCGGCTGGTCGTGGCTTTTTGCCTGTCAGGCTGTTTCCCCGGCGCCCCCGCGCTGTGAACCCAACCCACCTTCCCTGTCTTCCTGTTGGCCATGATCTTGCCGAAGCCCCGATTCCACTTTCGGGATCATGGTCCGTCGCGCGGCTTGGGCCTGTCGGCCTGCCGCATTCTTTTTGTTGTTGGCCCGTGGCCTGGCTGTCTGCGCGGCCTTGTCCCTGTTGGCCCGACCGTCTTTTAGCGGTCTTGGCCGGAGCGTCCCCGTCTGGCGGAACTCAGTGCATGGTCATCCATTCGCGGGCTTCGCGCAGCGCCTTGGCGATCTCGACCTTCGACATGGCCGACGAGAGTTCCGAGCGCAGTTCCGCGGCGCGGGCCGAACCCTTGATGGCGGCGATGTTGAACCATTTGTGGGCGGCAACGACATCGGTCTCGCAATCGCGACCGGTCGCATACATCATGCCCAGTTCGAAAAGAATGTCGGCCTGGGCAGTTGCCCCCATGGCGCCGAAGCCTGCTTCAAGCATTTCAAAACGTGCCATTTTAGTCCCCTGTCTGGCTCCCGAGAGCTGCCTCCGTTTGTCTTGTCCGGGGCGCGCTCTTTCGATGCTTTCGAGAATGCCGCGCAGGCTTGAATCCGTCGTTAAATGGCGTGCTTAATTTGAGGAAAACAAAGCTAAAACAAGAGGTAAACACGGAAATTCGTTAAGGATACGAAACCAGCAATTCGGCTGGTTTTCGCCAAATTTGACGAAAATTTTCGGGACCCCGATCAACACTCCGCTAACCACGGGAAACAAACACGACGCGGCGATCGTTTCCGTTTCCGTCCCGACAGAGCGAATTCAGCCGCTTTCAAAACGCCAAAGTCTTCCGTTGCGGCACCGCTTTTGTTTTGACGGAAGCTGGACTAGCTTACGTTTGCGTAAGCGGCAGACCGGCGAGGCGGAGCATCCGGCCGGCTATCCAAACGGAGGAAGACATGTTTCGAAAAGTGAGCCTGGCCCTGGCGGCCACTTTGATGCTGAGCGGCGCGGCATGGGCCGATCCGATCGAGGGCAACTGGAAAACGCAGGCAGGCGACACCGCGGCCATTTCAGGCGGCGATTCATTTTCCATTACGCTCAAGTCCGGTAAATATGCCGGCAAGACCATCGGATCGCTCAAGGCGGCCGGCGACAACAAATATACCGGCAACATCACCGATCCGGCAAACGACAAGACCTATTCCGGCAAGGCGACATTGGCTGGCACCTCGCTCAAGATGAGCGGTTGCGTGCTAGGCGGACTGATCTGCAAGAGCCAGACCTGGCACAAGCTCTGATCGTCCATCTCCTTGCGATCTCAAAACGGGGCCCGGCGGGCCCCGTTTTCGTTTTATCGACGCGCTGACCGTGACCCTCGATGGCCGTTCGGGCCGGCGGCGACCCAGCCAATGTCCCGTCAATCAATTTGAACCGCAGATGAACGCCGGCCTCAGAGCCGGTTCAGAGGCGTCAGGGCATTCTCCTGCGTGTTGAAGGAGACACGGACCCAATGCTTGCTCGCCGCTTCACCATCGTCTGCCTGCTGATGAGCCTGTTTGGGATGTTCTTCGCCATCCTCGTCGCCGAAGCGGCCCGGTCCCCCCGCTCCTGGGAGGAAGCCGCCAGAATGTGCCACCTCGCCTGCCCGACCAACCTTCGCCACTGAAACAGAGAACCAGACCTCGAAAAGAAAAGCACAGACATCATGAACCGCATCGCCGCCAACCTCGCCAAGACCCTCCGGCTCCTGCCGAGGGCGGCGCTTATCCTGGTGCTCCTGGCCGCTCCGGTCCTGGCGGTGCCGATGATGCGCGCCGATGCCGGCTCGACGATCGAGGCGCCGGCGCTCAGAAAGTCCGGCGTCGGGTTCGTGCTGCTGGTCAGCCTGCAGCGGGGTTGAAGAAAAATGGCGCTTTGAGCGCCTTCGGCGGCGAGCCCCCTCCCAACCGCCTCCCCAAGTCTCTATATTGAGTCATGGAAAAGCGAATCTACCCCCAAGCCATCGAATCAGTCGTCATGCCCGAGCCTTTTGGCCGGCAAAGCTTCGACAATGCCGAAAAGGCCGTTACCGCGCTGAAGGTGCTTTACAACCGCAACACCAAGTTCCTTCGCGATTCCTTCGCAGCCCTTGCCGCCGGCGGCGACAGCAGCAAGCGCTACCGGGCCTTCTACCCCGAGATCGGCGTCACCACGAGTTCGTTCACCCAGGTCGACTCGCGCCAGGCCTATGGCCACATGCCGACGCCCGGCCATTTCGCCACCACGGTGACCCAGCCGGACCTGTTCGAGACCTACCTCATCGAGCAGCTTCGGCTGATCATGCGCAATCACGGCGTGTCGGTGACCGTCTCGGAATCGACCACGCCGATTCCCCTGCATTTCGCTTTCCTGGAAGGCACCTATGTGGACGGCGCCGCTGCCGAGCGCATCAAGCGGCCGATCCGCGACCTGTTCGACGTGCCGGATCTCGACGGTACCGACGATCAGATCGCCAACGGCACGTTCGAGGTCGCCTTCGGCGAGCCCCGGCCGCTGGCGCCGTTCACGGCGCAGCGCATCGACTATTCACTGCACCGCATGACGCACTACACCGCAACCAGCCCGCAGCATTTCCAGAACTTCGTGCTGTTCACCAACTATCAGTTCTACATCGACGAGTTCGTCGCCCGCGCCCGCGACCTGATGGAAAAGGGGGGCCACGGCTACACAGAATTTGTCGAACCCGGTAACGTCATCACCCGGGCCGGGCAGAGTGCGCCCAGCGAAGGCGTAGCGCCACAGCGCCTGCCGCAGATGCCGGCCTACCATCTGAAGAAGCCGAACCATGGCGGCATCACCATGGTCAATATCGGCGTGGGTCCTTCCAACGCCAAGACCATCACCGACCATATCGCGGTGCTTCGGCCACATGCCTGGGTGATGCTTGGTCACTGCGCCGGGCTGCGCAACACTCAGGCACTGGGTGATTATGTGCTGGCGCATGCCTATGTGCGCGAGGATCACGTTCTGGACGACGATCTGCCGGTCTGGGTGCCGATCCCGCCATTGGCCGAGATCCAGGTTGCGCTGCAGGAAGCAGTCGCCGAGGTCACTGGCCTGTCTGGCTATGACCTGAAGCGCATCATGCGCACGGGCACCGTCGCCACCATCGACAACCGCAACTGGGAACTGCGCGACCAGCGCGGACCGGTGCAGCGCCTGTCACAGTCGCGCGCGATCGCGCTCGATATGGAATCGGCCACGATCGCCGCCAATGGTTTCCGCTTCCGGGTGCCCTATGGCACGCTGCTGTGCGTTTCCGACAAGCCGCTGCATGGCGAGTTGAAATTGCCTGGGATGGCGACCGAGTTCTACAAACGCCAGGTGGCGCAGCACCTGACCATTGGCATCAGGGCGATGGAGAAGCTGGCCGAGATGCCGATGGAGCGGCTGCATTCGCGCAAGCTCAGGAGCTTTTCGGAGACAGCGTTCCAGTAGGCGGTCGTGCGAAGCCTCGGCGAGGCAATTGGTCGTCTTGCTCAGGCCGTAATTTGGCGGACAAGCAAAATCGAACGGATCGGCAGGCGGCATTCGGCAGACACGACCTCAATGACAACAGGCGCGCGCTTGAACATGACGGCTGGGCTGGTATTCCTGGCGATAACGGTATTGTCGGCCGCTTTGTTGGCCGGGTTTTTCGGCGCGCTGCACCCCGCTTTCGATTCCTTCTCGCATTTCCGCATTCACTTCAGTGTGCTGCTGGCGCTTCTGGCGCTGCCGCTGCTTGCGAGTTCCTACCGGCTGCAGGCGGCCGCGGCACTGCTCTTCGCCATCGCCTGCCTGGCCACGACGGCAAACGCACTGCCCAGGTTGTGGCCGCAGCCAGCAGTTGCCAAGCCCGCCGACCAGATCGTCTACAGCCTGCTGCAGATGAACCTGCGCTTCAACAACCCGACGCCGAAGAAAGTGCTCTCACTGATCGGCCGCACCAATCCTGATGTGATCACCCTCGACGAAGTGTCGGCGATGTGGACGACCGAGCTTGGCTACATCGCCAGCGCCTACCCCTACCGTATCCTCTGCCCCTACCCGAACGGCATGTTCGGCGTGGCGCTGCTGTCGCGCCGGCCGTTTGCCGCCGACACCGCGCCGCGTTGCGAGCCGCGCGGCGCGATGGCGACCGCCACCATCGACTTTGGCGGGAGCGATGTCGATGTCGCCGCGATCCATTTGAGCTGGCCCTGGCCGAAGGAGCAATACTGGCAGATCGGCGAACTGGCGCAGCCACTGGCCGCGCTCGGCGAGACCGCGATCCTGGCCGGCGACTGCAACGCCGTGCCCTGGAGTGCGGCGGTGCGGCGGGTCGCGGCGCTCGGCGGGCTGACACTGATGCCTTCAGCCGGCCCGACCTGGATCCACCGGACACTGCCCGACTTCCTGCGCCGCTATGCGGGCCTGCCGATCGACCAGGTGTTCAGCAAGGGCGGGCTGAAGATCCTGTCATCGACGCGGCTGGAGGATACCGGCTCCGACCATCTGCCGGTGCTGGTCGAATTTACGGTTCGATCGGATCAGAAGCAGCCCGAGGATGGGCACGCCACGGCGCTCGCGGCGAGCGGCTTGTCAGCCAAGTCGCAGGGCTGACTTACACGCGCCGCGCAGCGCAGAAGCGTCGAGATGGCGAATGGATTGCGCGTTCAAGGTTTCCCGATCAAGGCAGCGATCAGATGTTCGACATGGCCGCCATCGCTATGCTCGCGCCGGTCGAAAGCGTTTTGCCTGGCCTCATATTCCGCATAGACGGTCTTGATGCGAAGCCGAGCCTCGCGGCGCGTCTTGTCGCATGATGGGTCGTTGGCAACCCGCAGGCCGGCTATCGACCGTTCCGTAGCGCGCATCATCTTCCTGGCGATGCGCCCATGCGTTTCCTCATGGGCGCGAACACCGGCGAAAAATCTGTTCCACCGCCTTTTCAGCGCCGGCGTCATGGGCGAACCAACGCGAGGGAAGGTGTAGAACAGATTGAGCGTGCCGTTGACCCGCCGCAGCCGGCAGAAGCCGTTGTCCTGCCCCCCGCCGAGATCCCAGTCGACGGTATAGGCAGTTGTGGCGATGGCATGCGTCATGAAGCCATGCTTGGGACCCTTGCTGTCCATCGCCTCGATGAAGGCCGTACCCGAGCTTCCCTTGATGTCGTAGGTCCGAGTCTGGACGATTGCCCTGGTGCCAGCCCAGGCCTCCGGCGCACACAGTGTTCCGATGACGATGAGGCATGTCAGAACTGTCCGGCGCATCGGCCTTCTCCTTGTCCCTGGAGAAGGGAACCACAAGCCGGTGATCGTTTCAACGGTTCTGCTGTGCTGCATGCCCCGCGCAGCCAGCACTCCGCGGCGTTTTTTCTGCCGCCGCGCCCTGGACAGCCCGGCGGCTCAGGGGTCACATGCCCTGGTAGACCGGTCCTTCACCGCCTTGCGGCGGCACCCAGTTGATGTTCTGGTTCGGGTCCTTGATGTCGCAGGTCTTGCAGTGGACGCAGTTCTGCGCGTTGATGACGAAGCGCACGTCCTTGGCCTGCGGATCGGCGGCGGCGTTGCCGTCCTTGTCCACCCACTCATAGACGCCCGCCGGGCAATAGCGCGTGGAAGGTCCGGCGAACACATCGTGCTCCGACCGCTGCTGCAGCGCCATGTCCCCGACGACGAGATGCACCGGCTCGTTTTCCTCGTGATTGGTGTTGGACAGAAACACCGAGGAGAGACGGTCGAAGGTGAGCACGCCATCCGGCTTCGGATAGGCGATCTTCTTGTGCTGGGCGGCAGGCTCGAGCGTCGCATAGTCGGCCTTGCCATGCTTTAGTGTGCCGAAGGGCGAGACGCCGAACAGCGTGTTCAGCCACATGTCGAGGCCGCCGAGGCCGACGCCGATGATGGTGCCGAAACGCGACCAGAGCGGCTTGACGTTGCGCACCTTCTTCAGGTCCTTGCCGATGTCGGTCGCCCGCCAGGCTTCCTCGTAGGCGGAAAGCTCGTCATTGGCACGGCCGGCGCCGATCGCCTCGGCGACATGATCGGCCGCCAGCATCCCAGACAGCACCGCATTGTGGGAGCCCTTGATGCGCGGCACGTTGACGAAGCCCGCCGCGCACCCCATCAGCGCGCCGCCCGGGAACGACAATTTCGGCACCGACTGCCAGCCGCCCTCGGTTATGGCGCGCGCGCCGTAGCCCAGGCGCTTGGCGCCCTCGAACGTGCCTGCGATCGCCGGATGGGTCTTGAAGCGCTGGAATTCCTCGAAGGGCGACAGATAGGGGTTCTTGTAATTGAGGTGGAGGACGAAGCCGACAGCCACCTGGTTGTCCTCCAGATGATAGAGGAACGAACCGCCGCCGGTCTTCATGTCGAGCGGCCAGCCGAAGGAATGCTGCACCAGACCCGGCCGATGGTTCTCCGGCTTGACCTGCCAGAGTTCCTTGAGGCCAATGCCGTATTTGCCCGGCTCGTGGCCATCGGAGAGGTTGTATTTGGCGATCAGCTGCTTGGCGAGCGAACCGCGCGCGCCCTCGCCGATCAGCACATACTTGCCCATCAGCGCCATGCCCGGCGCGAAGCCCGGACCGTGCGTGCCGTCCTTCTCGACGCCCATGTCGCCGGTAACGACGCCGGTGACGGCGCCTTCTTCATTGTAGAGCAGGCCGGCGGCGGCAAAGCCTGGATAGATCTCGACGCCAAGCGCCTCGGCCTTGCCAGCCAGCCAGCGGCAGACGTTGCCCAGCGAGACGATGTAGTTGCCGTGGTTGTTCATCAGCGGCGGCATCAGGATGTTGGGCAGGCGGAACGAGCCGGCGGGGCCGAGCACCAGGAAATGGTCCGCCGTGACCGGCGTCTTGAAGGGATGACCATCCTCCTCGCGCCAGCCGGGCAGCAGCCGGTCGACGCCGATCGGATCGACGACGGCGCCCGACAGGATATGGGCGCCGACTTCGCCGCCCTTTTCCAGCACGACGACGGAAAGCTCGGGATTGACCTGCTTGAGGCGGATGGCCGCGGCAAGGCCGGCAGGGCCGGCGCCGACGATGACCACGTCGAATTCCATGCTCTCGCGTTCGATATCGCTCATCAACCCCTCCGCACTGGCTTGCCGCCATTGGCGCATCTTGCTGGCTCCTGCGCTGCATAGCGCATCAATTGGCGACAGGAAACCGGCGCATACGTGACAATGCGGATTTGGCCAAAAAGTCGCGCACCTTGCCGCAGGATAAGCCGTTTGCGCCTGGAAACACGCCTCGCTCGCGTTTTTGATTGTTCGACGGCTTGCTTATCGGCCATACTTCCCGCCATGCGCATTCCCGGGCCAGGCGGCTTATCTTCGACGCGCTTTCCATCAACGCCCGGCCGGGCCTGCCGGGCGGTTATTTTTGCCCTTCTGGCGTTGGCGCCGGGTCATGCCGTCGCGGATGAAGTGAAAGTGTGGGCGACAGGCGCGTACTCGTTCTCGGACGAGCTTGGCGGCTTCCGCATCACCGGAGCGTCCGGAATCGGAACCAAGGACGATCCGCTGGTCATCACCGAAGAGCTGAATTCGGCGACCCCGGTGACGCTGACCATCCGCACCACAAAGCCGATCCAGACCTTCGGCAAAGCGGGCGAGTTCGCCAACGGCATCATGTATATGCGCATCGACGTGCTCAACAACAGCGGCCAGGCATGGATCGAGTTCCAGTTCGAGCTGCAGGAAATACTGGACCAGCCGAGCGTGTTCGGCGATGGGCTTTCGTTCGACCAGCGCAACAAGACGCCGGACAATATCTGGTCGAGCAATTTCGCCGATTTCGACCGCGACTTCGAACCCTATGACCGGCTGCTGTTCAAAAACGGCAAGGTCGATCCGCTGAAAACCGCCAGCTTCGAATTCCTGATGACGGACTACACGCCGCGGTGGACTTTCTATCTCGTGCAGGATCCGCGCATACCCACTGGCTAGGACGCCTCGCCGAGGTTGCAAATTGACGCCGCCCGGACGATGGTGCGGCCATGACTGCCGCCTCTCCCAACAATCCGGTCGATCTTGCCGATCTGCTCGCCTTCTATGCCAGCGTGGGTGTGGACGAGGCTCTGGAGGATGCGCCGGTAAACCGGTTCGCGGAGGCCGCGCCGAAGCCGGCGGAGCGGATGCCGACGACGACGCCACGCGAAAGCGGCGCACCGGAGCCGCCCGCTGCTCCGCCGCGATTCGATGCGCGCGCCGTGCCGGATGCTCCGGCCCCGCGCCCGCCGACCTCGGCCGTGCCCGACGAGGCGCAGGCTGCGTTGGCGCGCCAATTGGCGACCGCGGCAGTGTCCCTGGACGAGCTGCGCCAGCACATGGCCGCTTTCGAGGGCTGCAATCTCAAGGCCACCGCCAAGAACCTCGTATTCGCCGACGGCAACCCGCAAGCCGCTGTCATGCTGGTCGGTGAGGCCCCCGGCCGTGACGAGGACATTGAAGGCCTGCCCTTCGTCGGCCGCTCGGGCCGCCTGCTCGACCGCATGCTGGCCGCGATCGGTCTTGACCGCAACTCGGCCTACATCGCCAATGTCATTCCCTGGCGGCCACCCGGCAACCGCACGCCGACGCCGCACGAGACGGAAATCTGCCGGCCGTTCATCGAGCGTCAGATCGAACTGGTCAATCCCAAGGTGCTGATCAATCTCGGCGGTCCATCGGCCAAGACCTTGCTCAACACCTCGGAAGGTATCCTGCGGCTGCGCGGCAACTGGCGCGTCCACACCACGGCGTCCGGCATTGCCATTCCGGCCATGCCGACATTGCATCCGGCCTATCTCTTGCGGACGCCCGCGCACAAGAAGCTGGCATGGCGGGACTTTCTCGAGGTGAAGGCGAAGCTGCGGGCGCTCGGCTAGCGATGACCTCGCAGGTAATTGAAATGCCTTCAGCGTCGGCCTAGTCATGCGGCCATGACAAGCTCGCAGACCTCCGCCGGCAGTCTCATCCGCGAATGGCGCACGCGCCGCCGCATGAGCCAGCTCGACCTCGCCGTGGAGGCCGAAATTTCGCAGCGGCATCTCTCCTTCGTCGAAAGCGGACGCGCCGCACCCTCGCGCGACATGGTGCTGCATCTGGCCGAGCAACTGGCGATCCCGCTGCGGCAACGCAACCAGTTGCTGCTGGCCGCGGGCTTTGCGCCCAGCTTCGGCGAACGGCCGCTCACCGATACGACGCTGGCGCCGGCGATGGCGGCGGTCGAGACCGTACTCAAGGGGCATGAGCCATTTCCGGCGCTGGCGGTGGACCGGCACTGGAACCTGGTTTTGGCGAATGCCGCGATCGCCCCTTTCCTTGCCGATGTCGGCGAGGCTTCGCTGCTGACACCACCGGTCAACGTGCTTCGCCTCAGCCTGCACCCCGGCGGCATCGCGCCACGCATCGTCAACCTGCAGGAATGGCGCACGCACCTGATCGAGCGTCTCAAGCACCAGAACGATGCCACCGGCGATCCGGTGCTGGTCGAACTGGAGCGCGAACTGCGCGGCTATCCTTCAGGCCTCAAGGGCAGTCGGCCGGCGCCGGTCGAGCCGAATGCGATCGTCCATCCGCTGAGGCTTGCCCATGGCGATCAGGTGCTGTCGTTCATCAGCACCATCACGGTCTTCGGCACACCGCTGGATGTGACCTTGTCGGAACTGGCGATCGAATCCTTTTTCCCGGCCGATGAGCAGACACGGGCGGCGCTGGTACGCCTGGCAAAGGAGCGGTCGGAACGGTCCTGATCACCCCTGCGGCAGGGCCGCCTTGCGGGTGCGGGTGCGTTCCAGACCCAGTTGCCGTTCGCGCCAGATGATGAAGATGCCGGCGGCCACCACGATCGCACCACCGACCAGCGTGCCGGACGAGGTCACGTCACCGAAAACGAGATAGCCAACCACGATCCCAAGGATCATGGAGGTGTATTCGAAAGGCGCCACGACCGAGGCTTCGGCATGGCGATAGGCCGCGGTCATCAAGATCTGGCCGAGGCCGCCACAACAGCCTGCCATGATGAGCAGCGCGGCTTGCGTTGGCGTCAGCGATTGCCAGCCGAAGGGCAGCGTCAGCAGCGAGAGCACACTTGCCGTCGACGAGAACCACAGCACGATGGTGGCGGTCTTCTCCGTCTGCACGAGATTGCGCACGAGCAGCATGGCGACAGCCGAGATTGCCGCGGCCATCAGCGCGGCCATGACGCCCAGCACCTCCTGGTCGTCGAGCCCTTCATCCGAATTGAGCAGCGTCAGCTCCGGCCAGGAAATGATGAGCACGCCAATGAGGCCGATCGCGACGGCGCTCCAGCGATAGACGCGGATCGTCTCGCCAAGGAAGACCGAGGAGAACACCACGACCAGCAGCGGTTGTGCATAGTTCAGGGTGATCGCCTCAGGCAACGGCAGCCTGGTAAGCGCGAAAAAGCCGAGCCCCATGGCACCGACGCCGACGACGCCACGCGCGATGTGGTTGAAGGGACGCTTCGTGGCGAAAGCGGTGGCCAGATGCCCTTTCAATGCCAGGAAGGCGATGATCGGGAAGATGGCGAAGAAGGAACGGAAGAAGACGATCTGGCCGGCTGGCACGTCGCCTGCCGCCTTGATGCAGGTTTGCATGCCGACAAAGACCGTCACGGAGACGATCTTCAGCACGATGCCTCTCAGCGTGCCGTGGCCGCCCGTCGTCTCTGGTTGCGCCCCGGCCCCTGATGTCACTTCGGCAATGCATCTCTGCCCGCCGTCGAGGGCACGTTGCGGGTCTCGAAATGGCAGAACGGGAGATCGTCGGCGCGCCGAACGGAAGCGCCCATCCCGAATTTCGGTGTGACGGCGGTCATGACTGCCTCGCGACGACGAAAGGAAGGCCTGAATTAGGCTCTGCCGCAGTTTTGTCGAGGGTGTGTTTCGTGTAAAGAGCGCGGACTTTGAATTTTTTGGACCAGTCAAACCATGTCCGGTCCCCGGAAAAGACAGGAAAAGCCAGGGAATGCGCACTGACACAGGCCAGGTCTTCAAACTCGAGGACTATCGCCCCAGCGACTACCTCATTCCGGAAACCAACCTTGACTTCCGTCTTTCGCCGCAGGCCACGGTCGTCACCGCGATACTGACCGTCGAGCGCCGCGAGGGCATATCGGAATCGGCTCCGCTGGTGCTCGACGGCGATGGATTGACGCTGAAGCGCGTCGAGATCGACGGCAAGACGGTGAAAGCGGCGGATCTGCTGGCGAGCCCCGACCAGCTGACGCTGCTCAAGCCGCCGGCCGCACGTCGTTTCCAGCTGCTGATCGAAACCGAACTGGCGCCTGCCGGCAATGAAGCTCTTATGGGCCTTTACCGTTCGAACAACGTTTACTGCACGCAGTGCGAGGCGGAGGGTTTTCGCCGCATCACCTACTTCCTCGACCGCCCCGATATCCTGTCCGTCTACACGGTGCGGATCGAGGCGCGGCGCGACGAGGCGCCGCTGCTCCTGTCCAACGGCAATCCGGTCGAGAGCGGCGATCTCGCCGATGGCCGGCACTATGCCAGCTGGCACGACCCCTTCCCCAAGCCGTCCTACCTGTTCGCGCTGGTGGCCGGCAATCTCGGCCAGGTCGCCGACAGTTTCGTGACCTTGTCCGGCCGCAAGGTCGAGCTCGGCATCTATGTCGAGCCCGGCAAGGAGGCGCTCGCCGGCTATGCGATGGACGCGCTGAAGCGGTCGATGCAATGGGACGAGGAGGCGTTTGGCCGCGAGTACGACCTCGACGTCTTCAACATCGTCGCCGTGTCGGACTTCAACATGGGCGCGATGGAGAACAAGGGCCTCAACATCTTCAACGACAAATACGTCCTGGCCGACCAGGAGACGGCGACGGACGCCGATTTCGCCAATATCGAGGCGATCATCGCGCATGAGTACTTCCACAATTGGACAGGCAACAGAATCACTTGCCGCGACTGGTTCCAGCTTTGCCTGAAGGAAGGGCTGACGGTCTTCCGCGATCATGAGTTCTCCGCCGACCAGCGCTCGCGCGCGGTCAAGCGCATCGCCGAAGTGCGCACGCTGCGCGCCCACCAGTTTCCCGAGGACCAGGGACCGCTGGCGCATCCGGTGCGGCCGCGCCGCTACCGCGAGATCAACAATTTCTATACGGCGACGGTCTACGAAAAGGGGTCCGAAGTGGTGCGCATGATCCGCACCATTCTCGGGGCCGAGGCCTTTCGCGCGGGAATGGACCTCTATTTCGAACGCCACGACGGTGAAGCCGCGACCATCGAGGACTTCATCAAGGTGTTCGAGGAGGCGTCCGGCCGCGATCTTTCACAATTTGCGCTCTGGTATCACCAGGCGGGCACGCCCAACCTGACCGTGAGTTCGACGCACAATCCTGCCGCGCGGGAATTCACGCTCGAGATCGAGCAGTCGGTGCCGCCGACACCGTCGGAAAGCCGCAAGCGGCTGATGCATATACCACTCGCCTTTGGGCTGATCGGCGCCGGCGGCAAACCTGTCTGTTATAGCGGCGTCGAGGGCGCGAGCGTCGAGGACGGTGTCATCCATGTCCGCAAGCGCCGTCACATGGTGCGCTTTTCCGGCGTTGCCGAACGACCGGCGGTGTCACTCAACCGCGGCTTTTCGGCACCAGTGACGCTGTCGGTCGAGCAGAAGGCGGCTGACCAGTTCTTCCTCGCTCGCCATGACAACGACGCCTTCTCGCGCTGGCAGGCCTTCAACACCCTGCTCACCGATGCACTGATCGCGGCCTTCCGCCAGACCCTCGGCGGCAAACAGCCGGACTTCGCCTCACAGCTGACCGAGCTTGCCGGCAACATCGCCAGCGACGAGACGCTGGAGCCAGCCTATCGGGCCCTTGCCCTGGCGCTGCCCGGCGACGCCGACATCGCGCGTGACATCGGCAAGAACATCGATCCGGACGCCATCCATTCAGCTCGCCAGGCGCTAGCGCTGGCGATCGCCACGGCTAACGGCGAGATATTTTCCGGCCTCTATGACAGCCTTGCCGACAAGACCGCTTTCAGCCCCGACGCGGCGAGCGCGGGACGACGCGCCTTGCGCAACATTCTGCTGGATTATCTCTCGCTGCTGCCCGGTGGATCGGCATTGGCGGCCGGGCATTTCCAGTCCGCGACCAACATGACCGACCGCGCGGCCGGATTGGCAGTGCTCGCGCATCGTCACCACGGATCGCCGGAGGCGAAAATAGCGCTGGCGGCTTTCGAAAAGACATATGCGTCCGACCCGCTGGTCATGGACAAATGGTTCCAGATCCAGGCCGGCGTGCCGGGGCCGCAGGCTGTCGACACGGTCCGCTCCCTGACCGCTCATCCGGGCTTCTCGATGGGCAATCCGAACCGGGTGCGCTCGCTGATCGGCACATTCTCCAGCGCCAACCAGACCGGCTTTCACCGCGCCGACGGGGAAGGCTACCGTTTCTTCACGCAGACGGTGCTCGAGGTCGAAAAACGCAACCCGCAAGTGGCGGCAAGGCTGGCGACGGCGCTCAGGTCCTGGCGTTCGCTCGAACCGGGCCGGCAGGCCAAGGCCAGGGAAGCGCTGGTTTCGATCGCCAATGCCGAAAACCTCTCGGCGGATCTGCGCGATATCGTCGAGCGCACGTTGGCGTGAATGCAGACTCCGCTGCCTATGGGAGAGTTCTCCTGTGCCCGGCGCCTATCAAACCGACTGATGGGGCTGTGCCTTTGCGGTCAACTCGATTCCAAGGGCCTTCATCACTGCAATCGTGGTTTTTAGTGTCGGATTGCCGTTCTCACTGAACGAGCGATAAAGCTGTTCACGCGAAAGTCCCGTCTGGCTCGCTATTTGGGCCATGCCCTTAGCGCGCGCAACGACACCCAGCGCATGCGCGATATAGCCAGGATCTTCGGAAGCAAACGCTTCCGCCATGAATGCCGCAATCACCTCATCGGAGGTCAGGCCTTCAGCCGGATCAAAGGTCGTCAGTTTCTCAGCCATCTCATTCGCTCCATTCTTGTGCCAGACGTTTCGCCGTCTTGATGTCCTTCTTCTGGGTGCCTTTGTCACCGCCGCACAGGAGGACGATGATCGTGTTGCCCCGCTTCTGAAAATAGACGCGGTAAGCCGGGGCCATGGTGGATACGCAACTCGCTTATCCCCTCTCCCACAGGCTCAACGTCTCCCGGATGCCCATAAGCAAGACGGTCAAGCCGGGCAAAGATCGCGCCACGAGCGCGCTCATCCTTTAGCCGCATCCACCATTTTCGGAACGTTTCGGTCTGCTTTAGATCGATCATAGGGATTTGTAGTTTATAAACTACATCCCGTCAAGGAAAGCTCAAGGATCGGTCCGCTCTTATCCGACTCGCCTTCTGTCACATAGCCCTCGCCATAGGGTCGCGCTCAAAAAGGGCATTGGGTCGATTCAGCATTATTTAAGTCGATTTTTAATCTTTTTTCGCCGGACCACTGGACAAGGCGAATCACCTTTGATTCTTTAATGGCGATTCGGAAGTGCGGTGTTGCCGGGTCACCAGCACATAGAAATGCGGCATACTGGAAATCGGGGAGTGCCATTTATGGCGAAGGCGGACGCGTGGGGCGCGCCCGGTGGGATGGCTTTTGCGCGTCGCGAGACGCGCAGCGACGGCCTTGCCGGGAATACGCGGCTCATCGCCGAACCGGCCTACAAGCGGCTTCTTGCGGCTGAACCGCTGCTGCGCCGGTCGATACCGGCCCTCATCGTCATCTTCCTGCTCGTCATCGCGGCGCTGCGTGTGCTCTCGCTGATGAACGAGCGCGACGATGTCGAGCGCGATGCCAAGGCGATCCTGACGCTGGCCGCCGCGCAGCTCGCCAGTTCGCTCGCCACCACGTCGGACACGCTGCCGGGCGCCACCCAGGACCTGCTGGAGACCACCAGCCGCCAGGGCGCGATGGGCCGCAGCCACGTGTTGGTCGTCACCGACAGTGCCTTCAGGATCACCGCGGTGACGCCGCGTTCGGTGCCCTGGCAAGGCCATTCGCTCGACGGCCTCGTCCAGGGCGGCCAGCCTTTGTTCATGTTCGGCGATCGCGCCGGTGTCATGGAGGTCAACATCGGCGGTCAGGACTGGTACGCGGCGGTCAGCCTGTCCAAGGACAGGAAGGGAGCCGCCGCGGCGCTTGTGCCGCAAGAGGCGGTCTTCGACACTTGGCGCAAGACAGTCTCGCTCAACGTCACCCTGTTCGTGCTGACGGCCGGCGTGCTGATCATCATCCTCTATGCCTATTTCGGACAGGCGGCGCGCGCGCAGGCAGCCGACCGCATCTATCTCGAGGCACATCAGCGTATCGACATGGCGCTGGTGCGCGGCCGCTGCGGCCTTTGGGACTGGGACATGGTGCGTGGCAAGATGTACTGGTCACGCTCGATGTACGACATGCTCGGCTACGAGCCCTGCGAGACGATGCTGTCCTTCGGCGAGGTCGACGAGATCATCCATCCCGAGGACGGCGACCTGTTCGAACTCGCCAACAGGATCGTCGCGCGCGAGATCGATCATATCGACCAGGTGTTCCGGATGCGGCATGCCGATGGCCAATGGGTATGGATGCGCGCCCGGGCACAGGTCATGGATCCGGAAGCGCCGGAGATCCAGCTGATCGGCATCGCGGTCGACGTCACCGAGCAACGGCATCTGGCGCTGCGCTCCGAAGCGGCCGATCTTCGCCTCAGGACCGCGATCGAGAACATCAATGAATCCTTCGTGCTTTGGGATTCGGCTCAGCACCTGATCATGTGCAATTCCAAATACCAGCAGGACAACGGGCTCTCGGATCGCGACGTAATGCCAGGTGTGACGCGCGCGTCCCTGGAAGAGCGGATGCTGGCCTTTGCTTCGGAACGCCGGCTTGTTAACACCAATGGCCCGCAGGGCGGCGCCACGTTCGAGCGGCAGCTGTCCGACGGCCGCTGGCTGCAGGTCAACGAACTCAGGACCAGGGACGGCGGCATCGTCTCGGTGGGGTCCGACATCACCCAGATCAAGCTGCATCAGGAAAAGCTGGTCGACAGCGAGCGCCGGCTGATGGCGACCATCCATGATCTCAGCCTTGCCCGCCGGGCCGAAGAGGAACGGTCGCGCGAACTGGTCGACCTCAACCGCAAATACATGAAGGAAACCGAGCGCGCCGAAGCGGCGAACCGGGCCAAATCCGAATTCCTGGCCAACATGTCGCATGAACTGCGCACGCCGCTCAATGCCATCATCGGCTTCTCCGAACTGATGGAACAGGGGCTGTTCGGCCCGCTGGGCTCGGAGCGTTACGAAGAGTACGCCACCGATATCAACAGCAGCGGCAAATACCTGCTTGGCGTCATCAACGACATTCTCGACATGTCCAAGATCGAGGCGGGCCAGTTCTCGCTGGACCAGGAGCAGATCGATCTCGGTCCGCTGATCAGCGAGACGGTGCGTGTCGTGTCGCTACAGGCGGCGCAGAAGGCGATCACCGTGGAAACGCGTATCGCGGACGCGCTGACGTTGTTCGCCGATCGCCGGGCGATCAAGCAGATCGTTATCAACCTCCTGTCCAATGCGGTGAAGTTCACCGGCCAGGGCGGCCACATATCGGTCAGGGCCCGCAACACGTCAGGCGCGCTGGTGCTGACAATCGAGGACAATGGCTGCGGTATCCCGAAGGAAGCGCTTGGCAAGCTGGGGCGCCCTTTCGAGCAGGTCCAGAACCAGTTTTCCAAGAACCATGCCGGCTCCGGTCTTGGCCTTGCGATTTCACGCTCATTGGCCGAGTTGCAGGGCGGTGCCCTGAAGATCCGTTCCACCGAGAGTGTCGGCACGATCGTCTCGGTGCGCATTCCCGTGAAGAAGGCGCCAACGGCGGTCAAGGCCGCGGCCTGAGCGACGGGCTCCGGCCGACGATGTCGGAGCCCGCATCAACCAATCCTACTGCAGGCCGCCGTCGTTGCCTTCGTGATCCCATTGGCGGTCATGGCCAAAGCGGCCGCGCTTCGGCAGTTCGCCCTTCTCGATCTTGCCGTCATTGTTCTTGTCGAGCACGGCGAAAAGCTTCCTCTCGCGGCCGCTGATGTTATCAGCGGTCAGCGTGCCGTCGCCCTTGCTGTCGTAACGGGCGATGATGCGCCTGGCCATGCGTTCGAAGCGTGCCTTCTCCAGCGCGTCGGCGAGTTGAGCGACAGTCAGTTTGCCGCCATTGTCGGCGACAAGCTTCTTGAGCCGCGCGTCCATGACATTGGAGAACTGATCGAAGGTAATGGTGCCGTCATTGTCCTTCATCGCCTTGTCGAGCCGCATCATGGTGCGCTGACGCATATTTGCGCTGTCGACATTCTCGGCATAGGCGGCGCCGCCGACGGCTCCGGCCAGGGCGATGAAGGCAAGTGCGAGCTTGATTGTCTTTCTCATGATTTTCTCCTGTTGCATCGTCACCCCCGATGCGGCCGGATGGTCGTTGGTCACGAACCCCCGGCCCGAAGCAAAAGGTCGAAATCCTTCCTGACCTTTTGCGACGTCTCCTTGAGATGTGCTTCCAGCACACCGAAATCCGGCAGGTCGCTGACCGCCAGAAGCAGATCCGAAAGCCCCGGCGGAACGTCGTCACGTTCGAAGGGTCCGGTAAGGCACAGCCGCGTCATCTGGGTCAGCGCCAGATAAAGGGCGTAAGCATCGCCAAGGTCCTGCCTGATCGCGGCATTGGCGAAACGGGGCGTCAGGCGAGACAGGATCTCGGCCGTACCGGTGGCGCGCGGTCCGGCCTCGACCTGCCCGCTGATGACAGCCACCTGGGCGATGAATTCGAGATCGATCAGACCGCCCGGGATCAGCTTGATGTCCCACAGGTCGCGGGGCGGCTTTTCCTGCTCGATCATGGCACGCATTTCCGAGGCCTCGGCCCTCACCTTTGCCGCATCGCGCGACTGGCCAAGCACCGCGGCAACTTCCGCCTCGACCTCACCGCACAAGCCATCATCACCGGCGATGGCACGCGCCCGCGACAGGGCCATGTGTTCCCAGGTCCAGGCTTCCTGGCGCTGGTATTTTTTGAAGGCATCGATATGGGTGGCGACCGGTCCCTTGTTGCCGGACGGCCGCAAACGCAGGTCGAGTTCGTAAAGCACCCCTTCCGCCGTCGGCGCCGATACCGCCGATATCAGCCGCTGCGTCATGCGGGAGTAGTAATGCGACGGCGCCAGCGGTTTGTCGCCATCGGAATCCTCGGCGTCCGCATCGTGATCGTAGAGCAGGATGAGATCGACATCCGACCCGGCGGTCAACTCGCGGCTGCCAAGCTTGCCCATGCCGAGCAGCGAGACCACACCGCCGGCGATCGTGCCGTGGCGCACCGCGAATTCGGCGGTCACCGCTTCCAATGCCGCCGCGATTGTCAGGTCCGCCAGATCGGAGAAAGCGCGGCCGGCGCGGGCCGGATCGATGGAGCCCGCGAGCAGCCGCACACCGATCAGGAATTTCTGCTCGGAAGCAAATATGCGCAGCCGGTCGAGCACGTCCTCATAAGCCCTGTCGCCTTCGAGGAAGGCGGAAAGCCGCGCCGAGAGATAGGCACGGTCGGGGAGCTCGGTCAGCAATGCCGGGTCGAGCAAGCCGTCGAAGACATGCGGCCGGCGGGTGATGATCGCCGCCAGCCGGGGCGCCGCGCCCATGATCGTCGCCATCAGCTTGAGCAGCGCGGGGTTCGACTGCAACAGCGAGAACAGCTGGATGCCGGCCGGCAAGCCGGCAAGGAATTCGTCGAAACGGACCAGCGCCTCGTCGGCCCGGCGTGTCTGGCCGAAGGCCTTGAGCAGTGCCGGCGTCAGTTCCGTCAGCCGCTCGCGCGCCTCCGCCGACTGGGTGACGCGATAGCGCCCGAAATGCCAGCCGCGGATGACCCGGCAAATGTCGCTTGGCCGCTGAAAGCCGAGACCGTGCAGGGTCTGCAGTGTGTTCGGGTCGTCGACGTCACCGGTGAAGACAAGATTGCCGATGCCGGCCGAAAGCTCGGGCGCCGTTTCGAACAGCGCCGCATAATGGCGCTCGACCTGCTGCAGCGAGGCACGGAACGCCCCGGCAAAAGCGGCCGCGTCGGCAAAGCCCAGCATGCGGGCGATGCGCTCCAGCCCTTCATCGTCTTCCGGCAGCGTGTGCGTCTGCTCGTCGGCCACCATCTGGATGGCGTGTTCGACCCGGCGCAGGAACCAGTACTGGCGGGCGAGCGCGTCACGCGCATCTGACGTGATCCAGCCCCGAGCCGCGAGCTGACCGAGCATGGGCACGGTTTCGCGGCCGCGCAGCTCCGGGAAGCGGCCGCCGGCGATGAGCTGCTGGGTCTGGACGAAGAACTCGATCTCGCGGATGCCGCCGCGCCCAAGCTTGACGTTGTGCCCCTTCACGGCGATCTCGCCGTGACCCTTGTGGGCATGAATCTGGCGCTTGATCGAATGGACGTCGGCAATCGCGGCGTAGTCCATGTATTTGCGCCAGATATAGGGCTGGAGTTCCTTGAGAAAGGCATCGCCCGCCGCCAGATCGCCTGCCACCGGGCGCGCCTTGATCATCGCGGCACGCTCCCAGTTCTGGCCGCGCGCCTCGTAGTAGCGCAGCGCGGCTTCAACCGGAATTGCCAGCGGGGTCGAGCCGGGATCGGGACGCAATCTCAGATCGGTGCGGAAGACATAGCCGTGCTCGGTGCGATCCTGCAGGATGCGCACCAGCCGGCGCGTCAGGCGCGAGAACAGATCAGTGGCGTCGAGGGGATCGACCACGGCGGGCGCTTCCGGATCGAAGAACACGACGAGGTCGATATCGGAGGAGAAATTCAGCTCATGCGCGCCGAGCTTGCCCATTCCGAGCAGGATCCAGCCCGATTGATGCGACGGGCTGTCGAGGTCTGGCAGTCTGAGCTTGCCCTGGCCATGCGCGTCACGCAGGAGGAAATCGACGGCCGCGCGGGTGCAGGCGTCGGCGAGATCGCTCAAGCGCCTTACTGTCAGCGACGTCTCGGCCTCGCCCGAGAGATCAGAGAGCGCGATCAGGAAATGCGCCTCAGCCTTATGCTGGCGCAGGTCCATCATCAGGCCGGATTCCGAGACCGTTTCGGCCAGCGGCGCCTGGTCGATCGCGGCGGTGATCGCCTTCAGGCGGGCCTCGATCGGCAGGTCGAAGAGGCCGTCGAGGATTTGCGGCCGGCGGCGCGCCGTATCGCGCAGGAACGGCGAAAGGTCGAAGACGGCGGCCAGGAAATCCTGCGCCGTCCCCTTGCCGGCCAGGAATTTGGCCGCCCGTGTCAGCCCTTCTTCGCGCGCTGCGTCCGCGATTTCGGCCAGTTCCTGCCGCGCCCGCCCCTCGTCGAGCGGGACAAGCGGGGTTTCCAGGCTCAGCAACCAGTCTGTCTTGCTCCGCTTGGCAACGGCCGCCATCAGTGGTCCTCGCGTGTGGGGAAACTCATGACCACGGATAGTCCCGGATTGCCGGGCAACAGGTCAAGCCGGCCGTAATGGAATGTCATGACCGCCTTGGCGAGACTGAGGCCAAGGCCGGAACCAGGCTGCGAACGGCTTTTCTCCAGCCGCACGAAGCGCTCCGTCGCCCGGGCGCGATCGGCATCGTCGGGAATGCCCTGGCCGTTGTCGGCGACGGAAAGCCTGATCTCGCCATGCGTGCGTTCGAGCGCCACGCGGACCGCCGGCTTGGACGTGGCATCGGTCGAGTACTTGATCGCATTGTCGACGATGTTGGAGAGCGCCTGGCCGATCAGTTCGCGGTTGCCGTCAACGGCAAAAGCACCGTTCACCTCGGCGTCCAGCGAAACGCCAGCCTCCTCGGCCACCGGCTCGTAGAGCTCGACCACATCGCGCACGGCAGCCGCCAGATCGACGCGGTTGGTGTGCTCGGAAGAATATCCAGCCTCCAGCCGGGAGATCATCAGGATGGCGTTGAAGGTCTTTATCAGCTGGTCGGACTCGGCGATGGTGCCCTCCAGCGCCTGCCGATAGTCCGACGTCTTCTGCTTGCCAGAAAGCGTCGCCTCGGCCCGGTTGCGCAGCCGGGTCAGCGGCGTCTTCAAATCATGCGCGATGTTGTCGGAAACCTGTTTCAAGCCTTCATTGAGCGTGGCGATCCTGGCCAGCATGGAATTGAGGTTTTCGGACAACCGATCGAATTCGTCGCCAGTGCCCGTAACCGGCAATCGGCCACTGAGATCGCCGCCCATGATGCGACGGCTGGCCTCCGACACGCTGTCGATGCGCTTCAGCGCGGCGCGGCCAACAAAGAACCAGATTAGCAGTCCGCCGAGCCCCATCATGCCGAGCGCCAGCATCAGCGAGCGGCGGATAACGGCGCGAAAACGCTCCGGTTCGCCGAGATCGCGGCCAACCAGCAGGATCATCTGATTGGGCAGCCGCAGCACCAGCGCGATGGCATTGTGGCCCTTCTCGCCTTCAGCCTGCACCGCGTTGTCGCCAGTTGAAGGAGACGTCGTCTGGTCGGACGTTCCGCTGCGCAAACGATCAAGCTCACCTTCGCCGAAACGCTTGTAGGAGAACGGCTCGGTCGTCCAGCCCTCGGTATCGATCACACCCGGTTCCAGAGCCTGCACATTGCCGGTCAGGATCTGGCCATTGGTGTCGGCGATCAGATAGAGGTTGGCGCCAGGCTGGCGGGAGCGGTTTTCGACCACACGCACCAGCAATGGCAAGCCGCCCTTTTTGTAGGCGCTGGCCAAGCCTATTATCTCATCATTGATTGTGTCCTGCGTCTGCCCGGTCAGCATGCTCGCTGACAGCGACGTCATGTAGAAGACCAGCAGCACGGCGCACAGCGCGAAAAGCAGGAAATAAAGCGCCGAAAGCCGCGCTGCCGTCGTCTTCATGATGGCGGGCACGGAAAGAGCCATGCTGCCGCCTAGCCGCCCTTCAGCATGTAGCCGGCGCCTCGAACCGTGTGCAGGATCGGCTTGTCGAAGCCCTTTTCGATCTTGCCGCGCAGCCGCGAGACGTGGACATCGATGACATTGGTCTGCGGATCGAAATGATAATCCCAGACATTTTCGAGCAGCATGGTGCGCGTCACCACCTGGCCGGCATGGCGCATGAGATATTCGAGCAGGCGGAATTCGCGCGGCTGCAGCGTGATCTCACGCGCGGCCCGGCGGACAGAATGCGACAGCCTGTCGAGTTCAAGGTCGCCAACCCGGTAGACGGTCTCGGCCTCCTTGGCGCTGGCGCGTCGGTTCAGCACCTCGACACGCGCCAGAAGTTCGGAAAAGGCATAGGGCTTGGTCAGATAGTCGTCGCCGCCGGCACGCAGGCCGGTGACCCGGTCATCGACCTCGCCCAGCGCCGACAGGATGAGCACTGGTGTCGTGTTGCCCCTGGAGCGGAGAGCGGCAATGACCGACAGGCCATCGCGGCGCGGCATCATCCGGTCGATGACCATCACGTCGTAATCACCCGCATCGGCAAGCGCGAAGCCGGTCTCGCCGTCACCGGCGACATGTGCCGTATGACCGGCTTCGGTGAAGGCTTTCTGCAGATAATCCGCAGCCTCGCGGTCGTCTTCTATGACGAGAATCTTCATAGGGCCGTTATACGCGATTTCGCTGGAAGATTGAGTAGCCGGCATCTGCATTCTAGCCTTTGCCAAAGCGCATCGCGATCAAGATGATCGAGAGCGTGCGCGATGAAATCCTTGTTCCGTGGCGTCGTTGCGCCGGACATGCCAGTTCCCGGTCATGTCGTTTCCCCCCGCGACCACCGAACCGACCGACTTCGGGCACGAGAGCGTGATGTGGCACCCATATGCGGCGCGCGGCAGCGGGCGATGGGAAGCCCGCTGCCACTGAAGAAGAGCGCGATGACTGACTAACGGGCTCTCCTTCTTGCTTTCCCATGCGACGACTCGGGGGTGTTGAAACCGCCGCATTGGAAAAGTCGTCTCAGCCCTTGGCCACCGGCAGCGCGACGAAGCGGTTGTTGTCGTCGCGGGTGATCTGCATCAGCACCGCCTTGCGTCCGGATTTGACCGCATCGGCCATGGCCTTGGTGACGTCGTCGGTGCCGTTGACCTCCGCCGAGTTAACCGCGGTGATGACGTCGCCCGGCTGGATGCCGCGATCGGCGGCGGCGCTGTCGGGGTCGACGTCGGTCACCACCAGACCCTTGCCGTTTTCAGACTTGGTGACGGTGAGGCCGAGATCGGCGAGCGTGTCCGGCTTTGCCGGAGCGGAGGGTTGCTGCTGCTGGTCGCCCGATGCCTGCTTGTCGCTGATGGGCAGTTTGCCGAGATCGACCTTGACCGTCTGGCTCTTGCCGTCACGCCACACGGTGACGTCAACCGATTTGCCCGGCGAATAGGCGCCGATCAGGCGGGCGAGTTCCTTCGGCGAGGCAACGTCCTTGCCATCGACCTGGGTGATGACATCACCCGCGGTGATGCCGGCCTTCTTGCCGGGACCGTCGTCCTGGGCGCTCGAAACCAGGGCGCCGTTGTTGGACTTCAGACCGAGCGATTCGGCGATGTCGGAGGTGACCGGCTGGATTTCGACGCCGAGCCAGCCGCGCTGGACCGCGCCATTCTTCATCAGATCTCCGACGACCTGCTTGGCGGTCGAGGCCGGAATGTCGAAGGCAATGCCGACGCTGCCGCCCGAGGGCGAGAAGATGGCGGTGTTGATGCCGACCACCTGGCCGTTGAGGTTGAAGGTCGGGCCACCCGAATTGCCGCGGTTGACCGATGCGTCGATCTGGAGAAAATCGTCATAGGGGCCGGCGCCGATATCGCGGCCGCGCGCCGAGACGATGCCGGCGGTGACGGTGCCACCGAGGCCAAACGGGTTGCCGACAGCCACGACCCAGTCGCCGACGCGAACCTTGGAATCGTCGGCGAAGTCGACATAGGTGAACTTGCCGCCACCATCGACCTTGAGCACGGCGAGATCGGTGCGCGGATCGGTGCCGACCAGCTTGGCGTCGAGTTCCTTGCCGTCATTGGTCACCACGGTGAAGGCGGTGCCTTCTTCGACGACATGGTTATTGGTGACGAGATAACCGTCTTCGGAGATGAAGAAGCCTGAGCCCTGCGCCACCGGACGCGGCTGGTCGTTGTTGCGATCGCGATGACCGAAGCGGCGCTGACCTTCATCGTTCTGGCCATTCTGGTCACCAAAGCCGCGGAATTCCTTGAAGAAGCGGCGCAACTGCGGATTGTTGGGAAGATTGTCGAAACCGCCCTGATCGTCGGAACCGTCATCGGCGGTCGGTTGCAGCTTGGCCTTGACCTTGACGCTGACCACGGCTGGCGAAACGCGCTCGACGACATCGGCGAAGCTCGGAACCTGGGGAGCCTCCACACGCACGGCGTCAGCCAAAACGGGGCTGGTTCCACTGGTCAGCGCGCCAACGCCGATCGCGCCGGCGACAGCGATGGACGCGGCGGCAGCCAGAAGACGCTTGCGGGTGCGGGAATATGAATTGGGGGCAATATTCATGGTTCTCTTATCCTCTTTCAACGGACGCGCCTTGATCGGCATCCTCAAGAACGAGAATTAGAGCGGCGCACATTACGACGCCATTTCCGGCACATGAAACTTTGGTAATGTTGGCGCGGCCGTCAGTCGCGGTCCAGGATCGTGTCCAATGCCGCCTGTTCATCGGCTGACAGGGATTTCGTCGCCTGCGTCCGGCGCGACCGCGCGGTCAACACAATGAATCCGCCTCCCACCAGCAGCAACAGCACGGGCGTGCCCCACAGCAACGCGTTGCGCAGGTCGAAACGCGGCTTCAACAGAACGAACTCGCCGTAGCGGGAGACCACATAGTCCATCACCTGCTGGTCGGTATCACCGGCGACAAGGCGTTGTCGCACCAGGATACGCAGGTCGCGAGCAAGGTCGGCGTCGGATTCGTCGATCGACTGGTTCTGGCAGACCATGCAGCGCAAGCCTTCCGACAGCGCCCGCGCCCGTGCCTCCAGAGCGGGGTCGGCCAGCATCTCGTCAGGCTTCACCGCCATTGCCGTGCCGGCGAAGAGCAATGCAAGTAACAGGACAATCGAGGTCAGCGAAAACCTTGCACTCATGGCAGAACCACCGGCGCAACCGCCTGCTTGCGGCGGCGCGAAGGCGCGCCGACCCGCAGGCGCCTGTCCATCAGCGACATGGCGGCACCCGCCATCATCACCAGGCCGCCGCCCCAGATCAGCGTCACCAGCGGCTTCCACCACAAACGCACCACGACCGAGCCGTCCTTGCCCTCGTCGCCGAGCGAAATGTAGAGCTGGGAGAGGCCGATGGTCTTGATGCCGGACTCCGTCGTCGTCATCTGCCGCACCGGATAGAAACGCTTGGCCGAGCTGATTTCGCCGACGGGGCTGCCGCTGGCGCCGATCAGCTCGAAACGGCCGCGATCCTCGCTGTAGTTCGGCCCCTGGGCCGGATAGAGGCCGACGAAACGCACCGTGCGGCCGGAGATTTCGACGGTTTCACCAGCACGCATGGACAGGATCTTCTCCGTGCCGAAGCAGAGCGTGCCGACAATGCCGAGCACCGTCAGGCCAAGGCCGAGATGCGCCAAAGCGGTCCCGAAGACGGAGCGTGGCAAACCAACCAGGCGCCTGACCATGACCGGCGCGGCGACATTGCCTAAGCCTGCCTTGACGGCGAGGTCAGTCAGCGCGCCAAGGATCAGCCAGACCGCGAGGCCAACGCCAAGCGCGGCAAGCACCGAAGCGCCGTCGATGAACAAGGCAGTGACCAGCGTCGCCAGAAGGGCGGCCGCAAACGCGAGCATCAGACGCTGCGCGACGCCTAGGACATCGCCGCGCTTCCAGGCCAGCAGCGGCCCAAAGGGAACCATCACCAGCAGCGGCACCATGAGCGGGGCGAAAGTGAGGTTGAAGAACGGCGCGCCGACCGAAATCTTGCCGGCCGAAAAAGCCTCGACCGCCAGCGGATAGAGCGTGCCGACCAGCACGGTGGCGGTCGCCGTGGTCAGGAACAGATTGTTGAGGACGAGCGCGCCTTCGCGCGAAATCGGATGGAACAGGCCGCCTGCCGTCAGCCTCGAGGCGCGCAGCGCAAACAGCGCCAGCGAGCCGCCGATGAACAGCGTCAGGATGCACAGGATGAAGACGCCGCGCGTCGGATCGGTGGCAAAGGCGTGGACGGAAGTCAGGACGCCCGAACGCACCAGGAAGGTGCCGAGCAGCGACAGCGAGAAGGTCAAAATGGCGAGCAGCAGCGTCCAGATCTTCAACGCCGAGCGCTTTTCCATCACGATGGCAGAATGCAGCAGCGCGGTGCCCGCCAGCCAAGGCATGAAGGAAGCGTTCTCGACCGGATCCCAGAACCAGAAACCGCCCCAGCCGAGCTCGTAATAGGCCCAATACGATCCCATGGCGATGCCGCCGGTCAGAAACATCCAGGCGACCAGCGTCCATGGCCGCACCCAGCGCGCCCAGGAAGCATCGATGCGGCCCTCGATAAGGGCCGCGACCGAGAAGGAAAAGCAGATCGAGAAGCCGACATAGCCGAGATAGAGCAGCGGCGGATGAATGGCGAGGCCAAGGTCCTGCAGGATCGGGTTGAGATCGCGGCCTTCGATCGGCGCCGGATTGAGTCTGACGAAGGGATTGGACGTCACCAGGATGAACAGGAAGAAGGTTGCGCCAATGGCGCCCTGCACGGCAAGCACGTTGGCGCGCAGCGTCGCCGGCAGGTTGGAGCCGAAAGCGGCGACAAGCGCGCCGAAGAAGGTCAGGATCAGCACCCAGAGCAGCATCGAGCCTTCGTGATTGCCCCAGGTTCCGGTGATCTTGTAGATCAGCGGCTGCAGCGAATGCGAGTTCTCCCAGACGTTCGCCAGCGAAAAATCGGAACTTGCATAGGCGCTCGCAAGTGCCGCGAAGGACAGGGCCGTCAAGGCAAAACCAGTCACCGCGACCGGACCGCCGACCGCCATCAGGCGCTGGTTGTTCAGCCGCGCGCCAAACAGCGGCACGATGGTCTGCACCAGCGAAAGCGCGAACGCCAGAACCAGGGCGAAATGTCCGGTCTCAACCATTCCCGCCTGCTCTCCCGCCGGGATTACTCACTCTTGCTCTCCTGCCAGACACCCTTGGCCTTCAGGCCGTCGGCAACTTCCTTGGGCATGTAACGCTCGTCGTGCTTGGCCAGCACGCTGTCGGCGACAAAGACGCCGTCGGGGCCAAAGGTGCCCTCGGTGATGACGCCCTGCTCTTCGCGGAAAAGGTCGGGCAGGATGCCGGTATAGGTAACCTTGACCGATTTGTGGGTGTCGGTGACCGAAAAGGCAACCGTCGCGCCCTGGCCGCGCTGGATGGTGCCTTTTTCGACCAAACCGCCGAGCCTGATGCGCTGGCCGGGCTGCACACTGGCAGTGGTCAGATCGGCCGGCATGTAGAAATAGGACGCTTTCTGGCCAAGCGCATAGAACGTCAGGCCGGTGGCGGCTGCGAGGAAAGCCAAGCCGCCCACAATCACCGACAATCGTTTCTGCTTGCGCGTCATATCCAATTCTACTCCGTCGCCGTCAGGCCGAGCGAGGCGCCAAAGGCGGTGAATTTCTTGGCTTCGTCACTGTCGGCCCCAAAGACCGCAATGGCGCGGCCCAGCGCATCGCGCGCCTGGTCGGTCTTGCCCAGCACGACATAGGAACGAACAAGCCGCATCCATCCTTCCGGGTCGCGCGGATTTTGACGAAGTTTGTCGTCGAGGCCGGCGACCATGGTGTTGATCATGGCTTCCCTGTCCTGCGGCGACATGGAGGATGCCGCGTCGACATCGCCGGCATCGGGGCCTTTCGGGGCCGCGCCGGAAGCGACTTCGGAGCCGGATTTGGCCAGTGCCTGTTCGACGGCGCCGCGCCATGGCGAATCCGGCGGCAGTTTACCGAGCATCACCTGCCAGGCCGCGGCCGCTTCCTTGCCGCGGCCCTCCTGCGCCAATGCCATCGCCAGATAGAAGCTGGCTTTCGCATTGGCCGGGTCAAGCCTCAAGGCCGCCTCGAAGGCATCCTGGGCATCGGCCGAAACAATACCGCCCGCGGCACCGGCGATCGCCTCACCGAGTCCGGCCTGGCGTACGGCGCTGTCGCCGTCGAGGCGTATGGCGTTGCGGTAGGCCGCCGCGGCGTCGGCAAAGCGCTGCATGCGCAGATAAACCGGCGCCAGCACATCCCAGCCCCGCCCATCGGAAGGGTTGGCCGCGAGGTGGGCTTCGGCGCGCGCCACCAGCTCATCGACCGAACTGTCGGCCGGGTTCTTGGCCAGCCGCTCGCTGAGCGGCTGCGACGGCAGGTCAGGCGAGCCGATCTGGCTGTAGAACCCCCAACTGACCAACGGGACCGCCAGCACGGCCACGGTCGCGACAAGCCGTGCCGTGACCGACGCCGCCCTGCCGGACGTCTTGCCGGTTATGTCAGCGTTACCCAGGCGAAGGATGCGGCGGGCGATCTCGGCGCGCGCCTCGGCTGCCTCAGCGGGCCGGATCATGCCGCGCGCGGCATCGCGGTCGAGTTCGGCTAATTGATCGCGATAGACTTCCAGGTCGTGGTCGCCGCTCGATGACGCGCCCTTGGAAGCCCCAGCCAGCGGCAAAAGCACCGCCAGACTGGCGCCCAGCGTGAGAATTGCGGCTATGACCCAGAACAGCATGGTTCTTCCAATAAAGGCAGAGCCCTGCCCTGCCAACACAGGCATCCTGCGACGCTTTGACGGCAGGCGCACCGAATGTCCTTGATCGACATCAACTGGCCGGGTCGCAACCGGACCCGGCGTGCTAGGTCAATGGTGTCCAGCCGCCGTCGGCATTGCGGCAGGCTGTTCCGTGCGCCGTGACACTGGCGCTGCCGGTGAACACCGTCTGCGTATACTGGCGGCAATCCTGCGAACCAACGCGGTAAGGTTGGGCTGGCACGACCTCGCCATGGCGCGAGGCCTGATCGCCCTTCCACGCCACCTTCTGCCCGCTCGTCGTGTATTCAAGCGCCTTGTATTCAGCCTCGAGCGCGCTGCGCTTTTCCGTGTCGCTCAGGCCATTGCCGACAGACCCGCCAATGAGGCCGCCGCCCATGGCGGAAATGATCGACTTGGTGACGACCTTGCCGCCGGCCGGGGGCGTCGAGGCCGGGGTCGCGGCCACGGTCGGGCCCTTGCCGCTCGAGGTGGTGCAGCCCGACACGGCCAGCAATGCGGAAACAAGCGCGACGCGAATCTTCATGCCAACAACCGGTATTCCTGAGTTGGAGCTTGCCATGGATGCGCGTGGCATCATCTGAGAAGTGGGCATGGCCATACTATTGATATTTGTCGGAAATTTGGCCGCCGCCGGCCAGTATGAGGTCAATCGATATGCCGCCATAGCATGTGCCACCCGTTGGTGTCGATTGGTCTGGGCAAACGTCACTGAAGGCTCCGCAATCGCACCGCTGCCTTCAGACCACCCATGCCGGAACGCCCCAGATCCAGGCCGCCTCCATACTCGTTGACGAGGTCGGCGACGATGGCGAGGCCCAGGCCCGTTCCCGGCTTTGTCTCGTCCAGGCGCCGTCCGCGCTTCATGGCTTCGCGCGCCTTGTCCTCGGGAATGCCAGGGCCGTCATCCTCGATGCTGATCTCGAACAGGCTCTCATCCTTGCTGACCAAGGGCACGACCGAGACCGCGACAGCACTCCTTGCCCATTTCATCGCATTCTCGAGAAGATTGCCGAGCAGTTCCTCGAGGTCCTCGCGTTCGCCGGCAAAGACGATCTCGGTGGCCGGCAGCGACAGCGACAGGCTGGTCCGCGGGTTGAGCTTCTGCAAAACACGCACCATGCGCTGTACCAGCGGCGCCACGGGCGTGCGGTAGACGACGCTGTCGCGCTGCGCCGCGACGCGGGCGCGCTGCAAATAGTGATCGATCTGCTTTTGCATGGAGGCGGCCTGCTCGGCGATCAACTGCCCCTTGGCGCCGCCAAGCGCCCGGCCCTCGTTGAGCAGCACGGCGAGCGGCGTCTTCAGCGAATGGGCGAGGTTGCCGACCTGGGTCCGCGAACGCTCGACAATGCGTTTGTTGTTTTCGATCAAAGCGTTGGTTTCGTTGGCCAACGGTTCGATCTCGGCCGGGAAGCGGCCGTCGAGCTTCTGCGCGGTGCCCTCGCGCACCATGGCGAGTGCGTTCCTGACCCTGCGCAGCGGCTGCAGCCCGAGCAGGATGGCGATGGCGTTGATGGCGATCATTCCGATGCCGAACAGGCTGAGATAGGTCAGCAGGCGACGCTGGAAGGTCCCTATTTCCTGCTCCAGCTCGGTCTTGTTTCCCATGACGCGGAAGCGCGCGGCGCGGTTCTTGGCATCGAGAACGAATTCGCTCTCGAACACGACCAGTTCCTCGCCGTTGATGCCTTGCGCGGCATAGCTACGCTGGAAATTGGCGTTGAAAGGAACATCCGCCACATCGGGCGACGGGATGGTCCGGGTCATGGACGACGAATGGAGATCGCCGTGCACGCCTTCCGAGGCGGGCTCGACGGACCAGTACCAGCCCGAATTCGGCTCCGAGAAACGGAGGTCGCCAAGATCGGGCGAGCCGGTCAGCGCGCCGCTGTCGGAAATGCCAATGGAGCCGATCAAGTTGAACAAATGCGCCGACAGCAAACTGTCGAAGCCCCGCTCGCTGGCTTGGCGGTAGAGCGTGGTGATCAGGGTGAAGATGACGACCAGGGTCAGGATCGCCCATACCGTGGAGAAGGCGATAACGCGGAACGTCAGCGAGCGCGGCCAAGCGCGTAGCGAAAGCCGTCTGCCCACGGTTGGGTTGGTAGGAAGCGGTTCCGCCTTACGCCTCCGGCTCACGCATGCGGTAGCCCATGCCGCGCACGGTTTCGATCATGTCGATGCCCATCTTCTTGCGCAGCCGCCCGACAAAGACCTCGATCGTGTTGGAATCGCGGTCGAAATCCTGGTCGTAGAGATGCTCGACCAGTTCGGTGCGCGAAACGACCTCGCCCATGTGGTGCATCAGATAGGCAAGCAGCCGGAATTCGTGCGAGGTCAATTTCAGCGGCACGCCATTGACATCGGCCTTCGAAGCCTTGGTGTCGAGACGCAGCGGCCCACAGGTCAGTTCCGACGAGGCGTGGCCGGCGGCGCGGCGGATCAGGGCCCTGACCCGTGCCAGTACCTCCTCGATGTGGAACGGCTTGGTGACGTAGTCGTCGGCGCCGGCGTCGATGCCCGAGACCTTGTCGCTCCAGCGGTCACGCGCGGTCAGGATCAGCACCGGCATCTTGCGGCCGCCGCGACGCCAACGCTCGACCACGCTGATGCCGTCCATCTGCGGCAGGCCGATGTCGAGCACGACGGCATCGTAAGGCTCCGTGTCGCCGAGGAAATGACCCTCCTCGCCATCGAAGGCACGGTCGACGACATAGCCGGCATCGACCAGCGCATCGGAAATCTGCCGGTTGAGATCCTTGTCATCCTCGACGACGAGTACGCGCATGCGGGGACCAATGCCTGTTGACTGAGGTTTCAGATATAGGCCGATTCCGGCGGCCTGGGAAACGGAGCCCTGTAGGACGAGAAGACTGCGTCAGTTCTGCGGAACGACGATTTCGGAGCGGCGCGGACGCTGCCCGTCCTTGCCCGGCACGAGGACGACGATAACGCAGACCGGCTGGCCGCCACGCGTCGACGCCGAGGCCTTGGCGAGTGTTCCACCATTCTGCTGGGCCACCTGCTGACCGATCGCATAGCAGTCGGATGCGGCCAGGACGATCGGGGTGGGCTGATCGGGCGCGATCGCCGGTATCGCCATTGCCTGCGACGCAAACATCCCGGCGGCACTAAGCGCCAGGGTCGCGGTTCGGAAATGGGAGCGAAGCGTTTTCATGACCGGCGTTGTAACGCATCGGTGCTGAACGTGAAATGAACAGTGAACGGCCCTGAACCCATGCTCGCCACACCCCTGCAACGCGAGATAGACAATCTGGATTCACCGCCCCACCAGTGAACCCCGCGAAAGCCCAGTCTAGACTCCGTTTCGATGATATTGAAAGCGCGTCAGGCGTTTTCCTGCGTCAGCGCTCGGAATCGCAGCAGACCATGATGGACAAGCAATTCCTCATCATAACGCGCCTCGGTGAATTCCAGCGACAGCCGCGTCTGTCCACGCGGGCCGATCACCAGCACCGCGTCGGCAAGGCGCGCCTTGATGGCGGCCATGATGGCAAGCGTTTCGGCTTCACCATGGGCCTTCGACCAGACATGCAGCGTGATCAGCTGGTCGTCGTTATTCTCGGCGCCGGTATCCCAGTCAAAAGCCGAGGTCTGGCCTGAAGTCACATAGGGAAAGGCGGCGGTGTCGGTTGCCCGCTCGAGCAGCCCGGCGCCGCCGAGCAGCGCCGACAGCGACGCATCGCTTTTCAACCTGAGGAACAGGGCCTGCTGCAAATCACCGGGCGCGGTCATCGTTCTTCCCCTCGCCTGTTGCGCCACCGACCCTTGCCTGCCAGAAGCTCTTCCGCGTTCTAGACGCTTTGCCATATATAACCATTTGCCGCACGGACAGGTTTGCCGATTCGTCGTCTCGATGATGAATGCCGATGATCTCGAAAATACGACTTGCCGACAATCTCCTCAGCGGACGCGGCATAGCGATACCGGTTGCGCACCGCAAGCACCATCAACGCCCGGCAGCGGGCCATTTTCCCAGATTCGGGAGCTGACCATGCTCGATCCACAAAAGGCCAAAGCCGCGTCGCGTCTGCTGGTAAGCCATTGGGATCATGGCACCCATCTCGACGCCATACCTGAGGAGCTTCGCCCGAAGACACGGACCGAAGGCTATGCCATCCAGGCCCATGTCATGGATCGTTCGGCGGTCCCGCTTTTCGGCTGGAAGATCGCGGCAACCAGTCTTGCCGGTCAAAGGCATATCAATGTCGACGGCCCGATGGCCGGGCGCCTGCTGGCAGAGAAAGCGGTCGCGGTTGGCGGGACCGTCTCGCTCGCGACGAGCAAGATGCGGGTCGCCGAGATCGAATTCGCTTTCCGTTTTGGCCGCCAGATCCCGACGCGCCCGGCGCCTTATGAAATCGCCGAGGTGATAGATGCCGTGGCGACCTTGCATCCGGCGATAGAAATACCGGACTCGCGCTACGACGATTTCCGCGCCGTCGGTGCGCCACAGCTGATAGCGGACAATGCCTGTGCCAATCTGTTCGTCATCGGCCAGCCCACGCAAGACGAATGGCGTGACGTGAACCTCGCGGAACACCCGGTGACCGGTCTTGTTTCGGGCAAGTCGAGGCACGACGGAACCGGCGCGGCGGTGTTAGGCGACCCGCGTATTGCGCTCACATGGATCGTCAACGAACTGTCGGGCCTGGGCATAGCGCTCCAGCCGGGACAGGCGGTGATCACGGGCACTTGCGTGACGCCGATACGCGTCGAGGCTGGTGATGAAGTGATCGGCGATTTGGGCAAATTTGGCCGCGTCTCGGTACGGTTTGTCTAGACCGGCTTGCTCTCCCGGTTCAGCCTGACCACGAAGCTCCTCACCGCCAGAACCAGCACGGTGATGATGATCAATATCACGGAAAGCGCCGCGATCGCCGGGTCGATGTTGTCGCGCAGGCCCATCCACATCAGGCGCGGCAGCGTGATGGCGTTGACCGAGGTGATGAACAGGGTGACGCCGATCTCTTCCCATGAGAGTACGAATGAGAGCAGTGCCGCGGTGACGATGCCAAACTTGATGTTGGGCATAATGACGCGCGTGGCGCGTTCCCACACGCTTGCACCAAGGCCGCGCGCGGCGAGGTCGATGCGCCGATCGAGCTGGCTGAGCGAGACCAGGATCAACACCGTCGCGAACGGCACCGTCATCACCGAATGCGCCATGGCAACGCCGAGCCAGGTGTCGTAGCCGAAGAAGGAACTGACGCCTGAGATCGAGGTGAGCAGGAAGTAGAGCGTCACCGCCGAGACCACCGGCGGCACAACCATCGGCAGCAGCACGAAACCGACCAGGGCTGCCGTAAAGCGCGGCTGGAACATCCAGACGCCGAGGCTGAAACTAAGCGCCAGTACGGTTGAAATAGTGCTGCTGACGATGCCGATCCGGATCGAAAGCAGGATCGACTGGAGCCAGCGCGGGTCCTCGATCAGCGAGCGATAGTGGCGCAGCGACAATTCACCCGTCGGCATTGCCAGCATGCGGCTCGGCGTCAGCGAGACCGGAATGACGGCCAGCAGCGGCAACAGCAGGAACAGCGCCACCAGCACGGCGAGGATCAGCGAGACGGGTCCGGGGCGATAGGTCGGCATCACGCTACACCAGTTGCTTCGGTTTGACGTATCGGAAGAGCAGCGCCATCAGGGCGCCGACGAAGACCACCAGCACGACGCTGATCGCGGCCCCCAGTCCCCAGTCCGGGCTCTGGAATATCCGGAGATAGATCAATTCGGCGATCATCACGCTGCGGCCGCCGCCGAGAATCGCCGGCGTGACGAAGAAGCCGAGCGAGAAGACGAAGACGATCATCGCGGAGCCGATGATGCCGGAGCGCGTCATCGGCACGAACACCGTCCAGAAGGTGCGCATGCGGCTGGAACCCAGCCCGCGCGCCGCGAGCAGCACGCGCTCGTCCAGGCTGCGCATGGCTGACGCCAACGGAAAGACGGCGAAAGGAATGAGGAAATGCGTCATGCCGACGATGACGCCGAATTCGTTGCGCACCAAAGTCAGCGGTTCGGAGATGAAACCGATGGACTGCAGCCAGGTGTTGATGAGGCCGCGGTTGGACAAAAGCGCCACCCAGCCGAAGGCGCGCGTCAGCACCGAGATCCAGAACGGCACCAGGATGCAGAATTCGGCGATGAGGCGCTGCGCCGGGCTGCCGCGCACCCAGACGACCGTGATGGCATAGGCGGCGGCGACCGACACAACAGTGACGATGGCCGCGATGCGCAGCGTGCGGATGAACACCGACTGCACCAGATCGTCGGTGAGCAACGCTTGGTACTGGCCAAGCCCGGGCGTTGGCAAGGTGAAGCTCCACTTCACCACGCCGAGAAACGGCCAGGCATAGGCCAGGACGAGGAACAGGAGCAGCGGCGCCATCAACAGCGCCGCGCCCATCCTGTCGGAGAGAACACCTCTCATGTCAGCTCAGCAACGCCAGTGATCAGGCGGAGATGATCTTGGTGTATTCGTCGAGGGCCGCGCCGTAGTTCTTGGCGTACCAGTCCATGTCGAGCGGGATCTGCTTCTTCATGTTCTCCGGATCGACGGGGTTGATGCGCTTCTTGTCGGCGGGAATCAGCGCGTCGGCCGCCGGATTGGCCGGACCCTGGCCGAGCTTGTCGAACATGACGAGCTGCTTTTCCGGATCCTGGGCGCTGGCGATAAACTTCATCGCCGCATCCTTGCCGCCTGGGTTGTTCTTGAGCACGGCCAGCGCACCGGGCGAGATCAGACCCTGGTCCCAGATGAACTTGATCTTGCCGCCGGAATCCTGCTCGATCAGCGAGGCCCGTGTCGACCACACGATCGCCATCGACGCTTCGCCATTGAGCAGCACGCTCTGGCTCTCGGCGCCGCCGCCCCAATAGGCGACGACGTTTTCCTTGAAGGCTGATATCTTGTCATGCGCACGCTTCAAGTCGAGCGGGTAGAGCGACGCCGGTGCGATGCCGTCGGCCAGAAGGGCCGCTTCCCAGCTCGACACGCCCCATTTGTAAAGGGAACGCTTGCCGGGGAATTTCTTCACATCGAAGAAATCGGCCATGCCGGTCGGTGCATCCTTGCCGTATTTCTCGGAATCGTAGGCGATGACATAGGAGAAGAAATAGGTCGAGGCGGCATAGTCCCAGCCGAAACCGGGACGCATCTTCTTCTTGTCGACGATATTGTAGTCGATCGGCTCGAGCATGCCTTGCGCGCCGAGCGTGATGGCCGAGAACGGATCGACGTCGACTAGGTCCCAGGTCGGGGCGCCGCTCTTGGACTGCGCGGCGATCGCGCCTTCGGTCGGGCCCGAGCCGTCCATCTTGACGGTGATGCCGGTGTCCTTGGTGAAAGCCTGGCCATAGGCGGCGTCGTAAGCCGTGATCGCGTCGCCGCCCCAATTCACCAGCACCAGTTCCTTCGCCGCCGCGAAGGCTCCGGTCGAGCGCAGCAGCATCGGCGAGCCTGCAAGCACGAGTGCCGCGAGTTGCGTGAACTGGCGGCGCGAGATCTCGCCGCGTCTCGTCCTCTCGGACAGCGTTTCGATGGCCTGTTTCTTGGTGTCGTTCATGTCATTTCCCCTTTGTTTTCGTTGATTTCAATCCGGAAACCGGTGCGGCGGATCAGGCCGCACCGGCGCTCATTGTCCTCCATCCGGAAGGAGGAAGCCCTTTTCCGCCGGCCATGTCAGCCAGACGGAATTGCCCTTGCTGAGAGCAGCCGCCGCGACCTCGTTGGGCACCGAGACGGTTACCTTGGCACCATGGCGCGTGGTGAGGTCGAGCTTGGTCGCCGCCCCCAGATAGGTCGAGGCGATCGCGGTCGCGGCGATGCCGTTCTCTCCAGCTGCCGCCTCGGGCGCGATCGACATGTGTTCGGGCCGGATCGCCAGGATGGCGTCACCGCGGACTTTCTCGGCCTTGCAGTGCATGCTGACCGCGCGGTCCTCGCAAAGGCCGGTCGAGCCGTGGTCGGCGGGCTTGACCCCCTTCAGCGGCAGCATGTTGATCTCGCCGAGGAACTCGGCGACGAAGCGATTGTCCGGCCGGTCGTAGACCTCGTCCGGCGCCCCGACCTGCAGCAGTTTGCCGTGGTTGAAAATGGCGACGCGCGACGACAGCGCCAGCGCCTCGCTCTGGTCGTGGGTGACGAAGACGAAGGTGGTGCCGGTCTCCTGATGCAGGCGCTTCATCTCGGCCTGCATCTGGCCGCGCAGGCTCTTGTCCAACGCCGAAAACGGCTCGTCGAGGAGGAGCACGCCCGGCTCGAACACCAGCGCGCGGGCAAGGGCGACGCGCTGCTGCTGGCCGCCGGACAGCTGCGACGGCAGTTTCTTCTCGTGGCCGACCAGACCGACGCGCTCGATCATCTCGCCGACGCGCTTCCTGATCTCGGCGGCCGATTTCTTGCGGACCTTGAGCGGGAAAGCGATGTTGGCTTCGACGCTCATATGCGGAAACAGCGCATAACCCTGGAACACCATGCCAGCGGCACGCTGCTCGGCCGGGCGGTCGGTGATGTCGGCGCCGTCGCTGAAAAGCCTGCCCTCGCTCGGCTGCACGAAGCCGGCCAGGATCATCAGGAAGGTGGTCTTGCCGGAGCCGGAGGGGCCAAGCAGGGTCAGGAACTCGCCGCGCCCAATGTCAAGCGTCAGATTGTCCAGTGCACGGAACGAGCCGAAGCTCTTGCCGATCCCGATTGCCTTGATCTCTGCGGCCCGGCCGGGTTGCTGCATCCTGCCTCTATCCTTACCGTTGAGCCAAATCGTAGGCAGGGCCGAAGCTCACCGCAACCGAATAGTTTTCGCCTGATCGGCAAATTTGATTCACGGGTGGATGGAAGATGGCGTGGCTGGAACCGCCAATCTCCCCCTCGTGGGGGATCTGCTAGTCTTAATTCGCCTAGAGCCTGTTCTCCGATAGCTTTGCCCTCAACCAATCGCTGAAGGCATTGAGTACCGGATGTCCCGCCTTGGCATGCTCGAAGACCAGGAAATATGAGCGTGGCGAGGGGACCGACGCCTCGAACGGCTTGACCAGGCGGCCTTCGCTCAGCGCCCGGCGGCCTGTCAGTTCGTCGCCCATGGCAATCCCCTGCCCGGCGACCGCCGCCGAAAAGACGAGGTTCATGTCGGAAAAGAAGATGCCGCCCTCGGTGTCGGGATTTTCCACCTTCGACAATGCCAGCCAGCGTGCCCAGTCCTCGGTGTCGCCGAGATGGAGCAAATTGGCGCGCAGCACGTCGGCGGGCTTGGAAAACCCACCGACCTTGTTGAGCAGCGTCGGGCTGCAGAGCGGCGTGAACGAGACCTCGCAGAGCAGTTCCACCGCGCGGTTCGGCCAGTTGCCGACGCCAAAGGCGATGAAAGCGTCGGCCTCCGCATTGCTGACGTCATCGAGGCGACGAGGCGTCAAGATCGAGAGTGCCACGTCCCGATACATTTGCTGGAACTCGCCGATATGGGAGCAAAGGAACATCGAGGCGAAGCCCGGAGGGCAGGAAATGGCAAACGAACCGCCGACGCCCGCACCGCTGTTTTGCGCTCCCGCGTCGCCGAGCACGGTTAGCGCCTTCCTGACATCGGCCGCATAGCGCTGGCCGCGCGGCGTCAGCGCCACGCCCTTGCCGATGCGTTGCAGGAGATCGAAGCCAAGGTCACGCTCGAGCAACCGCAGCTGATGCGAGACGGCGCTGCGGGTCAGGTGCAGTTCGTCGGCGGCACGCCAGACGCTGCCATGCCTGGCGAAACTGTCGAGGGCGCGTAGCGCCTGTGTCGAAGGAATTCTCAAGAGGTGAACCGAATTTGCACGAACCGGGAAAACATATCACTTTTTGGCGAGCCGCTTCACTGCTTTCTTCTAGAGCATGGACAAACCGGTGACGACATCGGCGCAAGAAACCGCGCTTGCCTGCCTCGACGGCATCCAGCCGCTGCTGTCGGCCTGGACACGCAGCATCTTCGATTTCGGCGAGACCGCATGGCGCGAGTACCAATCGGCCGCCTGGTATGTCGATCGGCTCAAACGCGAGGGATTTTCCGTCGAGGAAGGCTCGGGCGGCATGCCGACCGCCTTCTGCGCCCACTGGACGAACGGCGCCGGACCGACAATCGGCATGTATGCCGAATATGATGCCGTGCCCGGCAATTGCCAGGACGCCGTGACGGTGAGGCAGCCACGGTCCGGCCTTGGTGTCGAGGCCGGCGGCCATACCGACCCGCATTCGGGGCTCGGCATAGCAAGCCTCGGCGGGCTGCTAGCGACCAAGGCCGCCATGCAGCGCCACGACATTCAGGGCACGCTGCGCTTTACCGGCGAGCCGGCCGAAAAGGTGCGCGGTTCGAAGCCGATCCATGCGGCAAAAGGCTATTATGACGGCCTTGCCGGCATGATTTCCTTCCATCCATTTTACATGCTGCCGCTCTGCAACACCGCTCGCTGGGATACGCATTGCGGCGCGGCCTATGCGATGATCTATCGTTTCGTCTGCGACGAACCCGAAAACTGGATTCGCGCAGGCGACGGCGTGCCGATCCCGCAGGCGCATTCGGCGGTCAGGGCACCGGGCGCGAACGATGCGCTGATGACCATGTACATGGCCTCCAAGGCGTTGCGCGATTCCATGCTGCCGCACCAGGGCGGCTGGTCGATCAGCGAGGCGATCCTGACGGCTGGCCAGGCCACCGCCGACAATCTGCCGGCCGGCCTGGCCGAGATCCAGTACATGATCCGCGTGCCGACCATCGGCATGGCCGAGCAGGTGACGGCGGTGCTCGACCGCAACGCCGCGGCCGCGGCCGCGATCAGCGGCTGCCGCTACGAGCGGCACTGGGTGTCGAAGTCGCGGCCGGGGCTGGCCAACCACGCCATGGCAGGGATTACCTACGAAGCCCTGTCGACGGTCGGGCCGCCACGCTGGGACGAGGCCGCCAGGACGATCGCGCGGGAAATCCAGGTCAATGCCGGCGGCACCGCGACCGAAAACCCCTTCATCGATGAGCTGGAGCGGCTGATTTCGCCACAGGAGGCCGAGGCGATCTTGCGCCGCGACCTGCCGCCTTCCCAGGTGAATTCGACCTCCGACGACTACACCGACATGAGCTGGCACGCGCCGACCGCGCGCTTCTATGTCGCCCGCCCAGCGCTGCGCTCGGCAAACGGCCACGCTTTTCCGGCATGGGTGATGAATGCTCTGGGCGGCATTCCCGCGACGATCGATCCGATGGTCATCTGCGCGGCCAAAACGGTCGCGCTGGCGGCGCTGCGCCTGCTCGAGGACAAAACCGTCCGCGACGAGGCGATGAACGAGTTCACCACCCGTACCGGCGGCGGCGTCGGCGGCTCCACCTGGATCGCGCCGCTCTGCGACTACGAGCCGCCGATCAATTTCCGCTGGCCGGAATATGTCACCACGCCGCGCGGGCGCGACTGGTGGATACCAAACAATGCGCGACTGACCAATTCTTGAGAACAAGCCACGAGGAGAACCGCATGACCGTTCATGACCGCATCGTCGCCGAACCGTTTTCGCTGCAACGCCGCAACCCGGCCGGCGGCACCAAACCGCTGACATCATGGGGCTTCGCCAACGAAACCGATGTCTTGACCGACGTGCTGCTCGGATCGCCGAACTTCCTGCGTCATCTGTCGACCAGCTCGCTCTCGCGAAAACATTTGCGCGAGGCGCCCTGCAACGTCCAGATCGCGCAGGCGCAGCACAAGGATCTGGTCGCGGCCTACGAGCATTTCGGCGTCAATATCCATTGGCACGAGCCGACACCGGAGCTGCCGATGCAGGTCTATTCCCGTGATTCCAGCGTCATGACGCCTTATGGCGCCATCATCACCGCCATGGCCAACTGGTGGCGGCGCGGCGAGAACTATGCCGCCATCCGCACCTATGAAAAGCTCGGCATCCCGATCTACGACATGGTGACGGCCGGCACCTTCGAAGGCGGCGACTTCAACGTCATCGAGGACGGCGTGGTGCTGATCGGCTGCGGCGGCGCCCGCACGCAGGAGGAAGGCGCCCGCCAGGTGCAAGCCTGGTTCGAGAAGGAAGGTTGGGAGACGCGCATCGCCTTCATCGACGAATATTACGTCCACATCGACCTGATGGTTGTGCCGATCGCCGAAAAGCTCACCGCCGTCTGCCTCGCCTGCACCGAACCCGGCATCGTCGACTGGCTGAAGGGCAAGGGTCACGAGATCATCGACGTGCCCTTCCAGGACACGATGGCGCTCGGCTGCAACTTCATGTCGCTCGGCAAGGACCGGGTGATCGCGCCGACCTCCAGCCAGACGCTGATCGGCCAACTCAAGGCGCGCGGCTTCGAGGTCGCGGCGGTCGACATGAGCGAAATCTCCAAGACCGGCGGCGGCATTCATTGCATGGCGCAGGCACTGAAGCGCGAGGCGGCCTGATAGCCCGGGAAAAGGCAAATCCCCCTCGCTCGCCGGATCAAGATTCTGGCGCGCGAGGAGCCGGGCCGCCGGCTACCCGGCTCTTCCATCGACAAACCTTGCAGCTGTGTCCCCGACGCCCTTGTGAGTGTCGGCAAAATGGATGAATAGTCGGAACAGGGCACCGCCCTGAAATTGCCCGCTTGCGGTTTTCAGGTCGCGCCAGAGCCGAGCCGGGTTTTAGAATGGTCAACCCTGAACCGCGCAAGAGAAGAGGTCCGATCGCCTCCCGCCTTCTGGCGCTGGACGCGTGGCTCGATTCCTCGCTCTATGAGATCGGGTTCAAGGCGCGCGAGTTCTGGGAGACCGCGACGATCTTCTCGCGGCGCTTCCGTCTCAAGGGCTGGCGCCGTGGCTTCATCGAACTGTTGAGCGAAGGTTTTACACTCGGCGCCGGCGGCATGGTGGTGATGCTGGCGCTGGCGATACCCGCTTTCCAGGACACCACGGGGGACTGGCGTGCCCAAGGCGACTTCGCGGTCACCTTCCTGGACCGCTACGGCAACGAGATCGGCCAGCGCGGCATCATCCAGCGCGATTCAGTACCGGTCGACGAGATGCCCGACCACGTCATCAAGGCGGTGCTCGCCACCGAGGATCGACGTTTTTTCGACCATTACGGCATCGACGTGCTCGGCCTTTCCAGGGCGATCTTCGAGAATGTGCGGGCAAACTCGGTCGTCCAGGGCGGCTCCAGCATCACCCAGCAGCTGGCCAAGAACCTGTTCCTGACCAATGAGCGCACGTTCGAGCGCAAGATCAAGGAAGCCTTCCTGTCGCTGTGGCTGGAGGCCAATCTGTCGAAGAAGGAAATCCTGCAGCTCTATCTCGACCGCGCCTATATGGGCGGCGGCACGTTCGGCATCGAGGCGGCGGCGGATTTCTATTTCGGCAAGAGCGTCAAGGACCTGAACCTTGCCGAAGCGGCGATGCTCGCCGGCCTGTTCAAGGCGCCGACCAAATACGCGCCGCACATCAACCTGCCGGCGGCACGCGCGCGCGCCAATGTGGTGCTGTCCAACCTCGTCGATTCCGGCTTCATGACCGAAGGCCAGGTGCTGCAGGCCAGGCTGCATCCGGCCGACGTCGTCGACCGCGGCGAACAGAAGAGTCCCGACTACTATCTCGACTGGGCCTTCGACGAGGTGAAGAAGATCGCCAAGCCCGGCCAGCACTCGCTGGTCGCCCATACCACCTTCGACGCCAACATCCAGAAGGCGGCGGAAGAGTCCGTCGAGTTCCACCTGCGCCAGTTCGGCAAGGAGTACAACGTCACCGAAGGCGCGGTGGTGGTCATCGAGACCAATGGCGCGGTGCGGGCGATCGTCGGCGGCCGCGATTACGGCGCCAGCCAGTTCAACCGTGCCACCAAGGCACTGCGGCAGACCGGCTCGTCGTTCAAGCCCTATGTCTACGCCACGGCGATGGAACACGGCTTCACGCCGAACTCGATCATTTCGGGCGGGCCGATCAGCTGGGGCAACTGGTCACCGCACAATTACAGCGGCGAGTCGGCGGGCAACATCACGCTGATCATGGCGATGGCCAAGTCGATCAACACCGTGCCGGTGCGACTGGCGAAGGACCATCTCGGAATCGCGCCGATCAAGGCATTGGCGGAATCGTTTGGCGTGGAGTCGCCGCTCGAAGGGCACAAGACGATGGTGCTCGGCACCTCGGGCATGACCGTGATGGACCAGGCGACTGGCTACAGCGTCTTTGCCCAGAACGGCTTCGTCGGCTCCAGGCACGGCATCACCCAGCTCGTCACCCGCACCGGCGACGTGGTCTATGACTGGACCAAGGACGCGCCGCCGCCGCATCGCGTGCTGTCCGAGCAGGCGCTGAAATCCATGAACACCATGCTGGCGGCCGTGCCGGTGATGGGCACGGCGCGGCGGGCGCAAATTCCCAACATCGTCGTCGCCGGCAAGACCGGCACGACACAATCCTACCGCGATGCCTGGTTCGTGGGTTTCACCGGCAACTACACGGCGGCCGTGTGGCTGGGCAATGACGATTTCACCCCCACCAAGAACATGACCGGCGGCTCGCTGCCGGCGATGGTGTGGCAGCGGCTGATGGTCTACGCGCACCAGAACATCGACCTGAAGCCGATCCCCGGTATCGACAAACCCTTCGTTGACGAGGAGATCGCGGCCAAGGCCGCCGAGGCGCAGAAGAAGAGCGAGGAGCAGGCAGCGGCCGACGCCGCCGCCGAGCGGCCGCCGGTGCTGTCCAGCCGAACCACGCAGACGCTGCGGGACATGAGCCAACTGTTCCAGATGGCGCCCAAACTCGAGGCCCCCACTCCACCCGAGACGCTTTCGGCCCTGTGACATCCGCCCGGTGAGACAAGACCGACAGGCAAAACCATCACGCCGGCTTGCCACAGGGCCCTGCGCCGCGATATCCCCGAACGGCAATCCTCGCGCACCCGGCCCTTAATGCTCAAGAATGCTTTCCTGATGCTGATCTCGCTTGCCATAGCCGTTGGCGGGGGCGGTGCCAGCGTCTGGTATGCGCTGAAGATCCAGGACGGCGTCGGCGCGATCAGGATCGGCCAGTGGACCGCCTTCCCCGACATCGGCACACCGGCCGCGGATCCCTATTCCAAGGCGCGCGTGGCGCGCGAGGGCGTGCTGGCGCTCGGCCGCGCCGAAGGCCTGTCCTTCGTGGCGGAAAATGATGCCGCCGGCGACCAGCTCAAGCGGGAATGCACCTACAGGATCGAGGGTGGATTTCCAACGGCCCGGTTCTGGACGCTTTATGCCGCCGATCAATCGCTCGGCGTCGTCGAGACCGGCAAATCGCGGCTTGCGGCACTTCAGTCCTACGAGGTGCTGCGCCAACCGGACAATTCGGTGATCATTTCCGTCGGCCATCACCCGATGCCGGGCAACTGGCTTCTGACCGACGGTTCGGGAAGGATGTACTTCGTCCTGACCTTCTATGACACGCCAATCGCCAGCAGCACCGGCCTGTCGGACGTTTCGCTGCCCAGGATCGTCAAGGCAGGCTGCGATGCGTAGTTTGCGTGCCGCACTGCGCAGGCTTCTGCATGCCATCCTGCTCGGCCTCGTCGGCGCCGGCATCGTCCACATTATCGTCCTGCTTCTGGTGCCGGAATTTTCGGAACGTGACGCCTGGTCGCGTCTCTCCCTGGCGTCGGATCTCTACAGGATGAATCGGCTCGACGCCGAAGCGGGCGGTGCGCCGGTGGTGAAGTCGGTCGACCCGCTGTTTTATGCCACGGCCTGCCGCTTCGACCTCGAGGAGGGAATGGTGCGGATCAAGGCACCAGGAAACGTCCCCTTCTGGTCGGTGTCGGTCTATGACCGCAGCGGTCACAATGTCTATTCCTTCAACGACCATACGGCGACGGGCGGCAAGCTGGATGCAGTCGTGCTGACGCCGGCGCAGATGATCGACGTGCGCAAGGACCTGCCCGAAGACCTGCAGGGAGCGATTTTTGTCGAGGCGCCCATCGACGAAGGCATCTTCGTCATCCGCAGCTTCGTGCCCGACGAGAGCTGGAAGCCGATCGTGTCGCGCTTTCTCGATCAAAGTTCCTGCGAGCTGCAGGATTTCTAGGCCGTCGACCAGAGGTCCAGAGCTGAAGGGCTGGCGGACCAGGCCACAGCCTTAAGGCTTAGTGATGCGGCACTGGCGTCCGTGGCGATCCCGGCTTGTCCGGGCCTGCGGGCCGCGCTTCGCCGGTGTTGGGCCGCTCATAGCGGATGCCGGGAAATATGATCACGGCCGCCGGTATCTCGGTGGTTTGCTTGGCTCGATTGGTCGGTGCCGCACGCGGCACGAAAGACAGTACCATGCCCATGGTTCGCGCATTCCTCTCGGTTTCCCCGGAGCACAACGCAACGCCTCCAAATATCATTAAGGCCGGCAGAGGGTTAACGGACCGCTAACGGATCGTCGCTAACTTGATCTTTGTCTAGAGGTCAGAGCGTTCTGACCGAGGCAATCGCGAAACCGGCACAGTCCCGGTGGCGCGAGGCCAAGTGTGTATCCGGTGTCAGGCGTATCCCTCGTGTCATCTTCGGACTTCAGGCAAATCGCGATCAGGACGGAATCGGGAAAAGCCGAAAGGTTGTTCCGCGCCGCCGTGTCGGCGTTCTGCTCACTGACGCGCCCGTCGCGCCGCGAGATCGGCCAGCTCGAGGACTTGACCCTGCCGCTGTTCGACGACGTGTCCGTCGAATCGCGACGCTACGTGGCAGCCGCCCTTTCCGAATGCGAATATGCACCCACGGCCCTGGTGCGGCGCCTCTGCGAGGAACCGGTCGACATCGCCGCTCCGCTGCTCATCCGTTCGCGCGCGGTCAGCGATATCGACCTGATCGCGCTGATTGGCCGGCATGGGCTGCCGCATGCGCGCGCCATAGCGCGGCGCAAGGAGCTGAACCCGACCATCGCCGATCTGATCAGGGCGCTTGAAAGACCGACCTTGGTGCGGGTGCGGGATCGGGAAGCAGCCCCGGCGCAAGGCCTTGCCGTAAAGACGCAAGCGACGGCGGACAGCGCCGAAACCCCACAGGCGCCCGGCGTTGCCGCCGAGAACGCGCGGCGCAGGCTGCGCTCAATGATGCACACCGGCGACGAAGCCTTGGCCGCGAAGGTCGATGCGTTCCCAGGTGCGGATACCTATGTCAAACTGCGCGAGACGGCACTGACCGGAAACGCCGCCTTCTTCCAGACCGCGCTAGCGGACGCCCTCGACATTGATTTCTCGATCGCGCGATCGCTGATCGCTAACCAGAACTATGCGCCACTGCTTGCGGCGCTGCGTTCGCTCGACTTCAGCGAGGACCGGGCATTCCTGGTCACGGTTGCCGTCTATCCCAGCCTGTTCCCGCATCCGCAGGCCATCCGGACCTATCTCGACCGTTACCGCCTGCTGCATCGCGATGCGGCCCTGGAGACGGTGCGGGGATGGAAAGCCGAAACCCTGTCGAAGGCGGCTCGCAACGTTTCGCCGACGAACGGCGACAGCCGCAAGGCCTCCAACGGCGACGAAGCCCCCGGCCTCAGGGCGTCTTCACGGAAATAAGCTCCTCGACGGGAACGCTCCCGGCCTCGATCTCGACCACCCAGATGTCGGGATCGAATTTTTTCTCGCGCTCAAGTCTCGCATCCAGCACGGCGGCATCATCGCCGGTGGCGAGAAGGCTGAAAAAACGGTCCTCGGGCTTGGCCGAATCGTAGCTTGTCTGCGGTGCCGGCCCGTAGAGAGCCGTTTCACCCATCCTGCCCCGCGCCAGGATGAACACAGCCCCGGCCTCGGTCGCACCGCGATTGACCACAGCGGCAAATCCGCCGGCGCCAAAAACCCGGCGCAACAGGGCCGACACCCACAGATCAGCGGTTACACGCATGGAAGACTCCCGACGACATGCGGGCTCTCTATCGAAATTTCCCATGCAGGGCGAGCCGTCGTTTCGGCCGTCAGTTGGTCAGGCCGATCTCGCGCATCTTGACGTAGACGATCTCGTCGGGCTCGCCGGTCTGCGGTAGTCCGAACAGCGACTGGAATTCCTTGATCGCCGCCTTGGTGCGCGCACCGACGACGCCATCCAGTTGCATGTCATCATTGCCGAAGGCCTTGAGCCCGGCCTGGATCTTGACGATGCGGGGGTCGGGTCCTTCGGTGGAGGCCGGGGCGGAACTCGTCTGCCCAGTATTCGTCTGCCCAGAATTCGTCTGCCCAGAATTCGTCTGCAACGACACGGGAACGGCGGCCGACGGCATGGCGGGACGAGGCTGCGGCTTGGGCACGGCGGCGGTCTTCGGCGTTGCCCCCAACTGGTCCAGCAGCAGCGCGTCGATCTCGCCCGAGGCGTTCAGCCCGACCTTCTGCTGATAGGCCTGTATGGCCTTGCGCGTGTTGGGGCCGGAAATGCCGTCGACGGTGCCAGAATAGAAATCGAGATCCTTCAATATGCCCTGCACCTGCTCGACCACCGGATCGCCCTTGATCGGGGCGGGCGCAGCGTTGGGCCGCACGATGTTGATCGTTGTCTCCGGCTCGTCGGATGCGTGCGGAAAGCCCTGGAAATTGCGTGTGGCGAAAAATGCCCCGGCGTGCGGGAAAGGCTGATACCACAGTGCATTCGCCGAGACGTAGAACAGCGTCACCAGGAATGCGGTCGATCCTCCCACAAGGACGGGATTGCGCGAAATCATGCCGCCAACGGCGATGGCGCCGTCCTGAAAGGCATTGCTGCGGCGTTTGACCGCCTTAGGCTGTTTTGCGGAGCGAGCCATTTCCGTCCCCTTTCGCCCTCGTCACCGGCATCGTCAGCACTCCGGTTTGGTTGGCGGGGCGTCCCTTCGGCCCGCTGACCGGCAGGCTGATGGTCACCGTGGTGCCCTCGCCCGGCATGCTTTCGATCGACATGGTCCCTTCATGCAAGGCCACCAGCCCCTTCACCAGGGAAAGGCCAAGACCCGTCCCCTCGAAACGGCGGGTATAGTCGTTCTGGATCTGCATGAAGGGTTTGCCGAGATTGGCGAAATCCTCCTCGGCAATGCCTATTCCGGTGTCCCTGACCCAGAAATGCAGACGTGAGCCGATCCGCTTGGCGCCGACGACGACGTCGCCGCCGTCGGGCGTGAACTTGATCGCGTTGGAAACGAGGTTGATGAGCATCTGCTGTACGGCGCGGCGATCGGCGTTGATATCGCCTGCGTCAGGGGCGATCTGCGTCTGCAGGTCGATATTCTTGGCCCGCGCCTGCAGCCGCATCATCGACTGGCACATGTCCACGGCTTCCACGAACCGGAACGGCTCCGGTTCGGTGGCGTAGACGCCCGATTCGATTCTCGATACGTCGAGTATGGATGTCACGACTGCCAGCAAATGCTGGCCCGAATCCCGCACGAGGCCGACATATTCCTTCTGGCGCGGGTCCTTGAAGGCGCCGAACATCTCGTGCAGCAGCATGTCGGAGAAGCCGATGATGGCGTTCAACGGCGTGCGCAGTTCATGGCTCACCACTGCCAGGAACCTGCCCTTGGCCACTTCGGCGGCCGCCGCCGTCTCATTGGCTTGCGCCAGTTCTTCGCGCAGCCGCGCTGTCTCGTCATTCTCGCGCAGCACAAGCGTGAAGACGTCGCTTTGTTCCTCGCCGCGCACCAGTTCGAGCGCGAATGGCTGATAGTTATCGGCCACAAACCCATTTCCGTTCTGGGTGCCATTGCCACTCTGGGGCAGCCTGATGCGCAATTCGAGACGGCGCGACAGTGCGCCGTCTCGCATGTCGGCCAGGGCGCTGAGATAGGCGACACGGTCCGACAGGTGGACGCGGTCGAAGAGGCCCGTTCCGGACAACAGTTCAGGCGGCAATTTCAGAAGCGTACGCGCCTTGGCGGACGCATCCACGACTTCGCCGTGGCGGGCGATCCGCAAGACCACCGCGTCGATGATGTCTTCCAATCGGTCCCCTGCATCGACCGTATCGGTCGCGCCCGCGGAGCCGCGAAAAGCCGATATGCGCGGGATGAGGGTCAGCGCCCAGGCCAATGGCACCAGCCAGTGCCAGGCGGCGATGTGCGCGTCCGCGAATGGAAGGAAGGCGGCCGACAGGGACTGAATGGCGATGGCGATGGCGGCCGAGGCGCCCCCCCACAATGCCGCACGCCGCGACGCGCCGATCCACCAGGCTTCGAATGGCAGCGCCAGGGCAAGCATGGCGACAGGTGAACTCAATCCGCCTGCGGCACCGATGAGACCGCCAAGGGCAATCGCCGCCATCGCCAGCGCGATCGGTCCCGCGGCGGCCATCTTGCCGGTCGCGGCCACCAGGAGGGCGACGAACCAGCACAGACCGAAGGCGGCGAAAATGGCGGCCATGGTCACGGCGGCCCCCATGCCCGATGTAACCAGCGTGACCGCGGCACCCGCTGCAAAGAACGGCGCGGCCAGCATCACGCCTATGAAACGGCGCTGGCGCTCGCGGTCGCTGCGCCCGAGAACGCTGGGATGAACCATGCGTTCACAACCGGCCGCCATTGCGCCAGGCAATTCAGCGTATCTGGCCTCGATCGGCATCAACTCAACGCACTCGCACTCGTCGGGAACAGCTCTGCTTTTGCAGATTGTCTTGATTGGCTTTGAAACTCGCATCCAGCGTTTAAGGAATGGATAAGGCAGGGCCGACCAAGGCCGGCCCTGCGGCAAATATCGGGATGACGGCCGCCGAAAACCCGGGCAAATGCAGCCATAGTAAACGGAGGGTTATTCGCGAACGCCCGCCATCACCGGCCAAGCGGCAGGAACGGGATCGCCTTGATTTGCGAAAAATGTCATATAAACAAATAGATAAATGGTTATCGGATGGTAACGAGAATCGTCCCGATATGAAACAAATCGACAGCAAAAACGCTTCGTTTCGAATTTGCCTAAAATTTGAGGAAAATTCTCGGCGATCATGCAAGCCGTCTTTCGTCCCTGTGTGCCAATATCCTGCCCATAAAAGAGGTCATGCCATATGATGCATGATCCGGTCACGACGAGAGGCAAGGCATGTTCTTCCTGATAAGAATGGCTTTCTGGTTTTCACTTGTGCTGCTGGCGCTGCCGCTGGGCGTCGGGTCCGATGAAACGGGCCAGGAAAGCGTCGGGCCGATCCAGGCCCTGTTCGCGGCGCGCGACGCCGTCGGCGACATCGCCGGAATCTGCGAACGCAAGCCCGATGTCTGCGAAACCGGCAAGTCGGCGATGCACACCATCACCGCACGCGCCAAGGAGACCGCCAAGATCGCGGCCGCCATGCTGGACGACAAGTCCGCCGGCCCCGACACCTCGACAATGACGGGCAGCGTGCCGGACGAAATCGTCCTGCCCCAGACGGTCAACCTGCCGATAAAGAATTAAGCCGTCTCGACGGCGCACCGCGGATCGTTTGCCCTCTCGACGCCCGCGGTGTCCTTGTTTTTTCCGTGACGCGGCGCCGCCGCGTGACTATATCCGGGTCATGACGACCACGATCCAGACGATCCGCGACGACTTCTCGTTCCTCGAGGAATGGGAGGACCGCTATCGTTACGTCATCGAGCTCGGCGAAGCGCTGCCTCCCTTCCCCGATGCGGAGCGCAACGCCGCCAACAAGGTGCCGGGTTGCGTCAGCCAGGTCTGGCTGACCACCGAACGCGATTCGGGCGCCGATCCCGTCATCACCTTCACGGGCGATTCGGACGCCCATATCGTGCGCGGACTGGTCGCGATCATGTTGGCGCTGTTTTCCGGAAAGACAGCCAGCGAAATCCAGAAAACCGACGCTGAAGCAACGCTGAAGGCACTCGGCCTCGACGAGCACCTGTCCCCCCAGCGCGCCAACGGCCTTCGCTCGATGGTCAAGCGCATCAAGCGCGACGCCGAGATGGCGCTCGCGCAGACTGCCTGACAGGCTTCTTCACACCTTTCCTGGAATTGCTCTGGCCCTCAAAATCAAACGGCGCCCGAAGGCGCCGTCCGATTTCAGGTCCAATCCGGCAGTATCGGCTACCGCGCCTTGCGCTTGCGGCCGAGGCCCATCTTCTTGGCAAGCTGCGAGCGGGCCGCCGCGTAGTTCGGGGCAACCATCGGATAGCTTGGGTCCAGGTTCCACTTTTCGCGATACTGATCGGGCGTCAGATCGTAGTGGGTCATCAGGTGACGCTTGAGCGACTTGAACTTCTTGCCGTCTTCAAGACAGACAATGTAGTCGTCGTGAACCGAGCGCTTCGGGTTGACAGCCGGCTTCTGCTTGTCCGCAGGCGGCTGTTCGACGGTACCGCCCACACGCCCAAGAGCGGCGTGGACATCGGATATCAGGTTCGGCAGTTCGCCGACCGGCACGGGATTGTTGCTGACATAGGCAGCCACCACATCGGCGGTGAGCTCGATCAGCGCATCATTGTTTCTGGAAGGTGTTTCGACAATATCCATGGTCTTCAGGCCCCAACAAGAGTTACGTCGGTCTGCGCCCTTTTTTACAAGCAGGGCATTGCACGAATTTTTTGCAGATAGAGCATCCGCGATTCGTGTCACGGGGACATCAATGCGACCACACGTCAAGTAAGTCAATTCGCTCTTTGCATTATATTTAGGAATGTTGATCAACTATTCCGGGATCAGCTTCAATCTTTCGTGCACCATGTAATTTTTCGATATTTCGGTCGCCAAACGGACAAAGGCTGACGTTGGGTCAGCTAATCGTTACATTCGCGATAACTCACAAAACAAGCTTCAATGCTCCGGTTTGCTTGACGAGCACACCGGCAAGCTTGGTTGTTCACACCTGTCCACAAAACCACAGGTTGCCAAACCATTCCCCGGTCAAGCAGGCCACTCCGGGGTCAAAACGGCACGATGTATCCGCCATAGGCCCAGCCGGTGACGAAGACGCCGTTCCTGGCGGGGTCATGCCAGACTTCGCACCAGCGATAGCGAACCGTCTGCTGCTGTTTCCATGCCTCCTGGCCGGCAATATCGAGCAGATCCATGCCGCCGGTGCATCGTCCGGTCATCTGCAGGACGGTCCCGTTCTGGTATGCGGCCTGCTTCTGGGAGATGCCCGACGGATATTTGCGCACATTGAGCGTGTCGCCGAACGGCACATTGGCTACTTGCCAAGCTGCGAATACGGTCGCATGAGACTGGCCGGCAAAGACCAGAGTCAACGAAGCGACGGCGAAGACCGCAGCAATACGAGACCGAACAGTCATCTTCTCTCCTCCCGACCATCTCAGGGCCCGACACCACCTCTACGCAACAGCTCTTGAACCCGCGCTGATCTGCGCGTTCATACATCGTTCAAGATATTTCCAGAGCGAGACGCAATGACCAGGACTTCCCGATTTCCGACCGTCAACCCGCCTGCCCCCGAAAAAAGGCCGGTCTCGGATACGCATCACGGCATCACGCGAACCGATGACTATGCCTGGCTGCGGGCGGATAACTGGCAGGAGATGTTCAGGGACCCTTCCTTGCTCGATCCTGGGATCCGCGCCGAACTCGAAGCCGAGAATGCCTACCATTCGGCGCTGATGGCCGACACGTCGGATCTGCAAAAGCAGCTTTTCAAGGAAATGAAGGGCCGCATCAAGGAAGACGATTCTTCCGTTCCCATGAAGGACGGTCCTTACGCCTATGGGTCTTCCTTCAAGCTTGGCGGCGAGCAGCCGCGCTATTTCCGCATGCCGCGCGACGGCGGACTCGAGCAGATCCTGCTCGACGGCGACGCCGAGGCCGAGGGCAAGGCCTATTTCCGGCTTGGCGGCGTCGATCATTCGGCCGATCATCGCAAGCTGCTGTGGGCCTTCGACGACAAGGGTTCCGAATTCTACACGCTGCGTGTGCGCGACCTTGCCGATGGCAGGGAACTGGCGGACCAGATTCCCGCCACCGGCGGTTCGGGCGTCTGGGACGCAGGCAATGACGGGTTCTTCTATACGCGTCTCGATCCGAACCACCGGCCGTCCAAAGTGCTGTTCCACGCCTTGGGCCAAGATCCTGAAAACGACCGCCTGATCTATGAGGAAACCGACCCCGGCTTCTTCATGAACGTCGACGGGACCCGCAACAATCAATGGATCATGATCGGCATCAACGATCACGAGACTTCGGAATATCGCCTGTTGAGCGCCAGCGATCCGTTTGCCGAGCCGAAGCTGGTGTCGGCGCGCGAGACCGGCCTTCAGTATGAGCTGGAGGAAGGCGGCGACATATTCTTCATCCTGACCAATGCGGACGGTGCCAAGGACTTCAAGATCATGACGGCGCCGGCGAGCGATCCTGTCCGCGCCAACTGGCAGGAACTGGTGCCGCATGAACCGGGCCGGCTGATCCTGTCGGTGATCGGCTTCAAGGACCACATGGTCCGGCTCGAGCGCAAGGAAGGCCTGCCGCGCATCGTCGTGCGTGACCGCGCCAGCGGCGAAGAGCATCTGATCTTCTTCGATGAGGAAGCCTTCTCGCTCGGCCTTTCGGGGTCCCTGGAATACGACACCGAGATGATGCGCTTTTCCTACTCGTCGATGACGACGCCGTCGCAGATGTTCGACTACAACATGCGCACCCGTGAGCGTGTGCTGCTCAAGACCCAGGAAGTGCCGTCCGGCCACGACCCGCATCAATACGTCACGAGGCGGCTGATGGCGCCCGCGGCCGATGGCGAACTGGTGCCGATCTCGCTTCTGCACCACCGCGACACGCCGCTGGACGGCTCCGCGCCCTGCCTGCTCTACGGTTATGGCTCCTATGGCATTGCCGTGCCGGCCGCCTTCAATACCAACTGGTTCTCACTCGTCGACCGCGGCCTAGTCTTTGCCATTGCCCATGTCCGCGGCGGCAAGGACAAGGGTTATGGCTGGTACGATGACGGCAAGCGGGCACAGAAGATGAACACCTTCACCGATTTCATCGCCTGCGCCCGTCACCTCGTTGCCGAGCGCTATACCGCGCATGACCGCATCGTCGCGCAGGGCGGCTCGGCCGGCGGCATGCTGATGGGCGCCATCGCCAACATGGCGCCGGATTGCTTCGGAGGCATCGTGGCCGAGGTTCCGTTCGTCGACGTGCTTACCACCATGCTCGACGCGACGCTGCCGCTGACCCCGCCGGAATGGCCGGAATGGGGCAATCCGATTGCATCGGCCGACGACTACCGGACGATCGCCGCCTATTCGCCCTACGACAATGTTGCCGCGCTCGACTACCCGGCGATCCTGGCGCTCGCCGGTCTTACCGATCCGCGCGTCACCTATTGGGAGCCGGCCAAGTGGGTGTCGCGGCTGCGTGACCGCAAGAGCGGCGATAATCCGGTGCTGTTCAAGATCAACATGGATTCCGGCCATGCCGGCGCGTCCGGCCGGTTTTCACGCCTGGAGGAGATCGCCTATACCTATGCCTTCACCCTGAAGGTGACGGACAAGGCATAGCTAACGGAGGAACGCCGCGGTGATCGATCTGTCCACATTGATAGCCTATATCGCGGTTGTGTTCGGCTTTGTCTTCATTCCGGGTCCGGCCACATTGTTGACGATCGCGCGCGCGACGAGTTCGGGAACCAGGGTCGGGATCGCCACCGGCGCCGGGATCGCGGCCGGCGATGTGTTTCATACCGTCATGGCGATGGTCGGCATCTCGGCGATCATCGCCACATCGGCGACGCTGTTCAGCATCGTGAAGTATATCGGCGCGGCCTATCTCGTTTACCTCGGCATTCGCGCCATCATCGAGAAAGCGCCGACCGATCCGACCGCCGGCGCGCTTGCAATCTCCGCCGGCAAGGCGTTTCGACTGGCTGTCCTGACCGAGGTGCTCAACCCCAAGACCGCGCTTTTCTTCCTCGCTTTCCTGCCTCAGTTCGTGCGGCCCGAAAACGGATCGGCGATGGTTCAGTTGGCCGTATTGGGGATCATCTTCGTCGTGCTGGGCCTATTCAGCACGGTTGTGTTCGCGGTGAGCGCGGGGCGGCTCGGCAGTTTCCTGCACCGAAATCCGACAGTGCTGAAATGGCAGGGCAAGGTTGTCGGCGGCATCTATTGTGCGCTCGGTGTACGCCTGGCCTTGCAACAGCGCTGAGGTCAGGCAGCCACGCGTCTGTCGGCAGGCATGATGATCATGACTTTTTGAATTCCGCGCGGCTCATTTCCGCTCGCAATTGCGACGCTCGCGCGTTACCCAAAGCACGACTTTTCCCGGCCACGAAGCCCACACTCGCACAAGGGTCCATCATGCTGCTCGTCGACGTCTATCTCGACAAATCGCCGATCCAGGGCATCGGTGTGTTTGCCAAGCACCACATTGCCAAGGGCACGCTGGTCTGGAAGCTCGACCCCCGGTTCGACCGGATCATCGACGTCGAGACCTATGAGGGCGAGACCGGGCCGGTGAAGAACTATCTCGACCGCTATTCCTACCCCGACCGGCGCGATCCGGCCTATATCGTCTTCGAAGCCGACGACGCCCGCTACATGAACCATGACGACGAGCCGAATTGCGATGTCTCGTCGCCCGAGGAAACCTACGCCTTGCGCGACATCGCGCCCGGCGAGGAGATGACCTGCAACTACAACCATTTCTTCGAAACGGGCTTCGATTTCCTCGGCGATCGACACCTGCAGTCCGAAGACTAGTTCGTGCTTTTCTTGCGCGGCGGATAGCCGTTGGGATGCGGCGGTACCGCCTTGAGATAGGCGGCAATCGCCGCACGGTCGTCCGCCGTCAGCTCGGCCATGTTGCGCTGCACATCGACCATCGCGCCGCCAGCGGAATCGAAATCCGGCGTGAACCCGGTTTCGAGGTAGTTGGCAATGTCGGCTTCCGACCAGTTGGTGATGCCACTCCCACCCGAAGTGATGTTCGGCACGACGCCCGAGCCCTCGGCTGCCACAGCACCGGCCAGCCATTCGCTTTTCCTGATGCCGCCAGCCAAGTCGCGGGGCGTATGGCATTCGCCGCAATGACCTGGCCCTTCGACCAGATAGCGGCCTGCCATCACGGGTTCCGGCGTGCCGCCAGGCAGCGGAATGACAGGCTGGTCGCTGAGATAGAGGCGCTTCCATAGGCCAATGCCGCGCCGGATGTTGAACGGGAACGCCAGCGAATTGCCCGGCGTCTTGCCGGCGACGGCGGGAAGCGTCTTCAGGAAGGCATAGAGATCGGCAATGTCGGAAGGTTTCATGCGCGCGTAGGACGCGTAGGGAAACGCCGGATACAAATGATGACCCGAGGGCGATACGCCTTTCAACATGGCGTTGGCGAGATCCTCGGCCGACCATGCGCCGATGCCGTCCTTGGGGTCTTGCGAAATATTGGGCGGAACGAAGGTGCCGAACGGCGTCTTGAGTTCAAGGCCACCCACGAGCTGAAGCCGTGCATCGCCCTGCGACCCAGGTTTCGCATGGCAGGAGGTGCAGCCGCCTGCATAAAAAATCCGCTTGCCCCGAACAGCATCGCCGGGGCCGAGTTGCGCCAACGCCGCCGCATCAAGCTTGACCGGCGCCGACAGCAGCCAACCGGCTGCCGCGCCGACGACGCCCAGAACGAGGGCCGCGCCGACGAGCTTCTTCAGCCATGCCATATCAGGCAATCAGCCCTTCTTGACCCTGTAGCTCTGATGGCAGGCGCCGCAATTCGACCCAAGAACGCCGACTTGCGCTTTGAGCGCATCGACATCGCCAGGAGCTGCCGCGACCGCGGCCTTGACGTCGGAGAGATACTTGTCCTCGGCCGCCTTGAAGCCGGCCATGTCTTCCCAGATCTTTGGTGCCGCCGTGGTGTCGCCGGCATCGCTGCCCTTCGGGAACAAGGCCTCTACGTCGAATTTCTCGGCATTTTCCTGCACGGCCTGCAGCTGCGTCAGCACCGCGGCGGCATCAAAGGGTTCCTCGCCCTTGACCACTTTCGCCAGGCCGCCGACGATCTTTCCGCGTTCCTTCATCAGAGCCTGCCGGTCGAGGATCGGATCGGCAAAGGCCGCCGACGCGGCGAGTGCGAGCATGGAGATGGCGATGACAAGCTTTCTCATTCATTTGGCTCCGTGATGAAGGCATTCAGGACAGGACGTTAACGGACGTGGCGGGAGGAATATTCCCTTCTCGCGGCATGAATTTTGTATGACCTTTGCTTGTGCGGCACTTCGGTACAAAAAAGAAAAGCCCCGTCTTGCGGGGCTTTTCTGGAGGCCTGTCAGGCTTTTTCGTAGAGTTCGAGAACGTGATCCCAGTTGATCAGGCTGTCGACGAAGGCCTCGAGATATTTCGGCCGGGCGTTGCGGTAGTCGATGTAATAGGAGTGTTCCCAGACGTCGACGCCGAGGATCGGCGATGCGCCATGAACGAGCGGGTTTTCACCGTTTGGCGTCTTCGAGATCGCCAGCTTGCCGTCCTTGACCGAAACCCATGCCCAGCCCGAACCGAACTGCGTCGTGCCGGCGGCGATGAAGTCGGCCTTGAACTTGTCATAGCCGCCAAGATCGCTGTCGAAAGCCTTCTGCAGCGCGCCAGGGAGCTTGTTGCCGCCACCGCCCTTCTTCATCCACTTCCAAAAATGGATGTGGTTGTAATGCTGTGCGGCATTGTTGAAGAGACCGGCATTCTTGCCGAACGACTGCTTGACCACCTCTTCGACGGAAAGATCGCCAAGGCCGGCTTCGGCGGCGAGCTTGTTGCCGTTGTCAACATAGGCTTTGTGATGCTTGTCGTGGTGATACTCCAGCGTCTCTTTCGACATATAGGGCTGCAGGGCCTCATAGTCGTAGGGCAGAGCGGGCAATTCGAAAGCCATGGGTAGTACTCCCTCGTGGAAAAATCCGGTGTGGATACCGGAGTAAGATAGGTCGCGATTGAGCTGGAACAACTCCGGAAGTGAAGCGTCGGTTCTCTTTCTAAGCGGGTTCCCGAGAACTGTCACACGCTTTTCCTGCGGCCAACCGCGCAGCGACAAAAAGCTCAAACCGGCATCTCAGCCAACCGAGGCCGAATGCGCCCAATCCCAATAGAGTTCGCGTGCCTTCTTGGCCACCGGGCCGGGTTGCAGGTCGCGGCCCTCGATGCGGGTGATCGGCACCACCTTGGAGTGGTTGCCGGTCGAGAAGATTTCGTCGGCTTCGAGGAAATCCCGCACCGAAAGCGTCTTTTCGGTCGTCCTGAACCCATAGTCGCCGAGCAGCGTCATCGTGCGCGAGCGGGTAATGCCGGACAGGAAGGTTCCGTTGGGCGCCGGCGTCAGCACATGGCCGTCCTTGACCAGAAAGATGTTCGAGCTTCCGGTCTCCGCGACATTGCCCAGCATGTCGAGCACAAGTGCATTGTCGAAGCCGCGCGCCTTGGCCTCGAGGATGGCGCGGCCGTTGTTGGGATAGAGGCAGCCGGCCTTGGCATTGGTCGGCATGGTTTCGATGGTCGGCCGCCGGAACGGCGATACGGTCACGGAAAAACCGGTCGGCGAGATCATCGGCGATTCATAGAGACACAGGCAGAAACGGGTCGAGGCGGGATCGGCCGGCACGCCCATGTAGCCGCCATGCTCGGCCCAGTACATCGGCCTGATGTAGACCGCCGTCTTGCCGTCGAATTTCTTCAATCCGTCCCAGGTCAGCCCGACGATCTGCTCCGGCGTCATGTTCGGCGCGAGGCCGAGCGCGATCGCCGAGGCATTGACGCGTGCGGCATGAAGTTCGAGGTCCGGCGCCACGCCCTCGAACCAGCGAGCCCCGTCGAACACGCTGGTGCCGAGCCACATGGCGTGGCTGCGCGGCCCCAGAATGGCGACATTGCCTTCGTACCAATCGCCATCGATGAAAGTCCATGTCGCGGATTGCGCCGCTGCCGCCAGTGTCATCGCGTTTTCCCGTTCCGGTCAATCTTATGTGACAGCCATTGGAAGATGCTTTGACAGGCCTCGTCAACCATCATCAGGGAGATTTGTTGAGGCCAGCGACGGGTGCGGTGCAATCAAGGCTTGCACCTTGTCCCGCCTCGCCTCAAAACTGTTGCCATGCAATACGCCGCCTATGTTTTCGACGCCTACGGCACACTGTTCGACGTGCACGCCGCCGTGCGCCGCCATGCAGACGCGATCGGCCCGGACGGCCAGCTCCTGTCCGAAATCTGGCGCGCCAAGCAACTCGAATATTCCTGGGTGCGCACGCTGATGGGCGCCTATTGCGATTTCTGGCAGTTGACGGAACAGGCGCTGGACTTCGCCTTGCGCAAGGTCCCTTCGGCCGATCCTGGTCTCAAGGCAAAGTTGCTGGAGGCCTATTGGAGGCTGGACTGTTACCCCGAAGTGCCAGCCGTGCTGAAGGCGCTCAAGGCTTCCGGCGCCAGACTGGCTATCCTCTCCAATGGCTCGCCCGAAATGCTTGAAGCGGCAGTAAAGTCCGCGGCACTCGACCAGGTCCTGGACGACGTCTATTCGGTCGATGCGGTGCGGCGCTTCAAGACCGACCCAGCGGTCTACGACATGGTCGCCACCGGCTGGCGCCTCTATCCAGGCGCGGTCTCCTTCCAGTCTTCCAATCGCTGGGACATTGCGGGCGCCACCAAATTCGGTTTCCGCACGGTTTGGATCAACCGCTCCAACCAGCCGGAGGAATACCGGGACTTGCCGCCGGCCCTGATCCTGCCATCGCTGGAGGCCCTCGTATCCGGCAGCTGACAGACCTGTGGCCCCAACGCCACAGTGGCGGCGCAGTCACAGCTTCGCCTTTGTTTGTCCACGTTCGGGCCAGAATCGGAACCGCCTATCGCCTCAGGTGTTGTTAGGCACCCGCGGCGGACGTCGGCGTGTTGACGCTTTGTTGCGATTTGAGTCTTAAAGAAGGCAGCCATGTCCATAACCGAAATCGAATCCTATCGCCTGAGCCGTCGCTGCTTTCTCAACGCCGCAGCCCTGGGCGCCGCCTCGATCGCGGTTTCGGCATGCGCAACCACCGGACCGGGGCCGGCCGAGCCGCCGCCACCTACCTATGTCGAGCCGCCGCTCGCCGACTATGCGTCTATGTACGCGGCGGTCAACGATGGCGGCTTCGATCTGCCGGCCATCCCGGTCGACAGGATCGACCCGCAGTTCCTGCGCCAGATCGTGCCCGACCCGACCGGACAGAAGCCGGGAACCATCGTCGTCGATACGACAGGCCACTTCCTCTATCTGGTTCGCCCGGGCGGCCAGGCCATTCGCTATGGTGTCGGGCTCGGCCGCGCCGGCTTCGAATGGTCGGGCGACGCCGTCGTCCAGTGGAAGCAGAAATGGCCGAAATGGACGCCTCCGGATGAGATGATCGCGCGCCAGCCGGAATTGAAGCAGTACAGCGCCGACAATGGCGGCATGCCCGGCGGCCTGAAGAACCCGCTCGGGGCGCGCGCGCTCTATCTCTTCCAGGGCAATGTGGACACGCTCTATCGCCTGCACGGCTCGCCGGAATGGCGCTCGATAGGCAAATCGGTGTCATCGGGCTGCGTGCGCCTGATGAACCAGGACATCATCGATCTCTATGACCGCGTGCCGTCGAAGAGCCCGGTCATCGTGACCAGCAACGCCAGCCAGCCCATGGTGGCGACGGCGAACCACAAGGCCATCCCGATCGACGCCGGCGTGCCGGATGGATCGGTGCTGCTCGGCCCGGTCAAGGCGGTCACGGACGCGATCTTCTGAGCTCACAGGGCAGCGGCAACGCCGCTGCCCGATCCTACCGCCCCCGCGACAAACTCCCCAGAATCCCGCGCACGATCGCACGTCCGACCGACGAGCCGACCGATCGCACCACCGACTTGATTGCGGCTTCCGCCACCGTCTGGCGATTGGACGGCCGCGGCGCCGGCGCGCGCCTGCCACCGGACTGCGGCGCTGGATCGTCATTGCCGAAGCCTGGAATGGTCCAGCGCGAGCCGCCGGTGTCTGCCTGCTGCGCCTCGGCGTCCTGCGCCTCCTTGGCCTTCTTCTGCAGCATCTCGAACGCCGATTCGCGGTCGATGACCTGGTCGTACTGGCCGGTGACCGGGCTTTCCCCGATCAGCTTCAGCCGCTCGGCGGGGGTAATGGGTCCAAGCCGCGACGACGGCGGACGGATGAGCGTGCGCTGGACCATCGACGGAATGCCCTTGGCCTCCAGCGTCGAGACCAGCGCTTCGCCGGTGGCGAGCTGGGTGATGGCGGTGGCGCAGTCGAAATCGGGATTGGGCCGGAAGGTCTCGGCCGCCGTCCTCACCGCCTGCTGCTCGCGCGGCGTGTAGGCGCGCAGCGCATGCTGCACGCGGTTGCCGAGCTGGGCGAGGACCTTTTCGGGAATATCCAAAGGGTTCTGCGTGACGAAATAGACGCCGACGCCCTTGGAGCGAATCAAGCGGACCACTTGCTCGACCCGGTCGATCAGCACCTTCGGCGCCTCGTCGAACAAGAGGTGCGCCTCGTCGAAGAAGAACACCAGCTTCGGCTTGTCGGGGTCGCCGACTTCGGGCAGTTCCTCGAACAGCTCCGACATCAGCCAGAGAAGGAACGTCGCGTAGAGGCGCGGATTCATCATCAGCTTGTCGGCGGCCAGCACGCTGATGGCGCCGCGACCGTCGCGGGTCGTGCGCATGATGTCGGCGATGCGCAATGCCGGCTCGCCAAAGAAGTTCGCCGCGCCCTGCTGCTCCAGCACCAGCAACGTGCGCTGAATGGCCCCCACCGATGGCTTGGTGACGTTGCCGTAACGGGCGCTGATCTCTTCTGCACGCTCGGCAATGTTGGCGAGCAGCGCCTGCAGATCTTTCATGTCGAGCAGCAGCAACCCTTCCTCATCGGCTATGCGGAAGGCAATGTTCATGATGCCTTCCTGTGCGTCGGTCAGGTTCATCAGCCGCGACAGCAGCAGCGGTCCCATTTCCGAAATGGTCGCGCGGATAGGGTGGCCCTGCTCGCCGAACAGATCCCAGAAGATGACCGGGAATTCCTGGAAGTCGTAAGGGTCGAGCTTCACCTGTTCCGCCCGCTTGACCAGGAAATCCTGCGCGGTGCCCATCATGGCGATGCCGGAAAGGTCGCCCTTGATGTCGGCGCAGAAGACCGGCACGCCGGCGTTGGAAAATCCCTCCGCCAGGATCTGCAAGCTGACGGTCTTGCCGGTACCGGTGGCGCCGGTCACCAGGCCATGGCGATTGCCGTATTGCAGCAGCAGATTTTCAGCTCGCTGATAGCTGTCGTCGGGCTTGCGGCTGGCGCCGATGAAAATACTGGTGTCGTCAGCCATATGTCGGGTCTCCGCAAACTGATGTGCCCAAAGCCAGCCTTTGCCCGAAGGTATAGTGAGGCTGTTGCACAGCGACAATGACAATTGTCCAACGCGGGGCCGATCATCCAATCCAGGCCAATCGTCCAAATCGGACCAATCGCCAGGATCGGATTTTGGAACTTGCGAATTTCGATGGTGTTTGGCAATCGTCCATGGTCCGCCCACCCAAGCCGACCTATATCAGGTGGATCGAATATCAGGTGAGTGGGATTCGGGCCTTGCACCTGCATTGCGGTAACCCACCGGGGACCGTAGACTGGGCTGGCCGGGCTGGTGCGGCCACACAGAACGAGGACGACGAATGGGCGCCGGAGCCTTGACCAGGGATGTTGAGCCAATGGATGCGGAGCGTCAGCGATGGCTGGCCTTGGCGGAAAAGGCGTTGGCCGGCGCATCCTTCGAGGAAAAGCTGATCTCGCATACCGACGACAACATCCGCGTCGAGCCGCTCTATGACCGCGCGACCGGAGCCGAACCGATCGTGCGCGCCAATCCTCAATCGCCCTGGATCGTCAGCCAGCGCGTCGACGACCCCGATGTCGATCGCGCCAAGAGCCAGGCCCTGGAAGACATTGCGCAAGGCGCGACGGGACTGTCGCTCGTCTTCGAAGGTGCCCCGAACGCGTTCGGCTACGGCCTGCCGAGGACGGCGCAGGCACTGGAGACGGTGCTGGAGGGCGTGCCCCTCAACAGGGTCCAGATCCGCATCGACACCCACCCCTGGAGCCGCCCCATGGCCGACTGGCTGGTGGCGTTCCTGAGCAAGCGGCGCTCCGATCCGGCAAAGCTCAACCTTTCCTTCGGCATCGATCCGGCGGCAGTCCTCGCCGGCACCGGCCGGCTGCGCATGTCGATCGAGGCGCTGCAAGAATCGATGCCGCAATCGCTGGCGCATTTCTTCTCGATGGGCGTTCCGGGTGTGCTCCTGGAGGCGGACGGTCGCGTTTTTCACAATGCCGGCGCCACGGAAGCGCAGGAACTCGGCATCATGCTGGCCTCGGCGGTCTCGTATCTGAGAATGTTCGAGAAGGCGCGGCAGCCGCTCGTCTATGCCGCGCCTCATATCGGTTTCGCGCTCAGCGTCGACCAGGACCAGTTCCTGTCAATGGCCAAGGTGCGGGCCTTGCGCAGGCTGTGGGCACGGGTGCAGGAGGCCTGCTCGATCCCCAATTCCACGGCCAACATCCATGCCGAGACATCATTTCGCATGATGACGGCACTGGACCCCGAAACCAACATCCTGCGCACGACGATCGGCTGCTTCGCCGCGGCGGCGGGAGGCGCCGATTCGATCTCAATCCTGCCGCATACGATCGCGCATGGCCTGCCGGCGGCTTTTGCCCGCCGCGTCGCGCGCAACGCGCAGTTGATCATGGCCAATGAAAGCCATGTCGACCATGTCGCCGATCCGGCCCATGGCTCCGGCGCCGTCGAAGCGCTGACGTCGGGTCTTTGCGAAGCAGCGTGGGCGGAATTGCAGGCGATCGAGGCAGAAGGTGGCGTGCTCTCCAGCCTTCGGGACGGACATATCCAGCAACGCGTCCGCGCTGCCGCCGTCCAGCGCGGCATTGCCTTCAAGTCAGGCGAGCGGGCCATGATCGGCGCCACGCTTTATCCGTTGAAAGGCGAGCGTCCGGTCGAGACGCTGGACGCTGAGCGGCGAGCTGCCTTCACCGAGGGCGTCGTCCTGTGCGAGCCGCTGCCTCCAGTCCGCATCGATCAATCCATCGGGGCCGCTTCTTGATTCCGGATTTCAGTCAGATCGGCTGGGTGCCACCGCGCCGCGCGCCTGTCGAGGTCAAGGGGCAGCGGACGACGCCGGAAGGCCTCGTCGTCAAGCATCTCTACAATCAGGGCGACCTCAAGGGCCTGCCGCATCTCGACACCTATCCCGGCCTGCCCCCCTTCGTGCGTGGCCCCTACCCAACCATGTATGTCCAGCAGCCCTGGACGATCCGGCAATATGCAGGCTTTTCGACCGCCGAAGAGTCCAACGCCTTTTACCGGCGCAACCTTGCCGCCGGCCAGAAAGGTCTTTCGGTTGCCTTCGATCTTGCCACCCATCGCGGCTATGACTCAGACCATCCGCGTGTCGCCGGCGATGTCGGCATGGCGGGCGTGGCCATCGATTCCATCCTCGACATGCGTCAGTTGTTCGACGGCATTCCGCTCGGCGACATGACCGTGTCGATGACGATGAACGGAGCCGTGCTGCCGATCATGGCGCTCTACATCGTGGCGGCGGAAGAGCAAGGCGTCGCACAGGAAGATCTGGCGGGGACCATTCAGAACGACATTCTGAAGGAGTTCATGGTCCGCAACACCTACATCTATCCGCCGAAGCCCTCGATGCGGATCGTCTCGGACATCTTCTCCTACACCTCGAAGAACATGCCGAAGTTCAACTCGATATCGATCTCCGGCTACCATATGCAAGAGGCCGGCGCGACCGCCGACCTGGAGCTCGCCTATACGATCGCCGACGGTATCGAATATGCCCGCGCCGGCGTCGCGGCAGGGCTCGGCATCGACCGTTTCGCGCCGCGCCTGTCCTTCTTCTGGGCGATCGGCATGAACTTCTTCATGGAAGTGGCCAAGCTCAGGGCCGCGCGCCTGTTGTGGGCGACGCTGATGAAAAAGAATTTCGCGCCGAAGGACGAGCGATCGCTGTCGCTGCGTACCCATTGCCAGACTTCCGGCTGGTCGCTGACGGCGCAGGATCCCTACAACAACATCATCCGCACCATGATCGAGGCGATGGCGGCGACCCAAGGGCATACCCAGTCGCTGCACACCAATTCCTTCGACGAGGCAATGGCGCTACCGACCGACCATTCGGCGCGCATCGCCCGCAACACGCAACTTGTCCTGCAGAAGGAGTCCGGCACCACGCGCATCATCGATCCGTGGGGCGGTTCGGCCTATCTCGAGCGGCTGACACACGATCTGGCGGCGCGTGCGCTTGCTCATATCGAGGAGGTCGAGGCTCTCGGCGGCATGGCGGCGGCGATCGAAAAGGGCATACCCAAGCTGCGCATCGAGGAAGCGGCGGCCCGCACGCAGGCGCGCATCGATTCCGGCGAGCAGATGCTGGTCGGCGTCAATGCGCATCGCCCGGAGAACGACATCGAGGTCGATGTGCTGAAGATCGACAATGCCGAGGTCAGGGCCCGGCAACTCTCGAAGCTGCAACGGCTGAAGGGCACGCGCGACGTCGCCGCCGTCGAAAGCGCGCTCGATGCGCTGACACGTGCCGCACAAGGCGAGGACAATCTCCTTGAATTCGCCATCCGCGCCGCGCGCGCCAACGCCACTGTCGGCGAAATCTCGTTCGCCTTGGAACGAGCCTATGGCCGCCATGTGGCCACGGTGCAGACCATTTCCGGCGTCTACCGCAAGGCGCTCGGCGACAATCCGGTGGTCGACCGGCTGCGGGACAAGCTTGATGCCTTCGAAAAGAAAAATGGCGGCAAGCCGCGCATTCTCGTGGCCAAGATGGGACAGGACGGCCACGACCGCGGACAGAAGGTGATCGCCACGGCTTTCGCCGATCTCGGCTTCGACGTCACCGTCGGCGCCATGTTCCAGACACCGGAAGAGATCGCGAAACTGGCCGTCGGGCACGATGTCCACATCATCGGCGCCTCGTCGCTGGCGGCGGGACATCTGACGCTGATCCCCGAATTGCGCGACGCGCTGAAAAAGCTCGGCCGCGGCGATATGCTGATCGTGGCCGGCGGCGTCATCCCGCCGCAGGACTATGATGCGGTGCTGAAGGCTGGAGCAGCGGAAATCTTCCCGCCAGGCACGGTCATTCCGGAAGCGGCGGACCGCTTGATGGACCGGCTTCTGGCGGGCTGAGGGAGATTGTTATAATATCCGTTGCAACGCGCACTGATTGCGTTATAATCGGCGTTGCAACAGGATATCCATCATGAACACCACCATTCGCAAGATCGGCAATTCTGAAGGTGTGATCCTGCCCAAGGATCTCCTTGACCGTCTGAACATGAAGACAGGCGATCAGCTCCAGATTGTCGAAACGGACAAAGGTATTGCTCTTGAGCCGGTGGACGACAGTTTCGAGCGGCAGATGGAAGCTGCTCGCAAGGTCATGGACAAGTACAAGGTCGCATTACAGAAACTCGCCGAATGAACTGGGAGTTTCTGTCACGTCGTGCCGTCGAAGCGATGCATGCAGAGCAATTGCGCAGACATGGTGGAGCGCAAGGTTTGAGAGATGAAAACGCTCTCGAATCGGCGCTTGCCCGCGCTGAATACAAATCGAACTATGGGGACCCATCGATCGAGGATCTCGCCGCTGCCTATGTCTTTGGTATTGCCAGAAATCATGCCTTCGTCGACGGAAACAAGCGAACTGCCATCGTGGCCGCCGGCGCATTTTTGATTGTGAACGGCCATGTCCTGACAGCCGACAACGGCACGCTTTACGAATTCGTCATGGCCGTCGCTGCCGGCGAGATCGACGAAGCGGGTGCCGCGGCATTCTTCCGCGACCACGTCGTCAAGCTTGAAGACTAACTCTCCGAGAGCTTGACGATCTCCCACTCCTTGCCATTGACGCTGGCGACGTCGCCGACCTTCTTGCCGAACAGCGCCACCGCCATCGGCGAGACATGCGAGATGCTGCCCTTGGCGGGATCGGCTTCGTCCTCGCCGACGATCTTCCAGTGCACCTTCTTGCCGTCATCACTTTCCAGCGTGACACCCATGCCGAAGCGGACGACGTCGCTGCCGGGCTCCGGTACGGACAGTTCGGCGTTCTCCCGCCGCGCGGTCCAGTAGCGCAGGTCACGCGACACGACCGCGATGCGCTCGCGATCGGCCTTTCTCTCGGCTTTCGCCAGCACGTCGCGCAAATCGGCCAGATTGTCCTCGATCTGCGCCAGGCCGCGCTCGGTCACCAGGTTGCGGTGCGTGCTGATCGGCCTCTCGCCAACGCCGGCGATGGCATTCTCGCTGTCTTCCTCGCGGGTAAAAGCTCTGCTCATCTCCTGAACTTAGGCGCCGAGTGGCCGCTCGACAAGCCATGCCCCCCGAGAACGGCTGCCCAGCGTCTGGCATGATTCCTGCGGTGTCAGGACTGGACACTGGGGTGTCGGGACTGAACACTTGGATTGTGTGCCGATGTTGAACAGACGAATGCTGCTGACTCAGACCGCCGGCTTTGCCGTGATGGGCCTCGCGCTCGGCAAGGCGGCGGCCGCCAGCCTGACCGGCATCGAGAAGGCCTCGATGCGCGGTTCCATCAATGCCACGGAACTTGGCGTGCAGCCCGGCACGTTTGACGACCAGAGCAAGGCCTTCGCCAAGCTGCTGCGCGATGCCAACGGCCGCGACATGCCAGTCTTCCTGCCGCCCGGCACCTATGTGGTGTCCAATCTCTCGCTGCCTGGCCGCGTGCGTCTGTCCGGGGTACCGGGTGCGACGCGGATCGTCTATGGCGGCGACGGCCATCTGTTCATGGCGGAACAGGCCGACCATATCGAACTCAGCGGGCTGGTCTTCGACGGTTCGAACCGCTCGATGGGCGACTATGCACAAGGGCTGCTCGATCTGCGCCGGGTCGCTCACCTGGTGGTGGATAACTGCCAGATAACCGGCAGCGGCAAGAACGGGCTGGCGCTGGAACATGCGGTAGGCCGGATCGAGCGTTCGGACATATCGGGAGCGGCGGACGCCGGCATCTATTCCGTCGAAGCCGCAGGACTGGCAGTCACCGGCAACACCGTCTCCGATTGCGCCAATGGCGGCATCCTCGTGCACCGCTGGCAAGCCGCGGAAGACGGCACCATGGTCACCGGCAACCGAGTCGAACGCATTGGCGCGCGCAGCGGCGGCACCGGCCAGAACGGCAACGGCATCAACGCCTTCCGCGCCGGAAATGTCGTCATCTCGGGCAATGTGATTTCGGACTGCGCCTTCTCCGCGATCCGCGCCAACAGTTCCAGCAATCTGCAGATATCGGGCAACACCTGCGCACGCTCGGGCGAGACCGGGGTCTACTCCGAGTTCTCGTTCGAGGGCGCCGTCATCTCCAACAACATCGTCGACGGTGCGGCCAACGGTATTTCGATCGTCAACTTCAACGAAGGCGGCCGCATGGGTGTCTGCTCGGGCAACATCGTGCGCAATCTGTCGACATCAGGCCCCTACACCGCGGACCCGCCCGGTTTCGGCGTCGGCATCGCCGTCGAGGCCGACACCATCGCCTCCAATAATGTCGTCGAGAACGCGCCGCTCTACGGCATGTCGATCGGCTGGGGACCGTATCTGCGCAATGTCGTGGCCACCGGAAACATCATCCGCAAGGCGGGCACCGGCATCGTCGTCAGCGTGGTCGAGGGTGCCGGCACCGCCGTCATCTCCGACAATGTCATCGACGGTGCGTCGAACGGGGCGGTTGTCGGCCAGCGCTGGGCCGAGCCGGTGACGTCAGACCTTACCCAGACCAGCAGCAGCGGCTTTGCGCATCTGACCGTCGAGCGCAACCGCGTCAGCTGACCTCAATTCAAGGCTGGCGTCGGCCTCAGCGCCCCGACCTTGGCGCCAATGCGGCTTTCGATCGGCGCGTTCGCCAGTTCGAGCAGCTTCGCCGACAAGGCTTCGTCCGCCCGCAGCAGCCTGGCGAGGACGGCAGCGGCGATTGCGTCGCCAGCGCGCCCGGCACCGTCATCGCATTTGACGGCGATACCGAGACCGAGTTCCGGAAGCGCGGCACAATGGACGCCCTCGGCCCCGCCTTTGGCAAAAATCCGCCCGGGAGCGGCTTCCATCAGCAACAGGTCCGCACGGCCGGTGCCCGCGACGAAGAACGGCTCCGCCATGCAGGCCGAAAGCAGTCGCTTCGCAGCTTTCGCCCGCTCGGGGCCAAAGCCCTGTCCCGTCACCATGCGGGCAAAGCCGAGCGCGAAACTCCTCAGCGGCACCGCATAGGTCGGGATCGAGCAGCCATCGGTCGCGCGTTCGTCGGCGCCGTGGACAGCGCCGGTGACCGACTGCATGGCGTCGCGCACCATTTCCTGCAAAGCGTGCCCCGGCTTGACGTAGCCGCGATGCTCCATGCCGGAATGCACGCAGGTGCAAAGGAAGCCGGAATGCTTGCCGGAACAGTTGTTGTGAAGCGCATTTGGTGAACCGCCGGCACGTGCGAGCGCAATCTCGGCGTCATGATCCGAGGGCCAGTGGGTGCCGCATTCGAGCGCCGACCTATCCAGCCCGGCCCCGGCCAGCATGGACCGCGCCAGGTCGACATGTGCCGGCTCGCCGGAATGGGAGGCACACGCTAGCGCCAGTTCGCGGTTGCCGAAGCCGTAGGCATCGGCGGCACCCGTTTCGACAAGCGGCAGGGCCTGGATCGCCTTGACGGCGGAGCGGGGAAAGACCGGCTTCGATGTGTCGCCGATCTCCAGGACCGGCTTGCCGCCGGCATCGAAGACAGCGACGGCGCCGCGATGGGCGCTCTCGACAATGGCGCCGCGCAAGACTTCGATCAGAACCGGATTGGCCATGTCACCTCCCGTGAATGCCGGGGCGGTTTACCTGATCCGATCAAGAATGGAAACGTAGTTGGCGACAGCCGCGCCCCCCATGTTGAAGATGCCGCCGAGTTTTGCGCCCGGCACCTGGATGCCACCGGCTTCGCCAACAAGCTGCATGGCGGTCAAGACATGCATGGAGACGCCGGTGGCGCCGATCGGATGGCCCTTGGCCTTCAGGCCTCCTGAGGGATTGACCGGCAGGCGGCCGTCTTTTGCCGTTGTGCCATCCAGCGCCAGCTTGGCGCCCTCACCGGGCTTGGCCAGTCCCATCGCCTCATACTCGATCAATTCGGCGATGGTAAAACAGTCATGCGTCTCGACGAAGGAGAGATCGTCGAGCGTCACGCCGGCATTCTTCAAAGCGCGGGTCCAGGCCTGCTCGCAGCCTTCGAAGGCCAGGATGTCGCGCTTCGACATCGGCAGGAAATCCTGCACGTGTTCGTTGGCGCGGAAGGCTACGGCGCGGCGCATCTTCAGCGCCGTCGCCGTGTCGGCAAGGACAAGGGCGGCGGCGCCGTCGGAGACAAGCGAGCAGTCGGTGCGCTTCAAGGGTCCCGCGACGAACGGGTTTTTCTCACTCTCCTGCCGGCAGAAATCATAGCCGAAATCCTTGCGCATCTGCGCATAGGGATTGTCGACGCCGTTCTTGTGGTTCTTGGCGGCGATCATGGCGAGCGCATCCGACTGATCGCCATAGCGTTGGAAATAGGCCTGCGCGATCTTGCCGAAGACGCCGGCAAAGCCGGCCGGCGTGTCACCGTCCTCGGGCAGATAGGACGCCTTGAGCAGGTTCTTGCCGATCTCGGGCCCGGGCGTTGTCGTCATCTGCTCGGCGCCGACCACCAGAACGACCCGGGCAGCGTTTGCATCGATCGCGCGGATGCCTTGCCGGACCGCGGCCGAACCGGTTGCGCAAGCATTCTCGACGCGCGTGGCCGGCTTGAAGCGCAGCCGGTCATCGGCCTGGAGAACCAGGCTTGCGGTGAAATCCTGCGCCGAAAAGCCGGCGTTGAAATGGCCAAGCACGATCTCGTCGACCTCGTCCGGGCCGATGCCGGCATGATCGAGCGCGTCCGTCGCGACCTTGACGATCAGGTTTTCGAGCGTCTCGCCCTCGAGCTTGCCGAAGCGCGAATGTGCCCAGCCAACGATACATGCGGTCATGCCGGTCTCCATCCTTGGCGCCAGCCTAGCATGTGGGCTCATGGCGCACTTCGTCTTTATTGTTCAAATATAAACATTCCTGCTCGAACCGTGAAGAGCCGCCGCGCAACAATCGCTTGGTGCAGGTCGCGTCAGCATCGATTTTTTGTTGATTGACGCGTCAATAAAAAATAATCTCCCGAAAAGATCGGGAACAGCATGCCAAAGGTCGGAATGGAGCCATTGCGCCGCAAGGCGCTCATCGACGCGACGATCTCGGCGATCGGCGAGCGCGGCTCGCTTGACGTGACCATGTCCGAGATTGCCGGACGCGCCGGTGTGTCTTCGGCCCTTGCCCATCACTATTTCGGCGCCAAGGACGAGCTACTGTTCGCGACGATGCGGCACATCCTGGCCGAACTGACCATCGACATGCGCCGCGCGCTTCAATCCACCACCTCCCCGCGCGAGCGCGTGTCGGCCGTGGTAGCTGTCAATTTTTCCGACATCCAGTTCCAGGCGGAGACCATCGCCGCATGGCTCGCCTTCTATGTCGAGGCGCAGCAATCGTCCTCGCTGCGCCGGTTGCTCAGAATCTACGCAAGGCGGCTGCATTCGAACCTGATGAGCGGTTTGATCGGTATCCTGCCCAGGACCGAAGCCGACCGCGCCGCGGAAGCGACGGCGGCAATGATCGACGGGCTCTACATCAGGCGCGCGCTGAAGGATGGCGTGCCCGACGCCGCGACCGCGATCGCGCTGGTCGAGGACTATCTCGAAACCAAACTTGGCGGACAGCACAAACAGTGACAGCGAAGCGACCCAATTTCCTGATCGTCATGGTCGACCAGCTCAACGGGACCTTTTTCCCGGATGGGCCAGCGGAATTTCTACACACGCCGCATCTGAAAGCGCTGGCGGCGCGTTCGGCGCGCTTTGCCAACAACTACACCGCCTCGCCGCTTTGCGCACCGGGCCGCGCCTCGTTCATGAGCGGCCAGTTGCCGTCGCGCACCGGTGTCTACGACAATGCCGCTGAATTTACCTCGTCCATCCCGACCTTCGCCCATCATTTGCGTGCCGCCGGCTACTACACCTGCCTGTCGGGCAAGATGCATTTCGTCGGACCGGATCAGTTGCACGGTTTCGAGGAGCGGCTGACCACCGACATCTATCCGGCGGATTTCGGCTGGACGCCGGACTACCGCAAACCCGGCGAGCGCATCGAGTGGTGGTATCACAATCTGGGTTCGGTAACCGGCGCCGGCATCGCCGAGACCACCAACCAGATGGAGTATGACGACGAGGTCGTGTTCCTCGCGTCTCAGAAGCTCTATCAGCTTTCACGCGAACAGGACGATGCAAGCCATCGGCCATGGTGCCTCACCGTCTCGCTGTCGCACCCGCACGATCCCTATGTCGCGCGCAAGCAGTATTGGGATCTCTATGAGCATTGCCAGGCGCTGGACCCGGAAACCGGCTTCATCGCGCATGACGAGCAGGATACGCATTCCCAGCGGCTGTACCACGCCAGCGACTATCCCTCTTTCGAGATCACACCGGAGCAGGTGCGTCGTTCGCGGCGCGGCTATTTCGCCAACATCTCCTATGTCGACGACAAGCTCGGCGAGCTCCTCGACGTTCTCACCCGAACGCGCATGCTCGACGACACGATCATCCTGTTCTGCTCCGATCACGGCGACATGCTGGGCGAGCGAGGCCTGTGGTTCAAGATGAGCTTCTTCGAAGGCTCGGCGCGGGTGCCGCTGATGATCGCCGGCAAGGGCGTGCCGGCCGGGCTGATCGACGCGCCGGTCTCCAATCTCGACGTGGCGCCAACGCTTTGCGACCTCGCCGGCATCGACATCGGGTCGATCGCGCCGTGGACCGACGGCCAGTCGCTGCTGCCGCTCACCAAGGGTGGGCAGCGCACGGCACCGGTGTTGATCGAGTACGCCGCGGAAGGCTCCTATGCGCCCTTGGTGGCAATCCGCGAGGGCCGCTACAAATTCGTCCATTGCGAACTCGATCCGCCGCAATTGTTCGATCTCGAAGCCGATCCGCTGGAGCGGGACAATCTTGCCGATGATCCCGCCAATGTGGCGTTGGTGGCCGAGTTCATGGACAAGGTCAGGGCGCGTTGGGACATGGCCGGCTTCGACGCCGCCGTGCGCGAGAGCCAGGCGCGCCGCTGGGTGGTCTATCCTGCGCTGCGCAATGGCGCCTATTACCCCTGGGATTTCCAGCCACTGCAGAAGGCGTCAGAGCGGTACATGCGCAATCACATGAACCTCGACAATCTCGAAGAGAGCAAAAGGTATCCGCGAGGCGAATGATGACAGATCTTCTCGTTCCCACCCTCGATCATCTCATGCAGGCCTATGCCGTCACCTCCCAGGCGACACAGGTCACGCCGCTGCTGGAATCGACGGCACTCGCCAAGGAAACCGGTGCGGCCCGGGTCTTCATCAAGCCGGAATCGCTGCAATGGGCCGGATCCTTCAAGGTTCGCGGCGCCTATTGGCGGCTGAAGCGGCTTTCGCCCGACGAAGCAAGGAAGGGCGTCGTCGCCTATTCCTCCGGCAATTTCGCGCAAGGGCTGGCGGCCGCCGGACAGGCGCTCGGCATCCCGGTCACCATCGTCATGCCGATCGACGCCCCGGCCGCCAAGCGTGATGCGACATCAGGCTATGGCGCCCGCGTCGTGCTGACCGATCATGGCGATCGGGCGCGTGAAGAGGTCGCGGCCGCAAAGGCGCGCGAGATCGCGGAGACCGAAGGTCTGGCCCTGCTGCATCCCTTCGACGATCCGGAGATTGTCGCCGGCCAGGCGGGCGCCGGCCTCGAGGCACTCGACCAGTTGTCGGCCAAGGACGCCAGCGCTGATCTCTTGTTCTGCTCGGTCGGCGGCGGTGGGCTGATCGGCGGCGTTTCGCTCGCCTTCCACTATCTGTCGCCGGCGACCGAGATCATCGGCGTCGAGCCCGAAGGGTTCAACGGCATGGGCTCGTCACTGGCGCATGGCTCGATCGAGACCATGCCGATTGGCCCGAAGTCGATCTGCGACGGGCTGATGTCGCGCCGGCCCGGCGACGCCCCCTTCGCAGCAGTCAAGGCAGCGGGTGTTCGCGGCATCACCGTCGACGACCAGTCGGTGCGGCGGGCAATGAAGATCGCCTTCGAGCGGATGAAGCTGGTGCTGGAGCCTTCGGGCGCGGCGTCGGTGGCGGCACTGCTCGGTGGCAAGGTGGATGTGGCGGGAAAGACCGTCCTCGTGGTTGCAACCGGCGGCAATGTCTCGCTCGCCGATTTTATGGTGCATATGAACCATGCTTGAAGCGGATTTCGTCATCATCGGCTCCGGCTCCGCCGGCTCGGCCATGGCCTATCGCCTGTCCGAGGACGGCAAGCATTCGGTCATCGTCATCGAATTCGGCGGCACCGATCTCGGACCTCTGATCCAGATGCCGTCGGCGCTGTCGATCCCGCTCAACATGAACCTCTACGACTGGGGGTTCGCCAGTGAGCCGGAGCCGCATCTGGGCGGCCGCGTGCTGGCGACGCCGCGCGGCAAGGTGATCGGCGGCTCGTCCTCGATCAACGGCATGGTCTATGTGCGCGGCCACGCCCGTGACTTCGACCATTGGGCCGAACAGGGAGCGGCCGGCTGGGGTTTTGCTGACGTGCTCCCCTATTTCAAGCGCATGGAAGATTCCGACGGTGGCGAGGATGGCTGGCGCGGGCACGGCGGCCCGCTGCATGTGCAGCGCGGCTCGCGGCGCAATCCGCTCTATGGCGCCTTCGTCGAAGCGGGCCGCCAGGCAGGGTTCGAACTGACCGACGACTACAATGGCGCCAAGCAGGAAGGCTTCGGGCCGATGGAGCAGACCATTCTGGGCGGCCGCCGCTGGTCGGCGGCATCAGCCTATCTGAAGCCGGCGCTCAGGCGCAAAAACGTGAGTCTGGTCAAAGGCTTTGCGCGCCGGGTGATTATCGAGAATCAACGCGCCATCGGCGTCGAGATCGAAGCTCACAAACAGATTCAGGTCGTTAAGGCGCGACGCGAAGTGATCGTCGCGGCGTCGTCGATCAACTCGCCAAAAATCCTGATGCTGTCCGGTATCGGCCCGGCCGGGCATTTGCGCGAAAACGGCATTGCCGTCGTGGCCGACCGGCCCGGTGTGGGCGGCAACCTGCAGGACCATCTGGAGCTCTACATCCAGCAGGAATCGACCAAGCCGATCACCCTGAATTCGGTGCTGAACCCGTTCTCCAAGGCGATGATCGGGGCGCAGTGGCTGTTCTTCAAATCGGGCCTGGGCGCCACCAATCATTTCGAGGCCGCCGCCTTCGTTCGCTCGCAGGCAGGCGTCGACTATCCCGACATCCAGTACCACTTCATCCCGGCGGCGGTGCGTTATGACGGCAAGGCGGCGGCGAAATCGCATGGCTTCCAGGCGCATGTCGGGCCGATGCGCTCGAAGTCGCGCGGCTCGGTGACGTTGCGCTCGCCGGATCCGAAAGCGAAGCCGGTCATCCGCTTCAACTACATGTCGCATCCGGACGATTGGGCGGAGTTCCGCCATTGCATCCGCCTGACCCGCGAAATCTTCGGCCAGTCGGCCTTCGATGCCTACCGCGGACAGGAACTCTCGCCGGGCAGCCATGTGCAGTCGGATGACGATCTCGATATGTTCATTCGCGACCATGCCGAAAGCGCCTACCACCCTTGCGGCACCTGTCGAATGGGCCGGGTCGATGATCAATCGAGCGTCGTCGATCCGGAATGCCGGGTCATCGGCGTCGACGGATTACGGGTCGCCGACTCCTCGATCTTCCCGCGCGTGACCAACGGCAACCTCAACGCACCATCGATCATGACCGGCGAGAAGGCGTCCGATCACATCCTTGGCCGTACACCGCTCGCGCCGTCCAACCAGGAGCCATGGATCAATCCTCGCTGGCAGGCGTCTGACAGATAGGCCATGATCCGGGCAACCGATCGAGCCGCCTCGATAGATTGAGCCGCCCACTTGGGCGCAGACGATTTGGAGATCCCCATGCGCGCCCAGCCCACGGCTTCGCACTATGTCAACGGACGCTATATCGAGGACGAAGGCGGCGCGCCGCTGCCGGTGATCTATCCTGCCACGGGCGAGACCATCGCCATGCTGCGTTCGGCGACGCCGAACGTGCTGGAACTCGCTATCGAGGCCGCACGCGCCGCACAGCCGGCCTGGGCGCGGCTCAAGCCGGTCGAGCGCGGCCGCATTCTGCGCCGTGCCGCCGACATTTTGCGCGCCCGCAACGCCGACCTTGCCCGCATCGAGACGCTGGACACCGGCAAGGCGATCCAGGAGACGCTGGTGGCGGACGCGCCTTCAGCAGCCGATTGCCTTGAATATTTCGCCGGCGCGGTCGCCGTCTTCAATGGCGAAGCGGTCGACCTCGGCGGACCCTTCGCCTACACGCGCCGCGAGGCGCTTGGCGTCTGCGTCGGCATCGGCGCATGGAACTATCCGATCCAGATCGCCGGCTGGAAATCGGCGCCGGCGCTCGCCATGGGCAACGCCATGGTGTTCAAGCCATCGGAAAACACGCCGCTTTCGGCGCTGGCGCTGGCCGAGATCTACTCGGAAGCTGGTCTACCCGACGGGCTGTTCAACGTCGTGCAAGGCTATGGCGATGTCGGCGCCGGGCTGGTCGGCCATGATGTCGTCGCCAAGGTTTCGGTGACCGGCTCGGTGCCGACCGGGCGCAAGGTCCTGTCGCTGGCCGGCTCAGGGATGAAGCACGCGACGATGGAACTCGGCGGCAAGTCGCCGCTGATCGTCTTCGACGATGCCGATGTCGAAAACGCCATTGGCGGCGCCATGCTCGGCAATTTCTATTCGAGCGGCCAGATCTGTTCCAACGGCACGCGCGTCTTCGTGCAGAGCGGCATTCACGACCGCTTTGTCGAGCGGCTGGTCGAGCGAACCAAGAAAATCCGCATCGGCGATCCGCTCGATCCGGATACGCAGATGGGTCCGTTGGTCAACAAGGCGCAGCAAGACAAGGTCGTCGGCTATATCGCGGCTGGCAAGCAGGATGGCGCCACGCTCGCTTGCGGCGGCAACGTGCCGTCGCTGCAGGGCTTCCAGGGCGGCTTCTTCGTCGAGCCTACGGTCTTCACCGGCGTCACCGACACCATGCGCATCGCCCGCGAGGAGATTTTCGGCCCGGTCATGAGCGTGCTGAAATTCGACGGTGAGGACGAGGTTATAGACCGCGCCAACGACACCGAGTTCGGCCTTGCCGCGGGCGTGTTCACACGCGACCTGCCGCGTGCCCACCGCGTCATTGCCGAGTTGCAGGCCGGAACCTGCTGGATCAACGCCTACAATCTGACCCCTGTGGAAATCCCCTTCGGCGGGGTCAAGCAATCGGGCATCGGCCGCGAGAATTCGCTGGCGGCACTGGCGCTCTATTCGCAGCTGAAGTCGATCTATGTCGAGACCGGGGACGTGGCAAGCCCGTACTGATCCCGCCTACTTGTCCACAGTCCCATCCAGATACTGGGTCAGCGCACAGACCAGATGGTAGAAGATACTGGCCGGCACGTCTGACGCCAGCGAGCGGCCGCGTTCGTCGATGCGGTCGATCCAGAGGCCCAGCGGCGCCGGGTCGATGTGCCAGCGGAACAGCCGGCCGACGCGCGCCTCGATCTCCGGCTTGAGATCAGGGCCGCCCGAGCCATCCAGCGCGATCGCCGCCTTGAGCGCTTCGGCCTGCGGCCAACTGCGCGATATCAGGTCGAGCGGCAGGCCCTGCCGCGAGACTGCCCCATAGGCAAGGCCGGTGGCGCGGTTAAGGCCGTTGGCGATCGCCGAGGCATAGAGTTTTCGGGCATAGACGCTCAGCTCGGCCTGGCCGCTTCGATCGGCAAAATCGACCAGCAGCGATGCCCATTCGAAGTGATGGCCGGGTTCGGTCCAGGTTCCCTTCTCTCCCAAGACCGGTTTCCATTCGGCATCGAAATACTCGCCGAGCGTCCAGCTCTCGGGGTCGAAGAAATGGCTGCGGAAGAGGTCGATGATGCGGGCCGCGCGTCGCAGATGCGCGCGCTCTCCGGTCGCCTGGTGCCAGGCCAGGAAAGCTTCGAGCAGATGCATGTGCGGATTGGAGCGCCGCTCGCCGGCCCCATCCGATGTCTCGAGGAACCCCGTCATGCGGCTGTCCTCCAGATGCGCATCGAGGAAGGCGAAGGTCTCCTCGCCGAGCCGCAAGGCATCGGGATTGCCCGACATATGCGCGTGCGCCAGTGCCAGCAGAATGCAGGAATGATCGTAGGCGTCCTCGACCGGGTCGGCGACGGAGCCATCGACATTCAGCGTGCGCACCCAACCGCCCCGTTCGGTGCGGCCCTGCCCTGCCATGAAATCGATGCCATGCGCGATCAGCCGGTCGGCCGGGCCGGTCCAGCCACGTTCCTTGGCAACGGCGAAAGCATAGACCTGCCTGGCCTGGGTGCGCATGCGCTTGGGCTTGACGAGCGGCCTGGTGTCGAAACCCAACGCCTCGTGGAAGCCGCCATGGCGCTCGTCGACGCCTGATGTCGACCATAGCGGCAAGGTCTCCTGGAACAGCCAGTGATGCACGCGCCGCCGCCAGGCGCCGCTTTCGATGACGCGGTCGTGCGCTGGCGTGAATCTGGTTTCCAGCCGTCCCGATTTTTCGAGTTGTTCGACGATCTTCTTGACGTGCTGGCTGTGGCTCACCGGGGCAACGAAAGTGGCATCCGCCGTCGAGACGATGGCAACGTCCTTCATGCCGATCGCCGACAGCAGGCGGCCGTCGCTACGGATATAGGAATTCTCACAATCGATGGCGACGACATCACCGACGACGACGTTGCCTCGCTCGTCAGCGGGACCGACGTCGAGGAGCGATTGCCAGGAGCCGAGATCGTTCCAGCGGAAACCGGCCGGCACCATGGCGATGTCTTTTGCCCGCTCCATGATGGCATAGTCGATCGAGTTCGACGGGATGGCCGCGTAGAGCTCCAGCGGCATATAGAGGCCGGACAGGTCCGATGTCGCCGCCTTGTAGGCCGCTTCGGTAGTGCGCCAGATATCGGGCTGGAATGCCTCGAAGGCGTCGCGCATGGCACCCGCCCGAAACAGGAAGATGCCGGTGTTCCAGTAGAAATTTCCCGCCTTGAGATAATCATTGGCCGTCGCGAGGTCGGGCTTCTCGACGAAGCGCGAAACGTCGAACACCCCGCCCTTCTCGGCCGATACCTCGATATAGCCGTAACCGGTTTCCGGCTGGGTCGGCTTGATGCCGAACACCACCAGGCGGCCGGCGCGCGCCGCCTGCGATCCCGCTTCGATACTTTGCCAGAATTGCCCCGCCGTCGCTATTTCATGGTCGGAAGGCACCACCAGCACCAGGCTGTCGCCGAATTCCGACAGAGTGCGCAGCGTCGCCAGTGCGACGGCGGCGGCGGTGTTGCGTCCCGCGGGCTCGAACAGCGGGCCGCCGCCGGCAAGATCGAGACCGGCCAAGTCGGCATGGACACGATCGGCGTGACGTTCCGAGGCGATCAGGAAGATCGGCGTCTCGCCAGCCGGTCTCGCCGTCAGGCGGCGCAAGGTCTTGGCCAGCATGGAGCCATCGCCCGACAGATCGTGGAACTGCTTGGGATTGTCCTCGCGTGACAGCGGCCATAGCCGAGAGCCAACGCCGCCGCTCATGACAAAACTGACGATCCGCTCGGTCATTCAGGTCTCGCGCTCGGGAATTGGAGGTCGATTGGGTAGCACAGACGCCCTTTAAGCGGTATTTGCCCGATTGGAAATCCGCTCGGCCGCCAGTTCGATAAAGGCCTTCACCAGGGGCGAAAGGTGGCGGCTGCTCGGATAGAGCACATGCAGTCCGCCGGCCGGTGTCGTGTAATCCTCGAGGACGCGCTGCAGGCGCCCCTGATCGATCAGCCCTTCGGCCATCGCCTGGGGCAATTGGGCGACACCGAAGCCGGCGAGCGCGGCAGCAAGCACCGCCTGCATTTCATTGGCGGCGAAGCGCCCGGTGACCACGACCGTCTCCTGGCCTTGTGGTCCATCCAGCACCCAATGGGCGCCCGAGGCCGATGGGCCCGCGATGACGCATCGATGGCGCGCGAGATCCGCCGGGCCTTCCGGCATTCCATATCGTGCGAGATAGTCGGGGCTGGCGCAGAGCAACCTGCGCGCGGCACCGAGCTTGCGGGCGATCAGCGTCGAATCCTGGAGGGTGCCGGTGCGGAAGGCGAGGTCGATACCGTCCTCGACCAGGTTGAGCTTGTCGTCGGTGAGCCGAAGCTCGACATTGGTCTTCGGATACAGCGCCAGAAAGTCGACCACGGCGCGGATGAGGAAATAGCCGCCAAAACCTACCGGGGCCGAAATGCGGATGGTGCCCGACGGTTCCGCCCTCGCCTCCGCCAGACGCAGATTCGCCTCCTCGATCGTGCGCAGCCCCTGGCTGCTTTGCTCATAATACAGACGCCCGGCATCCGTCAGGTTGAGGCTGCGTGTCGTGCGCTGCAACAGGCGCACGCCGACCTCGCGTTCGAGCGCGGCGACACGGCGGCTGACCGACGTCTTGGGCATGGCAAGCAGACGCGCGGCGGCGGTGAAGCTGCCGGCCTCGACGACGCGAGCAAACACGATGACATCGTTGAGATCGATCATTGTACTCACCAGTGAGACAAAGTTTTCCAACTATAGGCAGTTATGCATCAATCCGACAGAGCCTAATTTTGCTCCAGGCAAACAAGCCGGACAGAGAAAAAGGAGCAGACGAAATGACCAGCAAACGAAACATTCTTGTGACCGGCGCCACGGGCCAGCAAGGCGGCGCGGTAGCGCGTGCGCTGTTGTCCAGGGGCCATCACGTCAAGGGACTGACGCGCAAGCCGGGCAGCGAGGGCGCGCGGCAACTGGCGTCGGCGGGCGCCGAGGTGGTGGCCGGCGATCTCGCCGAAGCGGGCTCGGTCGTGAGCGCCGCAAAAGGCGTCGACACCATGTTCCTGATGGGCAACAGCTATGAGGCCGGTCTCGAGGAAGAGACCCGTCTGGGCATCCTAGCCGCCGATGCGGCGAAGACCGCCGGCGTCGGACACTTGATCTATTCCTCCGTTGCCGACGCCGACAAGAAGACCGGCATCCCGCATTTCGAAAGCAAATATCTGGTCGAGAGGCATATCGAGCAGCTCGGCATTCCCTATTCGATCAGCGCGCCGGTGGCCTTCATGGAGAATGCCGTTGCGCCGTGGTCGATCGGTGCGCTCAACCAAGGCATCCATGCCTTCGCCATGCCACCCAAGCGCGTCCTCCAGCTCGTCTCGCTGGTAGATATCGGCGCCTTCGTGGCCGCTCTGGTCGAGCGGCGGGAAGAAGTGTTCGGCAAGCGCTTCGATTTCGCCGGCGACGAATTGTCAGGCGAAGAGCAGGCTAAAATCCTGTCCGGCGCCATCGGCCACCCGATCCGCTACCAGGAAATCCCGATCGCAGTTGCCCGCCAGCAGAGCGAGGACGCGGCGCTGATGTTCGAATGGTTCGACCGCGTCGGCTACGACGTCGATATCGCCGCCTTGCACAGGGAATTTGCGGAGGTGCGCTGGCACGGCTTTGCCGACTGGGCGCGCGATTTTGACTGGGGCGTGCTGACGGCCGCAGCGCCTGCAGCAGGGCGCTGACCTAGAAAGTCTGGTTATAAGCGCCGACTTCCGGACTGCGGCGCAGCACGGCGTCGACGGCATCGAACATCTGCCGGCGACGCTCGGACGAGACCGGGCTTTCGACGACCACGACCAGTTCCGGCTTGTTCGACGAGGCGCGCACCAGACCCCAGGTGCCGTCCTCGGCGACGACGCGGACGCCATTGACGGTGACGAGGTCCATGATCTTCTGGCCCGCGAAACTGGTACCGTCCCGCTGCATCGCCTGAAAATCGGAGACCACCCGTTCGACGACGCCGTATTTCACATCGTCCGCGCAGTGCGGCGACATGGTCGGGGTTCCGAAGGTCAGCGGCAGCGCACGGTAGAGATCGGCCATCGAGCTGGCCGGGTTGCGGTCCAGCATCTGACAGATGGCGATTGCCGTCACCAACCCGTCGTCATAGCCGCGCCCGATCGGCGGGTTGAAGAAGAAATGGCCCGACTTTTCGAAGCCGGCGACAGCGCCGAGTTCGGCAACGCGGCGTTTAATGTAGGAATGGCCGGTCTTCCAGTAGTCGGTAACGGCGCCATTGGCGCGCAGCACCGCGTCGGTGTTGAACAGTCCGGTCGACTTGACGTCGACGACGAAGGTCGAACCCGGATGGAGCCGCGAAATATCCCGCGCGAGCATGACGCCGACCTTGTCGGCGAAGATTTCGTTGCCTTCATTGTCGACGACACCGCAGCGGTCGCCGTCGCCATCGAAGCCCAGACCGACATCGGCCCCTGTCTCCAGCACCTTGTCCCTGATGGCATGCAGCATCCGCATGTCCTCCGGGTTGGGATTGTAGCGCGGGAAGGTATGGTCGAGTTCGGCATCGAGCGGAATCACCTCGCAACCGATGCGCCGCAAGGCTTCCGGGGCAAAGGCGCCGGCAGTGCCATTGCCGCAAGCAGCGACCACTTTGAGCTTGCGTGTGATGCGCTTGTCCCCGACCAGGTCGTCGAGATAGGTGGCGCGAAAATCGCGGACGAAATCATAGGAGCCGCCGCCTGTAAGGTCGAAATCGCCGGCGAGCACCATCGCCTTCAGCGCGGTCATCTCCTCAGGCCCGAAGGTCAGCGGCCGCGCGGCTCCCATCTTGACGCCGGTCCAGCCGTTCTCGTTGTGCGAGGCGGTGACCATGGCGACGGACTGCGTCTCCAGTGCGAACTGCGCGAAATAGGCCATAGGCGACAGCGCCAGGCCGATGTCCTTCACCCTTGCGCCGGCCGCCATCAGCCCGGAAACCAGCGCTAGCTTGATGCCAAGCGAATAGGACCGGAAATCATGCCCGGTGACGATGTCGGGTCCGGCGCCGAGACGGCGAATCAGCGTGCCGAGCCCCATGCCAAGCGCCTGGACGCCGATCAGATTGAGTTCCGGCGGCACCGTCGAACCGGGATGACCGAACCACCAGCGCGCATCATATTCACGAAACCCGGATGCCTTGATCAGCGCCGCGGTTTCGAATTTGAAGCTGTTGGGCCAGGCTTCGCCAACGATTTTTGGGGGCAAGACAGCAGGGCTCCAGGAGACAGAAACACGATCTATCGAGGCAGCGGCGTAGCACACAAGGCTTTAAGCCGCGTTTATCCCGGATGGAAATCCGAGCTTTCCGGCAAGCCCCGACGAAAGCGCACGAAATGCGACAGAAGTGCTGCCATTGCCGCTTGCAGGAACGAAGTGTGGCGGCTATAAGCCCGCGGTCTGGTCACGGAGTGTAGCGCAGCCTGGTAGCGCACCTCGTTCGGGACGAGGGGGTCGCAGGTTCAAATCCTGCCACTCCGACCAGAAAAAACAACGGGTTAGGCAGTCTGTAAGATGCCTACCCCACAGATATCCCCACAGAAACAGATGAGCATTTAGGCGCCTCGGTCCATCCGGCAGACGCACAAAGGGTTTTTGAACCCCCTCGACCATGCTGCGTGACTCCAGACCGATCACTTGGACCTTCATCACGCTGAGTTCGCGAAGCATAAGTGCGAAGTGCTTCTGCTTGATCCAGTTGGCCGGGGATCAGCCATCGCGACAAACTATTGTTTTTGCAGGCCTCTTCGAGCAGCCAAGGCCGCAGCCCATCCTGAAGAAATCCGTCGGCCATGCGCTGGTCGACCAGGAACTCGCCAAAGCGACGACCGTCCTCGATCAGCAGTGTGACATCGTAGGCGCGCCAGCTCTTCTAGTCCTGTCCGAGATATTTTTCGAAGGCTGGCCGCGACCAGCTCGACGGCTGCACGATCGGCGCTAAGGCCGAACAGCTTCGGTAGCACTCAGGATACTTCAGCGCGATCGTCAGCGCGCCGTGCCCGCCCATCGAATGGCCGAAGATCGATTGGCGTGACATGTCGACCGGGAAATTCGCGGCGACCAGCGCCGGCAATTCCTCGGTGATCTAGGAGTATATGCGGTAGCTCTTCGCATAAGGCTGCTCTGTCGCGTCGAGATAGAAGCCGGCGCCGCAGCCGATCTGCCAATTGTCCTTTTGATCCGGAACGTCGGGACCACGCGGGCTGGTGTCGGGACACACGACGACCAGCCCGAGTTCGGATGCCAGGCGCCGGTATTCGCCCTTGTCCATGACATTGGCGTGCGTGCAGGTGAGGCCGGACAGATACCAAAGCACCGGCACCAGCCGATCCCTGGCCTGCGGCGGCACGAAGACGGCAAAGGTCATGTCGCAGGCGCAGACCTCGCAAGCATGCGAGTAGACGCCCTGGGTGCCGCTATGCGATTTCGACGTAGAAACGACCTTCATCAACTCTGCCTCTCGTCCTGATAATCTCAATCAGGCATAGCCACCGGCCGGACCGCTCCCGGCTCTGCGCCTTGAAACCGCACCGGCGACGCGATCGAGCTGCGCTGGCTCGACTGCGCCGCCGGTCTTACGCCTTGCTTGGAGGCTCGTTAGTTTGGGAACACAGAACCTTCGGCCTGGCGTATCTCTACCGCCCATGAACCGGACCGCAATTTGTCAGGCGGGCAGCGCGCCGGACTTCTTCGCCGTCCAGGTGGCGATGTAGTCCATCAGGCCCGGATTGAGGCAGTCATAAGGCTCCAGCCCGATTGTCTTCAGCCGGGCCCGGATGCCGTCCATACGCTTGGGGTCGACGCCCGATTCGATGATCGACGAGACGAAGGCGGTGAAGCCCGGCGGCGACCAGCCGTCCTCCTGGAAACGCTCGGGATGGATGAAGGACAGGCCCTTGAATGGATGGTCGCGCTCGACCGGCCCATGCATGTGGACGCCGCAGCCGGTGCAGGCATGGCGCTGGATCAGCGCAGAGGGGTCGACCACTTTGAGCTTGTCGCCGTTCTCGGTGACGGTGACGTCGCCGGTGCCGGCAACCGCCACCACCGAGAACACCGCGCCGTCAGGCTTCCAGCATTTGGTGCAGCCGCAGGCGTGGTTGTGGGCGATCTGTCCCTTGACCTTTACCTTGACCGGCTTGCTGGTGCAGGCGCAGACCAGCGTGCCGCCGGCAAAGCTCGCGCTTTCCCTTGGCAGGCCATTGTCGATTTTCGGATGCAGTTTCTCAGGCATTTCATTCCTCCCTGTTTGTCATCTCGACTATGTCTCGATGACGACCTCATTTTCCATGAAGTGCAGCTTCAGCAGGCGATGTACTTCGGTGAGACTCCTCCTTAGAAAATGTCCATGCACGAGGTAAGCGACCTGATCATGCGCCCGATCGATCTCCTCCAGATTGATCGTGACGCGCTTTTCTTCCCGAAAGCTGCGCCAAAGATCCTCACCAAAGTTCCGTATTCGATGGATCGTCGACTTCTCAGGGTCGACGAAGCGAATTCGAACCTCCTTCAATAAACCACCACGCTCCTGATCGACTTGCCCTCATGCATGAGGTCGAAACCCCTGTTGATGTCCTCGAGCTTCAGCGTGTGGGTGATCATCGGATCGATCTGGATCTTGCCGTCCATGTACCAGTCGACGATCTTCGGCACGTCGGTGCGGCCGCGCGCGCCGCCGAAGGCGGTGCCCATCCAGGTGCGTCCGGTGACCAGCTGGAACGGCCGTGTGGAAATCTCCTGGCCGGCGCCGGCGACGCCGATGACGACCGATTTGCCCCAGCCGCGATGCGAAGCCTCCAGTGCCTGGCGCATCACCTTGGTGTTGCCGGTGCAGTCGAAGGTGTAGTCGGCGCCGCCGATCTGGTCGGCACCGCGCTTGGTCATGTTGACGAGGTGGGGGACGATGTCGCTCTCGATCTCCTTCGGATTGACGAAATGCGTCATTCCGAACCGCTCGCCCCATTCCTTCTTGTCGTTGTTCAAATCGACACCGATGATCATGTCGGCGCCGGCAAGCTTCAGGCCCTGGATGACATTCAAGCCAATACCGCCGAGGCCGAAGACGACGGCGGTGGCACCTTGCTCGACCTTGGCGGTGTTGATGACCGCGCCGATGCCGGTGGTGACGCCACAGCCTATGTAGCAGATCTTGTCGAAAGGAGCGTCGGGATTGACCTTGGCGACCGCGATCTCGGGCAAGACCGTAAAGTTGGAGAAGGTCGAGCAGCCCATATAGTGAAAGATCTTGTCCTTGCCGATCGAGAAGCGCGACGAACCGTCCGGCATCAGGCCTTGCCCCTGGGTGGCGCGGATGGCGGTGCACAAATTGGTCTTTCGCGACAAGCAGGACGGGCACTGCCGGCATTCCGGCGTGTAGAGCGGGATGACATGGTCGCCCTTCTTGACAGAGGTAACGCCCTTGCCGACATCGACCACCACGCCGGCGCCCTCATGGCCGAGAATGGCCGGGAAGATGCCTTCGGGATCGGCGCCCGAGAGCGTGAATTCGTCGGTGTGGCAGATGCCGGTCGCCTTGATCTCGACAAGCACCTCGCCATCGCGCGGTCCCTCGAGGCTGAACGCAGCAGGAAGCCAGGCACCTTTCTGCATCGGAACGAGGCTGCCTGGCCAGCGGAGCGCCCGAAGGTCTATGCAGTCGCCGAAGGCGCGTTCGTTCAGCTCACACGGCGCTGGCCTCGTAAAGTTCGATCGGGAGTCCGTCCGGATCGGCGATGAAGGTAAACAAGCGCCCAGTGTAGGGGTCTGTTCGGATTGGCTCCACGTCAACGTCTCGCGACCGAAGCAGCTCGGCAGTTGCCTCGACCGACGCGACCACGAAGGCAATATGTCTTAATCCGCAGGCCTCGGGCCTGCTGGGCCGACTCGGCGGATCCGGGAAACTGAACAATTCGATCTGGACGAGGCCATGACGCAAGTCGCACTTCCAAGACCGCCTTTCGGGGCGCCACTTTTCGGCGAGAATGACGAAACCAAGCTTGCTCGTGTAGAACTGCTTGGACGTCTCATAGTCGCTGCAGATGATTGCGACATGGTGGACAGCCAGGAGCATCACATTGGCCTCGCGTAAGCGTCGATAACGCGTCGCAGGCAGAATCGCATCGGTATGCCTTGGGCGCAACTACGAGCCGACACCGGTCTTGCCTTACGTCATTGAAGCAAAAAAGTGGGGACGTAAACCGCGGCTCGCGCTGGACTACGGGCACGGCCGGATAAGAACAGGTGTGATGGCGGCGAAGGTCACAGCGCGTTCAGAGGCCCTCGGGGCACCGAATAGCATCGTTCCCCCTTCGAAGACGTCATCCTTTCTCCCATGATGCAAATCCGCCTAAAGTAGATGCTGAACTAGTGCCTTTTAGAAGGACGTTATCATGAGACCGTATTCGACTACTCGTCGTCCGATCACTTCGGAGCGCATCGGACGGGCTCTCGACCGCGTTGCCGAAATCGTCGCCCAAGGCGACCAAGGTGAGGCATTGCGTCCGCTATACGATTACCTGGACGGCGCTATGCAGGATCTTCGGACGAAGGACAAACGCCTCGCGGCAGTGCGCGAGCGATTCACACGGTCTAAGGGTTGAATTAGGGCGCGACCTTCGGCCTAGTAGCGGTCACTGATGGTCGCCCCGAAGCTAGCCCAGCTTGAGCATTCTTCACGTCAGGACAATCCCTTAAAGATTGAGGATCGGCCAGCAGCGAGAAGCTCATCTGGTGGCCCGGTTGGCTTAGATCTATTCCAACACCAAGATGATGTTTTTATTTATCTTTTTAGCTTCTTTATCGGAAATTTGTATCACAATATGTATCACAATATGTAGCACTTCGAGGCAACTTTTTGCCCTTGGTGCGGCCGGAGCCCGACGCCATAGAGCAACATCGCTGGTGGGCGCGGAGGAGGTACGAAAACCGTTGATTTATTGGGCTTTCGTGGGACAAAATCCGAAATCTTCCCGCATCGTTCCGTATGGTTGCGTGACCGCCTAAAAGTCGAAGGAATGATTCCCTGTGCGAGCTGCGAAAGTGGGATGATGCCCGCTCGACTGTCCTAGTCCAGCCAGGCCACTGATCTAACTGGGTTTTTTCTTGTTTTGAGCTTCGAAGCCCTGCGCGCAAGCCGTCAGAGCCCTAAAGTATTGATTTTAAAAGGATATCCTCAACGACAAGAGACCAGCCTCCCTAAATCCTGTGTCTCGAAAAGTGCCGTCGCCCAAGGCTGGGGCAGCGGCGACGGCCCGCGTCCTCGGCTGACCTTATCCGAGAGTTTGACTGGCGAGGGCAAATGTCATCGGTGTGGCTGCACCGCCGACCGAAAAATCGGCGAGGCGTTTGCCGATCGACATGGTCAGCACGGTGTCATAGACCGGCATTCCGCTGTGCGCTAGAAAGGCGGCGAATTCGCCGTCTTTCATATGGGTATCGACTCTGAGGAAAGACCCGGAATGGCCGGCCACATGCGGTTGGACGATCGCCACAGCGTCGGCGTCGCTCTCCGCCACGACAGGCCCCACGACATGGCCTCGCCCGAACGGCCGGCAGAGCGCGAAAGCACTGAGCGTGTCGCCCTTGAAAAGGCCATAGCCGACCGAGTGCGCGAAAAGCTTTTCGATGAGCGCCTCACGCCTCACACCAAATCCCGCCGCGTCGAGCGCGATGACGGCGTGGATATCTTTCGCGTCCAGAGTCCGGATGTCGCCCCGCGTCCCGGATCCGGCCATCGTTGGCGCGCGGGCTATGCCTTGGCATTGATAGACGGTCTTTTCCGGCTGGAAGTCGAGCGAGAGATAGAGCCGCTTTGCGGCCCGGGTTGCATTAAGCCGCAGATCACGCCCGGTGACCTCGTCGAATATCCGTTTCATCAGCCATTGCGCCGCGCCCAGCGTCTGCAGGCGCGGCGAGGTAATGACCATGCCGACGGTCGCGAAATCGGCGCCATGTCTGAACCACATGGCCGAGCCGAGAACGCGCCCTATCTCGTCGAGCACCACGAAACCCTCACCCACGTCGCGCAGGAATTGCCAGTCCTCGGCCCGGTGCGGCCAATTCACCGACAGCGAGAGCGCGTGCAACCGGTCCAGGTCGACGTCTTCGATGCCGCTGACGCGCATCGAGAAGGCATCGATTTTCAAGCTTTCGGACGGCTTCAATTCCATGCCTCTGAAACCATTGCCGCTATGGAGAGGTCCACAACGGCCACTCCTGCCCCGCCGACGCTAAACAATCGGACCGATATGATCTGTTCGAAAGCCACGCGCCAACGCAAGATTCAACTGAAACACTTCCGCTTTCGGCACGCAATCGCGAAGGAACGCGCACATTGTTGAGCGTATCGGCCCGACGAACCGGAGTGCCAAATGCCCAAACCCAGAATATTTTGAGGTCTGGAATGGACGTCTTCGACATAATCGGCCGTCTCATCGCATTTCCATCCGTGGCCGGCAAGCCGAACGGTGACATTGCCAGCTGGATCGAGTCCTACCTGTCGGAACAGGGAGCGACGGTCACCCTGCTTCTGGGGCCGGAAGGCGACCGCTCCAATCTCTTCGCGACGATCGGTCCTGCCGACGTCCCCGGGTATATCCTCTCGGGCCATATGGACGTTGTCCCCGCCGGCGAGCCGCAGTGGAGTTCGTCCCCTTTCGCGTTGCGCCGCGACGGCGAGCGGCTCTACGGACGCGGCACCAGCGATATGAAGGGGTTCCTTGCCGCTACGTTGGCAGCGGTGCCTGCTCTGTCGCGGCTGCGCCTCGCCAGGCCGATCCATTTCGCGTTCTCTTACGATGAGGAGATCGGCTGCCGCGGCGTGCCGCACCTCATCGCCCGCCTTCCCGAATTCTGCGCCAAGCCGCTCGGCGTCATCGTCGGCGAGCCGAGCGGCATGCGCGCCGTGCGCGGCCACAAGGGCAAGGCGGCCGCCCGTATCACCATCAAGGGGCGTTCCGGTCATTCCTCCCGGCCCGATCTCGGGCTCAACGCCATCCATGCGATGTCCGAGGCACTGAACGCGGCCGTCAGCGAGGCCGAACGGCTTACACATGGCCCGTTCGATCCAACCTTCGAGCCAGCCTATTCTTCGCTGCAGGCCGGCGTGATCGCTGGCGGACATCAGGTCAACATCATCCCCGACAGCTCGACGCTGGACCTGGAGGCGCGCGCCATACCGGGCGTCGATCCGGCGAGCCTGCTCGCGCCGGTCAAAGCGCGGGCCGAGGCGCTTGCCGCCAAGGGGTATCTGGTCGAGTGGACGCCGATGAGCGCCTATCCAGCGCTGTCGCTGCCGCAGGACGCAGCACTGGCGGCGCTGCTGGGTGAGTTGACGGGCGAGGCACCGCTTGCCGCCGTCAGCTATGGCACCGAGGCCGGGCTCTACCAGGCCGCCGGCCTGGATGCGATCATCTGCGGTCCCGGCGATATCGGCCGCGCCCACAAGCCGGACGAATATATTCTCGCCGGCGAACTCACCGCCTGCCAGCGCATGATCGAAGCGCTGGCTGCGCGTTGCGCGGGTTGAAGGGAAGCCTGGATGACATTCCTGTTCAATTCCGATGCGCGACGCGCTGCAATATTTGCAGATGCGTTTACCCAGGACTTGCCAGACGTTGCCTTCGCCACGGATGCCGCAACGGTCGATCCCAACGCCGTGCGCTACCTCATCACCTGGACCGTGCCGGATAATCTCGCCCGCTACAATAACCTGGAAATCCTGTTTTCGATTGGCGCGGGCGTCGACCAGTTCCGCTTTGATGCGGTGCCCGCGACGGTGAAGATCGTGCGCATGGTCGAAGAAGGCATCGTGCGCATGATGCAGGAATATGTGACGCTGGCCGTGCTCGCCTTGCACCGCAACCTGCCCGCCTATCTGGCGCAGCAGCGGGCCGGCGAATGGCTGGACATTCCGCAGATCCAGGCCGGGTCGCGCCGGATCGGCGTGCTCGGCCTCGGCCAACTCGGCCAGGCGGTTCTCGAACGGCTAAAACCGTTCGGCTTCCCGCTCGCCGGCTGGAGCCGTTCGCCGCGCCAGATCGACGGCGTGACCTGCCACCACGGCGAGGTTGGGCTGGAGGCGATGCTGGCGGCCAGCGACATATTGATCTGCCTGCTGCCGCTGACCGAAGACACGCGCGGATTTCTCAATGCCGGTCTGTTCGCAAAGCTACCGCAAGGCGCGGCCCTCGTTCATACGGGCCGGGGGCCGCAGCTCGACCATCAAGCGCTGGTCGCCGCGCTCGACAGCGGCCAGCTCTCGGCGGCGATGATCGATGTGACCGATCCCGAACCCCTGCCCCCGGACCATCCGCTCTGGTCGCATCCGAAGATCATCCTCACCCCGCATGTCGCCAGCGTCACCCAGCGCGTGACCGCGGCACGCGCCGTCATCGACAACATCCGGCGCCACCGTGCCGGCCTTGAGCCGATTGGGCTTGTCGACCGGTCGCGCGGCTATTGAAATCCAACCAGAAAGGCCATCCCTTGTCCCTGCTCAAGACCGTCGATACCAACCCAGCCTTTTCGCCGCGCGAATCCAGGTCGCTGCCAGAGCGGCTGATTGCCGGCGACCCAGCCTTCAAGACCTGGGCGCAGGATGTCGCCAAGGACGATCTCGTCCATACCGGCGTCTGGGAGGCGACGCCGGGTGAGACGCGCTCGATCAAGGGCGAGACTTTCGAGTTCTGCCACATTCTCTCCGGCGTGATCGAGATCATACCGGACGCCGGCGAGAGGGTGACCTACCGCGCCGGCGACAGCTTCGTCATGAAGCCCGGCTTCACCGGTGTCTGGAGGACCATCGAAACGGTGCGCAAGATCTACGTGACCGTCGGATAGCGAGGCACGTCGTCGCGCGGAAGATTTTGCCGTCCCTCGTGCCTGGCACGCAACATTCGTCGGTGGCGGAACGCCGAACAGCGCATGCTGCGTGGCGCCACGCGCTAGGCTCCAGCCGGTGCCGCAGAGTGGTTGTCGATGAGCCTGAGCTTCGATCCCGATACAATTCCCCTCCCCGTCGGCCATTTCATCGGCGGGGAACTGATCCCGGCCGGGCGCGTGATCGGGATGCGTCGCCCGTCGGACGGCAAATCCTATACGGACTGCCCCGTAGCCGGCCCTGACTTGATCGAGCGTGCGGCGGACAGCGCCAAGGCAGCACTGAAGGTCAGCAACTGGGCCGGCGTCCGGCCACGCGAGCGCACCAGGGCACTCCAGGCCTGGGCCGACCTTATCGAGGCGGAAGCCGAGACGCTGGCCCGGATCGAGGCGCTGAGCTCGACGCGGCCGGTCGGCCAGCTCGTCGCCGGCGACATCGCCATCACCGCCGAACAGATCCGCTTCTTCGCCGAATTCGCCGACAAGGAAGGCAGCGAGCTCGCGCCGACCGACGATGCTAGCCTCGGCATGATCATGAGCGAGCCCTATGGCGTCGTCGGCGCGATCACGCCCTGGAATTTTCCCGTCTCGATGGCCGGCTGGAAGCTCGGCCCGGCGCTGGCCGCCGGCAATGCGGTTGTGTTGAAGCCGTCGGAAATGACGCCCTTCTCGGCCGTCTATCTGGCGCAACTCGCCGTGAGAGCCGGCCTGCCGGCGGGACTGATCAACGTGGTGCTCGGCGATGGTCCAACCACCGGCACGGCGCTGACCGGCCATCCCGACATCGCCAAGGTCTCCTTCACCGGCTCGACCCGCGCCGGCTCGGCTATCATGGAGAATGTCGCCCGCACCGGCGTCAAACCAATGACGCTGGAACTCGGCGGCAAGAGCCCCCAGCTCGTTTTTGCCGATGCCGATCTCGACAAGGCGGCCTCCGCGATCGCCGGCAGCGTCACCTTCAATGCCGGCCAGGCCTGCGTGGCCGCGACACGCCTGATCGTCGAGAAGCGCGTCGCCGACCGGCTGACGGCCGCTATCCTGGAGAAGATGAAGGCGGTGCGACCCGGCCCGACCTGGGACGCGACGACGCAATATTCGCCCATCATCTCGGAACGGCAGCGGGCGCGTATCGACAGCATCGTGCGCGCCGCGGTCGCGGCCGGCGGCGAATGCCTGACCGGCGGCAATAGCATGGACCATCCCGGCTATTTCTACGAGCCGACGCTGATCGCGGATGTCGACCAGGCCAATCCTGCCATCGTCGAGGAAATCTTCGGCCCGGTCCTGACCGTCCAGACCTTCGAGAGCGAGGAAGAGGCGCTGGCGCTGTCCAGCCATCCGACCTACGGGCTGGCTTCCGGCCTGTTCACGTCAGACCTGTCGCGCACCATCCGCTTCGCACGTAAGCTCGAAGCGGGCACCGTCTGGGTCAACCGCTACAGCCGCTCGCGCGACCACATCCTGCCGACCGGTGGCTACAAGCGCTCCGGCATTGGCAAGGACCTTGGCCGCGAGGCCTATCTCGCCAATCGCAGGACCAAGAGCGTCCTGATCAGCCTCTAGAGAGATGCCGATGAAGTCCTATTCGATCGCCCTGATCCCCGGTGACGGCATCGGCATCGACGTGACTGCCGCCGCATGGTCCGTGCTGCAGACGGCTGCTAACCATGCCGGCTTCGCACTTGCCGGAACCGAATTCCCCTGGTCGTGCAAGTTCTACCGGGACACCGGCCGCATGATGCCGGAAGACGCCATCGGAACCTTGCGCGGTTTCGACGCCATTCTTCTCGGCGCCGTCGGCTGGCCGGCGGAAGTGCCGGATTCGGTGTCGCTGCACGGCCTACTGCTGCCGATCCGCAAGGCATTCGTGCAGTACGCCAACATCCGTCCGCATCGCCTGCTGCCGGGTGTGACGGGACCGCTGCGGGCCGAAAGCTTCGACATATTGTGCATCCGTGAGAACACCGAAGGCGAATATTCGGGCGCCGGCGGGCGTGTGCATCAAGGCACGCTGGACGAGGTGGCTGTCGAGACCTCGATCTTCACCCGCCCCGGCGTCGAGCGCATCCTGCGCTTCGGCTTCGAACAGGCGCGGGCGCGGAGCGGCAAGCTCGCTTCCGTCACCAAGTCGAACGCGCAGAAGTACTCGATGGTGTTCTGGGACGAGATCACGCGCAAGCTGGCGGCGGACTATCCCGATGTCACTGTCACCAGCTATCACGTCGACGCGCTCGCCGCGCGTATGATCATGGCGCCCGAGACCCTCGACGTGGTCGTCGCCTCGAACCTGTTCGGCGACATACTGACCGACATCGGCGCGGCGATCCAGGGCGGGCTCGGCTACGCCGCTTCCGCCAACATCAATCCTGACCGTTCGGCGCCGTCGATGTTCGAGCCGGTGCACGGCTCGGCGCCCGACATCGCGCATCTCGGCATAGCCAACCCGATCGCTACCATCTGGTCCGGCGCGATGATGCTCGAACATCTTGGCGAAACAGCCGCCGCTGGCCGCATCATGAAAGCCGTCGAAGCGACAACCGCGCGCGGCATAGGCACCATTCCCGGCAAGGGCAGAACGGGGGCCATCACGGCCGCCGTCGACGCCGCTCTCACCTGATTGCAAGGTCGTTTCCGATGAAAAGCCTGAACGATAAAAGTCTATTTCGCGAAGCCGGCCTGATCGGCGGCAAGTGGGTTGCTGCCGGCTCCGGCAAGACGGTCGATGTGCTCGACCCGGCGACCCAGTCGGCAATCGGCACAGTGCCCGACATGGCCGGCGCGGAGACGCGTGCGGCGATAGAAGCCGCGGCTTCCGCCTATCGGGATTGGCGGAAGAAGACCAACGCCGAACGCGCGGCGCTGCTCGAAGCCTGGCACGGCCTGATGCTGGCGCATCTCGACGATCTGGCGCTGATCCTGACCACGGAACAGGGCAAGCCGCTGGACGAAGCCAAGGGCGAGATCCGCTACGGTGCCTCCTTCGTCAAATGGTTCGCGGAGGAAGCGCGCCGCATCAACGGCCACACCATCCCCTCGCCCACTCCGGACCGCCGCATCATCGTGCTGAAGGAGCCGGTGGGTGTCTGCGGCATCATCACGCCGTGGAACTTTCCCAACGCGATGATCACCCGCAAGGTCGCGCCGGCGCTGGCCGCAGGCTGCACCGTGGTCATCAAGCCGTCCGAGTTCACGCCCTATTCGGCGCTCGCGCTCGGCGTGCTCGCCGAACGGGCCGGCATTCCCGCCGGCGTCATCAACATCGTCACTGGCATGCCAGCGGAAATCGGCAACGAGATCATGGCGAACGTGACAGTGCGCAAGATCTCCTTCACCGGCTCGACGCGGGTCGGCTCGCTGCTGATGCGCGGCGCCGCCGACAGCGTGAAGCGACTCAGCCTCGAACTCGGCGGCAACGCCCCCTTCATCGTCTTCGACGACGCCGACCTCGACCTCGCCATCGAGGGCGCGCTCGTTTCGAAATTTCGCAATGGCGGCCAGACCTGTGTGTGCGCCAACCGCATCGTCGTCCAGGCCGGTGTCTATGACGCCTTCGCCGCGAAGCTCACCGCTCGCGTCAACGCCATGACGGTGGGGCCCGGCACGCAGCCCGGCGTCGTCATCGGACCGATGATCAACATGGCGGCGGTCGAGAAAATCAACCGCCACGTCGCGGACGCGCTCGCCAAGGGTGCTGCGATCGTCACTGAGAAGCAGGCCGCCCTGCCAGAAGGATCTCAGTATGTCGCGCCGCTGGTGCTGACGGGCGCCACAAAGGACATGCAGCTTGCCGGCGAGGAAACGTTCGGCCCGGTCGCGCCGCTTTTCCGTTTCGAGACGGAAGAGGAAGCGATCGCGCTGGCCAACGGCACACCCTACGGACTTGCCTCCTACTTCTACACCGAGAATTTGAAACGCGCCTGGCGCGTCGGCGAGGCGTTGGAGTTCGGCATGGTGGGCTTGAACACCGGCTCGGTCTCGATGGAGGTGGCACCCTTCGGCGGCGTCAAGCAGTCCGGCCTCGGCCGCGAAGGCGCGCAGGCCGGCAGCGAGGAATATCTCGAGATGAAAAGCTTCCATATGGGCGGGCTGGGCTAAACCCCATCCGCCGGATCAGTGGTCACTGGAGCCGGTCCAGCGCCTTGTAGTAGAGGCCGACCATCGGCAGGAACCATGGCTTGCCGGAATAGCCTGGAATGGCAGGCCACTCGAGCCCCTTCAGCGGATTGCGGTCCTCGCGGCCGAGCATGGCATCGGCCAGGATCATGCCGAGCTGGGTGGAAAGCTGCGCGCCATGACCGGAATAGCCCATCGCGTACCAGACCCCGTCATGGTAGCCGGCGCGCGGGAAGCGGTCCTTGGTCATGTCGACCAGCCCGCCCCAGCAATAGTCGATCTCGACCTTGGCGAGTTGCGGAAAAATCGCCGCGAGGCTCGCCCGCAATATCTGCCCGCTCCTGGCGTCGGAGCGCTGGTCCGATGTCGCCGAGAAACGCGCGCGGCCGCCGAAGATCAGACGCTTGTCGGGTGCGAGGCGGAAGTAGTTGCCGATGTTCATCGAGGTCACGCATGTCCGGTTGCCAGGCATGGTGGCCGTGATCTCGACATCGCTCAACGGCCGCGTGGCGATAATGAAGCTGCCCACCGAGATGAGCCTGCGGCGGAAATAGCCGAAATTCGGTGTCGTGTAGGCGCCTGTCGCCACCAGCACATTGTCGGCGCTGATCTTGCCGCGGGACGTTGTCAGCTCATGCCTGGTGCCGGCTTGCCTGCGGTCCGTCACCCGGGTGTTCTCGTGGATGACGGCGCCGTGGCGGGCGGCGGCGGTGGCAAGGCCCGCCACATAGCGGCCCATATGCATCATGGCGCTCTTCTTCGACAGCATCGCGCCATGGAAAAGCGAGCCGATCTCCGATTTGAGATCGGCCGCTGACAGCAGCGCCGTATCCGGATCCACCTCGGCATGGATGGCTTCGAAGTTGCGGGCGATCGAATCAAAATGCTGCGGCTTGGAGGCTAGCTTCAGCTTGCCGGAGCGGCGGAAGTTGCAATCGATGCCTTCTTCGGCGACCAGCGCCTCGATGGTGTCGACGGAATCGTCCAGCGCCCGGTAGATCGCGATCGCGCGTTCCTTTCCGAGTTCCGCCTTGGCCGAGAGGTAGCTGTGGGCAAGTCCGTTGTTTAGATGTCCGCCATTGCGCCCGGATGCACCCCAGCCCACGCGTTCCGCTTCCAGCACCACCACCTTGGCGCCGGCCTTCGCCAATTGGCGGGCGGCGGCGAGACCGGTGAAGCCGCCGCCGATGATGGCGGCATCGTAGTGCCCCTCGACCGGGCCTTGCGCCGCGCCGGCAAAGACGGGGGCAGTGTCGTGCCAGTAGGAGACCAGCTTCATCGGCAATCCGCCTGTTTTTAGAGACCGACCACGCCTGGAAGACCCGAAATATCCGATATTTCGACATAGCCGTAATAGGGGTTGGCTGGTTCGTGGCCGCGGTTGACCCAGACCTTGTTCTTGATACCGAGATCGTGCGCCGACATCAGGTCGTAGCGGAACGAGGACGAGCAGTGAAGGATATCGTCCGGGCCGCAGCCCAACATGTCGAGCATGTACTCGAAGGCCTTGAAGCGGGGCTTGTAGGCCTGCGCCTGCTCGGCCGTATAGACAGCATGGAAGGGCGCGCCGAGCTTCTCGACATTGGAAATGATCTGCGCGTTCATGGCGTTGGAGAGGATAACCAGCGGAATTTCCTTGGCAACCTTCGCCAGGCCCGCCGGAACATCTGCATGCGGTCCCCAGGTCGGGACACGCTCGTAGACCATTTTGGCGTCGTCGGGGTTGAACGCGACACCGTTGCGCTTGCAGGCGCGGTCGAGCGCATTGTAAACGACCTCGGCATAAGGCTTCCAGTCACCCAGGATCTCGTCGAGCCGATAGGCCGCGAAGTCCTTGATGAACGCCTGCATGGGTGGTTCGTCGAGCCTGCTGCCGTAGAGATCGCGCGCCGCTTCCGCCATCTGGAAAAAGGTCAACGTGCCATAGCAGTCGAAGGTGATGTATTTGGGCCTGAAAGAAGCCATGTCCGTCGATCTCCGGTGGAAGCACATCCGCGTTGGGGTGTATTCATCATCATAGGACGGCAGGCGACGAGCCACCTGACCGAAATAGCCTTCCCGAAAGCAGAAAGTTCCGTATCCGGCCGCTGGTTTGGCATGCTGTAGCATCCTGATGGCCAACAGGCGTGCTTCTTCGACCTCAAACGCGTCCGCCGCGGACGGCGCCAGCACAAGATGCGGCGCACCACTCGCGCTACGGCGAAAGATACCGCCGAAACCGGTGCCTTCAGACGATCTGCGGCGCGCCGATGGTCAAGACTTATGGACAGACGGAAGGATGCCTCATGCAGCAGGACCAGATCGAAATCCATGCGTTTGGACCGGACCATATCGAGGGCGCTGTGGCGCTTTCGCGTCAAGAAAATTGGCCGCATCGCCCGCAGGACTGGCAGATGGCGCTAGAGCTCTCGAGCGGCGTGGTTGCGCTTGGCGGCCATGGTCAGGTCACCGGAACCATCCTGGTGACGCCCTATGGGGCTGATTGCGCCATGATCAACATGGTGATCGTCGACAGGACTATGCGGGGCAAGGGGCTCGGGCGCCGACTGATGAACGAGGCCCTCGCGCTTGCCGAGGACCGTCCGTTGCGGCTTGTGGCGACGCGGGACGGCATGCCCCTCTATGAGAAGCTGGGCTTCGTGCCCTCTGGCACGATCCAGCAACATCAGGGCCAGGTAGCGGCGCTTAGCGCTCCCGACGAAGTGGAGGCCGCGGCCACCGTCGACCTGTCGGAAATCAAGGCGATGGACCGCGAGGCCTACGGCGCGGATCGTGAAGCTCTGATCGATGCGCTGGCCGAGCGCGGTCAATTCGCGGTCATCCGCCGCAACGGCGTCATCGAGGCCTATGCCGCGATCCGCCCATTCGGACGCGGCGAGGTGATCGGCCCGGTCATCGCTGGAAGTGTCGAGGATGCCAAGGCCCTGGTCGCCTTCTTGGCCGCATCGCGTGCCGGTGCCTTCCTGCGCGTGGATACCGACAGCAGGACCGGCATCGCCAATTGGCTCACGGGAATCGGCCTCGTCCATGTCGGCGGCGGCGTGACCATGGACCGCCCGTCCAACAGGGGTGCGGTACAGGCCCGGCCAAAAGTTTACGCACTCGCCAACCAAGCGCTCGGCTAAAGCCGGAGGATAAGAATGCTCGCCAATTCCCTGATCGAACTCGACCGCGCCCATCTCATTCATCCGGTCTCCTCCTATCGCGGCCATGAAGCGCTCGGCGTGCGCGTGCTGAAATCGGCGAAGGGTGCGACCGTGACCGATGTGTCCGGCAAGCAACTCGTGGACGGTTTCGCTGGATTATGGTGTGTCAACGCAGGCTACGGCCATGACAGCATTGTCGAGGCCGCGGCCCGGCAGATGCGCGAGCTTCCCTACGCCACCGCCTATTTCGATCTGGGCTCGGAGCCGGCCATCCGGCTTGCTTCGGAACTGGCGGAGCGCGCGCCCGGAGATCTCAATCACGTCTATTTCACGCTCGGCGGATCGGACGCTGTAGACAGCACGATCCGTTTCGTCCGCTACTACTGGAACGCCAAGGGCGAGCCGCAGCGCGACCAGTTTATTTCGATCGAGCAGGGCTATCACGGGTCGTCGGTGGTTGGCGCCGGCCTGACCGCGCTGCCCGCCTTTCACGCCGGTTTCGGCATTCCCTTCGAATGGCAGCACAAGATTCCCTCGCCCTATCCCTACCGCAACCCGGTTGGCGAAGATGGCAGCACGATCATCGCCGCCTCGCTTGCCGCGCTGAAGACCATGGTCGAGGCGATCGGGCCGGAGCGGGTCGCCGCCTTCTACGCCGAGCCGATCCAGGGCTCGGGCGGCGTCATCGTCCCGCCGAAAGGCTGGATCAAGGCGATACAGGAACTCTGCCGGTCGTACGGCATCCTTTTCATCGCCGACGAGGTAATCACCGGATTCGGCCGCACAGGCCCCCTGTTCGCCTGTACCGAGGAGGACATCGTTCCCGACTTCATGACGACGGCGAAGGGTCTGACCTCGGGCTACGTTCCGATGGGCGCCGTGTTTATGGCCGATCATGTCTACGACGTCATCGCCGATGGCGCCGGCAATTCGGCGGTCGGCCATGGCTACACCTATTCCGCCCATCCCGTCAGCGCCGCCGTCGCGCTCGAAGTGTTGAAGCTCTATGAGAACGGCCTGCTGGAGAACGGCATCAAGGCCGGCGCCCGCCTGATGGCGGGATTAGCGGAACTGGGCGATCATCCGCTGGTCGGCGACGTGCGCGGTCGCGGCATGCTTGCGGCGGTCGAACTGGTGACCGACAAGCAGAAGAAGACACCGCTTCCCGCCTCGGCGATGCCGGCGCGGCGGGTCTTCGACAGGGCGTGGGACAACGGCCTGATCATCCGTGCCTTTGCGCATGGGGTTCTGGGCTACGCACCGCCGCTCTGCTGCACGGACAGCGATATCGATGCGATCATCGAGCGCACGCGCCGAACGCTCGACCAAACGCTGGCCGATCCAGATGTCCGCCAGGCCATGGCATGAAAGGCGGCGATTTCTTCGCATCTCGAAATATCGCCGGGGCGGACGATTTCGCAATTTTGTGCCGCAGTCCCGCGCCTTTTCGGCGAATCCAGCGCGGGGGAAGTGCCAGACTACAGTTAAGACAAGGCCAGAAAGCCCAGATTTGCGGGCACTCAAAACAGGCCCACGCCCGGGACAGCACGGAATTTTGTTGTGTTCAGCACATGTATTTCGGCCGCGCAAAAAAGGAGAGCCAGTTTTGGCCAGGGGCTTTAGCCAATTCAAATACATGACCTTCGACGTGGTCGGCACGCTGATCGACTTCGAAGGTGGCATAACGGCCTGCCTGGCTGGCATTGCCGCCGAGTCCGGTGTTTCGATCGATGGCGAAGAGGCGTTGGCGCTTTACCGGCAGGCCCGCTATATGCCCGATGCAGGCCTGTTTCCCGACGATCTCGTGCGTGTCTACAGGGTCATCGCGCCGCAGCTCGACCTGCCGGTCGAGGAAAAATACGGCATCCGTCTGCGGGATTCTGCCAGCGTCTGGCAAGGCTTTCCCGATAGCGCTGCGGCATTGGCCGACCTTGCGAAATCGCACAAGCTGATCGCGATGACCAATGCCCGGCGCTGGGCGCTCGATTATTTCGAAAAGCAGCTCGGATTGCCCTTTTTCGCCGCTTTCACGGCCGACGACACCGGCACGGAGAAACCGGACCCGGCCTTCTTCCAGAAGGTGTTCGATTTCGTGGCCTCGCTCGGCGACGGCAGGGACGACATCCTGCACGTCGCGCAAAGCCAGTACCACGACATCGGCATATCCCGGGCGCTTGGCATGACCAATTGCTGGATCGAACGCCGGCACGCCCAGAAGGGCTATGGCGGCACGATCGAGCCCGAGCGCTTTACTAAGCCGGACTACCACTTCACCTCGATGGCAGCCCTGGCGGCGGCCGTGCGGGAAAGCCTGAAGGAACGAACCTGAGCCATGCCGGAAAGCGCGCGCCAAGACGAGCATCCGGACGAAACCAACAGAAAGGGGAATGACATGACCGACAAGATCACCAACTGGACCTGCGCAGACGATGCCATGGTCGAAAGCGCCATCCGGCGAGGCGCCAGCCGCCGAGAACTTCTCAAGATGCTGCTGGCCGGCGGCGCCGCGGTTGCCGCGGGCAGCGTGGTGCTTGGCCGCGCGACACAGGCCGTCGCCGCCGCGCCTGTCTCCGGCGGAACTTTCAAGGCGGCCGGCTGGTCGTCCTCGACAGCCGACACGCTCGATCCGGCGAAGGCATCTCTCTCGACCGACTATGTCCGCTGTTGCTCGCTCTATAACCGCCTGACCTTCCTCGACAAGGATGGCGCCACGCAAATGGAGCTGGCCGAAAGCTTCGACACCAAGGACGCCAAGACCTGGACCGTCAAGCTGCGCAAGGGCGTGACCTTCCACGACGGCAAGGACCTCACGGCCGACGACGTGGTCTTCTCGATGAAGCGCCATCTCGATCCGGCGGTCGGCTCCAAGGTCGCCAAGATCGCCGCGCAGATGACCGGCTTCAAAGCGGTCGACAAGTCCACCGTGGAAATCACGTTGGCCGATCCGAATGCCGACCTTCCGACGATCCTGGCGCTGCATCACTTCATGATCGTCGCGAATGGCACCACGGATTTCTCAAAGGGCAACGGCACCGGGGCCTTCGTGCTGCAAACGTTCGAGCCTGGCGTACGTTCGGTGGTCACCAAGAACAAGAATTACTGGAAGTCGGGCAAGCCCTATCTCGACTCCTTCGAGTTCATCGCCATCAGCGACGACAGCGCCCGCGTCAACGCCCTGCTCTCCGGCGACATCAACTTTGCCGCTTCCATCAATCCGCGCGCGATGAAGCTCATTGGAGGCCAGCAGGGTTTCGAATTATCGAAGACGACCTCGGGCAACTACACCGACCTCAACATCCGGCTCGACATGGACCCGGGCAACAAGGCCGATTTCGTGGCCGGCATGAAGTATCTCGTCAACCGCGAACAGATCGTCAAATCGGCATTGCGCGGTCTCGGCGAAATCGGCAACGACCAGCCCGTCTCGCCGGCGAACATCTTCCACAATGCCGACCTCAAGCCGAAGGCTTTCGACCCGGACAAGGCAAAGTTCCACTTCCAGAAGTCTGGCCTGCTCGGCCAGTCCATCCCGGTGATCGCTTCCGACGCAGCGACCTCGTCAATCGACATGGCTGTGATCATCCAGGCGGCCGGCGCCGATATCGGGATGAAGCTCGATGTCCAGCGCGTGCCTTCCGACGGGTACTGGGACAACTACTGGCTCAAGGCGCCGATCCATTTCGGCAACATCAATCCGCGCCCGACGCCGGACATCCTGTTCTCGCTCCTCTACGCTTCGAGCGCGCCGTGGAACGAAAGCCAGTACAAGTCCGAGAAGTTCGACAAGCTCCTTGTCGAGGCGCGCGGCTCGCTCGACCAAACCAAGCGCAAGGAAATCTACGGCCAGATGCAGACCATGGTCTCCGAAGAGGCCGGCACCATCATCCCGGCTTACATTTCAAACGTCGACGCCCTCTCCAGCAAGGTGAAGGGTTTGGAGGCGAACCCGCTTGGTGGCATGATGGGCTACGCAATGGCGGAATATCTCTGGCTCGAAGCCTGAGAGGCGCCTGCCGGGGACGGTCGGCCGGCCCCGGCACTGCATTGCGCAAGATTGTTCGACCGAATGCAACCGCAGGGAGCGCTTCCATGAAGTCTGGGGTTTTCAACCTCGTGCTGAAGCGGCTGGCGGTCGCGGTCGTCACTCTGCTGATCGTCCTGTTCGCCGTGTTTTTCGCCACTAGCATGCTGCCTGGCGACACCGCGTCGATTCTGCTCGGCCAGGCGGCTACGCCCGAGGCGGTCGCTGGCCTGCGCGAGGCCATGCATCTCAACGATCCGGCGATCCTGCGCTTCCTGCTCTGGCTTTTCGGCCTGCTGCATGGCGACCTCGGCACCTCCTATGCCAACGAGATGCCGGTCGCGAAGCTGATCGGCGGGCGCTTCGTCAACACGATGGAGCTTGCCGGCATCACCACGCTGCTCTCGGTGCCGCTGGCCCTGACGCTCGGCATCACCGCCGCGATGCTGCGAGGCTCTATTTACGACCGCACCGTTACCATCCTTTCGATCGGCGTCATCTCCGTGCCGGAATTCATGGTCGCGACGCTGGCGGTGCTGCTGTTCGCCGTTTATCTCAAATGGCTGCCGGCCCTGTCCTCGGTCAACGAGGCGCATTCGCTGACCGACCTCGTGCGCATCTATGCGATGCCGGTGATTACCCTCACCTTCGTCATCTCCGCACAGATGATCCGCATGACCCGCGCCGCGGTGATGGAAACGCTCTCCACGCCCTATGTCGAGATGGCGCTTCTCAAGGGCGCATCGCGCAGCCGCATGGTGCTGAAGCACGCGCTGCCCAACGCCCTCGGCCCCATCGTCAATGCGATCGCGCTCTCGCTGTCCTACTTGGTCGGCGGCGTCATCATCGTCGAGACCATCTTCAACTATCCCGGCATCGCCAAGCTGATGGTCGACGCGGTCGCAACCCGCGACCTGCCGCTGATCCAGAGTTGCGCGATGATCTTCTGCCTTGGCTATCTGCTGCTCATCACCGCCGCCGACATCGTCGCCATCATGTCCAACCCGAGACTCAGATGATGGTGGCGCGCGTGGCAGCTTCCCAACGGTCGTTCCTGGGCCGCAGCTACAACCTCGTGGGCGTCGTCGCCGCGCTGGTCATCCTGGCGTGGACGCTGATCGCCATCTTCGCGCCCTACATCATCCCCCATTCGATCGGCGACATCGTCGACGACGACTATTTCGGGCCGATGCGCCAGGGGCTGTGGCTCGGCTCGGACTATCTGGGGCGCGACATGCTCTCGCGGGTGCTGATGGGCGCGCGCTATACCGTCGGCATATCGCTCGCCGCCGTCTCCATCGCCTGCTTTTCGGGCGTCGTGCTCGGCATGATCGCGGCCGTCACCGGTGGCTGGTTTGACGCCTGCCTCAGCCGCTTCCTGGATGCGATGAACTCCATCCCCAGCAAGCTGTTCGGCCTCGTGGTCGTCGCCGCGGTCGGCTCGTCGATCCCGGTGCTGATCCTGACGCTCGCCGTCATCTACATCCCGGGCGCATACCGCTTCGCGCGGGCGCTCGCGGTCAACATCAACACGATGGACTTCATGACCGTCGCCCGCGTGCGAGGCGAGAGCACCATCTATCTCATAGGCTCCGAGATCCTTCCCAACATCATCCGCCCGGTGTTGGCCGACTTCGGCTTGCGCTTCGTCTTCATCGTGCTCTTGCTCTCCGGCCTATCCTTCCTCGGGCTTGGGCTGCAGCCGCCGCTCGCCGACTGGGGCGCGCTGGTGCGCGAGAATATCGGCGGCCTGCCTTTCGCGGCTCCCGCCGTCATCGTGCCCTCGCTGGCGATCGCCAGCCTCACCATCAGCGTCAACCTGCTGATCGACAATTTGCCGAAGAAGATCAGGGACAGGGACGCATGACCAATCTCGTCGAGGTCAGGAACCTAAAGATTGAGGCGACGACCGATGCCGGGCGGATTGTCGAAATCATCAAGGGCGTCAGCCTCGATATAGCCGACGGCGAGATCGTCGCCCTGATCGGTGAGAGCGGCTCCGGCAAGACGACAGTGGCGCTCTCGCTCATGGGGCATGCACGGCCAGGCTGCCGGATCACCGGCGGCGAGATCAACGTGAACGGCAAGAACATGGCGGCGCTTTCCGAAAAGGAGCGCGCCAAACTACGCGGCACCGACATCGCCTATGTTCCGCAAAGTGCCGCCGCGTCCTTCAACCCCTCGTCCACGATCATGGAGCAGGTGATCGAGGTCACGCGCATCCACAAATTGATGCCGCCCGAGCAGGCACGCAAGCGTGCCGTCGAGCTGTTCAGGGCCTTATCGCTGCCGGACCCCGAAGGGATCGGCGCCCGTTATCCGCACCAGGTTTCGGGCGGACAACTGCAGCGGCTGGCCGCGGCCATGGCGCTCATCGGGGACCCCAAGCTGATGATCTTCGACGAGCCGACGACGGCGCTCGACGTCACCACGCAGATCGACGTGCTGAAGGCCTTCAAGTCGGTGATGAAGGCGGGCGGGATCGCAGGCGTTTATGTGTCCCACGACCTCGCTGTCGTCGCCCAGATCGCCGACAGCATCGTGGTGCTTAAGGGCGGCGAAGTGCAGGAGACCGGCACCACAGCTCAAATCCTTTCATCCGCCAAGCACCCTTACACGCGCGAGCTGCTGGCAGCGTTTGAACCGAAGCCGCGGCAGGCGCATGCGGACGCGGATGCCACGGCCAACCAGTTGCTGCGCATCGACAATGTTACCGCCGGCTACGGGGCGGTTCGGGATGACGGACTGCCCCTCATCCGAGCTGTCGATTCCGTCAGCCTGGTCGTGGAGAAGGGGCGCAATCTCGGCATCATCGGCGAATCCGGCTGCGGAAAATCGACGCTGGCGCGGGTGATCGCCGGCATCCATCCGGCGGCCGCCGGAGAGATCGTCTTCAACGGCGAGGAATTGCAGCGCGCGGCGGGCAAACGCAGCCAGGACCAGCTGCGCGAGATGCAGATCGTGTTCCAGTACGCCGATACCGCGCTCAATCCGGCCAAGCCGGTGGAAGACATCATCGCCCGGCCGCTGGCCTTCTATCATGGCCTCGACAGGCAGACGCGGTCGAAGCGCGTCGACGAACTGCTCGACATGGTGCGCCTGCCCAAGACGCTGCGCTACCGCCATCCATCCGAACTCTCCGGCGGCCAGAAGCAACGCGTCAACTTCGCGCGCGCGCTGGCGGCCGACCCCAAGCTGATCATCTGCGATGAAATCACCTCGGCGCTCGATACGGTGGTGGCGGCCGCGGTGATCGAGCTACTCAAGGAGCTGCAGCGCGAGCTGGGGCTCTCCTACATCTTCATCAGCCATGACCTTTCGGTCGTCGAGGCCATCTGCGACGAGATCATGGTCATGTACAATGGCGAGCGGGTGGAGCAGATCACGCCCGACAAAGTCAAGTCAGCCACCCACCCCTATTCCAAGCTGCTGTTCTCCTCGGTGCCGAAGCTCGACCCGACATGGCTCGACGGCCTCGTCCGCGACCCCGAACTCGTCAGCCAGTACGGCCACCGTTGACGAGGCGGTAAGGCCTCACCTCGGAAACAGGGCCTCACCTCGGAAACAAACTGGGCAGCGGCATGTGCGCCTTGACGATGGGGGACTTCAGCACAACGAAGCTGAAATACTTGTCGATGCCGATATCCATGTCGGTGAGGCGCTCCATGATCGACTGATACTCGCCGATGCCGGAGGTGACGAATTTCATCAGATAGTCGTAGCCGCCCGAGACCAGATGGCATTCGATGACCTGCTCAATCTTCTCGACGACGGCGAGAAAGCGGGCGAAGTCGACCTGGCGATGGTTCTTCAAGGTGATTTCGGTGAAGACTGTCAGCGTCTGGCCGAGCTTGCCGATATTGACCTGCGCCGAATAGCCCTCGATGTAGCCCTCCGACTGCAGTCGCTTGACCCGCATCAGGCAAGGGCTCGGCGACAGATGCACCAGCTCGGCCAGTTCCACATTGGTGATACGGCCGTTCTTCTGCAGTTCGTGAAGAATCTTGATATCGATCCGATCCAGTTTCACGATTTGCCTCCGGGGAACAGTACCGCAGCACAAAATGCTGCCTTGCTGGTGACCGTCGAGACTACCACAGCCCGCTGGCCTGTCCATCCGAGGGATAGCGCTTTGAAACGCAGGGACTCGCGATTTCAATGCGGCTGTCGGAATAAAATTCTGCTTCGACTGCAACTGCAGCAGCGGCTGCCTGCGCGACGCGGTAGACTGGCGCTTCGAGGCAGAGAACCATGCGCGCGCCGCTGCAGCAAATCGAAACGTCCGGCAAACTGCCGCAATCGGCAGATGTGGTGGTGATCGGCGCCGGCATCGTCGGTGTCTTCGCCGCCTACTATATGGCCCGTCGCGGCCTGAAGGTCGCACTCGTCGAAAAGGGACGAATCGGCGCCGAGCAGTCCAGCAGAAACTGGGGATGGTGCCGCCAGCAAAACCGCGACGCCCGCGAGCTGCCGATGGCAACAAGAAGCCTCGACCTGTGGGACAGTTTTGCGGCGGAGACCGGCGAAGACACCGGCTTTCGCCGTTGCGGACTGCTCTATCTCAGCAATGACGAGGCGGAACTGGCCGGCTGGGCGCGCTGGCGCGACTTCGCCAGAACGGCCGGCGTTACCACGCATATGCTCGACGGTGCCGAGGCCAGCGAGCAGGGCCGCGCCACGGGGCGGAGCTGGAAGGGAGGCGTCTTCTCACCGACCGACGGCACCGCCGACCCCTCGCGGGCCGCACCCGCCGTCGCCCGCGCCATCGTCAAGCTCGGCAGCAGCGTGCACCAGAATTGTGCCGCGCGCGGCATCGAGACCGAGGGCGGCCGCCTGAGCGGCGTGGTCACGGAGAGCGGAACAATCCGAACCAAGGCCGCTGTCATGGCCGGCGGCGCCTGGGCCTCTTCCTTTTGCCACCAGTTCGGTTTCCGCTTTCCGCAGGCATCGGTGCGTTCGTCCATCCTGTCCGTATCGCCCGGCGCGGAGGGCCTGCCGGATGCGCTGCACACCGCGAAGATTTCGGCCACCCGCCGCGGCGACGGCGGCTACACGCTTGCGATTAGCGGACGCGGACGCGTCGACGTGACGCCACAGCAGCTGCGCTTCTCGTCGCAGTTCGTGCCCATGTTCCTGAAGCGCTGGCGAAGCCTCGGGCCTGGCGGCTTGCAAGGCGTGCGTTCGGGCCATGAAACGCTGCGGCGCTGGCGGCTCGACCAGCCGACGCCGATGGAGCGGATGCGCATCCTCGATCCGGCTCCGGATCAGTCGACCATTCGCCTGACCCATGCCCGCGCGCTCGAACTGCTGCCGGCATTACGCCGGACGAGGATAAACGCTGCCTGGGCCGGCTATATCGACAGCACGCCGGACGGCGTGCCCGCCATTGGCGCGATCCACAGCGTTCCAGGTTTCATCCTCGCCGCCGGCTTTTCGGGACACGGCTTCGGCATCGGGCCCGGCGCCGGGCATCTGGTCGCCGATCTGGTGACCGGGTCGGAACCGATCGTCGATGCGACATCCTACGATCCGCGCCGCTTCGATGGTTCGGTCTGGGGCAAGGTCGCCGATTTCTGAGATGTGATCCATACCGACATCCGGGCGCGGCTTTGGCAATCGCATCAGTACTCCCGGAGAAAGGCGCCGACAGGCGCTGGTCGGACAGGGGCCTGCCCGCGAAACCTGCCGACTGCATCTGGCGAGCAGCCGGCTCGTGCCGCGACGAGTTCGACCGCGGCCAACTGGCAATAGCGCCCCTGGCATCGCCCCATGCCGACGCGTGAAAGCGACTTGACCCTGTTGGCCTCGCTGCTACCGAAATCCGCGCCCTCGTGCACAGCTGCGACAGTCACGTTCTCGCAGCGGCAGACAACCGCGTCGCCGGGAAGCGCCCGCACCATCGCGGCTGGCCAGGGAAAGGCACGAGCCAGACCACGGGCAAAGAGATCGAGCCGCTCGAGCTTGCGCAGATCGGCGCTGGCGGGAGGGGCCCGATAGCCGAGATCGGAGAGGCAAGCCGCCGCCGCCAAACGTCCCGCGATCTCGGCACCATCCGCCCCGAGCAGGCGAACCCCATCGCCGGCAAGGTAGACGCCGTTGCCGGCCCGACCCATTTCGTCGGCCTTCGGCAGCCATTGCTGCCACTGCTCGTCATAAATGAAGGTACATCCCACCAGATCGGCGAGATGTGTCTCGGCTCGCAGATGCCAGCCCATGCCGATCATGTCGCAAGGCGTATGCTGCTGCCGGCCGCCGGCGTCACGCCAGCGCAAGGCTGCGACGCCTTGACCGTCGGCCTCGATGCGCTCCAGCGTCACGCCCGCATGATAGCGGCGGCCGAGCTTCGCCCGCAGAGTCAGGCCACGCAGCGCGACCAACGGCCTGGCCGCAAGGCCCGAGAATCCGCGTATCTGCTGCCGCCAGGACGAAGTATCCAGCACCGCCGCCACATCCGCTCCGGCCTTGAGGAGCTGCGCGCCGACCAGCGTCAGCAGAGGCCCCGATCCCGCGAGCACGATGCGCCGCCCGAGCGCCACGCCCTGCGCCTTCAGCGCGATCTGCGCCGCGCCCAGGCTGTAGACGCCGGCGTTCTGCCAGCCGGGGATGGGTGCGACGCGGTCGGACGCGCCGGTGGCAAGGATCACGCTGTCATAAGAGACCAGTTCCAAGCCGCCCTCCCCCAGCACGTGCAATTGCCCATCGCGCATGGCGATGACCGAACTGCCCGCGCGGTGCGTAAGCCGGCCCTCTTCTGCCAGCCGGTCGAACAGCGCATGCAACGCGCCCGCCTTCCCCGCCTCCGACCCATAGAGCTGCTCCGGCGTGCGCACGAACCCGGCCGGTGGACGCCGATAGATCTGCCCGCCCGCGCGATGCCCTTCGTCGATCACCATTGGATGGAGTCCCGCCTCGACCAGCGTCGCGGCAGCCCGTATGCCGGCCGGCCCGGCGCCTACGATCACGACCTTCGGCGTTGAGGCGTCGCTCACGGCCAGCTCTCCGACGGCGTCGTGCGCAGCCGCATGCCTTCCACGATCGGCGTTGAACATGCGCGCAGGCGCGGTCCCTCCTCCTGCCATATCCAGCAATCCTGGCAAGCGCCCATCAGACAGAAACCGGCGCGTGGCTCTGGGCCGAACTCGGAGCACCGCAAGGCATGTCCCGACGCAAGCATGGCGGTCAGCACGGTGTCGCCAGCAAGAGCGGAACGCATTTGCCCGTCGAGAACGAACCGCACCTCGGCCCGGTTGCGCTCCGCCAGCCGGACGATGCGGCCGGCAGTGCTCATTCCGCTGCCTCTTGCAGGGAACGAGGACGCGGCAATTCGGGGAAGCGTTCGCAGACCGCATCGAACGCCGCCCGAACACCTTCCGGCCCCGCACGCCCTTTCATGCGGCGGAAGATCTCCGTCTTGGCGAAGAAGCGCCAATGGATCGGCAACGCATCCAGCACCGCATGGAGCCGGTCATAGGCGGCAGGCGTCCACTGTGCTTCGTAACCGTCGCGCTCCGGACCGAAATGGAAATGGCCGGCCGATGCCTCCTTGCCTGCGCGCGATTGCTCCGTCGCTTGCTCGTCGACCTCGCCGTTGCAGAGGACGACGCCATAGTCACGCTCGGCCGCTGCTGGCGACAGATAGCCGCGCAGCACATCCTGCGCGACCCGCCAGGGCTCGCGCTCAAGCGGGTTGCCGCGCCCACCGCCGCCGGCGGATCGGATCGCGAGCATGTCGCCGGGCTGCAGAACCGCTGTGTCGATGTTGCCCAGCCGCCGCTCGTGCTCGGTCCCAGGGTTGACGACCATGTCCGACAGGCCAGCCGCCTTGCCGCCGAGCACGCCCCAGGGGCGGAAGAAGCTGCGGTCGCGATTGCGCGCCGTGATCCTGGAGTCGGGTGCAAAGACTCGAAACGCCATCTCGGTCGCCAGCCCGCCGCGCCAGCGGCCGGCGCCGCCGCTGTCCCTGGCGAGCCCGTATTTGACGAATTCGACCGGGGTCTCGGTCTCGGTGATCTCGATCGGCGTGTTCTTGAGATAGGCGGCATCGGCGCCCGATCCGTTGGTGCCATCGCGATGCGGCATGGCGCCGCCGCCGCCGACAACCGGGTTCACAGCCGCGATGACGCTCCGGCTGGTGCGCTCGTCCGTGGTCATGACGTTGACGATGCAGTTGTTGCCAGCAGGCGCTGCCGGCAGGCGCTCCGGCACTGCCTGCGAAAAGGCGCCGAAGATGACCGAGCGCAGCCGGGCGCAGGTGAGCGAGCGCATGCCGACGGCGGCGGGGTGGACCGGGTTCAGCACCGAGCCTTCGGGCGTGATGCAGGTGAAGGGACGAGTTAGACCGGTGTTAAGCAGAATCTTCGGGTTGAGCGTGTAGAGCACATAGTAGACGCCGACGAGCAGCATGGTGTGGCGCGGGTCACCGCCCGAAGGCACGTTGAGCGACGAGCCGAGCTGAGGATCGGAGCTGGTGAAGTCGAGCACCGCCTCGTCGCCCCTGATCGTCAGCGTCAGCTTCAGCCGGCAGGGATTGGCCTCGACCGAATCCTCGTCGGCATAGTCGGCGAATTCCCAGGTGCCGTCGGGCATTGCACGTAGCACGTCGCGCGCCTGCGCCTCCGCATGATCGAGAAGCGCGGCAACGCCTTCGATGAAGCCAACCTTGCCGAACTTCCGCACCATTGCGTGGATCTTGCGCTCGCCGGTGTTGAGCGCGCCGACCAGGGCCTTGATGTCGCCGATGTTGAGATCCGGCTTGCGCACATTGGTGCTCATGATGCGCAGGATCATCTCATCGAAGACGCCCTCATTGACGAGCTTCATGGGCGGAAAGCGGATGCCTTCCTGATGGATTTCGGTCAGCGCGCGGCTGAGCGAAGCCGGCACCGCCCCGCCCATGTCGGTATTGTGGATGTGACCTCCGGTCCAGGCAACGATTTCGCCGTCGACGAAGACTGGCTTCCACAGATGCGTATCGGGTGCATGGGTGGCGACATGGCCGGAATAGGGATCGTTGGTGAAGGCAACGTCCCCCGGCCGGTAGTCGTCCACCATCGCGATGGCGCGGCGATAGGAAAGCCCGGGATACCAGGTGGCGCCGAGTTCCATCGGGACCGCGAAGGTTGCCCCCGAACGGTCCATCAGCATCACGGTGAAATCCTGCGTCTCCTTGACGAAGGCTGAATGCGCGGTGCGGTGCAGCGTATGGGCCATGTTCTCGGCCGCCGCGCGGGCATGGTTGGCCAGAACCTGAAGGTTTGTGCGGTCAAACATGGCGTCACTCCGCGAAGGTCAGTAGAAGGTTAAGGTGGCGGTCGACGCGCACCTGCGCGCCGCCTGGAATGGCGAAAGTGGTGTCTTCCTGCACCACCACCGCAGGCCCGTTGAAGGTGCTGCCGGGTACAAGGGTCTGCCGGTCATGGAGATCGACGGTTTCGACGCCCAGGCCCGTATAGACCGGAAGCCGGCGCGCCGGGCTGGCCGCAACGTCGATCTCTTCAGCCTCGGGAAAGGAGAGCGCCGGCCCCGCGCCTATCGCCGAGAGCCTGATGTTCACAAGCTCGATCGCACCCTCGGGATCATGGAAATCATAGAGCTGCTCATGGGTGCGGTGGAAAGCCTGTTCGATTGCGTCGGCGTCGCCGTCCGCCAGCCATTGCGGCGACAGCACGACCTCGATCTCATAGGTCTGCCCGAGATAGCGCATGTCGCAGGAGAGATTGAGCTCTGCGGTCGCATCGTGCCCCTGCGCCGCGAGCCAGTCGCGGCCCTCCTGTGCCAGCGCCGCGAAGGCCTCGCGAATGACGGGAAGCGACGTCGCCGACAGCGGGCTGAAGATGGTGCGGATGAAGTCTCCGCGCAGATCCGCCACCAGTCCGCCGAGCGCCGACACCACGCCCGGGCGGCGCGGCGCCATGACGCGCTTCATGCCGAGTTCGCGAGCGAGGAAGGCGCCGAGCATCGGGCCGCCGCCGCCAAACGGCATCAGCGTGAAATCGCGCAAGTCGACGCCGGCGCGCGAGGCGAGTTTCTCGACCTCGACGAACATTTCCGACACGGCAATGTCGAGGATCGCCTGCGCCGTTTGCTCGACCGACCGGCCAAGCCGCGCCGCGAGTTCGCCGACGGCGCGATGCGCCAACCCGGTATCGATGCGGAGCTGACCATAGGCCATCTCACTGTGACCGAGCCATCCGCACACGACCATGGCGTCCGTCACCGTGGCTCGATCGCCGCCACGGCCGTAGCAGGCCGGTCCCGGCGTCGAGCCGGCCGATTCCGGGCCGATGCGCAGAACGCCTTGCACATCGACACTGGCAATCGAGCCGCCGCCGACGCCGATCGAGCTGACCGAGACGGAGGGGATATAGAGCGGAAATTCGCCGATCAGCTCACCAGTGCCGAATTGCGGCTCGCCGTCGATGATGAGCGCGAAGTCGGCCGAGGTGCCGCCGATATCGAGGGTAAGAATCCTCGCCTCGCCAGCCTGCCGCGCCAGCCACGAGGCGCCGATGACGCCGGAGGCGGTTCCCGACAAAAGCATGTTGACGCAGGCGTGCTTGCCCTCGGCGGCGTTCATCAGCCCGCCATTCGACTTCGTCAGCATCGGACGGGCCGGCACGCCGAGCCCCTTCAGTCGTTCTTCCAGCGCCGTCAGGTAGCCCGAGACGCGCGGATGGACATAGCCATTGAGAATGGCGGTTGAGCTGCGCTCGTACTCACGGATGACCGGCCAGACCTCGGCCGAGGTAAAGACGAACAGGTCCGGTGCCAGACGCGTAATCACCGCCTTGACGGAGGCCTCCTGCGCGGCGTTGCGCCAGGCATGGAGGAAGGACACGATGATGCCTTGCGCCCCTTTCGCTTTCGCCGCCGCGACCGCGCTTTCGACGATCGCTATGTCCGGAGCTAGGGATTCGCTGCCATCGGCGCGCATGCGGGCCGGAATGCCGAAAACCATGTCACGCGAGATCAGCGGGTCCGGCCGCGAGCAGAACAGCGAATACATGTCCGGCATGCGAAGCCGTGCGAGTTCGATCACGTCCTCGAAGCCGGCATTGGTGAACAGCGCCATCGGCGCGCCCTTGCGCTGGATGATCGTGTTGATACCGACGGTCGTGCCGTGCACGAAGCGCGTCATGTGAGAGGGGTCGAAGCCTTCGCGCTCGGCCAGCAGGGCGAGGCCTGTCATCAGCTCGGCGCCCGGATCTTCCGGCGTCGTCAGCACCTTCAGCGAGGCGACGCGGCCGGAGTTTGCTTCGAGCGCACAGAAATCGATGAACGTTCCGCCGATATCGACGCCGACCTTCCAGTCGGCTCCGTTTTGCGTCTCATCTGCCGCGATGACACCATCCATGATGCGCCCCTTCCTGTCTGCCAACCAAGCTGGCATGACAGGCTGGCGCGGGTCCAAGATGGATGATGAGCAAGGATATAAGTCTTACTTATGCGTTCGCGCGATGCCCATCCAGCACGGCGGCACAGGCCGCGCGAATCTCGTCCCGCATCATCTCGTCGACCCGCGAAAGGGCTCGGGCGCGTGAGGTAAGCAGCGCGACCGGGAATTCCGGTCCGGCAGCCAGCGGCCTGACCGCGAGCCCGGAAAACTGGTGCCACGGCAGCAGCGCGTCGACCAAGGCGATGCCCAGGCCGGCCTGGACAAAGCCGATTGCGGAGATCGAGACGTCGATCTCGAGCGATGGCGAAAACCTGACACCCTGAGTGCGGGCTGCGTGGGCCAGTTCGTCGGCGGGACGGGTGTTGCCGCGGTAGGATATCAACTCCTCCCCGGCGAGGTCGGCGAGTGTCAGCTCGGTTTTCCGCTGCAAGGCATGCCCGGCTGGCAGCAGACATGCGAAGCCGACGCTGCCGATTACCTCAGCCTCGATATCCGGCGGCAGCCGATCGTCCAGGGCGATGCCGAGGCTGGCATCGCCGGCGCGAAGCATGTCGACGATCGCGGCGATCGGCGCGCTATGGGCTCGCAGCATCATGTTGGGGTGCTGGACCCGGAATTTGGTGAACGCACGCGGCAATATCGCCATGGCCGGCGGCGGCGAGGCGGCGACCCGCACCAGCCCTGCCCGGCCAAGACGCAAGTCAGTGGTCTTGCGGCGCAAGCCCTCAAGTCCAGCCGACAGTCTCTCGGCATCGGGAAATATCTCGAGCGCCTCCGGGGTCGGCCGCAGCCGGCCCTTCACCCGCTCGAACAAAGTGAAGCCGAGTTCGTCCTCGGCATGGAGCAGGATCTGGCTGAGCGCGGGCTGGGAAATATTCAGCATCCGCGCCCCAGCGGTCACGGTGCCGGCGCGCATGACGGCGATGAACACTTCGAGCTGCCGGGCTCGCATGGCCACTCCATAGGTAAGGCTTATGGCTTCTCTCCAAACCCATCTTTGACGCAACAGCACGGCGCGGACAAGATGGATGCTCCAAGGATCGGCCGTCAGCGCTAAGGAACGACTATGGATGTGATCGTGCTGGGCGGCGGGCTGATGGGAGCAGCTTCGGCCTATTTCCTCGCCAGGCGCGGTGCGCGCGTGGCGTTGGTCGAGCGCAACCGGATCGGCAGCGGTGCAACCGTCGCCTCGTTCGGCAACATCCGTCGCACGGGGCGGCATCTATCACAGCTTCCGCTCGCCCATCGCTCGCTCCGCCTGTGGGGCGAGGCCGAAAAAATGTTTGGCCGCGACGTCGAATTCCGCGCCACCGGCCACATCCGGCTGATCTTCGACGAGGGAAGCCTTGCCGACATGCGGGCCTATGCCGAAGCGGCGCGGCCCTGGGGGCTTGAGCTGGAGGAACTTGGCCCTAATGAAATCCGTTCCCGTTTTCCAGGCCTCGGCCCCGGCGCGATCGCAGCGTCGTTCTCGCCGCATGATGGCAGCGGCAATCCCAGGCTGATCGCACCGGCCTTTGCCGAAGCCGCCCGCAGACTGGGCGCGGAAATCGTCGAGAACGCGGAGGTCCAGACGATCAGGCACACCGGCTCCAGCTTCGCCGTCGCCAGCTCAAAAGGCACATTCGATGCCGAAAACCTGCTCAACACCGCCGGCGCCTGGGGCGCGCGCATCGCCGCGCAGTTCGGCGAAGCGGTGCCGCTTGACGCCCGCGGCCCGCAGATGGGCGTGACCGAGCCGCTGCCGCACCGGATTCTGCCGGTGGTCGGCATCTGGACGCGCGACAAGGACCATGGCGCCTATCTGCGCCAGGTCGAGCGCGGCAACATCGTGTTCGGCGGAGCTGCCGAAAGAGTGACGGTGGATCTCGATCCCGGCCATGCGGCCACCGACCCCAAGCGCCTGCCCGCGCAATTGCGCGCCGTCGCGCGGCTGCTGCCGGCCATCGCGCAGGCCACGATCATCCGCACATGGTCCGGTTGCGAGGGCTATGTCAGGGACATGCTGCCGGTCATGGGACGGTCGACGACGACGCCCGGCCTGTTCCATGCCTTCGGCTTCAGCGGACACGGCTTCCAGCTCGGACCGGGCGTCGGCGATGTCATGGCCGAGCTCATCACGACCGGCCGCTGCGAAACGCCGCTGGACGATTTCAGGGTCAACCGCTTTGGCGGCGCTGCCTGAAGGAGCATCGGACTGTCAAGATGCCTCCGACCGCGTCAGCGGCATGCCCTCGCCTCGGAGTTTGGCGCACAGGTCGAGAATCTCGGCTACAAGTGCCTTTTCCCGATCCCAGCGCGCTTCGGTGGCGACTACCATATGTAGCTGTGTTCTCAATTTCTTAATGCAGCGCGGTAGTGGATTAGATTCGACCTAATCGCACGTCATTGCCGCCGACGCCTCCCTGGAAGTACTACTATGGGACGGGCGTCTTGAGGCGACGTACGTCATCAGCGGCCTCGGCCAACAGCCAGTCGCGGAATGTCGTGATCTTGGGCAGCATCGACGTCGCCTTGGGAGACACGACCCAGTAGGTCTTGGACAATCGCAGAGCCGTGGCGAACGGCCTGACGAGGCGCCCGTTGATGAGGTCCCACGCTGCAAGCGTCGTGCGGGCGAGAGCGACGCCCTGGCCGTCGACAGCGGCGTCTATGACCATGCTGGCGCGGTTCAAGACCGGTCCGTGGGAGAGTTCGGCATCGACCACGCCAGCGGCCTCGAGCCATTCCGACCAATCCTTTCGGTCATCAAGATGCAGCAACGGAAATTTCAGCACATCGGACGGCTCGCGCATCCTCTGGTGCAGCTGGGGACTGCAGACCGCGAACAGTTCCTCGGAGGACAGGCGGACAACTTCATGCCCCGGCCAGTTGCCATCGCCATGCCGCACCGCAAGGTCGACATCCTCTCTGGCGAAGTCGACGTGATGCATGGTTGCGGAAATCCTGAGATCGATGGCTGGATGCGTCTCGGCAAACCGGCCAAGGCGGTTGACCAACCATTTGGCGGCAAAGTCGGGCGACGTGCTGACGGTCAGCGCTCCGGCCCGTGAGAGATGCTGGATGCGCTGCGTGCCGAGAGCTATGCTATCGAACGCATCGCGCACCACCTCCAGATAGGAGAGCCCGGCCCGCGTAATGGTCAGCTTTTGACGTTCGCGATCGAACAGCCGGAGGCCCAATTCGAGCTCCAGCGCCTTCACCTGATGGCTCACCGCGCCCTGCGTCACGGACAGCTCTTCCGCCGCCTTGGTGAAGCTCTCATGGCGTGCCGCCGCTTCGAAGGCTTTGAGGGCATTGAGCGATGGCAGTCGGCGAGCCAATTTCGCACCACATCATGAGAAAAATTGAGACTAGCACGAGAAACCATGCTTTGCGCGCGCCCGTAGATTGGCGCATTTCAGCGGCACAGGTCAACATGGATGCCGCGAAAGGATGAGAAATGTTCAATCACCCGCTGACTGACGCGCGGAGGCCTTCGCCGTCAATGGCGACACATGTGCGTCACATCGTCAACAATGTGACAGGAGCGATTGTGATGGTATCGCGCTGGATCCAACTCCACTGCCAACGCGAACAATTGGCCGAGCTCGAAGACCATCAGCTTGCAGACCTGGGTCTTAGTCGTACTCAGGTTCGGAACGAATGCGCAAAATGGCCTTGGCAGGCCTAATTCTCAACCGCCCCCGCATCGCCTGGTTGTGGCGAAAGCGGGGAGTCAGCTTTTGTTCGTGAGTGAACAATAACGGACCTTCAGACGTCCAAAATCTCATGTGCATCGCTCAGAAAGGCTGGTGCAAGCAATTAACGGCGTCCAGCGAGCCAGCGCCAGCGCAACGGATGGTGCGTCGGACTGCCGGATTGCCACGTGCCCGTCCAGGCCAACACCTGGTCAGGTTTGTCCGGCGATTTCCTTGCGCTGAAGGCGGGCTAAGGCCGCCCATTGGGACAAGATTGAAATGCCACGATTGACAGCCCCAATTCCTGGAGCGCTTCGGGAAGGGCCAACGGCACAAGCGGGGTAGCGGCGATCGATCGAGTATTCGCAGAGCGCTCGATATCCCCTTGGATCGTTCATTGTTGCTTCGGCTCCGGTCGATTCATCCGGCAAAGGTGCGGTCGTTGTGTCCTTCAAAGTAGGTCAGCGGGCGGTTAGGAGTGGCCGCTCGCGTCATCTTGCAGGAAGCCGCCCGGTTCGGCCTTATGCGGCACGTCCCAACCGAAATAGACCTGGGTTTCAAGGATGCGACCGTTCTCGACGCGATGCAGCTCGGTGTTTCGGAAAGTCTTGCCGCCGGTGCTGGTCTCATAGACAATGAAAGCCCAGTGCCCCTGCTCGGCGCCGTGAATAAATTTCATCCCGGTGCAGGCTTCACTGTTTGGCCAGCACCGTGTGAAGTAGGTCTTGCGGCTTAGCGCATTGTCCAGCGGACTGGTGAAGCTGTAGGGATCGCCGATGACCGCCTCTATCGCGTCGCGGTCTTTGTCGGCATAGGCCTGCAAAGCTATCTTAACGGCATCAAGCGGTCCAAGCATGGCTATCTCCTCATCTAAATTTGCTAAAGCAGCTTCGTAGCTCGGCAACGAACAGGTCAGGCACCTCGAGCTGTGCGAAGTGTCCACCTTGGTTGAGCTCGTTCCAGTAGAACAGGTTCGGATAGACTAACGGCGCCCAGCTTTTCGCTGGCGGCAGATCGTGCGGAAAAACACTGACGCCTACCGGCAGTTCAACAACGCCGGGATTGTTTCGCCCTTTAAGGATCGCCGCCTGCTCGTGATAGAAACGCGCCGACGACGCGCTGGAATTTGTAAGCCAATAGAGCGTGATCTCGTCGAGCATATGATCGAGCGACAGGAAGTCCTCAGGCTTGCCGGTGGCTCCGGTCCCACCGTCAAAGATGTCATATAGCCAGGCCGCCTGTGCCATCGGTGAGTCACTGAGAAGGTAACCGGCCAACTGCGGCTTGGTCGCCTGTAGCATGGCGTAGCCGAAGCCGGTCTCCTGGAATTTTTTGAATGCATCCACGGCCTTCTTCTGGTCAGGCTCCAGTTTCTCCGGAATTCTGTCCGGAATGGTCTGAGCGAAGTTCAGATGGATCGCCTCCAGCCCTTGCGGCTTCTGCTGTGCGAGGGCCGTTGTGACAAAGGCACCCCAATCTCCGCCTTGCGCGACATAACGGCCATAGCCGAGCCGTTGCATCAGTTCCGTCCAGCCGCGCGCCGTGCGGCCAGCGTTCCAACCAGGCTCACTTGGCTTATCCGAGAAGCCGAAGCCCGGTAGCGAAGGGATGACCACGTGAAAAGCGTCTTCAGCTTTGCCGCCATGCGCTGTCGGATCGGTCAGGGGTTCGATGATCTCTTGGAATAACAGGATGGTGCTTGGCCAGCCATGCGTGAGAATGATCGGAAGCGCGTTCTCCTGCTTCGAGCGCACATGGAGGAAGTGAATGCCAAGCCCGTCGATCTCGGTCTTAAACTGCGGCCAACCGTTCAGACGGACTTCGGTCCGACGCCAGTCATATCGGTCGCGCCAATATGTTGTCAGTACCTGCAGCTTTTCAATTTGGGGACCTTGGGCAAAGCCGGGCTCGGTGGCTGCTTCCGGGAAGCGAACTGTTTGAAGCCTCCGTTTCAAGTCGCTCAGCACGTCATCAGGGGCGTGGAAGGAAAATGGCGAGAACTCGTCCGGCTGCTTCGCGAAGGCGGGCATCGCGCTAAAGGCCAGCGATAGAGCGGCGCTGCGAAGCAGCGAGCGGCGTGAGAGCTGAATTGCTTCCATAGTCAGGGATCTCCTCACTGCTGTTTCGAACACTCTTGTCCTTCAGGCCTCTCAGGCTGGACCGCTTTTCCCTACTGAGTGTCGACGTACACAGGCGTTGACGATCACTTCCGTCATTGCGCTCTCGGAACCACCACCGCCAAATGCGAGCATCGCTTTCGCCGAGTCCCCTTCCTCCTAGACGTTCACGCGGACGTCCTCGAACGGATCCGCAGAGACGACGACGTTACCGGCGCCCGAGCCCGGCGCGCCCGGATTTCATCGCCTCCTGCGAATCCGTAAGAAACTCGGGCCGCTTGCCCGCGTTCATGCTAGAGACTGAGATCATGCCGGTTCCCCAAGGATCGCTCCAAGTTTGTCGAGCGCCTCGTCCCAACCCTGCTCGTGACTATCGGCCTCATCCTGGTCGCGGAGACCCTCCTGCGTGAAGGTCAGGCGTGTGCCCGTGCCGTCAGCGGAGAAATCATAGCTAATGCGGGACACGATGCCATCTGGAGGAAACGCTGCCGGCCCGTCCGTCCAGCGCCACGTATGCACCAGCCGTGTCGGCCGCTCGACAACCTCATAGGTCCCTTCAGCCGCCATCTCACCAGGCGGCCCAACCATGCGGAAGGCGAAAGTGCCGTCTTTTCGCACGTCGGCGTTCAGTTCAATCACGCGAAAATCCTTTGGCCCGAACCAGCGAGCCATGACAGAAGGATTGGTACATGCTGCAAAGACCTTTTCCGGCGATGCTCGAAAGCGTCGAACGATCTGAAGCTTTGCCCCCTTCATTCCTTGTCTCCGTCCACGATTTCGCCGAGCCTGTCGAAGCTAGAGTTCCAAAAGGCGAGGTTGCGCTCCAGCCACGCCTTGGCTTCGGCCATTGGGGCCGGCACGAGACTGCAGCAGACGTTTCGGCCACGGCGTGTACGTCGTACCAAACCCGCGTCACACAACACGTCGATATGCTTGATCACTGCTGTCAGCGAGGTCGGGAAGCGTTCAGCCAACTCTCCGACGGCGACTTCCCCCTCGTGCGTCAGCCGCTCCAGAATGGCGCGGCGTGTGGGGTCCGCCAGCGATGCGAACGCCTTATCGAGGTCCGATGAAAGTTGACTCAGGTTCATCCACTGGAACTAACCGATCGGTTATTAGTTCCCTTTGGACAGATCTTCGTGGACGGGCGTGGAGTGAAAAGCGGTCCGACACGACCCCACGTCCAAAGGCCACAACGATAGGTCCTGGGCCTAATCGTTGCCCTCGCGCAGGCGATCGGACTCGCAGATTGACGAACGATCCATGCCGACCAGCGAACAATCTCGCGGATTTGGCTGTTGGAGTAGGTCGGCTGTTTCGCCAGCAAGTTCGGCCTGTCATCCCGCAAGTCCGCGAGTTGGTTGCAAAGCACGGTAGCCACCGCGAGACGCTGGAACGAGAAGCCAAAGCGCTCAAGGCTAGTCGATGATCAAGCTGGAAACGGCACGCTGCGTGGTCCGAGCTTCCGCGGGCAGGCGGTCGATCCGAGAAATGTCCGTCAATCAACGGCTCGGAGAGCCCGCGCCACCTCGGGGGGGCGCGGGCCGACCAAGATTGGGTCTTTGGTCCCGGCAATTTCCACGGAGGGGAACCGGCCGCCGTGGCTCAATTTATTCTCAGCAGGAAGGTTCCGCAGGCGCATAAACGTGAGCCGGCAGGCAATGGCTTCGCAGGCCGCGCTGACGGTACAACCTGGACGGCCAGTATTCTTCATCGCCGCTCACGCGCCTTCGATCCTGATACCCCAACTTATTTTTTCGGCGGTCTCTCACCTGCGATCGACCGCAACGCGCATCGCCTTGCTTCGTTGCAAGACGTGTCCAGGCCTCGGAACCATTTTAGGACAAGCTGATTGAATCGCGGTTGAGTGGCTATCAATCGCGGGGGCGCGAGATGCCGCAGTATCGGGTTGAGATTATGGCGGCCGGATCAGTGGTATCTTCGACCATGGTCATGGCACAGTTGCCATTCAAAGCCGCTGAAACCCACATCGGCCAGCCTGTTACCTTCAGGCGGCAGGAAAACGACTGGCTGCGTGTGACGGAGATCGAAGGGGAAAAGCGGACCTTCGCCTATGTCCGCCGGTGAGCCAAGAACCGGGCGGCGGGCGTGCCTGACGCTATTCTGTGAACGCAACCGCCTATATTTGTCTTTGATCTTGACCCGGAACCGAACAGTGATGGTGAGCTTATCGCCAGATGAGCACCCGCGCCATCAACTTCCTCCACCGATGGATCGCAAACAACGTTCCTGAAACCGCAGATGCGGATGTTATCTCGATTGACGATGGGGAGTGTCTCAGTTTGAAATTTGCGCAAACGCCTGATTCGTTTGGCCGAATTGCGTAAACGCCTATATGCTTAATGGAAAGCATGAGGAGCCGATGAGCTGGCGCGAAGATATGATCAGTCGTCTCAAGGACGAAATCGAATACCTCCAAGCGACTATTCGGATAATGCACGCGGACACCGCGACGATTGGCAACGCGTCTCCAAGCGGAAGGCTCACCAGCCTAAACGACGACGCCATTGCCCACTACGAGCGAACGATTGAGGCGCTCCAAAAGATCGTCACGAGCTTAGAGGCGAAGGATTATTAATGCCCACCGGACTTAAAGGCCAGAAGAGACCCACCGACGTCATCGGCAATGCCGTCCGCGTCATGCGCCTTGCCACCGGCGAGGAAGGCGACGACGCGCAGGATGCCGATGCCAAGGCAGCCAAAATCCTTGGCGCCAAAGGCGGCAAGAAGCGTGCTGCAAACATGACGCCAGAACGACGTGCCGAAAAGTGGTGCTGAAACGTGCGGCGCGCCCCGGTCTTTCTAAGCACGCTACCGCGTTCAGGATTGGTCATCTGATTTAGGTGAACGAGAACGCGGAAACCTCGTACGGCTCGCCCATGATTTCGCTAAGCGGTCCTTCGACCGCCGCAGCGGTGAACTGGCCAAGATCGTTGTTCTCGGTAAGTGCGCACGCCGCCAGATGTTGCGCAAATATGTTGCCCTTCCGATAAATCTTCTCAGTGGCGCGCGTGTGGATTCGGCGACCGTGTAGTCCACATCAGCGATGCCAATCCGATGGCAGAGGAGTAGCGGGCAAGCGGCTCTTACAAAAGCGCGTGGCTGAAAATTCAAAACTTTGACGCTACCCTTTTTCGTCCAAATCTATGGCTGGCTTGCCGTTCCTGGCGGTCTAGATGATCGATCCGGAGATGGCGGTACTGTCGCCATGGCGTGGGCGGACAGGCTGACGCTGGCTTCTCCGCTTTGACCCGGGATGGGCCTGGCGATGCAGTTGCGGTCTTCGCCTATGCGGACGTGACCCGGCCGCGCGCATGCTTTGCTCGGTGATCCAAGCCCCAACTCTTCCGTACCTGCCTTTCAAAAGTCGCCAAGGTTCATGGTCGAGCAAGCGGAAGTAACGAAACTCTCAATGTACCTCAAGCCGACACCATAAATAAGCGAACGCCGGAACGTTTGAGGAAATGGCAAGTTGCCCCGTCAGGAGGAACACGCACATGAACGGTGTCATTTATCTGATCGGATTGGTGGTCGTCGTGCTCGCGATCCTTTCGTTTCTAGGCCTCCACTGATGGTTGGCCCGACATGGGAGACTGGCATGGCATCTGAACCGAAACCTAACCCCGATTTCTCGCAGGCCCAGCGAGAAATTGCCGGCCGCGCCGACGAGGCGGGGCGCGTGGCCTCCGACATTCTTGGCTCGGCCAAGGAAGATATTTCCCGGAAAGCCAAGGACGTGGCCGCAGAAGGCAAGGAAGCGCTATTCGACAAGGCCCAGCTTGCACAGAATACCCTGACGGGTGCGGTCGCCGCGCTTGGCGGCGCCGTCCGCGCGGCCAGTGAGCACCTGGCCAACAGCGACCAGAAAGCGGCGGCAAAATTTGCCCTTGAAGCAGCCGGCAGTCTTGAGCGTATGTCCGCATCGCTCAACGACAAGCCCTTCGAAGAAGTCCTGGCCGAAGTCCGCGCTTTCGGTGGCAGCAATCCGGCGGCGCTGTTCGGTGGAGCAATGCTCGCGGGTCTGGCATTGGGTCGCTTGATCAAAAGCTCGTCGGCGGATGCCCACGCTAAAGATCGTCCCCAATCCGATGTGGCAGCCGGGAGGCATACGCCATGACCCCCGGCAGCCAAGAGGACCGAAGCCTGATGACGCTGATCGGAGATCTGTCGCAGCAGGTTGTTACGTTGGTCCAGACCGAGGGCAGGCTGCTCAGGACTGAGCTCTCGGAAAAGGCCGAAAAAGCTGGCGCGGGTGCAATCGAGGTTCTGGGCGGCGCCATTTGCCTTCTGGCCGCCTTGATGGTGCTTTTACAGGCCCTGGTGATCGCGCTCTCGAAGACCCCTCTCGGACCCGGATGGTCGTCGCTGCTGGTCGGCATCGTAGTCGCCGTCCTCGGCCTCTTCTTGGTGAAGACAGGCTCCGCGAATATGAAACCATCCGAATTAACGCCGGATCGCACCGCCGCGCAGCTGAAGAGCGACGCAAAGATAATCAAGGACCAAGTCAAATGATCGAGAAAACATCCGCCGAACTTCAACGTGAGGCCGAAATCGCGCGGGCCAACGTTTCCGACACCGCTGAATCCATTCGCAACAAAATGACGCCAGGCCAACTCATCGACGAGTTCTCAGGGCTCTTTGCAAGTGGCGATAGCAGCTCGATGCTCGGCGCCCTCAAGTCCCAGGTTGGTGCCAATCCGCTTCCCGTCGCTCTCGTCGGCGTGGGGTTGATGTGGCTGATGGCGGGACAAGGAGCGCAGAAGCCATCTGCGGTCAATGGTGCCCCCCGCTCGACGGTGCGTCCCGACTTCGCGGATGATCTCGGGGCCGTGGATCGTCCTTTCGACACCGAGGGCCTGACAAGCGGCGTGTCCGGCGCCTTGTCGGGCGCAATCGACAAGGCGAAATCGATCGTCGAAGATGCGGCGGATGGCGTGCGGTCGTCCATGGCCGGGGCTGCTTCGAGTGTTTCGGACAGCGCAAGCCAATATGGTGCGAGCACCGTTGATCAGGCCAGCAAGGCAACCGCTGCGGCGGTGGATCTGATTCGCCAGGAACCGCTGGTGCTGGCGGCGGTGGGCCTGGCGTTCGGGACGGCAGTAGGAGCAATGCTTCCACGCACCGATTTCGAGGATCAACAGATCGGTAAAACAAGCGACGCGGTCCGCGACAAGGCGAACGAGTTGCTCCATCAAGGCGTGGAAGGCGCCAAGGATGTTGCCGCTCAAGCCTACCAGACAGTCAAGGACGAGGCCGACAAAAAGGGCTTCAGTACCGATCCTGCTTCGATCATCGACACAGTTGCTGACGTCGTCCAAACCGCTGGCTCGGAAACCGAAAAGGCCGTCCGCGGCAAGATCAGTGACGCAAGCAGAGAGCGGGCGAAGTGACGTTGGTGTTCGGCTTGGTTTCCCGAATGAGGGCGTTGGGTCCAGCGTTGATGGGTGAAATCAAGCCACGTTGGACCATGCCTGTCTTGCCAGGTCGCACTTTGCGACACCGTACCGCCAGCGATGACCTGTCGCGGCCCTGCGGCTCTGGTAGAAAAGCACCAGCCGATTGCCCTCGATGACGACGGTCGAATGCCCATTTTCACCTGGTTCTCCAGGGTCAAGAACCGGCCCGACCGTGCGGTAAGGGCCCTCGACCTGCTCGGCGAGCGCGAAAAAGACCCGCTGGCGGCTGCCGCGGGGCCCTTCGGGGAGAAAGCATGTGGCGTTGAGCAGAATGCGGCCGCCCGGCAACTCGACAAGCTGCGCACCCTCGATGCCCCATTCATAGTCAGGGTGCTCACGCGAATTGTGGTGAGGCAAGTCGGCATGGTCGAGTATCTTGCCAACCCGCTTCCAGGGCCCAAACCACGAATCCGACTGGCTGCGCGCGAGATAAATGTCGGGCTGCGGAACCTTGGTAAACCGTGGCATGCCTGAATAGACGATATAGCGCTTGCCACCGATGAGGGCCGGATGCGGATCGTAGATTCCGTCCTCATCCGTACCGGGAAGTGCATCGATCGCGGACCCCAGCAGGGTCCAATCGAAGCCGTTGTCCGAGACAACATGCTCACAGCGGCCGCCCGATTTCATGAACTCGGTCTGGATGAACATATGAAAGACGCCGGCCTCGAAGATCACACCGGGGGCCGCCACCCCCGATCCGACGAGCGACAGCACGATCGGTTCATGCTCGGTCCATGGCCCCTCCATCCCAGGCGCGGAGGCATGGAGAATCCTCCACGTCTCGTTCGTCACCGTGCCACTTGATCCGAACATGTGCCATCGGTGCCCATCGAAAACCGGGCACGGGTCCTTCACATCATCGACGTTCGTCGGCTGAAACAATGGGAAGACATTTGTTTCAAAAGTGACTGACATCAGTCCCTCGTTAAAACTTCGATTTTGCCGACAACTGCGCTGGGCAGAATCGGTTTCACCAGGCGAGTTTCTACCGTTGCGCGAACAGGCGCAACGGGAACCCGCTGCGTTGCGCAGGTCCAGCCCGGGCGGCGTTCGGACTTGCCGCTCGCTCAGGGGCATCGAATTCAATTCAGCAGCGGAACGAGTGTCGCTTAGCCAAGTTAGCCCCTTAGCTGACATCACATCTTAAGGCCGTTATTAACATTTGTTGTACGGCCACGCCTAATAGAATTTCTTCACAGAATTAAGGGACGCTTAAATGAAAAACCGGGCAGTAGCGAAGGACCATGTAACTTCATCTGATTCCTCTCTGTTATTGTGCTTCTCTCATTTGCGATGGAATTTCGTGTACCAGCGTCCTCAACACATTCTGACTCTCGCTTCGAAATCCCAGAAGGTCGTTTATTTCGAGGAGCCCATCTTCGAGTCTGTCGCGAAGGCCTCGATGCGAGCCGATCTGATCTCGCCATCCATCACAGTCGTGACGCCGATCCTACCGCTCGGGACAGATCCGGCGGATGCCACAAAGATCCAGCGAAATTTCGTTGACCAGCTCATCGCGGCGACGCCCCAACACCTGCTTACACTGTGGTACTACACGCCGATGGCGCTGCAGTTCAGCGACCACGTCCTATGCGACGTGTGTGTCTACGACTGCATGGACGAGCTTTCCGCGTTCAAGAACGCTCCGCCTGAACTGATCCAGATGGAGCGGAAACTTCTCGAACGCGCCGATATCGTCTTCACCGGCGGCCAAAGCCTTTACGAAGCCAAGCGCGGCCTGCACCGCTCGATATTTCCATTTCCGAGCAGCATCGACTTCACACACTTTCATCAGGCAAGGGCGACCGGAGAGGACCCGCACGACCAGATCCAGATTCCCCATCCACGGGTAGGCTATTTTGGGGTCATCGACGAAAGGCTCGACGTCGGCCTGGTGGCCCAGGGAGCCCGCGGCATGCCCGACATCCATTTCGTCATGCTCGGGCCGGTCGTCAAGATCGATCGCGACAGCCTTCCGCGAGCCGCCAACATCCATTGGCTTGGCGGCAAGGATTATGCAGATTTGCCGAACTATCTCAGGCATTGGGATGCGGGGTGGATGCCGTTCGCGCTCAATGCGGCCACCCGCTACATCAGTCCCACGAAGACCCCGGAATTTCTCGCCGCCGGCGTTCCGCTGGTCTCCACCGCGATCGTTGATGTCGTACGAACCTACGGCGCCAAAGGTCTGGTTGAGATCATCGATGCAAGCGATGCCGAGGTGAAAATCCGATCCGTCCTGGCCCGACCACGCGACAGCTGGCTCTCCCGTGTCGACGCTTACCTCGTCGACATGTCGTGGGAGAAGACCTGGGTCGCAATGGCCGGACACCTCGAGCACGCCCATTCGAGGAAGAACGTCGTCGCGTTCAGACGGAGCGCTTGATAATGTTTGACTGGATGATCGTGGGTGCCGGCTTTGCCGGCAGTGTGTTGGCCGAGCGCATCGCTTCCCAGCGAAATGAAACTGTGCTGCTGATCGACCGACGCAGTCACATCGGCGGCAACGCTTTCGATTGCTACAATGAGGCTGGTATCCTGATCCATCGATACGGACCGCACATCTTTCACACCAATGCCCAGTCCATCGTCGAGTATCTCTCCCAGTTCACCGCGTGGCGGCCATACGAGCATCGCGTCCTGTCACAAGTCGACGGAAAGCTGCTGCCCATTCCGATCAACCTCGATACGATCAACCGGCTTTACGATCTCGATTTGACGTCGGAGGCGCTGGAAGGGTTCTTTGCCGCTCGCCGCGAGCGGGTCGAAGAAATCCGCACCGCCGAGGATGTCGTCGTCAGCACAGTCGGCCGCGAGCTCTATGAGAAATTCTTTCAGGGCTATACTCGAAAGCAGTGGGGGGTGGACCCGTCTCAGCTCAGCAAATCGGTGACGGCGCGCGTTCCGACGCGAACCAATCGAGACGATCGGTATTTCGGCGACAGCTTCCAGCAAATGCCCGCCGAAGGATACACGCGCATGTTTCAGCGCATGCTGGACCATCCCAATATCAAGATCATGCTGCAGACGGATTATCGCGACGTCAGGGCAAGCATCCCGTTTCGCCGGATGATCTATACCGGACCGGTCGATGAGTATTTCGACTGGAGGCTTGGCGCGCTGCCCTATCGGTCACTGCGGTTCGACCACATCACGCTGGATCAAGAGCAGTTCCAGCCTGTCGCTGTCGTGAATTATCCCCAGACCGAAGCGTATACGCGCATCACAGAATACAAGCACCTCACCGGCCAGCAAAGCACGAAGACCAGCCTCACTTATGAGTATCCGACTGATGTCGGTGACCCCTATTATCCGGTGCCGCGAGCCGAAAACGAAGTGCTTTATAAGCGGTACGAAGCGCTTGCGGCCGAAGTCCGCGACGTCTGGTTTGTCGGCCGCCTGGCGACATACCGATATTACAACATGGACCAAGTCGTAGGTCAGGCCCTTGCCACCTTTGGACGGATTCAGAGGCAGCTGGCTGCGGGCGCGTCGACCGCGGTCGAGGCAGCGGAATGAATGGGCCGCTCGAAATGTGGGGGGGTGTGGAATGCAGCCATGTTCGCGTCGGCCCAATCGTGCGCGATCAATTGTCGGAAACCGGGCATCTGCATCGGACCGAGGACCTTGAGCTGATTGCGGCACTCGGGATCCGAACACTTCGCTATCCGGTGTTGTGGGAACTGGTTGAACGCACGCCCGGCTCCTATGACTGGAGCTGGACGGATGCCAGACTCCGTCGTCTCAGGGAACTTGGTATCGAGCCGGTTGCCGGCCTGTTGCACCATGGCAGCGGCCCGCCTTGGCTGGACATTCTGGATCCCGATTTTCCGGGGAGTTTCGCGCGTTATGCGGGGGCGGTTGCCCAGCGCTATCCCTGGTTGAAGCTTTACACACCCATCAATGAGCCGCTGACCACGGCGCGCCTGAGCGGGCTCTACGGCCTCTGGCATCCGCACGGTTCGAGCGAGGCGATTTGCTTCCAATTGACTGTCGCCCAATGCCTGGCGACCGCATGGGCGATGAGGGCGATTCGCAGCCTGACGCCAGCGGCGGGTCTGGTACAGACGGAGGATGTCGGGCGGGTGTTTTCAACCGAAGCTCTGGCCTATCAGGCAGACCATGAAAATGAACGGCGCTGGTTGGCTCTGGATTTGCTGGCCGGGCGCGTCGATCATCGACACCCTTTCCATGGCCGGCTCCTGGAAGCAGGAGTCCGTGCTGCGGATTTGTCATCGCTTGCGGCCGAGCCATGCGTACCGGACATGATCGGCCTCGACTATTACCTGACAAGCGACCGGATGCTCGACGACAATGTCGACCGCTATGAGCACGAACGCGTCGGCGGGAATGGCATCGACGCCTATGTCGATAGCGCAGCAGTCCGGTCCGATCGCCGCCAGGAGGCGGAGTTGGGCCATCGGATCGACGAAGTCTGGCAACGCTACCGCTTACCGATCGCGATCACTGAACTGCACAATGGATCGACCCGCGACGAGCAGGTTCGCTGGCTGGCGGAGGGATGGAAGGCGGCGCAGGAGGCCAGGGCTCGCGGCATCGATGTCCGCGCGGTGACGGCTTGGTCCGTCTTCGGCGCTGTCGACTGGAACTCTTTGCTGACCGCGCGGAGCGGATTTTATGAAAGCGGAGCGTTCGACGTTCGGGGCGGCGTCGCCCGGCCAACCGCCCTTGCACAGACGATTGCACAACTGGCCGCGCGGGGGGCCGTTGACCATCCCGTTCTTGATGGGCGAGGCTGGTGGAGGGAGGAGCATGCATCCGGGACGTGTGAGGCACGACCCCTCCTCCTCGTGGGTTTCGGCCGCACAATCTCGACCATCGAGGAATGCTGCGCTTTGCGCAGGCTTACGGTAGTCGCGGCGGCCGCAGCCCGGGTTAAGGCATCCATCGCGGATCAGCGCGCATGGGCGGCGATCCGCGTGGAAGGGCAAGGCTCCCGCAAGGATGCCGCCTCGACAATCAGGCTCGTATGCCACTATCCCGACAGCACCGAGCTCCTGCTCCAGGTCAATTCGACCGCGCCGACCATCGACATGTGCCATGCTTTTCTCGATCTGGTTATCGATGGCGAACGCGGTTCGCTCGAGATGCTGCACTCTGGACCAGGCAATCAATATAGTTTCGGCAGGCTGACCATAGGGACCGAGCGCTCGGTCCAGGCTGAAAGCTTCGTTGCTTGATCCCTTTCAGGCATCAACCCTGGGGCGCCACCGGAGACAATGCCGGCGATTTGCATGCCCCCGGATCAACTAAAACTATCACTGCCCGACAAGACTATCGGCCACCCTAGAGTTAAGCCTGTTGGCAAAAGCATACCTTTGTGCCGCTTCCATGACTCGGCTCAGCTGGTACTTCTAGGGAATGGATGGGGCTTTCCCCAGCGTAACAAGGAGGCACGCGGAAGCAACGTCCACAGCAGGAACTTGGGCCGCCGCGCTGAGTTCAGTGGACATGACGCCGATCAGCGCCGGCGCATGCGCTCATGTTTGACTGTTTGGAAATTGTAGCGGTGAGCTATCTCTCCGTTCGGCTATCGGCACCGGGATATCTTGCATCGGCCCCAATGCTGGAAATGGAGACCCCAATGATGAAAGTACGCCAGCATTTCCCCGCTCCGGGAATGGTGGACTTCGGAGATCTGAACTTCATCGAGCCATTGAGCCGCGCATTTGGTGGCGATCGTGGCAGGCCGCTTGATCGCTATTATATCGAAAGCTTTCTGGAACGGCACGCCGGCGACATCAAGGGCCGCGTCGCCGAGATTGGGGATGACGTCTACACGAGACGTTTCGGCGGGGAGCGCGTGGTGCGGTCCGACATCATCGATTCTCCAGAAAGCGCCAATCCGTGCGCCACAATCAAGTGCGACCTCCAGCGTGAGGAAGACATCGAGGCAGCATGCTTCGACTGCATGATCGTCACTCAGACCCTCCACATGATCTATGACATCCGTGGGGCCTTGGCGACCGTCCATCGAGCGCTGGCGCCTGGTGGGGTCGTGCTGGCCACCGTTCCTGGCATTACGCCGATCGACGCGCTGGATGGTCCTGAAAAGTGGTTCTGGGCTATGACGCAGAGCGCCGCCCGACGCCTGTTCGAGGAACGGTTCGGGCGTGCCGGAGTCGTGGCCGAACAGTTTGGCAATGTCCTGGCAGCGACGGCCTTCCTGCAAGGCATGGCCTTTGAAGAGATTGATCGCGCCGACCTCGACGTCATTGACCCGCTATATCCGGTGATAACGGGGATCAGGGCATCCAAGTCGATGCCCACCCGCGTCGTGTAGGCCAAGGTCAACACTTCCGCGACTGTCTTTTATGCACGTGGGCGTCCTTCAGCCGTGAGCGTGCACGCGGGACGGAACTTCGTCCGATCTGCGAGATTGCGTTCGATGGGCACTTCTGCACGAACAATCCGGTACCAGATCGACGAGATGATGGGCGACGAACTCGTCGCCAGCCATGCAGTGAACGGACATGACCCTGTCGATGCTTTGGAGCAGATCGTCGCGGGTCCATTTATTGAGCGCGGGCAGCATTTGCGCTGGTACCGGGTCGTCGACGAGGCGAGTGCCAGCGTCTTCGAATACAGTGTTCCATCGTGAACAGCCCACCCTCACCCGCATCAAGCCCCTGGCTCAGCCTGCCATGTGCACCTCGCGGCTAGCGGATGCCGACCCTCAATAGAATGTCGGCGTACGATTTCCGGGAACGCGGCACGATCATGCTCGTTGTCGAACAGGGAGACCACTCATGATCATAGACGCGCATCTCCACACGACAGGCCAGGAGACAACGGCGGGCGTGCTGCACACGCTCGATCAGGCCGACGTGGACGTGGCGTTCCTGCTCGCCCCGTTTCTGACACCGCCCTATTCGCTCGCCGACGCCGGCTCGCTGAGGGCGGGCAATCGATATCTATCGGACCTGCTTAAGGCACACACGGATCGGCTCGTGGGCTTTGCTGTCGTCAATCCTCTCCACGATGATGCGGCCGAAGATCTTGAGCGCGCCGCCGAGTTGCCAGGTATCCGTGCTTTGAAGATGGTGCCTACCGGATGGTATCCTTACGATGATTGTGCGCATCGGGTCTACGAAGTCGCGGCCCGGCTTGATCTGCCGATCCTGTTCCACAGTGGCATCTTCATTGACGGACGCTCCGGACGGTTTTGCCGGCCCAGCTTCTACGAAGCTGTCAGGGATTACCCTGGTCTGAGGGTAACGCTGGCGCACCTCGGCTGGCCCTGGTGCGATGAGGCGAACGCCGTCGGGGTGATCGATCGCATCAATGGGATCGACCCGGCTGAGAGCCAGTTTCGTTTCGATATCTCCTTTGGGCCGCCACCGATCTATCGCGAAGACGTCTTCCGCAAGGCAATCGACGTCATAGGTCCGCGGTCCATCCAATTCGGAAGCGACCGTTTCCTTCCATGCGAGGGGAGTCACATACGGGCGGCAATCGACGAGGTGATGGACATCTTCGATCGTCTTGAGGTGAGCGTATCGGATCGCAAGACGATCATGAGCTACACGGCATCGGAATGGCTGCGCCTCGACCAATCCGCCGAAGACAGTCCCGCCTCATGACACGCGCCCCGCACATCGTGGCCAAACCCGGCGAACAGATCCACGTTCTGGAAGTCTTGGGAAATGCGATCGTCGGCGGCATGGAAAACTACGTCCGCAATCTCATCGCCTGCCTGCCGGCGGAAGAATACAAGGTGTCGCTGTTGTGTCCCTTCGAGAGCGCGTTCACCAAGGCGCTGCGCATCGAGGGCCGCGACGTCTTCATCGCGCCTCTGCGCGACGACCGCCCATGGCGGACAATCGAGTTGATCTGCACGCTCGTGCGACAGCATGGCGTCCATCTGCTTCACGCCCATCTCATGAACGCGCACACGGCGACCGCGATTGCCGGTAAACTGACCGGAACACCAACCGTGGCGACGCTGCATGGCATGAGCCTGCAACCGCAGGAAATCAGCGTCGTACGCAACACCGGCAGCCACACGATCGTCGTCTGTAGGGAAGCATGGTCGCAGGCTATGGCGGTCGGGCTTGCGCCCGATGCCGTCAGCCTGGTCCCCAATGGCGTCGATCTGTCGACATACAATCCCCAGTCGGCGGATCCCGCGGACTTTCGTCGGGCCATCAACATTGGTACCGACGATTTCCTGATCGGTTTTGTCGGTCGCCTCGCGTGGGAAAAAGGTCCCGACAAATTCCTCAAGGCGGCCGAGTATATTTTGCAGCGCCGGCCCGACATCCACTTTGCCATGATCGGTACCGGTGTGATGGAAACCGAGCTAGCAGAGGCGGCAGGCCGTGCAGGCATAAGCGCGCATTTCCACATGGCGGGCCTTTGGCCGCGACCAAATAAGGCTTATCCGTCGCTCGACATGATGCTGCATACGTCGCGCGCCGACGCCATGCCCCTGGCGATCCTGGAGGCCATGGCCTCCGGCGTGCCGGTGGTCGCAATCGGGGTCGGGGGGGTCCCGGAAATCATCGAAACCGGAGAGACGGGAATTCTTATAGGAACAAGCGAATGGCCGGGGATTGTGTCCGAATACGCGGGCGATTGGGAAGGTGTCGCGCAGGCAGCGTTGGCCCTGATCGGACAGCCGAAGCGTCTGAAAGACATGTCGGCAAAGAGCGTCGTCAGGGCTCAAGCTTATTATGACATTCGTCGCTCGGCCTCGGCGACCAGCCAGCTCTTTCGCCAAATGCTCCGGCCCGCTCTCGAACAGGCCCGGCTTCATTCCGTGACGTGACCTTCCTTCGGATTGATCGTTGACGGCGAAATAGAGCGGCCACCCCCTCACCGGAGGCAGAAGCATGGACGTCGGAAGCATCCTTACAAAACTGGGCACGCTCTCTGCGCGGCCATGGGCGTTTTTGATCTTGCTGGGCTACGGCGCCCTGTGGGCAATTTTCGAGCGGGAAAGCCTCGACTGGCATGGCGCCGCTACATTGGCCACGTGGGCGATGACGCTCTTCATCCAGCGCGCTGAGCACCGGGACACGCAGGCGATTCAGGCCAAGCTGGACGAACTCATCCACGCCAACGGCGCTGCCCGAGACGAGGTGACCACGATCGATCAGAAAGAGCCAGAGGAGATTGAGCGGCAGAGAGATGCCGAGCAATCCGGAGGGGCAGCCCGACGTCGTGACACCGCATGATCGTGAACTGTCTACTGCTCACTGCTCTGTCGGCTCGGCAGGATCCAGAGCGTTTGCCACGGCGTCCTTCTTAGTGCGCGGAAGGAGCGTCATCGACAGGATAAATGTCGACAGGATCAGGCAGACGCCATTGGTGATAACGATCGGCCATTCCTTTTTGATAAGCCCGAAGGTCAGCCAAAGCGCAAATCCCAACACTGTGATTGCGTACATCGGCGCCGAAATGCCGGCCGTATCTCGGCTCTTGATGATCTTCCAGGCTTGCGGCGCGAAACTCGTCGTCGAGCAAACTGCGGCCAGAGAGCCAATGATCGTTTCAAACTCCATCCAGTGCTAACTGCCCGGGCCCATTTTGGTTCATCAGCGACTTCGAAATTATCCGACATCCCACAGTTCTCCTGGATTGCCCTCCTCAGTCATGCGCCGGCGATAACGGTGTCCAGCGGGAACGGAGGACTAGCGCGCAAGTTGAACACAGAACGTCTCCAGCCGGAATGCCATGACAAAGCCAAAACCCATAGATCGTCCGCCTGACGTGGTCGGTCGGAGTGCATTGCCTGACGCCGGCCTTCCCACCGATGAGCGGCGGACCACATGGCGTGTGAGTTCCTCGGCGATAGGCGCAAGGCTGATCGAGCGCGTTCGTGATGCCGGCCCCGATGGCGTGGTCTTCATCGCGCGAAGCGAGAGCCAGGCGGAGGAAGTTTCCATCTGCTGCAAGGCGTTCATGCCCGAGTCTCAGGTAATCCTGTTGCCGCCATGGGATTGCCTCCCCTATGACCGTATCCAACCCTCGCGTGAAAGCATGGGCAGGCGCGTTGCAGCCCTGGTCGCAATGGCCGAGCCAGCCTTTAGCCCGGCTCGACTGGTTGTCACATCGCCAGAGGCGGCGCTGCAACGCATCGCGCCGGTGAAGGCGATGGCGACGGCATTCATAACCCTGTCCGCAGGCGAACCTTTCGACATCGACGCGCTGTCCGATCGCTTGTTGTCGCTTGGTTATCTCCTCGACGATCGGGTCGACGAGGCCGGCGAATTTTCCTTGCTCGGTCAGGGGCTCGATGTATATCCGCCCGGTGCCCCGAATCCATATCGAGTTTTCATTGAAGACGGTGTGGTCTCCAGCATCCGTTCCTATGATCCTGTCACGCAACGCACGCTCGAACCGGCGCAGACAATCGAAATCGTGCCTGCGACGGAGCTTATGGCTGCCAATATGGAAGCCGACCTGGCGGATGTGTCGAGTATCGAGTCGCGGATTCTCTCAGCCGATGTCGAACTGGCCAGCATCTTTGCGCTTTCGCCGCGAGCCTCGATCATCGTGGGGCCAGGCGTCGACGACCGTTTCGACGCCGCGATCACACTGATCGACGAAGCTCGCCATGCACGCGACAAGCAAAGAGGTCGCAAGCCGACGGCGGAGCGTTTCTACCTCGATCGCCGTGCCTTGAATGCGGAATTGAAGCCCCGGCGAACCGACCTTGAAACAGCCGGCTTGACCTCGGCTCCCGACTTCATCGGCGAACCGAACCCGTCCAGGGCCGCAGCGGCATTTGCAGACGAAATGGCCCAGGCGGGATTGCGGGTCGTGCTTGCCGGTGCGGCCGCCGACGTTGATCGCCTTGCGAGGACCGTCGGACGGACGCTCTCGCGAGAAATCGAGGAAGCCGCAAGGTGGCCAGACATCCTCAATGGTGAGCCGGGCAGCGTCGTGCGGTTCGCGGCCGACATTGAAGACGGTTTCATCGATCAGACCGCCGCGCTGGCTGTCCTTGCAGGCGCCAACGTTTTTGGCACCAGGTTCAACGCATCAACCCGAACTCGCACCGGGCTGATCGAGGAACCCGATTTGCGGGTTGGCGATGTCATCCTTCATGAAGATCATGGTCTTGGGGTGCTGCGGGCGCTTGAAACGCTGGAGCTGGACGGGAAAGTCGCTGAGGCCGTCCGGCTGGAGTATCACGGCGGCGCGTCGCTTCTCGCCCCCGTAGACGAATTTGGCCGCATCTGGCGCTATGGGGCGGAGGCGGACGCGGTATCGCTCGACAAGCTCAAGGGCGACGGGTGGGCCAAGCGCCGTGCGCAACTCGACGTGGAGATCGACGAAACCGCCGATCATCTCGTCAGGCTGGCCAAGGAGCGCGAGAAGAACGGTGCTCGCGTGCTGACCCCGCCACGCGCTGCCTATGCCCGCTTTGCTGCAAGGTTTCCTTACCCCGAGACCGTGGACCAGTCTGCAGCGATCGCCGCCGTTCTCGAAGACCTGTCGTCTGGTAAGGCGATGAACAGGCTGGTCTGCGGCGATGTCGGATTCGGCAAGACGGAAGTGGCATTGCGGGCAGCGGCGGTCGTTGCACTGAACGGGGGCCAGGTAGCAGTCGCGGCGCCCACGACCGTGCTGGCGCGCCAGCATTTCGAAACTTTTTCTCGACGGTTCGAAGGGACGGACGTCACCGTCGCGCTTCTGTCCCGCACGGTCGGCGCGGCCGAGGCGGAGGCGGTCAGGGCTAGCCTTGCCGACGGGTCGACAAGAATTGTCATCGGGACGCAGGCCATCGCAGCCCAGGACGTGACATTTGCGGATCTCGCCTTGCTTGTCATCGATGAGGAGCACCGGTTCGGCGTCAGGGTCAAACAGGAGCTTCGTGGCCTAGCGCCTCGACTTCATGTGCTTTCTATGAGCGCGACCCCGATACCGCGCACCCTTGCGGCTGCGATGGTCGGGGTCCAGGAGGCAAGCTTGCTCACCACCCCACCTGCGAGGCGGCGACCCGTGCGAACCGAGCTCTCCCCATTTGATACTGTCTTGATCAAGACCGCTTTAATCCGCGAGCGTCGCCGATCCGGGCAAAGCTTTTGCGTCGTTCCCCGTATCGCTGACATCGAAGCGACTGCCACCGAATTGCGCAATCTGGTGCCCGACTTATCGCTTCTAATCGCACATGGTGAGCTCAAACCCGCTGCGATGGACGATGCGATGGTTCGCTTCGCCAATGGTGAAGGCGATATTCTGCTTTCGACCAACATTATCGAGAACGGCCTGGACGTTCCGCGAGCCAACACCATTATCGTCATTCGCGCAGATCGATTTGGCTTGGCACAACTGCACCAGCTGCGTGGCCGGGTCGGACGAGGAAGAGCCCAAGGCTCGGCCTATCTGCTCACCGAGCCAGGCAAGGAAATCGCACCTGAGACGAGAGCGCGGCTCTCGACCCTTCTGGCTTTGGACCGACTCGGTTCCGGCCTGCCGATCAGCGTGCGCGATCTCGATCTTCGCGGCGCCGGCGATCTGGTTGGTGAAGACCAAGCCGGCCATATGAAGCTGATCGGCCTTGGCCTCTATCAGCGCCTCTTGGCAAGGGCGGTGAAAAAGGCGCGAGGTGACGACAGATCAATATCGGAGCCCGAGATCGACCTGGAAATTTCGGGCGCGTTCCCATCGGACTATGTCCCCGACGCCACTGTCAGACTCAACCTCTATTCCCGGCTGCAACGCATCGAGCGCGCAGCCGAGATCGATGCCTTCGCCGATGAACTGGAAGACCGTTTTGGCGCTCCGCCACCAGAAACGATGTTGCTCTTTGAGTTGGCCCGGCTGAAACAAGCCGCCGCCGGTGCCGGCATCGTCAGGATCGGCGCCGGCCCCGCAGCCATCGCCATCGAGTTCGCGCAGCCGGACTCGAAGCTTCTGGCCCGTCTGCAAAAGTACCCAGATTGCACCCCAGGCGAAGAGCGCGTGATATTCAAGATCGCTACGACACCGGGGCCGGGCCGTTTGCGCGCCACGAGAAAGCTTGTCGATTTTTGCCGTGCGGCAACGACCTAAACATGCCGAATCTTTGTCAGCGGGGTTGGCAAAGAAAGTGGCCTTCGCAACGGAGCGCTTCGACCAGCAGAAGTGTCGCGCCAAGGCAGTCGCCGGAAGCCTGCTCAGCCATGGTGAGGAGGTTCCAGCGAACCAAGGGCTGGATGAAGTCATCGAAACCCTGACCCACAAAATGGGAGATTACCGCTTGGCCAGGTTTGTCGAGAGCCATCAGTCCGAGGCCCCCGGTCGGATAGGCCAGCGCTGCGATGCGTTGAAGGTGCCGATCCCCATCGACACGAAGCTCGAAGAGGATCACGCCCCGAGTGCGCTCGGCGACGAGGTTAACCTTGTCGGAGAAAGGGCCTGGCATGTGGCGGATGGTGCTGACCACCATCTCAAACATGATCTCATCCAAGCCTGCAGAAATCATCTGGCGAGCTTGCAGGACTCGTCGGCAACCACAACGGTCAAAAACATTTATGCACAGCTAAACAACGCACTGATTTGTCGCAAAAAATCCACCTTCGCGGTTCTTCGTCGACAGCATCGACGACGGTGACCGTTGCGCATCAGAGGCTTCTGCCTTGTGCGCGCGTCGAAGGTGGGGTGGGAAGACATTTGTCCAACACCACTCCTCACCGGCGGCCCCTCTGGTCGGCAGCCGGCGCTCAGAGGTTCTTGTTGATCTTGGACGCGACCTTGTTTGTGGCGTCCTTGACAGCCGATTTTGCATCGCCGACCGCCTTTTGCACTTTGCCCTTGGCTTCCTGCGCCTCGCCCTCGGCCCTGAGCCTGTCATTGCCTACCGCTTTGCCCGCGCCTTCCTTGGCTTTTCCAACCGCCTGGTTAGCAAGACCCGAGGCCTTGTCGCTCGTGCTTCCCACAGAAATATTCCTCTTCGTTGGCTGTGAACGATGGCCACCCGCAACGTCAGAGCCATGGAAAAGTTCCAGGGCTTGCCCGGGAGAATGATCGAGCCAATGGCCTCATCACCTCTCCCTGTCGGGCTCACCCTCGCAGCCATCAACACGGTCTCCTCTCCCGATAAACCTGGGGTGATGCGCAGCGTGGTTTCGTCGGCATGGCGGCCACCGTACGCTCGTCGTTCTTCGAGGGGCTTCCCGATCAGCGTGTCACATGCGGAACGGCAGGACCTAGTCCGCGTTGTCAGGCGATGAGCTACCTCATCCGCAAAGGGACCCCGGTCGACGATCCAACCTTGATCCGTCATTACACAGCGTTGTGGGAGAGCTATGGCGTCGATCCGGTCAACATCAAACTCGACGCCGAGGCCGTCACCTCGAAGTTCATTTTGTCTGGGCGGCGGCATTTCGAATTGGGGAGCTTCCTTGCGGAAGTTGATGGCGTGGCCGTCGGGTCACTGGCCTGTCAGGTCGAACGTCTGCCCTACCCCGACGTAGCGGTCCCATCGTTTCGCAAGCATGGTTATATCTGGAGCGTGTTCGTTGAACCCGCGGCCCGGCGAAATGGCGTGGCCCTGGCGCTGGTAAGGTCCGGGGTCGACTATTTGAGATCCATCGGTTGCACAAAAGCGGTCCTCCATTCATCGGATGCCGGCGAAGGCGTTTACCGCGCCGCCGGATTTGAGATCGCCAAGGAGATGCGGCTGGATCTGACCACGGGCTGAGCGGAGCCAGATCAATTCAGGAGAGCCTGTCTCTTCCAGCCGCAGACCATCTCGGCCGGGCGATTCATGTGCACAACAAAGCGGTGCTTTTCGTCAACCTTTCGCAGGTCGGGAACAAAGGTGAATGATCAACATTCCTTTATTGAAGGGACGCCGTTTTCAGCAGACAGGACTATAAACATGAAGGCTTTGATCTTGAGCGCCTTGGCGCTTTCTCTTGGCATCCCGGCTGTCGGCATGGCCGCCGAGGCTGACGTGGTGATCACAGCGCATCACCGTCACCACCATCGCGCCGCCATCGTCTATAATGACGAGGGAGGTCGGCTCCATCATCGCCATCACCGGCATGTCGCATTCTACGACAATGGCGAGCGTGCGTGGCGCCACCGCCATCACCGCCGGGATACGGTCATCGTGACGATGGGTCACCGTCGCCATCACCATCGACACGTCGTCATCGATCAGGGCAACGACGACTAGGCCGCGTTTGCTTGCCCGGCTTCGCTATATTGAAAGGCCGGAGCCCGGCGCAGCCGGGGGGAAATGCGGAGCTTCGATCACCTTCGCAAGGTCGAAGCTCCCTCAACTCAGTGCGGTGCGCCGCGCGGCTATCCGGCTTGTCGCAGAGTTTGATTGCGTGATCGAACTGCAATTTTTAGCACTGTCGCGTCGGCAACGCCGGTTTGAAAAAGCCGCACAAGCTCAGCCGCAATATCGCTGGCCTCAATCGATTCCAGGGAAATGTCCGCTTCACGGCAAAGCTCATCAAAGACGCGCTTGAGTGCGCTCAGGTCGTCGGGGTAGATGGCTTGGTTGTGCGAGCAACGGTCAAGCATCGGACAAACTCCAGACAGGGCCAGTGAGCGTGTGGGGGAATATGGCTCCCGGGCGATGACCTGTCGTTTAAAAATGATTGCGCCTGCCTGATGTTGGATTTGACGACAAGGCCTGGGCGGCGGAACGTTTGCACGGCCGATGATAGACAGGCGTGGGTTGGCTGCTTGCGAATGCCACAGGTTTTCGAAACCTTTTGTCAACCATGGCGACACGGTAAATACTTTACGGCGAACCGATCCGGTTGCGGGAGGTTGTGGACGGGCCTGCAGCAAAGAGGACAGTCCAGAATGCATCGTCTCTCCGTTGTTACCGCCCTTTTGGTGTCCTTCGTGGCGGCTTACGCGACGTGCGTCTGGGCAACCTCGTCACACCCGATCGACTTCTTCGAGGCCCAGGCGTCACCCATGCTGATACGCGGCTCTGATTAGTGTTCGTGAGACGCCGATTGGAGGCTTTCTTCATGGAGCCGCTGGTCCCACCAGTTGACGGTGGTTAGGAGCGGCCCGGCGAAAACCTCGGCTACGCTGGTAATGTAGGAAAAATGGCAGCGTCTGAACATCAGGCCTTAGCTGGCGCCGCGCGATCCACTAACGTCGGCCTCCGCATTTGAGTCGGATGACCATGGATCCTACAGCCGCAGACACCCTTTCTAGCATCGCCAGAGATTGGGCCATCGCCTTGACCGAACGGCGAAGCGTCACTGGCACTGATGACGAGAAGTCTTTTGGGCCATGGTTAGCAAAGGTCCTGGGTGAAAGGCCGCCTTTCGATCGCGCCAAAATCTGGACCATCGAGGTCGAGCCGGGGGACGGTCGCCACTGCGTTGCAATGCTGGTTCCCGGTGCGGGTCGCGGCACGGTCGTACTGACAGGCCACTACGACACCGTGTCGACACGGGACTACGGTGACTTGGAAGCGTTGGCCACGCAACCGGCAAAAGTGACTCCGGCCTTGGCGAGCAGCCTGGTGGGGGTGGAGACAGATCAGGGCAACCTGGCGAGGACCGATCTCGAGACCGGGCAATTTCTTGCTGGACGGGGTTTGCTCGACATGAAGGCAGGTCTGGCGGCGGGATTAGCGGTCTGTAATGTCTTTGCCAACGGTGGGGGCACTGCCGGCAATTTGCTGTTCCTGGCCGTGCCCGATGAGGAGAATAATTCGGCGGGCGCCCGTAAGGCCGTGCAAATGCTGCCTGCGTTAGAGCGCGAACACGACTTGCAGATTCTGGCGGCCATCAATCTCGACGCAATCGCTGACGACGGCGATGGCAGCAAGGGCCGCGTCATTGCTTTGGGGACGGTCGGAAAGTTGCTTCCCACCGCATTCGTCGTCGGCATTCCCACTCACAGTGGTTTTCCGTAGAACGGGCTCAATGCCGCAACGATCGCGGCCGCGATCGCTGCCCGGCTGGAATGGGCTGCCGAGCTGACTGAAACTTCCCAGATGCTGTCCGCAACTCCTCCCAGTCTGCTCAGCATCCGAGATGGGAAAGCCGCATACGATGTTACGACGCCAGCAACCGCCTTCGCCACCTTCAACGTGCTAAGCTACCGGCGCGCTCCACACGAGGTTCTTGCACGTTTCGACCAGCTCTGCCTCGAAGCAGCCAGAGGGTGTCTGGAGGCATTGGCGCGGCGGCCTACTGACGGAAGCGCCAGTCGTGGCGGCCGTTCGATCTCATTGTATCGTTACGAAGCGGTTGTGGACCGTCTCGATATCGAGGACAGATCACGGCTTGCCGAGGTCACCGCCGACCTCGCCCGCGTCGATCTGCCTTTGTCGGAGCAGTGTCGTCTTGCAACGCAAGAGGCCTGGCGCCTCAGCCGTTTGTCCGGCCCGGCGATCGTGACGGGATTCGGCTCTATGCCCTATCTGGCCACAAGCCTTTCTGATGCGCCTGGGGCTCGCCGTCTAAAGACAATAGTCAAGCGGCTCGCAACCGAATCCGCGGCTCTTTACGGCACGACTATCACTTGCACCGACTACTTCGCCGGTATTTCGGATATGAGCTTCTTTGGCGAGGTCGCGGCTGACGGTCTCGACATTGTCGGTCGCAACACGCCGCTGTGGACACAAGGTGTGCGGTGGCCAAAGACACACGCGTTGGCCAACATCCCCACCATCAACATCGGCCCATGGGGCCGCGACTATCATACGCCGCTGGAACGGCTGCATATTGGTTATGCGTTCGATGTCCTGCCCAGGGTATTGAGCGACGTCTGCGCGGCGCTCCTCGCCAACGAGAGCTGACCGACGCCGGAGGGCCGACGAGAACCAGAAACGACCGGGCTGCTACTTCCTCGGTAGTTTAGGCGGCAGCGCGCAGGGAACCGGTGGCTGTCCAACTGAGGTCACTGTGCGCGGGGAACCGTAGCGTCGCCAGATAGTTTCGACTTCGACTGCAACGGAGACACGAGAATGGGACCGAACTCATCAAACGATATGCTGGGACCGTCACCACGCAACGACAAGAAGAAGGCGACCGACGAAGCCACTGCCAAGACACCGGACAAGACAAACGACTGGGATCGCGACGCCGTTCACGGAGACGGAGACGAGGTGGGAATTGCATCGCACTCGGACGCCCCTGCTGAATAGCGGCCCCACCCGTTCCGCGAGAATGAGATGCAGAGAGTCGATCTGCTTTGTCAGTTATCTTGATCGTTGTCATGGCGATGGCCAACCTGTCGGCACGGCTACCGAGCCGAATAAGCGCGGCTTCCGCGCAGAGCAAAAAAACCTCCGAAAAATAGTGCTTCAGAACAGCACGACGAGCAGTGACCTGGCGCGCCACAGGAGGAAGCGACGGCGCTCGTGCCAATGTACCAGCAGATCAAATCCGACTGTGAGCAGGAGCGCGGTGATCACAGCGCCGATGCCAAGATCACGGATGAGCCCGCACCTAAGGGCTGCCCAGCGTGCAAAGGTCTTGGCTACGGACCACCATGGAACTGCCCTCGCCTGGCGAGGAACCGACGCGAAAGATTGGAGACGATGAGACAGATAAGAGTGTCGGCCAAGCCGGGCGGTTGCTCGCCCTGCTTTGCAGGCGCGGCGGCATTCCCTTGTACTCGGAATGCTCCTGGCTAACAGCCAGCCTGTTTTTGCATCGCCAAACCGCCAATTAAGGTGAAGCCGTCTGGCTGTCTTCAACGCAGATACAAATCGCTATTTGGATCTGACGAGACGTATGGTTTCTAGAGTTGCGACTCGATCGGCAGGGCACGCACGACCGCTGCCACTAGTCGACGGTAGAGACTGGCTTCAGGTTCGCTTTCAAATTGGCGCGTCTCACCGTCCAATGCACCGGTCCATCGAAGCTGATTGTGGTGCAGGCTCAACTGGTAGCTGGTCTGCGGCGAAATCTCGTTTTGAAAGCGCTGCCTTAATTGTGCTACCAGATGCTCGTCTTCGAAGAGCACACCCATTTCCGAGTTCAGGGTCACCGACCGCGGATCGAAGTTGAAAGATCCAACGAAACCTAACCTGTCGTCGACGGTGAAAGCCTTGGTATGAAGGCTTGCCCCCTTTGACCCAAAAACCGAGATCTTGGGTTGCCGGGCAAAGGGTTGCAGTTCGAACAGCCTTACGCCGCCCCTAAGCAGATCCTTTCGATAATTGGCATACGCGCCGTGCACCGCGGCTACATCCGTTGCTGCCAGCGAATTGGTAAGGATGCGCACTTCGGTGCCGCGGCCAACAAGGTCGAACAGGATCGACGCTCCGTTTCGTCCGGGGATAAAATAGGGCGTTATGACCTCAAGATGCTCCCTTGCCGACTCGATGATCGGCCGCAATTCCCGAAGAAGCCAATTCCTTCGTTTGCGACCGCGCACCTTTTCTGGTGGATCGGAGATCACACGCGCGTGTTCGGTCCAGACGACATCACTGCTCGCCTCAATGTATTGGGTGATCGTTGAGTATGCAGCTATCCGATCCAGGAGCCCCTCGCTGGCTTCCGCACCCGGATAGTTTGCTGAACCAGCGGCCGGAGCGGCGGGATGCAGGGCTCGAACCGGCCTGACAGATTCGCTGTTCCAGAACGTTTCGAATATCTCATTGGTTTGTTGGACCGCAGGACCGACGAGCAGAACGTCAAGGTCGCGGAAGTTGGTTTCAGCCGCGTCGAAATAAGCATCGCCGAGGTTCCTGCCGCCCACAATGGCGACCTCGCTGTCCGCGATCCAAGCTTTATTGTGCATGCGGCGCGTCATTGCGAACAAACGCAAAACCACCTCCACGCCACGCAGGACGATTCCTGTTCGCGTGCCGCTGGGATTAAAAAGCCTCACCTCGATGTTGGGATGGCTATCGATCGCCAAATAGAAAGCGTCGTCGTTGCGCGTATTGATGTCGTCCAGAAGAAGGCGGACGCTCACACCTCGATCAGCCGCAGCCAGCACCTCGTGCATCAGCAAACGGCCAGTATGATCGTCGTGCCATAGATAATACATCAGATCGAGCGTGCGCTGCGCCCCCCTTGCGGTCAGGACACGTACGGCCAGAGCATCGCAATTGTCGGCAATCAGCAGTAGGCCGTTCTTGCCTGCCTGGCTGTTAGCTTGCGAGAACCACGAGATGGCAGTGTCCATGAAAGCCGTCGGCAGAATCCGTCAAAACAGGGGACCGCATGAAATCGAGCATAAAACTGTCTTGAGCCGAACTGGTTGCATAAACGCTGCCGCCGCGAGGAAAAGCGCGTCAGCTCTTCTAGCGTGGCCACAACAGAATTCCCGCAAACCCAATTGCCAGGACCACGTCACGGCCTCGAGTGGCGCGAACGCCTCTAGTCGTCTTTATTGGATTGCATGCCGCGCGGCTTCGGCCTCCGCCACATCGATCGTACAGAGCACATCACCCTTCTCATTGGAAACCCGGACCAGCCAGCCGGTAAGGTCGTCGGTGCCTGGCTGCAGATCCGCCAGGATATCCATGGCACAACGGATGGCTTCGGCGCGGGCAGCGTCAAAGCTCGGCAAACGCGATGGCGGTATCCGTCGACTGGTTTCGCCATCACGATAGTCGAAGACATACACATCGCCGGCGGCATCGCTTATCGAGGTCACGGCGATTTCGTCAAAATTGCCATTGCTGTTCGCATCGTAGTCGTTGGCGGCCAGATCGAAGGTCGCGGTTTGGACCAGGATCGCCTTCGCCCGATCTAATGCGGCTTGCACGGCGGCGGAGCCATCTGGGTTTGCCATGTCCACCGTCACGCACTCACCCCCTTCGCCGCAAAATACGACGCGAAGGATGGGCTGGCCGTTGGGGGCGGCAGCGTCAAAAACTTCGGTACGGACAACTTGCATGGCGTGCTCCTCGGCATCTGACGGTGAAGGAAGGCGATGTCGTATGCTGCATGTTTGCGGCACAGGGTCAGCTCTCCAAACCTGCGACGCGACCGGCAGTTCCTTCGGCCAAGAATGAAACTGGCTGTGCGAGTGTTGCGATTGTGGCGGCGACGGCAGGTTGACACCGGGCTAGCGGGTGTGTCGCGACGGCGCTTAAGTTTCCTGTCTGAATCCGCTCCGGAACCACATGCCAGACGCGAAGTTGGTCCTTGGCCTCGATCATCAGGCCTATGTTCTCGGAGATATTCACATCATGGCGATTACCAAGGCGGCCACAAGGAAAGGGTTGAGCGAACTTTTCCACGACACGCTCAAGGACATTTACTTCGCCGAAAAGAAAATCCTCTCGACACAGCCAGAGATGGCGACGGCGGCGCTAAGCCAGGACCTACAGGCAGCATTCGAGAAACATCACGGCGAAACACAGGAGCATGTGGCGCGACTGGAGGAGATTTTCGAAATCGTCGACAAGAAGCCCCAGGCCAAGACGTGCGCTAATTACCGATGAAGGCTCGGCACTCTTGGAGGAATATACGGCGCCGGCTCTGGATGCCGAACTGCTGGCGATAGCACAAGCCGTCGAGCACCGCGAGATTTCGCGCTGCGGCACGATGCGCATCTCGACCGCTGAGCCCGGAATGGATGAGGCAGTTACACTTTTGGACCTCACGCTCGGCGAAGAGAGACCAACAGACCAAGCTCGCCGATTCGGCCGTAAGCGTCGTGGCACAGGCGCCCGCCTGGCCATGATAGGCACGATAACTCGCTCACCATCTCCTACGCCCCAAAGCGGTCGACTGCCGGGTTCTTCGCATCATGATCTTCCCAACATGGAAAAACTATTCAATCGCATGGCGGGGGCCGTGGCGCATGCGACGGGCCGCCCGTGGGCTTTCGCTCTCTGCCCGAGCGCGGTGGTGATCTGGGCCGCTTGCGGCCCGCTCTTCGGCTATTCCGAGACTTGGCAGCTTGTGATCAACACAGGCACGACGATCGTTACGTTTCTGATGGTCTTCCTTATTCAGAATACTCAGAATGTGACGGCGCGGCCATTCAGGCAAAGCTCGATGAGCTGATCCGCTCGGGCGCTGGCAAGAACGATTTTATCGGTATCGAGCATTTGACCGAGAGTGAGGTCGAACAGTTTCGGTCCCTTTGTCTGCAGGCAAAGACCAATGTTGGTCTGCAGTCGGCTAACGAAAACTAGTGTCACCTCTGCGGCGGGATTCCATCCGGCGGAACCAAGGTTAGCGACGGAGCTTCCTGGAAGAGACGAGCTCCATCACGAAATCAGCGGAGAATGACAATGGGTTTCCTTGGCAAACTTTTCTCAAGCTGGACAGGCAGGAAGTCGCCAAACATCAAGCCGTCCGGAGATATGCGCAAGGCGACGGGTGCCGGTCCCGCGATCGCTGCCCATTCAAAAGATGCCAAGAGCGGCAGTGCCACGGGGCAGAATCCGCGCGCCGCGAAGAAGAAGGCATAGAAGGGGTCAGCCGCGTCACCGTGGCTTGGTCGATCATTTGATCCCACACCCGATCTGTAGTGCCCAAATTACGGTTGGATGCGGTTCGAACGAAACCGTCCCGTGACGGCGCTCTGAGACCCAAGCCGGATTGGGCTGCCGTTGAGGCGCTGCCTCGACATTTATCGGCTTACGGCCGTCGCCGCCAAAAGTTCTCCATGGAGAGATAGGTGAACGATGCGGTCCAGCTGAGCAGCACCAATCCGGTCAAGGCTTCGGACGACGCTATGAGGCGGATCGATCCTTCCGCACGGATATCACCCACGCCCAGTGTCGTGTAGTTCGTAATCGAGAAATATAGGAAATCGATCCACCCGCCGGACACCTCGCCGACGATCCGTCCCAGCAACCCGTACCCGTGAAGCTCCCAGAATACGAAACTGTAAATTGTAATTTCAAACGCGTGCGCTGCAAGCGCGCCGAAAATCACGACCAGGAGCCGGCCTCGACTTGGAAATCCAGCTTCCTCGACACTCTTTGCGGAATTCGCAACGGCTTTGAAGGCTTCGTAGTGCACAAGAACGCATAAGACGGCGAGCATGAGCGAAAGCGCGCTTGCAGCGATAATGCCGGTGTCCATACTGTATTCGCCTTTTTCAATACACTTGACGGAACGCCAGTCCCCTCGGCGCCTGCAAACTGTCCAACGGGCCTTCACAGTTGCAACGGCTTCAATCCGAGCGAAGTCCTCTTCGTCAAATATGAATCCGCGGCATCTCTTCGTGGCCCATCCGCCAGACCGGTGATCGATGCCGGATCAGTCGAAGGACGAAGGCAACCTTGTCGTCTACCCTTGCGAAGGATCGCGAACATGCTTGCTCGCGCCAGATTGATGGCGTTTGGATGTTTAGGTTCCCTCCCTGAGTAGGCGGCGGACGAGTATTCTTAAGGAATCCAACCACTTGTATGGACTAGCCCATCGGCGGTAAACAGAAAGCCCGCCAACGGAGGACACCGACTGGCGGGCTCGCCGGGCTTTGCCGCCCGACACAGCGAACCTCGACAATTCGCTGCTGTTGGCGAACTTGCGACTTTTAAAAGCGTTCCAAATGGGTGAGGCATCATTGTTAGCGCGGACACCTGGCGTTGGTGTGTTTCCTAGCCGCCGTCCGAGCCTGTTGCCGAGGAACAATTTCAATGGAAACCCGTTGGCCCTTACCAAAACAGGATCAATGCAGATGGTAGCGCCACGTGCTGTATGGAAGGGCTTCCTGAAGGTCGGGTCGGTGACTTGCGGGGTCAAGATTGTCGGCGCTACGAGCGAGAGTTCAAAGATCCACTTCAAGATCTTGAACCGCAAAGACGGCCTTCCGGTTAAAACTGTCTATGTGGATGAGCAGACGGGAGAGCCGGTCGATCCGGCCGATCAGGTGAAGGGGTTTGAGATCTCCAAGGATGAGTATGTCATGGTGGAGCCCGACGACATCAAGGCGCTAAAGCTGACCACAGACCACACGCTCGAGGTCGGCGAGTTCGTCTCGCTGGACCAGATCGACACCCGATATCTGGAAAAGCCCTACTACCTCATCCCGGCCGACGGAGCAGCGCTCGAGGCCTATGGGGTCATCCGCGACGCGATGAAGAACAAAGGTGTGGCGGCGCGATCCTGTATTGTCCTGTATCAGCGCGGCCGTGAGGTTTTGATCGAGCCTTACGACAAAGGCATGGTCATGAGCGAGTTGCGAAACCACAATGAAATGGTGTCTGAAAACAGCGTCTTCCATGACCTGTCGAAGGCCAAATACGATCCTGAATTGCTCGAAATCGCGGGCATGCTGATCGACAAGAAGGTGACGACATTCGACCCCTCGAAATTCGAAGACACCTACGAGGACGCGCTGATCGCCATGATCGACGCCAAACGCAAGGGTAAGAAACCACCAAAGGCGGCCCCGCGGCCGAAAGAGAATGTCATCAATCTCGCCGACGTTCTGAAGAAGAGCCTCAAACAGGAAGGTTTAGCGCCCAAAAAAAAGGCCACCTCCACCAACCGCAAGACAGCTTGATTCCGTGGATTATGGTCCTATTGACGCAGGGCAATGTCGTGCGGCAAATATCTGTTGGCAAGCCTGAAGGCCGAGCCGGCATAAGATAGGCCCTGTGGTAATTCGATCAACATCTCTGGTGGTCACGATCCAAGCGACGCTTGGACCGCAGCGAGGAGATGGGCAGGGTCGGAGGGCTTTGAATCGCCGTGCCATGGGCGAATATCTCGTCGCGATCGGGTCCAAGATAGCCAGTGTGGACGACAAAAGGGATCCCGCGCCCCACCAACTTCTTGGCCACCGCGATGCACGGCCCATCTTTCAGATAGAGATCGAGCACAGCGGCATCCGGAGAGACATCTTCCAAAATCGACTCTGCCTCGGCGCAACTGGCAGTTACGGCGACGTTACAGCCCGCCTCGACCAAGGTGGCTTCCACGTCCAGGGCGATTAATGGCTCGTCCTCCAAGACGAGGATTGTTAATCGTTCTCCAGCCAAGATTGACCCAACCCCAACGGCGATGCCGACCGCTGCTCATGCCAACCGCGCTACCGATGATGAATAGCGAGTAGGAAGCTCTCCCCGCTTTTTGCCGCGCAGCAAACCAAGGGTCAAGAGGATCTGACGAAGACTATCAATTGGACTGTCGCAGCGATCGGGCCTCTCTGAGTATGGAGGCGCGGTCGAACCCAACAAGCGAAACAATCTCGCGAATTTGGCTTTCGGTGCAGCCAGTTTCGCGCGCCAGCGCTTCGATCTCGCGGGGGCTCATTTGTGGTTGTTTCTGTGCGTCGGCCATTGCTTTTCTCCTTGGCCGCACAACTTCCAAGACGCCGCCCGGTTCCCGCATAGGTTGCTCCCGCACGACCCGCCGTGCCGCCAAAAAAATCGCGTGATATGCAACCAATCTTGCCCTCTAAAGTTTGCCAAACCTTCTTGCTAGCAAAGAGGGTTGAAGTTGACTGCTTTCCTTCCTGTGCAGATAAAGTTTTTGAACCATACGCGAACGATCTGTTCGGTGGCCGATGCCAGAAGTGCAATGAATGGTGCATGGAAAAACAAGGAAACGCTTTCCTATCGACAGGCATTGCGTTTGCTGACTGAGGCTCAGGCCGGGACCTGCCGGCACAGTGTCGCGTTCGACGCCTTTCTCAAAGCCGCAAGGGACCAGGACATGATAGTCTCATCTGAGCCAAGCAGAAGCTTGATGCGCCTGGATGCGCTGGCAAGCTCGATCAACGGCCAAGATCGCCGGTCTCCCTATTCTGTTTGAGCAGCAAATACGCAACCCAACGACTGCCCGGCGGCCTGGCTATGCCCCAAGGGGGCATAGTCTGAGGCGTTGCCCCAGCTATTCGATTTAACACAATTCGGCAAAAACCCGCCACACAGGACGTGGCCCCGAGGCAGGACGGGGGACACCCCTCTATTAACTCAAGTTCCGGCCCGAGACGACGGCCGGACTTCGCCTCTGGTGGAACCCTTTTCTCCGCCGCGCATTGAATGCGCTTCTCGGTGGGGAACGCAATGGGGGCTACCGCACATCGATCAGGGCGGCTGCGCCTGGAACTTCTGGCAGCGTTGGGCGATCGCATCCGGGAAATTGAAGATCCCCGAGAGTTGGCTTATGCCGCCGCCGAATTACTTGGGCGCCACCTTGAAGTCAGCCGTGCCGGCTATGGAACGATCGACCTCGAAGACGAGAGCATCTCGATCGATCGGGACTGGAACGCCCCTGGAATCAAGAGCCTGGCAGGCACACTGAAGTTTCGCGACTACGGCTCTTACATCGACGACCTGAAACGTGGCGAGATCGTCATCCTCGAGGACGCCGAGACCGATCCCCGGACCCATGATCGCGCTGAAGCCCTTAAAGCCCTCAGTGCGCGCTCCCTCATCAACATGCCAGTTTCCGAGCACGGCAAGGTGGTCGCACTGCTTTACCTGAACAATGCCGCTCCCAGGCGCTGGAGTGACGACGAGATTACTCTGATTTTTGAGGTTGCAGAGCGCACACGGACCGCAATCGAACGGCTTAGGGCAGAGCGGGCGCTGCGAGAGACCACGGAACGTCTCGCATTCCTGGATAGGCTGGGCAAGGAGATCGCTCTTGCCAAAGATGCCGATGCTGTCATGGCAACCACGACAAAAAGGCTTGGCGAACACCTTGGGGTTTCCATTTGTGCCTATGCCGATATGGCCGCCGACCAGGACCATTTCACGATCCGCGGCGACTGGAGCGCGCCGGGATCGCCGAGCATCGTGGGCTATTACAGCCTTGCGGATTTCGGCAAGCTTGCAGTCAGCAACCTTAGTGCGAACCGACCGCTTATCATCAATAACAACCTGACTGAGATTGACGCCGCAGAAGCTAAGACGTTCCAGGATATCGGGATAACGGCCACAATTTGCATGCCGTTGGTCAAGCAGGGGCGGCTCGCGGCGTTGATGGCCATTCATGACAAAGAACCTCGTGTCTGGTCCGAACGTGAACTAGCTTTGCTGACAGAGGTGACTGAGCGCTCGTGGGCCCATATCGAACGTGTTCGTTCCGAAGAAGCTGCCAGGACCTCAGAGGAACGGTTGCGGCTAGCGACAGACGCTGCTGCGATCGGGATCTGGGATTATGATCCCGTAACTGACACGCTTCGTTGGGACGACCGATGCAAGGCGCTTTTCGGGTTGCCGCCGGAGGCAAGTGTTTCTTACGAGCACACCTTCCTGCCAGGCCTGCATCCCGACGACCGCTCGCGCGCTGACAACGCCGTGCGGCAGGCGCTCAAGTCTGGAGGCTCGTCCCGTTATGATATCGAATATCGCACCATCGGACTTCATGACGGAAAGGAGCGATGGATTGCTGCGACCGGAGATGCGCTCTTTGAAAATGGACGCGCCGTTCGCTTTGTCGGCACGGTAATCGACATCACGTCCCGAAAGCGGATTGAGCGCCATCTCCAGGTCATAAATGCCACTGCTGCGACCGTCGCAGCCGAATTGGACGTCGAGATTATTGTCCAGACGGTGACCGACGTCGGGGTCGAACTCACGGGAGCGCAGTTCGGCGCATTTTTCTACAATCTCGTGGACGAAAACGGCGACAGCTACACACTTTACACGCTATCTGGCGCTCCGCGATCGGCGTTCGAGAACTTTCCGATGCCCCGCAACACTGCAGTCTTCGAGCCTACGTTCCGCGGTACAGGCGTGGTTCGTTCCGACGACATCCTGCAGGATCCGCGATATGGCAGGAATTCGCCAAGGAAGGGGATGCCCGAAGGTCACCTGCCGGTGCGGTCCTATCTGGCGGTACCGGTCACCTCCCGATCGGGCGAGATGTTAGGCGGGCTCTTTTTTGGGCATTCCGACGTCGGCGTCTTCGGTGCGGAGCATGAGGCCGCAATGCTGGGCCTGGCGGGCCATGCGGCTTCGGCAATCGATAACTCCCGCCTCTTCAAGGCATTGCAGACACTCAATTCAACGCTTGAGCAGCGTGTCGTAGAAGCCGTCGCCGAGCGCGCAAGGGCAGAAGAGCACCTGCGCCAGTCCCAGAAGATGGAAGCGGTGGGGCAGCTCACGGGTGGCATCGCCCATGACTTCAACAATATGCTTGCCGTCATCATCGGCGGCCTGAATCTGGTGCAGCGCAAGCTCAGGAATGGCGACACAAACGTCAACATGTTCGTCGAAGGAGCCGTCGAGGGGGCGCAACGCGCGGCCGAACTCACCAAACGCCTCCTTGCCTTCTCTCGCCGGCAGCCCCTCGCCCCTAAGGTCATGAACCCGAACCGGCTTGTGTCAGGAATGAGTGAACTGCTCGGTCGAACGCTAGGCGAACCGATACAGATTGAGACTGTTCTTGCCGCTGGCCTGTGGCAGATCGAGGTTGACGCCGGACAGTTGGAAAGCACGCTGCTCAACCTTTGCGTCAACGCCCGTGACGCCATGCCGGCCGGGGGCAAACTGACGATCGAGACTTCAAACACTCATGTCGACGAAAGATTCGCCAAGCAAAATGGCATCCCGGTCGGTCAATATGTCCTCTTGTCGGTGACCGACACGGGTGTCGGAATGAGCGCCGATGTCATGGAAAGAGCTTTCGATCCGTTCTTCACCACCAAGTCAGTCGGCAAGGGGACCGGCCTTGGGTTGAGCCAGGTCTACGGCTTCGTTCGGCAGTCTGGAGGCAGCGTCAGGATCTATTCCGAGCAGGGCGTCGGCACCACGCTGAAAATCTATTTGCCCCGTTCGCATAAAAGCGTCCCCGAACTGCGCGCGACACCACCAGCTCCTGAAAACACAGGCAGCGCTGCCGAAGTCATCATGGTCGTTGAGGACGAGGATCGTGTCAGGTCAATGGCAACCGAGGCGCTGCGAGACCTCGGCTATTCCGTTCTTGAAATGCGAGGCCCGCGGGAAGCCCTCGCGGCTCTGGAAGGCGGCACGGTGCCATCCCTCCTCTTCACCGACGTCGTCATGCCCGAAATGTCGGGGCGCGAACTGGCCGACAGGGTGAAGGTCGTCCAACCATCGTTGAAAGTTCTCTACACCACGGGCTACACGCGCGACGCGATCGTCCACAATGGTACTCTCGATTTCGGAACGGAACTTCTGACCAAGCCCTATACCATCGACGAACTCGCCGAAAAAATCCGCAAGGTTATAGATAAATAGCAAATCGAAATATTTTGAGGGCCAGGCTGAACCAAAGGTCTAAACAGCGACCGACAAACAAGTGGCCCGCCCCCGGTGAGGAGCGGGCCAGAAAGAGGCGAGGGTTTGGAGGGGGCTGCTTTCAGCCACCCATCTTTTTCGCCATCGCGCAGAAATCTGCATGCGCCTTGTTGAGCGTTGTATCACCGCAGTCTTTAATCACCGCCTTCTGCTCGTCGGGTTTCATGGCCATCCAAGCGGTCTTGAAATCCGCTTCCGACCTCAGTGTTTTCATGCCGGCATCGGTGAAGAACGGCGACATCTTTGCCGGATCGTCGAGCGCAGAGGTGCTGCCAGCGAGAGCTGAACCCGTCATCATTGCGAGCGCCATCGCGCCTATAGTGAGCTTCTTGATGTTCATCGCATTTCCTCCGTTTTTGGGTCATGACCACAGCGTGGTGACCGTCACGAGCAACGTGATGTCTCGAACTCGGTTCCCAATGCGGTAGCTTTCTGTATGCTCGTCTCGCATAACTGGGAAAAGATGGTTTAGCCTGATGTCGCAGACCGACGAACGCCAAATCAACGCTGTGGTTGAGTCCTACGTCCTCGCTATGTCCACTGCTGACCAGGAAAAGCTGCGAACGGCGTTTCACGCGTCGGCATCAATCATCGGCAACTACCAGGGCGCAGTGGAATGGCTGAGCGTCGATGGCTATGTGGGCGAGGTCATGGGTGCGGACTTGGCACCGAACAATAGCCCCAACTGGAAAATCTTGCTTCTCGATATCACGGCCGATGCGGCCACGGTGAAGGTTGAGGACGAGTTTGGGAGCATGAAGTTCACCGACTATCTATCCCTGCTTAAGGTCGCCGGGGAGTGGAGGATTGTGAGCAAGATCTACCACCTTCACACGTAGGGAAAGACCTCCGGGGCGAGGACTGGCGGAGGGCGAGATGGTGGAGGGCACTTTGATCGCTCGGTGGCGGCGGATGTTAGCTCACGGGCATCGTCGGATTGGCTTGCCGAACATGGCGGACAAGTTCCCAGCCGGCCTCGCCGTCGACCCGGCCGGATATCGGAAATCAGCGCCTTGAACGACCCTGGATCGGCATCGAAGGTTGACAGGGCTTGCGCCGCGCTGCCCACGCTCACGACGCGGAAGTCATCACGTTTGACCAACTATGCCAAGAGCGTCGTCTGGCGCTTAAGGACCGCGAGCAGAGGGAACAACTGGCCCGCGAGGTCATGGAAGCCTTTGAGGATGGCCTCATTGACGAAACCGATTTGTGGCGGGCGCTGTCCAAGCGCCGTACGGCAAGCGCTTAATTCCGTTCAGTGGCGCTGGGGTGGCCGGTGCAGCAGGAGCCTTAGGAGTCGTCGCCGCACCGGCCATTGCGGGCGTGGCAGCGTCCGCGACGCTAATCTACGCGCATATTAGTAATTGCTAATTAAGAATCTAACCAGCGAGTTGCCTGCGCCAGTCGGGCATGCCGGGATCGACATACACAATCGCCTCGAGGATGGTGCGAAAGAGGCTGTCCACTTCCTCATCGAGTTCGACCCGCTTGATGCCGATCGCTTTCGCATCGGCAATTCGCTGATCGGTAAGTTCGTCCACGGCGATGACAGATGGTTTTGCCGTCTTAGGAGCGTGTTCGCGATCCATTGGTACAGGAAATCGATGCCACGCGCGCTCATTAAGCCGTAAGCTCATGTGGTCGATTATGTCCGTCTCGGTCGACCGCCGAGGCGTCTAGTTCGGTCTCCATCTGGCCGCAGATGGGCTTGGCCTTGTCTGCGCCAGCCAAGGGGACCGTCAAAGCCCTGGAGCCACACATCAGCGTGTTCCTGCGAATGCACGACACGCTGCTTGCCCTCCTTGCATCCTGGACACACCGTATATCCACGCGTAGTTGGACCTGCTCCTTCTTGGCAACCGCCATCTTGTTCTCCTACCGGCCGAGAGGCTGCCTGGACAGCGAGACGAGCTCGGCTTCGTCAGTCACGCCGGCCACATAGTTCGCGATGACGCGCGATGCGAGCGCGTCTAGCGATTCTTTCGACTGACTGTTGACCTTGATCTGTTCGAATACCCGCCCAAGCAGGACCAGTTCCTCAGGTTCCAAAATTCCCGCTTCAGTTGCCTTTCTTCGAATCGGCATGCTTTTCCTCGCGAAAATCCTGAAGCGAAGCGTGCCGCAAATCCTCCTCGCCGCGCAAGTGTTTCACGCGCCCGATGATCCCTGTTTCACCCATTGTGTTGATGGCCGCATCATTCCATTGGGCGGCGGCCCGGCGTGCTGCTGGACGCGCTCCAACAGATGCTCGCGGATCACGCGGCTGGAATTGACGAAGGCCGAGCCGATATAGCGTCCCGTCTTCCCATCGGCCATCAGGGCAAAGCCGGCTTGCCCGGTTCACGTTCAACGCCTAGCAGCTCGTATTCTTCAACCGTATAGCATTTGGTCGTCAGCCAGTTCGTCGACGCACCGCTGCGATATTTGTTGTCGCGCCGCTTTGACACCATTCCTTCCATGCCTGCTTGGTGGAAGATGCGCTGGCCTCCCCCAGCAGCGCTTGGCTGAACTGGATGTGCTGTCCCTCTGGCATCATCTCGGCGAGGATCTCGCGCCGGTCTTCCAGCGGCATATCTCGAAGATCATGGCCGTTGATGTGCGACAGATCGAAGGCGAAGAAATACAGGTCATGTTGACGCCTGGTGAAGTCAGAAAGCCGGCGTCGTTCAGCACGATGATTTCCCCGTCGATGATGGCGCTGTCGACATCGAGGTCGCCGGCCGCCTTAGCGGGGTCTCGGTATTTGGCTGTCCAGTCGAGCCCGCGGCGGGTGAAGACGCGAACGCCGGTTTCATCCTTGATGATCTGGCTTCGATAGCCGTCGGACTTGAGCTCGTGACCTCGGGTGGTGGCTTTTCAACCAGGGTCGGCATCATTGGCTCGATGAACTCAAACGCATGCACGAACTCACGACAGGCGATTCAATCAGCTTGTGCTAAAATAAACCTATGTGTCATGCAACAATGCGCAGCAAACCACGTTGCTCACGCTCTGGGATGAGGCGACGATGACGAAGTATCAGGTGGAAGAGATCTACGGCGACACTATCGTGGTCTCTGGCATCGTTGTGGAGAGCGATCCGCTTAAGGCCGCCGAGACGCTGGCCGGTCAACCGCTATTGCCCAGGGCAGCACAAGAGCATTGGTTCCGTGCGGTAGATGAGGAGAAGACCACCGTTCACGAGTACAGCCTGGTTGGGCCTGACCAGCGCCCAGATCTCTTGGCATGGAGCGAAAGCGCCGACTTCGGTCCCTCAATGCGTGGAAAGGTGCATGAGGCTGAACTCGCAAACGAGCAGGACCATTTCTACAATTGTCCCGCTTGCGGTCAGCGGGTTGACCAGCGGGATTTCCGCCAGGTGTACTGGCATGAAAAATCGGGTCACGAGCCACTGCAGACACAGTCCGCAACAATCCTCAGTTTCCCTCGACCAAAATAGAAAAAGCCCGCCTGCCGGTCAGCGCAAAGCGGGCCTAGATAGAAAGTCAGCCAGAACTCAAGGCGGCGGAGGCGGCGGTGTAAACGACAGGCTCACGGCGGCTGTCACAACCGACAGGCGCTCGCGCTTCATCAGCGCTGGCTTCTCATAGGCCTTCTTCATAGTGGTGCTCCTCGCTTTACCCTCGCTGGGAAACTGCCTTGCGCCGACGATTGTTGTCAACCGCCTGCGATCACAAGCTCGGCCGCAAGCCAGAAGCCGCTGGCCATGAACAGCAGCACTACCATTGAAAACAGTAAAGCCCGCATGCGACGCCCGCCTCGCTGCAAAGCGGCATTGTAGCATGTGCTAAAAAACACAATAACCCGCCATCTGTCGGCAGCGGGCACGTCTGGTGGGATCAACCGGCGGCCAGCGCCGAGAGGCGAGCCGAACTCAAATCATAGCAGGGCCGGTGATGGCCACTTGCGGTGGCGCCATCCGGCACACCTCCTTTATCAGATCGAACAATGCGCTGACGGCCTCACGCTTGACGGCATCGAAACTGGATAAGTCTGTCCCCTGTTCGTCGGGATGAGCTTCGCCGTTATCCGAAAAGGCGAAAAAATAAAGCGCCATAGGCATTTAATCTAGCCAACATGAAAAAGTTTCGGGAGGATTTCGTCGACGCTCTTATTCCTCGCGGAAATCTTGCAGCGAGGCGTGCCGCAAATCCTCCTCGCCGCGCAAGTGTTTCACGCGCGCGATGATTCCCGGCTTCACCCATTGTGTTGATGGCCGCTTCATTCCCTTGGGCGGCGGCCCGGCGTGCTCCTGGACGCGCTCCCACAGGCGCTCCCGGATCGCCCGGCTGGAATTGATGAAAGCCGAACCGACATAGCGCCCGGTCTTCCGATCGGCCATCAGGGCAAAAGCCGGCTTGCCTGGCTCACGTTCAACGCCCAGCAGCCCGTATTCCTCAACCGTATAGCATTTGGCCTTCAGCCAGTTCGTCGACATGCCGCTGCGATATTTGCTGTCGCGCCGCTTAGATACCATGCCTTCCATGCCGGCCTGGTCGATCAGGTGGAAGATAACCCTCGCCTCGCCCGGCAGCGCCTGGCTGAACTGGATGTGCTGTCCCACTGGGATCATCTCGGCGAGGATCTCGCGACGCTCTTCCAGCGGCATGTCGCGAATATCGAGGCCATTGATGTGCAGGAGATCGAAGGCGACGAAATACAGGTCATGTTGCCGCCTGCTGATCGCCTTGCGCAGCGCACCGAAGTCAGAAAGCCCTGCGTCGTTCAACACGATGACCTCGCCGTCTATGATGGCGCTATCGACATCGAGGTCGCCAGCCTCCTTGGCGAGGTCTCGGTATTTGGCCGTCCAGTCCAGCCCGCGACGGGTGAAGATTCGCACGCCTTCCTCGTCCTTGATGATCAGCGACCGGTAGCCGTCGAACTTCACCTCGTGAGTCCACCCATCGCCTTCGGGAGGTTTCTCCACCAAGGTCGGCATCAACGGCTCGATGAACTTTAAACGCATGCACAGGACTCGCGGAACCGCGATTCAATTAGCATGCGCTTAATTAGTTCCGGTAAATTTTAACGATTCGTTGACCGCGCTGTCCTATTTTGGAACAGCGCGGTCAAACCCCAACCCGGACTGCGCGGGCGGCTCCGGCACGCACATCCCACCGCGCTGTCGGAGCCGTCACCCTACCTTCTAAATACCAGCAATGGTTGAATCAACAGTTACCAAACGTGCCTTCCGGTGCGTCTTCCCAATCGTTAGATTTGTTGAAATCAATCCGCCAAGCCAGCATCGTGATGCACGATCGCATCAAGGATCGCTTCGTAGGCGCTTTCGGTGTCTTCCTCGATCTCCGCGCTGCTGATTCCGACAGCCTTGGCGTCGGCGAACAGTTGCTGGGCCAGTTCCGCAATCGAGATGACGTCGATCACGCCCGTCTTGGGAACGTTGTTGGTTATCCACCAGTCTAAGAAGTTTGTGCCGCGAGTGCTCAAATTGCCAGGCCTCCGAATGCGATGGCCCGCGCCTTGCCCAACCACTGACGCGGGCCGACCGAGGTCTCGGGGACGTTGGTCAGCAGTCGACACCGACTGCCGGTGATTCAATTAGCATGTCCTAAAATGGTTCCGGGAACTTTTATCACTGAGGGATGTTCGATAGCGATGACAAAGCTATCCGACCTTGGCCCTCCGATCCCCGGCGTGCTCAACCGAGACGACCTCATTCGGTCAGACGGCCACTTCTACAATTGCCCGAGCTGCGGACAGCGGGTCGACCAGCGCGATCTGCGTCAGGTTTTCTATCACGAGGAGCCGGGGCACGAGCCGCTGGAGCCGGAGCCCGAGCCGGAACAGGAGCCGGAGCCGGAGCGGGAAGCGACGATCCTGAAATTCACCCGGTCCAGCAAATAGAGCCGGCCACCGAGCTGGACCGTCGCTCCGATCAAGCGACACTCCGAAGCTAAGTCCTTAACTGTCGTGTTCTGGAGCGGTTCATGTCGTCTGTACGGTTTATCCTGGCATACCTTGCTATTTTTGCCCTGATCGCATCCGCGATATGGTTCTTGGTCCGCCATTGGCCGACCCACATAATGATGTAATGTGACAGTCGAAGCGCACAAAGTTGCAATTCAAGACCTAAGTACCGACGTGAAAAGCCCGTCGCGGGAGGATACGTGACGGGCCTGCCTTATAGGAGTGGTTAGTTCCGGACGCTTAAGGTTTGTGCGGCCCAAAGGAACCATCCACTCCGAAGGGGGTTGCTGAAAAAAGGAGCGTCCATCAATGCCGAAATACCAGGTCGAAGAAATGCACGGTGACGAGGTCGTTGGCTCGCACGTTGTGGCCGCTGAAGACGCCGCGAGTGCGGTCAAATTGATCACGGCGATTTCTCTTTCCGCCAAGGATGCCGTGCGAGAACATTGGTTGCGTGTTGTGGACGAGATAGAAGGCACCGTAGATAAGTTCGGCCTGGATGAGCCTCAGCCTCCCGCGGACTTTTCAAAATAGCGATCTGGGCCAGCGAAGCCAAGGCCGCAGCAGTAATGCCCGCAGTTCTGATTCATAGTAGACCCGTGCGCGTCCTGGCGCCCCTGTTGGCCCGCGGTGCCTCCTCCTGTCCCATTGCAGCACTATGGTGCTGGCATTGCTCTTGCTTCGGACTTCGTGCCGGTAATCCCGGCCCTGATCGCGTAGCGATCAGGTAGTAGGCTCGCCGGGCTTGAGGTGGTTGGGGTCCTTCGCCCGGCGAGTTTCGGGCGATAGGTAGCGCACCTTCTTTCGGATGACTTCGTTCATATCGGAGGGTGGCGCATAGTCGGGCTAGCCGACGGGATGCTGTCATCCCAACCCTGTGTCCCGCCGGTTAGGCTCGGCGCCCGCCGCCTCTCGATGCCCCCGGCGCCGAGCCGCCCGGAGGAAGCTTCCGCGATCACACCATGTCCTTTTGAGGTAGATTAGCCGATTTGCATCGAACAGCCGAGGCATATGAGCGATTGAAGCCCGAAGTCGTCAAACGCTGAAACGCAAAAAGCCCGCCGGCCGAGCCGACAGGCCTGGCTAATTCATTCGACGCAACCCGGCGGGCCAGGCTGTTACCGAGGGCCGAGCGTAGCGGCACCACACGGCTGACGCCCGAAGTCGTACACGCCACCAGCGTCAATGCACTCGTCAAGAGACATGCGAGCGTCGATGCCCTTGTAGATCGCATCAGTGTTCTCCTTTTCGATCTTGGCGCGGACTTCGTCGGCGCCTTTGTGCTTGATGAGTTCGTAGACGCTGAGCGCGGTGTCGGAGACGGCTAAGGCGATGACGGCCCACGCGATGATGCCGGCCATCGGCCGTGGCACGCCAGCGAAGCCGGCGACAAGCGTAATGAGCCAGGTCATTCCGAGACTTCGCCGCCCAGCGCGACCGCGATGTGCTGCGCCTTCCAGCCGGCATAGTAGCGATATCCAACACCGCCTAGCAGCAGCGCGGGACTGAGGACAGCCAACACCAGCACCACCTTCATGATGAACTCGCTGCCGTAGAACATCGGCGAGAGTTGATTCTGAAGATCCTGCAGCGTGCCAGCGATACCACCTTTGCCAATGCCGGCGCCGATCGCCGCATCGGCCGGCGCGGTTGAGGGCGGAGTCTCAGCGTCTTCGACGAAAGCCTTCGCTTGGCCGCCGTCATAGAAGCGGCCGACTGCGGCACCTGCTCAGTTGCCCACGCCTGGCCGATGGAGCGCACCTCGGCAATGCGAGCGGTCCAACCCCTGCCAAAGGTGGCAAAGGTGCCAAGGCGCTTCAGGAAGGCCATGCGCGGGTTGCAAATGCGATCGATCAACGCGTCGTTGTTCTTGTCGGCCTTGAGCGCCGCCAAAGTCCCGACGCCATGACGCCGTCTATCGGCCCGGTATAGGCAGGCCGCAGCGCCTGTTGCAACCACATGATCGAACGACCGGGGCCGGAGTTCACCGCGCCGTCAAAGAGCACGTAGACAACGCCGGCCGGCAGGAGATCGCCTTTCACAGCGTCCCAATACTGGCGATCATAGATCTCGTTTAGTTCGGCCGTCTGGATGGCTTTGACCGAGCGCGTGGATTGGCCCTTGCTCTTCCGATAGGCATCATAGACCCGCTGGGTGACACCCTTCATCGTGACGCCGCCAGTATCGTTTGGATGGTTCGAATAGCCGCCCTCATGCGCGAGTACGCGGGCATGCGATTCCTTTTCACGGGAAAGTGCCATGGATAATCCTTTCCGCCGCTTTGGGGCAGGTTGTTCAGATTTGGATTTTGGTTATTGTCGCGACGCGTAGACGCGTGGAGGGCGCCAGGGGCATCCGTGAAGTTCAACGACTATAGGCACGACATTGATGGGCTACGTGCCGTAGCGGTGATCGCCGTCATAATGTTCCATTTCGGCGTCCCCGGCTTTGCGGGTGGTTTCGCCGGGGTCGATGTTTTCTTTGTGATCTCCGGCTATCTGATCACTAGTATTCTAGTTGGGCCGAACCGCCTCTCATTGACCGAATTCTATGGTCGACGCGTTCGCCGAATTCTGCCTGCGATGTTAGTTGTTATCGCGGTGTCGCTCATCGCCGGTTGGTTTCTGCTCCTGCCAGGCGACTATGTTAGCTTGGGAAAAAGTGCGTCCTATTCCTCAGTGGGATTTGGGAACTACTACTTCCTTTGGAACACAGGCTATTTTGACCGGGAGGCAGCGCTGCAACCGCTGCTGCATCTATGGTCGCTAGGGGTCGAAGAGCAGTTTTACCTCATCTGGCCTGCTCTGCTGCTTGCCATCAGCCGTATTTCACACGGGCGGCCGGGTGTTGCGGTCGTAGCAATCTGCGTGGTGGCCGTCGCCAGTTTTTCGATAGCGGTGCATCTAGTCGCCTCCGATCCCAAACAGGCATTTTACGGCCCCTTCAGCAGGGCGTGGGAATTAGGGGCTGGCGGCCTACTTGTGTTCCTCCCGGTCCCAAGGCGTCCATCTTTCGATTGGTTAGGCTGCCTGGGGTTGCTTATGATTGCGCTGAGCATTCTGCGCTTGTCGCCAGACGATGCTTTCCCTGGAGTGAATGCGCTCGCTCCAGTTTTCGGCGCCGGATTGCTGGTTTGGCGTCGTCCACCTTCGCCAGTCATATCTGCACTCTCGATTCCGCCATTGCGTTTCACGGGCAAAATTTCCTACAGCCTCTATCTCTGGCATTGGCCAGTTTTTGTTTTCTTCCGTCACTATAACGGCGGTGCTGTACCGACGGCGACGGAGACCGGATCAATCTTGCTGTTCACGGTTCTGATCGCCTCCCTCTCTTGGCGCTACGTCGAGGAGCCCGTGCGTCGCCTCCGGCCTGTGCCCTTGAAAGCGATCACCGCCGGCGCCGCTTCAGCCTTGATAGTCGCGTCGACTGGCGACGCGATCTCGCAAGCTGGCGGATTTGCCAGCCGAGTTTCTAATGATGCTCTGGCGATGCGCAGCCTCGAAGCGATGTGGGATTGGCCATGCCCGCAGACGGTCAACATCCCTGAACTCGGCGTTACCTACTGTGCCTTCGGCGCTCCGTGGGGATCAGCCAAGCACCACGGGATTCTTTGGGGTGACAGCCATGCCGACCATCTTGCCCCGCTACTTGATATTGTCGGTCAGCGAAAAGATACGGCATTCTTTCTATACGAACCGTGCCCAGCTGCGCTCGGCGATAGGATCTATCGCAACTTTCCCGAGACGCCCAATTACAAGGACCGCTGTGCGTCATCGCAGAAAGCGGCGATCACAATGCTACGCCAGCGGCCTGACGTTGACGTTGTGGTTCTGGCCGCTGCTTGGTCAGGGCTGCAATTCACCGACATCGTTGCGGCCGACGGACATCAGGCCGACAAGATTTCATTGGTACGCGAGGGTTTACAGATACTCCTTCCAGAGATTGCGGCAGCCAATCGACGGATCACAATTGTCGGTCCGACGCCAGGGCCCGCCGAGGATTTGACTTCCTGCGCTGTTAACAAGGCGAGTAACCTTCTAAGACGCCGGTGCTCGACGGAGATGAACAGCAAATGGGCCACGTCGGTGCGTCGACCGATTACTGCGGCCCTCAAATCGCTGGCCGCTGAGAACCATTTGTCCTTCGTCGATCCGGGTCCTGGCATGTGCCCAAACGATCACTGCACGACTTACGTCAACGGCGAGTTCATCTACCGGGACGCCTCGCACTTGCGACGGAACTTACGGGCTCAGACGAAGGAAGCGCTTGCGAAGATGATCGGCTTAGACGATGGCCGCGGCCTCTAGCTCGATCAGCGTGACCTTCGCTTGCGGCTTGCACCGGCTACAGTCGACTGCTTCAACGGGTCCACGCCGCCGCCATAGACCGACATGAGATCGGCAGATCGGCAGTAACGGATTCCAGCAGCTGCATTTCCTCTTCACATGTTGTGCCGGGTCGCCTTCCCAGCGTGTTATTGGATCGTGCACCATGAGAACAAATAGGGAATAAATTTCTTGCCCGCCAAGCCGCCTTATGGATCTATCATTGATGGTGAGAAACCTGCCAAGCGCCCGACGGGATGACGCCGGCGCCGCTAGAGCGTGCCAGAGTGCTGGGTCAGATGTGTGAACACCCCAAGTTGTCTGGCATTCTTTCACGGAACACGAGCGGCTGATGGCAATACACCCGATATTAGGTCGTCAAAGGCTTCTCGAGGGCAGAGAGCCCGCCGGCCAAAACCACCGCGCCTGGTAATGCACTCGAACGCAATCCCGGCTAAGTGACCGGCCCCGATACCATGACCACGACTTGGGCAGTAACTGTATTCAGGCGCTCACGTTTTACCAGCGTAGGCTTTTCGTCGGGCTTCTTCATCGTATTCCCCGGCTGATTTCTCACGGCGCGAATGACCCGCACCCCTTGGCGAGGTGCGGGCCGACCAGAGATTGGGTCTTTGGTCAGCGACAGGCCTGTGCAACGCTGTCGCCGATTGTACCAATCTGTGGCGATCGACAAGGTTCCCATGGACCTGGACATAGGCTTAGCGATCGCCGGCTAACCTAAATCCACCGAGCCGCATCGTGATAAACGATCGATCAAGGATCGCTTTATAGACCCTGCCCTCGATCTCGCGCTCCCGATCCCGACCACTTTGGCGTCGCCGAAGACCTTCTTCATCAATTCCGCGACTGAGATGACATCAACCCCTGGGTGGAATATGGGCCATCGGCCGCAGCTTCGGCAATTCGCTTCCATCTTCCGTCGGCGTTCGCGGAGGCGAAGTGTCTTCCTCTCTCGCGCCCGCGCCAGCGTCAATTAGCAGGCTCGTCTCTCGGTCTGAACCCCATGCCCGGAGGAAGGGATCGTTGGTGCTATTCCGTACCGGAGCATGCCAGACTCGCGCCTACGTGAGGGGACTGGACGGAACTAAAAATGCCGTCCCCCGTTCATGGCGCCAGGGGATGTATTCATGATGATGAATGGCCTGGTTCTCGTCGTTGAAGACGAACCAATGATATTGCTCGATATCGAAGGGGGACTCGTTGAAGCGGGCTTCGATGTTGTCGGTGTTAATAGCGCGGGCCAAGCGTTGTCTGCCTTTGATGCCGCCTGGATCGTTCAACGCTTTGATATCCGATATCCGCCTAGGTGACGGCCGATCTGGCTGGGAAGTTGCTCGCCATGTGAGGCAAACCAATGCGATGATGCCGGTGATCTATATCAGCGGGGACAGCGCCCCTAACTGGGGTGCCGAAGGTGTTCCAGAAAGCGTGATGATCACCAAGCCTTTCGCGCTACCTCAGATCATTACAGCCCTGTCTATGCTGCTAAATCAGCGACATCCGTCACCACCGAACGAACCAAGTGCTGGGTAATCTCCCTAAGCAGATCCCTCTTGCGTAGCCAAGCCGGCAGCGAGCAATCAACTCACTTGGTGGGCCGCCCGGACGATGATTCTTTCCCGTCCATTACGGAAAGCCCGCTATGACAGCCGGCCTTGCGACGGCCGGAGACCAGGAGAGTGCGTGGTCATGGTCTCACGGCTGGGTTCTGAACCACCTCCAGCCAAAGTTTCAATTGCCCGCCGCCCCATTCACGGCAGCGGCGGGCGCCCCAGGGATGAATCAGGGGCATAACCCGAGGCGTTGGAACCCCGGGCTATTTAGATATGAATTAAGCAAGGCCCGCCACTGAAGAAGCAGTGACGGGCCTTTGTCTATCTGCTCGGTTGAGGGGACTTCCAAGCTTATAAAGAACTTCGCCGTGGCGGTTCAGTTCCAATAAAAAAGGCCAACGTATGGAACTGCGTGCGGGCCGGCTCTGGTTCCGCTGGCCTGCAGGCTTGTGGAGTCGCTGGATCAAACGGCCGGCGGCTCGTTGAAGAGAACAGCAGGCAAGTTGGAGTATCTGCCGAACAGGCCTGCATCCTCAACTGCCAACTCGTTTTGGCTCATCCAATCGCCAGCAACCTGGCTGATCGCAGAATCGCGAGCACCATCACTTCGCGCTTCCTCGCGCGAAGCCACTCGGCAAACTATGGAGTTGAATGGCCTGTGTCGCGCGATCTCGTCTGCCATCACAAATCGGACAAAGGCCGGTCGCGATTTGGAAGAGTTGCAGATTCTGATGACCGTGGCACGTTCGGCTGCGTTCGCGGAAGGAATTGGACCTGACCATCGATGAAGCCGCAGTGCGGTGATGGGCGTATGCGCTCGACGGTCGCCAGAGGCGATAGACAAATCACTTGTCAGCTTGAATAAGTCGAGCGCAGCGGCGGGCATGGTTGCTTGTATAGGGGTGCGGACACAGACGACTTTCGACATGCGAACACTCTTACTGCGGAGGTTCTTCGTTGCATTGATGATCAATTAGCTATTCTTGCACGGAGACGTGGATCGTAATCACCGGTTCGGCGTTGAGGGGCGCAGCCTAGCCTACGGAAAGTCCAAAATGACTCGCATCGCAACCTTCAACGTGAACGGGGTCAACGGCCGCCTGCCCGTGCTGCTCAAGTGGCTGGGTGAAACCGAGTACGACATCGTCTGCCTTCAGGAGCTCAAGACGTCTGACGAGAAGTTTCCTGCCGACGCGATCAAGGGAGCCGGTTACGGCGCGATCTGGCACGGCCAGAAATCTTACAATGGGGTAGCTATTCTCGCTCGGGGGGCGGAACCGCTAGAACGTCGACGCGGGCTGCCGGGGGACCCGGACGACACGCACAGCCGCTACATCGAGGCCGAGCTTAATGGGCTTGTTGTGGGTTGCCTCTACCTGCCCAACGGCAACCCGGCGCCAGGCCCGAAATTCGACTACAAGCTCCGGTGGTTCGATCGGCTGATTAGCTACGGCCAGCAGTTGCTCGGAGATGGCGCCATGAGCATTCTCTGCGGCGACTATAACGTCGTTCCGACCGAAATTGACGCCGTCGTGCCCCGACGATGGCTAGGAGACGCAGTGTACTTCCCGGAAAGCCGGCGGGCTTACGCCGAAATGCTTGCGAATGGTTGGACAGACGCCGTCCGACGTATCCATCCGGACAAGGGCATCTACACCTACTGGAACTTCTCATACAGGGGCGGCTACGATCGAAGCTCCGCCCTCCGAATGGACCATCTGCTGGTGAGCCCTTCTCTTTCGGAGAAACTCCGCAATGCCGGCGTAGACGTCGAGTTGCGCGGGTGGGAGAAGCCTAGCGACCATGCGCCAGCTTGGATCGAAGTCGATTGACCGCGGCTAAGTCAATCACGCAGCTCCGGAACCGAGCCAATCCCTCCACCAGCGATGGGGCCGTCACTGGCGCTGTGGGCAGCCAACTTGTAAGGAGGCGTGGCACTGGGGCGACCGGATGCTCATGCGACTTCAGCCGGCTTCAGCTTGGCAAAGGTCGCGTCAGTGCTTCAAAATCTGGCTCAGAAACATGTTGGTCCTGGCATGCTGGGGATTCCCGAAGGGCTGTCCGGCAAGCGCCGGTCCTGGTGCAATAGTGTCGTTCAGTCTCGCCGCCTGTGGGAGACCACGCCTATCTCAGCGCATCCCGGCTGAGTGCGGAGGATAGTTGGAAGCCGTCCTCCAAAACAAGGCTGCAGGACGGCTTTACATCAGTAGTTGCCGTTGTAGTAGCGGTCGTCACAAGGCGCGGTGTAGATGCGGCCGTAGCGGTCCTGGTAGCGGCAGAGCTGTTCCCCGCGGCGCTGCGGGGTGGTGGCAGAGCCGACGACGGCACCGAGCAGCGCGCCGCTAGCCGCGCCGATGACCGTGCTCTTGGTGTTGCCGCCGATCGCCTGGCCGACGAGCGCGCCGCCGGCGCCGCCGAGGAGCGCACCGGTGGTGGCTCGCTGTTGGCCCTCAGTCTGCGACTGGCAGCCAGCGAGCGCGGCGGCCAGAAGCACGGCGGCAATGGCTTTTTGGAAGGTCATGTGAAGTCTCCCTTAACGTCTGAATCCCTATCGATCGTCACGTGCGGTTCCATTGCGGCGGAACGGCGGCACGCATGCTCACGATATGAGACATGGTTTCTCGGTGGTTGAACCAATCGCAGGCACTGATGAGTAACTGCGCAGAAGCGGCCCATTCGACACAAACTGTTTGGGAAACCATAACGAAACGACAGGCCCATGTCGGTATGCTTTCGCTTCCGCAACGTAGTGCACAACCAAGCGATGGTCACGAACCCCGGCATTTCAAAGGCATCGGCATCGAGGCCAAGGATCCGGGCTGCCCAATATCTGCGAATGTCGACCGACACTCAGACCTATTCCATCCACAACCAGCGAGACGCCATCGGCGAATATGCCGACATCATGGGTTACGACATCGTCGCTACGTACGAGGACCCTGGTCGCAGCGGACTGAACATCGAAGGGCGACCCGGCCTGCAACGGCTGTTGATGGATGTGGAAAGCGGGCAAGCCGATTTCGAGACCGTGGTGGTCTATGATGTAAGCCGTTGGGGGCGCTTTCAGAATATTGATGAGAGCGCCTCTTACGAATATCGATGCCAGCGGGCCGGCGTACGGATCGAATTTTGCGCTGAGCAGTTCGCGAACGATGGCACCATCGGTTCAGACGTGCTCAAGGCCATCAAGCGCAGCATGGCGGCCGAGTTGAGCCGCATGCTTTCGATAAAGGTCTTTCTCGGCCAAAGGCGCGTGGTGAAAATGGGTTTCTGCGGGGGCGGCCTCGCGGGGTACGGTCTCAGGCGCCTCCTGGTGGATGAGGCAGGCGAGCCTAAATTCATCCTTAAACGCAGACAGTACAAAGGCCTGGCATCCGACCGGGTTGTGCTGGTGCCAGGTCCGCCGGAAGAGATTGCCGTCGTGCGCTGGATATTCAGCCAGTTTGTGAAGGGCAAATCCCGGATCGAAATCGTGCGCGCGCTCAACAAGCGGGGTGTGCTTACGGAGATGGGCCGGACATGGACGAGCAATACGGTGCATACGGTCCTGAACAACGAACGCTACATCGGCAACATCGTATGGAACAGAAAATCCGAGAAGCTTCATGGCAAGAGGGCGAGAAATCCCGCGTCTGCATGGGTACGCGCGGAAAAGTCTTGCGAGCCCATCCTCGACCGCAAGGTGTTTCTGCGCGCAAGGGCCGTCGCGGATGCCCGCGCGCCCCTCAGCAACGAGCGGATGTTGGCAGATCTTTCCAAGCTGCTGGTTGAGCGAGGAAAGTTGTCGGAACATATTATCAATGCGGCACCAGGTTGTGTGAGCGTCAGCACCTACCAGGTGCGTTTCGGAAGCCTCTACGCGGTTTACAAACTGGTCGGATTTGACCCCCCGAACAATGGGTGGTTCCACATCAACGACCAGCTTCATCGACGCCGTCGGAAAATCATTGAAGACCTTGTGGCATCGATTGGCCTGGCCGGCGGACTGGCGCGCTATGACCCAGAGACCAAACTCGTAAGCGTCAATGACGAATTCACCGTTGCGGTCTGGATCGCGCGCTGTCATCCCGAGCGTTTCGGCTGTCCTCATTGGGCATACTCGCAGGAGCGCCTTCCCGAGGCCGACATTTCTGTGCTGATCAGAATGAACCCTGACAATGTTTCGGTCCGAGACTACCTGATCGGTCCGACGTATCAGGTGCAACGCCGCACAACTATGCTGACGGCAAACAACCACGCCGGCATTGACGCGTTTCTGTTCCAGTCGATGGACCCCTTGGTCGAGCTGGCGCGGCGGGTTCGTCTGGAGGGACCAGCATTGTCATGACTCAGGCCGTGAAGATCAGCCGTCACACCGTCGATCTGATCAGTGATTTGCAGGGGCCGCAGAAGCTCTATTCATACCAGTTGCGTGCCACCTACGACTGTCAATGCGAAAGAATGCGGCTCTTCATCCGAGAGGCAAACGCGTCGCAGGCAGGGCTGGAGACGATAGCCGCGCACTTTGGAAAACTGACGACTGTAAATGCGTTTCGGGCGCTGATGGAAGCGGAACGCCTTGGATCCCTTCCAATGCGGCTTGCGGAAAGAATCCGAGGCAATCGCGCTCCCATTGGTGACGAGAAACCGACCTCGGTTATCAACCGACAGCTGGTTGCGGGGATTTGCCTTGACGCTCTCGAATTGTTGGAAGACGGCCCCGTGCCAGCGGGCATTTTTTGCCTGCTACGGAAAGTCGTGCCAAGCCGGCAGATAGAAATTACACGACTGATGATCGGGCTGGACAGAGTGAGGCTCCACTGGGCAAGAGTGTTGGTCGCTCTGACGCCGCAAACGCAGCTCGCCGCGCCTTCGGTCTCGCGAATGCAGTTCGCCGGTATCGATGCCAGCGACATTGCAGCGATGGAAATCGAATTGGCCGCCCTAAGCCTGGATTTCTTGAACGCCGCGGAGCACCTTGGTCCGTGGGGCCTCGAACTTGTAGCAGCGCGCGGCTATCTCAACCGCCTGATGGATAACGCGCCCGTTGTTCGGTATCTTGCGCGGAATTTTCCCGCGACCCTGTCTGAATTCCAGAAGATGATAGACCCCGCCAGCCTAAGCTTAGCCACGACGTTGACGCGGTGGCGCTGACAGCGTTCCCGGCCGACGCCGATCTGGCCAGCATGGGTGTTACGTCGTTTTCGCCAATTGCCGAGGTACCCATGATTGGGATCAGTGACGGCACTGCCGTCTTGCCCTTGCGTGTTTTCAGCGCCGCGATTTCATCATCTCGCCGCGCAATACGGCTCTCAAGATTGGCTATGCGTTCGGTAAGGAAATAGCGGCCGACGATGAATCCTCCGCCTCCAAAAAGGACAGCGAAAGTAAGGAAGGGCAGAGGGTTGGCGATCACCAGAGCCCCGTTGGTCTGGAAGAAGTCGATCAAGTCGTGCATTGCCAGCTCCCTTTCAATTTCTTGGAAGTTTGTGGATTTCCAGCCGAACTGGGCCACCCCTCTCGCAACTCGTGCAAAACAGCGCCGGTTCGACTGTGCTGAATAGCTCACCCTTTCCATACCGCCGGATCAACCCGGCCAGCTTCACCGCGGCATGATGCGAGCATTTTGTGCACCAGGCCCGCAACGTGTGCCATTCGCGAAGGTCCCCGAGGGAGACGTCCAAGCCGGCGTGAACGCTGCCGTCGATGATCGTCTGGGGCGGAATTTTTACCTTGCCTGGTGTCAGGAGTTTCTCCATCACATGGCGGCTGTTGAAGTGGGCCAGCAGCATGCCTGGTCGCCGTACGCATTGCCGCATGGCAGGCAGCCATGCTGAGGGTGAAATCCGTGACCGGCTGATGGTTTCGAGAAGCGTCTTTTCCCCGTCGGAACTCATAACGGCGGCGCCCTGTGCCAGCCGCGGGAAAAGCCGTTCGACACAGCCGCACGCGAAAGAGCGAGCTCGTGCTCGAGTTCAGCGTTTCTTGCGAGGGCCTTCAACAAGGCAACCACAGCGTCGCCGCCGGCCGACTCTATTGCCTGCTGAGCAGCTCCTTCCAACTTGGACATAGCTTCGCCGCTCGGCGCGTTATGGCGTTTTCCCATTGCCCTTCCTGCTCACATGCACGTCAGAAATAAGGAACATATTCCTCTGTCGTCAAGCGCGGACTTGGCTCAGTGTTCTCTTTTCGTTCACTGCTGAAATAGGCACAGGAGAATGTCATGGCTCTGATCTTGTCAGTTCCGGGCGCTTCACCCGAGGAAATAACACGCGGGATTGCCGCAGCAGAGGGGGCCTTGGAGCGCGCCGGTTTCACAGCCGAGGAAGCGGCAGATGGCGCCTTTGCACTCGAAGGCTGGGACATCATCGGTTTTCCTGAGGGTGGGTTGGATGATCAAGCCGGCGCCGCCGCACAAGCGTGGGGCGAGGCCCATACCGCTGCCCTGAAGGCATGCTGTGCCGGCTGCCCCGAAGAACGCAAGCCTATCGACGTAGACCTGGAGCTGCTGGTCGATCCGGAGACGCAGCTTGTCGACCGGGTCGCGGCGTTGGCGATGCTTCGAGAGGATCTTGAGCAAGACGGCAAAGATACGCATAGCGGAAGGGATGCCATCTTGGCGTGGCGGGTCGCAGCCGATGTCGAAGATCGGTTCAGAATGCGAGACCTCATCGGCGTCCTGACTGTCGCCTTCACCACACTTTCGCTCTCTCATTTCCGCCCTGATGAACCAATCGAGCCTAAGCGCCAAGCTGTGAGAAATGCGATAGACGCACTTGAGGCGGCAACTGAGAAACCGACGTCGCATTAATGTTCAAGCGCGGCCGCAGCATCGATGTGGCCGCGATCGGATGCAGGGCCAGACCAGCGCGAGCGCCAAACGCACGTCTGCCACGAACGAGGATCCAGCAGAATTCTAGGTATGATGCGGAAGCTATTGCCCCGCCCTTCGAAAAAAAGTTCGATTTATCTGCGTGCTGACGATGGCACTTTCGGCTCCTGCCTTTGCCTTTGACAGATAATTCCTCTAAAATCTGGAGCAAAAGATAAGGGGTGCTAAGAGGTAAGGCTTGTGACTGAGGCTGACGCTGAGCTCAAGGCAATCGCCGATACGTGGCGTAATCTTGGTGCCTCTGACTATGAGTACTTTGAACGGTACGAGAAGCCTGAGTTGCTGGCTTGGTTTTGGGCGCCGGACAGCCGTTTTCGCAAAGTGTTTGAGCAATATCTGGATCTAGACGACGTGCTAGACGTAGCAAGCGGTGCCGGCCGCCATTCGGCGCAGATCGTGGGCCGCTGCAGGCGGCTGACGTTGATCGACACTTCAGTCGACGCCACCGAATTAGCTAGGAAACGATTTTCAAGCGCATCTCATGTGACCGTGATCCTTTCGCCGGACGGAAAGAGCCTTCCTTTTGAAAAGGACCGTTTTTCCTCCGTTTTCAGCTACGACTCGATGGTTCATTTCGAACCGCTGACGGTAGCGTCCTATATCTTGGAAGTCGCCTCGGTCTTGAAGCCTGGAGGGCGAGCTATCCTTCATCATTCGAACTACTCGGAAAACCCGACCGGAACGTTCAAGGAAAATCCAGATTGGCGGAACTTCATGCCAAGGGGATTTGTCGAGCATGTTTGCGCACGTGCCGGACTGACTATCATCGAACAGCAGGCGTTTCCATGGAACGCGAATAGCAAAACCGACGCCCTCACCGTGATGGAAAAGGTTAAAACGCGAGGATGATGCTTGCGAAACCAGGGGCGGCGTCAGTGTTGGCGGCGAAAGCTCTGCGCCTTCTACGGCTTCTGATGATCACTGGCGCACAGGCGCACCTCGAGTCGGCCGGAACTTTTACCTAACCCGCCAAATCTGACGCGCGATCTTCGAGCGTATACATGATCGCTTCATAAACGCTTGCGATCTCTTGATCGATCTCTTGGTCCGTCATGCCTTGGCCCTCGGCAGCCCGTACGGCGTCGGCCGCCATGGTGGTCACGACAAGGGCGGGGTCTTCAATTCGCGGCGGCAAATGGTCGAGAATCCATCTGCGTAGAAAGTCGGCGGCGCGCTTGCTCATATTGTGTCCTGCTTCAACCCGGGGCAAAATCCGCGAGCTCCTCGACCGCTTCCTGGATCCCGTGCGCTGCTGCGCGCTCAAGCCAAAGGCGGCCCGCCATTGGGTTGCGCTCTCCGGCAAGACCTCTGGAGAGATACCGGCCCAGAATGAATTGGGCCTGTCCGTGCCCACGTTCGGCGGCGGCGGCAAACCATTTCTGCGCCGCCACCTGATCGATGTGCAGGCCCTCCCCGGAACTGTGCAGCACTCCCAAGGCAAACATTGCCCCAGCATGACCGTCGGCGGCGGCCCGTTCGAACAGCTTCACGGCGGTCTCCGGCAAGCACTTGCCGCCGCCCCCGTTGAGCAGCATCTCCGCAAGTGCCACTTGGGCGTCCAGCACGCCACCTTCGGCCGCCTCGGCAAACCAAGCGCGAGCGTGATGCGCGTCGGCCACCACGCCACGCCCATCCCTGAGCATGCGCGCATACATGTATTGAGCCTCGGCCACGCCTTCGGCCGCCCGTCTTAGCCACCGCGCAGCCTGACCGTCGTCCTGGCATACACCGAGTCCCTTGGTGAAACAGAGCCCTAGATTGAACGCAGCGGTCAGGTCGCCCGACAATGCAGCTGCCTCGAACCATCGGGCTACACTTGCAGTATCTGCCGGCTCGCCAGCCCCTCGAAGCACGAGGTTGGCCAGGTCTACTTGTGCTGCCTGGTTCCCGCTGGCCGCTGCAGTGCGCAGCCAGCGTGTCCCCTCTTTCTCATCCCTAACAACACCGTTTCCCGTCAAATACAGGGATGCCAGTGCGCGCGCGGCGGCCTGGTGGCCCGCCTCGGCGGCCCGTCGATACCATGTTGCGGCTTCAGCAAAATCCGGTGGCCGGCTCTTGGCGTTCCGATCACCCAGGAAGTGGGCTGCCTCGACGTTGCCGGCCAGCGCGGCGCGCCGCATCCACGCCTCCCCGGCCACGGGATCCGGGGCGACGAAGCTCCCGTCAATCAGTGCCAGCCCTAACCGGAATTGGGCCGAGGCAAGGCCTTTCTCCGCGGCTTGCTGATAAAGCCGCGCGGCCGCAGCAAGATCACTCGTAACTCCGAACCCATGTTCGGTGAGGACCGCGAGAAGATAGGTTGCGGTCGGCAGGTCGGCATCTGCCGCGCGCCGTACCTCGTCGGCAATCCTGCTCCGTTGTTCCGGCCTGCCGCGCCGGGCCAGCGAGAGGGCAAGGCCGAGACTTCCTTCGGCGCAGCCAGCTGCGGCGGACCTTTCATACCAGCGCTGCGCAGCATCCTCATCCCGCATCGGCTCGGGGCCGCTGGCCAGAATGTAACCGAGGATCGCCTGTCCCGTTGCCGAGCCTGCCTCGGCCGCCTTCGTGGCAAAACCGAGCGCAGCAGCGAAGTCAGGTTCGCCAGAGTAATCTTGTTCGAAAAGACTCACGCTGGCATCGCGACCGTCAGCATCCGCGGCCACCAGCCCGGCCAGATAGAGGGCAGCCAGAAGCGCCTGCGCGTCAGCACTTCCGTGGTTCGCTGCCCGCAGCAGCCAACGCCTACCTTCCGCCCGGCTCGCCGGCACGCCTGAGCCCTCTAGATAGCAACGGGCGACCCGATACTCGGCATCGACAAGACCCGCGCGTGCCGCGACCGCCAAGTGCTGAAAGGCTTCTGCCGGCTTGTCGCTGAGCTGGATTGCCCGGCGCAACGCAACTGCGGGGAAGGCGCGATCAGTCAGCCGATTCAGGATTGCCATCGATGCGGCCCCTCCGTAGTCCAACCAACTGCCCTACGGTTCCCGCATGGCTTCCTGGCCGATCGGGAGCATCACGCCAAGAATGTATTTGAGCACAGTGCGCCGACCGACTTTCACATCTGCCGTCACCGGCATGCCGGGGCTGACCACGAACCCGGTGGGCACGTCGTGCAACGCGACCTGATCGATGGAAATCCGCGTACGATAGAACGGCTCAGCATCAGAAGGCAGCATGGCCCGAGAGCTGTTCTGATCGCGCACCTGGTCTCGTGCCGAGAAGGAATCAGGGCTGAGCGCTCGTACGGTGCCGTGGGCGAGGCCGTATTGCGAATAGGGAAAGGTGTCGAACTTGATGACCACTGGGTCGCCGACATGAACGAAGCCGCTGCTCCGGCCGACGATGTTTGTCTCGATCTCGAGAGGCGCGTTGACCGGCACCAGAGTGATCAAGCGCTCACCAGACTGCAGAACCGCCCCAACCGAAACCTTCGCCACCGACTGGACGATAGCGTCGGCTTCGCTCCGCAGTTCGACCAACTGCTTGCGCAGCTTCGCCTTGTTGAGGAGTTCGCGGGCGTCGGACAATCGCGAGTTCGCCTCCGACAGGCTCTGTGAGACTTCCGCTCGCCAACTCTGAATGTATCCGTTGCGGTCGGCGGCCGTCCCCCCCTGCTGGCGTTTGGCGGCTTCTGTTGTTTGCTCGGCATTGCTGAGTGAGCGGGACATTTCCGCCCAGTTGTCCTCGGCGAGGAGCGTATTGAGGCGACTACCCACCTGTCTTGCTTCCAGCTGTTTTCGCATCTGTTCGATCGAGGCCGCGACCTTGAGCCGCTGGCGGTAGCCTTCCGCATCAGATTGTGATCGCGAGATCACGGAACTGAGTTCGTCAAGCTGTCGGTCAAAACTATCGAGCTTGGAGTCATAGACTGCCTTACGGCGCTCGAAGATGGACGCCTGCAGGGTCCAGCTTGGATCGAGACCATCATAGTTGAAGGCTTGCCCGTCGGCCTCTGCCTTCAACCGAGCCACTTCGGCCTCAAGCGTCGAGACTTGGATTGCCAACGACTGGAGGTCGGCTGAGGCAAACGTAGCATCGAGGCGGGCAAGCAATTGACCGGCTCGCACATGCTGTCCTTCGCGCACGTCGATCGAGCGCACGATCGCCGTCTCCAGTGGCTGCACAATGATGTTCGGCGATTGTGAGACCACTAGCCCTCTGGTCGTCACCACCTGGTCGACGGGAATCAACCCTGCCAAGGCAATCAAGGCGATTACCAAACTCGAAATAACCCAGATGATGCCCCGCGCCGTTCTCGGCATTGGCGCATTGGCGATCGCCGTGGAAGGCCACTGGAATTCGAGGATGGCCGGTGTGGTCGGATCGTTCGTTTTGGTCCGCTGCCGGCGGGGGGGGCGGATGGCGACCGAGGTGCTGCTGCTCATGGCTTGCTATCCCATTCCACCTTTTGGCGTGCCGCCAAGCGCGTTGGCGCCGCTATGGATCGCCCATTTGCCGGCGATCCTCACGCTCAATCGATCGCAGCGTGACATCGTCAATCCAGCCGCGACGGTACGGCCACCGGGCGGCCGGCGCGGCCGTCGAGGTGCCGGTTCTGCTGCAACCACAGTTGCCTGTAGAGGGGGCATCGCTCGAGCAGGGTCGCGTGCGATGCCACGTCGAGCACCTTACCTTGCTCCATTACCAGGATCTGGTCACACTCCGTGAGAGAGGAGAGCCGGTGCGAAACGATGATCATCGTGCGCCCGCTGGCGATGCGCATCAGGTTGTTACTGACGACGGCTTCGCTCTCCGGGTCGAGTGCGCTGGTCGCTTCGTCGAGGATGAGGATGGTCGGATTGTGGATGAGGGCGCGCGCGATCGCCAGCCGCTGCTTTTGACCGCCCGACAGATTGGGCGATCCTTCCTCGATGTAGGTGTCGTAGCCATTAGGCATTCGTTCGATAAATTCTTCGGCGCCGGCCAGATGTGCGGCACGCATGGCGTCGGAAAGCGTCAGGCCTGCGCGCCCGGCAATGATGTTGTCGCGAATTGATCCGCGGAACAGGAAATTGTCCTGGAGCACCACACCGAGCCCCTGGCGCAGATGGCGCAGGTTGAATTCCTTGAGGTCGACACCATCCAGCTTGAGGAATCCGCTATAGTCTCGATTGATCCCCTGTAGGAGGCGCGCGATCGTGGATTTTCCCGACCCGCTGCGCCCGACGATGCCGAACATGGACCCTGCCGGAATGTTGAAGCTGACCCGGTCGAGTGCGGGCGTCTTCGTACCGATATAGCTGAAGGTCAGATCGCTGAACGTGATCTCGCCGACGAGCCTTGGTCTCAGGCCGAGGGAATTCGAACTGCTCTCCAGCGGCCGGTTCAGAACAGACGCCGCCTCGCCGATCGCTGCCCCGACCTCCTCGTAGTCTTCGATCAGTCGTGCCAGCCCCACGAGGGGTTGTGCGACGCGCTGGGAGATCATCATGAAGGCGAACAGGCCACCTACCATATATCCCGAACTGTCGTTCATCGCGAGATAGGCGCCGATCAGCATAGTGCCAAGCACCATGGCACGTTCGATCGGCGTAACCAGGGTCTGCGGCCAGCTGGCGAACTGGCCGAAGGCCAGGCGCGCCCTTCCCGACTCCGCCACCTGCTCGTCCCAAAGCGCCTTGCGTTGCGGCTCGAGACCAAGTGCCTTCACGGTCTTTATCCCGACAACAGTTTCGCCGAGTGCCGCCGCTTTCCATGTCTCGGCTTCGATCACCCGCTGGTACCTCCGGCGCAGCGGCTTGAGGAAGGCGAGAATGATCACCACGATCGCGCCTGCGCAGGCGATCACGATCCAGGCGAGCTTGGCGTTGATGTAGAACATCACCGGTATCAGCACGCACAGCGTAATCAGGTCGAGCAACGTGCCGAGCAGTTTGCCGGTCAGGAACTCGCGGATGCGATAGACCTGGGCGAGACGGTACATCGTCTCGCCGGCTGGATGACGCTCGAAATAGTCCAGCGGCAGGCGCAGGAGCCGACTGAAAACGTGCAGCTGCAGTTTGGTGTCCAAACGCGCGCCGACGACGTTGATGATCAATCGCCGCGCGTGACCTAGGAATGTCTCGTAGGCGAAGACGACCGCGATTATGGCCGATAAGAGCAACAGCGTGGAGACACTGTTGAACTGCAGCACCTTGTTGACGACCGTCATGACGATGAGCGGCGGCAGGATGGTAAGCACGCTGAGCGTGAACGAGGCGATAGCGACGTCCCGGAGGGGTCGGCTTTCAAGCCCCACCAGTTCGACGAGCCAGCCGAGAGTGAAAGGCGCATCCGCCGCAACATAGGATCGCGCCTGTCTCAGCAGCACCGCCTCGCCCGTCCACACCTGCGACAGGCGCAACTCGTCGATCGCGGTGGGTTGACCATCATCAGACGCGTCCGCGCTTTTGAGGAAGACTAGGTCGCGCTCCGCACTCGCCCCGATCAGGAGCCCCGCGCCCCCATCGTTGAACAACAGAACGACGGGTCCCGTGTCCTGAAAGCGCAAGAGGTGAGACCAGCGAACGCGGACGGCGCGAGACCACATACCACCGTTGCGCGCCCATTCGGACAGATCAGTGGAGGTTGGAAACGGGCTTGCAGTTGCCGCCCTGAATTCCTTCGGGTCGAGTTCGACACCATGATAGCGGGCGACCGCGAGCATCGCCTTGAGGCGCGGCCCGACCTGGTCAAACTCGGCGGGGCCACCCGGAGTCCGTCCTACTACGCTCTCGCCGCCGGCCTTGCCGGTCGCGTCGGCTTCGGTGTCGGTGCGGATCTGGACCGGCCGGGTTTCGGCGTTAAAAGGGATGCTTACCATGGACTTCCCTTCCGGCACGCAGGCCAAAGTTCAGTCGTGCCCAGGGCAGACCGTCCCTTGCCCATTCGGAAATGGTGAACGCGCAGGCTTTGCTCTCTCGCAAAGCCCGCGCGACCATTTCTTACCCTTGGACCGGTCTCTTTTGTGGTTTGTCCGGTCACCATTCCTGCTCACTCATGCGGCTTCAGAATATCCTTCAGAGCCTTCTTCACTGTGTCGTCGGTGTTGGCGTAGCCGGCACCTTGCTTGGTCTTGTCCGAAATCAGGTCGTTACTCGCACCCAACGGCTTGTTCTGGTTCTGACCAAATCCCCTGATCGTGTTGAGGACATTCAGGAGGTCGGTCGTCACGGAGCTGGCTGCCAGGCCGACAAGCTGGCGGAACGACGCATGGCTGACGGCACTACTGTCGGTAGAGCTGGATTGCAGGAACTGCGTCGAGTCCTTCAGTCCGAGCGTATTGGCCGAGATGGTGGCTTTGTGGCCAGGGCCGTTTTCGGCATTGTTATGGTTCCCGGAATTACCAGGTGCATCCTGATCGCCATTGCCAAAGCCGTTATTGCCATGGTGGTGGTCACCAGTCTCACCGCCCGGGCCGGTCGCTCCGGTCGCACCCGTCGAACCGGCTGAGCCAGTCGCTCCGGTCGAACCGGTTGCCCCGGTCGAGCCAGTCGCACCGGTTGCTCCAGTCGCACCGGTTGCTCCAGTCGCACCGGTTGCTCCAGTCGACCCGGTTGCTCCAGTCGAACCAGTCGAACCTGTCGCTCCAGTCGACCCGGTTGCTCCAGTCGAACCAGTCGAACCTGTCGCTCCAGTCGAGCCGGTGGCCCCGGTCGAACCTGTCGAGCCAGTCGCACCAGTCGAGCCGGTGGCTCCAGTCGAGCCGGTGGCTCCGGTCGAGCCGGTGGCACCTGTCGAGCCAGTCGCACCTGTCGAGCCCGTTGCACCAGTCGAGCCGGTTGCACCGGTCGAGCCTGTTGCCCCGGTCGAGCCAGTGGCACCGGTCGAGCCAGTGGCACCGGTCGCACCTGTCGAGCCAGTTGCTCCGGTCGAGCCGGTTGCACCAGTCGAACCAGTCGAGCCAGTTGCACCTGTCGAGCCAGTCGAGCCGGTGGCTCCGGTCGAGCCGGTTGCACCGGTCGAGCCAGTGGCACCGGTCGAGCCAGTGGCACCGGTGGCTCCGGTCGAGCCGGTGGCACCTGTCGAGCCAGTCGCACCTGTCGAGCCCGTTGCACCAGTCGAGCCGGTTGCACCGGTCGAACCAGTCGCACCTGTCGAGCCAGTTGCTCCGGTCGAGCCGGTTGCACCAGTCGAACCTGTCGCTCCAGTCGAGCCGGTGGCTCCGGTCGAGCCGGTGGCACCTGTCGAGCCAGTCGCACCTGTCGAGCCCGTTGCACCAGTCGAGCCGGTTGCACCGGTCGAACCAGTCGCGCCGGTCGAGCCTGTTGCCCCGGTCGAGCCTGTTGCCCCGGTCGAGCCTGTGGCTCCCGTCGAGCCGGTTGCTCCGGTCGAGCCCGTTGCACCGGTCGAGCCAGTCGCGCCAGTCGAGCCGGTTGCACCGGTCGAACCAGTCGCGCCGGTCGAGCCTGTTGCCCCGGTCGAGCCAGTGGCACCGGTCGCACCTGTCGAGCCAGTTGCTCCGGTCGAGCCGGTTGCACCAGTCGAACCTGTCGCTCCAGTCGAGCCGGTGGCTCCGGTCGAGCCGGTTGCACCAGTCGAACCGGTTGCACCAGTCGAACCCGTCGCTCCAGTCGAGCCAGTCGCACCGGTATCACCTGTTGCTCCAGTCGAGCCTGTTGCTCCAGTCGAGCCAGTTGCTCCGGTCGAGCCTGTCGTTCCGGTCGAGCCGGTGGCGCCGGTCGAGCCGGTAGCGCCGGTAGAGCCGGTCGCACCAGTCGCTCCGGTATCACCTGTTGCTCCTGTCGAGCCAGTTGCTCCTGTGGAGCCGGTTGCTCCGGTCGAGCCGGTTGCACCAGTCGAGCCAGTCGCACCTGTCGAGCCCGTTGCACCAGTCGAGCCGGTTGCACCAGTCGAACCGGTCGAGCCAGTTGCTCCGGTCGAGCCCGTTGCACCGGTCGAGCCGGTTGCACCGGTCGAGCCAGTTGCACCGGTCGAGCCTGTTGCCCCGGTCGAGCCAGTGGCACCGGTCGAGCCAGTGGCACCGGTCGCACCTGTCGAGCCAGTTGCTCCGGTCGAGCCGGTTGCACCAGTCGAACCCGTCGCTCCAGTCGAGCCAGTCGCACCTGTCGAACCGGTTGCACCAGTCGAACCCGTCGCTCCAGTCGAGCCAGTCGCACCGGTCGCACCTGTCGAGCCGGTTGCTCCGGTCGAGCCGGTTGCACCAGTCGAGCCAGTCGCACCTGTCGAGCCCGTTGCACCAGTCGAGCCGGTTGCACCAGTCGAACCGGTCGAGCCAGTTGCTCCGGTCGAGCCCGTTGCACCGGTCGAGCCCGTTGCACCAGTCGAACCAGTCGAGCCAGTTGCACCTGTCGAGCCAGTCGAGCCGGTGGCTCCGGTCGAGCCGGTTGCACCGGTCGAGCCAGTGGCACCGGTCGAGCCAGTGGCACCGGTCGCACCTGTCGAGCCAGTTGCTCCGGTCGAGCCGGTTGCACCAGTCGAACCCGTCGCTCCAGTCGAGCCAGTCGCACCTGTCGAGCCCGTTGCACCAGTCGAACCGGTCGAGCCAGTTGCTCCGGTCGAGCCCGTTGCACCGGTCGAGCCAGTCGCGCCGGTCGAGCCCGTTGCTCCGGTCGAGCCCGTTGCACCAGTCGAGCCGGTTGCACCAGTCGAACCGGTCGAGCCTGTTGCCCCGGTCGAGCCTGTGGATCCGGTCGCACCGGTTGCTCCAGTCGAGCCGGTTGCACCGGTCGAGCCAGTCGCGCCGGTCGAGCCGGTGGCTCCGGTCGAGCCGGTCGCACCGGTTGCTCCGGTCGAGCCCGTTGCACCGGTCGAGCCTGTTGCCCCGGTCGAGCCTGTGGCTCCGGTCCCACCAGTCGCTCCGGTATCACCTGTTGCTCCAGTCGAGCCTGTTGCGCCGGTCGAGCCGGTGGCACCTGTCGAGCCAGTCGCACCTGTCGAGCCAGTTGCTCCGGTCGAGCCAGTTGCACCGGTCGAGCCAGTCGCACCGGTATCACCTGTTGCTCCAGTCGAGCCTGTTGCTCCAGTCGAGCCAGTTGCTCCGGTCGAGCCTGTCGTTCCGGTCGAGCCGGTGGCGCCGGTCGAGCCGGTAGCGCCGGTAGAGCCGGTCGCACCAGTCGCTCCGGTATCACCTGTTGCTCCTGTCGAGCCAGTTGCTCCTGTGGAGCCGGTCGCTCCGGTCGAGCCGGTTGCTCCAGTCGAGCCCGTTGCACCAGTCGAACCTGTCGCTCCAGTCGAACCGGTCGAGCCAGTTGCACCTGTCGAGCCAGTCGAGCCGGTTGCACCTGTCGAGCCAGTCGAGCCGGTATCACCCGTTGCTCCGGTCGAGCCGGTATCACCCGTTGCTCCGGTCGAGCCGGTTGCACCAGTCGAACCTGTCGCTCCGGTCGAACCGGTCGAGCCAGTTGCACCTGTCGAGCCAGTCGAGCCGGTATCACCCGTTGCTCCGGTCGAGCCGGTTGCACCAGTCGAACCTGTCGCTCCGGTAGAGCCTGTCGTTCCGGTCGAGCCGGTCGCACCAGTTGCGCCGGTAGAGCCGGTCGCACCAGTCGAACCTGTCGCTCCGGTCGAGCCAGTCGAGCCTGTCGCACCGGTCGAGCCGGTGGCACCGGTCGAGCCAGTCGCACCAGTCGCGCCCGTCCCACCTGAAGCTCCCGTGGCACCCGTGGCGCCCGTTGCACCGGTCCCGCCAGAAGCACCTGTCGAGCCAGTCGCACCCGAAGCGCCTGTCGCACCAGTAGCGCCCGTCGCACCTGTGGCTCCTGTCGCGCCCGTTGCTCCTGTCGCGCCGGTCGCGCCTGTTGGGCCTGTCGGGCCTGTCGGGCCTGGAGTGCCGGCACTTGCTACGTTTATGTTGCCCCCATCAAAATGATCGCCATTGTTGCCGGATCCGCCAACGGCATTGATGGGCGTGGTCGTGAAACTGAAACCAGGTTGGTCGCCTGCCATCACGGGGTCAATGTCTGCGACAGCAGTTAGCGTACCGTACAAGCGAAAGCCTGAATCGTAGACAAGATAAGTATGAGTTATATCTGGAACAGTAACAGTTATGGAAAAATGTGATGCAACGTCCGGAGTAGCCGGAAGAACAAAACTTCCTACTATGAGATCATCAGATGCCTCAGGAGTGTTATTCGTATCTACTAGGTAAAACGTGTTAATGCTTTTTCCCGAGCCATCTATTAATCCAGTCAGCGTCAAATCACCTGCGGTAAAAACTCCTCCATAATACACCATCCCATCCTGGGTCAGGGGTGGCCGGGGTTTGTTCGCGTGTTCCGACATCTCCCAAGAGCCACCTAGCTTGGCTGCTCCAACCAGCGATCTCGATGCGCGGACGTCCGCGCCGACGGCTTGTTCCAGCGCCGTAACGAAGGTCTCGCCAGCATTCCCTAAAGCCGTCTCGCAACTCCACAGTCGCAGTTCGCCGTCCGCGGCAAGCGCCCTGCCGATTGCGGCAAGATCCTCAGCATCTTCCTTCAGTGTGGTGGCCGACCATTCTCCGCTTGTGAAGCTAACGCGGCCAGGCGCGCCATGCGCCATAACATGGATCGCATCGAGCCCTTCGTGCTCCGCGAGCGCCGCAGCGATCTGCTGCGCCGCCGGCGAGCGGTCGTCGAGCACAATCGCTTGAACTTCGGGGCGCACGTTGCCGACCACCGTCTGCAGGTCGGAGACCGAGGTATCGACAAAAAGAATTTCAGAGGCACGGGCCATGACTGGCTCCTCTTGGCTTCGAACTCAGTTCAAACGGAAACCGCCCACCGGCCTCGCCGGCGAGGGCTCGGGATAAGCGACTTGAGAGGCCTCATCTTCCGGACGGCCCGATGGCGCCGTCGGGATGTTCGACAGCGGGGCTCTCTACCCGGAGGAAGCTGCAGGCCTGGAAATTCCCGCCATCATCAAACGTGCCAATCGCAAATGAACCGGCCGCGGCCGGAACCTTGACGGTGACAGCGACGGCGAGGCTTCGCTTGACGGCCTTGGGAAGAATGACCTGACCGACGACGGCGCTCTTGGCCGTGTCAAGGATAAAATAAGCTACATTTTCGGGCGTGTCGCCGATGGGCAAAACGCCTCTAACAGCAACTTCCATGACGGCAAACCCTGCTATGTAGCTCATCATTTCCTCCTCGGTCGGCGGCGGCAACGCCGCTGTGTGTCTTGTTTCGTGCCTAGGTTTCTATCGCTGCCGAGCGCCCGCGCTCGCTAAGGGCGGTCGCAGCTTCTGCCGGTGCTCGAGCTGCGTGCAAGATCCGTAAACCGACGGGCGCCGCACGAGCGACCAGACGCGCGCACAAGGCTTGACGACCTCTTCGTGCCGTCCGATCGAACGCCGTCCACTTGTCTTCACTGAGGTGGGTGTGGAACTCGCTGCGCGCCGCGGTCCAAAGGGCGCCGAGCAACACTCATCAAGCGCCACGCAATCTTTGCTGGCGGCCAGCTGCAGATAGTTGAGGGATTGATTGAAGCAGAAACCTGCGTCGCGTACGCATCGTTTCGCACTTGGTATCACACCAACCACAGCCAACTCCCAACACACGAGGGAATCGACTACTTGCGAGGGACCATCCGGTTGGGAAAACGCGGGCCTAATTCAAGACCCTACGACGTCTTCCTTGCACGCCAAACACTTTCTGCGCCCTCACGCACGAAGTGGGATTGCTCCAGATACTCTCCTGGCTTCGCAGACAGCGCGAACCGACAGGCCTACTGCCGGTCCACGGAGACCCTCCCATACATAAGATATTAGTAAAATATAAAATTAGCAGTTTGTAAATAACCTGTTTGCAATTTATTAAACGCCCAACCATGACTTACTACCTTTGGCAATCATCGAGATGGCGGGCATTACGCCCAAATGCACCGAAAAATCCGGGACTTAAGATACGCCGCCTTCGGCAGCGACGAACCCTTGATATCGCGGCGGGGGTGTCTGCGTAGCGATCGAGCCTACAGGGCAATTCGCAAAGCCGCGATCAAGGTGACCGCGAGACCCTTGCTGCGGCGGAAGGTGCTGGCTAACAATGGACCACGCTGAGGTAGCATCCAGATGGCCGAGGCAGGGATGATGTGTATCGGATCGCTGTCGCCGATGGCACCATGGCACAAATGTAACCGCTTCAGCCCGCAGCCATGGGGGTCGATAGTCAGCATATGAGCGGTAAGCGCCTCTGCCTCAACATGATCGTCAAGAACGAGATGGCGAACCTTCAACGCTGTCTCGGGGCGGTTGTCGACCACATCGACTGTTGGGTCATCGGCGACACCGGCTCGAACGACGGAACCCAGGATTTCATCAAGGCGTTCTTTGCCGTCCACAACCTGCCTGGCGAATTGCATGAGTTCCCGTTCCACAATTTCGAGCAGGCGCGCAACGCCGCGCTCGATCACGCCTATGCCTCGCCGCTCGCCTATGACTATCTGCTGTTCGACGATGCCGACATGGAGCTGATGGTCGAGGATACAGGCTTCCGAGATGGGCTCGACGGCCCGGGTTACCGGCTGCTCCAGCGCTCGGATTCCGGCCTCGCCTATTGGAATACACGTCTTGCCAGGCGCGACGCCGGTGCACGCTACCATGGCGTGACCCACGAATATCTCGACGTGCCTGGTGGCGTGCGGGAACTGAGGGGCGCCTGGTACAAGGACCACGCCAGCGGGTCGAACCGAGCGGACAAGTTCGAGCGTGATGCCAGGCTTCTGCTGGAGGCCCTTGATAAGAATCCGGAAAATCAGCGCTACTGGTTCTACCTGGCACAGTCCTACCGCGACGCTGGGCGAACGGCGGAGGCGGCGGTGGCCTACGCCAAGCGTGCCGCGATGGGCGGTTGGGACGAGGAGGCGTGGAACGCCCGCCTGCAGGAGGCGCGCTGCTTGCGCAAACTCGGCGATGAGGCCGGTTTTGTTCAACAGGCGCTTGCTGCCTTCAATCAACGGCCGCAACGCGCCGAGCCACTTTATGACCTGGCCCGGTTTTACCGAGAGAAGGGGATGAACGACGCCAGCGTGTTGTTCTCCGAAGCGGGGCTGGCGATCAAGCGGCCGGAGGAAGACATCCTGTTCCTTGAGGATTTCGTCTACACGACAGGCTTGCGCGAAGAGTATGCGATCGCGGCGAATTATGCGCGCGACCCGGTGCGCAAGGATCGCGGTTTCGCGACGTGCAACTGGTTAGCGCTGGACCGTAGCATCGGCGATGGACCCAGGGAGTTGGCGCGATCCAACCTGCTCTTTTATCTGCAGTCCGCCAAGACAACGATGCCGTCGTTCAGCGCGCGCCCTATCGGCTTCACCCCCCCCGACGGCCACCGGCCAAGCAGTCCGTCAGTAACGCGATTGGGTGCCCGGATCGTCCTGGTTCAGCCGACCGTTAACTGCACGCTGAAGGAAGATGGCCGGCCTGATACGCCCGAAGAGGCGCCGAGCCAAACGCGCAATTTCCTCGTTCACCTGGATGCCGATCTCGTCGTTCAGTCAGCCACGGAGATACTGGCGCCGGCCGACCTGGCAGAAGCCGCCGACAGAGCAGAACCAGGCTTCGAGGCCATTCGCGTGTTTGCTTGGCGCGAACAACTGTGGACTGTCGCATGCTCGCGCGCGTTGACGGCAGACAGCTGGTGCGAACCCGTTATTGCGCGTATCGACGATCGCGGACCTGGGCCATACCAAATGACCGATTGGCGTGTGCTCCACCCCCTGGGTACGAAGCTGCTCGACACCAGCTGGATGCCCCTCGTCAAGCCGGCTGGCATCGATGCCGATAGTGAGCAGCTGCAGTTCTTTTGTGCGGGCGACCCCGTCCGCATTGTCGACGATCAAGGGCAAACGGTCTCGGAGGCCGCGTCTGCTTTGTGTAGCGAACAATTCAGGGGGGCCACGCAGGCGATTGTATTCGACGGCGGGTGGCTGGCACTCGTTCATGAGGTGCGCACGCGGCCGAACGAAGTTCGGCCAATCTACCAGCATCGCTGCGTCTGGTTCGACGACGCAGCTCGCCTGGGGAAGGTCAGCCGACCCTTCTTCTTTAACGACAAGGGGAGCGAATTTGCAGCCGGCCTCACATGGCACCCGAATGAGGAACAGCTGCTGATTTCCTATGGCGTCGGAGACAGCGAGTCGTGGATTGGCCTTGTTGATGCATCGGAGGTACGCCTACTGCTACAGGCCACAGGCAACTTGTTACCGGGCGAGGCTCACTGGAACTCACTGGCCATGCATTCTGCGGCCGGCGCCAACGAACGACCCCCTGTGCGGAAGAAGCTGGAAACGAACCATCAGCCTGTGAGGCGCGAGAATGGCAATCCAGGCCCGCCTGACGGCGGCCTTTCTCAACCGGCAAGCAGCGGTGCCTCGAGCGAAGCGAAAGGAACTGAAGAAATCCTTCTCGAGCTGGCGCCGTTCCTTCGTTTGGCGGATTCGCCGCAAGAGCGATGCGCGCTATCGCGAGCCTTCGATGCCCGCATCGCGTCTCACTTGCGCACAGGGGATGCCGCGTTGCCGCAGATCCACTGCTTCTACGAGGTGCTGTCCGACAATGCAGAGCATCGAACGTTGATTGCCGCCACCACATCGATGCGCGCGGCCGGCCATCCCGTGAGGGTCTGGACCTATTCGCCGAACAAGCTTGAATTCCTGCTCCCGCTCGGCGTGGAGGTCCGAACTGCGGACGACGTGATGCCGCGCGCCTTGTTCGATCGAATTGTTGCCGGCTCCGAGATCAGGTATTTCAGCGACGCTTTTAGGTACGCTGTGCTTTACGAGCATGGCGGATTGTGGATGGACTGCGACGTGGTCATGCTGAGACCATTCCCGTTCCGTGGCGATTATTTTTTCAATCTGCAATGGCGCGGCGGGCACCAAGGTCACTTCATCTGTGGCAACGTGATCTATGCTGAAGCTTATAGCCACCACCTAAGAGTGCTCTACGAAATGTCGATCGAGCGGTTCTTCGGTGACACCGGAAAGGGATTCGGCGAGATCGGTCCGAGGTTGCTGTCCGATTACGTTGCGTCGGATGCAGGCGCCGAATTGCGCGAATGGGTGTTTGGGCCGATGCTCTTTAATCCGATTGATTGGACCGAGATAAGCGAGTTCGACAAGCCGCTGTCCCAGTTGGCCGACTATCTTAATGATGAGCGCGTCTTTGGAATCCATCTTTGGACGGCACGCAATGAAGCTCGCTCGGACGGTGAAGGAGCGCCGCTTAACGCACTGCTGATCGACCCCCTGCACAGTTTCCCCTCGCTCACGAACCTCGCTGACCGTTTCAATACCGACAAGAACCGGCATACCGGCAATCGTCATGCCTATGCCAGGGTCTACGATCGCCTGCTGTCAGGCCGGCGGTTTTCCTTGCGGAGGCTTATGGAGATCGGTCTGTGTCGCGTGTTGGCGGACGACCAAACCGAGACCCCATCAGTCTCGCTTTGGCAGAGCTTTTTTCCCTTCTGCCAAGTGTTCGGCGTCGACTCGACGGATTTTTCCGAGTTCAATAACGAAAGGTTCAAATCGTTCATCTGCGACCAGTCCAAGCTGGACGATCTACACAGGGTGGCCACGAAACTCGAACCAGGCTCGCTCGACGTGATCATCGACGACGGCAGCCATGCTTCGTTCGACGAACAACTCACGCTTCGCGAGTTCTTCCCGCTGCTCGCCGAGGGCGGCTGGTATTTCATCGAAGACCTCGACTGGCAGCCGCCGGACGAGGACACCGGCAAGATTGCACTCACGAAGAACCTGCTGCGCGAGATTCAGCGGCACGGCAGTGCCCGCTCGGCCGATCCGTTGGGAGTGAGTGCGCTTGCCGGTCAAATCGCCGAGATCCTGTTCTTCGACAGCCACTATGAGCTGAACCGGGCAAATCTGCTCGGCGGCTTGGTCGCGATCCGCAAGCGCGGAGGGATTGGCCTTGTGCGTTGAGCCCCACAGGTCATTCCGGGCGGGCTCGGTCCGCGTTGATGCGCACAGAATAGACGCCCGATATGCCTGATCGCGGAGCGCTTCGTTGAAAGTTGCGGTCTACACCATCGCATTGAATGAGGCCGGGAACGCCGAACGTTGGGCCAACTCGGCCGTCGATGCGGACTACCGGATAGTGGCCGATACGGGCAGCACCGATGACACGGTAGGACGGCTGACCGCGGCCGGCGTCACTGTGCACCCGATAGCGATCCGTCCGTGGCGCTTTGACGACGCCCGCAACGCCGCCATGGCTCTTATCCCTGCCGACGTCGATGTGTGTTGCACCATGGACATGGACCGGTTTCTCGAACCGGGCTGGCGCCCGAAGTTGGAGGCGGCCTGGAACGCCGAAACGACAGCCCTCTATTGCCAGACGATCTATAGATCCAGTGTTGATGATCCGGCACCGTTGCGAAGTTGGCCGGCGAAGAATTTTCACCATCGCTGGGGCTATCGATTCAAGCGACCAGTCCATGAGGCCCTCGTCTTCACCGGAGAAAGGGAAGTGACGGCGACCAGCACCGACATCGTCATGTTCGAGGTGCAAGACCTCACCAAGCCAACAAGGAGCACTTACCTGCCGCTGATGGAGATTGCACATAAGGAAGATCCAGCGGACGCACAGATCTGCTTCTGGCTCGGGCGGGACCTGATGTGGGCCAACCAGCACGATCGAGCCGTCCAGTTGCTTGAGAACTACCTTGCCTTACCGACAAGCACGTGGGGCGAAGAACGGGCTGAGGCCATGCGTTATATCGCGCGCATGCGCCCGGAACAGAGCTTGTCCTGGCTGGACAAGGCGCGGATGGAAGCGCCGCACCGCCGCGAGATCTGGGCCGATCTGGCAGAAGAGTTCCACGGCAAAGCGGACTGGTTGAATCTGTTTTGGGCTTGCACCAACGGTATCGAGAAGACGCACCGCACCGGAAGCTATCTGGACGATCCGAACTGCTGGGGATTTCGGCTGTTTGACCTGGGCGCCATCGCATCATGGCACCTGAATGCGATGGACCATGCCGTCGCGTGGGGCAGGAAAGCGCTTGAGCTTGATCCAACCAATGAGCGTCTTTCGAACAATCTAAATTTCTTCATTCGGCTGCGGGAAGAGGACCGGGCATGAGACGTCAAATCACCGCTCGGCGAAGACGCCGCGGCTCAGGCTGAGCGCAAGCTCCTCACGTGTTTATCCGCACCGATTCTTCGGGCCGTTCGTCACTTATCGCGAGCGGCGGCAAGCACACATACGCCTTGAGTGACGGCATCACCCCGTTCATCAGACAATCAATTCCTGCATTGTTTAGCCTCAGTCCAAAACCGGCAAAATCTACGATCATTGGTCGTATCGGAAGACACCAATCCAACAGTGCACGCGCGCCGCGAGGCGAGATGGAATAGCAGACCGTCCCCAGCAGATAATGCGCGCGGAGCAGAGCGGGTTCGATTTTCGCCTCTTGGAAATCCGCAACATGCGTCATGACGTCGCCAGAAAAAAACTCCAACCTAGCACCAGTTCCGCCCGGAAGGGCATTCAACCAGGCGTAGCATCGCAGGCTTGCGCTCCACAGGATAAAATCCCAATCGGCTCCGACCTTTGACAAGAGCGCCTTGGTATGTCGTTCGAATTGATGCGAGATGATCGCGTCGTCTTCGGCAACCGTTATCACTTTATGGCGTGCGACTGCTTCTCTCCACAGCGTCACGTGCGAAATAGCGCAGCCCAAACTGCCGGCTGCATAATCTAGATTCGGAGCGATGACCTTGTCCCTGACCAGCCGATCGCGATCAACTGACTTACCGTCAATCCCGGAGAACCTCCGAGTGTTGCAAAGATGCGAGTTTAACTTGCGAAATATATCTAGGCGCCCGATACTGCGATCGAGATTGATGACATGAATTTCATCTATCATGCTTTTAGACCTGTTTTGAAATCGACGGTTCGCGCAGTCGTACCCTTCCATCGCCTGAGGCAGTTCGCAGCAAGGCCGCCATTTGAAGACAGTTTCAAGTCTAGCCGGTTTGGTGATAGCTGACGAGATGTCCCGGATGACAGGCGCTAGCCTAGATGATTTGTTCTGCCAACAGGAGAGTTTATGACGCGGCGAGAGTTGGCGGTTGGCGTCGTCGTTGTGGCGGGATCGGCGGCTGCAACAGGAGGGCTTTGGCCCAGATTGGAGATCAACTCAGCCATGCCGCCCCTCCCAACTGAGCCCTCTGTCACCCTTCTTTCGGCCCCCATCGAACTCGCAGGCGACTGGGGCCGCATGCTTCCAGGTGCGGCAGATCAGGTCGTCGAGCGTATGCGGCACGCCTGCCTGGATGGCCTACGCCTGCTCTCCGATCGCCAGCCTACGCGACTTCGTATCGACGAGCACACTTCCGGGCAACCGGCCGTGTGGCTGCATCCAGACGGCACCAGCATGGCGTGGATCATCGTCGACATCGGCGAGCGCGATTGGTCGAAGCTTGCCTATCAGTTCGGGCACGAGCTCGGACACGTCATGGCCAACAGCTGGCAGGCGGACGCCAAGCCGGCGCCACCATGCCAGTGGCTCGAGGAAGCGACGGTTGAAGCGTTTTCGCTGCGTGGCCTGGGAAGCCTGGCGAAAGACTGGAAGGAGAATCCTCCGTTCCCTGGCGACAACGCTTTCGGTGATGCCATTGCCGAGTATCGCGACAACATCGTCCGAGGTTACACCGCGCTCGCCGATGGCCAGGGGCTCACTCGCGACGCGGCGGCCTGGTTCGCCGATCATCGCAGCGAAATCGAAATCCCGGGCCTCAATCCATTCGCCCAAGCAATGTCAGCGACTATCCTCACCGAATACGACCGCGCGCCTGGCTGCATCGAAGCGCTCGGCGCACTAAACCGCTGGCCCGGTCGAACCGGTATTCCCATCGCCGAATATCTTCAACGATGGGAACAGAGCTGTAGGGAATTGCAAGCCTCGCCGCAACTACCCCTCCGCTTGCAGGATTTGTTCGTGCAAAGGGTCAAGTGAGAGTGGGTGCAAGAGCATCCGGCCTGAGACTGCTCCATCGGTGCGGATTGCAACCGCCAAAGCGCGCCGGCGCCTTTCCAGTATATCTAGCTCGGCGTAGTCCAAGCCAAATTTACTTAGGGTGGATCGCGAACGTATGCGGCGCTTTTCTGGACGCGGTTTCGCTGTGGGCGCCAAGCGACAACCGACGCACTGAGTTTCATCTCTAAAATCCAGCAGCGATTCATGGCGCATACTGGCTTGTGTTTCCCTGGTCGCGCGGGACGGGAACGCGCCCGAAAGCCGCCGAGAGTGGCTGTCGCGCGAAAAGGGTCGAACGGGGCGATCGAGCTTCGGTTAGATCAGAACGGCGAACTGCTAGCCCGCCGTTTAGCCATCCAGCAGTTGTATTGCCAGAGCCGGCCAGGCAAAGACCGATCCGAGGCAGCCTTCAAAGCAACATTTGTCTAAGCTTGTACGCTACCTCGGTGCGGTTGGTAGCCTTGAGCTTTTTCATGATATTTCGGATGTGGAC
>NZ_SRUZ01000038.1 GCF_004791165.1 Mesorhizobium sp. M8A.F.Ca.ET.218.01.1.1 | reverse complement strand
GTCTGGAAGCCGGTGTTGAGGCGCTCGCCATAGGTGGCGTAGTTGGTGGCTTCCGCGATGGCGCCGGAGCCGTCAGTGACCATGCGCACCGAGGCCAGGTGATCGCGATGCAGGAAGAACTTTGTTGCGCCCACCACCTTCACGTCCGGATGCGGATAGCGGGTGTAGATCTCCGATCCCGGGATCGCCGGGTCGATCTCGACGGAAGCGTCAGGATAGAGCGTGGTGGCGAAGGTTGAAGCCTTCTTCGCGCGCGCGCCGTCAGGACCATAGCTCAGGTTGACGGTGTTGGAGGCGAGGCTGACGGTCTTGAGCCGGTTGGCCTCGTCCCAGGCGAGCGTACGGCTGCCGTCCGAGGTGAGATTGCCATTGGCGTCATAGGCCATGGCATTGGCGCCGACGGTGACGGGCGCGTGCGGCCGTGGGGATGTGGCCGCGGGGTAGACATAGGTGCCGGCGACACGGGTTCGCGAGGCCATGTTGTCGTTGGCGGCATAGACGAAGCTTTCCGAGAGCGTGGGGTCGCCAAGATTGGTGCTGGAGGTCAGCCGGTCGGCATTGTCATAGCCATAGGTCCAGCTGTCGGAGG
>NZ_SRUZ01000037.1 GCF_004791165.1 Mesorhizobium sp. M8A.F.Ca.ET.218.01.1.1 | reverse complement strand
AGACCAGCATGCCCATCGGGTTCTCGATCAACTTCTTGAAGGCGACCAAGAGTTCGGCCCCCAGCGCTCCGTCAACCGCACGATGGTCGGTCGACAGCGTCACCGACATCACGGTGGCGATCTTGACCTCGCCGTTCTTGACCACCGCCCGCTCCTCGCCGGCGCCGACCGCCAGGATCGTCGCGTGCGGCGGGTTGATGACGGCGGCAAAATCCTTGATGCCGAACATGCCGAGGTTGGACACCGCCGTGGTGCCGCCCTGGTATTCTTCCGGCTTCAGCTTGCGGCTGCGGGCACGGCTGGCCAAGTCCTTCATCTCGTTGGAGATGACGGAGAGCGTCTTTTCATCGGCGTGGCGGATGATCGGCGTGATCAGGCCGCCGGGGATCGACACGGCGACGCCGACATCGGCATGCTTGTGCTTGACCATGGCGCTCTCGGTCCACGAGGCATTGGCATCCGGCACCGCCTTCAGCGCCATGGCCATCGCCTTGATCACCATGTCGTTGACCGACAGCTTGTAGGCGGGCGCCTCACCCTTGTCGGTCTTCTTCACCGGTGCCGCCGCATTGAGCTGCGTGCGCAGCGAAAGCAG
>NZ_SRUZ01000036.1 GCF_004791165.1 Mesorhizobium sp. M8A.F.Ca.ET.218.01.1.1 | reverse complement strand
GGTTTCTTGCCAAGGTCGTGCCGCATCTAAGGCCGGATTTCCGCATCAGGATCGCCGGTAACATGCCGTCGGGCGTGACGTCGGCGCATCCCGGTGTCAAGTTCGTCGGAAGGGTTCCGGACGCCCAGGCCTTCGTGCGCGGCGGCGCCGTCATTCCGCTGATCAGCACCGCCGGCAGCGGCGTGCAGCTGAAGACCATCGAAACCTTCGAGCTCGGCCCGCCTTCCGTCGCCACCAGCCGCTCGTTGCGCGGCATCGGCTACCGGCCGCAGAACTGTGTCGTGACAGACGATCCCGTCGCTTTCGCAGCGGCGCTCGAAGCCGCGGCAGCCGATGTCCGTGACGTCGACGGCAGCGCCTTCCATCGCCGGCAGGTGAGGGCGCTCGATGCCGCGGTCGGGCTTGGGCTGGAGAAGCTCGGCGCCGTCAGGAGGGAGGTGGCCGCATGAACATGCATGCCGCCCGCGCCGCCTTCGGCTTCGACACGCTGAAGCGGATACTCGGCATCTCCGTTCTTTCCATTCGCTGGGACGAAGCGACAGCGCTGCTTTCGCGGCTGGTCGCCGAGCGGCGCTTCACCAAGGTGAGCTTCCTTAAC
>NZ_SRUZ01000035.1 GCF_004791165.1 Mesorhizobium sp. M8A.F.Ca.ET.218.01.1.1 | reverse complement strand
CGGAAGGCGGCACGGCGAGCGGCAACGTGATTACCGGCGTCGGCAGCGACGGCAATGCGGCCGGCGCCGACACCAAGGGTGCCGACGGCGCCGCGGTGAGCGGCGTGACGGGTTCTGGGGCAACGACGGTGGTGGGCGGCGACTTCCATGTCGTCGGCCAGTACGGCACGCTGACACTGAGCCCCGACGGCACCTATAGCTACGTGGCCAATTCCAACATCAGCAACGCCTCTCCAGTGACCGATACCTTCACCTACACGCTGAAGGACGGCGACGGCGACACCTCGCAGACCACGCTGACTATCACCATCAATGACGGGGCCAACCCGTCGGTGGTCACCAACGCGGTCATCGCGGTGGACGAGGAAGGGCTCGGCACCGCCAATGCGACCGGCAGCGCGCCCGCGACCAACGTCGAGGACGGCAGCGGAACGGTGACGTTCCATGCCGGTTCCGACAACATCACCGGGGTGGCCTTCACATCGGTCGCCGGGATCACGGCGGACGTCAACGGAGTTGCCGGCGCCGACATCGTCTGGACGCTGGCCGGGCCGACCCAGATCACCGGCTCGATCAACGGCATCGACGCCATCCATATCGACCTGGTCGCATCGTCGCTGCCAATCCTGGC
>NZ_SRUZ01000034.1 GCF_004791165.1 Mesorhizobium sp. M8A.F.Ca.ET.218.01.1.1 | reverse complement strand
GCCAGCGACAACCTCCTGGTCCATGTCGTCGACGATGTGCCGACCGCCCACGATGATGGCCCCTATGCGGTCGTCGAGGACGGTGCCGGCGCCGCCAACACGCCGCCGACCAGCACCGTGTCCGGGGACGTGCTGACCAACGACGTCTCGGGCGCCGATACGCCCAAGGGCTTCGTGGCCTGGTCGGGTGCCGATGCCGCGGCGATCACCGCGCTCAACACCTATGGCACGCTGACGCAGAACGCCAACGGCACCTGGAGCTACGTGCTCGACAACAGCAAGGCCGCCACCCAGGCGCTGACCTCCGGCAGCCATCTGAGCTACGACCTGCACTACACGATGACCGACGCCGACGGCGACACCTCGTCGGCGAAGCTGACCATCACCGTCAACGGCGCCGACGACACCGCATCCGTGGTGACGGCTTCGGCCCAGGGCGCCGACAACACCGTCTATGAAGCCGGCCTCAACCCGGACGGTTCGAACGCCGCCTCCAGCAGCGAAACCAGCACCGGTTCCTTCACCATCGCGGCCAGCGACGGCATCAAGGAGATCGTCATCGGCGGCACCACCTTCAGCTTCGCCCAGGTGCAGGGCTTCAACGGCTCGCAGACCGTCAACACCGGCGAAGGCACG
>NZ_SRUZ01000033.1 GCF_004791165.1 Mesorhizobium sp. M8A.F.Ca.ET.218.01.1.1 | reverse complement strand
CAAATTTCCGATTTTTGGAACGATGCAACAAAACCGTTACACAATGGACATCTGCCGGACGCGAATGGTCTTGGCAGGTCCGATCTCGACGAAGGACGTCCGAGCGAAGGCTTGGTTATGATTGTCGACAAGCGAGCGCTTGAGCGTGAATGCCTTGCGCGCGGCCTTATCGAACACAATCCCACCTTGCGCGTTAGCGCGGTAGGATCGCTTGACGAAATCCAGCACATTGGCGGGGACGAGGAGCCGTCCGCGATCCTCGTAATTCTTGGCGCCAGGAAGGTCACGGACCAGAGTGTTCGGGCGGAACTTGCGCACTTAATTTCCGAGTTTGGCACCGTACCCGTAATCGTCGTGGTGGATTCCGATGAGCCAGGGGAGGTTCTCGCGGCTCTCGAATGCGGCGCCCGAGGCTATATTCCCACAAGCGTGACGGTGAAGGTCGCTGCCGAGGCCATTGGTCTTGCTCGTGCCGGAGGGATCTTTGTACCCGCCAGCTGCGTGCTGGCGCTGCGAGAGATCATCCACTCGACCGCAAACGGTGTCCGTCCGCTCTCCGGCATGTTCACCACACGCGAAGCTGCGGTTGTGGAGGCGCTCAGGACAGGCAAGGCGAACAAGATAATTGCCTACGAGCTCAACCTGTGCGAGAGCACCGTCAAAGTCCACATCCGAAATATCATGAAAAAGCTCAAGGCTACCAACCGCACCGAGGTAGCGTACAAGCTTAGACAAATGTTGCTTTGAAGGCTGCCTCGGATCGGTCTTTGCCTGGCCGGCTCTGGCAATA
>NZ_SRUZ01000032.1 GCF_004791165.1 Mesorhizobium sp. M8A.F.Ca.ET.218.01.1.1 | reverse complement strand
GTGAAGACCTTCACCTACGATCCGTTCTGCCGGCCCTACCAGGTCTCGCAGAGCGTCACCGGGGCCTATGTCGCGACGCGCTTCGAGAACGAAGGCAATCCGGGCCTTCAATCGATCGCAACATACACGCCGCTGCCCAACGGTGCCGGCTCAGACTATCATCGCACGTACTATGATGGGCTCGGTCGGGTCTGGAGGCTGGAGAGCCCCGGAGAGACCGCAACAGGGCCGCAGCGCATCACCGAGACCGACTACGATCCACGCGGCAATGTGCTGCGGACCGCCTTCCCGAGGTTCAACGGCGAGGCGCCGCAATGGACCACCAACTTCTATGACTGGGCCGACCGGCTGACCAAGACCGTCAATCCGGATGCCAGTCAGCGGGCCTATTTACACGAATTGGCCACTGCCGCCGCCGCCCCGCCGCGGCTCAACGCCATGACGACGACCGACGAGCTTGGTCACCAGACCAGGACGGCATGGTCGACACGCGGCGATGTCGCCAGCATCGTTCGCGACTTTACTGGCATTCAGCTTGTCGAGGCTCGCAACTACGACGTGCTCGGCCGGCTGATCGGGGTCACCGATCCCGGCGGCTCGAACTGGGCCTACACCTACGACATGCTCGGCAACCGGCTGTCGGCCTCCGATCCCGATCTCGGCACCTGGTCTTATGTGTACGATGCCGCCAACCGGCTCACCAGCCAGACCGATGCCAGGGGCACGGTGACCAATCTCAGTTACGACCAGATGGACCGGCTGACGCTGAAGACGGCGACGGCATCGGGCGGCAGCCCCGTGACGCTGACGCAGAACACCTACGACCAGGCAGCGGCCGGCTACTACAACATCGGCCAGCTGACCGCATCGACCAACCCGGCGGCGACGCACAGCCTCAAATACGACGGCTTCAGCAAGGTCGGGCGCCAGGACGCCACCATCGCAGGCCTGACCCACACCACGACCAGTGTGCGTGATGCGTCCGGGCAGACACTGGCGACACAGTACCTGCCGGT
>NZ_SRUZ01000031.1 GCF_004791165.1 Mesorhizobium sp. M8A.F.Ca.ET.218.01.1.1 | reverse complement strand
CTGGAACACCCCTTGTGTGTTTGGAATCGTGCATTGTTGAGGGTGCCACGGACCAGGTGCTTGCCTGATCCGTGGCGGCGGTCGAGAGCCCGTCACCCCTCAGGTGGCTTAAACCGTGGATGAGCTGGGGCCCGACCGCCTTCTTTTGTGAACCCGAACAGTTGCAAGGGGCAAGCCCCCGCACACAAGGAAGGGACCGATGAGATGGTAGCGCAAACGGTTCAGGACATCGGCATCGATGTCGCCAAAGGCTGGCTCGACGTGGCGGTGTTTCAAACGCAGGAACAAGCGCGTTTCGACAACGACAAGGACGGATGGGCCAAGCTGGTCAGATGGCTGCGGGGTCGCACCGTACGCGCCATCGGCATGGAGCCGAGCGGCGGCTATGAGCGCGGTGTGGCCAAGGCACTGCGTAGCGCGGACCTGCCGGCCAGGAACGTCAATCCGCACAAATTGCGCCACTATGCCCGCGCCCTTGGCCGATTGGCCAAGAATGATCGCATCGACGCCTTGCTGATTGCGCGCTACACCGCCGAACTGCCGACCCGGCCGGTGCGTTGCGACCCGATTGCGGAGCAACTGGCCGATCTGGTCGTGGCCCGCAGGCAGCTTAGCGACGATAAGGTCAGCCTCGCCAATCAACTCGAGCAGCTACGCGAGCCGATGGTGAAGCGCATCTTCACCCAGCGGCTGCGTCGTATCGAACTCGATATCGCACTGCTCGCCAAGCGTATGGCCGAACTCGTCGCCAGCCAGCCGGCGCTCGCAGCCAAGGATCGCCTGATCCACGGTGCCGGTCCAGTCCTCAGCCATACCATACTGGCGCTGGCGCCGGAGATCGGGCAGGCCTCGCGACGCGAGATTGCTGCGCTTGCCGGCCTGGCGCCCTACGACTTCGACACCGGCACCTTCAAAGGTCGCCGCGTCATCTGGGGCGGCCGGCATGCTCTGCGCAGGGTGGTCTACATGGCAGCGCTCACCGCCAGCCGCTCCAATCCCGTACTCAAAGCCTTCCACCAGCGTCTTATTGCAAACGGTAAGCAACCAAAGGTCGCCATCGTCGCCG
>NZ_SRUZ01000030.1 GCF_004791165.1 Mesorhizobium sp. M8A.F.Ca.ET.218.01.1.1 | reverse complement strand
GGACCTGTTGCGTAATTGGCTGGTTGTGATTCTCTGAGATGAAAGCTCGGAGGGAATCGCAATGGCGGTGAAGCAGACGGGTCAGTTGAGCTTGGCGGAGGCTTTCCTGGGCAACAGGCTGGCTGGCGGTTCTTCGCCGTTGGACCGGTTGTCCGGCCTGGTGAAGTGGTACCGCTTCGAAAAGCTGCTGGCACCGTTGCGCGATGGGGGACCTGGTCGGGCCGCCTGGCCGCCGCTGTTGCTTTTCAAGGCATTGCTGCTGCAATCGCTTTACGGGCTGTCGGATCGCGAACTGGAGGAGGCGCTGGGTGACCGGCTGTCGTTCCGGCGCTTCGTCGGGCTCGGTCTTGAGGAGAGCATTCCCGACCACACGGTGCTTTCGCGGTTTCGCAACCTGCTTGTCGGTGAAGGGCTGCTGGAGAAGCTGTTTGGCGAACTGGACCGGCAGTTGGAGAAGGCCGGCGTGATCCTCAAGCGCGGCACGATGCTGGATGCCACGCTGATCAATACGGTTTCGGTGCCCCCGACGGGCGAACGGCCCTCGAAGGATGCAGAGGCCGGTTCGACCGTACGGCAGGGTAAGAAGGGCTTCACCTTCGGCTACAAGGCCCATGTCGGGGTCGATGAAGGCTCTGGTTTGATCCGCACGGTGATCACGACAGCGGCCAACGTCAACGACACAGTCGTGGCCGATCGCTTGATCTGCGGCGACGAGAAGACGGTATGGGCGGATGCTGCCTACGACACGCATGCCCGCCGTGCCCGGCTCAAGGCCGAAGGCAAGAGGCCGCGCATTGCACGCCGTCCCAACAAGCACCACCCACTGCCGGCGCGGCTCAAGCATTATAACCAGCTGATTGCCAGGCGACGGGCGGCAGTGGAGACCACCTTCGCCACACTCAAGAACCGCATGAGGCTGACGATGATCCGCTATGTCGGACTGGCCAAGGCCACGGCCCAGGTGATGATGGCGGCGATCGCCTTCAACATGCGCCGATGGGCTGCCATCACGCCATAGGTGCGTCCGCAATCCAGCCCAATGGGCTGAATTGCCGCCTGAAACTCCAAACCAGAACCCATTCCCGCTCAAAAAGCGGCGATCCGCTCCCCACAGCAATCTCTCAGCTAACTGCGCAACAGCCCC
>NZ_SRUZ01000002.1:657865-972260 GCF_004791165.1 Mesorhizobium sp. M8A.F.Ca.ET.218.01.1.1 | reverse complement strand
GGTGCGTCCGCAATCCAGCCCAATGGGCTGAATTGCCGCCTGAAACTCCAAACCAGAACCCATTCCCGCTCAAAAAGCGGCGATCCGCTCCCCACAGCAATCTCTCAGCTAACTGCGCAACAGCCCCCTTGTGGGAGAAGGTGGATCGGCGCGCAGCGCCGAGACGGTTGAGGGGTGCGTGACAGATCTCCGTCCTTGCCAAGCTGGAACACCCCTCATCCGTCGCCTTCGGCGACACCTTCTCCCACAAGGGGAGAAGGAAGAAGCGTCTGGGCGATCGTCGATTCGACGGCAAGCGCGTTGCCCAGCGCATGGCCGGCGGCCGTGTTGTCGAAGATGCCCCAGACCTCGGCACCGGAGGCCGCCGCCGCCTCCATTTGCCGGCCAAATCTGGCGAGGCTATCGGCATCGTAGTCGGAGTAATAGGCGCGCGGCGCGCCGTGCCAGCGGAAATAGGCGAGGCCGGGCCAGCCTGCCGGCGCCGCAGCAGATGGCACCGGAGCGGGGTCGGCGGCGACACGCGCGATCCGGCGATCGGCCAGAAGCGCTTCAGCGTCGGCTTCGAACCAGCTGGGATGGCGCGGTTCGCAAACCAGCCTTGCTTGGGTTCGCTTGCCGACCATGTCGAAGAAACCGCTCGCGACATCCGGCTCGAAGGATAGGCTCGGAGGCAGCTGCACCAGAAGCACGCTCAGCTTTGCGCCGAGACCTTCGGCCTGCAGGAGAAAGCTCTCAAGGAGGTCGTCGCAGCCGGCGAGTCGGTGCTCATGGGTGATGGCCTTCGGCAGCTTGACGGCGAAGCGGAAGTGCTCCGGCACGGCGCGTGCCCAGCGCTCATAGGTCTCGCGGCGGTGCGGCTTGTAGAAGGATGTATTGATCTCGACGACCGGAAAGTGCCGGGAATAGCGTTCGAGATGCGAGCCGGGTTGTGGGAAGTCTTGGCCGTATCGTGTCGGAACGCCCCAACCGGCCGTGCCTATGAAACATGCCTGTTTTCCCATGTATGGGATGTGGGCCGGATGAGATGTGGGTCAAGGCGGAGAGAGGCTACGCAAAGCAACGGCCCGCCGCTCAGGCCGCGGCCAGTCTTCCAGCCTCGACATGTGCCTGCAGCCAGGCAAGCACCCGCGCCCAGCCCTCTGCATGTTCCGCCGCCGCTTCGTGCAGCCCGGCAAAACCGCCATGGCAGATGGTAAGGCGCGTGCCCCTGGCAACCGGCTGCAGCAGCCAGGCTACCGTGGTTTGCCGTCGGCCAAGCGCGGGATGGTCCCATGCATAGGCCCGCGTCTGGACGATCCGGCGCGGCGCCTCGATCTCGAGGAATTCGCCGCTGGCCGGCAGGTCCGTGCCGTCGGCCGTTCGGACAATAGCGGTCCAATGGCCGCCGACGCGCAGGTCGGCCGACCAGTCGACCATCCGTTCGGTGTCGGCCGACCCCCACCATTGCCCGATTTCCTCGCCGACCAGTGCCTCGAAGATGCGTTCCGGAGGCGCTTCGATCTCGGCCGATGCCATGACGGTGTCGCCATTGGTCATGCTCCGTACCCTGGGAGCGTGGATCATGGATGCCTCCACATCAAATTTGTTTCGTTGACGAAACGAGCCTTCAACCCTTTGATGGCGGACGCTCGAAGCCCTTGCCGGTCTCAAGCAGGCTCTTCAGGCTGGCCAGCACCAGCGGCCACCCCTTGGCGACGTTGCCGATCAGCCTGTGCGGCCCGTCCGCTTCATGGGTTACGGCAAGCTTCATCAGCTCGCCGTCCGGCTCGATGGTGAAGGTGCAGCGCGTGTAGCCGTCTTCCCTGATCTCGGGCATCCATTCATTGCGCCATTTGATGACCAGGCGCCGCGGCGGATCGATCTCGAGGATCTCGCCGCTGTCGGCGACCCGCCCGTCGGGGAAGATCAGCTTCCAGCTGGAGCCCACCTTCCATTCGCTCTCCTGATAGGAGCAGAGGAAGAACTGCCGGTTGAACTCCGGGTCGGTCAACGCTTCCCAGAGCTTTTCGGCCGTGGTGCGAATATAGGTCACATAAACGAAGCTGTTGCTCATCAGTCTTCCCTTTCGAGGCGTTTCTTCAGGTCGCTGAGGGCAGTCAGCCGCCCCCGCTCGAATTTGCCAATCCAGCGGTCGGCGATCTCGTTGATCGGAACCGGGTTGAGGTAGTGCTCCTTCTCTCGACCCCGGCGGATGGTGGCGACGAGGTTTGCTTCCTCCAGGATCGCCAGGTGCTTGGTCACCGCCTGGCGGGTCATGGCCATCTCGGCGCACAGCGCATTCAGCGTCTGCCCATTCCTGGCATGGAGGCTGTCCAGCAATTGCCGGCGTGTCGGGTCCGCCAGGGCGCGAAAGACTGCATCCATGCTCATTGCTCTAATATGCAACCATTTGGTTGCATGTCAAGCGGCAAGATCGCACGCCGTTGGCGACCGGATAGATCGCGGCAGATAAGGAATCAGCGCTTGCGGGAGATCCAGAAGGCGTCCGGCATGCGCTTCATGCCGATGCGTTCGTAGAAGCCGACGGCATCGGGCATCGAAATCAGGCTGATGGCGACCGACGGTCCGAGCTGCCGGGCCACCTCGTCCATCAGCCCCTTGCCGATGCCAAGTCCCTGCGCCTTGGCCGAGACGGCGAGGTCGGAGATGTAGCAGACCCAGGAAAAGTCGGTCAGGCAGCGGGCAACGCCAATCAGCGGCTTGCCTTCCATGTCGAGACGAGCGGTCACGATCAGGTCGGCGCCCTCCAGCATCGCCTTCAGCCTGGCCTCGTCATCGACGGGCCTGACTTCGCCGAGGCCGGATTCGGCCAGCACGCGGCGGAACTGCGCGGTATCGAGCGATGCCTCGCGGGCGTAGAGGACGTGGGAATTTTCTGCCATCACAGCCAGAGTGCACCATCGGGCGGTGAATTCGAAGCCGTTTCGTCGGCACCCTGGCGCCGGCGCGCACGAACAGCTGCCTTTTATTTGCCCGCGGCTTTGTGTAAACCGGGCTCCAGAAAATCCCCGCAACGAAAACACGGGCCAAAGCCATGGAAAAATTCACCAAGCTCACCGGCGTCGCCGCCCCCATGCCGATCGTCAATGTCGACACCGACATGATCATCCCGAAGGATTATCTCAAGACGATCAAGCGCACGGGGCTTGGCACCGGCCTGTTTGCCGAGATGCGCTACAAGGACGACGGTTCGGAAAATCCGGACTTCGTGCTCAACAAGCCGGCCTACCGCAAGGCGCAGATCCTGGTCGCCGGCGACAATTTCGGCTGCGGCTCGAGCAGGGAGCACGCGCCATGGGCGCTGCTCGATTTCGGCATACGCTGCGTCATCTCGACCTCGTTCGCCGACATCTTCTACAACAACTGCTTCAAGAACGGCGTGCTGCCGATCACCGTCAGCCCCGAGGACCTGGAGAAGCTCATGGACGACGCCTCGCGCGGCTCCAACGCAACTCTGTCGGTCGATCTCGAAGCCAAGGAAATCCGTGGCCCGGACGGCGGCGTCGTGACCTTCGATCTCGACGACTTCAAGCGGCATTGCATGCTCAACGGGCTCGACGACATCGGCCTGACCATGGAAAAGGCCGGCGCCATCGCCTCGTTCGAGAAGAAGAACGCCGAACTGCGCCCCTGGGCCTGAGCGGCCGATAGGCCCGGCCTTTCCTGCCGGGACGCGACTGAGGGAGGACAGTCATGAGACACCAGCTTCTGGCCGGCGCCTGCGGGGTGGCCTTGTTGTTGGCACCCACCGCGTTTGCGCAAACCCAGACCCAGACGCCCGCCGCGGAGCAGGCGCCGGCGGCCGAAAAGCCAGCCACCGACCAGGACACGGGAACGAACGCTGCCGACGCTTCCGAGGACGACAAGCAGGCGCCGATCCCGTTCGAAGGCGGCCAACTCACCATCACGCAGCCGGAGCAGGACGGCGAGAAGGTGCTGTCCTATGACGGCAAACAGCTGGCCAGCAACTATGACGTCTTTTTCGATAAGATCGTCAAGATCGGCGACGTCAATGTGGCGCTGGTCGATGTCGGCGATGGCGGCAACCAGTGCGGCCCGGCCAAGGTGATCGTCTGGAAGCCGGAGGGTGGCGCCATCCAGAGCATCACGGTCGAGCAGGACGAGTGCGGCGCGCCGCCCTCGGCGGTGTCCGACAACGCCATCTATTTCGTGCCGTATCTTTTGCCCGGCGATGAAAAGCCGGCTTTGCAATGGTCGCCAGCGAGCGGACTGACCATTTCGGGCAATCTGGCCTACATGCCGGAGCCCGGCACGGACTGGAAGGATATCGACCCGTCGAAATACGACAACATCATCGACGCCTTCCACAATGAGGCCGTCTACAAGGAAGCCCAGAAACTGCTCGGCAAGGACATGCCCGACATGGCGACCAGCCTGCTGGTCGGCGGCGGCACGGAAAAGACCGCGTCCGGCGCCTTCTATGCCAGCGGCTGCGTACCGCATGATTGCGGCGGCAATGACGGCTTCATGGCGGTTGACCCGGCCAAGCACCAGCTCTACTTCGCCCGTCGCGGCGACAATGGCCAACCGAACGCCTGGCCGCCGGTGGCGACATGGCCGGCCGATGTGAAGAAAGCGCTGGACAAGGCGCTGGGGTCGGCGAACTAACCGGGGCATTTCCGGCGAAAACCGGGCGCACTTTAGTGCTCGTTTCTACGCAACAGGCGAATCAGACGCCAAGGCGATCAAATAGGTCAAATTCGCACCACATGCGGCCACCGCGGATGCCGACGCGCGCGGGACTGCGGTTTATGCGCCGTTCTTCCTTTGAGCCCCGCCGGTCGCGGCGATTATATATTTCACAAACCCATTGCCCGAAACCGGGATGCGCTGATATGAAAAGCGCATGGGCGATGGTGGGTATTGGCGGACAGTCAGTAGGCGCGCATGGCGCGAAAGCCTTCAGGCCGTTCGGTGGGATAATTGGGAGCGAGTGCTAATGGCATTCGTTCCCCTGATCGTTGCGGCTATAGCTGCCTGGTATTTCCTCGGCGATGCCAGCGGCGGCATCGTTCGATTCTTCGGGACTATCGGTGCGACTGCCTGCCTCGCGGTTCTGTTTTTCGCGATTAGGATGCTGACGATCCCTGCCAAGATGCACGCTGAAAGCATGCAGACGATTGCCATCTTGGAAACAAAGCTTTCGGCTCTTTCAGCTGTGCCGGACAAGAAACAGCAAAGGCTCGATCTCGCTCGGCTGGCGGAAATAGGCAGGGAGGTCCGCCGAAGGTGCGCACAAATCGATGGGGACGAATTGGATGCTGAGATAAACGTTTGGGCAAATGAAGTTGTCCAATATTTGAAAACCGAGATGGACGATTCCTTTGCCTTTCGTTTCCGAAGCAATTCCGGGTTCATGGCGGTCGATTTAGTCGGCGGCCCTCCTATGACGTCGCACCAGCGGGATCGGGCAATTTGGGTCAACAACCGGCTGACCCGGATTGAAGAATTTATGGCTCAACTGGCCTAGCCGCCAGCGCTGTTCTTTTTGCCGTCTTTCGGTGGCGGCGACTTGGCGACCCTTTTGCCTGGCACTGGCGGTGCCTCTTCCTTCGGCTGAGAACTCTTGATGACGTTCTTTAGCCGCGCGTTGAAGTTCTCTTCGCTGTCGTCCGTCCCGAGTTCGCGGGCGGCTTCGCGGAACTTGTCTATTTGCTTCTTGTCAGGCGTCTTCGTCATCGGTCCCGCTTTCGTTAGCGGCAGACCGTAGCAGAAGTTCCCATCGCTCTACAGCCTCACGAAAGTTTGACCTTACCGTGTCTTCCGTTGCCGCCGTCACCGCTATCCGTAGCTGGGAATCAGGCGGCGTCATGGCCAAGAATCCCCCATTGCTCCTGTTAAAAATGATCGGCTCATACATGGCTTCAGCGCTCCAGTTTCGGTACAGAGCGCCATGCTAAATTTTTATTCCTTATTTTTCAAATATTTACGCCGTGTACCGTTCGTACCCGAGAGACCAGAACCGACGTTGACTTTTCCGGTACGCTGGTTCAGTCTGCGGTACATAGATTCACGACGGGACTTGCCATGCCAGTTACCACCGAAAAACCCGCACCCTACGCGCCAGCCTCGGCAATTATTGGTTTGATCGAACGCCACCGTAGCAAGGGCCTTCCGGCAACGGTGGACGCAGAAGCCTTGTCTCGATCATCTGTGCCGGAAAGCCTTATTCCACGCACGTTGCAGGCTCTTCAAACGTTGGATTTGATCGACGCCGATGGCAAGGTTACCCAGACCATGGAGGGGCTCCGGCTCGCATCAGAAGCGGAGTTCCAGCCGCGTATGGTTGAATGGCTCAACGCCGCGTACCATGACGCTCTGCAATTCATTGACCCAGCCGTTGATAGCGAGACCCGTATCCGAGATGCGTTTCGCAGTTACGTTCCAACCGGGCAGCAACCGCGCATGGTTACGACGTTCATCGGGCTATATGGCGCAGCTGGCGTTCGCGCTGAACGACCCCGACCGCCGGCGCCGCGCAATTCCGTCGGGCGTACCTCCGGCAACCATAGGCTTTTGCCTCCTCCCAAACGAAAGCAGCCAGAGCAGAAAGTGCCGCCAGCATTGCCTGCTTTCAGCCAAGGACAGTCCAACCAGGATTTGCCGCCGCCGCTGGCGGGCCTTCTTTCCAGTCTTCCGCGTGCAGGCCAAACTTGGACTACCGTGGAAAGGGAAAGGTTCGTGGTGACATTCGGCGCCGTTCTCGACTTCTGCTTCCCGATCGATGATCGGCCTAAGCGGAAGGAAGAGCCAGAAAACGACGAAGAGGAGGATAGGGAGTGACAAGACCTAGAAGCCCCTCGCGTTCCGGTCACCGGCGCCTGAGGGGAGACTAATGAAAGGGCCGCCAAACCGGTTGCAACGGTGAGGCGACCCTAGGTGACCAAGCAACCGGAAAGAGGCAGTAGGCCTCTGCGATTTCTCGGCTACAACTCCTGTAGAATCGCACCTCTACCGCCTCTTTTCAAGGCCTGCCCCTGAAAGGGAGATTGCGATGGTATGGGTTAGTGCCTATACGCGCGTCCGCTTTGGACGCATCGAAGCTGTCTGCGGCCATTTTCGCAGCCGATAAGCGGCGCTAGCGGCGTAGCCGCCTAGCCGGTCCGATCAATCAAATTGCCGGGGATTAGATCCCCGGCCTTTTCTTGCGGTGCCGTGCATATCGCCAAAGCGGCAATTCGAGCTGCACCGGCTTGCGGTAGTGTCGTTCCTTAGCCTTCAACAGGTCTACGATAGGTCAAGCGCTTGCCCTTGGCGCCTTTCAAGGCGATGAGTGAGCGCACAGCGTCATCGACGCCCATGGCAACGCGGTTCGAATAGCGGAAATCGAACTCTGCCAGATAGCGGTGCAGATGGTGTTCGGCGCAATGCTGGTAAACGCCCTTCATGCCGCGCTTGAAGATCGAGAAATAGCCTTCGATGGTGTTGGTGTGGACGTTGCCGCGAACGTATTCGTCCTTGGAATGCGTGACGAACTCATGAGACGCAAAATCCTGGCCGGCGCGGCGATAGATGCCGCTTTCGTCCGTCATCAACGCGCTTTCCTTGGCGATGTTGGCGCGGACGATAGGCATGACATTGCCCATGCGGGCGGTATCGACATGGAAGGAGCGGGCAATGCCGCCGCGCTCAACAAGCGTAACGACCGAGTTCTTGTGAGCGCCGCCGCCAGACTTGACCGGCGTACCCTTCAAGCGACCGATGTAGGTTTCGTCCACTTCAACGAACTTGCCGATGCCACCCATGGGCGTGAAGTCATCCGAGCGCATGGCTTCACGGATGCGATGGCAGAGGAACCACGCGGTCTTGTAGGTGCATTCCAGAACACGATGCATCTGGTGGGCGCTGATACCCTTCTTTGATGAGCACATGAGGTGGATGGCTTGCAACCACTTATGCAGCGGCAGATGGGTTTCCTCGAAGATAGTGCCCATGCGGACCGTGAACTGCGAACGGCAAGCGCCGCACTTGTACAGGCCGTGGCGCTCTACACCATGAGGGCTTTTCTTTGAGGGCTTAGAGCGAACGCCTACCAGCTTGTAGTGCTTGTCCATCGAACCGCATTTCGGGCAGACCGGACCCTGCGGCCAAAGCATTCCCTCGACATGCTCGAAGGCGGCGGCTTCGTCGTGAAAATAGGGGCGGGACAGAATGGACATAGCGATAACTCCTTGGATTCGTTATCGCATATGCGCTTGGGTTTGTCAAATATATAATCGCCCCGGTCGCCGGCGCGGAGATCGAAGATGGCCTTTTGCCCAACCCGCCTCAGCGGCGATATTTGCTGGGACAAACGGAACCAGATCGGCCGCGCGGCGTCATAGAAGCAGCTTCGCGCGGCAGTGCCTGGAGTAACATTGATGGTCAGACTCGTTCTTCTGGCGCTTGTTTTGTTCGTCTTCGCAGCTGGCGCCGCAGAGGCGGCAAAGCTGGACGCAGTCACCGTCAACAATGCTCAATTCGGCGACGCCGCAACGAAGGGCGTCGATGCGACCGTGCTGAAGGCACAGATCCTTCTGGATCGCGCGCGGTTCTCGCCTGGCCTCATTGACGGCCGCCAGGCGGAGAACTTCGCCAAGGCGGTGCGGGCATTTCAGGCGGCCAACGCCCTGCCCGCCGATGGCGAGCTCAACCGGGAGACCTGGGACAAGCTGGTCGCAACCTCACCAGGCGCGGTTCTTGTGAACTACGAGCTGACGCGCAAGGACGTGCGTGGACCGTTTACCAAGCGCATTCCGGCCAGCATGGAAAGAATGGCTCACCTGCGCAGGCTCGGCTATCGCAGTTCGCTGGAACGGATCGCGGAGCGCCTCCACATCAGCGAACAATTGCTGCGAAGGCTCAACCCGGGCATCGGCTTCAGGACGGCGGGCGCAAAGCTGCTGGTGCCGGCTGTCGCCCGAGGCGATCCGCCCTCAGCCGTTGCCAGCGTCGAAGTCGACAAGGCCGCGCGCCAAGTTCGCGTTCTCGACAATTCCGGCAAAGTGGTTTCGGTCTACCCCGCCTCGATTGGAAGCGAAGAGAAGCCGGCGCCGAGCGGTGAGGCACAAGTCACACGCGTGGTCCACAAACCCACCTATCACTATGATCCCCACTTCGCCTTCAAGGGGGTGAGAACCAAAAGGCCCTTCACCATCGCTGCCGGACCCAACAATCCTGTCGGATCGGTCTGGATCGATCTGTCCATTGAAAGTTACGGGATTCACGGTACGCCCGAACCAGGCAAGATCGGGAAGACCTTCTCGCATGGTTGCATCAGGTTGACCAATTGGGATGCCGAAGATCTCGCCCTTGAGGTGCACAAAGGCACAAGGGTTGTCTTCACTGGAGAAACGGCTGGATCGGCCAAGGACCAACCCGGCTGACGCATGGCGGGCAATGCAGACCTCTGGGCCGGTGCCGGATAGGCGTCGTGGAATGCCGGATCATAGAGGCCGGCGTCGCCCGGCGTGCGCGCGATCGCGCGGCACGTCGACGCCACAGATTCTGCACTGCCGATCCATTCGTATTGGCCCATGGCAGGGTCGGCGTTTTCGCCACAGAATGGTTGCAATCATGGCGAGGCTCCTCATGCGCAAACTCATCTCCACCGGCTCACCCTTCGAAAAGACCGCCGGCTATTCGCGTGCCGTGGTGCAGGGCGACTGGTGCTTCGTGTCCGGGACGACCGGCTATGATTATGCGACCATGACGATGCCGGAGACGGTCGAGGCGCAGACGCGCAACTGCCTGGCGACGATCGGCAAGGCGCTCGGGGATGGCGGCTTCGAAATGGCGGATGTGGTGCGGGCGCATTACTACATCACCGACCAGGCCTTCGTGGATGTGGTCTTCCCGATCCTCGGCGAGACGTTCGGCGACATCAGGCCGGCGGCGACGATGATCGTGTGCCAGCTGAACAAGCCGGAAATGAAGATCGAGATCGAGGTGACGGCGCTGCGGCGTACGGCCTGAGGGGACCAAGGCGATGAAGGTCCGGCGCATCGTGGCCAATATCGAGACACGGGACGCGGCGGCGGCCAGCCGTTTCTACCACGATGTGCTCGGCCTCGATCTGCTCATGGACCAGGGCTGGATCGCCACCTACGGCTCCGGGGAGACGATGCAGGTGCAGGTCAGCTTCATGGCGCAAGGCGGGTCCGGCACGCCGGTGCCGGACCTGTCGATCGAAGTCGACGATGTCGATGCGGCGCTCGAAGCGATGCAGGCCGCCGGTTTCGCCATCGAATATGGGCCTGCCGACGAACCCTGGGGCGTGCGGCGCTTCTATGTGCGCGATCCCCTCGGACGGCTGGTCAACATTCTCTCGCACCGGTGATGGCATCTGCCATGGGGCTATGGCTTGGATTCCGTGACATGTCAGCGGGGCAGCGCGAAGGATCGCCGATGGTGCCCTTGTTCGCATCGCGGCGTTCTCCCTCCCGTTACGGCTTGCGCTGCAACCACTTGGCGTTTAGCAAGGCCGCGGTTCAAATCTTTCTGGGACGGTTTTCTCCATGGCAACGAAGCATCTTTTCCTGCTCCCCGGCGACGGCATCGGCCCCGAGGCCATGGCCGAGGTCAAGAAGCTGATCGCGGCGATGAACGAAAAGCTCGGCAGCGGCTTCGTCACCGATGAGGGCCTTGTCGGCGGCTGTGCCTACGATGCGCATGGCGCGGCGATCTCCGATGCCGACATGGAAAAGGCGATGGCGGCGGACGCGGTGCTGTTCGGTGCCGTCGGCGGGCCGAAGTGGGATGCGGTGCCTTACGAGGTGCGCCCCGAGGCCGGGCTCTTGCGCCTGCGCAAGGACATGGAGCTGTTCGCCAATCTCAGGCCTGCAATCTGCTATCCGGCGCTGGCGGCATCTTCCTCGTTGAAGCAGGAAGTGGTCGAAGGCCTCGACATCCTCATCGTGCGCGAGCTGACCGGCGGCGTCTATTTCGGCGAGCCCAAGCAGATCATCGATCTCGGCAACGGCCAGAAGCGCGGCATCGACACGCAGGTCTACGACACGTTCGAGATCGAGCGCATTTCGGGCGTCGCTTTCGAGCTGGCGCGGACCCGCAAGAACCACGTCACCTCAATGGAAAAGCGCAACGTCATGAAGTCTGGCGTGCTGTGGAACGAAGTCGTCACCCAGACCCACAAGGCGCGCTATTCCGACGTCAAGCTCGACCATATGCTGGCGGACGCCGGCGGCATGCAGCTGGTGCGCTGGCCAAAGCAGTTCGACGTCATCGTCACCGACAATCTGTTCGGCGACATGCTGTCCGACATCGCCGCCATGCTGACCGGCTCGATCGGCATGCTGCCGTCGGCCTCGCTCGGCGCGCCCGACGTGAAGACCAAGAAGCGCAAGGCGCTCTACGAGCCGGTGCACGGCTCGGCGCCCGACATTGCCGGCAAGGGCATCGCCAACCCGATCGCCATGATCGCCTCCTTCGCCATGTGCCTGCGCTATTCCTTCGGCATGGTCGATGAAGCCGACAAGCTCGAAGCTTCAATCGCCGCCGTGCTCGACCAGGGTCTGCGCACCAAGGATATTTTCTCGCCGGGCATGACCGAGGTCGGTACGGTCGAGATGGGCGACGCGATCATCGCCAAATTCCTGGCGTAACGCTCGTTCGGCCTCAGCGGATCTCGCCGGCAAGCTGACGCAGCAGGCCGACGAGCCTCGCCTCGTCCACCGGTTCGAAGAAGGCCGCGTCGGCGGCCTCGACGGCGACAATGGCGCGCTGCGCCGCCGCCGCCCCGGCTGATGTGACGCGGATCACCTTGGCCCGGGAATCCCGGGGATCAGCCTCGCGTGCGATCAATCCCTTGGCTTCCAGCCGGGCGACGACATCCGAGGTCATCTTCACCTCAGTGCCGGCCTGGGCGGCAAGCTGCACCTGGTTGGGCGGCTCGCCATCGCGGCCGAGCCACATCGCCGATGCGAGCAGCACGAACTGGACATGCGTCAGGTCGAGCGGCGCCAGCGCCGCCGTCATGACGCGCTGCCAGCGCATGGTGGTTCGCCAGAGCAACAAGCCGGGGCTCTCCGAAGGTCCACTGAAGCGGGTGTTCAAATCCTGACCGTCAGCCATTCTTCGCCAACGCCTCCGCTTGCTCGAACAGCTTGGCCATCGAGACGTCGAAATCGCCGCTGATCTGCGGCCCGAGTTCCGGGCCGACCTCGGCGGCCGAAGGGCCCGAGATATCGAGCCGGTGCGTCACCTGCGTGCCGCCTTCGACCGGCACCAGCGTGTGCCGGAACAGCAGCGTCGTGTCGCCGAACGAGGTTTCGTCGGCATAGGTCACGTTGTCGACGAGATCGACGATGACCGATTCGAATGTGTCCTGACCGACCGGTGTCACCGAGACGCGGGTGCCCTTGGCGAACGGCCCGTGCAGCACGAAGGTGTCGGAGCCCTCATAGGTCAGGCGGCCTTCATGCAATGCCCTGAGCGCGTTCCAGATGGCTTGCGCCGGAAGCGGGGAAGTCGCGGTGTATTCATTGGTCCACATCGTCTTGCTCCATCCGTCTTGCGTGATCGATTATTCGATCCGTGCACAGACTATCTGTGCACGGATTAAATTGCAAGAGAAATCTTCAGCCATGATGACCTCCGGCCCACGGTGGATCCTGGGAGTGACCTAATCCTCCGCAATATGCACGCTGGCTAGATTCTGACCCCCGCCGGCACCGGTCCCCATTGGTTTTCCCGCGCCTGCGTCGGGATCAGCGCGAAGACCAGGATGATCAGGCTGCCGATGCTCGGAATGAGGATCAGCAGATAGAGCCAGCCCGACAGGCCGATGTCGTGCAGCCGGCGTACGGTCATGCCGAGGCCGGGCAGGAATGTCGCCAGCAGGAAGGTGCCGCACAAGCCAACGGTGACCGCCGCCGAGACGTCGGTGTCGAAATTGCCCATCTCGATATCGGTGAAGATGCCGATGCCGAAGATGATCAGCAGGCAGACCATCCAGAACAGGCAGTAGCCCCAATATTCCTTGCGGCGGGCGCGACCGGCGAAGTTGAAGTAGTTCTGCGTCAGTCCACGCCAGAAATAGCTCCAGAGATCACTGGGTTCGGTTGGCTCGCACATCCGGCCGAAATGCTGCGCGTGCGATGCGGCAGCCGCAGGCGCGGGACCAGTTTGAGCCGGTGCGGGGCTTGCGCCGGCGTCGGCGGCCGGGCTGGCCGCCCGGGCGGAGATCGAAAAAACGTCACGCGCCTGGCCGCCGCTGGCCTGGAATTCGACCAGCGTGCCAGTGGGCATCGTGGTTTGCCGGCGAAGGTTCTCCCGGGTGAAAGTGTAGCGGTTGCCATCGGCTCCGGTGATGAAACCGAAGCCCTGGACCTCGTCGTAGTGAAGCACTTCGCCGCGCATGACCCACCCGCTTGTCGCCGCGTCCCAGTGAAGGTGTGGCACAGGGCTGAGCCTGGGGGCAAGCCGTGTTCCCAGGCTACCGCTTCCCCGGCAAATGAAGCATAAGACATCGAGTGCAACCGTTTCGCCAAAGCAGACAATGACAGTCGAACGTTCCGATGCCGGCGCTGTGATCGAGGACGGTAAGACCGCGACGCCTTCGACATCGGCCTCCCCCACATTGGCCATCGACGTCACCGGGCTGATGTTGTGGCCGGCCGGCAAGGGCCTGGCGGGCATTCCGCGCGTGGAGAGCTTTCTCGTCAACGCGGCGCTGGCGGATCCCGATCCTTGCGTGGAGGTGGTGGCGTTCAGGCCGAACGAGGGCAAGTTTCGGCCGCTTGCCCCCTATGAACTGGATCACGTCGCGACGGGCCGGATTTCACCGCACCGCGCCAAACAGTGGCCGGGAAGACGCACGGCCCTGTCGCAGGCTTTGGCTGCGGTGAGGCAACAGCCATGGCACAAGCGCGAGACGGACCGCCATCTTGCCAAGACGGTGACAAGCGGCCGCAAAGGGGCTGCCTACCAGGCGACGCAGCTGCTGATCCGCGCCTATCGCCTGTACCAGCGGGCGCGGATCCGGCTGTGCGTGGAGCCCGATGCTCCGGGCCGGAGCACCGAGGCGGAGCCGGGCCTCGTGCTGATCAGCCATCACGTCCTGACCCAGCAAGACCGCTCCGCGGTTTCAAGCGCCGCCGGCAAGCTTGCCTTGCTTTGCCATGATCTCATCCCGGCGCTGCGCCCGGACCTGGTCGGTTCGGGCATCGGCGAAACCCGTTTCGGCTCTTATCTCGAACAGCTGGTGCGCAGCGGCGCGCCGGCGTTCTGCGCTTCCGACGAGGTTGGCGCGACTCTGACCGATCACATGCGCAAGGCCGGCGTCTCCGCGCCTGTGGTGTACCGCTTTCCGATGCCTTCGATCCTGCACGAAACCGCTTCGCGCATGGGCGCGACCTCGCGCATCGAGACCGGCGAACCGTTCGTCATCTATTGTTCGACCATCGAAGTGCGCAAGAACCACATATTGCTGGCGCGGATCTGGCAGCAGGCACTGGAAGAAGGCGTAAAACTGCCGCGGCTTGTCTGCGCCGGGCGCTGGGGATGGATGATCGAGCCGCTGCGCGCCTATCTCGCGGCGCATCCCGAGCTGCTCCAGTCGGTCACATTCACCGGGCTGGTCAGCGACGAGGAGCTCATCGGCTATTATCGCAGCGCCGCTTTCGGCGTCTTTCCCTCGCATATAGAGGGCTGGGGCTACGGCGCTTCGGAATGTCTCGATTTCGGCGTTCCGGTCATCGTCTCGACCGCGCCGTCACTGATCGAGGCGACCGGCGGAATGATGCCGGCGATCGACCCCGACGACCAGGCCGGCTGGTACGCTGCGATCCGCAAAATGGCGGAAGACCATGCCTGGCGATCCGCACTGGCGGGGCGCATCGCCCAAAACCACCGGCCGACGCCGGCATCGGCAAGCTGGGCCGCCATCAAGGCCGGCCTGAAGGAGAGCGCGGCCCGCCAGCATTCCGAGACGGCCTGACGCAAAATCCGCGGCCCGCTTTCGCGTCGGTCTTACGACGGACGCTTCTTCGTCTTCTTGTGCTTCGGCGCGCCGGTATTTTCGAATTTCGGCTTGTTGGGTTTTTTCGCCCACGGCTTTGCCTCATGCGCGGCGGCCGGGCGCTGGTCGACCGGAGCACGCTTGTCGAATTTGCGCTTCGGCGCGTTCGGATCGAACGGCGCCTTGCCGCGATGCGGCTTCTTGTCCGGGCTCGGCGGCTGATAGCCGGCCCGCGACAGGTCCGGCGTTCCGTCCAGCCGCTTCACCAGGATGGTGCCCTGCAATTTGCGGTCGGGGCCGATTGCCGCCACGAACCGGTCCGCCCAGTCGGCGGCGATCTGCACGAACGTCTCTTCCGGCTGCATCTTGATGGCGCCGATCTCGCGCTTCGAGATGCTGCCGGCACGGCACAGCATCGGGATCAACCAGCGCGGCTCGGCATTCTGCCGGCGTCCCACCGAGAGCGAGAACCAGACGCTGGCGCCGAAATCGTCGCGGCGGCTGGGCGTCTCGTCGCGGTGCGCGAACTTCTCGCCCGCCAGCCTTTCGCGCGAAGGTGTGAACGGCGCGACGTCCATGAGGTCCTCGGGCGCCGAGCGGCTGGAGCGGCACTGGCGCACGAAAGCGGCCGCCACCTGTTCGGCACCGTGCCTGGCGAGCAGCGCGTCGATGAATGCACGCTCGTCATCCTTCACCGGTTCGTCGAAAGCCGGATCGGCAAGGATGCGCTCGTCGTCGCGCCGCATCACGTCGTCGGCCGAGGGCGGGCTCGCCCATGTCGCCGTCAGCTTGGCGCTTTGCAGCAGCCGCTCGGTGCGCCTGCGGGCGCTGCCCGGCACAATCAGTGCGCTGACGCCCTTGCGCCCGGCACGCCCGGTGCGGCCGCTGCGGTGCAGGAGCGTTTCCGGATTGGTCGGCAGGTCGGCGTGAATCACCAGCTCGAGGTTGGGCAGGTCGATGCCGCGCGCCGCGACATCAGTGGCGATGCAGACTTTGGCGCGGCCGTCGCGCATCGCCTGCAGCGCGTGGCTGCGTTCGTTCTGGCTGAGCTCGCCCGAAAGCGCCACGACCGAAAAATTGCGGTTGTTGAAGCGCGCGGTCAGATGGTTGACGGCGGCGCGCGTGTTGCAGAACACCAGCGCGTTCTTGGCTTCATAGAAGCGCAGAACGTTGATGATGGCGTTCTCGCGGTCGGCCTGGGCGACATTCAGCGCCCGGTACTCGATGTCGAGATGCTGCTTTTCCTCGCCGGCGGCCGAGATGCGTACGGCATCGCGCTGATAGCCCTGGGCGAGCGTGGCGATGGAGCGAGGCACGGTGGCCGAGAACATCAGCGTGCGACGGTCGGCCGGCGCGGCGTCGAGGATGAATTCGAGGTCTTCGCGAAAGCCAAGATCGAGCATCTCGTCGGCCTCGTCGAGAACCACGGCCTTGAGCGTCGACATGTCGAGCGAATTGCGGGTGATGTGGTCGCGCAGCCTGCCGGGCGTACCGACGACGATATGGGCGCCGCGCTCCAGCGCGCGCCGTTCGGTGCGCATGTCCATGCCGCCGACGCAGGACGCCACCGTGGCGCCGGTCGGCTCGTAGAGCCATTCGAGCTCGCGCGTCACCTGCAGCGCCAGCTCGCGCGTCGGCGCCACCGCCAATGCCAGCGGCGCCGCGGCCGGGCCGAAACGTTCCGCGCCGTCGAGCAGCGTGGGCGCCATGGCAAGGCCGAAGGCCACGGTCTTGCCCGAGCCGGTCTGGGCCGACACCAGCGCGTCGGCCTGGCCGAGTTCCAGTACCGCCTTCTGCACCGGCGTCAGGTCGGAATAGCCGCGTTTTTCCAGCGCTTGGGCCAGCGCGGGAACAATACCATCGAAGTTGGACATCTCGTTCTTTCGGAATTCAGGGTTCTGCGCTCATCATGGAGCACATGACGGGGCTGGCGCCGCGCCAGCCGAACAATCTTGGCCGTTCGTACTTCCTGCCGCCCTTCTTGTACAGGGTGCTGCGTAGCACGGCGATTGGCGAAACCGCTGGCGGGAGCGCCCCTCTCCCCGTCACTATACGGGGAGAGGATGCCGGCAGGCAGGTGAGGGGCGGCGCGAATGCTGATAAGTAAGGCGAGGAGGCTCACTCCGGACGAGCTATCTGCCAACGTCAGCGCCGCCCCTCATCCGCCCTTCGGGCACCTTCACCCTGTATAGTGACGGGGAGAAGGAAGGGCGCGCCAATTGACTCTTTATCGAAACCGCGTAAAAGCCCGCTTCGAACGGGATCGTTTTTCGATGCGCGGCCTTTTGATGGCTCATCTTGCATTCGATGCCCCCAGCCTCAATGTGAACCATTGGGCCGGGCGTGTCGGCGCGTCCGCTCGTTCCAGCAAAACCATGGCCAAAAAAACCACCACCAAAACGGTGTGATTCCCTTGGCCTAACCACCCTCTCCCGGGTCCGGCCCGGGGGACGGAACCCGCACTTGGCCGGCGGGTTTTCTCCAAAAACCAAGCGGAGAGGGACAGGAGATTTCTATGAGTTTCAAGGTTGCAGTCGTCGGCGCCACGGGCAATGTGGGCCGGGAAATGCTCAACATACTGGAAGAGCGCGGCTTTCCGGTCAGCGAAGTCGTGGCGCTGGCCTCGCGGCGAAGCATGGGCACGGAAGTGTCGTTCGGTGACCGCACGCTGAAGGTCAGGCCGCTCGACCAGTATGATTTTTCCGACACGGACATCTGTATCATGTCGGCCGGCGGCAACGTCTCCAAGGAATGGTCGCCGAAGATCGGCAAGCAGGGCTGCGTCGTCATCGATAATTCGTCGGCCTTCCGCTACGACCAGGACGTGCCGCTGATCGTGCCGGAAGTGAATCCGGACGCGATCTCGCTGTTCACGCGCAAGAACATCATCGCCAACCCGAACTGCTCGACGGCGCAGCTAGTCGTGGCGCTGAAGCCGCTGCATGACGCCGCCACCATCAAGCGCGTCGTCGTCGCCACCTACCAGTCGGTGTCGGGCGCCGGCAAGGAAGGCATGGACGAACTGTTCACGCAGACACGCGCGGTGTTCGTCGCCGACCAGGTCGACGTCAAGAAGTTCACCAAGCGCATCGCCTTCAACGTCATTCCGCATATCGACGTCTTCCTCGACGACGGTTCCACCAAGGAAGAATGGAAGATGGTCGCCGAGACCAAGAAGATGCTCGACCCCAAGATCAAGCTGACGGCGACCTGCGTGCGCGTGCCGGTGTTCATCGGCCATTCGGAAGCGGTCAACATCGAGTTCGAAAAGCCGATCACCGCCGACGAGGCGCGCGACATCCTGCGCGAGGCGCCGGGCTGCCAGGTCTTGGACAAGCGCGAGGACGGCGGCTACATCACGCCGCTGGAATCGGCCGGCGAGGACGCCACCTTCATCTCGCGCATCCGCGAGGATTCGACCATCGACAACGGCTTGTCGATGTGGATCGTCTCCGACAATCTGCGCAAGGGCGCGGCGTTGAACGCGGTGCAGATCGCCGAGCTGCTGGTCGAGCGCGGCCTGATCCAGCCGAAGAAGAAGGCGGCATAATTTTTCGCTCACGGGCCGCACCGCCGCTGCCGCGGCTGGCCCTCCGCGAGGGCGCCGGACAACCGGCGGCCCGCGGTCGCGGGCTCAGCGTTCGGCCGTTAGCTCCCTTCTCCCCGTTCACGGGGAGAAGGTGCCCGAAGGGCGGATGAGGGGCCGGGCCGGGATGTCCAATTTTCCTGAAGTCTTGCTGCGAGCGGCCACCGCTTCCGATGCCGCCGCCATCGCCAAGACCATGCGCGCGTCGCTCAACGCGTTCGACTGGATGCCAGTGTTGCACACACCGGAGGAAGACCTTTTCTTCATCCGCGATATCGTGTTGCCCAACCAGCAGGTCACGGTCGCTGAGGACGGCGCCGACATTGTCGGCTTCATCGCCGTCATCGGCGATTGGGTGGAACAGCTCTATCTCGACCCGGCATCGACCGGGCAAGGCATCGGCAGCCGGCTGCTGATGGACGCGACCGCCGCGCTGCCTCAAGTCAAACTCCATTGCTTCCAGGCCAATACCGGCGCCCGGCGGTTCTATGAGCGTCATGGGTTCCAGGCGAAGGCGTTCGGCGATGGCACGACCAACGAGGAAGGGCTGCCGGACATTCTTTATGTCCGCAGGCGCTGATTTCAGGTCGCGCTGTCCTCCGCCAGCCTTAGCAACAATGCCATCGCCTCTTCCGCCCGCTCGGCCGGCACGAACAGATGGTCGTGATAAAAAGCCGAGACCGGATTGACGCCCATGCCGGCGGCGGCGAGGCGCGCGGTGATGGCGGCAAGGAAGCCGACCGCTTCCAGCGAGGAGTGGATGTTCAGTGTGATCATCCGGCAGCGGAACGAGGCCGCCAGCCCCATCGTCTGCGCGGCTTCCTCGGTCACGATCAGGGTCGTGCCTTCGCGCTCGCGAAACACCATCACCGGCTCCAGGCCTTCGGGCCGCGGAACGCCGGGCTCCAGCCTGGCAAAGACATAGGTGCCATCAAGCAATTCCGGCGCCATCGACGCCAACAAAGTCCTCAGATCGGTCTCGCCGGTCATTTTTCTCGCCTGTATCGGGACGGCCGCAGGCTTCTCAATATCCGCAACCAGCACACACCGGTAGTCCGCACACCGTGTGGACGACATGGCGATGTCGTTGGCGGCTGCGCTTGCGCATCTGGCGCATCGCACAATAGAGGATCTGAGGGCCGACGCCGGTCCGTGAAAGGCTCCGAATGATCGTTCGTCCGCGCCCCACCTTCCTGCAGCTGTTCTTCATCATGCGCGGCTCGGTGGTGCCACGCATCCTGCCGCAGATTTTCGGCTTCGCGATCTATTCGGTGATCATCCTCGTCGTGGCGCGCTGGTTCCAGCTCGATCTCGGCGTCTTCAACATCACGCCTTTCGGCTTGGTCGGCGTCACCTTGTCGATCTATCTGTCGTTTCGCAACAACGCCGCCTATGACCGCTGGTGGGAGGCGCGCAAGCTGTGGGGCGCGCTGGTCTTCGAAATCCGTAATCTCGCCCGCGCCACGACCAGCCTCATCCCCGATCGGACCGAGCAACGCGCCCTGCTGATGGAGGCGCTGGCCTTCTGTCATTTCCTGCGCGGCCAGTTGCGCAGGATCGACAGCGTCAAGGACGTCCGTGCCTTCATCGAGGCAGAAGCCGAGACGGCGGCGCGTTTCGCCAATCCGGCGGACGAGATGGTCAGGCGCATGGGCCGCCGCGCCAATGCGCAGCGCCAGATTGGCGAGTTCGACACGATCGGTTTCCGCATCCTGGATGAGAGGCTGGCATCAATCACCGCCATCCAGGCCGGCTGCGAGCGGATCGCCGGCACGCCCTTGCCCTTCGCCTACACGCTGCTGGTGCACCGCACGGCCTACATCGTGTGCCTGCTGTTGCCGATCGGCCTGATCTCGACCACCGGCTGGGCGACGCCATTGTTCACCGCGCTGATCGCCTACACCTTCTTCGGCCTCGACGCGCTTTCGGAAGAACTCGAGGATCCGTTCGGCACCGAAGCCAACGACCTCGCGCTCGACGGCCTGTGCCGGGTCTGTGAAATCTCTGTGTTCGAGGCCCTGGGCGAAACGCCGCCAAAGATGCTGCCGGCCGAAAAGTTTTACTTCTCGTAGGGCCGCATCGTCAAAGAATCCGGACACTTGTCGGACCGACGCCTCACGGCACGTCCTTGGTTCGACCCCGCTGAAAAGGGGCTAACCAACCGGAGGGAAACCAATGAGCATTTCCGAAATCGCGCCCGTCTCGTCCGGCGCCTTGTGGACCGGCCGCGTGCTCAGCGGCCTCATCGTCCTGTTCATGATCTTCGACGGCGCCATCAAGCTGCCGCCGCTCGATATCGTCACCCAGACGATGGTGCCGCTCGGCTGGCCGGCCGACGCCAACGTCGCGCGCATGCTGGGTGTTATCGGCCTGGTCTCGACCGCGCTCTACGCACTGCCGCGCACCTCCGTGCTCGGCGCCATCCTGCTCACCGCCTATATGGGCGGCGCCATCGCCACCAATGCGCGTATCGGCAATCCGCTGTTTTCGCACACGCTGTTCGGCGTTTATCTCGGCATCATCCTGTGGGGCGGCCTCTATCTGCGCGATCCCAGGGTGCGCGCTGTGATCCCGCTCAGCCGATAGCAGTTCCGCGCCACCCGCTGCTGGCTGCCGTGGCGATCTTGATTCTCTCGGGATCAAATTAGCCGCCCGAGAGTTAAGCCCTTGGCGGCGAGACGGCGACCCGCATGTGAGAGGAACGACAATGAAGAAAATCCTGACCATTCTGGTGCTGACGACGGCGCTCGGCGCCTGTTCGCAAACGGAGAAAGGCGCGGCAGTCGGCGGCCTTGGCGGTGCAGCGGTCGGCGCAGCGGTGGCTGGTGACCCGGTGCAGGGCGCAGTCGTCGGCGGCGCTGTCGGCGCGGTGGCCGGGGCGCTGATCGGCCATGCCAGCGAAAGCGGCCAATGCCGGTACCGCGACCGCTACGGTCGCACCTATGTCGATCGCTGCCCAAGCGGCTATTGATCGGCGACCAAGATTGAACACAGCAAAACGGCGGGCACAGGCCCGCCGTTCTGTTCCCGCAAGGAATAGGAAGCGATTATTCCGCCGTGGCGGCTTCCGCTTCGGCCGGTGCGGCAGTGGCCGCGGCGACGGCGGCAGCGGCGTCTTCCTGGGCCTTCTTCAGCAGCGCGGCGCGTTCCTGCGCCTTCTTGCCGGGCTCGGCCTTCTTCGGGTTGGAGCGGGCTTCGCGCTTGGCAAGGCCGGCTTCGTCGAGGAAGCGCAGCACGCGGTCGGTCGGCTGGGCGCCGTGCGACAGCCAATGCTTGACGCGGTCGGCGTCGACCTTGATGCGCTCGCCGTCCTTCGGCAGCAGCGGGTTCCACGAGCCGAGCGACTCGATGAACCGGCCGTCGCGGGGCGAACGGGCGTCGGCGACGACGACGTGGTAGTAAGGACGCTTCTTCGAGCCCGCACGGGCCAGTCGGATCTTCAGTGCCATTTTCTTTTCTCCTAAAAGCTCTGATTTCGTTGATTAATCGAGGCTGGTCATCAGCCGGTTTTCGTCACGCCGTTGGCAGCGAGTTTTTTGACCCGCCGCTGCTCGAAGCGGCGATCTGTTCGTGGTGGCGGATCACTTCGCGGACGACGAAGTTGAGGAATTTCTCCGCGAAATCGGGGTCGAGATGCGCGTCATGCGCCAGCTGGCGGAGACGCGCGATCTGCTGCTGCTCGCGCGCCGGGTCGGCTGGCGGCAGGCCATGCTCGGCCTTGAGCACGCCGACCGCCTTGGTGCAGCGGAAGCGCTCGGCCAGCATATGGATGAGGGCTGCATCGATGTTGTCGATCGAGGCGCGGTAGCCGGCCAGGATGATGCGGGCGTCGGCCATGTCCTTTTCTTCGTTCATCCTTGTCCTCACTTCTTCTTGCCCAGACCCGGCAGACCGCCACCGCCGCCAAGGCCGGGCAGCCCCGGAAGTTTCATGCCGCCGGGCAAGCCCGGCAGGCCAGCGCCGCCCGGGGCGGGCAAGCCCTTCATGCCGCCGAGGCCGGCGGCCTGCGCCTGCTTCTGCAAGGCTTCGAGCTGCTTGGGGTCCATCTTCGACAGATCGGGCATGCCGCCGCCCATCATGCCGCCCATGCCACCAGGCATCATGCCGCCGAGGCCCATCTTGGAGGCAAGACCGCCCATCATGCCGCGCATCAAGCCGCCGCCTTTGCCCTTGCCGCCCATCGCCTTCATCATGTCGGCCATGCCGCGATGCATCTTGAGCAGCTTGTTGATCTCGGCGGCATCGGTGCCGGAGCCGGCGGCGATGCGCTTCTTGCGCGAGTGTTTCAGCATGTCGGGATTGGCGCGCTCGGCCTTGGTCATCGAGGAGATGATGGCGAGCTGGCGGCCGAACATCTTGTCGTCGAGGCCGGCCGCGGCCATCTGGTCCTTCATCTTGCCCATGCCGGGCATCATGCCCATGATGCCGCCCATGCCGCCCATTTTCGACATCTGCTGAAGCTGCTGGGCTAGATCGTTCAGGTCGAACTTGCCCGACTGCATTTTCTTGGCCATCGCCGCCGCCTGCTCGGCGTCGATGTTTTCCGCCGCCTTCTCGACGAGCGAGACGATGTCGCCCATGCCCAGGATGCGGTCGGCGATGCGCTTGGGGTGGAATTCCTCCAGCCCGTCCATCTTTTCGCCGGTGCCGATCAGCTTGATCGGCTTGCCGGTGACGGCGCGCATCGAAAGCGCGGCGCCGCCACGGCCGTCACCGTCCATGCGGGTCAGCACCAGGCCGGTGATGCCGACGCGCTCGTCGAAGCTTTTCGCCAGGTTGACGGCGTCCTGGCCGGTCAGGGAGTCGGCGACCAGCAGGATTTCGTGCGGGCTCGACACCTTCTTGATGTCGGCCATCTCGACCATCAGCGGCTCGTCGATATGGGTGCGGCCGGCGGTGTCGAGGATGACGACGTCATGGCCGCCGAGCTTGGCCGCCTGCACGGCGCGCTTGGCGATATCGACCGGGTTCTGGCCTGATATCACAGGCAGCGTCGCGACCTTGACCTGCTCGCCGAGCTGGCGCAGCTGCTCCTGCGCGGCGGGGCGCCGCGTGTCGAGCGAGGCCATCAGGACCTTCTTGTTCTGCCGCTCGGTCAGGCGCTTGGCGATCTTGGCCGAAGTCGTCGTCTTGCCGGAGCCCTGCAGGCCGACCATCATGACGACGACCGGCGCCGGCGCGTTGAGATCGACGGCGACGCCCTCGGCGCCGAGCATGTCGATCAGCTCGTCATGGACGATCTTGACGACCATCTGTCCCGGCTTGATCGACTTGAGCACCGCCGCGCCGACGGCCTTCTCGCGCACCTTGTCGGTGAAGGAGCGGACCACTTCCAGCGCCACGTCGGCCTCGAGCAGCGCACGGCGCACCTCGCGCAACGCCGCCGAGACATCAGCCTCCGACAGCGCGCCGCGGCCGGTCAGGCCGTTCAGGATGGAGCCAAGGCGCTCCTGCAGCGATTCAAACATCTTGCTTCCTTCGATCCCGGTTCATTCGATCCGAGAGGTAATGCGTTCGCGCCCAGTCTCCAAGCAAAAGCCAGTCCAAGCAAAAGCCCAAAACCAAAAAGCACCCGGGGGCGCACAGCGCTGCCGGGTGTTGGCCTCCAGGATCTGTTTACAGCACTTGGCCTCAAAGAGGCTTCGGCGTCCTGGTCGGCTTGCTCGGAGGGATACTCGTCGCGGAATTCGGGGGCTGTAGACAGGAAATCGGCGCGAGAGTCAAGGCAAGGCCCGCGTCACGCCGTTTCCCGGGCCGCGATCAGGCCGCACCCGCGCCGTCCGTAACCTCGGCCGTAACCCTCAGCGGCGAGCGCGGATGCAGCAGCAAGACAATCGTCAGCAGGCTGCAGGCGATGCCGATGAGGGCAATGAGAATGGCATCCGACATCATCCAGCCCGGCCCTTCGAGCGGCTTGGCGGTGAACAAGGCGAAGGAATTGTAGCTCTCCTGATGCGAGATCAGCAGGAAGCCGGTCAGGTTGTTGCCGAGATGAACGCCAAGTGCCGCGCCGAGATTGCCGGTGGCATAGACCACGAGCGTCAGAAGCAGCGCGAAAGCGGCGATCGAGACCAGGACGCAGGCGTTGATGGCGGCCGAGGAGCCGCCGCTCCAGTGCAGCGAGGTGAACAGCAGGCCGGGCAGCAGCCCCCAGATGAAAGGGTTGCGGAACCGGTTGGCCAGGCCGCGCAGCAGGTAGCCACGAAACAGCACCTCTTCGGACGAGGTCTGCAGCAAGACGAGCGCGACGATCGGGATCGCGAACAACAGCCAGGACGACAGGCTGATCGTGCCGCGAGCGATCCCCGGCTCCAGCAGATAGAGCAGGATTTCGGACAAAGCCGAGGTGATCAGCACCGCGATCAGCCCCTTGAGGAAGTCGGGCCGCGATGCGCGGCGGCTGGCGCCGAGGAGGGCCGACAGCGGCTCGCCATGCATCCAGCGCATGGCGATCCACAGGCCGATCCAGATCCCGCCGAAAGAGGTGAGCGCGCTGAGGATGCCGATGGGCGAGGCAAGGAAACCCTCCATGCCGTATGGCGAAGCCGCCGCCTGCCAGGCGAAGTAAACATGGCTGCCGCCGAACAGCACCGCCGCGGTCGTGGCGCCCCAGAACAGGACGACGATCAGCGTTCCCAGCAACAGGCGTGGCAAGGTCGTCCTGGCGTTCGGGGTGTTGCGATAGCGCTCGAAGGCGGTGTCGTCGATTGTCACGCTTGTCCTCGATCCCAATCCATAGCTGCTTGATCTAGCCGATGGCCTCGGGAATCGGAATCGATATCAGCGGGGACAGGCGCAAACCGGCGGCCGCGGCACCCGGCGCTGGCCGGCTTGCCCCGATCGCCAACCCAGGTGTCGCCAGCGGCCGCGACGGCGACCGCCGGCGTCTATCAACGCACCACGTACATGATGCGCCGTGTCTGCGGATCGATCAGCGCGCGCTGGCCGTTCACATAGACATAACGGTAGTTGTAGTCAGGAATTTCGCGCAGCTCGACCGTGTCTGGCAGGGTCGCGCCGGTGACCACCTCGCCGTCGAGATAGACGGGGTCCAGCCGGTGGGTGTCGACATAGGTCCGCACCGCGGCCGGCGGCGCGGGGAACTCGCCTACGACAGGATCACTGGAAATGATCGCGCCGGTATAGTCGGTGGAGTAGTTGCCGATGTCCTCCGGCGGCGAGACGACGGCGACAGCGGAGCGGCGCTGCGTTAGCACCACACGGCTGCCGCCGAAATCGGCGGTGACGTAGTCGGAATAAACCCAGCCCTGGCCGCCGGCTTCGGCGATGGTGCACCATTTGCTGTTTTCGATGCAGCCGTTGAGCGTCGCCGACTGGCCCGCGGCGAGCACGCCGATCACCGGATATTGCGGACCCGGACCGGCGCGCACATTGAGATCGGTGACCGCCGAGACAGCGGTATCGGCCAATGCGGCGCCAGACATTGCGGTCAGCATCCCGGCTATTGCGGGAAACAATAAGGATTTCATGGGTACTCTCCGTTTTCGTGACCCCTCGGCTGTGAAAACGGGGCAGCGGCGCATGCGTTCCGGCTAAAGTGCGCGAGCCAACTCACGATTTGTTCCCGCGCCTTTCGGCAAATCGGTCACAAGGTCGTGAACAAAGGCCAGTTTTTGCGCCGTCACGTCCGAAATGACGAAGGGGTAGAGATCGGGCAGGCCCATGCAGCGGTTGATCGAATTGGAGGCTTCCGACAGCACCAGCCAGCGGACAAGGATCCTGTCGAAAGGCTCGGGCGTGTTTGCAGGCTCCGAAGGCGCTGGCTGCAGTTCACCGCCGGTGTCGCCCCGTGACAGTTCGTTCGCCTCCACCGTTTCCAGCCGGCCGAGCGGGAAGTTCAGGGCATGGACCATCTCCAGCGTGTCGGTGATATGCAGGTGGTGGGCCCAGGTCTCGGCCCAGTCCTCCCATGGGTGCGAGGTGGCGTAGGCCGAGATGTGGTTTTGCTGCCAGTCGGGCGCGGCGCCGTTGGCGTAGTAAGCCTTCAGCGCCTGTTCGTAGTCGGCGCGTTCGTCGCCGAACAAAGCGCGAAAGGCCTCCAGCCCTTGCGGATCGTCGCGGATCAGGCGGTCCCAGTAATAATGGCCGAGCTCGTGGCGGAAATGGCCGAGCAGGGTGCGGTAGTTCTCGCCCATCTCGATGCGACGTTTTTCACGCTCGGCTGAATCGGCCTCCGCGACGTTCAGCGTGATCAGGCCGTTGTCGTGGCCGGTGAGAATCCGTTCGCCGCCCGGGCCGCCACCGATCGGATCGGCGAGGAAGTCGAAGGCCAGCCCGATTTCGTCCGTCGGGCTCTGCTTGGGCGCGACCGGCAGGCCGAAGGCGAGCAGCGAATAGATGGCGCGCTTCTTCGCCGCCTCGACACGGATCCAGCGGCGGCGGTTGCCGTCGACGGAGAGGTCGGGGATCAGCTGGTTCAGCACGCAGGCACGGCAGAAGACCTGCCCCGGCTCGGCCATCCAGTTGCAGGCGCATTCGTCGGCGTTGGTGCACTGGATGGCGCCATCGACGCCGGACAAGACAAAGTGCGCGCCCTCGGGATCGTAGAGCACGAGACTGCGGCAGTTCAGGCATTGGGCGTTCTCGAAATAGAGACGGTGGCCGCAATGCGGGCAGTCGAAAAGTTTCATGTCGGTCTCAATTCATCAGGAAGGCATAGGATGCATGGCGGCCCGTGCCCAAACGCGAACCACCGGCCGGCGTTCCGCACTCCATCGAGACTATTTCGCTTCGCCGGTCCGGCCGCCCCGCCGATGCTGTCCACGGCCGGCATCGTCTCTCATGCCTGGCCTCGCCATAATAATCACTTGATCGTAGGCAAATTCCCCGGCATTCGCCAGCATCGCGCCACAGACGGTGACAAATGCGCGTTTCGCTGGCAAATTCGCAATCGGGACGTGAATCAGGCAATCAGGAGAACAACATGGCATTTCTTGCCAAGGGTAGGATTTTAGCGGCCGCAATGGTGGCGGTGCTGGGGCTGGCAACGGGCGCGCAGGCGGCGGCCAGTTGCGGCAAGACCGGCGCCGGCTTCGACGCCTGGAAGCAGGATTTCGCCGCCGAGGCCAAGTCCGAGGGTGTCGGGTCGAGGGGCCTGGCCGCTCTGGCGGGCGCGACCTACGCAACGAGGACGATCTCCGCGGACCGCGCCATCCACAAGGCTTTCAGCGGCTCGGTGGACGATTTCATGAAACGCCGTGGCGGGTCGGCGATCATTTCCAAGGGCCGTTCGCTGAAGAAGTCGAACGCGGCGCTGTTCAACCAGATCGAAGCCAATTACGGCGTGTCGCCGGGCGTGTTGCTCGCCATCTGGGGCATGGAAACCGGCTTCGGTGCCTCGATGGGCAACCAGAACACGGTCTCAGCGATTTTGACGCTTGCCTATGATTGCCGCCGTCCGGACTATTTCCACCCGCATGCCATCGCGGCCCTGAAGCTGGTTGACCGCGGCGCGTTGACCTCGTCGTCGGTCGGCGCCATGCATGGCGAGGTCGGCCACACGCAGTTCCTGCCCGGAAATGTCTTGAAATATGCGGTCGGCAACGGAAACCTGCGCGACAAGGCCACCGCGCTGGCTTCCACCGCCAACTACCTCAAGGGTCATGGCTGGCGGGCCGGCGCGAGCGCGAGCGCCAATATGGGCGCGATTGCCGGCTGGAATTCGGCAAACGTCTATCAGCAAGCCATCGCCCGCATCGCCGACGCGATCGATGCCAACTGATCGAACATACGGTATTGAACGAAGAACCCGGCCTCCGCGCCGGGTTTTTCATTTCACGTCGAGCGCATAGGAGCAGCCGGCCAGCGCCTTGCCGGGATGGGACTCGACCGTCGAGACGTTGAGCGTGACGCGCGTGACAAGGCTCACGCCGCCGGCTTGCTCGGTGTTTTCGGCCACGACCTTCTCGCCGAGGAATTTGCCCGGCGTCGAGACCGTCGCCGGGACGTCGAGCTGGCGGGCGAGGTCCGGTGCGGCGATGCCGTCAAGCACCGCCATCGGGCCCGTCGCGGTAAAGACGATCGCTCCGGTCTCGCGCCCGAAGACGTGGACCGGGGCGGGCAAGCTGTATTGGCGCAGGAACGGATTGCCTGACGGAACTTCTTTCCAGCCGAGCGTGTCCGCCACGCTGGGCTCGCCTGCCAGCCAGAGGGCAAAGCCGTTGTAGCTGGGCACGTCGACCCGGCACTCGATCAGCGCGGCAAGGTCGAGCGGGCCAGGGTCGAAATCCCCGGCCATGGCTGGGGCCGCCAGAAGGACCAGCGGCACCAGGCATCGGCCGGGACAGCGCATTCCGTCTAGCTGTTGCGGTTGCGCGCGGCCAAAGTCCGCAGCCTCAGCGCGTTGAGGCGGATGAAGCCGGCGGCGTCCTTCTGGTCGTAGGCGCCACGGTCGTCCTCGAAGGTGACCAGCGCGTCGGAATAGAGCGTCTTCTTCGACTTGCGGCCGGTGACCATGACGTTGCCCTTGTAGAGCTTCAGCCGCACCGTGCCTTCGACGTCTTCCTGGCTCTTGTCGATCATCGCCTGCAGCATCAGACGCTCGGGCGAGAACCAGAAGCCGTTGTAGATGAGTTCCGCGTAGCGCGGCATGAACTCGTCCTTGAGGTGCGCCGCACCCCGGTCGAGCGTAATCGATTCGATGGCGCGATGGGCCACGATCAGGATGGCGCCGCCGGGCGTTTCATACACGCCCCGCGATTTCATGCCGACGAAACGGTTCTCGACCAGGTCGAGCCGGCCGATGCCATTGTCGCGGCCGAGATCGTTGAGGGCGGCCAGCATGGTGGCCGGCGACAGCTTCTTGCCGTTGAGCGCGACCGGATCGCCCTTGAGGAACTCGATTTCGATCTCGGTGACGGCGTCCGGGGCGTCCATCGGCGACACGGTGCGCTGGTGGACGAATTCCGGCGGCTCGCTCCATGGATCTTCCAGCACCTTGCCTTCGGAAGAGGAGTGCAGAAGATTGGCGTCGACCGAGAACGGCGCGTCGCCGCGCTTGTCCTTGGCCACGGGAATCTGATGCTGTTCGGCGAAGTTGATCAGGTCGGTGCGCGACTTGAACGACCAGTCGCGCCATGGCGCGATCACCTTGATGTCGGGGTTGAGCGCATAGGCCGAAAGCTCGAAGCGGACCTGGTCGTTGCCCTTGCCGGTGGCGCCATGCGCGATGGCGTCGGCGCCGGTCTCCCTGGCGATGTCGACCAGGTGCTTGGAGATCAGCGGCCGCGCGATCGAGGTTCCCAAGAGATAGGTGCCTTCGTAGACGGTGTTGGCGCGGAACATCGGGAAGACGAAGTCGGCGACGAATTCCTCGCGCACGTCGACGATGCGGATGTCCTTGATGCCCATCATCTCGGCCTTCTTGCGCGCCGGCTCCAATTCGCCGCCCTGGCCGAGATCGGCGGTGAAGGTGACGACTTCGGCGCCGAGTTCGGTCTGCAGCCATTTCAGGATGATGGATGTGTCGAGGCCGCCGGAATAGGCGAGCACGACCTTCTTGACGTCTTTGGTCTTGGACATTTCTGCTCCGTCGAAAAGCGGACGCTTGAGGCAATGGCGTCACGGATTGTCGGAGCGCCTTTTAGCAGGAACCGCAAAGCGAGCAAGCGCAGGCGGCGCCAGCCTTCTGATCCAGCCAATGGCGGGGCAGCCGAACGGGTTGGGGAAACAACCTGCTACAATCAGTGGCTGCATTTATATACCGTATTTAATCAAGTTTTCACCCCCAGCCGCTAAACAACCAAGACAGAGCCGCCTGGCCGCATGTTGGCGCCGAAGCGGCTTTTGCCCGTTCGTCGCGGGTATCCTCGGGCTTGGGTCATCCTCGATGCGCGTTATATCCTGCATCGTCACGGAGCATAATCTGTGGCTTGTCCTGCTGGCCGCGCTGATGTGCGTCACCGGCTGCTGGGTGACGATCGGTCTCCTGGATCGCGCCAGGAAGACCGTCGGCATGCAGATGCGGGGCTGGCTGTTCCTGACCGCGGTCGCGGCCGGCTCTTCGATCTGGTGTACGCATTTCATCGCCATGCTGGCCTATCAGCCCGGCGCGCCGATCACCTTCGATCCGGCGCTCACCATGATATCCCTGGTCATCGCCATGGTTGGAACCGGGGCGGGTTTCGGTCTTGCCCTCGACAAAAGCCGCGGCCTGGCGCCGGAATGGGGCGGATGCCTTGTCGGGCTGGCAATCTGTGCCATGCACTATACCGGCATGATCGCCTATCACGTGGCCGGCATCGTCGAATGGGACGCCCGCTATGTGGTCGCTTCGCTGCTGATCGCGATGGCGTTCTCCGCCGTGGCGATCGGCCAGGCGGAGCGCCGGCCATATCGCTGGTCGCACTATCTCGGCATCGGATTGCTGGTGCTGGCGATCGTCGGCCTGCATTTCACGGCCATGGCCGCGGTGGCGGTGACGCCGCTCTCCTTCATCACCACGGGCACCAATCCCGATATCCTCGAAGCGATGGCCGTCGCCGTCGCCGTGGTCGGCCTGATCGTCGCGGCCACAGGCTTTGCCAGCTACCTGATCGACGAACGCGGCCGGCTCGAGAGCTTCGAGCGACTGCAGCACCTTGCCCTCAACGATGCGCTGACAGGTCTCGCCAACCGGGTCTCCTTCAACGACCGCCTCGACCATGAGATCGAGCGGGCACGCGAGGGAGGCGCGATGACGGCCGTCATCGTCATCGATCTCGACCGCTTCAAGGAGATCAACGACCTCAGGGGCCATGCGGCCGGCGATCAGGCACTCAAGATCATCGCCCGCAGGCTGGCGAAACTGACCGGCGACGGCGAGTTCGTCGCCAGGCTCGGCGGCGACGAATTCGCCGCCATCAAGCAATTCAAGGACCAGAACGAGCTGCTCGGCCTGGTTTCACGCCTGGAGAAGTCCCTGTTCGAGCCGCTGCTGCTCGACGATTTCGAGACCGTTACCGGCGCCAGCATCGGCGTCGCCGTCTATCCGCGTGACGGGGCCGACCGGGAGAGGCTGGTCAGCAATGCGGATCTGGCCATGTACCGGGCCAAGAACGACGTGGCGCGGGCCGTCTGTTTCTACGAATCGGCCATGGACGAGACGGCGCGGGCACGGCGCGCCCTGGCCACCGACCTTCGCCAGGCCATCGAACGTGGCGAACTCACGCTCCACTACCAGGTGCAGACTTCGGTCTCGACCGGCGCCACCTGCGGCTACGAGGCGTTGCTGCGCTGGACCCATCCGGTGCATGGCATGATCCCGCCCGCCGAATTCATTCCGATCGCCGAGGAGAATGGCTCGATCCTGGCGATCGGCGAATGGGTGCTGCGCACCGCGTGCCGCCAGGCAGCGTCCTGGGACAAGGGTCACAAGATCGCGGTCAACCTGTCGCCGGTGCAGCTCGCCCATGCCGATCTCGCCAAGCTCGTCCACCAGATCCTGGTCGAAACCGGCCTGTCGCCGAGGCGCCTCGAACTGGAGCTGACCGAATCGACGATCGTCGCCGACAAGGTCCGCACGCTGCACGTGCTGCGCCAGATCAAGGCGCTGGGCGTGACGATCGCGATCGACGATTTCGGCACCGGCTATTCGTCGCTCGACACCCTGCGCTCGTTTCCGTTCGACAAGATCAAGCTCGACCGTTCCTTCATGGCCGATGTCGAGCGCAGCCCGCAGGCCAAGGCGATCATCCGCGCGGTGCTGACACTGGGGCGCAGCCTCGACATTCCGGTGCTTGCCGAAGGTGTCGAGACGCATGTCCAGCTCACCATCCTGCAAGTGGAAGGCTGCAACGAGGCGCAAGGCTACTTCCTCGGCCGCCCCAAGCCGATCGACCAGATTTTGCTGACCGGAGCGGCCGCCCATTCGCTGGCCGAGATCGATCTGTCGGCGGCTTAGAAAACCCCGCCGCGGGAGGATACTCCCGCCTGCGCATCTGGCGTCGGCGCGGCGTATCTTGTATAGGCTCGGGACCTTCCCGAGGCCTTGCATGTCCTTCATTCCCGATACGACCACGCTGATCCAGTTCGCGATCGCCACCGTGATCCTGGCGATCACGCCGGGCCCCGACATGACGCTGTTCGTCTCGCGCACGCTGAGCCAGGGCCGCGCCACCGGCTTTGCCTCGATGGCCGGCGCGTTGTGCGGCACGCTGATCCACACCACGCTGGTGGTGGTCGGCGTCTCGGCGCTGATCGTCGCCTCGCCGATGGCTTTCTTCGTGCTGAAGATCTTTGGCGCCGGCTATCTCGTCTTCCTGGCCTGGCAGGCGATCGCCAAGGGCTCGGCCTTCTCGCCGGAGAAGAAGACAGGCCCGCGGATTTCGCTGCTGCGCAGCTGGGCGGCGGGGATCGGCGTCAACCTGCTCAACCCGAAGGTCATTCTGTTCTTCATGACCTTCCTGCCGCAATTCGTCTCCGCGCACGATCCGAACGCGCCCGGGAAGCTGTTCTTCCTCGGCGCCATGTTCATCGTGCTGTCGATCCCGGTGACGGTGCCGATGGTGCTGGCGGCGGAAAAATTCTCGGCGGCGATGAAGGCCAGCCCGCGCGTGACGCGGGTGGTCGACTATCTCTTCGCCGGCGTGTTCTCGGCCTTCGCGCTCAAGATCCTGACTGCCCAGGCGAAGTAGGGGCTTTCTCGACCCACCAGCTTCCCGCCCAGCGCCCGGCGCTGAGCCAGTAGAAGATGCCGCCGACCATGCCGCCGCCAATGACGGCCATGATGGCGCTGGTCTCGGTGACCGCGAAAGCGGATTCGCGGACATTGTCGACGAGGCCGAGGAAAACCCCCGCCACCAGCGCGCCCGCCAGCGCGTAGAACAGCCAGTCGCGCCGGCCCAGGATTTCGGCAATCAGGATGACGACGGCGGCCGGCATGAAGCCAAAATAAGCGACGAACAGGGCGACGAAAGGAATGGAAAAATAGAGCGATGCCGTCGCCGCCGGATGGGCTTGCGCCGGCGCGTAGCCGAGCGAGGCCAGGAACAGGACGTTGAGGAAGGCGCTCGCCGCCAGCGCGGCGACGGCGTAGCCGAACAGGATGACGGCGAAGCGCACGATATAGGCGACGAGACGGGTCATGGGGGGTCGCGTCCCGTGAGATGCCCGGACTTGTGTCCAGCCAGAAGCCAGTAGACCCAGCCGGCGGCAACACCGGCCGCGGCCAGAAAACCGAGGAAGCCCGGGTTGAAAACGAAGCCTCCTGCCGAGCCAGGGACAAAAACACCGAAGGCGATCGACGTGACCGCACCCGTGACGGCGAAGTAGAACCATCCTCGCAGCGCCAGCCGTTCGGCGAGGAAGATCGCGGGACCGACGATCAGCAGCGCGCAGATCGCCACGGTCAGCACGGCGAGCGGGAAGGAGGCCAGCCAGTCGAATGTGAAAATGATCGACCAGTTGCCGTCCTCGATCCCGGCCAGAAGAACGATCAGCAGCACAGGCACCAGGATAGAGGTCAGCACGGCGGCGACGTAGCCGACTGCTATTATGGCGAGGCGCGTGAGGCCGGCGACGAGACGGCTCACACCTCGCCGTGCCCCGCGATCATCATGGCCTCCAGCGCCAGCCGGTCGACCTTGCGCATGCGCTCCGATTCCGATTTCAGCTGGCCGCAGGCGGCCAGGATGTCGCGGCCGCGCGGCGTGCGGATCGGCGAGGCATAGCCGGCATTGTTGATGTAGTCGGCGAATTTCTCGATCGTCTCCCAGTCCGAGCACTGGTAATTGGTGCCCGGCCACGGGTTGAAGGGGATCAGGTTGATCTTGGCCGGAATGCCCTTGAGCAGCTTGATCAGGCCCTTGGCGTCCTCGATGGAATCGTTGACGTCCTTCAGCATCACATATTCGAAAGTGATGCGCCTGGCATTGGAGAGGCCGGGATAGGCGCGGCAGGCGGCGATCAGCTCCTTCAGCGGATACTTCTTGTTGATCGGCACCAGCAAGTCGCGCAGATCGTCATTGGTGGCATGCAGCGAGATCGCCAGCATGACGCCGATCTCCTCGCCGGTGCGGAAAATCTCGGGCACGACGCCGGAGGTCGACAGCGTGATGCGGCGCTTCGACAGGGACAGGCCGTCGCCGTCGGAGGCGATCAGCAGCGCCTTCTTCACCGCCTCGAAATTGTAGAGCGGTTCGCCCATGCCCATCATGACGATGTTGGAGACCTTGCGGCCCTCGGCCGGCACGATGGCGCCGTCTGGCGTGTCGCGGTCGGGGAAGTCGCCGAGCCGATCGCGCGCGGTGAGCAACTGCGCCAGGATTTCTTCCGTGGTCAGGTTGCGCACCAGCTTCTGCGTGCCGGTGTGGCAGAACGAGCAGGTCAAGGTACAGCCGACCTGCGAGGAGATGCAGAGCGTGCCTCGGCCTTCCTCGGGGATATAGACGGTTTCGATCTCGACCGGCCGCCCGGCGCCGCGCGGCGGGAAGCGGAACAGCCACTTTCTGGTGCCGTCGGCGGAAATCTGCTCCTCGACGATTTCTGGCCGGGCGACGGTGAAATGCCTGTCGAGCTCGGCGCGCAGGTCCTTGGAGATGTTGAACATGCCGGCAAAGTCTGAAACGCCGCGCACATACATCCAGTGCCAGAGCTGCTGGGCGCGCATTTTTGCCTGACGCTCCGGCACGATGCCTGAAGCGACGAGAGCCTCGCCGAGTTCGGCTCGTGTCAGGCCAATCAGCGAGGGCTTTTCTGTCTGCACGGGGCGGGCGCGCAAGGCGTCGCGGGCGCCTTCGGCGGTAAGGTCGAGTGAAAGGGTCATGGTTCCACTGATATAAGCGGTTTACGGCCGATTTCATCCATCGGCCCGATGTCAAGCGCGGCGCATAGCACAGCTTGGCGGCAGAGTCATGCCGCGGGCGATCGGGCGGCCTGTCCCGCCGCCGGGTGGCGGTGGACAAGCCGCGCCTGCCTGGTGCTGTTTGCCGGCGCGCGATCGATCACATATTCGTGTCGGCGTAACGGCTGGCGAGCCATCGGCGAACCCTGAAATGGGGCAACTGTGCCCCCGCACAATGGGAGTATGCAGAATGAAATCGATCAAACTCGCCGTCATTGCCGGCGTCGCCGCTCTTTGCGCCTCGCAGGCGTTTGCCGAGGATACGATGGGCACCATGACCATGATGAAAGGTGGCCAGGTGACGGCGATCATGCCGGACGGGCACATGGGCACCATGATGCCGGACGCGAAGATGAGCGCCGACATGATGAAAATGGCCAAGCCCATCAAGCACTGCATGATGATGATGACCGACGCCAAGGGTAAGGCCTACATGATCGATACGTCGACCAAGAAGGCCCAGGCCGAATGTGAAAAGATGGCCATGTGACGATCTCGCGAGCGCTTGCCCGCCGGCTTGGAGGCCGGCGGGACGGGCAGTTCTCACTTCGATGGAACGGGGGCTTATGCGCTTTGTTGACCATGCCCGCGAGCGGACGCCCAACATCGCGGCCCTTTGGTCCCGGTCCGATCATCAGACTATTGCTTGATTGGCATCGTGCCTGTGTTACGGCTGGGGTTTCCCCACGAGGACAGACATGGCCGGCCAATCGCGAAGACATCCCATGCTGCGGCGTTCGCGCGCCATGTGGGCATCGCGGCGTGTCTGGCAGCCGCGCCTGGTGTTCTGGGCGGGTGCGATCTCGATCGGCCTGATCAGCGTGTTGTTTGCCGCGCTGGCCGACAAGGCACAGGCGCTGTTCCATGTGGTGATCGGCAATGATGGCGGCTGGCGTTCGTATCTGCCGCTGGCGATCACGCCGCTCGGCTTTGTCCTGTGCGCATGGCTGGCGCACTTCTTCTTTCCGGGCTCGCAAGGCAGCGGCATTCCGCAGGCGATCGCCGCCCGGCATCTGCGCGACGATGACGACCGCAGCCATATCCTGTCGCTGCGGCTGGTGGCGGGCAAGATAGCCCTCACGCTTGTCGGCCTGTTCTGCGGCGCTTCCATCGGCCGCGAAGGGCCGACCGTGCAGGTCGGCGCGTCGCTGATGCTGCAGGCGGCACGCTGGGGCGGCATGGCGCAGGCGCGCGGCCTGATCCTGGCCGGATCGGCCGCCGGCATCGCCGCCGCGTTCAACACGCCGCTTGCCGGCATCGTCTTCGCCATCGAGGAGATGGGCCGCACCTATGAGGCGCGCACCAACGGGCTGGTGCTGACGGCGGTCATCCTGGCCGGCCTCGCCTCGCTTGGCGTGCTCGGCAACTACACCTATTTCGGCGTGTCCAAGGACACGATCTCGTTTGCCGCCGACTGGCCGCTGGTGATCGTCTGCGGCGTCATCGGCGGCGGCTTTGGCGCCCTGTTCTCGTTGCTGGCGCTGAAGGCGACGCGGCGCATCCGGCGCTGGAACGCGCTGCAGCCGCTGTGGCGCGCGCTGCTGGTGGCGGCCGTCTGCGGGCTGGCCGTGGCGGTGATCGGCATCGTCTCGGGCGGGCTGACCTTCGGCACCGGCTACGTGCAGGCGCGCAGCGCCGTCGAAGGCACGCCGCTGCCCTGGTTCTTCTTTGCCGAGAAATTCGCAGCCGGCCTGCTATCGATGATTTCAGGAATTCCTGGCGGTATCTTCGCGCCCTCGCTGGCGGTCGGCGCCGGCATCGGCAGTTCGCTCGGCCTGGTGTTCGGCGGCAGCGCCGGCGTCGCGGCGCTGCTCGGCATGGCCGGCTATTTCGCCGGGGTCGTGCAGGCGCCGATGACGGCCTTCGTCATCATCCTCGAAATGACCGGCAATCACGACAATGTCATCGGCCTGATGCTGGCCTCGATGCTGGGCTACGGCACGGCGCGCCTGATTTCGCACGAGCCGCTCTATCACGCGCTGTCGCGGGTCTTCATCGCCGAGGCAATCCGGCGGCGGCGGGCGGGGGCCGCACCGGAATCAGGCCTGGGCTGAAAAAGCAAAAAGCCGGGCGTTGCGGCCCGGCCTTGGTTCAAAAACGAAGAAGCCTATTTGCACTTGGCGATCGAGGACAGCGCCGCCGAAATACCCTTCAGCGAGAAGACATAGTTCGTGGGATTGCCGCGGCCCGATTTCGCCGACACCTTCATGTCGGTGCCGGTCTTCATCGCCGCGATCAGCACCGGCTCCTCGGCGGCGTTCTCGACCCAGGCCGATTTTCCGCGCGTGAACATCGAGAAGGTCTTCTTGTCGATGGTGACGGTGGCCTTGGAGCCTTCCTGGAAATTGTAGCCGGCGATGAACTGCGGCTCATAGGATACCTGCTGGCCGGGCCGCTGGCTGACGAAGAAGAACATGTCGCCATGGTCGAGCGTCGGCGGCTGCTTGTCGGTCGGCACGGTCAGCACGTAGCAGACCTTGCCGCCCGACGCCTGGTAACTGTAGGTGCCCCAGGCATTGTGCTGGCCGATCTTGGTCGCCTGCTGCGCCAGCGCCGGCGCTGCCGAGGCGGCCAGGACCAGGCTCGAAACTAGTGCAATCAATCCGCGCATCGTTTTTCCCGTATTCCAAATGGTGCGGAGGCGGGCCGCATGGCGTCCTGCCGTCGGTTCATTTTGATTTAATCTGGGTTACCAAACGGTGAAGTTCCCAAGAGAAAAGGACCCTCACCCCAGGAAACCGCCGCCATTTCCGCGCCGCCGCCTTGTCAGCGGCCGGCACGGCGTCCCTTTGGTGACTTGGAGGCCACGAAAACGGCAAGAGTTTGACTTTTGACGCGCCGCTGAACGCCCGATCCAGAAGCCGGGCCGACGCGGCGGGACTTCAGCCCTTGTCGGCGATGGCGTCCTTGGCGGCCTGCCGGTGCGCGGGCGTGATATGGGCGCTGACGGCGGTGATCGCGGCGGTCAGCACGGCGATGTCATCGGTGAAGCCGAGACCGAAGATGAAGTCGGGGATGAGGTCGACCGGCAGGACGAAATAGCCGAGCGCGGCCACCAATATGCCCTTGGCGCGCAGCGGCGTGTTCTTGTCCATGGCGCAGTAATAGGCGGCGACGACGTCTTCCATGAACGGTATCTGCCGCGCGGCCTTCTTGGCCGTGCGCCAGAACTTTTCGCGCACTTCGCCCTCGCCGCCCAGCCTGTCGCCAAAGCCGAAAAAGTCAAAACCGGGTTGTTGCGCCATCAATCTCTCCTTGCGGGTCCCATGCGCGGACTGGCGCATGCTCGCGGATCAAAATGTGGTGAAAGCCGGACCCGGCTGCAAGATGCCGGTGCCGATTTGGCGGGTCCGCGCCCGGCCCAGAGCATGGACAGCCGGTGTTCAGCCGCCGAAATAGCGGTTCATCTTCTTGGCCAGCTCGATATCGAGCGCCGTCACGCCGCCGGCGTCATGCGTGTTCAAGGTCACGTCGACCGTCTTGTAGACATTCGACCAGTCGGGATGATGGTCCATCTTCTCGGCGGCGAGCGCGACGCGGGTCATGAAGGCGAAGGCCTCGGAGAAATTATTGAAGGTAAAGGTGCGGCCGATCGAGGCGCCGTCCAGTGCCAGCGCCCAGCCGTCAAGTCCTGCCAGCGCTGCTTCGGCGGCTTCCCTGCCCAGTTTCTCTCTCGTCATGTCCGCTTCCCGTGCTATTGCGACGAAGTCGCCACCATAGCGCCGGATCCATGATCGCGAAGCCCATAAATTCCATTCTTTTCGTCTGCCTCGGCAACATCTGCCGGTCGCCTCTGGCCGAAGGCGTCCTTCGCGCCGTGCTGGCGGAGCGCGGATACGGCGGGGATATGGTGCTCGACTCGGCCGCCACCAGCGGCTGGGAGGTCGGCTCCGCCCCGGATCCGCGCTCGATCGCGGTCGCGACGAGCCACGGCATCGACCTTTCAGGGCAGCGGGCGCGCAGGATCACACCGGCGGATTTTCACCGCTTCGACCTGATCCTCGGCATGGACCGGTCCAACGTCGCCGATCTGAAGGCGCTGGCGCCGGCGGCGGTGCGCGACCGCGTCCACCTGTTTCTGGAGTTCGCGCATGGACAGGCGCGCGACGTACCCGATCCCTATTATGAGGACCAGGAAGCGTTTGCTTCGGTCTACCGCATGATCCGCGAGGCGTCCGAGGCGCTGGCGACACGGCTGGCGGCGCGGGTATCGACGCCTGACAGCGGCCAGGCTTCCTCGACGATATAGGGGCCGCCGCCGACCGAATCGCGCGACGACATCAGCACGAAGCGGCCGATGCGGAAGGGCAGCGTCGAGAAATTGCCGCGCGCCGACAGATATTGGGCGACGTCGAGCGGGCTCGAATTGCGCAGCCTCGCCAGGGTGATGTGCGGCGTGAACTTGCGCGGATCGGCGGCCAAGCCGAGCCGCTGGCAGATGCGGTCGATCTCGCCCTGCAGGGCGCTCAGATCCGGTGATGGGGCGACGCCGGCCCACACGGCGTGCGGCTTCTTCTGGCCGAAAGCGCCGACACCCGACAGCGTCAGCGAGAAGGACGGGCGGTGCACCCGGTCGAGCGCATTGGCGATCTCGTCGGCGACATGGCCCTGGACATCGCCGATGAAGCGCAGCGTCAGATGGTAGTTTTCGACGTCGATCCAGCGGGCCCCGGGCAGGCCGCCCCGGAGCAGCGACAGCGAAAGGGCAGCATCACGCGGAATTTCGAGGGCGGTGAAAAGACGCGGCATGAAGAGCCTCCCTTCCTCGAATCGAACTGTCACCTGTAGCGAATCATCGATAGCCTGATCGAGCAAGAGGTTTATTGGTCACAGTCATTGCTAAAAACTTCCCTAACGGAAAGTGATTCCTGGCGGCCTCACGACCCTCCCGGGGCCGTGGCGATGGCCTTCTCGACCGTCGGCAGGATGCGCTCGACCATCAGGTCGACACCCCCGGCGTTCGGATGCAGCCCATCCTCGAGTTGCAGGGTGGGCTGGCCGGCGACGCCCTCGAGGAAGAACGGGTAGAGCGGCACAGCGTATTTGCCGGCCAGGTCCGGAAAGATGGCGTCGAAGGCGTTCTGGTAGTCGGCGCCGAGATTGGGCGCGGCGCGCATGCCGGCCAGGAGCACGGCGATCTTGCGCTCCTTGAGCTTGCCCAGCATGGCGTCAAGGTTCTTCCGGGTGATGTCGGGCGAAACGCCGCGCAGCATGTCGTTGGCACCGAGTTCGAGGATCACCAGTTGCGTGCCGTCGGGCACCGACCAGTCGAGCCGGGCCAGGCCGCCGCTGGAGGTGTCGCCGGAGACGCCGGCATCGGCGACGGTGACGTCATGGCCCCTGGCGCGAAGGGCGGCCTGCAATTTGTCTGTAAACCCCTGGCCCGGGCCAAGACCGAACCCCGCCATCAGGCTGTCACCGAAGCCGACGATCTTGAATGGCTCGGCGCGCGCCGACGAAATGGCGCCGCAAATGGCGAGGAAAACGATCAGGCCTGCGGCAAAGCGGCGTTTGAAAGACATGCGGCAAGCCCCATATGACAGAGAATTCTTCCGGCGATGGCTTGCGACAGGCAGAGCCTCCCTCCCCATATAGGACGCTTTCATTTTGACAGAAGCCGTCATCGCGCTGGAAGATGTATCCCTGACACTCGGCGAAGGCGCTTCGTCCGTCCATGTGCTGAAGGGCGTCAGCCTCGAGGTGGCGCGCGGCGAGGCGACTGGTATCGTCGGCCCGTCGGGGTCCGGCAAGTCCACATTGCTGATGGTGCTGGCAGGGCTGGAGCGGGTCGATTCGGGTACGGTACGAATCGCGGGCGAGCTGCTCAACGGCAAGACCGAGGATCAAATCGCTTCGTTTCGTGGCCGAAACATTGGCATCGTGTTCCAGTCCTTCCACCTCATCCCCAACATGACGGCGCTCGAAAATGTCGCGGTGCCGCTGGAATTGGCCGGCCACGCGGATCCGTTTTCGGTGGCGGAGCGGGAACTGGCGGCCGTGGGCCTCAGCGACCGCGTCACCCACTACCCCGGCGAGCTCTCCGGTGGCGAGCAGCAGCGCGTGGCGATCGCGCGGGCGCTGGCGCCGTCGCCGCGCATCCTGATCGCCGACGAGCCGACCGGCAATCTCGACCAGGCGACGGGGCGGCAGGTCGCCGACCTGCTGTTTGCCAAGGCGGCCGAGCGCGGCATGACGCTGGTGCTGGTCACCCATGATCCGGCGCTCGCGGCGCGCTGTTCGCGCCAGGTGTCGATGCGCTCCGGCAGGATCGAAGCGCCGGCGCCGATCAAGGTCATTGCCTGATGCCGCTGGCGCGGACATTGAAGCTCGCCATCCGTTTCTCGCTGCGCGAGATGCGCGGCGGCCTGTCCGGGTTTCTCATCTTCCTCGCCTGCATAGCACTCGGCGTCGCGGCCATCGGCGGCGTCAATTCGGTGGCCCGCTCCATCACCGCCGGTGTCGCCGATCAGGGCCAGACACTGCTTGGCGGCGACCTTCGCTTCCAGATCAACCAGCGCGACGCCAGCCAGGCCGAACTTGGCTTTCTCGACGGGCTGGGCGTCGTTTCGCACACCGCCGGCATGCGCTCGATGGCGCGCCTGGCCGACGGATCCGACCAGGCGCTGGTCGAGGCCAAGGCGGTCGACGATGCCTATCCGCTCTATGGCGCGCTGGAAACCGAACCGGCGCTGACGAAGCAGGAACTGTTCGGCGGGCAGTTCGGCGTTTTCGGCGCCGCGGCACCCGACCTTCTGTTCGAACGGCTGCATCTCAAGATCGGCGACCGGCTGAAGCTCGGCACCGCCATCTTCGAACTGCGCGCCAGGCTGGTGACCGAGCCCGACGCGGTCTCCGACGGCTTCGGCTTCGCGCCAAGGCTGATGATCTCGACAGAGGGCCTGACCGCCACAGGGCTGATCCAGCCGGGCAGCCTGGTCGAGAATGCCTACAAGGTCCGGCTGCCCGCCGATGCCGACGAGGCGCGGCTCAAGGCCATCCAGGACCAGGCGGCCAGGGATTTTCCGGAGGCCGGCTGGTCGATCCGCACGCGCGGCAATGCCGCCCCGGCGTTGTCTTCCAACATCGAACGCTTCTCGCAGTTCCTGACGCTGGTCGGGCTCACCGCGCTGGTGGTCGGCGGCGTCGGCGTCGCCAACGCGGTGCGTGCCTATCTCGACGGCAAGCGCGGCGTCATCGCCACTTTCAAGAGCCTGGGAGCGTCCGGCGGCTTCGTCTTTGCCGTCTACCTCGTGCAGATCCTGATCATCGCCCTCATCGGCATCGGCGCCGGCCTGGTGCTGGGCGCGCTGATGCCCTTTGCCGCAAGTGCGGCCCTGCAGTCCGTCATTCCGGTGCCGGCGCAAGGCGGCTTCTATCCCGGCGCACTCGCCATGGCGGCCCTGTTCGGCCTGCTGGTGACGCTCGCTTTCGCGCTGTTGCCGCTCGGCCGCGCCCGTGATGTGCCGGCGACCGCGCTGTTCCGGGAGATGGGGCTGGAAGGCCGTGGCCTGCCGCGCCCTGTCTATGTCGTTTGCGCGCTCGGCATCGCGCTTTTCCTGGCGGCGCTGGCGATCCTGTTTTCGGGCGACCAGCGCATCGCCTCGATCTTCGTCGGCGCCACGATTTTTGCTTTCCTGGTGCTGCGTCTCGTCGGCGCGCTGGTGCAATGGGCGGCCAGGAAAAGTCCGCGCGTGCGCTTTGTCGCGCTCAGGCTCGCCATCGGCAACATCCACCGGCCCGGTGCGCTGACGCCGTCCGTGGTGCTGTCGCTGGGGCTTGGACTGACACTCCTGGTGACGCTGGCGCTGATCGACGGGAATCTCAGGCGCCAGATCTCCGGCAACCTGCCGGCGCGGGCGCCCAACTTCTTCTTCGTCGACATCCAGGGCAGCGAGGTCGATGCCTTCTCCGCGTTGATCGCAAAGGAGGCGCCGCGGGGAGCGCTGGCCAGGGTGCCGATGCTGCGTGGCCGGGTGATGGCGCTCAACGGCGTCGATGTCGACAAGGTCAAGGTGCCGGCCGAGGGCGCCTGGGTGCTGAAGGGCGATCGCGGCTTGACCTATGACGTCAGGCAGCCGGAAAACACGACGCTGACCGAGGGCAAATGGTGGCCGGACAATTATGCCGGCGAGCCGCTGGTTTCGTTTTCCGACAAGGAAGGCAAGGAAATCGGGCTGAAGCTCGGCGACACCGTCACCGTCAATGTGCTTGGCCGCAACGTCACGGCCCGGATCGCCAATTTCCGCCAGGTCGAATGGGAGACGATGGGCATCAACTTCGTCATGGTGTTTTCGCCCAACACATTCGCGGGCGCCCCACATGGCTGGATAGCGACGCTCACAGAAAAGAGCGCGTCGACGGCCGATGACGCGCGCGTCCTCAACGCCGTCACCCGCGCTTTTCCGGCCGTGACGACGGTGCGGGTCAAGGACGCGCTCGACATCGTCAACCGGCTGGTCGGCCAGCTCGGCACGGCGATCCGGGCGGCGGCCGGCGTGGCGCTGATCGCCTCGGTTCTGGTGCTTGCCGGCGCGCTTGCCGCCGGCAACCGGGCGCGCATCCACGACGCAGTGGTGCTGAAAACGCTCGGCGCGACGCGCACGACGCTGATATCGGCCTTCTCGCTGGAATACATGCTGATCGGGCTCGCCACCGCCATCTTCGCGCTCGCCGCCGGCGGTGCAGCCGCCTGGTACATCGTCGCGCGCATCATGGCCTTGCCGTCGCATTTCATGCCGGAGGTCGCGGTCGCCACGATCGCCTTTTCGCTGGTGATCACGGTCGGCATCGGCCTTGCCGGCACCTGGCGGGTGCTCGGCCACAAGGCGGCGCCCGTGCTGCGCAACCTCTGATTCGCCGGTCCGGCGCGCCTGCCCCGGGTTAAATCTTGGTAAGAATACCGTCCGAAACGGCCGGCGAAGCGGCATTTTAGCCTGTCACGAACCGTTACAACAGGTTACGGACTTGTTCTTGACGCCAAGAACCATCATATTCCGCGCAGGCATGCTGGAGCCCCGCCAGCGGCGCCTGGGTCCGCAAGAGGCCCGACACCGGACGGGGCAGAAGCAACAGAGGATTTCCAATGGCTGATCCCATTCGCAATTATCAGACGTCGGCGGTGCCCGGCGTCCGTGCCGACATCGACCAGGGTCTGCGCGCGTATATGATCAAGGTCTACAATCTGATGGGGCTCGGTCTGCTCATCACCGGCCTTGCCGCCATCGGAACGATCACGCTGGCCACCACCACCGACCCGGCCTCGGCCGTCGCGACGCTGCCGAGCGGCGAGATGCTGACCTCGTTCGGCTACGCGATCTTCGGTTCGCCGCTGCGCTGGGTTGTCATGCTGGCCCCGCTGGCCGCCGTGTTCTTCCTGTCGTTCAGGATCCGGTCGATGAGCGTCGCCGCCGCGCAGACGACCTTCTGGGTCTATGCCGGCCTGGTCGGCCTGTCGCTGTCTTCGATCTTCCTGGTCTACACCACGGCAAGCATCTCGCAGACCTTCTTCGCCACCGCCGCCGCTTTCGGCGCGCTGTCGCTGTTCGGCTACACCACCAAGCGCGACCTGTCGGCGATGGGCTCGTTCTTGATCATGGGCGTGTTCGGCATCATCATCGCCTCGGTGATCAACATCTTCCTGCAGTCGTCGGCGCTCACCTTCGCCGTCTCGGCGATCGGCGTGCTGGTGTTCGCCGGCCTCACCGCCTACGACACGCAGAAGATCAAGGAGATGTATTTCGAGGGTGACGCTTCCGATGTCGCCGGCCGCAAGGCGATCATGGGCGCGCTGTCGCTCTACCTCGACTTCATCAACCTGTTCATGTTCCTGCTCCAGTTCATGGGCGACCGCCGCTAAGGGTATTGGACCATCAACTTTCGCAAGGGCGGCCCAATGGCCGCCCTTTTCTTTTGTGCGGGCCTCTGCTGTTGTTGGAGGCACAAAGGAGGTTTGCATAAAGAATGAGCAACATCGTGATCAGGTCGGCGACCCCGGCCGACCTCGACACCATCACCGAAATCTATGCCGACGCGGTCGCCAACGGCACGGCGAGCTATGAACTGGAGCCGCCCAGCCGTGCCGAGATGGGGACGCGATTCGCCACGCTCGCGGCCGGCGGCTTTCCCTATCTGGTGGCGGAGAAGGACGGCGCCGTGCTCGGCTATGCCTATGCCGGCCCCTTCCGGCCGCGCCCGGCCTATCGCTTCATCGTCGAGGATTCGGTCTATGTCGCGCCTGACGCCAAGGGCCAGGGCGTCGGTCTCAAGCTGATGCAAAGCCTGGTCGCCGCGGTCGAGGCGGCGGGCTTTCGCCAGATCGTCGCGGTGATCGGCGACGGCCGCGCCGACAGCGCCTCGGTCAGGTTGCACGAGAAGCTCGGCTTTCGCCATTCCGGCCGCCTCGAAGGCTCCGGCTATAAGCATGGGCGCTGGCTGGACACGGTGTTCATGCAGCTATCGCTGAACGGCGGGGCATCGGTCGCGCCCGATCCGGATTCGCTGCCGGAGCGGAGGTTCAGGCTCGGAGGGAAATGAGAAGAATGGGAATTGAAGAATTGAGGAATTGAAGAACTGGAGAAATGTCAGGCGCTTAGCGCTCTTTTCTCCAATTCCTCATTTCTTCAATTCCTCAGTTCCCCTTCACGCCTCGACCACCTTCAGCTTCGGATCGAAGACGCCAAGCACGCGGCCAAGCTCCTGGCCGCGTTTGAGGATACGGCCGCCCGCCGCGATGACGGCGAAGGCGCCCTGTTTGCGTGCCAGTTTCGGATCCTTGACGATCTGGAACAGCGGCACTTCGCTGGCGCGCCGAAAGACGGAAAAGACGGCGCGGTCGGTGAGATGATCGATGGCGTAGTCGCGCCATTCATTGGCGGCGACCATGCGTCCGTAGAGCCTCAGGATCAGATCCAGTTCACGCCGGTCGAAGCGGACCGGCTGGTCGAGGCGTTCACGTCGCGCCTCGTGTAGCGGGATCAATATTGCGGATGCGTCTCCATCCCCCATCCCGCCGCCGTCATCAGTCATGCCTCGATCCCTCGAAATGAATCTTTGCCAACCAAAGTTGGCCCCTTCGCACCGCAATTGCAAGAGCCGGCGAAGCGGAGGCGGCGGTGCGCCATTTCCGTCGCGTCCAGTCACGTTTGTGAAACGCATGTTGGAATTGGTGATGCTTCGCCACATTTCTGCCTTTTTTTATCCGCGCTCATGCCCCAATGTCCGACGAATTTACCGGCGTTGCCTGAGACGGTTCGGTCCGGCACCGGCTCGTAAACCCCAAGCCCCCCGCCCACGGGTCTGCGTCGGATCGAACCAACCTCGGTCTTTTCCTCGGAAAAACCAGGTGCGACGATCCCAAAACCTAAATGACCGGCGTCAGAAGCAAGCTGACGTCGGTTTTTTCGTTTTTGGACCTTTTTCAACCCGGATCGTGGCGAGCGTGGGAAGCCGGCGCAGGCTCGAAGCGGCCAGCCCTCACATCGCGACTCAATTCCGCCGACCCTGCTTGCCATCTGCCGTCTCACTTAATAGGGTGTTAAGTGGAACGGAGACAGCAATGCCACGCGCATCGGACTCCACGGCAAAACAGTTGGATGGTGTAGCGGCCGCGCCGGAGGCCGGCGGCGTCGGCCCTCGCATCAAGGCGTTGCGCACGGCACGGCGCGTCTCGCTGCGGCAGCTCGCCGACATGACCGGCACGACGGCGAGCTTCATCAGCCAGCTCGAGCGCAATCTGTGCGGCGCCAACACCGGCACGCTGCTCAAGATCGCCGGCGCTCTAGACCTTGGCATCAACGATCTGTTCGAGGACAATGCCCGCCCCTTGCACAAGGTGCTGCGGCGTGAGGAACGGCCGGTCGTCCCGGTCGGCAGGCACGGCCGCAAGATGCTCCTGTCGCGGCGGCCGATCCACCAATTCGAGGTCTATGCCGGCCATTTCGAGGTGGGCGGCTCGACCGGCGACGAGACCTATGTCCATAGCGGCGAGCACGAAATGTTCCTAGTGCTCAAGGGCACCGTTGAACTGACACTCGCCGATGAGCGCCACGTCATGCACGAAGGCGACAGCGTCGAATACGCGACCTCGGTGCCGCATCGCACGGTCAATGTCGGCGACACGCCGGCGGAGGTGCTGTGGATCATCGCCCCGCCGACCGCCGGCGCGTTCGAACTCGATCAATACAGGCCCGGAAACCGCTCGCATCCGGGTGAATGAAATCAAATGCGAGTTCTGCAATGGAAAAACTGGCGCTCGCCCGTCGCGGCGTTGCCGGTGACGGCCGCAACCGGCTCACGGGGCGCATCGGCGAAGCGATCTACCTCGGTTCGGGCTCCAAATACGAGGTCGATCTGGCCGACGGGTCGAAAGCGATCGTGCGCTCGACGCTGGAAGCAGACAGTTTTGCCATCGGCGACGAGGTCGATGTGCTGTTCGCCGGTGCCGACGTGAAGCTGCTCGCCGATGACGACAAGGCCGATCTTACGCTCACCTGATTTCGGAACGGATTTCAAAAAATGCAAGCCAAGCACAATGGCGACGTGTCGTTCTGGTATGCCGATATCGGCGGCGTGCCGGCCTATCGCCCGTCCCTGCCCGGCGACATCGAGGCCGATGTCTGTATCGTCGGCGCCGGCTACACCGGCCTGTGGACCGCCTACTATCTGAAGAAGGCGCAGCCCGCGCTGCGCATCGCCATCGTCGAGAAGGAGTTCGCCGGCTTCGGCGCTTCGGGCCGCAATGGCGGCTGGCTGTCGGGCGGCTTCAGCTGGTCGCGCGAGAAATACGCAAAAACCTCGTCGCGCGGCGCGGTGATCGACATGCAGCGCGCCATGTTCGGCACGGTCGACGAGGTGATCGCGGTGACGGAAGCCGAGGGCATCGACGCCGATATCCGCCGTGTCGACAACATCACCGTCGCCACCAACGCCGCGCAATTGCAGCGCGCCAGGGCCGAATACGAGGAGCTGCTGAGCTGGGAGATGCCGCCGGAGCGGCTGGCGTTCCTCGACGCGCGGGAGGCGCGCCAGCGCATCGCCATCGACAAGGTGCTGGGTGCTTTCGTCGTGCGCAACGTCGCGCGCGTGCAGCCGGCCAAGCTGGTCCAGGGTCTGGCGGCGGCGGTCGTGCGGCTCGGCGTGCCGATCTACGAGCAGACGCAAGTGCTGGCGATCGAGAAGGGCAAGGTCACCACCACCAGGGGCATCGTGCGGGCGCAGAAGATCGTCCGCGCCACCGAAGGCTTCACGGCGGGCATTCCCGGCTATGAGCGTCTCTGGCTGCCGCTCAACAGCGCCATCGTGGTGACGGAGAAGCTGCCGCAGAAGCTCTGGGACGCGATCGGCTGGAACGGCTACGAGGTGCTGGGCGATGCCGCCCACACCTATTGCTACGCGCAGCGCACGCGCGAAGGCCGCATCGCCATGGGCGGCCGCGGCGTGCCCTACCGCTTCGGTTCGCGCACCGATGTGCGGGGCCAGACCCAGCAGGCGACCATCGACCAGCTGCACGAGGTGCTGACCAGGCTGTTGCCGCAGACCAAGGGCGCGCGTCTCGACCATGCCTGGTGCGGCACGCTCGGCGTGCCACGCGACTGGTGCACGACTTCGGGTTTCGACAGGGAAAGCGGCATCGGCTGGGCCGGCGGCTATGTCGGGCTCGGGGTGTCGAGCTCCAACCTGTCGGGCCGCACCTTGCGCGACCTGGTGCTCGGCCACGACACCGAGCTGACCCGGCTGCCCTGGGTCAACCGCACGGTCAAGAAATGGGAGCCGGAACCGCTGCGCTGGCTCGGCGTGCACACCATGTACCAGCTCTATCGCATCGCCGACCGGCGTGAAGCAAACGGCCTGGGCCGGACCTCACGCCTTGCGGCCTTTGCCGATCGCCTGACCGGACACTGAAGATGTGCAGCGGGTTCCGTCTGGAACCACGCCGAACCGCGTGACGTTACAGTTTTCGATCGAGGGAGGTCTCGGATACGGGCTTGTGAATGAAAGCCGCACCCAGGATGGGACCTGGCAGGCCATCCTTGCCGACCGACTGCAGAAGCACGGCGCAACCGCCCTTCTTGGTGATCTCGCTCAGCGGCAATTCGTAGCGCTGCGCCTTGCCGTGCCACATGCCGGCGGTCTGGATCCCGGTCACCGCGTTCCAGTAGGTCATCTTGCGGCCGGAGTTCTCACCCTCGGCGATCTTGACCGTCTGCGGAGGCTCGAAATAGACGATGACGACATGGGCGTCGCTGGGGCCCGCCCCGGCATCGCCGGCGTCTATGATCACGCGGTCGCTGGTCCGGCTGACCTTGATGGCGACGCGCATGCCTTCGCCGCCCCGGGCCATACGGGCAAGCGCGCCGTCGACTTCGCCGCGGTTGGCGCCGTTGACGTGGACACGGCCGTTGATGACCGCTTGCGGCGTGTACACGGAGCGGCTGCCGAAGGCGCGCATATAGTCGTTCTGGCGCTCGGTATTCTCTTTATGGCTCAGCGTGTCCCGCCAGCCGAGATAGTCCCAATAGTCGACGTGATAGGAGAGCGCGACGAGGTCTTCCTGGACGGCAAGTTCGGCGAAGAATGCATCGGCCGGCGGACAGGAACTGCAGCCCTGGCTGGTGAAAAGCTCAACCACGCCGAGCGGCTTCTCCAGCTGGGGCTTGTCTGCCTGGGCCCTCTCGGTCTCGCCGGCATGGCCAGCGCCGGCAAAAGCCGAGAAGGCCAGCGCGAAGGCTGCCAGCCACAAAGATCGTCGCGAGGCCATGACCATTCCAATTCCCGCCGGTGATGCCGGCTTTGTTCTGCTTTGCCGAAATATGTGGCAGAACGGGAAGTCAACGGGAAGTCACGTTGCGGTGAAATTTTACCGCCGCAACCGTGAGGTAAGGCCGCAATAGGAGAAGCCACGGCATTTCAGGGCGTGGTTCGATTCGGCGGCGGCATCATCCCCATGTGGCAGGTTCTCCTCACCCCCGTCGATTTCTATTGCGAGCGAACCAGCCGTGGACTTTGGTCCGAGCCGGTCAATGCTTTGACGGACCTTGCCTTCATCGCCGCAGGACTGTGGGGAGCAGGGGAGTAGGGGAGTAGGGGAGTAGGGGAGTAGGGGAGTAGGTTACCCGTCCCCGGCTAGTTCCCTACTCCCCTGCTTTCTACGCTGCCAGATCGCGCAGCACGTATTGCAGGATGCCGCCGTTCTTGAAGTAGTCGAGCTCATCCAGCGTATCGATGCGGCAGATGATCGGCACGTTCTTCACCGTGCCGTCGCCATAGGTGATCTTGGCGGTCATCGTCTGGCGCGGCTTGATGGCGCTCAACCCATCGATCTCGACCAGCTCGTCGCCCTTGAGGTTGAGCGAGGCCCAGGAGGTGCCTTCCTCGAAGACGAAGGGGATGACGCCCATGCCGACCAGGTTCGAGCGGTGGATGCGCTCGAAGGACTGGGCGATGACGGCGCGGACACCAAGCAGGTTGGTGCCCTTGGCCGCCCAGTCGCGCGACGAGCCGTTGCCGTATTCGACGCCGGCGAAGATGACCAGCGGCACGCCTTCCTTCTTGTATTCCATCGCCGCGTCGTAGATCGATTCCTCTTCCTTCGTGGGATAGTGGATGGTGTAACCGCCCTCGCGGCCATTCTCGCCCAGCATGTGGTTGCGGATGCGGATGTTGGCGAAGGTGCCGCGCATCATCACCTCATGGTTGCCGCGCCGCGTGCCGTACTGGTTGAAGTCGGCGACGCCGACGCCATGGTCGGTGAGGTATTTGCCGGCCGGCGAGGCGGCCTTGATCGACCCGGCGGGCGAGATGTGATCGGTGGTGATCTTGTCGCCGAACAGGCCGAGCACGCGGGCGCCCTTGATGTCGCCGATCTTGCCGAAACCTGATGTCATGCCGGCGAAGTAGGGCGGGTTCTGCACATAGGTCGAATTGTTGTCCCAGGCATAGGTCTGGCCTTCCGGCGCCTTGACGTTCTGCCAGTACTCGTCGCCCTTGAAGACGTCGGCATATTTGCGGGCGAACAGCTCGCGGGTGACGTTCTTCTCGATGAACTCCTGGATCTCGGCCGAGCTTGGCCAGATATCCTTGAGATAAACCGGATTGCCGTTCTTGTCGTCGCCGAGCGGCTCTGATGTCAGGTCCTTGGTGACGGTGCCGGCGAGCGCGTGGGCCACGACCAGCGGTGGCGAGGCGAGGTAGTTCGCCTGCACGTCGGGCGAGACGCGACCTTCGAAGTTGCGGTTGCCGGAGAGCACGGCGGCAGCGATCAGGCCTTTGTCGTTGATGGTCTTGGAGATCGGCGCCGGCAGCGGGCCGGAATTGCCGATACAGGTGGTGCAGCCGAAGCCCACCAGGTTGAAGCCGATCTGGTCGAGCTCCTTCTGCAGGCCCGACTTTTCCAGATATTCGGCCACCACCTGACTGCCGGGTGCCAGCGAGGTTTTTACCCACGGCTTCTGCTTCAAGCCGAGGCGGTTGGCGTTGCGGGCAAGCAAGCCGGCGCCGATCAGCACGCTCGGGTTCGAGGTGTTGGTGCAGGACGTGATGGCGGCGATGACGACGTCGCCATGGCCGAGGTCATGGTCGGTGCCTTCAACGGCGTAGCGCTTGGAGATTTCCGCGGCCTTCTTGTACTCGGTGTCCATCGCCTTGGCGAAGCCGGCCGGAATGCCCTCGAGCGCGACACGGCCTTCCGGGCGCTTGGGGCCGGCCATGGACGGCACGACGCTGTCGAGTTCCAGTTCGAGCAGGTCGGTGAAGACCGGATCGGCGGAACCGGCCTCGCGCCACATGCCTTGCGCCTTGGAATAGGCCTCGACCAAGGCGATGCGGTCCTCGCTGCGGCCCGACATTGTGAGGTAGCGGATGGTTTCCGAGTCCACGGGGAAGAAACCGCAGGTGGCGCCGTATTCGGGCGCCATGTTGCCGATGGTGGCGCGGTCGGCCAGCGTCATGTTGGAGAGGCCCGGCCCGAAGAACTCGACGAACTTGCCGACGACGCCCTTCTTGCGCAGCATCTGGGTGACGGTGAGCACGAGGTCGGTGGCGGTGACGCCCTCCTTGAGCTTGCCGGTGAGGCGGAAGCCGATGACTTCGGGCAACAGCATGGAAACCGGCTGGCCGAGCATGGCCGCCTCGGCCTCGATGCCGCCGACGCCCCAGCCGAGCACGCCAAGGCCGTTGATCATGGTGGTGTGAGAATCGGTGCCGACGCAGGTGTCGGGATAGGCTGTGGTTTCGCCGTCCTCGGTGCTGGTCCACACGACCTGGCCGAGATATTCGAGGTTGACCTGGTGGCAGATGCCGGTGCCGGGCGGCACGACGCGGAAGTTGCGGAACGCCTGCTGGCCCCATTTCAGGAATTTGTAGCGCTCTTCGTTGCGCTCATATTCGAGTTCGACATTGCGGGCGAAGGCCATCGGCGTGCCGAACTCGTCGACGATGACGGAATGGTCGATGACGAGGTCGACCGGAACCAGCGGGTTGATCTTCTGCGGATCGCCGCCGAGCGAGGCCATGGCGTCGCGCATGGCGGCGAGATCGACCACGGCCGGGACGCCGGTGAAATCCTGCATCAAGACGCGGGCCGGGCGGTAGGCGATCTCGACGCCGGCGGTGCCCTTGTCGGTCAGCCAGCCGGCCACCGCCTGGATCGATTCCTTGGTGACGGAGCGGCCATCCTCGTTGCGCAGCAGGTTTTCCAGCAGCACCTTCATCGAATAGGGCAGCTGGGCAATGCCGGTGAGGCCGTTCTTCTCGGCCTCGACGAGGTCGAAATAGACATACTCGGCGTCGCCCGCTTTCAGCGTGCGGCGGCAATTGAAACTGTCGAGGGATTTTGACACGTGCGATCCTTGTCTGTTCAGCCTGAAAGGGAACGGACGCCGATGGCATGCAATCACGCGCAAAGGTGCGGGTACGGCCATTTCCGCTGTCCGCTCCCAAGCAACCCGAGCCGTTCAAGGCGGCGCGTGCGCTGGTTCGGCGCTAATTCTGTTCCCGTGCCGACCGCTGGCACGGATGACCCGCATATAGAGAATTTTCTGGAATAGTTCTAGACAGTTGCAAAGCAAATTTGTGCGATGCGGCAGCGGCCGTGCCGCTTCGTTCGAGGGACAGGCAAGGGATGCGGCTGATCGCCGAAAATCTGGGCGGCGAGCGCGGCGGCGAGGCGGTGTTTTCCGGCATCGGGTTTGCCCTGGAGACGGGGCAGGCGCTGGTCGTCACCGGGCCGAACGGCTCGGGCAAATCGACCTTGCTCAGGGTGGTCGCCGCGCTGCTGCCGAAAGCCGCAGGCCGCCTGCTGCTCGAAGGCGGCGGCGACGAATTCCCGTCGATCGCGTCGGCCTGCCACTATCTCGGCCATCAGAATGCAATGAAGACGGCGCTGAGCGTGGCGGAGAATTTGCGCTTCTGGCGGGAGTTCCATGGCGAAGGCCGGCTCGGTGTCGAGGAGGCGCTGGAAACGGTCGGGCTGGGCGGCATCGGTCATTTGCCGTTCGGCTATCTCTCGACCGGGCAAAGGCGCCGCGCGGCGATCGCCAAGCTTTTGGTCAGCCATAGGCCGCTGTGGCTGCTGGACGAGCCGACGGCGGGCCTGGACAAGGCTTCGGAGGGAAGGTTCGCGCGGTTGATGAGCGGGCATTGCGCGGAAGGCGGGATGATTGTCGCGGCGACGCATCTGCCGCTGGGGTTGGAAGGGGCGCGCGAGCTGCAAATGAGGGTAGGCCATTGATTTCCGTGCTCTACGGCGCCCCCCTCTGGCCTGCCGGCCATCTCCCCCACGAGGGGGGAGATTGGTGGCTTCGGCGCCTCGCTCATCTTGGCGACGCTAGTGATTGGCGAAAGCCGAACCGACGGCTGATCTCCCCCCTCGTGGGGGAGATGTCCGGCAGGACAGAGGGGGGCGTGACGGAACGCCTTCTTCAACCGGGGACCACATCGTAATGTGGTCCCTCTTAGCCCGCGACATCCGCCTCAATATCCGTGCCGGCGGTGGCGCGCTGACCGGCGTCATCTTCTTCCTTGCCGTCATCGCCACCATCCCCTTCGGCGTCGGGCCGGACCTCAAGCTCTTGGCCCGCATCGGCCCTGCGATCCTGTGGATCGGCGCCTTGCTTGCCTGCCTGCTCGGCCTCGACCGGCTGTTCCAGGCCGACCGCGAGGACGGCGCGCTCGATCTGCTGGTGCTCGGCCACGACCGGCACATGCTGGCGCTGACGGTGCTGGTGAAATGCGTCGCGCATTGGGCGGGAAGCGTCTTGCCGCTGGTGGTCGCCGCGCCCCTGCTCGGCCTGTTCATGAACATGGAACCGGTCGCCATCGGCGCCACGGCACTGACGCTTCTGGTCGGCACGCCGGCCATCACCTTCATCGGCGCCGTCGGCGCCGCGGTGGCGGTGGCGCTGCCGCGCGGCGGGCTGTTGATCTCGGTGTTGGTGCTGCCGCTGACCATTCCGGTGTTGATCTTCGGTGTTTCGGCAAGCTACGGGGCGACGGCGAATCCCGATCCGTTCCTGCAGCCTTTCCTCATTCTTGCCGCGCTGACGTTGTTTCTTGCGGTGCTGGGCCCCGTGGCCGCGGCGCTGGCGCTGCGCCATGGCACGGATTGAGTCGGCCGCGAGCGGCAGAGGCTGCGGCGCGGCGGCAGATTGCGCGGCCCGTGGCGCGAGGTTAAGGGAAGGCATGAGCGAGCGCAGCGAACGGACCGGGTTGGCGAGCGGCATGCCAGGGAGGCGGCCGGCATGAGCCCGCACGCACTCTACGTCACCGCCGCCTATGCCATCACCGCGATCGTGCTGGCCGGGCTGATCGGCTGGATTCTGCTTGACCAGCGGGCACGCAAGCGCGAACTCGCCGAACTCGAGGCGGCCGGGGTGCGGCGGCGCTCCGACAAGACCGGGGCGGGAAAGCCGTGAGCAGCGAAATCGAAACGCCGACGCGTCGCCGCCTGTTCGTGTTCTTGCCGCTGCTGGTTTTCCTCGGCCTGGCCGGCCTGTTCCTGTCGCAGCTTCTGTCGGGACGCGATGTCTCGGAAGTGCCATCGGCGCTCATCGGCCTGCCGGCGCCGCAGACCAGTCTGCCGGCGCTGGAGGGGTCAAACCTGCCGGGGCTCGATTCGAAAGCCTTCGCCGGCAAGGTCACTCTGGTCAACGTCTTTGCGTCGTGGTGCGCGCCGTGCCGGGAAGAGCACCCGGTTCTGTTGGCGCTGGCGCAGGACAAGCGGTTCACGATGGCGGCGCTGAATTACAAGGACCGGCCGGAAAACGCCCGCCGCTTCCTCGGCGACCTCGGCAATCCGTTCCAGGCGATCGGCGTCGACGAAGCCGGCCGCACGGCGATCGACTGGGGCGTCTATGGCGTGCCGGAAACCTTCGTCATCGGCAAGGATGGCAAGATAGCCTACAAGCATGTCGGCCCGCTGACGGCGGAGTCGGCGAGGGATCTCTTGCTGCCACAGATTGAAAAAGCGCTGGGCGTACCGAACTGACAACTCCAACTCGCCTTCGTCATCCTAGGGCGAAGCAAGGAGCGAAGCGACGCGGCGCAGACCCCTGGAGCTGCTTTGCAGCCCAAGGGATCCATGCCGTGATATTAGTGACAGGCAAGGCGGATCAGGATAAGGGACTCTTCGCCGCTGATAGAACCGCTATTCCGAGCCGCTGCATGCTTCGTTTGAAGTCGCGGCATGGATCCTCGGGTCAAGCCCGAGGATGACGAAACGCGGTGGGGCTCAGCCGTAGATCTGCTTGTGGATCTGGTAGAGCATTTCCGAGCGGTCGGCGCGCATGTCGGCGAGGTCGCGGCTGGAGAAGCTGTCGATTTCGGCGACGAGGCGGTTGTAGTGCTTGCGCTTGGCGATGCTGCTGCGAGCGCGGGTCATCAGGTCATTCAAGATCATAGCAAGGTTCCTTCTGTGCCGCATTCTCGCGGCGGGTTCTTCCTCCCTTGATCGATACGGAGCATGACATAGTAATGGTGCATTGCAAAAAGAAGATGTTGCAATGCACCATTGCACTGCGCGCATAGCCGGTTAATGGCGTCCTAAGGAACGTCCCGCCGTTTTGTCTTACAAATTGCTGATACCCCGTCTTGCCAGATCGATCGCGGGCTGGCTTGATCCGGCGTCACGTGATGCCGGGAGGAAATGCATGGCGGCCGCAGACTATTACGAAATTCTCGATCCGCGTTTCGCGCGCCTGTTCAATGGCAGCGCGCAAGTGGAGAAACTGTTCACCGGCTGCCGCTGGGCCGAAGGGCCGGCCTGGTTCGCCGCCGGCCGCTATGTCGTGTGGTCGGACATTCCGAACAACCGCATGCTGCGTTATGACGAAACCGACGGCAGCGTCAGCGTGTTCCGCCAGCCCTCGGGCAATTCCAACGGCAACACCGTCGACCGGCAGGGCCGGCTCGTCACCTGCGAGCATTCGGGCCGCCGCGTCAGCCGCACCGAGCATGATGGCTCGGTCACCACCATCGCCGCCAAATGGAAGGGCAAGCGGCTGAACTCGCCCAACGACGCGGTGGTGAAATCCGACGGCTCGGTCTGGTTCACCGACCCCAGCTACGGCATCGACACCGACTATGAGGGCGACAAGGCCGAGAGCGAGATCGGCGCCTGCAACGTCTACCGGGTGGATCCCGACACGGGCGAGGTCGAGGCCGTGATCACCGACATGGTCAGGCCGAACGGGCTTGCCTTCTCGCTCGACGAAAGCCTGCTCTATGTCGTCGACACCGGCCGCACGCATGGCGCTGAGAACCCGGCGCATATGCGGGTGTTCAACGTCGGCAAGCACGGCAAGAAGGTTTCCGGCGGCAAGGTCTTCGCCGACTGCACATCAGGCCTATTCGACGGGTTCCGGCTCGACGCCGACGGACGCATCTGGACCAGCGCTGCCGACGGCATCCACTGCTACGATCCGGACGGCACGCTGATCGGCAAGGTCAAGGTGCCGGAGGTGACCGCCAATTGCGTGTTCGGCGGCACCAAGCTGAACTGCCTCTACATCGCCGGCACCACCTCGCTCTATTCGGTGCGGCTGATGGTGAATGGGGCCAAGACTTTTTGAGGCTGCTCGCAACTTTTCTCTGGCGGCCCTTGTTGGCGCTTCTGCGGATAGCCGCGGCACCCGCTTCGCCGCGGCTTCCGCAGCCGCCATTATTTGCTCCGCCGGAGCGGAGTTCGAAGCAGTCCGCCGATGGTATCAGGCACAAATCAATGGGAGGACGTCATGCCATTCGTCAACATCCGCATCGTCAAGGAAGTGATCGCCGCCGATCCGGCAGGCAAGAAGGCTGACATCGCCAGAAAAGTCACGGCGGCCATCATGGACGCCACCGGACTCGGCAATGACGACGTCTGGGTGGTGTTCGAAGAGGTCAACGCCCGCGACTGGTATGTCGGTAAGACCGATGTCGAGACCTTGCGGAAGGGGTAGATCGAAGGAAGGCGAAGTCCTTTCCACTTCGTCATCCTAGGGCGAAGCAGTCGCGAAGCGACGTCGCGGAGACCCTAGGATCCATGCCGGACCTTTCGAACGTCGCGGCGGTGCAGTTTCCGTCTGTGATACGGTCAGTGTACTAGCCACGTCGGGGTGCCTGTTCTGAACCGCTGCATTCTTTGGCAAATGTCACGGCATGGATTCTAGGGTCTGCGCCGCGTCGCTGCGCTCCTTGCTCCGCCCTAGAATGACGAAGTCGCATGGTTGGCCGCTAAAGGATCAAGGCTAGCGTATGAAATCTGCGAAACCGGACAGCGCATTGCGCATGCCAGCACCTTTTCCGGCTCAGCCAAAATGGCCTCCATCTCCGCTGGCTTCTTCCCGAGCAGGGCGATCTCCAACCCACCATCATGCAGCGCGAACGACATGGTCCGCATGATCTCGGCCAAAGCGGCTCGGGCATAGAGCGAACGCGGCGAGGCGTGGGCCAGCATGGCCGGCTTGTCGACGGCGGCGTCGCGCGAGACCAGCCAGTCGAGCGCGTTCTTCAGTCCGCCCGGCACGCCATGCGCATATTCGGGGCAGGAGACGATGACGCCGTCGGCGCGGGTGACGGCGTCGATCAGGTCGGAGGCTTCGCCCGGTGTTCGCTCGCCCTCGTCGTCGGGGTTGAAGATCGGCAGGCCGCGAATTCCGTCATAGACGGTGATACGACAGCCCTCGGGCGCGTTCAGCGCCAGTGCCGCGACCAGGGCCGAATTGGTGGAGGCCGCCCGCAGGCTGCCTGAGATGGCAAGAAGGTGGAGCAAGATGGATAGGTCCGGGCGAATCGTGGGCCGAAAACCCTACCACATCGTCTGCTTGTACTCGTCGTCCAGCCAGCGGTCGGTCGCCTCGGCCGAATCGGCCAATGCCAGTTGATCGCGCAGGATCTGGCCGAGCGTCGGCAGCGTGGCACGGTCGTACCAGCTCTCGGGCTTCCACAGATCGGAGCGCATGAAGGCCTTGGCGCAATGCATGTAGGCGGCCTTGACGGCGACCACGATGACGCTTTGCGGCTCCTTGCCGTCGACCGCGAGGCGCTCGCGCAAAGTGGCATCCACGGTGATGCGGGCTTCGCCATTGAGGCGCAGCGTCTCGTTCATGCCCGGGATGAGGAAGAGCAGCCCGACCGAGGGATTGCGCAGGATGTTCTCCAGCGTATCCAGCCGGTTGTTGCCGGGCCGGTCGGGAATGGCGATCGTATTCTCGTCGAGAATGGCGGTGAAGCCGGGCTTGTCGCCTTTCGGGGTAACGTCGGCATTGCCTTCGCCATCGGACGAGCCGATCAGCACGAACGGGCTCTTGCCGATGAAGGAGCGGCAATGGCCGTCGAGCGCCTTCAATTCCTTGCGGATCGAACCATCGGTCGGGCGCGGCGTCTTGTAGATCGTCCGCAGCTCTTCCTGGGTGGTGACGAATTCCATGGCTCTCCCCTTTATTCCCTGCCTTATTTGCCGGCTTTCTCTTCCCCGCCGGCTTTGTCGTCGAGCGAATGGCGCAGGATGAGCGGCATCTGGCTGAAGGTGAACAGAAGCGTTATCGGCATGATGCCCCAGACCTTGAAGGTAACCCAGGCGTCGGTGGAAAAATTGCGCCAGACCACTTCGTTGACGATGGCCAGGAACAGGAAGAACAGGCCCCAGCGGAAGGTGAGCTTGCGCCAGCCTTCGGCATCGAGTTTGAAGGCGGACTCGAAGACATAGCCGAGCAGCGAGCGGCCGAAATACAGGCCGCCGAGCAGCACCCCGCCGAACAGCGTGTTGACGATGGTCGGCTTCATCTTGATGAAGATGTCGTCCTGCAGATAGAGCGTCAGCGCGCCGAAAATGAAAACGACGACGCCAGACACCATCGGCATGATCGGCAGGGTGCGGGTCAGCAGCCATGAGGCGATCAACGCGATCGCGGTCGCGGCCATGAACAGGCCGGTGGCGACGAAGATCGGACCGCCGAATTCGGCCAGCACCGGAAATTTCTGCGTCAGCCACTCGCCGCGCGCATTGGCGAAGAAAAAGACGAGCAGCGGCCCCAGCTCCAGCGCCAGCTTGAGCAGGGGGTTGATGCCTTCCTTCTTCTCTTTCTGCGGGTCGGACGGATCGCGTTCGAGAATGGGTGGGTTCATGGTTTCCTTCTTACGCACGATCCAATCCGGAAGCCTCACTTCCGGCATCGTGCCTGTTCAAGCCACTCCAGCGATCGCCCTGGCGAATTCGCTTGCGGAAAACGGTTCGAGGTCGTCGACTTGCTCGCCGACGCCGATGAAATAGACCGGCAATTTGTGCTTTGCCGCGATCGCCACCAGAATACCGCCGCGCGCCGTGCCGTCCAGCTTGGTCATCACCAGGCCGTTGACGCCGGCGACATTGCGGAAGATTTCGACCTGGTTGAGCGCGTTCTGGCCGGTGGTGGCGTCGACTGTCTGCAGCACGGTGTGCGGCGCTTCGGGATCGAGCTTACCAAGCACGCGAACGATCTTTTCCAGCTCGGCCATCAGTTCCGTCTTGTTCTGCAGCCGGCCGGCAGTGTCGATGATCAGCACGTCGGAGCCCGCCTCCTTCGCCTTCTCGAAGGCGTCGTAGGCAAGGCCGGCGGCATCGGCGCCGAGCTTGGAGGCAATGACGGGCGATTTCGTGCGTTCGCCCCAGATCTTCAGCTGTTCGATGGCGGCGGCGCGGAACGTGTCGCCGGCGGCCAGCATCACCGACAGGCCGCCATCGGTCAGCTTGGCGGCGAGCTTGCCGATGGTCGTGGTCTTGCCGGTGCCATTGACGCCGACCACCAGGATGACATGCGGCTTGTGCGAGAGATCGAGCTCGAGCGGCTTTGCGACCGGGGCGAGCACCTTCTCCACCTCGGCCGCCATGACGGCGCGCACCTCGGTATCGGAAACATCCTTGCCGTAACGGCTCGAGGCCAGTGAATCGGTGACGCGCAGCGCCGTCTCCACGCCAAGATCGGCGCGGATCAGCACGTCCTCCAGGTCCTGCAGCGTCTCCTCGTCCAGCTTGCGCTTGGTGAAAACGCCGGCAATGTTGCCGGTCAGCTCGCGCGACGACCGGGCAAGTCCGTCCCGCATGCGCTGGAACCAGGACCGCCTCGGCGCCGGCTCGGGCGCCTTCTGCACTTCGGCCTTCTGCTCGACCTTCCTGGCCACCGTCACCTTGCCGGGAGCGGGTTTGGGCTCCGGGGCGGGTTGTGGGATCGATTGAGGCTCGGGCGCGATCTCGGCAATGACCGGCTGGGTTTCGACGGGTGCCGGCTGGCGGATAGGTGACGCGATTTCCGCCGATGGAGCGGTTTCGATCGGAGATGGGATGGTTTCCGCAGGCTGGCGCTGCCCCTCACCCTCTCCCAGTGAAGGACGGAGAGAGGGAGGCGTCAGCGTTGAGCTTTTCTCCTTGACGTCGCCAAGAGGGGCGCCGGCATCGCGATCAGCTCCGTTCTCCTCGTCCCTATGCGGGGAAAAGGTGCCGGCAGGCGGATGAGGGGCAGCGCCAGCCTCTGAAGTCGGCTGCTCGGAGGCGGCCGTCGACTGAGGGGCTTCAACCGGCGACGCCGGCGGCACTTCGACCGGTGCGGGCATGTCGGCCGGCACTTCGACTGGGGGCGCCGGCACTTCCACAGGCGCGGGTTCCGGTTGCCTCTCCGGACGCGATGGAACGATCTCCGGCTCGGATGGCGCGGGCGGAATCTCCCGCGGCCGCCGTTCGGGCGCGGGCTCCGGAACGACGGGCGGCTGCGGCACTTCTTCGGGCGCCGGCGGTTCAGGCGTCTGGGGCGGGGCTGCCGGTTTCTCTTCCGGCGCAGGCTCCGGCTGCCGTTCCGGTTCTGACGGAACGGTAGGCTCCGGCGGGGGCGGAATGGTGGGGACAGGTTCGGGCTTGGGCTCCTCGGGCTCCGGTCCAGGCGCGGCCGCCGGCGCGGCTTCCGCCACAGCCTCCTCCCGCTTCAAAAACTCCGGCACGGCCTGCTCGGCCGCCGGCTTCAGCGCGTCGAGCTGATCCCATTTGATCGGCGGGAGGGGGGCGGTCTCGTCGATGCGCTCCTCGACGACCTCCTTCTTGCCGAACGAAAATATCTTCTTGAAAAAACCAGCCATGCTTTTGCGTTTCTCAGGCGGCGCGGGCGGCAAGGGGAGCGGCTGTCAGCCGCGCGCCATCGTGGCCGGTTATTTCAGCTTCGACGATCTCTCCCGGCGCGCCGGTGGCGAGTGCGGCAAGCGTGAACCCTTCGGTGCGGCCAAGGCCGTCGCGCTCGATCAGGATCGACTGGCGGCTGCCGGCGAGCGAAGACAGATGGCGCTGGTAGGTCGCTTCGCCGGCTGCGCGCAGCCGGGCGGCGCGCTGCTTGACCAGCTCGCGGCGAACCTGCGGCATGCGCGCGGCGGGAGTGCCTTCGCGCGGTGAAAACGGGAAGACGTGGAGATGGGTCAGGCCGCATTCCTCGACGATTTTTTCGGAATTCTCGAACATGGCTTCGGTCTCGGTCGGGAAGCCGGCGATGATGTCGGCGCCGAAAACAATGCCGGGACGCAGCTTGCGCACATCCTCGCAAAAGCGGATCGACTGGTCGCGCAGATGCCTTCGCTTCATGCGCTTCAGGATCATGTCGTCGCCAGACTGCAGCGACAGATGCAGATGCGGCATCAGCCGCGGCTCGGTGGCGATGGCGTCGAGCAAGTCCTCGTCGGCCTCGATCGAGTCGATCGAGGACAGCCTGAGCCGCTTTACGTCGGGCACCTGCCTCAGGATGGTCTTCACAAGCTTGCCGAGCTTCGGCACACCAGGCAGGTCGGCGCCGAAAGACGTCATGTCGACGCCGGTCAGCACGATCTCGGCATAGCCGTTGCCGGCCAAGCGCTTGACCTGCTCGACCACGGCGCCCATCGGCACCGAGCGCGAATTGCCGCGGCCATAGGGGATGATGCAGAAGGTGCAGCGGTGGTCGCAGCCGTTCTGCACCTGCACGAAGGCACGTGCCCGGCCCTCGATGGCGTCGACCATGTGGCCGGCGGTTTCGCGCACCGAGAAGATGTCGTTGACGCGCGCCTTCTCGGTGTCGTTGACGCCGAAATCGGGCAGCGCGCGATAGGAATTCGCCTTGAGCTTTTCCTCATTGCCAAGCACGAGATTGACCTCGTCCATGGCGGCGAATTTTTCGGGCTCGGTCTGCGCGGCGCAGCCGGTGACGATGATGCGCGCGGCCGGGTTGTCGCGGCGCGCCTTGCGGATCGCCTGCCTGGCCTGGCGCACCGCTTCGCCGGTGACGGCACAGGTGTTGAAGATGACGGCGCCGCCGTCGAGCGCGCCGAGGCCCGCGCTTTCGGCCTCGCGCCGCATCACCTCGGACTCATAGGTATTGAGACGGCAGCCGAAGGTCACCACGTCGATGCGGCCGGGCTGCTTCGCCACGTCGACGCCTTTGGCAAGAGCGGACATCAGGCCGCGCTTTCGGTGTCGCGGGCCCATTGTCCGGTCGACGGATCGAAGCTGCCGGAAAATTCCCATTCGGCCGCCCCGGTCAGGATGACGTGGTCGTCATCGCGCCATTCGACATGCAGCGTGCCGCCGCCAGGCGTCAGCAGGTTGACGCTGCGGCCCGTGCGCCGGGTGCGGGCCGCTGCGACGACAGCCGCGCAGGACGCGGTGCCGCAGGCCTTGGTCAGGCCGGCGCCGCGCTCCCAGGTGCGGATGATCATGCTGTCGGGCGAGGTCACCTGCGCGATGGTTATGTTGGCGCGTTCGGGAAAGATCGGATGGTTTTCCAGAAGCGGGCCGAAACGGTCGAGTTCATAAGTCCAGACGTCGTCATCGACCCAGAAGATGGCGTGCGGGTTGCCCATCGAAACGGCGGAAGGCGAATGCAGCACAGGCGCGTCGATCGGGCCGACCTGCAACTCGATCATGCGGGTGTCGCGGAACTCCTCGGCCAGCGGAATGTCGCGCCAGCCGAAGCGCGGCGTGCCCATGTCGACAGAGATCGAGCCGTCGGCGTGTTCGCGGGCATTGAGGATGCCGGCCACGGTCTCGAAGGTGAAGGTCTTCACGCCGGTCTCGGCGGCCAGGGCCTGGACGACGCAGCGCATGCCGTTGCCGCAGGCCTGCGCTGCGGAGCCATCGGAATTCAGGATGTCGACGAAATAGGCGGTGCCTGGCGTCCTGGCGTCGTGGATCGCCATGATCTGGTCGAACCGCGTCGCGACGTCGCCATTGAGCGCGATGGCGGCCGCGGCCGTCACCCGATCCGCACGGCCACGCATGTCGGCAACGATGATCTCGTTGCCGATGCCGTTCATCTTGGCGAAAGGGGCCGTGCCTGCCATTGCTCCGAAATTCCATGTCCGTTCGGCGCTATATGGCGGAAACGGGCAGGAATTACCAGTGCGCAGCCGCTTTCACGCGACGGCGCCGGACTTACGTCACCGCGAAGACCCCCAGCAAGATCAACAGGAAGATCACGAGCACGACGCCGATGAGAATGCGCGCGCCGGTGGCGGCGGCGCCGGCCAGCGCCGGCATGCCGAGCAGGCTCGCCGCGGCGGCGACGATGAGAAGAATGATGATCCATTTGAGCATGGGAATGCCTCGTAAGCCGACAGATTTGAAACCGCAGGAAAAACGCGGCTGTCGTGCTTGGGTTCCCGCTCGTTTCGAAGCCTGGTCGGTTCAGGCCGCCGTCGTTTCCGGCACGTCCCAGACTTCGCCGGCCCGCAAGGCGCGAAAATGCTCTTGCGGTACACCCTCAGCCCCGAGCGCCTCGGCCAGTTTTCGGACCGGTTCGTCGATCGGCTCGTCGGTGAGCTGGAAGGTGCCCCAGTGGCAGCCGGCGGCAAAGCTTGCGTTGCACAGCTTCATGCCTTGCACCGCTTCCTCGGGATTCTGGTGCTGCGGGGCCATGAACCAGCGTGGCTCGTAGGCGCCGATCGGCAGGATGGCGAAGCGGAAGCCGCCATGTTTTTCCGCCATCAGCCGGTAGTTGATGCCGTCGTGGAAGCCGGTATCGCCGGCGAAGTAGGTCTTCCCGCCCGCTGTTTCGATGACGAAGCCGGCCCACAGCGCCATGCGCCGGTCGCGGGCACCCCGCGCCGACCAATGATGCGCGGGCTCGATGTGGATGGCGGTGCCGTCGGAGACGTCGACCCTGTCGCCCCAGTCATGCGCGGAAAGCCGCATGCCGGGCACCGCGGCGGCGATGATGGCATCGTTGCCGAGCGGCGTCACTACCAGCGGATCGTGCGTCTCCTTCAGCTTCCTCAGCGTGGCAAGGTCGAGATGGTCATAGTGGTTGTGGCTGACCAGCACGACGTCGATCGCCGGCAGATCGTCAAAAGCGATGCCCGGCGGATTGACGCGCCGGGGTCCGGCAAAGGAGAACGGCGAGGTGCGCGCCGACCACACCGGATCGGTGAGGATGTTGAGCCCGGCGGTCTGGATCAGCAAGGTGGAATGGCCAACCATGGTCACGGTCAGTTCGGTACCTTCGACCATCGCGGCCGGCCTTGCCTGTGCGAAGGGGCTCGGACTCGCAGGCGGCCATTTCGAACGCTGGCCGCTGAACTGCCATTTCAGCAGGTCCGTGAAGGGGCCAGGCATCCGGCCGTCGGGGTTGAAGAACAGGGTGCCGTCGAAATGATCGCTGGGCGGGCCGCTGTAGTAGCGGTTGGCGGCTTTGTGTCTCGCGGCCAAGGTCTGCGCTCCGGCGGGTTTCGGTGAACTCTTTGTTTTCACGCAATTCCCTGGGGGGAAGCGCTACGCGTTTTCCCGGGAAAACCGCTGCACACTTTTCCTGGGACTATTCTAGACATAAGCCTTGCCGCGGCTGGCGCAAGCGTTTGCCGGCCGAAGGCCAAGGGGGACGAAGCGGCCTCGGCTAGGATCGCGGATCAGGAGGAGGACGCCATGGCGATGAAGCGGACGAAGACGCTCTGGATGAAGGCCGAGGATTTTGGCCGCTCGCTGCCGCGCGGCGTCGGCGTCAATTTGCTGGTGACCGACATGCCGGCGATGGAAGCCTTCTGCCGCGACGTGCTTGGCGCCCGGGTCATCTATGCCGACGAGGATTTCGCGGCGATCGAGCTTCTGGGGTCGGTATTCATGCTGCATGCCGACCATTCCTATCTCGACAACCCGATGACGGGCTCCATCACGGGCGCCGAGACACGCGGTGCTGGCATCGAATTGCGCCTCTATGGCGCCGATCCCGACGCGATCGAGGCGGCGGCGCTGGATCATGGCCACATCGTGCTGGCCGGCGCCGTCGACAAGCCGCATGGTCTGCGCGAGTGCTATATCGTGGGGCCGGACGGATATGTGTTCGTCCCAAGTGCCGCCCTGGCGTGATGATTGCGATAAATTTGCAACAATCTTGCCGCAAACCCTATTTTAACCATATCGGGTTGAAATTTCGCCACCTTCTCCATCTTGGTGGAGGTGAGATTGCGCGGACGGCACCCCCAGCCGATTCCGACGGAGGTTGTAATGAATTTTGCGAAAGGCGGCCTGGTGGCCGTATCCCTGGCGGCGCTCGTTGCGAGCGGCTGCTCAACCTCACGCTTCTCGTCGATGGACGACCAGCAGCCCGCCCCGCTGCAGCCGGCGCCTGCCGGCCAGGTGAGCTCGAATCAGCTGCCGCCGCCGGCGTCCCCCGGCACCACCGACCCGTCTCAATTCCCGACCGCGCCGGCAAACACGCAGGTTGCCTCGCTGCCGCCGGATGGCGCGGCGCCTGCGGGTGCCGCGGATCTCAACGCGGCAAGCGTCGCCGGTGTCTGGAACGTCAGCGTTTCCGGCCAGAGCTGCAAGGTGGCGACGCCACAGACCAAGTTCGGCGCCGGCTTCCGCGCCGGTCCGCTGCACTGCCCGGCGCCGATCGACGGCATCAAATCGTGGAACGTCGCCGGCAAGCAGCTGACGCTTTATGACGAGAATGGCGGTTCGCTGGCACGTCTCTATTCGTCGGGCGGCTCGAAATTCGACGGCCAGACTTCCAACGGGCAACCGATTTCGCTTACAAGATAGGCTGGGTATGCCGGTATTCAGGTGATGCCGGCCTGCGAATCGCGGCTTCCTGCCCTTTCGGCTCGGCCTGGCCTGAATCTCAATATACCTTCTCTCTTGAGCATACCGCTCCGAACAACGACGTGACCGATGCATCTGCGTGACGGCCTCCAGACCCATGCGACCGTCCGGCAGCGCTACGACCATCTGGTGGTATCAGGCGCGATCGGACGCGACCCCGCGCAGGAGGAGATCGCCGCCGCGCTCGACCGGCTGACCGACGAGATCTCGGCCAAGCGGCTTGCGCAAAAGTCCAGCGCGCTGGGCTGGCTGTTTGCCCGCAAGCGCGAGACGCAGGAGGCGGTCAAGGGCCTCTACATCCATGGCGGCGTCGGGCGCGGAAAGACCATGCTGATGGACATGTTCTTCGAACTCTTGCCGGTCAGGCGCAAGCGCCGCGTCCATTTCAACGACTTCATGGCCGACGTGCAGGACCGCATCCAGAAGCACCGGCAGGCGCGCAAGGAAGGCACGGTCAGGGAAGACGATCCGATCCCGCCGGTGGCCAAGGCGCTCGCCGAGCAGGCCTGGGTGCTGTGCTTCGATGAATTTTCGGTCACCGACATCGCCGACGCCATGATCCTGTCCAGGCTGTTCTCGGCACTGTTCGCCAGTGGGGTCGTGCTCGTCGCCACCTCGAACGTGGCGCCTGAAGACCTCTACCGTGACGGGTTGAACCGCCAGCTCTTCCTGCCGTTCATCGCCATACTGAAACGCCATGCTGAGGTGCTGTCGCTGGACAGCGACAAGGACTACCGGCTGGAAAAGCTTGCCCGCACGCCTGTCTACGTCATGCCGGCGGATGCGGCTGCCGACGAGGCGCTCGACGAGGCCTGGCAGGCGATGACGCACGGGGCGCCGACGGCCGAGACGTCGCTGACGCTGAAGGGCCGCAAGGTGGCCGTGCCGGCCGCCGCCGGCGATGCGGCGCGCTTCTCCTTTGCCGACCTGTGCGAAAAGCCGCTCGGCGCGCGCGATTACCTGGCGATCGCCGGCCGGTTTTCGACCGTCTTCATCGACCATGTCCCGGTGCTGGGCGAAGGCAAGCGCAACGAGGCCAAGCGCTTCATCCTGTTGATCGATACGCTCTACGACCATCATGTGCGCCTGGTGGTGAGCGCGGATGCGCCGCCGCACGAGCTTTATGTGGCTAAGCGCAGCGTCGAGGTGTTCGAATTCGAGCGCACGGCCTCGCGTCTGATCGAGATGCAGAGCCGCGACTGGCTGGACGATTGGGCCGTGCGGCGGAAGGCGAAGGCTGCCCCGGCTGACGCGTCACGGGCGCAGGCATAAGAGCTCAATCTTGTTCCATAGAGATCCTGCCAGCTCCAAAATCTACAGCCGATACACATACATCACAAATGTCTCCGCCTCGGCATGCGGCTCCTTGCGCGCCTCGTAAAGCGCTCGGGCCGGCAGATTGTCAAGTTCGGTGCCGACCCAGGCCTCCTCGCAACCATGCTCCCTGCCGAGCGCGAACATGGCGTCGAGCATTTTGCGCGCAATGCCCTGGCGCCGGAAGGCCGGCGAGACGCCGACCTCGTCGATATTAAGTTCGGTCGGCTTGTCCGGATGGCGGTGGATGACCGCCGCGCATTGGCCGACGACCAGGCCCTCGACGAGGGCGACGATCATGAAATGGCCCGATTGCGCGAGATAACTGGCCAGGCGATCGGGCCTCACCGGCTCGTCGAACACGTCGTCGGCAACCCGCATCACAAGGGCGTCATCGCCGGGATAGAGCCTTCTGATCTCGACCGTCATTGTGTAAATTCTCCCAAGTCGGCTTACAAATTTTGACGTTTACGTAAATCCCAAACGCTCTAACCGATTGAAAATGCAGGGGTTGAAATAATCGTTTGAATTTATTTCTCACCGGAGCTATTGGGTGCGGCGATATCAGCGGTTCCCCGCAGCATTCCGGCCTCTTCCTCGACGCCGTGTTGGCGTCGCCACAGACAAAGGGAAATCATCCTCACATGGCACGCAACAAGATAGCGCTTATCGGCTCTGGCATGATCGGCGGCACGCTCGCGCATATGATCGGCCTCAAGGATCTCGGCGACGTGGTCCTGTTCGATATTGCCGAGGGTATTCCGCAGGGCAAGGGGCTCGATATCGCGCAGTCATCGCCGGTCGATGGTTTCGATTCCCGGCTGACCGGCGTCAACGACTATGCCGGCATCGAGGGCGCTGATGTCTGCATCGTCACCGCCGGCGTGCCGCGCAAGCCGGGCATGAGCCGCGACGACCTGCTGGGCATCAACCTGAAGGTCATGGAGCAGGTCGGCGCCGGGCTGAAGAAGTACGCGCCGAAGGCCTTCGTCATCTGCATCACCAATCCGCTGGACGCCATGGTGTGGGCGCTGCAGAAGTTTTCGGGCCTGCCCAAGACCCATGTCGTCGGCATGGCCGGCGTGCTGGACAGCGCGCGTTTCCGCTATTTCCTGGCCGAGGAGTTCAAGGTCTCGGTCGAGGACGTCACCGCCTTCGTGCTCGGCGGCCACGGCGATTCCATGGTGCCGATGATCCGCTATTCGACGGTGTCGGGCATTCCGCTTCCAGACCTGATCAAGATGGGCTGGACTTCGAAGGAAAGGCTCGACCAGATCGTGCAGCGCACCCGCGACGGTGGCGCCGAGATCGTCGGCCTCTTGAAGACCGGCTCGGCCTATTACGCACCGGCGGCCTCGGCGATCCAGATGGCCGAATCCTATCTCAAGGACAAGAAGCGCGTGCTGCCGTGCGCGGCGCACCTCTCCGGCCAGTATGGCGTCAAGGGCACCTATGTCGGCGTTCCCGTGGTGATCGGTGCCGGCGGTGTCGAGCGCGTCATCGAGATCGACCTGAACAAGGCAGAGCAGAAGATGTTCGACACCTCGGTGGCGACCGTGCAGGGCCTGACCGAGGCCTGCGTCAAGATCGCGCCGCAACTCGCCTCGAAGTGACCTCCCCAACATCACCCCGGCAAACGACCTGGAGATAGTTCCCCATGAACATCCATGAATATCAAGGCAAGGCGCTGCTGAAGAGCTTTGGCGCGCCGGTGGCCGAAGGCGTGCCGGTGTTCAAGGCAAGCGAGGCGGAAGCCGCCGCGCAAGCGCTGCCCGGCCCGCTTTATGTGGTGAAGAGTCAGATCCATGCCGGCGGCCGTGGCAAGGGCAAATTCAAGGAGCTCGGCCCCGACGCCAAGGGCGGCGTGCGGCTGGCGAAGTCGGTCGCCGAGGTGGTCGCCAACGCCAATGAGATGCTCGGCCACACGCTGGTGACCAAGCAGACCGGCCCGGCCGGCAAGCAGGTCAACCGTCTCTATATCGAGGACGGCGCCGATATCGAGCGCGAGCTTTATCTGTCGATCCTGGTCGACCGTTCGGTCGGCCGCATCGCTTTCGTCGTCTCGACCGAGGGCGGCATGGACATCGAGGGTGTTGCCCACGACACGCCGGAAAAGATCATCACCGTCGCCATCGATCCGGAAAAGGGCGTGACGGCGGATGATGTCAAGGCGCTCAATGGCGCGCTGAAGCTCGACGGCGACGCGGCCAAGGATGGCGGCACGCTGTTCCCGATCCTCTACAAGGCCTTTGTCGAGAAGGATATGAGCCTGCTCGAGGTCAACCCGCTGATCGTCATGAAGAACGGCCGGCTGCGCGTGCTCGACGCCAAGGTTTCGTTCGACAACAACGCGCTGTTTCGCCACCCCGACCTGATGGAACTGCGCGACACCACCGAAGAGGACGAGAAGGAGATCGAGGCGTCGAAATACGACCTCGCCTATGTCGCGCTCGACGGCAATATCGGCTGCATGGTCAACGGCGCCGGCCTTGCCATGGCGACCATGGACATCATCAAGCTCTATGGCGCCGAGCCCGCCAACTTCCTCGACGTCGGCGGCGGCGCGTCGAAGGAGAAGGTGACGGCGGCGTTCAAGATCATCACCAAGGACCCGGCGGTGAAGGGCATCCTGATCAACATCTTCGGCGGCATCATGAAGTGCGACATCATCGCCGAAGGCGTGATCGCCGCGGTCAAGGAAGTCGGCCTGAAGGTGCCGCTGGTGGTGCGCCTTGAAGGCACCAATGCCGAGCTCGGCAAGAAGATCATCAACGACAGCGGCCTGAACGTCGTGTCCGCCGACGATCTCGACGACGCGGCCAAGAAGATCGTTGCGGCGGTGCAGGGCTGAGCCGGTGCCTCCGCGCAAGATAAACCTGGTCGAGGCGGCGGATCAAAAGATCAGCAAGGTCTTCGATCCGCATATCGCCGGCGACGTCAATGACAGCCAGGCGAAGGTCGCCAAGTTCGGCGCGACCTTCGACTGGCACGCGCATGACAATGAGGACGAGGCGTTCCTAGTGCTTCGCGGGCGCATCGCCATCGATTTCCGCGACGGTCCGGTCGAGCTCGGCGAGGGCGACTTCATCGTCGTGCCGCGCGGCGTCGAGCACCGGCCGCGTTCGCTCACCGCCGAGCCCGTGGTGCTGATGTTCGAGCCGGCGACGACGCTCAACACCGGCAACGCCAAGAGCGACCTTACCGTCACCGATCTGAAGCGGCTCTGACTGATGAACGCGGCGTCCTTCTCTTCGCTCTCGGCCGATCACCAGCGCCTGCAGGCGCTGGTCGGTGCGTGGCGCGGCGAGGAAGAGGTGGCGGATACACAATGGGCCGATGGCGGTGCGGCGACCAGCGAAGTGCTGGCTGAGGCACAGTTCGGCGGCCAGTTCGTGGTGCAGCGTTATCGCCAGCGCCGCGACGGCACGATTTCGTTTGGTTCGCACACCGTGTTTGGTTTCGACCAGCAAAATGGCGTCGTCACCATGCACCAGTTCGATTCGATGGGCTTCGTGCCGGTGTCGCCTGCCACCGGCATATGGAACGGCAGTGAACTCAATCTGGAACGGTCGTCGCCGCGCGGTTTTGCGCGCGTGACGTATATTTTCGACGATAACGACACCTACCGCATGCGATTGCAATTCAAACCCGCCGGCAGCGATGGCTGGCAAGACATGGTGAGCGGCGTCTACCGGCGCGTCTCGCCTTCCTCGATCAACGGTTTTTAGAAAAGGGCTCCGATGTCCATTCTCGTCGACAAGAACACCAAGGTGCTGGTGCAGGGCCTGACCGGCAAGACCGGCACGTTCCATACCGAACAGGCGCTGGCCTATCACGGGACAAAGATGGTCGGCGGCATCCATCCCAAGAAGGGCGGCGAGACCTGGAACGGCTCGAAGGGCGAGAGCCTGCCGATCTTCGCCACTGTCGCCGAAGGCAAGGAAAGGACGGGCGCCAACGCCTCCGTCATCTACGTGCCGCCGGCTGGCGCGGGCGAAGCCATCATCGAGGCGATCGAGGCTGAAATCCCGCTCATCGTCTGCATCACCGAAGGCATTCCGGTGATGGACATGGTCAAGGTCAAGGCGCGGCTCGACCGCTCCAAGTCGCGGCTGATCGGGCCGAACTGCCCGGGCGTGCTCACCCCCGACGAATGCAAGATCGGCATCATGCCCGGCAACATCTTCCGCAAGGGCTCGGTCGGCGTTGTTTCGCGCTCGGGAACGCTTACCTATGAGGCTGTGTTCCAGACCACCAATGTCGGCCTCGGCCAGACCACCGCCGTCGGCATCGGCGGCGATCCCGTCAAGGGCACCGAGTTCATCGACATGCTCGAGATGTTCCTTGCCGACGACGAGACCAAGTCGATCATCATGATCGGCGAGATCGGCGGCTCGGCCGAGGAAGACGCCGCGCAGTTCCTCAAGGACGAGGCCAAGCGCGGCCGCCGGAAACCGATGGCGGGCTTCATCGCCGGGCGCACCGCACCGGCCGGCCGCACCATGGGTCATGCGGGCGCGGTCATCTCCGGCGGCAAGGGCGGCGCCGAAGACAAGATCGCGGCGATGGAATCGGCAGGCATCAAGGTTTCGCCCTCGCCGGCGCGGCTGGGCACGACCTTGGTCGAGGCGATCAAGGGTTAAGTGAGTAGGCAGTAGTGAATAGGGACTAACGGTGAGTAGCAGCTGACTGCTCACCATTCCCTTCAAAAGGAGACGGAGCCAGGCTCCGCGGACAAAAATGGCACGACAAGATCAGGCCAACGACCGGTTTTCGCTCACCTCTTTCCTCTATGGCGGCAATGCCGATTATATCGACGCGCTCTACGCCGCCTATGAGGACGATCCCGCTTCGGTCAATCCCGAGTGGCAGGAGTTCTTCGCGGGTCTGAAGGACGATGCCGGTGATGTGCGCAGGAACGCCAAGGGCGCTTCCTGGGCAAAACCCTCCTGGCCGCTGCAGGCCAATGGCGAACTGGTGTCCGCGCTCGACGGCAATTGGGGCATTGTCGAGAAGCACCTGGAAAAGAAGGTCAAGGACAAGGCGGTCACCAACGGGGTCGTGCTGTCCGACGCCGACGTGCACCAGGCGACGCGCGATTCGGTGCGTGCCATCATGATGATCCGCGCCTTCCGCATGCGCGGCCATCTGCACGCCAATCTCGACCCGCTCGGCATTGCCAAGCTCGAAGACTATAACGAGCTGTCGCCGGAGAATTACGGCTTCACCGAAGCCGACTACGACCGGCCGATCTTCCTCGACAATGTGCTTGGGCTCGAATTCGGCAGCATCCGGCAGATGCTGGAGATACTCACCCGCACCTATTGCTCGACGCTCGGCGTCGAGTTCATGCATATTTCCGATCCCGAGGAGAAGGCCTGGATCCAGGCGCGGATCGAAGGCGCCGACAAGGAGATTTCCTTCACCGCCACCGGCAAGAAGGCGATCCTGCAGAAGCTGGTCGAGGCGGAAGGCTTCGAGCAGTTCATCGACGTCAAGTACAAGGGCACCAAGCGCTTCGGCCTGGACGGCGGCGAGTCGCTGATCCCGGCGCTCGAGCAGATCGTCAAGCGCGGCGGCCAGCTCGGCATGAAGGAGATCGTGCTCGGCATGGCCCATCGCGGCCGGCTGAACGTGCTTTCCCAGGTCATGGCCAAGCCGCACCGCGCCATCTTCCACGAGTTCAAGGGCGGCTCGGCCGCCCCCGACGAGGTCGAAGGCTCGGGCGACGTGAAGTACCATCTCGGCGCCTCGTCCGACCGTGAGTTCGACGGCAACAAGGTGCACCTGTCGCTGACCGCCAACCCCTCGCATCTGGAAATCGTCGACCCGGTGGTGATGGGCAAGGCGCGCGCCAAGCAGGATTATCTGTTCGGCCGTGGCCGCGAGGAGATCGTGCCGCTGGAGGAACGCGCCAAGGTGCTGCCGCTGCTTCTGCACGGCGACGCCGCTTTCGCCGGCCAGGGCGTGATCGCCGAAATCCTCGGCCTGTCGGGCCTGCGCGGCCACCGCGTCGCCGGCACGCTGCACTTCATCATCAACAACCAGATCGGCTTCACCACCAATCCGCGTTTCTCGCGCTCGTCGCCTTATCCGTCCGACGTCGCCAAGATGATCGAGGCGCCGATCTTCCACGTCAATGGCGACGACCCGGAAGCCGTGGTGCACGCCACCAAGGTGGCGATCGAGTTTCGCATGAAGTTCCACAAGCCGGTGGTCGTGGACATGTTCTGCTACCGCCGCTTCGGCCACAATGAGGGCGACGAGCCGGCCTTCACGCAGCCGCTCATGTACCGCAACATCCGCACCCACAAGACGACGGTGCAGATCTATGGCGACCGGCTGATCGCCGAAGGCCACATCACCCAGGCCGAACTCGACCAGCTCAAGGCCGACTGGCGCGCGCATCTGGAAGCCGAATGGGAAGTCGGCCAGGCCTACAAGCCCAACAAGGCCGACTGGCTCGACGGCGCCTGGTCGGGCCTGCGCACGGCCGACAACCAGGACGAACAGCGGCGCGGCAAGACCGCCGTGCCGGTCAAGACGCTGAAGGAAATCGGCAAGAAGCTGACCGAGGTGCCGAAGGGTTTCGAGGCGCACAAGACGATCATCCGCTTCCTCGAGAACCGGCGTCAGGCGATCGAGTCCGGCGAAGGCATCGACTGGTCGACGGCGGAGGCGCTGGCCTTTGGCGCGATCCTGCTCGACGGCAACCCGATCCGGCTTTCGGGCCAGGATTCCGAGCGCGGCACCTTCTCGCAGCGCCATTCCGTGCTTTACGACCAGCGCGACGAGACCCGCTACATCCCGCTCAACAATCTGTCGGCGGCGCAGGCCGGCTACGAAGTCATCAACTCGATGCTGTCGGAAGAGGCGGTGCTAGGCTTCGAATACGGCTACAGCCTGGCCGAGCCGAAGGCGCTGACCTTGTGGGAGGCGCAGTTCGGCGACTTCGCCAACGGCGCCCAGGTGGTGTTCGACCAGTTCATCTCGTCGGGCGAGCGCAAATGGCTCAGAATGTCGGGCCTCGTCTGCCTGCTGCCGCACGGCTATGAAGGCCAGGGCCCAGAACATTCCTCGGCCCGGCTGGAGCGCTTCCTGCAGCTTTGCGCCGAAGACAACATGCAGGTCGCCAACTGCACGACGCCGGCCAACTACTTCCACATCTTGCGCCGGCAGCTGAAGCGCGACTTCCGCAAGCCGCTGATCTTGATGACGCCGAAATCGCTGCTGCGCCACAAGCGGGCGGTGTCGACGCTGCCGGAAATCTCGGGCGAAAGCTCGTTCCACCGGCTGCTGTGGGACGATGCCCAGCTGCTGCCCAACCAGGCGATCAAGCTGACCAAGGATTCCAAGATCCGCCGCGTCGTGCTGTGCTCGGGCAAGGTCTATTACGACCTCTACGAGGAGCGCGAGAAGCGCGGCATCAACGACATCTACCTGCTGCGCGTCGAACAGCTCTACCCGTTCCCGGCCAAGGCGCTGATCACCGAGCTGTCACGCTTCCGCAATGCCGAGATGGTGTGGTGCCAGGAGGAACCCAAGAACATGGGCGCCTGGTCGTTCATCGATCCGTATCTGGAATGGGTGTTGGCGCATATCGACGCCAAGCATCAGCGAGTGCGCTACACCGGCCGTCCCGCGGCCGCGTCGCCGGCGACCGGCCTGATGTCAAAGCACCTTGCCCAGCTCGCCGCCTTGCTCGAAGACGCGCTCGGCGAATAGGCAGAACTGGGCGAATAGAACTGAACCGAAAGAACGGACAGGCACAATGGCTACCGAAATCCGCGTCCCCACCCTGGGCGAATCCGTCACCGAAGCGACCGTCGGCAAATGGTTCAAGAAGGTCGGCGATGCCATTGCCGCCGACGAGCCGCTGGTCGAGCTCGAGACCGACAAGGTGACGGTGGAAGTGCCTGCCGCCGCCGCCGGCACGCTCGGCGAAATCACTGTAAAAGAAGGTGAGACGGTCGGCGTCGGCGCTCTGCTCGGGTCGATTTCGGGCGGTGGGGCGGCTGCTCCCGCGACCAAGCCGCAAGCGGTGGCGCAGGCGTCCAGCCCCGACGCGGCGCAGACCACCAAGCAGGCCGCGGCCGAGACTGCCAAGGTTGCCGGCGATGCCGGCTCGGTCGAGCCACGCACCATGCCGCCGGCGCCGGCCGCGGCAAAGCTGATCGCCGAGAACAATCTGTCTGTCGACCAGCTTTCCGGCTCGGGCAAGCGTGGCCAGGTGCTGAAGGGCGACGTGCTCGACGCCATCTCCAAGGGCGCGCCGTCGCAGCCGGCCGAAACGCCAAAGGCGGCGCCGGCACCGGTTGCCGTGCGCGCGCCGTCGTCCGGCGACGATGCTTCGCGCGAGGAGCGCGTGCGCATGACCAAGCTGCGTCAGACCATCGCGCGCCGGCTGAAGGAAGCGCAGTCGACCGCCGCCATGCTGACCACCTTCAACGAAGTCGACATGTCGGCGGTGATGGCGCTCAGGACCAAATACAAGGACGTGTTCGAGAAGAAGCACGGCGTGAAGCTCGGCTTCATGGGTTTCTTCACCAAGGCCGTCACGCACGCGCTGAAGGAAATCCCCTCGGTCAATGCCGAGATCGACGGCACCGACATCATCTTCAAGAACTATGCCCATATCGGCGTCGCGGTCGGCACCGAAAAGGGTCTCGTGGTTCCGGTCGTGCGCAATGCCGATCAGATGTCGATCGCCGAGATCGAGAAGGATATCGGCCGGCTGGGCATCGCCGCGCGCGACGGCAAGCTGTCGGTCGCCGACATGCAGGGCGGCACCTTCACCATCTCCAATGGCGGCGTCTATGGCTCGCTGATGTCGACGCCGATCCTCAACGCGCCGCAGTCGGGCATTCTCGGCATGCACAAGATCCAGGACCGGCCGGTCGTGGTCGGCGGCCAGATCGTGATCCGGCCGATGATGTATCTGGCGCTCAGCTACGATCACCGCATCGTCGACGGCAAGGAAGCGGTGACCTTCCTGGTGCGGGTCAAGGAAAGCCTGGAGGATCCGGAACGGCTGGTGCTTGATCTCTGAGGCGGTCGGATGGCGGGTTGCGGCAGGGGTGGCCAATGATGGCCCGTTTGCTTGGGCTCGCCGGACCGGTCGTGCTGGTGGCCGGCATTCTCGCGCCTGTTGCAAATGCCCAGGCCGCCTGTCCAATCGAGCTTGCCGTTTACGGCGATGCACAAAGTGGCGCCGAGATCGACTTCACCCCGACAGGCACCTCGGCCACAGTCACCAACACGTTTCGCTTGATCCTCGACAACAATGTGGTGCTGAACGGCATCGTCATGTGGACCCAGGACGTATCGCGGCCAAACGGCGCGCTGATGTACAAATGCCCGGAGGGTGACGTGACCGGCGCCGAGCTTGCCGCCTGCACGCTGTGGAACGGCGTCATCTATACGGCCGATGACAAGGGCGCTGTCGGCCTGTTGCCGGCCGAGGGCGTAGAGGCGCCAAAGACGCTGATCCTGCCCGATCTCGGGCCAGTGCTCAGGCAATCCCGAGCCTACGGCGGCGGCACCGGCTTCTCGAAAGTGCCCTCGGATGTGTTCTCGATGAAGGGGTGCCAGGAATGACCACGATGCAAAAAGTGCTGCTGGTCACCGGCGGCAGCCGCGGCATCGGCGCCGCTATCTGCCGGCTCGGAGCCAAGGCCGGCTATCGTGTCGCGGTCAATTACGCCTCCAACAAGGCTGCCGGCGATGCGCTGGTTGCCGAGATCAGGGCCGGCGGCGGCGACGCTGTTGCCGTCAGGGGCGATGTCGGCAAGGAAACCGACATCGTGGCCATGTTCGGCGCCGTCGACCGCGCCTTTGGCAGGCTCGATGCCTTCGTCAACAATGCCGGCATCGTTGACGTCAAGGCGCGCGTCGACGAGATGGATGTGTCGCGGCTGGAGCGCATGATGCGCATCAATGTCGTGGGCTCGTTCCTGTGTGCCCGCGAGGCGGTCAAGCGCATGTCGACGCGGCATGGCGGTTCGGGCGGTGCGATCGTCAACATCTCGTCGGCGGCGGCGACGCTGGGTTCGCCCGGCGAATATGTCGACTACGCCGCCTCCAAGGGCGCCATCGACACCTTCACCATCGGGCTTGCCCGCGAGGTGGCTCTGGAAGGCATCCGCGTCAATGCGGTGCGGCCTGGCATCATCGACACCGAAATCCACGCCTCCGGCGGCCAGCCCGACCGGATCGAACGGTTCCGCGACCTGCTGCCGATGAAAAGAGCCGGTACCGCGGATGAAGTCGCCGGCGCGGTCCTCTATCTTTTATCCGATGCCGCGTCCTATACGACGGGCGCGATCCTGAATGTCAGCGGCGGCCGCTGAGCCCCAAGCAAAAGGGAAACAAACATGGCTTATGACGTGGTTATCATCGGCTCTGGACCGGGCGGCTATGTCTGCGCCATCAAGGCGGCACAGCTCGGGCTGAAGGTCGCGGTGGTCGAGAAGAATGCCACCTTCGGCGGCACCTGTCTCAACATCGGCTGCATCCCGTCCAAGGCGCTGCTTCATGCCTCGGAGATGTTCGCCGAGGCCGGCCATTCCTTCGACGCGCTGGGTGTCGAAATCCCGGCGCCCAAGCTGAACCTGAAGAAGATGATGGCGCACAAGGACGCGACGGTGTCGGCCAACGTCAACGGCGTCGCCTTCCTGTTCAAGAAGAACAAGATCGATGCCTTCCGCGGCACCGGCAAGGTTGTCGCCGCCGGCAAGGTCTCGGTGACCGGCGAGGACGGCAAGGTCGAGGAGATCGAGACCAGGAACATCGTTATCGCCACCGGCTCCGACGTCGCCGGCATTCCCGGCGTCAAGGTCGACTTCGACGAGAAGGTGATCGTGTCGTCGACGGGCGCATTGTCGTTGGAGAAGGTTCCCGGCCATCTGGTGGTGGTCGGCGGCGGTGTCATCGGGCTCGAGCTCGGCTCGGTCTGGGCACGGCTCGGCGCCAAGGTCACCGTGGTCGAGTTCCTCGACACCATCTTGGGCGGCATGGACGGCGAGGTGTCGAAACAGTTCCAGCGGCTGCTCTCCAAGCAGGGCTTCGAGTTCAAGCTCGGCGCCAAGGTCACCGGCGTCGCCAAGGCCAAGAAGGGCGCGACCGTCACCTTCGAACCGGTGAAGGGCGGGGCGGCCGAGACCATCGATGCCGACGTCGTGCTGATCTCGACCGGGCGCCGCGCCTTTTCAGACAGCCTTGGGCTGAAGGAAGCGGGTGTCGAGGTCGACGAGCGCGGCCGGGTCAAGACCGATGGGCATCTCAGGACCAACGTGCCCGGCATCTATGCCATCGGCGATGTCATCGCCGGGCCGATGCTGGCGCACAAGGCCGAGGACGAGGGCGTGGCGGTGGCCGAAACCATCGCCGGCCAGGCCGGCCACGTGAACTATGATGTCATTCCGAGCGTCGTCTACACCAGTCCGGAAATCGCCTCGGTCGGCAAGAGCGAGGAGGAGCTGAAGAAGGCCGGCATCGACTACAAGGTCGGCAAATTCCCCTTCACCGCCAACGGCCGCGCCCGCGCCATGCTGCACACCGACGGTTTCGTGAAGATCCTCGCCGACAAGCAGAGCGACCGCGTGCTCGGCGTGCATATCGTCGGCTTCGGCGCCGGCGAGATGATCCATGAGGCGGCGGTGCTGATGGAGTTCGGCGGCTCGTCGGAGGATCTGGCCCGCACCTGCCACGCGCATCCGACGATGTCGGAAGCGGTGAAGGAAGCGGCGCTGGCCACGTTCTTCAAGCCGATCCACATTTAGGGTTGTCTTGATATTCAGGTGATGCCGGCCTGCGAACGAAGGGTCGGTTCGGCCTGCCCTGAATCTCAAAACACCCCGTGCTCGTCGCCCAAAACAAAACGGCCCGCCATTCGGCGGGCCGTTCGTCTTTGATATCGAGCCGATCAGTTGGCCGGTGCCGGAGCCGGTGCCGGAGCTGGCGCGGGGGCCGGCGCGGGCGCTGGTGCAGGAGCCGGGGCGGGCGCGGGCGCCGGTTCGGCTGGCTTGGCCGGTTCGGCAGGCTTCATCGGTTCAGCCGGCGCGGGTGCCGGGGCCGGGGTGCTCGCCGCTGGCGGCTCGGCGGGTGCCGGGTGCTCGCCGCTTCTTCCGAAAACGTAATACGCGACAATCGCCAGAATAACGACGACCAGCGCAATCAGCCAAGGGCTGCCGCCGCCGCCGCCGCTTGGCCTAGGAGTGTCGTTTGGTGTGTTCGCCATGAAAGTGTCCTCCGTGGATGAAAATTATCAATCAACAGACATCAACGCGCTATCGTTGAACAGGTTTCACGCTAGCGAAGGGACACGCCGAAAATACGACGGGCAGATCCGCCAGTTGCCATCCGACTCAATTGACAGCGGCGACAGTATAGCCGGCTTTACGAAAATCCTCGACCAGTCCCTCTGGATCGGGAAGTGCGGCGCGCCGACCGCGATGAACGCGTCGGTCAGGCGGCGTTTCGCCACGCAGCCAGCCACACCAGCGGATGCTATCGTTGGTTACGAGGGATTTGCCGGTATGACGCCCACTGCACGGACTTTTCCTGATCCCGAAGGTGCTCTTGCCGGCGCTCAGTTCGCCGACCGATATGTGCTGATAACCGATGGCCTTGCCCTGACCGCCATTGGCGCGGCCGAACGCGTGCTGGGGCGGACACCGGGATGGGTCGGCCTGCTGACGCAGCTGCGCAACCTCGCGGTCAGGCCATTTGGGCTGAAAACGGGGGCGGAACCCGACGCGCCGCCGGAAAGCAGGATCGGCATATTTCCGCTCATCAGCCAGGCACATGGCAGGGTCGTCCTTGGGCTGGACGACCGGCATCTCGATTTCCGCATCCTGGTGGAGGTGAACGATCTCGGCGCGGGCCGGCAGGAGGTGGCTGCGTCGACGATCGTGAAGACGCATAATCTGCTTGGGCGGACCTATCTCGCCATCATCATGCCGTTTCACCGCATCATCGTTCCGGCGATGCTGGCTCAGGTCCTGATCAAATAGGGCTTAAAGCCCCACCGCCGTGACGGTATAGCCGGCTTTGCGGAAATCCTCGACCAGTCCCTCGGGACCGGGAAGATGCAGCGCGCCGACCGCCATGAAGGCGTTGCCCTTGGCCAGGATCGGCCCGGCATGATCGACCATCACCTTGTTGCGGCTGGTGATCATGGTCTCCTCGAAGGCGGCGTAGCCCGCAGGGTCGTTCTGCTCGTCGGGCATGGCGGCGCGGAACAGCGGCCAGAACATGCCGGTGTCGCCACGCTGGTAGAGCACGATCATGGTCTCGTTGATGTCGTTGACCTTGTCGCCCAGCTTCAGCGTGTCGACCAGACCCTTCATGTGAAAGGCGAGCGGCAGCGAAGCCATGGCGCGCAGCTGGCTCTCGGCTGTTTCCAATCCTTCCACCGGCTTGCCCGCCGCCTTGGCGCTCTCGGCCAGCTTGACGTCAAGCACCGGCGCTCCGCTGGACTGGCGGGCGAGTTCGCAAGCCGGAAGCGCCATCATGGCCGACAGCATCCACGGCTTCATCTTGGCGACCGTTGCCGGCGGGATGCCGCGCGCGTCGAGCGCGGCGTTCATGGCTGCCGCCTCGTCCGGCGACAGCAATGACGACAGCGTCGTGGAGTCGGTGAACATCATCAGGTCCGGCTCCTTCAGCATCGCCGTCATCATCTTCTGCTTGTCGAGCACGTCGGTGGTCTCGATGATGAGGGTGCCGGCGGCGTCAAAGGCCTTCTGTGCATAGGCCGGCAGCGTGGTGACGCGCGGATCGGTCATGTGCATGGTGCCGAACAGGTAGGATGGCTGTTCGCCTGATTTTTCCAGCTTCCACAGCAGACCCTTGCCGTTGAGCGTGGCAGCGGCCTCTGCCTCGATCTTGTCGTAGGTGGCGGGGCTGCCCTTCTGCAAGGCCGACAGCATGTCGGCGCCAGTGCAGGTCGGGATTTCCGCGTGCGCCCTGCCGGCCGCGAACAGCAGGACAGCAAGGAAGGATAGGAAAAACAGCACGTTGAGCGCGACAAGCAGCTTCAGCGAGATGGAAGCTGCACGGTCGGCGATGGCGATGACGCGTTTCATGGTCCCATTCCTAGGACCGAAAAGCGGCAAAACCGTTAATCGGGACGGCAAAATTGAAGGGTTCAGGCTCTGGGATGGGCCGATTCGTAGATTTCCAGCAGTCTCGTCGTGTCGACGCCGGTGTAGATCTGCGTCGTCGACAGGCTGGCGTGGCCGAGTAATTCCTGGATGGTGCGCAGATCGCCGCCTCGGCCGAGCAGATGAGTGGCGAAGGAATGGCGCAAGGCATGCGGCGTCGCTGTATCGGGCAGGTTGAGCGCCGAGCGCAGTTTTGCCATGTCGCGCTGGATGATGGCCGGGTTGAGCGGGCCGCCGCGCGCGCCCCGAAACAGCAACTCCTTTGGATCGAGATGGTAGGGACAGAGCCGGCGGTATTCGGCGATAGCCCTGAGCGCGACCGGCAGCACCGGCACCAGCCGCGTCTTGCCGCCCTTGCCGGTGACGCGCAGCACGGTGTCGGCTTCAGATGCCAAATCGGCGGCGCTGAGGCCAAGCGCTTCCGAAATGCGCAGGCCCGAGCCGTAGAGCAGCGTCAGCACGGCGGCGTTGCGGGCGGCGATCCAGGGTTCTTCGGCCAGTTGACCCTCGACGGAGACCACCTGCCTGGCATCGCTCGCCGTCAGCGGCTTGGGCAGCGATTTGGGCTGGCGTGGCGCCCGCAGGGCCGCGGCGCCCGCCGCATTGGCCAGGCCTCGCCGTTCGAGGAATCGCAGCAGCGAGCGGATGCCTGCCAGCCCGCGGCCGAGCGTGCGAGCGCCGGCGCCGGCATTGCGCCGGGCGGCGAGGAAGCCGCGCAGATCGGCCGGGCGCAGATTGGCGATATCGGAAATGCCGGGCGGTCCGCCGATATGGCCGGTGAGGAAGTGCAGGAACTGGCGAGAATCGCGCTCATACGCCTCGACGGTTTGCGGCGACAGCCGGCGTTCGCGCGCCAGCATCTTCAGCCAGTTTTCACGCGCCGCCTGGAGATCGGGTTTTGCCGGTATGAGGAATTCCTGCATCGGGTCTGTTCCGGTTCGCGGTCATTTTCCGGCAGCCGGGTTAGGAAGCGGTGAAGAGCCCGTCATTGAAATGACGGCGGGGCGGCGCTAGAGCAGGGACAAAGGATTTTTCGCCATGAGCAAGCTCCAAAACCCCGTCCAGATGGCCGTGATCGGTGCCGCCCACGGCATCAAGGGCGAGCTCCGGGTGAAAACCTTCACCGGCGATCCAATGGCGCTGGCAGACTACGGGCCGCTCTACGCCAGGGACGGCCGTGCCTTCCAGATCACCGACATAAGGCCCGCCAACACCGTTGTCGTGGTGCGCTTCAAGGGCGTCAGCGACCGCAACGCGGCCGAAGCGCTCGCCGGCACGGAGCTGTTCGTCGACCGTTCGATGCTGCCGGACGATGGCGAGGAGGACGAATTCTACCATGCCGACCTGATCGGGCTGGAAATCCGGGATGATACCGGTGCTGCCATCGGCAAGGTCGTCGCGGTGCACAATTTCGGCGGCGGCGACATCCTCGATGTGACGCTCGCCGGGCGCAAGGGCGTGCTGATCCCGTTCACGCAGGCCGCCGTGCCTGCCGTGTCGATCGCCGAGGGGTTCGTCCGCGTCGACCCGGTGGCGGCCGGCCTGGTCGAGGACGAGGATGGCGAGGCGCCGCGCGAGGACGATTTCGATCCCAAGGGCCGGCCGCGCGGACCGCGTGACGCCGGGGGCAACCGGTGAGCTTTGCCGCGTCGGTGCTGACGCTCTATCCCGAGATGTTTCCGGGCGCGCTCGGCCTGTCGCTGGCCGGGCGGGCGCTGGAGGCGGGCACCTGGTCGCTTGATGCGATCCAGATCCGCGACTTCGCCACCGACCGCCACCGCACCGTCGACGACACGCCGGCCGGCGGCGGCGCCGGCATGGTGATGCGCGCCGATGTGCTGGCGAAGGCGATCGACCATGCCTCGCCGCCGGGAGATGCGCGCCCCCGCCTGCTGATGAGCCCGCGCGGCAAACCACTGACGCAGGCGCGCGTGCGCGAACTCGCCGCCGGGCCGGGCGCTGTCATCCTGTGTGGCCGCTTCGAAGGCGTCGACCAGCGGGTGATCGACGCGCGGGGCCTAGAGGAAGTCTCGATCGGCGATTTCATCCTGTCGGGCGGCGAACCGGCGGCACTCGTGCTGCTCGACGCGGTGGTGCGGCTGTTGCCCGGCGTGATGGGCAATGCGGTCTCCGGCGAGGAAGAGAGTTTCGAGAACGGCCTGCTCGAACATCCGCATTACACGCGGCCGCAAGAGTTCGAGGGCAGGCCGATTCCGGACGTGCTGATCTCCGGAAATCACAAGAAGATCGCCGAATGGCGGCGGGACCAGTCAGAGCGGCTGACGAAGGAGAGGCGGCCCGATCTTTTGAGCGCTCAGCCCTTGGTGAAATAGTAAAAAGCCAGAAACAGGCCGACGGCGACGACGAAGCCGCGCACCGCGTTCTGCGGCACGCGCTTGGCGATCCAGACGCCGGCATAGCCGCCCAGCGCTCCGCCCGGGATCATGACGATCGCCTGCGGCCAGGCGACGACGCCGCCCGAGACGAAGACGACGATGGCGACTGCCGCGATGACCACGGCCAGCATGTTCTTCAGCGCGTTCAGCCGGTGGTAGTCGCCGGCCTGGGTCAGACCGAGCGTTGCCAGCATCATCACGCCCATGCCGGCGCCGAAGAAGCCGCCATAGATGGCGGTGATGAACTGCGCCAGCGAACCGGCGAGCGAGCCCACGGCCGCTTCGTGTCCGGCTTTCGGCGCCGGCTTCAGCCATGGTCCGGCGGCAAACAGCGCGGTCGCGCCCAAAAGCAGCCATGGCACCAATGCCCGAAAGGATGGATTGTCGAGCGCGAGCAGAATCAGCGCGCCGGCCATGGCGCCGATGGCGGAGATCAGGCAGAGCAGCAGCGCGCCGCGCCAGAAGTGCCTGATGTCGTCCCAGTAGGCGAGCGTCGAGGTGATGTAGCCGGGAAATTGCGTTACCGAGGAGGTGGCGTTGGCGACGATCGGCGGCACGCCGATCAATGTCATGGCGCCAAAGGTGATGAAGGTGCCGCCGCCGGCGACCGCGTTGGCGGCGCCTGACAGAAAGCCCGCCAGGAAGAGCAGGATGGCATCGAAGACTGACATGGAAGGCCGCCGTGAAGAACTGTGCTATTTCTGGCTTAGGAAGCTTGCCGGACCGGCGCAACCCGGCACGACAGGATTACGATGGTGCCATGCCGGGAGCCATGCCGGCAAAAAATGCATGGCCAAGGCGTGACAAAGCGCCGAAATAGCTGTATGTGCCCGCCCGTACCGGCAAGAACAATCTTCCGGACCCGTCAACAATGACGGTGTAGTCGCCCCTGTCCGATGTTTTAAAGACAATTGTCTTGGAGACAAAGGGCATAGCCGAGCGGTCAATGGAACTGCAAGGCAAGCGTAGGGCGCTCTGACTGTCGGAAGAACAAGAAGTGGATTTCAAGATGGATCTCATCCGTCAGCTCGAGGCCGAACAGGCCGCCAAGATCGAAGCCAAGCGCAAGCTCCCCGAATTCCAGCCCGGCGACACCGTGCGCGTCCAGGTCCGCGTGACCGAAGGCACCCGCACCCGCGTCCAGGCCTATGAGGGCGTCGTCATCGCCCGCGCCGGTTCCGGCTTCCAGGAAAATTTCACCGTCCGCAAGATCTCCTATGGCGAAGGCGTCGAGCGCGTGTTTCCGGTGTTCTCGCCGATGGTCGAAGGCGTCGAGATCGTGCGCCGCGGCAAGGTGCGCCGCGCCAAGCTCTATTACCTGCGCGACCGTCGCGGCAAGTCGGCCCGTATTTCGGAAAACACCGGCGTGCGCGCCCGCAAGCTCAACGATGAGGAGCGCGATGCGCTGAACGCCGAGAAGGCCCGCATCGAGGCCGAGAAGGTCGCCGCCGCCCAGGCGCTGGCCGCCGAGACGGCCGCCAAGGAAGCCGCCGAGAAGAAGGCGGCCGCCGAGGCCGAAGCAGCCAAGGCCGCCGCGGAAGCCACTCCGGCCGAATAAGGTTTCGGAAATCCATTCAAAAGGCGGCTTCGGCCGCCTTTTTCGTTTTGGCGAACAGCCAGGCATTCTACCGTGGTTCTTCGTGTTTACGGACACCTTGGCGATTGGCCGAGACATCTGTGTGTCGTCATCCACGGGCGAAGCAAGGAGCGAAGCGACGCGGCGCAGACCCGAGGATCCATGCCGCAACTTCTGAGCGCCGCTACGGTGCAGAGCTGGCTCCGGTGAGCGCGACCCCATCTGAACCGCTGTGCTAGGTTGACCGTCACGGCATGGATCCTAGGGTTTCCGCGACGTCGCTTCGCGACTGCTACACCCTAGGATGACGAAGTCTGGGATTCCCATCCTCTAAGATAGCGAAAACACAGCGGCAGGGAGCTTGACGCCTGATTATATTGTGTACTAAATAATCGTGTACAAATTAACTGGAGATTACGATATGGCACTCTACACCACACAGGCTCGCGTCACCGGCGGCCGCGCCGGCCATGGCGAGACCGCTGACGGTTTGCTCAAGGTCGACCTGGCGATGCCCAAGGAGCTCGGCGGGCCGGGCGGCGCCACCAATCCCGAGCAGCTCTTCGCCATCGGCTATGCCGCCTGCTTCGAAAGCGCCGTCCGCTTCGTCGCGCGCAAGCAGAAGCTGCCGCTCGCGGATGCCGCGGTAACCTCCACGGTCAGCCTGCTTCCCAATGGCGAGGGCTTCAAGCTCGGCGTCGCGTTGGCGGCGGAGACGAAAGGCCTTGATCAGGCGGCCGCGGAAGCGCTTGTATCGGCGGCGCATCAGATTTGCCCCTATTCGAACGCCATCAGGGGCAATGTCGAAGTGGCGCTTTCGGTAAAGGCGGTATGACGGCAAAGGTCGAAACGAAAGCCAGCGAAGTCCCGGCGGAAGCCGCCGGGGCGATCCCCGTGCCACGGCTCGATCAGCAGCTCTGCTTCGCGCTCTATTCGGCGAGCGGGCTGATGACTAAGCTCTACCGGCCGCTGCTCGATCCGCTTGGCCTGACCTATCCGCAATATCTGGTGATGCTGGCGCTGTGGGAACGCGCGCCGAGCACGGTGGGCGACCTTGGCGAGGCGCTCGGCCTGGATTCGGCGACGCTGACGCCGCTGCTCAAGCGCATGGAGGCGGGCGGGCTCGTCACCCGCCGGCGCGATGCCGCCGATGAGCGCCGGGTGCTGGTCGAGCCGACGGCCAAGGGCCAGGCCCTGCGCGCGAACATGAAGGATGTGCAGACCGCGCTCGATTGCGGCATGCCGCTGGAGCGGACCGAGCTCAAAACCCTACACGGCACGCTCACCCGCCTGGTCGCGGGATTGCGCGAAGCCACGATTGACCAAGATTGATCGCGGCAAGGACTGTCCTCAAAACCGCCTCCCAGAAGCACGGGAATCCACGTTGACGCGTAACGTCGCAGTGGACCCGTCTTGCAAGGCGCTTGCGGAAAGCTAAAGTCGGCGCTGGATTTTCCTGCCGCGCCAGCATCGCGCGGCCAATCATTTCGGGGGTGTGTCGTGACAAAATCAAAATTGCTGCTGGCCGGCCTGTTGGCTCTGGTCCTGGCGCCCGTTGCCGCCTTCGCGCAGGCGCTGCCCGATCTCGGCGGCAAGAAGGTGGTGGTGGTGACGGAAAACGCCTATCCGCCGCTGCAGTTCATCGATGCCAAGACCGGCAAACAGATCGGCTGGGAATATGACGCGATGAACGAGATCGCCAAGCGGCTCAATTTCAAGGTCGAGTACCAGAACACTTCCTGGGACGCGATGATCCAGGCGGTTTCCGACAACCAGTACAACATCGGCATGACCGGCATCACCATCAAGGACGACCGCAAGGAGAAGGTGGATTTCTCCGATCCCTACATGCGCTCGGAACAGTTCATGCTGGTGCGCGGCGATGAAAGCCGCTTCACCGACGCCAAGACCTTCGGCGCCTTCAAGGACGGACTGATCGGCGCGCAGGCAGGCACGACGCCGTTCTACACCGCCGTCTACAGCGTGCTCGACGGCAACGAGCAGAACCCGCGCATCAAACTGTTCGAGACGTTCGGGGCCACGGTACAGGCGCTGAAATCCGGCGACGTCGATGTCGTGCTGACCGACGGCACCGCCGGCAAGGGCTATGCCGACGCTTCGGCGGGCAAGCTGAAGCTGATCGGCGGCCCGCTCGGAACCGAGGATTTCGGCTTCATCTTCCCCAAGGGGTCGGACCTGGTGAAGCCGGTCAACGCCGCGATCGCCGCGCTCAAGGCGGATGGCACGCTGGATGCGCTGAATAAGAAGTGGTTCCTTGATTACAAGATGGGGCAGTGAGCCCATCTTGGTGCGCGCAGTGGATTTGCAGGAAATTGCGCAATCCCGGCGCGATTTCCTTTCCGGCGCCTTTTGATGCCATCCGCATCCACCTCCAAACCCGAATTCCCCTGGTGGCTCGCCGTCGCCGGCGTCCTTGCCTTGGCGGCTGCCTTGTTCATCGCCACCAGCGACCTCTACGCCCAGGTCTTCGCCACCGTCGCCAAGGGCATCGGCATCACCGTCTTCGTCACCGTGGTCGCCTTCGCGCTCGCCTCGGCGATTGGCCTCGGCATCGCGCTGATGGGCCTGTCTGCTTCAACCTGGCTGCGGCAGATCGCGCGCTTCTATGTCGAGATCATCCGTGGCGTGCCGATCCTGGTGCTGCTGTTCTGGATCGCGTTTGCCGGCGCGCCGGCCTTCGTCGCGGCCTGGAACGCGCTGACCGCACCGCTGCAGAATGTCGGCATTCTCGGCGAACTGCTGGTGCGCGACGTGTCGTTGCTGTGGCGCGCCATCATGGCGCTGACCATCGGCTATTCGGCCTTCATCTCGGAGGTCTTCCGGGCCGGCATCCAGTCGGTCGAGAAAGGCCAGATCGAGGCGGCGAAGGCTTTGGGGCTGAGTCGCGCGCAACGCTTCCGACTGATCGTGTTCCCGCAGGCAATCCGCACCATCCTGCCGCCGCTCGGCAATGATTTCGTCGCCCTGGTCAAGGATTCCTCGCTGGTCTCCGTGCTCGGCGTCGCCGACATCACCCAGATGGGCAAGGTCTATGCCGCCGGTTCCTTTCGCTTCTTCGAGACCTATTCGATAACGGCCTATATCTACCTCATCCTCACCGTCGGCCTTTCGCTGGCGCTCAGGGCGCTGGAGCGGCGTTTGCGCCGCCAGCAGGAGGAATAGTTTTTCGGCAAGGACAGCGTTAGGCTCGGCTGCTGACCGGAGGAGGAGCTTGCCCATGAACATCGACAAGGCCAATGCGGCGCTGGATTCGGTCTACACCGCCGATACGCCCGAAACGCTGGCGCAGGCCTATGCCGCATGGGCGGCGACCTATGACAGCGAGACCGCCTCGCTCGGTTATCTCCTGCCGTTCCTGATCACCGCCTGGGTGGCGCGCCACGTGCCGGCGGGCGAGGGGCCGCTGCTCGACGCCGGCTGCGGCACCGGCCTGTCGGGACCTTCGTTGAAGGCGCTCGGCTACGGCGACATCGCCGGGCTGGATCTCTCGAACGACATGCTCAAGATCGCCGGCAGCCGCAACGCCTACAGCGAGCTGAAGCCGGCGATGCTGGGCGGACCGCTGCCGTGGCCGGATGGGCATTTCCGAGCCTTCTTCTCGACCGGCGTGTTCACCATCAGCCATGCGCCGGCATCGAGCCTGCACGAACTGGTGCGCATCACGAAGAAGGGCGGCCACGCCATCTTCACCGTGCGCGACCAGGTGTTCGAGAGCGGCGGTTTTCAGGCTGTCTTCGACGAATTGGAGCAGGCAGGGAAATGGCGGGCGGTCGAGGCAAGCCCGTGGTTCCGCTGCTATGCGATTGCCGAGCCGGAGGCTCTGGTGAAGACGTTTGTGTTCGAGGTGCTTTGAGCGGACTTCCCTTCCCCCCTTGTGGGGGAAGGTGGATCGGCGCGATAGCGCCGAGACGGATGAGGGGTGTTCCAGGGGAAAGCCAGCGTCTCACTCCGCTGGAACACCCCTCATCCGTCGCCTGCGGCGACACCTTCTCCCACAAGGGGAGAAGGAAGAAGCGCTTACCCACGCCGCAATTGCCGAAAAGCCAAAACATTGCTATCTACCCGGCCATGGAAGAGCTTTTCAGCGATCCGGCTTACAAGGGATTCGTGCTGCAGGACAGAAAACGCCTGCCGTCGCGCTTTTCCGCGCGCGTGTCCGGCGCCCTGACCAGCCGACTTCGCTGATCCCTGACGGCCGGCCGCGGGTTTGCGGCATCAGCTCTTTCCCATTCTCATATCGACGGATTTACGCACATGAGCGCACCGCGCACCCTCTACGACAAGATTTTCGACGACCATGTCGTCGACCGCCAGGACGACGGCACCTGCCTGCTCTATATCGACCGCCACCTCGTCCATGAAGTGACCAGCCCGCAGGCCTTCGAAGGCCTGCGCATGAGCGGCCGAAAAGTCCGCCATCCGGAAAAGACGCTGGCAGTGGTCGATCACAATGTCTCGACTTCGCCCGAGCGCAAGTTCGGCATCAAGAACGAGGAAAGCCGCATCCAGGTCGAGGCGCTGGCCAAGAACGCCAGGGATTTCGGCGTCGAGTATTATTCGGAGAACGATATCCGCCAGGGCATCGTCCACATCATCGGCCCCGAGCAAGGCTTTACGCTGCCCGGCATGACCATCGTCTGCGGCGACAGCCACACCTCTACCCATGGTGCTTTCGGCGCGCTGGCGCATGGCATCGGCACGTCCGAGGTCGAGCATGTGCTGGCGACGCAAACGCTGATCCAGCGCAAGGCCAAGAACATGCTTGTGCGCGTCGATGGCGTGCTGCCTGAAGGCGTCACCGCCAAGGACATCATCCTCGCCATCATCGGCGAGATCGGCACCGCTGGCGGCACCGGCTACGTCATCGAATATGCCGGCGAGGCGATCCGTGCGCTGTCGATGGAAGGCCGCATGACGATCTGCAACATGTCGATCGAGGGCGGTGCGCGCGCCGGCCTGATCGCGGCGGACGAGACCACCTTCGCCTATGTCAAGGACAAGCCGCGCGCGCCCAAGGGCGCTGCCTGGGACGCGGCGCTCGAATACTGGAAGACGCTGCGGACCGACGAAGGCGCGCATTTCGACAAGGTGATCGTGCTCGACGCGGCCAAGCTGCCGCCGATCGTCTCCTGGGGTTCCTCGCCCGAGGACGTCGTCTCCGTGCAAGGCATCGTGCCCAACCCGGAAGACATTCCAGACGAGAACAAGCGCACCTCCAAGCTGCGCGCGCTCGACTATATGGGCCTGACGCCGGGGACGAAAATCACCGACATCACGCTCGACCGCGTCTTCATCGGCTCCTGCACCAATGGCCGCATCGAGGATCTGCGCGCCGTCGCCAAGGTGGTCGAAGGCAAGACGGTCAGCCCGCATGTCGATGCCATGATCGTGCCGGGCTCCGGCCTGGTCAAGGAGCAGGCGGAAGCCGAGGGTCTCGACAAGATCTTCCGCGCCGCCGGGTTCGACTGGCGCGAGCCGGGCTGCTCGATGTGCCTTGCCATGAACGACGACCGGCTGAAGCCGCATGAACGCTGCGCCTCGACCTCGAACCGCAATTTCGAGGGCCGGCAGGGCTTCAAGGGCCGCACCCATCTGGTGTCGCCGGCGATGGCGGCGGCGGCGGCGATCGCCGGCCACTTCGTCGACATCCGCGACTGGAAGTAGGCCGTCCGATCCCGAGCGCATTCCAGGCCCCGGACCGCGTCGCTGTCCGGGGCCTTTCTTCATTCACGCGGCCGCATATGCGCCTTCGCTTAACCGCTTGTTTGGGCTTGCCCCCTATGGTCTTCCCCGACGTCAAACGAAGGGAAGTCACGGTCCTTTGGACACCGGCCTATTGATAGCGCTGCTCAATCCGACGATCGCGCTGGCGCTCGGCGCGGCGTTCCTCGTCCTGTGGTTCCATCAGCGCCATCGTCCCTACCTGGCGGTGCTGGCGCTCAGCTACTGCGTCTCGGCGCCGGGATTCCTGTTCCAGTATTTCACCTTGCCCATTGGCGTGGTGCTGACCAAGCTGGTGTCGAACATCTGCTTCTCCATCGCCGCCTGCTGCCTGTCCGGCGCCATCATCGCCCGCTATGGCAGGAAGGTGCCCGCAGTGGGAATCGCCGTTCTGGCGGGCGGCGGCCTTGCGGCCTTCGCGTGGTTCCTGTTCGTCACGCCGGATCTCACTTGGCGCATCCTGGCGATGAATTTCGGTTTCGGTGGCGTCAGCCTGCTCGTCGCCGCCGAACTGCGCCCGGTGCGCAACAATGGCCCGACAGAAATGATCCTGTTCGTGTTGTCGCTGCTGTCCAGCGTCAACTTCTTCGTGCGCACCCTGGTGGTGGTCATCGCGCACGGGCCCTTCGCCAGTTATGACGGCTTCTACGGCTCGTCCTATTGGACGACGGCGCTGTTGTCGCACGCGCTGCTGTCGCTGCTGATTGCGCTTTGCCTCTTCACCGCCGCCGCGCTCGACGTGATGAAGGCACTCAAGACGGAAACCCATACCGATCCGCTTTCGGGGCTGCTCAACCGCCGAGGTTTCGGGGAGCGCGCGGCCATGCTGCTGCAGCGTTGCGCCGTGGCCAAATTCCCGGTGGCGCTGGTGCTGGCCGACCTCGACCATTTCAAGGCCCTCAACGACGTGCACGGGCACGCCGCCGGCGACCGGGTGATCGCGGACTTCGCCGCCAAACTGCGCTCGGCCACGGGAGCACGAGGTGCCGCGGGCCGTATCGGCGGGGAGGAGTTCGCCGTGCTCCTGCCGCTGACCGATCTCGCCGCCGCGCGGCTGTTCGCCGAAGCGGTGCGCACGGTCTATTCGGCCGGCGGCGTCGACGGGCTTCCCGCCGGCACCAAGGTCACCGCCAGCTTCGGCGTGGCGGCCCGCAGCGGCGACGAGACGCTGGAACCCTTGATGCGCCGGGCCGACGAGGCGCTTTACAAGGCCAAGAAAAACGGTCGCGACAGCGTGCGCCTTTCCTACGAGCGACCGGAGACGGTGTTCGTGCCGGAGCCGGTCAAGGCCTGCTGACCACCACCTCCGCGCTTCGCGTTAACGTCTTTTTCGCCCGTCGATGTTTAGCTGTCGGCGGGGGTTTGAGGATCTATGAACGGCGCCAACTTCATCCTGTTGATCAACCTGTCGGTTGCCGGCCTGCTGGCGGCATCCTTCATGGCGGTCTCGTTCCATGATGCCGGCCGCGCCCCGGCGCGCTGGCTGGCGTCAGGCTATGTCCTGGGCATGGCCTACTTTGCCATCGAATTCAGCATTCCCGCCTTCAGCGACGCGCGGCTTCCGGTGGCTGCCGCCTTCGCCGTCTTCCTTGGCGCCACCATTGCCTTCAATGGCGGGCTTGCGCGAAAATATGGCGTGGCGCCGCCATGGACGCCGATGCTGTTCTTCCTGGCCGCCGCCACCATCGCGGTCTATTTCGTGCAGGATCTGCCGCGCCAGTCGCTCACTCGCATGATGGCCTACCAGCTTCCCTACGCAGTCATGCAGTTCGTCGGCCTTGGCATCGTCTGGTCGTCGCGGCAAAGCCGTGGCCGGCTCGATCTGATCCTGATGGCGGTGCTTGCCGCCAGCGGCCTGCAGTTTGCCTCAAAGCCTTTCATCGCGCATGCGCTGGGCGGCTGGGGCGCCAATCCGCAGGCCTATCTGCAAAGCAGCTACGCGCTGGTGTCGCAGTCGCTCGGCACGGTCTTCGGGCTGGCGCTGGCGCTGCTCATTCTGGCCATCCTGGTCCGCGACATACTCGCCGAAGTGACATCGAAGTCAGAGATGGACACGCTGTCGGGCCTGCTCAACCGTGGCGGCTTCACGCGTCAGGCGGAGCTGGCCGTGCACGACGCCACGCGTTCGGGCATGCCGGTGGCGATGGTCATTGCCGATCTCGATCATTTCAAGACCATCAACGACAGTTTCGGCCATGCCTCCGGCGATCGGGTGATCGAGACCTTCGCCGGCCTGCTGCGAGAAGCGGCCGAGAGCCATCACGTGGTTGGCCGCATCGGTGGCGAGGAGTTTGCCGTTATCCTGTCAGGCGCCAATCTTGCAACCGCCCGGCTGTTCGCGGAAGGCACCCGCCACGCATTCGGCGCGTTGCCCATCAGCGGGCTGCCGGCCGACAGCCGCTGCACGTCGAGCTTCGGCATTGCCGAGCTTCACATCGGCGAGGGTTTCTCCGACCTGATGCGGCGTGCGGATGAAGCGCTCTATCTGGCAAAGAATGCCGGGCGCGACTGCGTGCGTGTCTCCACCGGGCCGGCCGATGGGCTGGCCGTTGTAAAAATCGGCCAGGCCCGTTTCAGCGGCAGGGGCTGAGCTGCGGCATCTCGCCATCGGAAAGGCCGTACATATAGGAGCGGCCCTTGACGAACACCGGCGGGCGATAGCAGTCGCCGTCGCCCGATATGTCGTCGGATTCGTTCTGGTAGATCACCTTGGGCTGGCCGGCGCTGGTGTAGTCGGACAGCTGCTTGGCCAGCTTGCCTTCGCCGACGATGATGCGCTTGTAGCCAGCGGCGCTGTCGATGACGAGATTGCCGAACGAATCGGCGTAGACGCGGTCATGGTGGCGCAAGCCGGCCTCGGCCGGCGCGGCCACCGCAACCGCAAGTGCCGTCAGCGTGACGGCCGCGAGGCTTGTCCGTACTGATTTGGCCCGCACTGATTTGGAACGCATGTCGCTCTCCCTTTGTCGGCGCGAGAGAGATCGCGCCCCGATCTGGTCCGAATCGGAAATTAACCCTTTCTTAACCTTTGTTAAGGGGCGGAGCGGTTCCGTGGCCGTTTCTTAATGAACATGGTTAATTTATAGGCGTCGCGTTCGAGTTGCCGCCGATATCCACGGCCGGCCGGCGTGGCCCGCTGGAATCCCGGGTGAACTTGATCTCGGCGCGCCGCGTGGCTAGCGTGCCCGGGCATGAGAGGGGCAGCACATGATGTTTGGCCGAACGGTTCGGGTGTCGTTCGTTATTCCGCTGCTTCTCGCGGCCGGTGCCTGTGTGCCGCAAGACGGCGCGCCCAAGGCAGCGAGCACGGTGACACCCGTGGTGGCGCCTGCCGCCCCCACCCAGCAACAGCCCGCGCCGCCGGCGACCAAGATCACCACGGACCTCACGGCGCCACGCTTCACCACGGGCACGGCCACCTATAGATGCGGCAATGGCGGCATGATCACCATCCAGAATTTCGGCACGTCGCTGCGTGTGGTGGGGCAGGAAGGCGCCACCGAGGAGTTCGCGGCGTCGCCGGCCAACCAGAGCAGCCGCTACCAGGCGGTGACGCATGACGCAATCGTGATCGACGGACGCGAGGCGCTGGTGATGAAGAGAGGGTCGACGCCGCAGACCTGCACCCGCTGACGCAAATCCCGACACGGCAGCGCCCCGGGCCAGACATGCTGCACTGCAGCGATATCGAGCCGGCTTCGGGTGTCCGGCCGCTAATCGATTGAAGCCGCATCCGACCTTTTAGTCAGACTAAATTACGTTTTCGAAACGGTTTTCTGGCTTTGACGCGGTGCAAAAAGAGCATTAGAAACCGGCTGTCCGAAGTCGCAACCGGAAGCGGCAATGCCGCATTTCCACCTGAGGCGGGAGACGCCGAACTGGGGCAGCCATGAGCAAATCACCAGCCACCCAAGCCAGACGCGAAAGGCCGCTTTCGCCGCACCTGACGGTCTACCGGCCGCCGATCACCATGACGATGTCGATCATCCATCGCATCACGGGTGGCGCGCTCTATTTCGGCACGCTGCTGGTCGCCGTCTGGCTGATGGCGGCGGCGAGTTCGCAAGCCACGTTCGACTGGGTGAACTGGGCTTTCGGCACCTGGCTCGGCCGGCTCATCCTGTTCGGCTACACCTGGGCGCTGATGCATCACATGCTGGGTGGTGTCCGCCATCTGGTCTGGGACACCGGCGCCGGCCTGGAAAAACACACGGCCTCGAAGATCGCCTGGGCGACGCTTGCCGGCTCGGTCCTGCTCACACTCCTGATCTGGATCGCCGGCTATATGGCGCGGGGGGCCTGACCATGAGCACCGGAAAGACCGACATGCGTACGCCGCTGGGCAAGGTCCGCGGCCTGGGCTCGGCCCGCGAAGGCACCGGGCATTTCTGGCGCCAGCGGCTGACGGCCATCGCCAACATCCCGCTGACGCTGTTCTTCGTCGGCTTCCTCATCGCGCTCAATGGTCATGGCTACGCGGAAGTGCGCGCGACGCTCGCCAATCCCTTCGTGGCCCTGGTGCTGGCGCTGATGCTCATCTCCGGGCTCTATCATATGCGGCTCGGCATGCAGGTGATCATCGAGGACTATCTGCATGGCGAGGGCATGAAGCTCGCGCTGATCGCACTCAACGCCTTCTTTTCGATAGCGGTCGGCGTCGCTTCGCTCTTCGCCCTGCTCAAACTGGCATTCGGAGGCTGAAGTCTTGGCCCAGGACACGAAATCAGCCAACACGGCAGGCTACACCTTTGTCGACCACAAGTTCGACGTGGTCATCGTCGGCGCCGGGGGTGCCGGCCTGCGCGCCACGCTCGGCATGGCCGAACAGGGCCTGCGCACGGCCTGCATCACCAAAGTGTTCCCGACGCGCTCGCATACGGTCGCCGCGCAAGGCGGCATCGCCGCCTCGCTCGCCAATATGGGTCCGGACAACTGGCAGTGGCACCTCTTCGACACCGTCAAGGGGTCGGACTGGCTGGGCGACATCGACGCGCAGGAATACATGGTGCGCGAGGCACCTGCGGCAGTCTACGAGCTCGAGCACTACGGCGTGCCGTTCTCGCGCACGGAAGAGGGCAAGATCTACCAGCGGCCCTTCGGCGGCATGATGATGAATTTCGGCGAAGGCCCGCCGGTGCAGCGCACCTGCGCGGCCGCCGACCGTACCGGTCATGCCATGCTGCACACGCTCTACGGCCAGTCGCTGAAGAACAACGCGCAGTTCTTCATCGAATATTTCGCGCTCGACCTGATCACGGAGCCGGACGGCACCTGCACCGGCGTGGTGGCCTGGAACCTCGACGACGGCACCATCCACCGGTTCTCCGCCAAGATGGTGGTGCTGGCGACCGGCGGCTATGGCCGCGCCTATTTCTCCGCCACTTCGGCGCATACCTGCACCGGCGACGGCGGCGGCATGGCGGCGCGCGCGGGGCTTGCGCTGCAGGACATGGAGTTCGTGCAGTTCCATCCGACCGGCATCTACGGCGCCGGCTGCCTGATCACCGAAGGCGCGCGCGGCGAGGGCGGTTATCTCGTCAATTCCGAGGGTGAGCGCTTCATGGAGCGCTATGCGCCGTCGGCCAAGGACCTTGCCTCGCGCGACGTGGTCTCACGCTGCATGACGATGGAGATCCGCGAAGGCCGCGGCGTCGGGCCGAAGAAGGATCACATCTTCCTGCACCTCGACCATCTCGACCCGGCCGTGCTGCATGAGCGGCTGCCGGGCATCTCGGAATCGGCCAAGATCTTCGCCGGCGTCGACCTGACCAAGGAGCCGATCCCGGTGCTGCCGACGGTGCATTACAATATGGGCGGCGTGCCGACCAATTACTGGGGCGAGGTGCTCAACCCGACTGCCGAAAATCCAGACCGGGTCTCGCCCGGCCTGATGGCGGTCGGAGAGGCCGCCTGCGCATCCGTGCACGGCGCCAACCGGCTGGGCTCGAATTCGCTGATCGATCTGGTCGTCTTCGGCCGTGCCGCGGCCATCCGCGCCGGCGAGGTGATCGACCGCAATTCGCCCATCCCTTCGCCCAACGCGGCTTCGGTCGAGAAGATCATGGACCGCTTCGACAGGCTGCGTCATGCCAACGGCTCAACGCCGACGGCGGTGCTGCGCGAGAAGATGCAGCGCGCCATGCAGGAGGACGCTGCGGTGTTCCGCACGCAGGAATCGCTCGAAAAAGGCTGCAAGCGCGTTTCCGAGATCTGGGGCGAGCTCAAGGACATCAAGGTCACCGACCGCTCGATGATCTGGAATTCGGACCTGGTCGAGACGCTGGAGCTGGAAAACCTGATGGCCAACGCCATCACCACCGTCTATGGCGCCGAAGCGCGCAAGGAGAGCCGCGGCGCGCATGCGCGGGAAGATTTTTCCGCCCGTGACGATGCCAACTGGCGCAAGCACACGCTTGCCCATCTGAGCGAGGACGGCAATGTCACGCTGACCTACCGGCCGGTGCACACCGAGCCGCTGGTGGCCGAAAAGGACGGCGGCATCAGTCTCGCCAAGATCGCGCCGAAGGCGCGAGTGTACTGACAATGGCTACGGCGGCGGGATATTCCGGTACGCCCCTTCCGGCCAAGCTCGGCCTGAAGGACGGCATGATTGCCGCCTTCATCGCGCTGCCGAGGGAACTCGAGAGCCTCACAGGGGCCGTTGATTTCGCCGAGGTCGACCGGCTGGCCGAATGGTCCGACATTTCGGGCGCAACCCTGAAATACGATGCCGTCCACGCCTTCACCAGACAGCGCGCCGAGATCGAGGATCGCCTCGGCACCGTCGAAGCGGCGATCAAGCGCGATGGCATGGTCTGGGTGTCCTGGCCAAAGAAAGCCTCGAAGGTGGTCACCGACGTCACCGAGGGCGTTGTCCGCGCTGAAGCGCTCAAGCTCGACCTTGTCGACGTCAAGGTCGCCGCCGTGAATGAAATCTGGTCCGGGCTGAAGCTCGTCATCCGAAAGGACCTGAGGTAATGGTCGAACTCACGCTTCCCAAGAATTCCAAGGTCCAGCAGGGCAAGACCTGGCCGAAGCCGGAAGGCGCGACCAACCTGCGCGAATACCGCATCTACCGCTGGTCGCCGGATGATGACGAGAACCCGCGCATGGACACCTATTTCGTCGACATGGACGATTGCGGGCCGATGGTGCTCGACGCGCTGCTCTACATCAAGAACAAGATCGACCCGACGCTGGCCTTGCGCCGCTCCTGCCGCGAAGGCATTTGCGGCTCCTGCGCCATGAACATCGACGGCTCGAACACGCTCGCCTGCACCAAGGGCTGTGACGACATTTCCGGCGCCGTCAAGGTCTACCCGCTGCCGCATATGCAGGTGGTCAAGGACCTGGTGCCGGACCTCACCAATTTCTATGCCCAGCACGCCTCGATCGAGCCGTGGCTGAAGACGGTGTCGCCGACGCCAGCCAAGGAATGGCTGCAGAGCCATGAGGACCGCGAGAAGCTCGACGGGCTTTACGAGTGCATCCTGTGTGCCTGCTGCTCGACGTCCTGCCCGAGCTACTGGTGGAACGGCGACCGCTATCTCGGCCCGGCGACGCTGCTGCAGGCCTATCGCTGGCTGATCGACAGCCGCGACGAGGCCAAGGGCGAACGGCTCGACAATCTCGAAGACCCGTTCCGGCTCTACCGCTGCCACACCATCATGAACTGCGCGCAGACCTGCCCGAAGGGGCTGAACCCCGCCAAGGCGATCGCCGAGATCAAGAAGATGATGGTGGAGAGACGGGTTTAGGCCTTCGCTTGCGGCAATCTCCAACGCAGCGATCCTTCGCGCCCCCCTTTGTCCTGCCGGACATCTCCCCCACGGATGGGGAGATTGGCCGTCATCCTGGCTTTGGCCAATCTCAAGGTTGAAAGATCGGGCGCCGTCGGCGAAGCTGCCGATCCCCCCATGGGGGGAGATGTCCGGCAGGACAGAGAGGGGCGCTGTCCCGCGAGCGTCAGAAAGGATAGCAGCCCAATGACTGACCTTCCCATCCTCTCTCCCGTCGAAGCGCGCGTGCTTGGCTGCCTGATCGAGAAGAAGGAGCTGACGCCGGACGTCTATCCGCTGACGCTCAATGCGGCACTTGCCGCAGCCAACCAGAAGACGGCGCGTGAGCCTGTCATGGCGCTGGAACAGACAGAGGTGCACCGGGCGCTGAAGCTGCTTGAGCAGAAAGGGCTGGTGCGGCAGATGTTCGGCTCGCGCGTCGAGCGCTACGAGCACCAGATGGCGCAGCGCTTTTCACTGACCACGCCGCAGACCGCCTTGCTTGGCCTGCTCTTGCTGCGCGGACCGCAGACGGCGCATGAACTGCTGGCGCGAGCCGAGCGCATGGCACGGTTTTCGTCGATCGAGGATCTGCGCGGAGAACTCGACATGCTGATCGGCCGCCGGCCGCCGTTGGTGCAGGAAATTCCGCGCGGGCCGGGCCAGCGCGAGGACCGCTATGTGCATCTGCTCGCCGGCCCGGTGGACGTCGCAGCGCTATCGGCGCAACGGAGTGTGACGGCGATGCCTGCCTCCGACCTGGAAGCGCGGTTGGAGGCGCTGGAGCAGGAAGTCGCGGCACTACGCGCGCGGCTTGATGCGCTGGGCGCTTAGCCCTCTTCTCTGATTAACGTGCCCGGCGCGACCATGCGCGCCGGATTTCACACGGGATGCCGCAATCTCAGCCCAGCCTGGCGTCGAGCGAAACCTTGATCGCGCCGAGCGCCTTGGAGACCGGGCATTCGGCCTTGGCCTTCTCGGCCAGTTCCTTGAACTTCGCCGCATCGATGCCGGGCACCTTGCCGACCAGCGTGATCGCGCTGCCGGTGATGCCGGTGCCGGGAACCAGCGTCACCACGGCCTTGGCGTCGAGTTCTTCCGCCGGCGTGCCGTTCTCGGCCAGGAAATGCGAGAGCTGCATGGCGTAGCAGCCGGCATGGGCGGCGGCGATCAACTCTTCCGGATTGGTGCCGGATTTGCCGCTTTCGTCCTCGAAGCGCGCCTTGAACGAATAGGGCGTACCCTTCAGGGTTCCGCTCTGCGTGTCGAGCGTGCCCTTGCCTTCTTTCAGATTGCCTTTCCAGACGGCGTTTGCGGTGCGGTCCATGGAGTCCTCCTGGGTTGTCGTGAACTTTGTCGTGGGTGAGCCAGCGTCAGGCCAACTATAGCGCGGGCGTGCGCGAAGACCACTGCGCTGTTTGCACCACGGCGCGATGACGGCCCCCTTCTTCCGGGAAAAAATATGCATGCAAAAATGTCGGCTTCCATCCGGGCCGACCGTCCTGCGGGCGGCCACGGGAATTGTGGCCGGATGGAGGTTCACATGGACAATCTGTTTTTCGCGCTGTGGAAGAGGCCGGGCCGCGGGCCTGAGCGAGAGGAAGACTTCTGGCTGGACCCGCCGGCGTCCGGCTTCGGCAGGCTGCTGGCCGCTGTTGCCATCATTGTGGTCGCGGCATGCCTTCTCGATCATGCGGCGGCGGTCGACCGCAAGGCTGACATGGTTGTCGCCGCATCCTATGGTTTGGCGCAGGAAGGGAGCTTGAAATGAAATATGTCTGTCTGGTCTATGGTGAGGAAAAAGATCTTTATGCACTTACCGCCGAAAGGTCGGCCAAACTCGACGCCGACTCGCTGGCCTACGACAGGTCATTGGATCAACAAGGCAAGCTGATCGTCGCGCAGGCACTGCAATCGGTGACGACAGCCAAGACCGTGCGCCGTCGCACGGGCAAGCGGTTGATCATCGATGGGCCCTTCGCCGAAACCAAGGAGCAGTTGCTTGGCTTCGTCATGGTCGAGGCCGAAAATCTCGACGAGGCGCTGGACATTGCCGCCGGCATTCCGCTGGCCGAAATCGGCACGATCGAGGTTCGGGCCGTCTACGACATACCGGGGTCATAGGCGGCCCCCGGCTTCGATGGCGCGAACCGGCTTGTTTACCCGCCTAAGCTTCACCAGCCACGAATTGTTTTTTCTTCGTTAGAGGCAACTCTTGCGTGTTGAAGCAACGCGACAGTTCTCCTATCGTCGCCGGGATTTTCGGGGGATTTGGACATGCCTTTCCTGATTGCTGTCCTTGGCGTGCTCGGCGCGGCGGCGTTCTGGTGGTACCGGATGAAGGCGATGAACGACGCCGCGCGCGAGGTCGCCGACGTCGTCGGGCGCGTGCAAGGCAACATCAGGCGCAAGAAACTGCGCAAGCAGGCCGCGCTCTCGCCGCTGACGGCGATCGACGATCCGGTTGTGGCCGCCGCGACGCTGATCACCGCGATAGTTTCGGAAGATGGCCCGGTTCTGCCGCAGCGCGAGGCCGTCATTCGCGAGGTGATTTCGCAGATCGCGGCCGGCCAGAAGAAGACCGACGAGGCGGTTGTCTATGCCAAGTGGGCTGCCTCGCAAATAGACGACACCACCATTGTCATCGACAAGCTAGCACCCTTCTTGCGCGAGCGCCTCGACCCGAGCGAACGGGACGATCTGCTGCAGATGCTGAACCGGGTTGCTCAGGGCGGAGAGCGGAGCCTGAAGATACCGGACCAGCGCATGCTGCGACTGCGCCAGAAGCTCGGTTTTGAAGTGAACTAGGACCCTTGGGTCCATCGGCAGTTCGCAGACCTTGGTGATTGATGACGAAGCTGGGCAGGTTCAGATCGCCTCGCCCTTCAGCAGCCTTGGCGTGCCGGCGGAAAGGCCCGATGCCTGGCGGATGAAGAACTCCTTCAGCCGTGGCATGCGTTCGACGAGGCCGAGGCCGATGTCGCGGACGGTGCGCAGCGGGGTGATGTCGTTGGAAAACAACCGGTTCAGCACATCCGTCGTGATGCCCATCTGCACCGTGTCGAAACGGCGCCATTGCTGGTAGCGCTCCAGCACGTCGAGCGCGCCGATGTCCTGGCCGAGCCGGTCGGCCTCGACGATCACCTCGGCAAGTGCGGCTACATCCTTGAAGCCGAGATTGAGGCCTTGGCCGGCGATCGGATGGATGCCGTGCGCGGCGTCGCCGGCAAGTGCGATGCGCGGCGCGACGAAGGCGCGCGCGATGGTGAGGCCGAGCGGCCAGGCGCGCGGCTTGTCGGCGACGCGGATTTCTCCCAGCTTGAGGCCGAAGCGCTGTTCGAGTTCATGCTCGAAGACGAGATCGTCGCCTTCCACGAGCATTTTGGCGTCTTCAGTCCGTTCGACCCAGACGATCGATGAACGGTTGGTGCCGTCCTCGTCGGGTTTCAGCGGCAGCGTGGCGAAGGGGCCGGCGGGCAGGAAATGCTCTTCGGCGCGACCATTGTGCGGCCGCTCGTGAGCGACGGTGCAGACGATGCCGGACTGGCCGTATTCCCACTTGACCGTCTTGATGCCGGCCATGTCGCGCAGTTTCGAATTGACACCGTCGGCGGCAACCAGCAGCCGCGCCGTCAACGTGGCGCCGTCGGCCAGGTGCACCGTGATGCCGGCGCCATTGGTCTCAAAACCTTGCACCGCCACGCCTTCGATGATGTCGATGCCGAGCTTTTCGGCTTTGGCCCGCAAGGCGCCGTTCAACGCCCGGTTGGCGACCATGTGCGCGAAGGGTTCGCCCGGCGCCACCTCGCCGCCGAAGGTCAGGAAAACCGGGCGCACCGGATCGGCGCTGCGTGAATCGGTGATGATCATCTCGGTGATCGCTTGCGCCCTCGGCGCGATTTCGGCCCAGACGCCGAGCTGGTCGAGCATGCGGCACGCGGCCGCGGCGATGGCCGAGGCGCGGCCATCCCTTTGCCAGGATCCGGCGGGCGCCGCATCGACCAGCGCCACGGCGAGGCCCGGCCGTGCCTGCTTCAGCGAGACGGCGGCGGCCAGGCCGACATAGCCGGCACCGGCGACGAGAACATCGAGCCCGGATCTGGTCTTGGCGTCGGCCTTGCCTTCCATTGTCCTGGCTCCTTCTCTCGGCGACCCTTTGCGCGCCGCCCGGGGGCTCGCGCCCTTGACGGCTCGTTCTTCCTGTCGGAAACCGCCATAGCAATTTTGCGGCGAGGTCACAAAACATGACGGCGGCGATCGACGAGCTTCTGCGCATTCTCGACCTCGAGAGGCTGGAACACAATCTGTATCGTGGTCGCAGCCCCCAGGTGGAGTGGCAGCGCGTGTTCGGCGGCCAGACCATCGCCCAGGCGCTGGTGGCGGCGCAGCGCACGGTGGAGCCGGACCGTTTCGTGCATTCGCTGCACGGCTATTTCATGCGCCCGGGCGACATCAAGGTGCCGATCATCTACGAGGTCGACCGCATCCGCGACGGCGGTTCCTTCACCACGCGGCGCGTGCTGGCGATCCAGCACGGACAGGCGATCTTTTCGCTGGAGGCTTCGTTCCAGGTCGACGAGAAAGGGCTCGAGCATCAGTTCGCGCTGCCCGACGACGTGCCGCCGCCGGAAGGGCTGAAGACGCAGCGCCAGCTGCTCGAAACTGCCGACCGGGTGCCGGAAGCGGTGCGCCGTTTCTGGGCGCGCGAGCGGCCGCTGGAACTGAGACCCGTCAATCTCCAGCACTATGAAAGCCGCGACAAGCTGCCGCCCCGGCAGAATGTCTGGATCCGCCTTGCCGGTCCGGTCCCCGACGACCGCGCGCTGCAGTCGGTGCTGCTCGCCTATCTCTCCGACATGACGCTGCTCGACACCTCGACCTTCGCGCATGGGCGCGGCCTGTTCGATCCCGACATCCAGGCCGCCAGCCTCGACCATTCGATGTGGTTCCACCGGCCGCATTCGCTCGATGGCTGGCTGCTCTATGCACAGGACAGTCCCTCGAGCTCGGGATCGCGCGGTTTCAGCCGCGGCACGCTCTATGCCCGTGACGGCACGCTGATTGCCTCGATGGCACAGGAAGGCCTGATCCGGCTCAAGCGTTGAGCACTTTGCGGGTCTTGTTTGAGCATGATCTTTTCCGAAACCCAGCCTCGCCTTTTCGGGGTCACTCCCAAAGCCGGCAAAATAGGCAATTTCGAAAAATTGCATAATTTTTGAGCATATGATGCACCGCAGGCGCCAGCACCTGCCGGTTCCGGCCACTCCATTCCCTTTGTTTACAACAGGTTAATACCCTGCTTCGGCACTTGGCACGGAGCTTGAATCCTTGGGGGCACTCTCCGGCTCCTCGGGATCGGTGAAGGTGTGCAAACGCGGGGGACCGCAACAGCAAAGGGTGAAACCTTATGAAAATCGTGATGGCAATCATCAAGCCGTTCAAGCTGGACGAGGTGCGCGAGGCGCTCACCGCCGTCGGCATCCAGGGCCTGACCGTCACCGAAGTCAAAGGCTACGGGCGTCAGAAGGGACATACGGAAATCTATCGCGGGGCGGAATACGCGGTCTCCTTCCTGCCGAAGATCAAGATCGAAGTCGCGGTCGCGGCCGACATGGTCGACAAGGCCGTCGAAGCCATCACCGCCGCAGCCAAGACCGGTCAGATCGGCGACGGCAAGATCTTCGTTTTCGGCATCGACCAGGCCGTGCGCATCCGCACCGGCGAAACAGACACCGACGCACTCTGAGCGGCGAACACGTATTCCAATGGAGAGTTCAATGAATATTCCTTCCACCTTGAAGACGACGGGACGGGCGGCCCTGCTGGGCTCGCTCGCTCTCGCAGCGTTGGGCAGCGTCGCCGCCTTCGCGCAGGAAGCCGCACCCGCTGCGGCGGCTGCCGCGCCGGCTGCCGCTCCGACCCCGGTGCTCGATACCGGCAACACCGCCTGGATGCTGACCTCGACGGCGCTGGTGCTGATGATGACCATCCCGGGCCTGGCGCTGTTCTACGGCGGCATGGTGCGCAAGAAGAACGTGCTTGCCACCATCATGCAGAGCTTCGCCATCACCTGCCTGGTGACGGTGCTGTGGTTCATGTTCGGCTATTCGCTGGCCTTCTCCGACGGCGGCGGCATGAATGCCTATCTCGGCGGCACCTCGAAATTCTTCCACCACGGCATCACCACCGCGAGCCTGTGGCTGCCGGGTGTGGCCAACATCCCTGAATTCGTCTTCTCGATGTTCCAGATGACCTTCGCCATCATCACGCCGGCGCTGATTGCCGGCGCCTTCGCCGAACGCTTCAAGTTCTCGGCACTGCTGATCTTCATGGCGCTGTGGCTGCTGGTCGTCTACGTGCCGATCGCGCATTGGGTCTGGGGTGGCGGCTTCCTCGGTACGGCTGGCGTTCTCGACTTCGCCGGCGGCACGGTCGTCCACATCAATGCCGGTGTAGCGGGCCTCGTCTGCGCGCTGGTGCTCGGCAAGCGCGAAGGCTATGGCACCACCAACATGGCACCGCACAACCTTGTCTATTCGGTCATCGGCGCATCGCTGCTGTGGGTCGGCTGGTTCGGCTTCAACGCCGGTTCGGAACTGGCGGCCGACGGCCTTGCCGGTGCCGCCATGCTCAACACCCAGGTCGCCACAGCCGCCGCGGCTCTGGCCTGGATGTTCGCCGAATGGATCATCGCCAAGAAGCCTTCCGTGCTCGGCATCATCTCGGGCGCCGTGGCCGGCCTCGTCGCGGTGACGCCGGCTTCCGGTTTCGTCAATCCGACCGGCGCCTTCATCGTCGGCATCGTCGCCGGCGTCGTCTGCTACCTCTCGGCGGTCAAGGTGAAGCACATGTTCGGCTATGACGACTCGCTCGATGCCTTCGGCGTGCATGGCGTCGGCGGCGTGATCGGCGCCTTGCTGACCGGCGTGCTCGCCGACCCGGCGATCAACAGCCTCTCGTCGGGCGCTTCGCTCGGCAAGCAGATCTACGGTGTCGCCGTCACCATTATTTGGACGGCGGTTGCCACCTTCGTCATCCTCTACGTCGTCAAGGCGCTGGTCGGCCTGCGTCCCACGACCCAGGAAGAGGTCGAAGGCCTCGACATTTCCCAGCATGGCGAAGTGGTGCCGTAAGGCATCCTTGCCACGGGGCCGGCGGAACCCTCCTCCCGCCGGCCCCGTACCTCCAGGCACTTCCGGAAAATCGCAAAGGCACTTTTCCTGGAATTGCTGGAGTTCTTTGTTTTTACGCAATTCCGGACGGAAAACCGCGAAAGCACTTTTCCTGGAATTGCACGAGTTCTTTGTTTTTACGCAATTCCGGACGGAAAACCGCAAAAGCACTTTTCCTGGAATTGCTTTGAAAAGCATCCCGTCGTGACGTCCTCGAAAGGGACTCACGCCTTGAGGCCCGGATCGCTCCGGGCCTCTTTTTTGGCAATTCTTCTTTCTGGTGGAGATCAACTTCGCGCAATCACGTTCGCGTGAAGGAGATTTTCGAGGAAACATCGACCGCCCTGTCTCCGAACTGTGGAGGCGCCCGTCGTTCTGACGCTCGTGTTTCGAAACATAGGGAAGGAATTTGCTCATGAACCTCAAGGATATCTGCCTCGGGGCACTCGCGCTTTCCATGGTCAGCGGCTTTGCATTTGCCGGCGCACTGGACGAGCCGGACAACATGGCGCCGTTCTTCACCGATTCCAGCATGAAAACCATGAAGCCGATGGAGGAATTCAAGGCAGCTTTCATAGCCATGCCGAAGGAGAAGCAGGACGCCATGATGAAGGAATGCCAGGACGCGGCGATGAGCAAGCCGCACGCCGAGTTCTGCGCCAATGTGAAGATGCTCGGCGGCGCCAACAAGTAAACGCACGGCCGACCCGACCAATGGATGGCGGGCCGAAGCGCCCGCCATTTTCATGTGACGCGAGCGCTGGAGGTGTCGATGTCGAAAGGACGATCGCCGCAGCCTTATAGTTAATGCGCCCTTAACCTTCCCACGCCTAGTCTGGCATCCGAATCTGCCGGAGTGCGTCATGCGCTCGGGCCAGGCAATCAAGACGGGGAAGAGCATGCGTTCAGGGGCTTCAGCACCGCTCGCGCTGACCGATACCGGGGGCGGCATCCAGGCATTCGCGCGGCGCCAGGTCGGCCGGCTGGTCGGCGCCGGCCTGTTCGCGTTCACCGCCTTCGCCGTCGCAAGCCTCGCGACCTGGAACGTCGCCGACCCGAGCTTCTCGCACGCCACCGCCAACACCGTCACCAACGCCATGGGCTATGCCGGCGCGGTCTTCTCCGACCTTGCGATGCAGTTCTTCGGCCTTGCCGCGGTTGCCGCGCTGGTTCCGGCCGTCGTCTGGGGCTATCTGCTGTTTTCGGCGCGCGGCGTCGACCGGCTGCCCAAGCGCGGGCTGTTCTGGTTCGGTTTTGCGCTGCTCGCCGCCGCGATCGCGGGCTGCGTGGTTCCGCCCAAGACCTGGCCGCTGCCTACCGGCCTCGGCGGCGTCTTCGGCGACATGGTGCTCAAGATTCCCGGCGTCCTCATCGGCGGCTATCCGACCGGACTGGTCGCCAGCGTGCTCGCCATATTGCTGGCTGCACCGGCGCTCTGGCTGTTCGCCTATGGCGCGGCGCTGATCGGGCGCAAGAACGGCTTCGCCGTGATGGAAGAACCGGCCGCGGCGGACCCGCGCGAGGACGAGCTTCTCTTCGACAATGACGAGGACGAGGGTGACGAGGGCATATTGGCGCTCGGCGCCATCACCCATTGGTGGCTGTCGTTGCGCGCGTGGATGCATCGCCGCGCGGTGCGCCGCAGGCAGGAGCGCGATGAGTTCGAGCCGGAGATGGAGCCACGCGCCAGTGCTTGGCGACGTGCCGCCGAACGGGTCGAGTCGGCCGAGTTCGCCGAATCCCGCATGAGCCAGGACGGCCGCGCCCGTGTCGAACCGGAATTCTTCGCCGCCATGGTGAACGACCGCGGCGTCTCCGTCGATCCGGCCGACGACGATGTCTTCGGCCGCGACGACGAGGACATGGATTTCGACGACGAGCCCGTCGCCCAGCGGCGTGCCCCCACTGCCAAGGTCCAGCAATTCCGTTCCGATGCCGCCACCCGGGTCGAGGCGCCGGCGGCGCGACCCGTGCCTGGCGCCCGCGTCCAGCGCGAGGCGCAGACCTCGCTGATCGGTTCGGACACGTTCGAAATGCCGTCGCTGCATTTCCTGTCCGAACCCAAGAACGTCGCGCGCGACCCAAGTCTTTCCAAGGACGCGCTGGAACAGAACGCGCGCCTGCTCGAAGGCGTGCTGGAGGATTTCGGCGTCAAGGGCGAGATCATCGCCGTTCGCCCGGGTCCGGTCGTCACCCTTTATGAGCTCGAACCCGCACCGGGCATCAAGTCGTCGCGCGTCATCGGCCTTTCCGACGACATCGCCCGCTCGATGAGCGCGATTGCGTGCCGCGTCGCCGTGGTACCCGGCCGCAACGCCATCGGCATCGAACTGCCAAACGCCAAGCGCGAGACGGTTTATCTCAGGGAGATCATGGCCAGCCGCGATTTCGAGACCACCAAGGCCAAGCTGGCGCTGGCGCTGGGCAAGACCATCAACGGCGAGGCCGTCATCGTCGACATCGCCAAGATGCCGCACGTGCTGGTCGCCGGCACCACCGGTTCGGGCAAGTCGGTCGCCATCAACACGATGATCCTGTCGCTGCTCTACCGGCTCACGCCGCAGGAATGCCGGCTGATCATGATCGATCCGAAGATGCTCGAACTCTCCGTCTATGACGGCATTCCGCATCTTTTGACGCCGGTCGTGACCGATCCGAAGAAGGCCGTGGTGGCGCTGAAATGGACCGTGCGCGAGATGGAGGACCGCTACCGCAAGATGTCCAAGGTCGGCGTGCGCAACATCGACGGTTTCAACGCCCGCGTCCAACAGGCCGAGAAGAAGGGCGAAAAGATCTCGCGCACGGTACAGACCGGCTTCGACCGCCAGACCGGCGAGGCGATCTACGAGACCGAGAATCTCGATCTCGAGCCGATGCCCTATATCGTTGTCATCATCGACGAAATGGCCGACCTGATGATGGTCGCCGGCAAGGACATCGAAGGCGCCGTCCAGCGCCTGGCGCAGATGGCGCGCGCCGCCGGCATCCATGTCATCATGGCGACGCAACGTCCCTCGGTCGATGTCATCACCGGCACCATCAAGGCCAATTTCCCGACCCGCATCTCCTTCCAGGTGACGTCGAAGATCGACAGCCGCACCATTTTGGGCGAGCAGGGCGCCGAGCAGCTGCTCGGCATGGGCGACATGCTCTACATGGCCGGTGGCGGCCGCATCCAGCGCGTGCACGGGCCGTTCGTCTCCGATGACGAGGTCGAGAAGATCGTCGGGCACCTGAAGCTGCAGGGCGTGCCGGAATATCTCGACGCCATCACCGAGGATGACGGCGAGGACGACGACGAGCCGTCCGGAAAGGGCGGTTCCGGTGGCGGAAGCGGTGGCAATTTCGAGGATTCCGACGATCCCTACGATCAAGCGGTCTCGGTGGTGCTGCGAGACGGCAAGGCCTCGACCAGCTACATCCAGCGGCGTCTGGGCATCGGCTATAACAGGGCCGCCTCGATCATCGAGAAGATGGAAAAGGAAGGCATTGTCGGCCCGGCCAACCATGCCGGAAAACGCGAAATCCTGGTGCCGACCGAAGACGACAAATTCTAGCTGGTGGGAGTTCGCGGCAACTTTGAACCTGCTGGCGCGTTCAAGCGATTGAGCAGCGATCGCCTCGCCAAACTTCAGCCCAACTGGGGGTTCACGACAGCGACCAAATCAGGAATCAAACGAGAGTGACCGATATGAAAAACGATCTTTCAGCGCTCAGCGATCTTGCCCCGACACGCCGCCAGTTGCTTGGCCTCGGTCTTGTGTTCGCCGGTGCCGCCGCCCTCAACGTGGTGCCCGGATTCGAGCTGCTGGCCTCGGCGCAGGCGGCCGCGCCTCCGGCGGCGCAAAAGATCGCCGACCATTTCTCAGCGGTCAAATCGATGAGCGGCGAATTCGTCCAGTTCGGCCCCAAAGGCGAGCAGACCGGCGGCAAATTCTTCCTGGAACGGCCGGGCAAGATCCGCTTCAATTATGACGGAGCTTCGAATTTCCGGGTGATTTCCGACGGCAGATCAGTTGCCATCCTCAACAAGAAACTGAACACGTCGGACCTTTATCCGCTATCAAAGACGCCGCTGAAGCTGCTGCTCGACGACCGCATCGACCTCTCCGGCGACCGCGTCAAGAGCGTCAAGGAAGAGGACGACCTCACCACCATCCAACTCTCCGACAGGTCGGTTTTCGGCAATGCGCGAATCACCATGATGTTCGACCCGAAAACCTACGACCTGCGGCAGTGGACGATTACCGACGCGCAGGGCAAGGACACGACGGTGATGATCTTCAACACCAAGGAAGGCGTCAGTTTCGCGCCGGACACCTTCGCCATCGACTATACGGCCAATCGCGAGCTGAACACGAAAACCAGGTAGGTTTCGTCGCCTCGCTTGTCTTTCCGGCGTGCGGCTGGCAGTAGTTCGGCGATCTCTCGCCGGACTCCTCCGCATGCCCTTTTCGATCGCGACCTGGAACATCAACTCCGTGCGCCTGCGCATGCCGATCATCGAACGCCTGCTCGATGAGTATGCGCCCGATGTGCTTTGCCTGCAGGAAACCAAGGTCCCGGACGAGCTCTTTCCCGAAAAAGCCTTTCGCAAGGTCGGCTATCCCTACATCGCCTTCCATGGCCAGAAGGGCTATCACGGCGTGGCGACGGTGGCGCGGCGGCCGATCGAGGTCGTCGAAAGGCGCCGCTTCTGCGATATCGAGGACAGCCGGCATCTGTCGGTGACGGTGCGGGCCGGCGGCAAGACAATCCTGCTGCACAATTTCTACGTTCCCGCGGGCGGCGACGAACCGGATCCCGAGATCAACAGGAAGTTCAGGCACAAGCTCGATTTCGTCGCCGAGATGAATGCCATCCGGGCCGAGCATGACGAGGTGTCGGCCTCGGTGCTGGTCGGAGACCTCAATATCGCGCCGCTGGAGCATGATGTCTGGTCGCACAAGCAATTGCTCAACGTGGTCAGCCACACGCCGGTCGAGACCGAAAACTTCGAGGCGATGCGGCTCGCCGGCGGCTGGGTCGACCTGATGCGGCTCAACGTGCCTTCGGAACAGAAGCTCTACACCTGGTGGAGCTATCGTGCGCAGGATTGGGAGGCGTCCAATCGCGGCCGACGGCTCGACCATGTCTGGTCGTCGCCAAACCTGGTGCCTGATTTTGCCGGCTATGAGATCCTCCGGCAGGCACGTGGCTGGGACCGGCCTTCGGACCATGTGCCGGTCATCGCCAGGTTTGATCTGGATTAGTGCCACGTAGGTTTCGCGACGAATGTAGTGTGGTTCCGCTGGTTGTGCCTCAACCCGAAAAGCGCGGGGCCAGTTCCTCGATGCGGCGGATCATGTCGTGGAATTCCTCGGAGATGCGCTGGTGCAGTTTCACCGCCAATTCCGGATACTCCTCGAGGATGCGCCGGAACATCTTGCGGCTCAGCCTTATCACTTCCGAGTTGATTTCGGCCGAGGCGCTGGTCAGCCGGTTGGTGTCGGCGATCAGCGCCAGTTCGCTGAGCATCGTGCCGGGGCCGACTTTTCCAATCGGGATGCGCTCGCCATCTTGCTCGCGATAGAGCACGATGAGCCCGCTGACCACGACATAGGCCGAGTCGGCCACGTCGTCCTCGCGATAAAGCTTGTGGTCCGCCTGCACCAAAGTGGTCTCGGCACCGAAGGCGAGCAGGCGCAGCTGTTCCTGCGTGAAGCCCTCGAAAAGCCTCACGGCGGACAGGATGCGGATGTCGTCATCCAGCGCCATCTAGCTGTGTCCCCGAACGGTCAGTCCAATCCCTCCTCTGCGGTACGCTTCCTGAATCCCCCTCCAACAGGATCGTACCCGAAAACGGCCCCGTCCAGACCGCTCATTGGATAGTGAAATGTTTAAGGAACCAGCTTGTAGCCGCCGCTTTCTGTCACAAGAATTTCGGCATTGGAAGGATCACGCTCGATCTTCTGGCGCAGACGGTAGACATGGGTTTCCAGCGTGTGCGTGGTGACGCCGGAATTGTATCCCCACACTTCCTCCAGCAGCACGTCACGCGTTACCACCTTCTGGTCGGCGCGATAGAGATATTTGATGATCGAGGCCTCCTTTTCCGTCAGCCGCACCTTGCCGCCGCGCGGGTCAATGAGCAGTTTCTGGCTGGGCTTGAAGGTGTAGGGGCCGACCGAGAAGGTCGCGTCCTCGCTCTGCTCGTGCTGGCGCAACTGCGCCCGGATACGGGCAAGCAGCACCGCGAAGCGGAACGGCTTGGTCACATAGTCGTTGGCGCCGGCCTCGAGGCCCAGAATCGTGTCCGAATCGGTGTCGTGGCCGGTCAGCATGATGATGGGCGCCTTGTAGCCGCCCTTGCGCAGGATCTTCACCGCTTCCCTGCCATCCATGTCGGGCAAGCCGACATCCATGATGAGCAGATCGATGAGCCCGCCGCGCGCAGCGGTGACGCCTTTTGCCGCAGTGGATTCCTGCAGCACGTCGAATTCCTCGTAGAGGGACAGTTGCTCGACCAATGTGCCGCGCAGGTCGTCATCGTCGTCGACGATCAGGATGGTACGTGAGGTCATGGATCAATCCGTTGTTTTGAAAAGTGAATTCAGTTGACCGCTGCGTATTTATGCGGAAGCTGGCCGGCACAATAGCCGATCACAGTGATTTGTTCCGTGGCACGATCATACAAGAAAAAACGCGATCGCAATGCAGCCGGCGCAATTTTGGCAAAAGGGCTGCCCGTACTGACCGTGCGGGCGAGGCCCGGCCACCCAAGCCAAGGCCTGCTGCAGGCCGGCAAAACGGTGTTTGCGTGCGCGCTCGGGCGCGGCGGCATCTCGTCCGGCAAGCGGGAAGGCGACGGCGCCACGCCGCTCGCTTCGATGCGCATCCTGGCGGGCTATTTTCGGGGGGATCAGTTTGCCGCCGGCCGCAAGACGCGGCTGGCTATGGCGCCGATCGGGCCGGATCTCGGCTGGTGCGAGGTACCAGACGACCGCAACTATAACAGGCCGGTCAGGATTCCCTATGGCGCCAGCCACGAACGCATGCGGCGCGACGACCGGCTCTATGACGCCTGCCTGGTGCTCGACTGGAATATCGCGCCGCGCCGCCGCGGGCGCGGCAGCGCCATCTTCTTCCACCTGGCACGCCCCGGCTTTACGCCGACGGAAGGTTGCGTGGCGGTGACCGCGCGCACGATGGCGCGGCTTTTGCCGCTGCTGTCGGACCGGACGGTGGTGAGGGTGGTGAGGTGAGGAATAGGGAATAGGGAATAGGGAATAGGGAATAGGGAAAGTCTTCAGTAGGAGCAGGCACGCCCAGGCCGCATCATCTGCCCTACTCCCTACTCCCTACTCCCTACTCCCAACTCCCTACTCCCTACTCCCTACCTCTTCCTATTCCGCTGCCAGCCGATGTCGAGAAGGCCCAGCCGGCCGGTCTCACGGTCCATGGCCTTCGCGATGTCCTTGCGGGCGGCGCCGATATCGCGCAACTGGCGGTCGGACAGGTCCTCGACGTCCTGGTGGGCAAGATTGATCGCGACCCTGGCCTGCCGCAGCCAATCACGGGCAGCCGACAGCCAGCTTGGCCGGGCGATGTATGCAGGGTGAAGAACGATGTGAGACATGATGGGATTCCTATACTCCAGACATCAAATCCGGTTTGATGGTGTTTTGATGCTGCAATCATGCCGGATTGAAAAACAAACGAGAAACGAGTAGTTCTTTTCTCATCATCAAGTTTTATTTGAGGATTGAGGCTTCATGGATCGCTTCGATCGGGCCGGGCGCTGATGGCGGCCCTGTTGCCGGGAACGCGGGCGCTGAGAACGCTGGAGGCGGCGGCCCGGCACCTCAATTTCACCCGCGCCGCCGACGAGCTCGGCCTGACGCCCGCCGCCGTCAGCCACCAGATCAAGGAAATCGAGGATCAGCTCGGCATCGTGCTGTTCACCCGCACCAGCCGCACCATCCGACTGACGGAAGCGGGCGCGGTGCTGTACGAGGCAGCGACCGACACGCTCGACCTGCTTGGCCGGGCGGTGATGCGGGCGCGCAAGATGGCGCGCGGCACCGAATTCCTGAAAGTGACGCTGGATGCCCAGTTCGCGGCGAAATGGCTGATGCGGCGCGTCGAAAATTTCCGCAAACTGCGGCCGGGCATCGAACTCAGGTTCGACATCGCCTATGGCTTGCGCGATTTTGATCTCGACGACGTCGATGTCGGCATCCGCTTCGGCGCCGGCAAATATCCGGGGCTCTGCGCGCATCGCCTGTTCGACAACATCATCATTCCCGTGTGCAGTCCGGGCCTCCTGGCGTCCGGGCCGCCCCTGCGCGAGCCGCGCGACCTGTTCAACCACACGCTTGCCCATATCGAATGGGCACGCCAGGGCGTGACATGGCCGAACTGGCGCATGTGGATGGCGGCGGCCGGCATCAACGATTTCGACGACAGCCGCACCGTCGTCTTCGGCACGTCCACGGATGCTGTCCAGGCGGCGCTCGACGGCAATGCCGTCGCGCTCGCCGATTTCGCCATGGTGGCAAACGACCTGTCCGAGGGCCGGCTGGTGCGGCCCTTCGAGCTCAGCATCAGGGTTGCGCCGGAATTCGCCTATTTCCTTGTCTATCCGCAGGCGACAGCCGAGGATCCCCGTATCGTCGCCTTCCGCGAATGGATTCTGGAGGAGGTGGCGAGGACGCGCAGCGCGGACAAGCTGTAGGCGGCTTCGCGAGGTTCGGCCTTCCTTAGGACCGGGCGTTGTGGCCGAAGATCATGCGCCGGTACTTTTTCACGTTCCATTTCAGCTTCTTGTAGAGAAGCGGCTGTCTCTTGCCGGCGACGGACGTTTGGAAAGCGCCGTTCTCGCTGCCCTGCTCGACGATCGGCCGCTCGAACCACAGCATTTCAACACCGAGCTTCTCGTCCATCTGTTCGATCTGGTGGTCGATGGCCGTGTATATCTTGTTTTGCGCAATCCAGTTGCAACGGGCTTCGGCGACCGGCCGGGTGATCAGGTAGGAATCGGCGCAGCGGGCATGGAGCGCCGGGTAAAGCTTCTGGCCTTTGCGCAATTTCCAGCTCGGCGTGTAGTAGTTGCTTCCATTGCCGAGATAGATGACGGCCTTGCGGTTGGGATCGCCGAGTTCGGCGAGCCCCTGCCGGAACTTGGCGACAAAGTCGCGAGCGAGGAAGACGTCATCCTCGAACACCAGGCAATAGGGCTGGTCGGTTTCGAGGAAATCACGCCAGATGCCGACATGCTTCAGCGCCAGCGAGACAGCCGCCGGGTGTGTAAAGTCTGGAGCGACCAGTTCGGCCCGGATATCGGGCGTGATGTCAGGCTGGTCCCAGTCGGTGTAGAAGGTGACCGGCACGCCGCGCCGCTCGAACTCGCGCACGATATGCCGGCGCCGGTCGTCATAGCCATTCTTGACATGACAGATCCGGCTGAACACCAGGTCGCGCGGAAAGCCGGTTTCGTCCGCCATCAAAACTAGCGCTCCATTCAGGCCGCGACGGCGCCGAACCAGCCGATCACCACACCGATGATCAGCAGCACGCCGAGCCAATGGCCACCATCGATGAGGGTCAGGTCCCAGCCGAAATTCTCGTAGCGATGGTTGACCGACAGCGTCGTGGCGACGAAACCCAGCCAAAGCACGAAGCCGAAGATCAGCCCCGCCAGCCAGGTCGGCTCACCACCCGTAATCGCGCCGACGACCAGGGCCATGACCAGCGCCATAATCAGTTCCGCGATGAAGGAGATGACGAAGGGCAGCGGCGATTTCTTCATCGTCGCCGGATCGAGCTTGGCGGCCTTCAGCCAGGGCTTGCTCAACGCCATGTACCAGGCGGCGCCGAACAGCCATGCGACGACGGCGGCGGCGACCACCGCCATCCAGTTCACTGCTGAAAAATCCATGAGCTTCCCCCTCCAGATGCGGTTTATGGAAACGCCTGTTCGGCGATGGCGTCAAGCAGTCGCCACACGGTCGTACGTTTGACCTCGGCATCCTCGAGCGCCCGTGTCACCGGCACCTGATAGACGCCAAGCGGCGCCAGCCCCGACCGCGGCAGATAGGACCGGCCGGGATCGCCGACCAGGATGTCGGCGCCACGCCGTTTGAGCGCCGAAAACCACGGCATCAGCCGATCGGCGAAGGGTTTGTCGTAGAAGACGTCGCCAGCCAGGACCACGTCCCAGCCCGCATCGGTGCCGATACAGTCCGCGCCGAGGAATTCGATCGGAACACCATTGGCCTCGCTGTTGAGACGAACCGCGGTGGCGCAGAACGGGTCGATGTCGGCGGCGGTCACGGCCGCCGCACCGGCCTTCGCGGCGGCGATGGCGACGAGGCCGGAACCCGAGGCGAAGTCGAGCACGCGCTTGCCTCGCACCATGGCGGGATGGTCGATGACATAGCGGGCGAGGCCCTGGCCGCCGGCCCAGGCAAAAGCCCAGAAGGGCGGCGGCAGGCCGATCTCGACCAGTTCGTCCTCGGTCCGCTGCCAAAGATCGTGCGCTTCGTCGGCGAGGTGGAGAAGAATCTCCGGTACATGCGGCGGCGCCATCAGCGCCGTGTTGTCGAGAATGAACTGCCTGGCGCTGTCGGAGGTGAGCGCCGTCACGGCGCAGGCGTCAGGCCGCCCATGCGGCAGACTTCCTTCCATTCGGCCGGGGTCACCGGCTGCACGGAAAGCCGTCCGAGCCGCACCAGCGCCATCTCGGCCAGTTTTGGATTGGCCTTGACGTCTTCCAGCGTCGGCGGGTTCGGCACGTCCCTGACGGCGCGGATGTCGACACACTCCCAGCGCGGATCATCCGATGTGGTGTCGGGATGGGCCAGCGCGCAGACCTCGGCGATGCCGACCACGTTCAGCCCCTCGTTGGAATGGTAGAAGAAGCCGAGATCGCCGATCTGCATGGCCTTCATGTTGTTGCGGGCGGCGTAGTTGCGCACGCCGTCCCATTGGGTGCCGGCCTTGCCCTTGGCCTTCAACGCCTCGAAGGAGAAAACCGAGGGTTCGGATTTGAACAGCCAGTAGTTCATTTTCGTTCTCCTGCCGGTTAGCCGGCCGCCGGCTTGTTGAAGACCCAGTTCCACGGGCGGATTTCGACGCTCTCGAACAGCCCCGCCTTGGCATAGGGGTCGGCGGCCGACAGCGCCTGCGCTCCGGCCATATCGGGCGCTTCGATCACGGCGAGCGTGCCGTTCGGCTTGCCATCAGCATCGAGGAACGGGCCGGCGAAGGCCAGCTTCTTCTCGCCATTCAGCGCCTCGAGAAAGGCGACATGCGCGGGCCGCGTATCAACGCGCACCTGCAGGCTTCCGGGCTTGTCCTTGCAAATCAGTGCAAACAGCATGTCTTTCTCCTGATGGTCGTCAATCGTTGGTCTCGGTCTTCAGCGGCCGGGTCATCAAGGCCGTCACGGCCTGCCGGACGGTGATGGTGCCGTCCAGTATGGCGGCCACGGCGGCGATGATCGGCGCATCGATGTTGCGCTCGGCGGCGATGCGGGCGGCGATGGCCGCCGTCGGCACGCCCTCGGCCAGCGGCAGCCCGGAAAGCGCCTTGCCTTGCCCGAGCGCCAGCCCATAAGCGAAATTGCGCGATTGGGTGGACGAGCAGGTGAGCAGCAGGTCGCCGAGGCCGGAAAGCCCCATCAGGGTCTCGGGCCTGGCGCCGAAGGCGGCACCGATGCGGCGCAGCTCGACGAAGCCGCGCGTGACCATGGCGGCCTGGGCGCTGGCGCCGAGCCCGGCCCCGGTGACGGCGCCGGCGGCGATGGCGAAGACGTTCTTCAAGGCGCCGCCGATCTCGACGCCGATCAGGTCGTCGCTCGAATAGCAGCGCAGGTTTTCAGCCGAGAAACGGGCGGCAAGGTCGGCGGCGAGCGCCTCGTCGCCGGCGGCCACCACGACCGCCGTCGGCAGGCCGCGGGCGACATCGCTGGCGAAGCTCGGCCCGGACAAGGCGGCGACCGGGTTTCGCGGCAGGATTTCCAGGGCGATTGCCGACAGCAAGGCGCCGGTGTCGCGCTCGATGCCCTTGGCGCAGAGCACGAGCGGAATGCCGGCCGGCATATGATCCTTCGCGGCCGCCAGAGTCGCGCGCAACGCCTGCGCCGGCGTCACCGCCAGCACGCAATCGGCGCCAGTGAGCGCCGCCTCGATGTCACTCGTTGCCTCGATGCCTGGCGCGATGGCGATGCCGGGCAGGTAGCGTGGGTTCTCGCCTCGACCGATCGAGGCCACGGTTTCAGGGTCACGCGCGAACAGCCGCACGGCATGGCCGGCGCGCAGCATGGCCAGCGCCAGCGCCGTGCCCCAGGCGCCGCCGCCGAGCACGGCGACACGCCAGCCACTTTTGCCCCGGCCCGCGCTCTTCGTGGCCCGATCTGTCATGCCTTGGCTCCGCGCCGACCGGAGCCGACCATTGGCGTCGAGACGCTGTCCAGGGGCCAGCGCGAGCGCGGCACGAAATCGAAGCCGTTCTCCTGCGCCATGCCTGCGCGCAGCCGCTCGATGCCGGCCCAGGCAATCATCGCGGCATTGTCGGTGCACAATTTCAGCGGCGGCGCGACGAAGGTGAAGCCGGCCTCGGCGCAGAGCCGTTCCAGCGTCGCCTTGATGGCGCGGTTGGCGGCGACGCCGCCGGCGACGACCAGCGACGGGCTTTTCGTGCCAGGGAATGTCTCGCGAAAGCGTGCCAGGGCGCGAGAAACGCGGTCGGCCAATGCATCGGCGACCGCCGCCTGGAACGACGCGCAGATGTCGGCGACATCCTGGTCGCTCAGGGGCTCGATCGCGGTTGCCGCCTGGCGCACGGCGGTCTTTAAGCCGGAAAAGGAAAAATCGGGCTGCGCCGAGCCCTTCATCGGCCGCGGGAAGGCAAAGCGCGACGGGTTGCCCGATAGCGCCGCCTTCTCGACATTCGGACCGCCGGGATAGGGCAGGCCGAGCATCTTGGCGGTCTTGTCGAAGGCTTCGCCGAGCGCGTCGTCGATGGTGGTGGCCCAGCGCTGATACTCGCCGACGCCGCGCACGGCGAGGATCTGCGTGTGGCCGCCGGAGACCAGCAGCAGCAGGTAGGGGAATTCGAGCCCGTCGGTCAGCCGCGCCGTCAAGGCGTGGCCTTCGAGGTGGTTGACGGCGATCAGCGGCTTGTTCGCCGCGGCGGCGATCGCCTTGGCCGTCATCAGGCCGACGATCAGCCCGCCGACGAGGCCTGGACCGGCGGTTGCGGCGATCGCGTCGATATCGGCCAGCGCCACGCCCGAATCGGCGAGCGCCGCCTCGACGATGCCGTCCAGCGCCTCGACATGCGCGCGCGCGGCGATCTCGGGCACGACACCGCCGAAGGCGGCATGTTCCTCGATCTGGGAGAGCACGACATTGGACAGGATTTTCGGCGCGGCATCGCCCTCCAGCGCCACGACGCTGGCGGCGGTCTCGTCGCAACTCGTCTCAATACCCAGAACGCGGATCAATTCGTCGCTATCCCAAGAGATTGTTTATGAGGCTATTCCCCATTAGGAAAAGGCCGGCAAGACCTCGATTTCGCTCGGGGGTTATCACGGACCGCGCGCCATGCAAACTTTGAAAATCGGAACCTGCAAAATCGGAACGCGCGGCAGCCCGCTGGCGCTTGCCCAGGCGCATGAGACGCGTGTGCGGCTGATGAAAGCGCATGGCCTTCCCGAGCAGGCGTTTGAAGTGGTGCCCATCTCGACCAGCGGCGACCGTATTCAGGACCGGCCACTGTCGGAGGCCGGCGGCAAAGGCCTGTTCACCAAGGAAATCGAGGAAGCGCTGCTCGACGGGCGTATCGACATCGCCGTGCATTCGTCGAAGGACATGCCGACGGTGCTTCCGGGCGGATTGGAGCTTTCCACTTTCCTGCCGCGCGAGGACGCGCGCGACGCTTTCATAGGCAAGGCGGTCAGGCGGATCGCCGATCTGCCGCATGGCGCCAAGGTCGGATCGTCATCGCTCCGTCGCCAGGCGCTGATCCGCCGGATGCGGCCGGATTTCGAGGTGGTGATGTTCCGCGGCAATGTGCAGACGAGGCTGCGCAAGCTGGATGAAGGCATCGCCGAGGGCACCATTCTCGCCTATGCCGGGCTGAAGCGGCTCGGGCTCGAAGGCGTGATTACCGACCTGATGCCGCTGGAGGATTTTCCGCCGGCGCCGGGACAAGGCGCGATCGGCATCGAAACGCGCGTCGGCGACCGTGATATCGAGACAATGCTTGCGGCGATCCATCACGTGCCGACGGGCCAGGCCTTGGCCTGCGAACGCGCGTTTCTCGCCGCGCTCGACGGCTCGTGCCGCACACCGATCGCCGGCCATGCGACGGTGTCGGGGGGGAAACTGTCCTTTGCCGGGCTGATCATCTCGCCCGACGGCACGGAGTGGCATGACGTCCGGTTGGAAGGCGAGGCCACGGACGCGGCTGAAATAGGGGCTGACGCCGCGCGGGCGGTTCGCGCCAGGGCCGGCGAAAAGTTCTTCGACGGCTGGCTCTGAAAATGCCTCGCATCCTGGTCACCAGACCGGAGCCCGGTGCATCGCTCACGGCGCGAAAGCTGAAAGAAATGGGTTTTGAGCCTCTTCTCCTGCCATTGACGGAGACGACGGCACTGCCGGTCGATGCCAAGGCGGTTCCGGACGATGTCGCAGCCGTCGCCATCACCAGCGCCAATGCCGTGCGCCATGCCCCTGGAGATCTGGTAGCGGCGCTTTCCAGGCTGCCTTGTCATGCTGTCGGCAAGAGGACCGCCGAGGCCGCGCGCAAAGCCGGTTTTCTGTCGGTCAGCGAGGGGCCTGGCGATGCCGAGGCGCTGGCCGACGGCATGGCGACCGCCTTTTCCGGCAAAACGATCGTCTATCTCTGTGGGCGCGTGCGGTTTGCTGCCTTCGAACAGAAGCTGGAAGCAGCGTATGTCCAGGTCCATGCCGTAGAGACTTATGACACGCTTGCGGTGAGCTATTCGGACGAAGCGACCCTGCCGCTGCTATCAGGCCAAGCGGTCGATGTGGTGCTGCTCTATTCGGCCAACGCCGCTGCCGCGATGCAGGTCCTGGCCAGACGACCCGCCCTGCAAAAAGCCTTTGAAAAGACGCGTTTTTTTGTCCTTTCCGCGCGCATCGCCGCCGCCTTCGGCGACAGCGCCGGCAAAGCAATCCGTGTCGCCGCACGGCCCGACGAGGAGGCGCTGCTGGCACTTTTGCGGGCACGGCCCTGACCCGCGTCATCACACCGCCCCTTTTCACCGCTTGGTGATGTGCTAGACCCTTTTTAGAACCATCACGCGCCGCCGCGCGTTGAGACGAAGCGAATTTTGCGGAGCCCATGCATGGTCAAGACGCCGAAGATGCGACACTCGAAAAGCCGCCGCGAGCCGGTGACCATCGACCTCGATCCGGGCGCTGTCTCACGCATCGTCGACGAGGATGCCGCCAAGGTTACCGTCCAGACCGACGAGGCGAGGGCCGAGGAATCCGCGAACGCCTCGCGACCAGAGCTCCCGGAAGAGCCGGTGCATGCCGATCAGGCGGATCTCGAACCCTGGGAGCATGGCGACGACGCCGCCGGGCGGTCCGGCACAGAGGCGCCGCCGCATGCCGAGGCCGAAGCCGCCGAGCCGGAAATGCCTTATCCCGGTTCGGATACACCTCCCAACCAGTCCAGGGCGTTCGACTACAGCTTCGAGGACGCAAGCACAAAGACCGGCGAGGCCAAAGCGGCTGCCGGAAAAACCGACTCAAGGAGCGAGCCGATGGCAGCGCGGCCGAAGCGGGGCGGCCTCAACGGCATCGCCGCCGGCATCATCGGCGGTGTCATCGCGCTGGTCGGCGCCGGTGGCCTGCAATTTGCCGGCCTGCTCGGCGCGCCGGGTTCCGCTCCCGGTGCCTCGCTCGACGGCGTCAATGGCGAGATCGCCTCGTTGAAGAGCGAAATCGCAGACATGAGGGAAGCCGGCAACAACAATGGTGCATCGGCCAAGGTCGACGGCCTGTCGTCGGCGCTCGACCAGGTCAAGAGCGATGTCGCGGCGCTGAAATCGGCGGTCGAAAAGGGCGGCGCCGGCGACAATGCCGGGCTCGCCGCACTTGGCGACAAGGTCAAGCAGATCGAAACGGCCGTCGCCGCTCTCGGCAAGGCCGGCAGCGCGGCGCCCGTCGATCTCGGCCCACTCAACGAAAAAATGGCCGGTCTCGATGCGCTGGTGAAGTCGACGGGCGAGGCGGCGAAGGCGCAGGAAGGCCGGCTTGCCGCGCTCGAGCAATCGGTGTCGCAGCTTTCCGGGAAGGTCGACGCACAGGCGTCGCAGCCGAAGATCGCGATCGCCATCGCGGCTTCCGCGCTCAAGGCCGCGCTCGACCGTGGCGCGCCGTTTTCGGCCGAACTCGATACGCTGGCCGCGATCTCGCCTGATGCGCCGCAGCTTGCGACCTTGCGTGCCTATGCCGAAAAGGGCGTTCCGACCCGCACCGAGATCGCCTCGCAGATGGACGTCGCCGCCAATGCCATGGTCGCCGCCGCCACGCCGGTCGACCAGAATGCCGGCTTCCTGCAGAATTTGATGTCGAGCGCCGAGTCACTGGTCAAGATCCGGCCGATCGGGGCCGTCGAAGGTAAAGGTGCGCCGGAAACCGTGGCGCGCATGGAGGTTGCGGTCACTCAGGGTGACTACGCCAAGGCGCTCAGCGAATATGACACGCTGCCGGAAGCCGCGAAGGCCGCGGGCGCCGACTTTGCCGGCAAACTGAAGGCGCGCATCGAGGTCGAAACCCAGGTCGACGCGCTGATCTCCGGCGCGATGAAGGCATGAGGGCAACACGATGATCCGCCTGCTCGCTTTCCTCATCGTCGTCTTCGCGCTCGGGCTGGGCTTTGCCTGGCTGGCCGACCGGCCGGGCGACATGGTCGTCACCTTCAACGGCTATCAGTACCAGGTCAGCCTGATGGTGGCGGCGGTGGCCGTCGTCGCCGTCGTCGCGGCGGTGATGATCGTCTGGTGGCTGATCAAGTCGCTGTGGAACAGCCCCTACACAATTTCGCGCTATTTTCGCGTGCGCCGCCGCGACCGTGGCTATCAGGCGCTGTCGACCGGCATGATCGCCGCCGGCGCCGGCGATGGGGCGCTGGCCCGCAAGAAGACCAAGGAAGCCGCCAAGCTGATCCGCTCCGACCAGGAGCCGTTGATCCATCTGCTCGAAGCGCAGGCATCGCTGCTCGAAGGCGACCATGAAGGTGCGCGGCAAAAATTCGAGAGCATGCTCGACGATCCGGAAATGCGGCTGCTTGGCCTGCGCGGGCTTTATCTGGAAGCCGAGCGCCTGGGCGACCGCAACGCCGCCCGGCACTATGCCGGCCGCGCCGCCGCGGTGGCGCCGCAACTGGCATGGGCGGCCGAATCGACGCTGGAGGAGCTGACCGCGCGCGGCGATTGGGACGGTGCGCTGAAACTGGTCGAGGCGCAGAAGTCGACGCGGCAGATCGAGCGCGACGCTGCCAACCGCCGCCGCGCCGTGCTGTTGACCGCCAAGGCGCAATCGCTCGCCGACAGCGATCCCGCGGCTGCCAGGACAGCGGCGATCGAGGCCAACAGACTCGCCCCCGACTTCGCGCCTGCCGCCGTTGCCGCCGCCGCCGCGCTGTTCAAACAGAACGACGTGCGCAAGGGCTCGAAGATCCTCGAGACCGCATGGAAGGCCGAGCCGCATCCCGAAATTGCCGAGCTTTACACCCATGCTAGGCCTGGCGACGCCGTGCTTGATCGGCTCAACCGGGCAAAGAAGCTGCAGGAGATGAAGAAGAACCACACCGAATCGTCGATGACGGTGGCGCGTGCGGCGCTCGACGCGCAGGATTTGTCGACCGCCCGCCGCGAGGCCGAAGCCGCGATCCGCATGGACCGCCGCGAGGGCGCCTATCTGCTCCTGGCCGACATTGAGGAGGCCGAGACCGGCGACCAGGGCAAAGTACGGCAGCTGCTCTCCAAGGCGGTTCGGGCGCCGCGCGATCCGGCCTGGGTCGCCGACGGCATCGTCTCCGAGCGCTGGGCGCCGGTCTCGCCGGTCACCGGGCGGCTCGACGCCTTCGAATGGCGCGCGCCGATGGAACGCCTTGGCCAACTGATCGACAGTCGCGATGTTGAACCGGATGCCCCGGTGGTAGCCATCGAGGCGACGGGCAGGCCTGAAAAGCCGGTCGAGGTGATCGATCATGCCGCCCCGGGCAACGAGGCAACGGGCAAGGACGCCGAAAGCCGCGAGGATCATGTCACCCCGGTCACGGCCGCCGCCTTTGCCGCGGTGCCGGCCGATGCCGAGGCCGTCGAGCCGGCGGAAGAACTGGCGCGCCTGCCGGACGATCCAGGCGTCGATCCGGACGACGAGGCGGAAAAGTCGCCACGCCGGTTCCGGCTGTTTTGATTTTGGCCATCGGGTGATTTGACCTGGCCATCGGGCCGTTTGGGAATGAATTGATGTTCGAGCGCGTTCTGTCGTTTCTCAGGGATTTACCGGCCGGCTCGGCCAGCCACACCAGCGCGGACGATCCGCGCGTCGCGGCTTCGGCGCTGCTCTACCATGTGATGAATGCCGATGGCGTGCGCCAGGATGTCGAGTGGGAGCGCTTCAAGGCGGTGCTGGCGCAGAGCTATTCGATCAGTGGTGCCGAACTCGAAGCGCTCGTCGCCGCCGGCGAGCGCGCCGACAATGAAGCGATCGACCTCTATGCCTTCACCAGCGTGCTCAAGCGCCATCTCGACGCGGAGGGGCGCAAGGCCTTCATCGGCCTGATGTGGGAGATCGTCTATGCCGATGGCGAGCTGCATGAGCTCGAGGACAATACGGTGTGGCGCGTTGCCGAGCTGATCGGCGTCGAGCGCCACGACCGGGTCGAGGCGCGCCGCCAGGCCGCGGCGCATGCGCCAGGCGCGCGCGGGACGTCAAGCGACGAATAGACGGGATTTCGCCCAACGATGCAGCGCGCAACGAGCCCGAAGCCAAAGATCCTGATCGTGCTGCATCAGGAGAATTCGAGCCCCGGACGCGTCGGCCACATGCTCCTGGAAGAAGGCTTCGATCTCGACATTCGCCGCCCGCCGCTCGGTGACGCCTTGCCGGAAACGCTGGATGGCCATGCCGGCGCGGTGGTGTTCGGCGGGCCAATGAGCGCCAATGACGAGGACGAGTTCGTCCGCCGCGAAACCAACTGGCTGGAAGTCCCGCTCAGGGAAAACCGGCCGTTGCTCGGCATCTGCCTGGGCGCGCAGATGCTGGCCAATCATCTCGGCGGCAAGGTCGAGGGCCACGGCGAAGGGCTGGTGGAGATCGGCTGGTATCCGCTGAAGGGGACCGAGGCCGGCAGGAAGCTGATGCACTGGCCCGAAATGGTCTACCAGTTCCACCGCGAGGGCTTTTCGCTGCCGAGCGACGCGACGCTGCTGGCCACGAACGAGACCTATCCCAACCAGGCCTTCCGCTATCGCGACAATGCCTGGGGCATCCAGTTCCATGGCGAACTCACCAGGGTGATGATGCAGCGCTGGGTGGTGCGCGGCGCCCATCGTTTCGAGCTACCCGGCGCCCAGCCCGGCCGCGACCATCTCGGCGGCCGGCTGATCTGGGACATGCACCTAAAGCGCTGGCTCGACGAGTTCTTGCGGATGATTTTTGGCGGGCCGGCCGCGCGTTAGGGCAGACCAGTGGCCGCCAATGTGGCCGACCATCGCTTTTCGGAGTGTGGAAACTACTCCGAAAACCTCACGCTCACGCCGCGCTGCCGAAAGTAAGCCTGCATCAACTTGCGGCCCGAGCGGTTGTTCTGCGCCAATTTGGCAGGATCGAAGACCGCCTGTTTTATCCCCTCGCGTGTCAGCGCCGCCTTAAGCGTCGCGATATGCGCGTCGATGTCGGCATTGTCCGCCCGGAGCGACGCATAGATATTTTCGGTCGCCTCGGCCACGGTCGGTTCGCTCACAGGTGTCGTCCTTTCGTTGATTGGGCGGCGGCTTAGCACAGATTCGCGGCCCCGCCGATACCGATGAAGCCTTCAGTTTCGTCCCTTGAGGTGCCTGACCTTGCGCAGCGCGGGGAACAGATAGGCCCACAGGCCGGCAACCGCGACGGCGCCGACGCCGCCGATGACCACCGCCGGAACCGTGCCGATCAGTGCCGCCATGGTGCCGGCGCGGAATTCGCCGACCTCGTTGGAGGCGCCGACGAAGACCTGGTTGACGGCGTTGACGCGGCCGCGCACCGCGTCGGGCGTCCACAGCTGGATCAGCGTTTCCCTGATGTAAACGCTGAACATGTCGGTGGCGCCGAGCAGGGCAAGTGCCGCTATCGACAGCCAGGTAAGGGTCGACAGGCCGAACAGCACTGTGCAGGCGCCGAACGCCGCGACGAAGCTCAGCATGATCTTGCCGGCATGATCGCGGATCGGATGGCCGGCAAGCCAGATGGCGACGCAAATGGCACCGATGCCCGGCGCCGAGCGCAGCAGGCCGAGGCCCCAGGGGCCGAGTTGCAGAATATCGCGGGCATAGACCGGCAGCAGTGCCGAGGCGCCGGACAGAAGCACGGCAAAGAGGTCGAGCGAGATGGCGCCGAGCACGATCTTCTCGCTCCAGATGTAGCGGAAGCCGGCAAACAGCGTCTCCATTGTCGGCTTGTCCGTGGCCGTCTGTTGCGCGGGCTTGGGGATGGTGAAGATGAGCAACGCGGCAGCGAGCATCAGGACTGCCGCCGTGGCATAGGTCACCTCCGCCGACACGCCATAGAGCAAGCCGCCTGCGACAGGGCCGACAATCGTCGCCGTCTGCCAGGCGGAGGAGTTCCAGGCGATGGCGTTGGCGAAATCCCGCTGCGGCACAAGATTGGCGAACAGCGAGGACGAAGCCGGCCCATAGAAGGCTCGGGCAATGCCGAACATGACCAGTACGGCGAAGATCGGCAGCGGGGTCGTAAGGCCGCGCAGGGTCAGAAACAGCAGAGCCAGCGCGCAGGCGCCTTCGACCAATGTCGCCAGGGTCATGATCAGCCGGCGGCCGAAGCGGTCGGCGACGACACCTGTCACCAGCACCAGAAGCAGCGATGGCAGGAACTGGACGATGCCGACAATGCCGAGGTCGAACGGATCGCGCGTCAGGTCATAGACCTGCCAGCCGACGGCGACGGAAACGATCATGGTCGCGAAGGTGGTGAGAAAGCGCGCCGTCCAATAGCTGAGGAAGGCTTTGTGCCGGAACGCGGCGTAACGCTGCTCCGGCAAAGTTTGTTCTGGTATCATGGAAAGAGGCCCCGTTGCGGTGGGCATCGGCTCGCGGGGCACTTCCCGGATGGGCGCTGTTCGACCAATGGAACTGGATAAAAGTTCGGGGCGGATATGCTTCAAATTCAGACCTGGATCAAGGGACTTTCGGTCCGCACCGTCCAGCCCACGCGGAAGTTACTGCCGCAGCGCGGCCGAAATCGCGTCCAATCCGCCTTTCAACTCGGCCTCCGTCGGCCAGCCGAAGCCGACGCGGAAGAAGCGCTTTTCCATCTCGAACCAATGGCCGGGTCCGACATAGGTGCCGTGGTCTTCCAGCAGCCTGACATAGAACCGGTCGAGGTCGAAGCCGGGCTCGACATTGAGGCGCGGGAAGCCGACCACTCCGCCCTCGGGGCGCACCCAGTCGACTAAAGGTTCGCGGTCGATCCATGCCTGGACGATATCGCGGCGCCTGGCCATTTCGGGCAGCAGCTTTCCCAGAAACGCGTCCCGGCGCGCCAGCATGCCGCGCGCGATGCCTTCGTCGATGACGCTGCCGCAGATGCCGATCTGCTCCTTGGCGGCGAGGAATTTTTCCTGGAGGGCAGCATCCCTGGTGACCAGCCAGCCGATGCGGATGCCGGGAATGCCGAAGGCTTTCGACAGTGACGAGACGCTGATCGCCTTGTTGCTCAGCGAGGCCGCCGAGGGCAGGCGCCGTCCATAGGAGAGGTCGCGATAGGTCTCATCGACCAGCAGATGGCAGACGCTGGCTTCGGCGAGCGCGACCAGTGCGTCCAATTCGGCACGGCTCATCATGGTGCCGGTCGGGTTGTGCGGGCAAGTGACGCTGATCAGCCTGGTGTTCGGCCGCATCGCCGCCCTGACGCGCTCGACATCAATGGCGAAGCCTTCGTCGAAGGCGAGGTCGACGAAGCTGATGGCGCAGCCGATCGCCCGCGGCGTTTCGATGTTGGTGGCGTAGTTGGGCCTGATGACGACGAGATGATCGCTGGCCGACAGAAGCGATGTCGAGATGATGAACAGCGCGCCGGCGGCGCCGGCGGTGACCAGCACATCATCGGGCGAGATGCCGGCATCCTGCGCCGCGACCAGGGCGCGCAAGTCCTTGTCGCCACGATGCTCGCCATAGAAAAGCGTCAGGTCGGGCAGCGACAGGCCGATGTCGGAGAGCTTCTGGTCGGCGATCGAACTTTCGGAAAGATTGTAGCGGATACGATCGTAGCCGTATTCCTCCGGTGCTTCTTTCTCGATCACCATCCTGGTGTAGTTCATGGCAGTTCCCCCTCAAAGCACCTGTCCGGTTCATCCAAGCCACAAAAACATGAAGCCTGCCAAGGCGATTTTCGCCGGCAGGCTTCCGTTCCAGTCGTCCTAAATATTGGCTCAGGACTGAATTGCTCAGGCCGAAACCTTGGCCTTCCGGCCTTTGCCCTTGACGGGCGCCGGGGCGACGGCCTTGCGGCCGAGGCCGATCGACTTCGCCAGTTCGGAGCGCGAAGCCGCATAGTTGGGAGCAACCATCGGATAGTCAGACGGCAAGCCCCATTTGGCGCGGTAGGCATCCGGCGTCAGGCCGAAATGCACGCCGAGGTGACGCTTCAGCGATTTGAATTTCTTGCCGTCCTCGAGGCAGATGATGAAATCCGGCGTCACCGACTTCTTCGGGTTGACGGCCGGGACCAGCGGTGCCGCCACCGGAGCGACCGGCTGACCGAGCCCGCTGATCGAGGCGCTGACGCTGGCGATCAGCTCGGGAAGGCCGGACGCAGGCAGGCGATTCTTCTCGACATAAGCCGATACGATATGGGCGGTCAGTTCGAGAAGGTCGAGGGTCTTGCTGGCGTGGCTGTCTTCGTCGGTCAATCTATTTCTCCATCCATGGCGCATGACCTCGAAAATGGGGCCGTTTTCAAAAAGGATGATGCGCAAAATTAAAGTGCGTCGTCATTGTGCGTCGCGCGCGACGCGATGTAGTGGGGCTGACTTCCTAGTCGGCAAATCTGCACAATGCAATCTATCGGCGCGGCATCACACGTCATTTTGAACGACTATACTAAACTGTAATACTCTCAGACGATCAGCGCCTTGTCGCGCCATAGACGAAATCCGCCTTCGAAGGCGCGTGTGTTGTCACCGCGTCTGGAGTGGGCGGGCAATTCGTAGAGCTTGTCGACATTGCCGCCGCCGATGACGACATAGTCTGGCTGCAGGGCGGCTCGTAGCCGGTTGACGACGTCGAAGACATAGCCGCGCCACTTCTTCTTGCCGCGTTTTTCCAGGCCGCGTTCGCCGACATAATCCTCGAAACTCCGGCCTTTTCGGTAGGGAAGATGGGCGAGTTCCATCGGCTGACCGACATTGTCGAAGACCATCGCCGCGCCGAGGCCGGTTCCGAGACCGAGGAACAGCATGCGCCCGCCCTCATAGCTGCCGATGGCCTGCATCAGCGCATCATTGACGACCTTGACTGGCTTGCCGAACTCCGCGGCGAAATCGAAGCCGGCCCAGCCCTTGCCGAGATTCATGGGGTCAAGCATCGGCTTGTTGTGGCGCACCGGGCCTGGATAGCCCATGGAGATAACGTCATAGGACAGGCCCTCGGCGAGCTTTTTCACCTTGTCGATCATTTGCCGCGGCGTCAGGTCCGGTCCGGAATCCGTCCGGCGCTCGGTGCCGCCGTCGCTGGTCAGGATCTTGACGCGCGAGCCGCCAATGTCGACCGAAAGGACAACCTGCCCGGTGTCCGACGCAACCTGCTTCACCGCCTTGGCCATCTTGTCCCCTCCGTTCATGCCACCGGATCGATCCAGCCATTGGGCGGCCCGAAGCCGGCCATGGCGTCCTCCGGTCCCCATGTCTTCGGCTCGTAAAGATGTGGCGGCGTGGTGTCGCCGAGCACCGGGCCGACGATGCGCCAGGCCAGTTCCGCCGCGTCCTGACGGGTGAAGAGCTGGCCATTGCCGTTCATGGCGTCGCCGATCAGCCGTTCATAGGGCGGCATGTCGCCCTTCGAGTCGTCGAGCGCGGTCAGTTCCACCTGCTCGCCGATCATGTCGTCGCCGGGCGCCTTGCGCTGGGCGCCGATGGCGATCATCACCTGCGGGTCGATGCGGAAACGGACATAATTCTGGTCGGCGGGCTTGATCGGGTCGAAGACGTCGAGCGGCGGCCGCTTCAGCCGCACCACCACCTCGGTGACATGCACGGGCATGTTCTTGCCGGCGCGGATGAAGAACGGCACGTCCTGCCAGCGCCAGGTGTCGACGAAAAAACGCACCGCCGCGAAGGTCTCGACCGGCGAGTTCGGCGCGACGCCGGGCTCGGCGAGATAGCCGGTGAACTGGCCGCGCACGACATCGCTCTTGGTCAGGGTGCGGATGGCGCGCAGCACCTGCACCTTCTCGTCGATCAAGTCATCCGCCGAGCGGCCGACCGGCGGCTCCATGGCCAAGAGCAGCAGGATGTTGAGCAGATGGTTCTCGATGACGTCGCGGATAGCGCCGACATCGTCGTAGAACCGCCCCCGCCCTTCGACGCCGAAATCCTCGGCCATGGTGATCTGGACGCTCTCGACGTAATTGCGGTTCCAGATCGGCTCGAGCAAAGCGTTGGCGAAGCGGAAATAGAGCAGGTTCTGGATCGCTTCCTTGCCGAGATAGTGGTCGATGCGGAAGATCGACTGTTCGTCGAACACCAAATGCAGCACACGGTTCAGCCAGCGGGCCGACTGCAGATCGTGGCCGAAGGGCTTTTCGACCATCAGCCGGGCGCCGTGCGCGGTGCCGGATTGCTCCAGGCCTTGCACGACAGTCTCGAACATGGTCGGCGGCACCGCCATGTAGTGCAGCGGCCGCTGGGCGCTGCCGAGTGCGGTCTTCAGCTTCTCGAAAGTGGCCGGATCGCGGTAGTCGCCGCTGACATAGCGCAGCAGCGACGCCAGCTTGGCGAACACCTTCTCGTCGATCGTGCCGAGCGCGTTGACGATGCCGTCGCGGGCACGGTCCTGCAATTGCTTCAAATCCCAGGCGTCGAAGGCGACGCCGATCACCGGTTCGGTGAGCGTGCCCTTGGCGACCATCTGGTAGAGGGCTGGAAATATCTTCTTGTGGGCGAGGTCGCCGGTCGCTCCGAAGAGCACCAGCGTGTCGGACCGTTCCTGGCTCATGCCTGCGTCTCCCCTGTCGCCGTCACTTGCCGCCCTTCGGCTTTTCGATGTGGCCGCCGAAGGCGTAGCGCATGGCGGACAACAGCTTGTCGGCGAATTCGGATTCGCCTTGCGAGGAGAAGCGGTCGAACAGGGCCGAGGACAGGACCGGCGCCGGCACGCCGGTGTCGATCGCCGCCTTCAGCGTCCAGCGGCCCTCGCCGGAATCCGAAACCCGGCCGCCGAATTGCGCCAGGCCCGGATCGCTCTTCAACGCGCCGGCGGTGAGATCGAGCAGCCAGGAGCCGATGACGCTGCCATGCCGCCACACCTCGGCCACCTGCGGAAGATCGATGTCGAACTGGTAGTATTGCGGGTTTTCCAACGGGCTGGTCTCGGCGTCCGCCGTTCGTTGCCGCTTGCCCGCATTGGCCGACTTCAGGATGTTCATGCCTTCGGCATAGGCGGCCATGACGCCATATTCGATGCCGTTGTGCACCATCTTGACGAAGTGGCCGGCGCCACTCGGTCCGCAATGCAAGTAACCGAAGGGTGCGGTGCCGACGGTCTTGTCCGGGGTGGGTGCGCCGGCATCGGCGCCAGGCGCCAGCGTGGCAAAGACCGAATCGAGATGCTGCACCGCCACGTCGGGGCCGCCGATCATCAGGCAGTAGCCACGCTCCAGCCCCCAGACACCGCCGCTGGTGCCGACATCGACAAGGTGGATGCCCTTGGTGGCGAGTTTCGCGGCCTGGTCGACGGCGTCGTGATAATAGGAATTGCCGCCGTCGATGACGATGTCGCCAGGCTCCATCAGCGCCGAGACCTGGTCGATGATCTTGCCGGTGATCGCCGCCGGCAGCATCAGCCACACGCAGCGCGGCTTGGTGAGCTTGCCGACGAATTCCGCCATCGAGGCCGCTCCAGACGCGCCGTCGCTCACCAGCGCCGCGACGCTGGCCGGGTTGATGTCGTAGACGACGCATTCGTGGTCGTCGCGCATCAGACGCCGCACCATGTTGGCGCCCATCCGGCCCAGTCCCATCATTCCGATCTGCATGGTTTCGTCCCTGTTTGCTGAAGAGTCTCGGGTATCCCTGGAGAAGGGTCTACTGGCTATCCTGCCCGCCAGATATGACAGAGAAGTCGACATTCTCCCAATCGCCGGTGCCGGGCCAGAAAAAAGTGAAGACGAGCGTGTTTCCCTCGGGGAGGCCGGCCGTGGGCAGATCGACAAGGTGGATGCCGAACGCGTTTTCCACCGTCTGGCTGTCATGCGCGGTTGCCCAATCGTCGGTGCTCCAGTGGACAGTGGCTGCTGCCATCAATTCAATACGCAGCGCCTTGCCGGCCGGCAGCGTGCGGATCTTGTTGTTGAAGCGCCATGGCCTGAACGGCGATATGGTCTTGTTCTCGATGTAGCGCTTCACGCCTTGCGGCGGCATGTCGAAGACGGCGCCGTCGCGCAGCGAACGCAGCAGCTTGATATGCTCGGAGTGCGCCCAGACCAGCGGCATGGCGCTGCCCGATGGTTTGCCATGCAGCAGCTCGCGCTCCGGAATATCGGCGCCATCCCAGACCTGTTCGGGCAGCAGGCCGCCGGGTCCGGCCGACCGTTCCAGCGCATCGAGCAGGCTGGCCGCCTCGTCCTTGCGGCCGGCCGCCAGCTCATAATGCGCCCGTTCGCCGGCGAGCAACGGCCACGGCCGGCCCTGGCCGGTGCCGTCGAAGGGCGCGCCATCCTCGTGTTCGCCATAGCCGTCACTGTTATAGCGGTACCAGAGCGGCCCTTGCGGCAGCTCGCAGCGCAACTGCGCATCGATCACCTTCACTGTATCGACGATGCGCGGATCGTCGGCGGCTCTCAGGCCAAAGCGCACCAGCGCCAGGGCGTCGGGGCTGACGATTTCTTCGGCCGGTCGTTCCGTGTCGCCGGGCGGGCGGTTCTTGATGGGCACATAGCCGTCCTTCGGCGAGCCGGCATCGGCGCTGTCGGGCGGCGCGATGCGGACGTAGTAGCCGGCGACGCCGGCCACCTTGCAGGTGGCGGTACCGGTGACATAGGTCCAGCGCTCGACCTGATCGTTCCAGCAGTCCGCGGTCTCGCGCAGATAGGCCGCCTCCGCCGTCCGGCCGCAGGCGTCGAGCAGGTCCGCGCCGGCGAGCAGTGCAGCGATCTCGACGGCCAGGGTGAACGGGCTATAGCCGGCGTCTTCTTCCCAGCGGTCCTCGCCGGTGACAGGGCCGTTGCGCACGACATAGGAAGCGCCGCGCTCGATCATGGGCAGGAAGGCCTTCAGTCGCGCCTGCGGCAAATGGCCGGCGCGATGCAGGGCGTCTGCCAGCAGCAAGGGAAAGGCGCATTCGTCCATCTGGATGCCCGGCCAATAGGCCGATCCGTCGAGCCAGGCATTCTGCGGCCAATGGCCGTCAGGCTGCTGGATGGAGCGGAGGTATTCCAGGATCCGAAGGGCCGAGGCGGCATCGCCGGCGGCGAGGAAGCCGCCCGCCGTTTCGACCAGGTCGCGCGGCCAGACCAGATGGTAGCCGCCGAGATCATCATCGCCTTTGTTGAATCCCCACGGGATCGATAGGCTGGCCACCGCCGCGCCCGGCTTGGCCAATGACCGGTGGGTTGCCAGCACCGCGGTGGAGACGCGGTAGCTGTTCACCCCGGGCACTCCGGGCGTCCGGTCCAGCGGCAGCAGCCCCGCCTGCCATTCGTGCCATCTTTCGACATAGGATCTCGCTGCCGGCTCAAAACCACGCTTCAGGCTGGCGAAGGCGTTTTCGGCGGCCTCGTCCGGTGTCGCGCCAAAACCCAGCGCCAGCACGGCTTTTGTCTTCGTGGCGGTGAAGCCGATCTCGCCGGTCAGCGCGACATTGCCGTCCTCGGCGCGCCGGCAAGCCGGATCAAGCTTGCCGGTGTGGTTCAATTGCTGCCAGCCGTCGGAGAAGCCGACATAGCCGGTCGAACAGTCCCGCCAGGGCAGCGACGAGGCCAGCGCCAGGCAGGTGCCGCGCCCCGAGGCAAACAGGACAGGCTTTCCCCGGTGCTCGCCGACCCAGGCGGTGTTGCCCATGCCGGCATTGACCAGATGCGGCGCCAGAAGCGCGTAGACGCGGTAGTCGGCCGCGGAGCCCTTGAGCGGGCTGAAGGTGATCTCCTGCAGCAACGTCGGACGAGCCGGATCGGCCACGATGCGCTTCTCGATCCGGTAGGCGCCGTCATCAGCCGTGTTGACCAGCCTGTAGGCGGGCACGCCATCTCCGAACGGCTCGATGCCGTGCGCGGCATCGCGCTTCTCCTCGGAGAAATATCCATCCTTGCCGGTGACGATCAGGCCGAGGTCGCGCGTGCAGGCGCTGTCGACGCGCGGATAATACACTTCGTTCAGGATGCCGTGGCTGATGGTGAACCAGACGCGACTGGACGGCGAAAGCGCCACGCCGACGCCGCTCTTGGCGCTAGAGGTCCAGCGCGCGGGAATTCCCGGTGCGCCCGTCGGCACAATCGGCGTCACTGCCATGCTTGTTCGGTCTCCTGGCCCGCATGCCTAGCCATCAACCGAAACCATTTCAATCAGCGCACTGCAAGTTGATCGCCGGCGCGCATCGGATTGCAGTTGACAGCTCGGCGGCCTTCTGCACTTTTGTCTGACAATAGATAAAAAACAGGATCGCAATCGCGAAAATTCATCGACAGCCAACTGATCAACAACTCTCGGGAGGAGTATCCTATGAAGAAATTATTGGTTCTCGGCACGCTTGCGGCGGTGCTCGCAGCCGGTACGGCTTTCGCCGACACCAGCGGCAAGAAGATCGCGTTCTCCAACAATTACGCCGGCAATTCGTGGCGCCAGGCCATGCTCGACAGCTATGGCATCGTCACGAAGAAGGCGGTCGACGACAAGATCGTCGGCGCGGCCGATGTCTTCACCACCGCCGACAAGGAGGTGCCGACGCAGGCCGCCCAGGTGCAGAACCTGATCCTGCAGGGCTATGACGCCATCGTCATCAACGCCGCTTCGCCGGACGCGCTCAACGGCGCCATCAAGCAGGCCTGCGACGCCGGCATCACCGTCGTTTCCTTCGACGGCACGGTGACCGAGCCATGTGCCTACCGCGTCGTCGTCGACTTCAAGGACATGGGCAAGCAGGAAGTCGAGCAGATGGCGAAGTTCCAGCCCAAGGGCGGCAATCTGCTTGAAATCCGCGGGCTGGCCGGCACCTCGATCGACGACGCCATCCATGCCGGTATCCTGGAAGGGGTCGCTGCCCATCCCGAATTCAAGATCGTCGGTTCGGTGACCGGCGACTGGGACCAGACCACGGCGCAGAAGGCGGTCGCGACCATCCTGCCGTCGCTGCCCGACATCGTCGGCATCGTCGACCAGGGCGGCGACGGTTATGGCGCCGCGCAAGCCTTCGCCGCCGCCAACAAGCCGCGCCCGACCATCATCATGGGCAACCGGCAGGACGAGCTGAAGTGGTGGAAGGAACAGAAGGAGAAGGACGGCTACAAGACCTGGTCGGCGTCGATCGCGCCCGGCGTGTCGACGCTCGCCTTCTGGGTGGCGCAGCAGGTGCTCGATGGCCGCAAGGACATTCCGCACGATTTGCTGGTGCCGTATCTCGCCTTCACCCAGGACGATTTCGAGGCGGCCCTGCCTAAGATCAAGGAGGGTGGCGTCGCCACTCACGAATACACCCAGGAAGATGCCATCGCGGCCATCAAAGCCAACATCAAGTGAAAGCCGCATCCGCGTTGCCTAGCGCATCACTGAACGGATATCGTTGAGCATGGCTGCAGGCAACACGGGCATCATCAGGCTGGGCGGCGCCGAAAAACAGTTCGGCGCCGCCACTCTTGACGTCGTCAGACTTGACGGTGCCGAAAAGCATTTCGGCGCCGTCAGAGCGCTGGGCGGGGTGGATTTCCATGTCGGACCCGGCGAATGCGTCGGCCTCGTCGGCCATAATGGCGCCGGCAAATCGACGCTGATGCATATGGTGGCCGGCACCTTGACGCCCGACAGCGGCACCATCGGCGTGCATGGCGTCATCGAGGAGAACTACTCGGTTTCGCGGGCGCAGCAGCTCGGCATACGCTGCGTGTTCCAGGAGCTGTCGCTGTGTCCCAATCTCAGCGTCGCCGAAAACACCCGCATCAACCATGCCTCGCTGTCCGGCTTCGGCTGGCGGCGCAAGGCGGCCGAGCTGATCGCCGCCAAGCTAGACGAGATATTCCCGGACCATGGCATCTCGGCCTGGGACATTGTCGGCGATCTGTCGATCGGCCGGCGGCAGATGGTCGAGGTGGCGCGCGCCTTCACGGTGACGCAGGACCGGCTCGACCTGGTCATCCTCGACGAGCCGACCTCCTCGCTCGACGCGCACACGGCAGGCCAGCTGCTGGCTTTCGTGCGCCGCTTCGTCGCTGGCGGGAAAAGCTGCATCCTGATCTCGCACGTGCTGGGCGAGGTGTTGCGCAACGCCGACCGGATCGTGGTGATGCGCGACGGCAAGATGGTGGCGTCGGACGCGGCTGGCGCCTTCGACCGCGACCGGCTGGTGACGGTGATGGGCGGGGCTGAGGCGCGCCAGAAGACCGCCGCGCAGGCCGCTGCCGCAAAGCCAGGCGCCAGCCCGCTGCGCGTCCGGGCGCGGCCCGCCGGGCAGACTGACGGCAAGGAGCTTGTCGCCCGTGCCGGCGAGATCATCGGCCTTGCCGGGCTGGCCGGTCACGGACAGACCGACTTGCTGCTGCGGATCTTTGGTGCCACCGCACGCGCCAAAGCCGGCATCGAGGTCACGGCGCCGGTGGCGCTGGTGGCGGGCGACCGCCAGTCGGACGGCATTTTCCCGCAATGGTCGATTGCGCAGAATATCGGCATCCGCTCGCTGGCGCGTCTGCGCAACGGCTTGCTGATCTCGCCGCGACGCGAGGCGGAACTCGCCGATGCCTGGAAGAAGAAGATCGGCATCCGCACGCCCGACATGGACAACAACATCTTTTCACTGTCGGGCGGCAACCAGCAGAAGGCCCTGTTTGCCCGCGCACTGGGCTCCGATGCCGAAATCGTGCTGATGGACGATCCGATGCGCGGCGTCGACATCGGCACCAAGCTGGAGGTCTACGACCTCGTGCGCGAGGAGGCTGGCCGCGGACGCACCTTCCTCTGGTACACGACCGAAACCGAAGAGCTCGACAATTGCGATCACATCTATGTCTTCAAGAACGGCCGCATCGTCGCCAATTTGACGCGCGACGAGCTGACCGAGGAGAAGATCATCCAGTCCTCCTTCGGCGACGCGGCCTGAGATGACGGCGACGCCAATCGACAATGGCTTCAAGGGATCGGCGGCGCGCAATGCGGCGGCGCGGGCGCGGCTGTTGCGCGCCCTGCTGCCAGCGCTGTCGCTGGCCTTGGTGCTGGCCGCAATCGCCTGGCTCAACCCGCGCGCCATCAGCTATTTCGGCTTCAGCCTGATGCTGAACCTGGCTATCCCGATCGCGCTGGCGACGATCGCGCAGATGTTCGTCATAGCCGGCAACGAGCTTGATCTGTCGATCGGCACCTTTGTCGGTTTTGTCGGCTGCGTCACGGCGACATGGCTGAAGGACGCGCCGCTCATCGGCGTCCTCATCCTCGCCGGGTCGATCGGCATCTATGCGCTGCTCGGCGCGCTGATCCATCTGCGCAACCTGCCTTCCATCGTGGTGACGCTGGGCATGAGTTTCGTCTGGCAGGGCCTGGCCATCCTCGTCCTGCCAAAGCCCGGCGGTAAGGCGCCGGACTGGCTGCTGGCGATCATGTCGTTCAAGCCGCTCTTCATTCCGTTCCCGATCATCGCCGCGCTGCTGATCGCGGCGGTGGTGCATTTCGGCCTGATGCGCACCTCCTACGGCGTGATCCTGCGCGGCTCCGGCGGCAATCCGGCAGCACTGCGGCGCGCCGGCTGGTCGCTGCTCAAGACCAAGATCGTGCTGTTTGCGCTGGCCGGCCTGTTCGGCGTGCTGTCGGGCATGGCGCTGATCGGCATCACCACCTCGGCGGATGCCAATATCGGCAATGGCTACACGCTGCTGGCCATCGCCGGCGTCATCCTCGGCGGCGGCGAGTTCGTCGGCGGCCGGGTCTCGCCGATCGGCGCCGTCATCGGCGCGCTGACGCTGGCGCTGGCCGCCTCGCCGCTGCTCACCTTCATGCACATTCCGCCCGACTGGCAGGTGGCCGCCAACGGCGCCATCCTGATCATCGTGCTGGCGGCGCGGGTGCTGATCAGCCGCAGGGAAAGGTGAGCGATGGCTTCGCTGAAAACGCTGCTCACAAAACCCTGGATCTGGTCGTTTGCCGGTGCGCTGCTGGTGTGGCTGGCGACGATCGCCTTCACCGGCGGCTATGGCGCCGGCGGCATGGTCACGGCGGCGCTCTCGCTTGCCGTGTTCACGGTCATCGTCGGCGTCGGCCAGATGTTCGTCATCACGCTCGGGCCCGGCAATGTCGACCTGTCGCTGCCGGCCAATATCGGCCTGGCAAGCGCGGTTGCCATGAAGGTGATGGGCGGCAGCGATGCCATGATCGTGGTTGGATTGCTGGCGGCGCTCGCCTGTGGTGCCGCCATCGGCGCCATCAACTACCTGCTGATCTGGGCGCTGCGCATTCCGCCGATCATCGCCACGTTGTCGGCGAGCTTCATCATCCAGTCGGTCGACATCAGCTACGGGCGCGGGCTGCAGATCAAGCCGCCGCCGGGCTTCGCCGATTTCACCAACTGGCAGGTGCTGGGCATTCCGGTGCTGGCGATGCTCACCGTGCTGTTCACCATCGGCGCGGCCATCGCCTTGCAGCGCATGATCTATGGCCGCTCGGTGCTGGCGATCGGCCAGAACATCCGCGCCGCCTGGCTCGCCGGCGTCAATGTCGGCCGCATCCGCTTCCTCACCTACACGCTGTCGGGGGCGCTCGGCGGCATCGACGGCGCGCTGCTCGCCGGCTATTTCCGCGGCGCCAATGTCGATATCGGCAATGAATATCTGCTGGCTTCGATCGCGGTCGTCGTCATCGGCGGCACGTCGGTGGCCGGCGGCAAAGCCAATGTGCCCGGCGTCTGGGGCGCGGCGCTGTTCCTGGTGCTGCTGCTCACCATGCTCAACACATTCGGCGTCAGCGCCGGCGTGCGGCTTCTGCTTACCGGGCTGATCATCGTAGGGGTGATCACGGCGGCGGGTGGCGAGAAGGCGGTGCGCTGACTGCAACGTCGACGGCGCGACCGCGGCCTGTCGGGCCAATCATTGGACCAGTTCAACATCCGGTTCCCATTCGCGGCGTGGCCTAGTAAACCGGTCCGCGATCTCAGTCGGTCCCGGGAGGCCTCCGCTTGTCCAATTCTGTCAGCGTCGCGAACGAGGGTGGCGTGGCCATCGTCACCATCGACAATCCGCCGGTCAACGCACTGAGTTTTCACGTCCGCGAGCCGCTGATGCAGGCCCTGGTCGCCCTGCGCGATGACGCATCGGTCGCGGCAATCGTCATTGCTTGCGCCGGCCGGACCTTCGTCGCCGGCGCCGACATCACCGAATTCGGCAAGCCGGTGCAGCAGCCAGACCTGCGCGCCATCGTGGCGACACTTGAAGCCATCGCCAAGCCGACGGTCGCCGCCATTCACGGCACCGCGCTCGGCGGCGGGCTGGAACTGGCGCTCGGCTGTCATTTCCGTGTTGCCGATCAAGGCGCGAAGCTCGGCCTTCCCGAGGTGAAGCTCGGCTTGTTGCCCGGCGGCGGCGGCACGGTGCGGCTACCGCGTCTCGTGGGCGCTTTAAAGGCGATGAGGATGATCGTTTCCGGCACCCCGATTGGCGCGCAAGAGGCGCATGGCACCGGTCTGGTCGATGCCGTTTTCGAGGGTGATCTGACCACGCATGCCGTGAATTTCGCCCGCGAGATCGCCCGCAAGGGTGGTCCGTTCACGCCGGTGCGCGAACGCGATGAAAGTCTGGGGGAAACCGACCTTGCCGCCTTCGATGCCGAGGCGGCGGATCTTGCCAGGAAGGCGCGCGGGCTCGAGGCGCCTGTTGCCTGTGCGCAGGCGGTGCGCAATGCCGTCACGCTGCCCTTCGACGAGGCGCTGGCGGTCGAGCGGGCGCTGTTCGTGAAACTCGTCGCCAGCGACCAGTCGCGCGCGCAACGGCATCTGTTCTTCGCCGAGCGCGAGGCGGCCAAGCTCCCCGGCAAGGATGTCGTCAAGCGCAGGATCAGCCGCGTCGGCGTCATCGGCGCCGGCACGATGGGCGGCGGCATCGCCATGGCTTTCGCCAATGGCGGCCATCCCGTCACCTTGCTGGAAACCAGTCAGGAAGCGCTGCAGCGAGGGCTGGCGACGATCGAGAAGAATTATGCCGTCTCGGTCACACGCGGCTCCTTGAGCGAAGACGCCAGGCAGCAGCGGCTCGGTCAATTCAAAGGCTCGATCGACCATGCCGATCTCGGCGATTGCGATCTGATCATCGAGGCGGCGTTCGAGGACATGGCGGTCAAGAAGGAAATCTTCGGCAAGCTCGACGCGGTGGCGAAACCAGGCGCCATCCTTGCCACCAACACGTCCTATCTCGACATCGACGAGATCGCCGCCTCGATCTCGCGACCACAGGACGTGCTCGGCCTGCATTTCTTCTCGCCGGCCAACGTCATGAAGCTGCTGGAGATCGTGCGCGCCGAAAAGACGGCACCGGATGCGCTGGCGACCGTCGTCGACCTGGCACGCAGGATCGGCAAGGTGGCAGTCGTCGTCGGCGTCTGCCACGGCTTCGTCGGCAACCGCATGCTGGCCGCGCGTGGCTCGGAATCGGAAGCGCTGCTGCTGGAGGGCGCGACACCCAGCCAGATCGACAAGGCGTTCACCGATTTCGGCTGGCCGATGGGGCCGTTCCAGATGGGCGACCTGGCCGGCCTCGACATCGGCTGGCGCAACCGCAAGGCGCGTGGGCTGACGGCCGTCATCGCCGACACGCTGTGCGAGCAGGGCCGTTTCGGCCAGAAAACCGGCCGTGGCTTCTATCTCTACGAGAACGGTTCGCGCACGCCGATACCCGATCCCGAGGTCGAGGCGCTGATCCGCGACAAGGCCGCCGAAAAGGGCATCGCGCCGCGCACGATAGCCGCAGACGAGATCATCGAACGCACGCTCTATCCCCTGATCAACGAGGGCGCGAAAATTCTGGAGGAAGGGATTGCAGCCCGCGCCTCCGACATCGATGTCGTCTGGGTCAATGGCTACGGCTTTCCCATCGGCAAGGGCGGCCCGATGTTCTGGGCCGGTCTCGTAGGCGCGGGCAAGATCATCGAGCGGCTCGAATATTGGCTGGAGCTGACCGGCAAGGATGTTTTCAAGCCGGCGTCCTTGCTCAAGCGGATGGCTGAGAGCGGCTCTTGGGAAGCCGGCTCAACAGCCTGATCCGGGTAGCGGAATCATCGGATCCGCGCGTCGATGATCTCGACGAAGCGGGCGAAAAGGCCGGCCTGCGACTTGATCTTGAGCTTGCGGTAGATGTTGCGGCGATGGACCTTCACGGTTCCCGGCACGATGCGCATGGCCCTGGCGATCGATTCCGTCGAATGCCCCTGCAGCACCAGGTCGACGACGTGCTTTTCGCGCGGCGTCAGTGACAGGCTTTTCCAGATATGGGCGCGGTCGAATTCGTTGACCGCGGCTATTTCCTCGTCCTGCTTCGTCACGGCCGGTTCGTCGGCGGGGAGGGCAGGCCAGCGCGATCTGATGAAGCTGATCACCGCGGGCGCCATGTCGCGCAGCAGCCTGGCATCGGCGGTGCCGAACGGGCCGGAAGCACTGAGCCGCATCAACGACAGCACCAGCGCGTCCTTGCCCGGCAGCGGCACGAAGAAGCCGACTTCCTCGGCCAACCGGGTCTGGCTGTAGTAGGAGCGAAAATATTCGCTGGCGTAGAAACGATCGGGCGCGAGTTCCCGCATGCGCCAGAACCCTTCCTTGCGCTCGACCGCCGCGTGATGGAACGGGTCGAGCAGGTAAGGCCCCTCCTGGTAGAGCGCGACGAAGACGTGGCTTTCGGCCGGTGTGAACGTCTCGAACAGCAATGGCGGTCGTGAGGCGCCACGATAGCCGAAGATCACGCAGTGGTCGAAGCCGACATGCTGGCGCAGCCAATCGACCATCGCGTGGCCGAACAGGTCGCCGCTCGTCTCCCGCGTCGCCGCGACAAGGGCGGCGAGCCGGCTGTATTCGTCGCTGCGGGAAGTGCTCAATCAATACCCCCTTAAACGAGAAAATAGATCAGATATACCACCCGCGAGGTATATACTAGCTGCCATTGGCTCTGGTAGCGTCTTGAAATCGCATCGTCCTGGAGCCGCAGCCTTGACCGCAGTGCCCGACATCGAATTTCGCGGCGTGGCCAAGCGCTATGGCGCGGTGACTGCGGTCAGCGGTATCGACCTTGCCGTGCCGCCCTCCGCCTTCGTTGCGCTGCTTGGACCGTCTGGCTGCGGCAAGACGACCTGCCTGCGCATGATCGGCGGCTTCGAACAGCCGAGCGAAGGCCAGGTGTTCATCCGCGGCCAGGACATGGCCGGCACGCCACCCTACCGGCGGCCGGTCAACATGGTGTTCCAGCAATACGCGCTGTTCCCGCATCTCGACGTCGAAGCCAATGTTTCCTATGGCCTGCGCCAGGCAAGGCCACGGCTGTCGTCGCGCGAGATCGGCCAGCGGGCCGGCGAAGCGCTCGAAATGGTGCGGCTCGCCGGCTATGGCGGCCGCAAGATCCACGAACTGTCCGGCGGCCAGCAGCAGCGTGTCGCGCTGGCGCGCGCGCTGGTCAACAAGCCAGCGGTGCTGTTGCTCGACGAGCCACTGGCGGCGCTCGACAAGAAGCTGCGCACCGACATGCAGATCGAGCTGCAGAACCTGCAGCGCGAGATCGGCATCACCTTCGTGCTGGTGACGCACGACCAGGAGGAAGCGCTGTCGATGAGCGATTTCGTCTGCGTCATGAATGGCGGCCGCATCGTCCAGCTTGGACAGCCCAATGAGATCTACGACGAGCCTGCCGATCTGTTCGTGGCCGATTTCGTCGGCAAGACCAATCTGCTTGCCGGCAAGGTCGCGGGGCATACGGGCGAGCTGGTGGACGTTGCGCTGGCGGACGGCACCATCATCGCGGCGCGCAAACGCACCGCCTTGCAACAGGGCGAGACCGTCTCGGTCAGCCTGCGTCCTGAATCACTCAGCCTCGGCGCTCCGGCAAGCGGCCCGCTCAAGGGTGTCGTCCGCAACCGGATTTTCCTGGGATCGACGGCGGAATACGCGATCGAGGTCCAGGGCATCGGAACATTACTCGCCAAGGCCGACCATTTGATCGGCCAAGGCAATCTCTTCAAGCCGGGTGAACCCGTCGCCATCGGCTTTGCCACCGGGACGCCGCTCGCGTTTCCGGAGACCAAGAACAACGGGACCAACCAGAGGGTAAACAAACATGTCGAAATCATATCGTGACGGACTGCCGATAAGCCCCGAGAATTTCGTCGACCAGCTGATGCGCTTGAAGCGCGGCTCGATCGGCCGCCGCGACTTCCTTGGCCTCACCGGCCTCGGCATCGCAACGGCGGTGATGGCGCGCGAGATCGGCATCATGCCGACGCCGGCCTTCGCCGCCGAAAGCCTTGGCGACCGCATGTCGATCGCCACCTGGCCGAACTATCATGACCCGCAGACCTTCGAGAACTTCAAGAAGGACACGGGCGTCGCCGTCGAGGTCAACGTGTTCGGCTCGAATGAGGAGATGCTGGCCAAGCTGCAGGCCGGCGCCTCGGGCTGGAGCCTGTTCGTGCCGACCAATTATACGATCTCGACCTACAAGAAGCTCGGCATCATCGAGCCGCTGGAGATGGCGAAGCTGCCGAACTTCGATGGCACCCAGGAAGATGCGCGTTTCACCTCCGAGGGTACCATCGATGGCACTATTTACGCCGTGCCGAAGAACTGGGGCACGACGGGTTTTGCCGTCAACACCAAGAAGCTCGCCAAGCCGATGACGAGCTGGAAGGAGTTCTGGGACACCGCCATGGCCGAGGGCGATGGCCGCACCATGGTGCATGACTATCAGCTCACCACCATCGGCAACGCGCTGAAATATTACGGCTATTCGTTCAATTCGCTGAAGCAGGACGAGCTCGCCAAGGCGGAGGAACTGCTGCTCAAGGTCAAGCCGCATCTGTTCGCCGTCTCGTCCGACTACCAGCCGGGCATGCGCGCGGGCGACGCGTGGATGACGATGTGCTGGACCAATGACGGCGCGCAGCTGCATCGCGACATTCCCGAGATCGCCTATGTGCTTGGCAAGGAAGGCGGCGAGATCTGGACCGATTTTTATGCCATCCCGAAGGACGCGCCGAACAAGCCCGCCGGCTACGCGCTGCTCAACTATCTGATGAACCCGCAGGTCGCGGTGAAGGAGCACCTCGCCAACGGCGCTCCTTCCACCGATGCGCGCGTCAACAAGCTGCTGCCCAAGGAAGTGCTCGACAATCCGATCCTCTATCCGGCGGCGGACTTGCTGACGCCGCTCGAATTCGGCGCGGCGGCAACGCTGACCGATCCGGGCCGTGCCGAACTGATGGCGCGCTTCAAATCGGCTTGAGACTGGCCTGGACAAAGACAAACGACCGGCGGGCCCATGTCCGCCGGTACCGGGACGGTTTCGATGCACGGCAACAGATTTCGGCATAATTTCCTGACCGCCTTGCTGCTCGCGCCGGCGACAGTATGGCTGGTGGTGTTCCTGGTGCTGCCGTTCATCGCCATAGCCGTGTTCAGCGTCGGCGAGCGGGCCCCCGAGGGCGGATACCAGGCGGCCTTCACGCTGGCGCAATACGCCAATCTTCCGGCGCGGGCGACCGCGTTCTGGAACACCATGGTGCTGGCGCCGGTGGGCGCGCTTGCCTGCCTGCTCGTTGCCTATCCGGTCGCCTATTATCTTGCCTTGCAGGCGCCGCAGCGCTGGCGGCTGATCCTGCTTGCGCTGGTCGTCATTCCGTTCTGGACGAGCCTGCTGATGCGCACCTATGCCTGGATGTACATTCTGGGCGGACGCGGCATCCCCGCGCTGCTCGCCTTCGTAGGCATCGAGGATGTCAGGCTGATCAACACGCCGGGTGCCGTCCTGCTCGGCATCGTCTACGGCTATCTGCCGCTGATGATCCTGCCGATCTATGTCAGCCTCGAGCGGCTCGACCGAAGGCTGCTGGAAGCTTCGGCCGATCTCGGCGCGACCCCGCTCTCCACCTTCCTTGGTGTGACCCTGAAGCTGTCGCTGCCGGGCGTGATGACCGGCTTTTCGCTGGTCATGATCCTGCTGCTTGGCGAGTACCTGATCCCGACGCTGCTCGGCGGCGGCAAGGTGTTCTTCATCGGCAACGCGCTGGTCGACCTGTTCCTGCAGTCGCGCAACTGGCCGTTCGGATCGGCCATCGCAATCACGCTGGTGCTGGTCTCGGTGGTGGTGCTGATTGTCGCCAACCGCATTTCGAACCGGGTTGCGGGCGCCCGCCGGGTGGACCTCATCTGATGCGCGCCTTCGTCATTGCCGTCTTCGCGTTCCTCTATCTGCCTATCGTGCTGGTCGTGCTGTTTTCCTTCAACGCCGGCCACCATGCCAGCGAGTTCACCGGCTTCTCGGTGCAATGGTACGGCAAGGCGCTGTCCAACCCGTTCCTGGTCGAGGCGCTGAAGAACAGCCTGTTCATTGCCACCACCAGCGCCCTGCTGGCGGCGGTGTTCGGCACCGCGGCAGCCCTTGGCCTGGCGCGTGTCGGCGTCAGAACCCGCGCCGTCTTCGATGGGCTGCTTGGCGCGGCGATCGTCGTTCCCGGCGTCGTCATCGGCATCTCGACGCTGGTCGCGCTCGTCCAGCTGTTCGCCGTCGTCAACCCGTTCCTCGCCTCGGTCTGGCCCGGTGACCAGCCACCGCGCCTGTCGCTCGGCTACGGCTCGATCATCGCCGCGCATGGCCTGTTCTCGATGGCGCTGGTGACGATGATCGTCGGCACGCGTCTGGGCAGCCTCGACCGCAATCTGGTCGAGGCTTCGAGCGATCTCTACGCGACGCCGCTGACGACGTTCCGCTCGATCGTCCTGCCGCAGATCATGCCGGCGGTGGTCGCCGGCTTCCTGCTGGCCTTCACCTTCTCCTTCGACGATTTCATCGTCGCCTTCTTCGTCGCCGGCGCGCAGACGACGCTGCCGATCTATGTGTTCGCGTCGATCCGGCGCGGGGTGACGCCGGAGATCAACGCCATCGCGACGATCGTGCTCGTCGCTTCCGTCCTGCTCGTGGTGCTTGCCCAATGGCAGCTGCGCCAGCGCAAGCCATCCAACTGAAAGCTGCTGCTCCATGATCCTCAAAGACCGCATCGCCGTGGTGACAGGCGCCGGATCCGGCATCGGGCGTGCCGGCGCCATGATCATGGGCAGGGAAGGTGCGGTGGTCGTCATCGCCGACCGGGATGCGGCCGCCGGCGAGGCAACAGCCTCAGGCATCCGCGCAGTGGGCGGCCGGGCCGAGGCCATCGCCACCGATGTCGGGGAGGACGTGGCTGTCGAGCACCTGATAACCGGCACGCTCGAGAAGCATGGGCGCATCGACATCCTGCACAATCATGCCGGCATCCAGGTCGGCGGCACGCTGACCGAGGTCGAGACCGCCGGCATGGACGCCTCGTGGCGGGTCAATGTGCGGGCGCAGTTTCTCGCGGCAAGGATCGTCATGCCGTCGATGATTGCGCAAGGCGGCGGCGTCATCCTCAACACGGCTTCGAATTCGGGTGTCTTCTATGACCGCGAGATGATCGCCTACGCGACATCGAAACATGCCGTGGTGGCGATGACCAGGCAGATGTCGCTCGACTATGCCCGGCACAATGTGCGTGTCAACGCGCTCTGCCCGGGCTGGGTCGACACGCCCTTCAACGAACCGTTCATCGCCCAGATGGGCGGACGCGAGGCGATCGAAACCTATGTCCGCACCAAGATCCCGATGGGGCGCTGGGCCGTGGCCGAAGAGATCGCCGAGGCGATCCTGTTCCTCGTCTCGGACCGCTCGTCCTTCATGACCGGGCAGGCGCTGGTGATCGATGGCGGCGAAAGTATCGGCTGACACCGACGCTTTCATCTATCGACCTTCCCATTTCAGCCCCCTTTTTGCTGCGGTTTGCGTGGCGTCGGACGGCACAGGACTATGGTCTGGTTGTCATGGGACTTCAGTGCCATGGCAGGACCAGAGCGGCAATTTCTGTGACTTTTCAACTTGTTACAGCTTGGTAACGGCGTCCGCTCTCGGATTGCGACCGAGTTTGTCTAAAGTTTACCGGGTATAATTAGCGATTTCTCATACCCAGATGGTTCAGCGGTGGGCGAGTAGGCGATTCCCGAGGAGATTAACATGACAAACCGGAAAACTCTGTTCGCGGCGCTGGCCGCTTTGGCGCTTCTGGCGTCTCCGGCGCTCGCCGGCAATGGACATGGCAATGGCGGCAATGGCGGAGGTAACGGCGGCGGCAACGGGAATGGCGGTGGCAATGGCAACGGCGGCACCCACGGTAATGGCAGCGGCAACAGCGGTGCTTCGCATGGCAAGTCGTCGTCGGCACCGGGACATGCAGCCAAGACGGAAACCGACACAACCACCGACACCACGGTCGATACGACCACAACAGTCTCGTCCGTACCGAAGGACAAGAACATTCACGCCAAACTCGGCCGGCTGAACTCGCTGCAGCGCAACATCAACGCCTACATGAACTCCAAGAGCAAGAAGTTTGCCGGCATTCAGGCCTTCGTGACGCAATCGGCGACGGCCAAGAATGCGCAAGCAGCGGCCGCTGCCGCCGCCGCCACGGCCGCCGCCGCCCAAGCCCAGCTAGATGACCTGAATTCGCAGCTGAGCGCGCTGACGTCGCTGACGCCGGATCAGATCGCCGCCATGACGCCCGAAGAACAGGCGGCCTTGCCTGGCCAGATAGCGGCCCTGCAGGCAGATGTCACCGCACAGGAGGCCGTGGTGGCCGCCGACAATGCGGCGGCCGACCAGGCCGAGGCCGACGCTGCCGCGGCAGCGGTCGGCACGGATCCGGCGGCGCTCGACGCGGCACTGGCGGATATGGCCAACAAGCCCGTCGACGCCGATGTCACGGCCTGGGCCCAAGGCGTCCTTGCCGACAAGATCGATCAGATGGCGGCCAAGCTTCAGGCGGGAACGACGCCGTAGCGGATCGTCCCTGAAAAAGGCGGTAGCCAGTCGAAGAAGATGCCGCTGGGCTTTGCCCGGCGGCATTGCTTTTCCTGCTCGCACGTCCTGGTCGTAGCGATCGAGGCATAAGGATAGGGCGCGCGGTGTTGCCGCGCGCCATTCTTCATACGTGTTTGCGGCCGCCGGTCTCGCGAAACCAGCTGTCGGGATAGGGATACCACCAGTCCTGGATGGCCGGTCTGTGATCGATGATGACCATCTTCGAGCGGCGGAAGGCGTCGAGCCCCTGGCGCCCGAGTTCGCGGCCAAGGCCGGAAGCCTTCCAGCCGCCGAAGGGCAGGGCGTCATTGTCGATCAGCGGGTTGTTGACCCAGACCATGCCGGCCTCGAGCCGTTCGGCCGCCTCATGCGCTTCGGCCAGATCCGTCGTGAACACCGAAGCGCCGAGCCCGAACGGGCTGTCATTGGCAAGCCGGATCGCCTCGTCGAAATCCCTAACCCGGCAGATGGCGGCGACCGGGCCGAAACACTCCTCGCGCACGATCGCCATGTCTGGGGTGACGCCAGTCAGGATGGTCGGCTCGTAGAACCAGCCGGTGTTGTGCTCCGGCGGGATGCGGCCGCCGGTAATGGCCGTGGCGCCGTTGCAGATGGCATCGTCGACCAGCCGCATGACCTTGGCCCGTGCTGCCTCGCTGACCAGCGGGCCGATCTCGGTTCTGTCCATGCCGTTGCCGATGCGCAGCGCCCGTGTCTTCTCGGCAAACAGTTCGACAAAGCGATCGTGGACCGAATCGACGACGAAGAATCGCTCGGCCGACGTGCAGACCTGGCCTGTGAGGTGGAAGGCGGCTGTGACGGAGCCAGCCGCCGCCACGTCGAGCGGCGCGTGCTGGCTGATGATCAGCGGATCGCTGCCGCCGGCCTCGATGACGCAAGGCTTCATGCGTTCCGCGCAGGCCACGGCCACCGCCTTGCCGGCCGCGACCGAGCCGGTGAAAGCGACCGCATCGGTGCGATCGGCACTGATCAGTGCCTGCGCGGTGGCCGCGCCACCAGGCAAGCAGGAGACGAGGCCCTCGGGCAGCGACCGGAATACGGTCATGTAGTCCAGCGTCGAGAGCGTCGTCGCTTCCGCCGGCTTGATGACGCAGGCGTTGCCGGCGGCGAGCGAGGCCGCGACGGTCCAGCACATCAGCAGGATCGGAAAGTTGTAGGGCATGATGTGGACGGAGACACCATAGGGCTCGTAGCGCGCATACTGGAACGAGCCGGCCTGCGTCGTGCCGGCGATCTTGCCGGCATCGTCGCGCGCCATCTCGGCATAGTAGCGGAAGATCGGCGCGCAATTGGCGATCTCGCCGATGGCTTCGGGATAGGGCTTGCCCATCTCGCGCACCATCAGTTCGGCGCAGCGCGTGAAGTCCGCCGCCTCGATGGCGTTGGCGACGGCGTGCAGATGCTTTGCCCGGCTCTTGGCGTCGAGCTTTTTCCAGGCAAGCTGCGCCTTGGTCGCGGCGGTGAGCACGGTGTCGACCTCGCCGTCGCTGGCCGCCGCGATCGCGCCGACGGTTTCCAGCGTCGCCGGATCGATTACCGGCCTGTTCGCGCCGGTCATTGGCCGGTAGTCCGGATTGACGAAGAAAATCGGCCGGCCGGGGGAGAAATGCATGGACATCCTCTCGGATCCGCTCAACGGATCATGTAGACCTTCTTGATCGTCTCATGGACGGTGCAGACGCCTTTCCAGTCCTGCGGGAAGAAGGCCGCCGTGTCCGGCTCGATCTCGATGACCTCGCCGGACTCATGCACGTAGGTGCAGCGACCCTCCAGGAAGTGGCAGAACTCGTCGCGGGTGACGTGGCAGTGCCACTTGCCTGGCGTGCAGACCCAGAGGCCGCATTCCGAACGGCCTTCCGGCCCCTTGTGGAGCAGCTTGCCCGACGTATGGGATTGCCCCTCGATCATTGTCGGGATGACGCCCGAGTCGACGAGGTCCGTGATGGCAAGCGGCGATTGCATGATCGGCGTGGTCATAGGATTTTCCTGGTAAGTGCTCACCGGCACATGAAGGCCTTGGTCAGCGTTTGCGTGATGATGGAGATGCCGGTCCAGCCGGCGGGAAAGAAGATGAGCGTGCCGGCTCCGACCGGGATGTCCTCGCCATCGTCCCTGACATAGCTGCCGCGCCCCGACAGGAAATGACAGAACTCGTCGGCGGCAAAGGTCACCTTGCGGGTGCCCGGCGTGCACGACCACAGGCCGCACTCGCTCGATCCGTCCGGATTCCTGGAGAGGATCTTGCCTGAGGCCCGCGGCGCGCCGGCGAGCGTGTTGGCGCCCGCGCCCCAATCTTCCAGCTCCACGGTCGAGGCCTCAGGCCAATGCGGTGTCGGCATGTCTTGCTCCTCTGCGGCTTATTCTTGCTCACGCCAGCATGTAGACGTTGCGCATGGTCTCATGCACGGTGCATTCGCCCGTCCAGCCGGCGGGAAACATGACCACGCTTCCCCTGGAGATTTCTATCACCTCGCCGACATCCGACCGGTAGGTCGCGCGGCCGGCGACGAAGTGGCACAGTTCGTCGCGCGGAATCGAGAGCCGCCAGCGGCCCGGTGTGCAGACCCATATTCCGGATTCCGGCTGATTGTTCGGCCCTTTGTGCACGAGCTTGCCGGTGGAGTGGGAGACGCCCGACAGGGCATCGGGCTGGACGCCCCAGTCGACGAGGTCGGTGCGGGTCGAGGCCTGGTGGAGGTGCGGGGCGGAGGAAGTCATGCTGATGCTCCTGCGCGCCGCCTGAGAAGCTCGTGCTCTACGGCGCCCCCCTCTGTCCTGCCGGACATCTCCCCCACGAGGGGGGAGATCGGCAACTTCGGCCTCGGCGTTTCGTCATCGACGTCGAAAATTGGCGAAGGCAGTCGCGACATCCAATCTCCCCCCTCGTGGGGGAGATGTCCGGCAGGACAGAGGGGGGCGCGAAGGAACACCATGCTGGCCAACTCAATCACAGCAACGCCTCCAGCAAACCCGCAGCCTTCTCAGGTCCATTCTGCACGTGCATCTGTGCCGATGTCTGCGCCAGCTTCGCCTTCATTTTCGGATCGGTCAGGCAGGCTTCGATCTTCGCGATCAACTCCGCGTCCGTCCAATCGTAGCGCGGCATGCCAAAGCCATGGCCGGTTTCCTGGACCCGGGTGGCGTTGTCGTGGCCGTCCCAGACATAGGGCATGATGATCGCGGGCTTGCCGAAATAGAGGCACTCGGTGAAGGAGTTGTTGCCGCCATGGTGGATCACGGCATCGACCTGCAGGATCACCGAAGGCTGCGGGAACCAGCTGTCGACGATGACGTTGCCGGGCACGTCGGTGTACTGATCCCTGTAGCCGCCGACATTGACCAGCGCGCGGTAGCGGGTCTTGCCCAGCGTCGCGATGATCCGCTTCAGCAAGTCGACATCGCCGGCCCCCAGGCTGCCGAAGGAGACGTAGAGCAGCGGCCCGTCGTTGTTTTTGGCGAAGGCCGGGACGGGATAGGGCTTTTCCTGCCGCACGCAGCCTTCCAAATACTGGAATTTTGCCGGATCGAGCGGATGGCGGCGCTTGAATTTCGCGGCTTCGGGATAAAGCAGCAGGTTCAAATAGGGCGAAGCCTCGAAGAACTGGCCGATCGGATAGGGCGCCTCATCATTGGCGCCGAGGAACGCGTTGAAGTCATCATGGATCGGCTTGATCACGGCATTGAAGTGATCGCGGTAGCGCTGGTGTCCGGCATGGTCGTTTTCGCCGCAGCCGGAGAGATGCGGTGGGATGCCCTCGTCCTCGATCTCGTTTTCGGAACAGGAGATGACGCGCACCCACGGCTTTCCGAACTGCTTGATCGCCGGGAACAGGATGACGTTGTCGACGCAGATCACATCAGGTTTGATGGCGGAAAGCACGCGCGGCAGGTCCTTCTGCGCCCATTTGGCGCTGTCGACGATCGCCGTCCAGCAATCCTTGACGTAATTGTCGACCTGGTCGTAGGGCGACTTGCGGAAGTTGGGGATGTGGCCGTTGATGAAGTCCTCCCAGAACTTGGCCATCTGCTCGGGCGGCATCGGTTCGGAAAGGTTCACCGGATGCGCCTCGAAGCCATAGCCCTTGTAGACATCGACGAATCCCGGATCGGACAGGAACACCGCTTTGTGTCCGCGCGCCTCCACGGCTTGCGCGATGCCGACGGAATTGAGCGCCGGGCCGTAGGCGGCTTCGGGAAAAAACGCGATCGTCTTCTGCGCCATCAGGCTTCTCCTTCACTCTGCGAAAATTCTGACGTCGGCGGCATCCCAGCCGAGTTCGACCTGGTCGCCCGATGCGACCGGCCGCCGGTCGGCTGCGTCGGCGGTTACACGCACTAGGAACGGTTTTGGCGACAGCGGCGTGCGGACATGCAGCTGCAGGTCGAGCCCCTGATAGGCCAGCACCTCGACCGTTCCGGTCGTCCGGTTCGCGGTATCCGCTGACGGGAACAGCCGGACGCGTTCGGGCCGCACCGACGCGACGGCAGCCGCCCCGGACGAAAGCGCTGCGGGGACCTTGCCGGCGATGCGCGCGCCATTCGCGGCCACGACGCCATCGGCTGACACCTTGCCCGGGATAAAATTCATCACGCCGATGAAGTCGGCGACGAAACGCTCAGCCGGATGCTCATAGACCGCATGCGGCGTGTCGCATTGCAGCAGCTTGCCGTCTTTCAGCACCGCCATGCGGTCGGCCATGACCAGCGATTCCTCCTGATCATGGGTGACGATGACGAAGGTGATGCCGACCTCGTGCTGCAGGCGCTTCAATTCCAGCTGCATGGCGCCGCGCAGCTTCTTGTCGAGCGCGCCGAGCGGCTCGTCGAGCAGCAGCAAGCGCGGGCGCTTGACCAGGGCGCGAGCGAGCGCCACGCGCTGCTTCTGACCGCCCGATAGTTGCTCCGGCTTGCGGTCGGCGAATGGCACGAGTTCGGTGGTCGCCAGGATGGCGTCGACGCGCGCGCGGATTTCTTTAGCCGGCAAGCGCTCCATCTCCAGCCCGTAGGAGACATTGGCGCGAACGCTCATATGCGGGAACAGCGCGTAGGACTGAAACATCAGATTGACCGGCCGCTTGTTGGGCGGCATCCTGGCTATGTCCTTGCCGTCGAGCAGGATGCGCCCATCGCTCGGCGTCTCGAAGCCGGCCAGCATGCGCAAGAGCGTGGTCTTGCCGCAGCCCGATGGACCGAGCAGCGCGAAGAACTCGTTCTCCCTGATATCCAGCGAGATGCCGTCGACGGCGGTGACGCGGCCGAAATTCTTCGACACACGATCGATGGCCAGCAGCGTGCGCGGTTCGCTCATTGGCCTGTTATTCCCCGGTTGAGCCGCTGCGACAGGGTCAGCGCGGTGACCGAGACCGCCATGACGATGGTGGCCAGGGCGTTGATCTCGGGTGTGATGCCGAAGCGGATCATGGCGTAGATCTGCATCGGCAGCGTGGTCGAGGCGCGGCCCGCGCCCGCGGTGAAGAAGGCGATGATGAACTCGTCGACCGAGAGCGTGAAGGCGAGCAGTGCGCCGGCAATCACGGCCGGCGCGATGACCGGCAAGGTGATCCGCCGGAAGGTGGTGATGGCGGAGGCGCCGAGATCGGTGGAAGCCTCGACGATCGACCAGTCGAAACTCTTCAGCCGGGCACGCACCACCGAGCAGACGAAGGCGAGGTTGAATACGACATGGGCGAGGATGATGGTGTGCAGGCCCATGGTGAGGTTGAGCATCGAAAAGAACGACAGGAGCGCGATTGCCAGCACGATGTCGGGAATGATCATCGGCGCGAAGATCAGCGCCTCGAGCCCCTTGCCATATTGCCGGCGCATCTCGACGCCGATCGCCAGCAGCGTGCCGAGCAAGGTGGCGATCGCTGTCGAGACCAGCGCCACGATCAGCGTGTTGAGGGCGGCGGAGAGGATGGCGGAATTGCCGGCCAGCGAGACGTACCATTTCAGCGAAAAGCCGGACCATGCCGTAGGCAGCCCGCCTTCGTTGAAGGACAGCGCCACCAGCACGGCGATCGGGATGTAGAGGAAGGCGAAGACGAGACTCAACACGAGCCAAAGCATGCGCCGTGTGGCTGGTGAGCGTTCAGCCATTCGCGTTGCCCTCGGCTTCCGCGATGCGGCCAGAGGCGCGATTGGCGGCGATCGCTTGCGCCATCAGCACCAGCAGCATGATGGCGATCAGCGCCATCGCCAGGGCCGCGCCGAACGGCCAGTCATTGGCGGTCAGGAACTGGTCGTAGACAAGGTTGCCGATCATCTGGAAGCGGCCGCCGCCGAGCAGCGCCGGGGTGACGAAATTGCCGATCGACAGCACGAAGACGAAGACGGCGCCGGCGGCGATGCCGGGCACGGTCAGCGGCAGGATGACACGGCGAAACGTCGTCATCGCCGAAGCGCCGAGATCGCGCGAGGCTTCGGCCAGTTCCGGGTTGAGCCGCGACAAAGGCGCGTAGCAGGCGAGGATGACGAAGGGCAGATAGTTGTAGACCAGGCCGGCGATGACCGCGCCTTCGGTGTAGAGCATCGAGGGCGGTTCACCGGTGTAGCCCACCCAGCGCAGGAGCTGGGTGATAAGCCCTTCGCGGTTGAGCAGCACGATCCAGGCATAGGTGCGGATCAGGTAGTTGGACCAGAACGGCAGCACGGCGAAGAACAGGAACACCGGCTGCCAGCGGCGCGGGGCGGCCGCGATCGCATAGGCTGCGGCATAGCCGATCACCACCGCGATCAGCGTGGCGGTGCCGGCAATGCGCGCCGAGTTCAGGAAAATGCCGGCATAGAGCGGGTCGAAGACCTGCCCGAAATTCTCCAGCGTGAAGGTGTAGTCGATGCCGCCATAGATGCCGCGCCGGAAGAAGGCGAGTGCCAGCACCAGCGCGCACGGCACAACCATCAAGGCCGCGAGCCAGGCCAACGCAGGCGCCATCAGCAGGGAGGAGCGGGAGGGGACGTATCTCACGAGGCGCCGCCGAGGGTCTCGAAATGGCGTCTCGGCAGTTGCCCCCTCACCCGGATTGCCAACCGAATTGCGAAGGGCAATTCGGGGCAATCCGACCTCTCCCCGAGGGGAGAGGAGGTCGCGCCCACCGATGCTTTCCTCTTCTCCCCGCCGGGGAGAAGGTGGCCGCGAAGCGGCCGGATGAGGGGGCGCTGCGCTGGAGATTGGCGAAGGCCCGCGAGCCAGCCGGTCTCCCCGCTCGAGGGGGAGATGGCCGGCAGGTCAAAGGGAGGCGTGAAGGAACGCAAGCGTGATTCCAGCAATCGATCTTACTGCGCGGCCTTGATCTCGCTGACGATCTTGGAATAGTCGCGCTGGGCTTCGCCGACGTCACGCAGCTGCTCGAACTTGACGAGGTCGGCCACCGGCATCGCCATGTTGGGGAACTTTGCCAGGAAATCGGCCGGCAGGCTTTCCATCGCCGGCTTGTTCGGAACCTTGTAGTCGATATTCTGGGCCGCCCAGGCGTGGTTCTTGGCATCGAGCATGAAGTTGATGAACTGGAACGCGGCATCCTTGTGCTCGGAGGCCTTCATCACCACCATCGTGTCGACCCAGAGATCCGAACCTTCCTTGGGAATGATGTATTTGATCTCCGGCTTGTCGGCGATGCCGTAATTGCACCAGCCGTCCCAGGCCTGGACCATCAGCGCCTCTCCGGAGACCAGTTTCGAATAGAAGGTGGTGTCGTCATAGGCGAGCAGGGTTTTCTTGGCCGAGATCAAGAGGTTCTTGACCTCGGCCATCTTGGCCGGATCTGTCTCGTTGACGGAGAAACCCTTGTCGAGCTGCCCGGCGGCGAGCAGCCAGCGATCAGTCGCCAGCATGGTGGTCTTGCCCTTCAGCTCATCCGACGGCGCCAGCAGGTCGCTCCAGCTCGTGGGCGCCGTCTTGACCAGGTCCGAGCGGTAGCAGAGGCCGGTCGTGCCCCAGGTGTAGGGCACGGAGAAAGTGTTGCCGACATCGTGCGGCAGCTTGGTCGCTTCGGGATAGAGGTTGGCGAGATTGGGGATCTTGGCGTGGTCCATCGGCTCGGTCAGGCCGAGCTTGTTCAGAACCTCGGCGAAGGGCGAGGAGACGAAAACCACGTCATAGCCCTTGCCGCCGGCGGCAATCAGCTTGCCCATGATCTCTTCATTGGTGGCGTGCACCACGACTTCGCCGGAAACGCCCGTCGCGGTCTTGAAGGCGGCCATGGCGTCGGGCGCCATGTAGCCGTCCCAATTGGAAATGACGAGGTCGGCGGCCATCGCCGGCGCGGACAGCGCCACGACAAGCCCGAGGGCGATCGAAGGCATTCTCAGCGCACGGCGCCGCAGGCTGGTAGCAGTCATGGCAGGCTCCCATTCCGGTTGGTTCGTCGAATTCGTGCTGGACCCGCGCGACATGCGCCGCTGCATCGATCCTGTTCCCTCGGTCTTTTGTCGCCGATTGCACCGACAGTACTATTGCAGAAAAAAGTACGTCAATCCATAATTTGACAACCGGCCTCGGAATCTGGCCGATTGCGTCCGTGCCGGCGATCGGTCAAATCAACGAGGTCACGTCCGTTCCACGAGAATGTCATGCAAGCCGCAACCCGACGACCTCGCACCAACCACCTCGATCTGGCCCAGCGCATCCTGGATGTGGCGCGGCAACGTGGCTTCGCGCCCGGCACACGCCTGCCAGAGCAGCAGATCGCCTCGCTGTGCAACGTCTCGCGCACTCCGGTCCGGGCGGCGCTCAGCCTGCTCGCGGAGCAGGGTGTCGTGCGCTGGGAGGCGGACACCGGATATCACTTGGCGATCGACCTCGCCGCGCAGCCGGCGATATTAGCCGAATTGCCCGCCGCCGAGGAAGACGAGCTTGCCGAGGCCATCCTGCGCGACCGTTCGGCGCGGCGCCTCGACCAGACAGTGACCGTCGCAGGGCTGATGCGGCGGTACAGTGCCGAACGGAAAACGGTACTAAAATCTCTGAACAGACTGACGGAGGAGAATCTTCTCGATCGCGCACCAGGTCAGTCCTGGTTGTTCCGGCGCGCCCCTGATGACCCGGAGGCGCAAGGCGAGAGCTACGAGTTCCGGCTGCTTTTGGAGCCCGCCGCCATCCTGACGCCCGGCTTCCGGCTCGACGGCGCGCGCGCCGCGATGTTGCGCCAGGGCATGGAGGCGCTATCGGCGCTGCCCGACGCCGCGTTCGATACACGCGAGTTCCAGCGGCTCGACATCGATTTCCACGGCATGATCGCCGAAGGCAGCGCCAACCGCTTCGTCGCCGACGCGCTGGCCGATCACCTCAGGCTGCGGCGGCTTCCGGGCATCTATGCCGGCGTCAACGTCTTCAGGCTGAAGCAATCGTTGCGCGAACACCTGAACATACTCGACCATCTTGAAAGCCGGCAGTATGAGGTTGCTGCCGATCTGCTGCGCATTCACCTGCGGCTCTCCCGCAGCCAGCGGCCGCAGGCGGCCAGCCGCGGCGCTCCCGCGCTGTTCGGCATGATCAGCCGGCCGGAATGAAGAGGATTTAATTGACGCGTAGAGCGAGCCCGACCATCGCGCTGTTTCCCGAGGCCAGTTTCGGGGCGGCGTTGAATTGCGTCGGCATCGCGCAGGCGCTGCGCGCGAAGGGCGCGCGGCCGGTGTTCATCTGCCATGCCGGCTTCTCCGGCGTCTTTGCCGACTATGGTTTCCAGGAATACCAGCTGCCGACCGAGGAGCCGCTGAGCGACAGCGAGCGCCAGAGCTACTGGCAGGCGTTCGTGCGCCGGCATCTGCCGCATTTCAGGCTGAGCCCGATCGACCAGCTCGAAACCTATGTCGCGCCGACCTGGCAGGCGATCGTCGACACGGCGGTCAATGCCGAGGCGCCGCTGCGCCAATTGCTGGCGCGGCTGAAGCCCGACGCGGTGGTGCTCGACAACGTCATCATGTTCCCGGCGATAGCGGCAGCCGGCTGCCCGTGGGTGCGCGTCGTTTCCTGCGCCGAGACGGAGCTGCCTGACGCCGAAGTGCCGCCCTATCTCTCGGGCCTCGGCGCTGGCGATCCGCAACGCGCGGCGTTCGAGGCGCGATATCTCGCAGCCTCGGCGCCGGCGCATGACCGCTTCAACCGCTTTCGCGCCGATTGCGGCCTAGCGCCGCTGCCGAAGGGCCTGTTTCTTGAAACCTCACCCGATCTCAATCTGCTCTTGACGCCGGCGATCGTGCGCCGCGAACGCGCCGAGCCGCTCGACCCCGAGCGCTTCGTCTATCTCGAAGGCTGCGTGCGGTCGGAAGGGCCATTCGAGGTGCCGGTTTTCCCGCGCAATGGCGGGCCGCTGGTCTATGTCAGCTTCGGCAGTCTCGGCGCAATGGATGTCGGCCTGATCGAGCGCATGCTTGCCGTATTCGACCGGCTGCCGGCCCGCTTCATCGTCAATGTCGGTGGCCTGCGCGATGCCTACCGCGCGGTGCCCGACAATGTCTACCTCGACGCCTGGTTTCCGCAGCCCTCCGTGGTGGCGAAGTCGGACTTGTTCATCCACCACGGCGGCAACAACAGCTTTTGCGAAGCGCTGCGCTTCGGCGTGCCGTCGCTGATCATGCCCTATTGCTGGGACGGACACGACAATGCGCAACGCGCCGGCGAAACCGGCGTCGGCGACCATATCGGCCGTGACGGCTGGACCGAAGGGGGATTGGAGAGAGCCATTCTCGGCCTGCTGGCCGATGACGCCATGCGCGCCCGCCTCAGGGACAATGCAGCCGAGATGGCGCTGAAACCCGGAACGGACGTGGCCGCGCAAGCCATTCTCTCCCTGATACGGACTTGAACGAAATGCTCGATAAGAACACGAATACCGCAAACCTCTTCAATGGCAACGACCCCAAGGCCTGGCTCACGCAGCACGGCATCACCGAGATCGAGTGCCTGGTGCCCGACATGAACGGCGTCCTGCGCGGCAAGGCGCTGCCGACCGCCAAATTCCTCAAGGCGCTGGAAGACCGCGCGCTCTACCTGCCGAGCAGCGCCTTCCTGGTCAGCATCGACGGCCGTTATTCCGGCTCGATCGACGAGGGTTTTGCCTATTCGGACCCCGACATGCGCATGGTGCCCGATGTCTCGACGCTGTGCCTGGCGCCGGGCGCCGGCGCGGGCAAGGCCTATGTTTTTGCCGATGCCTTCCATATGGACGGCAGGCCGTGGATGGCTTCGCCGCGCCATGTGCTGCGCGCCGTGCTCGATCTCTATCGCCAGCGCGGCTGGCGCGCGGTGGTCGCACCCGAGCTCGAATTCTACCTTACCGCGCCCAATCCCGATCCGGACAAGCCGCTGACCGCGCCGGTCGGTGCCAATGGCCGCGCCGAGGGCGTGCAGCATCCCTATGACATGGCCGCACTCGAAGAATTCGAGCCGGTGATCCGGCGTATCTATGACTATTCAGCGGCAGCCGGACTGCCCCTCGACACGCTGATCCATGAATCGGGCACGGCGCAGCTCGAAATCAATCTGCTGCATGGCGACGCCCTGCCGCTCGCCGACCAGGTGCTTTTGTTCAAGCGGTTTACGCGGCAGGCCGCGCAGCAATGCGGCATGCATGCGACCTTCATGGCCAAGCCGATCGCGGCCCAGGCGGGCAGCTCCATGCATCTGCACATGTCCGTCGTCGACGAGGCCGGCAACGCGCTTTTCGCCGGCAGCGACGATGCCGACACCGGGATGTTCGGCCATTTCATCGGCGGCCTGCAGAAGTACATTCCCGAAATCATGCCGCTGTTCGCGCCCAACGTGAACTCGTTCCGCCGCATAAGGCCGAACCACAGCGCGCCGGCCAACATCGAGTGGTCGCATGACAACCGCTCCTGCGGCCTGCGCGTGCCGGCCGGCGGGCGCATGGCGCGGCGGGTTGAGAACCGGCTGCCGGGTGCGGATTCCAATCCCTATCTGGCGATCGCCGGTTCGCTGCTTGCCGGCTATCTCGGTGTCGAGCAGAAGCTGGCGCGCTCGGCCGAGGCGTCGGGCAATGCCTACAAGATCAAGAGCACGCTGCCGAAGACCATGGAGGAGGCGCTCGACCGCTTCACCGCCTGTGACCCGGTGCGGGCATTGCTGGGGGAGGACTTCTTCCAGACCTATCTGCGCGTCAAGAGCGTCGAGCTCGACCTGTTCCAGAGCGTGGTGACGAGCTGGGAACGCGACCACCTCTTGCTGAAGGTGTGATCATGGCATCTTCGACGGGTTTCAATTCCGGTCTCGATATCGGCAAATCCTATTATGTCGCGACCGCCAATCCGGCGCCGGAACACGCGGCCCTTGCGGGCGATGTCGAGGCGGATCTGGTCGTCGTCGGCGGCGGCTGCACCGGCCTGTCGGCCGCCCTTCACGCGGCCGAGCGCGGGCTGAAGGTGGTGCTGCTCGAAGGCGGCAAGATCGGCTGGGGCGCGTCGGGCCGCAATGGCGGCCAGATGATCCCCGGCCTGCGCAAGGGCGCCAAGGGTCTGGTCAAGCTCTACGGACCCGAGCGGGCGAAGGTGCTGTTCGACCTCGCCTTCGAGGCACGCGGCCTGGTGCTCGGCATCATCGAGCGCCATGCCATCGACTGCGACCTCAGGCTGACCGGCCATCTGGTCGGCGCGGTCAACGGCTCCGACCTCAGGGATCTGGAAGAAGAGGCCAAATGCCTCAAGAGCGTGATGAAATTCCGCGACGTCGAGATCCTGTCGGCGGCGGACGCGCGGGCCAAGGTCGACACGCCTTATCAGGGCGCGATGTATGAGCCGCTCGGCGGCCACATGCATCCACTCAACTATACGCTCGGGCTTGCCCGCGCGGCTGTCGCGGCCGGCGTCACCATCCACGAGAATTCGGTGGCGGTGAAACTGGAGCGCGAGCCCTCGATCCGCGTCTCGACGGCAAAGGGGTCGGTGCGAGCCAGACATGTCGTGCTGGCGGGAGACGCGCTGCTCAACGGGTTGGAGCCGCGCGTCAACAGCCGCATCATGCCGGTCGGCAACTACATCGTCGCCACCGAGCCGCTGGAGGGCAAACGCAACGTCATCCCGGCCAATGTCGCGGTGTCCGACACGCGCTTCGTCGTCAACTATTACAGGATGTCCGCGGACGGGCGGCTGTTGTTCGGCGGCGGCGAGCGCTACACGCCGTCACCGCCGGCCGATATAGCCGGCTTCGTGCGGCCGCACATGGAAGGCACCTTCCCGCAGCTCAAGGGATGCCGCATCGATCATGCCTGGGGCGGGCTGGTGTCGGTGACGACGTCGCGGCTGCCGCATGTCGGGCACTATGGCGAGGTCTATTTCGCGCATGGCTATTCCGGCAAGGGCGTCATCCTGTCGACACTGTCGGGCAAGCTGCTCGCCGAAGCGATCACCGGCGATGCGTCGCGGCTCGACCTGTTCTCGACGCTGACCCCGATGCCGTTCCCGGGCGGCACGGCGCTGCGCGGGCCACTCTATGTGCTGGGGATGTTGTGGTACGCGATGCGGGATCGGATGAAGCATTGAGGGGCTAACGATCAGTGGCTGGCGGGACCGCGCCCCCCTCTGTCCTGCCGGAGATCTCCCCACGAGGGGGGAGATTGGCAGCTTTGGCGCCCCGCCTTTTCCTTGCAAATGTTAAATTTGGCGAAAGCCGGCGTAGCATCCGATCTCCCCCCAAGTGGGGGAGATGCCCGGCAGGGCAGAGGGGGGCGCTGGCCCGCCGACGTCGGAAGGCTAGCAAGGCCTCTTACACCACAAAAAAATCCTCGATACGCTGCCTGGCATCCAGCAGCGCCGGCAGGATCTCCCGTTCCATCTCCGCGACCGAAAACCGTGCCGACTGTGTAGAGACATTGATCGCCGAGACCGTGCGTCCGGACCTGTCGCGGATCGGCACGGCGATGGAGCGCAGGCCGAGTTCCAGCTCCTCGTCGACGATGGCGAAGCCATCCGTTCCAGCCTTGCCGATGGTGTTCGCCAGCAATGACCTGTCGGTAATCGTCTTCGGCGTCCGGCGTTCGATGGCTGCGTGGCTAAGAAATGCGTCGAGTTCCTCTGGCGTCAGCCCGGCGAGCAGCATCCGGCCCATCGAGGTGCAATAGGCGGGCAGCCTGGTGCCGACATCGAGCGAGACGCTCAGGATACGGCGCCCGGGAATGCGGGCGACATAGACGACATCATCGCCCGACAGGATCGCCGCCGAGCAAGCTTCGTTCAGCTGCGCCGCCACCGCGCGCATGATCGGCGCGGCGAAGCTCCACAGCGAGCCGCCGCCGAGCCAGGTGCGGGCGATGGTCAGCAGGCGTGGCGACAGGGAGAACACACGGCCGGATTGAGTCGCGTAGCCGGTGGCGACCAAGGTCAGCAGGAAGCGGCGCGCGCCGGCGCGAGTCAGGCCGGCTGTCTCGGCCATTTCGGTCAGGGTCATGCCCGCGGGATGCCGGGCCAGGATTTCCATGACGGCAAGTCCGCGCCCGAGCGAGCCAACGTGATCACGGGAAACGGTCTCTTCGTCCATCTCATCCTCTGACAAAAGCGATTTAGCCAGCATTGACTCCGCCTCGGAGCAGGCGCTAGAAAGTATCCCATATAATACTTTTGTTCGCAATGCCTAATTGTGAGGGTGCCGCGATGGTGAAGTTCCTGCCGCTTAAACAGGCCGTCGCGGAAAACCTGAAAAATGGGGACACGGTCGCCTTCGAAGGCTTCACCCATCTGATCCCGACAGCTGCCGCGCATGAGGCGATCCGCCAGGGGTTTCGCGACCTGACCCTGATCCGCATGACACCCGATCTGATCTACGACCAGATGATCGGCATGGGCATGGCGAAGAAAATCGTCTTCTCCTATGTCGGCAATCCCGGTGTCGGCCTGCTGCGGCGCGCCCGCGATGCGATCGAGAACGGTTTTCCCCGGTCGATCGAGGTCGAGGAGCACAGCCATGCCGGCATGGCCAACGCCTATGAGGCGGGCGCGGCCGGCCTGCCTTGCGCGGTGTTCCGCGGCTATCGCGGCGCGGGCCTTGCCGCGGTCAATCCGAACATCAAATCGGTCACCTGTCCGTTTACCGGCGAGGTGCTGGCGGCGGTGCCGTCGATCCGGCCCGATGTCACTTTCATCCATGCGCAGAAGGCCGACAAGAAAGGCAATGTGCTGGTCGAGGGCATTATCGGCATCCAGAAGGAGGCGGTGCTGGCGGCCAGGCGCGCCGTGGTGACGGTCGAGGAGGTGGTCGACAATTTCGACGATTTGCATCCGAACCTGACCGTCCTGCCGCGCTGGACGATCGCGGCGATCTCGGTGGTGCCCGGCGGTTCGCATCCGTCCTATGCGCACGGCTATTATGCGCGCGACAATGCCGCCTATCTCGAATGGGACGAGATTGCCGCCGACCGTGAGAAATTCCAAAAGTGGATGCAGGCCAACGTTATCGAAAGAGCCGCCGACGATTTCGCGGGCCGCGTCGAACATCTGAGGAAAGCGGGATGAGCGACAACCAGAACCCCTTGGGCTTTACATCAAACGAGATGATGACGATCGCGGCCAGCCGGGCCCTGGGGAACGACGACGTCTGCTTCGTCGGCATCGGCGCGCCGTCGGCTGCCTGCAATGTGGCGCGGCTGACGCATGCACCCGACATCACGCTGATCTATGAGAGCGGCACGATCGGCACGGCGCCCGACGTGCTGCCGCTGTCGATCGGCGACGGCGAATTGTGCGAAACCGCGGTCACCACCGTCGCGGTGCCGGAGATGTTCCGCTACTGGTTGCAGGGCGGCCGCATTTCGATCGGCTTTCTCGGCGCGGCGCAACTCGACAAGTTCGGCAACATCAACACCACGGTCATCGGCGACTATTTTCATCCCAAGACCAGGCTGCCGGGTGGCGGCGGCGCGCCGGAGATCGCGACGTCGTCGAAGGAAATCTACATCACCATGGCGCAGACCAAGCGCGGCATGGTTGAAAAGATCGACTTCTTCACCTCGTTCGGCCATGGCGAGGGCGGCGATCATCGCAGGCGGCTGGGCATCGATACCGCTGGCCCGACCTTGCTGATCACCGACCTGGCCATCTGGAAGCCGGACCCGGTGAGCAAGGAATTCACGGTCGTGTCCCTACATCCCGGCGTTACCCGCCAGCAGGTGCAGGAGAGCTGTGGCTGGGTGGTTAAGTTCGCCGAGGCGCTTGACGAAACGCCGGCGCCAAGCGAACTCGAACTCAAGACATTGCGCGACCTGCAGGCCCGCACCAAGGCGGCGCATGAGGGGACCGGAAAAGGGAAAGCAGCCTGACATGGCCGAGGCCTATATTTGCGACTATATCCGCACGCCGATCGGCCGCTTCGGCGGTTCGCTGTCCTCGGTACGTACCGATGACCTTGGCGCCATCCCGTTGAAGGCTTTGCTTGAGCGCAATCCCGGGATCGACTGGCAGGCGGTGGACGACGTCGTCTATGGCTGCGCCAACCAGGCCGGCGAGGACAACCGCAACGTGGCGCGCATGGCGCTGCTGCTGGCCGGCCTGCCGCAGGAGATTCCGGGCTCCACCGTCAACCGGCTGTGCGGCTCGGGCATGGACGCGCTGACCATCGCCGCGCGCGCCATCAAGGCCGGCGAGGCGGAACTGCTGATTGCAGGCGGCGTGGAATCGATGAGCCGGGCGCCCTTCGTCATGCCGAAAGCCGACGCTGCTTTTTCGCGCAATGCCGAGATTTACGACACCACCATCGGCTGGCGCTTCGTCAACCCGCTGATGAAGAAGCAGTATGGCGTCGATTCCATGCCGGAGACCGGCGAGAACGTCGCCGAGGATTTCGCCGTGTCACGCACCGACCAGGACGCTTTCGCGGCACGCAGCCAGGACAAGGCGGTCGCGGCACAAGCCAATGGCCGGCTGGCGAAGGAGATCACTCCGGTGGCGATCCCGCAGCGCAAGGGCGATGCGGTCGTCGTGTCGAAGGACGAGCATCCCCGCGCCGGCACCACGGTCGAAGCGCTGGCCAAACTGCCGACGCCGTTCCGGCAAGGCGGCACGGTGACGGCGGGCAATGCCTCCGGCGTCAATGACGGCGCGGCGGCGCTGGTCGTTGCTTCCGAGGCAGCGGTGAGGAAATACGGGCTGACGCCGATCGCGCGCATCCTTGGCGGTGCCGCCGCCGGGGTCGCGCCGCGCATCATGGGCATCGGTCCGGCGCCGGCAACGCAAAAGCTCTGCGCGCGGCTCGGCCTGACGCCGAAACAATTCGATGTCATCGAACTCAACGAAGCCTTTGCCTCGCAAGGCATCGCCGTGCTGCGCCAGCTCGGCATCGCGGAAGATGCCGAACACGTCAATCCGAATGGCGGCGCCATCGCGCTCGGCCATCCCCTGGGCATGTCGGGCGCCCGCATCTCCGGCACGGCTGCGCTGGAGCTGCGGGAACGCGGCGGCCGCTATGCGCTGGCCACCATGTGCATCGGCGTCGGCCAGGGCATCGCCATCGCGCTCGAACGGGCCTGATCGGAGACTGCAAATTGCCAGGGTTGGCGCCGCCCCTCATCGCCCTGCCGGGCACTTCTCCCCGTATAGTGACGGGGAGAAGGAAGCTGGCGGCAATGCCGGCGCCCTCCTTTGAACGCCGGTGATTGGCGAAACCGGCAATGACAGGCCCCTCTCCCCGTCACTATACGGGGAGAGGATGCCGGCAGGCAGGTGAGGGGCGGCGCCAACCTGAAGCGATTGGCCGCTCTCAAATTTGACCATGTGGACAAAAGTCTAGACCCGTTCCATAGTTCCTCGTCTGACATTCTTAGGGAACGGCCGGCTCGACACGGCTGTCGAACAGAGGGGCACTTCAATGGAAAACCGGAAGAACAAATCTCATTTGATCCGCGAAGGGCTCTCGCGGCGCAACGTGCTCGAACTGGGCGCGCTGGGTTTCGCTGCGGCGATGCTGCCGGGTGCGGCCTTCGCGGCGGGCAAGAAACTGAAGGTGGCGGCTATCTTCGCCACGCCGATCGAGGAACCCTGGGACAACCAGATCCACGTCGCACTGCAGAAGGCCGAAAAGGAACTCGGCATCGAATACAAATGGTCCGAGAAGGTGCAGACCGCCGACTTCAGCCGCGTCATGCGCGAATATGCGCAGGGCGGGTACCAGCTGGTGCTGGGCGACGCCTTCGCCGCCGAGCGTGAATCGCGCCGCACGGCCAAGCAGTTCCCCAAGACCGCATTTCTGTTCGGCTCAGGCGCGGGGCCGGCCGAACCCAATTTCGGCGTCTTCGACAACTGGATCCACGAGCCTGCTTATCTCTCCGGCATGATCGCCGGCAAGATGTCGAAGTCGGGTACGGTCGGCGCGGTGGCGGCGATGGGCATTCCGGAAGTGAACCGGCTGGTCAATGCCTTCTTCGCTGGCGCCAAGGAGGTCAATCCGAACGTCAAGAAGAAGGTCGCCTTCATCGGTTCCTTCTTCGATCCGCCCAAGGCCAAGGAAGCGGCGGTGGCGCAGATCGACGCCGGCGTCGACGTCATCTATGCGGAACGCTTCGGCGTCATCGAGGCGGCGGTCGAGAAGAAGATCCTCGCCATCTCCAACATGTCCGACCAGTCGAGCCTCGGCCCCGATACGGTCATCACCGGCCCGGTCTGGGACATGTACCCGACGGTCGAGCAAGCGATCAAGCTGGTCAAGGCCGGCGTCTACACGGCGCAGGACTACGGCGATTTCTCGCGCATGGCCAAGGGCGGCTCCTATCTCGCGCCCTTCCACAAGTTCGACAAGACCTTGCCCGCCGAGGTCAAGGATCTGGTCGAGAAGAAGAAGGCCGAGATCCTGGAAGGCAATTTCCGGGTGGATGTCGACGAGAATACGCCGGTTTCGGATTGAGTTCTGATCTTTAGGGGTTGGTGCTAGGCGCCCCTCTGTCCTGCCGGACATCTCCCCCTCAAGGGGGGAGATTGGCAGCTTCGGTCTTTGCGCCTTTCCTCCGACGTGGAAGATTGGCGAAAGCGCCGATGACATCTGATCTCCCCCCTTGAGGGGGAGATGGCCGGCAGGCCAGAGGGGGTGCAGCGTTGCCCTCTGCGGTTAGTCACCGGATCGCAAGTCAGGAGCACCCTTGCCCGCCCCACTCATCGAAATGCGCGGCATCACCAAGAGCTTCGGCGCCGTCAAAGCGAGCGAGGCTGTCGATCTCAGCGTGGCGCCAGGAGAAATCCTCGGTTTGCTCGGCGAGAACGGCGCCGGCAAGACCACATTGATGAACGTGCTGTTCGGTGCTTATGCGCCGGATGCCGGCGAGATCCTGATCCAGGGCCGGCCGGCGCGGATCACCAGTTCGGCGGATGCGCTGGCCGCCGGCATCGGCATGGTGCATCAACATTTTCATCTGGCGCCACGGCTGACCGTGCTGGAAAACCTGCTCATCGGCATTCCGGGCAAGGCGGGGCGGATCGATCGCGCCGGCGGGCTGGTGCGGCTCGCCGAAATCAGCAGCCAGCATGGGCTGACACTCGACCCCAACCTGCCGGTCTCCGCGCTGTCGGTGGGCGAGCAGCAGCGGCTCGAAATCGTCAAGGCGCTGTTTCGCGGCGCAAGGCTCCTGATCCTCGACGAGCCGACCGCCGTGTTGGCGCCGAGCGAGGTCGACGGGCTGTTTTCGGCGTTGCGGTCGATGGCGGCGCAGGGGCTCGGCATCATCTTCATCTCGCACAAGCTCAACGAGGTGCGGGCGCTGACGCATCGCTGCACCGTGCTGCGGCATGGCCGCGTCGCCGGCCGTGTCGATGATCCGGCAAACACGACGTCGGCTGCAATGGCGCAATTGATGTGCGGCCATGAAATCGTGCCGCCGGCGCGTGGGCCATCGACACCGGGCGCCGATGTGCTGATCCTCGACCGCATTTCGACCTCACGGCATTCGGGCACCGCGTTGCGCGATGTGTCGCTTGTGGTGCGTGCTGGCGAGATTCTCGGCATTGCCGGAGTCTCGGGCAATGGCCAGCGAGCGCTGGCGGAGGTGATCTCGGGCGTGCGCGCGCCCGACAACGGCCAAATGACGATAGCCGGCAAACAGGTCGTGCACTTCTCGCCGCGCGAGGTGCAGGCGCTGGGCCTTGGCCGCATCCCGGAAGATCGCATGACGACGGGGCTGGTCACCAATCTGCCACTCGCCGATTCGATGGTGCTGCCGCGCATCGGCACATCAGCCTTCTCCGCCAGGGGGCTGCTCAAGCCGGATGCGATCCGCGCTTTCGCCGAGGCGCAGATCAAGGCCTATGATATCAGATGTCCCGGGCCGATGACGCGGGCCGGCGCGCTGTCCGGCGGCAATCTGCAGAAGGCGCTGCTGGCGCGCGAGCTTGCCTTTGACCCAAAGGTTCTGATCGTCTCACAGCCGACGCGCGGCCTCGACATTGGCGCGGCCCGTTTCATCCACGAGAAATTCCTCGACATGCGCGCCAAGGGCTGCGGCATCATCGTCATCGGCGAGGATCTGGAGGAACTGATGGTGCTCTGCGACCGCATCGCGGTGATGTATGAGGGCCGCATCGCCGGCACGCTCGACAGCGCCGATGCGAGTGTTGCGCGACTTGGCCTGCTGATGACCGGAGCGGAGGGGAAGGCGTAGCATGGGTTTGCCTCGACGTTTCGCTTGGGAGGTCGCCGCCGCCCCTCACCTGCCTGCCGGCATCCTCTCCCCGTATTGTGACGGGGAGAGGGGCGCTCTCGTCGATGGTTTCGCCAACCATCAACGTCGCGAAAACAGTCGCCGACGTTGCCGCCAGTCCCCTTCTTCCCGTCACTATACAGGGAGAAGGTGCCGGCAGGCGGATGAGGGGCGGCGCCAACGTTCCGCGGCTAGCCCAAGAGCGGAGGGCCAAGGCTGATGTTTCGCCTCGAAGTCCGGACCTCCACGCCAGCCTGGTTCAACCTGGCACTGCCGTTGCTGGCGATCGCTGCCACGCTCGTCTTGTGCAGCGGCCTGATCGCGCTGGCCGGGGCTGGTGTGTTCGAATCCTATGGCGTCATGTTCACCGCTTCGCTCGGCGACAGCTATGCCATCACCGAAACGCTGGTGCGCGCCGCACCGATGATCTTCACCGGGCTGGCGGTCGCCGTCGCCTTCCGGGCCAAGTTCTGGAACATCGGCGCCGAGGGGCAATTGCTGGCCGGCGCGGTGGCCAGTTGCTTCGTCGGCGCGATCCCGATGCCGGGGCCACTCGCCATGCTGCTGATGACAATCGCCGGTGCTGCTGCCGGTGCGGCGGTGGCGCTTGTCCCCGCGGCGCTACGGGTCAAATTCAAGGTCGACGACGTCGTCAGTTCGCTGCTCCTCAACTCGGTCATCTACTACGCGTTGATGGCGCTGATCGAAGGGCCGTGGAAGGATAGCTTCAGCGGCTACCCGATCTCGCCCCCGATCGAGGATTCGGCCAATTTTCCGGTGCTGATCGAAGGCACGCGGCTGCATCTCGGCCTCATCGTGGCGCTGGTCGCGGCGCCGCTGATCTGGTTCCTGATCGTGCGCACGACGCTCGGTTTCCGCATCCGCGTCACCGGTGAAAACCCGGAAGCCGCCAGATATGGCGGCATCCATGTCGAGCGGGTGCTGATCTCGACAGCATTGCTTTCCGGCGCGCTGGCCGGCCTTGCCGGTGTCGGCGAGGTCGGCGGCGTGCATTTCCAGGTGATGAGCGATATTTCGCCGGGCTACGGCTATTCCGGCATCGTCGTCGCCATGCTGGCGCGGCTCAACCCGCTCGGCGTGGTGCCGGCGGCGATCTTCCTTGCCGCCGTGATGACCGGTGCGGAAGCCATGTCGCGCGCGACCGGCGTGCCGGCGTTCCTCAGCGACGTCATCCAGGGCACGGCTCTGCTCGCCATGCTGGTCGCGCTGCTGTTCACCGCCTATCGCATCCGCCGCGTCGGGGTCGCCCGATGAGCGCCGTGCTGGAACAGATTTTTCAGGTCGGCTTTCTCGCCGCCATCATCCGCATCGCCACGCCGCTGGCCTTTGCCACGCTCGGCGAAATGTTCTCCGAACGGGCCGGCGTGCTCAATCTCGGCATCGAAGGCATCATGCTGCTATGCGCCATGACCGGCTTCACCGCCACCAGCCTCAGTGGCAGCCTGTGGCTTGGCGTGCTGGTGGCGGTGCTGACCGGCATGCTGATGGGCGCGCTGCATGCGCTGTTCACGGTGGCGCTCGGCCTCAGCCAGCATGTCTGCGGCATCGGCGTGACGCTGTTCTCATCGGGGCTTGCCTATTTCCTCTACCGGCTGATCTTCGGCCAGCAATCGGTGCCGCCAAGCATCAAGGGTTTTCAGACGCTGCCGATCCCGGTTCTGTCCGATATTCCGGTGCTCGGGCCGGCGGTGTTCAACCAGTTCGCGCTGGTCTACATGGCGATCCTGGCCATCCCGCTCGCTGCCTTCGTGCTCTACCGCACGCCATGGGGCCTGTCGGTGCGCATGGTCGGCGAGAACCCGCGTGCCGCCGATTCCGCCGGCGTCAGCGTCATTGCCACGCGCTTCCAGGCCGTCATCCTTGGCGGTGCACTGATGGGGCTCGCCGGCGCCTTCCTGTCGATGGCGCAGTTCAACGCCTTCACCTTCGGCGTGGTGTCCGGACGCGGCTGGGTGGCAATCGCGCTGGTCGTGTTCGGCCGCTGGGATCCGTGGCGCTCGGCGGGTGCGGCGCTGCTGTTTGCCTTCGTCGATGCGCTCCAGCTGCGCATGCAAGCGAGCGGGCTCGGGCACATCCCTTACGAGGCGTTCCTGATGCTGCCCTTCATCTTTACGATTGTCGCCATGGCGGTGATGTCGCGCAACGCGGTGGCACCCTCGGCGCTGCTGAAGCCGTTTCGACGAGAGGAGCGGTAGGCAAGAACCTTCCTGCATCGCTAGGGATGCCGCCATGCTGCGTCAGTCGATCGCTCAGATCGATCCCCACAGCAATTTCACACCAATTTTTGGCGATCACTGAGAAAATAATTCTGCCAATGACCGGAAAATAGCAATCGACAAAGTCTACAAGTTTTATAGATTAACCGGCGAGACGGAGGTCGATATGTCCTGTATCCAGAACGCCCAGACGGACAGCAGCGGCCAGAGGCTGGCCAATGCCCAGGGCTTTCGCCCGGCCTATGCCGGCGCTTTCGCCTATCTCGTCTTTGCCCTTGCGTTCGTGTTCACCGGGGCAGTCGTGCTGGGCCTTATTCCCTAAGGCACCAGATCGGCAGGGGTAGCTGCCCACAGTTGTCAGGCAATCGGAGTTGAATGAACCGGATCCCGGAGCGCTTTCGCGCCTGTGGATTCGCATTTCACAGCATCAGTGATTCCAGTGATGGAGGAGATGACAATGCCGATCGAATTCACGCATGTTCCCGGCAAGACCGCCGACGCGACGGTTCCCTTTTTCTATGACTTCGCAGAGACCGCGACCAAACTCGGGCTGATCGAGGACGGCGGTTTCCAGAAGATCGTCGTCGACGATTCGGCCGGACTGCTGACCAACATGGATCTTGCCGCCCAGGTGCTCAACCGCACTGCTTCGCTGGAAGTGGTGCTCACCCATTGGGCCGGCGTGATCGAACCGACGGTGGCTGCCCGCCAGTTGGCGTCCATCGACAGGGGCAGCGGCGGACGGCTGGCCCTCAGGATGATCAGCGAGCCGTTGAACGACGACGATGCCGAGACACGGCCGGTCGGACATGGCGTCGTCTGGCAGCGGATCGACGAATATCTGGTGCTGTTGAAGCGGCTGTGGTCGAACGACCGGCCCTTCGACCACGAAGGTGCGTTCTACAGCATCAAGGGTGGTTATATCGAGCGCAAGGGTCCGCATGGCGCCGACCTCGTGATCCGTATGGGCGGGCAATCCGGAACTGCGCTGAAGGTGGCAGGCCGGCATGCCGATGTCTTCGAACTGGCGCCGGGTCCGATCGACGATATCAGGCAATTGATGGAGCGGGCGCGTCGCGCCGCGGCCGAACATGGCCGCGCCGGCAAACTGCGCTTCGCGCTTCCGGTCAGGATCCACCAAGGTGTTTCCGTCGCCGGCCAAAAGACGGTCGACCTCTCCGGGCCTCCGGCCCAGGTCGCGCTGTCGCTGCTTGCCTATGCGGCTCTCGGCATCGATGAGTTCATGGTCATCGGCGTCGACACGCCACACGAGATCGCGACGGCTGGCCGGGAAACCATTGCGTTGCTGCGCAACTCCCTGGCGCGCCGGGAGGCTAACGAATTCCACCACGGAGCTTATGCGCCTGGCGCTGGGCTGGAGACGCGAGCAGTGGGCTGAGGCCCGTCAATCTTCTGTTGCATGATGTCTGCCGGCAAGCCGCGACAGGCCATCGATGACGGCGTCCGAATCGGCCAGCACGCCGAAGACGCCGTCCTCGACCGTCACCATGTGCAACGCCGCTTCATGCGCCTTTTGATCACCGCTGGCGCAGGCGTCCGAAATGGTCAGGCACTGCAAATTGCGGTCACAGGCCTCGCGCAGCGTGGTGTGAACGCAGACATCCGTCGTGCATCCGGAAAACATCAGATGCGTGATGCCTCGCGCGCGCAGCACGAGCTCGAAATCCGTATAGGTGAAGGCGCTGTTGCAGGTCTTGTCTACGATGATGTCGTGCGGTGCGACATCGATCTCCGGAACGATCTGGAACCCCGCGCCCGAGCGCAGCAGGACGTCGGTGCCGTCGAGACCGGCGCGCTTGCGGCGCCATTTCTCATAGGGCGTCATGTCGGCCATGTCGGCGCGGTAACCCTGCCTGGTGTGGACGATGGTGAGCCCGGCCCTGCGCGCGGCCGCGATCAGGCGGTTCACCGTGGGCAGGATCGCCCGCAGCGGCGAGGGGTCATATCCCTTCCTGGCGAAATAGCCCGTTGTCGACAGGAAATCCTGTTGCAGGTCGATGACGATCAACGCAGTGTTTTGGGCCACCAGCCTGCCATCATAAGGGTAGTCGAAGGGTATTGCCTTGATCATCCCGAGCTCCTTGCCGCCGGATCATTCTAGCGACTTCGCATCGATGCCGCGACACCGGAAGTCCGGTATCGTGCGGTGGATATCGCCGGCGCGGATCGCCCATAATCGGTAACAAGCCGTCACGGCGCTTCAGGGTTTTGACCGGCACATTCCCAAGAGTTGTTGAGTGCCGTTGTCATCTTCAATGTTGACTAGTAAGTTCATGTTTTATAGTCAACCCGGGCACCTGCCTGCCGTAACCAGGATTGGAAAACGGCGGCCGCGCTGGAGAAATGCCATGGCCGGGGCCGAAGCCGATACCCAGACCGCATTCTGGCCGCCGTGAGAGCAAGGAAGAAGCTCGTGTCGAGACATGGTTTGTTGGCGGCGTTGGTCGCATCGGTGATCCTGGCGGCGACCGGCGCGGTGGCCCAGGAGCAACCGGCCGTCGCTGCAGCAGTAGTCGGGGCCCCTGCCGCGCCGGCAGAAGCGGCACAAGCTGCTCCAGCTGTACCGGCACCCGCCCCACCGGCGGCTGAAGTACCAGCGATGCCTGCGCAGCCGCAGCCGGCGGGGACGGGCCTTGCGGGGACGATGGAGCTGAACCTGCCGCACGACCTGTCGCCATGGGGCATGTTCATGGCCGCCGACATCATCGTGAAGGCGGTGATGATCGGATTGGCGTTCGCGTCGCTCGTCACCTGGACGATATGGCTGGCCAAGTCGCTGGAAATTTTCGCCGGCAAGCTGCGTGTCCGCCATGCCGTCCGCGCGATCGGCGATGCCGCGACGTTGAAGCAGGCGAGCCGGGCGCTCGACCGCAGTGGCGGTCCCGGCGCGCTCCTGGTGCGGGCCGCCGAGGAAGAGACCGCGCTTTCGGCCGGCGCGCTCGACCATGTCGGCGGGGAGGGACTGAAGGAACGGGTCGCCTCGCGCCTGTCGCGCATCGAGGCGGCAGCGTCGCGGCGCATGTCGCGCGGCGCCGGCCTGCTGGCGACGATCGGGTCCACGGCGCCTTTCGTCGGCCTGTTCGGCACAGTCTGGGGCATCATGAACGCCTTCATCGGCATTTCGCAGGCGCAGACCACCAATCTCGCCGTGGTGGCGCCGAGCATCGCCGAGGCGTTGCTGGCCACCGCGATGGGGCTGGTCGCGGCAATTCCGGCGGTTGTGATTTACAACGTCTTTGCCCGCTCGATAGCCGGCTACCGGCAGACACTGGCCGACGCCTCGGCGGGCGTCGAACGGCTGGTCAGCCGCGACCTCGATTTCCGCGCGATAGCACCCGCGGCGGTGCTGGCGGCAGAGTAGAGGGGGCGGTGCCGTGGGAAGCAGGCTTCGACAGACCATGGACGACGATCTCGAGGAGAGCCACGAGATCAATGTCACGCCGTTCATCGATGTCATCCTGGTGCTGTTGATCATCTTCATGGTCGCAGCGCCGCTGGCGACGGTGGATGTCAATGTCGACCTGCCCGGCTCGACCGCGATGCCGGCGCCGCGGCCAGAAACGCCGATTTTCCTGACATTGAAGGATGATCTCACGCTCGCGATCGGCAACGACACCGTGCCGCGCCCGGCTTTTGCCGCCACGCTCGACAGCCGCACCAAGGGCGACAAGCAGACGCGAATCTTCCTGCGCGCCGACAAGGCGGTGGCCTATGGCGACCTGATGGAGACGATGAACCTGCTGCGTGCCGCCGGCTATCTGAAGGTCGCCCTGGTCGGCCTGGAGGCGGCGCCCGCCGGTGATGCCGCCGCACCGGTGCCAGGCGGAACGGCTGCCCCATGACACGATCGGCCGCCTCGCCCACGATGGGGCTGTCGCGCTTCGGCTGGCGCGACCTTGCCCTATGGGCATGTGCGGCCGTGCTGATGCTTGGGGCGCATGTCGCCGTCGCTTATGCTGTGCAGAATTTCAGTCCAGTCGAACCGTCGGATAGCGGGCCGCCGCCGGCGCCGGTGATCGAAATGGCGCCGATGATGATGACGCCGGCGGCACCCGAACAGGCGGCGATGCTCGATGTAGCGATTCCCGACCAGACCGAGCCGGTCGAGGAGACGGAGAAGACCGCCGAGCCCGACAAGGTAGTCGAGCAAGCCGAACCTGCTGCCGAGCTGGAGACGGTGCCGCCGGACGAACCCATGGAGATGATAGAGGTCGAACCGGTCGTCCAGCCGCCCTTGGACGAGGTCGTCCCCGATATTGTCGAGGCGGTCGCGCCGGAGGTTGTCGTCCCGATGCCGCGGTCAAAGCCGGCCGAAAGACGCAAGGACAAGAAGCCTGCCGAAGCCAAGGTCAAAAGGCCTGCCGACAAGCTCAAGCCAAGGCCGAAGAAGGAAAAGGCCGAACCACTGAAGACGGCAAGTGCCGCGAGCGCCGAAGCCAGGCCCGCCGCCAAGGCAGCGGCGCCGAGTTCGGCGGCCGGGTTTTCGGGTGTCAGCCCGGCCAAATGGGAATCGCGGCTGACGGCGTGGATCAATCGCCATAAGCGCTACCCGAGTGCCGCGAAATCCCGTCGCGCGCAAGGCAATGTGAATGTGACTTTCACCATGGACCCGTCCGGCCGGGTGCTGTCGGCGCGGGTCGTGCGTTCGTCCGGTGATGCCGAGCTCGACCGCGCAGCGCTCGCGGTGCTGCAGGGCGCCACCGTGCCGGCGCCGCCGCCGGAACTCGGCTCGCGCGTCATCCGTACGGCGCCATTCGTGTTCAGTCTACAGGACTAGCGCCGCCCCGTCGCGCTACGCTGTTCTTGGTTGAGCGTGGTTGTCTTTCGCGTGTGCCTTGGGATGCATCGGGTTGCCGCTGAGCTGCGCATGTCTGGCCGGGCGTGCGCCGCGCAAGACATCGAAGGCCTCGGCATAGGCCATGCCGAGCAGATAGGAGATCATGGGAAAACGGCTTGCTTCGGCCATCTGCACCAGTTCGTTGGTCATCGTCGCGATATATTGCAGACTATCGAGCTCTGACTGACGTAGTGACTGATTTGACACCTGCTGCTCCTGTCATCGGATGGAACTCTAGGAATGCGTATGGGCTACACTGGACATGTCGAGTCGGCCAATTGATGGTCGAGCCCGCCGAATGCGGGCCAAGTTCGTACCCGCGAGTAGAAAGGTAAGGTCCGGAGAGTTAATGATTTGTTAAAATTGTAGTAAATCAAATATGATCTAAAATATCTTTCCTGGCTGTAAAGTCTAAAAAAATCGATTTTACTCAGATATGGAGTAGGCAATCGCTAGCATACGCTTTTTCGGGATATTCTTGTTCTTATTTAGCGTAAGCAAGTTGCTAATCCAGCCCGTCCCGGGCAAGGCTGACGACGAGCTGATCGACGCCGGGATCATCGAGCCTGACGACATGCGCCATGCGGATCGCATGCCTGGGCGGGATATTGGACATGTCCTGCCGCATGATGACCGACACGAATGCCGGCCCGGTTTCGGTCAGAAGCATGGCCTTGCCTCTCAGCACCGGTTCGGAGATAGGCGCCCATTGCACCGAGATCAGCGATGGCTCGCCTGTCTGGCGGCGGTTGACGCCGCTGAAATAGATCCAGTTGAGGCGCGAGATCGCCACGCCATAATGGTTGCCGCGCGCCCGCGCCCATGTCGAGCCGCGGCGCTCCGACCATCCGGTGACCCAGCGGAATGTGACCAGTTCAGCCTCGCGACGCACGAAGGTCACCGACCGCATCAGGAGGTCGGCGCGGGTCGGGATCGAAAAATAGGTGAAATAGGTGCCGCCCGCGATCGACGGGGCGGGCGGGCGGATCATCTGGGTGAACAGGCTTTCGGAGATCGGCGGCAGGCCGGGAGCCGTGGGCTCGGGGGTGCCGGGGTCCCGGTACAGTTCGGCCTCGTCGATTCGGAAGTAGTCGCAGATCAGCTTGGCGGTGGCCTTGTTGGGGACGGTCTGCCCCTGCAGGTAACGCTCGAACTGCGTGCGGTTGATGCCCAGTTCGCGGCACACCGCGCTGACGGAAGCATGGTCCTTGCAGAGCCGCCTGAGATTTGCAGCGAGATTGTCGCGAATGGACACTTTTTTGCTTCCGCGGGCGGCTTCTTCATTTCGACTCGGAATCCGTATAGCGCCTTCGGTCGCCCCCGCCGAAACGCCTTGTCACAACACACAGAAAAACTGATTTGAGAACGCCAGTCTAATGGGGCGGCTTCCAAAAAAAATAGCGCCGATCGGAAACCGGCCATCGCCATAAGTCCAATTGACAACCATTTCACCTTGGAAAGGCGAAGTCGCTTCTGGCCATTTTTGGGGGCATTGACGCCGGGTGATGCATCGCGATGTATAGGATGATGCTTGGGCGTTACCGCGCCGGAAAGGCGGACAATCGATTATTCCGCTGGTGGAGCTGAGGAGGATCGAACTCCTGACCTCGTCATTGCGAACGACGCGCTCTCCCAGCTGAGCTACAGCCCCGTCCAGCGGATGGCGCATTTATCGGGCGACGCGGTTTCCTGTCAAGGCGGCGCTTCACCAAAAACCCGCCCGCCGGTCGCGTGGCTGAACCCTGCCCTTGCCGGTTCGGCGCGTAGTGGCTACATGTCGGCAACAATTGGAGACCGGCATGCTCGCCCTCATTCAAACCATCGTCATGGCGCTCGACCTCTATTGGTGGGTCATCATCGCTTCGGCGATCTTTTCCTGGCTCTATGCCTTCAACGTCGTCAACTCGCGCAATCAGTTCGTCGGCAGCATCGGCAACATGCTCTACAGGTTGACCGAGCCGGCGCTGCGGCCGATCCGCCGCTTCATGCCCGACCTTGGCGGCATCGACATCTCGCCGATCATCCTGCTTTTGATCCTGTTCTTCCTCAGGCAGTTCATTCTCACCACGGTGGCGCCGCTGTTGCTGGCCTGACGATCGCATGAGCGCGCCGTACCGCATTCGCGAGAACGGCGTTGATCTGTTCGTCCGGCTGACGCCGAAGTCTTCCGTGGACCGGCTGGAAGGCGTCGAAACATCGGCGGACGGACGAAGCCATTTGAAGGCGCGGGTCCGCGCCGTGCCGGAAAATGGCGCCGCCAATCAAGCGCTGGAGAGGCTGGTCGCCAAGGCGCTGGGCGTGCCGGCATCTTCGGTTTCGGTCGTTGCCGGCGGCACGGCCCGTCTCAAGACGCTGCGCATTTCAGGCGAACCGGCGGCGCTGGCAAGAAGTGTCGATGCGCTCTGCCGTCTATCCTCTACCTGAAGTTCAATCCCCCAGCGGCAAACGCGGATCGTCGACCTTCAGCGTGTTCACGCTCTGCTTGATGCGGCGCAGGTTCTCCAGCACCTTCGGGCCGCGGGTCTCGGCGACCGATGTGACGATCATGTCGACGATCGCCAGCAGCGCGTAGCGCGACGATGTCGGCTTGTAGATGTTGCCGTCCTCGAGCGGCTGCAGGTGGATGACCGTGTCGGCGACCTTGGCCAGCGCGGAGTCGGGCGCAGTGACGGCCACCGTGGCGGCGCCATATTGCTGGGCGACCTGCACCGCCTCGATGACCGAGCGCGCATAGCCGGAGACCGAGAAGGCGACGACGGTGGTGTCCGGCGTGGCAACGGCGGCGTACATGCGCTGCAACTGGCCGTCGATCTGCGCCAGGACCGGCAGACCCAGCCTGAACAGCCGGTTCTGCATCTCGGTCGCCATCATCGAGGAAATGCCACCCGAACCGATGCACAGAACATTGCCTGACGCCGCGAGGCGCGCGGCGACGTCGACCAGTGTCGTCATGTCGAGGTTTTCGCTGACGCGCTGGATGGAGGCGATCGCGGCTTCGGTGATGGCCGATGCGATGCGCTGTTCGCGGGCATCGCGGCTCAGCGGCTCCGGCGACAGATACTGGCCGCCGATGGCAATGGCCTGCGCCAGATAGAACTTGAAGTCGCGCAGGCCCTCGCAGCCGAGGTTGCGGCAGAAACGGGTGACTGTCGGCTCACTGACGCCGACGCGCGCGGCAATTTCCGAGATTGCTGCCTTGGAGGCGAAGTCGAGATCGGACAGAACGAGGCTTGCCAGCCGGCGATCCGACTTGGTGCCGTCCTGCGACATCAGTTGCAGCCGCGTGATGATGTCGGCCGGCGTCTTCATATTCGAGTTTCCGTCGTCATCTCAGCGGCAGGCCCGTCGCCGTGTCGAACAGATGGATGTTGCCGGGGGCGACCGAGACCGGCAGCAGGTCGCCAGGCCGGACCGGCACCCGGTCGCGGAACACGGCGCGCACAGTGTCGGCGCCAATGGTGCCGTAGACATGGGTTTCGGAACCGGTCGGCTCGACGACATCAACCTTGAGCGCCATGGCATCAGTGGCCTCGCCGACGATGAAATGTTCGGGCCGGATGCCGGCCTCCACGGCACTGCCTGCCGGCACCGGTTTGCCGGCGAGCGCAAGCCGTCCGCCGCCGGTCGACTCGAACCAGGTTCTCTCGGGCGTCGTCTTGAGCGCCCCGGAAACAAAGCTCATCGACGGCGAGCCGAGGAAGCCGGCGACGAACTTGTTGGACGGCCTGTCATAGAGCTCCAGCGGCGCTCCGACCTGCTGGATCCTGCCGCGATCCATCACCACGATGCGGTCGGCCATGGTCATGGCCTCGATCTGGTCGTGGGTGACGTAGACGATGGTCGATTTCAGCCGCTGGTGCAGTGCCTTGATCTCGGTGCGCATCTGCACGCGCAGCTGCGCGTCGAGATTGCTGAGCGGCTCATCGAACAGGAAGACGGAGGGTTCACGCACGATGGCGCGGCCCATGGCGACGCGCTGGCGCTGGCCGCCGGAGAGCTGGCGGGGATAACGGTCGAGGTAGGAGAACAGGTTGAGGACGCCGGACGCCTTCTTGACCTTCTGGTCGATGGCGGTGCGGTCCTCGCCCCGGATCTTCGGACCGAAGCCGATATTGTCCGAGGCCTTGAGGTGAGGAAATAGCGCATAGGACTGGAACACCATGGCGATGTTGCGCTGCTGTGGCGGCAGGTCGTTGGCGCGTGTGCCGCCGATCAAGAGGTCGCCGGAACTGATGGTCTCCAGGCCCGCCAGCATGCGCAGCAAGGTCGACTTGCCGCAGCCGGACGGACCGACCAGCACCACGAATTCGCCGCTCGTGATGTCGAGGCTGATGTTCTCGAGTATCTTGTGCTGGCCGAAGGATTTCGACAGGTTGCGAAACTCGACGTCGGTCATGGTCACGCTCCCAATATGTCGTCGATGAACGGCAGGCAGCCGGCGGTCAATCCCGCGTCCACGGGCATCACCACGCCTGTTACGCCCGAGGCCCGGTCGGAGGCAAGGAAAGCCACCGCTTCGGCCACTTCCGAGGCGTTGACGATGCGGCCGAGCGGATAGAGCCGCTGCAGCTTGCCGATTATGTCGGGGTTCTTGGCGAGGCGATGGTCCCAGGCGGCGGTGCGGATCGATCCGGGGCAGACCACATTGGCGCGCACGCCGCTGCGGCCGAGCTCGACGGCGATCGATTTGGCATAGGCGTTGATGCCGGCCTTGGCAGCGGCATAGGCGGGGTTGCCGAAATGCGCGATGGCGTTGACGGACGAAATGAAGACGACGCTGCCCGAACCGCGCGCGGCCATCGCCTTGGCAATGGGATCGGCGAAAATCATCACGCCGGTCAGGTTGAGGTCGAGTTCATGCTCGATCCTGTCCGCCGTCAGCGCATCGAGCGTCTCGGCGCGCGTCCAGCCGGCATTGTTGATCACAATGTCGGGGACGCCGTCCTTTTCGAGCACTGCGGCGACCGCGGCTTCGACCGAGGCCCGGTCGAGAAGATCGAAGACATGACGCGAGGCAAGGTGCGGGCTCGCCAGCGCCTCCTCGGACTGGTCGCAGCCGACCACCCGTGCGCCACTGCCGGCCAGCAGTGCGGCGATCGCGGAGCCAAGGCCGCCACCGGCGCCGGTGATGACGACCGTCCTGCCTTCGAATTCGGCTCTCGAAACCACGGCGCTTGCTCCTCCGGCAGGTCAGGCAGATGCCGGCAGGCTAAAGAATGGAATGTAATTAAGCAACATCATAATCCGCTTGCATGCGGCAAATTCATCGATAATGTAGGAAAGTCACATAAATCTTGTGTCAGCACCGGCACAGGGAGCGCAAAAGCGTGGACCAAATGGGAGAGATCAGATGAACCTTGCGAAATGGACTGCCGGCCTGATGGCCGGAATGGGCATTCTGGCCTTCGCGGCGCAGGCAGAAGCTGGCGAAGTGCGGGTTACCGTCGCCGAATACAGCGCCAAGACCGGCCCCTACTTCGAAGAGGTCAAGAAAGAGTTCGAGGCGAAGAATCCCGGGATCACCGTCAAGTTCGAGGTGGTGCCCTGGGATGTGCTCCTGCAGAAGCTGACCACCGACATCACCGCCGGCACCAATGCTGATCTCTCCATCATCGGCACGCGCTGGCTGATCGACTTCGTCCAGCAGGATGTCGCCGAGCCGCTCGACAGCTATATCACGCCCGAATTCAAGGGCCGCTTCATCGACACCTTCCTGTCGCCCTCGATCATGGGCGGCAAGACCTATGGGTTGCCGATCGCCGCTTCGGCGCGCGCCATGTATTACAACAAGGAGCTGTTCGAGAAGGCCGGCATCGCCAAGCCGCCGGCAACCTGGACCGAACTGCAGGAGGATGCCCGCAAGATCAAGGCGCAGGGTGCCTTCGGTTTCGGCCTGCAGGGCAAGGAGATCGAGACCGACGTCTACTACTACTACGCCATGTGGTCGCAGGGCACCGAGATCCTCAACAAGGACGGCACGTCGGGCCTCGGCACGCCGGGCGCGCTCGAAGCCGCCAAGCTCTACAAGTCGATGATCGACGAGGGGCTGACGGAGCCCGGCGTCACCTCCAACAACCGTGAGGACGTGCAGAACCTGTTCAAGCAGGGCAAGGTCGGCATGATGATCACCGCGCCCTTCCTGTCCAACCAGATCAAGGATGAGGCGCCGAGCCTCAAATACGGCGTGGCCGCCATTCCGGCCGGGCCGACCGGCGCGCGCGGCACCTATGGCGTCACCGATTCCATGATCATGTTCAAGAACTCCAAGAACAAGGATGAGGCCTGGAAGCTGATGGACTTCCTGTTCACCACGGAGCAGCGCGCCAAGTTCACGCAAGGCGAAGGCTTCCTCCCGGTGAACAAGGAAGAGGCCAAGATGGACTATTACGTCAACAACGCCGATCTCGCCGCCTTTACCGCGCTGCTGCCGGATGCCCGTTTCGCGCCGATCATCCCGGGCTGGGAAGAAGTCGCCCAGATCACCTCGGACGCCATGCAGAAGATCTATCTCGGCGGCGACCCCGAGGCAGGCTTGAAGGAGGCGGCAGTCAAGGCCAATGCGGTGCTGAAGAAATAGGGCCGTGTTCAAGAAATAGGGCGTATCTCCCTGCGCCCGTGGCGCGCCCCCGACTCAGGCGGGGCGCGCCACACTTCTAGAAGTGTTCGGCTGCTCTCCAATGTCAGCGCCGCCCCTCATTGCCCTGCCGGGCATTTCTCCCCGTATAGTGACGGGGAGAAAGGGCTGGTCGCAATCTCGGCGCCCTTCTTGGACGCTGGTGACTGGCGAAAGCGGTGACGAAAGCACCCCCTCTCCCCGTCACTATACGGGGAGAGGATGCCGGCAGGCAGGTGAGGGGCGGCGCCGACGGCGGGAAAGAGTTCGAAACCGGGCGCCTGGGAAGAACAGGTCTGTTGGCCAACCAGCGCTACTGATGCCTCGCAAAGCGGTACAAACCAGCCGATGCAAAATCGCTTCCTGCCCTATCTCCTGACCCTGCCCAGCCTGTTCCTGGCTGCGGTGGTCATTTTCTGGCCGGTCTGGGACCTGATCCAGATCGCGACGCACGACGTCAATCGGTTTGGCCAGTTGCGGGAGTTCAGCGGCCTGACCAATTTCGCCGCGCTCACCGCCGATCCCGATTTCATCGCGGCCCTCTGGCGTACCGGGCTGTGGACGGTGCTGGTGGTCGGCGGCGCGCTGCTGGTCTCGATCCCGGTGGCGATGATCCTCAACACCGATTTCTATGGCCGTGGCCTTGCGCGCGTCATCATCATGCTGCCCTGGGCGGTGTCGTTGACCATGACGGCGGTGGTCTGGCGCTGGGCGCTGAGCGGCGAAAGCGGCATGCTGAATTCGGCGCTGATCGGGCTCGGCCTGATCGACCACAACATCCAATGGCTGGCACAGGCCGGCACGGCCTTTCCGATGCAGGTGCTGATCGGCATATTGGTGACGGTGCCGTTCACCACGACGATCTTCCTCGGCGGCCTGTCGTCGATCCCGGATGATCTCTACGAGGCGGCCGCCTTGGAGGGGGCAACGCCGCTGCAGCAGTTCCGCGAGATCACCTTTCCGCTGCTGAAACCGTTCATCAACATCGCCATCGTGCTCAACACGATCTACGTCTTCAATTCCTTCCCGATCATCTGGGTGATGACGCAGGGCGGGCCGGCCAATTCGACCGACATCCTGGTGACCCACCTCTACAAGCTCGCCTTCCGCATCGGCAAGCTGGGCGAGGCGTCGGCGGTGTCGCTGGTGATGTTCGCCATATTGCTGGTCTTCACCATGATCTATGTGCGCCTCGCCATGCGGGAGCAGCGCGCATGAGCAGCAAACTGAAGCGTACCGCCATCGCGTGGCTGCTGCTGGCGCCTTTGATCGTGGTGACGATCTTCCCCTTCGCGGTGATGTTCCTGACCGCGGTGAAGCCACGGACCGAAGTGCTGACACCCACCTGGTGGCCGAGCGAGTTCCGCTGGTCGAATTTTTCCGACATGTGGGTGGCGACCGGCTTCGGCCAGGCGCTGGCCAATTCGCTCTACGTCTCGGTGATCGCTACCGTCGGCGCCATCTTGATCTCGGTGCCCGCGGCTTACGCGATGTCGCGCTTCCGCTTCGCCGGCTACGGCGCCTTCCGCCAGTTCCTGCTGATCTCGCAGATGATCTCACCGATCGTGCTGGTGCTCGGCCTGTTCCGGCTGATGGCCGCCTGGGGGCTGGTCGAGAGCACCACGGCGCTCGGCTTCATCTACATGGCCTTCAACGTCGCCTTCACCGTGTGGATGCTGCAGAGCTATTTCGACACCATTCCGCGTGACCTCGAGGAGGCGGCCTGGATGGAAGGGGCCGGGCGCTGGCTGACCTTGCGAAAAGTGTTCCTGCCGCTTTGCCTGCCGGCGATCGCGGTGACGGCGATCTTCACCTTCATCAACGCCTGGAACGAGTTCGTCGTGGCGCTGACCATGCTGCGCAGCCAGGAGAGCTACACGCTGCCGATCCAGGTGTTCTCGCTGGTCGCTGGCCGCTACACGATCGAATGGCATCACGTCATGGCGGCGACGCTGTTGGCCACCTTGCCGGTGGCGATTCTGTTCATTTGGCTGCAGCGTTATCTCGTCCGGGGGCTGGCGCTCGGGGCGGTCAAATAGCATTCCAGCAATTCAGGAAAAGTTCCCAGCGGTTTTCCGCGCGGAATTGCGAAAAAACAAGAAGTCCACGGAGCTTTCATGCGTATCTTCACCGCCTCGCTGGCGACGGAAACCAACACCTTCTCGCCGGTGCCGACAGACCGGGCCTCGTTCGAGATGGCTTTCTATGCCGGTCCGGGCAAGCATCCGGAAACGCCGACGCTGTGCTCTTCGCCGATCGTGGCGCTGCGCCGCCGCGCGGCCGCGGAAGGTCTCACCGTGATCGAAGGCACCGCGACCTGGGCCGAGCCCGGCGGTCTCGTGCAGCGGCAGACCTATGAGGCGCTGCGCGACGAAATACTTGGCCAGCTCAAGGCCGCCTTGCCGGTCGATGCCGTCATGCTGGGCCTGCATGGCGCCATGGTGGCGCAAGGCTATGACGACTGCGAGGGCGATCTGCTGGAGCGCGTGCGCGGCATCGTCGGGCCTGGCGTGGTGATCGCCTGCGAGTTCGATCCGCACAGCCATCTGACGCCCAAGCGCGTGGCGGCGTCCGACATCATGGCCTATTTCCTCGAATTCCCGCACACCGATTTCTACGAGCGCGGCGAACACGTCGTCGAACTCGGGCTTGCCGCGGCGCGTGGCGAGATCAAGCCTGTCATCTCGACCTTCGACTGCCGCATGATCCAGGTGCTGCCGACCAGCCGCGAGCCGATGCGCTCCTTCGTCGACCGCATCAAGGCGCTGCACGGCAAGGACGGCGTTCTGTCGGTCTCCGTCATCCACGGCTTCATGGCCGCCGACGTGCCGGAAATGGGCACGCGCATCCTCGTCGTCACCGACAATGACAAGGCCAGGGGCGACGCGCTGGCGGAACAACTCGGACGCGAGCTCTATTCCATGCGCGAAAAGACAGCGATGACGATGCTTGATGCCGCCGACGGCATCGACCGGGCGCTGGCCGTACGTGCCGGGAATCCCGGCAAGCCCGTGGTCATCGCCGACGTCTGGGACAATCCCGGCGGCGGCGTTCCCGGCGACGGCACCTTCGTGCTGCGCCAGATGCTGGCGCGCGGCCTGGACAAGCTTGGCGTGGCGACGATCTGGGATCCGATAGCGGTGACCTTCTGCCTGGCGGCCGGCGAGGGCGCTGTCATAGACCTGCGTTTCGGCGGCAAGGCCGGGCCTCAAGCGGGTGAGCCGATCGACGCGCGCGTCAAGGTGCTGAAGGCCGTTAACGAGGGGTGGCAAAGTTTCGGGCCAAGCCGGGTGACGCTCGGGCCGGCCGCGTTGGTCCGCATCGAAGGCACCGAGGTCGACATCATCCTCAACACCAATCGCACGCAGACTTTCGAGCCGGACATTTTCTCCAACATCGGCGTCGATCCGCTGGCCAAGGACATGCTGCTGATCAAGTCGACCAACCACTTTTATGCCGGCTTCGAACCGATCGGCGCCGAGATCATCTATGTCTCGGCGCCGAGTTCGTATCCGAGCAATCCTGCGGTGACCGATTACAGGAAGCTGACACGGCCGGTGTGGCCGAGGGTGAAGGATCCGTGGAAGGTCAGCAGTAAGGGATAACGAGGGGACGTCTGCGCCGCCCCTCACCTGCCTGCCGGCATCCTCTCCCCGTATAGTGACGGGGAGAGGGAGCTGTTATCGACCGCTTCGCTAATCTCCATCGTTACAAGAAAGGCGCCAACGTTGCGGCCAGCCTCCTTCTCCCCGTCGCTATACGGGGAGAAGTGCCCGGCAGGGCGATGAGGGGCAGCGCCGACCTCGGCGATTGTCTAAACCAACCCCCGCTTCACCATCATCGCGTCTGCCGAAGGCATCTTGCCGCGAAACGCCGTGTAGAGCTCTTCGGGATCCTTCGAGCCGCCGGCGGCGTAGATGTTCTTCCTCAGCCGCTCGGCAAGCGCCGGGTTGAAGGGGTCTCCGGTCTCCTCGAAGGCGGCGAAGGCATCGGCGTCGAGCACCTCCGACCACATGTAGGAATAATAGCCGGCCGAGTAACCGTCGCCCGAGAAGACATGGCCGAAATGCGGGGTGCGATGGCGCATCGCGATCGTGTCGGGCATGTCGAGCTTTTCCAATGTTTCGCCCTCGAAACGAAGCGGCTGTTCCGGCGCGTCGGGCCGTGCATGGTAGGCCATGTCGATCAAGGCGGAGGCGGTGAACTCGACCGTGGCGAAGCCGGCGCCGAAAGTGCGCGCGGCCAGCATCTTGTCGAGCAGCGCCTTGGGCATCGGCTTGCCGGTCTTGACATGAAGCGCGTGCTTTTCCAGCACCGCCGGCACCGTCAACCAGTGCTCGTAGAGCTGCGAGGGCAGTTCGACGAAGTCGCGGCTGACCGAAGTTCCGGAAACCGATGGCCAGGTGACGTCGGTCAGCATGCCATGCAGCGCATGGCCGAATTCGTGGAACAAGGTCTTCGCCTCGTCGACCGACAGCAGGGCCGGCTCGCCCGCGGGCGGCTTGGCGAAGTTCATGACGTTGTAGATCACCGGCTTCGCGCCGTGACCGAGCTTATATCCGGACTTCAGCGCGCTCATCCAGGCGCCGGAGCGTTTCGAGGGCCGCGCGAAATAGTCGGCCAGGAACAGGCCGCGCTCGCTCCCGTCGGCGTTTTTCACCACGAAGACACGCGCGTCCGGGTGCCAGGCGGCAATACCCTTCTTCTCCTCGAAAGTGATGCCGAACAGCCGCGTCGCCACGTCGAAGCAGGCGTCGATGACGCGGTCGAGCTGCAGGTAGGGTTTGAGTTCGGCCTCATCGAAGGCGAACTTTTCCGCGCGCAGCTTCTCCTGGTAGAAGCGCCAGTCCCAGGCGGCGAATTTTTCGTTGCTGCCGGCTTCGGCCGCCAGCCGCTCCAGTTCTTTCTGGTCGGCGGCGGCCCTTTCCACCGCCTTTTCCCAGACCGGGTCGAGCAGCGCATGCACCGCCTTCGGTGTCTTGGCCATGGTGTCGTCGAGCTTGAGCGCGGCGAAGGAGGCATAGCCGAGCAGCTTCGCCTTCTCGGCCCGCAGCTTCAGCATGTCGCGCACCACGGTCGTGTTGTCGGACGCACCGCCGTTCTGGCCGCGCATGGTGAAGGCGCGAAAGACGATCTCGCGCAGGTCGCGGCGCTCGGAGAAGGTGGTGAACGGCTCGTAGATCGAGCGCGACAGTGTGACGGCGTAGCGGCCCTTCTGACCACGTATCTCGGCGGCCTCGGCCATCGAGCTTTTTACGAAGTTCGGCAGGCCGGCAAGGTCGGCCTCGTCGAGGAACAGCGCCCAGTCGCGCTCGTCGGCAAGCACGTTCTGACCGAAAGTCGTGCCGAGCGACGACAGCTCCTCGCTGATTTTCGCCAACCGCTTCTTGCCGTCGGCATCGAGCTTGGCGCCGGAACGGACGAAGCCTTTCCAGGTCTTCTCCAGGACGCGCAGCGTCTCGGGATCGAGCTTCAGGCTCTCGCGGCGTTGGTAGAGGTCGTCGATGCGGGCAAACAATTTTTCGTTCATCGAGATCGCCGAGAAGTGCCTCGACATCTTCGGCGAAATGTCGCGCTCCAGCGCCTGGATCGTCTCGTTGGTGTAGGCGCCGGCACGGCACCAGAAGATCGACGAGACGTGATCGAGCGCCTCGCCGCCCAGTTCCAGCGCGGCAAGCGTGTTGTCGATGGTCGGCGCATCCTTGTTGGTGGCGATCGCGTCGATCTCGGCCTCATGCGCCTTCAGCGCGGCGTCGAAGACAGGGGAGAAATCACCGTCGCCAATATGGGCAAAATCGGGCAGGCCGAGCGGTCCTCGCCACGCGGTCAACGGATGGGCGGCGAGATCGACGGCTTTCGGAGAGGGCATGGAGGGTCTTTCGCTGGCATCAGAAGGAGGGTGTCACCGATGTAGGGCGTGGCCCGCGGGCCCGCAATATGCCAGTTGGCCGATCCGCCTCAGTAGCCCTCGCAGTTTTCGGCGATCGCGGCTTGCGAGCTGGCGGTGATGCGGTTGTTGTTCACCGCGAAGGTTTCCTGCATCAGCATGTCATTGTCGGGGAAATCGTAGCAGGCGATCACGGTGGTGACCCCGCCCTCGCTCTTCTCGATGCGGTGCCGGATAGCAGCACCGGCAACCGCGCCTTTCCATTCGTCGAGCGAAGCGATGAATTCCTGCTTGCTCTGGACGACGCCGAGGTCGTCGAGCTTGATGCGGACGTCGTCGGCGAGCAGGTCTGACAGCTCGGTGCGATCGGCGACCAGCAGCGCCGAATACCAGCGGCTGATGATGGCGCGGTCATCGGCGCGAGCGGCAACGATCGCTATCAGCAGCGCGGCCGCCGCGAAAACGACCGGCCGGACGCTCATCGCCTGCCGCGCCGTACCGGTCATTCCAGCACCGGGCGCTCGAAATCGCCGGTTTCCTTGTTCATCACCCAGAGCTCGCCGGTCGAAATGTCGAACCAGGCTCCGTGCAGCGACAGCCGCCCCTTGCCCTCGAGGATCGAGACGCAGGGAAAGGTCCTGAGGTTGGCGAGGGAATAGCGAATCGAGATGCGCTCGAGTGCCGTCTGGCGCTCCGTCGCCGTCATGAAGGTGCTGGCCGACACCGTCTCGGCGGCGGGCGCGATCAGGCTCATCCACTTGCCGATGAAGTCGCCGGGAGACAGCGGCGCGGCGTTGCTGTCGAGCGCGGCGCGGATACCGCCGCAGCGGCCGTGGCCCATGACGACGATGTTCTTGACCTTGAGACTCTGCACCGCGAATTCGAGCGCCGCCGAAGTCGAATGGAACTCGCCGTCCGGCTCGTAAGGCGGCACCAGGTTGCCGACATTGCGCAGCACGAAGAGCTCGCCGGGGCCGGCGTCGAAGATCGCCTCGGGCGCGGATCGCGAGTCACAACAGGCGACGATCATGGTCTCGGGCGCCTGGCCTTCGCGGGCGAGCTCGCGATAGCGGCCGCTCTCGGTGAGGTAGCGGCCGTTCATGAAATTGCGGTAGCCGGCGAGGAGGTGTTCGGGAAGATGAGGCATGGGCGGCTAAGGCCTTTCCGGGTTGGAGGCGGCAGCTCTGCTATTTTGTTTACGCATCGTGCTTTCCGAAAGCCGATTCCGGCTTTCGGGCCGATACGTTGCGGTCGAGGAAAGGCTCTAACGGCAAAAGCCCGCTACGAGCAATGCAGAATTGTAGGGGCTGGCCATAAATGCCATGCGCCAAAAGCGTGACGCCCGCCGACATTGTCATGCCCAGATGGCGACCGGTATGCCAAAACCGTCAGCGAGCGGCGGGTCGGGAAACGGTTTTGCTTTGCCGCTGGCGATGCGGCCGGCGATCAGCGCCATCGCCGCCGCATCGAGGAAATCGTCGGCGGCCGCACCACGTGGCGGCGGCTGGTCGAGGAAATCCATTTCATAGCCATGCCGGCAAAGCAGTGCCTTGCGCTCCGCCATGCCGGCCGGGTTGACACTGCCCTTGATCTTCTTCGGCAACAGCATGGCCTGGTCGCCATTCAGGCGGCAGAAGGCGACTTCCGGATGCGATTCGAAGACGCGGCCGCGCAGTTCGGGCTGCGCGATCAGCAACGCGTCTATTTCACGGATCTTGGAGAAGATGCCGAAGGTCTGGATGGAAACGCCGCGCGGTGGATCGGATGTGGTCCTGGCCACCTCGCTTGCGCTGCGATGCGCGGCGTACCAGGCTTCGATCGTGGTGAAGCCGCAGGTGTCGGCATAGAGCGCGGCGCGGGACGGGATCGAGAAGACGCTGGACTGGCGCGCGCCGAGCAGCGGCCGCACCAGCGCTTCCGGTCCGCGCCCGCCCTTTTGCGAAAATTCCGGCAAGCCGATCGGCATGTCGACGGCGACGATCGCGTCATCGGGGATCGCCGCCAGCAGGGCGGCGAAGGTGGGGAAGACATCGACCGAAGGCGCGGGGCTGGCGTCACGAGGTGTCGAACCGGGTTCGTGCAGCACGGCGATCCAGCCGGCCTTGCAGCCATCGGCGCCGACGAGCACGATTTCGGGGGTCACGCCCGGCGGTCCCGCCCCGGATGCGTCAGGTGGCGAAGCTGGACCATGGCCATCGGGTGCGACAGGCTCTGCGCATCGGTTTCGAGCTGCAATTCGTCGCCGCCGCGCTTGGCCGTGCGCGCCAGGATCTCGTAGACCGCCGCCGTGGTCGACTGCAGCGCCTTGATCGCCGGCTGGCCGGACAGGATGCGCGCCAGGTAGACGGCGGCCGTCAGGTCGCCCAGCCCATTCGGCGGCTTGTCGATCAGGCGGTGTTCGGCGAGCAGCGCCTGGGTGCCGTCGAGCAGCAAATTGCCGGTGCCGCCTGAAATCATCGACGGTGCCGAGGTGACCAGCATGGTCGGCGGTCCGGCATGGAGCGCCGCCGAGATCACCGATTTCAGGTCGGGTAGCGGCGCGCCGGCCATCCATTCCAGCTCATAGCGGTTGGGGGTGGCGATGTCGGCGATCGGCATCAGGCGGTCGCGCATGGCGGCGGCGGTGGGCTCGGGCACATAGAGGCCGCCGGAATCACCCATCACCGGATCGCAGATATAGACGGCGTCAGGCGTCCTGGCCTTGACCGCGGCGACCAGCGAGGCGACCGCCTCGGCCTGGCCGGCCTCGCCGAGGTAACCGGAGAGCACGGCGCCGACTTCACCCAGCCACGGCGCGCGCTCCAGATCGGCCATCAGCGCCTTGAACTGGTCGAGCGGCGGCACGATGCGGGTGGCGCGGCCATGTCCGGGATGCCAGGGCAGGATGATTGTCGGCACCGCCCACACCGGAAAGCCCAAGGTCTCCAGCGCGAAGACGGCGGCGCGGTTGCCGACGGAGCCACGGGCGACATGGCTGGAAATGACGATGACCGCGCGCGGCGCGTCGGCTTTTTCGGCGCTCATTGTTTCTTGATTCCTAGCTGCCCCGGGTGAGGAAAAGCACGAGCCAGACCATCAGGCCCAGCGCCAGAAGCAGTCCGAGTATCCGGCCAACGCGCGTGCCCCAGACTTCGATCGGATCCGTGCGATCGGCGTCGGCCGCGGAGACGTGGTCGCGCATGCCTTTCGTCGTCCGTGCCACGAAAGAGTTGCCGGCCGGATCGGTCTCCTGCGCGACGCGCTGGAGGATACGGCGCGATTCGCTGTCGCTGTTCTGGCGTTGCGCCATGTTGATGTCCCGTTCTGATCGGACCTTATCGCGTTCGCGGACCCAATCACAGGGCCTTGCGCGGGCCCGATTCACGCAGAGCCTGTTCCAGAGGTCGAGGCCGTTTTCTTGCGCGCCGATTGTGGTAATGCTTCGCCTGCAACTTCTATCGAGGGAACCCCATCATGCTTGCCCAGCGCCTTGCTCGACCATCGACATTCCGCACGCTGCCCGCCTTCCTGATGATGGCAATCGTGCTGCCGCTGCTTGCTGGCTGTGGCTACAACACCATCCCGACAGCGGAAGAAAACGCCAGGGCGGCATGGAGCGAGGTGTTGAATCAGTATCAACGCCGCGCCGATCTCATTCCCAATCTGGTCGAGACGGTCAAAGGCTATGCTTCGCATGAAAAGGACACGCTCGACGCGGTGGTCGAGGCGCGCGCCAAGGCGACGCAGATCACGGTGACGCCGGAAACGCTGAAGGATCCGGAAGCGCTCAAGAAGTTCCAGGATGCCCAGGCAGGGCTGACCAGCGCGCTGTCGCGGCTGATCGCGGTGTCGGAGGCCTATCCCGACCTCAAGGCCAACCAGAATTTCCTGGCGCTGCAGGCACAGCTCGAAGGCACCGAGAACCGCATCGCGGTGGCGCGGCGCGACTACATCCAGGCCGTCAGGGACTACAATCTGACGCTGAAGACCTTCCCGTCGGTGCTGTGGGCGACCTTCTGGTTCCGTGGCAACGAGCCGTTCGCCAACTTCACCGTCGACGAAGACAAGATGCAGCCGCCGAAGGTCGACTTCGGCACGAAGCAGGGCGGGTGAACGGGCCATTGTTTCGCGGGGCCTGAAAGCATTGCGTTCCGTGGCGCCCCCCTCTGTCCTGCCGGACATCTCCCCCACGAGGGGGGAGATCACATGTCGCGTTGGCTTTCGCCAATCTCCAACGCCTAAAAGGGAGAGCCGGCGGTCAAGCCGCCAATCTCCCCCCTCGTGGGGGAGATGTCCGGCAGGACAGAGAGGGGCGCCTCGCGCGTACCTCACTCTTCTTGGGTTTCTTCTCGGGTTCCTTCTCCTACCCCTAAGCGCCTTCGCCGCCGATCTGCCGGCGCTCACCGGCCGCGTGGTCGACAATGCCGGCATCATCGATGCCGGCACACGTGCGGCGCTGACCCAAAAACTCGCGGACTTCGAAACCAAGGGCTCGGATCAGATCGTCGTCGCCACCATCCCCAGCCTCGACGGCGAGGAGATCGAACCCTACGCCAACCGGCTGTTCCGTTTCTGGAAGCTCGGCCAGGCCAAGGAGAACAACGGCGTCCTGCTCCTGGTCGCGCCAAACGACCGCAAGATGCGCATCGAGGTCGGCTATGGGCTGGAAGGCACGCTGACCGATCTGCATACCAGGCTGATCATCGAGAACGACATGGTGCCGGCGTTCCGTGCCGGCGATTTCTCCGGCGGCATCTCCAAGGCCGTCGACGACATGGTCATGGTGCTGGAAGGCAATCCCGAGGAACTGGAGGCGCGCGGCCGCCGCAATCCCGCCGACAGCAGCACTTCCATGGACCCGATCGTCGCCGTGTTCCTGATCCTGTGGGCGACGATGTTCTTCGGTGGCCTGGCAATGGCATTCCTGCCGCCGATGTTCGGCACGAAGCTGTCGCCGGGCGTGTATAGATGGCTGGGGATGACGTTTCGCTATGGCCAGGGAGCGGGCGGATCCACGGGCAGCAGCGGCTGGACGACGGGGTCGTCGGGCGGCGGCTGGTCCTCGGGCAGTTCCGGCGGCGGGTGGTCCTCGGGGTCAAGCAGCGGCGGCGGCGGGTTTTCGGGCGGCGGCGGCTCGTCCGGCGGTGGCGGTTCTTCAGGAAGCTGGTGAGACAAGATCATGGCAACACGACCGATCAGCCCGCAGGATCATGAGCGCATCGCCGCTGCGATCCGTGCCGCCGAAGCGCAAACCGATGGCGAGATCTATTGCGTCGTGGCGCATGCCAGCGACGGTTATTTCGCCCCCGCCGCGCTGATGGCGACCCTCGGCATGCTGATCGTCAGCCTTGCCGTCGCCTATGGGCTGGAAGCCTGGTGGCTCACCATCCGCCTGCCGCATTTCGTCATTGCCGAGTTGCTGGCGCTGGCCTGCGTGCTGGCCCTGCTGTGGACGCTGCCCGGCCTGCGCATCCACATGGTGCCACGCCGGCTGCGCTATCAGGCAGCGCACGCCAATGCGGTCAAACAGTTTCTCGCCCGCAACGTTCACCGCACCACGGCGCGCACCGGCGTGCTGATCTTCGTCTCGATCGCCGAGCGCTACGCCGAGGTGGTGGCCGATTCAGGCATCGACGCCAAGGTCGGCCAACAAGTCTGGGACGGAGTGGTGCGTGACCTGACCGCCCATGCCGGGGACGACCGGCTCGCCGACGGCTTCGTCAAGGCGATCGAGCAGGTGGGGGCGGTGCTGGCCGAGCATTTCCCTGTTACGCCGGGCGATACCAACGAACTGGACGACCATCTGGTCGAAATCTGAGTCTGCCGGCAGACGCCACCCTGCCGATCCGGCCCATTTCGGGACGGGGCTTATCCAATTTCGGCAATGTCAGGATCGGATGTAGAAAGCGGTTGGCGGGCCGCCCCGGACTCTTGCAATCGGCCGATGCGGGTTTATGGTTAACAAATCATGAATACGCTGACGATCGATATTCGGAAGGCAGACCCGCGCGATGCCGGCGCCATTGCCGAGGTGCACCTGGAAGCCTGGCGCGGCGCCTATAGCGGCATCATCCCGCACCGCACGCTGACGTCGATGATCAACCGCCGGGGAACCGACTGGTGGGCGAATGCCATCCGCCGCGCGGCGACCGTGCTGGTCGTCGAGATCGGCGGCACGATTGCCGGCTATGCGACGATCGGCAAGAACCGCGCCAAGGAGCTCAAGCAGCAAGGCGAGATCTACGAATTGTACCTGCGCCCGGAATATCAGGGCATCGGGCTGGGCAGGCGGCTGTTTTCAGCGGCCAGGGCGCGGCTTGCCGACCATGGGCTGAAGGGCATGGTGGTGTGGGCGCTGGAAGACAACCAGAACGCACTCGCCTTCTACGCAGGTGCCGGCGGACGCGACATCGCCGAAGGGGTCGAGATTTTCGAGCAGAAGGCGCTGAAGAAGGTCGCCTTCGTCTGGGAGTGACTGCCGGGCACGATCGCGGAAGGCGAAGTCCCGGGCTCACGTAAATCACGACGCTGAAACATCTTGTGCCGATGATTGAACGCGCCGAACGCCATCGCGTCCCGCCGGATGCATGTAAGCACCATTCGCCGCATTGCACCATTTTGCGCCGCCCGCTATCTCCTGCCAATCGAGAGAGGGACAAAAGCCATGCGCATCGAAGCCATAGCCACTGGAAAGAATCCGCCTGAGGACGTCAACGTCATCATCGAGGTGCCGATCGGCGGCGAGCCGATCAAGTACGAGATGGACAAGGAGGCCGGCACGCTGTTCGTCGACCGCTTCCTGCACACCTCGATGCGCTACCCCGGCAATTACGGCTTCGTGCCGCACACGCTGTCGGGCGACGGCGACCCGATCGACGTGCTGGTTTGCAACACGCGTGCGCTGGTGCCGGGCTGCGTCATCAATGTGCGGCCGATCGGCGTGCTGATCATGGAAGACAATGCCGGCCAGGACGAGAAGATCATCGCGGTGCCGTCACCGAAGCTCACACTGCGCTACGAGAACATCACCGAATACACGCAGCTGCCCGACATCACGCGCCAGCAGGTGCAACACTTCTTCGAGCACTACAAGGATCTCGAGCCCGGCAAATGGGTCAAGATCGAAGGCTGGCACGATTCCAAATACGCCAAGAGGATGATCATCGACGCGGTTGCACGGGCAAAGGCGAGCAAGTAGCTCGAGCGGTCAGTTATCAACCCGGCCGAAAGCCGGCACGTCGCCGATCACCACGCGCTTGTCCTTGCCGCAGGCGAAGCCTTTCGCCTTCTCGTCGGCGATCTTGCGCGCCTGGTCGTTGGCGGTAGGGTTGCCGGTGGCCAGCACCAGGCCGACGGTGCAGCCGTCACGGGCGTCCATCTGGGCGACCTTGGCGACGAGCAGCACCTCGGTCTTCCTGGTCTCGTCCTCGGGATTGCTGATCGAGCGGCGGTGGATGACCGCGAATGGCACCGCCTTGTCGCCATTGGTTTCGATGCGCCACTCGACCTTGGCCCCGGACGAATTGAAGGCCGAAAAACTTTCCCAGGCGGACGTCATGTCGCCGCCGGGCGGAAAACCGTAGAACAGCGATTCGCGGGCGTCGTCATATCCGATCAGCACGGAATAGCCGCGATAGCCGGAGCAGGCGAGGTCGGCCCAATCGCCGTCGCCCTGCTCGGCCTGCGCATAGGTCACGCAGTCCTTCTTCCAGTCGAGGTCGGTGTAGGCGCTGGATATCTCGCCGGCTTGTGCCGCCTGGCAGAGGCCGGCGAGGATGAGCGGGATCAACAGGCTGCGCATCGCGGGGATCTCCGTTGGCGGTCGTCCCAGCGTATCGCCAATCGCTATTTCTTCAAGCTCGCCTCGATCAGCAGGTCGGCGTTGCGGGCGACCGACTGTGCCGGTCCGCCGAGGCCGAACAGCTGGCCGCTGATATAGGCGCCTTCGATGAGCAGCAGCAGCCCGTCGCCCAGCGTGTCAGGATCATGCGCGCCCATCGCAGCCGCCATGGCGCGCAGGCGGCGGCGCAATTCCTGCTTGTTGGCCTCGCTGACGACGCGGGCCGGATGGCTGTGGTCGGGATATTCGACCGCCGCATTGGTCATGCCGCAGCCGCGATAGTCCGCCACCTGCGTTCGCTTGCCGATGCGGGTCAGGAAAGCCTTGATCTGCGCACGAGGGTCCCCGGGATTGGCGGCAACCGCCTCATCGAAACGCTCCCAGTATTCAAGATCGTATTGCCTGAGGTAGGAGGCGGCCAGTTCGTCCTTGGAGGGAAAGCTGCGATAGAGGCTCGGCTTGGTGACGCCGGCGCGCTTGACGATCTCGTCGACACCGATCGCCCTGATACCTCGCCGGTAGAACAGGTCATAGGCCACGTCGAGGATCTTCTTGGCGGCCTTGGGTGGCGCCGACGCATGACCGTCGCTGATGGTCAGTTCAATATTTTTGTCGCTTGGCATCATGGGACTCGATTGACAATGTTACCGATCGGTACGTATACATACTCCCACCTTGCAACGTACCGGTCAGTAACATGATAGCTCAATCCCGTCCGTTTGGCCAGCGCTACGCTTTCGTCGTGGTTGGCGTCATCTTCCTCTGCCTGCTGATCGCGGCCGGCCTGCGCTCCGCGCCGTCCGTCATGATGCTGCCGCTGGAAAACAGCTTCGGCTGGCGGCGCGACGTCATTTCATTGGCCGCAGGCGTAGGCATCCTGCTCTATGGGCTGACCGGTCCGTTCGCCGCGGCGCTGATGGAACGCATCGGGCTGCGCCGCACGCTGCTTGCGTCGCTGGTGGTGATGTCGGCTTCGACCGGGCTCAGCCTGCTGATGACCAAGCCCTGGCATCTGTTCATCACCTGGGGCGTTTTTTCCGGCATCGGATCCGGCGCCGTCGCCAGCGTGCTGGGTGCCACCATCGTCAACCGCTGGTTCAAGACCAATCGCGGCCTTGTCATGGGGCTGATGTCGGCCTCCAGTGCCACCGGCATGCTGATTTTCCTGCCGCTGATCGCCTCGCTTGCGCAGGCAGGCGGCTGGCAGCCTGTCGTCATCGCCGTCGCGATCGCGACCACGGCGTTGATCCCTCTGGTCTGGCTGCTGGTGCCGGAGCGCCCGGCCTCGATCGGCATGGTGCGTTATGGCGCAGAGGCGGATGATGTGCCGCCGACTTCGCCCGCGTCACAAGGCAACTTCCTGGCGCATACGCTCAACACGTTGCGCCGGGCCGCCGGCACGCGGGTGTTCTGGTACCTGTTCGCCACCTTCTTCGTCTGTGGCTTCACCACCAACGGTCTCGTCGGCACACATCTGATCGCGTTCTGCGGCGACATGGGCATCGGGGAGATGCAAGCGGCCGGCCTGTTGTCGATGATGGGCATTTTCGACCTGATCGGCACGACGCTGTCAGGATGGCTCACCGACCGTTACGACCCGCGCAAACTGCTTGGCGTCTACTACGCGGTGCGTGGTCTCTCGCTCATCTACCTGCCCTATTCCGGCTTCTCGGCGACCAGCCTGATCATCTTCGCGGTGCTCTACGGTCTCGACTGGATCGCCACCGTGCCGCCGACGCTGCGGCTCGCCAACGAAGCCTTCGGCGACCGTAGCGGGCCGATCGTGTTCGGCTGGATCGTCGCCGGTCACCAGGTGGGTGCCGCCACCGCCGCCGCCTTCGGCGGTACGATGCGCGAACTGCAGGGCAATTACGAACTGGCGTTCCTGATTGCCGGCATGACGGCGATCGCCGCCGCCTGTATTTCGCTCCTGATCAACACCAGCCGGCCGGCTTTCGATCCGGAACCGCAGCCGGCTTGAGGCGGCAGGCAGAATGGCCGATCTTCCCACGAGGGGGAGATCGGCAGCTTCGCGGAACGGCGCGAACTTTCAGTCGGGATAGCAGACCATCGGAATGTTGGGCCAAACCGCCGCATCACAATTGGCGCTGGCCTGTCTCTGCTTGAAGGCGGCGCTGACCGGGCCGGTCACCACCGGGTCGACGCCATCGGGCGCGTCGGCAAAGGCCTGTTGCGCGGAAGGCGCGTCAGCCGGCAGGACGGCACGCGCTTCCTTCAGCGTCGCGGCTGATTGCGCGGCATTGGCCGCCAGCAGGACGGCAAAGGCGGCGGACGCGATCAGCGGCCAAAATCGGTTGAGTTTATCGGTCATGACGTTCGAACTGTCCGGGCCCTCAAAGGTTCCCGCCTTGGTTAACAAAATCATTTCACACGCAGATGCTTAAGATTTGATGAGTATTTGGTGTCGCGCTTCCCCTTTCGCAACTGCGAAAAACCCTGTATGAGCCGCGCAACCGAAAGAGGCAGCGCCTTTGGCCTGCTGCCTGCAACGCTTCCGAGACCAGAATCATGAACCTCCGTAATATCGCGATCATCGCGCACGTCGACCATGGAAAGACCACCCTGGTCGACCAGCTTTTGAAGCAATCCGGGTCTTTCCGAGACAACCAGCGCGTCGCCGAGCGCGCCATGGATTCCAACGACCTCGAAAAGGAACGCGGCATCACCATCCTGGCCAAGGCGACCTCGGTCGACTGGAAGGACACCCGCATCAACATCGTCGACACCCCCGGCCACGCCGATTTCGGCGGTGAGGTCGAGCGCATCCTCTCGATGGTGGATTCGGCCATCGTGCTGGTCGACGCCGCCGAAGGGCCGATGCCGCAGACCAAGTTCGTCGTCGGCAAGGCGCTGAAGGTCGGTTTGAAGCCGATCGTCGTCATCAACAAGATCGACCGTCCCGACGCCCGCCATGTCGAGGTGGTCAACGAGGTGTTCGACCTGTTCGCCGCGCTCGATGCCACCGACGAGCAGCTCGACTTCCCGATCCTCTATGGTTCGGGCCGCGACGGCTGGGTGTCGGAAAATCCCGAAGGCCCGAAGGACCAGCAGCTTGCGCCGCTGTTCGACCTCGTCATCAAGCATGTCCCGGCGCCGACCGTTCATCCCGGCCCGTTCCGCATGATCGGCACCATCCTGGAAGCCAACCCGTTCCTCGGCCGCATCATCACCGGCCGCATCGAGAGCGGCACGCTGAAGTCGAACCAGGCGGTCAAGGTGCTGCACAATGATGGCACCCAGATCGAAACCGGCCGCATTTCGAAGATCCTTGCTTTCCGGGGCCTCGAGCGCCAGCCGATCGAAGAGGCGCAGGCAGGTGACATCGTTGCCATTGCCGGCCTGTCCAAGGGGACCGTCGCCGACACGTTCTGCGACCTGGCGGTGACCGAGGCGCTGCATGCGCAGCCGATCGACCCGCCGACCGTGACCATGTCCTTCCTCGTCAACGACAGCCCGCTCGCCGGTACCGAAGGCGACAAGGTGACCAGCCGCGTCATCCGCGACCGGCTGCTGCGCGAGGCCGAAGGCAATGTCGCGCTGAAGATCGAGGAATCGCCCGACAAGGATTCGTTCTTCGTCTCCGGACGTGGCGAATTGCAGCTCGCCGTGCTGATCGAGACCATGCGCCGCGAAGGCTTCGAAATCGCCGTCTCGCGTCCACGCGTCGTGATGCAGAAGGGCGAGAACGGCGAATTGCTGGAGCCGGTCGAGGAAGTCGTCATCGACGTCGACGAGGAGCATGCCGGCGTCGTCGTGCAGAAGATGTCGGAGCGCAAGGCCGAAATGGTCGAGCTGCGGCCCTCGGGCGGCAACCGCCAGCGCATCGTCTTCCACGCGCCGACGCGCGGCCTGATCGGTTACCAGTCGGAATTGTTGACCGACACGCGCGGCACCGCCGTGATGAACCGGCTGTTCCATGCCTACGAGCCCTACAAGGGCGAATTGCCCGGCCGCACCAACGGCGTGCTGATCTCCAACGAGCAGGGCGAGTCGGTCGCCTACGCCATGTGGAACCTGGAAGACCGTGGCCCGATGGTCATCGATCCGGGCGTCAAGGTCTATCAGGGCATGATCATCGGCATCCACAGTAGGGACAACGACCTCGAAGTGAACGTGCTGAAGGGCAAGAAGCTGACCAACATCCGCGCCGCCGGCAAGGATGAAGCGGTCAAGCTCACCCCGCCGATCCGCATGACGCTGGAGCGCGCGCTGGCCTGGATCCAGGACGACGAGCTGGTCGAGGTGACGCCGAAGACTATTCGCCTGCGCAAGCTCTATCTCGACCCGAACGAGCGCAAGCGCTTCGAGAAGTCGTCGAAGGCGGTCGGCGCGGCGTAATTTTCCATTTTACGGAACTGACGGAAGGGGTGAGGCACATCGGTGCCTCACCCCTTTTTCATCCCCCAGCGGCCAGGATGATGGCCTGCCGATCTGGTTCGCTGGCAAGATTGACGCGGATCGTCGTCCCCTCGCGGGCTGGCTTGCGAAGGGCTTTGCTCCCCTCGGGATCAACGACCAGCAGCCGTCGCTCCTCCAGCGCCTGGAGCCGCGATCGCGAGATGCCGAATTCGCTGGCCAGCAAGCGGTCGAGCCTCAGCGATATCGGCACTTCCAAACCCAGCCGAAGTTCCAGCGCCGTCGCGCTCTGCTTCATCCCGCCGATCACCTGTTTGCGCACGGCGGCATCAGGGAATTCCTCGACACGCCCAACCTGGTTGCGCAGGGCGACGATGTCGAAGGCATGGCGACGTGCCAACTCCGGATCGTTGCTCTCGAGCGCCGCGAGCAGCGCCGGCTCGATGTCACGGCGGTTGCAGCGTTCGAAAATGCCGAAATTCCAGGAATTGTCGCAGTCGGCGCAACGATAGATCAGCCAGACGTCGATGCGCTTGCCATTGGCGTTGACGCGGAATTTCCCGCTGCAGCGATAGGCTTTCACGCCGCCGCAGCGATTGCAGTTGATCAATGGGCGCGGTGCGATTTCAGGCGCGATCGTCCAGTGGATGCGCAGGATAGAAGACATGCCGGTAAGTCCTTCCCGTCGGGAAGTTCATCCGGTCGGCGATGTCGAGATGCCCGTGCGGGCGCGGCGTGGCGGGTGGCTGCGGAGATCGTGAAGTCGGGTGTCGCTGGGCGAAAAGCGCGCGACAGCGGTTCAGCAGTGCCAAACCGGTCTCGAACCGCCGCCCAGAGGAACACATGAAAAATGAAACAGGCACTGCTGATGCGGCGCCATGCAGGTGTGTCGGGGGAGTTGACGAGACCGGCGGTTACTGAGGCAAAGTGAAGCTCGAAATTGTTTCGCGGCGGCCCTTCTAGCGGCGTGACGCCGCGCGGACAAGCGTCATTTTGTCGGCGCTACCGCGGCTCGATCGCTTGCGTTAGTGTCAGGCTTCAAAGGTTGCCAGACAGAGACCCTCGCCATGCACCTCACCTCGCTCCTGATCTTCGCCGCCGCCTTGTTCGTGGCCGCCGGTTCGCCCGGTCCATCGATCGCGGCGCTCGTCGCGCGCGTCATTTCGAAGGGCTTTCGCGACGTGTTCCCGTTCCTGCTTGCCATGTGGATCGGCGAAGGCATCTGGCTTTCGCTGGCGGTGTTCGGGCTTGCCGTGGTGGCGCAGACCTTCCATCTCGCTTTCGTCGCGGTGAAATGGGCTGGCGTCGCCTATCTCGCCTACCTCGCCTGGAAGATGTGGACGGCGCCCGTCGATGCCAAGGAGGGCGAGATGCCGCGTGAAGACTCGCCGGCGAAGCTTTTCTTCGCCGGCATGGCTGTCACGCTCGGCAATCCCAAGATCATGATGTTCTACCTGGCGCTGTTGCCGACCATCATCGACCTCGCTTCGGTCAGTCTCGTCGGCTGGGTCGAACTGACGGCGACCATGGCGGTGGTGCTGATCGCCATCGATCTCGCCTGGGTGCTCGCCGCCTCGCAGGCGCGCAAACTGCTCAGGAGCAAGCGCGCCATGAAGATCGCCAACCGCGTCAGCGCCACGACGATGGCCGGTGCCGCGGCGGCCATCGCGGCGCGCTCTTGAGGCGACCCGTCAGCCCATCATGTTGATGATGGGGGCGATCTCGACGTTGCAGTTTGGCATGGCCAGCATCGGGCAGCCCTTGGCCTTCTCGGCGGCTTCGTCGATATCCCTGGCCTCGATGATCGAGTAGCCGCCGGTCGGGTTGCTGCCGCCATTGTTTTCGACCTTGCCGCCGGGCAGCACCGTCTTCGACATGCCGACAGGATTGCCGCGCTCGACCACGGCCGAGCCGAGTTTTCCGAACCAGTCTGTCCAGGCGTCGGTCATCGCCTTTCGCTCGGAGTCGCTCGTCGGCATCTTGCCGGAGCCGTGATAGACGTAGAGAAACTTCGCCATGTTCTCCTCCCTTGATGAGCGGCATCGAACCGGCACGCGGTCATGCCGCATGCCGATCATCGGACCAAAATGACGAGTGGGCAACGAAAATACCCAATCGCTGATATTCGTGCTGCCGCGAGGTGATCGCCTTGCGCCCTCCTGCCATTCTGAAGGGTGGCGCGCCGGCTCCTGGAATACCGCCTTGCGGCAAGCTTCATCAGTTGGGCAGAACGCCGGCCGTCGGAAGTGAAGCACTCTTCGGGGCCAGCGGCCCGCCGGAATAGAATTTCGAAGCCGGGTTCTCCTGCATGAAATCGTAGGCGACCATGCCGAGCGGCCGCTTTTGCCGTTCCGATGCCGCCTGATGCCAGGGGATTACCTGGCGCAGCGCCTCGAGTGCCGCGGTTGGCGCCGCGCCGAATTTCCGCTGCGGGTTCTGCGCCTTGCGGATTTCCATCCAATAGCTTGCCGTCAACAGGTCCTGCGCCAGCAGGTGGAACGACACGTCGACCGCCTCACGGGCGCGTTGCGTCTTGATGCGGGTTTGCGCTTCCAGGTCCTCGACGGTGGCGACGATCGCTTGGCCATTCGGCGTCACCGGGGTGCCGAGGTCGGCCAGCTCCTGCCAGAGATCGGTCGGCAGATAGCCGTCGAAGGTCGGGATGTCCTTGCGCTCTTCGGGCTTCAGCACATCGGCCGGCTTGACCACGGTGAAGAAGGGGTTGCGGAAGCGCTCGATGCGCTGCGCCACCGCGACGCCAAGATTGGTCAGCGAGATGGTGAAAGCCTCGACCTGATTGGCCATGGGATAGGGATCCCAGTTGGCGTTGGAGAAGATATAGCCGGACTTGCCGTTACTCAGCGGCCCGCCCTTGATGTAATATTTCATGAATTGCGGCGTGCTCAGCTCCGGCGAGCTCTGCGGCGTCAGGCCCGGCAGGATGGCCGGATTGTGATCCGACGAATTGATCGAAAGCAGCACGGATTGGCGCAGATCCGCCCAGGCCTGCCAGGCCGAGCCCTGGCGCTGGCTGGAGGCGCGCATGCTTTCCGGGTCCTGGATGATGCGGGCCGGATCCTCGTCGAAGAGATAGCTGCCCTTGATCATGTCCATGATCCTCGCCGCGTCCCATGTCAGCCACGGGTAAGGCCGCATGGATTGCACCGGCACCGATATCGGCGTCACGCTGGAGTTCATGCCGTTGAGCCCCATGGCGTAGCTGAGGTCGGTCCATTCCAGCAGTTTTCGCGCGTCCTCGAGCAAGAGCACGGCTTGCGCCTGGGCATAGGCATTGGTGCTGATCAGCGCGGCCTGGTCGGCGGCGAAGGGTTCGAGCGGCTTCAGGCCGGCCTGGGAGAGGGCCTGGGAGGCGGGCATGCGTGTGCCGTTGAAATAGGCCTCGCCCTCGCCGACCATCGTCGCGCCGATATTGCCGAGTGTCGCGAGGTCGCCTTCGCCGAGCGTGCCGCGCGATTGCACCACCGGCGTCACCCGCTTGTTCAGCATGTCGACAAGCATATGCGTCAGCTGCGGGCTGGCGGCTTCGTAGGACATGGTGTTGGCGCGGATCGCCATGATCGCGCGCACCAGCGCTTCTTCCTGCAGTTCCGGCCCGTAGCCTCTGTTGACCCCGCCCTTGAAGCGGGCGAGCTGCTGCTCCTTGAGGAGCTTGCTGTTTTCCGGCGTCGTCGGATCGCCGGAGAAGATCACCGTTTCGCGCTGATCGCCGGCGCCACGGTTGAACCAGTAGATCGTGATACCTTCGGCCGCACCCTCGAGCAGCAGGCCATAGGCATCCGCCGAGCGCTGCAGCGCTTCCGGGCTAAGCTCGACCTTGGCGCCGTTGCGGGCGATGTCGATGACCTGATCGATAGTCAGGTCATGCCCGGTCAACGTTACTGTCTTGGCTGCCGCGGTCTCGAAAATGGGCTGATAGGTGGTCGCTGCCTCGAAGGCATGAGCGGGTGGGGTGGCGAGCGCCAGTGTCATGGTCAGGGCGCAGAGAAAAATCCGGGGTTGGGCAATTCGCTCAAGCATAAGGGCTCCTATTCTCGAAGCGTTAGCCTCGGGCACGAAGTTTCACCCCTCGGAAATTTTGTTTCCCGGAAAACTAACTGGCTGCATTCGCCTGTCAACGCTTGATGAGAGCAGGACTGACGGTGCAGCCCGCGTGGCCCTATCGCGCCATGGCGTGGTATTCGTCGTTGGGCCGCATGTCGATTGCCGCCGCGACGCGGTTCGACATGTTGAAGAAGGCCGCGGTCGAGGCGATGTCCCAGATGTCGCGGTCGCTGAAGCCTGCCTGGCGCAGCGCCGCGCGGTCGGCCTCGACGATCCTGGCCGGTTCTTCGGTCAGCTTGACGGCGAATTCGAGCATCGCCGTTTGCTTCGGCGAAAGGTCGGCGGCGCGGAAATTCATCACCATCGTCTCGCCAAGCAAGGGGTCGCCCGAGAGCTGGCGCACCGCCGCGCCATGCGCGGTCAGGCAATAGTAGCAGTGGTTGATGGAGGAGACGGCGACCGCGATCATCTCGCGTTCCAGTTTCGACAGGCCGGATTCGCCCAGCATCAAATCATTGTACATGTCGGTGAAGGCGCGCAGCTTCTTGTCGTCGAAGGCATAGGCCCTGAGGACGTTGGGGACGAGGCCGAGCTTCTCCTCGCATTTGGCGAAATAGGCTTTTGTCGGTTCGCTCGGCTCTGCCGGGGCCAGGTCAAGCGCGGTGATTTTGCCTGTCATGGATCATTTCTCCTCGTCACGCGATGGCCTGCCGCCGAATTCCGATAATTCTTGGCAAGCCGTCAAACCTTTGTCGCCAAACAGCGGTCATCTGCTACCATAGTCGCAAAAGCATGCGACGGGAGGGAAGAAGCGTCATGGCCAGCGTGAAGTCCGCAGCTAAGTCGAAGAAGAAGGCAACGGCGGCGAAGACGGAGGACAGACCGGCCAGGCTTGCCGACTATCTGCTCGCCCGCGCGCCGGCTGAGGATATCGCCGCCTATGACGTGGCCGACCTCGAACGCGCCGCCGATCTCGCCGGCAAGGCGGTCGCCGGCCACAAAAAGGGTGAGTGCGTCGTCGCCGTCGAAGCCGATTCGGGCGTCGTTCGCGAAGGCCGCCCGGTGACGGTCATCACGGTCGTCAACGACAACATGCCGTTCCTGTTCGATTCCATCCTCGGCGAAGTCACGGAGACATCAGGGGGACCGACCCTGGTCACCCATCCGGTGATCACGGTTCGCCATGGCAAAACGGGTGTGGACGAAATCCTCGGCGATGGCAATTTCGCCAAGGACGACGGCAGCCACGACCGGCTGAGCGTGATCCATGTGCACATTCCCCGGTTGACGTCAGCACAGGCAAATGGCTTGACCGAGCGGTTGCGCAAGATGCTTGGCCAGGTCCACGCCGCGGTCAACGACTGGCGGCCGATGCTCGCCCGGCTCGATCAGGCCATCTCCGAATTCCGCTATTCTGCGGTGCCGCTCGACAAGAAGAGCGTCGCCGAGGCCATAGCCTTCCTGGAGTGGCTGCGCGACGACAATTTCACCTTCCTCGGCATGCGTGAATTCAAGTACATCGGCGGCGAGGAAAGCGGCAATCTGGAGCGCTCCGAAAAACCCGGCCTCGGCATCCTGACCGACCCGGACGTGCTGGTGCTGAGGCGCGGCACCGAGGCAGTGACGACGACACCGGAAATCCGCGCGTTCCTGCACGGACCGGAGCCGCTGATCGTCACCAAGGCCAATGCCAAGTCCTTGGTGCACCGGCGCATCTATCTCGACTATATCGGCGTCAAAACCTACACCGCCAAGGGCACGTTGGCGGGCGAACTGCGCATCGTCGGCCTGTTCACCTCGACCGCCTACACGCGCTCGGTGATGAAGATCCCGTATCTCAGGTCCAAGGCCGAAACCATTATCGCCAAGTCGGGTTTCGACCGCCACGATCACTCCGGCAAGGCGCTGATCAACGTGCTGGAAAGCTATCCGCGTGACGAGCTGTTCCAGGTGCCGGTGCCGATCCTGCGCAAGCATGCCGCTGCCATTCTCGGGCTGATCGAGCGGCCGCGCGTGCGGGCGCTGGTGCGTGCCGACCAGTTCGATCGTTTCGTGTCGATCCTCGTCTTCGTGCCGCGCGACCGCTACGACAGCGTCGTGCGCGAGAAGATCGGCGCCTATCTGAAAACCGTATTCGAGGGCCGGCTGTCGGCCTATTATCCGGCCTTCCCCGAAGGCGGGCTGGCGCGTGTGCACTTCATCATCGGCCGGTCCGGCGGCAAGACGCCGAAGGTCGAGCAGGCTACGATCGAGGCGGCGATCCGCGACATCGTGCGCACCTGGGAAGATGCGCTTGCCGATGCGGCCGAAGCCGACGGCAGCGACCCGGCGTTGAAAGCCATCGCCGCGCGGCTGCCGGAAAGCTACCGGGATTCGTTCAGCGCGGCGGTGGCGCTGGCCGATGCCGGGCGCATCGCCAAGATCAGCGCCAGCAATCCGATCGCCATCGACTATTACCGCCATACCGGGCAGAAACCGCAGCAGGCGGCGCTGAAAATCTATCACCATGGCAGTCCGGTGGCGTTGTCGCGGCGCGTTCCGGTGCTGGAGAACATCGGCTTCCGCGTCATCAGCGAGCGGACTTTCGCAGTCGGCGACCAAGCCTCCGGGATGGTCTTCATCCACGACATGGAGCTGGAGAACAGCTACGGCGCGCGAATAGACCTCGCCGACGGCGGCGCGCTGTTCGAGGACGCGTTCCTGTCGGTGTGGCGCGGCGACGTCGACAATGACGGCTATAACGGCCTTGCGCAAACCGCCGGCCTGTGGTCGGGCGAGATTACCATCCTGCGGGCCTATGGCCGCTATTTGCAGCAGGTCGGCATTCCGCAGAGCCAGGATTTCATCGCCGCCGCCCTCAACCGCTATCCCGAAATCGCGCGCGGCCTGCATGACCTGTTCATCGCCCGCCTCGGCCCGACGGCGGAAACGGAAGGCGTGGTGGCGGCCAAGCACCTCAAGGCCAAGATCAAGGATGCGCTCGAAGATGTCCCCAACATCGACGACGACACGATCATACGGCGCTACCTGAACCTGATCGAAGCCTCGCTGCGCACCAATCATTTCGTTGCCGATACGAAAGAGAAAGGCCAGTCGCTGGCGATCAAGCTCGAGTCGCAAGCGGTCGAGGGATTGCCGGCGCCGCGGCCATGGCGGGAAATCTTCGTCTACGGTTCCGAGGTCGAAGGCCTGCATCTGCGCTTCGGCCCGGTCGCACGCGGCGGCCTGCGCTGGTCGGACCGCGCCCAGGACTACCGCACCGAAGTGCTCGGCCTGGTCAAGGCGCAGCAGGTCAAGAACGCCGTCATCGTGCCGGTCGGTGCCAAGGGCGGCTTCTATCCCAAGAAACTGCCGATGAGCGCCGGACGCGACGCCATCTTCGAGGCCGGCACCTCCGCCTACAAGAACTTCGTCTCCAGCCTTTTGTCGATCACCGACAATATCGGGCTGGACGGTGTCATTCCGCCGGCCGGTGTCGTGCGCCGCGACCAGGACGATCCCTATTTCGTCGTCGCCGCCGACAAGGGCACGGCAACCTTCTCCGACACCGCCAACGCCATCTCGGAAAAGCATGGCTTCTGGCTCGATGATGCCTTCGCCAGCGGCGGTTCGGCCGGCTACGACCACAAGAAGATGGGCATCACCGCCAAGGGCGCCTGGGAAGCGGTCAAGCGGCATTTCCGCGAGATGAACCGCGACATCCAGACCTCGCCCTTCACCGTCGTCGGTGTCGGCGACATGTCGGGCGACGTGTTCGGCAACGGCATGCTGTTGTCGCCGAAGACGCGGCTGATCGCAGCCTTCGACCATCGCGACATCTTCATCGATCCCGATCCTGACATGGCTGCCTCGATGGCCGAGCGCGAGCGGATGTTCGCGTTGCCGCGTTCGAGCTGGCAGGACTATGACAAGACCAAGCTGTCGGAAGGCGGCGTCATCGTCTCGCGCAGCCAGAAGTCGATCACCTTGCCGGCTGCCGCGGCGGCCGCGATCGGCCTCGCCAAGACGACCGCCACGCCGGTCGAGATCATGACCGCCATCCTCAAGGCGCCCGTCGATCTCCTGTGGTTCGGCGGCATCGGCACCTATCTCAGGGCATCAACCGAAACCAATGCCGAAGTCGGCGACCGCGCCAATGATGCCATCCGCATCACGGCGCTCGACGTGCGTGCCAAGGTGATCGGCGAGGGCGCCAATCTCGGCGTCACGCAGCGGGCACGCATCGAGTTCGGCATGAATGGCGGCCGCTGCAATTCCGACGCCATCGACAATTCGGGCGGCGTCAACTGCTCCGACGTCGAGGTCAACATCAAGATCGCGCTGGCGTCGGCCATGCGCAAGGGATCATTGACGCGACCGGCGCGCAACAAGCTGCTGGCCGAAATGACCGACGAGGTCGGCGGCCTGGTGCTGTCCAACAACTACCAGCAGACGCTGGCGCTTTCGATCGCCCGCAAGCGCGGCCTCGCCGACATCGCGCATCAAAGCCGCTTCATGACCGCGCTGGAGGCGCGTGGCCTGCTCGACCGCGTGGTCGAGACGCTGCCGTCGCCGGCGGCCCTTGCCGAGCGCGAGGCGCGCGGCGAGCCGCTGACCCGGGCCGAACTCGGCGTGCTGCTCGCCTATGCCAAGATCGTGCTGTTTTCCGACATCGTCGCCAGCGACGTGCCGGATGATGCGCATTTCGACCGCGACCTGATGGGCTATTTCCCGGACCGGATGGCGAAGAAATACGCTTCCGAGATTCATGGCCACCGGCTGCGCCGCGAGATCATCGCCCGAGTCGTCGCCAACGATCTGGTCAATCGCGGCGGCCCATCCTTCGTCAACCGGCTGCAGGAAGCGACGGGGCGCACCGCCGCCGACGTGGTGCGCACCTTTGCCGTGGTGCGCGACGGCTTTGCGCTGCCGGCGCTCTATCGCGAGATCGACGCGCTCGATAACCAGATCGACGGCCAGGTGCAGCTCGATCTCTACCAGATGGTGAGCCGGCTTATCTATATGAGCAGCGGCTGGTATCTGAAAAACGATGCCGGCACGGCATCGCTTGGCCAACGCATCGCCGAGTTACAGGATGCACGCAAGGCGCTGGAGCCCAAACTGGTATCGCTGCTGCCGGCTTTTTCGCGCGAGCGGATCGAGGAGAAGCGGCACGGGCTGTTCAAGGCGGGCGCTCCGGAAAAGCTCGCCGAGCAGCTGGCGATGAGCGAGGCGGCGGAGCTCATTCCCGACATCGCGCTGACGGCGCGCACCTCCGGTGCCGATATCGTCGCGGCCGCCAAGGCGTTCTTCGCCGTCAGCGATGCCTTCCGCATCCCACGCGTCGAGGATGCGGCGCGCTCGATCACGCCATCGGACTATTATGATCAACTCGCTCTGTCCCGCGCCACCGACACGATCGGCGCGGCGCGGCGCGGCATCGCGGTGGCCGCGCTCACCGGCCATGCCAAGGCCGCGGATCCGGTGGCGGCCTGGCTCGAAGCGGGCGGCGAGCGGGTGGCGCGCATCCGCGAACGGCTGCAGGCGTTGACCGAAGGCGGCGACATCACCGTGTCGCGGCTGTCGGTCGCGTCGGGGCTGATGAGCGATTTGACGGGGATGTGAGCATCTCCGAAACGCCGGCGCCGCCCCTCATTGCCCTGCCGGGCATTTCTCCCCGCATAGTGACGGGGAGAAAGGGCTGGCCGCGGCCTCGGCGCCTTCTTTTGGGACGCTGGTGATTGGCGAAATCCGCAGTGACGGCGCCCCTCTCCCCGTCTCTATACGGGGAGAGGATGCCGAAAGGCAGGTGAGGGGCGGCACGAACATTTGCCAGTTTGCATGCCCATGAAAAACATGCAGACATGACGCCCGACGCGGGCGGGCCGGGGGAATCAGCATGGCGGCGGTAGAGACAGTGCAGCGGGCGTCGGGGCGCGGCATCTGGGGGTGGATGTTCTTCGACTGGGCGGCGCAGCCGTTCTTCACCGTCGTCACCACCTTCATTTTCGGACCGTATTTCGTCTCGCGCATGGCGAGCGACCCGACCGCCGGACAGGCGGCCTGGGGTTATGGTATCGCCGCGGCGGGGCTGGTCATCGCGATCCTGTCGCCCATCCTCGGTTCGATCGCCGACCAGACCGGGCCGCGCAAGCCGTGGATCGCCTTCTTCGCGACGATCAAGATCGTCAGCCTCACCCTGCTGTGGTTCGCCGCGCCCGGTTCGAACCTGTTCCTGGTCGTGCTGTTGTTCTCGCTGGCTTCGGTGGCGGCCGAGTTCTCGACCGTGTTCAACGATTCCATGATGCCGCGCCTGGTGCCGAAGGCCGAGATCGGCAGGATCTCCAACATGGCCTGGGGACTTGGCTATCTCGGCGGTATGATCGCGCTGATCTTCGTCGTCCTGTTCCTGGCAGGCAATCTGGAGACCGGCAAGACGCTTATCGGCATCGACCCGCTGTTCGGGCTCGATCCGAAGCTTGGCGAGGACGCGCGCTTCACCGGACCGATGTCGGCCGGCTGGTATTTCCTGTTCATCCTGCCGATGTTTTTCTTCACGCCCGACGCCGTCAAGGGCATCCCGATCGGGCCGGCGGTGCGCGAGGGCCTGTCGGAACTCAAGTCGACACTCGCCGAAGTGCGCAACCGCAGCGGCATCCTGCGCTTCCTCGCGGCGCGGATGATCTATCAGGACGGCGTCAACGCGCTGCTGGCGCTGGGCGGCACGTTCGCGGCCGGCATGTTCCACTGGTCGATCACCGAGATCGGCCTGTTCGGCATCATCCTCAACGTCGTCGCCATCTTCGGCTGCTGGATCGCGGCGCGGCTCGATACCGCGCTCGGCTCGAAGCACGTCGTGATGGTTGCGCTGGTCATGCTTTCGGTCGCCACCGTCGGCGTCGTCTCGACCGGACCGGGCTTCACACTGCTCGGCCTTATACCGCTGTCGACCGCCGATTCAGGCGGGCTGTTCGGCACCGCCGCGGAAAAGGCATACATCATGTATGGCCTTTTGATCGGCCTCGCCTTCGGTCCGGTGCAGGCCTCGTCGCGCTCCTACATGGCGCGCAGCGTCACCGCCGCCGAATCCGGGCGCTATTTCGGCATCTACGCGCTGGCCGGGCGGGCCACCAGCTTCCTGGCGCCGTTCATGGTGGCGACCATCACCACGCTCAGCGATTCGCCACGGCTCGGCATGGCCGCGATCATCCTGTTCCTCGGCATCGGCATGGCGATCCTGGTTGGAACGCCATATCCGGCGGATCGGCCGGTTGAGTAGCAGCGCCACTTCCTTCTCCCACAAGGGGAGAAGGATGGGGGTGCTCAATGCCGGAAATGCCGCACGCCCGTGAACACCATGGCGATGCCATGTTCATCCGCGGCGGCGATGACGTCGTCGTCGCGCATCGAACCGCCCGGCTGGATCACGGCCGTGGCACCGGCCTCGATGGCCGACAGCAGGCCGTCGGCGAAGGGGAAGAAGGCGTCCGAAGCGACCACCGAGCCCCTGGTCAGCGGCTCAGTCACCCCGGCGGCCTCCGCCGCGTCGAGCGCCTTGCGGGCGGCGATGCGTGAGGAATCGACGCGGCTCATCTGGCCGGCGCCGATGCCGACGGTGGCGCCGTCCCTGGCATAGACGATGGCGTTCGACTTGACGTGCTTGGCGACGCGGAAGGCGAATTTGAGGTCGGCCATTTCGGCCGGCGTCGGCGCGCGCTTCGTCACCACCCTCAGTTCGAGGTCGTCGACCACGGCGTTGTCGCGGCCCTGGACGAGCAGGCCGCCGGCGACGGACTTGACCGTCGTGCCTGCTGTACGCGGATCGGGCAGGCCGCCGGTGACCAGCAGGCGCAAATTCTTCTTGGCGGCGATGATTGCCGCGGCCTCGTCGGTGGCGTCGGGCGAGATGATCACCTCGGTGAAGGTTTTCACGATTTCCTGCGCCGCCTCGGCGTCGAGGGTGCGGTTCAAGGCGACGATGCCGCCGAAGGCCGAGACCGGGTCGCAGGCGAGCGCCTTGGCGTAGGCCGCCTTCAGCGACGCGCCCTCTGCGACGCCGCAGGGATTGGCGTGCTTGATGATGGCGACGGCGGCCGAGCGGTTGGGGTCGAACTCGCCGGCCAGTTCGAAGGCGGCGTCGGTGTCGTTGATGTTGTTGTAGGATAGCTGCTTGCCTTGCAGCTGCCGCGCCGTGGCGACGCCCGGCCGCTTGTCGCCATTGACATAGAAGCCGGCGCCCTGATGCGGGTTCTCGCCATAGCGCATGACTTCGGCCAGCCTGCCGCCGAAGGCGCGCCAGGTCGGATGCTCGATCTCCAGCGCCTCGGCGAACCAGCCCGAGATTGCCGCGTCATAGGTGGCGGTGCGGGCGAAGGCCTTGGCCGCCAGCTTCTTGCGGAAATCCAGCGACAGCGAGCCGATGTTCATCTCCAGCGCGTTGAGCACCGCGGCGTAGTCGCCGGGATCGGTGACGATGGCGACGTAAGCGTGGTTCTTGGCCGAGGCGCGGATCATCGCCGGGCCGCCAATGTCGATATTCTCGACGATCGCCGCGTAGTCGGCGCCGGAGCGGCGGACTTCCTCGAAGGGATAAAGATTGGAGACGACGAGATCGATCGGCTCGATGCCATATTTGCGCATCGCCAATGCATGCTCGGGATCATCGCGCACGCCTAGCAGCGCGCCGTGCACCGACGGGTGCAGCGTCTTGACGCGGCCGTCCATGATCTCGGGAAAGCCGGTGAGCTCGGAGACGTCGCGTACCACCATGCCGGCCTCGGCGATCGCTTTTGCCGTGCCGCCAGTGGAGACCAGCTCGACGCCGGCCGCGGCCAGCGCCCTGGCAAAGTCGAGCATGCCGGTCTTGTCGAAGACAGACAGCAGCGCGCGGCGGACCGGAACGAGGTCGGGGGCGGGAATGTTCTTGGCAGGAACGGCCATGGGCTGGCGGCCTTTCAAGTCTGGAGGAGCAAGCCCGCGCCGTAGCACATGAGGCCCGGAAATCAAGCGTTCGCTTTTTCACGGCATGCCATTGCCGCCGCAAGCTCAGTTGTTTTCGGGATAACCGGTGATCTTTGTCCGCGTCAGCTGCCAATGGACTTCGGCAATTTCGGACGCCCTGAAAGCGAGCACGATCTGGCGGCTGCGGCGTGGACCGCCCAGACCGGCGAAATAGATCGATTCCTCCACCTCGGGCATCACTTCGCTGGAGGTGAACACCCAGGTGTCGGCCTGATCGGCGGTCAGGATCAGCCGCTCCTGTTCGTCCTGCAGCAGATTGATGTCCGGATGGATGTGAAAACGCACGGTGATGAAATCGCGGCCGTTGTTGCGGACCGCGGCGTTGCCGGGTCGCTGGAACCGGTCCCGGCCCGCCAGCACATTGCCGTCCGAGGAGAGTTTCAGTTCACGCTCATGCAGGAAGCCGAAACGCTGGAGATAGCCATCATGACGGGCGATGAAGCCGTGGACGCCCTTCTGGTCGATGCGTTTGCACTGCACTTGCTGCGGGCCGCCGATTAGCGGTGAACCCAACTGGTCGTTGACCCGCAGCGCATGGGTGAAACGCGCCGAAGACGTGTCGTTGATGGTGGCTGTCGAATGCGCGGCGGTGGCGCGGGCCAGCGGCCTGAACTCGGCGGCGCCGTAGGTGTCGATGCCGGCATTGACGATGTAATGCTGGCGCCCGGACGACAGTTCGAAGGCGAGGCAGCCGGCATGGGCTGCATTGGACACGTCGACCGGCGGCGGCAGGCCGGTATCGGCGATGACCGTGGTGCCACCGATCGCCAGCCGCTCATAGCCCGAATGCGGCGCATGCAGCAGCGGCGAGCCGGCGGTGTCGTCGTGGCGCAGGATGGTGGCGATGCGGTCATGGATGGTGGCGCCCATGCCGTTGAAGCGGGCGAGGCTGCCATCCTGATGGCGGAAGAAGCGCAGCGCCGGCAGCATGCGGTCGATGGCGCCGATCAGCGCCTGCGGCGGCGCTTCGGCCTGGTTGGCATAGGTCTGCCGCAGCGGCAGAAGGTCGGCGAGGATTTCCAGCACCACCATCGGATTGCGCGAGACATGGCCGCCGTCGGCAAGAATCTGGCGATTGAGTTCTTCGGCGAGGTTGCGGGTGGCGCCGCGCAGCGCCGAGGCCGGCGCCGGCAGGGACAGTGCGGCGAATGCCAGCGCGATGCGAGCGCGTAGCCGGTCCTTGCCGTCGGGCATTTCGCGCGCCATGGACTTGAGATAGCGGATCTGCATCGCCAGCGATTTCAGGAAGGCCCGGTAGAAGGGAAATTCGGCGCCCTGCAGCACGACGGAAGAATGCTGCAGCCAGGCGATGATGCGTTTGGCCGTCGTGCCTGGCTCCCAGGCAATGCCCGAAATATGGCTGCCATGCATGGTGATCCAGTCGGAAACGAGCGCGCGGGCGTTTGCCGCGGCCAGCTCCGTGCCGGCGGCACGCATATGGCGCAGCCAGCGGAAGCCATGCAGGGTCTTCTGCCAACCGTGATTGGGGACATTGATCTGGAAAGGGGATTTGCCGCCGGTCTCGACCAGATGGCCAGACAGGGGATAGCGGCCGTAATAGATCTCAAGTGCGATCTGCGGATCGGCGAGGCGCAGGTCAGGCGGCGCGATCAGGACGCGTTCGGGCGTGCGGCCGGAATAGCGCCAGCGATAAACCGGCCCGGCACGCAGGCGCCGGCGCGTCTTGCGCCAGAACTCCTTCGCGACCAGCGTCCACAGACGCGTCGTGTTGCCGGCAGCAAGTGCCAAAACCCCTCCTGGTCGTCCTCTACCCCGGCACAAGTTTACATGATTGAACGTAGCGTGCGAAGGCGAATTCCTGGCAACGGGTCCAGTTAACCCGGTCTTAACCCTGACTCGTCCTAAAAAAGTCAGCAAATCCGGGAGGTTACACGCTTAGCCGGCGCGGCGCATACGCGCGGCGAAGAAGCCGTCCAGACCGGAGCGCTCCGGCGCGCCGAGGTCGAGGTCGGCGGGCGTGGTGCGCAGCGTGCCTTGCTGCGTCAGGAACGAATCGATGCCGGCGATCTCGCCCTGATGCAGCGGATCGTCAATGACCGCAGCCGTGTCCTTGAGGAAGGAACGATGCAGTTCTTCACCTTCGAGCGGGTCGAGCGAACAATTGGAAAAGACGATCCGGCCGCCGGGCCTGACCAGCGTGACGGCGCGGGCGAGCAGCCTGCGCTGCAGGTCGGCGAGTTTTTCGACGTCCGCCGCCGTCTTGGTCCACGGCACGTCGGGATGCCGCCGCACCGTGCCGGTCGAGGAACATGGTGCGTCGAGGAGCACGGCGTCGAACAACGCCGCCGGCTCGTATTTGAGCAGGTCGGCCTGGACGATTTCGGCGGACAGTCCGAGGCGGTCGAGGTTCTGCTCCAGCCGCGCAAGCCGGTTCTTCGAGGTATCGACGGCGGTGACCCTGGCGCCGGCCAGGATCAGCTGAGCGGTCTTGCCGCCGGGCGCGGCGCAGAGATCGGCGACGCGCAATCCGCCGACATCGCCGAACAGTCTTGCCGGCAAGCTGGCCGCAGCATCCTGGACCCACCAGGCGCCTTCGGCGAAGCCAGGCAGTTCGGTGACGGCGCCGGCAAGCTTCTCCACGCGCACCGTGCCGGTCGGCAGGACAATGCCGCCGAGCTTTTCGGCCCAGAGCCCGGCATCGGCCTTGACCGTGAAGTCGACCGGCGCCTCGTGGCGATGAGCGGCCAGGATCAGCCGGGCCTTCTCGGCGCCGTAGGCCGCCTTCAGCCGGTCGGAAAACCATTTCGGCGCTTCGTCGGTGGCGGCAAGCACGGCCGGAAGTTCGGCTTCCTTGGCGCGCGCCAGCGTGCGCAGCACGCCGTTGACCAGGCCGGAAAAACGCTGCGTGCGGGGGTCGGACTTGGCGTGCGTCACGGCGAGGTCGACGGCGGCGCTATCGGGAATGTCGAGGAACAGGATCTGCGCCGCCGCCACATGCAGTATGTGCGACAAGGCGGTCGCGTTGGGCGGTAGCGGCTTTTCCAGGCGCCGCGCCAGCAATCCCGATATGGTCATGCGGTAGCGCAGCGCGGTGACCAGTATGGCGCGCACCAGGCCACGGTCGCGCAAATCGAGCGCCTTGTATTGCGGATGGCCGTTCTCGTGGTCGGTCAGGCCATCAAGCGGCGTGCGGGCGTCGATGACGGCGGCCAGCAGCCGCGCCGCCGCCTTGCGCGCGGCAAGGCCGGCAACGAACTCGCCGCCGGCATTGTGTTCCTGATCGCCTGAAACCGTGCGTCGAGGTGCTCTGCCCGCCACGCTCACGACCACCGGCCCTTGGGTCCGGTCGGGTTACGGCCCCACGGATTGGATTTCGGGCTGGCCGGTTCGGCCTGTTGTTCCGGTTCGGCCGGCTTGCCCCACGGTCCGGCCGCCTGCGGCTCGTCCGCCCGCGGCGGCGTCTGTGTCTGGCGCTGCGTGGCCCGCGCAGCGCCATCGCCCATTTCGCGCGCCATCGCCTGCAGCGCGGCGATGCGGTTGTCGGTGCTCGGATGGGTGGAGAACAGACTGTCCATACGCTCGCCATGCAGGGGGTTGATGATGAAGAGATGCGCCATTGCCGGATTGCGCTCGGCGTCGGGGTTGGGAATGCGTTCGGCCCCGCGGGCGATCTTGTCAAGCGCGGAGGCCAGCCACAGCGGGTGTCCACAGATTTCCGCGCCGCGCCTGTCGGCCTCATATTCGCGGGTGCGGCTGACCGCCATCTGCACGATCATGGCCGCGAAGGGCGCCACGATCATCGCCGCCAGCACGCCGACAAAGCCGAACGGATTGTTTTCGCGGTTGCCGCCGAGGAAAAAGGCGAAATTGCCGAGCATCGAGATGGCACCGGCAAAGGTGGCGACGATGGTCATGGTCAGCGTGTCGCGGTGCTGGACGTGGGCGAGCTCATGCGCCATCACGGCGGCGACCTCTTCGTGGGTCAGCCGCTGCAACAGGCCCGTCGAGGCGGCCACCGCCGCGTTCTGCGGGTTGCGGCCGGTGGCAAAGGCATTCGGCTGCGGATTGTCGATCAGATAGGTTTTCGGCATCGGCAGCCCGGCCTGCTTGGCCAGTGCCTGGACGATGGCGTAATATTCCGGCGCGTTCTTCTCGTCGACCTCGACGGCGCGGTTCATCGACAGCACCATCTTGTCGGCGTTCCAATAGCTGAACAGATTGGTACCGGCGGCGACCACCAGCGCGACCATCATGCCGCCCGAGCCGCCGATCAAAAAGCCGACGCCCATGAACAGCGCCGTCATGGCGGCGAGAAGCATGGCGGTGCGAATGGTGTTCATCGTCTGCTCCTGTCGCGATGGTGGTGAAAAAGGGTCGATCCTTGCGAGGTCATCGCTATATGATGGGAAACGCCTGTTCCTGTTTCAATCCGCGGGAAATATCGCATGAACGACGAAACCAGTAAAACGCACGCCGGCGATGGCAATGCGCCGCGGAAAGATTTGACGCCAGCCGCCCGCCGGGCGCTGGCGGAAGCCGACGCACGACGCACCGACTATCTCGCGCAGGAAGCCGCCCTGCCGAAAGAGATCGGTGGCCGTGGCGGCAAGGAGCCCGGCCGCTATGGCGACTGGGAGATCAAAGGCCTGACCAGCGACTTTTAGAGTGTGTCGATATTCAGCTGAGGCCGGCCGGCGTATCTCGCCATAGCTGGTGCGCCCAGACTAAGCGGCACTGCGCTGGGGCTCGAGCGCCAGCCAGCCTTGCTCGTCGACCGTGAGGCCGACCATGTCATAGGCCGATATCGCGGCATGCGGGGTCTGCAGCGCGTGCTGGTGCGTGGCGTTGATCACCATGACCGAAGCGCCCGCCGCCTCGGCCGCCGCAATGCCGGCCGGCGCATCCTCGAACACCAGACAATCGCGCGCGTCGAAGCCAAGCCGTCTCGCGCCGAGCTGGAAGCAATCGGGCGCCGGCTTGCCGCGGGAAACATCCTCCGCGGCGACGAGGACCGCTGGGACAGGAATGCCGGCGACCTTCATGCGTGCAAGCGCCAGCGAGCGTGGCGCCGAGGTTACGATCGCCCAGCGCTCCGGTGGCAGCGAATTGAGGAACGCAACGGCGCCGGCGATCTGGAGAATGCCATCCAGATCGGCCGCTTCCGCCTTCAGGAGCAGGTCGGCTTCGTGCGTCGGATCGACGCCCGGGAGCGCCAGGGCGGTGATGGTCTCGATCGCCCGCACGCCATGGATGGTCGGCAGGAAGGCGGCGACGTCGAGGCCGTGACGTCGTGCCCAATCACTCCATACCCGCTCCGCCGAGGCGATGGAATTGATGAGCGTGCCGTCCATGTCAAAGAGAAAGGCGGCGAATTTCTTGCCTGGGTACATGATTTTCCTTGGATTGCGGGGTGTGCCTTGGGGAAGAGCGCAACCGTATCTTCCAGGCGCCGGCATGGAAAGGCGCGAAAACGCCTTTTCGGACGGTCCAGGGAACCACCATCCCCCAACCGCGTTTCAGCCACACTATCTCCATGACCATCGAAGGGGGACGCGATGCTGATACGGCTCGGCTACGAAATCGCCATTGAATGCACAGAGCCGACGCCGGTGATTTCGCTGCTCGAGATTCACCGGGACAGGCAGGCCGATATCAAGCGGCAGACGCGGGTGCTGACGTCGCCTTCGGTGCCGACTCGGCTCTACCATGACCTGCACGGCAATGCCTGCCGCCGCTTCACTGCCCCCGCCGGCGGCTTTCGCATCCTCTACGACGCGGTGATCGAGGACAGCGGCGAGACGGACGAGATCAATACGCTGGCCAGGGAAATGCCGGTCGCCGAATTGCCCGACGAGGTGCTCGGCTATCTCCTCGGCAGCCGCTATTGCGAGACAGATCATTTGAGCAATCTCGCCTGGCAGCTTTTCGGCCATCTTCCCTCCGGCTGGGCGCGCGTACAGGCAATCGTCGATTATGTCCACAACCGGCTGTCTTTCGGCTACGGCTATGCGCGTTCGACTCGCACCGCCGCGCAGGCGCACGAGGAACGTGTCGGAGTGTGCCGCGACTTCGCCCATCTGGCGATCACGCTTTGCCGTTGCATGAACATTCCGGCGCGCTACGTGAACGGCTATCTCGGCGACATCGGCGTGCCGGCCGATCCGGCGCCGATGGATTTCTCAGCCTGGATGGAAGCATTCCTCGACGGCAAGTGGTACACGTTCGATCCGCGCCATAACCGGCCCAGGATTGGTCGCGTCGTCATCGCGCGCGGCCGCGATGCCACCGACGTTCCCTTGCTGCACAGTTTCGGCCCGCACCGGCTTACCTTGTTCAAGGTATGGACCTACGAGCAGGAAGGCAGGCTGTTCAATCCACCCCACCACGGTATCGACAGGACGGCCAGCGCACAGATGCTGGCCTAGGCATGTCGATATTCGGATGAGGCGGCCTGCAATTGCCTCACCTGAATCTCAACACAGCTGTCCTGGTACAGTTGACCCGTTGCGGCACAGAGACGCTGTTCCGCAACAAGACGTCGCCGCACACCCCACGAGGTCTTTGGTCTCGCATGGTAAGCGTCCGGTAAACGCGCGCGCGAATACAGTCCGACGTTTACCGGTCATTCACCTTCCTGCGCTGTGAAATCCAACAAAAACAATGTTCTGCTGGCGAACTCCTGGTCTGCGGTCCGATCGCCGCGTCATCCGGCTGGAATCCTGCATTGCCCTGTCCGCGGCGACGAGGCCGAGGCAAGCGGAGGCTGTTGGATGCGGAATTACGGGGGTCTTGTTCACGCGGTCGGCGAGTTGGCCAGGGATCGCGGTGGAAATTTCGCGGTCCTGTTCGGCTTTGCCGCCTCGGTCTTGGCGCTGGTCGCGGGCTTTTCGGTCAATGTGACCCAGCTCTACAATGCCAAATCGAGCCTGCAGGGCGTGGTCGATGCGGCTGTAACATCGACGGCGCGTGACCTGACCACCGGTGCCATCAAGGAAGCCGACGCCAACAAATCCGTGCAGGCTTTTCTGGAAGCCAACAGCACGGCGGGCATGCTGCACGCCGGCCAGATCGTGCTCGACAAGCTGATCGTCGACAGGACCGCCAATACGGTCCAGGCGGATGCCCACGTCGATGTCGGCCTCTATTTCCCGTTGTTCAGCACCGGTGCCATGCAGCGCGTCGGCGCTTCCACCACAGCGCTCTATTCCGACAAGCAGATAGAGGTGGCCATGATGCTCGACATAACGGGATCGATGGCCAAACGGGGCAACGTCAACAAGATCGGCGACCTGAAAGCAGCTGCGCGAAATGCCGTCCAGACGATGCTCGAGAACCAGGACTCGAAGAACCCCCGCGTTCGTGTCGCGATTGTGCCTTATGCATCTGGCGTGAACGCCGGCAAACTGGCGGAGAACGTCTATGCCGAAAAGCAAGGGAGTTCTGAGCTGCCACCCGTCGCCGGCAGTTCGCTTCTGGTTGCCAAGACGGGCAAAAATCTGCTGCCGTCCTTCAGCGACTACATCTCCATTGTTGGTGCGGCCATACCGCGCCCGGATAATTGCGCTACGGAGCGCAAGAACAAAAACGGCGACCCGGATTTGAGTGCCGACGGCCCAGACACTGTTCGCACAGACAGGAACGGCAAGAAATATTATGCCCTGGTCAATCGGGATGATCATCTCGGCGGCGAAGGAATGAACAGGTGTCCTGACGCGCAAGTGATCCCGCTGACCGCGGATTCCGATGCATTGCTTGATTCGATCGACGACTTCCGGGCCGGTGGTTATACAGCCGGCGCAATCGCCATTCAGTGGACCTATTATATGCTGTCGCCGCAATGGCGCAGCGCGATCAAGAATGCCGGCCTCGGCAACGGCGCTTCGAATGCCAATGGAAAGAAGATTGCCAAGGTCGCAATCCTGATGACCGATGGCCAGTTCAATACGGCCTTCGCGGGTGCCGCCGGGAGCTACAACGGCCAGGGTAACCTTGCGCGCGGCAATGCTGAAACGCTGTGCGGCAACATGAAAAATGACGGCATCGAGATTTTCACCATCGGCTTCGACCTGAACGATAAGGACATGTCGGCAACCGAGCGGGACCAGGCAAAGGCGGTGCTAAAGGATTGTTCGTCGAAAGACTCCTCCGCCACCGAGAAACATTATTTCGAGGTGTCCACCGGAAGTGAATTGGACGATGCCTTTCAGGAAATCATCCGCAACACCGAAAAGGTCATACTGACCCAATAATCCGCGAAACGGAAAAGGCCGCCGCTTCTTTCGAAGCCGGCGGCCTTCCGTGTTTCCGTCCATGGCGCGGCTCAATGGCGGTGACGTTCACGTCACCCGCCGCGCATCTCGCGCCTTAACGGGAAGACTGCTTCCCGAAAGTGCAATCCGCTGAGGCCACGTTCTGGAAAACGAAATCACTCGACATCGGATCACCTCCTTTCAGTTCGTTGAACACACCTTCATGATGGGGTGCGTTGCAGCAAATGACAAGTGCCCTGCTGAAAAAGGCGTCCTTGCCGGAAGATGGCGCCGCATGCTCCGGCTTGCGATCCAGGTCTTAAACGGACAAGATTGAGCCATCGACCGCGGGGGGGAAGGACATGGACGCCACCGAAAGAGCGGCGCGCATCGTTAGAACGGTAGTCGAGGCGGTGAAACCCAGCTTCGCGGTCAGGCTGTGGACAGGTGAGCGGATCGGCCCCGCCACCGGCCCCGTGCTGATCATCAACGACCACGACATTGTCTGGCAGATCGTTCGCCGACCGTCCCTGTCGACCCTTATCGAGATGTGGATTTCCAAGGCAGTCGACATCGAAGACGGATCGCTGTTCGATTTCTATGCCCTGCCTTCGACGGGCAAGCTGCGGCCGAAGCTGAAGACTTTGCCGAAACGGGCGCTTCTGCGTGACTTGCCGGCGGTGTTGTTTTCGAGAAAGCAGATGACGTCGCGGGTAGATCTCGCCGGTCGCAACCCGTTCGTCAGCGGCTCCAGCAAGGAGGCGATCCAGCATCACTATGATATCTCGAATGCCTTCTATGGGCTCTTTCTCGACGAGCGCATGGTCTATAGCTGCGGGTATTTCCAGGATTTCGCAAACGGCATCGACGAGGCGCAGGTCGACAAGCTCGACCATATCTGCCGCAAGCTTCGGCTGAAACCCGGTGAAAGATTGCTCGATATCGGCTGCGGCTGGGGCGCGATGCTGATCCACGCCGCGAAAAATTATGGTGTCGTCGGACACGGCGTTTCGCTGTCGCAAGCCCAGACCTCGCTAGCCCGCGAGCGCATTCGCGCCGAGGGTCTGGAGGACAAGATCACCATCGAGATAAAGTCCTACGCGGAGCTGACCGGCACCTTCGACAAGATATCGTCCATCGGTATGTTCGAACATCTAGGCCTGGCAAACCATGCGGCCTACTTCTCCGCCGTCCACCGGCTGCTGAAGCCGGGCGGCATCTATCTGCATCACGCCATCACAAGGCGCAGCAAGGGCGACATCAAGAAGACCCTGCGCAAGGGGCCGGAATACAAGGCACTGATCAAATACATCTTCCCGGGTGGCGAGCTGGACACGATCGGCATGACGCTCGGCAATCTCGAAGCACACGGCTTCCTCGTCTACGATGTCGAGAATTTGCGCGAGCACTATGCCCGCACCTGCAGGCTGTGGGCCGAGCGTCTGCAGGCGCGGTTCGGCGAGGCGATCGCCGAGGTCGGCGAAGCCAAGGCGCGGCTGTGGCTGCTTTACCTGAGCGGTTGCTCCATCACCTTCGAACGCGCCTCGGCTCAGATATTCCAGACCGTCGCCACAAAGCGCGCGCGGGGTCCAAGTGGCTTGCCGCCGACGCGGGCGGATCTCTACCGGTAGCGCGGCGCGCCGAGCTCGGGCCTTATTCGGCGATGCCGAGCGAGGCGATATAGGCCGCCGAAGCCGGTATCCGGGACTTGTCCCTGATCTCGATGATGAGGCGCGGATTGCTTTCGAGCCTGGCGAGCGCGGCAAAGACAGAACGCCATTGGATCGTGCCTTCGCCGAGGCTCCAATGACGATCGGCGTAGCCGTCGGCATCCTGCAGATGGACATGCTGCAGGCGGTTGCCGGCGGCGTGCACAAAGTAGTCCACCGGCGGAGCGCCGGTCGAGCCATGGGCATAGTAGGCGTGGCCGGTGTCGATGGAGACCGCGACCGCGGGCGACTTGAAGCTGTCGGCCAAGGCCACGCGGATGTGCGGATCCTTGTCCTCAATGTTTTCGAGCACCATGGTGCAGCCGATGTCTTCGGCCCGCTTGACGGCGTCGCGCAGTGTCAGGTGGCAGTACTCGGTGATTTTTTCGCGCTCGCCGGGATTGTTGTCGAGGTTGTTATAGGACCAGGTCGTGTAGGGGCTATGGACGACCATGTGCGTCGCGCCGACGGCGGCGCAGACATCGAGACCTTGCAGCAGGCGTTTGCTGACGACGCCGCGGATATCGGGGTCCTGCGAGGCGATGGTGAAGCCCCAGAAAGGTCCGTGAATCCCGAGCCGCCCCTTGTGGCCGTCGAGAAGCTTTCTGGCGCGGGAGGCGAGCGGTGACCAGTCGCCGTTGAGAACGTTGGCCTCGGCGAAGCTTTGCAATTCGAGGTCACGCTGCCTTTCGAAAAGCCAGTCGCGGTGGATCTCAAGGTCGTCCAGGGTCATGGCCGCGCCAAGGATGGGCAAGGAAGTCATAGGCACTCCGATTGGTGGGATCTGAAATTGGCGGACGACGGAAGCGACAAGGCGAGCCGCGCCAGCTGTATGGCGCGGTTTTCTGTCATGCGTATTACAGGCAGCGTGAAGAGGGGGGCCACATCTCTATCGCACCAGGGCGGCGCGCTACGGGGCTATGCCGCCACGAAACGCATCGGCGCACCGATATCGACACGGCCGGGTTGGTCGACGGTGCAATAGACGCCGAGATTGTGGGCGTTGTAGCGCACCAGATTGCGCAGGATGCCGGGATCATTGTCGAAACCGTCCTGGGCAATGATGGTGAAGCCGCAGCGGCGGCACGGCTCGGAGATGGTCAAGACGAGGTCGCCGATGGCGAGCTTGCGGCCGATCCATTCGGTTTCGGGAAACGAGCCGTCGACTGGAGCCATGTCGACGACGATGTTGGGGCGGAAGCGGCGCGGATCGGCGGCACCATCGGGATGCAGTGCCTTCAGCCGCGCCAGCGAGGCCGTGGTCAGGAGATGGATCGGCGCCTTCTTGTAGCGCGCCTGCGTCAGCGGGCCGGCATAGGCGGGCGGGGCGTTCTCGCGGCCGAACGGGCGAATCGAGGCGGCAAAGCCAAGATAGTTCGACACCGCGCGGTCGCATTCGGGGCCCGGCGCGCTGAGCCAGTCGCCGCCGGGAACGGCGATTTCCAGGACGCGATCATGGTTCAGCCGGGTCCTGATGCGCGGCACCTTGTGCCACTTGGCGTCACGATCGGGCCGGGCGATCTCGTTGTCCGACGTATCGACGAGGCCGAACATACGGTCGCCCTCGATACTGTCGGTGCCGACCGCGATCGCCTCCAGCCGCTCGCCGGCGAGCGAACTCGCCGGATAGCGCCAGAGTTCGGCAACGCAGCCGATCCCGGCCATGGCCGGCGTCAGCCCTTCTTGTTCTGCCGGTTGGCGACGAGGTCGTCGACCACGGCCGGATCGGCAAGCGTCGAGGTGTCGCCAAGGGCGCCGAAATCGTCCTCGGCGATCTTGCGCAGGATGCGGCGCATGATCTTGCCCGAGCGGGTCTTGGGCAGGCCGGGCGCGAACTGGATCTTGTCGGGCGTGGCGATGGCGCCGATCTCCTTGCGGACATGGGCGACAAGTTCCTTGCGCAGATCTTCGGTCGCTTCGACGCCCCTCATCAAGGTGACGTAGCTGTAGATGCCCTGGCCCTTGATATCATGGGGATAGCCGACGACTGCGGCTTCCGAGACTTTCTCATGGCTGACCAGCGCCGATTCGACCTCGGCGGTACCCATGCGGTGGCCGGAGACGTTGATGACGTCGTCGACGCGGCCGGTGATCCAGTAATAGCCGTCCGCATCGCGGCGGCAGCCGTCGCCGGTGAAATACTTGCCCTTGTAGGTCGAGAAATAGGTCTGCACGAAGCGGTCGTGATCGCCATAGACGGTGCGCATCTGGCCCGGCCAGGAATCGGTGATGCAGAGATTGCCGTCGGCCGCACCCTCCACCACCTTGCCCTCGCCGTCGACCAGCTGCGGCTTGACGCCGAAGAAGGGCCGCGTCGCCGAACCCGGCTTGAGGTCGGTGGCGCCCGGCAGCGGCGTGATCAGGATGCCGCCGGTTTCGGTCTGCCACCATGTGTCGACGATCGGCACCTTGCCGTCGCCGACAACGTTGAAATACCACTCCCAGGCTTCCGGGTTGATCGGCTCGCCGACCGAGCCCAGCACACGCAGCGACTTGCGCGACGTCTTCTTCACCGGGTCGTTGCCGGCGCCCATCAGCGCGCGCAGCGCCGTGGGCGCGGTGTAGAAGATGTTGACCTTGTGCTTGTCGATGACCTCCCAGAAGCGTGACTGCGAGGGGTAGTTCGGCACACCTTCGAACATCAGCGTGGTGGCGCCGTTGGCGAGCGGCCCGTAGACGATGTAGCTGTGGCCGGTCACCCAGCCGACATCGGCGGTGCACCAGTAGATGTCGCCGTCATGATAGTCGAAGACATATTGGTGCGTCATCGACACATAGACGAGATAGCCGGCGGTGGTGTGCAGCACGCCTTTCGGCTTGCCGGTCGAGCCCGACGTGTAGAGGATGAACAGCGGATCTTCCGCCTTCATTCTCTCCGGCTTGCACTCGGACTTCACCGTCGCGACTTCGTCGTGATACCAGACATCGCGGCCCGGCGCCCAGCCGATCTTGGCGCCCGTGCGGCGCACGACCACGACGTTCTTGACCATGACGTGGTGCTTGGCGGCGATGTCGATCGCCTTGTCGGTGTTGTCCTTGAGAGGAATGGGTTTTCCTCCACGCAGGCCTTCATCCGATGTGATGACGAAGGTCGATTCGCAGTCGACGATGCGGCCGGCAAGCGCATCGGGCGAAAAGCCGCCGAAGACGACCGAATGGATGGCGCCGATACGCGTGCAGGCCAGCATCGCGTAGGCCGCCTCCGGGATCATCGGCATGTAGATGGTGACGCGGTCGCCTTTCTTGACGCCGTGCTTCTTCATCACATTGGCGAGCCGGCAGACATGCTCGTAGAGCTCGTTGTAGGTGATTTTCTTGTCGTCGTAAGGGTTGTCGCCTTCCCAGATGATGGCGGTCTGGTCACCGCGCTTCTTCAGGTGGCGGTCGATGCAATTGTACGAGACATTGGTCTGGCCATCCTCGAACCACTTGATGGAGACCTTGCCGTCGAAGGAGGTGTTCTTAACCTTGGAGAAGGGCTTGAACCAGTCGATGCGCTTGCCGTGCTTGCCCCAGAACTTGTCCGGGTTTTTCACGCTGTCGGCATACCATTTTAGGTAGGTGTCATTGTCGATCAGGGCGTTCTTCTTCCACGCCGGCTTGACGCGATGGACATGAACCTCGGACATTTCTTGGCTTTCCTCCCGAACCAATCCGCCAGCTTGAAACGCCTGCGGGATCGCGGCGACGCAGCCGCGAATTCGGCGGCATTATTACCAGTTCCGCCGCGACGGCAACATTAGACGTTGGATTCGCGCGGCGGGATGCCGCAGGGGCGCTTTTCGAGACTGTCAGCACTCGAAACGGTTCGCTGCTAACTGCATGTTTTTGCGGGAAAAGTTCGTTTTGCGATCAAGAAAAATCAATAGACAGTTAAGTAACGGCGCGCACAATTGGTGCCTGGGAGGAAAGGAGAATCAACCTTGGGGACCGCAATGCGCGACCATCTTGAAATGGACCTGATGCTCAAAGGCTACGGCCTGACAACGGCCAAGATTCTTTATCATTTCCCCGACCACCCGCATCTCCTGCAGAGCTTCGTCTGGCAGGACTACGACATCGCTCCGAAGTTTCCGGTGCTGATCCGGTTCATCGAATTCTGGAAAGCCAAGCTGGATGGGCCGCTGCATTCGGTGGTCTATACGCACCAGAAGCTGATCGCCCCGAATGAATGGCGCAAGGTGGATGGAGAGTTCGTCCTGCACTGAGAGCAGTGGCGCATCCGGCTCGCTTGCGCTGGCGGCTAGCGGAAACGCCCATCTCTTTCGTCATCCACGGGCGGAGCAAGGAGCGAAGCGACGCGGCGCAGACCCGAGGATCCATGCCGCGACTCTGAAGCGTCGCGACGGTCCAGAATTCTGCACCGCCGCGCTCTACGATCAAGGTCACGGAATGGATCCTCGGGTCTTCGCGGCTGCTCCGCCCGTGGATGACGACGTTGAGGGCCTCGCCCCTCACACCGCCGGCGGGTTCAGTCGTGCGAAGCCTTCCTGGCGGCGATAGGGGAAGTACGGGTAGGGCGTGGTGACCTCGCTTGCCGCGTCCAGCTTCTTGACCTGCTCCGGCGTCAGCGTCCAACCGACGGCGCCGAGGTTCTGGCGCAGTTGCTCCTCGTTGCGGGCGCCGATGATAACAGATGAAACGGTCGGGCGCTGCAGCAGCCAGTTGATGGCGATTTGCGGAACCGTCTTGCCGGTCTCCTCAGCCACCGCGTCAAGCGCCTCCATGACCCTGTAGAGATGTTCGTCCTCGACCGGCGGGCCGAAGCTCGCGGTCTCGTGCAGGCGGCTCTTTTCCGGCAAGGGCTGGCCACGGCGGATCTTGCCGGTCAGGCGGCCCCAGCCGAGCGGACTCCACACCAACGCGCCGACGCCCTGGTCGAGGCCGAGCGGCATCAGCTCCCATTCATAGTCGCGGCCGAGCAGCGAATAGTAGACCTGGTGCGCGACATAGCGTGGGTAGCCGTGCGTCTGCGCCAAGCCGAGCGACTTCATCACTTGCCAGCCGGAGAAGTTGGAAACACCGACATAACGCAGCTTGCCCGAGCGAACGAGGCCGTCCAGCGTCGCCAGAACTTCCTCGATCGGCGTCCCGGCATCGAAGGCGTGCAGCTGCAGCAGGTCGATATAGTCGGTGCCGAGACGCTTCAGCGCGGCATCGACCGACTTGATCAGCCGCGAGCGTGACGAGCCGTGGTCGGCCGGGCCGTCGCCCATCGGCAGCGCGGTCTTGGTCGAGATCAGAACGGCGTCGCGGCGGCCTTTTATCGCCTCGCCGAGCACCTCTTCCGAGGCGCCGTTCGAATAGACGTCGGCGGTGTCGAAGAGGTTGACGCCGGCCTCGAGGCAGATGTCGATAAGCCGCCGCGCTTCTTGCGCGTCGCTGTTGCCCCAGGCGCCGAACAGTGGGCCGGATCCGCCGAAGGTTCCGGCGCCGAATGAAAGCGCCGGGACTTTCAAACCCGATGCGCCGAGACGTCGATAGTCCATTTTCTTGCTCCTGGTGGTTTGTGAAGAAGTGAGGCGATTCGGATGTCGGCTGATGTCACAACCGGACGGAGGCGGGCGCGCCTGATGTGGCGCCGCGATCGAGGCGCAGCGCCAGTCCGGCCACGGCGAGTGCCGCGAGCGGCAGCAGGGCAGCGACCCAAGTGAGCGAACCCAGTCCAAGGCCATGGGCGATGACCGCGCCGCCAAGCCAGGCGCCGGCGGCATTGCCGAGATTGAAGGCGGCGATGTTGAACGATGAGGCCAGGCTTTGGCCGGCGCCTTGCGCCTTTTCCAGCACCCACATCTGCAGTGGCGCCACGGTGGCGAAGGCGGCCGCACCGAGCAGGCCGACATAGATCACGGCCATGACCTGGCTGTGGATGGCGAAGCTCATCGTGGCAAGCACCAGCGCCAGCACCACGAGACTGCCGAGCACCGCCGGCACCAGCCAGCGATCGGCGACCTTGCCGCCTGCGAGATTGCCGGCGATGAGGCCACCGCCGAAGACGAGCAGAATCGGCGACACGGCTGCTTCCCCGAAGCCGCTGATCTCGGTGAGCAACGGAGCGATGTAGGTGAAGACGGCGAAGACGCCGGCATAGCCGAGCACCGTAGTGGCGAGGCCGAGCAGGACGGGCGTTCGGCGCAGCACAGCGAGATCGGCGCGCAAGTCGCTCTTCTCCGGCGTCGCCTGGCCACGCGGCACCAGGGCCAGGATGACGGCGAAGGCCGCGAGGCCGACCGCGGTCACTGCCCAGAAGGTCGCGCGCCAGCCAAAAGCCTGGCCGAGCCAGGTGCCGAAAGGTACGCCGAGGATGTTGGCGATGGTCAGGCCGGTGAACATCAGCGCGATCGCCGAAGCCTTCCTGTTGGGCGCGACCAGACCAGTGGCGACCACCGAGCCAACGCCGAAGAAAGTGCCGTGGGCAAAGGCGGTGATGATGCGGGCACCCATCAGCGTCCAGTAATCGGGCGCCAGCGCACAGGCGAGGTTGCCAACGGTGAAGATCGCCATCAGCGCCAGCAGCACGGTTTTGCGCGGCCAGTTGCCAGTGGCGATGGTCAACAGGGGTGCGCCGATGACGACACCGAGCGCATAACCCGAGATCAGTTGGCCGGCGGCCGAGATCGAGACACCAAGATCCTTACTGACATCGATGAGCAGGCCCATGATGACGAATTCGGTGACACCGATGCCAAAGGCACCGGCAGCGAGGGCATAGAGAGCAAGAGGCATGGCGGTTTCCACTTTGAAAGACGGGCCGTTCAGGCGATGAGCGCCTGTCCAACCCGCGCCCCGACCGGGAAGATCGTGTTGCCGAGTGCTGTGAACCAGACTTGATCAGGGCATATTTTCTGTGAAATAGATTCACAGATGGCCAGACCCGACATAAACCGTTCCGGCGAGATCGAAGTCTTCGTGCGCGTTGTCGAGGCAGGCAGCTTTTCCGCCGCGGCGCGCGCGCTGCGCATGACGCCGTCGGCCGTCAGCAAGCTGATCGCGCGGCTGGAAGCCCGGCTTGGCGCGCGGCTGGTCAGCCGCTCGACGCGCAAGCTGCTGCTGACGCCGGAAGGGGCGGCGTTTTATGAAAGCGGGCTACGCATCCTTGCCGACATGGCGGCGGCGGAGCGTGAGGCGGCCGCGGGCGCCGCGCCGCGCGGGCGGCTGCGCGTCAACACCTACGTGCCGTTCGGGGTGCACCGGCTGATCCCGCTGCTGCCGCGCTTCCTCGAACGCTATCCCGAAATCTCGGTCGATCTGGTGCTGACCGACAGTGTCATCGACCTGATGGCCGAACGCGCCGATGTAGCGATCCGGGCCGGGCCGCTCGGCGAATCACGGCTGGTGGCGCGCAAGCTCGGGCAGAGCCCGGTGGTCGTCGTTGCGGCCCCTTCCTACCTCGAGGTGCATGGCATGCCGCTGACGCCGGCCGATCTCGACACACACAACCGGATGGGCTTCGGCTTCGTCAGGCACATTGACGGCTGGCCGTTCCTCGACGCGCAGGGCAATGCCGTCATGATCCCGATCACCGGCAACGCGCTGGTCAGCGATGGCGAGGCGATGCGGCTGATGACGCTGGCCGGGGTAGGCATTTCCCGGCTGGCGCGCTGGCATGTGGCGGCCGATATCGCCGCCGGGCGGCTGGTGCCGCTGCTGGAGGATTTCAACCCGGGCGACGAGGAGGCGACGCACGCCGTCTATGTCGGCCAGGGCCGCCATCTGCCGGCACGGGTGCGGGCCTTTCTCGACTTTCTTGCCGAGACGGTTCGGCTGTAGTTGGAGCCGCGCGTCCATGGGATACGCGGCTTCGAAAAGGCCGGCTTTCCCGCAGGCTATGCCTTAGGGACGAAGGGCGCCGGACGCCGGCCGGCGCCCTGGCGCTCGACCATCCAGCCGGGATATTCGGCCGGCAAGGCGCTCACCTCATCCAGCCTGGCGAGATCGTCGGCATCGAGCTTGAGGCTGGTGGCGGCGAGGTTTTGTTCGAGCTGCTCCATGCGGCTGGCGCCGATTATCACGCTCATGACGAAAGGCTTGGCCAGGACATAGCCGAGCGCCACGGTGGCAACGCTGACATCATGCTTCCTGGCGACCTCGCGCATGGCGGCGACCGCTGCCCAGGCGCGCTCCTCGTTGACCGGCGGGAAGTTGAAGGACGCGCGGCGGCCCTCGCCATTGCCCGGCGCGCCAGGGCCGTATTTGCCGGACAGCAGGCCGCCGGCCATCGGCGACCACACCATCAGGCCGAGCTTCTCCTCGTTGATCAGCGGCACGATCTCGCGTTCGAGGTCGCGGCCGGCGATCGAATAATAGGACTGGATGGTCTCGAAGCCGGCAAAGCCCTTGCGGGCGGCGATGCCGAGCGCCTTGGCGATGCGCCAGGCCTGCCAGTTGGACACGCCGACATAGCGGACCTTGCCGCTGGAGACGAGATCATCGAGTGCCCGCAGCGTTTCGTCGATCGGCGTTACCGCGTCGGTGCCGTGCAACTGATAGAGATCGATATGGTCGAGCTGCAGCCGTTCGAGGCTGGCATCGACCGAATCCATGATGTGGCCGCGCGAGGAGCCGCGCTGGTTCGGCCCATCGCCGGTGGCGGCATGGACCTTGGTGGCGATGACCACGCTCGACCTGGCAATGCCGAGATCCCGGAGCGACTGGCCGAGCAGGCGTTCGGACTCGCCGAAGGAATAGACGTCCGCCGTGTCGAAGAAGTTGACACCGGCGGCAATCGAACGGCCGACGATCTCGTTGACGCCCTTCTGGTCGAGGCTGGCGATCAGGCCCCATTGGGCGTTCTGGCCGGCGGCGCCGAAGGTCATGGTGCCGAGGCAAAGTTCGGAAACGAAAAGCCCGGTATTTCCAAGCTGATTGTAGCGCATGGCGAAAGCTCCAGAGAAATGTGTGATGACACGAAACAAATAGGAACGGTACGTTTCGTTTCCAGTGCTGGCGCAGCGACCTCGTCGATCTGGCCCAACGGCTAGCGGCTGCCGAAGATGGCGGAGCCGACTCGTATGCTGGTGGCGCCAAAGGCGATCGCCGTTTCGTAATCGCCCGACATGCCCATCGACAGTCCGGCGACGCCGGCCTCCCGCGCCAGTTTTTCCAGCAAGGCGAAGTGCGGGCCGGGATTCTCGTCAGCCGGCGGGATGCACATCAGGCCTTCGATGGTGAGGCCGTGGACTTCCCGGCAGCGTTTGACGAAGGCGACCGCCTCGCGCGGTTCGATGCCGGCCTTTTGCGGTTCGGAACCGGTATTCACCTGGACATAGAGTTTTGGCGCCCGACCTTGCCGGACAATTTCCTTGGTGAGCTCGGCGGCGATCTTTTCGCGATCCACCGTTTCGATGACGTCGAACAGCGCTACCGCCTCCTTGGCCTTGTTCGACTGCAGCGGGCCGATCAGGTGCAATTCAATGTCGGGGAAAGCCTCCTTCAGGTCAGGCCATTTGCCTTGTGTTTCCTGGACGCGGTTCTCGCCGAAGACGCGCTGCCCGGCCTCGATCACGGGTTGGATATCGACGGCGTCGAAGGTCTTGGAGACCGCCACCAGCGTCACCGCGCCGGCTTCACGGCCAGCCTCCTGCTCGGCGGCGGCGATCCTCGCCTTGACCGCGAAAAACTGCTGAACGGTGTCGCCCATATGCAAATCCCGCTGTTTTGACCCGCGTTTTTGTCGGACGCGATGCCCATATGGTTGACGGGTTTGCCAAACCATGGTGAACACCCGGACCACATTTCGTGAACTGCCGGGCTCTTGCCCGCAGTCGGCATGCTTTTAAGTGAAAAACGTCCCATGGCAACCGAACGATACAATCCGCGCGCGTCAGAACCCAAATGGCAGAAGGCCTGGGCCGAAAAGAAGCTTTTCGAAGCGCACAATGACGATCCGCGCCCGAAATACTACGTGCTGGAAATGTTCCCCTATCCGTCGGGGCGGATCCATATCGGCCACACCCGCAACTATACGATGGGCGACGTGGTGGCGCGTTACAAGCGGGCCAAGGGCTTCAACGTGCTGCATCCGATGGGCTGGGACGCCTTCGGCATGCCGGCCGAAAACGCCGCCATGCAGAACAAGGTTCATCCCAAGGAGTGGACCTACCAGAACATCGCCACCATGCGCGAGCAGCTCAAGGTGATGGGCCTGTCGCTGGACTGGGCGCGCGAATTCGCCACCTGCGATGTCGATTACTACCACCGCCAGCAGATGCTGTTCCTCGACTTCGTCGAGAAGGGGCTGGTGACGCGCAAATCCTCCAAGGTCAACTGGGACCCGGAGGACATGACGGTGCTCGCCAACGAGCAGGTCATCGACGGACGCGGCTGGCGCTCCGGCGCGCTGGTCGAGCAGCGCGAATTGACGCAGTGGTTCTTCAAAATCACCGATTTCGCGCAGGACCTGCTGGATTCGCTCGACGGCCTCGACGAATGGCCCGAAAAAGTGAAGCTGATGCAGCAGAACTGGATCGGCCGTTCGGAAGGTCTGCTGATCCGCTGGCCGCTGGCCTCGGAAATTGCCGGCGAGCACGAGCTTGAGGTCTACACGACGCGGCCCGATACCATTTTCGGCGCCTCGTTCATGGCGATCGCCGCCGATCATCCGTTGGCCAAAAAGGCCGCCGAGACCAATCCGGCGCTGGCGAAATTCATCGACGAAGTCCGCCATATGGGCACTTCGGTGGCGGCGCTGGAGACGGCTGAGAAGAAGGGCTTCGACACCGGCATCCGCGTCGTCCATCCCTTCGACGGTACTTGGACGCTGCCGGTCTATGTCGCCAATTTCGTGCTGATGGAATATGGCACCGGCGCCATCTTCGGCTGCCCGGCGCATGACCAGCGCGACCTCGACTTCGCCAACAAATACGGCTTGCCGGTGGTGCCCGTGGTGATGCCGGACGGCGAGGACCCGTCGGCTTTCCAGGTGATCGACGTGGCCTATACCGACAATGGGGCGATGATCAACTCGCGCTTCCTTGATGGCATGACTCCGGACCGAGCTTTCGACGAGGTCGCCAGGCTGCTGGAACAAAAGACCATCGGTAATCGCCCCATGGCCGAGCGCAAGGTGAACTTCCGCCTGCGCGACTGGGGCATTTCGCGGCAACGTTACTGGGGCTGCCCGATCCCGATGATCCATTGCGAGGATTGCGGCGTGGTGCCGGTGCCGAAGGCCGACCTGCCGGTCAAGCTGCCGGACGATGTCGATTTCGACCGGCCGGGCAATCCGCTCGACCGTCACCCGACCTGGCGGCATGTGAAGTGCCCGCAATGCGGCAAGGACGCGCGCCGTGAAACCGATACGATGGACACGTTCGTCGATTCGTCCTGGTATTTCGCCCGCTTCACAGCGCCGTGGGCGGATGACCCGACCGATCCCAAGGCAGCGAACGAGTGGCTGGCGGTCGACCAGTATATTGGCGGCATCGAGCATGCGATCCTGCATCTGCTCTATTCACGCTTCTTCACCCGCGCCATGCGCGAGACCGGCCATGTCGACCTGGCCGAGCCGTTCAAGGGCCTGTTCACGCAAGGCATGGTCGTGCACGAAACCTACCGTGTCGGTTCGGCATCGAACGGCCGCTGGCTGGCGCCGGCCGAAGTGCGGCTGGAGGATGTCGACGGCAAGCGCCGCGCCATCGACATCGCCACCGGCGATGCGGTCACCATCGGCCCGCTCGAAAAGATGTCGAAGTCGAAGAAGAACACGGTGAGCCCGGAAGACATCACCGATGGCTACGGCGCCGACACGGCGCGCTGGTTCATGCTGTCGGATTCGCCGCCCGAACGCGATGTCGAGTGGACCGACGATGGTGCGGCCGGCGCGCATCGCTTCATGCAGCGCATCTGGCGGCTGGTGTCGACGGCGGCCGAGACGCTGGCAGGCATCGCACCGAAGGCCGCCAATGATGGCGAGGCCGGAGCGGTTTCCAAGGCCGCGCACAAAATCCTGAAGGCGGTCGGCGAAGACATCGAGAAGCTCGCCTTCAACCGTGCCATCGCCCGCATCTATGAACTGGCCAACGCGCTGACCACTCCGCTCAACGAGGTGACGGAAGGCAAGGCTGATACGGCGCTGAAAAGCGCTTGCCGCGAGGCCGTGGAGATCATGGTGCATCTGATCGCGCCCGTGATGCCGCACCTTGCCGAAGAGTGCTGGGAGGTGCTGGGCGGCACCGATCTGCTCGCCGAACGGCCGTGGCCGGTCTTCGATCCGGCGCTGGTCGTCGACAACGAAGTCACCTATCCGGTGCAGGTCAACGGCAAGAAGCGGGGCGATTTGACAATTGCCCGCGACGCGGACCAAGGTGCGGTCGAAAAAGCGGTCTTGGCTCTCGACTTCGTGCAGAAAGCACTTGAAGGTAAGGCTCCGCGCAAGGTGATCATCGTGCCGCAGAGGATCGTCAATGTCGTTGCCTGATCGGGAAAAGACAGAGTTGAGCGGTCTGCTGCGCCGCATCGCGCTTGCCGGTCTTGTCGGTTCGCTTGCGCTCGTCTCGGCCTGCCAGGTGCGGCCGCTCTATTCCAGCGCGCCGCTGTCGACCGGCTCGACCGCCAATGCCGAGTTGGCGTCGATTGCCGTCAAGCCGGTCCGGACGCGTTATGCCCAGCAGGTGCGCAACAATCTGATCTTCGGGTTCGGGCGCGGCGCCGGCGAACCGGCCTCGCCGCTTTATTCGCTCGATCTCGGCGTGACCGAAGCCGTTGAATCCTCGGCGCTGGTCCAGGTTGGAACCGATCAAGACGAGCCGACCGCCGGTTCGGTGACACTGACCGCCGGCTACACGCTAACCGATGCGAAAACCGGCGCGGTGATCGCGGTCGGCAAGCGGGCGATCACCTCGTCCTTCGACAGGCCGCGTCAGGAGTTTGCTTCCTACCGGGCGCAGATCGACGCCGAGAACCGTGCCGCGCGCGAACTGGCCGAAGCCCTGCAACTGTCCATCGCCCAGGATCTGGCCCGGCACGGCAAGACGGCCAGCTAGCGCGAGTCGCCGCATCAGAAGAGGCCGAATCGCCCCTCTCTCCTTGATCGCATTTCCTGTTCCCGGCGATCGGACTCGTCGGCAGCCGTGCTGTTTGGCGGCATGTAAATCTCCGCCCGCTGGTTGTCACGCGAGCAAAGGCTCGCCCTTTTTCCAATAGCCGCATTCGGATGAGCAACCGGTTGTGGAAACACGATCGGCTGCTCGAATTCCTCATCGTGCGGCGTCGCCGCGAAAGATGCGTCTCGATCGCTCCAGCGACGCTGACAGGAAGCAACTGTTAACCACTCGCTCCCTATTGCTCAGCAGACATTTCACAGTGAGTCTTGAGCATGGAAGCCAGGCGTTTTTCTCGGGTCAATTCGTTGCACGCAGTTTCGCCCGATGACCCCCAAGGAGAGCGTTCCGGCGGCCCGCGCGGCAAGGCGGATGTTCGCCAGCCCGGCGCTTCTCACGCAGGTCATTCCGAGCGGGTCGCCGATTTCGGCGGCGACACCGAAAGCCCTGCCTGGCAAGAGTATTTTTTCCTTGCGCCCAATGTGCGTTTTACACGCACGCCGGACTATGAGCCCAAGCATCGCCAGCAGGACGAGGTTGCCGGGGAGGGTTGCCCGCAGGCGCTCCCGACGCAGCAGGCCGGGCCTGGCGCCGTCATGCATCGCGGGGCGTCACCGGCCGGGTCCGCTCAGCCAGCGCGCGGCGGCGAGACGTCGAAAGGCGTTGTGCCGGCGGCTCCGAAGGTGCCCGCAACGGCACCAGCGGCCACGCGTCCGGCACCCGTCGCCGGGAATGGCGCGCCGGCCAAAGCAGCCACCGCTGAAAAAGCCCGGCGGCCCTATCTTTCGGATCACGCCTTCTTCGAGGGCCTGGCGCCCCTTCTGGTCGATGTGACGTCGCCGGTCCGGCAGGTCAGCCCGGCTCCGCGCGCACCGGTCGCGGCTCCACCGCTTGCCGCGGCGCGAGCCGACGTCTCCGCGTCCGCCGCGGCCGATGTCACCGCCTTGTTCCGTGTCATCGAATGCCTTCCCGGCCAGGCACCGTCCGCCCAGCCCGACGTCTTTCCGGCCAACTCCAACAAGGCCGTGGCCGAGCCGTCCGTTCCGGCTGGCAGGGCTGCCCGGCAGGCTCGGATGGCGGCCGCAGTCGCACCTGCCGCAAGCAGCGCCGCCCCGGCGCCGATTGTGCAACGCGTGGGCGAAGCCGTTCCCGCAGCGCGCGCACCGTCGCTGCCCATGGCTGGCAAGGTTGCCCAGCCGGAGACGGGCGAAGGCTACGAGCTTCCCTCGGAGGAGCTGCTGCAGCAGCCTCCCGAGGGCCAAGGCTTCTACATGTCGCAGGAGCGGCTCGAGCAGAATGCCGATCTCCTGGAAAGCGTGCTGGAGGATTTCGGCGTGCGCGGCGAGATCATCCACGTGCGCCCCGGCCCGGTCGTCACCCTCTACGAATTCGAGCCGGCGCCAGGCGTCAAATCCTCGCGCGTCATTGGTCTCGCCGACGACATCGCCCGCTCCATGTCGGCGGTCTCGGCGCGCGTCGCCGTGGTGCCCGGTCGCAACGTCATCGGCATCGAGCTGCCGAACGAGACCCGCGAAACCGTCTATTTCCGCGAACTGATCGAATCGCAGGGCTTCCGCAAAACCAGCTGCAAGCTGGCGCTTTGCCTTGGCAAGACGATCGGCGGCGAACCTGTCATCGCCGAGCTGGCGAAGATGCCGCACCTGCTCGTCGCCGGCACCACCGGCTCCGGCAAGTCGGTCGCCATCAACACCATGATCCTGTCGCTGCTCTACCGGCTGAAGCCGGAAGAATGCCGGCTGATAATGGTCGACCCGAAGATGCTCGAACTGTCCGTCTATGACGGCATCCCGCACCTTCTGACCCCTGTCGTCACGGACCCCAAGAAGGCCGTTACCGCGCTCAAATGGGCGGTGCGCGAGATGGAGGACCGCTATCGCAAGATGGCGCGGCTCGGCGTGCGCAACATCGACGGCTACAACGAGCGCGCCGCCCAAGCCCGCGACAAGGGTGAGACGGTCGTCATGACCGTGCAGACCGGCTTCGAGAAGGGCACCGGCGAACCGCTGTTCGAACAGCAGGAAATCGACCTCGCGCCGATGCCCTACATCGTCGTCATCGTCGACGAGATGGCCGACCTGATGATGGTCGCCGGCAAGGAGATCGAAGGCGCCATCCAGCGCCTGGCGCAGATGGCGCGGGCCGCCGGCATCCACCTGATCATGGCGACGCAGCGGCCTTCGGTCGACGTCATCACCGGCACGATCAAGGCCAATTTCCCGACCCGCATCTCCTTCCAGGTCACCTCCAAGATCGACAGCCGCACCATCCTGGGCGAGCAGGGCGCCGAACAGCTGCTCGGCCAGGGCGACATGCTGCACATGATGGGCGGCGGGCGCATCGCCCGTGTGCACGGCCCCTTCGTGTCCGACGCCGAGGTCGAGCATGTCGTGGCGCATCTGAAGGCGCAGGGCCGCCCCGAATATCTGGAGACGGTGACGGCCGACGAGGATGAAGAAGAAGAGGAAGGCGACCAGGGAGCGGTCTTCGACAAGGGAGCCGTTGCCGCCGAGGATGGCGATTCCAGCTATGACGAGGCGGTCAAGGTGGTGTTGCGCGACAAGAAATGTTCGACGTCCTACATCCAGCGCCGCCTCGGCATCGGCTACAACCGCGCCGCGTCACTGGTCGAACGGATGGAGAAGGAAGGTCTGGTCGGCGCACCGAACCATGTCGGCAAGCGCGAGATCATGGCGGGCAAGCGCCAGCCGGCGGCCGCGCTCCCCGATGACGGCACGGACTGACCGGGCAGGCTGCTCCTGATCCGCAGCGCGTAAAAAAGGCCGGTTGCCCGGCCTTTTTTTGTATCTGGTGTCGGACCGCTCAGCCGATCTTCTGGCCGGTCTTGGCCCAGTCGGCGAGGAAAGCGGCAAGGCCCTTGTCGGTCAGCGGATGGTTGACCAGCGCCTTCAGCGTCGCCGGCGGCGCGGTGATGACGTCGGCGCCGATGAGAGCCGCCTGCTTGACGTGGTTCACCGTTCGCACGGAAGCGGTCAGGATTTCGGTCTGGAAATCGAAATTGTCGTAGATCTGACGGATCTCCTGGATCAGCTCCATGCCGTCCGAGCCGGTATCGTCGATGCGGCCGACGAAGGGCGAGATGAAGGAAGCGCCGGCCTTGGCGGCGAGCAGCGCCTGGTTGGCCGAGAAGCACAGCGTGACATTGACCATGCGGTTCATCTCGGTGCGGATGGTCTTGCAGGCCTTCAGGCCGTCCAGCGTCAGCGGCACCTTGATGCAGACATTAGGCGCGATCTTGGCCAGCACTTCGGCCTCCGCCATCATCTGCTTGTATTCGATCGCCACGACTTCCGCCGAGACAGGCCCTTCGACGATGTCGCAGATCTGCTTGGTGACCTCGGCGATCTTGCCGCCCGATTTCAGGATCAGCGAGGGGTTGGTGGTGACGCCATCGAGCAGTCCCAGATCGTTCAGTTCCTTGATCTCTTTGATATCGGCGGTGTCGGCAAAAAATTTCATGGCGGGTCTCCTGACGATTTCGTCGTGCTTGGGAAGGCGCGTTCAGCGTTGCTCTTTGATCTAGACCAAAGTCAGGGCAAGGTCACGCCTCATGATCGAAGATTCGCCCTTTGTCGCGGCCGCACCGGTGCTGGTGCCGATGCCGGCCGAACGTCCCTACACCTATGCCGTGCCGGCCGGCATGCGGGTGGTGCCGGGTTCGATCGTGCGCGTGCCGCTTGGGCCGCGCCAGGTCGCCGGCATCGTCTGGGACGGCACGGTCGAGCAGGTCGATGCCAGGAAATTGCGCCCGATCGAGCAGGTTTTCGACTGTCCGCCGATCGACCGCGCCATGCGCCGCTTCGTCGACTGGGTGGCGCAATACACGCTGTCGGCGCCGGGCATGGTGGCGCGCATGCTGCTCAGGGCGCCGGAGGCCTTTGATCCCGAACCCTGGATCGAGGGGCTGCAGCGCACCCTGCTTGTGCCCGACCGGATGACGGATGCGCGGGCACGCGTGCTGGAGACGGCCGAGGGTGGGTTGGCCTGGACGCGCTCCGGCCTCGCGCACGCCGCCGGCGTGTCGTCGACGGTGATCGAGGGGCTGAAAGCGCAGGGCGTGTTTGAGACGGTGATGATCCCGCCGCGCCCGGTGGTGGCCGCGCCTGACCCAAGCTATGCCGTTCCCGAACTGATGCCGGACCAGAACGAGGCCGCGTCAATGCTGCGCGCCAATGTCGCGGCCGGCGAGTTCAATGTCGCGTTGCTCGACGGCGTCACCGGTTCGGGCAAGACGGAGGTCTATTTCGAGGCGGTGGCGGCCGCGCTCGAGCAGGGCGGCCAAGTGCTCATCCTGCTGCCGGAAATCGCGCTGACGCATGCCTTCCTCGAACGCTTCCAGCAGCGTTTTGGCGCCAAGCCGGCCGAGTGGCATTCCGACCTGCCGCCGCGAATGCGCGAAAAAGTCTGGCGGCAAGTGGCGGAAGGCGGCGTGCGCGTCGTCGCCGGCGCGCGCTCGGCGCTGTTCCTGCCATTCAAGGAGCTTGGCCTGATCGTCGTCGACGAGGAACACGACCCCGCCTACAAGCAGGAAGACCGCGTCTTCTACAATGCGCGCGACATGGCCGTCGTGCGCGGCCATATAGGCGGCTTCCCCGTGGTCCTGGCGTCGGCGACACCGTCGGTCGAGAGCCGGGTCAATGCCAGCCAAGGCCGCTATGCCAGGGCTGTGCTTTCCGCCCGCTTCGCCGAGGCGGCACTTCCCGACCTCAAGTCGATCGACATGCGGCGCGCGCCACCGGCGCGTGGCGGCTTCCTGTCGCCGGTGCTGATCGACCATATGCGCCGGACGCTGGAGAAGAAGGAGCAGTCGCTCTTGTTCCTCAACCGACGCGGCTACGCGCCGCTGACGCTGTGCCGGGTCTGCGGCCATCGCTTCGGCTGCCCGGTGTGCTCGGCCTGGCTGGTCGAACACCGCTTTCGCGGCCAGTTGGTCTGCCACCATTGCGGTCACAATGAGCGCCGTCCCGAAGCCTGCCCGGAATGCGGCACGCTCGACCACCTGGTCGCTTGCGGTCCGGGGGTCGAGCGCATCGCCGAGGAGGTCGTCACGCATTTCCCGGACGCGCGCACCATCGTGCTGTCGTCGGATATCATGGGGGGTGTACGACGGTTGCGGCTGGAGCTGGAGGCAATCGCCAATGGCGAGGCCGATATCGTCATCGGCACGCAACTGGTCGCCAAGGGCCACAATTTCCCTGATATGACGCTGGTCGGCGTCGTCGATGCCGATCTCGGCCTTGCCAATGGCGATCCGCGCGCCGCCGAGCGCACCTTCCAGTTGCTCAGCCAGGTGACCGGCCGTGCCGGCCGCACCGGCAAGAAGAGCCTGGGCCTGCTGCAGACGTTCCAGCCCGACCATCCGGTGATGCGGGCGATCGTCTCCGGCGACGCCGAATCTTTCTACCAGCGTGAGATTTCTGAGCGCGAACGCGCTGCCTTGCCGCCCTTCGGCCGGCTGGCCGGCGTCATCGTCAGCGCCGTGACGCGGGCGGAGGCGGAAGGCCATGCCCGCGGCCTGCGCCGCGCCGCGCCCGAGGCGTCGGACCTGTTCGTGCTCGGGCCGGCCGAGGCGCCGCTGTCCCTGCTCGGCGGCCGCCATCGCTTCCGCCTGCTGATCCAGGGCGAGCGCCGCGCCGACATGCAAGGTTTTATCAGAGCTATGCTGGCCAATGGACCGAAACAGCGCGGCTCGGTCCGGGTGCAGGTCGACATCGACCCGCAGAGCTTTCTGTAGGGACGCAATTTCAGCTACAGCTGTCTCGGCGAGAGAAACGGAAAGATCACATGAAAACCCTTGGCCTGCTCGGCGGCATGAGCTGGGAATCGACCGCCATCTATTATCGCCTGCTCAACGAGATCGTGCGCGAGCGGCTGGGTGGGCTGCATTCGGCGAAGCTTCTCATGTGGTCGTTCGATTTCGCCGAGATCGCCGAGCGGCAGCATCATGGTGATTGGGACGGCGCCGGCGCGCTGCTGGTCGATGCCGCGCGCAAGCTCGAGGCCGGCGGCGCGGAAGGCTTGCTTCTGTGCACCAACACCATGCACAGACTGGCTGACCAGGTGCAGGCTTCGGTGTCGATCCCGCTCATCCACATTGCCGATGCCACGGCGGTGGCGGTCAAGCGCGCAGGCATGCAGCGCCCGACGCTGCTGGCGACGCGCTTCACCATGGAGCAGGATTTCTACAAGGGCCGGCTCGCCGACAAATACGGCCTGTCGCCTGTCGTGCCCGATGCGGCCGGGCGCGACATGGTGCATCGCGTCATCTATGACGAGTTGTGCCAGGGCATCGTGACCGGAGCCTCGAAGGCCGCTTATATCGAATTGGCCGAACGCCTGCGCCGTGAAGAGGCCGCCGACAGCATCATCATGGGCTGCACGGAGATCACCATGCTCATCGGCCAGGGCGATTTCGACATTCCGGTTTTCGACACGACGCGCATCCATGCCGAGGCGGCGGTGGAATTCGCGCTCGGTTGATGCGGGTCTCCTAAAGTGCCTTGAGCCATCTGGCGCGGCATTTTTCCTCCGCTAGAATGCCCGCGATTTCAAAATAGGCATTTCGAGGGACACGATGGATTTTGCGCTTCCATGGCCGACGAGCCAGGGCGAATGGCTGGCCTGGTCGAGCGCGGTCTTCACAGTGCTGCTCGGCCTTCTGTTTTTCCTGGCGCCGGGCTTGGCGTTCCGCATCCTGCGCCTGCAGGCGAAACCCGAGAAGGCGGCGGCGATCGCCGAGGGGCGAGGCCGCATGTCGGGCTTCTATCTCGGGGTCGGCCTGTGCTGCATCCTGCTCGCGCAGCCGCTGGTCTACATGGCGCTCGGCTTCTCCTGGCTGTTCACTGCCTTCGGCCGGCTGCTGTCGATGATGTCGGATGGCGCCAATACGCCTTTCAATTGGGTTTCCATTGTGGTGGAATTGGCGCTCGCGGCCTTGCCGCTCGCCTTTGCCTTCGGCTTTGTGCCCTGAATCCAAGGGTATTCCGGCGCGCAGGACGCTGATCTTTCGCCGGATGCGACAATAGTGCCTGAAAACCATGCGGAACGACGCATTGCGGTCTTAAAATGCCTGTGCTAGACGGCAATCGACTTTCGGCCGGGGATAGCGGAAGCCGCGCCTCCGTGCTTGGAAAAATGCAGTAAGGTCAAAGATTTAGCCAGAGTTTTTGCTCGCGCCAACAATCTGCGGCCTGTCAGACAAGAGAAAAGACGGTCCGTGGCCCAATCGTCATCGCCAATCTCAGGTGTCGCAGAGCGCTATGCCGGTTCGCTGTTCGAACTGGCATCGCAAGCAAATTCCGTGGCCAAGGTCGAGGCCGACCTCAACGGTTTCGAGGCACTGCTCGCGGGGAGCGCGGACCTCACCCGGCTGATCAACAGCCCGGTGTTCTCCAGCGAAGACCAGGCCAAGGCCATCGCGGCGATCGCCGACAAGGCAGGCATCACCGGCCTGACCGGCAATTTCCTGCGCGTCGTCGCCAAGAATCGCCGCCTGTTCGCGGTGCCCGGCATGATCAAGGCGTTCCGCCAGATCGCGGCCGAAGCCCGTGGCGAGGCTGCGGCCGAAGTGACGTCGGCTCATGAGCTGACCGCGGCCCAGCAGACCGAACTCAAGGCGGCGCTGAAAAGCGTTGCCGGCAAGGACGTGGCCATTTCCGTCACCGTTGACCCGTCGCTGCTCGGCGGGCTGGTGGTCAAGATGGGCTCGCGCCAGATCGATACGTCGCTCAAAACCAAACTCAATTCGCTCAAGCTTGCACTGAAAGAGGTCGGCTGATGGACATCCGCGCCGCGGAAATTTCCGCAATTCTGAAAGACCAGATCAAGAATTTCGGCAAGGAGGCCGAGGTCTCCGAAGTCGGACAGGTGCTGTCCGTCGGTGATGGTATCGCCCGTGTCTACGGCCTCGACAATGTCCAGGCCGGCGAAATGGTCGAATTCCCCGGCGGCATCCGCGGCATGGCGCTCAACCTCGAAGCCGACAATGTCGGCGTCGTCATCTTCGGCGCCGACCGCGACATCAAGGAAGGCGACACCGTCAAGCGCACCGGCGCCATCGTCGACGCGCCTGTCGGCCCCGGCCTGCTCGGCCGCGTCGTCGACGCGCTCGGCAATCCGATCGACGGCAAAGGTCCGATCAAGGCGGTCGAGCGCAAGCGCGTCGACGTCAAGGCGCCCGGCATCATCCCGCGCAAGTCGGTGAACGAGCCGATGTCGACCGGCCTCAAGGCCATCGATGCGCTGATCCCGGTCGGCCGCGGCCAGCGCGAGCTGGTCATCGGCGATCGCCAGACCGGCAAGACGGCCATCATCCTCGACACGATGCTCAACCAGAAGTCGGTGCACGACAACGGCCCCGAGAAGGAAAAGCTCTACTGCGTCTACGTCGCCGTCGGCCAGAAGCGCTCGACCGTCGCGCAGTTCGTCAAGGTGCTGGAAGAGCGCGGCGCGCTCGAATATTCGATCATCGTCGCCGCCACCGCTTCCGATCCGGCGCCGATGCAGTTCCTGGCGCCGTTCACGGCTTGCACCATGGGCGAGTATTTCCGCGACAACGGCATGCATGCGCTGATCAGCTATGACGATCTGTCGAAGCAGGCCGTCGCCTATCGCCAGATGTCGCTGTTGCTGCGCCGCCCGCCGGGCCGCGAAGCCTATCCGGGCGACGTCTTCTACCTGCACTCGCGCCTGCTCGAGCGCGCCGCCAAGCTCAACGACGATCTGGGTGGCGGCTCGCTGACCGCGCTGCCGGTCATCGAGACGCAGGCCAACGACGTTTCGGCCTACATCCCGACCAACGTGATCTCGATCACCGACGGTCAGATCTTCCTCGAAACCAACCTGTTCTTCCAGGGCATCCGTCCGGCCGTCAACGTCGGCCTGTCGGTGTCGCGCGTCGGTTCGTCGGCGCAGATCAAGGCGATGAAGCAGGTTGCCGGCTCGATCAAGGGCGAGCTCGCGCAGTACCGCGAAATGGCTGCTTTCGCGCAGTTCGGCTCGGATCTCGATGCCGCCACGCAGCGCCTGCTCAACCGCGGCTCGCGCCTGACCGAGCTCTTGAAGCAGCCGCAGTTCTCGCCGCTGAAGACGGAAGAGCAGGTCGCGGTGATCTTCGCCGGCGTCAACGGCTATCTCGACAAGCTGCCGGTCAACCAGGTCGGCAAGTTCGAGCACGGCCTGCTCAGCCACATGCGTTCGGCCGGCAAGGACGTGCTTGACGCCATCCGCAAGGAAAAGGCGCTGTCGGACGATCTGCGCGCCAAGCTGAAGGCCGAGATCGACGCCTTCGCCAAAACCTTCGCCTGAGCGAAGTGCCAGTCCGGATGAGACAAGACGGGATCAGGTTTGAAGCATGCCTTCATTAAAAGACCTTCGTAACCGTATCGCCTCGGTCAAGGCGACGCAGAAGATCACCAAGGCGATGCAGATGGTCGCCGCGGCGAAGCTGCGCCGTGCGCAAGAGGCGGCGGAAGCGGCGCGTCCCTATTCGGAGCGCATGGGTTCCGTGCTGGCCAACATCACCCAGGCTGTCGGTGGCGGTGGCGATGCCCCGGCGCTGATGACCGGAACCGGCAAGGACGACGTGCATCTGCTCGTCGTCTGCACCGCCGAGCGTGGCCTGTGCGGCGGCTTCAATTCGCAGATCGCCCGTCATGCCCGCGACCATATCCGCAGGCTCCTGGCCGACGGCAAGCAGGTCAAGATCATCTGCGTCGGCAAGAAGGGTTTCGACATCCTGCGCCGCGACTATGCCGCGATGATCATCGAACGCGTCGATCTGCGCGAGGTCAAGACGCTCGGCTTCGTCAATGCCGATGCGATCGCCCGCAAGGTCATCCATCTGTTCAACGAGGGCGCCTTCGACGTCTGCACGCTGTTCTACTCGCAGTTCAAGTCGGTGATCAGCCAGGTTCCGACCGCGCAGCAGATCATTCCGGCAGCGTCCGCCTCTTCGGCTCAGCCCGAAACGGCGGATGGCGCCAGCGCCGTCTACGAGTATGAGCCGGAGCCGGGCGAAATCCTGTCCGACCTCATCCCGCGCAACATCGCGGTGCAGATATTCCGTGCGCTGCTCGAAAACGCGGCGGGCGAAATGGGCGCCAAGATGAGCGCCATGGACAATGCGACGCGCAACGCCGGCGAGATGATCAACAAGCTGTCGATCACCTACAACCGCCAGCGGCAGGCGCAGATCACCAAGGAACTGATCGAAATCATTTCGGGCGCCGAGGCGCTCTAGGCGCGGTCAGCGGGTCATTGGCCCGCGAACCGGACCGCGTGAGAAACAAAGGACGAAAAGGGTAAAGACGATGGCGAAAGCAGCGACCCCGAAGACGGCAGCCCCCAAGGCAGCAGCTCCCGCGAAGGCGGCCAAGGCTCCGGCAGCAAAGGCGGCTCCGGCCAAGGCGGCAGCAGCGCCGGCCAAGGCCGCCGCTGCCAAGACGCAGGCCGTGGCCACCAAGGCGACCGGCGTTGTCGGCAAGGTCCGCCAGGTCATCGGCGCCGTCGTCGACGTGCAGTTCGGCGAGCATCTGCCGCCGATCCTGAACGCGCTCGAGACCAACAATGTCGGTAATCGCCTGGTGCTCGAAGTTGCGCAGCATCTGGGTGAAAACACCGTGCGCTGCATCGCCATGGACTCCACCGAAGGCCTGGTGCGTGGCCAGGAAGTGCGTGACACCGGCGGCCCGATCGCCGTGCCGGTCGGCCCGGGCATGCTCGGCCGTATCATCAACGTCATCGGCGAGCCGGTCGACGAGGCAGGCCCGGTCGACGCGGTCGAATTGCGCTCGATCCACCAGCCGGCTCCGGCCTATATCGAACAGTCGACGGAAGCGCAGATCCTGATCACCGGCATCAAGGTGCTCGACCTGCTCGCGCCCTACGCCAAGGGCGGCAAGATCGGCCTGTTCGGCGGCGCCGGCGTCGGCAAGACCGTGCTGATCCAGGAACTGATCAACAACATCGCCAAGGCGCATGGTGGTTACTCGGTGTTCGCCGGTGTCGGCGAGCGCACCCGCGAAGGCAACGACCTTTATCACGAGTTCATCGAATCCGGCGTCAACAAGAAGGGTGGCGGCGAAGGCTCGAAGGCGGCGCTGGTGTACGGCCAGATGAACGAGCCGCCGGGCGCGCGCGCCCGCGTCGGCCTGACCGGCCTGACGGTCGCTGAATATTTCCGCGACCAGGGCCAGGACGTGCTGTTCTTCGTCGACAACATCTTCCGCTTTACGCAAGCGGGTTCGGAAGTGTCGGCTCTGCTCGGCCGTATCCCGTCGGCCGTGGGCTATCAGCCGACGCTCGCCACGGACATGGGCGCGCTGCAGGAACGCATCACCACCACCACCAAGGGCTCGATCACCTCGGTGCAGGCGATCTACGTGCCGGCCGACGACTTGACCGACCCGGCGCCGGCGACCTCGTTCGCCCACCTTGACGCGACGACGACGCTGAACCGTTCGATCGCCGAAAAGGGTATCTATCCGGCTGTCGATCCGCTGGACTCGACCTCGCGCATGCTCGACCCGCTGGTCGTCGGCGACGAGCACTATGCCGTTGCCCGCCAGGTGCAGTCGATCCTCCAGCGCTACAAGTCGCTGCAGGACATCATCGCCATCCTGGGCATGGACGAGCTCTCGGAAGAGGACAAGCAGACCGTGGCCCGCGCCCGCAAGATCGAGCGCTTCCTGTCGCAGCCGTTCTTTGTCGCCGAAGTGTTCACCGGCGCGCCGGGCAAACTGGTCGACCTCGCCGATACCATCAAGGGGTTCAAGGGCCTCTGCAACGGCGACTATGACCACCTGCCGGAAGCCGCCTTCTACATGGTCGGCGGCATCGACGAAGCGGTCGAGAAGGCACAGCGCCTCGCGGCTGAAGCGGCTTAATCAAGGGAATAGGGAGTAGTCAGTAGTCAGTAGTGAATAGCAGCTGGGTGATCGGGGCGGTTGTCCTCTCTCCCTACTTCCTACTCACTATTCCCTACTCACTAAATTGACATGGCTGAAGCTTTCAAGTTCGAACTGGTCTCGCCGGAGCGCCTGCTGGTTTCCGCCGAGGTCGAATCCGTGGTCATTCCGGGCGCCGAGGGCGAGATGACCGTCATGGCCCATCACGCGCCGGTCATGACCACGATCAAGCCGGGCGTCGTCACGGTGAAGAATGCCTCGGGCAGCGAAGAACGCTATGTCGTGTTCGGCGGCTTCGCCGACATCGTCCCGGCCGGCTGCACGCTTCTGGCGGAATCGGCTGTGGCGGTGAAGGATGTCGACCGCGCCGACCTCGCCCGCCGCATCAAGGAAGCCAGGGAAGACGCCGCCGACGCCAAGGACGACCAGTCGCGCAGCAAGGCGGAGCAGTTCCTTAGCCAGCTCACCACGCTGGAAGGCGCAATCCTGCCGGCCTAAAATTCGGTTCAGATGACTTGATGAAAAGCGGGGCCTTGCCTCGCTTTTTTGTTTGTTGGGGTGTCAGGCGTTTCAGCTGCGGCGGCGATATCGTACCGCCGACATCGAGGTCCTGTACCGCCTGTTGACCCGTCCAGCTCCGCCTTACGGTCCTTCGCCGTCTATGCCGAGCGCGGCGAAGGCCAAGGTCGTGCCGTCCCTCCGCAGATGGACAAGATGGATGGCCACGAGTTCGATCAGCGTCTGGCGTTCGGCGTGATCCCCGGCGAAGCCGGCCAGATCGAACACCGCCGTCACGGTTTCGTTGGCCGGCAGCTGCTGGTCCAAAAGCGCCATCAGCTCCGCATCGAGCGGATCGGTGAAATGGCCCTCCGGCAAGCTCTTTCCGCGCGCCGCGCAGGCGGCGATCCAGGCTGCCACCACCAGCGTGAGGTGGACCAGCTCGGTGCCGGCCTCCAGGCACTCGATGGCCGAGGCAATGATGCGCTGCGGCAGTTTCTGGCTGCCGTCATTGGCGATCTGCGCCGTGCGGTGGGCAAGTGCCGTGTTCGAAAAACGCTCGGCAAGCTCGGCCGTATAGGCCGATGTGTCGAGGCCGGCATCGTCAGGCAATGTCGATTTGGCCTCCTCCCACAGCGCATCGACGAACCGCCGGATCGCCGGATCGGCGAAGGCGCGATCGACCGTGGGGTGGCCGCTGAGCAGGCCAAGATAGGCGATGCCCGAATGCGCGCCGTTGAGCAGCCTCAGCTTCATGTCCTCGAAGGGGGCAACATCGCCGACCATGGTGACGCCGAATTTTTCCCAGGCCGGACGCCCGGCCGGGAAGTCGTCCTCGATCACCCATTGGCGGAAAGGTTCGGTCATCACGGGCCAGGCGTCCTCGATGCCAAGTTCGCCTGATATCCGCGCCCGGTCGGCATCGGTCGTGGCCGGCACGATGCGGTCGACCATGCTCGAGGGAAATGCGACCTGACCGGCGATGTGGCCGGCAATTCCAGCACCGCCCGCCGAACCAGGCCTGGCATCGCGCAATTCAGCGAATTCGATCAGCAGCCTGTGCAAGGTGGCGCCGTTGGCCGGCAGGTTGTCGCAACACAGCACGGTAAAGGGCGGGGTGCCGGCGGCCAGCCTCCGGGCGAGCGCTTCGGTCAGAAAACCATGCGCGGTCTTCGGCTGTTGCGGATTGGCCAGGTCGTGGACGATGTCGGGATGCGCCGTGTCCAGCCCGCCGCCGGCCGCCCGCAAATAGGCTTTCTCGGTGATGGTCAACGTCACGATGCGGGTGCGGGGATCGGTCAGCACCGCCAGCACCGCAGCCGGGTCCTCCGGCGCCACCAGCAGCGAGCCGATGGAACCGATGACATGCAGCTTCTCGCCGCCGCTGCCTCGAACCGCCAGTGTGTACAGCCCATCCTGCGGCGCCAGCGCGTCGCGGGTGTCGGCGCTGCGCAACGACACGCCTGTTATGCCCCAGCCCGTCTCGCCGGCGGCCAGGCACTCATCGATGTACGCGGCCTGATGGGCCCGGTGAAAGGCGCCGACGCCGAGATGCACAATGCCCGGCGTAATCGCGCCACGATCGTATCGAGGCGCGGCGACCTTGGTCGGCAAAGCCTGCGCCGTGCGGTTGGAAAGGCGAAGGGCTGTCATCGGTTTGCGGCACTCATCTCGGGGAACGGCTGGTCATGGGATGGCTGGTGAGCCACGGGCGGATCGCAAGCGGCGTAACATCGGCGGCGCCTGCCGACAATGCTCAGCATTGCTCAAAAGTCATCATACAACAATCCAATTTTTGTATGTTGACATTATTTCCAGCCAACCCTACCGATAGCGACCCTGGGAGGATGCCCGTGGCACTGACGAATGCGGATTTGCTGTTTCCAGCCGAGGCGCGTCCGCTCTCGATCGCCCGCGATCTCTACGCCGGCATCAAGGACCTGCCCATCATCAGCCCGCACGGCCACACCGACCCGCGCTGGTATGCGCTAAACGAGCCGTTCCCCGATCCCGCGCAACTGCTCATCGTGCCGGACCACTATATTTTTCGCATGCTGTTCAGCCAGGGCGTGCGGCTGGAGGCTCTCGGCGTGCCAACGCTCGATGGCGCGCCCGTCGAGACCGATGGCAGGGCGATCTGGCGGCTGTTCGCCGAGCACTATCATCTCTTCCGTGGCACGCCGACCCGGCTGTGGTTCGACCATGTGCTTGCGCATCTGTTCAGCATCGAAGAGCCGTTGAGCGCCGCAACCGCAGATCGCCATTACGACACGATCGCGACGGTGCTGCAGTGGGAGAACTACCGCCCCCGCGCCCTGTTCGAGCGCTTCAACATCGAGGTCATCGCAACGACCGAAGGTGCGCTCGACGATCTCAAATGGCACCAGATGATCGGCGACAGCGGCTGGGAGGGCCGCGTCGTCACCGCCTATCGGCCGGACGCCGTCATAGATCCCGATTTCGAGGGGTTTTCGGTCAATCTCGACCGGCTCGGCGAGATCACCGGGTGCGACACCGGGACCTGGGCCGGCTATCTCGACGCGCACCGCCAGCGGCGCGCCTTGTTCAAGAGCTTCGGCGCGACCTCGTCGGATCATGGCCATCCTACGGCCGAGACCGCCAACCTTTCCGATGCTGCGGCGCAGGAGCTGTTCAACCGGATTCGCTCCGGCTCGCAGGACGAGCGTGAACGAAAGCTGTTTCGCGCCCAGATGCTGACCGAAATGGCCAAGATGAGCCGGGATGACGGGCTGGTGATGCAGATTCATCCCGGCTCCTGGCGCAATCATTCGCCTGGAATTTTCCAGAAATTCGGCAGGGACAAAGGCTTCGATATCCCGACCCGCACCGATTATGTGACGGCGCTGAAGCCGCTGCTCGACTGCGTCGGGCTCGAGCGCGACCTGACCGTCATTCTGTTCACGCTGGATGAGAGCAGTTACGCGCGCGAGCTGGCGCCGCTGGCCGGCGTCTACCCGGCGCTGAAGCTCGGGCCGGCCTGGTGGTTCCACGACAGCCCGGAAGGCATGCGCCGTTTCCGCGAGATGACCACCGAGACCGCCGGCTTCTACAACACCGTCGGCTTCAACGACGACACGCGCGCCTTTCCCTCGATCCCGGCCCGTCACGACGTGGCGCGGCGGGTCGACTGCGCGTTCCTGGCGCGCCTCGTCGCCGAGCACAGGCTGCGCGAGGACGAGGCTCATGAACTCGCGAAGGAGCTTGCCTACACGCTCGCCAAGACGGCGTACCGGCTCTGAACGGGACGCTCCGATTTTTCAAAGGGAGGAAGTCATGTTGCATTTTTCGAAATTGACGGCGGCCACATTCGCCTTCGGTTCGCTGCTGATCGGCATTGCAAATGCCGAGACCGTGCTGCGATCCTCGGATACCCATCCGGACGGCTATCCGACCGTCGAAGCGGTCAAGTACATGGGCGACCTCATCAAGCAGCGCACCGCCGGCCGCTATTCGATCGAGGTCTATCACTCGGCGCAGCTCGGTGAGGAGAAGGACACGATCGAGCAGACCCAGGCCGGGGTCATCGACCTCGACCGTGTCTCGATGGGACCGTTCAACGGTATCGTGCCGGAAACCGCCGTGCCGTCGCTGCCCTACATGTTCCGCTCGGTCGAGCACATGCGCCATGTCATGGACGGGCCGATCGGCGACCAGATACTCAAGGCGTTCGAGGCGCATGACCTCGTCGGCCTCGCCTTCTACGATTCCGGCGCGCGTTCCTTCTACAACACCAAGAAGGACATCACCTCGATGGCGGACATGAAAGGCATGAAGTTCCGCGTCATCCAGTCCGACGTGTTCGTCGACATGGTCAACGCGCTTGGCGCCAATGCCACGCCGATGGCCTATGGCGAGGTCTACTCGGCGCTGCAGACCGGCGTCATCGACGGCGCCGAGAACAACTGGCCGAGCTTCGAATCCGCCAAGCACTACGAAGTGGCCAAGCACTACACCATGGACCAGCACCAGATCGTGCCGGAAGTGCTGGTCATGTCGAAGGCAAGCTGGGAGAAGCTGTCGCCGGAAGACCAGGCGATCGTGCGGCAGGCGGCCAAGGACAGCGTCGTGAAGATGCGCGAGCTCTGGGACGCGCAGGAGAAGAAGTCGCGCGACATCGTCGAGAAGGCCGGCGTCAAGGTCAGCGAGATCGACAAGCAGCCGCTGATCGACGCAATGAAGCCGGTCTACGACAAATATTTGTCGACGCCGGAACTGAAGGATCTGGCGGCGAAGATACAGGCCGAGAAATGAACGGGGCTAACAGGTCAGGCAGCGCGAGGACTCCTGCGCTGCCTTCGGACGCCCCTGCCACGAGAGGCTTCTGGCTCGCTGCCGAGCGCGTTCTCTCCGGGCTTGCCCGGCTGGCGTTGTGGGTCAGCGGCGCCGGCCTGACGCTGATGACGATCATCATCTTCTGGCAGGTCTTCTCGCGCTACATGCTGAACCGCTCGCCGAGCTGGACGGAATCCTTCTCGGTGCTGCTGATGGGCTGGTTCATCTTCCTGGGTGCGGCCGTCGGCGTGCGCGAGCGCACGCATCTGGGCTTCGACGTATTGCTCTATGTCCTGCCTGTTTCGGCCAAGGCGGTGCTGCGCAGCATTTCCGATCTTGTCGTGCTGGCCTTCGGCGCCGGCATGATCGTCTACGGCGTGCAACTGGCGAGGCTGACCTGGAATACGGTGATGCCTTCGCTCGCCCTGCCGGGCGGCGTCAGCTTCCTGCCGGTCATCCTGGGAGGCGCGTTGGTCTGCCTGTTTTCACTGGAACGGCTGGCCGGGCGTTTTGCCGGCCTGCCCGTCGACGCCGACATCCATGCAACCGGCGAGGAGGTCTGAACCATGGCCTTGATGGTCCTTTTCGGCACCTTCGTGTTCCTGCTGGTCATCGGCACGCCGATCGCGTTCTGTCTGGGCGTCGCCAGCTTCGCGACGATCCTCACGCTAGGCCTTCCGCCGGTCGTGGTGTTCCAGCGGCTCAATTCCGGCGTCAGCGTTTTTTCGCTGATGGCCATACCCTTCTTCATCTTCGCCGGCGACCTCATGGTGCGTGGCGGCATCGCCGCGCGGCTGGTCGCGCTGGCAGGCTCACTGGTCGGCCATTTGCGCGGCGGTCTGGGGCAGGTCAACATCGCGGCGTCGACCATGTTCGGCGGCATTTCCGGCTCGGCGGTGGCGGACGCGTCGGCCGTCGGCGGGCTGATGATCCCGCAGATGAAGGCGCGCGGCTACGGCATCGACTACGCCGTCAACATCACCTCGGTCGGCGCCATCATCGCGCTTTTGATCCCGCCTTCGCACAACATGATCATCTACTCGATTTCGGCCGGCGGCCGTATCTCGATCGCGGATCTGTTCACGGCTGGCGTGTTGCCGGGTCTGCTGCTGGCGCTGTCGCTGATGATAACGGCCTATTGGGTCGCCAGCCGCCGCGGCTACCCGACGGAGCCCTTCGCGGGCTTCGGCCGGGCCTTGCAGCTGCTTGTCGCCGCCATTCCGGGCCTTATCCTGATCGCCATCATCTTCGGTGGCGTCAGGTCCGGCATCTTCACCGCGACCGAGAGCTCCTGCATCGCTATCGTTTACGCCTTCCTGGTCACGCTGATCATCTACCGCTCGATGAGTTGGGGTGACTTCGTCGCGGCGACGACGGCCTCGGTGCGGACCACCGCCATGGTGCTGATGATTATCGGCTGCGCGGCGGCCTTCGGCTGGCTGCTCGCCTATCTCAGGGTGCCGGCGGCGCTAGTCGCCTTTCTGCAGTCGGTATCCGACAACAAGCTGGTCATCCTGCTGTTGATCAACATCGTGCTGCTCATTCTCGGCACCTTCATGGACATGTCGCCGCTGATCATCATCACGACGCCGATCTTCCTGCCGGTGGTCATGGCCTATGGCGTCGATCCTGTGCATTTCGGCGTGATCCTCATCCTCAATCTCGGCATCGGCCTTTGCACGCCACCGGTTGGCGCGGTCCTGTTCGTCAGCTGCGCCATTGGCCGCATTCCGATCTGGACGGCGATGCGCTCGATCTGGCCATTCTATGGCGCCGCCTTCGTGGTGCTGATGCTTGTCACCTACATACCGGAAATCTCATTGTGGCTGCCGAGCCTGTTCCATTAGGAGATCACCAGGTGTCCGATATCGCAAACGACCTCAGGGTCGAGAGAAAACCCAAACTGTCGGAAACCGTCGTGGCGGCGATCCGCAAGCAGTTGCATGCGGGTGAAATCCTGCCCGGCCACAAGCTGCCGACCGAGGGCCAGCTGACCGAGACCTTCGGCGTCAGTCGCACCGTCATCCGCGAGGCGATGGCCAAGCTTGCCGCTGACGGCCTTGTCGAGCCGCGGCAGGGGGCGGGTGTCTTCGTCACCGAGCACATCTCGACCATGTTCGGGGCGCTGGCTGCCGACATGGGGGCCAAGGATTCGATCGCGCTCAACGTGCTCGAGGTGCGGCTGGCGATCGAGATCGAATCGGCCGGGCTCGCCGCCATCCGCCGCAACGCCGCGCAGGAAGCGGCGATCCAGGAAGCCTTCTTCGAGTTCGAGCGGCTGCTACTCGACGGCCAGCCGACCGGACCCGCCGATCTCGCCTTCCATCGCGCCATCGCCAGCGCCACCAACAATCCGTTCTATGTCGAGATGCTCGACGTGCTCGGCCGGCGCGCCATTCCGTGCGACGTGACCTCGCCCTGGTCGACCGAGCTGGTGCAGTCCGACAGCTACCAGCGCGGGCTGCAGCGAGAGCATCTGGTGATCCTGAACGCGATCACGGCGGGCGATGCCGAGGCCGCGCGCGAGGCGATGCGTGCCCATCTCGGCGCCAGCCAGCAGCGCTACCGCGAACGCCTGCAGGCGCGGCAGGCCTATTACGCCAGTTCGACCAGGGCCGCCGCCGGCGAATGATCCACCGGAAGTCAGGACAGAGATGAGCCAGAACCACACAGACTACAAATCGCGCTTCGCCATCGATCCGGCGGCCGCCGCCGCCATGGGAACGGACGAACTGCGCCATAATTTCCATATCGACGATCTCTTCCAGCTTGGCCGGATCAGCCTGACCTACACCCACTACGACCGGATGATCGTCGGCGGTGCCGTGCCGGTGGCGACGGCATTGCCGTTGGAAGCGATCAAGCCGACCGGCACCAAAGGTTTTCTCGATCGGCGCGAATTGATCGCCGTCAATATCGGCGGCGCCGGCTCGATCGAAGCCGGCGGCCAGTCCTTCGACCTGCGGGCGCGCGACATGCTCTATCTCGGCATGGGCTCCAGCGATGTGGCATTCGCTTCGGCAGATAAAGACGACCCCGCCAAGTTCTATCTGCTCAGCGCCCCGGCGCATCAGGCTCATCCCAGCCGGCTGATCCGCCTCGATGACGCCAAGCGCCTCGATCTCGGCAGCAAGGAGGCCTGCAACGAGCGCTCGATCTTCCAGTTCATCCACGCCGGGGGAACAAAGACCTGCCAGCTCGTCGTCGGCATGACGCAGCTGGCGCCGGGCTCTATCTGGAACACCATGCCGTGCCATGTGCATGACCGCCGCATGGAGGCCTATCTTTATTTCGACCTGCCCGAGGCGGCGCGCGTTTTCCATTTCATGGGCGAGCCGGACGAGACGCGCCATATCGTCATGCGCAACGAAGAGGTGGTGCTGTCGCCGGGCTGGTCGATCCATTCGGGCGCCGGCACGTCCAACTACGCCTTCATCTGGGCGATGGCGGGCGACAATGTCGACTACACCGATGTCGATGCCGTGGCCATGGACGCGCTGCGGTGAGCGACCTCACTGCCTTCAGCCTGGCCGGCAAACGCATCCTGGTCACCGGCGCCAACACCGGGATCGGCCAAGGCATCGCGGTCTCCATCGCGCGCGCCGGCGGCGCGGTGATCGGCGTCGGCCGCTCGTCGATGGCCGATACGGCGAGCAAGGTCGCGGCTCTGGGCGGCGAATTCAAGGCGGTCGCCGCCGACCTTGCCAACACCGGAGCGGCCGGACCGATGCTCGATCGTGTCTGGGACGAAAGCGGGCCGCTCGACGGGCTGGTCAACAATGCCGGCATCATCCGGCGCGCCGATGCCGTCGACCTGACGGAGACCGATTGGGACGATGTCATCGATGTCAATTTGAAGATGGTCTTCCTGCTCAGCCAGTCCTTTGCCCGGCGCGTCCTGGCAGACGGGCGCCAGGGCAAGATCGTCAACATCGCCTCGGTGCTGAGTTTCCAGGGCGGCATCCGCGTCGCGTCCTACACGGCGTCAAAGCATGGCGTGCTCGGCATCACCCGTCTGCTCGCCTGCGAGTGGGCGGCGAAAGGCATCAACGTCAACGGCATAGCGCCGGGCTATATCGAGACCAACAACACGCAGGCGCTGCGTGCCGATCCCGACCGCAGTGCCGCCATCCTCGGGCGCATTCCCGCCGGGCGCTGGGGCGAGCCGGGAGACATTGGCGATGCCGCCGTCTTCCTGCTGGCACCGGCCTCGAACTACATGCATGGCGCGGTGGTGCCGGTGGACGGCGGCTGGCTGGCGCGGTGAGGAGATGACGATGACCGATCCGAAAATCTTCGCGCAAGCCGGCGAGGGTGCCTGGACGCCGACCCTGGACGGGAATCGCCGTCGCGTGCTGCTGTCCACCGACGAATTGATGATGGTCGAATTCGGCTTCGACAAGGGTGGCGTCGGCGCGCTGCATTCGCACCCCCACGTCCAGGCAAGCTATGTCGCCGAAGGCCGTTTCGAGGTGACCATCGACGGACGGACCGCAATCCTCGAGACCGGCGGCAGCTTCATCGTGCCGTCCGGCCTGGTGCACGGCGTCAGGGCGCTGGAGGCGGGACGGCTGGTCGACAGTTTCACGCCACACCGCGCCGATTTTCTCGCCTGACCGGGCCGGCGAGATTTCCCGGCCAATGAAAAAACCCGCACTTCCAAGGAAGCGCGGGTTTGTTGCCTGGGCGCCAATGGCGCCGCGGTACTCAAAACATCACCGCAGAACCGGAAACCTGCCGGATCATGGTGAATATAAACTTAATGCGTGTCAGGTGATGCGCCTGAGCAGGCCGAAAAGCCGTTCGAACGTCCTGCCATAGGGCGGGCGCAGAAGGGCTCCCGCGCTCAAGCGCGACTGCTGGAAGACCGGCTTCTCCTTGCTGAAGGTGCGGAAGCCCCACTCGCCGTGATAGGCACCCATGCCGCTGGCGCCGACACCGCCGAAGGGCTGGTTCTCCTGCACCAGATGCAGCATGCAGTCGTTGATCGTGACGCCGCCGGCGACGGTCTCGCGCAGGATTCGCCGGCGGTTGCCGCTGTCGCGCCCGAACCAGTAGAGCGCCAGCGGCCGGTCGGCCCGGTTCACATAGTCGATGGCGTCGTCGACCGTGGCGTATTCGACGATCGGCAGCACCGGGCCGAAAATCTCCTCGCGCATCAGCCGCAGGTCCGGCCCGGCGTTGCTGACCAGGGTCGGCAAAAGCTTCCGGCCCGTATTGCCGAGATCTTCGCCGGCCGGGTTGATCTCGGTGATATCGGCGCCGGCCTCGCGGGCTTCCGTGATCATGGCGCGCAGGCGCTGGTAATGCCGGTCGCTGATGATGGCGGTATAGTCGGGGTTGTCGCGCAGCGAGGGATAGAGCCGCGCCACCGCGATTGCGAGCTTGGCAGCGACCGTGGCTGCCTGTCCCTTGGGCACCAGCAGATAATCCGGCGCGATGCAGGTCTGCCCGGCATTCAGCAGCTTGCCATAGGCGACGCTGGCTGTTGCCGCGTCGAGATCGCAGGAAGGGTCGAGGATCGCCGGCGACTTGCCGCCGAGTTCGAGCGTGACCGGGGTCAGGTTGGCGGCGGCGGCGATGGCGACCTGGCGTCCGACCGCGGTCGAGCCGGTGAACAGCAGGTGGTCGAAGGGCATCGAGACGAAGGCCTTGCCCATCTCGGCATCGCCGGTGATGACGCTGAGTTCATCCGGGGCGAAGTGCTCGCCGGCCAGTCTGGCCAGCAGTTCGGAGAAAGCAGGCGTCAATTCGGAAGGCTTTACCAGGACGCGGTTGCCGGCGGCGAGGGCCGCCGTGACCGGCGCCACGGCGAGCTGAAAGGGGTAGTTCCAGGGCGATACGACGCCGACCACCCCAAGTGGCTGCGGCAGAAGGCGGTTTTTGCCCGGCAAGAAGGGCAAGGTGGTGGCGACACGACGCTCCCGCATCCAGCCGCCGACATGCGCAAGGGCATGGCGAATGCCGGCGCGCACGACGAACAGTTCCGCAAGACGGGTCTCATGCGCCGAGCGGCCGCCGAAGTCAGCGTCGATCGTGGCGCAGATTTCGCTCTCATGCCGCTCGGTCAGCGCCAGCAGGCGTTTGAGACGGTCTTTCCTCGGGCCAAGGTCCGCAAAGGGTTGCTTCTCGAAAGCGGCGCGCTGTAGCCGGAACCGCTCGTCGAGAGCATCCTGTCTTACCTGCAGCATCGTGCCCTCCCGGCCTGATTGGCCAAGTTTACATCGCAGAGCGAAGGAATCCAGCGGGAGCGATGGTGTCGTTGGGGAAGGAGGCGCGACGATGCCCCGATGCCATAAGCGGCGTTGGCGATTTTGCAGAAGGTGGTGCGGCAGGCCTTGTGCAATCCTTGGTTGCATGCTGCAATGCTGGACGGGCAAGAGTTCGACACCAAGGGGGTTCGAATGAGCGGAAAACACCACATGCTGGCAGTGGCCGGCATTTTCTTAGTAACCGGCGCGATCGGCATCCTGTCCGCGATCGTCCTGCTGGCCTTTGGACATTCGCCGAATATTGTGGGTTCCGCCTCAAGCGTGGCCTACGTCATCGGTGGCTACTACTTCCTGAAAGGGTCAAGGCCGGCGAAGATTTTCCTGACGGTCATGGCGGCTCTCGCCACGCTGCTGGAAGCCGTCATCGGCATCCTCATGCTGAGCGATGGCCAATTGCCGATAGGCCTGTTTATCATGCTGCTGGCGGTCCTTACCGGCTATTGCTTCCATGCGCTGCAACTGTCGAAGGCTCTCAAGGCCGAATTCGATCGCCGGTCCGAGACATATCGGTTGGAGAAGGGCAAGGCCGCCCAGCGCTATTATGACGAATTGGAGCAAGGCGGCAGCGGCGAGTGATGCCTGGGAGGGAGCTATATCTCTGTATCACCTTAGTCTGACCTGTCAGGCGGTCGTGCGCGGCACTGGTGCAGATCGGCGATATCGACCGTTGTGATCGGATGAAGGCTGCGCTACTCCAGGCCCTCACCCGGAGGTCGCTTTGACCGGTTTGCCTATCCTCTCCAATCCACGAAAAGCCGTTCCCAGTCCGGCGGCCGCCTGATGCAGGTAATGGCAGCGAGCATCCGCGCCGAGGATCCCAAGCGGCGCGTGCTGAAGGACGTGTTCGGCTTCGACGATTTCCGCCCCGGCCAGGCCGACGTGATGGACGCGCTGCTCGGCGGGCGCCATGTGCTGGCTGTCATGCCCACGGGGGCCGGAAAATCGCTCTGCTACCAGGTTCCGGCGCTGGTGCTGGGCGGGCTCACCCTCGTCGTCTCGCCGCTGGTGGCGCTGATGCAGGATCAGGTGGCGGCGCTGCGGCTTGCCGGGGTAGCGGCCGATACGATCAATTCCTCGCTCGATCGCGAGGCCAATGTCGCGGCCTGGCGTCGCGTCGCTTCGGGCCAGACGCGGCTGCTCTATCTGGCGCCGGAGCGGCTGATGACCGAGCGCATGCTCGAGGCGCTCTCCAGGCTCGACGTCAGCCTGATCGCCATAGACGAGGCGCACTGCATCTCGCAATGGGGGCCGGCATTCCGGCCCGAATATGAAGATCTGTCTCGGTTGCGCGGCATCTTTGCCAATGTGCCGATCATCGCGGTGACGGCGACGGCCGACGAGAGCACGCGCACCGACATCGCCGCCCGGCTGTTCGCCGAGCGGGTCGAGACGCTGGTGCTGGGTTTCGACCGGCCCAACATCAAGCTGGCCATCGAGGCCAAGCAGGACAGCAAGCGGCAATTGCTGCGGTTCATCGAGCGCCATGCGGGCAAGAGCGGCATCATCTATTGCCTGTCGCGCAAGAAGACCGAGGAGATGGCGGCCTTCCTCGAGAAGAACGGCGTGAGAGCGCTTGCCTATCACGCCGGCATGAGCAAGGAGGCGCGCGAGGCGAATCAAAACGCCTTCATGACCTTGTCTGGCGTCGTCATGGTGGCGACCATCGCCTTCGGCATGGGCATCGACAAGCCCGATGTCGCCTATGTCTTCCACACCGATATGCCGGGCAGCCTGGAGGCCTATTATCAGGAAATCGGTCGTGCCGGCCGCGACGGACGCGAGGCCGAGGCGCACATGCTCTACGGTCTTGGCGACATCCGCATGCGGCGGCTGTTCATCGATGACGAGGACGCCTCGCCCGAGCACAAGAGACGGTCGCATCGCCGGCTCGACACGCTGATCGGTTATTGCGAAACGGCGCAATGCCGCCGCCAGGTGCTGCTCGGCTATTTCGGCGAAGAGGCTCAAGCCTGCGGCAATTGCGACAACTGCCTCGATCAGGCGCCGCGCGCCGACGGCAGTGCCGAGGCGCGGAAAATCCTCGCGGCGGTCGCGCAGAGCGGCGAGCGCTTCGGCGCGGCCCATGTCATCGACATCCTGCTTGGCCATGAGACCGAGAAGGTGCTGGCGCGGGGCCATCAATCGCTGAGCAGTTTTGGCACCGGCGCCGCGCACAGGAAGACTGTGTGGCTGTCACTGATCCGGCAATTGGTCGCCGGCGGGTTCCTGATGCCGGATCCCGAGGGCCATGGCGGTCTCGCCATCTCCGAAAGCGGCCGCGCGCTCGGCCGCGGCGAGGTTGAATTCCGGTATCGCGTCGAGAACCGCGACCCTCTCACGCGCGGCAGGAAGCGTTCCGGCGAAGGCTCCGCCGCCGACGCCGAGGGCGTGGATGCCTCGCTGCTGGCGGCGCTCAAGGCGCTGCGGCTGCGGCTCGCCAAGGAGCGCCAGGTGCCGGCCTATGTGGTGTTTTCCGACCGCACGCTGATCGACATGGCCGCCCGCCGCCCGCGCGACCTCGACGCCTTCGCCGAGGTGAATGGCGTGGGCGGGGCGAAGCTCAACGAGTTTGGGGCGGTTTTTCTGGCCGCGATCGCGGCGCATCGGCCCGACGGGGCAGGCTGAGGATCAGGCTTGGCGATGGGACTGCCTTCAGCTGCTGTTAGGCTACCCCGCCTCCGCCGAAACGACGGCCACCGCCATACTTCCGACGGTGTACCGATTGTTTGCGGATCGAACTTACCCACCCGCTCTCTTCTCCCAGACGACGACATGCGTCTTCGGCAGACGGGATCTGAGGCGTTTCTATGGGATTGTCATTTGAGGACGATGTAGAGCGGGATGAGGATTGCCAAGGCGGCGACGCCAATAGGTTAGTGATCATGCGCCGCCGCAGCGACGTGTCGGAATCTACGCAAAACCCGCCCCTCATTATTGCGCCAACTCAGCATCGCGTAATCAAGGCGCGAGCGCAGGTATCGGCTAAATTGGATGCTCAGGTTAGTCCGGCAGAGGATTATGAAGGCGCGAACGGCTACGTGGCCTCGTCCACCAGAGCAGCGCCGGCCCGATAGCGATGCAGCGGCTCGGCGTCCTTGCAAGAGTTGCCTGATGGCGCCGAGCCTAACCGGCGAGAGACTGGTAGGGGGCACGGCATCCCGCTGGCCAGGATGATCATGCGCCTTCCTCCAATAGAAGCGAAGTTATCCGAATGAATGAAATAGGAGGTATCCTTAGCGCGACCACGTCAGCGCCTCGCCAGTATGATCAACGCGGCTGAAACGATCGCCATCACGATCATGAACAGCGCACCGACCTCAGCCAATTTATACATCAGGGGGTCAGTGGGGAGCGGGTCGTTCGCCATGCGAGCGATCAACCGTCGGGCACGTTCGTCCTCTTGGCGAGTTTCAGATTTCGCCTTGCACGCATCAAGCAACTCTTGGGCGTAGAGTTGTCTGGAGTCTTCCGAAGCGACCTGCGAATTGGTGTCCAACCAAACTTTGAACAAGTCGGGCTTGATGCGCATGGTAGCGTAGCTTAGCCCCTCCAAGCTCTCCATATGCGTCGCATCGAAATTCGCGTGCCACTCTTCCCAAGTCGGGGGCATATCATCGGCACCAGGAAGTTGCCGGATAAGTGGGTAATCTTCTGGGGTGTAGACCGGCAATACCCGCACCACTTTCTAACCCGCCAAGGCGCGCACGATGGCGAAGCCCACGCCGATCGCAAGGCCCGCGGCGAGGCTTTCGGCAATGCGGATGACAAAGGCGCCGTAGCGCTCGCGCAAACACGCTGGCGGGGCTCTCAGGACAGCAGGAATGTCGAAAGTGCGTTCCATGCCGAGCAACATAGATCGAAACCGGGAATCTATGAATCCCCTCGATATGGCGTCATCGAACCCGGACGGGGGCGGTCAAGACGGTTTTAGCAGTGATCTCGCGGACCACAACTGGTTAATCAAAATCCGGTTAAGCGAAGTAATATCATTATGCAAGCGAAACGAATTAGCCCGGCGGCCTCGGCTTCCGGACTTTTTGTGGGCATGCGACGGTTGTTATTGATGTTGTGGCGGAGAGGGAGGGATTCGGTTTCACGCCTATCCTGCTGAAAATGCTAATCTTTTCGCGCTTTTTGTTACGCAGTTTGTTACACTGCTACAACTGCGATTTACAATCGCTCTTTTGAGCTCGCCTGCCCAATCCATCTTATCTGTCGAAACCGACGCAATGGCGCGGCGGTGGATTGGGTCACTCTGTCATAGTATCCGCGCTTCATTAAGTTGACGATGCCGTTTAGACTCGGAGCTGATCCTTTCCGGTCGATCACCAGGATTTGGCGCGCGACCCGGCACCGGCGGTTCGTCTTTGTACGTTTGTGTCATCCAGGCCGGATCAACTCGGCCATCAGGCTTCTCACGACTTATGCATGCGTTTCCCACTTTTATTAGCATTCGGTGCGAACCCGCACCCTGCACCAAACCTGCGACGCCTAAGCTATCGTCCTCGACTTGAGCGTTCCCTGCTTCTCGTGGAAGACGCTAAATTCGCTCGTGCGTTATTGCCGGCCAGCAAAGGCTGCGGGTCGGCGGTGAGGGTGTCGAGGAGCGGCGGCCGTTCCCTTTCACTCAATAGTGCCGCCGGCGCCTGGATGGTTTCCACGACGCCGCCCCCGCAATCGTAGCCGTTGTGATGATCATCGTGCATGCGCTGAGCTGTTGGGGACATGCTGATGGCGGTGCCGGAAGCACCGGAGACATGTGATATCTCGGCAGCGGGCAGAGCGGCTTCTCTGTCGCTGCACAGGAAAGCGTAGAGTTCCTTCACGCAAATGCGGGCGTCCTTCTTGTCTTTTTGAAAGGGCGGGACGAGGGGCAACCTGATATCGGCCTTTTGGTAGAACGGACTGCGCTCTTCGTACAGCTGGTCAACCTTCTGCTCGATGTCGGCGCCTTGCAGCAGCGGCCGGCTGGTGTCCCTCTCGAGGCGCCTGCGGAGCTCTTTCAGCTCGGGTGTCGAGCCAGATCGACCTCGCCTTATTAAGAATCAGGGCTTGATTGGACTCCTTGCCAAAGCAGCCGCCGCCGGTTGCGATGACGATGGGGCCTCTCTCCAGCTGCTTGGCGAGCTCTTTGGTCTCCAGGTCCCTGAAGTGCGCCTCGCCACGGCCAGGGTCGGCGAACATCTCCATCAGATTGCCGTGATCGGCGACGATATGCTTATCGATGTCGACAAACTCCACCCCCAACTCCTTGGCAAGCTGGGCGCCGATGGTCGACTTGCCGCTCGCCGGCATGCCGACGAGCACGACCGGCCGCGTACCGAGGGCCGCGAGGATCTCGCCGGCTTGCGGCGAGCGAGCGACCGCAATCTGTTGTCTTGCGACGATGGGCGACCTGGAGGTCCCTGCCGCCCTCGACCTGCTTTCTCCTGACGAGTCCCAGTGTAATATCTCCCAGGCACCACGGGGAATGGGGACTAGCTGTGAGCTCTGCGCGCGGTGCGCGAGCTCGGCCCGATAACTGGCCGGCGTAGGGAACTCGACCTCGAAGCGATAGTTCTGCGCGGTTCTGAACGTCGTGTGAACGCCGCGTAACCGCGGCCTGTCCATCCTGATGACCCAGTTGGTGGTCTCGACCTCGCTGCAGTCCCGCTCCTCGAAGGCCAGTGCCGCCTTCCTGAAGGCGCGCGTAAAAGCCTCGTCCGGGATCTCGAAGACATGGCGCACGGCATTGGTGACCAGTTGGGCCTCCGGCGCCGTGCTCACGCTCTGGCCGGTCAACTCGTCGGCTATCCAGACCTGCCCGCCCGACCGTTGGTCAAGATGCGGCACCTTCACCTCGATGCCGTCCTGCCGCAAAAGCTCGGCAACCGCATGCACAATTTTTGGTAATCGCGCTTTCTTGCGCTTCGGCGGGGGCGGCTTCGAGCCTGGCCCGCTCAAGGGCCTGTTCGCTGCTCAGCGTTATCGTGCTGGCGCGGTCGTCTTCGGCCGAGATTGCTAAGGCGCTGAGCAGAATGCGCTTTTCGACGGCGAGTCTGATCGAGGCCTCCATGACCGATGCCGCCAGCGTGGGGTTGTCCTTCAGATCCGCCAGGCTGCCATCGACGTCGAACCGGCCCTGGTGGAGCTTTGCCGCCTGCGCCTTGACATATGGCGCCGACTTGAAGCCCGGCCTCTGCTCCAAGAGCCGCTGCAATTCGGTGGTTTTTTGCATGAACACCCGCGCACCGGTATCGGACTTGTAGGCGTCAGTGCCGACCTTGATGCCGACGCTCAACAGATTGATGGCGCTTTCATGCAGCTTGACTTCCGACTGCTCATGAGCCGGCTCGCTATTGAGCTGCAGGTTCCAGTCCTGGAGCTCGGCCACTAACAACGCGGCCAGTTCGCAGGCCACCGGATGCCTGGCGGCCTTGCTGTCTTCCCTCGCCCTGGCGATGAGCTCATGGAGGGCCTGGCCATCCGGCCGATCTTCCTGCAACAGTGCGCGGATGTCGGCCTTGAGCTCATTATGAATGCCCTCGTAGGTGCCGAAGATGGCACGCTCGGCAAACCAGCGTTGCGCCTCCAGCGGCTGCGCCAGCACGTTGCGCTGCAGGCAGCTGTAGGTCTCCAGCACCAGCCCGGTGGCCGACAGGATCTGCTTGGACCGGGTGAACTGGTAGCCGCTTTTCTCAATGGCCGGCGTGTGCGACTTCGGCGGCTTCATCGAGGCGATGCCGCGCGCCTGCAGCTGCGCGTCGAACTGGCGCACATGCTCGTAAAGGCGAGGCTGGTCGCCAATGATGACGACGGTGTCGCCATCAAAATCGCCGTCGAGCATTTTTTGTTCGACGCTTGGAACCGCAACCAAAGAGCCGGGCGCGAACACCTCCGTCGCCTGCAGGATGCCGACGCACTCGAGCGCGGTGTCGGCCTTGACCCGGTCCTTTTCCTCCAGCCAGTACGAATGGCACTTTACGTCCTCGGCAGACATCACGACCCCGCGCTCGGCGAAGTCCGCCGGCCACATTTCGTCGGGCACAACGATCAAGATGCCTTTGGCAAAGAAGGTCGGATCGTCGGCGGCAAGCCCAGCCCCCGACCTGTGCGCGAAGTTGAAGCTATATTGGAAGGCCACGCACCGATCCAGGAACGCCGCGGTCCGGTCGCCATCGCGCGCCGACCTGACCCGGTCGGCGGCGAACGGGCGCAGGTTGGGCTTGTCATAGGGGGAGCGTCCGACAAGCACGCCAGCGTCACGGGTCAAGGTCTTGCTCTTGCCCGTCGGCACATGCAGGCATTCGTCGCTGGACGGCACGGCGATAGCGCTCGAACCCTCGATATGCCCGCCCGTGACCGTCCGGAACAGCTCCTCGGCGGTGAGGCTTTGATGGGTTTCGAGCCAAGCCTGAGCCTTCTCGCGGGTCTCCTGTGCTACCTCGACGCTACGCGGATAATGTTGCAGCGCCGAGGGCGGTACCGCCGATTGCCTTTTATCGGCATAGGCAGGCATCCGCTCGGGAGCGTCGTGGCGAGCCCGGGCAATGGACGGCATGCGCTCGGCCAGTGAGGCCCTAATGAAGCCGCAGCCGTCATGCGGCCGCAAGGCGATCTCGCCGTCTCGCCCCTCGAACCGGAAGGGATGCACTGCGCCTGCGGGATGGTCGGGCAGAAGGGACAGCTTGAAGCACCCTTCCAGCGCATAATCATGGGGGCCAATGTCGGGGATGCCCGGCGGCGCGGCAAATCCGCGGCGCTGGGTATAGTAATAGGCTTCCTTGAACGGCGCCCAGGCCCGCGACAGCTGCTCAAAGGCCGTACCCGGAGCCGTCTCGGCATAGGGGATCGCCAAAAGCTTGCCGCTTGGGGCCTCTGCGGCCGTGAAAGGCAGGTGAGAGGCAAGCTGGTTCAGGCTCTTTTGCGGCGGCTTCAGTTTGCTGCCGCCGAACAGGTCCATGCGGTAGGGCACGCCCTCCACGGTGAACGTGCGTGTCAGCATGGCTCCAGTCGGAGTTCCCTTTAGCTGCACCGCCACCACCTTCACCGCGCCCGAGGTCAAGCGGTGGAAAATGGAATAGCGCAACTCGGCTTCGCTGGCCAGCGGCCGGCCTTGCATGTCGACCACCGGCAGCCGCATCAGTCCGGCATCGCCTTGCGGCGGTCTCGGCTCGTGGTCCATGGCCTGAAGGACCCGATGGACATCGAAGCTGGAGGCTGCATGCTGGGCCTGGATCATCGATGCGTTCTGCGCCATGAAGGTGTCGAGCGCTTCGAGCGGCTCCTTCGCCTCGATCTCGGCGATCACGCTCGAGTTCGCGCACCGCCTCGGCGCGCGCCGCGGCGCTCCTTCCTCGGCTGATGAACACTGCCGATCATAGATTCGACTGCCAGCCTCAAAGCCCCATCGTCGTGCATAATATGGGCTGGCCTCGCTACATTCGAAGGGGATCGAAGGCCGATCCCACGGTGCGGTGAAAGAAGCTGCAAGCGGCTTCCAAGACTAGGTGCGAGCACCTCGATCTCATTGTAGGCCCGTCATCGGATCATATGGAAATCGGTGAGCTTCATCCGCCGGCCTTTTACAACGTGGTTTGGTCGATCCTCTAGGGGATTACGCAGTCTTAAGCCAGCATTAATACCTTAGACGCGACACTAGGAATACTTTTACTATTCGCTAAAGCTCGATGCTATTTGACGAGGACTGGTCTTGCGTTTGCAGTTTTCTAGATGAGAGGGCTAAAGGACATTAGCGTCGGGACCAAGCTCTCGTTGGGCTTTGGGCTGGCGCTGCTGTGCGTCGTGGCCGTGGGAGTATTTGGGGTCGCGCAACTGCGATCACTCAACAAGGTCACGAGCGAGATCACCAGCGTTTGGTTGCCCCAGGTCCAGATCGTCGGCGAGATGAAGCGCAACCTCGCGGAACACCAGCTCTATGCGACGTTGCGCGTGCGCACTGCCGAGGCTGCGCAGATAGCCGGCATTGAGAAGGAGATGGCGAGGGAAAGCGACGAAATACTGCAAGGTCGGCGCGCCTATCGCCGGAGTGCCGGATCGCTGGCCGAGCAGCAGCTGTTCGACCAGTTCGTCAACCTATGGACGGCCTACGAAGATTCCCTGACATCGATTTTCCCGCTCCTCGAAACAGGAGGGCGAACAATGGCTGTCAAGGAGTTCGAGACGGTATCGCTCCCGACCGTTGCCGCCGCCACGCAGCGATTGGACGACCTGCTGGCCCTCACCAACGAGCGCAGCACGGCCGCGGCGGTGATGGCGGACAGGACCTACACCGTTGCGCAAAGATTGACTTGGCTGGCAGTTCTTTTTGCCGCCGGGTGTCTTGGTGGGCTTGTCGCCTGGATACGCCACAATGTCAGCAAGCCGATCCTCGCCGTGACCGAGGCGATGCGTTGCTTGGCGCAGGGCGAGCGCCGTTCGAGTCTCATTGCGCTGAAAAGGGATCGGCAGGACGAGGTTGGAGTGCTGTTCTCGGCCTTTGCCGGCTACCGGGCCAGCCTGGAGCGCAGCGATGCCTTGGCCCGAGAAGCCGAGCTGGAGCGGCAGCAATTGGCCGCGGCCGCCGCCAATATGCCCGTAGGGCTTTGCATGTTCGATGCGGAGAGGCGGCTGGTTCTGTGCAACCAAAGCTACGCCGATCTCTACCATGTGCCGGAGCCCCTGACTCGTCCCGGCACGCCGTGGATCGATTTGATGCGGTTCCGGATCGCGGCGGGCCTCTATGCCGGCCATGACCCGGAAAAGTATGTGCAGCAGCTGACGGAGACCATCGATCGCGCAGAGCGGACGGTGAGCCTGGTGGAACTCAGGGACGGACGCACCATCGACCTCATCCATCAGCCACTGCCGGGCGGCGGGTGGCTTGCCACTCACCATGACGTGACCGACTTGCGGCGGAGCGAAGCCAAGATTTCATACATGGCGCGCCACGACGGACTTACCGAGCTTCCAAATCGCATATTGTTCCGCGAACGCGCCGAGGAGGCTTTGGTCGAGATGCGGCGTGATGGTAGCAAGATTGCTTTCCACTGCCTCGATCTCGATCATTTCAAGATGGTCAACGACACGCTGGGGCACCCGGTTGGCGACGCCTTGCTGAAGGAGGTCGCCGCCAGACTGAAACAGGTGGCCCGTGAAGGCGACACCGTGGCAAGGCTCGGCGGCGATGAGTTCGTGATCATTCAAACCGCGGTTGATCAGCCGGTCGAGGCGACAGCTCTTGCCCAACGGGTCATTGATGGGCTGAGCGCACCTTATGTCGTCGATGGCCACGGGGTTATGATCAGCGCCAGCATCGGCATCTCGATCGCGCCGGACGATGGCATTGACGCCGACCAACTTCTCAAGACCGGCGACATGGCGCTCTACCGGGCGAAGGCGGAAGGCCGCGGAACCTACAGGTTCTTCGAACCGGAAATGGATGCGCGCATGCAGGCGCGGCGGTTTCTCGAACTCGACCTGCGCGAAGCGGTGGTGCGGCAGCAGTTCGAAATCTACTACCAACCGCTCCTCAATCTCGACCGCGGCGAGGTCAGCTGCTTCGAGGCGCTGCTGCGCTGGCATCACCCGACGCGCGGCATCGTATCCCCGGGAGAATTCATCCCGCTGGCCGAGGACATCGGCCTCATCGTCCCGATCGGTGAATGGGTTATCAAGCAAGCCTGTCTCGACGCGGCAAGCTGGCCCGGTAGCATCAAGGTCGCCGTCAATCTGTGCCCGGCGCAATTTCGCAACGCGCGCTTGCTCTCCACCATCGTCGAGGCATTGGATATCTCGGGACTGCCCCCCAGCCGGCTTGAGCTTGAGATCACCGAGACAGTGCTGCTGGCCAACAGCCAGGCGACTCTCTCGATGCTGCAACATATCCACATGCTCGGCGTTCATATCGCGATGGACGACTTCGGAACCGGATATTCGAGCTTGAGCTATCTGCGCTCGTTCCCATTCGACAAGATCAAGATCGATCAATCCTTCATCACGGACGCCGGAGATATCGACAGTTCCGTCGCCATCATTCGAGCGGTCACGAGCCTCGGCAACAGCCTCGGGATGCAGACCACCGCCGAGGGCGTCGAGACCGTGGAGCAGCTGGAACGGGTCCGAAGAGAAGGCTGCACCGAGGCGCAGGGCTTCCTGCTCAGCCGCCCGCTGCCCGCGCGGGACATCCCCGCGATGCTGGAGCGGACCCGCGCCGTGGTGGCGGGCGAGATCATTGAGACCGAACCCGAAACGTCAGGCGAGCGAGACACGGACAAGCCGGGCAGGCGTCGCAGTAGGGCGTCTGTCCCCGCCTAACCGGGATGCAAGCGAAAAACAGTGCCAACGAACATGAGTTTGCCGGCCTAGTTCAGGCCGCCACTCGGATCATGTCGATAGCGGGTGTGTAGGTCGGCGCGGCTCGAAATTAGGTGTGCTGAGCGCCGGTCAAAGTGGGATTAGCTTGTCATATCGATTATGGGATCCAGGTTGAACCCGACTTGCAGGACTCTGCTCGTAACCGAGCAGATCAACCTCACATTCGGTCGCTGCTCTTCACGGCTGCACCAACATCCCGCCTACGGCCGCTGGGCTCGGGCGACGAGACCATTCTGAGTGAGCGGCGTTTTATATACCCGTTCGGTCGTCAGTACCTTGCGTTCACGACAGATACGCCGGCGATCCTCCTGCTCCGGTGTTGGCTCTTTGACCATTGCACATATGCGCGGTTCGCCTCGCTTGAAGGCAAGGAGAGACGAGCGTTTCACCATCGATCTTATCGGTTTTGGCTCGGCGACTGCGACGAGACACTGCGATAGAAGCGGGATCAACGACGTAGCTCTCGATCCCCGCCTTGCTCAGAACCCGATGGATCCAGGAGCCATCGAGCCCGGCTTCCTGGATAGCGACGACGGGGAAGTCTGGCCCCATGCGTGCTCTTGCCTTCTCTCGCACGCTATCGAAGCGACGGAACAAGGCGGATAAATCACCACTGGGGACACTGTGTTTCGACAACTTCTCGCCGCCACCTGGCGACAACGACGAGATCAGCCAGGTTGAACGGCTGAGCTCCAGCGATACGAAGATTGCGCCCAGACCAGTCCGGATAGCAGTCAGAGTTTCGGATCGGTCGGCCACTACATGCATGGTGTTCCTCCGCGGGGTGTTTGTTAGCAGCGTCACTCTGCCAGAGCACGCGCCGCTATCCATCCGTCGCCATGGGATCTGGTGATTGTTCATGTCGCCGATTCCCGCGAAGGAACGCCACCATGACCAAGATTGAAAGTAAGACCGCCAGCGCTGCCGTCAAAGACATTCTGCTTTCAGACCCGGACGGACTTCACGAAATGATCCGTGCGGTGATGCAGGAGGTGCTCGAGGCCGAGATGGACGACGGTGGAGGAGACCATCGAGCGCACGCTGACCTTCTTTTGCCTGCCGCGCCAGCATCACAAGCATCTCAAGAGCACCAACATGCTTGAACGGCTCAATGAGGAAATCCGCCGGCGCACCTATGTCGTGCGCATCTTCCCCAACGCCGAAAGCTGCCTGCGCCTCGTCAGGGCGCCGGCTGTCGAAACCAACGAAAACTGGATGGAGGCCCTACATCAACATTGACGACCTGCGCGAGCACAAGAAGCTCGCTCTACGCCAAGCCGCATGACCAGCATCGTGGCCGCCCCATTTTGCAGAACTTGACGCACACAACCGCCACTTCGAGTTTACCGACCGCACCGAGTCATCCACGCAAAGACCTGCGCAGCGTCAGCTTCAGAGCTTGGTCCCACCGGCTGAACGCCAAAAAAGCGGATCTTGGCCATCGGAAGCGCCCTCAACCGACTGAGAGGTTTCGGCTTATGCGATGCGACTGGCAGTCCTGCGCTCCGGGGACAAGGCCGTGGCGGCAGAAGATCCCCTGGACATCAGGCGATGTCCGGAAGGCAGCATCGTAGTAACGGTTTTTACGCCGCTCGCGGCACGCGCGAGGTGAACGTCGCCCGGGTGACCGACACGCTGGTGCCGTCAATATCGCTGATAATCTCCACCCTGGCCTCCAGTTGTTTCACCAGTGCTTCGACGATGGCTGTTCCAAGTCCGGTAGCCGGTACGTCGTTGGCGATCTTGCCGACGCCATTGTCCGAAACCGTCAGTTTCCAGTCACTGCCCGCGGTCTCGTAGCTCACCTGGATGCGAGCGCCGGTTCTCTTCTTGGGGAAAGCATATTTGATGGCGTTGAGCACGAGTTCGGTGACAATTAGTCCCAGACTGACTGCCCTTTGCGAATCTATCCTGCCGCCTTCGGCCATTACGGTGACCGTGATCGGCTGGGCTTCGCCGACCATCGACGAGGCGAGGCTGCTGCACAATTTCGGTAGGTAAGAGCCGACATCGATCTCGTCGACGCCGGCGGAGGTGTGGAGATGGCGTTGCACCTCGGCCACGGACAGAACGCGCTGATGGGCGTCCTTGAGATGCTGGCGCGTCTCTTCCGACGTCACCGAGCGTGCCTTCAGCAACAGGATCGAGGCAATGATCTGCAGGCTGTTGGCAACCCGATGCTCCATCTCGCGCAGCAGGACGTCTTTCTGCCGAAGCAGGTCTTCGGTGCGACCGAGCAGTTCTTCCTTCTCCCGCTCGATGATACGACGGGCCGTTATGTCATTGAAGGCGAGAAGGATGGTGATGGCCGAACTATGGTCGTAAAGCACCTTGCGGGCATTGAGCAGCATGGTGCGACGGCCGATCCGCGTTCCTGAGCCATGCTTGCCTCCCTCTATCCCTTGATCTGGATCTTCTTCGGCCGATCCGCCTCCGGCCGGTGCAACTCGACTTCGAGCAGCCCGTTGGCGAAACGCGCCTCGACCCGTTCCGGGTCGACGCGGAATGGCAATTGCACTGTCCGGGAGAAGGTCCCATAGGCGCGCTCACGGCGGTGCCAGACGGATTTCTCGTCCTCCGTTCGAGGCTCGCGCGTTCCCTTCAATGTCAGAATGTTCTCGCGCACCGTGAGGCCGATTTCGTCAGGTGATATCCCCGGCAGTTCCGCGGCCACCGCCACGCTGTCCTCGCCAGTCCAAAGATTGATCGGCGGAAACTCCTGAGCGGCGCTGGCGGTCAGCCCGGCCAAACGCTGGTTTACTTCCTGTTGCATGCGCCGCATTTCCACAAACGGATCGAACCCGATGCGGCCGAAATCCGACAAAAGCATGTACATCCTCCTATGATTCACGACCTTGCATGATTGCCACGCGCGACACGTGCGTGCGCACCGGAAGCGGAATCGATCGATGGCAACAGGAGGGGCGATCAGCACAGAGACCGAGCGGCCCGATCGCGCAACCTCGCAGAATGCGAGAAAGAGGGGTTCGGGCAGACGCCGGAACACATCCTCCTTGCGAAGCGACATGAACCGAACTCGATCCACCGTAGGGCCGGACCGTCATTCCCGTGCCAGGACCCGATAGCGGCATCCGGCTTTATCATTAGGTGGCCCCAAATGGCCTTTCACGAGGTGATCTTTGACATTCCACCAGTCACCTCTTCGGCAACAGCGGGGTCCCTTCGAATCCGTAGCCACGTTGCCTCTAGTCGCTGATTTGGCTTCCCTTTGCGCAACTGTCGGGATCGACGAAGCGTCCCGAATTGCACCGCGGTTCGATCAACTGATCGCAGGCGACGCGCCGCATCGTCATGGTAGCTGACGAATGAATCGGCATGACACGTCGCAGTGACCGAGACATCAAGCCAGCACCTATGTCGGCTTGCCGCAAGTCAAAAGAATCCAGCCCTGCGTGCCGCGTTCGCTGACCTTCGCCAGTGACGCCATTTGCATTTCGGCCGGACAGATGGGCACAGACATGTGCAATTCCCGCATCGCCCATTATTGGAACTCACAAGGCGGCGTTCTTTCCGTCTTGGCGAGCAGCGGGCCAACGCGTTACCGGCGGTGATCTTCCTGCAGCTTTAAATCAGTCGCCACCAACGACGAAATCAGATTTGGCCAGCACGCCGGCAATCCTGGCAAATCCCACAATGCTTGCCGCGCCTGCTCGGGTGTCATCTGTCCGGCGATCGCTGCGTTGCTGCTTCTCACCGCGCAACTGAATACCGGTCCCCGACGCGCTTTTGGCCACTGATTCAGGAATACGAGCGCTTCGCGCACTGTGTTGATGTCGTGACGACGTCGTTGGTCTTAACCTGGACCGGCGATAGGAAAGCCAGACCGGTTATTCTTACCTCCCTGCGATCGCACGCTGGATCTTTCATTCGGTGGTTGGTTGCGTGACAGGTTTCGAACGTTAGGTCTTGTTTTCTCTGGAAGATCGGGCTGTACGACATAATCCAAATGTTGCGACGCAGCGAAGGCTTCTGCTGGTTCCCGAGTTGAAAAAGCCAGTTGCACCTGGATGAGTGTGTCGCCGCCACCCAATAGCCCATCAGATGTTCAATGGCAGGCGGCGTCCGACGCTCGAACAGCAAGCGCCACGGCCGGCGGGTAGCCGATGCCACAGCTTTGGAGCTGCCCCGGATACTATTATAAGACCGATTGACGCGGGGCTCGACGCGTTTGCGGCAAATAAGCTCGAGTGTGGACAGAGATGTGACGTTCTATTGAGTCGCTGACCCAATCGGTAGCGACCTGGTGATCCACGCAACCAATTCCGGTCGTTTCTGTCACTAAGAACTCGATATTCGCTATTTGCACCTCGAAAGTCGCATAATTGGCAGTGAGAAACTCAACGCGTTGTGAGGATGGCATAGAGAAGCAGTAGCCCCTTCTCTAGTCTCGCTACGGGAAAAATTCTGGAAAATGGGTCTGCTTGGCTGGACGCAGAACGCTGTGGTTATTCAGCCGGCATTTCTGAAGCCTCTCCAAGACAAACAGCTTGCCTTCGCGCACGCTGTCTTCGAGCGGCTTCGGCTTCGCCAGATGCGCCGCAATCGCGCTGGCCAGCATGCAACCTGTCCCGCGCATCGATGTGGCAAGGCGCGGTGCATCGAAGCGGATGGGTTCGTGCCCGGAGCGTAACAGAATATCGGTCGACCGGGTTCCCGACGCATGCCCACCCTTGATCAGCAGGGCTTGAGGGCCGGCGGCCAGCAGTCTTTTTCCTTGTTGGAGCGCTCCGTCCTCATCCACTGCCAGTTCGGAGCCACTAAGGAGCGCCAGTTCAGGGAGGTTGGGCGTGACAATGCAGCAAAGCGGCATAAGATCGCGCTTCATGGCAGCGATAGCGCCTGCTTGCAGAAGTGCGCGGCCTGAGGTGGAGGCCAGCACAGGGTCGAGTACTGCGGGGACATGCGGAAATTTGCGCAGCACTGCGGCAACGGCAACAATGATCTTGGCAGTCGCCAGCATGCCGATCTTGATTGTGGCCACGTCGTTGGCCTGCAGCGCGGCGCACATCTGATTGGCCACCAGGCTAGGTGGCGAATAATAGATTTCGATCACGGCGTCATGCGTTTGCACCGTTAGCGCTGTGACGGCGAGACAGGTGCGCACGCCAATGGCAGAGATCGTCTCGATATCGCGTGCAATTCCAGCACCGCCACTGGAGTCCGATCCACCGACGACAAGCACATGTGGTTCTCGCCTCAGCGCCATTGGTCCGTCTTTTCGATCCATTCTCGCGTGCGCGCCTCGGGGTCGTCGTTGAGCGTGATGTCGGTCACCACCGCCGCGCTGTCCGCGCCAGCCGCAAAGACACCGTCGAGCCGCTCAGGGTTGAGGCCACCAATGGCGACCAATTGAAACGGCGCGACCTGGCGCTTCCATTCGCTGATCCGTTCGACCCCTTGCGGCGCCCATTTCATCTTCTTCAGGATGGTCGGATAGATGGGTCCAAGCGCTATGTAGTCAGGCTCGGCGGCCATCGCCGTTTCCAGCTCCTGATGATCATGTGTGCTCAGTCCGAGCCTTACGCCGGCTGCCCGTATCGCCAAGAGGTCAGCGGTCTGCAAATCCTCCTGGCCGAGATGTATGAAGTCGCAGCCTTCCTCGATTGCCAGGCGCCAGTGGTCGTTGACGATGAGTTGGCACTGGTATCGAGCACACAAGGCCTTCGCGGTGCGGATCTCCGCGCGCAACCCAGCCTCATCCACGGTCTTGATGCGCAGTTGCAGAAGCCGGACTCCGAGTGGGACCAGCCGTTCGATCCAGGCAGCGCTGTCGACGATCAGATAAAAGGGATCGAGCTTCATGAAAAAACGGCCCTGCCGACCATCGGTGTCGATGGCACGGCGACGTCGCGCGGTTCGAGCATTCCCGAACTGAACGCCTCACGACCGGCGTCGACCGCCTTACCGAAAGCACGCGCCATGCCGACCGGATATGCCGCCTTGGCGACCGCTGTGTTCAGGAGCACGGCGTCAAAGCCGAGTTCCATGACGGTGGCCGCGTGCGACGGCCGTCCGAGCCCCGCATCCACAATCAGCGGGACGCCAGGGAAATATCCGCGCATCGAGCGCAGCGCCGTCATGTTGACCGGTCCCAAGGCGGAACCGATCGGTGCGCACCACGGCATCAGGACCTTGCAGCCCGTTTCCAGCAGCCGCTCGGCGACAACGAGATCGTCGGTGGTATAGGGGAATACCGCAAAGCCGTCCTCGCACAGGATGCGGGCGGCTTCAACCAGACCGAACACATCCGGCTGTAGCGTGTCGTGATTGCCGATCACTTCGAGCTTGATCCAGTTGGTGCCGAAGACCTCGCGCGCCATTTTCGCGGTGGTGACGGCTTCCTTGACGGAGAGGCAGCCGGCGGTATTGGGCAGGATTCTGGCGCCCAGCGAGCGGATCAACGACCAGAATTGTTCGCCGGCTCTACCGCCCGCCATCTCACGCCGCAACGAGACGGTCACCACCGACGTGCCCGACGCCTTGACTGCATCGGCAAGGATGGCCGGCGAAGGATATTGAGCGGTGCCGAGAAGCAGGCGCGACGAAAGCTCGGTTCCATAAAGCTCCAACATGCTAGCCGCCCTGCATGGGCGAGAGGATTTCGATCCGGTCGCCGTCGCTCAACTGGAACTCCGTGCGGTTGGCTTTGTGCACGAGGTCGCCGTTGACGGCGGTGGCGAGCCAATCGCCCTCATAGTCGAGCGCGGCAAGCAACTCGGCCAGCGTGGTGGCGGCAATCTCACGCGCCTCGCCGTTGACCATCAGTTTCATGAGCATGCTCCTTGGTTCTGTCTTGACTGAAAACCAGGCCGGCAGCCTGGCGCGCCATGGCGGGGGCGAGGAGAAAACCGTGACGATAAAGACCGTTGATCGCGATGATCTCACCGTCTGTTTCGACGCGTGGCAAATTGTCGGGAAATGCCGGACGGACACCCACACCGGTTTCAACGATCTCGGCCTCACCAAAGGCCGGATGGAGGGCATGGGCGGCGCCCAGCAGCTCCATCATGGAACGCGCCGTCACCGGTCCGGCGCTCTGGCTTTCAATCATCGTCGCTCCGATCATGAAACGGTGATCGGTGCGCGGCACGGCATAAAGCGGAAAGCGTGGATGAAGCAAACGGACCGGCCGCGACAGCGAGACATCAGGCGTGCGAAGGATCAGCATTTCGCCGCGAACACCGCGCAGCCTGTCATCGGCCGCTGCCATTCCCATGCAGTCTATCTGACGGGCGAAACCCGAAACAGGCCGGGCGTCGCAGCCGAAGTGGAATTTGACACCCATGGTCGCAAGGTTGTCATGAAGTGCCGCCATCGCCTGGCGTGGGTCGAGGTGAGCCTCGTTGGGGAAGAGCAATCCACGCCGGAAGCGGCCGGCGAGGTCGGGTTCCAGGAGCGCAATTTCGTTTTCATCGACGCGCCTATGCCCTGACGTGCGACTGGCGAACCGGTCAAGCTCACCGGCATCACGCGGCGCGGCCACGACCAATGTCCCGGCCCGTGTCACCTGACCCGACAGCACCGCATCCCACCAGTCGGCAGCGTCGCGTCCGAGATCCAGCACCGGCTGCTCCGCGCTTTCGCGCTCGCACCATGGCGCCAGCATGCCGCCGGCGAACCACGACGCGTTGCCGCCAAGGCCATGCCGCATCTCGGCGACTGTGACCGTCGCGCCGCGGGCGGCGAGTTCGAAAGCGACGGTGAGGCCGGCAACGCCGGCCCCTTTGACGAGCACCCTCATGATGGTTTGGGAGCCTCCGGCACGACCGGTACGCCAGTCTCGTCCGCCGGCATGTAGAGATCGCCGCCCTCCCGGTATTTTGCCGCCATTGCCGCCATGCCTTCCTTCTGAGCCTCGGCACGGATGTCGTGGGAAATGCGCATGGAGCAGAATTTCGGCCCGCACATCGAACAGAAATGTGCCAGCTTGTGCGCCTCCTTGGGCAAGGTCTGGTCGTGGAAGGACCGTGCGGTTTCGGGGTCGAGCGACAGGTTGAACTGGTCCTCCCAGCGGAACTCGAAGCGCGCGCGCGAAAGGGCATCATCCCTGGTTTTCGCTGCCGGATGGCCCTTCGCCAGATCGGCTGCATGGGCGGCTATCTTGTAAGTGATCACCCCAATCTTGACGTCGTTGCGGTCGGGAAGGCCGAGATGCTCTTTCGGCGTGACGTAGCAAAGCATTGCGGTGCCGAACCAGCCTATCATGGCGGCACCTATCCCTGAGGTGATGTGGTCATAGCCCGGCGCGATGTCGGTCGTCAGCGGCCCCAACGTGTAGAACGGCGCCTCACCGCACACTGCGAGCTGCTTGTCCATGTTCTGCCTGATCTTGTGCATGGGGACATGGCCCGGGCCTTCGATCATCACCTGGCAGTCCTTTGCCCAGGCAATCTTGGTGAGTTCTCCAAGTGTTTCCAGTTCGGCGAATTGCGCCGCGTCGTTCGCATCGGCGATTGAACCGGGACGAAGGCCGTCGCCGAGCGAGAAGGAAACGTCATAGGCTCTGGCGATGTCGCAGATCTCCTCGAAATGCTCGTAGAGGAAGCTCTCCCGGTGATGGTGCAGGCACCATTTGGCCATGATCGAGCCGCCGCGCGAGACGATGCCCGTGACCCGGTCGACGGTCAGCGGTATGTAGTGCAGCCGCACGCCGGCGTGGATGGTGAAATAGTCGACGCCTTGCTCGGCCTGCTCGATCAGCGTGTCGCGATAGACCTCCCAGTTGAGGTCCTCGGCGATGCCGCCGACCTTTTCGAGCGCCTGATAGAGCGGCACCGTGCCGATCGGCACCGGTGCATTGCGCACGATCCAGTCGCGGATGTTGTGGATGTTGCGGCCGGTCGACAGGTCCATCACCGTATCGGCGCCCCAGCGGATCGCCCACACCATCTTTTCGACCTCTTCGGCCATCGACGATGTGACAGCCGAGTTACCGATGTTGGCGTTGATCTTCACCAGGAAATTTCGCCCGATGATCATCGGTTCGCTCTCGGGATGATTGATGTTGGCGGGAATGATTGCGCGTCCGCGCGCCACCTCGTCGCGCACGAATTCGGGTGTGACGAAATCTGGGATCGCCGCGCCGAAGGCTTCGCCGTCGCGTTGCAGCTTGCCGCGCATCACCTCGCGGCCGAGATTCTCGCGGATGGCTACGAACTCCATTTCTGGCGTGATGATGCCGGCGCGCGCATAGGCAAGTTGGGTCACCGCCTTGCCCTGCTTGGCCTTGAGCGGCCGATTGCGTATCGGAAATTCCGGTGTCAGGCGCTCGCCGGTGGCGAATCCATTGTCTTCCGGCCGGACGTGGCGGCCGTCATAGGCTTCGACATCGCAACGCGCCGTGACCCATTCGTGGCGAAGCCGGGCAAGGCCTTTTTCGATGCTGGTTTGGACTGATGGATCGGTGTAGGGGCCGGACGGATCGTAGACGGTGACGGGCGGTTCGCCGGCCGTCGGATGGACGGAAATCTCGCGCATCGGCACCCTGATCTGCGGGTAGAGGACGCCGGGCTTGTGGATTTTCCGCGAGGCGGGCAGTGGTCCCGTCGACACGGCGGGGGTGAGGGCATTCATCGTGAGGCTCCTTTGCTCATGCATTGGAGACCCAGTTCTGTGCCGGAAGGATGAAAAGACGCTTCTGTAGACCTGCTGCAGCAGGACCTCGGGCGTAAACTCCCGCAAAGCGCTTGCACCGTCCCTACGCCAGTATGAACTGGATCAGGTTCAACGGGTCACTGCGCCGCGAAAGCCAGCAGTATCTCAGCCCCTTACCGGGACTCCCCTGGTGAATGCCTCAAGTTGAATGGGCCGGTGCTGCTTTGTCAAGCGCCTTCGGGCGCCTTCGGGCGCCTTCGGCCGGTGGCGACGTCCGGCGGCCGGCCGAGCGGAGAGCTCGCGCATGCATCGGGGACAAGTCACGCCCCGTAGACCAGGGCTGGAATGGCCAAAGTCTCATTCGCTTCGTGAAGGATGGAAAAACTGTATCGGCCATGTGCGTCGAGATCGACCGAGTAGCTCAGGCGGTCACGGATGTGGTTATCCTGGTCGAAGGCGACGATTTGCGGCTTCAGCGAGGTGATTTGCACCACGTCCAGGTAGATGGAGTTGCAGATATGATCTGGTCGTCGGGCTGGCAGGTGCAAGCGGCCGCTCTATTCAGGATGCGGCATCGGCGGCGTTCCCGATACCAATGATATCTTGCGGGCAACTTATGCAATCACCGGCTTCGTAAAACCCGACGGCGGCGGCCGTGTCCTGGCGCTGAGGATGTGCCGCTGTTCCAGCAGAGAAATCGCGTGGGCGCGGAGTTTTCGCTCTGCGAGGAAGAGTTGACGCAATCGTTTAGCTTGCTTGCAGTTCGTAGAGACCCGCCTTTGAAAGCAACTAAGCTATTGCATTGATATGTTGGTGCGCGATCGATCGCTACATAGCCGGCCGCCATTATCCGAGTATTGATCCGCCGGTGTTCGTGTTGCCGTATATGGCAATCCCTGCGAGATCGTCGCGGCCGGATCGGCCGCACCCTCTAGTCATAAAAGGGGAAGCGACCGAGAATTCCGCTGCCGAAAACTTCTCTGGCTTGGCTATGCATGCGGTAGATGAGATCGCCGCCTACCGCGACCTGGTCGAGGAAGGCATCGACGCCCAGTTCGGACAGCCTGGTTATCGCAATGCGTTAGCGGCTCAGACTTGCGGTCTCGAGAGCGGCCTTTGGGGGTCACCTCTTTTTTGTTTCAGAGGTTGGAAGACGGCTGCTCGTTACCCAATAGAAATGGCGACTACGGAACGCGATCGATCGCGGCCATCAGGAAACACCTGTCTTCGGCTCAACCTCGACATGGCGTCCGATCGACCGCAGATATACAGCTATCTCGTCCATGAGATGATCGCGTTCGCCGTAGATCTCAGCAATCCTGCGCAGCTGTGGCTCGACGGACCTCCGTTGCGCCGGCGTCAAATCAGCATCGCCAAAGACATATCCCAAGTTGCCAATCGCGCAAATGTTGCAGCCGGCCTCCACAACTGCTTGCACGAATGCCGGAATGTCTTTTTCTTGCATAGTCTTCATGTCGAACCTCTCGTGAATGGCGTGCTTGCGCGCCCATGCTGCCTTTTCAGCGTGTCCTCTGGGCGGCGCAAGCCTTGAGCGTAATTGTGCCGGGCAACCTCGACTATCCCGTCTGCCACGCTCTTTAGAGTCGGTGGGGTCTGGTGATTGCAGGCTGGGCCACTCAAAAGCCTGCAAGAAGAAAGTCATGGCGACCATTGCTCAAGATCGCGAGGGTGCGTGCAAGACCTTCCGTTGGCAGTCATGCACGCTCACCCAGCAACTGGGTATTGAGCAACTGGGTCTCACGTCGCGGGTCTCGTGTGCTTCACAGCCGAAAATAAGGTACCACCGTGGCTATTCTCAAGTGCAGGCTACCTCTTCAGGACACGGCGGAGTGCCTTCCGACGCACCCCTGGTGCAACGTGCGACCTAACGAGACACATCTCGTTCGCGTTCCCTCGACCTTTCTTCGTATTGCTGCTTGCCCTGCGATTTCAGGCCCTCTGCTAGCTTCTCGGCCGCTCTTTGGCCTGCAATGTCACTATTCAAGATCATATCCGACATCCCTGGATGGTCATAACCGTAATGCGCATGCAGTTTCCCTCACGAGCAGCGCCTATCCGTCGATTAGTTCGTCTTCCGGAACCCGAAGCCCTTTTTATCCGGCGTACCTATCCACCATTCAACCGGTATACCTTTCCCAACTTTGGCGGACCATTTACCTCAGGCATGATCATCTCGCGTGACATTTTTTTTTGGCGCCATCATCGCACGTGGCATTTTCTAAAAACCAAGACGTGTCAATTTGTAAAATCAAGGATGCGGCCGCGCCCGTTGCGAGGATTTGCAGGTAGCTCTTCAGCCCCAACACGATGTGTGAGGCGGCGGTGGAAAAGGCAACCGACGGCGTCGACGCGTCCTTTGATGATCGCAAGCGATATGCTTCGTCGCGAGCCCAGATTGCGGTCTCGGGCACAAGGCGAGATCACAGTTCTGCGATCTGTGGTAACGCGAGCCCGCAAAGCGCCGCTGCGGCCACCGCTTTTGGAATCTGGACGAGATTCGTCGTCGTCTGAGATCAGTTGATCGAGCAGTTCGCGCGCGCGGGACGCGCTTGCGGTGCAGTCTCTCCCGCGAGCTCGCCCGTGACCTTCTCATCGACGACATCCGAGAGCTGCGCGGACGGCCCTATGACCTCGTCGCTGTCGCCGGCGGCTGGAAGCACCTGACACGGCCGGCCTATGCCGATGCCATCCGCGCCTGCGGAAGCAGCGGGCGTGCCGTGGACCTGACGTGGTCGGACGTGCTGATGCTGATGTGCATCGGCACTTCCAGCCGATTACCCGCGCCGAATTGTCGTCGGTTTTCGGGAAGTAATCAGTCGCGACCTGATCGGCCATCTGCGGCACCGGCCTGATCGCGTCGAACCCGCGCAGTCCGACGCCCGGCGCTCCCTACACCTATGTGACGACAAAAGCGTCCTGCTCGAGTTCGGCCTCGACACGCTTCGCGATCTCCCGGACTGCGAGGCGCTCGAGGATGCCGGGCTGCTGAGCAGAGATGAGCTGCTTGCTGGTGAAATTATGCCAGAGTTGGCTAGTGGCCATGAGGATGCGGGTTTGGATACGGAGGAATAGCTTGGCGCTGCAGACGCTGTGGCCACCGGGCTTGCGAGTGCTTCCAGCTTTCCATAGCGAATCTAGCGCGCCCAAGGGCGTCCGAAATTTGTAGGCAAATTTCGGACATGGACACGGTCAGCGACGTCAAGCAGGCAGCGGTATGCGGCCTCTGCACCGCTGTCGCCCAAAAATTCGTGGCCATGGGCAAGCCCCACTTGAGACCCCCAGAGAGAACGCTCGTGAGCGATGGAAACGGTTTTGGTCCAAAGCTTGATACAGATGGCCTGCAGATGGGTGTAGGGTTTCAAAGCGCTCGAAGACGCGCCTTCGCAGAGTTAAAAGTCCGCGACGAACTCGTGTGTCGTTTGTCGCCAACTGCAAATTCGATAGTTAGCGCAATTATACTGCGCCGAGTCTGCCATCTCGAGCCCCAAGGGTTTGTGAGGCCTCTCGGCTCACCACCGCCTTTGCTAACCGCCGTGATTCCAAAGACGCGTGCCTTTACGGAGGGGGTCAAACGGCCTATATTATTCTTTATAAGGAGAAGAATAATGGGCACACTTGCTCGCATCTACACCCCCGCAGAGGCAGCCGCCGTCAGCGGGATAGGAATCAAGGCCGTGCACAATGCGATCGACAAACGCATTGTCGATACTGTGCCAAGCACTGCTCGGCGCATCGGTGGGGTCGTCCGACGGGCATTGACCGGCGAGGATTTGCTGCGGCTCAAGCTTTGGTATGGCGTGGGTGCGACATTGCCCGCTGATCGTCGCTACCGCCTGTTCGAGGAAATCAAAGCTGCCCCAAGGGCCAAGACCGTAAGGGCCGACGACCTGCTGATCGTCGACGTCGCCGAGGCACGTAAACAGCTCAAAGCGCGCATCGTGGATCTTGATGAAGCGGAGGCCGCCATCGGCCGCGTTAAAGGGGTGATGGGCGGAGAGCCTGTCTTCAAAGGAACCCGCATCCCTGTTCGTATGATCACGACGATGCTAGCGCAGGGCGCAGATGAAGCGGAGGTTCTGGAGGGATATCCGAAGCTAACGCCGCGCGTGATTGAGCTCGCCAGAATGTGGGTCGCCGCGCACCCGGTTCGTGGGCGGCCTAAGAAGCTGGTCGAGCAGGGCGTGAAAATAAAGTCGTCGAAGCGCGTGGTTTTGAAGGGCGACCCAGGTCCGTCGGCCAGGTCGAGACGCGTGTGACCTCGTGAGGTTTCTGATCGATGAGTGCCTGCACACGTCTCTGGTTGCGGTAGCCCAAGAACGCGGACATGAAGCAAACCACGTCAACTGGCTTGGGCTAAGCGGCGAAACCGACTGGGACCTCATGCCGCTCATTATCGATGAGGATTTCACCTTCGTCACCAACAATGCTAAGGACTTCAGGAAGCTCTATGCCAAAGAACCGGTTCACGCCGGCCTGATTATCGTCGTCCCTCAGGTCGGGCCTGAAAAACAGAGAGAGCTCTTCGATGCTCTCCTCGAGGATCTTGGCCCAGAGGAATTCCTGATTAATGAAGTTATCGAAATCGAGATCGAAAACGGCATTGCAATCGTAACACGATACGATCTGCCGTCGCCCTAGCTGAGGCTGCGCGATCTCCGCTTATGACCGACCCGGTTGCCAGTCGCTCATCTGCAAAATGTTACCGCCGAGTTTTGCAAACGCGCGTTGGCGGCAGGAGAAAACGAGAATCTGCTGATCGTGTGATTGACGATGCAAAGCGTCGAACATGCGCTCGATGCGGTCGTCATCGGAATAAACCAAAGCGTCATCCAGGATAACCGGTGTGGGTCGGCCGTCGCGGGCAAGCAAACGGGCGAAGGCCAGACGTGTCAGAACCGAAAGCTGTTCTCGCATGCCGCCACTCAACCTATCGACATCCTCATCCTGACCATTGCGGCGAACGGTCTGTGGCAACAGTGTGTTCTCGTCGAACACTATGGAGATGTCATCGAATAGCAATCCAAGCAGCGGTCGCAGCTCGGACATGACCGGCTTCAGATAAAGATCGCGTGCCGTCGAGCGCGCAGCGACCAGCGTCGTGCGCAGCCGGTCGAGGACGGCTTTTTCGAATTCGAAGCGTCTCGCTCGCTCTCCAGCGATTTCCAATTTTTCTGTGGCCTCGCGCAAAGCTTCTTCCACCGCGTCGTCGGACCGAGTGCGAATATGGCCATTGAGATCGGCCAGGGTTACACGCAACTGACTTGCTTCCTGTGTGGCGGCATCCTGAACCGAACGGGCGCGGCGCAGAACGGCTTCAGCGCTGGTGAGATCGCGAGCGCCGTCGCGCAGGGGAGCAGCGCGCATTTCGGCCGCTTCGCGCAGCTTTTGTCGTGCGGTGGCCTCGGTGAGCAGCAAGCGCCCCTTTTCCTCGCGCGCTGCATCGGGTCCCAATATGACCTCGAGGCTGGTCAGTTCCGCCTGGATGGTGACATAAGCCGTCTCCGCAGCCATGACAGCCTCGTCGGCATGGCTGCGCAAAGGCAAGGCCTCGCGCACGCTGTTGCGTGTTGTCGCCACACGCTGCTCGGCTGCGGCATGATGTTGCCGGATCTGTTCTGGATCGACTTTGAGTTCGAGGTCCCCGGCCCCGAGGGCACTCAGACGAGCAAGCTCCTCGTGTAATTGCTGTATCCCCTTGGGCGCGAGATCGGCAAGTCGCTGACGCGCCAAGCCCAGTTCGGTAGCTTTGTCGCGCGCTTCCACTAGGCGCTGGCGTGCCGTCCTGAGGCTATCGACACCGAGGGACGCAAGCAGGCTGCGGTGCTTCGCTTCGGCGTCTTCGATGGTCCGGTCGGCCTGCTGCGGCCGATTCGATCGCAGGGTCAAGGCTCCGATGCCGGCAATATCCAGGCGTACGGTGCCAGCAAAGCTTTGGTCTTCTGCATGGGGCAAGGGCTTGGCATCGATGGTCACCAAATCGGCGGCGCCGTCCCGGTATTCCATGCATAGCGTCGGCAGGGTTGCCAGGTGAGCTGCACGAAGGCTGGCGATCTCGATTTCGAGCGCCTGGAGTTGCTCGACAGCTTGTTCCGGCACCGCCAGCATCGCCAGTGCTGCCTCTCCATCTTCGATCTGGGTTCTGGCGACTTCGGCTTGTTTCAACCGGTTGTCCGAGCCGGCCAGTTGTTCGGCAGCGTCACGCGCCAAAAGAGTCGCATCCAGCCGCGCGAGCAATTCGCGTGCTTCGCGCTCTTCCAGTTCGGCTGCTTGAACTTCGCCCATCGCTTGTTCGTTTTCGGCAATGGCAGAAGCGCGCCGATCGAGAACCTCACTGCGGCGAAGCTGCGCAATCGTCGACTGCTGGCGCAAATCCGTGGCTCGTTTGAGCGCGGTCCGAAAACTATCGAGGGCCTGCTGCGCCGCGTCGTGGTGAATTGCGGCAAGGGCAGCTTCCGCCTCGGCGGCTTTCAAGGCTTCGCTGTGCGATTTGGCGGCCTCGACTGCGGCTTCCGCGGCCGAGATGGCTTCCCGCCGAGTGGCGCCTTCTTCGGGGTTTTCAAGCTCAGACAGACGCGCCAACGCCATGCGCCGCTTGTCGAGCGAATCGCGCAGACCGGTGACTTCGGCGCTGAGACGCTGCTCGTCTTTCACCAGCTTGTCACGCTCGTCGAGCGCTGCCGCATAGAGACCGCCGCTCTTGGGACGCAGCGTTGACGTAACCAGGCTATAGAGTTCTTCTTCACATGCCGCGGCGATTTCGGCCATGCGTCGCCCGCCGGTCAGGGCTTCAACTTCCCCCTGAACCGAGGACAGTAGGCTTTCGCGCACGCGTTTTTCGCCGTCCTCCTCGCTTTTGCTGCGCCTTTCGATGCCGGTGACCCCTTGGCGAACCCAGAGCAATCCTGCCGGTCCTGCGCTTCCGCCATGGATTAGTTTGCCGATAAAGGCTTCGGCCTCATCGGCTTGAGCCAACAGTCGCCCGCCGTCGAGGTCAATAACGCTGGCCAGCCTGCCGCCATAAAACTGCTTGGCAAGTCGATAGCGTCCTTCTGAAGTGGTGATGTCGGCCTCCACCACCGGATTGCCCCCACTGTAAGGCCGCAACAGTCGCACGCCTTCGGGTGTGCCCGTGTGAGGCTGGAAAAAGAGTGCGTGCAGCGCTTCGAAGAAGGTTGATTTGCCGAACTCATTGACCGCGCAAAGCACGTTGACGCCGTCGCCGATGTTTTCGATGGCGACGCCTTGCCCGGCGAACCGTTTGACGTTGTGGAGCCGAAGGGCCGTAAGTTTCATGATCCCATCGCCTCGCAATAGCTGAACAACCGAACCAGTGCTTCTCGCGATATGTCGCGTTCGACAGCCGACCGGGTTTCGTCGCTGCTTTCATCCAACAGTGCCTGCGCTGCCTCGCGAAGGGCACCAGAGCGGTCGATCCGATCCAAATCGCCACTTTCGCAGTCGGTCGCGAGCCCGTCCCCGTCCAGTTCCAGATAGGCGAAGTCGGGCGCGGCTACCGCGATCGCCGCTTGAAGGATCGTTCGCCCACTTAACCGCACCCGGCCAGACGCGGCAATTCGCAGCAAAGTCTGACGCCGCAGATGAGCCGGTGGAAGCAACGCTTCAAATGCCGCGGCGCTGTCGTCGCCAGACAGCAGATGCAGGGGAGCGGTTTTCCAGGAAAAGCTAGCTGTTTCAACGGCCACGATCTCGGGCACGGCGCCAGGCCCGGCAATGGAAACGACAAGGGCCTGACCGGGTGTATCATGCTTGAAACGGTCAGGTTCGGGCGCACCGCTATAACGGCTGCGCTCATTGATGGTGACGGGTCCGTGCCAGTCGCCAAGTGCCAGATAATCGAGGCCGGCCTTAGTCGCGCGATCTGGTGCAATGACATCGGACGCTGCTGAATCTTCGGAAAAGTTCTGAATAGCGCCATGAGCAAGGCCGAGCCGGATGGCGCCTTGCGGCGTCGCGGCGCTGTTCATCCACTCGGTAAGGTCGCGACCGGGTCTGCGGGTGGTGCAAGGTGCAGGCAGCAGCGCCACGTCCGCGCCAATGGTCAGGGTTTCGGGCCGCGTCGCCAGCAGGACATTGTCCGGCACAACGCTGTCCGCTGCACTCCACAATTGATCAGCCAACAGGGAATCATGGTTGCCAGGCAGCAATATCCAGCGCAGAGGCGCGCTCTGGCTCATCTCGGCCATGGCCTGCCGCAACATCGCTGGAGTGGGCGTTTCGGTATCGAACGTATCGCCGGCCAGAAGTATGGTGGATGCACCATGGACGCGTGCCTGCTCTGCCAGCCGGCTGATCGCGCCATGGCGCGCTTCACGGAGCCGCCCGCGCAGATCCTCTGGCATGTTGCCGAACCGCTTGCCGATATGAAGATCGGAGCTGTGGATGAATCGAAACATGGAGTCTCCGAGACTATGTCGATGCCAGGTTGCGCTGGGCGCGATCGATGGCTTCATCCAGCCGGGAGCGTGAAATCGCCGCAAGTCGCTCGACACCGAGCAGACGTGCAAGGTCGAGAGCGGGGTCGGACTGTTCCAGAATGTCCTCGTTCGCAACGACGACAGCGGCCAGCTCGGCGATTGGAATGTCGGCAATGGACCGGCGGGCATCGGCATCGAACGGCATGCGATAATCAAGCAGGTCGACCACCGTCCCTCTCTTCCATAGGAAGCTGCCGCTGGATTCTTCAGTTCTATCGAACTCGCGCAGATGCAGGTCGATCCGCTCCCGAATCTTGTTGCCCGTTCTGAGCCAGCCATGCGCCCGTGCGATGCGCTGCGCAAGGACGTCATCTCGCAGAGGTCCTTCCTGCTCGATCACCGCGTCGACCATGGACCGCAGCGTGCCTCGGTAGACGAAGTCATAAAACTGATCCGGGCTGGTGGAAAATCCGGTTAGATCAGTCAGGCGATAACGGCCGCCCGTCGGTACGGTATCATGCGTCGAATGCGCGGCCGCAGGCAAAATTCCTGCAGATGCCGATGGGCGCTCTCCCGTCGCGAGGGGAGCGGCGACAAGTTCTGGCTCTGATTTTATCGACGGATGTTCCGGTTCGCCGGCCGATGCTAGGTCTTCGGCTGGCAATGGGTCCATGGGGTCGACCTTATGTCCCATGTCCCAATGGATCGCGGCTTCACTTTCCTGTTGTTCAGCCTGTTTGCGACGGCTTTCCTCGAGCAGCGCGGCCAGGCTGGCATGAAGCCTCTCGGTGCAACCTTCGAGATCAAACCACCAATCGGTTGACCATACCCGGACAATGTTCCACCCGAGGCCGCGCAGGACCTGCTCGCGGACCTTGTCTCGATCTCGCGCCGTGGCAGAACTGTGATAGGTCGCGCCGTCGCATTCGACCCCAGCCAGATAGGCGCCGGCGAGATCGGGATGCCGGATCCCTATATCCACTCGAAAGCCCGAAATGCCGACTTGAGGAACGATGGTCCATCCGCGCTTCTCAAGCTCGGCAGCGACGGCCTCCTCGAAAGGGGATTCCAGGGCTCCGACCGATCCGCGTTCCTGCGCTGGCAATGCCACAGCGCCGCGTTCGGCAAAATCGAGAAAGGCTTTGAGATGCTGTACGCCGATCGCTTTGGTTCGGTTGGGGTCGATCTGGTCGGCGGCAAAACCTGAAAATACGATCAGTTCCTGCCGCGCACGCGTCACCGCGACATTCAGCCGGCGTTCGCCGCCGTCCCGATTCAGCGCGCCGAAATCCATGCTGCGCTTGCCGGCATTATCTTGCGAAAAGGTGATCGAAAACAGGATTATGTCACGCTCGTCCCCTTGGACATTTTCCAGATTCTTGACGATGGCGGGCTCAATACGCTCGTCGGCAAAGAACCATTCAAGCTCCGGCTCTGTCTGGCGTGCCTTGTCGAAAAGGTCGAGGATGAGCGACTGCTGTTGCGCGTTGAAAGTGATGACTCCGAGCGTGGGTCGGTCCTTTTCCGGTAGGGCCAGCCAACGCCGCATCCTGCTGACCGCCTCGTCGGTTACCGCTTGGGCTTCGATTCGATTGGTGCGGCTTTTGCCACGGTCATAGATGCCGGTCGTGATTTTTCGCAGCTGAACTGCCCGATCTTCCACCGTTGGCGAAGGGAATGTGATGAGCCGGTTCTGATAGTAGTGATGGTTGGAAAAGGCGATCAGCGACTCATTGCGGCTACGATAATGCCAGCGCAGGTCACGTACCGGGATGCCGGCCGCTTTGGCTTCGTCGAGAATGCTCTCAAGATCCTTTTCGTGTTCGACGACTTCCTCGTCCTCCTCGTTGCGGCCAAAGAAATTGGTGGGCGGCAACTGCTTGGGATCGCCTACGATTATGGTTTGATGGGCTCGCGCGATGGCACCGACGGCGTCCCAGGTGGTGATCTGCGATGCTTCGTCGAAAATCACCACGTCGAACAGGGCTTGGTCGGGCGGTAGATATTGAGCGATTGAAAGAGGGGACATCAGCATGCACGGCGCGAGCTTGGCAAAGCTCGTCGGCATCGCGCCAATCATCTCGCGGATTGACCGGCTGGGCCGCTGCAATTCCATCTGATGGCGCAACAGGCCCAACTCGGAATTGCGCGGGACGCCTTGCACAGCCGGCAAACCATGAGCGATGGCACTGATGACGCGAAGGCTTGCTTGAGCGCGGACAAGATCGTCGATTTCCCGGAAATCTTCGATGGCGTGCTCGTGCTGGAAGCGACGGAAATTCCGCAGCACCGGATCGGCATCCAGCGTGGCCGGCAGCCACCAGCGTACATAGGCCAGGCGGAACGCGGATTGAGCTTCAGCTGGTCGCACTAGACCCGCCTCGATATCGTCGACCAACGCTCCCAGATTGTGACTGACAGCCCTGCGACGAATGCCGCACCACGAAGTCCAGTCCCGGAGAAGATGACGGGCGTCGAGCAAGTCTCCCATCGCAGTCGTCAATTCGGTCAGCGGGTTATCATGTTCTGCCCAAGAAGGCGTCTTTCCAGCAGGGATCGCAAATTGGGTCTTGGCAGCCTCGAATGCTGCAGAAGCCGCAAGGAAGCGGGCTGCCCCATAGCGCATCGTGCTATCTGCTGCACCGCTTCGCAGGCTCGGGGCGGTTGCTTGCAGGAGCGCTTTGAAATCCTCCGTGCCGAGGCCGGGCAGGCGTAGCGTCTGTCGAAGCCTTTCGGCCATCGAGAGTATCTGATCGATACGGTGGGTGTCGGTATCAAGTGCGGCAAATCCGATCGGCTTCCCAGATAGGATGTTGGCTTCGACAGTGGCCCGGCGGTCCTGCATCAGGCGCAACAGCAGCAAGTCGTGCTGAGGATCGGCTACCCCCTCTGTGACATAGCCTTGAAGCAGCTTCTGGACTTTGCGTTTGCCCAACTGACTGTTTGGCCAGAATGCAGAAGCGGCCTGCTGCCATTGCTGCTCTATGTCCTCCACCCGTATGCGCGCAACGGCAGCCTCGTCATAGCGGGCCGACAGGTCCTTGCGAGACTTGCGATAGTCTCCGATTGCCTCATTGAGAGTGGCGAGGGCTCCCCGCAACTGGGCGAAATCTCGATCAAAGACAATGCTGACGTCATAGCCGGCACTGTCCTGGAGTGCCGCTGCTAGTTTTCGCAGCGCTTCGAGCTCCGCTTTTGACGCGTCGCCTTTGGCGCGCAGGCCGATGCTCACCAGGAAGGCGTCGAGTGCGGTCGCTAGAACCTCGGACGCATTCTTGAGGGTCTTTGCCCCTTCGAGCAAATTGTCCTGCCAGCCTGACGTCCACTCGGTGACATCTATAAGACGCAAGACCGACCGCATCTCCACCGACTGAAATGCGAGACCTGTTTCGGCGGCAATATGCTCCAGCGCCAGCCGGTTTGCCTCGTCATGGGAATCGCGCGATGGCCAGGACAATCTCGGAGCGTGCTGCCGCTTGTTCTTGAGAGCGATGCCGAGCGCCAGATAAGGCGTCAGACCATTGACATGGTGCCGATGCAGCGCTTCGACATAGGCATTCAGTTCGTCGCGACGGACGCGAAGCCGCTCGTTGATCGCAATCCACTCCGCTGCGTCCACGCGCACGCCGCTTTCCCAGCTGATCCTGAGCTGGGTGAGAAAGTTGCGTCGGTCCGCCTTGCTGGAATGGAGTTCGAGACAATGCGCGCCCAGGCCATGTTCGCGCAGGCGGCGATACACCACATCGAGCGCCGCCGTCTTCTCGGCCACAAACAGCACGGTTTTGCCAACTGAAAGACAGTTGGCAATCATGTTGGCAATGGTCTGGCTCTTGCCAGTGCCGGGAGGACCGATGATGACAAAATCGCGACCCTCAGCGGCGGCAAGACTTGCGGCGGTCTGTGAGGAGTCGGCCGGCAGCAGCAAAACCATGTCGGACGGGGCATAGTGCCGGTCGAGTTCGCGCTCGTCGCGGAATGATGCGCCATTGCCCTCGAAAGCTATCTCCGGCGTGTCGATCAGATGGCGCACGACACGGTTTTCGCGCAGCGCATCGGTACGCTCGACCAGATCCTTCCACATGAGAAACTTGGCGAAGGAAAAGGTCGACAGCGCCGTCTCGTCCACCACCTCCATGCCGGGGACGTCGCGCACTGCCTGGCGCATAAGACCGAGCAGCCTCGGCACATCAACGCCGCTTTCGTCCTCGGGCAGCTCACCGGAAAACTGTGGCAGTTTGAGCTCGAAGTCGCGTTCGAGAAACTGCAACAAGGTTGCGTTGAATCGCGGTTCATCTTCATGGAAGCGCAAGGTAAAATGCGATGTTGCGCTGCGGCGCTCGATTTTGACCGGTACGAGCAGCAATGGCGCGCGATAGCTGCGCTCGTCCTCGGCCTTCTTCTTCCAGCGCAGGAAGCCGACCGCCAGGAAGAGCGTATTCGCGCCGCCCTCGGCAAAATCGTTGCGCACTTGCCGGTAAAGATCGATCAGCCGGGATTCCAATTGACGCCCATCGAGCGTCGACGGGAGCTCGTCGCGCAGAAGCGCTTCCGCGGCAAAGCCACGCTGGAGGTCACGTCCGTGCACCTCGCGATAGAGGACAGCATCCCGCTCGCCCAGTGGATTCTGTTCGGGGAGCGAAATCAGCCGGATCGAAGCGCCTGCCATCAGACGGTCCTCGAGGTAGCCGACGTCAGTACAAAGAAACGGAATTGTCTTCTTGGAGTCCGGAAAATTGAGCAGGCGGTTCCGCAGTGTCAAATCGAGGAGCTTTTTCTGCCAGCGGTCGATCCGTCCGGCCGCTGTCGTCGGCTTTACCTCGACGATCTCGACCGGCAGGGCTACCACGGCCGGTGCGGCTGGCAACGGCAACGCGATTTCGGTTGCCGCCTCTGCATCCACGCTGCGGCGCGTCGGTTCGTGCGAAGCAAGCGGTGTGATGCCGCCGCTGCGCGAGCGGCGTATATCGATGGCTGCGACAAAGGTGGCTACCTGCGTTTCGTCGAGCCGCTGTTCGATTGCGTGTTGGGCAGCCTCCAACGTCATCGCCGGCCGATGCGTCACGCCTGTCGTCTCAAACACGATGAGTTCGCGCGATGCCAGCGCCTTGCGGACCTCCATGGCATCGGGTTCAATGGCGTTGGCGAGCGTCCTTTGTGTCATCCAGACGCCGACGGCCGCGTGTCCCTGAAACATCAAAACGACGGGATGCAAGCCCGTCGCCTCCAGGGCGGACGCGAATAACAGACTGGTATCGAGACAGGTTGCCAGCTTTTCTGCCGTAATAATTGAGGGACGTCGAATTTTTTGGCCGCGGCTTTCGAAGCTCGCAGGTGGCTCTGCATAATGCAGCGATAGGCCAGCAATGGCCGAATAAATTGCGGCCGCCAGCATGAATGCGCGTTGCGGATTGCCGCTTTGATAGCCATCGAGGCTGGAAGGATGACCATGCGCTGCGAGCAGCTCCGCTGCGGAACGCAGCAGTCCTGCGATCGCCGGGTCGTTCGGCATGACGAATGCGGCGAGCAATTGCGCCATATCGACGACGCCACCCCATTCGTCGCGGGCAAGCAGGCGCACCGCAACGCGCTGCTCGGCCAGCACTGCGCCTCCTGAGGTTAGGCGCAACGTTATCTCCCCGCGCTCAGCCTCGTTGAGACCGGCCAGATAGCCGGCGTCGAGATCGATTTTTCGATCGCTTAAGGGAAGCCGGTCGCCAGCAACGATCCGATCAATTGTCCAGCTTTTGGCGCGCAAAAAAGGGGGGTTCGATGTCAGCTCGAGAGTGCATTTTTCGAAACCCTGCTGGGTCGGGTTGTTGAGCGCGATAGACCGGATCACCGGAATAGCATTTTGGAAGGACGCATATGTAAAGCTGGCGGCGATGTCCGCCACGACTTCTATTACGGGCGCGGCTGATATACCGGCAGCATCGCCAGTCTCCGAACTCGTTTCCATACCCCATCCCCTATTTTCATTTACGATAGAACTTTGCCGCCAGAATTTGAAAGTAAATTCTCGGTATGGTCGCCGCTTATGTCCAGCAGCATAGATTTCTAAAAGTGTTACCGCCCAGATAACGGTCGAAATGGAGACAGGCGATAATCGGTCGTCACGATTGGAGGGGATCCAAAAGTCGCGGAAATCGGAGCGCCGGCGCACGCTGCTGAAACCCAAGACGGGCAGGACGTCATCCGCAAATGTGTGGCGGTCCGGGCGCCATGGACCAAGCGTTGCGCGCCTATCGCGAGCGCTGTCGTGGCGCCTATCGCGGACTCGGACCCAGCCCGACAGTGACGGCGAACCTCGATCGGCCTATCGGTGAGGCGGTCGAATTCCGCCCATAGACTATCGAAAGGCACGCACTTCCAGCTCTATCTCCTCGTACGCGTTGCCGGCTACCTAAATTCGTGCGCGCGGTCCAATGCCTTTGATTGCTGATGTCGTTGTGGAGACGTTTGATCGCTGAAGCATTTGTTTGCTGACCTAGCGGCGCGGGGGGAGGTCATTTATTGGGTACATCTCCAGCACTCTATGTGCGATCGCGAGGAAAATTTGTCCAGACAAGCGAATTCATCGAATCTGGACTAATCAATAAGTATAATGATGGTAAGATTCGGGGGGCAGGAATGGCCGAGGTTGGACTTTTGGAATGGGCGGATAAGCAGCCCGACTGGATTAGGGATGCCTTAAGAAGACACGCCGCGCGGCCGGGCTTCAACCTCGAGCAGGAGGATAAGGCCGGTGTAACAGCTCGGGTCCGCCACGTCGGTGGATTTACCGCTGATCTGCCCGAATGCTCTCCGCTCTCGGCGGAGCATTTGAGGGCCAACAGTTCGAACGAGCCGCGCGCGGTGCTTTGCTCACTCGGCCCCGTCAAGCATTTGAACCGCCTCGCCGAAGAGCAGCAACTGCGTTTCGCCACCGATGGCATCACCATTATCTACGGCGACAATGGAAGCGGAAAGAGCGGCTATTGCCGGATCGCGAAGAAGCTTTGCCGTAGTCTGACGGCGGATGATCTTCTTGGCAACGTGTTCGAGATCGGCACCAAACCGCCAGCCGAAGTGCTTGTCCGGTTTCTCGAAGAGGGTGCTACGGAACCGACCCCCATAACCTGGAAGGACGGAACGCTGCCCCCCGCGTCAATTGCACGGATCTCCGTTTTCGACTCCGCGAACGCTCGCCTCTACGTCGATAAGCAAAACCGTATCGGTTTTCTGCCCGCAGCCATCGCGCTTCTCGAAAGCCATGGACGTCACCGCACCGAGCTCGAAGCCGACTTCCGGGAAGAAATCAAAGCGATCGAAAAGAACCTAAAGACACCATTGCCGAGTGGGTACACAGCTGCCGGCGCGGTCGTAAAGCTGCTGGCTCGTCTCGAAATCAAGTCAAAGGACGTGATGCCTTCCGCAGCCGAAATCAAAAACCTCGCTGCCCTCTCAGAGCAGGACATGGCTGATCTCGCTGGCCTCGAACAGGCTCTGGCAAGCGACCCTTCAACGATGGCGACAAAGCGTCGGCGTGCCAAGGCGGCCTTGGAAAAACTGCTGACTGCATCTGAACAGATCGACGCGGCTCTCTCAGCGGCGGCCCTCGAGATTTATCGCAATCTATATGCAACAGCCGATTCTACAGCGCAGGCTGCACAACTTGCCGCCTCAGGAGCGTTCGCGACTATGCCGTTGAGCGGCGTTGGGCTTTCTCCCTGGCGGTATATGTTCGACCATGCACGAGCCTATTTAGCGAGCGTCACTGGCATCGATCATCAGCACTTGCCAGATCAGGAAGGCGATCGTTGCATGCTCTGCCAGGAGCCGATGACGGCGGACGCCGCGGGGCGGATCCAATCCTTCAATGACTTCGTAACGGGCGCCGCAAATAAGGCGGCGCAAGTCGCATCTATTGCCCATGAAGAGGCCCTGCGCCAAATCAAAGGACTCACCATTGCGACCGGGGAGGCGGTTGAGGCGGCTCTCGGAGAGTTTGGCGATCTGTCCGCCGCACGCAAGGCGATGGTGGCCCTGATCTCGGCATATTATGTCGAGGCAGGTAAAAGGCGTGATGCAATTGTCGTTGCGGCTGCGCTGTCCGAGTACGCTGCGTTCCCGCAACTTGCGGCGCCAGTTGCATCGAAACTCCGAACGGAGGCGGAGGCGCTAGAGGCCGAAGCGCTGACGGACGACAAGGCAGCGGCCGACGACGGGAACCGCGCTACCGATCGAGCTCGTCGCGATACACTCAAGGATCGGAAAAAACTGGGCGACGATCTCACCATCGTTCTCGCGCGCTTGGCGAATCTCGAAGAGCGGCGCAAGCTTCTCTCATGCTGCGATGCTGTCGAAACAGGCTCGGTGTCACGGCAGATGACGTCGCTTCGACGAAGCCTCGTCATGCAGGATCTCGAAAAGCGCGTCGTCGCCGAGATTGAGACTCTGGCGTTAACGCACATCCCGTTCGCAGTTAATGATCGTAGTCAAGATGGGCAGAGCTATTTCGAGGTCGGGCTCAACGCGGCAAAAGCGATCTCAAACAGCAAGGTCTTAAGCGAAGGAGAGCAGCGCGCGCTTGCCCTGGCCTGTTTCTTAGCCGAGGTCGGAGGAGACACATCGCGTCAAGGCATGATCATCGACGACCCCGTGTCATCTCTCGACCATGTTCGGATCAGGCGGGTCGCGGCAAGGCTCGTAAAAGAAGCGGCCACAGGACGTCAGATTATTATTTTCACCCATAATCTTCTGTTCTTCAACGAGGTGGTTGACGCAGCTGCGCAGGCCAATCCGCCGATTCCCCTTGTTCGAAACTACATCAACAAGTCCGAATCTGCCGGTTTTGGCTTGATTAGCGAAACTGACGAGCCGTGGATCGCACAGTCTGTCACGAAGCGCATCGAGACTCTCAAGACGCGCCTGAAGAGCTTCGACGGCGCCACTGATTTCACCACCGATGCTTGGCGAAGGTCAGCGAAGGATTTCTACAGCGATCTTCGGGAAACCTGGGAGAGGCTCGTTGAAGAAATCCTGCTCGGTAAAGTCGTCGAGCGATTTAACAGCGATGTCAAGACACAGAGCCTGAAGGGTGTGGTGGTCGAGGACGAAGACCACAAGCGAATCTATTGGGCCATGAAGCGAGTTTCGGAGCGTTCTGGACATGACATGGCGTCCGCCAAGGCCATTCCAGTTCCAACACCAAACGATATGAAGAGCGATCTTGATGGAATTGACCAATATCGTATCGACACCACCAAACGAAAAAAGGATGCCGAAAAGCGCCGGATTGAATTCGAACAGCCTCCCAAGGCGACTGTACTCTAGCCTAATGACTATTGTCGTGTATTACTGGCCCTCACTGGCTTCATCCTGCTGCGCATGCCGGTGTCCGCCTGCCGCGGGCGAAGCCGACGTGACGAGGAAGTATCGCGAGGGCGCCAAGCCATCAATGGCTGTGCGCTCGCTCTTCATCTTGGATTTCAGCGCCGAGAAGCCTGACCGCTGGTAGTGCTTCGCCTGCACAATGTCGCCGCCGGCAAGGGCATGTCGACCATCCATCGCGTCGTCCGGTCCCTCGGGAAAGGCCTCGAAACGCTTGTCGATCTCGCGACCTACGAGGTCGCGGGCCAAATCCTCAAACTCGTTATGGGACAAACTCGAGAAATCATAAGCCATGCGCCCAGATTGAGTGCCCATTTGGTGGGCAGACAAGCAACCGGGGGCACAATTGCGTCGTGCCTCTCCATTACCAACAAAAAGATAAACGCGCTTTCCAGGCGATGCGGTCGGATGATCGTTTCGCGCTTGGCAAAAGCGAACGGATTAGTCTATGGCTCTCGGCGGGGGGGCGAGTTATGCGACGGGTGCGAATCCTTCAAGTAGGCGATATTCACTATCCGGATTGGCATCCTTCCTCTAGCAACATCGATGCCAAGGATAGCAAGTTCGCTCCGAAAATAACGCAGAAGCTACGCGCGTCTTCGCTGCGTGCCGTCTTGACGAAGCTTCGGCGGCTGACGACTTCGAAGCCCTTGGATTCGATCGCCTTCATGGGGGATTTCACGAGCCGTGGCGACAAGACTTTCATTGCTTCGGCATTCCAGCATTTCACGTTGCTCTGCCGCGCACAGGGGCGCAGTTCAAAGGCGCTTCCGTTGATATTCGTACCGGGAAATCACGATGTGAACCGTGATGACGCGCGCGAACTTGGACCGACTGAGAAATTCAGCGAAATGGCGAGTTTAGCCGCCCGCTTGGGTTGGCAGACCGTTCCCGTGGACCAACCCGTGCACTTCAGACTTCCGACAGGATCCGCAGGCGCAAACTTCATCCTCGTCAACACAGCGATAGGCAGTTGGGAGCTTCAGAACCTTCCCGCGTTCCTTCGTGATCGTCTCGAGGCACTCGGTCCTTCTACAGAACCTGTAGATCTCGGCTCGCCGGACACCTCGGGACATTCGCCCGCGACACCTCCCAGCGATCCAGACAAGGAGGCGTCCGACGACGAGTATTACGGTCAGATGGACACGCCATACATCTCGCGTGAGATGCTTGCAGGCCTACAGGAATTGCTCCAGCAGCCCGACATGCGTTACGGCATCATGATCGGCCATCACAATCTGCTGCCACAAAAGACTCCGCGCATTACGCCATACGCGGAGATGCTCAACAGCGGATTTGTCAGAACTCAGCTGCTGCAGGGCAACAAGCCTATCGTCTACCTGCATGGACACATACATGCCGATCCGGTCGAGATCGTCAACGATCCAAGGTTTCCGGACGGCAAATTGATCTGCATCTCAGCACCAGAGATACAGTCAGGTTTCAATGAGCTCGTCTTCTTCACGACCGATCAGGGAGAGCTCGTCGGCATCCGACTTATACCCTACCGCACCAATGTCGCCGACGGGACGGTCATGGAAGGCGAACATTGCTTCATCTCGACTATGTCCAACGGCAAGGCCTTTCTGAACAACGACACGTTTGACCTGATGCGCCGACTGCGCGACCATGCCACCAGGCGCGGGAATGGGTTACTCTTCTGGGACGAGATCACTGAGATTGCCGCCTCCGCCGAGCTCGGGCTAGATTTGGAAGACTCTCTTCTGATGCTCCAAGCGGCGCGCTTCGTCGAGATAGACGGCCTCACGAAGGCAAACTCGGCTTGGCGCATTAAGGTAAGGGACGAATAGAGATGGAGAATCCGTTCGGCCCCAACAGGATCGAGTACGAAAGTCGCCCGATACTGTGGTTCAGTCAGAAGTCGGCCTTGATTTCTGCCGCCGCCAAGCCGGTCTTCGTCGCAGGGACGAGAGGCAGCGGCAAGACCAGTATTCTTCGCTCGCTTTCCACAGTTCATATCCTCGAAGACAAAAGTCTCGCGGACCAAGTCGGCAAGCTCGGCTGGTATGGCGTCTTCTTCCAGCTCAATGAGACATTTTCGCCCCTAATCGACAACGCGGTTCTGAACCTCATTCCGGAGCGGATACGCTTCGACACGGCCGCCGTGATCCCGCGGCAATTCGTAATCTTCTCTCACTATCTGGAGCTGAAGATAGTCGAACGCCTGCTCGAGAGCATCAGCCAGCTCAGACGCGACAGCCACTTGAAATACCGGGCCTCTGAAGATAGGGACGTCGCCTTGGCACTGCATCGCGAAGTGCTGCACTTCATACCCCAACCTGCCCGTCTCGACTTCTTCAGCATAGATGAGCTGCGGGGTGGGATAACCCGGTACGTCGACGAATGCTTCAACGCGTTCTTCTTTGCCGCCGATGAGGGAGCGACCGGCTTCAGAGCGACAGACCCTGGCGCGATCATTAACAAGGTCGCGACCGCGATCACCCCACTTTTAAATGGCCCATCTTTCGCCGGTGACAGGGCGCCCTTCTTCAAGATCCTGATTGACGACTGTGAGGCACTGACACCGCTCCAACAGCAGTTCCTGAACACCTTGGTGAGGAAGACGCGCGGCAATGTGAAATGGGTCCTCGCCTACATCGGCGGCCTTTACGACACGATCCGGACGATCATACCCGGCCAGTCGCTCTCGAATGCTGACCGGGACGTCGAGAATCTTGATTCAGTCGATCCGAGGGAGTTCGCCACGCTGTGCGAGAACGTGTCGTCGCTTCGGCTCTACTATGCGCTTCCTGACCATCTGCGGAGTGATCTCAAGCGCAACGATGCGCTCAGCGCGTTTTCGCTCAAAAACCGGCTGGGGCGGCTTTCCGTCAATGACATCATCGAGCGGGTTATCATATCGGGTCATTCCGAGGGCAGAGAAGAGCTTGTGGCACTCGCTGATGCAGCACGTGAATTCCTCTCCGTGAATTTGAGGACGGCGGATCAGCAGCAATTCCTTCTTGATCGAAAAGCGCGCCCTTATGCCGAAGGGCTGGCGCTCGCGCTCATGAACCCGGAAATCAAGCGCCGGCCCATGAGCAAGGCGGATGCTTCAAATCTGAAGAGGTCGATCGCCCGGAAACAGGGATGGGCTTTTCTGAAAGCGTGCCAGATGCTGCGTCTGCATGACTACCCGTACGTAGGGCACCAGATCATCACATCATTGAGCGACGTCTGTATACGCGATTTCCTTGATATAATGGGAGAGATCTTCCGCCGCAGTGTTCCGAGTTCCAGTGATCCACGAAAACTGGTGGAATTCATCAACTCGGATTTACAGATTCATCTCGAACAGCAGAGACAGGCTGTGAACGCCGCCTCTCAACGGAAGCTTGATGGACTTCAGGCGCTTTCACATCCGTACGAAGAAGAGAGCGTGCGCATGGTGCGGGCGTTGGGTTACCTGACCGCTCGCCTCCAGACAGAGTTTGCCGAAGAAAATGCTCTAGGAACGACAGAGAGAGGCATTTTCAGGGTTGATCTAAAGGAAATGCGCTCGCTGGTGAACCGACTGGAGCAACCCAGCGGAAAACTGGACGAGGTCCTGCGTCGGGCGGAAAGGGATGGGTTTATCCGGGAGGTCTCCGCCGCCGGCAACTTTGAGGTGGACCGCGCCGACCCCGCATCGAAGGAGATGCTGATCAGATTGCATCGGCGATTTGCACCTTACTTCGGGTTCTCCTATCGCGGCCCGTACGAAATCAACACAATCCCTGCGGCGCAGATGGTCGACCTGCTTTTTACCAGGCATCGGCTCCCAGAAGACTGGGCCGACTCGGTGTTTAAGGAGCTCGTCGCGCGGCCCGCACTCAAGACCGAATTCCAGCACTCGCTTTTCGAGAGCGATCTCGAATGACCGCTTCAACTGTCGAGTATCGAGTCTTCGGCCATCTGGCCGTCACTGAGAAGGCGAGAGATGCAGGTACCTGCGAAACGATGGAGGCAGATATCGCGATCGTCGCGCTTGGATGGGAAACGCGTTTCGCCGCGTTCGAAAACCATCTTGACCTGAAGGTCGGCAAAATCGTGGTTCTGGACTTTGCTCTGAAGGAAGCGAACGTCCCAGCCGTCGAAGAAAACCGGCGAAAGCTCATCGCTATGGGTACCCGATGGGGCGTCGAAGTGACTGCGATCACCCTCGAGCCTTCCATCGAGTATCAGAAGAACATCAATCTCCTCGATCACCTGCTCACTCAGATGGCCGCTTCATGTGGCTCATACGAAGGAAGCCTGCGGAAGGTTTTCGTCGAGTGCTCGACGATGCCGCGAATCTACATCCAATGGCTGATTGCGGTGGCATTCAAGAAAATGTCGATTCAGTCTCTCGAATTCGGGTACGCCGAAGGTATCTACGGGAACGCGATCGGCAAAGAGGATTTTTCCAGCGGCTTGGACCGATACGTCACCGTCCCTCATCTTCAAGGCAGCGGAGGAATGGGCGAAGAGAAAGTCCTGCTCGTGGGGATCGGAGGAGATGCCGACGTATTCTACGGATTGATCGATATCGTCAGTCCGGAACGGATCTCGCTCCTCGTCCCAAGAAGCGAGAAGAATGCGCATATCGATGCTTTGCTCGATCAACAGGTGGCCAAGGTACGTGAAACCCACCGGCTCGAAGATGGCGAAGTTCGCGACATCCAGGCTTTCGGGCTGATGGCCCACCTCGATGCTTTCGAGACGTATCTCGACGGGTTCGGCTCGCGTGCGGTGGTGAACGTTTTTGTCAGCGGCCCGAAGGTTCAGGCCATCGCTGCTGCCGTGCTCGCCTGCTCCGACAGCCGCGTCCATCTCAAGGCACGAATTCCCACCTCCTATGCCCATCGTGAAGTCTCAGCGAATGGGCGGTATCATATCTATAGGCTGATTGACCTGACATCCCCTGCCTGCAGCCTTCCCGGGACGTTCTGACACGATCTTGCATTCGAGTAGCATCATGGTCCCAGTAGCCGTTCCGCCAAGCCTTCAGCGCATGTTCGTGTCGCCCGATCCGGTCGATGGGGGACTAATTCCCACTTAGAAGCTGCTCTACATCAGATCAGGGGAAATGCAGACTGGCAGAATTCCATAATTAGCGACTCAAAACATATACTCAGGCGAGACTGTTTAGCATAGAAATAGTGAGCGCTCTCCAATATGTTAGGCTCTGTCGCAGTAGCGCAACAAGCTCAGTCTTTGGATGGGTGGTATGAGGATGAGACGACTGAATGTGTACAGGCTCAGTCATTTTATCGAGGCTCTCGTTTTTGTCGTAAGCGCGTTCGGTGCGACGTGGCTTACCAGCTTTGTGAACGCGCCATGGTGGGCATATGTGATTATAGCGGCCATCACTATGGGCATGTTCGTAGCCGTGCGTCGGGTCCTTTCTGAGCCGCAACGTATGGGACTCTTGGCACACAACTCGGCAGCGACCTCTGCGTGAACCCAGGCGCCTTGAAAATGTCCCCGATGCGTCCGGATTTTTGGCGGTGATCTTCAATCAAATGCGATGAGCTGCAATTTCTGGCGACGGCCACGCTAAGGGCGGGCCTCCAGCACCATGTTGAACGGTGTCTCCGCGGCGCGACGCAATCGCTTGAAGCCGCCGCCGGTCACAACCTTGCGCAGCCTCGCCTCACCGGCCTGGGCTCCAAGCGCGAGCCCGACTTCCTGCGACACGGATGCGGGCGTGCACACGAAAGTGGAAGCGGCATAGTAAACGCGGCCGACGGGATTGAGGTTCGCCGCCAGATGATCATGCGCGAACGGCTCGACGATCATCCACGTGCCGTCCGGCTTGAGCGATCCGTGGACATGGGTGGCGGCGCCCGTCGGGTCGCCCATGTCGTGAAGGCAATCGAAGAATGTGACGAGGTCATACGTTCCGGGATAGCTCTTGGCGGCCGCCACGTCGAACCGCGTGTTAACGCCGACGCCGGCTACCTCGGCCGCCTTGCGGGCGCGCTCAATCGAGGGGGCATGATAGTCGAAGCCGACGAAGCGCGAATTGGGGAAGGCCTGTGCCATGAGCACGGTCGATGCACCATGACCGCATCCAACATCCGCGACGTCCACGCCGCGTTCGAGCTTCTCGACGACGCCCTCCAAGGCCGGCAGCCAGGAGTCGATCAGATTGGCATTGTAGCCTGGACGGAAGAACCGTTCCGTACCGCGAAACAGACACGCGCTATGATCGTGCCACCCGACGCCCTTGCCGGACTGGAATGCCTGCCTCACCTTTTCTTCATCGAGCCACAGCGCGGACAGGAACTCGAATGCGCCTGCCATGAAGGCCGGGCTGTCTTCATCAGCGAACACCAGCTCTTGCTCGGCGTTGAGATAGAATTTGTCGCTCGCTTCATCGTAGTCGACGTAACCCGCCGCCGCCTGCCCGGAAAGCCATTCCCTTACGAGGCGTTCCTGGGTGCCGGTGCGTGTCGAAAGTTCGGCGGCCGTCATCTTGCCGCCTTCGCGCAATGCCTTAAACAGGCCGAGTCTGTCCCCCAGCAGGACTCCCGCGCCCGTTGCGATCGCACCGAGATCGCCGACCATTTTCCCCAAGAATGCGTCCAACTTTTCCTGATTCGCTTCAGACATCTGAATCTCCCTTTGGGTTCAATCTCTCCAGGCGACGGAGCCGTGCTCGTCATGAGGCGCCTTGAGCATCAGATGCTCGAAGACATGCAGATATCCCCGGCGGCTCATCCGCGCTGCCGATCCTGCACCAGACCATATCGGTGACGAGCGGCGCGGTGGTCGGGAATGACAGCCACCTCCATGCCGTTGAAAAGCAGGAAATCCGTCACTTTGCCCTCGTCGGTAACCGGCGGAGCCGGAGTGGTCGTCACCAGGGCAAGCCCTGTTGCAGCAGGTATCCTTGGGCAGCCTGTCAGAACATCGATGACTCCGGTTGTGGTGCCGGGGCGGGCGATCAGGGGCCAAGTGATTGTTCCGCGGCGGCTGTATGTTGTGGTAAGGTGATCATGCGAACTCTTGTTGGTCGGTCACGTGTTTTGCGGATGACCCGCATGTACTGTGCCAAATGAGAAAACCATTCAAACGCAATCCAGTAGATCTGACTGTATCCGACATTGTCGGAATTTGGACATCGCCGAACGCGAAGCGCTCGGGGCTTGTGACGATACTTGAGCGTGCTGCTTCGGAGGAGGGATGCGCCTCGAACCGGCCGCGAGGCCTTTTTCTGGCAACGGATATTCCGGCCGGGTTAGGCCGCGAGGAAAGCGACGGTGAATAAGAGGTAGAGGACCAACCGTTTTGAGCGGGTAGTTGCCGTGTTGCGCCCCCAGGCAAAGGCCAGCACCACGGAGCAGTATTTCTGGTGGCGATACTACATCGCCTTTAAGTGCCGGTTACCCGTTTTTACCCAGTTGGCCTGGTGCATTCAGAGCGAGGTCGTTGGAAACCGCTTATTGTGGCTATGAGCAAACTCGGGATGGAGGAGTGGACCCAAAAATTGGCAAAATGCCCCAGGGAGGATTACATGGGTCGCTCATTCCCCGTACTCGTTACAGGTGCGCGTCGCTACGCAAACAGCTTGCTTTTGACTTGGCGTTTCTTGCCGTTTCGGCATCGCTCACTAATTCGGCCGCTGCCGACACCGTGAACTGGCGTCAATTCGAAGGGACCAGCATAACTTGGGCCTACGACATCCACCCCTATGCGGATGCTCTCGCTGCGCAACTTTCCGGAGTTCGAGAAGCTGACCCGGCATCAAGGTCACGCCGGAACTCTACCCAGACGATTCTTACTGGAACAAGATGACGATCCAACTGACGACGAAGTCGCCAGCATGGGATGTGTTCGGCACTGGCATTCAGCCCGCGTAGGACCTCGCTCCGAGTGGCGCCTGCTGGACAAATACCTGAGTGATCCGAAGCTTACCGATGCTGGATACGACTACATTCGGACATGATCAAGAAGTGCGCGGCTCCTTCCTTCGCCAATGATAACTGGAACCAGGTCGTGGACGGCATCTCGTCCGGCCGCACCGCGATGACGATCGACTCAAAAATGTTCGGCTTCTGGAACGATGTTGCGGGGAAGCCGGCATCCGGCAAGATCGCCTTCGCTCCGCCGCTGCACGCACCGAGCGCCACGAGCTTGGATTCTGACATCTGGATCTGGGCTCTCGCCATGAACGCGGCTTCCGAAAAGAAGGGCACGGCCTGGCTGTTCATCCCGTGGGCCACCTCCAAGCAGGTGGCGCTCAAGGGTGCCCTTGCTGGCCAGCTCGTCAATCCGCCGCGCACGTCGACCTGGCAGGACGATACCTAGACTAAGTACGCTTCGCAGCCCGAGTTCAACAACTTCGTTGACAGCTTCAAAAAGATACAGGATCAAGCCGCGCTGGCTTTCACACCGCGTGTCGGCTTCGGCGAAGCCATGAACGCATGGGCCGTGGCGATGCAGAAGATGGCAAACGGCGATGACGTCGAGACGACGTTGAGGGCGCTTGCCGAAGAAATCCGCACTGGCCTCTGATCAAAAGGAACAGGGCAGTACTATTGCACTGCCCTGTTCCCGCCAACGGCGGAGATCACGCCGTGTCACCCCAAGCACTTAAACCCAGCGCTGCTTCGCCCGGCCGCGCCGACGATTTTTCTTGGCCGCCAAGGCGGCAGCCTGCGGCCGGGGCCACAACCGAAACGACCACGGCGATCAGTCCGTAAGCTGCCCGGGGCAGCGGAAGGGCGGAAAGCGCCTTCAGGTGGCCGCACAAGTAGGGTCTCGAGACGGACTCAGCGCGGCAGCACGCTCGATCCCATCAGCGCCTCATCGATGGCGCGCGCCGCCTGGCGGCCCTCGCGGATCGCCCAGACGACCAGCGACTGGCCGCGCCGCACGTCGCCCGCCGCATAGAGCTTTTCGACGCTGGTCCTGTAGTCCCGGTCATTGGCCTCGACATTCTTCGAGCGGCGGCTGTCAATGGCGATCTTCATCTGGCCGGCCAGTTCCGACACCGGCCCGCGAGCGGCTGGCCCGGCAAAGCCGATGGCGATGAACGCGAGATCGGCACGAATGACGAATTCGCTGCCGGCGATCGGCTTGCGCTTTTCGTCGACCTCGCAGCATTTGACCCCGGTCAGCTGGCCGTCTTCGCCGATGAACTCGAGCGTCGCCACCTGAAACTCGCGCTCGGCGCCTTCGGCCTGCGAGGACGAGGTGCGCATCTTGGTCGCCCAGTAGGGCCAGACCGAAAGCTTGTCTTCCTTTTCCGGCGGCTGCGGACGGATGTCGAGCTGGGTGACGCGGACCGCGCCCTGGCGGAAGGCGGTGCCGACGCAGTCGGACGCGGTATCGCCGCCGCCGACGACGACCACATGCTGGCCGCCGGCGAGGATCGGATGCGACGGCCACGCCACCGACTGGATCGGTTCGCCGCCGACACGCCTGTTCTGCTGCACCAGATAGGGCATCGCGTCATGCACGCCGCCGAGATCGTCGCCGGGAATGCCGGCCGCGCGCGGCGTTTCGGAACCGCCGCAATAAAGCACCGCGTCATGTTCGGCGAGCAGCTCGGCAACCGGCTTGTCGACGCCGACATTGACGCCGCAATGGAAGGTGACGCCCTCGCCCTGCATCTGCTCGATGCGCCGGTCGATATAGTGCTTCTCGATCTTGAAGTCGGGAATGCCGTAACGCATCAGCCCGCCGGGCCGGCTCTCGCGCTCATAGACATGGACGTCGTGGCCGGCGCGGCCGAGCTGCTGGGCAGCCGACATGCCGGCCGGGCCGGAGCCGATGACGGCGACGCGCTTGCCGGTCTTCTTCTCCGGCGGATAGGGCCTGATATGGCCGGTCTCGTAAGCCTTGTCGGCGATCGCCTGCTCGACCGTCTTGATGGCGACGGGAATGTCCTCGAGGTTCAGCGTGCAGGCTTCCTCGCAAGGTGCGGGGCAGATGCGGCCGGTGAATTCCGGGAAATTGTTGGTCGAATGCAGGTTGCGGATCGCATTGTCCCAGTCGCCATTGTAGACGAGGTCGTTCCAGTCCGGGATCTGGTTGTGGATGGGACAGCCCGTTGGCCCGTGGCAGAACGGAATGCCGCAATCCATGCAGCGCGCGGCCTGTTTCTCGACCTCCTTGTCCGACATCGGCAGCGTGAATTCACGGAAATGCCGGATGCGGTCGGAGGCCGGCTGGTACTTGTGCACCTGCCGGTCGATTTCGAGAAAGCCTGTTACCTTGCCCATAGTCCAGCTCCTGCTGTCCAGATGGCGCGCCTGGCGACGCCCTGCAGCTGGATCAGATGGGGCATCCCGTCCACACATGGGCCGCACCAAGTTGCCCAAAATTCGACTATGTACACTTGCCGGGCTCAAAGCTCGTGAGGGGCTCGCCATGCAGCCAGTTCTCGACTCTAATCGAAGGAGCCGGGGACTCCATCTGCAATACCACGTTGCGGTCCAAAGCTATTTCCAAAGGTTTCTGCACGAGCTGGTTTCCTCTCAGAGACGGCACACGGGTTCAGGGAGGAGCGCATCGCTCGTCTTGCCCCATTAAGTGCAGTCACAGTCACTCAGTCTCAAAAGCCATGCCAACGCGCTCAGCGCGCAGTTAGCGCCCATTGCTTCGAAAAACCTCGTCAGTGCCCAGATGTTGGTTGTAATGAACCTGACATTTGTCTGACGCTGTCAGCTTTTGGACACGCGATCACGCGCTTCGTGCCGCCAGGCCAGGCCGAGCCCTGTGTTGCCAGCGGTCGCTTCGATGATTGTACCGCCCGGCGCGAGCTGGCCACGCTGTTCGGCATTAACGATCATCGACAACGCAATGCGATCCTTGATCGATCCGCCGGGATTTTGGCTTTCGAGCTTGACGAAGAGAATTCCTGACTCCGACGTTGTACCGCTGACCAGCCGTGTTGGAGCTGAAATCAGAGGAGTTCGCCTTGGTGGAGACCTTTCGGACGCAGCGATAGCAGCCATCAACCAGCTTCTTCTAAAACACAAGGTGATCTTCTTCCGCGGCCAGGAGCATCTCGACGATGCGGAGCAGGAATTGTTCGCGCGGCGTCTGGGTAACCTTGTACCTCATCCCACGCAGGGGCCGGCAGCCGGCACGGCCTCAATCCTCAATCTCGATTCCGGCCGTGGCGGTGGCAGGGCAGACCAGTGGCATACCGATGTGACTTTCGTCGATGCCTATCCGAAATTCTCGGTCCTACGTGGCGTCGTCATTCCGGCGGCGGGGGGCGACACGATCTGGTCCAACACGCACGCCGCGTACGAGAATCTGCCGGCGCCGCTCAAAATATTGGCGGACAATCTGTGGGCTATTCATAGCAATGCCTACGACTACGCAGCCGTGCGCCCGCGCGCCACAGCCGAAGAGAAGAAGCACTTCGAGGAAGTTTTCACATCGACGATCTACGAGACCGAGCATCCGGTCGTGCGCGTCCATCCGGAAACCGGGGAGAAGTCGCTGCTGCTCGGCAATTTCGTGCAGCGCCTCGTCGGCCTTTCCAAGAGCGATTCCGCCAAACTCTACGAGGTGTTCCAGTCCTACGTCACTGCCCCGGAAAATACCGTGCGGTGGCGCTGGCAAGTAGGCGACGTCGCTATCTGGGACAACCGTGCTAACCAGCATTATGCGGTCAACGACTATGGCGACCAGCACCGGGTTGTGCGTCGCGCTACGGTTGACGGTGACGTTCCGATCGGCGTCGACGGTCGCCGCAGTATAACCCATGTCAAGGCAGCCAAGCCGGCGGCGAAGGCAGCCTGACCGTCTGAACAGGGTAAAGATGAAAACTTCGTATCGCCGCGGCCATATCGCGCTGCTTAACCGCCCCACAAAGCCTTATGATTTCCGAGAAGCAAGGCGAGTTGCGGGCTCGAGGCTTGGCCCGAAATCGAGGTCCTGCAGCGTGGCGCATGGCTCGAGTCGCTGCTCGTGGCCCCGCTGCAGCGGTACAGGTCCCCCACCGCCCCACCATCTCGCCCGCCCTGCACCTCGGATAGCGATCATTCACCGTTTGTTCATTATGATAGCGCACGATCATAACTGGACATGCTGGTAGCTCGTACATGCCTGAAGGCCCTGCGCGCCGACCCAGCGCCGGGGCCTTTTTACTTCCGCAAAATCGATTCCAGCAACGCGGGCACTTCGCAGGATGTCGGAATCCCGCGCTTGCGATGATACGCCGTACAGCGAATTGCGCGAGTCAAACGAATTTGGGTTTCTCAAATATAGAATCGTCGATACCGATCCTGATGGATCGAGCCTCGACGACGAAGTCAACCATCTTCAAACGGAATTATTCAACATTGCCGAGAGCTCCCGGTGTGCCGTCGAAGCCGACATTGGGGAGGTCAGCGGTCACCAACGATCATGGTGATCGCCAGCATCTTTCGTATTCACATAACCGTCGGCCTTGTACTTTCCCGAGGCCATGACATGAGTGGGTCTTCCAAGCACCGATTTGGCCCGGTAGGATTTGCAGGGGGCGCGGACAAGCGGATGAACAAACGGAATGATGCCGGAAAACTGCGCGCGCCTGCTGGGATTTAGCCGACCGTCGATAGGAACATAGCCCTGGTCGACGGCTTTCTGAAGGGCAAGAGTTTCGCCGACCTGGCTCAGGAACATGGCTTGTCGACAACGAGGGTGCGCCAAATCATCGAGAAGGCCGATCGGCTCGTGGGCGGCGCATTCAGACCAAGACTGAAACGTCCAACGCCTCGCCTCGGTCCGATTTCATGGTCGACTATCCCTATGTGTGCAAATGGCCGAGAAGCACCGGCTGGGTAGCGTCACGCCGCATCATTCTTTGCGGAGCTGGAGCGCGCGGGATCGCTGGAGCGGCTGGTGAAAGCGGTTGCCGGGGCGCACAACACGTGAGCTGGCGCCTCGTGTGGCAAAAGGAGAGGGCGAGAGCCCATGGCCTGCAATGAAGCGATCAAGCATTGCGATCGTGGAACCAAGCTAGTCGACCATCCGGACCGCGGCCTTCAATGCCAGCTCGCCTTGGAATCGGCCTTCCAGGAATTGGCTGAGCGCGCAGCGGAATCCGGCTGGACCGAGGAGATAGCCACGCGCTCCTCGAACTCGCCGGCGCGCGCCTCAGGAGCGACTCCGCCAATGACAGACTGAGAGGACGATTAATCGTGCCAGGGCAACGAGAGAGCGGCAGGTTCAAGAAGCTTCGCCTGAACCGATAGGAACGTCGCTGCGCCAATAAAATTGGCGGTGAAGGCTGACCGCGGCCGAGTCGGGCAAGCGAGCGAAGTGCTGAAATAAGGGCGTGAGAATCCAAGACATCGTTTGTAGAGAGCATCGAGCTTCGCGAGATTGTGGTACAGGATCGACCGCAGGTGTTCTCGCAGCGCTCGCAGAACCCGGGATTCTTCCGCGGCACCCGCCAAGGCGAAGAACGGTCAGAGTTGCACGATAACGTTTAAAAGCGAGCCTTCCTCCGAAAGTCTGCGCGCGCAGTTCCACGGTCCGATGCGCTTTCATAGCTATTCCAATCGCCGCGCCCATCCTCTCCCGGATCAGGTCCAGCGGGTCTGCAGTGCATGCGCCCCCAAAGTGGACGCCATTGGGCCGGGTGAACCGGGCTCGATTGCGCGCCGAAGGCCCGTTCCAGGCCCGGAAATCCGGGTCCGTCAGGGCGAGCGCGTGCGGGTCGAGGTAGAGAACGGCCTTGCCGAGAAAACGACCGTGCACTGGCATCGCGTGCGTGTGCCACATGCCATGGATGGCGTGCCTCACCTCACGCAGAAGCCCGCGAAAAGGCAACGGAAGATCTAGCATTTATGGGGGAAATGTTTTTTCGGAGTGCTTGACCCGCAGGAAGGGCAGGGCATGACTGCCTATCGCCCGACCCGGCCGGCCGCACTCATGACCGGCTGGGCTCGGTTAATCCTGCATGCCGCGCCCATGAGGTTGCGCTCTGTCGGGAGTGCGTCGAGCACAACGACGAGATGTAGTTCACGATCTTTGAAACGCGTGTCAACCATCCAAAGTGTGGATGCCTTTCATCGAAACAAACGATTTCATCAATGTTCTGGAATCCTGCATGGGCAGAACAGAAACCGCCCGAAAGGAGATTTTTCATGCGCTCTACCGGGCAGTGGAGTGCTGGGAAAGGGAGTTGCAACTGACCGGGTCCGACTTCTTCCGAGTCTATGGACAGACTGGGAGACGCGCACGGTGTAGCGGCTCACATCGTCATACTGCACCTACGCCACACACCGGCCGGACCTGATCCGGCTTTATGAGCATTGGGCTTTGTCAGTTGCCCAAGCGTGATG
>NZ_SRUZ01000002.1:586962-657767 GCF_004791165.1 Mesorhizobium sp. M8A.F.Ca.ET.218.01.1.1 | reverse complement strand
TCTATGGACAGACTGGGAGACGCGCACGGTGTAGCGGCTCACATCGTCATACTGCACCTACGCCACACACCGGCCGGACCTGATCCGGCTTTATGAGCATTGGGCTTTGTCAGTTGCCCAAGCGTGATGGCTTTCGCGACGCGGCGCGCCTCAGGAACTGAGCCGCGTCCAGGTCGAAACGCGGGAAAGAAAGACAGGAAACAGAATGGCCGATCAATTCGCAACGGACGTCATTGCCCTGATCAAGAAACGCGCCGAGTCGGAGAGCGGTGAGGGAATGCCTGCGTCATTCGTCGGCGAGATAACAATCGCCACGGAACTGGACGCGCTCGGGTTTGATTCGCTGGGTTTGGCGGACGTCCTCTGGGATGTGGAGCAGGCCTACGGCATCAAGATCGACATGAACACGGCCGATGCCTGGTCCAATCTCAAGAATGTCGGCGACGTCGTGGAAGCCGTCCGCGGCTTGCTTGCGAAGGAGGCTTGAATGGACAGGCGCGTCGTTATCACCGGAGTGGGCGGCCTGTGCGGACTGGGCACCGACGCCGCCTCTATGTGGAAAGAGATGCGCGAAGGCCGCTCCGCCATCGGCCCGATCGCCAATTCCGAGCTTCATGACCTGGAGGGCATGACCGGCGCTGAGATCAAGGCGCTGCCCCAGCACGACATCAACCGGGGGCATCTCATCTCCATGGACCGCTTCAGCTTGCTCGCCGTGCTTGCAGCGCGCGAAGCCATGCGGCAGGCCGGACTTTCCTGGGACGAGGGGAATGCCCATCGCTTCGGCGCGACAGTGGGCGTCGGATTTACCGGTTCATACGCAACAGAACAAACTTACCGCTCACTGCTTTTGGGTAGCGCAATCCGTGCTGAACTCTTCACTGGAGTAAAGGTGATGCCCAGCGCCGCTTCCGTCCATCTTAGCTTGAGCCTCGGCTTGCGCGGGCCGGTCTTCGGGGTGACCTCCGCATGTGCCTCGGCCAACCATGCGATCGCCTCGGCGGTGGACCAGATCAAGCTGGGCCGGGCCGACGTAATGGTTTCCGGAGGCAGCGACGCACCCTTCGCATGGGGCGTGCTGAAAGCATNGGAAGCAATGCGCGTGCTTTCACCCGATACCTGCCGGCCCTTCTCCGCCGATAGGAAGGGCCTGGTGCTGGGCGAGGGTGCGGGCATGGCCGTGCTGGAAAGCTACGAGCATGCCACGAGGCGTGGTGCCACAATTCTTGCCGAGATCGCCGGCGTCGGCCTTTCCGCCGATGCCTTCCACATTGCCGCGCCATCTGTCGAGGGGCCAGCGTCGGCGATGCGCGCCTGCCTTGCCGATGCCGGGCTGAATGCCGAGGACGTCGACTACCTCAACGCGCACGGCACCGGTACCAAAAGCAATGATCAGACTGAAACGGCGGCGATCAAGCGTGTGTTTGGAAACCACGCTTATTTGATGTCCATCTCTTCCACCAAGTCCACGCACGCGCATTGCCTCGGCGCAGCGAGCGCGCTTGAAATGATCGCCTGCGTGATGGCAATCCAAGAGGACGTCGTGCCGCCGACCGCCAACTATCGCGAGCCAGATCCCGCTTGCGACCTCGACATCACACCCAATGTGCCGCGCGAGCGCAAGGTGCGCGTCGCCATGAGCAACGCCTTCGCCATGGGCGGTACGAACGCAGTTCTGGCATTCAGGCAGGTGTAGAAGCCATGCAAGACGCCTCATTTGAGGTCACCTGTCGTATCTAGCTGCTTGCCGGACCACTATGTGAAGCGAGCGCTATTGGCTGCCTCTGCGATGCGGGAATTGGCAGCGGACGTCTCACGATCAAACAGGCATCTGCTTGTAGAATTCTTTTAATCGTGAAGCGGCGCGAGTGCGCTATCCGTTGAGGTGAGCAAGGCCGGCGCCCTGGGTGAGCGCTGGTGTCGGGTGGTGGAAAGTACAGGGGGAGCTGTGTGGCCCCCTCTTTCTCGGCCTCGACGATGTGCGAAGGAGCCTGTGCGGCGAACGGGCCGACGCCCCAGGCTCAGAACCTGGGCGAACCTAACTCCCGCCAAAGGACAGCCCAGAGCTGGATACACGAAAGAGATACTGAACCCGCGAATCAGATTCTGATCAATCGTCGTGTCTGAGCTCCGCTCGGCTCTTACGGAGATAATCGCGCGGCCCGGCAACGGCCGCGCGTGCCGCGGGCGTGAGCTTTGCGCTTCGTCAGAAGTGCCTCGAGCGTGACGACGATAATTGACCAGCCATATGGAACGCATTCGCCCAGTTATCCAAAGCGTGGATACCTTTCATCTAAACAAAGGATTTTACCGTTTTTGCTGCAGGTCCCATAGAGGCGCTTCAAGTTGGAAAGATAGGTAGTTCCCATGGTTGCGTTGGATCCGAGGAGCATCATCTGGTGTGCGGGGCGCACAAAGTCAGTCGCATCTGCATTACGGCTTGGTCTTTCGGCGGTCTCCACAAGTTACGCCCCGTTGGTGCGATGCCAATTATTTAACCAATGCTTGGACATTTATCTCAACCAGACAGCTCCAAGGTGAGGTCTTCCATGCGCCCGAATGTCGATTGGAAGTTGTGCTGGGAAAATGAGCTGCAACTGGCCGACCATGTCGAACTCTCCGACTTTTTTCGAAAGACCTATGGACGGACTGGCGCCTTCAACGCGGAGCCATTCGAAGGCGGCCGCAGTTGGGCCGGCGCGAGGCCGGAATTCCGCGCAATCGGCTACGACGCGCATGGGGTAGCGGCTCACATCGGCATGCTGCGGCGCTTCATCAAAGTTGGCGAGGTCGACTTGATCGTCGCTGAATTGGGCCTGTACGCGGTTCGTCCGGATCTTGAAGGGCTCGGAATCGGTTTTTCGATGCGCGTGGCGTACCCAGTGCTCCATCAGTTGGGTGTTCCATTCGCTTTCGGCACGGTTCGGCACGCGCTGCGAAACCATGTCGAAAGATTCTGCAGAGCCGGCCTCGCGAACATTGTGTCGGGCGTTCGCGTACGATCGACCCGTCCAGATGTGCATCCCGACCTGCCGCCCACGCGCCTGGAAGACGTACTCGTGTTGGTTTCGCCGATCGGACGCTCGATGGACGAGTGGCCGTCCGGTACCCTGATCGACCGGAACGGTCCGGAACTATGAAGCCTCTGGACTACATATGCGAAGGGCAGAGTGACAATGCCGATGGCACTGCAGAGCGCAGCGTCTATCTGACGTTTGACGATGGTCCCAATTCATTTTTCACACCGCAGATACTCAATGTGCTGGCGCAACATCAGGTGACGGCGACCTTCTTCGTTGTTGGGGCCTACGCGGCCGACGAGCCGGAACTCGTTCGCCGAATTATTACAGACGGGCACGGTATAGCCAACCACACGATGACTCATCCGGACCTGGCCAAATGCGGGTCCGTCGAAGTCGACTGCCAGATAGTTGAGGCAAACAGAGTCATAGGGATGGCTTGCCCGCAGGCCATGGTTCGGTACTTTCGTGCACCGTATGGCATCTGGACCGAAGAAGTAATCGCTGCATCAGCGGGTGCGGCATTGGCGCCCGTCCATTGGTCCATTGATCCACGCGACTGGTCTCGCCCCGGCGTTGACGCCATCGTCGACAGAGTGCTCGCCGATATCCGGCCGGGCGCAATCGTGCTGTTGCACGACGGGTGCGCTCCCGACGAATTGCAACCAGGCAATCAAGCCAGTCTGCGCGACCAGACGGTGACAGCGTTGTCACGCCTAATTCCAGAATTGCACGGCCGCGGATTTGTAATCCGATCACTTCCTCAACACCCCTGAACAAACAGAGATCCTATGGACCTTCTCACCACAGCCAGTACTGTTGCCGTTTCGTCTTATGCGGTGCTCTCGACTGTTTACAGAGGCATGCAAGCGGTCTACTCCCAACCGGAAAATGTTACGCCGCCGTCGGAAAGCTTGTTCGGATCCGACCGTTGGCCGAGCGTGGATGTCATTATCCCCTGCTACAATGAGGACCCGCGCACACTCGCGGCGTGTTTAGCTTCCATTGCAAATCAAGATTACGCCGGAACATTTCAGGTCTATCTGGTTGACGACGGTTCTGGAAATCGTAATGCCGTCATCCCGGTACATCACGCCTACGAGGGCGACCCGAGATTCAATTTCATTCTGCTCCGCGAGAATGTTGGCAAACGCAAGGCGCAGATCGCCGCCATCCGCCGCTCATCTGGAGATTTCGTGCTCAGCGTCGACTCTGACACGACACTTGCGTCCGACGTCATCACAAAGCTTGCAGTAAAAATGCGGGATTCCATGGTCGGAGCGGCCATGGGCCAGCTGACGGCATACAACCGCAGCGACACTTGGTTGACCCGATTGATCGATATGGAATACTGGCTGGCTTGCAATGAGGAGCGCGCGGCGCAAGGTCGCTTTGGTGCGGTCATGTGCTGCTGCGGCCCATGTGCAATGTACCGCCGGTCTTGTCTCCTTTCTCTGCTGGATCAATACGAGACGCAGCTGTTCAGGGGGAAACCAAGCGACTTCGGTGAAGACCGTCATCTTACGATCCTCATGCTGAAAGCAGGCTTTCGAACCGAGTACGTTCCAGGTGCCGTCGCGGCGACAGTCGTTCCGGACAAGATGGGACCTTATTTGCGCCAACAACTCCGCTGGGCACGAAGCACCTTCCGGGACACGATGCTTGCGCGAGGTCTACTGCGTGGCCTGGATCGCTATCTAACTTTGGATGTGATGGGAGAGAATCTCGGCCCATTGTTGCTCGGCATCGCGGTAGTAACGGCGCTCGGTGAGCTACTATTTTCACATACAGTAAATTGGTGGACGGTGCTGGCTATTGTCACGATGACCATAATCAGATCTACGGTGTTATCTTTCCGCACTCGGCAGCTTCGATTCATCGGCTATTCAATGCACGCGTTAATCAGGATATTCCTGTTGATCCCCTTGAAGGCTTACGCCCTGTGTACATTGAGCAATAGCGATTGGCTGTCGCGTAAAAGTGTTCCCCTGCCCAACAGGAGCACAAAGGAAATCACAAGCGCGATGCCGCTTGCCGGAGCAAATGCTGCGGGCAATTCTGGAATTGCGGAGTCACTTCATACTGCAGATCTTTCGCTCACAGCTGGTGAAGTCTGACGGCCTTGCAGCGCCGAGTGACCGAGTAAGTTGTGTCAGTCGACACGGGGTGAAGCTTTCGAGTTACCTATGGTCAGAACGGGAACTATCTGGAAGCGACACGTGGCATCTTGACGTTATTCTTTGGCGGAAGCGATACACGCGTCGCTCCGGCCGCGACTTTCCAAAGGTGCCATCTCAAGGCGGTGGCCTGCTCTGAACCAGAATTCGCAAGTAAGCTGCCGGTGGCCAATCGGACTCATTCCGCTTGAGATAGACGCATGTCCAATGTAGCAATCGACCTTACCGGCGTAACCAAATTATTCGGAAACAAGCTCGTTGTGGACGGGCTGTCCTTCACCGTTGCATCGGGAGAGTGCTTCGGTCTGCTGGGGCCGAACGGCGCAGGCAAGAGCACGATTGCGCGTATGCTCCTCGGTATGACCCGGCCTGACGCGGGTGATATAACAGTCCTCGGTCTACCAGTGCCGGCACGCAGCCGCTTGGCCCGCAAGGGCATAGGCGTGGTCCCGCAGTTCGACAATCTCGACCTGGAATTTACGGTACGCGAGAACCTGTTGGTGTTCGGGCGCTACTTCGGCATGAGTACAAGAGAGATCAACGCCGTCATCCCACGGCTCCTCGAGTTCGCTCGCCTTGAGAGCAAGGCGGATTCACGTGTCGGCCTGCTATCCGGCGGGATGAAGCGGCGCCTGACGCTGGCACGTGCTCTGATCAACGACCCCCAGTTGCTTGTGATGGATGAGCCCACGACCGGCCTCGACCCGCATGCCCGCCATCTGATCTGGGAGCGACTTCGTTTCCTGCTGGCGAGCGGAAAAACGATCATTTTGACCACCCATTTCATGGAAGAGGCTGAGCGGCTTTGTGATCGGCTGTGTGTTCTCGAGCGGGGACGCAAGATCGCCGAGGGCAGTCCTCATGCGCTGATCGACGAGTACATTGGGTGCAACGTGATCGAGATCTTCGGCGGCAATCCACAGGAGCTGATTTCGCTGATCAGACCGTACGTTCAGCGTGTCGAGGTAAGCGGCGAGACGCTCTTTTGCTATGCGCCTGAGCCGGAGGATGTGCGCATCCAGCTTCGCGGTCGAGCGGGTCTGCGTATTCTAGAGCGTCCACCCAGTCTGGAGGACGTTTTCTTGAGGTTAACCGGACGTGAGATGGAGAAGTGAGCAATGGGTGAACGTTTTGCGGCCGCTCTACCCGCCAACGCCTGGAACTGGATCGCGGTGTGGCGCCGCAATCATCTGGCATGGAAGAAGGTGGCATTTGCTTCAATGCTCGGCACCCTTGCTGATCCGATGATTTACCTTTTCGGGCTCGGCACTGGCCTTGGACTGTTGGTAGGCCGCATCGAAGGTGCATCCTACATCGCCTTTCTGGCAGCCGGCATGGTTGCGACGAGCGCGATGACAGCATCAACCTTCGAAACAATTTACGCGGTTTTCGGTCGAATGCGCGATCAGGGCACTTGGGAAGCAATCCTGCACACACAACTTACCCTCGGCGACATCGTTCTCGGTGAATTGACCTGGGCAGCCACAAAGGCCTTTCTGGCCGGTACGACAATTGCGATTGTTGCCGCCGCGCTAGGTTATGCCGCGTGGACGTCGGTTCTCTACGTGCTGCCGGTCATCGCTCTCACCGGGTTCGCCTTTGCGAGCCTGGCCATGCTCGTCATCGCGCTCGCGCCCAGTTATCACTATTTTATTTTCTATCAGACGCTTGTCATCACACCCATGCTGTTCCTTTCGGGCGCGGTTTTTCCAGTCGGCCAATTGCCAGGAGTGTTTCAGCAGATTGCGGCCTTCTCGCCGCTGGCGAATTCTATCGATCTAATCCGTCCGGTGATGCTCGGCCGCCTGGGCGACAATGTAGGGCTGCATATAGGCGCACTTTGCATGTTCGCTGTATTGCCTTTTTTTCTGTCGGCTGGACTGTTTCATCGACGACTAATGCGTTGACGCTTACCTACGCCCATCAACGAGAAGGAGGTCCGCAATGCCGGATTGCAAACTGCCCCCAGCGGCCCGGAGGCATGCGTGTGCCAGGAATCGCGAGTGGTACAACAACGCCGAAGCCGGGCGCCACCCAGCCGCTGCAGGCACGCGCCCATCTTCGCGACCACACCTCGGAGTACAGGCTGGGTGGTGAGGCGCGCGGACCCACCCGGAGCGTTCAAGCGATAGCAGCCAAGCTTCTTGTGCGCGTCCCCAGACCGTCGCGGCCATTATTTAGTTGGATACACATGCAATGACCCACAACGAACCAACTCCTGAGCCTTTTGTGATCCTTGCTATGCCAAGGACCGGAACACACTATTTAGAAGAATTGCTAAACGAGCATCCGACCGTTCTGAGTAACGGTGAGTTGCTAAACGAATATGATCCCAATTGGCCCAGCACGGATCGCCTGCTAGGCACGGATCGCGAGCTTCTTGAGCTTGCCTATGTGCGCTGCCCTATGCGCGACTACAAGAATGTGACGCATCTTGGCTGCAAGATCAATGAACCTCAGTTTCGCGAGCGTCCAGCATTCTTTGCGGAATTAGCTCGTTGGCCAGCACTCAAGGTCATCCTCGTTGTTCGCCGAAACGTATTGGAATCGCTCCGATCCTTTGTGCAGGCCAGGGAAAGCGGTCAGTGGCTGAAGTTCAGCTCGGACAACGATACCGCTCGGCCACCGAGCGTCAGGTTGTCAATCGCCGACTGTGAGGCTTATTTCAAAGCCGCCGACGATTTTCACGCTCGCGTTATGGACTCCTTCACGTCGACCAACCTGCTTGTAATGGAATACGAGAGCCTACTTCACGAACCTGCCCAATGCTTGGGAGCGGTTTGGGATTTCCTGGGCGTTCCAGCGCTTGAGCCATCAGATAACGCCATCTTGCAGCGCCAGGAAACGCGACCGCTTGATCAAACGGTGGAGAACTTTGACGAGTTGCGGATTCACTTCGCACGCGGACCTTATTCAAGATTTTTTGACCTCGGAGATTCAATGCGCTCCTACGCTTAATCGCTTGTACCGCGTGCTCTGATGGGCGTGTAGGATATCCTGCAGTTTGCGCGCATTCCGTTCCAAAACTGACAAACCAAAGTCACCAAGGCAACCGGCAGTCGATCTGCGGCGAACATCAAAGGGCACGGGCGCAAGGCGACCTGGTCAATTCCCTCTCTGATGAAGCACTTCCTCAGACGCGATCTTTGGCGAGCCTCGAGTGCAGAATTCCGGCAAGGTGGAGGGTTCCAGTGCGCAACTGCACCAATCTCGCTGGACGGGACAGGCGTCCAGTTGGCACGGCGCTTGCTCCGAGATGACAGCAGCGCTCGACCGGAGCGCAGCATGGGAGAAGGAGGAGCCCCCACCCCGATCCGGTCAGGGAGAGAGAAACGATGTTGGTTCCAAGAGTCCCCCGCGCGATCGCAGCGCCCCGCAAGCGCCATTTTGCCCGGACCTACGTGCAGGTACTTGCCGCCATGGTCCTTGGAGCCGCAATTGGCTACCTCTATCCGGAAACCGGCCAAAGCCTGAAGCCGCTCGGCGATGCCTTCATCAAAGTCATCAAGATGATTATCGCACCTGTCATCTTCCTGACAATTGCGACCGGCATTGCCGGCATGAGCGATCTGCAGAAGGTCGGCCGAGTTGCCGCCAAGGCGATGGTTTATTTCCTTACCTTCTCGACGCTTGCACTCGTTGTCGGGCTGATTGTCGCGAATATCGTTCAGCCTGGCGCCGGCCTCAACATCGATCCGGCCTCGCTCGATGTCGAAGCCGTTAAGGGCTATGTGGCCACGGCTCACGAGCAGTCCGTGACCAGCTTCCTGATGAACATCATCCCGTCAACGATTGCCAGTGCCTTCGCGGAAGGCGACATCCTGCAAGTCTTGTTCTTCTCGGTCTTGTTCGGCATTGCTCTGGCGATGACCGGAGAGACGAGCAGGCCGGTCGTTACCTTTCTCCAGGCGCTCACCGCCCCCATTTTTAAGCTCGTCGGCATTCTGATGAAGGCTGCACCCATCGGCGCCTTCGGCGCTATGGCCTTTACGATCGGCAAATACGGAATCGGTTCGGTGGCCAACCTCGCGATACTGGTCGCGACGTTCTATCTGACCGCCTTCCTCTTCGTGTTCGGGGTTCTCGGCGTGGTCTGCCGCTGCAACGGCTTCTCGATCTTTTCTCTTGTCCGCTACATCAAGGACGAGCTGCTGCTTGTCCTGGCAACGTCCTCCTCGGAGGCCGCGCTGCCCTCGCTCATGGAGAAGATGGAGAAGGCCGGCGCCGCGCGTTCGGTCGTAAGTCTCGTCATCCCTACTGGATACTCATTCAATCTGGACGGCACCAATATCTACATGACGATCGCCGCCCTCTTCATCGCGCAGGCGACGAACACAGATTTGTCAATTGCCGATCAGATCCTCCTGCTGCTAATTGCGATGCTTTCCTCGAAGGGTGCGGCAGGCGTCACCGGCGCCGGCTTCATCACATTGGCCGCTACTCTGTCTGTCGTGCCGAGTGTTCCCGTTGCCGGAATGGCTCTAATTCTTGGCGTGGACCGCTTCATGTCGGAATGCCGCGCGCTGACGAATTTAGTCGGTAATGCGGTGGCATCGCTCGTTGTCGCTCGCTGGGAAGGCGAATTGGACCAGTCCCGGATGGAAGCCGCTTTCCGCGGTTAGGGTTACATCAAACGGGCTCCCCGCAAGCAAGCAATAGCGCGACGTGTAAGTCACGGCCTTCACAGCAGTCGAATTGCCGGCCTCCAAAGAGCGCTGGAAATAGTGTACTAACGCGGAGAGTAATACAACACCATGAAGCCCCTAAGCAAACGAACGGTTCACGGAAACTCATCTGGGTCCGCATGGAGCGCTGTTCGTCGAATGCGTTATCAACCGTGGGGTGTGGTAACTATTTCAGCTTGCCGCCCCAAGCCGTCGCGGGATCGCACCGGATGACGGAGGACCGGCCGATCAGAATCGCTAGGGGAAAGCGCGTCACAATTGCCGATCTCGCCCGCGAAGCCGGAGTCAGCGTAGCAACAGTCGATCGGGTTCTGAACGTCCGCCTTCCGGTGCGAGAGGAGACCGCCCAGCGGGTCCATGCGGCCGCGCACGCGATCGGCTATCATGCTGCCGGTCTCATCAAACAGCGCTTGCAGCAGCACCTGCCGCACTACAAGCTGGGCTTCATCTTGAGAAAACCTGCCCACGATTTTTACCAAGATTTCGCTCGCAATATTGAAGAGTCGGTCAGTATGGCTAAATCCTTCCACGGCCTTCCGATCATCGAGTTCGCGCAGTCACATTTGCCGCGTGACCTGCTCCCGCTTCTTAAGGACCTTGGAAGCCGCTGCCAGGCGATCGCCATGGTGGCGGCCGATCACCCGAAAATCACAGCATCAGTCGAGGAGCTCAAGGCGAAAGGTATCCCGGTATTTTCGCTGTTATCCGACTTCGCCGATGGCGTGCGCGAGGGCTACATCGGCCTCAACAACAGCAAGGTCGGACGGACTGCCGCTTGGGTGTTTTCCAAGGCCGCAAAACGGCCCGGCAAGGTGGCGGTGTTTGTCGGAAGCCATCGCTTCCAGGCGCATGCGACGCGGGAAACGGCCTTTCGTGCCTATTTTCGTGAGAACGCGCCCAAATTCGAGGTGCTTGATCCGCTCGTGAACCTTGATGAACGGCAGCTCACTTACGAAAAATTGCTGGATCTTATGCAGCGGGAACCAGAGCTCGTCGGCTTCTATATGGCCGGCGGGGGTATAGAGGGAGCAATTTCCGCGCTCCGAGAAGAGGGGAGCGGTCAGGATCTCGTCGCGATCGTGAGTGAAATGACGCCGCAGTCACGTGGGGCGCTTGCGGATGACATCTTGACGATGGCGGTCGGCACGCCAATGCGCCGACTTTGCCAGGAGCTGATAATGGCAATGGAGCGGGCCATCAAAGCCGGCGTCGCGGAGAGCCCGGGGCAGACATTTCTGCCGTTCGACATTTATCTTCCGGAAAATATTTGACCTTGATGGATTTCTATCATGAGCGCCCATTTTCCTTTCACCGATGAAAGGAAAGCTCGATTGACTCGGCCGTCTCTGTCCGATCTGTGAACCGGCGTGGTTCCGTCTTGAAAGAAGCCGGATGCCGAAATGGCAGCCGCGCTTCATGGAAGGAAAGTCAAGCAATGCGCCAGGTATCGCCCCGCTTTGCACTCGATCACATGGCGGCGCCCCGCCTTGACGTCAGTGCGCTTTTCGCGCTTGCCCGTGACCAAGGCCTGACCGACGTCCAAATCCGTTACCCTCATTTCAGCAATCCTGTCGCACGCGGCATTCCGGCTGCGGACGTTCGGTTTGCCGCTACCGAAGCGGGCGTCACGATCATCTCTGTCAACGCCTTGCAGCGGTTCAACGACTGGACTCCAACGCGTCAGGCCGAGGCAAGCAACCTCGCCGATTATGCGACGGCGTGCGGGGCAGAGACGCTCGTGTTGGTGCCGGCCAACCGCAGCTCGTGGCCCACCAATAGCGAGCGCCAGGACAATCTTCGTTTCGCTCTAAACGAGATCAAGCCAATCCTCCAGTCGCGGGGTCTGATCGGTCTCATCGAGCCGCTGGGTTTCCGAACCTGCTCGCTTCGATCAAAGAAGGAAGCGGCCGAGGCCGTTGCCGCGGTTGATGGCCAGTCCGTCTTTCGCCTCGTGCACGACACGTTCCACCACACCCTGGCCGGGGAGACATGCCTGTTCTGCGAGCTTACCGGCCTGGTGCACATTTCAAGCGTAAACGACCCGACCTTCTGGATTTACCCCGATCGCTTTCTTGCAGGTTCCGACAATGGCAGCCAGATTCAGGCGCTGCTGGATGGCGGCTACGCGGGACCTTTCTCGTTCGAGCTGATCGAGGAAGTCCATTCTCTGGACGATCTCGCAGGCGCACTTGCCGCCAGCATCGACTTTATCCGGCGAGGGCTATTGTCGTCAAAGTAGATGGTGACAGGTGTAGTGACTATAGGTGCGCCTGAATTTTCCGAGGGTTCACAGCGGGGCAGCCATCCGAGATGCCTCCTGTATCATTATCTCCCGCATCCAGATGCTTGCCGGATCGCTATTGTGGAGGGCCGGCCATTGGAGGGTCTCGGTGAATGTGGGAAATGGCAGCGGAAGTTCGATAACCCGCAGGGGGAACGTTTTTTCGAAATGCCTGACCAGCCGTAAGGGCATGGTCGCTATACGAGCTGTGCCGGACACCATAGGTGGAATCATGCTGAAGCCCTGCACGGCGACCTCGACACGTCTCTTAAGGCCATGCTCAAGCAAAAACCATTCCTCGATAGACGGCTTCATCGTACGCCCGAACCTGACCGCGACGTGCCTCATCGACATGTATCTCTCGAATGTAAGCTGCTGTGGCAGCTGCTTGTTTGTGGGACAGCCTACGCACACGAGCTTCTCGTCAAACAGCGCAATGCTTGAATGCACACTCGACGTGAACATATCCGGTAGAATTAGAAAATCGACGTCACCGCGCCGGAGAAGCTCATCGGGGCTATCGTCGACAGGCAGCAGTTCGAAGCTGACGGCGGGGGCTTCCCGTGAAATACGCTCCACAAGCTTTTCGAAAAACACGAGCGTGACGAAATCGGAAAGAATGATCCTGAAGAGGCGATCGGCTCGAGCTGGGTCAAACGGATCCGAAGAAATAATCGAGCACTGGATGTGCTGGAGAGCGTCGCGAACTGCGGGGGCAAATGCTGCCGCACGCGGGGTTAGAAATCGTTCGCGACCTCTTATCGTAAACAGTTCATCGCGGAAATAATCGCGCAGTCGGGCGACGGCCGCACTCATGGCGGGCTGACTCAGGTTGATCCTGCGTGCCGCCGCCGAGAGATTACGCTCCGTCAGGAGTGCGTCGAGCACAACGAGGAGATTTAGATCAAGTCCTTTGAAACGCATGTCATCAGCCATCCATGGGATGGATGCCTTTAACCGAAACAAACGACTTTAACAATTTAGCATTCTTGCAATCTTTTGTCGCAAAAAGTTTATGATGGATGACGTTAAGGTCCGACATATGAGCCGCGTGATCTGCCGAAGCGAGCAATCGTTCGTACTGTGCAGGTCAGAGATTGGCAGTTTGAAACGCCGGGCCGATGGCGCCGGGCTATCAACCAGCGTCTTCGGCGGCCCCGACCTAGCTGGGCGTGGAATCTAATAGGGTGCACCTTTCCAGTCCGAGGCGACTGATGGGCGGTTTGATCCTAAGCTGCCGTGAGGCCTGTGCCAATTGTATCGGCGAGCCAATGCAGTAGTCCGGCAGCGTTTTTGAGAGCTGTTGTAGGCTCGGCCTAAGCCCATTGGCGCAAGCCTATCTGAACGAAGCGCTTGGCCTTGCCGCTATCCGGTATGTGATCTGTGGTGTCTTCTCGTCCTGCTGTTCTTGTTTTGGAACGCCCTTATGGTGAGCCCATCCGGGACGTGGGGCACCGGGAGCACAAAGGTGCAGGCAGGCCGTCAATAGACCGTGGGCTGAGAGCCCGAGCTCGTTACATGGCCGCCCCTGGCGACTTTCCCGGATGCGCTGCGAGCGCGGATCAGTAGATGTCGTGTTGCCCGCCAGCTCCCGTCTTTGACCGAGCCAAGAAGGAGGAACGGGCATGCTTATCATCGGACTGGATATTCACCGCGCCTTCGCCGAAGCAGTGGCATGGGAGGAGGGCAGGCTCAGGCGACTCGGCCGCGTCGACATGCGGCGCGATCTGCTGGCGGCGTTCGCCGCGAAGCTGTCGCCGAACGATGTCGGGGTGATCGAGGCCACCGGCAGCGCGACGTCCGCTGCAGCTGTGATTGCGCCGCATGTGAAGAAGGTGGGGATCGCCAAGCCGAAACAGGTGTTTATCGTTGCCTATGCCAAGATCAAAACGACGATCGACGCCGACGTTCTTGCGCAGCTCTATGCCAGCGGCTTCTTGCCAGAAGTCTGGATTGCGGACGAGCCGACGCAGGCTCTGCGTCGACAGGTGACACGGCGCAATCAGATTGTCCGACAGAGATCTCGATTGAAGAGCGTCATCCAGTCGATCCTTCATAGCCACCTGATCCGTCCTGCCCGCATGCCGACCTGTGCGGCGCCAAGGGTCGGACCTGGTAATCGAGCAGGTCGTACCGCAGGACGAGCGCCTCGCGATCGATGGGCATCTGCGCGAGTTCGACCGATTGGGCGAAGACCTCCAGGTCATCGAACGCGATCTTGTCCGCTCGGCTCTCGAGGATGAAGGCGTGAAGCGGCTGATGACCATTCCCGGCGTCGACATCACCGTCGCGCTGGCGATGAAGGGCGGCGATCGGCGACGTGTCGCGCTTCGACGATCCGCAGAAGCTCGTGACCTATCTCGGGTTGAACCCAAGCGTCCAGCAGTCCGGCCAGGTCCGGCCTACCATGGGCGGATCACCAAGCAGGGCCGTGGTCATGCGCGCGGCATGCTCGTCGAGGCGGCCTGGGCGGCCGCTCGTGCTCCCGGACCGTTGCGAGCCTTCTCCCTGCGGCGTGCGAGCCCGGCGCGGACAGCATGTCGCGGCCGTGGCAACCGCACGCAAACTCTCTGTCGTGATCTGTCATCTGTTGAGAAGGGCGAGAGTTACGCGTAGGCTCGACCCTCCCTGCATGCCAAGAAGCTTGCGCGATGTGGAACTCAAGGCCGGGAGCAAGGCTGTGCGCGGCCAAAAGGGAGCGCACGCCTACAACATAAAGAGCCACCGGGAAGAAGAGCGCCGCTGGGTGGAGCAGGCCGAGGGCGCCTATGCACGCCTCGTCGCCGGTTGGAACCCACGAGGTCCGAAGAGGGTAGGCACGGATGCCGCAAACCGGGCGCCCAGCTTGGCATAAGGGCTACGTGGCCTCAGGAAGCGTCGTCGCCAATGCAGACCATGGACGAATTCCCAGCCGATGCCGAGATGCCGGTCGACCGTGCCTGTCGCCGTCCGGTGATGCGATGCCCCCGAGCGGATGAGTTCGCCCCGGATGCTCCCGGTCACGACGCACGGGTTCGGGTTCCAAGGCGCTCAGTTTTGTTCGCGCCCAATCGGTGTAGGACGCGGCAGAAAATACGAGCGTGACGAAATCGGGAAGAATGATCCTGAAGCGGCGATTCGGTAGAGCCGGGTCAAACTATCCGACGAAATAAACGAGCACTGGATGGGCGGGAGAGCGTCGCGAACTGGAGGGCAAGAGCTCCCGGACGCAGCGTTAAGTTTGAATACCTCCGCGGACATGGTCGCGAGCTTATCGCGCAAATAATCGAGCAGCCGAGCGCCGGCCGCACTCATGACCGGCTGGGCTCGGTTAATCCTGCATGCCGCGCCCATGAGGTTGCGCTCTGTCGGGAGTGCGTCGAGCACAACGACGAGATGTAGTTCACGATCTTTGAAACGCGTGGTCAACTATCCAAAGTGTGGATGCCTTTCATCGAAACAAACGATTTCATCAATGTTCTGGAATCCTGCATGGGCAGAAGCACCTGACGCACACCGATGCCCCCACTGCCTCATGGCGTGGCGAGCGTCTTAAGAAACCGCCCGAAAGGAGATTTTTCATGCGCTCTACCGGGCAGTGGAGTGCTGGGAAAGGGAGTTGCAACTGACCGGGTCCGACTTCTTCCGAGCCTATGGACAGACTGGGAGACGCGCACGGTGTAGCGGCTCACATCGTCATACTGCACCTACGCCACACACCGGCCGGACCTGATCCGGCTTTATGAGCATTGGGCTTTGTCAGTTGCCCAAGCGTGATGGCTTTCGCGACGCGGCGCGCCTCAGGAACTGAGCCGCGTCCAGGTCGAAACGCGGGAAAGAAAGACAGGAAACAGAATGGCCGATCAATTCGCAACGGACGTCATTGCCCTGATCAAGAAACGCGCCGAGTCGGAGAGCGGTGAGGGAATGCCTACGTCATTCGTCGGCGAGATAACAATCGCCACGGAACTGGACGCGCTCGGGTTTGATTCGCTGGGTTTGGCGGACGTCCTCTGGGATGTGGAGCAGGCCTACGGCATCAAGATCGACATGAACACGGCCGATGCCTGGTCCAATCTCAAGAATGTCGGCGACGTCGTGGAAGCCGTCCGCGGCTTGCTTGCGAAGGAGGCTTGAATGGACAGGCGCGTCGTTATCACCGGAGTGGGCGGCCTGTGCGGACTGGGCACCGACGCCGCCTCTATGTGGAAAGAGATGCGCGAAGGCCGCTCCGCCATCGGCCCGATCGCCAATTCCGAGCTTCATGACCTGGAGGGCATGACCGGCGCTGAGATCAAGGCGCTGCCCCAGCACGACATCAACCGGGGGCATCTCATCTCCATGGACCGCTTCAGCTTGCTCGCCGTGCTTGCAGCGCGCGAAGCCATGCGGCAGGCCGGACTTTCCTGGGACGAGGGGAATGCCCATCGCTTCGGCGCGACAGTGGGCGTCGGATTTACCGGTTCATACGCAACAGAACAAACTTACCGCTCACTGCTTTTGGGTAGCGCAATCCGTGCTGAACTCTTCACTGGAGTAAAGGTGATGCCCAGCGCCGCTTCCGTCCATCTTAGCTTGAGCCTCGGCTTGCGCGGGCCGGTCTTCGGGGTGACCTCCGCATGTGCCTCGGCCAACCATGCGATCGCCTCGGCGGTGGACCAGATCAAGCTGGGCCGGGCCGACGTAATGGTTTCCGGAGGCAGCGACGCACCCTTCGCATGGGGCGTGCTGAAAGCATGGGAAGCAATGCGCGTGCTTTCACCCGATACCTGCCGGCCCTTCTCCGCCGATAGGAAGGGCCTGGTGCTGGGCGAGGGTGCGGGCATGGCCGTGCTGGAAAGCTACGAGCATGCCACGAGGCGTGGTGCCACAATTCTTGCCGAGATCGCCGGCGTCGGCCTTTCCGCCGATGCCTTCCACATTGCCGCGCCATCTGTCGAGGGGCCAGCGTCGGCGATGCGCGCCTGCCTTGCCGATGCCGGGCTGAATGCCGAGGACGTCGACTACCTCAACGCGCACGGCACCGGTACCAAAAGCAATGATCAGACTGAAACGGCGGCGATCAAGCGTGTGTTTGGAAACCACGCTTATTCGATGTCCATCTCTTCCACCAAGTCCACGCACGCGCATTGCCTCGGCGCAGCGAGCGCGCTTGAAATGATCGCCTGCGTGATGGCAATCCAAGAGGACGTCGTGCCGCCGACCGCCAACTATCGCGAGCCAGATCCCGCTTGCGACCTCGACATCACACCCAATGTGCCGCGCGAGCGCAAGGTGCGCGTCGCCATGAGCAACGCCTTCGCCATGGGCGGTACGAACGCAGTTCTGGCATTCAGGCAGGTGTAGAAGCCATGCAAGACGCCTCATTTGAGGTCACCTGTCGTATCTAGCTGCTTGAGGGGCGGGGCATTGTGATACAGGGAGAGCTGTGGGGTCCCTCCTTCTCGGCCTCGACGATGTGGAAGGAGCCTGTGCGGCGAAACGGGCTAGACGCCCCCAGGCCCAGAACTTGGGCGAAACCAACTCCCACCAAAGGACAGCCGGTTTAGTAGCCGAACAATGAAACCTCGCTCGACGAGCCGCCGTCTCTACTGTCTCCGGCCTCACGCGGTTGAAGCGAACAGCGCAGCAGCTACTGTTCCGCACAACTCGGATGGCAATTGGGACAAGTCCGCACATGTCGTCACGTACGCTGAACGCCGCAGGTACAGCCAAACTGGGGCGGGGCGTTTCTGCCGTTTTGATAGAATTCTATCAAACTGACAATTTTCCTTGCATAAATGCAAGGAGAGCTCGGTTGACTCCCCTCCTTTCTTGTCAAGGATGAGTTTGCAGGCTGCGGTGCGGCAGAAGCCGGACAGAACAGCGACCGGTCGAGTAAAGGCCTGCGCAAACCGCATATTGCGAGCGCCCGCGCGGAGGAAGACGCTCGTCCTGGTGAAAGGCAACGATGCTCAGGCGCCATTGCCATTTGCCGAGGGCGTCCGCGCGCCGAAAATTTCGAAGCAACAAAGGTGAGATCGAGAATGATGATGACGAAATACAACACAGCTCACCGTCCAGTGCAGTTCTACCGGCGGGTGGCGGAGTGGGATGGGCTGCCAAATGGAACGTAAAAAGATCAGCAAGGAGATGCTTGGCGATAGTCAGGCGCTGCGCAAGCTGCGTGAGCACCTTGTCAAGGTGGCCAAGGCGAAGACTACGGTCCTGTTGCGAGGTGAATCCGGAACCGGTAAGGAGCTGGTTGCCAAAGCCATTCACGAGCTCTCGCCTCGCGCCAAGCAGCCCTTCATCAAGGTCAATTGCGCGGCGCTCACCGAGACGCTTCTGGAATCTGACTTGTTCGGTCATGAGAAGGGTGCCTTCACCGACGCGAGCAGTTTGCGCAAGGGGCGCTTTGAGGCTGCCGACAAAGGCACATTGTTTCTGGACGAGATTGGCGAAATATCAGGTTCGTTCCAGGCTAAGCTGCTGCGTGTCCTGCAGGAGCAGGAGTTTGAGCGCGTCGGCAGCAACCACACCATTAAAGTTGATGTTCGCGTGATTGCCGCAACGAACAGGGACTTGGAAACGGCAGTTCAACGCAAGGAGTTCCGGCAAGACCTCTATTATCGCATCAACGTCGTCACTTTACGCGTGCCGGCATTGCGCGAAAGGCGAGGTGATATTCCGCTCTTGGCCGCTCAGTTTCTCAAGAATTTCAATACTGAGAATGATCACACGCTGACCTTCGCTCCCGAAGCGATTGAGGTGCTAATGAACTGCGAATTTCCAGGCAACATCCGAGAGCTCGAAAACTGCGTTCAACGGACGGCAGTTCTGGCGACGGGTCCATCAATCCTCAGAACTGACTTTGCCTGTTACGCGGATCAGTGCTTGGCCGCGGCGCTGTGGAAGAACGGACCGCCGACGTCAGAGAAGTCGACTACGATCCAGCCTTCCGCCGCCTGTGCCGCCCCGCCCGTCGGCGACGGGCAAGCGCCGATAGGCCCTGCCACGAGTCGTGGTAGGGTGCCCGATGCCGATACGGTCATTGCTGCCATGGAAAAGTGTGGCTGGGTGCAGGCAAAGGCGGCGCGCCTGCTCGGTTTGACCCCGCGCCAGATCGGCTACGTGCTGAGAAAACGCGGTATCGAGATCAAGCGTCTCTGAAACAACCCGCCGAGCAAGAGCTGGAGCAGGTCAAGCATTGGTGCTCTGGCGAGCCCATCGGCCAGGCTTACGAAGTGGGTGTGAACAGCGCTGCCAAGATTCCGGCCGTGTGCTTTCTACCACGTAGTCATACTGGGGCTCTGCGACTGACAAACTAAAAAGGAGTAATCCTATGGCTAGTAACTTCGCTCTACACCGCAAGGCAAATCAATTCGACGTGCCTGGATCCAGAAATAATCGATGTATTATTGGTGACACGCCAGCATGCGTAGAGGCGACGCGCAGATCTCCGCTGGCGGGACCTGGTCGATACATTAGCTGATGGCTTACCGCTCGATATCACGCAATCTGAGATGGGCATGAAAGTGAGTTCGACCGCTGGACAGTTGCCGACCTCGTCAGGTATTGGCCCCTGCGACCGGTTGATCTGCGATATCCAAATTCGCGGAAGTTGGTCGAGACGAAACTGTCGCCCCGGCTCGTGACCGACCGCGCGCCCGGCAAGACCGAGTTACAAAGTTGCCGAGGCAGTTTGATGTGCGTTCCTGCATCACTGTACGGGACACGACCTGACGGGAGACTATGATGCGTAGCCAAAAAGAAAAGATGCTCGCAGGCGAGTTTTACAATGCGGCGGATCCGGAGATCCAAGCTGACCTGTTGGCCACCGGGGCTTGGCTCAAGCGGTACAATGATACGCTGGGGCAGACCACGGGGCATTGGCATGAGCTTTTGTCCGAGCGGCTGGGAGAGGTTGGGCGCGGAACGGTCATCCGTCCGCCCTTTTTTTGCGACTACGGATTCAATATCCGCATTGGAGCCAATGCCTACATCAACTTCAACTGCGTTATTCTTGACGTGGTAGAGGTCAAAATCGGGCAAGGAACGGCAATTGGGCCTGCTGTGCAGATTTATACCGCCGATCATCCACATGATGCCGAGCAGCGGCAGGCCGGCCTGCAGGTCGGGCGTCCTGTTCACATTGGCAGCCGTGTCTGGATCGGCGGTGGAGCAATCATTCTGCCTGGCGTCACGATTGGTGATAATGCAGTGGTAGGCGCTGGCTGCGTGGTCACACGAGATGTTCCCGCCGGGGCAAAGGTAGTGGGAATTCCTGCTCGCGTGGCCGACCCACATAAACAGGCATAATCAACCTCGTTGACCCTGGAGGTGCATGCGAACTGTCGAAACTGTGCCGAATTTTTGTCGAAGCCATTGAGCGCTGCATATGTTGTCGCGACTCGGGCGCTTCAGTTCTTTTGCCACGGGGGTCACAAGATCATGTGCGTAATGCCGCCGCAACGTGCTCACGTCCCGCAGCAGCGGACCCTTTCACATCGCCCAACGAATTCAGAGCCTACGTTGTGCTGCCACTAGCATTACTACTCACGAATGTATTCCCAACTGAGTTTTCGCCCTTGGAGGCAAGCAGCGACTCACCAGCAATCGCCGGCCATTAATCCTGGCTAGCATCGACCCCGACGAGGCGAGCCGCGGCGTTGCGGATCGGCATGTCGATGACCGTGATTGCGCCTTCGGCAAGGAAACGACGTTCGTTTCTGGTCAGCGTAGCCGAATCGATCACCGCAAAATGTGGGCCAGTGGAGCGCTTCATCAGCTGTCTGGCATATGTGCGCAGCATCTGATCGTTGAAGCGGCAGCCCACGAAGAAAAAACCCCGGTTGACGCGCCGTTGCTTCACCGCGTCCGGGATCGGCGTCTGGATATCAATTTCGGTTAGGACTTCGACGTAATCGGAATCAGCCACGAGGAAGTTTGCCGCCGGCCTGACGCTGCCGTGCGGCGCATAGAGCACCGTCCTAGCCACTTGTTCGGCCTCGAGTTCTGTTCCTGACAAATCGTAAGTTCTCGTCCAGATGTTACCGATTCCGGTCGCGCGCGTCGTTCCTTGTATCTCGACAACGTCTGTTTGGCCGGCCTCTGCAAGGGCTGCTCGCATGGCGCCATCGTACCAGCTGTCGATGATGACAGACAGTTGAAGGGTTGCGAGCCAGGCGTGAAGAACGGTCGGCTCGGCGGGGGCTGCGAATATCTCCGCCATCCACGCTTGGAGAGTCCGACGATGTCGGCGCTGCTCGATAAACTGCGCGACCGACCACATATTGGTGCGAATCCTGGAAGGGGCAGGCGCCCGCTTGTTGAGGGCCGCGGCGACATCTTCAGGGGTGCAAGGTACAGGTGATTCCGGTGGGTTAAGCTGCAGAAGACCAGGACCGAGATAGGGGATCACTCGATCGGCCTTGAGAGCGCCGTTCAGCAGGTCAATCAGTTTTTTGGCAAAACTGCCCCGGACGACGACGAGATGGTCCCAGCTCAGCATCGTGTTCATACGCGTTTCCTCTCCGCCACTGAACCCACCGGCATCAGGCCCCGTCGGAAATCTTCATCGCCTCGACGGTGATCGGCAAACGCGTGTCGCGCGGAAGGTCGGGCAGCATGAGCCGCCAACCGTTCCTGAGCGTCACGGTCCCGCCCCATAAGTCAGCGTTCTCAATCTCGGTGATCGGCTCTTCGAGATCCTTCTTGGGGACATAAGCCGACAAGCCAGTAGCGGTCCTGCGAATCATTACTTTCATCCGGCTGTTCCCCCGTTGGAAATGCCTTCAGCTCCGCAGGGAACCTCGACTTTGTCGAGGCTAATGAGTTCGCGCGCTCGCATGCCGACGACCGTGCCACGATCGATCCATTCGACCGCATAGATGAAGAATTGCTGGAGAAAGGTTCCAATGTCGCGCACGTAGCCTTCGTCGCCCTTCCGCACGAGGTTTTCGCCGATCTCCTTGCCGGGATAGGTGCCGTCGTTTTTTATGTGGCGTATCGCACGGACCCGCTCACCCTGCATGAACCGTGGCGGTCTGCCGATTTCGACCTCCTGTTCGCGTCTGGACCACATGCTGTCCATTCCTTTCTCGAGGCTTTTGTTGTGGTCGCGGGTTGCAGGCGTCGTCGTGCGGCGAACCCGACCGTTTCGGTAGGAATCAAGCGGGAACGCAGGTTTTCGGTACCGGACAGACCGACACGCATTGCTGCGTATCGAAGGCCTCCTTGCATTCGGTGCACTTGTTTGGATCGATCACATAGGCGTCGCCCTTGAACTTGATCGCTTCCGAAGGACATTCGAACTCGCAGGCCCCGCATTGGGTACATTGGGATGCGATGATCTTTAAAGCCATTCTAACTCCTGGTTATCGGACGAGACGGCTCAGGCCGTCGCCGCTAGTGGTCTGATCCCAAACTCTGCCGCGTAAAGTGCGCTGACTGCGGTCTCGATGTAGTCATGGCCATAGGCGTCGGTTACGCGCAGTCCAGCTCGCGAGAGTTGTTCCTTCGGGCGATTTCCGATCTTGGCGCATAGCACTATGTGTATGCCTTCGAGCGCTGCGATGACGCCCTCGAGGATGGCGTCTTCGCCCCCGCCTCCGAGGCAATACCGCTCGACCTTCCGATGCCCGACCAAGCTGATCCCTCTAGGCGAGACTTCATAAACCTGGAATTCCTTCGCGTGGCCGAAGTGTTCGTTGACCCGTCCACCTCCCTTAGTGGCCACCGCAACCAGAAGCGACTTTTCGGAGTCTGTTGCCTTGACCATACCGATGGCCTCGCTCCTCGCCGCCTCATGATCACGGCGCTCGTGTGCGACCACCTGCCGATAGGCCTGACGCTTGCCAGCATCGTAGGCGACATCGTCGGGAATCCCGTCCAGCGTGAATTCCTGGCCACGATCTTCACCGAGCAGGCCGACAGCATCTGCCCGGCACTGCCGGCAGTGGCGCATCAACTTGGCGCCACCTTCAAGTCGATCCTGAAGAGCCATCATCTCCATTGCCGTTGGGCCGCGCTGCCCGATGAGTCCGTAGTGGGTACCGTGCGCCGGGTCCGAAATCAGAGGCATCACGTTGTGCAGAAACGCGCCCCGCTCCCTGACCATTTTGTTCACCTCAAACAGGTGCTGGTCGTTCACTCCAGGAATCATCACCGAGTTGATTTTGGTGAGGATGCCGCGCGCGCTCAGCATCTCCAGGCCCAGCATCTGCCGCGCGTGCAAGATTCGAGCGGCTTCGATGCCGAAGTAGCGGCGATTTTCATAAAAGATCCATGGATAGATCTTCGCGCCGACTTCCGGGTCGACCATGTTGATGGTGACCGTCACGTGATCAACATTCATTTCGGCAAGCTCGGCGACATGGTCCGGCAGCACGAGCCCATTAGTGGAGACGCACAGCTTTATGTCGGGGATTTCCCTGATGACGCGGTCGAGCGTTGCCTTCGTTTTCTCCCAATCGTAACAGGCATCCCCCGGCCCAGCGATGCCAAGAACCGAAAGCTGCGGAACTTTGTTGGCAACGGCGATGACCTTGCGTAGCGCTTGGTCGGGCGTCAACTTCTCAGACACAACACCAGGCCGGCTCTCGTTGGCGCAATCGTATTTGCGATTGCAATAGTTGCACTGGACATTGCAAGCCGGCGCGACCGCCACATGCATACGCGCGAAATAATGATGCGCTTCCTCCGAAAAGCAGGGGTGATCCTTGATCCTTTCCCAAATAGCCGGATCCCCTTCGCCCGGGCTGGTCGGCGACGAGCCGTAGGAGGACGATGCGCAGCCACCGGATTTCGCGGCTGCCAGAAAACCCTCGGATGTCGTGCTAGTCGGCCCCTCAATCGAAACTGTCGGTGAGGACATCAAACGGCTCCGTTGCTGGTAACGTCGCGGTTCAAGGTGCAAGAGCCATACCAACTGAAAAAAGCGGCTTCAGTTCACTATTCGGGTCGATATCGCATTGTGTCAGGCCGGCGCGACACAATTTTGTCCTGCTTGCGACAGTGCAAGTCCAAATCCGTTCAGAAGCACGAAGCACTCCTTGTCGCGCACAGGGCGCGCAAGACCACTGGCCTGACGATTGGCTCATCAGGCTCTTAGAATTTCCTTCACCTCGATACTATGCCGGCGTATCGCCTAGCCGACTTGTCGCAGCTTGAGGCCGAGAATTCGAGCCGCATTAGCCTGAACCCAGCCGGCCTTCTCCATTGTGTCGATCAGCCGTCACGCTCCGTCCGCCGCGGTCTCAGCCCCCGTCCGGCCGTATCGTTAGAATCGCAAGTGGCTATCTCGTGTTCAGGGGGCGCCGATGCGCCGAACCGGCATCGTGCTGGCCCGTGAGAGCTCGTCGATGACATTGCCACGTTCCGAAAGATTGGTTCCTTCCAGAGGAGAACGCCAAGCACGCAGTTCTCCGGCTCGGACGTTGCCGGGGAAATAGCATTGCGAGATCAGCTCAACTGCCGACGGCGCAAAGCCATGGTTCTCCATATTTCAAGGGTAAGCGCTGTGTCCTTCCAGGAGGACCCGCGATCTGTGGGCCTGCCGATTCTGAGGTGGATCGGAGATCGGCTTGTGTCTGAACTTGAACTTACGATTGACCCTGAGCGGCAGCCTCGGCGTTTTCGAGGGTGATCAACGGCGCTGTTGGTCGGCGGCATTGGTCGATGGACGACAAGGCACGGAGTCATTCCGAGACCCTGGAGCCGACGCGGTGATCTCGGAGGTTGCCCGGCGCTACGGGCTGCGGCCGCGGCGGAACGCTCGCAAGCTTGCGACGTCGGCAGGACAGGCCACTCCCGCCTAGTGGTTTCGGTGGCGCCACCGGAACGACCCGTTGGGCCTATCCGTGCACCAGAGCTCAAGGCCACGGCCTGAGAATCGGCCGCCGCTCACCCTACTTGGTTCCTCAGCCGACTGCGCTAAGAAGGAGAGCAACTTCCGTCGGCGCGAGGATCATTGCGTCGTGGCCAGTGGCGAGTTCCTGCCACGCCCAGCCATCCTGCTTCGCGACCCATTCTCGCGCTCCCGCCATCGGCGGGTGGAGTGGATTAGTGCAGACGACATAGGTTCGGGGTCTGCCGTTGCCGAGCGGGTGCTCGAGCTTAAGTCCGCTTTCGTAGGTGCCTGCCGGATGCGGTGTTATCCGGCGCCGCACCCAGTCCGTGAGCGAGTGTCCCTCGGGAATGCCGAATGCTGTTGGCGGCGGAGTCGGCATGAAGATACCCCGTCCTTCCTCCGCAACCAATTTTCGACGGGCCGCGACGATGTCGGGGGGCATGGTGCTGAATACACTTTGACCGCTCTCGACGATGGCGCTGTCGAGATAAACGAGATGGCTGATATGGTCGGGTATCCGGTCGGCGGCGCCGGTGATGCTGATGCCGCCTAGACTGTGACCGACAAGGATCACATCGCTCAGCTCTTCCGTCACAATGTGGTTGACGATGTCGGTCACGAATGTGTCGGGCGTGATGTCCTTGCACAGCAAACGTGCGCGTTCGCCGACACCTGGTCGGCGTGGTCACGTGGCATCCCATCTTGCGAAGATTGGCAGCCACGTCCCGCCAACACCATCCGCCATGCCAGGCACCATGCACTAGCACATACGTCTTTGCCATGGGTTGTGCCGTTCCACTTGCTCACCGGCCGTTGTGGCTGCCATCCGGCACGATGGCCGGGCGTTGTCCCAAAGGGGCTCGACCACGTGACCGGTGGTAAGTCCGGCGCACAGGGCAGCGCCGTGGCCTGAGGACACCGCTAACGAGTCAAGGAAATTTGAATTGCGAAAGGCCAATATTCACTAGCTCTTTGCAAGTGGATGGAGAGGCTCATGGTGTGCCGCAGTTGCTCGCTGCCGGCATGCTCTTGGCACGGTCCCGGCTGATCATCCGAACTTGAACAGGACACCAAAGCCGCCGCGCGGATAGTTCCACTCGATGTCGCCGCCTTTCTCGCACAATATCCGGCAGGTGCCGCATTCCATGCAGCCGTCGGCGGTGATCTCGACTTGACCCTTGTCATTCAACTCATAGCATTTCGCCGGACAGACGTAGGTCAACGCAAGCAAGTTCGCGCTTGGCTTGTCGTGCGGTCGCACTATAATATGGGGGCGGCCGGAATCGACCAGATAGCGGTTCTGGTAAAGTTTGTCCTCGACACGAACCTTCGTCACTGCGATCGTCATCTTGTACCCTCTTCAGCGCCATGCCAATGCCAGGCGGACCGCGTCGCTGACCAACCCCCAGCGCGAGCGCGCGTTGATGAAGGCGGCCGTGGTGTTCTTTTCCTTCTCGATCTTCGGCGTGCCGTCGACACGCATGAAGTTCTGAGCGGCATGCGACATCAGCCGCGGATAGCTGTCAAAAAAGTTGCTGGAATTGGTGTGGAGCAAGGCTGGCATGTCCTTGTATTTCTTAAGATCCTTGATCACAAAGGAGTCATCCAGCATCGTCTTGTAGAGCGCAAGGTTCGCTTTGGTCATAGGACCGTTGCGGCTTTTGACTTTGATGATCGCCTCAGCCGCGACACGACCCGAGGTCATGGCAAGGTTCGAACCCTCACGGTGAATGGCATTGTTCAGTTGCGCTGCGTCGCCGACGATGACCCAACCGTCGCCGAAGAGCTGCGGAATGGCCTTGTAACCACCTTCGGGGATAAGATGGGCGGCATATTCTTTCACCTCCGAGCCAGCGATCAGCGGCCGGATCGAAGGATGGTTTTTCATCGCATCCAGTAGGGCGGACGGGCTCTCCATCGTCGCGGCGAAATCCGAGACCAGGCAGCCGATGCCGAGTGATATCGACTCCTTGTTGGTGTAAAGGAAGCCGAGCCCGGCCATGCTGCGAGAGATCGTGCCCACGGCCTCGATTACGCAGCCTTCATCGCCCTTGACCCCGAACCGCTGGCCAATGACCTCTTCGGGCAAGAAATGCATTTCCTTGACGGCAAGCGCCACGGTCTCCGGCTTCGGCATCTCGCGCAGGCCTGCGCGAGTGCCAAGCAATCCCGACACCCCTTCTGCGAGAACGACCACATTCGCGAAGACCACTCCGCCAGCCCGGTCTGTGCGGACGCCGATCACCTTGCCATTGCCATCACGGACGAGTTCCGTCGCGGTCGTCTCACACAGGACCGTCGCGCCAGCCTCGCGCACCTTGCGGGAAAACCATTTGTCGAACTGGGCGCGAATGATCGTGTAGCGGTTGGGTTTCGCCTCATTGAAGTCGTCCGACCGGTAATGAATTCCGGTGTGAGACGTGTCGTCCAACACCCAAAGTCGCTGTTCGACCAGGTGCCGCTCGAGGGGCGCATCATCCCGGAAGTCCGGGATGATCTTCTCCAGCATGTTCGCGTACATTATGGCACCCTGGACGTTCTTAGAGCCCGGATATTCCCCGCGCTCCAACTGCAGTACCTTCAGCCCCTGGCTTGCCAAAGTGTAAGCAGCTGCGTTTCCAGACATGCCGGCTCCGACCACTATGGCATCGAATTGTTCAATCATGTCCTCTCCCTCAACTCGCAAGCTTGTCTCGACTGTGCGGCGACAGCCGCCGGGTGAAGGCTTCCGTCAGTGCGGGCAGGAAGCGGATTGCATCCGTGACGATCCCGAGGTGGGCGAACTCGAAAATCGGCGCGTTCGGATCGGTGTTGATCGCGACGATGAGATCGGCCCCCTCGACCCCAACTCGGTGCTGGATGGCGCCGGAAATTCCGGCCGCGATGTAAAGCTTCGGTCGAATGGTCTTGCCAGTTTGTCCAATCTGTCGATCAGCCGGCATCCAGCCCTTCTGGACCAAGGGGCGCGAACAGCCATGCTCGGCGCCGATCGCTCGGGCAAGATTCTTCACAAGCTGAAGGTTCTCCGCCGCTCCGAGACCGAGGCCTCCCGCAACCACGACATCCGCATAGGCAAGATTTGCCATTGCCGACTGGTTATCCGGTAGGAAGCCGAGGACTTTGGTGACGATATCGTCCTCAACGAGCGACAGCTTGTGCCGCATGACACGCCCGACCGGCTTATCCACCCGTTGCGGCATAGGCATGACCCTTGGTCGCACCGTCGCCATTTGCGGCCGGTAATTTAGTGTATAGATCGTACACAACAATGAGCCACCAAAAGTCGGACGGGTCGCGGCGAGTGAACCGTCGGAATCTACATCAAGTTCGGTGCAGTCGGCCGTGAGCCCCGTCTGCAGGGTCGTCGCTACCGAGCCTGCAAGATCCCTGCCCAGTGTGGTCGCGCCGAGAAGGAGGATTTCGGGTTTATGGGTATTGACCAGATCCGTGAGCGCCTTGGCGAACGGCTCGTTCCGGTAGTCGGCGAGCGGCGGCGCATCGACGATGTAGACAAGATCCGCCCCGTAAGCGAAGGCCTCGGCAACAGCGTCCTCGACCATCTCGCCCGGCGGTCCCAGCACGACGCCCGCGAGCTGGACTTCAAGCTTGTCGGCCAATTTGCGGCCTTCGCCCAGCAGTTCGAATGATACAGGATGCACATTGCCGCGTTCGAGCTCGAGGAAGACCCACACGTGCCGGTAGTCTTTGAAATGGTCGGGAAGTTCTTTCTTTACACCGGCACGGCCGGGGGCAATGCGAGGGGTGGTTTGGCTTGCGGTCGACATTTTCTGCTCCTGGCCGTCACGTGCCGCTGTTGAAGGCCAGCTCATGTTCCAGCGCCGGCCGGCGGGTTAAGATATCGGCGATGAGTTCATCGGCTATGTCCTGCAAGCCCCTTTCCGCGGTGTCGATCTGCGCCGCCCTTTCTGCCCGTGCGGTGGGGGCGAAAACACGCTTGACGACTGTAGGCGAGCCACGCAGACCGCACCGGGTGAGATCGTCAATGCCGGCGTCGGCTGCAGTCCACTTCACGACTTGCCTGCGCGCCGCGCACAGAGCCTGCTGGAGCGAGCCCCGGCGGATTTCGTTGGTGTCTTCCAGCATGGTAATGAGGCAAGGGAGTCTGCTCTTCAGCAACTGGGTGCCGCCTTCGGCGCGACGCGCGACTTCGATCTCTCGCGTATCGAGATCGATGGAGGCAATCTTCGCGACATAGGTAAGTTGCGATAAATCTAGGCGCTTGGCTATGCCCGGTCCGACCTGGGCGGTATCGCCGTCAATCGTCTGCTTGCCGGTGAAGACGATGTCCGGCCTGCCGAAAGTCTCCCCAATTTTTGCGATTGCTTGCGAAAGAGCAAAGGAAGTCGCCAGCGTATCGGATCCGGCAAAATAGCGGTCCGTCAAGAGAACTGCTCGGTCAGCACCGTAACCGAGCGCCTTTCGCAGCGAGTCCTCCGCCATGGGCGGACCCATTGTGAGCACAGTAACCTCGCCACCATGAACGTCGCGCAGTTTGAGCGCTTCTTCGAGGGCGAACAGGTCGTAAGGATTGATGATGGTCGGAACACCCTGACGCATGATCGTGTTCGTCACCGGGTGCACGCGGATCTGTGCCGAATCCGGCACCTGCTTGATGCAGATTACGATATGCATTGGCGGTTTCTCTAAGCTCCCAGTCCGGATTCGTGCTTGGCGGTTCGCCTCATTGCCTGCATCGTTCATGCCAAGTCGTCTTCCTGCCTCTATTCCAGAAGGTGGCTTCGTTTGCTTCCGAGGAGGCGTCATGAGGACTGGATTTGTCGACTTCTCGACATTGTCGCGTCGCAGCCGTGTCGGGCTCATTACTTTCCGAACCGCTTCAGTGCAGAGTCGAGCGGGACGAAGGCGCGGCCAGGTGCGGGACATATGTTTGGATCGTGGTCCCTTAGCACCTTGAACACACGTTGCGTGAGCGGCGAGGAAGTCGCGAAATCTTCGTAGGCGCGTTCCAGCTTGGCGCGCACCCGCGCGGCGATTACCTGGTTAGGCAGACCGGAGAAATCTTCTTCGGCAAGGTATTGGCCCACGCGCTTCATGATATGGAGCCGCGAGACATTCATCACTTTCGGGTCGTAGGAGACGCCAAGGCAGGCGAAGAAGTCCTCCGCGGCCGACAGGCCCTTCAGTCGCGCTAGGATATCGGTGCGATCGATCGGGCGGCTATCAGCGGAGCAGTTCATTGTATTCTCCCGGCGCGTAATTGTGGTGTCGATGCATTGGTGACATTGCTGACGGCGTGCCGACCTCTGGCACGGCGGCTGGGCAAGAGACTTGGCGATCTCAAGCTTTTCTGAAGTGGTGAAGGCGACCCCGAGTTTGACTGCTCTCCATTGCGCAGGGTCGTCACGTTGAGGAAGACCTCACGGCTCGTCGGCTATTGTGCCGCTCGGACCCGGGCCGGAATGAAGCTGTTCTGCACCTCGCCCGCACAGTCCAGCACTGGGAACGGCCCGTAGCTTCTCGGTGATCGCAGGCAGGACCTCAAGCACGCGGTCTACGTCATCTTCGCCGTTGTCACGCGACAAGGAGAAGCGGACTGCCCCACATGCCGCGTTCATAGCGATCAGAACATGGCTCGGTTCCAGTGAGCCAGAGGCACAGGCGGACCCGGCGGAACAGGCGATTCCCAGCCGGCTCAGGACAATTGGAATTGCATCGCCTTCGATACCTTCGAATCCAATGTTTGCAGTGTTTGGCAATCGCTCTTGCGGATCGCCGTTGATGGATGTGTTTGGGATGCGCTGGATGATCCCGTTCTCAAGGCGGTCGCGCAACCATTTTATTCGTTTTGTCTCGTCCATGAATTTCAAGGCGAGTTCGGCCGCCATGCCCAGTCCGACTATGCCGGGTGTGTTTTCAGTGCCTGCACGCCGGTCGCGCTCTTGGTGCCCACCCTTGATCATGGAGGAGAAGCGCACGCCACGTCTTACATAAAGCGCGCCTATCCCCTTTGGACCATGCAGCTTGTGGGCGGAGAGCGACAGCATGTCGATCGCGGTCGATTTCAGCTCAATCGGAAGCCTTCCGACCGCCTGCACTGCATCAGTGTGGAAAAGCGCGCCGACTTCCCTGGCTAGATCGGCAAGCTTAACCACGGGAAAGATCGTACCGGTCTCATTGTTCGCCCACATTATCGAGACGATTGCCACTTGTGGAGTGAGAGCGGTTCTGTAGGCGTCCAGGTCGAGCCGGCCGTGGTGATCGACTGGGATAATGTGCACCTTGACGCCGCGCGTCTTTTCAAGGTGCGCGCACAACTTCAGAACGGCCGGATGTTCAACCGCGGAAGTCACTATTTCCGTTCGGTCGGGCATCACCTCCAGCGCCGAAAGGATGGCTGTACTGTCGCTTTCAGTCCCGCCCGAGGTGAAGATGATCTCGTCCTCGAATCCCGCGCCGATGAGGGCTTGCAACTGTTGCCTCGCCTTTCTCACGGCTTCAGCAACCGATGCGCCATAGGCGTGCATGGACGAATGATTGCCAAATTGCTCCGTAAAGAAAGGCAACATCGCTCCAACGACTGCAGGATCAACCCGCGTCGTTGCGTTGTTGTCGAGATAGACAGGGTTCATGGGAGTGATCCTTCAACTGCTGAAATGATTCAAGGGTAGGCGGGCCATTGAACCTCTGGCGCATATCGTATCTGGTAAGGTGGGCGGCCGGGCGAGCGATGGCTTGGCTGACCGGTCGCTGTCGACATTGCCCTTTGGTGGCGGCATCTGCCGGGAATTCAGCTGTTTCGGGCAATTTTGTTTGCTTGCCCACGGCAACGATCGATGATCGCGATTTGGCGCATCACCGAACGCAATTGTTCCGGGCCGACAGTGCGTGTCGGCCGGTTCCAGAGCGCCGGCGGTGCCGGTTCGACGCAGTATTCCTTGGCGTCGCTATAGTCGAACATAGCCTGTTCCCTCGCAATCATTTGCAGGACTTGCCGCAGCCGCACGTCTCACGCGCATTGGGGTTATCGAAAACAAAGCCGGATGTTTCGAGCCCAGTGACGAAGTCCACGGTCATGCCGGCTGCATGGGGTTGGGAGCCTCTATCCATGAACACCTTGAGCCCATCTCGCTCGATGATCGCATCGCCCTCACGTGAGACGCTCTCCAGGCCCATTGAGTATTGGAAGCCGGCGCAGCCGCCGGCATGGACCATGATGCGAAATCCTTCCGCCGGCTCGCTGGCGCGGTAAAGAGCGGCCTTGATGGCGGCAACAGCGTTGTCGGTGAGCGTAATCATGGCTCGATTTCTCCTCGGTCCGACGTTTTCGCGGATCATCTCGCATGGACCGTGCCAAAGGGAAGACGTGTCAAAAACCGTAGGACATCCCGACGTCTCTTATGCTCGATTGCTGGGGAGACGTCCGACAACCGACACTTACTGTCGGATTTGTCGCGTCCGCGTCACAGGAAGGGCGCCTGAGTTCGCGATGCACTCACGCGTAAAGCAATGAACAGAGCCAAAGATGTTCAGAGCTTGCCGCGGAGCAACTGGCACGATTTTTGTGAAGCCTTCGTTGCGGCGGCAAAATTGCCGGCCGATTCACCTTTGGGTTGCCCTCGCAATCGAAGAACGAAGGAGAGCAATATGATCCATCAGACCCGCCTTGAGTGGGAAAGCAGCACCGCCGGTGGTACCCGAATGCTCGATCGGCCGATTGGCGCCGACCACCCAACAATCGCTCTCTACCGGCGATTGGCCGCTGACCGCCCGGAGACAGGATTCGACTGGCATGTGCCTGACGATCGATCGCGTCCGCCGTGCACACCCCTGAGGCCCGTTTTTCGATCGATCGTCAAAAGAAGAACGGGGCAGGGGTAAAAACATGGATCAGCGCAAGAAGCGGTCGCCCAACGAAATCCGGCGTGCGTGGGAAGTCTGTCCGAACATTCCCGCGCGTGATTTCGCAGCCCAATTGGCCATTTCGGAAGCGGAACTGGTCGCGGCCCATTGCGGTTTCGGCGCGGCACGCATCGACCCGCGCGTCAATCACGTTCTGACGGGCCTCGAATTCGTGGGCGAAGTGACGGCGCTGACCCGCAATCAAGGTGCCGTGCACGAAAAGATTGGCGTCTTCAACAGAGTGATAACCGGCAACAATCACGCCATGGTCCTTGGTGACGAATTCGACCTTCGCGTCTTCCCGCAAGCTTGGAGGTATGGTTTCGCTGTTGAAAGGCGCCATCGCGGCGGAATCCAGCGCAGTTTGCAATTCTTCGACGCCACCGGCGCAGCAGTGCATAAGGTGCATCTCAGGCCGGTCTCCAACCTTCATGCCTATCGAAAGCTGGTGGCCGAGCTCGTATCCGCCAACCAGGAGCCGACCATGTCGCTTAAGGCGAGAGTAGCCGACCTGGGCGCGAGGACTGCGGACTGGGCCGGCACGGTGGACGACCTACGCGAGCACTGGAGCCGGCTGACTGACGTCAACCTTCTAAAGACGCTCAAGCTCAGCCGCTGCCAGGCTTTGCGCATGGTCGGCCAGGATTACGCTTGGCTGCTCGACAATGCCGCAGTTGGCGCCGTGCTCCAGCGTGCGGCCGAAGACGAATTGCCGATCATGTGCTTCGTCGGCAACCGAGGTTCTATCCAGACCCATTCCGGCTTAATCAAGTCGGTCAAGCAGATCGGGCCGTGCATCCATGTGCTGGACGAAACGTTCCGGCTGCATCTCAGGACCCACCAAATCCGTGAGGTTTGGGCCGTGCGCAAGCCGACCAATGACAGTCACGTCACCTCGCTCGAAGCATATGGGTCCGACGGCAAGATCATCATCCAGTTGTTCGGTGCGCGCAAGGAAGGCGAACGCGAGCGCGACGACTGGCGGGTTCTGGCGGAAAACCTGCCTCGTTTCCCCGACAGCTACATGAGAAAAGACCGATCGTCGTCGGTGGGACGCCGGCGCCCATCTGCCTCCGCAGCCAGTAGCCGGGCATTGAAGCCGAGACCGGGGACACGATGACGCAATAAGCGCGCTGTATTATCGCAACGCGATGAGCAGGAAGCAATTTGGCGCTGCCCCATCGACCGCATGGTTACGACGAAGCCGCGGCCTTTGGGCCGAGCTCAGAGGTGGCAATAGCGTGAACGCCGCCGACCGTCACTCCCCACCAGGCGGTCAGGTTTTGCGGTTCGGGCCGAGCAAAAATACTGTCAAGACAGCGAGGAACGTGGCAACCGCGCTGTAGACAAAGACACTGGCAATACCCGTGTGATCCACCAATAGGCCACCGAAAGTTGTGCCGGCTGCGATGGCCACTTGGAAGGTTATGACCATCAGTACACCAGCGCTCTCGGCCTGTTTCGGAGCGGCGCGTAGCACCATCCATGTCTGCAATCCGACCGGGACCGCGCCAAAAGCAAAGCCCCATACGGCAACTGCAATTGCCGAGGTCAAGGCCGATGCTCCCATAGTCAGGAGCGAGACAGCGGCTACGGCAATGAGCAGGGGCGGCAGGGCCGCGACCGCCTTGAGACTGTGTTTGGTGAGGAATGCGCCGGCTAAATTGCCGAAGACGCCGGCCGTGCCAAAAGCAAGGAACACGAGCGGGATTGACTTCTTTTCGAGCGCAGGAACGCTCTCGAGAAAGGCGCGGATGTAGGCGAAGCTGGCAAAATGGCCGGAAGCGACCAATAGCACGACTAGCACCGCAACCTTCATCGCCGGATTCTTCGCGACATCCAGCGGACTGCGGAATCTGCGCACTTCGATCGGAGGCAGTGGCGGAATGGTTACGAGTTGCACGAGCAGCGCAACGGCACTCACGATTGCGGCGACCTTGAACGAGGCTCGCCATCCCCAAATGTCACCGACATAAGCGCCGATTGGAGCCGCGCAGACGGAGGCGACAGAAACGCCGGTGAGGATGATCGACATGGCGCGCGGCATGAGGTGACTTGGAACCAGCCGCATCGCCAACGCTGCCGAAATAGACCAAAAACCACCAAGCGATATGCCAAGGACGACGCGTGCCGCCAGCAAAACCGGCAGCGACCCCGCAACCTCTGCCAGAACGTTCGACAGGATCAGCAGGAGCGTCATCGCCCAGATGACGACCCTGCGGTCCAGACGCTTTGTCACGATGGCGATTATCGGTGCCGAGATCGCCGCGACGATTGCGGTCGCTGTTAGCGCCTGTCCAGCCGTGCCCGTGGTGATACGGAGATCATGCGCGAGCGGTGTCAGAACGCTGGCGGGCAGAAACTCTGCCGTCACAAGCCCGAAGGTGCCGAAGGAAAGCGAAATGATGGCACCCCATGCAGGGCCAGAACGTTGATAGGGACTTTCTGGGTCAAGCCGATCTCGGTCGAACAAAGCCGCGTCCACTAAATCTGTCGCCGATTCGGTCATGAATGAGTTCTCCGGCTAGGAGCTGTTGCAGCAGGGGTGGCTACATCGCCGGGGATCAAAGCCGCGAGACCTTCCGGCGGCGGCCAGTCGGCATCAGTCGAGGCCTCGGCGCCCGACGCATCCGAGGCCTCATCGGAGGGCCGACGGACCCAACCGTCGACAATGCGGGAGAGTTCTCGGCGCGGTCGCATCGATCGCATTCGTCGAAGTGCGGTCTGTTCACTGCGAACCAAGCAAGCCGAACGCGGTGTCCTCGATCGAGGCCTTGATGGGGGGATGATCGACGATCTCTATATTGCTTTGAAGCAGGAAGTTCCGTCGCCATATGTGGTTATCCTGGCAGCCAGAATTGAGCGGTTGTCGCAAGCACCAAGGCGGTCGCAATGAGTGCAACGAGGCGGAAGTCTGATCGATGGCTGCGGTTCGATGGCCGCGCGATCGACAAAATTGAGGTGATGAGTTATCCCTTTTGAAGCCGTTGCTCCCAATTCTGGGATAAGGTAATTGCAGGCGGTCCCAGCAACGTCGGGCGGCCTTTTTGGTGATCGAATTCATGGGACGACACTCTCGGTCCGTGACGCATCTGCGAATGACTCCGCAAGTTCCGTGCCATCAACGACAAATCTGGCTCTGCTGAGCGGGTGGTGGAGGCACGAGCGTGGGCTATCCCAAGAGCTTGCCGCAAGGTTGTTCGAAGTTGAGGTGCCGGATAGACCGCAAATATGTCGGGCGGCCTGGGGTTGGCCAACACGAAGATGCGCAAGTTCAAAAGGACGAGCTGAACCCTTGCCGATATCCATCCGAGGCTGATCTGGAGAAGGTCAAGAACTGCGTCTTGAAGGCTTCCGCCGCACCGGCAAATGCTAAGCCAAGGTGCTGGGCAAGATGGACAGGGCCATCCAACCCGTCGACTGGACGCTCATTAATGGCGTCGGTGTGGCTCTGTAGCTGGCGAGAAAAACGCCCTGCTGAAAGACAAAAGCTCGTGTGGCCGGCTCTGAAGGACGGCCAGTGAGGCAGGCGAGGAGAGGCTATAGCCCATTCGTGTAGACTGATCTTGTCCCACGGAGGCGGCTAACCACCCCGCCAGACATCATCGAGGGGAGCGCCACTAGGCTTACCCCAAGTGTTGGTCATTTCCACCTGGGTGACCTCGGCCAAGTCACCAAGCCGCTTAGAGCAAGCTTTCGAACTGGATGCTCCCCGGGCACATGATCGGCTAGCTGTGAGCTTTCGGGAGGTTGTCCATTCGGACCGGACCGAGGAGACTGGAGTTACCACGCTTCAGCATCCATCGGAGGATCCGAATGAACATCCATAAGAATGCCCGTCTCACACCGCTGCGTCGAGAGGAGATGGCGCTGTCGGTGATAGAAGGCGCTTTCTCCAAAGCCCATGCGGCGCGTGTCTACGGCGTGTCGGCCAAGATCGTGGCGCGCTGGGTCGAGCGCTACAAGTCCGAAGGGCGGGCCGGCATGATCGACCGTTCCTCGCGGCCCGCCCATATGCCGCAGGCCACCGCTGCGTTGATCGCCGAGCGCATCATGGCGCTGCGGCGGCAACGTTGGACCGGCAAGCACATCGCCCATGAGGTCGGCGTCTCGCCCGCCACCGTTAGCCGGGTTCTCAAGCGTGCCGGACTGTCGCGGTTGCGGGATATCGAACCGGCCGAGCCGATCCGACGCTACGAGCGCGAGCATCCTGGCGAGATGATCCATATCGATATCAAGAAGCTCGGTCGTTTCGAGCGCATCGGTCATCGCATTACCGGCAAGCGCACCGGCAATGCCAGCTCGCGCGGCAGCAGTTGGGAGTTCGTCCATGTCTGCATCGACGACGCCTCCCGCATCGCCTTCTCGCAGATCCTGCCCGACGAGAAAAAAGAAAGCGCCATCGCCTTCCTCAAGGCGGCGGTGGCCTACTACGCCAGCCTCGGCGTCACGATAGCCCGCGTCATGACCGACAACGGCTCCTGCTACAGATCAAAGGCCTTCGCCAAGGCCTGCCGCGATCTCGGCCTCAAGCACGTCAGGACAAGACCCTATACACCCAAGACCAATGGCAAGGCCGAGCGCTTCATCCAGACAGCACTGCGCGAATGGGCTTATGCCATCGCTTATCCGACTTCAGATCACCGCGCCGCAGAGTTGCCGGTCTGGCTGCACAGATACAATTGGCACCGTCCCCACGGGAGCCTAAAGTCCAAAACACCTATCAGTCGCCTCGCTCTAACCGAGGACAACCTGTTGAGGCTCCACAGCTAGCGATCCCACCAGTTGAGTTGCTCCAAGTCGGTGTCTAGCTTTCTACATTCTGTGTCCGACGCTGGACAAGAATGTTGCAATCCCGACCAGCAAGTCAGCGCAGGCGCCACCTGTTGCCCAGCAAACGGCAAGGATTATCGAAAGACGAATTCGGCACGGAGCTTGCACCAACGATTGCATGCAAATGCCGACAGCATCTCATGAACGGTCTCTCGATTCTGGCGCGGTTAAATCGCGGCCGGTTCCAGATCATGTCCCGCCCGAAATGGTGAGGGACTTCAGCCTGTTTACGTCGCCCGGCATGTTGCCGACCGCTAACGGGGATCCGCATGCAGCGGTTGCTTGCGTTCATGCCGGGCCTCCGATCTTTTATTCAACCAGCAACACGCGCGACGGTCGGGGTACCTGGGTCATCACTCGCGCGAGCGACCAGCGCCGGGTGCTGCAGGACACCGAAACGTTTTCCAGCCATCGCAGCATCTTCGCCTCTGTGCTCGGCGAGAGCTGGCCGATGATCCCGCTTGAGCTCGATCCGCCATTCCACGGTGTTTTTCGCTCACTGCTCAATCCGCTGCTTTCGCCAAAGCGGGTAATGGCATTGGAGCCGGCTGTCCGGGAACGAGCGATCAAGCTGATCGACAGGATCGCCGCATCAGGCACGAGCTGCGACATCATGAAGGATTTTGCAGTTCCGTTCGCGGTCAATATCTTCCTTCGCTTTATTGGGCTTTCGGACAACGGACTAGAAACATTTGTCGGCTGGGCTAGAGATCTGCTCCACGGCGATAAGGAGCAACGACCACCCGCAGCCCGGACGATCGTGGCCTTCATCGACGAACTTGCCACCGAGCGCCGCAAGGAGCCGGTCGATGATTTCATGACCTTCATCGTGAAGGCAAAGGTCGAGGGTCGTCTGCTCAGTGACGAAGAAGTCCGTGGCATCGGCGTGCTTGTGTTCGTCGCGGGACTCGACACGGTCTCAGCAGCCATATGCTTCGACTTGGCCCATCTCGCGCGCAACCCCAAAGATCAGGAATTGCTACGAAGCGAACCGGACCGGATTGCCGTCGCTGCGGAAGAATTGCTGCGCGCCTATTCGACCATTCAGATGATCCGAGTGGCAACGAAGGATGTCGACTTCAAAGGCGCGCCGATCCGCAAGGGAGACTATGTTTCCTGTGCCACGATGATTGCCAATCGTGACCCGGCGGAATTCGAATGCCCGAATGAGATCGATCTGGCGCGCGAGGACAACCGGCACGCTGCCTTTGGCTATGGTCCCCATCGTTGTCTTGGCTCACACCTTGCCCGGCGGGAGATTGTCATTGGCCTGGAGGAGTGGCTGGCGCGCATCCCAGCCTTTCGGATCAAGACAGGGACTGAACCTATCACCTTCGGCGGCCATGTGTTCGGGATCGAGAATCTGATCCTGGACTGGTCCTGAAGTTTCAGCCAACGACATTGGAGTTCGCTATGCGTGTCGTCGTACATAAAGCCAGATGCCAGGGTCATGCGCGCTGCTGGGCGCGGGCGCCGAGAGTCTTCAAGCTTGATGACGCCGGCTACATCTTGCCCGGTGATATTGATGTTGCCGATGGGGAGCAACTGCTTGCCTCAAAAGGGGTACGAGCCTGCCCCGAACAAGCTCTGGAAGTTGACGAGCCCCCCGCTAACTCAGTTGTAGAGAGAGACACACGCAAAGTGCAGACTGGCATCGGGAAGGATAAAACAATCATACAATTCGCGACAGACCCTGTCGACCACGCGAAAATTACCGAACTGCGTGACCGAGAGGCGATCCGCAACTGCCTGTATCGGTACTGCCGCGGGATAGACCGCGCCGATGAGGCGGCGCTGCGTAGCGCATACTGGCCCGAAGCGTATGACAGGCACGGTCCCTATTGCGGACCGGCAGAGGACTTCATCCAATTTGCTCTCGGTCTGCCGGGGCACCGTAACATCCATCAAATCACGAACAGCCTGATCGACTTCATCAGTTCAGCAGAGGCCGCGGTCGAGAGCTATTTCACCGCGCTGCAACGCGGACCGGATACAGACCAAGAAATACGTCAGACGCTGCTTTGCGGCCGTTACTGCGATCTGTTTCAGAAGAGGCAGGACGAGTGGCGAATTGCGGAACGGACAGTCGTCTACGATTGGGTTGAGGAGCAAATCCCGCCAGCGATTCTTGAGGCAGATAGGTTCGGCCGGCGACAGCCGATTGGAGCACAACATCCAGACGATCCCATCTACCAGTTGCTCAAGGGTCACATCCCCACCGACCAAGATGGCGTCGAGGGTCCCCAACTGGGAGCTGCATAAGTGGGTAGAAATGGAGGATGAGCGCCCTACGGGAACGACATCTGTGTGGGGCCGCAACTGGCGGTCACTGCAACGATTTGGCTCGGCCCTTCATTCCGCCCAAGGTTGATGGGCTGAGATCACAAGCGGTCATCGTGGAGAAGCTCTCGTGAAACTGGCAGCACGCACCGTAATCATCACAGGCGCTGCGGGCGGGATCGGCCGTGCCCTGGTCGATATCCTTGCCGCGGACGGAGACACTGTAGTTGCGGTGGACCTTCCGGGCAGTGGTGTGGTTGAACTGGCTCGGGATCTCGGGTCGCCGCACGTCGGTCTGGAGTGCGATGTGTCGCGAGAGAAGGACATGCTCTCACTTTTCGGCCAGGTCGAAGCACGGTTCGCGCAAATCGATGTCCTCATCAACAATGCGGCGGTTGGACCCACGATGGATAGGATCATCGACACCGCTGTCGATACCTTCCGACGCGGCGTGACAGTGAACCTTATTGGGCCATTCGTTATGGCCCGGGAAGCGGCGCGGCGCATGAAGCCGGGCGGTGCGATCGTCAATGTGGCTTCGATGGCGGGCGTGGTCGGCAATCCCAGGCGCAACGCCTACGCAGCCTCGAAAGCTGGCGTGATCTCGTTGACAAAGTCCCTTGCATGCGAGTGGGCTATGCGAGGAATCCGCGTCACGGCGGTGGCGCCGGGCTCCGTCCGCACCCCAATGGTCACAGAACTGGCACGCGCTGGCAAAATGGACCTCGCGGCGATACGCCGCCGCGTGCCGATGGGGCGCTTGGCTCGCCCCGACGAGATCGCCAGGGTCGTGCGTTTTCTGAGCAGCACGCAGGCGCGCTACATCACCGGCTCGGTGCTGGCAGTCGACGGAGGCTGGATGTCATTCAACCAGCCGGGGGATGCTCACCCGCCGGTGGATGGTGCGCTCCAAGCCGAGCTCTCCTGTCCGGCCGAATGCACAGATGCGCGAATCGTGCTCGTCACCGGTGGCGCAAAAAGCATTGGCGCGGCCGTCGCTCGCCGCTTTGCCGCGAACGGCGACACCGTCGTGATTGCTGATAAAGATGGCACTGCAGCGGCAGAGCTGGCTACATCGCTCCCCGGCAAGCATCTGGCGAAATCGCTGGACGTGGCCGTCGAGAGCGATGTGGTGTCGATGTTCGAAGAACTGAGGGGACGCTTCGGGTATATCGATGTTCTGGTCAATAGTGCTGATACCGCCGACAGGATTGTGCCTGCGATCGAGCAACTGTCGAAACAGCTCGAACACGTCCTGGATGTCAACCTTACCGGCGCCTTCACCTGCGCGCGCGAAGCGATCAAGGCTATGCGCCCGGGCGGCGTGATCCTCAATCTCGGGTCGATCGACAGCTTTCTGCCGTTCGCGCCGCGCCATGCCTACGGCGCCTCCAAGGCGGGGATGGATATGCTGACCCGTTGCATGGCGGCCGAACTCGGGCCGGTCGGAATTCGGACAGCCACCGTCGCTCCTGGCCACATCCGCACGCCCGCACTTGCTCAGTTGGCCAAAGCCGGCCGCATCGACCTGACAGCAATCGGACGACGCATCCCCATGGGCAGGATGGGACGGCCAGAAGACGTCGCAGATGCATCGTTCTTCCTTGCTTCGTCTGACGCCTCATACATCAACGGCTCGATCCTCTACGTGGACGGCGGCTGGACCTCGTTCGGTGATGCGGGAAACGCCAGCGAACTCTATGACGAATGTTTTGCGGAGGCCGCAGGTTAATTGCCAGGCCTTCGCAGGGCGACCGGCCGAGCATTATGAAGCCTCGGCTCCACGACGCACCTGAGGTGCTTGAGATCCAAGCATGTGCATGCCGAGCACATTCCCGGTCGGCTGACGTGTCTATAACGAGGAGAAATCATGGAATTTGCCACTTTCATTCTGGCCGCCCAGCGTGGCTATCACCAATCCTCAGAAAGCGTCATCCGCAACTCCATCGAACAGGCCGTCGCTTCGGAGCAGGCTGGGTTCAACACCGCGTGGTTTGCTGAGCACCACTTCAACAATTACAGCCTCATACCATCCCCGCTGATGATGGTGGCGCACTGCGCCGGCTTGACAAGCACGATTCGCCTGGGCACTGCCGTCTGCGTGCTGCCGCTTTACCAACCGCAGCGCCTGCTGTCCGAGATCGGCTTCGCCGACATCGTTGCGAACGGCCGTCTCGAGCTCGGCGTAGGCTTGGGATACCAGCAGTTCGAGTTCGAACGGTTCGGCGTGGACATCGATGAGGCGCCGGCCGTCTTTTCGGAATACCTGGACATCATTCTCAAGGGCCTCAACCAAAACGTCTTCGAACACGACGGCCAGTATGAGAAGATCCCCCCAACAGCGATTTCGGTCCGCACAGTCCAGCAGCCGACGCCGCCTATCTGGATCGCTGGCGGAGCCGCACGGATGGCTCGGGCCTACCGCGAGGGGCACAATTTTTTTGTCACAGCCTTCCACGACGGCTTAGAGACTTTGACCACACTGCGTGAATCAGTCGAGAGGGCGGCGGCATCCGAGGAAAAGAACGTCACCGACGTCAAGATATCGCTGCTGCGCTGCTGCTATGCCAGCCACGACGAGTTGGAGATCAACAGCTATCTCGACAATGCCCGCTTCCAGCGCCGGCTTTCTGAAGCCCTGCATCAGCGCCGCCAACAGAGCCACGATGGCTACCTGCTGCAGGAGACACCGACCCAGCAGGATCTGTCCTTCGAGACCATGCGCAAAAATTTGCCGATTGGCAGCGTAAATCGCGTGATTGATCGCCTGCTGGAAGAGATCGATATCTTGAAACCGGACCAGATCGCAGTTCAGACTCAATTGGGCGACTTCGACCAAAAGACGATGCTGCGCCAGATCGAGCTCTGGGGCGACAAGATCATCCCTGCGGTCAACAAGGCGCTTTGTCATGCCGGAAGCTGAAGCCGGCCGTTACGATGATGGCTGCCTATCCAGCGCGCAATGGCGTGGGTCCGAGCTAGGGAGGAGCTTCGATCAGCATGTGCTGCCCTGCGTACATTCACGTTCGCTTGAGGAGGTCCAGGCGGGCGAGGTGTTGGCGACGGAGGGGACAGGCCTTTCGTCTGTCGAATTGCGTGATGTCTTGGCCGCAACTTTCCCGTCTACCTCCAGCAGCGTATTCGCTTTGGAGGAGTTGAGCGAGCCCGAGCCGGAACTGGAAGAGGAGCTGCTACGCCGGCTGCTGCTAGCGCATGCTGCGCCGGCCGACCCGGCGAGCGGCCGCTTGGCCAAGATCATCGCCCGGCGTGCGATGCGCACGGACCATCTTTGGCGGGATCTTGGCCTCTCAAATCGCGCTGAGCTCAGCCGCCTGCTTGCCAGACATTTTCCCGCGCTGGCGGCAGGCAACACAGAAAACATGAAATGGAAAAAGTACTTTTACCGCAAGCTGTGTGAGGCCGAAGGCTTTTCGTCATGCACTGCACCCAGTTGTCGGGAATGCCAGGACTTCGAAAGCTGCTTCGGCCCGGAGGAAGTTGAGAGTCGCCTCTCGCCGACCAGGAATGCCGGTTAGTCACTTCGCTTGATCGCAGCTGCGGACAAACGCTTATCGCGGCGCCGTAGTATGGAGGAAGGGATGTTCATCGCCTCGCGATATTTGGTGACGGTACGGCGAGCGACATTGATGCCGGTCTGCTTGAGCTGAGCAACGATGTCTTCGTCGGAAAGTACCTTGTCGAGCGATTCTTCGGCGATGATTGCCTTGATCCGATGGCGGACAGATTTGGCGGAGTGCGCGTCGCCGCCCTCGCAGGATGCGATTGTCGCTGTGAAAAAATACTTCAGCTCGAACACCCCGCGCGGAGTTAACATGTACCTGTTCGAAGCCACCCGGCTTACCGTCGACTGGTGCATTTTGATCCCGTCAGCGACATTTTTGAGACAGAGAGGCCGCAGATGGGCGACGCCGTGTGTAAAAAAGGCATCCTGCTGGCGCACGATTTCGGTCGCAACCTTAAGGATCGTCTTAGCGCGCTGCTCGAGGCAGCTGATCAGCCAGTTCCCTTTTTCCTGGCAATGGTCGAGAAACGCTTTGCCTTCCGGATTTTGATTGGTCAGCTGCGAGATTTCGGCGACATAGGTGTGGTTGATCAACACTTTGGGCAGCGTGGCCGGATCAAGCTCCACCCGCCATCCACCTTCGGACTTGGGCATTACCCAGACGTCCGGTACGATGGTTTCCGGCGTCCCGGACTGGAACCGGTCTCCAGGCTTGGGATCGAGCGCGCGGATTTCGTTCCTCATGTCGAGGAGATCCTCCTCGTCGACTCCGCAACGCTGCTTCAATCCCTGAAAATCCCCCCGTGCAAGCATCTCGAGATTGGCGACCAAAGCTGCCATAGCCGGGTCGAACCGGTCTTGCTGGCGCAGCTGAATCTCCAGGCATTCGCTGAGAGTTCGCGCAAAAATCCCCGGCGGATCAAATTGCTGCAAGATTCCGATGACCCGTTCCACATCAGCTTGCCGAACGTTTAACCTCCTGGCCAGATCGAAAAGGTTTACCTGAAGATAGCCAGTGTCCTCCAGATGGGCGGCGAGCTGTCCGGCAATCAGCCGCTCCTGGGGGGTGAACGGGGTGAGGGCGACCTGGCGGGCGACATGGTCGTGCAATGTTTCGGTGTGGGCGGTAAACTCCTCGACGGCAGGTCGATCGTTGCCGCTACTGCGTTGCGACTTCCATTGCCCGCGCCCGCCAGACGGCCCGCCAATGGGCGATTCGCCGATTTCGCTTCTGCTTTGACTGCTCCGCTGATCCACCCCTGACAGCGGCGAATCGTCGTCAAACGGGTCAGGCTTCAAAACGGGGTTCCTCTCGAGTGCCTGCTGCACGAGCTGATGGAGTTCAGTATGCGTCAATCGCAGCAAGCGAATAGCTTCAATGGCTTGAGGCGATAAGACCATACGTTGCTTCTGGCGTTGAAGCAGGCTTGCTGAGAGATGCATGTTGAACCGTAATCTGCCGAGGATGCTCTAGTGTGTGCTTGGGTTGTGTGAGACTTGCCACTTCTGGGTCATGCCGCCGCCTTCAGTTTGTCGAGAACGTTTTGCGGGGATGAAACGCCATAGGGGTCCGTCTCGCAGTTGTCACAGAAGCCTTCCTCCTCGAACCACTGCTCCACCACGCCATCGTCGATCAGAGCGGCGTATCGCCAGGAGCGCATGCCAAAGCCCAGATTGTCCTTCGCGACCAGCATGCCCATTTTGCGCGTGAACTCGCCCGACCCGTCTGGGATCAGCTCGATCTTCTGCAGCCCCAAGGACTTTCCCCACGCATTCATGACGAAAGCATCGTTGACCGAGACGCAGTAGATCGCGTCAATTCGCAGTTCCAGAAATTGATCATAGAGTTTTTCGAAATCGGGCAGTTGGAAGGTCGAGCAGGTCGGGGTGAAGGCGCCAGGCAGCGAGAACAGGATGACGCGCTTGCCCCCGAAATAATCGTCGGAGGTCTTGTTCTCCCACCGATAAGGATTTGGCCCCCCGATCGACTCATCGCGAACACGCGTGCGAAAGGTCACGAGAGGAACGTTCTTTCTGTCGGTCATTGATTTGCTCCCAGGCCAAAGTGGTACGGTGCATTTTTCGGTTAAACTGAAGCGGCATCGACTTCGGTCGACAGTTCCGGCAGCCTCGCGCCTTGGCGTGGTTGCCTCGGACCGGTCTTGTGCAAGACCGCCCCCGAGCAGGCACGTTTAAAGGCGACGAGCTTCCGCGGAGACGGGGAATTTCGCTCGCGTGCTTTATCGAGCTTTGAGAGGTAGGCATGGTCTGCAACCGTGATTTTGACTGCGTTCTATCGACCGAGTCGCAAGCGCCATGCCAATTGACCCGATGCCTTGGGTTCACTTCGGTTTTTGCAGCAACTTTCGTGTTGTGCAGTAATGCCGGTCGATATTATTGCTCAAGCAGCACTGGAAATTGGGTGCGACTCCGTTCGGCAAACCCGGCCTTTGTCCGAAGCCGGACACGAATGTCGGAAATAGCCAAACGCCAGGATCTGGGGCGGGTTAAGAAACGTTGCCGTGGGCACCGGCTTCAGCACAATTGCGCCACGCGAGCATGGCTCCCAGCGTCAATGCCGTGCAGCAGCGAGACGAAGTCACTGCAGAATATCAACCTCTGCGAAGTCGTTGAAACCCAGCATGTGCGAGCCGTTCGAGGCGCAGATCAAGGCATGCTCGAGGAAGAGCTCGTGCTCTCGGCAGCAAGTGTTGCGACGTCTGACAAGGATCGTCGCGCTTCAAGGAAAAGAACCTGAATGGTGCACGGCTTGTGAAGGCCGGCGCATGGAAATGGCTGGGCTGATCATCCTCCATGAGGGTTGAATGAAGAGCTGGCCCCTATCTCCCTCAGCTGCAACGGGGGGAGGTAGGGCATGTCCGTCTATCGCGCTGGGTAACATTCCTCGGTGAGGCAATAAGGGGGAGCAATTTCTCATTTCGGCAGACACGACCCAGCTCTCCTTTCATGCGCTGATTCCCCCAAGGGAAATCGCGACTCCAGGCTTCCTATGCAGCGAATCGCGGTGCTGTCCGATGTCCGACAATGTCGGATGCGGATCGTAGCTGGGCTAGATCCGTCACTTTGCCTCGATGGTTTCCCACTGGCCTTATATCTGCTTCGCCCCAAATGCGGCGACATAACCTGTGCGGCATCTGTGAATGGATCGACTTCAATCGAGACCTCGGAGGTCCCGATGCGCGAAGGGAGCTTGCCGATATGACGGCCACCATAGCGAACCACGGTCCGGACGACGAGGGGACTTGGATCGGCGGGCCTGCGGCGCTGGGACACCACCGCCTGGCAATCATCGATATCCAGGGCGGCCGTCAGCCGAGGATGCTCCAGGAGGATGGCCGACCTGACTTGGTGCTCGTCTACACGGGTGAGACTTACAACTACCGCGAGCTGCGTCAACAGCTGGCCGGCCTAGTCCATCGCATGAACACGAGCAGTGACACCGAGGTGGTGCTGCACCGCCCCCGCGAGTGGGGCTCTTCGGCGGGTACACTTTTTTCACGAAATCCGTGAATGTTTCTCGCGACATCATCCCGCAATCGGTGGTGCAGCGGGTGAAGAGCCCGTATCCGGCTATCCAGAATGCCGCCTACGACAAAATACTACGTACGCGGTTCACTGCGATGCTGGACGACCTAGTGCCGGCAGTGGCACCGCTGTTGTCCGTCGACAGGTCCCGCGCTTGCTCGGTGCGACCAACAACCTTAAGCGCTAGGGCGTAACCTGACCCTGCAAGATCTCCTCACCGACTATAAGGTGCGCCTCACGATCTGAGACGATGGGACAGGATGGCTAAGGAGGTGCGCCGTCTTGCATGCCCCGCCACCGAGGCGAACCCTCTTGGCTACGCGCGCCACAGCGACGCTCCATATCGTCAGGCCTGCGTCTCATGCTCAGATGAGCCGGTATTTGGCTCTCTCATCAGCAAACCGAGAGAGCCCATGCCAAGACGGAAGCAAGCAAGACGAACGAGCGTCAGAGATATCCTGCGCCTGACCCATAAACAGGGCAGTCCGGTGGGCCAGGTGGCAGAGCAACTGAGGTTCGGCAAGACTTCGGCTTCCACCTATCTGCGGGCGCTGGAGACGGGCTGTCGTGCAGGCCCTGCATGCGGCTTTGAGGACGATGCGATGTTGAAACACCGTCTGTTGCGCCGAATCGGCCGTCGGCCACACGTTGGGTCGTCATCAGGTTCTCGACAGCTTGCCGGTGTCAAATCCAAACCGTGGTCGGCGATCCCCACCAGGGTGGGAAGGCAGCGCTGATATAGCCGAACGTCGATCAAGTCACGATCAACTATTGCCTCATGTCACATGCCCTGCGGGACTGAAAAACGGAGAAGAACATGTGCGATGCAAAACTGAAGACCGTGCTTTCGCTTTTTTCGCCGGTGGCCAGCAAATTAGATGCTCTCTCGTCCAACGGACCAGCGACGGATGCAAATTGCGTTAAGCTAAATACGAACGAGAACCCGTTTCCGTTGCCGAAGAGCGTAATGCAAAGTGCAATTGCTGCGATCGAACACCAGTATCTTTATCCGGAAGACGACAATCTCAGCTTAAGGGCAGCTGCCTCCGATGCTTACGGATTTTCCAAAGATCAGGTGATTGCCGGCAACGGTTCGTCGGAGCTGCTCGGACTCATCTACAGAGCTTTCCTCGCCCCAGGAGATAGAGTGGCGATGCTGTCGCCCGGATTTTCGTTCAACCGTAAACTTGCCATGTTGCAGGGTGCCGAGTTTCTCGAAATCGCATCGAGCGAAGCTCATCCCCTGCCGATAGAAAAACTGCTGTCCGGCCCCGCAAAAGACGCGAAGTTCATTCTGTTGGCTAATCCGAACAATCCGACCGGAACATTCGTGCCGGTGGCCGAAATCGAACGCCTTGTGGAGCAAGCAGATCGCTTGGTCGTCTTGGATGAGGCCTACGTTGACTTCGCACCCGACAATGCCCTGCGCCTCGTCAATAGACATCCGAATCTTTTGATCTTGAGGACTTTTTCAAAGAGCTATGCTGCTGCTGGCGTGCGAGTCGGCTTCGGTTTCGGTCACCCAGAAATCATTGGCAGGCTGCGCAACATCCAGAATGTCTTCAACATGAACGTGATCGGGCAGGCGGTCGGGAAAAGCATTCTTGCGCATCGCCACGCCTACGAAGAGAACCACAGGCACATCAAGCATGAACGACAGCGAGTGACCCTGGCGCTGTTGCAACTTGGCTTTTCCGTAACACCCTCCCACGCAAACTTTTTGCTGGCCCGTGTGCCGGCGGGACAGGAGGGCTCATGCTGGCAAGCCGCGTTGAAAGAGCAGGCGATCCTCATCGCCAGCTTTCCTGACGTAGATTTGAAGAACTGTATTCGCGTCAGCATTGGCACCACAGAGCAGATGGACAAATTCCTTGCTGCCGCCAAACGCGTCTGTATGAGCTTTAAGAAGAATCGCGGTGTGCACAAGCATTAAGTCAATTCACATTAAGCGCCAAGTAATAGGTGCTGATATGTCGCCAGCTATGATGATTAGCGAATAAATAATAGGTAATTTGGAGAACAATTAATTGAAGAAAATTTCCGCTTCGGGCCTGACCTTCGGCATCTTCGATCATCTGGACGAAAACGGCGATGACATCGCACAACAATATGCAGATCGGCTGAGCCTAGCAGAAGCGTGCGATGGCTATGGCTTTTATGCGTATCATCTCGCCGAGCACCACTGTACGCCGCATGGCAGAGGTCCATCACCGAATTTGTTCTTAGCGAGCGTCGCCCAGCGAACCCGCAGTCTTCGTGTTGGTCCCATGGTAATGCTACTTGCGCTCTATCATCCGCTGCGTGCCTTCGAGGAGATCTGCATGCTTGATCAGTTGAGCGGCGGCAGGCTTGAACTCGGCATAGGGCGCGGCTCTGCTCCCACTGAATTGGGATACTTCGGGGTTGCTGTAGAAGCAGCACCAGAACAGTATGCGGAGGCCAGTGAGATTCTCATCAATGCGATGAAAGGCGGGACGCTTTCTTATCAGGGCCGCCACTTTGAGTTGAAAGATGTTCCGCTGACGTTGAGACCTCACCAATATCCCCATCCGCCGACATGGATCGCCACCAATCGACCCGAGCCGGCTAGCTGGGCCGCTGCGAATGGGGCAAACATCGCCTGCGTCGGACCTTCCACTTCTGTTCGCAGCGTTACCGACGCGTTCCGCGCCGCCCGAATTCACGATGCTGACATTGGCCAGCAAGCGCCATTTCTTGGATTGCTCCGAATGGTGGTGATAGGGCGTTCTGAAACAGATGCGTATTTGCTCGCAGCACCTGCCTATGAACGATGGCTCAATAGCTTCAAATTTCTATACGAACTAAATGCCATTTCCACTCCACCAAACTTGCCTTTGAACTTCGATGCAGCAATTGAAAGTGAATTGTGCGTCGTGGGAACGGCAGATTCTGTCCGAAAAGCTCTCCTTGATCAGCTGGAAGAGGCAGGTGCTAATTATCTTCTGTGTCAACTGGCATTTGGGGATTTGCCGCTGGATGCCTCACTATACACCGCATCGGCCATTCGATCCGAAATCATGGCTCGAGTTGCCGCATCGTGAATCCGTCGTGTGATTGGAGGAGCAGCGGCAGCGCTGCTCCTCATTGCGAAACGGTTGTGGGGGCCGGACTCCTGTCAGGTGTAAACCATTGGAGCACGTCCTATCTGATCCAGGTCATATCCTGCGGCTTTGAAGTAGTTGGCACATTCGGCTGGGGTGAAGAGGTCGACGACCGCGCCGAGGCCTTGCCCCTCTGATCTAATCCGGTTTGAAGTTCGTTCTGGCCCATCCAGAGGATCAGGACATGAAACGCAGCCGCTTCTCTGAAGAGCAGATCATCGGAATTTTGAAGAAACACGAGGCCGGGGTATCGGTTGGCGATCTGTGCCGCAAGCACGGGGTCAGCGACGCCTCGATCTACAATTGGAAGGCCCGCTTCGGCGGGATGGATGTCACCGAGGCTCGGCGACCTGAAGGGCTGGAGGACGAGAACACGCGCCTGAAGCGGCTTCTGGCCGACGCCATGCTCGACAATGCCGCGTTGAAGGACCTTGTGGGAAAGAAATGGTGACGCCCGCCGCCAAGCGGAAAGCTGTCGCTCGCCTGAAGGAAGGCTTCGGGATGAGCAAACGGCGGGCGTGTAAAGCCATCGGCTGTTGCCGCATGACGGTTCGCTACCAGACCAGCAGGCCGGACGACCGGGAGGTTCGCGAGCGGATGAAGGCGATCGCGCAGGAGCGTCGCCGGTTCGGCTACCGGCGTCTTCTCGTGATGCTGAGGCGGGAGGGCCTGGTCGTGAACCACAAGAAGCTGTTCCGGCTCTATCGGGAGGAGAAGCTCGCCGTTCGCCGCCGTGGCGGCCGCAAGCGGGCGATCGGGACCAGGGCGCCAATGCTGGTGCCGCTGAGGCCCGACGAGTGCTGGTCGCTCGACTTCGTATCGGACCAGCTCACCGACGGGCGCCGCTTCCGCATCCTGGCCGTCGTCGACGACTGCACGAGACAGTGCCTGGCACTCATCGTTGATACGTCTCTCTCGGGCATGCGGGTTGCCCGCGAATTGGACCGGCTCATCACTAGCGCGGCCGGCCCAGGATGATCGTCAGCGACAATGGCAGCGAGTTCACCTCGAACGCCATCCTCTCCTGGGCGGATCAGAACCGCGTCGAATGGCATTACATTGCGCCCGGCAAGCCGATGCAGAATGGCTTCATCGAGAGCTTCAACGGCCGACTGCGCGATGAACTGCTCAACGAGACGCTGTTCACCTCGCTGGCTCAGGCGCGCGTAGCCATCGCCCTGTGGCACGCCGACTACAACACCGCGCGGCCGCACTCCCAAATCGCCTGGCAGACCCCGGCCAAGTTCGCCAGCACCTTCAATCCGCGACGGTCGCTCGCGCTGCGCTATGCCAAAGGCTCCGCGCCAGCGCCCGTCGCTTCACCCGCCCAGCAGGGCACAACCCACGCCGGAAACGAACTCAAAACTGCTGGGGCAACGTCAGTCCCATAGAGCCTTGATGGTCGGCCTTTGCTCGCAGCAGCGCCTTAGGTTGGGCGAAGGCGTTCTCAATCGGATTGAAGTCGGGACTGTAGGGCGGCAGGTAGAGCAGGCTCGCCTGCGGCCTCAATCGCGCCGCGCAGGGTTCTCCAGGCGGATGTCGCCAATGTCAAATTTGCTGGCATCCATGTCGCCCTCGCTTTCTGGTTCGAGATCGGAAAATCGCCGAATAATCAGCACATCAACCTGCGCCTGAAGGAGCTCACTGCCACTTTCGGCTGGCGGGGTGTGCCGCCCCACAATTAGAATGTCAATTGTCGTGCCAACCGCACAAGCGAAGGCCAGAAAGCCAACATGTGTTCTGCGGCTTAATTAAGAGTCAGCCGATGTCGGCCGAACATCACCTTGTCTCGAAGTCGACGATCCGACAGCAGATTGCGAAAGTTGGCGCGATGCGAAACAAACTGCTGAAGCGCTCAACTTTTATTGATCACGCGTGTTGGACGCGACGCACTCCCGTTCCAATCGGGCTGAGCGCAAATTCTCCCGGTTCACAAAACTGAGTCGCTGGAGTAGTGGGGGCGCAGAGAAATCTCCGGTCGCAGCCTTACCCGGTCAAAACAAGGATACCAATGATGAAGACTCTCGCCGTCTGCTCTGGCGGATTGGACTCCGTTTCCCTTGCTCACATGGTGGCAGCGGAGCACGAACTCACCGGCCTTCTATCTTTCGACTATGGCCAACGGCACAGGAAGGAATTGGGCTTCGCCGCTCTTTGCGCGCAGCGACTGAAGGTCCCGCACCAGATCATCGACATCGGCGAAATTGGCCGTGGCCTTTCCGGCTCAGCGCTGACTAGCAGTATCGACGTGCCGGACGGCCACTACGCCGAAGACACGATGAAGATTACGGTGGTGCCGAACCGCAATGCCATCATGTTGGCAATCGCCTTCGGTCTCGCCGCCGCCCACAGCGCCGAAGCGGTGGCGGCGGCCGTGCATGGTGGGGACCATTTCATCTATCCCGATTGCCGTCCGGCCTTCATTGAAGCTTTCCAGACAATGCAAGACCGCGCGCTCGACGGCTATGCGCAGATACGCCTCTATGCACCGTATGTGAATCTCGGAAAAGCTGACATTGTTGCGGATGGCGCAAGATACGGCACCCCGTTTGCTGAGACCTGGTCCTGTTACAAGGGCGGCGTGCGTCACTGCGGACGATGCGGGACCTGCGTCGAGCGGCGCGAAGCGTTCCATCTCGCCGGGCACGCTGATCCCACCGACTACGAGGACGCCGATTTCTGGCTTGAGGCGCTGCGCAGGAGGCGCGCGTAATGTTCCACATCACCAAGGAATTCCACTTCTCGGCCTCGCATCAGCTCACCTCCTTGCCTCCCAACCATCAATGCGCGCGCCTGCACGGGCATAACTATGTCGTCGTAGTGGAGCTGTCGGCCAAGGAACTGGACGCCCACGGCTTCGTGCGCGACTATCACGATCTGGCGCCGCTCAAACGCTACATTGACGAGAGCTTCGACCATCGGCACCTCAACGACGTGCTGGGACATGAGAAGGTCACGGCGGAATGCCTGGCCAGACATTTCTATGAATGGTGCAAGGCACGTCTGCCGCAGACCGCGGCCGTGCGCGTTAGCGAAACACCGAAAACTTGGGCGGAATACCGTCCGTGACCGACATGCATCCCGCAATCCGTGTGAGCGAGATATTCGGGCCGACTATCCAGGGCGAGGGCGTGCTCATCGGCTTGCCGACGGTGTTCATCAGAACCGGCGGATGTGATTATCGCTGTTCATGGTGCGACAGCCTTCACGCGGTGGACAATCAGTATCGCCATGAATGGCTACCGATGCCGATCGATGCCGTGTGGCAAACCGTCCATGCGCTTTCCGGCGGCAGGCCGGTTATGGTCTCCTTGTCAGGCGGCAACCCGGCCATTCAGCCGTTCGGTCCCCTCATAGAACGCGGCCATCGCGAGGGCTATCGTTTTGCACTGGAAACGCAGGGTTCCGTGGTGAGGGAGTGGTTTGCGGATCTTGACGTGCTGACCCTTAGCCCAAAGCCGCCGTCCAGCGAGATGACCACCCGTTGGGCTGCGTTTGATGCATGCCTCGAAGCGGCGCAAGAGAAGCCGCAAATCGTGCTCAAGCTCGTCGTTTTCGACGAGAGTGACTATGCCTACGCCAAAGAAGTCGCGGCGAGATATCCGCACCTTCCGATCTATCTGCAACCCGGCAATCACACGCCGCCGCGCCCTGGCAGTGAAGACGCCTCTGTCGACTTGGACGGAATAATGATGCGAATGGAATGGCTTGTCGAAAGGGTGACTAGCGACAGGTGGTTCGAAGCCCGCGTGTTGCCGCAGCTGCACGTTCTGCTTTGGGGTAACAAGAGGGCGGTCTAGTCTGCGGCTTGCGTCGCACCGGAAGGCCGGGCTCCAACGGCTTGGCAGGCTCTCTTCGCGTGCCGAGTACAGCCGAGCTTTGTTCGCGTCAGCGGTCTCGCGATTGTGCGGCTGGAAACCGCCCGGACACCCCGCTGCCGGCGTGTGTCACCTTGACTCCGATGAGCTGTCGTCACGCAAAGTTGAAATCCGCAAGAACTGGCCTTCTCGCCCCACCTGCTCCGTCGCAAGCACGTCATCCCCTCATCCTTGTCCAGCTCTTATCGATGTATCTCATTGTCCGGCCTGACGCACGACTGTCAGCATGGGAATGCATCCATTGCGCAAATGCCTTCCATAAAGAAGATCGATTTCCTCACTGGCCCAACGTGAAATATAGCAACGTTTTCGTGGCGTGGGTCGGCTGCGTCGGGAGTAGCGATGAAAACGTATTAGGGTCGCCTGCGTCTCCTTGGGCAGCGAGTGTAAAGTATAGCGATGCGGCCTCCGGCGCGAACGGCAGCCGCGCAGTGATCACCTTCGCCTGTGCCTTTGCGGCGGGGGTCAAGCGCTGGTCTGCTCAAATTTTTTATCGTTTAGCTGGTTGAAACTGCTCCCGTTGCGGGCTGCAGAAGCCGGCCAGCCGAGAAACGGCAGCCGCACTTATGAAAGCACGCCAAGGCATGCGGGCATCTATCAGTTGCAAAGGACAATACTGGCCGCGCCGATTGGCCATCACGCGTCCATTAGGGCAGCCACCAACATCAGTTCGCAAGAGGAGCAAAAGTAATATGTATCGTCGTCACCTGATCAAAGGGTTGGTTGCGCTCGGCGCATGCCGGATTTGCGTTCAAGCCGCCCAAGCGACCAGTGCCCATTGGGGGTACACCGGTCCGGTCGGACCGGAGCACTGGGCTGATCTGGATAAGGAAAATTTCGTATGCTCTGCCGGCACGCAGCAATCGCCGATCAATATCAACAGCGCGGTCAAGGCGGATATCCCGCATATCGCCATCGGCTGGCACAAGGGCGGCGGCAATATGGTGAACAACGGCCACACCATTCAAATCAATATGCCACAAGGCAGCACGCTGACCCGCAGCGATCGTGTCTACGAACTGGTACAGTTCCATTTCCATGCGCCAAGCGAACATCACGTGGCGGGCAAGAGCTTCCCGATGGAGGTGCATTTCGTTCACAAGGACACGCAAAGTGGTACTCTGGGCGTGCTGGGCGTCTTTTTAACGCCCGGCGCGACAAATGCCAGCTTTGCTGCCCTTGCTGCGGCCTTTCCCGAACTGCCGAATGGGGAGGTGACGATCGACGAGGTGAATCCCAACTGGCTTCTGCCAGCCTCGCTTGGCTATTGGACTTATGAGGGCTCACTGACGACGCCGCCGTGCACCGAAAACGTCGAGTGGATGGTGGCGATGGAACCGGTTGACGTTGATCCGGCAGACATCCAGCGATTTGCCTCCCTCTACCCGTCGAACGCGCGCCCTATTCATTCACCCAATCGACGCTTCATCCTGCGCCAGAGTTGAGCGCCGCCCCAGCGGTTCCGCACGGTCCAACATTCTTGGCACAAGTTGGCGCGAAGCCTCCTCTTCCGGTCTGGCGGTCTGACGGCGCTCCCCAAGCTGGCTAGTCTAAATGATAGGGATTCGGTGCCGACACCACTCGTCCCAAAGACGTCGCGGCGAGGTTTGTCTGCAACCCGGCAATCACACGCCGCCCCGCCGTGGTAATGAAGACGTCTCTGTCGAGTCCGACGGAATATGATGCGCATGGAATCGCTGGTAGAAAAGGTGACCAGCGACAGGTGGTTCGAAGCCCGCGTCTTGCCGCAGCTGCACGTTCTACTCTGGGGTAACAAGAGGGTGGTGTATACCTTCTCCTAGCTTCGCCGCCAACTACTCGGTTTTCCGAATTGCTCTCTATATTCTTGAAGACGATGCGTTCGTTAAAGACATGTGCTGCGCACCTGGTGTAAAAGCTGCTCTCATCATGCAGAGGTCAAGCCAGTCGGGCTCATCCGAGGCTATGGCCGTGAGCACTGTTCAGTTCGGCAGAGAGGGCGCTTTTGTACACACTTTGCGATCGTGGCGGCCCCGTGGGCAGATCTGCAAGCTGCCGCGACACTAACCTCTCGAAGCCCGCCCGCCCGCCTGTTGATGCGTGTCTCCCAGTAAGATTCCTGTCCAAGAACGTGATAATCTTCTTGCCAGTGTTGTAGCTGATGTTGCCCTTGATGCCGCAGCCTACCGCGGCGGGACCAAACTCAATGGCAAGCAGGCCGGCTAGGATCGTGCAGCCAGTCGCGAGCCTCGCCCACAACGGGGTCTCACGCGCATGAGGGCGCCGACCATGGGTTCGGCGGTTCGTACGCGTATAACACGTATCTTTCTGAAAAAATCAATGCTCTCGGCTAAGCTACTGAATTATTTGGCTTCCATATAGCGCGTCGGCGGAACCAACTTGTAGACGGGCTATGAAAGGTTAAGCGCGGATGTCTATCGGCCGCCGGCGTTCCCGCTCTGTAAGCCTGCCTGAACTACCCGCGCCGCGGTCAAGCCCCAGGCTCCTGCTCATCCAGCGACCGCCCGATCAATGGCAGGCTGGAAAGACAAGAGCCGATGTCTTCCGATGGTCTCGCCATCAGCTTTGGGCTAACTTCCCCATTCTCCCGCTTCGAGCTCGACACACGGCGGTTTGGATGGCGCACGACAATCTGTGTCGGCTTTGTCGTGTCCGTGACAGACGCCTGAAAGGCCCGTTCGCGCGTTTTGCCGCCGTCTAAGCGGCTGGAATTTAATGACAAAGTTTTTTCTGGGATCGGCCGATCACGCTGGTACGCTTTTTGCGATGCTTGGTGTGAGGCGGCACGAGCTGCCTATCGGCACTTGTGTCGCGGGCAGTCGCGATGATTAGAACGAAGGAAGGAAAGCTATTATGTCAGGTCTGCGTCAGATCGCCTTTTACGGAAAAGGCGGCATCGGCAAGTCCACCACGTCCCAAAATACGCTCGCTGCCCTTGTCGACCTCGGGCAGAGAATCCTCATCGTAGGATGCGACCCCAAAGCCGATTCCACACGCTTGATCCTGAATTCGAAAGCTCAGGATACCGTCCTGGATCTCGCCGCACAGGAAGGTTCGGTGGAAGACCTCGAACTCCAGGACGTGCTCAAGGTGGGCTACAGAGGCATCAAGTGCGTGGAGTCCGGCGGCCCCGAGCCGGGTGTCGGTTGCGCCGGCCGCGGCGTCATCACCTCGATCAATTTCCTCGAGGAGAATGGCGCTTATGACGATGTCGATTATGTCTCCTATGACGTCCTCGGCGACGTGGTATGCGGCGGCTTCGCCATGCCGATCCGCGAAGGCAAGGCCCAGGAGATCTATATCGTCATGTCCGGCGAGATGATGGCGCTCTATGCCGCCAACAACATCGCCAAGGGCATCCTCAAATATGCCCATTCGGGCGGTGTGCGGCTGGGCGGGCTGATCTGCAATGAACGTCAAACCGACCGCGAACTCGATCTGGCCGAAGCACTGGCTGGCCGATTGAATTCCAAGCTCATCCACTTCGTGCCCCGCGACAACATCGTCCAACATGCCGAACTCAGGAAGATGTCGGTGATCCAGTACGCGCCGGACTCAAAGCAGGCAGGGGAATACCGCGCTCTGGCCGAGAAGATCCACGCCAATTCGGGCCAGGGTACGATCCCGACGCCGATCACCATGGAGGAGCTGGAGGAGATGCTGCTCGACTTCGGCATCATGAAGACCGACGAGCAGATGCTTGCCGAGCTTCACTCCAAGGAAGCGGCGAAGGCGGCGGCCCAGTAGTGACATTAGCGCTGCCATGAATCGGCGCGCCTTGCAGAGAACGGCGCCTATTCTTTGAGGCGTCACCCAACCTTGAAAGGGGGACTCATGAGCCGGGAATACGAGAATGACGGTGCTCTTCATGCGAAGCTTATCGAAGAGGTGCTGTCGCATTATCCCGACAAGGCGGCGAAGCGCCGCAAGAAGCACCTCAACGTCGCAAAGAGCGGCAACGAGGCTGGCGGGGAAAGCGAGGTCCTTTCCGAATGCGACGTCAAATCGAACATCAAGTCCATTCCCGGGGTGATGACGATTCGCGGCTGTGCATATGCTGGTTCGAAAGGCGTGGTGTGGGGGCCAGTCAAGGATATGGTCCATATCTCGCACGGCCCGGTCGGCTGCGGCCAATATTCTTGGTCGCAGCGCCGCAACTACTACGTCGGTACAACGGGCGTCGACACGTTCGGGACAATGCAGTTCACCTCCGATTTCCAGGAGAAGGACATCGTCTTCGGCGGCGACAAGAAGCTGGAACAGATCATTGACGAGATTGAAGTCTTGTTTCCGCTCAACAACGGCATCACCGTGCAGTCCGAATGCCCTATCGGCCTGATTGGCGATGACACCGAGGCCGTTTCTCGCAAAAAGACCAAGGAGTATGACAAGACGATCGTGCCGGTACGCTGCGAGGGCTTCCGCGGCGTCTCGCAGTCGCTTGGCCACCACATCGCCAATGATGCAATCCGGGATTGGGTCTTCGACAAAAAGGATGTCAAGTTCGAGGCCGGCCCCTACGACGTCAACGTCATCGGCGACTACAATATCGGCGGCGATGCCTGGGCCTCGCGCATACTGCTTGAGGAGATAGGGCTGCGCGTGGTTGGCAACTGGTCGGGTGACGCCACACTCGCAGAGATCGAGCGCGCCCCGAAGGCTAAGCTCAATCTTATCCACTGCTACCGGTCGATGAATTACATCTGTCGGCATATGGAGGAAAAGTATGGCGTCGCCTGGATGGAGTACAATTTCTTCGGTCCCTCCCAGATCGAAGCCTCTCTGCGCAACATAGCCAAGCATTTTGGGCCGGAAATCGAGGAGAAGACCGAAAAGGTCATTGCCAAGTACAGGCCGCTTGTTGATGCGGTCATCGCCAAGTACCTGTCGCGCCTGGAAGGAAATACCGTGATGCTCTATGTGGGCGGCCTGCGCCCCCGCCACGTCGTCACGGCCTACGAGGACCTCGGCATGGTCATCGTGGGCACCGGCTATGAATTCGCCCACAGCGACGACTATCAGCGCACCGGCCACTACGTGAAGAACGGCACGCTGATCTACGATGACGTGACCGGCTATGAGTTGGAGAAATTCATCGAAGGGATTCGCCCAAATCTGGTCGGCTCGGGAATCAAAGAAAAATACCCGGTGCAGAAGATGGGCATACCGTTCCGCCAGATGCATTCCTGGGATTATTCAGGCCCGTATCACGGCTACGATGGCTTTGCCATTTTCGCACGTGATGTGGATCTCGCCATTAACAACCCGGTCTGGGACCTATTCCACGCGCCTTGGAAAAGAAGCCGGGGCGATGAGCGGGCGATGGCTGCCGAATAAACATTTGCTTCAGCCCCAGTCTCCCACTGAGACGGTGAACTCCCGCGGCCTCTGATCCGCCGGAGCCTGGAACGTCTTGACGTCCTGAGCTGCCGTCCCGCGCAGCCAGATGCAAAAGAGGTAATCATCATGCCGCAGTCGGCTGAAAAAATTCTCGATCACGCTCCCCTGTTCCGCGAGCCGGAATACAGAAAGATGCTCGCTGAGAAGAAGCTAAACTTCGAATGTCCGCACCCCGATGAAATCATTTCCGATCAGCGCGATTTCACCCAGACGTGGGAATACCGCGAAAAGAACCTCGCCCGCAAAGCGCTTGTCGTGAACCCGGCCAAGGCCTGCCAGCCGCTGGGTGCGGTATTCGCTGCCGCCGGCTTCGAGCGAACCATGTCCTTCGTCCACGGCAGCCAAGGTTGCGTCGCCTATTACCGCTCGCACCTGTCGCGCCATTTCAAGGAGCCTGCCGCGGCGGTCTCCTCCTCAATGACCGAGGATGCGGCGGTGTTTGGCGGCCTGAAGAACATGGTCGACGGGCTCGCCAACACCTACCAGCTCTACGACCCCAAGATGATTGCCGTGTCGACGACCTGTATGGCAGAGGTCATTGGCGACGACCTGCACAGCTTCATCCAGAACGCCAAGGACGAAGATTCAGTCCCGCGCGACTTCGACGTGCCCTTTGCCCACACCCCGGCCTTCGTTGGCAGTCATGTCGACGGCTATGACAACATGGTCAAAGGCATTTTGGAGCACTTCTGGAAAGGTCAGGAGCGTACGCAAATCGAAGGAACCATCAACATCATTCCGGGCTTCGACGGCTTCTGCGTCGGCAACAACCGGGAGCTCAAGCGCCTGCTCGATGTAATGGGCGTGTCCTATACATTGATCCAGGATGCCTCTGACCAGTTCGATACGCCTTCGGACGGTGAATACCGCATGTATGACGGGGGCACGAAGATCAACGAGGTGAAGAAGGCCCTCAACGCCGAGGCAACGCTTTCGCTGCAGCATCACAACACCCGAAAGACACTGGGCTATTGCGAGGAGGTCGGGCAGGCGACGGCCTCGTTCCACTATCCGCTCGGCGTTCAGGCGACGGACGAATTCCTGATGGAGGTCGCGGCGATTTCCGGCAAGGAGATTCCCGAGGCAATTCGCCTCGAGCGCGGCCGACTGGTAGACGCCATGGCGGACAGCCAATCCTGGTTGCATGGTAAGAAATACGCCATCTACGGTGATCCCGACTTCGTTCACGCAATGGCCCGCTTTGTCATGGAGACCGGCGGCGAGCCAACCCATTGCCTCGCCACCAATGGCACCTCGGCATGGGAAGCCGATTTGAAGAAGCTGCTAGCATCCTCGCCTTTCGGCAAGGCTGCCCAGGTTTGGGCGGGCAAGGACCTGTGGGCGCTGCGCTCACTGCTCTTTACCGAGCCGGTGGACCTTTTGATCGGCAATTCCTACGGCAAGTACCTGGAGCGCGACACCGGAACACCGCTGATCCGGCTGATGTTTCCGATCTTCGATCGGCACCATCATCACCGCTTTGCGCTCTTTGGCTACCAGGGAGCGTTGCGCGTGCTGACGACGATCCTCGACAAGATCTTCGACAAACTCGATCGCGAGACGAGCGAGACGGGTGTGACGGATTATTCCTATGACCTCACGCGCTAAGAGCCGTGGCCGGCTTTTCGCCGAGGCCATTCCTTGCCCAATGGACTGGGGAGGCTGAGCAATGTCCTCCCTCAGCGCCAAAATCAAGGACGCCTTCGATGAGCCCGCCTGCGATAAGAACCGTGGCAAAGATGCCAAGGCGCGCAAGGAGGGCTGCTCGAAGTCGCTGACACCAGGGGCGGCAGCCGGCGGCTGCGCCTTTGACGGAGCCAAGATCGTCCTGCAGCCGATCACCGACGTTGCGCATCTGGTCCATGCGCCGCTCGCCTGCGAGGGCAATTCTTGGGACAACCGTGGTGCGGTTTCGTCAGGGCCGACCTTGTGGCGGACAAGCTTCACGACCGACCTCACCGAACTCGACCTTGTGATGGGGCAGGGCGAGCGGAAACTCTTCAAGGCGATCCGCGAGATCAAGCACACATACGCGCCGCCGGCGATCTTCGTCTACTCGACTTGCGTAACGGCGCTGATCGGTGACGACATCGAGGCCGTGTGCAAACGCGCCACGGAAAAGTTCGGTTTGGCCGTGGTGCCGATCAATGCGCCTGGCCTGGCAGGCTCCAAGAACCTCGGCAATAAGCTCGCCGCCGAGGCGTTGCTCGATCATGTCATCGGCACGGTCGAACCCGACGACCCCGGACCCTACGACATCAACATCCTTGGCGAATTCAACCTCTCGGGCGAATTCTGGCTTGTAAAGCCGCTCCTCGATCGGCTCGGGATCCGGGTGCGCGCCTGCATTCCCGGCGATGCGCGTTACCGCGACATTGCTTCCGCGCACCGCGCCCGGGCGGCAATGATGGTGTGCTCGACCGCGCTGATCAGTCTTGCCCGCAAGATGGAGGAGCGCTGGGACATCCCGTTCTTCGAGGGCTCCTTCTATGGCATCTCCGACACATCGCAAGCTCTTCGAAACCTTGTCAGGCTGCTGGTGAGGAAGGGCGCCGATCCGGAGATCCTCGAGCGCACAGAGACGCTGATCGCGCAGCAGGAGGCGATCGCGTGGAAGAAACTCGAATCCTACCGGCAAAGGCTCCAAGGCAAGCGCGTGCTGCTCAACACAGGCGGTGTGAAGTCCTGGTCGGTTGTCCATGCGCTGATGGAGATCGGAATCGAGATCGTCGGCACCTCGATCAAGAAATCTACGGTGCAGGACAAGGAGCGCATCAAACAAGTTCTCAAGCACGACAAGCACATGTTCGAATCCATGGCTGCGAGCGAGCTGTACGCCATGCTCTCTGAACACAGGGCCGATATCATGCTGTCGGGCGGTCGCACGCAATTCATTGCGCTCAAGGCCAAGACGCCCTGGCTCGATATCAACCAGGAGCGCCAGCATCCTTATGCCGGCTATGACGGCATGGTGGAACTCGTACGCCAGATCGACCTCGCCATTCACAATCCGATCTGGTCTCAGGTGCGCCAGCCGGCCCCGTGGGATTGCCAGCCTGAGCTGATAGGCGAATTGCCGTGCACGAGGAACGAGACCGCGTACCTGTTTGATGAATTCGCCTGCGCGACGGCACACGAGTGTTGAGGCGACCGATGGCCCGCATCCTTCCCCAGAGCAAATCGGCGGCAGTCAACCCGCTGAAGTCGTCGCAGCCGCTGGGTGCCGCCTTTGCCTTTCTTGGCGTCGACGGTGCGATGCCGCTGTTCCACGGCAGCCAAGGCTGCACAAGCTTTGCGCTCGTTCTCTTCGTGCGGCACTTCAAAGAAGCGATTCCCTTGCAGACTACGGCGATGGATGAGGTGGCGACCATCCTCGGCGCAGCCGACCATCTGGAAGAGGCGATCCTCAACCTCAAGAACCGCACGAAGCCAACGCTGATCGGGGTGTGCACGACCGCGCTGGTGGAGACGCGTGGCGAAGATTGCGCGGGTGATATTGCCAACATCATGCGGAAGCACACGCAACAGCTTGCGGGTACGGAGGTCGTGCTGGCCAACACGCCGGATTTTGACGGCGCGATCGAAGAGGGCTGGGCCAAGGCAGTCACCGCAATGATCGAAGGGATTACGCGCTCGGGCGAACGGGCGCGGCACCCGAAGAAGATCGCAATCCTGCCCGGATGCAACCTCTCTATCGCCGACATCGAGCATATGCGGGACATGGTTGAAAGCTTTGGGCTCAAGCCGGTTATTCTGCCCGACATTTCAGGCTCGCTCGACGGTACGGTTCCTGACCGCTGGGTAGCGACCACATACGGCGGCACCAGCGTCGAAGACATTCGCGAGTTGGGCACGGCCATGCAATGCATCGCCATCGGTGAGCACATGCGCCGCCCGGCGAAAGCGCTGCACGGGTTGACCGGCGTGCCTTACGTGTTGTTCCAGTCACTGACTGGGCTGCAGGACACGGACCGCTTCGTGTCGCTGCTGTCTGCGATTTCGGGCGCGGCGGTACCGGCCCGCGTGCGCCGGCGCCGGGCGCAATTGCAGGACGCGATGCTCGACGGACATTTCCATTTCGGCGGCAAGAAAATTGCCATCGCTGCCGAACCAGACCAGCTGTTCCAACTTGCGACCTTCTTTGCTGGCCTCGGCTCCGAGATAGCCGCGGCCGTCACAACGACCGACAGGTCTAAAATTCTCGAGAAAGTCCCGGCGGTTTCGGTTCAGATCGGCGATCTCGGCGATCTGGAAAGTCTTGCCGTCGGTGCTGACCTGCTTGTCACGCATTCGCACGGGCGCCAAGCATCGGAGCGGCTCCGAATTCCGCTCATGCGCATCGGGTTCCCGGTCTTCGATCGACTAGGCAGCCAGCACAAGCTCGCAATTCTCTATCAGGGCACCCGCGACATGATCTTCGAGGTCGCCAGCATCTTCCAGGCCAACCAACACGCGCCCACTCCTGAGGCGCTTGATCCACTCCGTAATCGAGAAATATCACGATGAACGCTGTTCGCCGCCTCTCGCTGGTCAGTAGTGAGGTTTTCGCCCCGATGCCTGAACGACGTAAGGGCGCATTGCGCGTTGCGATCGCCACTCAGGACATGCAGGACCTCAACGCCCATTTCGGGTCGGCCAGGCGCTTTGCTGTCTACGACGTGACGCGCGAGGAATGGAATCTCGTAGAAGCCGTGGCCTTCGATGACGTGTCCGATGAAAGCGGGGAGCATCGGGCCGAGCGCGATGATCGCATCACGCCAAAGGTGGATGCGCTCAAGGGCTGTCAGATCCTGTTTTGTCTGGCAATTGGCGGCCCTTCGGCAGCCAAGCTTGTCGCGGCAAAAATCCACCCGATCAAAGTGGCGGAGCCCCAATCGATCCCACAGGTGCTCTTGCGCACGCAGATGATGCTCAGGACGTGTCCTCCGCCTTGGCTGCGCAAGGTGCTGGCGCGAGCGGGCATTGCCGAAAAGAAACCGTCCTTCGAGGACGAGGACTGAAAAGAGGAGGACGCCAATGCCTGACCCCGCAATCCCCCCAGCTGTCGCCGAAGACGAGGCGGCTCTTTGCACCCCGTTCGTCAAATGCCTCGTGCGGCTGATCCGTTCTCAGGATTCCTATGGCTCGTGGGAACGCAAAGCGGACGCTGAGCTGCTGGGCGACTTCATCATTACCAAGGAACAGCGCCGAGGGATCCCAATCATCGGAGATCCCGATCCCGACGTGCTGTGGAGGCTCGACAAGTACTACGCCGCCATCGGGCTTGCGATCGAGGAGCGCTGCGGCCTTATGGCATCGCCGATGATCCAGGTGAGCCATGAGGGTTTTGGTCGGGTGCTTTTCACGACCGGACGGCTGGTCGTTTTGTCCAAAACGCTGCGCGATGTCCACCGGTTTGGCTTCGAGACGCTCCTGAAGCTCGCCACGGCCGGTACGAAGCTGGTCGACGATGCGATTTCAGTCATCGAAACCTTTCCCCACGTGGCGCTGGCATGATGGGCGCGATTTTCGAGAAAGGCCATCATGACGGACCCGAGAAACTATGTTGGCCAGTCCCCTCGATCCAGGGACTCGAGGCCGACCAGGTTGTTGGGGTATCGCCGATGAAGAAGCCGCTGGTCCTGATCTGCTCGCAAGATGCCGAGTTCTATCTGCTCTACAGCCACATACTGGAGGTTGACGGTTTCAGCAGTGAGACGGCAGACGGCGCGAAGGCTGCGCTGGCCTTGGCCGAACAACGGGAGCTTCAGGCCGTAGTGCTGGATTGCGACCCAGCCAGCATAAACGGGTCCGCAATTTGCGCCCACCTCAAGCGGGAACCGCGCACCACCGACCTGCCTATCATCGCCCTGATCGCGCCTGGCGCCGAGCACCAGCACCTCGATCTCTTGAAGGCAGGCGTTGAGAGCTTTGTGCGGCCGGTGGCTCCGGCCAAGCTGCTCGACTGCCTGCGGGCGAGGCTCGGGCTGACCAAGCGTGGTCCGAACGGGGTTGAAAACGACAGTTGGATTTGTTGTGGAGGCCTGGAGATGAAGCTCGATGCCCATCGGGTTCGCGGTAATGGCCACGACATCCATCTCGGACGGATCGATTTCAACGTGCTGCGGCTTATGATTGAGGCCCCCGGCAAGGTCTTCAGCCGGGACGAGCTTATCGGGGCGGCCTGGCTGCCCAACATTCATGTCGGTGCACGCACCGTCGATGTCCATATCAGCCGAATCAGGAGGGCGCTGAAAACGGCCTTGCCCGGCAGCGTCATTCGCACCGTCAGGTCGGCCGGCTACTCGCTCGAGAAGCCGGACGACTGAAATCGGTGATCGAACGTGGTGCCGCTCTCTCTTCCTCCTGAGAGCGGTGTTGCCGCTTTGAGGCGCTCCTAACGAAGACCAGGAGAAGCAGGCAAATGGAATTTAAAAGCATATTCAGTGTGACGGGTGCTGATCATTCTGATGAGGACCTCACAACAGCTGCCGGACTGTGTGCCGAGGTCGGCGCGCACCTATCGGTACTCATTATACCGCCTCCATTGCTCTTGATGTTGTCTCCGCCCCCCGAATGGAATACAGGACGTGCACAGGCAATTGCAGTACCGAACTATCGATTTCAGCAAATCGAGAAATTTTCACAGGACGTGACCAGAATGGAAAGACGGTCCGCGGATATCCTCAAAAGGCTGAAAGCTATGTCGCTTTCCTGTGACGTTGACACCGACTATTGCGATCCGGCTAGCCTCGGTGAAGTGGCACGACAGCGGGCGCTCTGCGCTGACCTGACGATCGTTGGAGGAGACCTCCTCAACGATGAGACTCTCGGACCTCCTGTTGTCAACGGCTGCTTGTTCGATAGCGGAAAGCCGGTGCTCATCGTGCCGAAGGGCGTTAAGGCGACGCTGTCGCCTCGACGCGTGCTGGTCGGCTGGGATTCGCGTGTAGAGGCCTCGCGTGCGGTTCGGGAAGCTCTTAGTATCCTATCCGCTGCCAAGGAAGTCTGTGTCGCTATGGTCGATCCAAAGGCGCAAAACAACGGGAAAGGCGCGCAGTCTGGAGCTGACATCGCTGCCTATCTTACTCGGCACGGTGCTCGGGTCTCCGTTGACCTGCTTAAGAGCGCCGGCAAATCGGCGGGCACAGTGCTGACCCAGCACGCGAACGACATCTGTGCTGACATGATGGTTATGGGTGCTTATGGCAGCCGTGGGCTGCGTGAGCGGATTTTCGGCGGTCCGCCGAGCTGGAGCTTTGGGAAGACCACATTGCCGCTGTTTTTGGCTCGCTGATCAGCTCCGTAGGAACACCGATCAGGTCGTAGGACCGCCAACCAGTCCGAAGTCGTCGTCGGTTACCGGTCGGATTGCGGAGACATGGCTGGATCCGCGAACATCTTGCGACGCTTGTCAGAGCCAAACCGGACGCCTCGACTGCTTCACGACGCTCTCGTGAACCAACTCGTGCGAGATCGTCCGCAACGGGCAGTAAAGACGAACGGCTGCAGCAGACCGCAGCCAAGCCACAGGGCGGGTGTACCAGGAGACCCCGCCTCGTGCGCGAACCCTGTTGGAAGGCCCCTTATCAGTACCCGGACGCGCGTCAAATCGGCGGCTGTCCCTGTCAGCCTGCGGTGTGCAAGGGCCGCTGCCGCGGAGCTTCCCCTGCCCGATCGTCGGGCGTGCGACAATGTCGGATTCCAGACGAGCTGGAACTGCGCGAACTCGTTGGTTTGACAGGTCTTTATCCGGCACGCCGCATGCATGGGAGTCTCCGAAAGCATTAAGAGCCGTTATCCATGGTTACGCCCCTCGAAAGAAAGAGCCGCTTCCGTCGTGGCAGGGAAACAGCCACTCCTGGGGTGGAGGCCGGCGCTAGAAGCCGCCGTAAGATCCGGAAGAGCCGCGCGACAGCATCACACACTTTCCTTCTGCTCTTGGGTTCGGATCACGCCGCGCCGCTGTCGATGCCGCCGACATTGAGCCCAAGACCTGGAAGGCGGCACACGCTTTTGCTGTCCTCTCAGTCGGGACCGCGGCTCAAGCATGCCTGTGAGGTTCGCATTGCTCAATGCCCGGCAATCGACGTCAACATGCCGCTGAGTTGGAAAACACTCCTAGAGGAGTAAGGATAAGTGGACCTCTTTTGTATTGGTGTGGGTGCTGGACCATCTAATTTGAGCCTTGCGTGTCAGATACAGGAAGAGATTGCGCAAGGGGCACTGTTCCTGGACCGGGAGGTCGATTTCCGAGGACATCCAGGCAGCGCTTTCGATTGCGCGGAGCTCCAGGTCGGCCACTTCCAGGATCTGGTTACTCTGGTCAATCCGCGATCAGCCTACACATTCGTAAACTACCTCCACGAGAACGGGCGTCTTTACAATTTCCTCAATGCGCAATTTCACGGGGTGCTTAGAGCCGAGTTCGCCCAATATCTCAACTGGGCGTTCCAGAAGAATCCGCTTGTCCGTGGCGGCGAGGCCGTTCGCGAAATCCGCTTTGACGGCGAGTTTCGCGTGCGGACGGACAACGCGGTCCTTGATGCAAGAAACCTCGTCATCGACATAGGCAAGCAGGCGCAAATTCCGCCTCAGTTTCATGGCTGGACTGGACCCAACCTGTTCCACTCATCTGAGTTGGCCCACATCAATCCTGAGGTGCAAAAAAAGCATGTCTGCGTTGTTGGCGGCGGACAGTCGGGAGCCGAGCTGCTACTGCACCTTGTCGGCCGGCCGAAAGAACGGCGGCCCGCGGCGATCACATGGGTCTTGACGCGCGAGATGCCTTTCGACGACCACGCGTTCACAAACGGGCTGTTCACGCCATGCTTCTCGGATCGTTTTGCTGCGATGAGCGAGGTGCATCGACAGCTGTTCCTGCGGCGTTTCGCGCTTGCCTCCGAGGGCATTTCAGAAAGCAAGTTGCGCGCGGTCTATCAGGCGCTCTACCACCACGCCTTTCTCGAGCCACACCAATGCGAGATCACATTGCGGCCAAGTTGCAACGTGTCGCGCTGCATCAATGCCGGAGCAGGGCACAGGCTCACGCTGCAACGCGGCTTGGACAACATCGGAGAAGTAACCGCCGATATCGTCATCCTGGCCACCGGGTACGAGAAACCGCTGCCGGGTTTCCTAGAACCGATCGCAGATCGCCTCGAACAGATCGGCAATGAGCTCGCCATCGGCGAGGATTTTTCGGTGTACTGGGACGGACCGCGAGACCGACGCCTTTTCGTTCAGAACGCCTGCCTTGGACAGCGCGGGCTGGCTGATCCGAACTTTGGGCTGCTGGCCTGGCGAGCGCGCCGCATCCTTGACAGCCTTCTGCGGCGCGCGCCATGCGCCAATCCCGAGCATCTAGGGTTCATCAACCGTCCCTTGACGGAGTGCTGGCCCGACCTCGGAGTCGAACAAATGGGCAGCGGGATATGATTCGTCGATATTGATGATCGGCGGTGGCATTCAGGAAAGATTTCCGCCTCTGGCGGCAAAAGCGGGACGAGCAATATTCCTACGGCGTCAGATCGCTCTGCTCGCGCTTGAGCAAGGTAGCGTCGCGCGACTCCTGCTTGGCGTGAAACAGCAAAGGGCATTCAATCACGATGCAGCTTTACGTGCTGTCGGGCTCAACGCCACGTGGATCGAGCCCAACGCCGCCGTTGGCAACCGCGACGCGAATTATGACGCCGGGCCACATGCGGCGGTGGCTGCAAGGGTACCGAGCCTCTCCCGCACTTTCGACCCCATCGCCGAAGTGCGACTACTCCAGGACGCCGAAGCCGGTCTTATCGCCAGCGGGCCAGCCAAACTCTCACCTTCCTAAACGGCAGCCGCTAAGGTGAGCCGTCGAAAGCCGACATTCAGGTTAACGTCAGCTGGCCGTGTTAGGGCTCGCTTATTCAAGGCGGTACCGGCGCTTGCCGAAGCTAAGAAGGGTTGGCATGCCCTTTGCCGTGCTTGATGTGCGGCAACACGGTGAGAGCTCCGCTGAAGCAAGCGAGAGGGAGCAATGCCCTCGAGACCGTGTCCGATTTTGACTGGAAAATATTCCGCGACAAAAGAGACGAAAGGTGTGGAATGACTTTGGACACCAAGATGGAACTGCGTATGGGGTCCCCGGCTCCTGCGCTGAAAGTGGAGAACTGGCTGCGTGGCGAGCCCCTCACGAGCCTTCGGCCCGGCAAGGTCTACCTCGTTGAATTTTGGGCGACTTGGTGCCGACCATGTGTCCACGCCATGCCCCATTTGATCGAACTGCAGGAGAAATATAAAGACAGCGGATTTGAGATTATCGGAGTCGCAGCTTGCGAAAAGGCTGCAACCGCGGACGAAGCGCGGACCAACGTGGATGCCTGGCTGACCGAGAAGTTCCCGAATCTGAATTATCGGACAGCGTTCGATTGCACTGGCGAAATGAAAAAGCTCTGGCTGGAACCCAGCTCTTCGTTCGGGATTCCCACCTCGTTCGTGGTCGACCGCGACGGCCACATCGCTTATATCGGCCACCCGGCACCTCTCGATGACGTTTTGCCGAAAGTCCTTAACGGCAGCTGGCGCAGCAGCTATGAAGCGAAAGCCGTCGATGCAAAGCGAATCTCGCGTGTGCGCGAATCGTCGCTGAGTCAGCCGATATACGCCAAACTTGGGCCGGCGATGCAGGACGAGGATTGGGCAGCGGCACTATTGGCCATCGAAGAAGGCCTCGCCGTGATGCCAGACTCTTTTGATTTTCGGCGGGTTCATGCGGATATTCTGCTTCACAAGCTGCGCGACATCAAAACCGGCTTGCCGCTTATGCGCGAATTGGTCGAGGACGCGATCAACAAAAAGTTCGAAGCGATGTCTTGGGTGGTGATGGCGCTGAACCAACTCTTCCATCCCACGATCGACAACTCCCATCTTCCGCATGATGATCGCTTTGCGATGGGCAAGGAGCTCTCCGAACAGATCCTGGAACTTAATCCTCCGCAAGGCGATGGAGACTTTAAATTCGGGTGTTACTTTCCGGTCGCTCAGTATTATTACGAGAGCGGCAACAAGGACCGGGCGATCGAGTTGATCGAGGTGGCAATCAAATCGCTGGACCATTCGGAGCCAGTGCCGGACCAAACCAAACAGCGCTACCTCACCTCGTTGCTCCAAGCCCTGGCCAACTACACGGGTGAGCCTGCCTGTCACGCGGGTCTCTGTGTGGCTCCGCAAAACAAGACTTCCGAAACTCAAAACGCTGTCACTTCCTGAGCAAGGATCGCGAAGGGCATGACAATTGGAATTGAACACCGGCAAATCCGCCCGCCCAGGCGCACTTCGCAGCAATAACGTCGATGCCGCAAAAGTGCGCGGCTTGCGGCAGGTGGAATTTCCATTGCGTTTACCTCGGGTC
>NZ_SRUZ01000002.1:518348-586872 GCF_004791165.1 Mesorhizobium sp. M8A.F.Ca.ET.218.01.1.1 | reverse complement strand
GATCGCGAAGGGCATGACAATTGGAATTGAACACCGGCAAATCCGCCCGCCCAGGCGCACTTCGCAGCAATAACGTCGATGCCGCAAAAGTGCGCGGCTTGCGGCAGGTGGAATTTCCATTGCGTTTACCTCGGGTCGAACCGCGGCGCAGGCGTTCGCGCCGCGGTGAAAGGTCTCGCATTGGTGGACGTGCTCGAGGTCGGCCACGGGACACTGTTGCGTGGGATCGGCTCGCCCAAGCCATTCCCCGCCCACGCAAGCGCCCGAACCACACATCGCAGAAAAAGAGATCGTCCTTCAAGAGGAGTACTGAAATTGGGGAAAAGCGAAATTCCTCATGAACCGGTTGGCCCTGCTGTCCACGGGGACGGCGAGGCCCTTGCTTCCCCGTTCGTCAAATGCCTCCTGCGGCTCATTCGTACTCAGGATTCCTTCGGCTTATGGGAAGGCCATTCGGATGCCGAGCTGCTGGCCGAGTTCATCATCACCAAGCAACAGCAACGTGCGGTACCCTTTGGCGGCGATCCCGATCCTGACGCGCTGTGGAGGCTCGACATGTTTTACACCGCCGTAGCGCTTGCGATCGAGGAGCGCTCCGGCGTGTCGACGTCGCCGACAATAGAAATGAAACCCGTGGGGGCTTCCGGCGGTTGGGCGTTCTGTCGAGACGTCCACCGGTTCGGCTTCGAGACTTTCCGCAAACTTGCTGAGGCCGGTACGAAACTGGTCGACGATGCGACTGCAGCCATTGAAGCCTAGCCCGAGATGGAGCGCATCAAGAAACCATTGTTCCAGAAAGGATCTATGTCAGACCTAGATAGGATGAGGAAAAAAGTCTGAAAGCTCCAGTTGCGTGCAGCTATTGCCAAGATGGCATTGCAGGACCTCGTCGAGGGTCTGCCGGGCAAGTGGGCCGACATACAGGAAGTCGCCGAGAAAACCCAAGCCGTTTATGCCGAGTTGGATGTTGCCAAGAGAGAACTCGCTTCAATGAAGAATTTAGGATGATGCGCACATTCACCACCCGTGACGGCTCCATTTGGATGCCGCCGTACCTGACCTCCATCGATAGCAAACCTGCATCGGCTGCTGCCGTTGTTTCAAGGTCTGCTCGCGCGATGTCATGCATCTTCACGGCGTTGATGATGCGGGTGAAATCCTCGGCCCCTGCGATGACGAGGACGACGATTTCGACGGCAAGCTCAATCGCATGATCATGGTTGTCGATGATGCCGGCCGCTGCATCGGCTGCGGAGCCTGCGGCCGCGTCTGCCCCAAGAACTGCCAGACGCATGTTGCGGCCGACGAGCTCGCAACATGATCTGGCGAAAACCAGGGGAGCGGCGTGCACTTCATCTTTTTGTCGGCTCGTGGGGCTGGTCCTGTGCAGCAATGCGTCGATGGTTTACTTCGCTTTGGATTCGCTCCGTGTGGCAGTCGTCACGACGCTGGCCTGTTCGCTGCTGCTTCAGGCCGGCTCCTTCGGCCGCGTGCTCTTTCTGATCTGGCAGTCCTCTAGCCGCGCTCGTGGAACTCGCCACAGGGGCCAGCATGCCGATGGTTACAGGAAAGCTCGGGTACCAGTCGTCTGACTCTGATCAACTGCGGAATGCAATTTTCAGCTGTGTCCCGGCTTGGTCGAATGCCCAGCATGTGCTGCTGCTTTGATGCGCGGATGACAGGATCAGTGCTCAGACCCACACCAATTTTGGTCACCCTCTGATGACTGAGCTGATCGTATAGGGAATCTGTGTTCGGCTAACACGCGACCATACCCCTGGGCTGACCGGTGCGTAGCCGGTTCAGGTACTTTTTTGCTGGAGATAGCATGCTGGAAAAATTCGAACGTTATCCGCTCACCTTTGGACCCACGCCGATCGAGAGGCTCGACCGCCTCGGCAAGCATCTGGGCGACAAGGTGGAAATCTACGTCAAACGCGAGGACTGCAACTCCGGTCTCGCGTTCGGCGGAAACAAGCTGCGCAAGCTCGAATACATTGTGCCCGACGCGATCGCGTCAGATGCCGATACGCTCGTCACAATCGGTGGCGTGCAGTCCAACCATACGCGCATGGTCGCTGCGGTCGCCGCCAAGATCGGCATGAAATGCCTCCTGGTCCAGGAGAGCTGGGTCCCACATGATGATGCTGTCTACGACCGGGTCGGCAATATCCTCTTGAGCCGCATCATGGGGGCAGAGGTGCGCCTGGTTGACGAGGGCTTTGACATCGGCATCCGCCGCAGCTGGGAAAAGGCACTTTATGAAGTCAAGGCAAGGGGCGGCAGGCCATATGCGATACCTGCCGGCGCCTCTGTCCACAAATACGGCGGCCTGGGCTATGTGGGGTTCGCTGAGGAGGTGCGTGCCCAGGAAGAGCAGCTTGGGTTTGCCTTCGACTATATCGTCGTCTGTACGGTGACTGGTTCAACCCACGGCGGCATGCTCGTCGGGTTCGCCAAGGATGGTCGACAGCGCAACGTGATCGGTATCGATGCCTCCGCCATGCCCGCCAAGACCAAGGCGCAGGTGCTCGGCATCGCCCAAAATACAGCGAAGCTCGTCCACCTCGGAGCGGAAATTGTCGAGGCAGACGTGGTGTTGTTCATGGACTACGCGTACCCGGGTTATGGCGTTCCATCGGAGGAAACCAAAGAGGCAATCCGTTTGTGCGCGCGGCTCGAGGGCATGATTACGGACCCCGTTTACGAGGGCAAATCGATGCAAGGGATGATCGACCTCGTCCAGAGGGGCTTCTTTCCACAGGGATCGAGGGTCCTCTACGCACATCTAGGCGGCGCGCCGGCGATCAACGGGTACGGCTACACCTTTCGCAACGGCTGACGTTCGGCAGTCTGCGATTCCGCGGTCGCGCTCGAACGTGGGTAGGTAGCGTCGTTCGAGCGCTTGGCTGGAGAAGTGGAGGCAGCGACGGGCATCCACTAATTGGTACCATTACGTGCTGTCGGGGCTCAACGCCACGCGCATTGAGCGCATGCCGCCGTTGGCAACCGCGAGGCGAATTTTGACTCCGGGGCAAGAATCCACACGCGGCGGTGGCGGCACGAGGACCAAGCCGGCGAGTTCGCGCTTTCGAACTGGCGCCAAACTGCCACTGCTCGAGGACCGAGGCCAGTCTAATCACAGGCGAGCCGTCCAAGCTCTCAAGAGATAGGGCGAAACCCGACAGCGGCAGAAGACATGTCGGGTTCACGACAATCGGCCGCATTTAGCCTCGTGGAGAATTTCAAAGCATTTCCCGCCGCTTACCGGAGCTGAGGGAATTGGCACCTCCGTTGCAGCTTGATGTGCGGCAACACGGTGAGAGCTTCGCTGAAGCAAGCCAGAGGGAGCGATGCCCTCGAGACCGTGTCCGATTTTGACGGGAAAATATTCCGCGACAAAAGAGACGAAAGGTGTGGAATGACTTTGGACACCAAGATGGAACTGCGTATGGGGTCCCCGGCTCCTGCGATCAAAGTGGAGAACTGGCTGCGTGGCGAGCCCCTCACGAACTTTCGGCCCGGCAAGGTCTACCTCGTTGAGTTTTGGGCGACTTGGTGCGGACCATGTGTCGACGCCATGCCCCATTTGATCGAACTGCAGGAGAAATATGAAGGCAGCGGATTTGAGGCGGTCGGAGTTGCCGCCTGCGAACAGGGTCCTACCGCAGACGAGGCGCGGACCAACGTGGATGCCTGGCTGACCGAGAAGTTCCCGAATCTGAATTATCGTATCGGGTTCGATTACATTGGCGAAATGAACAAGCTCTGGATGGATCCCAGCTCTTCGATTGGGATTCCCACCTCGTTCGTGGTCGACCGCGACGGCCACATCGCTTTTATCGGCCACCCGGCGGAACTCGATGACGTTTTGCCGAAAGTCCTTAACGGCAGCTGGCGCAGCAGCTATGAAGCGAAAGCCGCCGATGCAAAGCGCATCGCGCATAACCAACTTGCAGCGCGCGAAATGTCGCTTACCGGGCCGATATACGCCAAACTTGAGCCGGCGATGCAGGCCGAGAATTGGACGGCGGCGCTCTTGGCCATCGAAGAAGGCCTCGCCTTGATGCCAGACTCTTGTGAGTTCCGGCAGATTCATGCGGATCTTCTGCTTCACAAGCTGCGCGACATCAAGACCGGCATGCCGGTCATGCGAGAATTGGTCGAGGACGCGATCGACAAAACGTCCGACGCGGTGTCGTGGATGGCCTTGGCCCTCAACCAACTCTTCGATCCCACGATGGACAATTCCCATCTTCCGCGCGCGGAGCGCTTTGCGATGGGCAACGAGCTCTCGGAACAGATACTGGCACTCAATCCCCCGAACGGCGATGGCCCGTTTAAATACCTCCGGTACCTCCCGGTAGCTCAGTATTATTACGAGAGCGGCAACAAAGATCGCGCAATCGAGTTGATCGAGGTGGCACTGAAATCGGTGGACCGGCTGGGGCCAATTCCGGACCACACCAAACAGTACTATCTTACCCCATTGCTCGAAGCACTGGCCAACTACACGGGTGAGCCTGCCTGTCACGCGGATCTTTGTGTGGCTCCGCAAAAGAAGGCACCCGAAACTCAAAACGCAGTCACTTCCTGAGCAAGAATCGCGAAGGGCATGACAATTGGAATTGAACACCGGCAAATCCGCCCGCCCAGGCGCACTTCGCAGCAATAACGTCGATGCCGCAAAAGTGCGCGGCTTGCGGCAGGTGGAATTTCCATTGCGTTTACCTCGGGTCGAACCGCGGCGCAGGCGTTCGCGCCGCGGTGAAAGGTCTCGCATTGGTGGACGTGCTCGAGGTCGGCCACGGGACACTGTTGCGTGGGATCGGCTCGCCCAAGCCATTCCCCGCCCACGCAAGCGCCCGAACCACACATCGCAGAAAAAGAGATCGTCCTTCAAGAGGAGTACTGAAATTGGGGAAAAGCGAAATTCCTCATGAACCGGTTGGCCCTGCTGTCCACGGGGACGGCGAGGCCCTTGCTTCCCCGTTCGTCAAATGCCTCCTGCGGCTCATTCGTACTCAGGATTCCTTCGGCTTATGGGAAGGCCATTCGGATGCCGAGCTGCTGGCCGAGTTCATCATCACCAAGCAACAGCAACGTGCGGTACCCTTTGGCGGCGATCCCGATCCTGACGCGCTGTGGAGGCTCGACATGTTTTACACCGCCGTAGCGCTTGCGATCGAGGAGCGCTCCGGCGTGTCGACGTCGCCGACATTAGAAATGAACCCCGTGGGGGCTTCCGGCGGTTGGGCGTTCTGTCGAGACGTCCACCGGTTCGGCTTCGAGACTTTCCGCAAACTTGCTGAGGCCGGTACGAAACTGGTCGACGATGCGACTGCAGCCATTGAAGCCTAGCCCGAGATGGAGCGCATCAAGAAACCATTGTTCCAGAAAGGATCTATGTCAGACCTAGATAGGATGAGGAAAAAAGTCTGAAAGCTCCAGTTGCGTGCAGCTATTGCCAAGATGGCATTGCAGGACCTCGTCGAGGGTCTGCCGGGCAAGTGGGCCGACATACAGGAAGTCGCCGAGAAAACCCAAGCCGTTTATGCCGAGTTGGATGTTGCCAAGAGAGAACTCGCTTCAATGAAGAATTTAGGATGATGCGCACATTCACCACCCGTGACGGCTCCATTTGGATGCCGCCGTACCTGACCTCCATCGATAGCAAACCTGCATCGGCTGCTGCCGTTGTTTCAAGGTCTGCTCGCGCGATGTCATGCATCTTCACGGCGTTGATGATGCGGGTGAAATCCTCGGCCCCTGCGATGACGAGGACGACGATTTCGACGGCAAGCTCAATCGCATGATCATGGTTGTCGATGATGCCGGCCGCTGCATCGGCTGCGGAGCCTGCGGCCGCGTCTGCCCCAAGAACTGCCAGACGCATGTTGCGGCCGACGAGCTCGCAACATGATCTGGCGAAAACCAGGGGAGCGGCGTGCACTTCATCTTTTTGTCGGCTCGTGGGGCTGGTCCTGTGCAGCAATGCGTCGATGGTTTACTTCGCTTTGGATTCGCTCCGTGTGGCAGTCGTCACGACGCTGGCCTGTTCGCTGCTGCTTCAGGCCGGCTACTTCGGCTGCGTGCTCTTTTTCGCGGACGTCGATGATCTGTAGAACTGTTCATTCGCTCCGCAGAGGGCCGGCGAATCCAATCTCTTCCTAAGCCCGTTGGCCGTAATCGAAAGACACGGGGCCGGCGAGTTCGTGCTCAGCTGCCACTGTGCTAGCAAGGGAACGGAATCCAATCCCGGAGCAGATGGCCAGAGTTGAGCGAAGACTGCGGTCGGAGCTCCTGCGCTTCCGGGTCTCCAAGGGGACGACTTTGCGAACCGAAGGGACTTTGAACCGTTGACGTGGCCGGCGTGCGGTAGGTTGGGCCAGCGACAGGGATCCCAGCCGGCCGGGAAGCACCGCCCTCTCAATGTGCGTTGACTTCGCTTCCTTTGGCGAAATGTGGGTAACGGCGAGGGCCGCACTCTTCCCGGGCCGTCGACATTCCCGCCCTTTTGGTGCGTGCGCCGTTAGGCGCGACAATTCGGTGCCCGCGTGTAACTGCGCGCATTCGCCGAAGCTTAGACGTGGCATTCCCGCTCGCCCGTTTGGCGGACAGTTCCGGCCGTGCTGGTTTTGCCGCCTAACGCCCGCCGCTCGTCACTGCCACACCCCTCTCCGGCAACGGCTCGGCGCATCGCGCAAGCCGATTTAGCGATCAGGCCAGGCCCTTCGCGAGTTCCAACGCCTGCCGTTCGAAGAGGCGGCGGTAAATGCCACCATCGAGATTGATCAGGGCGGCATGATCGCCGTCCTCCATGATGCGGCCACGGTCGAAGACGAGCAGCCGATCGAGCGAGCGGACCGTCGACAGCCGGTGTGCGATGACGAGTGTGGTTCGGCCCACCATCAACCGATCCACCGCTTGTTGAATGAGCACCTCGGATTCCGAATCGAGGCTCGATGTGGCCTCGTCCAGAATAAGGATCGGCGCGTTCGCGAGGAAGGCGCGCGCGATCGCCACGCGCTGGCGCTCGCCGCCGGAGAGCTTCAAACCCCTTTCGCCGACCAATGTCCCATAGCCCTTCGGCAGGGGCGCGATGAATTCGTGGGCACTTGCCAGTCGTGCCGCTTGCTCGATCTCGGCCTGGCTCGCGCCAGGCCGTCCATAGGCGATGTTCTCGGCAAGCGACCTGTGAAACAGGATCGGCTCCTGCTGCACGATCGCGATCTGCGAACGAAGGGACTCTTGGGTCACCTCGGAGACGTCCTGACCGTCTATCAGGATCCGGCCGCCGCTCAGGTCGTAGAGTCTCTGGATCAGCTTCACGAATGTTGTCTTGCCGGAACCGGAGGGTCCAACCAACCCAACCCTTTCGCCAGCTTCAATCGACAGCGAACATTCGCTATAGAGCGGCAGGGGATGGTTGGCGTAGCGGAAGTGGACGTTCTCGAAATCGATACGGCCCTTCGTGATCCGGATCGGCTTGGCCTCTGGACGATCGGCAACATCCACGTGCTGATTGTGGATGGCCACCAGTTCTTCCATATCATTAACCGAGTGCTGCACGTTGCGGACATGCATGCCGGCATCACGCAGATAGCCCTGCAGGACGATGAAGGACGTGAGAACATATGCTATCTCGCCCGGCGTTGCCTGTCCATGCGACCACAGAAGCAGGGCATATCCGACCACCGCCACCCTGAGCGCAACCAAAGTTACGCCTTGGGTTGAGCCGATGATCGTTCCGCGCACCCAGCTCCGGCGCGCGCGGTGCCGCCATTTCGTCATGATATTTGCAAGCCGCTCGTCTTCGCGAACCTCTGCGCCGAAGCCCTTGACCACAGCGTTGCAACTGACCGCGTCCGCAAGCGCGCCGCTGAGCCTTGTGTCCCATCGGTTGGCAAGGCTCGCCGCTGGCGCGACATAGCCGAGCGACAGCGAAATCGAAAACGCAAGGTAGACGAGAGAGCCGCAAGCAAAGATCACGCCCATGACCGGCCAGTGCCAGCCGAGCAGCACCGTCGAGCCGATCAAGATGACAAACGACGGGAGCAGCGTGACGAGTATCGTGCTGTTGAGGAGGTCGAGCGCCCACATGCCGCGCGTTATCTTGCGCACTGTCGAGCCGGCGAAGCTGTTTGCATGCCAGTCTGTCGAAAAGCGCTGCACATGATGGAACGCTTCGGTCGCGACGTCGGAAATCATTTTCAACACCAGGTCGCTCAGGCCAATGAAGGCGACGTGGCGCATGGCAATGCCACCGAGTGCCAATGCAATCGGTACAGAGAATGCTGCAACAGCTGAATCCGAAGCTGGTGCTGCCGCATTAGCAGCACGAGAAACAGCGTCGATGAGTCGGCCAGAATAGAGCGGCATCAACACGTCAGCCAGCGTGGAGGCGAGCATCGCGGTCATTATGATCGCGAGCCGGGCCGGCTGCCTGTTCCAGAGGCGAACAGTGAAGGCGAAAACTTCGCGACAAGTGGCGCCGCGCCCATGGACGGGGAAACGTTTCATAGTTTCCAAGCGGGCGCATCAACACGCTCCGTCCCAAAGACGTTAAAAGACAAAACTGGAATCTCGACCTCCCCCATAACAGCATCAATTTTGGCGGGCAGCTCCTGCCGCCTCACGATGGTGAGGTTCAAAAGTCGTGCCAACCGAGCGGGAACAGCCGAAGGGCAAATTCAGCAGGTTACCGAGCCTGGAGAAAGTCAGCCGCGATCCAGTCGAATACTATTGCTTCGGCTGCCCAACTCGGGAGATTGGAAAAGAGGGTCGATGTATCGATTGAATTCTAAATTGTTCCTGCCTCGATCAAATAAGTACAGGCAATGCAGCTCTCTCAGGCCCGAGACTTAGGTGCTGATTTCAAAAGCGCGCCGCGAATACTTTCCTGCCCATATTCCGTCAATCGAATGCTCGACTGTCGGATTGTGCGCTCCCCGACACAGTGCTGTTCGGTTCGCCTCCTGGGTACCTCCCCAGTCGATTGACAACCTGAAGAAGAAGCTTCGCTCGCAAGCTGGCACGACTCTTGAAGGTACTCCAGGTGGCGGAAGGAACTCCGGCTCGGTCCCGTTGACTTCGCATGTTGCGAGGCTGGGCTGGAGCAAACTTTGCACCAATGAGAACGCAATGAAGGAGGCATCATGGAACTCCCGCGGATTGCGGTCGAGTTAGACCTATTCCTCGAGATGACTGATGATATCGCTCAATCCGAACAGTTGTTCGAACGGATGTCTGCGTTTGCGCTGAAGTTCGATTGCCCGTGGATTGCCTATGGCCCGCTCGCATCAAAACAGGGGGTTTTCAAGCCGAACCGAGAGGGTTCTGTGGTGATGTGGAATTATCCTGCTGAATGGCAGGAGCGCTACTCGAGAATGGGCTATGCCAAAATAGACCCACTCATCAAGAAAGGTCGAAAGGAGGCGGGGCCCTTTCGATGGAGCGAGGTGTATACCGATGAAAGCATAACTGAAGATGGACGCCGCGTCTTGGACGAAGCAGCAACATTCGGCTTGAGGTCAGGCGTTACCGTCCCATTACATGGCCCTGGTGACAGCTTTAGGTTTGTGAGTTTTTGCTCAATCCTCGGACTGCGAATTGCAGAATAGAACGATCACCTACCTGCAAATGGCCGCGCTGCGGTTTCATCTGATGGTTACGAGGTTCAACACTACGACTGCGTCGGAACAAATTCATAACCTCTCTCCGAGAGAAATACAGTGCATTGATTGGGTGTCGAAAGGAAAATCGTCATGGGAAATAGGAACTATTTTAGGCAGATCACGAAATACGATAGATTTCCATTTAAAAAATGTAATGCGGAAGTTGGATGCGACCAGCAGAACGGTAGCTGTTGTAAAAGCTTTGAAACTTGGGATTATCGAACCGCCGTAGGTGCGCAGCTAGTTCTCCGCCCGTAGTAGCGCGCGTGATAGCCGAGACGCTCCGGCGTGCGCTCGCTCTTCGAAGCATCCAGCGCCTCGTCCATCTCGGCCTCGAGCACCTCCTGCATCACGGCGCGAATCACCTCGTGCAATCCATCCGGGTTCGAAAGCAAAATGTCGTTGACGCTGCTATGGCGGATTTATCTTCAGGCTTGGTCCTGGTGGCGATGCTGAGTTCGCTTCGCTGAGATTGGGCGGTCATGACAGGGTGGTGTTCAATGTCACCGATTCCTGGAAGAAACTACCATCCGTATTAAGCGACTGACGATGAGTGATGTGTGTCCAAAATCTGACAGCCGTCAGAAAACATGTCGGGTTCAATACAGCGGAGCGTCTTAGCCCTGTCGGGCTTTTCGAAGCCTATCTCGCAGTAACTGCGCGCCAGGCGCACTAGCTCGGCCTTTGCTGGTCGATGTGCGGCAATATAGTGTGAGGGCTGACCCGCATGAGAACACGGAACTCGCTCGATGAAGGATGATCGACGGCATCCAGAAAGCTTCTCTCCGGCGGGTTCGAGGGTGCTGCGCGCGCATCTCGGCGACGGGCCAGCGACCAACGGTTGAGGCTACATCTCCGGAGCGAGTGATGCCTCGAAAGATGCAATGCTGTCTCTGGTCCGACGCGCCGGAAGTTTGTGAAGGGTCGGCCCGGCAAATCGGTGAACCGGGCGGCTTAGGCTGCCAAAAAGGGTAGATGGCTGCGTTGCCTCGGTAGATCAGCAGGCGGTATCAGAAAGCCAAAGGCACACGCACACCATCGTGGCGCTTCGCAGGAAGTAGATGGGAGTAATCACCAGTGATTTTACCGGAACTTCGCTCAGCAAACACAGCCGGCAGGGTTTTGGAGATAACGACGACCACGGGATGCGTCGTAGGATGTTCATATTGTCCCCAGGACAAGTTCGCGGTCCGGCAAAGAAAAGTGTCTCATGCGAGTCATCTGGATCTTGAAGATTTCAAGCGGTGTCTGGCCCGCGTACCGACTTCCGTCGACATTGGTTTTGCGGGATACTCCGAACCTTGGCTCAATCCGGACTGTACCGAAATGGTGGAGCACGCCTTCGCCAAAGGCCATGGCATCAGGATTTTTACGACGCTGGTGGGAATGAACGGGCAGGACCTGCAGCGATTGCAAGCCTTGCGCTTGGGCGTATTCGTGGTCCATGTTTTCGATGACGGCACCTACATGAACAGCCGCCTGGTCGGAGACAAGTATCGCGATCTGGTTCGTCAACTCGTCGACGCGGACATCCCCTTGATCCGATTCGTGGCCTTGGGCGAGCCCCACCCAGATATAGCCGACATTATTCCTACCGAAGCCCTGATAAAAGCGCGGCCGGTGAGCAGTAGGGGTGGAAGCGTCGACCCTAAGATCGTTGCACCACGTCAGCCAGTGGTCGGAGCCCTAACCTGCGTGGACGCACGACAGTATCGGAATGTTCTTCTTCCAAACGGCGACGTTACCCTGTGCTCTATGGATTTTGAACGGCGTCACGTATTGGGCAACCTTCTATATGAGGGTTACTCCGCTCTGTTTGAAAAACCAGTTTTTCGCGAAATCGTCGACCGCATGAATGGAGCGGATGGTTTTCTGCTTTGCAGGATGTGTGAATTCGCCGACCCAAACGACCGGACCTGAGTGGATGCCGGCCGAGAGGGCGTGCCGGCAGTGCGGATGGCCCCACGACACATGCACCTGCCCGCGACGCCATCGCATTTCGCGTGACGCCAGCATGATTCCGTAGGCGCGGCAGTGGACCCCGAGGCATTTCGGAGACGAGCTCATCGAAAGGTCTTCGCCTTCCAACCGAGCTTGTCGGCCTGCCTGGCTTGGGGTAACGCCGATCACAGGTCAACCTCGGTCGGACGGAAATAGCGTTCGTCGATCCCGATCAGCGCTTGGTTGCTTACTCACGGCCCACCTCGTCAACGCCTTTACCCTCCCAGACTATCTCCTTTTCGACTCGCCTGAAGGCAGCAGCCCCAGCTGCGGCCGGGGATGGTTGCCGTCGCGGTGTCGGGCGAATTGAGAAACTGACCCCCTGACGAAATGAAGAACTGACCCCCTCGGTTATGAGAGGAGGCATGAATGACGATTGGGATTTCGGCGATTCCTGCATTGTCGAGAACGATGCAGGGAGAGGAGATGCTTCAGCCTGAAGAGGTGGCAGCGATGCTGCGGCTGCATGAGCTTGGCTGGGGAGCGAAGCGGCTGGCGAAGGAATTCGGGTGCGCGCGCAACACGGTGCGTCGGTATCTGCGCGAAGGCGGGACTGTTCCGTTTCGCAAGCCTGTGCGGCGGAGCGCGTTTGACGGGCTAGACGATTGGCTGCGGGAGCGCTTCTTCCGCCATGGTGGCAACGCCGATGTGGTGCGCCAGGAACTGGAGAGCGAACATGGGATCGTCATAGGGCTTCGGTCGGTGGAGCTTCGGGTGCAGGGTTGGCGTCGGGAGTTGAGGGTGCAGAAGCGCGCAACGGTTCGGTTTGAGACGGCGCCGGGACATCAGATGCAGATCGACTTTGGCGACACGCGGGCGTGGATCGGCGGCGAGCGTGTTCGGGTGCACCTGTTTGTGGCAACGCTGGGTTACTCGCGTCGGCTGCATATCCGTCCCTCGCTTCGGGAGCGCCAGGCGGACTGGTTGGAGGGGATGGAAGGAGCCTTCCTTCGCTTCGGCGGGGTTCCAACGGAAGTGCTGTTCGATAATCCGAAGGCGCTGGTCGAACATCACGATGCGGCGACGCGGGAGGTGCGCTTCAATGTGCGGCTGCACGCCTTTGCCCGCTACTGGGGATTTACGCCACGGGCTTGTGCGCCCTACCGGGCGCGTACGAAGGGAAAGGACGAACGCGGGGTCGGCTACGTCAAGCACAATGCGATTGTCGGCCGCCGGTTCGAGAACTGGGCGGCGTTCGAGGCGCATCTGGAACGGTGGACGCGCGAGATTGCCGATCAGCGTGTGCATGGCACGACCGGGGTGGCTCCTGCGGAGCGCTTTGCCGAAGAAGCCATGGCGCTTCGCCCTCTGGGCGGACGGGCGCCGTTCGGGCAACTGCGGGATCTCGTGCGCAAGGTCCAGGCAGACTGCGCAATCGACCTGGACACGAACAGTTACTCGGTTCCCTGGCGGCTGATCGGGGAGAGCGTCCAGGTCGTGGTGCTGGGCGGCCGCGTTATCGTGCGTCATGCGGGCGAGGTGGTGGCGGATCATGCGTTGTGCCGCGGACGTCGCCAACGGATTGTCGAGCGCGCGCATCTTGCCGGCGTGGTCGGCGCTGCTGCGCCGGTGCGATCGGCGCCGGTGGATATCGTTGCGCCTTCCGCTCTGTTGCGGCCGCTGGCGGAATATGAGGCACTGGTGGGAGGCAGCTGGTGATGACGACGGTCGATCACGAGATGCTGGTTGGCTCAGCTCGACCGGCTGAAGCTGACCGCGATCCGGGACCAGCTCGATACGCTGCTGGACGAAGCGGCGCGTTCGCAGATGATCTTGCGCGAGGCTTTGGCCTTCCTGGTGACCCACGAGATCGCGCGGCGCGACGAGCGGCGCATCTCTATGGAAGGCAAGATCGCGCGGTTCCCGTTTGTGCGCGAACTCGATGGCTTCGACTTCGACGCGCAGCCGTCGCTGGATCAGCGCCAAATCCGGGAGCTGGCGACCTGCCGCTGGATTGCCCATGGCGACACGGTCCTGTTCCTTGGACCTCCGGGTACGGGCAAAACACATCTGGCGGTGGCTCTCGGGCGCGAGGCGATCCGGCAGAACCATAGCGTCCAGTTCGTCACGGCGGCCACGCCGTGGCGATGCTGGCCAAGGCCAATGACGACGGTTCACTCGAAAAGCAACTGACGACCCTGTCGCGGCCGAAACTGCTGATCATCGACGAGCTCGGCTATCTCCCGTTCGAAGCCAATGCCGCACATCTGTTCTTCCAGCTGGTGTCGCAGCGTTATGAGCGGGGATCGATCCTGATCACCTCCAACCGCTCGGTGGGCGAATGGGGCAGCGTGTTTGGCGATCCCGTGGTGGCAACGGCGATCCTTGATCGCCTGCTTCATCATTCGACAGTGATAACGATCCGTGGCGACAGCTACCGGCTTCGCGAAAAGCGTCGTTCCGGCCTATTGCAGAAGGCCGGAACGACGCTCGGTACCAACGAAACCGCAAAACAATGAGGGGGTCAAATCTTCAGTTCGCCCAGCGGGTCAAATCCTCACTTCGCTTGACACGCGGTAGTGGACGTTCTCGAAACCGATGCGGCCCTTCGCCAGCGCGTCTCCCGGTTGCTTCCGCCTGGCTTACGAACGGGCTTTCCGTCAAGGGCGCCCGCGGCGGCCCGCCCTCTTGACCCGGCGGCTCGGGGGCCAATCATCTCGCGAAAGAGATCGGAATCCGCAGTCTTCTCCAAGAGAGCGCGGCTTTCGCTGTGTCATCGGTCATCAAATAGTTTCTTGAATCAGGTTGGTGTCCGCAGCCCGAGGTTGAACGGCGAATATTGATGACCGCCGCGAAGCCGCTGGCTCGCTACGGCGCTATTGAGGAGCGCGCTCGCGAGCGGCTTCTCGCTACCGCCGAGCTACACAACCTCTGGCGACGCGACCCCGCTGATCTCCTGGGACTCATCCATTGTCCGGAGGCGCTATGGGTAGCGATGGGTGGGTACGTCAACTACCTGATGCCATAGTATCCATGCTTTCGCGGAAGCTTTAGAAGCCATCTTATTGCAGCACATTCTCCGAAGGCGCCTGAATGGAGGGCAACGCAACCTAATAATAGTCGATGAGGATCCCAGCAACAAATCTGCCTCCGGCATTCCGCTTCAATGTTAAGCGACGAACATCTGCCGCAAACCACTAGCCATTAAACAGCTCTCTTTTTTGAACGTCTATGTGCAGAGGACTTAATATGGACACCGACACTTTCACGGCTCATGAATCTAACGTTCGTCGTTATTGCCGGGCGTTCCCCACCGTCTTTACGAAGGCCCTTGGGGCGACGATCTGGGACGAGACGGGTAAGCCCTTTATCGATTTCCTGGTGGGTTCCGGCGCACTCAACTACGGGCACAACAATCCGGATATTATGGCGCCAGCGATTGAATATCTCGTCGGGGAGAACATTCTTCTGTCGCTTGATATGCATACGGCGGCAAAGCGCGACTTCATTGAAGGGTTCGTCGATTGGATCCTGAAACCCAGAGGCCTTTCGTACAAGATTCAGTTTCCTGGGCCGACCGGCACGAACGCCAACGAAGCGGCGCTCGCGCTGGCGCGAAAATACACGGGCCGCTCGAGCGTCATGGCCTTTACGAATGCGTTCCACGGCATGTCGCTCGGCTCTCTAGCGGTGTCGGGCTCGGCCTCAACCAGGGAACTGGGAGGCGTTGCTCGCCACGATGTGATCCGTGTTCCCTATGACGGTTATCCGAACCAAGCATTCGATTCCGCCAGTTACATCGACAGCGTTTTGAGCGACCCGGGGAGCGGCATAGAAAAGCCTGCCGCAATCATTCTGGAGACCATCCAGGCAGAAGGCGGCATGAACGCCGCATCCGCAGCTTGGCTCACGGAAATTCAGCGCATTTGCCGTACTCACGGCATTGTTTTTATCGTCGACGATATTCAGGCGGGTGCGGGCCGAACTGGCGATTTCTTCTCATTCGAGTCCGCGAAAATCGAACCGGATATTGTGTGTCTTTCCAAGTCACTAAGCGGTTCAGGTAGTCCGCTGTCCATCGTTCTGATTCGACCCGACTTGGACATATGGAAGCCCGGAGAACATAGCGGGACCTTCAGAGGCAACAATTTCGCCTTCGTGACGGCAGGAGCCATGTGCAAGATGTGGTCGGATAGGAAATTTACTGCAGGTGTCGAGCGGACAGCCGTCAGGCTGCAAACGCACCTCGATCGCCTGGTTGCGAAACTTCCAAGATACATCGAACAGAAGCGCGGCCGCGGTCTGATGGCCGGCCTGAAATGCCGTTCACCGGCAGTTGTCGGCCGCGTGCACGATGTCGCATTCGAAAATGGCCTTCTTATCGAATCCTCGGGGCCAAATCGCGACGTTATCAAAGTCCTCCCACCGATAACCATCACCGATGCCGAACTCGATCGTGGCATCACCATACTTGAACACGCACTACAGGAGCAAGACAATGTCTAGTCAGATATCTCAAGTGCCAGCCATCTCGCCGGTTTCGATCAAAGAACGGACCGGATCGATCAACACGTCGGAGATCATCTCGGTCCTGAAAGGTGAGCTCACCGCTCTGCACATCAAGCAAGCTTTCAGCACCGAAGTAGCCGAGGAGATCACTACGAACTTTATTGGAAGCTCCGGTCTCAGAGAGCGTAAAGATGGTGTGCCCGGACAATATGTCGGCGCATCTCACTACAGAAAGGATGCAGCCACCTATTTCGCAGACGCCGAAAACGCGCGGCCGTACGTCGATGCCCTTTTTAAGAATTTGGTTGACCCGGTTCGAGCAGTATTCGGGGCGTTGAAGCGAGAGCTTCACAACCAGGGAATCGAATTGCGGCTAGCCCGTTCCGAACACGGCCAGGCCAATGTTTGTCGCGGCCTCAGTTGGTCGGGCACAGGCACCTTTTCCTTGGATCCCCACGACGACGTCGCTCAAGTCTTACGTGCTGGCGATGATTACGAGCTTTCTGCGGTGGCGCACAATACGGTCGCAGCGCTCAACCTCTATCCCAGCATGCCTGAGCAAGGCGGCAATCTGAAGCTCTGGAGCCACAAGCCGACGGTTGCGGACCGGATATCGCAAGGTGTGGAGACCACTGGATATCCCTATTCGGCAGCCTATCTGGAGGCCGTCCCTTACCGCGAGTTCGAGCTCAAAACTGGGGATATCGCCCTAATCGATGGCGGCTTCGTTCACGGGGTTACCGGTCAATCAGGCGACGGAAAGCGTCGCCTGGTGCTGAATTGCTTTTTCGGATTTGCCCGGCCTGACCTTGTTCTCTGGTGGACCTGAAGTTGGACGTCGCACCGTAGACCTTGATCAGCATGGTCGACGAGGCACATCTCGACGAATTGCGCCAGCTGCGGCTGGTGCGGGCGCTGGCGGTGGGCATCCAAGAGAACCGGCTTGAAGCGATCCGTCTGCGCGAGCTCACGAAGGAGAGCCTGAGGGCATTGGCCGCCTGAGCACCGCCCGTGTGTCCGCCGCTCCGCTAGACGGCGGCTGCGCGGCGGACACTCAACGTCACCACTGAATGCCACGCCATTTTAGCAGAACTTGACGCACACAACTCACCAGGCGACGCCGCATCGCAGACTGCAGGGCGCTCCAGATGGTTGAGCCGGAATCTTCTCGTCCATCACGCGCGCCACCTCCTGTTGACCGGTGCGCGAGGCTGCTCTCAGATTTTGCAGCCGCCGATGGGCCGAGGACTCCACGACATAACGCTCGTCTACGCCAACCTCGCCGAGGTTCCGGCGCACTCTCAGCTTTGCCGCATCAGGAGCGTCTCTTCGGCCAGCGCCTGCCATGGTGGCATCTGCGCGGTCTTCGCATCGTACGGTTTGAGATCGAACTGATATGGTGTGCGCTGGCGCAGCATGAACCCCTCCGATGGCGCGTGGTCGGCCCTGGTGCTGTGCCCCGAACTATTCGGCCGTTCCGTCCTGCAGCAAGTCACCAAGACCCCAAAGTACTGGCGTAGTTGCGCCACGCGATTCAGACCGCGCCCGCAGCGGAAAACCTCCCGGTCAGCCTTCTCGATCACCTCATGAATGTGAACACAACCCCGGCCCGAGGATGCGATGGACGAAAACTCGCGTTCCGCAGGTCCGTGGGCGTTGTGTCATCGTGTTGTTCACACTGCGAGGCCGCATTCGTGGGTCGACTATGAGACCCGGCAGCCATAACGGGATTATTGGCGCAATCCGGGCTCAGCGGCCTTACATTACAGAAAAGACCGAGACTCTAATCGTCGCCTGACGACACTTCGGCGGCGCTCACCGCTTCCTCTAGTTCGATGATCCCGAGGCTTACCGCCTTCATAGCAGCGACCGTTCTGCTGCCCGTGTCCAATTTCCGCATTACGTTTTTTATGTGAAAATTCACAGTGTTTTCGGACCTGTTAAGTATTCGTCCTATCTCCCACGACGATTTCCCTCTGGCTGCCCAGAGTATGCACTCTATTTCCCTTGCGGAAAGGACGGGCACTTCTTCGAGTTGGGGGCGTTCCATAATCCCTTCTCCGCAACCGTTTGCACCGAATATTGCGAGCGGCGCACAAAGCTGCGGCTAAGGCTCGGCGCGCCGTCCTTGGCAGGTCGGCATTAAAGCTTTAGCACGGAGTTTCCCCTCGGTGAATTATCGGAACGTAAAATTATATTGATCTTTATATTGCGCAACTTCAAAATGGTGAAACATCTTATATTCTGGATAGTTGTGAATGGGATTACCGAAAGTCTGTCCGACGCAGTTGACAAGGTGGGCTTGGCTCTGGCCAACCCGACGGGAGGACGAACATCTCCCGGGCAATCCTTTCGACTTGCATTGGAAAATCAACCTCACTTCCGGTCCTCGTCGCTTGAATCGGCGGTCCTCGCGGTCGCGTGTATGTCGCGTCCGAGGCCTTCTTGGAACCTGCCGGATGCCACATGCCAAGGGACAACGCGGTGTCGACCGGCAGCTAACGCAGGGCCAACAGTGTTGCCGGAATGGCGGCAGCTCAAACGGTTAGCGTAGCGAGAGTGTCACATAGTGCCACCGAAACTATCGCCAACCCGAGCCCACTCCAGAGAGTTTGAAACTTGGTCGTTGATAGTCGCTCAAGCGTAAGCGCTGTTCCGGTGGCACCTTTCGCTCGTGGTCGTGAGGAACGATGTTCGGAGCCTTTGAGGGCTTCGACACATGACGATTTCAGAGCTTACACTTAAATCCAACGATCCTGAGCCCGCGCGCCGTTTCGAGGTGTTCACGGGTTCCGGTCGGCGGCGCGAATGGTTGCCGGAGGAGAAGGCTCGGATCGTTGCGGAAAGCTACGATGCCGGCGAGACCGTGAGTGCGGTGGCCCGGCGATATGCATTGTCCCCGCAGCAGCTGTTCGCCTGGCGTCGGGCCGCCCGTCAGCCTTTGGCGGAAGCGCCGGCACCGGAATCGCTATTTGTTCCGGCGGTGGTCGCAGCGCCGATGTCGGAGCCGGCGGCAAGGCGGATGCCGGAGCAGCGGAAACGGAAAGCCGCCCGGGATGCCGGCGTGATCGAGCTGGAGATCGATGGCGTCGCCATGCGGGTCGGCCGTGGCGCCGACGCCAGGACGGTGGCGGCGGTGATCCGTGCGCTGAAAGCGCCGTCGTGATCGGGCCGACGGGCGCGGTCAAGGTCATGGTGGCGACAAAGCCAGTAGACTTCCGCAAGGGCGCGGAGGGCTTGGCGGCGCTCGTGCGCGAGACGATGGGCGCCGATCCGTTCAGCGGCGCGGTCTATGTCTTCCGCGCGAAGCGGACTGACCGGATCAAGCTGATCTTCTGGGACGGCACCGGCGTCTGCCTTTATGCCAAGCGGCTGGAGGACGGCGAGTTCCGCTGGCCGAAAGTCCATGACGGCATAATGCGGCTGACGGCCGCGCAGCTGTCGGCGCTGCTCGAAGGTCTCGACTGGCGGCGGGTCCATGAAGCCCGCCGGACCCGCGTTCCGGCGCAGGCAGGCTGATCCGCGACCAAGTGAATCAGCCCGGATTCCACTGTCGCCCGGCGTTGACGAATATGGTCTGATCCGCTCATGGCGATAACGGCTGACCAGCTTCCCGACGATCCGGACGCGCTGAAGGCGATGGTCCTGGCGCGCGATGTCGAGAATGCCCGGCTGATCCAGATCATCAAGGAATTGCAGCGTCACCGCTTTGGCCGAAGAGCCGAGACGCTTCCCGAGGATCAGTTACTGCTGGGGCTCGAAGAGGCCGAACAGATTGAGGCCGCCGGCGAGGAAGAGCAGGAACAGACCGCTCCTTCTGAGCATCAAGCAAAGGCTGCGAAGCGCCGGGCGAACCGTGGCGCGCTGCCGGTCCATCTTCCGCGCGTGGAGATGGTGGTCGACATCGAGGACCATGCCTGTCCGTGCTGTCGCAATGGCCTGCACCGGATCGGCGAGGACGTGAGCGAGCGGCTCGACATCGTTCCGGCGCAGCTGCGCGTGATCGTGGTGCGCCGGCCCAAATATGCCTGCCGCGCCTGCGAGGACGTTATCGTGCAGGCTCCGGCACCTGCGCGGCTGATCGAAGGTGGCCTGCCGACCGAGACCACCGTCGCGCAGGTGCTGGTCTCTAAGTATGCCGATCATCTGCCGCTCTATCGCCAGGCGCAGATCTACGCCCGGCAGGGCATCAATCTCGATCGCTCCACGCTCGCCGACTGGGTCGGCCGCGCCGCTTGGCACCTGCGTCCAGTCCACGAGCGACTGCTGGCGAAGCTGAAGTCCTCGCCGAAGCTGTTCGCCGACGAGACCACAGCGCCAGTGCTCGATCCCGGCCGCGGCAAGACGAAGACAGGCCAGCTCTGGGCCTATGCCCGAGACGATCGGCCATGGGAGGGAGCCGACCCGCCGGGCGTCGCCTATGTCTATGCGCCGGACCGAAAGGCGGAGCGACCGATCGCTCATCTCGCGGGCTTTGCCGGAATCCTGCAGGTCGACGGATATGGCGGCTATCGCGTGCTCGCCGACAAGAGCGGCGTCGTGCTCGCGTTCTGCTGGGCACATGTGCGCCGGCGCTTCTACGAACTCGCCGCGGCCGGTCCCGCGCCGATCGCCAGCGAGGCGCTCCGGCGGATCGCTGAACTCTACAGAATCGAAGATGACATTCGTGGACGATCCGCCGAGCAGCGCCGTGCCACGCGCCAGGACAAGAGCCGCCCGATCGTCGTCGATCTCGAGCCCTGGCTTCGCGAAAAGCTCGGGCTGATCAGCCAGAAAACAAAGCTCGCCGAAGCGATCCGCTACACGCTCTCGCGCTTCGATGGCCTCTCGCGCTTCCTCGACGATGGCCGCATCGAGATCGACTCCAATACCGTCGAGCGGTCGATCCGCCCGATCGCGCTGAACCGCAAGAACGCACTCTTCGCCGGATCGGATGGCGGCGCCGAGCACTGGGCCGTCGTCGCCTCGCTGATCGAAACTTGCAAACTCAACGCTGTCGAGCCGCTCGGCTACCTCGCCGACGTCCTCACCAGGATCGTCAACGGCCACCCCAACAGCCAGATCGACGATCTCCTGCCGTGGGCCTACATCCGGGCTCCCGCGCTCAGGGCTGTGGCCTGAGGACACCGCTTACGCTCAAGCGCTGAGGCTCACGCGTGTTAGAGGCTCTCGAATGTGTAGTATTTGAAACCTCCATTCACCTGGCCGATGAGACGTTCATACGGCATCTGATTCCGGCTCAGATCAGTCTGGCGATACGGTCCATGATCGAGAGTCGGCTTTCGCCACAGTATTCTCACCGGGCGCCTGCACTGATGAGGCACGAACCGTCTTCAACAGTTCGTCTCGCGTCAGCCAAACGAGCCAATCGTCGTCATCTATCCCGTGCGCGGGCAAGTGCAGGACTGATCCGTGTGGCTCCTGATGTAGATACCCATACTGATCGACAACGCCCTTTTGGATGTGCCAATCGGCAACCAGCGCATAGATGAAGTCCGGCGACCATTTAGCCCAGGCTAGTCCAAATGCAATGCGACCGATAAAGGTAGAGAGACCGCGGCCTCTGAAGTCCTCGCGCAACCAGATGTCGCCATGATAGGCGACCAGCCCAGTCATGCTGCGGCCAGTGGGCGCATCGCAGCGAGACGAGGAACCAGACCCGGCTATGAAGGTAGGATCCGCGAACCAGGCTCTCAACGACCCAAGGTGCTCAGCAACGTCTGTGTTGGATAGATGATATAGACGCATTGCTTGTACATGCGCTACTCTTCCATACTGATCACGCCCGACGATCCAAAAGGCCTTTCCAGGCGGAAGATAAGAACAGTCGGGACGGAAGCTTGGATACGTCGGTGACTTCCCGGGAAGTCTGCTGGTGATCCCAACGTACTCTTCAAAATCTTCGCCCATGGTAATGTGAAGGCCCATCTTGCGCCCCAACTCGTCTGCCGCACAGATGCACCTCGCAAGCTCTAGGGTCGTGACGTTGCTCTGCATGCCGATGCACCCTTCAGTGCGCTGAACACACGGTGACTTCTAGAGCTTGCGGGAAAGCACTGATACTACGGCATCTAGTAGTTGACGCGTCCGCTTATAGGCGGGAATGACTTTTAGCATGACGAACAGCAAGCGCACGGAACATAGGATATCCTTCGGGATCGTCGCTCGTCCGAGCGCCACGCCGTTAAAGGCGGGCCGCACACGGTCTCGCCAGGGGTGGCGTAACGTGCCGGCGCGAGCTGGAAGAAGATCGGCTAGGTCGCATCGGTGCGATGACTGCAAGATAGCGGCTAAACTTGACGAAATTGCTCACGCGGCCGTCTCGACATTCATTCCGCTTGTCATCCTAGCTGATTCTCGGCCTCTTACCAACTACTAGGGTGTAGTGTGGATTTCCTACGGCACCATGACGTATTTAGCTGCCTGACGAGTGATCCTCTGCTGGGGGGGCCTAATATTGCCCGTTATCCCTCGTCTGAGCATCATGTGAATAGGGGGAGGCTTGTGTGGTTTTCGATTATATCGTGATCGGTGGCGGTTCCTCTGGATCCGTCGTAGCGAGCAGGCTCTCCGCCGATGGACATCGCGTACTGCTCATCGAAGCCGGTCCTGATACGCCCCCGAATGCCGTCCCTGATGACATCTTGGAAGGCAATCCAACACGTGCTTACTTCAATCCTGATTATCAATGGCCTTTACTCGACGCGACCACAGTCCGGGATGGCCGCAAGCCCATTCATTACGAGCAGGCCCGGGTGATGGGCGGCGGCTCCAGCATCAATGCCCAGGTGGCCAACCGCGGTGGTCCCGAAGACTACAATGACTGGGCCTCGAGCGGTGCAGCGGGCTGGAGTTGGGAGGAGGTTCTACCCTACTTCCGTCGCCTCGAATGCGATCTGGATTTCGGCGGCGAATTTCACGGCAAGGCTGGTCCGCTGCCGATAAGACGGGTGCGGCGATCAGACTGGTCCGGCTTTATCCGAGCGGTATCGAGAGCGTATGAAAATGAGGGTATTCATTTCAGGCCGGACTTCAATGGTGGTTTTGGTGACGGCTACTCCGTCGTTCCCTTGACCAACCGAAACGGCCACCGCGTTTCCGCTGCGATGGCCTACTTGTCCGAGAGCGTCCGCTCTCGACGCAATTTGACAATCTTGCCGGCAACGACGGTTGTGCGTCTGGCCTTTTCAGGCCGCACCGTCACGGGGGTCGAGACGGAAAACAACTTCGGCCAGCAGTCGTATCTCGCTTCAAGTGTGATCCTCTGCGCCGGAGCTGTCCACTCCCCCACCATATTGATGCGCTCCGGGGTCGGCCCGGCCGAGCAACTGACAAATCTCGGTATTCCGGTTGTGGCAGATGTAAGAGGTGTGGGCCAGAACCTTCAAGAACATCCAGGGATCGCCGTTTCTGCGTATTTGAAACCAAGCGATCGCATGGCGCCCAATGTGAGCGGCCACATCCAGATGCACGCCCGTTACTCGTCGGGCTACAATGGGTGCCCGTCGACGGACATGGCAATATCGGGAGTTGCGAAGTCGGCCTGGCACCCGCTGGGCAAGCGCCTCGGCTCCCTCTATTTGTGGGTCAACCGAGTTTACTCGACAGGAACGATCGTGCTCAAGGATCGCTCTCATACCGTAGAGCCGCAGGTAGATTTCAACTGGTTGAGCGACAAGCGGGACGCCGATCGACTGAAGCACGGCTTCTGTTTCATGGCCCGCCTACTGAAGCAGGATTCCCTGTCGGCGGTCGCGCTTGACCCTTTTCCCTCAGCTTGGAATGCACGAGCGAAGCAGGTCAGTAAGGTCAATTGCGTTAATTACGGACTCACCTCGGTGCTTGCTTTGCTTATGGACAGTTCTCCACGCTTGCGCCGCGCCCTCATTAGTCATGTCATAACCGATGGTCATAGCATTGCAGATCTTATCAAAAACGAGGAGCATCTCGACCGATTTGTCCGACAGAATGTGACCGGCAATTGGCACCCGACTTCGAGCTGCAAGATAGGGCAAGCCTCCGACCCTGCTGCGGTGACTGATCCGTCGGGCCGGGTTCGGGGCGTTTCGGGTTTGAGGATTGCCGATGCTTCGGTGATGCCGTTCTGCCCCCGGGCCAATACAAACATTCCAACGATCATGGTGGCTGAGAAGATGGCTGACGCAATTTTAAAAGAAAACCGGGAATCACCAGCGAAAAGGTGATCAAAAAACTTCTTGTGGCCGGATTCGTTTTTGGCCAAGCGAATCGAGGTTTATGAGCTGCCAAATGCCAGACAAGTCCCGAAGAGGTAGAACTTGCCGTTGCTTTCACCCACACAAGCTTGGCAATTCCGTCCCTATCAACATGCATACTGATGCTTGCTGTTGCGCATTGCCAACGCACTGGAACGTGGCGGTCATTCGCCTGTATCAACATCGCAAGGCGATACGGGCTGGGTGTACGGCGTCCACACCCTGGCCAGCGTGAATTTGGGCAGATCTCGCGCAGATCATCCAACAGGCTTTCGCATTTGCAGGAAAGTGCTCATCGTCCCTTCTTGAACTCGAGGGCGGTCACAAACCTCGCCTGCTACGGATGTTCAGGGACCGTTAAGTCCAATTGTACAGTAATTTCGCATATTCTTAACATATTTTCTGTTGCGCCGGTGGGTAATCTAGAGGATATTCGCTTCGACAGAGAATAGATCTGTGAATGTAAAACAAGCTTTTGGCTTAAGTAGCCCCACAGGGGCACAGCACCGACGGAGGAGCGACTATGACTACGCTACCGCAAATCTCATTGGCGAAACTGTCATCCGATGCAACGCGACGTGAAGAGCAACAGCGATTATGCACGGCCTGCGAGGAGTACGGATTCTTCTACCTTATCGAGCACGGAATCCCGAAAGAACAGATTACACAAGCGATCGATGCTTCCCGGCGCTTCTTCGCGTTGCCCCTGGCTACGAAGGAACGCTATGGTCACGCCTTTCAAAACGTCCACCCCACCACCGCCCGTGGATACAGTCCGTTGCACGGTGAAATGCTGCATCCCGAGGCCGGACCGGACCCAAAGGAAATGTTCGACCTCGGTATCGAGAATGAAAGCGACCGGCGTCCATTTGCCGGACGCACACGCCTTCCGGACGACGCCTTAGCTCCAGGTTTCGCGCGGAGCCTCCTAGCTTTGCAGGCCACCGTGCTTAATGGCGTCGTCCCGCCGCTCGGGAACGCGCTGGCCGACCTGCTCGATATGGAAAAAGGCTGGTTCCAACGCCATTTCAGCCCGCCGACGGTTCTGCAACGCGTGATCCGATATCCGTCTACCGGTGGCGCGGCCGCTAAGCATACCGACAATGGTTTTTTCACGCTGCTGCTGCAGGAGGAACTCCCCACGCGATCCTTGCAGGTGTGGTTCCACGGGCGTTGGATACCGGCGCCGAGCCTCCCCGATAGTCTCGTTGTCAATCTGGGCGACATGCTTCAGGTGTTGAGCGATAACCGGTTCAAGAGTACGCCGCATCAGGTCGTGCACAGTGGTCCGGCCGAACGAATTTCCCTGCCCTTCTTTATCTATCCCGACATCGATGCTCGCCTGGCTTCGCGGCAAGGCAATCACACCTTTGGTGTCGCGGAGATGATGCTGCGAAACTACGAGTCAATATGGGAAAAGGGGAATGGGGCCGGGCGCGCACGTGAGTTGCAGTAGGTGTTCGGCTTTATGAAACGGGAGCAAACTGCGGCGACGATGTAGCACACCCTGACGTGAGCCCTAGAAGAACTCTCTGAGTGCCGCCGTCGCGTAACGCGGCGGCCTCTAGGCCCTTGGAATTAGGCACGCTGGGACTGCCAAATTGTTTAGATTGCGCCGATCGAGATCCTAGCGCTGCGCTGAGGCGAGGATTTCTGACGCGGAAACTGAGCGATTAATCTGGATGCAAGGAGATAATTATAACCAAAGGGAGTGTTTGTCTGGGTCGAGCCGTGCCCGCACGAGCACGAACTCCAGCTTGGCCTCTGGAACTACTTCGCTACCGGAAGGCCTCTTTTCCAAGGGGGTCATCTGTCAGGCATCGCTTCGCTCGCCACGGACGGAAGCCATTTTTGTGGTCCTCGTCTTTGCAGCGCTAGTCTCGCCTGACCAGGTCAACTTCAAGGCCGATGAGGCGCATTCGAGATCCTGGCAACCTTCAAGGAAATGAGAAAAGCCAATGTGCGCGAGGCATGATTTCAACAACGCATTAGAAGTAACTCAGAATTGGATCAGCGATCTGATGTGGAGACTTCGCTGGCATGATCGCGAGCGGGTCTACCAAGCTCTGATTGCGACGCTGCACGCTCTGCGCGACTGCCTGGATCGCGACCACGCCGTTTACATGGGCGCACGGTTGCCAGCTTTGCTTCGCGGCTTCTACTACGAGGGTTGGAATCCCGGCCGGCGCGCCAACGCCAGAAACCGGAATTCATTTCTCGAACGGATCCACGTCGGCGTCCAGCGAGACCCGGCGGTCGATCCGGAAGTGGTTGCCCGCTTAGTGCTGGCCCAATTTGTCGACCGTTTGTCCAGAGCAGAGGTCAAGCGTGCCAAGGCTGCCACTCCAAGAGTGCTGCAAAACCTTTGGCCCTGAGACGGGCGTCTGCCCACGAGCGCCCGCTGTCCGCGTGGCACTTGGTTCCTTAACGCTGGCCTTGGTTTGGGCAGGGATTGAGTTTGGCCCGGAGGTGTAGGGGGCGGGCCGCAAGGTTGGAACTCGTCGCGGGCATCCCCCGATCCTAGTAATGCCCCGATCGAGCTCCAGAATGCGTTTGAGTGTGATTCAACAAAATGATCGAATGAGCCGAAGCTGTCGATCGCCCTGGCCGAGTTCGTGCCACAGCAATCAACCAATCGGCTGGCCGTGCGAGTCGTCCACTAATCCGCCGGCGTCTGGTTGCTGACGAGCATGCAGGAAACCCGCCGAGCGGCTCCCGCCACCAAGGTCGACGCGTAGCAGCGGTGCTGAGTGGACAACTGGTTGAGCCCTTTGGAAGGATCAGCCTATGTGACGAAAGGCAAAGCAATGACCACGCCAATCAGCTTGATGACAGGCGAGCACACCGATATCTATGTCGACGGCGAGCTCCGGCCGGCCCATTCGTCGGCTAGGATTCCGGTCGTGAACCCGGCGGATGAGCTGGAATTTGCGACAATCCCCAATGGCGACAAGCACGACGTTTCTGCGGCAGTGGATGCCGCACGTGCGGCGTTCCGGAACTCCGGGTGGCCTCAGCTGCCGCCGTCGCAGCGAGCCCATTATTTGCGCAGACTCGCGCGTGCAATCGAGGATCGCGCCGAGCAGCTGGGCGCCGTTGTCACGGCGCAGATCGGGATGCCCCTGGTAAGCTCCGTGCAATCCAATGGGAGCGGCACATCGAAATTTTACCGCTACTATGCCGAGCTTGCCGATCAACTAGAAGTCGAATCCGAGCGCATAGGACACGAGTTGCGAACTGTCATTCGGAGGGAGCCGGTAGGTGTTGCCGGATTGATTGTACCGTGGAACGGCCCTCAGGGCGCAATCGCATGGAAGCTGGCACCAGCGTTGGCCGCTGGTTGTACGACGGTCGTTAAGCCCGCACCGGAAGCATCACTGGACTCATACCTGCTCGCTGAAGCCTTAGGCGAGGCAGGCATTCCCCCCGGCGTCGTCAATATCGTGTTCGGTGCGCGCGAAACAGGAGCATTGGTTGCGTCGCATCCGGGTGTCGACAAAGTGTCATTTACCGGTTCAACGCACGCTGGTCGCCAGGTTGCACTGGCCTGTGCCAAGCGCTTCGCGCGCGTTACGCTCGAGCTTGGCGGCAAGTCGGCGGCGTTGCTGCTCGAGGATGTCGATCTTGACACGTTTCTCCCCTTAGTCGCGCCGGCGTGCATCCCATTCAGCGGTCAGATCTGTCACGCCCTGACCCGCGTCCTTGCTCCGCGCGCACGGTACGACGAAGTCGTCGAAGGAATTGCGAACAAGGTGGCTGGGCTAGTCGTGGGCCACCCGCTCAATCCAGCGACGCAGGTCGGGCCACTGGTGGCGAAGCGGCAGCGTGTTCGCGTCGAGGAGTACATTGCATCTGGATGCGTGCAGGGCGCGAAGGTCGTTACCGGCGGTCGGCGTCCGCAGGGACTTGACGTCGGATATTATCTCGAGCCAACGGTCTTCCGTGATGTCGACACATCTATGCGGATCGCGCAGGAGGAGATCTTCGGGCCGGTGGTGTCTGTGATCCCGTACCACAACGAGGAGGAGGCGATCGCGATCTGCAACGGCACTACGTATGGCCTGGGTGGTGCGGTGTTCACGTCCGACCCTGAGCGGGGCATGGCGATTGCGCGCCGAGTGGAGGCTGGTGTTGTCGGCATCAACCGTTACGCGCTTCACATCGACGCGCCATTCGGCGGTGTCAAGGAAAGCGGCCTTGGTCGGGAACTCGGACCTGAGGGGCTGGCAGCATTCCTCGAGATTAAGTCGATCTTTCCGGCCCAACGGTCGAGTGCAGTGTAATGCGTGCCCAACTGCGCGGGACTAGTGAGGTTATTGAAGTGCAGGGATTGGCGTTGGACGCGAGAACCAGAACCTGAGCTCAAAATTTCCAGGCTCGCGTGTTTTTGCTTATTGGCTTCGCCTGTCCGTGTGCCGCTTCGGCCCGCGTGGCCGCCAATGCCGAAGCATCAGCTCGTAGGCACGCTCGGCATTCTCGGCCACGCTTTATCGCTGTTTCGCAAACTCTTCACGTTGTAGGCGTGAGCCGAACCGCGACGACCGAGACCGCGGTCGCCCGGCGCGCCAGCCTTGAGAGCGAGCTGCCTCTGCTTTGCTGCCACCAACGCCGCGCGAGCCCAGAAGTAGTCCTGCTCTTTCGTCAGCAGATGCCTCATCAACATCGTGAGCTTGCGGGCGACCGCCACGGCTGCGACCTGATGGCCACGCTTGTTGCGGATGCGCAGAAAGAAGGCTCTGAGCAGACCAGGCGCTTCGCCGCAGACCGGGCGCCTCGACCAGCATGGCGCGGGCGTGGGAACGCCCATGCTTGCTGATCCGCCCATATTGCGCCAAGCCGAGACCGGATTGGCGCGCGCGGATTGAGGCCGAAGTAGCTCACCAGCCTCTGCGGTTGCCGGAACCGCCGATGTCGCCCACGGCGGCGATGATACCGCTCGCGACCATCGCATTGAGCCGGTCGTCGTCTGAAGCCGCCGGCTTGCACATCATCAGCCGCTTCCCAGGCGATGTCGCGATCGAGGTCAGCCAGATCTTCGGCCAGGCGATCGATCTCGCGGATGTGTGACGATCGCGGCCCCGCTCGTTGTCAGGAAGCACCTGCCGCTCGAGCCAGGCGAGCGGCACTTTGCACGAGGTGCGCCTGCAGGATGCATCTCGTTCTTCACGCCCGTCCGATGCCGCACGGCCTGGTTGCACCGCGCGACCAGACCGCGAAGCCGCTCGGCCCGCTCATCGGGAACCCAGACCTCAAGCAGAAAGCCGCTGGCATGGAGCTGCGCCAGAACGCCGGCATCGATCTTGCCGGTCCTGATACTGGCATGGGCGATCGCCTTCACCTGCATCGGGTTGGCCACAATCACCCGGCCGACATAGGGCGACAGAACCCGCACTACCGCCATGCGTCGCAAACTGCGGCCAACCCCTTTTAGTCCCGAGCGGGTCATGTCGACCCGTCCGTGATGGCGCAGCCGGCCGTCTTCCCAAACTACCACCTTCGCAAAGGTGCGGTGGATATCCATTCCAATCACACATCTGATCGGCTCCCTCTCCTCAAACAGTCGGGAGCCAACGGACGGCACACCTACGGATCCGCGCTCTCGGCGCAACCGGGCAAGTCGCAGGGAACGCGAGTCGCAGCTCATCGAATTGATCGGTCTGCCCGTACGTGCTCCCGGCGCTCCTGTCCCGGATGGCCGCACCATCCCCGAAAATCGCTCATCTCCAGCGGGGATCGGATCGCGCCGTCATGGGTCATACCGGTTACAAACGCCACGAGGCGTTGAACCAAACGCGGTCATGTCCCAATGCCCGCAATGAACCTGCTATACTGGTTCTCAACCACGCCGCCGAGGAATGGAAACGCGCCCCGCGCGAGTGGTTCATGGCCAGGACACAATTCGCCGTCGTCTTCGGCGAAGGTTCGTCAGCTATGAAGCCGCCGATTTCGCCTTCGCCGATCACCGCCGTATCCATAAGACCGTCGAGCACGTCACGAGGAGCGCCGCCCAACGCCTCGAAAGCAGCGGCCTGACAGCGTATAAGCAGCAGCAGATCCTGTCGAAGCGGGCCAAATCAAGCGGCTGAAGCCGAGCACCAGAGAGAATAGCTGCGTGTTTCGGTAATTCCCGGACATCCTTTTCGCTAAATCCCGGACAGTGATTTCAGTAATTCGCGGACAGCGATTCCGCTAAATCCCGGACAGTTTTCGGAAGCGGATTTAGCGGTCGGTTCTTGGCTGCGCCGTTCTGGCAGTTTGGCCTCTCACGATGATGTTGAGAGGGGCCATGCCGAGACGGAAGCAAGCGAGACGAACGAGCGTGAGGGACATCCAAGCGATGTTGCGCCTGACCCATGAGCAGGGTCTTTCGGTGCGTGAAGTGTCGGAACGGCTGAAGATCAGCAAGACGACAGTATCGACCTATTTGCTACGGGCGCGGAAGGCCGGGCTGTCATGCTGGCCTTTGCCGCCGCGACGCGACACTTGAGCGGCTGCTGTTTGGCCGTGCCGGTCGTCCGCCGCAAGACCTAAGCGAACCGAACTTTGCGCTGATCGCCAGGGAGTTGAAGCGCAAGGGGGTGACGCTGACGCTGTTGTGGCAGGAGTATCGCGCCGCCCACCCCGACGGCTACGGCTACACCTGGTTCTGCGAGCACTTCGCCGCTTTCGAGCGCCGGACGAGCGCGACATTCCGCAACCGGCATGCGGCGGGCGCGGTGATGCAGACGGACTATGCCGGGCAGACGGTGCCGGTGATCGATCCGGCGACCGGCATCATTTACCCGGCGCAGATTTTTGTCGCGGTGCTGGGCGCCTCCAATCTGACCTTCGCCTTTGCCAGCTCCAGCCAGAAGCTGCCGGACTGGATCGAGGGCCAGGTGCGAGCGCTCGCCTTCTTCGGCGGCGTCACCAGAGCGATCGTGTGCGACAACCTGAAGGCCGGTGTCGTCAAGGCGCTGTGGTTCGAGCCGAGGCTGAACGCGACCTTTGCCGCGATGGGCACTACGACACCACTATCCTGCCGACCCGCAGCCGCAAGCCGCGCGACAAGGCCAAGGTCGAAGGCGCGGTGCTGATGTCGAGCGCTGGATTCTGGCGCGGCTGAGGAACCGATCCTTCTTCTCGATCGCCGAGCTCAACGCCGTGATCGCCGAACTGCTCGAGGAGCTGAACAACCGGCCGATGCGCCATGTCGGCCAAAGCCGCCGCGAACTGTTCGGGGAGATCGAGCGGCTGCCTTGAAGCCGCTGCCGGCGGCACCGTTCGAATACGCCGAGCGGGAAGTCGGCGAAGGTCCATCCTGACTACCATGTCGAGGTCGACAAGACGTTTTACTCGGTGCCGCACCGGCTGATCGGGCGCACCGTCGAGGTGCGGCTCACGCATCGAGTGGTCGAGATCTTCCACGATCACCAGCGTGTCGCCAGCCATGTCCGTCGCTCGCAGCGTTCCGGCCATGTCACCGTCAACGAACACATGCCCAAGGCGCACCAGCGCTACGCCAACACCACGCCGGCCAGCCTGATCAGCAGGGCGGCCAGGATCGGCCCCAACGCCGCCATCCTGGTCGAGCGCATGATGCGCGAGCGGCCGCATCCGGAACAGGGATACCGCTCGGCCATGGGCATCCTGTCGCTGGCGCCGCGCTATGGGCCGGAGCGTCTCGATGCCGCCTGCGAGCGGGCGCTGCTGATCAACGCGATCGCCTACTCCTCCGTCACCGCCATCCTCAAAGCCGGCCTCGACCGGGCCAGCTCCGCAGAACCGGCAAAGCCGACACCCCAGCACGCCAATATCCGCGGCTCCACCTATTACCAGTGAAGGAAAGGAAGAAAGAATGCTGACGAACCCCACCCTCGACCAGATGCAGGCCCTCGGTCTGGCCGGCATGGCTGCCGCCTGGCGCGAACTGGCCGACGCAACAACGCCAACGAGCTCAGCCGTGACGAGTGGCTCGGCCTGATGCTCGACCGGGAGGTCGCCATGCGGGCCGACAAGCGCGTCCGGAACCGGCTCGCCTCAGCCAGGCTGCGCTTTCCCGAAGCCTGCATCGAGGACATCGACTTTGCCGCGCCGCGCGGACTCGACCGGCGCAGCACCATGGCGCTCGCCCAGGGCGAATGGCTGAAAGCGCATGAAAACCTGATCGTCACCGGCCAGACCGGAACCGGCAAGTCGTGGCTGGCCTGCGCCTTCGGCCGGCAAGCGGCACGGCTCGATCATTCCGTGCTCTATGCGCGCGTGCCGCGCCTGTTCGAGGATTTGGCGCTCGCTCGTCTCGATGGCCGCTTCCCACGCCTCATCGACAAACTCACCCGCGCGCAACTGCTCATCCTCGATGACTTCGGAACCCACAGCCTCACCGACCAACAGCGCTTCCATCTGTTCGAAATCGTCGAGGAACGCTATCGCCGCAAATCCACCCTGATCACCGCCCAGGTCCCGGTGGCAAGATGGCATGACCTGATCGCAGACCCCACCGTCGCCGACGCCATTCTCGACCGGATCGTGCACAACGCCCACCGCATCGTGCTCCAGGGCGACAGCCGCGCCCCTCTTGACCGGCGCCGAAAACGGCGAAATCAATCATCCGTGAACGCAACAAGGCACCCAAGGACCGACGCCGCCAGACTGTCCCGACATTAGCGAAACCACTGTCAGGAATTAGCGGAACCCCTGTCCGGCTTTTGCGAAATACGCAAATAGCCAGATGATCCTCGGTGTCGTTGGTTCGTCGGTGAAGACGACATGTGAGGCAAAGTCGACCTGCGCCTGCTCGCCGGGCGTGGTCTCGAAGAATCCTATCCGCGCTCCTATGCCTTTTCCCGTTCGTCAACAGTGGGCAATGGCGTTATCGACCAACCAATTGAGGCGACGGCACGCTGGACTATCGCTTCCGTCTGAGCATAGGTGGGTGAAGCGGCGACGACATGCCCGATGCAGTCTCGGTAATCGCCTTTCCTTACGATTGGCGCCTTAGACTTAACATACAATCTTATCTCTGCGACACCTAGTAAAGCAGCTGCCCGGCCAGCGCCATCGGTCCAATCGAGGGTGCCATCGCTATCAGCAACAAGAAATCGCCCAACCGCAGTCCGCGAGTCTCTTTTGCGCAAGTTCGGCTCATCGCCGATGACAAGCTTGATGTGCTCGGTAATGAGATCGACACCGTGAGCAAGCTTAATCAGTAGAGGAGTGGGCGCACCACTAAGACGCGGATTGACTTCAATGACGACTGGGCCACGTTTGGTCAACCGGAGTTCAACACTTTTTGGCCCCCAGTCAAGGCCGAGAGCTGGCAAACAGCTGAGCGAAACATCGGCCATACGCTCATGCTCCTCATCAGTTAGCGGGGCCGGAAAAGTGCACTCTCGATAGACGAAGTGCGGTGGCGGATGGTAGTCAGCGGCGACAATCCCCACGACCTCATGTCCCATCACTGCAGCGACATACGCAGGGCCTTCTGCGAATTCTTCGACCAGCACTCTTGGCGGAGACCGCCATATGTGCCTCCCCTCCAACAGATAGGCCGTATGTTCGGCCAGCTCATCGGGGCTGCGGCACAATCGGACACCCATGCTGCCACTGCCTACGGCTGGCTTAACAATCACGGGAAGGCCGATCTCCGCGGCAGAGCTTTCTACGTCCGTCGCATTCGCTGCCAGGCGATAAGCAGGTATTGCAACGCCGGCCTCTGCGAGGAGCTGACGTTGAACGAATTTGTCGTAGCATTGTTCAATCGACGCGGGATCGGGACCCGGTAGATCAAAACACCGGCAGAGCTTACCAACTGTGGCAGAGACCGACTCGTCGTGGCCCGCAAAGCCGGTGATGCCGGCAATGCCAAATGTGGCATGCAGCCGGGAACATTCCTGGATTAGCGCATCGAGATTGTCTATATCGACACGAATTGTCTGAAGGTTTTCCGCTGCAAGATATTCGTACTGAGTCGGATCAGCCGACAGTGTAATCGGATGTAAACCAAGACGCTGAGCCGCTTGGACATAGAGCTGACCATTACCCCTATGACCTTCGATCAGGATGAGCGCTTTCCTTGCCATTGGCTGTCTCCTACGTTGTGTTCCTGCGACTTGCAGGAGCAAAAAATTGGCATCAGCCCGTTCGGCTTAGCCTGACCTCAGAAGTGAAAGTACCATCGCCGAGGATTTGCGGTTGCAAAGATTGTGTATTTTTATGCGAAGGATCTGCAACGGCTGGCCTAGCGGGTAGTGTGCCGAGAGTTCGGCAATACGCTGAGGGAAGCCCCACGAATGTGACACCCGCCTTGGAATTAATCTTTCATTCTCGATTGAAGACAAGTCATGCGAGGCGTGGAGCCAGCTTGGGTCGGCCTATTGCGGGGCGGTGCGGTAGTAGCTTAGTTTCGACGTTGAGGCTTGGGCAAGGTTCAGAGCTGACACGTCTGATCGGGGTGCCAAGTCGTCTCAAGTGAGCGGGCCGAACACGTGGATAATCAGATCGAGCTTCGCGCCCTCAGGCATTTCATCCGAGTGTCCGAACTTGGCAGCATCAGCCGAGCTGCGGTCGAGTTGCGCATAGCGCAACCCGCTTTATCCAGGCAAATGCGTCGCCTGGAGGAAACGCTCGGGGTGCAATTGTTCATTCGCGATGGCCGCGGAGTGAGGTTGACGGAAACTGCCGCCAAGCTCCGCGACGAAGTTGCGAATGTCTTGCTGCGGCTAGACAACGCTTGCCTTCAAGCTCGGATCGATGAAGGGAGTCCCTCCGGCGTCATTCGCGTGGGAGTTCTGCCCAACCTGGGTCCAACCTTCATGGCGGAGCTTATTTTAGGCTGCCGTCAACAATTCCCCCGTGTTAAGCTGAAATTGATCGAGGGGTTCACCTATCAAACCGCGAACTGGATCCAGAGCAAGCAGATCGATCTAGGCTTCGCTTACGATGTCGATAGTTATCGCCATCTGAGTCCCGAATTCCTCTTCAAAGAAAAAGTTTATTTGGTTGGATCAACAAAGAATTGGCCCTTCGGTGAGAGGGTCTTGTTGTCTGAATTGGAGGGCCTTCCGCTGATTATTCCGGCGCCGCCGAGTTACACGCGGCGACGCCTGGAGGCAGCCGCACACGACCAACAGCTGGAATTGACATTCAAGTACGAGATCGACTCGATACCTCTCATTAAGCGAATGATTGCACTGGATGAAGGCTACGGGATTTTTAGTCGTGCGTGCTTGTGGGAAGATCTCGAAGGCCCGAATCTATCTGTCGCGGCGATTGAGCGGTCTTCGCTAAGCTTTGAATTGGCGCTAACAACCGCATATGGGACAATACTGCCGCCCGCCGCACGGCACATCATATCATTTGTTGAGCAGATGGTTCGACGTTATGTCGAGCTCGGGCGCTGGTCGGGCGAGTTTATCACTGGCGGCCCGAGTTCATCGACCAACACTTGAAGTGGCTGGAGCACCGGCGGGCCGCTGGCTAACTGACTATTTTGTGATCGCCTGCAACGCACCTACTCGCGAGGTGGTTGCCGATCTTCGGAGGGCGCAGGTGTGCTACTGGCGCGCTTCCATTCTATTCGTCAATTGGTAGAGCCAATGATGCCTTAATTCGATCCATTACGACCATGGTTTTAAAGCCCTTGATATCGGGGTGCTCATGAAAAAAGCGACGGGTAAATGCCTCGTACTCGACCATATCACGCACCGAAATTGCGAGAACAAAATCTGCCTCACCTGTCACGTAATATCCGTTCATAATCTCGGGCGTGCGCCGGATCGCTTGTTTGAAACGATCGATGATGTCAGCGCGATCGCGCTCTAAAGTGATAGAGGCTAGCATGAGCATGGGCCTGCCGATCGCTTCTGGCGAGATTACAGCAACATCTGCCTGAATTACGCGCGCATCTCGAAGTCGCTTCAATCGCCGCTGGCATGCGGTTGCCGAAAGGCCTGCAAGTTCGCCCAATTCCTCTGTGGTAAGGCGATTATTACGTTGTACGGCAATGAGGAGTTTCCGATCAATTCGGTCCAAGTCTGGCGGCGGGGTATGCAACATTGGGGCTCCTCGCAGGAAAACTGCACGTTCTTGCCAATATTAGCCCAACTTCTGCGATGTGTCGCTCATACCGATTCCATATATCCGTTATGCGCTGGCTGTCTCCGGGTCGCCTGGCAGGGCGCGGACGCCCAATACGACCGCGTGACTGGGAGCGGCCCGGCTGCTACGGGTGAGGCCATCATCGCCCTCGGCGCATCGGAAGAGGCATGGTATCGATTTCTTGAGATGCGCCCGTCATCGGACCGATCCACGCCAATGGATCGAAGTTTTTTTATGTTGCCCCGATCATCTTAGATGGCAGTGGCGAAGGAGGTTACGGTGATACGTGATGCCGTGTGATGCCTGGGCCGGAAATGGGTGGGTCGGTGCCACTTGGGCTCCTCCTCGGCTGCCTTGAGGCCGCAGTTCACAGTTGCGCTCGGCGGCTTCGACTTCCACCGCATCCTGGCGGCGCGACATGCGATGCGGTGCTGCGATGCTGTTACCCGCAAACCAGCACTACTCGCTCAGCGAATTTGCAGAACTCTAGGCAAATACGGCCAGCACATGGACGGTGCCACAATCCAGTACCTGTTTTTCCGTTCCTTTGGTCTGTCCAGTGGAGGGACAGCGCCCAAAAAACGCCGGTTTCCTGCGCGACAAAGTAAAACTTTGCGCAGCATGGTGACCGCGGGCTTGGTAGGGTTGGGGCGCTCGCTGGCAGGCTGCAGTTTCCGCACAGCGCTTCAAGGCCTGCGGCTCGTCTTACGTCAAGGAAAAAGATGATCTCTGAACGCAGCATTTCAGTCAGTGGTATCGGGACCTCATACTATGAGAGCGGAATAGGCGAGCCTATCGTATCCCTGCACGGTGCCGGCTTCGGCGCAGACGGAAAAAGTTCCTTTGTGCGTCAGCTCAACGACCTATCCGATCAGTTCAGGGTTATCGCGGTAGATCAACTGCAGTGTGGCGGGACCGATTATCCCGCCGATCAAAAATTCGTAAATCGCCTTGGTCGTGTAGACCACGTGATTGGCTTCATCGAAGCGCTGGGGTTGAAGCAGATCACCCTCGTCGGTCATTCAGAAGGGTCATTCGTCGCCGCGCGGGTCGCGATCCTGCGTCCGGATCTTGTCTCGAGGCTTGTATTGCTGACAGCCAGTTCCGTCTCTCCGGCCTATGGGGACGACCGCGACGAAACTTGGTGGCAGGCCTATACGGAAGCTTACGACAATTCCAGTCCGATGCCGAGCGAAGAGGAATACGTCGCCGCCTGGCGAAAGAGCACCCGCGCCTATGGGCAGGATGTGGAAGAGGCTAAGAGAGAGGCCTATCGGCGGGCCGCGGCGCGCGGGCAATACGAGATTCTCCAGAGCCTGCCCGAAGAAGAAACCAATCTCCGTCTGTATGTTGTGCTGCAGCAAACCCATGTGTTCCCGTACCTTGATCGGCTTCGGGCCGAGACATTGATTATCTGGTCCAAGAACGACCCCACCGTGCCGCCTGACCGCGGTATAAAGCTGGCAAAGCTGATCAAGAATTCGGATTTCCACCTGCTGAACAATGCGGGGCATGACGTCCAGATCGACCAGAGCGAAGCAGTGAACAGACTCATCCGGCACTGGACTGCTAAATCACCAACTAAGGGAAACTAGCAACTGTTCGATCCCAGGTGGCTGCGGGGGCGAATACTGCAACGCCCTTGCGCCGGGTGCGCCATCTGTTTCTGAGGAAGAGATATGCAGAACAAACTGATGGTCGCTCAATCAAAGCTGATTGGCAACGCATGCCATGGCAATCTCGACCCGGGGGCAGGGGCAGTTGTACCTACATGTTTGCCGGTATTCTGTTAATTAGGGCAGGAGTTTTGACGATGGATTTGACGGCGCAACTCATCAGGCACGTTATTGAAACGCAAAAAGAGACAATACCTAAGGAGTCGATTGAACGCGCGAAACTTTCCATTCTCGACACGCTTGCCAGCGCGATCGGCGGATCGGATGACCAGATCGCGCACTTCGCTCGTCGGCTGGGCAGCTTGTCCGGCGGCAAGGCAGAATGCACCGTCTGGGTTTCTGGAGAAAAGCTTCCTGCCTGCTTGGCGGTCCTTGTCAACGCCACCACAGCTAGAGCCGTCGACTTTGATGATACCTACGAGCTTTGTATCAACGGCTGCCACGCCAGCGCTTACAATGTGCCGCCGGCGCTGGCGCTCGCGGAACGCGATCCTTCGATTACCGGGAGCGAATTGCTCATCGCATTAGCGACGGCTATGGATCTGCACATGCGTCTTGCGCGTAGCGTGACGAGCCATTCTTTGAAAACCGGCCGCGATAATATTGTCGCAGTGTGGGGCACCACCGCGGTTAGCACAAAATTGCTGCGGCTCGATGAAGAGAAAACCCGTAATGCATTCGGCATCGCTTACGCCCACGCCGCCGGGGAAGTACAGATGTATGAGGAAGGCGCGCACACTGTGGCGCTGCAACAAGGATTGCGGGCGCGTTCGGGGGTGGAATCGGCCCTGTCTGCTATGGTGGGTTTCAACGGTCCGCGGGAGCCGTTCTTTGGTAAGTATGGCTTCTACAGAGCCTTCGAACCGAGCTACGACGTCGATTTGCTTATGGAGAAGCTTGGTGAGGATTATGTGAACACTGAGATCAGCTTCAAAGCTTGGCCGGCTTGCAGGGCTATGCATCCCGGGATCGATGGACTGAAGCAATTGCGCGACAAGCACGGCTTCAAGGGGGAGGATATTGTCTCACTTGAGCTCGGGGTGAACCGTCTCGTCGCTGAGAGTTATGTGGTACAGCCGCGCGACCAAAAGTGGAACCCAAAGGACCCGGTCGTCGCGCGCTTCAGCCTGCCTTACGTCATCTCTGTCGCGGCCCAACACGGCAGAGTAGGAATCAACGATTTCCATCCGGAAGCATTTGAGGATCCGGCTGTGCGCCGCATCATGGCTGTCACGAAGATTGAAGTTGATCCAGAGATCGATCGTACTCACGGTCTGCATCAAAATTCGCCGACAGCAGTTACTGTGAAGCTAAGGGGCGGCGCAGAACATTTCATTCGGATTGACAAGCCATTCGGCCATCCGGACAATCCGGCTTCGCTCGCCGATGGCATGCGTAAACTCAAAGCTTGCGCCGAAACGTCCATGTTGCCGTTCTCCGATACACAGCTCGAGTCGATTGGGGAATTCGTCGAGGACCTTGATAGGCGGCCCACGTTGGCACCGCTATTCGAGCTGCTTGTTGGCGGTAAGTAGTCACGAACGTGCGAAATCAATGCTGGATCTCGGCCGCACTGGCTGCGCGCTTGCGATGTTGCTCGCAGACGAAGCCAAGCGCAACCGTTCGCGGCCTCAGCACGGCGTGGTCTTCGCTGGAAAAGCATATCGTATTCAGAAAGCCGCTTAACCGAAGGTCGATCGGACGGACTTGAAGGTGCTGAAGACATTCAACTCGACGTATACGGGGCGACGGTTGCGTGTTTGAAGCCGGCCCCGCAGTCGTCTGCTACTCAAGACGTCCACCACGAAATTCATGCATCCAAGGCGACGGCTCAAGGAGTGAGCCCGTCGGCCGGCCTGGAAGGCGGCTTTACGCTTTTCCTGGTTGCCCGATCACGTCGGCTCACGTCGAATGTCCGGCGCTTACGGTTGTGATAACTCCGCTCAATTCCCCGTGTTTCAGACCGGTCATCTGGGCGATCGTGCGCGAATGACGCCTTAAACGCCGATTTCCTGCGGCGTTAGAAGGACAGTTCGTTCAATGCGGCACATTGGTGCTGGTACTGTACTCAAAATAGAGGCCGCATTGTCCGGCCCCAAGGGAACATGTCTGAAATGAGGAGCATCCAAATGTCGCAGGAACTTGACTATCTTAGCCTCCGTGTCGCTGCGGGCGGGCTGAGCCGGCGTGAATTTCTCGGCCGTGCGACGGCGCTCGGCGTGAGCGCCGCCTTCGCCAACTCGCTTCTTGCCGGCGGCGCGAAGGCGCAGGTGCCGCAAAGGGGCGGCATTCTGAAAGCCGGCCTCCAGGGCGGTGCGGCGACCGACAGCCTCGACCCAGGGGCCTTCTCAGCCTCGGTCGCGATTGCCTTCAGCAAATGTTGGGGCGAGTTGCTGATGGAACTGACCCCCGACGGTGGCGTCGAAAGCCGTCTCGCCGAGGAAGTCGGTTCGTCCAAGGACGCCAGAACCTGGACGATGAAGATCCGCAAGGGTGTCGAGTTCCACAACGGCAAGACCGTTACAGCGCAAGATGTGGTGGCGACACTTGAGCGTCACTCCGACGCGAAATCAAAATCCGGCGCGCTGGGCTTGCTAGGGACCATCGACACGATTAAGGCGAATGGCGACGAGGTCGTGGTGACGCTGAAGGGCGGCAATGCTGATTTCCCTTATATGATGACCGATTATCATCTCGTCATTCAGCCAAACGGGGGCAAGGACGATCCGGCCGCCGGCATCGGCGCCGGCCCCTACAAGGTCACGGTCAACGAGCCGGGCGTACGGCACGGGGGCGAAAGATTCAAGAACTACTGGCAGGGCGACAAGCGCGGCCATGCCGATCAGATCGAGATAACCGTCATCAACGACGCCACGGCGCGCATTTCGGCCTTGCGAAGCAACCAGGTCCACATGATCGACCGCGTAGAGCCGAAGGTCGTCGACCTGGTCAAACGTATCCCCGGCGTGACCGTCCAGAACGTTTCGGGGCGCGGCTACTATTGCTTTAACATGTTCTGCGACACGCCTCCCTTCGACAACAACGATCTCAGGATGGCGCTCAAGCTCGCCATGGACCGCGAGCAGATGCTCGACAAGATCCTGCGCGGCTACGGCTCGGTGGGTAACGACTTCCCAATCAACGAAGCCTACCCGCTATTTTCCGACGATATTGAGCAGCGGGCCTTCGATCCGGACAAAGCCAAGTTCCACTATCAGAAGTCGGGCCACAGCGGGCCAATCCTGCTCAGGACCTCCGATGTTGCCTTCCCCGGCGCCGTCGACGCCGCCCAGCTCTACCAGCAGAGCTGCACCAAAGCCGGCATCACTATCGAGGTCAAGCGCGAGCCGAGCGATGGCTACTGGTCCGAGGTCTGGTTAAAGCAGCCGTTCGCGACTTCCTTTTGGACCGGTCGCGCGACGCAGGACCAGGCTTACTCGGTCGCCTATCTGTCGACGGCGGCGTGGAATGACACGCGCTTCGCTAACGAGAAGTTCGACAAGCTTCTCATCGAGGCGCGCGCCGAACTCGACCAGGACAAGCGCAAGAACCTCTATCGCGAGATGGCCATCATCGTTCGCGACGAGGGCGGCGTGATCGCACCGTTCTTCAACCAGTTCATCGATGCGACAGGGCCGGGCGTGAAGGGATTCGTGAAGCATCCTGCGCGGGATTTTAGCAACGCCTCCGCATTGGCGGAATGCTGGCTCGAAGCCTGAACGGCGTGACTTACGGCCTGATGCCGGTTGCCCAGCGCCACGCGCTGGGCAACGGCATCAGGATTTCGACATTAGGAGCACATGAAACGTGTCGACGCTCTCCTCGACGCTGGCCGCGTCGGCTTCATGGGTCTTGATTGAGGACGTGGGCCTCATCCTGTAGCCACGGACGGCCTAGATCCGCATGAGCTCAGCAGTCCGCGCTTAAACCGACCGGGTCACTGCGCCGCGCTGTGGCGCGGCTCAAGTGGCCGGCACCTCGACGCGCGAAGCCGCGTTTCCTAAGAGTCCGGCGGGGTTGGCTGCCACACCTTCAACGCGCGCGCTGCGGAGGCACAGGACCGCACGCCCGCCATTCGAATGTGACCGAGAAGCGCGGGCGGGTCATCTAGGTAGGGTCATGATCACGTCGTGCCCTGCTGAACACTCCCCCTTCGAGCGGCAAGGTCATGTGACGGATCCTGCGCGATTGGGGGCCAAAACGCCGATTTTGTGCTCGGACAGACGAGCGATACATGCAAAGCGACACATTGATGCTGGTACCAATGGTACTCTAAATAGTGGCCGCGTCGTCCGGCCCTAAGGGAACGATATTACCGAGGAGCATCCAAATGTCGCAGGAACTCGATTATCTCAGCCTCCGCGTCGCTGCGGGCCGGCTGAGCCGGCGTGAATTTCTTGGCCGCGCAACGGCGCTCGGCGTCTCGGCGACGTTTGCGAATTCGCTCCTTACTAGCGCTGCGCGAGCGGAGGGGCCCGTACGCGGCGGTATCCTTAAGGGCGGCCTTTCTGGAGGTAGCGCGACCGATAGTCTCGATCCGGCGACGTTCTCGACTTTGTCATCGATTTTCGGCGCCTGCTGGGGCGAGTATCTCGTTGCGATGGTGCCAGACGGCGGACTGGAGAACCGCATAGCTGAAAGCGTTGAGGCCAGCAAGGACGCCAAAACCTGGACGATGAAGATCCGCAAGGGGCTCGAGTTCCACAACGGCAAGGCCGTGACAGCGAAGGATGTGGCGGCGACTCTCGAGCGTCACTCTGACCCGAAGTCGAAGTCCGGCGCGCTCGGCGTGCTGAAGAGCATCGACACCATCAACGCGAATGGTGACGAAGTAGTCGTAACGTTGAAGGATGCCAATGCTGACTTCCCTTACCTTATGACCGACTATCACCTCATTATTCAGCCGAATGGGGGGAAGGACAATCCAGCCGAAGGCATCAGCGCTGGGCCGTACAAGGCGAGCGTCAACGAGCCCGGCGTTCGGTACGGCGGCGAGCGTTTCGCCAATTTCTGGCAGCCAGATAAGATGGGTTTTGCCGACCAGGTTGAGCTCCTCGCCATCAATGACGCGACGGCTCGTATCTCCGCGCTGCAGGCCGGCCAGGTGCATATAATCGACAAGGTCGAGCCCAAGGTCATCGATCTAATCAAGCGGGCGCCCAACTTGATAGTGGAGGCCGTCTCGGGTCCCGGCTACTATTGCTTCAACATGTTCTGCGACACCGCGCCCTTCGACAACAACGATCTGAGAATGGCATTAAAGCTTGCAATCGACCGTCAGGAGATGCTCGATAAAATCCTGCGCGGCTACGGCACGCTCGGCAATGACTTCCCGGTCAACAACGCATACAGCCTGTTTCCCGAAGACATCCCCCAGCGCGAATTCGATACCGACCAAGCCAAGCATTATTACAAAAAATCTGGTCACAACGGCCCAATCCTCCTTCGGGTCGCCAACGCCGGCTTCCCTGGAGCGGTCGATGCTGCACAACTCTACCAGCAGAGCTGTGCCAAAGCCGGCATCGCCCTTGAGATCCAGCGCGTGCCAGACGACGGCTTCTGGTCGGAGGTCTGGAACAAACAACCCTTCTGCAATACTTACTGGTCAGGCCGAGCGACGCAGGACCAGATGTACTCGACCACGTATCTGTCAACGGCCGAATGGAACGACACCCACTTCTCTAACGAGAAGTTCGACAAGCTTCTCATCGAAGCGCGCGCTGAACTCGATCAGGATAAGCGGAAGAACCTCTATCGCGAGATAGCCATCATTGTTCGCGATGAGGGAGGCGTGATCGTGCCAATGTTCAACCAGGCCGTCGACGCTATTTCCGACAAGGTTGGCGGCTATGTCGCTTGGCACGACGCTCTGATGAACAGCTTGGCTTTTACCAAATGCTGGCTAAAGGCCTAGTTCGTCGGCGTCGTTAACCTTCAGCTCGGACGCTATCCGGCAACTCTCTCATCGGCTAGGCATAGTTCGCATGATCCGAACAGGGACAGCTCATAAGATCTTGTTGGTGACGCGATGTAGGTGACCCCCCTCGCCGAGCTGCTTGTTGGGGATAAGCGCGCCAATTACCCTCACGTTCGAGGGCCGCTATTCCCATCCCGCGATGCCCCGCCGCAAGGCAGGTAGCGTGCTCAATATCGGCATTACAGTGGCAAAGCGGTTGCCGCGGAGTGGCCTGCTGCCGGTTTTTCGGACACGAGGTTAAGCTAGCATAGCTTGTTCCTCGAACTCGACGGGGCTCAGGTAGCCTAGCATCGAGTGCCTTCGCCGAGGGTTATAGAAGCGCTCGATGTAATCGAACACATCCGCCCTGGCGTCATCCCTCATCCTGTAGACCTTGCGGGCTGTCCGCTCGGTCTTGAGCGACGAGAAGAAGCTCTCCATCGCAGCGTTGTTCCAGACGTTGCCCGACCGGCTCATTGAACAGGTGATGCCGTGGTCGGCCATCAGTCGCTGGAACTGCTCGCTCGTATATTGCGATCCTTGGTCGGAGTGGTGCAGCAGGCTGTCCGGCTTGCCTCTCCTCCAGATCGCCATGATGAGAGCGTCGGTGACGAGCTGCGCCGTCATCTCGGCCTTCATCGCCCAGCCGACGACACGCCTGGAGAACAGATCAACGACGGCGGCAACGTAGAGCCATCCTTCGGCGGTCCAGATGTAGGTGAAGTCCGCAATCCACTTCTGGTTCGGGGCCGATACCTCGAAGGCGCGGTCGAGTAGGTTCTCCGACACCGCCGCTCGCTCTCCGGTGTCCTTCGGCAGTCCGCGGCGCCGAGGCCGGACCCGCAGCCCGTTCTCCCGCATCAGCCGTTCGATGCGATGCAGTCCGCAGGAAAGCCCCTCTGCCAGAACGTCGTGCCAGACCCGACGCGCGCCGTAAGTGCGGTCGCTGCTCTTGAAGCTTCGGCCGATCCTGGAAACGAGGATCTCATCATGCCGGGAGCGAACGCTGGGGCTGCGGTTGAGCCAGGCATGGAAGCCCGAGCGGGACACATCCAGCGCACTGCACGCCATGCCACGGCCAGATGCCCCGGTGCCTCGCGATGAAAGCGAACCTCATGTCACTTCCCTCGCGAAGTAGGCTGCGGCCTTTTTTAGGATGTCGCGCTCCGCCTTCAGCTTCGCGACTTCCTTGCGCAGCCTGGCGCCCTGAGACTCGATGGCCCTCGTTATAGGGTGCCTGCAGCCACTGCTGTTGATGGCCATAAGGCGAGGATTTGTCACCCCCCATTAGTCGTCGCCTTTTGGTCGTGGGCAGCGAGTAAACGGCGGTTTCCTGCGTCGGTAAAGGCAAATTAGCGCGTTTCGCGCTCATTTAGGTTGATACGTTCACCATACGCGGCCGCCTTGTCGGCCTTAGGGGAACAGTAGTGAGGAACGTCTCATGTCACTTAAACTCGACTATCTCAACCACCGTGGCCATGGCGGCGAGCACACCAATCCCATGAATGACTCCGCGCTATCCAAATGCTGGCTGACGGCGTAATGCGGTTGTCGGCGATGTCCCCCATTGTAAGACTGATCACCCAGCGCATCACGCTTGGAATCCTGCTCCTTTTCCTTGTCTCGATTCTAATCTTTGCCGGCACGCAGATCCTGCCAGGCGACGTCTCGCAAGCCATTCTCGGCCAGTCTGCGACCCCGGAAGCGCTCGCCAACCTGCGGGCCGAGCTGGGCCTTAACGATCCAGCGTACATCCGCTATTTCCGCTGGTTGGGCGGTGTGCTGACTGGCGATCTCGGCACCGCGCTCACTTCGCGACAGGAGATTACCGCGACGTTGCTGCCCCGGCTGTGGAATACACTCTTTCTGGCCTTCTGCGCGGCGACTGTGGCTGTCCCGCTCGCTATCATCCTCGGGCTGCTGGCGGTGCGCTATCGCAACGGCGTAATTGACAAGCTGATCTCCGGCTTCGCGCTTACCTCAACCTCGCTTCCCGAATTCTTCATCGGCTACCTCCTGGTTTATTTCTTCGCCGTGAAGCTGCAGTGGCTTCCGGGTATCTCCACTGTCTACGTTGGCATGCCGTTCCTGGAGCGCATGGAGGCCATCGCCCTCCCTGCGACGGTGCTCACGCTCGTCGTGCTCGCCCACATGATGCGTATGACGCGCGCCGCGATCCTGAACGTCATGCAGTCGGCCTATATAGAGACGGCCGAGCTCAAGGGGCTGCGGCAGATCGAGATTATCCGTCGCCATGCATTCCCGAACGCCATCGCGCCGGTGATCAATGTGGTAATGCTCAACCTAGCCTTCCTGATCGTCGGCGTCGTCGTCGTCGAGGTGATCTTCGTTTACCCCGGCATGGGGCAGTATCTTGTTGACCATGTCTCGAAGCGCGACGTGCCGGTCGTGCAGGCCGTCGGCCTGATCTTCGCGGCCGTTTATATTGGCCTGAACATCATCGCTGACGTCGCCGCAATCATCGCCAACCCGCGGCTGAGGCATCCCAAATGAGCGTCTCGTCAGCCCCACACGCCAAAGGCCGGCGTCGCATACCCATCGGTGCCGCGATCGGCCTGTTCTTCATCGGATTGTTCCTCTTCGCGGCGACTTTCGCGCCGCTGATCTCACCGCATCCACTGGGCGAGATCGTCGGGGACGTTTGGATGCCCATGTCCGGCGAGCACTGGTTCGGCACTGACAATCTCGGAAGGGATCTGCTCTCGCGCATGATTTATGGCGCCCGCACTACGATCTTGATAGCGGCCGCCGCTACCGCGCTTTCCTTTACGCTAGGGTCGATACTCGGCTTCACCGCAGCCGTCGTCGGTGGCTGGTTCGACATGACGATGTCGCGGTTCGTGGATCTGTTGATGTCGATCCCGACGCTGATCTTCGGTCTTGTCGTGCTGTCGGTGCTCCCATCCAACGTGGTGACACTGATATTAGTCATGGGTACATTGGACTCTACCCGCGTTTACCGGCTGTCACGCGCGGTCGCCGCCGACATCAACGCAATGGACTTCGTCGAGGCGGCCAAATTGCGGGGCGAAGACCGCGCCTGGATCATTTTCCGCGAGATTTTGCCCAATGCGCTGTCGCCGCTAGTCTCCGAACTCGGCCTGCGCTTCATCTTCGCCGTGCTCTTCCTGTCTGCCCTGTCCTTCCTTGGGCTTGGTGTGCAGCCGCCACAAGCCGACTGGGGCGGAATGGTGAAAGAGAACAAAGATGGCATTGTTTTCGGTATTTCCGCTGCCCTTATCCCAGCCGGGGCCATCGCAGCACTCGCCATCTCAGTCAATCTCGTCGCGGATTGGATCCTTAACCGGACCACCTCTCTCAGGGGAGGGCGCGGCAATGCCTAAGGCGGCAATGAAACGACCTCATGACGAAAGCTGCTCCTTGCTCGAAATCAGGAAACTGCGGATCGAAGCAACCTCCTACTCGCCGGGGGGCGATCCGCAGAATACCGTCATTGTGGACGACGTTTCGCTAAAGCTGGAGAAAGGCCGCGTCTTGGGCCTGATCGGCGAGTCCGGCGCCGGCAAATCGACTATTGGTTTGGCCTCGATGGGATATGGGCGAGGCGGCGTGCGCATCACCGGGGGCGAAGTCCTCCTCAACGGGCGCAACATTCTAGCACGGGGCGTCCAGGGATTGCGCAAAGTGCGCGGCAACAAGGTCTGTTATGTCGCGCAGTCGGCTGCCGCAGCGTTCAACCCGGCACTTCGTTTGATGGAGCAAGTCATAGAGTCCGCGTTGCTGCACCGTATCGCGACCCGAGCCGATGCGGAGAGGCGCGCCATAGCACTGTTCAAAAACCTCGGCCTACCCAACCCGGAAACCATCGGCCGTCGTTACCCGCACCAGGTTTCGGGCGGTCAATTGCAGCGCGTCATGACAGCCATGGCGCTATGCTCCGAGCCCGACCTTATCGTCTTTGACGAGCCCACCACGGCGCTCGACGTGACGACACAGATCGATGTGCTCGCTGCAATAAAGGATGCGATCCGTGATACTGGCGTCGCGGCCCTTTATATTACGCATGACCTTTCGGTCGTTGCCCAAGTCTCGGACGAGATCATGGTGCTTCGCCACGGCAAAATGGTCGAGCATGGCGAGACGCGGCAGATCATCGAGGCACCGCGGACGGAGTACACCAAGGCGCTGGTGTCGGTACGTTCGATCGAGCATCAGGAAAAGAGGCCGGCAGCCTGTCCGGTGCTCGAGGTGAGGAATATCACCGCGGCTTACGGCGGTCATGTAAAGGTGCTGCAGGAAGTTTCAATCGAGGTCCATCCCGGTCAGACGCTGGCCGTGGTGGGCGAGTCCGGCTCGGGTAAGTCCACGCTTGCGCGCGCCATCACCGGTCTGCTGCCGCCCACATCCGGCATGATCACCTTTGCCGGCCGCACGCTCACGCCGAGGCTTGCGGAGCGCTCGACGGACGATCTGCGCGAACTGCAACTGATTTACCAAATGGCTGACGTGGCGATGAATCCGCGCCAGACAGTTGGCACCATTATCGGCCGTCCGCTCGAATTCTATTTCGGGATGCGCGGTCGTGAGCGCGATCATCGCGTGGCGGAACTGCTCGACGAGATCGAGATGGGCAAGGGTTTCGTCGATCGCTATCCTGCCGAACTCTCGGGCGGCCAGAAACAGCGCGTCTGTATCGCTCGCGCGCTCGCCGCCAGGCCGAAACTTATCATCTGCGACGAGGTGACCAGCGCTCTCGACCCGCTCGTGGCTGATGGCATCCTCAAGCTGCTGCTGCGTCTGCAGAAGATCGAGGACGTAGCGTATCTGTTCATAACCCACGATCTCGCGACGGTGAAGGCGATCGCCGATTCCATCGCAGTGATGTATCAAGGAAGGGTCGTGCGCTATGGCTCCAAGACCGAAGTGCTCACCCCGCCCTTCGACGCATATACTGACCTTCTGCTCTCTTCAGTTCCCGAGATGGAGCTTGGCTGGTTGGAAAGCGCCATAAAGGGGCGCCGCATGGCAAGCGGGGGGAACTGATCTCTGGCCGCACCATATTGGCGTTGAACGCACTCCGGCGTGTTGAGGAGAGGCCAGGTAGGCGGCGGGAATTCTCGACTTGGCAGCGAATTCCAGGCAGGTCACCCGACTGGGGCAGGCAAGAGCGCCTGCCGGCGCACGCTGATCGGGGTGAATCCCCAGCTCGCTACCCAAGCTCCCAAATCGACCAAAGACGTAACGCGACGCTTTTTTCCTCTCTGGCTTTCCCAAATGCAGCCGACTGAGATGGACGATTTAACTTCCGAACGATGGTGAAGCCCGAATGCGAGAACGTCGTCCCGTGTGTCCGTGGCGGAGACGCGCCCGGCCGTAGGAAAACACCGATCTACTGCATCAATAACGTATGGTCGAAGTACGAACGCACGGTAGCAGCAGTCGAAGCGGTCACTCCGCTGCGTAAATGCCAGCTGACGCGAGCAGCTTCTTGTGGAGAGCCAAATAATGACTTGTTGCGAGCACCATATGTCGAAACCTTTAGAACCCCGTTATGAAGTGGTTCTACAAACTGGGTTGCGAGTTCCTATGCGCGACGGCGTGGAACTTGCGACGGATGTCTACCGCCCTCTCGGGTACACGGGCAAACTCGCTTCGATTTTGATCCGAACGAAGTACGGCAAGGCCGCATATCGTATGCCCGAACCCACACGCCCTGTAGCCATGATGTTCGCGGCTCAGGGTTACGCCGTGATTGTGCAGGAACTTCGTGGGCTCTTTGATTCTGGCGGTCATTTCGCGCTCCTCGAGCATGACGCGAAGGACGGCTACGATACTCTCTCCTGGATCGCCTCCCAGCCATGGTCGACGGGGCGGGTCGGCACGTACGGATGCTCCGCGCTCGGAATCACCCAGGTGCTTACCGCTCAGCTATGCCATCCCGCTCATCGCTGTGCGATCATAGAGGGGGCGGGCGGCACGCTATCTGGCGATCGACAGCGACTGGGGGATTTGCGCCTTTGCGGGTCGCGTCTTGGCGGCGCGCTAGTGTTGAGCATGTGGGTACCCCACTTCCATCAGAGCCATGGCAAGGATCGTTCCCGGCCGCAAGCGAAAGCCGACGAAGAGTACCAGCGCGCATTCGCAACGCTGCCGATCATCGACATCCTCAAGATCATCGGGTCACCGCCCACGGATTGGGAGGACTGGGTTTCACGGGACCCTGGGGATCCCTGGTTCGACAGGTTTGGTTTCCTTCGCGAGGACTCGGCAATTGACCTCCCAGCCCTATTTGTGAACTCGTGGTATGACGTCGGTGCCGCCGACGCCCTCTACACGCGGCGCCTCTTCAGCGCTCGGGGGACGAGCGCTGCGGCTCGTGATCACCAGCACATCATTCTCTCGCCAGCCACCCACTGCAAGACCGCGACACTTGAGGCCCCGACAGTCATCGGTGAGCGTGAGTTGGGCGATGCACGCTTAGATTGCTGGCAAATCTACCTGGACTGGTTCGACGGTTGGCTGAAGGAAATGCCCGACCGCATCGAGGCGATGCCCCGCGTCCGATACTATGTCATGGGTCGCAACGAGTGGCGTGCGGCTTCAGAATGGCCACCTGCCGGTGTGGAACTACAGCGTTGGTTCTTGCGAAGCGGTGGAAATTCCAACACTCGCCTCGGCGATGGCGCACTTGAACTCAACCCACCTGCCGAGGACGAGCCAGCCGATAGTTTTGTCTATGACTCTGGCAATCCGGTGCCGTTTTTGGGGGTTCATGGCGGAAACTCAAGGGGGACGACGATGGGCCCTCGTGACTATCAGGAAGTAGAACTCCGCCAGGACGTTCTGTGTTTTACGTCTGACCTCCTTGAAGAGGGAGTTGAAGTCAGCGGTTTCGTCAAAGCCGTCCTTTTCGTCTCATCTTCCGCCCGGGATACAGACTTTGTGGCCAGACTACTTGACGTGCATCCGGACGGGCGTGCCGTTGACGTCGTCGACGGGATACTGCGCGTTCGGTTTCGCGAAGGCTTCGACCGGTCAGTTCTGATGGAGCCGGGCAACGTCTACCAAGTACAGGTTGACCTGGATGCCACGAGCAACTGGTTCCCGCCCGGTCATCGAATTCGGCTCGAGATATCCAGCTCCTCGTTTCCTCGCTTCGATCGAAATCTGAATACGGGCGGCAACAATTGGGACGAAACGAAGTGGGAAGTCGCCCACAACAGCGTGCATCACTGCGAAGAGTTCCCCTCGTATGTTCTGCTGCCTATCGCGGCCGCCTGACCCTCGCGCTGTAGGGAATCGAACTCCGCTGAGAGTCTTCTAAGATGAGCGGTCGGACTGGCACTCACGCAACGGCGATTCGAAAGCCGTGCTCCTGGAACGAGGGTCGGTTGCAGTGGTGAACTGACATTCTGCTTTGCTCGCGCCGGGTAGCTGGGACGCGCCGCTCGGCGGCGTGATGGTGCAATGTGAGCCGGCGCAATCAACAGCAGCAGTCTATTCGGCCGAAGCGCATTCGCCGGGAAATCATTGCTTCACGTTAATCAAGCCATGTAGGGCAGATCAGGCGCATAGCTCAGGATCATTGGCGTTGCTTGCGTCCTGCTCCCTACTAGCGAGCCTTCGGCTCGTCAAGGTCAGACATGTGGCCAGCCTTGACCCTTCCGTTTACCGTAGAGTGAGTGTCTCCGAGTCTGACGTGCGGCTGGAAGCTCGCCGCTGTAAGTCCATCTTTGCGGTGCCATTCAAATCCAAGCTCTCAAGCAGCCAGCCATAATCGGCTGCATAGCTCATTAGGGGCATTGGGGCAGAAAAAAATTCGCCCTCTTTCGGCTGGCCTGTGCGCTGAGGTCGGATGCGGCGAGGGATGCACGGATGCACCAACATCCACCTACAGCTACATCACAAGGCGACTGCCCCCGCCATCAATCACTATTGTCGTGCCATTCAGGTATCTTGCTCGGTCACCGACGATGAATCCAACTAGCTCCGCGAGTTCGTCGGCAGTTCCGATACGCCCCAAGGGATTGGTATTGGCCACACGTTTGATAGCGGCATCTCGATTGAGACCTTCGTCGACCATCAACGCCTCAATTCTCTTGTGAACTCTGCCTGTGTCAAAATAACCAGGCGCGACAACGTTCACGCGAACGCCACTTCCCGCAAGTGTATCTGCGAGGTGCTTAGCTAATACTGCTATGCCGGCACGCATGACGTTCGACAGCAGTAGGTGACCTGTCGCCTCGTGCACGCCTCCCGAGGTAACATAGACGATATCGCCCCCACGACCAGACGCTTTCATCGCAGCGGCTGCCGCTCGCGACACCCTTACTGCACTCATGAGAAGCGTCTCGTAGGAATGATCCCAATCATCGTCGCTTAGGTCTTCGATAGTTCCGTGCGGCATATGACCGGAATTTACGACGAGGCAATCAATGCTCCCGAGGAGCTCCAAAGTGCGTTGCAACAACATGTCGACATCTGATCGCCGGGATAAATCTGCAATTATGCCATGAGCGCCAGCGCATCCCTCAATTTTCTGTAGATCACCTACGGCTTGGTCTAATGCAGCCTTGTTACGACCACAGATAACGACTTCCGAGCGATTTTTAGCTAATCGTTTTGCGATGGCCAAGCCAAGACCCTTGCTACTGGCCATCACCAGAACTTTTCGACAATGATCATTCATAGCGATGATCCCTTCCCGATTGAGAGTGGTCGAGCCGGACCACGGCTCTCTCTCACGACGTGCCGCGTAAGCATCCGTGCTATCTCTGCAGTTTCGAATCTAATAACTGAGCATTATTTGTCTATATATCTGAACGCACATTTCAAGCTGATCCAATTCAATGAACTCATTGTTTGTGTGAGCGCGATCAATGCTTCCTGGTCCTAGCACAATGCAGGGAATGCCGGCCAAAGATAGCTGACTAGCATCCGTGCCGTACGGCACTCCAATGTACGTGCCCGTGCCGGCAATATCGGCACACGCCTGCGCTGCCACAGAAGCTATCTTGCTTGACTCGGCACTGTCCGGAGCAGGATCTTCAAGCGCGGGCAGTAATGATCGGACCTTGATGTCTTCGCGATCCCGCAAACCTTGCAGTATGTTCTCCACTTCTGCCAATGCCTGCTCTGGTCGCTCCCCTGGAACGAGGCGCCGATCCACCCAGATGCGGCACGATGGAGGAACCGTCGTCAATTCCAAGCCACCCTCAATCAGACTTATCGTCAAAGTGGGAGGGCTGACCAAAGGTTGGGTGCGCGAAGCGAGATTCTCGCCGTGTTCGTTGAGCGCCAATATCACCTTTGCCATGCCTGAGATTGCATTGACTCCTAGGTGCGGCTTCGAAGTGTGAGCAGGGACACCCTGAACCTCGATTTGCCAGCGGACTGACCCTTTGTGGGCGACTACAAGCTCGAGCTCGGTTGGTTCGCCAACAACGGCGGCATCATACGACTTGCCGGAGAGAGCGATGGCGCGAGCGCCGATCTTGCGGTACTCTTCATCAATGCTAGCGGCAACGACAATTGTGGCATTCGGCTGACGGTCACCTAGGGTACTCAGGGCGATCATCATTGCAGAGAGGGAACCTTTTGTGTCGCAACTCCCCCTGCCGTAGAGTCGATTGTCCTTCAATTCGGGAGAAAATGGATCGGAAGCCCAATTATCAGTGGGCACCGTGTCCATATGGGCCACGAAAAGAAGGCGCCGACCAGGGTCTTTGCCTGAGATCCAGGTCAAGAAGTTCGAGCGCCCGTCGACAACGTGCTGGAGTTCATAAGGCAGGTTTCGGTCCCGGCAAAACCCTTCAAGATATTCGGCGACCCGCTGTTCTCCGCTGCCCCTGGGTGAAAGCGAAGGGTTGACGCTTTCAATTTTGACAAGGTCTTGAAGAAGTGCCACCGTATCCGCGCTTTGCGATGACATAAATTCTCCTATCCGGTTGTAATCTGGCGCAGCTAATTCGACCATTTCTTGACTATATCGATAACTTGGCCGACTTCTTCTTCGCTGTTGTAAAGATGAAGCGAGAACCGAAGGAGCCCTCGTCGCGTTGATGCAACGACCTTGTTTTCCGCAAGATAGCTGTGCAGCGACGGTATGTAGGCGGCGACTTCTTGCGTTCCGCCGAGTGCAGCCATGTCGCCAATCGCCACAATACTCCCAGTGTGGTCGCCAGGAGGCCCGCCACAGACAGGCAGTCCGGCTTCTAGCAGCCCTGAAGCCAGTCGAGTTGCCAAAGATGTCACGTGCTTGTCGATTGCTTCTGTTCCGATCTCCAGCAGTTGCCCCAAGGATGCGTGCGCGGCAATCATGCCTGGGAAATTGTAATGCCCGATATCAAAACGAGGCGCTCCAGCCCGCAGCCTGGCGGCGTTGAGAATGGGAGCCGACTCTGGTGCGTTCCCGAGATCGACGCTAAAGCGAGCGAGGTAAGCTGGCTTTAGCTGATCTGCCCACTCCCGGCGGCAGTAGAGAAACCCCGATCCGTAGAGGCCCATCAATCCCTTCACAGTCGAGACGGCCAAACCATCTACTCCCAACCGGTTGACATCAGTATGGAGAATTCCGACCGACTGAGTCCCGTCCGCCAAAAGGAAGGCGCCATGACGCCTGCACGCCTCCGCGACGGGTTGCGTGACTGTCCGAAAACCAGGAACCATTGTTGCGGTCGAAAGCGCCACAACGCGAGTCCTGGAATTAAGGGCATTGACAATCGCATCTACGGGAATGGCACCATTATCCGGCTCCACCAATTTCAGATCAACATCATGTAGAGCTTTCACCTGGAGCCATGGCAGGATGTTGTTAGCATGCTCAAGTTGAGGGCATAAGACAACGCTGTCGCCGGCTCGCCAGTCAATCGCGTTGGCGATTATGTTGATACTCTCTGACGCGTTCTTTGTGATGGCAATTTCATCTTTATCCGCACCAACAAATCTAGCAAATCTGGCGCGTGTCTTCTCGATGGCCGCCAATTGGCTAAGCTCATCGTTTATCCCGTGCAATCTGTTATTCAGATGATCCTCGAACGACATTCTTGTGGTACGAGATATCAATCCTTGGTTGGCAACATCCATGTAAATAAAGTCTTGCGTCGCTGGGAAATCGTCCCTGATGCTGTCTAATGGAAGGGGACTGCCGTTCATAATCATGGAGCTCGTCAATTGCGGTTTACCTTGGTCCAAACGCCGCGGACAGACTCCAGGCGCGAACGCGGCTGGCGGCAGCGGGGAACTAGCTTCGTCTGTGCAGGATTGATCATATCCGTCAGACCATGGGAAATTCCCCCTATTTCTCACCCATGTTGAGGATTTTCTGCATAGATGCGAATTGCGTGCAGACTTTCGAGCCGGGAGGGGGCAGCCAATCGTGCGCGCAGGCACTTTGCATCGGGAGGCCCGCGACGTCAGCGCCTCGGACAGGGGACCCGACGTCAGCGGTGACGGCAGCCGCATTCTTACCCGATCACAAGCCTGCCATCTCAACTGGCAGAACACTCCGACGGCCCGCACGCGCGCCGAGGCTGCCGAAAGTGAAGTGATCTAAGTCGGCGAAGTCCAGGCTCCTGACGCGGGCACAACCTTCGCGCAGATTTCGCCCGACCCGCCGCCATTTTCCAGAGGTTTGGATTGTTGGGATGGCTGTCGATGGAACAGCAATGTCGACGAGGACGGAGGCTTTTGAGCAATCAAGGCCAGATCAACGCAGGTTTCCTGCGCGAACTTGGAAACGACGGCAACGTTATGCGCAGGTCAGGTGCTACGATACACCGTCCAGCGCGTGGCGCGCCTCTTTGTTTCGAAGGGCTCCTATGAAAGTTTCCGGCATAGACACCATAAAGGTAGAAAAAGACTTGGCTTTTACTATCCAGGAGTATCAAAGAAGGCTCAAGGCGGTACGCGAAAGCATTGCAGCCCGGGATCTGGACATCCTCGTGGTGACCATCCCCGAGAACATGCTTTACTTAAGCGGTTACAACACGCTCGGTTATGCCTCCGCCCAGTATCTGCTTATCCCGCTGCAAGGGGAGCCCCTCCATATCACCCGTGGCATTGAAGAGGTGAATGTCCGGGCCTATTCGTGGATAGATAACAGTACCAGCTACATGGACCACGAGGCCCCGCTCGAGCTGCTCGCGGAAACGCTGCGTAACCTGGGTTTTGCCAAGGCGAAGGTAGGGTTCGAGAAAAAGTCTTGGTTCTTCTCGATCGCCGATTACGAAGCGCTCAAGACCCTTCTCCCTGACGTCCGTTTCGAAGATGGCTCGATGATTGTCGAGGCGGTCCGCGTCGTCAAATCCGATGCCGAAATAGACTATATCCGGCAGGCAGCGCGGATTGCCGAGGCCGGCATCGAAGCGGGCATCAACCAGATAAGGGCCGGCGTGAACGAGAATGAAATCGCCGCCGAAATCCAGCGCGTAGTCACGCTCAAGGGAAGTGAATACCCCGGCTACCCGCCGTTTGTGACTTCGGGCGTGCGCACGAGCTATGCGCATGGCACGTGGTCGGGCCGGCAGATTCAGCCGGGTGATCCTGTCTTCCTCGAACTGTCCGGCACCGTTCGACGCTATAGCGCCGCGATTATGCGGGCTTCCGTGGTCAGTCCATCCAACCGTGAACTCGAGAAAATGGAGGACGTGTCACGAAGGGCGCTGGAAAACATGCTCGACGGCATACGTCCTGATCGCCCCCTCGGTGAGGTGTGGAGTATCTGGTCGCAGACTGTCAACGATGGAGGCTATGAAGGCCGCTTCAAGCGTACGGGGTATTCCATCGGCATCAGCTACCCGCCGGATTGGGGCGAAGGGCACATCCTGTCGTTTAAGCGAGGGGAAACGCGGATCCTCAAGCCCAATATGGTCTTCCATATCCCCTCGATGGTCAAGGCTTTCGGCTTTGCGGACGTCGGCACCAGCGAGACTGTTCGCGTGACCGAAACTGGCTGCGAGATTTTGACGAACTACAAACGTCAGCTTTACGTCCGCTAAAACAGACGCAGGCTTCTGATGATACCGGGCTGGGCCAATCGAGAACAACTTGGGGGTGTTCCGATCGCGGCCCGGTTCGCTGCCAGGCCAGTAGACGCGCAATGTTAACGCACCTGCAAACGCTGCTTCGTCCAACACAGCAGCAGCTGGCGAACATGCGCGTGATCCCGATAAGTGCTTGTAGGTCCGTTCCCAAGTGAAACCTTCTTCACGGGCGGTGTCGCCTTGATCAAGTATAGGCCTGATGAGGGCTGAAATTCAGAGAGTTAGCGATCTGCCGCCAGGTCGTGATGGCATTGGCCGAAGTCAAAGGAGCATTCCGGTGTCTCAGGAATTCGAAGATATCAACCGCCGCGTTGCCGGAACCTCACAGACCAATCCCGAGTTATGGCGGCCCGATGCGACGCTGGGTGCGCCTATGATCCCACCCGACGAGTGGTCTTTTTGGCCTTATAGCAAATGGACATACTCGCACGTAAGCGAATCTACGCGAACCGCCCGGGTTTGGCGCGGGCCAGGACCGGTCCTGCCGCTTCCAAGCCGGATCAGGGGGGATATCGGTGATATCGAAGTTGAGTCCAGCGACGGCCAACGCGCCACGATCCGCGAATACCTCGAGAGGGACTATACTGACGGGTTTCTGGTTTTGCACCAGGGCGAGATCGTGTTCGAAACATACATGAATGGCATGGAACCGCATTCTCAACACATCGCTAGATCGGGTTCCAAGTCCATCACCGGGACGGTGTTCGGGATTCTAGTGCACCGTGGGCTTATTGATCCTGAAAGTCTGGTAACACGGTATCTGCCGGAACTGCAGGCGACCGCCTATCGCGGGGCCACGGTGCAGCACTTGCTGGACATGACTGCGGGCGCCACTCTCAAGGGTTTGTGGTACGTGCCAAACAACGATTACTTTAATTACGTTGTAGCAACAGGATACTTCGGCCCCCCGGAGGGACATCCTGACGCACCCGCCGACATATGGCAGGCCATTCTGCGGATAACCGAGCAGGAGGCGCCGCACGGCGCGCGGTTCAAGTACTTTGACCCCAACATCGACGTGCTAGGGCTAATCATGCAGCGCGTATCAGGCAAGTTTCTCCCGGAACTGTACAGCAGCGAATTGTGGAGTCCGATGGGGGCGGAGGAAGACGCCTGCCAAATCGTAGACAAGTCTCGTTTTTCAATGTCGTCCGGTGGATTTCAAGCCACACTCCGTGATTTCGCGCGCTTCGCGCTGCTGCATCTTCGCGGCGGCAGGCTCAACGGCAGGCAGATCGTTCCATCTGAATGGATCGAGGCGATAAGACGCCCTAAGCCTCTTCTGTTCGACTTGTTCGCGCCGAACGGTTCTTATGCCGATGCCAGTTCAGACCTGCCCAATGGCGCTTATCACAATACTTTCTGGATTGAAGACCAAGAGAGAGGCGCCTACATCGCGTGGGGGTATGGTGGCCAGGTGATCTATATTGATCCTCAAGCAGACTTCGCGGCGGTGAAGCTCTCACACCAGCCTGGCCAATCACCGGTGAAGCGGGCACAGTGGCCTGACCAAGTTTACCAGGCCCCCAAAGCCCTTCCCTTTGATGCGTTCGGGGCGATTCGCGCCATCCGAGATGCGCTGGAAAGTTAAGAAACCGGTGCGAGATCGAGCGGTTCGGCGATGCAAGACCGCCGGAGGGGCAGGGTCGGGTTACGCACGAAGGTAAGCTGATTTTTGCGATCGAGATCGAGCGCGGCCTGGATTGGTTGTGATAGCCGATGTTGCTGCCGAACTCCAGACCGGCGCAGTCAACCGGCTGTCACGCGCCGCCCCGCCGACATCAATACGATCGACTTTGTCGAGGCGGCCACAATGCGGGGCGAAGGCCGCGGCTGGATCATCTTCTGCGAGGTTCAGCGGAATGTCTCTCGCCGCTACTCTCGGAACTCGGCCTTCGCTTCATCTTCGCCGTGCTCTTCCTTCTGACCCGTCCTTTCGTGTCCTCACGGTGAGGTACAGTGACGGCTGGCTTGCTGAGTTGGCTGAAGGCAGTGCAAAGCACTCGGAGTAGCCCTGTGACGAAGCATCAGGTTGAGCGGCTGGTCGCGGCGACTTTCGAGGGCTGGGGCCAGTGTTTCGGCGATCGCGCGATCGGGCGAGCCTCCAGTGCCAGCTTTTCCGGTCGCAAGGAGCTCTGCCAGATCTCCGTGCCGTCCGTGCCGCAGCTTGTTACCGTGGAGGTCGTTTTGGCGAAGCCAGCGCATATGTTCCGTCCGGGCGATGAAGAGCAGCATGGAAAAATGGAGCCTGGCGGCATCCGTCGGCTGTGGATCGAGAGTATCGACACCTACGCGCTCGGCCGGTTCCTTGATGTGCTGGAGCGGTCTATCCAGTCTCGAACGGCGTGGAGGTGTGGGTGGCCACTGGTTATATAGACATGTGCAAGGCTTCTCCGGCCTCGCATTGATACTGCAGGAGACCTCGAAGCGTGTTTCAGAGGATGTGGCCATCCCGGACGAGTTCGTCCATCACCGAGCGCACTGCGCTTTCGGCGATTGCAGCGATCTCTTCGACTTCTGCCTTGGTTGCTATCAACGGCGGAGCAATGCCCAAAATGTCCCCGAGCGGCATGGCACGAGCGATAAGACCACGGTCACGGGCAGCCTTCGAAATTCTGGCACCAACCTTGAGCGTCGGATCAAAACCTTTGCGTTTGTGCCGATCGGCGACAAATTCGATTGCGCCCATAAGACCGACGCCGCGCACTTCGCCGACGATCGGCAACTGCGCGAATCTTTCCTTCAATTGCGCCTGGAAGAATGCGCCAACGTTGCGAGCATTGCCGGGTAGGTCTTCCTTCTCGACAATGTCGAGAACCGCGTTCGCCGCCGCCGCTCCGATCGGATGACCTGAGTAGGTATAGCCGTGGGAGAATGCACCGACTCTGTCGGCTCCATCTTCCAGAACCTTGTAGACCTTTTCACCGACGATTGCCGCGGAGAGCGGGAAGTAGGCCGACGTCAAACCTTTCGCGATCGTGATCAGATCTGGCTCGATGCCATAGTGCTGGGAGCCGAACATTTAGCCGATCCGGCCGAAACCGGTGATGACTTCATCAGCAATGAGCAGCACATCATGCTTTTTGAGGACCGTCTGTATCGCTTCCCAGTAACCTTCCGGCGGAGGCGTGATGCCGCCCTGCCGAGCACCGGCTCGCCGATGAAGGCGCCAACATTGTCCGGGTCCAGGCGTTCGATCAGCTGATCCAGCTCGGCGGCGCGGCGAACGGAGAATTCGCGCTCGGTCTCGCCCGGGTGTGGAACACCGGTGTGAACAATCTGCGGGAGCGGCAGATCCATGTGGTCGTGGTAAAAGCTCATGCCGGTCATGGACCCCGACACGACGCTGCAGCCGTGATAACCGCGCTCGCGCGAGATGATCTTTTTCTTGTTCGGCTTGCCCCGAAGATTGTTGTAGTACCAGACCAGTTTGGCCTGCGTCTCGTTGGCGTCCGAGCCGGACATGCCATAAAAAATCTTGCTCATCTTACCTGGCCCCATTTTCACGAGACGGTCAGACAGGATAGCAAGTTCGTCGGTCGTGTGCGCGGCGTAGGAATGGTAATAGGCGAGACGGTGAGCTTGGCGGGAGACCGCCTCTGCGACTTCGGTGCGGCCGTAGCCGACGTTAACGCAGTATAGGCCAGCGAAGCCGTCGATAAACTGGTTTCCATGCGCATCCTGGATGCGGATGCCTTTGCCCGTTTCGATGATCGTTGGATCACCAAGCTTGCCGCTAGCGAAATCCCTGAGCTGCGTGAAAGGATGCAGGACAGAGTTCCTGTCCTTCTCGCTTACTTCTTTAATGTTGATAGCCATCAACGCATCCTCTTATGCTGCAAGGTTTCCGAAGCAGGTGTATTTGGGTTCCAGATATTCGGTAATGCCATGTTTTGAGCCTTCCCGGCCGAGTCCGGATTGTTTCCATCCGCCGAAGGGGATGGCCGCTCCCGTAAATTTTGGGGTGTTGACCGCCACCATGCCGTATTCGAGCCGGTCGGTAAGCCGCATCGCGCGGTTAAGATCTCGGGTGTAAACATACGCCGCAAGACCCATCTCAGAGTTGTTCGCGCGCGCGAGCACCTCCGCTTCGTTGTCGAAGGGCAGAATTGCAGCCACTGGCCCGAACGTTTCTTCTTTTGCAACCCGCATGTCGTCGGTCACATCGGCGAGCACTGTCGGCATCACGAAGTTCCCATCAAGAGCGGTATCCTGTGCGCCGACTATCATTCGAGCCCCTGCTGAAAGGGCCTCGGAGATCTGCCGCCTGCATTTTTCGGCACCAGATGCCTTGGTCATTGGACCGATGTCGACGTCGAGCTCCAATCCGTGTCCGACTTTCAGTTTGCTGGTGGCCTTGCCGAATTCTTCTACGAATCGGTCGTAGACTCCCTGCTGAACGTAAATCCTGTTTGCTGCCAAACAGTCCTGGCCGGATGTAGCGAACTTTGCTGCCATGCAGCCTGCGACCGCAGCTTCCATCGGCACGTCGTCGAAAAGAATGAACGGAGCATTGCCGCCCAGCTCGAGCGAAGCTTTCTTTATAGTCCTTGCGGATTGCTCAAGCAGGATTCGGCCGACCTCGGTCGAGCCCGTAAAGGAGAACGCGCGCACATCGGTATGTTCCAACAGCCGCTTGGCAATTGGGGGAGCTTCGCCGGTTATCACCTGAAACACGCCGGCGGGGATTCCTGCGTCTTCGGCAAGACGGGCAAGCGCGAGAGCTGACAAGGGGGTTTCTGGAGCGGGCTTTACAATCATGGTGCAGCCAGCGGCCAATGCCGCTCCAGCTTTTCTAGTGATCATTGCCGATGGAAAGTTCCATGGTGTGATAGCAACGGTCACTCCGATGGGCTGCATCTGCACGGCGAGCCGGCTTCCAACTATATGGCTGGGGATGGTTTCGCCGTACGCTCGCTCGCCCTCCGCTGCAAACCAGTCCAGAAAGCCCGCAGCGTATGAGATTTCGCCGCGAGCCTCCGTGACGGGTTTGCCCTGCTCGGCGGTCATGATGACGGCCAGATCTTCCGCGTTTTCGCGCAATCCTGTCGCCCACTTCCGGAGGTATGCGCCCCGTTCTGAAGGAAGCAAGTCGCGCCACCGCAGGAATGCGCTTCGCGCGAAATGCACCGCGTTATCTACATCAGACATTTCGCAGGCTGCCACCTGAGCCAATTCTTCGCTAGTAGCGGGATCCACCACCGGGAGGGTTTCCGGCTTCCAGAGCCAAGCGCCATTCACATACGCGCCTCGTTGCAGCAGGTTCGGGCGTTTGAGGCCCTCCAATGCAGCGGTTGCAGAACCTTTCATCTAAAACTCCGGATCGGGCGTTCAATCTTATCAAAATTAGCCCTGTAAAATCGTCGATTGGCAGCGCAGTTACAGCCTACCAAGCCGTTCTCCTGCGAACACTGACATGCAGACGAATTGTTCCGCCTTATGAGACTGGTGAATGGTCGTTGGTTGAAGAACGGATTGATGAAGAGAAGCATGTTTGCGGAAGCACTCTGCGCCGGGCTCCTACTCGCACAGAACGACCGAGATTTCTTTTGTGTGTCCGGTGTCAGCACCAATGAGGCAATATCGGCTTAACTGAGAGAGGAGGATTTCTGGCTCATCGTAGCCCTTCAAGGAGCGAAGATGAGACAGAAAGCCGAGACACCGAAACAGCAGAGACGGTCATCAAGGACATGCGCCGGGCCACCCGCAAGCAGTATGGAGCGGAAGATAAGATCCGCATCGTGCTGGAAGGTCTGCGCGGCGAGGAATCGATCGCGCTGTGCCGGCGCGAAGAAATTGCCGAGAGCCTTTATTACAACTGGTCGAAGGAATTCCTCGAGGCCGCCAAGAAACGGCTGGCAGGTGACACGGCGCGTGCCGCCACCAGCGAAGAGGTCAAGGTGCTGCGCCGCGAGACCCGTGATCTGAAGGAGGTCGTCGCGGAGCAGGCGCTTGAACTGCGGCTGCTCAAAAAAGCATGATCGCGGATGGGAGCGACGACGAATGAGATACCTCGCCTCCGAGAAGCTCGAGATCATCCGGGTCGTCGAGCAGTCGCACCCGCTGGCACGCCTCACACTGGACAAGCTCGGCATTCCCCGCGCCACCTTCCACCGATTGGAACCGCATTCCCGACGAGGTGCGGGAGCAGATCGTCGAATTCGCCCTAGACAGGCCGGAGCTGTCGCCACGCGAACTGGCGGTAACGTTCACCGACACAGAAAGCTATTTTGTCTCGGAGGCTTCGGTAAGGCCCACGATCTGATCACCAGCCCGGCCTTCACCTCATCAAGGCTGCCGACGAGTTCCATGACAAGACAACTGCGCCGAACAGCTGTGGCAGACCGACTTCACCTATCTGAAGGTCATCGGCTGGGGCTGGTTCTATCTCTCCACCATTCTGGACGACTTCTCCCACTATATCATCGCCTGGAAGCTATGCACGACCATGAGGGTGGAGGTCACCGACACGCTGACCTGGCGCTCACGGCATCGGGCTGCGATCGGGCGACGGTGTGTCAGCGGCCGCGGCTAGTCTCCGACAACGGCCCGTGCTACATGGCGGCGGCTTGGCCGATTGGCTCTCGGATCAAAACTTCGAGCGCACCCGCGGCGCGCCCAGCCATCCGCAGACCCAGGGCAAGATCGAGCGATGGCACCAGACGCTGAAGAACCGCATTCTATTCGAAAATTACTTGCTGCCCGGCGATCTCGAAGCCGGATCGCCTCCTTCGTCGAGCACTACAATCACCGGCAGCTACCACGAGAGCCTCGACAACCTCACCCCGGCCGACATTTACTTCGCCCGAGGCCAGACCATTCTGTTGCAAAGGGAAAGGATCAAACGAAAGTCCAATCGAACAACGGCCCTGCGACACCCAGAGCCGCCAAAATGACAACCGAGACGCGCCAGAGCCTCCGCTAAATCAGCGCTCCAGTTGTCTCAAATTCCCTGACGACGGAGGACACTGCACTAGTCGGCGGGTCTCGAGTGCGACGCGCCTGTTCAGGTAAGCTAGGGGTTCTTGCCTTGCCTGACATGTCCGGATCGGAATTCCCTTTCCCCTGCGGGCATGCGATGCGTATGCGCGCCGGAATATCTCTCACCGTCTCGCTGTTTGACCATGGGCGTTTGGTTGCCTTGGTGTGGCAGGAGCGCTTCGCTACTGCAGGCTTCGAGGGGCTACTTCGTGACAAGACAGGCTTTCGCCCATTGCGCAGATCGGGCTCAGATTGCCGAGCGCGTGGTGGGTTCATGCTCGCCGATCCTCCGGTAAGACGACGCACTGGACCGCAGGCGCACGGCCTGCAGCCAAATGGGACCAAAGCTTTCACCTGGACCGCCGACCCCGACAAAATCATTCGCTGCCGCCCAACGCCGGCAGCAAGTGTTAAATTCCATCCAATAGCTGTTCAGCAGGTCCTCGTACTTAACTCTGAGGCTTTCAGAAGCCATCTTTCGTGAAGTGACGGTGAGCTGGTATTAATCGAGCTTGCCGGCTTCTCGGATACAGCAGGTCACCGAAGTTTCTTGGCGGTTCGTGCTCACGCTTGATGGCGGTTGCCGTGACCTCGGTCGATAGCGCTGCGCGTCACGTTCCCGTCAAGTGGAGACCCTGGTGCTTTCCATCAGCTGCCCACGTGGGACCGTCGTGACGGCGCAATCGGCCTGAGGCTGGAGTTGCAAACGAAGTGCGTACGGAGTGAAGATGGTGATTGTCGGCGTCGGATCGCGTTGGCGGGCCGGGAGGTTGAGGCAGCGGCCGCGTGTAGACGGTGGCCGAGCGCTTTCCCGGCAGGCAGCTTCTGCCCGCTGGACGTGTTGCGGAGAACCTAGGTGTTTGATCCCGGACTTTAATGGCGCATCATTGCCGTCCGAATCAAAGGATGCGCTATGGGACAGGTTCTACACCGCCGCGCCACGACGACAGAGGCAGTCCGTCAAGCGATACAGCATAGTCAAGAGAGCCTGAGAGCGCTGGCCAAGCGCTACGGCATCGATCAGAAGACCGTTAGAAAGTGGAGGAACCGGACCTCGACCGCCGCTTCCCACCGGCCCGAAGAAACCAAGATCGACAGTGCTGTCGCTCGAAGAGGAAGCGGTGATCGTCGCCTTTCGCAAGCACACGTTGCTGGCGCTGGATGATTGCCTCTATGCCCTACAGCCCTCGATCCCGCATCTGACGCGCTCGTCGTTGCATCGCTGCCTTCAGCGCCATGGCATTTCGCGGCTGCCGCAGGACGCCGACAAGCCGGCCAGGAAGAAGTTCAACGCCTATCCGCTCGGCTATTTCCATATCGACCTCGCCGAGGTGCAGACCGCCGAGGGCAAGCTGCGCCTTTTCGTGGCCATCGATCGGACGTCGAAATTCGCCTATGCGGAATTGCACCCGACGGCGGGCAAGATGGCGGTGGCCCAATTCCTTCGCAACCTGATCCCGACTGTGCCCTATGCCATCCATACCATCTGACCGACAACGGCATTCAGTTCACCAACCGGACCTGCGACCGGCATGCCCTTCAGCACATCTTCGACGGCATCTGCGACGAACATGGCATCGAGCACCGGCTCACAAAGATCAACCATCCCTGGACGAACGGCGAGGTCGAGCGGATGAATCGGACCATCAAGGACGCCACCGTCAAGCGCTTCCACTATGACGATCACGATCAACTGCGCCGGCATCTCGCCGACTTCATCTTAGCTTACAATTTCGCGCGCCGGCTTAAGACCCTCAAGGGCCTCACACCCCACGAGTTCATCTGCAAAATCTGGGCAAAAGAGCCTGAACGGTTCCGATTCGATCCCACCCATCAAATGCCGGGACCAAACACCTAGGCGCCACTCGCCGGCCGACATCGTAGACCCGCCGGCCCACATCGTGGACGGACTGCAGTTTGCGCCGTATTGCTCCAACGGAACCTAAGGGCACGGCTAGCCTTGGAACGAAGAGCTGTTGGTCAGCGCGTCGAGCTTGCGGCCGGCACTGGAACATGGTGTTAAGGATCGTAGATAAAACGCCCCCGCTTGTGAGGCCATCGCGTGCCCAGATGACTGCAATATGGAAAATGCATTTGACCGGAGCGGGTGTGAAAGGGATCCTCCCGATCAAGCGGCGGATGGTATCCGAGTGTGCGGATTCGCGGCAAACCTCCGTCTAGCGGGTGGATGAGCTTTAGAACAATTTGAGGTGACCAAATGACTAGTACATCGTCAGTTCCTCTGGTAGGCCTTATTTTCCCAAGTGCCGAGTACGAATGCCGCCTTCAGAGAGTATTTGAGGCGATGGAACGCGCAAACCTTGATGCTTTATTGGTCACCGCGCACGGTAACCTTCAGTATCTTAGCGGATACGACGGGCGCGGCGCAATCTTCATGCCGTTTCCATTGATTCTTGTGCCGGGGCAAAAGCCAACCTTAGTCGTCCGAGAATTTGATTTAAGAAGTGTCCGCCTAGCCAGCTGGGTGGAGGATATCGTCCACTACAGAGAACAAACAGAGTTCGCTCAAGTATGCGCCGATGCCATTCGAAAATTCGGCTTGAAGGGTAGGATTGGCCTTGAGCTTGGTTGTTGGAATCTTGCACCGGCGGACGTTAACGCGCTTCAGGCGGAACTTCCAGATTTGAAATTTGTTGACGCGTCTCGTCTAGTGGCGACAGTCGCAGCCGTTAAGACGAAGATGGAACTAGAAGTCATGCGTTCCGCAATGAAAATGACAGACCTAGCCGTTAAAGTTTTCCAGCGGTCTCTTCGGGAAGGCATTTCAGAGGCGGAAGTGGCGGCGAATATAGAAAGCGAAGTCGAGCAAGCCGGGGGTACGGTACCCGCAAGCGCGAGTTCCTCAACATTGCTCTTTGGCGAACGAACTAAGCTACCGCACGGCAGTGCCAAAAACAATGCAATCAGGAACAATGAGCCTGCGTTTATGGAAATGGGCGGAGTTCAAAGCGGGTACCACTGTGGGCTTGTTCGAAGCGCCGTACTCGGCCGCCACCCCGAGACTGAAAGCCTGCACGACCTTTCGATTGAAGTACTTGAGGCGGCCATTTCTGTGATCAGGCCTGGCGCCACGGCCGGCGAAGTTGATGCGGCAGGCAGAAAGGTACTCGAACGACATGGCCGCCCCGGGCTTCTTAACCACCGGGTTGGCTATCAAACCGGTATTAATTGGGTGGAGCGTGGTTATATAAGTCTTGAACCTGGCGCAAAAGACATTCTCGAGCCCAATATGACCTTGCACATGCCAATCATTCTGTGCGGCGAAAATGGCTACGTGTTTGGAACCAGTGAACACGTTGTTGTGACAGAGCAAGGGTCGGAAATCCTGAGCAGCACTCCTCACACGCTCTATCGTGCATAACTGAGTGTGCGATCCGGAACTCGATAATAAACGTTTTCCGGACTGTGGACGTGGGGCTCACGAGGATAGGATGCGCAAGGGCCAGCCGTGATCGGGTATCGGCGGTGGGCGAATGTCGATGTACCGGCGAACATCGCTAAATGGCGCCGCAAGGGCCTGGCGCCGCGGTCGCTTGATCTGGCGTATCGACAAAGTGTACAGCGTCACTACGATCGCCCGTGTAGCCCTGCACACCGCGCACTTGAGCGGCGACGGCGACTTTGCCGCGATTCTGAAATGGGTATTGACCCCAGGCTTTGGCCGTGTTTACGGGCCATTTTCGGGAGTGGTGTCGATCTGTGAGGTTGCCGGTTCTGCATTGGAGTCGGAGATCGGCAGGTGTCTTGACTTGACCTTACTTGACTCGGAGCGGCAGCCTCGACGTTTCGAGGTGATCACCGGTGCGGGCGGCCGGCGCCGGTGATCTGTGCGATGACAAAGCGCGGATCATCGATCATCGCGGAGAACGCGGGGCCGAAAGTAATCACTTCCGAGGTCGCCCGTTATGGTCCCAGCCACAGCGGTCTTCGCCTGGCGCCGCGAACCGCGCAAACAGGCAGCTTCGGTGCAGCAAGATTCTCCTGCCTTCCTGCCGGCGGTTGTGGCGGCGCCGGGACCTGTAGCTGGGCATCCATCGAAGCAGCGGAAATGGAAAGCCACCCGAGACGCAGGCGTGATCGAGTTCGAGATCGACGGCGTCGTGATGCAATGGCCCGGTGCCAATGCCAAGACGGTCGAAGCAGTGATACGCGCGCTGAGGGCAACGTCGTGTCCGGGCCGACTGGTGCGGTCAACGTCATGGTGGCGACACGGCGCTGGTGCGCAAGACGATCGAGGCCGATCCGAGCCGGCATCGCGCACCAGGGCCAGAAGGCCGTCGGGACTTTTCTAAGTTCGACGGGATGACTGGCGACCAACACCTTCACGCCAGCCGGGATCATGCCTTGCGAACCGCCCGGATGATCCGCACCAGCTGCTCCTCATTGATATCGGCACCGGCGCGAATGACCACGCCACCCAGCTCGA
>NZ_SRUZ01000002.1:0-518258 GCF_004791165.1 Mesorhizobium sp. M8A.F.Ca.ET.218.01.1.1 | reverse complement strand
GTTCGACGGGATGACTGGCGACCAACACCTTCACGCCAGCCGGGATCATGCCTTGCGAACCGCCCGGATGATCCGCACCAGCTGCTCCTCATTGATATCGGCACCGGCGCGAATGACCACGCCACCCAGCTCGATCTCCACCGACGCAGACGCTGTCGGGGTGACCTCGACAAAGCCGAGCCGAGCCGTATCCCGCTGCGGCCTGACCGCACCGCTCTTGATCGCATTCCGCCGCCAGCCAAACAGCTGCGAACTCGCCAGTCCAGCCTGGCGCGCGATCGCCGACACGTTCGCACCGGCCTCAGAGACTCTTCAACCAGCCGTGCCGGCGCGCCACCGCCGACACCACCGCACCCGGCGTGAACGTCTCCTCCAGGATCCGCGCCCGCTGGCTCAAGTCTATGGTCAAGTCTGGAGACAAACGATCCTCCAAATCGGATCGTCAAGGGTGCCTCGTCACGCCGGCGCAAAGAAGGTGCGGTCAGGGCCCCGCTTAATGTAGTGCCACTCGACGCGATGGTCCTTCGATCAGGCCAGGATTGCGTTCGAGGTGAACTCCGTCCCGTGGTCAGACACGATCATGCCCGGCTGCGCGTCACGTCACCGACGATGTTCAGCACGCGGAAGCGCCGCCCGCAGGCGAACTGGTCATGGACGAAATCCAGCGACCAGCGTGCATTCGGCCGAGCCTCGACCAGGGTCGGGGCTCGTGTGCCGACCGCCCGGCGCGCACGACGCTTGCGCACGTTCAGCCCTTCCTTACGGTAGAGCCGATAGATACGGTTGATCCCCGACGGCTCTGGTATTCGACAATGCCTCACGCTACAAGACGCTGGTGCATGACTGGTTAACGAAGCGGCCGCGCTGGGATCTGCACTTCACCCCGACAAGCGCTTCTTGGCTAAACCTGGTGGAATGCTGGTTCTTGATCCGGACGCGGCGCTGTCTCCAACGGGGCACCTTTGCCAGCACCAACAGCCTGAAAGCTGCAATGCCTGGATCAAATCCGCCGACGAGATCCTCGTCAGCATTAAACGCCTCTGCCAACGCACTTTGACCTCGCACCACAGTTAGTCTTCCAGATATGTGCACCGGCCTGCCTTGCCACCGAGGTGAGCATTGATCATCTGGATTCTCGATAGCTGGGATCTTCATTCTATGCTTGTCAATTCAGAGATGACCTTGCAAGTCTAACCAGTGGCAAGGCAAGGGAGCTGCTGCGAGCTCCTAGGTATATGAGGCCATAGCCTGTGTTGCGGGCTAACCGGCGGTGAAATTGAGAGAGAATTGAAGAATAACTGAGAACCGTATGAATGCTTGCCATGCGCTTTGTCTCCGTCTGACAGCAGGCAATGTTGCGCGCCGCACGCGACACCGCCGAAAATCGGAAAGAGAAAGATGCTGGCGATCTCGCGCATGGATCGCTGAGCGGTTTGCCGCTAATTGTCTGGGAGGAAAGTTAATGCACAAACTAAGTTGTTCGCGGACTGCCGCAGGAAGCCTTGCTCTTGTTTTTCACGTGAGAGCCGTCTGATGGGAGATAAGCGCCTTCAGCCACCGCTTCTCCGTGCCGAGCCGCGGATCCGGGTCCTTCATGACGACGTCACGATTGACCGGTACAGATGGCTTTGCGACCGGGACAATCCCGATGTCCTCGCGTATCTGGCAGCCGAGAACAGCTACGCGGAGCAAGCGACAGCTCACCTGACAGGGCTCAAGGCGGAGCTCATCGCTGAGATCGAAGGGCGTCAGCTTTGCGAGGGCACGCCGCCACCATTCCAAGTTGGGCCTTTCGAGTACTTCCAAAGACACGAGCAGGACCTGTCTCACCCGGCGTGGTGGCGCCGGCCGGCGACCGGCGGCTCGGCCGAGCTTGTCTTCGACCCCAACGCGATTCCCGGGGCCGAGATCTTCTATTCGCTCGGTGTGTTCGAGCCGAGCGACGACGGGCGTTACGTAGCGTTTAGCTTCGATCTCATCGGTAACGAGCACTACGAGTTGAGAGTGCGGGACATGACCGACGGCCGCGAGGTCTGGCGCGGCTCGGGTCGCGCCAGGCAGGTTGTCTGGGCCGCCGATAATCACACGCTGCTTTTTACACGGGTGCGGGCTGACCGGCGGCAGTGCGATCAGATTGTCCGCTTGGACGTCGAGGCCTGCAGGTCTGAGGTGGTGTTCGAGGAGGCCAACGAGCGACTGGATTTGATGGTGCGGCGTTCTGATAGCGGCGCCTGGTTGTTCCTCGACTTACATGCTACCTTGGACGAGTCCTGTTGCGTTCAACGCGGCGCTGCAGAGGTGTGGTGTCTTCCCGCTGACGAGCCGGGAGGCAAGTGGCGCCGGATCGTGGGGCGTAAACTCGGGCACGAGGTCTTTGCCGAGCATTGGGGCGAGAGTTTTCTGTTTCGTGTGGACGACGCTGGACCGTACTGGCGGCTTGTCCGTGCGCCGATAGATGACCCGTCACCGGCGTGCTGGGAGGAGGTCATTCCACATCGAGCGGGCGTGATGCTCGATGAGATCCACGTGCTCGAAAACCACCTGGTTGTCCTGGAGCGAGAGGGCCTTCGTCCTCGCTTGGTCTCGCGGAACGGAAGCGGGCGGGTCGAAGCCACGATCGCTCCCGACGAGCCGAGTTGCAGCCTTACGGTCGGGCTATCGCCAGATGGTCACTATTCGGTCGCACGGCATCCGTTCCGAAGTTCGAAGTTGATCTACTCGGTTAGCTCATTCGGGACGCCCGATACCGTCGTCGAGCATGATCTCGCCAATGACCGATCGGCAGTCTTGTACCAGGCCCGTGTCGCGGGATATGACCCTACTCAATATATCGCGACAGTCGTCATGGCGGAGGCGGAAGACGGCGTTCAGGTCCCGATTTCGTTGGTCGCGCGGCGTGATCGAACGAGCCCGGGGCCGGTATTATTGAATGTATACGGCTGTTACGGAAAACCGAGATGGCCCTCGTTTTTCCCTTGGCCCTCATCCATGACCCAGCGTTTGAGCCTGCTCGATCGCGGAGTTGCTTTCGGCATCGCGCACGTACGAGGGGGCGGCGAGCTCGGACGTCCATGGCACGAGGCAGCTACCCGCGATCGAAAACGTATCACCCACACAGATCTGATTGCCGCTGCCGAGGGGCTCGTTGAGCAGGGGTTCGCCACCCGCGACGGTATTGTCATTGAGGGAAAGAGCGCTGGTGGGGGTACCGTGCTTGGCGCGGCCCTCTTACGTCCCGACTTGTTCCGCGCAGTGCTCGCTGAGGTTCCGCTTTCCGACATCATTGATACCGAAATGGATTTTACGATGCCGTGCGCACTAGTGGAAACGGTGGAGTACGGAGATCCCCACGTTGCCCACGAATATGAGTTCATGCGGAGCTACGACCCATACTACAACCTCAGCGCCGATCGCCCCTGCCCGCCGACGTATGTCGACGCCGCGCTCTACGACGGCGCGGTGCTCTATCACCAGCCCGCTCGCTATGTAGCGCAGCGTCGGTTTTGTGCAGCCGATCGCGACCCTGAGCTTGTCTTCCGCGTGCGGACTGTGGGCGGCCACAGCGGTGCCTCACATGGGGCTGGCATAGCCGACCAAGCGGCATTTCGCATGGCCTGGGCGCTCGACCAACTCCGACGGCCGAGCGGCTGAGCGGAGTAAGCAAGCGTCTGCCCCGGCTGATCAGATCGTCAGCTGCGCCGGCCAAGCCAAGCCCGGCGGCCGCACAATCCGCGTGTGATAACAAGGGTTCTCGCGGTCATTTCGCTGCACCCGGCGCGCGTTGCGGCGAGCGAAAGGCCGATCCTTATCCGAAGCCCAGCGCCGAGCTGCGCGTCAGCCGTCGGCGGAGGTCACGGCATCGGCCCGGCATGACGTTTGCCGCGGTCGGGCGATCAGATCGTAGCCTCCTGCCGCATACGGCGGCTTTTATCTCGCGCATGGGCGGACGCGGCAGGGGAGTGCCCGTCAGACGGTTTTTGGCCGGCAAATCGACCGACGCCCGCCAGTTCCGTCTCCTCCCATGCGCGCGATCGTTATTGCGAGCGGTTCGATGGACCGGACGATCTTCCGCGCGCCTAATCTTGACAGCGGACATCGAGCGCTGTTCTGCTCGTGGCTGCGGGCATGCAGACCACGCTTAACCATCAGCTCGAAGCGCAGCACCTTCAACCTATCCGCCATGCATTGTCGCCCGACGATAAGGCTCAAGCCGAATACCCCATCTCGGGCGGGTCGAGCCGATCCTCGTCACAGGAGCACGCTGATTCTGCCAATGACCGTGGAATCGGACCCCATGTTTTCGCGCAAAAGGGGGACCTCGGTGGGTGGTGAAGGGCACGGCGGTGAGCGCCCGATCAGGCGAAGCTGGTCAGGGTTGCACAGCCTGATCGGACGCGGGTGATTGGCTTTTCGGTTTTAGCTTTGAGAGCGGCTTTTTGAAGCGCCAGAATTCGTTTCCGGTCTCGATGATCTCGCAATGATGCGTAAGGCGATCGAGCAGCGCGGTGGTCATCTTCGCGTCGCCGGCGAAGACGCTCGGCCACTCGCCGAATGCCAGGTTAGTGGTGATGGTAATCGAGGTGCGTTCGTAGAGCGTCCTTCGCGGGACGATGAATGAGGTGAGTTCGCGAGGATTGCAGTACCGGTCGCATCACAACGATCAGGACCCATCCGATGTTGTTCCGCCTCATTCTTCTGATCCCATCAAGGCGACGGGCGACCGCCGATCCCGCAGAGAAGCAAGACCCTGCGAACGACCTCAGATGCCGGCGAAGCGGAAAGCTCGAAAAGCGCTTGGCTTCAACACGCCGAATAGAGAAGTAACCTTCGGACGGGCAGTGTAGGGCGAGCCACCTCACGAAAGAGGCGGACATACGGTCTTTACGCCTGACGGCCCATCCACGTTCAAGGCTCCTTTCGCGAAACTCCATCGCGGTAACCGGTATGGACTTCCCCGCAGCAATTGTTCACCTGGCGTCGGGCTGCTCGCCGGCCGATGGGGGAGGCAGCGATATCGGTATCCATGTTCGTGCCGGCGGTGGTGACGGCAGCGCCTCCGAAGCCTGCGGCGAAGCATCGGCCACAGCCAAGAAAGCGGGACCCGGCTCGAGACGCTGGTGTGATCGAGCTCGAGATCGACGGCGTCGTGATGCAATGGCCCGGTGCCCATGCCAAGACGGTCGAAGCAGTGATACGCGCTCTGAGGGCAATGTCGTGTCGGGGCCGACTGGTGCGGTCAAGGTCATGGTGGCGACACGGCGCTGGTGCGCAAGACGATCGAGGCCGATCCGTTCTTATGCCTCGGTGTGGCCCAACGCGCGCTGTCGATTCCCATTAAACGGTCGCACATCGGGGTAACGCACCACCTCACCAAGGCCGAAGTGGACACCCTCATCGCGGCGCCCGATCCGAAGACGCCCCGTGGTCGGCGCGACCGAGCCTTTCTGCTCTTCCTGGCACGGACCGGCGCCCGGGTCCCAGAAGCCAAAGGCGTCAACGCAAACGACCTTCAGTTGGAGGGCTCTCACCCGCAAGTGCTGCTGCGCGGCAAGGGGCGCAGAGACCGCGTCGTCCCCATTCCTAAGGACCTGGCGCGCGCGCTGACAACCTTGTTGAGTGAGCGCGGGATCGCCCATCACGAGCCGCGACCGATATTCGTCGGCGCCCGCAACGAGCGCCTGACTCGGTTCGGAGCCACCCATATCGTGCGACGTGCGGCCGCCGAGGCCGTGGCTATCAGGCCTGCCTTGGCCGACAAGCCCATATCGCCGCACATCTTCCGGCACTCCCTCGCCAGGAGGCTTCTCCAGTCCGGCGTGGACCTTTTAACGATCCAAGCCTGGCTGGCACGCACAGGTCGCCACAACCCACCGCTATGCCGCCGCGGATGTCGAGATGATGCGCAAAGGACTCGAGAAGGCGGGGGTCACCGACGATCCCGGCGTGCGTTTCCGACCGAACGACGCCGTTCTGCAACTGCTGAACTTCATTTGAATATTATGTGGCGGAGGCAAGCTGGGTTTGGCCGGCCGCGAAAGCGGTCAGGGCGGCTCCGCCACATAATCTCGCCCGACCCATAAGAACGGATCCGAGCCGGGATCGCGCTCCAGGGCCAGAAGGCCGTCGGGACCTTTTCTAAAATCGACGGGATGACTGGCGACCAACACCTTCACGCCAGCCGGGATCATGCCTTGCGAACCGCCCGGATGATCCGCACCAGCTGCTCCTCATTGATATCGGCACCGGCGCGAATGACCACGCCACCCAGCTCGATCTCCACCGACGCAGATGCTGTCGGGGTGACCTCGACAAAGCCGAGCCGTATCCCGCTGCGGCCTGACCGCACCGCTCTTGATCGCATTGCGCCGCCAGCCAAACAGCTGCGAACTCGCCAGTCCAGCCTGGCGCGCAATCGCCGACACGTTCGCACCCGGCTTCAGAGACTCCTCAACCAGCCGTGCCGGCGCGCCACCGCCGACCAGCGCCGCCGCGGACGCTGCGGGCTTGCGTCCAGCCGGTTCGCAACCGCCTCAAGGACATGAAAAGTTCTATCATTAGGCATAGGCGCAGACATAGAAATTGACACTGCAAGCTCCTCGGCTTCTTCAGTGTCATCATTTCTCGCCCATCATCTCATGTCGCGCCAGATGGGGTCCGCTTCACGCTTACGTATTAGGTGCCAGCCCAGGACTATAATCTGGTTGCAGATTCGATGCGCTTGTATTCATCACCGCCATGCGGGCCATCTCAGGTGAGGCGTCGAGCTTTCCAGTGGAGCGCGACGAATTAGGCGATCCACCCGACGGAAGGCTCAAGCTATCATCAATTAGGGGCGCTCATCTGAGTGATCCGCTAGGATATAGTTAGGCAAACTCGCATGCCTGGTATCAAATATGCTCAAGAGGCAGCAGGTACGCTCATACCTGCACCGCGCGCAGTTCCGGATTAACAATACATGGCGAGGTCCCTAACGGTCTGTCGCAGAAACGCGACCACGCTGATTGCGCGCATATACAACTCGCAAGCAAGCCTTGCATAGCGTACGCCTCCAGCGAAAACCGCCTTGCAGGAGCATGGCACGGAGCCAGGCTGCGCTCTTAAGGTCGCCCTTACGAGCCAATAGTTAGCAGCACAGCATGAGCCATGTGACGAGTCGGATTTGCCGATACTGAACTCAAGCCGCGCTGGATCTGCAATCGAGATGGCATCAATACAAAAACTGAATTTGACACAGATCGCTACGCGACCATTAGTAAATAGCGATGAATTCCCGTGGAATTCATTAGCTGCAGGCGGAGGAATTCGTTCGGACTGAAACCGCGATTGAGAACAATGGTAAGATCATCGATGATCATAGCATTCCCTGCACTGAGTTGCACGCAGAAATAGCTCCGCAATTCAGAATAGAAGCCGAGCGATGGGCCAAGTACCACGCTATATATCCTAATGCACTCATAAGGGAACGAACATTTCGTGCCCCAAAAGCCGCCGATCGTGAAGCTGTTTCGCTCCCACGCCACTGACTAAACGCCATTTAATCCGAGCGCATGCCGCTGTAAAAAGAAGGAATGGTGCCCTTTGGGCGACGCGTAAATCGCTAAAGATACGTGCGCCGTCACCGCGTTAGCGCGTGAACGCGCATGGTTTGCCAGGCGCCTTGGCGGATATGAGCAGCGAACGAAATCCAAGTAGCGGCCTAGAGGTTTTTCGGGTCTTAAGTGTCGAGTGCAGTATCATGGCTTGTGAGGGAAAAAAATAGATGGGACTCATCCCTATCCGCTGCAGCAAACTTTAAAAAGGCAAGTGAAATGCAAAAACAGAATCCCACTAGAAAGATCGGCGCTATTGTTCCTTCTGATGGTACGATCCCCTATGAAATAATTGACGACAGATTTATGAACAAATGGCTCGCTGACCGCAACTTCGAGAACACGGAGTACATTTCTGTTCGCTCACTTGGTGGTAAGGATATATCTGCTGCCACGGAATTTGAATCCTGCGAGCGCGCTACTGCGGAAGATGTGCTGTCGCCGGCTGCACGCAAGTTAGGGAACATGGGATGCGGTTCGGTCATCTGGGCCTGCACAAGCGCCAGTTTCTTTAAAGGACTGCAGCATGCAAAGCGCCAGATTCAGTTCCTTTCTGAAAGTGCCCAAGCGCCCGCTTCAAGCACGGCGATGGCTTTTTTGGCTGCACTGGCGGCCCTTGGTGCGAAGCGTGTGGATATTCTATCGTTGTATGATTCTCAAACCACGAAGCTGTTGGTCACGTTTCTCTCTGAGGCAGGTGTAAGCGTTGGAAAAATCCGGAATATGTATACGCAGAGTGGACAAGGCAATGATGTCGACTGTGGAGCAGAACTGGCAGAGTTCGCCTCCTTAATGCCGATTTCCGATGACCCGATTCTCATTCCGTGTACCGGAATCAACTCCTTGGAACATTTGGAATCTTTTGAGAAAATTTCGGGTCGGCTAGTTATGACAGCCAATCAAGTCACATTATGGCATGCGCTTGTACTTGCCGGGCTTATATCCAGCACCGCAGATCCGCGCTCAACGTTAAGGCTATACGCTCAATGAATGGCGGCGGCGCACTGGGCCGACCGCGACTGGCTCGTGAGCCGACTTGCGCCTTGTTGCGCTGCTTGCATTTGAACGGGGACACCGTTGCTGCGTCGCCGGCAGGGCTGAGCAGGATGACGCCGACTGCCAAAGCCTTGACGAGCTTTGGGAGGCCGAGCACTGCTGTGCGACAACGTCGCCAACAACTCGTCGCACTTCTCGCCGGGGAATGAGCTTGTTCTCAGGCCACGGCGTTGAGCTCGGGAGCCGGGATGTACGCCAAGGCAGCAGGCCCTCGGTCAGGGTGGCCGTTGACGATCCTGGCGAGGAATGGAGCGGTTCGACACCGTTGAGTTTGAAGGTTTATGCCGACCGGCGAACTATGCCGAGCGCCTCGTCCGATCATGGCGGTATGATGCGCTTTGCCCGCCGTTTCGACCAAGAACCCATGGTTGACACTCGGCATAGTTCGCCGGTCGGCATGAACCGCCAAGATGAACCAGGTCGATCCGCACGCCTGGCTCACCGAGTCCCTCGAGCGCATCGCCCATGGCTGGCCAAACAGCGGCATCGATGCCCTCATGCCCTGGAACTACCAGCGCTGAACGGCCTCAGCTTCGCGCTTACCCTAATACCCTGACGCCTAGTACTGATCGCCAGGAAAGCCGGGTCCGCGCCTTCCATGACAGCGCCATGTGTTGGTGACATCGCTGCGTGTTCGACGCCCCCGCTTTGACTGCTTTGACTACGGCCCACGTAGTCCATAAGCGGTGTTCCGGTGGCGCCATCCGGTCCATCTCGCATTTAGATGATGGCTATACACATGCTGTATTTGCCGCTTGGCGTGGAGGAGGCTAACCGTGCCTTAAGGCACAGATCGGCGGCAGATTCGACCTTAGGTCAGCCCCTCACGATTGGCGACCGAAATTCCGGATGCGGGATGTCGGTACGCATACTCAGTTGATCGACGAGATCTTCGGAAGTTGAGTTTGAACAGAGCTTTAGGAGCATCATCTATGGCCTCGCAAAGCGCACGATCTATTGGATTAATCAGTCTAGAAGAGGGGCTACCGCAAGGTGCTATTCCGCCGGCGCCTCCGCGCGGGTCGATACTCGACCCGGCTATATACAATTTTCCGATTATCACGGAGATAGTAGCTGGTGGTTGGGCTGACGTTGTTATTCGCGGCGATGCGTCACTTGAGCCAGCCTGCGTAGCAGCTGCCAGGCGCTTAGTGGAACGAGGCGCGATCGCAATAAGCGCAGACTGCGGCTTCTTTATCCGGCACCAGGCAGCGGTGGCCGCGGCGGTAAATGTCCCCGTGGCGATGTCGAGCCTCCTCTTACTTCCGACGTTGCTCCGGCAGTTGCCGTATACTGCCAAGCTCGCCGTCATAACCGCCGACTCGAGGCATTGCGGCGAAGATCTGCTCGGGATTGCGGATCCGGTCGATCGGGCGAGGGTGATTATCGGCGGCATCGAAGGCGGCAAGCATCTGCAAAACGCGTTGATGCGTCCACCAATCCCGACGGACGTTGCCGACACTGAGAAAGAGGTCAGTGCCTGCATCGCGCAACTCCGCGCTGTCCACCCAGCAATCGCGGGAGTGTTGTTCGAATGTACCGGGTTCCCGGTGGTTACACCCGCGATCCGCCGTAGCATAGGACTGCCCATCTACGATATCACGGACCTATGTAGGCTGACGCTCGCGTCCGTCGTCTGAATATGTTCCATGTTGCGTTTTTTGGGGCGAAGTAACAGCGGCTATCGCGGCGCGCGGGGCGCCAATAGCAATGGCGTTCGGTGGATAAGCGGAACGTTGCAATTCACTTTTCGGACCGTTCCGAACCGGCATTGTTTACTTGTGAGATCGGTGTCGCAAAGACGGGGAAGAAGTCCAAGTTTGTCGGGGCGCAGAAGCGTCGTTGCGCGGCTGGCGGAGGAAGGCCATCCGTGGCGGAAAGGTGTCATCTCGGACGCGAAGTTTCCACAGCTGGAAGGATCCGGTTGCGCGTCATCTCATGAGCAAGCTCGCATGGCTCGATCATGAGCTTCCGAATTTAGGTTTGCGGACGAGCGTTTGAGCAAGCGGCTGCAACTGATGAAATGCAGGAGCGCGCCATGGCAGCCAGCATTCGCCTGATGTACGAGGCTGGCGCGCTGATCGTTTTGGAGAGTCAGGAATCCGAAAGGAAATCAGGGTGGTCAAACGCTCTTTTCCAACGCGACGACGCTAAAGCCTATGTTCATTTTCCTTCCCGCCTCACCGTTTTCCGGCCAGGCCGGGGAGGGCGGAGGCGCGTAAGTGTCACATCTCAGCTTTGCTTCTACCCTTGCAGAGCTCGGCGGTCCTAGTTCCGTCCGGCAGGCTCGCCTTGCTGAAGCCGTTTTTGCCGAGCGATGCCACCATCTCCTCGGAGCCGAGACAGTCCTTCAGCGCGACGTTGAAGGCGTTGACCGAAGCCTGCTCGTTTGGGGATGAGGATGGCGGCGTAGTCGGACTTGGAAGGTGGCGCGTATGAATCGGCCGGCTCGATACTGTCATCCTTATCGGCAAGCGTTTTTATTATATAGAAGTAGTTGCCGCTGATAGTGTCGGCGTGTCCGACCGTCATGGCCTGGAGATCTCCGCCTGCCGGCCACCTGGATGATCTTGTCGTTAGGGATGCCGATTTTTTCGCCTTCGCCATCACAATCAGCCGGCGCCAGGTGACGAAGGTGAGACCTTTGCCCCCCCACATCTTCGCAGGAATGCAGTCCTTCCGGACTGCCATTCCGCACGATCAGCACTGCCGCGACCTTGGCTAGCGGATTACAGCCCGTTGCGGCAGCGTTCGGGCACGATGAACATGCCGCCGGTGATAGATTCCAAGCGACCGGCCTCCAGGCTAGCACGATGGAGCCAGTCACATGGTGCCTATCTTCTTTAGAATGTCCAGCATCGCATTGACCAAGCCAAGCGGCTCGTTGTTCTCACCCGGATAGGCCCAAGGAACCTCGTTGGAGAAGCCGATCCGGATCGTCTCTCCGTTTTGACCTTGCTGAGCGATGAGGCCCGAGCTCAGTGAACGGTCAAATCTGGAGCCCGCTTCCCGCATTAATAGGCCGCGCGAGACCAGCGCGTCAGGGGTAGCGCAGTGTGCCGATGGCGCGCTGCCTGTGCGGAACCATCTCGCTGCTAGATGGTATCATAATAACACTGTATTTGACCCCGAGCCGGCCCGCAGTTGATCATCCAACACAGCCTTTTCTTGGACAGGTTGCGCTGTATGCTGACTTCGGCGCCGCGCCGTCAATAGCTGCCTGCGGTCCAGGATTGGTTTGAAACTGCGCCTACTACTATGCAAGAAAAAGAAGGGGAACAACAATGAACTACTGGATCAACCGCAGACGTTTCCTGCAGGCGACGTCATCCGCTCTCACGGTCGGCGCACTGTCTTCCGTGGCTAGCCAGGCGTCGGCTCAATCATCGGGCGAGTTAACGGTGATGGTAGGCGGCGGCGACTACGGCAAGGCCAATATAAAGGCATATGTGGAACCGTTCGAGGCCGAAACCGGGATTCGAGTAAACCCGATCACCGACGATATGTCTCTCGCGCAACTTGAGCTGATGGTGACCACGAATAACGTTTCAGTCGATGTGGTTACCATGGGCAACGGCACGGCGTCTCCTGCACACAAAAAAGGTCTCTTAGAGCAGATCGATTATTCGATATACAAAAAAGAGGAACTCGATGGTATCGTGGACTTTGGAAAGGAACCGTTCGGCGTTGCCTTCGTGATGTACTCAGTCAATATGGTATATAATACGGATAAGTTTCCTTCAGGCAAACCGCGCCCCAACACCTGGGCTGAGTTCTGGGATGTGAACCGGTTTCCGGGTGTTCGCGCGCTACAGTCGGGCATATACGGGAATGAAGGCCCCTGGGAAGAAGCCCTGCTTGCAGATGGAGTTTCTGCAGATGCGCTCTATCCGATGGATATCGACCGCATTTTTGTCAGTTTGGACAAGATAAAGCCGCATGTCCGCAAGTGGTGGACGAGTGGCTCCGAGATTCAGCAGATGATGCATGATAAGGCTGCCGACCTTCTGCAATCGTATGATGGACGAGCAGTCCTATTGGTAGATCAGGGTGCGCCCATCGAGATCAGTCGCAGTCAGCCCAAGGTAACTTGGGACTATCGAGTAATTCCCAAGGGTGCTCCGAATGCACAAAACGCGCAAAAGTTCATTGAATTTTCCACCCGCGCGGACCGCCAAGCGACGTTTGTGCAAATCTTTCCCATCGGCCCGACAAATCTAAATGCCCATAATCTAATTCCCGAGGAGGTTGGACGCAAGCTTGCCAGTCATCCTGACTACTTGAGAAATAGTATTCGGGTCAACGGGAATTGGTACTCCGATGTTGGAGCGGATGGCTTGTCGAATGCAGAGCGGCTCACTCAGCGCTGGAACGAGTGGATTCTGCTCTAGCCAGCTTTAGAATCGGCAAGGCGGCTACGATCCAGTCGTCAGCTTGCCGACCTGAATGTCTTGATGAGCCACGAGTGTCGGACTCCTTCATTTCGTGAAGCTGGTTGCCCCTTGCTAGCGATTTAGTCATTTTGCAACTTCGCTGCAGCCGACACCGCTATTTTGCGACGCTGATGCGCCCCCAATCAGTCGATGGTGTACGCAGTTGGGTCTTTCTGGAGTATCAACAGTGACTGTGTATATCAGAAATCCGGTCTCACTTACTGAGGTTAACGCATTGGAGCAAAGCGCGGTCCCCGCACAGATTGAATTTCGCAAGGTTACCAAGATGTACGGGCGGGTCGCCGCGGTCAAAGACCTGTCACTGACTGTCCGTCGCGGCGAGTTCCTGACAATTCTCGGCCCGAGCGGTTCGGGCAAGACCACAGCGTTGATGCTGCTTGCCGGGTTCGTAGCGCCCAATGAGGGCGACATCTTGATCGCTGGAAACTCCGTCGCTGCAGTGCCGTCCTACCGGCGCGACCAGGGCATTGTCTTTCAAAGCTATGCTCTTTTTCCCCACCTTACGGTGCGTCGGAACCTTGAATTTCCCCTCGAAATGCGCGGCATGAAGGCTGCCGAGAGGGCAGCTCGGGTCGACCGCATGCTTGAGCGCGTGCATCTTGAGGACTTTGGAGGCCGCATGCCGTCGCAATTGAGCGGGGGCCAGCAGCAGCGCGTGGCGCTTGCCCGAGCGCTGATTGCCGATCCGCCGTTTCTCTTGCTCGACGAGCCGCTCGGCGCACTCGACCGCAACCTTCGCGAGCAGATGCAGGTCGAGATGAAGAGCCTGCACAAAGAGTTTGGCATCACCACCATCTGTGTCACGCACGACCAGGAGGAGGCGCTCACCCTGTCGGACCGCATCGTCGTCATGCGCGCCGGTCGGATCGAGCAGACCGACGCGCCCGAGGCCCTCTACGACCGGCCAGCGACGTGCTTCGTGGCAAAGTTTCTGGGCGAGGCAAACATCCTCGAAAATCCTGGTTTCACTGTCGAATCCGATGCCGCGCAGCCGTTCGGTACCGTGGCTATGATCCGGCCGGAGCGTATTTGTATTAGCCTCCCCAATGCACCAAAGCGGGCCAATGCGGATCAGTGGCAGTCCGTCAGCGGCATCGTCGATGAAATGATCTATTGTGGCCCGTTGCGCAAATACCATGTGCGCGTCGGGAGCACTGTCCTGATCGTGCGCGAGCATGTCGCCTCGGAACAGCAAACGTTCCGGCTGGGCTCGGAGGTGCGCATCCACTGGCTGCGGTGCGACGTTCGTTTCGTCTCATTATAGGCGCTAGGAAATCCGGATGAAGATGTTTCAGACAGTGGGCCGTATGCCCATCGGCCTTACCGTTCCGGCCTTCACGATCCTTTTCGTCGTCTTCGGCATACCAATCATTCTGCTCTTTTTTACAAGCGTCAATGCACCAGCTTTTTCGCTAGCCAACTATCAGGCGTTTTTCAGTCACCCAGCGAATGTTCGCGTGCTCTTGCAGACGATCGAGATAAGCATCGTCGCCACGGGCATCTGCGTCATCATCGGCTATCCCACGGCCTATCTCATCGTCGCCGCCCCGAAGCACCTGCGCGTGGCGCTCGTCGTGCTCGTCATCATCCCCTACCTGACCAGCGCCTTGGCGCGCACTTATGCATGGATCGTCATTCTAGGCGACCGCGGCTTGATCAACCATATGTTGCTCGACCTCGGGTTAATCTCCAGTCCGCTCCCGCTCATCTACAACCGAACGGCAGTCTATATTGGCATGGTGCACATTATGCTGCCAATGATGATCCTGCCACTTGTCAGCGTCATGATGGGCATCGATAAGTCACTGATGGCGGCGGCACGCAGCATGGGCGCGCGGCCACTCACCGCTTTCTGGCGGGTATTTTTCCAGCTCAGCATGCCGGGCGTGCGCAGCGGCGCGGTGCTGGTCTTTGTGCTCTGCCTCGGCTTCTACATCACTCCGGCGGCTCTCGGGGGGCTGCCGGATGCCATGCTGTCGACCTTCATTGCGTCGCAGGTTTCGACCTCCTTCAATATAGCGCGCATCGCCGCATCGGCCTTCGTCCTCTTGGCGGTGGCGGTGATCATGCTATCCATGTTCGGGCTTGATCTCTCCCATAGGCAGGGCAGCGCGGGGCAGCCGGCGCGTAAGCCTTGGCTGAGCCGACGGTCGCCTTTCGGTGCGCTGAAGCGCTGGGTCAATGAGCTTCTCACTCCCATTAGGGCGAAGCGCTGGATAGATCAGCTCTACCGGGCCGGCGGCGACAGCCACTGGCCGAAGATCGTCGGCACGGTATTCGTCCTACTCGTCATGTTCTACCTGCTGTTTCCCGGGCTCGTGGTCGTCATTATGTCATTTAGCGCCGGGACGTTTCTGGAATTTCCTCCCTCGGGCCTTTCCCTGCAGTGGTACCGCTCCTTCTTCGGCGATCCATCCTGGAGAGACGCTGCCTGGACCAGCATCCAGATCGCCGTTGCCGTGGCCATCCTGTCGACCATTGTGGGCACGCTTGCGGCCTATGGGCTCACCCGCACGACCTTTCCGCGGCTGCGCGGCTTCCTGACCATGCTGATCCTGACGCCGATAACTTTTCCGGTCATCGTCGTCGGTATCGCAACCTATCTCGGGCTGGTCAAACTCGGACTGCTAGGCTCGAACACCGGAATCGTCCTGGGTCATAGCATCGGCGCGATCGGCTATGTCGTCGTGATCGTCTCCGCCACCCTGGCGAATTTTGACAGACGGCTTGAGGACGCGGCCAAGAGCATGCGTGCGGGGCCTTTCCAGACGTTTAGGCGGGTGACGCTGCCGCTGGTTCGGCCGGGCATCATCGGCGGCGCCGTGTTCGCGTTCCTCCACTCCTTCGACGAGGTCGTCATCACGTCCCTCATCGGGGGCCTCTCGATTCGTACCCTGCCGCTGAAGATGTGGGAGAACATACGCCACCAGATCGACCCGACGATTGCCGCAGTGGCAACGCTGCTGATGCTATTGCCTGTGCTCTGGCTAATGGTCCTCTATGTCACGTGGTGGCGATCGAAGCTAAGAGAGCAGCCCGCACTTCTGAACTCCGCGATTTAAACGGTCTCCCCACGGTCGGCGGAGACTCGGCCAGATGGAAGCGCGCAAGCCTGTGGCCTTAATATGCCCGAACAGGCTGACAAGGAGGCTGGCACTAACGCGCGCATGATCGAATGTCATCCGGCCACAGTTGTTGCCGGCGGTCATAGCTTTGGAGACCGATGCTTGAGCCGTTGAGCAGGAGCTGAATGCGATTCGAGATTCAGCCTCTATGTTGGAGGTGCGGAAACGACTTGGTAAACCTGAGACTACGGTGGTTTGGCTGATGCTGCCGGGGCTTTTCGCTTGGCGCAGGTGCCGCACGCCGCATCGCGAGCACCACTCCAACTGAACAACGACAATTGATGCGCGGAGAAGATCATGAATGTGAAGCAGATAGCAATCCCCGGCACCGGAACAATATATCCGAGATCCGAATATGAGAAGCGGCAAGAGCGCGTACTCGAAGCTGTGGAACGCGCTGGCCTTGATGGCCTCATGGTAACCGCCAGAAGCCACCTTCGCTATCTGACTGGCTATTCCGGCCAGGGATCTTATTTCAGGCCGTTCCCGCTCATACTATCAACGGGGCGGGCGCCGACCTTTATCGTCCGGGAGTTCGATGAGGGGAATGTCAGGGCAAATAGCTGTATCGACAAGATAGTGCCCTTCACCGAGGGATATGAGTGGCGCACGGTTTGCGCTGATGTTCTGCGGCGACATGGCCTTGACCATAAGCGAGTCGGGATGGAACTCGATTGCTGGGGCCTAGCCCCGGCGGACGTGACCGCGCTACAAGCGGCCTTGCCCAATGTGAAGATCGTTGATGCGGGCAGGCTGGTCGCGTCAATCGCGGCCGTGAAGGACGAAATCGAAATTACGGCTGTGCGCGAAGCGGCCGCCATGACGGATCTCGCTATCATCACATTCCAGGAATCGCTTCTGGAGGGGGTCACCGAAAGCGAGGTTGCCGCAAAGATCCGCAATCGGGTTTCAACCGCCGGTGGGGAGGACATACAACCCGAACATTTGCATATGGTCTTCGGCGAACGCCTGCGGGTGCCGCATCAGGAGCCGGACAAGTATCCGATCGGGATAAACGAGGGGGCCTTTATCGAAGTCAGCGGGACAAAAAATGACTATGTCGCCCCATTGTGCCGGTCCGCTGTCGTGGGGCGCCATCCCGGGCTCGAAGCGCTGTACGAAATTTCGTCGGAGGCTTTGGACGCGGGTATCGCCATCATGAAACCGGGTGCCACGACCGGCGCCGTGAATGCGGCTATCCGCAGCGTGGTTCAACGATCCACGCACCCGCACGCTCTTCGCAGCAGGACCGGCTACCAAATTGGAGTGTATTGGAACGAACGCGGCAACATCAGCATAGAACCAAGGACTGAAGATATCCTGGACGTCAATATGACGTTCCACCTGCCGATTATTCTCTTCGACGAGAATGGCTATCAGATCGGTTGCAGCGAAAGCGTTTTGATAACGGAGCAGGGGGCTGAAATACTTGGCAAAGTCCCACGAACCATCGATAGAGCCTAGTACTCGAAAACATCACGTGAGGCTAGTCCACAGACCGGCCGCACAGCCCGAACGCTTTAAGCTTAATCCGCTCCGGCAAATGCCGGGACTAAACACGCGCCGAGGAAGGTAAGCGGGCGCCAGTGGCCGTGCGGAGCCAAGACGCGTAGCCGCTTACCCTTGGTCTCAATCTCGGACCGGAGCGTTGGTCATGATCCAGGTTTCGTTTGACGAAGACCAGGCGCTGCGGATCGAGGCCGCTCTGCCAGGAGCAGCCGCATCGTGCCTTTATCGTTGAGCAGATCAATCGGCCAATCAGAGTTCTGAACTGACGCGCTGCATCGACTGAAGGACGAGTTGGCAGCGCGCGGGGTCAAAGCCTCGCACGAGCGGTGTGGCTGTTCCTGCGGCGCGAGGGCCCGAGCTTGGAAAAGCTCTGTTCGCCCTTGAGCAGGCGCGCGCTGATATTGCCCGCAGGTGCTAGCGATGCGAACGGCAACGCGCGGGTGATTGCGGTCGGCTGGTTTTTGGCTTTTACCCTGTCAAAGACACCTGAACTCCCGACGACATGGCCACGCGGCATCTGGAGTATTGGGTCCGGCGCGCTCGACTACGACGAGCCAGATGAGCTGGTCGGACGTGGAGCGGCAGGATCGGACTTGCGGAGATGGAGAGGTCCTCAATGGTGTCATCAGGCACCAAAACGATCGCGCCAAGAACTCTGAACTCGCGACAGAATCGGCATCAGCTCCAACGGGCGCCAATGCTTTTGGCAGGCAATGCCAAAGCATAGAGATTGGCGGCACGCCCATTCGCGATTTCAAGCGGATTCAACATAATCCGGCCCTAGACCATTCTACCGGCTTGCCTCGGCCGTCATCGAACACGGATGCCAACTATCATCTAGATTCTAGATGGTTGCGATATCGTTTCTATGTTTGCCAATTCCGAGGCCGCAACCCAGTAATAGGACAAAGGCTACGACATCAACAGTGTAGGCTGGGATGCCCGTGTCATGGGGTGGTGGAGGTAAGAATGAACACGTACATATCTAGTCGTCGAGTAGTCATGAAGGCAATGCTAGCGATGTCGGCGGCGCCTTGGATGTTGAGCACTAAGGTCTTCGCTTCGTCTTCATGCGACGATCATGTCGTCCGGTTTGGCGGAATCTTGTCCCCCGACACGATGAACCCATTTGCGTCATGGGCCTCCTGGCAGCCATTGGTCTGCACATATGATTTTCTGGTCTGCGTGGATGCCCAGCGCCACCCCGACCGACGAGGATTTGCCAAAGAGTGGTCGGTTGCTGACGACAACCTCACGTGGACCTTTAAGATTTGGCCAGGTATGAAGTGGTCGGACGGCCAGCCTGCCACGGCTAGGGACGCTGCATTTACCTACAACTACCTGCTCGGGTCCATCGGCAAGCCCGACGAACTCAATGTCGGCGAAAACAGCACTGCTGACATGCAGAAAGTCGAGTCCATCACGGCCATCGACGACGAGACGCTTCGAATCGTGACTAAGACCCCCACTCGATGGCCGATTGATAATTTTACTATGATCGTCCCTCAACACATTTGGAAGGACGTCAGCTATGCGGATGCACGCAGCACCTTCCGCAATGATCCGCCGCTGGTGGGAACGGGGCCGTTGATTGTTCAGGAATTTCAGCAGGGCCAGTTCGTCCGCTTCACGCCAAACCCGCACTTCCGTTCGGGCAGGCCATCTACGGCCGGCATGATCATGAGCTTCTTCAATACAGCCGATCCTATTGCTCAAGGTCTGAAGAGCGGCAGCCTCGATTTTGGTATCAGTCTGACGGCGGCGCAGTCGGCTGACCTTTCCAAGAATCCTGCAATCAAAGTCGTGGAAACGCGGTGTGAGCAGGTAAATTATCTTGCCTTTAACACCGCGTCCGGTAAGGGAGCCGGCAGTAGCAAGGCCCTTCAGGACCCGGCGTTTCGTGATGCGATTGGCTACGCAATTGACCAGAAGGCTATTGTCGATCGAGCCTTCCGCGGGCTCGCCGAGCCCGGTGTTGGACTGGTGCCGCCATCCGCAGCTGACTACTACTCTGATCTGAACGACGTTAGGCGCCATTTCGATTTGGCCGAAGCCGGTCGCCGGCTTGATGATGCAGGATATCTAGACTCGAATGGCGACGGAATTCGAGAGGACAAGGACGGAAAAAGATTCCAGCTTGAGCTCATTACTGGCACCGTCTCGGGCAAGCTTGAGATTCCAATGGCGGCCGTGCAGCTTATTGCTGGCTGGCTCGGGCAAATCGGAATTCCCGTATCAGTAACCCAACTCGAAGCCGGCGCGTTGAGCGCCCGTACTGAAACGTCAGCGGATAGCGGCGGCTGGGATCTACTCGTCGCCGCAGCTTGGCCGTCACCTACCCCCGATGATCTGCTGCGTGGATTTAGCAGCGGGGCTCACGCAAACAGAGCGTTCTGGAGTAATGAAAAGTTCGACGCGATCTTGTCGGAGGTCGAGGTCACCTTGGACCTAAAGAAGGGCCAGGAGCTGGTAGATCAGGCCGCACGGCTGGTTTACACCGAAGCGCCTTATATAACGTTGTGTTACCCCTTCTTGCTCGAAGCCTATCGCAAGGATTGCTTTGAGGGATGGGGGGAGGACATATCACTGTGGAGTTATTATCCTTTTGATCGCTTGAGGTCGGCCTAAAGTGGGTCGTGGACAAGGAGGCCGGGCAAGCCGGCATCTCGGGCTTATCCTGATAAGGGCGGCCATGACACTTCTGATGGTGGCGATTCTGAATTTTATCCTATTCAGAGTCATCCCGGGCGATCCTTCGTCGCTTCTGCTTGGTGGGGCACGCATCAGCGTGACCCCTGAGCAGATTGAGGCACAGCGCCAAAGCTGGGGCCTTGACCGGCCGATGTTCCCTGATCAGGTGGTCGACTACTTGTCGGCAACTATGCAAGGTGATCTGGGCTACAGCTTTAAGTTCAGGGGTAGGCGTGTCGCTGACCTGATTTTGGAGCGCTTGCCAGCCACCGTCGCCCTAGTCGGTCTAGCCCAGGTCATCGCCATCCTATGCGGTGTCATGCTTGGCCTTTATGCGGGTTGGCGCAGAGGAGGAGCCATCGACCATATCACCACCGGCACTTCACTGGCGCTCTATTCTACGCCGGCGTTCTGGCTGGGCATGCTCCTGGTTGTGATCTTCAGCACGGCATTGGGTTGGTTGCCGGGCTATGGTGCACATTCGCCTGGCGCTGTCAGCGGTTCCCTTGATTGGTTGCTCGATTACTTGCGGCATCTCGCGCTGCCGGTCGCTGCGGTGGCGCTTGGGCTGATCGGCCAGTACGTTGTAGTCGCACGTGCCGCGATGAGTGACGTTGTCACCGAGGACTACATGGTAACCGCGCGGGCCAAGGGGCTGACCAACGGTCAGATGCTAATGCGTCATGCATTTCGCAATGCAATGCTGCCGGTCGTAACCCTGATTGCCCTTAATCTTGGCTACGTGGTCGCCGGTGCCATCACCGTCGAAGCCGTATTCGCCTGGCCGGGCATCGGAGGGCTGACCGTGGAAGCGCTGAATGCACGCGACTACCCTGTCCTTCAAGGCATATTCCTGTTGCTTGGTGCGTCGATCGTTGTTGCAAACCTCGTAGCCGATCTCGCCTATGGCCTTCTTGACCCGCGAGTCCGCCAATGAGCGAAAGTACAGTTCGATATTCCCCGCGAGGCCGGACGCGAGCGATAAAAAGCTTTCTGTGTCAATTTCTTGGCCACGGCGGTGCTCAGGCGGGCCTCGTATGTCTGGTCTTCTTTCTTGTGCTGGCTGCCGCCCCAAATACCCTTGTGGGACCGCTCCAAACTGCAATCAACGCAACGGGCGATTTCCTCGTTCCCCCATCAGGCGAGCATCTGCTGGGGACGGACGAGGTGGGGCGGGACGTGCTCAATCTGGTCGTCCATGGTGCCCGGATCTCGCTCACGATCGCGCTGCTGGCGACCGTCATCAGCCTCGTCGTCGGCACTTCGGTTGGTATCACCGCTGGCTACTACGGTGGCAGGGTTGACGTATGGCTGATGCGCCTGACGGATTTCTTTTTCGTCATGCCGTCCTTCGTGCTGGCACTGGTCATCACACCCGTGGTGCTCGAGGTGATGGGGCGCGGGGGAGACATCCTAGGCTTTCGTCCTTCTCTTTTCGTGATCATTGTCGTTATCGGAATGACGAGCTGGGCTTTTGTTGCACGGATCGTTCGCAGCCAAACGCTGTCGCTTAAGGAGCGAACATTCGTTGATCGCGCGCGGGTTGTGGGCAGCAGCAATATCGTCATCATGGTAAAGCACATCCTGCCCAACCTGCTGCCGCAAATCGCGGCCAACGGCGCGCTGGTCGTCGCCGGCGCAATCTATGTCGAGACATCGCTCTCGTTCCTCGGGCTAGGCGATCCGTTGCAGCCTTCATGGGGCACTTTGCTTGCGCTCGCTCAACGCGCTGGAGCCGCTAGCGCCGGAGCCTGGTGGGACCTTGGTGCCCCAGGAGTATGCGTCCTTACGGTTTCGCTTAGCTTCGTCCTGATCGGCAATGCCCTCGACGACACCTTTAACCCACGGCGCAGGGTGATCCCATGACAAACTCGTCCCAGGACAACGTACCGCTTCTGGAGGTCGACAGGCTCTCTGTCGATTATGGGCTCAAGGGCGTTTCATCGCGTGCGATCGACCGCGTGAGCTTCGCGCTGCGGGCCGGAGAGGCGGTTGGCCTCGTCGGTGAATCGGGCAGCGGGAAGACTACGACTGCAATGGCGATCGCGAGTCTGCTTTCACCCAACGCGCGGGTCAACGAGGGCGAGGTACGATATCGCGGGAAGCGACTGCCGATCGATGACGATGCGGCGATGCGGCCACATCGTTGGAGTGAAACGTCCGTTGTCTTCCAGGGCGCGATGAATGCGCTTAATCCTGTTCACCGCATCCTCAAACAAATAGCCGAGCCATGCATGCTGAAGCTCGGCATGTCGCGTGGCGAGGCGACCGCGCGGGCAAGAGAACTGCTCGAGCTTGTCGGCATTCCGGCGGATCGCGGAAGCGCCTATCCGCACGAATTGTCGGGGGGTATGCGTCAAAGGGTGATGATTGCCATGGCGCTGGCATGTCGCCCCTCGATCGTCATTGGCGATGAGCCGACCACGGCGCTCGACGTCATCACTCAAGCTCAGATCCTGAAGCTGCTGGGTGAGTTGCGATCGCGACTTAACCTTGCCCTCATTTTGATCACCCACGATCTTTCCGTGGTGGCTGAGGCTTGTGACCGCGTGATGATCATGTACGCGGGTCGCATCGTCGAGGACGGCACTGTCGCCGATATCTTCGCCCAGCCCAAGCACCCCTACACCAGACTGCTGATCGACTCGATCCCGAACCCGGCGAGCGGCAAACGGATTATTCGGCCAATACCCGGCGATCCCCCCAACTTGATGAATCGGCCATCGGGCTGCGCCTTCCATCCGCGTTGCCCGTCGGCCATGGCGGTTTGCGTGACCGAAGTCCCTAGTTTCGATGAGTGCGGACAGGGACGTGTGGCCTGTCACCTTCACCGGTCCTCGCAAGAAGACAAGGTTGCAGTCCATGCCTGACACCGCCGATATACTGCGTCTTGAGAGCATGCAGGTCCATTTTCCTATCCAGGGCGGGCTGTTCGACCGTGTCCTGGGCCGACCTGCGGGCGCCGTACGCGCGGTGGATGGGATTGACCTCAACATCGGACGGGGTGAGATCGTCGCCTTAGTCGGAGAATCGGGAAGCGGTAAGACGACGGTAGGCCGCGTCATTACCAAGCTTGCCCAGCCAACAGGCGGCAGGTTGTTGTTCGAGGGCGAGGATATGACCTCGGTGCGTGGCTCTTCAGCCCTGCGTCCTTACCGGCATCGCGTGCAGATGATCTTCCAGGACGCTTATCAGGCGCTTAACCCGCGGCACACCGTGTTCGATGTCGTGGCGGAGCCATTGCGGTCACTGCGACTGGTCGACAACGCCAGTCAACTCGCCGACCGGGTGAGTGAAGCGCTTGCAGCGGCCGGCCTCAACCCTCCCGGTGATTTCTTCGCCCGCTTCCCGCACGAACTGTCTGGCGGGCAGCGCCAGCGGGTCGTGATTGCTGGAGCGCTTGCCGTCAGGCCGGAGCTCATCGTTGCTGATGAACCTGTCTCGATGCTTGATGTCTCGATACGCGCGCAGATTCTTCAGGTCCTGGTTGACCTGCGCGACAAGCACAATATGGCGCTGCTATTCATCACCCACGATCTTCCGCTCGCCTGGTCGATCGCCGACCGGATAGCAGTCTTGTATCTTGGAAAATTGGTCGAGATCGGCAGCGCCGACGAGATCACATTCAACCCCCGCCATCCGTATACCGTCGCCTTGCGCAACGCGACGCCGCAGATTGGCGGCAACGCAGATCGCGGCAAGCTGCCGGCCCTGCAAGGGGAGGTTCCAAGCGCCGCCCGCGTGCCGAGGGGCTGCAGGTTCCATCCTCGCTGCCCGCTGGCATTCGACCGCTGCCGGGAAGAGGAGCCGCCGGCTATCGAAGTCGGGCCGCAGCACTTGTCAGCGTGCTGGCGAAGTGAATGCTGACGGCTTTGTTGCAACGGCTGAATTAGGATTCAAGGTGATTGGCGACCTGCTGGACAGCCAGCAGGCACACGCCGGTGCCGTCGAAGTAGACGAGCTTGATCCGGTCGGCGCGCTTCGCCCGGAAGACGTAGACCGCGCCGGAGAACGGTTATGTGGCGCGCCACATAATGCAGAGCGTTTTTTAGCTTGGCGTCGCGCAGAAAGGCGGGTGGCGAAAGCGCGCTGAGGTGGATCGCGACGGTGAGCTAAAAACGTGTTGGACTAAGCCGCCGGCACGGGTGGCGGCTATGGGCGTTCAATTGAGGCCATGCCTATGAACAGGCGTGGCGTGCGCGCGGATGCGGTCGTGGCGCGGCTATCGCAAGGGGTCGCGTTGTGCGCCGAAAGCGGCACGGATATGGGTTCGGCAAAGTGAGGACCGGCGTCGCGCCTTGCCCGGCAAAGGCAGCCGGGGGTGACGGCGCGCAGCTTCGCGGGACCGACTCGGTTTCCGGCCGAACGGCTCGTGCGATGCGGTGATTGCGAAAGCGGAGCGGTTCTTTCATGAGGTGTCCCAGTATGGCGGGGGTCCAGTGGCGCCGTCGAAGATACCGACGATGATCATCTGGCCTTGACGATAGGCGGGGCATTGCCTGAGGGAATGACCGGTGAGATCCTCATAGCGCTCGCGGTAATCCCTTTCGGATGAGCCATCCGACGGCTCTGGAACCGGCATGCCGAGCAGGTCGCGGCAGTGGGCGAGCTTTTGCGCGCGGTAGCGATTGCCGAGAAAGCCGTAGTAGCGGATGCGATGGAAGCCCTCGGGCAGGACGTGCACCAAGAAGCGGCGAATGAACTCGTCGGACGCGACGGTCATGACCTTTTGCCGATTGCCGTGCCGATAGTCCTTCCAGCGGAAACGAACAGCGTTGTCCTCGATGTCGACGAGACGGTTGTTGGAGGTGGCGACGCGGTGCGTATAGCGGCCGACATAGTCGAGCACCTGGGCAGGTCCGGCGAAGGGCGGTTTGGCAAAGACGACCCACTCAGCCTTTCGTAGCGGCGCCAAATAGCGCCGGAAGGCGTCGCGCTCGCTCAGGTGCTGCAGGCCAGAGAAAAACTGCAACTGCCCGGCGTCGAAGGCTTTCTCCAGGTGCTCCAGAAACAATCGTCGGAACAGGCGTGAGAGCACCCGGACCGGCAAGAAGAAGCCGGGCTTGCAGGCGATCCACCGACGACCGTCGGCAGACAGGCCGCCGCCGGCGACGACGCAGTGCAGATGCGGATGATGAAGCAGGTTCTGGCCCCAGCTGTGCAGCACGGCGAAGAAGCCGATCTCGGCGCCCAGGTGCTTGGAATCGGCGGCGATGGTGCGCAGGGTCTCGGCGGCGGCACGGAAGAGCAGGCCGTAGACGAGCGCCTTGTTGTGATAGGCGATGGCGGCAATGTCGCCGGGCAGCGTGAAGACGACGTAAAAGTATTGCGTGTCGAGGAGCTCGGCGCGACGGTCCTCCAGCCATTTGCGCGAGCCAGCGATTGGCAGCGGGGCAATGCCTGTCGCGGCAGCTGTTGAAGGCGATGCGCCGGTGGCCGCATTGATCGCATGCTTCGACATGCCCGCCGAGCGCGGCGGTCCGGCACAGTTCGATCGCCGTCATGACGCGGCGCTGGGCGGTCGACAGCGACGCGTCATGCTGCTCGCGATAGGCTTCGCTTAGCGGCGGAAGATATCCGCCACTTCCGGCCCCGAGCGGTCCATCGGCGCGAGCTCAGAAGTACTGAGGCTGGGCGGCCGGCGGCACGGTGGGCGCCGGACGCGGTAAGAGCTCGAAGGGGCTCGATGTGGCGCAGACCTTGTTGGTGGCAATCCGCAGGTAATGGGCGGTGGTCGCGAGGCTGCGGTGACCGAGCAGCAGTTGAATGGTGCGCACGTCGGCGCCGGCCTCCAACAGATGGACGGCGAAGGCGTGCCGCAAACTGTGCGGCGTGACCGGTTTGGACAAGCCGGAGAGGTCGCACGCTTTCGCGCAGGCCTGTCCCACCGCACCCCTGGTGATCGGCTGGCCGGCACGATCGCCGGGGAAGAGCCACGCCTTTGGCCGCCGCAGCTTCCAATAGTCACGCAGGATCTCCAGCAGCTTGGGCGACAGCATCACGTAGCGGTCCTTCTGGCCTTTGCCCTGCTCGACGCGGATGACCATTCTCTGGCTGTCGATGCCCGTGGGCTTTAGCTGAACCGCTTCCGAGATGCGCAAGCCGGCGGCATAGCAAGTGGTCAGGATGCGTGGTGTTTGACGTCGAGGACGCAGCCGAGGAACCGCTGAACTTCCTCGGCACTGAGGATGATCGGCAGCTTCTGCGGCTTCTTGGGAAGCGGCAGGACCTCTTCAGGCGCCCAGTCCCTCTCGAGCGTCACACTGTATAGAAAGCGCAGCGCCGCAATTGCTGGGTGGATCGAACCGGGCGACAGCTTCTTCTCGTTGGTCAGATAAACCTGATAGGTCCGAATGTCCTCGCGCCCGAGCAAGTCCGGCGACTTGCCGAAATGGCGGGCGAACAGCGACACCTGTTGGAGATACGACAGCTGGGTGTTGAGCGCGAAGTTGCGCACCTGCATGTCCTCGCTCATGCGCTGGCGAAGTTGGGTCATCACAAGCTCCTTTGTCCGATGGAGGGGGCTGCAAGCAGCTACCCCCATGCTGACGCAGTCGGAGCTTGTTGTGGACACATCACCAGCGCCACAGACGCGATCAAGTCACGCTGTCGGCACACACTCTCCTTGTCGCTCCGCGACTGCGGAGCGGGTACGGCTTCTTACGCCGGCACGTCTTGTCGAAGGCGGCATTCCTACAGAGGCCACGGTGGCTCATGTTCTGGTGTCGAAGTATGCCGACCACCTTCCCCGGGCAAGGCAGCTTCCTGCTTCGCCCTGTGCATGAGCGGCTGTTCGAGCGGCTGAAGGCTTCAGACAAGCTCTTGGCGGACGAGACCACTGCGACCGAGCTTGGGGCGGAATGGACCTACCCGGCGTCGCCTATCTCTACGCTCCGGACCGCAAGGCCGAACAGCCGATCCGGCATCTTCAGAGCTTTGTCGGAACCCTGCAGGTCGACGGATCGCGGGTTACAAGGCATTGGCCGAACGCAACGCCGTGAGCTTGGCCTTTTGCTGGTCGCATGTGCGTCGCCGCTTCTATGAGCTCGCGCAGTCCGGCCCCGCGCCGATCGCGACGGAGGCGCTCGCCCGCATCGCCCAACTCTACCACGTTGAGAGCGATATCCGCGGTCGTTCCGCCGACGAACGCCGCGCGGTCCGGCAGGAGAGAAGCCGTCCCGTCATCAATGCCCTTGAGCCGTGGCTTAGGCAGCAACTCACTCTTATCAGCCAGAGGACCAAGGCTGGCGGAAGCTATCCGCTATGCGCTCTCGCGCTGGCAAGATCTGACACGATTCCTCGACAACGGTACGATCGAGATCGACTCCAACGTCGTCGAGCGCGCCATGCGCTCTTCGCCGGCTCGGACGGCGGCGCCGAGCACTGGGCAACGATCGCTTCGCTGATCGAAACCTGCTTATGCCGCGCGCGGCATAAGCAGGTTTATGCCGACCGGCGAACTATGCCGAGCGCCTCGTCCGATCATGGCGGTATGATGCGCTTTGCCCGCCGTTTCGACCAAGAACCCGTCGTTGACACTCGGCATAGTTCTCATGCTCAAAGGGCGTTCAGGAGCTCAAGAAGCTGGTCGTTTGGCCGAAATCGTTCCGCCTTTGCGCGTTCGTATGGCTTCAGCTTGGCAAGTGCGGATTCCTTCAGCTCAAGATATGCGTGAATATAGGTCAGCGTCGTTTCCATCGCCTCATGGCCCAGCCATAAGGCGATGACCGAACAATCGATGCCCGCCTGCAGCAGCTGCATGGCAGCGCTGTGCCTCAAAACATGGGGCGACACCCGCTTCGAGCGGAGGGTGACGCAGTGTTCGCGAGCCTTGGCGACATATTTGTTCAGCAGCGCCTGCACGCCGTCGGCGCTCAGTTTTGCCGCCGTGCGTGTTCGGAAAGAGAGCCGTTGCGCCCCGCTTCCTGGGCTCGTTGAGCCAGCCCCGAAGGGCTTGCTGTGCAACCTTGGTGAGCGGCGTACTTCGCTCCTTGCGGCCCTTGCCAAGGCGTCGCACGTGGGCACCGTGCCCCAGCATCACCGAGTCCCGGTCGAGATCGATGATCTCCGAGACCCGCAACCCCGTTTGCGCGGCCAGCAACAGCAGAGTGTAATCACGCCGTCCCAGCCATGTGCTGCGATCCGGACAGGCCAGGATCGCTTCAATCTCGGGCTGGTGAGAAACTGAAGCTGTCGCTTGTCGCATCGCTTGCTCGTGATCGCGAGCACGCGTTGAATCTGGGCGCTATGGGCCGGCTCCTCGAACGATGCATATCTGAAGAAAGACCGAATGGCCGTGAGGCGGAGATTACTGGTCCTTACTGAGGCGGATCGCAGTGTCTCGAGGTCTTCCAGGAATGCGCCGATGAAAGGCGCGTCCAAATCCCGCAGTGTCAACTGTGACGGAGACCTGCCAAGGCGTGTCTGCGCGAATGCAAACAGGAGCCGGAAGGTGTCGCGATAGGAGGCGATGGTGTTGGAGCTTACGCCTTGATGTCGCATGAGCCGATCGGTGAACCACCGCTCGATCAGCACGGCCAGATCATTCGGGGCACTCATGAGCGAGCCTCCCACCGCTTATCCAGCAGTCGCGCGGCATGGGTCATTAGCTCCGGCGCGGCGGATAGATACCAGTAGGTGTCGCGAACATTGGCGTGGCCGAGAAAGGTCGAGAGGACCGGCAGTTCCCGCTCGACATCTTCGCCCGCGCGATACCAGTTGGTCAGGGCCTGGACGGCGAAATGGTGACGAAGATCGTGAACCCGCGGACCATTGCGCTGCCCCCGCTGCCGCAGGCCGATCTACGCGACAGCTGCCAGAACACCCGGTGCACGTATTGGTGCAGCAATCTGCCGTCCTGCTCGGCGACAAAGAAATAGGGGCTACAAGGCGCGACGAGATGCGCGTCGCGTCGCGCGGCATAGTCCGACAGCACGGCGACCGTCGTGGCATGGAGCGGGACCAGCCGCGACTTGCCGAACTTCGTCTCTCGAATGGTGAGGATACCTTGGTCCAGATCGACGTCGTCCCGGCGCAGGTCGAGCGCTTCGAAATGGCGTAGCCCGGCGACCGCTATCAATCCGAACAGACAATGATATGTCCAGCGACGCAGGGCGTTGGCCGGCGGCAGCGACAGTGCCGCCGCCAAAAGCGCCGTGATCTCAGCATCGGTATAGATGTAGGGCTTGGCCCGCCGCGCCGGCGACACAGCGTCTTGAGGTGGCACTTCCGTCAGGGGATCGAAATGAGCGAGGTGCTGAGCGAAGCAGCGCACATCGGTCAGGCGGATGGACCAACTCGGTTGTCGGCCGATCAACGTCACCCACTTCATTGCCAGCCCGTGGTGATGGTCTCGGCGCCGCGAGCCTCCATGAAGGTGACGAAATCCGACAACCGTCGAGCGGGGCCATGATACTTGTATCCCAATCCCTGGCGCATGCCCACATAGCGCTCGAGCGCTGTTCGAAGCCGGCTCATTGGATACCTCCCGGCCAGGGCAGGCTCAGTTCGCGCAGCTTCTCGATGTCGAGCTTGGCATAGATTCCTGTGCTGTCGATGCTCCGGTGACGAACCAACTGGCCGATCTCGGCAAAGCTGGCCCCCGACCGCAGCAGGTCGGTCGCAAGGCTGTGGCGGAAGAGGTGCGCGCCGTGGTGCGCATAGCCGTGAATACCCGCCCGCTCGAGGGCCTCCTTCGCGATCATCATGATGGCACAGCCTGAGGCAAAGCCGACGTGCGGAGCAAGCATTCGTAGAAATAACCGGCGACACGGTGAAGCCGGTCGCCCATGCCGGATGTAGGCGACGATAGCCGCACCGACGTCGTGGCGTAGCGGCATCATCGCTTGCCGCCGTCCCTTGCCATGGACGAGGACACTGCCCGACTGCCAATCGATATCATCAAGACTGAGCGCGGCAACCTCGCTGGCGCGCAAGCCCAGCTTGGCCAGCGCCATCAAAACCGCATAGTCGCGAAGCCCCATTGCCGTGGTCCGATCGCAGGCGATCGAGAACCACCTGAACCTTCTGTGGTGACAGGAAGGTTGGTAGGCCAGCAAGCCGCCAGCGACGGATCGACGGCACACAATCGGCCAAGGCCACCGAAATGAAGCCCTTCAGATGCAAATAGCGCAGGAAGGCGCGCACCACCCCGCACATCGCCTTGCCGCTGTCGGCGGAGCCATCGAGAGCATGTCGCTCGACATAACCGATGACGATCTCCGGGGTGAGCGCCGCAAACCCATCTGCGCCAGCCGGACAGACCTCCTGCAGAAATCGGCGTGAGAGCAGCTTGTGGCCTTCCACCGTCGAGTCGGCGAGCCCTTTCTCATTCGTGAGGTAAGCCGCGAACACATCAACAATCTGCTCGTACTCCGTGCGCTCAATCGGAAGGGCGGTTGGTATCAAACCGTCTTGCCGTAACGCGGCAAGCAAGCGCCGAAGCGCCGATCGGTCGCCCGAATCGATGCTCCAGTGTTTGGAACGGTGCTCCAGAAACCGCTCGACATGAACTTCGCTCAAATCCCGGAGATCGTGCCCGTTACCGACATGCCAGTCTCTCAGCTCACGAAATCGGCTTAGCGATCGCCAGGTGCATTGCCGACCGAAGCCTTCGTCCGACAATCTGCCCGCATAAACGCGTGCAAACTCGCCATATGGCCCGTGGATCAGCTTCCGATAGAGCGTGCTGCGTTGCAGATAGTCACTTGCGTTCATGTGTCCTCTCCTTCGCGTCAATTGCGACGGAGAGAGCCTAAGCTATGCCGATCCAGCTACCGCTATGTTGAGGAAAGTGTTGGTAAAAACTTGCTCACTCGGCATAGTTCGCCGGTCGGCATAAACATGCAAGCTAAACGGCGTCGAGCCTCACACCTACCTCGCTGACGTGATCGCCCGGATCGTCGCCGGCCATCCACTAAGCCAGATCTGCTGCCTTGGGCCTACAGACCCATGCCGCTCAAAGCCGTGGCCTGAGAACAGCGGTTACCAGAAGGCACGATTTCGGCGAACTTGATTTCAACGATTCAGCGGTCGCGCCAAGAGCGCTAACCATTCGCCGACTTCGACATAGCCCCCGGATCGAACACCGCAGACGATGGAAGGGCCAGGCGACCGGATATCACTGGAATTTGCCGACGAAGAGTCCATCGGATGCAGGATGCCAATGAGATCTCCCTGCTTCACTTCGCCCAACATCGAGCAACGAGGTTCGAAGATACCCGGCAGAGGCGATTTCAGTTCATCGGCTGGGCGCCGCGTATGAAGTGTCTGGCCGGACCTCCGTCGACGGAAGGTCGGATACTCGGCTTTTCCCTCGACGACTCCCAGCGAGATGAGTGCGTTGCGTACTCCAGCGTCGTAGATCGCGAGAGCTTCATCGCCGATAATGCCGCCGCCCAGTTCAACACAGACGAATACCTTACCTTGGTTGTGGGCCGAGATATCAAACATTCCGGGCGTATCTGGATGATCCCAGACCAACGTCATAGGTAATTTGAACGCCTCTGCCATTCTGATTGTCTTGATCATGAGAGCGGGATCTGCAATGGGATGCGTCGTCGTCGATGGTGGAAAGTCCCAGATTGGTCCGAAGCTGTGCAGATCAAATACGGTGTCGGCCATCGGCAACAACAGGCGGGAAACGGCATCCGCGATTCGTTCGGTTAGCGACCCCTCGGCACGGCCCGGAAACACTCGGTTGAGGTTCAATCCATCGATCGGCGTATTGCGACTGAAAGCCTGCACGGCCGGCGGATTGAGAACGGGAACGATGATAATCCTCCCACAGATTTGCGCTTCGGGCAGCCATGCAATAAGCCGTTGCGCAACAAGTGGCCCCTCCAATTCATTGCCGTGACATCCACCAGTGATAAGGAGACGAGGTCCATCACCTTTGTTCAGGCTGAAAACCGGAAGCGAAAGAGCTTCGCAGTCGGCGCCTTTTGGAACAACAAGATGCCCTTTGCTCGTGCCGGGCTTGTCGGGGTCAAACGTAAGATGTGGCGGGTTGCTCATTGTTCAGCCTAGTGTGAGTATTCAGCGACTTGGCGCCGAGTTTACGTTTCTTCGCTCTGCAGTATGCACCAACCTGTCTTCGATTCGCCAATATAATGTCTCGACCCGTGCCGTCGCGTCTTCAGATGGCTGGCCTCGGCGGGTCACGGGAGACTGTGCGCTTACTGCGAAAGAAGGCCACGTCGCTCGATGAAGAGTATGCGGCCCAATTCTCGTAACGCGTCCCGAGTCGTACAACCCCGTCCGGTAGATGGTCGGGATCCGTGAACTCTCCTCCCTTCCGTTTCCCTGCATAGCGTTCTGACCGCCAAGAACTCTGAACGCCTTCGTTTAATAAGAAGGCAGGCATGCAATATCGGTTGCCGATGACCAGGTTCGAACGGCGTGTCCGCTTCGGGGTCTAGCAGGTGTTTGCTCAGCAGCCTGCGGCGAATTCGGCGGCCGGCGCAACGCCGTTTCTAGAATCAAGAATGATCCAGGCTTGCAGATGACGTCGACATGGCCAACGCGTGCTGACCGTCCGCGGCAGATAGTGATGGGCTTGACGCCCCTCGACGGCATCGATGTGCCAGAATGGTGGTGTTTGACAGCCCTTAAGAGAGGGAGCGTCCACAATGAAGTTAACACCGGGTTGGACCTAGTGAAGAATGTGATTCAGGCGCATGGAGCGGATGCGGCGGGCGCCATAGTTATCCGTAAGCAACTGCGACGCGACAAGGTGCTTGCGTTTCTCGCTGGGCAGCCGGCCTGCTTGGTCGCCATGGAGGCCTGTGCTGGGCGCATCACTGGGCGCGCGAGATCGACAAGCTCGGGCACTCCGTTCGTCTGATGCCGCCATCCTATTTGAAGCCTTTCGTAGGCCGCCGATGCCGAGGCTATCTGCGAGGCCGCGCAGCGGCCGACCATGCGCTTTGTCGCCGTGAACAGTGAGGATAAGCAGGCGAGTGCGGGTCCGGGCTCTGCTGGTGCGGCAGCGCACCCAGACGATCAACGCCTTGCGCGGCCATCTCGCAGAATATTGACTGGTCATTGCCCAGCCCCTTCTCACCACCGCCAAGCTGATGGAAACCTGAGTGCGACCTGCCCGAAGCCCGCCTGGCCCTCACCATCTGGTCTATACGCTGAGCTGGAGGAAAGGATCAAGCAGCTCGATGCCGAGATTGCACGCGTGCCGAGAGGATGAAGACGTGGGGCGGGGCAACAATCCCCGGCGTTGGTCCGATAACCGCCCGAGCGATCCGACAGGGTCTCGCCAATATAAATATCCAAACCGAGCTCACTGCAGCGGCGGTGAACCTGAAGCGGACTGCCGCTTTGTTTGACCGATTCCTGGGATTGCTGCTGTTGATGCACGCTCTGAACCTCGTTGACGAGACCCGACGAGGGCATCCGGTAGTTCCGACACCAAGACCACCGCTGTCTCGTGTCGGGCGACATGCACAATTGACCCCCTAACGCACAAAGAACTGACCCCTCTCTTTTGAGAGGACCCATAGATGGCGATCGAGATTTCGGTGACACCTGCATTGTCGAGAACGATGCAGGGAGAGACGATGCTGCAGGCGGAGGAAGTGATGTCGATGGTGCGCCTGCATCAATGTGGCTGGGGCGCGAAGCGGATCGCCAAGGAATTCGGCTGCGCGCGCAATACGGTACGTCGCTACCTTCGCGAGGGTGGTGTCATTACGTATCGAGGCCGGCCGCGCGTGTCGGCGCTCGACGGGCTCGATAACTGGTTGCGGGAACGCTTCTTCCGGCATGAGGGCAACGCGGACGTCATTCGCCAGGAACTGGCGGGTGAACATGGGATCATTATAAGCCTGCGGTCGGTAGAACGCCGGGTGCAGCATTGGCGTCGGGAACTGAAGGCGCAGAAGCGAGCGACGGTGCGCTTCGAGACAGCGCCGGGTCATCAGATGCAGATCGACTTCGGCGACACGCGGGTATGGATCGGCGGCGAGCGGGTGCGGATCCATGTGTTTGTCGGAACGCTTGGCTATTCGCGTCGGATGTATCCGGGCCTCGCAGCGTCAGCGCCAGGCAGACTGGTTCGAAGGAATGGAAGGCGCTTTCCTGCGGTTCGGGGGCGTTCCAGGGGAAGTCCTGATCGACAATGCGAAGGCGCTGGTCGAACACCATGACGCGGTGACGCGCGAGGTGAGATTCAACGCGCGGCTACATGCCTTCGCCCGGTATTGGAGCTTCACGCCGCGGGCCTGTGCTCCCTATCGAGCACGCACGAAAGGAAAGGACGAACGCGGGCTCGGCTACGTCAAGAAGAACGCGATCGCCGGACGCCGGTTCGAGAGCTGGGCAGCGTTCGAGGCGCATCTGGACCGGTGGACGCGCGAGGTTGCCGATCAACGTGAACACGGCACGACCGGTGTCGCGCCGGTGGAACGCTTTGCCGCTGAAGCTCGTGCGCTACGCCCGCTGGCCGGCCGTGCCCCGTTCGGACAGTTGCGGGATCTGGTCCGCAAGGTCCAGGCCGACTGCGCAATCGATCTCGACACGAACAGCTACTCGGTCCCCTGGCGCCTGATTGGCGAGAGCGTCCAGGTCGTCGTTCTGGCCGGCCGCGTGATCATCCGTCATGCGGGCCAGGTCGTCGCAGACCACGCCCTTTGCCGGGGGAGAGGACAACGGATCGTGGATCGGGCGCATTTTGTTGGCGTTGCCGGCTTTGACGGGCCGGTCCGCGCAGATCCCATTGAGATCGCGCCGGCCTTGCTGCGGCCGCTCGCGGAATACGAGGCGGTTGTCGGAGGGGCCTGGTGATGACGACCGTGGATCATGACATGCTCATCGCAACGCTCGATCGACTGAAGCTGACGGCGATCCGCGATCAGCTCGACACGTTGCTGGACGAAGCTGCTCGCTCAAAGATGACGTTACGGGAAGCCCTGAGCTTCCTTGTGTCACGCGAGATCGCCGGCGCGACGAGCGGCGCATCTCCATGTCGAGCAAGATCGCCCAGTTCCCTTTCGTGCGCGAACTGGACGGCTTCGACTACGAGGCGCAGCCTTCACTGGATCAGGAGCAGATCAGGGAACTGGCGACCTGTCGCTGGATCGCGCACGGCGACACGCTTTTGTTCCTCGGCCCACCCGGCACGGGCAAGACGCATCTGGCCGTGGCCCTCGGCCGCGAGGCGATCTGCCAGAATTACAACGTGCAGTTCATCACGGCGGCCACACTGGTGGCGATGTTGGCCAAGGCTCATGCCGACGGCTCGCTCGACAAGCAGTTGACGACCTTGTCACGGCCGAAATTATTGATCATCGACGAACTGGGCTATTTGCCCTTCGAGGCCAACGCCGCCCACCTGTTCTTCCAGCTTGTGTCGCGGCGTTACGAGAAGGGATCGATCCTGATCACCTCCAATCGCTCCGTGGGCGAATGGGGGAGCGTTTTTGGCGATCCCGTTGTGGCCACGGCGATCCTGGACCGCCTGCTACACCACTCCACGGTGATTACCATCCGCGGCGACAGCTACCGTCTCCGCGAAAAGCGCCGGTCCGGCCTTCTGCAGAAAACCCGACCGGCATCCGAAAGCAACGAAACCGCAAACCAATGAAGGGGTCAGTTCCTCGTGTCGGTAAAGGGGTCAATTCCTCGTGTCGCTTGACATCTCGTACCAGGGCACTTGTTTCGGAGACAGAGAGGCTTCGATTGGGCACAAATCATGACGCGCGTATTGCCCAAGTTTGCAGAGCGCGCCCAGATGAGGCGTGCAGCAAAGCAGCGGCTTGACCAATGAATCGGACAGGCCGCGATGAAAGGATAGCGATCGCTGGTAATCCAAATTCTGCGGTTGGACGATCTCAGCCGGGGTTGGCGACAGCGGGACAACAAACGCTCGGCGAGAAAACGTGACGAATCGGCCCGCGCACCTCGCGTACTCGTCGACGCTCTGTTCACTGGCTCTAGCGCCGGCCGTTGCTCCGAAGCTGCTTGCGCCAGTCATAGACATGCCAGCGCGAGACCTAGTGTTTACGCGTAACTTCCGCAACGCGCACCGTGGCTCGGCCTATCCGACGTGTTGTTCTCTTCACGGGATTCAGCAAGTCTCAGGACCGTGCTATCTCGCAAGTCCGTGTTGTCTCGCAAGACCGGCCCCAAAACGCCTCCTACACATCTCTGCAAATGGGTCGTTTTGAACAGCGAGAACATCTCGATCAGCAATAACTCCCAATCACGAGAACATTTCAGCAAGAATGCATCTAGTCATCTACAATACATGGCCATAATAATCGCAAGTAACAATCCACAGTCATTTAACATTTACCGAAAATAAAAGAACAACGTAAATGTTAACTTTTTAAGAAGTTTTCTTAAAGGCGATTTTACGTTAGCCGTATTGACTTAGTGCGCAATTACCGCAATTTTGCTCTGATGTATCTGTGCGCGGTTCTGATTTTGTGGCGTGACCGCTAAGGCCGCATCGCAGTCTACGAGTTAGCTGGAGAGCAGAAGATGTTTCCACTAGTACGGCCTGCAAATGTTATATTTGAGATCAATCTTGAGGCGATCCAAGCAAATTTCCGTACCATCGGGGGTCTCGTTGGGCCGTACGTAAAGGTGGCCGCAGTCGTCAAAAGCGACGCTTACGGGCTTGGCGCTGTAGAGGTTGCAGGGGCGCTAATCGATGCCGGCTGCGAGCTGCTCTTCGTCGCTAATTTAGACGAAGCTTTGCTTCTGAGGTCAAACCAGGTAGATAGGGCTATTGCGGTTTTTTGTGATGAATTTGCGAAATTTCACCAGTACTATCGATCCGAAGGCCTCATACCCGTTGTAAACAATTGCGCTGAATTGGAGGTTATTCGTGCAACGCGGACACAAACATACTTTCTGAACGTGGAAACCGGATTCTCCCGTCTCGGGCTAGCTTTTCCCGACGTGCGTCGCGCGCATGCTGCAGGCATCTTCGACCAGTGTCCGCCCTCGGTCGTACTCAGCCACCTCGCGTGCAGCGAATGCTCTACGGACCCGACTAATGCGTTTCAAAGGAATCGCTTTGAGGCGATCTACGATATGCTTGGGCCCACAATAGGAAGCCTCGCTGCCTCGGCCGGTGTTTGGTTAGGTAAATGCTATCATTTCGACATGGTACGAGTGGGCGCAGCATTGTACGGACTTAACGACGCTGGCATTCAACCCAATCCGCTGATGGCCGTTGCAAGCCTCCGAGCCAAAATACTCGATGTGCGCTATTTGGCCAGCCGGGAGGCTGTTGGCTACGGCGCGACGTTCCGGACAGTTCGACCTAGCCGCATAGCAATCGTCGGGATCGGCTTCAAGCATGGCCTTCCATGGGCCTGCGCAAACAAGATATCCGTTAGACTTGCTGGATATTCGGTCCCTGTAATAGGAACAATATCCATGGAATACACGACGATAGATGTAACAGACGTTCCGGAGGCGCTTTGCGCGCCGGGTGGATTTGTAGAACTGTTAGGTAAAGATTTTACGCCAGACGACTTTGCGGCCGCCGCTGGTCTTAACGCAGCAGAGCTGCTGACTCGCCTCGGTGGCGGCTGCTCAAGACGTTATCTGCCCTCTAAACTTCATCAGCCGAGTTCTAGAACAAGAAGGTCGAATGGGTATCTCGCGTGATGATTTCAACGGCTGTCTCCTCACGCCAGGCTTTCACGGCTATTTGCACCGTCCGCAGGCTTTTGGTCGTGAACCCTGTTTGATCGACGTTCATCAGCCTCTGCAGCACGAGGGCTGCCGGCGGAATTCGCTGCCGTCGATCCCGATTCGGTGCATGATCACAGCCAATTTGCGGGCGACCGCCACTCGGGCTTTCTTGCTGCCTCTCCGGCGCGCCAGGCGCGCGCGCCTTGCGAATCGCTTCAGTCAAAGCTTCCGGTGTTGAGGCAATCTTGCCACGCCACACCACGGCGCCGGCTTCGTCAAGAACGCATACCGATGTAGGGTCGAGGGAAACATCCAGACCAACAAAGTGCTTTATTGTTGTTGGCGCCGACCAGACAGCCCGAAGGTCTGTGGCCAGCGCCGTGATGCCCGTTGCCAACACAGGTGATGGCCTCGGCGTCGCGGCATCATGCGCGGTGATCTTGTTCTCGATCTCACCAACACGGATGAGTGCCTGGTTCCAACCCGCTTCCAGTTCCGCCGCGACCAGCCGGTTCTCGGGATCGCCCGCGTCATATTGCCGGAAGGCCCGGTCGGCAGCGTAGCGGGCAGCCTCAAGATCCCGACTGACGGCGTCCCGGACCTGGTCACGACGATTGGCAGCTTGCGCCTCAGCTTCGGCAGCGGCAGCAATCGCTACCGGCTCCACGACTCGCAGGAGCGCCTCCTCAATCGCATCATCGACGCGCAGTCCGCCAAAGGCGATGCATCGCGGCTCGCCATTGTCGAGCAGACCCCGCCAGCAAGAATAGCGCGCAATGTTGTGCTTGGTGCCCGTGTACCGCACCGTGAGCTTGCGGCCGCAGCGCCGGCAGCGGACAAGCCCGGCGAGCAGAGCGTCCATGCTTGGCGCCCCGTGATGCCGGCTCGTGGGCACGTTGTCGCTCACCATCTTGCGGATCGCTTCCGCCCTTTCCCAGCCGACGTAGCCTTCGTGTGCACCGGGGATCAGCGCCAGCCATTCATCTCGCGCCTTATGGCGGCTGCGCGAGCGAATGGCTGTTGCATCATACCCCGACGCAGCACGAGTCTTACCATAGGCATAGGCGCCGCCGTAGATCGGGTTCTCGATCATTCGGTGGATGGTCGCGTAGCTTGGTCTGCGCCAGACCACATCGCCATTGTTGCGCTTGGCAGGCAAATCCAGCCCATGTTCAAGGAACCAGAGCAGGGCCTGGCGGGCACTACCGAGTTCCGCCACCTTATCAAACACAAGGGTGATGGCCTCCTGCACACGCCGATCAGGTTCCTTCTCAAGTCGATCGCCGACCTTCACGAAGCCGACAGGGGCTGCGACGACGAGTTCGCCGCGGCGGGCCTTCTCGTCGCGAGCCGACAGCGAACGCTGGCGCAGAAGATCGAGTTCATACTCGTTGAGACTGCCCTTCAATCCCAGCAGCAGCCGATCATTGCCCTGACGCGGCGCATAGACTGTCTCCTGGTCGATCAGCACGGTATCGACGACACGACACATCTCGATAAGCTGCTGCCAGTCGCGGCTGTTGCGGGCAAACCGCGACACCTCCCGTGCCGCAACCGCCCCGACCTTGCCGAGACAGACCTCGGCGATCATCCGATCGAAGCCGGCGCGTACCACGCCGCCGGCGGCGGAACGGCCGAGATCGTCATCGATCGTCTCTACGCGAGACCAGCCAAGGACCGTCAGGTGGTCGCGCATCGCATATTGAAGCATACTGCTCTCACGATTGTGCAGGACCTGATGGGCTGACGACTGCCGCACATACAGGATCGCTTTGCGCTCCAGATGATGCGGCCCAATCTTCTCATGCATCATGATCCGCGCCCTCCCGTTTTGCGGCACCCTCGCCGTCGACATGTCCGAGCATCAGGCTGACCATCAGCTTCGTCACTGATCGGCGCGCCTCGGCCGGCAGCGCCTGCCATTGCGGCGTCTGCACTGCGTCGGCGTCGTTCGGCTTCGAGAACAGATCGAACTGGTATGTCGTGGGCTGGCGCGGCATGGACATCTCCCCGATTTGCGTGACATCCCAATGCTGCGCCCATCTCCGGCGATTGCGATGGGGTCCCCGTGTCGTGGAGCAGTTTCGCCAGGGTGCCCAGCGCGGCAAGGTAGACGTGCGGAGCAGTCGTGATGCGCCAGCTCGCGCTGAGGCTCCGATCGAACATCCACCCGGGAACCTCCAGCCAGCGATCCGATACCCGGCCAGAAAGACTACAGCGGAAAACCTCTGCTTCGTTCTTGTCGATCACTTCATGAATATGGACCTGGCGACCCGCCCAAGGATGCCATGGATAGAGAAGCTCGCGCTCCGGCCGGTTCCGTGGGTGTTCCGTCGCCGAGTTGTATAACAGCGTGCGGCCTCATTCGCAGATCGGATGGCGACGCCGAACGAGTTCGCACAGACCTTCAATCCGCGACGGTCGCTCGCGCTGCGCAATGCGAAAAGCTCCGCGCCAGCCCCCGTCGCTCCACCGCCCATCAAGGCAATCAAATGCCGGAAACGAACTCAAAACTGGATAGAAACTGGAGGCAACGTCACGACCTCCGCCACCTCGGGATGGGCCAATACACGCTCGACCGCGGCGCTGGCGGATGATAGATGATCACACGCGCGCCGATACGGGTCTTCTCTCGCAGCTTGAATGAGGGCTGGATGAGATTGCCGTGCAGCCGCACTGCGTCATAGTGACGAACAATCGTCACCGTGGCTTCCGCGCCCACGAACCTACCATAGCCGACCAGGACGAACGATGGCACCGTTCTTCTGCTCGACCCATGCCTGATCATTCTTCCGATAGCACGGGAACGCGTCACTTCCAATCCTCGACTTCTGCACCAGGAGACCACGAGTTCATTCATGAAGGCAAATCATTGTCAAAGTCCACGCCTTGAAGCGGAAAGGGGAACAACGACCTGGCCCGCACGACGGCAGCGATGACAAGACCACTTTCTCGCGTCCGGACCGGCACGCACTCGGTCCAGCCTGTGGCGATATCGGTCAAGACCATCATTTGCACACAGCTGCCGGGAGCAACGAAGCCGCCCTCGACATATCCGGGCGGCGGATCGTTCCAGTCGCCGAAGCTGCGCACCGGAAGCGACCGACGCACCCCAGAACTCAGTCCGGCGCGAGGGCGCTGTCCCCGGCGATACCGCACGAACTTCCGGAAGCAGGCGATCGATCGTCGCAGCACTGATCGTCAGCAGCTTGTCGCCAAATTCGCCATCCAGATCGAGCCGGCCATGCCGCTCAAGAGCCGGCAGCAAAATGGCAATCGAGCAAAGGCGATCGGACGCCTCCACAATGCCACCCGCGCCTCCCAACTTCGGGGCGATAAAGCAGATATTGTCCGGTGGGCGTGGGACCGACGGCGCGAGGTCGCAGCACCCGGATCGCATGTTGCGATTGTGGCCGGTAACTGCGACGAGCTCGTCCAAATCCGTCGTTTGTCGGCCCGGCAGCTCGATCGATATCGCTCGACAATCGCTTCAACCAATTCCAACCTTGTCGCCGCTAACCCGCCCCGCCACCCAGCCTCCGAACCAGGATGACAACAGGGCTTCATCCCGTCGGGACGGCGACCCTCGGTAACAATCAACGTGAGGCAATGCGGGGGGCAGTTTCTCAATTCGCCCGACAGTTAACCAAGAAGTGTCTTCGCTACTGCATTAGACGAACGCATGAAAACGATCACACAGGCAAGCGACGGGCCTCGCGGCGTGCGCTAATAAGCCGACCATACCCAACAGCACGGACGCATCCCATCAGCTACCCCAGGCCCAGGGTTTGGTCGAATCTCGCGACATCCACGCATAGGTGTTCAGCTTGTCTCATTGAAGACCTCTATGTGCGATCTGATACATTGAGGTACAGTATTCCGGCCCGCGCGGCTTGAAACACGTGGCTTCCTTCCTTGGCACGCCAGTTGCTGGAGACTTCATGCAAGGTCCGCGGCTGGCCGTTCCTTCAAGCAAGGCAAGTCGGGCAAATGAACGTGATAGAAGCCAAGTCAGCAAAGGGGAAGCCCATGCGGATAGCAGTCGTCCGGAACCGTGATTTTACTGGCGTAATCAACCGGTTCGGTCAGCCTTATCCAGAGTCCCCGCACCCTTGGCCGCAAAGTGGTGCGACAGCCCATAGGGTGGTGGCGGCACTACAAGACAGTGGTCACGAGACGCTGTTATGTGAAGGCGACAAAGGACTCCTCGACAGGCTCGAACGATTCATGCCATCCGACCCGCAAGGCCGCCCTTCCGGAGCCGTCTTCAACTTGGCAGAGGGGATTCAGGGCGAGTACCGTTTCACCCACGTCCCAGCCATGCTTGAGATGGCGGGCGTTCCATACACTGGGTCGAGCCCACTCGGACACGGGCTGACGGACGACAAGGTCATCAGTAAGACACTCATGCGCAGCTGCGGCGTGCCCACGCCAAATTTTTGTGTCATGCGCGACAGCACCGAGAGTGCCGGCAATCTCCGATTCCCAGTGGTAGTCAAGCCGCGTCACGAGGACAACAGCTTTGGTTTGCAACTCGTACATGAGCCCGGTCAACTGAGGCAAGCAGTGGAATTGATTGTCACGGAATATGCGCAGGATGCGCTCGTGGAAGAATACATCGACGGGCGAGAAATCCATGTCGCGCTACTGGGAAACGGGCAACCCGAGGTGTTGCCCTTCGCTGAGATCGACTTCGGTGAACGCGAGATTGGCCTTTTGACCTGGGAAGCGAAACACCTCCCGGCCGAGCAGCCTACGACGATTTGCCCGACGCAAATTGAGAGCAGCCTCGCGATTTTGCTGCGGAACATTTCGGTTGCGACCTTCCGTGCCTGCCAATGCCGAGATTATGCCCGCCTCGACATCCGGATCGACCGCTCCGGCCGACCTTTCGTATTGGAGATCAACTCAATGCCAGGGCTCAGTATGAGCTCCGAATTTGTCCTAGCCGGGATCGCTGCTGGACACAGCTACTCGAGCTTGATCAATCGCATCCTCGACGTCGCCCACACGCGATATTTCGGAGTCGGCATTGCCTAAGCTGAGGGTTCAGCATCAGAGGCAAAAAAGACGGAGCTGACAGTTCAGCGGGCCTGCCAGTTTCCAGTCCGCAAGAACCCGAGAAACTGCGGCGACAGCATGACCGTGAGATCCTTTGGCGGCCTTGCAGTGGAGGCGTAGGTCACCATCCGATCGCTGTCGACATCCGCCGCCTTGAGACTCACCGCCTCCGAGCGCGCAACCCCGCGCCATAGGGCGGTGGTCAGCGCAGTGCGCGACTTCAATAAGGGCACCGTTGCCCACAAAGCGCACTACATTGTCGGTGCTCAGGATCGTCGGCAACTTGCGGAGGCTTGCGCGCATAGACCGGATCTCGCGTGGTCCAGCGTCAGCGCTACTGAATGTCTTCTCGACTCGGCGCAGAAGAAAGCCACGCACGGAACGTCTGGCTCAGCGCCGGCCAGGAAAGGCCCTGCGACGTTAGAAGCGCGAAAAATGTTTTGGCCACGGTGCTGAATGGCAAGAGCTTGGCGAGGGGCTGGGCATGCGAATCCGCCAAAGCCAATGGGCGCTTCGCATCGGCAAGAAAGATGACTGTTGAAGTTGGCCCCACATTGATTGCGTTAGGCGATGTCGGCCTCCTCGCTAGCGAGCTCCTTCATCTGGAAAACAGATGGTACCGCCTCCGACTTTATATTGGCGGCGGGGCTGGCAGGTGACGCATAGTGAGCCAGCCTACAATTGCGTCTTGAACAAACCGAGCGAAACGAAGTGCAGATCAAAGACGTCCTCCTTGCGTCTGGCAACGGCGCATTCTTCTATGACGATCAAGCTGCCATTAGGTCCGGCGCAACCCAGGACGGCTTCATCTATGTCGGCGAACCGATAACGCCTGGGTTCACGTCGCTTCGCATTCCGGCATCTTCGCTGAGCGTCGGGCTTGTTCTCACGGACGACACCGTTGTTTGGGGCGACATGATGGGCGTTCAGTACTCTGGTGCTGGCGGACGCGATCCTGTGTTTGAAACTAATCAAATCTCGGATTTGACGTCGCGCGTCGTGGCACCACGGCTTCTCGATGTCGATGCGTCTCTTTATCTTGATGCCTGCGCGAAGGTTTTCGAGCCATTCGAACAGCAGCGGCTATCACTCGCGATTGAGTACGGCGTCAGCCAGGCGCTGCTTCGAGCCGCGGCCTACCTCCAGCGCGCCACAATGGCAGAGGTTGTATGCGCTGAATTCAACTTACCGCTGCCGACGCGCCGGGTCCCGATTTACTGCCAGAGCGGCGATGCTCGCGAAGTCAATGTCGACAAGATGATTTTGAAGGCGGTGGATGTGCTTCCCCACGGTCTGATCAACTCACGGCAGAAATTCGGCGTAGACGGTCAGACCTTCATGGAGTTCGTGAAGTGGGTCGCGAAGCGTACGCGCGAGATCGGCCGTCCCGGGTATAATCCCGTGCTGCATTTCGATGTCTATGGCTGGATCGGTCAAGAAATCGGCCTGGAGCCGCAACGGATCGCCGATTTTATCTGCAGGGTTGTCGATACCGTTCCGGGTTTTACGATCAACATCGAGTCCCCGGCGGACTTTGGTTCGACGCAAGCTCAAATTGAGAACTACGCCGAGATCGTATCCATTTTGGACAGCCGAGGTTCCACTGCTCGAATTGTCGTCGATGAGAGGTGCAACACGCTTGAGGATATTCGGCTCTTTGCCGAAGCGAGAGCCGCGCATCTCATTCAAATCAAGACGCCCGATGTTGGCTCATTGGCTGACACGGCACATGCCGTGCTCCTGTGCAAGGAGAACAAGGTAGGCGCGTACGTTGGAGGAAGCTGTACCGAGACAGATCTCTCTGCCCAAGCTTCTGTCCACATATCGGTGGCGACCCAGGCAGACATGATGCTCGCAAAGCCCGGGATGGGTGTCGACGAGGCATTTTCCATCGTTGGGAACGAACAGAACCGGTTGCTCGCCATCCTGAACCGTCGAGCAAGTAAAAATGTTAGTTGAAAAGGGGCGGTGTGTCGGCAATGCAGAATAGCCTTGAGGGGATCACCGTCGTTGCGGTGGAGCAGGCCGTGGCAGCGCCTTATGCGTCATCTCGCCTTGCGGATGCCGGCGCCCGAGTGATCAAGATTGAACGGCCGGAAGGTGACTTTGCCCGAAGCTACGACAAGTTGGTTCGGGGGCAGAGCGCTTACTTCGTCTGGCTCAACCGGGGCAAGGAGTCGGTTTGTCTAGACCTGAGGTTGGAGGCGGACCGCGAGGTTCTCGACACACTCGTTGCTAGTGCAGACGTCTATATCCAAAATCTGAAACCGGGCAGCATCGAAAAACTGGGTTTCGCGTCTGGGGATCTCCGTCGACGTTTTCCGCGGCTGATCACCTGCGACATCTCTGGATTCGGGAACACAGGGCCGTATTCGCATTTGAAGGCTTATGACCTCATCGTCCAGGCCGAAACAGGTCTATGCGCGATCACCGGCAACCAACAAGGGCCTGCGCGTGTAGGGGTTTCGGTTTGCGACATTTCGGCGGGCATGACAGCACATAGCGCCATTCTTCAGGCCCTCTATCACCGCGAAGTCACCGGTGAAGGCACCAGCATCCAGGTGTCTCTGTTCGATGCCGTCGCCGACTGGATGAATGTTCCGGTTTTGCAAAACGACTACAGCGGCTACCACACGGCACGCGCCGGCGTGAAACACCCGTCGCTCGCGCCGTATGGCGCCTATCGGTGCGCCGACGGCAAAGACGTCATCTTTTCTGTTCAGAACGACCGTGAATGGGTAAATTTTTGCGAGAAATTTCTTAGGCAGCCGGAGCTCACACGCACTCCCGGTTTTGCTGACAACATGGAGCGCCTCGGTCACCGCGCGGAACTTGATGAGATCATTGAACGGCGGTTTTCCGAATTGTCCTGCCACGAAGCAATGCAGGAGCTTGAGGCGGCCGGTTTGGCGTATGGTCGCCTGAATGAAGTCGCGGATATTTCAAATCATCCTCACGTTCGGAGGGTTGGGGTTGGCACACCGAAAGGAATTGTAGCTACAATAGCGCCAGCAGCGATCTTCAACTCTGAGCGCTCCTCGCTGCGTCCAGTTCCGGCTCTAGGCGCTCATACCCAGGCTGTCCGCGAGGAGGTTCGAGGGCTTTTGCGCGAAAGAGCCGCGTCAGCGTGAGCGCGCGTTTGAGTAAGGTGAGTCTGCTCGCGGTATATGAAGAGCCTGTCTATCTCGGATCATCTCAGCGCATCGGCCATCCAGCAAGCCCATCGCCGTCACGCTCGCTAACATTGATCACAGGGGCGACTCCATGATCAAGGACACCTTTCCGGCCGTTGAAGGCGCGATGTCTGTACCACGCTGGAGATCCCTGCTCTTTGTACCCGCTCACGTCCCGCTCTTTGTGGAGGCTGCCCATGAGCGCGGGGCAGATGGCGTCATACTCGACCTCGAGGACTCCGTTCCCCAGGATCAGAAGGGAACGGCACGGCGGCAGCTTCCTGAATGCGTTGCAAAGGTAGGCCGGAAGAACGCATCTGTTTTGGTCCGCGTGAATCATGGTTTGCGCGCTTTGGCGGCCGATCTCGATGCAGCGGTGATGGCAGGTGTTAACGCACTGGTTCTCCCGAAGACGGAATCGGCGGAGTGGGTATTAGAGGTCGCGAATGCGGTTTCGGAACTTGAACGGGAAAGAAATCTTCCGCCGGGAGGCATCCGGTTCCTTGCCCAGATCGAGACCCCAGGCGCCTTGCAAAGACTCGCGGCCATTGCGTCGGCGCATCCAAGGATGGTCGCAATGGCGCTTGGTCCTGAAGACTTCAGTGCCGCTGTCGGCGGTGCCCCGGAATTTGATCTGCTCCTGGCCCCGAACCTTGCCGTGCTGTTCGCTGCCCGCGCGGCCGGATTGCTCCCTTTGGGCTTTATTGGAAGCGTTGGCGAGTTCTCGGACACCCATAGACTTCGTGAAACCGCGGCGCATGCGCGGCGGCTTGGCTTTGCCGGAGCTTTGGCGATCCACCCGGCACAAGTGGCCATCTTCAATGAGGCCTTCTCGCCGAGCGCACAGGAGATCGAGTGGGCCCGTCGTGTTCTCGCGGCGGAAAAAGATGCGGCAGGGCAGGGCCGAGGCGCTTTCGCCTTGGATGGAAAGATGATCGATCCACCGGTGATCCGAAGGGCCCAAGAAATTACCGCCTGGGGTCCGGAACCGACTTGGGTGTTTGAGCCTTCTGCGGCTGGTTTAGAGCAGACTTAGTGCGCCCTGGCACAATTATTGCTGTCGCGCCATCGCATTTCGAGATAGATTACATAAATTGGAGTTCGCCCTCGGAAGAGTACCCGTGGAAATCAGGCAGTTAAGATACTTCGTTGGCGTGGTCGAAGCAGGCAGTTTCACCAAGGCCGCTGGCTTTCTGAATGTCGCCCAGAGTGCGCTGAGTCTGCATGTGCGCCAATTGGAGGAAGGCTTCGGCACTCAGCTGCTGATACGCGACAGGACCGGCGTGAGCGTGACGGCGTCAGGAGCCAAACTGCTCGAGCGGGCGCGGGCAATTCTCAAAGAAATTCGACTTACCGAGGTGGAATTGACCAACACAGCCGCTTCCCCTGCCGGGGAGGTGACTATTGGCATTCCGTCTGGAGCTGCTCGCGTCCTGAGCGGTCCGCTGCTTGAGGCGGTGAGACACGAACTGCCCAAGGTGTCCCTCAAGATGGTCGAGGGTATGACGGGACCGCTAGAGGAATGGATGGCGGCTGGACGCTTCAATCTGGCGGTTCTGTACCGCACAGCAGACAGTGTGGGGCGAATGACGGTGCTAGCGCGCGAAGACCTTTGTCTGGTGGTTCCGTCCGGCGAGCCACCGTTTGAAGATGCGATATCTCTGGCCGACCTGCATGCATTCCCCCTGGCGGTTCCCATGCGCAACAACAATGTCAGGCGTTCGGTGGCTGATGTCGTCGCACAACACGGTTGCGCGCTGGACGTCAGGTTTGAAGTGGACTCCCTCTCAACGATCATCAACATGGTCGTAGAGGGAAAAGCGCATTCTATTCTCGCCCCGTCTGCGGTTCAGAAAGAAGCCTCCCAAGGGCTGGTCCGGACTGTCAAGATCGTCGATCCGGTGATTACTCGGTCCGTGGTGCTCGCTGTAAATCCCAAAGATGAGCGTTCTGCGGCCGTTTCTGCGGTCCGCAAGCTCATTCCGAAGGTCGCCAGAAAATTGATTGAAATCGGGGACTGGGCGGCGGTGGCGCCTGAGGCGACCTGACAAACTAACCTGTAAAGCTGGGCATGATCTTTTGCGGCCATTGGGACCAGCCCGATCTGGATTCCAGATGGATTTCGGCAATATTCGATATTTGACCCGCCGCGACCATCGCGATGAAACTGGCTCAAGCGAGTTCAGCAGTTTCGATATCGAAACTGCGCTCGTATGCAAGAATTCAGTCAAGTGGAGCCCGCGATGTCCGACGCCAAGAGTTACGAGCTCTTCATTAATGGCAAATGGCGAGCCGGTGGTAGCCGAGCCACTTTGCCGGTGATCAACCCGGCGACGGAGAAGGTATTTGCCTCAGTGGCCTCGGCTACGGTTTCAGACTTGGATGAAGCTCTTGCTTCGGCAGAACGCAGCCGCAAGGCGTGGTCCTCACGACCCGCCAAAGAGCGTGGCGAGATACTCGTCTCTGCCGCCAGCATTCTGGCAGAGAAAGCTGGCGCCGCAGCCAGGGACCTGTCGTCCGAACAGGGAAAGACGATTGCCGAAGCAACAGGAGAGTACGCGCGCGCAGTCGAAACGCTGGAATGGAATGGCCGGCATGCCGATGAGTTGTCGACCCCGATTCCGTTGGGTCCGAACAGGATGATCGTCCCGGAGGCCCTCGGTGTCGTCGCTGCCTTTACGCCGTGGAACTATCCAGCCGTTCTCATCGCCCGCAAGCTCGCCCCCGCGCTGGCGGCAGGCTGCCCGGTGATCCTCAAAGGGGCCGAAGAGACGCCAAGCGTGGCTGTCCATATCGTGGAATCTTTGCGTCAAGCAGGGATACCGGAAGGCGTGGTCAACCTGGTGTTCGGTGTTCCTGTGCATATATCACGGCATCTGCTCAGTTCGCCAATTGTCAAAGTCTTGACGTTCACGGGGTCGACCGCTGTTGGGAAACAGCTGGCCACACTGGCCGCGAATAATCTGCAGCGCTGCATCCTTGAGCTCGGTGGACATTCCCCGGTTATTGTGTGCGAAGATGCCGACCTGGCAACGGCGATACCGGCTATTTCGGAATACAAATTCGAGTGCGCGGGCCAGAGTTGTAATGCGCCCAGCAGGATTCTTGTCGCCCGATCCCGCTATGAGGAATTCCTGTTCCGGATGACGGAGGCGGTCCGAAAAATCAGGATCGGTCCACCGGATGACCCTGCAACGCAGATGGGTCCCATGGCAAACGCGCGGCGAATCGAGGCCATGCAACGCCTGACCAAAGATGCGGTAGAGGGCGGCGCCCAAATCGAGACCGGTGGCACCCCCCTTGACCGACCGGGGTTTTACTGGCCGCCAACCATCCTGACTGGCGTACCGAAGGAAGCGAGAGTACTTCATGAAGAGCCGTTCGGACCAATTCTCAGCGTGGCTCCTTTCGATACGATCGAAGAGGCGATCGATGAAGCCAACGCCACGGAGTACGGTCTGGCCGCCTACTTGTTTACTGGCGCGGCCGATACGCAACAGAGGCTTGTGGGCGGTCTTTCTGCGGGCGCTGTTAGTGTGAATTACCTGAAAGGGGTTTCCGCTGATGCCCCTTATGGAGGAGTCAAGCAAAGCGGCTATGGATATGAAGGCGGCGAGCAGGGGGTGCGAAGCTTCCAGATTCTGAAAATGGTCAATGGCCTCGGTTCATTTGGATAAAATCCGGTGGGAAACAGAACACGGACCATGGCCGGTAGCGACATCACAAGGAGCGTCGCCGACGCCCTTCAGTACATCTCGTACTATCATCCTCCAGATTATATCCGGTCTCTTTCTCACGCATACACGCGAGAACAGAGCCCGTCGGCGAAGAATGCCATAGGTCAGATTCTGCTGAACTCCCGCATGGCGGCCTTTGGGCGGCGCCCGATTTGTCAGGACACCGGACTTGTGGTTGTCTTCGCAAAGGTCGGCATGGATGCCCGCATTAAGTCAACGGCCAGTTTCGCTGATCTTGTGAATGAGGGCGTACGTCAAGCCTATCTCGATCCGGACAATCCCCTTCGGGCATCGATCGTTGCGGATCCCCTCGCTAGACGGGTCAACACCCGAGACAACACGCCGGCAGTTGTCCATGTCGACCTGGTGCAAGGTAACCAGATTGAGATCACCATCGCCGCGAAAGGCGGCGGGTCGGAGAACAAGGCACGTTTTACCACCCTCAATCCCACCGCCTCCGTTTCCGACTGGGTGGTCAATACCGTTTCGACCCTTGGCAGCGGGTGGTGTCCACCTGGACTGATCTCTGTCGGCATCGGTGGTAGCGCTGAAAAGGCGATGCTGCTGGCCAAGGAGGCCATGAACGAGCCCATCGATATGGCGGAACTGATCGCAAGGGGGGCGTCAAGCGCAGAGGAGGGGCTGCGGATTGAGCTTTATGAGCGGATCAACGCGCTTGGTATCGGCGCCCAAGGCCTTGGTGGTCTGACGACAGTCGTTGACGTCAAGGTTGCGACCTATCCTACTCATGCAGCGTCCAAGCCCGTGGCGCTCATCCCGCAATGCGCCGCCAACCGGCACCTGAAGTTTACTTTGGACGGGTCTGGACCCATCAGCCTCCAGCCGCCCGATTTGCGCGAATGGCCCGACATCGAAGCCGACGAATTGAACCCAGCCGGCGTCCGGCGGGTCAATTTAGATACGCTGACGAAGGAAGAGACGGCATCGTGGCGCTGCGGTGAAACGCTCCTGCTGTCTGGAAAGATGCTGACGGGCCGTGACGCTGCCCACAAACGAATGGTCGAACTGATCGATGCCGGCAAGCCGCTTCCAGTCGATCTGCGGGGACGCGTGATCTACTACGTCGGTCCCGTCCGGGCAGCGAGAAATGAGATCGTTGGACCCGCCGGTCCAACAACCTCCAGCCGCTTGGACGATTTTACGGACAAGGTGCTCGCCGAAACCGGCCTTTTCGCGATGGTGGGCAAAGCGGAGAGGGGACCGGCGGCCATCGCCTCGATTGTAAGACACAAAACGCCATACCTTGCTGCAGTGGGTGGCGCTGCGTACCTGATCTCAAAATCGATTAAGGCGGCGCGGATCGTTGCCTTTGAAGACCTGGGCATGGAAGCCATCTATGAATTCGATGTGCAGGACATGCCTGTTATCATGGCCGTCGATGTTGAGGGAAACTCCATTCACAATTCCGGGCCTCTTGAGTGGCGTAAGCGTATGGCGGCCGACAGCATCGCACGCAACATCGGCGTTTGAGTCTTTCCGTTGGGCGATTTCGGCCAGACTCCAGCGTCAAATTGCCGTGAGACGAGCGGCATTTGCGGTGCCTTGCGCCTCGGCGAGCCGGACGAGCAAGGCCTTCAATTCACCCCAATAGCTGAATGTGCCACTGAATACTGCATTGAGTATGCCGTCCACGCGATCGAGGCTCGAATGCCGTCGCACGTCTATCAAGTACGGCAGCGGAGATTCAAGAAAATGGGGTATCTATTTATTAGGAGGTCTTCGCCGCCGCCGACTAATCTCTCCAGCGGCATCATTGCCCCGTTAGGCGTCGGGGCGATAGCCAAAGTACTTCTGCAGCTTTTCTCAGCGGATCGCTCTCCCTCAGCTGATTGTCGTACCCCATTCTGGCACATCTCGGACCGAGAACGGATGCGTTCCACTACTACATTCGGTCATTCAAGATGGATAGAATTGATCGGCGCACAAGGCGCTGTCATCGCTGCTTGAGAGCAACAGGTTATGAAGTCGAAACCCGACCCCGTGCAACTCGACAGTTGGGACGTCCGGATTCTCTCCGAGATTCAGGCAGACGGTCGGATTTCAAAAAGTGAGCTTGCAAAACGAGTTCATCTTTCGGCGTCGGCCTGTTCGGAGCGGCTCCGAGCACTCAAGGCCGCAGGGATTATTGAGGGATTCTATGCGCGACTGAGTCCTGCCCTCATTGGCGGCATGATCTTTGTGATGGTAGAAGTCGTGCTGGATCGCCATCGTCTTGAGGACCAACGACACTTCGAAACTGCAATCCAAGAGATCCCGGAAATCCTGGACTGCTGGGCAATTGGGGGGCGCGTCGATTATCTGATGCGGGTCGCATCTCCTTCTATGGCCGCCTATCAGGATTTCATGGAGGGACTGCTGCAGGCAGGCTTGGGCATTGATCAATACTATAGCCTTGTCGTCACGAAACCAGTGAAGTCCAATTCACCGATACCTTTGTCCGCACTGAGGCAACGGTGAAACCGAAAGTTTAAGTTTCAACGGCGTTTGGCGCGGATCCCGTAGATTCGTCGGCAAAAGGCGCCCATTCCGACGAAACTCAAGGGACATTTGCGGTATACTAATTGCTGGAAAAAGGTGGCCGAGCGCTATCCGCCAGTTGATGGCGAGGAAGGACGATGCGCTTGAGCAATCTGGAACCGATCATTCCAGGAGACGGATCGAAGCAGCCATCGGACGCACTTGCCCAGCACGGTTACGGCGAGAAGTCAAACCGGATCGTGCCTGGTTGAGGAGGCGTCCATATCTAAGATGCGAAGTGCCGAAAAATGCCTCTACCGCTACTTCAAGGGGGGAACTTTCGCCCTGGATTGGCGATCAGTGGCGATTGAGCTTAGTCGCGGTCAGCGCATCCGTGTAGGGGGCGAAATCTACAGCGAGGGTTTGGCAAGCCGACGGATAGCGGGAGTGCAAGCTGGCCCGCTCGGCCTTGACGACCAACCGGGCCCTCGACGCCTGCGGACATTCGGAGATCGCTCCATCGCGTTTTTACGTCCTAAGTTCGTTGCTGATCGAGATTAGGAGATCGTCTGTCCTGTTTGACATTGCTGGTCTCCGCAGCCTTCTAAGTGAGGAGCATGGCTGTGCCGGGGGCGCGTAGGTGGGTGACAAGGCCGGTCACTCCTGCCAGCCGACGTGGTCTTTGAGAAGGTGGAGGTTGCGCTACCCGGCTGGAGAGCATGGTGCCAGTTTTCACAAGACAAGGGTCGCTTAATCGAATGGGCGTCAAGTTCATAGATTGCGAACAGATCATGGGGGGATTTGAATAGTGCTACTGACCGAGGCAGAGCTGAAAAGAGTTGCGAATGCCAGTCGAGGACATAGAGCCGCATCGATCGTTCTAAAGGAAGAGACGGCCGCAGCTACAGCCAGATCGTCATTCGACGTTTTTCTGTCACATTCTTTCAAGGACGCAGAGATCATTCTCGGTGTGAAGCGAATTTTCGAGGAGCTTGGGTTCACTGCTTACGTAGATTGGGTCGAAGATTCACAACTGGACCGCACAAAGGTCTCCTCGGCCACCGCCGAGTTGCTGCGAACCCGTATGAGGCAGTCAAAGACGCTTATCTATGTGCATTCAAACAATTCTCCAGGATCCAGATGGATGCCTTGGGAGCTTGGCTTTTTCGATGGGTTTCGGACCGCGGTAGCGGTTCTGCCCGTGGCAAAAAATTCTTCGGAAACATTCTCCGGGCAAGAATTTTTGGGCCTATACCCTTACATTGATGGGACAGGACCTGCATTCCTGTTTATGAACAGAGGGACCGCGCCTCGCTCAAGAATAGGCTCTGTAAGCTCGACTGCTAACCTCACGTTTGCCAAATCCTGGCTTAAAGAATTTACCGCCACAAAATAGACTGGTGTGCTTCAAAAATGAAATATCCTGGACTCTATAATAGCGCCGACGTGGCATCCAACGAGCAGCAGGCGACGTTTCTGCGCCTGATCCGGGCAGAGTACGTTCTTCTTTTTTTAGCGTCGGTGCTCTCTTTGGACTTGTCGTCATCAAAAGCCTATTTCGGTGTCTATGCTGCGGTATTTCTTTGCTCAATGGGAGTCCTCATTTTCCGGTCGGTCACAAAGCCCGAGCAGGTCTGGTATCAGGCTCGAGCTCTGGCAGAGTCGGTGAAGACATTGACTTGGCGCTTCGCGATGCGAGCACAGCCGTTCGATGACGCGCGCGCGGCTGACGCCAGAGCTGATTTTCGAAAGCTCATGGAAGATATCCTTGATAGCAATCGTCACCTTGGTAGCGCGTTGAGCGGCACCGATTCAGCATCGCCCCAAACAACGGACGAGATGATGTCGATAAGGGACTCCCCGCGAAAAGAACGAAAAGACCTATATCTGCAGAGACGAATCTGCGACCAACGGAAGTGGTACGAGAAGAAGGCGCGCTCGAACAAGAGGTCCGCGAAAGTCTGGATGGGCCTTGGTATTTTTGCATACGCTCTGGGATTCTCGTTCATCGTAGTACGCATCGCTGACCCCGCGATGCCAGGCTGGCCGACCGAGCCGCTAATTGTCATCGCCGCCTCCCTTATCGGGTGGACCCAGATCAAGAAATTTAACGAATTGGCATCGGCTTACACGTTGACAGCTCACGAGATCGGCTTGACTGCCGACCTTATTACGGACGCCAACTCGGATGAGGCATTCTCCGCCGCGGTGAACGAAGCCGAACTGGCTTTCTCACGGGAGCACACCCAGTGGGTTGCTCGTCAAAACAACTAAGAGACAACAATGGCATACAGCGATCCGACCTATGTAATATTTGACGGCGATGAAGACGCTTGGGCATACCGCTTTATGAAAGGGTGGAACGCCAGCGAGAATGTGAGTTTTGAATTCGCGAACGCTCACGATCTGGACAATATGACGGGCCGAGCACAGGACGAAGATTATGTTAAACGCAATCTTCGCAACAGAATGAATGGATCGAGCCAGGTACTTGTCCTGATCGGTGAGAAGACGAAAAACCTTTTTCGCTTCGTGCGCTGGGAAATGGAATTGGCTCTTGATCTAGGTCTGCCGATAATCGCAGCAAACCTTAACGGCTCGCGGCAACAAGATGTGAGCTGTCCGCCTATCATCAGGGACAAATGTGTTGTGCACGTGCCGTTCAAGATGAAGGCCATCAAGCACGCGCTAGCCAATTGGCCGAGCGAATTTCATCGGCTTTCAAACGCTCAGCGTGGCGATGGCGCCAGGAGCTATGGCGAAAGCACCTATCGCGATCTCGGCTTATAATCGCCCACCTAAAAGCACTTAGCCGCCAAAACATCCTCGCCATCCGCTGGCGGCGACTAGCCTTAGCAACGACCGCCAGCCTGTTCCGAGCTTGCCGAGCGATGATAAGAAGACGTCCGATTTGCTGAGTTTGGCAGAAAGCTGCAGGTCATGTGCAACCTATTTGAGGAGCCCCGCTCGAAGCGTCGGATCGTCAGGCACGATCACGTCGCGCGAGGGCGCTGGTTTCGCGAGGAAAAGGAGCGGCTGTTCGACGTTGAGGCTTGATCCAGCGTTTCGAGACTGCACGAGCGGCGAGCATTGATGGAGGCAGCTTTTCAGGCCGCGCAATTCTGTCGGCTGCCCCCTCCTGCGAGCCGCAGCTCGGCTCGCCCTGCGCTGCAACCACGAATCTGCGATCGCAAGAAAGGCAACACGCTGACCGATAGAACTTGGCGGCGCTGGTCGGCTGCGAATCAAGATGTCGATGGCAAGGAGCTCTCGCCGCGCGTCTTTGCCGGGCCGAACCTTCTGGCTCTCGTCCAGCCGCTTGTTGATGGCCGAGATCGACGAGGCCGAGAACTCATGGCCGCACAGCTCTTCGGTGATCGCCTTGACCTTCCGGGTCGACACGCCCTGCACATACATCTCCGCAAGCGTCGCCACCAAGGCCCGCTCGGAACGCTGGTAACGCTCGAAAAGTTCGGTCGAGAAGCGGCCCGCCCGGTCCTGCGGAACCCGCAGCTCAAGCTTGCCGACCCGGGTGACAAGCGTGCGGCCATAGTAACCCGAGCGATAGCCGAGACGCTCCGGCGTGCGCTCGCTCTTCGAAGCACCCAGCGCCTCGTCCATCTCGGCCTCGAGCACCTCCTGCATCACCGCGCGGATCACCTCGTGCAATCCATCCGGATTCGAAAGCAGAATGTCTTTGACGGCAGCGCTGGCGGTCTTACTTTCTGTCTTGGTCATGGTGGCGTTCCTTCCAGGGAATCGGTGACGTTGAACATCACCAGCCTGCCATGACCGCCCTCTCTCAGCGAATTTGCAGAACCCTCAGCACACTACCCAATATCGCCCGCTAATCGGGCACTATGGTGGGCGCATGCGCGTCGTAAGCTGTTCGTGTTTGCAGGACGCGCCCCCGACCCTCGGCTAAGGCGAAGGTGACGCCTTAGTTTTCACGGCAATTCGGGCCGATCCCGCGAATTCCACGGCCAATAACCTGCATTCCCGAGAAACTCGAGGGACGTTTCCGGTATGCTATTTGCTAAACAGGTGGCTGGCCGAGTGCCCTCCGCCAATTTATCGCGAGGAGAGGGACATGCGCTTGAGCAATCTGGGAACCGAGCAACTCCGGGAGAAGGATAGAAGCTTCGTCTTCCATCCTTCTACGCATTTGGCCAAGCACAGCCGAGGCGAAACGCCAAATAGGATTATGGCCGGTGCGGAAGGCGTCTATATCTGGGACACCGAAGGCCGAAGGAGCCTCGACGGTTTCGGAGGACTCTACTGCGTCAACATGGGATATGGATGCACGGAGATCGCCGAGGCCATTGCCAGGCAAGCACACGAATTGCCGTTCGCGCACGTCTATGCCAGCCAAGGTACGGAGCCGGTCGCCCTGTTGGCAGAGGCCGTGGTCGAGTATTTCGGTCAGAACATGCGAAGGGTCTATTTCGGCCTCTCCGGTTCCGATGCCAACGAAACCAACATCAAGCTGGTCTGGTACTATAATAACATTCTTGGCCGGCCCGAAAAGAAAAAGATCATCTCGCGAAATCGCGGCTATCACGGGTCTGGATTGGTCACGGGTAGCCTAACTGGCCTTCCCTTCTTTCACAATTTCTTCGACCTGCCTCTGGATTTGGTGCGCCATACAACCACGCCGCACTATTACCGCCAGGCGCGTGTCGAGGAGAGCGAGGAAGCGTTCTCCCGGCGCTGTGCCGATGAGCTTGAAGCCTTGATCCTGGCCGAAGGACCGGAAACGGTTGCAGCTTTTATCGGAGAGCCGGTACTTGGGACAGGAGGTATTGTGCCGCCCCCCAAAGGGTACTGGACGTCCATTCAAGCGGTGCTCGACAAATACGATATCCTTCTAATCGCGGATGAAGTGGTCTGTGGCTTCGCGCGAACCGGCGAGAAGTTCGGTTCCCACCTGTATAACATGCGTCCGGATTTCGTGACCATCGCAAAGGGTTTGAGTTCCGCCTACCTCCCCATCTCCGGGTCAATCATTGGCGACCGTGTCTGGTCGGTTTTGGAACAAGGAACTGAGAAGCACGGCGCACTCGGCCACGGCTGGACATATTCGGGGCACACGCTTTGTGCCGCAGCCGCGCTCGCCAATATTCGACTGCTTAAAGAAAAAAATATTCTGGAGCATGTCCGCGATGTTGGACCGTATTGGCAAGACCGGATGAAGGCCGAGCTGGCGGGACATCCCATCGTTGGTGAAGTTCGCGGAGTGGGTATCCTGTCGGCCGTAGAGATGATGCGGGACCCAAAACAAAGGATACCATTCGAACCCGACCTTCAGGTCGGGGTGCGCACTGCAGCTGCTCTGTTTGAGAATGGTGTCATCGGACGGGCCATGCCGCATGGCGACATCCTCGGTTATGCCCCCCCCCTGATCATTACCCGAAAAGAGATCGACATCATTGTCGACGCGACGGTAAAGTCGGTCGATACCACCTATCGCGCGCTGAAGGCCGAGGGTGCCGTATGATTTTGCGATCGCGAAGGAGCGAGTCCGGAGGCAGGCATGTCCCTGCGCGCTACTGCGCCGAGCAGACCCAAAACTGTTGAATTCCAGATATCTGATCTTGAGCATGCTCCGGGCTATTTCAGTCACGATTTGTAACCGAATCAGATCTGCCGCCGCTGTCCTGTTGCCCAACGACCAGGACCTCTGTGCGGCGCGCCCTGCGGGTGTACCTCCCCGCCGGCAGGGCGCCCTTTTTGACCCACGTAATCAGTATCATTATGGCCCGTGCGGAATCGAGGGTCTGGTAAAGGTCATCTGCACGTTCCGATGCAGATTGAGCTTAGACGTGCCCTTTACATCATTGCAGCGGGCCACGGTCGCCGGTTCCAAAGTGCGGCAATGCCGATGATTATCTTCCTTCACATCACAAAGAGCAGAATAATCATTGCGGTGAATTTTATCACGTCAGGTATATAAAAGGACGATACTCACACGCCACCCCGTTCACAAGGAAAGGCATTTTAATATTGTTGAGACGATTTGCCTATCAAAGAAAAGAAAGCATCGCAACACTTCTTTGCGGATCACGGCGCCCCGGGTGGGGGATGAGCGGCTATCCGAATTGTTATGCTAATGCCGACCCAAATTCCTGCAAAAGCTGGGGTCAATGATGGCTTTTGGTCAGCGCAGGATGATTTCTCCTGGTTTGGTCGGTGCAGGGGCGGTCATGATTTAATGCATGGAGATTCTCTGATTGAGCTGTTGAGATCATGAGGCGTCTGCCAGACGCCCATCGGGTGAGCCCAGCATGATTGGGATGACCGACGAAGATCGAAAGTGTGGCAGCATTCTGGAGCCCGGTCAGCCCAGCGACGCCCGCGGATTCAATCACGTTTGTCGGGACATACACGACGCAGCCGGAAGGCGTGCAGAAAGAGGAAGAATCGAGCGCGACGATGACGAGGGACATGCCACTTGTTTTCGAGACATTCCTAGAAAGACTGTCACAGAGTGTCGATGAGGCAGATTTCCGGGATGCCATGGCTGAGGCGGCCGGACGACTTGACCTAATCTTCTTTGCCTACCTCTCCTTGCCAGCACGGCCTTCCGGCAAACCGAGGCTAATTTCAAACTATCCACCCCGCTGGACCAGACAGTATCTGGAAAATCAGTATGAGAAACTCGATCCTGTGGTCTTGCGTGCTCGAAATGGCGGCTGCCCGTTTCACTGGGGATCGAATTTCGGAGGCGATAAAATGTCGCCGGCTCAACAGCAGCTATTCGATGAGGCGGCTCAATTCAGCATCTGCTGCGGTTTGACGATCCCAATTGTCGATCTCCGCGGCCGCATCGCTGCGGTTACTTTTGCCGCCGATGAGCCTCGTCCAGTATTTCTTCGGGTCGCTGAGCGGTACGAACAAGCTCTTCAACTGATGGCGGCCTGCTTTCATCGTTGCGTTCGCCGCAAATTGCCGAGCGATCGAACAGTGGATGGGATTTCGCTGACATCCCGCGAATATGAGTGCCTGAGGTGGGCAGCGCGGGGTAATTCAGCCTGGGTGACCGGCCGCATCTTGGGTATCAAGCCACGCACGATCGCTTTTCATTTGGACAATGCCAAGAAGAAGCTAGGCGTGCGAACCCAAAATCAGGCTATAGCCCTTTTGGGGTCCGAAGGGTCCTCAATTCTCTGAGAAGCTTTCTGATCCCCTTGTGCTCGGGCCATTCGATCGCACGCCTTGTATCGAGCGTTGACTGGATGCCAAGATCTTCTGTTCCGCCGGCTCGGGCGATGCAGCCGTATTCTTCCAGTCCGCGCCGGTGCTCATAGTCTATGGGTGCTCGAGCGGGTGTTTCGTCGCTGACGAGCTAGTCGTGCGGTTATATAGTTTCCGAGGATGGCCCGCTTGCATACCTGCCTGCCGGTAATCTCTAAACCCTTAACTTAGGGCGATGGCTGTCGGTTATGCGGCTTGAAAGCGAAGAGGTGGACCCTTCGTCGAGCGCCGGCACGATATGGAGTGCTGCTCCGGGCTAATACCCATCCAGACAGAGCGGAACCTTCTATCACGTCAGACGCTCGGTTGCCAAACCCGATTTCCTGGGAACTTAATTGTGCTCGCCACTGGGGCCATTTTGCCGGGGCTGTAGTGCAGGTCCCGATCAGCCTGACCGTGGCTGCCACAGGAACTGCCTGCTTCTATGACCGAGCACTGCGAATTTGTCAGCTGGCGAACAATTCCTTGTAGCCGCTCGTCACCATCCAGTTCGCACGGTCGAGATGACTACGAAGCGCCTTCCTGGCGCGCTCCGGTTCAAGTGCCGGATCAATGCCGAGGATCAGTTGGGCCATTTCCTCTTCGGGCGCCTCATCGGCTGAGGCGTCCAGGAGCCTCATATAGATGGTAAAGTGCGCCCTGTCGTAGGAGGTAAGACGGTCAGACCAAGGGACTTCGTCGAGCAGTGTTGAGCGTTGAGTCCTATCTGTTCCCGGTGATCGATTCATGTCTGCCGCGAACCTCGCATGTTGATCGCTGGATGCAAGGCAGAATATCCCAAAATGGGATAATCCGAAACGGGGATTAGTCGCTGAGCCGGTCTCTACCTGACCGGTTCACCTAAATGCCCAAATCTCTTCGATCTCCCCGCCACCAGCGGTTTCTGGCCCAGTTGATCTCACTGCGCAATGTCAAAGGGCTGACGCAGGCGCAGGTGGCTGAGAAGCTTGGTCGTCCGCAATCTTTCGTGGCGAAATATGAGGGTGGCGAGCGGCGTCTCGATATCATTGAGTTTCTCGACGTAACTGCGGCCCTCGATGCTGATCCGTGTGAGATTCTGTTGAGCCTGCGCACGTAGTGGGCGCCCGCGCCCTCACCGCGCGTGCCGTGTGCCGGTGGATTGATCCCCGCTTTTCTTGGCTCTGGCGTCTCGACCATTCCGCTGCGCCTCCTAGCGCGTCGTTAGACTCTCGCAATTCTCTCTGTTTGTGCCTTTCCCAGCAGGTGGCGCCGTATCCTTCTAGGCCCGCCGCGGCGTCCCGCAACCCTTAGCCAGCTGTGAGCTTTCAGTAGGTCGTCCATCCGGTCCTCCGGATGCGGTGCGGCTCAGACGGCGCGCCCCTTCCTGTCATGACTCGCCGCCGCACCGCTTCCTGGGAAGCAGCCATTGGCGAGCGGAGGACAAAACGATGAGACCAGCGAAGCGCAGGGCCATCCGCGCCGACTGGAAGTCCTCGCGATCATCTTGGAGCGGCATTCGCGCTGTGGTGATGCGTCGATGCATGGTGGTTGCGCTACTTCGTTGCTTGAAGCGAAGCGACCGCACCGCCCATTTCGTCAATTGGCGAACAAATCCTTGTAGCCGCTCGTCACCACCCAGTTTGCACGGTCGAGATGACTGCGAAGAACGTTCCGTGCGCGCTCCGGTTCGCGTGCCGGATCAATGCCGAGGATCACATGGGCCATTTCCTCTTCAGTGGCGTTGTCGGCTGAGGCGTCCAGGAGCCTCATATAGGTTGTAAAGTGGTCCTTGTCGTAGGGCGTGATGCGGTCCGACCAGGGGACCTCGTCGGCGAACGGCGTGTTCGATCTGGGCTGCAACATCGCTAATTCTATCTCCGGCCGATGGACCCGCGAAGCCCTGTGCCTGCTAAATGTGGATTACATATTATAGTTGATAAACTCAAGCCGCCTGATCCGCTGGCTTGCGTGCATGGATATGCGCAAGTTGGTCGGACGGAATGTGCAGAGGATCAGGCAAAGGAAGCGCCTGACGCAGGAGCAGCTTGCGGGAGATTTCCGGGTTCAGTCAGCAGTACATCAGCGGCTTGGAGAAAGGCCGAAGAAATCCGACAATTATCACGATCTATGAACTGGCATTGGCCCTCGGCGTCAGCCACATGGATCTGGTTCGGCCCGACAAACAGGCCTGATGCCCCCGCCCTCCAAGTAGCTGGCGGCCTGATGGCGCGCGCCGGGTGCTTGTGAGCCCACGCTTTTCTTAGGTCCCCCGGCAGCCCCTGCCATTTAGCTCGCCCTCGCGCGGGCGCACCCTATTGGACAGTCGGCCGCTGCGTTTTTGTCAGCTTTTCCTGGGACGTGGGGTGGTCGGCATTCCCTTTTAGGCCCGCCGCGGCCTGCCGCAACCTTCGCTCTCGCTTCAGGTCCTTCTCTTGGTTACGGTCCTTCGGATGCGGTCTGCCTCTTTCAGCGGGCCTAATCGCTTTCTGTCGCCCGCCCCACGGGGACAGGCACGCGAGACTAGTATGGAGCGTTGCGGTTAGCGCGCGAACAGCAAAGGAACCGAAAAAACAGGCAACTGTCGCAGCATGGCTGAACCAGCCATCGTGTCGGCATCTAGGAGTCGCGTGTTCGCCTTGCGCTGACACGAAGCTCAGACATAACGTCCGGGAGACGATGCTGGCAAATAGTCTGGCTGAAGCATTCCACCCACAATACCAAAGCCCGTCCCGATCCAAAGCGCTTCTAAGCCCTCCATCTCAGGCGCGAGGCCTGCTGGCCAGTGCACCTTCTTGGTCCGCCGGAAGAGAGCCCCGCCCTCTCGACAATCGGCTTCATGAGGTCTCGCCCTGCAGTGTCGACCGTAAAAAAGGGCGCGCGAGGCGCCCTTCATTTAAACCGGCAGTCGGGAAGCAGACTTCACTCTGATATTCAAAAGCGGTAGGTGACACCTGCGCCTATCAGCCAGGGATCGAGCTCCGCCTTCCCCGTCAGCTTCGCGCCGGCCACCGTGACGTCGAAGTCCGGCTTCAGGAAAAGCTTCTTCACGTCGAAGTTGAGGCCCCAGTGCTGGTCCACCATGTAGTCGAATCCGACCTGCAGCGCCGTGCCGAACGTGTTCTTCACCTTGAGAGCATCAGCGCTGCCAGTGTCCTGGTTGTAGAAGATCGTGTAGTTCACGCCTGCGCCGACATAAGGTTTGAACGCGCCGAGATCGGTAAAATGGTACTGCAACGTGAGCGTCGGCGGCAGCAGCCAAACTTTGCCGATGTTGCCCAACCCTCCGATCGTCCCTTGGCCCGCGATGTTGGCATAGGTGGTACCGAGTATGAGTTCGGCGGCGATGTTGTCGGTGAAGAAATACGAGATATCGAGTTCCGGCGTCACCGTGTCCGAATACGAAAGACCGGAGCCGGGAAGCGTATCAACGTAGCCCAGATCTTTCGTAACGACGCCCAACGCCCGCAGGCGGATCTGCCAAGGGATTGGCGCTTCGGTGACCGAGGCTCCCGTCTCCGCCAGGACGGTCTCTGCTTGCGCAGGCTCCGCGGCGACGGCCTGCTGTCCCACCATGATCAGGGCCACCGCCGCTGCTGTTGCCCGCGCTACGCCCATTCGCGTTCTCGCCATGAGATTCACTCCTTGATGTTCAGAAAGGATGCACTGCACTATTTCGTCTCCTGCTCGAATGAATTGTTGATGGACCTCAAATGCCCCACTTGCGTTGCAACGCGTTCCGCCGTCTCCGGAAGGTGATCGTTGAAGCCGATTGCGCTGCGGAGAAAATTGGTGCCTAGACTGATGAATGCGGCTTGCTCCCGATTGTCCTCGCCGCAGCCGTGCCCGCCTGCGCTGGCCTCGTAGAAGTAAGCGGGATAGCCAAGAGCCTGCAGTTTTGCGGCCATCTTGCGCGCATGGCCCGGATGGACGCGGTCGTCGCGTTTCGTGGTGGCGATCAGGATAGGCGGATAGGGCTGTCCCGGCGCTGCGGCGTGATAGGCGGAGATTTCCTTCAGGAAAGCCCAATCGTGAACCTTGTCCGGATCGCCATATTCGTCGATCCAGCTCGCGCCCGCCAAGAGCTTGGTGTAGCGACGCATGTCGATAAGCGGTGCTGTGCAGAACAGAGCCCCGAAATGCTCAGGATAGCGGGTCAGCATGTTTGCGATCAGCAGGCCGCCATTTGAGCCACCCTCGGCGGCAATCCGCCTCGGCAGGGTGATGCCCCTTCGCACGAGGTCGGCGGCAACGGCGGCGAAATCGTCATGGGCGAGACGCTTGCCCTCCCTGCGCCCGGCTTCGTGCCAGCGGGTGCCGAACTCGCCGCCGCCGCGGATGTTCGCCTCGACACACGTGCCGCCGCGCTCGAGCCACAGCTTGCCCAGCGGGGAGTTGTAGTAGGGCAGGAGTGATACGCCGAACCCGCCATAAGCGGAAAGGTGAATCGGAGCATCTCCGTTCCCGTTCGCCGGACCAACCTGCGTATAGGGGATCAGCTCATGATCGATAGAGACTGCCTCGTGGCGCGTGACCACCAGTCCGGATGCATCGAAATTCTCCGGGCTGCGCTTCAGGATTGCTGAAGCGCTGAGAGACGGCGCGGCATTGAGATCGAATAGCAAGAGCTGCGGCGGCGTGATCGGATCCTGAGCACAGACCAGGACCTCTCCATTGGCCTCGTGAACTGCCGCATCGAATGACCAGACGTGGACAGTCCCTTCGGCGGGCAGAGTGTCCAGGACTCGGCGCGTCCATTCCTGGTGGCCGGGAGTGAACATCTCGAAACGCGGTACGAGATTGATGAGGTAAGAGATAATGAGCTTCCCGTCATTCCAGAAGAATGACTGCAGGGAGCGCCTTTCCCCTGGTTGAAACAGGGTCTCAAATCGGCGTCCGCCGGCGAGGAAAGAGCAAAGCGAGATGACGATCAGCGCGTCGGCGGGATGGGTGGTGCCTCCCACCGTCCACGGCTTGCGCGGCCTTACCGCCAGCCAGTCGCCGAAGACCCGCCACGACGCGTCACGAGGAAGATCGATCTGCCTCCTCGGCCCGCTCCTGTCGCCGATCCAGCTGATTTCCTCGAAGAAGGCCGGCTTCTCGATGAACCAAAGGCGCTCGCTGCGGCCGGTGCGGTCCGAATGACCAGACACCTTGAGGCTCTCGAACCCGGCCTCGAAGATTACCGGTGTGGTGAGGGGATCCGCGTCACGCTTCCACAGTCGCACGGTGCGCGCATAGCCGGAGCGGGTGGCCATGCCATTACCAAGCGCACTGGAAAGCAGAAGCGTGTCAGGGTCCAGCCAACTAACGTAGCCTTTGGCCTCGGGGAGATTGAAACCGTCGGCGACAAAGCTCAGAGAGATCAGGTCGAATTCGCGATGCACGACCGCGTCGCTGCCGCCGCGCGACAGGCGCAGAACGGCTCTTTCCCGTCTCTCCGGCTCGATGGACGCGCCGTCCCAGATCCAATCCTCTCCGTCGCTAGCCGCGAGAGCATCCAGATCGAGCAGTAGCTCCCATTGGGGATCCGCCTTCATGTAGGCGGCAAGGGTGGTCCGGCGCCACAGTCCGCGTGGATTTCCGGCATCTCGCCAGTAATTGTGGAGGTACTGACCATGGCGCGCGATCAGGGGAAGGTTGTCGCGATTGTCGAAAATGGCTGTCAGAGCCGCGCGGTCGCGCTCGAACTGCGTTCCACCGAAGTGCTTTAGGGTCTTTGCCGACTGGCCGGCGGCCCAGGCAAGTGCCCGCTCGCCCTCTACATTTTCAAGCCAGAGATAGGGATCGTCGTCGGGAGCATCCAGCGTTGGACGGACATCAAATGCGTTCATGTCCGAACGACCTGAGGAATGAAAGTGGAATGGCTTCCGTTTGATCGGGAACGCTCAGTGTTGGTAGCGGCGCCCACATGTTCGAAAAGCGTGATCATTGATGAGTTCTTCCAGTCGGTGCGGCATCGCAGTGCTTTTGCGCATAGGACCGCAACCGACGTGCCAACTGGGAAAATCGTTTCGGAACAATGCGATCGCTCTGGAAGCGTTGTGTCACATGTCCGACATCGTCGAGAATCCGACAACGAGTGCTCCTCCTAATCCCGGGTCAACTCCGGCGCCAGTCGGTGACACCGTGCAGAATTCGAGCAGACGAGCGCCCCCAAGCTCGCGAAGCGCATTGAAATACGTGAGCACTGTCAGATACGGATCGGCGGCATCTTCCCCTTCTTGCGTCGGGCTGGAAGTCAATGCCTGCGCGCCTGCCAGCAGGGTCTGCATGCTCCGAAGAAAGAGGAGTTTAAGCCCGCGACCCTGACTCGCCACACCGACGTAGAGGCGGGCTGGCTCTCGTGCCGATGGCACAGTGCTGGCGAAGAAGCTGTCGGTACGGTGGATGCCGGGTGGCGGAAATACGGCCGTCTCCGAACGATCGAACAAGGCTGCGATCTGTTTCTCCGCCCTTCGGACGGTCGCGGTCGAGGCGACGATTTTTGGACGAATGAGTCCATGAAGACCCGGCCGCGACGACAGCAGGTCGATCGCTGTTTCGTAGAGTGCGGCCGCCGTTCCAAGCGGGCCAGAGATCAGGTGCAGTTCGTCCTGGATGACAAGATCCGGCGGATCGAGCCGATGCCCGTTTCCGAAGGGGCGACCTTCGCCTGGCTCAGACGCGCCGAAGAACCCCTTGTCCGGATCATGCCGATCTACGTGTCCAAAGAATGCGCCGCTCTTGCCAATCCATGGAAGGGAGGCAAATTTGTCCACCGTGGCGATGAGAAATGCGGGAAGACGGCGGTAAATTGGCTCGTCCACCACGAGCACCGGCAGGTGTCGATCCCGCGTGAAGTCGCATTCGGCGTTCTCGCATTTGAGCACTAGATTCTGCGGAGCTGTCCTGTTGGGCGTGAAGTGGAAGCTCTCTGGCTTGAAGGGCTCACCACACCAGGGACATGCCTTCAGTGGCACCGGGGTTTCGTCTTAGGTCTGCTCTGGTACCGCTTCAGCCAGGTCGTCGCGGCGTCCTTGCCGGAAGAATTTCGCGGCTGGATTGTTCGGTGAGGCTGCGCCGCCCACCCAGAGTCCAATCTCGATCGGCCATTCGCCAAGCGTCTTCCGGCCATTGTCATCATGGGTCCGCAGGAGTTCGAGCGCGCAGACGAGACCAGCGGCGTGAGCAGGCGTAACGTGTAGCGCATGATGACGCTGATGCCCGCACCCAGCACGCCAGATCCGCGGAGCCGCCTCGGCACAATCGCATAGGCGGCAAGTCCAAGATATGCTTCCGTCTTGCCGCCGCCGGTCGGAAAAAAAGCAGGTCGACGATCTCGCGCTCACCACTGTTTCGGTCGGTCACGCCAACGAGATTGAGGAGGACGAAGGCTAGCTGGAACGGCCGCCATGTTGGCGGGTCTACATCGCCCGGCAGCTTCTTCTGCCTCGCGCCGGCGGTTGGCCATCGCCATCGCCGTATTCATCAGGCCGAATGCTTCACGCGCCATCGTATCACGCTTAAGGAGATCTATCCCATCGCGAATCCTGCTGCCGGCGGTGTCAACATTTTCCAGAAGCGCCTGGCCCGTCTTTAGCCGTCTCGGCGCAAGCCCTGTCATCAGTCCTTCCTGACTCCGCCGCCACTCGGCGTAAAGTTCAGGCAGTGAATCCAAGGCTGCACTGACCGCTTCGGCTCCGGAAACGGCAGCCCGAGCGAGAGCCTCCATGCCGAACTCGACGCCATCGCTCCTTGCCGGGACGACACGTTCCACCTCCTGCTGCGGAAGGAAATCGGTCCAAACACGCGTCACGGGGAGCGGATCGTTCGTCGCGTCAAGCCGTTCTTGCCAGCCTGCAGATGTGTTGCGACCAACGGCATATTCGCGGACATCGCGATAATGGAGATCGCCCAGCCTAAGGTCGAAATCATCGGACTGGTAGGTGGACAGGTCGCTGCGCGGATAAAATCCATCCGCACATTCGAGCTCGATCCGGGTCTGGAACGCGTAGGCCACGTCCTTGTACGGAGCCTTTGTGCTCCGTCGACGGTTTACCAAGAAGACGGTGATGACGCGCAGACGCTCTTCAGCCCCCTCCGGAGTCTTTTGACGGAGCACACGGTGTCAACGGCGACTTCGATGCCGCCGCCCGGCCTCTGAGTCAGCGCTTTCCGGCAGCAGGATTCCGGACTGGTTCCGAGTGACGTCGAGGACGATCGCGGCTTCGCCGGGAACCCGAACCCAACGGAGGTTCTCGGGCTTTTCTGGCTTTGGCTTGCCCTTTCCCGACAGTTCGGGAATGAGGAGCGCATCGGGCAATGGGGGCTCCGTCTTATAGTTCCCCCATGTTGCGCGCAGCGTGACTTGACTCACCGTTTGCGGAAGAACCACCGTCAACCCTATCGACGACGGAAGAAACCTGTCCCGCGGTGGTTGGTCAGTCGAATCCTTCTCCTCGACCTCCCCCTCGACAGCGGAGTCCAGCATCTCACTGGCGAGAAGGTCGTCGGCGGTTTCTTCGATGGTTTCCTCGCCGTCAGGTATCACAGGCGCAACACCGTCGTAGGCGGGAACGATAAAGCCCCCGGCGTCCCAGCGATTGCTTCTCGGTCAAACTTCGCGTGCGAGATTCTGATCAAGGTCAGGATTCGGGCCGACTAGGTCGCGGCGGAGGATGTCGATCAGCTTGTTTCGTACCTCGAGCGAATTCGTCATGGTGTCGGTCTCTCAAGGTAAAGCTGCGCAGCGTCTGGTCGAGCCATTTTTGGGTATAGGCATCTTTAACAGGACCTTCGGACGATGGCCGATATCGGCGAGGAGCCGCTCCAACGAGACCAGTCTGTCGCGCAAGCCGAGGCGCAGCCCAACGCGAAGACTCGCCTTATCCGGACCGCAAAGGAGCCAAGCGTCGCTGCGCGTGATGGTGTGTCCAGAGCATCTGCTCTCCGGCGTCCAGAAAGCGCATATGGTCGTCACGCAATAGCGCGCTCGCGCGTTCAATGTCGCTGACCGGATGTACGGCTTTAAGTGTCTCTCTCAGAACATTAGCTTCGATCTGCTGTTCGGGCCGCCGCCTCTGGAGCCCTGTCTGGGTTTCGATCTCACACATCTCGACCGTCTCCACCGGGTACCCGCTCGTCAGCGCCTTCCATGCCGACACACGCCAGCACTCGATGATGACGTTGGTATCGACCAGCAACGAACTTCGGTGCCGCGGCATTCACCCGCCTACAACTCGTATGGCGCTTCCACGCTGTGAACTGCAAAGAGGTCCGCAAGATCGTCGATCGAGATGCCGAGCAGGTGCAATACGCGCCTCATCGCCACACGACCCTCATTGACAGCCTTGCCGATCACCTCGACGAACGTCGGGGAGAACAGCGGAAGCAGCGGCTCTTCGGCGGGCTTGCTACGGCCGTTGTTGCGAAGGCGATCTTCGGCGATACCCCTGCCAATATCCTTGTCGATCCAGTCAAGGCCGACCAGCCGCCAGCGCAATGCGGAAGCCGTGACCCTCAATTCATCTGCGACCGCGTTCAGCCGTACGATGAGTTCGTCGCCTGCCAATTCGGACCAATCGCCAACCTTGCCAAGCACAGTTGAAGGCATGAGGAGAGCCGAGGCGAAATTGTCGGCGAGTTGCTCGACCCGGCTACGTTTCTTGGGCACGACATCTTCGACATGATCCGGCGGCATCGCGTCCCAGGTGAGGATGTGGAAAAGCTCGTGAGCGAGGTCGAAATGGCGGCGACCCGCAACCTCGCGGCGATTGATCAACACGACATCCAGTTCCGGCAGGCGGCAGGCGGCGCCCGACACGCCTTCGATCGGATCAACCATCAGGACCAGCATTCCGAGATCCCGCTCCATGACCTCGGCGAGGCGAGCGGCAGGCACGTTTCCTAGCTTATATTCGCCGGCGAACCGGTCGCCCGCAGCCGATGCATCCTCGTAGCTGGATTCTTTTGAAAGACCGAGCGAGCACCTCAGCAGCGGAGCTTCCCTGCCCACTTGTGGCGCGAGCGTACGGAATGCCGCGATCACGCGGCCCGCGTCTTCTTCGTAACCCAGTAGGGCACGACCGATGACGCCGTTCTGACGCCAGGAGAACTTACCTTCGCCGACGAGCAGAAACGGATCGGTGAAAAAGTCCAGCGGAACGCGAAAGATTTCGACGGCGCGAACGAGTTCCTCGGCCGAAAGTCGCCGCTCGCCCGTCTCGATGGCGGAAATGGTCTGGCGGTCCTTGAAGCCGAACAGACGCGCGGCCTCCTCCTGCGAGAGGTTGCGCTGTCTGCGCAGCGCTTTCAAACGGATGCTGATGGTGGGAGTCGACATGTCGCACCTCCGCAATCGCTATAATCTTGCGAATTTTGAAATGCAAGGATATGTCGCGATTTGGACCAGCAAAGCCCCCGTGAGGATCGTGGCTGGCCGTTGATCGGAAACGAATCGGAGGCACCTTCAGGTAACGCACGATGAATTTCACCATTTCCCTTTCTGATGCAGCTCGTCACACTATTACGCTTGCCACACTGGAAGCCTATGTTCTCGGAGATGGTCGTCCGCGCCGAACAAAGCTGGAAACGCTGGGGTATCTTTGGGGCTTCAGTCGCGAGGACTCGAAAGGAACGACCCATTTCCATGTCGATCTTATGAGTCTCAGCATTTCAGCCGAGCGATCACGGAACAGCGTGAAGCCCAACAATCAGGCTGTCCGCCTGAAGAGCGAACTGATGGATCGATGGGCACCACACTTGACGCTCATCGGTGATTTCCACAGTCATCCCTATGAAAATCTTGCCGAGGTACGGGACAGTAGTGGATTCGAGTTTTCGGATGCTGACGAAGCAGCATTTCTAGACGACGACTTCCTGTGGGAGCGGGCTAACAGCCAGCCAATCATGCTGGCAATGACAATCTGCAAGCTGGCGCGGGTCCATGAAAAGCATGCCGCTGAGACCATACGCTCGAACATTGCGCATTTCGACGTGGGTGAATTTCGGTTCTGGTTGAATGCCGCTGTTGGATTCCTAGACGCCTCCGGGTCCAGACGCTGCACTGGGAATCGGCCTTCAAACGTGGAACTCAGAATTGATTCTCGCTTCTACAATTTCTCGAGAGACAGGCTCGTCGTTGCTACCGTGCATTGATTTCCTCGCCTTCTCCTATGGGACCTTAAGTTTCGTGCGGAAAAAACGATTATCAAGAACTCGCCGACGTAAGTCCGGAAATTGGCACGCTACAGGGAGGCCTTACGGTTGGAATGATAATGACACTAGAGCTCATCTTATGACTTGCGAGTCGGTTTCCGATGTAACTACGCGAAATATCAATTCGTCACAGCTATGTCCCTGTGGTTCATGACGGCGGTTTCGGGGGACTATTCTTTTGCAGAACGCTTCTTCGACGCGACACCGCCGAGTGGAAAAATCTCTGAGCGTGTTTCCGCTCCAGAAGAGACGTTGGTTGGAGCCGACGCAAGCATTCTAGACTTCATCCGAGACGCCGACCAAAGGCCGTGTCGGCTAGTTGTTTCCTGACGCCAGACCGAAGGTCTCGTCAGCATTTCAGACATGCAGAAATTGCCAGTGCGAGCAGCGTCCATGGCGGATGCGATAAGGAGACGCTTCGAAACGCCGGGCCGCTGGCTGGAGAAGCTTAGCGCCGAAAGAAGAAAGAAGATTTCTCAAGTGATCGCCGATGCGAAGAGTGATGATGGATTTGTGGACGAGATCCTATTCACTCAGTTCTGCGACAAATCTGATGTTGTTCGAAAAGGAATAGAGCTCCCCCGGAGCGCGACATCGGCCGCCGACGTGTTCCGGCGAGCTGAGAAACTTAGAAATGCTGTTGCGCATGGAAATGACTGTGCCTGGCTCCTTCCGCCGCGAAAAATATCGCAGTGTTGGTCACAGATATGATGATTTTCAAAAGGGAGATTGATGGATAGAAGGCTTGCTCTGCACAGTTGCCTTTTTGGTGCGTTGGGAGACTGTCGACAGCGCGGCCCTTGCGTGTTGGATAAAGCCGCAAACCGGTTGCAAGAAATTCCGTTCGGATCGACGAAAATGACGGTGGCCGCCATCCCATGCACCTGCATCATGCCATTCAAGGCCGAGGCTCTGGTCGAGGTCACCTCATTGAGGATGACGGCGGCCTGAATTGCCTGGATCAAGCAGCCAACCGTGGTACGCGACACCTCATTTATTGAATTGAGGGTGGGTCCGGTGTTCCGGCATTGAAGTCCTGATATCAATTGTGCGACAGGCTGCCTCATCGAACCGCTGGCGGAGGCAAGCGTGGGCTGCAGTACCAGATCACAGGCATGCCGCCAGCGAGGCCCTCCCATGTGCTTAATGGCCATGCCGCCAAGATCGAATTCGCTACCGGCATGAAACCTTGGTGTGGTGGAGGTGTTGAGAGGCACCTGCGCCAGGCTGGCGAACGGTTAGTAGCGGGCAAAACCCGTAGCTCAGCTCATAGCCCGCCTAAACAAAGGCGGGCATCGTACAAGGCCGCAGTCCTTCGGACTTAGGTCCAAAAGAGCGGCCCAGGTGATTTCGCAAGCCGGGCGGGGTTTGCGCCGTTCGCATCAAGAGCTGTCCGCCCGGCCAGTTCTGTCCCTCACATAAGCTGGCGGTCAGCCGCAAACGGTATACCAGCTGTCGAATCGGCCATTGTTTGGAACCGCACACAGAGCGCCGTAACAAACCTTCTCACCCTTGAAGTAGGCCAGGAACTGCAGCAAATGGGATATTTCGCGCTGTTCATCTTCGTCCCGGATAAGCTCCGGACCGCCCTGCGACTTCAGTGCCAGTTCGATCAACTCGATCGCCCGATCTTTGTTGCCGCTCTCGTGATAGTAGAGGGCTGCCAAACGATAGGGCAGGAGCTTACGTTTGTCGCTTTCCGGGGGATTCAGTGCCAGGATGTGTTCGGACAGCTGTTTTCCCATCGCCAAGCGCTCAGCAGACGGAAAGTGCGAATGGTCATAGTTCGGAAAGAAGAGCTCGTCTAACGCCGCAACCATCCAATTCTCGGAGTTTCTGTTGATCGCGTCGCGAACGAATTGGCGCATGACGGGCAAGCCGACCTGCATGTCCTTCATTTTGTGAAGCAACAGATTCACATGAGAACGGCGGAAACCGAGGTTGTCCGGCATCAAGGCGATGCCTTCTTCGATCGCCGAGAGCGCCGTCCTCCAATTCTTTTTCTCCACCGCCGCCCGATATCTGTCATTGATCGGCTTCTTCAGCGCTTGTTCGCGCGCTATGGGTTCGCCTTCCGCGATCCGCTCCGCATCGGCGGATTTTGCTTTATCGCTGGTGCGCCAGCTGCCGTTAAGCACCTTCGGCAAGACCTCATCGAGTTCCGTCGGTGCACCAATAAAGGCGATGCAGCCGTCTCGGTCGACCACGAAACTGGTGGGAATCCAGAAAGAAAAGCTGGGCTCCATCCAAAGCTTGTCCATTTCGCCTGTCGAGTCGAATGCGATCCGATAGTTCAGATTCGGGAACTTTTCCGTCAACCAAGCGTCCAACGTGCTTCGGGCCTCATCGGCCGTTGGAGCGCGTTCACTAGCCGCGACTCCTACGATCTCAACGCCGCTTTCCCTGTATTTCTCCTGCAGCTGCATCAGATGGGGCATCCCGTCCACACACGAACCGCACCAAGTTGCCCAAAATTCGACGATGTACACTTTGCCAGGCTCGAAGCTGGTGAGGGGCTCGCCACGCAGCCAGGTTTCCGCTTGAATCGAAGGAGCCGGGGACTCGATCTGCAACACCACGTTGTTCTCCAAAGCCGTTGTCAAAGGTTGTGAGATTTTCTGCACGAGCTTATTTCCCTCTCAGAGACGGCACACGGTTCAGGGGAGAGAACATCCTCGTCTGCTCCATTGCATACCGTCCTGCTGCAAGCGTTGCAAGGTCCATGCCAGCGGGCTCAGCGCGCAAGTGCATGAATATGCTTTGAAAAACCTCCGTAGTGCCCGGATGGCGGTTGGATTGAACCTGACAAATTTCTGCCTTTGTCAGGTTTTGAACGCGCATTGCCCGTGTTTCGCGCCGCCAGAAAAGCGTGGCCCATCCGCACGATCCTGAAGCCCAAACCGTCGAACCCGTGCGACACCGCCGCAATCATGTCGCGCCATGCATCGATGCCAAGCGCCTCGGCGTTGAGCTCGCAGCACGCCAGAGACATCATCGACGAGACGTTCAAGCTCTACCCGGGAACGGGAAAACGGCCCGAGGTTTGGCCTTGGTCGGGACGGCCGAACGGCAATATCGCCGAGAGGGAAAGACGCAGAAGAAGATCATCACACCCGGCGAGCCGAAAGTGTCGGCAAGCCATCGCAGAAGGCAGCAAACATGCAGGCCCAGACGTATCGCTGGGCGATCTGAGGGAGTGGCATACGTCGCGCGCCTGGTGCAGAAATTGCTCGCATCATGCCGAAGTAAGGTCGGCCGCGCTAATCCGCCGGTATGGCAAAGGCGCGCTATTCAGCACGGTCGAGGGCACTTGGTTGCCCGGGAATTGAACCGGCTCATCACTGGTCAGTGACAATGCCAGCGAGTTCATCTCGAACGCCATCCTCTCCTGCGCGGATCAGAACCGGTCGAATGGCATTCCATGCGCATGGCAAGCATCGCTATCGCCTGTGGCGCGCCGACTGCAACACCGCGCGGCCGCACTCCCAAATCGCCTGGCAGACATCGGCCGAGTTCGCCACCACCTTCAACCCGCGACGGTCGCTCGCGCTGCGCTATGCGAAAGGTTCCGCGCCAGCGCCCGTCGCTTCACCCGCCCAGCAGCGCACAACCCACGCCGGAAACGAACCCAAAACTGGAGAAACTCGGGGCGACGTCATTTAGATTCCACCCATGCAGAGGTACTTCATTCCGAGGTAGTCTTCGAGCCCGTGGCGGGAACCCTCCCGCCCGATGCCGGACTGCTTCAAGCCGCCAAAGGGCGCCGCTTCCGAAGACATACGCCCGTATTGATGCCAATCATGCCATCCAATGCCTCGGCCACGCGCCAGACACGCCTCAGGTTCGAGGCATGGAAATAGGCGGCGAGCCCGTAATCGTGTCGTTTGCCTCACAGATGACCTGATCCGCATCGTGGAAGCGGATGATCGGCGCCAACGGCCCGAAAGTCTCCTCTTGCGCAACCGCCATGATGCTGGAGATCTCGGTGAAGACTGTGGGTTTGAAAAAGGTGCCATCCTTGCCGATATGTTCGGCCGCGCATCGAATTATCCCACCTTTGGCAACGGCATCTGCGATGTGGGACTCGATCTTGGCCAAAGCATGCATGTCGATGAGTGGTCCGACGTCCACTCCCGGAGCGAAGCCGTCGCCAACCGATAAGTGCCGGACTTTCTCCACGAACTTCTCGACGAACTCATCGTGAACGCTCGATTGGACGTAAAGCCGGTTCGATGAAACGCGCAAGTCTGGCCGGCATTGCGGAACTTCGCCTGGATCGCGCCGTCAACCGCAGCGTCAATATCCGCGTCATCGAAGACGATGAAGGGCGCATTGCCGCCGAGCTCGAGGCTGACCTTCTTGATCTGGTCCGAGCGCTGGCGCATGAGCAGTCGGCCAACCGCGGTGGAGCCTGTAAAGCTGATCTTTCGGACCTTGGCATTGGAGCAGAGTTCGCGGCCCCACGCGACCACCTTCGGTCGCATAGACCCAGGTTGACGACGACGTCAGGAAAAGCCGGCTTGCTGCGCGAGGGCAAACATTGCACCTAGCCGTGCCACGCCACGATCAGATCGAGCGCGGCTTCGTTGCGTGCGGGTTCTGTGGTCAGTGGAGGGCGGAGGAAAAAGCGCTCGGCGTGCTCGCCCTCGCGATACCGCTGGTTCGCGCCGGCAAGCGCCCATGTCGCGTCGGCAGCGCCCTGGGCGCTGCCGTATTGTTCTATGAGGCGGTTCGCGATTGCCTCGCGCATCGTCTCGCCGATGGATGCCGCGTGTTCGCTGCGCAGGCGGAAAGCTTCGAGGAAGCGCTGGCGCATCGAGGAGACGTCGATCCGGAATTCTCCCATTCCATCATCGACAACCGCTTGAGCGACTGATGGGTGGTCGGGAGCTGCGTTCTGAATGATTTCCAGCAAGCGCAAGCGCGTGCGCTGTATTCGTCGCCCGCTCAGGAACAGGCGGCCATCCCGGGTCGGGCCGAGAAGCACAGCGCTCGCCGCCGAGAGGTAAGCGTTGGGATACAGGTATTTGGCGATGGCGTGCTTGAGTATCATGGCCTCGATATCCTCCCCGGCATCGAGATAGATGCCGCGCATTAACTGGACGAGCTTGCCCGTTTCAGCCTGATAGTGGCTGCGGGTTTTATCGATGTTTTCACAACGAGGTGAAGGGCCATTTCTAAAGTTCCCTGAGATACGGGAAAGCTAGCATAATCATCATATTCAAGAGTTTCTAACTTTCCCGTATTTGGTATACGCAAAAGTTAGAATACTTTCTCGGAACGACGGCATTCTTCGGGGCGGGAAATCGAATCACGGGAGAGAACCTGGTCTGCGAGGGCGCGCAGGCAGTCTCAAGGCGTTCATTCTGCCACACCATAATCGGATCAGCCACACGTAGTTCGGCGAGTCCTTCAGCTATTGTAGAGCGTGGGATTATTCGCTGTCACGGGCCAACGCCCGGCCGAAAGCAGCTTCTTCGCCGCCGCCCTGCCTGGTCGAGGATCACCTGCTCGATGAGGGCCGGGCGGCGCTGGATGTAGTCCATGCCGAGTTTGTCGAGCTGCAACCCGACAAGCGTGGCGGAAATCGACCTGGAGGAACCCAGATTGTCGATAGCATAGGCGCCGATCAGATACTTCTTGCTCGCTTCGAGTTCGGCCGCTGTTGGGCCTGTGTCCACCAGCTCGTTGATTGGTTGTGTTATCAGGTCGAGCGTCTCGGCCGCCCTGTCGGCGCGCGTCGACGTCGTCACGACAAGCATGTTGGAATGCTGGTAGCCTTCCAAGCTGGACGAGACACCGTAGGCAAGGCCGCGCTTTTCGCGCACTTCCTGGAACAGACGTGAGGTAAATCGTGAGCCTCCGACTATATCGTTCATCAGCTGTCCCGCGTAGAATTCCGGGTCGTTGCGTCCAATGGCGGGAAAGGCCAGCTGGAGCGAAGTCTGGTGGAGGGCGTATGCGACCTGCGTCCGCTCGGCGCTTCGGGGTGACATCAGGTACGGGGGCGAGCGCCTGTTTCTGAGGCAAATCGCCGAACAGCTGGTCGAGCCTTGCTCTCAGGGCTTTGGCATCTATGTCGCCTACGACCGCCACATGCAGCCCGTCGCGGGCGAAAGCGGCTTTGTGGAAGGCGCTTAGATCGGAGGGCGTTACGCTGGTCAGGCTCCCTTGGGCGGTCTCGAATACGCCGTAGATTCCGCGCCGCCAGGCCAGCTCGGCGATCGCGTGAGGTTCGCGCTCATTGGCAATGATTTCGGAGAGAAGCTGGGCGCGTATGCGGTCGAAAAGTGCTGGTATAGCCGGCTGCGAGTCCCGCCGCCGAGGATGTCGGCCAGTAGTCGAGCGCCTCGGCCTCGCACCAGGGACCGCCCATCGAATGACTCATGCGAGGCGTCTCAAGGCTGTCCGCGATCCAGCGCCAGATCTCCGCCTCGCCCGAGGCGCGCAGAGCTGGCCGGTTGTGCAGGAGCCGTAGGCAATATTCGCCTTCCTTGTTCGGACGTGTAACGCTTGCGTCTCCCGTCGCATTCTACCTGGCTTTCCGAACGTAGCCGTGATGCGAACTCTTGCTGCATATAAAGTCGAATCAGGGGGATTGAGTCATACGATACGGAGTCTTGACTTTGGCAGTCGCTCTGCGACATTACCTATATAAAGGTCGAAAGATGGTGATATGGATCATGCATAGGTCACGGAGACCCGAATGACGGCAGCGCATAAACGCACCTATTCGCGCTACGCGATGGAAGCGCTTGGCCTTTTCGGTAAGACCATCCGGCTGGGCCGGATGCAGCACCGATTAACCGCACAGGAGTTAGCCGAGAGAATCGGTGTTTCACGCAGCACCCTGCAGCGCATCGAGAAGGGCGATCCCAAAGTCGAAATCGGACTGATGTTCGAAGCTGCTGCCATTGTCGGTGTGAAGCTGTTCGATGCCGACGGCAATGGCATCACAGCCCTCACAGGCCGCATTGACGATCGCATCGCGCTGCTGCCGAAGCACGTCTACAAGGCCGGCAAGCAGATCGTCGATGAGTTCTAAGGTCCCCAAGTACGACGAAGCCTATGTCTGGGTCTGGCTGCCGGGCGAGACCGCGCCGGTTGTCGCCGGGCGGCTATATGCCCATGACGGACTCGTCAGCTTCAACTATGGCAGGAGCTTTCGTGAACTGGGCAGCGCGATCCCGCTTTATCTCCCGGAACTGCCCCTGAAGGCAGGCGAATTGCCTTTGCTTCCTGGCCTAACCATGCCGGGATGCATCCGCGATGCTGCCCCCGATGCCTGGGGACGACGGGTTATCCTAAACCGCAAATTCGGTGTGAAGGGCGATGAAATCGCGCGGCTCGATATTTCAGAACTGACGTTCCTGCTGGAATCAGGCTCGGACCGCATCGGCGCGCTCGATTTTCAGTTTTCGCCCACGAATTACGAGCCGCGCGCACTGGCCAATGCCACTCTCGAAGAGCTTGTCCAATCGGCGGAGCGGGTAGAGAAAGGTATTCCGCTCACCCCCGAATTAGATCAGGCGCTGCATCACGGCAGCTCGATCGGCGGCGCAAGGCCAAAGGCGCTGATCGAGGATGACGCCGTCAAGCATGTCGCGAAATTTTCCTCGTCTGCCGACCTTTACAGCGTCGTCAAAGGAGAATTCATAGCCATGCGGCTTGCCGCCTTGTGCGGCATCAGAGCGGCATCCGTCTCGCTCGTTCGCGCCGCAGGCAACGACGTGTTGCTCGTCGAGCGATTCGACCGGATCAAGGTCACGGGCGGCTGGCAACGCAAATCCATGGTCTCAGCGCTGACGATGCTCGCGCTCGATGAGATGATGGCGCGTTACGCCAGCTACCAGGATTTGGCGGAGATCATTCGCCACCGATTCACCGCGCCGTCGGAAACTCTGCGCGAGTTATTCAGCCGCATTGTCTTCAACATACTTTGCGGCAACACCGACGATCATGCCCGCAACCATGCGGCATTCTGGGATGGGGCTAAGCTCACCCTCACGCCTGCGTACGATATTTGTCCGCAGGCCCGCAGTGGCCAGGAGGCCAGCCAGGCCATGCTCATCAGCGGCAATAACCGCATGAGCCGGATAGCGTCCTGCCTTGAAGCCGCGCATCACTTCCTGCTCAGCGCGCCGGAAGCTCTTGCGATTGTTGAAGGCCAGCTCCGATGCATTGCGGAGAATTGGCCGCGTGTTAGCGAGGAAGCTACGCTATCCGGCACAGATCGCAATCTGTTCTGGGGCCGACAGTTCCTCAATCCCTACGCTTTTACGGCGCTGGAAGGAAGCGCCGACGTTCTCCGCGCTCTGGCTGACGAACTACGCAACAGTGTTCACGCCTGATCCGGCGCTGGATTTCGGACAAGCTCGGCAAGCGTAAGACGCCCACAATATGGACAACCCTTGCCGTGCCAGGACGAAGATTGAACAAACGGCTCTTCAACAGTGACAACGTGCACTGCGGAGAGATGTGGAGCTGACATCGCAAAAGCCCAAGACGCGCGACTTCCCGCGATACAACTCCACATAACTGAGCGTCTACAAGCGGTGCAGCCAGCCAAACATCCAGCCATCAAAGCGATGATCGTCTGATCTTTTGCCGATGACATCACGTCGGGGAAGACTTGTTCGAGCGCTTGCCGCTTCATATCGATACCGGCCTGGGCGTAGCGCATCGTTAGTTCAGCCCGAGTGGCCTGGCCATCGACTGATGGTGGCGATGTCAACACCCGCCTTGACGAGGTGGATGGCCGTCGTGTCCCGCAAAGGGCGATGATGGATGCTTTTTTCCGCCAGGGTGGTTCCTTCGCCCGCAGCCATGTGTGCGCAGCAAGTATCGAACACCGAACCGGGTGAGCAGTGTGGGGCGGTCGTTGCTTTGCTCGGCGGGACAGGGCGATACCAGACGAAGGTCACAATCGAAGAGTCAGGATCCCTGAACTCGTGCATCCGTATTGAACATCAGCGAAAACAGAGCGTAATCCCGCTGTCCAGAAGGCGTGCGGCGGTCGATACGCGCCAGGACGCTCTTGATTTCCGGGCTCATCGAGATATTCGACAGGTGCCACCCACGCGCTCTCTTGAAGGGAAGTGTCACCACCAGTTGCAGCGTATCCTAATATTCGGGGTGCTCCGAAATCAGGAACCGCGCAAAGGCATCCATCGCCGCCAGCCTTGCATTGCGGGTCGCAACTGCCACGCTCGACCTCAAGTGATGTGAGAAAGCTGCCCATCCTGTCGGTATTGATGTCGGAGACCGCTTCTTTCAAGAATATCTTCCCGCTCTCCCGCGGCATGAGCCCGTGGCATGCTTCGGCCCAATGCTGTGGATTGATGTTTCTTCATGCCACAACCTCGCTGACGAGACCGCCGAAAGCCCCTTCAAAGCGGTCGGTGGCGATCTCTCGCAGCTTTGGAAGGTAGTGCATTGATTTTTCGTGGAATGGGGACCCTGTTTAAAGGGTGATTTTCGTCCAAACGGGACCCTTTAACGATGGGGTCATCAAGATGCCTCCGGCTTGATCGGAGGCATTTGTGTTTTGGATGTTGGTTTTAGAGACGATTGCAAAGATACGTCGGCTGTCGCTGGTCCAGGGGAAGTCGATCAAGGCGATCTGCCGTGAGCTGAAGATCTCGCGCAAGGTGGTGCGCAAGGTCCTGCGTTCTGAGCAGACGGAGTTCCGCTACGAGCGCAAGCACCAGCCCTATCCCCGCATGGGAGCTCGGCGTGAGACGCGGGACCGGCTGCTGTCGGCGAATGCGGCCAAGCCGCAGCGGGAGCGGCTGCCGGTCGCTTCGACGGCTTCCACTGCATTCCCCCGTCGGTGTCGAAGACCTGCACGGTGCGCTTCGACAACAACAAATACTCGGTGCTGTCGAGTGCCGTCGGTCGGCCCGTCGAGATCCATGCTTATGTCGATCGGATCGCATCCGCCAGAGGATGGCGTGGTCGTGGGAGAACACGTTCGCTCCTTTGGCCGCAACGAGGTCGTCTACGATCCCTGGCACACGGCGCGCGCCGTTCCTTAGCTGGGTCGTGCGGTCGGCAATGGAGAAGGTGCGGCGCAGCTCAAGGCGGTTGATGACGTCGACCGGCAGATGGTGTTGATCCTCACCTGGGTGCTGACCGACGGATTGAGCGCGGTCGAGGCCGCCTGTCAGGAAGCCATCGAGCACGGTGCATCGTCGGCGCCGGTGATCCTCAACATCCTGGCCCGCAGCCGCGATCCGGCGCCGGGCACGATCCTTTCCATTCCCCAAGCGCTGAAGCTAGCTCACGAGTGTCGCCGACTGCACCCGCTATGACAGTCTCAGGAGGACAAACAGCCATGGAACGCACCGAGGTACTGGAACTGATGGGAGCGCTGAAGCTCTACGGAATGCGCAGAGCCTATGACGAGATCATGGGCGCGTCGCCATCAAGCGACGGCACGAGCCGCCCAGGATTGTCGGTGATCTCTTGCAGGCCGAGATATCGGAGAAGCAGGCCCGCTCCATCAAATACCAGTTCGCTGTCGCCAAGTTGCCGCTGGCCAAGGACATCGACGACTTCGACTTCGCCGACACGCCGGTCACCCCCTGATGCGCGATCTCGCCCGGCCGCGCCTTCGTCGCCGATCAGCGCAACATCGTCCTGGTCGGCCGCCTTCACGGGTCACCCAACTCGCGCGGAAGGTCGACCGCATTGCGACGGGCGCGTGTCGACTTCCCAACAATGTCAGACAGGAGACGCAACGCTATCGGAGCGATCGCATTGCCCGAAACGATTTTCCCAGTTGGCACGACAATTGCGGTCCTATGCGCAAAAGCAAACTAGACCTGAGAGCCGCACCGCATGAATGTAGCCTCCCAATATCTGCCGCTTGTGGCGCATCACGAAGCCGGGCACGCGGTGGCCGCCATCGTTTTGCACCGTCAGACGTTCGACGACGACCGTGAACTCCCTGCTTTCTCAAGTGTTAGTATTTACCCCGACGCCGGTGACGGAGAGTGCGGTGGTGTTGTCGAAGGCGCGGGTTTTTATTCAGCGCAAGGATTCACCTCGAAGCGAAAGCCGATTTTCGAGGACGATATGGATCGATGTTTGGAACGCGATGATGCGATCCGGGAGATAGTTGCGTGTCTGGCAGGTCCTTTTGCAGACTCCGCATTCGAAGGCTATCTGGACCCGCGCGATATGGCGATGAATGCGTCCGATGGGAATGAGGGGAGCTGCGACTACGCGGATGCCAAGCGAATCTATGGTGAGTTGCGGTTCCTGATGCCGCGCCGCCCCGATTGGGGGCGGATCGAAGATTGCACGGCCCGGCTAGTACTCGATCACTGGTCGGCCATCGAAGCATTGGCCGCGCATTTGCTGGTCAAGCATGATCTCCAATTCGATGAGGCTCTGACGATTGTTGCGCCGCATCTTCCGCCCATGCCAGCAGCTACGCCGCCAGAGCGTCATCCGCAGCCTGCTTGATCAGCCATTCGATGTGATTTGACCACATCTGCAACACCTCGCGCTTCTCCTTGACTTTGCTATAGAGATTGTAGATTTCGCCAATGTCTGTCAAGGACGCCGCCTTGTGATTCAGTATGTGCTCGATGACGTGTGGCAATACCTGCCGCCTGCCGAGATTTGTCGCGAGCGTCCTGCGCAGATCGTGAAGGGTCCAGTTCTCCAAAGCCACCCCGTCAGTATTGACCTTGCCGTCTAGAGCCTTCTTGCCCTTCGCGTAGCCTGAGAAGTGGCTTCTTTCGTTGCCCCTCGCAGGGAAAAAAACGTGTCATTGGTCTTCGGTACCGTCTGGGGGACCGACACCGCCAGTGTGGGCAGCGGAATAAGCGTAGGCTCTTCGTTCTTCGTGCGGTCACCCGATAGTTCCATGTTCCGGCTTCAAGGTTGAGGACCAACGCATCGCGGCAACTTCCGTACGCCTCTGTCCGGTCAGAATGAGCAGCTTGACGATGGAGCCGAACGAATAGCCGATATCGCCCGGTTCGGGCTCACAGCCCGTTCATATAGCCGCCAGTTCGGCATCGTTCACCACTCGCTTGCGCTTGACGATCGGGGCCGGATCCGGATTTTCCAATCCCTCGCGGGGAAACCGCGGATGAGCCGTTGCGGCGGTTTGCGACACCAGTTGAAAAATGCCCGCATACACCAGAAGGCCGTGTTAGCCGCTTGCGGGTGACCCCCGGCGACGATCTTCTTGGTGACGTTAGCAATGTCGGTGTCGATCACATGGTGGATAGAGCGACTCCCGAGGGCAGGCACAAGATACCGGTTCAGGCTGGCCTCGACCAGTGCGGTGTTTTGAGGGTCGTTACTCGGCGGCCTGGAGGTGACCGCCATCGCCGTCCTCGGTATCGTCAGCGCTGATATGCGCCTGATCGGCAAGGAAGGCTGGCAGTTCCGATGGAGCTATGCTGGAATTTGGGTGACGAGGCTGATCAAGCGGCGCTCTGCGGCTTCGTTTCGATGACCTGGATTCCGTCCAGGAACCTGGCACCTGCGATGAGTTTCGGCAACTGATTTTGTCCTTTCAATCGTCGCCACTTCCTGGCCGCGGCCAACAGCTTGAAGACCATCAGCTGGGCGGTTTTCGAGGATAGCGAGCCCTTGGTACGCACCGTGCGATAGCGAACGGTTGCAAAGACGCTTTCGATGGGATTGGACGTTCGCAGATGATCCCAGTGTTGGGCGGGGAAATCGTAGAGCGCCAGCGACGCAATATGATCTTTCGTCAGGCAGTCGACCGCCTTGGCATACGCCTCGGCCTCCATCTCGATCGCATGCGCAAGCAATTTGCGCGCGCCGCTGCGAAGTACATCCGTCAGGGTATCATCGATTTCGTCGGGCTGACGAAGGCGAACAATGTGTTGATAGTCTCGTTCATGGCGTATCACTCTCCTTGAGAGGTACTGGCAGGCTTCATCACCCGCCTCGATACGCCGCTCTCCTCAAGCCGCCATCATCCAGTTTCCGCCATGGCTCCCCCTGATTGATCCGCTTCACCTGTGCAACTGCACAGGCTGCCCTAGCGGGGAGATTGGCCTCCAATGGCGAAAGCTTGCCGCAGGAGACCCTCCGATGACCGTGCCTATGGCGCCGCCGCTACGACAACTTGCCGACAAGCAGCGTGCGATCCACTGCCGCGCTACTGCGCCTTCAAGGGACGTCTGGATCGCGACGCAGGAGCCGATGACTGTTACGGGATCAATTCCAGGTCGCGCTGGCCGTCGCTGTGCCAGTTCGACGGTCTGGTGGCAATTTGGGCACATCTTCTGTCGCCGACAGTGGCGATGGCTGACGCTTCAACGAAACGGGGTCTTCGACGTCTGCTGCCTACGCCGATGCTTTGCGAAGTGGCATAATGTTTCGACGCACGCAGGCGCGGGCAGGGGATGTCAGTCATGAATCTCCTGACTGGCGCGGATCAGGCCGATTGGCGGGATGAAAGATCATACGACTACACCGCTGGCCTGACGCTGCGGGAGTGGGCTTGGGAGTTCTTACGCCGCAATCCAGCGTTCCAGCGCGATCTGACCGCTGCGCGCCAGCATTGCAAGACTTGGTCTCTCCAATCCTTTCTCGATATGGTCGCGTCGGCCGGCGACCTGTCACGCTGGGGTGTTCTGTTTCGCGGAGTCTTGTGGCCGCGCTTCGGTCGTATTCTGGTGTCCGCTCTGGTGCGTCCATGTGCTGCCGGTCATTGCGGAACGGTTGCCTGCCTCGTCGCCGACACCGCCGTTCGAACTCTCGGCATTGCCCTGTCGTGCAATCGTCCTGCTGGCGCCCGACAAGAGCCAGCATGTTCTTCTTCGCAATGCGGACCACGCGCTGCAGCTCGCCGTCTCGGGCGCGAATATCCTCCACCCTGTTTGCCTGCATACGCAAGCCATCTGGCCCGCGGTGCTTTTAAAGCATCGACTGAGGGGACTGGAGTGCCTCAATGCTCTCAGTCTAGGGCAACAGTTGCCCCCCCGCTTGTTTGCGCCGGAAAAGCGCGGCGTTCGTTTGTCCTTCGTTCTTCGTGCGCTCGACGGTTCGCTCGCCGGAGCACCTCATCGCGAGCTCGCCGAAGTTCTCATCGGTCAACGGCGCGTCCATGCCGACTGGGCGGATCCTCGCGATCATCTGCGCGACCGCATCCGTCGGGCCGTCTCGCGTGGCCGCGCGCTCATGAATGGTGGCTACAGAGATTTCCTAATTTGAAAAGCGACAGTCCGCGCTGTGCGTCGGTGGATGAACGTTCGCTCGCAGCTGTACCCGTCACCAACAGTTCGCCCGCCGACAGGACTGCATGGCGCCTTGCAAGTGCGCTCTGGTCTAGCTTGTCGATGCCGAAAATGAGATGGGCGAGGGTGCCAAGGCGGTGGTTCATTAGGGCCGGCCTCGACCTGGACGCACATCATTGGTCGGAAAGCGGCGTGCACCGCAATGTCGCCATAGCAGCCAAGATCCTTTGAGTCCGGACCTGCAGTCCTGTTGGACCGGCGGGTGCAACAATATGGAGGGATTTGAGGCCTCACACCGTTCCCTGGTCGACAGCTCGGTCAGACATAGCACCCACCGCTTGATTATGGAAATGGTGTGCCTGGAGTGCAGCGAGTAGCGGCTTGCTGCGCACTGTCCTAAGAATAGCAGTCATGACCCGTCTGGGGTTCTGCAACACGACGATTCAACCGCTTGGGCATTGTCGCATATCCCACAATGTAGAATGCGCAACAGGGCAAAAGCTGATCCATCGGCGGTTTATCAATGCTTTTTGGCTTGGCACGGCACATGCAACGCAATCGGCAAAAGGCGCACGAACTGAGTGGCCCATCGGCCCTAGGAGCGCTGATTTATGCCCTCCCAAGGCATGTCCGGCCCGGCAGCGAGCTCAGTCTCCTGCCGGGCATCCGTGTTTCAGGTCAACGGCGTTTGGAACTTCCAATTAGGTGGCGGCATTGACCGCAGGCCGCCCCCCGGTGGGGCGGAGAGACAGTGCAGCAGGTTTCAAATCCCGCCCATGCAAAGATATTTCATTTCCAGATAGTCCTCGAGGCCATGACGGGAACCCTCCCGCCCGATGCCGGATTGTTTGATCCCGCCAAACGGTGCCGCCTCCGAGGACATGCGTCCCGTGTTGATGCCAACCATGCCATATTCCAGAGCCTCTGCCACACGCCAGACCCGCTTCAGGTTTGAGGCATAGAAGTATGCGGCGAGGCCGTAGATCGTGTCATTGGCCTCGCGCACGACCTGATCCGCATCGTTGAAGCGAATGATCGGCGCGAGCGGCCCGAATGTCTCCTCTTGCGCGACTGCCATGACGCTGGAAATCTCGGTGAGGACCGTGGGTTCGAAAAACGTGCCATTCTTGCCGATACGCTGGCCCCCGCATCGTATTGTGCCGCCTTTCGCAATGGCATCTGCGATGTGAGACTCGATCTTGGCCAGAGCATGCTTGTCGATGAGCGGTCCGATGTCCACTCCGGCATCGAATCCGTCGCCAACCGACAAGTGCCGGATTCTTTCCACGAATTTCTTGACGAACTCATCGTGAACGCTCGATTGGACGTAAATGCGGTTCGCGGAAACGCAGGTCTGGCCGGCATTGCGGAACTTCGCCTGGACCGCACCGTCAACAGCACCGTCAATGTCGGCATCATCGAAGATGATGAAAGGTGCGTTGCCGCCGAGCTCAAGGCTAACCTTCTTGATCTGGTCAGAGCACTGACGCATCAGCAGCCGCCCGACCTCGGTCGAACCGGTGAAGCTGATCTTGCGGATCTTGGAATTGGTGCAGAGTTCACGGCCGACGCGATCACCTTCGGACGCATAGATCAGGTTGACCACGCCATCGGGAAAGCCGGCCTGATGGGCAAGGGCGAACATTGCGCCAGCCACGAGCGGCGTCTGTTCAGCGGGCTTGAGCACGATCGTGCAGCCCGCAGCCAAGGCCGGCGAGATCTTGCGCGCCACCATGGAGGCCGGGAAATTCCATGGCGTGATCGTGCCAACAACGCCGATGGGCTGCTTGATCACTAGCATTCGGCGGTCTGTCGAGGGTGCCGAGATCGTCTCGCCATAGACGCGATTGGCCTCCTCGGCATACCATTGCAGATACGCCGCCGCATGCGATACCTCTGACACGGCTTCGGCAAGCGGCTTGCCCATTTCCGCGGTCAGAATCGCGGCGAGATCGCCTGCATGGTCGATGATCAGCTGATGCCATCGCCAAAGAACGTCGCTACGCTCTCGGGCAGTCAACGCGGCCCATCCCGACTGCGCAACATAGGCCTTGTCTACCGCAGCACGTGTCTCCTCCACGCCCATATCGGGAAGCTCTGCCAAAACTTCGCCGGTCGACGGATTGACGACCTCGAACGTCTTATTGCCAACCGGTCTGCCGAGTGCCGGCAGGCGGTCGATGGCTCCAAACAGGTGCGGGGATTTCAGACGGCGGATCATCGGCAGGCACAGGGGCAATACCGGATTCCTCCTCAACGCAGCGAACATCCAGGTCGACAGGCCGTCGGTGTGTATTCTGCACCAGCGGGTTCGTCCTAGGGCCTCGGCAAAGCAGTTGGTAGACCAAACATACGACAACAGTTCCGTTAGTTTGAGTGCCCGCGGTTCATCAGTTGATGGATTGAGCAGCCGGATGTTTGCTTCATCCACCCGCTGCCTGCTGGTGGCGTGCGAGTGTATTCTGCAAAAGGCGGCATGCATGCTGAGGAGCGCCTTTTCGGCGAGAGGCCCCTGGACCGCCAATGCCGCGCAAGGCCCGCGAAACGACTCCGCGGGTCTGCATGATCTGCTTGGCCCACCGGCCTCCATATTCGCTCTTCCCACGAGAAGCCCCAAGGAAGAAGGAAGGCGAGATGAGTTTCTTTACTCATCCTTGCCGCCCAGCGGCGGGCCGACCACCAAAATGGCGGGCTCGGCCGAAAGCAGCTTCTTGGCCGCCGCCTTGACCTGTTTGAGCGTCACCCGACCGATGCTGCGGGCGCGACGCTGGTTGTAGTCGACGTCGGCATTTTGAATCTGCAAATCCAGGAGCCGGTCTGCAATCGAGCTGGTCGAGCCCAGACGGTCAATGGCATAGGTGCCGATCAGGTGCTTCTTCGCCGCCTTGAGCTCGGCCCCGGTCGGTCCTTGCTGCGCCATCTGCTTTACCACCTCTCGCACGATGCTCAGCGTTTGGGCGGCGCAATCCGAGCGTGTCTCTGTCGTAACCAGAAGCTTGTCAAGGGTCAGTTCAGAGCTGACGTGATAGGCAAGGCCGCGTTTTTGGCGTACCTCCTCGTAAAGGCGGGAAGTCAAGTATGAGCCGCCAAGGATGTCGTTCATCAGCACGGCGGCGTAGAAATTCGGCGCGCTACGCTTCACGCCAGGCCAGGCCAACGTTAGCGAAGTCTGCGGCAGGTCGTAGTTCTCCTCCACCAGTTGACCGAGTTTCGGCGCGACATCGTAGACGGGGACGAGGGTTTGTTGCTCAGGCAAATCACCAAACAGCTGGTCAAGCCTTTCCCTCAACGTGTTCGCGTCAATGTCACCCACCACGGCAATATGGAGCCCGTCGCGAGCGAAAATGGCCTGGTGGAAGGCGAGGAGGTCGGACGGCGTGATGCCGGCGAGGCTCTCTTTTGTGCCTTCTCCCGGCCTTGAACAAGGATGCGCGCCGTAGATCGCGCGCAGCCATTTGCGCTGAGCGATTGCGCCAGGGTCTCGCTCGCTGCCGACGATGCCGGAGACAATCTCGGCGCGGACGCGATCGATCGGCCCCTGGTCGAAGCGCGGCGCGTTCAGCGCGAGCCGAAGCAGGCCGAACGCGGCGTCCTGCTTTTTGGAAAGCATGCACACCGATCCGTAGATGTCGTCGCTTTGCGCGTCCAAACTCATTTCGGCGCCGGCATCGTCGAGCTTCACCTGGAAGGCATCGCTGTCGTAATGGCCAGCGCCTTCGATGAACAGGCCGGCCATCAGTTTGGCCATCCCCTCCTTCCCGACCGGGTCCTGCGTGGTGCCGCCGTTGAAGGCAAAGCCGATGTTGACGATTTCCACTGTGTGGTCCTCCACCAGCCAGGCGATGATGCCCTTTTCGGACTTCACCTCCTGGATGTTCATCGCAGCATGGGGCTGAGCGCCGAGCGTCATCTCTTGATTCTCCGTCTTGGGCAAGAGATAGCCCGTGGTCGAACGGTCGAACGCGAGATAGCGGGCGGCAACTGCTTTGATTTGCGCGGCGGTAACCCTGCGGATGCGAGACGGCCGTTCCTCGACATCTTTCACGGTGCCGCCGGTGGCCAGCGTCGAGCCGTAGATGCAGGCGAGGTCGTCCTGGTCGTCTTCGGCAAAGATCATATCGCGCACAAAGCGCTCCTTGGCCTTGCCCAGTTCCTCGCTGCTGACACCATCCTTGGCAATGCGAGCGACTTCGGCAGCGGCCGCCGCTTCGAGATCGGCCAGCTTGGCATCGCCGCGCGGCGCGCCATAGATGGCGAACCTGGTGTCGTCGAGCATGGTGCCCTGGAAATAGGCGCAGGCGCTGGAAGCGATACCTTGCTGGACAGCGAGCGCCTGGTAAAGCCGGCTGCGGTTACCGCCGCCGAGGATTTCGGACAGCAGGTCGAGCGCTTCGGCCTCGCCCGGCTTGGCGGTATGGTAAGACGGCACCACCCACTGCGTCGAAAAACTGGGCACGCTGACGCGGGCGTCGGAGAGCGTGACGGTGCGCCTGGTGTTCTGCTCGGGCTCAACCGGCCGGATGCGCGGCGGCAGGTCGGGCCCGCGCGCCACCTTGCCATAGGTCTTCTCGGCCAGCACCTTCACCGTTTCCGGCTCGACATCGCCGGCCACGATCAGCACGGAGTTGTTGGGCCAGTAGTATTTTTCATAGAAGGCGGTGGCGTCGACGCGGTTCAGCTGCTCGATCTCCTGCATCCAGCCGATGATCGGGATGCGATAGGGCTGGTTCTGCCACAGCGTCGCGTCGATCTCCTCATGGAGCACGTCCTGCGGGTTGGTGTCGGTGCTTGAGCGGCGCTCCTCGATGACCACGTCGCGCTCGGTCTTGACGACATCGTCGGTGAGGATGAGGTTTCGCATTCGGTCGGCCTCGAAGCTCATCATCAGCTCGAGCGCCGACGGCGCCACTGTCTGATAGAAGGCGGTGTAGTCGGAGGAGGTGAAGGCGTTGTTGGAGCCGCCGATCTCGAACACTGCGCGGTCGAATTCGCCGCCCGCATGGTTGGTCGTCGCCTTGAACATCAGATGCTCGAAGAAATGGGCGATGCCGGATTTGCCCGGCGGCTCGTCGGCGCTGCCGATCTTGTACCACACCATGTGGGTGACGATCGGCGCCCGGTGGTTGGGAATGACGACCACCTCCATGCCGTTGTCGAGCACGAAATCCCTCGCCTTGCCGTCCTCCCATGCGACGGGGATCGGAGCCGGCCCCGCGCCGACCAACTCGGACGCAACGGACGTCCTGCGAAGCCCATGAGTGCGGGGCTTGCTTGGTAGTTCTGGTAGGGAGAGTGGGGTTATGGGCTGCGTTCCTGGCAAAGTGATCTGTTCCTCATTTTGAAGGATCTATGTCTCCCGAACGCCTATTGGGAGAAAGTGGATCGGCACGCGACGCCGAGCCACATGAGCCGTCAGCGTGTTGCTGGGCCTGACGCGAGCCTCATCTTTGGATGCGTCCGGGAAACTTTCGGCATGGTGAGGCCATGGGAAGTCTGCTCGTTATCCATTGGGTGTTTGCGGATACCTGAGCATGCCCCGTGCCAAGTAAGAAAGCCCCGATTCGCAAGGTTTGATCCAACCTTGATACTTGCGATATCCGACATTGTCGGGCATCCGACAGAAAGCGCCTTTCGCCGGCGCGCCGGCTATGACGCTCGCCTCCTCCGGCGTGACGACGATCCTTTGGCGGGCGCCGCGCACACCGATCTGCCCGCCTATCAGCACCGCGACATCGAAGGACAGCGCGATCGTGACTGGATGGGTCTTACGCAAACATGCAGCAGTGCCACCGCGATCAGGACTTCATCCGCCCCACAAAGACCCGAGCGCGAGGGACGACGTGTAAGGCAACATGTCATCCTCGATAATGATGCCGCGCATAAAGAGGTAAGGTCCCTCGTCGTACCGGCGAGCCCCTTCGCTGGGTCTCGCGAGGGTCTGGTTTGCGAACGTCGACCGACAGCATCACGGCATGGGCGGCCCCATCGGTAGGCAAGCATTGACCGTGCCATCAGCGTTGAGGCAGCGCAGAGCCCAATTTCCCGGTGCCAGCCGGTACGTTGGAGCTTCAACTGTGGCCAGCCAAGCGGGCCGAGGCCGTGAAACTCCTGATACCCTGGACCGTCCGGATTGCAACGCACGACGCCTTGGTCTCGCGCCAACGTCCATTGACGCTCAGCGAAGCATCATGCGGACGAGCTGGGAAAGCTTGGCCGGGCCGGCGCCTTCCCAGGCGCACGGGACGCGCGACGACCCATGTGGACCTTGGATTTCACTACGCACTTACGCTGCTTTGGCCTTGTCAGCAGCCTGAGCATAAAGCGTGCTCAGCTTTCAGGGCGAGCCTCTTTCATGTTGATAGCATCTGTCGTCATTCAGGATCGCCCCATTTTCGCATGCCGCTTGCAGCTTTCAGACTGTTGTCAGCCAGGGCCGCCATAAAGGGTCTCGTTTAACGCATTCGGGAGGCTTCATGACTCGACCACATTAATTTCGGGCGGTTCGCCGGCGCTCCGAATGGCACTTAACACCAGATCCTCTCCAAACCCGTGATGATCCAAGAGGAAAACGAAAAATCCCTAAATCAGAAAAAAGCACCGATACGGTCGGCTCCAGGCTGATGAAATTGCGGTCTCACTGGCCACGCACGATACTTGCGATGGCGATGGCCATTGCAAAGGCCGGTCAAGCACCCAAGACGCTGACAAGCACGCCTCCGACCAAAGCTCGATCGTTGGCAGCCTTTCTAGCCGTATACTTGGGGCATTTTGGGCCGGCGATCCGGACGCCGATTAAAACCTGCCGGTCGTCTAAATGGAATGGTTGGTCCGGGTCCTTACTGGACCTGCGCCAACCCGATCGGGCCGGCGCACAGGGGCACCCAGACAATTGGACACGTCGCCTTTGCGCGGCGGCTTGCACTTTCTCGGATGGCCTCTTTTCTCCCCGGGCGAAATCGAGCGAGCGGTGAGGCGGAGCCTTCGATTTTGCCGATCATGTCGTGTCGCTTCGATCGAACTGCTCAGACGATGATAGCGGCATTGATTGCCGCGGCCGAAATGCGTTGTGTGAAGTACGATTTCTACGCCGTATACATACTGCCGTACAGTTCGCCATGTCAGCAGCCTTGCCAGCAATCCGCCCTGTGTCCAAATGTCGTCGAATTCACCGGTGTCATTGAGGAATTCGTATGATCGCCTCGAAACCATCATTGCGACCGCGGGCGGGCGACGCAAGCTCTAGACTGCCACCGATCCGCTGGATAACCATGTTAGCGATATGTAGACCAAGGCCTGAGCCCGCAGCAGGAGTAGCACCACGACTAAATCGCTTTGTAAGCCCTTCGAGGTCGGGGAGGGGCACCACCGGTCCGGCGTTTGCAATAGCGATGGTTCCATCAGTTTGGACGGAAACTGTTGTCGGAACAGTGGGCAGTCCATGTATCAGCGCATTCTCGATCAGGTTACGAAGGAGGATCCCAAACGCATCGACATCCACTTTGCGCATCAAAGTGGGGCAGCCGTCGACGTTAAGATGCAGGCGTCCGGCATATTGCGGCTTTTTCCTCAGGTCGTCGATTTCCAGCCGAACCGATCGGACAAGATCGATCGCGTGATCCGCCATGCCAACCCCCGATTCGGCTTGAGCGAGCTGAAGCACTTTTTCGACAAGGCGGCCAAGGCTCGACAGCGCTTGCTCGATGCCGCGCGCACGCATTTTGGCCGACCCATTGGGAAGCTCGGCCACTAATCTCTGCATCTGAGCGATTGAACCTGCGATCGGCGTGCGCAGTTCATGCGCACTGTTTGCGGCGAACTCGCGTTCGGCCTCGAGAGCCGCCCGCAGACGATCGAGAAGCCGATTGACGGATGCCGCGATTGGAGCCAACTCTGCCGGGAAATCGCCCAAGTCCATTGGTGACAGATTGCCGCCGTCGCGCGATCCGATCTGCTGTCGCAGTACCTCGATTGGCCGCAGCGAGCGCCGGATCACGATCCACCAAACAGCTAAGCTAAAGGGCAGGAGCACGAGTGTCGGAAGGAAGACAAAAAGTGCGCCCTTCGCGATTGTGGTACGGCGGCCATGAAGCGGTTCGGCCAACTGATGATACACGCCGTCTTGGATCTCCTCTGTGTAGACGCGGTAATCAGCGTTTCCCCAAAAGCCGTTACTCAGGGGAGCATCAGGGAAGGGCTGCTGACCCTCTTCCGGTTCAGAAATAAGCACTATCCCGTACTTATTAATAACCTGCTCACGATAGGTAAAGTACTTTTCGTAAGTGGGAAAGTTGTTATTGTATTGATCAACGTGTTTTCCATTCAAGACCTTGATCAGCTCTGGTTGTCTGTACTTTGCGCTCCCCTGGAGCAAGTCATCCGAACTTTCGTTTACATTATTGCAAAAAATGAACGCAGCCATGGTTGGGGCGGCGATCCAAACCAGGAGCGTTGCCCCGCCTAACCACGATAGCAGCTTTCTCGTCATGCTGTTCGAGTTCGTCATGTGACCACGAGCCTGTATCCGGAGCCACGCACGGTTGCTATTCTATCCCCGCCGATCTTCTTGCGGAGCCGGCTGACATAAACCTCCACTGTGTTGCTCTCGAACTCCGAATTGAATGAATAAAGCGCGTGCTCGATCCTCCCCTTTGAAACGACCGAACCGGGCTGGCGTAGAAGGCAGTCGAGCACCGCCCATTCGCGTCCAGACAGGTGGACCTCCTGCCCGTCGCGGAAGAGGCGTCGCTCGGCTGCCTGTATGGAAAGCGTCCCAACCGAAAATTGCGGCTCCGGAAAATGCCCTTGGCGACGTGCCACTGCACGGATGCGTGCCGAGAGTTCCCCCAGATCGAACGGCTTGACCAAATAGTCGTCGGCGCCAGCGTTGAGCCCCTCGATGCGATGCGAAATCCGATCGCGGGCTGTCAGAATGATGACCGGCGTTGTATCAAGCCCCTTGATCAGCTCCCGCAGATAGTCGATGCCATTGCCGTCCGGCAGGTGAACGTCGAGCAAAATAACGTCGTAGCCGGCCACAGCTGCATGACCGCGCGCTCCGGACAGGCCCTCGGCCCAGTCGACCGCGTGGCCACCAGCCACCAAATGATCGTGCACAGCACTTCTAAGGTCGTCGTCGTCTTCAATGAGCAGTATTCGCATCAGGCTGCCGAGCTCCGGTATGAGGGCAAGGCTCCTGCCTTATTGATCGAAGCTGACAGTAGGCTGAACCGGCGCCAGCGAATATCTGGGGGCTTTCAGGCTGCTGTCAGCTACAATTGCAAGAAAGGGGTCGTTAACAAAGCCAAACGAAGAGCCCCTATGAAACCCCTCCTGATCTCGGCACTTTTGCTCAATGTGACCACCGGCGGCTGTACACTGGTTGGCGGGCAATTCGACGTGGCGGTCAACGAATGGCAGCCGCGCCACGCGTCAATGTCCAGGCTTGAAACTGACAGGTGTCTTAAATACGAGGGCACCGTAGCGGGTGCCTCCAGTTATCGAACAGTGCCTAGCAGGTCAGAAGTGCACTTTGACCATAGGGGTCGTCCGTATTTTCGGCGCTCGCGAACAGAGTCGACGGTCAATCGATGCGCCACTGCCAGAGTCTGGAACGGTCAAGTGTTTGTTATCCCCCGTCCGGGCCATATTCTCTGCCGAGGACCAAGAAGGCCCTATTTTCGGTGCCCACGAACAGAGCCAACGGTCAATCGATGCGCCACTGCCAGGGTCTGGAACGGTCAAGTGTTTGTGATCCCCTGTCCCGGCCGTGTTCTCTGCCGAACTCGCCCTTGTAGTCGGCACACCAAAGATCGTTAGGGCGACAGCCGTTTGAAAGTGGTGTCCCCGTCGCCCTGTTGCGCCTGCGCTTGCGGCGCTCGACCATGCCGTGGCGGTCGAGCACGGCATGCACGGTCGAGATCGCGGGCCGGTGCACATCCGGATACAGCCGGGCCAGCCGCTCGCGTATCTTCGGCGCACCCCATGTCGGCTTGTCTTGCTTGAGGCGCACAATCAGCTTCTCGATTTGAAACGGAAGCTGATTGGCGTGGCGATAGGGCCGCCGCGATCGGTCCGTCAGCCCCTCCAGGCCGCTGTCGTTGTAGCGCGTGAGGATCTTGTAGCCGGTCTTGCGCGAGATATCGAACTCCCGGCAAAGCACCGCCATCTTCTCGCCGTCCAGCAGCCGGGCGACGAACTTCAGCCGCTCTTCCATGACGTTACACTCCTTCCAAGGCACCTTGCTCTCCTTGCAAAGGGCCGAAAGTTTAACCCATCTATCCGGAATGAACTGTCACCCATCTCTCGGGAAGGGCAGTCATGGCCAAGGCAACTGGAAGCCGAATTTTCTTTTAGAGTATGAATCAGCGCCGTCTGCCGAAAAGCGCGTCCACGATCTTCCCTTTTGAAACGACCGTGCAGGGCTGGGGCAGACGGTAGTCGAGCACCGCCCATCCGCGTCAAGTCAGGTAGACCTCCTGCCCCTCGCGGAAGAGGCGTCGCTCGGCTGCCTGTATGGAAAGCGTCCCAACCGAAAATTGCGGCTCCGGAAAATGCCCATGGCGACGTGCCACTGCATGGATACGCGCTGAGAGTTCCCCCAGATCGAACGGCTTGACCAAATAGTCGTCGGCTCCAGCGTTGAAGCCCTCGATGCGATGCGAAATCCGATCGCAGGCTGTCAGAATGATGACCGGTGCCGATTCAAGTTCCTTGATCAGCTCCCGCAGATAGTCGATCCCATTGCCGTCCGGCAGGTGAACGTCGAGCAAAATAAGGTCGTAGCCGACCACAGCTGCATAATCGCGCGCTTCGGACAGGTTCTTGGCCCAGTCGACCGCGTGGCCACCAGCCACCAAATGATCGTGCATAGCACTTCCAAGGTCCTTATCGTCTTCAGTGAGCAGTATTCGCATCATGCTTCCGAGCTCCGGTATGAGGGCAAGGCTCCCATCTTATTGGTCGAAGCTGACAATAGGCTGAACCGGCGGCAGCGAATTATTTGGGGAGCTTTCAGGCTGCTGTCAGCTACAACTTGCAAGAAAGGGGTCGTTAACAAAGCCAAACGAAGAGCCCCTATGAAACCCGTCCTGACCTCGGCACTTTTGCTCAATGTGACCCCCGGCGGCTGCATCAGCAAATTGATTTGGGAAACAGGCGCGCCGGTTCTAATGACCGACGCAGGCCGAGGTCTGGAACAGCTGGACCAGCGAACGGCGTCTTCGGTTTTTCAGGCAACAGCCACATGGAAGAATATGATTGGCTCGACCATGCGCCGAGCTTTGTCGAACGGATTGGTCGCGGGCGCACCACCACAGATTATGGCAGGTTTACGCCCTGGCCTTGACACCCGGGGTGATCGTCACCGGCGGAGCCGCGGCGTACTGATCGGATATCCAACGTCGCTGAGTCTCTCGTCGGTGCAGTGGATCTCTCGGCTTAGCCATCATGCAAAAAACGACGGTTCCGCGACACCACTTTTCAGGTCCGTGACACAGGCTTTGTGAGCCGATCTGTTGTTCTTACCCCAGGCTAATGGCTGAACAGCTCTGTCGCCGGCTCGATGCGCCAGATGGCGCGATGTTTTGAACCCTTTCACGAGGCGACGGCAGCAGCCGACCGGCTCTCCTATCGCGGCTCCCGCGATCCACACACCCAACAAGGGAATCTACCATGGTAATGAAGGCACCGGTTGCCGACGCTAGGAATGGGTCGGTAGTAGATCGGCTGGTCGGCATCGACCTCGCTCGGGGCCTGGCTGTCTTCGGGATGTATGCCGCCCATCTCGGTCCCGACCCCGGCGAAGGAGGACTAGTCGGGTTTCTGATGGAACTAACCCATGGGCGGCCGTCGGCCCTGTTTGCCGTATTGGCCGGTTTTTCAATCCTCCTGATTACAGGTCGCAAGGCGCCGAAGTCGGGGATAGCCGGTAGACAGGCCATCGCCAGAGTCGCAATTCGTGCCCTTGTTTTGCTCGCGCTTGGCTCAATCCTGGGCTGCCTCGGTACCCAGGTCGAAGTCATCCTAGAATACTACGGAATTTGCTTCTTGTTGGTATTGCCGCTCCATCGGCTCAGCGCATATCAGCTGGGCTTGATCGCTGCCGCTACGGCATTAGTTCTCCCGCAAGTCCGTTCCTCCCTTCTGTCGGTTGCCCCCAACCTCCTCGACCCGGTCTTCAACCTCATGGTCAACGGCTACTATCCCGCGGTGACCTGGGTTCCTTTCCTCATCGCTGGCATGGCCATCGCGCGCCTTAATCTTAATACGCTAGCAGCGCATTGGCGCCTTGGTCTGGCGGGGGTCGCGCTGGCCGTGTTGGGCCATGGGGGATCCTTGCTCGCGCTGAGTTCCCGCGCTTTGACTGAAACCTCCTTGTGGTGGTCTGACGTTGACGGCGCTTTTGAGCCTTCCAAGTCGTCATTTATAGTCAAGTCGTCATGGATAGCCGCACCTCATAGCGAAACGACGCTTTCGATCGTGGGCAGCACCGGTTGCGCAATGATCATCTTGGCGGCTTGCATGCTCGCTGTGGATGCGCTCCCGCGTCTGCGAAAGCTGGTCTGGCCAATAATCGCAGTCGGCTCGATGTCTTTGACGGCCTATGTGCTGCACATTGCGGGAATAGCCTATCTTATGAAGATAAACATTTTCAAAGACGAGAGCCTGTCCACGCTCTTTGGCTTCGTTGTGGTTATCAGCACTTTTGCGGTGCTTTGGCTGCGCGTCTTCCAGCGAGGACCGGTGGAAGTGCTGATGGGTAGGGTCGCAGATCTCGCGCGTCACATCCGCTGAGCACCGCCGCGCCCCGGCCTCCCGATCACATTACGGACAAGGTGGGGCTTTGTCCAAAGCTTGTTCGCGGCAGGGGAGGGTACTTCCTCCCACCCTGCCGCCTTGTTGATGGAAGCTAAAACGGTCGCGCAGGCGCTAGAGTTGCATCGGCATAATCAGCTTAAACTCGCGAAGTTAAACCCGCGGTTGGTCTATCTCGGCCCGCCTCACCTGAAAGGCTAAGGTATCCGTTTCGGTCAAGGGTTTTAGGGGCCATTTTCGCTGCGCCTTGAGGAGAGCGTTTGCTAGGATGAGGAGCTTTCGCAACAAGATGATGACCTTTGCGGGTTTGCCTGCCGCCTTTAGCGCCTGGTATTTTGCCTTGAGGTCGGGGTTGAAGCGCAGGGCGAAGGCCGGGCATGTAGAGGGCCTGGCGAACATTGGCCCGGCCGCCCCGGATGAAGGCGCGGCCGCTCCATTTTGCCGAGGCCGGCGAGGCTTGCGGCCTTTGGTTCCGAGTTCCGGCATGTCGATGGTGAGTGTGCAGGCGGTGGCATCCGATGCGCCATATGCTGGTCAGGATTTCGCGGCGCTGGACAGCGTCGGGATCGGCTTTCATGAGGGTAAGCATCGTCTGATCGATATCGCTGAGTTCACGTGGATCTGCTTCCAGCCACTCGTTGTTGTGGCGCCTGAGCAAGGCAAGCGGTCAAGGTCTGGCTCTGGTGCTGGCTGCGGTGCGATCCCCGCACGGGCCAGGTGCCGATCGTGTCGACGATCCACCTCGCCGCGGCCAGAGAGCTGCTACTCTCTTCCGCTGTTCATTCTGGCCTCTTCGCAATGAATGTCATAAAATCACCTGTCGCAATTAATGGTTTTTGATTTGGCTCCAACAGCTGGCAGATATCGCCGAGAGTTCCGCAGAGAGCGTCGAAAGTTTTGGCCGCCTTCTTCCGCAGCCGCGCCTTGAGTTTTGAGCAGACCTGTCTTGATCGGGTTGAGATCGGGCGAGCATGGCGGCAGGATCAGGAGCCAGTGCCCCTTTGGCCAACCAGTGGGCGGCGCGTACCTTGCCGACAATCTGGGGTTCCGAACCCGACAGTTGGTTTTCAACCCGACAGTGGCCCGCCTCAGAGCAGGCTACCGCCCTTCGGAGCAGGCAGAAGCTAATCGAGGTTCGCGGGTTCCGGTTTGAATGTGCAGGTCGCTGCGCGCCTGATCTTTCGGTCTGGCGGCACATGACAAAAACCCTCATTTTGGCCGACGATACCCGGTCAGGAGCGGGTATCGCAGTCGAGAAGCGACCCGAGCACGTCCACAAGATGTGCCGAGTTTGCAAGGTGTGTCATTGTTTCTGTCAACGTTCGAGCGACAGGGCACGACGAAACGTCTGGCATACGCCTCGTCTGGCACGCGCCTCGCATATGTTGCAGTTGCTGCTGGAGATCAGGCGATCGAGTGGGCCTTGCAATTTTCCGATTTTGATGCGCCTAAAGTCTCGTGTACAAATCAGGCTGGCGTGAATGGCCTGCCTAAGTTGCGACTTATTACAAAGGAATGGATATGGCGACTGGAACGGTGAAGTGGTTCAACAGCACGAAGGGTTTTGGTTTTATTCAGCCTGACAACGGCGGTCAGGATGTCTTTGTCCACATTTCCGCTGTTGAACGAGCGGGCCTGTCGACCCTTAATGAGGGCCAGAAGATCAACTACGAGGTGGAACAGGATCGCCGCACGGGAAAGTCCTCTGCAGGCAGCCTCAGCAAGGTTGGCTAACGGTCCGGGAAAGCCTTGGCAAGGTTCGTCATCGCCGGAACGCATTGACGGCTCGAAACCCGGGCCGGAGCATGCAAGTTAATGCCGCGGCAGGGATTGCTGGAGCCATCATGAATTACTCTGGAAATGAGGCTCTTGGACGGGAAAGGCGGGGCTCATCCCCGCCCTTTGATTCCGCGCAGATTGGGCCAACGGCTGCTGCGCGTCCGAACGACTGTTAATACGGATTTAGGCTGCGACCTTCTTGCGGGTCCGTTTCGCCGGCGCCGTGGCTGGGGCTTCCGGCTCTTTCGGTTTGCGGCCGAGTCCCATGGTCTTGGCCAAGGCGGAGCGCGCAGCGGCGTAATTCGGCGCCACCATGGGATAATCCGACGGCAGACCCCATTTGGCGCGATATTCGTCTGGGGTCAGACCATAGTGCGTCGCCAGATGGCGCTTTAGCGATTTGAATTTCTTGCCGTCTTCAAGGCTAATGATGTAGTCCGGTTCGATCGACTTTTTGATCGGGACAGCAGGTTTTTTTAAAGGCACAGGCTCTTCTGCCGGTATGAGTCCAGCCGTGCCGTTTAGAGCCCCGTGCACTTGGGCGATCAGGGCAGGAAGCTCCCCCGCCGGGACGGGGTTGTTGGAGACGTAGGCTGATACAACATCGGCAGTGAGCTCGATGAGGATGTCGGTCTTGTGGGGTTCTTCTGTCATAAACTTCTCCGGGCAGCTTGAAACACAGTTGGGCGAAGTGTCGCTTCATAGTGGCGGTTGCCGCTGAAAGCAAATGGATCGACGGGTGCGCTGCTCCTCCACCATTGAAGTCTCGGCGACGCATCCCGTCATCGTCCATCGCTAAAGGCAGCGTATTGAATTATGGGAGCGGTCGCGCCCGCCCCACCATAGCGATACAGCAAGACAATCAAAAAAGCCGGTCTTTGCTTGGCCCCAAATCTTTTCTCCTTTCGTGAACGCTGAGCTGCCAAGCTGCTACAGTTCACCTCGCGGGGCAACCGTGCACAACACAGGAGTCGCCCGAGCGATACATTCTTCACTTGCCGCTTATCAGCGCTGGTGATTGCACTTTGCAGCCTGCCTCCGGACCCGCAGCGCTCACGCTGTTGGTTTTGCGCCTGCAGGCGTCGGAAGTCGGATCGCCGCAGCTAATTTCCTCAGGCGGACGAATTCAACAAATCGATTGTTTGGATCGAAGGCATCCACACCATCGATGCCTCTAGAATATGATCCAGCTACAATCACCGTGCTGTAATGGCCGGGACGGCCAGCACAAGCGCGACACGATCCGGCGGGTCCATCGCTGCGTTACGTATTCATGGCTACTGCATCGGGCGCTCGGTCGACCGCCTTAAGCCAGGTCGCCGCATTGCGAGACGGTGACCGGCGAGGGAGAGGGCGCTCTGGCAACGAAGCGAGGCGGGTGGCCTTGCGGGTGGCCGCGTGATGTCATCCGGCTCTCCTGCCGATCTCTGCCGGCCAGATCTGGAGCAACTGTTTTGCATAGATATGGCTCTCTTCAGGGGGCCATCTATGATGGGAGCCGAGCGCGTGTTCGAGCCGGGGAACAGGCTGCGCATGCACTGTGCCCACCTATTGCGATCGTGCTAACCTTGGTTGTTCGGACTTGCCGTTAAAGGCAAGCGACAGATTGAAGTTATGCTGCACCATCTCATTGCCTGGCTCGTTTTCGAGAGCTCGCCGATACAGGGCCTGTGCCGCGTCATGCCGCCCCTCAATGTCCAAAATCACGCCCTTCGCATTCAATGCACGTACGTTTCCTGGGGCTGCAACCAAGACGCTGTCGAGCACCTCAACCGCTTCGTGCGGGCGCTTCTGGCCCACCAAGGCATTTGTAAGTCGTATCGCCGCATCAACATTGTCCGGGTGCTGCTTCACCTCATCCCGCAAAGCCCGCTCTTGAACATCCTGACCAACTTCGCGCAAAATGCGTTCGCGCATAGCCGGATCGATTTGATCGGCGCTGAGCAACTCGGGGGAAGATGTCTCCTGCACGGAAAGAGCCGGCTTTTGCCAGCTGGCGCAACCGCCCAAAGGCAGAATGGCGAGTACGGCAAAAAGAAGTGAGTTCCGGCGCAGAAACATAGGCGATGGAGAAACTGTATTACTATTCATGTTATCTCTCAGTTATCGGGGAGGCGCGTGGCGTTCAGTTAGGAAAGGTGGGACTACTCTAACAATCCGCTGTTCGATCCGTGCGGGAGTGTGACGGATCCTGCGGGGCGAATTGTAAAGTCGGAGGCGAGGTCTTGATACGACAGCACGGCGAGATCAACCCCGTTTCGCGTCAGAAAGCCGCGGACGAAACGTCGGACATCCATCGACGTCAACAGAATAGGGCGGGTTTGACCCGGTTCTGCGTTCGAAAGGACCTGACGTATCTGTGATAGCATCGCTTCGCTTTGCCGATCCTCCAGTGCGAGATAGGGGCCTGCATCCGAATCTCGAACCGCGCCACGCATCACATCCTCGCTCTCGCGCTCGACGACCAGGGCGGACACGATGCCCTCCGTGTTGGCATGGCGGTGGCAGATCTGTCGCTTCAAACCAGAACGGACATATTCCGTCAGCAGGGCAACGTTTTGCTCACGCTCGCTCCATTCGGCCAATGCCTCCAACACGAGACGGGTGTGGCGGATTGGGATACCTTCCTCCAGGAGGCGGCGCAGAACATCGGCAATCCGAGGAATCGGCGTCGTGCGTAGCACCTCTTTCACAAGCTCAGAATATTCCTGCTCCATTCGGCCCAGGAAATGTCGGGTCTCTTGGATGCCCACCAATCGCGGTGCGTAGCGGGTCAACGCTGCATGGACGCGCAAGGCGAGGAGTTCGCCGGGAGCCCTATGCTCCGTGCCGGCGCCCGTAAGGGCCTTTGCAGGGGTATGTTCAACCGGGAGTCTGTCCGTTTTCGGCTCACGTCTAAGGGGGACACCGCTCGAGTCGACGTGCGCTACATCGGCTCGGAGCGCCATCTGGTTTGGATCTAAGGCGTCCTGTTCGACTGGCACGCCCTCGACATCAATTCGGAATTGCGATTCAGGCAGCTGCTCGTCAACCAAGACAGGGATGCGAGGAACGATAATGCCCAGATCGGCTGTGACCAGGAGCGAAACGCGCCCAATATGTTTTTGCAATTCGGCTTGATCGACCGCCTGCATAAGATCTGGCGCTAGAAAAAATGCGATCGGGAATTCCTTCGCAGGCGCGGCTTGCTTAGGCTCCGCTGCAGTTCCACCTTTCGCATCGGCAGTGCCGGCGCCCAGCACATCAGCCTTGACAATGCTTACCGCAGCGAACACTGCGGCCAGCATCAGAAAGACGGGGAGGGGAAACCCAGGAACGAACCCCATTACAACCAGGACGCCGGCCGCCAGTCGCAAGGCTCGAGTGCTGGCCGTGAGCTGACTGACCATTTCTGTACCGAGGTTGATCCTCGCCGTCCCAGTCACACGGGTGACGATGGTCGCCGCAGTAATGGAGAGCAGAAGGGCCGGAATCTGCGATATCAATGCATCGCCTATCGTCAGCAGAGTGTAGTGATGCAGTACCTCGCCGAAGGACATGCCCTTGGAGAGCAGGCCGATCGAAATTCCACCCAGCATGTTGATGCAGATAACCACCAGCCCGGCGATGGAATCGCCCTTCACAAATTTCATCGCGCCGTCCATCGCGCCATATAGTTGGCTTTCCTTCTCCAATTCGGCGCGCCGCCGGCGGGATTCGTTGGCATCGATGTGGCCGTTGCGTAGCTCTGCGTCGACCGCCATTTGCTTGCCCGGCAGAGCATCCAGCGTGAAACGCGCCGCCACTTCTGCCACCCGTTCGGCACCCTTCGCGAGGACCATGAATTGCACCATGGTGACGACCAGAAATATGACGAAACCCACCACGATATTGCCTGAGATGACGAAATCGCCAAAAGTATGAATAATGCTGCCGGCCTCCCCCTCGGCCAGGATCAGTCGCGTCGTTGCGACCGTGAGCGCGAGACGGAATACAGTGGAAATCAAAATAACGCCGGGCAAAGAGGAAAAATCAAGTGGAGTACTGACATACAGGGCAACCATCATCAGCAGTATGGCCAACCCCATATTGAATCCTATCAGGGCGTCGACCACCACGACCGGGATAGGCATGACCATCATCGCGACAGCCAGAAGCAGCATCAACGCAACCATTAAATCCGGGCTGGCCGGCGCACGCTTGATGAAGTCACGCAGGACGTTGGCCATCGAGACACCTTTGCAATCGGTTGAGACTTACTCTGCTGTTACGCCATGAAACGTGGCTTTCGAACTCCGAAGGCGCCTCAGCCTTGGCCAGCGCGTGACCCTGCATGAGAGCCACAAGCAGGCGCGAAATGGCTGGGCAGCAAATGTTTCCAACGCAGCCAGCTTGTCAGCACCGAGCGCGACAGGATGTTTGGCTGGCCATAGAGTGCTGCTTGATGGGGCCTGCGAGCTTTCAATATTGGAGAGCAGCAATGCGGCCATTCCTGCTCAGCAGCACACGGCTGTCCTCAATACGATCGACCACCCATCCATCAGCCAAAATGGCGCCGACAAAATACTTCTCGCTGTCGATGACAATATATGGTTGGACCCCATGCCACACAGCTTCGACCGCGATTGCGGATGGCGCCTTCTCCTCTTTGATGAGCACTCCGTTCACCAGTGTTAGAGTACCCTTGGTGCGACGATCGAACGATTGCTGAAGCTTCTGCCAGCTGATGACCGATTCAGACGTGACGGTGCCTTCGGCGGTCACAACACCCTTTGCCGACCCAATCTTGACGTCGAGAAGACCCGCTCGATCGACTTCCTCCTGCAGCTCTTGGGCCGCTGCCTCCGTAAGTTCATTGTCAGCGCGGTGACTGATCGTTCTGGACGCGACTTCAGCCCGAAGTGAATTGGGGCTCGATCCACTTGCATTGCCAAGATAGGAGATCGTGCCTGAAAGCGCGCCGATCCCGAGTGAGCTGATTATGACCATGGCGAGCACACCGATCGGTAGGCGCGGTATGCCGGTCGAACCAGGCGGCTCTGCATCCTGCACGGACAAAGCAATGGACATCTCGCCTACGAGCAGGACGACAGGAAGGGGCACAACAACGGACTGGCCTGCGGCGATATTCCGGTTGCCCTCGATACTGAGTCCGGGTGCAAGCGCCTCCAGTTCGATCGACTTGCCAAGAAGAGTTACACGAAGGTGCTGCGGTGCCAGTCCCTGCTCGACAAAGACCAAATCGGCATCGAAGCCGCTGCCGATTAAACACTTTTGAAGATCCGTCTTGCCGGTCAGACCGCAATAGTGCCCCGAACGCACTTCGAAACGGAGGGAAACGGCGTCATCCACAGAGCATCTCTCAAACAGGATAGAAGCCGCATGGCAATTGCCATGCGGCTCATTTCGGGACTACGTCGCGTCAATAAGGAGACGCGCTAGGGGCAGTCTAAAACCCGCTTCCGACATTACGAAACGCGTTCGTCGGCGGCCTTCTTGATGGTCTGGAGATTGGTCGTTAGAGTGCGCAACTGGACACTCCTTTTCGTCGCCTCCAAGCTAACATTGGTTAGTTCCTGCACTTGCGCCTGAAAAGCAGTAGCATCAGCTCCGCTTGTATTGCCGGGAGTGCCACTGTTAGTTTTATCGGTATTGCCGGCGCTACTGGTATTGGTATTGCCTGATTTTTTATTATTATCAACTGCAGCCATGATCATTCCTTTTTCTGTTGGAGTTGTGCCGTCAATAACGGCCTGTATGACCTCACGCCGGATTTTCCCGCGTCAGGCATCTTCTGTGTCATCCAAAGCTTCATCGGCCTCAGCCATCGCATCGTTCGCGAATTGGAACGCGAACGATCGCAGGATACTTTGGAAGGCTTCACTTTGTGCTGCAGACTGTGAGTTGTCTTGAAGTTGATCATTTGAAACGGTCCGGTTATCCGCCCGATCGTTCCCGCCAGCTGGCTTGCCATCATTCCCACCAGCTGGCTTGCCATCATTGCCACCAGCCGGCTTGCCATCACCAGAATGCTCGGATTTCGAATCCCCATGGCCCTTTCGGATCAAGGAAGTCCCGAGGTTGCCAACTCCACTCCCAATTGCTGCTATCATCAGGTACTCCGGCATTTGCCATTGGCGGCGACGTGTTAAAGGTTAACCTCGATCAAGCTAAGGGCGGGAGCTTTCGAGAACCTGACGGCTTTTGACAAAAACCGGCCAGCGCAAAAACGTATGCTCTGCAGGATGTTGCTCTCGCATCGAACAGTCGACCACGATCTCGGCTGTTCGGCCAATCCCGCCGTCCACGCATGCCGCGACCGAATGGCAGCCGCAGCAGCTCGTTTGCATCCTCGATGCTGTGGTGTCGAACAGGAGACACGGTCCACGTGCTGCATGACCGCAATGACCGTATTCTTGCTGGCTCCACGGGCGCACGCAACGAGCAGGAACTCGGTCTTTGCATCACCATTCTCTCGCCTGCACATCACGGCCCGGCGCGGTGAGCTCATTGGCTTCGAGAAGGTCGGCGACCGTACGAACATGGGATGGTCTGCCGGCTTTGGGAGGCCGGTGCGGATCCTCTTCTCACCATATCGAAAGCTTGAAGCGGTCGGATTTTCTTGCCCTGTTCGTGAGAACTCCCATCGTCAGCTAATCGTCAGCCAAGCGGTCTATCTAGGCCGGCCGTGCCTGACCTTCGGATCCAAAGGTCCCGTCTCGACACTTTTTGTAACTATAGATCGAAATGGTTTCCCGCGCGATACGCAACGCACACGCTTCTCTGAAGCAAATGTGTGACTTTGTCGGTGGCGAACGAGAGGAGTGACGCATCAATAAAATCGTCAGGCACGTGTCTAGGAAGGGGAGCTAGCCGAGTTGGTCTGATTTCATTCGCTGTTCCTGGAAATCGGCGGACTGAAGCGCTGATAATCTCAGGACATCGATGGCAACGTTGCGAAAGTCCTGTGAGCTCGGGCCAATCTTGGCCTGCTACTGAGAAGCACTTTGGCGGGAACATTACGCCGTCGCGGGTCTGGCTGACCGTGACGTTAACCGAAAGATGCCGCTGGTCTCGTCAGCCGCCAGCACAATAGCAGCACATTCTCGCCTACTACGGAGACGCAATATGAAGGGCATTGGCCGACCACGGAAATCGCAGGCTGAAACTGGAGCCAGCCGCGCGGGGCGGGCGAGCAGTTCCCTTTCGCAATCAAGTCTTGCTGCGGGAGAAGGTGGACAGTCATTCGATTCCGTTGTGGAGCAGATGCGCTCTGGGGACGCCGATAGGAGGCCCTCCTCCCTTCCAGTTGCGCGCGGTCCAGGCGATGCCCGCGAAAGTCTGCCAGGCGCCTCGATTGGCGAAGATCAAATCCTGAACGCACCGCCACGTGGAGCCGCTGCGCCACCACGCGGAACCGTAGCGCCACGTGGCGCAGCCGCAAGGCGGCGCGGTTCTCCCTCCATGTCTGAGGGCGAAGCCATGGCGCCGGTCGGTAGCCAACTATCAACCGCGCAGGTGGAAGGCACCAGCTCATCGTCAAATGAAGATATCAGTCCGACACAGCTCAGAATGAACAGTCTTGTTCAACAACTGACTGATTGCGAGGCTGCGGCCAGGAAAACCGACGTCCCCGAGGAGGCGGTGGAGCTGATCAGTCGGGTCGTCGATGCAGCCTCAGCAATTCTGGAGTACCGCGCTAGCCTGCCTGCGGCTGAGGCGCAGACAATTATGCCAGACGACAAGGTGCGTAGATGTTGCCAGATCGTGTGCGACGCCGCGAATGAAGTAGACAAACTTGGCCTGTCGACGATCACGAAATTGGACAAAAAGACCAAGAAAGCGGCAGGTATGGTCGATAAACTCTACTCCTACTCCCAGGCGGACCGGCAGGAGCTGTTGATTTTAAATGTGGAGAACCACCATACGGCGGCAATTAAGTGGTGGGAAAAAAAGGTATGGCGCTCCGAACGGCAGCGATCCGCCTGCGCTGCCACCGCTAGCCTATCCAGTGGAACGCCCGTGATGCGGGAAGCCGAGCGGTGCGCACTGCGGCTGCGTGCCGGCTCGGTACTGAGTGTCAGGATCTGGCTGGTCCGTGAGCGGATCGGTCTTGCGCGGGCCAAGATTGAACTGCGGGCGAGCAGGTTCGAGCCAGATTTGAAGGAACTCCTCGTCGGTCGAAATGGAGTGGTGCAGCTGATGGCAAGCGCCGGTCAAGAAGCTCTTCGCGCCCTCTCTTTGGCGAAGGGCATAATGGATGATGGCAAAGCACTCAACGCTCATGATTGCGCGGTTGTAGAAAAAATCATGGAGCGGCTTTCGGATTTTGGATTGGCGTTGCACGAGGTGCATACCAAGCTAAGCCATACCTACCCAGATGCCGGCCTCCCATTGAAACTGTTCGAACGGATCGTGGACGATGCATGGATCACTGCGCACGATGCCATGCACTTGTTGAACCTGCAGTCTCCGCCGTCAGCCATCATGGCGCCACAGGCCCAGGCGGGCGCTGCGATGCCGGCCAGGGCAGGCGCTGCGATACCGGCTGACACTGCTGGTACGGCTGCAGTGTCAGAAGGCACTACAGCGCGAAGGAAAGGGAAGTCAAAGCATAAGTCGGCAGCTCGCGCCGGGACTTCTGCCGCCGGGCAGCCATCAACACCAGTCGCTGCGAACGCCGGCACAGTGCCAGCAGCCAAGGTTCTCGCGCGCTCGGATCAAGTTGCGAGTACACAGGTGAGAGCGCAAGAGGTGGCTGCGAGTTCGTCGGGGGCAGGCTCGACAATCGGGGGCGCCGCGTTGTCAATGGAGGTATTGACGGAGCGGCTCAAACGATTGGACGAACTTTTGCAGTTCGATCTGGCCGGTCAGCAAAGCGTCGTCTCCCAAGTGCGCCAGATGAAGCCTGAGGAGGCCGGTAAGGTCGTGGACGATGTGGCCCAGTACCTGCGAGCCCAGGCCATTGAGATGCAAACCTGTCTCGCCGGGTTGCAGGGGCGTAATGTACGCCTGCTACTCACCTCCACCCAGCTACCCAAAGTGCACGAACGCACAGACCAGCTCAAAGGGTTGCTGAACATGGTGCTGGGACAGGCCAACGCATTGAATGAAGGAAAAGCCGGCATTACGACTGATTGCATGAAGACCTACGCATTTCCGGCGCAAAAATACCTGGAACATTTGTGCAATGCCGACGAATTGATGCCGCCGGAGGCACCGGTCGCGCTGCGTGGCGAGCCAGGAAAGCTGTTTGAGATGAAGCTGCAGCCCAAGATGCTGGTCAATGGTGCGATGCCGAGCCCGATGTGGGTGCACATCCACACGAGTCGCCCCGTCATGGCCAGAAACTTGGAAGGGCTGGCTGATTCCGAATTCACCGCTTGCCACGTTAAATCCAACGAACAGCGCGGCTACAATCGAGAGCGAGAGGAAGCCGATGCTAGGTCCGGTCGCGAGAAGGTCATAATTCATCGCGGCAAACTCACCCCCGCTTTCTGTAAGTCCTTGTTGACCTCGGGGCTTGGCCGCCAACCACGCCATTCGCGTGCCGAGCTCCCGTCGGCGCAGGCTGCATGACAGGGCACGTACTTTGGGGTCTAGGGCAGAATGCGGCCGGCCACGCTGTGAGTCAGCGAGCATTTCTCCTGGCCAAACCGCGAATGCCGCTGCGCGAGTTGCGGTCCGGCGATTGGAGTCGATCGGCTACCGTCAGGGCCGATTTGCGATGTCGCGTTACCTGCTGTTGACGTGGCGGCGTATCTTGCCTCCCATCCAACTTATCGCCGAGATCGCGCCGCCAAGATCGAGGCGGAAGGTCTTCCTGCGAGCGCGGAGCAGGCATAGCCGATCCGATCGGGATCGGCGCATCGCAACGACCCAACGGTGTGGTGGAGAAAATTGGATTCGGGAGAGCTCGTATCCAAGAGGCGGAGTTCCGGCCCGAATACAATCCGCTCGCAAGCACCCACGATGCGCATCCGCAGTTTATTGTCTGGGAGATGGGCTGGATTGCTCGGCGGCGCTGGCGCTAAGGCGGGGCTGTCGCCGGACAATTAGCATTCACTGCCAACAGCCTTGCAACCGTCACCAGTTGCAAGGCTCGGCGGCGGGTCGACAAATCACATGAAATCGTCGTCGGACCCGCTATCGCTGCTGTCGCTGTCCTCGGTTTTGTGGAGATAGAGTGGAGGTTTGCCTGCACGCTGCCACTCACCGGCACTGTTCTTCGTCCATTTGTCGGGATGCTGCGTAGGGTCAAGCACCAGGTCGCCATGATCCACTTCAACAAACCCCATCGTCTGCGCGCGCGCTTGTGCTTCCGGATTAGCCGCACGCCAATTCAGCAACGGTCGGTCGCCGTCTATCCGAAGTTGATGCTCCAGCAGAATATCGCCCGCATTTTCGACGAGCGGATGGGCGACTTGAAGATCCACTATGGAAGTGACCTCAGTTCGACCAGGAAATTGTTCCCGCCAACTTTCCGATTCGAACTCGTTCATGCTGAATCCGCCTTCCATTCTCAGCAGTCCGGCACTCCGGTCTCCCAATTGGTAACTGAAATATCGCGCGTGCTCCGTATCTCGACGGATGCCATATTGCTGAGCAACGTCCGCGGTGCGCCTGGCTCGTGACGATACGAACTCCGAATACTCTTGAGGATTGTCGGCGATGTGCGTGATTTCATCACCATGAAATTGCCTCACCTGTCTCCTGAAGGAAGTCCTGTTGATCTCCACCACAGGAGGTCGGGAATTGAGGGAGTATGCTTGGGGAGCCGCCGATGATGAGGCGCCGCTACCTTCCGATCCGGATAAGTGCATTCGGGCAAATGTGTCCGCGAACCCTTCGCTTCCTGCATCCGATTGCTCGCCGGCATTATGCGCGCGGTAACTATCGGATGAGCCACCAATTCGACCATACATGACGATTCGTACTCCTATGTTTCGCAACCGAGCTCAAGTTAGCACGGCTGTTCAACATAGGGCGCTTAGTTGACGACTAGCTGACGAGGGCATTCCAACGGCTGCACCAATCAAATCCGCACTGCCGGCCTCAAAACCTCGGACTGCGCCACGCACCGGCCAGCAGAGGCTGCAAGGTCATGCCCGGAGGACTTGCCGTAGTTGCTGGGTGGCAGATCCGAGGGGAGTGATTGCCCCAGGCCCGCGGTTGCGCGGTTGGCCTGGCAGAGACACTGGGGCACGGATGGCCAGCCGACATTTGCCACTAGCATGGAGCCAGGTCAGTTTTGAACTGGGCAGTCGTGGACTTCCAATGACTAGGCCAAGCCTGCGGCAAAGAATGCTTTCGCGACAGGCTGGAAATATTGCATAGGAACCGCGTGGCCGAGTTTTGTAGTGCTTATCAGCTGACGCGCTAAGACATGGTCATGGACGATCGTCAGGCGTAGTGCCCGCGCCTCACTCAACACATGTGAAACGCGCTCACCTTCGGCACGGCAAACTAAGAACGGCACCCCGGTTTCACCGCGAACGTAACGCAGACCGATCAGGACCGCCCTTCCTGTTAAGACCAGCGTGGCGCGATGCACGCCAAGCGCAGGCTCGTCGGCCGCCTCCTCGCGGATGCGACGCTGTTCACCTTTCAACTCTGGCGCTCCTTGCTGATCCTTCGACTCGCGCGTCACTTCGGTATTGGTCATGCGCATTTCGCGCAGATACAACGCGCGCTGGAGCAGGAGATCGATCAGTCCGCCGACCAGCAGTGCGCCGGCGCCAATTCCCATCAGCAATTTTGTCTCCATAAAGATGAGGCCAACACAGCCCATGCCGCAGATCGGCAGAGGGACCATTGTCTTCCACATCCCGAGAAGGACAATGGAAAAGGTTGCGCTGAGAACCAATACCTTGAACATGGTCTTGCAGACTTCGACCATGGAACGAGCAGACCCCAAGCGCTTCAGCCCTTCAAAGGGGTCAATTTTCTTAAAGCTGAGCTTCATCGGCTCCAGAGAGAAGACAAATCCACCATTGGCTAGCAGGCTGGCCAAAATCACCGCGGCGACGAGGGTTCCAAGCAGCGGGCCAACAGCCGCGACGGTGAGTTGGACGAGCACAACCAATGCCTGCGGCACCGCGGTATCGAAAGGTAGGCTCTGCAACTTGGTGGCTAATAGGAGCGCTTCCCGGCATTTGTCCTCGATCACGCTGCCTCTTAGCCAAAGGTAGCCGAGCCCAGCGCAAGTCCCGACCGCGCGGACGAAATCGGAGCTACGTGGCAGCTGTCCTTTTTTGCGCGCTTCACTTAACTTCTTCGGGCTGGCGGCGTGTGTCTTCTCTTCACTTGTGTCGCTCATGGCAGCAATTTGTCGAACCACTCCAGCACGCCGTTGGCACGTGTGACCTCCAGTTTCATGCTCTCCACCAGATAGGCAGCGTAGGTGACCATGAGAACTGGAAAGACAATGTTCTTGATTGCCGGAGACAGTTGGCTCGCCTTAAATTGCGGGGCAAAGCGACGCAGCAGCATCATCGATATATCAATCAGTATCAGGAAGAACACGACAGGCCCCGATACCAATAATGCCGTGCGCATTATGCTGTCGAGAAGCCCCAACAACTCCATTGCTCCTGGCCCGCTCAGTGTCGGGTGAAACTGATACACCGGCCAAATCAAGTAGCTGCGGTACAGGACACTGATCAAAGTTTCCAGGCCTCCTGATCCGACGAATATGGCAATCGCAGTGATCCCCAGAAAAACGCCCATCGCGGAAGCCTGACTGTTCGTCGCGGGATCGGCCGAAGCGGTCGGGCTGCTGATGCCGCGTTGGTTGTCGATAAGCTCCCCGGCAGCCTGAAGGCCCCAAAGCGGAATGCCAAGAAAAGTGCCAAGGAGTACACCGACAAAAACTTCCTTGAATCCGAGCAGGGTTAGCTGGATCAGGCGTGTATCAGAATCCAGCGCCGGCAATCCGCCGCTGACGTGTGCCAGGCATGGTAGTGCGAAGCCAACAGCCAAACAGCCCCGGATCAGCCCACTGATCTGCGAGCGTGTGAATACGGGAAAGATCAGCATGATGCCCATCGCGCGGGCTGCCCCAAGACCTGCCGCAACGACGAGTTCGAGAGCCGTCTGGATCAGAATTTGAATATCGGCCGATAGCGCGTCCATGGGGAGGACTAGTAGCTAAGTGTCATTGCGGGAAACTCGGTGAAGATCTGATCGGCTAGCTCTATGAGCGGGGCGCTTAGCACAGGAGCAAACAGCCCAATCACCGCGACAACGACCAGAAGCTTCACGGTGAGCGGCAAGCTTTCATCCTGGATCTGCGTCGCCGCCTGGAGGATGCCGATAACGAGGCCGACAACCACTGATGCAATGAGCGGCGGTAGAATCCAGATCATGAAAACCACCAGTGATTGGCTCATAAGAGTAATGATGCTGGATTCAGTGATGATCAGCCTCCCGGTAACGTATAACTCAGCACAAGCCCATGCATCAATTTTGACCAACCATCAATGGCAACAAACAAAAAGATCTTGAACGGGACAGATATAACAGTTGGTGAGACCATCGACATACCCATTGCCATCAAGATAGTTGTCACTATCAGATCTATAACAATAAAAGGCAGATAAAGTAGAAATCCCATCTCAAATCCGCGCTTCAATTCTGATAGCAAGAAAGATGGTACAAGTATTGCAAAGTCATCAGGCGTGGCTGCAGCGTGCATTTCCTCTGGCCAGACCTTTTCTGTCGAAGATAGGAAAAATCGCCGCTGCTCTTCATTTGTGAATTTCTTGAGATGCTCGCGCAAGGGCTCACTTCCGGCTTTAGCGGCGCTTACCCAGTCGTCGAATGTCTGATAGTGGAGCTTGGGATCCGACATGCGGTCATAGGTCTGCTCAGCAACGGGCGCACTAACGAACATAGTGAGGATCATCGCCGCGGCGTACAGCACCACATTGGGTGGTATGGTCTGGGTCCCGAGCGCATTGCGGACGAGGAAAAGAACAATTGATACCTTTACAAAGGCCGTTGTCGTGGCAACTGCTAAAACCAGCAGACCGAGTCCGGCGGTAACCGCAAGAAGCGCCAGGATTGTCGGCTGAGCTTCACTCATTGCATGCAAACCCGCCACGGAGCCTGATGCCCAGCTCTTCTCCGATGCGGACAATGTCGCCACGCCCGATACGCTGACCATTGGCCACTATGTCGACCGGGCCGTCGATCGGCCATCCAAGTTCAAAAATATGCCCTTCGCCGGCACTTCTTAATTCCCCAAGAGAAATAGGCCAGCGGCCGCATTCAAAGACAAGCACGATCTCGACATCGTCGAGATCCTTAGTAAGCTCCAGTTGCGATCCGGGTTGTGTCATATGCGCACTCTCCAAAGGACACGGTCGCGGGCGGAAAGGCCCCCGCAAGATTAATTCATCGCCGTCAAGATCCGCCTCGGCGCACAACTGGCCGACAGCTAGGGTGATCTGGCCGCGGCCGAACGGCGCAATATCGGGCAACAATGCATCACCGACACATGCGCTTCGAAGAAGCGCCGCAGGAAGGCGAAGCGTGCCGACCTCTCCTGCAACAATGAGCGGGAGCTCTGGAGGCAGCCCGCCCAGCTGCCGCGGCAACTGGGCAAGCAGTTCGCCTAGCGCGCGAAACGCAGGCGGTACTAAGCCGTCAAGAGGCGTGAACAGGAATAGACGGCCCTTGCCCTTGACCGCGCCGAAAATGATGTCGAGTTCAAGATGAGGAGCCAGCATCGTGGCTTCGCATACCCGCACGAGTTGCACGTTCAGACGCGTCGTCTCCTCCAGTCGAGTGACAAGCGGCTCCAGAGCGAGTTCGAGAATTAGCGAAGCAGTTGGCTCGGAAGGGAAGGCCAAGCCGTTCTGCACTGTCGTGATGAACTCCTCTACGAGCGGGCGCGACAGTGACAAGATGACCGTTTCGGCTCCCACTCTCCAGACGCAGTCAAGCATCGGAATGGCAGCAGGTTCCTGCTGCCAGACAAGCCCTGCCGTTCGCACCGATAGCGGCACCTCGTTGATCCGGCTTTGAAACGGCGTGCGCGGCGCTCCTGTATCATTGAGCCACGAGACAACCGTGCGGGACAGTTTCAGAACTGGTTCGAACATGGCGGGTGTGACCGCAGCGCCTATCAAAGACTGCACGGTCGTGTCATTCGGACGACCTCTTGCGACCGTCGGATCCGGTTGCGCGGCATTTAGGCAAGCGACCCCCTCGCATATTTCAGCAGTATCTCATCGTCGGCCTCGATCTCGGCTGCGGCCTCCGAATGAGTCTCGACGGCGCGCCGCACGTCGTCCTCGATTTGTTGCCATTTGTCCCTTGCCGCCGAACATATGACCCATAGCTCCCTCGTCCTGGACGCCGCCATCTCAGCCTCCTCTTGAGCGATTTGGGTATCATCAAGCATCTGCCGTCTGGAATTGATCTCAGCGGCAAGCTGTTCAGTGTGAAGGCGGTGACGGTCGAGCGCTGCGCTAGACAAGTTGTCGAGTGACATCAGATGCTGATAGAGCGCTGCTTCTTTTCTTGAACAATGTTGCTGTATCATTGCAAGCTCCCTAGAGGCATTTTGTACGGCTGAGGCGGCCACATCGCGCTGGGCTTCCTTCTTGGACAGCTCGCCAAGGGCACGACGCTCTTGCATTTCCTTCAGAAGCCGTAACCTCGAAGACTGAACCCAGTTCACGCGGTCAGACGCGACATCCATGCGACCGTCTCCTCGAAATCTGACGCGTCATCTTCGCTCTGGCGCAGAAACTCCCTCAGTTCGTCGATTGACGCGACGGCCCGGTCAGTCAGGGGATCTCCACCTGGCTTGTATTCGCCAACATTGATCAAGAACTCGGTCTCGGCATAGCGCGATAGGAGCTCGCGGAAAATGGATGCTGCCTTGCGATGTGTCCCCGAAACGACTGCATCCATGACGCGGCTGCGACTCTGCAGCACATCAATAGCGGGGAAATGCGATCGCGCCGCAATAGCGCGTGAGAGGATGACATGGCCATCGAGAATACCACGCGATTCCTCGGCGATTGGATCACCCGTGCCATCACCCTCTACAAGCACCGTATAGAAGGCCGTGATTGAGCCCCGCTCACCCATGCCGGCGCGCTCGAGCAGGCCTGGCAGCATGCCAAAAACGGAAGGAGGAAAGCCCCGTCGCGTCGGCGGCTCACCCGCAGCAAGGCCTATTTCGCGCATAGCGCGGCAGAAGCGCGTCAGCGAATCCAGCATGAGAGCAACGCGTAGGCCCTGATCGCGAAAATATTCCGCGAGCGCAGTCGCCATTGGAGCGCATTGCGCACGCTCCACCGCCGAGCGGTCGGAGGTTTCAACCACGACGACCGTACGGAGAAGGCCCTCTTCACCAAGATTCCTTTCGATGAATTCACGAACTTCCCGTCCACGTTCGCCTATGAGCGCCACTATGACGACGTCAGCGGCGGCACCCTTTACGATCTGTGACAACAGCGTCGACTTGCCACCACCTGGCTCGCCATAAATCCCGATCCGCTGGCCCTCGCCGCACGTCAGCAGACCATCGAGGACACGGACCCCAAGCGGGAATGGCCGCTCAATCATGCGCCTCGTCATCGGATTGGGGGCTCTGCCATGCAGGGGCCGAGTTTCGACGGTCTTGATTTCGCCTTTGCCGTCCAATGGGCGGCAACGACTGTCGATCACGCGACCGAGCAAATCGCCGCCGACGGGCACCTCACGCATTCGGCCAGTGGCCACGACCTCTGCGCGGCTGGATAGGCCCACCAAGTCCCCGATCGGTGTCAGCAATACACCATCACCCGACAGGCCGATCACCTCGGCCTCGAGCGACAGCCCGGTTCGCGGGTCCTCTAGGAGGCAAAGTTCCCCAATACGAGTATCTGGCAAGACGGCATGAACCAGTGTGCCGATAGCCCGCGTGATCCGACCGCGCACCGCACGCGTGTCAATTCGCTTGGCCGCAGCCCTCAAAGACGAGATTGCTGGAACGAGAGCTCGAGTGTCGGCGTCAGCGTTATGTTCTGGGACGGGCTTTCTCATAGCTCGCCTTTTTCACATAGCGTCCCGAAACCAAGGCGCAGCGCGCGCATCTGGGCGTCAAGTCCCAGGTCGACATTGCCGTACTCGCTCCACAGCACGCACCGTTGCGGCGACAACGTCGGGTCGGGCTCGATCCGCACCCTTGGTCGACCATCCTGGCCGTCGCATCGAGCAAACTCTCGTGCAAGCATGTCGACTTGCATGGGAGAAACATGAAGGCAAACTTCGGCGCCGCTGTATTGACACTCTATGGCGTGACGAACAGCCCTCACCAGTAGCTCGCCCGGATCGAAAGCGCCGATAAGATCGCTCAATATTTCCATCACGAGCTGCGGCAATTCCTGCTCCAGAGCCGCCTTTCGTCGCGCGATTTCGGAGATTGTCTCCGCAATCAGCCCTGCCATCTCCTCGGTGCCTGCATTCGAGCCCTCCATGTGGCCGCGCACCCACGCCCGCTGGTAAACGGCGCGTGCCCAGTTTCGAACGCGCTGCCGATGCCGTTCTGCCGCGGCAAGCGCTTGCGCGGCGCTGTGCCAGGTTTCGAGCTCGCTCGCGGGTATCAGTGGTCCGATTGGACGCATCTGCGGCGCTATTGGCCCCTCGGAAAGTTCGGCTGTCATTTCACCGGGGTCTCTGTCTCAAAATGAGCTAGTACAAGTGAAAGCAATTGGCCGGCGGCGGTCCAATGCTCAGGTGCTGGAGTCTCCGCGGCAGTCCCCTCGGGCAACCGAAGAAGCACGCGGTTACGCTCGGTCGCTGAACTGTCCTGGAGCCAAGCCCCAAGACATGCATGTCCATCGTATTCGATTTGCTGAGCGAGTTTTTCTGGGTCCGCGATCAGTCTGTTCTCAACGGCATGCAGCAGGTGTCGGATTCCGAATGCGTGTGCATCCACGCCGATGCGTTTAACAAGGATGGCAAGCTCAGGCTGAGAGACAAACGCGACCAGCGAACGGGCATGCCAGATACTACCAGCAAGAAGGGCAGCTCGATATGGATCGTGCCCGCGTAGAAGGTCCGGCCTGCAGCCGATGTGGTTCAGATCCACGTCATCGTTGCCCAGCAATTCTGCCAGCCTTGGATGCAGTCTGGAACACTTCTGCAACTTCACTAACGTTTCTGCCGATAACGCTGGATCAAGACGCGCCGCTAGACGGGTCGGATGGGCCGAAGCCGCAAGCTCGCTCGCGCCCGGAAAACGCAATTGGTGCGGACCATCAGGTCGGGCGGTCTGTATAGGCATTGGCAATGAGATGTCACCCACGTCCAATTGCAGGCATTCTTTTGCGAATGGCCTCGACAGCAGAAGCATCCCGGCGCCCCTCGACCTTGGAAACGCCGGTTGATTGCTTGCGCCGACGCGTAGCAACGCTGCCCAAGAGATAACAGGCCACTGCGAATACGGCTGCGGCAAAACCTGTCACGGTCGCCAGAATTGGCGCAGGAAGAGGTGTTGATGCTTGTGGCAAAACAGCAGTCGGATCGGGCCGTTGCTCGTGTGCGGACCGTTCTACCGGCACCAAAACCACTTCCACCTTATCGTAGGACAAGCCTTCGATGCTGTCGGCTACCAGCATCTTTATCTTTGGCAGCAGAGCCGCGACATTTGTTTTGGCGTCGTGCCTGATAAACACCGCGGCCGAGGATGGCGTGGCGCCGGCTCGCACAAGGTCGTTATGCGGCAGCACGACGTGAACACGTACAGAAAAAACGCCATCGATATCGCTGATCGTCCGCGACAACTCTTCGCTCAGGGCATACACGTAACGGGCACGCTCCTCGGTCGGCGAGGCAATCAGGCCTGATCCTTGGAATATCTCACCGAGGTTCTTGAAGGATTGGCGCGGCAACCCCTTGGCGTTCAGAAGGTTGATTGAGAAGGCGAGCAGCTTTTCGTCAACCTGGATCGTGCTGGTTCCATCCTTGGCGACCACCCGGATCGCGGCGACCCCGTTGTCTTCAAGAAGTGCGAGCATTTCATTTGCCTCACGCTCTTGCAATTGCGTGTAGAGGTCGGCTTTGCAAGCAGTGAGGGCGACGAGAACTGGCAGCATGACAAGTCTAACCGACCGCCACCCTGACAGGCCACGCATGATTTCGCCCTCGGCCAAGCCAATCATGCGCGCGGTTCAGCCTTCCTTCAAAAGTTTATTCACGGATGATGTGACGCCGCTGACGCCTTTGGAGATAAGCGCCACCTGGGTGACGCCGTTGTAAACATCCCGAAGACCAGCCATCATCATTTCGAAGTCTTGCCCTTGTTGAGGAATGCCCGAGATTCCGGTTCCCGCCTCACCTGGGACGGGAAGCTTCTGCGCCGGTCCCGGTAGAGCGCCCTTCGAAAGGGCTATGTCATGGTCGAGCGCGGGGAAGGAAACAGTATTGTGTGGATATAGGGAGGAAATCGTCTGCAACACGCGATCGCCCATGCCGCTCGTCGGCGCAGCCGCGCGCTGAACATCCATCGCCGCAGCAACTGGCGCCGCACTCGCTGGCCCCGCGGCGGCATCGTTTTTCAGCGAGTCGGCTGCATGCCCTAAGGCGCGCTCAAACTGGGCCTGCTCGACAATCGACGGTGATCCGACCCTGGGGAGGCCAGCCGTTAGAGTGGCAGAGATCGACGTGACAGGCATCATCATGTAAGGACTCGGTTGCTCTCTCTGACCGGGCGAGCCCCGCCCATTCATCACCCGGTGTCGGCGCAACACTCCTAGGGGGGCAAGCTGACAACAAGCTGACTAACGGCGGCGTCATTTCGACAATCTAAAATCTCTTCGGCAATTTAGTCACTTGTGATGATTTCAGCGTTTGGTTTATCAGTGCGACATGCCGAGAACGCTTATCCAACCCGTCACCCTGCATGTTTTGAGACTTCTTTGTGCCGGGTTTTTTCTGTCCACCGGGATTCAACCGGCGCACGCAGTCCCGCTGTCCCTTCCGGCGACACCCTATAGATACACGGTTCTGGATCAGGAACTCGCTGCAGCGTTGCAGGAATTCGGCAACAACCTGAATATCAGGGTCAACATCAGTCCTGCGGTGAAGGGGCGAATTCGCGGACGTATGCCTGATTTGCCACCGCGCGCGTTCCTCGACCGCTTGACGAACCTTTACGGTCTCCAATGGTACTATGACGGCCTTGTACTCTATGTGTCTGCTGCACAAGAATCGCAAACTCGAATGCTTTTGATGACGTCGATTCGCTTCGATGCGTTCAAGGGGGCTCTCGACAAGCTTGATATCTCCGACGAGCGCTATGTGGTCAAACCCGTGCCAGGCAATGGCCTCGTCTTCGTTTCCGGTCCACCGCGCTTCGTCGCACTCGTGGAGCAGACCTTTAACGGCTTGGTGGCGGAGGCGCAGGCGCAGACTCACATAGCGGCCACGCCAAAGGAATCAGTGCTGATCTTGTTTCGTGGCTCCTCCACTACGGTCGTTCGCGACGGACGACCGGATGCTTCTTATTCTTCTGACATCCCACAACAGGATAGCGTTGGCGGGAAGCCTGAGCTGGGCAAGAAATGAACATTGAGGATTTCCCGCAGCTCTGAAGAACATGACTGCGGCTACCCCTTTGTGAACTCTTCGCAAACTCGTCAGTTTCTCGAAAGCTAATCCGCTCATGATGAGTCCCGGCAGCTCTCGCGGTGACTCCGGCCATTGTGTTGGACCGAACCTTGGAGCCGGCCCGGAACACAGCAATTGAAGGCAGGGCAGGCGCATTCGTGACCTGCCGACGCTTGGAATTGTCGAATTTTGTGAAACGCAAGGGATCTTCTGTCGGGGTCTCTTGTGGGGATTTCAACGTCACGTCTGAGGATGCATAATGTCGGCCAGCAATCTTTCAACTTTCTACCGCTCAAATTCGCTACAGTCCGCAAGGGGTTGGCCGGGCCTGAAAGTTTCCCATTTTGCGACCCAGCATCAGCAAAGTGCATCGTGCTTCGAAGCGATGCTGTCCACTTGTGTGCTGGCAGACAAGCCCGGCTCTTTCGCGCAAGGGGATCTGCCAGCGTCGAATCTTGATTCGACAATGGATAACTTGCGGCAGGACCCTTTGGGCCATCTGGCACCGGATGTCGAATTGACATTGAAGGGCTTGGAGCAACACCCACTGGATCTGCTGCCGCCAAATATGAGGGCGGCTCTCAAGGAGGACCAATCGCAACGCTCCAAGGCGACTGAAGCCCAACATCTGCTCCGCGTCACCCCGAAGATCGAGCCGGCTCCCAGGCCGAGCCCCGGAATCACGTGGAACGGTGGGTCGCTGACCACGGCTGAGTTGCAGATTGTTGCGGTACTCAACCGTCACAAGGACCAATGCCCGCTTACTTGGAAGTCGTTGACCGACAAAGCCAATGATCCCTCTACGCCACCGGATCTGAAAGCGGCGATCCAGGGACTGCAGCAGGATTCGGGACTTTTTTATGCGATTGGCTCGCAGGGCGACGGCCGCTGTGGAGGCAAGATCAACGCCAAGGACTTGGCCGGATTTTCAAACCACCACCCACAAGTTGCTGCATTTCAGGAAGCCCAAGCGCGAAGCTACGAGCAGAACTACATACCATCCGACGGCAGCGGAGGTTTGCAGCCTTCGGTCATGACCTTGAGCGATGCCTTGCGGGAGTTTTACCGGTACTCCGAAAATCTGTCCAAGGACCTGAGTCTGGATGAGTTCAAGAAAATGGTCGGCGGCGAATCGAAAAACGGCAAATTTCCGCCCCAGGTCATTGCGGCGGCGCAATATTTCCTCGATCACCCCGATGCTTGGAACCAGTTGTGCGGTGGCTCGAAAGGGAAGATGCACAAAGAGGATTTCCTGCAAGTCGCCTCATCGTCGATGAGCCTCACGCAAACTAAGCTGAATACGGTCGAGATGATCAAGGACCATCAGGACACGTTCTTTGGAAGCGGTGTTCTGACTCGCGACAAACTGGCGAAAATGAAAGACGACAAGAGCCTTGATCCGAAAGTGCGGGAAGCAGCCTCTCAGCTCCTTTCAGATCCTCTTCTGTTTGGCCTCCTGAACAATTCGATCACGGGCTATAAGACCCATCATAAATTCTTCGACTTTGGCGGCGGGCATACGGTTGATTCCGGCAATATCAGCAAAAAAGACTTTGCCCATTTTTGCACAAACATGTCGTCTGCGAACCGCAACGTTCAGCAGCCAATCACCCACGGCGCCCAAACCGCAGAAGAGCAGAATGCCGTCGCGGACATGAAGATGGGCCTGATGGACCAGCCTGACATTAAGTCAGCCAAAAAGAACGGCGGGGCCGTCATGCACGTCGTCGACTCCGTGCTCAAAATCGAGACGAAAGTGCTCGACTTGGCGGCAACGGCGGTGGGACTGCTCAGCTTCATTCCGGGCCTCGGACAAGTAGCCGATCTTGCCTCGATGGTTCTCGAGGCTGAGTCGCAAGCAGCCAATCTCCTGCGTACGGCCATTAACGGAGGCGATATGAAGCGAGCGCTGGAGGAAGCTGGCCTCAATATGGCCGCGCAGGCGATCGGCCTTATCGCAGGCCCCGAGGTCAAGCTGGCCATTCGAAATGGGCTCGTAAAGCACCTGATGGAAGAGGCCTTGGCGGCAGGCATTGATCTTTCGGTCTCGACGGCGCAGGACTACGCAGAAGGCTATGTGAATAACCTCAAAGCGCGCCTTGCAGGCGGCCCTGAGCAAAGCCTAGGCCTTCCGAGCATGCCATCATTCCAGAGTGTGGCAAGCAATGTGCCCTTCGTCGGCATTGCCTTATCCTAGCCGTCGCCTTGCGCGGAAGCTTTGGCTCGCGCGCTGACATAAGGGTCATTGTGGCACAAGCAGGGGTTCATCCGCATCAACGCAGCGGTGTTCCTGACGCCATCTGGATCGGACTGTGAGGGGGATGTCCGAAGTCTGTGAAGGCTTCGGTATATGACGACTTCAGAGTTACGCTGAGCCCAGCCATCTCGAGCCGGTGCGCCGGGTCGAGGTTTTCACGGGCGCCGGCCGGCAGCGGGAATGGTCTCCGGAAGGCACGGCGCGGATGGTGGCGGAGCGGCGCAGCCGAAGGAACGGCTGTCGCGCGCCCAGGGCGGCCTCCCGAACAGCAGACGATGATCTCCTGCCTTGGGCCTATATCCTTGTGCCCACGCTCAAGGCAGTCGGCTGAAAACAGCGCTGATTTAAAACAGCATTATCCTGCACTGCACCCTCGATCCTTGCGCTCACCGATCGCTCGTCGACACGCACGCGGTCAAGTCGTTATCGGCGCTATGCCGATGGGCTTCGAGAGCAAGGTGGACGCTGAGCGGTGCGTCAGCCTCAGGGCGCGGCTGGCCAGCTTTGGGTCTCACGCTCTATGACGGCAACACCCGGCTGATCAACTTGGCCTGTTCGCGGGCTCCCGGCAGCGGCGCGGAAGCCACGGTCCGCCTTCCTCGGCTTCAGGCCAAAGATACCGCAGCATGCTCCAGAGCTATGTCTGCCGCCTCCGCCCCATCGTCGCTGGTCATGTGGAAAGGACAAGCAGGCTACGCACCCCATAATCCCGTCGGGCAGGATTCGACAGTCGACGGCGAGACATTCGCCAAACCTCACCCTTGATTCTCAGCAACGTTAAAAAAAATTCACATAATGTTCGTGAGTGTAGTCTCCTGTCAGGTGGTACATTAGCCCCAATATCTGGCGTCTTAGTCGTAGAAAGGACTGTGATCCATCTTCCATTAGCATCCATACCAGCGGATTTACAGCAAATGACGAGAGAGGTCTCATGCGGATTGATGGGGATAGAAGGGCTAGCGGCTTGCTGCATCCCGTCCGGGTTGATGCCAACCAATGTTGACACTGGTAAATCGCCTAAGGACGGCAGCGCATCTTGATCGCCTTCGAATCCTGGGCCTTTGCGCGCATGCGGATCTAACCGTCGGCGAGCTGGCCGATATTACCAGTCTGCCTCGCGAGCAGGTTCGACGCCACGTTCGGCGGCTGGGCAGAGCCAACTTTCTTTGCTGCAACGAACAACGTCCGCAGTCTTCGTACCATATGCAAGCAGGAGGCAAGGATGGCGGGCTGGCTCAATTGGTGGTCGATCTCCTGCCCCACGATGATGGCCATCATAAAAGAGACCTACAACGCCTGGAAGCAATACAAGACGCGCGGTTGAAGGGACCGCCTGCTTGATCGTGAAATAGATCAGTCCAAATGGAGCGCGACTACCATGGATAACTCCGCCGGCGGCGCCATCGCGCAGCCCGACACTTACGGGCGGCCTCACTTAGCCGCCGTCGACTCCCGCGTTCACGAACTGCTTCTAAGACAGGAGCGTCAGGAGCGGACAACTCTCAAACTGATCGCCTCCGAGAACTTTGCCTCCTCGGCGGTGTTGGAAGCGACCGGGTCGATTTTCACCAACAAGTATGCCGAGGGATACCCCGGTGCGCGCTACTACGCCGGAAACGAGATCGTCGATGAGCTTGAGACCCTCGCGATCGAGCGCCTGAAAGCGCTATTTGGCAGTGAACACGCCAACGTCCAGCCTTATTCAGGCTCGCCAGCCAACCAGGCTGTCTATCGCGCGCTTTTGAGCCCCCGTGACAAAGTCATGGGCTTGCCTTTACCCGAAGGCGGCCATCTGACTCACGGTTGGTCCGTCAATTTTTCCGGCAGCGATTATCAGCGCGTCCCGTACAGGCTGCACGAAAAGACACAGCAAATTGACTATGACCACTTGCGCGAGACCGCCAAGCGGGAACGCCCGAAGCTAATTTGGGTCGGCGGAACTGCTTATCCGCGTATTTTTGACTACGCGGCAATGGCCGAAATTGCTTCGGAGGTGAACTCGTATCTGGTGGCTGACATCGCCCACATCTGCGGCCTGGTTGTCGCAGGAGTGCATCCGAACCCCGTGTCCCATTGCGATGTGGTCACCAGCACCTCTCACAAGTCGATCCGCGGTCCCCGGGGTGGCTTCATTTTATCAAGGAATGAAGACCGTTATCAGCCCCTCCATCATCCGAAGAGCAAACACAATCTGCGCCGTGTTCCCTCTTCTGCAAGGCGGACCGCATATGAATACTATCGCCGCGCTTGCCGTCGCTTTGCAGGAAGCAGCGAACTCGTCCTTTCGTGTCTACGGTCAGCAGATCGTCCACAACGCCAAGGCTCTGGCCCAGGCGCTTCTGGAGCGAGGTTATGAACTCGTCACTGGGGGCACTGACAATCACATGCTGATCCTTGATCTTCGGGACCGGCCGCTGTCAGGCAAAGCCTATGCGGAGCGCTTATCGCGTGCAGGCATCATTGCGAATTTCAATATGGTCCCGGGCGACCGGCGGCATCCGGCGCTGACAAGCGGCATCCGCTTAGGGACACCAGCGGTGACGTCCATGGGCATGCGCGAAACGGAGATGGTGCAGATCGCCGCTTTCATCGACTCGGTCTGCCGCCAGCCCGATGACCAGGAAGTTCATGCGAGCGTACGAAGAGACGTTGCCGACTTCTGCACTGCGTTCGATGTTCCCGGCATCCGCGACCGATAAGCCACCCCAATCCAGAAACTCCTCACTAACTCCAGCACTTGAAGCGAGGGCATTTTTATGACCAGGCAGTTCGTGTTCTCTTCCGAATCCGTCGGCGCGGGACACCCCGACAAGATGGCAGACAACATCTCCGATGCCATTCTCGATGCGGTCCTGCGCACCGATCCGAAGGCGCGCGTCGCCTGTGAAGTGTTGGTGAAGACGGGGATGGTCGTTGTGGCTGGCGAGATCACCAGCCATGCCCACATCGATTACAGCCAAGTCGCCCGCGATACGATACTCGATATTGGCTACGACGATGATGCGATTGGCTTTGATGGTCGACGTTGCGCCGTCGTTCTGGCCCTCACCGAGCAGTCGCCCGACATAAGCCAGGGCGTTGATGAAGGACGAGGGCAGGATCTCGGGCAAGGGGCAGGGGATCAGGGCATCATGTTTGGATTCGCATGCAACGAGACGGATACATTGATGCCCCTGCCGATCCAACTCGCTCACCATTTGACGAAAAGACAGGCCCAGGTCCGGAAAGCGGGACAGCTTGGCTGGCTGCGTCCGGACGTGAAATCTCAAGTGTCGGTACGCTACGAAGGGCTCCGCCCGGTGGCGCTGGATACCATAGTCCTGTCAACGCAGCATGACGAAGCGGTCTCACAAGCCACGGTCCGCGAAGGCGTCATTGAGGAGATCATAAAACCGGTCCTGCCGGCCCACCTGGATACTTCGGGGATCAGATTTCTGGTCAACCCAACAGGGCGGTTCGTGGTCGGTGGGCCTGCCGGCGACTGCGGCCTCACAGGACGGAAGATCATCGTCGATTCCTACGGTGGGACCGGGCGTCACGGCGGCGGTGCCTTTTCGGGCAAGGACCCATCCAAGGTTGACCGCTCGGCGGCCTATGCCGCCCGGTATGTCGCGAAGAACATCGTTGCCAGCGGCCTTGCAGAGGTCTGCGAGGTTCAGCTTGCCTACGCGATCGGCGTGGCCAGTCCGGTTTCTGTCATGGTCAATACCTTCGGAACCGCAAGGATCGAGGAAAAAAGGATCGAGCGCCTTGTTCTCGAGGTTTTCAATCTCCGACCGAAAGGCATCATCAAGATGCTTGATCTCTTACGGCCGATATACCGCAAGACGGCGACATACGGACACTTCGGGCGTGAAGAGCCTGAGTTCACTTGGGAGAAGACGGACAAAGCTGACGATTTGCTGCGTGAAGCCGGACCGGCAGCTGCGTGAGGGCGGCTGGATCAAGCGCATGCGGCAACCCATTTCAACTCGCGAGACCACGCCCGGCCGGCGTGGCAAGAAGCCGGCTCGGGTTTTGGCGGAGATTTTGATGCCGGATTATGACGTGCTTTGCATCGGCAATGCCATTGTCGACATCATCGCCCAGTGCGACGAGGAATTCCTCGAGACCAACGGCATCATCAAGGGCGCGATGAACCTCATCGACACACAACGCGCCGAACTGCTCTACAGCCGCATGGGTCCGGCGATCGAAGCGTCCGGCGGCAGCGCCGGCAACACGGCGGCCGGCGTCGCCAGCTTTGGCGGCCGCGCGGCCTTCTTCGGCAAGGTCTCCAACGATGCGCTGGGCGAAATCTACGCCCACGACATCCATGCGCAGGGCGTCGCCTTCGGCACCACGCCGCTCAAGGGTGAGCCGCCGACGGCGCGCTCGATGATCTTCGTCACGCCCGACGGCGAGCGCTCGATGAACACCTATCTCGGCGCCTGCGTCGAGCTTGGCCCTGAGGATGTCGAAGCCGACAAGGCGTCCGGCGCCAAGGTCACCTATTTCGAAGGCTATCTGTGGGACCCGCCGCGCGCCAAGGAGGCAATCCGCCAGACGGCGAAGCTGGCGCACGCGGCAGGCCGAGAAGTGTCGATGACGCTATCGGATTCGTTCTGCGTCGACCGCTACCGCGACGAATTCCTCGACCTGATGCGCTCGGGCACGGTCGACATCGTCTTTGCCAACAGCCACGAGATCAAGTCGCTCTACCAGACATCGTCGTTCGACGAGGCGCTGGCCCAGATCCGCAAGGATTGCCGGATCGCCGCCGTCACCCGCTCGGAAAAAGGCTCGGTGATCGTGCGCGGCGACGAGACCGTGGTGATCAAGGCGACCGCCATCAAGGAACTGGTCGACACGACGGGCGCCGGCGATCTCTATGCCGCCGGCTTCCTGCATGGCTACACGCAAGGCCGCGACCTGCAGACTTGCGGCGACCTTGGCTCACTGGCAGCCGGATTGGTGATCCAGCAGATCGGCCCCAGGCCCCGTCAGAATTTGCGCCGCGAGGCCGAGCAGGCGGGGCTGACCATTCCGGACGTTCAAACGAGTTAGTGGCCTACCTTCCCGTTGTGCAGGCTATCTCGCCAGAAGCGCAATCACGGAATAGGGAAATCCTGATGTCGAACATGATGAAGGCGCTTGTGAAGGCCAAGGCCGAACCGGGCATCTGGATGGAAGAGGTGCCGGTGCCGGAAATCGGCCCCAACGACGTGCTGATCAAGATCAAGAAGACGGCGATCTGCGGCACCGACGTGCACATCTACAATTGGGACCAGTGGGCGCAGAAGACGGTGCCGGTGCCGATGGTGACGGGCCATGAATTCGTCGGCACCGTTGCCGATTTCGGCGCAGCGGTCACCGAATACAAGGTCGGCCAGCGTGTATTGGGCGAAGGCCACATCGTCTGCGGCCATTGCCGCAACTGTCGCGCCGGGCGAGGGCATCTGTGCCGCAACACACTCGGCGTCGGCGTCAACCGTCCAGGCGCCTTCGGCGAGTATCTGGCGATCCCGCAGCACAATGTCGTGCCGATCCCCGACGATGTGCCCGATGAGATTGCCGCGATCTTCGATCCCTTGGGCAATGCCGTCCACACCGCATTGTCCTTCGATCTGGTCGGCGAGGACGTGCTGGTGACTGGCGCCGGGCCGATCGGCATCATGGGCGCGCTCGTCGCCCAATGCGTCGGCGCGCGCAAAGTGGTCATCACTGACATCAACCCGGTGCGGCTGGCGCTAGCCAAGAAACTCGGCGTCCAGCATGTCGTCGACGCCTCGAAGGAGAAGCTGCGCGACGTCATGCCGGTGCTCGGCATGACCGAGGGGTTCGACGTCGGGCTCGAAATGTCAGGCGCCGCCCCCGCTTTCCGCGACATGATCGACACCATGAACAATGGCGGCAAGATCGCCATTCTGGGCATCGCGCCGACCGGCTTCGAGATCGACTGGAACAAGGTCATCTTCAAGATGCTGCATCTCAAAGGCATCTACGGCCGCGAGATGTTCGAAACCTGGTACAAGATGATCGCGCTTGTGCAGGGTCCGCTGGATGTCTCCGGCCTGATCACCCACCGCATCGGCATCGACGATTTTCAGATCGGTTTCGATGCGATGAAGAGCGGCAGTTCCGGCAAGGTGGTGATGGACTGGTAGGGATTGCCTTGGCCGCTATTCAGGAAAAGCTGACGACAGCACCTCTGGTCCGCCGGACATTTTCCAACTAGGGGAACATGGCTGGGTGGAGAGCTATGGCTCCGCTACGTGCGCTCGCTAATCATACACGGCGACGTATCGCGGCCCACCCGGTGACGGTCGATGGGGCAATTCGCTTCAGTCGATGACGGAAACCCGGTGAACCGATGCTGAGGCCCCGACGCGATCGTCTATTTCCTATGATCTGCGATTGAGGTCGAGGTGTTGCCGCTTTCAGCGGGTAAAATGCGATAGACGACTTCCGGTACCCTTCCGGTCAGCGAAAAGGAAGGCAACGAGCCGCATTGCCTCAAGCAAAATGTTACCAATAGTGTCCTGTTCCAAAGGGGATGGACAGGTCGTGCCATTCCGGTTCGGGGGAAGGATGGCGCGGCTCAGCATGGCGACACGGTGAAGCGGCGATCGTGGAGCTTTATTGCGGCGTTGACAAGCGGCGCATTCTGGATGAGTTCGAGGCGGTAACCGGCTATTATTCGCAAGCGCGCGATCCGTCTTATGAACCGTCGTGAGCAGAGGCCGTCTGCGGGCAAGAGCCGCAGCCGCTGTTACGGCAGCGATGTCCGCGACGCGCTCATCGTGTTGTGGGAGGATTCGGAGCGGCTGGGTCCGCATCGACGCTCGCGGCGGCCAGCGCCGCCGGGCAGGAATGAGTTCGCAGTTCGCCGCTCGGTGCCAGCCCGCACCTTCGGCGATTGGAAAGATCCGCCGCCCGGCTTTGTTGAGCGCATTCGGGCACGTCTTCGTCAGGGAGCTTCGTGCAGACGATGGTGCTGACCGGATTGCCGCCGGCTGGACCGATTGCATTCCGCTCCGCACGCGCGACAGCGGCAATGTGATCATGGCGATCAAGCAGGCCCGCTCCCGGTTTCGCTGACCCTGTGCTGCTGTTTGCCGGCATCCGCCCGCACAGGAAGAGCTTGTAAAAGCGGTCGGTGCGGAAATCGAGGAGCCGTTGGTCGTCGATCTTCAGCCTGAACGCGGTCGTTTGCTGGTGCCGCAAATCGGCTGTTGCATGTACATCCCTGTCAGACGTCAGTTTTCCTCGCCTATTTTGGTGTCGAGCGCGAAGTGCTCCAACCAGATTGCAAGGCTTTTTGGAAATGAGAGCGGCTTTGCGCAGGGCGCTCCGTTGTTGAGCATTCAAGCTACCAAGCCAATGACGCGCAGGTTCCACCAGGCTCGCCAGCCTTGAAGGACAGCGAAAAAAGCAGAGCACGACAGACACAACAGTGCATCAGGACGCCGCAGTCGTTGAAGATGGTGCGCTGCATCCATACCGTGGATGCATTCGATCCAAATAATCGATTTGTTCAATCAGTTTCTCGAAAGCTAACCCTACCCTCTGTGGGAATCGGGCTCTGAGCCGCGACGCTGCCTTGCGAGCGCAGGGGCTGCACGTAGGAGAGATGATGCAACGAGAAATCGCACGCGGGTTGCTGGCCTCGTGGGTTCGCCGACCGGCGTATTTGAGCCCGTCAGTTGGTCCTCACCCGCGCCTATTGCCACCGAGCGACTTGCATGTCCCTCCGACTCGGACCAGTTCCGAGAGCTGCGACGAGTTGCGCGCCGTGTGCTCCGATCAGATGGCCGCCGGTGACGCGTTCGATGGGCCGTCCCTCTTCGAGAGGAGATGAAATGCGAACGCTGCTCGTGGATCATCATGCGGATCTTGCGCGCGCCATGCGACTTGCGCTCGGGGATGGCGGCTTCGTCGTTGATGTCGTTGGTACTCTGGAACTGGCTTCGAGTGCATTTTCTTGCGCCAGCTATGAAATTCTCCTGCTGGAATTGGCTCTGCCAGATGGCGATGGCTTGGGTTGGCTGAGGCAGTTGAGGACCCACGGGCATTCAGTTCCTGCCGTCATTATGAGCAGCCTTAACGATCTCGATAAGCGAATTGCGATCTTCAACGGTGGTGCGGACGACTTTCTGCTCAAACCCATCTCTACCGATGAGCTTATTGCCAGAATGAGAGCCATTCTGCGCCGGGCGACACAGATGACCGACCTGAGGCTCGTATTTGGCAATCTCGACTTTGATCCGGTCGCCCGCCAGGTTTTCGTTGATGGGCACCCAATGATGATCGCACGTCGCGAACTCTGTATTCTAGAGCACCTGCTTAACCGGGCAGGCCGCATCGTGCCCCGTGCGCAATTGGAAGATCACCTCTATTCATTCAACGACGACGTGTCTGCCAACGCGCTTGAAGTCGGAATTTATCGTTTACGGGGACATCTGACCAGATCAGGTGCAACGCCACGGATCAAGACCATCCGAGGCATTGGTTACATCCTAGAATTGACTGACGCCTCGTCCGCATAGTTTGTCGAATCGAAAGAAGATCTATTTTGCTGATCCTTCAACATCCTTGCCATGCGCTCAATTGGCGGGCGATCGCCAACAAGGTTACAAGACCTGCAGTTCCCCGTTACCTGGGCCATCTCCTCTGCGCGCTTATTGTGACTTTCCCACTTGGTGTCGCGGCGCAAAACAAGCAGGACAAAGGCCCGCCGCATGCGGCTTCGAATAGCATCAACGCCACGCTGACCCTTTCCTCTTCGCTCGGGGAGACCGTTCATCTGCCCGCGCCAGCCACGACCATCTTTGTTGCTGACCCCACGATCGCGGATTTTCAGGCGCCATCGAGCAAAACAATCTTCGTCTTTGGCAAGAAATCGGGGCGGACCAGCCTATTCGCCTTGGATGGCAATGGCGAGCCTCTCGCCGAATTGCGTATCGTTGTCACGCAACCGATCGGGGATTTACGCGCCATGTTGCGGGAGCAGGTCGGCGACTATCCCATCCGCGTCAACTATACGCCGCGCGGCGCAATCCTTAGCGGGACGGCGCCCGACGCAGAGGTCGCCGACACCGCAAAAAGAGTCACTGAGCAATATCTGGGCGACGGAGCGCAAGTCGTCAACAACATCAAGGTCGCTGGATCCCTGCAAGTTAACCTCAGCGTGCGCGTAGCCGAAGTCTCACGCAGCGCCATGAAGTCACTCGGCGTCAACTTGTCCGCCTTCGGTCAAATCGGCAATTTCAAAGTGGGCGTTCTAAGCGGAAGCGCTGCAAGCGCTGGGTCTGGTTCAACCCAGGGTGGCGGTACAGCAGAAATCGGATTCGACAACGGTGCCGTCAACGTCAGCGCGGTTCTCGACGCGCTCGCCAAGGAGCATATAGCTTCCGTCCTGGCTGAGCCGAACCTCACCGCTATGTCGGGTGAAAAGGCCAGCTTTCTCGCGGGCGGCGAATTTCCCATTCCTGTCCTGCAGGAAAACAGGCAGGTATCGGTTGAATTCCGTCACTTCGGCGTCAGTCTGGAATTTGTGCCGACAGTTCTCAGCAACAATCAAATCAACATTCACGTAACGCCCGAAGTCAGTGAACTGTCGACGCAAGGTGCCGTGCAAATCAACGGAATTTCCGTGCCGGCAGTTTCCACGCGCCGAGCCGATACGGTCGTCGAACTCGCCAGCGGCCAGAGCTTCGCAATCGGCGGTCTAATCAGGCGGAACGTCAACAATGATGTCAGGGCCTTTCCCTGGCTCGGAGAACTGCCGATCCTGGGACCGCTTTTTCGCTCGACCTCGTTTCAAAAAGAGGAGTCAGAACTGGTCATTCTAGTTACGCCTTACATTGTAAGACCAGGCTCCAACCCAAACCAGATGAGCGCACCGACCGAGCGGGCGGCACCGGCTTTGAACGGAGGGGGCGCTCCGACGAATTCCGTGACAAGTCCCCCGCGAGACCGCGCTGCTATCCGTGCGGGCGCGCCAAGCGCCCAGGGCGGTCTCGGCTTCATCATCGAATAGTGTCATCCAAAGATGTTGCGTTTTATAATCCTCTTTGTCGCTCTGGCACCAAGCGTAAGTGGCTGCACAAGCACTACGCCAGTTGATGTCGAACCATCGGCACCAATGCTTGTCCGAGAGGAGACCACCGTCCTGACGTTGCAAAGCCTGCGCGCTTCCGAACGGCAGCGTTTGCGTGTTTTCCTAGACAAGGCCAGTCGCGGCCGGTTCGATGCCATCCACCTCCTCATCAGCGGTTCGCCCCAGCTCAGCGCAGGGGTAGCCCATCAGGCCAGGCAGTTGGCAATCGAAGAAGACAACATTCAATTGCGCGATCAACACGACGCCGGCTCAGTGCGAATTGAGGCGATTGTCTATCACGCCCGTCCGCCGGTCTGTCCCTCATATGGTGCCTTACCCAATGAAGAATCCTTCAAACAGCCGCTTGGTTGTTCGACAGGACATAACCTGGCCGTGATGGTCAACGATCCGCGCGATCTGCTCGACAATCAGGCCGTCAAGGCCGGCGATGGCGATCGTGCTTCTGTACCAGTTGCAACTTACAGAACATTCGGGACGGATAAAGGTGGCTGATACCGCCCTTATCTCGGCAGCACTCCTACCGGAGATTGAAAGCTTCCAATCGCGTCCTGATCTAAAATAAAAGGAACCGCTGGATGCAATATAGGCGCTATATCGAGGGCCTTAGGGCCGTTGCTGTACTTCCGGTCGTACTCTTTCATTTCGGAATTTCGGCGATCCCGGGTGGCTTTAGCGGGGTCGATATCTTCTTCGTCATCTCCGGCTACCTAACCAGCGGAAGCCTCCTGGATGACCTTGAACGCGGCCAATTTTCCATCGTCAACTTCTACTGGCGCCGTGCCCGGCGCATTCTGCCGGCGCTCGTCTTTGTGATGCTTCTCACCTGCATTGCAGCATTGTTCATTCTTCTGCCACCGGATCTGCGCGGATTCAGTCTTAGCATCATAGCTACCTCGACCTTCTGGTCGAACGTTTTCTTCTGGAAAACGTCAAGTTACTTCTCTATCGATGCCGCGCTTCTACCACTGTTGCACACTTGGCCGCTTTCCGTAGCGGAGCAGTACTACATCTTCGCACCAATCCTGATGTTCCTAATCTATCGCTACATCGGGAAGCGCTGGCTGACGACACTTCTTCCGATAATTCTCTGCAGCTTCGTAGTGGCGGTGATGGCGACATCGCTGGCACCCACCGCCGGATTCTATCTGCTGCCGACCCGAATCTGGGAACTCATGTTGGGCGCCCTGCTCATGCTCAAATGCCCCTCGCCGCTGGGCAACCGATTCCTGATGGAGTCGGTGGGGGTGGCCGGATTTGGCCTTCTCGCCATCGGGTTCTTCGCGATTTCGGCGAGTGATCCGTTCCCAGGCTACAACGCCTTGTATCCATGCATCGGAACGGCCCTTCTGATCTATGTTGGCCAAAATACCCCCTCGACGGTCGCCACCCGCATGCTCGAAGTCCGGCCGCTGGTCTGGATTGGGCTCATCTCGTATTCGTTGTATCTTGTTCACTGGCCTCTCAATGCGTTCGCGCACTATCTTTCGTTCCAAAAACTCGATCCGTTGATGACCGGTGCGATGTTGGTGGCAAGCCTCGCATTGGCTGCATTCTCCTGGAAGTTTGTAGAGCAGCCGTTTCGACAGAAGAGGGCCTTCACCTCCCCGGGGCCTATCTTCGCCTTTTCAGCGCTCGCGATCGTTGTCCTTTGTGCCGGCGGAGCGGCGGGGGCGCTCGGCAATGGCTTTCCGCAACGGTTTCCGGACTATGTCCAGCGGCGCATTTCCGTCGGGGACTGGAGGAATGGCATCTGTTTCAACGAGGGCACCAGCCGGATCGAAAGCTGGAATATGGAGGATTGCACGCGCACCAGCGGTTTTCCAACAACGGTTTTTTTGTGGGGCGACTCCTTCGCCGCGCACTATGTTTCCGGCTTGGGTGCTAACATAAATCGATTGCAGGCGAACATCGTTGAATATACGTACGCCAGCTGCGCGCCGATACTCTATTACTACCCTTACGATCGTCTTGATTGTGTCCGGTTCAATCGCAAGGCCTTGGACGTCATCTTGGAAGCGGACATCAAGACGGTTATCCTCAGCGGTAGATGGAGTGACTATGAGGTCAGAGGTTTCGACGGTCTTCAGCAAACAATCGCTACGCTTCGTGCCCTGGGCGTGCGCGTGTTTGTCATCGGCCAGTCTCCGCAGTTCCCAACTGACGTCCGGAAAATTGCGTTCTTCGCCAAGCGCCAAAATCTGGACGATACGTCCTGGCCGATCGCGATGGACCCCGACATCAACGAACGTGTGCGCTCATTTACCAAAGGCGCCACATTCATCGATCCGCTGAAATTCCTGTGCAGCGCAGGACGCTGCGCCTATTCCGATAGAGGAGAGTTTTTATATTTCGACTATGGTCATTTCTCTTCAGCCGGCGCCACACTGGCAATCTCGAAATACTGGCCGGCTTTTGGCAAGGACAATGCTCTTCCTAAGACGAAGTAGCGGCTCAGCGGCTGACAAGCACCAGTACGGGTCCCAGTGATAGCTCCTGCTTCCGCAGCAGCCGCGACGATGGAGCTGTTCAGGTTTAAGGCCCCCCGATAGTGACCTAGGATGGGTGCTGCCACGCGGCTCGGACTCAGCGTGCATTATCACGTAAATGTTGAGAGAATGAATGGCGCCGCGAAGGGCAATTCCAGCCGTCCAAAGCGACAGGCGTGTCGCGGCCTCGACATTGCAGTGGCGCTTACCTAACACGGCCTCACACTGCCCTCTAAGCGGCCCCGAATTTGAACTGACGGCCCCTGGCCGGTTCATCGGGCAGGTCAAGGGCTAGGTGTAGTACACAGGGCTCATAACTTTCAGTTTCTAGTTGGTACGATGGGCCGTGGACGGTCGATGCAGACTTCAAGATGGCGAACGAAGCTCTCCATGCGTGCGTTGTCGAGGCAAGTGCCTTTGCCATGCTCGCGACTGGAGAGATTTCAAAATGAGCCTTGTAAGCGGAGAATGCCGCCGACGCTGTTCGGCTTGCTCGTGCCCTTGACGGCGGTAGGCTCGGCAGGGCCGAGGCCAGAGTTGCCGTAGTGGTCGTAATCGACCTCGGCTGTGACCGTGAAGCCGGGAACGACCATGTAGGCGACGTTTGCAGCCACACCAGCATCCTTGAGCTGATCACCCGAGACCTGAAGGTTGAACGAAGTTTTCTCGTCAAACTCGTAGGTGGCGCCCGCCCAGAAAGCCCACTGGCCGTTCCAGATTTTGTACGAGCCGCGCCCATGATTGGCAATTGCGCCGTTTGAGTCCTCGTTGAGACTGGCATTGGAACCGTAGCCGAAGAGTCCAAACAGCGACAGCTGGTTTGTGACAGCGACGTCGACGCGGATCTTGCCGGCAAAAGCTTCGTAATTGCTGTCATAAGCCGCGACGCCGGTGATCGAGCCCCAGCCTTGCGTGTATTTCAAGCCGGCGACAACGTGCGGAATATAGCTGTCGATAGTACCGGCTGAGCCCGATCCTTGTTCGAGCGAAATCACAGTCGAAATGCCGTTGCCGGCGTCGAAGTGGTACTGAGCCACGTTGGTGTCGAAGCCGGCCGACGGAACGAGCATACTATCGAGAACGTCGCCAGCGTAGCTTACAAACGTATCGAAGGCCGACCCCTCCTTGCCAACTCGCAGGCCTCCCAGCTCGACCCAGGCAGAAGCCAGTGCGAGGCCGCTGTTGAAATCATAGTTCTGAGGACTGTCATGCGAGTTAGCGCTGTTGCCAAAATTCACGTGGGTTTCGGTATAGGTCGTCAACGCGCCGAGCTCGGTCTGCTGGCCGGTCCAAGTTTTGAACGTGAAGCGTGTGCTGTTTCGCCAAGTGCCTTGGTCCTCGCCAGTTCTCACGTCCGAGGTTCTTGCGCTGTCATACGATCGGACGTCACCCAGGCCGATATCGTAACGGACATAGCCGCCGATGCGCAGGCAGGTCTCGGTGTTGGGAATATAGGAATATCCCGAGCCGAGGACGTCGCAGATCTTGATGTACTCGGCCGGTTCCCGCTCGGCGCCAGCTGCTCGACCGACGGAAACGGTCATCAGAGCAGTTAAGCCGAGAAGAGGACTCTTGATGTACATGTCTAGATCTCCATGAAGGAATAAAAAGGATAGAGGCGAAAGAGCAAGCTTTTCCTCTAAATTTTGTGCGTGTTGTCTCCAATATGTGGACGCCAAAGCGCTTGACACGAGAGGTGAGCCAGCGTAAAAGCCACATGTACTTATAATAGTGTTTTCTGTTAGGAGATTCATTATCGTTTACATGTGAAACACTCCGGTCGGACCGCTGCAGCTCTCCGAAATAGAGCAGCAAGCGACATGCCAACCTGAAGCGTAAATGCGGCCGACACCAAAATCGGGCCGACGCGCCTTCGTCTCGCTGGAATCACTTTTTTTGAGGGTCACTGCGAAAAGCAATGTGCGACACGGTTCGCCATGTTCGATATGTGACAGTCTCGTTTAACAGCGACGGCTTCCCGTCTGACCGCAACGGAGGCCGCGCCATGCGCTACCGAGAAGGATCACTGCGCGTACGCTCCGCAAGGGCTGCGCCAGGAACAGAGGGCGTGCGCGTCCGAGGCGTCGCATGGTGGCCGCAGCACCTTTTCGCCGCTGTAAGTTCGCCGTGCAGGTACATTGCGCGGCCGGAAGCGAGAGGGAGCGCACCCTGAAACGGCTGCCTACGGCTCGCCTCGAGTAATTGGCGATGAACAGCATTCTCGAGAACTTAGTCTCGACGGAAAGAGCAACGAAAGGAAGCCGCTTGGACGAGCACGATCCGAAGGAAGAACCGATCGAGACCATTTTCCGCAACGGCACAATCACTGCCGTGGGTATCCTGCTTGCCTTTTCGCTCGGCTTCCTCACTCATTGGGCCGCGAACCCCTTGCCATGGCAACTCTACGATCTGTTCGCCGTAGTGCCGATCCTGCTCGGCATCGCACTGCAGATGAGAGCGCTGTCCATGCTGCTCGACATGAGTTCCTTGCGGCGCCCCATCTACGAACGCGCCAATCGCATTTTCATGGTCGGCCTCATCCAGACCGCGTGTGGCGTCGGCATGGCCATCTTGGTCGATCTTTTCGGGATATCGGTAGGGGGCACGCTGCCCGGCGCTTGACGACAAGCCACACCGCCGCTCTTCGCTCGAAGCGACGTCAAGCCGGGGAACCTTGTGCACCCCCTAGCGGCGTCCTCCTTTCATCAAATGAGCCGACGTCAGCTTTAGAGCGTCTCGGTGGCTAAAGCCGGTATGGTTTTTCGGCCGGCAGGGAAGGCCGCTGGCTGGACCTGGATGGCGTCTGAACGAGGCTTGACAGGTCCGTTGCGTCGGACATGAATTTCGCATTGCAAAGTTCTTCCGCAGACGCCTCAAGCACACTGCACTGGCGTCACGTACTACTCAGACGTTGAATGCGGCACCGCACCATCACCTCAGGCGCAACCATGGCACGCGCGCTCCCCGGCGTGGTTGACCCCATCCTGTCCAAACGAGACTGCGACATAAGCGGGACGCACTGACTTAGGTCAGAGACCAGGACGAGCGCGCAACGAAAGAATGATGGATCAGCGACGTGGGATGACAGCTCCTTGCACACCTCAATCCTGACAAAGTACCGGGACCCCCGGCCGCCTTGGTATACCATCTATCCGACTGTGCCAGACTTCTCTGCGGCAGTTGGTGCTGACGATTATGAGGAATGGCTGGGGGGCCTCCCGGCCGACGAATCGGTGTCGCTCTATTTCCACATTCCGTTTTGCCGATCCATGTGCTGGTATTGCGGCTTCCCTACCGCGGTCATCCGTCGCAACGGCCCGATCCTTAATTATTTAGCGGTGCTGCGTCAGGAGATCAGTTTGGTGTCGGAGCAAGTGCGGCAAGGGCTGCCGGTGAGCGATGTGCATTTCGGCGCGGAACGCCTCACCTTATCGGGCCAGCCGAGCACTTGGCGCTGATGGAATTTCTACGCCGCCACTTCGCTTTCAGCAAAACTGCTGCGATCACCGTGGAGATCGATCCCCGAACGTTCACACCGGAAATGGCCGAAGCCTTGGCAGCTAACGGTGTCAACCGCGCGAGCATCGGCGTGCAGAGCTTTGATCCCGATGTGCAAAGGCGATCAATCGGATCCAGAGTAAGGTGCAGACGGCCGCTGCAGTCCAAAATCTCCGCCGGCATGGCGTTGGCCATATCAACTTCGACCTCATCTTCGGTCTACCGAAACAGACTGTGCAGTCCTGCATCCAGACCGCGATGGCTGCGGTCGCCATGCGCCCCAACCGGCTTGCGGTGTTCGGATACGCGCATATTCCTTCCGTGATAAAGAACCAGCGCCTATCGAGCAGGCAGGTCTACCGGACGGCGATCTTCGCGCCGAACAGGCTGCAGCTGTCGCCGAGACACTGGTTGGCGCTGGCTACCGGGAGATCGGGCTCGATCATTTCGCTCCGCCGGACGACGAACTCGCGCTAGCGCAGAAGACCGGGCGCGCCTACGGCGTAATTCGCTGGGATACTCGGCCGATACTTGCAAAACGTGATCGGCTTAGGCGCGTCGGCTATTGGCCGAGTCCGCGAGGGGTACGTTCAGAACGAAGTAACACGGGATTCTTACGCCCGGCACATCGCAAGTGGACGTCTGGCGACATCAAAGGGTCACCGTCTGACCGACGATGACCGGGTGCGCGCAGCGATCATCGAGCGACTGATGTGCGATTTGGAGGCCGACGTGCCGACCATCTGTGCCGCCCACGAAATCGAACCAGCTCGTTTTCTCGATTCAGTTGAGAGTTTGGTGACGCTGGCTGAGGAGGGGATCCTGGACGTCGAAAACGGCTTCATCCGCGTGCGGCCGGAGCACCGCTTTGTTGTTCGCGCCGTTGCTGCTGCATTCGATGCTTTTCTCGCGAATCGATGAGTTGAGGCCACGACGCCGAAAGGCATCAAACCTTGTTTGGCGCTCGTCGGCATGGGCTCTCGCAGAAGACTCCGCAAGCGTATGCAGGGGACTTCCACTTGACGCCGCGTTCACCATCATCTCGCCTGGGTGCGCGCGAAAGCGCACAACCCGGAGCACGCTGCTCTCGGTGTGAGGCTGTGCTCTGCAAAGCACCGGTGATCCACCCTGTCCCTGGACAGCAGCTTGATGGCGTCATCTTGGAGGACGAGAAAAGATTGTCGAGGTACGGGTACGAATTGCCTCGGTCGTCCGTTCAATCGAAAGCACTGTCTGCGGAGGCACCTCTCCTTCATGCAGTGACAGGAGATGCTGGGCGACTTCCTTATCTGCTGCGGTGAGTCGATGATTTAGGCGGAGAAAGTCCATCCAGGTGGGGGTGCGGAATGTCTCCGTCCAAAGTGACGGTGTTTGCAGATTTCGCTGGAGCGTCCAGTTTCGTGCACCGGCACGGCTCTGGACGTGTCGCCGCGTGCGCATGGAGCCCAGAAAGGCCTCGATATTTTCCTCCGATATCAAATACTCGACCTTGGCCACGATAGGGCCACTTCTGGGTTTCAGATCGAGAGCCACGTCCGGCGGATGAAAAACTGAACTTTCTTGATCGGTTTCTTCCCAGGGACGGACCGGCAACACGATCCCCGCTGCTGCAACCAGCAACAGAGCGCCTGCGGCGCCCTCCAATGCTAAGGTCAAGGAATAGTTTTGCGCGACAGAACCCCAGATCCAGCTGCCAGCAGCCATACCGCCTGCGCTCAAGGCGTAGTAAATGGAGAGCGTGCGGCCTACAACCCACCTTGGGCTTGCCAACTGCACCGACACGTCAATGCCCGTCCAGGTGATAAGCCAACCCGCTCCGCCGAGCGCCAGCGAAATGGCCGCCACAGGAATCGACGATGTAAGGGCAAGGGAGAGGCAACAGACTGCACAAGCCACAGAGGCGAAGGCCACCAGCCTGTTTTGAGACGTGACCTTCCTCAAGAAGCCGTTGCCCATGCCCGCGATGAAAGCACCCATGCCGAAGCCGGCCAATAAGATACCGTAGACAATTGGCCCACTCTTCAACTGATCCCGGACGACGAGGGGGAGCAACGCCAGAATGGAGATGCTTGCCAATCCGAAAAGAGCGGCTCGGGCGGTCGCTGCCCTGATCTCCAAAGACATCGCAGTAAAGCGCACTCCGTCATGAATTGCCGTCGTCATTCTCTCACGAGGGAGAGGCGAAGAGCGGACCTCCCATTTGGTGCGCCATATCGCGCTTATGGGCGCCAGATCACTCACCGCAGCCAAGGCGAAAGCGGCCAGCGGCCCAAAGACGGCCAGGATCACGCCCCCCAAGGCCGGACCAACGCTGCGCACAATGTTGTATCCGACGGACATAAGCGTCACTGCGGCCGGAATGTCGCGTTTGTGAAGGATATCGCCGACCGAAGCGTGCCAAGCCGGATCATTCAAGGCAAAGCCGCAGCCGGCCAGGAAACCTAACCCGAGAATCAGCCAAGGACTGACAAATCCCAGACCCACAGAAATCATCAGCGTCGTCGACGCCGATGCTATCAGGCAGTGTCCCGCAAACATCACCCACCGGCGGCTGAAGTTGTCGGCAATGGCTCCGGCGAAAACTGAGAGGAAGAACACCGGCAATGTGGATGCGGCCTGGACGAGTGCCACCATGAGGTCGGACGCTGAAATCGTTGCCATAAGCCAACTGATGGCGACCGTTTGCACTAGCCAACCGAGGCTGGAAATCTGGGTGGCCGCCCAAATTGAGCGAAACACCTTGTTTCGAAATGGGGCGAGCGTCTTTGAAACGGGCGGTTGAGGATTTTCGCTCTGCATGAGGTATTGCTGGCCTTCGATGAGCGCTGCGATTTGAGCAAGCGGGTCGATACTTAGACATCGCGGAGCACCGCACGGAACCCAGCTCTATGGAGCTTGCCGGCGACTATTTACGTATTGAGCCATTCTCATAGTCTCATTCATGAGCAGTCCTGTGCGCAAGCATTGCTTTGCTAAATTCCCACCACAAGCGCGCCGCCGCTGAGACCCGCACCCGCTGCCGCCAAGAGGACTTTCTCGCCAGGCCGAAACGGCTGCGCCCGATGGGCCAGCGACAATGAGAGCGGGATCGTCGCGGCGGAAGAGTTGCCATATTCGGCGATCGTCTTGACGATCGAGTGATCAGCGATGCCGAGGTTCCTGCCGACCGCGTCGAAAATGCGCGCATTGGCCTGATGCGGCACGAAACGATCGAGGTCTTGCGGCCTCAGTCGGGCAGCAGTGAGCGCATCTCTCGAGCAGGCGGTCATCATCTCCACGGCCTTGCTGAATACTTCACGGCCGTCAGTGATCGTCATCCGTGTCTGCGCGAGGTCGAGGTCGGCATGGAACGGAGTGTTGCTTCCCCCGGCGGGAATCTGGATTAGCCCGTAGCGCGAGCCGTCGGAATCCACCGAAGCGCCGAGAATGCCTCGATCCGGGTCATCGCAAGGACTGATCACCATGGCGCCGGCGGCATCGGCAAACAGCACGGCGCTGGCGCGCTCGGCCAAATTGATGCGGTGGCTGAGGATGTTGGCGGCGATGACAAGGCTCGCTTTGCCGTGCAGGCGGGTGAACCCGTCGGCGAACATCAGCGCATAGATGAAGCCGGCGCAGGCGCCGGTCAGGTCGATCGCTCCGGCGCGGCCTAGCCCCAGCCGATGTGCGACCAGCGGCGCGCTTGGCGGCAGAAGGTGATCGGGCGTCGACGTGGCGAGCAAGAGTAGACCGACGTCGCCGCGGTCGATACCGGCATTGGTCAGCGCCATGTCGCCGGCAGAGGCGGCAAGGCCCGACAGCGTGTCTTCGTCTGTTGCCCAGAAGCGCGAGCGAATTCCGGTGCGCCGCTCGATCCAGCCGGGCTCAAGCCCGAGCCGGTCTTCGATTTCCGGGTTCTCGACCTTGCGCGCCGGCGCATGATGGCCGAAGCCGAGAACGCGCGACGATAGGTTCATGGCCGCGAGCCGAAGCGTTCGCCGGCCTCCTCTATCGCGTCATAGAGCCCGCCCAATTCGTCGCTGGTGATGCAATAGGGCGGTAGAAGATAGAGGACATTGCCGAGCGGGCGCACAAGTAGCCCCCGCTCAAGGAAAAAAGCGCGCAGTTTTGGCCCGATCTCGGCCAGATAACCGGCTGAGCCGGTGCGTAGGTCGAGTGCCGCGATGGTGCCGGTTGTCCGGCAGTCGGTGAAATATGGATTGACCCGGAAGCGTTGCAGCCCGGCGGCCTGCCTCGCGCTCAAGACCGCGATCCGCTCGGCCACCGGCTCGTCACGCCAGATCTCGACATTGGCAAGTGCTGCCGCGCAGGCGATCGGATTGGCGGTGTAGGAGCTCGAATGGAAAAACGTCTTCTTGCGATCCTCCGAAAAGTGAGCGTGGAAGATGGCATCGGTGGCGATCGTGGCGGCCAGCGGGATGGTACCACCGGTCAGACCTTTCGAGGTGCACAAGATGTCGGGCGAGACGGACGCCTGTTCGCAGGCAAACATGGTTCCGGTGCGCCCCCAGCCGGTCATCACTTCATCGGCGATCAGCAGCGTGCCGGAGGCTTCGGCGATCCTCTTCAATTCGGCAAGAACCCAGGCCGGATACATCAGCATGCCGCCGGCGCCAAGCACCAGCGGCTCGACGATCAGCGCGGCTGCGCGCCGGTCGCGGCTAACGGCCTCGAACCGATCCAGCGTTTCCTGCTCGCGCCCGGCGGCCGGGAAGGGGATGGCGTCGACCTCGAACAGCAAAGGATCATAGGCGGCGTTGAAGACGCCGCGGGCGCCGACGCTCATCGCCCCGATCGTGTCGCCATGATAGCTGTGCTCCATGACGGCGATGCGCGAACGCGGCGCGCCGATGTTGCGGAAATAGCCGAGCGCCATCTTCAGCGCGACTTCGACTGAGGTGGAGCCACTGTCGGAATAGAACACCCGGTCGAGGCCGGCGGGTGCGATGCCGATAAGCGCCTCGGCCAGCCGTTCGGCCGGCTCGTGGGTGAAGCCCGCGAAGATGATCTGGTCGAGGCTCGACGCGGTCGTCTCGATGGCCTTCATGATGCGGGGGTGGCGATGGCCATGGGTGACGACCCACCAGGAAGAAATCGCATCGAGGATGCGGAAGCCGTCGGCCTTGTGGAGATAGGCGCCTTCAGTCAGCACGATTTCAGGGACCGAGGGCTCTAGCGCGTGCTGCGTGAACGGATGCCAGACTCGAGACTCCGCCATCAGTCGCCTCCGGCAATCATGGCCAGGTCGAAGCCGGAAATCATTGCATCTCTCAACGTTTCACCCGTCAGCGGACCGAGGTGCGGCAGCCTGCCCAGCTGCGGCACGCCGCCGAATTCCACGATTGTCCTTTGTGTATCGGCCACCTCTTCGCCAATGAAGGCAATGCCGATGAGCGGGATGGAGCGGGCTCTCAGGGCCTCGATCGACAACAGCGTATGATTGATGGTGCCAAGCGCGGTGCGGGCGCACAGTATGACCGGCAGCCGCCATTGTTCGAATATGTCAATGAACCTTGTCTGTCGATTGAGCGGCACCATCAGCCCGCCGGCGCCTTCGATGACGAGCGGTGTCGGCAGGACCGGAAATGAAAGATCGTCGGCCTCGATCGCGACGCCGTCGATTTCGGCTGATCGATGCGGCGACAGCGGCATCGTCAGTCGATAGACTTCGGGCAGCACGCGTCCGTCGGGCAAGCCGGAAAGCCGGGCGACGACCTCGCTGTCGGTCTCCTCGTTGAGGCCCGATTGCACCGGCTTCCAGTAGAAGCCGTCGAGCAGCCCGGCAAGTCCGGCCGAAAACACTGTCTTGCCAATTCCAGTGTCTGTTCCGGTGACGACGATGCGTTTGGTCATGCTGTGGCCAACACTCCGACGAGAGCCTCGACCATGGCGGAAATGTCGGCTTCGTCGACGTTGAGAGTCAGCGAAATGCGCAGGCGCGACGTACCCTCAGGCACTGTCGGCGGGCGAATGCCGCGTATGTCGAAGCCGCGTGCCTGCAGTCCTGCCGCCACCGCCATGGTGCGGCTGTTATCGCCGATCACAAGCGGCTGGATCTGCGAACCGCTGGGCATCACGCCGCAGCGTTCGGCCAATTGCCGGCTCGCGAAAGCGACACGCTCGTGCAACTGAGCACGACGCATAGGCTCGTCAGACAGAATAGTCAGCGCCTCACGTGCCGCGACTGCCATCAGCGGCGATGGTGCGGTCGCATAGATGAATGGCCGGCACCGGTTGATAAGATAGTCGCACAGTGTTCGCGGTCCGGTAACGAGCGCGCCGGATGCGCCAAGCGCCTTGCCGCATGTGTGGAGCGTGACGATGTTGTCGCGGCCTTCATACGCGGCGGCCAGTCCCCGGCCGTCCGGTCCCCAGACGCCGGTGGCATGCGCTTCATCGACGACGATGAATGCCTGGTACCGATCAGCCAGCGCGACCAGGCTCTCCATCGGCGCACGGTCGCCATCCATGCTGTAAAGGCTTTCGAAGGCGATCCACACCCGCCCCATGCCGCCTTCGGCGCGCCAGCGGGTGATTGCGTCCTCGACAGCGTCGACGTCGTTGTGCGCGGCCAGCTTGAACTCAGCGCGCCCGGCCTGGGCACCCTCATGCATGCTGGCATGAGCGAGCTCGTCGAGGACCAGCAGGTCGCCTTTCTGCGGCAGGGCCGTCAGCAGAGCGAAGTTGGCGATATAGCCGCTGCCGAAGAACAGTGCACGCTCGGCTCCGAAAAATGCCGCTGCGTCCGCCTCCAGTTGCTCATGTTCCGGTGCATTGCCGCGCAACAGCCGCGATCCGGTGGCGCCCACTGGCGTGCCCCGCGCAATCGCCGTCGAAACCGCATCGCCCAGTCTTTTGGAGGCGGCAAGTCCGATATAGTCGTTCGACGAGAAGTCGAGCCCGGCGCGCGGTGCGAGCGTCCGCAACCGGTCCTTGCGCCCCAGTCCCCGCAAGGTTGCGTCATAGCGGGCAAGAATTGCCTCCTTCATTGCGTGGCGAGTTCCATAGGCTCAATGCCGAGGCGCCGGAACAGAAGGGTATCCTTGTCCTCGCCGGGATTTCCCGCCGTCAGCAGCGTGTCGCCGACAAAGATCGAATTGGCCCCGGCAAAGAAGCACAGCGCCTGCGTTTCGTCGCTCATCGCCGTCCTGCCGGCGGACAGCCTTACATAGGATTTCGGCATCATCACCCGCGCGAGCGCAACGATGCGGACGAAATCGATCGGATCGATGGCGTCGGCCGCGGCAAGCGGCGTGCCTTCGATGGGAATAAGCATGTTGATCGGCACGCTTTCCGGCGGCTCGGGCAGGTTCGCGAGCGTGACCAGCATGTCGATGCGATCGGTCTTTTCTTCTCCCATCCCGACAATGCCGCCGCAGCAGACTTTCATCCCAACCGCGCGCACGTGCCCAAGCGTTTCCAGCCGGTCGGCAAAAGTCCTGGTTGAAATAACCTCGCCATAGTAGCGCTCAGAGGTATCGATGTTGTGGTTATAGTAGTCGAGACCGGCCTGCTTCAGGCGAGCAGCTTGCTCAAGATCGAGCATGCCGAGCGTCATGCAGGTCTCCATGCCGAGGGCCTTGACGCCCTCAATCATGGCGACCACAACCTCCATGTCGCGCTCCTTGGGACTTCGCCACGCCGCGCCCATGCAATAGCGCGTTGCGCCGCCATCACGCGCCATGGCCGCTTCGTCGATGACATGCTTGACGTCCACCAGCTTCGACGCCTTCACACCGGTTTCGTAATGCGCAGACTGGCTGCAATAGCCGCAATCTTCGGGGCACCCGCCGGTCTTGATGCTAAGGAGCCGCGACAGCTGCACTCGGTTTCGATCGAAGTTCTGGCGGTGGATCGTCTGAGCTAGGAACAGCAGATCGTTGAATGGCATGCCGTAGATGGCCTCGGCCTCTTTGCGGTTCCATCGCGGAGGCGTTCCATCGACCGATTGCATGGTCTGGTTCACGTCGAACTCCGAGTTCATTCCAATCGTCATCGTCAAACCTTTGTTTGCTAGTCCGGTACGCCTTCTTGGCTTTGGGGCGCACTCGCTAAAGGCGAGCTGCGGCACGTCTTTCCAGCACCTCCTACGCCTGCCGAGCTGATGTTGCTCCTCACGCCGTAATCCTCAGTTCAAGTGCTTGCAGATGTTCTGGTGGTCCGGCATGTCCAGGCCGATGTCGAGGATCGGGGCGCTGTGCGTCAGCCAACCCATGGAGATGAGATCGACACCGGTCGCCGCAATCGCCGCCGCCGTTTTCGGCATCACCCGACCGGACGCCTCGGTGATCGTACGGCCATCCACTATAGAAACCGCGCGGGCAAGATCCTCGACCGACATATTGTCGAGCAGCACCGCGTCAACACCAATCGCGAGCGCTGCATCGAGCTGCTTCAGCGTGTCGACCTCGACCTCGACCTTCACCATATGCCCTGCTGCGGCGCGCGCCCGCTCTATTGCTGTGCGGATATCGCCGGCGATCGCGATGTGGTTGTCCTTTATGAGCACGCCGTCATCGAGGCCGAACCGGTGATTGGCACCGCCGCCGACGCGCACGGCGTATTTCTCCAATGCCCGCAGCCCGGGCGTCGTCTTTCGCGTCGATACAATCCTCGCCTTGTGACCGCGCACGGCCTCAACCATGGCCGCTGTGGCAGTGGCAATGCCGCTCAGCCGGCATAAGAAATTGAGGGCCGTGCGTTCGGCCGTGAGCAGGCCTCGTGCGGGTCCGGACAATCTTGCAATGGTTTCCCCGGCCCCAACCTCGCTGCCATCAGGGCGCCAGATCTGGATGTTGATCGCCGGTTCCACGAGAAGGAAGGCATACGAGACCAGATCGAGCCCGGCAACGACGCCCGCCTGCCTCGCTTTGAGCACCAACGTGGCAGTGCAATCATACGGGATAACCGCATCGGTGGTCAGGTCGCCGGATCTGCCCAGGTCTTCGAGGAGCGCAACGCGCACAATCGGTTCGATCAGGGTCGCGGGGAGGGGGGAGAATGAAGTCATATCAAGTGCTCCGTATGGTAGCCCGGCAATCGAGTGCGGCCGCGGCCCGCATTGCGCTGTGCAGTGTCAGCCGTGATGGGCGCACGTTGGCATCGTGGAGCGGGAAATCGGACCGACAGTGCGCGCCTCGACTCTCTTCCCGCCTCAGGGCCGCCGCGGCGATCATCAGTGAGACCAAAGCCGGACCAGAGGCAGCGACACTATTGGCTGCGATCGGCAGCAGGGTCGCCACCGCTTCGCGCATTGCCTCGCCGTCGCGGATGATACCCAGGGCGGCGGAGACAATCGGGCGGACCACGGAAGCGTCTGGTCGTGGAGGGACGAATGTGGAGCATCTGCGCGGTCGCCGGGTATACGACGTGCCGGCAACGCTTTCGGCAACCCAGCTCGCGGTGACCGCCGCTTCGGTGAGCGAGTTGCTGGCCAGGCGGTTGGCGCCGTGCAGGCCGGTACAGGCCACCTCACCGCAGGCCCACAATCCCTCGATGGAGCTGCGGCCGGCGCTGTCTACGGCGACGCCGCCCATGTGATAATGTGCCGCCGGGCGCACCGGGATCAGGTCGGTCGCGGGGTCGATTCCTGCGCTCCGGCACAATTCGGCGATGCCTGGAAAACGCTTGCCAAATCTCGGGCCGAGACTTTGCCGTGCGTCCAGGAATACGCGGCGTCCAACGGCAAGCTGGTGCCAAATGGCGCGCGCTACGACGTCGCGAGGCGCAAGTTCACCGCCAGGTGTGTCGGCGAGGAAGCGCTCTCCTCGCTCATCGATGAGCACCGCGCCTTCGCCACGCACGGCTTCGCTCACCAGCGGCATCGGCCGGCGCGGACCGTCGAGCGCAGTTGGATGGAACTGTATGAATTCCAAGTCGGCGAGTTCCGCCCCCGCCCATGCGGCGAGCGCCAGCCCGTGACCCCATGAGCCAGCGGGGTTTGTCGTGTCGCAAAACAGCCCGCCGACGCCGCCGGTCGCCAGCACCGCGCGACGCGTGGGCAGAGCGAGCGCGCCGGCTCGTCCTGCTGCGACCACGGCGATGACCGACCCGTCCTGCACGACCAGCCGGCGGACCTCCACATTTTCGATAATGGTGATCGAGGCTGTACGCCGAACCGCGGCGACGAGCGCGCGCACCAACTCGCGACCGGTGGCGTCGCCGGCTGCATGCACAATTCGCCGTCGCGAGTGTGCCGCCTCGAGCCCAAGTCGCAACGCGCGGTCAGGGTGCTGGTCGAAGTCGACGCCGAACCTTTGGATCGTCCTAATCGCTTCGGGTGCAGCTCGTACCACTCGCCGCACCGTGGCCTCATCGCAGAGTCCGTCGCCGGCAGCTATCGTGTCGCAAAGGTGAAAATCTGGGCCGTCGTCGCCCCCGAGACTTGCCGCAAGACCGCCCTGGGCAAGTTCACTGCAGGCTCCGGTTCCAAGCGGCGCGTTGGTCAAAAGCACGACCGGTTCCGGCGCCAGATGAAGCGCCGTCATCAGGCCGGCAATGCCGCCGCCGATGACGACCGGCGCCCCGGCGATGTCGCGAACCTCCAGACTCATAGGGAAAGCATGCGCTCGACCGCGCGGCGGGCGGGGCCGGCAATTTCGGGATCAATCCGGACCTCATGCCGGTTCTGCTCGAGTGCGGCGCGAATGTTGGCCAGGTTGATGCGCTTCATGTGCGGGCACAGATTGCATGGGCGAACGAACTCGACGTCGGGATGCGCGACCGCGACGTTGTCGCTCATCGAACATTCGGTCAGAAGGACGACACGCGTCGGTTTCTCACGCTCGACATAATCCGACATCGCCGCGGTCGAGCCGGAGAACTCCGCCTCCGCGACAACGTCTGGTGGGCATTCTGGATGGGCCAGCACGATGACGCCTGGATGGGCATCGCGCAGTTCCCGGATGTCTGCTGCGGTGAAGCGCTCATGCACCTCGCAATGGCCTTTCCAGGCGATGATCTCGACGTCTGTATCGGCTGCCACGTTCCTCGCCAGATATTCGTCCGGGAGCATCAGCACACGCGCCACGCCAAGCGATTCCACCACCGCCTTGGCGTTGCCGGACGTGCAGCAGATGTCGGACTCCGCTTTTACGGCGGCGGAAGTGTTGACGTAAGTAACAACGGGGACCCCCGGATACCGCAGCCGCATTAGCCGCACGTCGTTTGCCGTGATCGATTCGGCCAGCGAGCAGCCGGCGCGGAGATCCGGGATGAGCACGGTCTTGTTCGGATTGAGCAGTTTTGCCGTCTCGGCCATGAAATGAACGCCGGCAACCACGATGATGTCGGCGTCGACCGTCACCGCCTTGTGGGCCAACGCCAGGCTGTCGCCGACGATGTCTGCCACGCAATGAAAAATTTCGGGCGTCTGGTAATTGTGCGCCAGCACCACCGCATTGCGCTCACGCTTCAGCGCTAAGATGGCTTCAATATCGCCGGCGAACGCGAGCCATTCAACGGGTGGGATCACCCGCCGGACACGCTCATACAGGGACGCAGCCATAGGTAACGCCCCAGTCATTGGCGCCTCGATTATATTCGGTTTGACAATAAGGGAATATATCTACCTTGACTATAAGTATGTCAAGCCCGCGCCAGCGGTAATTTTGTCCCGGCGATAGCCCTGTCGTCGAGGACGGCATGCCGGAAGCGATAAAGCTTCGCCGGTCGGCCGCCCGTGTCGAGGGAGGTCTCCCCGGTCTCCTCAACAAGTTCCTGCTGCTCGACCAATCTCCGGAAGTTCGGCTTGTTGATCAGCCTGCCAGCCAAAGCTTCCACGGTTCGCTGCAGTTGCAGCAGCGTGAAGGAAGGCCGCATAAGCTCGAACACGACCGGCCGGTATTTGATCTTCGAACGCAGCCGCGCGATCCCGGTTGCCAGAATACGACGGTGGTCAGCGACCATTGGTTTGCCAGCCGCGGCCGCAATCGCGTCCCTGCCGCCACCGGCCTCCTCAATCAGACCAGCTTCATAGAGCAACTCGTAGCGTTGGAGCGTGAGTTCCTCGTTCCAATGGCGGTCGTCGAAGCCGAAGGCTATCGCAGCGCGCTGCCGGCGCTCGCGTTGAGTGGTCGGCTCGCTGGCGCCGCCGGCCCACTCAATCAGGCGGGGCCGCAATCTATCGAGCAGCACAGGCGGCGTGCCGAAGCGGTGGTCCTCCCAGGGAAAATATTCGTACCAACTTTGCCAGCCGCACGCGGCCGAGTTCGTTGCCTGTTCCTTCCTGGTCAATGCGAGATAGCTGATTGAGATGACGCGCTGGTGGCGCTCAGTGCCGATGCGATCGCGATCGGCGAAGGTGTAGAGTTGCTCGATGTATCCAAGTGCATGGCCGGTCTGCTGCTCCACCCACCCCCTCAAACCCGACTGCAGTGATCGATGCTCAAGGGCAAAAGGTCCAGAAGGGAGGGTGTCCGCATGACCGACTGTGAGGACACAGGGCTCACTGTCGTTTACGGCGACCACGACGGCAGTCAGGTCCACTTTGGCTTCGTCAGCTTTGACGGCGGCTTTGCCTTTCTTGGTTCTTCTTGTCTGAGGATCCATGTTTGCGAAAGCGGGTTGGCCCAACGGAGCGCCTTAATCGATTGAATGTAACCTTGGAAGCCAGCACGTCAACACCAGAGTACTCAAGCGCTGTTTTTAGCTCTTCGCAGTCGCACAAAAATATGCCAAACGCGACACCCGCTGTTGGTAACGTAAGGGAAGGGGCCTCGGTTGAGCGCGGCTGGTGAGATAAAAGGGATGACTCCTCCAGATATTCGATCGCGAAAAGGCCAGACGCCACTTGTATGCTTGACGGCCTACACCACGCCGGTCGCGAGGCTGCTCGATCGCCACTGCGACATCGTTCTTGTCGGCGACAGCGTCGGCATGGTGCTGCACGGCCTGTCGTCGACGCTGGGGGTCACGCTCGACATGATGATCATGCACGGACAGGCCGTTCGCCGCGGCCTTGAACACGCGCTGATGGTCGTCGACCTGCCCTTCGGTTCCTACGAGGAAAGCCCAGAGCACGCTTTCGGCAACGCTGCGCGCGTGATGGGTGAGACCGGTTGTTCAGCGGTAAAGATCGAGGGCGGCGAGACCATCTCGGAAACCATCCGCTTCCTTACCGCGCGCGGCGTACCTGTCATGGCCCATGTGGGCCTGACGCCGCAGGCGGTAAACACGTTTGGAGGCTATCGTGTGCAGGGCCGGGGAGCCGATGCAGAGCGGATCAGGCGCGACGCCAGGGCGGTAACCGAAGCGGGCGCCTTCTCCTTGGTGCTGGAAAAGATACCGGAGCAGCTTGCACGGCAGATAACCGCCGATATCGACATACCCACAATCGGCATCGGTGCCTCGCCAGCTTGCGACGGCCAGATTCTGGTGAGCCACGATATGCTCGGGCTCTTCACCTCATTTCGGCCGAAGTTCGTCAAACGCTATGCCGAGCTCGGTGAGCAGGCTGAGGCGGCAATCGCCGCTTACGCCACCGATGTGCGGAACCGGCACTTTCCGGCGGTCGAACATCTCTATGTCAACGCCTTGAAGGCCGGTGACTTCACATGAGCGTGCCGATCGCTCGAACCGTGAGCGAGCTGCGCGGCGTCGTTGCGCAATGGCGTCGCTCGGGTGCCACGATCGGTATTGTGCCGACCATGGGAGCCTTGCACGACGGGCATCTGAGCCTCGTGCGGAAGGCGCTCGAAAGGGCCGAGCGGGTGATCGTGACGCTGTTCGTAAACCCCAAGCAGTTCAACAGCCCCGCCGACCTGATTGCCTACCCTCGGACGGAAAGCGACGATGCTGCCAAGCTCGCTCTGCTGGGCACGCATCTGCTCTATGTGCCGGACACAGAGGAAATGTACCAGGTGGGCTTCGCCACGGCCGTTTCAGTGTCCGGCATCAGCGAATGCCTTTGCGGCGCATTCCGGCCCGGCCATTTCAATGGCGTGGCGACGGTCGTGGCCAAGCTCTTCCTGCAGGCCGGCGCTGACTTCGCCTTTTTTGGCGAAAAGGATTTTCAGCAACTTCAGCTTGTCAGGCGCTTGGTCCGGGATCTCGACATTCCGATCACTATTGTGCCCTGTCCGACAGTCCGCGAAGCCGATGGTCTTGCGCTATCGTCGCGTAACGTGCGGCTCTCCCCAGCCCAACGCGCCATTGCCCCAAAACTAGCATCGGTCCTGCTCGATACGGCCGAGCGGCTTGCACGCGGCTCCCCCATCCTGCCTACGCTTGATGAAGCGCGTGCAGCAATTCTGGCTGCCGGCTATCGCGAGCTCGAATACCTGGAGCTGCGCGGAGAAACAGACCTGCAATCGTTAGCAAGCCTTGACCGACCGGCACGCTTGCTTGCTGCGGCTTGGCTTGGCGACACGCGGCTCATCGATAACGTCGCAATATCACCCATCGGTAGTTGGTCAGGTGGGCGGAGCTCTCTCCAATCGGAAGCAGCACAGCAATTGCGGTGATGACGGCGGCGCGTCGTATGCCCTGCAGGGACAGGCCATCATTTAGAACCACGTCTCCGTCGGCTTCCAGCAACCTCCGCGAGGTACGCTAAGCGCAGATGCATCGCGTATTTGAAACCTTGGTCGAGCAACTCTCTGCAAGCGTCGATGCCGTCGATCTCCATGAGGCAATGGCGTCCGCCGCAGCCGGGTTCGACTTTCCGCTCTTCGCTTATTTCACCTACCCATCCGCTTCCGGCGACAGGCCGCGATTGATCTCGAATTATCCATCATCATGGACATCACATTACCTGCAACAGCGCTACCACAGCGTGGATCCCGTGATCCTGCGGGGACTGCGGGGCTGGGATACCTTCGACTGGGGTGTGGACCGCGATCACCGTTATTTGCCGACCTCTCAGCAGGAAGTCCTGGAAAAAGCAGCTGAGTTCGGCATTCGCGGCGGACTGACCATGTCGATGCATGATCATCGCGGCCGGTTCGCCGCACTGACCTTCGCCTCCAACGAGGCGCATCCGCCATTTCTGAGGTCGCTGACGCGCTACGAAAAAGCAATGCAACTGGTTGCGATCAACGTTCATATCCATGCCCGGCGCAGGCTCGCCGAAGATTGCGTGGTAGATGGCATAACGCTCACCCGGCGGGAGTTCGAGTGCCTGAAATGGGCGGCGTGCGGCAAGTCGGCCTGGGATATCAGCCAGATTCTCGGTGTCTCGAAACGCACCGTGACCTTCCATCAGGAAAACGCCAAGGCGAAGCTTGGCGTGCGAACCATCAACCAGGCCGTAGTGCGGATGGCTGCTCGGGCGAGATCCTGATCCTCTCCAAGTCTAGCTGTAAAGGTCTACAGGCTGCATTCATGACGGCTTTGCCCTTCGATTGCGTGGACACATCCCGCACGGAGACGACAATGATGCAGCTGATAACACCCGACTGCTACGCCGAGTTTGCGAGCGAACTCAAGGAAATGCACGGACTTAGGTATCGGGTTTTCAAGAAGCGGCTCGATTGGGAAGTGCAGACCGAAGGCGAAATGGAAACGGACCCGTTTGACAGCCTGAACCCCGTCTACCTGCTTCTCAAGGGGTCCGATTGGCGAACTTGCGGCTGCGTCCGCCTTTTGCCGACCACCGGACCGACAATGTTGCGCGATACGTTTCCGACGCTGCTGGATGAGATGGTGGTCCCTGCGAGTGCCGATATCTGGGAGAGTAGTCGTTTCGCGCTCGATCTCCCTGCGACAGCGCCGAAGGCAGCTGGCGGCCTGGCCCAAGCAACCTACGAGCTCTTCGCGGGGATCATCGAATTCGGCTTGGCCAACAATCTCTCCGGGATCGTAACGGTGACAGATACGCGCATCGAAAGGATCCTTCGTCTCGCCACCTGGCCGTTGTCACGTATCGGACAGCCCAAGCAGGTCGGCAACACCGAGGCAGTCGCCGGCTTCCTCGATATTTCCTACGCCAGTCTCTTGCGCATCCGCTGGAGGGGACGCCTCAACGGGCCGGTGTTGTGGCAACCAGTTCTCATCCAATCGGCATAGCGCCTGCGGATGCTCAGCCGTGACTTGAGTTAAGTCTGCTCACGGCCGCCACCGCCGCCGTGAGGGTGAGCGGACCCGCCCCCACGAGCTTTCGACTGTTCCGGTCGATTGGCTCGCGCGGCCGGACTTTGGATTTCCGTAGGCGCAACCCGCAGTCCAGCGTGAGCACGCCAAAATGGCGCCCCTCCGCTTCGTCCAAAGAAGCCAACGTGGCTTCTGAGGTCGTCTTAGAATATTGGACCGGCCGCCGTGAGCGATCGCAACCTCAAACCTTTGCCGGTATGCCGGTTTGGCCGGACCGTCGGCCAGTCGGAGCAGTCCCCTGATAAGGACCCGAGCTGACGCGCGGTCCAACAGCGCCCGAGCCTATGCTTTGTGCATTACCGTTCGGTTGGCCATGTCGTCCAAGACCGCATGAAGAAGGCTTCCAACCTCCTGCGCAGCGAGCTCTGGCGCAATTCCTACATCGGACAATTGAATGAGCATTTTCTTGGCAGCACAGCGCCAGAACGCACTCGCCGCCTCGCCGTTCTTGGTCTCGAGGGCCTGGGCGATACTTTCGACCAATATACGTCGCCGATGCAGCGGAAATACGCAAATGTTTGATTCATGCATCAATCACCTCACAGATTCAGTTCCACAAAGAAAAACACCGGCGTCTTCAAAAGAGCCCCGCTAGCGCGGTGACGGTTCGCGGCGACATGACGAGTTCCACTTCCCCATCGACAAGCTATTGGGAGATGAGCCGCCGGACCGCATATCCGGGACCGCACATAAGGTGAACCACCATTGCTCATCCGGCTGCATTTTCCTGGGCCGTTCGACGAGGCGTTCCAGCCGAATTGACGTCCAATGACTTGATCTCTGAAAGGGCAGGGCGGTACGAATCACCCGATTGTTCCGCTGCTTACATTCCTGCGAGCTTGTGTATGAACGATTAAAGCGTGCCCGAGCCGTTCTTGGTGGCCGCCGCAGAAGGGAATCATGTCATCCGCTGCCTATCGTAGGCGGCGCGACTTCTAGCATGACTGCACTGCCCCGACAGGGCTTTGCAATCGCGCGTTTCGAAGCCTATGCTTTGGCATCGGCCGGCATTTACTTCGGTGCAGCCGACAGTAAGACGTGCGCGCTCTTGCCCCGTTGGAAGAGAGCCTTGCCCGATCCCTCTTTCGCGACCAGGTGCTGAAGCCCTCACCCCGCAGGACTTCGCGCTTTTGCGACCATCGCTGCATCACGTCGAACCGGGCATCAAGGACCAGTTGGAGGTCGCGCATCAGCCGATCAAGAACGTATATTTTCCCGAGAGGGGCATCGCGTCGGTGGTCGCCACCATGACCGGCGGGCGGCAAGGTGAAGTCGGCATTGTCGGCTATGACGGGATGAAAGGAATTGCCGTCATTCTCGGAAAGGAAAGCACTACCTGGCGCCTGCCGGTTGAAAACCTTCGCCCTGCGATTAGCCCGTCGCTTCGCACCTCAGTGCTGGATTATGCCCACGCGTTCCTCGTCCAATCATGCCGGACGGCACTGGTCAATGGCCACTCCAAGATCGAAGAACGGCTGGCCCGCTGGCAGCTGATGGTCCACGACCGTGCGGAAGGAGATAAGATCCTCCCGACGCATGAATTTCTGGCGACCATGCTCGCGCCCACCGCCCGGGGTCACCACGGCCCTGCAAATGCTTGAGTATCGAGGACTGGTGCACGCCAAGCGCGGCGAGATCACGATCATCGACCGTGCCGGATTGATAAAGCTCACACATGGCGCTTATGACAAGGAGGAGCAGCGTTATTTCGGCCTGGCCGCTGCCTGAAGCATGTCGGTTGAAACGGGTTCAGCCGACGTCTCCTTGCCCCTCACCAGGTCGCCCAAAAGCATCAGCGGTTTTGAACGAATCGCAGCTATTGTCCGCAATCGGACATAGGCTTGAAGGCGGTCGAATTCGTGCCATAAGTCGGGTTGGTCAGGGTTCAGGGAGGAATTCGTCATGACCAATTCGTTTCACACCGTCACCGTCGAAAAAGCCGCAGAAGCCTATGTCCTTTCCAGGGGAAGGGTCCGCTTTCTCTCCATGGCGCAGGCGATCCGCGCCATCCGAACACTAATGCCGGCATGCAAGGCCACCGACCGCGAGTTGGAGGAACTGTTGGCGGCCGCTTCCTTCGTTCATGGCGTGCCCGTCGCCTTCGACACAAAAACAGCCGATGGTGTAGAACCACGGCTGCATTCCTAAGAGGGCATGCCGCGCCATGCAGACTGTCAGAGGGCATTCGTCAGATGGTAGTCCGCTAACTTAACTGCAGAGTCTAAAGGACGTGTTCCAGCATTGCGAACTCACCGATCGCTTTGTTGCCAAAGCTGCCAGCAAGCGATCGCCTCATCCAGCCGTTTGCACCATCTCATCACAGACATCATCGCGATGCTACCTGTCCAGCATATGTCCAGCATTTCGCAAGGCGGCCAGAAGGAGCCTCGCATAGCCTGTGACATCGATCTGGGCCTGCATCGAAAGGGGCATGCTGGTCCAGTTCTCCAACGGTGCAATGAAAGGTGAGAAGGTGCCATTGACTAGGCAACAACAGCTAACAAGGCCCTCTCGGTCCAATGCCACCACACCGATCTTGTCGCCTGGATATCCAATGGCTGCGACTCGCTGGACCTCCAGGTCACCGTCCACCCGCACGTCAAAAAGAAGGCTACCACGGCTCCTCGTGGCTATCTCAGCCGCCTTCTCATCAAAGCTTGAAGAGAGCAAGCGGACGCTTTCCACCGCCATCTGGAAAATCACCAAATCCAGTTCATTCACGGCCATATGGGCATTTCCGCGCAACGGGTGGTGATTGCAATGACACATACTGCTTGTTCACAGATGTCGGTCACGAACGATCATTCGTCGGGTTCCGGTTCCGACCAACGGTGTCGCCACCTGATCGTGCTGCGGTTCGAACCTTCCGAACGCGAGCCGAGCGCGCTATGAGGTTGGAGTCTAGGTCTCGGACCCTGCCTCGCGGCCTTCTCATCTTTGGCAGACCCGTTGCAACGCCGCCGCGATGGCGCAAACGCCAGATGACGCTGATCCATCGCTTGATCGTGAACTGAGCTTCTGAACACCATTGGGACAGCAGGGTGGAAGGGCTTGACCAACGCTGCCCCCGTTTTCCAAGAGGACCCGTCCTCGATTGAATCTTTCGAGCCCCGTGCGGCGCGCAGCCAAATGATGACGATCTGGACTCAGCTCGCAGACCGCAAGGCAAAGAGGGAACCTTCCAGGCAGCCAAGCTGCTCGACGCAAAGAGCGGCCTTTGGAGTTCCCAAGAATCGACCCTTCCATAGTTGCGACAGGCAACCACTGCACGAGTGTGGGAGAGCGAATCGCAAGCATTGCGTGAGGTCCTGCGCGTTTTCCCCTCTTTGCTATTTGGCACATCGTTTGCGCCGAAGTGGGCGCAGCGTTCGACCGGAGCACTGCATGGGAGAGGGAGGAGCCCCACCCCGATCCGGTCAAGGAGAGAGACGGTGTTGGTTCCAAGAGTTCCCCGCGCGATCGCAGCGCCCCGCAAGCGCCATTTTGCCCGGACCTACGTGCAGGTACTTGCCGCCATAATCCTGGGTGCCGCAATCGGCTATTTCCATTTGGAGACCGGCCACAGCCTGAAGCCGCTCGGCGATGCCTTCGTCGATGTCGTCAAGATAATCACCGTACCTGTCATCTTCCTGACAATGGCGACCGGCATTGCCGGCATGAGCGATCTGCAGAAGGTCGGCCGAGTTGCCGCCAAGGCGATGGTCTATTTTCTCACCTTTTCGACGCTCGCTTTTGTTTGTTGTCGGGCTGATTGTCGCGAATATCGTTCAGCCTGGCGCCGGCCTCAACATCGATCCGGCCTCGCTCGATGTCCAAGCCGTTAAGGGCTATGTGGCCACGGCTCACGAGCAGTCCGTGACCAGCTTCCTGATGAACATCATCCCGTCAACGATTGCCAATGCCTTCGCGGAAGGCGACATCCTGCAAGTCTTGTTCCTCTCGGTCCTGTTCGGCGCGGTCTGCCGCTACAACGGCCGCTCGCTCTTCTCTCTCGTCCGATACATCAAGGACGAGCTGCTGCTCGCAATGTCCTCCTCAGAGGCCGCGCTGGCCTCGCTCATGGAGAAGATGGAAAGGGCCGGCGCCACGCATTCGGTCGTGGGTCTCATTCCATTCAATCTGGACGGCACGAATATGATGCTCGCCGCCCTTTTCATCGCCCAAGCGACGAAAACTGATCTCCCGATCGGCTGCCGGATCCTCATGCTGTTTGTCGCATTGTTCCCTTCGAACGGAACAACCCGCATTACCGGTGCAGGCCTCGTCACAATGGCTGCAACGCTCTTTCTTGTTCCGGCCGCACCGGTCACCTCCGTGGGGCTTATTCTTGGCGTCGATCAGCTTATGTCCGAATGCCACGCGCTGACGGTTTTTCTCCGCAGCGTAGCGGCAACGCTGGCTGTCACCCGGTCCGGGGCGAGCGGGATAAACGACGATTCGGGGAGCGCCTCACTAGCGGACCGTTCAGCGCTCCGGCGGTGGACGGTCAAGTCGCCCGGCGTGGTGAACACAATTCCCCGTGCGAACGACGCTCAGCTATTGGGGTGGACCCGATGGCGCAAAGCCGTATTTGAGAAACCGCCAGATCGCACCGGCACCTGTGCGCCTGTAGCAACTGCGGGGCACGATCAAAACTGACCCATTTTACACCAAAAAGGCGGCCGTTGCTGCCACGCCGTCCATGGATTGGAGACTCATGTCTAAGCCGACTGCCATCACTGTCGCAGCTCTTCTTTTACTCCTCGCCTTGCTGGCGAGCCAATATAGCGCGAACCTGCACCGGCAGGCGTGGTCGACCGACAGGCAAAAGTGGAGCGGCGCATTCGACAACGATCTCCTTCGCCAATCGCCGGCAACCCGCAAGGCGATGCCGTTCTGGTCATATTCAATGACTACCACAACTGTCCGCATTGCAGACTGGCTGATATCAACTACCAAAAAGCCTTCAAGCATGAACCCAATCTGAAGCTTGTGATCAAACAGTTCCCGGTCCTGGGACCGGATTCCCAATTCCCAGCCTTCGCCGCACTCGCCTCGAGAAAACAGGGAAAGTTCGACGAATTCCACCGCGCCCTTATGATTTCCCCCAGTTGAAGGGTCACTCTCAAGATCGCAGCGCGTGTAGGCCTTGACGTTGAGCAGCTCAAGCGGGAATGCAAGATCCGGCCATCGCAGATGAAATGCGCGGTCCGCGCACTCGCGAAAGGTCTGCACTTAGACGGTACGCCCGCGTTGGTGGTCGGCGATATAGTGGTCGCCGACCTTGTGGACATGGCCAGCTTGCAACGCTTGCATCGCCGATGCGCGCTCAAAGCGTGCTGGCTCTCGTGCGGGGCAGCATCTGTAGACCGGCCACGCTGTTGTTGCCGGAGCGTGCCGTTTGTGGCAGCTGGCTTTGCTGTCGCTCCTCGTAATCTTGTTGCGGTCATCCAGCTGCCGTGGGCGCCAACAACAATCCTGAGCGCCCGCGCCTGAAGTCGCTGGCCGGGTGCTCGTGAACCGAGCCCGCTTTTCTTCGGCAAGCTCAGGCGGTCTTGGCCCTGCGGCATCGCCCCCTGGCGCGGGGCAGCCTTCGGCTGCTGACGGTCGCCGGCCTGTCGGCCGGCGTCTTTCTATTGTGGCCTTCCCCCTGGCGCAGGGTGGGCAGCACTCCCTTCTAGGCCCGCCGCGGCGTCCCGCAACCCTTCGCTTGTCGCTTTCGGGTCCTCCACTCCGTTCCGGTCCTGCTGATGCAGTCCGCCTCCGACGGCGGGCCTTTCCGGTCGCTTTTGCCGCCCACCCCGCTTCCGGGGAGGGCGCGCGATTGTAGAGCGGAGGACATCACGATGCGTGCAAACAACAAACGTTGCGGCAGCCGACAGGCTGGCGCAGACAGTGGCGGGCGCACCGGCGCCAGCCTTTATCAGGAAATCACCGACCGCATCATTGCCGAACTGGAGCGCGGCACCGTGCCATGGGTCAAGCCGTGGGGCAGGGCAAGGACAGGCCTCGGCCTGCCGCGGAATGCGGCCACCCAGCGCCGATATTCCGGCATCAATATCCTGATCCTGTGGGGCGCGGTCATCGAGCGCGGTTTCCCCAGCCAGAACTGGCTCACCTTCCGGCAGGCGCTTTCGCTTGGCGGCAATGTCAGGAAGGGCGAGCACGGCACCACCATCGTTCACGCTGACCGCTTTGTTCCCAAGAACGAAAAGCAACGCGCCGACACCGATGGCGACGAACCGCAGGCGGTGCCCTTCCTGAAGCGCTTCACCGTCTTCGATGTCGCGCAGTGCGATAATCTGCCCGAACATCTTTACGCCGCCGGCGAGCCTCTGCCTGAGCGCGAGATGGTCCCGCAGGCCGAGGCGCTCATTCATGCAACCGGCGCTGATTTTCGCATCGGCGGCGAGCGCGCCTTCTACATGCCCGGCAGCGACACCATACAGGTGCCGCCGCAGCCGGCTTTCTTCCACCAGATCGACTATTACCGGACCTGCTTTCACGAGCTTGGACACTGGACCGGCCACCCGAGGCGACTCGCGCGCGACCTGTCCGGCTCCTTCGGGTCCAACACCTATGCGCGCGAGGAACTGGTCGCCGAAATCGCATCAGCCTTCATCTGCAGCAGTCTCGGCATCGAGCCGAGCGTGCGCCATGCCGACTACATCGGCTCATGGCTGACGGTTTTGCGCGAGGACAACCGCGCCATCTTCCGCGCCGCAAGCCATGCCTCGAAAGCCGCCGATTTCCTGCTTGGCCGCAATGTCGATGTCGAAGGCGAGGCACATGCCGAAACCGCCTATGGGAGCGCGCAATCCTCACACGCGACCGCCTTGCGCCTCTGATGACGCAAAGCCGCGCGCAACCAACTCGACAGTTCTTTTGAGGTTGCCCTAACGCCGATGGCCGGCGTTGGCGTCGATCGTTCATCGGACCGAGGTTCGCAAAAAAAGAGGGCGGCATTGATGCCGCCCTCTCGTTGCGAAAGCTGCCAGAGCTGGATTAGAAATCCATGCCGCCCATGCCGCCCATGCCGCCGCCGCCCATGCCGCCAGGCATGCCGCCGCCAGCCGACTCCTTCTTCGGAGCCTCCGCGATCATGGCTTCGGTGGTGACCAGCAGGCCGGCGACCGAGGCCGCGTCCTGAAGAGCCGTACGGACAACCTTGACCGGATCGACGATACCCATGGCGATCATGTCGCCATACTCGCCGGTCTGGGCGTTGTAGCCGAAGGTCGCGCCCTTGTTCTCAAGGATCTTGCCGGCAACGATCGATGCTTCCGCACCGGCGTTGGCCGCGATCTGGCGGGCCGGAGCCTGAAGCGCACGACGCACGATGTTGATGCCGGCGGCCTGGTCGGCATTGACGCCGGTGGCCTTGATGTTGGCCGAAGCGCGCAGCAGCGCGACGCCACCACCAGCAACGATGCCTTCTTCGACGGCCGCGCGGGTCGCGTTGAGGGCGTCATCGACGCGGTCCTTCTTTTCCTTGACTTCGACTTCCGTCGCACCGCCGACGCGGATCACCGCAACGCCGCCGGCGAGCTTCGCCAGACGTTCCTGCAGCTTCTCCTTGTCGTAGTCCGAAGTGGTCTCTTCGATCTGCTGCTTGATCTGGGCAACGCGGCCCTGGATCTCGGCCTTCTTGCCGGCGCCGTCGACGATGGTGGTGTTCTCCTTGGAGATCGACACCTTCTTGGCGCGGCCGAGCATGTTGAGGCCGACGTTCTCGAGCTTGATGCCGAGGTCTTCCGAGATGACCTGGCCACCGGTGAGGATGGCGATGTCTTCCAGCATGGCCTTGCGGCGATCACCGAAGCCCGGCGCCTTGACGGCGGCGATCTTCAGGCCGCCACGCAGCTTGTTGACGACCAGCGTGGCCAGAGCCTCGCCTTCGACGTCTTCCGAGATGATGAGCAGCGGCTTCGAGGTCTGCACGACGGCTTCGAGAACCGGCAGCATGGCCTGGAGGTTGGACAGCTTCTTCTCGTGCAGGAGGATGTAGACGTCCTCGAGCTCGGCAACCATCTTGTCGGCGTTGGTGACGAAGTAGGGCGAGAGGTAGCCGCGGTCGAACTGCATGCCTTCGACGACTTCGAGTTCGGTCTCGGCGGTCTTGGCTTCCTCAACCGTGATGACGCCTTCGTTGCCGACCTTCTGCATCGCTTCGGCGATCATCTTGCCGACCGAAGCATCGCCGTTGCCGGCGATGGTGCCGACCTGGGCAACCTCTTCGGAGGTCTTGATCTTCTTGGCGTTCTTAATCAGGGTCGCAACGACGTCGGTTACCGCGAGGTCGATGCCGCGCTTCAGGTCCATCGGGTTCATGCCGGCGGCAACGGCCTTGTGGCCTTCCTGGACGATCGACTGCGCCAGAACGGTCGCGGTCGTGGTGCCGTCGCCAGCGATGTCGTTGGTCTTCGAAGCAACTTCGCGGACCATCTGCGCGCCCATGTTTTCGAACTTGTCCTCAAGCTCGATTTCCTTGGCGACGGTGACGCCGTCCTTGGTGATGCGCGGGGCGCCGAACGACTTGTCGATGACCACGTTGCGGCCCTTGGGGCCGAGCGTGACCTTCACCGCGTCAGCGAGGATGTTGACACCGCGCAGCATGCGCTCGCGGGCATCGCGGGAGAATTTTACGTCTTTGGCAGCCATTTTTAGCTCCTGGCAGGGGCTTCAATCGAGCCCGGGAATTCAGTTGACGAAAGGGCCTGATATGAGCCGATGATGCCCATGATGTCGGATTCCTTCATGATCAGAAGGTCTTCGCCATTGAGCTTGACTTCCGTGCCCGACCACTTGCTGAACAGGATGCGGTCGCCGGCCTTGACGTCCAGCGGGACCAGCTTGCCAGCTTCGTCACGAGCGCCGAAGCCGACAGCGATGATCTCGCCTTCCTGCGGCTTTTCCTTTGCCGTGTCGGGGATGATGATCCCGCCAGCGGTCTTGGATTCGGATTCGACCCGGCGAACGACCACGCGGTCATGCAGCGGGCGGAACTTCGACTTTGCCATTTTCGGATTTTTCCCTGGTGCGCTGTTGAGGGGTTTTTGTTAGCACTCGCGATGGACGAGTGCTAACGCGATAGTGAGGTAGGCTGTAAGCGGGCACTCGTCAAGACGGACGAGGGCAGGCGAGGAGCTCTGGCCCCCTCCCCGGTGGAACCCAACGCATACGCGGCATCCGCGTTGATGGCTGCGAGCCCCACATTTCCATTGAATTCGGCGTCATGACGCCAACTTGCTCGCGCCGCTTCCAAGTCGTCAGTCGTGCTGCCGTCAGCACGAACATAGGGCTGCGCTTCACTTCCCGTCGAAGCCGCGGCAAGCAGCGTCGCCGTCAGCACGCTCCTTTGCAGATGCTTGCCAAAGGTGGACAGTGAGCGCACCTGCGCCGGGCTGTTGGTGCGAACGTAAGACGTCATTGACAACTCCTTTTTGCAAGTCGAGCCCCTTCTCCACCTTCGGCCGCCGTCGACGCGAAGAAGTCCGCATCGCGTTGAAGACGAGCTGCGAAAAAGAGAAAGATGTGTTTGATGGCTGCGGCCCCAACGGTGCCTTCAGATTTGAGATCACTTCCGCCGCGAGCGGCTGAAGCTCCTCGCAACGTCAAATCGAATCTGCTGCCAAGCCTCCAGGAAAGGAGAGCATTGCTCATCTCGCGCTTGTGCATGCAGTCAACCTTCGATCCGTGTTGCCACATCAAGAGCAAATGCCGTGCCAAAGCTCACTGGGAAGTGAACGCATGGCTCTCCCTGAAAACCTCACAAATCCAGCATGGTCAATTGTGCGGAACCCGACATGCGTCTTCTGCCACTGTCAGCTTTCGGACAGGCATGACGCGTTTCGCGCCGACCACCGGTCGATCGGTTTTGGGGCCGGTCTGTTCGCCTCATAAGAGCGCGTTACATTGCGTAGCGGTTTCCCGAGCGCCGCCACATGACACTGGACCTGCAGGTAGCACCGGCTTCTCATCCAGCCTTACTTTGGCCCCCTCGCGTATCAAATTCCCGCTGGCGAGCCCTGCTTTCATAGATCGCACCATGCCGGATGTCTGCTCTGGCGCCCGACCCGCTGGCACGATCTCGATCCGGCATAAGGGCGCAGCATCTTTGCAGGCCGTTTCATCCCGGCGTCCTGCTTGGCTGACAGACCGCACTTGGCGAGCGGTCTCCATGCTCTCTCCAAGGACCATCCCTGCGGCTGGCTTGTCGACCTATGGGCGGGTCCGGCCGCCCGAAACCCTCGCGCCATCAGCTTTTTTCCCCGCCGCCTGCGGCGGCTTCCTCGCGCCGCTTCGCTCACAAAAAAGCTGCCCGCTCGGGTCCTTCACTGTCGCTGCGGCCCTGTCGGATTCAGGCGGTCCTGACGCGCCCATTACGGTGCGCCATCGCAGGGGATGGTCCCCGGCGAAACCACAAAAGGAGACTTCGAAATGACCGCGATCGGTTACGTCAACAAGCAGGAAAACGGCGCCTACAAGGGCCAGTTCAAGACGCTCAGCGTCCGCGCCGACATCGATATCGTCCCCAACCAGGCCAAGAGCGCCGATAACCATCCCGACTTCCGGGTGCTTACGCAAGGGGTCGAAGTCGGCGCTGGCTGGATCCGCACCGGCGAGACTTCCGGCAAGGATTATGTGAGCCTGTCGATTGCAGCGCCGGAGTTCGGACCGCGCAAGCTCTACGCCAATCTCGGCCGAGCCGCCGGCCAGGACGATCACGACACCTACGCCATCATCTGGAACCCGGCCGACTGACCGGCCGAGATAAGAGCCTCGCGCCGCAGCCCCGGCGCGGGGCTCATTCCCAGGAGTTCCACCCAAACCCCGTCCGCCCTAAAGGGCGGCGAAAACTCTCCCCCGACTCTTCGCCCGTCCCCGAGACGATCTCCCTCGCCCATCCTCGCCCTCGCTTGTCCGAAGCGAAACGAGGATCATCATGGACGACGAAAACGAACGCGCGGCCCGCGCGAAAAAGGGCAGCCCGTTTCTCAGCACAGCCCAAGCCGCCTTCTATATCGGGCTCTCCCAGCGCACGCTCGAAAAGATGCGGCTCAAGGGCGGCGGCCCGAAATTCCGCAAGCACGGCCGCTATGTCCGCTATCACATCGACGAACTCGACCATTGGTCGAAAGGACACCCGCAGCACTCCATCGCCGGCGATGGCAAGGCCGGTTCCGGCCAGGGCGGCACGGGAGGCCGTTCATGAGGCGGCGCCCTTCCATCCATCTGATCGGCAGCCGCCTGAGGCGTGTTCGAGCCCGTAAGACGGTCGCCTTGGCCGCGGCCGGTCTCGGTCTTTTGGGCTTCACGGCGCTGGGAAAGCCCGCCCCTTGGCTGGTCTGGAACGCCTCGGCCAGCGCGCCGATCGGCCTTTACCGCATCGCTGCGGGAGCGCTGGCGCGTGGCGATCTCGTGCTCGTGCGCCCGCCTGAATACGCGGCGTATCTCGCCGCCGAGCGCAGCTATCTGCCTCGCAATGTGCCGCTGGCAAAACGTCTTGCAGCGCTGCCGGACGATAATGTCTGCGCCTTCAATGACGCCATCATCATCGGCGGCGACATCGTCGCGCGCCGGCTCAAAATCGACGCCGAAGGCCGACCTTTGCCATGGTGGAACGGCTGCCGAGCGCTCGGGGATAACGAGGTTTTCCTGCTCGGCAGCGACAAAAACCGCTCCTTCGACAGCCGCTATTTCGGGCCTGTTCCCACTCAAAATGTCATCGGGAGGCTCGTACCACTATGGACCGAGTGACCCTCCTCTTGTTGGGCATGATCGCCATTGCGCCATGCGCCTGTTCCGCCTCGACCGGCGCTGAGCCGGTCGCCATCTCCCAAAGTCCGCAGCTGCGAAAGTGGCAGACGTTGGTATCGGAAGCAAGCCGGCGCTTCCATATTCCCCAAGCCTGGATCTATGCCGTCATGGCTGCCGAAAGCGGCGGCAAGACAATGCGCGGCGGCCGCCCCATCACCTCCCCCGCTGGCGCCATGGGCCTCATGCAGGTGATGCCCGGCACCTATGAAGAGATGCGGGTCGAACACGGCCTTGGGCCTAACCCCCACGATCCGCGCGACAATATCCTGGCCGGCACGGCCTATCTCAGTGCCATGTATGACCGCTTCGGATTTCCTGGCCTGTTTGGCGCCTACAATGCCGGTCCCGAGCGCTACGACGAGCATTTGAAGCGTGGCAAACCGCTGCCAGAAGAGACCGTCGAGTACCTCGACCAACTCAAGGCGGCCGGAGTTTCGGCGGCCGACATCGAGGCGTTCGAAAGCCAATCTGTCGCTCCAAAGGCGCAAATCGCTCCTCTCGGACGGTCGCTGTTCTTCATTCATGACGGTGTTCACTCAGGCGTGCGAAACGGCGATCTCTTCGTGCCGCTCGGCAAGGACGGCGCGCAGCCGAAGGAGCCGGTGCGTTAGCCATGGCGGACGGGGGCGCGTCTGGCGGGGCTGGGCGCGGAAGGCAAGATAAAGGTACCGCCTCCAGGAGGCGGTTAAATCTTTGTCTGCACATCGTTTTTCCGGGAGGCTGCCGCCGGTGCCAAGAGGGTTTGACGTGTAAGTGTCTGATTTTGCTTGATATGTCTGGGAGGCTCGCATTAAGGATGACGAGTTCAGGCCGAAGCTCGGCAAAATCGGGTCGCGCGGCTCGAAGGCCGGCAAACGCTATGCCGGCCAGGTTCGTGCGGCGATCAACCGGGCTGGCGGCCGGCCGCAACGCGGTGGTCGCTTCACAGGAAGCCGGACAGGGCGCGGCGGGGCGGCCGCCGCACTGCTGAAATCGCGCGACCGGTATGCCGCCTTCCGCCAGCGCCGGGTGATCGTCAAGGCGCGGGTCGTCAAGCTCGCCGGCAAGGGCGCGGACGGGGCGCGTGCCCATCTACGCTATCTTCAGCGCGACGGGGTCACCCGCGAAGGTGAACCTGGCGAGCTCTACGGCGCCGACAGCGGCCGCGTCGACGGCAAGGCGTTCATCGATCGCGCGGACGGCGACCGCCATCAGTTCCGCTTCATCGTCGCTGCCGAAGACGGCATCGAGTACGACGACCTCAAGGCGCTGACGCGGCGGCTCATGGCGCAGATGCAGGAAGACCTCGGCACGAAGCTCGACTGGGTCGCGGTCGATCATTTCAACACCGGCCACCCGCACAGCCACATCATCGTCCGTGGCAGGGACGACCGTGGCGAGAACCTGGTCATCGCGCGCGAATATATCTCATCTGGCATCCGCGAGCGGGCGGCCGAGCTGGTCAGCCTCGATCTCGGTCCGCGAACCGACCGCGAGATTGAGCTTCGCCTGCGCCGGGAAATGGAGCAGGAACGCTTCACCAGCATCGACCGTCGGCTGCTCAGCATGCGTGATGATGACGGCCTGGTCTCGCCGGGCGGTCCCGACGCCATTCGCCAGACGCTGCACCAGGGACGGCTGCGCAAGCTCGAGCGGATGGGTCTGGCCGCGGAGGTCGGCGCTGGCTCCTGGCGCCTCGACGATGAGCTCGAAGCCACGCTGCGCCGCACCGGCGAACGCGGCGACATCATCAAGACCATGCACCGCGAACTGACCGGCAAGGGGCTTGCCCGCAGGGCCGCCGACTGGGTGATCCACGATCGATCCGGCGAGCCCGTCCAGTCTCTCGTCGGTCGCGTTGTCGCGCGTGGACTGGCCGACGAGATCAATGACCGCCATTACATGATCGTCGACGCCGTCGACGGTAAGAGCCATTGGATCAACATCGGTAGAGGCGAGGCGATGGAAACGATGCCTAATGGCTGCATCGTGCGTGTCGCGCCAAGGAACACCGAGCCGAGGCAGGTCGATCGTACCATCGCCGAAATCGCCGCCGCGCATGGCGGCCGTTACGACGTCGATATGCACCTGAAGCATGACCCATCCGCCACCGAGAGCTTTGCGCGAACGCATGTGCGGCGGCTGGAGGCGATCCGCCGCGCGACCGGCGGCGTCGAGCGAGAGCCGAACGGCACCTGGCTCATCGCGCCGGACCATCTCGATCGCGTCGCGAATTATGAGGGCCAGCGGGCCAGGGCCGAGCCTGTCGTTGCCGACAAGCTCTCCTCAATGGCGCTGGAGCGACAGGTCAGCTTCAACGGCGCCACCTGGCTCGACCGGGAGCTGGTTGCCGATAGACCCGAGCCTTTGCACGGATCCGGCTTCGGCCGCGACGTGAGAGAGGCGCAAGCTCGCCGGCGGCAGTGGCTGATCGCGCAAGGCCTCGCGCATAAAGAACAGGATGGGATCGTCTATCGAGCCAACATGCTTTCGATCCTGCGCCAGCGAGAACTGAACCGTGTTGCTGGCCAACTGTCGGAGGAACTTGGCCTGCCCTATGCCGAAGCGCGATCCGGAGGACGAGTAGAGGGTACGCTCCGCCGCTCCGTCGAGCTTGCCAGCGGAAAATATGCCGTCGTTGAAAAGTCGCGCGAGTTCACGCTGGTGCCATGGCGGCCGGTGCTTGAGCGCCATGTGGGCAAGGAGGTCTCCGGTGTCGTAAGTGGGGAGGGGATTTCATGGACCGTCGGCCGGCAAAGGAGCGGACCTGGTGTTTCGTGAGATGGTGTACAGCTTTTTAGCCAGCGGCGCGGGCAGCCATGCGAGCCCGCGTAGACCTTATGGCCGCACGCCCGCAATCGGTCGCATGGACCTGCCAGGCGGGGCGGCTTTGGAGCGTTCGGACCCGACACGCTGCGTGAGTGGCCAGACTTCGAGCGCTCGAAGATGCGGACTGTTGTCTGCTGGCCGGCGTTATTCCGGCTGGCCTATGACCGCGGCGCAACAGTTCACCGCTGAAGTTGCCACGGGCGAACATCGACAAGAGAAAAAACACCATTGCGCGATACAAATCGCCGTTGAAAGCGTTTAGGTTGCATGCGCTTCGCCAAGTAAACGGATACCCCAGAAGAGAGCCATGACCACGGCCCGCCATATCGTGACGCTGCTTAAAAGCCACATTGCCGGCGACGAGGATCGTTTCCTCTCTATCGCGATGCAGCTTGCTGCGCATGAGGCACGTCAAGGCCATGGTAAGCTTGCTCAGGAGCTCAAGGATCTGGTCGACGCAGCCAAGAGCAGGGACGCCCGGATTGTCAAGAGCAGTCGGCCGGTTCCCCTTTTTCAGCCAAAGGGCGAGCTCGCAGGGCTCCTGCATGTGCGCTATCCGGACCTGCGACTGACCGACATGATTTTGCCGGACAGTCTGCGCTCGCGCCTGCACCGCGTGCTGGGAGAGCAGCGCCAACAAGCAAGCTTGCGCGAGCACGGGCTTGTTCCCCGTCGCAAACTGCTTCTGGTCGGCCCGCCAGGATCAGGCAAGACGATGACCGCATCGGCATTGGCCGGGGAGCTTCATCTGCCCCTTTTCACGATCGTCCTCGATGGTTTGATCACCAAGTTCATGGGAGAGACTGCCGGAAAGCTGCGGCTTGTTTTTGATGCAATGCAGGCGACGCGGGGCGTCTACTTCTTTGACGAATTCGATGCCATCGGCGCGCGTCGAGGCGAACGCCAGGATGTTGGCGAGATTCGGCGCGTGCTGAATTCGTTTCTGCAGTTTCTCGAGCAAGACGACAGCCACAGCCTGATTATTGCGGCAACAAATCATCCCGAGCTGCTCGACAGAGCTTTGTTCCGCCGTTTCGACGATGTCATCGAATACGCCGTGCCCGATCGGCCGATTATAGAGGCGCTGCTTCGGGCTCGACTCGACCGCTTCGACACCAGAGGGCTTGCCTGGAACGAGGCGATCTCTCAGGCAGAGAGACTGTCGCAGGCCGAGATCACGCGCGCGGCCGACGACGCTGCAAAAACCATCATATTGCGGGGGGGGAAGCGGATCACCTCGGAAGCGCTCATCGACGCTCTGAAGGAACGCCGGCAGGCGTCGCTGTTTGAGTAGCGACAGCACAGATCATAATGGCAGACGATTTTCCGCGCGACCGCGCCCATATCCACCTTCGCAACAACGGCATTCGGGAAGCCTATCGGCGGCCCAACCAACTTATACATGCACCGCCGCTGCCGGCGCGTGATCGGGCGTCGCATGCTGCGGCCTTGACGCAATCCATCGAACAAGCGGTCGAAAGTGCACGCCAGCAGATTGCGGCGCGTGACCCCCAGCTGTCGGTCGGCACGCCTGGCTTTTACCTCGCGATCGATCTGCCCATGTCCGGACGGGCGGCCCTCGACCAGTTGGCCGATCGTCGCCAGCACATGGAGCTGGTCGCCGTCCATGAGCCAACTCAACCCGGTGCTCCCATCACAGCGTCGGTGTTCCTGCCGCAAAGCGCGCAAGCCTATTATTTGCGGAAAGTCGAGGCGTATCGAGACGTTGATACTGACCGCGGCAGACCGCGCAACGAGCCGCTCGTCTCCCGCATGGAGACAGTCAGGCTGGCGACTGCACGATCGTTGTTTACCGACCACGACGACCTCTTCCCCCAGGCCGCTGACGAGCAGGTGTGGTGGGAAGTCTGGCTGCGCGACGGTCGCCGCGAGAACTTCGAGCACATTGCCGAAGCCCTGAACATCACTTTGCGCACGCATGCGGTTAGGTTTCCGGAGCGGGTGGTCATGCTGGCCCTCGCCAGCACGGCAATGCTCGACCGCATGATTGCGCACAGCGATGTCGTCGCCGAGCTGCGGCGCGCGAAGGATACGCCGTCCTTCTTCCTGGGCCTTGGCGGCGCGGAGCAAAGGGACTGGAGCGACGAGCTTCTCGGGCGCGTCAGACCGCCTCAATCCGATATTGCGGTCTGCATTCTCGACAGCGGCGTGCGTCGCACCCACCCGTTGATCGAACCCGCACTTGCCGTTTAAGACTGGCACACCGTCAAACCGGCATGGGGCAGCGACGACACACCTGCGTGGAGCGGCCACGGGACGCGAATGGCAGGTGTCGGCCTGTACGGTGATCTGGTCCCGCTCCTGGTCGGAGGCGATCCAGTTCCATTGCCCTTTCGGCTGGAGAGTGTTCGTATCCTTCCGCCAGAAGACGAGGCAAACGATCCAGAACTCTATGGCGCGATCACCGCGGAAGCGATCGCCCGCGCCGAGGTGCAGGCGCCGGAGCGCCGCCGCGCGATCGCAATGGCTGTGACAAGCGCCAGTCCGGCGCGTGGAAGGCCCACATCGTGGTCTGCCGCTATCGACCAACTCTGTTTCGAAGAGGAACAGCGACGCTTGATCGTTCTCTCTGCCGGCAACATCGGCGATGACCTCATGCCGGCCGAGCATTTGACGCGCAACGATCTGGAAGCAGTCGATGATCCTTCTCAGGCCTGGAATGCGCTGACGGTCGGCGCTTTCACAGAAAAGGTCGATATCATTGACACCGACTTTTCGGGCTACGCTCCGATCGCGCCGGTCGGCGAGCTCTCGCCGCGCAGTCGCACTTCGGTCGTTTGGGACAGGCAGTGGCCGGTGAAGCCCGAGGTCGTCTTCGAAGGCGGCAATCTCGCCCATGACGGTGTGTTGCCCGGCGAGCCGATCGACGATCTGCAGATATTGACCACTTTCTGTCGACCCGAACTGCGCCACTTCACCACCCTCGGAGATACGAGCGCGGCAACGGCCCATGCCGCACGGATGGCGGGACTAATTCTATCAGCGCGCCCCGAGCTGTGGCCTGAATCGGTTCGCGCCCTGATCGTCCACTCGGCCGAATGGACTCCGGCGATGCGCGCACGCATCGATGCGTGCAACGGAGCGAAGGGCGAGATCCAGGCGCTCGTGCGGCGCTATGGTTACGGCGTGCCAGATCTTGGGCGCGCGCTTCTGTCAACGGTGAACGACCTCACGCTTATCGTTGAAGATGAGCTTCAGCCTTTCCAGCGCGAGGGCGGCGCGGCTGCCAAAACGCGTGACATGAAGCTGCATCGCCTGCCTTGGCCGAAGGAGCAGCTCGCGGCGCTCGGCGCTGCCCAGGTCGAGCTCCGCGTCACGCTGTCCTATTTCATCGAACCCAACCCCGGTGAACGCGGATGGACCCGCCGGCATCGTTACGCGTCCCATGGTCTTCGGTTCAGAGTAAAGTCAGCGACCGAGACAGTCGACGAATTCCGAGCCCGCATCAATCAGGCCGCTCGGGACGAGGAGGAAGGGGCGCCTGCTGGAGGCGGAGAAGAGTGGCTGCTCGGCACCTTCCGCGATCGCGGCTCGTTGCACGCCGATTTCTGGTCGGGCAGCGCCGCCGATCTCGCCGAGCGTGACGCGATCGGCGTGTTCCCGGTCGGGGGCTGGTGGAAGGAGAAGCCTTACCTGGAACGCGTCGACGCTCTGGCTCGGTACGCCCTGATTGTGACGATTCGGGCGCCTGGGGTCGATGTTGACATCTTCACACCCGTCGAAGCAGCCCTGACTGTCGAGACGTCGGTCGAGACCTGATGCAGCACTGTCCAAACCGGCCAACAACGGAGGTTTGACCAGCCTCTGGTGCCATGGCGGCTGGTGCTGGATCATCACGTCGGCACGGGATCATGCGCGGAGGACGATAGGCCGGCAAAGGAGCGGGCCAAGCGTGTCATAATGGCGCCCATGGTCACGCCCACAAGCCGCGCCCCCTGCGTCTACGGAGAGGTGCGCGTCTGCTTAGGCGGCCGAGACATCGCTTACCTGATCAACGCGCTCCGTATTTGCGCCTGTAAGCGGCAATGAAATCGTCGTCGCTACAGATGCAGCGGCCGCTGGAGTCCTTGGCCTTCGGATCGTGCAAGTGAGAGCCAAGGGGGCGCAGAAGATTCACCCGAGTGCTCGTCGTCGGGCTCATGGGAAACCCCGCACTATGCTTGACCAAATCCGCGGCAAGCATAATCCCGGCAAGCACCGACTGAAAGGCCATCGGAACCACAGTTCGAACGCGGCGACTTCCTTCGCTAAGCTGGAACACCAGACCGCCGCAGATAGCCTGCTGATAAAAGGAGCGCAGGGGCTGGCCGACAAACGGGGCTAGCGGTTCAAACGGCACAGCCATCGCTGTAGCCACGCGAACTACAAAGTCGTTGGGAACTCCGGCATTTGTCTGCAGGAGCGTTTTCACCTGCTCGTGTGCTTCCGGTATTCCGAGTTCCTCGGCAATCAGCTGGTGCTCGTCCTTGGATTTTCCGGATGGCAGGTACATGCAACAAAGGCAAGCCTGGCCGTCATCGAAACCATGCCGGGAGATACCGAGATCGTGCTCCTGCATCCAAGCGTTTGCGATCCATCGCGGCAGTGCACCTTGGACAGCCAGACGGTCGGCGGCGGTGTCAAGCGCCACACCCACTTGGTCTAAGACCCAATTGCCCCGGCGCGCAACATATTCTGCCCACGTCAGAGGGTGCGCCTCGACCTCAAGGCCAGTCGATCTAAGGGCGGTGGCTGCAAGAACCGCCTTGGACATACCAATCTCCGCCTGGCCGGCCAATGCGTAGCGCTGCAGGTTTGAGAGTTCGATCGCTTCGTGATCGATTACATGCAGACGACCCTTGAGATCGGGTTGTCTCGCTAGCGCCCAAAGCGAGCCATGGCCTATCGCACCGAGCCCAACGAGGTGGGTTTCGCCAAGGTCGACTGGGAAGTCGATCGGGCCAGCCTCCCCGGCTTTGGTCTTGTCGTAGCTGCATAGCGAGAGGTCGATGGTTTCGTCCAACTCGGCGCCGGTCAACTGGGCGGCGAAGATAGTTCGAAAGACGTTGGCGGCGCCGAAGCAACTGGCGGCGCCAGCTCCAAAAGGCAGCAGACTTGGGCCAGAGCCCACCGGGTCCGTACGCGACAGCTTTGCCGCCCAACCGTCCGATCCCACGAAAAAGATCGGGCACCGGAGTGATGGGCGCGTTACCCCTGCAACGACGCAGACGGTGGCAGACTTGCCGGAACGCCGGATGCCGACTTTTGGATTGATCGACTTTGCCAAGCGCTCCAGCGCTTGGGCTTGAGAGCTCGCCGCGCTGTCCAGCGGGAGTATCGCCAGAACCGGGTAGAGCCTAGCGAGCAATCTCACCGCAAGATCTAGTGTCGCCTGGCCTTCGGCGCAGGAAGCGGCCTGATGGTCGAAGGCGACTGCCACGACCTGCTTTTCAAGAGCTGCTTTGAAGTCTCCCAGATGAAAATCGGCCAGGACCTGAGATGCCGCCGTGGCGGCACGATCGATGAAGTTAGCGAATGCCATTGTTCAACTCGATATCATGATCATTCGCGACAGTGCCGCGGGAGGGAGCGCATTCCATTTGGCCTTTTCGTCAAGCCGATAGGCGGCGACCCGAGCAAAATCGAAAGGCTCGCGGGCGAAATTCGGCACTACCAGCGACAGACACCCAACCGTGGTAGCAACCGCATAAGCGTCGTCCGTCGTCGAATGGTAGGCGCGGCCCGGATGGCTGTGAATCTGGGCCAAGAGTTTCAGGCCGCTTTTGTAGAGCCAGACATTGAGCCGGTGCAGTTCTTCGGCCGCAACGATCACGCAAACGCCATCGTTTGTCCGAATGTGACGCTGCGCCGGGATAACCGTCTCTGTTACGGCAAAGTGCCGGTCTTGCTGAACGCCGACCCAGAGCGCCATCCCCTCATTGCCTTCGCGACCAACTGAGCGCAGATGCCCATGCGTGGTCGAGATGCAGCCGCGCGGGAGAGTCACGATCGTTACATCTCTCAAACCAGTCATTCTTGTATCGCCTGAGGGGATACCACCATTCCTACGATTGCCGGTGGGAGTTGAATCTGCAACTGCTCTATAGGAATGATTCCGTACTTGATGATCTTGTCCAGGATGAAGGCCAAACAGCCTTCGCCAGAACCCCGATGAAGTAGCCATGGATCACCTGAATGGGCTGGATTGTCGTGGTATTCCCGGACGCCCGCCATGCACAGGAATGGTTCGTCCTCGGGACTGTTGGCCTGGATGAAGTCCGTCAGCGGCACGGCGTTCTGCTGGATGAGAGCTCCTATCATCTCCGGCGGCGTTCCGGGCAGCGGCGGACGTCTAAGCATTTTCAGGTATAGATCTTTCCGGGCAATCGGATGACGCGTAAACGGATCGACGAAGACCACGGACGGTGGTCTTAAGTCGTAGTCGGTGAAGTCGACCTCGCTCGCTGCGCTGATCACCCGTGGTTTTAACTTGAGGCTTGCGAAAATGAAGAAAGCGCGCGGAAAGGTCGCCTCGATCAAGAAGCAGCCCTGAGCCCGATAGACATCAGCATATGGCCGGAACCGGCCGATCTCCCGATCAAACTTCGCTCGGGAGACCTCCGGATCCACACTTTGGGGTTTAGGCACCTGCGACGCCCGCCTTCAGGCTGAGGAACAGGGTCACAGTATTCGGGAAACCGAAATCGCCAAGCTTCTTGTCGACGTCGAGCAAGTTGCCGGCCTCATCCTTCAATTCCCAATTCTCGGCTGGTTGGGCGACATTCTGCGTGTTCTCAAGGGCTTTGGTACGAATGACGTGAAGCGGCTGGTTGGGATTGGCTTCGACCTGCGTGGGCTGGCCGTTCACCACCATCGTGATCTCGATCTTGCCCGGCCCGCCGCCGTGATTATCGCCCTTACCCGAATCCTTCGACATTGTCCTACTCCTGTGGCTTGCCAACCGTCCCACGCCCTGGCGCCCACCTGCGAGTGAGACCGGCGGTCTTCAATCGTTCACCCGGCGCCACGGCCGCGAGTACGCGAAAGACAGGGGATAAGCTACCGAATCGGTGCTTGCCTTCTTTTATGGGTGACTTGAGCCGCAAGTAAATGGTCTCAAATTGCTCCTCACAACTATAATCGATTATAGCAATGCGAAAATATTGGCGACACGCCTATTCATCTGCTCTCTCACTCGCCTGCTCCGTGCTTGGCAAGGGGAGCTTTGACTGCGTCACGCGTCCCCCAATCCTGCAACGCATTCACCCGAGCCTGCGCGACACCAGCGCCCGCACCGGCCGTGATCCGCAGAACGAAACGCTGATCGTGGCGTTCTATCGCGAACTGGCGCTGCTGTTCTGGCTAGACGATTGCAACGACGTTGGCCTGATCGCGCCGGAGCAGCTCGCCGCCGTGGAGCAGGCGCTGGGGCACGGCGTACCGTGCGTTCTCTCCGGATTCGAGGGCTGCGCTCAGCTGCGCGCTTCGCTGGTGCTGGATCGGCGAACGGCGCCGGCCACGGTGGCCGCTGGCTGGGAGTACATCCATTTCGAACACTGCGCACTGCCCGAGTTGGACCTGACGCAGATCGACCTGCGCGCCTCGCTGCTGGGCAAGGCTATGCGCGCGCCGCTGCTGATCAGCTCTATGGCCGGCGGCATGCCACGGGCCGAGGCCATCAACCGGCATTTGAGCGAGGCAGCGCAAGCCTTGCGGATCGCCATGTGCGGTTCGCAGCGTGTGAGCCTGCAATCCCGTAACTCCCAGGGGCTAACGCGCGCGCTGCGCCGCCTGGCGCCAGACATTCCCTTGCTGGCCAATATCGGCGCCGCGCAACTGCGGGAGGCCGACGGCCTGGACCTGGCGCGTCGCGCGGTGGACGCGCTGGAGGCCGATGGGCTCATCGTCCATCTCAATCCGCTGCAGGAAGCGGTACAGCCGGGAGGGCGACCGCGACTGGCGCGGCGTCCTGGCGCTGATCGCTGGCGCCGCGCGCATCGTGGGCGTGCCGATCGTGGCCAAGGAAGTGGGGGCGGCCTGTCCGCCTCGGTGGCCTGTGCGCTCGTCGAGGCGGGCGTGGCGGTAATCGATGTCGCCGGCGCCGGCGGCACCAGTTGGGCCGCAGTGGAGGGCGAGCGCGCCCGCAATGCCGCCGACCGTGCAGTGGCGATGTCATTCGCCAATTGGGGGATTCCCACCCTGACCAGCGTGCAGGCGGTGCGTCGGGCGCTGCCAACGGTGAAGCTGATCGCGTCGGGCGGGATCCGCGATGGCGTCGACGTGGCCAAGGCCATCCGCCTGGGCGCGGACATCGCCGGGCAGGCGGCCAGCGTGCTGGGCGCGGCGACAGTGTCCACCGAGGCCGTTGTCGCGCATTTCGAGATCGTCATCCGCCAGTTGTTGGGTCACCATCAAACCAATTTGACGCCCCGGGACAATATCGTCCGGCATTGTCCGGTGTGCGACGATGTTGGGGATGCGACATAGGCGGATTGCCGTGTATTAAACCGCTTTTCCTTTGGCACGCATATTGCGCCCTATCGGTAAACCTCGTCATGGGCCGGCGGCAATCGCTCGGAGATTGTCGAAATAGCACAATCTGCCGGGGTGACATCCGGCCCGACTAGAGCAGGACCTTTCAGATGATGCAGAAAAGCAAGCGGCCATACTCGCGGGGAAATAGTCGCGTCAGGGCTGCATGGACGCTCTTTCCTGGTTGTTTCGGCGACGGACGCCAACTCTTCAATCGGCACCCGAACCAGTGCCTGGATGTCCAAGGAGCGCCCCTGTTGCGCGTGCCTGGCTGCACCCGCGTGCTGGCTCTCCTCCAAGGCGACGCTCGGCGCTGCTGCAGACCGGCGACGAGAACCCAACTTCAAAATTAGCATTCCGAAAACCGAAAGAAGTGAACAGGTATGTCCAGGATCGGCGCTTTGACGCGCGCGGCATGGCGATCGGCAACTCAGACGCTGGCCAAGGGTTCGAAAAGTTTACACCCGACGCTAGCGCCGGCCGATTTCAAGCGCGCACTTACGATCAACGATCGATATGGCGGGCTCACTGTCAATGTCCCCAAAATGCCTTTCTGGCTGACCGGGGGTGAAGCCTTCGTCTACCGCCGGACTAGCCACGGCGAGCAGCAGTTCATGCAGGTCGATGCTGCCACGGGTTTCAAGCGGCCCGCTTTCGATCAGGCGCGTCTGGCGGCAGCGCTAAACAAGGTGAGCCATGAGAGCTATCAAGCCGGCAATCTTCCGTTCGACCGTTTCGAACTGAGTGAGGATGGTCGCAGGCTCGACTTCCAGATTGAAGACACCCGGTGGAGCTGCGACCTTGCAAGCTATGACTGTACCAGCACCACATTCGATGCAAGGAAAGGGGACCGTAGGGAGCTCAGCCACCGCTACACGCCGCCAGCGGAGAACAACCCCGACAAGAGCAACGCGTCGCCCGACGGCAAATGGATCGCCTATATCAAGAACTGCAACGTTTTCCTGCGCAGCGAGGACGGATTGCAGGATGTTCCTCTGAGCCGGGACGGAGCCGAAGGCAATTGCTACGTCTTTTCGACGCTGAGCTGGTCGCCGGACTCGCGCCACCTCGCCGCTTACCTTGTTCGCCCCGGCTATAGGCGAGAGGTCCGCTACCTCAATTCATCGACGGACCAGTTGGAGCGGGAATATTCAACAATATTCTATCCCAGGCCGGGCGATGTCCTTCCGCTGCCCCAACCAGTCCTGTTCGACATTGCCGGCCGGCGCCAGATCGTGATTGACGGTGCCCTCTTCTCGAACGTCTTCGAACTTTCCCCTCTCCGGTGGTGGGCGGACAGCCGCGGCTTCACTTTCGAATATAACCAGCGCGGGCATCAGCTCTATCGCTTGGTCGAGGTAGACGCCGCCTCGGGCCGCGGGCGCTCCCTGATCGATGAGACCAGCGAGACATTCGTGGATTATTTGCCGCTGGGGCATGGCCAGGAGGATGCCGGAAAAATCTTCCGTTACGATGTCGATGACGGGAAGGAGATCATCTGGGCATCAGAGCGCGACGGGTATGAGCATTTGTATCTTTTCAACGGCCGGACAGGCGCGCTCGAAAACCAGATCACCCGAGGTGAGTGGGTCGTCCGGAGGGTCAACCATGTCGATCCGGTGAAGCGTCAGATCTGGTTCGAGGCGAGCGGGATGAACTCGCAGGAGGACCCCTATTGGGTCCATGCTTACCGCATCGGCTTTGACGGCAAGGGACTGACTGCACTGACGCCCGAACCGGCCAACCACCATATCGAGTTCTCGCCTGACAGGCGCTATTATGTCGATCTCTGGTCACGCATCGATCTGCCCCCGCGCATGGCACTCTACCGCGCCAGCGACAATGCCAAGCTCCAGCAGATCGAGACGGCCGACATTTCCGAGCTCGTCGCCGCAGGCTGGCAGCCGCCGCTCAGTTTCCATTCCAAGGGGCGCGACGGCAAAACTGACATCTGGGGTGTGCTCCACCTGCCAGCCAACTTCGACCCGACGAAGAAATACCCGGTTGTGGAGAATATCTATGCTGGACCCCACGGCTCCTTCGTCCCAAAATCCTTCTCGCGGTGGACAGAGCCGCTCACGCAGCTGGGCTTCGTCGTTGCTCAGATCGACGGCATGGGCACCAACAACCGCTCCCGCGCCTTCCATGATGTTGCTTGGAAGAATCTGAAGGACGCAGGATTTCCCGATCGCATTCTGTGGCACAAGGCGGCGGCCGCGCAATATCCATGGTACGACATATCCAACGTCGGCATTTTTGGCGCATCCGCCGGCGGCCAGAGTGCAGTCAGCGCGCTGCTCTTTCACCCCGATTTCTACAAGGTCGCCGTCGCCAAAAACGGCTGCTTCGACAACAGGATAGACAAGACCTGGTGGAATGAACTGTGGATGGGGTGGCCGGTCGGCATTGAATATTCGCAATCCTCCGCCGTTGACAATGCTCACAGGCTGCAGGGCAAGCTGATGATCGCGGTCGGCGAAATGGATGATAATGTCGATCCGTTTTGCTCGTTCCAGCTTGCCGATCGACTCATCAAGGCAGGAAAAGATTTTGACATTGTCTACGTTCCTGGTGCCAATCACCATACTCTAGGCACCTACACCGAGCGCAAACTCCTAGACTTCTTCGTTCGCAACATTCTCGGTCAGACCCCGCCCGACTGGAACAGCAAACCGATCGAGCTGGAGTAGCTTGTGGCTCTTGCAATTGTTAGCTCGCCTTATCGGCTGTAATCAGGGCGAGGCGCGAGCAAATCTGCACCGAAGGACGATCGTGGAGTCTAGGACTTGCGCTGCGTATTGAGGATAGGCTCGCCGCGACGTTGGTCTGAGCAAACTGCTTGATAGGCACGCCTGCAGACCGCGTGTGTGCGATTGCAAGATCCCCTATCAGCCTGGTGTGAAGCGTTCAGGGGAAAAGCCGCACCCAACGCCGCTTCCGCTCGCCGTAACGCTACGGCGGTGCGGCCCACCCGATCCGCTCGACGAGCATAGGAACACATAGGTCCCCGAACGGACGATTACCTTGGCAATAGAAGACCCTCGTCGGTCATCGCCGCTGTGGGTGGCAGCCCGTCGGTCTGGAGCTGCCACGATTCTCATCCTCGCGTCACATATGAGCTGAAGCTTTCCGGATCGGGTATCCAATCGGCATCCAGTTGCTCGGCGATATGGTTGAATTCTACCTCAGGACAAGAGTGAGTAGAGCAGCCCCGCTACGAAAATCCTATCCTGGTTCGTTTGACGCATCGACTATTCAGATTGATTGGCGTGATACCCGGCGCGGCCGCAACACGCTAGGCCGTCAACCGCTGAGCAGAAAACCAGCCTTCGCCTTCCGCGGCGGCGGACCTCGTCAGCCTTTCGAAAGCTTGCCTGAGTAGGTTGCTCATGTGATCTGTGGAAGTGAGGCTAGCGTGCACCCGTACAAACTGGACATTCATCGTAGCAGCTTGGCTGCAGGTGCAGCACGCCGTACCGCACGAGCAAGCGGACAAGCCGGCCAAGCCGGTTTTGAGCAGCACTTGGGCGAATTGCAGGCGGCGGATGAGTTGATGAGTGCACCAGGCGAGGATGTCCTCGTCAATGGCTCGCATGGCAAAGGTGAGTTGAGACCAACGAAGAGGCAGAGGATCCAAAGCAATCTGCAGCATGCTGTCACTGAGCGGCAACCAGGTCAGGTTGGTGACTCAGGCGCTCGCGCGATGATGCAACTCCCTGCCCATCAGGTGGGTACATCGGAACGGGAGGCGCAGCTCGCGATGCAGGGGGATGAGCACGAATACACCCCAGCGCCGCATCTCGATGGGTCGATGCCCTCGACAGTGCAGCCGGATCGTCCAATTGTGGCCCCCGACGGTGCCGACAAGCGTCCTGTTTATTCCAACGATGCCACCGCCATCGAAGGGCTGAAGTCTGCACTCCTTGCGGGTAAAGCCAGGCCGGACACGGTCACTCGCAGCGCAAATTCTCTTTTCGGCTTTAGTCGTTGGCTCTTTCAAAACAAAAAGCCAGGGTTTGCTGCTCGGCTTTACCATCCGTCGCTGAGCCAGGATCTCGAGGAGTACGAGAGTAGGGGTGGTTCCTCCACAGTGGCTGGCGCACTGCGTCAACTGATGAAGCCGATAGGCGGAGCCGCCCCGATTGTGGGTCGCGCTGTCCTGAACCCCCATCCTGACGACGCCGCGCTCACTAGACATTTCAGATCCGCGAGCGGCTACGCAACTGCTCTTAACCATTTCAGTCATTACCTACGTCAAAATGACAAGCTCGGGATTGCGGGCCGGATTTACGATGAATCGCTGGATAAAGATGTTGAGAGCTACAAGGCCGCCTCCTCTACTCGTGGAGCTCCGATCGAATCTGCACTGGTTTATATCCGCAAGCACCCGCCGCGCGTTATACTCGGGAGTCATCTGGAAAACGCGGTCAGCATGGAGGCTCGTCCCCGTGGCGACGCTGCTCAGCATACCGCACCACAGCAGGGATTCGATTGGCCAGAGGAGCTCCTGCCGGTAGGTTATAAGGAGGGCACCGATCTACCATTGTCTCTCGCCCCAACCGCGCACCAACACCAAGCACCCGACTTTGGAGAGGCCGTCCCTCACTTGAACTGGCGCCACGGCGACCAGGGCGCCCCGGAGGGGCTGGTAGCTGCACGGGACAGGAGCAGCCCGCTGCCAAGCGAGGCGGTGCCACATAAATCTGGACGGGGACTCGCTACGCAGCCCAGATTGTGGGCGGAGAAATCCGCCTCGCCAGAGCTCTTTCGACGGCGGGCGGAGCAGGCTCTGCCGGCGTCCGCCAGAGGTGTGGAGACATCCTCCGCGGTTGATGAAGCCGCCGCTCGCCAAGCTTTGGCTTGGTTGCAGCAGGAGATGGAGGGGATCGAACCGATGCAGGATCCTCATAAGGTGGCTACACCGGAATCTGAGGCGCAGCTCGTCAGGCAGAGGGATGAACACGAATCCACCCCAGCACCGCATCCCGGAGGTGGTGGTTCGATGTCCTCGACAGTGCAGCCGGATCGTCCAATTGTAGTCCCCAACGGTTCCGACAAGCGTCCTGTCTATTCCAACGATGCGACCGCTATCGAAGGGCTGAGGGCAGCATTCCACGCGGGTAAGGCCAGCGCGAACACGGTCACTTTCAATGTAAATTCTCTTTTCGGCTTTAGTCGGTGGCTCCTTCAAAACAACAAGCCAGGGTTTGCTGCTCGGCTTTACCATTCGTCGCTGGATCAGGATCTCAAGGAGTACGAGAGTACGGGTGGTTCCTCCACCGTGGCTGGCGCACTGCGTTACCTCAAGAAGTCGACAAGCGGAGCCCCGATTATGGGTCGCCCTCTCGTGATCCCCTATCCTGACGATGCCGAGCTCATTAGAGATTACAGAGCCGCTTCGACCAAGGAGTACCTGGCAGCGCCTGCGACCGGACGGAATCCAGATACCGTGGGCGGCTATACAAATTTTCTTAGACATTTTAGCCAGTATCTGCGTCAAAATAACAAGCCTGGGATTGCCGCTCGGATTCACGACAAATCGCTGGATAAAGATGTTGAGAGCTTCAAGGCTGTCTCCTATGGTAATAGACTAAGTATCGGTTCTGCATTGGCTCACCTCCGGGATATCCTGCCGCGCATTGTGCTCGGGCGCGAAACTGTCCTTGCTGCTCATCCGGCAGACGCAGTCACCAGGCGCGTTGGGGCCGCTGCTGAAGCTGGGCCAGCGGCACCGGCAAGAGCTCCCCAACCCGCCTCGCCAGCAACCGCTAAGCTGCCAGGCACCTACCGCGGCCTTCCACTGGTTGATGTGACCACACTGACGACCAGTTCCTCTGGGGCTCAGATCGGGGCGCTCGATCCGACAGCCCCGTCCAACGTTGCAACGGGGCGGGTGCTCGGCGCCGCCGAATGGCTGAGCGACGCCCATGTCCAGAGAGATTACAATTTGCTGGAGCGGCAACTGCAGGGGATCAATCCGGCGCTCGCTGCCCGGACTCGGCTGGTGGATCCTTCCGTATCCCATCTACTGCGACACACGTCGCCGCAAGACGCTCGAGGCATATTGCAGTCCATCTATAATCAAAACAACGCCACAGCCGACTTCCTGTTCTTGCCAGTGAATAATGGCACGGCTACTAGCCCCGGCACCCATTGGTCGCTGCTGCTCGTTGATCGCCGCGACCCCGAAAGGCGGTTCGCCTATCACTACGACTCCCTCCAGCGAGAGGGATATAACGACGTGCCTGCAAAACAGCTCGCAGGACTGCTGAATGCTACCTTGGCGCCAGCCCCCATGGCCAGACAGACGAACCATTATGATTGCGGCGTATTTGTCCTGGAGGGCACGTGGGCGCTGGTTGAACGATTGGTGAAAGGGCAGCGGCCAGACCACGAGCCGCTGCCCCTCGACAACCTCGTTGCCGATCGGCAGGCGCTGCAAGACCGGCTAAGGAGGCGCTTGCCGCACGAGGAAGAGCCGCGGCAGCTGCTGGAGGATGAACCCGCCTCCCCACCGATGATGGCATTCGAGCCAGGGGAACTGCGGCAACTGTTGGAAGACGAGCCTGACTCCCCACCAATGATGGCGTTCGAGTCAGGGGAACTGCGGCAACTGTTGGAAGACGAGCCTGCCTCCCCACCAATGATGGCGTTCGAGTCAGGGGAACTGCGGCAACTGTTGGAGGACGAGCCTGCCTCCCCACCAATGATGGCGTTCGAGCCAGGGGAACTGCGGCAGCTGTTGGAGGATGAACCCGCTTCCCCACCGATGATGGCGTTCGAGCCAGGGGAACTGCGGCAGCTGTTGGAGGATGAACCCGCTTCCCCACCGATGATGGCGTTCGAGCCAGGGGAACTGCGGCAACTGTTGGAAGACGAGCCTGCCTCCCCACCAATGATGGCGTTCGAGCCAGGGGAACTGCGGCAACTGTTGAATGATGAGCCTGCCTCCACTTGGGCACAAATCAATTCGACCCCACATGCGCGAGCGGACGGTGTTCATCAGCCAGCCCAGGCGCCCTGGCTCCCTGAACGCAGAAGATAACTTTGCGGAGGAGCGGTCACGCAACTGTCGGCGGCGCCGGGCCTCAGGGTGAATGGAGAGGATGGTGTCGCGTGAAGGCGCAACACGCGTGCTGACCGACCTGCATAGTAGGAAGTCGTTCATTGCTCCCAAATCGTATGTGAGGAACATTCCTGTCCCGGCTGCACCGCGCGATGCTAGGTCGCGTTGTTCAGCGGGCCAAGCCGATGACACCTACGAAGCTACTGATCGGGCAGATCGCCGTTGTGTGCGCAATTGTCATTATCGGCGTATGGACGGCAACCCAATGGTGCGCTCAAATGCTGACCTACCAGACGCCTCTCGGCGCACCATGGTTTCTCTTCGCCGGCTGGCCAATCTACAAGCCGTGGAAGCTGTTTGAATGGTGGTTCCACTTCGATGCTTATGCGCCGGAGGTCTTCGACAAAGCCGGTACGCTTGCAGGCGCCAGCGGATTCCTGGGCTGTGCCGCCGCAATCGCAGGCTCGCTTTTGCGCGCGCGACAGCGCGGGTCGGTTACGACCTATGGGTCTTCACGGTGGGCCACGACTCATGAGGTCGAGACGGCAGGGTTGTTACGGCCGGCGGGCGTTTTCCTCGGTAGGCTGAACGATCGCTATCTGCGCCATGACGGCCCGGAGCACGTCATGGCATTTGCGCCGACGCGTTCGGGCAAGGGCGTGGGGCTGGTTGTTCCAACGCTACTTTCCTGGACCGGGTCTGCCATCATTCATGATATAAAAGGCGAAAATTGGCAGTTGACCTCCGGCTGGCGGTCGAAATTCTCGTACTGCCTTCTGTTCAATCCGACCGACCCGAGATCGGCACGCTACAACCCGCTGCTGGAGGTGCGCAAAGGCCCAGATGAGATCCGGGACGTTCAAAACATCGCCGACATCCTCGTCGATCCCGAGGGCGCGCTGGAGCGACGGAATCACTGGGAGAAGACCAGCCATTCACTCCTAGTTGGCGCCATTTTGCACGTGCTCTACGCTGAAGAGGACAAGACGCTAGCCCGCGTCGCCACCTTCCTGTCGGACCCGCAACGCTCGTTTGCCGCAACGCTACGGCGGATGATGACGACAAACCATCTCGGGACGGGGCATAACCCTCAGGTCCATCCCGTAGTGGCCTCGGCGGCTCGCGAACTCCTGAACAAGTCGGAAAACGAGCGCTCAGGCGTCCTCTCGACCGCCATGTCCTTTCTTGGGCTTTATCGTGATCCAACGGTCGCGGCGGCCACTTCGTCCTGCGACTGGCGCATCGCTGACCTAGTGGATGGAGAGCGACCGCTGTCGCTCTATCTGGTCGTGCCGCCTTCGGATATCTCGCGCACCAAGCCTTTGGTGCGACTGATCTTGAACCAGATCGGCAGGCGGTTGACGGAGCGTCTGGAGGGGGACCCGAAGAAGAGCCGTAAGCATCAGCTGCTCATGATGCTGGACGAGTTTCCGGCGCTCGGTCGCCTCGACTTCTTCGAAACGGCGCTCGCCTTCATGGCAGGTTATGGCATTCGCTCCTATCTGATCGCACAATCTTTGAACCAGGTTTCAAAGGCCTATGGCGAGAACAATGCTATTCTCGACAATTGCCACGTGCGAATTGCCTTTTCCTCCAATGACGAACGCACGGCCAAGCGCATCTCGGATGCCCTCGGCACCGCAACCGAACTTAGGTCGATGCGCAACTATGCGGGCCATCGGCTTGCGCCCTGGCTTTCACATGTCATGGTGAGCCGCCAGGAAACCGCGCGCCCGCTCCTGACGCCAGGCGAGGTGATGCAATTGCCGCCGTCAGACGAATTGGTCCTGGTTTCTGGGTTGCCGCCGATCCGCGCCAAGAAGCTGCGCTATTATCAGGATCAGAATTTCACAGATCGGGTGCTGCCTGCGCCGGTGCTGCACGACGGACCCTATGCGGACTGCCCTGCATCACGCCCGGACGGCTGGACTGGACAAGTGTGCAGCGTCGATAGCCGACTTGCTGCGGACGAGGAAAGCGCCGACGCGCCAGTTGAAGACGAGGGAGGCGTTCAGCAGCAACGCCATCCAAGCCTGCCCGAAGAAGACGTTGTTGTCTCTCAAGAGCCCGATCAGGCCGATCTGTACAAGCCCGCAGACGATGACAGCGAAGCGCTCGCGGACAAGCGTGTCATGGATCGGATTTCCACTGCGGCCCGCGCCTACGGTATCAACGAGGGCAGGGGCGACGATGTCATTCCCGGCTTCTGAAGTCCGCTGAGTTGCAGAGCGCACCTCAGCGTAGATAACGGCCATAAGCAATTTTGAGCGTCTGGCCGATGCTTCTCCCGTCGCCGGCGCAACGCCGGGCCGTCGGAACGAGCCGCATGAAGCCGCACCGCATTCGCCATCAGTTTCTGCTTGAGCCGGAGCTCAGCGAGAAACTGGACAACCTCAGTCGCGATCCGTCAACGACCAAATCAGCGATCGTGGCGAAGGCGATCGAGGCGTTCATCGAGCGGCGTGGCGAGAGCGAGTTCGATCGGCGCTACGGCGTAAGGCTTGACCGGCTCTCCCGCGATCTTGCCCACGTCAGGCGCGATTCCGAGGTGATCCTGGAGAGCCTGGCGCTCTTCATCCGCTTTTCGATCACCCTTCACGCCCACACGCCGGTCCCGGATCGGGCAACGCAGGCTATTGCCCAAGAGCGTTTCGAGAAATTCGTTGAGAAGGTCGGCCGCCAGATCGCTTCCGGCAAAAAGTCGCTTAGCAAAGACAATGGTGGGGGAGGGGAAGGATGAGCTCTCATCCCGAGGCCGACCACCGGCGGCGTGTCATGCTGCGCACCGCCATGGGTCCGGCAATCACCGAAGCCCTGGCCGATCCGTCCGTCATCGAGGTGATGGTCAATCCCGACGGCGCGCTGCGACTCGACCGGTTAGGCGAAGGTCGGGTCGATACCGACGTTCACATGCACCCGTCCGAGGCAGAACGTATCATCCGCCTGGTTGCTTCGCACGTGCGCGCCGAGGCGCACGCCGACAACCCGATCGTCAGTGCCGAATTGCCGTCTGGCGAACGCTTCGAAGGCCTGCTGCCACCTGTGGTGTTGGCGCCATGTTTTGCCATCCGCAAGCCCGCCGCGAAAGTCTACACCCTGGCCGACTATGTTGCCGAACGCATCATGCTGCCGCTGCAGGCCGATGCGCTGAAAAAGGCCGTCCGCGAGCGGCGCAACATGCTGATCGCCGGCGGCACTTCCTCGGGGAAGACAACACTCGCCAACGCTCTGCTGGCTGAAGTCGCCGAATGCGACGATCGGGTGATCCTGATCGAGGACACACGCGAACTGCAGTGCGCGGCCAGGGACTGCGTTGCCCTGAGAACAAGGCGGGGCTCGGTCACCCTTGCCGATCTCGTGCGCTCGACGCTGAGGCTCAGGCCGGACCGCATCATCGTGGGCGAGGTGAGGGGCGCGGAAGCGCTCGACATGCTGAAGGCATGGAACACCGGGCACCCAGGCGGCATCGCTACCGTACACGCCAATTCCGCGCGCTCGGCTCTCTATCGCATTGAGCAACTCGCCCAGGAAGCGGTGGTCACCGTTCCCCGCCGGCTCATCGCTGAGGCGATAGATCTGATCGTCTTCATAGCGGGACGCGGCTCGTCGCGCCACATCGACGCAATCGCCGAGGTCACCGGTCTCGACGGCAGCGGCGATTACGCCGTTGCCCCGCTCACGCTTTCGCAACTCCAGCAGCTTTGAAAGGCCTTCCTCATGCGCAAGAAGCTTCGCTTTCTTTCGTCCACAGCGCTCGCGTTTCTTAACACGGCCCCGGTTTATGCCGCCGGCTCCGGCATGCCGTGGGAGCAGCCGCTGCAGCAGATCCTGGAGTCCGTGCAGGGACCGGTCGCCAAGATCGTTGCGGTGATCATCATTATCACCACCGGCCTGACGCTTGCCTTCGGCGACACCGCCGGTGGTTTTCGGCGCCTGATTCAGATCGTCTTCGGTCTGTCAATCGCCTTCGCGGCATCGAGCTTCTTCCTCTCCTTCTTCTCCTTCGGTGGTGGGGCGCTCGTCTGATGGCCGCCGGGGAGCAGCATATCGAGGGCTTCGCAGTACCGGTCCACCGGGCGCTGACCGAGCCGATCCTGCTCGGCGGGGCTCCGCGCGCGGTGGCGATCCTCAACGGTACAGTGGCCGCGGCCATTGGCTTCGGCTTGCAGCAATGGATTGCTGGTCTGGTGCTTTGGATCGCAGGCCACTCGTTAGCGGTGTTTGCCGCAAGACGCGATCCGGACTTCGCCAGCGTGCTTGTGCGCCACCTACGTCTGAAGGGGTGGCTTGCATGCTGAACCTTTCGGAATATCGAAGCAAAGCCGACCGGCTTGCCGACCATCTACCCTGGGCTGCCTTGGTGGCGCCCGGCATCGTGCTCAACAAGGACGGCAGCTTTCAGCGGACGTTGCGGTTCCGCGGCCCGGATCTCGAAAGTGCGACGGAGGCTGAACTCGTCGGCATTTGCGCCCGGGCGAACAATGCTCTCAGACGCCTTGGCTCTGGCTGGGCATTGTTCTTTGAGGCCGAGCGCACAGAAGCGCTGGGCTATCCGAACTCGCATTTTCCTGACGCCGCGTCGTGGCTGGTCGACGAAGAACGCCGCGCTGCTTTCGAGGGGAAGGTAGCGCACTACGAGAGCCGCTATCATCTGACCTTGGTGTTTATGCCACCGCCGGACGCCCAGGCGCGCGCAGAAAGCGCGCTCGTCGACTCTCATTATTCCCGAGGAGAAAGAGACTGGCGCCAGGATCTGGCGAGGTTCCGTGACGAGACCAACCGCGTGCTCGATCTCTTCTCGGGTTTCATGTCCGAAGTACGCGTCCTCGATGATGCTCAGACGTTGACCTACCTCCACGGCACGATTTCGCCTCGTCGCCATCCTATCATGGCCCCGGAAACGCCGATATATCTGGATGCAATCCTGGTCGATGCGCCGCTTACCGGTGGCCTGGAGCCGATGCTGGGTGAGCAGCATCTTCGCACACTGACCATCCTCGGCTTTCCGAACCTCACCCGGCCCGGAATCCTCGATACCCTCAATCATCAGGATTTCGCCTATCGCTGGATGACGCGCTTCATTCCGCTCGAGAAAACGGAAGCCACGAAGACGCTGACGCGATTGCGCCGGCAGTGGTTTGCCAAGCGCAAATCGATCGTGGCAATCCTACGCGAGGTCATTACCAACGAGCCGGTCCCGCTTGTCGATAACGATGCCGACAACAAGGCGCTCGATGCCGACGAAGCCCTTCAGGCATTGGGCGGTGATCATGTGAGTTTCGGCTATCTCACCACCACCGTGACGGTGTGGGGCGAGGATCGCCAAGCCGCTGCAGAGAAGCTTCGCGCGGTCGAGCGCATCATCAATGGGCTCGGCTTCACCACGATCCGAGAAGGCGTCAATGCGGTCGAGGCTTGGCTCGGCTCATTGCCTGGCCATGTCTACGCTAACGTTCGCCAACCGCTCGTTCATACATTGAACCTTGCCCATCTCATGCCGCTGTCGTCGGTTTGGGCCGGTCCTGCGACAAACGAGCATCTCGCGAAAGTCACCCAAACCGAAGCGCCACCGCTTTTCGTTGCCGAGACCAGTGGGTCGACACCGTTTCGGCTTTCCACCCACGTCGAAGATGTCGGCCACATGCTGGTTGTTGGTCCGACCGGCGCCGGCAAGTCGGTTCTGCTTGCTCTGATTGCTCTGCAGTTCAGGCGCTATGCCGGCGCCCAGGTTTATGTCTTCGACAAAGGCAATTCGGCCCGTGCTGCAACACTTGCCATGGGTGGAGAACACCACGCGCTAGGAGCGGACGGTTCCCTTGCCTTTCAGCCACTGCGCAGCATCAACGACCAGGCTAGCCGAAGCTGGGCGGCCGAATGGATCGCCAGCCTTGTTGCCCACGAGAACGTCACCGTCACGCCGGAGGTGAAGGAGGCTATTTGGTCAGCGCTGGCCAGCCTTGCCACCGCGCCGGCGCAGGAACGCACACTGACCGGTCTTTCGGTCCTGCTTCAATCCAATGCGCTGAAGACCGCATTGATGCCCTACACGCTCGACGGTCCCTTCGGCCGCCTGCTCGATGCCGATCATGATGGGCTGGCCTTGTCGGATGTGCAGTGTTTCGAGACCGAGGAGTTAATGCACAGCCAAGGCGCTTTGCTGCCGGTGCTTACCTATCTGTTCCAGCGACTTGAGGAACGGTTCGACGGACGGCCCACGCTGATCATGCTCGACGAGGCGTGGGTCTATCTCGACAATCCGCTGTTCGCCGCCCGCATCCGCGAATGGCTGAAGGTGCTGCGAAAGAAGAACGTGTCGGTTGTCTTCGCTACGCAGTCGCTGGCTGATATCGCGGGCTCTGGCATAGCGCCGGCAATCATCGAAAGCTGCCCGCAGCGCATTTTCCTTCCCAATGATCGTGCCGTGGAACCCCAGGCGCGCACAGCCTACGAGCGCTTCGGTTTAAGCGAGCGGCAGATCGAATTGATCGCCCGCGCCACGCCGAAGCGTCAGTATTATCTGCAATCGCGCCGCGGCAACCGTCTGTTCGAGCTCGAGCTTGGCCCCATCGCTCTTGCGCTTTGCGGTGCTTCCGATCCGGCCACGCAGACTCTGATCGACAGGATCATGTCCGAAGACGGGCAAGGCAGCTTTGCCTCGCAGTTCCTGATCGCGCGCGGCCTCGATTGGGCCGGCGAACTTCTCAAGCAATTCCCTCAACCAGACAAGGAGCAATTCTCATGATGCGGCGACGCCTTCTCTCCGGCCTGATCACCGTTTCCCTGATCGCCAAGCCTATGGCCGACTATGTGCAGCCCGCGTACGCCCTTATCGTGTTCGATCCGTCCAATTATGCGCAGAACGTGCTGACGGCCGCGCGCGCATTGGAGCAGATCAACAACCAAATCCAGTCGCTGCAGAATCAGGCGACCATGCTGCAGAACATGGCGCGCAATCTTCAGCGTCTGGATTTCTCTTCCGTTGGCCAACTCACCGGTTCGCTCCATCGCATCGACGGCTTGATGGACCAGGCGAGTGGCCTCAGCTTTGATCTGGGCAAGCTTCAAGACCAGTGGCGCAGCCAATATCCGGAAAGCTACGACGCCACGATCAAAGTCAGCGATGTGGCGAGTGCTGCGCGGGAGCGTTGGCAAACCGCCATGCAGGCGTTCCGCCAGACCATGGGTGTCCAGTCGCAAATCGTCGAGAACGTCCGCGCCGACGGCGATCTGCTCGCCGATCTCGTCAACCGCAGCCAAGGGGCGGCCGGTGCGCTTCAGGCAAGCCAGGCCACCAACCAGCTGATGGCGCTTTCGACAAAACAGCAGATGCAGATCCAGACGCTGCTCGCAACGCAGTTTCGAGCTGAGGCCGAGGATGCCGCCCGCAAGGCCCAGTCAGACGAAGCCGCCCGCGAGATGACGAAGCGGTTCTTGGGTACCGGCTCGGCTTATCCCGGCAATTAATCACGAGTTCATCACGACGAGAAAGGCAGCGGCATGAACGACCTTGGCGTCATCGATCGCTTCATGGAGACCTTCATCCGCTACATCGACAGCGGGTTCGGTCTGCTATCGGGCGACCTCGCCTTCCTCACTACCATTCTGATCGGCATTGACATCACACTTGCCGGCCTGGCGTGGGCGCTCGGCGACGAAACCAGCGTTCTCGGCCGGCTTGTCCGCAAGGTGCTCTATGTTGGCGTCTTCGCCTTCATTCTGAACAATTTCAAGAACCTCGCCGATATCGTTTATCGTTCTTTTGCCGGTCTCGGGATTAAGGCGTCGGCCGGCAATCTGTCGGCAGACAATCTCTTGCGCCCGGGCCGCATTGCCGCGACCGGTTTCGAAGGTGCTTGGCCAATGCTTGACCAAGCCAGTCAGCTCCTGGGCTTCCCGGAAATCTTCGGCAACGCACTGACCATCTTCGTGCTGCTGATGGCCTGGTTCCTGGTTATCATCGCCTTCTTCATCCTTTCCATCCAGCTTTTCATCACCATCCTAGAGTTCAAGCTCACCACGCTGGCAGGTTTTGTTTTGGTTCCATTCGCACTTTGGAACCGTTCAGCGTTCCTGGCCGAACGCGTGCTCGGCCATGTTATCTCGTCAGGCATCAAGGTGATGGTGCTCGCCGTCATTGTCGGTATCGGCTCCACGCTCTTCGGGGAGTTCGCTTCCGCATTGCAAGGCAAGGAGCCGGATCTTGCCGGTGCCATGTCCCAGGTACTGGGCGCACTGGCACTGCTTGGCCTTGGCATTTTTGGGCCGGGGATCGCGTCGGGTCTTGTCTCAGGCGCACCGCAGCTTGGGGCGGGCGCCGCCCTCGGCACGACCGCGGCGGCAGCGGGTGTATCACTCGTTGCTGGAGGCACAGCATTTGCTGGCGCGCGTATGGCAACCAGCGGCGGTCTCGCCGCCATCCGAGCCGGCACAACAATGGGATCGGCTGCTTCCACGTCATGGCAGATCGGGCGCGCAACCTCGCCCGACGCTGGCCTCTCCGGTGTGGCTGCTGGAATGCATGGTGTAACCAGTGCAGCTGGCGGCGCCGCTATACGCATAGCGCGATCCGCCACTGCAAGTGTTGGGCGCAACGCCGATGCCGGGCGCGATGCCGCGTGGACCGCGACCGGCGGCGCGCCGACAGCGTCAATGACCGAACGCTCTGCCGGTTCGGCCACTGTTTCGGCGCCGACGTGGGCAAGGCGCCTACGTTCTGAACAGACCGCCCGGGCAAATCGCCACGCTGCCATGCAAGCTGTCCGAGACGGAGACCGGCCGGGAGGCAGCGCCAACCCCTCTCTCAACGACAAGGATGACTAGATGCTCTTCAAGCGACCCGTGCACCGTTACGGCAAAACACCCGAACCGGTCACGCCGTATCAAAAAGCCGCCCAACTGTGGGACGAGCGCATCGGCTCATCTCGACTGCAGGCCAGGAACTGGCGGATCATGGCCCTTGGCTGCCTGGCCTTGGCGACCGGGCTTTCCGGCGGACTCGTATGGCAGTCGATGCAAAGCCGTGTCGTGCCTTATGTCGTCGAGGTCGATGGCTTCGGCGAGACGCGCGCCGTCGCGCCGGCGGTCCGGAATTATGAGCCCTCGGATGCTCAGATCGCCTGGCATCTCGGCCGCTTCATCCAGAATGTCCGTTCCGTTTCCACCGATCCGGTTTTGGTTCGGCAGAACTGGTTGGCAGCGTACGACTTTGCTAGCGATCGCGCAGCGCTCTTCCTCAACGAATACGCCAAGGCGAACGACCCCTTCGGTCAGATCGGAACGCGCAGTGTTTCGGTACAGGTCACCAGCGTGGTCAGAGCCTCCGAAAGTTCATTCCAGGTCAAATGGACCGAGCAGGTGTTTGAGCGCGGAAGCCTTGCCAGCACGATGCGCTGGACTGCGATCCTCACGATCGTGATCCGCTCGCCAAGCAATACGGATCAGCTGCGCAAGAATCCGCTCGGCGTCTTCATCAATGCCATTGACTGGTCACGCGAGCTCGACAGCGCCGTCCCAGCCCCCCTTTCTCCGACGGAGTCCACCAATGAAAGGTAAAATGTCACCGATTCGTGCCGTGCTGATCCTATCGGTGTCGGCAGCGGTCGTTTCCGCTTGTGCATCGAAGAAGGTGCCGCCGCCTGAGATTTCCTATGACGCTGCCGACTTCAAACCGGCCGCGATCGAAAAAGCGCCGGAGAGGCCGATTAGAATTGTCGAGGTGCCAAAACCACTGCCGCTGCCTGGCCAAATGCAGCCCGAGCCCGGCAAGGCCGAGGACAAGCGCCCTCCTGAAGAACGCGTCGCTGATGCCAACAAAGCCGCGACCCAGCAACCCACCAAGTACGGGTATGTTAATGCAGTGCAAGTCTACCCCTTCACCGATGGCGCGCTTTATCAACTCTATGCCGCGCCGGAGCGCGTGACCGACATCGCTCTGCAGCCGGGCGAGAAACTAACCGCCGTGTCGGCTGGCGACACCGTGCGCTGGGTCATTGGCGATACCGCAAGCGGCACCGGTGACAATCAGCGCACCCATGTTCTGGTAAAACCCTTCGCGCCGGGTCTTGCCACCAATGTCGTCATTACGACGGACCGGCGGACCTATCATTTGCAGCTTCAAAGCACCGAGAAGACCGCAATGGCGGCAATCTCCTGGACCTACAGCCAAGACCAGATCATCGCGCTTCGCCAGCGCAATGCTCAAGCCGAGGCAGTTACACCGGTCGCGTCGAACATCGCGCTCGAAAACCTTCGCTTTCGCTACTCAATCAGTGGCGACACACCGCCCTGGAGACCGACGCGAGCCTTCGACGACGGCAGCAAGGTCTATATTGAGTTCCCTCGTCGCATAGATCAGGGCGAGGCGCCACCACTCTTCATCGTCGGCGCAGATGGGAGCAGCGAGCTCGTCAACTATCGCGTGCGCGGCAACTATTACATCGTCGATCGGCTCTTCGCCGCGGCCGAACTTCGCCTCGGCACCAAGCGGCAGCAGGTGATCCGCATCAGCAGGATTGACGGCAGGCAACCGCAACGGCGGATCTCGCTCTTTCGCGGCAGCCGGCGAGGTGAGGGCTCATGATCGAAAATTCCCGCTCTGGCATCCCGCCGAAACTGGATCCCGAGGAACTGCAGCTTCGGGCCTCTCCCCGCCGCGTGGTGCGGTTCAGGCGCGGTGTGATCATCGCTATCGCAGCGCTCGGATCCGGCGCTGTCTTCGGCGTTACCATGATCGCCCTCCAGGGGCCGGCCCTTCGCATCAGGGATCAGGCGGAAGATCTCTACAACACTGAGCGCAAACCAACCGCCGAGGGACTCGATACGCTTCCCCATGACTATTCCGGCATGAAGCCAAAGCCTCCCGTCCTTGGGCTACCTTTGCCGGGCGACCTCGGCCGCCCCATCCTCGAGCGGCAGCGCCAGCTCGGCATCGTGCCGGGCCAAGACATCTCGGCCGAGGAGCAGCGTCTAGCGCAGCAGGCGATCGAAGCGCGTGAATCGCGGGTGCTTTTCCGCGTCGAAAATCGAGCTCAACAGACAGATGTCGGAGAGAGCGTGCAAACTGCTCAGCATCCATTTGAGGCGCTTCCCCAATCCGAAGCAGGACGCGCGTCAGCCTCGGTGGCGGCGGCGGAAGGCGACCAGAACAATCAGCAGCGAAAGCTTGATTTTCTCAGCCAGCGGAGCACTGGCGGGATCTACAATCCGCATGCGCTTCAGACGCCGATCTCGCCATATCAACTGATGGCTGGCAGCGTGATTGCCGCCAGCCTGATCACCGGCATCAATTCCGATTTGCCGGGCCTTGTCGTCGCGCAAGTCACCGAAAATGTGCACGACACGGTCACGGGCAACATATTGCTGATTCCGCAGGGCTCACGTCTTATCGGCGTCTACGACAGCGTCGTCGCGTTCGGGCAAAAGCGAGCGCTGCTGGTCTGGCAGCGCATTCTGCTGCCCGACGGCTCGTCGGCCGAAATCGACAATCTGCCCGCGAGCGACACCGCCGGCTACGCAGGGCTGGAAGACAAAGTCGATTTCCACACTTGGCAGATGATCAAGGGAGTGGCGCTTGCCACATTGCTCGGTGTCGGCACAGAATTCAGCCTCGGCGAAAACGAGAGCGATCTGGTCAAGGCGATCCGGGAATCAGCCCAGCAGAACGCCAGTCGAGCCGGCCAGCGCATCACCGAAAAAAACCTCAATATCCAGCCCACCATCGTCGTCCGCCCAGGTTGGCCACTGCGCGTCATCGTGCACAAGGACATCGTGCTGCGGCCATACGCCAGTTGAGCAGGAGTTATCATGGCTGACCTGAAACTTGGAAAACTTCCGGACCGAACAGCTTCGAAGATCACCATTACCGTCAGCGCGGAGCTGAGCCAAACACTCAAGGAGTATGCTGCACTTTACCGTCAGACCTATGGTCAGTCTGAAACCGTGGCAGAACTCATCCCTTTCATGCTGGCGGCGTTTCTGGAAGGCGACCGAGCCTTTGCCAGGGCCAGAAAAGAACGTCTGCCGACGGAGCTTGCCGGAAAATCGTGACTCCTCCGCTAGGGCAGCTGGAACATTGCCTAGCTGTCGCGACCTACCTGCTCCTCGCGAAGCATAGGATCAAACCCCTTGGAATGTAGGTATGCGCAAGAGAGGATGTGGAAGGAGATACCGCGCAACAGCCTAAGTTTGCATTTTCGATTTGATGCGGTAGTCGCCTATGAGCGGTCAAAACGAACGCAGCTGGTTCGCCGATCGACCAAACGGCGAGCGCACTGTGCTTTGCTCAGACCGCCACCGAGTGCCTCGCCGTTCCCCCTTTGAAATATGTATCGAACTTGGCCGCGATGGTTCGAATGAAGGGGCGACTTTCAGTCCGTACGAGGAAACTGTCACCATCGAATTCAAGCGCTCGGGCAGGATCGTGGAGTGCGATGGACCTCGAGCGATGAAGGAGCTGCTCGCCGGCTTTGCCGAACCGCTCCACCAGATCGACTGCCGAGAAGGCAAAATCACACATCAGCCGCTCGATGATCCAGCCACGGACGCGATCGTCGTCGGAAAGGGCAACGCCGCGGACGGCAGCCAACCCGCCATCCGCAACCATGCGCCCGTACCCGGCAGTCGAAGCCATGTTTTGCACGTAGCCTTGGCGAAAACGACCGATGGACGAAGGGCCAAGTCCGATCAGTGTCGGGCAGCGATCCTCAGTGTAGCCCTGAAAATTGCGATGCAAAACCCCTGCGCGGGCCGCTATGGCCAGCGCATCGTCGGGCTTCGCGAAATGATCGAGTCCTATTGCCTCATATCCCTTGGCGACAATTGCCCGCGCCGCGAGTTGAGATTGGGCGAAACGCTCAGTGGGACTCGGCAGCCATGCCTCGTCGATCATCGTCTGATGCTTCTTGAACCAGGGCACATGTGCGTAGCCGAACAGGGCCATCCGGTCTGGCTCCAAGGTCAGTGCCTGCGCCACCGTGGAACAGATCGTCTCGCGTGTCTGATTCGGGAGCCCGTAGAGCAGGTCCAGATTGACCGATTCGACGCCCCGCGAACGAACCCCGTCGACGACTGCCTTGGTCTGCAAAAAACTCTGCTCACGATTAATTGCTTTTTGCACTTGCGGATCGAAATCCTGCACGCCGAGGCTCGCCCGGGTTACGCCGATTTGAGCAAGTGCATCAAGGCGCGCCTTGTCCATGTCGTTGGTTTCGATTTCGATGCTGACCGTAGCATCCGGGAGAAAGTCGAAGCTGTCCCGCAAGGCCGCTCCAAGAGCAACCATATCATCGGGCCTCAGAATAGTTGGCGAACCGCCACCGAAGTGGATTGCACGGACATGTGCCTTGCCGCTCAGCAGACCGGCAATCGTGACGATTTCGGCATTCAGCGAGCGCAGATAAGCGGCCACCGGCTCATATTGGTGCGTCTGCTTGGTGTGGCAGGCGCAGAACCAGCAGAGCTTGTCGCAGTAAGGAATGTGCAGGTACAGCGAGATTTCGTCGCCGCTTTCCAGCGTCTCCAACCAGCCACGGTAAATGGCAGCATCGATCCCCGAATGGAAATGCGGCGCCGTCGGATAGCTGGTGTAGCGTGGGACGTTCTCGCTGAGTTTGACAGCTATTTCCGATTGCATCTCGCGTTCACCGTGTTGCCCGCCGGAACACTGCACGCATCGCTGAAGCAGACCCTGATCTCGATCAGCCGCGCTCATGGACAAACCGCCGCAGGATTTCTCTACCCTGGATGGGTATCCTGCCGGCAGTTAGGATCGGGTAAGGCGAACGCATGACCTTTCGGCAAGACATTCATAGTTCCGGCATTCCTGTTCTTTGCTTCCCTTGCGAGGCACGGCGTCGCGGTGTCTGCGGTGCGCTCGATCCAGACAATTTGGTTGGGCTCGCCAAGACTTGCTCGCGTCGCCGGATCGAGTCAGGAATGGAGTTGACCGGCGAGGCACAGAACGTCGACAGCTACTCCAACGTGCTTTCAGGCGTTGTAAAGCTATCAAAGAGCCTGTCGGATGGGCGCCAGCAGATCGTCGGTCTCCAGTTTGCACCGGATTTTCTGGGACGTCCTTTCAAGGTGGAAAGCTCGATCAATGCGGAAGCGGCAACAGCAGTCACGCTGTGTTCGTTTCCGCGAGCGGCCGTCGAACGGATGATGAAGGCGTCACGGGAATTCGAGCATCGCCTGCTCAAACAGACGCTGAATGAACTCGATGAGGCGCGCGAGTGGATGGTGACGCTGGGGCGCAAGACAGCTCCGGAAAAGGTAGCGACTTTTCTCCTCATGATGGCCCGGAATATCGATTCCAGTCTCGATGCGGCTTCCGGGTCGGCGTCCTTCGATCTGCCGCTGACGCGTGTCGAAATGTCTGATTTCCTTGGAATCACCAACGAGACCGTGAGCCGCCAACTGACGCGATTGCGGGCTGACGGGGTGATTCGGATTGAGAACGCACGCCATGTGACGGTGGACAGCATAAGCCGTCTGCAGAAGCGCTGTGGCGGCGGACGCGAGCGGCCCTAAGCGGCGAGGCCATGTCGCATGACTCCGGGGCGGGCCGTGTTTGCCTTTTAATGCGATGTTGCCGCGCCTTCGACGAAGCGGCGTCACGGTCGAGACAAACAGCTTTCGGGCTTTGATAGGAACGTGACCAATCGCCAGGTGTGTTTCGGCACATACCGGCGAAGCATGGTCCTTAATCTGCCACGGCTCGGCGGAACGATCGCGTTCGTTTCCAATGGGATCCGAACAACGTTTGGCAGGGCATCGGCAATAGCATCCAACGCGCGCAGGGCCTCAGCTTTCGCCTCAGCGATCGCGTCTGCGCCCGCCCAACCCAGGGAACGCCTTCCATGAGGGGGGTGAGCCCGCGCTGCGTTCCTCGTTCATTCGCCACCTGCTGATTGCGCCGCCGACACAAAATCTTGCGGCCTGACATAGATCAGGGCGAGGGGGCGGCGGCTGCGCGATTAGTGCGCTGCGGATTTGGCATCCACCAGATTCGAGATCGGGATCTGCAATGAAATTCGGCACAGAGATCGTCCTTCTAAGCGTGTTCGCTTTTGCGGCCCTGGTGGCCGCCGGCTTCGGCGTGGATGAACCTTTCCGCCGACACATGTGGGTGTTGTTCTTCGCAGTGGCTGGTTTCACTGCGATCCTGTTGCGCAACACGGAGTTCAAGCCAGCAGCTCCGATTGACCCATCCGCTTACATGGATGGTCCGATCCGCTACGGCGCGATCGCCACCGTGTTCTGGGGTGTCGTCGGCATGCTGGTCGGCGTGGTGATCGCGCTGCAGCTCGCCTACCCCGATCTCAACATCCAGCCCTGGTTCAATTTCGGTCGTTTGCGGCCGTTGCACACATCCGGTGTCGTCTTCGCCTTCGGCGGCAACGCGCTGCTTTGCACGTCTCTGTATGTCGTGCAGCGCACCTGCCGCGCCCGCCTCTTCGGCCGTGATCTGGCCTGGTTCGTCTTCTGGGGCTACCAGCTGTTCATCGTCATGGCCGCGACCGGCTACCTGCTCGGCATCACCGAGGGCCGCGAGTACGCCGAACCCGAATGGTATGTGGATGTCTGGCTGACCATCGTCTGGGTCGCCTACCTCATTCTGTTCCTTGGCACGATCCTGAAGCGCAAGGAACCGCATATCTACGTGGCCAACTGGTTCTACCTGTCGTTCATCGTCACCATCGCGATGCTGCATGTGGTCAACAACCTGTCCATACCAGTCTCGTTCCTGGGCTCCAAGAGCTACTCCGCCTTTTCAGGGGTCCAGGACGCCTTGACGCAATGGTGGTACGGCCACAACGCGGTCGGCTTCTTTCTCACCGCCGGCTTCCTCGGCATGATGTATTATTTCGTGCCCAAGCAGGCGAACCGGCCAGTCTATTCGTACCGGCTGTCGATCGTCCATTTCTGGGCGATCATCTTTCTCTACATCTGGGCCGGGCCGCATCACCTGCACTACACCGCCTTGCCCGATTGGGCGCAGACGCTCGGCATGGTGTTCTCGATCATGCTGTGGATGCCGTCCTGGGGCGGCATGATCAACGGCCTGATGACGCTGTCCGGCGCCTGGGACAAGCTGCGCACCGATCCGATCATACGCATGATGGTGATGGCCGTCGCCTTCTATGGCATGTCGACCTTCGAAGGCCCCATCATGGCGATCCGGGCGGTCAATTCGCTGTCGCATTATACCGACTGGACGATCGGCCACGTCCATTCGGGCGCGCTCGGCTGGGTTGGCATGATCTCGTTCGGCGCAATCTACTACATGGTGCCGAAGCTCTGGAACCGGCAACGGCTCTACTCGTTGCGGCTGGTCACCTGGCATTTCTGGCTGGCGACACTTGGTATCGTTGTCTACGCCGCGGTGATGTGGGTATCCGGCGTCATGCAGGGCCTGATGTGGCGCGAATACGACGAGCAGGGCTTCCTGGTCTACTCCTTCGCCGAGACCGTCGCCGCCATGCACCCCTACTATGTCATGCGCGCCATCGGTGGGGCCATGTACCTCTCCGGCGCGCTGATCATGGCCTGGAACATCACCAGGACCATCCTCGGCCACCAGCGCGAGGAGGAGCCGATGCCGAGCCCCGTCGCCATCCGACCTGCGCGATCAGGAGCCAGGTAATGGGCTTGATGGACAAACACGCAATCATCGAGAAGAACGCCACGCTTCTTCTCGTTGGCTCGCTGCTCGTGGTGACGGTCGGCGGCATCGTCGAGATCGCGCCTCTCTTCTATCTCGACAATACGATCGAGAAGGTGGAAGGCATGCGCCCCTATTCGCCGCTCGAACTTGTCGGGCGCAACATCTATATGCGCGAGGGCTGCTACCTCTGTCATAGCCAGATGATCAGGCCGTTCCGCGACGAAGTTGAGCGCTATGGCCACTACAGCCTAGCTGCCGAGTCCATGTACGATCACCCCTTCCAGTGGGGATCGAAGCGCACCGGGCCGGATCTCGCCAGAGTTGGCGACCGCTACTCGAATGCATGGCATGTCGCGCATCTTACCGACCCGCGCTCGGTGGTGCCGGAATCGATCATGCCGAGCTATGGGTTCCTGAAAGACACGCCGATCGACGTGAAGGATTTCTCAACGCATCTGGTCGCCAACAGGCTTGTAGCCGTCCCTTACACCGATGACATGATCGTCCACGCCAATGCGGATCTGGCGGCGCAGGCCGATCCCAATGCCGACACATCAGGCCTTGAGGCGCGTTACCCAAAAGCCAAGATCGGCGACTTCGACGGCAACCCGCAACAGGTCACCGAAATGGATGCCCTGCTCGCCTACCTGCAGATGCTTGGCACACTGGTCGACTTCAAAAATTACGACGAAGCCGCCGGCTACCGCTGAGGAGAACGCTGATGACCTACAATTTGATGCGGGCGTTTGCCGACAGCTGGGGCCTGGTTGCGATGGCGCTGTTCTTCGTGGGGTGCATCGCCTTTGCCCTACGCCCCGGCAGCCGAAGGCTGGCCGACGAAGCGGCCCGCATTCCGCTCGAGGACGAGTGATCATGAGCGACGAGCATATCGATGAAATCTCTGGCGTCTCGACCACCGGCCACGAATGGGATGGCATCCGGGAGCTGAACAACCCGCTTCCCAGATGGTGGGTTATCACCTTTTACGTCACCATTGTCTGGGCGATAGGCTACACCATCGCCTATCCAGCATGGCCTCTGTTGCACTCGGCGACGAAGGGTGTGCTCGGCTATTCCAGCCGCAACGAGGTCAGGAACGAGCTGACTGCGGCTGAGGCCGCCAAGGGCAAATATATCTCGGCGGTGGAGTCCAAGAGCGTCTCGGAGATCTCCGCGGACGACGGCCTGCGCGAATTCGCAATCGCCGCCGGTGGCGCCGCTTTCAAGGTCAATTGCGTACAATGTCACGGCTCCGGCGCCCAAGGTTCCAAGGGCTTTCCCAATCTCAACGACGACGACTGGCTATGGGGCGGCAAGGCCGAGCAGATCCAGCAGACGATTACGCACGGCATCCGCTTCGCATCCGATCCGGACACGCGCCTGTCGGAAATGCCGGCCTTCGGCGACATCATTACCGCCGACCAGATCGCACAAGTCAGCGCCTACGTGGCCAGCCTTTCCGGCAAGGTCCGCGATGCAAGTCTGATCCAACCCGGCGCCAAGGTCTTTGCCGAGAACTGCGTCGCCTGTCACGGCGACAATGCAAAAGGCAACAGGGAATTCGGCGCCCCCGACCTGACCGATGCGATCTGGCTCTATGGATCCGGTGAGACAGCCATCGCCGCACAGGTCCGTGCGCCAAAACAGGGCGTCATGCCGGCCTGGGTTGGCCGTCTCGGCGAGATCAAGGTCAAGGAACTTGCAGTTTATGTCCATTCGCTTGGCGGCGGAGAATAGGAATGGAAGTCCTATTCTTCGGTCCCCCCTGCCAAGCGGACGAGGCCCGGCGTGAGCCGGGCCTCGACACCATCCCTAATGCGATCTGCACAACCCGGCAAGGCTATCCTACCGCGAGGCTTTACGACAGGTGCCCCTGACATTGGCTGGGAAAGTGGAGTTGCACATGCGTGATAAGACGCAGTTGACACGGCTCGAAACAGAAACTGTCAATTCCGCCAAAACCCGCAAGCCGCTTTATGCCGCGCGTCAAAAGATCTTTCCGAAGCGCGCCTCGGGCAACTTTCGTCGCTTCAAATGGCTGGTGATGACGATCACACTTGGCATCTACTACCTGGCTGCGTGGCTGCCTTGGGCTCGCGGTCCATTTGCCCCGGACCAGGCAGTCCTGCTCGATCTCGCGAACCGGCGCTTCTACTTCTTCTTCATCGAGATATGGCCCCAGGAATTCTTCTATGTGGCCGGCCTCCTGGTCATGGCGGGCGTCGGTCTTTTCCTGATCACCTCGACTGTCGGCCGTGCCTGGTGCGGCTATGCATGCCCTCAGACGGTGTGGGTCGATCTGTTCCTCGTCGTCGAACGTGCGATCGAGGGGGACCGCAACGCCCGCATGAAACTTGACGCAGGTCCCTGGACCGCGCGCAAGCTCATGCTGCGTGTGTCCAAGCACACCATCTGGCTGGTCATAGGGGCGGCGACTGGCGGCGCCTGGATCTTCTACTTTGCCGATGCACCGACGCTGCTCGGCGAGCTCTTCACCGGCACTGCGGCGCCCGTCGCCTACATCACTGTCGCCGTCCTGACGGCTACCACCTACACGTTCGGCGGTCTGATGCGCGAACAGGTCTGCACCTATATGTGCCCGTGGCCCCGCATCCAGGCGGCCATGCTCGATGAAAATTCCCTCACTGTCACCTACAATGACTGGCGCGGCGAACCGCGTTCGCGCCACGCCAAGAAGGTGCTGGCCGCAGGCCAGCCCGTGGGCGACTGCGTCGACTGCAATGCCTGTGTCGCGGTCTGCCCGATGGGGATAGACATTCGCGACGGCCAGCAGCTCGAATGCATCACTTGCGCGCTCTGCATCGACGCCTGTGACGGCGTCATGGACAAGCTCGGCAAGGAGCGTGGGCTGATCGCCTATGCGACGCTCTCCGACTACAACGCCAACATGATGCTGGCGACTGCAGGCGGGTCCAGCTCAGTCAATCCATCGCTGATCAGGACCGCTGATGGCCTGTTCTCCGACAAGGTGGCGCATTTTCACATCCGCAAGATCTTTCGGCCGCGCACCTACGTCTACATGGGCTTGTGGTCGCTGATCGGCCTCGGCCTGCTCTATTCGCTGCTGACGCGCGATCGGCTCGAACTGAACGTATTGCATGATCGCAATCCCCAGTTCGTCACGCTGACCGACGGATCCATCCGCAATGGCTATACCGTCAAGCTGCTCAACATGATCCCCGAGCCGAGGACGATCGTCGTAACCATGCAGGGCCTTGAAGGCGCTGACATGGTCGTCGTCGGCGACGACATCCCCGCAGGCCGTTCCTTCGCCATTCCGGTCGAACCCGACCGCCTGAAAATGCTGAGGGTCTTCGTTCGCCAGCCGGCGGACCAGATCCGCGCTCCGGCACAGACCTTCAAGTTCCGCGTCGAGGACAGAGCCAGCTTTGAGTCGAACGAGTACACCGCCACCTTCAACGCGCCGGAGCCCCTCAGATGACTGCCAATGTACAAAAGCCTCGTGAATTCACCGGCAGGCACATGCTGGTCATCATCCTGGCCTTTTTCGGCGTGGTCATCGCAGTCAATCTGACCATGGCAACGCTCGCCAGCACAAGCTGGACTGGCCTCGTCGTCGAAAACACCTATGTGGCGAGCCAGCAATTCAACAAGAAGGCCGAGGAAGGACGGGCGCAGGCAGCACTTGGCTGGACCGGCAAGCTGACCATCGCATGGGGCGAAGTTCGCTATGGCCTCGCCGACGTCGCCGGCAAGCCGGTTCCCTTGCACGGCGTCAAGGTGCTGTTTCGCCATCCCGCGTACGAGAAGGAGGACAAGTCGGTCACCCTCGCACCCGCCTCGGGCCAGGAATTCGCAGCCCAGCACATGCCGAAGGACGGCGTCTGGATTGTCGAAGTCGACGCCGACGCCGGTCTGGACAAACCGTATCGCGACGTCCGCCGGATCATGATTTCCAATGGAGCGCTGCAATGAGTTGTTGTGCACCGGGCGCCGAAATGGCGCTTGATCTGGTCAACACCGGATCGGTCCTGCCGTCCAGCCAGGAGATCAGGCTGGCGAGCCGATCGCTTGGCGATGATCTTCACCAGACCGATCTTTCAGTACCGACGGTTCATTGCGCAGGCTGCATCCAGACGATCGAGACGGCGCTGGGAAAGCTCGATCGCGTCGAGAGCGCCCGCGTCAACCTGTCGACGAAACGGGTCTCTGTCCGGTGGCGTGGTGACGAGGTCCCACCGTTCGTCGTCGCGCTTGGGCGGCTAGGCTACCAGGCGCATCTCTTCCCTTCCGAGGTCGGCGACAAGGACAGGACGTTATCGGATTTGATCCGCGCGGTCGCGGTTGCCGGCTTTGCGGCGGGCAACATCATGCTGCTTTCGGTCTCGGTCTGGTCCGGCGCCGAAGGTGCTACCCGCGACCTGTTTCACTGGGTCTCGGCGCTGATCGCCATTCCTGCCCTCGCCTTCGCCGGCGGCATCTTCTTCCGTTCGGCCTGGAATGCTTTGCGCCATGGCCGCATGAATATGGACGTGCCGATCGCGGTCGGTGTTTCGCTCGCCTACGCCATGAGCCTCTACGAGACGATCAACCATGGCGATCACGCCTATTTTGACGCGTCGGTATCGCTGCTGTTCTTCCTGTTGATCGGCCGCACGTTGGATCACGTGATGCGCGAACGTGCCCGGACCGCTGTGAAAGGCCTGTCCCAGTTGGCCGCACATGGCGCCATGGTGCTGCGCAGCGACGGCGCGCGCGACTATTTGCCGGTCGGCGAGATCGAACCAGGCATGCGGTTGTTGATCGCAGCCGGTGAGAGGATCCCCGTCGACGGCAAGATCATCCAGGGAACGTCGGATCTCGACTGCTCGCTGGCCTCAGGCGAAAGCACGCCGAAAAACGTGGCGCCGGGCGAAGCAGTTCAGGCCGGCGTGCTCAATCTTACCGGCCCGCTGACGATTGAGGCGACAGCCGCCGCGAAGGATTCGTTTCTGGCGGAAATGGTTCGTCTTATGGAAGCCGCAGAGGGCGGCCGCGCGCATTATCGCCGGATCGCCGATCGCGTTTCAGCGCTCTATGCCCCGGTGGTTCATCTCACAGCCTTCGCGACGTTCCTTGGCTGGATGGCGGTGACCGGCGACTGGCACCGGGCGATAACCATCGCCATTGCCGTTCTGATCATCACCTGCCCGTGCGCGCTCGGCCTCGCCGTACCGATCGTTCAGGTGGTCGCCGCGCGGCGCCTGTTTGAGAACGGCATCATGGTAAAGGACGGTTCTGCCATGGAGCGCCTGGCGACGATTGATACAGCGGTGTTCGACAAGACCGGAACGCTCACGCTCGGCCAGCCCCGGCTGGTCAATGCATCGTCGATCGATCCGGCCATGCTGGCAGTCGCGGGAGACATGGCTACGCATTCCCGCCATCCTTTTTCAAAGGCCATAGCCGGTTTTGCCCATCCCGGCGGGCAGTACAAATTTGATGCCGTCACCGAGCATCCAGGGTTTGGAATCGAAGCCACTGGAGCCGGAAGCACCTGGCGGCTAGGCCGACGCGGATGGGCTGGATGGAGAGCCCGGACCGGTGGTGAAGGCAAACATGGCGGAACCGTGCTGACAAAAGACGGGTTCATTGTCGCGACCTTCGATTTTGAGGACGCGCTGCGCGCAGACGCCAAGGCGGCGATCGGGCAATTGAGCCATGCCGGGGTGTCAGTGGAAATGCTGTCGGGCGATACTGCGGGTGCCTGCGGTGAAGTCGCAGAAATGCTGGGTGTCAAGGACTTCGTTCCGTGCCTGCTGCCATCCGGCAAGGTCGAGCGCATCGAGACCCTGGCGAAAGACGGACACAAGGTTCTGATGGTTGGCGACGGCCTCAACGACACGCCGGCGCTCAGCGCGGCGCATGTCTCGATCGCTCCAGCTACCGCCGCCGACATTGGCCGCAATGCCGCCGACTTCGTATTCCTGCGCGAAAGCCTTCTGGCAGTGCCTCTCGCGCTGGACGTCTCGCGCAAGGCGGGACACCTGATCCGCCAGAACATCGCGATTGCGATCGTCTACAATGCGGTGGCAGTACCAATCGCCATCCTCGGGCACGCCACGCCTTTGTTAGCGGCGATTGCCATGTCTGCCTCATCGGTGCTTGTTATTGGAAACGCATTGCGCTTGCACGGCTTCGGGGCGAATGCGACGCTGCAAGTTATTCAAAAAGTCGGACGCTCCGCAGTCAGCTATTCGGCATAATCCTCGTGACGACGTTGCTCTATCTCATACCAGTGGCCCTTTTTCTGGGTGCACTGGGTGTGTCCGGCTTCGTCTGGGCATTGCGAAGCGGTCAATACGAAGATCTCGACGGAGCCGCCGAGCGGATACTAATTGATCGGGACGACAAACCGGAACGCTGATTTCAATCCGCTGTGCATAAGATGCGCGGATCGCGCTCGTCAGTCGAGCCGGCTCGGTCGGGAACAAGCTGTCCATGCTCCATGCTCCATGCTCCATGACCATCTTGACCTAAGCTGCACACTACATTTGTGAAAAGCCTCTGTCGTGCGAAGGACTGCCTCCCATTGCACCCAGTATGAGGCGGCTGATGCCACGAGAGTACCTCGCGTGGCCGGACGAGAGCTTGGCCATGTGCGCACGGGTTCCAAAGTGGAACGTCACGGTCGATCACCTGACCGTGAACCGCCAGTGCCGATTGGTCATGTCTGGCTGATCCAGATCAGGGTCATACTCATCGGTGTGTTCTATTGACCAGTCTTCGACGGAGAAATGCATGACTTACGGAAAGATTGGTCGTCATTATCAGCACCTTCACGGTTCTGGGTTTTCTGTCGTGTGGTCGGCCATGCCTTGTGCTTACGGCGCAGCCATTAGCTGACCGGCGTCGTGTGTATCTCGCTTGCTGGCTGACCATCCGCGTGGCTGCGCGGACACGGGGGCCGATCAACAGCTTTCGCCTTTGATGGGTTGTGTGCGTCGAAAGTGGCCTTCTTTGGGCTGACTTCGTAGAAATGTTCCAGGGCTCGCATCCAGCGCCGAAGATCCTCGTGATGTCAACGTGCTGCGGAGCATCATCGGGGTTGGGACGTGCGTTTTCGAGATCGATCAACCGTCCGAAGTTGATCATTGGTTCGAGTGACGCGCGCTATTTCGACGACTATGTCGCCGCGTGGGCTTTGCTCTATCGGCGACTGAATTGCAAGGACATCGACATCGAAGCCATGCAGCAGGTTCTTGATGAGATATGCGCGGTCGTGGATAAAAGTTTCCGCTACCTTGGCTGGGATGACGAGAGAGAGCGCTACGTTCGATACCCTCGCAAGAGAGCCCGCTTCGACGTCGTGGAGCGTGAGTAGTATGCGCAAGGGTTCCAGGTGGAATGTGGCGATCGATGCGGCGCGGCCGTGGCTGACCAGCGTCGCGAGTGTCTCGCTTGCTGGCGGCGATCTGCGCGGCTGCGCGGCCAAAGGGCGGGATCGGTTAGCCGCATCCACCTCTGAGCGCTTTGAGTGCTTCGTTGCCGATCGATGCGAATCTCCCGGCCCAGCGCCTTTAGGCAATGCGGCGGCCACGGAGCTCATGTCACTCGGCTCAGTTCCACCGTTACACGAGGATAGGCGACCGGATGGCGGCACGCTGATGGGCTCTGACGATAATTTTGACATCGTTGTCGTTGGAGCCGGCCCGGTCGGCCTTTCGTTCGCTGCGTCGCTTGCCCAAAGCGAACTCAAGGTGGCAGTTGTTGAACAGAACACATTCGATAGTCTGGCGAATCCGGCTTTCGATGGTCGCGAAATCGCGCTGACCAACGCTTCGATCAGAACCCTTCGCGAGCTCGGCGCCTGGGATGTCATCCCGGCTTCGGACAAATCAGCACTTCAAGGCGCGCGCGTGCTCAACGGCTCGAGCGCATTCGCTCTTCGTTTCGATCCTCCCAGCAACTCTGGAGAACCGCTGGGGGTTTTGGTTCCAAATTGCCGGATCCGCGAGGCGCTGTTCAAAATCGTCCGCTTGCAGGATCGCGCCCGGCTGTTGTGCGGCCACTCGGTCGTCGATGCAACAAACAGCCAAGAAGGAGCAGTCGTAACGCTCTCTAATGGCGCGCGTTTAACTGCTCGGCTGGTTGTTGCCGCGGATTCGCGTTTGTCCGCCACGCGTGATCTGCTAGGCATCGGCGCCGATATCAACCGGCTTGGCCACTCGATGCTGATTTGCCGAGTGAGGCACGAGCGCGCCCACCACCAGATCGCCATCGAATGGTTCGATCACCATCAGACGATAGCGATGTTGCCCCTCGCGGAGGGCATGTCGTCGCTGCTGCTCACATTGCGCTCAAACGAGGCCTATAGACTGCTTGCCTTCGATGATGATTTGTTCCTGTCGGAGTTGACGAAACGGTGTCGAGGGCGCCTTGGAAAAATGACCTTGGCAAGCAAGCGCCACACCTATCCGCTGGTCACGACCTGGGCGCACAAATTCCGGGCGCCGAGCGCCGCACTCATCGGCGACGCTGCCATCGGCATGCACCCGGTGACCGCTCACGGATTCAACATCGGTCTCAGCAGCCAGAAGCAACTCGCCCGTGGAATCATGACTGCGTGCCGCGACGGCCGCAATGTTGGCGACCCCGACATGCTGCATATATACGAAAGGCGGCTGCGCCTGTCGGCGGCGCCGCTCTACCATGCAACGAACATATTGATTGGACTCTACTCCAGAGACCACCTGGCGGCACGGCTTGCAAGGCATCTGGGGCTTCGCTTTGCCCAACATGTTCCCCTTGTCCGGCATGGGATATCGGCGGAGCTCCAGCGGTGATACTGCACCAGCAGTCGCATTTTTGCGCGTGCTGGGCGAGCGATGGGAGAGAGTGCATGATGCACCGGAGTAATCCTGCTCCCCGACGCTGATCTCCGATTGAAGAATTAACCCGTCCTTCAGGGGGGCTGCATAGGCTGCGGACAAGCAGGAGTAAGCAAGCTGACCCGTCCAGCCTTGGAAAAGAAGATCCGCTGGAGGCGAGAATCCTTCAGGACCAGCTCGCTGATCTGAGGGCAGGCCTTTTCGTCTCAATGCCGATAAGCATTGTGCTGTCCGGGCTGATTTTGACCGTGCAGGCCCTTTCCGGGAACGGTCTTGCTGGCGCGGCCTGGTTTTCGGTCGTTAATGCGATAAATGCCGCCCGCCTTGCACTCGCCCGTCATCAGCTGAAGGAACCCGGAGTCCAGGATGATCTGACACGGGTTTGGCTGCGGCTTCGCTGGTTTGGCAGGCTTGCTCTTCTGGCGGGATTCACCTGGTCATTCCTTGCCATCCTAACGGCTGGATACACGACGTCTCAAGCATCGCTGCATCTAATAATTCTGGCGGGCATTTCAGCTGGCGCGGTCACGTACGGCAGCTCATATGCTGCGGCAGCGATATGCTTCATCACACCGCCACTCCTCATTGCCGCCGCATGTTTGCTGACGAAGGGAGCCCCGGAAAACTACATTCTGGCTTTTGCCGTCCTGCTTTTCGAGGGCGGCCTGGTTCGATCCTCGTTCGTTGGACAAGCGCGCTTCCGTGACGCGAGCCGCCTGAGACATCAAGCCGAGCGGCTTGCCGCGGAAATGGAGCGCAATTCCAGGGAGGACCATCTTACCGCGCTCCTCAACAGGCGGGGCCTCGAACATGCAATCGATCAGTTTGAGAACACCGATGGACCCTTTGTGGCCATGCTGATTGATCTGGACGGGTTCAAATCTGTCAACGGTACCTACGGTCACAGAACGGGTGACGAGCTGCTTGCCAGGATCGCCCGCCGAATAGAGGAAGAAGCACCGGAGGGCTCAACGCTCGCCCGCATCGGTGGGGATGAATTCGTGCTGGTTTTTTCTTCGCGAAAGAATTCTCCTTCTCCCACCAATCTCGCGTCCAATCTCATAGCCAAGCTTGCTCGCCCCTATCCTGGGATCGCATCCGTCCGCATTGGAGCGTCTATAGGAATCTACTTGGCTGAAAACCCCGGACTGACGGAAATGTTGTTGCGGGCCGACATCGCCCTTTACACAGCTAAGCGCCGCGGCAGGAATGAATTTTGTCTGTTCGGTGCCGAGCTAGCCCGGGAACTGCAACGCCGCCAGTCAATCGAACGCGATCTTCATTCGGCGATAACGATGAGAAGCTTGGTCGCTTGGTTTCAGCCAATCGTAAGACTCGAAACTGAAGCGTCGTCGGTTTTGAAGCCTTGCTAAGATGGTCTCACCCGCTTCACGGTCCCATTTCTCCGCCCGAGATCATGACAGCGGCACGCGAAACTGGAATGCTTCAGCTGCTAACTCAAACGGTATTCGCCGACTGTTGCGCTCTTATCGAGGGCTTGGTCAAAGCTGACCGTCGTGATGTTCGTGTGGCGATGAATGTTTCACCGCGCGAGTTGGAAGCTGGCGATATTGACGAGATGATTCTTAATGGTCTGGCGGCAAAAGACCTCCCTGCAACGATGTTCGACATCGAGATTACCGAAGAAGCCCCAGTGGATCCGGACAGAGTGGATGAAAAGCTCGGCCAGCTTTCACATGCTGGCATTTCTATCGCGCTCGAGGACTTCGGCACCGGTTTTTCGACGTTGGCATCGCTCAAGGACAGTCGGATCAGGAAAGTGAAAATAGATCAGGGCTTCATTCGCGGCTTAGCCAAGTCCCGGGAGAATCGGCTGCTTGTCAAAGCGGTGATTGACCTTGGTAGGACGCTCGGGATCGAGGTCATGGCCGAGGGCGTTGAAACAGAGGCAGATCGGCAAACTCTGTACAAGCTTGGCTGCAGAACCGCGCAGGGCTTCCTGTTCTCTAAGGCAGTGCCTCTCCATTTGGCACTTGATTCGGTAGTAAAAGAGCACGCGAAGGAGTTGTGACCGGCCTCTCCGTCCGTGCTGCTCGCGGAACTTTCATGTGGGGTGGACCTGACGCGCGAAAGCCGTTTCGGACGGTAGAGTTATTACGGGGGCGAAACTGAGCACGTGGTTTGGATAGCAGCAATCCGGTCCACCGGCGCACATGCAGCGGCTTCATACAAGCGTTCAAGTTGCGAGATGAGCTTGAGTGAACGACGTCGGAGAATTGCGTCCCTTGGACGCTGGTTTCGCGGTTCCCGTAGGATTCGATTACGGGAAGCGTTCTTGGCTGCTTCTCGGCTCAGCGCTCATCTGGATGAACAACGTACCCGCGGTCAAGGTTTTCGCGACCTCAACCCAGTCACCATCCCGCAACAGCAGCGGTCGGGTCCTGATCAAGCGCTCAGCCTCAGCACAGGTGCTGGAGCAACGGTAGAGCGCGGAAAACGTGTATCGGAATGCGCTGGCTCACCATAGGAAGCTGCCACGGCATGTCGAATGTCCCCAGGGGGCGGGACCGTTCCCTTGCATTTGTCTCGATGACGGGCTCTCAAAGCTAAAGCCAAGAGAGCTTTATAAAAATCGCACCCGATCGGCTGCGCAACGACGACCAGCTGAGGCCCGATCGGGTGCTAAGGTCGTGCCAAAAAAGGCGCGTCACTGTCGCATTTCTAGCCGGCTTGCGATCGGACGTCATCTCTTGGCGATCGTTGCCCCTTCTCTCAAATGCGCTTAGCGGCGCCGACGGCGAATAGCGCAAGCTTTTCCACCCGTTTCTACTCCACTACCGAGACTCGTCACCAACCTCCTTTTATTCGCTTCCATATGGCCCATCCTGTCTCCAATCGAGGAGGAGCGCGAACATGGGCCAAGCCGTAGAACGTCTCAGTCTCGGGAATTCTTCTGCTCGCCAAACTGCCGTTGTCACCGGCACCATATTTGGCAGGGTGACAGTGAACGACAAGATATCAGGCGTTCTTGTCTGGGCTGAACTATGCTTGCAAGCCATAACCCAAAAATCGCCGATCCCTTTGAATTCGAGCCGGATGAATGGGTGTTTCAAAATTTTTGGCGGTTTTAGGCAGAACCCTCCGATGGCCCGCGTACCGGTCAAGCTTCGTGAGCACTTTAGGTTCGTCGATCAGGCATAGGTTTGTATCCCATGCCACATGCTGGCCGTTTGCCTAGTTCGGAAGCCCTCGAGAGGCGTTGCTCGTCTTGGTATGGCGTCGCCCCTTTTTCCGATCCATCGGCCACGGAGCTAGAATGCTGTCTAGCTGTTGCCGCCTACTTGGTCATCCGGCATGGAGATGCCTATATACCGACCTTCGAAAGGCTGGAATACGAGGTCGAACAAATGCGGCGGAAGCTCGGAAATCGCGAGCGAGCGCAGCGCGTGCTGGCCACGCTCAACCTAAATGGCTCGGACAGCTGGAGCCGTGAGGTTGGTTCTCAAGGCCTGGATGGCGCCGCAATCACATTCGCCCGGGCGGGGTAAAAGCGATTTTTTGAAGCCACTCGCGCTTTTGCGCTAACGAAGGTCCCGCGCCGTATTTGGGCCGGATCCATTTGTGGCCCATCAGAGAAGCAATTACCTTCTCCGGCGCCTCAACTGCCGTCAGCCGGTCCTCGAAAGTGTGTCGCAGGCTATAAAGACTATGCTCGGAAGTCGGCAGAAGTTCCTTGCTGGCGAGCACCTTGTTGACGAGCGCTGAAAGTGACGCGGCCTTGTCGCGATAACGAGGAAAGCCGTCCGGATGGAGCTTGATGGCTGCAAGTGCGCCGCCAACCAAGGGAATGTCACGGGCTGAATGACCGGTCTTCAAGCGACGGCCATTGGGGCGCACCCGCACATGCGGGATTTCTTGATCGAGGTGGATTGTTTCGGTGGTGAGGTTTGCCGCTTCAGAAAGCCTGAGTCCGGTATCGGCAATCACATAGATTAGATGGCGGGCTTCGTCATTGAGTCCGTCGAGCGCGCCTTCAGCGAGTATCTTCTCCTGAATGAACTCCGCTGTGAACGCAGCGCGTTGCCCGGGGACGGCGCCGGAAAGACGCAGGTTTCGAAAAACCGGCTCCAGCTTGAGCTGGTGAGTCAGATCGACGACGCGCAGCATTTTCGAAACATGGCCGATGTCCTTGTTGGCCGTACCGATATCAAGTCCATCCTCAACGATCCGCTTTTGCCACCACTCGCGGAACGCGATTGCGTCGTCCCGAGTGAGGCTTGCGATCTCCTTGTCGCCAATGACTCCAACCAGATTGGCAACTGCGCGCTTTTTGGGGTTACGCCATTTCTTGATTTGGTTAGGCGACATGGTCAGCAAGTTCTGTTGCTCGATCGTCTCGAATTCCTTGATAAGACCGCTCAGGCGGACCGCTGGCCGCTTCTCCCCACCCATGACGGCCGAGACGTCCTGCGCGTCCTCGATCGATTTTTTGTCGAGGAGCAGCTTGATACGGGCCATGAGTTCGTCGAGCGGCCCCGCTGCTAGTTCCTCGTTAGAGCGATAGGCCAATCCAAATGACCGCGCGCGCTTCCTCGCGGCTTCGAAACGCAGCCCCGCCTCGGCGGATTGGCCTTCCCGCAGTCTACGCCAATACGCCTCCAGCCCCGCGCCGAGGCTTTGCACTGCATCTCGCGCCCGTACACCGCGGGGATCGTCAGCCACGGCGACGCCCGTGGAAATGCGTACTAGGCAGCGGCGATCAAACGCCGCGAATTCCTTCGGCACCCTGCGGACGAGATACCAGATGCCTTCACGTTTATGCGGCTTTGGCGCTGCGGAACGTCGCATTATCTTTCTCTAATGTTACACAGTTTGTTACACAGTCTAAGATAAGTTTCGCTTCGCGCTGGTCAAGCGCAACAAGGAAGCTTTTGAAAGGAAACGATTATTATGGAAGCTAAATGGCGGAGAGGGAGGGATTCGAACCCCCGATGGGCTTGCACCCATGCCGCATTTCGAGTGCGGTGCATTCGACCACTCTGCCACCTCTCCGCGGTCATGGTCCGCCGTTGCCGGCGCGGCGCACTAGATAACGGCTGATCGGGCAGGTTACAAGGCCAAATCCGCCGGAAATTCAGCTTGCCGTCCCGGACCTTGCCTGGACCGATGCCGCCCGTCCCCGGCAGGCAATGCCGGCTGGTCCGCCAGGGCGAGGAATCGGGCTGTTTGCCTTGACTCCCACGCAACCTTCGGTTAGGGACAGCGCGCAATCGGCGTGGAGGGTTCTTCCGCGCCGCTTGTTTTTTGAACCCGCAGACTGACAAAAAGACGGCCGAACCGCCAGAGGCGGTTCATCAAGGCCGACCGAACAGCGAAAGGCAAAAAATGTTCGCAGTCATTAAAACGGGCGGTAAGCAGTATCGCGTTGCCGCCAACGATCTCCTGAAGATCGAAAAAGTCGAAGCCAATGTCGGCGACATCGTCGAGATCGGCCACGTGCTCGCGCATGGCGAGGGCGAGAATGTCACGTTCGGCGCGCCGTTCGTCGATGGCGCTCTGGTCACCGCCGAAGTCGTCGAGCAGGGCAAGAACCGCACGGTCATCGCTTTCAAGAAGCGCCGCCGCCAGAATTCGCGCCGCAAGATCGGCCATCGCCAGCTTTTGACCACCGTGCGGATCTCCGAGATCCTGCTGGGTGGCGCCAAGCCCGCCAAGAAGGCCCCCGTCAAGGCGGAAGCCAAGGCTGAGGTTGCTGCCGAGGCCGCGCCGAAGGAAGCCAAGGCCAAGAAGGACGCCCCCAAGGAAGAGGCGAAGGCCGAGGCCGTCGCCGCGCCGCTGTTCAAGGCGCCGAAGGGCGAGCCGGACGACCTGACTGTGATCAAGGGCATCGGCCCGGTCGCCGCCAAGGATCTCGCCGAGCAGGGCATCATCACCTTCGCGCAGCTCGCCAAGCTCAGCGACAAGGATGTCGCCAAGATCGACGAGCACATGCCGTTCAGCGCCGACCAGATCAAGGACTGGCGCGAACAGGCCAAGGAACTGGCGAAGAAGTAATTTTTCCGGCGAAACATCAGCCGGATCGGACTTGAAACGGAACGCGAACGCGTTCATAAGGCCTTTTAGGCGCCTTGCGGCGCAACGGAGTTAGTTAGATGGCACACAAGAAAGCTGGCGGCTCGTCGCGCAACGGTCGCGACTCGCATTCCAAGCGTCTGGGCGTGAAGAAGTTCGGCGGCGAAGCCGTCATCCCGGGCAACATCATCATTCGTCAACGCGGCACGACCTGGCATCCCGGCGTCAATGTCGGCATGGGCACGGACCATACGCTTTTCGCGCTCGAAACCGGCGCCGTGACGTTCAACAAAAAAGCCAACGGCCGAACCTACGTATCGGTCAACCCGATTGCCAAAGCCGCGGAGTAGCCGGTTCCGCACTAGAACACCGGCGCCCATCTCGGGAACCGGTGTCTGGCAAAGCCAGGAAAAGGATCAGGGGAGATGGGTTTCCATCTCCCCTTTTTCTTTTGCCTGGAGGACGTTGAAATGGTTGCCGAAGCGGAAGACTCAGAAGACGAAAGTTACGCGATAGATTGTCCGGTGCTGGTTACTGAGCGGCTGGTCATGCGCGCTCCCGAGGAGCGGGATATCGCCCAACTGGTCGAGCTTGCCGACAACCGTCACGTCGCCGAAATGCTGGCCCGCATGCCGCACCCCTATGGCGAAGCCGAGGGGCGTGCCTTCCTCGCCATGACCAAGGCGCGCCGCGCCGGCATCGCCTATGCGCTGACGCTGGCCGGCACCGACACTTTCGTCGGCTGCGCGGGCTTGAACACCACCGATCGCGGGCTGGAACTCGGCTACTGGATCGGCGAGCCCCACTGGAAGCGCGGCTATGCGACCGAAGCAGCGCACGCGCTGGTCGATCTCGCCTTCCAGAAGACGTCGATCCAGGTGCTGCATGCCTCGACGCGGGTCATCAACCCGGCCTCGCGCCGGGTGATCCACAAGTGCGGCTTCCAGTATGCCGGCCAGGGCATGCTGAACTCGATCGTCGCCGGCCAGGTGCCTGTCGAGCGTTACCGGCTCGACAGGAAGACCTGGACCAGCCTGCGCAACTGGATCCATTTCTAGGCGCGTCGATATTCAGGTCAGGCCGGCCTGCGAATGGCGGCTTCCTGCGCTTCCGGTGCTCGCGTGCTTCAGTACGCTCCGCTCCGGTTCTCGGAAGCCATCATCTTAGGCTCGGCCTGACCCGAATCTCGGTGCGTGGTGCGGAACACGACAAAATCAACTGCGGACCAGACTTGATCAACTGCGGACCAGACTTGGCCTCAGCCCAGTTCGACCCAGACCGGCCGGTGGTCGGATCCGACGGCTTGCCGGTCGACCCACAGGCGCTTCAGCGAGCGGGCAAGCGACGCGCTGGTGAAGACATAGTCGATGCGCTTGTGGCGGCTGGCGTTGGTGGGGTCCTTGGGATCGACCCAGGAGACGAGATCCTCGCCGGCGACATCGAGGCGCACGGCGGCATCGACGGCGAAGTCGGCGGTCAACGGCATGCCGAATTCATGGTCCGGCTGGCCGGCAAGTTCGACATATTCCGGCGAGCCGGCCAGCATGTTGAAATCGCCCATGCCGACAAAGGCTTCCGGATGGGGCAGTTCCGGCAGGCCGATCTCGGCGACGCCGGACAATGCGCCGCCTTCGAGCGCATAATTCAACAGGCGCTGGCGCAGGAACTGAATCTGGCTGGCGCGCTCGACCGGGCTGCGGTGATCGAGATGGATGGAATAGAAGCGGATGAAACCAAGCGGCGTCTCGATCAGCGCTTCGAGTGCGCCGCGCTGGAAGTTCATCATCTCGAAGCTGCGGCTGCGCGGCAAGAGCAGGTTGCGCGACAGATGAATGGGCGTCCTCGACAAGACCATGTTGCCGAGCTGGAAGGTGGTGGTGATGGCGCGGCCGTTCTCGATGCGCGAGCCGATATTGGCCTCGAAATTGCTGCCATAGACGGCGAAATAATCGGGCAGCGCCTCGCCGATCTCGGCGACCATGTCGCGGCCGCCGTTCCTGGGATTGTTGCGGGTGACCTCCTGCAGCGCGATCACGTCGGCGCCGCGCACGGCATCGGCGATGCGCCCGACATCGTAGCGCCCATCGAGACCGATGCCGTACTGGATGTTGTAGGTTACAAGCTTCATTCCGACATCTCCGGCCGACCCCACACGGCCATTGTCACAAAACGGCCTCGCCCTTGGCCGCGCCTTGGTTTAGAGCAAGGCCCAAGGTTTAGAGCAATGCCGCAAGGCCAATAAAAGAAACTGCGATCCCATGAAATTTCTCGATCAAGCCAAGGTCTATGTCCGCTCCGGCGACGGCGGCGCCGGTTCGGTGTCGTTCCGGCGCGAAAAATTCATCGAATTCGGCGGGCCGGATGGCGGCGACGGCGGCCGCGGCGGCGATGTCTGGCTGGAAGCGGTCGATGGGCTGAACACGCTGATCGACTATCGCTACCAGCAGCACTTCAAGGCCAAGACCGGCGTCCACGGCATGGGCCGCAACATGACCGGCGCCAAGGGTGCCGACGTCACACTGAAAGTGCCGGCCGGAACGCAGGTCTTCGAGGAAGACAACGAGACGCTGATCTGCGACCTGACCGTGGTCGGCCAGCGCTTCCTGCTCGCCAAGGGTGGCAATGGCGGCTTCGGCAACCAGCATTTCAAGACCTCGACCAACCAGGCGCCGCGCCGCGCCAATCCAGGCCTGCCGGGCGAGGAGCTCAACATCTGGCTCAGGCTGAAGCTGATCGCCGATGCCGGCCTGGTCGGGCTGCCCAATGCCGGCAAGTCGACGTTCCTGGCGGCCGTCACCGCGGCCAAGCCGAAGATCGCGGACTATCCGTTCACGACGCTGCATCCGGGCCTCGGCGTCGCGCGCATCGATGCACGCGAATTCGTCATCGCCGATATTCCCGGCCTCATCGAAGGCGCGCATGAAGGCGTCGGCATCGGCGACCGCTTCCTCGGCCATGTCGAGCGCACGCGTGTGCTGCTGCATCTGGTTTCGGCACAGGAGGAAAATCCGGGCAAGGCCTACAAGACCGTGCGCGCCGAACTCGAAGCCTATGGCCACGGCCTGACCGACAAGGTCGAGATCCTGGCGCTGAGCCAGGTCGACACGCTCGACGCCGACGCACGCAAGAAGAAGGTTGCTTCACTCAAGCGCGCCGCCGGGCGTGCGCCGATGCTGCTGTCTGCCGTCACCGGCGAGGGTGTCGAGGCGGTGCAGCGCGCGCTGATGGCGGTGATCGCCGAAGCCCGCGCGCAAATTGCCGCCACGGTCGAGACGCGCTGGGAAAAGTAGGGCCATGCAGTCGCTCAGGAAATACCGGCGCATCACCGTCAAGATCGGCTCGGCGCTGCTCGTCGACCGCACCAGCGGCCTGAAGCGCGACTGGCTCGCCTCGCTCGCCGACGATATCGCCGTGCTTGCCAATGGCCGCGCCGAGATCCTCGTCGTGTCGTCGGGCGCCATCGCGCTTGGCCGTACCATTCTCGACCTCGGCAAGAGGGCGCTGAAGCTCGAGGAAAGCCAGGCAGCGGCGGCCGTCGGCCAGATCGCGCTCGCCGGCGCCTGGTCGGATGCGCTCGGCAAAGGCGCCCTGAAATCGGGCCAGATCCTTTTAACACTCGGCGACACCGAGGAACGCCGCCGCTACCTCAATGCACGCGCGACGATATCGACGCTCTTGAAGATGAAGGCGGTGCCGGTCATCAACGAGAACGACACGGTGGCGACCTCCGAAATCCGCTATGGCGACAATGACCGGCTGGCCGCGCGGGTGGCGACGATGATGGGGGCGGACCTTCTGGTGCTGCTGTCCGACATTGACGGGCTCTACACCGCGCCGCCAGCGCGCGACCCGCAAGCCAAATTCATTCCGTTGGTCGACCGCATCACGCCTGACATCGAGGCGATGGCGGGTGCGGCGGCGTCCGAGCTGTCGCGCGGCGGCATGCGCACAAAGCTCGATGCCGGCAAGATCGCCACGGCCGCCGGCACGGCAATGATCATCACCTCCGGCACCCGGCTGTCGCCGCTGATGGCGATCGAGCGCGGCGAGCGCGCCACCTTCTTCAAGCCGAGCGCAAATCCGGTCAAGGGCTACAAGACCTGGATCGCCGGCCAGCTCGAACCGGCCGGGCGGCTGACCGTCGATGCCGGCGCCATCGGCGCGCTCATTTCGGGCAAGTCGCTGCTGCCGGCCGGCGTGAAACTGGTCAGCGGCAATTTCTCGCGCGGCGATACGGTGGCGATCCTGTCGCCCGAGGGCCGCGAGATCGCGCGCGGGCTGGTTGCCTACGATGCCGCCGATGCCGTAAGGATCGCAGGCCTGAAGACGGCCGAGATCGAAACCGTGCTCGGCTACGAGGCGCGTTCGGCGATGATCCACCGCGATGATCTCGTGGTGAGTCACGCTGGAGGCGACATAAGCGGAGGATGAGCCATGCTGAAGCTGCATGAAAAATCCGGGGACGATACCGTGGCGCTGATGGCCAATATCGGCCGCCGTGCCCGCGCTGCCGCGCGACCGCTGGCCATCGCCACCACCGCCGCCAAGAATGCCGCGCTTGTCGCCATGGCCGAGGCAATCCTCGCCCGGGAACGGGACATTCTCGACGCCAACGCCGTCGACGTCTCGAATGGTGAGGAATCCGGGTTGTCGGCCTCGTTCATGGACCGGCTGAAACTCAATCCGGCGCGCATCCGCGCCATGGCGGATGGCATCCGCGAAATTGCCGAGCTCAAGGATCCGGTTGGCGACGTCATTGCCGCATGGGATCGCCCCAACGGCCTGCACATAGAGCGCGTGCGTACGCCGCTCGGTGTCGTCGGCGTCATCTATGAAAGCCGGCCGAACGTGACGGCGGATGCCGGCGCGCTTTGCCTCAAGGCCGGCAATCCGGTGATCTTGCGCGGCGGCTCGGATTCGCTCAATTCCTCCTCGGCGATCCACGCCTGCCTGGTCGAGGGGCTGAAGGCGGCCGGTCTGCCCGAGGATGCCATCCAGTTGGTGCCGACCACCGACCGCGCCGCGGTCGGCGAAATGCTCAAAGGGCTTGGTGGCAATCTCGACGTCATCATTCCGCGCGGCGGCAAAAGCCTGGTCGGGCGGGTGCAGAGCGAGGCGCGCGTGCCGGTCTTCGCCCACCTCGAAGGCATCTGCCATCTCTACATCGACCGTTCCGCCGAGCTCGACATGGCGGTGCGGATCGCGGTCAACGCCAAGATGCGGCGCACCGGTGTCTGCGGTGCCGCCGAGACGCTGCTGGTCGACCGCGCGGTCGCCACCACCCATCTGGTGCCGATCCTCGATGCCTTGCGCGCCGCCGGCTGTGAAATCCATGCCGATGCCGAAGTGGTGAAACTGTTCTTCGACGCCAAGCCGGCGACCGATGCCGACTGGGTGACGGAATATCTCGACGCCATCATCGCGGTGAAGCTGGTCGACGGCATCAGTGGCGCGATCGACCACATTGAGACCTTTTCGTCGCATCACACCGAGGCGATCGTCGCCGAGGATGGCCAGGCGGTAGAACGGTTCTTCAACGAGATCGATTCGGCGATCCTGCTGCACAACGCCTCGACGCAGTTCGCCGATGGCGGCGAATTCGGCATGGGCGCCGAGATCGGCATCGCCACCGGCAAGATGCATGCGCGCGGGCCGGTCGGCGTCGAACAGCTGACCTCGTTCAAATACCGTGTACGCGGGTCCGGACAGGTGAGACCTTGACGCTGTTCGTCGCCAGAGCCTGAAGCGATGCTGGCTTCTTCCGAACCGGCGGTACCCTCCCACTATCTTCGCATGCCGCACGCCGAAAAGGGCCTCGCGGTGGGTCTGTTCGGCGGCTCGTTCAACCCGCCGCATGCCGGCCATGCGCTGGTTGCCGAAATCGCTTTGCGGCGCCTGGCACTCGATCAGTTGTGGTGGATGGTGACGCCGGGAAATCCGTTGAAGAGCACACGCGAACTGGCGCCGCTGGGCGAGCGCATCGCGTTTTCCGAGAAGATCGCCAAGAACCCGAAGATCAAGGTCACGGCCTTCGAGGCGGCACACAATGTGCGCTACACCGCGGACACGCTGGCTCTGGTCAAGGCGCGCAATCCCGGCGTCGACTTCGTCTGGATCATGGGCGCCGACTCGCTGCGCGATTTCCACCGCTGGCAGCGCTGGCGCGAGATTGTGCTCACCTTTCCGATCGCGGTCATCGACCGTCCGGGCGCCACGCTGTCGTTCCTGTCGTCGGTGGTTGCCAAGACCTTCGATTACGCCCGCATCGACGAGGGCGACGCGCCGCTGCTCGCCCGCATGAAGGCGCCGGCCTGGACCTTCATCCACGGTCCGCGTTCATCGCTGTCGTCGAGCGCGATCCGCGAGATGGCGAAGGGCTGAGCGGCCGGTTCGGATAACGGATTCCTCGGGCCAGCGATGTCGTTTTTGCGGCGGCATCCGCCCAATCAATAGGCGATGCTGATAAGGCATGCTGGAAAAGACCCACCCCACAGTCGATCCCGAGCGGGGCGACACGCCCGCGCCGCTGATCGCGATTGCCAGCGTCATCGTATCGATGGCGCTGATTGCCATCGGCAATGGGCTGATGTTCGCCTACATCCCCGTGCGGCTCGGCGTGGAGGGGTTCGATCCGGTCTGGGCCGGGCTGATCGTCACCGGTCTGTCGGCGGGCGGCCTTGCCGGCTGCATCCTGACCGGGCCGCTGGTGCGCAGGGTCGGCCATGCACGCGCCTTCATGGTGCTGTCGGCGCTGATCGCGCTGTCCAATGCCGCTATCGGCGCCGGACCGCACCCGCTGCTGTGGATCGTGGCGCGCGCGCTTTACGGCTTTGCCATATGCGGCCTGTTCATCGTCGCGCAGAGCTGGCTCAACGACGCGCTGCCGAACGCCATACGCGGCCGGGTGATGGCTGTGTTCTACGTCGCCTATATTGCCGGCCTCGGCGTCGGCTACGCGACGCTTGCCGTCATCGACATCCACACGGCCGCGGCGTCGTTGATCGGCATCACCTTTACCGCCCTGTCGATCCTGCCTGTCGGCATGACGCGGCTTGCCCAGCCGCCGGCGCCGCAGGCGGCTTCGGTGGCGTTGCGCCAGGCCTGGCGGATCTCGCCGGTCGGCGTCGCCGGCATGCTGGCGGTCGGCGGCCTGTCGATGATCATTTCCGGCTTCGCGCCCATCCACGCCACCGCCAAGGGCTACAGCCAGGCTGATGTCGCGCTGCTGCTGTCGGCGATGCCGGTCGGTACGCTGATCCTGCAGATACCGCTCGGCTGGCTTTCGGACCGCACCGACCGGCGTTACGTGCTTGCCGGCGCCGCGGCGCTCGCGGTCGTCGCCAGCGTGCTTGCCATCGCCTTCGACGGCGGTGCGCTGATGGTCCTGTTGGTGATCTACCTGATCTGGGACGGGGCGGCGGAATCGATCTACGCTCTCTCCAGCGCGCATGCCGCCGACCGCGCCAGGAAGGATGAACTGCTCGCGCTGTCGAGTTCGATGCTGTTTGCCTGGTCGCTCGCCGGCTTCATCGTGCCGGGCATCGTCACGGCGCTTTCGGCCGCCTTCGGCACGGCAACCTTCATCTATGTCGGCATCGTCATCGCCTCGGTATTCTGCCTGTTCGTGCTCTGGCGGGTGATCGCGGCGCGGCCCGTTCCGGCGGGCGCCACGGGCAGCTTCGCGCCGATGTCGGCGCAAGCACCGTTGCCGGTGGAACTCGCCTTCGCGCCGGACGAAGAGGTCCGCCACAGGGGCGGCTGATTATTGTTTGCGGGCCTCGGGTGGCGGCGCTTCCGGGGGTGGCAGCGGGATGGAGATGCCTTCGCTGTCGAAGGCCTGCTTGGCGCGTTTCGTCATGTCGATCTGGGTGGCGAAATAGTCCGCCGCCGCGGTCCAGTAGCGCAAGGTGAGCGAAACGGTCGTGTCGCCGAGTGCGGCCACGAAGGCGATCGGCGCCGGTTCGCGGCGGATGCGCTTCTCGGCGCCGGCAATGGCAAGCAATGTCTTCTGCGCCCCATCTATGTCGTTCCAGGAGCCGATGCTGAGCGTGATATCGGTGCGGCGCACGCCGTTGCGGGTGAAATTGCGTACCGGCTGATTCCACAGCGTCGAATTGGGGGCCAGTATGTAGACGCCGTCGGCGGTCCTGAGCTTCGTGGCGAAGAGGCCGATTTCCTCGACCGAACCGGCAATGGCGCCGACCTCGACGGATTCGCCGATGCGGAACGGCCGCAGCGCGAGCAGCATAATGCCGGCCGCGATGTTCTGTAGCGTGCCTTGCAGGGCGAGACCGATGGCCAGGCCGATGGCGCCGATCGCGGCGATGATCGATGCGGTCTGCACGCCGAACTGGCCGAGCACCATGATGACGACAAGGATCAGGATGGCGTAGCGCACGATCTTGGAAAAGAAATGCCGCAGCGTCGCGTCGAACCCGTGGATGTGGCCGAGGCCAGCCGAGATCGAGCGCTCGGCTAGGTTGGCAACGATGTAGCCAACCACCAGGAGGATGACGGCGCCGATGGCTGAGAAGGAATAGGAGACGATCAGCGTACTGAGCTGAGCGAGGCCGGCCTGGACGGTGAGAAGGGTGTTTTGCGGGTCGATCGGCATGGCGGGATTCCGGTTGGTCGGTCAGCCGATAACCGCTGCCGGACGCCTGGGTTCCGATGTTTTTCGTGTCGCGCGGAACAATATGCCAGTCGGCAAGTTCGCGTCAGTTGGGGCTCCGTCTTGAAACTGCAACGGAACTCTGCCTATCTAAGTGGTGTCACCTGCTTTCAGGGGTGATTTGGTTGTTCTTGCTGCGAAAGGAAATACACTGAGAACAGCACTGCGGAAGAAGGCCGATATCATGCCTTCGCCGGCCAGGATCAGCGTAGACGACGCCGTGTCCCGTGCCATCAAGACAGTCCTTGCCAGTCTGGAAGACTCCAAGGCCGAAAATATTGTCTCAATCGACATTCAGGGGAAATCGAGCCTCGGCGACTATATGGTCGTCGCGTCGGGCCGATCGCACCGTCATGTCTCGGCTGTCGCCGACCATCTCCTCAAGGCGCTCAAGGATGCCGGCCTCGGCACGGCGCGCGTCGAGGGGCTGTCCGGCGCCGACTGGGTCCTGATCGATTCTGGCGATATCATCGTCCATGTCTTCCGTCCCGAAGTCCGCGAATTCTACAATCTCGAAAAGATGTGGCAGGCGCCGGATCTCGAGGAAGAGACCCTCCACTAAGCCGATTTTGTCTGATGCATGTCGTTGCCTAAACCGGTTCCCACTTGGGTGACATGCATTAGCGGCTCATAGAGGCGAGGATGAAGATTTCAGTTCATGCCGTGGGCCGAATGAAAGCCGGCCCCGAGCGGGAGTTGGCCGACCGCTATTTCGAGCGTTTCGCCAAGAGCGGGCCCGCCGTGGGGCTCGAATTCGCCGGGATCACCGAGATCGCCGAGGGCCGCGCGCAGAGCGCCAGCGAGCGCCAGCGCGACGAAGGCTCGCGCCTGCAGGCGCAGCTGCAGCCAGGCACTGCCCTCATCCTGCTCGACGAGCGAGGCAAGAGCCTGTCCTCCCAGGATTTCGCCAGCCATATCGGACAGTTGCGCGATGGTGGGCGCAAGGCGCTGGTGCTCGCCATTGGCGGCGCCGACGGCCACGATCCGCCGCTGCGTGACCAGGCCGAGCTGGTGATGTCGTTCGGGGCGCTCACCTGGCCGCATCAGCTGGTGCGCGTGATGCTGGGCGAACAACTCTACAGGGTGGCGACCATCCTGTCGGGCCATCCCTATCACAGGTCCTGAAAGCGCCGGGTCGCACCGAATTTAGCCCCAATGCCGCGTAAATTCATCTGGGGGCTGCTTTTGCTTTGCAGGGCGTTTTTGCGAACCCTTTGGGCGACGGGCGCTAACATGGTTGATGATTCGTTAACGAAGCCGCGGATAGGATCGATCGCGAATGTCTGAAGGCTATAAATCGACGACGGGCTCATCGACCGGGGGCTCCTGGAGCGCGCGCTGCGGCATCGCGGCGGCGGTGATGCTGCTGTCGCTCCATGCGGCGCGGGCGGAAAACACGCTCGACATGGCGCCCGATCCGGACCAGAGCCGCGCCGAATACGAGCAGGTTTCCAAGGAAATAACGCTGTCGTCGGAACGGCTGGCCAAGCTCGCCGCCGATATCGCCGCGGTCAAGAAGGACCACGCCTCGATCACCGCCGCGCTGATCCAGTCGGCGATGACCGAACAGAAGCTCGGCCAGGACATCGAGGACATCGGCGCCAAGCTGGAGGGGCTGAAGGGCCAGCAACAGAAGATACGCGCTTCACTGTCGGCGCGGCGCGACGTGCTGGCCGAAGTGCTGGGCGCCCTGCAGCGCATGGGGCTCAATCCGCCGCCGGCGATCCTGGTCAAGCCGGAGGACGCGCTGTCGTCGGTGCGCAGCGCCATCCTGCTCGGCGCCGTGGTGCCGGAACTGCGCCAGCAGACCGATGCGCTGCTGGCCGATCTCAAGGAACAGACCCGGGTGACGGCCTCGATCGAGGCCGAACGGGCGCGGCTGACGGCCGCGGTCGGCGACCAGGCGGCGGAGAAGAGACGTCTTGGCATGCTGCTCGAAGCCAAGCAGAAGCTCGAGGCCGACACGAAGGCGCAGATGGCGGCCGAACAGCAGCGTTCCGAGCAATTGGCGGCCAAGGCCAGCAGCCTGAAGGATCTGATCGCCTCGCTCGAAGCGCAGGCGGACAAGAACCGCAAGGCCGCGGATGCGGCGAAGGCAGCCGCCGCGAGCCAGGCCGGCGGTACCGAGCCCGGAGGCGACCAGACGGCATCGTTGCCGGTTCCCGAGGGCAACCGGTTGACGGCGGCAGCGCCTTTCTCGGCGCTGCAGGGACAGATCGCCCTGCCGGTCACAGGCCGCATCAAACGCCGGTTCGGCGCCGACGACGGTAACGGCGCCTTGATGCTTGGGGACATGGTTGCGACACAATCGGGAGCCATCGTTACCGCGCCGGCGGATGGGAATGTGCTTTATGCGGGGCCGTTTCGCTCCTATGGTCAACTCTTGATCCTCAATGCCGGCGACGGTTATCATGTCGTCTTGGCTGGGATGAGCAGAATCAGCGTCGCGACTGGCCAGTCAGTGCTCGCAGGAGAGCCGGTCGGCGCGATGGGAGAAGCCCGGGTGGCAAGCACCTCGGTTTCGAAGAATGGAAATGCCACGCCGGAACTCTATGTCGAGTTCCGCAAGGATGGAAAACCCGTCGATCCGGCCCCATGGTGGGCGGACCGTTTTTCTGGAAGGACGTGAAATGATGCGGAAACTGTCGCTTCTGTTTGCCGGTGCGCTGATGGGCGCGTCCGCCATGAGCCTTGTCTATGGCGCACCCGGCTCGGCGGCGAACGCTGCGGGGTCGGAGACCTACAAGCAACTGGCGATCTTCGGCGACATCTTCGAGCGGGTGCGGGCGCAGTATGTGACCCCGCCCGACGACAAGTCGCTGGTCGAGAACGCCATCAACGGCATGCTTTCCTCGCTCGATCCGCACTCCTCCTACATGAACGCCGAACAGGCGCAGGACATGCGCGTGCAGACCAAGGGTGAATTTGGCGGCCTCGGCATCGAGGTCACCATGGAGAACGACCTGGTCAAGGTGATCACGCCGATCGACGACACGCCGGCCGCCAAGGCGGGCGTGCTGGCCGGCGACTATATCGCCAAGATCGACGGCGAGGAGGTTCGCGGCCTGACGCTCAACGACGCGGTCGACAAGATGCGCGGCCTGGTCAATACGCCGATCAAGCTGACCATCCTGCGCCAGGGCGCCGACAAGCCGATCGAACTGACGGTCGTGCGCGACATCATCAAGGTCAAGGCGGTCAAGTTCCGGGTCGAGAACGACATCGGCTACATGAAGATCACCTCCTTCACCGAAAAGACCTATGACGACCTCGAGAACGCCATCGACACCATCAAGAAGCAGGTGCCGGACGACAAGTTGAAGGGCTATGTGCTCGACCTGCGCCTCAACCCGGGTGGCCTGCTCGACCAGGCGGTGAGCGTGTCGGATGCCTTCCTCAAGCGCGGCGAGATCGTCTCGACGCGCGGCCGCGATCCCAAGGACGTCACCCGCTTCGACGCCAAGCCCAAGCAGACCGACGACATCAACGGCAAGCCGATGATCGTGCTCGTCAATGGTGGCTCGGCCAGCGCTTCGGAGATCGTCGCGGGCGCGCTGCAGGATCTGCGCCGCGTCACGGTGGTCGGTACGCAGTCCTTCGGCAAGGGCTCGGTGCAGACCATCATCCCGCTCGGCGAGAATGGCGCGCTCAGGCTGACGACGGCGCTCTATTACACGCCGTCGGGCAAGTCGATCCAGGGCAAGGGCATCACGCCCGACATCAAGGTCGACCAGCCGTTGCCGCCGGAACTGCAGGGCAGGGACCTGACGCGTGGCGAGTCCGATCTCAAGGGTCATATCAAGGGCGCCGACGAGAGCAAGACCGGCTCCGGCTCCGCAGCCTATGTGCCGCCGGATCCGAAGGACGACCTGCAGCTCATCTATGCCGAGCAGCTGCTGCGCGGCCAGAAGACCGATCCGGCCTTCCCGCCCAATCCGGAAAAGGCCGTGCTCAACCAGTAAGGCGGGCAACCGGTCTGGCCGGTTGAACGAAGCAATGCGATGCTGCCGGGACCGTGAGGTTCCGGCAGTTTGATTCGGGGCAGGACCAGGCCTCCAGGGACGGCGCCAAGGGGGGCGCCAGGATTGATGAATTCGTGCATGTCTTCCCGAAGGAGGTCGCCTTCGGACCGTGCACCGGGGACAGGGCTTGGCTGATATCGGCAAGGACATCGAACGCCCGCTTGGACAGACGGTCCGGGCGCCGCGTGCCGCCGGCAAGATCAGCGTAGGCGTGATCGCGGCGAGCGCGGTCGTGCTGGCCGTGGTCGGAGTCTCGGCCGCGATCGCGCTCAGGGAAAAGCCGTTTCGAAAACCGCAGGAAGTCGCCGTTTCGACGCCGAAAGTGACCGCGGCGGCGGAGCCCGCCGTGTCGCCTCCCGCATTGGCCCCGGCAGCGACGCCAAAGGTGGAGACGCCGGCGAAGGACTTGTCGACCAAGAGCGGCGGTCCGCAGATCATCCATGTGCAGACGGAAGAAGGCGATGGCCCTCCCAAGGCGGCAATCGTCATTCGCGATCCGTCGACAGTCGGCCAGAACCTCAAGATCGCGCATATTCCCGACAGGGCGCTGATCGAAACCAGTGAAACCGGGCCTTTGCCGATGCGCTCCGCCGATGGCCGGCGGCCGTTCGACGTCTATGCGCGGCCATGGTCCGGCACGCGTGGCGCACGTGTTGCGATCGTCATTGGCGGCCTCGCTGTTTCACAGACCGGCACCCAGGCGGCGATCGCCAAACTGCCGGCGGAAGTGACGCTGGCCTTCGCGCCGCAGGGCAACAGCATCGGCCGCTGGATGCAGGCCGCGAGGCAGAGCGGCCATGAGATCGTCATGCAGGTGCCGCTCGAACCGTTCGACTATCCCAACGTCAACCCCGGCCGCAACACGCTGACGGTGGCGGCGACCCCCGACGAGAATCTCAGGAATCTGCACTGGGCGCTGTCGCGGACGACGAACTATACCGGCGTCATGAACTATATGGGCGCGCGTTTTTCCTCCGACGCGGCGGCGATGCAGCCGTTCATGGCCGAGCTCGGCAAAAGGGGCCTCGCCTATATCGACGACGGCTCGTCGGCGCGCAGCCTGGCTCCGGACATGGCGTTGAAGGATGGCGTGCCCTTCGTCGCCGGCGACACGGCGATCGACGCGGTGCAGGATCGCGGCGCCATCCTGAAGAAGCTCGACAGTCTCGAAGCGACCGCGCGTGCCAAGGGTACCGCTGTCGGTATCGGCTCGGCCTTCGACCTGACGGTTGACACCGTCACCGCCTGGATCGCTGAAGCGAAGAAGCGCGGCATCGAGATCGTGCCGGTTTCAGCGGTGGCCGTCGATCCGCAAAAAGGATAGACGATGTGGACAATCAGCTTGTGACGATTTCAGCGATGGCGAGAGACGAGCTTTCTCTGTGCTTCGTTGAGCGCGCTATCCCAATCGACCTCGCGCTTAGATCGCGGGATTTGCCGATGTTCATTGTTGTAGAATAGTGTCCCATGGATTCCGAGCGCATCGCGCTTAAGGATAGGGCGGCTCCAAAGCGGAGCTAGCACGCGGCCAGCCTCCTCTTCGCCTAGCCGTTCGAAGAGGTCTTCGGCCAATTCCATATCTCGCCCGTCGGGAAAGATGGCGGCGAACTCCTCCTCGGTTGCCTGGAATATGCTGAAGGTAGCGTTCAGAGCGCCGTCGATGATTTGGATATTTTTCATAAGATGTATTTTCGCATTCGACCGCAACAGCGGCAACTGGCCGGGTGACAGCCAACTCGAACGCGGCGCAGTTTCCGCGCTTCCGGTGTAAGCCCAGTTTGGGTACGCTCCGTTCTCGATCCGCCCAGTCGCACCGCGTCGTCGGAGCGATTCTCAAAACAGCTGGAAACTGACTAATGTCTAAAAAGACGATCGACCGCGAAACGCTGCCCTATCGGCCCTGTGTCGGGCTGATGATCCTCAATGGCGATGGCCTGGTCTGGGTCGGGCATCGCATTGCCGAACCCGACAGCGAATTCGCCGGCACGACGCAGCTCTGGCAGATGCCGCAGGGCGGCATCGACGAGGGCGAGGAGCCGCTGCGGGCGGCAGAGCGGGAGCTCTATGAGGAGACCGGCATGCGCAGCGTCTCGCTGCTGGCCGAGGCGCCGGACTGGATCAACTACGACCTGCCGGATCATCTCGTCGGCATTGCCTTCAAGGGCAGGTATCGCGGCCAGACCCAGAAATGGTTCGCGTTCCGCTTCCACGGCGATACCAGCGAAATCCAGATCAACCCGCCGCCGGGCGGCCACACCGCCGAATTCGACAAATGGTCGTGGCGGCCGATGCAGGATCTTCCCGACCTGATCGTGCCGTTCAAGCGCAAGGTCTATGAAGACGTGGTGGCGGCGTTCCGGCACCTGGTGCCGTAGCTGGACGAGTTGCGACCGGGTTCGAAGGACCTTGGTTGCCGTGCCGGCGCGTCGGTCCTATTGATGTTAATCCGCTACAAGGAGGGTCGCCATGAACGACGCCCCCGCAAGGTCGCTGCCCCATGACGTCGCCGCCGTAAGCCAAGCGGCTGCCGGGGCGATTTTGACCATCGATCTCGATGCGATCCGCGAAAACTACCGACGGCTGAAGGCAAGGCTGGGCGGCGTGCGCTGCGCCGGCGTGGTCAAAGCCAACGGCTACGGTCTCGGCGCGAGCCAAGTGGCATCGGCGCTGATGAAGGAAGGCTGCGGCATCTTCTTCGTCGCGCTGCTGGCCGAAGGCATCGCGCTGCGCAAGGCGATCGGGGCCGGACCTGAGATCTACGTGCTGAACGGATTGCCGCCAGGCTCCGAGCCGGAGGCGGTCGCGTCCGATCTGTGCGCGGTCGTCAACAGTGGCGCGCAGTTGGAAGCCTGGCGCGCGGCGGCGCATCGCGTTGGCCGAAAACTTCCAGCCGCCATCCAGGTCGACAGCGGCATGTCGCGGCTTGGCATGGCGCCGGCCGAAGTCGAGGCGATGGCCGGTGATGCCGCCGCGTTCGACGGCATCGCCGTCAGATATGTGATGAGCCATCTGGCATGCGCGGACGAGCCGCGCCATCCCGCCAATGAACAGCAGCGGCTGGCCTTCGAGCGGTTGCGCGCCAGGCTACCCGAGGCACCCGCTTCGCTCGCCAACTCCTCCGGCATCTTTCTGGGGCCGTCCTACCATTATGATCTCGCCCGCCCTGGCGCCGCGCTCTACGGCATCAATCCGACACCTGCCGAACCCAATCCGATGCAGCCCGTGGTGCGGCTGCAGGCCAAGGTGGCGCAGACGCGCAGCGTCGAACAGGGCACCGGCATCGGCTATGGCCACACCTATCACGCGGAAGCGCCGCTCAGCCTGGCGACGATCTCGTTCGGCTATGCGGATGGCTGGCTGCGCCGGTCCGCGTCGGCCGCCTGGTTCGAGGGGGTGCGCCTGCCCTTCCTCGGACGGGTGTCGATGGATTCGATCATTCTCGACATTTCCGCCCTGCCGCAAGGCAAGCTTCGCGAAGGGGATCTCGTCGAACTGCTCGGCCCTTCGCAAACCGTCGACGACGCCGCCGGCCATGCCGGCACCATCGGCTACGAAATCCTGGCCAGTCTCGGCACGCGCTTCCACCGGCGCTATGTCGGCGGTTGAGCGGTTTGGCCACGCTTGACAAGCGGACGCCTGTCGGCAAGGTTCGGCGCATGAGCAACCTCGCTTATATCAGAACCTTGTTCAGGGTCTGCCCGATCGCGGGATCGTAGCCCCGGCGCGGCCGCCTTTCGGCGTTCGTCCGTACCGGGGCATCCATACATCCACCCATCGCCATCAAGCCGCACCGCTCTCCGCGGCTGCCGGCTTTCATCAGGCCGCCGTCAACGCGGCGGCAAGCGCGCATCCGTTCGATGCGCCGATCCATGAGGTTTGCCATGCAACATGCAACGGGACTGCATCCATCCGTCCAAATTCTAATCAGCGACACCGACCATGACAGGTTGACCGGCCTGGCCCGGACCGTGCTCGACCGCGCGCCCGAGACGGCCGATGAGCTGCTCGCGGAATTGGACCGGGCGGTGATTACGGAAGCGGCGGCAATTCCGGCCGGCGTGGTGCGAATGGGGTCGACAGTCACGGTTCGCGGTGAAGGCGGTGATATCAGGCGCATCACGCTGGTCTATCCAGGCGACGCCGACATTGCCGAAAACCGGATCTCGGTGCTGACGCCGATGGGAACGGCGCTTGTCGGCGTCAGCACCGGACAGGTGGTGTTCTGGAGCGGCCGTGGCGGCCGCAAACTGTCGGCAACCGTGGAGGCGGTCGATACGCCCGCCGGCGGCGGCGAGCACTGATCGTGGAGGCGATAATGAAAAACGGAAGCTGCCGCCTGACGACGAAGGATTTCGCCGTCCTGGAAGTAATGCTCGAGCGCCGGCGGGCATTCGCGGATCCGATGGTCGCGATGATCGAAGAGAAGCTTTCCAATGCCGGCGTCGTGCCCATCGAGTCGGTCGAACCCGATATCGTGACGCTGAACAGCCGGGTGGTGTTTTGCGTCGATGCCGGTGCGGCCGAGACGCGCACCCTGGTGCAGAACGACGTGCGCGGACCGGTCGGCTCCAGCCTCTCGGTGGCAACCAGGCGCGGCCTGTGCATGCTTGGCATGGCGCAAGGCCAGACGGCATCGCTCGAACACCCCGACGGCAGGCGCGAATCGATCCGGATCAAGGCGATACTCTATCAGCCGGAAGCCGCGCGGCGGGCAGTCCGGGAAAGAGCTTCCGCTGGCGGATCGCGGCCACTCGGGCTGACCCTCGTCTACAGCGCCGACACCTCTATCCGGCCCCTTGGCGAGACGGCAGGAATGCGGCAGACAGGGAGAGACGACGATCCCGGTCCGTCGGCGGCGTGAAGAGCCACGGCGCATGGTTGCGAAGATCGGAATCGATGTTCGCCGGCGATCGTGCGCAAATCGCAGATGTGGCCGTGTCCTTCGGCACGAAGGACACGGCGTAAGGAGTGAATGATGAAGATCATGGTGCTGGGCAGTGGCGTCATCGGGGTGACCACGGCCTATTATCTCGCCGAGGCCGGCCATGAGGTGACGGTGATCGACCGCCAGAAAGGCCCGGCGCTGGAGACCAGCTTTGCCAATGCCGGCGAGATTTCGCCCGGCTATGCCTCGCCCTGGGCCGGCCCCGGCATTCCGCTCAAGGCGATCAAGTGGCTCCTGATGAAGCACGGCCCGCTGGTGGTCCGGCCGGCCTTCGACCCGCATATGTGGACATGGCTGGTCAAGATGCTGCGCAACTGCACCGCCGAGCGTTACGCCATCAACAAAGCGCGCATGGTGCCGCTGGCGGAATACAGCCGCGACACGCTGAAGGCGCTGCGCGAAGCGACCGGCATTGCCTATGACGAGCGGACCCAGGGCACGCTGCAATTGTTTCGCACGCAAAAGCAACTCGACGGCACCGGAGGCGATGTCGAGGTGCTGAAGAAATATGGCGTGCCGTACGAAATCCTCGACCAGGATGGCTGCATCGCGGCAGAGCCGGGGCTGGCCGGCGTGCGCGAGAAGTTCGTCGGGGGGCTGAGACTGCCGCATGACGAGACCGGCGACTGCAAGATGTTCACCGACAGGCTGACCGAGCTCTGCGTGGCGCGCGGCGTCAAGTTCGAGTACGACGTGACCATCTGGCGCGTCATCCGCAGCCGCAATCGTGTCGCCAATCTGAGCACCAGTGCTGGCTGGAAGGCGGCAGACGCCTATGTCATGGCGCTGGGCAGCTATTCGGCGGGTTTCATGCGCCGGATGAAGCGGTCGATCCCGGTCTATCCGGTCAAAGGCTACTCGATCACGGTGCCGATCAAGGACGCCGCCGCCGCACCGGTGTCGACCGTAATGGACGAGACCTACAAGGTCGCGATCACCCGGCTTGGCGACCGCATCCGCGTCGGCGGCACGGCCGAGATTTCCGGCTTCGATCTCAGGCTGCACGAATCGCGGCGCCGCACCCTGGAACACTCGGTCGGCGATCTCTTTCCGGGCGCCGGCGCCATGCGCGAGGCGACGTTCTGGTGCGGGCTGCGGCCGATGACGCCGGATGGACCACCGCTGATCGGCCGCACCGAACTGTCCAACCTCTATCTCAATACCGGCCATGGAACGCTGGGCTGGACCATGGCCTGCGGCTCGGCCAAGGTGCTGGCCGACATCATCTCGAACCGGGTACCCGACATCGACGTGCGTGCCCTGGCGCAGGAGCGTTATCTTAAATAGCCCGCGCGCGTCTCGCCGGCGCGCTCTGTTCCTTGCTTTGATGCATGTCGTTGCCCCAAAACCGGGGCCACTTTTGGGCGACATCTCTTGGGTGGATGCAATTCCGGGCGGAAAACCGCTTCGCACTTTTCCTGGAATTGCATCAGAACGCCTGCCTGACCCAGGCCTCGTCGAACAGCAGCCGGTAGGCCCACGGGATCGTCAGTTTGGTGGAAACCGGGTTCGAGTGGGCGAGATAGTCGTCATAGACCGGCTTCATCCTGGCGTAGAAGGCGGGGTCGAGCACCATCATGCCGTTCTCGGAATCGTGGAAGAAGCTGCGGTTGTTGAGGTTGACCGAGGAGATGGCGACCAGCCTTTCATCGATCAGCATGATCTTGGAATGCAGCACCACGTCAGGTGCCTTGAATTCGCGGATGTCGATGCGGTCGCCATATTTCTCGACGAACAGCTTGTTGAGCGCGGTGAGGAACCTGCCGCCGATATCGCCCTTGAGGTCGATGCGGCCGACAATGTCGATCTTGACGCCGCGGGCGAGCGCCCGATCGAAGGCCCGGGCGAGGCTCGGCGTCAGATTGAGGTAAGGGTTGACGATCTGGATATGGTGCTGGGCGGCGTCGACCAGCTCGACGAAATAGGCCTCCAGCGCGTGGTCATCCTCATAGGGCACCGAAATGAAATGCCGGACATTGCCAGATGGCAGGCCATCTCCGTGGACCGGGACGGAGAAGGGACGCACCAGGTTTGTGTCGGCGTCGCGCAGCCATATTGTCGACAGATGCGCGGCGAGCGTCTCGACCATCGCCCTGTCGGCGAACTCGATGTCGAAGTCGCTCCAGTTCGAATAGTAGTTCAGCGAAAGGCCATCGGTCTTGCCGTATTGCTCGAGGTCCGGATAGCGGGACAGATCGATCGGCCGGTGGAACAGGAAGCCATCATGGATGTTGCGGCCGCCGATGATGACGCGCGAACGCGCGGGGTCCTGCGCCAGCGTCGCCAGCATCTTGATATGATGGGTCTTGTGCAGCTGTGAAATCTGCTCGTCGATCGGCGCGCCATGATCCGCCCGCCAGCGGTATTCCTGCAGCTCGACATTGGGGAATTCGGCCGCCAGGCGCTGCAGCATGGCGTCGTCCTTGTCACGTTCAAGCACGTCGGTGACCATGATGCGCACCTTGGCGCCAAGCGCTGCATGATGGCGGATCAGCCGTTCGATGATGCGCCCGGAAAAGTCGGCCTTGAATTCGAGCGAGGACAGATAGATCAGCTTCAGCCTTGGCACCTTCGAGAAATCGAGCGGCAATTCCGGATCGCCCTTGTCTATTGCCGCATCGGACAGCGGCGCGCCCATCAGTGCCTCGACCTTGGCGTTGAAGCCGTCGCGCGATTTGCGCAGCAGCCTGGGCTGGCCGATCGGCATGGCGCAGGTCTGCGACAGCCACCGGCCGGCATAGAAGGCGCGCTCGAGGGCGTCGAGGCCGGCGCCGTCGGGGACCGGGCAGCGCTGGTAGCGGCTATCCAAACTGGCGAGCGCCGGATCGGCGGTCTCTACGCGCCGGATGGTGAGCGGCGCGCCGGCGGGCGCGAGGCTGGAGCGGATCCTTGCCGTGCACCGGTTCAGGTCATCGGCCGGAAACAGGCTGACCGTGTCGTTCTCGCTCGACAGGCGAAGGCGGAATGCCGCGCCGGCGGCAATGGTGCGTGAGGCTCCGGCGGCGCGGATCGCCAATGCGCCGTCGCAACTGCCTTCGATATCGGCTGGCTGCTGGCCGGCCTGGCGCACGACGATCTCGGTGCTGCGTGCCTGCAAGCCGGAAAAATCGAAGGTCTTGGAAGCCGAGGCCCGCGCCGCCGCATCGATGTAGAGCGTCTGCCGCGACACCCGCCAGCGGCCGTTGAAATGGCCGTCGCCGCCGCCCCCACTGGCCGGCGGCAGATGTGCGTTGGCGACCGGTCCGGCCAGTTGCCGCAACGTCGAATATGTTGCCTGGAAATCGCGGTTCTGGACATCGCGGCGGTTGCGCCCGAACGGGCCGGTGCCGTTGGCTCGGTCCATGGCGCCGAGCTGGTTGTTGGCAAGCAGCGCCAGGAACCGTCTTTCGTAGTCGCTGTCGATGGCATTGCCGAAGAACCACGCCGCCGCGAACTGTGGCCCGGGCGTGCCGGCCGACAGCGAGGGCCGCGCGCAAGCTTCCTGTCCCGCCAGGAAGTCGCAGGCATTGCTACCCGCACCGGCACAACCGGCAAGGGCAGCCAGCCCGAACAGGGCGAGGATGACGATCGTGCGGCTATTCACCCGTTGGCTCCGGCCTTCATGGCGCTCAACTGCGCCGGGTCGCGCGGCGGCATGAAACCTTGCGGAAAAACCTTGCAGACGGGTATGGCGAAGGTGGCGATCAGCAGTTCGGCCTCGCTGCGCGTCTTGCGCGGTGCCGTCTTGTCGTCGCGGATTGCCCGCGCCGAGGCGACAAGGGCGCCGTCGCAGTCGCAATGGTCGCGGCGGGCGATGTAGCAGGCGTCATGGGTTCGGCAAACGGCGTCGAGGCGGTCGACCGGCCGGGCCGACAGATCGCCGGTGCGGGTGCCGGGACCGCAGTAATTGCCGATGACGAAAGGCGAGGGGCGCGCCATGGCGTAGCGGATCGGCCTGGGCAATTCGGCTTCCGGTGCCTTTGTCCATGGATTGGCGCATGCGGAGACAAGAAGCAGCGGCAGGATGGCAAGAACGGCTCGCATGTCTATCCGCGCCAGCTTTCTGAAAGATGTCCCCACCCGGCGCCCGCCTTGCGTGGCCGAGGGCCGCACGCCTGATGCCACACTGGCTGGTTTTGTGGCAAGGAAAAGGCGGCGTGTGGGGACCGGCCGTGTTTGTGCCGTGACGGCGCTTCTACAGGAAGAGGCCCCGCTCACGCTCAACCGCCTTGGTGATGAAGCTGGCGACGATCTGGACGCGGCGCAGCGGCCTCACCGATTCATGGTAGACCAGCCAGTAGGCGCGGCGGATGGGCGCGACCACGTCGACGGCCACCAGCTCCGGCATCGAGCGGGCGACGAAGGTGTGCAGGATGCCGATGCCGGCGCCCGAGCGCACGGCTTCGGCCTGGCCGAGCGCCGAGGAGATGGCGAAGCTGGTGCGCCAGTCCGCGCTGAATTCGGCCGCGTAGTCGAGCGAAGGGCTGACGATGAGGTCCGGCACATAGCCGATGAGGGTGTGCCGGCCGAGTTCGGCGGCGGTTCTGGGCAGTCCATTGGCTTCGGCGTAGGCGCGCGACGCGAACAGGCCGAGCGAATAGTCGACCAGCTTTCCGGCAACCAGCCGCCCTTCGGTCGGCCGCTCGACGGTAATCGCGATATCGGCCTCGCGCCGCGACAGCGAAAAGGAGCGCGGCACCGGCACGAGCTGGATGGTGAGTTCGCGGTGCAGGGCGGTGAGTTCGCCCAGCCGCTTGGCCAGGAAGGCGACGCCGAAGCCGTCGGGTGCACCGATGCGCACGGTTCCGGACACGTCGTCGCCTTCGCCCGATATGGTCGAGCGGGCGGCGATCATGTCGCCTTCCATGCGCTCGGCGATGTCGAGGAAGCGCTCGCCTGCCGGCGTCAGCTCGCTGCCGGTGGTCAGGCGGCGGAAGAGTTTTGTCCTCAGTGCTTCCTCCAGGGCCGCGATGCGGCGCGAGACGGTGGCATGGTTGAGCTCCAGCCGCCGCGCGGCGCCAAGGATCTGGCCGGCGCGCGCCACGGCGAGGAAGATGCGCACGTCATCCCAGTTCAAGGGCGTGGTCCGACAGGACGGAGGGGCGTGTGAGGGAACTCAACTTAACGATTCCAGCGATGACAAACTCACCCTACCATTTGCGACAATTGATGCACAGGCACCCACCGTTATCTATTTTCCGCACAACGGTTGCGTTCTCCCTCGCGTTGCCTTCGCCACCACAAAGGCGGACAATGCGCCATCACAAACAAGGGAGAGAAATCATGATCGACTACGGTCATTTCATCGGCGGCAAGCGTGTCGCCGGCACCAGCGGGCGCAAGCAGGACGTCATGCAGCCGATGGACGGCTCGGTGCGCGGCACCGTGGCGCTGGCCTCGCAGGCGGAACTGCGCGCGGCGGTCGAAAATGCCAAGGCCGCGCAGCCCGCATGGGCGGCCACCAATCCGCAGCGCCGCGTGCGCGTGCTGATGAAATTCCTCGAACTGGTCGCCCGCGACTATGACGAACTGGCCGACATCCTGGCGCGTGAACACGGCAAGACCATCGCCGACGCCAAGGGCGACATCCAGCGCGGCCTCGAAGTGGTCGAGGTCTGCATCGGCGCGCCGCACATGATGAAGGGTGAGTTCACCGACGGCGCCGGCCCCGGCATCGACGTCTATTCGATGCGCCAGCCGCTCGGCGTGGTCGCAGGCATCACGCCGTTCAATTTCCCCGCCATGATCCCGCTTTGGAAAATCGCGCCGGCGATCGCTTGCGGCAATGCCTTCATCCTGAAGCCTTCGGAGCGTGATCCGGGCGTGCCGATGCGCATTGCCGAACTGTTCATCGAGGCCGGCCTGCCTGCCGGCATCCTCAACGTCGTCAATGGCGACAAGGATGTCGTCGACGCCATCCTCGACGATCCCGACATCAAGGCCATCGGCTTTGTCGGCTCGACGCCGATCGCCCACTACATCTATTCGCGCGGTACGGCGGCCGGCAAGCGCGTGCAGTGCTTCGGCGGCGCCAAGAACCACATGATCATCATGCCCGATGCCGACATGGACCAGACCGTCGACGCGCTGATCGGCGCCGGCTACGGTTCGGCCGGCGAGCGCTGCATGGCAATCTCGGTCGCCGTGCCGGTCGGCAACGACACGGCCAACCGGCTGATGGAAAAGCTGATCCCTCGCGTCGAGAGCCTGAAGGTCGGTCCGTCGACGGATTCGGCCGCCGATTTCGGCCCGCTGGTCACCGCCCAGGCGCTGGAGCGCGTCAAGGGTTATGTCGACACCGGCGTCAAGGAAGGCGCCAAGCTGGTGGTCGACGGCCGCGGCTTCAAGATGCAGGGTTACGAGGACGGCTACTATATGGGCGGCTGCCTGTTCGACAACGTGACCGCGGACATGCGCATCTATAAGGAAGAGATCTTCGGACCGGTGCTCTCGGTTGTGCGTGCGCCGCGCTATGAGGATGCGATCAAGCTCGCCAACGACCACGAGATGGGCAATGGCGTCGCCATCTTCACCCGCGACGGCGATGCCGCCCGCGACTTCGCCAGCCGTGTCCAGGTCGGCATGGTCGGCGTCAACGTGCCGATCCCGGTGCCGATCGCCTACTACACGTTCGGCGGCTGGAAGGCGTCTTCCTTCGGCGACCTCAACCAGCACGGCCCGGACGCCTTCCGCTTCTACACCAAGACCAAGACGGTGACCTCGCGCTGGCCGTCCGGCATCAAGGACGGTGCCGAGTTCGTCATCCCGACGATGAACTAAGCCGGACGGTTTCTTGGCTGCGCGTCCTCGCCTTCGGCTGCGGGCGCGCGGGCCGGCATCAAGGACGGAACCGAGTTCGTCATCCCGACGATGAGCTGACCGGACGCTCCCCTAAACCGAAGTTGAGAAAGCGCGGTGCAAACCGCGCTTCTTTTTCATGGGCGTCGGGAATGCGGGGGCTTTCGTCCGCTTAAGCCTTGCGCCGTCCAGCTGCGCCGCCGCGAGCGCAACGTCAGGTACATTATGCCAATGCCTCGCGCCCCGCGAGCATCTCCACATTCTAATAATTCCATCGCCGTGTGATGGAACCAACAGACCACCATCCGCCTTAGGCTTTATTCCTGCCACGCGTGCAGGCAATCAAACAGCGCCGGTGGCAGCCGGGGTTCTCGTCTGGCGCAAGGAGGTGTCAGATGACACGATTTCTTATGGCGACACTTTTGGCGGCGGCCGCGATGACCGGTGGAATCGCGCCAGCGAACGCGGCGGCGCAATGCGCGGCGCGCGCGGACATCATCAAGGCGCTCGGCGACAAATTCCACGAAACCGAGGCCGGGCGCGGCCTGATCAATCCGAACGTCGTCCTCGAGATCTTCATCTCGGATAAGGGTAGCTGGACCGTGCTGGCCTCGGACACCAAAGGCCAGAGTTGTGTTCTGTCGGTCGGCGAAGGCTGGGACAGCCCGACCATCACCGCGGCGATGCCGGGCGCTTGACGGCGCGACGCTGCAGCGGGACCTCCCGGCGGCGGCCTTCAGACCGTCGGAATTGTGCCGCCATCGATGACGTACTCGGCGCCGTGGATTGCGGATGCGCGATCCGAAACGAGGAAGGCCACCAGTTCCGCGATCTCTTGCGGCCATGCCGGCCGGCCGATCGGGATGCCGCCCATCGCGTCCATGATACCTTGGCGGGCGGTCTCCTCATCCGAGCCCGAATGGGCCGCCAGCCGCTTCACCATTGCCTCCGAGGCGGTGGTGTGGATCCAGCCCGGCGCCACTATGTTCACGCGAATGCCTTGTGGGCCGAGTTCCTTGGACAGCGCCTTGCTGTAATTTGAAAGGGCCGCCTTCGCCGCCGCATAGGCGATGGTGGATTCGTGGAGCGGCAACCGGCGCTGGATCGACGAGATGTGTACGATCGCCCCGGAGCCCTGCTCGATCATGCGCGGGACAAGCAGGCGGTCGAGCCGCACCGCCGCAAGCAGATTAAGATTGAGTTCATCCTGCCAGATCCGGTCGGACAGCGCCGCGAAACCGCCGCCTGGGCTTTTCGACCCGCCAACGCTGTGAATGACGATGTCGATGCCGCCAAGACGGTCGATGATGGCGGCGGCCACGTTTGCCGCACCGTCGAGAGTGGCGACGTCAGCTTGCACGAAGAGTTCCGCCGGTGATCCGGCGTCGGGCGAACGGGCTGTCGTCGCGACCGTTGCACCTGCTGCGGCAAGCCGGTGAACGATAGCTTCGCCGGCGCCTTTGGTGCCGCCGGTGACCAGCACGCGCCTGCCCCGGAACTCCTGGTCATCGATCGCGAATGTCTGCCGGATGGTCATAGGCCAATCTCCAGTTTCGCGATCCGGTCGCCGCCCAGCGTGAAATTGTAGTGGAGCGTTATCGGGCTGCCGGGGAAGTCACCGGAGACGATACCGGCGATCCGCCATGCGTTGGCTGTGACACCGGCCTCCTTCACCTCGACTGTCGCGTGATATTTGTCGGTCGTACTTTGCATCCACCTGCGGATCGCTTCGGTTCCGCGATGGGTCTCGCCTTCGTCCTTGACGATGGCGTCCAGCGTGAAAGGCGCGAGCATCGCGCCGATGTCGTGGCGGTTGTTGGCGGCGAAATAATCCGCCAGCGGCGGAGGAAGGGTCACGGTCACGGTTTGTCTCCAATTGGATGCCGCCGTCTGTGGGAGGGGGCGGCTGTTGTCGGCCGCTAAGATGAGGTATGCTGGAGAAATGACAAGAACCGACGAAAAAGTAAGGTACTTACCCGAAAGTGAGGCTGAGACGCTGACGCCGCTCTCCGCAGCGAGCGGTGTGGAAAACGTGCTACGCATCCTCGAGGGCCGTTGGAAGCTGGTGATCCTGTTCCATCTGTTCGGCGGCAAAGTGCTGCGCTTTTCAGACCTCGAGCGGGCGATACCGGCTATTTCGCAGAAAATGCTGATCCAGCAGCTCCGGCAGATGGGCGCCGACGGGATTGTCCGCCGTATCGTTCACCATCAAGTACCGCCAAAGGTCGAGTATTGCCTGACCGATTGGGGTCAGGCCCTGTGCCCGGCTCTCGATGCTCTGTTGAAATGGGCGGCGCAAAAGGGCTCCGCCGACGCCTGACCGAGCCTATCGTGTCGCAGCCACCTCGGCATGGCCGCGCAGCAGCGCCATCAGCTTCTTGGCGTCCTTGGCGGCGCCCTCCTCGTCGCCGTCGAGGATCGAGCGGATCAACGCGACATGGTGCTCAGCGGATTCCGCCAGCCCGGTGTCCGACTTGTAGCGGAACCAGAAGCGGCGGCTGTGGGTCTGCAACGGGGCGGCCAGCCGGGCGGCGAACGGATTGTCGGCGGCCAGCGCCAGCGCTTCGTCGAGCGCCTTGTCGGCCTGGATGAAGGCAAGCACATTGCCCGAGATCACCGCCTTCTGCATGGCAAGCGCGGCCTCGTGAAACAGGTCGGCGGCCTCGCGGGTGACGAAGCGTGCGGCCGATCGTGCGAGCACCACCTCGACGCCGCGCCTTGCGTCGAGCACGCGCAGCCAGTCGCCGGGATGCAGCGGTGCGATCGCGATGCCGGCACGCGGCCTGACATCGAGCAGTCCCTCCCAGGCCAGCCGCTGGATCGCCTCGCGCACCGGCGTGCGGCCGAGCGCCAGCCGCTCGATCAGGGAGCCCTCGGTGACAAAACTCGCCGGCGCCAGTTCGAGCGTCACGATCATGTGTTCGAGGACGCGATAAGCCCTGGTCGCCGCGGGCTCGGACACGGTGCTTGCTTCCATGGATATCAAAGGCGGTCTCCTGATATATCTAAAATATATCATAACAGATTCCGCATTGACAGCGGCTTTCCTAACAGATATACGGCTGATATATCAGATGGAGAGATAGTCATGTGGACCGGAGTTTTCCCCGCCGTCACGACCAAATTCACCGCCGACGACCGGCTCGATCATGCCGAGATGGAGCGTTGCTTCAGCCTGCAGATGGAGGCCGGCTGCGACGGCATCATCGTCTGCGGCTCGCTCGGCGAAGGGCCGATGCTGTCGCCTGACGAGAAGATCGAGGTGCTGAAGACCGCGCAGAAGGTCGCTGGCAAGAAGCCGGTGCTGCTGACGGTCAACGAGGCCGGCACCCGCGAGGCCGCCAGCATCGCCAGGCGCGCCGCCAAGGAAGGCGCCAACGGCCTGATGGTGGTGCCGAGCCCGATCTATCATACCAACGCGGAAGAGACCGTGGCGGCGCTGCGCGCCGTGGCCGAGGCCGGCGACCTACCGGTCATGATCTATTCCAATCGGCTCGCCTACCGCGTCGATGTCACCGTCGACCAGATGGAGGAGCTTGCGTCGGACAAGCGTTTCGTCGCCATCAAGGAATCCTCCGACGACATCCGCCGCTCGACCGAGATCATCAACCGCCTGGGCAGCCGCTACGACCTGTTCACCGGCGTCGACAATCTCGCCTTCGAGGCGCTGTCGGTGGGCGCCATCGGCTGGGTGGCTGGCCTGGTCACCGCCTTCCCGCGCGAGACCGTCGCCATCTACCAGCTGATGAAGCAGGGACGCCGCGAAGAGGCGCTCGCCATCTACCGCTGGTTCCGGCCGCTGCTCGACCTCGATGTCTCGACCTATCTGGTGCAGAACATCAAGCTTGCCGAAGTGTTCGCCATCAACACCAATGACCGCGTGCGCATGCCGCGCATGCCGCTGTCGGGCGAACGCCGCAAAGCGGTCGAGAAGATCGTCAAGGATGCGCTCGCGGTGCGGCCGACGCTGCCGCAGTTCTGAATTGGCGATGGCCCAGGCCCCCTCATCCGGCCGCTTCGCGGCCACCTTCTCCCCAAGGGGAGAAGAGTTCGCCAGCGTTGGCGTCAGCCTCTTCTCCCCAGCGGGGAGAAGGTGGCCCGAAGGGCCGGATGAGGGGGCTGGCACGGAGAAGCGAGAGAGGGCGTTTTGCACTGTGCGCCGCCATGAGTAACAATGCCGTAATCGACATCGCCATCATCGGTGGCGGCATCATCGGCATCTGCGCGGCGGCCTTCCTTGCCGAGGCGGGACTGGATGTCACGGTCTTCGACCGCACCGGTATCTGCGAGGAGACGAGTTCCGGCAACGCCGCCGCCTTCGCCTTTTCCGACGTGCTGCCGCTGGCGCACAAGGGCATGATCCGGCAGCTGCCGAAATGGCTCGCCGATCCGCTCGGCCCGCTCAGCATTCCGCCCGTCTACCTGCCGAAGCTGCTACCCTGGCTGGTTCGCTTCTGGCGCGCCGGCGCGCCAGGGAAATACGAGGCGAGCCTGGCGGCGCAGTCCGGCATGATGAAGCTTGCTGAGGCCGAGTGGATGGATCTGCTCGATCGTTCCGGCACGCGGCCGATGCTGCGTGAGGACGGTTCGCTCGAGCTCTATGAAAGCGAAGCCGAGTTTCGCGCCTCGATGTCGGGCTGGGCGGCGCGCGAGCGCTTCGGCATCGGCTTCCGGCACGTCGAGGGCAAGGACCTGGCGGACTTGCAGCCGGGGCTGTCACCGCGTTTCGTCAGGGGCACCTTCGTGCCGGGATGGAAGACGGTCGCCGATCCAAAACTGCTCGGCAAGGCCGTGTGGGCCTACGCGCAGTCCAAGGGTGCCCGTTTCGAGATGGCCCGCATCGACCGGGTCGCCGCCGGTCAAGACGGCGCGACACTGACGCTGGCAGACGGCTCGAACAGGCAGGCCAGGCACCTCGTCATTGCCGCGGGCGCCTGGTCGCACCTGCTGGCGCGGCAGCTCGGCGACCGCATTCCGCTGGAAACCGAACGCGGCTACAACACGACATTGCCGAGAGCCGCGTTCGACGTGAGGCGGCAACTGATCTTCTCCGGCCACGGCTTCGTCATCACCCCGCTCGACACGGGCCTGCGCGTCGGCGGTGCCGTCGAGCTTGGCGGCATCGAACGGCCGCCCAATTTCGACAGGGCGAAAGCGCTCTTGCGGAAGGCGCAGGCATTCCTGCCGGGGCTCGATCCCACGGGCGGACGCGAATGGATGGGGTTCCGGCCCTCGCTGCCGGATTCGGTGCCCGTCATAGGCAAGGCAGCGCGAAGCCGGTCGGTCATCTATGCCTTCGGCCACGGCCATCTCGGCCTGACCCAGGCTGCGGCAACCGGGCGGTTGATCAGGGAATTCGTTCTGGGGCAGACTTCGTCCGTCGATCTGGTCCCCTTCAGCCCACAACGATTTTGATTTTTTCGGGTTTTGATTTTCGAGGAGCGACATGGCCAAGAAATCCTTCTTCTGCATCGACGGTCACACCTGCGGCAACCCGGTGCGGCTGGTCGCCGGCGGCGGCCCGCTGCTGCAGGGCTCGACAATGATGGAACGGCGCGCGTATTTCCTCGCCGAATACGACTGGATCCGCACCGGCCTGATGTTCGAGCCACGCGGCCATGACGTGATGTCGGGCTCGATCCTCTATCCGCCGACGCGCGAGGACTGCGACATCGCCATCCTGTTCATCGAGACTTCAGGCTGCCTGCCCATGTGCGGCCACGGCACGATCGGCACGGTGACGATGGCCATCGAGCACGGGCTGATCGTGCCGAAGACGCCTGGCGTGCTCAGGCTCGACACGCCGGCCGGCCTCGTCATCGCCGAATACAAACAGGTCGGCGAGTATGTCGAGGAGGTGCGCATCACCAACGTGCCGTCGTTCCTCCATGCCGAAGGGCTGACGGTCGAATGTCCCGGGCTCGGCGAGATCACGGTGGATGTCGCCTATGGCGGCAATTTCTACGCCATCGTCGAGCCGCAGGCGAATTATCGCGACATGGCGGATTATTCGGCCGGCGACCTCATCGCCTGGAGCCCGGTGGTGCGGCAACGGCTCAACGAGAAATATACCTTCGTGCATCCGGAAAACCCAGGGATCAACCGGCTGTCGCACATGCTGTGGACCGGCAAGCCGACGGTCGAGGGCGCGGATGCGCGCAATGCCGTCTTCTACGGCGACAAGGCGATTGATCGCTCGCCCTGCGGCACCGGCACCTCGGCGCGCATGGCGCAGCTCCATGCCAAAGGCAAGCTCAAGGCCGGAGACGCTTTCGTCCATGAATCGATCATCGGGTCGCTGTTCAAGGGCAAGGTCGAAAAGGAGGTCAACTTGGCCGGGAAGCAGGCAATCATCCCCTCGATTGGCGGTTGGGCGAGGATGACCGGACTGAACACCATCTTCATCGACGACCGCGATCCGTTCGCGCATGGTTTTGTGGTCAAGTAGGGAGAATCCTGACCCTACGGAAAGGAGTGTGACGAAAAAACGAACCGTGTCAGGAACGCAACGATTCTTCTCATCACCTAATTTTGACGGTGATTTCTTCGAAACGGAGCGCATGATGAGGCGCAATCGTCAAAGACATTGCGTTATGCCAATGATAGGGTCCGCGATAGTCCAGGGGCTGGGGTGGAAAAAACGGGCGATCGGGAAGGCGTGGTTGGAAACACGCGGAGCGATCAAAAAAAATCACGTTGCAATCCGGCCTCGAAACTTTACGACTAGGGGAAATACGAAAAGGAATGCGTCTGCATGGGCGACATTCCAGGGGAGCCATGTACACATGCAGTACTTCGTCCAGCAGCTTATCAATGGGCTGACGCTGGGATCGATCTATGGGCTGATCGCGATCGGCTACACGATGGTCTACGGCATCATCGGCATGATCAATTTCGCCCATGGCGACATCTTCATGGTGGGCGCTTTCACGGCGCTGATCGTCTTCCTCATCCTCGGCGCGCTGTTTTATTCGGTGCCCGTGGTCATCGCGCTGCTGGTCATGATGATCGTGGCGATGCTGCTCACCAGCCTTTACAACTGGACGATCGAGAAAGTGGCCTACCGGCCGCTGCGCGGTTCGTTCCGGCTGGCGCCGCTGATCACCGCCATCGGCATGTCGATCGCGCTGTCGAACTTCGTCCAGGTGACGCAAGGGCCGCGCAACAAGCCGATCCCGCCGATGGTCAGCCAAGTCTACAACATCAACGGCGTCAGTGTGTCGCTGAAGCAGATCATCATCGTCATCGTCACCGCTTTGCTGCTGGCGGTGTTCTGGTACCTGGTCAACAAGACCTCGCTTGGCCGGGCGCAACGCGCCTGCGAGCAGGACCGCAAGATGGCGGCACTGCTGGGCATCGACGTCGACCGCACCATCTCGATCACCTTCATCATGGGTGCGGCCCTTGCCGCCGTCGCCGGCACGCTTTTCCTGATGTACTACGGCGTCATCGCCTTCTCCGACGGCTTCGTGCCGGGTGTGAAGGCCTTCACGGCTGCGGTGCTTGGCGGCATCGGCTCGCTTCCGGGGGCCGTGCTCGGCGGACTGCTGATCGGCTTCATCGAGAGCATGTGGTCGGCCTATTTCTCGATCGACTACAAGGATGTCGCCGCCTTCTCGATCCTGGCGATCGTCCTGATCTTCCTGCCTTCCGGCATATTGGGCCGGCCAGAAGTCGAAAAGGTCTGAGACCATGGCCGTAACCGTATCTCCAGAGCGCGACACCGTCGCCAGTCCCGTGCAGCGCGCCCTGCGCGAGGCCTTCTATGCCGGCGCCATCGCGCTTGGCCTGTTCGTGCTGTTCATCGGCCTCAAGACCGACCAGAACATGTCCAACGAACTGGTCGTGGTGCAGCGCTGGGGCCTGCTTGCCGCGGTGGTGATCGCCACCGCCGTCGGACGCTTCCTTTACGTTGCCTACGGCCAGCCCTTCATGGCCAACCAGAAGGTCGCCAACGTGACCACCGGCCTCATGCCGGCAAGCGTTGCATCCCGCTTCTTCACCCTGCCGGCCTTCATCGGAGCGGCGGTCGCCATGGTGCTGCTGTTCGTGTTCAACAGCTCTCTCGCCGGATGGGTTGGGGCAGAGCCGGCCGGCTATCTGCAATTCCTGCGTGCCCTGTCGGTCATCTATGTGCTGGCCTGCGTGATCTATTACTTCCGCGCCTTCATCCATGCCAACTTCACCAAATTGGGCATCTCGGCCCTGGTGCTGTACCCGATCCTCGTGGTCGCGGTGCTGTCGCTCAACGCCTGGTCGATCACCGGAGGGTTGCAGGGTTCGTTGAAATGGGTCGATAATTTCGGCATCCAGATCCTGATCTATGTGATGCTGGCCTGGGGACTGAACATCGTCGTCGGCCTCGCCGGTCTGCTCGATCTCGGCTACGTCGCTTTTTATGCGCTTGGCGCCTATGCCTATGCGCTTCTGGCCACGCATTTCGGCCTGTCGTTCTGGATATTGTTGCCCGCCGCGGGCGCCATGGCAGCGCTCTGGGGGGTGCTGCTCGGCTTTCCCGTGCTGCGCCTGCGCGGCGACTATCTGGCGATCGTGACGCTCGCCTTCGGCGAGATCATCCGCCTCGTGCTGATCAACTGGCGCGAGGTCACCAATGGGTCGGCCGGCATCTCCGGCATTCCCAAGGTCAGCTTCTTCGGCCTGATGACCTTCAACGTGTCGGACCCGAACTACATCGCCAAGGTGCTGAACATCGCCACGTCCAGCGCCTACTACAAGATCTTCCTCTACTACCTGATCCTTGGGCTCTGCCTGTTAACCGCCTTCGTCACCATCCGGCTGCGGCGCCTGCCGGTCGGCCGCGCCTGGGAAGCCTTGCGTGAGGACGAGATCGCCTGCCGCTCGCTGGGCATCAACACCACCACGACCAAGCTCACCGCCTTTGCCACCGGCGCCATGTTCGGCGGTTTTGCCGGCTCCTTCTTCGCCGCCCGGCAAGGTTTTGTCAGCCCGGAATCCTTCGTCTTCCTGGAATCGGCCATTATCCTGGCCATCGTCGTCCTTGGCGGCATGGGCTCGCTGGTCGGCATCGCCGTCGCCGCGATGGTGATGATCGGCGGCACCGAGGCGCTGCGCGAACTCGATTTCCTCAAGCAGGTCTTCGGGCCCGATTTCACACCGGAACTCTATCGCATGCTTCTGTTCGGCATGGCCATGGTCATCGTCATGCTATGGAAGCCGCGCGGCTTTGTCGGCAGTCGTGAACCAACCGCCTTCCTTAAGGAGCGAAGGGCTGTCTCAGGCTCCTTCACCAAGGAGGGCCACGGCTGATGAATGCGACCACGCAAATGAACGACGCCATCCTGCAGGTCGAGCATCTGTCGATGAAGTTCGGCGGTCTGGTCGCCATCGGCGACCTGTCCTTCACCGCCAGGCGCGGCGAAATCACCGCGCTGATCGGTCCCAACGGCGCCGGCAAGACCACGGTGTTCAATTGCATCACCGGCTTCTACAAACCGTCGGAAGGCATGATCACGCTCAACCGGGCCGACGGTTCCAGCTACCTGCTGGAACGGCTGCCCAACCACGAGATCCCGGCGCGAGCCAAGGTGGCGCGCACCTTCCAGAACATCCGCCTGTTCTCGGGCATGACGCTGCTGGAGAACCTGCTTGTCGCCCAGCACAACAAGCTGATGAAGGCTTCGGGCTATACGATCCTGGGCCTGTTCGGCTTCAGCGGTTACCGCAAGGCCTCGGCCGAATCGGTAGAGCTTGCCAAGCACTGGCTGGAGAAGGCCGATCTCGTCGATCGTGCCGACGATCCGGCAGGCGACTTGCCCTATGGCGCGCAGCGGCGGCTCGAAATCGCGCGCGCCATGTGCACCGGTCCTGAGCTGCTGTGCCTCGACGAACCGGCGGCCGGCCTCAACCCGAAGGAATCGGCGGCTCTCAACGAACTGCTGATGGGAATCAAGCATACGACCGGCACCTCGATCCTCTTGATCGAGCACGACATGTCCGTGGTCATGCAGATTTCCGACCACGTCGTGGTGCTGGAATATGGCCGCAAGATCTCCGACGGCAATCCGCAGTCGGTGCGCACCGATCCGCGCGTCATCGCCGCCTATCTCGGCGTCGATGACGAGGAGGTCGAGACCGTGCTCACCGAAGTCGGCGACGAGGACGTCATCGAACAGCTCGATATCGGCCCCGACTCCACGCATGGCCCGGGGACATCGGCGTCGTATCTGGCCGGGCCGGTGAGCGACACCGTCGGCCATAGCGAAGGCGAACGGGTGACCGTGTCGAAAGGCGCCTCGAAGGCAGCGCAGGTCGACGCCCGCGCCGCCACCGTGGCAAGCAGGCCTGTCGCGCCGACCCCGACGCCGGCCAAGTCCGCCGCGAAGAAGGCGGCGCCAAGGAAAACGGCCGCAAAGGCGCCTGCCACGAAGGCCGAAGGTGTTTCGAACCGCCTCGCTGCCCCCCGTGGCGGCAAGGCCGACAATCTGACCCGCATCAAGGGCATCGGTACGGTCAACGAGAAGAAGCTCAACGAACACGGCATCTTCCACTTCGACCAGATCGGCGCCTGGAAGAAGGCCGACGTCGAGGCGGTCGAGGCCTATCTCGACTTTGACGGGCGCATCGCGCGCGAGGAGTGGGTCAAGCAGGCGAAGCTGCTCGGTCAGGGCAAGGATACGGAATTCTCGCGCCGCGTCGATGCGGGCAAGGTGGCGACGAGTCATGCTTCCGGCAAGGCCGCGAGCACAGGCAAGCCCGTTCAGGGCAAGCGTGGAGGGGGCAAGTGATGGCCACGACAACGCTGCTCGATATCAAGGGCGTGGAGACCTACTACGGCAACATCCGGGCGCTGAACGGCGTCAATGTCACCGTCAAGCAAGGGGAGATCGTGGCGCTGATCGGCGCCAACGGCGCCGGCAAGTCGACGCTGATGATGACCATCTTCGGGGCCCCACGCGCCCGCACCGGCACCATCACCTTCGCCGGGACCGATATCACCCAGCTGCCGACGCACGAAATCGCACGAATGCGCATTGCCCAGTCACCCGAGGGCCGGCGCATCTTCCCGCGCATGACGGTGATGGAAAACCTGCAGATGGGCGCCAGCCTCGACAACCTCAAATATTACGGCGAGGACGTCGAGAAGGTGTTCACGCTGTTCCCCAGACTGAAGGAGCGGATCGCCCAGCGTGGCGGCACCTTGTCGGGCGGCGAACAGCAGATGCTGTCGATCGGACGCGCATTGATGGCGCGGCCGAAACTGCTGCTGCTCGACGAGCCGTCGCTGGGCCTGGCGCCGCTGATCGTCAAGCAGATCTTCGATGCCATCCGCGAATTGAACCGCACCCAGGGGCTGACCGTGTTCCTGGTCGAGCAGAACGCGTTCGGCGCGCTCAAGCTCGCCACGCGCGGCTATGTCATGGTCAACGGCAATGTGACGATGAGCGGCACCGGCAAGGAGCTGCTCGCCAATCCGGAAGTGCGCGCCGCCTATCTCGAAGGCGGACATCACTGAGTTCAGGAGACTTCCCATGCAAGGCATTCTCTACGAGGAACCGTCGATCTGGCAGTTCTTCTTCGTCACCTGCCTGCTCGGCGGATGGGCGGCATGGATGACCGGCAAGGCCAGCGCCCAGACATGGCGCAGCTTCATCCAGCTGTTTGCCTATCTGCTCGGGCTCGGCATCGGCATCCGCTTCATCCATCACGCGCTGTTCGACGGTACGATGTTCTCGCTGCATTACTATATCGTCGACACAGTCGTGCTGATGATACTGGGCTTTGTCGGCTATCAATACACACGAACCCACCAGATGGTCACACAGTATAATTGGCTCTACGAAAGAGCTTCAATCTTGAGCTGGAAACCGAAAGGTTGACGGTCATCATTAACGCCGCGTCAGGGATGAATCGGCGTGACAAGTGCCTGAAAATCGGCAAACTATGCTTTCTGCGATAAGGGTGGGCATCGCATGAAAGCTTCATCCACGCCCACTCCGTTAATGGGAGCGTTTAAATGAAAAAGTCACTTTTGTCCGCCGTGGCCCTGACCGCGCTCGTCGCGTTCGGCGGCAACGCGTGGGCTGATGTAATGTTCGCCGTCGCCGGACCGATCACCGGTCCGAACGCGGCCTTCGGCGCGCAGCTGCAGAAGGGCGCGGAAGCGGCGGTCGCCGAGATCAATGCCAAGGGCGGAATCAACGGCGAGCAGATCAAGCTCGAAATCGGCGACGACGTCTCCGACCCGAAGCAGGGCATCTCGGTCGCCAACAAGTTCGTCGGCGACGGCGTCAAGTTTGTGATCGGCCACTTCAACTCCGGCGTGTCGATCCCGGCCTCCGAAGTCTACGCCGAAAACAACATCGTCGAAATCACGCCGGCCGCAACCAACCCGAAGTTCACCGAGCGCGGCCTGTGGAATGTGTTCCGTACCTGCGGACGCGACGACCAGCAGGGCAGCATCGCCGGCGGCTACATCGCCGCGAACTTCAAGGATGCCAAAGTCGCCGTGATCCATGACAAGACCCCTTATGGCCAGGGCCTCGCGGACGAAACCAAGAAGGCGATGAACGCCGCGGGCATCAAGGAAGTGATGTATGAAGGCGTCAATGTCGGCGACAAGGACTTCTCGGCGCTGATCGCCAAGATGAAGGAAGCCGGCGTCACCCTGATCTACTGGGGAGGCCTGCACACCGAAGCCGGCCTGATCATCCGTCAATCCGCGGACCAGGGCCTCAAGGCACCGATGATGTCGGGCGACGGCATCGTGACGGACGAACTCGCCGCGATCGCGGGCGACGCCGTCGCCGGCACGCTCAACACGTTCGGCCCCGACCCGCGCCTGATCCCGGCCAACAAGGAGCTCGTCGAGAAGTTCCGCGCGCAGGGTTTCGAGCCGGAAGCCTACACGCTCTACGCCTACGCCGCCGTGCAGGTGGTCGCCGAGGCAGCTGCCGCCGCCAAGACGAACGATCCGCAGGCCGTCGCCAAGGCGATGCATGAAAACGGCCCGTTCCCGACCGTCCTGGGCGATCTCGCCTATGACGCCAAGGGCGATCCGAAGCTGCCGGGCTACATCATGTACGAATGGAAGAAGAAGGACGACGGCAAGTATTCCTGGTTCCCGAAGTCGTAATTCATTCGGATCCGAAACCAAACGATGCCCGGCGCCTCGCGCCGGGCATTTTCTTTGATGCCCGCTGGCGCCGTGACACCCCTGCCAGCGTTCCTTAGCCAGCCGGGAAGATCGCATCCAGGATCGAAATTGTCGCCATTGTTCCGCCCATACGGACGAATGCATGCGAGTGTTGGCCGAATAATTGATTTAAATCGGTTTAAACCAACGTCGATTTTGTTTGCACTGCAGCATTTTCACGCTAATCATTGCCCCGATTTCCCGTCCCTTCCGCTGCTGGAGCCCAGTCCTTGGCCATCACGAAGATCCTCGTCGCTAACCGGTCAGAAATCGCCATCCGCGTCTTTCGCGCGGCCAATGAGCTGGGCCTCAAAACCGTGGCGATCTGGGCCGAGGAAGACAAATACTCACTGCATCGCTTCAAGGCCGACGAAAGCTACCAGGTCGGGCGCGGTCCGCATCTCAAAAAGGACATGGGGCCGATCGAGAGCTACCTGTCGATCGAGGAGGTGATCCGCGTCGCCAGGCTTTCGGGCGCCGACGCCATCCACCCCGGCTACGGGCTCCTGTCGGAAAGCCCCGAATTCGCCGAAGCTTGCGCGCAAGCAGGCATCACCTTCATCGGACCGAAGCCCGACACGATGCGGCGCCTGGGCAACAAGGTCGCCGCGCGCAATCTCGCCATCGAGGTCGGCGTGCCCGTGGTGCCGGCCACCGAGCCGTTGCCTGACGATATGGAGGCGGTCAAGGAACTTGCCAAGACGGTCGGTTATCCGGTCATGCTCAAGGCCTCGTGGGGCGGCGGCGGGCGCGGCATGCGCGCCATCCGTTCCGAGGCCGACCTCGCCCGCGAGGTCATGGAAGGCAAGCGCGAGGCGAAAGCCGCCTTCGGCAAGGACGAGGTCTATCTCGAAAAGCTGATCGAGCGCGCCCGCCATGTCGAAGTGCAGGTGCTTGGCGACACGCACGGCAATGCGGTGCATTTGTTCGAGCGCGACTGCTCGATCCAGCGCCGCAACCAGAAGGTCGTCGAGCGCGCGCCAGCGCCCTATCTCAGCGAGGACCTGCGCCAGGAACTTTGCGGCTACGCGCTGAAGATCGCGCGCGAGACCAGCTATATCGGCGCCGGCACCGTCGAATTCCTGCAGGATGCCGATACCGGCAAGTTCTATTTCATCGAGGTCAATCCGCGCATCCAGGTCGAGCACACCGTCACCGAAATGGTGACCGGCATCGACATCGTGAAAGCGCAGATACACATCCTCGACGGCTTCGCCATCGGCACGCCGGAATCGGGCGTGCCGGCGCAGCGGGACATCCGGCTGAACGGCCATGCCTTGCAGTGCCGCATCACCACGGAAGATCCCGAACACAATTTCATCCCGGACTATGGCCGCATCACCGCCTATCGCGGCGCCACCGGCTTCGGCATCCGTCTGGATGGCGGCACGGCCTATTCCGGCGCGGTCATTACCCGCTTCTACGATCCGCTGTTGGAGAAGGTGACGGCCTGGGCGCCGACGCCGGCCGAGACGATCGCCCGCATGAACCGCGCCTTGCGCGAATTCCGCATTCGCGGCGTCGCCACCAACCTCACCTTCCTCGAAGCGATCATCAATCACCCGAGCTTCGCCGACAATTCCTATACGACGAAGTTCATCGACACGACGCCGGAGCTGTTCCAGCAGGTCAAGCGGCAGGACCGCGCCACCAAGCTGCTCAACTATCTGGCCGACGTCAGCGTCAACGGCCATCCCGAGACGCGCGGCCGGCCGACGCCCAAGGCGGACGCGGCGCCGCCCGTGGTGCCCTATCTCAACGGCAATGTGCCGAGCGGCAGCAAGCAGAAACTCGACGTGCTCGGGCCGGAGAAATTCGCTGCCTGGATGCGCGAGCAGAAGGAAGTGCTGGTCACCGACACGACGATGCGCGACGGCCACCAGTCGCTGCTCGCCACGCGCGTGCGCACGCACGACATTGCCGGCATCGCCGGCACCTATGCGCGGGCGCTGCCGCAACTTCTTTCATTGGAATGCTGGGGCGGCGCCACTTTCGACGTCGCCATGCGCTTCCTCACCGAGGATCCATGGGAACGGCTGTCGCTGGTGCGGGAAGCCGCCCCCAACCTGTTGCTGCAGATGCTGCTGCGCGGCGCCAATGGCGTCGGCTACACCAATTACCCCGACAATGTCGTGCAGCATTTCGTCAAGCAGGCAGCGGCGGGCGGCATCGACCTGTTCCGCGTCTTCGACTGCCTGAACTGGGTCGAGAACATGCGTGTCGCCATGGACGCCGTGGGCGCCGAGGGCAAGCTGATCGAAGCGGCGATGTGCTATACCGGCGACATTCTCGATCCGGCGCGGGCCAAGTACGACCTGAAATATTATGTCGGGCTGGCCAGCGAATTGCAGGCCGCCGGCGCCCATATCATCGCGGTCAAGGACATGGCCGGCCTGTTGAAGCCGAGTGCCGCCCGCGTGCTGTTCAAGGCGCTGCGCGAGGCGACCGACCTGCCGATCCATTTCCACACCCACGACACATCGGGCCTGTCGGCGGCAACCGTGCTGGCGGCGGTGGAAAGCGGTGTCGACGCCGTCGACGCGGCGATGGACGCCTTTTCCGGCAACACTTCGCAGCCATGTCTGGGTTCGATCGTCGAAGCGCTGAAGGGCACCGAACGCGATCCGGGCCTCGACCCGCAATGGATTCGGAAAATCTCGTTCTACTGGGAAGCGGTGCGCAACCAGTACGCCGCCTTCGAAAGCGATCTGAAAGGTCCAGCTTCCGAGGTCTACCTGCACGAAATGCCGGGCGGGCAGTTCACCAACCTCAAGGAACAGGCGCGTTCGCTCGGGCTGGAGACACGCTGGCACGAAGTGGCGCAGACCTATCATGACGTCAACCTGATGTTCGGCGACATCGTCAAGGTGACGCCGTCCTCCAAGGTCGTCGGCGACATGGCGCTGATGATGGTGAGCCAGGACCTGACCGTTGCCGATGTCGAGAATCCGGCCCGCGACATCGCCTTCCCGGACTCGGTCGTCTCGATGCTGCGCGGCGACCTCGGCCAGTCCCCGGGCGGCTGGCCGCAGGCGCTGCAGAAGAAGGCGCTTAAGGGCGACAAGCCGATCACGGCGCGGCCCGGTTCGTTGCTCAAGCCGGCCGACCTCAAGAAGAGCCGCAAGGAGATCGAGGACAAGCTCGACCGCAAGCTGTCGGAATACGAGTTCGCCTCGTGGCTGATGTATCCGAAGGTGTTTTCCGATTTCGTCGCCGCCCAGGAAACCTACGGCCCGGTCAGCGTCCTGCCGACGCCGACCTATTTCTACGGCATGAAATCGGAAGATGAGATCTTCGTCGACATCGAAAAGGGCAAGACCTTGGTCGTGCGCTGCCAGGCGTTCGGCGATGTCGACGACAAGGGCATGGTCACCGTGTTCTTCGAGCTCAACGGCCAGCCGCGGCGTGTGAAGGTGCCCGACCGCGCGCATGGCGCTTCCGCCGCCAAAGCGCGCCGCAAGGCCGAGCCCGGCAATGAGGCGCATGTCGGGGCGCCGATGCCGGGTGTGGTTTCGGCGCTCGCGGTTGCCGCCGGCCAGGCGGTCAAGGCCGGCGACGTGCTGCTCTCCATCGAAGCGATGAAGATGGAGACGGCATTGCATGCCGAGCGCGATGGCACGGTCGCCGAGGTGCTGGTCAAGGCCGGCGACCAGATCGATGCCAAAGATCTGCTGATAGCCTTCAGCTGATCTGCGCCCTGGCCGCGTGGCTGTCCGCATCATGGCGGCAGCCTCGGTTCCTTCATCGATAACAGCTTGACCCGCCGCCCGTGGTCGGGCATCGAACCGGCTCAAATTTGCCGCCGCTGCTTCCCGAGTCGCGGGGCAGGACCGTTCCTTTGGAGAAAAACATGGCCGACGATATCACCGAGACCAGCCAGACTGTTGCCGCCGGCCAGCTGCGTGCCTTGATCGAGCGCATCGAGCGGCTCGAGGAAGAAAAGAAGACGATCGCCGACGACATCAAGGAAGTCTTCGCCGAGGCCAAGGGCACCGGCTTCGACACCAAGGCAATCCGCACCATCATCCGGCTGCGCAAGAAGGACCAGGCCGAACGCCAGGAAGAGGACGCCATCCTCGATCTCTACATGGCCGCGCTCGGCATGGAGTAAGGCTCGCGGCCGGCGCCCGATGCGGTTGCCGGAGATACGGTTCGAACCATGAGCGAATTCGACTTCGGCGGCCGTCGCGCCTCGGAATTCCGCCATCGCGGCTTCTGGTCGCTGTTCGCCGAACGGCATCCGGAAGAAAGAGCCCGGCTGGCGCGGCGCGGACCCTGGTTCTGGCAGCGCGGGCTGCCCGACTTCGCACTGGTGCTTTCCATGTATGTCGCGCCGGCGCAGAACCATGTCGGCGTCTTCTTCGGGCGCAACGAGAAGTTCGGCGCCACGGACTCGTGGTCGCGGCTGAAACCGTTTCAACCGGCGATCGAGGCCAGGCTGAAGCTCAAACCCGAACAGAGCTGTGAGGGGCTCGGCATCAACTCAATGTGGCGGGTGAACTGCTACTCCGAGGACAATTGGCCGGCCATGACCGACTGGCTGGTGAGGGAATGCTCACGCTTCGAGGAAGCCGTGACCGACGTTCTGGGGCAGAGATAGGTCGCCGGTCATGACGGACTTTTTCCGTACGCGCTGGAGAGGCGAAGCGCCGCTCGGCCGCCTGTTCTGGCGCGACACGCTGCTTGTCGGCACCTTGATCAGCGTCGCCTCGTCGGCGCTGGCGCTTGTCCTGCTCGGGCTGAAACTGCCGCTCTGGCTGGTGCTGATGGTGCATTTCCTGCCTGTGCCCTACAACATCTTCCTGACCATTGCGGTCTGGCGCGCGGCCGAGAAGGCCGGTGGCTTCAAGGCTCAACTGATGATGCTTGGCTCGGCGCTTTGGTTGATTGCGACGGCAGTCGCCTGAGCCGCGTCCCACTTTCCTGGAATTGCTCCATACGAAAAAGGGCGGCCGAAGCCGCCCTTTGCGAGGTCATATCCGGGACAGGTCAGGCCGCCGGCTCGAATTTCAGCGCCACGCCGTTGATGCAGTAGCGCAGGCCGGTCGGCGGCGGGCCGTCCTCGAAGACATGGCCGAGATGGCTGCCGCAACGAGAGCAGTGGCACTCGGTACGGACCATGCCGTAGCTGCGGTCAACGGTGTTCTCGACCGAGCCCGGAACGGGATCGTTGAAGCTCGGCCAGCCGGTGCCGCTTTCGAACTTCAGCGTGGATTGGAACAGCGGCTGGTCGCAGCCGACGCAGGAAAAAGTGCCGGCACGCTTCTCATAGAGCAGGGCGCAGCTTCCCGGCCGCTCGGTGCCGTGGTTGCGCATGACCGCATATTGCTCCGGCGTCAGCCGGGCGCGCCATTCGGCATCGGTGCGGGTGACGGGGTAGGTGTGGGTGTCCATTTGATCTCCTCAGCCTTGTCGGCTCGTTCTTGGTTGCAACCGGATATTCGCCCCAACATAGGCATTTGTTACAGACCTGCCCAGTGCCTGGCATTGTAAGGTCGAATCGCTTGCTAGCTTTCGGCGTCTGTGCTGCCCCTCACCTGCCTGCCGGCATCCTCTCCCCGTACAGTGACGGGGAGAGGGGTGCTCCCGTCGCCGGTTTCGCCAATCGCCGGCATTGCAAGATGGGCATCGAGGCCACGGCCAGCTTCCTTCTCCCCGTCACTATACGGGAGAAGTGCCCGGCAGGGCGATGAGGGGCAGCGCCAACCTTGTCCTGTATCTCCGACAACTAATGCTTTCTGGAAAGCTGCTTCGTCGCGCCTTCCAATCCGGCCAGTGTCAGCGGGAACATGCGGCCGCCAAAGATGTCGCGAATCATGGCGATGGAATGCGTAAAGCCCCAATTCCTTTCACTCTCCGGATTCAGCCACACCGCGTTCGGCCATTGCTGCAGGAGCCGGCCGAGCCAAACGGCTCCGGCCTCGGGGTTCCAGTGTTCCACCGAGCCGCCGGGATGGGCGATCTCGTAAGGGCTCATCGAGGCATCGCCGACGACGATGACCTTATAGTCGGGGCCATATTTGTGGATGAGGTCAAACGTCGGAATCACCTCGGAATGGCGGCGGCGATTGTCCTTCCACACGCCTTCGTAGAGGCAGTTGTGGAAATAGAAATATTCGAGCTGGCGGAATTCGGCGCGAGCCGCCGAAAACAGCTCCTCGACGCTCTTGATATGATCGTCCATCGAGCCGCCGACATCGAAGAACATCAGGAGCTTCACCGCATTGCGGCGCTCGGGCCGTGTCCGGACGTCGAGATAGCCGTGCTCGGCGGTGGCGTGGATGGTGCCGGGCAGGTCGAACTCTTCCTCGGCGCCTTCGCGCACCCAGCGGCGCAGACGCTTCAGCGCGATCTTGATGTTGCGGGTGCCGAGTTCGACGGCATCGTCGAAATTCCTGAATTCGCGCTTGTCCCAGACTTTTACCGCGCGCCGGTTGCGGCTTTCAGCTTGCCCGATGCGCACGCCTTCGGGGTTGTAGCCATAGGCGCCGAAGGGCGAGGTGCCGCCCGTGCCGATCCATTTCGAGCCGCCCTGGTGGCGGCCCTTCTGTTCCTTGAGCCGCTGCTTCAGCGTCTCCATCAGCCTGTCGAAGCCGCCAAGCGCCTCGACCAGTCTTTTCTCCTCCTCGGTCAGGTGCTTATCGGCGAGCCGGCGCAGCCATTCCTCGGGAATATCGGCGACGTCGACGGCATCCGGGCCGCCGAGCGCCTCGATGCCCTTGAAGACATGCGCGAACACCTGGTCGAAGCGGTCGATATGGCGCTCGTCCTTCACCAAAGCGGCGCGGGCGAGATAGTAAAAACCCTCGACGTCATAATCGACAAGCCCGGCTTCCAGCCCTTCGAGCAGAGAGAGGTATTCCCTGAGCGAAACGGGAACGCGCGCTGCCTTCAGTTCAAGGAAGAAGGGGATGAACATGACTACAACAGATCATACTCGATAAAGCCGGTCCTGCGCGCGACGTGGTCGTAGAGCTTGCGCGCGGTGGCGTTGGTCTCGTGCGTCATCCAGTAGACGTTTTTCACCCCGATCTTGCCGGCCTCCTGCTTCACGGCTTCGATGAGGGCCGCACCGATGCCCTTGCCGCGCACATCCGGGTCGGCGAACAGGTCCTGCAGGTAGCAATTGTTTTTCTCCGACCAGCCGGAGCGGTGATAGAGGTAGTGGGTGAGGCCGACGGCCTTGCCGTCGAGGGTAGCGATAAAACCCTTCGGCTCGAATTCGCCTGTCGTGAACAGCCGCTTCCAGGTGATCGCGTAGACCTCTTCCGGCAGCTTGGTTTCATAGAAGGTCAGATAGTCGGTCCACAAGCGGCGCCAGTCGGCGTGGTCGGATTGCGCGAGCGGGCGGACAACAATCTCAGACATTTCATCTCCTCCGAAGGGTTCTGGCCGATGCTGACGTGCTCTGCGGCCGGCGGCAACGGTCCACATCAGGGGAAAGTGCTATTGCTGCCTTGCTATTGCTGCCGCCTGGCCATGAAGGCCAGCCGCTCGAACAGATGCACATCCTGTTCGTTCTTCAGCAGGGCACCGTGCAGCTTGGGCAGCGCGTTCTTGGCGTCGGCGCGCAAATCCTCGGGCGCGATGTCATCGGCGACCAGCAGGCGGATCCAGTCCAATGCCTCGGAGGTTGACGGCTTCTTCTTCAAGCCCGGCACGTCGCGAATTTCGTAGAACTGGGTGAGGGCCGCGCGCACCAGGTTCTGCTTGATGCCGGGATAATGGACATCGACGATCCGGTGCAGCGTATCGACGTCGGGAAAGCGGATATAATGGAAGAAGCAGCGGCGCAGGAAGGCGTCCGGCAGTTCCTTCTCGTTGTTGGAGGTGATGATGACGATCGGGCGGACGGCGGCGCGGATGGTCTCGCCGGTCTCGTAGACGAAGAACTCCATCCGATCGAGTTCCTGCAGGAGATCGTTGGGGAATTCGATGTCGGCCTTGTCGATCTCGTCGATGAGGAGCACGACCTTCTTGCCAGCCGCGAACGCCTGCCAGAGCTTGCCGCGCTTGATGTAGTTCTTGATGTCATTGAACCTGACATCGCCGAGCTGGCTGTCGCGCAGCCGCGACACGGCATCGTATTCGTAGAGACCTTGCTGCGCCCGTGTCGTCGATTTGACATGCCATTCGATGAGGTCGAGGCCGAGTGCCGCCGCCACCTGGCGGGCTAGTTCGGTCTTGCCGGTGCCGGGCTCGCCCTTGACCAGCAGCGGCCGTTCCAGCGCGATCGCCGCGTTGACCGCCACCATCAGATCCTTGTCGGCGACATAGGCCGCCGTGCCTTCGAAACGCATTTTTGCTCCTTGGTTCATTCCGGGAACCGTAAGGAGGCCCTCCGGTCCGCGCAAGGGCGGGTCTGCAAAGGCGATGATGCCGACCGGTGCGGAAAGAGCACCGTCTCTCTGGCGCTTGGGCCACCATCGGCCTATATTGATAGAGGCGGTCTGCGCTTCCCGGCAGGAGACACTTTTCCCCGGGGCCTTAACGATCCTTAGGGAGCTGTCCCTGGGAAGACCCGTGGGTTTTCTCACACGGCGCCCACCTACTTTGTAGGCACCCGGGATCGACCTCTCCACCGGTTGTGTGGACCGTCACTTGTCGCAAGGCGTCCACCCATCCTGGTGGATGATGCGGTGGAAAACGTCGCGCTTGAGACCTCACACAGCTCTGACCTTTTCTACCTTGGCCGCATGACCTCTCCCAAAGACCTGAAAAAGCAGCTACGCCTCGAGGCACTCGCTCGCCGCGACGCGCTCGACGAATTCTGGCGGGTCGAGGCCGCGCTCGCAATGGCGGAGACGGCGCGCGACCATCTGGAGATCGGCCCTGGCCAGATCGTCTCCGGTTTCTGGCCGATGCGCTCGGAGGTCGATGTCAGGCCGCTGATGTTCGCCTTGCGTGAGCGGGGCGCACGGCTCTGCCTGCCTGCCATTCTCGACAAGACCACCATCGTCTTTCGCGAACTGGTGCGTGGCGCGCCGATGGTCGACATGGGTTTTGGCACGATCGGACCGCACGCGGAGGCCGAGGTTCTCGACCCCTCGGTCATGCTGGTGCCGCTCGCCGCTTTCGACGCACGCGGCCACCGCATCGGTTATGGCGCCGGCTATTACGATCGCGCGATCGCGAAGCTCGTCGACAAGGGGCATACGCCCCGGCTGATCGGCATAGCCTTCGACTGCCAGGAAGTGGCGCAGGTTCCGGACGAGAACCATGACGTGATCATCCCGGAAATACTCACCGAGAGCGGGTTGCGCCGCTTCACGCCAAAATTGTAGATAATGGAGGCATGATCTTTTCGCGGATGTCATGCGGCATTTGCTTCGCTGACTTTCGGTGCAGGATCATATGAGACTTCTCTTCCTCGGTGACATGGTTGGAAAAACGGGACGTACGGCGGTGTGGGAACAGCTGCCTGGCCTGATCTCGGACTTCAAACTCGACTTCGTCATCGTCAACGGCGAGAATGCCGCCGGCGGCTTCGGCATCACCGAAGAGATCTTTCGGGAGACCATCGCTGCAGGCGCCGATGTCGTCACCACCGGCAACCATGTCTGGGATCAGCGCGATGCGCTGGCCTTCGCGCCGCGCGAGCAGCGGTTCCTGCGGCCTTCCAATTTTCCCAAGGGTACGCCCGGGCGCGGCTCCGGCGTCTACATCGCCAAAAACGGCGCGCGCGTGCTGGTCGCCAACATCATGGGCCGAGTATTCATGCATCCCGAGCTCGACGATCCGTTCCAGGCCGGCGAACGTGAGCTTGCAGCCTGTCCGCTCGGCGAGCAGGCCGATGCGGTGATCATCGACTTCCATGCGGAAGCGACCTCGGAGAAAATGTGCTTCGCGCATTTCGTCGACGGCCGCGCCAGCCTGGTCGTCGGTACTCACACGCACCAGCCCACCGCCGATCACCAGATCCTCAATGGCGGCACCGGCTATCTGTCGGATGCCGGCATGTGCGGCGATTATGATTCCTCGCTCGGCATGGACAAGGAGGAACCACTCAACCGGTTCCTGTCGAAAGTACCGAAAGGGCGTTTCGAGGCAGCGACCGGCCCGGCGACCTTGTGTGGGGTCGGTGTCAATATTTCCGATCGTACCGGACTGACCGAGAAGATCGCGCCGTTTCGTCGCGGGCCGAGACTGGAAGAAACGGCTCCGTCGTTCTGGTCGTGACATTGATATAGGCGCGCGCAGTACCTAACTGCCGACGACATCTGCTTCAGATCGTTAAAAGAGGGGACAACGACCTCCATGCAGCTTATCGAATTTCTTGCGCCGCATTTTCAATTCGTTTCCGATCCAACCGCATGGGTCGCCTTGCTGACGCTGGTGGTGCTCGAGATCGTGCTCGGCATCGACAATCTGATCTTCATCTCCATTCTGACCAACAAGCTGCCCGTGGACCAGAGGGCTCGTGCGCGCCGGCTCGGCATCTCGGCGGCACTGATCATGCGCCTGGTGCTGCTCGCCACCATTTCGGTCATCGTCCAACTGACGACGCCGGTCTTCACCGCGTTCGGCCACGGTTTCTCCTGGCGCGACCTGATCCTGATCGCCGGCGGCCTGTTCCTGGTGTGGAAGGCGACCAAGGAGATCCACCACACGGTCGATCCCGACGACCACAAGGACACGATGATGGGAGAGACGCTCAAGATCTCGCTTGCCGGCGCGATCTTCCAGATTCTGCTGCTCGACCTCGTCTTTTCGATCGATTCCATCATCACCGCCGTCGGCATGACCGACGAGATCGCCATCATGTACATCGCGGTGATCGTGGCCGTCAGCGTGATGATGCTGGCGGCGGGTCCGCTGGCCAACTTCATCGCCAAGAACCCCAGCATCGTCATGCTGGCCCTGGGCTTCCTGTTGATGATCGGCATGACGCTGATCGCGGACGGCATGGGCTATCATGTTCCCAAGGGCTACATCTACGCGGCGATGGGTTTTTCGGCGCTGGTCGAGGGGCTCAACATGCTGGCGCGGCGGCGCAAGAAAGCGAAATCCGGCGACGGGCATTAGAGCGCGGACGCCACAGTCTGACTTTTGACTCGATTTTTACCGAATTGTATGTACAGTAATGTAAATCGAGGCTGCCCGCTTTGCGATTTGAATGGGACCTTGAAAAGGCCAGACGCAACCTTGCCAAACATGGGGTTGCATTCGATCTCGCCCAGAAGGTGTTCGATGACCCGCTTCATCTTATCGTGCCTGACCGCTTCGAAGACGGTGAGCAACGATGGCATGCGATCGGGATGGTCAAAACCGTAGTGGTTCTGCTGGTTGTCCATACCTACCCGGATCGCGAAGCTGAAGAGCGGGTTCGGATTGTCAGGGCTCGGAAAGCGACGCCGCATGAAAGGAGGCGCTATGAGCAGGAAGGACCTTAGCCACGACCAGCGAGACCAGCTTGCAAAGCTGGCCGATTTGCCTGACAGCGAGATTGATACTTCCGATATTCCAGAGGCTCCGGCCGAGAACTGGATACATGCCCGTCGTGGGCATCTTTACCGCCCAATTAAGCAGCCGGTGACCATTCGGCTCGATGCCGACGTGCTCTCCTGGTTCAAGGAACATGTCGGAGGTGGGGGCTATCAAACCGAGATCAATCGCGTGCTCCGCCACCATGTGATCGAACAGGAAAAACGGCGATCCTGAGTCGTTTAACCTGCCGGTACCCCCTTCGGGTGACGATCACCGATGAGGCTCAGGGTCAGGCCCTGCTCCAGCCAGGCCTTGGCGCCGGCGAGCACCAGCGTGAAGCCGCCGGTTGAGCCGACCGCTTCTTTCACCTGCTCGTCCCCATGGCCGGTAAAGCCAAAATTCCGGACTTCGAGGAATGTCGCCTCGCCAGGCATTTCAGTGAAGGTCCAGACCACCGTGGTCGGCGGGTCGCTCCACGTCATGACGATCTTCTTGTCCCGGACGATCTCGCTGACGTCGACGGTCGTCGAGACGCCATACATGCGCCACTCCCACTGAACAGGCTTGCCACCGTCAAGCCGGCCGCTGCCATGGGTGAACCAGAATTGGGTCGTGATCGCCGGATCGACGATGGCCTCGAAAACATCAGCGACCGGCCGCCGGATCAGCATGGCGGCTTCGGCTGTCGGTGTTTCACGGATTTCCATGGCGATCTCCTTTCGAATACGCTCACCAGGCGTCGGGTTCGCGCACCATATGAATGATGTTGGCCGGATTGGTGATCCAGCCACCACGGAAACCCTCGCCCAATGGCTCGATGGCATCGCAACGCACAACGCCTGCCTTGGCCAGATGATCCGCGGCGCCCGGAAAATCCTGCGTGAAAAGCTCCAGCCAGATCTCGGCCTGGCTCATCATCGGCACTTCGTCGATCCACAGCCGGTTAGGCCCAAGTTCGAAGCCGATCGCCGGCGGCTTGGCGGTGAACGGCTTGAGGCCAACGACGTCGCGGTAGAAGGCGATCGTCGCTTCGTACTGGTGCGACGGCACCTTCATGGCGATGTTGATGCCGCCGGTGATCTTCGCGGTCATGGTTCCCGTCCTTGTTGGGGTGCTGGTTGGCTGGTTCAACTGGCGTTCCGTCATGGCAGGTTGATCTGCCAGGAGACGCCGAACCTGTCGTTCAGCCATGCGAAGCGGCGGCTAAAGCCATAGTTGTCTGGCGGCATCAGGAAGCCGCCTCCCTTCGCCAAGGTTTCGACGATGCGCTCCAGTTCCTGTTCGGAGGAACAGTCGACATAGAGCGAGAACGACGGCGTGAAGGTGAAAGCGTGGTGAACAGGGCTGTTATAGACCGTCACCTCCAGGCCGCAGATGGAAACGCGCGCCAGTTTGAGCATACCTTCCGCGCCGTCTTCACCGGAACCGTAACGTGTGACGTCGAGGATGCTACTGTCGGGAATGGTCCCGCAATAAAGGGTCATTGCCTCTTCGGCCTTGCCCTCGAACATCAGGAATGGCCTTACTTTCGTCATCGCGGGTTCTCCCCTTTTCCTATCGTCGTTCAAACATTGGCCTCGCTGGCGGGTTCGCCCCTCATCTCGCTGCGGTAATAACCGTCGCGCAGATTGATGCCGTATTCGACGTAGGCCTTCATGCAGGCCAGCATCTGCGACCAGCCCTCGCAATTCAGGTAGGACTTCTTCAGGCCGACCGCGCCTTCCTGCCAGCCGCTCTCGGCGATGGTGACGAAGGTGCCGCCATCGTCGAGCGGCTCGAAATTCATCTCGATGCGGGTCTTGTAGGCGGGCTTGCCGTCGGTGTCGGTGGCATCCCAGCGCAGCACGATGCGGCTGTCCTTGACCACTTCGTCGACCTCGACCGGCACCTTGCCCCACCAGACGACACCCGAACCGGCAACCAATGGCGCGCTGGCGCCGCCGATGGTGGTGAAATAGCCGCTGAGCTTCTTCGGATTGACGACCGCGTCAAAGACTTCGGCGACCGGTTTGCCGATGCGCCCTGAAACACTGAATCCAAGAGACATATCCACAGCTCCTTGCTTGATCGCGACAACGATATGTTATAGAAACATAACATGTCAAGCCGATCGCAAGACGACAATGTTTTCAAGGCGCTGGCGCATCCGCGCCGGCGCGAAATACTGGATCAGTTGAAAGACGAGCCAAAGACCACCGGCATGCTGTGCGATGCCTTTCCCGCCATCGACCGCTGCACCGTCATGCTGCATCTCAAGGTGCTGGAGGAGGCGGATCTGATCGTTGCGCGTCGTGACGGACGCGAGCGCTGGAACCATCTGAATTCCCTGCCGATCAAGCAGATCCACGACCGCTGGATCAGCCAGTATGCCGGCCACGCGCTCAGCATCATCGACCGGCTGAAGTCCGATCTGGAAGCATAGACACGGCCGGGATCGCCGTGGCGCGGCGCGGCTGGACGAATTGAGCCGATTTATCTATAAGCCGGCCATTCCGACAAGGAGCGCCGCGCGTCCACCCGGACGCATCAGGGTCGTTCTGAAATTTTTGAATTCGAGCCTTTTGCAAAGGCGAGGTGACGCATCTCGCGGCAAGACGCTCTAGCCGAACACGACAGGGGTGCCATGGCTGGCCATTCACAGTTCAAGAACATCATGCACCGCAAGGGCCGTCAGGACGCGGTGCGGTCGAAAATGTTTTCCAAGCTGGCGCGCGAAATCACCGTTGCCGCCAAGAGCGGGACGCCCGATCCATCGATGAATCCGCGCCTGCGCCTGGCGATCCAGAACGCCAAGGCGGTGTCGATGCCGAAGGACAACATCCAGCGCGCCATCAACAAGGCCTCGATGGGCGATGCCGAGAATTACGAAGCCGTGCGCTACGAAGGGTATGGCCCAGGTGGCGTCGCCGTGATCGTCGAGGCACTGACCGACAACCGCAACCGCTCGGCGTCGAATGTGCGAGCCGCCTTCACCAAGGCCGGCGGCGCGCTCGGCGAAACCGGATCGGTGTCGTTCATGTGGGACCGCGCCGGCGAAATCTACTATCCGGCCTCGGCCGGCAGCGCCGACAAGATCATGGACGCGGCGATCGAAGCCGGTGCCGACGACGTGGAAAGCGACGAGGAAGGCCACACCATCTATTGCGCCTTCGAGAATGTCGGCGAGGTGTCGAAGGCACTGGAAGTCTCGCTCGGCGAGGCGGAATCGGTGAAGCTGATCTGGCGCCCGCAGAACAATGTCCCGGTCGACGAAGAGCGGGCGCAGTCGCTGATGAAACTGGTTGCGACGCTCGAGGACGATGACGACGTGCAAAGCGTGTACGCCAACTTCGAAGTCGATGACGAGACCTTGGCCAAGCTCAGCGCGGCGTGAGTGAAGCCCGATCCGACATGAGCAAAGCTCAGTTGCCCGCCATCCGCATCACCTACTGCACGCAATGCCAATGGCTGTTGCGTGCCGGCTGGATGGCGCAGGAGCTGCTCTCCACCTTCGGCACCGATCTCGGCGAGGTGACGCTGGTGCCGGGCACAGGCGGCATCTTCACCATCTCCTGCAACGATGTGCTGGTCTGGGACCGCAAGCGCGACGGCGGTTTTCCGGACGCGGCTAAACTCAAGCAGTTGGTCCGCGATGTGATCGATCCGAATCGTGATCTCGGCCACGCCGACCGTAAGGCGAAGAGCTGAGATTTTGCTGCGAAAGCAGGACCATCATTTTCCGGGCCGGCGTCCGAAAACAGCACCGATGCCGGCACCGATCGCGATGCCCACGCCGACGCCGAGGGCCGAATCATCCATCGCCGCGCCAAGGGCAGCACCGAGGCCAACGCCGATCGCGATGCATGGTCGAATAGGGGTCGTTCACGGCTCTTCTCCCGATAATGCTTGCGGCCGCCGCAACGCCCGATGCGGCGGCCCGCAAACATGTCAACGCGAGGCGAACCAGAAGGATGCCATCGCCACGATGGCGGTGACGGTGCGGACGTGGTTCCACATCACCCAGTCCCTGAGAAAGTCGGACCAGACCGCGGCACCATTGCTGCTGGCTGGATCGACTGCGGCCAGTGCATCGTTGAGCGGCACGTTGAAGACCATGGTCACGATCGGGTTGCCGACAAGATAGATAAGCGCGCCGGCGAGTAGCCAGAACGAACCCGGCTGGCTCCAGCCGATGATCGCGCCGGCGACGAGCACCAGGCAGATCAGCCCTGTGCCGAAAAGGGCGGTCATGAACATCGGCGTGATGACGGTGACGTTGATCGAATTCATGGCGGCGATGCCGCCCGCCGCCGGCAGACGGGCAAATGCCGGCATGACGAAATTGGAGAAGGCGAAGAACACGCCGCCGACGACGCCTGCGCCCAGGGCCGCGATGAAGGTGAGGCTGGGGAGAAGTTTGGCGATCATGTCAGTTGCTCCAGATGCCGGTTGCGGCGGTTTCGGTTGCGTAGGCGGAAAAGTCCCTGGGCTGGCGGCCGAGCACGCGCTGGACGCCGTCGGCGAGGGCCTCGTTGCGGCCGTCGAGAACTTGCGTGAACAGCTCGTTGAGCAGCCAGGCGAACTCAGGCGGCAGGTCATGCGCGGCGACCGCCGTGGTGAATTCGTCATGCGAGATACTGACAAAGCGGATGTCGCGCCCGGCGGCCCTTGCGATCTCTGCGACCGCGTCGGCGAAACTCAGCAGCCGCGGTCCGGTTAGTTCATAGAGCAGGCCGACATGGCCGGGCTCGGTCAGCGTGACGAAGGCCACTTCGGCGATGTCGTCGGCATCGACAAAAGGTTCGCCGACAGGCCCGACCGGCAGCGCCACCTCGCCCGCCAGCAGCGGCTCGATGAGAAAACCTTCGGAGAAGTTCTGCGAGAACCAGGCGCAGCGCAGGATCGTCCACTCCGCGCCCGAGGCCTTCAGCATCTCCTCGGCGCGCTGGGCCTCGTGCTCGCCGCGCCCCGAGAGCAGCACCAGCCGGGTGACGCCACTGGCCACCGCAAGCCGGGAGAAGGCGCCAACGGTTTCGGCGGCACCCGGCACGGCGAGGTCCGGATAGTAGCTGATGTAGACGGCGTCGACGCCATCGAGTGCGGGTCCCCAGGTGGCGGGAACTTCCCAGTCGAAGCGCGGCGCGCCGGAGCGCGAGCCGATGCGTACCGGCACGCCATGCGCGGTCAGCCGCGCCGCGAGACGGCTGCCGGTCTTGCCGGTGCCGCCGAGGATCAGGATTGGTTTGGTATCAGTCATGTCATCTTCTCCGCGTCAAAACATGAGCAATCCTCACATTTGCAAAACGTGATAAACCCTCGTATTTTGTAAGTCAAGTCATTCCCGGCGATTTGCCGAGCGGGTTTGTTGGAGACAGTCATGGACGGCACAGCGGCCAACGATCAGATCGCCTCGCCACGCCGGGCGCCGAGCCAGCAGCGCAGCCGCGAGCGGGTCGAGCGCATGCTGGCCGCCGCCTCGGCACTGATCGCGGAGCAAGGCAGCGATGCCATGCGCATGGGCGAGGTGGCGGAACGGGCAGAGGTGTCGATCGGGTCGCTCTACCAATTCTTTCCGGACAAGCGGGCGATCGTCTGGGCGCTGGCCGAACGCTACACCGTGGAAAGCCAGGCCTGCATTTCGGCGGCGTTGAAAGACGTCAACGACGCCGAAGGGCTTGGCCGGGCGTTCTCGGAGCTGGTCGACATCTATTACGGGTTGTTCCTGGCCGAGCCGGTGATGCGCGACATCTGGTCTGGTACGCAAGCAGACAAGGCGCTGCGCCAGCTCGAGCTCGCCGACAGCCGGGCCAATGCCGAATTCCTGGTCGCGGTGCTGAAGCGGCTACGCCCCGGCGCTGACCCCGTCTCCCTGGAGACCACGGCGTTTCTCGTCTGGCAGATGGGCGAGGCGGTCATGCGCTTGGCGATCTCGGTCGAGCGGCAAGAAGGCGACAGGCTGGTCGCCGCCTACAAGCGCATGGCGCTGCGGGAGCTGCTGGCCGAGTAGAGAAGCCTTGAACTTCCCATAGTTTTAACATCTGGTGAAGCCGCCAAGGACGGAGCCCCTCTCCCCCGTCACTATACGGGGAGAGGATGCCGGCAGGCAGGTGAGGGGCAGCGCGGGCCTGTGATATTTAAGAACAGCTTTATGACGGGGAGAGGGGAAGATGGTTCTGGTCAACAAAAAACCCGCCTCGAAGGCGGGTTCTTGATCTGCGAAAGCCCGATGCGGCTTAGAGGCCGAAACCCTCAAAACGCTTCTTGAACTTCGACAGGCGGCCGCCGCGGTCGAGCAGGGTCTGCTGGCCGCCGGTCCAGGCCGGGTGGGTGGTCGGGTCGATATCGAGGTTCATCGTATCGCCTTCCTTGCCCCAGGTCGAACGGGTCATGTATTCGGTGCCGTCGGTCATGACGACCTTGATGGTGTGGTAGTCGGGATGGATTGCGCTCTTCATGGCTCGGTTCCTGGCTTGCCGGCGCGGCTGACGGGCATAAGCCTGCGTCGATGCGCCTCTTTTTAAAACTCGAAGCCGCAGCTATTGAGGAGCCACGGCTTCTAAAACGGTCGGCGTGCCTATACATCAGCCGGAATTGAATCACAAGGCCGCGGCAAGCGCATATTCAAGGCGCATGAAGCTGAGGCGGCTAGAGGAAACACCGAGATGGCGCAATCAAGCAGCGCAGACGAGCGCCGACGCTCGCTCAAGCCGCTCAGGCGCCTGTTTCCCTACATCACTGGATATCGCACGCTGGTGGTCGGCGCCCTCATCTCGCTGGTCATCGCAGCGGCAACGACGCTGGCGCTGCCGCTGGCGGTGCGGCGCATGATCGACCATGGTTTCTCGTCGTCCAGCACCAGTTTCATCGCCGAATACTTCGCCGCCCTGGTGGCGATGGCCGCCGTGCTGGCGGCGGCATCGGCCGGCCGCTACTATTTCGTCATCACGCTCGGAGAGCGCGTCGTCGCCGACATCAGACGCGATGTCTTTGCCCATGTGACGACGCTGTCGCCTGCCTTCTTCGACACCGCCCAGTCCGGCGAGATCGTGTCGCGGCTTGCCGCCGATACCACACAAGTCAAATCGGCGGTCGGCGCCACGGCCTCGGTCGCGCTGCGCAACGTCATCCTTGGCCTCGGCGCATTGGCGATGATGGTTGTCACCAGCCCGAAACTGTCCGGCTTGGTCATTGCCGCGATACCGGTCATCGTGCTGCCGCTGGTCGCCTTTGGCCGCTCGGTGCGTCGCAAGTCGAGGCAGGCGCAGGACACGCTTGCCGACGCTACAGCCTATGCCAGCGAACAGATCGGCGCGGTGCGCACGCTGCAGGCGTTCACCAATGAGACACTGGTCACTGGACGGTTTTCGGGTGCGGTGGAAGCGGCCTTCGAGGCGGCGCGGGCCTCTATCTTCGCACGTTCCTTCCTCACCTTCTTCGCTATCTTTACCATTTTCTCCTCGGTCGTTGCGGTGCTGTGGTTCGGCTCGCGCGACGTGCTTGACGGCAATCTGTCGCCCGGCACACTCGGGCAGTTCCTGCTTTATTCGGTGTTCGCCGCCGGCGCGCTCGGCGCGCTGTCGGAAGTCTGGGGCGAACTCGCGCAAGCAGCCGGCGCCGCCGAACGGCTGACCGAGATATTGGCCGAGACACCGGCGATCCAGGCGCCTGCCGATCCGAAGCCGTTGCCTGCGGCCGCCAAAGGCGCGATCATCTTCGATGATGTCTCGTTCTCCTATCCGGCAAGACCCGACCGCGCCGCCGTCCATGGCTTGAGTTTTTCGGTCAAACCCGGCGAGACGGTGGCCATCGTCGGTCCTTCAGGGGCCGGCAAGAGCACCGTCTTTTCGCTGATCCTGCGCTTCTACGATCCCGAAACCGGCAAGATCCTGATCGACGGCGTCGACGTGCGCGAAGCTGATCCGGTTTCGGTGCGCGAGCGCATCGCCATCGTGCCGCAGGATGTCACCATTTTCGCGGCGAGCGCGCGCGACAATATCGGCTTTGGCCGTCCAGGTGCCAGCGAGGCCGAGATCGAGACCGCGGCTAAGGATGCGCTTGCCGACGAATTCATTCTCAAGCTCGAACATGGCTATGACAGCCCGGTCGGCGAACGTGGCGTGACGCTGTCGGGCGGCCAGCGCCAACGGGTCGCCATCGCCCGCGCCATCCTGCGCGATGCGCCGATCCTGCTGCTCGACGAGGCGACCTCCGCCCTCGACGCCGAAAGCGAGACGCTGGTGCAGACGGCGCTCGAGCGGCTGATGCAGGGGCGCACCACCATCGTCATCGCCCACCGGCTGGCGACGGTGCTGAAGGCCGACAGGATCCTGGTCATGGATGGCGGCCGCATCGTCGAGGAAGGCACGCATCAGAGCCTGGTCGCCAAGGGCGGCATCTATGCGCGGCTGGCCAAGCTGCAATTCGAGACCGGCGCCAGCGCCTTCAGGGGCGCGGCTGAATAGCGGGCGCGTTTCGGCCGGCGACTACAGCGTCGCCTCACGCAGTTCCGTATCGTTTGCGCAAATGCTCCGTGAAATACATGGCGTTGAGTTTTTCGCCGGTGGCGCGTTCGAGCAGGTCCGGCGTCGACCATCGCGACCCCTGCGACCAGATTTTCTCGCGACGCCAGCCGTTGATGGCCGCGAAATTCCCTTTCGCCAGGTCGTCGTCGGCTGAAGGATGTTCGCGCACCAGCGCGGCCCATTGCTGCGCCGCCATCATCGCGCCCAACGTGTAGGAGGGGAAATAGCCGAAGGCGGCACCCGGCCAGTGCACGTCCTGCATCGGCCCATCGGCCGGATTGTCGATGGTGGAGAGGCCGAGATAGTCGCGCATCTTGGCATCCCAGGCTTCGGGCAGATCAGCCACCTCCAGGCGGCCGGAGACAAGCTCCTGCTCCAGTTCGTAACGCAGGATGACATGCAGCGGATAGGTCACTTCGTCTGCGTCGACACGGATCAGGCCACGCTCGACACGATGCACATGTGGCAGGATATCGTCGAGCGACCAGGCTTCGCCGAGATGCTTTTCCACCACCGGCAGCGCCCAGCGCCAGAAGGCGGGATTGCGGCCGATCTGCTTTTCGACGAACAGGCTCTGGCTTTCATGCACGGCCATGCCGCGGGCCTTGCCGAGCGGCCAGTGCGACCATGCCTTGGGCAGGTTCTGTTCATAGAGCGCATGCCCGGTCTCGTGCAGCACGCCCATCAGCGCCGACAGGAAATCCGATGTCTTGTAGCGGGTGGTGATGCGCACGTCGCTGGGCACGCCGCCGCAGAACGGATGGTGCGACACCGACAGCGAGCCGTGGGTCAGGTCGAAGCCGACCGCGGCCATCATGGCAAGGCCGAGTTCGCGCTGCCGGTCGATCGCATAGGTGCCCGAAAGCGGCTTCAGCGGATGCTTGCGCAGCCGCGCTTCCTGGATCGCCAGCGCCTCAGGCACGAAGCCTTTGAGGAAGGCCTTCAGGTCGGCGAAGACAGGAGTGATGTCAGCCGTGCGGTTGCCAGGGTCGAATTGCTCCATCAGCGCGTCATAGGGGGCAAGGCCTAGCACGTCGGAGCGCAGGGCCGCCTCTTCGCGCACCAGCGCCACCACGCCCTCGAGCGCCGGCTGGAAGCCAGCCCAGTCGTTCTTGGCGCGCAGGTCGCGCCATAGCTGCTCGCAACGCATGCGCGCCGTCGTCTGGCGTTCGACGAACTCGACCGGCAGGCAGGTCAGGTTGGTGTACTGCCGCCGCAGCTCGGCGAGAGCCGCCCGCTGCTCATCGTCCAATGCCTCGCCTTCAGCGGCGGCGATCCAGTCCGATATTTCCGGTGCGGTCGCCCTGGTGTGATACATGCCGGCAAGGGCCGCCATCGCCTCGGCGCGCTTCTCGCCGCCACCGACGGCCATGTGGGTCGCTTCATCGGCGCCGAGGATGGCCAGCGCATGTTCAAGCGCTTCGAGCTTGTGGCCGAGGTCGTCGAGTTTGTGAAAGGACATGGCGGCTTCCGTGATTGAGGACGGCGCGAAAAGACACCAACGCAAAAGCATTGGCAACCCTCGGATACCATCCGGCGGATGCAGCTTGCGCAGGCGAGGTCGAGCATGAAATGCTGCCGGCGACGCATGAAGGGGAGCGGAATGATCGGCAACATCCTGGTCGGGCTGGTGGCATTGATCCATGCCTACATCGTCTATCTCGAGATGGTGCTTTGGGACACGCCGCGCGGGCACAAGACATTCCGCCTGACGCCGGAATTCGCCAGCGCCTCCAAAGTGCTCGCCGCCAATCAGGGCCTCTACAACGGCTTCCTCGCCGCCGGCCTGATCTGGGGGCTTTACCTCGGCTCCGCCGGTTTCCAGGTCAAGGTCTTCTTCCTGGCTTGCGTGGCCGTTGCCGGTCTCTATGGCGCGGCGACGGTCGGCCGCAAGATCCTGTTCATCCAGACCGTTCCGGCGGTGGTCGCCCTGATCGCGGTCTGGCTCGGTTGGTAGATGGGCTGGCGAGGAAAAAGGACGCCCGCGGGATTGGGGTCCCGAAGACGCCAGTTGGTCCCTTCCTCTGGGACGCTTCCAGGCAGATGGCCTCAGCCGTTCGGATAGTTTCCGCCGTCGGAGCCGTCGCCCATCAGGAAACCGGTGCCGGTATCGACCCTCAGTCGCTGGTCGACATTGTCGAGCCGGCGCAGCAGGTCATGGTATTGCGCGGCCGGTATCCTGCCGTGATCCGACGCGGCTATCTTCTCGGCGGCCTGACCGATGCGGGCCGTTCGCATTTCCAGGCGCTCCGCGACGGCCGGGGTGATGTTTTTGGCCTGCCTTGCGTCGGCGATGCCCTGGTGGACACCTTGAACCTGCTGAACGAGCGCCTCGACACGCGGGCCCGTCATGTCGGTCGGGTCGGTCGCGTCGAGAGCGCCCTTGTGATGGCCAGCGGCATAGGCGCCGGCAAGCGGGGCGGCGATCAGAATTGCGGCAAGGATTGCAGTCTTGAGAGATGCTGAAGAGCGCATGACGGCGCCTCCTTTTGCTGGGAAGGGAGCGGTCTTGCCGCTCCGCGTTCCGAACGTGGGCCGTCCGGTTCCGTCGCGTCGCGATGGGAGAGGCATCGCCGGCGGTTCCCGGCCCTGTGCGGCAAGCTAGGAGTGCTTTGGCGCGAAGTGTAATTAAAAAAAGATAATCTTTTCAGGCCTTGCCGGCCGATCACTGCGCCCTAGAGTTGAGCTGGCGAACAATTTCGCGTGAGTTCGCGTGATGATGGATCAACGTTCGGTGAGCTTCAGTTCAATGCGGCGGTTCTTGTTGCGCGCTTCGTCGGTGTCCGCGGGATCGAGCGGCTGGAACTCGCCGAAGCCGGCGGCGACCAGCCGGTTGGCTGGCACGCCGTTCTCGATCAGGAACTTGACCACCGAGGTCGAGCGTGCCGTCGACAGTTCCCAATTGTCGCGGTAACGGCCATTGCCGGACAGCGGCTTGTTGTCGGTGTGGCCGTCGACGCGCAGCACCCAGTTGATCTCCGGCGGGATCTCCTTCTGCAATTCGATGATGGCGTCGGCGAGTTTCTTCATCTCGACCTTGCCGGCATCGTTGATCACTTCGGAGCCGGTCGGGAACAGCACTTCCGACTGGAACACGAAGCGGTCGCCGACGATGCGGATGTTCTCGCGATCGGCGAGGATTTCGCGCAGGCGCCCGAAGAAATCGGAGCGGTAGCGGTTCAATTCCTGCACGCGCTGCGCCAGCGCCACGTTCAGGCGACGGCCGAGATCGGCGATCTTGGTGTTGGAATCGCGGTCGCGCGTTTCGGAGACGTTGAGGGCATCCTCGAGCGCGCCGATCTGCTTGCGCAAGGCCGCGATCTGCTGGTTGAGGATCTCGACCTGGCTCAGCGCCTGCTGGCTGATCTGGCGCTGGCTGTCCAGTTCGCCGCCCAGCTCGGCGGCACGCTGGTTGGCGGCGTCGCCGGCGCCGGCACCTTGTGCCAGCAACTGTTCGAGCCGGCTCTTTTCCGCCTGAGCCGCCGACAGCGACGCCTGCAGATTGGCGAGCGAATCCTCCTTGTCCTGCGCCGTCGAGCGCTCCAGCGCCAGAAGCTGGGTCAGTTCGTTGATCTGCGAATTGAGGCGCGACAGCGCCGTGTCCTTGCCGGAGATTTCGCGGCCGAGCAGGAACTGCGCCAGCACGAAGACGGTGAGCAGGAACATGATGGCGAGCAACAGGGTCGACAGCGCGTCGACGAAGCCAGGCCAATAATCGATGCGGCGATCGGTACGCCGGCCCCTGGCAAGCGCCATGCTAGTGCACCCCGGGCTTCTTCAGCGCGTCGGCGATCTTTTCCAGCGTGTTGCGCATCGCCTTCTGCTCGTCGGACTGGGCCTCGACCCAATCGCGCATGATCTGCTGCTCGGAACGCATGTTCTTGACCAGGCCGGAAATGCCGTCGGCGAGATTGGCCATGGCGGTGGCGACGCGCGGGTTGGAGCCGCCGCCATTCTCCTGCATGCTGCGCAGCCGCTCCGACAACAGGCGGATTTCGTCGGAGGGTTCGGTCCTGGCCGCGTCGGAGACGACGATGTCGGACGACAGGTCGGTGACCGAGGACAGCCAGTTTTCGAGTTCGGTGTAGAAGCGCGTCTGGGCGCGGCCGGCCTGCAGGTCGAGGAAGCCGAGCACGAGCGAGCCGGAGAGGCCGAACAGCGAGGACGAGAAGGCGGTGCCCATGCCGGCCAGCGGCGCCGACAGGCCCTGCTTCAGCGAATCGAGCACCGCCGCGGCATCGCCGGTGCCGGGATCGAGAGACTCGATGGTCTCGCGGATCGAGCCGATCGTATTCAACAGGCCCCAGAAAGTGCCGAGCAGGCCGAGAAACACCAGCAGGCCGACCAGGTAGCGCGAGGTGTCGCGGCTTTCGTCAAGGCGCGTGGCGATGGAATCCAGCATTGTGCGCATCGATGAGGTCGAAAAGGCCATCGACGACGAGCGGCCGATCATCGCCTTCATCGGCGCCAGCAGCACCGGTTCCGTCGTCTCCGAGCCGGCGCGGAAGGAGTTGACCCAGCGCACCTCGCGAAACAGCCGGCCGACCTGCGTGAAGGCCAGCAGGATACCGACGACGAGCACGCCGACGATGAGGCCATTGAGGCCGGGATTGGTGACGAAAGCGGTGGTGACCTGGCGGGTCAAGATGGCGGCGATGAAGGCGACGATGGCCAGGAAGATGACCATGGTGAGCAGGAAGACCTGCGGACTCGACAATTTGTGTGGATCGTAGACCAGTACGTCGGAGCGCCTGCCCATGCCGAAGGATCTGAGAAAAGCCATCCGTGCCCCGTTTCCGATGCCGCTGCCGCCGATCACGTAGGTGGCGACTCTAAACGGAATTGTGACCAAATTGAATGGTGCTTGGCAATATTGCCACAGGTAGCCTTAGGAGCCGGCGCCTCAAAGGCGGTTGATGACCAGGCAGTCGACCATGGCCGCCAGGTGCAGACCGGCGCCGGTGACGACGAAGCCGTGCCACAGGGCGTTGTGGAAGCGCAGCGCCTTCCAGGCGAAGAAAATCACGCCGCAGGAATAGACGACGCCGCCGGCGACGATGAGCATGATCGACGTGGTCGGCAGCGTCTCGACGAGCGGTTTGACAAGGATGACGCCGCTCCAGCCGATGGCAAGGTAGAAGACGATCGCCAGCCTGTCGAAGCGGCCGGGGAAAAACACCTTGATGGCAATGCCCGTTGCCGCCGCGGCCCAGACCAGAACGATCATCCAGCGCGCCAGCGGCGAGTTTCCCAACTGGGCGAGAAAGGGTGTGTAGGTGGCGGCGATCAACAGATAGATCGCGGCATGATCGAAACGCCGCAAGATCCACTTCGCGGGCGAGGTCACCGGCCACAGATTGTAGGTCAACGATACCGACAGAACAGTGAGCAGCGAGACGACATAGAAGACGGCGGCGATGTATTCGCCGGGCCCGACCCGGAAGGCGGCGAGCGCCAGCAGCGCCGAGCCGGCCGTGATCGCCAGCACGATGCCCACCGCATGGACGATCCCGTCGGCGATCATCTCGGCGCGCGAATAATGCCAGCGTCCGATGAACGGAATCTCGATCTGTGACGGCGTGTTGATCATCTATCGTCCTAGCGTCACCCTTTATCTGGGCAACCGCCGGACAGTATTTCAAGCTTTGTTTGCGGTTTTGCGACTGCGGCCGTTCAGCGCGGCGGGAGCGGCTTTTTCACCGTCTTCAGCAATGCGCGCTGGATGATCTCATTGCCGGCGACGACCGTGCCGGTGTCGAGCATATCCTGTCCGCCATCGATGTCGGAGGCGAAGCCGCCCGCTTCGCGGATCAAGAGCAGGCCGGCGGCGATGTCCCAGGCCGACAGGCCCACTTCCCAGAACCCGTCCATGCGCCCGGCGGCGACATAGGCCAGATCGAGCGAGGCGGAGCCCATGCGGCGGACGCCGGAGACCTCGGCCATGACGTTGCGCAGCTCGACCAGGAAATTGCCGTGGTGGCCGCGGCCGAGATGCGGCACGCCGCAGCCGATCACCGTGTCGACAAGCTTCGTGCGGCCGGCGACGCGCAGGCGGCGATCATTCATGAAGGCGCCGCCGCCGCGCTCGGTGGTGTAGAGCTCGTCCATGGCAGGATTGTAGATGACGCCGGCAACGATCTGGCCCTGGCGCTCGAGCGCGATGGAGACTGCGAAAAGCGGAATGCCGTGGAGGAAATTGGTGGTGCCGTCGAGCGGATCGACGATCCAGCGGTGCTGGCTGTCATCGCCGGCGACCGCGCCGCGTTCTTCCATCAGAAAGCCGTAGCCAGGGCGTGCCTTCGACAATTCGGCAAAGACGATGTCCTCGGCCTTGCGGTCGGCCTGGCTGACATAGTCGCCGGGCCCCTTCATCGAGACCTGCAGGTTCTGGACCTCGCCGAAGTCGCGCGACAGCGAGCGGCCGGCCTTCATTGCGGCCTGGACCATGACGTTGAGGAGGGCTGAGCGTGCCATAGTGCTTCTTCCTGGTGCGGCGCTTTAAACTCTGTCTCGATGCATGCCGGTGACCCAAATCCGGGGCCACTTCTGGGCGGCACGCATCAGTCGGCGCGGCGCACGTAAGTGATTTCGTTGGTGTCGACGATGATGCGTTCGCCGGCGCCGATGAAGGGCGGCACCAGCACGCGAATGCCGTTTTCCAGCACCGCCGGCTTGTAGGAGGACGCTGCGGTCTGGCCCTTCACCACGGGATCCGCCTCGGTGATGGTCAGCGTCACATAGTCGGGCAGCGAAATGCCGATCGGCCGTTCCTCGTAGAGCTGAACCGTCACCATCATGCCGTCCTGCAGGAACGCGGCGCGGTCGCCGACGAAATCCTTGTTCAGTTCGAGCTGCTCGTAGCTTTGGGTGTCCATGAACACCAGCGCGTCTTCCTGCTCGTAGAGAAAGGAAAAATCCTTCAGGTCGAGCCGGATCTGCTCGACCGTCTCGGCCGAACGGAAGCGCTCGTTGAGCTTGGTGCCGTTGATGAGGTTCTTCAGTTCGACCTGGTTGTATGCGCCGCCCTTGCCGGGCTTGACGGTGTTGGTCCTGACCGCCACCCAGAGGCCGCCATCGTGTTCGATGACATAGCCGGGACGGATTTCGTTGCCATTGATCTTGGCCATGATGATGGGATCCGGGATGCTGCCAACGGCCAGGCCGTTGGTATGGGATGTTCGCCGTGACAAGCGATTTAAGGCTCCAAGACCACAAATCGCCCGGAGAGGCAAGGGAGGGCGGATCGGCTCCGGCCGGCAAGCCGGCGTCAGGTCTCGACCTCCAGGACATCGCCGACGGTCTTTTCAATGGCCTGCGCGGCCTTTGCAAGGCGGTTGAGGTGCGGAGAGCGCAGGGCCACCACCTGCAATGAAAGATCGAGATCTCCGGTATCGACAAGCGCGAGGTCGTCGGGAAGTCCGCGCGCGGCGAGCCGCGACGGCATGAGGCCGAGGCCGTGTCCCCGACGTACCCATTCCATCTGCATCGCCGGGTCCTGAATTTCCGCCGCTATAACGAGCCGATGCCGTTCGCCGCCCAAAATGGCCAGGAGCCTCTGACGCGCGTCGCAAGGCTCGGGACTAAGCACCCAGGGCCTGGAAGCCCAGGCGGCGTCCGTGAGACGGGGTTTGGTGGTGCCAGCCGGCGCTATGATGGCGAGGCGTTCCGTGCCAAGCGCGTCCGGGCCTTGATGATCGGCGGATCGCAGAACGATCGCCATGTCGAGTTGGCCGCGTTCGAACTGCTCGATCAGTTCCGCGCTCCAGCCGGTCTTGAGCCGCAAGGATATTTTTGGAAACGCCCCAGCCGCGCTGGCTATACCGCCCGCAACGCCCGCGTCGGACAGGCCATGTGCCAGGCCGACACGCAGCACGCCTTGCGGCTCGGTGTCGGCGGCGAAGGCTTTCAGAGCCTCGACCGAAGCCAGTATGTCTTTCGCGCGCTCCAAGACCTCCAGTCCCGCCGTGGTCAGGCGCGGCGGCTTCTGCCGGCGATCGAGAAGCGTCGTCCCGAGCATATCCTCCAGTCGCTGCATCTGACGCGTGACGGCAGGCTGCGTCAGAGGCAGGCGGCGGGCCACGCTCTGGATCGAGCCCTCCTCGGCGAACAGGACGAGCGTGCGTAATTCCTCCAGCATCTCCAACATTGCTCCAAATGCATAATCATCCTGATTATTATGAATTTGAAATCAGGACCAAGGCAAGCGATTTTCCTTTCCATGAGCTCCAGACGGAAAGGAAAGACAATGAAGGCCATCGAACTGCAGCACCCGGGCGGCTTCGACAACCTCAGACTGGTCGAGCGGCCAATGCCGGAACCCGGGCGCCAGGAGATGATCATCAGGGTCAGGGCAACCGCGCTGAACTACCGCGATGTGGAAATCGCCCGTGGCATTTACCACACTGCCTTTGCGCTGCCGTTGGTGCCGCTTTCGGATGGCGTCGGCGAAGTGGTTGCGGTTGGCGCCGAAGTGACCCGCTTCAAGGTCGGCGATCGTGTCTGCGCCACATTCTGGCAGCGTTGGGTCGGCGGCAGTTTCGCCATGGCTGAGCCCTCCTATCAACGGGGCGGCCCGATCGACGGGTTGCTCAGCGAGTTCGCCAGGCTGGATGAACAGGCGGCCGTCCTTGCGCCGGAGCACCTGAGCGATGTCGAAGCCGCGACGCTGCCTTGCGCCGCCGTGGCGGCCTGGCATGCGCTGTTCACCGAAGGCCGGTTGAAGCCCGGCGAGACGGTGTTGAGCCTGGGCACAGGCAGCGTCTCGCTGTTTGCAGTGCAGTTTGCGGCTGCCGCCGGGGCACACGTCATCGTCACGTCGAGCAGCGACGACAAGCTCACACGCGCAAAGGCGCTTGGCGCCCATGACGGCATCAACTATCGCAGCGACCCGGATTGGGCGTCGGCCGTGCTGGCGCTCACCGGTGGGCGTGGCGCCGATCACATCATCGAAGTCGGCGGCCCGCAAAGCTTCGCCCAGTCGCTGAGGGCTTCGGCGCGCGGTGCCCAGATCAATGTGATCGGCTATCTCGGTGGCAGCGAGGGTGCAATCAATCCGCTCGACATCTTTCGCCGCCAGGTCCGGGCACGCGGAATTCCGGTCGGTTCACGCGAATCCTTCGAGGCGATGAACCGGGCCCTCGCCGTCAACCGGTTGAGGCCGGTGATCGACAAGGTCTTGCCGTGGCGGGAGGCAGCCGGCGCCTTCCGCCATCTCGAACGCGGCTCGCCCTTCGGCAAAGTCGTCCTGGATCACATGCAATGAGCGCGCGCTGTCCTCAGGGCAGGCGGTTCGCCTTCTGCAGGGCCTGCTTGGTCTGGTCATCGCTCAGCCCTTGCAGGAAATCGTCCATCTCCTGATCGATGAGGCCGGCGCGGCGGGCAACGATATACCAGGCGCCGGCGAGCACCAGGTCCGGATCGGTGCCGATGCCTTGCATATAGAGTTTTGCCAGGCGGTTCTGGGCCGCGACATTGCCGCCTTCGGCGGCCTGTTTCGTCCAGCCGAAAGCCGATTTCAGGTCGCGCGCGCCGCCGCGGCCCTCGATCATCCAGGCGGCGAGATCGATCTGCGCGGTGTCGTAGTTCTGACGGGCGGCCTGCGCCAGCAGCCGCCGTGCCTGTGCATCGTCGCGCGGCTTGCCGCCGACGCCGTTGGCATAGATCTGCGACATGGCGTATTGCGCGTCGGCGAGACCGGTCGCGGCAGCGCGCTCATAGTAGGAAACCGCCTTGGCCAGGCCGGCGTCGCCGGGATCCTGCTGGACCAGCATCTGCGCGAAATTGAATTGCGCCAGCTGGTTGCCGGCTTCGGCGGCGGCCTGCATTAGGGCATAGGCTCCCTTCGCGTCCTTCTTGACGTAACGGCCGTCGAGCAGCATCAGCGCATATTGGAACTGCGATTCCGGCACGCCCTGCTCGGCGGCAAGCGCGTACCATTTGGCGGCCTCGGCGGAGTTCATCGGCACACCCAACCCACGCGACAGGATCTCGGCCACCAGCGTCTGCGCCGCCGGGTCGCCGTTCTGCGCACGGACCAGGGCCAGATTATAGGCGGTCTTGTAAAGCCCGCGCTGGAACGCGCCATAGGCGGCGTCCGCCGGCTTGGCGCCGAAGCGGTCGGGATTGACGCTGTCGACCGAGGGCAGCGGTGCGGGCTCCGCCGTGGTGGCTGGCTGCGGCAGCTGGTTTTCGATCGGCTTGTCGGTGTGCATGCCGGTTTCAGGCTTGCGCTGCGGCAAGGGTATAGTTTCGGCGGCGGCGGCCTGGATCATCACCGCCGCAAGCAGGGCCTGAAGGGAAAGCCTTGCCAGGGACACGTCAATCCTCGAAGCGCGGCGCTGTGTCGTCGAGCAGGGCATTGGCCCGGGCGATCGCCACCTTCGGATCGACGCCGTCGGCGAACACGGCGCTCGACAGCGCGACGAATTCGGCGCCGGTGGCGGCCACCGTTTCGACGGAGGCAAGATCGGAACCGGCCTCGACGATGCAAGGAATCTGGATCATCTGCGCCCACCATTGCCCCAATGACAGGTTGCGCGGATGCGGCTCAGGCTTGTTGTCGTAGCCGAAGCGGCCGAAGAAAATGTAATCGGGCCTGGCTTCGCCGAGCTCCAGCGCGTCGTCGCGGGTCTTGGCACCGCCGGTGCCGACCATCATTTTCGCCTGGAAATGCTCGATCGTCTCGGCGAGTTCGGCCTTGGAGACCTCGACATGGATGCCGTCGGCCTGGACCCGGCCGGCGATGCGGGTGTCGCCAGCAATGATGACCGCCACGCCCGCGGCCTGCGCGGCCGGCACGACCTGTTCGGCAAAGGCCTGGAAGGAGGCCTCGTCCATGCCGTTCTCGGGCAGGATCAGCGAGGCGATGTCGCCGCCGTCGAACGCGGCCGCGATGCGGGCGGCCGGCACGCCGGGTGGCGCGATCAGTACGATGCGGCAGCGGTTGGGAGGCGTGGCGTCATTCATGGTTCTTCGATCCCGGGTTTCGCCTATGCCGGGCGAAGATGGTTGGATTGCGGCATAGAGCAAACTGCCCGCTTTGAACAGGCGGACAGCCAGGATCGGATTTTTTGACCGCCGGGTAGCCGGCGTGCCGCCTTACTTGATCGGCTGCGGGCTCGCGGCGGACGGTCTCGATTCCACAATGTCCAGCCGAGGTTCATGCCGGCGGCTGCGATCAGGATGGCGGCGGCGCCGACGACCTGGCTAAGATGCAGCCGATGGCCGAAAGCGATGACATCGACCAGGATGGCAACGACCGGATAGATGAAGGACAGCGACCCCTGCAGATGCGTCGGCAGCTTCTGGATGGCGCCGTACATCAGGATGTACATCACGCCGGTGTGGACGATGCCGAGCGTTGCCAGCATGGCCCAGCTCCATGGGTCGGCGGGAAGATGCGAGAGATTGGCGAAGGGCGCCAGCATGACGACGCCGACGCAGACCTGGATGAGCGCGATCAGATGCGGCGGCGTGCCCTTGAGCTTCTTGGTGACGATGGCCGCGACAGCCCAGAAAAAGGCGGCGGCCAGGGCCATCAGGATGCCGGCGAAATAGTTCGTGCCGACATCGCCGGCGTCTGGGGCGGCCCCGACGATCAGCACCATGCCGGCGAAGGCGATTGCCAGCCAGGTCAGCTTGGTCAATGTCAGCCGCTCGGCGAACAACAGCGCGCCGAAGCCGACCAGCATGAAGGGTTGCGTGTTGTAGACCGCGGTGGCGATCGAGATGGAGGCGCGTGAGAATGCGCTAAACAGGAGCAGCCAGTTGATGACGATCGCCGCGCCCCCAAGTGCTGCGAGGCCGACGATGCGCAACGACAGCCTGTTGCGCAACAATCCAAGCGAAGCGCAGATGATGAGCAGCGTCAGCGCGCCGAACGCGCAGCGCCAGAACACTACATCCATGATCGGCTGGCCGGACATGATGACGAACCATCCGATCGTTCCCAGGATCGCCATTGCGGCCGACATTTCGACCGTGCCACGTACAGTATCGTTCATGATAAGCCTCTGAACCCGTTGAGCCAGCATAATCTCATGCGACGCCGAGGCTTTCCATCTCCTCGGGAAGGCTATATGAGGAGGTGGCCTAATTATATTAGGCAGCCGCTCGAATCTGCGAGAAAAAGAAATGCTGGACGATCTCGACCGAAATCTCCTCGAAATCCTGGTCAGGGATGCGCGGACCTCGCTGAAGGATCTGGCGGCCCGGGTCGGGCTTTCGTCGCCGAGCGTTTCGGAGCGGCTGCGGCGGCTCGAGGAACGCGGCGTCATCCGGGCGTTCACCGTCGAGATCGATCCGCTGGCGCTCGGCTATACGCTGCAGGCGATCGTGCGGATCAAACCTTTGCCGGGCAAGCTGCACATCGTCCAGAAACTGATCGAGGAGATTGAAGAGTTTGGCGAATGCGACAAGGTGACGGGAGATGACTGTTTCGTCGCCCGGCTGTTCGTGCGCTCGATCGGCGACCTCGACGGCATTCTCGACCGGATCGCCGACAAGGCCGAGACCAGCACCGCCATCATCAAGGCACAGCCGATCCGGCGGCGGCCGCCGCCACTGGGGTTGCCGTCGGGCTCATAGGCTTGACACCCCGAGGCCATGGTGGAAAGGCGCGGCCAGTCCACCAAATGTCAGCCTTCCGCCAGATGGCTGTCTGAAGAGCGAGAAAAACATGGCGCAGAACATTTACGATCAACCGGAATTCTTCGCGGGTTACAGCCAGCTTGGCCGCTCGGTCGAAGGCCTGGACGGTGCCGCCGAGTGGCCGGCGCTGCGCGCGATGCTGCCTGATGTCACAGGCCTGAGGATCGTCGACCTCGGCTGCGGCTTTGGCTGGTTTTGCCGCTGGGCGCACGGGCAAGGCGCGCGCGATGTCCTTGGGCTGGACCTGTCGGAGAAGATGCTTGCCCGGGCCAGAGCTGCCGGCCCGGACACGGGCATCACCTATGAGAGAGCCGACCTCGACCAGCTCAGCCTGCCGCGGGCCAGCTTCGACCTCGCCTACAGTTCGCTCGCCTTGCACTATGTCGAGGATGTCGAGCGCCTGTTCGGGACCGTGCATCAGGCCCTGTCGCCAGGCGGCCATTTTGTCTTCTCGACGGAGCATCCGATCTACATGGCGCCGACCAATCCCGGCTGGTCGATCGATGGCGAGGGGAAAAAGACCTGGCCTGTCGACCGGTATCTGGTGGAAGGGCCGCGCAAGACCGACTGGTTGGCCAAGGGCGTGGTAAAACATCACCGCACCATCGGCACCACGCTCAACACGCTGATCGGGACGGGTTTCACGATCGAGCATGTCGAGGAATTCCGTCCGACGGACGCGCAGATCGCGGCCATGCCGGGTCTTGCGGAAGAGCTCGAGCGGCCGATGTTCCTGCTGGTTTCGGCGCGCCGATAGCTATTCGAAGCCCGTCGGCCAGGCTTGTCGCGGCCAGCCCATATTTGCGGTCGCCGGGCACGCGATTCTGGGCTATTCAGGCGTTGATCGCTTTCCCTCCAGACCAGTCCCTCCCCATGTCAGGCCTGCTTCTCGATCCGTGGTTCTACGCGGCCGCCGTCCCGGCGGTCATTCTGGTCGGCCTGTCCAAGGGCGGCTTTGGCGGCGCCGTCGGCTTCGTCGGCGTGCCGCTGATGGCGCTGACCATGCCGCCGGTGCAGGCGGCCGCCATCCTGCTGCCGATCCTGTGCCTGATGGACATCGTCTCGGTGTGGACGTGGTGGGGCGTGTATGATCGCAAGATGTTGGTCGACATGATGCCGGGCGCCGTCATCGGCATCGGGCTTGGCTGGCTGACGGCGGCACTCGTCACCGAGGAAGCGGTGCGGCTGATCGTCGGCGCCGTCGCCATCGTCTTCGTGCTGCGCTGGCTTTACCTGCAGTTTCGTCACGGCTCCGACCATGCCGCCGCACCCAATCGCGTGGCGGCGGCCATATGGGGCACCGTCGCCGGGTTTACCAGCTTCGTTGCCCATGTCGGCGGACCGCCCTTCCAGGTCTATGCCTTGCCGATCAGGCTCGACCCCAAGGTGCTGTCGGGCACGGCGGCGATCTTCTTTGCCGCCACCAATGCGCTGAAGCTCATCCCCTATTTCGCGCTCGGCCAGTTCGATACCGCCAATCTGACGGCATCGGCGGTGCTGATGCCGCTGGCGCCGCTGTCGACCATCGCCGGCGCGTGGCTGGTGCGGCGCATGCGGCCGGAGATTTTTTATCCCTTCACCTATGCGACCGTGGCGGTCGTGGCCGTGAAGCTTCTGTGGGACGGGATCGCCGGCATCATGTAGCACTCCAGCCCGCGTCAGGCGGCGCTGGGCACCATGCGTCTTGGCCGGCTGAGCGCCATGGCGGCACCGGCGGCAAGAACCACCACCATGCCCGCGAGAATGACGACGTCGTGCAGGGTCGGCTTCAGCACCATGTCGGTGATGATGACGAGCATGACCGCATAGTCGAAGCGCGCCGCCCGCAGGATGCGCTGGCCATAGGCCAGGGCCGCGGGCGTCACGCCGTCCCTGGCGATCATCGCGCCCATGCGGTCGGCAGTCGGCTTGAAAACGAACATTCCGATGCACAAGGTCGTGGCGTAGCCGGCAAGGCCGATCAGGACCCAGAGATCGGAGAAGCCGACCCAGAACGAGCACATGATCAATCCGAAGGCCAATGTCAGCATCGACATCGGCGCGAAGAAGCGGTTGCCCAGCTCGCCGGTGGCGCGCATCGCCTGCAGCGTTCCCTGGATGTTGCCGGCTCGATCCGCCAGCGTCGCCAGCACCATCAGCGTGAAGCCGCCGCCGACCCAAAGCGTTGCCGAAAGAATGTGCAGCAATTTGACGATGGAATACCAATCCATGGCTTTCTCCCCGATGCCCAATGGTTGCTGGCGAGGGCGGGCCGTTGCCCGTCCGCTTCGCCGCCGCCGCGTTTAGCGCCGCGGTTGTTTCGGGACGATGTCGTGGAAAAACCGGCTGTGTTTCAGGCTGCCGGCTAACGAAAGCCGCCGCTAATATGATGAACGCGCCGCCCGGCTTTCTGCTATTGTCGGCATTGGGGGGCGTGACATCGTCCGGAAACAATGCCGATGCTAGTGCCGACGCCGGAGGTCCGGCGGCGGCAGCGCTTGCCTGACGATCAACACTCATTCCCAATTTGGGAAAAGCCAATTCGGGGGACTAATATATGCAAGGGGTAGCACGGAATTTCTTCACGCTGGCGATCATCTATGCGCTGTGCGGCATGGCACTCGGCATTCACATGGCGATCAGCGAAGACCATGGCCAGATGCCGACCCACGCCCACACGATGGTGGCTGGCTGGCTTATGTCGGCGGTCTTCGCGTTCTTTTACCACCTGTTTCCGGCTGCCGGGCAAAAGACGCTGGCCCTCGTCCATTTCTGGCTGACGGCGATCAGCGGCATCGGGCTCATGATCGGCCTTTATATACTGCTTGCCGGAAATCCGGGGATCGAGCCGTTGCTGGGAATATCTTCGATCGGCTTCTACGCAGGCATGCTGCTGTTTGCCTTCATTGCCTTGCCGGTGGTGTGGAAAAAGGCCTGAGTGAGGCCGAAACCTTGCCTGCGCGGCTGTGCTGTTACGGCACAGGAGCAGCGTGTAGGGTCAAAAAATATCAGGGATGTTAAGGGTCCATTAAGCTTTACAGGCGTTTACTATGTGCATCCAGTGATCTGGATTCTTACCGAGTGGTTGGAGCCACTTTGTTTGACGCCTCCCTGTTAAACTCCTGAGAGCCGCCTTATCCGCGGCTCTTTTTTTGTCCGCATTCCCGCGGCTTCCCGCGACGCCGGTCGCTGTTAACCTTCTGTTAAACATGTGCTTGCCTTCACACCGGACGAAGCGCATTTTCAAGCTTCAGTTTTATAAGGTCGCGGGTGTATCGGCACAGAGCCGAATCGGCCGGTTGCAAGTGCAGGGGCGTTATCAATGAACGAGCCGTCGAAAGGCGTTGTGAAAACCGTCAAGCTGGCGGAACGCCGGGTGTTTTCGCACTCCTTCAAACCGCTTTACCAGGAAGGCATGGGCCTGGTCGAACAGGCGGCGGAGTATCTCGACGGCAAGGGCCGGGCCGAGGCCAAGAAACTGTCGCGGCTGGCAGCCACGCTCTACGCGGCCGAGTCGATGCGGCTGACCACTAGGCTGATGCAGGTTGCCTCGTGGCTGCTTTTGCAGCGCGCGGCGAATTCCGGCGAGATGACCCGCGACCAGGTCGCTTCGGAAAAGTCCAAGGTGCGCCTCGACACCGCTTCCGCCCATGACGAGGCGGCCGGCTGGGCCGAACTGCCGAGCGATTTCCTCGACCTCGTCAACCGGTCGCTACGCCTTCAGGCATTGGTGCGCCGCATGGACGAAGAGATCTACGGCGCCGGCGCGGTGGTCGACATGCAGCCCGTGGCCCGCCGGCCCAATCCGGTCTCGGACCAGATCAGCCTGCTCAACACCGCCTTCGCCCGCAACTGAGAAACTTCGAAGCCTTCCCCGGTTGGCGGGGTGGGCGTTTCCGGTTTGTTCACTTTTCGCTGGCATCGCTGTCCGCCGGAGGTACACTCACGGCATGGGGGACGCGATTCGCATCATCGGTATCGATCCGGGGCTCAGGCGCACCGGCTGGGGCATCATCGAGAGCCTCGGCAATTCCTTGCGCTTCGTCGCTTCGGGCACCGTACGCTCCGAGGACAAGGCGGCGCTGGCGACGCGGCTCTGCCAACTGCATGACGGGCTCGCCGAAATCCTGCATCAGGCCATGCCGCATGAGGCCGCGGTCGAACAGACCTTCGTCAACAAGGATGCCGTTGCGACGCTGAAGCTCGGGCAGGCACGCGGCATCGCCATGCTGGTGCCGGCGCGCGCCGGCCTCGTTGTCGCCGAATATGCGCCAAACGCGGTGAAGAAGGCGGTGATCGGCGTCGGCCACGGCGACAAGAAGCAGATCCACATGATGGTGAAGGTGTTATTGCCGAAGGCGGTCTTCGACACCGAACACGCCGCTGACGCGCTGGCCATTGCGATTTGCCACGCGCATCACCGGCAAAGTGCCGCCTATAGGCTGGCGCTGGCGTCATGAGAGGCTGTCGGGAATGATTGGCAAGCTCAAGGGGACGCTGGACGAGATCGATGAGGATCATTGCCTCGTCGACGTGCATGGCGTCGGCTATGTCGCCTATTGCTCGGCGCGCACGCTCGCCGCGCTGCCTTCGCCCGGCGAAGCGGTGGTGCTGTTCATCGAGACCTATGTGCGCGAGGACATGATCCGGCTCTACGGCTTCCAGTCGGGGCTGGAGCGCGAGTGGTTCCGTCTTTTGATGACCAATGTGCAAGGGGTCGGCGCCAAGGTGGCGCTGGCCATCCTGTCGACATTGACCCCGGCCGATCTCGCCAATGCGATCGCGCTGCGCGACATCGCCATGGTTTCGCGTGCGCCCGGCGTCGGCAAGAAGGTGGCCGAACGCATCGTCACCGAACTGAAGAGCAAGGCTCCGGCCTATGCGGGCGCTGCCTCGGGCACGATAGGCTTGAAGCAGGAACTCGGCGAAGGCGTGGCGCCGGCGCCGATCACCGACGCCGTCTCGGCGCTGGTCAATCTCGGCTACTCCCGCGACACCGCCGCCAATGCGGTATCGGCGGCGCTGAAGACGGCGGGCGAGGGAGCCGATGCCTCCAAGCTGATCCGTTTCGGGCTGAAGGAACTGGCGCGGTGAGCCGTGAAATTCAGCACTGGGATTGACTTCGAGCATGGTTTGGTCTTCTTAGTGCGCTCGGTTTTGCAAGAGTATTCGCCGTGCACCTTTTCGCGACCAACAATAAAGTGAACTCAGGATCGGCCCTGGCCGTGTCCGAACGTCGCGCGTGCCTGCGGCATTGTCGAAGATAGCTTTATGCAGCAATCCACTCGTCAGGCCGCTTCCCAAGAAGCGGCCTTTTTTATTTGGAGCGAATGATGTTCCCCATAATCGAAACCGTCACAGACGTTCTGCCGCATATTCAGGGCAATATCGGCATCTTTTTAACGCGCTTCGATGAATACGATGTCATCGACTATGGATTTGTGGGTGACGAAACCTTCCGCAGTCCAATGACGCTTGAATGCCGTGGCTTGAAGTTCGCCAAGGATGGAAGGCTTATTGCCCGCCCGTTTCACAAGTTCTTCAACCTTGGCGAGAGACAGCGCCCCGAGGATATCGACTGGACAGTTCCGCATCTCGTTCTGTCGAAGCTCGATGGTTCGATGGTTCACCCGTGCATTGTCCGCAATGAACTGGTGTTCATGACGCGCATGGGCGTCACGGCGCAATCGATGGCTGCGTTCGCACATGCCGGAGAGAATGTTCGCCAGCTTTCGAAATACGCCATCGAAGCAGGCATGACGGTGCTTTTCGAATTCACCTCCCCCGAAAACAGGGTCGTGATCGCATATGATCAGCCGTCTCTGACGCTTCTGGCCGCGCGCGATAATCGGACCGGCCGTTATTCAACGCACCAGGAGCTTCGATCACTGGCCGGCCAATTCGACGTGCCGTTGATCCAGCCGCTTGAGTCGTTGGCCCCAATGAAGGACTTCGTTACGGCCGCGCGAAGCCAAGAGGGTATCGAAGGCTACGTCATCGCTTTTGAGGATGGCCACAGACTGAAGCTCAAGACCGCGTTCTATGCTCTGCGGCATAAGGCGCTGTCTGGCCTGGCCTTTGAAAAGAACATCCTGGCATGGGTGGCGGAAGGGGCGGTGGACGATGTGATCCCCCTTCTGGCGCCCGACCTTGCCGAGGAACTCAGAGCTTATCAACTCGTGGTGGTCAACGGGCTCAACAGGCACCTTGGCGTCCTTGCTTCCTTCGTCGCCGAGCAGTCGGGGCGGGAGAGAAAGGAATTCGCCGCCGCTGTTCGCTCACGGCTCGATAGCAGGCTCCAGGGGGCCGCATTTGCCATGTTCGATGGAAAAGACGGCAGCGCAGTGCTCAGGAAACAACTACTGTGGGCTAGCTACAGTGAGTCGCGGCTTGATAGCATCCGCGATCTCTATGGCATGGCATGGAAGTCTCCTGCTGTAGCCGTGGAAGCCGGTTAACCGGAAGCGCTTGGCAATGCCCCGAGCAAGGACGAGGATGGATTTGTGAACGAGCGTCTCATTGCTCCCGACAAACGTGGCGAGGATGCCGAGCAGACCTTGCGGCCGCAGACGCTTGACGATTTCGTCGGCCAGGCGGCGGTTCGGGCAAACCTCAAAGTCTTCATCGAGGCCGCCAAGGGCCGCAAGGAGGCGCTCGACCACGTGCTGTTCGTCGGACCGCCGGGGCTGGGCAAGACGACGCTGGCGCAGATCATGGCGCGCGAACTCGGCGTCAATTTCCGCTCGACCTCCGGGCCGGTCATCGCCAAGGCCGGCGATCTCGCGGCACTGCTGACCAATCTCGAAGAAGGCGATGTGCTGTTCATCGACGAGATCCACAGGCTCAACCCGGCGGTGGAGGAAATCCTCTATCCGGCGATGGAGGATTTCCAGCTCGACCTGATCATCGGCGAGGGACCGGCGGCGCGTTCGGTCAAGATCGACCTTGCCCGTTTCACGCTGGTGGCAGCCACCACGCGGCTCGGCCTGCTCACCAATCCGCTGCGCGACCGGTTCGGCATCCCGGTGCGGCTCAATTTCTACACGGTCGAGGAGTTGGAGCAGATCGTGCGGCGCGGCGCCCGCATCCTGCAGATGCCGCTCGGCGACGACGGTGCACTCGAGATCGCCCGGCGCGCGCGCGGCACGCCGCGCATTGCCGGGCGGCTGTTGCGGCGCGTGCGCGATTTCGCCTCGGTCGCCGGCGACGGCCATGTCGACCGCCTGATCGCCGACGAAGCGTTGACCCGGCTCGAAGTCGATGCGCTCGGCCTCGACGCGCTCGACCGCCGCTATCTCAGCATGATCGCCCGCAATTTCGGCGGCGGGCCGGTGGGAATCGAGACGATCGCAGCGGGCTTGTCCGAGCCGCGCGACGCCATCGAGGACATTATCGAGCCCTATCTGATCCAGCAGGGCTTCATCCAGCGCACGCCGCGTGGCCGCGTGCTGACCGCCAATGCCTGGCGCCATCTCGGCCTTGATGCGCCGAAGGACCTGGCGCAGCAGCAGATCAGCCTGTTCCAGGAAGAATAGCGGGGCAATCGATCAGTCACGGGTTCCCGGACCAGTGATCAAGCATCAGTGAACGGGCCTGCGCAAATTCTCCTCATCTTTGCCGGCTTACCGGCGTATTCCTGGATTGTATCGGGTTCGCTGCCTCCATGCATGTCGTCCGCCCAAATCAGGATCGACACGCACCAGCGCATGCCGAAATGAGGTGCCGGAGCCACTCAATGATAACCAGACGCGGGTTCATGCGCTTTATCGGCGGGTCGCTGCTGTCGGTCGCCTCGTTCAGCGCCTACGCCGTCGGCATCGAGCCGATGCTGCTGACGCATGTGAAGCGCTATGCGCTGACGCCACCGCATTGGCCTGATGGATTGAAGCTGCGCGTCGTCGCCCTTGCCGACATCCACGCCTGCCGGCCTTGGATGACGCCGGAGCGGATTGCCTCGCTTGCCGAAGAGGCGAATGCGTTGCAGCCGGACCTGATCGTTCTGCTCGGCGACTACATCGCCGGCATGCGCCTGGCGTCACGTAGGGTCACGCCGCCGGAATGGGCTGGCGCCCTGTCGGGCCTCAAGGCACCGCTCGGCGTGCTGTCGATCCTCGGCAATCACGACTGGTGGGCCGATGGTTTCGCGCAGCGTGCCGGAGTTGGTCCGACGATCGCGCGCAAGGCATTGGAGAAGGTCGGCATCCCGGTTCTGGAGAACGACGCCGTGCGTCTGGAAAAGGACGGACATGGCGTATGGATCGCCGGCCTCGCCGATCAGTTGGCGCTATTACGGAAAAAGAACACCGAGCGTCCCAGGGGATTGGACGATCTCGACGGCACGCTGGCCAAAATCAGCGACGCCGCGCCTGTCATCCTGCTGGCGCACGAACCGGACATTTTTCCAAAAGTGCCGTCGCGTGTGTCGCTGACGCTAGCGGGACACACCCATGGCGGGCAGGTGCGGCTGTTCGGCTATTCGCCTATCGTGCCGTCGCAGTTCGGCAATCGCTACGCCTATGGCCATGTCATCGAGAACGACCGCAACCTGATCGTCTCGGGCGGGCTCGGCTTCAGCAATTTGCCCATCCGTTTCGGCATGCGTCCGGAAATCCTGCAGATCGACCTCGGCTGACCGGGACTTCAGGGGAGGTTTCGGATTGCGTCCATCACGTCTGGCTCGGCCTTGTCGCCATTGAACGCATCGACGACGCCGAAAGCGCCGCCATAGCTCCACAGCGACCATGAGAAGCCGTGCGCTTCGGCCCGCGCGATCATATCCTTGACATAGGCGGCCCGATACTCCGCCGGCATCACATAGGCATTGCCATATTCCTGGCGGATCATGCCGAACTCGCCCAGGGTGATGTCTTGCGGCTTGATGCCGTTGGCCTTCGCCCACGCCTCGACGGTCTTGAACTGCGCATCCATCAGGCCAAGCAGCTTGTCGGGGCTGTCCATGCTGGCGACCTGCTCGTCGAGATAGGCAAGCAGGCCGCTCTGCCGTGTCCACGGCGCCTCGGCCTTAATCCGGGCGCGGATGGTGTCGAGCGTGACGTCGAGCTGCGCCTTGGGAACCGCGGTCAACGGATAGGGCAGGCCGGTCACGTAGGGGATAAAGTCGCCGGCCCAGGTCGCGCCCTGATGGGTGAGCAGGAATGGATCGTAGGAGTGGAAGGTCCAGATGATGTTGTCGTCGGGGATGGTCCTCGGGTCGATCTTCCCCAGCGACGAGGCGGCGGAATAGCAGGCTCCGGTCAGGACCAGCGTCAGCTTCGTCGCCGAGGCGCGCGCCGCGGCGAACAGTTCGCGCTGGCGGTCGGGCCACAGGCTGGTGCCGTCGCTGTCGCAATCGACGATCGGCTCGTTCATCGGTTCGAAAGCGACCTTTTCGGGATCTTCGCCCGCCAGCGTGCGCGCCATGCCGCGAACCATCTCGACGTAGCGGTCGAAGGTCGCGGGATCGTCCATCACCTCACCCATGCCGATCTTGCGGCTGCCGCCGGCCGGGATCAGGTGCATGTCGACGATGACCTTCAGCCCGGCTCGGTTGATCATGCGCGCCGAGGCCAGCACGCTGGCATAGAGTTGGTCACGCAGGTCCGTTGTATTGTCCGAGAGGAAAGGCGACGGATCGACCGGCATGCGCAGGAAATCGAAGCCGGCATCCTTCAACGCCTTGAGGTCGTCTTCCCCAAGGAATTTTCGCCATTCCGGGTAGGGCAGGATGGCCTTGGCATCACCCCACCGATCCTCGCCGGGCCAGGTGACCCACTGGTCGAGATTGAGACCGCGCTTCATCGAGAAGGCGGCCGCTTCAGCCGAAAGTGTAGAAGCCGCCAGCGCTAGCACGACTGCCATCAAGGTCTTGATCATCGTCGTCAACAGTGCCATCGGGTTCATGCGCCAAAAATACCTGCCGCGTCGGCATCCAAAAGGGAAGCGCAATGGGCGATCATGGTGAATCCGCGGCATTGCTGGCTGGGCTTTCCGGCGCGCTGACCGAGTTCGGCCACCGGCTGATGGCGCGGGTCTATTACGCCGACACCGATTTTTCGGGCGTCGTCTACCACGCGCGCTATCTCGAATTCCTCGAGCGCGGCCGCTCCGACTATCTCCGGCTCACCGGCGTGCACCACACCGAACTCGCCGAAGGCAAGCATGGCGAGAAGATCGCATGGGTGGTACGCCGCATGGAGATCGACTTCCGCATTCCCGCTCGCATCGACGACATCCTGACCGTAGACACCCGCACCGATGCCATTTCCGGTGCGCGAATCTTCATGGCACAGCAGCTCAAGCGGGGCGACGAGGTGCTGGTCGAGGCCAAGGTCGAGGCGGCGATCATCGGCGAGAACGGCCGGCCGAGGCGCTTTCCCAGGGAATGGGTGGCGGCGTTCATGCCACGGGTCGGCTGATATTCAGGTGATGCCGGCCTGCGATACCCAGGCGCGGCAATGCGCCGCGCCTTATACACTAACCCATCCTTAACCATAACGGTTCATGAAGAGACTGGTGAAGATTGGCGTTATCCAGCGCCTTCCTTTCACCAATATTTGCCCCGAAAAGGCCGCTAACGGCACGGTTTGGGGTGTCCGGTAGCTTCGTGCGAACCGACCACAAGGGATGCCATGGGCCAGCCGCCAGCTTCGCCCGGAAAATCTTAAGGACGTAACGATGGAAAATATCGCACTCGCCGAACCGGGCGCGCAATTGTCGATTTGGGCCTTGTTCATGCAGGCCAGCTGGGTGGTCAAGCTGGTCATGATCGGGCTGCTCTGCGCTTCGGTGTGGACCTGGGCGATCATCGTCGACAAGCTGGTCGCCTATGGCCGCATGCGGCTGGCGCTGAACCGCTTCGAGCAGGTTTTCTGGTCCGGGCAGTCGCTGGAGGAGCTCTACCGCACGCTCGCCGACCGCAAGACGACAGGCATGGGCGCCATTTTCGTCGCCGCCATGCGCGAATGGAAGAAGAGTTTCGAAAAAGGCGCCAAGTCGCCGCTCGGCCTGCAGACCCGCATCGACAAGGCCATGGACCTGGCGCTGACCCGCGAGATGGAGAAGCTGGAGGGGCGCCTCGGCTTCCTCGCCACCACCGGATCCGCGGCACCTTTCATCGGCCTGTTCGGCACCGTCATCGGCATCATGACCTCGTTCCAGGCCATCGCCGGCTCCAAGAACACCAGCCTCGCGGTGGTCGCGCCCGGCATCGCCGAGGCGCTGCTGGCGACGGCCATCGGCCTGCTCGCCGCGATTCCGGCGGTCATCGCCTATAACAAGCTGTCATCGGATGCGAGCAAGATCGCCGTGCGCATGGAGGGGTTCTCGGATGAGTTCTCCGCCATACTCTCGCGCCAAATCGATGAAAAAGTCGCGCCTAAGGCCTGAGGAGTAACGAGATGGGTATGTCCGTAGGCATGGGAGGGCGCGGCGGGCGCGGCCACCGGCGGCGCGGCCGTCACCATGCGCTGATGTCGGAGATCAACGTCACGCCGATGGTCGACGTGATGCTGGTGCTCTTGATCATCTTCATGGTCGCGGCACCGATGCTGACGGTCGGCGTGCCGATCGACCTGCCGGACACCCAGGCCAAGGCGATGAATGCCGACACCCAGCCGATCACCGTCTCGATCGATGCGACCGGCAAGATTTTCCTGCAGGAAACCGAGATTCCGATCGAGGAGCTGGTGGCCAAACTGCAGGCTATCTCGAAGACCGGTTATGAAGAGCGCATCTTCATCCGTGGCGACAAGTCGACCGACTATGGCACGGCCATGAAGGTCATGGCTCGCATCTCGGCCGCTGGCTACAAGAACATCGGCCTGGTTTCACTGCAGGAACAGGATCAATAGACTCACGATGAGGACCGGCCTCACCACATCGGTGATCTTGCATACGGCGGTGCTGGCCTTCGGCCTGTTCACCCTGTCGGCGCCGGCCGCGCTTCCGTCCGCCGACGTGGAGTCGGTCGCGGTCGACATCGTGCCGATGGAAGCCATCGCGCAGACGCTGCAGGGCGACAAGAAGGCCGTGATGCATGAAAAGCCGGCGCCGCTGCCGACGCAGCGTCCCGATATCGTACCCAACGCGCAGAAGGTCGGCGAAAACAGCGTCGACACCGACAAGCCGATAACGCCGGAAGCCAAACCAAAACCCGTCGACACGACCTCGGCGCCGCCACCCGCGCCGACCCCGAAGGAAATCCCGAAGACCGAGGACGTTCCGAAGCCGCAGGAAAAGCCCAAGCCCACTCCGGCGACGGAAGTGGCGCCAGCGCCGACGCCCAAGGAAGAGGTGAAGCCCGAGCCGGTCAAGCAGACCGAGCCCAAGCCGACGCCGGCCAAGCCGGCGCCGACCCCGCCGCCGCAGGACAAGACAGCCGCTATCGATCCGACGCCCGAGGTCAAGCCCGACGCCGTCGCCGAGGCCATAGCGAAGGACCCGCCAACCGAAGAGACGCAATTGCCGAATTCGGCGCCCGCGCCGGAAGCGCGGCCAAAGCCGCAGCCGGCACAGGCCGAAAGCGCCAAGGCGCCGGAACGCAAGGATGCCGACAAGCCGGTCAAGGAAGCCTCGTCCAAGCCGAAGTCCGACGACAAGCAGTTCAACGCCAATGAGATTTCGGCCTTGCTCGACAAGCAGAAGCCGTCCGGCGGTGGCGCCAAGCGCTCGACCCAGCAGGCGTCGCTCGGTGGTGACAAGGATCAGGGCCAGAAGCTGTCGAAGTCGGAGCAGGGCGCCCTGGAAAGCCAGTTGGGCGGTTGCTGGACATTGCCGGCCGGGCTTGAAGGTTCGGAGAATTTCGTCGTCGTGGTCCGCTTCAACCTGGACAATTCGGGCAAGCTCGACGGCCGCCCGTCCGTCGAAAAGTCGAGCGGCAACCGGCAATTTGACGAAAGCGCGGTGCGCGCGGTTCAGAAATGCGACGTGGCCGGCCTGCAGGTTCCCGCCGGCAAACAGGACATCTGGAACGACATCCGGGTCACCTTCGATCCAAGGGAAATGCTTGGCCTCTAGGCCGGGCGTCCACCCAATCAAAGAAGAGAAGCGAGAAGATATGCGATCTTTCCTCAAGCCGCTCCTGACGATTGCAGCGATGGCGCTGGGCATGACGGCCGTCGTTCCGATGCCTGCGTGGGCGCTGGTCGAACTCAACGTCAACAAGGGCAATGTCGAGCCGCTGCCGATCGCCATCACGGATTTCCAGGGTGGCGATGCGCTTGGCGCTCAGATCTCACAGATCGTCACCGCCGATTTGAAGCGCTCCGGCCTGTTCGCGCCGATCGACAAGAGCGCCTTCATCGAGAAGATCGCCAATCCGGACGCAACCCCCCGCTTCGACGACTGGAAGGTGATCAACGCGCAAGCGCTGGTCACCGGAAGCGTCAGCAAGGAAGCAGACGGCCGCATCCGCGCCCAGTACCGGCTGTGGGATACATTCGCGGGCCAGCAGATGGCCGGCGAGCAGTTCTTCGCCAACGACGCCAATCAGCGCCGCGTCGCTCATATCATCGCCGATGCCATCTATGAGCGGCTGACCGGCGAGAAGGGCTATTTCGACACGCGCGTCGTCTTCATTGACGAGTCCGGCGCCAAGAACGCGCGCAAGAAGCGTCTCGCCATCATGGACCAGGACGGCGCCAACATCCGCTACCTCTCGGATGGGCGGTCGATCGTGCTGACGCCGCGCTTCTCGCCGAACCGGCAGGAAATCACCTACATGTCCTATGAGAGCGGCCAGCCGCGGGTCTATCTCTTGCAGATCGAGACCGGGCAGCGCGAACTGGTCGGCAATTTTCCCGGCATGACGTTCGCGCCGCGCTTCTCGCCCGACGGCCAGAAGGTGATCATGAGCCTGCTGCGCGACGACGGCAATTCCAACATCTTCGCGATGGACCTGCGCAGCCGTTCGACCACGCGTCTGACCAACTCGACCGCCATCGACACCTCGCCCTCCTATTCGCCCGACGGCAGCAAGGTGGTGTTCACTTCCGACCGTGGCGGCCGCGCGCAGATCTACGTCATGGGCGCCGACGGCTCGGGCCAGACCCGCATCTCCTTCGGCGACGGCGTCTATTCGACGCCGGTGTGGTCGCCGCGCGGCGACCTCATCGCCTTCACCAAGCAGAGCGGCGGCGAATTTCAGATCGGCGTCATGAAGACCGACGGCTCTGGCGAGCGCATCCTGTCGTCCGGCTTCCAGCAGGAAGGCCCGACCTGGGCGCCGAACGGCCGCGTGCTGATGTTCTTCCGCGACTCCAATGGCGGCCCGAAGCTGGTTTCCGTCGATCTCACCGGCCGCAACGAGCAGCCGATCCCGACCGCGAATTTTGCTTCTGATCCGGCCTGGTCACCGCTGCTGGAATAATACGGGAATTGGCGAATTGAAGAATTGAAGAGATGGAGAAAGCAGAAGGCTACGTAAAGCGAGCAAAGGATCTGGAGGTCTACAAGCGCGCTTACATGGTCTCTCTTACGGTTCACAAGGCCACGCTCGCTTTCCCCAAAATAGAGCAATACGCGCTGGCCGATCAGCTGCGGCGTTCCAGCAAAGGGATTTGCGCCAATCTGGCCGAGGGGTTTGCCAAACAGACCCACTCCAAAGCCGAATTCGCCCGGTTCGTTTCGATGGCCATGGGATCGTGCAGTGAAGTCGAGACGTGGATTTCATACGCATTCGACCTCGAATACATCTCACAGGCGCAACGGGACGAGTGGCTACAATCGTATGCCCATGTGTACGGAATGCTGGTGAACCTCAGAGAGAAGTTAAGGTGAACATCCTTCTTCAATTCTCCAGTTCTCCAACTCTTCAATTCCCCTTACATTCCCCCTTTTCCACGCCTTCGTCGCGTTTTGGCCGCATTTCCGCCTAGGGTCCGCGCCAACTGTGGCTTACGACAAACGGCTGCGGACGGGCGGCCTAAACCAAATTTTAACCGTGTTTCTTGAATGCCGGTTAACCCAAACGTGGTTACTGGGTGATCAACGAAATCACTCGAATACGAAGGAGAGGCGGCATGGGCCGTATCGCAGCACTTACCAGAAACCCGGTCATGATCGCGCTGGTGGCGATGCTCGCCGTCGCCGGTTGCGCCTCGAAGAAGACGCCGAACAACGCGGCCGATCTTGGTCTCAACGGCGCAGGTGCCGCAACGCCCGGCTCGGCGCAGGACTTCACCGTCAACATCGGCGACCGCATCTTCTTCGATACGGACTCGACCTCGATCCGGGCCGACGCGCAGACGACGCTTTCGCGCCAGGCGCAGTGGCTGAACCAGTACAAGCAGTATGCCATCGTCGTCGAAGGCCATGCCGACGAACGCGGAACGCGCGAATACAATCTGGCGCTCGGTGCCCGTCGTGCCGCCGCCACCCGCGACTTCCTGGTTTCCAAGGGCGTTTCGGCCAGCCGCCTCAAGACGATTTCCTACGGCAAGGAACGTCCGGTCGCCGTGTGCGATGACATCTCCTGCTGGTCGCAGAATCGCCGGGCCGTCACCACGCTCAGCGGCGCCGGTTCCTGATCGGCAAAAATACAACACACCTCTGCGAAAGGCGGCCTCCCGGCCGCCTTTTTCATATCCTGGGGCCCGAAACAAAATTTGGCCGAAGTCTCGCGCCCTGCTATGAGCCGAGGGCGCTTGGCTGGTCTCACATCGATTGGAAGGCGCGAACAAGCTAACGATTGGACGGCGAGAGGCACATGCATTTGAGATCGGTTCTGAGCGGCACGCTTGCGCTGCTGCTCCTATCAGGCGTAACCGCTTTGGCGAGCGGTTCGGGGCAATCAACCGAGAGCGGGTTTTCGTTCCATCTGCCGACACTTGAGTTGCCCAGCCTTTTCGGTGAGAAGAAAAAGCAGGATCAAGTCCAGCTCGCGCAGTCGAGCGGCGTCGGCGTGACCGGGCTCGAGGACCAACTGCGGCAGCTGACCGGCAAGGTCGAGGAACTCAATTTCCAGATCTTGCAGATGCAGGAGCAGATCCGCAAACAGCAGGAAGACAACGAGTTCCGTTTCCAGCAGCTGGAAGGGGGCTCGCAAGGCGGACAACCGCCGGCGCAGAAGAAATCAGATGCCACCACCGGAACCAACACCGACGTGGCCTCGGCCCCGGCAACCCAGGCGCCGGCTGATGCCGGCGCCGCGCCCGGCGGCGATCAATCCACAGGCGGCAAGACGGTCGAGGACGTCATCGTCGAATCGCCCGACGGTGACCCCGGCAAGCTGATCCCCGGCAAGGGAGCGCCCGAAAAGACTTTTGGGTCCATCACCGTCGACAAGAACGGCAATGTGATCGATGCCGGCGGCAGCACGCAGGCAACCGCGCCGGCACAGGACACCGCACCTGCCGCCAGCGCACCTGCCAAGGCTGGCAAGTCCGGCGGCACGCAGGTCGCGGCGCTGCCCGCCACCAACAATCCCGAAGAGCTCTACCGCAACTCCTACCAGTTCATCCTGTCGGGCGACTACGGCACCGCCGAACAGGGTTTCCGCGACCATATCTCCCGCTTCCCCAAAGACGCCAAGACGGCGGACGCGCATTACTGGCTGGGGGAATCGCTGCTTGGCCAGCAGAAATACCGCGATGCGGCGGAAGTCTTCCTCGCTGCCAGCAAGGACTATCCCAAGGCCAAGAAGGCACCCGACATGCTGTTGAAGCTCGGTGTGTCGCTGGTCGGCCTCAAGCAGCATGATGTCGCCTGCGCCACCTTCAGCGAGGTCGGCAAGCGCTATCCCGATATTTCCAGCACACTCAAGGAACGCGTCAAGCAGGAGAAGGCCCTGGCTGCGTGCTGATCTTTCCCGGGGATGTCGCAGTCCCAAACCGGGGACTTTTGGACGAATGCATTGATGCTCGACACCGGGCCTGAGTTTTCGACGAGACTTTTTTCGCATATCGATTTTACCAACGGCGCCGTTGCGGCCGTATCAGGCGGCAGCGACTCGATCGCGCTCCTTCTTCTTCTCAAACAGCATCTCGACAATACCGCGCCGTCCACGAGGCTGCTCGCGATCACGGTCGATCACGGCTTGCGGCAGGGTTCGGCTGGTGAGGCGCAGGCCGTGGCGCAGCTTTGCGTGGAGCGCGGCATCGCCCACCGCATCCTCGCCTGGTCGGGAGAAAAACCATCGACCGGCCTGCCTGCGGCAGCGCGCGAGGCGCGCTACCGGCTGCTCGCCAGCGCCGCCCGGGCGGAGGGCATCGGCCTGATCGTGACCGGACATACATCGGACGACCAGGCCGAGACGGTGCTGATGCGGCGCGATCGCAACGATGCGGGCCGCGATGAAGGACGGGGCCTTGCCGGCATGGCGCCCGCCACCTTGCATGACTGGCGCGACTGGATCGTGCGACCGCTTCTTGGCGTCCGGCGCTCTGTGCTGCGCGATTTCCTGCACCGCCAACAGGTCGGCTGGGCCGAGGACCCGACCAATGCCGATGAAGCCTTCGAGCGGCCGCGCATGCGCGCGGCCCTTGCCGGGGAGGCCGGCGCACAGCGCATGAACGACGCGCTGGCGTTGGCGGCACAGGCGGCCGGCGCCCGCATGCGGCTTGGCGCCAAGGCCGCCTCTCTGGTCGAGCGCTTTGCCAGCCGGCCGGCGACGGGTCTCGTCCGGCTCGACCCGGCCCTGCTCAGCGCCGGCGACGACCAGGCGGCCGTCTACGCGCTGCGCATTCTCCTGGCGACGACAGGCGGGATTGCCTTCCTGCCGGACCAGGCTCGCAGCGAGGCGTTGTTCGCCCGGCTGAAGGCGGGGTTTCTTTGCGCCACATTGTCGCGGACGGTAATCGACTTCCGGCGCGCCGGCATCTTCCTGCGCCGGGAAATGCGGGGCTTGCCGGCGGCAGCGGCAACGGTCGACGCCACCATCTGGGATGGCCGCCGCCAAATCACATTGCACGACGCCAGCGGCGCATTGTTGATCGCCCCATTCGGGGCGTTGGCGGCGAAGCGGCTGGCTGTAGGCCGGGGCGAAACCCCGCCAAGCCTGATGCGCGGGGCATTGGCGGCTGAACCAGGCCTGCTGCAAGCCGTCGAAAAGGCCGGTTCGGCGCCTGATTGGCCGACATCGCAAGGGTTTGCGGCCTCGCCAGTCGTTGCTCCCTTCGCCCGCTTCCTGCCGTCCTTCGATCTGGCCCCGGCGCGCGCCGTCGCCGGGTTGATCGGCGCGGCGCCGTTTCCCGCCTTGCCATTCGCCGGCCACAGTGCCGGTTGATGCTGCGCGAAAGCTTAACCCAGACATGCTGTTCTGCTTGGCAAGGGGGGACGCTCTCCCTATGTTAGGCCCAAGTTTCCTCTCATGATGCTGTCCGCTCGCGGACACCAACGGGACAATTGATGAATCCGAACTATCGCAACCTCGCGCTCTGGGCGATCATAGCGGTCCTGCTCATCGCCCTCTTCAATCTGTTCCAGACGCCGCAGACGCGCGGGGCTTCGAGCGATGTGCCTTATTCGCAGTTCCTGCAGGATGTCGCGGCCGGCCGGGTCAAGACGGTGACCATCGCGGGTGCCCGCATCACCGGCACCTACACCGACAATTCTAGCGGCTTCCAGACCTATTCGCCCGGCGATCCCCAACTGGTCTCGCGGCTGCAGGACAAGAACGTCACCATCAATGCGCGGCCCGAGACCGACGGTTCCAATTCGCTGTTCGGCTACCTGATCTCGTGGCTGCCGATGATCCTCATCCTCGGCGTGTGGATATTCTTCATGCGCCAGATGCAGTCCGGCTCCGGGCGCGCCATGGGCTTCGGCAAGTCGAAGGCCAAGCTCCTGACCGAGGCGCATGGCCGCGTCACCTTCCAGGACGTCGCCGGCGTCGACGAAGCCAAGGAAGATCTTGAAGAGATCGTCGAGTTCCTGCGCGATCCGCAGAAGTTCCAGCGCCTCGGCGGCAAGATTCCGCGCGGCGTGCTGCTGGTCGGTCCTCCCGGCACCGGCAAGACGCTGCTTGCCCGCTCGGTCGCCGGCGAAGCCAACGTGCCGTTCTTCACCATTTCAGGTTCGGATTTCGTCGAGATGTTCGTCGGCGTCGGCGCCAGCCGCGTCCGTGACATGTTCGACCAGGCCAAGAAGAATGCGCCCTGCATCATCTTTATCGACGAAATCGACGCCGTCGGCCGCCATCGCGGTGCCGGTCTCGGCGGCGGCAATGACGAGCGCGAGCAGACGCTGAACCAGTTGCTGGTCGAGATGGACGGCTTCGAATCCAACGAAAGCATCATCCTGATCGCCGCCACCAACCGGCCCGACGTGCTCGATCCGGCGTTGCTGCGTCCCGGCCGTTTCGACCGCCAGGTGGTGGTGCCCAACCCCGACATCGTCGGCCGCGAGAAGATCCTCAAGGTGCATGTGCGCAACGTGCCGCTGGCGCCCAATGTCGACCTCAAGGTCGTCGCTCGTGGTACGCCCGGCTTCTCCGGCGCCGACCTGATGAACCTTGTCAACGAATCCGCGCTGATGGCCGCGCGGCGCAACAAGCGCCTCGTCACCATGGCCGAGTTCGAGGACGCCAAGGACAAGATCATGATGGGCGCCGAGCGCCGCTCGTCGGCCATGACCCAGGCCGAGAAGGAGCTGACCGCCTATCACGAGGCCGGCCACGCCATCCTGGCGCTCAACGTGCCGTCGGCCGATCCGCTGCACAAGGCAACCATCATCCCGCGCGGCCGCGCGCTCGGCATGGTCATGCAGTTGCCGGAAGGCGACCGCTACTCCATGAGCTACAAATACATGGTCTCGCGCCTCGCCATCATGATGGGCGGCCGCGTCGCCGAGGAGTTCAAGTTCGGCAAGGAGAACATCACGTCGGGTGCCTCCTCCGACATCGAGCAGGCGACCAAGCTGGCGCGCGCCATGGTCACGCGCTGGGGCTTCTCCGACAAGCTCGGCCATGTCGCCTATGGCGACAACCAGGAAGAGGTCTTCCTTGGCCATTCGGTGGCGCGCACGCAAAACATCTCGGAAGAGACGGCGCAGATCATCGATGCGGAAGTGCGCCGGCTGATCGACGACGCCTATTCGACGGCGAAGTCGGTGCTGACCAAGAAGAAGAAGGAATGGATCGCGCTGGCGCAAGGCCTGCTCGAATACGAGACACTGTCCGGCGAGGAGATCAAGCAGTTGATCGCAGGGCAGAAGCCCTCGCGCGACCTTGGCGACGACACACCGCCGAGCCGTGGCTCGGCCGTTCCGAAGTCCGGAGGCCGCCGCAAGAAGGGTCCCGAGCCCGAAGGCGGCATGGAGCCGCAACCGCAGGGCTAGAGCGGTTCAGCGTTTGACAATCGCTAACCCGCTCTAACTCTTTGTTTTCACGCAATTCCGGACAGAAAACCGCTACGCACTTTTCCTGGAAATTGCTCCAGAACTCAAGGGGCGCGCCGGACGTACGTTGGAGCGTCACCCCTCGGGCTTGTCCCGATGACCTGCAAACGCAGTTGGCGGTTTCCAACTCATACCCGGCGCCCAGATGTCGCCCGACAGCAGATCCTCGGGACAAGCCCGAGGATCACGGCTCAACGTCTGCGTGAAAAACTGTGAACCGCTTTATCCGCCGTATTCGACTTTTATGATTCAGCTTTCAGCCGCGCATTGCAAAGGCTGTAATAACCGCCGCCCTTCTGGATCCAGCGAAGGCCGTTCAACGTACCCGCCTCCTTGTTGCCGTGGTAACCCTGCAGGCAGGTCTTCATCCGCGCCTTCGCGGGCTTTTCGGTCTTGAACTCGGCGGCGAGGGTGGTCGGGAATGTCACGCCCACCGGCGCTACAGTTGGGGCGACCGCCGCGCTGGTTTCCTTTTTCGGCTGCGGCGTGGTTTCGACCGTATCCGCGCTGACACTCTCGGCGGCGGACGTCGCGCATTTCTCTTTGCGGAAAGCGGCCCAGTCCATGCCGTTCAGAGTGCCGCCTTCCTTGGCTGTCCGGTAATTCTCGCCGCATTCCTTCATGGTCAGTGCGCTTGCAGGGGCGACGTTCCAAGCAACAAATGCGGTCGCAGCCAATACCGCCAATTTCAAACTGTGCATAAGACCCTCCTGGTTGACAATAAGCTTGACGTCCTTTTGTATACGTTTTGTTCTTTATATGTTCAACCAGAATCTTTGCGGATTATCGATGAGCTTGGCGGTGGGCAGTGTAGGCGAATTGATGATGCCGGCAGCCCCCGCGACATGCGTGCAAAGCCGCAGGCGTCTTCGCGCGCAACAAAAAGGCCCGCGCATCTTGCGATGCGCGGGCCTTTGTTTGGAGACTATGGCTACGCGATCAGCCCTTCAGCTTGGCATTGCAGAGGCTGTAGAAGCCGCCGCCCTTCTGGATCCACTTCAGGCCGCCGAGCGCGTTGGCGTCCTTGAGGACATAGTACTGGTCGAGGCAGGTATGCATGCGACCCTTTCCGGGAGTTTCGCTGGCATACTTCGCCGAGATCGCGGACGGGAAGGTGACGCCCTTGGGCGCAACCGTCGTCGGCTTTGCCGGCTCCTTGGTGTAACTGGCCTCGCTCGGGGCGGGCACGGTGTCGTCGTCGGACGCGCTGGCGCCGCATTCAGCCTTGCGGAAGTCGTTCCACTTCATGCCCTTCAGGGTGTTCGCCGTCTTGGCGGCCTGGTACTTGGTGCTGCATTCTGCCATGCTCAGACCCTTGCCAGAAGCAGCGGCCGGAGCTGCCGCCGCCTTGGTGGTCGCCGGTTTGGTGTCGGCGGCAGCGGATGCACCAGCGGCACATTCAGCCTTGCGGAAGTCGTTCCACTTCATGCCGTTCAGCGTGCCGGCGGCCTTGGCCGCCTGGTACTTGGTGCTGCATTCCTTGGCGGTCAGGCCCTTGGCCGGGCTGTCGGCAGCCGCGGCCGCAGCCTTGGTGGTCTTGGCCGGCTTGGTTTCAGTCGCCTTGGTGGTGGCAGCCTTGGTTTCGGTGGTGGCCGCGGCGTCGGTACCGCATTGCGCCTTGCGAAACTGGTTCCAGGTCGCCCCCGCAAGCGTCCCCGCGTCCTTGGCGGCGTTATACTTCGTGCTGCACTCGGCCATCGTCAGCGCGTTGGCTGGCGCGGCCAGGAACAACGTCGCGACCGCGAGGCCGGTGAGAGTGGCAATTCGGTGGATGAGCATAGCGTTTCTCCGTGGCTGAAGCCCATTATACGTCCCAGCGAATCAATAACGCTCAACGGTCGGTTGCGCCAGATTATATATCGCCGGAAATCGCCTTCTAACGACAAGGTGATGAAATCATTTGACCTTACGGCCGCTGAGCCAAGAATTCTCGGGGTGCATCCGCGCTCGATGGCTCGCAAAACTGGTATATTGTGGCGCAACGGTGGCTCGGTAACAGGACGCCACCAGGTTGTGTGCAGTGCACAACAATGATTTTCTAAGGATTGGTAACATATAATCACACAATGTGATCGGGGCACGACGGCCAATTGTGGCATGACGTGCCGGCTAAGGACAATCAGGGATACTGGCTAGCATGGCAGGGAATTACTTCGGCACGGACGGCATTCGCGGGCGCGCCAACAAGTTTCCGATGACCGCCGAAATCGCCATGCGGGTCGGCATGGCCGCTGGCCTTTCGTTCCAGCGCGGCAGCCATCGCCATCGTGTCGTGCTCGGCAAGGACACCAGGCTTTCCGGCTACATGATCGAGAACGCGATGGTGGCCGGCCTTTGCGCCGCCGGCATGGACGTGTTCCTGCTCGGCCCGATCCCGACGCCGGCGGTGGCCATGCTGGTGCGTTCGCTGCGTGCCGATATCGGCGTCATGATCTCGGCTTCGCACAATCCCTATTACGACAACGGCATCAAGCTGTTCGGCCCCGACGGCTACAAGCTCTCCGACGAGATCGAAGAACGCATTGAGAGCATGCTCGACAAGGACATCGAACTGGCGCTCGCCGATTCCGACGGGCTTGGCCGCGCCAAGCGCGTCGATGGCGTGCACGACCGCTATATCGAATTCGCCAAGCGCACCTTGCCGCGCTCGATGTCGCTTTCGGGTCTCAGGATCGTCGTCGACTGCGCCAATGGCGCGGCCTACAAGGTGGCGCCAGAGGCGCTGTGGGAGCTTGGCGCCGAGGTCGTGGCCATCAATGTCGAGCCCAACGGCTTCAACATCAACAGGGAATGCGGTTCGACCCATCCGGCCGGGCTGCAGAAGAAGGTGCATGAAGTGCGCGCCGACATCGGCATCGCGCTCGACGGCGATGCCGACCGCGTCGTCATCGTCGACGAGAACGGGGCCATCGTCGACGGCGACCAGATCATGGCGCTGATTGCCGAATCCTGGCACCAGAGCGGGCGATTGGCCGGCGGTGGCGTCGTTTCGACCGTCATGTCCAATCTCGGCCTTGAACGCTTTCTCGGCGACATGAAGCTGCAATTGCACCGCACCAAGGTCGGCGACCGCTATGTCGTGGAGCATATGCGCGCGCATGGGCTCAATGTCGGCGGCGAGCAGTCGGGTCACATCGTGCTGTCCGACTTTTCGACCACCGGCGACGGTCTGGTCTCGGCGCTGCAGGTGCTGGCCTGCATCAAGCGGCAGGGCCGCCCGGTCAGCGAACTGTCGAAGAAGTTCGAGCCGGTGCCGCAACTGTTGAAGAACGTTCGCATCGCCGGCGGCAAGCCGCTGGAGGAGGCCCTGGTCAAGGCCGCGATCGAAGACGCCCGTCACCGTCTCGGCAAGGCCGGGCGGCTGGTCATCCGCCCATCCGGCACCGAGCCGCTGATCCGTGTCATGGCCGAGGGCGACGATCCGCAACTGGTCGAGGCCGTCGTCAACGACATCGTCGGGGTCATCTCGGAAACCCGCAGCGCCGCCTGACATTCGCCCGCCGGAAGGCGCCGCCGCCTTGCTTGCATCGAAGCCCGCCCCGCCGGCGGGCTTTTTGTTGGCCGGAGAACCGGTTCATTCTGTCGAAATCATCGCCAGATCTCCTGGATTTTAGAGATTCGTGGTTAATCGACAAGGTTAAACGCCTTTTAACTTTTGCAATTCATTATCCACGCCTGAAAGCCAATTTCATTCGGACACGATCGCCGTTCCGAGGGTTTCTAGGGGTGACAAGCATGTTCAATACAGCAAGAAAGGCACTGTTCGCGCTGCTGTTCGCGGGCTTGGCCTGGCCGGTACTCGCAGCTGATCTGCCTGAGCCGCAGGTCGAAGAAGCGCCACCGCCGGTCTATGAGCCTGTCGATGTCGGCGGATGGTATATCCGCGGCGACCTCGACTATCACAAGTCGAAGGTGGGTGACATCGACTACATCACCTATGGGGCCGCGCCTTGCCCGTGCGGACCTCCCGTCGGGGTCGCCGGCAGCAAGAGCTTCGACTACGGCAAGCTCAAGGGCGGCTTCTCGCTCGGCGGCGGCGTCGGCTACAAGATCAATGAACACTTCCGCACCGACCTGACCGCCGATTATTGGTTCAAGTCGAACTTCAACGGCGCCACCTCGGATCTCACCACGACCTCCACCGAAGTGTCGAAGATGAGCGCCTTGCTGCTGCTGGCCAATGCGTATGTCGATATTGGCACCTGGCATGGCATCACGCCCTATGTCGGCGCCGGCATCGGCGGTGCGCGCGTCAAGTGGGATACTGTCTACGATCCGAACACGACCGAGTCCAACCCCGGAACATCCAGCTGGCGCTTCGCCTACGCGGTCATGGCCGGCGCCTCCTACTGTCTGACCGACAAAGTCATCCTCGATGCTGGCTACCGTTTCTCCCATATCCAGGGCGGTCGCATGTTCGAGTATGGTCCAAGCGGCGCCACGCCGGGCGCCGGGCCAGGCTTCGATCACGGCTTCAACACCCACGAAGTGCGCGGTGGCTTGCGCTATCAGTTTGGCGGCAACAACGGGTGCAGTGTACCGGTTGCCTATCAGCCCGAGCCCGAGCCGATCTACACCAAGTAATCGCCTCGAAGTTCCAAGAATTCGTCGACCGCCCGGCATCAGCCGGGCGGTTTTCGTTTGAGATGATCCGGGTTGAGTCCGTTCGAAATCAATTCGCTAACGCTCTGTTAGCCTTAACCGGCACTTAACCACTATGGTTAACAATGCTCCTTGAAACGATGGCTGCCTGCGTGATCGCAGGTGTCGCCAAATCGGGAGTCGGGGACCATGACACTCATATCGCGTATTGCGTTGGCACTTGCCGGATTTGGCCTCTTGCCACTGACATCGGCACTCGCAGCCGATTACGATCCTCCGGTCTATGTCGACCAGGCGCCGGACTATGTGCCGGTCGAGGTCGGCTCCGGATGGTATCTGCGCGGCGACGTCTCCTATCTGGTGCAAAAGAGCTTCAAAAACGGGGATTTCACCTTCCCGTCGGCGATCAACAACGAAAACTTTAGCGAGAGCAACAAAGCGGCCTTCGCGAGCATCGGTTTCGGCTATCATTTCACCGACTATCTGCGCGCCGATCTCAACCTCGGCTATTTGCCCGGTAACGACGTCAGCTTCAGCTATGACGATTCAGCGGTCGTCACGCTGCCGACATTGTCGACCCAGGGATCGGGATCGCTGAAGAACTATGCCTTCTCGGGGATACTCAATGGCTATGTCGATCTCGGCACATATGTCGGAATCACGCCCTATCTCGGCGCCGGCATCGGTGTTGTCCGCAGCAGGCACACGCTTTCGGCGACTTACACGGATAACAATGTCCCCGCCAACAGTTTCAACCTGCAGGACAACAAGACACAGTATTCCTTCGCCTATACGTTGAATGCCGGCCTTGCCTATCAGGTTTCCAAGAACGTTTCCGTCGATCTCGGTTATCAGTATTTCTCGGCCCCCGACGCCGAATATGTGACGGCCGAAAGCCTGACCTCCTTCCCGGTCCACAAGGGAATCAGCAATCACCAGGTCAAGCTGGGGCTGCGCTACGATCTCTGGTAGGTCCCGGACAGATCAGCATTTCGGCGGCGGATCCCTGCGGTCCGCCGTCTGCATTCGAATCACGCGATCCTGATCACGGACATTCTTGTTTGATGCATGTCGTCGACCCAAAACCGCCGGGCACTTTTGGACGACATGCATTTGGTATCCCGGCAGCGACAAAAACTTTCCTCTTGACGCCCGAGGCTTGAACGCATATCGCCGTCCGTGGGCCACCCCTCCCCAACGAGGGGCCACTATCTGGAAGGATAGACCACGATGACGACGCATACGAAGCCCGGATTCCGTCCGGTAAATCCCAATTTTTCCTCAGGTCCCTGCGCAAAACGTCCCGGCTGGTCGGTCGAGGCGCTGAAATCCGCTGCGCTCGGCCGCTCCCACCGCGCCAAGATCGGCAAGACCAAGCTCGAACAGGCGATCGAGCTGACGCGCGAAATCCTGCAAGTTCCGGCGGACTATCGCATCGGCATCGTGCCGGCATCGGACACTGGTGCCGTCGAGATGGCGCTGTGGTCGCTGCTCGGCGAACGCGGCGTCGACATGGTCGCCTGGGAAAGCTTTGGCTCCGGCTGGGTGACCGACGTGGTCAAGCAGTTGAAGCTCGCCGATGTGCGCAAGATCGAGGCCGGCTACGGCGAATTGCCGGATCTGGCCAAGATCGATTTCGACCGCGACGTTGTCTTCACCTGGAACGGCACCACGTCGGGCGTGCGCGTGCCCAACGGTGATTTCATCCCAGCCGATCGCAAGGGCCTGACCATCTGCGACGCGACGTCGGCCGCCTTCGCGCAAAGGCTGGACTTCGAGAAGCTCGATGTCGTGACCTTCTCCTGGCAGAAGGTGCTGGGCGGCGAGGGCGCGCATGGCATGCTGATCCTGTCGCCACGTGCCGTCGCGCGGCTGGAGAGCTACAAGCCTTCATGGCCGTTGCCGAAAATCTTCCGCCTGACCTCGGGCGGCAAGCTGATCGAAGGCATCTTCAAGGGCGAAACCATCAACACGCCATCGATGCTTTGCGTCGAGGACTATCTCGATGCGTTGAACTGGGCGAAGTCGATCGGTGGCCTCGATGCGCTGATTGCCAGGGCGGATGCCAATGCCGCCGTGCTCGACCGGTTCGTGGAAAGCTCATCCTGGCTCGGTCATCTCGCCGTCGCGCCGGCGACACGCTCGAACACGTCGGTCTGTCTGTCCTTCAGCGATCCGGATATCGCGGCGCTCGACGCTGACGGGCAGGCGGCGTTCGCCAAGGGGCTTGTCTCGACGCTCGACAAGGAAGGCGTCGCCTACGACATCGGTTCCTACCGCGATGCCCCACCGGGATTGCGCATCTGGTGCGGCGCAACCGTCGAGACCTCCGATCTCGAAGCGCTGCTGCCCTGGCTCGACTGGGCCTTTGCCAGCCAGAAGGCGTCGCTGAAAGCGGCTGCTTGAGGTACTCCGCGGCGGCCCGAGGGCCGCCCGTTCCCGGATCAATCCCATTTTCAAGGAGGCCGCCATGGCGCCCCGCGTTCTCGTTTCCGACAAACTCTCTCCTACCGCCGTGCAGATCTTCAAGGATCGCGGCGTCGAGGTCGACTATCTGCCCGACCTCGCCAAGGACAAGGAAAAGCTGCTTGAAGTGATCGGCCAGTATGACGGCCTCGCCATCCGCTCGGCGACCAAGGTCACCGAGAAGCTGATCAACGCCGCCACCAGGCTCAAGGTCGTCGGCCGCGCCGGCATCGGCGTCGACAATGTCGATATCCCGGCGGCAAGCCGCAAGGGTATCATCGTGATGAATACGCCCTTCGGCAATTCGATCACGACGGCCGAACACGCCGTGGCGATGATCTTCGCGCTCGCCCGCCAGATACCGGAAGCCAACGCTTCGACCCATGCCGGTAGATGGGAGAAGAACCGCTTCATGGGCGTCGAGATCACCGGCAAGACGCTCGGCGTCATCGGCTGCGGCAACATCGGTTCGATCGTCGCCACACGCGGCGTCGGGCTGAAGATGCATGTCGTCGCCTTCGACCCGTTCCTGTCGGACAAGCGCGCTGAGGAGCTCGGTGTCGACAAGGTGGAACTGGACGAACTCTTCGCCCGCGCCGACTTCATCACGCTGCACACGCCGCTGACCGACAAGACCCGCAACATCATCGATGCGGCCGCCATCGCCAAGATGAAGAACGGCGTGCGCATCATAAACTGCGCCCGTGGCGGGCTGGTGGTCGAAGCCGACCTCGTCGCGGCGCTGAAGAGTGGGAAAGTGGCGGGCGCCGGTATCGACGTGTTCGAGGTCGAACCGGCGGAGCAGAATACGCTGTTCGGCATGGAGAACGTGGTGGCGACGCCGCATCTCGGCGCCTCGACGGCGGAAGCGCAGGAGAATGTCGCGCTGCAGGTCGCCGAGCAGATGGCCGACTACCTGATCAAGGGTGCAGTCTCCAACGCCATAAACATGCCGTCGATCACGGCGGAAGAGGCGCCACGGCTGAAGCCGTTCGTCAAGCTCGCCGAAGTGCTCGGCGCCTTCGTCGGCCAGGTGACCGAGGATCCGATCACCGAGGTCGAGATCCTGTTCGACGGCTCGACCGCGACGATGAACACGCGCGCGCTGATCAGCGCTGCCCTGGCCGGGCTGATCAGGCCGCAGGTCGCCGACGTCAACATGGTCTCGGCGCCGATCATGGTGAAAGAGCGCGGCATCATCGTCGCCGAGGTCAAGCGCGACAAATCGGGCGTCTTCGACGGCTATATCAAGCTGACGGTCAAGACCGAGCACAGGACCCGCTCGATCGCCGGCACCTGCTTCTCCGACGGCAAGCCGCGCTTCATCCAGATCAAGGGCATCAACCTCGACGCCGAGGTCGGCCAGCACATGCTCTACACGACCAATGCCGACGCGCCCGGCATCATCGGCCTGCTCGGTACTGTCTGTGGCGAGAATGGCGTCAACATCGCCAACTTCCAGCTTGGCCGCAATCGGCCGGGGGGCGACGCCATCGCCCTGCTCTATCTCGACGCGCCGTTCCCGGAAAAGGTGCTGGAGCAGGTGCGGGGCCACAAGTCGATCGACTCGGCAAAGCGCCTCCAGTTCGACGTGGGCGGGTTCTAGTCGATCGCTCCGCACACTCAGGGTGATAAGCAAAACCATTACGACGCCCCGTTTGCCGGCATGCATGCGGGGCGTTGCCGTGACCGCTGGAGTGGCCTGGCGGATTGGGCCGTTGCCGGCGGTAGCACGCTTTGGAAACCCGCCTGATGATACGCTCGTTGCTTCAAGCTGCTACAAGGATATCCTCTTTAGCCATCAGTACATTAGCGCATGACGATAAGAAGATGACTGGCCTAATCTAACGATTTTGTGATCTGCTTGACGATCCCGGTTTCTTTCCGCAGGCTGACACCAAGTGATTGGCATGACTTAAAATTAACTGATTTTGTCATGATTTTGCGCGCCCCTTTCGGCGCGCCTCTATTGTTGTCGGGGTGCCTTCGATGGATCGTCACAATACTGTCCGACTGAGCCGCCGTCTTTTTCTGTCTTCGGTTGCGATGTTTACGGTAACGGCAACATCGGCAAGCTTTGCCCGATCCTTGTCGGGCTCGCTGCCTTGGGCGCCGCTGTCGTCCGATCCGCCGATGCAGGTCGTGTCCGGCGGCTGGCAGTTCTTCACGCCGCAGGAAGCCGCGCTCGTCGAGGCCATCGTCGACCGCCTTGTCCCCGCCGACGATCTCTCGATGGGCGGCAAGGAGGCCGGCTGCGCTGTCTATATAGACCGCCAGTTGACGGGCGCGTTCGGAACGTCGAGCCGGCTCTACACAAAAGGACCGTTCCTGCCGGGGTTGCCCACGCAAGGTTACCAGGGCGAAGCCAATCCCGCCCAGCGTTACCGCATCGGCCTTGCCGCCATCGACGCTTTCCTGAAACAGCGCGACGGCAAGACATTCGCCGAGCTCCAGCCGGCGGACCAGGATGCATTCCTGACCGCCATGGAAGCTGGAAAGGTTGACTTGCCAAACGGCGTCAAGGGTCCTGGTTTCTTCGGGCTTCTGCTGCAGAACACGATGGAAGGGTTCTTTGCCGATCCGGTCTATGGCGGCAACAAGGACATGGTCTCGTGGCGCATGCTTGGTTTCCCCGGCGCTCGCTATGACTACCGGGACCACGTCAGCAAGCACAATCAGCCCTATCCGCGGCCGCCCGTCTCCATCGAAGGCAGCCCGGAATGGCTCGTGAAAAGGAGCTGACCATGACGACGATACTGCCTCGCAAGGATGTCGTGATCGTCGGCCTCGGCTGGACAGGGTCCATCCTTGCGCATGAACTCACCGATCAGGGCCTGGACGTTCTGGCCATCGAGCGTGGTCCCTGGCGCGATACGGCAACCGATTTCAACATCGGCTACGCACAGGACGAGTTGCGCTACAGCGTGCGGCGCGACCTGTTCCTGCAGCCTGCCGTGGAAACCCTGACCATGCGCAACGACCCGTCGCAGACGGCGCTGCCGATGCGCGATTTCGGCTCGTTCCTGCTAGGCAACGGTGTCGGTGGCGCCGGGGTGCACTGGAACGGCCACACCTGGCGGTTCTGGGATTCGGATTTTCAGATCAAGACCAACCTGACCAAGAGGTATGGCGCGGCACGGATCGCCGATCTCCAGGTCGAGGACTGGGGCGTGACCGGCGCCGAGATGGAGCCTTATTACGACCAGTTCGAATATCTGGCGGGCATCTCGGGCAAAGCCGGCAACATCAAGGGGCAGCTACAGGAAGGCGGCAATCCGTTCGAGGATCCGAGGTCGCGGGACTATCCGAACCCGCCGATGGAGATGACCTACGCGCCGACCCTGTTCGCCAATGCCGGCCGGTCCATGGGATTGCACCCGTTCCCGACACCGTCCGCCAACATGTCACGGACCTATGTCAATCCGCTCGGCATCACCATGGGGCAGTGCACCTATTGCGGATTCTGCGAGCGGTTCGGCTGCGCCAACTATTCCAAATCCAGCGCCCAGACCACCATCCTTCCCGTCCTGATGAAGAAGGCCAATTTCGAGGTCCGGACCGACAGCGAGGTGCTGCATGTCGATCTTGCCGCCGGCGGCAAGTCGGCGCGCGGCGTAACCTATGTCGATACGTCGGGACAGGAATTCTTCCAGCCGGCCGATCTCGTGCTTCTGTGCGCCTACGGCCTGCACAATGCCCGGCTGATGATGCTGTCGGGCATCGGCAGGATCTATGATCCCGCTACCGGCGAGGGCACGGTCGGCCGCAACTACTGCTACCAGACCAACGCCGGCGTGCAGGTGTTCTTCGATGACAAGAACTTCAATCCGTTCATTGCCGCGGGCGCGCTCGGTCAGACGATCGACGACTATAATGGCGACGCCTTCGACCACGGCGGGCTCGATTTCGTCGGCGGCGCGGGCATAAACTGCATCCCCACCAATGGACGTCCCATTGGGACCCGGCCGACGCTGCCGGGCACGCCGAAGTGGGGCAGCGCCTGGAAGAAGGCGACCGTCGCGGGCTACAAAAGCACTCTCGGCTTCTCCTCGCAGGGCAGCAGCTCCGCGACACGCACCAACTACCTCGACCTCGACCCGACCTACAAGGATCGCTTCGGCCGGCCGCTTATGCGCATGACCTTCGATTTTCCCGACAACGATATCAGGATGTCGAATTACCTCTGCGACCGGATGGAGGAAATTGCAAAGACGCTTGGCGGCAAGCAATACAATGTCGGCCGTCGCAAAAAGGGCTGGGACAGCGTCCCTTATCAAAGCACCCACAATACTGGCGGCGCCATCATGGGAACCGACCCGAAGAGGAGCGCGGTCAACACCTTCTTGCAAAGCTGGGATGTGCCCAACGTCTTCGTCATCGGCGCGTCGGCCTTTCCGCAGAATGCCGGCAAGAATCCGACCGGAACGGTCGGCGCGCTCGCCTACCGCGCCGCTGACGGCATCCGCAATCATTATCTTCGCAATCCCGGCGCCCCGTTGGTGCAGGCATGAGGACGCTCGCTGCCGGCGCCGGCGCGGCCCTGCTGGCGATCACGCCTGCACTTGCCGCCGATCAGGCGGACCAGATCATCCGCGGCCAATACCAGGCGGTGCTCGGCGATTGCGCGGGCTGTCATACGAGGCCGGGGGGCAAGCCGCTGGCCGGCGGCCTGTCGCTCGAAACGCCCTTCGGCGCACTGGTGCCGCCCAACATCACGCCCGACCACGAGACGGGCATCGGCAATTGGTCGGAGATCGATTTCCGCAACATGATGAAGACGGGCGTCGGCCACGATGGCGTGCGGCTCTATCCCGCCATGCCGTATCCCGCCTATACCAGGATGACCGAGCAGGACATCTCCGACCTGTGGGCCTACATGACCACGGTCGAGCCGGTCGCGAACAAGGTCGAGGCGAACCAGTTGCCGTTCCCGTTGAACATCCGGCTGGCGATGTGGGGCTGGAATCTCCTGAACTTCAGCGAGGCGGGCTTCCAGGCCGATCCCTCCAAGTCGGCGGAGTGGAATCGCGGCGCCTATATCGTCCAGGGGGCCGGGCACTGCGGGACCTGCCATACGCCCAAATCCTTCCTGGGCGCCGATCAGGACTCCAGCTTCCTGCAAGGGGCGTCGCTGCAGGGCTGGTTCGCCCCCGACATCACCAACAATGCTCAATCCGGCCTTGGCAAATGGTCGCAAGAGGATGTGGTCGCTTACCTCAAGACCGGCGTCAACGCGCATTCGATCGCGTCCGGTCCGATGGCCGAGGCGATCGAGAACTCGACCTCCAAAATGACGGATCCCGACCTAAAGGCCGTGGCCGTCTATCTCAAGAACCTGGGGTCGGACACCGGCAGTGCGCAGGCGCCCAAGCCCGACGAAGCGCGGATGGTGGCGGGCGAGGCGATCTACCGCGACAATTGTTCGGCCTGCCATGGCGGCGACGGCGCCGGGGCCGGCGCGTTGTTCCCCACCCTCATCGGCAATTCCATCGTCGCGCAGGGCAATCCCGAGACGCTTGCGCGCGTCGTTCTTGCCGGAAGCCAGGCGGTGCACACGACTGGTGCTCCGACCACGCCTTCGATGCCCTCGCTGGCATGGCGGCTGAAGGACCAGGAAATCGCCGACGTGCTGACCTATGTGCGCGGCAGCTGGGGCAATTCCGCGCCGGCGGTCTCGTCCGACGATATCGCGGCGGTGCGCAAGGAATTGGTGCCGTAGCCTGCATTCCGGGCTGGATTTCGATATCGTTGCGAAAGCCGAACGATTGACTGACGGCGGCTCTATCGGCGGTTCAGCATCGTCTTTCGTCCGCTGTATTCGGCGAGCCAGATGCCGCCCAGAACGAGGACCAGCGCCAGCGCCTGATAGAGCTGGAAAGTCTCGCCCACGATCAGCACCGAAAGCAGCGTGCCGAAGATCGGCACTAGATTGATGAACAGGCCGGCGCGGTTGGCGCCGATCAGCTCGTTGCCCCTGATATAGGTAATCTGCGAGATCACCGAAGCGCCGATCGCCGTATAGACGATGACCGTCCAGCCGCGCGCATCGGGCACGATCACCTTGCCGGCGGCGGCCTCCCACAGGAAAAAGGGCAATGAGGTGATGAGTGCCGCGAACGACATGGCCAGCATCAGGCTCTGCCAGCGCATCGCCGGCTTCAGCCGCAACCCGACCGAATAGCCGCTGTAGAGGACGACCGCGACCAGCATGATGGCGTCGCCGAAATTGAGTTCCAGCGTCAGCAGCCGGCGTGGATCGCCATGGCAGGCCGTCAGGATGACGCCGAAGATGGTCAGCACCACGCCGGCGATCTGCGCCCAGTTCACGCGCAGGCGGAAGAAAACGAAATTGGCTGTCATGATCAGGATCGGCATCGCCGCCTGCTCGATAGAGACATTGATTGCCGTGGTGTAATTGAGCGCGGTGTAGAAAATGGTGTTGAACAGGGTGAAGCCGCTGGCGCCCAGCGCCGCCAGCACGATCCAGTGCCTGCGCACGACAGGCCAATCCTCCTGGATCGTGCGCCAGCCGATCGGCAGTAGGATTGCCACGGCCAGCATCCAGCGCAGGAAGACCAGCGTCATCGGCGAGACGTGGTCGACCGCCAGCTTGCCGGCCACCGAATTGCCGCCCCACAGCAAGGTGGTGAGCAGCAGGAACATGTAGGCGCTTCGATGCATCGCGGGCTTCCGGCCGCGGGATGAGTTGCGGTGTTTGCCGGCCTATTGCCCCCGTCAGTCCAAGTAAATGATGTCAAAGCCGAAAATTGTTGTGCCTCAGGGCATTTTCGGCGGCAAAGAAAGGTCGCACTCGCGAGGTCTTGACGCTATAGAGGCCTGTCGTTTCGAACCATATCCAAGCCGCGCGGCGGCGTCTCAAGGGAAAAGAAACATGGCCAATGTGGTGGTCGTCGGCTCGCAGTGGGGCGACGAAGGCAAGGGCAAGATCGTCGACTGGCTGTCGGAGCGCGCCGATGTCGTCGTGCGTTTCCAGGGCGGCCACAATGCCGGCCACACGCTGGTCGTCGACGGCAAGGTCTACAAGCTGTCGCTGCTGCCTTCCGGCGTCGTGCGGGAAGGCAAGCTGTCCATCATCGGCAATGGCGTGGTCTTCGATCCGCATGCTTTCGTCGCCGAAGTGGAGAAACTGAAGGGCCAAGGCGTGGACGTGACGCCGGATCGCCTGAAAATAGCCGAAAACACGGCGCTTATCCTGTCCGTACACCGGGAGCTGGACGGATTCCGCGAGGATGCCGCTTCGAATTCCGGAACGAAGATTGGCACGACCCGGCGCGGGATCGGCCCCGCCTACGAGGACAAGGTGGGCCGCCGCGCGGTTCGGGTGATGGATCTGGCGGATTTGGAAACTTTGCCTCTGAAGGTCGACAGGCTGCTGACGCACCACAATGCGCTGCGTCGCGGGCTCGGCCATGGCGAAGTCACGCATGACGCGATCATGCAGGAATTGACCTCGGTCGCGAACGACATCCTCCCCTACATGGACCGCGTCTGGAAGGTGCTCGACGACAAGCGCCGCGCCGGCGAGCGCATCCTGTTCGAGGGCGCGCAAGGCACGCTGCTCGACATCGACCACGGCACCTATCCGTTCGTCACCTCGTCCAACACGGTCGCCGGACAGGCGGCCGCCGGCTCCGGCGTCGGTCCGGGCGCCATCGGCTACGTGCTCGGCATCACCAAGGCCTACACCACGCGGGTCGGCGAAGGTCCGTTCCCGACCGAGCAGAAGAACGAGATCGGCGAGTTCCTCGGCACGCGCGGCCATGAATTCGGTGTCGTCACCGGGCGCAAGCGCCGCTGCGGCTGGTTCGACGCGGTGCTGGTGCGCCAGGCGGTTGCCGTCAACGGCATCAAGGGCATCGCGCTGACCAAGCTCGACGTGCTCGACGGGCTGGACGAGATCAAGGTCTGTACCGGCTACAGGCTCGACGGCGAGACGATCGACTATCTGCCGGCAAGCCAGGGCGCGCAGGCCCGCGTGGAACCCATCTACGAAACGCTGGAAGGCTGGAAAGGCACCACCGCCGGCGCGCGCAGCTGGAACGATCTACCGGCCCAGGCGGTCAAATATGTCCGGTACATAGAGGAGTTGATCGGCGCGCCGGTCGCACTCCTCTCCACCAGCCCGGAACGGGACGACACGATACTTGTGACCGATCCGTTTCAAGACTAGTTTCTGAAGCCTTTCCGGGCATCGCGGCTGATTTGCGGGGGCCGGCGCGGAGGCAAACTACAGGTCGACTGAAGCATGGCAGATTTCGTTGCTGTTCTGAAAAACGCGTTCGAGAAGCACGGCGACGAGACGCCCGAGAAGCGTGCGCGCATCTATAACAGCGTTCGCGCCATGCTGGCGAAGAAGCTTGCGGAATATTCGCCGCCGCTGGCTCCCGAGGCCATAGACAAGCAGAAACGCTCGCTGGACGACGCCATTGCCGGCGTCGAGCGGGACTACGTCAAGAGTGTGCCGGAGACGGACCCGCTCGCGGAACTGGAGCACATCTTTTCCTCCATCGACCGCAACAAGAACCAGTCGAGCCACGTCAAGCAGCCGGCCAAGGCCGAATCGATTCCCGCTCCGTCCCCGTATCGGCAGGCGCCTGTCGCGGCCAGCCCGGAGCCGTACAAGCCGGCGCAGCCCGTGGCGAACCCCGAACCCAACCGGCCTGCTCCAGCGGTCAAGGTCGAGCCAGCCTGGCAAAGGTCGACGCCGGTCCAGCCCGCTCCGGACTTTTCGGAGAAGACCTTGCCGGGAATGGACGCGGATCGGGACGACGACCAGGACGATGTCTTTGCCAATGACGAAGCGCCGGCGGGCGCCGACACTTTCGAGCGTTTGCGCCCAGCTGAACGCAGGCGCGGCTATGGCGGACTGATCGCCGCCGTCGTCGCGTTGCTGGTCGTTGCCGGCGGCGGTTACGGCATCTGGCTGAACAAGGATGCCTTCGGCAAGATGCTGGGCCTGGGCGGCAGCAAGGTTGTTGCCAAGACCGAACCGGTGAAAACGGCGCCGGCCAAGCCGGCGACCGATGCCGCGGCCACGCCACCGGCGCCCGCGACCGGTGCCGAAGGCACGAAATTCACGCAGCGGCTGACGCCTGAAGGCGGCGAAACCGATCCCGGCCCGGGCGGTGGACAAAGCGGCATAGGCGAGGGTGAATCCGTCGCCGCGCTGACGACGCCGCCAACGGCGACGAATGCGCCGGCCACGGCCGCGCCGGCGGTTCCCGCACCGGCTGCCAATACGCCCGCTGCCGCCACGCCCGCGGCAGGCGCGCCTGCCGCCACCACGCCTGCGGCGGGCACCCCGCCCACGACACCACCCGCCAACGGAACCGCGCCCGCGGCGCCGGCCGGTGCCGCCGCCACGCCGCCGCCCGCGCCGGCGGGCGCCGCTCCGGCGGCTCCGGCCGCGGCTGCGGCGCAAAGCTCGGTTCCGGTCGGCCAGAAGGCGATCTTCTACGAGGAGCGCACCAGCACCGCGCAGGGTTCGGCCGAGCCCGGCAGCATCGTCTGGTCGCTGGTGCAGGAATCGCCCGGCGGCGACCTGCCGCCAGAGCCTGCGATCCGTGCCGAGGCGACCATTCCCGGCAAGGACATCCAGTTGCGCATGACCATCCGCCGCAACACCGACCAGACCCTGCCGGCGAGCCATATCATCGAGATGATCTTCCTGACGCCCGACGGCTTCGAGGGCGGCGGCGTCGACAACATATTGCGCGTCGCCATGAAGAGCTCGGAACAGGATGCCGGCAGCCCGCTGATCGGCATCCCGGCCAAGATCGCCGACGGCTTCTTCCTGGTCGCGCTCAACGACACCAAGGCCGATGAAGACGCCAACATGACCTTGCTGCGCGGCCAGGACTGGATCGACGTACCGGTCGTCTACAAGACCGGACGGCGGGCATTGCTGACCATGGAAAAGGGCATTCCCGGCGAGAAGGTGTTCGACGAGGCGATCAAGGCCTGGCAAGCGAAAACGGCGGGCTGAGCAGACGGCGTAACGGCGGCCTTCGATCAGAAACCCTGGAACAGCATGTCGAGCGCGGCGACGATCTCGTCGTGATGTTTCGTCAAGTTCAGCCGACTTTCACCCAATTCGCTTGCCGGAACGGTAGCAATCAGGTGTGTCGCCATAACCAGCTTCCGGCCGTTGATGTCGAAGATCGGATGAAGCTTTCGCATCGGCGGCGGCACCGTTGCGAACGGCAGAAGGGGGACGACTACCCGCGTCCTGAAATTGTCGAGCAGATCGGATTGAACGTCGAGCAAATAGTTGCCTTCGACGCGACCGGCGAAGACATCATAGCGGGGCATCAGAACTGCCGGTACTCTTCCAACGGGACGCCATGTTTCTCGATGTAGTCGTTCCACGACTCCATCGTGGCGCGGTTCTCTAGCTTCCATAGCCGCGTTTTTTCGGCCGCCACCGCTTCCGCGATGCCGGCCTCCGCGGCGCGCGAGACATTCACATCAAGCCCTTTGGCTTCCCGCATGAGATTTGAGTCGATCGACAGATTTGCTGGCTGACGGACCGCATTCAAGGCAATCTTACGCATGGTGGGCCTCCGCGACATGCGCATAATATATGCGCATTCCGATATGGAAGGCAATAAAATCAAGCTGCCCCGATCGCGGGCGGAACCTACCCTTCCATCTCTTCCCGCAGCATCTCCAGTTCCAGCCATTCCTCTTCCAATGCGGCCAAGGTGGCGCGCTCCTTGTCGAGGGCGGCGATGGTCTTCTGGAACGAGGCCGGGTCGCGCTCGTAATAGGCCGGGTCGGAGATGTTGTTTTCCAGCCGCGAGATCGACGCTGTCACGGCCTCGATCTTCTTGGGCAAGGAGTCCAGCGCGAACTTCTGCTTGAACGACAGTTTTTTGGCCGGCCCTTTTGCTACGGCAGGTTCTGCCTTGGTGGTCGGCGCGTCGCCGGCGTCGGCCTTGGCGCGCGCCTTGCGGTCGTCGAGCCGGGTGCCGCCGCGCTGCGCCAGCATGTCGGAATAGCCGCCGGCATATTCAATCCAGCGGCCACCACCGTCCGGCGCGATGACGCTGGTGACGGTGCGGTCGAGGAAATCGCGATCGTGGCTGACCAGGATGACGGTGCCGGCGAACCCGGCGACCAGTTCCTGCAGCAGTTCCAGCGTCTCCATGTCGAGATCGTTGGTCGGCTCATCAAGTACCAGCAGGTTCGCCGGGCGCGCCAGCACGCGCGCCAGGATCAGCCGCGCCCGCTCGCCGCCGGACAGCTCGCGCACCGGCGTGCGCGCCTGCTCCGGCTTGAACAGAAAATCCTTCATGTAGGAGACGACATGGCGCTGCTCGCCATTGATGACCAGGTTCTCGCCGCGCCCGTCGGTGAGATATTGCGCCAGCGTCTCCTGCGGGTCGACCGCCTCGCGCTTCTGGTCGAGCGTGGCGATCTCCAGATTCGTGCCGAGCCGTATCGAACCAGCGTCCGGCGCCAATTCGCCGGTCAGCATCTTCAGAAGCGTCGTCTTGCCGGCGCCGTTCGGTCCGACGAGGCCGACGCGGTCACCGCGCTGGATGCGGGTCGAGAACCCCTTGACGACGGTGAGGTCGCCAAAGCTCTTCTCTATGTTTTTCGCCTCGATCACCAGCTTGCCGGATTCGGCCGCGTCGCTGGCCACCATTGTCGCGGTGCCCTCGGCGCCGCGATGGCCGCGAAAGCGCTGGCGCATGGTCTGCAGTTCGCCGAGACGTCGCATGTTGCGCTTGCGCCGTGCCGTCACGCCGTAGCGCAGCCAGTGCTCCTCGCGCACGATCTGGCGGCCGAGCTTGTGCTGCTCGCGCTCTTCCTCCTCCAGCACGAGGTCGCGCCATTCCTCGAAATGGCCAAAGCCCTTGTCCAACCGGCGGGTCTGGCCACGGTCGAGCCAGACGGTGGCACGCGACACACGCTCGAGGAAGCGGCGGTCGTGCGAGATCACGATGAGCGCCGAGGAAGTCCGGACGAGTTCCTCTTCCAGCCATTCGATCACCGACAGATCAAGATGGTTAGTCGGCTCATCAAGAAGCAGGATGTCGGGCTCCGGCGCCATGACGCGGGCAAGGGCGGCGCGCCTGGCCTCGCCGCCGGACAGGTCTGCCGGCCGCTCCTCGCCTGACAGGCCGAGATGCTCCATCAGATAGCTGGCGCGGTAGGGATCGTCGGCCGGGCCGAGTCCGGCCTCGACATAGGCCCGCACATTGGCAAAGCCGTCCATGTCGGGCATCTGGGGCAGGTAACGCACCGTTGCCGAAGGCTGGCGGAACACCTCGCCGTCCTGCGGTTCGATCAGGCCGGCGGCGATCTTGAGCAGCGTCGACTTGCCGGACCCGTTGCGGCCGACCAGCGCGATCTTGTCGCCGGCCGACGCGGTCAGGGCGGCGCCATCGAGCAGCGGCGTGCCGCCAAAAGTCAGTCTTATCCCGTCGAGATTGAGAAGGGGCGGGGCCATGTCAGCTTTCGGGCAATGGATAGGGATGGGCAAGCAGCAGCGCGCGGCCGTGGCCGAGCGCGATGTCGAGGCGGCCCTTCACCTCGTTGGAAATGGTCAGCGACGATCCGAAAGCCACCTCGACCTTGTCGAGCGGCCATTTGGCGCCGGTGACGGTCAGGCCGGAGAGTTCGGAAAAGCCGAGAATAGAAAATAGCGTGCCGTCGGCATAATCGAAGCTGGCCCTGCCGTTGAGCAAGGGGACACCCTCCTGGGCGCCGCTGGTCAAAAGCACATCCGTTCCGGCCTCGGCCAGCCGCAGGCCAAGCGCCAGATGCAGAAAGGCGTGATCGGCGCGCTTGCCGCCGAAGGCGCCCGCCAGCACAAGGCGGGTCGCTCCACGCTCCAGTGCGGCCGCGATTGCCAGTTCGCCGTCGGTCTTGTCCTTTTCCGTCGGGAAGGTTTGCTGGGGCACGGCGGCGAGATGGGCGGGCAGATCGGCCGGAACCGAATCGAAATCACCGACCCACAATTCCGGCACGAGGCCCAGCATCCGCGCATGACCGATGCCGGCGTCGGCGGCGATCACGCGCGAGCCTTCGACCTGGCGGTCGAGCCGGGGCGTGCGGAGGAGATCGCCGCCAAGCAGGATGGTGAATGTGCTCATATCCCGTCGCCTTACCAGCCCGGCACGGGAAACGGAAGGCGGCAAACTCCCACTTGCGTGTCCCACCCGCCGGGCCTATGTGTCGAAACGCTCTAACGGGGTGCCGGACGCGAATTTCGCGGGCCGGCTGAGAGGCAGTCTCGCCAACCCGCTGAACCTGATCCGGTTTGTACCGGCGGAGGGATTAGACGTTTCGGACAGTCCGACGCCTCAATTCCTTTCAACGCAAACGAAGGAGGCGCCGATGCGCACGTTTTTATATTCTCTCATCGCAGCCACGGCGGTGACGCTGTCCGGGCCGGCCTTGGCCAAGGACAAGCTCACGGTCTACACCTATGAGAGCTTCACCGCCGACTGGGGTCCAGGCCCCGTGGTGAAGAAGGAATTCGAGGCCGAATGCGGCTGCGATGTCGAGTTCGTCTCGGTCGCCGACGGCGTGGCGCTGCTCAACCGCGTCAAGCTGGAAGGCGCTTCGACCAAGGCCGACATCGTGCTCGGCCTCGACACCAATCTCACCGCCGATGCCAAGGCCTCCGGCCTGTTCGCGCCGCATGGCGCGGTGAGCGATGTCAACGTGCCGGGCGGCTGGAGCGACGATACTTTTGTTCCCTTCGACTACGGCTATTTCGCCGTCGTCTACGATACGCAAAAGCTGAAGTCGCCGCCGAAAAGCTTGAAGGAGCTGGTCGAGGGCAGCGCCGACGACAAGATCGTCATCCAGGACCCGCGCACCTCGACGCCCGGTCTCGGCCTGCTGCTCTGGGTGAAGTCGGTCTATGGCGATAAGGCGCCGGAGGCCTGGGCCAAGCTCAAGACCAAGGTGCTGACCGTGACGCCGGGCTGGAGCGAGGCCTATGGCCTGTTCACCAAGGGCGAGGCGCCGATGGTGCTTTCCTACACCACCTCCCCGGCCTACCACATGGTCGCCGAGAACACCGAGCGTTACCAGGCGGCGTCTTTCGAAGAGGGCGAGTATCTGCAGATCGAGGTCGCCGGCATCACCACGACCGGAGCCAAGAACCCGCTGGCGGAAAAATTCATGGCCTTCATGACCGGACCGAAATTCCAGGACGCCATCCCCGAGACCAACTGGATGTTCCCGGCCGGCAAGACCGACAAGCCGCTCAACCCGGCCTTCGACAAACTGGTCAAGCCGACCAAGACCCTGCTGTTCAGTCCGGAGGAGGTCGCGGCCAACCGCAAGACCTGGGTGGATGAATGGCTGGCGGTGATGAGCAAGTAGTTGGCTGTATGATCCGAAGATGAATGCTTTACGGCGCCCCCCTCTGTCCTGCCGGACATCTCCCCCGCTTGGGGGGAGATTGGCTGTCATCGGCGATTTCGCCAATCGCCAACATTGCAGGAATGAGCTGGGCGCCGGAGCTGCTAATCTCCCCCCTCGTGGGGGAGATGTCCGGCAGGACAGAGGGGGGCGCGAAGGAACGCGACGCACGTTAAAGGCCTTTCGTGCAACCCGCGTCTGATCCCCGCATTACCGCCGGCAGCGTAGCGCTGGCGGCGATCGCGCTCTTGATCGGCGGCGCGTTTGCCGGGCTGCTTGTCGAAGGCGCACACGATCTCTCCGGCGCCTGGGTGGCCTTCGACCCTTATCTGTTGCGCGTCGTGCGCTTCACACTCTGGCAGGCGGCCCTGTCAACGCTGCTCTCCGTCGGGCCGGCCCTGTTCGTGGCGCGGGCGCTGTCGCGGCATCCACGGTTCTTCGGCCGCGCCTTCATTCTGCAGCTCTTCGCCGTGCCGTTGGCGCTGCCGGCGATCGTCGCGGCGCTCGGCATTCTGGCGCTTTATGGCCGTGCCGGCTATTTCGCCGGCCTGTTCAACTGGGTTGGCGGCCAGGGCTGGCCGGGCATCTACGGCCTCTCCGGCATTCTCGTCGCCCATGTCTTCTTCAACCTGCCGCTGGCCACCCGCCTGTTCCTCGAGGCGCTGCAGACCATCCCCTCCGACCAGTGGCGGCTGGCGAGCCAGCTCGGCATGGCGGCGCGGCCGGCGTTCCGGTTGATCGAATGGCCAACACTGCGCGCCGCCATGCCCGGCGTCGCCGGGCTCGTCTTCATGCTCTGCATCACATCCTTCACCATCGTGCTGACGCTTGGCGGCGGGCCGGCCGCGACGACGCTCGAAGTCGGCATCTATCAGGCCTTGCGCTTCGATTTCGATCCCGCGAGGGCTGTCGCGCTGACATTGCTGCAGATCGCCTTGACCTTCATCGTGGTGCTGGCGCTGACGCGGCTCGGCGCCAATGTCGTCGGCGACACCAACCTGCCGGTCGCGCCGCGCCGCTATCTCTCCGTCAACGGCACCGAAGCCACACTGAATGCCTTGCTCATCGGATTGGCGCTGCTGGTCGTCGCGGGACCGATGGCGGCGACCGTGATCGCCGGATTGAGCGCCGATCTCGACCGGCTGGCCGGCGAGACCGCTGTCCGGCAGGCGACACTCACCAGCGCCGTGCTCGGCTTCCTTTCGGCGCTGCTTTCGGTGATGCTCTCGTTGGCATTGACAATGGCGCGGCGGGCGCTGGCATCGAACCGCCGCTCCGGCCCAATGACACTGCTCGAACACGCCACCGATACCGGCGCCGGCTTTGTGCTGGTCGTGCCGCCGATCGTCGTCGGCGCCGGTTGGTTCCTTCTGTTGCGCCACGTCGGCGACGTCTTTGCCATCGCCCCGCTCATGGTCGTCACCGTCAACGCTGTCATGGCGATGCCTTTCGCGCTGCGCGCCATCCGCCCCGCCTATGATGCGGCAAGCGAGCGCCACGAACGGCTCTGCGCACAGCTCGGCATTTCCGGCTGGGCAAGGCTGAAGCTGGTCGACTGGCCGTCGCTGCGGCGGCCGCTCGCCACCGCCTTCGCGTTCGCCATGGCGCTGTCGCTTGGCGATCTCGGCGTCATCGCCCTGTTCGGCAGTGATTCCGTACAGACCTTGCCCTACCTTCTCCTGGCGCGCATGGGCAGCTACCGCACCCAGGACGCCGCCGGCCTGGCGTTGTTGCTGGGCCTTGTCTGCCTGGTACTGGTGCTGGCAGCGGACCGGCTGGGAAAGGGGATGGCCCGCGATGTCTGACGGTGCGGCTGACGGCAAAGGGGTTCCGGTGCGGCTGGACAAGGTCTCGTTCAGTTATGGCGAGGCATTGTTCGCTTTCGATGTCGAGTTCACCGCGACGCAAATCACTGCCATCATGGGGCCAAGCGGTTCGGGAAAGTCGACGCTGCTCAATCTGGTGGCCGGATTCGAGATGCCGAGATCCGGCCGCGTGCTGATCGGCGGGGGCGATGTCAGTGGTGAGCCGCCGGCCGTGCGTCCGGTGTCGATGGTGTTTCAGGAGAACAATCTTTTCGCGCATCTTTCCGTCGAGCAGAATGTCGGGCTCGGCCGTTCGCCATCGTTGCGGCTGACCGATACCGACCACGCCGATATCGCGGGCGCCCTTGCGCGCACCGGTCTTGCCGGCAAGGAGAAGCGGCTGCCGCGCGAACTTTCGGGCGGTGAGCGCCAGCGCGTCGCCCTGGCTCGTGTGCTGGTGCGTGACCGCCCGGTGCTGCTGCTCGACGAACCCTTCGCCTCGCTTGGGCCTGCCTTGCGCGACGACATGCTCGACCTGGTTGCCGGCCTTCATGCCGAGCGTGGCATGACGGTACTGTTCGTCACGCACCAGCCGCAGGATGCCCGCCGCATCGGCCAGAAGGTGGTGTTTCTGGACAATGGCGCCGTCGCCGCCACAGGCACGGCGGACGATTTCTTTGCCGGGGCTGGTCCGGAGGCGTTCCGGCGCTATATCGGTGCGGGTGCCGGGGATGCGTTATCACGAGATATTGCCCGGAAGCGGACATAATTTACGCTCAAACCGGCCCGAGGCGATGTGGCGCTTGCTTGCCATGACTGGAGTAGTGTGGCTAGGTCCGCTCGATACCGGTCCGGCACTGGCCGTGATTTGCCTACAGCATCTGCTGCCCGCCCCGAGGGGCGCGTGACGGACGCTGTAGCAGTTTGTTTTGCGCATGGCATGATCATGCGCAAGGACCTGAAAGGAAGCCATTCTGGCGATCGGCGTTGACAGGCTACGAATGAACCCGCTGGCGCGCTTCCTGGCGCTGGCTGGCTTTGCCGTGGCGCTGGCGAGCTGCCAGATGTTCACGCCTCCGGAGGTCCAGGAATCCGGCTTCCAGCCGTCCGACAAGCCGATCACGGTGGACAATGTCGCCGCCAACAACAAGCTAGCCGAACTCGCCAAGGCGCAGCATCCGCGCATCCTGGCGACCTATGGTGGCGAATATTCCGATCCCAAGCTCGAGCGCATGGTCGCCAAGGTGGTCGGCAATTTGACCGTGGTGTCGGCCAACCCGACCCAGACCTATCGCATCACCATCCTCAATTCGCCCAACGTCAACGCCTTCGCGCTGCCGGGCGGCTATCTCTACATAACGCGCGGCCTCTTGGCGCTGGCCAATGATTCGTCCGAGCTCGCCGCTGTCATCGCGCATGAAATGGGACACGTCACCGCCAATCATGGCCTGCAGCGCCAGCAGTTGGAGGCCGAGGAAGGCCTTGCGACCAAGGTCGTCTCGGATGTGCTCGGCGACAGCCCGACCGCCAAGGCAGCACTGATCCGCGGCAAGCTCAGGTTGGCGCAGTTCTCGCGCAACCAGGAACTGGAGGCGGACGCCATCGGCATCAAGTCGATCGGCGAAGCCGGCTACGATCCCTATGCCGCCGGCCGGTTCCTGCAGTCGATGTCGGCCTACACCGATTTCCGCTCGATCAGCGGCGCCACCGACGCCAGCCTCGACTTCCTTGCCACCCATCCCAACACGCCACAGCGCATCGATCTGGCACAGCGCCACGCCCGCCAGTTCGGTGCGCCCGGCTTCGGCACGCGCGACCGCGATTCCTTCCTCGCCGGCATAGACGGCCTGCTTTACGGCGACACGCCGGAAGAAGGCTATGTGCGCGGCGAGACCTTCCTGCATCCGGGCCTCGGCGTGTCGTTCACGGTGCCGGACGGTTTCATCATCGACAATTCGGCGGCAGCGGTGACGGCGACCGGTCCTGGCGACATAGCGATCCGCTTCGATGGCGTTTCGATCGACAAGAACCGCGCCTTGACCGACTATATCAGAAGCGGCTGGGTGGCTGGCCTCGACGACAGCACTGTCAAGCAGGAAACCATCAACGGCAATGAGGCGGCGACCGCGCATGCCGGCGCCGAAGGCTGGCAGTTCGATATCGCGGTGATCCGCGCCGGCGGCCAGGTTTACCGATTGCTGACCGCGGCGCCCTCGGCCAGCACCTCGCTGGAAACGGTGGCGCGCTCGGTCAGCGGCTCCTTCCGCATTCTCAGTCCCGCCGAAAAGGCGGCCCTGAAGCCACTGCATATCCGTGTGCTTACGGTACAGCCGGGACAGACCATGGGCTCGCTTGCCGCGCAGATGGTGGGCGTCGACCGCAAGCTCGACCTGTTCCGCGTGCTCAACGCGTTGTCGCCGGGGGCCGCGGTTTCGGCCGGCGACAAGGTCAAGATCGTCACCGACAAGTAGCGCCCATTGCGCGAATCAGGCGGCGGTCGCCATGAATTCGGGATTCTGCTTCACCAGCGCGACCTTGAGCTTTTCCATCGCGCGGGCCTCGATCTGGCGGACGCGTTCCTTGGAAATGCCGAGCGTCTCGCCGAGTGCCTCGAGCGTGGCGCCCTCGTCGGTCAGCCGGCGTTCCTCGATGATGCGGAGTTCGCGGGCGTTGAGAGCTTGAAGCGCCTCCCTCAGCCAAAGCGAGCGGCGCGCGACGTCGATCTTGTCGCCGACAATCTCGTCGGGCAGGGGATCGTCGGAGACCAGGAAATCCATCCGCTCGGTCGCCCCCGCATCGTCGGCAAGCGGCACGTTGAGCGAGGAGTCCGGGGCGGAGAGGCGTGAATCCATCAGCGCCACATCAGCCTCGGAGACACCAAGCGCAACCGACACCTCGCGGTAGAGGGTTGTGTTGGAGAGCGGTTCGGCGCCGTTCGCGAGGCGCGCACGCAGGCGCCTGAGATTGAAGAACAGGGCCTTTTGCGCCGAACTGGTGCCGCCGCGCACGATCGACCAGTTGCGCAGGATGTAATCCTGCATCGAAGCGCGAATCCACCACGTCGCGTAGGTCGAAAACCGTACCTCGCGCTCAGGCTCGAAGCGGGCCGCGGCCTCGAGCAGGCCGACATGACCTTCCTGGATCAGGTCGCCAAGCGGCAGGCCGTAGTGACGGAATTTCGAGGCCATGGAAATGACCAGCCGCATATGGGCAACGGTGATGCTGTGCAATGCGTTCTGGTCGTTGTCTTCTTTCCAGAGCAATGCAAGCCGATGCTCCTCATCGCGCTCGAGGTAGGGCGCCCTCATTGCCGCGCGGACCATGATCCGACCTGCCGTGTCTTCCATCATAAGGCGCTCCCTGGCTCAGGCGATGCGGATGACAGGCACCGGCTTGAAATGACGGCGTCGTGCCCTAGAACAGCCAAAACTGCCGTGCGCGGGAAAGGTTCCGCTGGCGCGGGCAGGCGAGCGATGAGATCCGGGCAATTTCGGCACGGCTGCCCGGAACTCTGAATGCTGCAGAGAAATTCCTTTTAGAGTATTCGATTTCTGGAATTGGCCCTCTTTGAAATTTCATTCCTTATTTTTTCGACCCGCATCTGTCATTTTCCAGCCCTCACAACATGCCTGACATCAGGCCAAGGACGGGATCACAGAAAAATGAAATGGCTCAAGTCACTCATCATCGCCGGAACGCTGCAGGCCCTGGCGGTCGCATCGGGCCATGCCGGCGCCAATCTCGACGAGATCAAGCAGGCCGGCGTCATCAAGGTCGGTACGGAAGGCACTTACGCGCCTTTCACCTACCATGATGCATCCGGAGCGCTGGTCGGCTTCGACGTCGAAATCGCCAAGGCGATCGCCGACAAGCTTGGCGTCAAGGCGCAGTTCCTCGAGGGCAAGTGGGACGGCCTGATCGCCGGCCTCGATGTCAAGCGCTACGACGCCGTCATCAACGAAGTCGGCATCACCGATGCCCGCAAGGCCAAGTACGATTTCTCCGATCCCTACATCGCCTCCAAGGCGGTGCTAATCGTGCGCGGCGACAACACCGACATCAAGACCTTCGCCGATCTCAAGGGCAAGAAGTCGGCGCAGTCGCTGACCTCCAATTTCGGCAAGCTGGCCGAGTCGAATGGCGCCGAACTGGTCGGCACCGACGGCTTCGACCAGTCGATCCAGCTGCTTTTGACCGGCCGCGCCGACGCCACCATCAATGACAGCCTGTCGTTCCTCGACTTCAAGAAGCACAAGCCCGACGCCAATGTGAAGATCGCCGCCCAGGAAGAGAATGCCGATTATTCCGGCGTCATCGTGCGCAAGGGCGATCCGGAGCTGGTCGCGGCCATCAACAAGGCGCTGGCCGACATCAAGGCCGATGGTACCTATCAGAAGATCGCCGACACCTATTTCGGCCAGGACGTGTCGAAGTAATTCATAAAGCGGGGCCGGTCGTCGCCCCGCGGCCCATCCAGCGGCGAGCCGTTTTTGACGGCTCGCCGCTTTTGTCGTGATATGGCTGACGCATTCGCGCTTCGATGACGCCGCTTGTCCATTCCGGAGGATTTTTCGTGCCGCACTGGCTGCAACTGATGCTGGAGTCGCTGCCCTCGCTGCTGTGGGCAGCGTTGATCTTCACCGTGCCGCTGACGCTGCTGTCCTTCGTGCTCGGCCTGACGGTGGGGTTGGGCGCGGCGCTCGGCCGGCTGTTCGGCCCGAAGCCGCTGGTGGCGCTCGTGCGCTTCTATGTCTGGATCTTCCGCGGCACGCCGCTGCTGGTGCAGCTGTTCCTGATCTTCTACGGCCTGCCTTCGGTCGGCATCCTGCTCGATGCCTTTACCGCGGCGCTGATCGGCTTCACCCTCAACATCGGCGCCTACACGTCGGAAATCATCCGCGCGGCGATAGGCTCGGTGCCGAAAGGCCAGTGGGAGGCCGGCTACTCGATCGGCATGACCTGGAGCCAGGCGATGCGGCGCACCATCCTGCCGCAAGCCGGCCGGGTGGCGGTGCCGCCGCTCTCCAACACTTTCATCTCGCTGGTCAAGGACACGTCGCTGGCCGCCGCCATCACCGTGCCGGAGATGTTCCAGGCAGCGCAGCGTATCGTTGCCACCACCTATGAGCCGCTCATCCTCTATGTCGAGGCTGCGATCCTCTATCTGGCGATGAGTTCGGTGCTGTCGGCCTTGCAGACGCGGCTGGAGGAGCGGCTCAACCGCTATGGCGGCTTCCTGGAGGCACGCTCATGATCGGCCTCACCAACATCGAAAAACGCTTCGGCGAAAATCTCGTGCTGAAAGGGGTGACGGTTGCCATCGCCGAGGGCAGCGTCACAGCCCTTGTCGGTCCTTCGGGTGGGGGAAAAAGCACGCTGCTGCGCTGCATCAACCTCCTGGAGATCCCGACCTCGGGCACGGTGCGGATCGGCGACGAGATGCTCGAGTTCCGCCCGGGCGGAAAGGTGCCGGCGGCGGACATAAGGCGTCTGCGCCTGCAGACCGGCATGGTGTTCCAGAATTTCCAGCTGTTTCCGCATCGCACCGCCATCGAAAATGTCATGGAAGGTTTGGTCACGGTGCTCAAATGGTCGCCCCAGAGGGCACATGAACGGGCGCTCGCGCTGCTGGAGAAGGTCGGCATGGCCCATAAGGCGGATGCCTGGCCGGCGACGCTGTCGGGTGGCCAGCAACAGCGCGTGGCGATCGCCCGGGCGCTGGCGCCGTCGCCCAAGGTGCTGCTGTGCGACGAACCGACTTCGGCACTCGACCCGGAATTGGCGCAGGAGGTGGTCGATGTGCTTAGTCAGCTCGCCAGCGAGGGAACGACCATGGTGATAGCGACGCATGATTTGCGCCTGGCTTCCAAGATCGCCCAGGAAGCGGTGTTCCTCGATGCCGGCGTCATTGTCGAGCAGGGGCCATCCGCCACGCTGTTCGGCAATCCGGAGCGCGAAAGGACAAAGCGGTTCATCGCCACGCTGAAGCAGGAGGCGGCGGAGAAGGAGGCCGGCGTATAGACGCGGCAATCTCCGGCAATCTTAAAGACAAAAAACCCGGCACGAGGCCGGGTTTTTCGTTAACTCGAAAGCGAAAAGCTCAGGCAGCCTCTTCCTGCTCGGCTTCCTCATTGTCGGCCTTGGCGCCACGCTTGGGGCCCTTGTTGAGATTGACCTCGATCAGGCGCACGGCTTCGGTTTCCGACATGCGGTTGACAGCCGCGATCTCGCGGGCCATGCGGTCGAGCGCCGCTTCATAGAGCTGGCGTTCGGAATAGGACTGCTCCGGCTGGTTGTCGGCGCGGTAGAGGTCGCGCACGACTTCCGAGATCGAGATCAAGTCGCCCGAATTGATCTTGGCATCATATTCCTGGGCACGGCGCGACCACATGGTGCGCTTGACGCGGGCGCGACCCTGCACGACCTTCAGCGCGCGCTCGACATAATCCTCTTCCGACAGCTTGCGCATGCCGATGGAGGTCGCCTTGGCGACCGGCACCTTGAGCCGCATCTTATCCTTCTGGAAGTCGATGACGAACAGTTCCAGCTTGTGGCCAGCCACTTCCTGCTCATCGATCGAGACGATCTGGCCGACGCCATGCGCCGGATAGACGATGTACTCGCCGGTCTTGAAACCGTGACGCGCGGCCGTGGACTTCTTCTGCGGGGTGATCGTTGCCATTACGCCCTGAACTCCTTGTTGTGGGCCGGCGGCGGTGCCGGCTGAACTCACGTGATCGGGGTCACCGATCATTAGCCGCACAACAGATGAACCCACCGGAAAAGCCGGGACCGGCAAACCGCACGAATTGCGACCGCCTGGCCCAGATCGCTCTGGTCCGGAATGGGATTTTCACCTTTCAGTGATTTGGGGCGTCTGCGCCATAAATCGACGTTGTGTCACCGGCATGTTTCGCTGATGTAACACAAAAAGTCGGAAGAATCAAGGTTTTGCTGCGTAAGCGAAGGCCACAACCAATCGCCGCCTGTCAAGGCGGTTAATCCGACGTGCTTGTTGCGCTACGTCATACAAGCCTTTACGGCGGTGTTGTCAATCGCCTTCGCCGGGCTCGGCGGAGAAGTATTTCTCGAACTTGCCGGCCTCACCGTCGAAGCTCTTGGCGTCGGCCGGCGGCTCCTTCTTGGCGGTGATGTTCGGCCATTTCTCGGCATATTCGGTGTTGATCTGCAGCCATTTGTCGAGGCCGGACTCGGTGTCGGGCTTGATCGCGTCGGCCGGGCATTCCGGTTCGCAGACGCCGCAGTCGATGCACTCGTCGGGATGGATGACGAGCATGTTCTCGCCTTCGTAGAAACAGTCGACCGGACAGACCTCGATGCAGTCCATATATTTGCATTTGATGCAGTTGTCGGTCACGACATAGGTCATCGGTCGGCTCCGGGATGTCCCGTTTTTGTTGGCTTTTTTTGTGAGGTAACGCCTTTATCGGCTGCTTGCAAGGGTGGCCGTTCCCAGGGGCATCAGGGTTTGGGAATGGAATTCCAAGTGGGCGGCGCCGCGAAGGCCCGGCATGCCCCACCGGCCGTCCTGTTTGCCGCTCCCGGTTCTGCTTTTTGTTTGTCGCTGCCCTCGGGCAACGCCCCTCCGCGGTCGGTCGAACGGCTCAATCTTCGTCGAGCAATCGGTCGGTCTGGCGGCGCTCTTTTTTGGTCGGGCGGCCGCTGCCTGCCTCCCGCAACGCCGGGATGGCATCGGGAAGGGCGTCAGCCTTGGGTGCGGGCGGCGGCGACATGTCTTCATAAAGAGTGCGGGCTTCCTCGGCCGGGCCGCGCCGCACTCCGGCGCCGAGCACCTTCCAGACGAAGATACGCCGGTCGAGCGTGATGGTCAGCACGTCGCCCGGCTTGACCAGATCGGATGCCTGCGCTGCTTTGTCGCGATTGATGCGCACGCGGCCGGCGACCACCAATTTAGCCGCCAGCGAGCGCGATTTCACCGCACGCGAAAAGAACAGCCATTTGTCGATGCGCTGGCGGCCTTCAGCAACCATCGAAGCGCCGAGCCTACTTCTTTAGTTGGTCGCGCAAGGCGGCGAGCTTGGCGAAGGGGGAATCCGGATCGAAGCGCACCGGGCGCTCCTCGCGCGGCTTGGGTTGGAAGGCGGGCTTTCCGCCCCCCTTGCCTTCCGGCCTGCCGCCCTTCCAGTCCGGGCGGCCTTCACGGCGCTCGGGACGATCGCCTTGCGGGCGGCCATCGCGGCGCTGCTCGCCGTCACCTTGCGGCTTGGGCTTGAACTTCGAGCGGTCGAAGCGCGGCTTGCCGGCGCCGTCGCGGCGTCCTTCATGGGCGGGACGGTCCGTGGGCGTGCCTGTTGCCGGTGCGCCGCCGGCATCGGCCGACGCGTTGCCTCGGCCACGCGCTTGTCCGTTTTGCGGGCGGTTGTTGCGGCCGTCGCGATGACGCGGACGCTGGTCAAAGCGGCCTTGGCGCCACAACAGGATCGGCTTTGGCGCTTCGGCTTCCGGCACCGTTTCGCCGACGGCTTGCGCCACCGCAACGGGTTCGGCTGCTTCCGTCGGCGCGGAGGCCCCGACGGCCGGCTCCGCCGCCGCGACGTCCTCTTCTGGGGGCGCGGCGTCAATCTCGGCAGTCTCAGCTTCGGCCCGCGACTCAACCGGCGCCGGCTCGACGCGTTCAACGGCGGCTTCGGCCACAGGCGCCTCTTCGCGCCCTGCAACGTCAGCCGTGGCTTCCGCCTGCTCTTGCACGGCAGCTTCCGTCGGCGCGTCTGCCGCGATTTCGGCGGCAACCTCCATCGCCGCGGCGGCTGCCGCATCCGGCACCGGTTCCGATCCTTCGGCGGCTGGCGCTGCCGCCTCTTCCGCCGCCTTGGCCTGTTCCGCGCGGGCTGCCTCCGCGGCTGCCTGCTTGGCCGCGGCGGCTTCCCGCGCGGCAGTATCCTGCGCTTCCAGCCGCGCCTTGACGTCCGCCGCCGGCTTCGGCTCGGCGCGATAGCCGAGACCCTTGAGAATCTCTTCCATGTCGTCGGCGGTGGCGCCGAGGATCGACATCATCGGCGGCGTCACCATGAAGGACTGGCCGTCATAGGCGCCGTCCGGTCGCTGGCCGAGGCCGGGCTTCCAGTTGGTCGCCGGGCGGATCAGGTCAGCCAGCCGCTCGAGAATGTCGATGCGAACGGCGCGGCGGCCGAGATTGCGGTAGCCGGCAAGCTTGTAGAACGCCTTGTCGAAGGCCGGATCGATCACCACCGAGGTGCGGCCCGATGCCAGCGCATGGACGACGTCGCCGAAGCCGGGCTTGTCCTTGCCGTCGTTCTTCAGCGCCCACAGCAAGGTCACCAGTCCGGCGGGCGCCGGTTTGATCAGCGCCGGCACGAAGACGTGGTAGGCACCGAAGCGCACGCCGAGCCGGCGAAGCGCCGCGCGGCCTTCCTGGTCGAGCGACTTCATCTCCTCGGCGATGTCGCGGCGATTGATGAGGCCGAAATTCTCGACCAGCTGGAAGGCGATGCCGCGGCCGATACCGGAAATCTGATCGGCATTTTTCAAGTCGACCAGCGGCTTCAGCAGGGATTCGATCTGGAAATTGACGAAGCGCTCGGCGCGCGCGGCGACCTTGTCGCGCGCCGGGCCGGTGAGCTGTTCGTCGGCCAGCAGCACCAGGCGCGGCTTCAGCGCGTCCTCGCCCGAAACCAGTGTGCCGATCGGCGCGCCGATCCAGCGCAGCGTGCCGTCCGAACCGAGCGCTAGATCGCCATTGGCGCAGGCACCGAAGCGCTCCGCGCGTGCATCGAATTCGGCGGCCAGCGCCTTTTGCGCGGCCGTGCGCACGGCCTTGGCGTCTTCGCCGCCGGCGGTCTGGTCGGCGGTGAAGCGGAACCCTTGTAACTCGCCGACGTGATGGCCTTCGACAAGGACGGTTCCGGTAGGACTGATTTCGGCTTCAGGCATGGTATTTTCTCTAAGGCGCCGCATGAGGACGGAAGTCCTGCGGTCTACGAAGCGTTTCGTCAACCGCTCATGCAGCGCATCCGACAATCTGTCTTCGATTTCGCGCGTCTTTTCCTGCCAGTGTGCCTGATCGGCCAGCCAGCCGGGCCGGTTCGACACGAATGTCCAGGTGCGGATCTGGGCGATGCGGTGCGACAGCGTGTCGATATCGCCCTCGGTGGTGTCGGCGCGGCGCACCTGCTCGGCCATATAGTTCTCGTCGACATGGCCATGCCGGGCGAGGTCCATGTAAATCGAGGCGATGAGGTCGGCATGCTGGGCGGGCGCAATCTTGCGATAGTCCGGCAGCGCGCAGGCTTCCCACAGCAGCGCCACGCGCTTGGCATTGGTTGCGAGCGCGCGGATGCCTTCGTCGCGGGAGAGATGTTCGAGCGCCTGGGCATCGACGGCCGGAAGGGCGCGCGTCAGGCCCTCGACCGGGGCGTTGGTTTCGATCGAGCGCTTCAGCGTATCGAGGCTGGCGAAATCGAATTGGGCGGTGCGCCACTGCAGCACCTTCACCGGGTCGAAGTCATGGCTCTCGATCTTCTGGACCAGATCCTCGTCCAGCGGGTCAACCTGCCCGGTGACTCCGAACGTGCCGTCGCGCAGATGCCGGCCGGCGCGGCCGGCGATCTGGCCGAGTTCGGCCGCCGTCAAATTGCGGTACTGGTAGCCGTCGAACTTGCGGTTCTGGGCAAAGGCGACATGGTCGAGGTCGAGGTTGAGACCCATGCCGATCGCGTCGGTGGCAATGAGATAGTCGACATCGCCCGACTGGAACAGCGCCACCTGGGCATTGCGGGTGCGAGGCGACAGCGCGCCCAGAACCACCGCCGCACCGCCCTGCTGGCGCCGGATCAGCTCGGCGATGGCGTAGACCTCGTCGGCGGAGAAGGCGACGATCGCGGTGCGCCGTGGCAGGCGCGTCAGTTTCTTGGAACCGGCATAAGCCAGATGCGACAGGCGCGGCCGCGTCACCACCGAGACGCCTTTCAGCAGCCGCTGGAGGATGCCGTGCATGGTGGCCGCGCCGAGCAGCAGCGTTTCCTGGCGACCGCGCAGATGCAGGATGCGGTCAGTGAAGATATGGCCGCGCTCGAGGTCGCCGGCCAGTTGCACCTCGTCGATGGCGACGAAGGCGGCGTCGGTCTCGCGCGGCATGGCTTCGACGGTGCAGACCGAATATTTGGCGCCCGGCGGCTGGATCTTCTCCTCGCCGGTGATGAGCGCCACCTTGTGGGCGCCAACTTTCTCGCAGACGCGCGTGTAGACCTCCCGGGCCAGCAGCCTCAGCGGCAGGCCGATGACGCCGGTTTCGTGCGCCACCATGCGCTCGATGGCGAGATGGGTCTTGCCCGTGTTGGTCGGCCCAAGCACGGCGGTCACGTCGCGGCCCGACAGGATCAGCGGCTCGGTATGTTTCTGCTGGATGTTCATCGGCTCGGAAATAAGGCTTTCTGGCCTCTCGTTGTCGGGAGCGTGCCTGGACGGCGCGTATGACAGCCGACACATAGGGATTTCGGGCGCGAAGCGAAAGCGGAATGTTCCGCCCGGGTTCCGAAGACGCCCGTGTCAGCCCGCAAATCAGTTCCTGCTTAACAGTTGGAACGAGTCTGGAACGAATCAGCGACGAATCGGTGACTCCGTCAGATTCAGCTTTTGTTCACGGCTAGATATGGATTTTGCGACCATGAGTCTCACCACATGCTGAATCAGAAAACTGGCCCGTTTTATGCTAGGCGAACCTCTCTGTTAACTTTCGCCTGTGAACGAGGTCGGGGGCTCGATGCGCACTGCTCAAGATTATGAAATTGTTAATCTTTCTGAATTGTGGGTTAAGAAACTATGGGTGATCTCGGCCTATTAATGTTAACTTCCGCTCAAAGCCGGAACGAATCGGCGACAAAACAGCGTCAGCGCTATTTTCCCTTTTTGTTCCCCCAATATCTTGTGTTGTGAACAGCTTATCCACCGAGAATCCACAGGCTTGCCCACAGGTTTCGCGCAGGCGCGCTGCCGCCATTAACCTTTGCGTGCCGGATTGGGGCAGCCGCTCGTAGCGAGGGGTTTTAGGCCCAGAGCATCACTTGAAAACGGACCGGTTTCCCGGTCCGTTTTCGCCCGTCAAGGCCGCTGGTTGGTGGGCAGGCGAAAATCAATGCCTAGACGAAGTACTGGCCGCCATTGGCGGTGAGGGTCGAGCCGGTGATGAAACCGGCATCCTCGGAAGCGAGGAAGACGACGCAGCGCGCGATCTCTTCCGGCTCGCCGAGGCGGCCGACCGGGATTTGCGGGATGATGCGCTCGTTGAGCACTTTCTCGTCGATCGCCTTGACCATCTCGGTGGCGATGTAGCCCGGGCAGATGACGTTGACGGTGATGCCCGCGCGGGCGCCTTCCTGGGCGAGCGCTTTCGAGAAGCCGATGTCGCCGGCCTTGGCAGCGGAGTAATTGACCTGGCCGGCCTGGCCCTTCTGGCCGTTGATCGAGGAGATGGTGATGACGCGGCCGAACTTGCGGTCGCGCATGCCGCTCCACAGCGGATGGGTCATGTTGAAGACACCGGACAGATTGGTGTCGATCACCTCTTTCCACTGCTCGCGCGTTATCTTGTGGAACATGGCGTCGCGGGTGATGCCGGCGTTGTTGACCAGTACCGAGACAGGGCCGAGGTCGGCCTCGATCTGCTTGATGCCGGCGGCGCAAGCGTCATAATCGGCGACGGACCATTTGTAGACCGGAATGCCGGTCTCGGCCTTGAATTTCGCCGCCGCATCGTCATTGCCGGCATAGTTCGCGGCAACCGAATAGCCGGCAGTCTTCAAAGCGATCGAGATGGCAGCGCCGATACCGCGCGATCCACCCGTGACGATTGCAACCTTGGTCATGTGTTCTCCTCCCGTTGGTCGGAGGAGCGAATAGGGAGTAGCCAATAGCGAATAGGGTTTGATGTCCCGCCGCGCTGAGGCCGTTCTTCCTTATTCGCTACTCCTGTTCGCTATTGGCTTGTTCAGATGGCTTCGACGCACATGGCGACGCCCATGCCGCCGCCGATGCATAGGGTGGCCAACCCCTTCCTGGCGCCGCGGCGACGCATCTCGAAGACCAGCGTGTTGAAGACGCGGGCGCCCGAGGCGCCGATCGGATGGCCGATGGCGATGGCGCCGCCATTGACGTTGACGATCGAGGGGTCCCAGCCCATGCCCTTGTTGACGGCGCAGGCCTGCGCGGCGAAAGCCTCGTTAGCCTCGACCAGGTCCAGATCGCCGACCGACCAGCCTGCCTTTTCCAGAGCGCGCTTCGAAGCGGGAATAGGTCCGGTGCCCATGATCGCCGGATCGACGCCGGCGGTTGCCCAGGACACGATGCGCGCGAGCGGGGTGACGCCGCGCCGAGCGGCCTCCGCTTCGCTCATCAGCAGCGCGCCGGCGGCGCCGTCATTGATGCCGGAGGCGTTGGCGGCGGTCACCGTACCGTCCTTGTCGAAGGCCGGCCTCAGCTTGGTCATGGCATCGATCGTGGCGCCGTGGCGGATGTACTCGTCCTGATCGACAACCGTGTCGCCCTTCTTGCCCTTGATGGTGAAGGCGACGATCTCGTCCTTGAACTTGCCGGCTTTCTGCGCGGCCTCGGCCTTGTTCTGCGAGCCCAGCGCGAACTGGTCCTGGTCGTCGCGGGTGATCTGGAACTGGCGGGCGACGTTCTCGGCGGTGTTGCCCATGTGGTAGCCGTTGAAGGCGTCCCACAGCCCGTCCTTGATCATGGTGTCGATCATCTTGTAGTCGCCCATCTTGACGCCGGCGCGCAGATGCTCGGCGTGCGGCGACAGCGACATCGATTCCTGGCCGCCGGCGATGATCACCTTGGCGTCGCCGGTGGCGATCTGCTGCATGCCGAGCGCGATGGCGCGCAGACCCGAGCCGCAAACCTGGTTGAGGCCCCAGGCGGTGGTTTCCTTGGGCAGGCCGGCAAGGATCGAGGCCTGGCGGGCTGGGTTTTGGCCTTGCGCCGCGGTCAGCACCTGGCCGAGGATGACCTCGTCCACCTCGGCCGCCTCGACGCCGGTACGTGACAAAAGCTCCTTGATGACGACAGCACCGAGTTCATGCGCCGGCGTGGCCGCGAAAGCACCGTTGAAGGAGCCGACGGCCGTGCGTGCGGCACTGGCGACAACGATGGAATTGGCAGAGGACATATTCTTCTCCAGACTTCGAGCTGTCATGTTTTCAGGCATTGTTGGCAACTTTTCTTGCCCTTTCCATGACCCAAGTCAAACCGGAAATCGGCATGGCGCCCATGCGCCGCAAGCAGGTCGCGCATCGCCGTGCCGGCGGACCGGGCGCTGCTGCGCAGCATATTTTGCCCGCTATGCAGCATAATATGATCCCGCAGTGCACAAACTGCTTGGAATTGTGGGGCTTTTGCGCATATCCTCAAAAAGGGCGCAATCGTTACCGGCTGCTTACTCAGGCGTGCCGGTGTCCGGGGAGGATGCAGATGGCCGCAAAAGACGACCCGATCATTATCAAGAAATACGCCAACCGCCGCCTCTATAATACGGGGACGAGCACCTATGTGACGCTCGAGGATCTGGCCGAGATGGTCAAGAAGGGCGAGGAATTCACCGTCCAGGACGCCAAGACCGGGGACGACATCACCCATCCGGTGCTGACGCAGATCATCTTCGAGCTGGAGAACAAGGACGGGCAGAACATGCTGCCGATCCCGTTCCTGCGCCAGCTGATCGCCTTCTATGGCGACCAGATGCAGATGATCGTGCCGAGTTTCCTCGAACAATCGATGATCGCCTTCTCCAAGGAACAGGAGCGGTTCCGCGAGCAGATGAAGGGGGCCATCGGCAAGTCGCCGCTGGACGTGATGAAGATGGCGACGCCGATGAAGGCGCTGGAAGAACAGACACGGCGCAACATGGAAATGTTCCAGAATGCGATGCGGCTGTTCACGCCATTTCCGCCGGCGGGTTCCGCACCCGCCGCGGCCCCTGCCGAATCGGCCAGGAAGGAAGCGCCGGAGAAACCCGACGATCTGCAGCAGCTGAAGGACCAGATCGCTGCCATGCAGCGCAAGCTCGACACAATGTCGTAAGGGGCGGGGTCCAGGCCAAAATCCGCCGGTGTCTTATCGGTCGATGGTCGACTGCCACAGGTCGCGGATTTCGTCGGGTAGCCCGTCCAATGGGCATCATGGGCGCAGGACACCAGGCTCCTTGCCCGAAGCGAAGGGCAGGTCCTCATCCTGCCAGCCTGAAATGCCACCGATCATGATCTTGACCGGAAGACTAAGGCTGGCCAGTTTGAAGGCCGCCCGATCCGCGCCATTGCAGTGCGGGCCGGCGCAATAAACCACGAACAGCGTGCCTGACGGCCATTTTCCCATCCGCTCGGCCGATATCTCGCGGTGCGGCAGATGCAGCGCGCCCGGTACATGGCGGCGTTCATAGGCTTGCGGCGATCCGACGACGTGCAGAAGCACGAAGTCCGGCTCTCCGCCGCGCAGCGTCGCGGCGACATCGGAACAGTCGGTTTCCACGGAAAGCCGGCGCAGGAAATGGTCCCGGGCAATCTCCGGCGATGCCGCCGGTATGTCTGTCACATAGCTCATCAAATTTCTCCATCTCTGATGGAGCTGTTCTCCATCGCTGATAGGTCAGAGGTAGCGCAGCGAGCCGGGCGATTGCAGCTGGCAGCTTTGCCATATATCGTCAAGATCATGCCAAACATGTCGCTTGCCAGTCCGCTCCCTGCCAACCCGCTTGTCGTCGCAATCGCCTATGACGGGCTGTGCACGTTCGAATTTGGCGTGGCGGCCGAGGTGTTCGCCTTGCCCAGGCCTGAGATGGGCCCGGATTGGTACCGTTTTGCCGTTGCCGGCATAGACGCCGGTGAAATGCGTGCGATGGGCGGCGTGCGCATCCTCGCCGATGGCGGACCTGACTTGATCAGCGAGGCCGGCACGGTCATCGTGCCGGGATGGCGCGGTGTGGATTGTCCTGTGCCGCCTTTGCTGATCGACGCACTTCGCAAGGCGAGCGAGCGGGGTGCGCGGGTTCTTTCCATCTGCTCGGGCGTCTTCGTGCTTGCCGCGGCCGGCCTGCTCAAGGGCAAGAAGGCAACCACGCATTGGCGCTACGGCGAAAGGCTGAAGGAGCGGTACCCCGACATCACGGTGGTACCCGATGTCTTGTACATCGACGAGGGCAATGTGCTGACATCGGCCGGCAGCGCGGCCGGCATCGACCTGTGCCTGCATCTGGTTCGGCGCGATTTCGGCACCAAGGCGGCCAACATGGTGGCGCGCCGCCTGGTCGTGCCGCCGCACCGCGACGGCGGCCAGGCGCAATATGTCGAGAGCTCGGTGCCCGAACCTCACGAGCGCAGTCGGCTTGGACCGTTGATAGACAGGATGCGCGCCGACATTTCCGCCGACTATCCGGTCGCCACCCTGGCCGGGATGGCCGGGATGAGCGAGCGGACATTTCTACGCCGGTTCGCTGCCGCAACCGGCGTCACGCCGGCAAGCTGGCTCCTGTCCGAACGGCTTTCTCGGGCGCGTACGCTGCTCGAAGATACAAGCTTGCCGATCGACCGCGTTGCCGAGACGGCCGGATTTGGCGCGGCGGCGACGTTGCGGCATCATTTCCGCCGGCGGTTCGCCACGACCCCCGCCACATACCGGGCGCGGTTCGGGGCCAACGCCAACTCCGGCTGACAACGTCTCAGGCCATCACGTCAACAATCCCTCATAGCGGCCGCGCGGCCTGATGATGCTGCCGCTCACGATCTGTTCGACCATGTGCGCGGCCCAGCCGACGCTGCGTCCAAGCGCGAAGAGCTGGAACGGCGCATCGCGCGGCAGGCCAAGGCCGCGCGTCAGCACGGCAAGGGCAAAGTCGATATTCGCTGGAGCGCCGGTCGCGGCGATGGCGGCGGTTTCCAACGACCGCAATGTCTCGTCATTGTTGTCGATGGCCGCCAGAAGCGCCGTGGCGCGGGGATCGCCCTCGGGATAGAGTTGGTGGCCGAAACCCGGCAGCGGCCGGTCGTGGCCGAGCCAGCGCCGGATCGCGGCATCGGATCCATGACTTGCGGCGTCCTCCGCCAGTTGCATAACCGCCTCGCCGGCACCGCCGTGGCGCGGGCCGGACAGCGTCGCCAGGCCCGCGAGCAGGCACGCGGCGGGCGAGGCGCCGGTCGAGGCCGCGACGCGGGCCGCGAAGGTCGATGCGTTGAGTTCGTGATCGGCGAGCAGGACAAGGGCACGGCGGATTGCTTCCGCGCCATCATCGTCCACCGACCAGCCCCGTGCCAATCGCCGATGCACTGGTTCCGGTCCCGCCACGGCACCGAGGGCGCCGGCCAGCACGCCGATCGCGTGCGCCGCGTCGGCGCATAGCGAGGCGGCACTTCGTCCCAGCGAAGGCCGCGCCTGGCCGGCAAGCAAGGCGAGTTGCGCAAAGGCCGGGGCGCGGCCGATCTGGCGCGCCGCATCCGGCGACGGCGTTTCGAAACGGACGGGGCGAGGCAGAGCCCAGAGCAGCCCAGCGGTTTCTTCCAGCGTGGCATGGTCGGACAGCGCTGCGGCGTCCCGGCCTCGATAGATGAGGTGGCCGTGCCAGACGGTCGAAACCGAAGTGACAATCGACGGCTCGCCCCAGGCGATCGCGCTCTCGGCGATGGCCGACGGGCTGCGCCCTCGCGCCCTTCGCGTTGCCAGCGCCGCGATGTCGTCGGCGCGGTACTGGCTGCGGCGCGGATCGTCCCGATCCGGGCGCATGCCGATGCGTCCGCGGCTGACATAGGCATAGAGCGTCTGCGGCCTCACGCGCAGCCTTTCCAGCGCCTCTTCCCGCGACAGCCATTCGGACATTTGGGTCTCTGATATTGATTCTATTGATCAAGATTGATGGATATGGTGCTCACCCTTATCTCCCATCGGGAAAAGCTTCAAGGAGACAAGGCTATGGCGAATGGGCTCGATGATGTGGTGGCGGCCGAAACCGTGCTGTCCGATGTGGATGGTCTAGGCGGTCGCCTGACGATCCGGGGCCATTCGCTTGGGGAATTGGCAGGGCGATGGAGCTACGCCCAGGTCGTCCACCTGCTGCTGGACGGGTTCTTCGACGATCTGCCTGGCGATGCCGAACTGGCGGCAAAACTGGGTGAGGCTCGCGTCGAGGTGTTTGACCGGCTCGCGCCCGCGCTGCCCTTGCTGACACCGCTCGACATCTACAGCGCCATGCGTGCGGGCATGGCACTGCTGCCGGATGGCGAGACGCTGACGGACGCCTTGCGGCTGATCGCGGCGCCGGCGGTGCTGACGCCGGCCCTGCTGCGCCTGCAGCGCGGCGAGCAGCCGATCGCACCCGACGGCAAGGCGGATCATGCCGCCGACATGTTGAGGATGCTCAGGGGATCGGTTCCGTCGCCGGCCTTGGCCAAGGCGCTCGACACCTATCTGGTGACCGTGTGTGATCACGGGCTCAATGCGTCGACCTTCGCCACCCGCGTCGTCGCCTCGACCTTGGCCGGCCTGACATCGTCGGTACTGGCGGGCCTCGGCGCGCTCAAGGGACCGCTGCATGGCGGCGCGCCCGGCCCGGTCATCGATATGCTCGACGCGATCGCCGCGCATGGCGATGCGGCCGGCTGGCTGCGCAATGAGATCGCGCAGGGCAGGCGCATCATGGGCTTCGGCCATCGCATCTACCGTGTGCGCGATCCGCGCGCTGATGTGCTGAAAGCGGTGGTGCGCAAGCTGGGCGGCGAGGGCGGCACCGGCCGCCGGCTGGCTTTCGCCGAGACGGTCGAGCAGACGGCGCTCGAGGTGCTTCGGATCGCAAAGCCGCAGCGCTCGCTGCAGACCAACGTCGAATTCTACACAGCGCTTGTCCTGGAAGCGGCGGGCTTTCCGCCGCAAGCTTTCAGCAATGTCTTCGCCGCCGGGCGCGTTTCCGGTTGGGTCGCGCATGCGCGTGAGCAGCAGACCACCGGACGGCTGATCCGTCCGCAGTCACGCTATGTCGGGCCGGTGCCGGATCTCGTCGCCTAGCTCCAGTCTGCCAGGGTTCATGCCTGTTTCGAAAGCTACGGCCTCTCCGCTTTGCAGCGGAGGGGCTTTTTCGACATGACCGAAATTTCATGTGATCACGCGACCGTGTTCGTGTTCTTGCCTTGGTCCGTCCTTATATGCTGCACTGCAACATAAGCCGGCGACAGCTGCTTCCTTCCAATGACGTAGGGGCAGGCCGGCGCATCAGGATGACAGGAACGCCATGACGAAGAACGGCAAGGCGGAGGAAAAGAAGAAGATCAACATCGCGCTTCAGGGCGGCGGCTCGCACGGCGCCTTCTCCTGGGGCGTGCTCGACCGACTGCTGGAGGACGGCAGGCTGGAGATATCGGCCGTTTCCGGCACCAGCGCCGGCGCCATGAACGCGGTGGCGCTGGCTGACGGCTTTGTCCGCGGCGGAGTCGAGGGCGCGCGCAAGAAGCTGGACGATTTCTGGCATGCGGTGGCGGCGAAGGGCCGGTTCAGCCCGGTGCAGCGCATGCCGTGGGATGTTGCCTGGGGCAACTGGTCGATCGAGAACACGCCGGGCTATGTCTTCTTCGACACCATGTCGCGGGTGTTCTCGCCCTATGTCGCCAATCCGCTCGGCCTCAATCCGCTGCGCGACGTCGTCGCGCGGGAGATCGACTTCAAGAATGTCCGCGCCTGCAAGTCGATGGAACTGTTCATCTCCGCCACCAATGTCGAGACAGGGCAATTGCGGGTGTTTTCCGATGGCGAGATCGACCTCGATACGGTGATGGCCTCGGCCTGCCTGCCGCAATTGTTCCGTGCCGTCGAGATCAAGGGCGTGCCCTACTGGGATGGCGGTTATGGCGGCAATCCGGCGCTCTACCCGTTCTTCAAGACGGCGGCGACCGAGGACGTGCTTCTGGTGCAGATCAATCCGGTGGTGCGCGAGGGGACACCTAGAAGCGCCAACGAGATCCAGAACCGCATCGACGAGATCACCTTCAATGCCGGGCTGCTGCGCGAATTCCGCTCGATCGCCTTCGTCAAGGAACTGATCGCCGCCGGGCGTCTGCCGCATGGCGAATACCGCGACATCCGCATGCATCGCATCGACGCCGACGAGGCGTTCAAGGATCTGTCGGCATCCTCCAAGGTCAATGCCGAGTGGGCCTTCCTGACCTATCTGCGCGACCTCGGCCGCACCGCCGCCAGCGATTGGCTGGAGGAGAATTACGATGCGGTCGGCAAGCATGCAACGCTCGATCTTTCGGGCGAACTCGATGACGGGTTCAAGCCGATGCGCGGTCCCGCACCGGGCCGTCGGGTGAAGGAATTTCTCGCCGTTCGCAAGAACCCGGAGGCGGAGCGCCGTCGGGCCTGAACCTGACGGAACTGGCTTCAAGAGGGGGCAGCGTTTGCCGGCACTCGTGGCCAAGCTTCCGGAGCAGCGCCTGGTTCAGCGTTGGTGTGACAGCAACCTTGGCGTGCGGGAGAGCCGTCATCATGCTGACGTCTGTTGCCACTGACGATCGGATGGCGCCGGCCCCGGGGGCGTTCTGAGGCATCGGGCGCAACGCTCGATCCAGAATTGCGAATGGGACGAAACACACCCGGCGTTCTCGCGCCAGTCTCGCGCCGACCCCGTCGTCGCGCGTATCAGGACACGATGGGCGGGACGTAATACTGTCAGCGCATTGGTGTTTTCAGCATCTGGTTCGACCTCGGCGCATCGGGATCGGCACGCCTGATCCGAAGCAGCTGCCGCGCCTTTTCCCGAGCGATTCCAAGATCTTGGCCAGGCGTTGTGGTGCCGCAGCCCCTAGTCCCTCGCCGATAGCGGCGACGCGGATTGTCGGTTCGTGCCTGCACTTCAATCAGCGAAGCGAAGCGGATCGCGGCTCTATGCCGGAGACGGCCATGGCGATCAGGGCTGGTCGCCCGTCGCCTGCGTTTCAGGCCGGATCGTGAGCCGGCGGGCCGCTTCGTCAAGTAGACTGGCAAGTCACGAAGAACCGTTTCATGGCGGCCACAGCTTGTGCGGCTACGCAATGCTGCTGCAACTTTCGGACTATATTGCGGTGCAACTTTGATGTAGAAGCGCGCTCGCCGATCACGGCAATTTGAACCCGGTCAGGCGCGCACCCATATCGGCGACGCGCCCGCATCATAAGACGCGGTGCTGGCCGAACCCGCAGTGGAAAAATGACGATGCCTAAAATCAGGTTTCACAAGCTTGCAGCCATTGTTGTGCTCATCGGTTTCGCGGCGTGGATGGCGACAGGCGAGTTCTCATCGGTTGGCAGCGTAGCGGCCAACAAGGCCAAGGCAGCCGAGGTCGAGGGCAAGGCGCCGGACGCGAGCAAGCCGAAGACGGCGGAAGCCGAACCCAAGGCCACGCTGCGCACCGTCGCGGTGGTGACACCGCCGCGCAAGACCTATGCGCGCGCCATCCGCATTTCCGGGCTGACCGAGGCCGACAAGCGCGCGGTACTGGCAACCCGCGTTGCCGGCGTCATCGACAAGCTGCCTGTCAAGCAAGGCGATCACGTCAAGACCGGCGACCTTGTGCTGATGCTCGCCGCCGAGGAAAAGATCTCGATGGTCGACAATGCCAAGCAGCTCGTGGCGCAGCGCAGGGCCGAGCTCGATGCGGCCGAGCGGCTGGCCAAGACAGGTAATTTGCCGAAGCTGCAGCTCGACACCGCCCGCTCCAATTTGACCCAGGCGCAATCCCAGCTGGACACCGCGCAGGCCGAGCTCGACCGCAACGAAGTGAAGGCTCCGTTTGACGGCGTCATCGACCGGGTGCCGGTGGAACTGGGCAGCTCCGTCATGCAGGGCGGCGAGGTGGCCACCATCCTCAAGCTCGATCCGGTGATCGCGCGCGGCGAGATCAGCGAGCGCGACCTCGGCTATCTCAAGATCGGTGACAAGGCCAGCGTTCGGCTGGTCAGCGGCCAGACCGTCGAAGGCACCGTGCGCTATATCAGCCGCGACGCCTCGTCGGCGACCCGCACCTTCCGCGTCGAGATCGCCATCCCCAATGCCGATGGCTCGGTGCCGGCCGGCATGACGGCGGAAATCCAGCTCAGCGCGTTGCCGACCGACGCCGTGCTTTTGCCGCGCTCGGTGGTGACGCTGGGCGACAAGGGCGACCTCGGCATCCGCGCCGTGGGCAAGGACAACAAGGTGGCGTTCTTCCCGATCGACCTGGTCGACGACACGCCGACCGGTCTCGTGCTTGGCGGCATCCTGGCGGATGCGCGCATCATCGTCGCCGGCCAGGAACTGGTGAAGGAAGGCGATGAGGTTAAGCCCGTCGAGGCCGACCAGGCGACTATCAACAAGCTGATCGGCGATGCCACCGCCGGGACGCAGTAGCGCCGGCGCCGGCGCCGGGCCTTGCCCGGCGACAGCGTGTCCGTTCGCCACTCCCGAAGCCAACAGCAGGCATAAGTCATGGATATCGTCAGACTCGCAATCAACAATGCCCGCCTGACCATCTCGGTCCTGGTCTTCCTGCTGATTGCAGGCTGGGTCGCCTATCAGTCGACGCCGAAGGAAGCGGAGCCCGACGTTCCGATTCCGATGATGTATGTCAGCCTGATCTATCAAGGCATTTCGCCTGAAGATTCCGAGCGCCTTCTGCTGCGGCCGATGGAAAGCAAGCTGAAGAGCCTGAAAGGCCTCAAGGAGATGCGCTCGGCCGCTTTCCAGGGCGGCGGCTATGTGCTGGTCGAGTTCCAGCCGCAGACCAACCTGGCGACGGCGCTGCAGGATACGCGCTCCAAGGTTCAGGACGGCAAGGCCGACCTGCCGCAGGCGGCCGAGGAGCCCGTCGTCACCGAGGTCAACATTTCCGAATTCCCTGTGCTCGTCGTAACGCTGTCTGGCGAATTGCCCGAACGCGTGCTGGCGGCCGCGGCGCGCGAACTGCGCGACCGTATCGAGGAAGTGCCCGGCGTCCTCGAAGGCTCGCTGCAAGGCTCCCGCGACGATCTGGTCGAAGTCGTCATCGATCCGATGAAGCTGTCTTCCTACGGCTTGCAACTCGAACAATTGATCGGCGCTGTCGGCGCGTCCAACAGCCTGGTCGCCGCCGGCAACATCGAGGGCTCGCAGGGTAAATACGCCGTCAAGGTGCCGTCGCTGATCGAGACGCCCGAGGATGTGGCGGCACTTCCCGTGGTCGCCGGTCCCAATGCCGTGGTTCAGGCCAAGGACATCGCGACCATCCGCTCGACCTTCGCCGATGCCACGACGATCACGCGCCTCAACGGCAAGCCGGCCATCGCCATCGAGGTCAAGAAGCGCATCGGCGCCAATCTGATCGACACGCTGACCAAGGTCAGGGAGGTGTCCGACACCTTCGTCAAGACCATGCCCGAAGGCATGCACGTCACCTACACGCAGGACAAGTCGGTCTTCGTCAACCAGTTGCTCGGCGATCTGCAGAACCACGTGATGATCGCGGTGATCCTGGTGTTCATCGTCATCCTCTACGCGCTGTCCGGTCGAGCCTCGCTGCTCATTGGCCTCGCCATCCCGTCATCGTTCCTGATCGGCATCCTGCTGCTCGCCATGATGGGCTACACGATCAACATGATCGTGCTGTTCAGCCTGATCCTGGCGGTCGGCATGCTGGTCGATGATGCCATCATCGTCACCGAGTTCGCCGAGCGACGGATGAGCGAGGGCATGCCGAAGCAGGAAGCCTTCGCGCTCGCCGCCAAGCGCATGGCCGGTCCGGTCATCGCGGCAACGATGACCCGCATCGCCGCCTTCTCGCCGCTGCTGTTCTGGCCGGGGATCATTGGCGATTTCATGAAGTACATGCCGATCACGCTGATCGTCACGCTGTCGGCATCGATGCTCTATGCACTGGTCTTCGCGCCGACGCTGGGTGCGATCTTCGCCAAGGCGCCGCAGCATCACGAGGATGGCAATCGCGATGGCTGGTACATGGCTGTCGTCAAGCAGGCGGTGCGCTTCCCCATCACCGTGATGGTGCTCACCGTCGTCTTGCTGGCCGGCATCTTCGTCGGTTATTCGAAGTACGGTGCCGGCGTCGAGTTCTTCCCGAGCGTCGAACCCGATTACGGCCTGCTCTATGTGCATGCCCGCGGCAACCTTTCGCTGGCCGAAATGGATACCGCGACCAAGATTGCCGAAAACCGGCTGCTCGGCTGGCCGGGCGTGAAGTCGGTCTATACACGCGTCGGCAAATCCGACGGCGGTGGCCAGGACGTGCCCGAAGACGTCGTCGGCGTCATCCAGTACGAATTCATCGATTGGCGCGAGCGCAAATCGGCCAACGATATTCTGAACGACCTGCGTGGCGTCATGGCCGGCATTCCCGGCGTCGATGTCGAGGTTCGGGTGCCGGAAGCAGGCCCGCCGACCGGCAAGCCGATCCAGATCAGGCTCTCGGCCATCGATCCCAAGGGGCTCGACGAGAAGGCGCGCGCTGTCGCCGCGCGCATCGCCAAGGTGCGCGGTGTCATCGACATTTCCGATGGCTTGCCGCCGCCTGGCGTCGACTGGGCACTCGATGTCGACCGGGCCAAGGCAGCCCAGTATGGCATCAGCCCGACCTCGGTCGGGACGGTGGTGCAGCTCGTCACCAACGGCCTGAAGCTTTCGGAATACCGGCCCGCCGGCGCCGACAAGGCTGTCGACATCCGCCTGCGCTTGCCGGAGGACCGGCGCACGCTGTCGACGCTCGACGAGCTCAGGGTGCAAACCTCTCAAGGGTCGGTGCCGATCTCGAACTTCGTCGTCCGCAAGGCAAAGCCGAGCGTCGGCATCCTCAACCGCATCGACGGCGCCCGCACCGTGGTGGTGCAAGCCAACGTTGCCGCCGGCGCTCAGGTCGCCGCCGTGCAGCAGGAGGTCACCCAGGCCGTCACCGACATGAATCTTGGCAGCGGCATACGCTGGAAGCTGGCCGGCTCCAACGAGGACAGCGCGGAGGCCAGCGCCTTCCTCAGCAAGGCCTTCGGTGCCGCGATCTTCCTGATCTTCCTGGTGCTGCTGGCGCAGTTCAACAAGTTCACCAGCGTCTGGCTGGTGCTGTCCTGCGTGGTCATGGCGACGATCGGCGTGTTCCTCGGACTGCTGATAACAGGCGAGACGTTCGGCATCGTCATGTCGGGCATCGGCGTCATCGCGCTGGCCGGCGTGGTGGTGAACAACAACATCGTGCTGATCGACACCTATGACCGGCTGCGCGAGGAAGGCTGGGACAAGATGGACGCGGTGCTGCAGACCTGCCGCGAGCGTGCCCGCCCGGTGGTGCTGACGGCGGTGTCGGCCATTCTCGGCGTGCTGCCGATCGCCTTCGGGCTCGGGCTCGAAATCTTCCATCACGAGACGACGATCAACGCGCCGTCGACGCAATGGTGGATTTCGCTGTCCTCGGCGATCGTCTTCGGCCTGTCCTTCGCCACCATCCTGACCCTGGTGGTGACGCCGTCGATGCTGATGGTGTTCACGCGTGCCAAGATCAAGCCCGGCGAGCGGCGCGGTTGGTTCGGCCGCCTGTTCCGGCGTGGCAAGGGCGAGATCTCGTCGGACACGCCGGCAGCAGACGACGTGCCGGCGATCGCCTTCCCGAAAGCTGCGGAGTAGGCAGACTTCCCAATGAACGGCAAAGGCCGCCTGGAACAACCGGGCGGCCTTTTGCATTTTCCCCAAGGGTCAATGCCAAGCATTGTCTTGGAAGCACAACGCAGAGCGGGGAATTTGCCATGCCGATCAGCACCATCCTCATCATCGTCCTGATCCTTGTCCTGATCGGTGCGGTTCCGGCCTGGCCCCACTCGCGCTCCTGGGGATATGGCCCGTCGGGCGTTCTCGGCGTGGTGCTTGTGGTCGTCCTTGTGTTGCTGTTGGTGGGGCGGATCTGAGCGGCCGCTTCGTCCATCGACAGCCGCTGGCGGCTTGGCCGCGACGAGCCTCAGGCAGCTTCCGCGGCGCTATTCACCGTAGCGATCCCGATATCCTCAAGGGCCTCGGCGACCGCTTGATCGAGCGGTGTATGCGGGACCTCGCCGATGATGCTTTCCAGCCGCGTCGAGACCAATTGGTGGGGTTCGAAGCGCAGATAGGACATCGAGACGATCTCACGCCACATCGCCACGAACGGACTGCCGGCGCGCAGCACCCACCAGGGCATCGCCGTCATCTTCAACTGGCGGCCAATGGCTTTCTCGGCGGCGGCTTTGATCTCGAGATCGGTGATGGCGTGGCCTGGAAAATTCAGCGCCTCATAGAAGCCGAGCTTGTCGAGATTGCTGGCCAGCGCGACGAAGCCGACCGCGAAGTCCGGCAGATAGGCCCATTCATGCACAAGGTCGGCCGGACCGGGCGCTGTGTAGATGCCCTTGTTGATCTTGGCGGCAACGACCAGGTCGAACCAGGAGCCGCTGCCGGTACCGCCGAAAAAATCGCCGGCGCGCAGAAGGATGGTGCGCACGCGGCCCGCCTCGGCCTCACGACGGAACAAATCCTCCATGGCGCAGCGAATGCGGCCTTTTTCAGTGGTCGGGTGGAAGGGGGTGTCTTCCGTGATCACCGCCGGCATGGGCGAGCCGTAATTGTAGACCGTGCCGGGGAAGAGATGCACCGTGCCATTCGCATGGCAGGCGGCCATGACATTTTCGGCCATCGGCAGGCACTTGCCCCAGTCGGTGTAGATCGGGTTCAGCCCGTTGAAGATGATGTCGACGTCCTCGGTGGACCGGATCAGCGATTGACGGTCCAGCGCATCGCCAGCAACCGCGGTGGCGCCTGCGAGCTCTGCCGGCACCTTGCCGGTGCGAGTGACGGTGCGGACGTCGAAGCCGGCGTCGATGAAGGCTTTGGCAACGACGCGGCCGAGCCGGCCATTGGCACCGAGGATTGCGATCTTGGTCATTTCAGGTCTCCGTGTTGGTGTTTGCAGCTCGAATATGATTGCCTCATCTGCGAATGAAAATTGACTAGGAATGGAGTTTTGATATTCATAAATGAATGGATGATATCGATTGGAACCTGATCAAGAGTTTCGTCACCGTGGCGGAAACCGGCAGCCTGTCGGCTGCGGCGCGCAAGCTCTCGGCCAGCCAGCCGACGCTTGGCCGTCATATCGGCGAACTCGAGCAGGCGCTGGGCGTCACCTTGTTCCGGCGCGGACGACGCGGCTATGAACTGACGGAAGCCGGCAGCACCCTGTTCGAACGTGGCAAGGCCGTAAGCGAACAGGCAAGCGCCTTCTCATTACTGGCGCTGGGTTCGGTCGAAGCGATCGAAGGCACGGTGCGGATTGCCGCCAGCGAAGTGGTGGCCGCCTATGTGCTGCCCGGCATGATGACACGGCTCGGCATCGAGGAACCCGGCATCGAGGTCGAGATCGTTGCCTCGAACCAGGTCGAGAACCTGCTGCGCCGGGATGCCGACATCGCCATTCGCATGGTCAAGCCGGCGCAGAACGAACTGATGGCACGCAAGGTCTGCGATATCGCGCTCTGCGCCTGCGCGGCCATCTGCTATCTGGAGAGGCACGGGCGCCCGCTGGAGCCTGCCGATCTCGTCGATCACGCGCTGATCGGCTTCGATCGCAGCGACGAGATGATCCGAGCCTTTTCCCAGTATGGCGCCCCGGTCACCCGAAACAGTTTTCGTTTCAGGGCGGACAATCAGGTCGTGCTCTGGGAAGCCGTGCGGGCGGGAAACGGCATTGGCCTTGGCCAGGAGCCGTTGGCAGACCGCGATCCGCTGGTGGAAAAGCTGTTGCCAGGCCTGCCATTGCCTGCCCTGCCGGTATGGCTGGCCATGCATCGCGACGTGCGCGGCAGCGTGCGTATCCGCCGCGTGGCGGATTTTCTCCACGAGGAACTGAAACGCTATTCGGCGGGCGCGGCATCCGGAGCGAATTCGGCGCGGTGAGCCAATCCGGCCATCAGAAGAACGACGATCAGCAGAGCCGACATGGCGATGAAGATCGGGCCGAAGCTGGAATGTTCGGCGACGAAGCCGATCGCCGACGGCGCCACCAGAATGCCGGAATACCCCATGGTGGTGACGACGCTCATGCCGGTGCCCGACGACATGCCCTCCTGGTTGCCGCCGGCCGAAAAGATGATCGGCACCATGTTGGCGATGCCGAAGCCGCACAGCGCGAAAGCTGATATGGCGAGCCAGGGCGAGGGTGACAGGCCGGCGATCAGCATGCCGGCGGCCGCGACGATGGCCGAGCCGCGCAGTGTCATCACCGCGCCGAAGCGGTTGCGGACGCCATCGCCGAAAAAGCGCATGATCGCCATGACGCCGGAGAAGGCGGCGTAGGCAAGGCCGGCGACGGCGAGGTCGGCGCCGAGTTCCTGCCGCAGATACAGCGCCGCCCAGTCGAGCACCGCGCCCTCGGAAATCATCGTCAGTAGGGCCATCAGGCCGATCAGGTAGACCAATGGGTTTGCCGGCAAAGCGAATTTATGATGCTCGGTCGCCTGCGGTCTGTTTTCGGCCACGATATGGGGCACCGCCGCCGCGATTGCCGCGAAGGCAAGCGCGGTCACCACCGAAGCATGGGCGAGGTGGCCATAAGTCTGGATGGCAAAGCCGCCAAGGGCGCCGCCGGCGAAACCGCCGAGGCTCCAGAAGCCGTGCGAGGAGGACATGATGGCGCGCCCCAGCCGCCGTTCCACCACCACAGCATTGGCATTCATGGCCACGTCCATGCCGCCGATCGAGCCGCCGAAGATGAACATGGCGACGGCCGCCAGCGGCACGTCGGGCGCCAGTGCCACGATCAGAAGGCCGAGGCTGCCGCAGAGACCGAACCAGCGCAGCACGGTGCGCGAGCCATGTTTGGAGATCAGGTGGCCGCACCATGTCATGGCGGTGACCGCGCCGGCGCCGAACAAAAGGATCAGCAGGCCGAGCGTGAATTTCGAGATATCCAGCCGCGTCAGGAACACCGGAATCTGCGGCGCCCAGCTGCCGGTCAGGAAGCCATTGGCGAGGAAAATGGCCGCCACGGCCCAGCGGCCGCGAATGGCAGTCTGCATGGCGTTAGGCGCGTTCATAGGACGATTCCGGTCAAAAATGGCTTTGCGCGGCAAATTAGATCGATTCAATTTTCAGTCAAGCGCACTTTCGAGAAAGCATTTGGGCCAAACGGCCTCAGTGATCCTTGGGACGCCGGGCTTCGAATTCGGCCTTCTTGGCGTCCGAAGCCTCTGTCTGGTTGAGCGCTTGCCACTCGGCATAGGGCATGCCGTAGACGATCTCGCGCGACTGATCCTTGCCGAGGTTGACGCCCTTGGCTTCCGCTGCCTCGCGATACCAATTCGACAGGCAGTTGCGGCAGAAGCCGGCGAGGTTCATCAGGTCGATGTTTTGCACGTCGCTGCGTTCGCGCAAATGCCTCACCAGCCGGCGAAAGGCGGCGGCCTCGAAGTCGCGCTTCTGCTCGTCGCTGAGTTCGGTCATCGAAACCTCCGTCATAGCGGCCCGGTGCGCGAGCCGAACATCTTTACCGCATGTATATCGGGACGGTGGTCGATGGCGTCAACGATCGGCGCCAGCCGTTGGGCCCAGGCGAGGGCGCCCTGCTGGTCCGCTATCAGGTCCTGGCGGATTTCGAGCAGCGCGTGGGCATATCCATTGACGATGGCATGCTTGAACATGGTGTCGCCGCGCAGAGCGCCGTCATACGGTTCGTTGTCGCCAACGATGAGGTTTTTGTCCTCGGCCAGCATGTCGATCAGCGGCCGCGCCACCCGGTCGTCTTTGTCCCACAGGATGCCGACATGCCAGGGGCGTTTGATGCCCTGCATGACCGGTGTGAAGGAATGCACCGAAAAGATGAAGGGCGCCTGCCCCGAAGCCTGAACGACCGAAGCGATCATGGCGCCGACCGCGTCGTGGTAGGGCCGGTAGAAGCGGTCGAGACGCCTCTCGCGTTCTTCCGGCGCCATCGGATAGTTTCCCGGCACGATCGTGCCGTCGTAAAGCTGGCGAATGAGCGTCGGGTCGTCCTCACCGCGATTGGGATCGATCAAGAGCCGCGAGAAATTGGCGATAAGTGCCGGCACGCCAAGCAAGGCGGCCAGTTCGCGCGTCACCGCTTCGACGCCGATGTCATAAGCGATATGGCGGTCGAATTCGGCCGACGGCAGCCCCAGGCTGCCATACTCCTCGGGCAGGTCGCGGCGGGCATGATCAGCCAGCAGCACGATGCTTCGCTTGCGGTCGCCCTCGACGATGTCGAAGGGCGCGAAAACTGTGGATCGGGTCATTGGCGGAAAATGGTCGTTCGCTGGCTTTTGGGGAGGATGCTATCGTCATTCCACGAAGACGACGCGTGCGCAATGCCGTTGTTTGGCCAAGGTTTCCCGGGAAATCTGGCAAGGGGCGACGGATCGTGCGCCGGGAGCCTTCCTAAATCGATTGGAATTGGACAAAACGGCGCGTTGACATGCGCCCGGACTTTTCCGAAAAGGGGCGCAGAGAGATGCTGATGTGGTTCTTGAGGGGTTTTGGAATGGGTTCCGCCGGCAGGCAGCGCATGCGCTCCGGCTTTGCGATGCCGCTCCTGATCCTGACCGGTGGCGTGTCGGCAATGGTCATGGCCTCGCCGGCGCACGCCGATTTCCGCGTCTGCAACGCCACGCAGAACCTGGTCGGTGTCGGCATCGGCTATCGTGCCAAGGCCGGCTGGATCACCGAGGGCTGGTGGCACATCGAAGGATCGAGCTGCAAGACGTTGATCGAAGGGCCGCTGTCATCAAGGTTTTATTATCTTTATGCAGAAGACGCCGAGCGCGGTGGACGCTGGGACGGCCCGATCAACATGTGCGTGGCTGAAAAAGAGTTCAAGATCGCGGGCGTAAGCGACTGCGTCGCCCGAGGCTTCCAGCGCGCTGGATTCCAGGAATATGACACGGGCGAGCAGGCAAGCTGGATGGTCCAGCTCACCGATGAGCCCGCAACGGGAGGCGCCCCAGCCGCCCCGGGAACGAACAGTCAATGAGACGTAGCCGCAAGGTCAAGATCCTAGCCACAATCGGTCCGGCCTCCTCGTCCGAGGAGATGCTGCAGAAGCTGTTCGAAGCCGGTGCGGATGTTTTCCGCATCAATATGAGCCATACCGATCATGAGCTGATGCGCACGCTGGTCGCACGTATCCGGTCCGTCGAGGAAAAAGTCGGCCGGCCGATCGGTATCCTGGCCGACCTGCAAGGTCCGAAGCTGCGCGTCGGCAAGTTCGCCAACGGCAAGGAAGTGCTGACGCTGGGCCAGACCTTCACGCTCGACGACAATCCCGAGCCCGGTACCTCGACCAGGGTTTACCTGCCGCATCCCGAAATCCTGAGTTCGGTCGAGGCTGGCCATCGACTCCTAATCGACGACGGCAAGCTCGAGCTGAAAGCGGTGAAGAGCGACGGCAAGTCGATCGTGTGCACCGTCATTGCCGGCACCACGATTTCCGACAAGAAGGGCGTCAGCCTGCCCGACACCGATCTGCCGGTGGGCGCGCTGACCGAGAAGGACCGCAAGGACCTCGACGCGGTGCTGGCGACCGGCGTCGACTGGGTCGCGCTGTCCTTCGTGCAGCGGCCGGAGGATCTGGCCGAAGCGCGCAAGATCGCGCGCGGCCGGGCGCTGATCATGGCCAAGATCGAAAAGCCGCAGGCTGTCGCCCGACTGGCCGAGATCATCGAACTGTCGGATGCGCTGATGGTTGCCCGCGGCGATCTCGGTGTCGAAATGCCGTTGGAAGCGGTGCCCGGCATCCAGAAGCAGATCACGCGCGCCGCGCGCCGTGCCGGCAAGCCGGTGGTGATCGCCACGCAGATGCTGGAATCGATGATCACCGCCCCGGTGCCGACCCGCGCCGAGGTCTCCGACGTTTCGATCGCCGTCTTCGAAGGCGCCGACGCCATCATGCTGTCGGCGGAATCGGCGGCGGGCGTTTATCCAGTCGAGGCGGTTGCCATGATGAACCGCATCGCCGCCAAGGTCGAAACCGACCCGACCTATGCCGGCATCATCAACGCGCAGCGCTCCGAGCCGGAAGCGACCGGCGCCGACGCCATTTCGCTGGCCGCCCGCGAAATCGCCGAAACGCTGAAACTGTCGGCGATCGTCACCTACACGGCATCAGGCACCACCGGCCTGCGCGCCGCGCGCGAGCGCCCGCAAGTGCCGATCATCGCGCTGTCGCCGATCCTCAATACGGCGCGGCGCCTGTCACTTTTATGGGGCACGCATTGCGTGGTCTCGCCAGACGCCACCGATCTCGACGACATGGTCAACCGCGCCTGCCGCATTGCACTGGAAGAGGAATTCGGCAAGCCGGGCGACCGCGTCATCATCACCGCTGGGGTGCCGCTCAGGACGCCGGGATCGACCAACATGCTGCGCATCGCCTATGTCGGATCGGAAACAGCCGGACGGTAAGCCTTCTCGAGGGAACACCGCGCGAACCGAGGTCACTTTTGGGCGACATGCATTGGCGCAGAGCCCACTGCGGCCGCAGTGCTACAAAAGTCTGGACAATCATCGCCGCCCTTGTCTCGACACAGGGCCGCCGCGATCCACTCTACAAGACGCGGTGAGGCGGCGTTAACAGCCGCTTCGCAACCGCCTGAATTTCCCTTCGCTTGAAAGTATATTGAATGTCATTTGCCGTTTCACGCCGGTCCCTTCTGACCGGGCTTTCGCTTATTGGCGTTTCGACCGTCTCCGCCTGTGCCCAACTGCCCAGGCAATCGATCAGCTTGGCGAGCACGCCTACCCCGGTTCCGCTCGAACCGGCACCGGAAAAGGCGCCCATCGAAGCTGCCGCGCCTGAAACCGTAAGCCCGGCGTCGCCCGACTATGCGGGCATGTACAGCGCGGTCGAAGACGGCGGCCATGCGCTGCCGGCAATCCCGTTCGCCAAGGTCGACGGGCGGTTCCTGAGGCAGAGCGTCGACGATCCGACAGGCGAAAAACCCGGCACGATCGTGGTCAATACGACCGACAAGCACCTTTACTGGGTGCTCGAGGACGGCAAGGCCATGCGCTACGGCGTCGGACTGGGGCGCCAGGGCTATTCCTGGAAGGGCCGCGCGATCGTCCAGCGGAAACGAAAATGGCCGACCTGGACGCCGCCTTCGGCGATGATCCGCAGGGATCCGAAGCTGGAAAAATGGCGCCAGGGCATGCAGCCCGGCATCAGCAACCCGCTCGGGTCGCGTGCGCTCTACATCTTCAAGGACGGCGTCGATACGCTCTACCGGATCCATGGATCGCCGGATTGGAAATCGATCGGCAAATCCGCGTCATCCGGCTGCGTGCGCATGTTCAATCAGGACGTCATGGACCTCTACGATCGGGTTCCCGGCAAGACGCCGCTGCTTGTTATCTAGCGGCTGGCGACGCCTGCCTAACACCTGATGGCCTCATACCGTCGCGGCTCCGAGCGCCCTTGCCGCGGCTTCCGCGTGATTTCTTGCCTGGAGAAACCGGCGCGCGCGAGGAATAGGATCGTACAGATACTGATCCGGGCCCAGTATCTTTCGCCGGTTGAGTTCGGTCGTATCGAGCAGATCGAAATCGACCCGCGCGATGGTGCAATGCCATCCGGTGTGGCGCGAAGCCCAGCCTCTCGCATGGTGTTCGAGCAACCGCTCTCGAGCGCAATAGCCGTGGTAGTCGAAAGCGATCACGCCGTTCGTCACGTAGATATGGTTTCCGGAAAAGCCTTCGCCGGGAATGATACGTTCGCCGTAAAATCCCTCCAGAGGCGGATGCTTGAGAAAGGTGCCGGCGAGAATGGCGCACGCGCCGTGACCGAAGAAGATGCGATCCGGCAGTGCCCATCGCTTTTCGGGATTTTTCTTTATGCCGTGTTTCAGGACATACATGCCGCTCTGTTCCCAATAGCGTCTTGCGATAGCTTCGGATTGTCAGGTCGGGGCGAGCTCGGCCCGTGGCTCCTTGATGTCGGCGCATTTGCCCACGCCATAGGCATCGTCGGCAATCCGGGCTTCCACCGTCGTGGCGATTGCTTCCAGGTCGATAGCCTTGCCGGCAACCTTCTCGATGGCGCCGACGACGAGGTCGGAGGCGATCCAGTCCGGCTTGTGGCCAAGATTTTGCACCCAGACCAGCTCGGCGCCTGATATGTCGCGCACTAGGCCGACGGAGTGAATGCGGGCATAGACCACCTTGTCGCGATCGCCGGAGATGACCACGGTCGGCGCCGTTATCACTTTGTAATGCGGTGCCGCGCCAAGCGCATACCGATAGAGCCCGGCGACGTCGGTGGCATTGGCGCGGAAGGCCGACGGCCGCAGCACCAGCGGGATCGCGGCTGAGGCGAGGTAATTTTCCGGCACTTTGTTGGGCGAGAAGACGCAGGTCGTGGCGTCCGCCATCTGCAGCGTTCCCGCAGGATAGCTCAGGGTCTCGGAGAACAGCCGGCCGATCACCGGAATGATGGTCAGGTCGTAGTACCAGGACGTCGCGCCGCCCGGCCAGGGATGGCTCGCCGGCGCCAGGAAGACAAGGCCGAGCGTCTTGTCGGCATGCTCGCGGCCGAAGGCCGCCGTCACCACGCCGCCGAAGGAATGGCCGACAATGATGGCCCGCTTGATGCCGAGACGGTCCATCAGCGCGGCGATGGTGTTGGCCTGTGCCGACGGATTTTCATTGTTGCCGGGGCCGCGTCCCGACCAGCCGGCTCCCGGCCGGTCGAAAAACAGCATTTCGGCACGGCCATCGAGCAGCGGCCTGAGCGGCAGCATCTGGTCTTTCAAATTGGCGCTGGCGCCGTGAATGAAGACGATCGGTGGCAGATCCGCACCAACTGACGCGGGAACGTGGACATAGTGGATACGGGCACCGCCAATGTCGACGAACGCGCCGACCGGCGGACCGCGGCGCTCGATCAGCCATGAGCCGACGCGAGTGACGCCGACAAGGGCAAGGACGAGTGCGAAAAGGAAGGCGAGCGCGGCGTAGATCAGGTTCATGGGGGATATACGGGAAGGGAGGTTGATAAGTTGTAGGGCGGCAGTAGGGAAGCTCAAGCGCCTAATGCCTATTGCCTAGTCTATCAAATTCCCTCGCCGGCAAGCTCTTCCGACAGGGTCGCGACCTGGTTCTGGGCGCTGCGCATCATGGGATAGATGGCCAGCACCTTCTGCCAGGCCTCGAGCGCCGATTGCTTGTGACCGGTCTCCGCCATGATCTGGGCCAGGCCCGACAGCGCGCCGAAATGGCGTGGCTCGAGCTGCAGCGTGCGGTCGATATCGGCCATCGACTTGCCGTAGTTCTTCATCATGAAATGCACGGTGGCGCGGCGGTTCCAGCCTTCGGCATAGCTCGGCTGCAAGGTCACCACCTGGTCCAGGAAATCGAGCGCGACGTCGAACTTCTGATCGTTCATCGCATTTTGCGACCACTGCATCATCAGGTCGATCGAGGCGCTGCCGGACTGGAACCATTCGTTCCAGATGTTGCCGGCAATGCGCTCGGCGGCCTTTTCGTTGCGCTCGCGCTTCAGGTCGGAGAACAGCCTGTCGAGCCGGGCCTGTTTCGTCATCGGCGGGGCCGGAGTGTCCGGGGCCGCCGGCTGGGCCGCCTGATCGTTCGCTGCCCTGGCCGCTATGCTAACGGCACCGGAAAGAGGGAAAGCGATCAAAAATGCAAAAAGAATCCGCATCGCCCGACTCTAGTCCCGGGCGGCGGAACATCAAAGTGAATTCAACGTGGGAAGGTCGGCTCGCCGACAAGCATCAATGGGCGGAGGCAAAAAGCCTCCGGCCGAAAACTCAACCCTGGCGCGCCTTATAGCGCGGGGCGGTCTTGTTGATGATGTAGATGCGGCCCTTGCGGCGAACCAACTGGTTGTCGCGGTGACGCGCCTTCAGCGCCTTGAGCGAATTCTTGATCTTCATGGTCTTGCCTGTCGGTGTGGACCCGGTTCCGGGTCGAAATTATAAGGCGCGCCAGAAGACGCGCCTTTTGAACGGTGGGTGGCTCATAAACGAGGAGCCTTGCCCATGTCAACCGTAAGTCAACGGCAAGCGTGCTCCGCGTCCTGATATCATCAAATATCCGCCATGTCGGCACCCGTGGCATTGCGCGACCACGAGTCGGCTGGGATGATGCCGCGACAAGCAAGTGATTTGGGGACAAAGATGCGTCGAATTTTCCTGTTCGCCTGCCTCGCCGTCCTGGCGGCAGGCGCGGTCGCCCGCGCTCAGGAATGCGACCGTTCCGACGACAGCCAGCAAATGATGAACATCTGCGCCGGCGAGGATTATCAGGCCGCCGACGCCAGACTCAACGCAGCCTATCAGGCGCTGATCGGCTCTGATGATGCGGGTGGCAAGCGATTGCTTCAGGTGGCGCAGCGCGCCTGGATCAGCTTCCGGGATGCCGAATGCGCGCATAACACCGCGGCCAGCGCGGGTGGCTCCATCCACGCGATGGAAGTTTCGCAGTGCCTGACCAGGCTGACCAATGATCGCATCAAGCAACTCGCCGCCTCCGCCAATTGCGAGGAAGGCGATGCAAGCTGCGCCGGCCCCGGCGAGGACAGCGGCGAGGTGCAATAGGCTCGTGTCCCGCGAACTAAGTACGTGAACTGATGCGGGTGAAGTGGCCCATCTTGCGGCCAGGCCGCGCCTCCGCCTTGCCGTAGAGGTGCAGCATCAGGTCGGGCTCGGCGAGCAGGGCTGGAACGCGCAGCACGTCGTCGCCGATCAGGTTCTCCATCACGCAATCGGAGTGGCGATTGGGGCTGCCCAGCGGCAGGCCGGCAATGGCGCGGATGTGTTGCTCGAACTGCGAAACGATGCAGGCGGCTTCGGTCCAATGGCCTGAATTGTGGACGCGGGGCGCGATCTCGTTGGCCAGCAGCGAACCATCGGCCAGCACGAAGAACTCGACACCGATGACGCCGACATAGTCGAGCGCGGACAATATCTTCGACGCGGCGACCTGCGCGGCTACCGCCGTTTCGGGTTTGATGCCGGCCGGCAAGGTCGATGTGTGCAGAATGCCGTCGCGGTGCACGTTTTCGGCCGGATCATAGGCGGCGACCGCCCCATCGATCCCGCGCGCGGCGATGACGGAAACCTCCCGCTCGAAGGGCACGAAGCTCTCCAGGATAAGCGGCACATTGCCCATCGCCTCGCAGGTGCCGGCAAAGCCACCCGTCTCCATGTTGCGGAAGACGCGCTGGCCCTTGCCGTCATAGCCCATGCGCCGCGTCTTCAGGATGCCGCTGCCGCCGAATGCCTTCAGCGCCGCCGTCAACTCGTCGTCCGTGTCGACCGGACGGAAATCGGCGGTGGCGATGCCGATGCTGTTGAGGAATGTCTTTTCGCTCACCCGGTCCTGCGCCACGTCAAGCGCACGCGCTGGCGGATAGACCGCCACCTTGGCGGCAAGCGCGGTTGCAGCGGCCACCGGCACGTTCTCGAACTCGTAGGTGACGACGGCGCTGGCCGCCGCCAGTTCGGCAAGCGCGGCCGGGTCGTCATAGGGGGCCGTAATCTGCTTGTTGGCGACCTGGGCGGCCGGGCAATCCGGTTGCGGCTCCAGCACGGCGGTGCGGTAGCCGAGGCGGGCAGCGGCCATTGCAAGCATGCGGCCGAGCTGGCCGCCGCCAATGATGCCGATCGTCGATCCCGCGGGCAGGCTCACGGCGTGTCCGTCGGTTCGGCCGCGACCTTGGCGGTCTGCGAGGCGCGCCAGGCGTCGAGCCGCTGGGCAAGCTTGTCGTCGTTCAGCGCCAATACGGCGGCGGCCAGGAGGGCGGCGTTGGCCGCGCCTGCCTTGCCGATCGCCAGTGTCCCGACCGGAATGCCGGCCGGCATCTGGACGATGGAGAGCAGAGAATCCTGGCCCGACAGCGCTTTCGATTCCACCGGCACGCCGAACACCGGCAATGGCGTCATTGCCGCCGTCATGCCGGGCAGATGCGCCGCACCCCCGGCTCCGGCGATGATCACCTTGTAGCCGGCCGCCTTGGCGCCCTTGGCGAATTCATAGAGCCGGTCGGGCGTGCGGTGCGCCGAAATGATCAGCCTTTTATGGGGAACGCCAAGCGCCTCCAGCGTTTCGGCCGCCTGGCGCATCGTCGCCCAGTCGGATTGGCTGCCCATGATGATGGCGACGTCGGCGCGTTGATGGTTCAAGCTTCTGCTCCCCGGCGACAAAGGCGCGCCTTAGCGGAATTCGCGCGGGGCCGCAAGGATATGCGGCCATCGGCGAGATGCCGACGGCCACATCCGGCTCATACCGCGGCCTTGCGGAAGCGGGCGACGAAGTCGTCGAGCTCGGGGCGTTCCATGTCGGAGATCGCCCAGTAGGAGAAGGCGCCGTCGCTCCAGTGCACCATCGAGAAGCCGCCCGAGGAAAGATCGTCCGGCTGGGTGGCCTTGCCGCCCTGCTGCGGTTCGGCGACCAGCGTGATCAGGTGCTCGCGATGGCGGTAGACCAGTGCCGGTACCGGCCGGCCTGATATCACCTCGACCCGGCCGCCGATCAGCGCGAAGCCGTCCTGGGCAAGGTCGGGCGCCGGCGGCGAGACACCGATGCGGGCGTCGAGCCACGGCTTGACCGTATGGCGGTCGGAGGAAACGATGTCGATCGGACTCGCGGCGAGCAGGCTGCGGCGATGGCCGCTGGCGACAGCGGCGGCAAAGCCGTCCTCCGCGCCGTTGAACATCACCCATTGCGTCGCGCCGCTGGCCAGCACCGCGCTGATCATGATCGACGCCGCCATGGCGCGCCAGTCGAACGAGCCGAAGCGGCGTGCCCTTGGCGATGTGCGCGCCTGCGAAGGACGCGTCCCGGCTTCCCGTCTCTGGCCTGCGCCGGCGCCCGTGATCAATCCCGGCAGCGCCGACGGCGTGCCGCGCTGCGGCTCGGTCGCCTCTGCGTCGCCTTGCCGTTCGGTATCCGCCATGCCGATTGCCGCGATGCGGGCCAGAAACGCGTCGCTGACTTCGGGGCGGGGCAGGCGGCTGACCGCGCCTCGCAAGGCGACAATGCGGGCATGTTCGGCGGCAAGCCGGGGGTCGGCGGCGATGCGGCGCTCCACGGCAAGGGCGGCCGCGGCATCGAGTTCGCCATCTACAAGGGCGTGGATCATCAGTCTGATACCTTCGGGATCATCGGGCAGTCCGTCGTCGTGCGTCATGACGCTCTCCCCAAATCAGACGTCAGCAGGCCGCGGGCGCGGGCAAGCCTGGACATCACCGTGCCCATCGGCACGTCGAGCATGGCCGCTATTTCACGATAGCTGAGGCCGTTTATGTCGCGCAGCACCAGCGTCTCGCGAAACGGCTGCGGCAGGGCAGCGATCGCAGCCTCTAGTGCCGCCGTATCGGCCCTGGCGATCAGGCTCGCCTCCGGCCCGTCCTCGTCGGGCAGGCTGGTGCCATGGGCCGCCGCCATGTCGTCGAGATCGCAGAGATCGCCGACAGCCATCATGCCGCGCGGCCGGTTGCGCGCCATCCAGGTGTAGGAGGTGTTGCGCACGATGGTCAGCAGCCAGGCACGGGCATTGCCGCCGGCATAGCCTGATATGCCGGCATGCGCCTTGATGCAGGCGTCCTGCACGACATCCTCGGCGTCGGCGGCATTGCCGGTCAGCCAACGGGCCAGCGCCAGCGCATCGCCGAGATGCGGCAGCACCACCTGATTGAAGCGCTCTGCCAAGGCCCTCTCGCTCAAAGCAGCACCATGATCCGATACTCCGGGACGGACTGGGCGCGCCGCCTCAAGATGCGACAGCGATTTTGCCTTGCTTGCGGGAGGAAAGCCGCCGGAAACGGACAAAGTCGCCTGCCGTGCTGAAAGTGAATTCATCTGCATCACCGGTGTCAAGCGCCACAAGGGAGAGCCTGACGACCATCATGCTTGCCAGCGCACGGCGACGGCCGACGCCGCAACCATGGTCGCTGGCCTGGCAATGATGCGGCATGCCGATCTCCTCAACGCCGGAAGTGGCGTATGTCGAGAAGACTTGTCGAGGAGACGATTTATTCCCGCGTGGGCAAATCCGGCTGTTCACAGTCATGTGATCAGCCGGTGCTTTCGGCATTGTTGGTTCGGTTTGGCGATCAATCCGGCCAGCGCGAGACGCCTAACGAATCCTTGCGGGCGACCTTCATCGCGTCGGCCGGGCGCTCCTTCGCGGTCAGTACGGCGCGCAGGCGCTCGGCGACGATCTCCGCTTCGCCGGGGTGAAGGTTGCAGGGGTCGAGGAAGAAATGGCCGCGCTCGACCTCGTGGTTGCGCACGATGATCGGCGGCGCGCCCGCGGCAAGTGCCGAGGCGAGACCGGCGGCGGTGAAGCGGCTCTCGGGCGAGACGAATATCTGCAGCCGGTCGAGCGGATTGGCGGTGGGATCGGGAATGATGATGGCGGCGATGCCGGGCAGTCCCTGCAACGCATCCTTCCACAGGTTCAGGGCTGCCTCCTCGCGCCGGCGGATGCCGGCATGGTCACGCTTCTCCCAGGCTTCGAGCGCGGCCATGGTGCCGGCGATGCTTTCCTTGCCGACCTTCATGGCGCGCGCGACGCCGCGATTCTGAAGATAGGCGGCCCGTATCAGATCCTTGCGGCCGGTGACGATTCCGCTGGTCGGTCCGCTCAGAAATTTGTGGCCGCTGTAGATGACGACGTCGGCGCCGCGCGCCAGAAAACCGCGCAGATCGTATTCGGACGCGGCATCGACAATCACCGGTACGCCCTTGGCGTGGCAGATCTCCGAGAACTCTTCCAGCGACAGCATGCCGTACTGCACCGTGTGGTGGGCGACGACATAGAGGCCCGCCGCCGTGCGTTCGTTGATCGCTTCGCGCACATGATAGTCTTGGGTGACGCTGACCGTGCCGGCGGGCACCACCTTGGCGCCGGCGACGCGGACCGACTGGTCGATCGGCGCGCCGTAATTGACGATATGGCCGAGCTGGATGACGACTTCCGACTTCAGCCCTTCGGTATCATCGGGCAGGCGCTCGATGGCGAGCAGGTTGGTCCCCGTCATCGCACCGGCGATCGCCATGGTGATGCCGCTGGCGCAGCAGGCGGTGATGAAGCCGGCCTCGCCGCCGGTGAGGCGCGCGACAATGGTGCTCGCGGCGCGCTGCAGATCGTCCATCTCCACCCATTGCGAGGCCATTTCGGCCATGGCGCTGATCGCCTCGGGAACGATGATCGAGGCGCCGAGCGCGGTCATGGTGCCGGAGACGTTGATGATCGGCCGCAAGCCCAGCCGTTCGCGAATGGTGGTGTTGGAGCCGGTGTCGGAATAGGTTTTCATGTGAGCAAATCCCGTTGGTGGCAGGTCAGGCGGCGATCTCGACGACCGCTTCGATTTCGACGGTGATATTTCCAGGCAGCGAGCCGACGCCGATCGCCGAACGGGCATGGCCGCCGATTTTGTCGAAGACATCGGCGAACAGGTCCGAACAGCCATTGACCACCCGTGGGTGGTCGCTGAAGGTCGGCGTCGCGTTGACGAAGCCGAGCAGCTTGACGACGCGCACGATGCGGCCGAGATCGCCGGCTGCCGCATGCATGACGGCAAGCAGATTGAGCCCGGTCAGGCGCGCATGCTCATAGGCCTGTTCGACCGTCACATCCTCCCCCACCTTGCCGGTGCAAAGCGTGCCGTCGGCGCGCAGCGGCCCCTGGCCGGAGAGGAAGATCAATCGCCCGCTCTCGGCATGGGTGACGAAGTTGGCGATGGGCGTCGGCGGCTCGGGCAGCGTCAGGCCGAGTTGGGCGAGCCTGGTATAAGGCGTCATTGATGAAGGCTCCTTGGGGCAGCTTTGGCCGCCTGATGTCAGAAATGCGAGGCGCGGAAGCGCGCCAGGAAGGTGCGGAGGCGTTCGTTGGTGGTCTCCGCCGCGAGGATCTCCTTCGGCGGCCCGACGGCGCTGACGCCGCCATCGGCCATGAAGACGATGCGGCTCGAAGCGTCACGGGCAAAGGCCATTTCGTGGGTGACCATCAGCATGGTCATGCCGTCCTCGGCAAGGCTGCGCACGACGGCCAGCACCTCGCCGACCAGTTCGGGATCGAGGGCGGAGGTGATCTCGTCGAGCAGCAGGATCTTCGGCTCCATGGCCACGGCGCGGGCGATGCCGACGCGCTGCTGCTGGCCGCCGGAGAGCTCGGCGGGCAGGCTGTCGGCCTTGTGGGCAAGGCCGACGCGGCCGAGCCAGTGCTCGGCGATCGAGCGTGCCTCGGCCTCGTTCTTACCCCGCACCTTGGTCAAGCCCAGCATGATGTTGCCGGCTGCCGTCAGGTGCGGGAACAGGTTGAAGCTCTGGAACACCATGCCGGTCTCGGCGCGCATGCTGGCCAAATCGCGTTCGCTGCGGCGCTGGCGCGTTCCGGCCTCGCGATAGCCGACCTCCTTGCCGTCGATGCGGATCGAGCCGCTGTCGTAGCTCTCCAGGAAGTTGACGCAGCGCAGCAGCGTGGTCTTGCCGCTGCCGGAAGGGCCGATGACGGTCACCACCTCGCCGCGCTTCACCTGAAGGCTGACGGAGCGCAACACCTCGACGGCGCCGAAGGCCTTGGAGACATCGCGTACGTCGAGCAATGCGGGATTGGCGTTCGAGGCTTCGGACATCGTGCTATTCCCGGATGAAGGAGAAACGCCGCTCCAGCCGCCGGCTGGCGAGCGAGAGCGCGTAGTTGACCGCGAAATAGATGAGCGCGCCCAGTATATAGAGCGGCATCGCCTCATAGGTGCGGCCGATGACCTGGTTGATGGCCTGCATCAAATCGGTGATGCCAAGCAGCGACACCAGCGCGCTGCCCTTGACCGCGTCGGTGACGCCATTGATCCAGGGCGGCAGGAAGCGCCTGAAGGCCTGCGGAAAGATGACGTAGGTGAGCCGTTGGCGAAAGGTCAGCCCGATCGCCATCGCGGCTTCGGACTGTCCCTTCGGGATGGAGCCGACCGCGCCCCTGAGATACTCGATGACCTGTGCCGTCTTGAACAGGGTCAGCGCCGACACCGCGGCCCAGAACGACGGCAGATGCAGCCCGATCGCCGGCAGGCCGTAATAGACGAAGAACATCAGCACCAGGATCGGAATGCCGCGAATGGTGTCCGAGAAGATGCGCACCGCCCAGCGCAGCGGCGCCGGTCCATAGACCAGGCCGACGCCCAGCAGGACGCCGGCGATGAGCGACAGCACCACGACCAGCAGCGATACCCACAAGGTCACGGCGAACCCTTGGGCGAGGAACGGCAGCGCGTAGAGGATCTGGCCAAGCATGTCAGCGTGCCGCCCTGAACCGGCGCTCGACGAGCCGCAGCCCAAAAAGCATGATGTAGCCGGTCACCAGATACATCGCTGTGGTGACCAGGTAGACCTCGACGATGCGGAAGGTGTTGAAGTTGATCCACTGGGCGCCGAAGGTGAGTTCGGGCACCGAGATGACGGAGGCGATCGAGGTGTCCTTGAACAGCGAGATGAAGGTGTTGGACAGCGCCGGCAGCGTGATGCGCAGCATGGTCGGCAGGCGCACGTGGAGCAGCCTTTGCCAGGGCGTGAGGCCGATCGCCTTGCCGGCGTCGAGCTGGCCGCGCGGGACAGCCTCGAGGCCTGAGCGAAACACTTCGACCAGATAGGCGCCGCTATAGACCGACAGGGTCAGGACAAACGAGGTCGGTGCGCTGTAGGCCAGGTCGACCACGGTCGGCAGGCCGTAGAAGACGAGATAGACGAGCAGGATCAATGGCACGTTGCGGATGAATTCGACATAGGCGGCGATCACCGCCCGCACCGCGCGTCCTGCGGAGACGTACCAGACCGCGAGCACCAGCCCGATGACGACGCCGATGGCGATCGAGATCACGGCAAGCTCCAGGCTGAGCAGCAGGCCGCCCCACAGCTTGTCGAAATGCCGCCAGATCAGATTGAAATTGAGGGCATAGCCCATGCGTCCGCCTCGGTGTGAAGGGCGTCGAGTCGATTACGGAAGGGCTGGAATGCCGCCCTTCCGTAATCCGGGATCAGATGACCGGGAAGCCGGGATGACGCGCCGGCGGTTCCTGGCCGAAATAGTCCTTGAAGGCAGCGTCGTAGAGCGCCGATTCATGGCCGAACATGGCGATGGTGAAGGTCTGGTCGACGAAGGTCAGCCAGTCGAGATCGCCCTGCCGAAGTGCCGCGCCATAAAGCATCGAATACCAGCTCTTGCCGGCATCGAAATATTTGTCGGGATTGCGCGAGGCGAGCCAGCGCACGGTGGACAGATCGACCGCGGCGGCGTCGGCGCGTTTCGATTCCAGCGCCTGCAGCACGTTGGCCTGGGTATCGATCTGCAGCACCTGGGCCTGCGGCAAAGCGTAGTGGACCGAGCTTTCGGCGTCGACATTCTGCAGGATCGAAATGCGGGTTGCCGAACCACCGGCGAGCAGTTTGTCGAAGGTCTTGTTCTCGGCGGTCGGCAGCGTCAGCAAGGCAACGCCTTCGACATAGTAAGGCCGGGAGAAATTGATCAGCTGCGAGCGTTGCGCCGTCATCGTCATGAACTGGATCGTGATGTCGACCTTGTTGGTGGTCACGTTGGGAATGCGCTGCGCCGGGTCCTGCATGACGAACTCGACCTTGGTCGGGTCGTCGAAAAGGCCCTTGGCGAGGATGCGGCCCATGGTGATGTCCATGCCCACCAGTTCGCCGGCATCGTTCTCGAAGTGCCAGGGCGCGTTGGTGCTGCCGGTGCCGACAATCAGCTTGCCTCTGTCGAGCACGGTGCGCAGAAGACTGTCGGATGCGGCTTGCGCGGCGGCCTTCTGGGCATCGACGGTTGCCAGCACCCCGGCGGTGGCCAGTCCCGCCATTCCCAATTTCAGAAAATCACGTCTTCCGGATGTGTCGTTCACGGCGACCTCCTTTCGTGTTGTGTTCCCCTATGCACAGGTCATACACGCGATGGCGATTATCAAAATTGTCTCTTACAAGAGACGCATGTATCCTGTACAAGACAGATACTAACACCGGGAATCGACAATGCAAGATGGCAATGCCCCAGCAATTTCGGCGGACGAGAAGACGACCGCCTCCCGCGAGAAAGGCCTCAACCGGGTCTTGGAGATCCTGGAGTTTCTTCACACCACGCAGCGGGCGATCGGCATTGGCGATCTTGCCAAAGGGGTGAACGCGCCGCGTTCGACCACCTACACGCTGGTGCGGTCGCTGGTCGATGCCGGCCTGCTGGAAATGGCCGGCGACGGCAACCGCGTCTATTTCGGCAAGAAACTCTATCTCTACGGAATGGACTATGTGCGGGGCAACGATTTGTTGCGGCGCGGGCGCCAGGAGGTCGATCATCTGTCGCGCGAGACCGGCGAGACCTCGGAACTGTGCATGCTGCAGAGCGGCCGCTACACGATCGTCCATTCCAGCCCTGGCACCAGGCCGTTCCGCATCAGCTCCGCCACAGGCCTGCAGATACCGCTGCCCTGGACTGCCTCGGGACGGCTGCTTCTTGCGGGGCTGGATAGAGCCGCGATCGAGGCCATGGTGTCCGACGACGACCTCGTGCTGCCCGATGGCCGCAAGCTGCGGCTCGACGATTTCATCGCCGACATCGCAAAGGCCGGGGTGACCGGTTACTGCGTCACTTCGGGCCTGGTCGACGCCTATACGAAATGCCTCGCCGTGCCGGTCTTTTCAGCGCCAGGCAAGGTCGAGGCGACGATGTGCCTGGTGGTTCCGATCGACACGTCGGAGGAGCGGACCGCGGATCTCATCGGCCTGCTGCGCGGCCGCGCCGCCGGGCTCTCGATCGGCGGATAGGCGGAAAAGCGTTCGCGTCTCAGGCGATGATGTCTGGAATGATCTTGTCTTCCAGCTTCATCAGCCGGTCCTTGAGGACAAGCTTCTTCTTCTTCATGCGCTGGATCTGCAGCGGGTCGCAATTCATGGCGATCATCGCGTTGATTGCGGCATCGAAATCGGCGTGTTCCTGCTTCAGCCGGGAAAATTCGAGGCGAGTATCGGCCTGTTCCTGATCGGACATTCTCTACCGTCTGCACGTCTGCGGCGCCCAAAACTGGGCCTGGTTGGGCGGGGGCGGCAATTTCTGCCACCGGCGCGCAGCCCATATCACATTTCATGTTGTCGTGGAATGCTACCACGCAGCATTCGACATCGCCGTCTGATGGTGGCACACTGTCATTGTGCCGTCACAGATACGACCTGCGGTGGACGTGCCTTGGCGGCTGCAATCGAGGAAACCATGAAAGGGAGAACCAATCATGTCTCTTGCATCCCATCTTGATGAGTTGCAGCGGAAACACGGCGACATTGAACGCGAAATCGATGACGCGATGAACCACCCGTCGGTGGACGACCTCGAAATCGTGAATCTCAAGCGACGCAAGCTGGCACTCAAGGATGCGATTGAGAAATTGAGGGCGCAACCAACCACGCATTGATCCTCACGTGATATAGCCGCTCACCACTGGCGGTTTTCCTTGCCGGCGGCGCCAGCCGCCGGTGCAGTGGTTTTAATTTCAGCGATTCCACAAGCCGAAGCTAATATTCGTCAGGGCCGTTTATGCCGGGCCGCCGTAAGGTCGTGCGCTGTTTCAGGGTCCTGGCCGGCACCAATTGCTGCCAGTGGCGACCTGTCGCCATTGACAAGCCATCTTTGCTCCTCCACCTCATGCCCGGACTTCAGCGCATCGGACCCGGCTTGTGCGTCTAAGCGGACGCACGGGCTTCAGAGAGACGCATAGCGCTCCAGAGAGACGCATGGCGCTCCAGAGACAAAAGGCTGCCGGCATGACCGGGTATTTTTCCTTTCCCTTCCCCCGCCGCACCTCGGTCGGCGTCGATGTCGGCGGCGTGGTCGTCGGCGGCGGCGCGCCCGTGGTCGTGCAATCGATGACCAATACCGATACCGCCGATGTCGATCAGACGGTCGCGCAAGTCGCGGCGCTGCACCGCGCCGGCTCCGAGATCGTGCGCATCACCGTTGACCGCGACGAGAGTGCCGCCGCCGTGCCGCGCATCCACGAGCGACTGTTGCGGCTCGGCATCAACGTGCCGCTGGTCGGCGATTTCCACTATATCGGCCACAAGCTGCTGGCCGATCACCCGGACTGCGCCGAGGCGCTTGCCAAGTACCGCATCAATCCCGGCAATGTCGGCTTCAAGGACAAGAAGGACCGGCAGTTCACCGATATCGTCGAGATGGCGATCAAGCACGACAAGCCGGTGCGCATCGGCGTCAACTGGGGCTCGCTCGACCAGGAGCTGTTGACGCGGCTGATGGACGACAACCAGGACAAGGGCTTTCCCCTGACCGCGCAGGAAGTCACGCGCGAGGCGATCGTGCAGTCGGCGATCCTGTCGGCCGAGATGGCCGAAGAGATCGGTCTTGGCCGCGAAAAAATCATCCTGTCGGCCAAGGTCAGCGGCGTGCAGGATCTGATCGCCGTCTACACCGAACTCGCCACCCGTTCCAACCACGCGCTGCATCTCGGCCTCACTGAAGCCGGCATGGGGTCGAAAGGCATCGTTGCTTCTTCCGCCGCCATGGGCATCCTCTTGCAGCAAGGCATCGGCGACACCATCCGAATCTCGCTGACGCCGGAGCCGAATGGCGACCGCACCCGCGAGGTGCAGGTGTCGCAGGAACTGCTGCAGACCATGGGTTTCCGGCAGTTCGTGCCGATCGTCGCGGCCTGCCCCGGCTGCGGCCGCACCACCTCCACCGTGTTTCAGGAACTGGCGCAGAACATCCAGGCGGACCTGCGCAAGAACATGCCGGTGTGGCGTGAGAAATACCCAGGCGTCGAGAACCTCAAGGTCGCGGTGATGGGTTGCATCGTCAACGGCCCGGGTGAGTCCAAGCACGCCGATATCGGCATTTCGCTGCCCGGCACTGGCGAGACGCCGACAGCGCCCGTCTTCGTCGACGGCAAGAAAGCAGCGACCCTGCGCGGGCCGTCGATCGCGGCGGATTTCGAGAAGATGGTCGCCGACTATATCGAACAGAGGTTCGGTCAGGGCGGCAAGGCCGCGGCAGAGTAGGTCAAATGCGGCGTTTCCTGTGGGCGACGCTGATTTTCCTGTGCGGCATGGCCTGGTCGACGCTTGCCCAGGCCGATCCGCCGCAATCGGCCAAGCAGCGGCTGATCGACAAGGTCTGCAACCTGATCCAGGCGCATGCCGACCAGAACGCTCTGCCCCGGGACTTCTTCGCCCGCCTTATCTGGAAGGAAAGCCGTTTCGATCCCAATGCCGTGAGCCCCGTCGGCGCCGAGGGCATTGCCCAGTTCATGCCGGGCACCGCCAAGATGCGGGGGCTTGCCGATTCCTTCGACATCAACCAGGCGATCCCGGCGTCGGCTAGATATCTCGCCGAAATGAAGACCAGTTATGGCAATCTTGGCCTAGCGGCGGCCGCCTACAATGCCGGCGAGAGCCGGGTGTCGCGCTGGCTGAATTCCGGCGGCTTCCTGCCGATGGAGACGGAAAGCTATGTGTTCGACGTCATGGGCGAGCCGGTCGACAAGTTCACGGACCCGGCCTATGCCGGCAAAGTCGAGCCGCTCGATGCCAAGCTGGATTTCGCCGTCGCCTGCCGCAAGCTGCCGGTGATCATGTCGCGGACGGTCGCAATGGCCTCGATCAACATCAAGCCATGGGGCATCCAGGTGGCGGGCAATTTTCGCCGCAGCGCGGCGATCGGCCAGTGGCTCAGGGTGCGGGGCCGCTTTCCGGCCCTGCTTGCCGGGCATGATCCTGTGGTGAGCCGGGTGCGCACGCCGATCGGCCGGCGCGGCATCTACGCCGTCAGGATCGGGATCGACGACCGCGCCGCCGCCAATGTCATCTGCCAGAAGCTGCAAAGCGTCGGCGGCGCCTGCGTGGTGGTGCGCAACCGGTAAGGGCCGAGGGCGCGAAGCGCTGCGCCGACAGGTTGGCGGGGCTGGCGCGCTGGCAATATGAGCGTCCACAACCGGATACGCTACGATCTCGAAGTCGAGACGAACGCCCAAACGCCGCTGCAATGTGCCCGTCGCATCGAGCAACGGTTTCAGCTATAGCGGAGGCCACCATCTCTCCTTGGGCAGCAGCCCTGTCATGCGAGCGCCCATGTTCGACGGATACATCATCTGCGGCACGCCCAGAACCGGCAGCACCTTGCTGTGCAAGCTGTTGGCGGCCACCGGAACGACCGGTGATCCCCACTCATTCTACCGGCGGCAGGATGTGTCGGAGTGGGCGCAGGATTGGGGATTGCCCGATCGCGACACGATGGGCGAGCGTGAATTCCAGCTTGCCTATCTCAATGCGGCGATCGGTGCCGGCAAGGGCGATACTGAAATTTTCGGCTTGCGCCTGATGCGGGAGAACCTGGATGAGCTGTCGGCGATCCTCGATCAGGTCTATCCTGGGCTTGAGTCAGACACAGCGCGTTTCGAACGAGCCTTTGGCCGAGTCCTCTACATACACCTGTCGCGCGAAAACAAACTCGCGCAGGCCGTCTCCCTGGTCAAAGCCCGGCAAACCGGTCTTTGGCATATCGCCCCCGACGGAACCGAAATCGAAAGGGTGGGACCTGCCAGGGAACCTCACTATGATTTCGAGCGCATCAAGGGCGAGGTCGAAGAACTGGAAGCCTATGATACGGCCTGGAACATCTGGTTCGCACAACAGGGCATAGCACCATTGCGGATCGGCTATGAGCACCTTGCCGCCGAGCCGGCCGTGGCATTGCTGCGCATCTGCGAAGCCCTGGGCGTCCCGGCGCCGGATGCCGGGCATGTCAGGCCCGGCGTCGCGAAGCTCGCCGACGAGACAAGCCTGGACTGGATGCGCCGGTTTCATCTGGACGCGGCCGTCTGAGGCGTTGGTGGTGGTCAGGCGGTCTTGGCCACCACCGTCTCGCTGAGCCAGGTGCCGATCTTGGCGCCGAGGCGATCGGGCGAAACGGGCTTGGGCAGATAGTCGTCCATGCCGGCCTCGATGCACTTGTCGCGGTCGCCCTTCAGCGCATGCGCGGTGACGCCGATGATCGGGATGTGGCCGCCCGACGCCGCTTCGATCGCCCGGATGGCGCGTGTTGCCTCGTAGCCGTTCATTTCCGGCATCGAGACGTCCATCAGAACCAGCCTCGGATGCAGCGACCGGTACATCTCGACCGCGGTGCGGCCATTGCCGGCGATGCGGTAGCTCAGGCCGAGTCCATTGAGGATCTGGCCGAACACCATCTGGTTCACGTCATTGTCCTCGGCGATGAGGATGTCGATCGGGCTGTTCGGCGCGGCATTCGATTCCGGCACTGTCGCGACCGGTACCGCGGGGCCACGGATAACCGTGAAGGCCGGAGTCGCCTGCATCGGTTGGACCGGTTCGCGAATGAACTGCGCCTTGCCGACCTGCGAGCGCGCCTTCTGGATGACCGAGATGACGGTGCCGAGCAGGACCGCCGACCGCGCCGGCTTGGTCAGGTGCGCCGATATGCCGAAGTCGATGATCATCTTGCCGAAATCGACCTGGTCGACGGAGGTCAGGATCACGACCGGGATGGCGGACAGCCGGCTGTCGGCGGCGATAGCCCGGGCGACATCGGCGCCGTTCATGCCGGGCATCTGATAGTCGAGGATGATGCAGTCGACGCTGGCACCGAGTTGGCAGGCGCGATCGAGGAAGGCGAGGCCCATTGCGCCGCTTTCGGCGGCGGCGCAGTCGAAGCTCCAGCTTCTGAGCTGTTCGAGCAGGATCTCGCGGTTGACCGGATTGTCGTCGATGACCAGCACGCGCGCGCCGGTGACGTCCACCGGGACGACAGCGTCGCGCGCCTCGGCACGGTGGACCGGCAGCGGCACGGCGAACCAGAAGACGGAACCGCGGCCGATCTCGCTCTCGACGCCGATCTTGCCGGCCATCAGGTCGACGAGACGGGCGGCGATGGCAAGCCCGAGGCCGGTGCCTTCATGACGGCGGGTCGAAGACCCGTCGACCTGGGCGAACTTCTCGAACACGTTTTGCAATTTCTCGGCCGGGATGCCGATGCCGGTGTCCTCGACGCGCAGCTTCAGCTGGACGACGTCGTTGATGGTTTCGCCGCCGACATCGATCAGCACATGGCCCTTCTCGGTGAATTTCACCGCATTGCCGACCAGGTTGGTGACGATCTGCCGAAAGCGACCGGCGTCGCCGACGACATAGGCCGGCAGCCGAGGATCGACACGCACGATGAGTTCCAGGTTCTTCTCGGCAACGCGTGCCGAGACCAGTGTCGCCACATCCTCCACCGCTTCCGAGAGACGGAAGGGGGCAGGATCGAGCGTCAGCTGCCCGGCATTGATCTTCGAGAAATCGAGGATGTCGTTGATGATGGTGAGAAGCGCGTTGCCCGATTTGACGATGACGTCGGTGAAGGTCTTCTGACGCGGGTTCAGTTCGGTCTTGGCCAGCAATTCGGCCATGCCGAGCACGCCGTTCATCGGGGTGCGGATCTCGTGGCTCATATTGGCGAGGAATTCCGACTTGGCACGGTCGGCCGCCTCGGCCTTGAACAAGGATTCGGCCGACTGGGCAAAGGCGCGGCGGATCGCCTGTTCCATCGGCCGGAAGATCCAGAAGGCAACGATGGCGAGCACGGCAAACAACAGGCCGCTCGCCCACAAAAGCAGCCGGTCGCCGGAGGCGTCCGCCAGATGGCGTTCGTCGTCCATCGCGGTGCGGACACGCACCAGCATGGGCTGAACGAACAGGTCGTTCTGGTTGCGGATTTCGCGAGAACTCCATTCATCGGTCTTTTGCGCCACCGACATCAGGTTGAAGTTGCGAACCATGTCACGCGGCGACCAGAACAGATCGCCATTGACGGAAGCGGCCGCCAGCTCGTTGACGGTCTTGACCGACAGGCGCGGGCGGATCGCGGCGAGCTGGGCGCTCAGCGTCTCGATCTCGCCGGTCAGTCGCTCGGAATGGTCGCGCGCCGAAGCCGTCAGCGCATCGCGCGTCTCGATCCGCCAGGCGGAACTGGTTGTCTCGGCGAAGCTGGTGGCGTTGCGCAGGTCGCGGGTGAAAACGACGAGATTGCTGCTCAGCGCATCGATTTCATGGCGCAAGGAATTGACGCGATTGAGCGCAACCATGATGGCGGCCGAAGCCAGCGCGAAAACCAACAGTCCCGAAAGATAACGTATCCGGACGGACCGGATGAAGGAAGAATATTCCGGCATGCGCAACCCCAACACATACGCATTATTTTAATGGTCGGGATTACGCTTCATTTACATTAAGATTTCGTTGGCGCACCGCAGGTCAATGCATGCGCTGCGGGGACGCGGCGGATCGGATCGATGCGGTGACGCCGAGCCGTCGACCATGCGCAACCCGATATGGGGCCTGCCGTCAGCTGTTGCGGGTTGCCACGAAAGTCGCGGCGGCCTTGAGCAGGGCCGCCTTTTCGCCATAGGGTTCGAGCAACGCGTGCGCCTGGCCGACGAGACCGTCGAGCTGCTTGCGAGCCCAATCCGCGCCGTGCAAGGCCACCAGCGTACCCTTGCCCGCGGCGGCATCCTTGCCGGTCGCCTTGCCCATCTGCCTGGCGTCGGCCGTCAAATCCAGCAGGTCGTCGGCGAGCTGGAAGGCAAGGCCGATCGCCGAACCGAACTCGGCCAGCCTTTCCATGTCATCCGATCGTGCACCGGCCAAGATCGCACCCGCCTCGCAGGCGAAACGGATCAGTGCACCGGTCTTCATCGCCTGCAGCCGGATGATGCCGGCCTCGTCCGGTCGCACCTGCTCGGCTTCGAGATCGAGCTTCTGGCCGCCGACCATCCCGCCGGCCCCGGCGGCGCGGGCGAGCGCCAGCACAAGGGCTGCGCGCCGCTCGGCCGGCAGCGCGGTCGCCTCGCCGGCGAGGATGTCGAAGGCGAGCGTCAGCAGTGCGTCGCCGGCAAGTATCGCGGTTGCCTCGTCGAAGGCCTTGTGCACGGTCGGCTGGCCGCGGCGCAGGTCGTCGTCGTCCATCGCCGGCAAGTCATCATGGATCAGCGAATAGCAATGCACGCATTCAAGTGCGGCCGCGACGCGCAGCGCCGCTTCGCCATCGGCGGAAAACAAGGCAGCACTTTCCATGACCAGGAAGGGGCGCAGGCGTTTGCCGCCGTTCAGCACGCCATGGCGCATCGCCGCCATCAGGCGATCGGGCCTCGCGATCTCGCCCGAAAGCGGGCGGTCGTCGAGCAACCGACGCAGCATCACCTCGACGGCGGCCGCGCGTCTGATGAGCGCCATTTCGAACGCTATTTCGTCGTCATTCGTCATGGCCGGGACCGGTAGCCGACACTCAGACGTTGCGCAAGAAGGCAAGCGCCATTATGCCGGAGCGGTAAGAGCCCGTTTGGAAACTCACCTCCTGCGGTCATCTGAAGGCATTTTCCGCGCTTCCGGTGCTCACGTACTCGAATGTACGCTCCGCTCCGGTGCTCGAAAACACCGTCTTATGACCCTCGGGAGCGCGTTTCGAGACGAGCTTCGTGGCACGGGTTGGGCGGCTTGGCGGAACCGATCGTCGATCATGAGACCGAAAAGCTGGACATGGCGACGAGATCGCGAGGCGTGAACCGCCGCAATCTCAGGCGCTGGGTCCGGCGCGGCATCGTCGTGGCCGCGGTGCTGGCGCTTGTCCCGGTGGTGCTGACCTTTCTCTACCTGCCGTCCTTCGTGCATCCGGTGTCGACACTGATGCTGAAGGACCTGGCGACCTTCTCCGGCTACGACCGGCGCTGGGTGTCCATCGATGACGTGGCGCCCGTGCTCGCCCATTCGGTCATCATGTCGGAAGATGGGCAGTTCTGTTTCCACCGCGGCGTCGATCTCGGCGAGCTCAGGGGCGTCGTCGACGATGCGCTGGCCGGCGAGGCGACGCGCGGTGCATCGACCATCACCATGCAGACGGTGAAGAACCTCTTCCTCTGGTCGCGGCCGCTGGGCTCGGTGCGCAAGGTCGTAGAGCTGCCGCTGGCCGTCTATTTCGACGCGGTGATGTCGAAACGACGCATCATGGAAATCTATCTCAACATTGCCGAATGGGGGCCGGGCATCTATGGCATCGAGGCGGCGGCGCAGCACCATTTCGGCATTCCGGCAAAACAATTGTCCAGACGGCAGGCGGCCCTTCTCGCCGTCACGCTGCCCAATCCGATCGCCCGCAATCCCGCAAAGCCCGGGCCGGGCCTCAGGCGGCTGGCCAACCTGATCGAGCGGCGCGCCGGCCGCTCGGGCGCCTATGTCGGCTGCCTGGACTAGCCGGCACAAAAAAGATTCACCGCAGCGCTGGCCAAAACGGTGTCAGGCGTGTATAGGCACCCGACTTTCTCAGATTTAGGCCCCGACATGGCCCTTTCACGAGGGCGGGCGGGGCTTTTGACCATGTAGTGGAGCATATCCATGGCCGTTCCGAAACGCAAAACCTCTCCGTCCAAGCGCGGCATGCGCCGCTCGGCCGACGCCCTCAAGGCCCCGACCTATGTCGAGGACAAGAATTCCGGCGAAATGCGCCGCCCGCACCACATCGACCTGAAGACCGGCATGTATCGCGGTCGCCAGGTGCTGACTCCCAAGGAAAGCTGAGCCCAGCTTTTCCCTGGGTTTGAGTAACAAAGGACCGGCCTCTGGCCGGTCTTTTTGCGTTTGGCGGCCCATGCTCCGACCGCCGAGCCTCGAGCGGCGCAGTTCATCTCGTTGCCTGCTCCCTTTCCACGTGACTTCGGCGTGCATCCTCAGGGGATGGTCGGCCCCTGCGTGAACGCACCGTGGCCCAGTACCGGCCACTGCCAAGTTCCCAAAATCGAACAAACGCTCGCCGAGGCAGCCGAGGCAGGTGGCCACCGCCCCCCTGCTGCTCGATGTTTTTCGATCGATATGGGATTGCTCTGTACGGTTTCTTATGCAATTTTCTGAATAATAGTCGGAAATCGACACAAATGGGGAAATGAATGTGGATTTCGTCAGCACGAGTGACCTCGACGACACCGAACAGGCGGTGCTTTCCCAGCTCAAGGTCGACGGGCGGATGTCGAGTGTCGATATCGCCAAGCGCATCGGCGTCACTGAAGCGACCGTGCGGCGCAAGATGGCCCGCGTGCTCGAGGATCCGGATATCTCGATCCAGGCGGTCGTCCGGCCTTTGCGCAGCGATGTCGGCATCGCGGCCATCGTCGGGCTCGACGTCGACCGCGAGCACATCATCAGCGTTGCCCGCAAACTGTCGGAATACTCGTTCGTCGACAGCGTCTACGCCATGACCGGGCCGTTCGACATCATCATCCAGCTTACATTGCCGTCGACGACCAGCCTGCACGACTTCCTGGTCAGCGAACTGGCGAACGTTCCCGGGATCAAGGATTCCGAGAGCTACATGATCGGCCGCGTGTTCAAGCACTCAGGCCGGGCCTACCAGCGCAGTAAAACAGAAGAAAAAAGAGGGTAACAACAATGGGTGAGTTCTTTTTCGCATCGCGCCGCCGCGTCCTGTCCCTGTTTGCCGCCGCGCCGCTCGTCCTGTCATTCGCGTCCGCCTCCCATGCCGATGGTCTAGTCGACCAGATCAAGCAGCGCGGCACCATCGTCGTCGGCACGGAGGCCGCGTTCGAACCGTTCGAGTTCGTGCGCGACGGCCAGATCGTCGGCTACAACAAGGACATTCTGGACTATGCAGTCAGCCAGCTCGGCGTGAAGCTCGACCAGCTCAACCTGCCGTTCCAGGGGCTGCTGCCGGGACTGCTCGCCAAGAAGTTCGATCTCATGGCCACCTCGACCGGCATCAATCCCGAGCGGGCGGCGAAATATGCCTATACGCGTCCGACGGGCTCGTTCGAGAACGTCATCGTCGTGCGCGCGGACGAGGAACGCATCAAGAAGCCGGAGGACATCAACGGCATGGTCGTGGCGACGCAGCTTGCCTCTTCAGTGCAGCCCATCATCGAGGCCTATGACAAGGAGCTCAAGGACAAGGGCGGCAAGGGGGTCGGCGAGCTGAAGCTCTTCACGTCCTTCCCCGAGACCCACGTCGCGCTCGCCTCGGGCCAGGTCGACGCCATCGTCATCGCCTCGCCTTCGGCGGCCGTGCTGATGAAGAACGTCCCAGACACCTACAAGGTCGTCGGCTCGATCGGTGAATTCTCCTATCTCTCCTGGGTGGTGCGGCCTGAGGACAAGGATCTGCGCGAATTCATCAACGCCAAGATCGGCGAGCTGAAGGACAGCGGCAAGCTCAAGGAGCTGCAGTTGAAATGGTTCGGCTTCGAGATGAAGACGCCGGACCAGGGCTATCTGCCGCCCGGCGCACTCTGAGCCCCGAACATGTCTGGCGCGGCGCGGACGATGCGCTGCCGCTGATAGCGCCCGCGCCGACGCCAGACGATGCTTTTCCGTTCGAGCTGAAAAATGTTCCATTTTTCAAAGACGCTGACCTTTCTGCCGCAATTCCTGACCGGTGCCGCCATCACGCTCGGGGTCTCGGCGCTGGGGTTCCTGGTCGGCACGCTGATCGGCTTCGGCCTGCTTGCCTGCGGCCGGTCGCGGTGGCGCGTGGTCCGCTGGATAGGCGCGCTCTACACCAGCTTCATCCGCGGCACGCCGCTGATCGTGCAGATCTTCGTGGTCTATTACGTGCTGCCCGGCCTGGTCGGCATCGACCTGCCGCCGCTTCTGGCGGGTGTGCTGGCGCTCAGCTTCAACAGCGCGGCCTTCGTCGCCGAGATCCTGCGCGCCGGGCTGACGCGCATTCCCGCAGGCCAGTATGAGGCGGCCAAGGCGCTTGGCCTGAAGCCTGTCGTGACCTGGTTCAAGATCATCCTGCCGCAACTCTTGCGCGCCGTCATTCCGCCGATGGTCAACGAGTTCACCATGCTGGTGAAGGCGTCGTCCATCCTGTCGGTGATAGCGGTGGTGGAACTCACGCGCACGGCGCAGAACATCATGAACGTCACCTACCGGCCGGTCGAGGCGTTCTGCGTGGCGGCGGTGCTGTACTTCATCGTGTTGTTCTCCTGCAGCCTGCTGACCAGGCACCTGGAGCGCAAGGCGGACGGGGCGCGGGCATGAGCTTCGACGTCTCCGTCATCGCCGACAATTGGCAGATTCTCGCCAAGGGCTTCGGCAACACCGTGCTGATGTGCGCCGTCTCCCTGCCGCTGGGCTTCGCTCTCGGCATCTTGCTGGCGCTGGTCAGGCTGCGCGGCGGGCGGCTGCCGGCGGCGATCGTCTCGGCCTATGTCGAGCTGTTCCGCAACATCCCGTTCCTGATCCAGATATTCCTGTTGTTCTACGCCTTGCCGATGTTCGGCATCAGGCTTTCGCCGGTCGTGGTCTCGGTCGGCGCGCTGTCGGCCTATGCCAGCGCCTATTCCGCCGAAATCATCAGGGGCGCGATCCAGTCCATATCGCGGGGCCAGGTCGAGGCCGGCTACGCGCTGGGGCTGCGCTACCTCACCATCTTCCGCAAGATCCTGGTGCCGCAAGTGCTCGGCTATATCTTGCCGGCCGCCACCAACCTCACCATCACGCTGATCAAGGAATCGGCGATCCTGTCGGCGATCACCGTCCCCGAACTCACCTACATGGCTCAGAACGTCATCGGCCGAACCTTCTCGCCGGTGGAGATCTTCACCGCCATCGCATTGCTGTACTGGGGCCTGACCGCCCTTGTCGCGGCGATCTCGCGCAGCCTGGAGCACAGGCTGCAGCCCCATCTCGCGGCCCGCCGTGGCGCCTGATCCCAAAAAGCCTTCAACACAGAGGAGACCCCATGTCCAAGCTCACCACCGCGCCGCGCGATGTCTTCCAGACATTCATGAACTTCCCGCTGGTCGAGGATCTCGATACGCTCAAGGCCGATGTGGCCATCATCGGCATGCCCTATGGCGATCCCTATACGATCGACGAGCTGATCAACGACCAGACCAATGCGCCGACGGCGGTGCGGCGGGCATCCAAGCGCATCAGCCAGGCGCTCGACCGTTATGATTTCGACATTGGCGGGCCGGTCTTCGCCGGCCAGGATATCAAGGTGGTCGATGTCGGTGACGTGCCCGGCAATGCCGCCGACCATGTCGGGCATTACGGCAGGGCCGAAGCGGCGATCCGCAAGATCCGCGCCGCCGGCGCCCTGCCGATCACAATCGGCGGCGACCATGGCATTCCGATCCCGATCTTCAGGGCGCTTGATGGTGAAGGCCCGATCACCCTGGTGCAGCTCGACGCGCATCTCGACTGGCGCGACAATGTCAACGGCGTCAAGGAAGGCTATTCAAGCACCATCCGCCGGGCCTCGGAGATGGCGCATATCAAGGATATCTTCCAGGTCGGCGTCCGTGGCCAGGGCAGCGCGCGCACCGAGGAGGTGGAGGCGGCGCGCGCCTATGGCGCCAACATCATCACCACCAACGAGTGGCAGGATATGGGCACCGCCGCCTTGCTCAAGCGCATTCCGGATGGCGGCCGCTATTACCTCACGATCGACGCCGACGGGCTGGATCCAGCCGTCATGCCGGCGGTGGAAGGGCCGCAGCCGGGCGGTGTCAGCTACCGCCAGACGATCGAGCTGATCCAGGGGCTGGTCGGCAAGGGGCGCCTCATCGGCATGGACATCGTCGAGATCGCGCCGGCGCGCGACGTCAACGAGATCACCTCGATGACGGCGGGCCACATCATCCTCAACGTCATCGGCGCCGCCGTGCGCGCGGGCTACTTCAAGCGCTGAGCTTGCAGTTCCCGTTTGTTCCATGTCGGCCGGGCAATCGGCTGACATGGTTGTTGCATCCGGTCTTCGACCGTGTTTGCGGCCGCGCACGAAAAATCTTGACGCCGTGCCTGTGGAGCATTCTACAGAAGGTGCCCCCATATGGAGACGCCAGATGTTCGGTGCCGTCCCGCTTTTGATCGTGCCTTTCGTGCTCTACAATCTCGGCCTGCTCGGAATATTCGGCGGCGGCGACGATCCGTGGGCGAGTGAGATCTTCTCGTTCCGCATGATGTCGGGCGGGGTGTTCTCGATGACGCTCGGCGACCTGATTGTGCTGATCGGGCTGATCTTCCTGTTCCTCGAAATGGTGAAGTCGGCGCGCACGACCACGGCCTCGATCATGGACCATCTTCTGTCGATGCTGGTCTTCGTCGCTTTCCTGGTCGAGTTCCTGCTGGTGAAGGGTGCCGCGCACTCCATCTTCTTCACGCTGATGATCATCGCGCTGTTCGACGTGCTGGCCGGGTTCGCGGTGTCGATGCGGTCGGCCAGCCGCGACATCAATTTGAATTGAGGCTCAGCCCGGATCGGCGGTGAAGCCGGCGGCTTCGATGCCGGCAATCGCGGCTGCCTCGTCATTGTCGGATGTATCGCCGGAAATACCGACGGCGCCGATGATGCTCCCTGCCTTGTCGCGGATCAGCACGCCGCCGGCGACCGGCAGCACGCGTCCTCCCGACACGTCGGAAATGCCGGCAACCAGATGCGGACGTTCCTTGGCGAAGGCCTCGACCTTGCGCGAGCCCATGCCGATGGCCAGCGCGCCATAGGCCTTGCCGGCCGACATTTGCGGGCGCAGGAACGAAGCGCCGTCCTGGCGCTGGAAGGCGACCAGATGCCCGCCGGCGTCGAGCACCGAGACGCCGAGCGGCTTGAGCTTGAGATCGGTGCCCCTGGCGAAGGCGGCATCGATGATCTCGACGGCTTTTTCGAGCGGCAGCGCGGTCATGGCAATCTCCTGTTGAACAGCCCGATCATCGGCGGTCAGCCGGGCGAGGCAATCCCGGTTTCGGTTGAAATTGCTTCCTGTGAAGCAGCGGGATGAAGGCGCCTGACCGGTGGCGTCACCACAGCTCGATTCAGGGCGAGGAATTGGCGGAGGGGGAGACGTTACTTTTTCTTGGCGCGGGCCGGCTTCTTGGCAGGTGCGGCAGGCGTGTTGGCCAGATCTTCGGCTTCCTTGGCGAGCCGCAGCGCCCGCAGCTTGTCGGTCTTGGCCTTGCGGGCATCGCTCTCGGCGACATACTCGGCCATGGCTTTCTGCCGGACCGTCGCCGCCTCTTCCTGCTTCTTGAAGCGCAGATCGGCACGCGCGCGGGCAGTGTCCCTAGAGTTCTCAACCAAGAGTCTATCCAATCCCATCACGTGTGATTTTCGTCCCTTGTAGCAGAGCCGGCCTTTCAACGGGGAAAATAGTTGGTCAGCCGGCCGGGCTGGCGTTGAGGGCCTTTTCGGCAACCACCGCTTCATAGGCGGCCCGCAGCGTTGCACGGACAGAGGGGCCGGGCGCTGTATCGAGAGGGGTGCCGAGATGCTCATGGCGCAACTCGGCCATGAATTTCTCCCACATTGGCGGCCCGCCCTTTTCAAGGAGTTCGGCGCGGATCGACAGCTCCTCGCTGGTCGGCAGCCAGACGCGGCCCCAGGCGCCGAGATGGGCAAGGATGGGCACCAGTGTGATGGCCATCTCGGTCAGGCTGTAGATCGCCTTCTGCTTGTGACTGGGGTCGTCCGCCTTGGTCAACATGCCGAGTTCCATCAGCCGCTTCAGCCGGTCGGCGAGGATGTTGGAAGCAATGCCTTCCATCGACCCGTTGAGCAACTCACGAAAATGCCGCCTGCCGCCAAAAATCATGTCGCGCAGGATGATCAGGCTCCAGCGGTCGCCGAACACCTCGAGCGAGAGGTTGATCGGGCAGCCTGACCGGCGATCGAGGGTCATTCGATGTTCTCCACGCAAAACCAGTTGCATTATCGTATCGGTTTTATTATCGTGCAACCGATTGCAAAATGCAATCAGATGAGGAGGGCCAGCAAATGACAACCAAGGACCGTCCCGAGATCATATCCGAAACCTTTGGCGATCCGGCGGACCCCGCGCTGCTGTTGATCATGGGCGCTATGGCCTCGATGCTTTGGTGGCCCGAGGCGTTTTGCCGGAAACTCGCGGATGCCGGCCTCTACGTGATCCGCTACGACAATCGCGACACCGGCCGGTCGACCAAATACCCGGTGGGACAGCCGCCCTACACTTTCGACGACATGGCCGACGACGCGATTGCCGCTCTCGACAGCCGCGGCATCGGCAAGGCGCATGTCGTGGGAATGTCGATGGGCGGCATGATTGCCCAGTTCGTGGCGCTCAGGCACCCCTTGCGCGTCGCTTCGCTGACCGTGATCAGCAGTTCGCCCGTGGGGACCGACACTTCGCATCTGCCGAAAACGACCGACGCCTATCTGGAGCATTCGGCCGATGGAGCCAAAGTCGACTGGACGGATCGCCGCCAGGTCATCGACTTCATGGTCAGGGATGCGCGGGCGATCGCCAGCACCGCCCATCCGTTCGACGAGGCGGGGATGAGAGCGTTCATCGAACGGGATTACAGCAGGTCCGGCGGCTTCCTGAGCGCCACCAATCATTTCATGCTCAAGGGCGGTAACCAGTGGAAGGGCCGCCTGCCCGAAATAGCGGCGCCGCTTCTGGTCATCCACGGCACGTCGGATCCGATCTTTCCGGTCGAGCATGGCGAGGCCCTGGCCCAAGCTGTTGCCGGCGCGAAACTGCTTCGCATCGAAGGCGGCGGTCACGAACTGCATCCGGATGACTGGCCTGACATAGAGGCCGCCATCGTCGCGCACGTCCGATCCAGCTGAGACTTCGCGGGTGGGCCTTGACGAGCGAGGTTCACCGCAATAGTTAAGCAAATGCTTCAGTGTTGCCACAGAAACAGACGAGCACAAGAATGTCCCTGACGCTGCATTTCCATCCGCTGGCTTCCTTCTGCTGGAAGCCGCTGATCGCGCTTTACGAGAACGCCACGCCTTTTGCGCCGGTCATTGTCGATCTCGGCGACGAGCAATCACGCGCGGCCTTCCTGAAGATTTCGCCGACCGGCAAGATGCCGGCGCTGCGCGACGACGCGCGAGACCGCACTGTGCTGGAATCGACCATTGTCGTGGAATATCTGGCCGCGCACTATCCGGGACCGGTCGAACTCGTTCCCGCCGACATCGACCTGGCGCTGGCGGTCCGTCAGGCCGACCGCTTCTATGATTTCTATGTGCAGGAGCCGATGCAGAAGATCGTCGGCGACAGGTTGCGGCCGCTCGACAAGACCGATCCATTCGGTGTCGAACAGGCGCGCGGCCAGTTGCGCAATTCCTATGCCATCATCGAACAGGAAATGCAGTCCAGGGAATGGGCTGTAGGCGATGCCTTCACCATGGCCGATTGCGCGGCGTCTCCGGCGCTCTTCTACGCCAACAAGGTCGAGCCGTTCGGCGACAAATATCCCGCCGTGCAGCGCTATCACGACCGCTTGCTGCAACGCGCCGCCTTCATCAGGGTGATCGAGGAGGCGCAGCCCTACTTCAAGTTCTTCCCCTACAACAACGGCTGATCGCGATGCTGCACGATCCCGCCCAACTCGACCTGATGTTCCAGGCGCTCGCCGATCCGGCGCGGCGGCAGATGGTCGACCGGCTGTCACGCGGCCCCGCCTCGGTGAGCCAGCTGGCCGAGCCGTTGGCGATGTCGCTGTCGGCGGTCGTCCAGCACCTCAATCTGCTGGAAGCGAGCGGCCTCGTGCGCACGCAGAAGGTCGGGCGGGTGCGCACTTGCCAGATCGATCCAAGGGCGTTGCGAGCGGCCGAGCACTGGATCAATGAGCGGCGCCTCTCGTGGGAGCGCCGGCTGGATCGGCTCGGCGATTTCCTGGCCGAAAGCTAGAGAGGAAAATGTCATGTCGAAGACCAAATCCGAACTGGTGCGCGGCTATTTCGCCGCCTTTCAGGCCGGAGACCGCGCCGTGATGGGTTCAAGCATGCTCCCGAAGACCGGCCTCCGGTTTTCAGGGTCACGTTCCGGGCAATTCAATCCACCAAGGAAGGTTTCATGACTGAGCGATCCGTTGTCCATTCCACCTTTGTCGTCGAGCGGAGCTATCCGGTGGCACCGGCGAAAGTCTTCTCCGCATTCAGCAGCCCGGATGCCAAGCGGCGCTGGTTCGTCGATCCCCATGACCCGGTGCCCACCCGGCACGAAATGGACTTCCGCGTCGGCGGCAAGGAGGTCAATGCCGGCTGCCCGAACGACGGGCAAATGCATTTCTTCAACGCGGTCTATCAGGACATCGTGCCGGACGAGCGCATCGTTTACAGCTATGAGCTGCTGTTCGGCGAAACCCGCGTTTCGGTGTCGCTGGCGACGATCGAATTTGTGGCGGAAAGCGGCGGCACGCGGCTTGTGATGACGGAGCAGGGCGCATTCTTCGACGGCCACGACACCTCAGCCACGCGCGAGCATGGAACGGGCGAACTGCTCGACGCGCTCGGCGCCTTCGTGAGTTCGCAATCCTGACCGGGTAGCTCAAGTGCCGCAGGCAGAAACGATCAGGCTTCCCAGAATTGATCGAGCCAGATGTTGAGTCTCAGGAAGCCGGCATTGCTCACCGTATAGACACGCCGCGTGCCTTCAGCCTTGGCGTTGACCAGCCCGGCGTCGAGCAACACTTTCAGATGCTGTGATACGGCCGGGCGGGAGACTGGCAGTCCGGACGCCAATTCGTTGACGGTCTTCGGACCGCGTCGAAGTTCTTCCAGAAGATGGCGCCGATTGGGGTCGGCGATCGCCATGAAGGCGTCGGAAAACATCATGCCTCATTTGTGAGGCAAAGTTTTTCAAATCTCAACTGTTTGCTTCTGCTTTTCTTCTCGGATCGAGCCGCAATGCTTCGGGGGTCACCGAACGGTCAGCCGGCTGCGTCTTGAAGGCGTCGCGATCCTCGATCGGCACCGGAGCGCGGCGGCTGATGCGCAGCAGCGTGTAACCCGCCAGGGACAGATGCGCCAATGCGGTCGCCAGGAACAGGCCCTCCGGGCGCATCCAGCCCATCAGGGCGGCGGCCAGCAACGGCCCGATCATGGTGCCGAAGCCGTAAAGCAGCAGCAGGCCACCCGATACCTTGACGAAATCCTCGGAGCGGGCGTGGTCGTTGGCATGCGCCACGGCAATCGAATAGAGCGTGTAGGCGAAAGCGCCGTAGGCGGCGGTGAAGACGAGGACGAAGACTGCTGAGCGCGGCTCGAACAGGAAGATGAGAAGCGCAAACAGCGCCGCGCCGAAGGCAGCACCGGCCAGCACGAAACGGCGGTCGGTCTTGTCGGAGAGACGCCCGGCCGGAAGCTGCATGGCGGCACCGGCGACGACCACCAGGCTCATCATCAAGGCGATCTCGGCGGTGGAGATGCCGACGCGGGCACCGTAGACCGCGCCGAGCGTGCCCCAGGCGCCGTTGGCGATGCCGATCAAGAGGCAGGCGATCGCCGACACCGGCGAGTTGGCGTAGAGCCCCCTGACGTCGAGCTTGACGTCCTGCAGCGGCTTCGGGAGGGAAGCGCTCGAAACCGCTGTCGGCAGAAGCGACAAGCAGAACAGGATGCCGGTGATCATGAACAGCGACGCCGATTTCACGTCGCCGCCGGCGACGATCATCTGTCCGCCCATGATCGAGGCATAGGTGACCATCATATAGAGGCCGAAGACGGTGCCACGGTTCTCGTTGGTCGCCTTCTCGTTCAGCCAGCTCTCGATGACCATGAAGGCGCCGGCCATGGTGAAACCGGTGAAGGCACGCAGCAGGATCCAGACATATTCGTCGATGACCAGGCCCGTCAGCAGCGCCACGATGGCGCCGGACGCGGCAAAGGCGCCGAAGGCGCGCACATGCCCGGCACGGCGCACGATGCGCGGCGCAAAGAAGCAGCCGGTGACGAAGCCGCCGGCCCAGGCCGTGCCCATCAGGCCGAGCGAAGCGGTCGAGAACCCTTCCAACTGGCCGCGCAGGGGCAACAGCAGCCCGTGCAGTCCCGATGCCGCCAGAAGGAAGGCGGTGCCGCGGAGCAGGGAAAGGATCGGTCTGTAGGCTGCGAGCATTTTTTGATCCGGCTGAGGGCTGGGAGGGGCGCAGGTTTGAAGACAGTCGCATTCGGGCTTTTCGGCGGCGAACGGTTACCTCAGCGAATTATCCGCGGCGGAACAGCGCCTCGGCCGCCGACTTGGTGTTGTCCTTGGTCTTGAGTTCGGCCTCCAGCCGGGCGATCTCGTCGCGCAGGATGCCGATGCGCTCGGACAGTTCACCGACGGAAAGCAGCGACAGGTCTTGCCCGATCTCGTGCGGGCGTGCCTTCTTCTTGGGTTCGTCGTCGAAGATCGCCATCGTCGCTCCTCCTACGCCAGACCAGATTGGCCATTTGCCTGATTTGGCAATCAGCATACATAGGGCAGGGGCATCGATGCAAACAGCCGGTAAAAGCCGGCTAGGAAAGACGGGAAACTTCATGGCGAGCGGACAGAAAATTCCGGCACGGATGACGGCGATCGCGATTTCGGAGCCGGGCGGTCCCCGGGTGCTGAAGCCGGAAACGCGCGACGTGCCGCTGCCCGGCCCCGAAGAAATCCTGATCAAGGTCCATGCCGCAGGCGTCAACCGGCCCGACGTCCAGCAACGCAAGGGTGCCTATCCGCCACCCCCCGGCGCATCGGACCTCCCCGGCCTCGAAGCATCGGGTGAGGTGGCGGCCCTTGGCGACGAGATATCGCGCTGGCGCATCGGCGACCGGGTCTGCGCACTCACGCCCGGCGGCGCCTACGCCGAATATGTAAGGGTTCACGCAGGCAGCGTTTTGCCGCTGCCGGCGGGCTTCACCCATACCGAAGCGGCGGCGGTGCCGGAGAACTACTTCACCGTCTGGCACAATGTCTTCGAGCGCGGCGGACTGAAGAAGGGTGAGACGCTGCTCGTCCATGGCGGCTCGTCCGGCATCGGCACCACGGCGATCCAACTCGCCTCGGCCTTCGGCGCCTATGTCATCACCACCGCTGGATCGAAGGAGAAATGCGACGCGTGCCTGAAGATTGGCGCCGACCGCGCGATCAATTACCGCGAGCAGGATTTCGTCGCCGCGGTCAAGGAGGCGACCGAAGGCCGAGGCGCCAACGTCATCCTCGACATGGTCGGCGGCGACTATGTCCAGCGCAACTACGAGGCCGCCGCGATCGAGGGCCGCATCGTGCAGATCGCCGTCCAGGCAGGTGCTGTGGCGAGCGCCGACTTTTCCAAGATCATGGTCAAGCGGCTGACCCATACGGGTTCGACGCTGAGGCCCCGCACCGTGGAATTCAAGGCAGCGATCGCGGCCGCGTTGGAGGCGCAGGTGTGGCCGCTGCTGGGCACGCGCAAGGTGGCGCCGGTCATGGACATGATCTACCCGCTCACCGATGCCTGGCGCGCGCATGAGCGGATGGAGGAAGGGGATCATATCGGCAAGATCGTGCTCGACGTAGGCTAGGCCCGTATCCCCTAAATCTCGACACCGTCCCCGGGCGCCCGCCTTGCCTGCAAGATGAACAGAATCTTAATGGTGCAATGCAGCATTTGCATCATTGCTATGCAAAATCAGCCGTTCAAGTCCTCATCGATGATCACTATTTGAGCATCATCGAAACGAACCCAATTCAGGAGGACTACCATGAACCCGATCCGCGCTTTCCGTAACTGGCGCATGTACAACGAGACCGTTCGCGAATTGAACCGCCTCAACGCACGTCAGCTCAGCGACCTCGGCATCAACCGCGCCGACATCGAAAGGATCGCCCGTCAGGCGATCTGATTGCAAGCGCGACCTCGCCGGAAGGCAGGGTCGCAATGTAGAGCCGACGCAGACGCCTTGTTCGTCGCCGGTTCCGAACCCGCTGGACCCTGTCCGGCGGGTTTTGTCTTTTGGGGTGCCAGTCGGCGTGAGCCGCCGTCACCCGTGTCAAGCACCAGGCGGCTTGACCTCTGTTTTCAGCATGGCATCTTGACGGATGGGGACCGGTTGCCGCGTGAGCGCGTGGCTGGCAGGGCAGGCATCGACGAAGGCTTCCACGCCCATGTTGGATGATCTTACCGACAAGATCTACGAGGCTGCTTTCGTTCCGGACCTGTGGCCGGAGGTGCTGGATGGCATAAATAGAGCCTCCGCCTCAGTGGGCGGCGCCGTGTTCCTGTTTGCCGATGAGCAGCCGGTGCGCGGAAGGACGGTCCCGCTGCTGCAGGACTTGCTGAATGAATTCCTCCTGGGCGATACGCTGCAGTTCTCCACGGCGGTCTCGCGCATGTGCGCGGTGCAGCCGGCCAGTTTCGTCGATGTCGAGAGTTTCCTGACAGCCGAGGAAATCGAGAACGATCCCATCCGGGTCCGCCTGCGCGCGCTTGGGATTGGCGCGCATACCTGCACCGCCATCCCGATGCCGAGCGGCGAACTGGCCATCTTCGTCTTCCAGCGAAGGCTTGGCGAGGGCCGCTACGACGCCGGCAGCTTCGACATTCTCGACGGTTTGCGGCCGGCCATGGCGCGCGCCAGCTTGATCGCCGCGCGGCTTGGCCTGGAGCGGGCCAAGGGAACCGTTGCCGCCATGACGGCCATGGGGCTGCCGGCGGCCATCCTCTCATCGAGGGGGCATGTGCTCGCCGCCAATCTGCTGTTCGAGAGCATGGGCTCGATCTTCCTGCCGGTCGCCTTTGGCGGCATGGCAATCGTCGATGCGGATGCCAATCGCCTGTTTCAGCAGGCCGTCGTCGCCGCACGCGGGGCCGCCGAACCCTCGGTCCGGTCCATCCCGGTTTCGGCCGCCGCCGACAGGTCGCCACTGATCCTTCATGTCCTGCCGCTGCGCCGTTCCGCCCACGAGATATTCTCGGGCGCCGACATCCTGGTCGCGGCGACGGCGGTGAACGCCAGTTCCATGGTGCCATCGCCAACGCTGCTTGCCGGACTGTTCGACCTGACGCCAGCCGAGGCGCGCCTGGCCTCGGCACTTTCGCAAGGGCGAACACTGGCGGAGGCGGCGGCAAGTGCCAACATCACCGTGAAGACCGGGCGAACCTACCTCGAACGGATATTCGCCAAGACAGGAACACGCCAACAGAGCCAGCTTGTCGCTCTGCTCAAGGGCACGGAGCCGTTCCGGTAACCGCCGGTTCGCGGTTTTCTGCGGGCTTTTCCAAAAACATTGCGAAGCGGGCAGGGAACGGCTATACAGGCCCCGAATTTCCCATTTTGGTGGCTCTAAACCACCGCCCGCGCGGGAACGCGGGCGAACGAGAAGGATTTTTGCGATGGCCAATACGCTGCTGATGCCCAAGGCGACCGCCGTCTGGCTGGTCGACAACACCGCGCTTTCCTTCGAGCAGATCGCGCAGTTCTGCGGGCTGCATCCGCTCGAGGTCAAGGCGATCGCCGACGGCGAATCGGCGCAAGGCATCAAGGGCATGGATCCGATCATGACCGGCCAGCTGACCCGCGACGAGATCGCGCGCGCCGAGAAGGACCCGAACCAGCGCCTGAAACTTTCCGACCCCAAGGTGCGGGTGCCGGAATCCAAGCGCAAGGGTCCGCGCTACACGCCGCTGTCGAAGCGCCAGGATCGGCCGAACGCCATTCTGTGGCTGGTGCGCAACCATCCCGAACTCAAGGACGCGCAGATTTCGCGCCTTGTCGGCACCACCAAGTCGACGATCGAGCAGATCCGCGAACGCAAGCACTGGAACTCGGCCAATCTGCAGCCAATGGACCCGGTGACGCTGGGTCTCGCCTCGCAGATCGACCTCGACATGGAGGTCAACCGCGCCTCGCGTGGCCGCGAACAGGCGCAGCCGGTCGGCGACACGCTGTTGCCGGCGGCATTGACCGAGCGGCTGGTGCCGGCGCCGGAGAAGCCGAAGGACGAGGACGCGGAGCTCGACGCCAACGCCGTCTTCGCCAAGCTGTCAGCGCTGAAGTCGAAGGACACCGATAAGGACGACGAGGAATAGGCTTTTCGCCAATTCGACAAAAAAGCCCGCTTCGAGCGGGCTTTTTTGTGCGGTCGGGCAAATCTCAGCTTCGCGCCGCGCGGTCGGGCGCCATGCCATAGTCCTCGCTGCGCTCCACCGCCCGGTAGAAATCGGCGAGCTGCTTGCCGCGTTCCGGCTTGAAGATGCGGCCGGCGATGACCACCGAGGCGATGCGGTCGATGCGGAAAGCGCGAAAATCATCACGCATCTCGCACCAGGCGACCAGCGTCCAAACCTTGCCCCAGAACCATAGGCCGAGCGGCCTGATATCGCGCGCGGTACCGCGACCGGCTTCGTCCGAGTAGTCGATGGTCAGCACCTGGCGTTTTTCGACCGCGCGCTCGATCAGGTCGATCGCCTCGCGGGCGGCGTCGCTGACCACCCACATCGGCGTGTGGATCTCGGTGCGGGCGATGCGATCCTTTTCGGCATCGGGCAGTACGGCACCGATCTTGACCAGCGCCTCGTCGGCGGCGCGCGCCATGGCAGCGCCGCCAAAGGCGCGCACCATGCGGGCGCCGGCAACCAGCGCCACGATCTCGTCACGCGTGAACATCAGCGGCGGAAGGTCGAAACCCTCCCTCATCATGTAGCCAACGCCAGCCTCGCCGTCGATCGGCACCCCAGTCGACTGCAGGTCGGCTATGTCGCGATAGATGGTTCGCTCGGAAACCTCGAGCCATGTGCCGAGCTTCTGTGCGGTGACCAGGCGGCCGCCACGCAGATGCTGCACGATCTGAAAGAGCCTGTCGGCGCGGCGCATCGTTTGCTTCCCCAGTGTCTTTCCCATGCATGCCGTGGCTCCCGGACCGGGTCCACTTCCACATGACATGCATTACGGTTTCAGCCCTTCGCGCTTACGCTGCGCGGCAACGAATTCCGCGCCGAAGGACAGTTTCCTCGTTGTCGGCGTCCTCGAATCAAGCACGCGCCAGAAGGGAGCGATGTCGCGGAGCGTCATGCCGCGCTCGAAATCCTCCTTAGCTGCCTCGGCGACCGTGCGCAGATGATAGCCTATGGTGACCGGGCATGTCACTTCGGCGCCGTGCTCAATGGCGAGCGCGGTGCGCAACGCGCGAACGTCCATCTCGACACCTTCAGGAATCGAGCGGATGAAATCATGGACCTGGCGCGCGGTTGGCACCAGCATGGGCTGGCCCTCGACGACGTCTCCCATCGTGCGCGGCGTTGGTTTCACGCCGTTGATGCCAGGCGTGTTCAGCCTGTCGTTCCAGCTTTTCATCGATCGTCCTCTCGGCCGGCCATGCGCATCAGTCACCATCGCACGCGCCTCCTGACAGCATACTGTCAGGAGGCTTCAGCATACTCCTTGGCGAACAGCGTCCGCATCTGCGCGAGATCGCTGCCTTTTTCGGGATAGAGCGTCCGCAGAAAGGCGAGAGCGAAGGTGCCGGGCGCCGAGCCCGGCGCGGAGACGATCCTGCCGTCGGCCACGGCGTGCGGCACGTCCTGATAATTGCCGTCGCCGGCATAGCCGGCTTCGTGGCGGTTGATCCAGTCACGGCCATTGCTGGTATGCCTGGCCTTCTCGAACATGCCGGCTCGGGCCAGCGCCAGCGTCCCGGCGCAAATGCCGCCAACGACACCGCCGCGCGCCGCGACGGCCGTCAGCAGTTCGGAAGCATCCGGCGGCGCCTTGCCCGCCCACTGGTCGGAACCGATGACGGCCACGGCATCGAGATCGATATTGTCATCGGCGTCCGCCGAACGGTCCGGTGTCAGGCGAAAACCGCTGATTCCGGTCACCGGCTTGCCTCCCGGCGTCAGCGACACGGCGCGAGCGCCGAACCACTCGACCGCCGAGGCCGCCAGCAACCCATATTCCCAGTCGGCAAAGCCCTCGATGAAAAGGAAGCCGATTGTCTTGTTCTCGGGCATGAGCTCGCTCCATCCCTCGCGCCGGACCTGATATCTGGGTGCTGACGTGTCAGCCTCCAACCGCTGGCTTGAAAATTCTGCTCAATTGCCGTGATGGCGACGCTCGGCATACATGTCGGGCCAGCCGATATCCTTGCGAATGTCGGCGGGCAGCGCGTTCATGAACCGCTGCGTGCGGATCTCGTTGCGCATCGTGCGGATCTTGCCGACATAGTGCTGCATGCCACGCAGAATGGTAAAACCGTTCATGACCAATCTCCTCTCTCTAACTGGAGGCAGTATCGCATACCCCTCCTGACAGCAGTCTGTCAGGAGGATGGCAGGTCGTATCGCGACAGTTCCGTTCTCGTCATGGCAGGTCCTGCGGGTGCGGGTCGTTCACCAAGATCAGCCAATCTGGCCGTATTGTTCATCGCCTGGCGACAAACTGTCGGGACAGGCGGCCTTAAGCGGGACGACCGGAGTTCTGATATGAAAGGAGAAAATTCTTCCCCAAAAACAGGGAGACGACCATGAGCATGCAACTGACAGGAATTCACCATCTGACCGCCATCACCGCCAATGCGCCCGGCAATCTGCACTTTTACACAAAGGTGCTGGGCCTGCGGCTCGTCAAGAAAACGGTGAACCAGGACGATACCTCGGCTTACCATCTCTTTTATGCCGACGGCGAGGCAACACCGGGTACGGACCTGACCTTCTTCGACTGGCCGGTCGGCCGCGAACGGCGTGGCACGCACAGCATCGCGCGGACCAGCCTCAGGGTCGGCAGCCAGGAGAGCCTTGCCTGGTGGAAGCAGCACCTTGCCAGCGAAGGTATCGTGACAGGAGAGATCGCTGATATCGGTGGCTACAAGTCGCTGGATTTCGAAGACCCCGAAGGCCAGCGCCTGCGGCTCGTCAGCGATGACGGAAAGGGCGGCAGCCATCCCTGGGCGCAAAGCACGGTGCCGGCCGGACATCAGATCCGCGGGCTCGGGCCAATCGTCATCAGTGTTCCCGATATCACCAACACCGAGGCGGTGCTGACCAGGGTGATGAACATGCGCAAGGTACGCGACTATGCCTCGCCGGACGGCGAGGGCCAGGTCCGCGTCTTCGAAATGGGCGCGGGCGGGCCGGCGGCGGAGCTTCATGTCGCCGTGCAGCCCGGGCTGGCGCCCGCAAGGCAAGGCGCCGGTGCGGTTCACCACGTCGCCTTCAGGGCGCCCGACCAGGAGACGCTCCATCAATGGACGGCGCGTCTTGCCGAATTCCGTCTGCCGTCGAGCGGCGAGGTCGAGCGTTACTACTTCCGCTCGCTCTATTTCCGTGAGTCGAACGGCATCCTGTTCGAGATCGCCACCGACGGGCCGGGGTTCACCGCCGACGAGCCGCTGGAAACGCTCGGCGAAAGCCTTGCCCTGCCGCCGTTCCTGGAGGCAAAACGCGCTTCGATCGAGGCTGGCCTCAAGCCGCTGAAGTAGATCGTTGCGCGGTTAGGTGCGGGCGCCGCGTTCCGGTTCTGGATCGCGGCGTCTTTCTTTCCCGGAGACCGAGCGAAACCGCTTTGACAGGTGACGGCGTTGCTGGTCAAAGGCGGCATGACGAAACTCCTCGCCCTTGTCATCGTCGGGTTCATGGTGATCCAGCTCATCAAGCCGCTCGGTTGGCCCGGGCTCAGGCGACGCGGCGATTTCTGGAAATTGGCGCTTCTTGCCATGGCGGCGATTTCGCTGGCGGCCGTGCTCGGGCATTTGACCTAAGCTGTCGCGCCGCCTGGCCATAGATATTCAGTCGCCAAGCACAGGGCCGACGAGATGTTCCGCCCAGGCCCGGTAGCCGGCCTCCGAGGCATGGAACCCGTCGGAGGCAAAACCGGCTTCAGGGTTGGTGATCGGCAGGCGCGGCGCTGGCACCGCGCCGCGTTCCAGGCAGAGGCGTTCGCCCATCCGGTTCATCGCGGTGGCGCGGACCTCGAGGATCTTGCCGAGCAGCGACGGCATGGCCGGCGCGCGCGTGAACTCCAGCACCGGCGACCATACCACGCGCGCCTCCGGCCATTTGGCGCGCAGCGCGTAGAGCAGGCCGCCGAACTCCTTCTTGAAGCGCGGCACGGAATGAAAATTCTTGGTGTCGTTGGTGCCGATGGCGAGCATGATATGCGTCCACGGATCGGCCGACAAATTGGGCAGGACATGGTCGCGGATCTGGCCAGATGTCGCCGAATTGAAGCCGGCGGCACGCCAGCGCACAGCGCTGCCCGTGCGCTGCGCAATCAGCACGGCGAGCTGCGCGGCAAGGCCGTTTTCGGAATTGCCGATGCCGACCGACGCGGCGGAGGAATCGCCCAGGACCAGCAGCGACATCACCGGGGCCTGGCCCGAGATCTCGTGCATGACCGGGCCTTGCGCCGGCAGCATGCGCGAGGTGCGGCGGCGCACGCCCAACCCCTGCCAGACATAGACCGGGAAGGCGAGCCAGGTGAGGATGGTCGGGAAACGCATGGCAATACCGTGAAATGACGAGGCAGCCTTAGCGCATGTTTTGATCGGCGTGAACGGATCCCGCCTCATCGACCCATGCCCTTTGTTTTGGCGCAATTCCGGACGGGAAACCGTTTCACGCTTTTTCTGAAATTGCCCTAGGGGCAAGCGTCGTCCTGCCGCGACCTGTTTCCATAGTCGTCGTGCAACCGCACCCAGTCCATCGAAGTGCCATAGGGGCCGGTCTCGCCACGGCCTTTCGGCGCCATGTCGAGATATTGATAGGCGCCGATGAACTGCTCGCTGCCACGGGCGCGCGACATGAAGGTCAGGAAGATGTCACCGGCTTCCTCCCTGTAGAAGACAGTGGTGCCAGGCAGGTCCTTCGACGTCGATACCGGTGTCTCGAAATTATAGACGGCTTCGCCGGAGGCGATCTGCCTGTCGGTGAAGGAGACCTGCATGTCGAAGTTGAAATCCGAGGCATAGGAGGACACCCAGTCGAATTTCCATCCCATGCGCTGCTTGTAAGGCAGCAGCTCGGCGAGCGGCGCGCGCGCGATCACGACAAGCGACACGTCATGATGCCTGAGATGCTGGTTGGCGCCGTCGATGTGATCGGCGACGAAGGCACAGCTCTCGCAGTGATGCGTCGAGCCCGGCGCGAACACGAAGTGGTAGACGATCAGCTGGCTGCGGCCGGCGAAGAGATCGGCCAGTTTCTTTGGTCCGTGTTCCGTCTCGAAGACATAATCCTTCCGCACCTTCAGCCAGGGTAGCTGCCGCCGCTCGGCCGCAACGCGTTCGCGTAACCGCGTCAGTTCCTTCTCGCGGTTTAGATGTGCCTTGTGGGCCTCGAACCAGTCTTCGCGCGAAACGACCTTGTTGCGATGCATGAACTTCTCCCTGTCTGCACCCCAAGGACGTACGGGATGGGCGCGAGCCGACATCGCCGCTGCCAGGAATGCCCAGAGGAAATAAGAATGCGAATGCCTGGCCCCAAGGCCGGCGCGCCAAAACAAAAAACCCGGGCACGTCGGCCCGGGTTTGAAGGGAAGGGATAGCAGGGGGTCTTCAGGCAGCCTGTTCCAGGCTCGCCTTCCATTTGCCGAGTGCGGCCAGATGGTTCATATGGGCGCGGTGGGTGAAGGCGGCCTGGCCGGCGGCGATGTTGGACGCCTTGCCGCTCCAGGCCTTCTGCGGCGCCGCCTGCAGCGCGCGGCCGTAGGAGAAGGTCAGCTTCCACGGGTGCGGACCGATGGCGTTGATGGCGTTGAGGTTGGCGGTCGCCTCCTCGTCCTCCTGGCCGCCGGAGAGGAAGGCGATGCCCGGTACCGCCGCCGGCACCGTCTCGCGGAACAGCTTTATGGTCTTTTCGGCGACTTGCTCGGGACTGTCCACGATGCCCGACTTCTTGCCCGACAGGACCATGTTCGGCTTCAGGATCGTGCCTTCAAGCACGACGCGGGCCGCGTGGAGTTCGTCGTAGAGCCTTGTCAGCGTCGCCTTGGAAACCTCGTAACAGGTGCCGATGTCGTGGGCGCCGTCCATCAGCACTTCAGGCTCGACGATCGGCACGATGCCGGCTTCCTGGCAAAGGGCGGCATAGCGGGCGAGCGCATGGGTGTTCGCGCCGATCGAGGTGGCCGAGGGGACGCCCCTGGCGGTGTCGATGTCGATCACCGCACGCCATTTGGCGAAGCGGGCGCCGAGCTTGTAATAGTCGGCAAGCCGTTCGCGCAGGCCGTCGAGGCCTTCGGTGACGGTGTCGCCGGGAAAGCCGGCCAGCGGCTTGGCGCCGGCATCGACCTTGATGCCGGGAATGGCGCCTGATGCCTTGATGATGTCGACCAGAGGCGTGCCGTCGGCGGCCTTCTGGCGGATGGTCTCGTCATAGAGGATGACGCCGGAAATGTACTTGGTCATCGCGTCCCTGGAGCGGAACATCATCTCGCGGTAGTCGCGGCGGCTGTCGGCGGTCGATTCGACGCCGATGACGTCGAAGCGCTTCTTGATGGTGCCGGAGCTTTCGTCGGCGGCCAAGAGGCCCTTGCCGTTGGCCACGATCGCGGCGGCAATGTCTTCGAGACGTTCGCTCATTCTGCTTCTCCTGAACCGGTTGATCTGCGCCTAGCAGAACACTACCGCCAAAGGAATGACGCCGGAAAGCTCGAATCGATTGAAAGTCGCCGGCGCCGCCGCCGGCTCCCTTCGAGTTGATCGAATTGCCGGGGAGCGGCCGAACGCTTCAGCGCTTCAGCACGTCGACGCCGGGCAACGGCTTGCCTTCCATCCACTCCAGGAAGGCGCCGCCGGCGGTCGAGACATAGGTGAAGTCGTCGGCGACACCGGCATGGTTGAGCGCCGCCACCGTATCGCCGCCGCCGGCGACCGAGACCAGCTTGCCGGCCTTTGTGCGCGCGGCCGCATGTTTGGCCGCCGCCACCGTGGCGTGATCGAACGGCTCGATCTCGAAGGCGCCGAGCGGACCGTTCCAGACCAGCGTCGCCGCGCGGTCGATCCACTCTCCGATCGTCGTCACGGTCTTGGCGCCGACATCGAGGATCATGCCGTCGGCCGGCACGTCGGAGATGGCGACGGTCTCGCAGGCGGCGCCCGCCTTGAACTGCTTGGCGACGACGCCGTCGACCGGCAGGATGATGGCGCAGCCGGCTTCGGCGGCCTCGATCATGATCTGCTTGGCGGTCGGGGCCAGGTCATGCTCGCAAAGCGACTTGCCGACATCGGTGCCGCGCGCGGCGAGGAAGGTGTTGGCCATGCCGCCACCGATAACCAGCGCGTCGACTTTCTTCACCAGGTTCATTAACAGGTCGATCTTGGTCGAGACCTTGGCGCCACCGACGATGGCGACGACCGGACGCACCGGATTGCCCAGGCCCTTCTCCAGCGCCTCGAGTTCGGCCTGCATGGTGCGGCCGGCAAAGGATGGCAGCAGGCGCGCCAGCCCTTCCGTCGAGGCGTGCGCCCGGTGGGCCGCCGAAAAGGCGTCGTTGACGAAGATGTCGCCATTGGCGGCGAGCTGTTCGGCAAAGGCGGGATCGTTCTTCTCCTCGGCCTTGTAGAAGCGGGTGTTTTCGAGCAGCAGCACGTCGCCCTTGTCCATGGCGGCGACAGCGCTGCCCGCCGTGTCGCCGACGCAATCGGAGGCGAAGCCGACGGGGCGGCCGAGCACCTGCGCGGTGGCCCTGGCGATCGGCTCCAGCGAGAATTCGGCCGAGGGGCCATCCTTGGGCCGGCCGAAATGGGCGAGCAGGATGACCTTGGCACCCTTGCCGGACAATTCGGCGATGGTCGGCGCGATGCGCTCGATGCGGGTGGCGTCGGTGACCTTGCCGTCGGCGACGGGAACGTTGAGGTCGACGCGCACCAGCACGCGCTTGCCGCTTATGTTGCCGATGTCGTCCAGTGTCTTGAAGGCAGCCATGCCGGTCCCTTTCGTCTGAAAATCGCCGGGACCATACCCCGCATCGGCGGCGATGCAAGGCTTAGGCCGAGGTCGGATGCGAAATTTTGAGACCGGCGCGGACATAGTCCGTGAATACCACTCCGGCGTATGTGGGGGCGGTGCAAACGGTCGCCCGAGTCAGCGTTCGACCGATGCCTTCTCGACCGGCGGCTCAGGGGTGTCATCCGCTTGTGCCGCCACCTGCGCCTCGGCCGGCTTGCGCCAGTTGCGGATAAAGGCGCTCAGACGGTCGCCCATCTCGCCGGCGCTGAGGAAGACCGGCACGCGCGCAACCGGCGCGGTCGGCTCGAAGGAGAGGCCCAGACCCGTGATCCTGCCCTTGTCGTCGACATCCCTGACGATCAGTTCGATCGGGCCGAGCAGCACGCGGTCGGCATATTCGGCATGGCCGCCGAGCCGCGCTGTGACCAGCGCGCCGACGGTCTGTTTCTGCTCGGCCTCGGTGAGACCGGGCGCATAGGCGGCTTCCAGTTCGGCTGCGGAACGCGCCGGATCGACGGCGAAGGCACCGAAGAAATCGGCATCCTCCGGGTCGACCACGGCGCGGCTGGCAAACAGCTTGTCGAGCAGGCGCGGATAGCGGTCGGGCACGAAGATGTAGACCTGATCGCCGGCGGCGAGCCGGCCCATGTCCTGGAAACGCATCGAACGGCCGTCACGCAGCACCAGCGAGGGCCGCGCCCAGCGCGGGATGCGCTCGCCGCGCGCCACCGGACTGCCCGGCGCCACACGATAGGCAAGGAGTTCGTGATGCGCGGAGCCGGGCAGTTCCAGTTCGACCTTGTCCAGCGGTCCGAGCCGCGCCGGCACGATCAGACCGAGGCGACGCGCCAGCGGGCCGACCGTCCAGCCCTGGATGACCAGCGACACCAGAACGATGATGAAGGCGGCGTTGAAGATGGTGCGGCCGTTCTCCAGCCCGCCGAGCAGCGGTGTGATGGCGAGCAGGATCGAGACGGCGCCGCGCAGGCCGACCCAGGAGACGAAGGCGACTTCGGGACGCGGCAGGCGGAATGGGATCAGGCAGAGCCACACGGCGACAGGTCTGGCAATGAACATCAGGAACAGGCCAAGCGCTATCGCAGGCACCATGATCGCCGGAAATTGCGAGGGCGTGGCGAACAGGCCGAGGATGAGGAACATGATGATCTGCGCCAGCCACGACATGCCGTCCTGGAAGCGCTTCAGGATGGTGACGGCGCGGATGTCGGAATTGCCTGCGATGAGCCCGGCGATATAGACCGCCAGGAAGCCCGAGCCGCCAATCGCGCCGGCGGCCGCGAAGACCATCAGCGACAGGGTCAGCACGAAGATCGGCAGCAGGCCATGGTCGAGGTTGAGCCGATCGACCAGGCGTACGATGGCGAGGCCGCCAAGCACGCCGACGATGGCGCCGAGGCCCATGTTGACGAGGAAGCCGAGGATCAGGTTGGTGACCAGGACATTGGCTTCGGGATTGGCGTGGGCGGCGATGATCTCGACCAGCGTGATGGTCAGGAAGATGGCGATCGGATCGTTGGTGCCCGATTCCACCTCGAGCGTGGAGCGCACGCGCTCGCGCAGATTGATCTCGCCGGCGCGCAGCAGGAAGAACACCGCCGCCGCGTCGGTCGAGGCGACGGCGGCACCGAGCAGGAAGGATTCCAGCCAGCTGAGATCGAGCAGATAGTAGGCGGCGGCGCCGAACAGGCCGGTGGTGAGAAGCACGCCGAAGGTCGCCAGCGACAGGGCCGGTCCTGCCGCCTGCCGCAATGCGTTGAGCGGCGTGCCGAAACCGGAATCGAACAGAATGACGGCGAGCGCCAGTGAGCCGGCAAAATAGGCGATACGGGCGTTGTCGAACTGGATGCCGAGGCCGTCGGTTCCGGTGGCGAGCCCGATGCACAGAAACAGGAGCAGGAGGGGGGCGCCGAAGCGGAAGGCGATCAGGCTCGAAAACGCGGCGGCGACAACAAGCGCCGTGCCGACCAGCGTAACGAGATAGATCGCATGCTCCATCCGTGATTTGCCCCTCGAATTCCTCTGCTTGCTGGCTTTACGGGAGAGTGGGGCGAAGGCGTGACCAGTGCAAGGCGGGAGGGTGGTTTTTTGCCCCGCGCCGCCGATTTTCGCGTTGCTGCTCCGGCAAACGAAAACGCCCGGACGAAGCCGGGCGTTTCGAGTGTCGGGAAGACAGATCCTCGATCAGGCGATGGTCTTGCCGAAAGCCACGGCGGTGTCGCTCATGCGGTTGGAGAAGCCCCATTCATTGTCGTACCACGACAGCACCGAAACGAAGTTGCCGTCCATCACCTTGGTCTGGTCGAGCGCCATGATCGAGGAGCGCGGATCGTGGTTGAAGTCGATCGACACGTTCGGGTGATGGGTAACGCCGAGGATGCCCTTCAGCTTGCCGTTGGAGGCGGCGATGACCGCTTCGTTGATTTCCTGGACCGTGGTCGCGCGCTTGGCGATGAACTTGAAGTCGACGACCGAGACATTCGGCGTCGGCACGCGGATCGAGATCCCGTCGAGCTTGCCCTTGAGATCGGGCAGCACGAGGCCGATCGCCTTGGCGGCACCGGTCGAGGTCGGGATCTGCGACAGGGCGGCGGCGCGGGCGCGGTAGAGATCCTTGTGCATGGTGTCCAGCGTCGGCTGGTCGCCCGTATAGGAATGGATCGTCGTCATCATGCCCTTTTCGATGCCGACCGTTTCATGCAGGACGGCCGCAAGCGGCGCCAGGCAGTTGGTGGTGCAGGACGCATTCGAGATGACGATGTGGTCCTTGGTCAGCTTGTCGTGATTGATGCCGTAGACGACGGTGAGGTCGGCGCCGTCGGCGGGAGCCGAGACCAGCACGCGCTTGGCGCCGGCGGTCAGGTGCGCGGCGGCCTTGTCGCGGGCGGTGAAGATGCCGGTGCATTCGAGCGCGATGTCGACGCCGAGTTCCTTCCACGGCAACTGTGTCGGGTCCTTGATCGCCGTGACCTTGAACTTCTCCTTGCCGACGGTGATCTGGTCGCCGTCGACCGACACTTCATGGGGGAAGCGGCCGTGCACGCTGTCAAAGCGCAGCAGGTGGGCATTGGTCTCGACCGGGCCGAGATCATTGACGGCGACGACCTCGATGTCCTTGCGGCCGGACTCATGGATGGCGCGCAGGATGTTGCGGCCGATGCGGCCAAATCCGTTGATGGCAACTCTGACGGTCATTATTCTCTCCCTGGGAGCTGGAAGGCGATTGGTCCGCAGCTTCATAGCGGCGGACGGGCGAAGAATCCAGCCGCAGCGGGCCAGATTTAAATCGATTAGGTTAGGCCAGTTCGGCGAAACCGCTTTTCACGCGATCTCGCCGGATTTTGTTTGGTGCATGTCGTTCCCAACGCCGCGATGCAATTTTGGGCGACCTGCCCGGGCCTCACTTGCCGTGAAGGCGGGCTTCAGCGGCCTTGGCAGCCGCATCGGCGGTGATGCCGAAATGCGGATAGAGCTGCTCGATGGTGCCGGAGGCGCCGAAGCCGGTCATGCCGATGAAGATGCCATCGGAGCCGATGAGATGGTCCCAGCCCTGGCGGATGCCGGCCTCGATCGCCATCTTGATCGGCGCGTCGCCAATGGTCTTCTTGCGATAGGCGTCGCTCTGCTTGTCGAACAGTTCGAAGCAGGGCACCGAGACGACACGGGTCGGGTGGCCATGCTTTTCCAGAAGGTCGCGGGCGCCGAGCGCGATCTCAACCTCGGAGCCGGAGGCGAAGATCGTCACCGCGGCTTCACCGCTGGCGGCGGCGAGTTCATAGGCGCCCTGGCTGCTCAGGTTCTTTTCGGTGAACTCGGTGCGGACGGTCGGCAGGTTCTGCCGGGTCAGCGCCAGGGTCGACGGCGTCTTTTCGGATTCGAGCGCGATCTGCCAGCATTCGGCGGTTTCCACGGCGTCGGCCGGACGGAACACATTGTGGTTCGGGATGGCGCGCAGGGCCGCCAGGTGCTCGACCGGCTGGTGGGTCGGGCCGTCTTCGCCCAGACCAATGGAATCATGGGTCATGACGAAGATCGAGCGAATGCCCATAAGCGAGGCAAGCCGCATCGAGGGGCGGGCATAGTCGGAGAAGCACATGAAGGTGCCGCCATAGGCGATGAGACCGCCATGCAGCGTCAAGCCGTTGATCGCGGCAGCCATGCCATGCTCGCGGATGCCGTAGTGGACATAGCGCTGGCCGTAGTCGTCCGGCGTGATGTTCTTGGTCTGGCTGGTCTTGGTGTTGTTGGAGCCGGTCAGATCCGCCGAGCCGCCGATGGTCTCCGGCACCGCGCCATTGATCACTTCGAGCGCCATTTCCGACGATTTGCGGGTGGCGACCTTCGGCTTGTCGGCCGAGAGCTTCTTCTTGTAGTCGGCGATGACGGCGTCGAAATTGCCTGGCAGCTTGCCGGCGAGGCGGCGCTCGAATTCGGCCTTCAGCTTCGGATCGGCCTTGGCCAGGCGGCCTTCCCAGTCGGTGCGCGGCTTGGCGCCGGCCTTGCCGGCGGTGCGCCAGGCGTCGAGGATGTCAGCCGGAATCTCGAAGGGCGGCGAGTCCCAGTTGAAGAACTTGCGCGCGCCCGCGATCTCGTCGGCGCCGAGCGGTGAACCGTGCGCCTTGTTGGTGCCGGCCTTGGTCGGGGCGCCGAAGCCGATGGTCGTCTTGCAGGCGATCATCGTCGGCTTGTCGGAATGGCGGGCAGCTTCGATGGCATAGGCGATCGCTTCCGGATCGGTGCCGTCGATATGGCTGGCGTTCCAGCCGGAGGCCTGGAAGCGGGCGACCTGGTCGGTGTTGTCGGCGAGCGATACCGGGCCATCGATCGAGATGTTGTTGTTGTCCCAGAAGACGATCAGCTTGTTGAGCTTGAGGTGACCGGCAAGCGCGATGGCTTCCTGGGACACACCTTCCATCAGGCAGCCGTCGCCGGCCAGCACATAGGTGTAGTGGTCGACGAGGTCATTGCCGAAGGCGGCGTTCATGATGCGCTCGCCGAGCGCGAAGCCGACCGAATTGGCGAGGCCCTGGCCGAGCGGGCCGGTCGTGGTCTCGATGCCGGTGGCATGGCCGTATTCGGGATGGCCCGCCGTTTTCGAACCCAACTGGCGGAAGTGCTTGATCTGGTCGATGGTCATGTCTTCGTAGCCTGTCAGATGCAGCAACGAGTAGAGCAGCATCGAGCCATGGCCGGCCGACAGGATGAAGCGGTCACGGTCGGCCCAGTGCGGGGCCTTGGGGTCGTATTTCAGGAAGCGGGTGAACAGCACCGTGGCGATGTCGGCGCAGCCCATGGGCAGGCCGGGATGGCCGGAATTCGCCTTCTCGACGGCGTCCATGGAGAGAAAACGGATCGCATTGGCCATCCGGTCATGTTGTTCACGCGACGTCATGGTTCCTCCGAGGTGGGGGTTTGAGGGCTTGGGAGAGCCCTTGAAAAGGGTGCGCGACACATAGCAGGCGCGGGCTTTTAGTCAACAAATCGGGTGCAGATTTGCCGGTCTTGTGATGCCGTCGGCGGGCCTACATTAGCGTTAGCGGGGGACAGTCGCGAGAGCTTTGTTGACGTTGCCTTCACCCGGTGCCTAATGTTTCTGACATAACGCGTTCTGAACGCGAACGATTCGGTGATGGGCAGGGCACAGGACGAAGGCCATGACCGGGGAAACCACGCTCAAGGAAGTAATCGCCAGGCTGAGCAAGGCCATCGAGGGGCTGGAAAATGCCGTCGCGGCCAAGCTCGAGCATGAACGAGACTATTCGGAAGCCGAGGCCGAAGTGCAGCGGATGAATGCCGATCGCTCCCGGCTGGCGCAGGAGCTCGACAATTCCGAAGCGCGCGCCGAACGGCTGGAAGACGCCAACAAGGAAGTCTCGCGACGGCTGGTGACCGCGATGGAAACCATCCGCGCCGTGTTGGACAGATAGGAGCTGGCCCGATGGCACAGGTCACGGTTTCAATCGACGGCAAGCAGTACCGCATGGCCTGCGACGAGGGCCAGGAAGAGCATCTGGTCGATCTCGCCGAACGCTTCGACCGCTATGTCTCGCATCTGAAGGATTCCTTTGGCGAGATCGGCGACCAGCGGCTGACCGTCATGGCCGGCATCATGGTGATGGACGAGCTTTCCGAACTGCAGAAGCGCGTCAAGGGCATGGAGAGCGAAGTGCTGACCTTGCGCAAGACGCGCGACGAGGCGCTGACCAAGGCCGACAAGAGTGACAGCGTGCTGACCAGCGCGCTTGGCGCCCTGGCGCAGCGGATGGAAGATCTGGCGACGTCGCTGGCGATCACCAAGGCCTGAGGCGCGCCTCGCCGATCCCTGGCGTTTGTCTCATGCCCGATGTCGCGCCTTATTTTTCGCGCCCGATCCGCGGACACGGAAAAATTTTTGCCCGCCGGCTGAATAGCCGTCATCTCCAGCGTTTAATCAGTCACGCTGCGGTGCTACGATCGGGCGCCGGCACCGGCCGGCGAAAAGAATACCGGCTACATTTCACAAGGGGTAGGGATAGGTCATGAGTCTTCGTATCAACGACATTGCGCCGGACTTCACCGCAGAAACCACGCAGGGAGCCATCAAATTCCATGACTGGATCGGCGACGGCTGGGCGATCCTGTTCAGCCATCCGAAGAATTTCACGCCGGTCTGCACGACCGAGCTTGGTACGATGGCGGGTCTCGAGGGCGAGTTCAAGAAGCGCAACGTCAAGATCATCGGCATCTCGGTCGACCCGGTCGAAAGCCACGGCAAATGGCAGGACGACATCAAGACGGCCACCGGCCATTCGGTGCATTATCCGCTGATCGGCGACAAGGACCTCAAGGTCGCCAAGCTCTATGACATGCTGCCAGGCGGCGCCGGCGAGACCTCGGAAGGCCGCACGCCCGCCGACAACGCCACCGTGCGCTCGGTCTACGTCATTGGACCGGACAAGAAGATCAAGCTGGTGCTGACCTATCCGATGACGACAGGGCGCAACTTCGACGAGATCCTGCGCGCGGTCGATTCCATGCAGCTCACAGCCAAGCACCAGGTGGCGACGCCGGCGAACTGGAAGCAGGGCGAGGACGTCATCATCACCGCCGCCGTTTCCAACGAGGATGCGATCAAGCGCTTCGGCGCCTACGAGACCATCCTGCCTTATCTCAGGAAGACCAAACAGCCTTCCGCCTGAAGCCAAAGCGTCGCAACCGTTTTTGGTTTTCCGCTTCTGCGAGCCAAGTCATGCTTGACTGGCCCGCGGGAGCGGACAACCATGCCCGCAATGGGTTCCGGTGGAGAAAATCGTTCCTGCCGGCCGTGGGGTGAGGGAGCCGGACGTGGATGTAGCTTTGGCCAGGCCTTTGGTCAGCGGCTTCTATGACAAGCCGACCGGGGCCATTCAGTATGTCGTCACGGACCCGGCGACGAAGCGATGTGCCATCATCGATCCGATCCTGGATTTCGACGAGAGATCCGGCGCAACCGGTACGAGGAGCGCGGATGCCCTGCTCGGTTTCGTCGGGGAGAACGGGCTGGAGCTCGAATGGATCCTCGACACCCACCCGCACGCCGACCATATCTCGGCGGCGCATTACCTCAAACAGAAGACCGGAGCGCCGATGGCGATCGGCGACAGGATCGTCGACGTCCAGGCCCTGTGGAAGGTCATCTACAACTGGCCCGATTTTCGCGCCGACGGCACGCAGTGGGACAGGTTGTTCGCCGAGGGCGAGACGTTCCGGATCGGAACCCTTCCGGTCAAGGTGCTGTTCTCGCCAGGACATACGCTGGCGTCGATCACCTATGTGGTGGGGGATGCGGCCTTCGTGCATGACACGATGTTCATGCCCGACAGCGGCACGGCGAGGGCGGATTTCCCCGGCGGCAGCGCCGCACGGCTCTGGCGCTCGATCCAGGACATCCTGGCGTTGCCCGACGAGACGCGTGTCTTCGTCGGCCATGACTATCAGCCCGGTGGCCGCGAGCCCTTGTGGGAAAGCACCGTGGCGATACAGAAATCCACCAACACCCATCTTGTCGCCGCGCGCACCGAGGCCGAGTTCGTGGCGCTACGCGAGGCGCGCGACCGCACATTGCCGATGCCGCGGCTGATCCTGCATGCGCTGCAGGTCAACATGAATGGCGGCCGGCTGCCGGAACCGGAAGCCAATGGCCGGCGGTACCTCAAATTTCCACTGGACGGGTTGTGAGGGTCGGTCCCTTCTCCCCGTTAGTATACGGGAGAAGGTGGCGGCAGCCGGATGAGGGGCGGCGCCGACGTTTGGCGATGATGTTTGGCAGTTGCTGCGCCGGTGGCAATCGCGCAATCTCGGTGCCGCCCCTCATTGTCCTGCCGGACATTTCTCCCCGTAGAGTGACGGGGAGAAAGGGCTGTGTCGTCGGCTTCGCCAAACAAAAAAGCGGCGCCAGTTTCCTGACGCCGCCTTGATATTCCTGGCTGATCCCGGCTTTAAGCCGCCGGCTGTGCCTCGATGGTACGCAGCGCCTGCATCTGGCGCTTGGCGGCGGCCTTGACGGCATCCTGCACCTTCTCGAAGGCGCGCACCTCGATCTGGCGAACGCGCTCGCGGCTGATATCGAACTCGGCCGACAGTTCTTCCAGAGTGAGCGGCTCCTCGGCGAGGCGACGCGCCTCGAAGATGCGCCGCTCGCGATCGTTGAGCACGGCCAGAGCGCCCGACAGCATGCCGCGCCGGTTTTCCAGCTCGTCCTGCTCGATCAGCATCTCTTCCTGGCTTTCGTGGTCGTCGACCAGCCAGTCCTGCCATTCGCCGGACTCGCCTTCCGTCGCCCGGATCGGCGCGTTGAGGGACGCGTCGCCGGACAGGCGGCGGTTCATCGACACCACTTCGGCCTCGGAAACGTTCAGCCTCGTAGCGATCTCGGCGATCTGGTCGGGCTTCAAGTCGCCGTCGTCCAGCGCCTGGATCTTGCCCTTCACCTTGCGGAGATTGAAGAACAGACGCTTCTGGTTGGCGGTCGTGCCCATCTTGACGAGGCTCCACGAGCGCAGGATGTACTCCTGGATCGAGGCCTTGATCCACCACATGGCGTAGGTGGCGAGACGGAAACCACGCTCGGGTTCGAATTTCTTGACGGCCTGCATCAGGCCGACATTGCCTTCCGAGATCACCTCGCCGATCGGCAGACCGTAGCCGCGATAGCCCATGGCGATCTTGGCGACGAGCCGCAAATGGCTGGTGACGAGCTTGTGCGCGGCCGTGGTGTCTTCATGCTCGGCGTAACGCTTCGCGAGCATGTACTCTTCCTGCGGCTGCAGCATGGGAAAGCGGCGGATTTCTTCCAGATAGCGGCTGAGGCCGCCTTCGCCGGAAACGATACTGGGTAATGACTGGGCCATGATAGCGCCCCCTCTCTATTGGAGTGATGCCCCCGAAACACGGCGGGCATGTGACGCGAGCACCAAAAGGCTCGCCCGCGACATCAGAACTTATACAGGAACAAAACCAGAAAAGACAGGCATTTGTTCAACACGAAACAGTGTGTCACGTTGAAGTGAACAATGCCACTCAGGTTTTTTGATGGCAGGTTCAGAGTTTGCGAAAGCTGCCGACGAGTTCCTCCATGTCCCCCGGTATCGGCGCCTCGAACCTCATCGTTAGATGGGTGGTGGGATGCCGAAATGCAAGGAGCCAGGCATGCAAAGCTTGCCGGGAAAATGCCTTGACCTGACTTTTCAGGGGCTCCGGCAGTCGGTTGGCCTTGGTACGGAACGCCAGGCCGTAATCGGGGTCGCCGATGACGGGGTGGCCGATATGGGCCATGTGAACGCGGATCTGGTGGGTGCGGCCGGTTTCCAACCGACATTCGACGAGGCTTGCGGTGGCGAATTCCCGCTGGTCCTCGCCGAAACGCTCCTGCACGGCAAAGCGGGTGACGGCGTGGCGCGCGTCGTCGCGGCCCTCCGGCACGACAGCGCGGCGCACCCGGTCGGCGGCGCGGCCAAGCGGCGCGTCGATCGTTCCAGTCGGCCTCTGCGGTATGCCCCAGACCAGCGCAAGGTAGGCTCGTTCGAGGTCGCCCGTCAGGCCGTGGTCGGCGAAGGCCTCCGACAGCGCCTTGTGGGCGCGGTCGGTCTTGGCGACCACCATGACGCCGCTTGTCTCCTTGTCGAGGCGATGGACGATGCCCGGCCGGCGTACCCCGCCGATGCCAGACAGGCTGTCGCCGCAATGGTGGATCAGCGCATTGACCAGCGTGCCGGTCCAGTTACCGGCGCCGGGGTGCACGACCAGCCCCGCAGGCTTGTTGATGACGATCAACTCGTCGTCTTCGTAGAGCACGTCGAGTGCGATGTTCTCGCCCTGTGGCTGCGCCGGCTCCGGTTCCGGCATGGCCACCGACACATTTTCGCCGGCGCTCATCTTGCGCTTGGTTTCGTCGACCGGCTTGCCGTCGATGACGACGGCGCCTTGCCTGATCAGCATCTGCACGCGACTGCGTGACATGTCCGGGCCGAGGGCCGCCGCCAGCCACTGGTCCAGGCGTTGGCCGGCCGCATCCGCGCCGGCGACCAGCAAGGTGGGCGCAGCCCCCATCAACAGGTCCTCTATCAATTCGGGGGCCTCTTCGCTATGAGCGCTCATCGAAAAACCATTCTGGAATATTTGCCATGGCCCGGCCCGATGCCGATGAAGAACAGGAAAAGCCGCTTGACCCCGAGGTCGACAAGCTGCGCGGCAAGCTCATCCGCTTCATGGCCATTAATCTCGGCCTGCTCTTTCTGGCTCTTATGGTGGTGATCGCGGCGATTGTCTACAAATCACGCAAGGCGCCGCCGGCCAACCCGGCGCTGTCCGGCGACGTCCAGACGCCGGCGGGCGAGCCGGCCAGCGCCGATATCGTCCTGCCGGTGGGCGCCAAGGTGGTCAGTCAGTCGCTGTCGGGCGATCGTCTTTCGATCGATGCAGAACTCGCGGACGGGAGCCGTGCGATCTTCGTCTATGATATAGCAGAGCGCCGCCTGATCGGCCGTTTTGCAATCCGCAACAAATAGGCAGGCAAAGACGGTGGCCGGATACTCCGAACATCGCCGTGTCGCGACCGTGGCGCTGGTTGTCGCAGACTATGACGAAGCGATCGCCTGGTATGTCGGCCGGCTGGGCTTTCTGCTGGTCGAGGACGTCGATCTCGGCGGCGGCAAACGCTGGGTGATCGTCGCGCCGGCAAACGGGCAGGGCGCCAGGCTGCTGCTTGCCGAAGCATCCGACGAGGCGCAGAGGAAAAGCATCGGCAACCAGACCGGCGGCCGGGTCTTCTTGTTCCTCGAAACCGACGACTTTGCCCGCGACCACGCAATGATGCTGGACAAGGGCATCGAGTTCCGCGAGGCGCCGCGTTGCGAAGCCTATGGCACCGTGGCCGTTTTCGCCGATCTCCATGGCAATCTCTGGGACCTGATCGAGCCGAAACGGCAGGGCTGATCAGAGCCGTTCGGCAAAGTCCACGAAGTCTGGAAAGCCCAGTTGCTTTTTGCCAGCCGCCAGCCTATATCGCCCCTTCTTGAGCGCGCCCATCGTCTAGCGGTCAGGACACCGCCCTCTCACGGCGGGAACAGGGGTTCGATTCCCCTTGGGCGTACCAAGCAACGGCGCGGTCGTTGATCTCAGGACAATCGAACAATTTCTCACCAGTACCGGCATGGGCTCTGCATGCCTCGAAAGAGCGCGCAAATGCCGCGAGAGCCCGGGACGTCGTGTGCCCGGATCCACCCAATTTAAGTCAGGCCGGGGCGCTTGAAAGCGCTGCGATCTCTGATACTTGCGGGGCGGGGTAGCTTTCGCGGCAACGCGGATTTCGGGTCGGGTAGAGTTTGGAATGACTTCCGTGACGATGATATGCACGCACTGCCATGGCGGCGGCAAGGTTTTCGATTGCTCCAGATGGCGTGCGTCAAAAGGGCATTGCTGCCCGCAAGGGACGCATCAAAGTGGTTGTCCCGGAAAGACCATGGTGTGCGCGCAGTGCGCGGGTCTCGGGACGGTGCCAGAAGCCGAATTCAGGGCGGTCGCATAGGCCGTCCTGCCGCAAGAGGATGGCTTCGCGGCTCAGCGATTCCCGACTGGGCGCGTGGGACGACAGGCGCGTTAAGGTCTGGTTTACCAATAGCCTGTCTATTGGGGTCAATTCGCTTTCGGCCCGCGACCACGGATGTACTGGCGCAACTGCCGAGGTGAAAAGGAAAGGTCGGCTCAGTGCCGGCCTTTTTGTTTTCGGCTATTGGCTCACATTGGCCATGCTCTGTCCGAACAACTTTTTGGCAAGGGATATTGCCATTGCCGGTGTTGGCTCTACCATCGATCCCGGCGGTCCCGTGCGGATTGCCGGCTGGTCGTGACGATGAGGGCTTGCGATGAAGGGTGTTGCCGAACTGGTCATTGCGGGTGTGATGTCGATAGGGATCGTCTGTCCGTCGAATGCCGCAACACTCAACAACATGGACGATGTCGGAGCCGCGATCCAGTCATGCTGGACGCCGCCCGCCGATGCCGGGAATTCGACTGTAACCCTGAGCTTCAGTTTCAAGCGCGACGGCACTCTGATCGGTCCGCCGCGGCCAACCGCGGCCAACGTGGCCGGGGACGAGAAGGCGCGCAAGTCGTTCATTGATGCGGCCGTCGCCGCGGTCAAGAATTGCACGCCGCTGAATTTTTCACCTGATCTGGCGCAAGGCATTGGCGGCAACGTCTTCACGTTGCAATTCGTTTCACCCAAGAAATAGCTCTCAAGACAATTGCTGCCGAGCCTTTTTCCCCAGCCGGCAGATCAATGGCTCAGGCGCCGCAGTTCGGCATGCCGTGCCAGGTCCGGTGTCTCGAAGACATAGTCGCTCCAGGCCGATTCCGGAATCTGCCCTGCGAGATAGCACTCCAGCAACAGGTTTTGCTCGGCATTAAGCGGCCGTGGGGCACGCTCGTGATCCAGCCCGAGAGAGTGAAAAAGGTTTCTTGTCAGTTCCGATACCGTGAAGTGGATCGACATCTGCGTTCTCCTTCGCCCTTCAACGCAGCAGCACGGGCAAAGGTTTCAAGGCCAGCCACCGGTAACGCCTGATTGATCGCATCGGCTAGAGGGATCGCTCAATGCCCCCGGTTGGAGGCCGAGAAGTCCAGCTTGCTGGTCTTGATGTTGCTGGGGATCACTTCCCCGGCGTCCTGATCCGTGAGTGTGCGGGCCGTCAGCCCGACGACGCGGTCAGCCTTTAGGCGGATATCGATCCGGACGACAGGTCCGATTTCAAATCACCGGTTACCGCAACGTGCTTTCATTCCAGATGACATGCCCGTCGTCGTCCCAAAGCTGGTGGGCGCGCGGGAACAGGGTTCGATTTACTTTGGGTGGACCAACTGCTCGGTCGTTGCTCCGCAAATCATCGAACCGTCGACGCACGCGATCATTTCGTTGCGAATGGTCGCAAGCGCAGTCTGCTTTGGTGCCCCTCCGGACAGGGGGCCCCCGATGGGTATACACCGCGGAAATATGATTTCTGCCATTTGTCCTGGGCAGGTCTTGATGCCGGATCGGCCAGCGCGGCGTTGAAGTTGTCCCGGCTTTCCGACCAATGCTTGAACTCGCCTTGGAGCTCCGGATTTTCAGCAAGGTTGCGTAGCTCCGGCGTCACGCTGTCGAGACCGCCACGCGCGAGCGGGAACAAATGGCAAAAAGGTTCGCCGGTTTCAAAATGTACCCTCTGGTTCGGGCGCGTGAACTTCCAGTTCATGGTGAAAGTGTAGGGTGACCAATCAGTCTCGATGATCCCCGACAGTGCCGCGATGCCGTCTTTCGGACGATTGAGGGGGCCGGTCACGAACAGATTGGTTCCAGGGTCCGTCCGGAAAAGACAAGGGACGTGGAATGTGAGCGTTCCGTTGCCAAAATGGGTGACCGCTGGTGGAACAGTTCCAGGTTTTGGCTTTATTCGGATAGCGTCGACGCTGCCGCGGCCGTCCCAGATGGCCGAAAAGGCAGTCGCGCACAAAATTTCCCAGCCATGAGCATTGGCTATGTTCAGCGGCAGGCATCGGTAGGCAAACCGCTCGTCGGTATTGTCCATCCAGTCCCGTTCGGGCGGTGCAGGCCGGATGCGCAACTCATGTCCCTCGGCGACGTAGGCGATAAGCTGATTCATGAGATGGAGGCTCTGTTGTTGCCTGAACGAGTTTCGCTCTTGACCGCCCTCGATGGCAACAGGATTCGCCATCGCCTGGGACGCACCAGCCTGGTGCAAGGTCGCGCTCGCCACGAGGCGCGGCCCAGGTACTCACATCGGCACGTTACCATCTCACCTTCAGTCCGATCTGGCCGCCGAACGTCTGCTGATGGGTGCTGTCGATATCGAACGAATAGCTGACGTCGCCGAATGCTGAAACGTTATTACTGACGTCGAAGGCCGCGCCGCCATTCAGCTCGAGCCAGGTTCCGCTGGTGTCAAGCACAAGCGGGGTGGTGTTGAAGGTAACGACCGACTCCGCCGAAAAGCCGTGCCAAAGGTTGATGCCGGCATGTGCCAGCACCTTTCCCATGCTGTGTTCCAGGCGTGCCCCGATTCGCCCGGTCATTGCGTCGAACGGGTCGTGGCCGATGGCGGAGAATGGATCCCGGCTGTCATCGAAGTGGATGCGCTGCCATATCAGCTGCGCTTGCGGCTCAATCGCCCAGTCTTGGGCAAACATGTAGGGCAGGCCCGTCTCGGCCGAGGCGGCGAAGCTGTTGCCCTGAACATCGCTGCCGATTCCGCGATTCGATTCGGAGGTGCCGTCAAGCCAGGCGTACTTGGCCACGACATCGACATACCAGCCGCTAGGTGCTGTGTGGGTCCAGTAACCGGCGATGCTGTTTTCGGTCAGATCGAGACTTCCGGCGGGCAACTCCAGGCCGCCCAGCACGTTGCCGCTGATGTCGCCGGACGCTTCGGCATGCGTGTAGAACAACCCGAAACGGTCGACATGGCCGTTGTCGTGTTCGACGCCTGCGATATCGCTGCCAATCTGCAGGCCCCAATAATTGCCGTTGAATTCCGGTCCAATTTTGAAGTCGGCGATGCTGAGCGTTGCGTCGGCGCCAAGATCGCTTTGAGCACCGAACACGCGGCCCCAAACGGCGGGCGGCGGGCTGCCATCCGCCGGCATGTCCGAGCCCTGCGAGTCGGGGGCTGAATATATCAAGGCGCCATCACCGATCAGAAGCGACTGGTCGCCGCGTCTTGATGGAAAGTGCCGAGCGTCATCAGCCCCATTCGCTGTGCAACGAGCGGCGCGATCACATGCCCCGGAACCTCCGGACGAACGTTCGGGATCGGCGGTGGTGGTGGCGGCGGCGGTGGTGGCGGCGGTGGTGGCGGCGGCGGTGGCGGCGGCGGTGGCGGCGGTGGCGGCGGCGGCGGTGGCGGCGGTGGCGGTGGTGGCGGTGGTGGCGGCGGTGGCGGCGACACTGTGTTGCGCAGGAACCAGTCGTTATCCGTGGCCGCTGATGGCGTCACGCCGCCGCGAAACAGATTGTATTCGAATACACCGGCGGCGACGGGGCCGCCGAGCGCAAACGCGCCGGCAGTGGTGGTGGCGCCGTTGGTCGCATCGACAACCTGGATGCCGTTGCCGGTCGTCAGGGCGCCAGGCCCGTCAACATTCGTCACAAGAATGCTGGTCGAGCCACGCCCCGCGCCATTCTCGATAACAAGCCGATCGGAGGGAGAATTGTCGGTGCCAAGGAAGGTGTTGAGCAAAAGACGACCATCCTGGCCGACGTAGTTGCCGTGGATCGTGAACGTGTCATGCAGGGAGGTTCCGGTGCCGGGCGCCGGCGAATCATTCGTTAGGTCGATGGCCCCGGCATTGTTCACCGTGACCAGCTGCGACGAATCGAACGGCACGACCCCATAACCGAACGAATTGCCCGCCAGGACCGAACTGGTGGAATCGATAGAGAGCGTCCCAGTTCCTGTTTGCGTGTCGCCGAGCGTCAGAACGCCCGTCGTAAAGATGAACCTCAGCTGCGACCGGTTGGTGAGCCTGAAGTCTTCCCAGTTGACAATATTCGTGGGTTGGTCGCCCTGCTGAGCACCCTGGTCGTTGGTGGTATGGTCCCAGGTAAGCGTGTCGGTCCCCAAGCCGCCGTCGATGATCTTGCCGGCGGTCAGGTTGTTTTGCGTGAGACGGACAAAAAGGGCAGTGTCATCGCCATCGCCCATCTGCACGGTCGCTGCGACATTGCCGACGATCCACCTGAAGTTGTCGTTACCCGAGCCCATGTCGACGGAAGTCTGAACATCTCCCGCGGCCAGATCCAGTACATCATCTCCGGCGCCGAGGCTGATCGAGCCGGCGAAGAACCCTAGGTTGATCACGGCATCGTTGGAATTGCCCGTGCTGGTGACGCCGTTCTGAACCTGACCGTCGGCAAAGTTGATGATGTTGTTGACACCCGACCCCGCAAGAAAGACGCCCCCGTCGATCAGGCCATGGTTGTTTAGCTGGAAGGTGCCGTTGTCGGTCGCGCGAACGGCATTGTCCAGCACGCCTGCGTTGTTCAAGGTGAAACTGGTGTTGCCTATAGCGATCACATCGGCGTTGGCCGTGCCTAGATTGTTGAACGTGCTTGTGCCCGGTCCCTCAATCGTGACGGGAGCGTTGAAAACCGCCGTGGAATCGGCATTGACCGTGACCGACAACCCCGCGGACGTGAAGCCGCTATTGATTTGCCCCCTGCATTCAATAATCAGGGTACCGGGAGGCGCTTCCACGCAGGCGGCAAAAGCCCGCAGATCGCTCAGGCAAAGAAGCGAGGCGGACGCAACAGACTGAAGAAGCATGTTGCGAACCGTCAGAGGGTTTCGGCAACCTCGCTTGGCTGCGCGCTGATCGGGAAATCGGGCCGAGGTCCTCTCGGATCCGTTGGCCGCGTTCATGCGCTCGGCGGGATGAGTTCGAACGGCTTTCAAATAGGCAATTCTGGACGTGCGAAACCGCTCAGCCATAGGTCAATCCATAACAGCCGCGCACCCCGGTACAGACGTTGGTTTGCATCGTCAGGATTGTCAATCTCATGAAATTGTCGAGAATGATTACTGGAATTGACGTGTCATATGTGCAACATTGGCCTCTGGTCGTATATGATCTCAGATCAAGCAAAGATTACGACGAAGCACTGCCGCCCGAGAGACCACGTTAATCTTCCTCGCATTTTATCGCGCCGGAACTGCCTGGTGGCCAGACATCCAGCTTTGCCGACGGGGTTCGCAATGCTCCTGAGTCCATGATTTAGCTCAGGCCGCGAGACTTAAAGCGCAACAATCGCTGTTAGTTGCGGTGCGGGGTGGCATCTCCGGCGGCGCGGATTTTGGGTCGGGCGAATTGGAATGACCTTAATCGGGACGCGATGTGGCCGCTTTCGCGTTGCGATCGCCCCTGCCATCATTTGAATCGCCCCTGCCATCATTTGAAAGGATCCTACAAATCCAGAAGCCGTGGGCGGCTGCCCTGATTGACCGGGTGCACCGCTTCCGGCGTGGCGTGGCCTATTGGCAGGACGATTTGCGCCAGATCTTTGTTTTTATGCATGTCGTCTTCCCAAAACGAGGTCACTTTTGGGCGACATGCACTAGTCGCAGACCATGCGAACCCTTTGGCCGGGTGCGCTCACGTTCCTGCATGCCAATTGTTTTTCGGAGTCCGATGACTGCGGAGGCGGCGGTGATACCTTGGTCTGATACCGCCTGTGCACGGCAGGCTTGGCTCTGCGGTCGGAAACCCGCCCGGGTTGCTGGGGCGGTCCCGGAAAGGCGCCAGTGCCGACCTGAGGCTGGTAGTCGATATTGGGCGGCGGCCGGTCCCAGATCCGCCTGGCGTCGAGCGGTCGTGGGATAATGACCGTGCCGTCATAGCTGCGCGAGCAGCCGCCGCCGAAAAGCAGCGCCACGCCCAGCAAGAAAGGCCCTATCCGTCCATACATTAGCACCACCCCTGCGCATGCTTATAGCGCGGCCTTGCTCCACGCCACAACCGGACGGAATAACGCAGCAGGAACAGGCCGGTTGCGCCGTTAAGGTTAGCGGATCGTTAATGCTTCTGCGGCACATTCCGCCGACGAACCGCGGAGGGAGGGTTCGGCCTTGATTTTCGGGGTGGGGACAGCATGGCGGAAGTGGACGAAGCAATCGGCGCGCGCGGCAAGCGCGACCCCGGCAAGGCCGCCGCGCATGGCGGCGACGGATCATCCGGCGTCGACATGGATGGCGCCGACGTGCTGCGCCAACTCGTCGAAGCGGGCTCGGACTGGATTTGGGAAACCGATGCGGAACTGCGCTTTTCCTGGCTTTCACAAGGCTACCAGGCGGCGACGGGTATCGATCCGGCTGACGTGCTCGGCCGGTTCCGCTTCGATTTTCTCAATCAGGTCCTGAAGGGCAACCGCAGCGCGGCAGGCCATCTGGAGGATTTGCAGGCGCACCGGCCGTTCCGCGACTTCGTCTACGAACTGAAGGGCGGCCGCCCCGACTGCCGCTGGGTGCTGACTTCAGGCTTCCCGCGTTTCGACGGCGACGGAAAATTTGCCGGCTATCGCGGCATGGGCCGCAACGTCACCGCGCTGGCCAGCGCCTTCGAGGGCATGGAACCGCCGGTTGGCGGCGAGCCTGTCCAGCATCTTGCCGATCTCGAGCGGACGATGGACGCCATGCATATGGGCGTCGTGCTTCTGGACGCCAGGCTCGACACACTGATCGTCAACAAGGCCTATCGCGATCTCTCCAGGATTCCGGATGGGACCGTGACCGTCGGCGCGCCTTTCAGTCTGTTGATGGAACTCAACCGCCGCAACGGCATCTATGGCGACATCGACGAGAAGCAATGGCAGCGCTACCTCGCCACCCGCGTCGAGGAGATCAGGGCCGGTACCGTTGCGCCTCGGGAGTTTGCCCACGCCGACGGGCGGACCATGATGTTCTCCGTCACGGCTCTGTCGGGAGGCAAACGCCTGTTGACCTACTATGAGGTCACCGAGGTCAAGCGGCGTGACGCCGAGATCGAGAATGCCAACGCCAAGATCGCCGAGACTTTCGCCAATCTGCGCACCATGGTCGATCAGATGCCGATCGGTGTTCTCGTCCTCGACGCCGACATGCGTGCCGAGGTCATCAACCGCGCCTTTTACGATTTCTGGCAGATCGACGCCCGGCGCGCCGAGACCGGCTGCAGCTTCCGCGAGCTGATGGACGCGAGCCGCGACATCGACCCGTATGGTTCGGACGACGCGACATGGCAGCGGCATGTGGCCGAGCGCGAGGCTGAAATCAGGGCCGGCATAGCCGGATCGCGGCAGTTCCCGCGCAATGACGGCCGGACGCTGATCTCGTCGATGGCGCCGCTGGCCGGCGGCAAGCGGTTCATTTCCTATGTCGATGTCACCGACATGAAGGATCGCGAGGCCGAACTCGCCGAAGCGCTGGAAAAGGCGCGGCTGGCGGAAGCGGTGATCAACGGCGTCAAGGATCCGATCTTCGTCAAGGACGACAATCTGCGCTTCGTCTTCGTCAACGAGGCCTTCGCGGCGCTGTTCAAGCAGGCGCCGCAAGCCATGCTTGGCAGGCCGGGAGGCGATTTCCTCGGGCCGGACCAGGTCGCGCTGTTCGAAAGCAGCGAACGCGAGGTGCTGGCCAGCGGACAGCAATACGAAGTGGAAGAAAGCTTCGAGGCCGGCGGCGCCGGCCGTTCGCGCATCGTCAGGAAGAATCGCGTCCGCGTGGCCAGCGGCCGCGACTATGTCGCCGGCTTTCTCTTCGACATTTCCGACATGAAGCGGCGCGAGACCGAAGCCGAAGATGCGCGCAAGCATCTCGCCAACGTGCTGGAATCACTGCCGGCCGGCGTTATCATCTACGACCGGGACGACAAGTTCGTCTTCGCCAACCACAGGCTGCAGGATACGCTGCCGGCGTTGAAACCCTTCTGGCACCCCGGCCGCACCTTCCGCGAAGCGCTGGAGTTCGGCCATTCGGTCGGTTATTTCCGTTCGAGCGGCGATCCTGGGATCGACAGCCTGTACGAAGTCGATTCCGAACGCTGGCTCGACGGCATCCTGGCGCGTTACCGGCTGCCCAATTCTTCTTATGAGCGCCTCAATGCGGATGGACGCTGGTACCAGGTCTATGACATGCGCACCGGCGACGGCACGTTCATCGGCGTGCGCGTCGACATCACCGACCTGAAGAGCCGCGAGGCCGCGCTCCGTGACTCGATGCGCCAGATCGATCTCTTCCGCCACGTCATGGACGAGTTGCCGGTGGCCGCCTTCATCAAGGCGCAGGACCTGAGCATCGAATTCGTCAACAAGGCCTGGTGCGCGCTCACCGGCCTCACCAAGGACGATGTCATCGGCCGGACCGACCGCCAGCTGTTCAGCGGCGAGGAAGCGGAGGGCTTCAGCCAGGACGACGCCGATGTCGTGACGAACGGCAATGTGCGCGAAGTCGAGGAGCCCGTTACCCATCGTGACGGTAGGGTGCGGCAGTTGATGACGCGCAAGAGCCGCCTGGTGGCCACCGACGGATCGGTGCATCTGGTGGGCTCCAGCACCGATATCACCGACGTCAAGGCACGCGAGCAAGCCCTGGAAGAGAGCATGCGCGAGAACGAGGTGTTCCGCAGCCTGATCGACAACGTACCGGTGTCGATCTACGCCAAGCGCTCCGACCTCCGGCAATTCTATGTCAACAAGGGCTGGTGCGACCTCACCGGCTTCAGCAAACAGGAGGCGATCGGCAAGACCGACGTCGAGATATTCGGGCCGGATGGCGAGGCCTTCGTGGCCAGCGATCTCGCCGTGCTGCGTACCGGCGAGACCCAGGAGATCGAGGAGACGGTTCGCCTTCCCGACGGCAGCGTCAGGCATCAGTTTGCCCGCAAGGGCGCAATGATCGCCTCCGACGGTTCGCTCTACCTGATCGGTTCCACCACCGACATTACGGAGCTCAAGCAACGCGAAGCGGAGCTCAGCGAGGCACGCCAGCGCGCCGTGCTCGCCGACCGCGCCAAGTCGGAATTCCTCGCCAATATGAGCCACGAAATCCGCACGCCGATGAATGGCGTGCTGGGCATGGCTGAACTCCTGGCCAAATCCAATCTCGATCTGAAGCAGAAGACCTTCACCGACATCATCGTCAAATCGGGCAACGCGCTCCTGACCATCATCAACGACATCCTGGATTTCTCCAAGATCGATGCCGGCCAGCTGGTGCTCGATCCGGCGCCCTTCAATCTCGCCGAGGCGATCGAGGACGTGGCGACGCTGGTGTCGACGCGGGCCAAGGAAAAGGACCTCGAGCTCATCGTGCGTATCGAGCCGCGGCTCGAAAGGCTGTTCATCGGCGATGTCGGCCGCATCCGGCAAATCGTCACCAACCTGCTCGGCAACGCGGTGAAGTTCACCGATGAAGGCCATGTGCTGGTCGACGTGACCGGAGAACGGGTTCCGACGGGAACCAGGCTGACGATCTCGGTCACCGACACCGGCATCGGCATCCCCGAGGAAAAGCTGAAACTGGTGTTCGAGAAATTCAGCCAGGTCGACACGTCGTCGACGAGGCGCCACGAAGGCACCGGCCTTGGCCTTGCCATCACCTCGCGGCTGGTCGACCTGATGGGCGGCGACATCGGCGTCGAGAGCGCCGAGGGCAAGGGATCGACATTCTGGTTCACGGTGACGCTGCCCGGGGCCGGGCAGCAGAACGGGCAGCGCATCACGCCGGTGGACGTGACCGGCGCACGCGTGCTGATCGTCGACGACAATGCCGTCAACCGCGCCATCCTGACCGAGCAGATGACCTCCTGGACGTTCGATTCCTGCGCTGCCGAAAGCGGCGCCGAAGGCCTCAAGGTGCTGATCGCCGCGGCAGCTTATGGCGTGGCGGTCGACTGCGTGGTGCTCGACTACCAGATGCCCGAGATGACCGGCGCCGAAATGGCGCGCATCGTGCGCAATACCGAGGGCCTCGCGGACACGCCGATCATCATGCTGACCTCGGTCGACCAGTCGCTTGCCAACACCAGCTACCGCGATCTTGGCATCGACGCGCAATTGATCAAACCGGCACGCTCCTCGGCGCTCCTGGAGACGCTGGTCGCGACCATCCAGCGCCATCGCCACACCACCAGCGGCCACGCCGTTCAGCCGCCAGCGGGCGAGGTGCTCGAGGTTGCCCTGCGGTCGTCTCTGGCGGTAGCCGAGCAGCGCGCGCAGCTGCAGCCGCCACCGGTTCGTCCCAGGCCGCCTGCCACGGTCGGCGGGCACAGGCTGGATATCCTCGTGGCCGAGGACAATGAGGTGAACCAGATGGTCTTCACCCAGATCCTCGGCGAGACCGGATATGGTTTCGAGATCGTCGGCAATGGCCGCAAGGCGCTCGACGCTTTCGGCACGCTCAACCCGTGCATGATCCTGATGGATGTCTCGATGCCGGAGATGAGCGGTCTCGAAGCGACGGCCGCGATCCGCCTGCTGGAGCAGGAAACCGGCACGCATGTGCCGATCGTCGGCGTCACCGCGCATGCGCTCAAGGGCGACCGCGAACGCTGCCTGGAGGCGGGCATGGACGACTATCTGCCCAAGCCGATCAGCCCCAGGGCCTTGCTTGAGAAGGTCGAGCGCTGGGTTGGCGCCGGCCGTCAGGTCCACCGCAACGCGGGATAGCACCCCCGTCGCCCGGATTTCAGGATCCGGCGAGGCAAATCAAGGGAATCAGCAGGGGATTTGCCGCAACCCCTGCGTGCAGTGACTATGGTGCGATCGCGCCATATCAAAGGCTGCCTCCAGCCGGAACAATAGCAAAATCGAATTCCGCTCTTCTCGGTTACGGGCGGGAGCAGCGACCGCCTGCAAGAAACAGCGTCACCTACCCCAACGGACCTGTTTTTGGCGATGGCCCGGCCATGACACGCTCTGGCTGCGAGCAACGCGCTCCCGTCCGGATTTTATTCACGTGGGAAAGCTCGGTCGAATCCTGGGTGATTCCAGCCGCCGGACGGCTCAAGCCCCTGATTCCGGCGGTAAACCCGGACCGGGCCGCGAGCGCCGGGCATCAGCGCCTTTCCCGGTGCGGGCGACGCGTTACCGGGCTGACACGAAACTGTCATGCGACTGTTATAATCGAAGGCTATTGGCCTCAGCGGGCGCCGGAGGAAATGGCGCCGAGAGACCATCTTCCGAACAGGAGCAGGCCACATGAGACATTTCATCCGCTCGGCGGCCGTTGCGATTGCAATGGCTGCGGCGTCCACCCTCACCCTTTCCGCAGCAATGGCAGCTGACCTTTCCGGCGCCGGCTCGACCTTCATCTATCCGGTGTTCGCCAAATGGGCCGACACCTACAAGAAGGACACCGGCATCGGCCTCAACTATCAGTCGATCGGCTCGGGCGGCGGCATCAAGCAGGTCATCGCCAAGACCGTGACCTTCGGCGCCACCGACAAGCCGATGTCCGACGCCGATCTGGAAAAGAACGGCCTCGTGCAGTTCCCGATGGTGATGGGCGGCATCGTGCCGATCGTCAACCTCACGGGCATCAAGCCGGGCGAACTCGTCCTCGACGGCAAGACGCTGGCCCAGATCTATCTCGGCGCCATCACCACCTGGGATGACGCCGCGATCAAGGCGCTGAACCCCTCGCTCACCCTGCCGTCGACCGCGATCGCCGTCGTGCATCGTTCGGACGGCTCGGGCACCACCTTCAACTTCACCGACTACCTCGTGAAGCTCTCGCCCGACTGGAAGGACAAGGTTGGTTCGGACACGGCTGTCGAATGGCCGACCGGCGTCGGCGCCAAGGGCAGCGAAGGCGTTGCCAACACCGTCAAGCAGACCGACGGCGGCATCGGCTACGTCGAATATGCCTATGCCAAGCAGAACAAGCTGTCCTACTCCAAGATGCTGAATGCAGCCGGCAAGGTCGTCGAGCCGTCGCTCGAGTCCTTCGGCGCCGCCGCTTCGAATGCCGACTTCAAGACTGCCAAGAACTTCAACGTCATCATCACCAACGAGCCCGGCGACGCCACCTGGCCGATCGCCGCCTCGACCTGGGTGCTGATCCACAAGGCTCCGGACGATGCCGCCGCCACCGGCGAAGCGCTGAAGTTCTTTGCCTGGGCCTACAAGGACGGCAAGGAAACCGCCAAGGCGCTCGACTACGTGTCGATCCCCGACAGCGTCGTCGACCTGATCAAGGCTTCGTGGAAGGCCGACATCCAGGCCGGCGGCAAGCCGGTCTACGCTGGCGAGTAACATCACCCGAAGGAGCGCCGCTTTGCGCGGCGCTCCTTTTTCTCAACACAGAGAGCCGAGCTTGACATGAGTGCTGTCCAGGAAGCCTTGCCAGCCATCAAGGGCTCGCGCGATGCCATCGTCAGACGTTTCGCGCTGACGGACACGATCTTCCATGCGGCGACCCGCGCCGCCGCGATCCTGGTTCTGGTCCTGCTTGGCGGCGTCGCCATCTCGTTGTTTGCCGGTTCCTGGCAAGCGCTCTCGACCTTCGGCTTCTCCTTTCTGACCACGGAAAGCTGGAACCCGGTGACCGAGAAATTCGGTGCGCTGGCGCCCATCTACGGCACCATCATCACATCCGCCATCGCCATCCTGATTGCCGTGCCGCTCGGCATTGGCATCGCGATCTTTCTCACCGAACTTTGCCCGCGCGCATTGCGGCGCCCGATTGGCATGGCGGTCGAACTGCTCGCCGGCATCCCCTCGATCATCTACGGCATCTGGGGCCTGTTCGTGCTGGCACCGTTCCTGCAGACGACGGTGCAACCCTTTATCATCTGGCTGTTCCATGGTGTTCCCGGGCTCAACAATCTGTTTGCCGGCCCGCCCTATGGTATCGGCCTGCTCACCTCGGCGATGATCCTCGCCATCATGATCCTGCCTTTCATCACCTCGATCACCAAGGACGTGTTCGACACGGTGCCGTCGGTGCTGAAAGAGTCGGCCTACGGCATCGGTTGCACGACCTGGGAAGTGACGCGGCGCGTGGTCATTCCCTATACCCGGATCGGTATCATGGGCGGCGTCATGCTCGCCCTTGGCCGTGCGCTCGGCGAAACGATGGCCGTCACTTTCGTCATCGGCAACGCGCACCGCATCTCGACTTCGCTGTTCGCGCCCGCCACGACGATCTCGGCGACCATCGCCAACGAATTCACCGAAGCCGTTGGCGATCTCTACACCTCCTCGCTGGTGGCGCTCGGCCTGATCCTGTTCGTCATCACCTTCCTCATCCTTGCCATCGCACGCTACATGCTGATGCGCATCGACGCCCGTACGGGAGCCTGACCGATGTCGACAGCCGCATCGCTTCACCAAAGCCGCAAGCGCAAGAATGGCGTGATGATGACGCTGTGCGTCGTCGCCGCCGGCATTGGCCTCGCCTGGCTGGCGCTTATCCTCGGCGCGCTGCTCTACAAGGGCCTGTCCGGCGTCTCGCTGGCCGTGTTCACCGAAATGACGCCTCCGCCCGGCGACGCCGGCGGCCTGCTCAATGCCATCTACGGCAGCGTGGTGATGACGATCATCGCCGTGATCGTCGGCACGCCGATCGGCGTGCTCGCCGGTACCTACATGGCCGAATACGGCCGCTTCTCCAAGCTCACCACCATCGTGCGCTTCATCAACGATATCCTGTTGTCGGCGCCATCGATCATCATCGGCCTGTTCGTCTACGAGCTGATGGTGCGGCCGATGGGACATTTCTCCGCCATTGCCGGCGCCGTTGCGCTGGCCATCCTGGTCATTCCGGTCGTGGTGCGCACCACCGAGGACATGCTCAACCTGGTGCCGAACGCGCTGCGTGAAGCCGGCACCGCGATCGGCGCGCCGCGCTGGGTGGTCATCAAATCTGTCGCTTACCGCGCCGCGCTCTCCGGCATCGTCACCGGCATATTGCTCGCCATCGCCCGCATCTCCGGCGAGACGGCGCCGCTGCTCTTCACCGCGCTCAACAACCAGTTCTGGTCGAGCAATCTCAACGCGCCGATGGCCAGCCTGCCTGTCACCATCTTCCAGTTCGCTCTCAGCCCCTATGAGGAATGGCAGCAACTGGCATGGACCGGCGCACTCATAATCACCCTGACGGTTCTCGGCCTGAGCATTTTCGCCCGCAGCCTTACCGGACGCAGAGAGGACAGATGAAACCGATGTTGTCCACCGAGTTGAACACGCCCGAAGTGGCCGTGGATAAGGCCAAGATCGAGGTCAAGAACCTCAACTTCTACTACGGCCAGTCGAAGGCGTTGAAGGATATCAGCCTGTCGCTGCCCGAGCGCAGCGTCACCGCCTTCATCGGCCCGTCGGGCTGCGGGAAGTCGACGCTGCTGCGCGTCTTCAACCGCATCTACGAGCTCTACCCGAAGCAGAGCGCCGACGGCCAGGTGCTGCTCGACGGCCAGAACATCCTCGACCGCTCGCAGGATCTCAATCTCCTGCGCACCAAGATCGGCATGGTGTTCCAGAAGCCGACGCCGTTCCCGATGTCGATCTACGAGAACATCGCTTTCGGCGTCCGTCTCTACGAGAAGATCAGCAAGTCCGAGATGGACGGCCGTGTCGAACAGGCGCTGAAGCGCGCGGCATTGTGGACCGAGGTCAAGGACAAGCTCAACGCCAGCGGCCTCAGCCTGTCGGGCGGCCAGCAGCAGCGTCTTTGCATCGCCCGCACCGTGGCGGTGAAGCCGGAAGTCATCCTGCTCGACGAACCGGCCTCGGCGCTCGATCCGCTGTCGACCGCCAAGATCGAGGAACTGATCGACGAGTTGCAAGCCGACTACACGATCGTCATCGTCACCCACAACATGCAGCAGGCGGCGCGCGTGTCGCGCCAGACGGCGTTCATGTATCTGGGCGAACTGGTCGAATTCGACAAGACCGAGAAGATCTTCACGTCGCCTCGTGAGAAGCGCACGCAGGACTACATCACCGGCCGCTTCGGCTGATATCACGCATACGAGGACCAGGATCATGGCCGAACACACAGTCGCAGCCTTCGATGAGGATCTCGGACAGATCAGCAGGCTGATCAGCGACATGGGCGATCTCGCCGGCACGATGGTCGGCGGCGCCACCAAGGCTCTGCTGAATTCCGACAACGCGCTGGGACAGCGCGTCGTCTCCGACGACGCCATCATGGATGCGCGCCAGCGCGAACTCGACGACCGCGCCATCACCCTGATCGCCAAGCGCCAGCCGATGGCCGACGATCTGCGTCATGTCGTCGGCTCGATCCGCATGGCGGGCGACCTCGAGCGCATCGGCGACCTTGCCAAGAACATCGCCAAGCGTGTCGGTTCCGTCGGCCTCACCGCCACGCCGCGCGACCTGTCGCACTCGATCGATTCCATGGCGCAGCTGGTGCTGATCCAGGTGCAGGGCGTGGTCGAGGAATATGCGGCCGGCGATGCCGCCGCCCTCGCCAAGCTCAGGAATGACGACGAACGCATCGACGTCAAATACACCTCGGTGTTCCGCGAACTGCTGACCTACATGATGGAGGATCCGCGCAACATCACGGCTTGCACGCATCTCTTGTTCTGCGCCAAGAATCTCGAGCGCATCGGCGACCATGTGACCAACATCGCCGAGAATGCGTATTATGTGCTGACCGGAACGCAACTGCCCGCCAATCGTCCGAAGCAGGACGAGACGGCGATGTCGGCGCCGGCGGCTTGACGATAGGATGATCTGCCAATGATCGCGCCACGCATCATGGTGGTGGAGGACGAGGAGCCGCTCGGCGTGCTCCTCCGCTACAATCTGGAATCGGAAGGCTATCAGGTCGAGGTGGTGACGCGCGGCGACGAAGCCGAGATCCGCCTCCAGGAGAACGTGCCCGACCTCCTGGTGCTCGACTGGATGGTGCCGGCTGTTTCCGGCATCGAACTCTGTCGGCGCCTGCGAATGCGGCCCGAGACCGAGAGGTTGCCGATCATCATGCTGACGGCGCGCGGTGAGGAGAGCGACCGCGTGCGTGGCCTTTCGACCGGTGCCGACGACTATCTGGTCAAGCCGTTCTCGACGCCGGAATTCATGGCCCGGGTCAAGGCGCTGCTGCGTCGCGCCAAGCCGGAAGTGCTGTCCAGCGTGCTCAAGGTCGGCGACATCGTGCTCGACCGTGAATCGCACCGGGTCTATCGCAAGAAGAGCGAAATCCGGCTCGGACCGACCGAGTTCCGGCTGCTCGAATTCATGATGCGCCATCCCGGCCGGGTGTTCTCGCGCAGCCAGTTGCTCGACAATGTCTGGGGCGAGACGATCTATATCGACGAGCGCACGGTGGACGTGCATGTCGGCCGGCTGCGCAAGGCGGTCAACAATGGCCGCATGCCCGACGTCATCCGCACCATTCGCGGCGCGGGCTACGCGATCAGGGAAGACTAGGTCGAGGGCGGCTACGCCCCTGACTTCGTCATCCACGAGCGGAGCAAGGAGCGAAGCGACGCGGCGCAGACCCGAGGATCCATGCCGGGACCTCGACGCGTCGCCGCGGTGCAGAATTCTGCGCCGTTGCACTCTACGATCGAGGTCACGGCATGGATCCCAGGGTCTCCGCGACGCCGCTTCGCGGCTGCTCCGCCCAGGGATGACGACCTTGAGGGCGCTCGGCCAACCTCCAGCATTGGTGGTGATTCACCGGAGCGTTCGCTCAGGCGACGCTCTTCCCAGCACTGCCTCTCGCCTGCACGCCCGGCGCGAAAATCTCCTGGTCGACGAAGGTCAAGGCGCGCATGGCGCAGCCTTCGCGAATGAGCGGCAGTTCGTTCGGCTCGGTGTCGAAGGAAATCGATTCCGAATGCTGGCCGCCGGCGGTCTGGGCGATGGCCTCGCGCAAGGCCGGCTCGATCAGATCGAAGGCGGCGGCACTGACACCGACCATGGCGACCGGCGCCGGGTCGATCAACGCGAACAGGCTGCCCAGCCCATAGCCCAGCGCCTCGCCCGCCTTGCGATAGGCTTCGCGCTCCGGTCCGTCTTTCTCCCTTGCCGTCGCGGCGAGTGTCCGCATCTGCGCGTCGCTGACATCGGCGACCGGTTCGGCGTCCTCGCCAAGCTGCCTGGCATTACGCCAGATGGCATAGTTGCCGGCATAGGCCTCGACGCAGCCGCGCCGCCCGCAACGGCAGAGCGCGCCGCCCGGGCGATGGATCATGTGGCCGAATTCGCCGCCCGATGAATGGGTGCCGGTGAACAGTTCGCCCTTGAGCACCAGGCCCATGCCGATGCCGTGCGAGAGCAGGATGGCGATGAAGTCGTCGCGGTAGCGTTGAGGGTCGCGCCAGCGCAACGCCACCGCCATCATGTTGCAGTCGTTCTCCATGGTGGCGGGGATGCCGAATTCGGCTTCGAGTATGTCGGCGAAGGCAATGTCCGTCTGCGGCGTGATCGGCGACCACAGCATGGCACGCGCCTTGGTGTCGGTGATGCCCTGGATCGCCAGCGCGATGCGGGCAACACTGCGGATATCGAGATCGGGGTCCTCGATGCGGCGGCGCACTATTGCCGTGCATTCGCCGATCAGCGCCTCGCGCGACATGGTCAGCGTGTCCAGCCGGCGCTGCTCCTCGGCGACCACCTGGCCGGCATAATCGATGACGGCGACGGATAGGAAATTCAGCGACAGCACCACGGTCATCACAGCCGCGGCCTCGGGGTTGAGGCCGAGGCCAACCTGCGGCCGGCCGCGTTTGAGTGAGCCGGCCTCGTTCGGCTTTCCTTCGGTCAGGATACCTTCGCCGATCAGGTCGGCGGATATCGCCGATATGGTCGAGTGGCTGAGGCCAGTGGTGGCGGCGATCTCGGTGCGCGAGGGCTGACCATCCCGGCGCACGGCTGCAATCACCATTGCGCGGTTGCGCCGGCGCAGATCGTCGTGGCGGATTCCCACCGACATGCTTTCCCTCCCGGTTGCCGCGGTTCTTGATCCCCCTCGAATACCTCCGGCAACAGGGTCAAACACTGGCAGAAGCGGCCGGTGCTGTCATTTATTTATTGCGAGGCTCGAAAAAAAATTTCCGGCACCTCAAAATCCATCAGAATCGATGTTGACAGTGTTCCGGTGATGGACCAGTGTTTTTTCGAGGCTCGAAAAAATAGAGCCTTTGTGCCGGCCTTCGGGCCAGTTTGGTCGCGCCATACGCGGCGCAGGGAGGATATCATGAAGAGATTCACAGCCGCCATCCTGGCGGGTGTCGCCATGTCGCTGACACTGGTGTCGGTCGCGCAGGCGAAGGACAAGGTCATCGGCGTTTCCTGGTCCAACTTCCAGGAAGAGCGCTGGAAGACCGACGAGGCCGCCATGAAGAAGGCGATCGAGGCCGCGGGCGACAAGTACATTTCCGCCGATGCGCAGTCCAATCCCGGCAAGCAGCTGACCGATGTCGAGAGCCTGATTTCGCAGGGCGCCAATTCGCTGATCATCCTGGCGCAGGATGCCTCGGCCATCGGTCCGGCGGTGCAGAAAGCGCTCGACGAGGGCATTCCGGTCGTCGGCTATGACCGCCTGATCGAAAACAAGGACGTCTTCTACCTGACCTTCGACAACAAGGAAGTCGGCCGCATGCAGGCCCGCGAAGTGTTCAAGGTGAAGCCTGAAGGCAACTACGTCTTCATCAAGGGCTCGGGTGCCGACCCGAATGCCGACTTCCTGTTCTCGGGCTCGATGGAAGTGCTGAAGGAAGCCATCGACTCGGGCAAGATCAAGAATGTCGGCGAGGCCTATACGGACGGCTGGCTGCCCGCCAACGCCCAGAAGAACATGGAGCAGTTCCTCACCGCCAATGACAACAAGGTCGACGCGGTGGTCGCGGCCAATGACGGCACCGCCGGCGGCGTCGTCGCGGCGCTGACGGCGCAGGGGCTCGCCGGCACCGTGCCGGTCTCTGGCCAGGACGGCGACCACGCCGCGCTCAACCGCATCGCGCTCGGCACCCAGACCGTGTCGGTGTGGAAGGACGCGCGTGAACTCGGCAAGAACGCCGCCGAGATCGCCTCGCAGCTCGCCGACGGCAAGAAGATGACCGACATCGCCGGCGTGAAGGACTTCACGACGCCTGGCGGCAACACCGTCAAGTCGCTGTTCCTGACCCCGGTCGCCATCACCAAGGATAATCTCAACCTCGTCATCGACGCCGGCTGGATCAAGAAGGACGAAGTCTGCGCGGGCATCGCCGCCGGCAGCGTTGCGGCCTGCAACTGAGTTTGACCGCTTGAAGAAATGAAGGCGCCGCGGCCCAAAGCCGCGGCGTTTTCTCAAAAAGATTTGTGTTTCCGCATCACGCGGATAGCTTCTAGGCTGGCTTCGGCATCCGCGTAGACGGCCAGCCGGTTGGAGGAAATCATGACCGATACGACGTCCAACCCGCAGGCCGACACCGCGCGCGCCTCGGAACTCGGCGCGGTCGCCCGGTTCCTGAAGGCGACCGAGATCGACACCCGCATGCTCGGCATGATCGGCGCCCTGCTGCTGATCTGGGTCGCGCTGCATGTGATTTCGAGCCTGCGTCTCGGCGTCAATCCGCTCGATTTCGACAGCCGCACGTTTCTCACGCCGCGCAATCTGTGGAACCTGTCGGTGCAGACGTCCGCGGTCGCCATCATGGCTTGTGGCATGGTGCTGGTCATCGTCATGCGCAACATCGATCTGTCCGTCGGTTCCGCCGAGGGCCTGATCGGCATGGTCATGGGTTTTGCGCAGGTGCATTTCCTGGTTCGGTTCGTGGGGCTTGAACTCGGCAACCCATGGATCTGGGTCCTGGCTCTGGTCATCGGCCTGGCGCTCGGCCTTTTGATCGGCGCCTTCCAGGGCTTCGTCATTGCCTATCTCGAAGTGCCGGCCTTCATCGTCACGCTGGGCGGCCTGCTGGTCTGGCGCGGCGCCGCCTGGTGGGTCACGTCAGGCCAGACGGTGGCACCGCTCGACGCCACCTTCCAGCTGATGGGTGGCGGCCCGGCCGGATCGATCGGCGCCACCTGGAGCTGGGTCGTGGGGATCGTCGCCTGCCTGGCCGTCGTGTTCGCGCTGTTCAACGGGCGCGTGCAGCGCAAGCGCTTCCGCTTCCCGCTGCGGCCGGTCTGGGCCGAGACGCTGCTCGGCGCCGTCACCTGCGCCGTCATCATGGGCGCGGTCTGGCTGGCCAACTCCTATCCATGGCCGATCGGCATCGTGAACCGCTACGCGGCCGCCAACAACATCACCGTACCCGAGGGCGGCCTGTTCATCGCCCACGGCATCGCAATACCGGTGCTGATGGCGGTCGCCGTCGGCCTGGTCATGACCTTCATCACCAACCGCACCCGTTTCGGCCGTTATGTCTTTGCCATCGGCGGCAATCCGGAAGCGGCCAATCTCGCCGGCATCAACACGCGCTGGATCACCATGAAGGTGTTCATGATCATGGGCGTGCTGGCCACGATCGCAGCCGCCATTTCGTCGGCCCGGCAGAACTCCTCCACCAATGTGCTTGGCACATTGGACGAGCTGCTCGTCATTGCCGCGGCCGTCATCGGCGGCACGTCGCTTGCCGGCGGCTCGGGAACGATCATCGGCGCCATGCTCGGCGCATTGCTGATGCAGTCGCTGCAGTCGGGCATGGTGCTGCTCGGCGTCGACTCGCCGCTGCAGAGCATCGTCGTCGGCGCCGTGCTGGTCATCGCGGTGTGGCTCGATACCGTCTATCGCAAGCGGGTTTAGGGATACGATCATGGCTGACAAAACCGCCCCCGCAACGGCCCCCATGGGCACGCCGCTGGTCGACATGCGCAACATCTCGATCGCCTTCGGCGGCATCCGTGCCGTCGACGACGCGTCGATCGACCTTTTCCCGGGCGAGGTCGTAGCGCTGCTCGGCCACAACGGCGCCGGCAAGTCGACGCTGATCAAGATCCTGTCCGGTGCCTACAAGCGCGATGCCGGCCAGATCTTCGTCAATGGCGAGGAGGCAGCGATCTCCAACCCGCGCGACGCCAAGAAATACGGCATCGAGACGATCTACCAGACGCTGGCGCTGGCCGACAATGTCGATGCCGCCGCCAATCTGTTCCTCGGCCGCGAGCTGATGACCGCCTGGGGCACGCTCGACGACGTCGCCATGGAGGCCGAGGCGCGCAAGGTGATGGGGCGGCTCAATCCCCGCTTCCAGCGCTTCAAGGAGCCGGTGATCAAACTGTCAGGCGGACAGCGGCAGTCGGTGGCGATCGCACGCGCCATCCTGTTCAACGCCCGCATCCTGATCATGGACGAGCCGACGGCGGCACTCGGCCCCCAGGAAACGGCACAGGTCGGCGAACTGGTCAGGCAGCTCAAGTCCGACGGAATCGGCATTTTCCTGATCAGCCACGACATCCACGACGTGTTCGAGCTCGCCGACCGGGTTTGCGTGATGAAGAACGGCCAGGTGGTCGGCACGGCACGCACCACGGACGTCACCCAGGACGAAGTGCTGGGCATGATCATCCTGGGCAAATGTCCTCCAGGTGCCATACCGGGGCCGGGGGCGCTGAGGATCGCCGCCTGAGGCCGGCCGCAGGCCGGCCAGGCCGCTCGGGCACGCCCCGTTGCCGTTCACCTGATATGCCAGTGATCACGATGGCTTGGCCTGACCATTGTGTTGGCCCGGCGAGTTGCCCATAAAGGTCCTGTTTTGCTCATGGACCGCATCATCCGTTGAAGAAGCTTTTTCCAATCGTCGCGTTCATAGCCGTTGCATTGATCAGCATGACCATGGCGGGGTTCGCTTATTTCGCGACGCAGGAGGCCGCCCGCATTAAGTTCGAAGGGGCGGCCGATGACGCCCTCAACCGGATCGAGAGCCGCATCGACCTGCATCTGTCGCTGTTGCGCTCGACACAGGCCCTGTTCGATGCGCGCAACGGCGATATTTCCCAGAGCGAGTTCAAGGCCTTCTTCAAGGCGCTGGATATCGACAGCAATTTTGCCGGCCTGCGCGGCATCGGCTTCCTGCGGCTGGTCAAGACGGGCGACGAAGCCGCAGTGGAGCGCGACATCCTCCACGATTTCGGCGCCAGCCATCCGGTCTATCCGGATACGACGCAGCCCTGGCGCACGCCGATAGCCCTTTTCGAGCCGCTGGATCCGTCCAACCAGGCCAGCATCGGCTATGACATGTTCAGCGAGCCGGTGCGGCGCGTGGCGATCGAAAAGGCGATGGCCGACGACCAGCAGCATGCAAGCGGGCTGGTGCAGCTCGGCCAGGGCACGGGCGTCGCGCAGACCTTCACCGGGTTCCTGGTCTTCGTGCGGCTCAATGTAGAAACGGCGCCGGAGGTCATCAACGCATCGCGATCCTCGACCGCCGGCTTTCTCTATGCCGCCTTCCGGGCCCGGGACCTGTTCCAGATCGCGCTGAGCCGTGCGCCGCTGCTGCCGGTCAACACAGAGATTTACGACGGAGCGGTGAACGGCGACAATCTGTTGTTCCGCTCGGAGACGCCACCGGTTTCATCCCTGGGAGACCGGCTGCTGGTCACCCGCAAGATGACCGTGGCGGGGCGCCCTTGGACCGTTTTGTTCAGGCCGACCAGCGCCTTCTCGCAACCCTCGTCGCGCGCCATCCCCGTCATGCTGGGACTGTTCGGCCTGCTCCTGGCCGGTGCCATCGCGCTGGTGGCGCGCTACCAGGAGCGGGCCTATGACGCGGTATCGGCCTTGCATGAGACAACGGAAAAGAGCCTGCTCGAAAAGGACCTGATGCTGCAGGAGATGAAGCATCGCATCAAGAACTCGATCACCAGGGTGCTGGCGATCGCGCGGCAGACGGCGTCGCGGGCCACCGACGTCAATGAGTTCTCCGCTTCCTTCTCGGCCAGGCTGCAGGCGATGGCCGCCTCGCAGGATATGCTGACGCGCTCGCGCTGGCAGAAAGCCGACCTTGCCGATCTGCTGCGAATCGAGCTCGGCCAGGTGTTCGGCAAGGAACTGCCGGAGGGTCTCCTGTCAGGCCCGGAGGTGCTGCTCGACGAAACCACGACGCAGGCGCTTGGCCTGACCTTTCACGAACTCGCCACCAATGCGCTGAAATATGGTGAAGCCGGCAATTCCGCCAATTCCTCCAAGGGAGATTGGGCGCTGAAAGTGAACTGGTCGCTGGAAGGGCGTGGGCGCGAGCGGATGCTGGCGCTGAACTGGCGGGAAGTCGGGAAAAACAGGATCGAGGCGCCGGCCGTAACCGGATTCGGCACCAAACTGATCGACCTCAACGTCACGCGCGAATTGCGCGGCACGATCAAGCGCGATTTCCAGGCTGACGGCCTGAAGGTGGAAATCAGAATTCCGTTGGTCGGCTAAAATCCTGCCGGCCGCCAGCGTCGAACGCTAAGAAAATCCGGAGGCCGGACATGGCCCCCGGATCTGTATTCCATCAGAGCGGTTCAGCGTTTCATGGAATCGCCGAACAGCGCCTGGAAATGCTTCGATCGCTGAATTAGTTGCAGCGGGCCGTGTAGATCCGGCCGCGATGATCGCGATACTGGCAGTAGCCGTTGCGCAGGTTGCGAACCAGCAGGCCGGACCCGGCACCGACGGCCGCGCCGATCAGCGCGCCCTTGCCGCCGCCGACCAATCCGCCTACGCCCGCGCCGATCAAGCCGCCGCCGACGACGTCCTGCTCAGTCGTGGTGCAGCCGCTGACGGCAACCACCGCAACCATGGCAATAAGTATTTTCCGCATAGAGTCACTCCTCACTTGTGTCCACACTTTAGTAAGCTCCAACCGCCATTTAGCACGAAACGATGGCCTTTGCTGCTGCAAATTTATTGTTGGCTAAGGTGGTCTTTTTCTGGGCGGATCGTGTTCGATGCCATGACGAGGTTGGAAATCACCAACGAAGCGTCAAGGCTACCGTCTGGCCGCACCTTCCAGGCAATTTGATCGTAGTCGTCCTCCAACGCGGGGTCGACCGCGAGGCATTTGGCGACAATATGCTGCGCCTGTCCCTGTACGTCGCCCATCGCGAAGGGGCGCTCAGCGGTGCATTCGTCGGCTGTTGCAAAAACACTGACTGGGACCTGCAATTCCCGACATTCGGCCATCGAGTTCGAGCAACCGATCACCAGTAACAACGCGGCTATGTGTTCCATGACAGATGTTCCTCTGGCCGCAATAACGGCCAACATCGTCAAAAAGTTCCTGTCCTTCCAAGGGAGTTACGCGAATACTTGGATGACAACAGGGCAGGACCTAAGTCAGGTCGACTGCCAGACAACGACCAGCAACATTGTCACGGTCAAGGCAAGAAGGAGCCCCTTCGCCAAACCCTTATCTGCTCGAGGGGTGTTTCTACGGAGGATTCGGCTTCCAGAAATTCGCCCATCGAAATACGTGCGGCTTGTTCCAGTCTGTTCATGTCGGCGACTGTCAAGACATCCTCCGGTATCGCGCTGCAAGCCTGCAAACAATGTCCGACGGCGGGGCAGGTTCCGGCTGTATCCGGGAAAAACAGCATCCGCCCTTATGGTGAATAGCCGGTTAAGAATCGCTGCTTGCCGAGGCTCTCACTGCGTCTCGAAATTGCTGTGCGGAACGACAAGGCGATATTCGAGGTGGCCGCCGCCGATATTGAGGTCCGCGGTTCCGTTCAGGGATGCTGGCACCACCCGCTCCAAGGCGACGCTGCCGAATCGCTTTTGACCGCCGCGATCGTTGTCGGTCCCTATCGTTTCGGCCCATGTCAAAGACAGGGCTACCTCCCCCGTGGCGGCGGCGTCGAGGTTGGCGGTGACCTCGACGAAACCGTCAGGCCGGGACAGGGCGCCATAGCTGACGGAGTTGACGGCGAGTTCGTGCATCGCCAGGCCGATATGCAGCGCGGCGTTGGGATTGAGGTAGGGATTGGCGCCACGGAAGCGCAGGCTGTGCGATGGGTTCGCTCCGTAGCGGCCGACCTGGCTCGCCACCAGCTCATGAAGGGCTGCCCCTCGCCAGTTGGAGGATGTCACCAGATCCTGGGAGGACGCCAGCGACTGCAGCCGGCCGCGGAAGCGCGTCAGGAAGTCGCCGACGCCGTCGGAATAACGACCGGTCTGGGTCGCGATGCTCTGGATGATCGCCAGCAGGTTTTTCGAGCGGTGGCTGACTTCACGCAGCAGCGTCGTCAATGTCTGTTCGCGCCGCTTCTGCTCGGTCGTCTCGACCATGGTGGTGACGACGCCTTGTACATCGCCATCGTCGCCTCGGTCGGCATCGACCCAAATCTGAAACCAGCGGACGCCATTCTCGACCGGAACACTGATTTCAAGGCGCTGAGGATCGCCGGTCGCGACCACATCGTGCTTGGCGGCGCCGATGCGATCGGCCTGCGCCGTCTGCAGGATGCCGTTCCCATCGGCATCGTCGGAAGCCCAGGGCGCGCGCATGTTGCGGGCCCATACGGTCTTCATCTCGCGATCCTGGTAAAGGACGGAAATGCCGGCATTGTGCAGCGCGTGGAGAAGAGCCCGACCAAGCTGCATGCCACTTTCGGCCGGATGCATGGCGATGACTTCATCGCTCCGTGCGCCTTCCGTTCTATCTGAAGTCCTGGAGCGCATCGATCAAATCTGTCCACCCAACTCAGGCTGAACGGCTCACTGTCGAATGGGTTCCCCTAAAAGCGGTCCGCCGGACGGTGTCCATTGAAGGACCCCGCCCGGCGGTGGCTGGAAACCGTTTGAGGGGTGCGGCTTCCAGTGTTCACCTGATGAGCCGTCAGGCTCATGCCCTCTTGAACAGGCCGGCCAGAAGCGAAATGACCAGGAAAGCGAGGAAGATAAAGAACAATATCTGCGCGATTCCGGCGGATGTGCCGGCGATGCCGCCGAAACCAAGCGCGCCGGCAATAATCGCCACGACGAGAAATACGAGCGCCCAGTACAGCATGGTTCATCTCCTTCGAATGATGCGATAAAAACGTGGGTGGATGCGGTTTGTTCCACCATTCGCCGAAAAAGACGGGGCTTGCAAATCGTTCCGGGCAGCGCCGGCTGGAAATTCGCCGGTAGCCGATCCGGCTTGTCAAAAAAGGCCGCCGGATGGGTCGCATCCGGCGGCCTTTCTTTGATCTTGTCCGGCTTCCGGAGGCCGCGATCTATGCGGCAGCCTTGGCCTGCCGATCGAAGAACAGCGCCTGGCTGATCAGCGCCTTCACCATGTCGGGATTGAACGGCTTGGTCACGAGGAAGGCGGGTTCGGGGCGCTCTCCGGTCAGGAGACGCTCGGGAAAGGCGGTGATGAATATCACCGGCACCGATGTCGAGGAGAGGATTTCGTTCACGGCCTCGATGCCTGAGCTGCCGTCGGCGAGCTGAATATCGGCCAGCACCATCTTCGGTCGGGTCTTGCCGAACATCGTCACCGCTTCGGCATGGGTACGCGCCGTTCCTACCACGCGATGACCGAGGCTCTCGACCATCTCCTCTATGTCCATGGCGATCAGCGGTTCATCCTCGATGATCAGCACATCGGTCGCCACCTGGCGTGAAATCTCGTTGCTTGCCTGAGCAAGCAACTCGGAGAATTGCTGGTCACCGACATCGAGGATTTCGGCCGCCTCGTCCTCGCTGAAACCTTCGACGGCAACCAGCAGGAAGGCCTGGCGCGGAAGCGGCGCGATGGCATTGAGATTGGCGGCCGCGCGCTGTTCCCACGCCGATTGTGCCTGCTCCTGCGGGACGCGGATGGCAACCGATGTGAAGAGCTTGGCGAAAACCTTGTACAAGGCGATCCGGTCACTCGATGCCTCGGGGAAGATCTCGATGTCGGCGATGATGGCTTCGAGCATCGCGGCGACCAGCGCGTCGCCGCTCTCTTGCGATCCCGAGACGGCACGCGAAAAGCGGCGCAGGAACGGCAGGTGCGGTGCGATGGTGGCGGATAAACTCATGGTAAGACGTCTCCCTCAGATGACGCGAGTGCACGGATTGCAGGTCAAGCTTGTTGCAAGCCCCGCTAATACAACGCGGGTTTTCCGAAAAAGTTCCGGCCTATATGGAACGAATAGATGGGAACGGCGTTTGATATCGGGATGGGCAACCCAGACGAGGGTGTCGCTTGCCTTGTGTTGTGTTGTTATGGGCGGCTTGGGCGCTGGGACTATAAGGGCGAAATGAAGGATATGACGAAAGATATTTTGGCTGGCGCCGCGGGCAGGCGCCGGAACGGTGCCGGCGACCCGCTGGGGCCGAACTCCGAAATCGGACGCAAACTCAAACAATATTACGACGAGCTGGTCTCCGACAATGTGCCGGATCGCTTCGCCCAGTTGCTCAGCCAACTGGAACAAGCCGAACCCGCACAGAAGAAGGACTAGGTCATGGCCGCGGTCTCCCAAGGCTTCAAGACCGATCTGCTTGGGGCAATCCCGAGCTTGCGGGCCTTTGCCGTGTCGCTGACGCAGAATGCCGACAAGGCCGATGACCTCGTTCAGGAAACGCTGGTCAAGGCCTGGGACAAGCATGAGAGCTTCCAGCCTGGCACCAATCTCAAGGCATGGCTTTTCACGATCCTGCGCAACGAATTCTATTCGCAGATGCGCAAGCGCGGCCGCGAGGTGCAGGACAGCGACGGCATCATGACGGCCCGGCTTGCGGTGCATCCGGCACAGCACGGCCAGCTCGACCTCAAGGATTTTCGCGGCGCCCTCGAGCAATTGCCGGAGGACCAGCGCGAAGCCATCATCCTGATCGGCGCATCGGGATTCTCCTACGAGGAGGCCGCCGAAATCTGCGGTTGCGCTGTCGGAACGATCAAGAGCCGCGTCAGCAGGGCTCGTACACGCCTTCAGGAAATCCTGAAAATCTCCGGCGAGGACGAGTATGGTCCCGATGCGATCTCCGCCCAGGTCACGGGCACGGCGGCACATTGAAATACGGGCTGCATCACGGCAATTCGAGTGCCGTCGCGTCAGTCTTAGCCGGGGGAGCCGCGACCGTAGGCTAGCGCCACCGCTTCAACGAGGTCTTCGCCTGAATAGGGCTTGGTGACCAGCCTCACCCCGGGAAAGGATGCCTTGATCTCGTCCGCATCGGAGTAGCCGGACGCAAACACGAACGGGACGCCGGTCTCCCGCAGGCCCGCGGCGAATTCGAGCGTCGAAGCGCCGCCCAGCATCAGATCGACAATGGCCGCGTCGAAATGCGTCGCGACCTTACGGCCGTCGATCTCGGCCAGGTCGCGGGCAACCACCACCTCGCCCGCACCGTGGTCACGGCAGAGTTGCTCGACATCCATGGCTATGAGGAATTCATCCTCCAAGACAAGAATGCGCAATCCGTCAAGTAATTGGGGCACAGGCAATCGCTCCTTGAAACGCCGGGATTCATGATCGCAATTTGGTGTCTTGTCATTTAAAAAAGACATGCGCCGGCGACGAAACAGCGATCTCGGGCAAGCGCGTGAAACTGGCCTGCCGACGGCAGACTTTCGCAACGGGGGATCGAAATGCCAAGCCAGATCGGGCGCTCTTTTTCAAGCCGGCAATATCCTTGCGAGCAGTGCCCGTTACGGCCCTTGTCGGTATTCCGGGAGTTCGAGAAACCGGAGCTGGCCTTCATCAGTCAATTCAAGAAGGGCGAGCTCACGGTCGACAAGGGTGCCACTGTTCTCGTGGAAGGAAGCCACAGCGCCCATCTCTACACCGTGCTGTCCGGCTGGGCATTTCGCTACAAGCTGTTGCAGGACGGCCGCCGACAGATCCTCAATTATCTCATGCCTGGCGATCTCATCGGCTTGCAAGGTAGCGTCATGGGGGAGATGCAGCATTCCGTCGAGGCCCTGTCGCCGATGCTGCTTTGCGTGTTCGAACGCGATAACCTGCATGAACTCTACCGCAACCATCCCGGTCTCGCCTACGACATCACCTGGATCGCGTCGCGCGAAGAGCGCATGCTGGACGAGAACCTGCTCAGTCTCGGCCGCCGCAGCGCGATCGAGCGTGCCGCCTATCTTATCGCCTTCATCGCCAGCCGAGCCAAGGTCGTCGGACTGAACGGCAAGCAAACCATCCAGATTCCGATCACGCAGCAGCACATCGCCGATACGCTTGGCCTGTCGCTGGTTCACACCAACAAGACGATCCGCAAGCTGATGGATCGCCAGCTGATCGTCTGGCGCGACGGCGGGTGCGGGGTCGTCGACAATGAAGGGCTGAAGCAGCTCGCCGGCTGGGAGGGGCTGGGCGAGGGCCGCCGGCCATTGATCTGACACCGCACTTCTTGCCAGGGCGGCGGATCGGGTGCGCATGACCGGGTTTTCGGCTAGTTTGTCCGGGCATCGGAACTTTGGGACGCACGGCGCGTTTGAAATCGAGCAATCACAAGGAGTTAAGCAATGGCAACCGCCGCAAGCAAGACCGCCAACGAAGCGCGGACGAATCCGGATCTCGAAGCCGACATCAGGCAGTTGAAAGCCGATATCGACAAGCTCACCAAACAGCTGGCCAAGACCGGCGAACACGGCTACGGCACGGCGCGCCGGGCGGCGGCCGAAGGCGTCGAACAGCTGCGCGCCCAAGGTGAGGCCGCCTTCGACAGCCTGCGCGGCAACGCCAGGGATATTGAGGCGCAGATGGTGGCAAGCGTACGCGAAAAGCCGGTGACGTCTCTTGCAATCGCCGCTGGCGTCGGCTTCCTGTTCGCACTGCTGGCGCGTCGCTAGTTCCGCCGAGATGGGACTGCTGGCTTCCCTGCTCTCGGCTTTCGCCTCGGGTGAAACAATGGCCGCCGTGCGGCGCGCGCGCACGGCGGCCGTCGTCTACGCGTTTGCAGCGTTGGCGGCATTCTGCGGCCTCGGCTTCCTGGTCGGGGCAGCTTATATCTGGACGTCGGTGCGGTATGGATCGCTAGCTGCCGCGATTGGTTTCGGTGTCGGCTTCCTGGTGATCGCGGGCCTTGTTCTTCTGATCCACCGGCTGATGGCGGGCGCCCGGGTCCGCCGCGAGGCAAGGCGGCGCAAGGCCGACATGAAGGCGATCGGCATTACGGCCGCGCTCGCCGTGCTGCCGACATTGCTGAAGGGAAAAGGCGGACTCGGGGTTATTCTTGGTCCGGCCGTGGCACTGGCGGCCTATGCCATCTACCGCGAGAACGTGAAGCCGGACACCGATCATCCGGATGCCGGCGAGGAGTAGTATGTTGGCACCTGCACTGCCTCGTCTCACTCCGACAGATCTTCCAGCGGCATCGATATTTCGGCGAAGACGCCGTCCGGCCGGAATTCATGGGTCACTTCGCTCGAAATGACCTTGGCCAGACTGCGCCGGATGAGGATCGAGCCAAAGCCGTGCCGCTCCGGAGGCGCAACTTCAGGACCGCCGCTTTCGCGCCAGGTGAAAACGAGGCGCCGGTCGCCTTTCCTGCCTTGCGCCTTCCAGCCGAGATCAACCTTGCCCGATGCAACAGACAGCGATCCATATTGCAGCGCGTTGCTGGCCAGTTCGTGCAGGATCAGCCCGAGCCCGACGGCCTGATCAGGCGACAGCAACAGATCGGCGCCGGAGATCGTCAAGCGTGGCTGGTCGGCGGTGTCGAAGGGCTTGATCTCGATCTGGACGAGTTCACGGATGCCGATGCCGCGCCATTCGCGGTCGGACAGCAGACCATGGGCAATACCCAGGGCCTGAAGCCGCGCGCGGAAGGCCTCGAGGAATTCGCTCGGCTGGCGGGCATGGCGCACGGTCTGCGTCGCCAGCGCCTGGACCGTTGCCAGCGTGTTCTTGACACGGTGGTTGAGTTCTCTGAGCAGCAGCCGTTGCCGTTCGTCGCCAAGCTTGCGTTCCGAGATGTCGTAGTTGACGCCGAAAATCAGCGTCGGCTTGCCGTCGCCATCGCGCTCGATGACACTGCCGCGCGTGGCCACCCATCGCGGTGGATGAAAGCCTTTCACCCGGTATTCGCCGAAATAGTCGTCGCTGCCGGTCAAGGCGTCGCGAAAGCGGGTTTCGGTTTGATAGACGTCGCGCGGGTCGATGGCGGTCAGGATGTCGCGCGCCCGCAAACGCGTCGAGCGCGGCAGGTTGAACAGTTCGGACAGCCTGACGTCGCACTCGATCATGTCCGTGCGGATGTCCCATGCCCAGCTGGCGAGCGACGCCGCGTCGAGGGCGATGGCGCGCCGCTTTTCCTCGCGCGCCAGTGCGGCCTCGGCGATCGCGCCGCTGCGGGTTGCATCCTTCAGGGTGAACAGGCTGCCGGCGAGACCGGCGAGCATCGTCAACTGGTCCAGTGTGGCGCTGGATGGAAAGACATGGGGTTTGCGATCCATCACGCACAGCGTGCCGATCCTGGCGCCGGCCACGAGCATCGGCGCGCCTGCGTAGAAGCGCACATGATGCTCGCCTGTGACCAGCGGGTTGTTCTTGAAGCGGGGATCCGCCGTCGCATCAGTCACCACCATGGGGCCGTCACCGGCGGCGATGGCGTGGGCGCAGAAGGAAATTCTGGTCGCCGTTTCCGTTTCGTCGAGGCCAAAGCATGACTTGAACCATTGCCGCTCGAGATCGACAAGCGTGACCAGCGCTATCGGTGCCTGCATTACGGCCGCGGCGAGGTTGCTGATGCGGTTGAAATCCACGTCGATCGTCGAATCGATCACCTCCAGCCCACGCAGCACGGCGAGCCGGTCTTCGTCCTTCACCGCGCGCGCGACCTCGGCTGGCAGACCCAGCGCTGCTTCCGCCTTGCTGCTCACCCAAGTCCCCAATGCCCAGTCCCGACTTCCGCCATCCTGTTGGTCTCTTCGCCGGCACTGGTCCGGCTTGCCTGGAACCATCCTAGCGAGGAACCGTTACCCGACCATGTTTCGCCGGCCGCGTCAGCCGGCGCAAATCGAGACAAGGGCCGATCATGACCAAGATCATTCCCGAAAACAAAGCGCGTCAGGGACGGTGGGGCTGGCATGTCTTGTATATCCTGATCGCCGCGCTGCTCCTGAGTTTCGCGGCCTGGGGTGCCGCTGAAATCTATGGCCGGGCGGCCAAGACACCGGCGACCGAGCAAGGAAGCGCGCCGGGCGGCTAGTTTTTTGGCTTTCGTCGTTCGAGACCGCATCAGGCAGCCTTTGCCTCGGCGATGCTGGACGGCACCAGGACGTTGAGCGCTCCGGGATGGATTTCGATCGTCGTCTCACGATCGAGCCTGACCAGTTCGCCATCCATCACGGCCCGGAACTTTCTGCCGCCGGAATGGATTTTCAGCACCGTACGGTCGGCTTGGTGAATTTCGACATGCTCGTTGTCGCGCCACTTGCCGCGCGCAATGTCGAACAAGAACTTGAGCAGTTCGGCGCGTTGCTGCGCCACCGTCACATAGATGCCGAGCACGCCGCCGGCAGGGTTGTCGGCATAAGGCAGATGGCCTTCGCCGAACAGATTGTTGGTGACGCCGATGCCTGATATGCGCGCCATCACCTCGGCGTCGCCGATGCCGAGCGTGACGTTCATCGCCGGCGGGTTCTTGATCGTTGCCCAGGCCGCCTTTGCCGAAGCCCTGATCTTGCCCAGGCGCGAACCGAATTCCATCCCCTGGCGCAGCTGCACCATCTTGGCATGCATGCCGATCGAGAACTGGTGAACGAAGGGCTGGCCATTGGCCGTGGCCATGTCGACCGCGATGATTTCGCCGTCGGCGAAGGATTTTAGCGCGGCATCGAGCGACTGTGGAATGCCGAGGCCGCGCGCGAACAGGTTCATCGTGCCGGCCGGCAATATGGCGAGCGCCTTTTTCTTGCCCATCAGCCTCGCGGCCGCGGCCGAGATGGTGCCGTCACCGCCGCCGGCGAGCACGACATCGACGCTGCGGCGTGACACGGCGTTGTCGAGGGTTACCACGACATCCTTGCCGGCAACGATATCGATACTGAGAGAGTGGCCCGCCGCGTCCAGCGTCTGATGCATGCGGTCGGAGAAAGCTGAGATATCGGTGGTACGCAAGGTGCCGCCATCTCGGTTCAGCACCGCTGCAAATTTCATGCCCCGCTCCGCTGCTCAATCACAACCTAACCAGGACGCGCCCAGCCGTAGGCTGAAACGCGGCGGGCTTGGAAAGGTTCCGGCTGCGCCGCAATCCAGGCCGGATTCGAAGCTGGGTAGCGCGCATTCGCTTCGTGGGAACAACAGCATGGTCACGACGTTGTGAACCTGTAGAGATGCCGCGTCCGATCTCCCCAGCGACGGTTCAACCGGGCGCGGCGTGCACGAAATCAGCACGAGGAGAGACTATCATGATCCGCACCCTTTTAGCCACGACCGCCCTTGCGACAATGGTCGCGACCGGTGCCTTCGCCCAAAGCACTGCAACCCCGGCCCCCGCGAAGCAGCCTGCGGCGCAGGAGCCGGCCGCGCCGGTGGTGCACGCTGAGGGCAGCATCGTCACCAATATCATCGGCGAAACCGTCTACAACGGCACTGGCGACAATGCCGAGAATATCGGCAAGGTCACTGATGTCGTCTTCGACAAGGACGGCATGGTGAAATCCGTCGTCATCGGTGTCGGCGGCTTCCTTGGCGTCGGAACCAAGAACGTCGCCTTTGACTATGACAAGCTGCAATGGGCCGAGAAGAACGGTGACCGCTGGCTGGTCGCGCAGACGACCAAGGACGAGCTGACGGCGCATCCGGAATTCGACAGCAAGGCTTATGCGCTGGCCCCGGCCGCATCGACGACTGCCCAGGCGCCGGCCACGTCGACAGACACCGCGCAGAAGCCCGCGGAGGCGAATGCGGAACCGGTGAAACAGGCTGATGGCAATCTGGCCACAAACATCATCGGCGAAAATGTCTACAACGGCACAGGCGACGACGCCCAGAAGATCGGCGACGTGAACGACATCGTGCTGACCAAGGAAGGCAAGGCAAAGTCGCTGATTATTGGCGTGGGCGGCTTCCTCGGCATGGGGGAAAAGAACGTCGCCTATGATTTCGCCAAGGCGCAGTGGGCACAGAAGAATGGCGACCGCTGGCTGGTTGCGCAGACCACCAAGGAAGAACTGCAGGCGCAGCCGGACTTCAACCGCAAGGCCTATGATCCGGCACCGGCTACGACGGCATCGAACGAGCCGGCGGCAACCGCGCCAGCCACCGCGACAGCTCCTGCTGCCGCTCCGGCGGACAAGACGGCGGCGGCGCCGGCTGACGCCACCGCTCCCGACCAGACAAAGACCGCGGCCATCGACAAGTCGAAGCTGACGGAGATGCCGATTGGCGAGATCAGGGCTGACGATCTGAAGGGCACGACAGTCTATGGCGCCAACGACGCCAAGGTCGGCGAGATCGGCGATGTCGTGCTGGCGCCCGACAAGAAAACCGATGCTGTGATCGTCGACGTCGGCGGCTTCCTCGGCATCGGTTCGAAGGAGGTCGCGGTTGGCATGGATAATTTGAAGTTCATGACCGACAAGGACGGCAAGAAGTACCTCTATACGACCTTCACCAAGGAGCAGCTCGAGAAGCAAGCGGCTTACGACAAGGGCTCCTACGCGCAGAAGCGCGACGAGCAGCGTCTGATCGTTCGATAGGCAAGGAAACGGGCGGTAGGGGAGATCCCTTACCGCCCTGCCTGCGACCTTGCGTATCCAGCCACCCCGTTTTCCGTCAGTTCCGAGAGTGCAAGCGACTGGTCGAGATGTTCGGCCCGCCAGGCAAGCAGCCTTTCGGCGAATTCCAGGCGGGTGGAGCGATGTGCCGGACTGCTGGCGAGGTTCTTCAATTCGCCAGGGTCGTTCTCCATGTCGAAGAGCAAAGGCGGCAAGCCCCCGCCAAAATGCACGTATTTGAATTTCTGCGTGCGGATGACAGCGAGGTTGCACTGGCGCGAGGTAAGGCCGAAGTGCCGTTCGGCTTCACCGTCCGCGACCGAGCGAAAGTCGAACTCCCAGTGCGCCGCGTCGCGCCAAACGGCGGGCGTTCCACCGCTCAGGAAGGGTTTCAGCGAGCACCCGTCAAGATGCGGTTCGGGAGCCACGCCGAGCAGGTCGATGAGCGTAGGCAAAATGTCCACAGCTTCGGTGAAGCGATCGACAGTGCTGCCAGCGGCCTTGCGATGGCGGGGATCGCGGATGATCAGCGGGATGTGATAGCTGCCGTCGAAATAACCGCCTTTGCCCAGCATGAAATGGTCGCCCATCATTTCGGCGTGGTCGGAGGTGAGCACGATGATGGTGTTGTCCCAGGCGCCTTCGGTCTTCAGCGCTTGCCAGAGGCGGCCGAGCTGTGCGTCGACTTCGGAGATCATGCCGTAATAGATGGCTCGGATGCGGCGGAAATCATCCTCGCTCCAGTCGTGTACCTTGCCCGTGGCACCGGGGCGGAACCTTGCGCGGTTTTGCCGGCCAAGATCATAGGAGATGTAGGGGTGGCCCTGAGATTCGGCTCGCCAACTTTCCGCACGGTGAAAAGCCGGGCCGTCCGCCGGATCGTATCGGGTGTTGTACGGTTCCGGCACAATGAAGGGCGGATGCGGGCTGATAAAGGAAAGATGGGCAAACCATGGCGCGGCCTCCTCTTGCTCGCCCAGCCAGCGGATGAATTCGCCGGCAAGGAAGGCCGTTGGCGTCTGGTCCTTGGAGTAAACGGGTGGCGCTTCAGTCACCGCGCCGTCCGCCTCGCCCACGGGGCGATGGATATCAGGACTTCCAGCGCTGGCATCGATGCCCTGCTGCTTCAGCCATGACAGCCACTGCTTCTGATGTTCGGGCAGCAATTGGCGCACCGTGAAGCCGGGCAGCACGCCTTCATAGCTGTGCAACCGTGGATCGGCCGGTGCCAGCTGGCGCGGGTCGAGCGACACGTCAGTATAGCCGAACAAGGTCGGATCGTAACCGACGCTGCGCGCGGCAAGCGCGATGTTGCCGTGGCGGGCATCGAGCGGCGTGCCGTTGCGGCAGACACGGTTGTTCATCTGGTAGAGGCCTGTGTAGAGGCAGGCGCGCGCGGGCGAGCACGGAGCCGCGCCGCCGTAGTGGCGCTTGAACAGCACACCTTCGGCGGCCAGCGCATCGGCATTCGGCGTCTTCACCTGGAGATGGCCGGCAGTCGACAGGCAGTCACCGCGCCACTGGTCGCAGGTAATGAGGAGGACATTTGGCCGCCTGCCTTTTCCAGTCACTTGCGCTACCCCTTCCCAGCACGTTCGAATGCGCACATGGAACCGATTCCATCAGCCGCGCAAGGCCATGGTCTTTGGCCGAATGGTGAACGAGTTTCTTGTCACTGTTCACTTTTACAGCACAGTCCATTCTGTGTTTGCCGCCTTTGCCACAACAGATCGTGTCCTCATATTGGCGTGGACAGCGGCGAGGGCCGCACAAACACCAAGGGAAGGAGCAAAGACATGCTCGACCAGATCAAGGGCCTGCATCACGTCACCTCGATGGCCAGGGATGCACGGCAGAACAATGATTTCTTCACCCACAAGCTCGGCTTGCGCCGGGTCAAGAAGACGGTCAATTTCGACGCGCCTGATGTCTCCATCTCTACTATGCCGACGAGGTCGGAACGCCGGGTTCGGTGATGACCTATTTTCCGTTTCCCAACATCGGCAAAGGCCGCCATGGCGTCGGCGAAGTCGGCACCACGGTCTACTCCGTGCCGGACGGCACGCTCGCCTATTGGGAAAAACGCTTCACCGACGAAGGTGTAGCCAATGTCGCCCGTGAGGAAAGTTTTGGCCAGAAGCGGCTCAGATTTGACGGTCCGGACAGCGACGGCTTTGCCCTCGTCGAGGACAAGGCCGACACCAGGGCGCCCTGGGTGAAGGGCGGTGTTGCCGCTGACGAGGCGATCCGCGGCTTTCATTCGGTTTCGCTGAGGCTGAAGGATGGAGGCGCCACCGAGGAGCTTTTGAAGTTCATGGGCTACGAGGAAGTCGACAAGTCAGGCAATGTCAGGCGGCTCGCCGTCAAGAACGGCAACGGCGCCGATGTCGTCGACATCGAATCGCTGCCGACGGCCCCCTTCGCCGATCTCGGCGCCGGCTCCGTCCATCATGTCGCCTTCGCCGTAGAGAACCGCGCCAAGCAGCTTGAAGTGCGCAAAGCGCTGATGGATACAGGCTATGGCGTGACGCCGGTGATCGACCGCGACTATTTCTGGGCGATCTATTTCCGCACGCCCGGTGGCGTGCTGTTCGAAGTCGCCACCAACGAGCCGGGCTTTGACCGTGATGAGGACACCGCCCATCTCGGCGAGGCGCTGAAGCTGCCCACCCAGCATCAGCACCTGCGGCCCTATCTCGAACAGCATCTGCAGAAGCTGGAGGGCTGAGCGATGAGCAAGGACGCTTTCATCCACAAGATGCTGCCCGGTTCGCCGGGTGGTCCGCTGCTCTTCGTCTTCCATGGCACGGGCGGCGACGAGAGCCAGCTTGTCTCGCTGGGGCGCGATCTCGCGCCCCAGGCCACCATCATCTCGCCGCGCGGCGATGTTTCAGAACAAGGTGCCGCGCGTTTCTTCCGCCGCACCGGCGAAGGCGTCTACGACATGGACGACCTTGCGCGGGCGACGGGCAAGATGGTGGGCTTCGTCAAGGCCCATGTCGAGGCGACGACGCCATCGGCCGTGCTCGGCCTCGGCTATTCCAACGGCGCCAACATCCTGGCCTCGCTGGTGTTCGAAGCCCCTGATCTTTTCGACGCCGCGGTGCTGATGCATCCGCTGATCCCGTTCGAGCCGGAGGTGAAAGGCAGCCTTGCCGGCCGTCAGATCCTGGTGACCGCCGGCAGGCGCGATCCGATCTGCCCGCCGAACCTGACGGCGCGGCTCGAAGCCTATTTGCGTGCCGATGGCGCCGATGTCACAGTGGAGTGGCACGAAGGCGGGCACGAGGTGCGGCCAAACGAAATCGAGGCGGCGCGGCGGCTTTTTGCCGGTGCCCAAGGAGTGTAAAGAGATGCCCGATCAGCTGCCAGAGATCGAACTTGAAGATCGCGGTTCCAAGGGTCGCTACGTCCTGCGCGGCGCCGGCGGCGCCGAAGCCGAAATGACCTTCACCAAGATCGGCGAGCACCAGCTCATCATCGATCACACCGAAGTGCCGGACGCCTTTCGCGGCCAGGGCGCCGGGCTTCGGCTCGTCACCCGCGCCGTCGAGGATGCGCGCGCGGCGGGCAAGAAGATCATCCCGCTCTGCCCGTTCGCCAACGCCCAGTTCCGCCGCCATCCGGAATGGGCCGACGTGCTGAAGCAATAGGTCGGACAGGCTTTGTCATTTGCGCGGGTAGCACATCTTGCCTAAGTGGGTATGATATATCGCTCCCGCGCCGATGAACGAACCGAATGACCCCCCTATGACCGAATCCGACCTCGTCCCCGTCTTCGACGGCCATAACGACACGCTGCTGAGGCTCTATCAGTCCAAGGACAGGGACGTCGAAAAGCTGTTCGTCGAAGGGAAATCGGGCGGCCATATCGACCTGCCGCGCGCCAAGGCCGGCGGATTCGCCGGTGGCATGTTCGCCATCTTCCCGCCGCCGGTCGAGAAAGCGCGGCGCAGCGCCGTGCCTTCGGCGCCGAGCGACAGCGAGCCGTTGCCGCCCGAGGTTCCGCGCGCCGATGCGCTCAACTCGACGATCGCGATGGCGTCGATCCTGTTCCGGCTGGAGCGTGCCGGCGCATTGGCGGTATGCCGCAGTGCCGGCGATGTGCGCCACGCCATGGCGCAAGGCACGATTGCCGCGGTGTTCCACATCGAGGGCGTCGAGGCGATCGATCCCGAACTCTCCATGCTCGACGTTCTGCATGCCGCGGGCCTGCGTTCGCTCGGCATCGTCTGGAGCCGGCCGAACGCGTTCGGCCACGGAGTGCCGTTCCGCTTTCCGTCCTCGCCCGACACCGGACCCGGCCTGACCGATGCCGGCAAGGCGCTGGTCAAGGCCTGCAACGAACTGAAGATCATGATCGACCTCTCGCATCTCAACGAGAAGGGCTTTCGCGATGTCGCTGAAATCAGCAATGCGCCGCTGGTCGCCACCCATTCCAACGTGCACGCGATCTGCGGCCATTCGCGCAATCTGACCGACTGGCAGCTCGGCGCGATCCGCGAATCCGGTGGCATGGTCGGCCTCAACTTCGCCACCGGCTTCCTGCGCGAGGACGGCCGCATGAATGCCGACACCAGCCTCGACATCATGGTGCGCCATATCGATTCCCTGCTGCAGGCTCTGGGCGAGGACGGCGTCGGTCTCGGCTCGGATTTCGACGGCGCCATGATCCCGGCCGTCATCGGCGACGTCGCCGGTCTGCCTAAACTCGTCGATGCGCTGGCGGCGCGCGGTTTCGGCCGCGCGCTGATCGAAAAGATCGCCTACCGCAACTGGCTAAGCATGCTCGAGCGCACGATCGGCTGAGCCGGCGCTACTTGTCGTAGCCCATGCGCTTCAGCCAATCCTTGCCGACGCCACGGTCGCGAATGATCGGCAACGGGTTTTCCGAATCGAGCCTGGCGCAGATGCGGTAGACCTCCAGGGTCTCCGCACTCATCTCGTCGCGCTTGTAGAAGAACATGGCGGCGGCGTAGCGCGTTCGGCCCGACCATTTCTCACCGAGCGGCGTGTTGACCAGTTCCCACTGTTCGGCGGCTTCGCCTTCTTCCTCGGCCATGCTCAGAAATCCGCCGGCGGGTTGGCGGTGCGGCGGTCGAGCTTGATGAAGGGGCGCGCCACCACCTTGGCCCGTTTCATCAGCTTCTGGTACTGCAGCTCGCGCATGGCGTAGATTTCGACCCAGAGGTCTTCCACGACAGTATCACCATAGGGCCGCGCCAGCGAGGCGATGGCGATGTTGCGCTTCGCCATCGGCGACCACATGGCGGCGCTGACCAAGCCGACTTCCTGGCTCTTCTTGTAGTAGACGATGGCGTGTTCGGCCGGGATGTTGCCCTCGATCTCCAGCCCGACCAGGACATGGCGCAGTCTGCGTCTTGTCCTCGCTTCGAGGATGGCGCGGCGGCCGTTGAAATGGGCCTTTTCCAGATCGATCATGAAGCCGAGCCCGATCTCGTCGGGCATGCGCAGGCGGTCGGCGCGGATGGCGTGTTCGGCGGTGGTGAAATCGGCATTGGCGACAATCAGCCCTGCTTCGAGCCGCGCGCGGTTGAGCGCGGTATAGCCGATGGCCCTGATGCCGCGCAGTTCGCCTGCCGTCATCAGCCGGTCCCAGAGACTCAGCGCCTTGTCGGCCGGCACGAACAATTCGTAGCCGAGATCGCCGGTGAAGCCGGTGCGTGAAATGATGACCGTGCCACCGTCATGCGGGAACTCGGCGAGGTCGAATATTTTCAGCTTCTCGACACCGGTGAAGCCCGCATCGCGCAACACGGCGAAAGATGTGGGGCCTTGCAAGGCGAGCCCGGCGACGGCCTCGGTTTCTTCCTCGACGGTGACGTCGAAACCAAGGGCGCTGTCCAGCAGCCAGGGCAGATGCCGCTCCTGCGAACACAGCCGGAAGCGGGTTGGCGAAAGTCGGAACAGCGTGCCGTCATCGAGGACAAAGCCTTCGTCGTCACACCATGCGGTGTAATGAACGCGGCCGGGCCTGAGCTTGGTGACATCGCGCAGGGTGACGCGGTCGAGGAAGGCTTCGGCATCCGGGCCTTCGATGCGGTATTTGGTCATTGGCGAGATGTCGAAGAGCGCCGCCTGGCTGCGGATGGCGAAATATTCGAGCTCCTCGTCCCAGAGCGAATGCGGCGCGCGGTAACCGGCCCAATTGTACCAGTCCTGGGTCTTGGCCAGCGCATCGAGGCGCGGCTGGAACGGCGTGCCGAGACGCAGCGTGCGGAAGTGGGTTTGCGCGAGGGTGCGGGCAGAAACAGCCGCATTGGCTGTCGTTGCAACGGGCTTCTTCCTGGTTGCCTGAGCCATAACCTACCCTTTCATCGCGATGATGCGCCGCGCGGCATTCAACCCGGGCGCACCGGAAACACCACCACCGGGATGCGAACCAGCACCGGCCAGGAACAGCTCGTCGAGCGGCGTGTCATAGCCCGACCAGCCGGAGACAGGACGCGAGATCAGCATCTGATCTGCCTGCAGTTCACCATGATGCCAGTGACCACCGGGCATACGGTAGCGCTTCTCGATGTCGGCAGGCGTCAGAAGCTCGGCATGGCGCACCGTCTTGCCGATGCCAGGCGCGTAGGCTTCCAACCGAGCCAGGATTGCCTCGAGGAATTTCGGCTTGCCGGCGTTCCAACCCTCTTTCAACTGATAGGGCGCGTATTGCACCACGGCTGACAGCACGCAGGCGCCGTCTGGCGCCAGCGACGGGTCCGCAAGGCTGGGCAAGGTTATCTCCATCGCCGGCTCGGGCGAGAACTCGCCGTACTTCGACGGATTGAAGGCACGCTCGACATGGTCGGGGGAGGGGGCGATGACCAGCCGCCCCTTGTGGTCGGCGGCATCGGCGCCAGTGAATTGGGGTGGCCGGTCGAGCGCCAGATGGAGCTTGGCGGCATCACCCTTCATGCGGATATTTTTCACCTTGCGCATGAAGCCGGTATCGATCCCGCGTGGTCCGACAAGATCGAGGAAGGTGGTCGCCGGGTTGATGGCGGAGACGATCGTCCTGGCGCGAAGCTCCTCGCCATTGTCGAGGACGACGCCGACGGCGCGGTCTTTCTCGACAATGATCCTTGCGACGGGCACCGATGTGCGGATCGTGACGCCGGCCTTTTCGGCGGCAGTGCGGATGGCCACGACCACCGCGCCCATGCCACCCCGTGGCAGCAGTTGCGCTCCGGCCGCACCGCCGATCTCTCCGGCCAGACGATAATAGAGCCCGAGCAGCGAGGTCGGCGAGCGCGGGCCAAGATGACTGCCGAGGGTGGCATCGAAGGCGAGCAGCCCCTTCAGCCTGTCGTCGGCGAGCTGCTCGTCAAGCAGGTCGGCAACGTTCATCAGAAGCACGCGCAGGAAGTCGCGCATATCTTCCTTGCCGAGTTTCTTCAACGCTAGCGCGGTCTGGCCGAGCGAAGCTGTCTCCAGCAGCGACATGCCACCGAGATCAGGCGGCCGGCGCGACAGGAACGGCTTCAATATGCCGGCATAGCGCAACAGCTGCGCGCGCAAATCCTTCCAGGCGGACTGTTCCGACGAACTGGCGCCGGTCAGCACCTCGCCATAGGCGCCATGCAGGACAAGTGGCGGTGCATCTTTCGACAATGCGACTGACGGGATGAAGTCGGCGCGGGCGATTTGCAGCCCGTGCTTTTCCAGCTCCAGCGTCTTCATCACATCGGGGTGCAGCCGGTTCAGCACATGCGCGATCGACGAGACGCGAAAACCGGGCGCAAATTCCTCGGTGCGCGCCGCGCCGCCGGGTTCGGCTGCGGCTTCCAGCACCAGCACCTTGCGGCCGGCCTTCGCCAGCGTGGCGGCAGCGACAAGCCCGTTATGGCCGCCGCCGATAACGATGCCATCAAATAACGTCATGGGCCGGGCTCATATGCGAGGTGGATTTTGCGAGATCGCGCAGGATTTCGGCCGCAGCATTGCGGCCGGGCGCGCCCATGACGCCGCCACCGGGATGGGTCGAGGAGCCGCACATATAGAGCCCACCGAGCGGCGACCGATACTGCGCATAGCCCGGCACCGGGCGGTTGAACAGAAGCTGGTCGAAGGTGAGTTCGCCCTGAAAAATGTTGCCTTCGGTGAGACCGACCTCGGCCTCGATTTCGCGCGGCGTGCGCACTTCCATGTGGACGATGCGGTCGCGAAACCCCGGCGAGTATTCAGCGATCTGCGCGATCACGCTTTCAGCAAAACCGTCGCGGTCGGCATCGGTCCACTCGCGGCCGTTCACCTTGGGCGGCGCGTACTGCACGAAGCAGCTCATGAAGTGTTTTCCCGGCGGGGCCATGGTCGGGTCGAGCGTCGTCGGGATCACCATGTCGAGGAAGGGATCGGCGGACCAACGGCCGGCCTTCCAGTCGTCATAGGCGCGCTCCATGCGCTCAATCGAATCGGTGAAATGCATGTCGCCGCGATAGACTGGCGAGTCCTTCGGCAGCGCCGGGAATTCCGGCAGCGAATCGAGCGCGATGTTGACCTTGCCTGAGGAGCCGCGGATCTTGAAGTTCTTGACCCGGCGCAGGAAGATGTCGGGCAGTTCCTTCTCCTCGACCAGCTTCAGGAAGGTGCGCTTCACGTCGGCATTGGAGACGACCAGCTTGCCGTAAATCTCCTCGCCGCCGGCAAGAACGACGCCCTTGGCCTTACCTCTGTTCACCAGCACATGGTCGACCTCGGCGCTGGTGCGGATCGTGCCGCCGGAGGCCTTGAAGGAGGCTGCCAGCGCCTTGGTGACTGCGCCCATGCCGCCGCGCGCATAGCCCCAGGCGCCGACCGATCCGTCGACCTCGCCCATATAGTGGTGCAGCAGCACGTAAGCGGTGCCGGGCGACATCGGTCCGAGTGCCGTGCCGATGATGCCGGATAGCGCGAAGTTCGCCTTGATGACGTCGGTCTCGAAATATTCGTCGAGGAATTCCGAGATAGACATCGTCCAGAAGCGCAGCGTCAGCGCCATTTCCTCGGCGGAGAGACCGGCGAATTTCTTGCCGAGATAAAGCAGTTCGCCGAGGTCGCGCGGCCGCAAACTGGTCGGGTCCGGCGCGGTGCGCATCAGCAACGGCTGGATGAAGCGGCACTGGCGCGTCACGTCGCGAGAGTAGCGGTCATAGGCCTCGGCATCCCTTTTGGAGAAGCGGGCGAATTCGCGCCGGTGCGCGTCGTGGTCGCGGTAATTGGCGAGGTAGTCGCCGTCGCGCCTGAACACCGCACCGCCCTCATAGGAAATGACCTGCAGGCCAAAGCGCGGCAGGTCGAGGTCGCGCATGATTTCGGGGCGGAACAGCGAACAGACATAGGAGCAGTTGGAGTAGAGGAAGCCCGGCGTCAGCTCCCGGCTGGTGGCAGCACCGCCTACCCAGTCGTTCTTCTCGACCACAAGCACGTCGAGGCCGGCGCGCTGGAGGTAGCAGGCGTTGACCAGACCGTTATGTCCGCCGCCGATGATGATCGCATCCCAAGCTTTCATTGTGGCCCAGTCCTCCCTGTTTTGCGTCATTCCCAAGGGGAAGCGCTATGCGCTTCTCCCGGGGAAAACCGCTCACACTTTTCCTCGAATTAATTAGGCGACCCGCTCTTCATTTTTGCGTGATCTGTTCCCGAATGCGCGGAATTTGGCATGACATCAGCCATTCTGTCCAGTCATTCTGAATGAATGTTCAACAAATGATATTGCGTTTTCCCGCATCTGCGCTACGCTTCGCCGGCGTTCGAACCGAGCATTCCGTCGATTGGGGGACCGAGGGCTGATGATCGAAACGGCAGACGCCGAACCGGAATATGACGACACCGCCATCCGCTTCCTCGAGGCGCTGTGGGGGGATGGCTACCTGTCGCCAGGCGGGCCGGACGAGGTCGACCGGGTGGTCGAGGGGCTTTCGCTCAAGGGCAGGACGATCCTCGATATCGGCTGTGGCTGCGGTGGCATCACGTTGCATCTGGTCGAGAGTCACGGCGCGGCGCACGCCACCGGCTTCGATGTCGAACGGCCCGTGATCGCGGCGGCCAGGCAGCGCGCCGCCGCGCGCGGCCTTGGTGAGCGCGCCAGCTTCGTTCAGGCGCCTCCGGGATTGCTGCCTTTCGCCGACAGATACTTCGATGTCGTCTTTTCCAAGGATGCGCTGTTGCATGTGCCCGACAAGGACGGGCTCTTCGCCGAGATTTTCCGCGTGCTCAAGCCGGGCGGGGTCTTTGCCGCCTCCAACTGGATGATGTCGCATGACGGCGAACCATCACCCGACATGAAGGCGTATGTCGCGGCCGAGGGGCTGTCCTTCGCCATGGCCTCGCCGGCGCGCTATGCCAAGGCGATGCGTGGCGCCGGTTTTGCCGATGTCACCGTCAGGGACTGCAATCCCTGGTACCGCGAGGTGGCGCGAGGGGAGCTCGAAAGGCTGAAGGGACCACTCTATCCGGCCGTTGCCGCAGTGGTGGGCGCGGCCTATGTCGACAAGAACATACGAACCTGGGAAGCCATGCAGAAGGTGCTTGACAGTGGAGAGCACCGTCCCACTCATCTTCGCGGGTCGAAGCCGGATGCAAAGCGATAGCCGGCGATGCTGGAGACCATCACACGCATGAAAACGGCAGACGCCAGGGACGCGCTCCTTGAACCGGCGCGGAAAGCCGAATCCGAGAAGCGCGGGCGCAAGGCCTCGAAGGAGGTCAGGCAGCTTCAGCTCATCGAGGCGACGATCGATTCGCTGGCCAAGCGCGGCTATTCGGAGACGACAATGGCCGATGTCGCCGATGGCGCCGGCCTGTCGCGAGGCATCGTCAATTTCCATTTCGAGAGCAAGGAAAAGCTGCTCGTCGCGACGCTGCAGCATATGTATGACGAGTATTCGGCGCATTGGCGCAATGCGCTGCAGAAGGCAGGCGACGATCCTGCCGACCAACTTCAGGCCCTGGTCGCTGCCGACTTCGACCGCTCGATCTGCAACAAGCGCAAGCTCGCCGCATGGTGCGCCTTTTGGGGCGAGGCCAAGTCACGGCCGACCTACCAGGCGCTGAGCAGCGCCCGCGACGTCGTCTATCAGGACATCTTCATCGAGCTCTGTGCGACGCTCAAGCAGAGCGGCGGCTACGCCTATGAGCCGCAGGTCATGGCATTGGCGCTTAGCGCCATGCTGGAAGGGCTTTGGCTGCGGCTGATGATGGGGACCGAGAACACGACCCGCGAGACCTCCTTGCAGGCGGCGAACGAATTCCTGTCGGCGGCTTTCCCGAAACACTACCCGCGGAACGCCGCCGCCCCGACCAAATCATCAGAAAAGACGAAATCATAAGAAAACCACAGAGGATGGAACAGCAATGAAGACACTGACAAGACGCCTGACACTGACGCTCGCACTGGCCGGAACCCTGGCGGCCTCCGCCGCCGCCTTGGCGATCGCCGCCGACAAGGATCTGATCGTGTTCGACTGGTCCGGCTACGAGGATCCGGGCTTCCACCCGAAATATGTCGAGAAGAACGGCGATTCGCCGACCTTCGCCTTCTTCGGCGATGAGGACGAGGCGTTCGAGAAGGTGCGCTCCGGCTTCAAGGCCGACCTTGGCCATCCCTGCTCGCAGAGCGTGGTGAAATGGCGCGAGGCTGGCCTGCTGCAGCCGCTCGACACGTCGAAGATCACAGGCTGGAAGGACCTCAATCCCGGCATCATGGCGATGAAAAACCTTGCCACCACCGATGACGGAAAAGCCTGGTTCATGCCCTGGGACTGGGGCAACACGCAGCTCACCTACAATTCCTCCAAGATCGACGACAAGGACGTGCAGTCGCTGAAGGCGTTCGCCGATCCGAAGTTCAAGGGCCGGGTGTCGATCGGCGACAATGTCGACGACGCCTATGCGCTGGCGAGCCTCGCCATCGGCCTGAAGGACTGGACCAAGATGACGGACGACCAGTTCAAGCAGGCATCCGATTTCCTGCGCCAGGTGCACAAGAATGTCCGCTCTTACTGGACCGACACCACCGACATCGTGCAGTTGTTGAGCGGGGGCGAGGTCGACCTCGCCTGGGCCTGGAACGATGCGACCGTGCAGTCGGTCGCAGCCGGCATGCCGATCAAGTCGAAGAAGGACACGGCGGAGGGCATCTCGACCTGGGTCTGCGGCTATGTGTTGTTCAAGGATGCGCCCGGCAACATCGACAAGGCCTACGATTATCTCAACGCAGTCAACGATCCGGAGATCGCCAAGGTGCTGGTCAAGGACTGGGGCTACGGCCAGGCCAACGCCAAGGGCATGGCTGGTGTCGACCAGGCCGTCCTGAAGGAAAAAGGCTATGACGACGTGCAGAAATTCGTCGACAAGACGCTGTTCCAGCAGCCGCTGCCGTCCGATCTCAAGCTCAAGATGATCGCCGAGTTCGAGAAGATCAAAGCGGGCTATTGAGGCCTGCTTTCGAGTGGCCGTTCCTACCCGCTCGGATATGGAACTAGGGTGATCGCTCGGGTTGCCATCATCCATTCGAGCGCTGGCGCCGCCCCTCACCTGCCTGCCGGCATCCTCTCCCCGTATAGTGACGGGGAGAGGGGCGCTGTCGTCGCCGGTTTCGCCAATCGCCGACGTTGCAGGAAGAGTGCCGGCACTGCGGGCAGCCTTCTTCTCCCCGTCGCCATACGGGGAGAAGTGCCCGGCAGGGCGATGAGGGGCAGCGCTGACTTCAATGATTGCCGGTCCCGGCCGCAAGTTGGTCCGAAGTGGTTGCTCCATCGAATTCGCGGCCTCGCCAAAGCTTGGGAATTCTCCTAACCTCGCTCTCGGCATCTTTCGCGATGGGGGAGTTTTCGCACCATGAATTCCGCGCTTCGCCGTCTTGTTGTCGCCGCCGCCTGCATGGTTGGCGCCGGCGCGGTTTACGCGCTCGCCGAAGGCGGCGGTAACCTCGTCGTATTCGACTGGTCGGGCTATGAGGATCCGCTGCTGCATCCGGCGTACACGACCAAATACGGCGCCGAGCCGACCTTTGCTTTCTTCGGCGACGAGGACGAGGCCTTCGAGAAGATGCGGGCAGGCTTCAAGGCCGATGTCGCGCATCCCTGCTCGCAAAGCGTGGTGAAGTGGCGCGAGGCCGGCCTGCTGCAGCCGCTCGACACGTCCCGGATCGCTGGCTGGAAGGATCTCAATCCAGGTATCATGGCGATGAAGGATCTCGCCGTCACCGCCGACGGCAAGGCTTGGTTCATGCCATTCGACTGGGGCAACACCTCGCTGCTCTACCGCACCGACAAGGTGACGGCCCAACAGGCACAGTCGCTCAAGATTTTCGCCGATCCGCGGTTCAAGGGCCGCGTCACCATCGGCGACAATGTCGATGACGCCTATGCGCTGGCGAGCCTAGTCATCGGTCTCAAGGACTGGACCAAGATGACCGACGACCAGTTCAAGCAGGCGTCCGCTTTCCTGCGTGACGTGCACAAGAACATCCGTTTCTACTGGACCGACGACACCGACCTCAACCAGGCCTTTATCGGCAACGAGGTCGACCTCGTCTGGGGCTGGAACGAGACCTTCGTGACGCTGAAGGGACAGGGGCTGCCGATCGCCATGAACCGCGAGACCAACGAAGGGATTTCGACCTGGGTGTGCGGCTACGTGCTGATGAAGGATGCGCCAGGCAAGCTCGACGAGGCCTATGATTTCCTCAGCGCCGTCAATGCGCCCGGCGTGTCGGACTATATGGTCAAGACCTTCGGCTACGGCCACGGCAATGGCGCCGGGATGGCTGCGATCGACCACAAGGTGCTGGCCGACCGCGGCTTCGACAATCTCGACAAGTTCCTCGACAAGACCTTGTTCCAGCAACCCGTCGCGCCGGAACTGAAGCAGCGCATGGTCGCCGAGTTCGAGAAGATCAAGGCCGGCTATTGAGCGACAAGACCGAAAGGACCGGCGTCGTCATCGTGGGGGCCGGCTTCACCGGTCTCTCGGCCGCGATCGAATTGAAGCGCGCCGGCGTCGATTTCGTGCTGGTGGAAGCCCGCGATCGTGTCGGCGGCCGCGTCGAGGCGGTGCGAAACGGACTTGGCGAGCGCATCGACAGCGGCGGCCAGTTCCTGTGCGAGGACATGCCTCAGCTGATGGAACTGGCCCGGGCTCAGGACAAGACCTTCGTCGAGACCTACGTCGAGGGCGATTTCATCACCCATCCGGCGATGTCGGCCCCGAGAGCCGAGCGCACCTATCATGCCTCGATGGCGATCCGCGAACGCATGAACAGGATCGAGCCCAACGATCCCGCGATCGAGGGCCTGACCGTTGCCGACTGGCTCGAAGGCCAGAACGACACGGCTGACGCCAAGGCGGCCTTCCGGTCGATGATCGAAGGCCTGTGGTGCCTGGCCCTGGAGAAGGTGCCGCTCTGGTACCTGATCGACAATGACCGGCGCATCACCAATGAGGTGCCGGAGCTGCAATATTCCCTGCGCGAGACCATGCAGTCGGTGGCCGACGATCTGGCTAGGGATTTCGACGGCCGGGTGAGGCTCGGTGAACCGGTCACCCGCATCGAATATGGTCCGCCAGGGGTTCGTGTTGTCTCGAGCAATGGCGTGATCGAAGCGCGCGCCGTTCTGGTGGCCGTGCCGCCGGCGACAGCCGCGAAGCTCGATTTCACGCCCGTCCTGCCAGCAGCCTTGGACAGGGCGCTCGGCGCCTGGGAAAGCGGCGCCGTGATCAAGATCCTGGTGCGCTATCCCAGGCCATTCTGGCGCGAGCGGGATTTGAGCGGGATGGTGATGTGGCGGGATCTGCCGGGGCTGTTTGCCTGCGACGCCAGCAAGGATCCCGATCATGCGGCGCTTGTCGTCTTCGCCGGCGGGCCTCTGGCGCTGCGCTGGCACGAACTCGGCGAGGCGGACCTGCGGGCGCAGGTGACGATGAGGCTTGTGGAGGCGCTCGGTCCGGAGGCTGCGGATAGTCTCGATTTCAGCCGCCGCGACTGGACGCACGATGGCTGGAGCGGCGGTGCCTATAGCGACCTGATCATCGACGTGACGGCGAGGGATGCCGAACGCACCATTCTTGCCGGTGCGCCGCCGCTGCATTTCGCTTCGTCGGAATTGTCGCCGTCATTCCCGGGCTATGTCGAAGGCGCGATCGTGGCCGGGCGCATTGCGGCGCGCAGGATCATCGCCGATGTTCAGTCGGCCATCGCGACCAGAGCTTCGGGATCATAGGCGAGGCGGATCGGGGTGCCGACCGGGATATCGTCGGCGCCGAAATCGTTGGTCTCGGTCACCGACAACGGCTTTTCCAGGCCCGGGATTTCGACGATCAGATGGGTGATCTCGCCGAAATAGTGGCGCTCGACCACCTTGCCGGCGACCTCGAATTTGGCTGTCGCGTTGTCCCATAGCACGCGCAGGCGTTCCGGTCGGATGCCGAGCGTCGCGGCGCCGCCATTGCGAACGAAGGCTTTGGGCTTGTCGGTCTTGATGCGGCCGAAGCCGAGCGTGTCGACGATCAGCGATGCGCCGTTCTCCTCGACGATCTCGGCCTTGACGAAATTCATGCCGCCCAGGAAGTCGGCGACCTGGCGGTTGACCGGACGCTGGTAGATTTCCTTTGGCGAGGCGACCTGCGCGATCTTGCCGCCGAACATCACGGCGATGCGGTCGGACATGGCGAGCGCCTCGTACTGGTCGTGGGTGACCAGTACGAAAGTGATGCCGACCGCCTGCTGCAGCCGGCGCAACTCGACTTGCATCTGCTCGCGTAGCTTCTTGTCAAGCGCCGACAGCGGCTCGTCGAGCAGCAGAACTTTTGGCCGCATTACCAGGGCGCGGCCAAGCGCGACGCGCTGGCGCTGGCCGCCGGAAAGCTCGGTGGCAAGCCGCTTGCCGAGGCCGGTGAGCGAGACCTGCCCCAGTGCTTCCTCAACTCGGCGCTTCTCTTCGCCGCCCTGCAGCTTCAACCGCTTCAGCCCGTAGGCGACGTTCTGCTCGACATTGAGGTGCGGGAAGATCGCGTAGCTCTGGAACACCATGTTGGTCGGCCGGCGGTTGGCCGGGATGCCTTCCATCGACTGGCCACCGACCGCGATCGAACCGCTGGTCGGATTGTCGAAGCCGGCGATCATGCGCAAAAGCGTGGTCTTGCCGCAACCGGAGGGTCCGAGCAGCGAGAAGAACTCGCCTTCCCTGATGGTAAGGGAGGCGTCGTCCAGCGCCTTGAACGCTCCGTAGCTGCGAGTGACGTTGCGGATCTCGATCATCGGTCTTTCGGATTGGATCCTGTCCGCGTGAGGGCGCTCGATCCGCGGCTGCTCAGGCATAGAGGCCTCCCTCGTTCTGGGTACGTCTGGCCGCGCGGCGACGCAGGATTTCGGCGATCGTCATCAGCAGGAAGGAGGCGACCAAAAGCAGCGTGCCCAGCGCCAGCACGCCGGGCAGTTTCGACGCGAAACGCAACTGGCCCCAGATGTAGATCGGCAGTGTCGCCTCGGTGCCTGTCAGGAAGAAGGCGATGATGAACTCGTCCAGCGAGATGGTGAAGCAGACCAGCAGGCTGGAAATGATCGCCGGCGCCACCATGGGCAACGTCACGCGCCGGAAGGTGCCGAAGGCGCTTTCGCCGAGATCGGCGGAGGCTTCCTCGAGGCTGCGGTCGAAACCTTCGAAGCCGGAGGTCAGCACCGTCATCGAATAGGGAATGCAGACCAGGACGTGGCCAAGCACGACGGTGAACAGTGACAAGCTCAAACCAAGCTGCAGCATCACCAGCAGCATGGAGATGGCAACGATGACTTCCGGCAGCACAAGCGGCGCCATGATCAGCCCGTTGATGGCGCGGCGGCCGGGATAGCGGTAGCGGGTGATCGATCGGGCGGCGAGGATGCCGAGTACGGTGGAGAGGATGGCCGCCGAGACGCCGACGATCAGGCTGTTCCAGGCGGCGTCGAGCAGCGCCGGCGTGCGCGGCAGGTCTTCGTACCATTGCAGGGTGAAGCCGGTCAGCGGGAATTTCGGCGTCGCCGCCGTGTTGATCGAGAAGATCGGCAGGAAGATGACGGGCAGATAGAGGAAGACGATGTAGAGGAACGCATAGGCCGACAGCCAGCCGCCCGGCAGGAAGCGCCGCGCTCTCATCGCGCCATCCTCTGCAAGGTGCGGATGATCAGCACCGTGGCGCCCGCCATCAGGGAGACGATCAGCATGGTGGTGACGGAAAGTGCGGCGCCGAGCGGCCAGTTGGCGGCCTTGCCGAACTGCGCCTGGATAGCGTTGGCGATCATGACGCCGTCCTTGCCGCCGACGAGCTTTGGCGTGACATAGTCGCCGACCGTCGGGATCATGACGATCAGCGCCGCGGAAATGATGCCTGGCGCCGACAGCGGCAAGGTCACGCGCAGGAACGAGCGCAAGGGACCATCGCCAAGATCGGTAGCCGCCTCGACCAGCGTGCGGTCGACCTTCTCCAGCGAAACGAAGATCGGCAGAATGGCGAAGGCCGCCCAGGCATGGGTGAGGGTGATGATGACGGCGCTCGAATTGTAGAGCAGGGCTGTCGACGGTTCGTCGATGATGCCGAGGCCCATCAGGCCGGAATTCAACACGCCGTTATAGCCCAGGATGACCTTCCACGACATCACGCGCAAGAGATAGCTGGTCCAGAACGGTATGGTGATGAGGAACAGCCAGAGGCTCTTGTGACGGCCGCCATGGAAGGAAATGAAGTAGGCGATCGGGTAGGCGAGGACGACGGTGAACAGGCTGACCGTCAGCGAGATGTAGAGCGAGCGCCACAACAGATCGCGGTAGATCGGCTCGGTCAGCGCGACGCGGTAGTTCTCCAGCGTGAAGGTGCGGTCGATGGTCAGGTAGTGCTGCGTCCAGAAGGAATGGGCGATGACCACCATGATCGGCAGGACCAACAGGATCAGCGCGTAGAGGAAGGTCGGGCTGATCAGGGCAAAGCCCTGTACGGGCTCGGATCGCAGAAGGGCATTTCGTCTGGCCCGCGTCATGCGCAACGGGGGCGACCCTTCCGCAGCCACAGTCATTGCAGGGCACCGGGGGGCAGGGCTCCGGGTGCGATCTCGGTTGCTGGCCTGGACTGTCCCGCCATACGGCATCCCATTGGGCTGGCGCCGGCTATTGTTCCCCTTGCCGGCTTTCTTTCATCATGCGCGCATCCGCGGATTGAAATCAAGCGCTAATTCTGCAATGTTGATTGAACGGACATTCAAAATCGGGTGAGCAGGGCGACGATCTCGGCCATGGTGGACCGGATTGATGCCCGGGAAATTCGAGGGATGATGTGGAGGCGATGATGGCGGCTCTGAGAGATCTGAAGGCACGCGAAACGGCTGGCCCTGGCAACGACGATGCGGCCGAACTGGCCAGGCGTCATCTCATCCAGCCCTGGCCTTATGCCGGTTCCGTCGGTTCGGAGGCGCGCGCGCTGATCGGTGAGGGCGATGGCATCTACATCACCGACAGCACCGGCAAGCGGCTGATCGATGGGCCTGCCGGCATGTGGTGCGTCAATGTCGGCCATCGTCGAGAGGAACTCGCCAGGGTGATGTACGATCAGGCGATGGCGCTGTCCTACAACACGCCTTGGTACACGATGAACGCGCCATCGGCGGAGCTTGCCAAACGCATCGCCGGCCATGCCCCAGGCGAACTCAGCCATGTCTTCTACACCACGGGCGGTTCCTCGGCCGTCGAGACGGCGCTGCGCTTCATGCAGTTCTACAACAATGTGCGTGGCCGGCCGGAAAAGAAGCTCATCCTGAGCCGAGGCGGCGCCTATCATGGCTCGACCTATCTGTCGGCCTCGCTCAATGGCCGTCCGCGCGATCGCGACTGGATGGACGGCGCCGACGAATTGGTGGTCAAGCTGTCCTCGCCCGATCCGTTCAGGCGCCCGCAAGGGATGAGCCTTGCCGCCTTCACCGATTTCCTCGTCGACCAGTTCCGCGACACGGTGGCGCGCGTCGGCGCCGACAGAATAGGCGCCTTCGTCGGCGAACCGGTGCAGGCTTCCGGCGGCGTCGTCGTGCCGCCCGACGGCTATCTCAAGCGTATCCGCGAGATCTGCCGTGGCAACGACATCCTCTACGTCTCCGACGAGGTGGTGACGGGCTTCGGCCGACTTGGCCATGTCTTTGCCTCGGGCGATGTGTTCGGCATCGATCCGGACATGACCACCTTCGCCAAGGGCGTCACCTCAGGCTATTTCCCGCTCGGCGGCGTCATCATCTCGGAGCGGCTGCTGGAAAACCTGCGCCGGTCCAACCATCCCGATGCGCTGTTCGGCCATGGCCTGACCTACACCAGCCATCCCGTCGGCTGCGCGGTGGCCTTGAAGAATCTCGACCTGCTGGAGGAAAGCGTGCTTGCCCACACGCAGGCGGTCGCGCCCTATTTCCAGGCGCGGTTGAAGACGTTGGAAGAGCTGCCGCTGGTCGGCGAGGTGCGCGGCGTGGGGCTGATGGGCTGCGTGGAATGCGTCGCTGACCGCGAAAGCAAGGATCCACTGCAACTCGACAAGGATGTCGGCAAGCGCATCGACGCCCACTGCCACGAACTTGGCCTGCTGGTGCGGCCACTGATCAACATGTGCGTGATGTCGCCGCCGCTGATCATCACGCGCGAGCAGATCGACGACATGGTGGCGATCCTGCGCGAAGGCATTTCACGCACGATGGATGATCTCAGGAAAGAGGGCGTGTGGCGGGGATGATTGGCAGCTTCTACCCTCGCGACCGCAGCGCGTCGTTCAGATTCCACATGTCCTTTTCCTCTGGCGCGGTCTCCAGGCCCAGCACCGGAATCTGCTTGCGCAGGTGGTCGTGGTGGGTGCGTACGCCATATTCGAGGTCGGAGAGGTAAAACCCCTCGAAGGCCTCGGACAGCATGGATTCGTTCGACCAGACAGAGAGCTGCACATCTTCCGACATGGTGTCGCGGTCGATACGGAAGGAGAGGTAGCGGGCGGCGGCCTGCTCGCGGCTTTCGTCGCGGTAGCGATAGATGGCGCCACGCAGCAGCGTCTCACCCGTCGACAGCGGAAACTCCTGATAGAACTGCACCGATTCCGGCATCACCGACAGAACGGCGTTGGGGAAGATGCCGTAATAGACCCAGGCCTTCCTGAGATGGTCCGGCAGATGCGTCGGCTCAGGCGCGATCTTGACGTAGTTCCTGACGCTCCAGCGGCGGCCGGCATGCGGGTTGTAGGTGGCGAAGGAGCGCGAGACGCCGTTGATGAAGGGCTCGTCGAAATAGGTGGCGCCGTAGAGATCCTGCAGGGCCGGATGCGCCATGGCGACGTGATAGCCTTCATTGTCGACGTCGCGCACCGACTTCCAGTTGACCGATGTCTTCTGGGTCCAGATGCCCCAGGAGGGCACCATGTCGGCGGCCTTGTAGTGTGCGAATTCGGGTTCGATCGGCTTCAACAGCTCGGCGACCGAGGGCTGTGGCCCGCCATTGCGGAAGCGGATGAAGATGAAGCCCATCCAGACTTCGAGATCGAGCGGCATCAGGCCGAACTCGGTCTTGTCGAGATCGGGGAAGGAGCGCGGCCGGGCGGCGCCGCGCAACGTACCGTCGAGGTTGTAGACCCAGCCATGGAACGGGCAGACCAGCGCGTTCCTGCAATTGCCCTGGCTGTCGGCCACGACGCGGCTGCCGCGGTGGCGGCACATGTTGTTGAAGCCGCGCACGACGCCGTCCTTGCCGCGTACGATCAGAGCGCGCTCGCCAATGACATCCATGGTGAGATAATCACCGGCATTCGGTATGTCGCAGACATGTCCGGCGATCTGCCAATGATTGCGGAAAACATACTCCTTCTCCAGTTCTAGAAGGGCGGCGGAATGGTAACTCCAGCCCGGTAATCCCCGCCGGTCCCAATCGTTCGGGATTGCCACGTCACGGAGGTGCGGGTTCATGAACCGTCTCTTCTTTTTATTGAATATGCATTCAATATAATCATATTTTGCATTGAAATGCAATGGCTTGTGGAAATACGCAGATTCCGTATCGGAAATGTAAGCCCAGGTTCCAACGGCATCCGGCTCCGCCGCGGGCCCCGAAAACCCCGGAAAATCCGGGTGTTAGCCGGACTTCCACAACCTCCGCCCTGTCGCCGGTTCACGCTGCAAATCGCGCCCCTCGACAAGGTATTGCGCTGGCAAGAAAGCCCCGGCGGCGCACGGAGGGCAACCCGCCACTCAGGTCAAAATAGCCAATGACCGATTTTGACCGTTTCTGCCCGCATGGATGTTTCAATCCGGTTACATTGCCGCGCTCTCGTCACCTTTGCGCCGTTACAGAGCGCGATTAAATTCGTTTTATCGCAAAAAGAAAATCAACGAAGGGGAAGATGATGCGTGCGAAAGTCCAGATCACCAGCGGCAACCGCTTTCAGGCTCCAGAGCGCGCTGACCGCCGCCCGAAGCTGGCCCTTCGCCAGCGTGCCAGCGACCACCCGATGGCAATGTTCATGGCGCTGGCTGCTTGCGCCTTCGCCGGCATGGCGTTCACGCCGACGGTCGGTCCGGCCTTCGCTTCGTTGAATCCGCCTGCCAACGTCATCGAAGGTGCGCCGACCACAACCACGACCGCCCGCCTGCCGATGCCAGCGATCGATTTCGCCTGCAAGGGGCAAGCCTGGGGCGCCGAGAGCGTGGATTGCCTGCGCGCCATCGCCCAGCAGTCCGGAACGCACAAGGTCCGCGCGATCCGCATGATCGCCAACGCCGTGCCGGTGACCAGCACGCCGAACATCTTCTGATTTTTGTCTCCGGGTTTCTGCCTGGGCATGATTCCGAAAACAGGTTCCCGTTTGGGGATCATACCCTGACCTCCCCGAGCGCACCTCCAGCGCTCTCCTCGGCTCCCGCCGCACGTCGGCCGGGGGCCTCTTTTTATGCTTTCAACGCGGCCTGCTCGGCAATGGTCGAAAGCACGCTGCGTACATCCAGCGTGCTGAACGGTTTTTCGAGGATCTGGGGCCGCTGCTGCGCCGGCAACGCCTCGATTTCCGCCTTCGCGCCGATGAGGTCGCCGGTGACCAGCACGAAGCGCCGCGCCAGGTCGGGGCGCTCGGCGAGCAGTTCGCGGTAGATCGAAATGCCTGATGTGCCGGGCATGCGCAGATCCGAAAAGACGATGTCAGGCGGCATGTGGCCGCTCAAGGTGGCGGCGCTCGATTCCCAGACCGGCGCGATCCGCGACTTGATGCCCATCAATTCGAGAATGTCGGACAAGGACCCGGCGACGTCAGGCTCGTCATCGATGATCAGGGCATGGCGCAGGCCGCTCGATCGCGGCTGGCTTTCGCCAGCTGCGATCATGCCTGCCGAGATAGCGGGCAACTGGACGACGAAACGCGCGCCTCTCGGCTGCACTTCCTCGAACCAGACATTGCCATTGTGCCGCTCGATGATGGATTTCGAAATCGACAGGCCGATGCCGGTGCCGACACCGACCGGCTTGGTGGTGAAATAGGATTCGAAGATGCGGGAGCGGATGGCTTCGGGAATGCCGGGGCCGTTGTCCTCGACCGAGAAGCCGGGATTGCCCCGGTCGCCACGGAAGCTCCGCACCTTGATCAGCCGATCGCCGGCGACGCCAGCCAGGGCGTGCTGGCTGTTGATGAGGAAATTGGCCGCCACCTGCGTCACGTGGTCGGCGTCGGCCATGGCCAGCAAGGGACCCGGTGCGAAATCGGTATCGATGATGATGCCGCTCGAGCGCGCGCCATAGGCGGTCACTTCGAGAGCGGCGCGGATCACCTGGTTGAGATCGGTCTCGGCCTGCGCCGCCGGATGGAGGCGGACCATCGACAGGAAGCTCTTGACGATGCGCCCGCAGCGCTCGGCGGCGGCGCGCACTTTTTCGGCGCGCACCTTGGTCTGCGGATCGCTTGCGAATTCATGCAGCAGCGTCGATTGCGCGACCACCACGGCCAGCGGGTTGTTGAGTTCGTGTGAGACGCCCGCGAGCAGCGAGCCCATCGCCGCCATCTTCTCGTTCTGGTGCAGCTTCTCGCGCTGCCGGTTGATCTCCTCCTCGGCGCGCAGCCTCTCGCGCAGGTCGCGGATGGAGCCGAAGATCAGCCGGCGGTCGGCGACCCGCATCTCGGTCGCCGTCAGCTCGATCGGAAAGACCTCGCCGGCGGCATTCTGCGTCACCGTCTCGAGCCGCTGGCCGACCATGGGCGCGCCGCGGCCGGACATGTAGTCGGCGCCCGAGGAATAGCCCTTGCGGTAATATTCCGGAACGACGGTATCGAGCAGGTCCTTGCCGAGGATTTCGCTGCGCTGGAAGCCGAACATCTTTTCCGCGGCCGGATTGAATTCGATGATCGATCCGGCCTCGTCGATGACGATGATGGCGTCGAGCGAGGCCTGCAGCATGGTGCGGCGGATCACCTCGCTGGCATGGGCGTCGGAAGGGGAGTGTTCGATGGCGTCGCCGATGGCGAGCGCGATGATGTGCAGCGTCGCCTCTTCCTCATCGGTCCATTCACGCTCCTCGACGCAATCATTGACCGCGAGCGTGCCCCAGAGATGGCCGTGCGCGAAGACCGACACCGACAGGAACGACTTGATGTTCTGCTTTTCGAAATCGGCCCTCAGGAACCCCGAGAGATCACGCGTATGCCCGGCGAATATCTTGCCTTGCCGCTCATCCTCGGCCAGCCGCTCCAGCAGCGGATCCGAATTGACGATCGACTGCATGATGACGGTCGGTGAGGCCAGTTCGCCGCCAAAATCGGGGTCGATCCAATAGGCGGCGACCGACTGAGCGAAACCCTGGCCGGGCAGTTCGCGCAAGCGGAACAGGATGCCGCGCTGGCATTCCATGGCGTGGCACAGCGTTTCCAATACGCCGTCCATTTCGCGCTGCCAGTCGCCTGCCTCGCGCAGCCGGCGCACGACACGCACGGCCGCCATCGCCGCGCCTTGCCTGAAACCCTGCATATCCGTGCTTGCCGTGTCGCCCGTCATTGTCAGCCGCTATTCCAGAGTCACGCCATCGATCGGCTGGCAACGGCCGTGGAGCGGAACCCCCGTGGGTCTGACGCTCAGTTGCCGTCGCCGGTCGGCAGCGAGAAGATATAGCCTTCGCCGCGTACCGTGCGCAGGAATTTCGGATTGGCCGGGTCCGTCTCGATCTTCTTGCGCAGACGCATGATGCGGATGTCGACGGCGCGCGATGATTCCGGATCCTCGGTGAAGCCGATCGCCTCGGAGATCGCAGCCCGGGTCAAGAGCCGGTTGGCGCGGGTCAGGAAAACCTCCAGCACGTCGAATTCGCTCTTGGCCATGTCGATCACAGTGCCGTTGGCGCCGGTGACCAGCCTGCCGTCGAGATCGGCCTGGAAGGGGCCGAAGGCGACGGAGCGGCGGTCGGTCCTGGCTTTCCTGTCCTGCGGCTCTGTCGGCTGCGGGACACGGCGCAGCACGCTGCGCACCCTGGCCAGCACCTCGCGCAGTTCATACGGCTTGACGATATAGTCGTCGGCGCCGAGTTCCAGCCCGACGATGCGGTCGAGCGCGGTGCCGGCGGCGGTCGCATAGATGATGCCGATCGGCATTTTCGAGCGCAGCCAGCGGCCGAGCGACAGGCCATCCTCGCCAGGCATGGCGATGTCGAGGATGGCCAGATGGAAGGGCTGCGTCTCGATCAGGCTGCGCGCGGCGGCCGCGGTTTCCGCGGTCGCCACATCATAGCCCGCGGCGCCGAGATATTCGGCGACCGCGTCCCTCAGGTCGGGCTCGTCCTCGACGATGACAATTCTTGCCCGCACGATGCTCTCGCTCCCACTTTCAGTGGAAAGTAGATTGGGTATAAACATGATGTCCAGCACTCATATCCGGTTGCCAGGGAACGGTTGGAAAACATGGCCGCACGAGCCGTCATCGCGCTTGTTTCCGTCGCCGAGGTCGTGGCGACCGAGCTTGCCGACCATCTTGAGCGGCGCGGCCATGACGTGCGTCAGGCGCGGCAGCCCTGGGAGGCGGAATCGCTGCTGGAGGGCAGAGGCATCGATGTCGTCGTCGTCGGGGATAGCCTCAGCCAGGCGGAAGGGCGGGATCTGCTCAGGCGTTATGGCGGCCAAGGCGGGGGCGGCGAACATGGACCGGATTTCATCCTGATATGCCGGCCGGCCGATCTCCTCGACAAGGTGCTGGCGCTGGAGCTCGGTGCCGCCGACGTCGTCGAAAGTCCGCTCAATGTCAGGGAACTCGCCGCGCGTGTCGGCGGCCTGCTTTCGCGGCGTGGCAGGGGCACCCAGGAACTGATCGTGCTGGAGAACGCGACCGTCGATCTGAGATCGGCGATCGTCATGCATCGCTCCGGTACGCAGGAGCAGCTCTCGCCCGGCCAGGTGGCGCTGCTCAGGCTGTTCCTGGCGAGCCCGCGCAAGGTGCTGACGCGTGACGACATTATCGCGGCGGCGCCGGCCGAGAATGCCGACGCCTTCGATCGCTCGATCGACTCGCGCATCGTGCGGCTGCGCCGCAAGCTCGATACCGAGACCATCACCACCATACGCGGCGCCGGCTACAGGTTCGATCCGCCGCGGCAGTTCGCCGACTGACGGCTGCCTTTTCCCGCTTGTTGCCCGGATCAGCATCGGCCCTTCCATTTCCGCGCCGATGCGCGCGAGGTTCAGCGCACCACCAGCAATGACGGACCCGAGGCCATGTCGCCGCCGGCGACGAACTCGCTTGCGTGAGCGCGTTCCTTGAGGAGCACGCTGGCGAGTGCGGCAAAGCCGAGCAGACCCTGCGCATAGAGCAGCGCGGAAAGCACGGAAGCTGCGAATTTCGTTTTCATCGTCGGAATTCCCCAAAAAATGCCGGTGTCGCGGGTCGCTTCAGGAAACTCCCGAAGTGCCCGCGCCGCCCACGGAGCCCCCCGTCGCGGCGCGGGCCTTCGGTCCTCTCGGCAGCAAGTTGCCGGAGGGGCCGCGCAAAACCAGCAGCCGAAGGCCAACCCGCCAGAGGGCCTTCAACCGGGCGATGCGCAGGCTGGAAACAATCCAGACCGTGGCGCAAAACAGAGCGACGTGCAGGGTCGAAATCTCGCTCGAACTCATCGCTGCCAGCTTCGCCGCCGGGCGGCCGGCAATGCTGCCGACGCCGCCGATGGCCGCCGCCGCGATGCTGATCCTGAAGAGCCAGGACCGCGTGTTCGTTTTCGTTCCCATGGTCGTTGCCGTCTGCTTTCGTTGCGTCAACTTTTGCCTCCCGTCCGTATCCGGATCATGCCGCCAAAAGCCGCGCTTTGTTGCAGTTTGGTTTCGAAATTCGCCTCCATCCTTTCATATAGCGGCAAGTCGAACTTTCGTTTCGGTATGAATACCTATGTACGTCATCCCTGACCACGTGTTTCGGATGGGACAGTTGCCGACGATACCGATTGCTCTGTTAACCGGGGAAACAAATTCGAAACACAAACGCGTATTTCGCGAAATATCACCGAAACATGCGGGAGGGATAAGCCACCCATCGAATTGGAGCCGGCCTGATCGGCAGAGAGAGGGAACGTCATGCACACCGCCATTTCCGCAAAGCTCATCAACATCACCGCCGCCGCGTTCATGGGCAGCGTGCTTCTGTTCGGCGCAAACGCCGCGCATGCCGCCAACACCGTCGTGGCACGCGTTTCGCTGTCGCAGCAGGTCATGGAAGTCTCGGTCGACGGCCGGCCGACCTTCGCCTGGAAGGTTTCCACCGGCGACAGGGCGCATGTGACGCCGACCGGCTCGTTCAAGCCGACGCGCATGCACGAGATGTGGTATTCGAAAAAGTACGACAACGCGCCGATGCCGCATTCGGTCTTTTTCAGCGGTGGCTACGCGGTTCATGCCACCTATGCCATCAAGCGCCTCGGCCAGCCGGCCTCGCATGGCTGCGTGCGGCTGCATCCGGACAATGCCGCCGATTTCTACCAGCTTGTCGAGACCTTCGGGCCGGCCAACACCAGCATCGTCATCGTCAAGTAGCAGGCAGGTTGCCGCGCTCGGCCATATGCCGGAGCTGCTGGAGCGACCGCCAAAAAAAGAGGCCGGAAAAATTCCGGCCTCTTTTTGTTTCTTGCGTCCTGTGCGTCAGCTCGGCAGCGCCGGCATCAGCTTCGGATCCGGCTTTTCCGCCAGATGCGGCAGGTCCTTGCTGGCGATGAAGGTGTAGAACATGGGCACGACGAACAGCGTGAACATGGTGCCGACCAGGATGCCGGTGAAGATGACGAGGCCCATCGAATAGCGGGCCGCGGCACCGGCACCGCTGGAAACGATCAGCGGCACCACGCCCAGCGCCATCGCGGCCGTCGTCATGAGGATCGGCCGCAGGCGCACCTTGGCCGAGGCGATGATGGCGTCACGCCGCCGCATGCCATGCAGTTCTCGCTGCTGGTTGGCGAATTCGACCAGCAGAATGCCGTGCTTGGTGATCAGGCCGATCAGCGTGATCAGTCCGACCTGGGTGTAGATATTGAGCGTGCCGAGGCCCAAATTGAGCGGCACGATCGCGCCGAAGATCGACAATGGCACCGCCATCATGATGATCAGCGGATCGCGGAAGCTTTCAAACTGCGCCGCCAGCACCAGATAGATGACAATGACGGCCGCGCCGAAAGCGATCAGGATCGTGTTGCCCTGTTCCTTCTCCTGCCGGGACTGGCCGGAATAGTCGATGAAGAAGGTGTCGGGCAGGCTCTCCTTCGCAATGTCCTCGAGGACTTTCAAACCGTCGCCGGTTGTGACACCGGGCAGCGGCAGCGCCGAGATCGTCGACGAATTCAACTGGTTGAACTGCTCGATGGCCGCCGGCGAGGCATTGTTCGAAATCGTGACCACGGCCGACAGCGGCACCATCTCGCCCGTCACGCTGCGTACGAAGTATTGGCCGAGCTTTTCGGGATTGTCGCGGAATTCCTGCGGCACCTGCGGAATGATGTCGTAGCTGTTGGAGTCGCGGTCGAACTGCGCCACTTCAGCGCCGCCGACCAGCAGCGTCAGCGTGCGGCCGATATCGGCGATCGGCAGGTTGAGGGCGGCGGCGCGGTCGCGGTCGATAGTCACCGTCACCTGCGGCGCATCATAGGCCATCGAATTCTGGACGACGATGAAGCGGCCCGAGGCCTGCGCCTTGTTCTTGATCTTCTCGGCTTCCTCGAACACCTGAGCGGAATCGCCGGTCGAGCGCACCACCATGGAGATCGGCAAGCCGCCGCCGGAGCCTGGTAGCGTCGGCGGCGCGAAGACAAAGGCCTGGACACCCGCCACCTTGGCGATACGAGCCGTAATGTCGGCCTGCAGTTCCTTCGAATTGCGCTTCCGCTCCGCCCAATCCTTGAAGGCAAAACCGACGAAGGCGCTGTTGGTCGTGCCGCCGAACGCGACGGCGGAGAACTGCGCCCGTGTTTCGGGGATATCCTTCACCAGGCCCAGGATCTGGTTGACGTAGGTCTCGGTGTAATCGGAGGTCGCATAGCGCGGCCCCGTCACCAGCGAGAGCAGGAAGCCCTGATCTTCTTCCGGCGCCAGTTCCGTCGAGGTCTTGGTGAACATGAAGCCGGTCACGCCGACAAGCGCCAGCACAATGAGCAGCGTCAGCGGGCGATAGTTCAAAGACCCCGTGACGGCGCGCTCATAGACGTGCTCGACACGCGAGAAGGTGCCGTCGACGATGCGCTGGAAGCGGCCGGCATTGCCGGGCTTCAGGAGGCGCGCCGACATCATCGGCGTAATGGTGATGGCAATGACGCCAGACAGCACCACGGATCCGGCAAGCGTCACCGCGAATTCGCGGAACAGGGCGCCGGTCAGGCCGCCGGTGAAGGCCAGCGGCGCGAACACGGCGGCCAGCGTCATGGTCATGGCGACGATGGCCGACGCGATCTCGCGCATGCCGCTGAAGGCCGCTTGCATGGGCGGCATGTGGTCTTCTTCCATGTGGCGGTGGATGTTTTCCACCACCACGATGGCGTCGTCGACGACAAGGCCGATCGCCAGCACCATGGCCAGCAGCGACAGAAGATTGATCGAATAGCCCACCGCGAACAAAAGGAAGCAGACGCCGATCAGCGACAGCGGGATGGTGATGATCGGCATCATCACCGAGCGGAACGAACCGAGGAACAGCAGGATGACGACGACGACGATGGCAACCGCCTCGCCGATGGTCTTGAACACCTCGTCGATCGAGGCGCTGATCTGACCGGTCGCGTCGTAGACGACCTCGATCGTCATGCCTTTGGGCAGCGTCTCCTGAATCTGCGGGACGAGCTTGGTGAGCGCGGCCGCGGTGGTCAGCGGATTGGCCGCCGGGGTTGGGAAGATGGCGAGGAAGGTGCCGGGCTTGCCGTTGAAGGAGACCCTTGTGTCGGTGTTGGCGGCGGCGAGTTCGACGCGAGCCACATCGCGCAGGCGCACTACGTTGCCGTCGGTCGAACGTAGCGGTAGAGCCGCGAACGCCTCGGGCGTCTGCAGCGTCGAGCGCACCGTGATAGAAGAGACGACATATTCGTTCTGGGTGTTGCCGGGCGCCGACAGGAAGTTGGAGTTGTTGATCGCCGTCAGCACCTCGGCAGCCGTCACGCCGCGGGCGGCGAGCCTGACCGGGTCGATCCAGACGCGCATCGAGTATTCCTGGGCGCCGAAGATCTGCACGTCGGCGACGCCTTCGACCGTCGACATGCGGGGCCTGATGACGCGCTCGATATACTCGGTCAGCTGCTCCTTGGTCATGTTCGGATTCTGCATCGAGATGTACATCATCGCGAACTGCTGACCCGTACCCTTGACGATTACCGGGTCCTTGGAGGCGTCCGGCAAGGTGCCGCGCACGCCCTGGACCTTGGACAGCACTTCGGTCAGCGCCACGTCGGGATTGGAGCCGAGCTTCATCTGCACCGTCACGGTGCTGGAGGACGGACGGCTGGACGAGGTGACGTAGTCGATGTTCTCGGTCGAGGCGACGGCGCGCGCGATCGGGGCGGAGATGAAGCCCTGGATCAGGTCGGCGCTGGCGCCCGGATAGGCCGTCGTGATGGTGATCGCCGTTTCGTCGACCTTTGGATACTGCCGGATCGACAGGTTGAAGATACCCTGGAACCCGAGCAGCAGGATCATGCAGGCAAGGACCGTCGAAAGGACGGGCCGGCGGATGAAGAGATCGGAAAAGCTCATTGCTGGTCGGCCTGTTTGTTCGCCGATTTGGTCGGATCGATCGTGTTGTCGACGTTGACGGACATGCCGTTGAAGAGCCGGTTCTGACCCGCGGTGACGACCTCGTCGCCGGCCTTCAGACCCTCGACGATCTCGACCATGCCCTGATTGTGGCGGCCGGGCTTGACGAAGACCTGTGACAGGACCAGCGCCGGCTTGTCGGCTTCCGCCGCCGGCTTGGCCGGATCGGCCGGCTTGGCGGCGTCGGAAGCGGCCTTGTCCGCTGGCTTGGCTGCGTCTGCGAGCTTGGCTTCAGCAGCCGGCTTCAGGGCTTCGGCTGCCGGTTTCATCGCGTCCGCCGGCTTGGCGTCCGCAGGCTTGGCATCCGCCGGCTTGTCGGTGGCCGCCGCGGCTGGCTTTTCCTCCGGCTTGGCTGGCTGCGCCGGGGCCGCCCCGGCGGGTTTGGCCGGCTGCACCACGAAGATGTAGTCGCCATAGAGGCTGGTGGTCAGCGCCGTCTGCGGCAGTGACAGCACGTCCTGCTCCTCGGGCAGCTCGACACGCACCTGCACGAACTGGCCAGGGGTCAATCTGCCTTCGGGATTGGCGACTTCCGCCCGGATGTTCACCAGCCGGCTGGACGGGTCGATCTTGGGGTCGATGCCACGGATTTTGCCGGCGAAAGGCATGTCGCCGCCGCCCTGGCCAAGCCGAACGGTCTGGCCGATCTGGAGCAACGGCAGCTGCTGTTCGGGAACCGAGAAGTCGACCCGCATCGTGTCCAGATCCTGCAAGGTTACCACGGACGTGCCGGTCGCTAGGTACTGGCCGAGATCGATCTTGGGGATGCCCACCGTGCCGCTGAACGGCGCCCTCAGCTGCTTCTGGTCAAGCACCGCCTGCAGCTTGTTCACCTGCGCGGCGGTGGCCGATGCCGTCGCCCGCGCTGTGTCGAGCGTAGCTTCCGCATTAACGCCGCGCTTCTGCAGTTCGACGGCGCGCGTCAGCGCCGTCTCGACGAGCGCCACTTGCGCCTTCGTCGCTTCGAGATCGGCCCGCTCGACGGCATCATCGAGCTGCAGCAGGACCGCGCCATCCGCAACCTTCTGGTTGGCATGGAAGAGGATCTCCTTGACGATGCCGGCGGTTTCGACAGTCAGGTCGACGCCACGCACCGCGCTGACAGTACCTATGGCCTCGACGCCCGGCGTCCAGTTCGACGGCTTGGCGATGGTCGTCGACACGGTCGCCGCCGGCGGCTTCATGGTGGCGAAATACTGCTTGATGCCGTTGTCGCGCAGGAAGTTGAAGCCGACGATGCCGCCGACCACGATGACGAGCACGGCAAGGACCACAATAATGAGAAATATACGGAGTATGCGCTTGAACAAGGAAGTCCCCTCAGTCGAAATCCGGCGCGAAGCGCGGACATCGGGACACATATCGACCGCAGGTCCCGATTTCAAATAATGGCGGTCTTACTGTACCGTCTGGACGGTCTTGTCAATTGGGCCTAAGCTTGCTTAGGGAGGCGCCATGAGAGCCCAACGACCGAATTCGCGCGAGAAGATTCTCGCCGCGGCGGCTGATGTTGCCCGGGAATCCGGGCCTGGTAGCCTGTCGCTTGATGCCGTCGCCAGCCGCGCCGGCGTGTCGAAGGGCGGACTGCTCTACAATTTTCCCACCAAGGCCAAATTGATGCAGGGCCTTGTCGAAGGTTATCTACGCGATTTCGAGCAAGCGCTGGAATCGGCGAACAGCAACGACAACGACAAAAATCCCCTCGCCGTCTATATCAAGCTGTCAGCGGAGGATTGCGAGGAAAAGCAGCCGTCCGCATCCTGGATCTTTTCGGCGATCGCCGAGGATCCCGATTTCATGACGCCGATAAAGACATTCAAGCGGCAGCTTTTCGAGCGCCTGAAAGGCGAGACGCCGGACCTCAAATCGCTGCTGGTCTGCTATCTCGCGATCGAAGGACTGCGCAGCATGAACCTGTTCGATTCCGACGTGCTGTCGAAGGACGAACGCGAGCTTTTGGTATCCTCACTTCTCGATATCGCCAAATAGGCTGCCTGGCCGGCGAAGACGCCGCCGCAGCCGTCGTTCAGTCGACGGCGCGTTCGATATCCCGGCGCAGGACGATCGCGGTTGTCAGGTCCTCGACGCCGCCGAGAGTGGCAACGAGGTCGCGCAGTGTGTTGAGGCGGTCGATCGACGGTACTTCGACCTCGACGATGAGATCGAGCTGGCCGCTGACTGATGATACCCGCCGGACCTCCGGATAGCGCGCCAGCTGGTCGAGAATGCCGATCGACGGCGTGCGGATGAGCGTTACCAGCAGAAAGGCGCGGATCAACCCTGGGTCCAGTTGGCCGATATCGGCCCGATACCCTCTGATAACGCCGCTCTTTTCCAGCAAGGCAACCCGTTCGCTCGTCGCGCTGCGCGACAGGCCGATGCGCCCCGCAAGCGTTTTCAGCGGGATGCGCGCCTCCTTCGACAGGATGCCGAGAATGTCCCTGTCCTTGGCGTCCAGTTCCTTCATTGCGCGCGCTCCATACGGTTCCGTCAATGTGCCGGTCAATGCGGTCATTGTGCCGGTATAACCGACGCTTTGCCGGATGCCCGATTTTCTGGCCCATGCCAAGCTTGACAAATCAGATCCGGATTGCCCGATGACCAACGTCTCATACCCAGCGCCTCAAATCTCGCAGACCGAGGCCGTCGATATCGCAACGCGGCACTTCGGCATTGCCGGCAGCGTCACACCGCTCGACAGCGAACGCGACCGGAATTTCAAGCTGACCGCTCCAGACCAATCGCTCTGGATCCTGAAGATCGTCAACGCCAGCGAGCCGCTCGTCGAAAGTGAATTCCAGACCGCGTTGTTCGATCATCTGGAGCGCCATAGTCCGGACCTCGCCGTGCCGCGTCTCAGGAAGACGGGGCGGGGCGCTTCGCTGGCCCATACAAAAGTGCCGGGCGGCGAAGATCATGCCGTGCGCCTGGTGTCATGGCTTCCCGGACGGCCGCTGGCCGAGAGCACGTCCAGTCCGGCGCTGCTGGAAAGCCTGGGCGGCGCGCTTGGCCGGCTCGATCGTGCCCTGCAAGGCTTCATCCATCCCGGCGCATTGCGCTCTTTCGACTGGGACATTCGCCAGGCAGGTGCCGCGCGGCAACGCCTTCACCACATTGACGACGAACAGGACCGCGCCTTGCTGGAGCGGTTCCTCGATCATTTCGATGCCGAGGTGGCGCCCCGGCTGTCGGCATTGCGGGCGCAAGTCATTCACAATGATGCCAATGACTGGAACGTGCTCGTCGATCTCGAAAGGCCCGAGCGTGTCGCCGGGCTGATCGATTTCGGCGATGCGCTGCACAGCGTGCTCATCGCCGAGGTTGCCGTCGCCTGCGCCTATGCCATCCTCGATGCAGAGGATCCGATCGGCGCCGCCGCCCGTCTCGCCGCCGGCTTCCATGCCGAGTATCCATTGCGTGAGGAAGAACTCGACCTGCTCTTCGATCTCATTGCGATGCGTCTCGTCACCTCGGTGACGCTGTCGGCGGCACGCAAGGACCGCACAGCCGACAATCCCTACCTGTCGATCTCGGAAGCACCGGCCTGGCGGCTGTTGCGTCGTCTGGGCAGGATGAACCGGCGCTTCGCGACGGCGATCCTGCGCCATGCCTGCGGCTTCGAAGCCGCCTCCGGAGCGCGCGCCGTGACAGGCTGGATCGCGGCCAACCGCACGCAACTTCTGCCGATCCTCGACCGTCACCCGGCGACGCTTGCCAAGGCGCTCGTGCCCTATGGCGATCCGCAAAATCCGATGACGGTGACGTCGGCGACACAGCAGCCCGACAAGGCGACCGAATGGTGGGATGCCTATTGTGCCGAACATGGCGTCGCGCTCGGCATCGGTCCCTGGGGCGAGGCTCGCACCGTCTATACCAGCGACATTTTCGAGTCGCGTTTCGTCGAAGGCGCGCGCCGCGCTAACCATCTCGGCCTCGATCTTTTCATGCCGGCGGGCACACGGCTCTACACGCCGCTCGCCGCGACCGTCAGGAGCGTCGAGATCGAGGAGGATCCGCTCGGCTATGGCTGTCTCGTGGCGCTGGAGCATGTGCCGCCGGGCTGCCCGCCTTTCGTCACGCTGTGGGGGCACATGGCGCATGAGGCTGGGCGGCGGCTGAAGGCCGGCGACCGGCTTGAAGCCGGCGCGCTCGTCGGCGAGATGGGTACGCCGGCGGAAAATGGCGGCTGGGCGCCGCATCTGCATTTCCAGATATCGACGGATACGAGCCTTGCCGCGCGCGACATCCTTGGGGTCGGCGAGGAGCGCTATCTCGACGTGTGGAAGGAATTGTTTCCCGATGCCGCGGACCTTGCCGGAATTCCGCCCGAAACCTTCCGCCAGAGCGGCCGGTCGCGTCCAGAGATCGTCGCCGCACGCAAGGCGTCACTGCTGCCCAATCTCTCCATCTCCTATTCCGAGCCGATCAAGTTCGTGCGCGGCGAAGGCGCCTGGCTGATCGACGATCGCGGCCGCGCCTATCTCGACTGCTTCAACAATGTCTGCCACCTTGGCCATGCGCATCCCGATGTGGTCGAGGCGATCGCGAGGCAGGCGGCCAAGCTCAACACCAACACCCGTTATCTGCACGATGCCATCGTCACCTATGCCGAGCGGCTGACGGCGACGCTGCCCGCCGGCCTGTCGGTGGCGTCCTTCGCCTGCTCGGGCAGCGAGGCCAACAGCCTGATGCTGCGCATGGCGCGGGCCCATACCGGGCGCAGCGAGGCGATCGTGCTCGACTGGGCCTATCACGGCACGACGCAGGAACTGATCGACCTCAGCCCTTACAAATACAAGCGCAAAGGCGGCAAGGGGCGCCCGGCGCATGTGTTCGAAGCGGTCATTCCGGACAGTTACCATGCTCCGGCGGAGTGGCCGGAGGGCGAGCATGCAAAGCGGTTTGCCGAGAGCGTCACCGAGCAGATCGCCGATATGGCGAGACAAGGCCGCGCGCCCGGCCTGTTCCTGGCGGAATCGATCCCCAGCGTCGCCGGCCAGGTGTTCCTGCCCGGGGGATATCTCAGGGAAGTCTACGCGATGGTGCGTGCCGCCGGCGGCATCTGCGTCGCCGACGAGGTGCAGGTAGGCTTTGGCCGTGTCGGCAGCCATTGGTGGGCTTTCGAAACCCAGGGGGTGACGCCCGACATCGTCACCATGGGCAAGCCGATCGGCAACGGCCACCCGATGGCGGCCGTGGTGACGACCACGGAGATATCAGCCTCGTTCAACAACGGCATGGAGTATTTCAACACCTTCGGCGGCAATCCGGTGTCCTGCGCGGCCGGGCTCGCGGTGCTCGACGTCATCGAGCGCGACGGGCTGAGGCGCAATGCGCTGGAGATCGGCGACTATCTCATGGCGCGCTTCAAGGCGCTGCAGGCCCGCTACGAGATCATCGGCGACGTGCGCGGCCAGGGGCTGTTCCTCGGTATCGAACTGGTCGAGGACCGCAAGAGCAAGAAACCTGCGACCGCCCTTGCCCGCCGCATCAACGACGGGGTTCGGGCACGCGGCGTACTGATCGGCACCGAAGGGCCGCATGACAATGTGCTGAAGATGCGCCCGCCGATGATCTTCAGCAGGGCCAATGCAGATCATCTGGTCGGCGTTCTCGATGAGACGTTGGCCGCGGTTCTGGCGGAACGGGCTTAGGACGACACCGCGCAAGGAGGCGCGCGGGCGGAATTCAGGATCAACGATTTCAGGAACGTCCGGCGCGTCACGTGCCGGCGGGAGGAGAGGCTTTGCCTCATCAAGGGAGGAAACCATGAAACATGCAATCGTCAGCGCGCTCTTGCTCGCATCGGCCACTTTGCCGGCCAAGGCGGACACATTCGACATCGTCAAGCAAAGGGGATCGATCATCTGCGGCGTCAGCCAGGGCGTCGCGGGCTTTTCGGCGCCCGACGACCAGGGCAAATGGAGCGGCTTCGATATCGATTTCTGCCGCGCGGTCTCGGCCGCCGTCTTCGGCGACCCCGACAGGGTGAGTTACGTGCCGCTGTCGACCAAGGAGCGCTTCACGGCGCTGCAGGCCGGCACCGTCGACGTCCTGTCGCGACAGTCGACCTGGTCCTTGTCGCGCGACACCGGCATGGGCATCCATTTCGTCGGCGCCGCCTATTATGACGGCCAGGGCTTCATGGTGCGCAAGGATCTCGGCGTGGACAGCGCGCTGAAGCTCTCAGGCGCCACGGTCTGCGCCGAACAAGGCACGACGACCGAGCAGAACGTCGCCGACTACTTCACCGCGCACCAGATGAAATACGAGGCGGTCGTCATCGATTCCGCCGACAGCATCATCAAGGCGTTCGATAGCGGCCGCTGCGATGTCTACACCACGGACGCCTCGGCGCTCTATGCGCAGCGCCTGAAGCTGACCGATCCCGCCGCGTTCACGGTGCTGCCGGACATCATCTCGAAGGAGCCGCTCGGCCCAGCCGTGCGCAAGGGCGACGACAAGTGGTTCGACATCGTGCGCTGGACGCTGTTTACGCTGATCGAGGCGGAAGAGGACGGCATCACGCAGGCCAATGCGGAAGCCTCGCTGAAGTCGCAGAATCCGACGATCCGCCGGTTCCTCGGCGTCGAGGGCGACAATGGCAAACAGCTCGGGCTCGACCCCGCATTCGCCTACAATATCGTCGCCAAGGTCGGCAATTACGGCGAGATGTTCGAACGCAATCTCGGCCAGTCCAGCCAGCTGAAAATCGCGCGCGGCATCAATGCGCTGTGGAACGCCGGCGGCCTGATGTACGCGCCGCCGGCGCGCTGACCCCTGCCGGCGAACCGGGTGCCCCAGGTCCGCGCCCGGCGATGCTCGCCGATGTGAAAGGGGGGTGATGCGCGACCTCGACGCATTGCCGCCTCCACCGCTCTTGGTCATGATGGTCGGATAAAAACGTTTTTATTCCTGTTGAAAACGTTTTTATCCGATGATACGGATGCCGACCTGAGGAATGGGTCGCCGTTGATGGCAGAGAACAGAGAACCCGAACGCCGAGAGTTTTCGCCAACGATCAAGACGTTGGCTGCCCACACCGGCTATTCGATCGCCACCATTTCCAAGGCGCTGCGGGGATCGCCGGTCGTCGCGCGGCCGACAAGGGATGCCATCGTCGCCGCCGCGCGGGAACTGGGCTATCAGGCGAATGCGCGGGGCATGGCGCTGAGGACAGGCAAGACCTATCGGGCCGCGGTGCTGATGCCGATAACGTCCGCCGTCGGCTATGAATGGGACGGTGTCGAATACACGCAGATCCTGAGCGGCATAAGCCAGGCGCTGGAAGACAGCGACTATCAGCTGTCCGTGCACGGCTTCCGGAGCTTTGGCGATGCCTTCGACATCGCCCGCCGCATCGTCGACCAGAGCGCGGCCGACGGCCTGATCTTTTCCGGCGTGCTGGCCGATGATCCCCGTATCGACATGCTGTTCGAAAGCGGCTTTCCATTCGTGTCACTTGGCCGTTGCCGCAAGCCCCTCGTCTACGCCCATGTCGATGTCGACAATGAATGGGCGGCGTTCACCGCCACGGCGCGGCTGATCGCGGGCGGACATGAGCGTATCGCCCTGATCAACGCGGATCGGCGTCTTTCCTATGCACTGGACAGGATCGATGGATTTTCGCGGGCTTTTCATGAGGCGGGTCTTGCCGCGTCGATCGACCTCGTGGCCGACGGCGATCTGTCCACCCGCTTCGGCCGCGACAGCGCGCTCAGGCTTCTTGGCTTGCCCAATCCGCCAACCGCCCTGGTCTGCATCAACGAATCCACCACGCTGGGCGTCCTGTCGGCGCTGGGCAGCCTTGAACGGCGCGTCGGGGTGGATGTCGACGTCATCGCCTATGACGACATCAACGTCAGCGCCTATTTCACTCCGCCGATCACGACGTTCTACCAGCCGATCGAGCTTCTCGGCCGCAAGCTCGGCGAGTTTCTGCTGCGGCGCATGGCGGGCGAGGACCCGGCGGAACTCGCCCTGGTGTCGAGACCCGAACTCATCGGCCGGCAGCCGGACAATCTAGGCGGGCGAAACCGCAGTTAACCATCAAAATGGGAGGAAGAGCATGAAGAAAATCCTGATCGGGCTTGCGCTTGCGCTGCTGACAGCCGGCGCTACCAGCGCCGCCGACCTGGGCGGCAAGGTTCTGAAGGTCGGTTCCGACACCACCTCGCCGCCGATGGAAAGCGTCGACACGGCGACCGGCCAGATCGTCGGCTTCGACGTCGACGTCCTGAAGGCGGTCTGCGGCAAGATCAACTGCAAGGCCGAATTCGTCACCACCGGCTGGGACGGCATCTTCGCCGCCCTCGACCAGGGCAGTTTCGACCTGGTCGCCTCCGGCGTCTCCATCACCGACGAACGCAAGAAGGCGATGGATTTCTCCGACCCTTACATCGTCAACAGCCAGGCCGTGCTCATGCGGGTGGAAGACGAGGGTCTATCCCTCGATGACTTCAAGGCGAAAGGCAAGAAGCTCTCGGCGCAGGCCAACACCACCGACGCGCAGGTCGCTGAAAGCATTGTCGGCAAGGACAATGTGGTCGCTTACGACAGTTTCGCGGCCTCGGTCATCGCGCTGAAGAACAAGGACGTCGACGGCGTTGTCATCAACGGCGCCAATGCCGCCGCCTATGAAAAGGAATTCGCCGGCGAGCTGGTCGTGCCGATCAGGAATCTCCAGTCCGATCCTCTCGGGCTGGTCTTCCGCAAGGGCGACGAGAACATCGCCGCGTTCAATGAAGGGCTGAAGGCGATCAAGGCCGACGGCAGCCTCGACGCGCTGATCGCCAAATACTGGGGCGCAAAATAGCCGCTTGAAGGACTTCGGCTCCGGCGCCTGGCGCCGGAGCCATGGGAACGGGAGGACGGGACCGGATGCAGCTTCTCATGCGCCTGCGGCCCAGCAATCTGATCATCGTCGCGGCGTTGCCGTTCATCGTCTATCTCTTTGCTTCGTCGGTTAACTACCAGCGCTCGCTTCGCGCCATCCTCGGCGTGGAGAATGGCTCGTCAGCCTTCGTGCCGGGCTTCCTGGCGCTTGCCGTCGCGTTTATCGCCGGCCTTGCCGTGGTTGTGTTCTCGCGCGCCTCGTCCAGATCGCCGCGCCTCGCGGTCGTTGCCGCCGGGATCAGCCTTGCCACCGCCATGGTGCTCGCGACAACCGGCCTGGTCCATCCCTTCGCGGCATCGGTCGTGGCGAACGCGGTCGATCCGTTCACCTCCGACCTGGTGGTTCAGGGCGTCACGCCACGGCGATTGACGGATGCCGCCGACCTCATGGTGCGCGGTCAGGCCGCTATGCTGTTGCGCGCCTATCTAGGCGTGACGATCGTGGCGCTCGGTATGTTCTTCATCGGCGCCGGTCGTGAGACCGGCAACCCGATGCAGCGTTTTGCGCGCTTGGCGCTTGCGGCGGTGAACGGCGTGGGCTTGGTCTTTATCCTGCTTTTCGCGCATATCGCATTCGCCGCGGGTGTCGCCACGACGATCCGCGCCGCTATCGCGGCCTACATACTGGCGGCAATGATGGGGCTGCTCTGGGTCGGGCTCCTCAAGCTCAAATACAGCTGGCGGGCCGACCTGACCTGCATCGCGGCAACCATCCTCATGGTTTGCGCCGCAACGTGGTTCCTGCTTCAGCCGCGCGACAGCTACGTGCTCGTCGGCTCTCTCGCCGGGAAGGTCGCGGTCACGTCCGGCACGCCGTCCGGCATACTCGGTGCGGTCCGCTATGGGCAATTTCCGGGCGGCCCCGACAACAACGAGGTGCCGCTGCGCACCTTTCGGGGCGCGCGGGAGGCGATCGACGCGATCGGCAAGATCCCTGATGTCAGTGCTGCGCTCGTTCCAGCCGCGATGGCGCCGGACGGACTGCAGGTGCTGTGGCGAACGGAGGCGTTGAACGACCGCGACAAGGCGTTCGGCATCACGATCGCGGTGCTGGCGATCGTGCTCGGCCTGCTGACTTTCGGCGGCCATATCCACCGCAGGCACCCGCTGTCCATCGGGTCGGAATTCATCGTCGACACGATCCGCGGCATCCCGATGCTGGTCATCGTGCTCTATGTCGGCTTGCCGCTCGCCGGAGCGCTCAAGGACGCGACGCAGGGCGTGGTCGATCCGCCGAACCTGGTGCGGGGAATCGCCGCCATGGCGCTCGCCTATTCCGCCTATCTCGCCGAGATCTTCCGCTCCGGCATCAATGCAATCCCGGCGGGCCAGATCGAGGCAGCGCACAGTCTCGGCCTCAACGGCTGGCGTACCGCCCGGCTGGTCGTGCTGCCGCAGGCCTTCCGCATCATCATCCCGCCGCTAGGCAACGAGCTGATCGCCATCCTCAAGGACACGTCGCTCTTGTCGATCCTGTCGATCCGCGACATCACGCAGCGCATGCGGGAATTCCAATCGGCAAGTTTCCTGCCGTTCGCGCCCTACAACTCAGCCGCCATCTTCTACATTTTCCTGACGCTGGCCGCGGCAAGCCTCGTCAGCACCATCGAGAGAAAATATGACATCAAGCATCGATAACGCTCGCCGAGCCCTCGAAGCCCGCGCCTCCGGGCTGGTCTTTCCCCGGGGCTTCGTGTTCGGCGCCGCGACCGCGGCCTACCAGATCGAGGGCTCGCCTGATGCCGACGGCAAGGGCGAAAGCATCTGGGACCGGTTCTGCCGCATTCCGGGTGCGATCGTGGACGGCTCGAGCGGCGATGTCGCCTGCGACCACTATCATCGCTGGAAGGAGGATATCGCCGTGCTCAAGGCGCTCGGCCTTGGCGCCTACCGCTTTTCCTTCGCATGGACGCGGCTTCTTCCCGAAGGTCGTGGCGAGGTCAACGCCAAGGGCATCGCCTTCTATGACCGGCTGATCGATGATCTGCTCGAAGCCGGTATCGAGCCCTATGCAACGCTCTACCATTGGGACCTGCCGCAGGCGCTGCAGGATCGTGGCGGCTGGTACAACCGGGAAACAGCCGCCGCCTTCGCCGATTATGCCGGGCTTGCCGCCCGCAGCTTCGGCGACCGTGTCAGGAAATGGACGACGCTCAACGAACCGTGGACGTTCTGCTGGTCGGGACACGCGACCGGCGAGGACGCGCCAGGATTCCGGGACGGAGTGAAGGGCGGCGTGGCTGCCAGTCATCATGCCTTACTGGCGCATGGCCTGGCCGTTCCGGTCATCCGGGCCGAGGTGGCGGATGCTCAGGTCGGCATCGTCTTCGATCTCAACGTCGCGGAGGCCGCCAGCGACGAGCCGCGCGATGTCGCCGCGACACGGCGCTTCGACGGCGCCCAGAACCGCTGGTTTCTCGACGCCGTCTTCAAGGGTGCGTATCCGGAGGACATGCTGGCGCTTTACGGCGATCTGTTGCCGCCGATCCACGCACAAGACAACGAGATCATCGCCGCGCCACTCGACTATCTCGGCATCAATATCTATCGCCGCTCGGTGATCGCGGCGGGTGACGAACTGGCGCCGCTGAGCTACCGGCGGGTACAGCCGGAAGGCATTTATTCGGCGGTCGACTACGAGATCTGGCCGCGCTGCATGTACGACATCCTGCGCTACGTGAACGACCGCTATGCGCCGCCGGCGATCTACATTTCCGAGAATGGCGTCGCCACGACGCCGGAAACCGTCGGCAAGGACGGGCATGTCTGGGATGATCTGCGCGCCACCTATTATGTCGACCATCTCGAGCAGGTGGCCAAGGCGGCGGCCGAGGGCGTGCCGGTGCGCGGCTATTTCGCCTGGACGCTGACCGACAATTTCGAATGGGCCTATGGCTATACGACGCCCTTCGGCATCACCCATGTCGATTTCGCGACGCAGCAGCGCCACATCAAGTATTCCGGCGACGTCTACGCAATGATCGCCCGGCAGGAGACCGCGCCCGTCGCGAAGAGCGCCTGACTTGGCTAGAGAAGGGCAAGGCGACCGGACCGTGCTGATAACCGGCGCTGCGCGCGGGCTCGGCCGCGAACTCGCGCGGCAATACGCCCAACAAGGCTGGCAGGTGATCGCTTGCGGGCGCGCACATCCGGCCCAAGCTTTCGAGGGTCGCATCGAGTTCCACCCCCTCGACGTCGCCGATCCGGCTTCAATTCTGGATCTTGCCACGCGTCTTGGTGGCAGGCCGCTGGACGTGCTTGTCAACAACGCCGCCATCCGCAGCGGAAACCCTGGCCTGTACAGATTCGCCCCGGACGAATTCCTGAAGGTCATGCGGACCAACACGCTCGGTCCGCTGCTGCTGGCGAGGGCGCTGCGCCCGAACCTGGCCGCGGGGCGCATGGGGGTCATCGCCAATATCGGCAGCCGTGCCGGGTCGATGGCCGAGGGACTGATTGATGATTACGATGACGACTATGCCTACCGTTGCTCGAAGGCAGCGCTCAACATGGCAAGCGCTCAACTGGCGCAGGATTTACGCGTCGACGGGATAACGGTGTTGTCACTGCATCCGGGCTGGGTGAAGACTGACATGGGGGGCGATCAGGCGGTCTTGGCTGTCGAGGACAGCGCGCGGGGCCTGCGCATGGTGATCGACAGCGCCACGATTGAGAATAGCGGCTCCTTCCAGACCCTCGATGGCACGCATATCGGGTGGTAGCCAGATGGTGCTGCCTGTCTACGCCCGATGCCCTCGATATCTCAGTGGGACGTCGTCCGTTCGAGACCCGTCGCCGGCAGGGCTTTGCCCGTCGAGGGGTCGAACAAGCGAAGCGCGGCCTCGTCGAAGGTGAGGCTGCGCTTTTCGCCCTTGGCGACCTGGGCTCGCGGCGGGAGGCAAGCGGTCAGCCGCTGCGTGCCGATCCTGGCCGTCGTGACCAGTTCGGGGCCGGTCAGTTCGACGACCTCGATCTCCACCGGCAATGACAGGTCGGTGGCGGCTCCGGTCGCCACACGAAGCGCTTCCGGCCTGATGCCGACGACCATTTGTGCGCCTTCACGAGCCGCGTTCGCATAGCGTGCCGGCAAGGAGATCCGTACATCGGATTCGGCAATGGCCAGCTTGCCGCCGGTGACGGTGGCCTGCAGCATATTCATCGACGGCGCGCCGACGAAGCCGGCGACATAGAGTGTTGCCGGCTCGTTGTAGATTTCTTCCGGCGTGCCGAGCTGCTCGATCCTGCCGTCACGCATGACGGCGATGCGGCTGGCCAGCGTCATCGCCTCGATCTGGTCGTGGGTAACGTAGACAATGGTCGTCTGCAGCATCTGGTGCAGGCGCTTCAATTCGGTGCGCATCTCCAGGCGCAGCTTGGCGTCGAGATTGGACAACGGCTCGTCGAAGAGGAAGACCTGCGGGTTGCGCACCAGCGCTCGGCCGATGGCGACGCGCTGGCGCTGGCCACCGGAAAGCTGGCTCGGCTTGCGGTCGAGCAGAGCTTCGATCTGCAGCAATCTCGCCGCTTCGTTCACCGCCCTGTCGCGCTCGTCAGTGGCGACGCCGCGCATCTCCAGCCCGAAGCCGATGTTGCGGCGCACGGTCAGGTTCGGATAGAGCGCGTAGGACTGGAAGACCATGGCGATATCGCGGTTTTTGGGGTGGACGCCGAGGATCGAGCGGCCGCCGATCAGCACATCGCCGCTGGTCGCTTCGGCAAGGCCGGCGATGATGTTGAGAAGCGTCGACTTTCCACAGCCGGACGATCCGAGCAGCACCAGGAATTCACCGCTCTGCAGTGCGATGTCGATGCCTTTCAGCGTTTCGACACTGCCGTAGCTTTTGCGGATGCCGCGGATTTCAAGCGCGCTCATGCATGGATTCCCCAGACTGCATCGGCCCGCCATAGGTGCGGGGCAAGGTGGAAATGGCGCGCGAGGCGACATAGGTCGCGGCGCGGAGGCAGACGGACAGCGGCTGTTCCTGCGCCAAAGCGGCCAGGAAGGCGGCATTGAAGACGTCGCCGGCGCCGATCGTGTCGACGACACGGACATCCGGCGCGGCGGCTTCGACAAGCGCGCTATCCGGGCCGATTGCGATGGCGCCCCGCGGCCCGCGCTTGACGACGAAGGTCGCGCCTTGCCTCATGCTGGATCGGATTTCCCGCGCCGCGCCCTCAGGACTCGGCAATCCCGCCAGGGTCACCGTCTCGACTTCGTTGAACAACGCCAGCGCGCAGCGTGACAACCACGCCCTTGTCGCGGCGCAATTGGCCTCGGTCCAGCCATCGATCGGCCAGCCTGTGTCGAGCGCCACTGATATGCCGTGGCTGTCGGCCCAGTCAAAAAATGCATTGTACTCGCGCGTGAGGTCCTCGGTCAGGAAGGAGCCGGAGAGCAGTGCGTAGCCGCCGGAGAGCGCGCTGCCGTCGAGAACGGACAAGACATCCCCGAGGCTGAAGCGGGGCAAATGGCCGCGCGTGGTCAAGAAAGTCCGTTCGCCATCGGGATGGGTCATGCCGACCGACAAGGTCGTGCCTTCGGGACGGACCGGCCATTTCTCGGCACGGGCGCCGAACGCTTCTCGAAGCCAATGGCCGAACTGGTCGTCACCGACATTGGCGGCAATGGCGAAATCGACGCCCAGCGCTTGCCAGGCGAGCCCGGTGTTGCCAGCCTGGCCGCCGACGCGCATTTCGTCATGATCGACGACGGTCTCGGTTCCCGCCTTCGGCCATGGCGCGACCGGGCCGACAATCAGGTCGACATTGACGTTGCCGATCACCGCAAGCGGACGCATCACTCGCTCCTGGTGATCTTGGTGGTGCGCACGGGCGTGCCGGCATTGTCGACGCGGCTGTCGGCGAAGGCGATCATGAGGCGCTGCGCCACCGGCAGCATGGTGAAGACAGCGGCCATCCCTGAAGCGGGTCTGAACGAGAGCGTGACGGCACCGGCGACAGGCGCTTGCCCGGACGCGTCGAAAATGACCAGCGGCGCGCCGGCCTCGATCACTGAAAGGGCCATGGCGGTCACCAGCTCCGACGTGGGGTCGTTGCCGCGAAACAGTATGACGCCGATTTTGGGGCCGAGCATCTCCATCGGCCCGTGCCGCAACTGGCCGCCTTCGAGCGAAAAGCAGGGCAGCCGCGACAGTTCGGTCAGGCCAAGCGCCAGGGCTTCGGCCACGCCTTGCAGGCGGCGGCCGGAGGTGACGATCGTATCCACCTTGCCAAGTGCTGCGAGCGCGGGGGCGACGTCGCAATCCTGCGGAGCCTCGAGCATGGCAAGGGCAGGGGCCGGATCCTCACCCAGAGCAGCCAGGATGGCCAGATGCAGGGCCAGGGTCACGGTCAGGCTGCGTGTGGCGGCGAAAGCCAGCTCGGTGCCGCCGTCGCCGACCAGGCAAGGCGCGGTGCGGGCGAGAAATGAACCGCCTTCGAGCGTCAGGCCGAAAATGTCCGAGCTGCCGCCGGCCCGCGAAAACCATCTGACGACCTCGGCGCTTTCGCCGGATTGCGAGGTCACGATTACGGTGCGGCCCGTGAGCGGCAGTGGCTGGCCAAGCTGTTCGGACAGCGGCAGCGCCAGCGCATCGATGCCGAGCCCGCGATAGAGCGGCTCGACGGCACGCCCCACCGCATGCGAGCCGCCCATGCCAAGCAGGAGCAGACGACCGGTGCGCTTGATGGAAGCTGCGGCCTTCTTCGCCTCGGCCGTGTTCTGCCGGAACGAAGCGATCGCATCCGCGTGCTGGCGCGTCATTTCGCGGTCGATGGCGACCAATCCGGCCGGCCGTTCCTTATCTGCAGTCATCATCATCATCCTTTCACACCGCCGCTGGTCAGGCCCGAGATCAGCGCCCGCTGCATGACAAGGCCGATCAGCACCGGCGGCAAGGCCGCCAGCACGCCGGCGGTTGCGATCAGGCCGTAGTCGGAAACACGGCCGCCGGCCAAATCGGCGATGGCGACGGTCAAGGTCTTGGCGCGCTGGTCGGAGGTGAACAGCAGCGCGTAGAAGAATTCGTCCCACGCCAGCAGCACGGCGAACAGCGCCGATGTCGCCATGACCGGCGCCGCCAGCGGCAATGTGATGATGCGCAATGTCTGGAACAGGCCGGCGCCGTCGATCATCGCCGCCGCCTCGATCTCGCGCGGGATGGAATCGAAGCCGGACCTCATCAGCCACGTGGTGAACGGCGCCAATATGGTGAGATAAACCAGCGCCAGGCCGAAGACATTGTTGAGCAGGCCAAGATGCGACAGGCCCATATAGAGCGGCACGGCGAGCGCCACCGGCGGCAGCATGTAGGTGGCGATGACCATCGACAGCGACCAGCCGATCGCGGGCGTTCGCGATACCGCCCAGCCGGCGGGGATGGCTAAGGCGAGTGCCGCCAGCGTCGCCATGCCTGATATCTCCAGGCTGTTGCGCAGCGATGAGGTGAAGGCGGCGCCCGCGCTGTTTTCGGCCGTCGACAGCAATTGTCGGTAGCGGGAGAAGTCGGCTGCCTGCGGCCACCAGCGCAGCGGCTTGGCGGCAAGATCGGCGGCCGGCGAGATGCTCATGATGAACAGCCAGGCGATGGGCGCCAGGATGATCGCGGCGAGCAGCAGCGCGCAGGCATAAATGAAGACGGTGAAGGCGGGGCTCCTGCGTTCCATCAGGCGGCGCTCCCGGCGGTCTTTCGCACCAGTGCCGCATAGGCGACGGCGAGCAGCGTGACGAGCAAGGTGACGATCAGCGCCAGCGACGCGCCCGAGCCGGCGCGCTGGAAGGAGAAGGCTTCCTGGTAGACGAGGATCGAGAGCGTTCGCGTGGTGTTTGCAGGCCCGCCGCGGGTCATCACCCAGATGATGTCGAAAACCTTGAAGGCCTCGATGGTGCGCAGCACCAGCGCCACCATCAGCGGCCCGGCGAGATAGGGCAGGATGACGAAGCGAAAGCGGTTGAAAGGTCCCGCGCCATCGACGAGCGAGGCGGCGGTGATGTCGCGCGGCACGGCTTGGAGAGCGGCGAGCGCGATCAGCGCCACCAGCGGAAAATTCTTCCAGCAATCGGCGACGATCAGGGCCGCCAGCGCCGTTCCCGGCTCGCCGAGCCAGGAGCGGTAGGCGTCGATGAGATGCAGTTGCGTCAGCGCGGCATTGAGCGCGCCATATTCGGGATTGTAGATCAGCCGCCACAGCGTGGCGTTGACCACGGTCGGCAATGCCCAGGGCAGGATCATCAGGGCGCGCAGGATGGCCCGGCCGCGAAATTCCTGATTGAGCAGAAGGGCGGCGAGGACGCCGATCACCATTTCGGCGGCAACAGAGATGACCGCGAACAATGTCGTGGTCACCAGCGTACGCGAGAAATTCGAGCTCGACAGCATGTTGGAGTAATTGTCTAAGCCGACGAAATCGCCGCCCGTGCCGACCAGCTTGGCGTCGGTGAAGGAAAGGCCGACCGTGTCGACCAGCGGCCAGCCGATGACGGCGACCATGACCACGAGCAAAGGCAGCATCAAGAGCCATGCGCGGGTCGTCATCCAGGTGCTCGACATCGGAGCAGCCTCTCTTCTTTCATCTGTGATCCGGACATAGCACGGGCGGCACTCGCGCATGACCCCGGAAATCGGAGGCCGATTTCCGGAAAGGATCATGCGCAAGATAGAAAGTGCTACAGCGTCTTTTGCGCGTCATAAGGGACGCGACGCTGTAGTGTCGCCCGTATTGAACGACTAGCTTGTCTCAAAGGCCGCTGTTCTGCGCGGCGGTCTTCAGGGCATCTTCCGGCGAAGATGTGCCGAGCAGCGATTCCTGGATGGCCTGCTGCAGCGCGGTCGACAGCTCCTGGTATTTCGGCGTGGTCGGACGCGGATACATGGCTGCCAGACCGAGCTTGGCGGCGGCGATCAGCTCCTCCTGGCCCTTGGTGACGGCCGGGTCGTCATAGGACGAGGCCCAGATCGGCAAAGAGAGCTTGGCGTATTGGTTCTGCGTGGCTTGCGAGGTCATGAAGGTGATGTACTTCCAGGCCTCGTCCGGGTGCTTGGAGACCGCGGTGACGCCAAGGCCCATCGAGCCGTTGACGGCCGACACTTCGCTTGTGCCGGCAACGCCCGGCGCCGGCACGACGCCGACCTTGCCGGCCACCTTCGAGTCCTTCGGGTCGTTGGCCATGTTGTACATGTAGGTCCAGTTCAGCGCGAAGGCGGCGTCGCCGTTTTCGAAGACCTTGCGAACGTCCTCTTCCAGGAATTCCTTGGAATTGGGATTGGTGAGACCCGACTTGTAGCTGTCGACCATGTATTTCAGCGCCAGCAGGCCGCCGCCATTCTGGAAGTCAGGCTTGCCGTCCTTGAGGAAGTCGCCGCCATAGGCGCTGACCAGCGTGGTGTAGTCGCAGATCGCGGCCTCGGCCTGCGACCAGCTCCACGCGATCGGCGTCTTCAGCAGGCCCTTGTCCTGGATCATCTTGGCCTGTGCGCCGAGTTCTTCCCAGGTCTTCGGCGGGGTCTTGATGCCGGCCTTTTCCAGGATGTCCTTGTTGTAGAACAGGTATTTGGTGTCGAGGATCCAGGGCATGCCATAGAACTTGCCGTCATACTGGACGGTGGTCCAGGCGCCCGGCAGCACGCCCTTCTTCATGTCGTCCGTGATCTTCGAAGACACATCGCCCAGCACCTTGTTGGTGGCGTATTCGGCCGGCCAGATGACGTCGAACAGGACGACGTCATAACCGCCGCCCGACCCTTGAGCGAGCACGGTCTTGTCGTGCAGGCCCTCATAGGGGACGAATTCGAGATTGACCTTGACGTCCGGATTGGCCTTGGTGAAGGCATCCGTCATGGCGCGCACGTCGGCCTCGCTGTAGGCGGCCTGCGCCATGAACAGCGCGTTGAGCGTCGTTTCGGCGAATGCGTGGGGGACGAACAGTCCTCCGGCAAAGACGGCGCCGACCAGTGTCTTGGTGATTGTCTTAAGCATTTTCTTCTCCCATTCCGGCGTTGACGGGTCGGCGGTGCCTGCGTTTGGCATCGTCTTCCCGGATCCATGTCGCGCGACCTGATCATCACCGGCTGCCCGTGGCGACAGGCTGGGAGCCTGACCATCTTGTTTTGCGGCGCCCGGCTTACATTAAGTCAACTCGCTTGACTTAATTAGTCGATCAATATTCTAATGGAGTCAAGAGGGGAAAACGCCGATGGACGACATCAGCCCGATCCGCGCCAAAAGCGGCACCAACCAGGAGGGCACCAGCGCGCATAATCGCCGCGTCATGATCGAGGCGCTGCGTCTCAATGGCGCGCTGTCGCGGGCCGATCTGGCGCGGGCGACGCAGCTCACCAAGCAGGCGGTATCCAACATCGTCGAGGACCTGGAAAGCGATGGACTGGTCGTGGCGCTCGATGCGGTGCGCAAGGGCAGGGGCCAGCCGTCGACCCCCTACAGGCTGGTGCCCGAAGGCGCTTTCGCCATCGGCCTGCAGATCGACCGTCACCTGACGCGGGCGGTCGCGGTCGACCTGATGGGCAGCGTGCTGGCGCGCGCCGAGGCGAACCTGCCTTTCAACGAGCCGTCAAAGGGCGTCGAGGTCATCCTGGCCCTGATCGATGGCGTCCGGCGTGAGCTGGCCGGCATCTCCTCGCAGTCGGAGAAACGCCTGGTCGGTCTCGGCGTCGCCATGCCCGGCCCGTTCGGCCTGAAGAATTCGGATGACAAATGGATGATGCCGGCCTGGCAGAAGTTTCCGCTGCTGGACACGCTGGCCAAGGGCACGGGCCTGAATGTCGGCCTGCAGAACGACGCCGCGGCCTGCGCGACGGCGGAGCGCATCGTGGGTGCCGCGCATGGCGTCGACCACGCGGTGTGCCTCTATGTCGGCTATGGCATTGGCGCCGGACTGATCCTCAACGGCGAGCTGTACAGCGGCGGCCATGGCAATGCCGGCGAAATCGGCATGGCGTTGCTGTCGCCGGCCGGTCCGGGCTCGACACCGCTCGAACATCGCGCGTCGCTGGCCTCGCTTTACCAGCATCTCGGTCTCGATCCCGCCGACGAGGACCTCTACGGAAAGATCGGCGCGCTGGCCGCGTCGGGTGACGTGAAGATCATGCGCTGGATCGACGGGGCGGCGCACGACCTGCGCTGGAGCGTGCATCTGATCGAAACCATCTTCGACCCACAGACAGTGATCCTGACCAGCGGCGCGCCGGAAGCGCTGGCGCGCCGGCTTGTCGAGGCGATGCATCCGCTGCTGCCGTCGATCGCCGACCGGCCAAGCCGGACCTTGCCGCGGCTGCAGCTCGGCACCACCGACCCCTGGTCGATCGCGCTGGGCGCGGCGGCGGCGCCGATCAGCCGTGCCTTCGATCCGCTGTTCTCGGCGATCCTGAAGACACGCTCCGGGCCCGCTTGAAAGGGACCGTGCGTCGAAGGCAGAGCCTCGCCCCACGTCACACAGGGTTCATCGTCCGGACATAGCGTCTTTTCCAGTTCTTTGCTGCAATGCAATAGGAGTGGGACATGGTGGACATAGTTTCTAGTGAGGCGGGCATTCCGAGACCAGATCATCCGCTGGATAGTTCTGGCGGCGCGAAGTGGTTCCTGCCGGCCTTCGGGGTGCTGGTGCTGGTCGGCGTGGTCTATGTTGGCTACGCGCTGAGCCAGGACCTGGCGGCGGCCAAGACGGTGCCGTGGATCCTGCTCGGCATCGCCTTGCTGATCGCGCTCGGCTTCGAATTCGTCAACGGTTTCCATGACACCGCCAATGCGGTTGCGACCGTCATCTACACGCGCTCGCTGCCGGCGGAATTCGCCGTCATCTGGTCCGGCGCCTTCAATTTTCTCGGCGTTCTCACCTCCAGCGGCGCGGTTGCCTTCGGCATCCTGTCGCTGCTGCCGGTCGAGCTGATCCTGCAGGTCGGCTCCTCCTCCGGCTTCGCCATGGTGTTCGCATTGCTGGTGGCCGCGATCCTGTGGAACCTCGGCACCTGGTTCCTCGGCCTGCCGGCGTCCAGCTCGCACACGATGGTCGGCTCGATCATCGGCGTCGGCCTCGCCAACCAGTTCATGGCACCCGCCGGCAGCGCCACCAGCGGCGTCGACTGGTCGCAGGCGACCAATGTTGGCGTGACCTTGCTGGTGTCGCCGATCATCGGCTTCTTCGCCGCCGCCATCCTGCTCTATGCGATGAAGCTTCTCGTCCGCAATCCGGCGCTCTACGAGGCGCCGAAGGGCAATGCCCCGCCGCCCTGGTGGATCCGGGCGCTGCTGATCTTCACCTGCACCGGCGTCAGCTTCGCGCATGGCTCCAATGACGGCCAGAAGGGCATGGGCCTGATCATGCTGATCCTGATCGGCGTCGTGCCGACGGCCTATGCGCTGAACCGTACGCCCGACATCAATTATCTCGAAGCCTACAAGTCGGCTTCGGCTAGCGTGGAGACCGCGCTGGGCAAATATGTGAAGCCTGGTGTCACCGTCGCCGATGCGAAGGATGCCAAGGCAGCGGTGCAGGATGCCGTGCGCACCCGGACCTGGAGCGACAAGACGACGGTTGCGTTGCAGACCTACATCCACAGCACAACGGCCGAGCTGCAGCCTTACGCTTCGGTCGATAATGTGCCGACCGATCTGGTCAGCAACGCCCGCAACGACATCTATCTGATCGGCGAGGCGCTGAAATTGATCGACAAGAAGCAGTTGCTGCCGATGGAGGCCGCCGATCTCAAGGCGGTCACCGACTATCACAAGGCCGTCGACAACGCGACGAAGTTCATCCCGATCTGGGTGAAGGTCGCGGTCGCCTTGGCGCTCGGCCTGGGCACGATGGTCGGCTGGAAACGCATCGTCGTCACGGTCGGCGAGAAGATCGGCAAGAGCCACCTGACCTACGGCCAGGGCGCTGCCGCGGAACTCGTCGCCATGGTCACCATCGGCATGGCCGACCGTCTGGGTCTGCCGGTGTCGACGACCCATGTTCTGTCATCCGGCGTCGCCGGCACGATGGCGGCGAACGGCTCGGGCCTGCAGTGGTCGACGGTGCGCAATCTGCTGCTCGCCTGGGTGCTGACCCTGCCGTGCTCGATCGCGCTCGCCTTCGCGCTGTTCATCGTCTTCCGTCAGGTGTTCTGAGCGCCAGACCCTCAAAAGAACGGCGCCACCTGCGGCGCCGTTTCTCTTTGTCGGCCCATCCTGCGAAGACCACTGAGGAGTCAGAGCGTGCGCCTTCCCAAGCGAACGCGCCGCTTCGAACGGTTCAGCTTTCGATGGAATCGTTGGCCGGCTCCAGCCTCACTCCTGCCGCCGCGCAACTTCCGCCCGGCTACGGCGGCGCAGCTGGCGCAGCGACAACACATGCAGCAGGATTGAACTCGGCACCACGAAAGCAGGGGTTAGCACACCCGGATAATCGCCAGCGCCGATGCTCAGCACATCCGGAACGATCAACTGCCACGGGCCGGGCGAGGTGATTATGCCCATGGTGATCGCGACAGCGAAATCGGCAAGGCCAAGGACGTTCCAGAGAGTTGCCGCCCTCCCGCCTCCGGCTGTGCCGTTCGCCACCGCGATCGCCGCCGGCAACGCGAGCAGTCCTGTCAGCATGTCTCCGATGCCTGCTGGCACTGCGAACACGCCGGGCAGCGCACCATGCAGCCACGCCGCGAGAGCCCAACTGCCGAATACGCGGTAGAGCTGAACCGCGACGAGCCAGCTCGCTGGCATCGCATCGAGCACCTGCCCGATCCGCCCAGAGAACAGCAACAGCGGCGCGCCGATGACCACCGGCAGGAAGATGGCCGATGGCAACGCCGGCAAAGCCGTGGCGTCCTGGTGGAAGACGCCATTGATCGCGGCGCTCCAAGCGACGGCGAACCACAGCGTGTCCGCGATCATGATCGCCAACCAGGTCGCGCGACGTTGACCGGGCGTCAGGCTCGTATGTTCGAGGCCGAGCCACAATCCCAGAGCGACGAGCCCGTGAGCCGCGAGCTGGTGGAACGTGGTCGGAACGCCGCTGTCCGGGATCGCCGGCCAACGATAGATCAAGAGTAGCCACAGCGCCGTGAGCGGCACAAACCACAGCAGGCCGCGCCAGGCGTCACGCGATGGAACGACAGCAGGGGAAACGGCTTCGGCGGTCATCGGCGGTACTCCATTGAGCCCAGCGCATTCTGCTGGCGCCCAGATGTAAGCCCGCTCTCCGCGAGCGGCTATCCGCGATAATGTTGATGGCCTATGAAGCAGAGCTTCACAGTTTACGGGCTTCCAGCCGAGCGACCGCTATGCATTTTCCCGAGATTGCTCAGCTTGTGGCGGGTGCAAGTATCAAGTCGGATCTTCGCGATGCAGGTCGTGGATGGTGACGCCATCGGCATTGGTCGGCAGCATCAGCCATTTCTTGTGACGCAGCGTGCGCTCGGTGTCCTCGAGGCCCATCTCCCAATGCTCGCGCATCGAGGTGCCTGAAAACTCGTAGTCCTTGGCGTGACCCTCGTAGCCCTTGTGCTGATAGATCAGGTGGACGATGTTGACGACGCCGGCGTTGGAATAGTCGGCGATCAGCTCCTTCTCGCCTTCCTTGAGCTGCTCCGGCGGCACGCGCTTCAGCGCATCGAGCAGCTTCATCTTCAGCGCATGGATGCGCTCGAAATTGTCGGTGTTCTGCCGCGTGCGGCTCGAATACATGATGTCCTTGTGGCGCGACAGCACGTCGGCCATGCCGCGCGGCAGCACGCCGCGAGCGCTGAACAGATCGACCTGGAACACCAGCGAGGAACGGTCCTCTTCCTGGTCGAGCAGATATTGCAGCGGCGTGTTGGAGACGATGCCGCCATCCCAGTAATATTCGCCCTCGATGCGGATCGAGGGGAAGGCCGGTGGCAGCGCGCCGCTGGCCATGATGTGCTCCGGCGCGATCCGCACCTTCTCGGTGTCGAAATAGACGAAGTTACCGGTCCTGACATTGACCGCGCCGACACTCAGCCGCTTCTTGCCGTCGTTCAGCACATCGAAATCGATCAGGCTCTCCAGCGTGTCCTTCAACTCGGCGGTGTCGTAGAAGCTGGTGGCGCCTTCTGCCCCCGACAGCTGGAACCAGGGATTGGGATTGCGCGGCTTGAAGAAACCGGGCTGGCCCATCGTCATCGTCATCAACGACGAGGTTTGGTTGCGGATGTCGCGGTAGATGTCGCCTTCGGGCGTGTAGGACCAGATCTTGCGGCCAGAAATCGTCTGCCAGAACTGTTCCAGCCGCTGCAACCGGCGGCTCGGTTCATTGCCGGCGATGATCGCGGCGTTGATGGCGCCGATCGAGACGCCGGATAGCCAGCTCGGTTCGCAGCCGGCATCGGCCAGCGCCTGATAGACCCCTGCCTGATAGGCGCCGAGCGCACCGCCGCCTTGGAAGACCAGCGCGATACGGTCATACTGCGCCGTGATTTCCTCGATGGTGGCGGCTGCTGCCTTGTTGCGGGTACGCTCAAGCACTGACTTTCTCCAGCTGGGTTGCGCTGGCAGCGGATCGGCTGTGGTCAGCGAGGTAATCATGTACGACTTCGCCCAGGCCGAGCGTGAGGTCCGCCTTGAAGTGAACCGCCGACACGATGTCGAGCACGGGCAGCTTCGCCACGTCGGCCATGACATGGGGCCGCAGATCGAGCGCGGCCGGCGCGGTCCAGGCTTCCTTCAGCGTGATGTCGGTGAGGTAGTAGCGGACCAGTTCGCAGATGCGCGGCGTGCCGTCGACATGCGGGATGATCTTGATCAGGAAATTGGGGGCGGCGAGCGAAGCGAGCACGGAATCGTGGTCGGCTTCCCGATGCTTGTAGCCCATCGTGCCGGTGGCGCACAGAACGCTGCCATAGTGCAGCGTGCCGACGATCACCTCGCCTTCATGGACGATCTTGGGGTTGGCGAGCTTTTTCGGAAACCCCCACAGCTCACGGCCGCCGGCGATCGGCGCGTCGTCGTCGAGATACATGGAATGGACATAGCCGCCGTGCTGGCCCTTATGGCGTACGGGAATGACCTGACCGGTCTCGGTGTAGTCGCCGAAGCCGGTCGAGTCCGGCATGCGGATGAATTCGTATTTGACCAGCGGCTCATCGATCTCCAATGGCGCCGGCACGACGGCCTCGAGCGCCTCGCGTGTCGTGCGGTAGGTGATGATGATGTATTCGCGGTCGAAGAAACGATAAGGGCCGGGCGGGAAGGAGGGATTGGTGAGCGGCATCGCATAGGCGCGCTTCACGACATCGGCGATTTCCATCCAGGTGCCCCCAACGTTCGAAAATGACCCCGCGCGAATGCGCTGGGAAATATGTTGCATGGCAGCATGACAATGCCGTGTCATCGCCAAGACGCCCTTTCACGAAGCCGGCAAAGGCGGTCGCGGGGCTGTAATCGAGCCGACACATGGCCGTGGCATTGTCTTGTTGCGCCGCACAAACTATCTGCCTCAACACCACTCCCTCCCACCTCTTGCGAGATCTCCCCATGGGTTCCCTGTCTTCGAAGAATGCGCTTGTCACCGGCTCGACCAGCGGCATCGGCCTCGCGATCGCCCGCGCCTTTGCCGCCGAGGGTGCCAACGTCACCATCAATGGCCTTGGCGACGCCGCTGCCATCGAGCAGGAGCGAGCCGGCATCGAGAAGGATTTCGGCGTCAGGTGCCGCTATTCCGACGCCAACATGATGGATGGCGCCGCGGTCACCGCCATGATCCATGACGCGGAAGAGGCGTTCGGCAGCCTCGACATCCTGGTCAACAATGCCGGTATCCAGCATGTGGCGCCGATCGAGGAGTTCCCCGACGACAAATGGGAAGCCATCATCCGCATCAACCTGCTTGCCGCCTTCTACGCCATCAAGGCGGTGGTGCCGGGCATGAAAAGCCGCAAATGGGGCCGCATCATCAACACGGCCTCGGCGCACGCACTGGTCGCCTCGCCGTTCAAGTCGGCCTATGTCTCGGCCAAGCATGGCATATCGGGCCTGACCAAGACGGTGGCCCTGGAAGTCGCCCAGAACGGCATCACCGTGAACGCGATCGCGCCCGGCTATGTCTGGACGCCGCTGGTCGAAAAGCAGATCCCCGACACGATGAAGGCGCGCGGCATGACCGAGGAGCAGGTCAAGCACGACGTGCTGCTGGCCGCACAGCCGACCAAGGAATTCGTCACCGTGGAAGAGCTTGCGGCACTGGCATTGTTCCTGTGTTCGGATGCGGCCAAGCAGATCACCGGCACGACCTTGCCGATGGACGGTGGCTGGACGGCACAGTAGAGCTGGTCGAAACATACCGGCTTCAGGCCGACGCCAGGCGGCGGCAGGAAGGCAGTGCGCGGGCCCATGAAAATCATCCAGCTCTCCGATCCGCATCTGATGGCGCCGGGTGGCCGTCTTCATGGCTCCGATCCGCTCGCCCGGCTGGAGGCTTGCCTGGCCGATATCGGCAGGAACCATGCCGATGCCGATCTGGTGGTGGTATCAGGCGACCTGACCAATGATGGCGAGCGCGCCGCCTATGCGGCATTGAGGCAGACGCTGGCGGGGTTCGTGCCGCCTTGCCGGTTGATGCTCGGCAACCACGACGACAGGGCGCTTTTTCTCGAGATGTTCCCGGAAGCGCCGGCCGGGCGCGGGTTCGTCCAGAGCGTCTTCGATGGCAGCGATGGCCGCCTGATCCTGCTCGACACGCTGGACGCCGGACATGTCGAGGGCAGGCTGTGCGCGGCCCGTCTCGACTGGCTCGACGAGAAGCTGCAGGAAGCGCGCGACCGGCCGGTTTTCCTCTTCATGCACCATCCGCCGTTCCGGATCCACATGCCGGTGCTTGACGAGGTCAGGCTCGGCGACGCCGATGCCTTGCATGACATTCTCCGGCGCCACGGCAATGTCGGCCACATCTTCGCCGGCCATGTCCATCGGCTGATCGCCGGCAGCTGGCGCGGCATACCAGTCAGCACGCTGCGCAGCACCAACCACCAGAGCGCACTGGATTTTTCGGACAGCTGGCGGCTGGGCCATGAGCCGCCAGCCTATGCCGTCATCTTCATCGACGCGGATGGAGTGGTGGTGCATTTCCACGATTTTGGGGCCGGCCAGCCCGAGCCGGTCAAGGGTCCTTGACGAGGCGGCTTTCGCCGCCGCCGAGGTGGGTCTCCCACACATGGTCCGAGATCAGCCGCCGGTACTCCCGGGTCATGACCAGTTTTCTGTGCGAGGCGCCGCCGATGTGAAAAAAAGCGCCGCCCAGCATGCGATGGTCCGCCTCTATCCCACCAAAGTCGAGATCGGCTGCGGTTTTCTGCGCATCCGAAACGTCGTTCTCAGCAAGCCCGCGATACAGCAGCGTCCAGTTTCCGCCGCCGGTGTCCATTCCGCTGACAAAACGCGGTGTGAAGTCCAGGTCCAGTCCTTGCACGGCGCTGAAGCGGAAGAAGCAGAACCCAGCCCACATGAACCAGGCTTCAGGGTCCGCTTGCGCTGGGCGCTTTGAGCCGTAGACGACTTTTCCCTCCATCATTGCGGGAATGTCCACGCGGGCGATCGGAAAGCAGTCGTGATCCAGAAATCCGAAAAGCTCCGGCCGCAATGGCCGAACGACGTTGTGGAAGATCCAGTTCATGGAAATCCCGTGCGACCGGTTGGGATGGCCTTCCCGATTCCGAGGCAAACCGAAATAAGTGACTTTTCGCTCCCTGCAGATGTCCGCAATACGCACCCTGGCTGATCGATCGGATGAATTGTCAACGACGACCAGCGTCATTCCCGAGGAATACAAATGCCAGGCGCGGGTGAGCGCATCGATGACCCAGGGCGTATTGAAGGCAATGACAAAGCAGAAGCGCTGGGAGCCGGTTTGCCGCAACTCCTCGGCGAATTTCAGGCCTTCGGGAATGCCGCGCGCGCGAAAATCACGCTCAATCAATGCGTTGCGAAAAGCCTTGACCTTTCTGACAGGCCAGTTGTGGTTCAGCAGATCAACAAGGCCCTTGGCCGGCTTCCAACTCATGCAAACTTCGCCATTGCTCCAAAATCGGATGCCTGCTCATAAGACGAAGCCCATCTTCCCACAACCCTGGTCTTGAACCGCGAGAATTCGCGACCACCGGCTGGTCCGTACACGCATGCTGTATTTCAACCTGATCTGGTCGCGGGCGCTATCAATCGCGACATCGTAGCGCTAAAACGCCATCCGGGTTCTGCACGGGGTTGATATGTTTGTTGCGATCTTTCGCGCATTGCGCGCCATTCCCTTCATTGCTGCAAGTATTGCGCCGTAAAGCAGATAGCCCAGGACCTGGTGGCGCATTGCCGAGTATGACAGGGCCATCGGCGTCAGGAATCGCTTGGCGGTTCCCTCCACCACCCCGCGGCGCGCCGCGATGCGCCTGGCGAGCGCCTCATGCGACTGCGTGTAGGCCTCTGGATCGCCCGTCGTGCCGGACGAGAAGATCAGGAAGGCCGGACTAGCGTCATCCATCGCGGCGGCGTTGGCGTCGAATCCTGGCGCCGAGGCCGATTTCCAGCCGGCGTCGAAAAGCGCGTTCGGATATGCCTCGTCGCCCGGCATGGCGCGGCTTTCGAAAACCATTTTCAGGCCGAAGTCGCGGGCCTGCCTGGCACGCTGGCTCCTGGGGGTTCGAAAATCGACAACGACGGGGGTGGCGCCGATTTTCCAGCAGGCAAGGATGGACAGCACCACGTCGATGTTGTCGACCATGGCAAGGCCGACGCGGTCGCCCGGCCCGATGCCCGATGCGCCGAAATTGGCGGCAAGATGCCCTCTCTGCGCCAGCGCCTGGGCATAGGTGAGCGGTCGCTGACCATCGCGACCTTGTCGCCATGGGCGGCGAAGGCCTCCAGTATCTGCCGGCCAAAACTCATTGGCGATGCGGGTTCTTGCGTACGGCCCCGACCCGGGCGGAGAGGAACGTGATGATCTCCGCGTCGATCGCATCCATGTTGGCCTTGCGGAATTTGTTGTGCGTGCCCGGCATGACGACCGTCTTCACGCTGGCCTTGTCGGAGGCCCAGCCCTTGTAATCCTTCACGGTCGTGGCGCCCCATTCCGAACTGGCGAGAATGAGGATGTCGCAGGGATAGGACGAGGGCACAAAGCCGGCAGCGGTCTGCAGCAGCGCGCTCTTGTAGGCTTTCTTGCGCAGATGCCGCCCCAGACGTCTCTGTCCGAGGCGACCGTCTTCAGCGTGTCGCGCAACAGGCGCCAGTAGATCACCTTGCGGGCGATATCGCGCCGCCTTCTCTCGGTGAGGCGATCGTCGGGCATTGGTTCCAGCCAGGCCGAACCTGGCGATGGCGGATCGATGAGCACGATCGCCGGCCGTTTGCCCGTCGCCTCGTGGCCCAGCCGGCCGACCTCGATCGCCAGCAAGCCACCCACGCATATGCCACCGATGATCTCGGGATGCCTGCCGGTCACCGAGGTCAGGGCTTCAAAATAGTTGGTGCCAATTTCGGCCATGGTGGAATAGGGCGTCTCGCCGGGTTCCGTGCCCATGCCGCGCACGGCCATGATCGCGTATCTGTCTTTCAGACGCCTGCTGAAGCGATTGGCGAACAAGGCCGAGCCGGTGATGCCGTGGATCATCGCGATCGGCTCCTGGCCGACGCTGCCGGACACCGGCACGATCAGTTCGCGGGCCGGATGCTCCGGTACCAGCGACGCGATCAAGCGGCCGAATTCGCGCGGTGTCTGGGCTTCGAGCAGGACCGAGGTCTGCAATTTGACGCCGAACCGCTTCTGCACGGCAAGCACCAAAGTCTCCGCCATCAGCGAATCGCCGCCGAGATCGAAGAAATTGTCGTCGAAGCCGACTGCCGGTACGCCCAACTCCGTGGCGAAGATGCCGGCAATCGCATGGGCCGGGCCATCGCCTGGCACTGCCACAGGTCCAACCCGTTGTTGCACGTTCATCGGAAGCCCCTAACCGATGCATGTTCACTGCCAACGCTTTTACGCAGGCTCCTAACAAGTATCCTGTGCGCCATGGGACGGGACGCACGCGCGCCGCCATTGCGTGCAGTCTCGTCACGGCAATGTGGAATTACGCGGTTTGCCGGCTCTCCACCGGCTTTTTCTGCTGTGCTGCACGCATTGTGAAAGTGCTGCAAAAACACGCAGATTTTGGACATTAGTCTTGACAGAAATACAGATGTTCAATACCCGTCAGGCAATTGAACAAGCCTGCATTATGGGAGGATGAGCGGTATGGCTTCCAATGTTTCGTTGACGGGCCTTGCTCGCGATCTCGAGGAACGCGGCAAATCGGGCAAGCCGATCCGCATCGGCCTGATCGGGTCGGGCGAGATGGGAACCGACATCGTCACCCGTGTCGCCCACATGTCGGGCATCGAGATCGGGGCGATCTCCGAGCTGAACCTGCCTGCCGCCAGCAAGGCGGTGGACATAGCCTTCCAGGAAACCGGCCATGCGCGCGAAGTGTCGAACGCTTCGGCGATGACGGCTGCCATGGAAGCCGGCAAGGTGGCGGTCACCAATGACGCCAGCCTGGTCATCAACAATGATCTTATCGACGTCGTCATCGATGCCACCGGCGTTCCCGCCGTCGGCGCCGAGATCGGTTTGCGCGCCATGGAGCATGGCAAGCATCTGGTGATGATGAATGTCGAGGCCGACGTCACCATCGGCGCCTATCTGAAGAGCGAAGCCGACCGGCTCGGCGTCACCTATTCGCTGGGCGCCGGCGACGAGCCGTCCTCCTGCATGGAGCTGATCGAATTCGTCTCGGCGATGGGCCATCCGATCGTCGCCGCCGGCAAGGGCAAGAACAATCCGCTCAACATCGACGCCACGCCGCCCGCCTATGAGGAAGAGGCCAGGCGCCGGCACATGAACGTGCGCATGCTGGTCGAGTTCGTCGACGGCTCGAAGACCATGGTCGAGATGGCGGCGATCGCCAATGCCACCGGACTGGTGCCGGACAAGGCTGGCATGCATGGCCCTGCGGCGACGCTTGGCGAGTTGAACAAGGTCCTGGTGCCGCAGAAGGATGGCGGCGTCCTGTCCAGGGTCGGCGTCGTCGACTATTCGATCGGCAAGGGCGTCGCGCCGGGCGTCTTCGTCGTCGCCGACATGTCCCACCCGCGCATCTCGGAGCGCATGGAAGATCTGAAGATGGGCAAGGGCCCGTACTTCACCTTCCACCGCCCCTATCACCTGACTTCGCTCGAAGTGCCTCTGACCTGCGCCCGCGTCGTGCTCTACGGCAAGGCCGACATGGTGCCGCTGGCCAAGCCGGTGGCCGAAGTGGCCGCGGTTGCCAAGAAGGACATGCAGCCGGGCGAGAAGCTCGACGCGATCGGCGAATATTGCTATCGCGCCTGGATCATGACGGCGCCGGAAGCGCATGCCGTCAGGGCCATTCCCTGCGGCCTGCTGCAGGGCGGTTCGGTGACGGCGCCCGTCAAGAAGGGTGAGTTGATCACCTACGCCAATGCCACCCCGGCTCCGGGCTCCAAGATCGCCGAACTGCGCGCCCGCCAGGACAAGCTCGTCTACGGAACCGTGGAGGCGTGATCATGGCCGGAGCCAGCAAAGCCGTCGCGGACAGCCGCGCCAACCTGCCTTTCGTCTATCGCCAGTACAGCGCCGAGCAGTTGAAGCAGGTGCTCTACAAGATGTACCTCATCCGCCGCTTTGAAGAGGGCGCAGAGGAAAGCTACACGCGCGGCCTCATCCACGGCACCATGCATCTATCGATCGGCCAGGAGGCCAGCGCCATGGGCATCTGCATGCCGCTTGGCGAGGATGACCAGATCACCTCGACGCATCGAGGCCATGGCCATTGCATCGCCAAGGGCGCGGAAGTGAAGCGCATGTTCGCCGAGTTCTTCGGCAAGACCACGGGCTACTGCAAGGGCCGCGGCGGTTCGATGCACATCGCCGATGTCGCCAAGGGCAATCTCGGCGCCAACGGCATTGTCGGCGGCGGCATTCCGATCGCGGTTGGCGCCGCGCTGTCCTCCAAGATGATGAAGACCGGCAAGGTGGTCGTCTCCTTCTTCGGCGACGGCGCCAACAATGAGGGCGCCTTCCACGAGGCGCTCAATATGGCGGCGGTCTGGAAGCTGCCTGTCATTTTCGTCTGCGAGAACAATGGCTACGGCATGTCGACATCGACGGCCCGGTCGACCGCGGTCAAGAACATCGCCGACCGTGCCGCCGCCTATTCGATGCCTGGCGTCATCGTCAACGGCAACATCTTCTCCGAGGTCGCCGAGGCTTCGTACAAGGCGGTCGAGCGGGCACGCGCGGGCGAGGGGCCGACGCTGATCGAGTCCAAGACCTACCGCCATCGCGGTCACTCCAAGAGCGACCGCAACCGCTACCGCACCAAGGAAGAGATCGAGGACTGGATGTCGAACCGCGACCCGATCACGCTGTTCGAGAACGAGTTGCGGGAATTCGGTTTCATCGACGACAAGGGCATCGAAGCCATCCGCGACGCGGTGGCGCAAGAGATCGCCGACGGCATCGAGTTCGCCAAGGCGAGCCCCTCGCCCGACGTCAGCGAGACCGGAAATTACGTGTATACGGAGCAGGCGTGATGGACGCGATGGTGCGTGAACTGAGCTACGCCCAGGCGATCCAGGAAGCTATGGCGATCGCCATGGACATGGACGAGCGCGTCTTCCTGATGGGCGAGGATATCGGCGTCTATGGCGGCGCCTTCCAGGTCACTGGCGACCTGGTCGATCGTTACGGCGCGGACCGGGTGCTGGACACGCCAATCTCGGAACTGGGTGGTGCTGGCGTCGCAGTCGGCGCTGCCGTCACCGGCATGCGGCCGATCTTCGAATTCCAGTTTTCGGATTTCGCCACGCTCGCCATGGAGCAGATCGTCAACCAGGCCGCCAAGATGCGCTTCATGCTGGGCGGCGAGGTTTCAGTGCCTGTCGTCATGCGCTTCCCTGCCGGCTCCGGCACGGGGGCCGCCGCGCAGCACAGCCAGAGCCTGGAAGCCTGGCTCGGCCATGTGCCGGGACTGAAGGTCATCCAGCCGGCGACACCCTATGATGCCAAGGGCATGCTTCTGGCTGCTGTCGCCGATCCCGATCCGGTCATGATCTTCGAGCACAAGCTGCTCTACAAGATGAAGGGGCCGGTGCCGGAAGGCTATTACACCGTGCCGATCGGCAAGGCCGACATCCGCCGCGAGGGCCGCGACCTCACCATAGTCGCCACCTCGATCATGGTGCAGAAGGCCCTTGACGCCGCCGCCACGCTGGAGGCCGAAGGCATCGACGTCGAAGTCGTCGACCTCCGGACCATCCGGCCGATGGACAAGCAGACCGTCATCGACAGCGTCAAGAAGACGTCGCGGCTGATGTGCGTCTACGAAGCCGTCAAGACGCTGGGCATCGGCGCCGAGGTCAGCGCCATGATCGCCGAGAGCGAGGCGTTCGATTATCTCGATGCGCCGATCGTGCGACTGGGCGGCGCGGAAACGCCGATCCCCTACAATCCGGAGCTGGAAAAGGCCACGGTGCCGCAGGTTCCCGACATCATCATCGCCGCGCGCGACCTCGTGAAAGGGGTTCGCTGAGAGATGCCGACCGAAGTCATTCTTCCCAAGGTCGACATGGACATGGCGACCGGACAGATTTCGCGCTGGTTCGCCGAGGAAGGCGCTCAGGTCAAGAAGGGCGACGTGCTGTTCGAGATCGAGACCGACAAGGCCGCGATGGAGATCGATGCGCCTGCCAGTGGCGTGCTTCGCGACGTGACCGGCAAGGAAGGCGTCGATATTCCGGTCGGCGCGCCGGTCGCCTGGATCTATGCCGACGGCGAGGCTTATGGGACCAAGCAGGACTCGGCGCCAGTCTCCCCCCTCGCGACGAAGCACGATGTCCTTTCAACTGCCGGGAGCGAGGCGCCCCCCTTCGCCCTGCCGGGCATCTCCCCCACAAGGGGGGAGATCGGCCAATCGCCGTCGGGCGCACGCGCGACACCGTTGGCTCGCCGCTTGGCGCGCGAGGCGGGTCTCACCCTTTCAGCCATATCAGGCACCGGCCCGCATGGCCGTGTGGTCAAGGCGGACATCGATGCGGCGATTGCCAAGGGCGGCGCCAGGGAGGCTCCGGCGGTCGCTCCCGAAGCTCCTGCCGCATCTGCGCCGGCAGTAAAGGCGATGTCGGACGATCAGGTGCTGAAGCTGTTCGAGCAAGGCTCTTATGAACTCGTCCCGCACGACAATATGCGCAAGACCATCGCGCGGCGCCTGGTCGAGGCCAAGACCAGCATCCCGCATTTCTACCTGACGCTCGACTGCGAGCTCGATGCACTGCTTTCGCTGCGCACGCAGCTCAATGCGGCGGCACCGGTGAAGAAGACCGACAAGGGTGAGGCGCCCGCCTACAAGCTGTCGGTCAACGACATGGTGATCAAGGCGATGGCCATGGCGCTGAAGG
>NZ_SRUZ01000029.1 GCF_004791165.1 Mesorhizobium sp. M8A.F.Ca.ET.218.01.1.1 | reverse complement strand
GTGTCCAGCCGATAGATGGGTAACAGATTGAACCGGATACATAGGTAACAGTTCTCCCCCTATGCATCCGCCGCAGCGCCAAGCGGTTTGGTTGGCGCGGCGCTGCGGCGGACGAGCTTCATACGTCTGGTGTCGATGATGCCAAGCGGATAATCATGGAAGGTAAGTGCCCATTGGCCGTCCTCGGCTTCGGTGGCCGCGACGGCTTCGCCGGCCAGTGATTGCGAGACATAGACGAAGCCGCCATTCCACCTGATCTCGCCATTGTGGCGCACCCAGCGAACCGCGGCCTCTTGCGGATAATCGGGCTCGGGTGGCGTCCTTGGCATGGCTCGTTGCGACGGGCGGTAATGCTGGGCTGGAGTGTCCATGGCAAGCGCCTCATGCGGACGCTCCTCATTGTAGCTGCGCCGGAAGGCTTCGAAGGCCCGGCCCTGAGCCGTTCTGTCGGCCTCCGGGTCCTTGGCCAGTGGCAGCATGGTCAGATGGAAGCGCTCGTGGCGACCGTTCTGCTGTGGCTTGCCGGGCGCGATCCGTTCCAGCGTGATGCCGAGCTTGATGAAGCGCACCGCAAGCGGCGTCAGCCCGGTGACGCCGGCCGACGCGAAGGGCGAGCCATTGTCGCTTCTGAAGCGATCCGGCAGGCCATGCTCCTCAAACAGCCGCTCGAACACCGGCCAGGCCTCGGCGTCCGCCGTCGAGCCCGTCGCTTCGAGCGCCAGAAGGTAGCGGCTCGAGGCATCCATCACCGTCAACGGATCGCAGCGCCACCCGTCGGCAGTCCGGAACCACCCCTTGTGATCGCCAGTCCACACCGCATTCGGCCCTTGCGGCTCCGGCCACGGTCCGTTGCCACAGGCTCGCAGACGTGGCCGCTTGCGGGCGCCGACAAGCCCGTGCCGTGCAAGGATCGCGCCCACCGTCGAGGCCGACGGCCAAACCAGCTCGGGAGCCGTGCGCTTGAGACGCGCCACGATCTTCTTTGGCCCCCACAGCGGATGCACCTCCTTGGCGGCAACGATCCGCTCCACCAGGTCCAGCGCCGTCGCCCGGCCGTGATTGAGCGGCGCGCGAGGCAGATCGTGCAAACCTTCCGGGCCGAACGCGCGATAGCGTCCAAGCCATTTGTAGCCGGTCTTGCGCGATATCCCATAAGACGCACAGAGCTCGATCATCGTCTCTTCACCCGAAAGGCAATCCACAACAAACCGTAGCCGCTCGTCCATGATCCCAGTTTCTCGCCAAACCATCGCCGGTCCTCCCGGCGGACAAGAAAACTGTCACCCATGCTATCGGTCCATTCTGTTACCTATCTATCCGGTTCGGACA
>NZ_SRUZ01000028.1 GCF_004791165.1 Mesorhizobium sp. M8A.F.Ca.ET.218.01.1.1 | reverse complement strand
CGACAATCATAACCAAGCCTTCGCTCGGACGTCCTTCGTCGAGATCGGACCTGCCAAGACCATTCGCGTCCGGCAGATGTCCATTGTGTAACGGTTTTGTTGCATCGTTCCAAAAATCGGAAATTTGGGGGTGTGCCATCGCTTTACCTACTCCTCTCCATCGCGCTGACTTGCTTTTCTCCTCTTTGGTTTGGCTCCCTAGCAAAGCATGTCAAAGGCGTGAACTAATACGCTCATCGTCTGTCAGGCTGACTAGATGTTGACCGAAGATTGGATTCAAGGAGTAGGACATACGCCGTCCCAACACACCGACGTATGGCTTCCGCGCCCTATGGAGGTAACCCAACCTGGAGTGCATAGTACGATGCTGTGGAAAAGGCGCATTAATCCTGGTTAACAATTTGGTAATTATATCTTAGGTGACTAATATATCCAAAGGTACGACAACCTGTAATTGCACATAATTTCCCCGCACTAATAAGATGAGTATGCAGCCCATTCCAGGCACAGTGGCTTTGTGCGATCCTTTGGATCCTTGGCCCCATGACGGCAATGGAATCAGATCGCCAAGATCGGCGCCGCTCCGTGTAAGATATCGTGCGCTTTTAGATTGCCATTGGCGAGAGTGGCCGATTTTGAGAGACCGTCAAGAATGGTCTGCAGATTGACAAGTTCTGCCTCGATCACCAGCGAGACCTGTCGTGCCATCTGCAAAGCGTCCCGTTCGAAGCGGGTTGCTGTTGCAGTGCATACTGGACGCGCAGATATGCCGCGAACAGCCAGACCGGAGCCGACCGACGAAGCACGCCCGTGTCCTCTTTTTTGGTTCCGCTAAAGCGTAGTGCAAGCCGCGAAACGACAAGCGTTAGCTATATCGAACCGAAGGTGCGCTGTCGCCGCCGCTACTCCTCCTCCCGCTGGGTCATAATCAGCACCAGCGCGGGTTCGACGTCGGTCGTCACCGGCTTATCGGCCATCGGCTGCCCCCCGAATTGTCGCTCTCATACTTCGTTCGTATGCTTTGCGCGTATTCAGCATGAGCGCATATAGTCCCTCAGCCCCGGCGCCGTTTCTCACAAACAGCCCGTCGGTTAGGCCCGGTGTCCTAGCCCCATCCCAACAAAGGGGTGCCGGGCCGCTCCGTCAAAGCCCCTCGTTGCTAAAGGCCCGCCGCCCCATTTGCGAGGCGACGGACCTCGTCCCAGCCCACACTCTATCAATGCAATTGCGGTGCCAGGCGTACTGACCCGTAACGGGTCACATTTGGCCGAGCGGATGGGCTTTGATCATGATGATCCTGGCGCAGTGTCAGGCGAACCTGACCCATTGATTGGACCATTCCATGGAGGTGCCCCAATGCGGTATGATGATCCAGCAGTCTTCTTGTCTGATCTTCCGGAAGCGCAGATCGTGGGAAGACAGCGGCGAGGAGGAGGTTATGAAGAGCCAGTGATAGGGTTGGAGACGACCATGTCCATCAGGAACCAGATCGGATCGCTCGGCCTAGCACAGGCCCGCCTTTCGGATTGCATCGCGGCCGACTGCCGTGGATGAGGATCGCCGGACGCCAATCCCTGACTTGTCCTTTTCCACCGCGAGAAGCGTCCGCGACTATCTGGCGGCGCAAGAGAAGAAGTCGCTGCTGCGCTTCCTGACCTGCGGTTCGGTCGACGACGGTAAGTCGACGTTGATCGGTCGGCTGTTGTCCGACACCAAGCAGATTTTCGAGGACCAGCTCGCCGCGCTCGAACGCGATTCGCGAAAGCACGGCACGACGGGCGACGACATCGACTTCGCGCTGC
>NZ_SRUZ01000027.1 GCF_004791165.1 Mesorhizobium sp. M8A.F.Ca.ET.218.01.1.1 | reverse complement strand
GGTAAGTCGACGTTGATCGGTCGGCTGTTGTCCGACACCAAGCAGATTTTCGAGGACCAGCTCGCCGCGCTCGAACGCGATTCGCGAAAGCACGGCACGACGGGCGACGACATCGACTTCGCGCTGCTGGTTGATGGCCTCGAGGCCGAGCGCGAGCAAGGCATCACAATCGACGTCGCCTACCGCTTCTTCGCCACGCCGAAGCGCAAGTTCATCGTCGCCGACACGCCCGGCCACGAACAATATACCCGCAACATGGCGACCGGTGCCTCGACCGCCGATCTGGCGATCGTGCTGATCGATGCCCGGCAGGGTATGCTGCGCCAGACCCGGCGCCATTCGATCATCGCCTCGCTGCTCGGCATTCGCCACATCGTGCTGGCGGTCAACAAGATCGATCTTGTCGATTTCGACCAGGCGGTCTTCGACAGCATCGTCGAGGACTACCGGCAGTTCTCAGGCGATCTCGGTTTCCAGACCATGGTGCCGATCCCGATGTCGGCCCGTTATGGCGACAATGTCAGCCGCCGCTCGGACAGCATGAAGTGGTATTCCGGCCCGACGCTGATCGAGCAACTCGAAACCGTCTCGGTCGACGAAGTCACCGCCGAGCTGCCGTTCCGCTTTCCGGTTCAGTACGTCAATCGCCCCAATCTCGATTTTCGCGGCTTCGCCGGCACCATCGCGTCCGGCACCATTGCGCAAGGCGACGAGGTCGTCGTCGCCAAATCGGGCAAGTCCTCGCATGTCAAACGCATCGTCGCCTATGGCGGCGATCTCAAACAGGCGGTGGCCGGCCAGGCCATAACGCTCGTCCTTGACGACGAGGTCGAGGTTTCCAGGGGCAACATGCTGGTTTCGCCGGCCGCGCGGCCGCAGGTCGCCGACCAGTTCGCCGCCAACATCGTCTGGTTCGACGAGCATGCGCTGCTGCCGGGCCGCTCCTATATCCTGCGCACCGAGACCGATCAGACCAGCGCCACCGTCACCGACTTGAAATACCGCATCAACGTCAACGACTTTGGCCATGAGGCGGCCAAGTCGCTCGAGATGAATGAAGTCGGCATCTGCAACATCTCGACGCGGGCGCCGATTGCCTTCGACCCGTTTGGCGAGAACCGGACCACTGGCGCCTTTATCCTGATCGATCGCATCAGCAACGCCACGGTTGGCGCCGGCATGATCGTGCACTCGCTGCGCCGCGCCGAAAACATCCATTGGCAATCGCTCGATGTCGGCAAGCGCGTGCGCGCCGACATGAAGAACCAGCGGCCGGCCGTGTTCTGGTTCACGGGGCTTTCGGGTTCCGGCAAGTCTACCATCGCCAACCTGTTCGAGAAGAAGCTGTTCGCCACAGGCCGCCATACCTATATTCTCGATGGCGACAATGTCCGTCACGGTCTCAACCGCGACCTCGGATTCACCGATGCCGATCGCGTCGAGAACATTCGCCGCGTCGCCGAAGTGGCCAAGCTGATGGCCGATGCCGGGCTGATCGTCATTGTCTCCTTCATTTCGCCGTTCAGCGCCGAGCGGCGCATGGCCAGGGAATTGATGGCCGATGGCGAGTTCATCGAGGTGTTTGTCGACACGCCTTTCGAGGAATGCGCCAGGCGTGACCCGAAGGGTCTCTACGCCCGCGCGCTGAATGGCGAGATCAAGAATTTCACCGGTGTCGATTCTCCTTACGAAGCACCGGAGAAACCGGAGATCCATCTCAAGACGCTCGGCAAGTCGGCCGAAGAGATGGTAGATACCCTGGAACACTGGCTGGACGAGCGTGACATTGCCGAAGAGCAATATGACAATGGCGGCGGCATCTGACG
>NZ_SRUZ01000026.1 GCF_004791165.1 Mesorhizobium sp. M8A.F.Ca.ET.218.01.1.1 | reverse complement strand
CACCGTCGCATACACGCCATCTGTGTTCTGATAGGCCATCTGGCCGATGATCTTGGAGGTGCCGCCGGTGATGGTGCCATCGGCGGTGCCGGTGGCATCGGTGCCGTAGCGGGTGACCTGGGTCAGCCGCGAGGTGTTGGAGAACGGCGCCTGGTCATAGGTCAGCTTGTAGGCGCCGCGCACGGCGCCCGAGACTAAGACACCGATCGTCTTGATGCGCTGGCTGGTCTCGGAAATGTCGCGGCCATTGCCCATCAGGATCAGGTCCGGACGGGTCTCGTAGTAGAATTTTACCACCGTGCCGTTGTAGCTGACGGCATCGGGATAGCAGACCGGGCTCGCCGGACAGGTGTAGCTGTAGGTGACCGTGTTCCCATTGGTATCGGCGACCGAGGTGAGCAGCCAGCGGTAGCTCATGGCAAGATCATAGGCCGGCGTGCCGGCGGTTGGCGTCAGATTGGCAACAGCGGCCACAGAGCGGAAGGTCGAGACGGTGCCATCCCTGTCGGTCACCTTCCATTCGTTGGTGGTGCCGTTCAGCTCAATGCGGCGATAGCTCTCGTTCTCCGTCGCATGCGTGCCGCCGGTCGAACAAGATGGCGAGACCATGCCGGCAACGCAGGTGACCATGGCCTGGCCATCGAGCAGGTAGATGTCGTTGGCATCGTATGCCGGCATGCCGTAACCGGGTGTCGCCCGCTCAATGACATCGAAACCGTCGAGGCCCCAGGCATAGCCCAGCCAGCCCTGATAGAGACCGCCGAGCTTGGTCTTGCGCGAGGAATTGTAGTTGAGGGCAATCTGCGGCTCGATGCCATGGAAGGCCGGCACGTCGATGGCGATCGAATAGCCGAGATTGCCATTGCCGGCAGCCTTGGGAAGGTCGACCTTCGGCGTGCCGACTGCCTCGGGATCGCCGCTGGTCGTGGTTGTCGTTGTGGCAGCCGCCGTTGCCGCGGCAGGTTCCTCGGGCGCGGCTTGCGTATCGGTTGTCTTCGCCGCTGTGCCAGCCTTGGCATCCGTCGTCTTCGCGCTCGTGGACTTGCCGTCGGCCGGCTTGGCGCCAACCTTGGCAGCCGCATCGGGACTGTCGGTCCCTGATGCGCCATCCGAGCCGGTTGAAGGCGTCTGCGCCGACGTCGAGCCAGAGGGCGTCGTGCTGCCCGCCGCCTGCCCGCCCGAGCCAAGTGCCGCCCCGCCGTTGCTGAAGCCGCCGGTAGAAGTTCCTGTATCGGCAGAAGAGCCTTGGCTTTCCTGCGCGACGGCTGCTATGACTGCACTTCCGCTAATATAGCCGACAACAGAAATATCCGCGCCGACGACACTCGCGGCAAGCACTGCCGCGCCAACAAGCAACCGGTTCATGATTCCCCCAAGCCAAGTTGCTTATCGATACTCGCCTTTCATTTTCTGGATACGACACAGCCCCGCCACACAAGAGTTGTCCACAACTATATTTCCAGCGGAAAGAGTATTCTACCTGCTGTCCCGTGGCACCTCTCAACGGAACACCCGCGGCAAATTCCGCCAAGCCCGCGTCGTCCGGTCTCGCCGAATACCCTAGCTATTTCGAATGCCCATCTTGCCCAATGGTATTTACAACGCGGAACGCCTAGAACTGCCACTAGAGCTATGACCGGAGCAGGTCTCTGATGGAGTCTTAGAAACGCTCCATGACGAGGAGCCCCAGCATCGAGCAGAACCTAACAGGCTGTTGAAAACCTGTTTTGTTCACGGAACGTATCAGAATCAGACCGAGCACAAATCAGAGTCAAAACAGGCATCTCCGAGACTTCTTCAACAATCTGCTAACGTGCTCGAACTGCCACCCAAGTGGATATAAAACGGACCTCCAAGTCTTTATGCTAAATCGGGACACTTTCGGGAATCCCAAGCAGTGACGTTGTTTCTGACAAAAGCTTCCCCGTTAGCAGACGATCTCTACAACAGCGCTGTATTGGCGGTAGCCCTCTCCCGC
>NZ_SRUZ01000025.1:1829-2127 GCF_004791165.1 Mesorhizobium sp. M8A.F.Ca.ET.218.01.1.1 | reverse complement strand
GTCGTTGCCCCAGAACCCGTCACGCCGCTCACCGCGGCGCCGTCGGCACCCTTGGTGTCGGCGCCGGCCGCATTGCCGTCGCTGCCGACGCCGGTAATCACGTTGCCGCTCGCCGTGCCGCCTTCCGAGACGCTGTCCGTGTCGGCAACCGCCGTCGGCACGTCATCGATGATGGCGATGGAGAGCGTCGTGGAGGCCGGATCACCGTCGGAATCGACCACCTGGACGGCGAAGTCGTCATGGGTAGTGTTGCCCGAGGTGTTGTCCAGCAGCGTGTAGGAATAGGTGTAGCCTGTCG
>NZ_SRUZ01000025.1:0-1732 GCF_004791165.1 Mesorhizobium sp. M8A.F.Ca.ET.218.01.1.1 | reverse complement strand
ATGATGGCGATGGAGAGCGTCGTGGAGGCCGGATCACCGTCGGAATCGACCACCTGGACGGCGAAGTCGTCATGGGTAGTGTTGCCCGAGGTGTTGTCCAGCAGCGTGTAGGAATAGGTGTAGCCTGTCGCCGGCGTGCCGGTGATCGTCAGGTCGCCATACTGGCCATGCACCAGGCCGCCATTGGTCACTTCCACCTGGAGGTTGTTCTTGTCGGTCACGTAAAGGTGGCCGATCGTGTCGCTGCCCGTCGTGATCGTCAGCGCGCCCGTCGCCGTTTCGCTCGGATCGCTGTTGTTGGTCCCATCATGGTCGGCAATCTCGCCGGAACCTGCCGGCTCGATGCCGCGCACCGGAAGGCCAGCCTCGTTCACGCTGGTGTCCGAACCCGCGGCGATCACGAGCGTCGGCGTCGAATCCTTCAGCAGGTTGATCGTCACCGTGGTCACCGACGGATCGCCGTCACCGTCGACGATCTGGTACTGGAACGTCACCGTCCCTTCCTCGCCGGCGACCGGCGCGTAGGTGAAGGTGCCATCATTGTGGTAGGTGACCGTTCCGGTGCCGCCCGCCAGCGATCCCGCCACATAGCTCACCTTGGTCGGATCGGTGATGTTCACTCCGTCCGCGCCAGGCACGTCGTTGGCGAACACGTTCACCGTCACAGGCGCATTCTCGGTCGTCTGCGTCGCACTGTCGGCAACCGCCGTCGGCACGTCGTCGACGATGGCGATGGAGAGCGTCGTGGAGGCCGGATCACCGTCGGAATCGACCACCTGGACGGCGAAGTCGTCATGGGTAGTGTTGCCCGAGGTGTTGTCCAGCAGCGTGTAGGAATAGGTGTAGCCTGTCGCCGGCGTGCCGGTGATCGTCAGGTCGCCATACTGGCCATGCACCAGGCCGCCATTGGTCACTTCCACCTGGAGGTTGTTCTTGTCGGTCACGTAAAGGTGGCCGATCGTGTCGCTGCCCGTCGTGATCGTCAGCGCGCCCGTCGCCGTTTCGCTCGGATCGCTGTTGTTGGTCCCATCATGGTCGGCAATCTCGCCGGAACCTGCCGGCTCGATGCCGCGCACCGGAAGGCCAGCCTCGTTCACGCTGGTGTCCGAACCCGCGGCGATCACGAGCGTCGGCGTCGAATCCTTCAGCAGGTTGATCGTCACCGTGGTCACCGACGGATCGCCGTCACCGTCGACGATCTGGTACTGGAACGTCACCGTCCCTTCCTCGCCGGCGACCGGCGCGTAGGTGAAGGTGCCATCATTGTGGTAGGTGACCGTTCCGGTGCCGCCCGCCAGCGATCCCGCCACATAGCTCACCTTGGTCGGATCGGTGATGTTCACTCCGTCCGCGCCAGGCACGTCGTTGGCGAACACGTTCACCGTCACAGGCGCATTCTCGGTCGTCTGCGTCGCACTGTCGGCAACCGCCGTCGGCACGTCGTCTGTAACATTGACCTGAACCGTCGCGCTCGCCTGGTCTCCGTCCGAATCGGTAGCGACCACATTGATGCCGGTCAGGTTGATGACATTCTGTCCACCCGCGTCGGGATGCGGGAAGTTGTCGAGCAGCGTCACATTGACTGTCGCCGAGCCGTTGGTGCCCGCCAGGATTGGCAGCGACGATGCGACCAGGTCGATATGGATGGCGTCGATGCCGTTGATCGAGCCGGTGATCTGGGTCGGCCCGGCCAGCGTCCAGACGATGTCGGCGCCGGCAACTCCGTTGACGT
>NZ_SRUZ01000251.1 GCF_004791165.1 Mesorhizobium sp. M8A.F.Ca.ET.218.01.1.1 | reverse complement strand
GACGCGCCGGTGGCGGTGGCCGATGCGGCGGCGGTGAAGGAAGACACCAACACGCTGGCCGATCCCAATCCGGTGAGCGGCAATGTGCTTTCCAACGACACCGATGTCGACAATGGCGACACCCACACGGTCAGCGCCGTCAACGGCTCGGCTGGCAATGTCGGCAACGACCTGGTCGGCACCTATGGCACGCTGCATCTCA
>NZ_SRUZ01000250.1 GCF_004791165.1 Mesorhizobium sp. M8A.F.Ca.ET.218.01.1.1 | reverse complement strand
ATGGCCTGGCCTCGGTGCAGCAGCTTGCCGAAGGCGCCACCGTCACCGACGTCTTCAGCTACACCAACTCGGACAACCACGGCGGCTCTTCGTCCGCCAACCTGACCATCACCATCACCGGCACCAATGACGCGCCGGTGGCGGTGGCCGATGCGGCGGCGGTGAAGGAAGACACCAACACGCTGGCCGATCCCAATCCGGTGA
>NZ_SRUZ01000249.1 GCF_004791165.1 Mesorhizobium sp. M8A.F.Ca.ET.218.01.1.1 | reverse complement strand
GACGCGCCGGTGGCGGTGGCCGATGCGGCGGCGGTGAAGGAAGACACCAACACGCTGGCCGATCCCAATCCGGTGAGCGGCAATGTGCTTTCCAACGACACCGATGTCGACAATGGCGACACCCACAGCGTCAGCGCCGTCAACGGCTCGGCTGGCAATGTCGGCAACGACCTGGTCGGCACCTATGGCACGCTGCATCTCAACAGCGACGGCAGCTACAGCTATACGCTCGACAATGGCCTGGCCTCGG
>NZ_SRUZ01000248.1 GCF_004791165.1 Mesorhizobium sp. M8A.F.Ca.ET.218.01.1.1 | reverse complement strand
GCGCCGGTGGCGGTGGCCGATGCGGCGGCGGTGAAGGAAGACACCAACACGCTGGCCGATCCCAATCCGGTGAGCGGCAATGTGCTTTCCAACGACACCGATGTCGACAATGGCGACACGCATAGCGTCAGCGCCGTCAACGGCTCGGCTGGCAATGTCGGCAACGACCTGGTCGGCACCTATGGCACGCTGCATCTCAACAGCGACGGCAGCTACAGCTATACGCTCGACAATGGCCTGGCCTCGGTGC
>NZ_SRUZ01000024.1 GCF_004791165.1 Mesorhizobium sp. M8A.F.Ca.ET.218.01.1.1 | reverse complement strand
TGTATGTTGCGATCGATTGAAGGCCCGGATTGCCTTCGTTCTCGAAGCGCGTCGCGACATAGGCCCCGGTGACGCTCTGCGAGACCTGGTAGGGCCGGCAGAACGGATCGTAGGTGAAGGTCTTCACCAGGCCGTTGAAGTCAGTCTTCGTTGCCGGCAGCCCGCAGACGGGATTGTAGGTGGCGGTCGAGACGAAGCGCGTGTCGGCGCTCTGGCCGCCGGTGGCAAAATAGCGCGGCGCCCGCTGCGTTATGGGATAGAGGTGATAGGTCGGGTCATAATCCCATTCGGTCCTGTGGCCGAGCGTGTTGTTGACCGCGATCTTGTTGCCATAGCTGTCATAGGCAATGACCTGCTGGACTGCTCTTTGCGTTGTGATGTCGGCGTAGTCGACCGACCACGTCAGATTGCCCTTGATCGGTGGTGCCGTAACGTCGCTATGCTGGTTGTCGTAGAAGCTGTAGCGGAGCTTGATGTAGGGCAGCGATGCGGTAAACCCTGCCTGCATCGTCTCGGTGCGTGGCAGCGATACGATGTAAGCGCTGGTGTTCGGCGCAAACCACTTCTGGGTCCAGGTCTCGTCGCCGCTGACATCGGTGCGGCCGTAGTCCTTGAGGCTGACGACATTGTTATAGGCGTCGAAGCCCCGCTCAACCCTGAGCGTGCGCGAAACATTCTCGATCAGCGTCGTGTCGGTCGCCGTGTTCTGCACCGTGTAGGGCTTGCTCGCCGTGTTGACCGTGTAGGTCTCGGCCACCTGCTTATGCACGGTGCCGGCGCCATCCTTCCACACCGTCAGCGACGGCAGGCCATAGCTCGCCAGATCCTGGCGATAGGTCGTCTCGATCTTCGACGGGGCCGTCTCGCCACTGGCCAGCGGCTTGGTCTCGACGATCGAGGCAAAGCCCAAAAACTTGCGCGCCGCCGGATCGTAGGTGCCGCCGGCATAGGTGTAGCTCGACACCGCCGTCTGGCCGCGGCCGTCGCCCACCGAAAGCTTCGTCACCGCATGCACCACCTGCGGCAGGTAGGTGTTCGTCCAGGTCGAGGACGGCGTGTACTCCACCGCAACCGTGCCGCCGAGTTCCGTCGTGATCTGCTTCAACAGGTTCGGATTGCCAGTGCCGGGGTTAGAGATGAACATGTTGTTGTAGTCGGTAAAGTCCGGCAGACCGTCGCCGTTGAAGTCGCCGACCACGGTTCCAGCGCTTAGCGTCGTGGAAAACGTGAACTGCACCGGCGTCATCGCCGTCGAGGAAGCACGAAGCGAGAACACTCTCACCGTGCCGGTTCTGCCCGGCTGCGACGTGATCGTGCCACCAATGGTGATGATGGAGGCCTTGCCGCTGTTGTCGAAGTCGCGCACGACAGCAGAGGCGCCGGCCATCGCAGAGACCGTGTAGCTTTTGAAGCCGGACCCGGTCGAAAGCCAGACCTGAGTGTTGCCGTTGGTGCCGTTATAGAGAACGGCGTCCGTCGCCCCGTCGCCATTGACGTCCGCCAGCGCGCAACTGCCCGGACCGCCTGAATACGCCCCTGTGGAGCATGCAATGCCGAACGCGGTCTGTCCCGGCTGCCACTGGCCGTTCGAAAGCACGCCCCTCGTTGACGTTCCGTTGGGCCCCCAAAAGAGCGGCTGCTGCTTGCCATTACCGAGGAAGTCACCAATCCCGTTGACTTGATAATTGGTGTTTTTGGCGTTTACAGCATCAACTCCGTTGCCGTCAGCGTCCGCAACTACTGCATTGCCGGAAAGAGCGCTACAAATCGCTTCGTAGCCTGTCGGCGCCGTCGGCGAGCAGGCAGCGTTGGTCAAAGCTAAAGAGTCATCGGTCTTGATCACCGAATTGGACGTATGGGGGGTAGTTTGACCAGTGGCGCCATTAACCTCGTAGCTTGTTGCCGATTTCGCAAAGTCCATCGTGTCCTTTGTCGCAAGGAAGCGGCCCGGTTGCATAAAAATGCTCGGGGGATTGCTGGGCTGCCCAGACCAGACGGTCCATGAGGCGAGTGCAATCGTGTTCGTGGTGAACAGCGATCCGGTCGTGTTGAATTTGCGGATAGACGCTGAGCGATTGTAGGTCGTGCTAGACGAGCCGTCGTGACCACCGCTGTTGTAGGTGCTGCTGGTCGACACGCCGAAGACCTCGTCCCGACCATCGAAGTCCAAATCGCCGACCTGCCCTGGTGCTTTAGGGAACGGGCCACTCACCGTCGCATACACGCCATCTGTGTTCTGATAGGCCATCTGGCCGATGATCTTGGAGGTGCCGCCGGTGATGGTGCCATCGGCGGTGCCGGTGGCATCGGTGCCGTAGCGGGTGACCTGGGTCAGC
>NZ_SRUZ01000247.1 GCF_004791165.1 Mesorhizobium sp. M8A.F.Ca.ET.218.01.1.1 | reverse complement strand
GCCTGGCCTCGGTGCAGCAGCTTGCCGAAGGCGCCACCGTCACCGACGTCTTCAGCTACACCAACTCGGACAACCACGGCGGCTCTTCGTCCGCCAACCTGACCATCACCATCACCGGCACCAACGACGCGCCGGTGGCGGTGGCCGATGCGGCGGCGGTGAAGGAAGACACCAACACGCTGGCCGATCCCAATCCGGTGAGCGGCAATGTGCTTTCCAACGACACCGATGTCGACAATGGCGACACGCATA
>NZ_SRUZ01000246.1 GCF_004791165.1 Mesorhizobium sp. M8A.F.Ca.ET.218.01.1.1 | reverse complement strand
GTTTCAGCAATGCCGCTGGTGATGAAGAGGTTGTCACACCGTCGGGGCCGTTGCGGGTTACCAATTCCGACGCCCTTGTTCCGACCGTGCTGGCCGGAACCGCGATCGCCCAGCTGCCGGAATTCATTGCCAGCGAATACCTTGTCGACGGGCGCCTGGAGGCGGTCCTGACCGACTGGACTTTGCCAAGGGGCGCGCTGTACTTCGTCACGCCATCGGCGCGTTCGCGCCCCGCAAAGGTCGAAGCGGTTGCCAGTTTTATGGCCGCACATCTATCA
>NZ_SRUZ01000245.1 GCF_004791165.1 Mesorhizobium sp. M8A.F.Ca.ET.218.01.1.1 | reverse complement strand
GCGAAATCCTTGGATTCCGTCATTGACGAATGAACAAAGAGCGATCTCGGCGCCGAGCAGTCAGGCCTAGACTTGCGGTGCCTACTGGCTCGCGCCTTGCAGTGTCTTGAAAGTGTCCGTCCAGGCGCGATACGCGTCATCATCGCCCTGGCTCCAAGCGCTGAAGGCGCGCCAGGCGGCGAAAGATGATGCAGGCTGCTCGAACAGCACGCCGATAGACTGATCGCCTGCGGGCCAGCCGGTAGGCTCGTCGCTTATCGTTTCATGCGTGAGGCGCC
>NZ_SRUZ01000244.1 GCF_004791165.1 Mesorhizobium sp. M8A.F.Ca.ET.218.01.1.1 | reverse complement strand
CATCAGGAATGCCTTGCCATTTCTCATCTGAGACATATGTTAATAATTTAGGTACATTTAATGGTTTTGTTTCTAATACTGCTTTTTCATTTTCAATAGACCATTCATCAATTGGATTGTCTACATAAAACTCTAAACCATTTCCTTCAGTATCTTCTAAATATAATGAAGTTGAAATATCATGTTCTCCACCGTTGATTGGTATTTTATATTCACTTAATTGTACAAGTAAGTCTGCTAAATCTGTTTTAGTTGGTAATTTAATAGCTAAGTGAAAT
>NZ_SRUZ01000243.1 GCF_004791165.1 Mesorhizobium sp. M8A.F.Ca.ET.218.01.1.1 | reverse complement strand
CAATTTTTATCCTCAAACCTATACTGGCTTATCATATCAACATTTTGTAAATACGAGTGAGGCTTATAAAAGAAATAATGTTCACACTGCAGCTTTTGTTACTTCACAAGAGGCAACAGTTGGACCTTGGATGATTATGGAAGGGTTACCTACATTAGAAAGTCATAGAAATTTACCTATAGCAGTACAAGTTAAGCATTTATTAATGACGAATTTAGTAGATGATTTTATTATTGGTAACGCATTTGCTTCTGAATCTGAGCTACAATCACTTTCAG
>NZ_SRUZ01000242.1 GCF_004791165.1 Mesorhizobium sp. M8A.F.Ca.ET.218.01.1.1 | reverse complement strand
CGGCCATCTGGTCCTGACCAATCTTGCCGCACAAGCGGCCCGACAGTCCGATCGCAAGGGAGCGACAGATGACCGTCAGCCCTGAAATCCAGCAGATTGGCGAGATCGAGTTCCAGATCATGTGGAACCGCCTTATCGCCGTTGTCGAGGAACAGGCCCAGGCCTTACGCCGCACGGCATTCAGCCCGATCGTCCGCGAATCGGGCGACCTTTCTGCCGGCTACTTCCACCCCGACGGCCGCATGATCGCGCAGGCGGTGACAGGCACGCCCGGACAT
>NZ_SRUZ01000241.1 GCF_004791165.1 Mesorhizobium sp. M8A.F.Ca.ET.218.01.1.1 | reverse complement strand
TTGCGCTGCAGGGTGCGGCCGAGGAACTCGGGAACGCCCTTGCCCTTCCAATCCTTCTCGAAGACGATGTATTCCATGCCGACGAGCTGCATGGAGCCGTCCGGCTCCGGCTCGTAGGTCAGCACGTCCGGCTCGGCGAGCACGAGCTTGCCATCGCCGGCACGGCCCGGATGGATGAAGTGGACCCCCATCGTGCCGTGCTCGTCATGCGTCGTGCATTCGAAGAGCTGCTGGTAGCCTTCGGCCTTGGCGACCTCGATGTTGACGTACCTGGCCGC
>NZ_SRUZ01000240.1 GCF_004791165.1 Mesorhizobium sp. M8A.F.Ca.ET.218.01.1.1 | reverse complement strand
ATCGAGCTTGTGCATTTCGGCCTGGTTCGGCTTTTCAGGGGAAGCGGCTGGGGCCGTTCCTGCTCGCCCGGGCCGTGCGCATGGCGTGGTCGCATCGGCCGCAACGGCTTTGGCTTCACACCGATACCCATGACCACCCGGCTGCCCAATCGGTCTATGGACGCGCCGGCTTCAAGGCCCAAGGGCGTGCAGGCCAACGCCATAGGGCCTGCGTTGCAGTCGGTGGACGACGACTGGCGGCGGTTCCGACTCGGCCACCGCTAGGCCGGCAAGCCGGT
>NZ_SRUZ01000239.1 GCF_004791165.1 Mesorhizobium sp. M8A.F.Ca.ET.218.01.1.1 | reverse complement strand
GACGGCTTTCATGGGCAAATCCGATGTTCAAGAAAGTGCGCAGGCCGATGGGGCCGACGCGATGCTTCAACGATGGTTCACTTGCCGCGACGGCGCAGGCCGTCGAAGTAGACGATGACGATGATCAAAACGCCGGTGATGACGCGCTGCCAGAAGGTGTTGACGTTGAGCAGGTTGGCGCCGTTGTTGATCGTGGAGAGGATGAAGGAGCCTATCAGCGGCCCATGCACCGAGCCTATGGCGCCGAACAGCGAGGTGCCGCCGATCACCGAGGATGG
>NZ_SRUZ01000238.1 GCF_004791165.1 Mesorhizobium sp. M8A.F.Ca.ET.218.01.1.1 | reverse complement strand
CTGCTACCTCGGAGGTAGCAGCCATATTTGCGGCCTTCCTTGGCAATGCGCGACAGGGCGTGCCTGGTCGGCGCGAAGCCGAGGCGCGGATCGGCCGGCATGTAGCGGTGGGCTTCCTCGCACAACAAGAGCAACCGCAGCCGGCCCTCGCTCCAAAGCGCAAGGTCGAAGGCGAGACGCGCCAGCACCGAGCAGACCGAATTGACCACCTCGGAGGGCATGCCCGCCATCTCGAAACAGGTCACCGGACGCCCGTGGTTCGGCACGCGGAAGATGTT
>NZ_SRUZ01000023.1 GCF_004791165.1 Mesorhizobium sp. M8A.F.Ca.ET.218.01.1.1 | reverse complement strand
TGTATGTTGCGATCGATTGAAGGCCCGGATTGCCTTCGTTCTCGAAGCGCGTCGCGACATAGGCCCCGGTGACGCTCTGCGAGACCTGGTAGGGCCGGCAGAACGGATCGTAGGTGAAGGTCTTCACGATGCCGTTCGGATCGGTTTTGGTCGCCGGCAGCCCGCAGACGGGATTGTAGGTCGCGCTGGAGACGAAGCGCGTGTCGGCGCTCTGGCCGCCGGTGGCAAAATAGCGCGGCGCCCGCTCGGTTATGGGATAGAGGTGATAGGTCGCATCATAATCCCATTCGGTCTTGTGGCCGAGGCCGTTGCTGGCGGAGATCCTGTTGCCGTAGCTGTCATAGGCGAAGAACTGGTGTGTGGCTTTCTGCGGCGTCCCATAGAGATCGTTGTAGTCCGCCATCCAGGTGAGGTTGCCCTTGGTCGGCGGCGTGTTGTTGTCGGCGTGCTGGTTATCGTAGAAGCTCGCCTTGTAGCGGATGAACGGGAACGAGTTGTCGAGCCCTGCCTGGACGGTCTCGATACGTGGCAGCGACACGGTGTAGGCGGACGCGTTCGGGGCAAACCACTTCTGGGTCCAGGTCTCGTCGCCGCTGGCATCGGTGCGGCCATAGTCCTTCAGGCTGGTGATGTTGTTGTAGGCGTCGAAGCCCCGCTCGACCCGCAATGTGCGTGAAACATTCTCGGTCAGCGTCGTGTCGGTCGCCGTGTTCTGCACCGTGTAAGGTTTGCTCGCCACATTGACCGCATAGGTCTCGGCCACCTGCTTGTGGACAGCGCCGGCGCCATCCTTCCACACCGTCAGCGACGGCAGGCCGTAGCTCGCCAGGTCCTGGCGATAGGTGGTCGTCACCGTCGAGGGCGCCGTCTCGCCATTGGCCAGCGGCTTGGTCTCGACGATCGAGGCAAAGCCCAGGAACTTGCGCGCCGCAGGGTCGTATGTGCCGCCCGAATACTGATAGGTCGACACCGCCGTCTGGCCGCGCCCGTCGCCGACCGAAAGCTTCGTCACCGCATGGACCACCTGTGGCAGGTAGTTGTTCGCCCAGGTCGACGACGGTGTGTACTCCACCGCCACCGTGCCCCCGAGTTCCGTCGTGATCTGCTTAACCAGATTCGGATTGCCCGTACCGGGATTCGAGATGAACATGCTCGTGTAATTGGTGAAATCAGGCAGGCCGTCGCCGTTGAAATCGCCAATAACGACGCCAGCTGTGATCGGCGTCGGCAATGTGAACTGCACCGGCGCCACCGCTGTCGATGAAGGACGAAGTGAATAGACTTTGACCGAGCCTTTGCTCTGGGGCGGCGGCGGTGTTAGCGAGCTAGGTATAACGATGGCGTCCATGCGTCCATCATTGTCGAAATCGCGCAAGACTATGGATCCAGCAGAAATCGATGATACCGAATAGCTTTTGAAGCCAACACCGGTGGACAACCATAGCCAGACATTACCGCCATTGCCGTCATAGCGGAGTAAGTCCGTCGCGCCATCTCCATTGAGGTCAACCAGCGCGCAGGTGCCACTGCCTTGGTAAAACACTGTTGGACAATTGATCCCGAGTGACGTCCCGCTGCGCTGCCACTTGCCGTTCGAGAGTACGCCCTTTTGGGCAGCAGGACCCGGCGTGCGAAAGAGCGGCTGTTGATGACCATTCCCAAGGAAATCGCCGACGCCGATCTCGTGGTCATTGTAGTCATGAATGTTCACCGTATCGATGCCGTCGCCGTCGGCGTCCGCGACAAAGGAAATGCTGTCAGGATATGGTGCCGTCACGGTCGCTGGAACTGCATTACAGTCGGCTTCGTATCCAGATGGTGGCGTGGGTTTGCAGTCGAACTTCGTCATACCCAACTGACTGTCGGTCAGCAGGAGAGCACCGGTCGGTGAATAGAAAATAGGAGTACCTTGGTTGTTTGTGCTGTTGACCTTGTTGTCATAAAGAAAAAAATCCATGGCATTCTTGGAGCCAAGGAAGCGTCCGGGTCCCGAGAAATCCCATCCGGCGTAAGCCGGTGGATCCTGTGCCAACGTGTCAATTTGTATTGTCTTGCTGTCGATGCGCGAGCCGCTAGAGTCAAATCGAATTACTCTCTTATAGACTCTTTTGGTGGTTGTTGTTTCACCACTACTGCCCCCGCTACGGGTCGTTTTGGATTCAATATAATCGCCATAGACTTCGTCCCTTCCATCGAAGTTGAGATCGCCAACTTCGCGCGGCTTATCGAGAGCACGGTCTCCCCAGATGAGGGGTTGACCGCCGTATATGTCGGATGCCACCGTCGCATACACGCCATCTGTGTTCTGATAGGCCATCTGGCCGATGATCTTGGAGGTGCCGCCGGTGATGGTGCCATCGGCGGTGCCGGTGGCATCGGTGCCGTAGCGGGTGACCTGGGTCAGC
>NZ_SRUZ01000237.1 GCF_004791165.1 Mesorhizobium sp. M8A.F.Ca.ET.218.01.1.1 | reverse complement strand
TTTGGCTATCTTTATTTAATTGTTATAAACTTAACTTAATGTATGTCAAAGCGTAATTTTATTTTTTGAAATGGAGGTCTCGTTTCATGACTGATAAGTATTATAGATCCACCTATTTAAACGTAGATTTAAATGCAATTGTGGCAAATTTTCAAGTTTTTCAAAAATTACATCCAAATAAAACGGTGATGCCAATCGTAAAAGCAAATGCTTATGGGCTTGGCAGTGTGAAAATAGCGCGTCATCTAATGGATCATGGGGCTGATTTTTTTGGCGTAG
>NZ_SRUZ01000236.1 GCF_004791165.1 Mesorhizobium sp. M8A.F.Ca.ET.218.01.1.1 | reverse complement strand
GGTCAGTCTGCCACTGCGGTGCCCAAGCGCCTGCCTGGCCGCGTACATGGTCGGCGAGCGCTTACCGGGAAGGTTGGCCTCGAGAACAAGCTGTTCGACAAAGCCCTGGTTCATTTCGAACTCGACGCATTGGTCGAGTTTATCAACGATCCAGACCCTGTAGTAGTCTTTCTTAAGATCATATCCGGAATCATCGCCGGGTATCTCTAGCGGAGGCGCGGGTATCAACATAATTTTGGGCTTTGGCAGATCGTATGTGTGCCCCTCATACGCGTATCC
>NZ_SRUZ01000235.1 GCF_004791165.1 Mesorhizobium sp. M8A.F.Ca.ET.218.01.1.1 | reverse complement strand
GGGACCGTGATCCGCACCAGCACCCAGTAGATTGCAAGCGTTTCCCGCGTTTTTTGCCAGACGGTCTGTAGAACTGACATATCAAGGCTCCCCTGAAAGTTGTTTCCATCCACTACTCCAGGCCGCTTCGCATTTGCGGTCAGAGATTGCAGTTTCATGCAATTTTATTGCAAAGATGGCGGCGGGCGATATGCTGCCCGCATGGACAGGATCGACCGGAAACTTCTGAACCTTTTGCAGAACGATGCCTCGCGCACCAATGTGGATATGGCTGACGAA
>NZ_SRUZ01000234.1 GCF_004791165.1 Mesorhizobium sp. M8A.F.Ca.ET.218.01.1.1 | reverse complement strand
ATTCTTCTGTAAGAATGACAAGCGAATCAACAGAAGCAGCCACATGAGAAACGGCGCGGCTGACCTCCTGGAGCCCTCCGAGAAAAGCCTGCAGATCGACGTCAATTTTTCCTGATTGTTCTTTGCTGACTTTCATGCTGTGAACGATTTCATCGAATAAACGGTTAATTTGTGTCATTTTTTCTTTGCTTTCACTGACAAGTCCGTTCACGTCTTTAATATGCTTCGACACGATGTTGATTTGTGTATTGGTGTTGTTCACAAGCTCGGACACTGTAG
>NZ_SRUZ01000233.1 GCF_004791165.1 Mesorhizobium sp. M8A.F.Ca.ET.218.01.1.1 | reverse complement strand
GGAGTTAGCCCTGTTCACGTTGTGATCCCTTCACGGATCGTTGACAATCAAAAGGCCTTCGCCGATCTCCATTTTCTCAATCCCCTTCGCTCGGAGCCGTATCGCCCGCTTCAACGCTTCGAGGTAGTTCAAATGCTGCAATTTGATGGAAACTGGCGCTTCGACAGTCCCGGCCCGATTGAGCCGACGGTCAACCATGCGTTTCGCGATCTGATTGACCGCATTTGCAGCCAAGGCGATCGCCGCACGATTTTGGAGCGCTTCAAGTCTCGCTTTGCC
>NZ_SRUZ01000232.1 GCF_004791165.1 Mesorhizobium sp. M8A.F.Ca.ET.218.01.1.1 | reverse complement strand
GACGTGAAGCAGCACGTCGCCGAACAGCTCAAGACAGCCGCCATCACGAATTACACCATCGAGCTGGATGAGTGCGCCGAACGGGATGACGGCGGCATCATCACCGATCATGCCGTACGCAACGCGTTGAGGCGCAAGGGCTTTGCCAATCCGCAGCTCGAGTGGATGCAATGCGCGGTCGCTGACGTAAAAGCCGTACTCGCCGAGTTGCGCACGGGCCAGCAATTTACCGGCACGCACCATGAGACTTTCCCGTCGCGCGCGGAACAAGCAAGGGCC
>NZ_SRUZ01000231.1 GCF_004791165.1 Mesorhizobium sp. M8A.F.Ca.ET.218.01.1.1 | reverse complement strand
AGACGATGCCGCTGCGGCCGGGATGCCGCTCGACGAAGCGCAGCAACTGGCGCTTGCTGTCCTGTTTGGCCTCGATGGCAAGCTTGATGTTCGGCCGGTCGAAGCCCAGCACCAGGGTCTCGACGCGTCCGGCGAACAGCCGGGCTTCGATGTCGGCGCGCGTCCCTTCGTCCGCCGTCGCCGTCAGCGCGATGACCGGCACATCCGGGAAGATGCCGCCGAGCCGCGACAGGTCCTCGTATTCGCGCCGGAACGCCGGCCCCCATTGCGAAATGCAAT
>NZ_SRUZ01000230.1 GCF_004791165.1 Mesorhizobium sp. M8A.F.Ca.ET.218.01.1.1 | reverse complement strand
TTCGTCAAATGAATGAATGAAGGCAAAAACGGCCCCTCCCAGGATACCAAGCAGAATCAAAGGCAGAGTTACTCGTCGGAAGGTCTGGACGGGACCCGCCCCCATACTCATGGCAGCTTGCTCTAAACGTCTATCAAAGTTGGCTAAAGTCGCTGAGACAATCACGACTACGTAGCTTGTAGCCCCAATGCTCTGCGCCAGGATTAAAGAGCCTGCGATCCAAATGATCTTCTCGACCAGCTTCTGGCAGGAGGCGCAGCCAGTGCAGCCTTCGAACAG
>NZ_SRUZ01000229.1 GCF_004791165.1 Mesorhizobium sp. M8A.F.Ca.ET.218.01.1.1 | reverse complement strand
GCCAGCGTGTCGCGGTGGGAGACCGGCACGGCGCCGTCACTCGACGACATGCGGGCGATCCGCGACGCCGCCATCGCACGCGGCATCGCCTGGGATGATGGCTGGTTTTTCGATGTTCCCGGCGAACCGGTGACGGCTGAAGCGGTCGCGCAGACGCAGCGGCCCGCCGCCGGGCACTCCAATGATTTCGACGCTGCTTTCGACGCCGCCAAGTCCCAACGCCTCGGCGTCGCGGCCGGCCCTGTGCTCCCCAACTCCTCCCAAGCCGGGGCCGGCCTT
>NZ_SRUZ01000228.1 GCF_004791165.1 Mesorhizobium sp. M8A.F.Ca.ET.218.01.1.1 | reverse complement strand
CCTTCTTGCAGATCTTGAGAGGGATCCCTTTCAACTTGAAATCGAAAATAGGATACGCGATATGGCACCCGCTTTGCGACGGGCGGTTACTACACTCGTCGGTCAAATGGGAACCTACGAACCGCTCCTCAATCAATATCCCAATCTGGGCAACTGCATCTCTCTCGCTAGCACCGAAGCTGTATCCATGAGCGAAGAGCGGTTTGTCAAGTTTTGGGCTGGGAGACATGATATCCCGAGTCAAGTCTCACCTGAGCATTGGAATTCCATACTGCAAAT
>NZ_SRUZ01000022.1 GCF_004791165.1 Mesorhizobium sp. M8A.F.Ca.ET.218.01.1.1 | reverse complement strand
CAACAAAGTTCTTCCTGCATCGCGATCACCTGGCCTCGGTGCGCATGGTCACTGACGGCTCCGGCGCCATCGCGGAAGCCACCAACTACGCCACCTATGGCGAGCGCCTCAACACCGGCTTCCAGACCCAGAAGAGCTACATCGGCGAACGCTTCGATCCAGAGACCGGGCTGCTGTATCTCAATGCACGCTACATGGATCCGGTGCTGGGCAGGTTTGTTCCCAAGGATCCGGCCGGCGCCGAGGACAAGGCTTCGCCATGATCGGGAGCGAGAGCACAATGATCCGGTTGGTGGTCAAGCTGGGAACAGCGTTGCTCCTGCTGGTGGCGTTGAGCAACCTGTCCCGAGCTGACGACATCGACCGATCGAACCCGGCGGCGTTCGTTCGTAAGCTGATCAACGTGCCAGACGGGAAGGCCGACTTCGCTCGTGCCAAGCTGTTGGTCGATAAGTTCGTCGATCCCTCGGTCGACGAGACAGCAGGGCTCGCTGAGATCGACAGTATGGTGGTTACGGTCAGCAAGATGCTCGGCACGCTGCCGCCGGATGCCGCTTCGACCAGCATGGAGAAGATGAAGGCTCTGCGCACCTTCCTCTATGAGGGCGGCTGGTGGAACAATGGCCGGCCGTTCGAATACGACCTTTCCGATCCTTATGGCCAAAAGCCCGGCTCGCAATCGCTGACCAATTACCTTGCGACCAGGAAGGGCAATTGCGTCTCGATGCCGGCGCTGTTTCTCATCCTGGGCAAGCGGCTTGGCATCAACGTGACGCTCTCAACCGCGCCGCTGCACGTGTTCGTGAAATTCACCGACGATGCGACCGGCAAGACCTGGAACCTCGAGACGACCAGCGGCGCGGGCTTCACGCGCGACGCATGGTACCGGCAAAAGCTCGAGATGACCGACGAGGCTATTCGTAACGGCGTCTATCTCAAGAGGCTGTCGCAGCGCGAGGCGCTGTCGATTGTCGCGACACCAGTGCTCGACAATCTGATCGCCACCGGCCGCTACGACGAGGCGGTCACTGTCGCTGATGTGCTGATCGAGGCCTATCCGGCCAACGCTTATACGCTGGTGAAGAAAGGCACGGCCTACTACCGGCTGCTCGATGCCAACATCGTCCGGAAATACGCGAAGCAGAGCGACATTCCGGCCGACCGGATCGCCTATGCGAACGATCTTTACAATGCCAATCGGGAGGCCTTCGCCAAGGCCAAAGCGCTCGGCTGGCGCGAGCCGAAGATGAATTAAACACCCATACGGATTTGAGAGGCCGGGGATTTGATGATGAGATTTGGCGTCGCAAATATCGCTCAACACATACTGGCGATGGTACTGGCCGTCTCCATGATGGTTTCAGGCACGGCAGGGGGCTATGCGGCGTCTGCATTCGGCCCCCACATGCTACGGCTGCAAAATACACGTCACGATGCCCAGCCCATCCGTTTCATCTCGCCTGATACGATGGATCCCACATTGCCTGGCGTCGGCACCAATCGCTACGCTTACGCACAGAATGATCCGATCAATAAGAGCGACCCGAATGGGCATAGTGCCCTTGGAGAAGCGCTTGGAGGTTTCTTTGGCGGGTTAGGCAACTTCGTTGGCGGAATGTTCGGAGGGGCCACGGCAGGAAGGATCGCTGGCGCGGCGATGGGCCTTGGAATAGGTACGGCCGTTTCAGTAGTGATGGACGCTTCGCCTGCCGGGCCAGGTTCGGATTGCGGAGGTATGTGTACCGCCAACAATTCCAAAGGCTTCGAGTCGGCCATTACGGGCGGCGACGATGCGGGAAAATCCAAGGGGAAAAAAGATAACAATGGAACGGCCGCAACCCCACCTGGTGATCCAGATGACAACGATCCGGCCGCGAAGCCTAACCAGAAGGCAGACCATATTGCCCTTGGTCTTGACAATCAGGGTCTAAAGCAGACTGCGGAGAAAATTGGTGCCCGAACGCTGATGAATGATCCTGAGTGGAAATCAACGCTTGCGAGGGCTATCGCTGATCCAAATACGAAAATATCTGTTAGCGTCGATGGTCTTTCTGGCAAGGGCGTATACGGGCAGGTAATGAGCGCCGCACAAAGAGGGCTCAGTGGCATTGGCAGTAACACGGACTATGAGATGGGCCAGCTTTATAGCCAGAACCGCCTTTCCAGCGTTGATTTTATAAGCAATGGGTCAAAGATATCAAATCCATTCCAATGAAAGTCGTAGATATGGAATTTTCATCGAAAAGAACATTTCAGATTTGGCTTTACGCTACGGGACACTCCCAGCTTATACTTAGGAGCAATAAAGATAAATTTTACAGGACTAGGGTTAATATTCTATTTAAGGATGTGTCATATATATCAATTCCAGTTATATTGGAGAATATATCTATAGATGTCTCGCGTGATGCAGGCCAGATAGCAGACGACAGCGAACAGATGGCAGGCAGATACATTTACAATGTTAGACACATGGGAGGAATTGGTCGTATTTTAGCGGGGAGTTTTTTTGTAAGGGAAGATGATGGCGAATTTTTTGATCGTATACCTTTCGATATTACTGCTCCACCAGGCCTATCCTGAACATTTCGTAACAGCTCCGCAGATCAGCCCCGCGTGAGCTCATTGGGGCAACAGGCGATCTGGCTGAATATGAGGCCGGCCGCTATTCCATATCGGGAACATCGCCAATGACGAATAGCGTTGTCGGCTGCCCTTAATTGCCAAGAATTGCGGTGACAGTGCGCTTTTTGTGATCTCGGCTTGACCTCCAAGGGCACTGCTTTGAATAATGAAGACTATGAGCATATAAGTAATTGATAATAAACAATAAAAGACAGTTCCATAACTAAATTTCTGCCGTTTTAGGGTATCGATTGGGGTTGGCTTTTCGAACTTTCTGTGTTGAGCCTGCAGCTGAATCTTGCGCGCTGATGAAAAAATTGGCGGTCTGAATCCGCAGTGTTGTGTCTTTGATCGAAGCTTGTATCTGGGCGTTCGAGGCGGGAGAGGGCTACCGCCAATACAGCGCTGTTGTAGAGATCGTCTGCTAACGGGGAAGCTTTTGTCAGAAACAACGTCACTGCTTGGGATTCCCGAAAGTGTCCCGATTTAGCATAAAGACTTGGA
>NZ_SRUZ01000227.1 GCF_004791165.1 Mesorhizobium sp. M8A.F.Ca.ET.218.01.1.1 | reverse complement strand
GTCCTTAGCGACGCTGCCGGTGGTCTCGGCGGAGGTTTCCGCCACCTTCGCTCCCGGCCTTTCGGACTGCTGGTCGTCAAGCATGGCTGCGGCGATCTTGGCGGTTTCCTGGGCGCGGACGGTGATGGTGTGCATGGCAGATTTGCCGGTCTCGCAGACGTCCGGCTTGCGCTCGCAGATGCCGGCAATGTCGCCGACCGCCTCGCGCGCCGCAAACAGCGCCTGGATCGGCCCGACCGCCTCGCGGCCATCCTCGTCCGGGCCGACGCTGAGCGGCAG
>NZ_SRUZ01000226.1 GCF_004791165.1 Mesorhizobium sp. M8A.F.Ca.ET.218.01.1.1 | reverse complement strand
GTCGCGCGCGAGGTCGGCATCGAAGGCAAGCTCGGCGGCCAGGCCGAGGTGCGAGGCGTAGCAGGCACCTGGAAGGATCTGACCGACAACGTCAACCTGATGGCGACCAATCTGACAAACCAGGTGCGTGGCATCGCCGACGTTGTGACCGCCGTCGCGCAAGGCAATTTGAAGCGCAAGCTGACGGTGGACGCGAAGGGCGAAATCGCCTCCCTCGCCGACACAATCAACGGCATGATCGAGACACTCGCCACTTTTGCCGACCAGGTAACCAACGTTGC
>NZ_SRUZ01000225.1 GCF_004791165.1 Mesorhizobium sp. M8A.F.Ca.ET.218.01.1.1 | reverse complement strand
TCGCGCCCAGGCAATTGTCGCCAGCATGGAATCGGTGATGAGCTCCGAGGCGGTGCGCAGTTTTTCGAGCTCGGCTTCGGTCTTGATGGCGCGCATGGTTTCCAGCATGCCGGTCGCGTCGATCAGCTTCGCGTCCGGCAGCGCCTTGCGAATCAGCGTATAGGCATCCGATGGCAGGAAGGCCGGCTCGATGCCGATGCGGGCCGCCCCCTTGCCGATCTTCTGCAAATGCTCCACCGCAAAGTTGGCGGCGTCGAGCGTTCCCCAGCAGGCGGCATGCA
>NZ_SRUZ01000224.1 GCF_004791165.1 Mesorhizobium sp. M8A.F.Ca.ET.218.01.1.1 | reverse complement strand
CAGGGCTTTGCCCGCATGGCGACGGGCAGGGGCTTTGCGCCCGAGCGCGCCAAGGCGGCAAAGCGGCTGCTATCGGCCTGCATGGCCGAGCCGTTCCTTGTCGCCGGCACCGGCAAGGCCGATGTCGCGCTGATGCAGGCAGCACCCGGCCGCATCTTCGTCAAGACCGGCGCCGAAGGCGTCTATTGCGCGGCATTGCCCGAACTCGGCCTCGGCATCGCCTTGAAATGCGACGACGGCGCCGGCAGGGCGGCGGAGGTGATGATCGCCGCGCTGCTGGC
>NZ_SRUZ01000223.1 GCF_004791165.1 Mesorhizobium sp. M8A.F.Ca.ET.218.01.1.1 | reverse complement strand
GGGCTCCGTGCCACGGCACGGCCGAGCAGGATCGCTGGGTGCTGCACGTCCTTGAATTGCCACAGGCCTGCACGCTTTTCGCGCGCGACCTGCTCGGCAACCGCATAGGCAGGCGAATAGGGAAGGCCATCCGGCTGCAGGGCAGCGAAAGCATAGCCGGACGTGATCATCAGATTGCCGAGATCCAGTCGGTCGGCGCCAACCGCGGCGTAGCAGACTACATGGGCAACGTTGGCAATCGTCGCCACCGGCACGCAGACCGGCTTTGTGGCGGCAATGAA
>NZ_SRUZ01000222.1 GCF_004791165.1 Mesorhizobium sp. M8A.F.Ca.ET.218.01.1.1 | reverse complement strand
CTGGAAAATTGATCGCACGCTCCGGGTTGCGATGAAGGGCTAAGGCACATTAGCGGTTCCTAAACCGTGAAGCGATATCTCTTGCAGACTGTAGGAGGCTTTGCGGATGAACGCCTTCTGGCGAATGACCGGATTTGCTTTGATCCTGGTGACCGGCGCGGCGACGCTGGCCGCGTTGCACATCCGTTCTCAGCGCGTCTTCGACGGTTTTGGCGGTTGCCCGCGATGCCGCCTGGGAGTTCTCGAGGTAGCGTTCCTTGGCGAGCGCGAAGTCGCGCTGA
>NZ_SRUZ01000221.1 GCF_004791165.1 Mesorhizobium sp. M8A.F.Ca.ET.218.01.1.1 | reverse complement strand
TTGACCTCGAGGCAGCGAGACGTGCTCAAGCTGATGGCCGAAGGCTTCTCAAACAAGGAGATAGCCCGCGATTTGGACATTTCTGAAGCAACGACCAAAATCCACGCCGCTGCGGTATTGCGTGAGCTAGGAGTACGCAACCGCACCGAAGCAGCCGTCGCGCTACAGAACTGGCGTACGAAATTTGTTGATTAGGTTTCGATTTCGCGTCGAGGCAACCGCAGCGAATATCGTAAACCGCCTTCAAATATCTCCAACTTCGAGGAATGGCCAATAAGCGG
>NZ_SRUZ01000220.1 GCF_004791165.1 Mesorhizobium sp. M8A.F.Ca.ET.218.01.1.1 | reverse complement strand
GCGTGAAAAGGCTGAGCCTCGAGCTCGGCGGCAACGCGCCCTTCATCGTCTTCGACGACGCCGACCTCGACCTCGCCGTCGGGGGCGCGCTCGCCTCGAAATTCCGCAACGGCGGCCAGACCTGCGTCTGCGCCAACCGCATCCTCGTTCAGGCTGGCGTCTATGACGCCTTCGCCGCCAAGCTCAGCGCCCGCGTCAATGCGATGACGGTCGGGCCCGGCACTCAAGCCGGCGTCGCCATCGGACCGATGATCAACATGGCGGCGGTCGACAAAATCAAC
>NZ_SRUZ01000219.1 GCF_004791165.1 Mesorhizobium sp. M8A.F.Ca.ET.218.01.1.1 | reverse complement strand
CTACGGGCCGCTGCTCTTAGCCAAGCATGGCGCGCCGAAGCTTTCGGCAACCGGCTCGCTCACCTTCGTCTCCGGCATCGCCGCCTACCGGCCGGCGGCGCGCGGCTCGGTGGTCGCCGCCGTCAACGCCGCGCTCGAAGGGCTGGTGCGGGCCTTGGCCATCGAGCTGGCGCCGATCCGCGTGAACGCGGTGTCGCCCGGCTGGGTCGACACGCCGATCTGGCAGTTCGTTGCCGGCGATGCGAAGAACGAGACGCTCGCCGCCATGGCCAAGCGCCTGC
>NZ_SRUZ01000021.1 GCF_004791165.1 Mesorhizobium sp. M8A.F.Ca.ET.218.01.1.1 | reverse complement strand
GACGTATGAAGCTCGTCCGCCGCAGCGCCGCGCCAACCAAACCGCTTGGCGCTGCGGCGGATGCATAGGGGGAGAACTGTTACCTATGTATCCGGTTCAATCTGTTACCCATCTATCGGCTGGACACTTTCCTCGGCGGTTTCGCCAATCGGCGACGTTGCAGGATTTGGCACCGAGGTCACGGCTGCTTCTTTCTCCCCGTCTCTATACGGGGAGAAATGCCCGGCAGGGTAATGAGGGGCGGCGCCAACGTTCCGGAATGGCAATTGACCACAAGCGCCATCTGTCCGAACTATTGCGCCCCATGGCCACGCGCGACCCACCCGAACCCACCGAGCCCCTCACCTTCGCGGTGCTGGTATTCCCCGGTTTTCCGATGATGGCGTTCAGCTCGGTCATCGAGCCGCTGCGCGCCGTCAATGTGCTGGCGAAGCGGGAATGCTACCGCTGGATAATCGTTGGTGCGACCCAGGGTCCGGTCGAGGCGTCGAACGGCGTCGTCATCCAGCCAGGGTTCTATGCCGAGGCAGCACCCAAGGTCGACCGCATCGTCGTCTGCTCGGGCGGCGACGCCGATCATCTCGTCGCCGAGGACGCGGCGAGCTGGATACGCCGCAGCCTGCGCAATGGCGCCCATATCGGCGCGGTGGCGGATGCCGCCTTCTTCCTCGCGCGCGCGGGCCTGCTCGACGGCCATGCCTGCACCTTGCACTGGACCAGCCAGGCCGCCTTCACCGAGGCGTTTCCCAACATCGAATTGCGGCGCGATCTCTACGTCATCGATCGCAAGCGCTTCACGTCGGCCGGCGGCGTCGGCAGCCTCGACATGATGCTGGAGATCATCACCCGGGACTATGGCGCCGAGCTTGCCGCCGGCGTCGCCGAATGGTTCGTGCACAGCCAGCTGCGATCGAGCGTCGACCGCAAGCTGATGCCGCTGAGATTGCGCACCGGCGTCCAGAACGAGCTGGTTCTGTCGGCCATCGCCATCATGGAGGACGCGGTCGAGGAAAGGCTCGGCATGGCCGAACTCACCGCGAAACTCGGCGTCTCCTCCGACAAGCTCGAACGCTCCTTCCGCTCCGAACTCGACATCTCGCCCAACGGCTACTACCGGCGCCTGCGGCTGAAACGCGCCGCCGATCTCCTAGCCCACTCGACGCTCGCCGTGCGCGACGTGGCGCTGGCCTGCGGCTTTGCCTCGATGTCGAGTTTCGCCCGGGCCTTTCGCGAGGAGCATGGGCACGCGCCGAAGCAGGCAAGACGGCATTAGGGGCGCCCGCTGAAGCTGTGAGATGTTGGCGGGACAGCGCCCCCCTCTGTCCTGCCGGACATCTCCCCCACATGGGGGGAGATCGCTGCCACCTCGGCTTTCGCCTATCTCCAACATCGAAGACGGAGGCGCGGTTGGCGAAGCTGCCAATCTCCCCCCTCGTGGGGGAGATGCCCGGCAGGGCAGAGGGGGGCGCGAAGGATCGCGACGGCGCCTGTTGGCCAGCGGCATCTCGCACAACAAACGCGGTATTCCGCACAATCCATCCGCCCCGCCTGCGCCATGCTCGGCCCTCGCAAACCAGCCAAGGCCGAACCCCCATGAGCATCGTCGTATTCGACCCCGACAGCACCGAGGACGTCGACTTCAAGGACCGCATGCGACACCCCGTGGCCACTGACCCGGCCGGCGGGATGTGGCTGTCGGACACCGAGCCGTCCTTCATCGATGCGGACGCCCTGCGCAAAGGCCGGCTGGCGAAACTGCGCGGCTGGATGCGTGAGGCAGGCTATGGCGGCGTCGTGCTGTTCGACCCTTATAATCAGCGCTACGCCACCGGCTCGCGCAACATGTTCGGCTATTTCCTGCGCAACTCGACCCGCTATTTCTTCATCCCGACCGAAGGGCCGATCGTGCTGTTCGAATATCCGCAGAGCTACCATGTCTCCATGGTACTCGACACGATCGACGAGGCGCGTCCGTCCAAGCTCGTCTGGTCTTCCGTGTCAGGCCGCGACGACGAAACCGCGGGTCCCTTCGCCGACGAGATCGCCGAGCTCCTGAAGACGCATGGCGGCGGCTCGATGAAGCTCGGCCTCGACCGTTGCAGCCACCTGCAGGCGCTGGCGCTGGAAAAGCGCGGCTGCGAGGTCCGCGACTGCCAGGGCGAAATCCTGGCGGTGCGCGCGGTCAAGACGCCGGAGGAAGTGAAATGCCTGATGGCGTCGATGGCCGGTGCCGAGGCCGCCGTCTATGCCGTGCGCGAGGCGATCAAGCCCGGCGTCTCCGAAAACGAGCTGTTCGCCATCATGTATGGCGAGGTGATTCGCCAGGGCGGCGAGTTCATCGAGACGCGGCTGTTGACGTCAGGCCAGCGCACCAATCCCTGGTTCAACGAGGCCAGCGGCCGCAAGATCAGGCCCGGCGAGTTGCTGGCGCTCGATACCGACACGATCGGCTGCTACGGCTATTATTCGGATTTCTCCCGCACCTTCCGCTGCGGTCCGGGCAAGCCGACTCCTTACCAGAAGTCGCTCTACCGCATGGCGCACGACCAGGTTCAGCACAACATCTTGATCGTCAAGCCCGGCATGGCCTTCCGCGAGATCGCCGAGAAGGCCTGGAAGATCCCGGACCGCTTCGTCGACCAGCGCTACACCTCGGTCATGCACGGCGTCGGCATGCATGGCGAAACACCGTTCATCGCCCATGCCATGGACTACGAAACCTATGGCCGCGACGGCCATATCGTGCCAGGCATGGTGGTGAGCGTGGAAAGCTATATCGGCGAAAAGGGCGGCCGCGAGGGCGTCAAGCTGGAGGACGAGATCCTGATCACCGACACCGGCACGGAGCTGCTATCGCGCTTCCCCTATGAGGACGAGTTTCTGGAGAAAGAGGTTTGATAGCCGCTGCCCCACTCGGTGACGTAGCCTTTACGGTTGGCGCAGCCTCCCATCGTTTCGTCATCCTAGGGCGAAGCAAGGAGCGCAGCGACGCGGCGCAGACCCTAGGATCCATGCCGGGACGTCAACGCGCCTCCCATCGCCTTCGTCATCCTAGGGCGGAGCAAGGAGCGCAGCGACGCAGCGCAGACCCTAGGATCCATGCCGTGGCGTCGATGCCGCGCAACGGTTACCGAATTCTGCTCCGTTGCGCCATTCAATGGACGTCACGGAATGGATCCTCGGGTCTCCGCGACGCCGCTGCGCGGCTGCTTCGCCCGTGGATGACGAAGTCGGGGAGGCTTCGGCCAATCATCACCGCTTGCGCCAACCCGCTAAAAGCAACGATGTCGGCTTTTGACCAGCCTGCCAACCGCCAGGTCGATTCAGCCTGCAACCCAGGCGCCTCCGCATGAAAGCCCCCATCTCCATCAAGCGCGGCACGGTGGCCGCCGTGTTCATCGACCTGCAGGAAGAGCACCGGCACGACCCGCGCTACCTCGTCGAAGGCTACGAAAACATCCTCGCCAACGTCCAGCGCCTGCAGGCGGCGGCGCGGCAAAACCATGTGCCGCTCCATCACTGGGCCTATATCGTCGATCTCGACAGCCAGGACCGGCCCTTTCATCCCACAGGCGAAGACGGCAAGTCGGCCTTTTCCGACAAGAGCGACCCGCTGACCGAGATCTGCCATGAGGTGGCGCCGGCGGAGGGCGAGGCGCTGCTGATCAAGGCCGAGGCCAGCGCCTTTCGCAGCGGTCCGGCCGCCGACCGGCTCGAGGCTTCAGGCATCGAATGGCTTGTTGTCGCGGGCGTGTGGACCGAGGCCTGCATCGACGCCACCGTAAAGGATGCGGTGGCGAAGGGCTTTCGCGTGTTGCTGGTCAAGGATGCCTGCGGCAGCGGCAGCGCGGCGATGCACCAGACCGGCATCCTCAACCTCGCCAACCGGCTCTATGGCGGCGCGGTTGCCGACACCGACGGCGCCTGCCGGCTGCTGGCCGGCGAGACGGTCACCGTCTGGCAGGTCGAAGGCTCGGTACCCCTGCGCTTCACCTTTGAAAACGCCGCCCGTCTCTATGCCGAGCTTTGATGTGCCCCGCAGACTGAAATGACCGGCCGCGGCAAATACGAAACCCGGCTCGATCCGGCACTCTGGGCCTATATCGACAGCGTCAACGCCTGGTATCCGCCCGAGATATCAGGCCTGCCGGTCGACAAGCAGCGCGCGGTCTATGCCAGGATGTGCCGCGCCTTCCATCAGGGCAGACCGCCCGGGGTCAGGGCCCGCGACAGCTTGGTCGCCGCTTCCAAGCATGGCATCCCGGTCCGCCGTTACCGGCTCGCCGGCGCGGCGCCGCATGCGACAGTGCTCTATTTCCACGGCGGCGGCTTCATCCTCGGCGGGCTCGAAAGCCATGACGACATCTGCGCCGAAATCTGCGCCGGCACCGGCTTCGACGTGCTGTCGGTCGACTACCGGCTGGCGCCCGAGCACCTTCACCCCGCCGCCTTCGACGATGCGCTGGCGGGTTTCGAATGGGCGGCCGCAAGCAGCGGCCTGCCGCTAGTGCTGTGCGGCGAAAGCGCGGGCGGCAGTCTGGCGGCGGCGCTGGCGCAGGCCATGCGTCACCATCCGCGCGCCGCGATCGGCCAGGTGCTGATCTATCCCGATCTCGGCGGCAACGAGGCGGTGGGCTCCTATGTCGAACACGCCGATGCGCCGCTGCTGTCGACAGGCGATGCCGCCTTCTATCGCGACGTCAGGTCAGCCAGGAAGCAATCGCCCGACGATCCGACCTTTTCACCGCTGCGCGACACGGACTTTTCCGGCCTGCCGCCGACGGTGATCGTAACGGCCGAATGCGATCCGCTGTCGTCGGATGGCGAGGCCTATCGCGACCGCATCTTGGACGCCGGCGGCAAGGCGTGTTGGCATCAGGAGCCCCGCCTCGTGCACAGTTTCCTGCGCGCTCGCATCACAGTGCCGGCCGCGGCGGAAGCCTTTGCGCGCATCATCGCGGCGGTTGCCGCGCTGGGCCGAGGTGAGTGGCCGTACTGAAGGTCCGGGTTACGACGAGGTCGCGGCACTTGCCTCGGACGACGTTGCCTTCAGCCAAAGCGCCTTTTCGCCAAGCGTGGCGACCATGGCGGCGTGCGCCGCGCGCTCTGCTTCGGTGAGGCGCGGCACGAGCGGCGCCGGCCGTTCGGCGACGATGATCTCGATATGGCGGACGTTCTCGCCCTGGGCCGGCGCGGTGGCGCTGTCGAGAATGAGAGCCGCCTGCTTGCCGCCGATCAGCTCGATATAGACTTCGGCCAGCAATTCGGAATCGAGCAAGGCTCCGTGCTTGGTGCGTTTCGTATTGTCGATGCCGTAGCGCCGGCACAGCGCGTCGAGCGAATTGGGACCCATCGGGTGCTTGCGGCGCGCCAGGGCCAGCGTATCAACGACAAGCCCGTTATCGACGGGCGGATGACCGAGCCGGCCGAATTCGACATTGAGGAAGCCGATATCGAATGTGGCGTTGTGGGCGACCAGCTTGGCGCCTTCCGTGAACCGCAGCCATTCCTCGGCGATTTCGGCGAAGGTCGGCTTGCCCGCGAGATCGGCAGCGCTGATGCCGTGCACGGACTGCGCCTCGGCATGGATCGCGCGCCCTTGCGGGTTGATATAGTGATGGAAGGTCCTGCCGGTCGGAAAACGATTGACCAGCTCGACACCGCCAAGCTCGATCACGCGGTCGTCGCGCGAATCGAGGCCGGTGGTTTCGGTATCGAAAATGATCTCGCGCATCGAATCAGTTGCTCCAAAGGAGCAGAATCACGAGACCGGAACAAAATGGCAATGGGCAATGCCTCTTTTCCCTTCTCCCCTTGTGGGAGAAGGTGTCGCCGAAGGCGACGGATGAGGGGTGCTCCAGCTTGGCACCGACGGCACCCCGTGGCGCACCCCTCATCCGTCTCGGCGCTGCGCGCCGATCCACCTTCTCCCACAAGGGACCTGTTGCGTAATTGGCTGGTTGTGATTCTCTGAGATGAAAGCTCGGAGGGAATCGCAATGGCGGTGAAGCAGACGGGTCAGTTGAGCTTGGCGGAGGCTTTCCTGGGCAACAGGCTGGCTGGC
>NZ_SRUZ01000218.1 GCF_004791165.1 Mesorhizobium sp. M8A.F.Ca.ET.218.01.1.1 | reverse complement strand
CCGGTGTTGAGGCCCTGGTAGATGCCGCTGGAGACGCCGCCGATACGGGTGAAGTAACCGTGACGGATGCCTTGTGCCTTCTGCAGGAGGGGCGAGCGTACTGGATCGGGTCTGGTCTGATTCAGCATGGATGGGTTGTTGTCCGCGTGGGCGATTTCGCCGGTTTGCTACCAACCACTCTGAAGGGATTTGCCATGACAGCAGAACCAAACTCGCCCCGGGCCGCTATCCGGGTTGATCTTGGCGCAATATTCGTCTCGTTGGAACTGTCGAAGTCGACGT
>NZ_SRUZ01000217.1 GCF_004791165.1 Mesorhizobium sp. M8A.F.Ca.ET.218.01.1.1 | reverse complement strand
ATTCTGGGTGCCGTAATAGAAATTTTTCATATGGCAGGTCAGCGCTTTCACGCCCGGCTTGAAATATTTCTTTACTCCCGCCTTGAAATCCGCTTCGCCAGTTGTCGACCAGGCATAGTTGTAATGGACTTGGTACGGAACTAATTCGTAGGTGAACTTCATCGAGGGCTGCCCATCGACAATACCGCACTTCACATCAGTAACGAGCCCATTGTGCCCGAAAGACCTCACGCTCTTGGAAAAAGACTCAATTCTATCCAGCCTGATCCAATCCGTCTTGTT
>NZ_SRUZ01000216.1 GCF_004791165.1 Mesorhizobium sp. M8A.F.Ca.ET.218.01.1.1 | reverse complement strand
GTTGAGTTCGATGCTCATGACGTCGAGCTCAACAATGGCGATGACATCGACGTGCGCAAGCCCGGCCTGTTCGCCTTCCGCACCCGGGGCTTCCTCAACAATGTGCGCGCCGACGGTTGCCAGTATTTCACCACCGTGCTCGGCCCCGGCTACAATGCGAGGGCGCCTCGATCGTCGCCATCTGCGACCGCGATCCGGAACGGCTGCGCATCGTCGGCGATCAGTTCGGCGTAGCGCGGCGCTATGCGGACGCGGCGGCGATGTTCGCGGCCGAAAAGCTCG
>NZ_SRUZ01000215.1 GCF_004791165.1 Mesorhizobium sp. M8A.F.Ca.ET.218.01.1.1 | reverse complement strand
TCTGGCGCCAGGCTTCTTTTTCCAGTGGTTCATTTACATGTTTCCGTCAGGAAATTATGGCTCGGTAGTCCGGGCTACGCGGCATGCCCGCAGCCCAGTTATGACCTACATATTCAGCGCGGCATTCTATTTGTTTGTCGCGGGATGCATAGTTAGTTTATTTATTGGCCGATAACCATGGCCAGAAGAAAGAAGAAAAGTGGCGACGGCGGTGGCATTCTCATATTCGTTGGCATAGCGATTTTCTATGCATTTGGGCTCATCATTCACGCTCTGTCCGTG
>NZ_SRUZ01000214.1 GCF_004791165.1 Mesorhizobium sp. M8A.F.Ca.ET.218.01.1.1 | reverse complement strand
GATGCTTGTGCCGCTCAGCCTGATCGTCGACCGGCCTTGGACGCTCGCGCCGTCGGCCGCATCGGTCCTGGCCCTGCTCGGACTGTCGGTCTTTTCGACGGCGCTGGCCTTCGTCATCTATTTCCGCCTGATCCACACGCTGGGTTCAGTCGGCACCACCTCGCAGGCCTATCTGCGCGTGCCGATCGGCGTCGGCATCGGCGCCGTCGTCCTTGGCGAAAGCCTGGGGCCGGCGGCCTGGGTCGGCATGGGCTTCGTCGTCGGCGGCGTTGCTGCGATGACC
>NZ_SRUZ01000213.1 GCF_004791165.1 Mesorhizobium sp. M8A.F.Ca.ET.218.01.1.1 | reverse complement strand
TCCCGTCTGCTCTCGTGGTAGGAGGAAGTGGAGTGGCGGCCAGCTCCGATTTCGCCTCATGGCGGGGTTTGCGGATCAACGCGCACGCGCCATGCCAAATGAGAATCGTTCGAGGCAAAGCGATAGATCTTGCTCAGCTACGTTACGCCTCCGACGTTGTCGGACATCGGATAGCGCCGAACAGGACCGCTTGCGGATTGGGAGGACGTGTCTTTTGCGCAAGAGGACCTCCGCCCCTCAGGCAAATAGCTCCGACCGGGGCGCTATGCTTCACCACCGTCGG
>NZ_SRUZ01000212.1 GCF_004791165.1 Mesorhizobium sp. M8A.F.Ca.ET.218.01.1.1 | reverse complement strand
GGAAGCGAACAACGTCTGGTTCTCGTTGAAGCCGTTGGAGCTGATGCCCGGAGGTCCATCCTTCTTCATGGTGTCGACATACCAGCCGATCGCCTTCTTCCACTCCGGTGAATTGAGCTGCGGCTTCCAGTCCATGTCGAACCAGCGGCCGCCGAACGTGTTCACCAGCGTGCCGAGGAAGGCCATGTTCTCGCCCCAGCCCGGCTTGCCGCGCAGGCACAGGCCGTACTGCTCCTTCGACTTGTCGGTGAGCTTGTCGGCGAATTCCGTGATCTGGTCGTAG
>NZ_SRUZ01000211.1 GCF_004791165.1 Mesorhizobium sp. M8A.F.Ca.ET.218.01.1.1 | reverse complement strand
CACACATTGAGTATGAGGTCGAGAGTAGCCTCTATTTGCTCGTGATTGTTTTTATTTTCTTTTTTCCTTAGCTGCTGTCGGTTGTGCTGGTCGAACAGGTCGTCAGTTTCTTTAATTAGAGCCTGAAATTCATCATCGCTCATTAAGTCCATAGCCCATGCTTGCTGGTACTTCTTACGCTGTCTCTTAATCTTGTCTAAATCAATGACGCTTTGCTCTTCCTGCTCCTCTGTGTCCTCGACATCGACCTCTATTTCGCCGTGCTGAATAAAATCAATAAAAG
>NZ_SRUZ01000210.1 GCF_004791165.1 Mesorhizobium sp. M8A.F.Ca.ET.218.01.1.1 | reverse complement strand
CTGGTGCGGGGTGCGGCGGTATGGGCACTGTCGCGGCTGATGCCTGCGCGCGATTTTGCGACGCATGCCGCATCGGCCTTGCAGACCGAAGGCGACGCAGCGGTGCGCGACGAATGGTTCTTGGCGCAGCGACATTCCGCAGAGGTTTCCTGATGAGTGAAAGACGCTTCTTCATTTTCGGCGCCGGCTATTCCGGCCAGGCTTTTGCGCGCGCCAACCCGGATGGCACTGCCATTCTCGGCACGACACGCTCGCCGGTGAAATTCGAGGCGCTGCGCCAGGCC
>NZ_SRUZ01000209.1 GCF_004791165.1 Mesorhizobium sp. M8A.F.Ca.ET.218.01.1.1 | reverse complement strand
CTCTGAGAACTCGGAACCTCTCCAACCAATTTTTCGAACAGTTCGCTGACAAGTTGCTCTGGGTCTTTAACCAACACAGATCGAACCGGAGACAGGCGAACCTTCCCTGACCTAAGCGCCACAAATTTCTCGATTTTTTCCCTGTCCCAGCCGCTACCAAACTCATGCCTCAATCGATCTTCCATCGATTCTTTCATGTGCTGAAAATGGTTTCCAAGATCGATCTTGAACGCCTGCTCTCCACGGCTCGGTTTTTGTGAAATTTAGCCATCGCCCGCGCCGCG
>NZ_SRUZ01000020.1:0-2500 GCF_004791165.1 Mesorhizobium sp. M8A.F.Ca.ET.218.01.1.1 | reverse complement strand
AGAGCGTCGACCGAATACCCCAGGGGGTAGAGCACTGGATGGGCTAGGGGTCCTCACCGGATTACCAAACCTAACCAAACTCCGAATACCTGGGAGTACTAGTCGGCAGACACACGGCGGGTGCTAACGTCCGTCGTGAAAAGGGAAACAACCCTGACCTACAGCTAAGGTCCCCAAGTTATGGCTAAGTGGGAAAGGATGTGAGGATCCCAAAACAACCAGGATGTTGGCTTAGAAGCAGCCATCATTTAAAGAAAGCGTAACAGCTCACTGGTCTAAATAAGGGTCTTTGCGCCGAAAATGTAACGGGGCTAAAGCCATACACCGAAGCTTAGGGTTCGTAGCAATACGAGCGGTAGCGGAGCGTTCTGTAAGCTGATGAAGCCATACCCGTGAGGGGTGGTGGAGGTATCAGAAGTGCGAATGCTGACATGAGTAACGTAAGGGGAGTGAGAGACTCCCCCGCCGAAAGACCAAGGGTTCCTGCTTAAAGCTAATCTGAGCAGGGTTAGCCGGCCCCTAAGACGAGGCGGAAACGCGTAGTCGATGGGAACCACGTTAATATTCGTGGGCTTGGAGGTAGTGACGGATCATTGAGGTAGTCCAATCTTATCGGATTGAACGGGCTGCTGCGTGGTTCCAGGAAATAGCTCCTCCTTATAAACCGTACCCGAAACCGACACTGGTGGTCTGGTAGAGTATACCAAGGCGCTTGAGAGAACTATGCTGAAGGAACTCGGCAAATTGCACGCGTAACTTCGGAAGAAGCGTGACCCTTTTCCACGCAAGTGGAGGAGGGTGGCACAGACCAGGGGGTAGCGACTGTTTATCAAAAACACAGGGCTCTGCGAAGTCGCAAGACGACGTATAGGGTCTGACGCCTGCCCGGTGCTGGAAGGTTAAGAGGAGGGGTGCAAGCTCTGAATCGAAGCCCCAGTAAACGGCGGCCGTAACTATAACGGTCCTAAGGTAGCGAAATTCCTTGTCGGGTAAGTTCCGACCTGCACGAATGGCGTAACGACTTCCCCGCTGTCTCCAGCATAGACTCAGTGAAATTGAATTCCCCGTGAAGATGCGGGGTTCCTGCGGTTAGACGGAAAGACCCCGTGCACCTTTACTATAGCTTTACATTGGCATTCGTAGTGGCATGTGTAGGATAGGTGGTAGGCTTTGAAACCTGGGCGCCAGCTCAGGTGGAGCCACCCTTGAAATACCACCCTTATTACTATGGATGTCTAACCGCGGCCCGTTATCCGGGTCCGGGACAATGTATGGTGGGTAGTTTGACTGGGGCGGTCGCCTCCTAAAGAGTAACGGAGGCGCGCGATGGTGGGCTCAGAACGGTCGGAAATCGTTCGCTGAGTGCAATGGCATAAGCCTGCCTGACTGCGAGACTGACAAGTCGAGCAGAGACGAAAGTCGGTCATAGTGATCCGGTGGTCCCGCGTGGAAGGGCCATCGCTCAACGGATAAAAGGTACGCCGGGGATAACAGGCTGATGACCCCCAAGAGTCCATATCGACGGGGTTGTTTGGCACCTCGATGTCGACTCATCGCATCCTGGGGCTGGAGCAGGTCCCAAGGGTATGGCTGTTCGCCATTTAAAGCGGTACGTGAGTTGGGTTCAGAACGTCGTGAGACAGTTCGGTCCCTATCTGCCGTGGGTGTAGGAATATTGAAAGGATCTGTCCCTAGTACGAGAGGACCGGGATGGACGGATCTCTGGTGGACCTGTTGTGGCGCCAGCCGCATAGCAGGGTAGCTATATCCGGACGGGATAACCGCTGAAGGCATCTAAGCGGGAAACCCACCTTAAAACGAGTATTCCCTGAGAACCGTGGAAGACGACCACGTTGATAGGCCGGGTGTGGAAGAGCGGCAACGCTTGAAGCTTACCGGTACTAATAGTTCGATCGGCTTGATCGTTCTCATTCCTTATGTCCATCTGACTTCGTCAGATGGTTTGTTCTCACTCACGCTTGTTCCGCCCTGCGGGCGGCGCTACGTGGGTGCGGCGCACAAGCGCCGACGGTCGGTCGACCTTGCGAAGCTTCGCTTCGAAAGGCGCCAGGCTAAAAGAACTCCAAAGGCACAAAAAACAGCTTCTCGAATAACGTGCGTTTTGCCGACCTGGTGGTTATGGCGGAGCGGCTGCACCCGATCCCATTCCGAACTCGGCCGTGAAACGCTCCAGCGCTGATGGTACTTCGTCTCAAGACGCGGGAGAGTAGGTCGCTGCCAGGTCTGCTAAACGCACGTTTTATGTGTCACATCCTACTTTCCAAAAATCGAAGCCGGTTTTTGGGTCGAGGCGATGAAATCTTCTCTGAACATGGCCCGCCAACGGGAAACACGGGCCGCGTAAGCGGCCCTTTCATTTGGCGGACAAACCTCTCGCAAGCTCTCGCTTGCAAATCGGTGGCGCGGGGTGGAGCAGCCCGGTAGCTCGTCAGGCTCATAACCTGAAGGTCACAGGTTCAAATCCTGTCCCCGCAACCAA
>NZ_SRUZ01000208.1 GCF_004791165.1 Mesorhizobium sp. M8A.F.Ca.ET.218.01.1.1 | reverse complement strand
GGCCGCGCCGGCAAATCGATATGCCGACAGCATGGCGCGGCCGCCTATCCGCTGGTCGGACCCTATGTCGCCTGGCGCACTTCGCGCGGCAAGGAAGACCGCAACCGCCGCCGCGAGCGCTACGGCGTCGCCGGCCGGCCGCGCCCCGAGGGGCCGGTGATCTGGATCCATGCCGCGAGCGTCGGCGAGACCTTGGCCGTCGTGCCGCTGGTCGAAAGCATCCTCGACTACGGCGTCAACATCGTGCTGACGACCTGGGCGGAGGTTACCGTGCCGGTCGTCAG
>NZ_SRUZ01000207.1 GCF_004791165.1 Mesorhizobium sp. M8A.F.Ca.ET.218.01.1.1 | reverse complement strand
GAACCGAGCAGCCAACCGCTCAAGTTCGTCTCCGGTGGAGATGTTGATCCGGTGATCGAACTGTCCAGCACCGATCTTGAGAGCGCCCTCCTCCAACAAGAGGATAGGCCCGCTCATCCGTCTAGCAAGCCAATATGCGAGCACCGCCGCAAGGACTGTGGCGAGGAACAACAACCCGCCAGTCCGCCACAATGAAGCGTATAGAGGCGCAAAAGCCTCTGCCTGCGACTGCTCGACAATTACCGTCCAGCCGGCCGCGGCTACCGGCGCGCCAGCAATCACAA
>NZ_SRUZ01000206.1 GCF_004791165.1 Mesorhizobium sp. M8A.F.Ca.ET.218.01.1.1 | reverse complement strand
GGAATTGAGCCATGCGCTTGCGCGCGGCGCCACACCGCTCGCCGAGGTCGTCGGCTACGGAACGACTGCGGATGCACACCACGTCACTTCCGGCCCCGAGGACGGCGATGGCGCGCGCCGAGCTATGGAGATTGCAATCGCTCAGGCAGGGATTTCGGCGCGCGAGGTCCGTCATCTCAATGCCCATGCAACCTCCACGCCGGTGGGCGACCTTGGTGAGATCGAAGCGATCAAGAGCGTGTTCGGGCACGATTTCGGGATAGCCGTCAGCGGAACGAAGTCGGC
>NZ_SRUZ01000205.1 GCF_004791165.1 Mesorhizobium sp. M8A.F.Ca.ET.218.01.1.1 | reverse complement strand
CGCATTTCGGGCACGTCGTATAGAAGAAATAGACGTTGCCCGGCTCCGATTTCCGATCGCGCGCGATCTGCCGCATCTCCTCCAGCCACTGCCTTGCCTGGCTGTAGGGGCCCTCGAACACTTTCGTCATAAAGTCGCCGCTCAGCGTCGTCATTTCTTCCCCGGGAACCGATTTCGCAACCGAGAACAGATGCTCGCTGCTCCAGGGCGAAATATCCCGGCTGAGCACGATGAATTGATCCGTCGCCGAGGCTTCCGCGTCGTCGATATGCCTGTTGACGCGCG
>NZ_SRUZ01000204.1 GCF_004791165.1 Mesorhizobium sp. M8A.F.Ca.ET.218.01.1.1 | reverse complement strand
CTTGGCGTGCGTTTGACGACGGCAACCACGCCAGCGGCCACCTCCCGGACACGGCACGGGGCCCTGCCGGAAACACCAGGTGCCAAGCGGGCACGCGCCAATTCCCGCTCGACATGGCGGCGAATCGCGCCGGCGCTCTTCTCGATTTCGTCGGCAAGCTTGGTTTCGCCCTTTTCGCGCAAAGTCCGGATATCGGCGGACAGGACTTGCAGCGGCGTCTTGAGGCCATGCGCAAGATCGGTAGCGCGCGAGCGGGCGCGGGAGAGGGCCTTCTCCTGGGCGTCG
>NZ_SRUZ01000203.1 GCF_004791165.1 Mesorhizobium sp. M8A.F.Ca.ET.218.01.1.1 | reverse complement strand
GTTCGGAGCTCGAAAAAGCGCAAGCCGTTCGTCTGGCCGATGCCTCGGCTCAGAAGCAGGATGGCAGCCGCTACGTCATATCAGGCAATGTCTTCGAAAACGGCCAGGGCGGAAAGGTTGCGGCCTTCGGCGTGCGCGTGCAGGAGCCGACAGCTTTCAAGGCAGGTGAAGCCGCTGACATCGGCGATGGCGAGACGCTGCTTATCAATGAAGACGGCACTTACGAATATAGCAAAGCCGCGAGCTTCGAGGGTTCGCGCGGCAAGCGCGTCTACATCTCTGTCG
>NZ_SRUZ01000202.1 GCF_004791165.1 Mesorhizobium sp. M8A.F.Ca.ET.218.01.1.1 | reverse complement strand
CGAGAGCCTGCTTCCCCTGTTCGGTGCGCTGGGCGATACCGTTGACGACGTTGAAAGTCTCGGCGGTAAGCTTGTCGCCGCCGCCTCGGATGACCGTAATCGTCTGGCCCAACGCCTCAACCTTGGCCTTCGTCGTGTCGGCAGCGGCTCCCGCATTGGTGAGTCCCGCGTTGGCATCGGTGCCAAGAGCCTGGAAGCCGGCACCAGCCTGGCGCGCTTGGAAGGCGGCATCGGTGATCTTACCGGTGAGCAGATCGAGGAAGTCCGCCGACGGCTTGATCTTGTC
>NZ_SRUZ01000201.1 GCF_004791165.1 Mesorhizobium sp. M8A.F.Ca.ET.218.01.1.1 | reverse complement strand
CCGATGGACTCGTAGAGCCTTATCGCCGCGGCGTTGTTGGCAAAGGCGTGCAGATAAGGCACCTCGCCGCGCGCCACGATGCGGTTGGCCACGAACAGCGACAACAGCCTGGCAAGGCCGCCGCCGCGGAAATCCGGATGCGAGCACACGCCGCTGAGTTCCGAATAGCCGGGCTGCTTCATGCGCTCGCCGGCCATCGCCGCCAGCCTGCCGTCGATCTTCACGCCCCAGAACTCGCCGAGGCTCAAGGCCTCCAGCGTGAACGGGCCGGGCTTGGTGAGCGATG
>NZ_SRUZ01000200.1 GCF_004791165.1 Mesorhizobium sp. M8A.F.Ca.ET.218.01.1.1 | reverse complement strand
GGCGTAAGCCAGCACGATCAGGCCGACCAGCGACGAAGCCATGCCCCAAGGCAAGGAATAAGGCATGGGCCGCTTGTCGGTGACCATGCCGATCACCGGCTGCAGCAGCGAGGCCGTGACCTGGAAGGTGAAGGTCAGAAGGCCGATCTGCCAGAAATCGAGACCGTAGTTCTCTTTGAGGAGCGGATAGATCGCCGGCAGCAGCGACTGCATGATGTCGTTGATTGCGTGGCAGAAGCTCACCGAAAGGATGACGGCAAACACCGTCGCTTGCGCCGAGATGTTG
>NZ_SRUZ01000199.1 GCF_004791165.1 Mesorhizobium sp. M8A.F.Ca.ET.218.01.1.1 | reverse complement strand
GAACATGGTTCCCATTAGCGCGCCCAGGATGCGGCTCTTGAACTCATAGTCGATGAAGAAACGGACGACGCAACCGCTGCCGTCGACTTCGAAACGCCAGACATTGCTCAGATACTTGAACGGGCCATCGATGTATTTCACGTCGATGGCATTCTCGTCCGGCTTCAGCAGCACCTGCGTGGTGAAGGTTTCGCGGATCGCCTTGTAGCCGATGCTCATGTCGGCGACGAGGATGGTGCGCCCGTCACGTTCCTTGCGCGAGCGGACCGTCAGCGCCTCGCAAAGC
>NZ_SRUZ01000001.1:44381-1314706 GCF_004791165.1 Mesorhizobium sp. M8A.F.Ca.ET.218.01.1.1 | reverse complement strand
CGGCATGCTCTGCGCAGGGTGGTCTACATGGCAGCGCTCACCGCCAGCCGCTCCAATCCCGTACTCAAAGCCTTCCACCAGCGTCTTATTGCAAACGGTAAGCAACCAAAGGTCGCCATCGTCGCCGTGGCCCGAAAGATTATGACCATCCTCAGCGCCATGCTTCGACACAACCAACCCTGGTATCCAGACAAAGCCTGAAAACACAGTTGCTCATCCGTCTCGGCGCTGGCGCGCCGATCCACCTTCTCCCACAAGGGGAGAAGGAAGAAGCGCCGCGCCCTGCGCCACCTTCAGCGCCAGCGCCGCCCCTCATTGCCCTGCCGGGCATTTCTCCCCGTATAGGACGGGAGAAAGGGGCTGGCCGCAACGCCGGCACTTTTCTTGCAGCGCTGATAATTGGCGAAAGCGTCGGCCACAGCACCCCTCTCCCCGTCACTATACGGGGAGAGGATGCCGGCAGGCAGGTGAGGGGCAGCACCAACCTTCGTCGTCTTTACCCTAACCTGTGATCCTCACATGCGGCGCGAACACCCTGATCGCCTCGATAACGCATCGGATAGGCGCGAAACCGTACCTCTCACTCCGTCGCGCACCCCTCGACCGTCGCCTTCGGCGACACCTTCCCCCACAAGGGCGGGAAGGGAGAGCCTACCCGGTCACCGCCACATGCGGCGCCAGCCGCTTGATCGCGGCGACAATGTCCAGCCCGCTCATGTCGAGCGAGTTGACCTCCATGCGCACGGTGTTCCCGCCGAATAGCGCATTGGCCAGCGCGTCGGACGGCTCACCGGTCAGTTCGAAACTGACCATGCCCGAGCCCTTGCCGGAGGAGGAGAGGCGCACGCTTTGCACCCTGTGCCAGGGCACCAGCACGTCGCCGAGGCGGCGATCGCGAAAACCGTTTTCGTCGAGCACCACCTTGACCGAGGTGTCGAAGGCGCCGCGCACCATGTAGCCGCCGAACCCGAGGAAACCAAGCGCCAGCAACGCCACCAAAAACACCCGCCCGCCATCGGCGCCGTTGGCCAGCCCCTTCAGCGTATAGAAGCCAAAAATCGCCGCCATCAGCAACGACCCTGCGACGGAAGAGAACTTGTTGGTGGGACTGTTGCGGAGTTCGACGGGGGCGGACATTGGGGCGCACTCACCGGTCGGGCTTCAGCAAGGTCCAGATCCAGCCGATGAAGGTCAGCACCAGGAAGGGATAGCCGGCCGCCGGCAGCGGCGCCGAGGTCGGCAGCAAGGGCGCGCCCCACAGCACCATGCCCACCGACACCAGGAACAGCACGGCGGCAATGAGCCCGGTGATCCGCATCCACAGCGCAAAAGTGTTGGGCACGCTGACCAGGATCAGCGCCGCCGCCCAAAGCGAGATGCCGCCGACATAGGAAGGCACGCTGGCCTGCAACCCCGCCGCGTTGCCAGCCAGAAGCAGGCTCTCCCCGGCAAGGAAGGTCAGGAAGCCCGCGGCGACGCAATCATTGCCGAGCCGCTGGTATTTCATGGTGAGCAGTGCTGCGGCCACGACGAGCGCCACGCCGTCGATCGTCCAGAGCGTTTCACGCAGCGACGCGCTGGCGACGAAGGTGCCGGCCAGGCCGAAGGCGCCGCCGATGGCGAGGCCGAGAGAGGCGATGGTGTCTGAAGTGGTGCGCATGTGGTGTGTCCCCAAGCTAGGGGGAGGATACGTCGGAACGGAGTATACTCAAAGGGGCGGTCCGCCGTCCGGTGTGAAGCGCGTTAGCCCAGTTCAAATTGATTTTGGCGAGCTTGGGCGTGTCCGGCGAAAGGAAAGGCGGTAGGTATCCAGGGATGTCCCGTCACCCGCACTGGGGTGGGACCCGCTGCCTCGGGCCGGAGGCCGGACCCCTCAATCGCCCATCTTCAGCGCCTGGATAAACGCCTCCTGCGGAATATCGACCTTGCCGAACTGGCGCATCCGCTTCTTGCCCTCTTTCTGCTTGTCGAGCAGCTTGCGCTTGCGCGAGACGTCGCCGCCGTAGCACTTCGCCGTGACGTCCTTGCGCAGCGCCGAGATGGTTTCGCGCGCGATGACCTTGCCGCCGATGGCGGCCTGGATCGGGATCTTGAAGAGGTGGTGCGGGATCAGCTCCTTCAGCTTCTCGCACATCTGCCTGCCGCGCTTTTCCGCCGCCGTGCGGTGCACCAGCATCGAGAGCGCGTCGACCGGCTCCTCATTGACCAGGATCGACATCTTCACCAGGTCGCCCTCGCGGTAGTCGGTCAGGTGGTAGTCGAACGAGGCGTAGCCTTTGGAGATCGACTTCAGGCGATCGTAGAAATCGAAGACCACTTCGTTGAGCGGCAGATCGTAGGTCAGCATGGCGCGCTTGCCGACATAGGAGAGGTCGGCCTGGATGCCGCGCCGGTCCTGACAGAGTTTCAGGATGCCGCCGAGATAGTCGTCGGGGGTCAGGATGGTGGCGCGGATCCATGGCTCTTCGATGGCCGAGATTTTCACCACGTCGGGCATGTCGGCCGGGTTGTGCAGTTCCTTGACCGAGCCGTCATTGAGCAGCAGCCGATAGACGACCGATGGCGCGGTGGCGATCAGGTCGAGGTTGAACTCGCGCTCCAGCCGCTCCTGGATGATTTCGAGATGCAACAGGCCAAGGAATCCGCAGCGATAGCCGAAGCCCAGCGCCGCACTGGTTTCCATTTCATAGGAGAAGCTGGCGTCGTTGAGGCGCAGTTTGCCGACGGCGGCGCGCAGGTCCTCGAAATCGGCGGCGTCGACCGGGAACAGGCCGCAGAACACCACCGGCTGCGCCGGCTTGAAGCCGGGCAAGGCATGCGCGGTCTGGCGCCTGTCCTCGGTGATGGTGTCGCCGACGCGGGTGTCGGCCACTTCCTTGATCGAGCCGGTGAAGAAGCCGAATTCGCCGGGGCCGAGCTCGTCGACATTGATGCGGGCGGGCGTGAACACGCCGGTGCGCTCGACCAGATATTTTGCGCCGGTGCCCATCATGCGGATGGTCTGGCCTTTCCTGAGCACGCCGTCGATGATGCGCACCAGCACGATGACGCCGAGATAGGCGTCGTACCAGCTGTCGACCAGCATCGCCTTCAGCGGTGCCGTGGCATCGCCCTCGCGCGGCGGCGGCAATTGGTGGACGATGGCTTCCAGCACGTCGGGAATGCCCAGCCCGGTCTTCGCCGAGATCAGCACGGCGCCCGAAGCGTCGATGCCGATCACCTCCTCGACCTGCTCGCGGATGCGCTCCGGCTCGGCGGCCGGCAGGTCGACCTTGTTCAGCACCACGACGATCTCGTGGTTGTTGTCGATCGCCTGGTAGACATTGGCGAGCGTCTGCGCCTCGACGCCCTGGCTGGCATCGACCACCAGCAGCGAACCTTCGCAGGCGGCCAGCGACCGCGACACTTCATAGGCGAAGTCGACATGGCCGGGCGTGTCGATGAGGTTGAGGATATAGTCCTCGCCATTGTTGGCGCGGTACTTAAGCCGCACCGTCTGCGCCTTGATGGTGATGCCGCGCTCGCGCTCGATGTCCATCGAGTCCAGCACCTGCTCCTTCATGTCGCGCAGCTCCAGCCCGCCGGTCGACTGGATCAGGCGGTCGGCGAGCGTCGATTTGCCATGGTCGATATGGGCGACGATGGAAAAATTGCGGATGTGGTCGAGGGGCGTGCTCATGCCGCGCGCTTTAGCAGGGGCGGCAAGCGGCGGCAAGGCTTGGCGCCCAAGGGCTGCCCGCCGCACACAAAGCGGTGAAATCGGCAAAAGAATCGAAAAACCGGTCTGCGCGCCAACGATGCATAAACTTTAATCGTTCAGATTAGACCTTGGTTTGCCGGCTGCGTGGTAATCGCACGCTCGCTAATGCCTGTTGGGGGTTGGAAATGTTCAAGCTTGCAAGCGGCTTTGCCCGTTCCCGCGGCGGGTCGATGATGCCGCTCTTCCTGGTGAGCCTGATGCCGCTGATCGCGGCCGTCGGCTTCTCGGTCGACTACACCAGCGCGGTCCAGACCAGGTCCAACCAGCAGCAGGCGCTGGATGCCGCGATCCTGACGATCACCACCATGGACACCACGTCGACGCTGCCGCAGCGCCAGACGATGCTGCAGGATTCCTTCATCGCCAACGGCGGACAAGGCACAGCGACGCTGACCAGCTTCGTGGCTGGGACCACCGCCACCGCGACCACCGCGCGGGCCACGGCAAGTTTCGCCATGCCGACCGTTTTCATGACCATCGCCAGGATCGACACCGTGCCGATCGCGGTGGCCTCGGCGGTCAGCAAGCCGCCGGCGCTGGTCGCGGCCAACTTCAAGGTCACCGGCGTATCGGGCTACTGGAACAAGAAGATGACGCTCTACGGCACGCAATTCGGTGCGACGACGGCCAAGCCGCTGATGACGATCGACTACGTCTATGGCAAGACCGGAGACCCGAAGGGCTATGGCACCACCACCACCAGCATCCTTACGACCGATTCGACCGGCAAGACCGTCACCACGGTGGCCCAGACGCAGGTTTGCAAGCTCGCCGGCTCCAACCCGCCCGCCGGTGCGGTGATCCAGACCGACAAGTTCCAGACAAAATTTTACTGTGTCGACACGATGTATCCCGCCGATGGCACCGGCGCGTCCATCGATGTCAGCCAGATGGGTGGCCTCAGTCTGCAGATGTATGTGCCATCAGGCAACCCGCAATATCTCAAGACGAATGATCCGACCACCTCCAACCGGCTCTACAGCGGGATCAAGGATCCGCAGACCAACGCTATCAATTACAATGAGATCGCGACCGGCCAGGTCGTCGATATCTTCGGCCTCGTGCCTTGCGGTTCGACAGGCTATCAGGCCTGGGAAGACGGCGGCAACGCGGTCCCGGCGCCGGTCAGCAACGCCGACTTCTTCTACAACGTGACCGGCAAGTGCGACTTCAACAAGCGGCCCTCGGACACCGCGCTGACACAGTAACACTGCCGATCTCCCCCCTCGTGGGGGAGATGGCCGGCAGGCCAGAGGGGGGCGCTGTCCCGCCGACCTTGCCAAGTTCACGATGTTCCGCCCTGGGTCGACCGGCCATGTCCCCCGCGTGCGCCGACATCTGTTTAAAAGCGCGAGCATAGGCGCTCTACGCCCCCCTCTGTCCTGCCGGACATCTCCCCCACGAGGGGGGAGATTGGACGCGCGACCGTTTTCGCCAATCTCCAGCGCCGCAAGGAAGAGGGGCAGGCGCTCTTCAATCACAAACCGGTGAGCGCTGTAACGAAGCGGCAAGTGGCGGCGAAGTGGGGATATGACGGGCGCATCGTGGCGCCCTCCCAGGGAGCAAGCCGATGTCGCCAGTCATCTCAAGCAGGGTCCTCGCACTGTCCGGCCTCGCCGCTCTGGCGCTCGCCGCCTCGCTCGGCGCGGCGGCAGCCCAGCCGCTCAGCGTGGTCGAACTGTTCACCAGCCAGGGCTGCTCGTCCTGTCCGCCGGCCAATGCCAACCTCATCAAGGTCAAGGACCGGCCCGGCGTGCTCGCGCTGTCGTTCAACGTCACCTATTGGGACTATCTCGGCTGGAAGGACACGTTCGGCAAGCAGGAATTCACCCAGCGCCAGGTTTCCTACGAGCCGCCGCTCGGCCATGACGGGCCGTTCACGCCGCAAGTGGTGGTCAACGGCCATGCCGACGTCGTCGGCGCCGCACCCGGTGAGATCGAACATCTGATCACTGCCACGGCCAAGACCGGCGGTCCGTCGCTTTCGCTCGACGGCGGCAAGGTCGCGATCGGCGCCGGCGCGGCACCGGGCGGCAAGGCCGATGTCTGGCTGGTGCGCTACACCAAGGGTGTCGTCGAGGTGCCGGTGGCGCGCGGCGAAAACACCGGCCGCACCTTGCCGCACGCCAATGTCGTGCACGCGCTGACAAAACTCGGCAGCTGGAGCGGCGAGGCCAAGACGCTCGATCTGCCGGCAGCCTCGGGCGGCCTCAGCACCGCCGTGCTGGTGCAGTCGCCCGGCGGCGGGCCGATCCTGGCCGCCGCCGCCAACTAGATCGCGTTCGAGCAGAGATTTGCCGAGCAGAGATTTGCGCCACCGCATGGGCGGCGGCGCAAGACCCCGGCCGTCCAAAAGGGCGTGCCACCAACCCCACAAGGAAACCGACCATGACCAATTTCTCCCGCCTGACGCTGCCGGCGCTCGCGCTCGCTCTGTGCTCGACCGCGCTGTTTGCCGGCGGCATCGCGCGCGCCGATGATGCCACCAATGCGATGAAGCCCGCCGCGGACGCCATGAAGCCGGCCGCGGACGCGATGAAGCCGGCAACCGATGCGATGAAGCCGGCCGACCCGATGGCCACCAACTCCATGAAGCCCGCCGCCGATGCCATGAAGCCCGCTGCGGATGCCATGAAGCCCGCCGCGGACGCGATGAAACCGGCGACCGATGCCATGAAGCCGGCAACGGATGCCACCGCCAATTGAGCTTGGCGCGTGGCTGTCCCCGGCGGGCTCCCTGTCCAGCCGGGGACAGTCGCTGGAACAATCCCGGCAAAGGCTTGAAGCGGTTTTGCGTCGGGGACTACGTCAAGGCGAAAGTCCCGGCGCACGCGAATGTGAGGCGCCGCCGCAACTCGCGCATCGCGCCACCGTAGCTGATCCAATAGACTGATCCCCCAAATTACTGATCAACGGGGAAGCCATGAGGAGTGCAACCATGACCAACACCAACAACCGTTCGGCCGGTCTTGTCCGGGGCGCGCTCGCCGCACTCGCCCTTGCCGTCGCGGGCGCCGCCTTCTGGCTGACGCCGGCCATCTCCGCCGAGGACGCGGTGAAAATCCCGCCGCCGGCAATCGACGAAAAGGCGGCCACGGGCAGCGAAAAGGCAATCTTCGCCGGTGGCTGCTTCTGGGGCGTGCAGGGCGTGTTCCAGCACGTCAAGGGCGTCAGCAAGGCGGTTTCCGGCTATACTGGCGGCGCCAAGGACGACGCCGTCTACGAGACGGTCGGCACCGGCCGCACCGGCCATGCCGAATCCGTCGAGATCACCTATGATCCCTCCGTCGTCACCTACGGCCAGCTGCTGCAGGTCTATTTCTCGGTAGCCCACAACCCGACCCAGCTCAACTACCAGGGACCGGACTCCGGCACCCAGTACCGCTCGACGATCTTCGCCGAGAATGACGCGCAGAAGAAGATCGCGCAGAGCTACATCGCCCAGCTCGACAAGGCCAAGGTGTTCTCCGAGCCCATCGTCACCACGCTGGAGACCGGCAAGACCTTCTATCCGGCCGAAAACTACCACCAGGACTTCCTGACGCTGAACCCGACCTACCCCTACATCGTCTACAACGACCTGCCCAAGGTGGCGAATTTGAAGACGCTGTTCCCGGCGCTCTACAGCGAAAAGCCGGTACTGGTGCTGTCGGCGAGTAATTAAGAGAGGATAGGCCGGCGGGACAGCGCCCCTCTCTGCCCTGCCGGGCATCTCCCCCCTCAAGGGGGGAAATCGGCAGCTTCGGCGTCTCGCCAGCTTTCCGCGTTGGAGATTGGCGAAAGCCTAGCCAACATCGATCTCCCCCCTCGAGGGGGGAGATGGCCGGCAGGCCAGAGAGGGGCGCCTCGCCGTGACCTCTACCGCAAGCGCTCGATCACCCCTCAATCGTAAGTCAGATCCGTCGCCTTGCCGCCGAACACGCGGTAGGCGTAGAACGAATAGAAGATGATCACCGGCAGCACCACCACGGTGCCGGCCAGGATGATCGCCAGGCTCTCGGTGGCCGATGCCGCCTGCCAGATGGTCAGGCGATCGGGCACCACGAACGGATAGAACGACCAGGCCAGCCCGGCAAAACCGAGCGCGAAGATGGCGGCGAGCGTCAGGAACGGCGTCAGCGCATGGCGGTCGTCGGGCCTCGGCAGGTGGAAGGTCTGCCGCCACAGCCAGAGGAACAGCAGCGCCGACAGGATCGGCAGCGGCGACAGATAGAGCATCTGTGGCCAGACGAACCATTTGTCGAAGATGCGCGGGCTGGCGAAGGGCGTCGCCAGCGACACCGCGGCCATGCCGAGCGCGGTCAGCACCAGTGCCGTGCGCAGCCAGCGCACAGCCTTCTTCTGAAGCTCGCCTTCGGTCTTGTAGATCACCCAGGCAGCGCCCATCGCCGCGTAGGCGGCCGCCAGGCAGAACGCCACCAGCACGCCGAACGCCATGCCGCCCCGCCCGACATCGAGGCCGAGCACGTAGACGCCCAGCATGTAGCCCTGCGCCAGCGAGGCGATGACCGAACCCAGGAAGAAAATACGGTTCCAGCGATGTTTTTTCCCCGCCGGCACCTTGGCGCGGAAATCGAAGGCGACGCCGCGCAGGATCAGCCCGACCAAAAGCACGAAGACGGGAATGTAGAGCGCGGTGAGGATGACGCCATGCGCCAGCGGAAAGGCGACCAGAAGCAGGCCGACGGCCAGCACCAGCCAGGTCTCGTTGGCGTCCCAGAACGGGCCGATTGCCGCGATCATCGTGTCCTGCTCGGTGTCCTCGGCGGCGGCGAACAGGATGCCGATGCCGAGGTCGAACCCGTCGAGAATGACATAGATCAGGATGGCGAGGCCCATCAGACCGGCGAAGATGAGGGGGAGCAGGGTTGGCCAGTCATAGGTCATCGGGATATCTCCCAGCCGCGATGGGCCGGGTGCACGGCCTTACCGCTTGAAGCGATCGTTTCAAATCGATTATCGGGGTTGGCGCCGCCCGTCATCGCCCTGCCGGGCACTTCCCGTATAGTGGCGGGGAGAAGTGGGCTGGCCGCACCGCCGGCACCCCTCCAGCAACGCTGACGAGAAGCGAAACCGGCGACGACAGCGCCCCTCTCCCCGTCACTATACGGGGAGAGGATGCCGGCAGGCAGGTGAGGGGCGGCGCGGACCTGCGATGAAAGCATGCTCACTCCCCCGCCGCCGGTTGCGACATGGCCGTCTTCATCACGCCCGGCAGCGGCGATGAATCGCCATCCTTGGCCGCCTTCAGCGCCAGGTGCACCAGCACGCCGAGATAGGCGATCAGCAAAAGCAGGTAGAGCAGGAGATAGATGGCGAGCGTCAGCGCGACATGGCTGCCGGCCACCGGACCGACGGCGTCGGCGGTCTTCAGCACGCCGGTCACCAGCCAGGGCTGGCGGCCGATCTCGGTCGTGTACCAGCCGGCCAGTGTCGCCAGCCAGCCCGACAGCGCCATCGGCACCATCAGCAGGGCGAGCGGCCTGGGCAGCGAATGCCGGCGCTTGAGGAAGAAGGCGGCCGACCACGAGACGGCGAGCATCAAAAGCCCGGTGCCGACCATGATGCGGAAGCTCCAGAAGAGCGGAAAGACCGGCGGGTGGTTGCCGGGGTAGTCGTTCAGCCCTGGCACCACGCCGTCGGTGCCGTGCCGCAGGATAAGGCTGGCCCCATCCGGAATCGCGACCTCGAATCTGTTTTCCTTCGCCGCCTCGTCGGGGAGCGCGAACAGCACCAGCGGCACGTTGGGGCCGGTGTTCCAGTTGGCCTCCATGGCCGCGATCTTCTGCGGCTGGTGTTCCAGCGTGTTGAGCCCATGCTGGTCGCCGGCCAGGATCTGGATCGGGATCAGGATGGCGGCGGTGAAGACGCCGGTGCGCAGCGCCTTCCACATCGATTCCGAACGGTCGCCCCTGAGGTGGCGCAGCGCCGACAGGCCAGCGATCAGGAACGAGACCGTAAGCCCCGAGGCGAGCAGCATGTGCACCAGCCGGTAGGGCATGGACGGGTTGAAGACGATGGCCCACCAGTCGACGGCATGTGCCACGCCATCGCGCATCTCGAAGCCGGCCGGGGTCTGCATCCAGGAATTGAGCGCGATGATCCAGAAGGCCGACAGCGTGGTGCCGCCGGCAACCAGCACCGTCGCCAGCGTGTGGACGCGGTTGGAAACGCGACGGAACCCGAACAGCATGATGCCGAGGAAGGCCGCTTCGAGGAAGAAGGCGGTGAGGATCTCGTAGGCGAGCAGCGGTCCGGCGATGTTGCCGACATGCTCCATGTAGCCCGGCCAGTTGGTGCCGAACTGGAAGCTCATGGTGACGCCCGAAACCACGCCCATGGCAAAGGACAGCGCGAACACCTTCACCCAGGTGAAATAGGCGCGCATCCAGGCGGAATCATTGGTCGCGTTATAACGCAGCTTGAAGAACAGCAGCACCCAGCCAAGGGCAATGGTGATCGTCGGAAACAGGATATGAAACGAAATATTCGCGCCGAACTGCATGCGCGAGAGAATAAGCGGGTCCATGGCGGGCTCCGGCTGCTTATTATTTCGACGCAACTCCGGGCAGAAAACCTCTTTACACTTTTCCTGGAATTGCTCCAATACTGGCGAAGGATAGGCCCGAAGCGGGGGCAGGTCAAAGCGGCGTCCTGCCGCGAGGCTGAACGCCACAGGACAATTTTACCGGATGCAGGCGATCTGTCTTCAGGCTGCCCGCGCCCCGGTGTCGAGAACTGGCAGCAGCGGCATTGACTTGCGGTTGCACCGGGCGACAACAGGCCTATATGAAGTCACCTCTTTCAGGCAGCCGTTTTCAACCATGCCCTCCATTCTGTCCATTTCCGGGGTCTCCAAGACCTACGCCACCGGCTTCACCGCGCTCAAGGAAGTCAATCTCGATATCCAGCGGGGCGAGATTTTCGCCCTGCTCGGCCCCAACGGCGCCGGCAAGACGACGCTGATCTCGATCGTCTGCGGCATCGTCAACCGCTCGTCGGGCACCGTCACGGTCGACGGGCACGACATCAACAAGGACTATCGCGCCGCGCGCAGCCTGATCGGGTTGGTGCCGCAGGAACTCACCATCGACGCCTTCGAGAGCGTCTGGGCAACGGTCAATTACAGCCGCGGCCTGTTCGGCAAGCCGGCCAATCCGGCCTTTGTCGAGAAGGTGCTGCGCGATCTGTCGCTCTGGGACAAGAAGGACGCCAAGGCCATCACCCTGTCGGGCGGCATGAAGCGGCGGCTGATGATCGCCAAGGCGCTGTCGCACGAGCCGCGCATCCTGTTCCTCGACGAGCCGACCGCCGGCGTCGACGTCGAGCTGCGCCAGGACATGTGGGAGATGGTGCGCCGGTTGCGCGAGGACGGCGTCACCATCATCCTCACCACGCACTATATCGAGGAAGCCGAGGCCATGGCCGACCGCGTCGGCGTCATCAACCGCGGCGAAATCATCCTGGTCGAAGGCAAGGCCGAACTGATGCGCAAGCTCGGCCGCAAGCAGATGACGGCGGAGCTGCGCGCGCCGCTCGCCAGCGTGCCCGACGGGCTCTCGCACTACGCGCTCGAACTGTCGCCGGACGGCACCCAACTCACCTACACCTATGACAACCAGAGCGACCGGCCGGGCGTCGCCTCGCTGATCAGGGATCTCGAGGCGGCCGGCATCCAGTTCCGCGATCTCGACACCAAGAACAGCTCGCTCGAAGAGATCTTCGTCAATCTCCTGAGGCAAAAGCCATGAACCTGCGTGCGGCCCCTAATTTTCGCGCGGTATGGGCGATCTACCGGGTCGAGATGGCGCGTGCGTTCCGCACCGTGCTGCAGAGCATCATCTCGCCGGTCATCTCGACATCGCTCTATTTCGTCGTCTTCGGCTCGGCCATTGGCTCGCGCATCACCGAGATCGACGGCATCAGCTACGGCGCCTTCATCGTGCCGGGACTGATCATGCTGTCACTCTTGACGCAGTCGATCTCTAACGCCTCCTTCGCCATCTATTTCCCGAAATTCGTCGGCTCGATCTACGAACTTTTGTCAGCTCCGGTCTCCTATCTGGAGATCGTCATCGCCTATGTCGGTGGGGCAGCGACCAAGTCGATCATCCTCGGCCTGATCATCCTGGCGACGGCTTCGCTGTTCGTGCCGCTACAGATCGAGCATCCGTTCTGGATGCTCGCCTTCCTGATCCTGACGGCGGTCACCTTCAGCCTGTTCGGCTTCATCATCGGCATCTGGGCGAAAAGCTTCGAGCAGCTGCAGTTGGTGCCACTGCTGATCGTCACCCCGCTGACCTTCCTCGGCGGCAGTTTCTATTCGATCCACATGCTGCCAGGCATCTGGAAGACGATTACGCTGTTCAACCCCGTGGTTTACCTGATCAGCGGCTTTCGCTGGAGTTTCTACGGCAAGGCCGACGTCTCGGTCGGCATCAGCCTCGGCATGACGCTGGTGTTCCTGGCCGCCTGCATCGCGATCGTCGCCTGGATCTTCCGGACCGGCTACCGGCTGCGCAACTGATCGGCTGAAGGCGTCCTGAGCCGCAGCCGAGATTTGTGAGATTCAGCGCAGGCCGGCCTCACCTGAATATCGGCGGATCTCAGATGGCCTTGACCAGCCGCAGCAGCCCCAGCATCTCGATGTAGGCCCCCTCGCGAAAGGCGATATAGACCGGCTCCTCGGCGCCATGGAAGCGGCGCTTGAATGCCGCCTGTCCCTGCAGGTTGAACCTGCGGCGGTTGATCCAGGGCGAGTCGTAGGCGCGCTGGAAGGTGTTGCGCCAGAACTCGCTTTCGGCAAATCCGCTCGGGCCGACATCGACCAGCGGCGACAGGCCGAGCGTCACCACCGAAACGCCTTCCTCGCGAAAGCGGTCGACGGCGAATTTGGTCAGGCCGATCTCGGCATGCGGCGAGGCATCGATATGCTTGCGCTTGAAGGCGGTGGTGTAGCCGATCACCTTGCCGTCGGCGAACAGCGGATCGAAGTCGAGCAGGGCGACCAGGTCGCCATCGGGACCGTGCAGGACGAAACGGCGCATGTCGGTGCCGAGCTGCTCGTAAAACGGACGGTTGAGAAAACCCATCTCCCAGCGCTTGACGATACGGTCGCCGCGCCAGTTTTGGGAGAGCCGGGAGATCTCGTCGAGATGGATCGTGCGCTTGTCCTCCTCGAACGAAAAGCCTTTCTTCAGCAGCCAGCGCTCGGAATAGCGCACGGTCTCGTTGCGCTTGCCGGAAAAATCATGGTCGGGCAGGACAAGGCGGGTGTCGATGCCCAGCCGGTTGACCTTGTAGCCGAGTCCGGCAAGGACCTGGGCGGTCTGTTCGCCGATCTGCACGAACCATGGGCCGCCGGCACGCTCGACGAAGCGTCTGATATAATCGGGCCGCTGCGCCGGCGCCGCCACCGGATCGCCGAGCGCGAAATGATGCCTCATCTTGGTGCCGAAGGCGATGTAGCCGTCGGCGTCGCCAAAATAGGAAAGCTTGCGCTGCGCGGCGGTGGAATAGGCGAGCGAGAAATCGCCATAGCGGCGCACCAGCGCCAGCCGCTCGACATGCGTCAGCGCCAGTCGCTCGACCTTGGGCGAGGCGCCCTCGAGGATGTTGTCGAAATAGATCCGCAAGGAGGGCATGGTCGAGATTCCGCGTGCCGTCTGCGGCGCCGCATGCCTTGAATGGCACGCAAGACCGCCGTGGCGCCTTGATTTCTAGCGGGAAGCCGAGTCGGTTACGGGTTCGAATTCCTGCATCGTCAGAAGAGGTCCACCAGCCCCCGGACCTCGAATCAATCACTTTGCCGCGACCTGGTTATCGCCGATGCCGCCGATATGCCATATAGGGCTGGATGTATTCGGACAGAAGCGGGCAACCGTTTCATGTCGTGGTTTTGGCCGCGGTTGCGCGATCCGGTAGTTTTCGCCCGGCGGCGGAATGCTCCGGGGCGAGACCACGGCTCGGCGCGGGCCCATTGAAAATCGGCTTCGATTTGCCGTTCGGGCTCGGCGCGCGATCAAACTGTTACAGCGGCCTGCGAGCCTTTCGGGGTTGCCGCAAGGGCGAATGGGATTCGAGTGTGAATGGCTAACACGACACCCGGGACGATGATGGAGCAGTTGCTGGCGGTCGAGCCGGCGATCGTCATTGGCGCCGGCGCCGCGGGGCTGGCTGTCGCGCGGGCCTTGATGAAGGCCGGCGTGGCGACGGTGGTGCTGGAGAAGGAAAGCCGGCTGGCCGAGCCCTGGCGCCGGCGCCACGAACAGCTGCACCTCAACACCCACCGCGATCTCTCGGCGCTGCCCGGCCTTGCCTATCCCAAGGGTACCCCTGCCTTTCCGCACCGGGATGTCGTCATCCGCCATATGAACGATTTCCATGAGGCGAACCGTTTGCCGGTGGAGTTTGGCGTTTCCGTCGAGGCCATCATGTCCGGGGGCGACCACTGGATCGTGCGCACCAGCGCCGGCTCGCGCCTGGCGCGTCATGTCGTCGTCGCCACCGGCCGCGACAGGGAGCCCTACACGCCGCAATGGAAGGGCATGGAGGCGTTCAGGGGCCGGATCGTCCATTCGGCCGATTTTGGCGACGCCCAGGCCTATGCGGGCAAGAAGGTGCTGGTTGTCGGCGCCGGCAATTCGGGCTTCGATGCCCTCAACCATCTGGCGGGCATCGATACCGCCGCCGTCTGGCTGTCGGCCCGCAACGGCCCCGTCCTCTTGCCCAAGCGTATCGGCAAGATCGCCGTGCATCGCCTCTCGCCGCTCATGGCGCGCTTGCCGCTGCGCGTCGCCGATGCGGTCATGGCGGTGACGCAGCGCCTGGTTTTCGGCGATCTCACCAAATTCGGCATGCCGCGGGCACCTGCCGGCGGCGCCAGCCGTCTGACTTCGGACTACACCGCGATCGCCGCCGACGATGGCGCCGTCAAGGCCATCAAATCGGGCAGGATCCTGGTGGTGCCGGGGATACGGGAGTTCACCCGCGATGGCGTCATGCTGGCCAATGGCAGCCTGATCGCTCCCGACATCGTCATTGCCGCGACGGGCTACCGCACCGGCCTGGAGCGCATGGTCGGCAATCTCGGCGTGCTCGACGAGAAAGGCGTTCCGCTCTTCAACGGCGGCCAGGCCGATCCGAAACTGCCGGGCCTGTGGTTCACCGGCATGCGGCCGAGCATCCGCGGCTGCTTCGCCAATGCCGGCATATTGGCCAAGGCGATAGCCAGGCGCATCGCCGGTCCCGGCCAGCCGGGCACCTCACGCTGATTTCGGCTCCAGCCGCCGGAAACCGACGGCCTCGGTCAGCATCTCCTCGTCGACCATGCCGGCATTGTAGAGGGCAAGCAAGGTGAGCGCCAATTCACGCGCCTCCGTGGATTCGGGATGCGCTTGCCGTCGGCGGCAGGCCTCATCGAAGACACGTTGCAACGTGGCCACTTCGTCAGGTTTGAGCAGGCCACGGTCGTAGATCGACTTGGGCATGGCGATGATCTCCTGATCGCGATTTAGGGCGCCATGTGTAAATTACCAATCTTTCCCGAGGCTTGAATGCAATGCCGCGCAAAAAAGAGGGGCCGCGGATCGCCGAAGCCCCTCTCGTTTTGTCTCGCTGTCAGACGCCGATCTTGCCGCCGCCCTGCTTGGTGATCGCCACGACCGCCGGCCGCACCGGCATGTCGGGGTTGAAATCGGGCCAGCGGGTCGACGGGTCCTCATAGTAGGAGGGCCGGCCAAACGCGTCCCAGTCCTCGCCGCCGTCGCCCGGATGCTGGACGGCGACGAAGGCGGTCTGATCGTCCGGCGTAAACAGCGGGCCGCACATCTCGGCGCCGATCGGCACCCGGAAGAACAGTTTCGAGGTCGCCCGCGCCGATCCTTCCGTGTCCACCGCCCATAGGCCATCGGTGCGGCCGGTGGCCTTCGGGCCCTGGCCGTCGGTGGCGACCCACAGGCGCCCGGCCGAATCGACCGCGCAATTGTCGGGCATGCCGAACCAGCCATTGGCCGTCGTCGCGGTGGAGAAGGTGGCGCCGACATCGGCCACCGACGGGTCGCCGCATTTCAGCAGCACTTCCCACTTGCCCTTTGTGGCGGCGAAATCGCCGCCGTCCTCGACGATCTCGATGATGTGGCCGAAGGCATTCCCGGCGCGCGGGTTGGCGGCGTCGGCCTGATCGGCCTTGCGCTTGGAATTGTTGGTCAGCATGACATAGACCTTGCCGTTGCCGGCATTGGGCTGGATGTCTTCGGGCCGGTCCATCTTGGTGGCGCCAAGCAGGTCGGCGGCGCGGCGCGTCTCGATCAGCACGTCGGCCTGGCCGGCAAAACCGTTTTCCGCCGTCAGCGGACCCTGGCCGAACACGATCGGCATCCATTCGACCGAGCCGTCCTCGGCGAATTTGGCGACATGCAGCGTGCCGTCGTCGAGCAGGTCCTTGTTGGCCGCGCGGTCGCCGGCATTGAACATGCCCTTGGTGACGAATTTGTAGACATAGTCGAAGCGCTCGTCGTCGCCGAGATAGAAGACGACGCGGCCGTCCTTGGCGACGATCGATTCGCCGCCCTCATGCTTGAAGCGGCCCATGGCGGTGCGCTTGCGCGGCACCGAATTCGGGTCGTTGACATCGACTTCGACGATCCAGCCGAAGCGGTTGGGCTCGTTCGGTTCCTTGGCGAGGTTGAAGCGGTCGTAATGCGTGCCCCATTCATAGGCGCCTTCCGGGATGCCGAGGCGCTTGTAGTTGGCGGCTTCCTTGTGGCCTTCCGGCAGCTCGCCGGAGAAATAGCCATGGATGTTCTCCTCGGCCATCACATAGGTGCCCCAGGGCGTGACGCCGCCGGCGCAGTTGTTGATCGTGCCGAAGACTTTCGTGCCGGACGGATCGGCATTGGTCTTGACGCGGTCATGGCCGGCGACCGGGCCGGACAGCGCCATCTCGGTGTTGGAGGTAATGCGGCGGTTGAGCTTGCCGTCACGCACAACCTGCCATTTGCCGCCGTCCTTGCGGATCTCGACGATGGTGCCGCCATGCGCGGCCATCTCGACATCGACCTGCTCCTTCGAGAGCGGCGCCACCTCGGCCGCCTTCTTGCCGTCCTTCTCGACGATCTTGACGATGCCCGGGAACATCAGATGCGGGTTGGTGTATTCGTGGTTGACCACCAGCAGGCCATGTTCCGCCGAGCCATCGATCGCGATATAGCCGACATAGTCGTTGTTGTAGCCGAACTGCCTGGCCTGGGCTTGTGCCGACTGCTTGGTCGGATCGAATTCCGGCGAATCGGCAAACAGCGGATCGCCCCAGCGCAGCAACACATCGGCGTCGTAGCCCGGCGCGACATGGTGCTTGTCGTCGATGCCGGCCTCCAGCTCGTCGAACTTGAAGGCCGAGCCTTCCGCGGCGCGGGCATCGTCGGCGGCGATCATCGCCAGCGGGCTGACGGTGGCGGCGATCGCCGAGACGGCAAGCGAACCCTTGAGGAAACCCCGGCGCGAAAACCGCGCGGCGATGATCTCGCCCATCGTGTGGTTTTCGCTGGGATTGTTGGCCGGGCCTTCGTTTTCCTCGAGCAGGCTGGTGCGGAATCGGGCGTCGGGGGAGCGATGTTCGGTCATGAGAGCCTCTGGCTGGATTGGCTGGAGCTTGTTGCCTGATCGACCGCCTTACAGTCGGCTGATCACATTTTCGTGACATGGTATCCGCGCTGCCGCTCCCCTCACGACATCGTTTTTCACGTCGGACCTCGGACTTTAGTCCAATCTTGCGCCTGCAAAGGTCCTGGAGGACAAACGCAACGGTCGGAGGTCGCTTCCGGTCACCACGTGTTTCGGCGATGTTGGTTGCACTGCAACGTTGGGGTGGGCGCGCCGGCTCAATCGACGGAGTTCAGGATGCACGGATCGATAACGGCCCGTTGTTGCCGGCTGGCTTTCGGATCGGCGGCGCTTCTGGCGCTGACCATCGCTCCCTATGGAATTGCCTTTCATGGCTTCGTGCCTGGAATCGAGGCCGCGACCGCACTCGCCGGCAAGGGTGGGGGTGGCAATGACGGCGGCGGTGGCGGTGGGAATAGCGGCGGCGGAAACGGCGGCGGCAACAATGGAAACGGCAACGGCGGCGGCAACAACGGCAACGGAAATGGCGCTGATAACGGTGGCGGCAATTCAGGGTCCGGCAAGGGCCAGAGCGGGAAGAGCAGCCATGTCAACGCCATCACCGGCGACGAGATCGACGTGGACGGCAACAAGATTACGGTTCAGCACCCCGACGGCATAACGGAAAAGATCGAGAACGGCCGTTTCAGGATGAAGGATGCGCTCGACCGCACGATCATCGACCGCCCGGCCACACCGGCCGATGTCAGCCGCCTCAAGGCCCTCTGAACCTTGGCCTTCTGAAATCTCGGCCTTCTGAAATCTAGGCCTTGTGAAGCTGGTCAACAGGCAACGACCAGCTTCACACGTCACCTCCGCCGCCCCCCGGCGGAGGTGACCTCGTTTTCGCGCTGTGTTCCAATGCTGCGATGACTTGGAGAATTCCAGGGAAAGCACGTAGCGCTTTCCCTGGCTGCGTTGCCGTAAGTCGGCGATTCCAACGACGCCGAACCGCTCTATGAGAAGTCCCTCTCGCGGTCGCGAAACTCGCGCATCATGAGGGCAGCCTCGGTGCGGTTCCGCACGCTGAGTTTCGACAGCACCCCCGTCATGTGGTGCTTGACGGTCTTCTCCTGCAGTTCCAGGCGCAAGGCAACTTCCTTGTTGCTCAGTCCTTCCGCCACCAGCCGCAGGATTTCGGTCTGTCGGCCGGTGAGTTGCCGCAGCCGGTCCGCCACGCCGTTGGTGGGCTGCAACGACTGCACATCGGAAAGCAGCCGGGCCGACAACATCGGCGAAAGATAGCTTTCGCCGGCCGCCACGTTGCGCAGGATATCGGCAAGCGAGCGCGACCCGACTCCTTTGAGGATATAGCCGTGCACCCCCGCGTTCAGGGCCTTGGTCACGTCGGCATTGGCCTCCGAAACGGTCAGCATGACGATCTTCTGGGCGGGATGGTCGGCAAGGATGCTTGCAACCGCGGCCAGGCCGCCGCCGGGCATGGAAATGTCGAGCAGCAATATGTCGGGCTGCACGGTCGAGGCGATGCGTTCCGCGTCCTGCGCGGTAGCCCCTTCTCCGACCACCTCGAAGCCTCCGATCTCCGACAGGCTGCGTGTCACACCCTCGCGGAAGAGAGGATGGTCGTCGACAATGGCGATGCGGATGGCGCCCATTATGCTTGCTCCTCGACCGAAAAACGGATCACCAGTTTCGTGCCCTTCGGCCCCGTCAGGGTTTCGAACTGTCCGCCAATGCTTTCAACCCGCTCCCTGAGGCCGGCCAGCCCCAACCCCTCGGCCCGAGCCGGATCGAAGCCCGGCCCGCCATCCGACACTTCGACGAAAAGCCGGCCATTCTTCATTCCCGCACGCACCGCCTGATCCTTGCCCCGTCCGTGGCGGTAGGCATTGTTCAGCCCCTCCTGCACGAAGCGATAGACACTGATCTTCTCAGAAGCGCCGGGCTCGGGCAAATGTTTGGGCAGCGTAAGCGTCACCGACGTGCCCGTCCGGTGCTCATGTTCCTCGACGGCCAGCCGCAACACGTCCGCCGCCGCCGCCGTTTCTATCTGCGGCAGCACCAGGCCGGTGCAGATGCCGCGAATCTCGCGCATCGCGTCCTCCAGCGTCTTGCGGATCATGGCGACCTCGGTCGAGCGGCCTTCGCTGCCATGGCCGTCGCCGGTAAACACCGGGCTGTCCATGCGCAGCGCCGCCAGGGCCACGAGCTGGGCCGGGCCGTCATGCAGGTCGGCGCCGATCCGGCGCAGGTATCGTTCGTTGAGCGCGGTGGCGCGGCGGGACGCCCGCTGCACGCGCTGCCGCAAGGCGCTGTTCTGCGTCACCAGGCCCTGCAGTTCCGACACCTGGCGGCGCAGCGCCCCGCGCTGGTCGTCGATGGTGCGGCTGGCGCGCAGGACGATGCCCGACAGAAGCAGGAATGCCGTCAAGGTGGTGCCGGCCACGATCAGCCAGCTCGACAGCAGGGCGGAAGCCAGGGTGGCCTTGAAATCGCCGGCGAGCTCGTAGAATTCGGTGACGGCGACCACGTCGCCGGACCAGGGTTCGCGCACCGGATTGTAGATTTCGAGCAACGGCACACCCGCGGCCCGCTCCTTGTCTTCGTCCTCGTCGAACGTATCGAACTGGGCCATGACGCTACCCTGGAAGGCGGAACGCAGATTTTTGTTCAGCTCGAAGCGGCGGCCGATCAAATCCGCGTCCTTCGCGTAGAGCACCGTGCCGTCGCGGCGCCAGAGCCTGAACGACGCCAGGCGTTTGCCGAGCGCGCCCTGGCCGAGTGTCTCGTCGAGCGCCTGTTTGACGGATTCGCTGAGCTCCTCGCTCTTGCGCAGGTCGGGCAGCAGCGGCGCAATCACACTGTCGACATAAAGCGCCGTCGTGGCGGCCGAATTGCGAATGACGCCGTCCCGGATCTGCGTCGTCACCCAAGTCCCCACGATCAGCATGACGACCAGCAGCCCAAAGCCGCCGGCAACGACGAATTGCAGGGCAAGGGAAAGCTCGCTCCAGCGCCGCGCCAAGTTCTGAAGAATACGAATCATGGTCCCCTGACCGCCCTTCTATCGATATGCTGGGCGATTCCAGCACATTGAGCTTCAGTCTCGCCGTTGCCAAGACCTTCGTTGCAACGACCTCGCTTGACGTCTCGGCGCGCTTCGGAAACAAGGTCCGCGATATCAGGCGAAAGCCACTTCGAGGGGGACGGACGTTGAGTTTTTCGGGATTGCTGCAGCTGGGTTTTTCAACGGTGATCTTCCTGCTGGCGGCGACCGCCGCCAAGCAATGGGGACTGGCGCCGAGCCTGGGCAAGATCCTGCTGACGCTGGCGCTCTATTCGCTGGGCAATCTGATCATGCTGCGGCTGATCCGCGAGTTCGGCATGTCGGTGTCGTTCAGCCTTTCGGCGGTCATCCAGCTGGTCTCGGTCAATGTCGTGGCGCTGGTGTTCTTCGGCGAGCGCGTCAACGCGCTGCAGGCGACCGGCATCATGCTGGCGATCGCCGCCGTAGCGCTGATCACCCTTGGGCCCTATCTGCAAGGGCGGTTATAACCGTGCCGATGAAAAACGCTGCGAAAACGCTGCTCAACCGGGTCGAATTCCCGGTGCTGCTGGCCGGCCTGGTCATCGCTGGTGGGCTGTGGGCGTTCGAGGAATTGATGGAGGTGGCACGGGCCACCACGCCGCACGCCTTCGATACCGAAATCCTGCTTGCCTTCCGCCAGCCGGGCCAGCCCGGCGTTCCCATCGGTCCATCATGGCTGGAAGGGGCGATGCGCGACGTCACCAGTCTTGGCAGTACCAGCGTGCTGGTGCTGATCACCACGGCGGCGATCATATATCTGCTTTTGATCCGCAGGCGAGGCACCGCGCTTCTCATCTTCGTTGCCGTGGCGGGCGGCCAGCTCCTGTCGAGCCTGCTGAAAGTCGGCGTCGACCGGCCACGCCCGGAACTGGTTTCGCATCTGGTCAACGAGACCTCGCTCTCCTTCCCGAGCGGCCACGCCATGCTGTCGGCGGTGACCTATCTCACGCTCGGTTCGCTGGCGGCACGCTTCCTGCCAGGCCGAACCACCAAGGTCTACGTGTTGTTCCTGGCGGTGCTGACGACGGTGCTGGTCGGCGTCAGCCGCGTCTATCTGGGCGTCCACTGGCCGTCCGATGTGCTGGCGGGCTGGTGTGCCGGCTTCGCCTGGGCGATGCTATGCTGGCTGGTGGCGAGGATTCTGCAACGGCGCCAGGCGGTGAGCGACGATGCCTGACCTCGCCGTCAGATCAACCTGTTGATGAGGTGCCCACCACAGCCCGCCAGGGCCAAAGCCATTGGTAGCAAGCCTGCTGATGTCATCAAGATCTTGAAAACGTTCAACCTCGTTATCCCCTGCCCCGAATGTGCGGCACCTTAGGCTGAAATCCTCGGAAAATATCGAGAAATGGACAATCAGGCGAAGACGCTAACGTGCCGCAAGCGTCAAGCGGCCGCTGGTGACCTATGCCGCGTCGATCGGCGATGCGCGGGCGCAGCTGGCGGGAAAACAAGAGGCGGAGCAACCGTCGCTCAACGGTTGAGCGATGCCGGGCCGCTGACGAAAGGACTTTCCTTCAGGTAAAAGCGAAGCAGGCGGTCCGCGTCCTTCGAAATGCCGATCCTGATGCCCTGTCCGATCGCGCCGGCCTCGAATTCATCGTGTGCAAGCCATAGCGAGCCTTCCCGGCAAAGGTCGAGCCCGTCGAGCGATCGATCGATCCGCAATGCCGCGGCCAGCCTTCCGGGCCCGCGCGCCAGGTCGCGCAGGCGCTCGACGCCACGGTTCAGCCGCATGATCTCGATGCCTTCCAGCGGTTCCAGCGCCCGGATCAGCACGCCGGTTCCCGTGCCTTGCGCCTCGCTCGAAACGTTCAGCATGAACGAGATGCCATAGGCGAGATAGACATAGGCGTGCCCGCGCTCGAGAAACAGCGACCGGTTGCGCTCCGTCATCCCTCGAAAGCCATGCCCGGCGGCATCGCCGGCGACATAGGCTTCCGTCTCGACGATCCGCCCGCTGACCCTGCCGTCGGGCAAGTCGCGCACCACCAGCTTGCCGATGAGATAACGGGCAAGGGCGGCCGTATCGTCCGGCAGTTCTTCCCGCGCGAGCGGTGGATGATTTGTCGAGCGGTTCACGGGATCCGTTCGACCCATTGCGCGCGCGAAGGTCCGGGTTCGAACGGATCGCCGAAATACTGCGTCTCGCGGACCACCTTGCCGTCGAGGAACTCCATGATGCTGACCGTGTAGGACGGCCGCCCGTCATAGGTCAGGACATATTCGGTGACCCAGAGGTCACCGGTGCCTGTGATGCGGCGCACGATGAAGCGCTTGCGGTTCGGCTGCGCGGCGCGGGACGACTGGATGTTGCGCCGCCCGCTTATGCGCTCGCCCGATTGCGGATAGTCGAGCACTGCGTCCTCCCGGTAGATCTCGTGCTCAGCTTCGAAGTCGCTGGTGTCGGAAGCGGCCCAGTGACGATCCAGGGCCGCTCTGATCTCTCGGTCTTCCATCTCGAACTCCTTGGCCGCCGATGCCGGGCCGTCATACCATATATGCCTGCCTAGAGCGGACCTTCGAGATTGCGCGGAACGGCGTTCGCAAAGCCAGCCGAGGCGCCGCCGGCCGCGCCTATCGATCATTTTTCATTAGACATCCGCATGGCGCAGGGCATTGGCGATCACCGCGAAGGCGGGCGAGTTCTGCCGGCGGGTCGGATAGTAGAGGTAATAGCCCGGGAACAGCGGGCACCATTCGTCGAGCATCAGCACCAACCGGCCCGACCGAAGCTCGTCGGTCACCAAATTCTCCGGCACGTAGGCGATCCCAAGTCCGCTCACGGTGGCGTCGATCATGGGGATCGTCGAATTGAAAGTCAGCTGTCCGTCGACGCGCACCCTCAGCTCTCGCCCGTCCCTGGCGAATTCCCAGGCGTAGAGGCCGCCCGAGCGCGACTGCCGGTGGTTGATGCAATCGTACTGGACGAGGTCCTGAGGCGTGCCGGGCGCCGGATGCCGGGCGAGGTAGTCAGGGGAGGCGCCGACTCCGTGCTCGAATGCGTCGGCACGCAGGAATCGATGAAGCAGGCGATCGGGTCGACCCGCAAAGGCGGCTATGTCTCCTATGTCGGCGTTCCCCACCAGGTGCAACTGGATGGGCAGCAGCTGTTCTTCGCCCATGTGCACCTCCATGGCGGCCCGGCGCCGGTGCGCCGTTACCTGCCCGAACTGATCGCTCTCGTCACCGAGGGCAAGATCAATCCCGGCAAGGTCTTCGACCTGGTTCTTCCGCTCGAACAGGTCGCCGAAGGCTACAAGGCCATGGACGAGCGCCGCGCCATCAAGACGCTGCTGCAGGTGTGAGCGCCAACGCTCCTGGAGCGGCCGGTATGGCTCTCAATCGATCTTTAGCGCCGCCACCTCGCCCTCGTTCATCAGCGGCACATAGAGGATCGACTTGCCGTCGGTGCCGATGTCGGCGCTGCCCGGCTTGAAATGCACCACCGCTTCCGGCGCGCTGCCGGTCCTGTATCGGTACAGCGTGCCGGTCATGTAGGCGGTGGCATAGATGGTGTCGCCCAGCGCGATGACGCCGTCGAGGTCGGCGAATTTCTGCGCGCCCGCCAGCGGCGTCACCGTCTTGCTGGCGAGGTCGACCGCCAGCAGCCCGCCCGGCTCGACCGTGCTGAAGTCGGGCTTGATGCCCTTGCCCCAGGAGGCGACGATCAGCCTGTTGCCATCGGCGAAGACGCCGTTGGGTGCAGCGAGCATGGCGTCCCTGACAAACAGCTCCGGTCTGTCGCCGTCGATACGCCAGATCGTGTCGGCCAGCATGTCGGTGACATAGACCTTGCCTGACTGGTCCGACGTCATGTCGTTCAGGAAGACGGCATTCGGGATCACGATGCTGGCGATGAGCTTGCCGCTGGCGAGGTCGACGACGCGGACCTTGGTGATGTCGGCGACATAGAGCTTGCCGCCCGCTATCGCCATGCCCTTGGGCGCGTCCATGCCGTCGGTCCAGTGCTGGGTGACGATCTTGCCCTCCGTGGACAGCACGCTGAGATAACCAATGCCGTCGGCGTCGCCCGGATTGCCTGATATGTTGGAAACGATGATGCGGTTATTGGCGGCGTCGAACAGCGCCGATTCCGGCTGTTCGAGGCCCGTTGCCCGCCAGAGTTCTCCGGCCTGGGCCGGCGGTGCGGCCGCTATGCCGATGGTGGCGATAAAGGCTGAGGTGACGAAGATATTCATGACTGCTCTCCTTTGATGTCGGCGAAGAGCTAGGCTTTTCGATACTTTTCGGGAAGCCAGATTGCCACTAGTATCGAATACCGATACGAAACCGACGGCAAGAGGTGCATCCCATGAACGGTCTGGTCTTCGAGGCGCTTAAGCGGACGCTGAAGGCGAAGGGCGTCACCTATCGCGAGCTTGCCGAACGCATGGGCGTTTCCGAGCCGACGGTGAAGCGCATCTTCCATGAGAAGAACTGCAAGCTCGACCGGCTGGTGGAGATCTGCGCCGCCGCCGGCGTGGAACTGGAAAACGTGCTCGGCTCGATGAGCAGGGGGCCGGGGCCGGTCAACCACGTCGCGCCGGAGATCGAGCGCCGGCTCGCCGGCCGTCCGGCGCTGCTATTCGTCTTCGTCATGCTGTCGGAAAAGTTCACGCCTGAAGGCATCATGCGCTCGCAGGGCCTGAGCGAAGCCTCGATGTTCCTCTATCTGCGCGACCTCGAGCAGCTCGGCCTGATCGCGCTCGGCCGTGGTCTGTCGGCGAAATTGCTGGTCGAGACGCCGATCCAGTGGAATTTCGAGGGGCCGCTCAGGCCGTTGTTCGAGATGACCAACAAGAATTTCATAGGTTGGGCGATCACCCATATCGAGAAGGAGGCGACCTTCGTCAGCTTCTCCAGGCGGATGCGGCCGGAGACGGCGGAAATGGTGCGGCGCGAGGCCGAGGAACTGGCCGACCGCGCGAAACTGCTCGCCCATCACGACCAGCACACCACGCCCGAGGACGGGTTGGTCGGCTACAAATGGACGTTCGCCTTCGGCGCCACGCCGTTCGAGGCGATCATGCCGATCGGCCCGCATCCGCGCGACGCCGGGGCGTTCGATCGGCCCGCCGCTCCTGCAAAGGGACGCCGCCCGTTACCGGCCTGATACAGAAAACGAAATCACATTCATGATAGAGTTCGCGCACTGATTTGTCAGATTGTAGAAGGCGGGTTTGCCGAATGCGTGACACGTCCCCATGAAATCGAAGTGATCCTATGTCGACCGCGCCAACACTTGAACTTCGCCGCTATTCGCGCCTGAAAAATTTGCGGGCGCGCGCAGAACGCCAGGGTGCTGCATTACAGTTCTGGGCGCGTACGGCATCGCTCGCCGTGATCTCCTGCTTCTTTTCATTGACCAGCCGCTGGGATGCTTCGCTGCTCTTCGTGCTGGCGGGCCTCGTGCTGTTCCAGCTTGTCGGCCTGATCCAGTTTCTCTTTGCTCGCCGTCGTACGGCGCGATGGTGGATCGGTTACCTCACCGGTACGCTGGACATCATTCTGTTGACCGTTCTGCTGATAACGCCCAACCCGTTTTCCCTCGAGGTCGCGCCGGCCGCGATGCAACTGCGCGAGGGCAGCTTTAAATACCTGCTGATTTTCGTATGCCTTGGCGCTCTGACCCTTTCGACACGATTGGCACTCTATCTCGGCGCGCTCGCGGCCCTGACATGGGCGATCGGGGTGGGATGGGTGATTTCCCATCCGGGAACCGTAATTCCGGCGACGAACCTCTATTCGCTGCCAATGACAGAGCGACTGAACCTCTATCTCAACCCCAATTTCGTCGATACATTCGCGCAGGCGACCAACGTGTTGGTCGTGCTGATTATCGGCGCGATCATGGCGCTGGTCGTCTTTCGTTCCCGACATCTGTCGGAAGACTATGTCAAGGCAGAGCGCGCCCGCGCCAATCTCGCCCGGCATTTTTCGCCCAATGTCGTCGACCAGCTCGCCGCCGATGACGAGCCCTTCGGCCCGGTTCGCCGGCAGGATATCGCGGTGCTGTTCGCCGACATCGTCGGCTTCACACACTATTCCGAGGATCATCCGGCCGAAGCAGTGTTCGAACTCCTGCGTCAGTTCCACCGTCGCATGGAACAAGTCGTTTTCGACCACCGTGGCACCGTCGATAACTATATCGGCGATTGCATCATGGCGACATTCGGGGTTCCGCAAGCCAGCCATGACGACGCGACTCGGGCCATCCAGTGCGCTGAAGCGATGGTCGCCGCTCTCGAGGACTGGAATGTACAGCGTGTGTCCAGGGGATACCCGCCGCTGGACGTTCGGATCGGTGTACAATATGGCGCAGTGGTCATCGGCGCGGTCGGCAGCGAGCGCAATCTGTCCTTCGCGGTGGTGGGCGACACCGTCAACGTCGCCAGCCGTTTGCAGTCGCTCTGCCGTGAGCTTCAGGCGAATATTTGCTTTGGGTCACGACTGATTGAGGCAGCGAAGGCGGAATCGCCCACGACACCGTTGAATGCGCGCGATCATGGACCGATGAGCATCCGCGGCCGGGACGAACCGGTCCATGTCTGGGTCGAACGCAGAGCCGAAAACCAGGGTGTTGTTGCGGTTCCGGCGTGACATAGGCCGCCATGTGAAACGCTGCACCTCGGCAGGATAGCGGTAGGCCGCGCCAGGCATGTCCTGACCTAGGCGGAAAGCCATCACGTGTCCTTCGCGGTTGCGCCAGCCTTTGCGGCTGCGGCGTCCGTGCTTGCCTTGTCGTCCCAGGTCACGGCCCTGTAGTCGAAGCCGTATTCCAGCGTCGGCTTGACGATGCGGAAAAACGGCGACAGGTCGAAATCGCGCGGCGTGTAGAGCGAGTGATGGCGGATGTGCAAGATTTCCCTGCGCATATAGGTCGACTGCGCCGAGGCGCGGCCGGGCGCGCGGGATATCTCGGGCAGGATCGGATAGCGGATCTGGCCGTAAGCCTCGGCAATCAGCGTCGAGCAGATCGCCCGCGTCGGGTCGCCGGAGCCGAAGGCCAGCATGCGGCGGCGCCAGCGCACCGGCACCGGCGGCGTCGGCATGAAATAGCGCAGCATGTCGAAGATGTTCTTGAGGTCGTATCTCAGGCCGAGCTTGCTGATCATGAAGGCGACGACCTTGTCGCGGTCTTCGGGTGCCAGGCCGCTCGCCCGGCAGATGCGGGTATTGTAGGTCCGGTACCGCGACAAGGGTACGGCGACACAGCCTTCGCCGAGCGTGACCTCGATCAGCCGCCTGCGTTCCGAGCCGTCATCCGGTTCGGCCAAAGCATCGCCGACATAGAAGGCCGCATGCGACCATGTCGACTGGGTCAGATACTTGATCGCCGCCGAGATCTTCTGGTTGCCTTCGATCAGCAGGACGTCGCCCGGCTCCAGCGTGCGGCGCAGTGTTTCGGCGTCGGAAGGCGTGTAGGGCTCGTATCCCGAGGATTCTTCCTGCAGCCGACCGGCAAGCCAGCGGCCCAATCGATCCAGAAGCATGTCGCCAGGCTCGGTCATCGGCTATGGCGATTACCACAGGCCGGTGCCCGACGGCAAAGCATGTTCGGTCCGGATCAGCCGGTGGCCGCAAGTGCGCCGGCGTCTTCGGCCGAGCCGGCAAGATCGTCGCGGGCCTTGCGGGCAAGCTTTTTCGTCGAGCGCTTGGGGCTGTCGCCAAACAGTTCGGCCGCCTCGGCAAGGCACGTCTTCTTCAGGCTCTTTTCCGAACGCTTGAGCAGCTTGCCGAGAAGTTTCGTATCCTCGGGCGGTCCCAGCGGCTCGTCGTCCGCCTCGAGCAACGCACGCATGACGAACACATCATGCAGTTCGCCGAGACGTTCGCCCAGCGCATCGACGGCCTTGCGCCGCGCCTTGATCGGGGTCGGCCACAGCCTGCCGAGCAGCGACAGGTGCATGCCATGCGTCTTGGCCGCCTTGCGCAGGTCGTGGAAATCGCCGGCCTCGTCGTGCGAGCCGGCCTTGTCGAGCGCCTTCCTTGCACGGCGCAAGGTGGCGCGGGCGCCTTCGGCAAGCACGTCGGCGGCCTGCTCCGGCTGGTCGGGCAGGGTAAGGGTTTCGATGCGCTTCATGCCGTCTTCGCAGGCGGCGGCGGCCGCGCCGATCGCGGCCCGCAGCCCGGCGCCTTCGTGCAAATCATGCTGGCGTGCGATCAGCCGGTCGCGCACGGCATCGAGCCCGCCATCGGCGCTTTCCCTGGCAAAGGCCGCCGCCAGCCGATCGATGGTTTCGATCAGAGCTGTCGCTTCACGCGGGCCGGCAAGCAGCGCCGCCACATTGCGATAGCATTGGTTTTCCGTGGCACAGAACGTTTCGTCTCCGGAACGAACGAGGCGCAACAAGGCGCGCGCGCTCTTTAGCCGCTTGCGGCATTTGTGTAGCCCCTGTTCGGGCCGAGTGCGCGCCACGTCCAGATGTTGCAGGGCCTTGCCGATTTCCTCGGCAAGGATGCGTCTGACCTCGCCGGTCAGCGGCAGGCGCGGGTCTATGCGAAAGCTCATGCGGCGATCTCCGGTATCCCCCCGAGGGCGAGCGACGCGTTGTAGAACATCTGTTCACCGGTGACTTCACGGCCGAGCCAGTCCGGCAGCATTTCATCCGGAACGTCTTCCGGAGTCTCCAGTTCGGCCACCACAAGTCCCGCCAGTGCGCCGCCAAAGACATCGACTTCATAGAGGTAGCCGCGATGCCTAACATGGTGACGTGTCTTCTCGATGACACGTCCGATGGCGAAGTCCAGCATCTCCACCGCCTCCGCCAGCGGGATCGGATATTCGAATTCGTCGCGCTCGCGCGCGCTGCTGCCGAATTTGAGCGTCAGCTTGGCCGAGGCGCCATCACTGATGCGGATGCGGACGGTTCGTCCGGGTGCCGTGGCGAGATAGAACTGGAGAATGCGGATATCCGCTTCCACCAGGTCCCGCCACGCGGGGCTGGAGACCAGGAACTTACGCTCGACTTCCTTGCCCATGGCCGCGCACTAAAGCGTTTGCCGAAGGCGATGGCAAGACGGCACCGCACACAAGTTGACTTTAATCAATCGATTGATTAAAGTGCTTGTCATGATCAAGTTGTCGGACGCCAAGCCGCCCCGCCACGCGACATCCCCGGCTGAGCTAACGCGTGCCGCGCTCGTTCGGGCGGCGCTGAAACTGTTCGGGCGGCAGGGCTTCGACGGCACCTCGACGCGTGAAATCGCCGCCGAGGCGGGGGCCAATATCGGCTCGATCGCCTATCATTTCGGTGGCAAGGAAGGTCTTCGCGCCGCTGCCGCCGACTTCATCGTCGAGACCATTCAGGCCGTCGCCGGTCAGGCGCTCAATGAACAGGCCGCGACGGCTGGCGACCCGGAGGCGGCGCGCGCGCAGCTGTTCGCGGCCCTGGAACGGATGGTCGGCTTTGTCGTGGCCAGCCCGCAGGCCGGGGAGATCGTGCAGTTCGTGCTGCGCGAACTGTCGCATCCGACGGCGGCGCTCGACCGCATCTATGACGGCGTCTTCGAGCCGGCGCATCGCCGCCTGTGCCTGCTCTGGGAGCAAGCCACCGGCGAGCCGGCCGAGAGCGAACGGACCCGGCTCACCGTGTTCACGCTGATCGGCCAGGTCATCTATTTCCGCATCGGCCGCGAGGCGGTGATGCGCCGCATGGGCTGGCAAGACATCGGTGCCGCCGAGGCCGCCAAGGTGGTGGCGGCCACCACGGACAACCTCGGCGCCATGCTGGCCGCCCGAAAAGGGGTAGGGATGAAGGGACCAAGACAATGAGCTTCCTGTGTTCGCTGCCGCTCGCCGCCCAGCTGTTCGGTGCCTGCGCCCCGGCGGCACCGCTCGCCGTCGGTTATGTCGAGGGCGATTATGTGCTGCTGGCGCCGATCGAGGTGGCGCAGGTCGAGACGGTGACGGTGAAGCGCGGCGATCGCGTCACGCCGGGAGCCACCGTGGTGACACTCGAAAATGCCGATGCCAGGATCGCGGTGGCGCAGGCGCAGGCAAGCCTCGCCCAAGCACAGGCGCAGTTGGCCGACCTGCAGGTCGGCAAGCGGCCCGAAGAAATCGCCGCACTCAAGGCTCAAGTCGACATGGCCAAGGCGCAGGCAGACGACGCAAGACGCAAATACGCTCGCGCCGCCGATCTGTTCAAGCGCGGCACCGGCACCCAGGCCGACTATGACACCGCCTCGGCGACGCTGGAAACCGCCAACGCCCAGGTCGGCCAGGCCGAGGCCAATCTCGCCGTCGGCGGCCTGCCGGCGCGCGCCGAGACGATCAAGGCCGCCGACAACCAGGTCAAGCAGGCGCAGGCCGAACTGGAGCAGGCGGTGTGGCGCCTCTCCAAGCGCACGCTCGCGGCCCCTTCGCCCGGCCGCGTCAACGACGTCATCCGCAATCCCGGCGACACGGCGGGCCCGACCGCGCCTGTCATCTCGGTGCTCCCCGACGGCGCGGTGAAGCTCAGCGTCTATATTCCGGAAGCGGCCTTCTCCTCGGTCAAGGTCGGCAGCCTGCTCAGCGTCCATTGCGACGGCTGCGGCCCGGACGTGAGGGCGCGCGTCAGCTATATCTCGCCCGATCCCGAATTCACCCCGCCGGTGATCTACTCCCTGGAAAACCGGCAGAAGCTGGTCTACCTCGTCGAGGCGCGGCCGGAGGGCGATGCGGGGCCGCTGCAGCCCGGCCAGATCGTCGATGTCGATCTCGCGGATATGGGAAAATGAACGCCATCGACGTCCGCGGCCTGGTCAAGCGCTTCGGCGACAAGACCGTCGTCGACCATGTGACCATGTCGGTCGCCGAGGGCGAGATCGTCGGCTTCCTCGGCCCCAACGGCTCGGGCAAGACCACCACCATCCGCATCATGTGCGGCCTGCTGACGCCGGACGAGGGCGAAGGCACGGTGCTGGGTTTCAACATCCGCACGGACTCGCTCAGGATCAAGCGCGAAGTCGGCTACATGACGCAGAAATTCTCGTTCTACGAGGATCTGACGATCGGCGAGAATCTGGAATTCGTGGCGCGGCTTTACCGGCTGAGACCGGTCGAGGAGTATGTCGCCCGGACATTGGAGGAGCTCGGCCTGGCGACGCGCCGCAACCAGCTGGCCGGCACCTTGTCCGGCGGCTGGAAGCAGCGGCTGGCGCTGGCCGCCTGCATCATGCACAAGCCGAAGCTGCTTCTGCTCGACGAGCCGACGGCCGGCGTCGACCCGAAGGCGCGGCGCGAGTTCTGGGACGAGATCCATCGCCTGGCCAGCGGCGGGCTGACCGTGCTGGTCTCCACCCACTATATGGACGAGGCCGAGCGCTGCCACCGCATCAGCTACATCTCCTACGGCAAGATGCTGGCCACCGGCACCGTGGCCGAGGTGGTGAAGAACGCAGGGCTGACCACTTTCGTGGTGCAGGGTCCGCGGCTTGACAAGGTGGCCGAAGCGCTTGAGGGCCGCGCCGGCGTCGACCAGGTGGCGCCGTTCGGCGCCACGCTGCATGTCGTCGGCTCCGACCGCAAGAAGCTTGAAGCAGCGCTTGCCGATGTCGAGAGAGAGCACAAGGGCGTGACCGTGACGCCTGGCGAAACCAGCCTCGAGGACGTCTTCATCCAGTTCATGTCCGGTTCGAAGGACAACATGACATGAAACATGGCATGAACAGCGTCTTTTCCTTTGCCCGGCTCGGCGCGCTGCTGATCAAGGAGTTCATCCAGATGCGGCGCGACCGCATCACCTTCGCCATGATGCTGGGCGTGCCGCTGTTGCAACTGGTGCTGTTTGGCTTCGCCATCAACAACGATCCCAAGAGCCTGCCGACGGCGCTCGTTGCCATCAGCAACGACCAGTATACGCGCGCCATGGCCTCCGCCCTCCAGATGACGGGTTACTACCACTTCGACTTTGTCGCGCAGAGCGCCGCGGAGGCCGAGGAACTGATGGCCAAGGGCGCTGTCTCTTTCGTGGTGACGATCCCCGCCGATTTCGCCCGGCGGGTCGAGCGCGGCGACAACCCGCAGATCCTGATCGAGGCCGACGCAACCGACCCGTCGGCGGCGAGCGGCGCCGTTTCGACATTGAGCAAGGTGGCGAGCCAAGCGCTGCTGCGCGCGCAGGGCATGCAGGCGGCGGCCGCTGAAAGCGCCAGGGGGCAGCTGCAGGTGGTGGTGCACCAGCGCTACAATCCCGAAGGCATCTCGCAATACAACATCGTGCCTGGCCTGCTCGGCGTGATCCTGCAGATGACCATGGTGATGATGACCGCCATGGCGCTGACCCGTGAGACCGAACGCGGCACGATGGAAAACCTTTTGGCGATGCCTTCCAGCCCGGCCGAGATCATGCTCGGCAAGGTGCTGCCCTTCCTCGTCGTCGGCGCGGTGCAGGTGGCGGTGGTGTTGACCGCGGCGAAGCTCCTGTTCAGCATCCCGTTCGTCGGCTCGCTGACGCTGCTTTTGTCTGCGGTGCTTGTCTTTGTGCTGGCGCTGGTGCTGCTCGGCTACACGATCTCGACCATGGCAGGCTCACAGATGCAGGCGATGCAGCTCACCTTCTTCTTCTTCCTGCCGTCGCTGCTGCTGTCGGGCTTCATGTTCCCCTATCGCGGCATGCCCGGTTGGGCGCAGGTGCTGGGCGAGATCTTTCCGCTCACGCATTTCCTGCGCGTCACCCGGGCGGTGATGCTCAAGGGTGCCGACTTCCATGCGATAGGAGCCGAGGTCGGCTGGCTGGTGCTGTTCGTGGGGGTGTTTGCAGGCACGGCTCTGCTCCGGTTCCGCCGCACGCTGGATTAGAGGTTAGGGGCCACCGAATGACCGACGCCTCTAAGCCGCCGCCATGATCTCGGCATAGGTGCCGAAATCGACATTGCCGCCGGAGAGCACCACGGCGACGCATTTGCCGGCAAGGTCTATCTCGCCCGACGACAGCGCCGCCAGCCCGACGCAGCCGCCGGGCTCGACCACCAGTTTGAGATGGGCCATGGCGTCGCGCATCGCCTGCGCGGTCGCTCTATCGGAAACCGCAATGGCGCCGGCGAGGTTGCGGCGGTTGATCTCGAAGGTGATGGCGCCCGGCTCGGCGGTGAGGATGGCGTCGCAGATCGAACTGTAACCCGGCTCGTTCGAGACCCTGGCGCCCGCTGCCAGCGAGCGGCGCGTGTCGTCGAAATGCTCGGGCTCGACCGCCCAGATCGCGGTGCCGGGCGAGGCATCCTTGACCGCAACGGAAATGCCGCTGGTCAGGCCGCCACCGCCGCAGGGAATGACGACCGCGTCGAGCCTGACGCCGAGCGCCCGCGCCTGCTTCACCAGCTCCAGTCCGATCGTGCCCTGGCCGGCAATGATGGCCGGGTCGTCGAAGGGCGGCACCAACGCCATGCCCTTGTCCAGATAGGGACGGACCACCGTCATGCGGTCGTCCTTGAAACGGTCGAAGGGCACCACCTCCGCTCCCATCTTGCGGACATTGGCGATCTTCATGTCGGGCGCATCCGCCGGCATGGCGATGACCGCCTTGACGCCGAACATGGCGGCGGAAGCCGCCACCCCTTGCGCATGGTTGCCCGAGGAAAAGGCGACGACGCCACGGGACCGCTCTTCCTCGCTCAGTGACGACAGCTTGTTGTAGGCGCCGCGGAACTTGAACGACCCGGTGCGCTGCAGCGTCTCCGGCTTGAACAGGATGCGGCCGCCGAAGCGCCGGTTCAGCTCCTGCGATTCGAGCAACGGGGTCTCGACGATCAGGCCATAGAGGCGAGCGGCGGCGGCGTGGATGTCGGCGATGCCGGGAGGGATGGTCATGGCGGGTCCTGGTGATGCGATCCGGTCATGGTGCACGGAAAGGCTTGCGCGATGCCAACGAAAAAATGTGACAGGGACAAAGTTGGTGAGTCAGAACGGCGGGCGGTGCTGCCCCTCACCTGCCTGCCGGCATCCTCTCCCCGTATAGTGACAGGGAGAGGGGCGCTTGCCGCCGAGGTCAGCTGTTTTCTCCCCGTCACTATACGGGGAGAAATGCCCGGCAGGGCAATGAGGGGTGGCGCTAGCCTTGGCAATTGGCCGCGTCCTGCCCCAAGGGCCCTTAGCCCAATCCTAACCCAGCAACGTCCGCTGCCGTTTGCTCCCGCCCAGCTTGCGCCAGCCGTTGAACCGATGCGTGGCGGCGGCGAACGAGATCTTCATCTGCTGGGCCACCGTATAGCGTGACTTGCCTTCGTCGAACATGCGGTAGCAGCACTCGACGCCTTCCTCGGTCAGCTTGCCGTCCGGCGCCTTGTTGTGTGGATTGGCGGGGTCGAATTTCTCGACCTGCTGCTCGACCAGGCCCTTCAGGCGCTGCAGGTCGGCCTCGATGCTGGCGATGAGATCGAGGACCGGTTTCGGATCATAGGCGTGCGGAGGCGTCTTTGCCGTCATCAGCTCGTTCCTTTTTATGGCTTGGCTCCAGATATAGGCGAACATTCACTGATAATGAAGAGCGATACCCAGACCGGGGCTTCAACTATTCTTGAACCGCCGGCCAAGCGCGCGATTGACCACGGACGCCGTAAACCTTAGTTTAGAACCATTCTAAACTAGGATGATTTTCTCATGCTTTCCCGTGTTTTCGGCTTCGGCCGCCGCCCCTTCGAATCGCTCTCCGAACAGGAGATCCTGGCGCTGGCCATTTCATCGGAGGAAGATGACGGGCGCATTTACCGGGCCTATGCGGACGGGCTGGCCGAGACTTTCCCGCAGTCGGCCAAACTGTTCGAAGCCATGGCCGAGGAGGAAGACGGCCATCGCGACTCGCTGATCGAACTCTTCCGCAAGCGCTTCGGCGAGCGCATTCCGTTGATCCGCCGTGAACATGTGAAGGGCTATTATGAGCGCAAGCCCGACTGGCTGGTGCGGCCGCTCGGCGTCGAGGCCGTGCGCCGCCAGGCCGAGGCGATGGAGCGACAGGCCTATCTGTTTTATGTCGAGGCGGCCAAGCGCACCACCGACGCCTCGACCCGCAAACTGCTCGGCGACCTGGCCGCGGCCGAACAGGGCCATGAAAGCTCGGCTCATGCGCTGGAGCAGACGCACGTACCGGGCGATGTGAAGGACGAAGAGGCCGCCGCCGAACAGCGTCAGTTCATCCTGACCTACGTGCAGCCCGGGCTGGCTGGTCTGATGGATGGATCGGTCTCGACGCTGGCGCCGATCTTCGCCGCCGCCTTTGCGACCCATGATACCTGGCAGACCTTTCTGGTCGGGCTGGCCGCCTCGATCGGCGCCGGCATTTCAATGGGCTTCACCGAGGTCGCTTCCGACGACGGCAAATTGTCGGGCAGGGGCTCGCCGGTAAAACGCGGCATCACCACCGGCGTCATGACGTCCGCGGGCGGGCTCGGCCACGCGCTACCCTACCTCATCCCGCATTTCTGGACGGCCACCGCCGTTGCCGCCGTGGTGGTGTTCTTCGAATTGTGGGCCATCGCCTTCGTCCAGAACCGCTACATGCAGACCCCGTTCCTGCGCGCCGCCTTCCAGGTGGTGCTGGGCGGCGCCCTGGTGTTCGCGGCCGGCGTGCTGATCGGGAATGCGTGAGGCGCGCTTCTTCCTTCCCCCCTTGTGGGGGAAGGTGGCCTCGCGAAGCGAGGTCGGATGAGGGGTGTTCCAGGGAACACCAACGTGTCACTCCGCTGGAACACCCCTCATCCGTCTCGGCGCTGACGCGCCGATCCACTTTGTCCCACAAGGGGAGAAGGGAAGGCGCTACCCATTCACCGCCCGGCTGTCCGCCGGCGCCTCGTCCCTCTCGGCCAGCCCGTAGTCCCGCACCACATGGGCGATCCGCAATCTATAGCCGGCAAAGATACCGCCGCGCCCGGCCTGCTGCGCCTGCCGGTGTTCTTCCGTATTGCGCCAGGCCTTGACCGCCTCCTCGTCGCGCCAGAATGACAGCGACAGCATCCGGTTCTGGTCGGCCAGGCTCTGGAAGCGCTCGACGGAAATGAATCCATCGATGCCGTCGAGCAGCGGACGCAACTCGGCGGCGATGCCGAGATAAGCCTCGCGCCGGCCTTCCGCGGGCTGCACCTCGAAGATGACGGCGATCATACCTTCACCAGCGGCGCGTGCGGGCCGGACGCCAGTTTCAGGAACATGCGGTCCTCCTTGAGGATGAATCGTTCGCGGCGGGCGAACTCGTAGTTTGCCTTGCCGGCGGGGTCGGCGGCAAGCCGGGCGCGATAGGCTTCGTAGGCCGCCAGGTTTTCGATGTTGTAGGCGGCATAGGCCGTCGTGGCCGAGCCCTCGTGCGGCGCGAAATAGCCGATCAGATCGGCGCCGCAGCGCGGAATGGCCTGGCCCCAATTGCGGGCATATTCCTCGAAGGCGGCCTTGCCGAACGGGTCGATCTCATAGCGGATGAAGCAGGTGATGGTCATCTCGGTCTCCTCGGGGTTTGCAACGACGGTTCGAGGGCGGTCGAAACGTCACGCGCATCTCTGTGCTAGTCAGTCTGGTGTCAGGAGCCATCATGCCAGCTCCTTGAACTGGGCCGAGAATACTGGTTATCTGACAAGAATGTTTCGATGAGGATCAAACCATGCGCGAAGGACCCGATATTGCCCGCATCGCCAGCCTGGTCGGCGATCCGGCCCGCGCCAACATGCTGAACGCCCTGATGGGCGGCACGGCATTGACCGCGAGCGAACTGGCGCTGGAGGCCGGCGTGTCGTTGCCGACCGCGTCCTCGCATCTGTCGAAACTGATGGAGGGCGGACTGCTGACCGTGGCCAGCCAGGGCCGGCATCGCTATTACGGTCTGGCCGGCCCGCAAGTGGCCGGCATGATCGAAGCCATCACCGGCGTGGCCGAAGCCGTCGGCCCAAAGCGCGTGCGGCCGGGCCCCCGCGACGGCGCGATGCGCATCGCGCGCGTCTGCTACGATCATCTTGCCGGCGAACGGGCCGTTGCGATGCTGGATCGTCTTGTCGACAAGAACATATTGGTCCGCGACGGCCAGGAGATCAGGCTCGGCCCGTCCGCGGCCTCGCACTTCGCGGCGATCGGCATCGATGTCTACACCAAGCCTAGGCGGCCCGTGTGCCGCGCCTGCCTCGACTGGAGCGTGCGGCGCTCGCACCTCGCCGGCACGCTGGGCGCCGCCATCCTCGACAAGATCCTTGCCGAGAAATGGGCACGCCGCGAGAAGGACAGCCGCGCGGTGGTATTTTCGCCGCCGGGCAAGCAGGCGTTCGAAAGGGTGTTTTTGGGATAAGAGGTCGGCGGCGCTCATTTTCGCAAAGCCGGCGGGACAGCGCCCCCCGGCGTCGAAAGTGTCGAATTACCCCCGCTTCAAAGCCTTCCCCTGCCTGAAAAAGTCCTTCCAGGGATCGGCTTCCGCCAGCTTCGCCAACGTCGTCTTGTCGCCGATCGGGAAGGCGTTCGGCGCCAGGCCGGCCTCGATCTCGGCCCAGGTCACCGGCATGGACACCGTCGCGCCCTTCTTGGCCCGTGAGGAGTAAGGTGCGACGGTGGTCGCGCCGCTGCCATTGCGCAGATAGTCGACGAAGATTTTTCCCGTACGCGCCTTCTTCGACAGCGTCGCCGTGTAGCGGTCGCGGGCACCCTGCTCCAGCGCCCTGGCGAAATCATGGGCGAAGTCTTTGACTTCGGCCCAATCCGCCGACGGTTTCAGCGGCACGACGACATGAAAGCCCTTGCCGCCCGAAGTCTTGACGAAATTCGGCAACGACAGCTCGTCGAGCTTGCCCCTGATGTCGAGCGCCGCCTCGCGCACCGCCTTCACATCGACGCCCTCATCGGGGTCGAGGTCGAAAACGATCTGGTCCGGCTGTTCGAGCTTGTCGATCATGCAGCCCCAGATATGGATCTCGACCACACCATACTGGACGAGCGCCGCGACCCCGTCGAAATCCCGGATGAACAGGATTTCCTCGCCATCCCCGGGGTCCCTCATCCGGGCGATCTTGTCGCTCATTCCGGGGGAGGCGTGTTTCTGGAAGAAGCGCTGCCCGCCAACGCCGTCCGGTGCGCGCACCAGGCTTAGCGGCCGGTTGACGACGAACTGTTCCATGCGCGGCCAGACCAGCGCGTAATGGTCGAGCAGGTCCTGCTTCGATATCTTCTCGTCGGGCCACAAAAGCTTGTCGGGATGGGAGAGCTTTACGGAGGTCGTCATCCCGCCGGCAGGCCTACCGGCGCTGCTTGCCGCCGGCTTGGCCTTTGCCGGGCCCTTGCCTGTCGCTGGCTTGCCTGTCGCCGCCTTTGGCTTTTCCTGCACGACTTCCTCCGCCGGCTTGTCCTCGCGCAGCCCCTGGAACGAAGCATGGCGTATTATACGGTCCGAGGTCCAGCTGCGAAACTCCACTTCGCCGACCAGTTCCGGCCTGACCCAGACAAGGCCCTTGCCCTTCGGCACCGCCGCATCGAAGGGCGAGGCGTCCGCCGTCAGCGCATCGAGCCTCTTCTTCAGGTCGTTGGCGCCCTTGGTGGAGAAGCCGGTGCCGACCCGGCCGGCATAGTGCAGGCGGCCGTCTTCGTAATAGCCGACCAGCAGCGAACGCAGGCCGCGTCCGGTCTTGTCAGACGGCAGATAGCCGCCGATGACGAATTCCTGCCGCGCCGTGCACTTCGATTTGACCCATGCCGGACCGCGCCCGCCGCGGTAGGGCGCATCGGAGCGTTTTGAGACGACGCCTTCCAGCCCCATGCGGCAGGCATGTTCCAGCATGATCTTGCCGGGTTCGGCAAAATGGTCGGAGAAACGCACCGCCGCATTGTCGGCCTGCTCGCCGAGCAGGTCCTGCAAGGCCTGCTTGCGCTCGACCAGCGGTTCCCGCCGCAAATCCTTGCCGTCGAGCCGCATCAGGTCGAACACATAGTAGATGAACCGGTTCGTCCGCTTCGCCGACAGATCCTGCTGCAGCAGCGCGAAGGACGACACGCCGCTGTCGGCCAGCACGACGATCTCCCCGTCGATGATGGCATCGCTGCATTTCAGCCCGGCGAGTTCGGCCGCGATCTCGCCGCCGAATTTTTCCGTCCAGTCGAGGCCGGTTCGGGTCAAGAGCCGCACGTCGGTGCCGGCGATCTGCGCCTGCATGCGATAGCCGTCGAACTTCACCTCATGCAGCCAGTCCTGGCCCGACGGTGCGTCCCGCTCCAGCGTGGCGAGCTGCGGTTCGATGAAGTCGAGTTTCCTGGCCCCGGCCTTGGCCTTGCCGGTGGCCGGCTTGTTCGAGTGCCAGACTTTGGGTTTCTCGCCCTTGGCCGCCTTGCCTTCGCCGACCTCCTCGATCGTCAGGCCTGATTTCACCGACTTCGGCTCGTCGTTGAGAATATCCTCGCCGGGGCGCGCGGCGGCATCGTCGGACTTGATCAGCAGCCAGTTGTCTCGTTTTTCGCCCGGGCGCGGCCGCAGCCGCACCAGATGCCATTTGCCACGCAGCTTGTGGCCCTCGAGTTCGAAGTTGATGTGCCCCTTCTTCATCATCTTCGCGGGATCGTCCTCGGGCGTCCAGGTTCCTTCGTCCCAGACGAGCACCGAGCCGCCGCCATATTCGCCCTTGGGGATGGTGCCTTCAAAGCCGGCATAGTCGATGGGATGATCCTCGACATGCACGGCCAGCCGCTTTTCGTGCGGGTCGAGGCTAGGACCGCGCGTCACCGCCCAGCTCCACAGCACGCCGTCATGCTCGAGGCGAAAATCGTAATGCAGCCTTGTCGCGGCATGCTTCTGGATCACGAAGATGCCGCCGCCCTTCTGCCCGCGCGTAACCTTGCCGGCCGGCTCCGCGGTCTTCTTGAAGTCGCGCTTCGAATGATACTGTTCGAGGCTTGCCATCTCGTATCCTCAGGCCGATTTGCGCTTCGGCGCAACGCTTTTCGCCTTGGCGCTTTTGGTCGCCGGCTTGGCTTTCGCCTGGGATGATGGTTTCGACGGGCCGGAGTCCGACGAGAGGCTCTTCTTCAGCGCGTCGAACAGATTGACGACGTTGGAGGGCTTGGGAGCGGCCTTGGCCTTCGGCGCCTTGTGCCCCGCCTTCTTGGCGCGGATCAGTTCGAGCAGGGCGTCCTCATATTTGTCCTCGAATTTCGACGGATCGAACTTCGCCTTCTTCTTGTCGATGATGAGTTCGGCGAGATCGGTCATCTCCTGGTCGGTCTTCACCGCCTTGATGTCGCCGAAGACGCTTTCCGGCTGGCGCACCGTGTTGTCGTAGCGCAGCGTCGTCAGCACCATGCCCTTGCCGAGCGGCTCGATGACCACGGGCCGTTCGCGGCTGTACAGAACGATGCGGGCAAGCCCCGCCATCTTCTTGCCCGCCATGGCGTCGCGGATGACGGCGAAGGCCTCTTCCGAAACCGTGTCGGCCGGCGCGACATAGTAAGGCGTGTCGAGATAGATCTGCTCGATCGAGGCCTTGTCGACGAAGCCGTCGAGGCTCATCGTGTGCGAGGATTCGATCTGCACCGCCTCGATCTCGTCCTCCTCTATACGGACGAAATCGCCCTTGTCGATCTCGTAGCCCTTGATCTCGTCGCCGTCCTCGATCGGCTTGCCGGTCTCGGCATCGACGTAGATCCGCTTCACCGTATTGCCGGTCTTGCGGTTGAGGATGCGGAACGAGACCTTCTCGGCATGGGTGACGACATTGGTCAGTTCGATGGCACACGTGACCAGCGAGAGCTTCAGATAGCCTTTCCAGGCCGGGCGCGGCGCCATGATGATTTCCCCTTGAGAAAGATCAGCTGGAACGGACGACCACCCCGCTCGGTTCCAACGCGATCCGGCCGGGGCCGGCGCGATTGCCGCCGGCCCCGGCTGTCTGCCCCTATTCGGCGGCTTGCAGGTTGATCTTGCTTTCCGCCATTTCGGTCAGCTTGCGATCCGTCGCCTGCTCTTCCTTGAGGTTCTTGGCCAGCACGTTGGCGCAGTCGCTGCGGCCGAGCTGTTTGGCCCAGGCGATCAAGGTGCCGTAGCGGGTCATCTCATAGTGCTCGACGGCCTGGGCGGAAGCGATCAGCGCGGCGTCGAGAACATCCTTGTCATCGACATCGCTGCTGACGTCGTCGGCCTCCTCGAGAATGCCGTCAATGGCCGGGCAATTCACCGGCTTGGCCTTCACGCCGTGCAGCTCGAACACCTCCTCGACGCGTTCGATATGGCCCTTGGTCTGTTCGAGATGTTTTTCGAAGCCGGCCTTCAATTGCGGATCGGTTGCCTTGCCGATCATCTTCGGCAACGCCTTCTCGATCTGCTTCTCGGCATAATAGATATCGCGCAGCGTGTGCACGAAGAGATCGTCCAGTGTTTTGATGTCCTTCGAAAAGAAGCCCATGATTTCAGCCTTTCCATTGCTCTTGCTTGTGGCGGGAGTCCGGCCTGCCGGCAGGCAGCACCTGTGAGCCGGCAATGCCGTGATCCCAACGTCCGTTGCCCGGGCCGGTTCCGGTCCCACCGGCCATCGGCAAGGAAATTCCAAGGACGGTTCGAAAGTTGAAACAAAAGCGCGCCAAGGCGACATTCAAACGAAACATATGTGATGCAAAAGTCACACCAGCAGAAATGACGACAAGGAGCACCGAAACACCCCGAATCAGCCGCATTCCGGCCACGAAGCGACGGGTTTTCGACCAAAAATTAACATCGCGTTCACTGAGTATTCACGCCTTGATGCTATCGTTCTCGCAATTCGGAAGGGACATCCGAAAATCGGGACAGGGACCGGGTAAAATGAACTTCCTCACGCACCTCATCGGCTATGCCGCCGCCATCCGCGAATTCGTCGCGCCGACCTATCGGCCCGAGCGCTACTACATGCGCGGCCCCGGTCCGGCCTGCGCCCGTCGCGGCACCTCGCTGGGCGCGCACTGACCATGACTTTCGAGAGCCGCCACAACAGCCGCATCTGCAGGCCGGGTGCCTCGTCCCGCGCCACGACCTATCGCGCCGAACGTCCGGCCTTCGCCGGCAGACAGCGTGCGACATCGCCGCGTCTTTGAGACCGCCATCGGCTGGCTTAGTGTCACAGGACATAAGCAGCCGAGGCCAGCGTGACCGACCGTCCCAAGCCGCCTTCCCCATCCTTTGATGCAAGCCATCCGTGTACAGCTTCCAGCCATTGCCGGTGGCGCCGGAGGGCGAGCATGACGCGACGCCGCGCGCCCATTCTGGGCGCATAAATCCACCAGCCATCTCACCGCACCTTCCGGCGGCTCCATGCCGGCCCCCGAGCCCTTGAATCGCATGCCCGCTTGCACAAGGCGCGGCCGGAGACGAAAGTTTTTTCCGCAACCTGTCGAAATCGGCCACCGCCGCGCGACATACGTCTGGCCCCGCAAGGACGCGGCCCTCGAAACCACGGGAGAAGACCCATGCGATACATGCTTTTGATCAACAACGACGAAGCCGCGCTGGCGAACACGCCGATCGAGAAAGCCCAGCAGATGAGCGCGGCCTATGCCGCCTATACCGAGGCGTTGAAGAAGTCCGGGGCGTGGCTGGCCGGCGAAAGGCTGCGTCCGACCCAGGCGACCACCTCGGTGCGGATCGCCGACGGCAAGACCAACGTGATCGACGGCCCCTATGCCGACACCAAGGAGCAGCTTGCCGGTTTCTACATGATCGAGGCGGCCGACATCGATACCGCCATCGACTGGGCGGCACGCTGTCCGGCGGCCAGCACCGGCACGGTCGAGCTGCGGCCGATCTGGGAAATGGCCGACTATATGCCCAAGAAGTGACGGCGTGATGGACAGTCGCCCGGAGATCGCCCGGGCGGTCGCCGAGGCCGCCGCCCGGCAGAGCTATGGCAAGCTGGTCGCCTGGCTCGCCGCGCGCACGCGCGACGTGGCCGCCGCCGAGGATGCGCTGGCCGACGCCTTTGCCGCGGCGCTCGAACGCTGGCCGCGCTCCGGCGTGCCTGAAAAGCCGGAAGCCTGGTTGCTCGCCGTGGCCAGGCGGCGGCGTGTCGATGCGGTGCGGCGGCGGCTGACCAGCGAAGCCGGCCGTGACCATCTCAAGCTGATTGCCGAGGAGACGGAGGCGCGCATGACCGACGAGGACCTGCCCGACGAACGATTGCGGCTGATGTTCGCCTGCGCCCATCCGGCGATCGAACCCGGCGTGCGGGCGCCGCTGATCCTGCAGACCATCCTCGGCTTCGATGCCGCCACGATCGCTTCCGCCTTCCTGCTCTCGCCGGCCACGATGGGCCAGCGCCTGGTGCGCGCCAAGAGCCGCATCCGCGAGACCGGCATTCCGTTCCGCGTGCCGGAGCGGGCCGAACTCGGTGAAAGGCTGGATGCGGTGCTGGAGGCGATCTACGCCGCTTTCGCCGAGGGCTGGTCAGATCCGACCGGTACCGAGACGCGGCACCGCAACCTCGCCACCGAAGGCATCTGGCTCGGCCGGCTGGTGGCCTCGCTGCTGCCGGACGAGCCGGAGGCGCTGGGCCTGCTGTCGCTGATGCTGTTCGCCGAGGCGCGCCGCGCGGCGCGTCGCGACACGGCCGGAGACTATGTGCCGCTCGCCGAACAGGACCATGCATTGTGGGATCATGCCCTGGTCGACGAGGCCGAAGCATGTCTTCGCGGCGCCGCCACCAAGGGCGTCATCGGCCGCTACCAGCTGGAGGCGGCCGTGCAGTCCGTCCATGCGGCGCGGCGGCTCACCGGTCGCACCGACTGGATCGCGATTCGCGAACTCTACGACGCGCTGTTTTCGATCGCGGGATCGCCGGTGGTGGCGATCAACCGCGCGGTGGCGATCGCCGAGACCGAGGGCGCGGTGGCGGGGTTGGCCGCCCTTTACGTGCTGGGTGACGACAAGCGGCTCAACGGCTATCAGCCCTACTGGGCCGCGCGTGCCGGTCTCCTGGCCAGGCTCGGCCAGGGACCGCAGGCGGTCGAGGCCTATGATCGCGCGATCGGCCTCGAGCGCGATCCGGCGGTGCGCCGCTTCCTGCAGGCAAAACGCACCGCGCTCATACAGTGAGGTCGTGCGCGCGGGCGGCTTTTTCGGCCGATCAGACCGGCCACATCTCGTGCGAGGTGTTGAGCGTCTTCATAAGCGGGTGCTGGCGCAACCGCGCCCACAGGCGTTCGATATCAGGCCAGGCCGCCCGCGCCCTGTCGATGTCGGGATGCCAGGCCACCAGCATGACGAGATAGATGTCGGCCAGCGACATCTTATCGCCGACGAGCCAGTCGCGGCCGCGCAAGGCGGCATCGACGACTGCAAAACCACGGTCCATCTCGGCGACCGCCGCCTGTTTCACCGCCTTCGTACCCTCGGCATCCGCCGTGTAGCGATGGGCATAGTAGAGCCGCAGCACCGCCGGGTAGAGCACCGAGGACATGAACGCCATCCAGCGCAGGAACTCCGCGCGCGCCGGTTCCTCGGCCGCCGGCGCCAGGCCGGCCTGTGGGTGGCGTTCGGCGAGCAGGATGCAGATCGCCGCCGATTCGGTGACCGAGCGCCCGTCCGGCAAGGTCAGCACCGGCACCTGGTTCAACGGGCTGATGGCGAGAAAGGCCGGATCGGGCGCCTCGTTCTTCGGCACGTCGATCTGTTCGAAAGGCGCATCGATCAGCGCCAGTGCAGCCTCGACGACGAAACCGCCGCTGCCGGGGCGCGTGTAGAGCTTGTACATGAAATCCTCCCCCGGCCCGAACCAGGGCCGCTGGAGGTTTGCACCGGAGCAGCGGTCTGCTCAAGTCGGGTACGGCGCGCCACGGCAGGTTTTTCTGCGGGCCAGGCTCACGGGGCCTTTCCTTCTCCCCTTGTGGGAGAAGGTGGCCTCGCGAAGCGAGGTCGGATGAGGGGTGCTCCAGGGACCACCAACGTCTCACTCCGCTGGAACACCCCTAATCCGTCTCGGCGCTAACGCGCCGATCCACCTTCTCCCACAAGGGAAGAAGGAAAGACGGGAGTTCGAAACCCTAAGCCCCAAGCCCCTCGAACAGGATCGTCGACAAATAGCGCTCGGCGAAATCGGGGATGACCACGACCAGGGTCTTGCCCTTGTTCTCCGGCCGCGAACCGACGACGATCGCTGCCTGCAGCGCCGCGCCCGACGAGATGCCGACCGGCACGCCCTCGAGGCGGGCGATGAGGCGCGCATTGGCGACGGAATCCTCGTTCGAGACCTTGACGATCTCGTCATAGACCGTGGTGTCGAGGATCTTGGGCGCGAAGCCGGCGCCGATGCCCTGGATCTTGTGCGGGCCGGGCTGGCCGCCCGACAGCACCGGCGAGGCATCCGGTTCGACGGCGACTACATGCAGCGCGGGCTTGCGCTTCTTCAACACCTGGCCGACGCCGGTGATGGTGCCGCCTGTGCCGATGCCGGCGACGAAGATGTCGATCTCGCCCTGCGTGTCGTTCCAGATTTCCTCCGCTGTCGTCTTGCGATGGATTTCCGGATTGGCCGGGTTTTCGAACTGCTGCGGAATGATGGCGTTGGGGATCGTCGCGGCCAGTTCGTCGGCCTTGGCGATGGCGCCCTTCATGCCTTTCGGGCCTTCGGTCAGCACCAGTTCGGCGCCGAGCAGCGCCAGCATCTTGCGGCGCTCGACCGACATCGTCTCCGGCATGGTCAGGATCAGCTTGTAGCCCTTGGCGGCGGCGGCGAAGGCCAGCGCGATGCCGGTGTTGCCCGATGTCGGTTCGATCAGCGTGGTCTTGCCGGGCGTGATCTTGCCGGCTGCCTCCAGCGCCTCGATCATCGCCACGCCGATACGGTCCTTGACCGAGGCGATCGGATTGAAGAATTCGAGCTTGGCGACCAGATTGGCGACGATGCCCTTCTCCTTGGCGAACTTGTCGAGCCGTACCAGGGGCGTGTCGCCGATCGTGTCGGTGATGGAGTTGTAGATGCGGCCGCGGCCGGGCACGCGGGCGGAGGTAACGGGCTTGTTCATTGGTTTCGCTCCCTGGATTTCAGCAATTGGCAGTAGCCGACAGAATAGGGCTTTCAACCGCGCAAGATAGGCTGCGGCTCGAAAATATCCGAGGGGGGCGTGTGCTGAAAACGCCTGGCCCTCGGAAAAGCATTTCTCGAAACAGCCGGGCCACGGAATGGTTTGGCCGAAACGACCTACTGACGAGCAGCGATCGCCGCCGCCGCGCCAACCATGAAGGCGCCGGCGGTGCGGTTCAGCACCTTGAGCGCGCGCGGCGACTTCAGGAACCAGCGTGCCTTGGCGGCGAGCGCCAGGTAGGGCACCAGCACGACGAACAGGACGACGACCGTCAGCGCGACGAGAATGCCGTAATCGGCAAGCGTGATCGTCTTCAGGTCGACGATGGTCGGCGTGATGGCGAGGTAGAAGATCATGGTCTTTGGATTGCCGAGCGTCACGGTGAGGCCGGCGGCGAAGCTCGACGGCAATCCGCCCTTGCCCTTCCTGGCTTCGATGGTTTCGGGTGTGATACCGGCGGTCCAGAAGCGCCAGCCGAGGAAAGCGAGATAGGCGACGCCGGCCCATTTGATCGCCAGGAAAACCATGCCGAACTCCTGCGCCACGAAGGCGAGGCCGAGCACCACGGCGGTCAGATAGATGAGGTCGCCGAGCATCAGGCCGAAGGACATGGCGAGCGAAGAGCGAAAGCCCGAGCCGAGCGCACGCGCGACCAGGGCGGTGATGCCGGGGCCGGGAATGGCGGCGGCGATGCCGAGAGCGGCGCTGTAGGCAAGGAACCCGGTGAGGGTCATGGTGTCGGCGTCCAAGGGCGAGTATGCCCTTGTCGCACGAGGCGGGCTCCGGGAGAACGCCCTGCGCGCGGGATTCGCTTACACCAGACGGCAATGGTCCGGCCGCAAGGACGGGTCAGGATCGGCCGCCGCTATAAGTCACGCGCCAGATCGTGCCGTTGCCGTCTTCGCTCACGATCAACGATCCGTCGCCGGCCACCGCCACGCCCACGGGCCGGCCCCAGACCTCGCCATTGGAGGCGACGAAGCCGGTCATGAAATCCTCATATTCCCCGGTCGGCTTGCCGTCCTTGAACAGGAGGCGGACGATCTTGTAGCCGGTCCTGTTGCCGCGGTTCCAGGAGCCGTGCAGGGTCACGAAGGCATCGCCTCGATACTCCGGCGGAAAGCTTTTGCCATCATAGAACGCGATGTTGAGCGGCGCCGAATGCGCCTGCATCAGCACGTCGGGAATATCAGCCTTGCCGGCGAGGTCGGGGCGCTCGCCCTTGTGGCGCGGGTCCTCATTGTTGCCGATGTAATACCAGGGCCAGCCATAGAAGGCGCCTTCCCTGACCGATGTCGCGTATTCGGCCGGCACATTGTCGCCGAGTGCGTCGCGTTCGTTGACGACGCACCACGGCGCGCCGGTTGCCGGCTGCACGGTCATGCCCGAACAGTTACGCAGCCCGGTGGCGACGACGCGGCCGTTCTTGCCGTCGGGGTCGAAGGCTCGCACCTCGGCCCGGCCCGCTTCGGAACCCCAACTGGCGCCGAGCGGCTTCGACTTGACCCAGGCATCGAGCCCGCCTCTGGGTCTTTTGCCCATATCCTCGGCGACATTCGAGCCGGAGCCGACGGAGAGGTAAAGTGTCTTGCCGTCGGGCGAGAAGGCGATGTCGCGCGTCCAGTGGTGATTCGCCGGAATGTTGTCGACGATGGTTTGCGGGTCACCCGAGGCCTTCAGGTCGCCATTGCGATAGGCAAAGCGCACGATGCTGTCGCTGTTGGCGACATAGACCCATTGCGGGTCGTTGCCCAAGGGATAGAAGGCAATGCCATAGGGCTGGTTGAGGCCGCCGGCGAAGATGCCGTTTTCGGCGGGTTTCGCGCTGTCCTTCGTCAGGCGATAGACGCGGATCTGGTTGGCTTCGCTGTCGGCGACGAACAGGTCGCCGTTCGGCGCGACGCGCACGACGCGTGGATTGTCGATCCCCGAGGCGATCAGCTCGGCCGAAAACCCGGACGGCAGGCGTGGCTTCGCATTCGCCGGCATGTCGACAATGCCTGCGCCGTTCGAGGCGGATTTGGTGGCATAGGGTTTAGGCAGGTCTTCCGGCTTGATCAGCCGGCGTACACCGGGCCTGTCCGCCCGCCAGTCGCCGAAAGCCGCCGCGCCTTTGAGCGCAGGCTGATCGGCCTGCTGGGCGAGAGCCGCGGTCGTGAGAAACAGTGCGGACATCGCCAGTCCGGCCAATCGCATCATTTCCTCCACTCGATCGTGAAGGAAATTAACGATCGGTCTGTCCCTGGGTTCCGTCACGCACGATGGTTCGAAGCAAACGTCAGGAATCAGGTCCCGGCAGCGTAAAAATCGTCATCCAGGCGTTTTTCCAGGGCAACGAGATCGGCGGGCAACGGCAGGCCCATGGCGCGCATTTCGCGCAGTTTTTCGCGCAGCTGTTCCTGAATTTCGTGCTGGTCCTCCGGCTGGTTGACCATCTCTTCGAGCAGCAGACTGATCTGGGCCTTGAATGATTCCAGCGCCATTCTTTTTCTCCTTTGCGGCCTGTCTCGATTTTAGGACCTTAGCGCAGCATGCGGGAAATCAGCTGCGCCGTGTAATCCACCATCGGCACGATGCGGGCATAGTTGAGCCGGGTCGGGCCGATGACGCCGAGGGCGCCGACGACGCGCGCGTCCTTGTCGCGATAGGGCGCCACCACCAGCGATGAGCCCGACAGCGAAAACAGCTTGTTTTCCGAACCGATGAAGATGCGCACGCCCGATCCCTCCTCGGCGAGGTCGAGCAGCTGGATCAGCCCGTCCTGCGTCTCCATGTCCTCGAACAGGTGGCGCAGCAATTCGATGTCGGCCTGGGCGGTGACGTTTTCGAGCAGATTGGCGCGGCCGCGCACGATGAGCCGCGCCGGCAGGCCGCTTTCGGCGCCCGCCCACACCGCCAGTCCCTTCTCGACGAGGTCCTGCGACAGCGTGTCGAGCGCCGCCCTCGTCTCTTCCTTGATGCGGGCGATCTCGGTGCGCGCCTCGGCCAAAGTGCGGCCGCGAATATGCGCATTGAGGAAATTCGAGGCCTCGTGCAGTTGCGAGACCGTGATGCCGGCCGGCAGGTCGACGACGCGGTTTTCGACATCGCCGTTCTGCGACACCAGCACGGCCAGCGCCTTGGTCGGCTCCAGCTGGATGAATTCGATATGCTTCAGCGCCACCTCGTTCTTGGCGGCCAGCACCAGGCCGGCGCCGCGCGACATGCCCGACAGCATCTGGCTGGCCTCGGTCAGCATGTGCTCCAGCGTCGCGCCCGAGCCGGAGGCCCGCACCTGCGCCTCGATGGTGCGGCGCTCCTCGTCGGAGAGGTCGCCGAGCTCCATGAACGCGTCGACGAAGAAGCGCAGGCCGGCCTGCGTCGGCAGACGCCCGGCCGAAATGTGCGGCGCGTAGATCAGCCCGAGATGCTCGAGGTCGCTCATCACGTTGCGGATGGTGGCCGGCGACAGCGAGGACGGCAGGATGCGCGACAGGCTGCGCGAGCCCACGGGTTCGCCATCCCTGAGGTAGGAATCGACGATGCGCCGGAAGATGTCGCGCGAGCGCATGTCGAGCGATTGAAGCGCGGGCGACCGCGACGCGGGATCGACTGCCTTGGTCATTGCGGCCAAAAAACCTCCGGCTCAAGGATATAGACTTCCGTTACCCGCGCGCAACCCGGTGTCTGTGTCAGATCACCCGGTGTCTGTGCCAGATCACCCGGTGCCGGATCGCTCGGCCATTTTCCTTTGCGCCATGGGCTTGGTGGGGCTACAAGCCGGCCACGATTCCGAAAAATGACTGGAAAGAAGCCTGAATGCGCCCCTCCAAACGCCAATTCGACGAAATGCGCGCCATCTCCTTCGAGCGCGGCGTCTCCAAGCATGCCGAAGGCTCGTGCCTGGTGAAATTCGGCGACACGCATGTCCTGTGCACCGCGAGCCTCGAGGAAAAGGTGCCGGGCTGGATGCGCAATTCCGGCAAGGGCTGGGTCACGGCCGAATACGGAATGCTGCCGCGCTCGACCGGAGAGCGCATGCGCCGCGAGGCTTCCGCCGGCAAGCAGGGCGGCCGCACGCTGGAAATCCAGCGCCTGATCGGCCGTTCACTGCGCGCCGTGGTCGACCTGCAGGCGCTGGGTGAACAGCAGATCACCGTCGACTGCGACGTCATCCAGGCCGATGGCGGCACCCGCACCGCTTCGATCACCGGCGGCTGGGTGGCGCTCCATGACTGCCTGCGCTGGATGGAAGCGCGGCAGATGGCCAGCGTTTCGAAGGTGCTGAAGGATCATGTCGCCGCGATTTCCTGCGGCATCCATGACGGCCAGCCGGTCATCGATCTCGACTATATCGAGGATTCCTCGGCCGGCACCGACGCCAATTTCGTCATGACCGGCAAGGGCGGCATCGTCGAGATCCAGGGCACCGCCGAGGGCGAGCCCTTTTCAGAGGCGCAGTTCGCGGACTTGATGGGATTGGCCAAGAAGGGCATTTCCCGGTTGGTCAGCCTGCAGCAGATGGCGGTGGCGTAGGATTTTGATGCCGAGTCCAGGCGCCCCCCTCTGTCCTGCCGGACATCTCCCCCACGAGGGGGGAGATTGGCAGTTTGGCTGGGCGTGCCTGCCCTTCAACGTTGAAAAGTGGCGAAAGCGACTGATACAGCCAATCTCCCCCCTCGTGGGGGAGATGCCCGGCAGGGCAGAGGGGGGCGCCTCGTGACACCTTCCGCAATCCTGGAATCGGCCCTCTACGTCACCGACCTGCCTGCCGCCGAGCGCTTCTACACCGACATCCTCGGCCTCATCCTCCTCGGCAAGGTGGAAGGCCGCCACCTCTTCTTCCGCTGCGGCCCGTGCGTTCTGCTCATCTTCAACGCCGAGGCGACCAAAATTCCGCACGCACCGGACGCGAAGCTGAAAGTACCGCCGCACGGCGCGGTTGGCGAAGGCCATCTGTGCTTTGCCGCAACCGCCGCTGAAATCGACGGCTGGAAAGCCCATCTTCAAGCGAAGAAAATCGCCATCGAAAGCGAATTCGAATGGCCGCAAGGTGGCCGTTCGATCTATATACGCGACCCCTCGGGCAATTCGATCGAGTTCGCCGAGCCGAGAATCTGGGGCCTTTGATGCATTCACTCCATGGCAAGAAGATCGTCGTCGCCAGCCACAATGAAGGCAAGCTGCGCGAATTCGCCGACCTGATGGGTCCGTTCGGCTTCGAGGCGAAGTCGGCCAAGGAGTATGGCCTGCCCGAACCGGACGAGACCGGCACCACCTTCGAGGAAAACGCCTACATCAAGGCCTTCGCGGCCGCGAAGGCGACCGGCCTGCCGGCGCTGTCGGACGATTCCGGCCTCTGCGTCGACGCGCTCGATGGCGCGCCAGGCGTCTACACCGCCAACTGGGCCGAGACGCCGGAAGGATCGCGCGATTTCGCCATGGCCATGCAGCGCACCGAAGTGGCGCTGCAGGAAGTCGGCGCGGCCACGCCCGAACGGCGCACCGGCCGCTTCGTCGCCGTCATCTGCCTCGCTTTTCCCGACGGCGAGGCCGAATATTATCGCGGCGAGGCCGAGGGCGCTCTGGTCTGGCCGCCGCGCGGCGAACTCGGCTTCGGCTACGATCCGGTATTCCTGCCCAATGGCTTCGACAAAACCTTCGGCGAGATGAATGCGGAGGAAAAGCACGGCTGGAAGCCAGGCCAGGCGACGGCGCTGTCGCATCGCGCCCGCGCCTTCCAGAAATTCGCGCGCGCTCGGCTTGGTTCGGAATGATCGGGTCCAGCACCACCATGGCGCTCGACCGCAGTCCCGGCTTCGGCGTCTACGTGCATTGGCCGTTCTGCGCGGCCAAGTGCCCCTATTGCGACTTCAACAGCCATGTCCGCCACCAGCCGGTCGACCAGGAGCGCTTTGCCGCCGCATTCGAGGCCGAGCTTGCGACGATGCGCCAGCGCACCGGACCGCGCGAAGTGACCAGCATCTTCCTCGGCGGCGGCACGCCGTCGCTGATGAAGCCGGAAACGGTGGCCAGGGTTCTGGACGCGGTGGCCAAGAACTGGACGGTGCCTGACGGTATCGAGGTGACGCTCGAGGCCAACCCGTCCTCGGTCGAGGCGGAGCGGTTTCGTGGTTACCGGATCGCGGGGGTCAACCGCGTCTCGCTCGGCGTGCAGGCCCTGAACGACAAGGATCTGCGCTTCCTCGGCCGGCTGCACAATGTCGAGGAAGCCCTGCACGCCATCGGGCTCGCGCGCGAAATCTTTCCGCGCCTGTCCTTCGACCTGATCTATGCGCGCCCGGGACAGACGCCCGAGGATTGGCAGGCGGAACTCGAACAGGCGATCGGCCATGCCGCCGACCATCTGTCGCTTTACCAGCTGACCATCGAGGAAGGCACGCCTTTCCATGCGCTGCACGCGGCGAAGAAATTCACCATTCCCGACAACGACCACGCCGCCGACCTCTATGCGCTGACGCAGGAGATCACGTCGGCGCATGGTTTGCCGGCTTATGAGATTTCCAATCACGCGCGGCCAGGCGCCGAGAGCCGGCACAATCTGACTTACTGGCGCTACGGCGAATATGTCGGCGTCGGCCCCGGCGCGCATGGCCGCTTCGTCGAGAACGGCCATCGGGTGGTGACGATTGCTGAGAGAATGCCGGAAACCTGGGCCAACCTGGTCGAGGCCAAGGGCCATGGCATAACCGGCGGCGAGCTCCTGACTCGCTCCGAAGAGGCCGACGAATTCCTGCTGATGGGGCTCAGGCTCGCCGAAGGCATCGACCTCACCCGCTACGAAGCGTTTTCCGGGCGCGGCCTGTCGAGCGCGCGGCTGTCGGTGCTGCAAGGCGAGGGGCTGGTGGCGCCGATCGGCAACACGCGGCTGCGCGCCACGCCCGCCGGCATGATCGTGCTCGACGCCGTGGTGGCGGACCTGGCGCGCTGAGCATGATCCCGAAAAGTGGGACCCGGTTTTCCGACAAGATCATGCTCACACTGAAAAGCACCACTCATTGAAAAACATCCTCTTCGTCTGCAGTCAGAACCGCTTGCGCAGCCCGACCGCCGAGCAGGTGTATTCCACGCGGCGCGACATCGAAGTCGCCTCGGCCGGCACCAATCATGATGCCGATACGCCGCTGACGCACGAACTGGTCGCCTGGGCCGACATCATTTTTGTCATGGAGAAAACCCACCGCACGAAGCTGCAGAAGAAATTCAAGGCCAGTCTGAAGGCGGCCAAGGTGATCTGCCTCGATATTCCGGACGACTACGAATTCATGGACCCGGAGCTGATCGAGCTTCTGAAAGCGCGCGTTTCACGATATCTGGACTGAGCGCCTGGCCCAGCGTTCGCCACCTTGGGCGGCCGCCTCGCCGATCTGAATCAGATCAGGCGTCGTGTTTGTGGCGGTGCTTTCCGCGCTCTTTCTCGGCGTGCGCCTCGCCGTTCCGGACTGGCTTTGCGTTGTCCTTGTCGCGGCGGCCACGGTGCTGGTCGCCCAAAGAGGGCAGGGGTGCGCCGTTGCGGGCGTTTTTCGTTTCAAGACGGGTGATGAAGATATCGAAGCGATTGGGCATCGTCCGGTCAGTGCTCCGTCGTGCTGTCGGGTTTGTTGTCGGAAAGTCTGACATTGGTCGGCAAGGCACTCGCGGCCTGCTTGGTCAGGCTGGTGTCGTTCCGGGCTGGCAGCCGCTTGTCCTGGCGTGCGGCAATCCGGCTGCGACCGGCATAGTAGGGCGCGAAAGCGTCCTGAATCGTCAGGCTGTCCATTCCTGTCCTCCCCAAGGGAATCAGGGGCTAAATCTGCCAAAACCGGTTTCGTTCCCTACTGTGGCGAAGGAATGGCGGCCACCTTACATCGGCGTGAGTTTTGCAAGCCGGCGCCAGCCATGCCAAACAAGTTTTGGCAGGCCAAACAAGTTTTGGCAGGCCAAACAGGATTTGGCAGGCCAAACAGGCTTGAACGGAGACGGCATCGGTGACTGGCGAGACGGGCAAGCGCAGCTATGTGGTCGGGCAGACCGAAATCGCGGCCCGCCCGCTCGATCCGGCGCTTTATCTGGTGGCGACGCCGATCGGCAATCTGGCCGACATCACGCTGCGCGCGCTGGAGACGCTGGCCGCCGCCGACATCGTCGCCTGCGAGGACACGCGCGTGTCGCGGGTGCTGCTCGACCGCTACGGCATCCGCCGACGCACCACGGCCTATCACGAGCACAATGCCGGCGAGGCGGGGCCGAAGTTGATCGCGGCACTTGCGGCAGGACAGAGCGTGGCGCTGATTTCCGATGCCGGCACGCCGCTGGTTTCCGATCCCGGCTACCGGCTGGTCGGCGAGGCGCTCGACCAGGGCATTCGCGTCGTACCGATTCCCGGCCCGTCGGCGCCGCTTGCCGCGCTGACGGCGTCGGGCCTGCCGTCCGACGCCTTCCTGTTCGCCGGCTTTTTGCCGGTCAAGGTTGGTCAGAGGCTGTCGCGGCTGGAGGCGCTGAGGGCGGTACCGGCGACGCTGATATTCTTCGAATCACCGCGCCGGCTGGCCGAATCGCTCGGCGCCATGGTCGAGGCGCTGGGCGGCGAGCGCAAAGCCGCCATCGGCCGGGAACTGACCAAGACATTCGAGGAAATCCGCACCGGCACGCTGCGGGCGCTTGCCGATCATTACGCGGCGGCGGACACGCCGAAGGGCGAGATCGTCGTCTGCATCGGCCCCGCCGAGGCCAAGGCCGACGAACCGGAAGACATCGACCGCCTGCTTTTGTCGCTTGCCGCTGAAATGCCGGCCTCCAAGGCGGCGGCGGAAGCCGCGAAAATGACCGGCGGCCAGAAGCAGGCGCTCTACCGGCGGCTGCTCGAACTTAGAGAAGGCCGCGATGGTTGAGCGCCCGAGCGCCAGCCGTCAAAAGGCCTACCGGCGCGGCCATCGCGGCGAATGGCTGGCGGCTGTAGCGCTGATGCTGAAAGGCTACCGGATCCTGGCGCGCCGCCATCGCACCCGCTTCGGCGAGATCGACCTGATCGCCCGGCGCGGCGATCTGGTGCTGTTCGTCGAGGTCAAGGCACGCCGCACGCTGATCGAGGCCATGGAGGCAATCGGCCACGAATCGGAGCGCCGCATCGAGGGCGCGGCCGACATCTGGCTGTCGCGCCAGCCGGACTATGGCAGGCTGTCGATGCGCTTCGACATGGTCGCCGTGCTGCCCTGGCGTTGGCCCGTGCATGTCCCGAATGCGTTTTATGGGAGGAGCTAGGCTCGTTGCCGGAGGCAATCCATTCGTTGAAGTTAGTGCTGCCCCTCATCGCCCTGCCGGGCACTTCTCCCCGTATAGGGACGGGGAGAAGGGAGATGGCCGCAGCGACGGCGACCTTCCTGCAATCGTTGTAGTTGGCGAAATCGCCGATGACAGCGCCCCTCTCCCCGTCCCTGTGCGGGGAGAGGATGCCGGCAGGCAGGTGAGGGGCAGCGCTAACGTTCGGCGGCTCCAACCGAACCGGTCGCTGCAATCACCCCCAGATCATCAGCGCCACCAGCCCGACGACACCCACCACCAGCCGCCACCAGCCGAACAGCGAGTAGCCGTTGCGCGAGACGTAATCGAGCAGGAGGCGCACCACGAACAGCGCCGTGACGAAGGCGGCGACGAAGCCTATGGCGATGATCGGCAGGTCGGCCGAGGTCAGCACGTTGCGGTTCTTGAACAGGTCGAAGGCGAAGGCGCCGACCATGGTCGGGATGGCAAGGAAGAAGGAAAATTCCGCCGCCGCCCGCTTGTCGACGCCCAGAAGCAGCGCGCCGACGATGGTCGAGCCCGAGCGCGAGGTGCCGGGGATCAACGACAGGCACTGGAACAGGCCGATCTGCAGGTAAAGCCGGGTCGGAAACCGCTCGACGTCGCGATAGACGGGCTTGAGGTTCATGCGGTCGACCACCAGCAGCACCACGCCGCCGATGATCAGCATGATGCAGATCAGTCGTGGCGATTCGAACAGCACCGTCTTGATGAAGTCGTGCGCCAGCGCGCCGATGATCGCGGCCGGCAGGAAGGCGATGAGGATGCCGATGACGAAATGCCGCGTCAGCCGGTCATGCGGCAGGTCGAGCAGCATCTGCCACAGCCGCCGGAAATAGACGCTCAGGATCGCCAGGATGGCGCCGAGCTGGATCAGGATCTCGAAGGCCTTGCCGGTCGACTGGAAGCCGAGGAAATGGCCGGCGAGCAGGATATGGCCGGTCGAGGACACCGGTATGAATTCGGTCAACCCCTCCAGCAGGCCGAGCAGCAGGGCTTCGACGATGGTCTGGCTTTCCATTTCTACCTCGGCATTGGCGTGATGGCTAACGGAATGGCTTGCTTGTCATGGCGCCGAAGTGCCCCTATAGGTCGCAACACCCCTGACGGCCCGCAAACCGGGCGGCCAAGACTTACCGGTGCGCCCGGCGATTCGCCAGTCCACACTCGTGCGCTTTATCATCGCGGAACCATGCTGACGCTTTTCCACCATCCCATGTTCGCCACCTGCCGCTTCGTCCGCCTCGCCTTTGGCGAGTATGGCGAGGAGCTGGCGCTGATCGAGGAAAAGCCGTGGACGCGGCGCAAGGAGTTCCTGGCGCTGAACCCGGCCGGCACGCTGCCGATCCTGCTGGCCGAGGGCGACGTGCCGATCATCGGCGCGACGGTGATCTCGGAATATCTCGACGAGACGCGCGGTGTGCTGAAGCGCGACAAGCGGCTGTTCGCCGAGGATCCGATGCAGCGCGCCGAAATCCGCCGGCTGATCGACTGGTATCTCAACAAGGCCGAAAGCGAGGTCACCCGCCACCTGGTGCGCGAGCGCGTGCTGAAGCCGGTGATGCCGGAAACCGCGGGCGGCGGCTCGCCCGATTCGGGCGCCATCCGCGCCGCGCGCGCCAACATCCGCCAGCACATGAAATACACCAACTGGCTGGCCGGCACCCGTCACTGGCTGGCCGGTGGCAGGGTCACCTATGCCGATCTCGCGGCCGCCGCGACGCTGTCGGTGCTCGACTATCTCGGCGAGATCGACTGGCGCGAACATCCCGCTGCGCGCGAATGGTACACGCGGGTGAAGTCGCGGCCTTCGTTCCGGCCGCTCTTGACCGACCGCGTGCGCGGCCTGTCGCCGGTGTCGCACTATGCGGACCTCGACTTCTGACGCGGCAAAACTGCGTGCGCTGATCGACGCGGAGGCACGGCGCGCCGGCTTCGATGCCGTCGCCGTCACCGCTCCCGATGCGATCCCGCTGGCGCCGGCCCGGCTTGCCGAATTCGTCGCCGACGGGTTTCATGGCTCCATGGCGTGGATCGCCGAGACGATCGCGCGCCGCAGCGAGCCTTCGACGCTTTGGCCCGACGTGCGCGCGATCATCGTGCTGGCCATGAATTACGGGCCTGACCAGGATCCGCGCGACGTGCTGGCCAGGCGCGATCGCGGCGCGATCTCGGTCTACGCGAAAAACCGCGACTATCACGAGGTGATGAAGGGCCGGCTGAAGGAGATCGCCGGCAAGATCGTCGCGCGCGCCGGCGGCGACGTCAAAGTCTTCGTCGATACGGCGCCCGTCATGGAAAAGCCGTTGGCCGAAGCGGCGGGCCTCGGCTGGCAGGGCAAGCACACCAATCTGGTCAGCCGCCAGCACGGCTCCTGGCTGTTCCTCGGCACCATCTTCACCACGGCAGAACTCGTACCGGACCGGGCCGAGATCGACCATTGCGGCTCCTGCCGCGCCTGCCTCGACGCCTGCCCGACCGATGCGTTCCCCGCGCCTTATAGGCTCGATGCGCGGCGCTGCATCTCCTACCTCACCATCGAGAACAAGGGGCCGATCCCGCATGAATTCCGCGAGGCGATCGGCAACCGCATCTATGGCTGCGACGACTGCCTCGCCGCTTGCCCGTGGAACAAGTTCGCCAGCGCCGCGTCCGAGGCCAAGCTCGCCGCGCGCGACGATTTGCGCGAGCCTGCGCTCGCCGACCTTTTGGCCCTCCACGATGCTGCCTTCCGCGCCTTCTTTTCCGGTTCGCCGATCAAACGCATCGGCCGCGACCGCTTTGTCCGCAACGTGCTGATTGCCGCCGGCAATTCCGGCGAGGCCGTGCTTGCCGGCATCGTCCGGGATCTGCTCGGCGACGCCTCGCCGCTGGTGCGGGGCGCGGCAATTTGGGCGCTGGCGCGGCTGGTGCCGGAAACCGAATATGCCGAACGGGCCGCGAACGGCCTGGAAACCGAGGACGACGCTGTGGTGCGCGACGAATGGCGCCTGGCGCGGCCAACCAGGACGCATGCATGAGCGAAAAACTGGTCTTCATCTTTGGCGCCGGCTATTCGGGCAAGGCTTTTGCCCGCGCCAACCCGGATGGTGCCAAGATCATCGGCACGACGCGATCGGCGGAGAAATTGGAGGCGCTGCGCCAGGCCGGCATCGCCCCGCTGCTGTTCGACGGTAAGTTGACGAGCGACATCGGCGAAGTGCTGGAGAAAACCACGCATCTGGTGATCTCGGTCGCCCCGGAAGACGCCGGCGATCCTGTGCTGAATGCCGCCCGCGAGGCAATCGCAGGGATGCCTGATCTGGAGTGGATCGGCTATCTCTCTACAGTCGGCGTCTATGGCGACTATGGTGGTGCCTGGGTCGATGAAACGGCCGTGTGCCGGCCGGTATCAAAGCGTTCGGTCATGCGGGTCGAGGCCGAGCAAGCCTGGCAGAAGCTCGGCCGGGAAATCGACCGGCCGGTGGCGATCCTGCGGCTCTCCGGCATCTACGGTCCGGGCCGCAACGCGCTGGTCAATCTGGAGAACGGTACCGCGAGGCGGCTGGTCAAGCCGGACCAGGTGTTCAACCGCGTCCATTGTAACGACATATCAGGCGCGCTCTGGCATCTGATCGCCGGCAATAGGGGTGGCATCTTCAACGTCACCGACGATGAGCCGGGACCGCCGCAGGATGTCGTCGCCTATGCCGCATCGCTGATGGGTATCGAGGCGCCGCCCGAAATTCCCTTCGAGACCGCCCAACTTTCGCCCATGGCGCGGTCCTTCTATGGCGAGAACAAGCGGGTCGCCAATGCAGCGCTCAAGGCGGCGGGCTATCGGTTTCGCTTTCCCGACTACCGAGCCGCTTTCGACCATATGTGGGCAAGCGGCGACTGGCGCGACGGCGCGCCGCGCAGCCCGATGAAGGGACAAGCAATTCCAGGAAAAGTGTGAAACGGTTTTCCGTCCGGAATTGCGCCAAAAGGTTAGAGCGATCGAAGCGTCGCATGTTGCGTGCTATGATTCGGGCTTGGGGTTTGGTGGGATCCGATTTCATGAAGACAGCGACGCGGTCGTCTTTCGGCAAGAGATCACTGCTGGCGGCCGCCCTTGGCTTGCTTGCCCTGACCGGTCTCGCGCAGCCGGCAGCGGCCGAGGAGCGGGCGAAAGACCTGTTCGGTGCGGAGAAGCTGCCGACGGCCACCGCCCCGCAATCCTTCGGCTTCTATTCCAAGGGCTGTTTTGCCGGCGGCGTCGCCATTCCCATGGATGGCCCGACCTGGCAGGTGATGCGGCCTTCGCGCAACCGCCGCTGGGGTCATCCGGCGCTGATCGCGCTGATCGAGAAACTGTCGCGCGACGCCGTTGCCGATGGCTGGCCGGGCCTGCTGATCGGCGACATCGCGCAGCCGCGCGGCGGCCCGATGCTGACCGGCCACGCCTCGCACCAGATCGGGCTCGATGCCGACATCTGGCTGACGCCGATGCCGGACCGCACGATGACCAGGGCGCAGCGCGAGACCATGAGCGCCACGCTGATGGTCGACGACAAGACCCATCTGGTGAAGGACGCGCTGTGGACGCCGGCGCACACGGCTTTGCTGAAGCGGGCCGCGAGCTACCCGCAAGTCGAGCGCATCCTGGTCAATCCGGGCATCAAGAAAAAGCTCTGCGACACCGTCAAGGGCGACCGCTCCTGGCTGCGCAAGATCCGGCCGTTCTGGGGCCATGACTACCATTTCCACATGCGCATCGGCTGCCAGCCGGGCTCGCCCACCTGCAAGGAGCAGGAAGCGACGCCCGATGATGACGGTTGCGGCAAGCCGCTGGCCTGGTGGTTCACGCAGGAGCCGTGGCGGCCCAACAAGAACCCCGACGCGCCCAAGGCACGCGACCTGATGACGATGGCCAACCTGCCCAGGGAATGCCGCGCCGTGCTCGACGCGCCCGGGCCCGCCTCGGCGGAGGCGGCGACCTATAACGGTAGCGCCGTGCCGGTCGCGGTGGCGGCGCCCGAACCCGAAGCGCCGTCGCTGCCCGCCACCACGGCCAGCAGCACGGAAGGCCTGCCAAGCGCGTTGAACGCCTTCACCGCGACACCCGAGGTCGGCGTGCCGGTGCCGCGTCCACGGCCGCCGGGGAATTGAGACCGAGAAATCGCTTTAGCTTGCAATCCTTGATCAGGACGATTGATTGCCCAAGCTCGCGGCGCGGACATCGGCAAATCAGCCAAGGACGGGATTCAAATTTGCGGCGATTGTCCTGGAACTGAAAGCAAGCGCCTTTCCCTTTGCAGGGCCATGCGCTAGTCAACGGGCAAACAGCGGCACGTAGCCCGGACGGGGAACGGACGAGAGCATGCCAAGCACAGCAGATGACGAGACTTTGCTGCGGTTTCCGATCCTGATCGGCGATATCGGCGGCACCAATGCGCGCTTTTCGATCGTGCTGGACGCCAATTCCGAGGCCGGCGAGCCGACCATCGTCCAGACCGCCAATTACAACACCATCGACGAAGCGATCCAGGCGGCCGTGCTCGACCGTTCCTCGGTCCGGCCCAATTCGGCGGTGCTGGCGGTGGCCGGTCCGGTCGACGGCGACGAGATCGAGCTCACCAACTGTCCCTGGGTCGTCAAGCCGAGGCAGATGTTCGCCAATCTGGGCTTGAGCGACATCGTCGTGCTCAACGATTTCGAGGCGCAGGCGCTGGCCGTCGTCGCGCTCGGCGAAGAGCATATGGAAAAGATCGGCAGCGGCACGCCCGAGCCCAATGCCGGCCGCGTGGTGCTCGGTCCGGGAACCGGTCTTGGCGTCGCCGGGCTGGTCCACGCGCTGCATCACTGGATTCCCGTACCAGGCGAAGGCGGCCATATGGACATCGGGCCGCGCACGCCCCGCGATTTCGAGATCTTCCCGCACATAGAGAAGCTCGAGGGCCGCATTTCGGGCGAGCAGATCCTGTGCGGACGCGGCCTCGTCAACGTCTACCGCGCGGTGGCCAAGGCCGACGGCAAGCCATCGCCCTTCGCCACGCCGGCCGAGGTCACCGCCGCGGCGCTGGCCAAGACCGATCCGGTGGCGCAGGAAGCGCTGGAGACCTTCGTTACCTGTCTCGGCCGTACCGCTGGCGACCTTGCCTTGGTGTTCATGAGCCGTGGCGGCGTGTTCCTCACCGGCGGCATCGCGCAAAAGATCGTGCCGGCGCTGAAGGAGGGCAATTTCCGCGCCGCCTTCGAGGACAAGGCGCCGCACAGCGCGCTGATGCGCACCATGCCGGTCTATGTCATCACCCACCCGCTGGCAGCCCTTCTCGGCCTTGCCGCCTATGCCAGGAACCCCTCGCTGTTCGGCGTCCAAACCTCGGGCCGGCGCTGGCGCGACGAAGTTAGTCACCCCAAGGCATAGGCAAGCCGGCTGCTTGGCGTTAATAGGGGGGCCGAATACCCGGCCACGGGAAGCGGAAACCGACAAAAGCCCTCTGATTTGACACTTCAAACTCCAAACAAGCTGAAAGCCCGGCCCGGCGAGGTCACAGCGGTGCTGCGCCGCATTCTCGCTGAGAACAGCCACGACTACCGCTGGACCTATGTGATGGTCATCACCTGCTCGCTGATCGTTTCGGGCACGACCGCCTTCACGGCCTGGATCATGGCCCCGATGGTCAACCAGATCTTCTACGAACGGCGTGGCGATGCGATCGTGTGGATCTGCGCCGGCTTCATGGCGGCCTTCCTGCTGCGCGGCTTCGCCGGTTACGGCCAGGCGGTGGCGCTGGCCAAGATCGGCAACAATCTGGTGGCGCGCTACCAGAAGCGCATTTTCGATCACCTGATGAAACTTGGCGTCGGCTTCTTCAACGACACGCGCTCCGGCCGGCTGGCGGCGCAGGTCAACGAGAACGTCGGCGGTATCCGCGACCTGCTGTCGTTGACGCTGACCTCGATCACCCGCGACGCGGTGACGTTGATCGGCCTTCTCGGCGTCATGGTCTACCAGGATCCGGTTCTGTCGCTCAGTTCGCTGCTGATCGGGCCACCGCTGATCTGGGCCGTCGTCTATCTCACGCGCCGCGTGCGGCGCATCACGCGCGAATCCGTGCTGATCAATTCGCGGCTGATCGGTGCCGTGCAGGAAGCCACGCAAGGCATCGCCATCGTCAAGGCCTTCACCATGGAGGACGAGCTGGCGGGCCGCATCGGCAAGCTCGCCAGCGACGCCGAACAGCGCTCCAACAAGATTGCCCGCGTCTCCGAACGGCTGGCGCCGATTTCCGACATGCTGGCCGGCCTCGCCGTCACCTCCGTCATTGCCTATTCCGGGTACCGGGCGCTCGTTCTCGGGCAGCCGCCGGGCGCAGTGTTCTCGTTCATCACCGCGCTGATCCTGGCCTATGACCCGGCGCGGCGTCTGGCGCGAATGCAGGTCGGCATGGAGCGGGCGCTGGTCAACGCGCGCATGATCTACGAGCTGCTCGACCTCGAGCCGAAGCAGGGCGACGCCCCGGATGCCACGCAGGCAAACTTCACCACGGGCGAAGTGCGCTTCAACAACGTGTCCTTCCGCTATGTCGAGGAGGCGCCTGTCCTCCAGGGTCTGAGTTTCGTGGCCGCCGCCGGCAAGATGACCGCCGTCATCGGCGCATCGGGTGCCGGCAAGACGACGCTGGTGGCGCTGCTGCAGCGCTTCTACGACGTCGAGAGCGGCACGATCACGATCGACGGCCAGGATATCTCGCAGGTCACCAAACAGTCGCTGCGCGGCTCGATCGCCTATGTCTCGCAGGCGCCCTACCTGTTCGAAGGCACCATCCGCGACAACATCCGCTATGGCCGTCCATCGGCTACCGATGCCGAGATCGAACAGGCCGCGCGACTGGCCGCGGCCGACGAGTTCATCCGCCAGCAGCCGCAAGGCTATGACACGCCGGTCGGCGAGAATGGCGCCACGCTCTCCGGCGGCCAGCGCCAGCGCGTATCGATTGCCCGCGCCATCGTGCGCCAGGCGCCGATCCTGCTGCTCGACGAGGCGACATCGGCGCTCGACAACGAGGCCGAAGCCCGTGTCCAGCAGGCGCTCACCAAGGTCATGGAAGGGCGCACCACCATCGTTATCGCGCACCGCCTCTCGACCGTGGTCAATGCCGACCACATCATCGTGCTGGAACAGGGCCATCTGGTCGAGGAGGGTACGCACGCCTCGCTGATGGCCGACCCGCACAGCGTCTATGCCCGTTTCCACCGCATACAGGGCGTCAAGGGCCTGGGGCTTGTGGACGACAGCGCGCCGGCCGAGACTTCGGTTGAGGAATTAGAGACCCAGAGCATCGCCGGGAGCACGGCATGAGCGAAACATCGGCAACATCAGGCGCGCCGGCAAGCGATATGGGCCTTGTGGTGGTCGGCGCGGCCGGCCGCATGGGCCAGACCTTGATCCGCGCCATCCACGCCATTCCGGGCGCCCGCGTCATCGGCGCGGTCGAGCGCGCGGATTCGCCCCATCTGGGCAAGGATGCGGGCGAACTGGCCGGCGTCGGCCGCATCGACGTGCCGATCGGCAGTGATCCGCTGCCGGTCTTCGCCAAGGCCGATGGCGTGCTCGATTTCACCACACCGGCCTCGACGGTTGCGTTCGCCGGCTACGCGGCGCAGGCGCGCATCGTCCATGTCATCGGCACGACCGGCTGTTCAGCCGACGACAATGCGAAAATCGCTGCGGCCGCGCGCCACGCGACCATCGTCAAGTCGGGCAATATGAGCCTCGGCGTCAACCTGCTGGCGGTGCTGGTCGAACAGGCGGCGCGCGCGCTCGACGCCGATGATTTCGACATCGAGATCCTCGAAATGCACCACAGGCACAAGGTCGACGCGCCTTCGGGCACGGCGCTTCTGCTCGGCGAGGCCGCAGCCGCGGGGCGCGGCATCGCGCTTGCCGGCAATGATGTGCGTTCACGCGACGGCCATACGGGTGTGCGAAAAACCGGCTCGATCGGCTTTGCCACGCTGCGCGGCGGTTCGGTGGTCGGTGACCACAGCGTGATCCTGGCCGGCACCGGCGAGCGCATCACGCTGTCCCACCATGCCGAGGACCGCGCCATCTTCGCCCGCGGCGCGGTCAAGGCCGCACTGTGGGCGCGGGGGAAAAAACCGGGCCTTTACTCAATGCGGGACGTGCTTGGGCTTGCCTGAAACGACCCTGAACCATCTTCGTCTTACGCAAGTCCTGTGGGAAAGCCGCTACGCACCTTTCCTGGAATTGCCCAGACCCCAGAGGAGCAAAAATGTCGAGAACCCTCGTGCTCGTGCGCCACGGCCAGAGCGAATGGAACCTGAAGAACCTGTTCACCGGCTGGCGTGATGTCGACCTGACCGAGCAGGGCCATGCCGAGGCCAAAGCCGCCGGCCAAAAACTCAAGGCGCGCGGCCTGAAATTCGACATCGCCTTCACCTCCGCGCTGGTCCGGGCGCAGAAGACGTGCCAGCACATTCTCGACGCAGTCGGCCAGAGCGACCTGCAGACCATCCGCGACCGAGCGCTGAACGAACGCGACTATGGCGACCTCTCCGGCCTCAACAAGGACGACGCGCGCCAGAAATGGGGCGAGGAGCAGGTGCATGTCTGGCGCCGCTCCTACGATGTGCCGCCGCCCGGCGGCGAAAGCCTGAAGGACACCGGAGCCCGCGTCTGGCCCTATTACCTGCACGATCTGCAGCCGCATGTGCTGCGCGGCGGCACGGTGCTGGTCGCCGCCCACGGCAATTCGCTGCGCGCGCTGATCATGGCGCTGGACGGCAAGTCGGGCGAGGAGATCGTCAAGCTGGAGCTCGGCACAGGTGTGCCGGTCATCTACACGCTCAACGCCGATTCGACGGTGGCGTCCAAGGAAGTGCTGGAAGGCTGACGGGCAGCGGCGCCGGCGGGCTTCGCTTAGTCTGTGCTAAGGCGAGTTCCCGGCTTTTGGCGTCCTGTTCAAAAAGCGCGTTGACAGCAATCGCTTGCCCGCTTATTGAGCCCGCACCAGCCCAGATGGCGGAATTGGTAGACGCGCACGGTTCAGGTCCGTGTTCCGCAAGGAGTGGAGGTTCGAGTCCTCTTCTGGGCACCAAATTCCCGTTTCGAACCGTTCGTGGTTCAGAGACCTAATAAAAAAGCCCGGTTTCGTCCGGGCTTTTTTATTGATTTGTGCAAGGCGAAAGCCTCAGACCGCCAGCCTGCGTGTGGCCTCGATCGAAGCCTCCGCGATGATATCGAGCGCGCCGAACTGCGCGTAGAAATCGAGGCCGAACTGCTCCTGTATGTTACGCCCGGCGTGGCCGCACAGCATCCAGCTGTCGCCGACCGGGTTGATTTCGATGAGGAACAGTTCGCCTGTCGCGGCGTCGCGCAGGATGTCCACGCCGAGCGACGGAATGGTCGGGAAAACGGCATGGGTGCGAACGGCAAGGTCAAGCACGTCCTGGTCCGCAGCAAGACCAATCGAGCATCCCTTGGCCGAGGCCACGATCGACGCGCCAGGGGCCGATCGGAAACCACTGGGACCGCTCACCGGGCTGAGGTCACGCCGGCCCTCATACCGGATGGCGGCAAGGGGCCTGCCGAGATAGCTCAGCACGCGGTACGCCGTCGGCCATGGACCGGTATGGACATATTGCTGGGCAATCATCGGCGCGCGTCTGCCCGGATGATCTTGCGGATAGTCCGCCGGCGCGATGTAACGCACACGTCCGGTCTTGGTGATGCGCACGAACGCCCCCTGCTTGCCACGCGAGGGTTTCACGACCACGTAAGGCCCCCACGCTGCTGGATCGAGATTTGTCCCGGGTACGATCTCCGTCCACCTGGGAACGGGAAGTCCCGCCGTATCGAGGGCGGACAGTTCCCCGATCTTGCCCATGCGCTGATGGACGAGGCGCGTTCCGCGCAGCGGCTTAAGCCATTTCAGCCGATCCATCTCGATGGACAGGGTAGGCCTCCCGGCCAATGTCGTGGTCCGCAACATCGTCAGCGCGGATGCCGTCGAAAGCACGCGGACCTTGATGTCCGGCGCGCGCGCCTCGATCAGCCCGCCAGCCCTACGGAAATCCTCGATCGCTTCCTTTTTTGGGTAGCAGTAGAAAGCCAGATTGAACTGGGGCATGCCGGGTTTCGCTCGCAAATCGGCGCCAGAGATGGATCGTGTCTGTACCAAGGAACAGTCTTGCAGCGCCAACGCAAACTTCTGCCGACTGTTTTATAGCCGCCGTAGACGTGCACGGTTCAAGGAGTGGAGGTTCGAGTCCTCTTCTGGGCACCAAAATCCCGTTTCGAACCGTTCGATCGGTTCAGAAGCTCAAGACGATGACCTCGCCTCGTGGCCAGTCCCCGAACAAACCGCTTCAAACCGCGCGCCCGCTTCGCTACGTTCGCAACCATGTCTCAATCCAGCACCGCGATCTTCGGCGCCCGCCGCGACCAGGCCTTCCCAACGCTGGCCGAGGCGGACATTGAACGCATGCGCCGGTTCGGCGAGGCCAGCGCCTATGCCGCCGGCGAGCACATTTTCGAGGCCGGCAATGTGTCCCCGGGGCTGATCGTCATCCTGTCGGGCAAGGTTGACATCACCCAGGACGGCAAGCTCGGCAGACGCGAAACGATCGTCACCCATGGCCCTGGCAGCTTCGTCGGCGAGCTGGCGCAGCTTTCGGCCCGTCCCTCGCTGGTCAATGCCGAGGCCGCCGAGGCGGTCGAGGCGTTCGTCATTTCCTCGCAGAGGCTGCGCGACCTGATGGTGCAGGAGGCCAATCTCGGCGAGCGTATCATGCGGGCGCTGATCCTGCGCCGCGTCGGGCTGCTCGAGAGCGGCACGATAGGTCCCATCATCGTCGGGCCGGCCGACAATGGCGATGTCCTGCGCCTGCAGGGGTTTCTCGCGCGCAGCGGCCAGCCCCACCGCGTGCTCGATTCCAAAACCGATCCTTGCGCGAAGACCCTGTTCGAGCACTTCAATGTCGATCCGCACCACCTGCCGGTCGTGCTGTGCCCGAACGGCAGGCTGCTGCTCAATCCCGCGGAGAAAGACCTCGCCCGCTGCATCGGCCTGCTGCGGCCGGTCGACGCCAGCAAGGTCTATGACGTCGCCATCGTCGGCGCCGGCCCGGCCGGGCTGGCGGCGGCGGTCTACGCGGCCTCGGAAGGGCTGTCGACCATCGTGCTCGATTGCCGCGCCTTTGGCGGCCAGGCCGGCGCTTCCGCGCGCATCGAGAACTATCTCGGCTTCCCCACGGGCATCACCGGCATGGCGCTGATGGCGCGTGCCTACAACCAGGCGCAGAAATTCGGCGTCGAGATGGTCATCCCCGATGAGGTGAAGCTGCTCGGTGCCGCCACCGGCGGCGCGCGCTACCAGCTTGCGGTCGGCGACGGCGAGACGGTGCGCACGCGCTCGGTGGTGATCGCCAGCGGCGCGCGCTACCGCCGCCTCGATGTCGCCAACCTCGCCGAGTTCGAGGGCACATGCGTGCATTATTGGGCCTCGCCCATCGAAGCACGGCTTTGCGGCGGCCAGGAAGTGGCGCTGGTCGGCGCCGGCAATTCGGCCGGCCAGGCGGCTGTCTACCTGGCCAGCCATGTCAGGAAGGTGGCGCTCCTGGCGCGTGGCGGCAGTCTCGAGGCGTCGATGTCGCGTTACCTCGTCGAGCGCATCAGGGCGCAGCCGAACATCGAGGTGTTGACCGGCGCCGAGGTCGAGGCGCTGGACGGCGAGGAAGGCAATCTCGCCACCGTCCGCTGGCGCGACCGCTCGAGCGGCGCGGTGACGACGCGCCCGATCCGCCATCTCTTCCTGTTCATAGGCGCCGATCCGAACACCGATTGGCTCGCCCAATCCGAGGTGGCGCTAGATGCCAGGGGTTTCATCCGCACCGGATCGGACATAGCATCGGCGCATGGCGTTATGGAGACGAGCCGCAGCGGCGTGTTCGCCATCGGCGACGTGCGCTCCGGCTCTGTCAAACGTGTCGCAGCTGCCGTCGGCGAAGGCGCCCAGGTGGTGGCGGCATTGCATGCATTTCTTGCGCGGGAAGGCAGCCATGCCGACGCGCCTCAACCTGTGGGGAGAGTGTGATGGCTGACGAGTGCAGACACGCGGCTGATGTCAAGGACGTGACGCCGAGCGCGCTTGGCTGCGAGGAATGCCTGAAGAGCGGCTCGTGGTGGGTGCATCTGCGGCTCTGCCGCACCTGCGGCCATGTCGGTTGCTGCGACGACTCGCCCAACCGCCACGCCACCAAGCATTTTCATGCCACCAGCCATCCCGTCATAGAGGGCTATGACCCGCCGGAAGGCTGGGGCTGGTGCTATGTCGACGAGATCTTTCTCGACCTCGGCGACCGTACCACGCCCCAGAACGGTCCGATCCCAAGGTTTTATTGAGCGCCCGGAGAGCCGGGAAAAAGCCGGTTCGGCCTGATTTACCGCACCGACCCGGTAACCGTTCGGTCGACGTCGGGAACCGACTTGCGATCGTTGCCAGCAAGCGCGGCGATGAGCAGCAGGCTGGCCACAACGGGGACAAACAGCACGGCAATACGGGCCTGCACATGAAGAATGGCGCGCCATTCGTTGCGCTTGTCGGGGCTGTTGCTCATCATACTCACTTTGCCATGGACCCCCCGGAGGTCACATAGCGGTGAACGGTTAAGCAACTCCTTCCGGAAGCGTTAACGGGGGCCGCTCAAGCGATCAGCCGAGCCCGATCCGCCTGGCGCCTTGCCGGAACAGCGCCTCGGCGTCGGGCTCGAAGCGGAACGTGCCGATGAAATCGTCGGCGCGGTAGTCCGGCAGCGTCTTGCGGATGGCGGCGGCGAAGCCGCGTGCCTCGTCGAGCCGGCCGGCAAGCGCCAGGCAGTGCGCGGCGATCGCCAGGATGATGGTATGGGCATTGGGCCGCGCCGCCGCCTTCAGCGCCCATTCGGCCGCCTCCTCGAACTGGCCGAGCCGGACATGCGACATGGCGCGTGACCCCAGCATGCCGAACAGCAACGGGTCGAAGGGGCTGAGATGCCGCGAATGGTCCGACGAGCTTATCGCCGCCCGCGGGTCGCCCGATTGCGAGTGGACGAAGGACAGCGCGTAATGGCCGAGCGCGAAATTCGGGCTGAGGTCCACGGCCCGCCCCAATTCGGAGAGCGACCCGTCCTGTTCGCCGCGCAGCCACAGCGCCCGCCCCATCGCCCAGTGCGCGGCCGGATTGTGGTCGTCGACCAGCAGGCTCTGGCCGGCGCTCTCGAACGCCAGCGCGCTTTCGCGGTCGCGGTCGCCCCAGCGCTGGAAGGCGTTCTGCCAGTGGGTGAAAGACAGGCCGGCATAGGCGCGGGCGAAGGTCGGATCGAGCTGCAAGGCCGTGGCAAAGAAATGCCGCGCCGTTTCGTTCTCGGCCTGGGTGAAGCGGTACATGTGCCAGAGGCCGCGGTGATAGGCCTCCCACGCATTGAGCGAGTTGGGCGCCTTCAGCAGGGCGCGGTTGCGCTCGACCGTTTCGATCTCGGCCGAGATCGACGACACGATGCTGTCGCCGATATCGTCAAGCACGGCGAAGATGTCGTCCGGCCGGCGCTCGAAGGTCTCGGCCCAGACGATCCTTGCCGTGCGCACCTCGATGAGTTCGACGCTGACGATAAGACGGCCAGCGGCGCTGCGCACCGTGCCGGCGGCGACATAGTCGACCTTCAGCCGGCGGCCTGCCTCCTCGGGCGCGATACGCCTGTCGGCCAGCGCGAACACCGATCCGCGCGCGATGACGAAGAAATCCCGCAGCTTGGCGAGACGGGTGATGATGTCGTGGGTGAGGCCGTCGGCCAGCCCACCGCGCAGGCCGGATTCCTCGACGAACGGCATCACCGCCAGCGATGCATGGCTCGGCTCGACCGGACCAGGGTCGCACGGGGGCGCCAATTGCGCCGCCGTGGACCGGCAGGCCGGCTGGACCCGCGGCCAGGCAGCCGGCTGCTCGTCACGGATCATCCGCCAGGCTGACCGGAGCGGCGCGAAATCCAGGTCTTCCGATTCGAACAACCGTGCCGCCGCCGCCAGGTGCTTTTCGGCCGCGGCGATCTCGCCGCGCCTGGCGAGGCTCGCCAGCAGCCTCGCATGCGCGCGCGCGTCGAAAGGCGCGAGTTCCACCCATCTGTCGAGATGCGCGATCGCCTCGTCGCAGTCCGCTGGCAGGCTCGCGACGAGCTGTTCCAGCACCGCCGCGTGGACGGACCGGAAGCGGCGGCGCTGGCCCATCAGCCAGCTGTTGAAGTGCGGGCTGCGTTCGAGCTCCAGCCCGTCGAGGAAATCGCCCGCGAAGAGTTTTGCCAGCGCCCGCAACCGCTCCGCATCCAGCGCGTCGATCCCGTGCGTGGCGGCATGGCCGATCTCCAGTACATCGACGAGGCAGCCGCTGAGATCGAGCGCGACAGTATCGTCTTGCGAGCGGACACGGCGCCGGTCCGGCGTGTCGAGAGCGCCGCGCAACTTGCTGAGGCACCAGCGCAACTCGCCGCGCGGATCGTTGGGCACATCCCACAGAAGCTCGCACAGGCGGCCGCGCCCTACCGGATGTGGCGCCAGCACCAGATAGGCAAGCAGCGCCCGCAGCTTGCGCGACGCCGGCAGTGCCATCGGCACGCCGTTATGCGTGATCGTCAGCGGTCCGAGCAGCCGCACCAACAGGCACGGCATGCCGCCGTCCTGTCTCGATGGTGCGGATTCCACGTCCGTTTCCACGCCTGCTCCCACGCTGGCCTGTCGGCCCTTGCTCTATCACCAAACACGACATGGCGCATCCGGCGGCGAATTTCGCGCCAGCCGCGCTCATTGCCGCATCGCCGGCACGTCAGTCCTAGCGCGGCAAGGTCTCGAAACCTCGCCGCCCAACGCGCCGGTTTGTAACCGGCCCGTGAAGATGAACACGATCGAGGAGATCAACGATGTTGAACAAACAGAAAATCAGGACCACTGCCGGGCGCGGTCGCCTGTTCGACAGCATTCTCGACACGGTCGGCGACACGCCGGCGGTGCGCATCAACAATCTCGCGCCGGCCCATGCGGCCATCTATGTCAAGGCCGAGTTCTTCAACCCCGCGGCCTCGGTGAAAGACCGGCTGGCGCTCAACATCATCGAGGAGGGCGAACGCAGCGGCGCGCTGAAGCCGCGCCAGACCGTGGTCGAGGCGACCAGCGGCAACACCGGGATTGGCCTTGCCATGGTCTGTGCGCAAAAAAACTATCCGCTGGTCGTCACCATGGCCGACAGCTTTTCCGTCGAGCGCCGCAAGCTGATGCGCATGCTCGGCGCCAAGGTGGTGCTGACGCCCCGCGCCGAAAAGGGTTTTGGCATGTACAAGAAGGCGGTCGAGCTGGCCGAGGCCAATGGCTGGTTCCTTGCCCGCCAGTTCGAGACGGTCGCCAACGCCGCCATCCACGAGGCGACGACCGCGCGCGAAATCGTCAACGATTTCGCCGGCTCGCGGCTCGACTGCTTCGTCACCGGCTATGGCACCGGCGGCACCGTCGTCGGCGTGGCGCGCGTCTTGCGCCGCGAACGGCCCGATACACGCATCGTGCTCTCCGAGCCGGCCAATGCGCAACTGATCGGCAGCGGCAAGGCGCAGCCGCGCGGTGCCGATGGCGCTCCCGCCGCCAGCCATCCGGCCTTCGAGCCGCATCCCGTCCAAGGCTGGACGCCGGACTTCATCCCCAATGTCCTGCAGGAAGCGATCGACGCCAGCCTCTATGACGAGGTCATGCCGATCGCCGGGCCGGAGGGCATCAAATGGGCGCGGGCGCTGGCCCAGAAGGAAGGTATTTTTACCGGCATTTCCGGCGGCGCCACCTTCGCCGTTGCGCGGCAAGTCGCGGAGAAGGCTCCGGCCGGGTCGGTGATCCTGTGCATGCTGCCCGACACTGGCGAGCGCTACATGTCGACACCATTGTTCGACGGCATCGAGGCCGAAATGGACGCCGACGAGATCGCCCTGTCGCGCTCGACGCCCGGCTGCCAATTCCCGGCGGCTTGACGGGAGGTTGTCATGGACGTCGCGCACGACCATCTCGACATGGTGGCCGAGGAAACGCTCGACCCCGCCGACTGGGCCGATGTCCAGGCCCTGTCGCATCGGGTCGTCGATGATGCCGTCGACTATCTGCGCGAGCTGCGCGACCGCCCCGTATGGCGGGAGATGCCCGGCCAGCTGCGGGACTTCTTCACCGCCCCGTTGCCGCGCTCGCCGGCACCGCTTGCCGCTGTCTACGAGGACGTCTCCCGCACCGTGATGTCCTACCCGATGGGCAACATCCACCCGCGCTTCTGGTCCTGGTACATGGGATCGAGCAACTTCACCGGCGCGCTCGGCGATTTCCTGGCGGCGATCCAGGGCTCCAATCTCGGCGGCGGCAACCATGCCGCCGGGCTGATGGACAGCCAGGTGGTGAACTGGTGCAAGGAGATGCTCGGCTTTCCGGCATCGGCCTCCGGCACGCTGGTCAGTGGCGGCTCGATGGCCAACATCATCGGCCTGACGGTGGCGCGCAACACCAAGGCGGGCATCGACGTGCGTGAGCACGGCGTAGCCGCGATCGAAAAACCGCTGCGCTTCTACGGCTCGGACCAGATCCATTCCTGCCACCGCAAGGCCATGGAAGCGCTCGGCTTGGGCAACCGGGCGCTGCGCCGGATTGCGACCGATGCCGGGCTGCGCATCGACATATCGGCCCTGCGCAGCGCGATATCGGAGGACCGGGCAGCCGGGTTCACGCCGGCCTGCCTCATCGGCAATGCCGGCACGGTCAACACCGGGGCGATCGACGACCTCAAGGCGCTGGCCAAACTCGCGCATGAGGAAGGCCTGTGGTTCCATGTCGACGGTTGCATCGGCGCGCTGATCGCCATCGCGCCTGACAACAAGCATCGCGTCGCTGGCGTCGAATGGGCCGATTCGATCGCGCTCGATCCGCACAAATGGCTGCATGCGCCCTTCGAGGTCGGCTGTGCGCTGGTCAGGGATGCCGCCGCGCACCGCCGGACCTTCGCGGTGACGCCCGAATATCTGGAATCGACGCCGCGCGGCCTGGCCTCAGGCGAATGGCTGCACGACTATGGCCTGCAGACCTCGCGCGGCTTTCGCGCCCTGAAAGTGTGGATGGCGTTGAAGGAACATGGCGTCGAAAAATTCGGCCGCCTGATCGACCAGAACATCGCGCAGGTCTCCTATCTGGCCGGGTTGATCGAAGCCGAGCCGTCGCTGGAGCTGGCGGCGGCGCCGACCATCAACATCGTCTGCTTCCGCTACCAGCCCGGTTTGGCGGGCGAAGCGCTCAAGGCGCTCAACATCGAGATCATGCTGCGGCTGCAGGAGCAAGGCATCGCGGCCCTCTCCGACACCACCGTGCATGGCGGGCACTGGCTGCGCGTGGCGATCACCAACCATCGCACCCGACGTGACGATCTCGATCTGCTGGTGCGTGAAGTGGTGAGGCTGGGGCGTGAGATCACCGCGGACGGCCGCGTGTCTTCCTAGTTCCCGGCAGGCGTGCGAACCTGCCCGCGATGATTCGGGGGAGGTCGGCGGTGACGCTGTTTCGCATGGTTGCGCTGGCGGCACTGGTCCTGGCCAATTCGGCCGAGGCCGCCGACATGGCCTTCTTCATCAAGAACCTGCGCAAGGAGGGGGTCGCGGTCGAGCTGTTCAGCCGCGACCGCGAGACCGTCTGGCCGGGCAGCGACAAGGTGTTTCTCGTCGATCCGGGCTCGCAGAAATCAGTGCCGATCTCCTGCAACCAGGGCGAACGCATCTGCTATGGCGCCTGGGTCGAGGGCAATGACAAGATTTCCGCCGGCGTCGGGCCGGACAACGACCAGCCTTGCGATACCTGCTGCTTCATTTGCGTGGAACACACGACAGAGACGATCGACCTGGTGCCGTGATCAGGGATCTCGTGCAGGCGGTTATTCCGACGCGTCAGTCTGGAAGGCCGGCCTTGCGGAAGCCCTCGATGAAATGCGCGCGCGTCGCGTCGTCGCGGAAGGGCTCGGTCCAGACCCAATGGCTGGTGGTGAAATGCGGGTTGCCGACGAGGAACAGCTCGACCTCGGCGCGCGCCTCGTCGAGCCGGCCAAGTTGCGCAAGGCTCGCCGCCAGGAAGCGGCGTGAACTGGTGCGGTAGGTCTCGTCCCGGCGCAGCGTCTCGATGGCTGCTTCATAGTCACGCGCCGCATATTGCGCCTGGCCGAGCGTCAGATAGTACCAGCTCGCCGGAAACGGGTTCAACCGGAACGCCTTGCGAATGTGCTCAAGGCCTTGCTCGACCCGCCCGGCGAGCGTCGTTATATCGGACAATGTCGCCCAGGCGTCGGCCTCGTTGGGGTCGAGTTCGAAGGTCCTGGCGAATTCGGCATCCGCCTCGGTGAAATCATGCTCATAGGCAAGCAGATTGCCGAGCACCCAGTGGCAGCCGGCATCGTTGGGATCGATCGCGACCGCCTTGAGCGCCAGATCCAGGGCAATGCGGCGGTTGGGGTCGACCGGAGCGCCCCAATGCACCCATCCCATCCAGTGGTTCATGGCGAGCCAGCGATAGGCCTCGGCGTAGCTGGGATCGAGCGCGACCGCGCGCGTCAGCATCAGATGCGCTTCGCGCGCCGTCTGCGGCGAATCGTCGATCAGCTTGCGCGCCCGCACGCACAGATCGTAGGCGTCGAGATTGGTGGGCCGGTTGCGTGGCGGCGGCGCGCGCAGCCGGCCGAGCAGCGCCTCCACGATCTTGGCGGTCACCTCGTCCTGGACGGCAAAGATATCGTCCAGGCCGCGGTCGAAGCGCTCCGCCCACAGATGATCGCCGCTCGCCGCGTCGACCAGCTGCGCGTTGATGCGCACGCGCCCCGCATCGCGCCGCGCGCTGCCCTCCAGCAGATAGCGGACGCCGAGTTCCCTGGCGATCTCGCGCACGTCCATCGCCTTTCCCTTGTAGGCAAAGGTCGAATTGCGCGCGATGACGAACAGGCCGGAGATCCTCGACAGGTCGGTGATCAGGTCTTCGGTCAAGCCGTCGCAGAAGGCGTCCTGCCCGGCATCGTTGCTGAAATTGACGAAGGGCAGCACCGCTATCGATGGCTTGTCAGGCAGCGGCAACGGTTTTCGCTTGGCGCCATTGAGGTGTTCGACGGCCGCCGTGAAACGGTAGCCGACGCGCGGAACGGTGGCGATCCATTCACCGCTCCCTTCACCCGCAATGCCGGGCGGGCCAAGCAGCTTGCGCAGCTGCGCGATCTGGACGGTGAGGTTGCCTTCCTCGACGGCTGTGCCCGGCCATGCCGCGTCCATCAGTTCGGTCTTCTCGAGGATTTCGCCGGATCTTGCGACCAGCGCCGCGAGCAGCTTCAGCCCGCGGTAGCCGATGGCCACGGGGGCATCGTTCCGGAGCAGCGTTCCCGCACCGGCATCGAGCACGAACGGGCCAAAGGCAAAGCGCTCTCCCTGCATCGGCGCATCTATAGAGCAATTCGAGGCAAAACGCGAAGCGGAGAAGCGTGTAGCGCATTGCCAGGGAATTGCGTGAAAACAAAGCGTTAGACGCCGGTTTGGAACTTTTGAGAACTATTTGGGAGGGTTTAATTACGGCAGCGTTCGTATCCGGCAGAATTCAACCTCTTTCAGCTCGAGGGCCATCAAGTCCGGCCCCACGGAGGTTGTCATGAACCATATCCTTGCTTCGGTCCCGCAGGCACTGCGGCCGGGAATGCCCGCAAGTTCCACGCACGCGCCGCGTCGGCGCTACAGCCTGGCGAGCTTGCGAAACGCCATCGCTGCCTGGCGCGAGCAGGCACATTTTCGCTGGCAGCTGAAGCAGATGGCGCAAGCCAATCCGCATCTGATCGACGACATCGGCTTGACGACACGGCAGGTCGAGGAAGAGATCGCCAAGCTGCCCTTTTGGCAGCGATAAGGCGACCAAGCTGCCCTTTTGGCAGCGATAAGGCGAAATGCCGCGATGATTTGGCAGGGATTGCCAGCATCATCCCTTTAGCGCCGGCCCGCGTCATGCCATGATCCCCCCATCGGCCGTGGGGGCCGATTCTACATCGGGGGTTTCCATGTCTTTCACATCCGCGCGCCGGCTTGCCGCCGCGTTTTCGCTTGCCGTCCTGTTTGTCCCAGCCGCCCATGCCGGCGACGTCACCTTCGCCGTCAAGAACAGCCACCCCAATGCCATGCGCCTCGAGCTCTACAGCCAGGACCGCGACTATGTCTGGCCGGGCGATGGCAAGGATTTCTATCTCGACGACGGCGAGACCAAGCAGCTGCCGATTTCCTGCAACGAAGGCGAATCGATCTGCTATGGCGCCTGGGTCGACGGCGACGAAGGCACCTATTGGGGCGTCGGCCCCGGCAACAAGGAAAAATGCGAGGATTGCTGCTATACCTGCAGCGGCGGCGAGACCGAGGAGATCGATCTGGTCCCCTGACCGGTTTGCCAGCTTGACGGTTTTCCTGCTGGGAGCCATAGCCTGTCCAAATACCCAAGGCACGCCGCGTATTCAGGCGCGGCGTGCTCCAGGCAAACAGGGAGCACGCCAATGGCTGGCATGGTCGAAAGCGACAAGATCGACGTCGGATTTTCCGGCAAGCGCTGCATCCACTCGCGCAATTGCGTGCTCGGCGACCCGCACGTCTTCGTGCCCAACGCGCCGGGCCAGTGGATCCATCCCGAGGCGGCCAGCGTCGAGAAGATCGTCGCGCTGGCCGAGAACTGCCCCTCGGGCGCCATCACCTATGTGCGCAAGGATGGCGGGCCGCAGGAAAAGCCACCAGTGGTCAACACCGTGCGGCTACGAGAAAATGGTCCGCTGGCGGTGCATGCCGAGATCGTGCTTGGTGACGAGACTTTTTATCGCGCCACGCTCTGCCGCTGCGGCGCCTCGCAGAACAAGCCGTTCTGCGACAACAGCCACATCAAGGCGGGCTTTACCGCCACCGGCGAACCGGCGCTGAAGGACACGCCCGCGCTGGAGACCCGTGACGGGCCGCTGAAGGCGACGCCGACCCCCAACGGTCCTCTCAAGCTCGAAGGCAATGTCGAGATCGTCACCGGCACCGGTCACACGGTCGACCGCACCACCAAGGTCTTCCTTTGCCGCTGCGGTCATTCCGCGAATAAACCGTTCTGCGATGGCAGTCATAAGAAGGTGGGGTTTGTGGGATAGGTGAGTAGCCAATCTCCCCCCTCGTGGGGGAGATGTCCGGCAGGACAGAGGGGGGCGCCGTAGAGCGCTGCCTCCAACACGCAGCGAATAGTGCAATGCCTCATACGCCTTTGCCTCCAAGACATCGCGCAAACGCCAGATCGATGCGCAAGGTCACGACACCAGCTGAATTGAAGCTGTGGAACGAGCTTCGCGCACTGTTTGATGGGGCTTGGCTTCCGCCGGCAATTTCCAATCGCCGGCTACATTGTCGACTTTGCTTGTCCGGAGAAGAAACTTGTCGTCGAAGTCGATGGCTCCCAGCATGCGGACCCAATCACCGGCGACCAAGCCAGGACATCGCGCCTGGAGCAAGACGGCTGAATCGTTCTGCGCTTCTGGAACGACGACGTCATTCGCGACATCGATAATGTGTGCCAGCATATTGTTATGGCGGCCGGGCTTGGCTGATGCTGCCATAACCGCGGCAAGGTCGGCGGGACAGCGCCCCCCTCTGTCCTGCCGGACATCTCCCCCACGAGGGGGGAGATCGCTTGTGGCCCATCTCTCCCGGCTTTATCCGCAAGCCCGTATCCGCTAAGGGCAGGCAACCAAACAATCTGCCCGGACCCCGCCCCAAAATGACCAAGCCAAAACCTCTCTTCCTCGGCATCGACACCGGCGGCACCTACACCGATGCCGTGCTGTGGTCCGAGACCGAAGGTCCCCAGCAGGGAGCGAACAAGGGCAAGGTGCTGGCCAAGGCCAAGGCGCTGACCACGCGGCATGATCTGGCCGTCGGCATTTCTGGCGCCGTCGATGCGGTGCTGGAGAAAGCGGGCACCGATCCGGCTGACATCAAGCTGGTCTCGATGTCGACGACGCTCGCCACCAACGCACTGGTCGAGGGTCAGGGCGGCCGGGTGGCACTGGTCATGATCGGCTTTTCCGAGGCCGATCTTGCCCGCGATGGCTTGAAGACCGCACTTGGCACCGACCCGGTGGTGTTTTGTCCGGGCGGCCATGATGTGCATGGCAATGCGGCAAAGCTCGATCTGTCCGGGCTGGAGGCGATGCTGCCGGAACTCGGCGCCTCGGTGTCCGGCTTTGCCGTCTGCGCCTATTTCGCCACCCGCAATCCCGCGCACGAGATCGCCGCCCGCGAGCTGATCCGCGACAGGACCGGCCTGCCGGTCACGGCAAGCCATGAATTGTCGGCCAAGCTCGGCGGTCCGCGCCGGGCGCTCACCACGCTGCTCAACGCCAGGCTGATCTCGATGATCGACCGGCTGGTGGCGGCGACCGAGGGCTTTCTCGCGGCGCGCGACATCGCCGCGCCCCTGATGGTGGTGCGTGGCGATGGCGCGCTGGTTTCGGCGGCGTTTGCCCGCCAGCGGCCGATCGAGACGATCCTCTCGGGTCCCGCCGCCAGCCTCGTCGGCGCCCGCCACATGACCGGGCTCGACAATGCGGTGGTGTCCGACATTGGCGGTACCACCACCGACGTCGCCGTGCTCGATGGCGGCCGGCCGCGGCTCGATCCGGAAGGCGCCACCGTCGGTGGCTTCCGCACCATGGTCGAGGCGGTCGCCATGCGCACGTTCGGCCTCGGCGGTGATTCCGAGGTGACGCTGGAGGATGGCGCGCTCAACCCGAAAATCCTGCTCGGGCCGCGCCGGCTGGTGCCGCTGGCGCTGGCTGGCATGGCGCATGGCGAGGCGGTGACGGCGGAGCTCGAACGCCAGTTGCGCGCCCCCAACACCGGCCGCATGGATGGCCGCTTCGCGGTCCGCACCGGCGTGCCGGACCGGCTCGCGGCGGGGCTGACCGTCCCGGAGGCAAAGCTCTACGAGGCGATCGGCGCGACGCCGCTTGCCCTCGACAGGCTGCTGACATCGAACGCCCAGAATGCCACCCTGAACCGCCTGGTCTCGCGCGGGCTGGTGCATATCTCAGGCTTCACGCCATCGGACGCCGCTCATGTGTTCGGCAAGCAGGCGAATTGGGATGTCGCCGCCGCTCGCCTTGGCGCCGAATTGTTCGCCCGCAGGCGCGATGGCCGTGGCCAGCCGATCGCCGCATCACCGGAGGTGATTTCGGAACGCGTGCTGGTGACGCTGACGCGCTGGTCGGCCGAATACATCCTGGAAACCGCCTTTGCCGAGGACGGGCTCGATGGTGCGGCCACCGTGGCGCACGCGCTGGTGCAGCGCGCCGTCGATGCGCATCCAGGCATCGCTCGCCTCAGCGTCGCGCTCGACCGTCCCGTCATTGGGCTGGGCGCTTCGGCCCCCCTGCATTACGCCGGTCTGGCGCCCTTGGTCGGCAATGACTGCGTGGTGCCCCGGGATACCGATGTCGCCAACGCGCTCGGCGCCGTCGTCGGCCAGGTCAGGGTTTCGGCCGAGGCCCGCGTCAGCCAGCCCAAGGAAGGCCTGTTCCGGCTTGCCTCGGGCGAAACGGTGCGCGACTTCCTCGACGAAGCGGCGGCGATCGCGGCCGCCGAGGCCGACGTGCGGGCCATTGTCGCCCAACGCGCCCGGGATGCCGGCACCGACAGCGCCGAGATCGAGGTCGCGACGGAGTTCCGTGTCTCGACCGTCGAAGCGCAGCGCATGTTCATCGAAGCGCATGTCGTGGCAGTGGCCTCGGGCAGGCCAAGGATCGCGGTTTAGATTCAGGTGAGGCCGGCCTGCAAATGGCGGCGTCCTGCGCTTCCGGTGCTCACGTACCTTAAGTACGCTCCGCTCCGGTTCTCGGACGCCACCATTTTCGACTCGGCCTGACCTGAATCCTGCGCGTTCGTCATCCTAGGGCGGAGCAGGAGCGAAGCGACGTTGCGGAGACCCTAGGATCCATTCCGTGACGTTGGAGGTAGAGCGAACGGTTCAGAATGGCGCACGCAAACAGATGAAGAACACATCCGCACGGATGTGTCTTCAAAGAAGGCCCAAAATGCCCCACCTTCACCCTAAGCTGAATTGACCCTGCACCCCCAACATGCCAAACGCCCCGCAAAGCCTTTCATCTGGAGTTAGCCTGATGACCGATCGCATCGAGATCGCCGGATTGCGCATTGCCCGCGAGCTGCATGACTTCGTCGTCGACGAAGCGTTGCCCGGCACCGGCATCGAAGCGGCGCGCTTCTGGAACGGATTCTCCTCCATCGTCCATGATCTGGCGCCCAGGAACCGGGCGCTGCTGGCGAAACGCGACGCCATGCAGGAGAAGCTCGACGGCTGGTACCAAGACAAGGGCGCGCCGATCGACATGGGCGCCTACAAGGCGTTCCTGAAGGAGATCGGCTATCTCGTTCCCGAAGGTCCGGCCTTCAGCGTCTCGACCGAAAATGTCGATCCGGAAATCGCCGTCGTCGCCGGGCCGCAGCTCGTCGTGCCGGTAATGAACGCGCGCTATGCGCTCAACGCCGCCAATGCGCGCTGGGGTTCGCTCTACGATGCGCTCTACGGCACCGACGCCATTCCCGAGACCGGCGGCGCTGAGAAGGGCAAGGCCTTCAACCCCGCGCGCGGCGCCAAGGTGATTGCCTGGGCAAAGGACTTCCTCGACCAGTCGGTACCGCTGACCACGGGCAAATGGGCAGGCGTCAACGGGCTCTCGATCGCCAATGGCGCGCTGAAGCTCGGCGAGGGCGCCGGCGCCACCACCCTTGCCGACCCGAAACAGTTCGCCGGCTATCGCGGCGATGCCGAGAATCCGGAAGCCGTGCTTCTGGTCAAGAACGGCCTCCATACCGAAATCCTGATCGACCGCGCCAACCAGATCGGCCGCACCGACCCGGCTGGAATCGCCGACGTCATCCTGGAATCGGCTTTGACCACCATCCAGGACTGCGAGGACTCGGTCGCCGCTGTCGACGCTGAGGACAAGGTCGTCGTCTACCGCAACTGGCTCGGCCTGATGAAGGGCGACCTCGCCGAAGAGATCAGCAAGGGCGGCAAGAGCTTTGTCCGCAAGCTCAACCCCGACCGCGCCTACACTGGACCCGCCGGCGGCCAACTCACCGTGCCTGGCCGCTCGCTGATGCTGGTGCGCAATGTCGGCCACCTCATGACCAATCCGTCGATTCTGGACCGTGACGGCAACGAGGTGCCGGAAGGCATCATGGACGCGGCGATGACGGCGCTGATCGCGCTGCACGATGTCGGGCCGAAGGGGCGGCAGATGAACTCCCGCGCCGGTTCGATGTATGTGGTGAAGCCAAAGATGCACGGACCGGAGGAAGTCGCCTTCGCGGTCGAGATCTTCGACCGCGTCGAGGCGCTGCTCGGCATGGCGAAGAACACCATCAAGATGGGAATCATGGACGAGGAGCGGCGCACCACCATCAACCTCAAGGAAGCGATCCGCGCCGCACGCGAGCGCGTGGTGTTCATCAACACCGGCTTCCTCGACCGCACCGGCGACGAGATCCACACCTCGATGGAAGCCGGCCCGATGATCCGCAAGGGCGACATGAAGCAGGCCGCCTGGATTTCCGCCTACGAGGCCTGGAATGTCGACACCGGTCTCGAATGCGGGCTGGCCGGTCATGCCCAGATCGGCAAGGGCATGTGGGCGATGCCCGATCTGATGGCGGCGATGCTGGTCGAGAAGATCGCCCACCCCAAGGCCGGCGCCAACACTGCCTGGGTGCCGTCGCCGACGGCCGCGACGCTGCACGCCACGCACTATCACAAGGTCGATGTCCACGCCGTCCAGGCGGCGCTGAAGAGCCGGCCGAAGGCGAAACTCGACGATATCCTGTCGGTGCCGGTGGCCGTGCGGCCGAACTGGACACCCGACGAGATCCAGCGCGAACTCGACAACAACGCGCAAGGCATTCTGGGCTATGTCGTGCGCTGGATCGACCAGGGCGTCGGCTGCTCGAAAGTGCCCGACATCAACGATGTCGGCCTGATGGAAGATCGCGCCACGCTGCGCATCTCCTCGCAGCACATCGCCAACTGGCTGCGCCACAAGGTCTGCTCGGAAATCCAGGTCAGGGATTCGTTGCAGCGCATGGCGGCCATCGTCGATCTGCAGAATGTCGGCGATCCGCTCTACCGGCCGATGGCGCCGGATTTCGACAGTTCGATCGCCTTCCAGGCCGCCTGCGACCTGGTGTTCAAGGGAACGAGCCAGCCGAATGGCTACACCGAGCCGGTGCTGCATAAGCGGCGGCTGGAGTTGAAGGCGAAACAGGGCTGAGCTGGCGCAAGCTTGGGCCGGAACCGGCCCACGGACCCTCCTGAATGGGCTCAGTTCAGCCCAAGCGCATCGCGCAGCTTCGAAACGTTATCTGCCAGCCGTCACCGGCCCGGCCGGTGCCTCGAGGCCGCCTCGCGAGCGTAGAGCCGGCAATGTTGTGCCCAGTACTGCGGTCTCTACGCCGCCTGCGCCACACGCTCCGCGCTCATGCGATAGGAAATCGCCTCGGCCAGATGGATGCGGCCGACGGTTTCGCTGGCGTCGAGGTCGGCCAGCGTGCGCGCCACTTTCAACACCCGGTGGTAGGCGCGGGCGGAAAAGGCGAGTTTTTCGCTGGCGTCCTTGAGCAGCGACAGGCCGGCGGCATCGGGCATGGCGATCGCCTCGATGACAGCCGGCGCGCAATGCGCGTTGGTGGTGGCGCTGTTGACGCCGAGCCGTTCGAAGCGCTCGCGCTGGAGCGTGCGCGCGCGGCCGACGCGGAGTGCAACGTCAGCACTCTTCTCCGCCCTGTCGGGGCGGATCAGGTCGCTGGCCGAGACCGCCGGCACTTCAATACGAAGATCGATGCGGTCGAGCAGCGGTCCTGAGATGCGCGCTTGATAGTCGGTGCGGCAGCGCTCGCCGCGTACGCAACGATAACCCGGCTCGCCGGCCATGCCGCAGCGGCACGGATTCATCGCCGCCACCAGCTGGATGCGCGCCGGATAGGTGACGCGGTGGTTGGCGCGCGCGATCATGCAGTCGCCGGTCTCAAGCGGCTGGCGCAGCGCATCGAGCGTCTGCGGCGTGAATTCGGGGAACTCGTCGAGGAACAGCACGCCGTGATGCGCTAGGGATACTTCGCCCGGCCGGGCGCGCATGCCGCCACCGACCATCGCCGCCATCGAGGCCGAGTGGTGCGGAGCGCGGAACGGTCGCCGGTCCGTCAGCTTGCCTTCGCCGAGCTCGCCGGCCACCGAGGCGATCATCGAGACCTCCAGGAGCTCCTTCGGCGCCAGCGGCGGCAGGATCGACGGCAGCCGCTGCGCCAGCATCGATTTTCCAGAGCCGGGCGGACCGACCATCAGCAGGTTGTGGCCGCCGGCGGCCGCCACCTCCAGCGCCCGCTTGGCCGTCTCCTGGCCCTTGATGTCGGCGAGGTCCGGCAGGTCGCGCGGCGCGGCGCGGATGCCGGCCTCGGGCCGCGACAGCACCTGCGTGCCGCGGAAATGGTTGGCGATGGCAATCAGGCTGCGCGGCGCCAGAATGTCGAATTCCCGCCCCGCCCAAGCAGCTTCCGGTCCGCAGGCGAACGGGCAGATCAGGCCCTTGCCCTCGGCATTGGCGCCGATCGCCGCCGGCAGCGCGCCGGCCACGGCGGTAATCGTGCCGTCGAGCGACAGTTCGCCAAGCACGACATAGCCGGCCAGCATGTCGCCCGGAATGGCGCCAAGTGCTGCCATCAGGCCAAGCGCGATCGGCAGATCGTAGTGGCTGCCTTCCTTGGGCAGATCGGCCGGCGCCAGGTTAACGGTGACCTTCTTCGACGGCATCGACAGGCCCGACGCATGCAGCGCCGCCTGCACCCGCTCGCGGCTCTCGGCCACCGCCTTGTCGGGCAGTCCGACGATCTGGATGCCGACCTTGCCGGGCGCGATCATCACCTGCACGTCGACCGGCACGGCCTCGATGCCCTGGAAAGCGACCGTACGAACCCGCGCCACCATTCTTTGCCCCCGATGCCGTCTCTCCCCAGCCTTTGTGAGCCGGCCGCGAGCGACGTCAACGCGAGACAACCACAGATTTTAGCCCAAGGCAAGAACAATACAGGAACAAAGAGAGGCGTGCGCCTACCGTCGACGGGCTCGCAACAGCCTGCAAGGCGCCTCACCGAGCGCGTGACGATGCGAGCCGCGCAGGATGGAGGCGAATGTTCCGGGAGTCCGTGCAGATCACGACGGCTTCACCGCCAGAAAAGTGTTCCACCCTCGCTCCTTCCTGCCGACGCGGAAGCTGTGGCTGACAAGCTCCATGCCGGCGGCCTCGATGCGCGCCGCGAAGGCGTCCTTGCGCCAGTCGACCGTATGGTATCTGCCGCTCGTTTCGCCGTCGCCGTCGCGCATCGAGACGACAGAGGCACCACCGGGCCGCAACGCCCGCGCGATCTTCTCCAGAACCGGGTCGATCTGGTCGCGCGGCACATGGATCAGCACGGCAAGCGCCACCACCGCGTCATAGGGACCGCCAAGCTCGTCGGTGATCACATCGAGCAGATCGCCGGTCTTGCCGCGGGCTGCCTGCAGTTCGAGAAAGCGCCGCGTCGCGTCGGTCCGCCGGACCTTGACGCCGAGGCCCTCCAGGAAGTCCGCATCGCGGCCAGGTCCGGACCCGATCTCCAGGATTCGGCCGCCCGGCCCGGCGATCGCCGCGGCGCGCTTGAGCGCGGCCTGGTCGTTCGGGTGGGGAACATGTCCGACAATCTCGTCATAACGGACCGCGTAGTCCTCATACGACTCGACCGTCCGACGGCTCTGCGCCAGGGCTTTCGCGGGCACGGTCATCATTCTCTCTGTCTCCGGGCGCCAATCGTGTCTAGCGGATGCTGCCATAAGGCGCGTGGCCGTCGAGCAGGCCGATGTCGCGCTTGAAATGGTCGGACAGCGCGCGCTGATCGAGCAGGCGGCGCGACCGCGATCGGAAGGGAGCAACGAAGAGGTCCAGCATCGGATGACGGACTGTGAGGCGCCGCGTGGAAGTGTTCATGGCCATGTCCTTTCGGGTTGGGTCGATGGTTTGAGTGTGCGCTTGCCGGCTCTTGGCTTCCAATCGAACGTCGCTTATCATGCATCAACAGGATTGATGTGTGATGAGCTGGGACCTGCCGCCATTGGGCGCCATCAGGGTGTTTGAAGCCGCATCGCGGCTGGGCAGCTTTACCAAGGCGGCCGAAGAACTCGGCATGACCCAGTCGGCGGCGAGCTACCAGATCAAGGTGCTGGAGGAACGCGCCGGAACACCGCTTTTCGTAAGAAAAACAAGGCAGATCGCCTTGACCGAGGCCGGCGAGCAGCTGGCGCCGCACGCATCGGGTGCCTTCTCGGCGCTGGCCGATGCGTGGGTGGCGACCAAGGGCGGCGCCACCGGCGTCTTGTCGGTCACCACGGTCCAGACCTTTGCCTCGACCTGGCTCGCCGTGCGCCTTGGAGCATTCCAGCTGATGCATCCGGACCTTGCCGTGAAAGTCGACACATCGTCCCGGCTGGCCGATTTTGGGCGCGACGGCATGGATATCGGCATTCGCACCGGCACCGGGAAATGGCCGGGCCTGGCAGCCCACTATCTGTTCAAGGCGGATTACACGCCGATGCTCAGCCCGAGGCTGGTGCGGAGCGTGGGAGGCATCCGCCGGCCCGAGGATCTCTACAAGCTGCCACTATGCTGTTCGACCGATCCCTGGTGGAAGATCTGGTTCGAAGCAGCCGGCGCCCGCTTCGAGCCCGATCGCATCATAGCCGGCCCGGAGCTTGGCACGCAGGCCTACGACGCGATGGCGGCGCTGACCGATCAGGGCGTCGCCATCCTCACCCGCAACCTCTACAGCTCGTTGCTGGCGACAGGACAGCTCATTCAGCCGTTCGAGGCCATGGGGTCCGACGGCGACGGCTACTGGCTGGTGCATTCCGAAAGCCGCCGCAACACCCCGAAGATCAGGCTGTTCAGGGACTGGGTGCTGGCCGAGACGGCTGATGTCAGGGAGCGCGAACAGCGCCGGGTCGAAGAGCCTTGATCAAATCAGGAACATCAGGGGAACCGGTAACCGGACCGGTTGCGCCCCGGTTGTAGCCGGCTGCAAAAAGCGGAACATGGTTAACACAAAATGAAAACGGATTATGTCCGCTTCGCTTCGACCGCATCCCAGAACAGGGCGGCAATATCCGCCCCGCCGAAGCGATGCACTTCGCGCACGCCCGTCGGCGAGGTGACATTGATCTCGGTCATGTAGTCGCCGATGACATCGATGCCGACCAGGATGAAGCCGCGTTCCCTGAGCGACGGCCCGATGCGGGCGCAGATCTCGCGCTCGCGCGCCGTCAGCTCGGTTTTCTCGGCACGGCCGCCGACATGCATGTTGGAGCGCGAATCGTGCTCGGCCGGCACCCGGTTGATGGCGCCGACCGGCTCGCCGTCGATCAGGATGATGCGTTTGTCGCCCTTGCGCACATCCTTCAGGTAGCGCTGCACGATATAGGGCTCGCGGAACAGCTGGCCGAACATTTCGAGCAGCGAGGCGAGGTTGCGGTCGGCCTCGTGCAGATGGAAGATGCCGGCGCCGCCATTGCCGTAGAGCGGCTTGACGATGATGTCGCCGAATTCCTTGCGGAAGGCGGCCACCTCGAGCGGATCCTTGGTGATCAGCGTGTCCGGCATCAGATCGGAAAACTCGGTGACGAAGATCTTTTCCGGGCTGTTGCGCACCCAGGCCGGGTCGTTGACGACCAGCGTCTTCGGATGGATGCGCTCGAGGATATGCGTGGTGGTGATGTAGTTCATGTCGAAGGGAGGGTCCTGGCGCAGCAGGATGACGTCCATCTCCGATAGGTCGGTGCGAACCTTTTCGCCCAGCGAGTAGTGGCTGCCCTTTTCGTCGCGCACCTGCATCTCCTCGATGCGGGCAAACACCTTGCCGTCGCGCAGCGACAGGCGGTCGGGCGTGTAGTGGAACAATTGATGGCCGCGCCGCTGCGCTTCCAGCGACAGCGCGAACGAGGTGTCGCCGGCGATCGACACGGTCGAGACATGGTCCATCTGGACGGCGATTTTCAGCTTCATGGCGGATCCCCAGCGCAGTCAACGCAAGCGATATAAGGGTCCCGGCGCCTTCTGCCAATCGGGCCACGCCGTTAACGGTCGAAGACCAGCCGCGAGTAACCCAGGAAGGACAGCGTCATGGCCACCAGCGAAGCGATGGCAAGCGCCGCCAGTGGTGGCGCCGCCGGCAGCACCAGCAGGATGGCTGAGTAGACGGCATAGTTGACGATGCTGGTGGCGACGCCGACGCCGCCATAGCGGGCGCCTTCCTGTGTCACGCCTCTGCTCGACGGCGAGAAGGTCAGGTGCCGGTTGATCTGCCAGGTGACGAAGAGCGCGAAGCCGATCGACAGCATGCGGGCGACGAAGGGTCCGAGCGGCGTGACGGCGAGCAGCAGCCACAGCGCCGCCGCGTCGGCGACGAAGCCGATGCCGCCGGCGAAGACAAAGCGGACGATGCGTTGCATCGGTCAGGCCGCACGCGAGGCCTTGCCCGGTTGCGGCTTCCGAACCACGTCGCCGGTGCGGCGCTCGACACGGCCCGAAGGCATGGAGAGATAGAAGATCCGCTTCTGCTCGGCGCGCCCACGCGAGACCGAATCGAGGATCAGTCCGGTCACCGCCGCCAGCATGGACAGAAGCAGCAGGCCGACCGACAGCACCCAGGTCGGCATGCGCGGTACCAGGCCGGTCTCGGCGAATTCGACCAGCACCGGCGCCATCAGGAACAGGCTCGAGGCCAGGAAGAACAGCGAAAAGGCGCCGAAGAAGCGCAACGGCTGCGTCTCCTTCATCAGCATGGCGAACATCCACAGGATCCTGGCGCCGTCGCGGAAGGTCGACAGCTTCGACGACGAGCCTTCCGGCCGGCGGCCGTAGTCGAGCGCAATCTCGCTGACCGGCAATTTGAGCTGCGAGGCGTGCACCGACATTTCGGTCTCGATCTCGAAGCCGCCGGAGACGGCGGGGAAGCTCTTGACGAAACGCCTGGTGAAGACGCGGTAGCCGGAGAAAATGTCGGTGAAATCGCTGCCGAACAGCCATTTGTAGAGGCTGTTGAAGGCCCGGTTGCCGAAGGCATGGCCGGCCCTGCCGGCATCGTCGGTGACGCCGCGCCTGGTGCCCACCACCATGTCGCAACGCTCGGTCAGGAGCGTGTTGATCAATTGCGGCGCGTCCTCGGGCGCGTAGGTGCCGTCGCCATCGGCCATCAGGTAGATGTCGGCGTCGATGTCGGCGAACATGCGCCGCACCACATTGCCCTTGCCCTGGCGCGGCTCGCGAACCACGATGGCGCCGGCCGCGCGGGCGCGCAGCGCCGTCAGATCCTTCGAATTGTTGTCGTAGACATAGATGGTTGCCGCGGGCAGCGTCTCGCGGAACCGCCGCACCACCTCGGCGATGGTGAGCTCCTCATTATAGCAGGGCAGGAGCACGGCGATGACGGGTTCATGGCTGATGTCTTGCGGCATTTTCGTCTCCGAATGCCTTGTCGACCATGCGGTCGCGCTCCGGAAACCGGCCGCGTTCAGGCGGTTTTACTATTTATTGAAGCCGTTAAGGCTAGGTTTAAGACCGACTTCACGAGTGTCGATTGGCCTGGAAAGGCCCGGCATTCCCGCCAAGGGCGATCGGCATGAGCACAGCAACGGGAACTTCCACAGGGAAGTCCGATATCGCGTTCGCGTTGCTTGCCGCCTTGCTGCTGCTCGGCCTCAATGCCCAGCAGGGATTCCCGCAACTGGCCAATCCGGCGGGCGACAATGACAGCCTGCTGCAACTGGTCGAAGTCCGCGACCTGCTGGCGGGCCAAGGCTGGTTCGACTTGCACCAATACAGAATGGGGCTGGAGGGCGGCTTCGTCATGCACTGGTCGCGGCTGCTCGACGCGCCGCTGGCATTGAGCATCCTTGCCGTTTCGAGCCTGACTGGCAGCGCCGCCCTGGCCGAACAGATCGTGCAAATAGTCTGGCCGGCCCTGCAGTTCTTTATCGCGGTCTTGTTCATCATCCGCGCCGCGCGCGCTTTCGCCGGCCCGCCCGCTGTGCTGCCCGCCGCCGTCGTCGGCGGGGCGGCCTTGTATTACATCGGGATTTTTTCCCCAGGCGCGCTCGATCATCACAATGTCCAGCTGATGCTGACGCTGGCGAGCCTGGCCCTGCTGCTCGAGGCGCCCACGTATCGGCCGGCTGCCCTTGTCGCGGGCATCTGCGCCACGCTGACCCTGGCCATCGGCATGGAAAGCGCGCCCTATGCCGGGGCCCTCGGCGCCGTCGTCGCTCTGCTGTTTCTCGGCAATGGCGACGCCGAAAGGCTGATCGCCAGGGATTTCGGCCTCGGCGTCGCCGGCGTCTCGGCTCTGGTCTTCGCCGCCACCATCCCCGTCTCGTCCTGGGGCCAGGCCCAGTGCGACACGTTCTCGGTCGTGCAGTTCGCCGTCACAGCGCTTGCCGGCACCGGTCTGGTAATCATTGCTTCATGGAGGGCAGCCAACGCGACGGCCGCCCAGCGCCTGATGTCGCTTGGCCTGCTTGCCGTCGCTCTCGCCCTCGTCGTGGCGTTGCTGTTCCCGCAATGCCTGGCGGCGCCCTATGCCCATCTCGACCCGCGCCTGCAGCAGATGTGGCTCGGCTATATCGAGGAGGCGCAGTCGATCGTCCAGCTTGTCGTCGACGATCCGGCAAGGGCCGTGGCGCGTTTTGCCACGCCGCTGGTGGCCATCGTGCTGATGGCGCTCCGTTTCAGCCATGGCGGCTGGCGGCGGCAGGACAGCCTCGTCGCCGCACTGCTGGTCGTGGCGGTCCTGGTCAGCGCCTGGGAAGTGCGCGGCTCGACCTTCTCCATCGCCTTCGCGGTGATCCCGCTTTCGGCCTGGATCGCCAAATGGCGGCAGCGGGCCGAAGCCAGCCCGTCCAGCGGCTCGGTACTCAGGATGGCGGCGGCCTGGCTGATCTCGGTCAATGCCATCTGGTCGGGTGCCGCCGAGGCTGCCTCGAGCGCCTTCGCAACTGCTGCACCCGCCAGGGACGCCAGCATCGATGCGCCCTGCAACAGCAAGGCCTCGTTCGCCGTGCTTGGCGCGATGGCCCCCACCACGGTGCTTGCCATCTCCAATCTTGGCTCGCCCATCCTCGCCTTTACCGGTCATCGCGTGTTCGCCGGGCCCTACCATCGCAACGTCGCCGGAAACCTGCTCGTGTTCGATGCATTGCTGGGCTCGGCCACCGACGCCAAAGCCATCGTCGAAAGTCACCATGTCGGCCTTGTCGCGCTCTGCCGCGACAACCCTGAAAGCCGGCTGTTCGCTGCCAGGGCGCCGGACGGTTTTCTGGCCGGGCTGATGCGCGGCAGCGTGCCGGAATGGCTGGAGCCGGTGGCGGAGACCCGTGGCGCTCCTCTGGAACTGTACCGCGTCCGGCTCGGCGGCTGATCCAGCCGGCAGACGCTACTCCTTCCGATACAAGATCATGCCGCCGTGATGCAGCACGCCGTCGATGAACGTGCCATCGGCGGTGAATCCGGTATCGTCCCAATAGTCGATGTGATGCCCCCGGACTTCGTAACGCCCCCGATACGCGCTCTCCCGGGTTCCACGCGCTTCGTCGTACCGGCCATTTGGAAGCAGCTTGTGACGGACATGGCCATCGGCTGTCACCCACATGCCTGCATAGGGATGGCTTTGAGCAGTGATTTGCTGGTCGGGATTCATCTGGGCGACACCTTTCTGCACGGGGACCGCGCCAAAGAGAAGCATGAGCGATGCAAGCAGGGAAAACGACGACGTCATGGCCGCTACCTTGTGGCCGTCGGCCGAATGACGATCTCGTTGACATCGACGTCGTCGGGCTGCTCGATGGCGAAGCGCACCGCGCGGCCGATCGCGTCCGGCTGCAAGGCGATCGCCCGGTAGGTCTTCATGGCTTCGGCCGCCAGCGGATCGGTGATGGAATGGGCCAATTCACTCTCGACCACGCCGGGATGAATGCAGGTCACCCGAATGTCGTCGTTCTCCTGCCTGAGGCCGTCGGAAATCGCCCGCACCGCGTATTTGGTCGCGCAATAGACCGCTGCCGTTGGCGCGACCGAGAGCGCGCCGACCGAAGCGATGTTAATGATGTGGCCGGAGCCTCTCGCGGCCATCTCCGGCAGCACCGCGGCGATCCCGTGCAGCACGCCCTTGATGTTGACATCGACCATGCGGTCCCATTCGTCGACCTTGAGGGAGGCCATCAGCGAAAGCGGCATCACGCCGGCATTGTTGACGATCACGTCGACGCGTCCCCAGGCTTGTCGCGCCGCCTCGGCAAAGGCAGCGACATCGTTACGGTCGGTGACGTCGAGGCCGCGGATCCTGGCCTCCCCACCGTGCGCGGTGATCTCCTCGGCGAGCGCCTCCAGCCGGTCTGTGCGCCGCGCGCCGAGCATGACTTTCGCCCCGGCGGCGCCGAGTTCGCGGGCAATCCCCGCGCCGATTCCGCTTGATGCGCCGGTAATGAGGACGGTCTTGTCGAGGGGCATGCTTGTCTCCTGTTCCTGGATTGACCGCCGCCTTGCGTCGGTTGCCAGGAAGATAGAATTGCCCCATTGTCGCGTTAAGACAGCCATTTCTTGACGCTATGGAAAGCCACGCTAACCAATGGATCTCAACGCGCTCTCCGTTTTTGCGCTTGTCGCCGAGGAGCGGAGTTTTCGCGCCGCCGCTGACCGGCTGGGTGTCACCCGCTCGGCCGTCAGCCAGACGATCAGGCGGCTGGAAGAGACCATCGGCATAGCGCTTGTGCGGCGCACGACGCGCAGCGTCAGCCTCACCGAGGCGGGGGAGCGGCTCCGCGCCGAAATCGCGCCGGCCATCGCGGACATGCGTGCCGCGGTCGAGGCCGCCGGCAGCTTGCGTGGGCGCCCGCGCGGGCAGTTGCGGCTCGCTGTTTCGTCGATCGCCGAGGGCTTCCTGTCAGGGCCGTTCCTGGCAGCCTTCGCCGAGGCCAATCCGGAGGTTCAGATCGACATCACGGTGACGGACGATGAATTCGATATCGTTGCCCAGGGATACGATGCCGGCGTCAGGCTGGGCGAAGTCATCGAGCAGGACATGATCGCGGTTCCCGTTGCCGGTGACGAGCGGCAGCTGGCTGTCTGCGCGCCAGCCTACCGCGATCGATTTGGTGAGCCTGCGCATCCGAGCGAGCTTGCGGCCCGTCGCTGCATTGGTTGGCGTCCCGCTCCCGGGGTTGCGCCCTACCGATGGGAATTCGCGGTCGACGGCAAGGAGTTCAGCGTCGCCGTCGCCCCGGAGATCACGACAAACGACATGACGTTGATGATCAGGCTCGCTGTCGCCGGCGCCGGCATCACCTTCGGCATGGAACGGAGCTTCCGTCCCTGGCTCGACCGGGGCGAGCTGGTGCCCATCCTGGAGTCCTACTGCCCACGCTTTGCCGGCTTCTATCTCTATTATCCCGGCCGCCGCAACTTGGCGCCGAAGCTGCGCGCGCTTGTCGATCACCTGCAGCGCTTCAGATAGCGTCGTGGGATCGTTGGCGGGTCTCGAAAAATCGATTCAAGCGATACGTTTCCTAAAGGGTTTGCTGCCAGTCTCGAAATAAATTCCGACGACAAAACAGGGACGAACAGGGACACCGATGCAAGCTCCGTTTGGCACCGGTCAGGCAAACAGGGAAAGCACGGATCTGGCGTTCACCGATCCGTTGACCGGGCTTGGCAATCATCGCCGCTTCTTCGACAAGGTCGACCGCCTGATCAGCGACCGCGCCGACGATCCCGCGCCCTTCACCGTCGGCATTCTCGACCTCGACGGCTTCAAGCCGATCAACGATCTGTTCGGCCACAAGGCCGGCGACGACATCCTGATCCAGGTCGCCATGCGGCTGCGTGCCTCGATGGACGGCCATTCGACGGTCTGCCGCATCGGTGCCGACGAATTCGCCTTCCTCTACCCGCTGGTGTTCTCGGAGGATGCGGCGGCTGAAAAATCCCGCATGCTGATCGAGATCCTGTCGGCGCCCTATGATGTCGGCGAGCGCACCGCCAGGCTCTCGGCCTCGGTCGGCTGCTCGCTGTTCTATTCGGGCGACGAGACCACCGAGATCCTCATCAACAAGGCCGAAACGGCGCTCTACCATGCCAAGCGTTCCGGCCGCGGCCGCGTCGTCGTCTACACCCGTGAGATGGAAGAGGCCGCCAAGCGCGTCACCCGCATCGAGCAGGCGCTGCGCCGCGCCGTCTCCGCCGGGGAGGTGGAGCCGCATTTCCAGCCGATCGTCGACCTCACCACGCGCCGCACCATCGGCTTCGAGACGCTGGCGCGCTGGACCGATCGCGATCTCGGCGCGGTGCCGCCGACCGTCTTCATCCCCATCGCCGAGGAGCGCGGCATCATCGGTCCGCTGTCGCAGCTGGTGCTGCGCAAGGCGACCGAAGCCGCCAGGAGCTGGCCGAAGGACCTGTTCCTGTCCTTCAACCTGTCGCCCTCGCAGCTCGTCGACCAGAACACCGGCCTGCACATACTGGCGATCCTCGACCGCACCGGCTTCGATCCGCGCCGGCTGGAGATCGAGATCACCGAGACCGGCCTGATGAACGACCCTGCCTCGGCGGCGCAGATCGTCGAGGATCTGCGCCGCGTCGGCATCCGCGTCTCGCTCGACGATTTCGGCACCGGCCAGTCCTCGCTCGGCCGGCTGCGTGAATTCCATTTCGACAAGCTCAAGATCGACCGCGCCTTCGTCGCCTCCATTCTCGAAGACCGGCCATCCGAGCACATCATCCGCGCCATCCTCGCCATGTGCGAAGGGCTCGGCATGGACGTCGTCGCCGAAGGCATCGAAGAGGAAGCGCAGGCCGACCGGCTGGTCCAGTTCGGTTGCGCCGGCGGACAGGGCTATCTGTTCGGCAAACCGGCCGATGCCGATGCCACATTGGGCTACCTCCGTGATTCCTTCCGTGGCGCCTTGCGCGCCAAAGCGATCTGAGCCCAGGACTTCGGCGCCGCCCGCCATGTGGCGACGCCACTTCGCGGGTCGAGCATGGCACCATCGCCTTTTTGTCAGACATAAGCCCGAAAATGCGTCTTTTCGCCCTTGCCCGCCGGACGTGTCTGGCTAGGATGCGCGCCGGTTGACCCGGGAGACGAAAATCATGATGCCATCGGCGCGGTTTGCCGACCTCGAAGGCGCTTCGGTGCTGATCACCGGCGGCGGCTCCGGCATCGGTGCGGCGTTGACCGAAGGGTTCACGCGCCAGGGCGCCAAGGTCGCCTTCATCGACATCGCCGATGCGCCGAGCATCACGCTCGCCGACCGCGTTGAGAAAGAGCTCGGCCGGCGTCCGCTCTACCTCAAGACCGATCTGCGCGACGTCGAGGCCTTGCGCGCTGCAGCCGCCCGGGCCGCCGACGCGCATGGCGACGTCACCGTGCTGGTCAACAACGCCGCCTGGGACGAACGCCATGAAGTCGAGGACGTCACCGTCGAATTCTGGGACAACAATCTCTCCATCAATCTCAGGCCGCATTTCTTCACCGCGCAGGCGGTGGTGTCAGGCATGAAGCGGGCCGGCGGCGGCTCGATCATCAATTTCACCTCGACCTCCTACCTGATCAACCATCCCGACATGCCGGCCTATACCGCTGCCAAGGCGGGCATACTCGGCCTCACCAAGGGGCTGGCCGGCAAGCTCGGGCCCGATCGCATCCGCGTCAACGCCGTCGCGCCCGGCTGGGTGATCACCGAGCGGCAGCAGGAGCGCTGGGTGACCGAACAGGCGCTCGCCGCCCATGTCGCCAAGCAGTGCATCAGGGACGTCATGCGGCCGGACGACATGGTTGGCACGGTGCTGTTCCTGGCCTCGGACGCTTCGCGCATGTTGACCGCGCAGATGCTGATCGTCGATGGAGGCTTCCTGTGAGCCCAGCCAGCAACGTTCCGGCGGTTGCCGCGCTCGATTGGGGCACGACCCGGCTCCGGGCCTGGCTGATCGACGGCGCCGGCAAGGTGCTTGCCGAGCGTCGCGGCGACGACGGCCTGATCACCGCGCGCGAAAAGGGCTTCGCCAACGTTCTGGAGAGCCATCTGACGGCGATGGGTGCGCCGGAGGAATTGCCCGTCATCATCTGCGGCATGGCCGGTTCGCGCCAGGGTTGGCTCGAGGCGCCCTATGTCAGCGTGCCGTCGCCGCTCGGCGCCATTCTCGGCGGCGCCGCCCGTGTGCCTGATCAGAAACGTGACATCCGTATCGTTCCCGGCCTTGCCCAGCGCCTGGCCGACGCGCCCGACGTCATGCGCGGCGAGGAAACGCAGTTGGCCGGCGCCGGCCTGCCGGCCAAGGGCCGCCATCTCGTCTGCATGCCCGGTACCCATTCGAAATGGGTGCTGGTCGAGGACGGCGCCGTCACCGGCTTTGGCACCTGGCCGACGGGCGAGCTGTTTTCCGTGCTTGCCGCGCACTCGATCCTGCGCCATTCGCTGGGCGAACATCCCAGCCCGGTTGCTGCCGACAATCCGTTCTTCCGCCGCTGGTGCGAAATCGCACTGGGCGAGGGTGGTGACGTCACCTCGCGGCTGTTTGCCATCCGCGCCGCCGGCCTGCTCCAGGATTTGAAGGCCGATGATGCGGCCGCCTGCCTGTCCGGCCTGCTGATCGGCGGCGAGATTGCCTCCGCCCGGCGCCGGCACGGCGCCGGCGCGACATCGGTGGTGCTGGTTGCCTCGGGCGCGCTGGCCGTGCTCTACCAGGCGGCGCTCGGCCTTGCCGGGCTTGGCCTGCGCACCGTCGACGCCGACGAAGCAGTACGCGCCGGGCTGATCGAAGCCGCGCGCGAGAACGGCATGATCGCCAGAACCGGAGCAGCCCTATGAGCCAGACCGCACCTTTTCCCAAACTCAAGCGCGGCCTGGTCGCCATCCTGCGCGGCCTGAAGCCCACCGAGGCGATCGCCATGGGCCAGGCGCTGTTCGACGCCGGCATCGAGGCGATCGAGGTGCCGCTCAACTCGCCCGAACCGTTCTCGTCGATCGCCAGGATTGTCGAAGTGCTGCCGAAAACGGCCCTGGTCGGCGCCGGCACCGTGCTGACGGCGGCCGATGTCGACAGCCTGCACCGGGCCGGCGGTCGATTGCTGGTCAGCCCCAACATCGATGCCGAGGTGATGGGCCGCGCCAAGACATATGGCATGGTCACCATGCCTGGCGTGTTCACCCCTACAGAAGCTTTCCAGGCGATCCGGCTCGGCGCTTCGGCGCTGAAATTCTTTCCCGCCAGCGTGCTCGGCGCATCGGGCATTTCCGCGATCCGGGCCGTACTGCCGGCGCAGACGCTGGTCGGCGCGGTCGGCGGCGTTTCGGACAAGGATTTTGCCGGCTACAAGGCGGTTGGCGTGACGGTCTTCGGGCTTGGCTCCAGCCTGTTCAAGCCTGGCACGAGCGTCGACGACGTAGCGGCGCGCGCACACGCCGCCGTCGCTGCCTGGGACGCGGCATTCGGAGACGCATGATGAGCGAGGTTTCGGTTTTCTCCGACCATGTCTGCGAGCTCGGCGAAGGGCCAAGCTACGATCCCGCCACCGATGCGTTGTACTGGTTCGATATCGTCAACTGTCGGCTCCTGGAGAAATCCGTGGCCGGCGGTGCGCTGAAGATCCACGAGCTTGGCCAGATGGCGAGCGCCATCGCCATCATCGACGACAAGCGTCAGCTGATCGCCACCGAGACCGGCCTCTTCGTCCGCGACGTCGCGACCGGCCGGATGACGCTGCATACGCCTGTCGAGGCAGACAACCCCCTTACCCGCTCCAACGATTCCCGTGTCCATCCCTGCGGCGCCTTGTGGATGGGGACGATGGGCAAGAGCGAGGCAAAGGGCGCCGGTTCGATCTACTGGTTTTTCAAGGGCGAACTGCGCAAGCTATTCTCCGGCATCACCGTGTCGAACTCGATCTGTTTCTCCGGGGATGGCGCGCTCGCCTATTACACCGACACCTCGACCGGCCTGCTGATGCGCGTCGCCTGTAATCCGGCGACCGGCCTGCCCGCTGGAGAACCAAATGTGTTCGTCGATCACCGCTCGTCCAAGGGCTATGTCGATGGGTCGGTCGTCGACCACGATGGCGTGCTGTGGAACGCCGTCTGGGGCGGCAAGGCGGTCAAGGCCTATTCGCCCGACGGCACATTGTTGCGCGAAATTGCGATGCCGGTGACGCAGCCTTCCTGCCCGGCTTTCGCCGGCGCGAAGGCGGACCGGCTGGCGGTGACGTCGGCCTGGAAGGGCAAGGACGAGAAGCAGCGCCAGCTCGACCCGCAGGCCGGCATGACGTTCGTCCTCGACATCAAGGTCAACGGCCGCTTCGAGCCACGCGTGCTGATCGCCTGAACGAAGGTGGCCGATAAACGTCCTCGCCGGCGTTGTCACGCAACCGTCCGGGACGGTCGGTTTCGCGAAAGCCCACGGCATGCGCCGTGCGATGCTGGGCGATCACATAGCCGGGATTCAATCATCGCATGTCCAGCCGCAGGCCAGAACTGATCCTCGTCCACGAGCCGGAGAAGGCTTGCTTCGAGCGCCTGGTCGCCGAGGGCTATGCGCCGAAGCGTGCCGCCGAGATTTCGTCCTACCTGGCGCAGTCGACCGACCTCGCGCCCGAATTCGACACGCTCGCCGCAGCCTGTGACAGCCGCGGCCTCGCCTTCGCCGCGGTGGAGCTGGACGATGCCGCAAGCGCGCTCACCGGAGCCGATCCGGCCACGACGCTGGTCTGGACGCTGACCGACGGCATCGCCTATTTCCGTGGCGGCGGCGCACCCGCGCTGGCGCGGCTCAATGGCCTGAGAACGATCGGCGCGGACGATTCGCTGTTCGCGCTCTGCCAGGACAAGTTCCGCTCCGGCGCCGTGCTTGGCGCGCTCGGCCTGCCGGCGCCGCAGGCGGGACTTGCCCGCAATGGAAACTGGCTGGTCGAGCCGCCGGCCTCCGCTGCCGGCTGGTTCGTCAAGCCCAACAGGCTCGGCGCCAAGATCGGCATCTGGCCGGATTCGCGCGTAGCCGATCTCGGCCACGCGCTGGAGCTCAGCCGCCGTGTTTTCGCGGCCTATCGCGACGATGTCGTCGTCCAGCCCTATGTCGCCGGCCGCAATGTGCGCGCCAGCTTCCTCGGCCTGACGCCGGAAACCGGCGTCGAGGCGCTTGGCGTCGCCTTTGTCGAGTCAGGCGCGGACTTCCAGACCATGGCGGACAGCCTGGCGCTTTATGGTGACACCGGTGAGGCGGCGAAGGCTGCCGGGCACTATGCCGAACCCGAACTCGCTCCAGTCGCGGACAGCCAGCCGGTGGCCGATGCGAGGATCAGGGTGATCGCCGAACGGCTGATCAGCGGGCTCGGCCTGCGCGACGTGTTTTCCATCGACCTGCGCGTCGAGGCAGATGACACGGTTCATCTCATAGAATTCGAGGTCTGCCCCGGCCTGCCGTGCTTCGATTTCCGCGCCTACTGCCGCCAGCAATGGGCGCTGAGCCTGGCGGACGCGATGGCGGAAACCGCCGCAAGCCGGTTGCGCTCATGACGCCAGGGATAGCGGCGCGACACCCCTCGCAATCGGCATCCGACGGCTAAGCACGGAGCGAAGCGACGCGGCGCGGACATGCCGTGACTTCGATCCGCTGCGACGGTGCGGAATTCCGCTCGGCCGCCCCCGGACCTAAATGCCTTCGACCAGCACGATCTCGCCGTCGGCGACCTTCTGGCGGATGGCGACCGCGCGCTGATACTCCGGCGAGTGATAGCAGTCATGCGCGGCGGCGAGTGATGGAAATTCGATGATGACATTGCGCGCGCGGCCCGGACCTTCGGCTTTCTCGTGTTCACCGCCGCGGGCGAGAAATGTCGCGCCGAAGCGCTCGAAGGCCGGCTTGGCGGCCGCGACATAGTCCTTGTAGCCTTCGGCGTCGCGCACATCGACACGTGCGATCCAGTATCCCTTGGGCATTCTCTTTTCTCCTATCGTGCTGGCTCGTCAGGCCGAGCGCATTTCTTCCAGAATGGCCTCGGCCGCCGCGCGCCGGTCGCTTGCCGCGACGATCGGCCGTCCGACGACCAGATGGCTGGCGCCGTTGCGGACCGCCTGCGCCGGCGTCACAACGCGCTTCTGGTCGCCATGGTCGCTGCCGGCCGGCCGGATGCCGGGCGTCACCACCGCCATGTCCGGGCCGACGATGCGGCGCACCGCTTCGGCTTCCGCGGCCGAGCAGACGATACCTCCCATGCCGGCATGCAGCGCCTGTTCCGAGCGCCTCAGCACCAGCGTGTGCGGGTCATATTCATAGCCGACATCGATCATGTCCTGCTCATCCATCGAGGTCAGCACGCTGACGGCGAGCAGGCAAAGCTCGCTGCCGCGCGCTGCCTCCACCGCCGCCTGCATCGCCTTGGGATAGGCATGGATGGTCAGCATGGTCATGCCCATCTTGACGATGTTCTCGACGCCCTTGGCCACCGTGTGGTCGATGTCGAGCAGCTTCATGTCGAGAAAGATTTTCGTCCCGCCGCTGGCCAGCTCCCTGGCAAAGTCGAGCCCGCCGGCAAAGGCCAGCTGATAGCCGATCTTGTAGAAGGAGACGACGCCGTCGAGCTCGCGCACCGCCTGCTCGGCCTCCTTGACGGTCGGCACGTCGAGGCCGACGATCAGTCGCTCTTGCATGGATTGGGCCTGCATGGAATGGGCCTGCATGGTTGCGGCGGTCACACCTCGACCCTGGTCGACAGCATGCGCGAGGTCTCGATCAGCGTGCGGCATAGGTGCTCCATCGATTTGTGCAGTCTTTCGTCACGGAAATGGCCGTCCCCGTCGAAGGCGTCGCCACCCTCCGGCACCGAGCATTCGGGCGTCACCACCTCCATCTGGCAGCGCACCAGCACGGCGCGCAGATGGTTGATGCAGCGTATGCCGCCGAAGTGTCCGTTGGAGGACGAGCAGAGGCCCGCGACCTTGCCGGCAAGCGGCCTGACCGATCGGCCGCCATCCCGTCGCACCCGGCTCACCCAGTCGATCGTGTTCTTGAGCAATGGCGGGATCGAGCCGTTATATTCGGGCGTCGCGATCAGCAGCCCGTCATGAGCGGCGATCAGCCGCGCCAGCTTCTGGGCGTTTTCGGGGACGCCTCTTTCCATTTCCAGGTCTTCGTCGAGGATCGGCAAGGGATAGTCGGCGAGCGAAACGCGGGTGACCTCGGCGCCCTGCACCGCAAGTTCCTTCTGCGCCACGTCGGCGGTCCTGCCGCTATAAGCGCCTGTGCGCACCGAGCCGGCGAAGACGAGGATTTTCGGGATCACTGCCATTGGCCAACCTTGTTCTGGGACACGTACAGCCAAGGTTCGATCAAATCAACGCATCGGCGCCATAAAACGCTCGGTATTGGCCGAAGCCCCCGACTTCGTCATCCCTGGGCGAAGCAGGAGCGAAGCTCCGTCGCGGAGACCCTGGGATCCATTCCGTGACCTTGGACGTAGAGTGCAGCGGAGCAGAATTCTTCTTCGCCGCGGCACGTCGAGGTCGCGGCATGGATCCCTTGGGCTGCGAAGCAACGCCAGGGGTCTGCGCCGCGTCGCTGCGCTCCTTGCTCCGCCCGTGGATGACGAAATGAGGGATGTTTCGGCCAATCGCCAAGCTATGCAGCCAGCATCAGGAACCGCGAACGGCTCAGCGCGTCCGCTAATGCGCTTCGCGCCGGTAGATCCACAGCTGCGTCGGCGGGATGTTGCGGAAGATGAAGTCGAAATGCTTGACCGTGTAGTCGCCGCGGCCCGCCGGGATCGGCGACATCGGACCATAGGTCAGCTGGACGATCGGCCGTCCGGCCGGGATGCGATCGAGCAGGCTTTCGATATAGGCGATACGCTGGGCGACCGGGAAGTTGAGCAGCGGCACCCCGGAAACGACGCTATCGAAGATCATCCCGCGCCTCTCGCCAAGCGTGGCGTTGAGGTTGAAGGCATCGCCCTCGATGACGTTGACGCCGGGATAGAGCTGGCGCAGATGGCGCACGAAATCGGTGGAATATTCGACCGCGTAGAGGTTTTCGGGCCGCACGCCCTGGGCGAGGATGGCGCGGGTGATGACGCCGGTGCCGGGACCGACCTCGAGCACCGGCAGGCCGGACTTCGGGTTGACGATCGAGGCCATCTTGCGCGCGGTGATCGAACTGGTCGGAACGATGGAGCCGACGGTCTTCGGCTTGTCGATCCAGCCCTTGAAGAATTTGAGTTCGTCGTCGAACTTCTCGGCAAACGCCTTCCGCAGTCCGTGACCACGTGCCATGCAAGCTCTCCTCAGCGCGCCCCTTGGAAGCTACTTAACATCTGGGTGACGCAAGGCAAGGCACGGCCATGCCTATGTCGTGGATAAGATAGCTTTGGTCGCGTCTCAACTTTCGCCGAAAGACTCGAAAAAGTCCTTCATGCGAGCGAAAAAGCCGCTCGATTGGGGCGAATTGTCCTGCGAGGAGAGTTGTTCGAACTCCTCCAGCAGCTCGCGCTGGCGACGCGACAGGTTCTGTGGCGTCTCGACCGCGGTCTGGATGTAGAGGTCGCCGACATTGGGCTGGCGCAACACCGGCATGCCCTTGCCCTTGAGGCGGAACTGACGTCCGTTCTGCGTGCCTTCGGGGACCTTCACCTTGGTCTGTGTGCCGTCGAGCGTCGTCACCTCGAAGGAGCCGCCAAGGGCCGCCGTCGTCATCGAGATCGGCACCTTGCAATAGAGGTCGGCACCGTCGCGCTGGAAGAATTCGTGCGGCTTGACCGCCAGGAAAATATAGAGGTCGCCCGACGGCCCGCCGCGCAGGCCGGCCTCGCCTTCATTGGCCAGCCGGATGCGGGTGCCGTCCTCGATGCCGGCCGGGATGTTGACCGAGAGCGAGCGCTCCTCGGTGACGCGGCCCTGGCCGGCGCATTTCGGGCACGGGTCCTTGATCGTCTGGCCGCGGCCCTGGCATTGCGGGCAGGTCCGCTCGATCGAGAAGAAGCCTTGCGTGGCGCGCACCTTGCCGTGGCCGTTGCACATCGAGCAGGTAACCGGCTGGGTGCCGGGCTTGGCGCCGCTGCCGGAGCATTCCGTGCAGGATATCGAAGCCGGCACGCGGATTTGCGCGGTCTTGCCCGCGAAGGCTTCCTCCAGCGAGATTTCCATGTTGTAGCGCAGGTCGGCGCCGCGCTCGCGGCCACCGGAAGAGCGGCGCTGGCGGCCGCCCATCATGTCGCCGAAAATATCCTCGAAGATGTCGGCGAAGCCGCCGGCGCCAAAGCCTTGCGCGCCGCCATTCATGCCGCCCTGCTCGAAGGCGGCGTGACCGAAACGGTCATAGGCCGCGCGCTTCTGCGGGTCCTTCAGCGTCTCATAGGCTTCGTTGATTTCCTTGAACTTGTGCTCGCAGGAATGATCGCCGGGGTTGCGGTCGGGATGGAACTGCATGGCGAGCTTGCGAAAAGCGCTCTTGAGCGCCTTCTCGTCGGCGCCCTTTTGCACGCCCAGCGTTTCGTAGAAATCAGCTTTCATTTTTTCCCGCAGTCCGGATCAACGTCTTGATGCATTGTTGCGTCGTTTGCCGGCATGTTGTCTCGATTTAGGATCGGTGCCGCCCGGATGCCAGTGCCGGTGTGCGCCTGTCCGGGTTTTTCTGTTATTTTTTCCGCGAGGGTTGCAAAAAAGCCCGGCCTGCGCCGGGCTTTTCGCATTATCTTGCCGTCAGGCCGTTCAGGCCGACTTCTTCTTGTCGTCGTCCTCGTCGATTTCCTCGAAATCGGCATCGACCACGTCGGAGTCCTTGGCCGCATCCGCCTTGGCGTCGGCTTCCGCCGCTTCCTTCTGCGAGGCCTCGTACATGGCCTGGCCAAGCTTCATGGAAGCTTCGGCGAGCGTCTGGCTCTTGGCCTCGATGTCGGCCGGGTCGTCGCCCTCCGCAGCGGTCTTGAGCGCCGCGATCGCGTCCGAAATCGCCGTGCGCTCGGCCTCGGAGACCTTATCGCCATATTCCTTCAGCGACTTCTCCGAGGAATGCACCAGCGCTTCGGCCTGGTTGCGGGCCTCGACAACGGCGCGACGCTTCTTGTCGGTGTCGGCATTGGCCTCGGCGTCCTTGACCATCTTCTCGATGTCGGCGTCCGAAAGACCACCCGAGGCCTGGATGCGGATCTGGTGCTCCTTGCCGGTGCCCTTGTCCTTGGCCGAGACGTTGACGATGCCGTTGGCGTCGATGTCGAACGTGACTTCGATCTGCGGCACGCCGCGCGGCGCCGGCGGAATGCCGACCAGGTCGAACTGGCCGAGCGCCTTGTTGTCGGCGGCCATTTCACGCTCGCCCTGGAAGACGCGGATGGTCACGGCCGACTGCGAATCCTCGGCCGTCGAGAACACCTGGCTCTTCTTGGTCGGGATCGTCGTGTTGCGCTCGATCAGCCTGGTGAACACGCCGCCCAGCGTCTCGATGCCGAGCGACAACGGCGTCACGTCGAGCAAAAGCACGTCCTTGACGTCGCCCTGCAGCACGCCGGCCTGGATGGCGGCGCCGAGTGCGACGACCTCATCCGGGTTGACGCCCTTGTGCGGCTCCTTGCCGAAGAACTGCTTCACGATCTCCTGGATCTTGGGCATGCGGGTCATGCCGCCGACCAGGACCACTTCGTCGATCTCGCCAGCCTTCAGGCCGGCATCCTTCAGCGCCGCCTTGCACGGTTCGATGGTGCGCTGGACGAGATCCTCGACCAGGCTTTCGAACTTGGCGCGGGTCAGCTTCAGCGTCAGGTGCTTCGGGCCGGTCGCGTCGGCGGTGATGAAGGGCAGGTTGATCTCGGTCTGCGTCGTCGACGACAGCTCGATCTTGGCCTTCTCGGCCGCTTCCTTGAGGCGCTGCAGGGCAAGCTTGTCGGCCTTGAGGTCGATGCCCTGTTCCTTCTTGAACTCGGCCGCCAGATATTCGACCAGGCGCATGTCGAAATCCTCGCCGCCGAGGAAGGTGTCGCCATTGGTCGACTTCACCTCGAACACGCCGTCGCCGATTTCCAGCACCGAAATGTCGAACGTGCCGCCGCCAAGGTCATAGACGGCGATGGTCTTGCCTTCCTTCTTGTCGAGGCCGTAGGCGAGTGCCGCGGCCGTCGGCTCGTTGATGATGCGCAGCACTTCCAGGCCGGCGATCTTGCCGGCGTCCTTGGTGGCCTGGCGCTGGGCGTCGTTGAAATAGGCCGGAACGGTGATGACCGCCTTCTCGACCTTCTCGCCGAGATAGGCTTCCGCCGTTTCCTTCATCTTCTGCAGGATCATGGCCGAGATCTGGCTGGGCGACTGCTTCTTGCCGCCGGCCTCGACCCAGGCATCGCCATTGTCGCCCTTGACGATCTTGTAGGGGACAAGCTTCTTGTCCTTCTCCGTCACCGGATCGTCATAGCGGCGGCCGATCAGGCGCTTGACCGCGAAGATGGTGTTTTCAGGATTGGTGACCGCCTGGCGCTTGGCCGGCTGGCCGACGAGACGTTCGCCGTCGCCCGAGATGGCGACGATGGAAGGCGTCGTGCGCGCGCCTTCCGCATTCTCGATCACCTTCGGTTCCTTGCCATCCATGATGGCGATGCAGGAGTTGGTGGTGCCGAGATCGATACCGATTACTTTTGCCATTTTTCTAGTCTCTCCGCTAAGCAGGCTCTCAGGACCCGGTAAAGGCGTTCCGATGAAAGCCCCTGTTCACAAGAAATCCCGTCCGGCCACCGGTTGTCCGGCGCCGCACGGCTTGGCGCGTATATAAGAACAGGCGGCATCGCGCGCAAGCATTCTGCGCAAGGCTTCCATGAACCTTTCCACGCCGGCCAGCGACTGATGTCCAGGTGCCGCATGGTGCGGCCCCGGAAAGGAAGCCCCCATGACCAGCAACCCAGAGACTCCGCGGTCTCCGGGACCAACAGGAGCTCGGCGCGACCACCGCCTTCGGGACGGGGTCGATGCGCTGGGCTTTCCGCTGATTCCGTTGACCCTGCGCAGGAGCAGGCGTATCGTCACTATGAGGAAAGCAGACAATTCAATCAGGGAAGAACGAGCCGGACCGCCGCGACTTGCCCTGATTTGTGCGGCAAGTCCGGACGTCTCTCCCCTGGACTACGGGGGTAGTGTCATGTCTCGCATCCGCGGCTCGTTCGTGCCTTCTTCAGAGTTAGACGGCCGCTTGCGCGGTGCCTTGCAGGCCACAGGCTTGCTGGCTCTCGCGCTTGCCGCCAGCCTGTGGCTGGGCGGCGCGGCCAGGGCGCAGGAAACCCAGATCATTTATCCCGGCTCGATGGCGGTCACCGGCTTTCCCGGCACCATCATCCCCAATTTCGACGAGGGACTGCCGCCCGGCGTCGATCCGGTCGACGAGACCTTCATAGACACCTCGCGCGCCACCTTGCGCGTGTTCGACGTTTCGCACCTGGGCGGTCCGGCCTCCGGCCAGCTCGTCTTCACGCCGCCGCCTTTCGAGGTGACCGCAGGCCAGATCGGTGAGGTGTTCGGCCTCACCTATGATGACGGCGTGCGCGACGGTGTGCCGTCCGGCATTCCCAACCTCTATGCCGCCGCCACCTCGCTGCATGGCGTCGAGATCGTCACGCCGGACGCCGACAAGGACGGCAGGCCGGAGCGGCAGCGCCGCGGCACGGCGGGCGCCACCTTCATGAATGGCCAGTTCGGCACCGAAAACGGCGGCGGACCGGGCACCATCTGGAAGATCGACGGCATTACCGGCCAGGTCGCCAAATTCGCCGATATCGACACCAACAGCGGTCCTGGCATCGGCAATCTCACCTTCGATCCCGTCCACCGCCAGTTCTTCGCCTCCGATCTCGACACCGGCCTCATCCATCGCATCGACGCCAACGGCAGACTGATCGACACTTTCGACCACGGTGTCGCCGGCCGCCCAGCGCATGGGCTGGCCCCGGTCGCCGACGATGGCGCTATAATGGACATACAGGGCGCGGCCTTCGACACCGAAGACCCCGACAGCTGGGGCTACACCCAGGATGAGCGCCGCGTCTGGGCCGTCTCCTATCATGGCGGCCGGCTCTATTATTCGGTTGGCGAAAAGTCGGAAATCTGGTCTGTGGGCATTGCCCGCGACGGCACCTTCGCCGGCGATCCGCGCTGGGAACTGACGGTCAAGGCCGACAAGGACTACGCCGTCACCGACATTACCTTCGACAACAGCGGCTTCATGTATCTCGCCCAGCGCGGCCCTGTCGAAAACCGCTATGACTACAGCCGCTTCGCCGATTCCGGCAAGGGCGAGGTAATCCGCTACTTCAGAGAGTATCCCGACGATCCCTCGACGGAATCGGTCTGGGTCGAAGCGCCGCAGGAATATGCTGTCGGCTTCCCGCAAGGCAACAGGCAGTCGGCCGGCGGTCTCGACCTGCAATATGGCTACGATGCCGACGGCAATCTCGACACCTCGGTCTGCACCCAGACCTTGGTCAACACCGGCGACAAATTGCGCGACAACCCCGAGCTTGCCGAAAAACTCGCGGCTGGCGGGCCGCTTGCGGTCCATGGCGTGCAGATCACGCCCAAGGACCTGGTCAAGCCGGCCAACGTGCCGCCCTTCGGCTCCTGGTTCGTCGATTTCGACGGCTATTTCGAGGATCCCGAAGTGGAAGGCCATGTCGGCGACGTCGCCGTCTGGCATCCCTGCGAGGGCCGTGCCGGCTATTACGAGGAAATACCGGGCGGCTATGAGCCTCCCTTCTACCCGCCGGACTTCCCACCGCCCGGCAATCTGCCTCCGTGTCTCGATGTCGAGGACGTGCAATTCTACTGCACGCCGCGCGGCCTCGAGGCCGATCTCTATCTCCATGACCATGCCGGCTTCGGCGGCGATTCGATCAAGGTCCAGTCCAGGACGCCAGGCGTCGGGGTGACATCACCCATGTCGCATGCGCCAGGCGAGCCGTACACGATCGACATCACCGGCCACTATCCGGGCGACAGAGTGGATGTCGGGCTGTGCTTCTACAGGAAGTCCGATAAGGACAAGGGTGGCTACTACCCTTGCTGCAAGATGACCTTGCCGCTCCGCACCCCAGCCGTCAGCTGCGAACGTTGAGGAGGCAAAGATGACCATTCTTGCCCCATCCCCGCTCGCGACCAAAACGCAAAAAACCGTCATGGAGACGATCATGAAACCCCTGTCATATGCCAGGCGCGGTGCGCGCTGGCTGATGGCGGCCGGTATCGCGGTCGCCCTTGCGCCCGCGCTGCCGGCATCCGCCGCCCAGACCGTCCAGGCTGTCACCAGCCCCGATGTGCAGCCGCTGCAGCTCGACAATCCGCGCATCATCAACCCGGAACCCGGACGTGTCGTGCCGTTCTTCACCAAGACCGGTGGCCAGCGCAGCTGCGACTATGTCTTCTACACCTTAACCTTCGGGCTGCGCGGCAATCCGCAAGGTTTTGCCAATCCGGGCCTCGAGGCGGCGCTGAAGAAAGCCAAGCTCGACTTCAAGGACCAGCTTCCGCACGGTCTTTCGATCGTCAACGTGACGGTCTCCGGCGACGGCACCGATGCATCGGGCGGGGCCTTGCCGAGTGCTGTCATCAGCAATTCGGCCGGCCCCAACGACACCGCAACGGTTTCCGATTTCCGGATTTCCGCCAGCGATCTCGATGGCTCGGGCGCACCGAACGAACGCGTCATCACTTTCCGCATTACGGCCAAGATCGACCACGCCGCGTTTCCGGCGCCGGTCAATGTCGACAACCAGGGCCTGATCAAGGTTACCTCGGGCCCCGGCACGGGTACCCTCATCCCGTCGCAGGATCCGGGCAAGCCGGATGACGGCAACATCGCGACCGGCGAAAAGACCTCGATCCGGATCGACCTCACCAAATGCGACAGGCAACCTCCGCCTCCAACCGACCACGAATGCTTCAAGGTCGAGCGCGGCACGGTCGACTGCGTGCCCGGCGGCGGCGCCTTCATCTATCACATGCCTGTCGGCCCGGAGATGGGCGGTAAGTGGGTGCAGGTTTCGACGACCTCACCAGGCATCACCATCATCCCCGACACCCAGAAAGTGCCGGTGGGCGGCGGGGTGCTCGACTGGAAGATCGTCGGCGCTTCACCCGGTGACGTCATCCATCTCATCGTCACCGGCATCGAGACCTATGCCGGACCGAAGGAAGGTTGGGGCCTGTGCTGCACGCAAACCATCGACATCATCATCCCGCGCGACCAGAGGTGCCCGCCCAAGGACAAGGAGCCGGACCTCAAGGTTGAAAAGCATGCAGATGTCACACGTTGCACGATGGGTGGCGGCTGCGTCTTCACCATCCGGGTCACCAATGTCGGCACCGCGCCCTACAACGGCAAGATCGTGCTCGACGAGGTGACGCTGCCGGCCGGCTCGACGCTCGATTCAGGGCCCAATCCGCCCTGGGTCTGCGCGCCGGGTACCACCCCGATGACGTGCACCTATCCGGTGACCACGCTCAATCCGGGGGCCTTTGTCGACCTCAAGCTCGGCTTCAAGCCGGCCGGAGGCTGGCAAGGCAGCGTGCTGCGCAACTGCGCCACCTACAATTACGGCGCCAGCGGCAAGCCGCTGTTCGGCAGCCAGGCCAATGACCGTGGCTGTGCCTCGATCCCGATCTGCCGCCGCGGCGACCGCAACCCGGAGTGCCAGCCGCCGGTCGAGAAGAAGGTCGACCTGATCCTCAAGAAGCGTGCCCGCACCGAAATCTGCACCGCCGATGGCGTCTGCACCTTCATCATCGACATCATCAACAACGGCACATCGACCTATAACGGGCCGCTGACGGTGATCGACAACTACCCAAGCGGCGCGCCGACATCCTCGACCTTCGGGCCGAGCCCGCCCTGGACATGCGGCCCGAACGGCCCCGGCCAGTTCCGCTGCGACAATCCCGCCATCTCGCTGCCGGCGGGCGCCTCGACGCCGATCTTCGTCAAGGCGGTCGTGCCGGCCGGCTACCGGTCCGACACGATCGAGAACTGCGCCGAGGTGAAGGCCGTCCCCGGTGAGGTCGACCTCACCAACAACAAGGCCTGCGCCAAGGAACGCATCCGCCATCCCAATGGCGGCCAGCCGACCTTGCGCATCACCAAGGTGTGCAGCGGTTCGCTCGCCGGCGCGGCGCTGGTTTCCTGCCGCATCACCGTTAGCAGCGTCGGCACCGCTGCCCCCACCGGTCCGGTGCGGGTCAACGATGCCGCCACGCTGGTGTCGGGCGGAGCGCCCGTGCAGATCCAGACCGTCACCCCCGACGGCGCGGAATGGGCGTGCGGGCCGGTTCCGGCCAACGCGTTGTCGTGCCAGATACCAGGCGCCGTCATGACGCCCGGAACCTCCAGGCACTTTGACGTGACGGTCTCGGCCAATGGCGAGTTCGAGAACTGCGCGCGCGGCTCCTACGGGCCGGCGCAGGGCGACGATGTCGTCTATCCGATCGGCCAGGCCTGCGCCAAGGGCGGCGGTCCTTCGACGATCCGTGTCGAAAAGACCGGCGACCGCGAATGCCGCGTCGGCCAGCCCTGCTCGTTCGACATCACCATCACAAATGACGGGACGAGCCCCTTCTCGGGTCCGGTCCGCATCGGCGATGCGATCGGCGTGGAAGGGCTTGGCCGGCTGGAAGGTGTTGCGATCACCTCGATCGACCCGCCTTTCGGCTGCTCGCCGGAGCCGACGACCTTGCCGGCCTCCTGCATCGCCAACCTGACGCTCGGCGCCGGCGAAAGCCAGTCGCACCGTGTGACGGTGGTCATCCCCGACGATGGGCGTCTTGCCAACCTGCAGGGCAACGTCAATGGCCAGAACTGCGTTGGCGTGCTCTCTCCCGACACACGTGTGCAGGGCGGCGGCGATGTGCTGTCCAAGGATGCGACCAACGTCCAGGGCGATCGCGGCAAGGCCTATGCGTGCCATCCCTTCATCATCACGCATGAGGTGAAGAACGAGTGCTCGCCGGGCTTTGTCATGAACGACGCCGGCCGCTGTGTCTGCCCGGAAGGCACCACCTTCCGCAACGGCCAGTGCACGGGCGGCGGCACCAACGTTCTTCCGTTGCCACCGCCACCGCGCTGCGTGCTGCTCGAAGGCCAGATCCGCACCGAGGACGGACGCTGCGTCTGTCCGCGCGGCACGGAGCTGGAGAACGGAAAATGCGTCAGGACCGACAGGCCCGAGCAGTGCACCATCCGTGGTCAGGTCCACGACGCCGACGGCTACTGCGTCTGCCCGCGCGGCACCGAGGTGCGGGACGGCGCCTGCCGTCAGATCCGGCCAAAACCGCAGCAGTGCCGCATCCCTGGCCAGTTCCGCAATGCCGATGGCGACTGTGTCTGTCCGCAAGGCACCGAGCTGCGCAATGGCGCCTGCCGTCCGGTCCGGCCGAAGCCCGAGCAGTGCACCATCCGTGGCCAGGTCCACAATGCGGACGGGGACTGCGTCTGCCCGCAAGGCACCGAGGTGCGCGACGGAGCCTGCCGCCCGGTCCGGCCGCAGCCTGACCAGTGCACCATCCGTGGCCAGGTCCACGACGCCAACGGCAATTGCGTCTGCCCGAGGGGTACCGAGGTGCAGGGCAACGCATGTCGTCGACCAGGTCCAGTGCTCCAGCAGTGCGACATACGCGGCCAAGTCCACAACAAGCGCGGCGAATGCGTCTGTCCGCGTGGGACCGAGGTGATCGACGGCGCATGCCGCAAGCCCAGGCAAGAGAGCGAATGCGCGCCGGGCTCGCAGATGGTCAACGGCCAGTGCCAGCCGATCTTCAGGCGACACTGCCCGGAGGGTACGATCGGGCGGTATCCGAACTGCCGGCCGATACGCGGGCAGCCGTCGCTGGAGCTCGATCCGGGCCAACTGCTGCAATTGCTGCCGCAGCGCAGGCAGCAGATCGACCAGCAACAGGATCCGGTTCCTAACAGGGTCCTGAAGCTCCAGCAGCAATAGCCATCTGCGCGACGCCAAACGAGAACCCGCCGGAGCAATCCGGCGGGTTTTTCTTCATGACCCGCGCAGGCGGTGATTGGCCGCCCAGGACCAACGCGCGCCGCGACGTTACCCCTGCCTGTGGAACCGCCGTGCTTGCGCCCTCGACAAGTCGCCAGGAGCGCTTTAGGCAGTCGGTTCGGAGCGCCCGTATGAAAAGGACGCCCGGAAAGGCCACGAGATGAGCAAAAAAACCTTGATCGCACCGTCGGTGCTGGCATCGGATTTCTCGAAGCTCGGCGACGAGGTCGAGGCGGTGGCGGCGGCAGGTGCCGACTGGATCCATCTCGACGTGATGGACGGGCATTTCGTGCCCAACATCACCTTCGGCCCGCCTGTCATCAAGGCGATCCGCAACCGCACCAAGGCCTTTTTCGACTGCCACCTGATGATCGCGCCCGCCGATCCCTACCTCGCCGCCTTCGCCGAGGCCGGCTGCGACGGCATGACGGTGCATGCCGAGGCCGGGCCGCATCTCGACCGCTCGCTGCAGACCATCAGGAACCTCGGCAAGAAGGCCGGCGTCTCGCTCAATCCGGCGACGCCCGAAACAATGATCGAATATGTGCTCGACCGGCTCGATCTGATCCTGATCATGACCGTCAATCCGGGCTTCGGCGGCCAGGCCTTCATCCCGGGGATCATCGACAAGGTGAGAAGGGTCAAGGCACTGATCGGCGACCGGCCGATCCGCATCGAGATCGACGGCGGGGTCTCGCCGGAAACAGCCCCGTTGGTCACATCGGCCGGCGCCGACGTGCTGGTGGCGGGTGCTGCCATCTTCAAGGGCGGCAGCGTCGAGGCTTACCGCGCCAATATCGAAGCGATCAGGACCGCGGCCGACAAGGCTGCCGGCTAACACAGCGCGGTCATCCGGCTTCAATTCCAACACGCCGGCTTTGTGCGATCACCACCCTTCAGCGTAGGCACGCCCGAATCAGGCCGCCCGGGAGGCCTGATTCGGCGCGTTGTTCCTTGTCTTTGCGCGCGACAGAAAAGATGCTCGCACGGGCACAGGAGAAACAGATGTTTGTGCGTGCATACAAAACACGTTAAGTTTCCACTGGTTGTAGAGATATTCGAATTCCCGCGATCGGCGTGCGGATTGGGTATATTTCTTTGTTCTAAAGTACAATAGCGCGATCTTCTGCTTGAGCGGCTGGAGCGTGGCGCTGTATGGTACTGGTACAGAAGGGGAATTTTCGGACTCGAATTGCCCAAGACGACAGTTGGGGACAAGGAGTCGCTTTTGACATACGGAGTTGCCAATCTGAACGACGACGGGCCCGGAGCCAAGAGTACGCTTGCCAGCACGGTCTATCATCAATTGCGTGATGATCTTCTCGCCGGCGCCCTGGAAACCGAAAGCAAGCTGCGCGTCGAGTGGGTCGTTTCCAAGTATGGCGCCGGCGCCTCTCCGGTTCGTGAAGCCCTCAATCGCCTTGCCTCCGAAGGTCTCCTCGGCCGCCATGACCAGCGCGGCTTCTTCATCATGCCGGTCACTGCGGCCGAACTCGAGGAGCTGACGCGCACCCGTTGCTGGCTCGAGGAGCGGGCGCTGCGCGAATCCATTGCCCACCGCACCGCCGAATGGGAAGAACAATTGGTGCTGGCGCTGCATCGCCTGGGGCGTGCCTCACGTCTTTTGCCGCAAAGCAGCTCGTCGCTCAATCCGGACTGGGAGAAATTGCACCGCACCTTCCACCGGGTGCTGATCTCGGCCTGCCGGTCGCACTGGCTGGTGGGCTTCTGCGACCAGCTTTCCGATCACGCCTACCGCTATCGCCAGATGGCCAATGACGGCGAGAGCGTCCAGCGCGACGATTTCGCCGAACACCGGCTCATTGCTGAAAATGCGCTGGACGGAAATGCGGACGGCGCCGTCCAGGCCCTGATCGATCACTACCAGCTGACCGCCGCCATGTGCATGGAACGCTTCAAGCAAGGCGAGACGCCAAAGGCCGCCGCCGGTCCGGGTCAGCGCGCCCAGCGTTGACGGCTGTCTGACCGTCGCGCTCCGCTGTCCCATCTCTCGAATCTTTTCGGTAGACGCCGGGCAGCCGTTTGCGGCCTTGACGGCCGGGCCGGGAAACGCGAACGCTTCGCCGCGTGCCGACCCGCGGCCGGCGTCGACATTGCCGTCACCCACAATTGCGTCACTCCAGGAAGATTTCATGAGCAATCATCTGTTCGATGCATTCCGGTCCCGGATGCCCTCGCCTGGGCATCCGTTGATGGAAACCGATGATGGCCGCACGCTCACCTATGGCGACATGCTGGCGCGATCGGCGCAGCTCGCGCATGCGCTGCTGCAAATGGATGTCGCGCCCGGCGACCGGGTTGCCGTGCAGGTCGAGAAGAGCCCGGAGATGGTTTTGCTCTATCTCGCCTGCGTGCGCGCCGGCGCCGTCTTCCTGCCACTCAACACCGCCTATACGCTGGCCGAGCTCGGCTATTTCTTCGACGATGCGGCACCCCGGGTGATTGTCTGCGATCCGGCGCGGTCGGCGGATATCCGTGGGATGGTCGAGCCGTCCGGTGCCGTCGTGGTCACGCTCGACCGCAATGGCGAGGGATCCCTTGCGGACCAGGCATCGCGGCAGTCCTCCGATTTCCATGATGTCGAGCGCGGCGCGGACGACCTTGCGGCGATCCTCTACACGTCGGGAACGACCGGCCGCTCGAAAGGCGCCATGCTCAGCCACGAGAATCTCGCCTCGAATGCCCGGGTCCTGGTCGAGCAATGGCGCTTCACCGGGGATGACGTGCTGATCCACGCGCTGCCGATCTTCCATACGCACGGCCTGTTCGTCGCCACCAATGTCGTCCTGATGGCCGGCGCCTCGATGCTGTTTGAGCAGAAATTCGACGCCGGCCGCGTCGTCTCGCTGCTGCCGCGCGCCACCGCCCTGATGGGCGTGCCGACCTTCTATACCAGGCTGTTGCAGCAGGAGGGGCTGGATCGCGAGGCTGCGAAGACCATCCGCCTGTTCGTATCCGGTTCTGCGCCGTTGCTGGCCGAAACGCACAAGGCATGGCGCGAGCGTACCGGCCACGCCATCCTCGAGCGCTACGGCATGACCGAGACCAACATGAACACCTCCAATCCCTATGAGGGCGAGCGGCGCGCCGGCACGGTCGGCTTCCCCTTGCCCGGCGTGTCGCTGCGCATCGCCGATCCCGACACCGGCAAGCCGCTTGCCCAGGGCGAGGTCGGCATGATCGAGGTCAAGGGGCCGAACGTGTTCGGCGGCTACTGGCGCATGCCGGAAAAGACCAGGGCGGAATTTCGCGCCGACGGCTTCTTCATCACTGGCGATCTCGGCACCATCGATGCCGACGGCTATGTCCATATTGTCGGTCGCGGCAAGGACCTGATCATCTCAGGCGGTTACAACGTCTATCCGAAGGAGCTCGAAAGCGAGATAGACGCGCTCGACGGCGTCCTGGAAAGCGCCGTCATCGGCCTTGCCCATCCGGACTTCGGCGAAGGCGTCACCGCTGTCATCGTGCGCTCGCCCGCTTCGCGTATCACCGCGGCCGAAATCCTCGACGCCATCGCCGGCCGCATGGCGAAGTACAAGCACCCGAAACGGGTGATCTTTGTCGACGAACTGCCGCGCAACACGATGGGCAAGGTACAGAAGAACTTGCTTCGCGACAGCTACAAGGATCTCTATGTCTCCGCCAAGGCCGGCTAGGCAGAAACCCGCCCCGGCGAGGACGCCGGTTCAGCTTGTGTACAAGAGTTCGACGACATGGTCGGCGATCGCCAGGCTCGCCGTCAGGCCGGGGCTCTCGATGCCGTACAGATTGACGATCCGGCCCGCGCCATGATCGGCTGGACCCTGGATCATGAAATCGGCTGAAGCCTGGCCCGGGCCGGACAGCTTCGGCCTGATGCCGGCATAGGCCGGCTGCAGGGCATGATCGGCAAGATCAGGCCAATAGCTGCGGATCGCCTCGTAGAAGACAGTGCTTCGCTCGGGGTCGACCGTGTAATCCACGCTGTCGATCCATTCGACGTCGGGACCAAAGCGCGCATTGCCGGCAAGGTCGAGCGTCAGATGGACGCCGAGACCGCCCTCGACCGGAACCGGATAGATCAGCCGCGAAAAGGGCGACTGCCCGGGAAGCGCGAAGTAATTGCCGCGCGCCAGCCACTGCCGGGGGATGAGGTCCCTTGGAAAACCCTCGATCCGGCCGGCCACCGCCTGCGCATCGAGGCCCGCTGCGTTGATGAAAGCGCCGGCCTCCAAGGCGAAGGTCTCGCCATTGGCATCGCGCGTGTCGATCCGGATCCGGCCGGCTTCGGTCGTCGCGCCGGCAACGCAAGTGAGGAAAGCCAGGGATGCGCCTGATGCCTCGGCGTCGCCGCGCAGCGACAGCATCAGCGCATGGCTGTCTATGATGCCGGTCGACGGCGACAGCAGCGCGGAGGCGCAGCTCAGCGCCGGTTCCAGGCGCTCGGCCTCGCCGCGTGTCAAAAACTCAAGATCGTCGACCCCGCAGCGCCTGGCATTGGCCGCGATCGCCCGCAGCCCGTCCGCCTGGCCTGGCTCGCTGGCGACGATCAGCTTGCCGGGGCGGCGATGGCCGATATTGTGTTCGGCGCAGTAGGCGTAGAGAAGCCGGCGGCCTTCGAGGCAGAGCCGGGCCTTCAGGCTGCCGGGCGCATAATAGAGCCCGGCATGGATCACTTCCGAATTGCGTGAACTGGTGACGGTGCCGATCGCGTCGGCCTTTTCGATCACCACCACCTCGCGGCCCGACAAGGCAAGCGCCCTGGCGACGGCAAGGCCGACGACGCCTGCTCCGGCGACGACACAATCGATTGTCTGCATGCCCTCTCGCTCAGCGGGAAGCGGCAGCCTCGAACACCTTGTCGCCGCCGATCCAGACGCTTCCTATGCCAAGATCGCCCGACAGCGCAACGATGTCCGCCGCCGTGCCATTGGCGAAGCGGCCAAGCCGGTGCGACTGGCCGATCGCCTGCGCCGGATAGAGCGAAGCCATGCGCAAGGCTTCGGATAGCTCGAGTCCGACGGTGCGGTGCATGAACCGGATAGCCGAGATCATGTCGAGGTCGGCGCCGGCCAGCGTGCCGTCGGCAAGCCGCAGGCTCCCATCCTTGCGGTAGATGGTGCGGCCATTGAGGGTGAACGACGTCATGTCGGTGCCGATCGTCGCCATCGCGTCGGTGACCAGCACGATCCTGCCCGGCCCCTGCTTGGCATCGAGAGCGATCCTGATCGTCGCCGGATGGACATGGATGCCGTCGGCGATCAGGCCGGCGGACAAGGTCCCGATGTCGAGGGCGGCCCCCGCCAGTCCGGGCTCGCGGTTGCCGATCTGGCTCATCGCGTTGAACAGGTGGGTGACGACACTGGCGCCGGCCTCGGCGAAGGCTTTTGCCGTGGCATGGCCCGTATCCGAATGGCCGAGGCTGACGACGATTCCGGCCTTGGCCAGGGTGGTGACGCGGGCCGGGTCGACGGATTCCGGCGCGATCGTGGTGAGCAGCACCGGCAGCTTCCGGCGCGCCGCCATCAACATGACCTGGTCGGCGTCCGTCATCGGCCGGATCAGCGCCGGATCATGCGCGCCCTTGCGGGCGATCGAGAGATGCGGCCCTTCCAGATGCAGGCCTAGAAAGCCCGGCACCTTTTGCAGCGCTGCGGCTTCGCCGGCGGCGATGGCTGCAGCGGTGATCGCGGGCGTGTCGGTGATCAGCGTCGGCAGCAGTGCCGTCGTGCCGAACGGCGCATGCGCGCGGCAGATGGTTTCGATCGAGGCGACATCGGGATGGTCGTTGAGCATCACCCCGCCGCCGCCATTGACCTGGATATCGACGAAGCCCGGCACCAGCATGCCGCCGCCGGTGTCGATGGCGCGGATATCCCCGGGAAGTGCGCCTTGCGGCAGCATGGCCTCGACAAGGCCGTCGCGCACGACAAGGGCGGCACCTTCATGCCAGTCGTCGCCGTCGAAAATGCGGGCTCCGGTCAGGGCAAAACGATCGCTCATACGGTCTCCGTCACCTTGCGAAGGTTGCGCGGCGCGTCCGGGTCGAGGTCGCGATGGCGGGCAAAGGCCTCGACGAACATGTAGAAGGAGACGATCAGCGTCAGCGGATCGGTCAGCGGATGACCGGTGGCGACATGCGGCAGGCGCGTGGCGCGATTGGCGAGTGCCGAGGTGACGAACACCGGCGCGCCCTTGGCCGCCAGGCTGTCGGCGGCTTCGGCGACGGAGGGCTCGGACGCGTCGCGCGCGGCCAGCGCCAGCACCGGAAAGTCGGGGCCGATCAGCGCCAGCGGGCCATGCATGACTTCAGCCGCGCTATAGGCCTCGGCATGCATGCCGCAGGTCTCCTTGAACTTCAGCGCCGCCTCGTTGGCCATCGCCGCCGACGGGCCGCGGCCGAGAATGAACAACGACTTCTGCTTCTCGATCGTTTCGGAGAGCACGCTCATCCAGTCGCAGGCGATCGCCTTGCCGAAATGCTCGGGCAGGCGGGCAAGTGCCGCGAGGAGCGCTTCGTCGCCGGTCGAATGCGCCATCAAGGCAAGACCGGCAACGGCGGAGTTGATGAAGGTCTTGGTAGCCGCGACGCTGCGCTCGGGGCCGGCGAGGATGTCGATCGCATAGTCCGAGGCGCGCGCGAGCGGCGAATCGGCGGTGTTGGTGACGGCGATGGTCAGGGCGCCGCCGGTCCGTGCGGTTTCGGCCATGGCGACGATGTCGGGGCTCTTGCCCGACTGCGAGATCGCGAGACACGCCGAGCCGTCAAGCCGCAACTTGCGGCCATAGATCGAGGCGATGGAGGGGCCGACCGAGGCGACGGCAAGGCCCGCGGTCAGTTCGACGGCATATTTCATGAAGGTGGCGGCATGGTCGGACGAGCCACGCGCCACGGTGACGACGAAATGCGGGTCGCGTTCCCTGATGCCGCGCCCGGCTTCGGCCAGCACCGCGCCGGAGCCGTCGAGCAGGCGGGCGACGGCTTGCGGGATTTCCTCGATCTCGCGCTGCATATGGGTGGTGTTGGAGATCATGGTCGGCCCTCTTCGCTCGGCCCTGTCAGCCGCAGTTCGGCGACGAAATCATAGGCGTCGCCCCGGTAGATGGAGCGAGTGAATTCGATCACCTTGCCGCTCGCCAGATAGGAAATACGCTCGATGTGCAGGCCGGCAATACCCGGCGGCACTTCGAGCAGGCGCGCATCGCCCTCGCCGAGATTGGCGGCGGAGATACGCTGCACGGCGCGCACCGGCCGGTTGCCGGTCAGTTCCAGTGCCGCGTAGAGCGAGGAACCGATGCCGGCCGGATCGGGCAGCACGCTGGCCGACAGCGAAGCACGTTCGATCGCCAGCGGCGTGTCGTTGGCGATGCGCAGGCGCGCGACGCGCGCCACCAGCTCGTTCGACGACAGGCCGAGCACCATCATCTCGTCGGGCGAGGGCGCGTAGAGCCCCCGATCAAGCCAGGCGGAGCGCACCGCCATGCCGCGCCGCGCCATGTCCTCGGTGAAGGAGGTGAGCCGCGACAGCGACTGCTCGACGCGTTCCATGCGCGGCGCTACGAAAGTGCCGGAGCCATGGCGCTGGACGAGGATGCCGCCCTTGACCAGGTCCTGCACCGCCTTGCGCACGGTGACGCGCGAAATGTCGGCCTTGGTGGCGATGTCGCGCTCGGACGGCAGCGCGTCACCCGGGCCGATCAGGCCGCGATTGACCGCGTCCTCGATGCTTTTGCGCAATTGCAGGTAAAGCGGCGCACCGCTTTGCGAGGATTGTTTGAGCGCGGCGAAGATCTGGTCGGCGGCATCGCTCATCGTGCGGCCTCCGTCCTGGCGAACAGACGCGCCGCCATCTGAACGGCACCGCCTAGCGCATCGTCGAGCGGTTCCTTCAGCAGGGCGCGGTAGCGTGCCGACAAGCGCGGCGCATAGAGCGGCGCCAGCCCGCCGAGCAGGCAGAGCGGCGCGCCGGCCGCGAGGTCGAGCGCGCCGAGCGATGCCTCGACATCGGCGACCGCCTTGTCGAGGATCCAGTTGGCGACGATGTCGCCTTTTTGCGCGTGCTCGAACACTTTCGGCGCGAAGCCGCCGAAATCGCCCGGTTTGGCGTTGGTGGTAAACTCGACCACGTCCTCGGGATTGTTGCGGAAAACGGCCATCATGCTGTCGGTCAGCGGCGAGGCCTGGCGCACGCCATCATGCGCGAGCAGTGTCTGTTCAAGCAGGTCGCGGCCGATGCGGGCGCCGCTGCCCTGGTCGCCGACCTGGAACCCCCAGCCGCCAATGGCGCGCGATTTGCCATTCTTGCGCGCCATATAGGCTGTGCCGGTGCCCAGGATCGCCATCGCGCCGTCACCGGAACCGACAGCGCCCTCGAGCGCGATCTCGGCGTCGGTCTCGACGCGGCTGGTGCTGAACGGCAGGATCGCTTCGAGCTGCTGCCGATAGGTTCCGACATTGGCGCCCGCAAGTCCGAGAATGGCGGGTGTTTGCGGGATCAGGTCCGGGTCCTGCCCGGCGGCGATGAAGGCCTGCCGCGCCGCATCGACGATGTTCGAGCGGGCGCCGGTGAGGTCGGTGCGGATGTTGGCGGCGCCGCTTTTGGCGCGGCCGATGACGGCGCCGTCGACTGTTGCCAGGGCGGCCCTGCAGCTGGTGCCGCCGCCATCGATACCGAGCACGAATTTCACGCGATTTCTCCTCCGGGCGGATAATACCAATAAAATACCAATAGCCAAGAGTTAATTTCCGTTTCAAAAAGATTAAGCCGTATTTTATTGAAAAACTTGCGTAATTCGTCGGCTCAGCGATTCCCTGTCCGCGAATTCGTTAATGTGTGTGGACAAGTGGTATTTTTTTGGTATTGTTTTGTGGATTGGAGGAACTGGGATGGCCGAAATGCGCACCGAAGCGCTGCATGGGAATGCCGAGGGGCTGGATATCCAGGCGCCCGAAGCGATCCTCGGCTCGCTGGCCGATGCGCAGGTCGAGGCCGCGAAAGCGGTCCGCAACGCCATTCCTTCCATCGCCAGGGCAGCCGAGATCATTGCCGGCTGCCTGAGCAGCGGCGGCAAGCTTGCCTACGCCGCGGCCGGCAGCTCCGGCCTGATGGCGCTGGCCGACGCGCTGGAACTGCCGGGCACGTTCGGCATCCAGCGCGACCGCATTGCCATCCTGATCGCCGGCGGCGACGAAGCATTCAAGACACTGGCCGGCGGGCCCGAGGATGATACGGAGGAGGCCTCGACCGCGGTCGCCAATGCCGGCATCGGCGCGGGCGATTGCCTGATCGCACTTTCCGCCAGCGGCACGACCCCCTACGCGGTGCGCGCCATCGAGGATGCGCGGCGACGGGGTGCCGTCACCATCGGCATTGCCAACAACAGGGGTTCGGCTCTGCTGCGGCAGGCCGACACCGCCATCCTGCTCGAAACCCCGCCGGAAGTCATTGCCGGCTCGACCCGCATGGGTGCCGGCACGGCGCAGAAGATCGCGCTCAACATGCTGTCGACGCTGACCGCCATTCATCTTGGTCATGTTCATGACGGCTACATGGTCAACCTCATGGCCGACAACATGAAGCTGCGCGACCGGGCGGCGCGCATCGTCGCCGCCGTCAGCGGCCGCGGCCAGGAAGAGGCCGCCAGCCTGCTCGAAAAGAGCGGCGGCGCGGTCAAGACCGCCATTTTGCTTGCCGCCGGCGCCGACAGCGCCGACGCGGCCGAGAAACTGTTGGAAGGGACCGGCCAGAAGCTGCGGCCGGCGCTTTCAGCAATCGAGGGGAGCAAGGGGCGCAACGCCTCTGTTCTCATCAAAACGGAACCTGAAAAAGGTCAACAGGGAGACTGAGCATGACAACGAAACTACTGACGGCACTGCTTCTGGGCACAAGCATTCTCGGCTCGGCCGGGCTGGCTCACGCCGAGGACGTAACGCTCAACATCGAAAGCTGGCGCGGCGACGACCTCGCCATCTGGAAGGACAAGCTGATCCCGGCCTTCGAAGCCAAGAACCCCGGCATCAAGGTGGTGTTCGCACCATCGGCTCCGACGGAATATGATGCCGCGCTCGGCGCCAAGCTCGCTGCCGGTTCGGCGGGCGACCTGATCACCTGCCGCCCGTTCGACAAGTCGCTCGAACTGTTCAAGAAGGGCAACCTTGCCGATCTCTCGGCGCTGCCCGGCATGGAAAACTTCTCGCCCGTCGCCAAGTCCGCTTGGCAGACCGATGACGGCAAGGCGAGCTTCTGCGTACCGATGGCCTCCGTCATCCATGGCTTCATCTACAACAAGGACGCCTTCGACAAACTCGGCATCAAGGTGCCGCAGACCCGCGACGAATTCTTCGCCGCGCTCGACAAGATCAAGGCCGACGGCACCTACATCCCGATGGCGATGGGCACCAAGGACCTCTGGGAAGCCGCGACCATGGGCTACCAGAACATCGGCCCCAACTACTGGAAGGGCGAGGACGGCCGCGCGGCACTGATCAAGGGCGATCAGAAGCTGACCGACAAGGACTGGGTCGCTCCCTATGAGGAACTGGCCAAGTGGAAGCCTTATCTGGGCGACGGCTTCGAGGCTCAGACCTATCCGGACAGCCAGAACCTGTTCACGCTCGGCCGCGCCGCCATCTACCCGGCCGGCTCGTGGGAAATCGGCCTGTTCAACACGCAGGCCCAGTTCAAGATGGGCGCCTTCCCGCCGCCGGTCGAGAAGGCCGGCGACACCTGCTACATCTCGGACCATACCGACATCGGCATGGGCCTGAACGCAGCCTCCAAGCACGCCGACGCGGCCAAGACCTTCCTGTCCTGGGTGGCTTCGCCTGATTTCGCCACCATCTATGCCAACGCGCTGCCGGGCTTCTTCAGCCTGAACTCCTCGCCGGTGAAGATGGAAGACCCGCTGGCGCAGGAATTCGTCTCCTGGCGCGGCAAGTGCAAGTCGACGATCCGCTCGACCTACCAGATCCTGTCGCGCGGCACGCCGAATCTCGAAAACGAGACCTGGGTTGAATCGGCCAACGTCATCAACGGCACCGATACGCCCGAAGCCGCGGCCAAGAAGCTGCAGACCGGTCTCGACAGCTGGTATCATCCGGCGAAGTAAGAGCTCAGGCAACGGAGCCGGCTGGGCGCATGCCCGGCCGGTTCCGGACTACCTGGCAGTTCAGATAGCGATTGTCGGCATCGCCTCTCGGCCTTACCCTTGCTCTTGTTGGGGAAGGCTGGCTGACCAGTCGCAGGCTTTGTTGTTGCCTCACCGGCAAGAACATTCGGCCGTGCATCGAGGCGTCATCTAGCATCATATCGTCTGAACCGAGAGACGGCGGGGACCGAACTCATGGCCGCACAAACACGACCGAAAAGACCGTTCCGCTGGCATATCGCCGTCTTCCTGGCGCCGGCGGTGCTCGTCTATACGGCGATCATGATCCTGCCGCTGGCCGGCACGCTGCAGCTCTCGCTGTTCCGCAACGTTGACCAGTCCCAGGTCTTCGTCGGCCTGGACAATTTCCGCACCCTGTTCGGCGACCCCAACTGGTCGGTCAATTTCTGGAATGCGCTCAGGAACAATGTCTGGTTCTTCATCATCCACATGCTGGTGCAGAACCCGGTCGGCGTGCTTTTGGCCGCCCTCCTGTCCAGCCCGAAGCTTCGGTTCTCGGCCTTCTACCGCACGGCGATCTTCGTGCCGACCATTCTGTCCTTCGTCATCGTCGGCTTCGCCTGGAAGCTGATCCTGTCGCCGCTGTGGGGCGTGGCGCCGCATCTGCTCGATTTCGTCGGCCTGAAAAGCCTGTTCACGCCGTGGCTCGGCAAGGAGCAATACGCGCTGACCGCGCTCAGCCTGGTGTCGGTATGGCAGTTCATCGGCATCCCGATGATGCTGATCTATGCCGCCCTGCTGTCGATCCCCGACGAGGTGATCGAGGCGGCTGAATGCGATGGCATCACCGGACTGTCGCAGTTCTGGAAGATCAAGCTGCCGCTGATCCTGCCGTCGATCGGCATCATTTCGATCCTCACCTTCGTCGGCAATTTCAACGCCTTCGACCTGATCTACACGGCGCAAGGCGCGCTCGCCGGGCCGAACTATTCGACCGATATTCTCGGCACCTTCCTCTACCGCGCCTTCTTCGGCTTCCAGCTGCAGGTCGGCGATCCCAACATGGGCGCGACCATCGCCACGATCATGTTCCTGATCATCCTCGGCGGTGTCTGCGTCTACCTCTTCCTCATCCAGACGCGCCTGCGTCGCTACCAGTTCTGAGGGGCAAGAGATGAGCATCGCCACCCGTTCACTCCCCCGCACCATCGGCGCCCACGCGATCCTCTTGACCTACACGGTGATCGCGCTTTTCCCGGTGGTTCTGGTCATCATGAATTCGTTCAAGTCGCGCGCCGGCATCTTCGGCGCGCCGCTGACGCCGCCGACGCCGAAAACCTTCGATATGATCGGCTACACCACGGTGATCGGCCAGGGCGATTTCATCCATTATTTCCAGAACAGTCTCGTCGTCACCGTCGGCTCGCTGTTCTTCGTGCTGCTGTTCGGCGCCATGGCGGCGTTCGCGCTGTCGGAATACCGCTTTCGCGGCAACACGCTGATGGGGCTTTACCTGGCGCTCGGCATCATGATCCCGATCCGGCTCGCCACTGTCGCCATCCTGCAGCTGATGGTGGCGAGCGGGCTGGTCAACACGCTGACGGCGCTGATCCTGGTCTACACCGCGCAGGGCCTGCCGCTGGCCGTCTTCATCCTGTCCGAATTCATGAAGCAGGTGTCCGACGATCTGAAGAATGCCGGCCGCATCGACGGCCTGTCGGAGTACACCATCTTCTTCCGCCTGGTGGTGCCGCTGGTGCGGCCGTCCATGGCGACCGTCGCCGTCTTCACCATGATCCCGATCTGGAACGACCTGTGGTTCCCGCTGATCCTGGCGCCGTCCGAAGAGACCAAGACGGTGACGCTCGGCGCCCAGCTTTTCCTCGGCCAGTTCGTCACCAACTGGAACGCCATCCTGGCGGCACTCTCGCTGGCGATCCTGCCGGTGCTGATCCTCTACGTCATTTTCTCGCGGCAGCTGATCCGCGGCATTACTTCCGGAGCCGTCAAGTGAGTTCAGAAAGACCCCTTCGTGTCGTCGTCGCCGGGCTCGGCAATATGGGGCGCAGTCACGCGCTGGCCTATCACACCAATCCAGGCTTTGAGATCGCCGCCCTGATCAACCGTTCCGACGTGCCGCTGCCGGGCGGGCTGGCCGCCTACGGCATCCGGCGCTCCTTCGACGAGGTGCTGCGCGACGAAAGGCCCGATGTCGCCTGCATCGCCACCTATTCCGACAGCCATGCCGACTATGCGGTGAAGGCGTTCGAGTCCGGCTGCCACGTCTTCGTCGAAAAGCCGCTGGCAACGACGGTCGCCGACGCCAAACGCGTGGTCGCCGCCGCCAAGGCCAATGGCAAAAAACTGGTGATCGGTTATATCCTGCGCCATCACCCCTCCTGGGTGCGGCTGATCGCCGAGGCGCGCAAGTTGGGCGGCCCCTACGTCTTCCGCATGAACCTCAACCAGCAATCCTCGGGCCACACCTGGGAGACGCACAAGCAGTTGATGCAGACGACCTCGCCGATCGTCGATTGCGGCGTGCACTATCTCGACGTCATGCTGCAGATCACCGACGCGAGACCAGTCGAAGTGCGCGGCATGGGCGTGCGGCTGACCGACGAGGTGGCGCCCATCATGTACAATTACGGCCATCTGCAGGTGCTCTTCGATGACGGTTCGGTCGGCTGGTACGAGGCCGGCTGGGGCCCGATGATTTCGGAAACCGCCTTCTTCGTGAAGGACGTCATCTCGCCCAAGGGCTGCGTGTCGATCGTCATGAAGGAGGGCGTGAAGTCCGACGACATCGACACCCACACCAAAACCTCGACCATCCGCCTGCACAGTGCGGCGACCGGCACGGACGGCAAGTTCCTAAAGCCGGACGAGATGCTGTCCATGGAAGGCGAACCCGGCCATCAGGACTTGTGTGATCTCGAACAGGCTTTTGTCCTCAAGGCAATCCGCGAGGACCTGGACCTGACCCGCCACATGGACGATGCGGTGCGGTCGCTCGCCGTCTGCCTTGCCGCCGACGAGAGCGTTCGCAGCGGCGCAGCCGTCAAACTCTAACGACAGGAAGAAGCCGTGGGCTCGCTAAATATCGAGAATGTGAAAAAGGCCTTTGGGCCGGTCGAGGTGCTGAAGGGCATCGATCTCGAAGTGACGGATGGCGAGTTCGTCGTCTTTGTCGGCCCTTCGGGTTGCGGCAAGTCGACCTTGCTCCGGGTCATCGCCGGGCTGGAGGATTCGACCTCGGGCCGGGTGCTGATCGATGGCGAGGACGTCTCCGTCACGCCGCCGGCGAAACGCGGCATCGCCATGGTGTTCCAGACCTATGCGCTCTATCCGCATCTGACGGTGAAAAACAATATGGGCCTCGGCCTCAAGCAGGCGAACACCCCCGCGGCGGAGATCGACCGCCGCATCGGCATCGCCTCGTCCATGCTGTCGCTGGAACCGTACCTGGAAAGGCGGCCGGCGGAGCTCTCCGGCGGCCAGCGCCAGCGCGTCGCCATCGGCCGCGCCGTGGTGCGCGAGCCGAAACTGTTCCTGTTCGACGAGCCGCTGTCGAACCTCGATGCCGCGTTGCGCGTCAACACGCGGCTGGAAATCGCGCAGTTGCACCGCCGCCTCAAGGCGACGATGATCTACGTCACCCACGACCAGGTCGAGGCGATGACGCTGGCTGACAAGATCGTCGTGCTCAACGCGGGAAAAATCGAGCAGATCGGCGGCCCGATGGAGCTCTACAATTCGCCGGCAAACGAGTTCGTCGCCGGCTTCATCGGCTCGCCCAAGATGAATTTCGTCGACGGCGCCCGCCTCGGCGAGACAGCCAAGACCATCGGCGTGCGGCCGGAGCATCTGACCGTCGATCCGAAATCCGGCGCCTGGAAGGGCACGGTCGTCCATGCCGAGCATCTCGGCGCCGACACCAATCTCTATCTCGACTGCGAGAAGGCCGGGCTGATCACCGTGCGGATTTTCGGCGTCTACGACGCGGAACCCGGCGCCACGCTTTATGCGACGCCTGATCCGACGAGGACCTATCGGTTTGGCGCTGATGGGAAAGTGCTGAAGTAGTGTTTCAGCGTAGGTCGGCGCTGCCCCTCACCCTTACCCTCTCCCCGTGAAGAACGGGGAGAGGGGGTCGCCAACGCTGGAGCGCTTCCCTTCTCCCCGTCGCTATACGGGGAGAAGGTGCCGGCAGGCGGATGAGGGGCGGCGCAAGCTTCGCAAGGATCGCTGACTTAAACGTCAGCCCTAAACGTCTGCTTCTGCTGCCCCAGGCCCTCGATCCCCAACTCCACCACATCGCCGGCCTTCAAGAACACCGGCGGCTTCATGCCGAGACCGACGCCGGGCGGGGTGCCCGTCGAAATAATGTCGCCGGGGTGCAGCGACATGAACTGGCTGAGGTAGGAGACGAGATAGGCGACGCCGTAGACCATGGTCTTGGTCGAACCGTTCTGCATCGTCTTGCCGTTGACGGTCAGCCACATTTTGAGGTTCTGCGGGTCGGATACTTCGTCCTTGGTCACCAGCCACGGGCCGGTCGGACCGAACGTGTCGCAGCTCTTGCCCTTGGTCCACTGGCCCTGGCGCTCGGCCTGGAAAGCGCGTTCGGACACGTCATGGGAGACGCAGTAACCGGCGACGTAGTCGAGCGCATCGGCTTCGCTGACATACTTCGCGGTCTTGCCGATGACCACGCCGAGCTCGACTTCCCAGTCGGTCTTCTCCGAGCCGCGCGGGATCAGCACGTCATCGTCGGGGCCGACAATGGCCGAGCTTGCCTTCATGAAGATGATCGGCTCCGGCGGCACGGTGGCGCCGGTTTCGGCGGCGTGGTCGGAATAGTTGAGGCCGATGCAGATGAACTTGCCGGTGCCGGCCACGCAGGCGCCGAGCCGAGGCTTGCCGGAAACCGCCGGCAGCGACTTCGCATCGAGCTTCGACAGCATGTCGAGCGAGGCCGGATGAAGCGTGGTGCCGGCGATATCGGCGACATGGGCGGAGAGATCGCGGATCGTTCCATCCGCATCGAGCAGGCCGGGACGTTCGCTTCCCACCTCGCCATAGCGCAGCAGTTTCATGCATCTTCTCCTGATTGCGGCCTCGCGGCCGTTCTACAAACTCTCCGCCGAGGCATCAGCCCTTTCGGAACCGGGCGGACCCTAGCCACCGGCCTGCTTCACGACAAGCGCAGGCAGCCTGTTTTGACAGCCGGCGAGCGGGATTTTCAGACTTCCCGATCCTTCGCCAAACCCGATCGCCCGGTGCCCGCGATTGTCTCCGGGCAGCGCTCAGATCGACCAGCCGCCGTCGATATTGTAGGCCTGCCCCGATGTGTAGGTGGCGCCGCCCAGGTAGACGGCGAGATCGGCAATCTCTTCCGGCGTGCCGAGCCGGCCCATCGGCTGGCGGGCGATGAAGGCGGCACGCGCGGCTTCGTAGTCGCCCTGCGCGTGCATTCGGTCCTCCAGCGAAGGGCTCTCGACCGTGCCGGGGCAGATGGCGTTGCAGCGTATGCCCTTGCCGACATAGTCGGCCGCGACCGCCTTGGTCAGGCCGATGACCGCGGCTTTGCTCAGGCCATAGACGAAGCGGTTCGGTACACCCTTGGTCGAGCTCGCCAGCGAGGCCATGTTGATGATCGATCCGTCGCCGCGCTCCAGCATGCCCGGCAACACGGCGCGGATGGTGCGGACCATGGCGCGAACGTTGAGGTTGAGCGCGAAATCGAGGTCGCCATCCTTCATCTCGAGGATCGAGCCGGAATGGACGAAACCGGCGCAGTTGAACAGCACGTCGACACGGCCGATCTCGGCGAAGGCCGAGTTGACCGCCTCGTCATTGAGGACATCGACCTTGCGGGTCTTGATGCCGGAGGTCTTGGCGAGTTCCGCCAGCAGCGTCTCGTTGATGTCGGTGGCATGGACGGTGGCGCCGGCCTTGGCGAAGGCCAGCGCGCTTGCCTTGCCGATGCCTTGCGCCGCCGCCGTGATGACAACGACCTTGCCTGCCAGATCCGCCATATCTTTTCCTCGCCTGCTTGGGTCAATTGCCTTTATCGGCGACCGGCGAAGGCGTCATGTGCCAGTCAGGCGCGATCGTGCGGCCTGTGCCAGTTCACTGATAAAGATGTTTTTTCTCGTTAAAGAACATGCGTCCGGGCGTCAAGCCCGAACGCGATCACCAAGTGCGAACATCAGTCGCCGTAAGGCACCCAGACATTCTTCACCTCGATGGCGCGGCGCAGCAAGGCGTCACCGGCGGCTTCTTCCGAGGCCCAGTCGAGGCTGCGGCCATTGCCGCTCCAGACGCGCTTGAGGTTGCCGACGGAGTCGGCTTCCGCCTTGGCGCAGGTGTCGGCGTCGGCAAACAGCCAGAGCCCGTCGACGTCGTCATGCTTGGCCAGCACGCCTGCAAGCTCCGCCGTGCGGCCGGTAACGATGTTGATGGCGCCGGCGGGCACGTCGGAATATTCGATGACCTGATAGAGATCGGTGGCCAGCAGCGGGTGGCGTTCCGACGGCACGGCCACCACCGTGTTGCCCATGGCCAGCGCCGGCGCGACCAGCGAGATGAAGCCGAGCAAGGGCTGATTGTCGGGCGCGACGATGCCGACGACGCCGACCGGCTCATGCAACGCCAGCGTCACGGCACGCGCCGGCGGCTGGTGCACCCGGCCCTCGAACTTGTCGGCGAGGCCGGCGTAGAGGAACAGCCGCTCAATCGACTGTTCGACCTCGTCCCGCGCCGCCTTGGCGTTGGCCCCGGTCAGTTCGGTGAGGCGGGCGGCAAACTCGCTGGCACGGCCGGAAAGGTTCTCGGCCAGGTAATAGAGCACCTGGGACCTGTTATAGGCGGTTGCCTCCGGCCAGGCCTTGCAGGCGCGCGCGGCTGAAACGGCGTCACGGATATCCTTGCGGCTGCCGAGCCCGACTTCGCCGGCGAGCTTGCCCTTGGCGGTGGCGATACCAAGCGAATAATTGCCGTCCGGCCGCACCTGCTTGCCGCCGATGAACAGCTTTGCCGTGCGGTCGATGGCGTCGCCGTCGGCCTGCTCGACGGGCCGAGCGGACGACGCCGCCGGCTTGATGACCGAACCGAGCGGCAATTTTGCCGATAGATATTCGAACATGCCCTCGCGCCCGCCCTCGCGGCCGAAGCCGCTCTCGCGGTAGCCGCCGAAGCCGCAGGCGGCGTCGAACATGTTGGTGCCGTTAACCCATACCACGCCGGCCTTCAGCTGAGGCGCCACATGGAGCGCGAGATTGACGTTCTCGCTCCACACCGAGGCAGCGAGCCCGTAGCGTGTGTTGTTGGCGATCTCGATCGCTTCCTCGGTGTTGCGGAAGGTCATGGTGGCAAGCACAGGCCCGAACACTTCCTCCTGCGCCAGGATATTAGCCGGCGAAACACTCGTTGCCAGCGTCGGCAGATGATAGTAGCCGGAAGACGGCAGCGTTGCATCCGGCTGCCAGCAGACGGCGCCCTGCCGGGCACCCTCGGCGATCAGTCCCTTGACGCGGTCGAGCTGGGTGAGGTCGACCAGCGGGCCGATATCGGTGTTCTTGTCGAGTGGGCTGCCGACTCGCAACCGGCTCATTCGCGTCTTGACCTTGGCGATCAAGGCGTCGGCGATGCCTTCCTGTACCAAGAGGCGCGAACCGGCGCAGCAGACCTGGCCCTGGTTGAACCAGATGCCGTCGACGAGGCCTTCGACGGCGCTGTCGAGATCGGCGTCCTCGAAGACGATGAAGGCCGATTTGCCGCCAAGCTCAAGGGACAGTTTCTTGCCCGAGCCGGCGGTGGCCTTGCGGATGATCTTGCCGACCTCGGACGAGCCGGTGAAGGCGATCTTCTGGATGCCGGGATGGTTGACGATCGCCGCGCCTGCTTCCGGGCCGCCCTGGACGATGTTGACGACGCCCTTCGGCACGCCGGCGCGTTCGCAGATTTCGGCGAACAGGATTGATGTGAGCGGCGTGAATTCGGCCGGCTTCAGCACCACCGTGCAGCCCGCCGCGAGTGCGGGCGCGATCTTCCAGGCCAGCATCAGCAGCGGGAAATTCCACGGGATGATCTGGCCGACGACGCCGACACCCTTGTGGCCAGGGAAATCCCTGTCCAGCGCCTGTGCCCAGCCGGCGTGATGGATGAAATGGCGGATGGCCAGCGGCACGTCGATATCGCGGCTCTCGCGGATCGGCTTGCCATTGTCGATTGTCTCAAGCACCGCGAACAGCCGCTGGTGGCGCTGCATGGCGCGGCCGATGGCGTAGAGCACCTTCGCGCGCTGGTAGCCCGAACTGGCGCTCCATTTCGGCAGCGCTTTCGTGGCCGCCGCGACGGCCGCGTCGATGTCGGCGGCGTTGGCGTCCGAAATCTTGGCCAGCAACTTGCCGGAAGACGGTTCGCTGGTCTCGAAAGTCTTGCCGCCGCTCGCCGCCTTCCAATCGCCGCCGATGAACAGCGCCTTGCCGAAATCGCGCGCCGCGAGCCAGGCATCAGCTTCATTGCGCGCCTCCGGCGCCGGGCCGTATTCCATGGCGTGATAGCGTTCGAGAATGTTCATCAGGCGGGGCTCCAGATAATTGTCAGGGGGGCGCCGTAGGGCTCCACGTTCAAGGCCTCGCTCGCCTTACGCCATCGCGTGGCGGTGATTGGCCGAATAATGCCCGGTCAGATGATGCTCGAGCTGCCGCTCGATGTCGGTGAGCAGGCTCGACGCGCCGAAGCGGAACAGCTCGGGCTCCAGCCATGGCCGGCCGAGCTCTTCCTTCATCAGCACCAGCCAGTCGAGCGACACTTTCGCGGTGGAAATGCCGCCGGCCGGCTTGAAACCGATGAGATAGCCGGTTTCCTCGAAATAGGCCCTGATGGCACGCACCATGGCAAGCCCGACGGGCAGCGTGGCGTTGACGCTTTCCTTGCCGGTCGAGGTCTTGATGAAATCGGCGCCCGCCATCATCGCCACCATTGAGGCCAGCATGACATTGCGCAGCGTGGCGAGGTCACCGGTGCCGAGGATGACCTTCAGATGCGCGTCCCCGCATGCGGCACGCATAGAGACGATTTCGTTGTAGAGCTCGCGCCACTTGGCCCCGAACACCAGGCCGCGCGGAATGACGACGTCGATCTCGTCGGCGCCGTCCTTCACCGAGGCCTCGATTTCCTGCAGGCGGGTCGACAGCGGCGCCAGGCCGTGCGGGAAGGCGGTGGAGACGGCGGCGACATGGATGCCGGTGCCGCGCACGGCGTCAACGGCCGTGGCAACGAAGGGATGATAGACGCAGACGGCGGCCGGCCGGATGGTTTCGCCCGCAATGCCGAGGCCTTCCATGATGTCGCGGCGCAGCGGGTTGATCGCCTTGGCGCAGAGCCGGCGCACGCGCTCCTCGGTGTCGTTGGAGTTCAGTGTCGTCAGGTCCATGCAGGCGATCGCCCGCAGCAGCCAGGCGGCCTGGTTGTCGGCCTTGATCGAGCGCCGCTTGGTCAGGCTGACGACGCGGCGCTCCAGCGCCGAGCGGTTGACGCTGCGCACCGATTCCAGAAAACCGAGATCGAGTTTCAGGCCGGGATTGCGCGCGATGTGATGATCCAGCGGCACCGGCGTGTTGGCGGCGGCGCGTGCCGGCAGCGGCGTCACCTTGGTGCCAAGATCGGCTTCGCGGATTGTGCTGCTCATCTCCTGCCCTTTCATTCAGCGGCGTGCGCTTGATGTCTTGGTGCGCATCGTTCTCCCAAAGCCGTTCGACACTTTTGGGCGACACGCACGAAGATAGCCCGCGAAGCCGTGCTTCACGAGTCCTCAAGCGAGGGATAGCTGAAAAAGGCCGCGAAAGCAGCTGATTTTTGACCGGAAGGTCAAAACAAGGTTTCTGGGAGACCCGCGGGCCTCAGCCGACGAAGGCGCGTTCGACGACGAAACTCGAGGGGTGGCTGAGCGAACCTTCCTGGAAGCCGAGGCTTTCGGCCAGCTCCTTGACGTCCTTCAGCATATGCATCGAGCCGCAGATCATGATGCGGTCGGTTTCCGGATTGAGCTTCTCGATGCCGAGATCGCTGTAAAACTTGCCCGAACCGATCAGCGCGGTGATGCGGCCCATGCGCGCCGACTCTTCGCGTGTCGTCGAATTGTAGAGCGTGACGCGGCCGGCGGTCAGCTCGCCGATCAGCGGGTCGCTTTCCAGTGCCGCCACCAGTTCCTGGCCATAGATCAGCTCGGCATTGTCGCGGCAGGTATGGGTCAGGATGAGCTGGTCGAACTTCTCGTAGGTGTCGGGGTCGCGCAGCAGGCTGGCGAAGGGCGCGATGCCGGTGCCGGTCGAAATCATGAACAGGCGCTTGGCCGGGGTCAGCGCGTCGACGACCAGCGTGCCGGTCGACTTCTGGCGCATGATGACCGTGTCGCCGACCTGGATCTTCTGCAGTTCCGAGGTCAGCGGGCCGTCCGGCACCTTGATCGAGAAGAATTCCAGCTCTTCGTCCCAGGCCGGGCTGGCGACGGAGTAAGCGCGGTACACCGGCTTCTCGGCATTGGGCAGGCCGATCATCACGAACTCGCCCGAGCGGAAGCGCAGCGACTGCGGACGGGTGATGCGGAACGAGAACAGCCGGTCGGTATAGTGCTTCACCGAGACGACGGTTTCGGCATAGACATTGGCCGGAATCGGAAACTGCAGCGGGCGGGCTTCAGCGGTATTGAACGCGGGCGTGGTGTTCATCAATTCCAACCTTCTCGCCCAATTACAGACGCGGGCGCCAAACTTTCCCGTGCGCGCCCGAACCATTCAGGTTCCGGCGTGCCTTGCACACACTGCGAGGCGGTAAGCTCTTGTGTCGAGAATTTATTAGTATACAAACGATATTTGCGTCAAGATGCCGCCGTAAAACACCTTTCCAAACTGCGGCATATCCGTAGTCCCAGCATTTCGGGTTTCGACAATGAAAGAGAATTTTTCGGTGCAGCCGCCGGATTCCCTGGGCAGCGTCGTCGCCGGCATCGATGTCGGCGGAACCTTCACCGACCTGCTCCTGATCGACGGCAAGGACGGCGGCAAGGTGTATCTGGCCAAGACCCCGACTACGGTCGACAACCAGGCCTTTGGCGTGGTTTCGGCGCTTGGCGCCACCGGCTTTCCGGTCGACGGCATCGATCTCATCGTGCATGGCACGACCACCACCACCAACGCGGTGCTGGAGCGCCGGCTGGCCAGAACCGGCATGATCACCACGCGCGGTTTTCGCGACGTGATCGAGCTTGGCCGGCGTACGCGGCCGCAGCCCTATGGCATGACGGGCACCTTCGTTCCGGTCATCCCGCGCAATTTGCGGCTGGAGGTGTCCGAACGCGTCGAGGCATCAGGCGCCATCCGAACGCCGCTCGACGAGGCAGAAATGCGCGATGCCGTACAGGCGCTGATCGGCGCCGGTTGCGAATCCCTCGTCATCCACTTCCTGCATTCCTACGCCAACCCGTCACATGAACGGCGCGCCGCCGAAATCGCCGCCGAATTCTGGCCGAACGGCTACATCACCACCGGCCACGCGCTGCTATCGGAGGCACGCGAATTCGAGCGCGGGGTAACCGCCTCGGTCAATGCCTCGGTGCAGCCGATCCTGGAGCGCTATGTCGAGCGGCTGCGCAAGGAATTGGCCGACAAGGGCTATGCCCGAGACTTCCTGATCATGAACGGCAATGGCGGCATGATATCGGCCCGCTTCGTCACACGTGAATCGGCAAAGACCGTGATGTCAGGCCCCGCCTCCGGCGTCATCGCCGCCGCCTATACGGGCAAGCGCGCCGGCTTCGAAAACCTCGTCACCTACGACATGGGCGGCACTTCGACCGACGTGGCGCTGATCCGCAACGCCGAGCCGGCGGTCTCGAACGAGATCGAGATCGAATACGCCATGCCGATCCATGTCCCGATGGTGGCGGTGCATACGGTCGGCGCCGGCGGCGGTTCGATCGCCCGCGTCGATGCGGCCGGACTGATCCAGATCGGCCCGGAAAGCGCGGGCGCCAATCCCGGCCCAATCTGCTACGGGCGCGGCGGCACCGAGCCGACCATCACCGACGCCAACCTGGTGCTCGGCCGGCTGGCGCCGAAGAAATTGCTGGCCGTCGACAATCCGGTCACAGCGGAGCGCGTGACCGGCATTTTCGAGGACCGGATCGGCAAGTCGACCGGCCTCTCCGGCGTCGAAGCGGCTGGCGCGGTGCTCAGGCTCGGCAATATGAAGATGGCCGGCGCCATCCGCATGGTATCCGTATCGCGCGGCCACGATCCCCGCGATTTCGCGCTGTTCGCCTTCGGCGGCGCCGGGCCGCTGCATGCGACGGCGCTCGCCCGCGAACTCGGCCTGCCCAAAGTGCTGGTGCCGGCACGTCCCGGCATCACCAATGCGCTTGGCTGCGTCGTCGCCGATCTGCGCCACGACTTCGTCAACACCATCAACCAGCCAGTGGCCCTGCTTGATGAAAGCCGGCTCCACCAAGTATTGGAACGGCACCGGAACGAAGGCGAGGAACTGATCGCCAAGGAAGCGGTGAAGCCGGCAACGATCCGCGTCACCCACTCCGCGGACATGCAGTTCGTCGGCCAGACCCACATCATCAACGTGCCGTTGCCGTCCTCCTCGGTAACGCGAGCTGCATTGCAGGGCCTGTTCGAGAAAGCCTATTTCGCTCGCTTCAAGGTCGAGCTGCCCGAAATCCGCGCCAACCTCGTCAACCTCAACACCTCGGTCACCGGGATGCGCCCGGCGATCGACTTGTCACGCCTGATCGACCCGGCCGGGCGGGCAAAGACGCTGGAAGAGGCGCGGCGCGAAATCCGGCCGGTCTGGTATGGCGGACGCTGGCACGACACGCCGGTGTACATCAGGGAAAAGCTGCCGCTCGATGCGATCATCGAAGGGCCGGCGATCCTCGAACAGATGGACGCCACCACCGTGCTCGAACCCGGCGACCGCGCGCGCTGCGACGCCGACGGCAACATCATCATCGATGTGGGCAAGGAATGATGGGAAATTCGTCTGTTAGTTTCTGTCCTTTTACAGTCGGCCTCGCGCTGCCCCTCATCGCCCTGCCGGGCGATGAGGGGCGGCGCGACGTCTCAGGCCTTCCATGTCCGGCCCCTGCCATGAGGATTACTGAGCAATGACCGGTCTCGACGCCATCACGCTTTCGGTTCTCCAGGCCGCCTTGCAGCAGGTCTGCGACGAGATGGACCTGACCTTTTCCCGCGCCGCCTTCTCGCCCGTCATCGCCGAGGCCAATGATCGCTCGGACGGCATCTATTCGGCCGTCGATGGCTCGCTGATCGCCCAAGGCAGCCAGGGCCTGCCGGTGTTCGTCGGCGTCATGCAATACTCGACCAAAACGGTCATCGAGATGATCGCCGACGGCCGCTGCCTGGCGCCGGAGCCGGGCGACATCTACATCGTCAACGACCCCTATCTCGGCGGCACGCATCTGATGGATGTGCGCTTCGTCATGCCTGTCTACCGCGCTGGAAAAATCTTCTGCTGGTTGTCCAACACCGGCCATTGGCCCGACATTGGCGGCTCAGTGCCGGGCGGGTTCTCGGCTTCCGCGACCGCCGTCGAGCAGGAAGGCCTGCGGCTGCCGCCGGTAAAGCTGTTCAAGAAGGGCGTGCTCGATCCAGAGATCTACGCCATCATCTGCTCCAACATCCGGGTTGCCGACCAGCGCATCGGCGACATCAGGGCGCAGGCCGCCGCGCTGCTGATCGGCCAGGATAGGCTCAACGGGATCCTGGATCGTTACGGAGATGAAACGGTTACCAAGGCGATCGCCGAACTGCGCCGACGCGCCGCCGAGCAGATGCGCGCCAACATATCCGCCATTCCCGACGGCACCTATCGCTCCAAGGCCTTCGTCGATTCCGACGGGGTGGTCAACGAACCGCTGACCATCGCGCTCGCCGTGGAGAAAAAGGGCGATGCGCTGACCTTCGATTTCACGGGCTCATCAAAGCCCTGCGCCGGGCCGATGAACAGCGTGCTGGCGACGACCTTGTCGTCGGTCTATCTCGCCATGCGCCATATCTTCCCGGATGTGCCGATCAGCGCCGGCGCCTTCGAGCCACTCGAGGTCAAGCGGCCGGAAGGCACCTTCCTGGACGCAAAGTATCCGCGCCCGGTCTCGGGTTGCGCCGCCGAGGTCTCGCAGCGCATCGCCGAGGCGGTGTTCGCCGCCATGGTGCAGGCGCTGCCCGACAAGGTGACGGCGGCTCCCGCCGGCTCCAGCGGCAATTTCGCGCTCGGGGGCAGCGACCCGGCGCGCGGCCGCGACTATGTCATGTACCAGATCTCCGGCGGCGGCTATGGCGGCAATTCGGCCCATGACGGCCTCACCAATGGCTGCTCGACCATCGGCATTTCGAAATCGCCGCCGGTCGAGATCATGGAGCAGGCTTTTCCCGTGCTCTACCGGCACTATGCCTTGCGCGAAGGATCGGGTGGCGCCGGCAAGCATCGCGGCGGTTTTGGCCTCGCCTACGAGGTCGAAATCCTGCGCGGCGAGGCGCGCGCCTCCTTCGTCATGGATCACGGCCGTTTTGGTCCGCAAGGCGCGCTTGGCGGGGAGGATGGCCAGCCCAACAGCGTGACCGTCTTCCGCGATGGCGAAGAACACATACCGCCACACCTCTCCAAGGAGCAGGACATCCCGCTCAAGGCCGGCGACCGCGTGCGCGTCGGCACGCCGGGCGGCGGCGGCTATGGCGATCCGCGTGAGCGCGACCCGAAACTGGTCGCTCGGGATGTCCAGCTTGGCTACTATACAGCCGAGCAAGCCAAGGATCTGTTCGGGACCGAGGCACAAGCAAGCTGACCAGACTCGGATGAGCCGCCCCGCGCCGTGATCGCCGCATGACGTGTCGTTTCCGTCACCGCCGACCGCATGAAAGCCCGTAGATTTGTCCAGTCAACGGAGATCCCGAACATGCGTCTTTTCGGTCGTTTCGTGCTTGCCGCTTCCGTCGCCCTCACCATCGCCACCGGCGCTGCTTGACTATCTTGGCTGAGCGGCGTTCCCCTTTCTACAGCAGCATCGTCGGGCTGGGCGCGACCATGGGCCGGGTCGGCGGCGATTTCATCTCGGCCAGATACTATTCCGGCATTGCCGACGAGCACCTGAACACACGCGCCAATGTCGGCGTGCAGGACCTCAGCACCATGGGCAAGATGGACATCAAGGGTCCGGACGCCGAGGCGCTGGTCAACCATGTCATCGTCAACGACGCCGCGGCGATGAAACCGGGCAATGTCCGGTACTCCACCGTCTGCCGCGAGGACGGCGGCATCATGGACGACCTCACCGTGTTCCGGCTGGCGCCGGAGCATTTCATGCTGGTGACCGGCTCGGTCAACCGGCTGAAGATGCTGCCCTGGCTCCAGCATCATGCTGAGGGCCGCAAGGCCTATGTGACCGACATCACCGCGGCGGTCGCTTTCCCCACGATCCAGGGCCCGCGTTCGCGCGAACTCCTGAAGGCGCTGGTCGTGGAGGCCGATCTCGATGGCCTGAAGCGCTGGGCGTTCACCTCGGGCCGCATCGGCGAAACAAAGGTTATGATTTCCCGCACCGGCGTCACCGGTGAACTCGGCTTCGAACTGTTCGTGCCTGCGGACGAGGCGGCCTCCGTCTGGGACGCGCTGATGAAGGCTGGCCGGGATTTCGGCCTGAAACCCTATGGCGTGCTGGCCATGTTCACGCTCGGCCTGGAAAAGGCCTATCCGGCGCATGGCATCGACATGGACGAGAGCCGCACGCCGTTCCATGTCGGCCTCGACCGCTGGATCAAGTTCGACAAGGACGATTTCGTCGGCCGCGAGGCGCTGCTCAAGATCCGCGACAAGGGCCTCGACGAGCGCTGGACCGGCCTGATCCTCGACGGCGACAAGCCGGCCGCGACCGATGCCAGGGTGCTGGCCGACGGCGAGGATGTGGGCGTGGTCACCTATAGCGACCATGGCTATTCCCTCGGCAAGGTGCTGGCCACCGCGCATCTGCGGTTGCCGTTCACGGCTGTTGGAACGGAGCTCAGCATCGCCGTCGACGGCCAGCCCGTGCGCGCTGTGGTGGCGCCGATGCCGTTCTTCGATCCGGAGGGGGCGAGGTTGAGGGGCTAACCTGGTGTGTGCGCGTCCCACAGCGCCATAGCGGCCAATCCTCCGCGCTGCCCCTCACCTGCCTGCCGGCATCCTCTCCCCGTATAGTGACGGGGAGAGGGGCGCTCCGTCGCCGATTTCGCCAATCATCGCCGTTGCAAGAGGGGCGCCGGCGTCACGGCCAGCTTCTCTCTCCCCGTTCTACGGGGAGAGATGTCCGGCAGCACAGTGAGGGGCGGCGCCAACGCTAAGATTGTTTAGTCAGAAGGTTCGGCCGAACCTGAATATCAGTCGCCTCACCCTCGCCGGTCGAGCCGCGCCACCAGCCGATCGCCCACCCACTGGATGCCGCAGACCAGGATGATCAGCACGATCACCACCGCCACCATCACCGAGGTTTCAAACCGCTGATAGCCATAGCGGATGGCGAGGTCGCCGAGGCCGCCGGCGCCGATGGCGCCGGCCATCGCGGAGGCGCCGACCAGCGTCACCAGCGTCACCGTGAAGCCGGCGACGATGCCGGGCAGGGCCTCGGGCACCAGCACCTCGCGGATGATCGTCCAGCGGTTGCCGCCCATGGCGCGGGCGGCCTCGATCAGCCCGTGGTCGACCTCGCGCAACGACACTTCGGCAATCCGCGCATAGTAGGGCGTGGCGGCGATCGACAGCGGCACGATGGCCGCCCAGGTGCCGATCGAAGTGCCGACGATCAGCCGCGTCACCGGGATCAGCGCCACCAGAAGGATGATGAACGGCACCGAGCGGAAGCCGTTGATGACGGCGCCGAGCACGCGATTCACCCACGGGCTTTCGGCAATGCCGCCGCGTTCGGTGGCGATCAGCGCCAGGCCGAGCGGCAGGCCGAACACCAGCGAGATTAGGCCGGAGGCGGCCGTCATCAGCACCGTCTCCCAGATCGACCGCAGCAGAAGCTCAAACAGGATCGGCGACATGGCCAAGCACCTCCACCCGCGCCTGGCGGGATTTTAGAAAAGCGATCACCTCGGCGAGATGACCCGCATCGCCGCCAGGGATGGAGAGGAACAGCGTCCCCACCGGCTCTCGCTGGATATGGTCGATGCCGCCATGGACGAGCCGGAAGGCACCGGGCACGGTTCTCGCAAGGTCGGACAGCAGCGGCCCGCGCGCAGGCTCGCCCGCAACGTCGACGCGCAAGATCGTTTCGGTACCACCCGCGAGCAGCAGCCGCGCCGCCAGCTCCGGCGGCAGTTGCGGCCGGATCGCGCCGAGCAGGCGTCTTGTGATCTCGGACCGTGGATCGGCGAACACAGACCAGACTGGCCCTTCCTCGACGATGCGTCCGGCGTCGATCACCGCCACCCGGTCGGCGATCGAGCGGATCACCTCCATCTCGTGGGTGATCAGCAGGATGGTCAGGCCAAGTTGCCGGTTGATGTCCTTGAGCAAGGCGAGGATGGACCGCGTTGTCTCCGGGTCGAGTGCTGACGTCGCTTCGTCCGACAGAAGCAGCGCCGGCCGCGCGGCCAGCGCCCGGGCGATGCCGACGCGCTGCTTCTGGCCGCCCGACAGCGACGCCGGATAGGCTTTCGCTTTCTCCGACAGGCCGACGAGATCGAGCAGTTCCGCCGCCCGATTCAGCCGCTCGGCCTTTGGCCGGCCCTCGATCTTCAGCGGCAGCGCCACATTGTCCTCGACCGTCTTGGCCGACAGCAGGTTGAAATGCTGGAAGATCATGCCGATGCGCCGCCGCAGCGGCTGCAGGTCGCGCTCGCCGAGCCGGCTGATTTCGCGGCCCTCGATGAACACCTCGCCGGAATCGGGCCGCTCCAACCCGTTGAGGCAGCGGATCAGCGTCGATTTGCCGGCGCCGCTGCGGCCGATGATGCCGAGGATCTCCCCCTTGCGCACCGTCAGGGAAATGCCGTCGAGCGCCGCCGTCGCGCCGAAGCGGCGCTTCAGCTCGACAAGACGCACCACGTCCCGCGCCGGTGCATCGGCGTCGTTCGTGTTCTCGATGGCTGCGGTCACATGCTGGTTCATACGCGGATCCCGAAACAGGATTGCGGCCCGCGCGTTGCGCGGACCGCTTTTCTTGTCAAAGCAGACACTTTCGTGCCCGGATTGCTCAATAGGCGCTGAGGCCGGTGCCCTTGTAGACCTTGTCGAACTCGGCTTTGACCGCCTCGTTCTGGTAGGACGCCACCAGCGTCTTCACCCAGGCCTCGTTCTCGTTGCCGACCTTGACCGCAATGAAGTTGCGGTACGGATTGTCTGCGATCGGCTCCTGGGCGATGCGGTTTTCCGGTGTCAAGCCGCTTTTCAGCGCCCAGTCGGTGTTGACCACGGCTGCGTCGAGGTCCTCGACCGAGCGGCCGACGATGCCGGCGTCGAGTTCCTTGATCTCGACCTTCTTGGGGTTTTCGGCGATGTCGGCGGTGGTGGCCAGGATGCCGGTGCCGTCCTTCAGCTTGATCACGCCCTCATTCTGCAGCACGCGCAGCGCCCGGCCTTCATTGGACGGGTCGTTGGGCACGCCGATGACAGCACCCTGGGGCAAGTCGGCGACCGCTTTGTACTTCTTGGAATACAGGCCGATCGGCCAGACGCCGGTATAGCCGACGCGCACGATATGGTAGCCCTGCGTCTTGATCTGGTTGTCGAGATAGGGCTGGTGCTGGAAGGCGTTGGCGTCGATCTCGCCGCGTTCGAGCGCCTCGTTGGGCTGGGTATAGTCGTTGAACACCACCGTCTCGATGCTCAGGCCCTTCTCGGCGGCTTGAGCGACCACGACGCGCCAGACATCCTCGTCCTCGCCGCTGATGATGCCGACCTTGATCGCCTTCTTGTCCTCGGCGAAGGAGGCATGCGGCGCCATCAGGGCGCCTATCGCGACGGCCGATGCGAACAGCAGAGCCAAGCCGCTGCGGCGGTTCAGGGTTGACCTTGGGGAAGAGGACAAAGTGTTGTTGAGGTCGGACATGATTGATCTCTGCGGTTGTGAAGTCATGGCAGCAAGGCGGATTGCCTAGCCTTGTTCACATCGTCAGAAATTCTATCGATTTTATCAAAGAACGCCTTTCGCCATTCTCCTTGAAGCCGGGAATATTCTCTCAAAAATTTTGAAGAAGGGAGTAAAAGACTGCGGGCGTCGAGAAGCGGTGAGGTCCTCAGCGAACCCGGCGGCTCCTCAAAGGGCAATCCATGCCGTCTTCAGTTCGAGATACTTCTCCAGCGCGTGCAGCGACTTGTCGCGGCCGAAGCCGGATTGCTTGACGCCGCCGAGCGGCACGGTGACGTCGGCGCCGCCATAGGTGTTGACGTGGACGACGCCGGCGTTGATGGCGCGCACCATGCGATGCGCGGTGGCAAGATTTGATGTCCACACCGCCGAGGCGAGCCCGTAGACCGTCGAGTTGGCGAGCCGCACCGCTTCCTCCTCGGTCTCGAAGCGCATCACACCGAGCACCGGCCCGAACACCTCTTCGCGGGCAAGCTGCATGTCCTGCGTCACGTTCTCGAAGATCGTCGGCGCCATATAGCTGCCGCCGGTCTCGGCCAGGATCCGTTCGCCGCCGGTGACCAGCCTCGCGCCTTCTTCAGTGGCCTTGGCGACGAAACCAAGATTCTTGGCCAGCTGCTCCGCGCTCGACACCGCGCCGACATCGCTTGCGAGATCGAGCGGATCGCCGACCTTCAGCCTTGTGGTCGCCGAGAGCAGTTCGTCCATGAAACGGTCATAGACGGAGGCCTGGACAAGCAGCCGTGAGCCGGCGACGCAGACCTGGCCGGAATTGCGGAAGATGCCGTTGGCCGAGACGACAGCCGCCTGTTTCAGGTCCGGCGCGTCGGCGAAGACGATGTTGGGCGACTTGCCGCCGAGTTCGAGGAAAATACGCTTCAGATTGGAACGGGCGGAGTATTCGAGTAGGCGGCGACCGACCGGTCCCGAGCCGGTGAAGGCGATGGCGTCGACATCCCCATGCAGGCCAAGCGCCTCGCCGGTGACCGCGCCCCGGCCGGTCACGACATTGAGCACGCCGGCGGGCAGCCCGGCTTCGGCAGCCAGTTCGGCCAGCCGCAGCAGCGTCAGCGAGGCGATCTCCGGCGGCTTGACCACCACGCAATTGCCGGCGGCCAGCGCCGGCGCGATCTTCCAGGCGCCGATCATCAGCGGGAAGTTCCAGGGAACGATGACGCCGACGACGCCGAGCGGCTCCTTGTGGATCAGCCCGAGCACGTTGTCGGCGGTCGGCGCGATCTCGCCATAGACCTTGTCGATCGCCTCGGCGTAGTAGCGGATGGTGCCGGCCGCCGACAGCGGCTCGGCCTTGTAGGCCATGCCGATCTCGGTGCCGTTGTCGCGCACGCCGAGCACGGCCAGCTCGTCGACGTGTCTTTCGATCAGCTCGGCGAGCCTGGTCAGCACCTTCTTGCGGAAAGCGGGGGCAGCGCGCGACCATGAACCCGTGCCGAACGCCTTGCGTGCCGAGCGCACGGCGCGGTCGATGTCGGCTGGATTGCCGTCGGCGATGCTGGCGAAAGGCCGGCCGTCGATCGGCGAAATCACCAGCAGGCTCGCGCCGCTTGCCGCCTCCGCTTGGGCGCCATCGATGAACAGGCCGCGCGCGCCGATCTCCGCCTTGCGCAGTGTGTCGATGGCACTTTGACTGATCATTATATTCTCACTTCAGGAGGGTCTGCGGGGCGGCGTGATACGCCGCCCTGATATCTCGCTCAATCCTTGAGCGGTACGCCGAGATTGTCGAAGGCCACCGGATCGCGGCTCTTCAACGCGCCTGCCAGCAGCAGGCCCACCACGCCGGCGATCAGCACCAGTCCCGGCAGGAACGCACCGAGGAAGCCGCCGGCCCCCGACAGGCTGCCGAAATTGATGACGATCAGGTAGATGATGACGACGAAGGCGATGAAGGTCAGCCCGGGCAGGATCGTGGTCTTGAGCGCGTTCTCCTGGGCCGACGGGTTGGCGCGGAAGTACATCACCACGGCGAGCGAGGCGACCGCCATCATGACGATGACGCCGAGCGTCGCGACATTGGTCAGCCACGAGAACAGCGCCAGCACCGGATCGAGCCCGAGCACGGCGAACAGCCCGACGACGACAGCCGCCAGCACGCTCTGGATCACCGAAGCGACATGCGGGCTCTGGTGCGCCGAATGCGTCACGCCGATCGACTGCGGCAACAGCTTCTCGCGGCCGGAGACATAGATGTAGCGGGCAACCGCATTGTGGAACGCCAGCACGCCGGCAAACAGGCTCGACACGAACAGGATGCTCATCGCGTGCGTGAGCAGCGTTCCGGCATAGCGGTCGGAGAGGCCGAACAGGAAGGTGGTCGGATCCTGCAGGCCCTGCAGCGCCGGCAGCAATTTGTCGACGCCGGCGCCCACCGCCATCAGCCAGGCGGTGACCATGTAGAAGACGCCGATCAGCAGCACCGAGAAGTAGGTGGCGCGCGGAATGGTGACCTTGGGATCACGGGCTTCCTCGGCGTAGATCGTCGTCGCCTCGAAGCCAATGAAGGCGGCGAAACAGAACAGGATGGCGATCGCCGGCGCGCCAGAGGTGATCTGGCTCCAGCTGAAAGGGGCCGCCGAGAGGCCGCTGTCGCCGCCGGTCCTGAGGATCACCAGGTCGAGGATCAGCACCACGGCATATTCGCACAGCACCAGCACCGTCAGGATCTTGGCCGACAGGTCGACCTGGCGGTAACCGAGCACGGCGACGATGGCGATGGCGATGAAACTCCACACCCACCAGGGAAGGTTGATGCCCCAGCTGGCGAACAGCCCGGAGGTCGCGGCGCCTAGCAGGCCCATGACGCCGATCTGCATGGCATTGTAGGACAGGATGGCGATCAGCGCCGTGGCGCCGCCGGCAAGGCCGCCCAGGCCGCGCGCGGCATAGGCATAGAAGGCGCCGGCGTTGCCAACATGGCGCGACATGGCGACATAGCCGACCGCGAACAGAAGCAGCAGCACCGTGACGATCAGATAGGTGCCGGCAAAGCCGGCGCCGTTGCCCATCAGCATGCCGAGCGGCGTGCCGCCGGCGACCGCCGTGAGCGGGGCGGCGGCCGAGATCACCATGAAGGTGATGGCGCCGACGCCGAGACTGTTCTTGCGCAGCCTGTTGGCCGGCGCCGCTTCCGAAACTGCTGACATTGGTCCCTCCTGTTTGCAAACCGGTTGGCTTGCCGGCCGAATGGCCTGTCCCATACGCTCTGGATGTGGTTCATTATTTGAACCGTTATTTTGAATATAGACTTGCAAACAAAGCGGCTTGCTGTCAAGTTAATTCACACGTTAATTGATTGCCGCTTATGGGGCGCACAATGCTGGGAGGAATGCGTTGAGTACGGTCGGCAAGGCGATTTCACTCCTGGAGCTGTTCACCGTGGCCGAGCCCGAGCTCGGACTGTCGGACCTGGCGCGCCGGTCGGGGTTCGACAAGGCGACGACGCGGCGCCTGCTGGTGGCGCTGACCGGCCACGGTCTCGTCGAGCAGGATGCCGCCACGCGGCTCTACCGGCTCGGCGCCGGCCTGTCGCGGCTGGCGCGCATCCGCGAGGCCCGCTTTCCCTTCCTGCAGACCGCGGTGCCGCTAGTGCGGGATCTGGCAAGTGCCACGGCCGAGACCGTGCATCTGTCGGAATATGGCGTCGACCGGCTGGTCACCGTCCATGTCGAGCATCCGGCGCGGGCAAACCGGGTCAATGTCGATATCGGCCAGCTTCTGCCCCTGCATTCGACCGCCTCTGGCATCGTCTATCTGGCCTTCGCCAGGGATGAGGCCGTCAAGGCATGTTTGACCACTCCCCTGGAGGCCTTCACCGCGCATACGCTGACCGAGCCGGCCGCCATCGCGCGCTCCATGGGCGAGGCGCGCGAGCGCGGCTATTCGATCTGCGACCAGGGCCTGGAGGAAGGCGTCATATCAGTCGCGGCGGCAATCCTGGCGGCGGATGGGTTCGCGCTCGGCACGATCGCTGTGGCGGCGCCGAAGGCCAGGACGACGGCGGCCGACATCGCCGAGCGGGGACTTGCGGCCGTGGCCGCCGCGCGCGAGATTTCGATGCGGCTCAACGGCGACAATCTGCAAGCGCTGAGGAGGCAGGCCTGATGTCCGAACCCCGCATTCTGGTCATCGGCACCGGCGATACCAAGGCCGAAGAACTGCTGTTCATGAAAGCATGCATCGAGGCATCGGGCGGCAGCGCCGTTATGCTGGATGTCAGCGTGCTGGGCGACCCGCCCTACAGCCCCGATCACGACAAGCACGCGGTCGCCCGCGCCGTGGATGTCACCATCGCCGAGATCATCTCCAGCGGCGATGAGAACACCGCCATGACGCTGATGGCGGGCGGTGCCGTGCAACTGGTGCGCAAGCTCCAGCAAGACGGCGAGATCGACGCCTTCATCGCTATAGGCGGCTCGATGGGAACCGATCTGGCGCTCGATGTCGCGCTTTGCCTGCCGCTCGGCGTGCCGAAATTCGTCGTCTCGACCATCGCCTATTCGCATCTGATCCCGCCCGAGCGGGTCGCGCCAGACCTGATGATGATCCTCTGGGCGGGCGGGCTCTACGGCCTCAACACCATTTGCAAGCTCGTCCTGTCGCAGGCCTGCGGCGCGGTCGTCGGCGCGACGAAGATGATGCTTGAAACCCGCGCCTCCGCGCCGGCGAAAGGCCCGACCGTCGGCATGACCTCGCTCGGCAGCTCCTGCCTGCGCTACATGAAGACGCTGAAGCCGGCGCTGGAACGGCGCGGCTATGACGTCGCCGTCTTCCACACCACCGGCATGGGCGGCCGCGCCTTCGAATCGATCGCCGGCCAGGATCATTTCTGCGCGGTGTTCGATTTCAGCCTGCAGGAGATCACCAACCATCTGGCCGGCTCCGTCGTCAGCTCCGGCGCCGACCGGCTTGAGAATGCCGGCGCCCGCGGCATCCCGCAGATCGCGGCACCCGGCGCGATCGACATGGTCGACCTGCCGACCTGGCAGGATTTGCCGGCTAAATTTTCCGAACGCCCGTTCCACGCCCACAACAGGCTGATTGCCTCGGTTACCGTCGATGCGGATGACCGCCGCGAGGTCGCCCGGACCATCGCCGGGAAGCTCGCCGCCTCGAAAGGGCGCTCTGCCTTCATCCTGCCTTCCCGGGGTATCCAGGAATGGGACACGCAGGGCGAGCCGCTTTATGAACCCGAAGCGCTTGCCGCCTTTGTCGATGAAATGCGCAAGGGCATTCCCGCCGGGGTCGAGTTCCACGAGATCGACGCCCATATCAACAGCGACGACTTTGTCGGCAAGGCGCTGGAAATCTTCGACCGCTGGGTCGAGGAAGGCATCATCCCGCGCGGTGCCCCGGCCAAGGAGGTCGCGGCGTGAGCGCCGTTCCCGCCCAGGCCCTGGTGCTCGATTTCGGCGGTGTCGTCACCCGCACGCTGTTCGAGACGCACGCCTTGACCGAACAGGCGTTGGGACTGAAGCCCGGAACGCTGCAGTGGCTCGGCCCGTTCGATCCCGGCAGCGATCCGCTGTGGCGTTCCATGCAGGCCGACGAGATCACCGAGCGCGACTATTGGCGCACGCGTACCAGCGAGGTCGGCCGGCTCGTAGGCGAGGACTGGCAGGCGATGGAAACCTTCGTCCAGCGCGCGCGTGGCGCCCAGCCCGAAAAGGTGGTGCGGCCGGAAGCCATCAGCGCTATCCGCGCCGTCCACGCGGCGGGATTTCGCCTGGCGATCCTGTCCAATGAACTCGACCTGTTCTACGGCGCCGACTTTCGCCGCCGGTTGCCGCTGCTTGGCCTGTTCGACGTCATCGTCGACGCTACCTATACCGGCATCCTCAAACCCGACCCGCGCGCCTATGGCTTCATCACCGAGGCGCTCGGCCTGCCGGCCGGCGCCTGCGTGTTCGTCGACGACCAGTTGCGCAATTTCGAAGGCGGACGCGCCGCCGGCATGCGAACGGTCCATTTCGACGTTGCCCGGCCGGCCCAGTCCTATGCCGAAGCCCTCGCCCATTTCGACCTCGTCCCAGCTGCCTGAGACCATTTGCGGAGCCTTGTGATGCGTGACATCAATTTCCTCACCGAGACCAACGCCAGGCCGATCTGGCACCCGATGGCGCATCCGGCCGAGTTGCGGGCCAATCCGCCCAAGGTGATCATGAAGGGCGAGGGCGTCATGGTCACCGACATCGCCGGCAACACCGTGCTCGACGCCGTCGGCGGCCTGTGGAACGTCAATCTCGGCTACAGCTGCGATCCGATCAAGAAAGCCATCGCCGACCAGCTCGGCGCACTGCCTTACTACTCCGGCTTTCGCGGCACCTCGACCGGACCGTCGATCGAACTCGCCTACGAACTTGCGGAATGGTTCGCGCCGGAAGGCATGGTGCGCACCTTCTTCACTTCGGGCGGCTCGGATTCGGTCGAAACCGCGCTGCGGCTGGCGAGGCAATATTGGAAGATCCGCGGCCAGGGCGACCGCACCAAGTTCCTCGCCTTGAAGAAGGGCTATCACGGCACGCATTTCGGCGGTGCCTCGGTCAATGGCAACGCCAATTTCCGCCGCAATTACGAACCGCTGCTGCCCGGCGTCTTCCACATTCCCGCACCCTGGACCTTCCGCAACCCGTTCGACGAGACCGATCCGGCGCGGCTGGCGAAGCTGTGCGCCAAGGCGCTGGAGGACGAGATCGCCTTCCAGGGCGGCGACACGATCGCTGCCTTCATCATGGAGCCTGTGCTTGGCGCGGGCGGGGTCATCGTTCCACATGAAAGTTTCATGCCGCTGGTGCGGGAAATCTGCGATCGCCACGAAATCCTGCTGATCGCCGACGAGGTGGTCACGGGCTTCGGCCGCACCGGCGCGTGGTCCGGGTCGCGGCTGTCCGGCGTGAAGCCGGATTTCATGACCATCGCCAAGGCGATCACCTCGGGTTATTTCCCGCTCGGTGCCACCTTGATCGGCGCCAAGGTTGCTGACGTATTCGAGGCCGACAAGACCAGCTTCGGCGCGATCGGCCACGGCTACACCTATTCCGGCCATCCGGTCGGCTGCGCGGCCGGGTTGGCGGCCTTGGCCGAGACCAAACGGCTTCGCCTCGACGAAAACGCGGCCGCGCGCGGCGCAGAACTGGCGGCGGTCCTCGAAGGTTTGAAGGCCAAGCACGCGATCGTTGGCGATGTCAGGTACAAGGGCCTGATGGCGGCGGTGGAACTGGTTGCCGACCGCGCGACGAAGAAGCCCGCCGACAAGAAGACCATGGCTGTCGTTTCGGAGGCGGCCTACGAAGCCGGCGTCATGCTGCGCGTCTCCGGAAACAACATCATCCTGTCGCCACCGCTCATCATCAGCGCCGCCGACGTCACCGGGATCGGTGAGGCGATCGACGCAGGCCTGTCGAAGGTCTGACGCATGCAACGGAGTTTTGGTACACCGATGGCCCAATCGCGGCAAGAACTCGCTGGAGAAACACTGGTTAGCCGGCGTGGCCGGCTGCTCGGCGCGAAATCGCAACTGTTCTATGACGAGCCCGTGCATCTTGTACGCGGCGAGGGTGTCTGGCTCTACGACGCCGATGGCCGCAAATATCTCGACGCCTATAACAATGTCGCCCATGTCGGCCATTGTCACCCGCATGTGGTCGAGGCGCTGTGCCGGCAGTCGAGCCTGCTCAACACCCACACGCGCTATCTCCACACCGCGATCCTCGATTATGTAGAGCGGCTGACCGCTACCTTCGATGCCAGCCTCTCCACCGCCATCCTGACCTGCACCGGCAGCGAGGCCAACGACATCGCGCTGCGCATGGCGCAGGCGGTCTCCGGCCAGATGGGCATCATCGCCACCGACGCCACCTATCACGGCAACACCGCAGCCGTTTCGCAACTCTCAACCCGCATGCCGCCGGTCGGCGGCCGCGCCCACCATGTCAGGCTGGTGCCGGCCCCCGACAGCTATCGCCATCCCGATGCGATGGCCAATGGCAAGGCCTTCGGCGATGCCGTGCGCGAGGCGATCGCCTCGCTGGCCAGAGACGGCATCGGCCTTTCCGGCATGATCCTCTGCCCGCTGCTCGCCAATGAGGGCTTTCCAGCACTCCCGAACGGCTTTTTCGATGACGCCATATCGGCGGTACGCGAAGCCGGCGGTCTGATGATCGCCGACGAGGTACAGCCCGGTTTCGGCCGCACCGGCAGCCATTTCTGGGGTCATCAGCGCGCCGGTTTCGTCCCCGACATCGTCACCATGGGCAAACCGATGGGCAACGGCCACCCGGTCGCCGCTGTCGTCACCACTCGAGACATATTGGCGACCTTCCGCGACGCCTTCCGCTACTTCAACACCTTTGGCGGCAATCCGGTCTCCTGCGCCGTGGCCAATGCGGTCCTCGATGTCCTGGAAGACGAGAACCTCGTCGCCAATGCGCGCGACGTCGGCGCCTATGCGCTCGGCCTGCTGCGGCCACTGGCCGATCGTCATGAATCGATCGGCGAGGTCAGGGGCGCCGGGCTGTTCTTCGGCGCCGAACTGGTTCACGACCGCAAGACACGCGAGCCGGCGCCCGACATCGCCGGCCGCGTCATCAACGCGATGCGCGACCGTGGCGTGCTGATGGGCAAGACCGGCATCCACGGCAATGTGCTCAAGATACGCCCGCCAATGCCCTTCTCCCGCGCCAATGCGGATCTGCTGATCGAAACGCTCGACGATGTGCTCGGCGAAGTCGGCGGAGTGCCGGCGTGAACGCCGTCTCGACGCATGCGGGGCCCGAAACGGCAGCTGATGTCACCGACCTTGCCAGACGCGCGCTGGATCATTGGGGCGTTCGCGGCGGTGAGCCGGAGCTCTTGAAATACCGCGAGAATGCGGTCTTCCGGATCCACCTTTCCGATGGCCGGCCGGCCGTGATGCGTGTGCATCGGCTTGGCTACCACACGGATGCCGCGCTGCGCGGTGAACTGCAATGGATGGGCTTTCTGCAAGCCGCCGGCGTCGCCACCCCGTCTCCGATCGCAACGCAGGCCGGCGACCCGTTCGTGCTCGTCGGGACCGCGGCTTTGACGCAACCACGCCAGGTCGATTGCCTGAGCTGGCTCGAGGGCCGCGCCATCGGCGCGCGCGGCGTACCGCTGGACCATACGCCGGAACAGTTGGAGCAGGTGTTCAGGGAGATCGGGCGATGCATCGCCCACATGCACAATGTCACCGCCACGTGGTCGCCGCCTTCAGGCTTCACCCGCCATGCCTGGGACTTGGACGGTTTCTTCGGCGCGGCGCCGATTTGGGGACGCTTCGAGACCTCACCCTTCCTCGACGGCGCGCGCCGCGAGCTGGTTTTCCGGGCGCGGGAAAAGGCCGTGAAGGCGCTGTCGGAACACGAACACAGCGCCCGCAACTTCGGCATCATCCACGCCGATCTGGTGCGCGAGAACGTGCTGATCCATGACGGTGCCGTGCGCATCATCGACTTCGATGATTGCGGCTTTGGCTGGCACATGTACGACCTTGCGGTTGCGCTCTACCAGAACCGAGACGAGCCGCTCTATCCGCTGATCGAGGCCTCGCTGCTCGACGGCTACCGGCAGCAGCGGGAGTTGACCGCGCAGGACATCGCTGCGCTGCCGCTGTTCGCCGCGCTGCGGGCCTTCGCGTTTCTGGGCTGGGTGCAAAGCCGCGTCGAGGGCGACATCACCCGCGAAGTCGGCCTGCGCATGTCGAACATCGCCGCCGATGTGATAGCGGCCTATTTGCGCGACAAATGAGGCGGCATGGCTGGCGGGAAACCGTCAGCCTTTCGAAAAATGGATGCTGACCGTTCCCGAACTGCCGAAATCGGCGACGATCGTGTCGCCGGGCCTTGCCTCCACGGGCCGCACGAAGGACCCAGAGAGAACCACTTCGCCGGCCGCGATCGATAGGCCGTAGCGGGCGAGCCGGTCGGCCAGCCAGGCCACGCCCATGGCCGGATGGTTGAGCACGCCGGCGCCGAGCCCGGTCTCCTCGACCTCGGCATTGCGCGAGACGATGGCGCCGATCCAGCGCATGTCGGCTTCATCGGGCCGCTGCGGCCGCCCGCCGATGACGATGCCGGCATTGGCTGCATTGTCGGATATGGTGTCGAAGAAGGTGCGCGCCTTCTTGGTCTCGGCATTGATGCGCTCGATGCGCGTGTCCAGGATTTCCAGCGCCGGCGTGATGTAGTCCGTTGCGTTGAGCACGTCTAAGACGCTCACCCCAGGCCCCTTAAGCGGCGCCTTCATGACGAAGGCGATCTCGGCCTCGACGCGCGGCTGGATGAAACGGCCGGCGGCAATGGCCGCGCCGTCGCTGAAGAACATGTCGTCGAAGAGCACGCCCGAATCCGGCGTGTCGATGGCCAGCGCATATTGCATCGCCTTGGAGGTCAGGCCGATCTTCCAGCCCTTCGGCTTCAGCCCGGCAACGGTCTTGCGCTTCACCAGCGCCGCCTGGACGCGGTAGGCATCCTCCATCGTCGCCTCGGGAAAATCGAGGCTGAGCAGCCGGATCTGGCGGCGCGAACGCTCGGCCTCGAACAGCCGGTTGGCGGCGTCTTCCACCTGGCTTGGGGTCATGCTGTTGCCTCGTCGACGACACCGTTTCTGAGCACGCCGATGCCGTCGGCCTCGACTTCGATCACATCGCCCGGTTTCAGCCAGATCGGCGGGTCGAAGCGGGCGCCGGAGCCGGTCGGTGTACCGGTGACGATGATATCGCCCGGCACCAGCGTGGTGAAGGTCGAGATGTAATTGATGATCTTGCGGAAGGAAAAGATCATCCGGCTGGTGCGGTCCTGCTGGCGCGCCTCGCCATTGACGCGGGTGGTCAGCGCGATGTCGGCGATCTGCGCCTCGTCCGTGAACGGCACCAGCCACGGGCCGATCGAGCCGGTGCGCTCGAAGTTCTTGCCTTGCGTGACGTTGAACTTGGCGTGCCGCACCCAGTCGCGGATGGTGCCTTCGTTGCACAGCGACAGGGCGGCGATGTGGTCCAGCGCATCGGCCTCGGCGATGCGCCGGCCGGGCTTGCCGATGACGATGACGATTTCGCCCTCGTAGTCGAGCTGTGGTGATTCCGGCGGCCGCACCAGCGGCGCGCCATGACCGACGAAAGAGCGCGGAAAACGGATGAACAGCGAGGGGTTGGCGGGAGCTGCCTGCCCGTCCTTGTACTCCTCGTTGCGGTCGGGATAGTTGACGCCGACGCAGATGATTTTTTCCGGGGAGGGAATGGGGATGTCGTAGGTGATGGCGTCGAGCGGGAAATCGGGGGCGAAGGCCTCCGCCTCTTCCGCCAGGCGCCGCAGGGCGCCGGCCTCGATGACCTCGCGCAATGTCGGCCATTGGCTGTGGCGGGCCGACAGGTCGACGACACCCTTGCTCGTGACGGCGCCATAGCGCGTCTTGCCGTTGACGGTGAAGGTGGCGAGGCGGGTGCTCATGCTCCGGCTCCGGTTCTATTTGCCGACCGGAATCGCCGAGTTCTACGGCGCCCCCCTCTGTCCTGCCGGACATCTCCCCCACAAGGGGGGAGATCAGCCGGCCGCGCCGTCGGCGCCTCTCTTGCATCGTTGAAAATTGGGTTGAAAATTGGCGAAGGCAGGGATGCCAGCCAATCTCCCCCCAAGTGGGGGAGATGTCCGGCAGGACAGAGGGGGGGGCGACAGAACGCCGACATCTCCCAATAGCCCTTCACGGCGCGATGATCGGCGAGGCCGTCAGATCCGGCTGGCGCACTGTGGCGCCCGCAAAGACACTGCCCTCCTCGAACCAGCTTTTCGGTGCCGGCGCGCCCCACAACGTCTGGCGCTGCGGGTCCTTCAAATCCCATTTGATCGGCTCGAGGTCGGGATCGACCGTCTGGTAGTCCGAACAGTAGATCTCGATGCGATGATTGTCGGGATCACGGACATAGAGGAAGAACGCATTGGAAATGCCGTGGCGGCCGGGGCCGCGTTCGATGTTCGGCAGGTAGCCGGTAGTCGCCATCAGGTCGAGCAGATCGATGATGTTGAGCGGCGTCGGCACCCAGAAGGCGACGTGGTGCAGGCGCGGGCCGATACCGTTGGTGAAGGCGATGTCGTGGACGCCGCCCTTGCGATGCGTCCAGGCCGCCCACAGCTTTCCGCTCGAGGCATCTTCCGTATATTCGGTAACGCGAAAACCGAGCTCGTTGTAGAAGGTGACGGACTCGTCGACATTGGGCGAGAAGCAGTTGAAATGGTCGATGCGCAACGGCTTCACGCCCTTGTAGAGCGCGTATTTCTGGTGGATCGGCGGCAGCCGATCCATCGTCGCGTAGAATTCGAGCGGAATGCCATGCGGGTCGCGCGTGCGGAAAGTACGCGACTGGTAGGGACGCTCGACCCATTCGACCGGCAGGCCCTTGCCCCTGAAGAAGTGCTCTGCCTTGTCGAGGTCCTCGTCGGAAAAAACCTTGAAGCCGAGGTCGCGGGCTTCCGGCGTCGTTGCCTTGCGCAGCACGATGCAGTGATGGCCGCGCTCCTCCATGGCCCTGAGGTAGATGGCGCCTGATGACTCGTCGGTGACCTGCAGGCCGAGCGTGTTGACATAGAAGGCGCGGGATCGGGTAAGGTCGGTTACCGCGAGTTCGACATGGCTGAGACGCACGATGTTGAAGGCGGGGAAGAGGTTGGGCTTGGGCAAGGGCATCTGATTTCCTCCGGTCAGCCGCCGAGTTTCTGGATTGCGTGCGCCGAAGTGGCGAAGGCGATGTTCTTCGTCTCCATGTAGAAATCGAAGGAATGGTCGCCGCCGTCGCGACCGATGCCGGAGTTCTTGACGCCGCCGAACGGCGTCGGCAGATGGCGCACATTCTCCGAATTGACCCAGATCATGCCGGCATCGAGCGCATCGGTGAAGCGGAAGGCGCGGGTCACGTCGGATGTCCAGAGATAGCCGGTGAGGCCATATTGCGTGTCGTTGGCCAATGCCAGCGCCTCCGCCTCGTCCTTGAAGGCGATCGCGGTCAGCACCGGCCCGAAAATCTCTTCCTGGGCGATGCGCATCCTGTTGGTCGCGCCGGTAAACAATGTCGGGCTGACATAACAGCCACCGCCCGGACCGGCGAACTTCCCACCGCCGGCGGCGACCACCGCGCCCTCCGATTTGCCAATCTCGATATAGGACAGCACCTTCTCCTCGTGCACCGGATGGATCAGCGGCCCGACCACGGTGTTGGGGTCGAGCGGATGGCCTATCTCGATGCGCTTGGCCTTCTCCGCCACCAGATCGGTGAACCGGTCATAGACCGAGGCCTCCACCAGCAGCCGCGACGAGGAGGTGCAGCGCTCGCCGTTGAGCGAGTAGATCATGAATACCGCCGCATCCGCCGCGCGCTCCAGATCCGCATCGGCGAAGACGATCACCGGGTTCTTGCCGCCGAGTTCGAAATGCACGCGCTTCAGCGTATCGGCGCCTTGCTTCATGATCATCGAGCCGGTGCGGCTTTCGCCGACGAAACCGATCGCCTTGATGTCGGGGTGCTCGGTCAGCGCCTTGCCGGCATGTTCGCCGAGGCCGTTGACCAGGTTCCACACCCCCTTCGGCAGGCCGGCCTCCTCGGCGATCTCGACCAGCAGCCGCGCCGTCAGCGGGGAGAACTCAGCCGGCTTATGAACCACCGTGCAGCCGGCGGCCAGTGCCGGCGCGATCTTCCAGGTCGACAGCATGAATGGCGTGTTCCACGGCGTGATGATGCCGACCGGCCCGATCGGCACCCGCGTCGTCATGTTGACCTGGCCAGGCGTCCGTAGCGTTTCGCCATCGCGCGCTTCCGGCGCGCGGTCGGCGAAGAAGCGGAAGTTTTCGGCGCCGCGCAGTGCGGCCTTGGCCATGAACTTCAGCGCCTGGCCGGTGTCCATGCATTCGACGAAGGCGATCTCCTCGGCGCGCGCCTCGATCGCGTCGGCTATTTTGTGCAGCAGCTTCTTGCGCGCCTCGCCAGGCATGCCGGCCCAGGCCGGAAATGCCGCCTTCGCCGCTTTTGCCGCGCGGTCGATGTCGGCGATGCCGCCGCGCGCGACCTTGGCCAGCGGCTTGAGATCGACCGGCGACAACGTCTCGAAGGTCGAGCCGTCGGCGGCAGGCACCGCTTCGCCGCCGATCTGGTTCAGCACGCCATCGCGCTTGAAGCGGGCGAGGTAGGCTTGCGCCTTTTTCAGATTGCCTTCGAGATCGGACATGTCGGTCTTTCGTCACTTGCCGCGCAGCCGCGGGTGGATTGCATTCTTCTTCCAGCTCAACACCGGGTCGATTTCCCTGATCTCCAGCGACAAGGCGAAATGCGGGGTCTCGAACAGCGTTGCCAGGTATTGGCTTACCGCGGTGAACACGGCCTCGCCGGTGCGTTTCTTGTCCTCGGCGCCGCGGCCGCTACCGATGCGAAACGACATATCGAGAAAGGCGTTTTCCGGCAGGCGATCGGCAATGGCGTAGGCGTCGGCGCGAAAAGCCCGCACCCGCACGGCGCCGGTCTCGAACAGCCCGGTGTCGAGCACCGTGCGCAATACCAGCGCGCACAATTCATTCATGTCGACCTTGGCATCGAGGTTGGCTGAATACTCGATGGAGAAGTGCGGCACCGCGTTTCGTTCCCTGGATTCTTGCATTTTGTAGTTAACGCGTTAATTACATGACGTGCCCCCGAAGTCAAGTCTTGCATCGGGCTGGAGGCGACGATACGGGATGGGAAGGTCGGGGTTTGACGTTGGTCCATGCGGCGTCAAAACTCGCCGACCACCGAATTTATTGGGGGCGCTGCTTCTTGCTGCCGGAAAACACTCGTCGCTCCTTGCCGATGGCATTGCTTCACGCCCGCGAAGCCGTGATGGCGCGGTTTCGCCCCATGCTTGCCGCGCATGACGTGACCGAGCAGCAATGGCGTGTTCTGCGCGTGCTGAGCGAGGCCGGCCCGGTCGAGGCGACCGAGCTTGCCGACCGCGCCTCGGTGCTGCCGCCCAGCCTGACCCGCATCATCAAGGCGCTCGAAGGCCGGAAATTCATCACCCGCAACAAGGCGGAAGGCGACGGCCGCCGCGTCGTACTCACCATCGCGCCAGCCGGCTCGGCCCTGATCGACGCGCTCTCGCCCGAGCGCCGTATCATCTACGACGACATCGAAAAGCGCTTCGGCCAGGAAAGGCTGGAGCAGCTGCTTGATTTGCTGGAAAGCCTGATCGACGGCGAGAGCTGAGGCTTTTCGGTTCGTCGCGGCGGCTCGCATGATCGCCGCCAGGACAGCAACACGCCTTCGCGATTAGCCGCGACATCCATCGTGTCGTCATCCTAGGGCGAAGCAGGAGCGAAGCTCCGTCGCGCAGACCCTAGGATCCATGCCGGGACTCCTGAGCGCCCCCACGGTGCAGATTCTGCACCGCTGCACTCGTCGTCTAATGTCACGGAATGGATCCCAGGGTCTCCGCGACGCCGCTTCGCGGCTGCTCCGCCCAGGGATGACGAGGTTGAGAGGGCGGCGGCCGATCTCCAATGCCTGTACCGCGCTCCCAAGGCCTCGCCTCACCCGCCAAAACTGCCCAGCCGCGTCGGCTGCGTATAATTCCGGTCGACGTAGAGCAGCGCCGAGCCGCCGCTGCCGTGCCTGACGTCGGTGACGCGGCCGATCATGACATTGTGCGTGCCGACGATATGCACCGTCTCGATCTCGCAGTCGAAATTGACGATGGCGTCCGACAGTGCCGGCGTGCCCGAGGCCAGGGTCTGCCAGCGCGCCGACGAGTAGCGGGCTTCCATGTCCCTGGTCGCGCCGGCAAACTTTCCTGCCAGATGCATGTGGTCATGCGTCAGCACGTTGACGCAGAAGCGCCGGTTGGCGAGGAACATGGCGGCCTGCGTCGACCGTCCGTTCATGCACACAAGCAGCGTCGGCGGCTCGTCGGAGACGGTGCACATGGCCGTGGCGGTGAAGCCGCCGCGTCCGGCCGGCCCGTCGGTGGTGATGATGTTGACCGGCGCGCAGACCCTTGCCATGGCGTCGCGGAAATCGGCTTTCGAAATCTGCGCGGCCATAGGCTTCATCCCGCCGTTGGAGTGAGTGGCGGCAACCAGGTGTCGCCCGTCCAGCCATGCTCGTCATAGTCGGCCATGCAGGTGTCGACGAGTTCCTCCATCGCCTTCAGCCGGCCGCCGCGCTCGGCGCCTTTCAGAACCTGCAGGCGCACCTCTTCCGGGGCGCCGGCATAGTTGAGCTCGTAGAGCGCGTGGCGGCCGCCGAACTCGGTGCCGGTCGCGTCCCACAACAGCTTCATGATCTTGATGCGCTCGATGTGGCCCATGTCGTTGGAGCCGCGCACATATTGCGCCAGATATTTGTCGATCTCGGGATTGTTGAAATCGCGCACCGACGACGGCAAATAGATCAGGCCGGATGCGATCACACGGCGCACCGTGTCGATGACACGCGGATAGGCCTCCGACATGAAGGTGCGGTAAGCCAGCGCGGCATCGAGATTGGGCAGCACCGCGCCGTTCGCCCACGGGATCGGGTTGTGGGCCATGGCATTGGAGAAACTCCAGAACATGTGGCGCAGCGCAATGACCTCGCCAAGCGCTGCCTGGTTGCCGCGAAACGCGTCGCCGCCGGTGGCGCGCAGCGCCTTGGCCAGCAGGCCGGCGAGGAAGTCGAGCTTCACGGCAAAACGGGTGCAGCCCTGGAAGCAGTAACCGTGCATGAAGCCGGATGCCGGGTGGAACGACAGGATCTTTTGCGCGTCGCGCAGCACCAGCACGTCCTCCCAGGGGATGAAGACATTGTCGAGCACGAGGATGGCGTCGTTCTCGTCGAAGCGCGACGACAAGGGATAGTCGAAGGGCGCGCCGACCGTGTTGGCCGTCTGCTCATAGGAGACGCGGCAGAACATCTTTATCCCCGGCGCGTTCATCGGCACGATGAACATCACCGACAGCGACGGATCCTCGGTCACCGTCGCCGAGCCCTGCGCCAGGAAATTGTAGTGCGTCAGCGCTGAGGACGTCGCCACCACCTTGGCGCCGGAAACATAGATGCCGGCATCAGTTTCCCCAGTGATGTGGACGAAGACGTCCTTCACCTGTTCGGCCGGTTTGTGGCGGTCGATCGGCGGGTTGACGATCGCGTGATTCATGAACAGCACGGCTTCCTGGGCTCTGCTGTGCCAGGCGAGCGCATTGTCCTTGAACGGTCCGTACCAGTCGGCATTGGCGCCGAGCGTGTTCATCAGCGCCGCCTTGTAGTCGGGCGTGCGCCCCATCCAGCCATAGGACATGCGTGACCACTCGGCGATCGCCGTCTGCTGGGCCGCGAGTTCGCCGGAGGATTTCGCGACGCGGAAATATTTGTGGGTGTAGCCGCCCGACCCGGTGTCGGTCGCAGAGGTCAGCGTCTCTCGCCGCTTGGGGTCATTCAGCGCATCGTAGAGCCGCGCCAGGGACCGCGCCGAATTGCGCATCGCCGGATGGGTGGTGACGTCTGCTATGCGCTCGCCATTGATATAGACCTCGCGCCCATCGCGCAGGCTCTCCAGATATTCCACCCCGGTGAACGGGCGTGCTTTGTCCGCGCGAAACTCTTCCGACCGCATGATGCTCCTCCACTTTGTACCGCAACCCTAGCGCCTCCGCTGGCGATCGGGTATGGACGGAACAGCAAAACCGATTGGACTTTTTCCGGCGCCATGAGCCAGAATTCCATTCCCGATTTCTTCGTCTATGGCGAACCGGTGCGGCCGCTCGATGTTGGCTTCCTGCATGTCGAGACGGTGCTTGCCCGCAGCAACATTCACCTTGGCCAGGTTGCCGCGCACAAGCACCCGCAGATGGGCCAGATCACCTACTGGACCGGCGGTTCCGGCACCTACCGCATCGAGGATCGCTCCTGGGACTTTTCGGCGCCGGCCGTCAGCTTCGTGCCAAGCACTATCGTGCATGGTTTTTCGATCGGGCCAGGTACCGACGCCATCGTCGTCTCGGTCGCCGACGATGCGCTCGCCACGCTTGCTGGCCACAGCCTGCTGCCGCTCGACCGGCCGGTCTTCACCGACGCCCTGCCCCAGCACGCCGCATGGCAAAGGCTGGCAACGGTGCTGGACATGATCGCCGCCGAATACGCCGAGGCGCAGGGCGGCAGCGACAAGGTGCTGCCGGCGCTGATCGCTGTCGCGCTCTCCCATATCGGGAGGCTCGCTCCTGAGGCGACGGATGCCCGGGGCTCTTCCGACACTTCACTGGCGCGGGGGCTGCGGAGGCTTGTCGATGCGCATTTCCGCGACAACTGGCCGGTCGACCGCTACGTCGAGGCCCTCGCCACGACGCCGCATTTGCTCGACAAGGCCGCCCACGCGGTGCTGGGCAGCGGCGTCAAGCGGGTGGTCGGCGAGCGCCGGTTGCTGGAAGCCAAGCGGCTGCTGCTGTTCACCGTTCGCACGGTCGAGGACATCGCCTACGAAATCGGCTTCGACGATCCGGCCTATTTCTCCCGCTTCTTCCGCGAGCGTACCGGCGAGGCGCCGGCCGCGTGGCGGCGGAGGCAATTGCGGGGTCAGTGATCCTTACGCTGATTGATTGTGCCTGAAGCCAGCATTCTTCCCCGATGCAGCCACGGCCACCTTTTCGTGAAGGTGCGCGGGTTGATCCGGCGGCCTGCATGCCTAGGTAGGGAGAGCGGCCGGGGCGCCACGCGATCTCAACAATCGGTATGACATTTTCCTCTATTCGAAAGCTTGCCCTTTCTGGTCTCATCGTCGCCGTCCAGTCTTCCTGCGTCGTTCCCGACGACACGTCGCGCATCGCCAAGGTTGATCCCACGGCGGCGGCGGCTCGCAAGGAGATGATAGGCCTCAGCGAAGCCGACGTTCGTATGTGCGCGGGGTTTCCAACCGCCACCGCGGATGCCGGCGGATCCGGCCAGATCTGGACCTATAAGCGCGTCGTTCAGCGCGGCAACCTCAGCATCGTCGTCCCCACCCTGTCGGTGGGACCGGTCCCGGCGCTCGGTGGCTCCCTCAATGTCGCTCCCGGCGGCTATTGCGACACGCAGGTCCGCATGGTCGGCGGCCGCGTCGCCGAAGTTGCCTACGCCGGCGACAACAATCTGCCAAACAGGCGCGACGCGCTTTGTGTCAGCACCGTGGATGCCTGCGTGGCCTATGCCCGCCAACACAGGCCGGCCGCCAAATAGCGGCAGCGGATTTCGCGGGAAATAGCGATGGCCGGCCTTCGCTGTTTGACGCGGATGGCGTTGAGGGCTTGACTGACCCGCCGGACCGAATACGCTAAGGCTAAATACCGGCTCTGATCGCCGGGCGGCAAACATGCCTCGTATGCCTCGCCTTTCCGGCGCTGGCTGCGGGGCATTGTCATTTCTGGGGTCCTGTTTGAAACGGCGCATCGAAATCGGCATCCTCTATTCCCGCTCGGGCAGTTATCAGCTCGTTTCCGACGCGTGTCGCATGGGCGCCATGCGCGCCATCGCCGACATCAACGCCGACAGGAGTTCAGGCATCGAGCTGGTGCCGGTCGAGCGCGATCCGCAAAGCAATGCCGATCGCTACGCGACGCTGTGCGAGGATATTTTCAAAACCAGCAGCGCCCGTCATGTCGTCGGCTGCGTCACCTCCTGGAGCCGCAAGGAGACGATTCCGGTGCTTGAGAAGGCCGGCGGCATGCTCTGGTATGCTTGCCCCTATGAGGGTTTCGAGGCCAACGAGCATGTCGTCTACATGCACGCCTGCCCCAACCAGCACCTGGTGCCGCTGCTGGCTCATGTCGTGCCGCGCTTCGGCGCCAACGGTTTTCTGCTCGGTTCGAACTACATCTGGGGCTGGGAGATGAACCGGGTCGCGCGCGACCTGATCGCGGACGCCGGCGGCAAGGTCTTGGGCGAGCGCTATCTGCGCATCGGCGAGACCGACGTGTCGCGGCTGATCGCCGAAATCCGGGCGACGCGGCCGAACTTCATCCTCAACAATCTGATCGGCACCTCGTCCTATGCCTTCCTGGCGGCCTATCGTGACCTGGGTATTGAGGATCCCGCCTTCAGTTCGCAAAACTGCCCGGCGATCTCCTGCAACCTCACCGAGGGCGAGCTGCCGGCGATCGGCGAGACCGGCAAGGGCCATCTGTCGGTCGGGCCCTATTTCGCGCCAAGGCCGGCCGCCTTCGCCTCGTCCTTCGAGGCCTCCGCCTATGCCTCGGTGCAGGTGATGGCCGACGTGCTGTCGCGCGATCCCGAGGCCGGTCCGGCGGAATTCTCCAAGGCTTTCGCCGAACGGCGCTTTTCCACCCGCCTCGGCCCGATCGCCATCGACGCCCATTCCCAGCACGCGACGCTGCCTGTCATCATCGGGCGGATCGCGGATGGCTTCTTCGAAGTCGTCAGCCGCGAGGACGAGGTCGCGCCGGACCCGTATCTGTCGCGCTACGACCCCGCAAAGACATTCGGCCGGCCACGCCTCAGGGTGGTGTCGTGACCCGAACCCCGCGCATCCCCAATCTCGGCGGCGCCAGGGCCTTTGTCCTGCATCGCCCGCACCCGACGGTGCAGGCGATCACCAGGCAATTGTCGGCCATCGGGCTTGTCACCGTGGACTGCTGGCCGGAACTGGCGCCGGAGGCGCTGGCCGCGGACTTCGTCTTCTTCGACGCCGATCTCGGCTTCGACGAGCAATTCCCCTGGAAGCCGGGCGAGGCGCCGATGCCGCTGGTGGCGCTGATCGGTTCCGAAGCGCCCGGCCGCATCGAATGGGCGCTGTCGCACAAGGCCGATGCCCAGCTCCTGAAGCCGGTCGGCAATGCCGGCGTCTACAGCGCGCTGCTGATCGCGCGCCAGAGTTTCGAGGCTCGAAAGCATTTAGCCGGCGAGATCGCCGCGCTGCGCCAGCGTGTCGCCGAGCGCCAGACCATCGTGCGGGCTGTCTCGGCTTTGTCGAAAGGCGGCGACGACGACCGCGCCTATGCGCAGCTGCGCTCGCTGGCGATGAGCTGGCAGATCAGCGTCGAGGACGCCGCGCGCCGTATCGTGGCGATGACGGACGAGGCCAAGACCGAAGAGGAAGGCGGCGATGACCAGTCCCATCGCGCCTGATCTCACGGCCGGGCGCATGCCGGCCAAGCCGCGCGCTGGCGTCTGGCGCCGGCTGGTCAAGCGCCGCCTGGCGCTGCTCGGCCTGGCCATCGTCGCCATCGTCGTCGCCGGTGCGATCCTGGCGCCGTGGCTGACCGGCTACGATCCCAACGAACAGATGTTCGACGGCCTGACCATCGAGGGCTCGCCGCTGCCGCCGACCGCGAAATTCTGGCTGGGCACCGACCTGCTCGGGCGCGATCTCCTGACCCGCATCCTCTACGGCGCGCGCACCTCGCTGATCATCGGCATCGTCGCCAATGGCGTCGCGCTGTTCATCGGCACGCTGGTCGGCGTCACCGCGGGCTATTTCCGCGGCTGGGTCGGCAGCGCGCTGATGCGTTTCACCGATCTGATGATGGCCTTCCCGGCGCTGCTGCTGGCCATCTGCCTGGCGGCGGTGTTCCAGCCCAGCCTGTGGATCGTCGCCATGGTCATCGCCCTGGTCAACTGGGTGCAGACCGCGCGCGTCATCTACACCGAAACCTCGTCGCTCGCCGAACGCGAGTTCATCGACGCCGAGCGCACCATCGGCGCGAGCGCGCCGCGCATCCTGTTTCGCCACATACTGCCGCATCTCCTGCCCACCATCATCGTCTGGGGCACGCTCGGCATCTCGACCACGGTGCTGCTGGAGGCGACGCTTTCCTTCCTCGGTATCGGCGTGCAGCCGCCGACGGCATCGTGGGGCAACATCATCTTCGAGAACCAGACCTATTTCCAGGCCGCACCCTGGCTGGTGTTTTTTCCCGGCGCCGCGATCCTGGCGCTGGCGCTGGCCTTCAACCTGATCGGCGACGCGCTGCGCGACATCCTCGACCCGACGCAAAGGGGCCGGGAATAATGGGGGGCCGGGAATAATGGGAGGCCGGTCATGATCGCCTATCTCGGCCGCCGCCTGATCCAGTCGCTGCTCATCCTGCTCGGCGTCTCGCTGATCACCTTCGCGCTGCTCTATCTCCTGCCCGCCGATCCGGTGCGCCAGATCGCCGGCCGCAGCGCCACGCCGCAGACGGTGGAGAACATCCGCCAGCAGCTCGGCCTCGACCAGCCCTTCGTCGTCCAGTACTGGCACTATCTGGTCAAGCTCGTCGGCGGCGATCTAGGGCGCTCCTACATCCAGCGCTCCGAGGTTACCGAGCTGATCGTCTCGCGGCTACCGGCCAGCCTGCTTCTGATGGTCGGCGCCATCCTGTGCGAATTGCTGATCGGGCTCTCGATGGGCCTGATCGCCGCCGTCAAGCGCGGCACCGCCACCGACCAGACCTTGATGGTCGCCTCCTTCGTCGGCGTCTCGGCGCCGCAATTCGTCGTCGGCCTTTTGCTGCTCTACGTCTTTGCGGTCAGGCTGAGCTGGTTTCCGATCGGTGGTTACGGCACCTGGCGCCATCTCGTGCTGCCCTCGCTGACCATGGGCATCCTCGGCGCCGGCTGGTATGCGCGTATGATGCGCTCGTCGATGATCGACGTGCTGCGCCAGGATTACGTGCGCACCGCGCGTGCGAAAGGTCTGGCGCGCGGCGCCATCATTTTCCGCCATGCTCTGCCCAACGCCATCCTGCCGGTCATCGCCATGATCGGCATCGACATCGGCATCTTCATGGGCGGCATCGTCGTCGTTGAAAGCGTGTTCGGCTGGCCCGGCATCGGCCAGCTCGCCTGGCAAGCCATCCAGCGTGTCGACATCCCGATCATCATGGGCGTCACGCTGGTTTCGGCCTTCGCCATCGTGCTCGGCAACCTCTTGGCCGACATCATCGCGCCGTTCATCGACCCCCGTATCAAACTGAGATGAGCGCCCGGATGAAACCAGAAAACAAACAGAGAAAGGGAACACGACAATGAAGAAGTTTCTCGCATCGACCGTCGCCGCATCGGCCTTGGCGCTGATGCTCGGCATGACCAGCGCCCGCGCCGAGGAAACGATCGACCCCAACGCCAGGCAGGGCGGCGAAATCATCGCCACATACAAGGACGATGTCACGACGCTCGATCCGGCGATCGGCTATGACTGGCAGAACTGGTCGATGATCAAGAGCCTGTTCGACGGACTTATGGATTACGAGCCCGGCACCACCAACCTCAAGCCCGACCTCGCCGAGAGCTACGAGATTTCGCCCGACGGCAAGACCTTCACCTTCAAGCTGCGCCACGGCGTGAAATTCCACAATGGCCGCGAGATGACGGCCGACGACGTCAAATATTCGCTCGACCGCGTCACCAACCCCAAGACGCAGAGCCCCGGCGCCGGCTTCTTCGGCTCGATCAAGGGTTATGACGATGTCGCCGCGGGCAAGGCCGAGGGCCTCTCCGGCGTCACCGTCGTCGACCCCTACACGGTCAAGTTCGAGCTGACCCGCCCCGATGCCACCTTCCTGCATGTCATGGCCATCAACTTCTCGCATGTCGTGCCGAAGGAAGAGGTCGAAAAATATGGCGCCGATTTCGGCAAGCATCCGGTCGGCACCGGGGCGTTCAAACTCGCCGAGTGGACGCTCGGCCAGCGCATCGTCTTCGAACGCAATCCGGACTATTGGCACAAAGGCCTGCCGCATCTCGACAAGATCACCTTCGAGGTTGGCCAGGAGCCGATCGTGGCTTTGCTGCGCCTGCAGAAAGGTGAGATCGACCTGCCGCTCGACGGCATTCCTCCGGCAAAATTCCAGGAGGTGATGGCCGATCCCGAGCAGAAGGCGCGCGTCGTCGAGGGCGGCCAGCTGCACACCGGCTATGTCACCATGAACACCACCATGGCGCCGTTCGACAATGTGAAGGTGCGCCAGGCCGTCAACATGGCGCTCAACAAGGCGCGCATCATCCAGATCATCAACGGCCGCGCTGTGCCGGCCAACCAGCCGCTGCCGCCGTCGATGCCGGGCTACGACAAGGCCTACAAGGGTTATCCCTACGACGTCGCCAAGGCCAAGGCGCTGCTTGCCGAGGCCGGCCACCCCGATGGTTTCGAGACGCAACTGTTCGCCATGAACACCGACCCCAACCCACGCATCGCCCAGGCGATCCAGCAGGACCTCGCGGCAATCGGCATCAAGGCCAGCATCCAGTCGCTGGCGCAGGCCAACGTCATCGCCGCCGGCGGCGACAAGGCCGGCGCGCCGATGATCTGGTCGGGCGGCATGGGCTGGATCGCCGACTTCCCCGATCCGTCGAACTTCTACGGTCCAATCCTGGGCTGCGCCGGTGCCGTGCCGGGCGGCTGGAACTGGTCGTGGTATTGCAACAAGGAACTCGACGCCAAGGCGGCCGAGGCCGACTCGATTGTCGACCCTGCGAAGGCCGGGGAGCGCAGCAAGATGTGGAGCGACATCTACGCGAAGATCATGGTGGACGCGCCCTGGGCGCCGGTCTTCAACGAGCAGCGATTCACCATGAAATCGGCCCGCATGGGAGGCGCCGACAACCTCTATGTCGACCCGGTCCACGTTCCGATCAACTACGACAATGTGTACGTAAAAGATGTGCAATAACTGCGACTACACCATCCACGGGCGCCACCACCATTTCGGCTGGGACAATTCGTTTGTCCCGGCGCAGCGCGTGGCGCCCGGCTCCACCATCGAGTTCCAGTGCCTCGATGCCGGCGGTGGCCAGCTGAGGCCCGATAGCACCGCCGCCGACATTGCCAAGCTCGACTTCGCGGGGATCAATCCGGTTACCGGACCGATCTTCGTCGAGGGTGCCGAGCCCGGCGATGCGCTGAAGGTGACGATCGAGATGTTCAAACCGTCCGGCTTCGGCTGGACGGCGAACATTCCGGGCTTCGGCCTGCTCGCCGACGACTTCAAGGAGCCGGCGCTGAACATCTGGAAATACGATGCGGCTTCACTGGAGCCAGCATTGTTCGGCAAAAACGCCCGCGTGCCGTTGAAGCCCTTTGCCGGCACCATCGGCAATGCACTGGCCGAGATGGGCCACCACTCGGTGGTGCCGCCACGTCGCGTCGGCGGCAATCTCGACATTCGCGACCTTGCCGCCGGGACCACGCTCTATCTGCCGGTGGAGGTGGCGGGCGCGCTGTTCTCGGTCGGCGACACCCATGCCGCGCAAGGCGACGGCGAGGTCTGCGGCACCGCGATCGAAAGCCCGATGGACGTCGTGCTCAAGCTCGATTTGGTGAAAGATGCGCGGCTGAAGACGCCGCGCTTCACCACATCTGGCCCGGTGACGCGCCATCTCGACGCCAAGGGCTATGAGGTGACGACCGGCATAGGCCCCGACCTGATGACCGGCGCGAAGGAAGCGGTCGCCCAGATGGTCGACCTGTTGGCGGGCCGCTACAGAATAGATCCCGTCGAGGCCTACATGCTGGCATCGGTCTGCGGCGATCTCCGCATCAGCGAGATCGTCGATATGCCCAACTGGGTGGTGTCGTTCTATTTTCCGCGTTGCGTGTTTGAATGAGGCCAGGTCAGCGCCAAGGCACCCCCCTCTGCCCTGCCGGGCATCTCCCCCTCAAGGGGGGAGATTGGCTGTCATTCATGCCGGCTTCCCCGATTGCAGCGTTGGAAATTGGCGAAGGCCTGCGTGCCGTTCAATCTCCCCCCTCGAGGGGGAGATGTCCGGCAGGACAGAAGGGGGCGTGCCGCGCTAAACCTCTCGGAAGCCTGCGCCTGCAATGACCACCACCAACCCCATCCTCACCATCGCCAACCTCTCCGTCTCCGTGCGCGGCGAGGAGGGCTCCCGCGAGGTCGTCTCCAACCTCTCCCTGACGCTCGAGCGTGGCGAAACACTCTGCATCGCCGGCGAGTCCGGCTCCGGCAAGTCCATGACCGCGCTTGCCATCATGCAGCTGCTGCCGCAGCCCGCCGCGCGCATCTCCGCCGGCACCATCCGTTTGGCCGACACCGAGCTGACCACGCTTGACGAACGCCGCATGCGCCGTATCCGCGGCGACCGTATCGCCATGATCTTCCAGGAGCCGATGACATCGCTCAATCCGGTGCTGTCGATCGGTCGCCAGCTCACCGAATCCATCGAGGCGCACACCAGCCTGACGCCTGCGCAGGCCCGCCAGCGTGCCATCGAGGCGCTGAAGGCGGTGCGCATTTCGGAAGCCGAAAGCCGGCTAAAACAGTTTCCGCACGAGCTCTCCGGCGGCATGCGCCAGCGGGTGATGATCGCCATGGCGCTGGCGCTGGAGCCCGACGTGCTGATCGCCGACGAGCCGACGACGGCGCTCGACGTCACCGTGCAGGGCGAGGTGCTGGAGCTGCTGCGCGACCTGCAACAAAAGCATGGCACCAGCGTCATCCTGATCACCCACGACATGGGCGTGGTCGCCGAGATGGCCGACCGCGTCATCATCATGCGGCATGGAAGCATGGTCGAGGAAGGCAAGACATCTGACATTTTCGCTCACCCGCAAGCCGATTATACGCGCGAGCTGCTCGCCGCCGTGCCGCGCATCGGCAAGCGACGGGATCCGGACTCGGCGCTGGCCCCCTCACCCAGCCTCCGCTCCGCTCGGCTGACCTCTCCCCCAGGGGAGAGGAGTTCTTCGACGTTTGCGCCAGTCTCCTTTGCCCAACGGAAAGAGGAGGAACTGGCCGTGGCGTCAACCTCCTCTTCTCCCCCACGGGGAGAAGGTGGCCCGCAGGGCCGGATGAGGGGGCCTTCCGCCGAGCACTCAACCCCCGTCGCCATGGTCAAAGACCTCCACGTCCGCTTCGACCTGCGCGGCGGCGTCTTCGGTCGGGTCACCCGCCGCGTCCATGCCGTCGAGGGCGTCAGCTTCTCGATCGCGCCCAACGAGACGCTGGCGCTGGTCGGCGAATCAGGCTGCGGCAAGTCGACCACCGCCAAGGCGCTGGCCGGGCTGGTGCCGTATAGCGGCGATATTGTCGTCGGCGGCCGCAACCTCTCCGGCCTCGGCCGCGACGAACGCAAGGCGGTGCGCCGCGACGTGCAGATGATCTTTCAGGATCCGTTTGCTTCGCTCGACCCGCGCATGCGCGTCGGCGACCTCGTCGCCGAGCCGCTGGTCATCCACGGCATCGCCTCGAAGGAAGAGCGCCGCGAGCGGGTCGCGGCCTTGTTCGATCGTGTCGGCCTATCATCGGATCAGATGGAGCTCTATCCGCACGAGTTCTCCGGCGGCCAGCGCCAGCGTGTCTGCATCGCGCGTGCGCTGGCGCTCAGGCCAAAACTGATCATCGCCGATGAAAGCGTCTCCGCGCTCGACGTCTCGGTGCAGGCGCGCGTGCTCGACCTGTTGAAGGAACTGCAGCGCGAATTCGGTGTCGCCTATCTCTTCATCTCGCACGACATGGCCGTGGTCGAGAACATCTCCGACCGTGTCGCCGTCATGTATCTCGGCCAGATCGTCGAGATGGGCTCGCGCGACCAGGTTTTTTCAAACCCGCGCCACCCCTACACCAAAAGGCTGATCGAAGCCGTGCCGGTGCCCGATCCCGCGCGGCGCAGAAACCGTTTCGACCGCCTCGATCAGGAAATCCCCAGCGCGACGCGCCGGATCGGCGAGGCGCCGCTGAAACTGGCGCTGAGCGACGTCGGCGACGGCCATCTCGTCGCCACCGAGGGCTGAGGGACGGCCGCCGCTGGCCGGGCTCCCTCAAGGCGATCGTCTTCCAGTTCGCCACCTCACCGACGTCACCTGGCAGATGTCGGGCGAGGTGATCCTGATGACGCTTCTCGGCGGCATCGGCACCATGGTCGGCCCGATCATCGGCGCCAGCCTCGTCGTCGGCCTGGAAAACACGCTGGCCACGTCAGGCTTCCCGGTGACCATCGCGACGGGGCTGATCTTCATGGTGTGCGTGCTCATTTTCCGACGCGACATCGTCGGCGAACTTTACGCGCGGCTTCTCAAACGGCCGGGCAGGGGCTGATCAGCTCCAGATCGACTAACCGCGATTGAGCGGGCCGCGAAGGGCGCTTTGCCCAGAATAGGAACGTCTTGATCGGCGAGGCAAGCGAGAAGGCAGCGTCAAGTTCGAGCCGGAGATGAAGAAGAACGGAGCTATCGCCGCATAGGCGTCCGCCTCCGTGGGTATGGACGGATCCAATCATGCGCAATATGGATGGGGATGAAGCCTGCTATGGTGTTCGCGTTTTCGCCGCGTCGCTAAGGCAGGTGACGTTTGTTGAATGACGCAGCGCAGGGCGGGTTGGCCTTCTGGTCCAATGCCGCTCGCATAAGTGTCGATATCAGGGGATCTGGTCAATGACCGACAACAAGCCAGACGTTACCAAGGATTGGCAAGCGACGCAGGGCCAGAAGTCCTCCGCCACGCGTCTTCGCCTTTTCGCCGCGCTGTCGTGGATCGTCGCCATTGGCGGCGAGATCTACGGGATTATTCTGCTTCGCCAGAACAGGTTCGACCAGGGACACCTGCCGCTGATCATCGGCCTTCTGGTCGGCATTGCGATTTTCGCAATCGCCGGCAATTTGCTGTGGAAGGCGGCCAACAGGCACGATCCGGCCCGTGCATCCGACACAGCCAGGTTCTTCTTCCAAAACCAGCTCGGCGCAATCATCACGCTGATAGCCTTCCTCCCGCTGGTTTTCCTGATCCTCACCGACAAAAACATGGATCCGCAGACCAAGAAGGTTGCCGGCGGCCTCGGCGCTGCGCTGGCCGTGCTCGCGACTGTCATGGGGATCAGTTTCAAACCCCCGTCGGTCGAACAATACACCCAGGATATGAACGCCTGCGCAGCCCAGATCAAGTCGGGGCAGCCCACCACCGCCTGTTCGCCCGACGTCGCCGCCCAGGCGCAGGCGATCGCCACGGACACCGCCGCGGTGGCGACGGCGACGCAGGATGCGAGTCACCCCGCCGGTCAGGATGTCGTCTACTGGATCGCGCCCGAAAACGGAGCCGCGAAGTCCACGGAGCCGCATGTTTTCCACCTCTGCGCGGGCGTCAGCCCACTGAAGGACAAGACCGTGAATAGTGGCTCCGTGACGGAGGCCTACGCACAGAACGCCGTCCGCATCACGAAACAGATCGAGATGGAACAGAAGCAGTGCGGGTTTACCGCCACAACCAGCACCAACTGAGCACGCCTGCTTTCGATCGCGTTCAGCTCTTGTCGAGAGGGATGGCGCGCAAGCGCAGCCTCAGCCCGCCTCCTCACCCGTAACACCCGCGCTCCACCGCCAGCCGCCGCACCAGCGCCAGCACCCCATCGATCGCCGGCGTCGGCTGCCCCGTCAGCCGCCCCAGTTCCTGCACCGCGCCCACCAGCGCGTCGATCTCCATAGGGCGGCCGCGTTCCAGGTCTTGCAGCATCGAGGTCTTGTGTTCGCCGACATCGCCGGCGCCCTTGATGCGGCGGTCGACGTCTATGGGGAAGCGCACGCCGAGGCTTTCGCCGATCGCCTGCGCTTCCAGCATCATGGCGCGGGCGAGCGTGCGGGTGCCCTCGTCGGCGACGATTCCCGCCAGCGTGCTGCCGGTCAGCGCCGAGATCGGATTGAAGGAGAGGTTGCCCCACAGCTTTATCCAGATTTCGCCGCGTATGTCGTCGCGGACCGGCGCCTGCAGCCCGGCCTTGACCAACTCCCCGGCCAGAAGCATGGTCCGTTCGCTCTTCTCGCCCGAGGGCTCGCCGAGCGAGAAGCGCCTGCCCTCGACATGGCGGATGAGGCCGGGCGCGTCGACCTCGACGGCGGGATAGACGACCGAGCCGATGACACGCTGCGGGCCGAGCCGTTCCCAGACCGTGCCGCCGGGATCGACCTGCTGCAGCCTGGTGCCTTCGAGCGCGCCGCCGGCCTTGTAGAAATACCACCACGGCACGCCGTTCTGCATGGTGACGACGGATGTGTGGTCCCCAAGCAGCGGTGCGATCTGGTCGAGCGCGGGCGCGACGGAATGCGCCTTCAGCGCCAGCACGACATAATCCTGCGCGCCAAGCTCTTCCGCCTTGGCGGCGGCCCTGACCGGGGCGGTCGTTTCCTGTCCGTCCTCGATCAGGCGCAGGCCATCTGCCTTGATCGCTTCGAGATGCGCGCCGCGGGCGACGATCGACAGATCGGTGCGGCCGGCGATGGCCAGCTTGGCCGCGAGATAGCCGCCGATGGCGCCGGCGCCGAAGATGGTGATCTTCATCGTCAGAGCCCGAGCTTGGCGGCGAGCCCGATGCGCTGCAGCTTGCCGGTGGCGCCCTTGGGGATCTCGTCCAGGATCAGCACCTTGCGCGGCACCTTGAAATCGGCGAGCCGGGTCGCGGCGTGGGCGCGGATATCGCCCTCGGTGGCGCTCATGCCTTCGCGCAGCACCACGGCCGCCGCCACCTCCTCGCCAAGCTTGTCATGCGGCATGGCGAAGGTGACGACCTGCGCCACCGCCGGATGGTCCATCAGCACGTCGTCGACCTCGAGCGGCGAGATCTTTTCGCCGCCGCGGTTGATGATCTCCTTCAGCCGGCCGGTAACCTTGAGATAGCCGTCGCCGTCGAGCACGCCCTGGTCGCCGGTGTGGAACCAGCCATGCGCAAAGGCCGTGGCGTTGGCGTCCGGGTTCTTCTCGTAGCCTGACGTGACATTGGGTCCGCGAATGACGATCTCGCCGGTTTCGCCGGCCTGCATCAGCCGTCCGTCCGGCGCCATGACCGCCACTTCGGGTCCGCCCGCCGCACCGACGCTGCCCGGTTTGCGCAAGCCCGGCGGCAGCCGGTTCGAGGCCATCTGGTGCGCGGCCTCGGTCATCCCATAGGATTCGATGACCGGGCAGCCGAAGGTCGCTTCGAGTTCGGCCATGACCTGCGCCGGCAGCGATGCCGAGGACGAGCGGATGAAGCGCGGCTTAGCTGCTGCCAGCACGCCTTCATTGCGCGCCGCGCGCGCCAGGATCGCCTGGTGCATGGTCGGCACGGCCGTGTACCAGCTTGGTTTCGCGTCACTCAGCCATTGGAAGAAGCGCAGCGCGTTGAAGCCCGGCGTGCAGTAGATGCTGCCGCCGGCGGCGAGCGACGACAGCACCGCCGCGATCAGCCCATGGATGTGGAACAGCGGCATGATGTTGAGGCAGCGATCGCTGGCCGTCAGGCCGAGCGTCGCGCCGATATGGCGGGCGGAGGCCGCGACATTGGCATGGCTGAGCGGCACCAGCTTGGGCCGCGACGTCGTGCCGGAGGTGTGCAGCAACAGCGCGATGTCGTCGTCCCCCGCCATGGCGGGCGCCGCCTGCGGGCCGACCGCCTTGCCCTCGATGATGAAGCTGCCGGCCGGAGCATCTGGCTGCACGATGAGCCGCAGCACGCCGATGCCGAGACGCTCGGCCACCGTCACGGCCGGACCGGTCTCGGTCTCCGCGACGAGGATAGCCTTGGCGCCGATGTCGGTGAGATAGAAATCGAGTTCGTCGGCCCGGTAGGCCGGATTGAGCGGCGCCGTCGAGGCTGTGGCCGCCACCGCGATGAAGGCCGTCGCCATCTCCGGTCCGTTCGGCAGCACGATCGCCACCCGGTCGCCCTGGCCGATGCCGAGGGCGTGCAGCTGAGTGGCGGTGGCGGCGATCAGCGCGCGCAGACCGCCATGGGTCAGCGTGGGCCTGTCGGGCGCCAGGATGGCGGGGGCGTTGTCGTCTCCGGCGGCGAGGCGGCGGGAGAGGTCTGGGTGGGTTTGGGTCATGATCACCGACTATGTTTCAAAGCTTGTGAAAGTCCAGCGGAGGTTCGCGCCGCCCCTCATTGCCCTGCCGGGCATTTCTCCCCGTATAGCGACGGGGGAAAGGGCTGTTCGCCGATGGTTTCGCCAACTGCCAGCGTTGCAGAAAAGCGCCGAGGGAGCGGAGCGTCCCTCTCCCCCGTCACTATACGGGGAGAGGATGCCGGCAGGCAGGTGAGGGGCAGCGCCAGCGCCTGGAGAAGTAGCGAGCAACCTTGAACTGAATCCCATCAGTACGCTCTACCGGTACCCATACCTCAATATCCCAGCGCCATCCCGTCCTTGCGCGGGTCCGACGCCCCGGTCAGCGTTCCCTTCTCCCAGTCGATCAGCACCGCCTGTCCGCCGCCGAGCGGATGGTGCGGCTCGGCGATGGCGTGGCCGCGCCGGCGCAGGCCTTCGATCGCCTCGGTGGGCACGTTGCGCTCCGCCTCCACCATGCCGTCATTGTAGAACACGCGCGGCGCGTCCAGCGCCTGCTGCGGGTCCATGCCGAAATCGATCATGTTGGTCAGAAGGTGGACATGGCCGAAGGGCTGGTAGCCGCCGCCCATCACGCCGAACGGCATCACCACGCGGCCGTTCCTTGTCGCCATGCCCGGCATGATCGTGTGCATCGGCCGCTTGCCGGGCGCGATCGCGTTGGGGTGCGCCGGATCGAGGCGGAAGCTTGAGCCGCGGTTCTGCAGGACCACGCCGCTCTTCGGGCCGACCACGCCGCTGCCGAAGGAATAATAGGTCGAGTTGATGAACGAGACCGCGTTGCGGTCGCGGTCGACAATCGAGATATAGACCGTGTCGCTGCCGGGCAGTTGCACATCCGGCAGGTGGGTCATGGCGCGCTCGCGGTCGATCTGGGCGCGCAGCCGCTCGGCATAGGCGGTCGACAGGAGCTCTCGCACCGGCACCTGGACACGGTCCTGGTCGCCGACGAAACGGTCTCGGTCGCGATAGGCCAGCCGCCCGGCCTCGATCTCCAGATGCAGGCGCTCGGCGCCGTTGGGATCGAGCTCGCCAAGCTTGAAGCCCGACAGCACGTTCAGCATCAACAGCGCCGTCAGGCCCTGGTTGTTCGGCGGCATCTGGTGGATCTCGTGGCCGCCATAGCTGATGCTCACCGGCGCCACATAGTCGCCCCGGGTCGCGGCAAAATCCTCATGCGAATGCAGCCCGCCCAGTTCCTTGAGCCGGCGCACCATGTCGTCGGCCATCGCGCCTTCGTAGAAACCGGCGCGGCCCTGTTTGGCGATGATGCGCAGGGTGGCGGCAAGCTCCGGCTGCCGGTGCACGTCGCCGGCCTTGGGCGCCACGCCACCCGGCAGGAAGATGCGGGCGGCATGCTCGTCGGCGGAAAGGTCGGTTTCGGGTTCGGCCCAGTCGAAGGCGACGCGGTCGTGCACGACATAGCCGTTCTCGGCATAGTGGATCGCCGGCGCCAGCACCTCGGCCAGGCTCTTGCTGCCATGGTCTTCCAGCAGCCGGCACCAGGCGTCGATGGCGCCCGGCACGGTCACCGCATGCGGCCCCTGTTTGGGAAGTTCGCTAAAGCCCTTGTCGCGATACCAGTCGACGGTCGCGGCCGCCGGCGCCCGGCCAGAGCCGTTGAAGGCCAGCACCTCGCTCTGTCCCCTGGGGCAGTAAAGGACAAAGCAATCGCCGCCGATGCCGGTCGATTGCGGCTCGACCACGCCCTGCACGGCGGCGGCGCAGATGGCGGCATCCATCGCATTGCCGCCGACGCGCAGCATCTCGATGGCCGCAAGCGTCGAAAGCGGATGCGATGTCGCGGCGATCGCTTCGGTGGCACGAACCGGCGAGCGGCCGGGAAACTGGAAATCACGCATTCTGTCTGGATATCCCTAGGTCATTTCTGCGAATTGGTCCGATGAAATCAATGCCGCCGGCCGAAAATCTGTGCCAGCGACAAAAGCAGCACCGACAGCACGATCAGGCAGGTCGAGATGGCAGCGATGGTCGGGTCGATCTGGTCGCGCAGCGCGTTGAACATGCGGCGCGTCAGGGTGGTGGTCTCGCCGCCCGAGATGAACAGCGAGACGACAACTTCGTCGAAGGAGGTGATGAAGGCAAATAGCGCGCCCGAGACGATCGAGAAGCGGATCTGCGGCATCGTTACCTGCCAGAAGGCCGCGATGCGTCCCGCACCCAGGCTGCGCGCCACCCGCTCCTGGTTCATGTCGTAGGAGCGCAGGCCCGAAAGCACCGTCAGCACCACCAGCGGCAGCGCCTGCACCGTATGCGCGATAACGAGGCCGGTCAGCGTGTTGTTGAGGCCGATGCGCGCGTAGAGGAAGAAGGTGCCGATACCGACCAGGATCACCGGGATGATCAGCGACGCCGTGAGCAGCGCGTTGATGGTGCCGTTGAAGCGCAGCGTGCCCCGGTTGATCGCATAGGCGGCAGTGGTGCCGAGCGGCGTCGCCACCAGCGCGGTCATGATAGCTACCTTGACCGACACGATGGTCGCATCGCGCCATTCCAGCGACTGGAAATAGCTCTGGTACCAGCGCAGCGACCATTGCTGCGGCGGGAATTGCAGCAGCGTCGAATCCGAAAACGACATGATGACGATGATGACCGACGGCGCGATCAGGAACAACAGCACGAGGCCGCCGAAGCCGTAGAGCCACAGGCGTTGCCGGTGCGAGATCGGCAGGCCGATACCGTCGCTCATCGCGAGCTCCATACGCCGGTGGCGCGCGCGCCGAGCAGCCACTGGAACAGGCCGAGCAGCGCCAGCGTGACCACCAGCAGCACGACGCCGAGTGCCGCACCGGCGCCCCAGTTGGAATAGAGGCTGGTGGTCTGTTCCATGCGCATCGCCCACATCACCACCTTGCCGCCCCCCATCAGCGCCGGGGTGACGAAGAAGCCGAGGCACAGCACGAAGACGATGACCACGCCCGAGGCGAGGCCGGGCAGCGACAGCGGAAAGAAGACCTGCCGGAACGTCGCGGCCGGGCCGGCGCCGAGATTCATGCCGGCGCGCAGGCAGTCGGTGTCGATGGTCTTCATCGAGGCATAGAGCGGCAAAACGAGAAATGGCAGCAATATGTGCGTCATGCCGATGACCACGCCGGAGAAATTGTTGGCGAGCGACAGCGGTTGGCTGATCACGCCCAGATCGATCAGCCAGCTGTTGATCAGGCCCTTGCGCTGCAGGATCACCAGCCAGGCATAGGTGCGCACCAGCACCGAGGTCCAGAACGGCAGGATGACGAAGATCAGGCAGATCGACGCGGCCCGGCGCGGCAGTTGCGACAGCATATAGGCCAGGGGATAGCCGAGCAGCACACAGGCGCCGGTGACGATGAAGGCGACCTTGAAGGTGCTGATGAAGGTCTTGATGTAGGAGGCCTGTTCGAAGAAACGCGCATAATTGGCGGCGCTGAAGGCGCCGGTCTCGTCGAACAGCGACAGCCAGAACAGCCAGCCGATCGGCACGATGATGATGGCGCAGACGAGGAACAGGCTCGGCGCCAGCAGCGCCAGCAGCCGCAGCGACTCACGCCGCGCGTCGGCGCGCAGCGCCTGCGCGTTGAGATCCTGCCCTGCCGGGCCGGCGATCTCCTTCAGCAGGGCGGATTGCGCGCTCATCCCTCGGCCGCCACCAGGATCGTGTCCTTCGCGTCGAGGCCGAGCATGATCGGCTGGCCGGGCGCCGGCATCCTGGCCAGCACATCGCTGCGGCAATAGTCGCGCAACGTCAGCTGCCGGCCGTCGCGCAGGCTGGCGTAGCAAACGAAACTGTCGCCCTGGTAAATGATGTCGCTGACCGTCGCTTCGAGCACATTGATGCCGGCCGACGGGTCAGCTGCCGTGACCAGCCTGAGCTTCTCCGGTCGCACCACCATCAGATGCGGGCCAGCCGGCGGTGTCGGTGCCCCGGTCTGGATCCGCCTGTCCCCATACCAGACCGATCCGTTGCGGCTTTCGACCGGGATGAAGTTCGATTCGCCTATGAAGCCGGCCACGAACTGTGTCTTCGGCGCGGCGTAAAGCGTTTCGGGCCGATCGAGCTGTTCAATGCGGCCGCCGTTCATCACGGCGATGCGGTCAGACATGGTGATGGCTTCGCGCTGGTCGTGCGTGACATAGACCGTCGTCATGCCAAGACGGCGATGAAGCGCGCGCAACTCGATCTGCATGTGCTCGCGCAGGCCCTTGTCGAGCGCCGACAGCGGTTCGTCCATCAAGACGATGCGCGGCTCGAAGACGATGGCGCGCGCCAGGGCCACACGCTGGCGCTGGCCGCCGGAGAGCTGGTCGACGCGGCGCTCGCCCAGTCCCTGCAATTTCACCAGCTCCAGCGCCTTCTCCACCCGCTGCGCCGTCTCGCCGGCCGCGACGCCGCGCTGTTTCAGCGGGAAGGCGATGTTGTGGAAGACGTTCATATGCGGAAACAGCGCATAGTTCTGGAACACCATGCCGATATTGCGCCTGTGCGGCGGCGTGGTGATGATCTCGTCGCCGCCGACCTTGATGCTCCCGGCATTGGCCCTGACGAAACCGGCCAGGATCATCAGCAGCGTCGTCTTTCCCGAGCCGGAGGGGCCAAGCAGGGTCAGGAACTCGCCGGCCTCGACATCGAGGTTCAGGTCGCGCAGCACCGGCACGCTGCCAAATCTCTTCTCGATCCGGCGCATGCTGATCGGCAGCGCGGATGGTGCAATGGACAAGGTTCTTCTCTCCTGGGCAGAAGGCTGAAGGAGCAGGGCGGCGTTCGCGCCGCCCCGCAATGTCAGGGTTCCGGCCTATTGCTGGATCAGATTGTTGAACTTCTCCGTCGCCTCGACAAGGTTGTCGCGCCAGAACTCGGCATCCTGCAGCACCTGCTTCTTGACGTTTTCGGGCGCCGAATTGATGTCCTTGATCCGCTCGGGCGGGATCTTGCCGGTCTCGAAGGCCTTCTCGTTGACCGGCCCATTGTCGACATAGAGCGGCAGATTGGCCTGCAATTGCGGGCTGACGAACATCGCCAGCGCTTTCATCGCCGCTTCCTTGTTCTTGGCGCCCTTGGGGATGACCATGCAGTCGGCGGTGAGCACGCCCTGGTCGAAGGAGAAGCTGACCGGCGCGCCTGCCTTCTTCAGGGTGCCGGCGCGTCCGTTCCAGATGCTCGCCATGTCGACTTCGCCGTCCTTCACCAGTTGCATGGCCTGGGCACCGGAGGTCCACCAGGCATCGACATGGCCGCGGATCTTGTCGACCGATTTCAAGGCGCTATCGACATCGACCGGATAGACCTTGTCGATCGGCAGGCCCGAGGCGAGTGCGGCAACGCTCAGCGTCTCCGTCGCCTGGCTGCTGCTCAACGCGCGCCGTCCCGGGAATTTTTCCACGTTCCAGAAGTCGGCCCAGGTCTTCGGGCCCTTGTCGCCGAAGACATCGGTCCGGTAGATCAACACGACGGAGGTGTAGGAAATGCCGACCCAGTCGTCATGCACCAATTTCGGGTTGATGCCGCTCTTGTCGATAATGCCGTAATCCAGCTTTTCGAACAGGCCTTCCTTCGAGCCGCGCGCGCATTCGTCGGCGCCGAGCTCGGTGATGTCCCACTTCACTGCATTTCCGGTCACCTGCAGCCGCACGTCGTCGAGGCCGTTGGTGGTGTCTTCCTTGATGGTGATGCCGAGCGCATCGGCGGTCGGCTTGAAGAAGGCCTTGGTCTGCGCCTCCTGATAGGTGCCGCCCCACGAGGCGACGGTGATCGTGTCGGCGGCGACGGCGGGCACTGCGAACGCCGCCACGAGGCCCGCGATCGCCACAACGCTAACGTTTCTGATCCTGTTCATTTCGGTTCTCCGACCGGTGTTCCCATTTGTTTTTGATTTGGCATGCGATTTTGTATACAATTTAGAATGTAGCCGAGAGATCGATGTTGTCAACTGCGACAGGCACGATCAGTTCGACGCGATGGGACGATGCCGCAGGCGTGGCAAATTGCGCCGACTGCGACTACAAACGAGGCAATGTCCGGCTAAAGCGGCTGGAGAACTGGGAACGGAACTTGGCCAAGGAAACCAAAAACACACTGCGCGACTCGGTCTATTCCGCGCTCAAGGCGATGATCGTGACCGGCCAGATTCCGCCGGGCTCGCGCGTCACCGAAAGCGACATCGCGGCGAAACTCAATGTCAGCCGCACGCCGGTGCGCGAAGCCTTCAATCGGCTGGAGCGCGACGGGCTGGTCACCGGCCGGCCGCGCCAGGGCTATGCCGTCACCGAGTTCGACATCAACATGTTCCGCGAGGCCTTCGACATCCGCGAACTGCTCGACGGCCATGCGACCGAACTCGCGGCCACCGCGGCGACCGACAAGGACAAGGCGCGGCTGCGCGCCATGCTGGCCGAATGCGAACGGCTGGCCGCCATCCCGGATCGCACCACGCGCGAGAAATTCCAGGAACTGGAAGTCGGCATCGACCTGCACCGTGTCATCGCCGAAATCAGCGGCAACGCGATGCTGCACGGCATGCTGTGCGGCATCCTCGACAAGTGCCAGCATTATGTCTGGACCGAACTCTTGTGGCTCGATGAATGGAAGATCGCCCGCGACGAGCATGCCCGGATCGTCGAGGCGATCTGCGCCGGCGATGCCGCTAAGGCCGGCGCCCTGGCGCGCGCCCATGTGCGGGGATCGCGCGAGAACGTGCTGCGCCTGCTGCAGGCGAAATCGGACTATCAGAGTTTCCTGGCCAAGGCCTCCTGAGCGGGATGGCCCCCGGCCCTACCAGGTCCAGCCGCCCTTTCCGAGCGTCGCCACCGCATCGACGATCCGGGTGAAGCTCGCGCGGGCGCGGCCGACGCTGTGCCGGGCCCTGAGATAGCCGTGCACCAGGCCGGGCTCCTCGAACCAGGTGGCGCGCCCGCCGGCCGCGACGATGCGGTCGCGATAAGCCTCGCCGTCGGATGACAAGGGGTCGCATTCGGCGGTGATCAGCACGGTCGGCGGCAAATTGGCGAAATCGGCATCGGCCAGCGGCGACAGCGTGATGTCGCCGGTTTGATCCACGCCCCCGGTTCGGATGTGCTTGTAGAATTCGAGATCGCGTACCGTCAGCATCGGCGCTTCGGCGTGCCTTACATAGGAGCCGCGCAAGCGATCGCCGCCGAGACCGGGATAAATCAGCACCTGGCCGATCGGCTTTTTCACATGGCCACGCGTCGCGTGTGCAACGGCGGCGCAAAGGTTGCCGCCGGCGCTGTCGCCGCACAGCACGACCGGGCGATCGTAGGTACGGGCCGCCCATTCGAAGGCGCTCATCGCATCATCGAAAGCGGCCGGATGCAGATGTTCAGGCGCCAGCCGGTAATCGACCGAAACCACTTCATGACCGGTGCGGCCGCAAAGTTCGGCACAGACATCGTCATGGCTGTCCAGCCCGCCGAGAATGAAGCCGCCGCCATGGATGTAGACCACCATCGCCGCATCGTCCGGCGTCGCGTTGCGGTAGATGCGGATCGGGACGTCTCGCGCGGGCGTGGCGATAACCGTGGTTTCGGCCGTCACGCCCTCGGGATAGCCGGCAAAGAACTCGCGGCACATCCGGTCATAGATCGCGCGCTGCCGCGCGACCGTGTAGTCGATCGTGTCGGGCGGATAATAGGAATTGGTCCGCTCGATAAAGGCCCAGGTCTCGGCATCGATGAGTTTTGCGTAGTCGGTCATGAAGGGAGACCGGACAGCAACGAATGCGCCCAGGGGCCGCCCTCTGGCCTAACGGGTCCGGCAGGGCAGAGGGGGGTGCCTGGCGCCATCATCTCCAGTGTCACTTCCCCTTCCACACAGGCTCGCGCTTTTCGGCGAAGGCACGGAACCCTTCCATACCGTCCTCCGACCCATAGAGCGCGTCGACGGTCGGCAACTGCCGGCGCGTCACCTTGTTCATCGCATCCTGGAAGGTCAGCGCCTCGGCCACCCGCGCCGTCTCCTTAATCGCGGCGAAGACCAGCGGCGGGCCGCTGGCGAGCAGGCGGGCGATCTCCCAAACGCGGTCCTCGAGCTTTTCCTTGGGCAGCACCTCGTTGACCAGGCCCCAGCGATGCGCCTCGGCGACATCCATCCAGCGGCCGGTGAGCAGAAGGTCCATGGCGACATGATAAGGGATGCGCTTCGGCAGCTTGATCGTCGCCGCGTCGGCCAGCGTGCCGGCACGGATTTCGGGCAGTGCGAAGGAGGAATGGTCCGAGGCGTAGATGAGGTCGCAGGACAGCGCCAGCTCGAAGCCGCCGCCGACCGCCATGCCGTTGACGCAGGCAATGACCGGTTTGTTGAGGTCACGCAGCTCCTGCAGCCCGGCAAAACCGCCGACGCCATAGTCGCCGTCGACCGCGTCGCCGCTGGCCGCGGCCTTCAGGTCCCAACCGGCGCAGAAGAACTTGTCGCCGGCGGTCTTGACGATGGCGACCCGCAGTTCCGGGTCGTCGCGGAACACCTTGAAGGTCTCGCCCATCAGCCGCGAGGTTTTCAGGTCGATCGCATTGGCCTTGGGGCGGTCGAGCGTGACCTCCAGGATGGTGCCTTCGCGGCGAGTCGAAATGACGTCAGACATTCTTGGTCTCTCCCAGCACCAGCAGCGCGTCGGCGATCCAGGCGCCCTTGCCCTGTGTGCAGACGATCAGCGGATTGATGTCGAGTTCCTCGATCTCGCCGGCATTCTCCTGCACGAAACCGGCGATGCCAGCGATCGCGTCTATGGCGGCGGCGACATCGGCCTTCGGCCGGCCGCGATAGCCTTCGAGCAGCGGGAACAGTTTCAGCCCGCGCAGCGCGGCCTCGATGTCGTCGCGCGTCGCCGGCAGCATCAGCGTGACGCTGTCGCGCAGCAGTTCGACCAGCACGCCACCGGTGCCCAGCGTCATGACGGCGCCGAACATCGGATCCCTGGTGAAGCCGACGATCAGTTCGGCGACGCCGTCGCGCACCATGCGCTCGACATAGAGCCCGGTGCCGAGCGGCAACAGGTCATGCGCCGCCGTGCTGACCGACTCGGCATCCTTGAGGTTGAGCCGGACAGCGCCGACCTCGGATTTGTGGGTGACGCCAAGAGCCTTCAGGGCAACCGGAAAGCCGAGCGCCATGGACGAAATCACCGCCTCGACCGCATTGCCGGCGCGCTCGCCCTTGGGCACGGGAAGCCCGGCCTTGATCAGCCGCGCCTTGGCTTCGGCCTCGTCGGGCGTGACGTGGTCGCCGCCAGCCGCGCCGGCAGCGGATGTGTCGACCGGCTGCGCCTGCGGTTCAGCCCATGCCCAGCCGATGAAGGCTGCCGCGCCTGCGGCGTCCATCGCCTCGGAAATGCCGAACAGCGGCACCATGCCCCGCGCCATCAGCTCGGCGGTGTATTCCTCGGGCAGGTTCTCCGGTAGCGAGGAAACAATGGCGCCATGCGCCTTGTTGGTCTTCAGCGCCGATTCGAAGGCGCGCAGCGTCGCCCACCAGTCGGTCACCGAGCAGCGGTCGGGGCGCGGGAAGTCGAGCACCAGCATGTTCAAGTCGAAGCCGCCCGACACCATGGCGGTGAAGGTGGCCGTCATCGCCGGCTCGTTGTTCCAGATGAAGGTGTGGTAGTCCAACGGGTTGGCCACCGCGACCAGCGGCCCGAGGGTCGATTTGACATGGGCGCGGTGGGTGTCGGTCAGCACCGGGAAGTTGACCCAGCGCCCTTCGGCACTGTCGGCCATGACCGACGCTTCGCCGCCCGAACAGCTCATCGACGAGAGCTTGTAGCCAGGCAGCGGGCCGGTGATGTGCAGCAGCTTCAGCGCCTCGATGAAGGCGGGGATGGAATCGACCCGCGCAATGCCAAGCCGCCTCAGGAAGGCGCCGGAAGCAGCGTCCGAGCCGGCCAGCGATGCGGTGTGCGAAACGGTTGCCTGCCGCGCCTGTTCGGACCGGCCGACCTTCATGGCGATGATCGGTTTCCTGAGCTCGCGCGCCCGTGCGGCCAGGCGCTCGAAGCCGGCTACCGAGTCGAAGGCCTCGATATGCAGGCCGAGCGACGTCACACGCTCATCCTCGATCAGGCCGAGCGCCATTTCCGACAGGCCGGTCTGCGCCTGGTTGCCGGCGGTCATCAGGAAGGCGATCGGCAGGCCGCGCTTCTGCATCGTCATGTTGATGGCGATGTTGGACGACTGGGTGATGATGGCGACGCCCTTGCCGCCCTCGTCCAGCCTGATGCCGCCATGTTGGTCGGGCCACAAAAGCGCACCGTCGGCATAGTTGATCAGGCCGTAGCAGTTCGGCCCGATGATCGGCATCTGGCCGGCGGCCGCGACCAGTTCGGCCTGCAGCCGTTCGCCGTCGTCGTCATAAGCATCGGTTTCGAGAAATCCGGCGGCAAAGCAGACGGCGCCGCCGGCCCCGCGCTCGGCCAGCGCCTTGACCACCTCGATGGTCAGGTGCCGGTTGACACCGACAAAGGCGGCATCCGGCGCGCCGGGCAGATCCGCGACCGAGCGGTAGGCCTTGCATCCGGCAACCTCGTCCTTGGTCGGGTGCACCGGCCAGATATCGCCGGCAAAGCCCATCTTGATCGATTGCACCACGACGGCGGCGGCCTGCACGCCACCGAACACGGCGATCGATTTCGGGCGCAGGAGACGTTCAAGTTTATGCATGGTCATCTTTTCGTTTTGAGCGAGATCTCAGGACAAACGATCTCGTTTGCCCGACAAACCGAATCCCGGCTTTGCGCGATCATGCTCTAAGCGCCGAACGGACGCAGCAGCGCCCGCGAAATAATATGTCGCTGAATCTCCGAAGTGCCTTCCCAGATGCGCTCGACACGGGCATCGCGCCAGATGCGCTCCAGTGGCAGGTCGTCCATCAGCCCCATGCCGCCATGGATCTGGATTGCCTCGTCGGCGACAAAGGCGAGCATTTCGGTGGCCTTCAGCTTGGCCATGGCCATGTCCTGGTCGGTGACGGTGCCCTGATCGTACTTCCAGCCGGCTTCGAAGACCATCAGGTCGGCGGCCTTGAGTTCCGTCGCCATGTCGGCGAGCTTGAACGACACGCCCTGGAACTTGCCGATCTGCTGGCCGAACTGCTGGCGCTGCGCGGCGTATTCGACGGCATGGCCAAGCGCCCGCTCGGCACGGCCGAGACAGGTGGCGCCGACCTGCAGACGCGTGGCGCCGAGCCAGGAATTGGCGACGTCGAAGCCCTTGTGAACCTCGCCCAGAACCTGGGATGCCGGCAGCCGGCAATCGTCGAACTCCAAAATGGCGTTGGTGTAGCCGCGATGCGAGACGTTGCGATAGCCGTCGCGCACCGTGAAACCCTTGGTGCCCTTGTCGACGAAGAAGGCGGTGATCTTCTTGCGTTTGCCGCGCGCAGACTCCTCCTCGCCCGAGGCCATGAAGACGATGGCGAAATCGGCGAGATCGGCGTGCGAGATAAAATGCTTGGTGCCGTTCAGCACCCAGTCGTCGCCATCCTGCACGGCTGATGCCTTCATGCCGCGCAGATCGGAGCCAGCGCCCGGCTCTGTCATTGCCAGGCAATCCCATTTCTCGCCGCGGATGCAGGGGAAAAGGTACTTTTCGCGCTGCTCCGGCGTGCCGGCGAGCAGAATGTTGGAAGGACGCGCCACGCAGGTCCAGTGCAGCGCGTAATTGGCCCGGCCGAGTTCCTTCTCGTAAAGCAGCCAGGTCACCGTATCGAGCCCCGCGCCGCCGACATCGGCCGGCATGTTGGCGGCATAGAGCCCGGCCTCGATCGCCTTGGCCTTGATCTCCTCGATCAGCTCGCGGCGCAGCACGCCGGTGCGCTCGACCTCGCGCTCATGCGGATAAAGCTCGTTCTCGACGAAGGCACGCGTCGTCTCGACAATGAGCTTTTGCTCTTCCGAAAGACCGAAATCCATGGTCTCAGCCCTTCTTCTTTTTCTTCGGCTTTTCGGCTTTCTTCACCGGCTTGGCGGCCTTGGCCTTTTCCGCCGCCTTTGAAGCCGCGGGCTTCTTCGCCGCCAGCTTGGCGAGCTGTTTGGTATAATCCTTGTGCAGCGCGCCGGCGCCCCAGCCCTTGCCCTTGTTCTGCTTCGACAGCGCATCCATGATCGCGACCAGATTGTCGTCGCGGATCTTTTCCAGCTCGCGGATCGACAGGCCGTGCGCCTGGTCGTCCGACTGGGTGGCGATCAGGTCGACCAGCTCGTCGTTGAACTCCGGAACGTCCATCAGCTTGGTCCACGGCCATTTCAGGCAGGGCCCGAACTGCGCCATGAAGTGGCGCATGCCGGCCTCGCCGCCGGCGACGCGGTAGACCTGGAACATGCCCATCTGCGCCCAGCGCAGGCCGAAGCCATAACGCATGATGTCGTCGAGTTCCTCGACCGTGCAGATGCCGTCCTTGATCAGCCACAGCGCCTCGCGCCAGGCGGCTTCGAGCAGGCGGTCGCCGACGAAAGCTTCGATCTCCTTGCGGATCACGACCGGCTTCATGCCGATCGAGGCATAGATTTCCTTGGCGACCTCGACAGCCTCGGGGAAGGTCTGGTCGCCGCCGACGATCTCGACCAGCGGCAGCAGGTAGACCGGGTTGAACGGATGGCCGACGACCAGCCGCTCCGGATGCTTCTTCATCGCCACCTGCATGTCGGTCGGCTTGATGCCGGAGGTCGAGGAGCCGACAATGGCGTTGGCCGGCGCATGCGCATCGATCTCGGCCAGCACCCTGTGCTTGAGATCGAGCCGTTCCGGCACGCTCTCCTGGATGAAATCGGCATCGGCGACCGCTTCGGCGATCGTCTTGGCGAAGGTGAGCTTGCCCTCCTTGGGCAGACCGCCGGGCACCATCTGCTTATAGGCGCGGCGCGCGCCCTTCATCACTTCCGAAACCTTGCGTGAAGCTTCCGGATCGGGATCGAAAATGGAGACGTCGATGCCGTTCAAGAGCAGGCGCGCGACCCAGCCGGCCCCGATGACACCGCCGCCAATGGCGGCCGCCTTGTTGATGATGCTCATTGAGAGGCTCCGGTTCTTGTCCTGGCGGTTTCGGGATCGATGAGAGGCACGCGCTCGCCGGCGCGGATGACGGATGGGTCGTAGGCCTTGCGGGCGAAGACTTCGAGCACGAAGGGTCGGAAGAATTCGATCGGCAGCGTCTCATAGTCGGGGTCGAAGCTCGACTGGTCCCAGCGCTCGCAGAACTGGTCGCAATCGTCGAAATAGGCGTGGCCGGCGAAGCGGTCGCGGGCATGGCGGTTGCCGCCGAGATGGTGGGCATAGTAGAGGCGCTGGAAGTCGCCGTGTTTCTCCACCACCCAGGTGCATTGCTCGCGCACAAACGGCTTCAGGATCGAAGCGGCGTATTCGTCGTGATTGTAGGGCGCGTAGATGTCGCCGATGTCGTGCAGCAGCGCGCAGGCGATCCAGTCGGTGTCGGCGCCGTCGCGCCAGGCCCGTGTCGCCGCCTGCAGCGAATGGCCGAGCCGGGTGATCTTGTAGCCGGACAGGCCTTCGTCGAGCTGGACCAGCGCGTCGAGCAGCCGCTCGCCGGTCCTGGCCGCATAGTCGATTTCATGGGCGGTCAGGAACTCGTGGTCTTGCCTGTCGCCATCCTTCATCGCGGTGAATTTGACGGTAGCCATAGCGACCCTCCCTGCGAATTAATCTTCTTGTTTGAGCATGATCTCTGGACAAACGAGAACCGTTTGTCCGAGAAAACCGGTTCCCACTTTCGGGATCATGCTCATGCCGCTATCGGCGCTCGCTTGGTCAGGTTGAGCTTCTTGCGCACTTCTTCCGGGCCAAGAATCCTGGCGCCGAGATTGGTGACGATCGAGGCGGCGCGCTCGACCAGCTGGGCATTGGTCGCCAGCACGCCCTTGTCGAGCCAGAGATTGTCTTCCAGGCCGACGCGGACATTGCCGCCGGCGAGCACCGCCGCCGCCGCATAGGCCATTTGGTTGCGGCCGATGGCGAAGGCCGACCAGTTCCAGGTCGACGGCACGTTGTTGACCATCGCCATGAAGGTGTTGAGGTCGTCGGGCGCCCCCCACGGCACACCCATGCAAAGCTGCACCAGCGCGTCGGGGTTGAGCACCTTTTCCTCGACCAGTTGCTTGGCGAACCAGAGATGCCCGGTGTCGAAGGCCTCGATTTCCGGCTTGACGCCGAGCGCCGTCATCATGCCGCCCATGGCGCGCAGCATGCCGGGCGTGTTGGTCATGACATAGTCGGCTTCGGCGAAATTCATGGTGCCGCAGTCCAGCGTGCAGATTTCCGGCAGGCACTGGCGCACATGTTCCATGCGGTTGGTGGCGCCGCCCATGTCGGTGCCCTTTTCGTTGAGCGGCAACGGCGCTTCCGGCGAGCCGAACACCATGTCGCCGCCCATGCCGGCGGTCAGGTTCAGGATGACGTCGACGTCAGCCGCGCGGATACGCTCGGTCACCTCGCGATAGAGATGCACGTCGCGCCTGGGCTTGCCGGTTTCGGGGTCGCGCACATGGCAATGGACGATGGCCGCACCCGCCTTGGCCGCATCGATGGCCGAGTCGGCGATCTGCTTGGGCGAGCGCGGCACATGCGGGCTGCGGTCCTGCGAGCCGCCGGAACCGGTCACGGCACAGGTAATGAAAACCTCACGGTTCATCGCGAGCGGCATCGAAACTCTCCTCCCATTCGAAACAGCCACTAGCATCGCTCGCCTTGATCCAGGCTGCTTTGCGTTTTACGAAGGCGATATGATCAAAAGCGAAAAATCTGTCTTTCGCGCCGAACGCGAGACCCTCAAGGTGACGTTCCTGGTGTTTTCCGGGTCGTCGATCATGTGCGTCGCCTCGGCCGTCGACCCGCTGCGCGCCGCCAACCGCATCTCCGGCGAGACCCTGTTCGATTTCAAGCTGGTCTCGGTCACCGGCGAGGCTCCGGTCACCACCTGCGGCCTGCCGGTCGCGGTCAGCGGGCGTTTCGACGCGGCGGAGCCGACCGACGTTCTCGTCGTCGTCGCCGGTTTCGGCACGCAGAATTACGCGACGTCGGGTCTGCTTTCAGGTTTGCGGAGGGCGGCGCGAGCGGCCCGCGCGTGCGGCGGGGTCGAGGCCGGCACCTGGCTGGTGGCGCGTGCCGGCTTGCTGGAAGGGCGCAGCGCTACCACCCATTGGGAGGACATGGAGGATTTTTCCTCGGCCTTCCCTGGCGTCGACGTCCGTCCGGACCGCTATGTCATCGACGGGCCGGTGTTCACCTCGGGCGGCGCGTCGCCGACTTTCGACCTGATGCTGCATCTCATTCGCACGCGCCTCGGCATGGCCGTGGCGCTCGATGTCGCCAGCGTCTTCATCTACGACCAGGCCCGGGCCGCGACCGATGCCCAGCCGCTGGTCTCGCTCGGCCGGCTCGACGGCTATGATCCGCGCCTGGCGCAGGCCATCCGGCTGATGGAATCGCATGTCGATCAGCCGTTGACCGTCGAGGCGGTCGCCAAACGCGCCGGGGTGACGGCGCGGACCCTGGAAAGCATCTTTCGCAAGTCGATCGGCGAGACGCCGGGCGCCTATTATCTCAGGCTGCGGCTGGGCGCCGCGCGCCGGCTCGTGGTCGACACGCGGATCGCCATGGCGGATATTGCCGGGCGGACGGGGTTCTCGTCGGCCGCGGCTTTTTCCAGGGCATTTTCAAGAGCTTTCGGCGAAGCCCCTGTCAGGCTTCGCCGGGGTTGATTGGGGCCGGGGTTGATTGGGGCCTGGGTTGATTCGGGCCGGAGTTGATTCGGCCAGGGTTGATTTGGGAAGTCAGGCAGCATTCCGGCGGTCGCTGCCGCCGTCGATCTGCGAGCGCATCTGCCGCGCGAGATGGGTCTCGAAGCGGCTGGCAACGGCGCGGTCCCATTCATTGGTGCTGCGTGCGCCCTGTTTTGGATGCGGCATTGCCATCAGCCGGTCAATGATCGATCCGGCTTCGCCAGGTGAGAGCAGGGCGTCGATTTCACGTTCGTTCTGCATATCGGTTCGCCTCCTTCTTCCTCTCCCGCCACGAGCGATACCTATACGAGATTCGTGACGGCAGTTTGAAGGCAAGAGCGAGGTCATTGAGAGGCGGCAAGGGGCAAAACCTTGTCGTCGGTTTCAGCATGGCGCGCAAAATGTTTCCGCGCGCCAAGCTTTCGAATCGCATAGTGCGCCGGCTTGGATTGCCGACGGCCAGGCAGCGTCAGACGTAGCGGTTGACGATGTTTTCGAGCAGTTCCTGGCGGCCGGAACGCGGCTGCGGCTCGATCTTCTTCTTCACCACGCGTTCGGCGATCTCTTCCAGCGTCCGCTTGCCCGACAGCATCGCCTTGGCCTCGGCGCTGTTCCAGCCGGCGTAGCGTTCGGCGAGCGGGCCCGACAATGCCTTGTCCTCGACCATGCGGGCCGCCGCCTTGAGGCCGCGCGCGCAAGAATCCATGCCGCCGATGTGGCCGATCAGCAGGTCCTGCGGGTCGAGCGACTGGCGGCGCAGCTTGGCGTCGAAATTGGTGCCGCCGGTCTTGAAGCCGCCAGCCTGGAGGACCTGGTAGTAGGCGAGCGCCATCTCCGGCACGTTGTTGGGGAACTGGTCGGTATCCCAGCCCGACTGGTAGTCGTTGCGGTTCATGTCGATCGAGCCGAAGACGCCGAGCGCATTGGCCAGGGCCAGTTCGTGCTCGAAGGAATGGCCGGCCAGGATGGCGTGGCCCTGCTCGATGTTGAGCTTGACCTCCTTTTCCAGGCCGAAGCGCTTGAGGAAGCCGTAAACGGTCGCGACGTCGTAGTCATATTGGTGCTTTGTCGGCTCCTGTGGCTTCGGCTCGATCAGGATCGTGCCCTTGAAGCCGATCTTGTGCTTGTAGTCGACGACGAGGTTCAGGAAGCGGCCGGCCTGTTCCTGCTCGCGGGCAAGGTCGGTGTTGAGCAGGGTCTCGTACCCCTCGCGCCCGCCCCACAGCACGTAGTTCTCGCCCTTCAGCCGCTTGGTGACGTCGATGCAGCTCTTCACCGTCGCAGCCGCATAGGCGAACACATCCGGATCGGGATTGGTCGCGGCACCGGACATGAAGCGGCGGTTGGAGAACAGGTTCGCCGTGCCCCAGAGAAGCTTGACGCCGGTCTGCTTCATCTTTCCGGCAAAATAGTCGGCGATTTCATCCAGCCGGGCCGCACTTTCGGAGAAATCCTTGCCCTCGGGCCGTACATCGGCGTCATGGAAGCAGAAATAGGGAGCGCCGAGCAGCGAGAACATCTCGAAGGCCACATCCGCCTTCAGTTTCGCCAGTTCCATCGTGTCGACGCCGCCGGCCTTGGGGAACCAGGGACGGTCGAAGGTCTGGCCGCCGAACGGGTCGCCGCCCGGCCAGGCGAAGGAATGCCAGTAGGCGACGGCAAAGCGCAGATGGTCTTCCAGACGCTTGCCAGCCACCACTTCGTCGGGATTGTAGAAACGATAGGCCAGCGGATTGGTCGAATCCGGTCCCTCATATTTGATCTTCTGGATGTCGCCGAAAAAGCCGCTGTTCATGTTCTCTTCCTCTCCAAGATAGTTTTGCCTGATTACCTCAGGCGTAATTGGTTTCACGCCGGTGCTGGTCGAAAACGGTCACGTCAAAACCGTCAAACGAAGGAGACAGATCATGACCGACCTCAACACGATCGCCCAAAACTACATCACCGCCTGGAACGAGAGCGATGCCGGCCGCCGGGCAGCGTTGCTCAAGGCTGTTTTCACCGAAGACATCAGCTATCGCGATCCGCTCATGCAGGGCGACGGCCATGAAGGCGTCGCGGCGCTGATCGACGGCGTGCAGCAGCGCTTTGCCGGCTTCCGCTTCTCTCTGAAGGGGACTCCGGACGGCTTTGCCGACAAGATCCGGTTTTCGTGGAATCTCGGGCCGGAAGGGGTCCCGTCCGTCATCGAAGGCACCGACATCGGCATCATCGAGGACGGTCGCCTGAAAAGCGTGACCGGCTTCCTCGACAAGGTGCCGGCGCAGTGAGGTCACCTCGTCAAGACGTGGTGGAGAATACCAATCGCCAAAGTCGGTGCTGTCCCTCATCGCCCTGCCGGGCACTTCACCCCGTATAGTGACGGGGAGAAGGGGGCTGGCCGCAACCTTGGCGCCTTCGTCACTACGCTGGTGATTGGCGAAACCGGTGACGGGAGCGCCCCTCTCCCCGTCCCTATGCGGGGAGAGGATGCCGGCAGGCAGGTGAGGGGCAGCGCCGGCGCCCTGATAAAGAGGGTGGGACACGCCCCAACTCACGCGGTTACAGCCCTGATCGCCGGGTAAAGCGCCCGGTAGCGGTGATAGGCATCGGCATAGGCGTTGCCGAGCGCCGCATCCGGTTCGATCGTGGCGTCTGTCTTCGGCGCCGTGCACACGGCCAGCGGATCCGCCCCTGTCGCGGCGATAAGGCCAAGCCGCGCAGCCCCAAACGCGGCGCCGAAATCGCCGTCGGCTGGGATGTCGACCGGAAGCTGCAGCGCGGTGGCGATGGCCTTCAGCCAGTAGCGCGAGCGCGAGCCGCCGCCGATCGCCGTCACCCGCGTCAAGGTGGTGCCGGCTGTCTTCAACGCTTCGAGGCTGTCGCGGAAGGCGAAGGCGACGCCTTCGAGCACGGCCTGGGTCAGCACGGCGCGGCCCGATTCATGCGCGAGGCCGGTGAAGGAACCGCGAATGGCGGAATCATTGTGTGGCGTGCGCTCGCCCGAAAGATAGGGCAGGAAGGACACGCCGGTCGGCGCTTTCAGCGTCTCGCCGAGTTCCGACGTCAACTCGCCTGCGCCCCTGCCCGTGATCTCCGACAGCCAGTTGAGCGAATCGCTCGCCGACAGGATGACGCCCATCTGGTGCCAGGTGCTGGGCAACGCATGGCAGAAGGTATGCACCGCGCTTGCCGGATTGGGCAGATAGGCGGCGTTGGCGGCAAACAGCACGCCCGACGTGCCGAGCGAGACAAAGGCGTGGCCGGCGCGGACCGTGCCCATGCCGCAGGCGGAAGCCGCGTTGTCGCCGGCGCCGCCAGCCACCGGAATGCCGGCCGCGATACCCCATTGCGAGGCGAGTTCGGCGCGCAGCCCGCCAGCCTTCGCGGTGCCCTCGACCAGCGCCGGCATATGGCTCTCGTCGAGCGATGTCGCCGCGAGCAGGTCCGCCGACCAGCGGCGCTTGCCGACATCGAGCCAGGATGTACCGGCTGCATCAGACATTTCGGAAATGTGTTCCCCGGTCAGCCAAAGCCGCAGGAAGTCCTTGGGCAAAAGCACCTTTGCCACCTTGGCGAAGACAGCGGGCTCGTTGTTCTTCACCCAGGCCAGCTTCGGCGCGGTGAAGCCGGGAAAGACGATGTTGCCGGTGAGCGCGCGGAAGCGTGGATCGGCGTCGAGCGCGGCCGCCTCGATATGGCTGCGCGTGTCATTCCAGAGGATGCAGGGACGCAGCACCTGATCGGCCGCGTCGAGCAAGGTCGCGCCATGCATCTGGCCCGACAGGCCGATGCCCTTAACCGCCGCGAACTGCCCGGGATGCGACGCCTTCAGTTCGGCGATCGCGTCTTGGCAGGCGCGTATCCAGTGCAGCGGATCCTGCTCGGACCAGCCGGGATGCGGGCGCGAAACGTCAAGCGTGCCATGGCCGGAGCCGATGACGCCCTGTCCGGCATCGATCAGCAGCGCCTTGACGCCCGATGTCCCCAGGTCGAGGCCGAGATACATGGTTTCCTCCCACGTTCTTATTTTTTTCGGATTCCGAAAAATATGCTTCAGCCAGTTTTTAAGGCAAGATCCGCTCCGGGTCAATTCTCTGACAAATCCGCGGCGCGTCTCGAAAACAGCGCCGACAGCGGACTGTCCGGGCGTACCATCGAGCGCTCCATCGTCAGCACCTTGGCGAGCGCGCCGTCGCCGGCGCGCAGGGCGGCCTCGATCAGCGTGAGATCGATGACGTCGCGCTGCGCGTGGCTGCCGCCAAAGCGATGGGCGATCGCCCGGATGGGCCGGATCAATCGGATGGTCTCGGCGTAATTGCCCTCCCCGAACGCCTTGATCGCAAGCGTCAGGGGGTGCCCCACATCCCGCGTGAAAGCGGCATTGTCCGCATCGCCCCGCATCGCCTCGCGCTGGGCCTCGAGCAAGGTCCGGGCCGGGGCGTCGAGCCCGGCGCCGACAAAGGCCATCATCGCATGGGCGTCGTTGAACGCGTAATTGCCGGAGGCGGCCCTGGGCACCCAATTGGCAGCCAGCGCCGCCCAGCGGTCGCCGACATCGACGTCACCGAGATGAAGCCGCCACAGGATTGCCGATGCATCGACCATGTTGAGCGCCAGCGTCGATCTGGCGCCGTAGATCGGTCCGTCATAGAGCGCCAGCACCTCGCCGGTCTCGCCGAGATCGTAGTGGAACAGCGCCAGGTGCCACCAATTGTGAACCTGGAGGAAGCTCTCCTTGGTCCAGGCTTCGGTATCGGCGTGCATCCAGGCAATGCCATCCCTTTGCCGGCTTTGCATCTCCATCACATGCGCCACCGCATGTTGCGCCCAGCCGTCGCGCGGTTCGATCTCGACCGCTCTGCGACCCAGCCTTTCGGCCTGTGCGTATTCAGCCATCTCTTCGAGCCCGAACGCCTGCATGCCGAGGATGGCGTGGTAACCCCGCATGTCCGCCTGCCATGACGGCAGGGCGCGGGCGATGCGGTCGCGCAGCATGCGGGCGTTGCCGGTGAAGAAATCGACCTGGTGTCCGACCTGGAGCGCCACGGCATCGAGCGGGAAATCGATCGCTATGTCCTGAAGGATGCCGGAAGCCTGATGCCAGCGGCCGTTGGCGAGGTGGCCGAGGGCTGAGACATGCGCTCGTTCGCGCGTTGTCGCGGCAAGCGGCAGCGCCGCCTCGTGGCAGGTCCTGGCCACGGCCGTAGCTTCCGGCTCGGTGGCAAGGCCGAAGAGATAGCCCTTGAAGACATGCGCCATGACGAAACCGGGGTCCTGCGCGATGGCGCGATCGACGGAGTTGACCGGATCGCCGATGAAACACTGCAATTCGCGCACGGCCTGGCCGTAGAGCGCGAATCCGGCTTCCGTCGCGCCCGAAACTGCCAAGCCGAATGTGTCTTTGATTGGCATGCGAGAGTCCTTGGTCAGACCCGGATGAGCATGATGCCCCTCGGTCCAACATCATCTTAAAGCATGGGCGAAGGCGATGCCATTTCACGGGCACATCTGCGCCATGTCAGTTATTTTTGCAGTTCATCAACCATGAGAGGCAGATTAGGCTTTGTAAAACTGGACGAATTGTGGCTTCAATGCGGCGCGGGTAAGGGGCTTGAAATCGCGATCTGAGAGGGGACGCGATGCGGAACTTTGAAATACAGCCTCCGAACAGCGGTTCGGAGCACATCGGCGAGGCTATTTCTTTGACGCGGCGAAGGCCTAGGCGAATCAATCCTGGGTTTATTAGCTTACTTGCAACTACAGCGCTTATGTTGCTGCCTGGCTCCGCGGCCTTCGCGGCATGCGTGCTGGTTCCGTCTCCGGGAAATGACACCTTCACTTGCGATAGTGGCGATTCGAGCGGCAGCCTCAACGATACCAGCGGCAACAACACGCTGACCTTCCCGGCTGGCGGCACCGGCCATGTGAGCGGCAATGTCACATTCGGCGCCGGCACGGACCGCATCGACATGCAGTCCGGCACCATCACCGGCGCGGTCGATCAGGGCGACGGCACGGATTTCTTCGCCATCGGCGGCGGCACGGTCGCCGGCAATGTCCAGCAGGGCGCCGGCATCGACGACTTCAGCATGAGCGGCGGCCAGGTCGGTTCGCTGAACCAGGGCGACGGGCTGGACACCTTCACCATGACGGGCGGCCGCATCGTCGATTTCTTCGACGATGGGGACCGTGCCGTGATGACCGGCGGCCGCATCGGCCGCGTCAACATGAAGCTCGACAAGAACTATTTCAACATGTCGGGCGGCATCATCGACCGCAACCTCGTCACCGGCTTCGATCAGGACACCATCATTCTCTCCGGTGGCACGATCGGCGGCAACATCAGCGTCAGCGGCGGCAACGACAGCGTGACGATCACAGGCGGCACGGTGGGCGGCGATGTGCTGATGAGCTTCGGCGCGGACAATTTCGTCTGGAACGGCGGCGGCATCATCTATGGCTCGGTCGACCTCGGCGCCGACAACGATACCGCCAAACTCAGCAATCTCACCAACGCCAATCTCGGCGGAGCCGATGCGCTGAATGGCGGCCTCGGCACCGATGCGCTTACCTTCGACAACGTCAAGCTGGAAGGCATCGCCAGGGTCCAGAACTGGGAAACCATAGACGCCACCAACGATACCCAGTTGATCCTCGACGGCAATCTCGTACTGGGCGACAGCGGCACGGGCACCGGAAGGCTCAGCGTCGACCAGGCAAGCACGCTCTATGGCGGCGGTGGCTTCAACAGTTCCATCCAGGCCTTCACCTCGGGCCAACTGGCCGATGTGGTCAATGCCGGCCGCATCGACCTGACCAACGGCGGCACCGGTGCTTCCGATCGCCTGACCATATCCGGCAATTATGTCGGCATGGGCGGGCTGCTTCTCCTCCAGACCGAGCTTGGCGACGACAGCTCCGCTTCCGACCGGCTGGTGCTGTCCGGCGGCACGGCCTCCGGCTCGACCGGCATCGCCGTGGTCAATGTCGGCGGCGCCGGGGCGCAGACCACGTCCGACGGCATCATGCTCGTCCAGGCGGTCAACGGCGCCACGTCGAGCGCAAGCGCCTTTGCCCTCGATGCGCCGGTCGCCGCCGGCGCCTTCGAATATTATCTCTTCAAGGGCGGCGTCAGCGCCGGCAGCGCGGAGAACTGGTATCTGCGTTCGACGCTGAACACACCGGCAACACCGGCCGCCGGGCCGTCGGCGCTCGAACCGACGCCGCAACCAGAACCGGAGCCGCCGCAGGCCGAGCCGCCGCCACCGCCGTCCGAGCTGCCGCCGGTGCCGGTGCCGACCGACGGCGACATCAACAATCCGCCGGTCGATTCGACACCGCCAGTGCAGGCGAGCGACCCCGAACCCGAGGCGCCGCCGCCACCGCCGCCAGCGCCGCCGGCGGATCCACCACCGCCACCACCGGTGGTGCCGACCGCCGTTCCGCACCTGCCGACGCCGGCAGCCGGCGAGACGATCCTGCTCTACCGCATCGAGGTGCCGACCTATTCGGCTTTGCCGCCGGTGGCCGAGCACCTTGCGATGACGACGCTCGGCACCTTCCACGAGCGGCGCGGCGAACAGAGTCTGTTGTCGAATGCCGAGCTGTCGCCTGTCTGGGGCCGCATCTACGGCCAGGACGCCGAAATGGGCTGGTCGGGAACGGTGTCGCCGTCTTTCGACGGCACCTTGTTCGGCCTGCAGGCGGGCTTCGACGTCTTCGGCCGCGAAACCGCTTCGGGCGGCATCGATCGCGCCGGCCTCTTCGTCGCCTATGCCAGCATGAAGGGTGACGTGCGCGGCCAGGCTCTGGGGCAGAATGATCTGTCCGTGGGCGGGCTCGATGTCAGCGGCACCAGCGTCGGCGGCTACTGGACCCGCATCGGCCAGGGCGGCTGGTACCTCGACGGGGTGCTCATCGCCACCTTCTTCGGCGGCGACGCGACGTCGTCGCGCGACGTTGGCATCGACATTGGCGGAACAGGTGTCACCGCCTCGCTGGAGGGCGGCTATCCCATAGCGCTGGCGCAGGGCTGGACGCTGGAACCACAGGCGCAACTGATCTGGCAGCATCTGTCGCTCGACGATACCAAGGACCGTTTCTCGTCGGTCTCATTCGATAGCGACGGCAGCGTCACCGGCCGGCTGGGCGCTCGGCTGCAGGGCGAAGCCTCTGTCAACGGCATAGCGCTGCAGCCCTATCTCAAGGCCAATATCTGGCATGATTTCGGCGGCACCGACCGTGTCAGCTTCGACACCACCGACATCTCGACCGAGGGCAGGTCGACCTCGTTCGAGTTCGGCGGCGGTATCGTCGCCAAGGTGACGGACAAGGTCAGCATCTTCGCCACCGGCGATTACACCACCAACCTCGACGGCGACAAACGCCGCATCCTCGAGGGCAATCTGGGCTTCAGCGTCAAATGGTGAAGCAAGCTGTGCTGATGTTCAGCTAGTGCCAGCCTGACCTGAATCTCAACACGCCTTGGCCGCGCCTGCTTTCTCAATTGCCGGACCGCATCGCCACCGTGGCGATGCCGGCGCCGACCAGCAGCGTGCCGCCGGTGCGGTTGAAGATGCGGATCGCCCTGGGATCGCGCACCACGTTGCGGGCGCGTGCCGCGATCAGCGCGTAACCGAAGGCGTTGGCGAAGGCGAGCGCCAGGAAGGTCGTCTCGAAAACCAGCATCTGCGTCCAGAAACTGGCATGCCGGTCGAGAAACTGCGGCAGGAACGCAACGAAGAAGGTGATGCTCTTCGGGTTGAGCGCGGTGACCAGCCAGGCATGCGCCATCATCTTGGCCGAAGACACCGCGTCGGTGCGCGGTTCGGCCTTCAGCGTGCCGCCGGCGCGGAACAGTTTCACGCCGAGATAGATCAGATAGCCGGCGCCGATCAGCTTCAGGACGGTGAAGACACCAGCGGAAGCCGCCAGCAGCGCGCCGATGCCCAGCATCGACAAGGTCATGGCGGTGAAGTCGCCGAGCGCCACGCCGACGGCCATCGGCAAGGCGGTGCGCCAGCCCTGGCCCAGCGCATAGGACACGACCAGAAGGATGGTCGGGCCCGGGATGACAAGGAGGATGGTCGACGCGGCAGCGAAGGCGGCCCAGTTTTCGAAGGACATGCTCGTCTCCTTTGAGCTCAAAGAAGAGGATAAATCCTTGGGTCCCGAAGAATGTAAAGGGCCGAATCTTTGTTTTTTGCGCATTCCGGCCGGGCAACCGGTACGACCTTATGGACTACGACATCAATTGCGCCAGCGGCAGCCCGGTGTCAGTTCGCGCCGCCCAGCGTGCTCACGATATCGGCCAGGCTGACATTGGCACCGAGAACCGTGGCGGCCGCGACAATGGCAGCGGCAAAAAGCTTGATGTCGGTTTTTAACGTCTTGCACATGGAGGCCGCTCGCTGATCATCGGGAGAGGTAGGAAACACCAGCGCCGGGATTGTGACCTGACAGGGGCGATTTTGTGCCTGACACTGGATGACGGTCGCCGGGAGGGCGGAACGGCGTTTCCGGCAATGCGCAAACGCAAGCAGCGCAAGGCATTCACGCTTTATCAACCATGAATGATGAAAATGCCCGCTATCCGGCCGGACCGTGCTTCCCGCCGACAGCGTAGGGTTTGGGTATATGCGTGAGTTGCCGCAAGGTCCGACGCCGCCGCGAAACGGCGACGAAATCGAAACCGATCTTCTCCTCTCCCGCCGCGCCGTCCTGTCCGGGGCGGGCGCCTTGGCGCTGCTCGGCGTCGCCGGCTGCTCGACTTCGGGTGGCGGCGGCCTGCCGGCGCTCCAGCTCGACGATACGGTCACCGGGTCGGTGCCGATCCGGCCCTCGATCAGCGTCGACAAGAACATCACCAGCGCCGACGTCATGTATGCCGCGCTGACCGACAACGGCTTCAACGTGCCCGAGGTGCCCTATCTCAAGGTGAAGCCGGAATTCCGCCGCCAGATCGTCGTCGACACGACAGGCGAGGCGCCCGGCACGATCGTCGTGCATCTCAAGGAGCGCATGCTCTATCTCGTCCAGCCGGGTGGCGACGCCATCCGCTACGGCGTCGGCATCGGCAAGGACGGGTTCCGCTGGTCCGGCCGGGCCAACATCCAGTACGGCCGCGAATGGCCGACCTGGACGCCGCCGCCCGAAATGATCCAGCGCAAGCCGGAACTGGTGAAGTGGCAGGGCGGCCAGCCCGGCGGCCTCACCAATCCGCTTGGCGCCCGCGCGCTCTACATCTACCAGGATGGCAAGGACACCGGCTACCGCATCCACGGCTCGCCCGAATGGTGGAGCATCGGCCAGGCGATGTCGTCGGGCTGCGTGCGCCTGATCAACCAGGACATCATCGACCTCTACAGCCGGGTATCGAAGAAAAACCCCGTCGTCGTCATGTGATCGTGGCCACGTTTTGCGGCCGCCAGACTCTTCCGTTGCGCGAGGCGAGAAGACAGGCCAAGGTGCCTTGAAAACCTCGGGAGACGTCAGGAATGGCCGGAACTTTTGTTATCGCGCAGGGCGGCGGCCCTACCGCCGTGATCAACCAGACGGTGGTGGGCGCCACTCTGGAGATCCGCAAGCGCCATCCCGGCGCCAAGGTGCTGGGCTCGATCCACGGCGTGCGCGGCATTCGTGACGGCAACTATGTCGACCTTTCGGCCATTCCCGAGGACCGGCTGCGGCTGATTGCCGGAACGCCGAGCGCGGCACTGGGCTCGACGCGCGACAAGCCGGATGCTGCCTATTGCGAGGTCATCCTGAAGGGCCTGCAGAAGGCGGGCGCCGACGCCTTCATCTATATTGGCGGCAACGACACCTCGGGCACGCAGCAGATCCTGACCGATGCCGCCGGCGGCAAGATCGCTTTCGTCCATGCGCCGAAAACCATCGACAACGATCTCGAGGAAAACGACCATACGCCGGGCTTCATCTCGGCGGCCGAATTCGTCGCCGGCGCCTTCCTGTCGGTCGACCTCGATTTTCGCGCGCTGCCCGGCATCTATGTCGGCATCGTCATGGGCCGGCATGCCGGCTTCCTGACCGCGGCCGCCGCGGCCTGGCAGCTCGACCCCGACAGCGGCCCGCATCTCGTCTACGCGCCGGAGCGGCCGTTCTCCGCCGCAGGCTTCATCGAGGACGTGCGCGCCACGCTCGACCGCCACAAGCGCTGTATCGTCGCCGTGTCGGAAGGCGTCAGCACCGCCGACGGCAAGGCGCTGGTCGAAAGCCTGGTGCCGGCGGACAAGCTCGAACGCGACCAGCACGGCAACGTCAAATTGTCGGGCAGCGACCTGCCTGCGGCGCTCGAACGGGCATTGGCCGAAGGGCTGCCGGGCAAGCGCGCCCGCGTCGACGCACTCGGCTACATGCCGCGCGGCTATGTCGGCGCCATCAGCGCGGTCGACGCGCAGGAGGCCTTCGATGCCGGCGCCTTCGCCGTCGGCGTCGCCGAACAGGGCGGCGGCTCGGTCGCGCTGCAGTATGATGGCAGCAAAATAGTGCTGAAGAAGGTGCCGCTGAAGAACGTCGCCGGCAAGACCCGGCACATGCCCGACGATTTCATGAAGTCCGACGCCAACCAACTGTCCGAGACCGGCATGGCCTATCTCAAGCGGCTGGTGCCGGAAAAATACAAGGTCGGAAAACCGTTCGTCTGATCTTGGGCTTGGAATTAATGCCTGGTCCCGCCTGATGGAAAACTGGTTCAGCAAGCGCATCGTCGACGACAGGACGATGATGCTGACCGAGCCGTTCGTGCACGACTATGTGCGCGCCAACATCTTGCATTTCACCGGTCGCGACGCCGACCTTCTGGTCGACACCGGCATGGGCATCTGTCCGCTGGCGCCGCAGATAGAGACGCCCGCAGGCAAGCCGCTTCTGGTCGTCGCCACCCATATCCACCTCGACCATGTCGGCTCGCTGCACGAATTTCCGCTGCGGGCCGGGCCAAGGATGAGCGCGGCGCAATTCGAGAGCATGGATGAGGCCGCGACCTACGCCTACATGTTTCACGATCTCGAGGGCGCGGTTTCGAAGCTGCCCGAGCCGGGTTGGAAGTCGGCGGATTACAAGATCCCATCGGCGCCGCTGACGCGGACCCTTGATGAGGGCGACGTGGTCGACCTCGGCGACCGGCAATTTCGCGTGCTGCACCTTCCCGGCCACTCGCCGGATTCGATCGCGCTGTTCGACGAGGCCGATGGCCTGTTCTTTAGTGGCGACGCCATCTATGACGACACGCTGATCGACGATCTGCCGGATTCCGACAGGGGCGCTTATGCCAGCACGATGCGGCGCCTGCTCGACCTGCCGATCCGCATCGGCCATGGCGGCCACGGCCCGAGTTTCGACGGCAAGCGCATGCGTGAAATCGCGTCGGCCTATCTGCGATCCGTAAGCGCGCTCTGAATTAAATCTTCGTAAGGTCGGGCAAAAACCCTAATTCGGGCCATTCGGCACCCTAGATACCTCATGTCGATCCGGCCGGCCGCCATGTACGGCGAGACAGGCCATCCCGGCCGTCGACACGCTGACGGGCGCCTTCTCCCAAGAGCCGCCCGAAGCGCCGGATCAACCCTCGCCCGGACAGAACGACCATGTCACCTCTTGGTATTCTTCGTAGGCATCGCGTCGCCGCCCTGCTGGGCGCCGCGCTGATCATCTCCCCCGCCGTCGTCTCCCTCGCTCAAAATGCCGGCAATGGTGGCTTGAGCAACGTCGTTGCGACGACGCAGACCCCTGTCGCAGGGATAACGGCTCCGAACGGCTCGTTCGCGCCGACCGTGGCCGCGACCAAGCCCGCTGTCGTCACCGTCACGACAGTCATGAAAGGGCAGCCGGAAGCCATGAGCGAAGGTTCGCCTGACGGTTCGCCCTTTGGCGGCAATTCGCCCTTCGACGACTATTTCCGCCAGTTCTTCGGCGATCAGCGCATGCCTGGTCCAAAGACGCCTCCACAGCAGCAACAGTCGCCGCGTGCCGAGGCGCTCGGTTCGGGCTTCATCGTCAGCGCCGACGGCACCATCGTCACCAACAACCACGTCGTCGACGGCGCCTCCTCGATCAAGGTCACGCTCGACGACGGCACGGAGCTTCCGGCCAAGCTGGTCGGTCACGACGCCAAGAACGATCTCGCGGTGTTGAAGATCAAGGCCGGCAAGTCGCTGCCGACCGTGAAATGGGGCGACTCCGACAAGCTCATGACAGGCGACCAGGTGTTGGCGATCGGCAATCCGTTCGGCATCGGCACCACGGTCACGGCCGGCATTGTCTCGGCGCGTGGCCGTGACCTGCACAGCGGGCCGTTCGACGATTTCATTCAAATCGACGCGCCGATCAATCACGGCAATTCCGGCGGCCCGCTGGTGGATGTCAGCGGCAATGTCGTCGGCATCAACACGGCGATCTATTCGCCGAATGGCGGCAGCGTCGGTGTCGGCTTCGCCATTCCATCGGACCAGGCTCAGAAGGTGGTTGCCAAGCTGATGAAGGGTGGCGACATCGAATACGGCTATCTCGGCGTCGAGATCCAGCCCGTCACCCCGGACGTGGCCAGCGCCATCGGGCTCGACCATCCCGCCGGCGCCTTGGTCTCGCAGGTCAATGACGGCTCGCCCGCGGCCAAGGCCGGTGTCGAGACCGGCGATGTCATCACCAGCTTCGCCGGACAGGACGTCAAGGATCCCAAGGATCTGTCGCGGGCCGTCGCCGACGTCGCGCCGGGTGCCAGGAAGACACTGGATGTCTGGCGCAAGGGCAAGGCCATGCGGATTTCCGTCGATGTCGGCCGCAACAGCGACGATGTGAAAACGGCATCGACCGGCGATTCCAGCGCGCCGGGGACAGAACAGGGCTCCCGCGCGCCGGCCATCGGCCTCGGCCTGATGGACATCACGCCCGACATCCGCCAGCAGATGAACCTGGCCGACAACGAGCGCGGCGCGGTGGTCGCCACCGTCAACCCGGACAAGGCCGCGGCCACCGCCGGCATCCAGCCCGGCGACATCATCGTCGCCGTCAACCAGGCGCCGGTGAAGAACGCCAGGCAGGTCACGCAAGCCATCGCGCAGGCCGGCAAATCAGGCCGCAAGTCGGTGCTGCTACTGGTCGAACGCGAGGGCAGCCAGATCTATGTCGCCGTCCCGTTCGCCAATGGCTGAACCGTGATCCCGCATTTCGCTCGTAGCAGGTTCGACGAACCTGCTACGAGCTGCTAGCGCGCGGCTGTATCGGCGCGGATGAGCACTGTCACCGAACCATTCTGGAGCAGCAAGCGGTAGCCCCGCAGCGCGTCTGCGACCGCGGGGTTGTCGCGAAGTGGCCTCGGCGGAGGGGGGTTGTCCGCGATCTTCAGCAATACCGGGGCACTGGGTACCGTCGTCCCATCGTCAAGGACGATGTCCGGCCGTTTGGTGGTCACTTCCTTCGCAATATCGAGAATGTATGTGTCCCGCAGTGCCTGCAGTTCCTTCCGTGTGACCGGATCCCTCCCCGCCTCGATCAGCAGCCCGGAATCCCTGACCATCCACGCGGAGGGGTGACGACCGACAAGGCGGCCACCGACCGCCCGCACGAGTGGGTTGCCGACCTGCAGCCGAGAGCCGATCGACATGACGGTGGGGCGATCGACGGCGATGGCGATGGCGGCTGTCGCCGCGTCCAGATCGCCGCGAGGCTGCAACAGGGCTGAGACCTGTCCCTGAAGGGCGATCAGTATCAACAGAAGCAGGCCGAGCGCGGTTCCGGTCCTGGCCAAGATGGTCAGGTCCCGCCACGGCGGCCGCCGGACAAATTGGAGCAGGAATGCCAGAGCGCCAAATGTCAGGAACGGCAGCGCCTGATAGGTCCAACCCTTGCCCATCATGAGGAAAGCGGGGACATAAGCCGTCCCGGCCAGAAGCAGTATTTTCGCATCGCGATGAATACGGTCGGGGCGAGCCATTGCGAGCGTGGTCGCCGCCATTGCCAGGAACCCTTCGACCGGCCAGAGCGTCAACATATCAACGACCGGCGCGCGCATCGGCAGATAGACCTGACGCAGCAACGGCAAGACATCGGTGAAGAAGGGGCGCATGAAGACGGCGACCGCAGTCAGATAGATGACGGTCAAGAAGCCGCCGACGACATTCTCCGTCGTCCAAAGCGGACGCAATGAGCGTCGTTGCAGCGCAACCACCAAGGCCGGCACCGCCAGCGCCAGCACACTGTAAGGAGGCTTGATCATGACGAAGACAGCGGCGCCGGCACCCGCAACGATCCGCTCGGCAGCGCTGCCGGCGTGGAAGTCCACTCTGTGATCGCGCACCGAGAACAGAGCCAGCCATGGCAGCAAGGCAATGACGGAAATCTGCTCGCGTTGGCCGAAATCCAGCGGCAGCAGGAACAGCACGCAAAACACCGCGACCGGAGCGAGCCAGGCGTATCGCTTGAGCGATTCATCGGCCTGGATGAGAATGCGGGCCGAAAACCAGATTGAAGCAACCGCCAGCGCCGCCAGTCCAACGCTCAGCCAGAGTTCCGCCGCGAGCCCGGTCAGCCGCTCCATGACAAGGAAGGGCAGATAGAGCCAGGTTGAAAACGGCGGGTTGGCCTCGGCAATATCAACGTAAAGGCGTTCGCCATTGAGGACGCGGTCGCCGACCGTCAGCAGCCAGGAGACGTCGACATTGACCGGTAGAAGAAGCGAGGTGATGGTCGCATAGGCGACGATCAGCAACGTTGCAGCGGCCGGAGCACCGAGACGAGACGCGGCCTGGCTGGAATTCAAGCTTGCCGGCTTGCCCGGGGCAATGAGCGGCGCATCCATGCCAACGGCCTTCACCACAACAGCTGATATGGCGGAGTTCTAGCAACCAATCGGTTAAGGGCGTTCTAATCGGACGCCAGTCGCATCGAAACGGTTCGAGCGGAACCGTTTTCTGAAAGCCTAGAGCTTGCGCAGCGCCACTTCCTCGACCAGGTGGTCGGCGCCCTTGCGCAGGATCAAGTCGGCGCGGGCGCGCGTCGGCAGGATGTTCTCGCGCAGGTTCTTCAGGTTGATGTTGGTCCACAGGCCCTCGGCGATTGCCTTGGCCGCATCCTCCGACAGCCGCGAATAGCGATGGAAGAAGGAGTCCGGGTTGCGGAAGGCGGTCTCGCGCAGCCGCATGAAGCGGGAAATATACCACTGGTGGATCAGCTTCTCATCGGCATCGATATAGATGGCGAAGTCGAAGAAGTCCGACAGGAAAGGCACGATCTTGCCGTCCTGCGGCAGCTTGCCCGGCTGCAGCACGTTGATGCCTTCGAAGATCAGGATGTCGGGCCGGTCGATGGTGACGAACTCGCCGGGGATGACGTCATAGGTGAGGTGCGAATAGACCGGCGCGCGGACGTCGGGCAACGCCGACTTGATGCCCGAGAGGAAACGCAGCAGCGCGCCGACATCGTAGCTGTCGGGAAACCCCTTGCGCTCCATCAGGTTTTCGCGGCGCAGCACCTCGTTGGGCAGCAGGAAGCCGTCGGTGGTGATGAGGTCGACCTTGGGGCTCGACGGCCATCGCGCCAGCAATTCCTTCAGCACGCGCGCCGTGGTCGATTTGCCGACCGCGACCGAACCGGCGATGCCGATGATGAACGGCGTCTTGGCGACATCGACGGCATTGAAGAAGGCCTGGCGCTGCCTGAAAAGAAGCTGGCTCGCCTCGACATGCGCCGACAAAAGCCGCGACAGCGACAGATAGATGCGCTTGACCTCTTCGAGGTCGACCGGGTCGTTGAGCGACCGCAGGCGGCGAAACTCGTCCTCGCTCAGCGTCAGCGGGGTGTCGGCGCGGAATTGCGACCATTGCTCGGCCGAGAAAAAGCGAAACGGGGAATATTTCTCGGTTGGCGCGAGCTGATCCATCGAGATACCTGCCCTCCCTCGCGGTCAGCCCTTGGGCCGTGACGCCTTCTCGGCGATGCCCGAACGCCCGGTGCGGCCTTCGAGCTCCCTGAGCACGTCGTTCAGCGGAACGCCCGCTATGCCGAGAACGACGAGCCAATGATATATGAGATCGGCGCTTTCCGAAACGAGGCCCTGTTTGTCGCCCTTGACGGCGGCAATCACGGTCTCGACCGCCTCCTCGCCGAGCTTCTGCGCCGCCTTGTCCATGCCGCGCGAAAACAGCTTGGCCGTCCATGAGTCCGGATCGCCGGAATGGGCGCGGTCACTGACGATTTTTTCCAGGTCGGAGAGCGAAAACTCGGCCATGTCAGTCTATCTTCTTGTTTAAGCCTGCTCTTTTCCGAAAGCCGGTTCAAGGAACATGCTCTAGGACCTGTTTCCCAGCGAGTCCAGCCGCATCGGCAGGCCGGCCGCGGCCATATGCGCCTTGGCTTGCGCGATGGTGTAGGTGCCGAAGTGGAAGATGGAGGCCGCCAGAACAGCCCCTGCATGGCCGTCACGAATGCCTTCGACCATATGATCCAGCGTGCCGACGCCACCCGATGCAATGACTGGCGCACGCACCGCGTCCGATACCGCCCGGGTCAGCGCGATGTCGTAGCCGGCCTTGGTGCCGTCGCGGTCCATCGAGGTCAACAGGATCTCGCCGGCGCCGCGATCGACCATTTTTCGCGCAAACTCGATGGCGTCGATGCCGGTCTTTTCGCGCCCGCCATGGGTGAAGATTTCCCAGCGGTCGGCTTCATTGGGCGCCGACACTTTCTTGGCGTCGATGGCGACGACGATGCACTGGTTGCCGAACTTGTCGGCGGCTTCGGCGACGAAATCCGGATTCTTCACCGCGGCCGTGTTGATCGACACCTTGTCGGCGCCGGCCAGCAGCAATTTCCTGATGTCGGAGACCTGGCGCACGCCGCCGCCGACGGTCAGCGGCATGAAGCATTGTTCGGCGGTGCGGGCGATGACGTCGAAGATGGTCTCGCGATTGTCCGACGAAGCGGTGATGTCGAGAAAGCAGAGCTCGTCGGCGCCGGCGGCATCATAGGCCTTGGCTGCCTCCACCGGATCGCCGGCGTCGATGAGATCGACGAAATTGACGCCCTTGACGACACGGCCGTCCTTGACGTCGAGGCAAGGGATGACACGGGCTTTCAGCATCAGCGGCCCTCTATCGTGGCAAGCAGATCGTTGAGCAACTGGCCGACCAGCGGCGGCACCTCGGCCTGGGCATCGAAGGCCGGATCGTAAGCGGAAACGGTGATGCCGACGACCGGCACCGCAAGCGCCATGGCGCAGGCCGCGTGGCGCAGCTGCTCCGCGTTCGGTCCGCCTGATGTGACATAGCGGTTGGCCTGCAGCGCCTTGGGATCATGCACGTCGAGATCGAGATGCATGTGCACGCTGTTGGCGCCGGCGGCCTTCAGTTGTTCCGTCGCTTGCGCCACGCCGGGGCATTCCGTCCGGATGACCGGCAATGTTTCGAGAAGTTTTTCCTCCGCCGGATCGAGATCGCGGGCGTTGACGAGCACGCAGCGCGCGGGATCGATCGGCCTGAAGCCGGGAATGGCCGATGCCATCGGGCGCCAGCACAGGCCGAGCACCGTCGACAGCGCCATGCCGTCGAGAAAACCGTATACGGACGTCTCGGGCGTGTTGAGGTCGCCATGCTGGTCGGCCCAGATGATGGCGTCGGCGCCTTCGCCGGCGACCGCGCCGGCACTGGTCAGGCAGTTTCCGGCCAGCACGATGGGAAACCGCCCCCTGTCGCGGGCGATGCGGACCTCGCCCGAGACGGCGTTGCAGACGGCGAAACCCGTGGCGATCTCGCGCTCCTGGTCGTCACCGACCCTGCCGATATCTTCGACCGTGACGTCATGGCCGGCAAGGGTCAAGGCGTCGACCAGCCCGCCCGAGATCAGCGCGTCGGGCCCCTGGCCCATGCCGCCATGATAGTGGCCGCTGTCATAGGAGGCCAGGATGAGCGAAACCTTCACGACCGCGTCTCCGTCGCCGGCCTGACCTGCAGGATCGCCAGCGCCTCTGCGGGATCGATGCGGCCGTCATAGAGCGCGCGGCCCGAGATGGCGCCTTCGAGTTTTTGCGCGTCGGGCATGGTCATGCGCACGATATCGGCGATCGAAGCCAGTCCGCCGGAGGCGATGACCGGGATCGACACGGCGTCGGCGAGATCGATGGTGGCGTCCCAGTTGATGCCGGTCAGCACGCCGTCGCGGTCGATGTCGGTGTAGATGATGGCGGCCACGCCGGCGCCCTCGAATTTCCTGGCCAGTTCGATGACGCCGAGGCTCGACGCCTCGGCCCAGCCTTCGACGGCAACCTTGCCGGCCTTGGCATCGATGCCGACGGCCACCTTGCCCGGAAATGCCTTGCAGGCCTGCCTGACCAGATCGGGATCGCGCACCGCCACCGTGCCGAGGATGACGCGGGCCAGCCCACGATCGAGCCAATCCTCGATCTGCGCAATCGTGCGGATGCCGCCGCCGAGCTGCACCGGGTTCTTCGTCGCTTTCAGGATGGCGCCGACCGCGGCGCTGTTGACGCTCTGGCCCTGAAAAGCGCCGTTGAGATCGACGACATGCAGCCACTCAAAACCCTGCTTCTCGAAGGCCTTGGCCTGCGCGGCCGGATCGTCATTGTAGATGGTCGCGGTAGCCATGTCGCCGTGCTTCAGGCGCACGCATTGGCCGTCCTTGAGGTCGATGGCTGGAAACAGGATCACTCAGGCACCCTCGACGATGGCGAAATGTCCGGTCGAAGAAGCCAGCCTGTTTTGCAACGCTGTCTGGTAGGCTGGCGATCGATAGCAGCTGAGCGCGGTTTCGTAAGAGTCGAACTCAACCACCACCTGCCTGCCAAATTCCGACCCTTCGGGATTGGTCACTTGTCCGCCGCGCACGAGATAGCGGCCTCCGAAAGACGAAACCGCGTCGCCGATGGCGTCGCGGTAACGCTGATATCCTTCCGGGTCTGTCACCGTCAGCATCACTAGCCAATAGCCCTTCTTGTTCATGGTGTTCAGGGCCTCCAGCGCAGGAAATTCGTGATCAGCGCCAGGCCCAGCGCCTGGCTCTTTTCAGGATGGAACTGCGTGCCGGCGAGATTGTCGCGGGCGACCGTGGCGGTCACCGGGCCGCCATAGTCGGCAACCGCAAGGAGCTCGTCGGAGTTTTTCGCATCGAGATGGTAGGAGTGGACGAAATAGGCATGCAGCCCGTCTGGCCCGGTCGGAATGCCGGAAAACAGCGGGTGCCGACGCCTCAATTCGATCGTGTTCCAGCCGATCTGCGGAATCTTCAGCGCCGGATCGGCAGGCTGGATCTCCTTGACGTCGCCCGATATCCAGCCGAAGCCGTTGGTGATGGTCTTCTCGAGGCCGCGCTGCGACATCAGCTGCATGCCGACGCAAATGCCCAGGAAAGGCCGGCCCTTGGCGATGGCGACCTCCTCGACCGCCTCCCACATGCCCTCGACGGCGCGCAGGCCGGCCGCGCAATCGGCGTAAGCGCCGACGCCGGGCAGGACGATGCGGTCCGCGGTGCGCACACGGTCGGCATCGGCCGTCAGGTCGATCTCGGCCGCGATGCCGGCCTCACGCGCGGCGCGCTCGAAAGCCTTGGTGGCCGAGCGCAGATTGCCCGAACCGTAATCGATGATCGCAACGCGCATCTCAGCGCCGTCCCGGAATGTGGGTCAGCCCCAGCGCCATGCCGGGCTGCGCCGGGCGCGCCAGAGCGGCATCCGGAACGATGCGCGGCGCGGGTGCCGCTTCATCCGAAAGACCTTCGATCTCAAGGGCATAGCGCATGTCGGCGTCCCCGAGCCGACCGGCCTCGACGACGCCCCATTCATGCCAGCCGCGGCGGCGCATCGCCGCGATGCGCAATCCCTGGCCCTCCAGGCCGACATAGAGCGAGACGAGCAGCGACAGCAGCGAGCCGGCCACGCCGAGGCCAAGTTTCTGACCAAGCATCGAAAGCACGCCCATGATGACAAAGGCCAGCGCCGCTTCGACCCACAGCCGGTGCCAGGCAAGCCACAGCGGCGGCACCAGCAGGCCGAGCCAGGTGAAGCCGTCGCGGACCAACGTCGTCATGTCGACTTTCTCGCTGCGGCCAGGTGGCTCCATCACGACATAGGCGGTCATGAGGCTATCCCTTCAAAGAACCCTTGGTGGAGGGAACCGCGTCGGGCTGGCGCGGATCGCGCTGGAGCGCGGCGCGCAGCGCGCGCGCCACCGCCTTGAAGCAGGTCTCGGCGATATGATGGTTGTTGGCGCCATAGTGGTTGGTGACATGCAGCGTGATGCCGGCATTCTGCGCCAGCGCCTGGAAGAACTCACGCACCAGTTCGGTGTCGAAGGTGCCGATCTTGGGCGACGAGAACGAAACGTTCCAGACCAGGAAGGGGCGGCCAGAGACGTCGATCGCCGCACGCGTCAGCGTCTCGTCCATGGCAAGGTCGATCGAGGCATAGCGCATGATGCCGCGCCGCTCGCCCAACGCCTTGGTCAAGGCCTGGCCGAGCGCGATGCCGGTGTCCTCGACCGTGTGGTGGTCGTCTATGTGCAGGTCGCCCTTGGCCCTGACGGTCATGTCGATCAGCGAATGGCGGGAAAGCTGGTCCAGCATATGGTCGAAGAAGCCGACGCCGGTGGCGATGTCCGATTTGCCGGAGCCGTCGACATGGATCGACACCGAGATGTCGGTTTCCCTGGTCTTGCGGCTTGCATCGGCGGAACGGGGCGCCATCACTCTATCCTTGTGCCAGTGGTTCAGACCGCGACCGGTTCACGGGCCTCAAGCGCTCGCTGGCTTGAAAACGAGAGCCTTCTAGCAGCATGATCCGGCGATTGCCAGTTGCGATCCCGGCCGCTATCGAGCGGTTTGCAATCATTGGCCCCATGCATACATATGGCCGATCAAAGTCACTCGTACCGCGCCAAATCGCCTTTTAAAGGGATGGCGCTGCTCGGAGCAGGAAATGTCCAATGAATTGACCATGCATGCCACGACGATCGTGACCGTGCGCAAGGGCAACAAGGTGGTGATCGCCGGCGACGGCCAGGTCAGCCTTGGCCAGACCATCATGAAGGGCAATGCCCGCAAAGTGCGCCGCATCGGCAAGGGCGGCAATGTGATTGCCGGCTTTGCCGGTGCCACCGCCGATGCCTTCACGCTGCTGGAGCGGCTCGAAGCCAAGCTCGAACAGTATCCTGACCAACTCACCCGCGCCTGCGTCGAGCTCGCCAAGGACTGGCGCACCGACCGTTATCTGCGCCGGCTGGAGGCGATGATGCTGGTTGCCGACAAGTCGGTCTCGCTGGCCCTGACGGGCAATGGTGACGTGCTGGAGCCCGAACATGGCGTCATGGCCATCGGTTCGGGCGGCAATTACGCTCTGGCCGCGGCGCGCGCGCTGATGGACACCGACAAGGATGCCGAGGAGATCGCCCGCAAGGCGATGCAGATCGCCTCCGACATCTGCGTCTACACCAACAACAATTTCGTCGTCGAAACGCTCGATGCCGCCTGAGAGGGTGGTGCTCTACGATTTTCGGCCGGTGACCAAAAAGGACCTGCCGATGATCGCCGGCTGGCTGGCCGAGCCGCATGTCGCCGAGTGGTGGGACGATCCGGAGACGGAAATCGCAGAGATTGCCGATCACATAGACAGCATTTCCGTCGAGCCGCTGATCGTGGAGCTCGACGGCAAGCCGATCGCTTATCTCCAAAGCTACGACCCGCATATGGAGGACGATCATCCCTATTCCGATCAGCCGTTCGGCACGCTCGGCATTGATCTTTCGATCGGCCGGCCGGAACTGGTCGGCATCGGCCATGGCTCGGCGATCGTGCGCCAGTTCGTCGAAGACCTGTTCGAGGAAGGCGTGCCGCGCGTCATCATCGACCCCGATCCCGCCAACATCAGGGCCATTCGCGCCTATGAAAAGGCGGGATTTCGGGCCATTGATCGCAGGCAATCGATCTATGGCGACGTCGTGCTGATGGCGATCGACGCCGAAGACGCGCAAGTGGGGTAATCCAGGGCATGGCCACATCCAGCGACGACAAGAGCCTTTCTGCTTACGAGGATAGCTGGCGGATGGGGCTGATTATCGTCGCCGGCCTGCTCGTCGCCCAGGCCGTCACGCTCTACCTGATGGGCCATCCGCCGATCTGTACCTGCGGTTATGTCAAGCTGTGGCATGGCGTGGTGAACAGTTCGGAGAATTCCCAGCACATTTCGGACTGGTACACCTTTTCCCACATCATCCACGGCTTCCTGTTCTATGCGCTGGCCCGGTTCCTGTTCCCGCGCTCGCCGATCGGCTTGCGGCTGGCATTCGCCGTCCTCATCGAGGGCGGCTGGGAAATCCTCGAAAACAGCCCGTTCATCATCGAGCGCTACCGCGCCGGCACCATCTCGCTCGATTATTACGGGGACAGCATCATCAATTCGGTGTCCGACACACTGGCCATGGTGCTGGGATTTGTGATGGCGCGAAGGCTACCTATATGGGTGATCGTCAGCCTCGCCATCCTCTTCGAACTGGGTACCGGCTATCTCATCCGGGACAATCTGACGCTCAACGTGATCATGCTGCTGCATCCGTTCGAGGCCATCAAGCAGTGGCAAAGTGGAATTTAGTGATATGAGCACATTTTCTCCCCGCGAAATCGTTTCGGAACTCGACCGCTTCATCATCGGCCAGAAGGACGCCAAGCGCGCCGTGGCCATCGCCTTGCGCAACCGCTGGCGCCGCCAGCAGCTCGAAGGCCAGATGCGCGAAGAGGTGATGCCGAAGAATATCCTGATGATCGGCCCGACAGGCGTCGGCAAGACCGAGATCTCGCGCCGCCTGGCGCGGCTGGCCGGCGCGCCGTTCGTCAAGGTCGAGGCGACCAAATTCACCGAAGTCGGCTATGTCGGCCGCGACGTCGAGCAGATCATCCGCGACCTGGTCGAGATCGCCATCGGCCTGGTGCGCGAGAAGATGCGAGAGGACGTCAAGGCGCGCGCCCATGTCAACGCCGAGGAGCGTGTACTGGAAACTCTAGTCGGCAAGACGGCGAGCCCGGCGACGCGCGACAGCTTCCGCAAGAAACTGCGCGACGGCGAACTCGACGACAAGGAAATCGAGATCGAGGTGGCCGACACCGGCAATGGCGGCATGCCCGGCTTCGAGATTCCCGGCATGCCGGGCGCCAATATCGGCGTGCTCAACATCAACGACATGCTGTCGAAGGCGATGGGCGGCAAGAAGACCAAGCTGCGCAAGACCACGGTGAAGGAATCCTACGACCTGCTGGTCGCAGACGAGTCCGACAAGCTGCTCGACCAGGACGAGGTGGTGCGCCGGGCGCTGGACGCGGCGGAGAATGACGGCATCGTCTTCCTCGACGAGATCGACAAGATCGCGGCCAGGTCTGACATTTCGGGCGGCCCTTCGCGTGAAGGCGTGCAGCGTGATCTGCTGCCGCTGGTCGAAGGCACCACGGTGGCGACCAAATACGGGCCGTTGAAGACGGATCACATCCTGTTCATCGCGTCGGGCGCATTCCACGTCTCGAAGCCGTCCGACCTGCTGCCGGAATTGCAGGGACGCCTGCCGATCCGCGTCGAGCTGCGTGCGCTGGAGAAGGAGGACTTCGTCCGTATCCTGACCGAGACCGAGGCCAGCCTGATCAAGCAGTATATCGCGCTGATGAAGACCGAGGGCGTCGAGCTCACCTTCACCGACGACGCCATCGATTCGCTCGCCGGCGTCGCCGTCGACCTCAACGCCAGTATCGAGAATATCGGCGCGAGGCGGCTGCAGACGGTGATGGAGCGGGTGCTGGACGAGATCTCCTACGATGCGCCCGACCGCAACGGCACGGCCGTCACAATCGACGCTGCCTATGTCCAGAAGCATGTCGGCGACCTCTCCAGAAACACGGATCTGTCGCGGTTCATCCTTTGAACGGCAGCGCCGGACCGTTCCGGCGCGGGATCCGGTGACACCTTCCGGCAGGAGCCATGTGTGGCCAGATGGTACCATCTGGCCACCTTTCGTCTCGCCGGATGATGACGCGCTCTCGACTCAACCAAGAGCAATACCCTAGTTTGCGCGGCAATTCTCTAGGCGGCGGCGCATGAAAAAACTCATCCTGGTCATTCTCGGCTTGACGCTGGCGGCGACGCTGTTCGCCGCCGACGCGGCGACATTGGTGCCGGCGGGAAACCGCAATGCCGAGCAGCCGGACATTCCCGGCGCCTCAAGCCGACGCACGCAGGCGACCAACACCACCTTCCAGGCGAAGTACCGCAAGGTCTACGCGCTGCTGCAGAACGACGCCGATCTGCGCGCCAAGATCAAGAAGGCGGCAAGCGCCTATGGCATCGACCCCTTGCATATCGTTGGCGCCATCGTCGGCGAGCACACCTACAATGTCGACGCCTATGACCGACTGCAGACCTACTACGTCAAGGCGATCTCCTATCTCTCGAGCAAGCTCTCCTTCGCCTATGACGGCGAGGACATCACCGATTTCGTGCAGCGACCGGAATTCAAGAAATGCGCCGCGATTTCGGACAGCTACGATCTGTGGGAATGCCGCGAACAGGTCTGGAACCGTTCGTTTCGCGGCAAGACAGTCGGCGGCGAGGATTTCCCCGACAACCGTTTCGGCGCCACCTTCTTCCAGCCCTACTATGCCGGCCAGACCTTCGGCCTCGGCCAGCTCAACCCGTTGACCGCCCTGCAGATGAGCGACCTCGTGCACAAGGTGTCCGGCTTGCCGAAGCTCGACGTCTCCGATCCCAACTCGGTCTACAAGACCATCATGGATCCGGACCTGACGCTGCCATATGTCGCGGCGACGATCAGGAAGTCGATCGACGCCTATAAGAGCATCGCCGGCTTCGACATTTCGGGCAATCCAGGACTGACCGCCACGCTCTACAATGTCGGCAATCCGGAGCAGCGCGCCTATGCGCTGAAGGCTGAAAACGGCAAGCGCCGCGCCGCCGGCGAGCCGGAGAAGCTGCCGGAAGAGAATTATTACGGCTGGCTGGTCAACGACAAGCTGCCGGAGCTCAGGGCGCTGTTCTAGCGGCTCCGGCGTGGTGGCATTAGCTCGTTGACGCCTGGGCCGCCCCTCATTGTCCTGCCGGACATTTCTCCCCGTATAGTGACGGGGAGAAAGATGCTGATATCAATGATTTCGCCAATTTTTAGCGGTGCATGATGAATTGCGGCGAGGGTGCCACAGCTCCCTTCTCCCCGTTCTACGGGGACAAGATGCCGGCAGGCAGATGAGGGGCGGCGCCGCCATCGGCGAGCCGATGTGACCGTTCAGGCGCCAGCAACGCCTTCAGCTTGACGTCAGGCGATCCCAGCGCCTCCACCGACGGCTTCGCTCGCTTGCCGATCAGCATTTCGGCGAGCCTTATGTCGCGGGCCACCGCATTGCCCGGGCCGATGCCGCTGGCCGCCACCAGCCTGCCTTCCTCGGCCAGATGAAACAGGATGAAGGCGCCGTCACTGAGATCGCGACGCACCGTGCTGCGGCCTTCGTCGGAAAGTCCGGCGATCTGTAGGGACAGGCCATATTGATCCGACCAGAACCACGGCACCGCCGCATGCGCCTCGCCGGCGCCAAGCATGTTCCTGGCCCCCAGCGCGCCCTGTTCCTGCGCATTGCGCCAGGCTTCCAGCCGCACGCGGCGGCCGCCATAGACGGCGAGCGGAAACGAGCAGCAATCGCCGGCGGCGAAGATGTCGGGATCGCTGCTGCGCAGCTCGGCGTCGACTGCGATGCCATTTTCGATGGCCAGGCCGGCTTCCGCCGCGAGCCCGGTCACGGGCACGGCGCCGATGCCGATGACGGCGAGGTCGGCTGATATCTCGCGCCCGCCGGCAAGCATCACTCGCACCTCCTTGCCGTCGTCGGCGATGGAGGCGATGCCTTGCCCGCAGACCACGTCGACACCCTCGGCGACATGCGCTTTGTGAATGATTTCGGCGATCTCGGCCGGAACGCCACGCATCAGGATGCGCGGCTGCGCCTCGATGACGGTGACCGAAGCGCCGAGCTTGCGCGCCGCCGCGGCAAGCTCGAGGCCGATGAAGCCGCCGCCGATGACGGCGATGCGGTTGCCGGCACGAAGATGGGCGCGAATGGCCAGCGCGTCGGCGAAGGTTCTGAGATAGACGCAGCGCCCGCCAAGGCCAGGCATCGGCAGCTTGCGCGGCGTCGAGCCGGTGGCGAGCAGCAGCTTGTCGTAGGGCAGCGCCGAGCCGTCGGACAGGCGCACCGTGTGCGCCGCGCGATCGATAGCCACGGCCTGGACGGAATGGATATGCCGGATCGATTTTTCGGCCAGCACCTCGTCGCTGGCGATCGCCTTGATTGCCGGCGCGTCGCTGGCCATCGCCTCCTTGGACAAAGGCGGCCTCTCATAGGGCAGATGCGGCTCGTCGCCGACCAGCGTCACCGGCCCGTCATAGCCGAGATCGCGCAAGGCGAGTGCGGCCCGACCGCCGCATTCCCCGGCTCCGATGATCACCATCCCGCGTGCCATGCCGGTCACCCGATCTGAACGAGGACTTTGCCGGCGTCGACCTTGACCGGATAGGTCTTGATGTTGACGCAGACCGGCGCGCCCCTGGCCGCGCCGGTCTTGTAGTTGAAGCGGCCATTGTGCTTGGGACATTCGATGATGTCATCCATCACCAGCCCGTCGGCGAGATGCACCTTCTCATGCGTGCAAAGTCCGTCGGTGGCGAAATACTCGTCGTCCGGGCTGCGATAGATGGCGAAGGTGCGCCCGCCATGATCGAAGCGCATCACGTCCTCTTCATCGATGTCACCGGCGGCGCACGCCTCGACCCAATCGCTCATTCAGTCCTCCCCTGGAGCCGTTCGATGTCATTCCGCCGCCGTGGCGACGGCGTCGTTGTGGAATTCCTCGCGGTATGGCCTGGCGGTCGGCGGCAGCTCGCGCTTGAGGAAATAATCCTCGTTGCGCAGCTGGCGGCGGAAGACCGGGATCATCTCGCGGTACCCGGCCAGGATCGATCGCGTCGGTGCCGGCAGATCGTGCTTGATCAGCGCATGCAGCCTGGGCAGCGCATGGTAGGGCACCATCGGGAACATGTGATGCTCGACGTGGTAGTTCATGTTCCAGTAGATGAAGCGGCTGATCGGGTTCATGTAGACGGTGCGGCTGTTCAGCCGGTGATCGGTGACGTTCTCGGCCAGCCCGCCATGCTGCAGCAGGCCGACCATGACATGATGCCAGGCACCGTAGAGCCTGGGCAGGCCGACCAGCATCAAGGGCAGGAACGATCCGGTGTAGAGCGCCAGCGCGATGGTCGCGGCATAGATCGCCGTCCAGATGCGGGCAATGCGGATCGCCTTCTGCTGTTCCTGCTCGGGAATGAAGGTCTTCTCGGCCGCGCTGATGTTGCCGGCGGCGTTGCGCAGCATGTCTGACATCGCGTGCCAGGCGTCGAGCACGCCGACAAAACCGAGGACGAGGCGCACCAGGTCCGGCGGCCGCATGACCGAAATCTCAGGGTCGCGGCCGACGATGATGGTGTCGGTGTGATGGCGCGTGTGGCTCCAGCGCCAGGTCACCGGATTGCGCATGATCATGAAGCAGGCGACCTGATAGACCGCATCATTCATCCACTGCGTGCGGAACGCCGTGCCGTGGCCGCATTCGTGCCAGCGTGAATCGGTGGATGAGCCGTAGAGCACACCATAGGCGAAGAAGAACGGTACGCACCACCAGCTGCCCCAGAACCAGGCGCCGCCGGCGCCGCTGATGGCGAGGGCGGCCAGCCAGATCGCCGTGTCGCGGATCGCCGGACCATCGGAGCGCTGCATCAGCTCCTTTATCTGCTTGCGGGGAATGTCGGTGTGATACCACTCGGCCGCCGACAGGCCGTTTTCGACGGCAAGTCGGGCGTCGCGGCCGATCAGGCTATAATCACGCCGGGACGGCGCTGCGGTCATGATTGCCTCCCAAGGCAGGGGCATTCGCCATGCGAATGCCGATCACCACTGGTTTCATGCCTAGAAATAACGCCGCGCCATGATAGACTCAACGTCACAAAGATAGTTTCTATCATTTCCTATCAAAGTGGTATATCAATACCAGGCAATCGAACGGGGCGATCATGGCGAAACGGCCGACCATAACAGATCTGGCGCGCGTCTCCGGCGTCAGCGTCGCCACGGTGGACCGCGTGCTCAACAATCGCTTGCCGGTTCGCGAGGAAACGGCACGCCGCGTCTACGAGACCGCGACCGAGATCGGCTATCACGCGGCCGGCCTGATCAAGCAGCGTATGCGCCATGAATTGCCGGAATACCGGCTCGGCTTCCTGCTTTTGAGAGGCAACGACGTCTTCTACACGGAGTTCGCGCGGCAACTCGAACTCGCGGTGTCGCAATCGCAGCGCTTTCGCGGCGTCGCGATCATCGACTTCGCCGTTTCGCTGACGCCGGACGAAATCGTCGAGCACACGCGCAAGCTGGCGGCCAAGTGCAAGGCCGTCGCCCTGGTCGGGCCGGATCACCCGGCGCTGACGGTCATTGTCGAGGAGATGAAGGCCAGGGGATTGCCGGTTTTTTCGCTGCTGTCCGACTTCGCCGCCGGCATTCGCGAGGGCTATGTCGGCCTCGACAACCGCAAGGTCGGGCGCACGGCAGCCTGGATGATCTCGAAAGCGGCGAAGCGGCCGGGCAAGGTCGCGCTTTTCGTCGGCAGCCACCGCTTCCACGGCCATGAACTGCGCGAGATCGGCTTCCGCTCCTTCTTCCGCGAACAGGCGCCGGACTTCACCCTGCTCGAAACGCTGGTCAATCTCGAGGCCAACCAGATCACGCAGGACACGCTGCTCGACCTGCTCGGCCGTCATCCGGACCTCGTCGGCTGCTATGTCGCGGGCGGCGGCATGGAAGGCGCGGTCGCGGCGCTTAGGCAGGCCAAGCCAGCAGAGATGCCAGCGGTGGTCTGCAACGAGATATCGGCGGTCTCGCGATCCGCCCTGGCGGACGGGGTGCTGACCATGGTGATCTCCACGCCTCTGGCGGCTTTGTGCCGCGAACTGCTCGATCTCATGGCGCACGCCATCGAGACGGGCGCGGCTAACGCTCCCGGCCAGACCTTCCTGCCGTTCGACATCTACCTGCCCGAGAACATCTAGCGCGCCAGGGCTTTCAGCGCGTCGCCCGACGGGGGCATCCAAATTTGACGCATTAATGATTGCTAATATATACATGCCCGATGGGCGGAGATGGGTTTGGGTACATCGCTTTTGGGAGCGACGAGCTCTATGCGCGTGGCGCGCTCTTCAGCGCCCTTCGCCTGCTTTACTATTGCCCGGATGCCAGGGTCATGGTCCTGACCGACAGGCCCTCCATTTTCGACGGCTATCCTATCGAAACGATCGAGCTAACGGCCGAGAGAAAGGCCGAGATGTCCTTCGGCAATCGATACAGGTTTGGCATCAAGGCAGCCGGCATCGTCGATTTGCTGCGGCGTTGCGAGCGCCTGTTCTTCATGGACACGGACATGTATCCGACCGGCGACATATCGCGATGTTTCAGGCGAATTACAGCGTTGTCCTCCATAATGTGGCGGTGCGAAGGGCGCCCAAAGGCCCCTTATCGAGCGCTCGAAGGCAAAGGGCTCTCAATTGGAGGCCACATCCTGACCGGAGATGAAACCATGTGGGCGAGCGGCGTCCTTGGCGTTCATCATAACAACATTCCTGCGCTGGAGCGAGCATACGCCGCCAGCGAGAGAGTCAGTGAAATCGTGCGTTTGCATACCCCGGAACAATTCTGCATCGGCGTCGCGCTATCACAGGATGGGCGAACGATCAGCCGCCAGCAGCTGCCTATCCGCAATTACACCACCACCGGAACAAAGCTTCACGCCCGAAGGCGAATTGGAGTTTTCTTCGATGTCAGCGGCAAGCTCAGCGTCGAACAGCAGGTGAGGCAGGCGGCGGGATACAGGGTCTGGAGAGCGCCGCTCGATCTCTTGCTGCAGAGAGACATCTGGCATTTCTGAACTGCCATCGCCTGTCGACGGCATCCAGGGAACGGACCTGGCGCGCTGATGCCATAGGCCTCGCCGCCGGCGGCGGGCGTGCGCCTGTCTGCTCCGCCGCCAAGCCAGCGGCATTCTTCCGGCAGCATCCGCACACCGTCGACGCGTCCGCCAAAATCGCACGTCCGGTTTTGGAATCGCCCTTGACGCCTCCCGACGAAATGGAATAAATATTTCATCGGTGATGTATTTTGGTCCTTACGTTCCGGGAACATCTGTTTCAAACACAGGCTTTGGCGTTCCAGCAAACGGCAGGCGCCACCGGGGAGAAGACAATCGGGAGAGATTCCCCGGGGAGATCGGGGATTCCGGAGAAATCGGTGCAACCGGACACCAAAGTGGAGGAGAGATTAAAATGAAGAAACTGCTTTTGGGCGTCGCCTTCGCGGCGCTGATGAGTTCATCGGCCATGGCCGCCAAGATCGGCGTCTCGATGGCCAAGTTCGACGACAATTTCCTTACCGTGCTGCGCAACGGCATGATCGAGCAGGCCAAGGGCATGAGCGGCGTCGAGCTGCAGGTCGAGGACGCGCAGAACGACGTCGCCAAGCAACTCGACCAGATCAAGAACTTCGCCGCTTCGGGCGTCGACGCCATCATCGTCAACCCGGTCGACACCTCGGCCACGCAGGCAATGTCGGATGCGGCCGCCGCGGCCAAGATCCCGCTGGTCTATGTCAACCGCCAGCCGGTCAATGTCGACACGTTGCCCGACAACCAGGCCTTCGTCGCTTCCAATGAGGCCGATTCCGGCACGCTCGAAACCAAGGAAGTCTGCCGCCTGTTCAAGGAAGCCGGCAAGAAGGAAGCCAATGTCTATGTCATCATGGGCGAGCTTTCCAACCAGGCCGCCGTGCAGCGCACCAAGGACATCGACGATGTCATCGCCACCCCGGACTGCAGCTTCATTAAGATCATCGACAAGCAGACCTCGAACTGGGATCGCGACCAGGCGCAGAACCTGATGACCAACTGGCTGTCGACCGGCAAGAAGTTCGACGGCGTCATCGCCAACAATGACGAAAGCGCCATCGGTGCCATCCAGGCGATGAAGGCCGCCAACATCGACATGAAGTCGGTTGTCGTCGGCGGCGTCGACGCCACCCAGGACGCGCTTGCCGCCATGCAGGCGGGCGACCTCGATGCCACCGTGTTCCAGGATGCCGCCGGCCAGGGCGCGGGCGCGCTGGACGCGGCGCTGAAGCTCGCCAAGGGCGAGAAGGTCGAACACAAGGTCTATGTCCCGTTCCAGCTGGTCACGCCTGCGAACATCGACAAGTTCTTGAAGAAGAACTGAGCCGCGGACATACGGAGCGGCGCTCTCGCGTAAAGGCAGCGCCGCTCCTCTTCCCCCTCGGCGCCTGAAAGGTGCTCGAGGAACGACCGCGGCTGACGGAGGATAGAAGATTGGCACAGACATCTCACGGCGTCGGCGGCGTCGGCTATGACGCCAGGAAGCGTATATGGCCGGCCGAATTCAACGTCTTCCTGGCGCTCGTCATCCTCGTCGTCATCTTCGAGCTGATCGGCCGGATCTTTCTCGGCGACAGCTTCCTGTTCAACACCCGCAGCGACGTCTCCGGCATCTTCAACGAGGCGCGGCTGCAGATCATCATCCTGCAGGTGTCGATCGTCGGCATCATCGCCATTGGCGTCACGCAAGTGATCATCACCGGCGGCATCGACCTGTCCTCGGGCTCGATCGTCGGCGCGACCGCCATGATCGCCATGAGCTTCGCCCAGGTCGCGACCGTCAACGGCAATCCCAATCCCAAGGCGATGTTCCTGGCGCAGGGCTGGACCGACCTGCCGGTGATCGTGCCGGTGCTGGTGGCGATCGGCTGCGGCCTGCTCGCCGGCCTCGTCAACGGCGCCCTGATCGCCTACACGCGCATCCCGCCCTTCATCGCCACGCTCGGCATGATGGTCACCGCGCGCGGCATCGCCAAATGGTGGTCGAAGGGGCAGCCGATATCATTCCCGACCGACAGTTTCGCGGCAATAGGCAAGGGCCTGATGCCGGTCATCATCTTCCTGTCGCTGGCCGTGCTGTTCCAGCTCATCATGACCTACACCCGATACGGCAAGCACTGTTACGCGATCGGCTCCAACGAGGATGCCGCGCGCATGTCCGGCATCAAGATCGCCAACCACAAGATCCTCGTCTATGTCATCGCCGGCATTCTCGCCGCGCTCGCCGCCGTGGTGCTCTCCTCCAAGAACCTCACCGCCCAGGCCGGCATGGGCGTGATGTACGAACTCGACGCCATCGCCATGGCGGTCATCGGCGGCGTCTCGCTGTCGGGTGGCCGTGGCTCCATCATCGGCACGGTGATCGGCGCGCTCATCTTCGGCGTCATCATCTCCGGCTTCACCTTCCTGCGCCTCGACGCCTACTACCAGGAGATGGTCAAGGGCGTGATCATCGTCGGCGCGGTCGTTCTCGACCAGTGGCGCCAGCGCATGCGGGCATTGAGGGCTTGACCATGTCAGACATCGTCCTGAAGACCGAAAACCTCACCAAGCGCTATGGCGGCGTGCATGCACTTGAAGGCGCCAATTTCGAGCTGCGCAAGGGTGAGCATGTCGCCATCATGGGCGACAACGGCGCCGGCAAGTCGACCTTCGTGCGCCAGATCACCGCCGTCGAGCAGCGGACGAGCGGCCAGGTCTGGTTCGACGGCAAGGAAGTGAATTTCGCCGGCCCGATCGAGGCGCGCGAGGCGGGCATCGAGACGGTGTTCCAGAACCTGGCGCTGGCCGACGATCTCGACGTGCCGTCCAACCTGTTCCTCGGCCGCGAAAAGGTGCTGTTCAATCTGGGGCCATTCTCGATCCTCGACCGCAAATACATGCGCAAGGCGACCGAGGCGGCACTGGTCCGCACCGCGGTGAAAATTCCCAATTTGTCCAACACCATCCGCCACATGTCGGGCGGCCAGCGCCAATGCGTGGCGATCGCCAGGACGGCCACCTTTGCCTCCAAGCTGATCATCATGGACGAGCCGACGGCGGCCCTTGGCGTGCAGGAGACGGCGCAGGTCGAAAACATCATCCGCACGCTGAAGGACAATGGCGAGCCGCTGATCCTGATCAGCCACAACATGCGCCAGGTGTTCGACCTCTGCGACCGTATCGTCGTGTTCCGGCGCGGCCGCATCGTTGCCAATCTGCGCAAGGAGAATACCGACGGGCAGGACATCGTCTCCTACATCACCGGCGCCAAGACCGGGGAGGCGGAACTCGCGGCCTAAGGGCCGGGCGCGGCGGCGATGGTCATCGCCTTCCCGTCGATTTGTCTTGACCGGAAAATCATCCAGCGCCCATGACCGGCGCCCCGCTTCGAACCATCCCCTAGAGGAAAATTTCCATGACTGTTCGCTTCGCCCTCCTTGGTGCCGGCCGCATCGGCAAGGTCCACGCCCGCGCCGTGGGTTCCAACCCCCAGGCAAAACTGGTCGCCGTTGCCGACGCCTTCGAAAAGGCGGCAAGCGAACTGGCGAGCGCCTATGGCGCCGAGGTGCGTACCATCGACGCCATCGAAAAATCGAAAGACATCGACGCGGTCGTCATCTGCACGCCGACCGACACGCATGCCGATCTGATCGAGCGCTTCGCCAAGGCCGGTAAGGCGATCTTCTGCGAGAAGCCGATCGATCTCGACGTCAAGCGCGTCGAGAAGTGCCTGGCCGTGGTCGACAAGGCCAAGGCGACGCTGATGGTCGGCTTCAACAGGCGCTTCGACCCGCATTTCGCCGCCGTGCGCAAGGCGATTGACGACGGCGCCATCGGCACGGTCGAAATGGTCACCATCACCTCGCGTGATCCCGGCGCCCCGCCGCTCGACTACATCGCGCGCTCCGGCGGCATTTTCCGCGACATGACCATCCATGATTTCGACATGGCGCGCTTCCTGCTCGGCGAGGAGCCGGTGGCGGTCAGCGCCCATGCCTCGGTGCTGGTCGACAAGAAGATCGGCGAAGCCGGCGATTTCGACTCGGTCAGCGTCATCCTCGAAACCGCATCGGGCAAGCAGGCGGTCATCTCGAATTCGCGCCGCGCCACCTATGGCTACGACCAGCGCATCGAGGTGCATGGCTCGAAAGGCATGGTGGCGGCCGAGAACCAGCGGCCGGTGTCGATCGAACTGGCCAACGAGAAGGGCTATACGCGCCCGCCGCTGCACGACTTTTTCATGACCCGCTATCTCGACGCTTATGCCAATGAGATTGCTGCCTTCATCACGGCGGCGACAAAGGGCAAGAAGGCAGCGCCAAGCGGCGCCGATGGCCTTGTGGCACTGAAGCTGGCGGACGCGGCGCTGAAATCGGCGACGACAGGCAAGACAGTGCGCCTAGGCTAGACAGTAAGGTCGTCGATCTACAGGGCTTTATGACTAGCCGTAACATTCATCATGTCGTCATCCACGGGCGAAGCAAGGAGCGAAGCGACGCGGCGCAGACCCGAGGATCCATGCCGTTACATAGAAGCGGCTCCAACGGTTCAGAATTTTGGTCCGCTGCGTTCTTCGGCAGAGGTCACGGAATGGATCCTAGGGTCTCCGCGACGGAGCTTCGCTCCCGCTTCGCCCTAGGATGACGACGTTGGGGATACTTCGACCAAGTTTCCCAACGTCGCGATAAGGCACCGAAGAAACCTCAATGAATCTCATGAAACTGTTGGCAGTCAAGAACCCAGGAGCAGAGCAATGAGCACCGATCGTAATTCACAGACACGCGCCATCGTCACCGGCGGTGCGCAAGGCATCGGCTTCGCCGTCGCCGAGGCACTCGCCGACGAGGGCTGCCGGGCGCTGGCGCTCATCGGCCGCTCGCAGGAGAAGGGCGACAAGGCTGTTGCCCATTTCAAGAAATCTGGCGTCGACGCCATCTTCATCAGCGCCGACGTTTCGAAGGTTGCCGACTGCAAGCGTGCGGTCGCCACCGCGCTCTCGCATTTCGGTACGATCAACGCGCTGGTCAACGCCGCCGCCACCTCGGCGCGCGGCTCCCTGGTCGAGACATCGGAAGAGCTTTTCGACCAGATCTTCGACACCAATGTGCGCGGCCCCTTCTTCCTGATGCAGGGCGTGGTGGCGCATCTGCTGGAGAAAAAGGCACCCGGCTCGATCGTCAACGTGCTGTCGATGTCGGCGCATACCGGCCAGTCCTTCCTGACGCCCTATTCGACCAGCAAGGGCGCGCTGATGACGCTGACCAAGAACGTCGCCAACGCCTATCGCTTCAACCGCATCCGCTGCAACGCCGTGCTGCCCGGCTGGATGGACACCGAGGGCGAGGACATCGTGCAGAAGAAATGGCACGGCGCGCCCGACGACTGGCTGGCGAAGGCCGAAGCGGCCCAGCCGATGGGCCAGTTGGTGAAGCCGGGCCAGCTCGCGCGGCTGATCAGCTACATGGTCAGCCCGCAATCGGGCGTCATGACCGGATCGCTGGTCGACTACGACCAGAGCATCGCCGGCTCGTCGCCGGAATAGTGCCGACGTTGCGGCTGGCCCTTTCTCCCCGTCACTATACGGGGAGAAATGCCCGGCAGGGCAATGAGAGGCAGCACCGACTTTGACAATTACCGGTCCATACCCTGCCACCTCGCTTGTCTCTCCGACGTAGGCGCCGCCCCTCACCTGCCTGCCGGCATCCTCTCCCCGTATAGGGACGGGGAGAGGGGTGCTGTCATCGACGGTTTCGCCACCTGACCCTCATCGCCCCATCGACAAACGCCGCCGCTTCGACTATATGAGCGGCATGATCCACCTGTCCGCCACCTATTGGTACTTTAGCAGCTCGCTGGCGGCGGGAGGATTGCGCTCGATCTGAAGATTGCAGCAAACAGTCCGACAAGCCGCCAGACCTGGCGGCTTTTTTGTTTCAGCCGGCAGGTTCCCAAACAGGAGCAGAAAGCCGTGTTGACCACTACAGACGACCTTCGGGTCAAGGAACTTAGACTGCTGAGCACGCCGGAAGAGGTGATGCGCGAGATACCGCGCTCACTCACGGCGACACGCACCGTTGCCGCCTCGCGCAACGCCATCCACTCCATCCTGACAGGGGCCGACGATCGACTTGTTGTCATCGTCGGCCCTTGTTCCATTCATGATCCGGTCGCGGCCGTTGACTATGCCAGCCGTCTGGCGGCGCTGCGCGAGGCCCTGGCCGACCGGCTCGAGATCGTCATGCGGGTCTATTTCGAAAAGCCGCGCACCACTGTCGGCTGGAAAGGCCTGATCAACGATCCCGACCTCGACGGCAGCTTCAACATCGACAAGGGGCTGCGGATGGCGCGCAATGTGCTTTCCGCCGTCAACAATCTCGGCCTGCCGGCGGCGACCGAATTCCTCGACATGACGACGCCGCAATACATTGCCGACCTCGTCGCCTGGGGCGCCATTGGCGCGCGCACGACCGAAAGCCAGATCCACCGCGAGCTGGCCTCGGGCCTCTCCTGCCCGGTCGGCTTCAAGAACGGCACCGACGGCAATCTCAGGATCGCCGGCGAGGCGGTGAAGTCGGCCGCCCAGCCGCATCATTTCATGGCGGTGACCAAGGGCGGCCGCAGCGCGATTGCGGCGACGACCGGAAACGAGGATTGCCATGTCATCCTGCGCGGCGGTGTCCAGCCGAACTATGACACGGCAAGCGTCGAGGCTGCTTCGGTGGAACTCGCCCGCATCGGTATCGCGCCGCGCCTGATGATCGACGTGAGCCACGCCAACTCCAGCAAGAAGCCCGAGAACCAGCCGAAGGTGGCGGCGGACGTGGCAGGCCAGGTGGCGGCGGGCGACGAGCGCATCATCGGCGTCATGATCGAAAGCAATCTCGTCGCCGGCCGGCAGGATGTCGTGCCCGGCAAGCCGCTGGTCTACGGCCAGAGCATCACCGATGGCTGCATCGACTGGGCGACCACCGAGACCGTGCTGCACGGGCTTGCCGGTGCCGTAGAATGGCGCCGCTCGGCGCGGCGCGCCATGCTGGACAGCCGGCAAGGGGCCGCCTGACACGATGGCGATGCGGGAGGGGCGGCGCCGGGACTTACGCCGCCCTCAGCCCTTCCCATGCGGTGAAGACCGAGACCGCGAACAGCAGCAGCCCGGCGGCGCGCCCGGCAAGGACGGTCGCCCGCGGATTGGCGATCAGAAGGCTGCGGCTGCGGCCGGCAGAAATGGCCAGCCCGCCATAGATCGCCGCCTGCGTCAGCACGGTCAGCAGGCCCATGATCGTCGCCTGCATCCAGATCGGACCGTAGTGCGGTTTCAGGAACTGAGGGTAGACGGCCAGGACGAAGAGATAGGCCTTCGGGTTGATCAGGCAGGTCACGAAACCCTGGCGAAACGCTTTCCATGCGGAACGGCTGCCGGCCGGCCCCTCACGGCCGACGGTGATGGAGCTGCGCATCAGCGTGATGCCGATATAGGCCATGTAGGCGGCGCCGGCGATCAGCAGCGGCTTGAACAGGATCGGCACGAAATGCATGAGCAGGCCGACGCCGACAGCGCCGTTCAGCGTGTGTACCATGCCGCCGACCATGATGCCGCCGGTCGCGGCCAGCCCTCTGTCGCGTCCGCCGGTCAGCGCGTTGGCAAGCACGAACAGCATGTCCATGCCTGGAACGGCGATGATGCCGAACAGGAGAAGAAAGAAAAGCCAGAGATTTTCCGCGTAGCTCATGTCAGTTGCCTGTCGCCTCTTGGGGGCGTGCCGCCAAGGAATTGTTGATTTTCAAGCCGATGGGCGATCCTATAGATCGAGCCAACTGACGATGGTGTGTCAGTTGTGATCACAGCCGGGGAGAAAAATGCGCAAGGCCTCGCGCCTGTTCGAGATCATCCAGATCCTGCGGCTGGCCAGGCAGCCGGTGACGGCGGCAATGATTGCCGGGCAACTGGAAGTGACGATACGCTCGATCTACCGCGACATCGCCGCGCTGCAGGCCATGCGCGTCCCGATCGAGGGCGGCCGTGGCATCGGCTATATCCTGCGTCCCGGCTTCGACCTGCCGCCGCTGATGTTCTCGATCGAGGAGATGGAGGCGATCGTGCTGTCGCTGGCGTTGCTCGAGCGCACGGGAGACGACGAGCTCAAGCAGGCGGCCAAGCGCGTCAGCGCCAAGATCGCCGGCGCGGTGCCGCCGCCCTTGCGCCAGACGCTCGACGCCAATGCACTGCATGCCTGGGGCTTTGCCGCGCCCGCCGCCGGCACGATCGACCTGGCGCTGGTGCGCCGCGCCATCCGCGACGAGGAGAAGCTCGACCTTTCCTACCGCGACGAAGCAGGCCGTGCCTCCGAGCGGCTGATCCGCCCGATCGCGCTGATCTACTACGCCGAAACCGCCAACATCGTCGCCTGGTGCGAGCTGCGCCAGGCGATCCGCAATTTCCGCAGCGACCGCATCGAGGACTGCCAGCCGACCGGGTTACGCTTCAAGGGCGAAGGCGACCGCTTGCGGCAAATCTGGGTCAATGGCTGGGAGACTCCGGCAGCCAGTGGCTGAAGCGAGGGGATGAGTACTTAATCTCTCGCCGAGCAGTCGACCCCCACTCCGTCGAGCTTCGCTCGACACCTCTCCCCCGATCGACGGGGTAGAGGAAAGGCGCGTGTTCGCCGGCCTTAGCTCCCTTCCTCTCCCTCCGGAGGGGGGAGAGGTGGCTCGGCGAAGCCGAGACGGAGTGGGGGAAGGCGGTCCTAAACCGCGCAGTCTCTGAAAACTTGGCGTTATCTCACATCCACCCAGCGCTTCTCCTCGAAGGAGCGCGCCATCGCGTGCACGGTGCGCTCGATCTCCAGCCCTTCGGCGAACTCGATAAGCCGGGCCGGCTTGCCGGCCAGCCGCGTCAGCAATTCGTGGCACTCGATGATCTTGAGATCGTTGAAGCCGAGGCTGTGGCCGGGCGCCGGCACGAAAAGATCATAGGGCTTGTGCTGCGGCGCCACCAATATGGTGCGATAGCCCTGTTCGGTCGGTCGGTCCGACGTCAAATAGAGCTGGAATTCGTTCATCCGCTCCTGGTCGAACAGGACCGAACCCTTGGAGCCGAAGATCTGGATGGCGATACGGCCCTTGCGGCCCCAGGCCGAGCGGTTGACCTGCAGCGTTCCAGCAATGCCGTTTTCCAGATGCATCAGCACGCTGGCGATATCGTAGGTCTCGACCGCGCGGCGCCCGCCCGCCGCCAGCTTGCGGTCGGCATAGGGCTTGGCCATGTCGCAGATGACGCTGGCGACGCGGCCGAACAACGCCGTGACCAGCGACAGCGGATGCACGGCGAAATCGTCGAGCGCGCCATAGCCGGAAGTCGCTTCGTGCTTCCAGAAGAACGGCGCCTCGGGATCGGCCATGAAATCCTCGTCCATCTCGATGCGCAGATGGTTGACCTCGCCGATGATCTTCTCGTCGAGCAGCGCGCCGATGTGACGGATGGCCGGGCTCTGGATGTAATTGTAACCAAGCGCGGCAATCTTGCCTGATGTCTTGGCGGCGGCCGCCATTGCCTCGGCCTCGGCGAAGCTCGGCGCCATCGGCTTTTCGCACCACAGATGCTTGCCGGCTTCGAGGATGGCGATGGCCATTTCCGGATGAAACTGGTTGGGCGTCGTCAGCGAGACGACGTCGACCTCCGGATCGTTGACGACGGCACGCCAGTCGCCGGACGCCTTGGCAAAGCCGAACTCGCCGGCCTTGCGCCTGGCAAGGTCCTCGCTGACCTCGCCGAGATGGACGAGCCGCGGCTTGGTCGCATCGGGGAAGACGGCTCCCACTGCGCTCCACGCGATGGCGTGGCACTTGCCCATGAAACCCGTACCGATAAGACCTACGCCGACCATCCAACTTTCTCCACTGCCTGAGCGTTGGATGGATGAATTAGTCCATTTTCTCCGGAAATGGAATGTCTGCCTCATTTTTTATGGCGTTCTTGCGCAGGCCCGCTATGATGGGGCACAGAGAGCCTCCAGACAGGCTTGGGCGGAGACGATGGACGAACAGGTACCTCGCGACTTCGAGACGCTGCGCGCCACCATTCTGGACCGGCGCGAGAGCCTGCCCAAGCGCATCGCCCAGATCGCCGCCTATGCGCTCGACAATCCGGACGACATCGCGTTTGGCACCGCCGCCAGCATCGCCGCTTCGGCCGGTGTGCAGCCCTCGACCCTGATCCGCTTTGCCCAGCAACTCGGTTTCGACGGCTTTACCAGCCTGCAGCAGGTGTTCCGCGAGCGGTTGCGCGAGCGCAACTCCTCCTATGACGAGCGGCTGCAGGCGCTACGCGCCAAGGCCGAGGGCGGCGCCGGCCACCGGGCGATCTTCGACGGTTTCATTGCCGCCGCCAGCACCTCGCTCAACGACATTTCCCGCACACTGGACGACGCGCATCTGGAAGACGCTATCTCGCTGCTGGCAAAGGCGCAGACCATCTATGTCTTGGCCAAGCGGCGCTCCTATCCGGTGGCGAGCTATATCGCCTACGCGCTGGGCAAGCTGAAGATCCGCAACCAGCTGATCGAATCGGCTGCCGGCCTGAATGCCGAGATGGTCGGCTTCGCCACGCCGGCGGACGCCGTCATCGCCATCAGCTTCTCGCCCTACGCACCGGCCACGATCGAGGAAGCGCGCAGCATTTCCGAGCAGGGCGTACCGATCGTTGCCATCACCGACAGCTCATTCTCGCCGCTGGCCCAGTTCGCCAGGGTCTGGTTCGAGGTGGCCGAGGCGGATTTCGCCGGTTTCCGTTCGCTGTCGGCGACAATGGCGCTGGCCATGGCGCTGACCGTCGGCGTCGGCGAGAAGCGGCGTGACGCGAGCCGCAAGCGCAAGGCTTGACCAGACATCCAAAAAGGCAATTTTAGGCTAGGGAATGCTCATTCCATATTGACTATGGATTGGAATTATTATTTCATATTGCTGGCGCCACGCTGCCGCTCGCGCGTGTTACCCAATAATGTTGTCCATGACGACAAGACCGACGGGAGGTTCCAATGAGCGAAGCCGTGGACGCAAGACAGGCGCCGCTCGATGTCATCACCATCGGTCGCGCTTCCGTCGACCTCTATGGCCAGCAGATCGGCTCGCGGCTCGAGGATATCACTTCCTTCGCCAAGTCGGTCGGCGGCTGCCCGGCCAACATTTCGGTCGGCACGGCGCGGCTCGGCCTGCGCTCGGCGCTGCTGACGCGCGTCGGCGACGAGCAGATGGGCCGCTTCATCCGCGAGCAGCTGAAACGCGAAGGCGTCAACACCGACGGGCTGAAGACCGACAAGGAACGGTTGACCGCGCTTGTGCTGCTTTCGGTCGAGAGCGAAGGCGTTTCGCCGATGATCTTCTACCGCTCCGACTGCGCCGACATGGCGCTTTCGGAAGAGGATATCGACGAGGCGTTTATTGCCTCGGCCCGCGCCATCGTCGTCACCGGCACGCATTTTTCCCGCCCCAACAGCGACGCCGCCCAGCGCAAGGCGATCCGCATCATGAAGGCCAAGGGCGGCAAGGTGGTCTTCGACATCGACTATCGGCCGAACCTGTGGGGTCTCGCCGGTCACGCCGAAGGTTTCGAGCGCTACGTCAAGTCGGACCGGGTCTCGGCCCAGTTGAAGACGGTGCTGCCCGATTGCGACCTCATCGTCGGCACTGAGGAAGAGATCATGATCGCGTCCGGCGCCGACGACTGCCTGAGCGCGCTGAAGACGATCCGCGCCCTGTCCTCGGCGACCATCGTCTTGAAGCGCGGCGCCATGGGCTGCATCGTCTATGACGGGCCGATCAGCGACGATCTCGAGGACGGCATCGTCGGCGAAGGGTTCCCGATCGAGATCTACAATGTGCTGGGCGCCGGTGACGCCTTCATGTCCGGTTTGCTTCGCGGCTGGCTCGGCGGTGAAAGCTTCAAAACCGCGGCGACCTGGGCCAACGCCTGCGGCGCCTTCGCCGTGTCGCGGCTGCTCTGCGCGCCGGAATATCCGACCTTCGAAGAGCTGCAGTTCTTCCTCAAGAACGGCAGCAAGCATCGCGCGCTGCGCAAGGACGAGGCGATCAACCACATCCATTGGGCAACCACCCGCCGGCGCGACATTCCTTCACTGATGGCGCTCGCCTGCGACCACCGTGTGCAGCTCGAGGATGTGGCGGCCAAGACCGGCGCCAATCCAGCGCGCATCCGCGATTTCAAGGTGCTGGCGGTCAAGGCGGCGGCCAAGGTCGCTGCCGGCCGCGACGGCTACGGCATGCTGATCGACGAGAAGCATGGCCGCGAGGCGATGTTCGAATTCGCCAGGCATCCCTTCGCCTGGCTGGGCCGGCCGGTGGAATTGCCGGGCTCGCGGCCGCTGCGCTTCGAATTCTCGCAGGATATCGGCTCGCAGCTCACCGAATGGCCCGTCGATCACTGCATCAAGTGCCTGTGCTTCTACCACCCGGACGATCCGGCGGAACTCAAGGAAGAACAGCAGCAGAAGCTGCGCGCGCTGTTCGAGGCCGCGCGCAAGGTCGGCCGGGAACTTCTCATCGAGATCATCGCCGGCAAGCATGGCAAGCTCGACGACACGACGATCCCGCGCGCGCTGGAGGAACTCTATGCGCTCGGCATCAAGCCGGACTGGTGGAAGCTCGAGCCGCAGGCGTCGAGCGGCGCCTGGGCCAAGATCGAGGCGGTGATCCTGAAGCACGATCCCTGGTGCCGTGGCATCGTGCTGCTTGGTCTGGAAGCGCCGCAGGACGAACTGGAGGCGGCTTTTGCCGCAACCGCCAAGGCGCCCATCGTCAAGGGCTTTGCCGTCGGCCGCACCATCTTCGTCCACGCGGCCGAACAATGGCTGGCCGGCAAAATGTCCGATGACGAGGCCGTCGCGGACATGGCCTCGCGCTTCGAACAGTTGACCGAGGCGTGGCTTGCCGCGCGCGGCCGCAAGGCGGCATAACAGGCCGCGACACAGGGACTGCGGAGGAAAACACGATGAGCAAGACAATCCGCCTGACGATGGCGCAGGCGCTGACCCGCTTCCTGTCCCGCCAGATGACCGAGATCGACGGCAGGACAGTGCCGATCTTCGGCGGCGTCTGGGCGATCTTCGGCCATGGCAATGTCGCCGGCATCGGCGAGGCGCTTTACCAAGTGCGCGATGAGCTGCCGACCTTCCGCGCCCACAACGAGCAGGCGATGGCGCATGCGGCGATCGCCTACGGCAAGGCCAATTTCCGTCGCCGCTTCATGGCCGCGACTTCTTCGATCGGCCCCGGCGCGCTGAACATGGTGACGGCGGCGGCACTCGCCCACGTGAACCGGTTGCCCGTCCTGTTTTTGCCGGGCGACGTCTTCGCCAACCGCATCCCCGACCCGGTGCTGCAGCAGGCCGAGGATTTTTCGGACGGCACCGCGACGGTCAACGACTGTTTCCGGCCGGTGTCGCGCTATTTCGACCGCATCACGCGGCCGGAGCAGATCATACCGGCGCTGAGCCGCGCCATGCAGGTGCTGACCGATCCGGCCGATTGCGGCCCGGTGACGCTGTCGCTCTGCCAGGACGTACAGGCCGAGGCCTATGACTATCCCGAGAGCTTCTTTGCCGAGCGGGTCTGGCGTCAGCGCCGGCCGCGCCCGGACCGTGGCGAACTCGCCGCCGCCGTCACGGCACTCAAGGGAGCCAGGAAGCCGCTGATCATCGCCGGCGGCGGCGTTCTCTATTCGCAGGCTTCCGACGAACTGGCGACGTTCGTCGAAGGCGCCGGCATTCCGGTCTGCGAGACGCAAGGCGGCAAGTCCTCGCTGCCGGACGATCACAAGCTCAACATGGCGGCGGTCGGCGTCACCGGGACCTCGGCCGCCAACCGGCTGGCCGAAGAGGCCGACGTCGTACTCGCCATCGGCACGCGCCTGCAGGATTTCACCACCGGCTCATGGGCGCTGTTCAAGAATTCCGGCAAGACCATCATCGGGCTCAACGTACAGCCCTTCGACGCCGGCAAGCACCGGGCGCTGCCGCTGGTCGCCGATGCCGCGGAAGGGCTCGCCGAATTGGGCGCCGCGCTGAAAGGCTGGAAGGCGCCTGCCGCCTGGACCGACAATGCGGCCAGCGGCAAGAAGGCCTGGCAGGCCGAAGCGGCCAAGGTGACGGCATCGACCAACGCCGCTTTCCCCTCCGATGCGCAGGTGATCGGCGCCGTTCAGCGCGCCATGGGATCAGGCGTGACGCTGCTGCATGCCGCGGGCGGCCTTCCCGGCGAATTGCACAAGCTCTGGCAGGCGGGCGCGCCCGGCTCCTACCATGCCGAATACGGCTTCTCGACCATGGGCTACGAGATCGCCGGCGGCCTCGGCACCAAGATGGCCAAGCCCAACGAGGAGGTCGTCGTCATGATCGGCGACGGCTCCTATCTGATGCTGAATTCCGAGATCGCCACCTCGGTGATGCTCGGCCTGAAACTGACCATCGTGCTGCTCGACAACAGGGGGTTCGGCTGCATCAACCGGCTGCAGATGGCGACCGGCGGTGCCAACTTCAACAACCTGTTGAAGGACTCGCGCCACGAGATCCTGCCCGATGTCGACTTTGCCGCGCATGCCGCCAGCATGGGCGCGCTATCAGAAAAAGTTTCGTCGATCGCCGGGCTGGAGACGGCGCTGGCTCAGGCGAAAAAGAACGACCGCACCACCGTGCTGGTCATCGACACCGACCCGCTGGTTTCCACCGATGCCGGCGGGCACTGGTGGGACGTGGCGGTGCCCGAGGTCTCGGCGCGGCCGCAGGTGAACGCGGCGCGCAAGGCCTATGACGAGAAGCGGCGGATGCAGAGCGTCGGCGATTGACGCCGGCGCTGAAGCTCCTTCCTTCTCCCCGTCTCTATACGGGGAGAAGGTGCCGGCAGGCGGATGAGGGGCAGCGCCAACCAACAGGTAATAAGCAGTTCTAAACCGGAGTGACGACTTGAAAGCCAAACTGGGCATGTCCCCCATCGCATGGTGGAACGACGATCTTGCCGAACTGAGCGATGACGTGTCGCTGGAAGAGTGTCTGCGCCAGTCGCGCTCTGCCGGTTTCACCGGCATGGAAATGGGCCGGCGCTTTCCCAAGGACCCAAAGGTGATGCTGCCGATCCTGAAGGCCGCCGACGTCACGCTATGCGGCGGCTGGTTTTCCGGCACGCTGGTCGACGAGGAGATGGCTGCCAACAAGGACCGCATCCAGCCGATGATCGACCTGTTCAAGGCGGTCGACGCGCCCTGCATCGTCTATGGCGAGGTCGGACGCTCGATCCAGGGCGACCGCGCGAAGCCGCTTTCCACCAAGCCGAAACTCACCAGTGACGAAATGAAGGCCTACGCGCGGCGCCTGACGGAATTCGGCGAATGGTGCGCCGAGCAAGGCATGCCGCTTTCCTACCATCACCACATGGCGGCGGTGGTCGAGACCGAGCCGGAACTCGATGCCTTCATGCGCCATTCCGGCGAAGGCATACCGCTGCTGCTCGATGCCGGCCATCTGGCCTTTGCCGGCGGCGATGTGCTGCGCGCCATCGACAACCACCACAAGCGCATCAGCCATGTCCATGTGAAGGACGTGCGCATGGACGTGATCGACGGGCTCGACCGCACGAAACAATCCTTCCTCGACGCCGTGGCGCTCGGCGCCTTCACCGTGCCGGGCGACGGTTCGCTCGATTTCGGGGCCATCGTGCAGCGCTTCGCCGATCATGGCTATGAAGGCTGGTTCGTGGTCGAGGCCGAGCAGGACCCCAGGAAGAACCCGCCGCTGAAAATGGCGCAGGTTGGCCATAAGGAACTGATGCGGGTGATGACCGCCGCCGGCTACACCGTCGAGACGCAGGGCTTCCCGAATGCCTGAAGGCTGGATTGGTCGCCACCGGTGGCTTATCTGAGAACTGGTTCAGCAACTCTCGGATGGCGCGATGAAAGATTATGAACACCCGTTCTTCCGGCCGCTGTGGCGGCGCGTTGCCGTCGTCGCGGTCTGCGTGATCTGGTCGGTGATCGAGTTCGCCTCCGGCACCCCGTTCTGGGGCGTGATTGCGCTCGGCTTCGCCGGCTATGCCGTCTGGCAGTTTTTTTATCTGTACAAGCCGGTGGAGGAGACGAAGGCAACGGCTGCGGAACCCAAGGTCGGCATCGAACCCAAGGAATGATGGAAGAAGTTCCAGTGGATTGGATACGTGCGTAACGGATCGCATACGTTGGTGATTGGCCGAAACGCTCCTCGCTTCGTCATCCTAGGGCGGAGCAAGGAGCGCAGCGACGCGGCGCAGACCCTAGGATCCATGCCGTTGGATTGAAGCGTTGCGACGGTGCAGAATTCCGCTCCGCTCCGCTGCGGGGTCACGGAATGGATCCTAGGGTCTCCGCGACGGAGCTTCGCTCCTGCTACGCCCTAGGATGACGAAGTTGGGAGGCTTCGGCCGATCTCGAAGATTTGCGATAGGAGAGACAAAAATGTCGAAACTGCTCGTCAAAGCCGACAAGGGCAATGGCCGCGTCGCGCATGTCACGCCGCAAGGCGCTGGCTGGACCTATGTCGGTTTCGATCTGCATCGGCTGAAGCCCGGCCAGAGCGCCTCGGGACAGTCGGACGACCGCGAAGTCTGCCTGGTCTTCGTGACCGGCAAGGGTACGGCAAAAGCCGGCGGCAAGGATCTCGGCCTGCTCGGCGAGCGCATGTCGCCTTTCGAGGGCAAGCCGTGGTCGGTCTACGTGCCGCAGGGATTGGACTGGTCGGTGACGGCCGATACCGAGCTGGAACTCGCGGTATGCTCGGCGCCCGGCCTTGGCGGCGGCTTGCCGGTCCGGGTGATCGGGCCGGACGATCTCGGCCAGGAGGTGCGCGGCAAGGGCACCAACACGCGCTACGTCACCAACATCCTGCCTGAGGGGCAGCCGGCCGACTCGCTGCTGGTGGTCGAGGTCATCACGCCCGGCGGCCACACGTCGAGCTACCCGCCGCACAAGCACGACCAGGACAATCTGCCCGCTGAATCCTATCTCGAGGAAACCTACTACCACCGCCTCAACCCGCCGCAGGGTTTTGCCTTCCAGCGCGTCTATACCGACGCCGACAAGGATGGCCGGCGCGCGCTGGACGAAGCCATGGCGATCGAGGACGGCGATGTCGTGCTGGTGCCCAAGGGCTATCACCCTTGTGCCGCCTGCCATGGCTATGACCTCTATTACCTCAATGTGATGGCCGGGCCGAAGCGGACGTGGAAATTCCACAACGCGCCCGAGCACGAATGGTTGATGAAGGCCTGACCGTCTTGCGTTTCCGGTTGAACTTGTTGGTCCAGTTGGGAAAAATCGTCGGCTAACGACCCTGAGGGTCGATTTGCCTTCGAAAACCCTTCAAAGCTTCGTCAATCCGTCATGGAAATCACCTATGGCAACGTTTCTGACGAGGACTTCCCATGCGTTATGCCATCTATTTCACCCCCAGGCAGGACGAGCCGCTGGCGCGTATCGCCGCCAACTGGCTGGGCCGCGACCCGTTCGGTGCCGCGACCAGGCCGGTTGAGGCCGTGGCCGACCTGTCGGCGGCGGAAGTGGCCTTCCACACCGCTTCGGCGCGCCGCTATGGCTTTCACGCCACGCTGAAAGCGCCCTTCCGCCTGGCCGCCACCGAGACCGAGGCTTCGCTGCGCGCGGCGCTAGACCATTTTGCCGAAGCAACGCCGGTTGTGACGATCCCGCGCCTCGTCGTCAGCCAGATCGACAGTTTCTTCGCGCTGGTGCCGGAGGGTCCGCTGCCTCCGCTCAAGCGCTTCGCCGACGACGTCGTGCGCGATTTCGACCGGTTTCGCGCGCCGCTGAGCGAGGCCGAGATCGAGCGGCGCAGCCCGGATTCGCTGAAGCCTGCCGAGTTTCGCAATCTCTGCCAGTGGGGCTATCCCTATGTTTTCGAGACCTTTCGCTTCCATATGACCCTGTCAGGCCGGGCCGGCCCACAGGAAAGCCCTCGCCTGCGCGCGGCGATCGACGGCCTTTTCGCCGATGTGTTGCGCCAGCCCGTGCTGGTGGATGCGCTGACATTGTTTGTCGAACTCGAACCCGGTGCGCCGTTCATGGTGCTGTCCCAGCACGCGCTTGGATGCCGCCCGGCCAGAAAAACCGCCTGACAGGCGCCGGAAGAAGCAAGGACCAGCCGCAATGACCGCCGAAACTGTTCTTTCCAACGCCCGCATCGTTCTTGCCGACGAGATCGTCGAAGGCTCGCTGGTGCTGCGCGACGGCTTTATCGCCGGCATCGATGCCGGCGCGGCCCGGACCGGCGAGGACATGGGCGGCGACTTCATCATTCCAGGACTGGTCGAACTCCACACCGACCATCTCGAGGGCCATTATGCGCCGCGGCCGAAAGTGCGCTGGAACCCGATCGCCGCGGTGCTTGCCCATGACGCGCAGGTGGCGACCGCCGGCATCACCACCGTGCTCGATGCGCTCCGCGTCGGCATGGACGAGGACGCCGACCTGACATCGGACGACATCCGCAAGCTGGCCGATGCGATCGAGGACAGTGTCCAGCAGGAGCGGCTGCGGGCAGACCATTTCATCCATCTGCGCTGCGAGGTCTCGGCACCGGACTGCCTGAGGGCCTTCGCCAATTTCGAGACAGACGACAGGGTGAAACTGGCGTCGCTGATGGATCATGCGCCGGGCCAGCGCCAGTTCGTCAACCTTGAAACCTACGCCTACTACTACCAGCGCAAGCTGAAGCTCTCGGATCAGGATTTCAAGAAATTCTGCGAGAAGCGGATGGGCGAGTCGGCACGCAATTCAGGACCGAACCGCGTCTTCCTCGCCGCCGCCTGCCAGGAGCGCGGCATCGTGCTCGCCAGCCATGACGACGCCACGTCGGCTCATGTCGACGAGGCCATCGAGCAGGGCGTGAGGGTCGCCGAGTTCCCGACCACAGAGGAAGCGGCGCGGGCCTCGAAGGCCGCCGGGCTCGGCGTGCTGATGGGCGCGCCCAATGTCATGCGCGGCGCCTCGCATTCGGGCAATGTTTCGGCACGCACCCTGGCCAGTGACGGCCTGCTTGACATCCTGTCGTCCGACTACATCCCCTTCAGCCTGATCCAGTCGGCCTTCTTCCTCGGCGACATGGTCGAAGGCATTTCGCTGCCGCAGGCCGTCGCCATGGTCTCGAAGAACCCGGCGCAGGCCGTCGGCCTTGACGACCGCGGGATCATCGAACAGGGACGCCGCGCCGATCTGGTGCGGGTGCGCGTCGACGATCGTGTTCCGGTCGTGCGCACCGTGTGGCGGCAGGGATGCCGGGTGGCATGATGGTGTCGGCCTTGATCGAGCGCGAACTGTCCGCCGAAACCTTTCCGATCCGTCATGGCGTCTTTGTTGCCGTCGTAGGCCCTAGCGGTGCCGGCAAGGACACGGTGATCGGTTACGCCAAGGCGCTTTTCGCCGACGAGACGCAGCTGGAGTTCGTTCGCCGCGTCATCACCAGGCCGAGCGATGCGGCGAGCGAGGATCACGACACGCTGGCCGACGCCGCCTTCGCCGAGGCCGAGGCCGATGGCGCCTTCGCCATCTCCTGGGAAGCGCATGACCTGCGCTATGGCCTGCCCGCCGATGTCGACTGGTCCGTTTCCAATGGCCACGTCGCCGTTGCCAACGTATCGCGCGCGGTCATCCCGACCTTGCGCGAACGCTATGCCAATCTGGCGATCGTCGAGATCACCGCTTCGCCCCAGGTGCTGGCCGAGCGGCTGGCGATGCGCGGCCGCGAGTCGCGCGGCGAAGTGCTGGCACGGCTGGCGCGCAGCGCCAGTGTGACCTTGTCCGGCCCTGGCGTCACCTCGATCGACAACAGCGGTCCGCGCGAGGTGGCCGGTGAGCGCTTCGCCGAGCTGCTACGCAAGGCAATGGCCTTCTCCGACATGTCGGGGCTGATCTGATCGAGGCCAGTTTCACCCGTCTGCTTGCGCTGCCGCCGGAACGCTTTGGGCTGCTGGCCGCGTAGGGTGATTCTGGACTACGATCCGGGAATTCGCCCCCAGGGAATCAGGGTCGAGCAAGACAGGAAGCCTTGATGCAGACACTGACACCCATCCTCTCGACAGTCACGGCGGCATTTCTCGCCTCCCTGGTCGAGGTCGTCGAAGCCTTCACCATTGTGCTCGCGGTCGGGGTGACACGCAGCTGGCGTCCGGCCTTGACGGGTGCTGCGCTGGCTCTGGCAGTGCTGGCAGCCCTGGTGCTGGCGTTCGGGCCGCTGCTGGCGCTTGTCCCCATCAACACGCTGCAGTTCATCGTCGGGGTGCTGCTAATCCTGTTCGGCATGCGCTGGCTGCGAAAAGCCATCCTGCGCAGCGTCGGCGTCATCGCCCTGCATGACGAAGAGGCGGCCTTCGCCAAGGAAACCGCCGCGCTGCACCGGCAGGCTGACGATCGGCGCGCCGACTACCTCGCCGGGCTGGCCTCGTTCAAGGCGGTGCTGCTCGAGGGGGTGGAGGTGGTGTTCATCGTCATCGCTGTCGGCGCCGCGCATGGGCAGACATTTTACGCGAGCATGGGCGCGCTGGCCGCCTTCGTCCTGGTGATGCTTGTCGGTCTCGCTGTCCACCGGCCGCTGGCGCGCGTGCCGGAAAACGCCCTCAAATTCGTGGTCGGCCTGATGCTGACCAGCTTCGGCATCTTCTGGACCGGCGAGGGCATCGGCGCCGACTGGCCGGGCGCCGATCTTGCTCTGCTCGCCATCTTCGCCATCGTCGCACTGGCATCCTTCGCCATGGTGCGCTGGCTGCGCGGCACCAATCCCACAGCCGCCGGAGGGCTCGCCCGATGAACGTCCTTCGCCTTGTCGCCAGGGAATTCTTCGGCATGTTCGTCGATGACGGCAGTCTGGCGCTGCTGGCGCTGGTCCTTGTGGCCGCGGTTACCGCGGGGGTGAAGCTGCTCGCATTGCCGCCGCTGCTCGGCGGCGCCCTCCTGCTCGTCGGCTGCCTTGCCATCCTTTTGCAAAGCGTTCGCCGCGCCGCACGCCACGCTCACCGGTAGCGGACAGGCTTCAGCGGCGCCACGGGGATCATCATCGTCTTGCCCCGGCACCCTTGACGTCACGTCCAAAATGAAAAATATGGTACCGGTATCAAATGCGCGAAGCCCCCTGGCGGAACGCGCATGGACAGACAAATAATATTATAATAGCATACCATTATAACTCGCAGAGGAGCCGCTGACTCTCCGGTTTGCAAGGGATGTCCGCGAGCGAGCTGTTTCAAATCGTCGGGTGGCCAGGCGCCCCGCACCGTCGATATCGACACGAGGCGCCAGAAAATGCATGGGAGGAAAACATGCGGACTTTCCTGAGGGACGCGATGCTAGCCGGCATCGTGCTGGCGCTGTCGGCGCTGCTGCCGTCGATCGCTTCGGCACAGTCGGTCGATGAGATCATTTCGCGCGGCAAGCTGGTCGTTGCCATCGACACAACCACGCCGCCCTACGGCTTTCTCGACGCCAATCTGAAACCGACCGGCTTCGACATCGAGGTCGCCAACAAGATGGGCGAGGCGCTGGGCGTGCCTGTGGAATTCGTCACCGTCACCTCGCCGGGCCGGATTCCGGCTTTGCTGACCAAGCAGGTCGATGCGGTGATCTCGATCTTCTCGATCACGCCGGCGCGCGCCATCCAGATCGACTATTCGATTCCCTATGCCGGCCAGTCGGCGGTGGTGATCGCGCCGAAGAGCACCTCGATCAAGGGCGTTGCCGACCTCGTCGGCAAGAAGGTTGGCCTGACGCGCGGCACCGGCGAGGACGGATTGCTGACCAAGGCCGCCGAAGCCAATCCGGGCATCGAGATCCTGCGCTTCGACGACTATTCCTCGCTGCTGCAGGCGATGGTGTCGGGCCAGATCGACGCCATGGGGGGCGGCGATTACGGCGAAATCTACCTGAAGAAGGCCGGGAACGGCGACGCCTTCGAGCAGAAATATGTGCTGAAGACCTTCTACTTCGGCATCGGCGTCGCCAAGGGCAACGACAATCTCCGGCAGTGGGTCAACACCTGGCTGTTCACCATGAAGGCGGACGGCACGCTGGATGCATTGTCGATGAAGTATCGCAACCAGCCACTGCCGGTGCTGCCGGTCTTCTGATCGCGTCATTCCACGGCGGGACCGCGCACGGCAGCAGCCCCGCTTTCTCGACCTCGTGACGGAATGCCCATGCAAACCGCCCTGCAATTCGGCCCGATCCTGGTGCATCTCGACCTGTTGCTGCGCGGCCTGGAGAAGTCCATCCAGCTGGCGGCGCTGTCGATCCTGTTCGGCACCGCCATCGGTGTCCTTGGCGCCGTCGGACGCAGCTTTGGGCCGCGCTTCCTGTCGTGGCCGATCGCTGCCTATGTCGAGATGATCCGCAACACGCCGCTCTTGATCCAGCTTTATTTCGTCTTCTTCTCGCTGCCGCTGTTCGGCTTCAAACTGTCGAGCAACACGGCGGCGGTCGTGGCGCTGTCGATCCATCTCGGCGCCTACGCCACCGAGATCCTGCGCGCCGGAATCGAGGCCATCCCCGAAGGGCAGATCGAAGCGGCCAAGTCGCTCGGCCTCAGCCGCTACCGCATCATCCGCCATGTCGTTCTGGTGCCGGCGGCGCGCGCCGTCTACCCATCGCTGTCGGCGCAGTTCATCCTGCAGATCATGGGCACCTCGATCGTCGGCGCCATCGCCGCGGAAGAACTGACGGCGGTGGCCAACAACCTCGTCATGCAGACCTTCCGCAGCTTCGAGGTCTATATCGTCATCGCCATCATCTATTTCGTGCTGGTGCAGGCGGCCAGCCTGTTCTTTGCCGGCATCGGCAAGCTCATGTTCCGCTGGAAGGTCTAGATCATGAGCCTGCGCGATTTTGGCCCCAACGAACTGATGTTCCTGCTTCTGGCAACGCGTTGGACAATCCTTCTGGCGCTGATCGCCTTTGCCGGCGGCGGCCTGGTCGGCCTCATGGTGGCGGCGATCCGGGTGGCGCCGGCGCGGCCGCTGCGCTGGCTGGCCGCGGGCTACATCCAGTTCTTCATGGGCACGCCGATCCTGATCCAGCTATTCATGGCCTATTACGGTTCTTCGTTCCTTGGCTACCGGCCGGACCCCTGGGTGGCGGCGGCCGTGACCTTCTCGCTCAATGGCGGCGCTTTTTTCGGCGAAATCTTTCGCGGCGCCATCGAGGCAATTCCAAAGGGACAATGGGAGGCGTCAACGGCGCTCGGCTTCCGCTTTGTCAGGACGCTGCGGCTGGTGATCATCCCGCAGGCGGTGCGGCTGATGCTGCCGCCGACCGTCGGCTTCATGGTGCAGATCGTCAAGACGACATCGATCGCCTCGCTGATAGGCCTGACCGAGCTTGCGCGGGCCGCCACGCAGGTCAACACTGTGACCTTCCAGCCGGTGATGGTGTTCGGTACGGTGTCGCTGATCTACTTCGCGCTGTGCTGGCCGCTGTCGCTCTACGCAGGCTACCTCGAGCGTCGTTTCGCTACCGGAATGACTCGCAGGACCGAGACGCCGCTGGTCATGTCGGCAGTCTGAGCGAAGCCGTCAGCCCTTGAACGCCGGCAAGGTCAGGCCCTTGACGCCGACGTCGAGCGCGAACAGACCGCCCGGATTCTTCTGGCGCACGAAATGGCTGGCCGGGCGCTTGAGGACGGCAGAGGTGACGTAGAGGATGTCGAGGTCCTTGCCGCCGAACTCGCAACAGGTCGGCAGGTCGGTCGGCAGAACCACTGTTTCCATCAGCTCGCCATCGGGATCGTAGCGGCAGACCTTGCTTGTCACAGGGATGGTCACCCAGTAGCAGCCCTCGGCATCGACCGTGGCGCCGTCGGCGACGCCGCCTGTTGCCGTCATGTCGATGAAGGTGCGGCGGTTCTCGATGTCGCCGGTGGCGGGGTCGAAATCATAGGCCCAGACCGCGCCGGCATGGCTGTCGGAGAAGTACATGGTCTTCGAGTCCGGGCTCCAGGCCAGCCCGTTCGAGCAGCCGACGCCGTCGATCATCTTGTGCACGGAGAGATCGGGATCGAGCCGGTAGAGCGCGCCGATGAATTCGATCGGCTGTCCCGCCACCTCGAACATCGAGCCCGACCAGAAGCGGCCCTGGCGGTCCGGCTTGCCGTCGTTGAAGCGGGTCTTCGGCATATGTGCTTCCGGATCGACGATCGCCTCGAACTGGCCGGTTGCCGGATCGAAGAAATGAAAGCCATTGGTCATGGTCAGCACCAGGCCGCCCTTCTCGCGCAGGCCAAGGCAGCCGAGATATTCCGGTGTTTCGAAGACCTCGTCCTTGCCGGTCGCGGGGTCGTAGCGATGGATCAGCTTCTTCCAGATGTCGATCCACCAGAGCACGCCGGCCCTGGGGTCCCAGAGCGTGCCTTCACCAAGCTCGGCCCTGGCATCGACGACACAAGTGATCTCGACCATTCTTCCCTCCGTTCAGCCCCTGCGCAGCCTGCCGCCGAGGCCGGCAAAGGCCTCGCTGCCGATCGAGACGGTGAGCAGGATCACCGCGCCATAGACGACAAGCAGGGCGCCGCTCGACAGGTTGAGCGCCGGCAAAAGACCAGTGAGGATGGTCAGCACCATGGCGCCGGCGACGGTGCCGAGATAGTGGCCGCTGCCGCCGAGGATCGAGGCGCCGCCAATGGCGACCGCGGCGATCGAGGTGAACAGATAGGCATCACCCATGCCGAGATAGGCCTGGCCGGAATAGCCGGTCAAAAGCATGCCGGCGAAGGCGGCGGTAAGGCCCGAAATCACATAGGTCAGGATGGTGGTGCGTGCCGTCGGCACGCCTGAGAATTCGGCCACGGTGGCGCTGGTGCCGAGCGCATAGAGGTGACGGCCAAAGGCCGCCTTGGAGAGCAGCACGGTCGCCACCAGCGTCAGGGCGAGCCAGATCAGCGCGATGACCGGAAAGCCGGCTATGCGGCCGACCGACAGGAACTGGATCAGCGCCGGCGCCGAGGGGGTCGGCGAGCCGCCGGTCAGCACCAGGATCAGGCCTTGCAGGATGACGTTGGTGGCCAGCGTCATGATGATCGGCGGTACGCCGAACCGGGCGACGCCGACACCATTGATCAGCCCGATGAAGGCGCCGCCGGCGAGCAGCAGCGGCATCACCCAGACCAGCGGCAGGTCCTGCCCGCCGCACAGCAGCGCCATGATGATCGCCGCCGAATTCAGCACCCATGGCACGGAGAGATCGATACCGCCGCCGATGATGACGAAGGTCTGGCCGAGCGCGACGATGCCGACGAAAGCGGCAAGCACCACGGTGGAGCGCATGTTGGAGACCGAGAGGAAGCCCGGCGAGAACAGCGCCGTGACCAGGAGCAGCACGACCATGCCGGCATAGGCGAGCACGATCAGCCGGTTGCGGGTGAGAAAGGCATTCATTGGACCCGGCCCCTCGCGGCCTTTTCGGCGACGGAACTGGCCAGCACCGAGAGCAGCAGGATGACGCCCGACGCCACCGGCTGCCAATAGCTCGACACATGCAGGACGAAGACGAGGTTACCGATCAGGGTGAGCACGAAGGCGCCGATCAGCGTGCCGGCGAGATGGCCCCGGCCGCCGAACAGGCTGACGCCGCCAATGACCGCCGCCGCCACCGAGGGCAGGATGTAGTCCTTGCCGATGGTCGGCGAACCGGCGCCGGTCTGTGTCACCAGAAACAGTGCGGCCCCCGCCGCGAACAGGCCCGAGAGACCATAGGTGACGAGGTTGACGCGGGTGATCGAGACGCCGGACAGGAAGGCCGATTTCTCGTTCGATCCCGTCGCCTGGATGGCGATGCCGACCCGGGTGGCGCGAAACCACCACCAGAACGCGAGCAGCGCCACGAGCATCCAGACCGGGCTGGTCAGGCCAAAGAGCTGCGTGGAGGCAAAGCCGACCCACCATGTGGGAATGCTGCCGCCGTCGGTCGGTAGGATGATCATGGCGACGCCGTTGAGGATCGACCAGGTGGCGAGCGTCACCAGGAAAGGCTGCAGCTTGAGCAGCGAAATCAGCAGGCCGTTGAGCGCGCCGATGACAAAGCCGAGCGCAAGGATCGCCAACGCCCAGAATGCCGTGGTCGACGGATCGTCGGAGAACCGCGTCGCGGCGATCACCGTGCCGAGGCTGATCATGCCGCCGATCGACAGATCGATGCCGCCGCGCAGCAGCACGATGGTCTGGCCCGTCGCCGCCAGCATCAGCGTCATCGCCGCCGCGGTGTCGAGATTGAGTTCGTCCAGCGTGAAGACGCCGGATTGCAGGCTCCCATAGATGCCGACAATCAAGGCCAGCATCAGGCAGGCGACCAGGAACGGCGCGCGATCGAGCAGGCGGCCGCGCCAGTCGATGGCTGGCGTGGTTGATCTCGTTTCGGCAGGCCTTTGCGCCATCTCGCCAGTCCGCTCCGCGCGCGCCATGACCATGCCCTAGGCCGCCTCGCGTTCAAGCATGGCGGCACGCAGAATGCCGGCCTCCGAGATGCGCTCGCCTTCCAGCGTCGCGGCGACACGGCCGTCGCGCATGACCATAACGCGGTCGGCGACATGGACGAGTTCCGGCATGTCGCTGGAATGGAACAGGATCGCATAGCCCTTGGCGGCGAGGTCGCGCATCAGCTGGAAGATTTCGCCCTTGGTGCCGACATCGACGCCGCGCGTCGGATCGTAGAGCAGCAGCACGCGCGCCTGCGTCAACAGCATCTTGCCGAAGATCACCTTCTGCTGGTTGCCGCCGGACAAAGTGCCGGCGAGCTGTTCCGGCGTGCCGGCCTTGATGCGCAGGAAATCGACCATTTCCTTGACCAGCGCCGCTTCCTTTTGCCGGCTGAGCAAGCCGTTTTCGGTGAAACGCCTGATGACGGACAGCGTCAGGTTCTCGCGCACGCTCTTGGTCAGCAGCAGGCCCTGCCCGCGCCGGTCCTCCGGCACCAGCGCGATGCCGTCCCTGCCGGTCAGGGCCTGGCGTGGATTGTTGATCGAGACCGGCTTGTCCCAGAGCTCGATCGCGCCGCTCGCCCTGCTGGCGCCGAACAGCGCCTGGAACAGCTCGCGCTGGCCATGGCCCTGCAGACCGCCGACGCCCAGCACCTCGCCCTCGCGCAAGGTGAAGTCGACGCCGGAGAGCCGGCTGCCGCTCGACAAGCCCCTGACGTTCAGCGCGACGCGATCGGTCGCCGTCGCCATGCGCTCGGGATAGAGCCGGTCGAGATGCCGGCCGATCATCTGGGTGACGATCTCGTTGTCGGACACGGCGTTGGCCTCGTGCGCCGCGACGGTGGCGCCGTTGCGGAAGATGGTCAGCCGGTCGGCGATGGCGCGCACCTCGGCCATGCGGTGTGAAATGAAGATGACCAGCCTGCCCTCGGCCGCCAGCTGCCGGGTAAGCTTCAGCAGCCAGTCCGCTTCGCGCGCTGGCAGGGCCGAGGTCGCCTCGTCGAGGATGAGGATGCGCGGATCCTTGGCCAGTCCCTTGGCGATCTCGACGATCTGCCGTTCGGCCAGCGTCAGCCGCCGCAATTCCTGATCGGGACGCAGCGCCGGAAAATTATACTTCTCGAGCAGGGCAAGCGTCTTGCGGCGCATTTCGGCGCGGTCGACGGTACGCAGCAGCGTCCTCGGCTCGTGGCGGAACCAGACATTCTGTTCCACGCTGAGGTCGGGGATCAACGACAGTTCCTGGAAGACGGCGGCGATGCCGCGCGCCTGGGCCGCATCCGGATTGGCCGGGCGATAATCCTGGCCGTCGACCAGGATCGAGCCGCCATCGTGCTGCACGGCGCCCGACAGGATCTGGATGAAGGTGCTCTTGCCGGCGCCGTTCTCGCCGAGCAGCGCATGCACCTCGCCGGCGCGGGCGCTGAATGTCGCATCGCTCAGCGCAACGATGCCGCCATAGCGTTTGGACAGGCCTTTGACGGTGACAAGGTCCATGAATGCGCCTTCGAAAAGCTCTCCCGACATCTTGCGATGCCGGGAGACAGGGTCGTGGTCTCGGGATGTTACTTCGAGCCGGCCGCTTCCGCAGCCGTGATCTCGACCCAGTCGGGCGTGATCGGCAGCGTCAGGCCGGGGGCCTGGTCGGGGAAGGCATTTTCGCCGACCGCGATCTTGATCATCTTGGTGCCGGGATAAAGCTTGGACTCGAACGGGTCGGTGGTGACGAAATCGCCCTTGACCGAGATGGACCGTTCGGCCGGCTTCTTGCCGGTGTCGAGAATGTCGACCGCGAGCTTGATCGCTTCCGAGGACAGATAGGCCGGGTTGGATCCCAGGATGCACTTGGCGCCTTGCGTCTGCGCGCAGGTTACGGCGGCGACATTGTAGGAGAAGCCGACGACCGGCACGATCGGCCGGCCGGCATCCTTCAGCGCCTGGATGGCGCCGGAGCCATAGCCCTGTGTCATGATGCCGTCGATCTTCGGGTTGGCGGCAAGCAGCGCCGCCACGCCGGACTGTTCGGGCCCGAGCGCGTAGTTGCCGTTGTAGTAGCCGACGACCTTGATGTCGGGATATTTGGCCAGCACCTTCTCATAACCCCCTTGCAGCTGCGCCGAGATCGGCGCGCCCGCCAGGCCGCGGTCGAGGATGATGTTGCCCTTGCCGCCAAGCTGCTCGGCCATCCATTCGGCCATCACGGAGGGGATGCGGTCCCAGTCGGAAGCGACGGCGAAGGCGCAGGGTTCGGTCACCACCTGGTCGAAGGAGATGACGACGATGCCGGCATCGCATGCCTTCTTGATGGTCGGGTTGAGCGCCGAATCCGAACCGGCATCGACCAGGATGGCGTCCGGCTTCTGGCGGATGATGTTGTTCAGCGAATTGATCTGCGCCTGGACGGTGTTCTCGACGTTCTCGATCTTGAGGTCGACGCGGCCCTTCAGCGGTCCCTTGTTGACCGAAACGGTGGCGACACGCTCCATCTGCTGGCGCCAGTCGTTGCCGACGAAATTGTTGGAGAGATAGATGGTGTAGGGCTTCTTGTCCTCGGCGTGGCCGGTCTGCACGCCGGCGGCCATCATGGTGGCGGCGAGTGCTGCAAGGCCGATGTTACGGCTCAGTGATTTCATGGTTCTCCTCCCGGTTTTCGTTTCCAAACAGCGCCGCCGGACAGTGGCGCATTGCCTTCCTCAAATCAGCTTCCCGAGGCCTCCTTGGGCGTGATTTCAACCCAACTCGGCGAAACCGGCAAGGACAGGCCGGGGGCCAGATCGGGAAATACGGTCTTGCCGAGTTCGATCTTCACCGCCGAGGAGTTCGGAGCATATTTGGCGTCGACCATGTCCGTGGTCAGACCCGGCGAATTGAACAGAACGGTGGTGTCGTCGGGCTTCTTGCCGGTGTCGAGTATGTCGACCGCGAGCTTGATCGCCTCGGCCGACAGCGACGGCGATTGGCGCCGAGCCAGCATTTGGCGCCCTTGGTCTCGGCGCAGGTGACGCCGGTGCCGTTGAACGCGGCGGCGACGATCGGCACCATCGGCCTGTCGGCATTCTGCAATGCCTTGATGGCGCCGGTGCCATAACCCTGCGAGAAGATGCCGTCGACTTCCGGGTGCGCCGCAAGCAGGCTGGCAACCCCTTCCTGCTCGGGGCCGGCGGCGTAATTGCCGTTGAAATAGCCGACGATCTCGATGCCGGGATATCTCTTCAGCACGGCACCGAAGTTCTTCTCGAACTGTTCCGAGATCGGCGCGCCGGCGAGGCCGCGATCCATGAGAACCTTGCCCTTGCCGCCAAGGATGGAGGCCATCCATTCGGCCTGGTTGTTGGCCATGATGTCGAAATCGGAATGCAGCTTGTAGGCGCATTTGGCCGACACGGTCTGATCGAAGCTGACGACGACGATGCCGGCGTCGCAAGCCTTCTTGATGGTGGGATTGAGCGCTTCCGCCGACGACGCATCGATCAAAATGGCGGCGGGCTTCTGGCGGATGATGTTGTTCAGCGAATTGATCTGCGCCTGGACGGTGTTCTCGGCGTTTTCGATCTTGAGGTCGACACGGCCTTTCAGCGGCCCCTTGGTGATCGCGACATTGGCGACGCGCTCCATCTGCTGGCGCCAGTCATTGCCGACGAAATTGTTCGAGAGATAGATGGTGTAGGACTTCTGGGCGGCGGTGTGGCCAGGCATGGCGGCCGTCGAAGCCGCCAGGCCGGCGAGCGCCGCCAGGCAGGTGCTCAAGCTCCTCGATTTCATGGTTTCCTCCCTGTGTTCCCTGCCCAGCCGCTGATGGACTGCGCCATCTTGATCGGATGAGGAGGCGTGCATGATACCGGTACCAATTGCCGATGTCAATTTGACCGTGACTCTCCCAAGGCCGCGCCCGCAGGCGGAATTCGCCGGATCTCCTCCCTTGCGACCTCTCCCGGAGCCGGCATCTCAGCCTAGCTATCATGCTATTATAATTTTATGGCTCTGTCTATGCGGCCACTATCAGAAAATACCGCGTCGGGCGGGCTTCAGGACAGGTCGTTCGGCGCGTCATAGGTGATGCTGAAGATGTCGGCGGGATGACGGGCGACGGAGAATTCGATGCTGCGCTGGTCGGCCGACTGATAAAGCATCTCCACCGTCAGCACCGCACCCCCGAGCGCGATGCCGAGGTCGGCGGCAACGGTCTCGTCGGCGATTTCGGCGCGCACCGTCACATGTGCCACATCGAGCCGCAGGCCGAGATGTTTCTGCACCGAACGGAAGATCAGCACGTCGGAAAAGTCCTCCCGCTTCAACCGGGCGCCGACATCGGGCGGAAAATAGGTGGTGATCTGCGCCTTCCTCTGCTCGCCGATCGACAGCACGCTGCGCAGGCAATAGCCGGCCTCGTCCTTGCCCATGCCGAAATGGCGCTGGAGCACGGGCGAAACCTCCTTGCGGTAGGATTTCACCGCCAGCTTCGCGTCCTTGGTGAAGGCCGCCATGTCGGCGAAATTCTTGAACTTCCAGCTCAGATTGACCGAGGGGCTGCGGGCCGCCACCACGGCGGGCTTGGCCGAGCGTTTCCTGATCAGGCCGTCGGCCTCGAGATCGCGCAGCGCCTGGCGCACGGTGATCAGACTGACGCCGAAATGCTCGGCGATGGTCGCCTCCTTCGGCAGCTCGCCGCCGACCGGGAAGGTGCCGTTGCCGATCGGCTCGCGCAGGATATCGGCGAGCTGCCGGTAAAGCGGCCCGTTGGCGCGGCCGAGCGTGCGCTTGGGAAGACTTTCGATGGTGGGAACGGAATGGTCCATGTGCCTCGTCGCGCCTGTGTCGAAGCTTTTATAATAGCTTCCTTGGCCCGAGGCTATTGCATGTCGCCCAAAAGTGGCGCCGGTTTTGGGATAATGGCTTGCCTGGGGCAAAATCCGGCGCGACGACCGCCGGCGGTCTCAGACGAAGAGCCGAAGCGGCTGCTCTATCGCCGATTTCAGAGCCGAGAGCCATGCCGCGGCCGCATCCTCGCCCACGCTTGCCGCATCCACCGTGAGCAGGCATTCGGCATGGTCCCCTGCCATGCCGAGCGAGACGGCGAGGCGCATGGAGCGACCGGGCAGGAGCGGCATCGCCATCGGCCGGATGTCGCCCGCCGCCAGCAGCCGCAGGGACAGAGCGGCCGGTTCTTGCGCCTCGTCGCGGCTATCGGCCAGGGCCGCGAGCCGCGTCGCGCGCAGCGCTGTCAGGGGTGGCTCCGGAACCGTGGCGACCACCGCTTGCCCGCCCGCGAGTTCCAGCGCCACGGCGTTGTCGCCGGCCCTGGCGTCCGGCGTCTCATGAAATGCCCGGCCCACCGCGCGCGGCAGCACGTCGTCGACATCGAAGACATGTCCCGAGCTCTCCAGCGCCGCCAGCAGGTCCCGCAGCGCGCCGAGTGCGACGGATGCCGCGAAGGCGGCGATCCGGGGCGCGGCGATGGCCGGGGCCACCAGGGAAGCGTCGCTATCCGGGGAGACGGCCGCGGCGACCGGAACGAAGCTCAGGACATCGGCGGCCAGGATGCGCCCGTCCGGCCCGCTGCCGCGAAGCGTTTCGAGCGGCAGCGCGCGCTCGCGCGCCAGGCGGCGGGCATAGGGGGAAACCGCAAGACGCCTTGCCTGCGCCGTTGCATTCATCGCAGATACCCTGCGTTGACGCAGTTGGTGAGCCGGCCCTCGGCGAGATAGGCGTGCACCACCTCGATCGACTTCAGGCGAAGGTCGCGCATCGATGCCGGGCTGTAGAAGGCGGCATGCGGGGTGACGATCAGGCGATTGGCGATCCACGGCTCGCGGCGCCGCCATGCCGCCAGCAACGGATGGTCGAGATCGCCGGGTTCGTTCGGCAGCACGTCCAGCCCGGCACCGCTGACCACGCCGTTGCGCATCGCGGCCTCCAGGGCGTCGAGGTCGACGATCGGGCCGCGCGCGGTGTTGATCAGCATAAGGCCCGGCCTGGCGGCGGCGAAAGCCGCCGTGCCGAGCAGCTTGCGGGTTTCCTCGCTGAGCGGCGCGTGGACACTCACCACATCGGCTCGTCCCATCAGTTCGGTCAGCGAATGGACGCGTTCATAGCCGGTCGACAGGTCGACGCCGGACAGAAGATGCGGATCGTAAAAGACAATTCTCATATCGAAGGCGGCGGCGCGGCGCGCGGTGGCGAGCCCGATGCGGCCGAGCCCGACAATGCCGAAGGTGGCGCCCTTGTGCCTTCTAACCAGCGGCGCCTTGGAGAAATGCCAGCCATCGGCGCCATGACCGGAGAGCTCCGCGCCATAGGCCGACGTCCCGCGCGTCAACGCCAGCATCAGGCCGATGGCGTGGTCGGCGACCTCGGTCGTGCCATAGTCCGGCACGTTGCAGGCCGGAATCCGGCGCGCGCCCCAGCCCGCCGTGTCGATGTTGTCGAAGCCGACGCCGGAGCGCACCGCGATGCGCGCCTTGGGAAAGGCGGACGGGGCGGCGGCGACATTGTGGGTCGGCGAATAATTGATGACGGCGTCGACCATCTCGCACACCGCCGGATCCAGCGTCGCCGCCTTGTCGTTGGTCGACCGGGCGAGGATGAACTCGATGTCGGGATAGTGCTCGCGCTCGAGTTCGGCCTCGTCGGCGGCTTGCCAGTTGGCGCACAGGATCTTCATGCCGGTCCTTCGGATCGCTTGTTGGGATGGTCTATTTCTTGATGCCGCCGATGCGGCCGCCCATCGGCACCACCGCGCCGACCGGCTGATCGATCGCCGCGAGCGTCCCGCTGACGGGAGCCTCGATCTCGACCACGGCCTTGTCGGTCTCGATCTCGGCGATCAGCTCGCCCTCCCTGACCGGATCGCCGACCGCCTTCAGCCATTTGATGACCGTGCCTTCGCTGACGGTGAGGTCGCCGAACGGCATGGTCACCGGCTCGTCGTCGCCGGAAGCAGCGGGCGACTGGACCGGTGGGGCAGGTGGGAGCGCCTTGACCGGGGCAGGTGCCGGCTTGGCTGGCGCGGTACTCTTCAGGCCGACCGTGTACCAGTGATCCGGCACCGGCGGCCTGCCCGACATGACGTCGCGCGCGCCTTGCGCGATGCGCGCGGTGTCGACCAGCATGGCGCGCTCCAGCACAGGCGCGAAAGGATGCGAGGTCGGCGCCGTGTGCAGCCTTCCGGGCGGCGCGTCGAGTTCGTCGAAGGCGAGTTCGTTGATCGCCTGGGCGATTTCGCCGCCCAGGCCGCACATCGCCCAGGCTTCGTCGACGATGAGCAGGCGATGGGTTTTGCGTACGCTGGCGACGATGGTGTCGATGTCGAGCGGCATGATGGTGCGCGGGTCGATCACCTCCGCCTCGATGCCTTCACCGGCGAGCACTTCGGCGGCTTCCAGTGCACGCTGCACCATCTGGCCGGCGGCAACGATGCTGATGTCGGCGCCGGCCCGTGCGATGCGCGCGACGCCGAACGGCACGAAATGCTCGCCGACCGGCACCTCGCCCTTGGCGGCGAACAGCGCCTTGGGCTCCAGCATGATGACCGGGTCTCCGGCCCTGAGCGCTGTCTTCATCAGGCCCTTGGCGTCGGCAGGGGTCGACGGCACGCAGACGATGAGGCCTGGCATGTGGGCGAAGACCGGATGGTAGATGCCGCTGTGATGCGGCCCGGAACTGCGCAGTGCGCCCGCACCCACGCGCACCACCATCGGCGCGCTCATCAACCCGCTGGTCATGTAGCGCAGCTTGGCGGCCTGCAGGAAAATCTGGCCGGCGGTCTCGAAAGCGAAGTCGGCGAACATCAGGTCCGAGACGGTGCGCGCGCCTGTCGCCGAGGCGCCGACGGCGGCGGCGGTAAAACCCTGTTCGGAGATCGGCGTATCGACCATCCGCTCGGCGCCGAACTCCTGCCACAGGTTCTTGGTGTGCGCGAAACTGCCGCCACGCTCGCCGGTGCCCTCGCCGAAATAGAGGATCGCCGGGTCGGCGCGCATTTCCTCGGCGATGCCGTCGCGTACCGCTTCCAGCCAGCCTTGCATGCGGGTTTCGCCGACCGCGCGCGGCTTGAGGGCGGCGGGCGGATTGATCGGATCGGCAAACACATGCAGCCGCACCGTCGACGGGTCGGGCTCGGGAGAATTGCGGGCGAAGGTCAGCGCCTGCTCGACCACCTTCTCGATCCGCGTCTCGATCGCCGCGAGTGCTTCGGCGTCGGCAATGCCGTATTCCTCGATCAGCTTCTTGCGGAACATGTCGATCGGATCGCGCTTGATCCAGGCGTCGAGCTCCTCCTGCGTGCGATAGCTGCCGATCACCGGGTCGCCCTCATGATGGCCCACGGTGCGGTAGGTCTTGGCCTCGATCAGCGTCGGACCCTTGCCGGCGCGGGCGCGCTCGGTGGCCTCCTTCATCGCCAGCCAGACGGCGAAGACGTCATTGCCGTCCACCGCGACGCCGGGCATGCCGTAGGACGCGGCCTTGCTGGCGATCTCGGGATTGAGCGTGATCGACTTCAGCGGCGTGGCGGTGGCGTAGAGATTGTTCTCGCAGATGAAGACAGCCGGCGCGCGTTGCACGGCGGCGAAATTGAGCGCCTCGTGGAAGCCGCCATGATTGGCGGCGCCGTCGCCGAAGAAAGCGACGCCGATGTCGTCGCGGCCCTGCTGGCGCGCGCTCATGCCGATGCCGACGGCGTGGCCGATGCCGGCGGCGACGATGCCGTTGGTGCCGAACAGGCCGACCGAGCGGTCGTAGAGATGCATGGTGCCGCCACGGCCGCCGCAGATACCATCGGCCTTGCCGAACAGCTCGGCCATCACCCGGCCGGGATCGGCGCCCTTGGCCAGCGCATGGCCGTGCCCGCGATGGGTCGATGTCACCCAGTCGGTGGGCCTGAGATGCGCGCAGACACCGACGCCGGTCGCCTCCTCGCCGATATAGAGGTGCAGGAAACCGGGCGTTTCGCCCTTGCGGCAGGCGATCTGGGCGATGCTTTCGAAGCGGCGCAGCAGCACCATGCGTTCGAACAGGTCGAGCAGGATTTTCCGGTCGGGCAGATTTGACGCACTCCTGGAATCCTCGCGTGCACGCGCCGCAGACATTGCCACCAAAGCCTCCCTGAATGCGTCTGGCGCCGGGCGGCAGAGCGCCGGCGGCGGGCTTGTTGGTCGCCCGCTTCGACGCATCATAGATTATAATAGCATAATGTCTACTGGCTCTGACCGAGCTGTGCGAGAGGCTAGAGTCTGGTGATCCGCACGGCTGCGTCAGGCCGCTGGAACAGCTCCGGCCGCAGGCTGAGGCCAAGGCCCGGCCCTTCGAGCGGCGCGACATGACCGTCCCTGACCGGCGGGATGTCGGCGACGATCTCGGTGTACCAGCCGGTGAAGTAGGCGCGTACCGCTTCCTGGTAATTGACGTTCGGCAAGGTCGCCGACAAGGCGCAGCTCGCCGCATAGACGATCGGTCCGGTGCAGTCGTGCAAGGTGACAGGCAGTTCGCTGGCTTCGGCCATGTTGGCGATCTTGCGCGCCTCGGACAGGCCGCCGCACCAGGCGAGGTCGATCATGATCACGCTAGCCGCGCGCTTGTCGATCAACTGCTTGAACATCTGCCGCGACGCCAGCCTTTCGCTGGCGGCGATCGGGATGGAGGTGTGGCGGGCGAGCTCGGCCATGGCGTTGAGTTCGTTGTAGCGGATCGGCTCTTCCAGCCAGGCGACGTCATAGGGTTTCAGCGCCTCGGCGATGCGCAGCACCGGCGGCAAGGTCCACAGCCCATGCAGTTCGACCATGATCTCCATGTCGCGGCCGACGGCGTCGCGGATCTTGTGGAAGGGCTCCAGCGCCTTGTCGAGATCGACAAGCGAGATTCGGGTGCCGTTCGAGGCTTCGGCGGCGATATCGAACGGCCAGATTTTCATGGCGCCAATGCCTTCCGACTTCAGGCTTTTGGCGAGATCGCCGGCATTGTAGCGCCAGGCGAGCAGGTCTTCATACGGCCCTTCATTCGAATCGCCTGATTTGAGCGACCAGTCCTCGCCGCGTTCGAACAGGGCATTCTTCTTCGTGGCGCGCACATGCTTGTAGCCGGCGCAAGTGTTGTAGATCGGCACGGTCGCGTGGGTGCGCCCGCCAAGCAGCCGCCAGACCGGCTCGCCGAGCGCCTGGCCATAAATATCCCACAGCGCGATGTTGACGGCGGAATTGCCGCGCACCTCGGCGCCGGAATCGCGGGCGCCGACATAGACGCTGCCCAGCGTGCGGTCGTGCAACTCGATGTCGCGCGGGTCCTTGCCCAAGAGATAGGACGCGACATTGTCGTGGATGTAGGCGGCAACCGGCCCCGGCGCCCAGAAGGTCTCGCCGGTTCCGACAAGGCCGGCGTCGGTGTGGACGCGCAACCAAAACAGGAACGGGAATTCCGCCAGCTGCAGCGTTTCGAGCGCGACGACTTTCATCTTTTCCTCCCAACTCCCGCCGATACTACAGTCCAAGGACAATAGCACATAGCCGTTGACAGCCATTTATGGTACCGGTATCAATTTCGTCAAGATCGCCTCCGGGAGGGTGCTCGCTTGCCTGCCCAAAATCGAAACAAGATGCCGCTCAGGGCGCTGGTCACAGGCGCTGCCGGCGGGCTCGGCCGCGAGGTGGCGGTTCAGCTGGCGCGTCGCGGCTGTTTCGTCGCGGTCACCGATATCAACGGCGATGGGCTCGCCGAGACCGCCAGGCAGATCGGCGAAACCGGCACGGAAACCGAAAGCATCGTCAGCGATTTCACCGGGGAAGGCGCGCCGGAAGCGGCCGTCGAAAAAGTCGTCGCGCGCTGGGGCGGTATCGACATCCTGGTCAACAATGCCGGCTATGGCGTGATCGAGCCCTTCCTCGACGCCACCTTCAAGGCCTGGACGCGTACGCTGGCGCTCAATGTCACAGCCCTTGCCATGGCCTGCAAGGCGGCGGGCCGGGTGATGCGGGAGCAGCGCTCCGGGCGCATCATCAACATCACCTCGCCGGGCTCGCGCATGGCGCTGCCCGACTACACCGCCTACACGGCGAGCAAGGCCGGCGTCGATTCCATCACCCGCGCCGCGGCAGTGGCGCTCGCGCCCTATGGCGTGCTGGTCAACAGCCTGGCGCCGGGCATGATGGACACCGAAATGCAGCGCTCGACCGAAATCGACCTTGCCCGTGCCAATGGCCGCGACGATTTGCAGGCCTTTCTCGACGAGCGCACCCGCCGCATCCCGCTCGGCCGCCGTGCCGAGATTGCGGAAGTGGCCGAGGCCGTCGTCTGGCTCTGCCTCGACGCGCCTGATTACATGACCGCCGAGCGGCTCAACATGTCGGGCGGGCTCGACAAGGACTGATCCAGATGCTGCGAAACTCTCCTCCCGGCTACGCCGACATCGGCGCGCTCGAACACAAGGCGATGCTGCTGCGCCGTCATATGCTGACGATGGCGCGCGGCCAGGGCCAGGGCTATATCGGCCAGGGCCTCGGCATCGCCGATGTGCTGGCGGCGCTCTATTTCCACGAGCTGCGCTACGATCCCGGCAATCTCGGTTGGCCCGACCGCGACCGTTTCCTTTTGTCGACCGGGCATTATTCCATCGCTTTGTGGGCTGCCCTGGCCGAAGCGGGCATCATTCCTGTCGATGAACTCGTCACCTATGGCGCCGACAACAGCCGGCTGGAAATGTCGACGCTCGACACCACGCCCGGCGTCGAAATGATTGGCGGTTCACTTGGCCATGGGCTGGGGCAAGGTGTCGGGCAGGCGCTGGGCCTGCGTGTCGACCGCTCCGACGCGCGCGTTTTCGTCGAGCTCTCCGATGGAGAGATGCAGGAAGGCTCGACCTGGGAAGCAGCCATGTCGGCCAGCCACTTCAAGCTCGACGGGCTGGTGGCGCTGATCGACTGCAACGGCATTCAGGCCGACGGGCCTGTGGTGCTCGACATGGAGCCGGTGGCCGACAAATGGCGCGCCTTCGGCTGGCAGACAGCCGAGATCGACGGCAATGACATGACCGCGGTGGTTGGCGCGCTGGCGGATGCGAGAAACCGCAACGGCAAGCCAAAGGCGATCATCCTGCGCACACGGCCCGGCAAGGGTGTGCCCCGCATCGAGACTTCCGAGAAGTCGCACTTCTTCCGCATCGACGTGGCGCAATGGGATGGCATCATCGCCGAGTTCGAGAAAACCGTGGGAGCGGGCCAATGAGCGGCGCGGCGATGGAGGCCGGCCGCACGCTGGCCATGGGCCAGGACGAGGCCGTCGGCGGCGGACGGCGCAGCGTTGAGGCACCCTTCGGCCGGGCATTGGCAAGGCTCGGCGAGAGCCGCCCCGACATTGTCGGACTGACCGCCGATCTCGGCAAATACACCGACATCCTGCCATTCCGAGACGCCTTCCCGGAGCGCTTCTTCAACGTCGGCATGGCCGAGCAGAATCTGGTCGCCGTCGCCGCCGGGCTGGCGCGCACCGGCAAGGTGCCGTTCGCCACCACCTATGGCGTGTTCGCGACGCGGCGCGCCTATGATTTCGTCGCCATCGCGCTGGCCCACTCCAATCTCGACGTCAAGATCGTTGCGGGCCTCCCCGGTCTCACGACCGGCTATGGCGGCACCCATCAGGCGATCGAGGACCTTGCGCTGATGCGCATGATCCCCGGCCTGACTATCATCGACCCCTGCGACGCGACCGAGATCGAAGCCGCGACCGAAGCGATCTCGCAACATCGAGGACCGGTCTACATGCGGCTGCTGCGCGGCAGCGTGCCGGTTGTGTTCGAGCCCGGTTACGTCTTCGAGATCGGCAAGGCGCGCCGCCTGCGCCAGGGTAGCGATGTCGGCATCATCTCGACCGGCCTGATGACCGAAAGGACATTGGATGCAGCCGATGCTTTGCAAAAACGGGGCGTCGCTGCCGGCGTGCTGCATGTGCCGACCATAAAGCCGTTCGACAGCGAGGCGGTGGCCGAATTCGCCGCGTCGGTTGACCGTATCGTGACAGTGGAAAACCACGTCGTGGTCGGTGGCCTGGCGAGCCTTGTGGTCGAGACCTTGTTCGATGCCGGCATTGCGAAGACAGTGACGCGCGTCGGCCTGCCGGACCGCTATATCGAATGCGGCGCGGTGCCGACCTTGCAAGCGAAATACGGACTGACGACCGAGGCCGTCATCGCGACCATTGCCGCATTGAGCTAGGGTTCTCCCATGAAGATTACAGAGATCGAGACCTTTGCCGTCGGCGCCGGCTGGAAGAACTGGCTGTTTGTCAAAGTACATACCGATAAGGGCATCCACGGGATCGGCGAAGGCACGCTGAACGGTTTCATCAAGACTACCGAAGCCGGCGTGCACGAGTTGAAACACCTCGCCATCGGCCAGGACCCGCGCCGCATCAACGCGCTGGCCAAACGCATGCTGGACAGCGTCTCGCTCGACGGCGGCCACATCCACCGCACGGTGATCGCGGCCATCGAAGTCGCATGCTGGGACATACTGGGCAAGAGCCTCGGCGTGCCGATCCACCAATTGCTCGGCGGCCAGGTGCGCGACAGCGTGCTCGGCTATGCCAATGGCTGGTACCGCACCGAGCGCTCGCCCGAGGCCTTTCTCGATGCGGCGAAAGCGGTGCTGGCCAAAGGCTTCAAGGCATTCAAACTCGACCCGTTCGGCACCGCCCAAGGCTTCATTTCGCGCGAGGAGCTGGAGCTTTCCTACGCGATCTGCCGGACCTTACGTGACAGGCTGCCAAAGGACACGCTGATCCTGATTGACGTGCATGCGCGCTTCACCGAGATCGCCGCACTGCAGGCGGCGCAAAAATTCGCCGATCTCGACATCTACTGGTGGGAAGAGCCGACCTCGCGCGACCGCCAGGAGACCGTGCATGAAGTGGCGCACCGCTCGCCGATCCCGGTGGCGACGGGCGAGATGTACGACACGGTCGGTCAGTTCTACACGCTGGCGGCCGGCGGCGGCGTCAACATCTTCCAGCCCGAGCCGATGTCGCTCGGCGGCATCGGGCCGTCGATGCAGGTGGCCAATCTGGCGCTTGCTCATGGCAGCCATATCGCGCCGCACCAGAGCGGCGGACCGGTGGCGACGGCGGTTTGCCTGCAACTGGCGGCGGCGGTGCCGAACTTCCTCATCCAGGAGCATTTCGACACCTTCAACGATCCCTGGACGCGCGACCTCGTGAGCTGGCATCCCACCGTCAATCCCGACAATGGCCATCTGTCGCTGCCGGACGCGCCCGGTCTCGGCATCGACCTCGACATCGATGCGATCAAGGATCATCCCTACGACCCCAACGCCTATCTCAACGTCCACGCCGAAGGCTGGGAGAAACGCCTCGGGCGGCGCGAAGAGGCGGGGAAGCGCGGTTAAGGAAAATCGCGACGTTTACAGTTTGGCCGAGGCTTCCCTCTCTTCGTCATCCTAGGGCGGAGCAAGGAGCGAAGCGACGCGGCGCAGACCCTAGGATCCATGCCGTGGCGTTAAAGCTTTACAAACGTTGAAGAATTTTTCTCCGCCGTACCCTTCGATCGAGGTCACGGAATGGATCCTAGGGTCTCCGCGACGCCGCTTCGCGGCTGCTCCGCCCTAGGATGACGAAGCTGAGGGGCCTCGGCCAACGAGCAACCCATCAAGCGCTTTCGCGGTCGACGATCTCGAAGCCGAGTCTGGTGATGGTCGGCACCTTGGCGTCGCCGCCGAGCTTTGCCAGCAATTGCCGCACCGCGCGCCGGCCCATCTCGTAGCGGTTGACCTTCACCGTGGTCAGCGGCGGATGAAGCTGCGCGGCCAGATCCATGTCGCCATAGCCGGCAATGGCGATTTTTCCAGGCACCGCCCAACCGCGCCGGTGGCATTCCTGCACGGCGCCGACAGCGAGCGTATCGCTGGAAAAGAAGATCGCGTCGATATCCCTGTGGCGGGAGGTCAGCGTCACCAGCGCTTCGGCGCCGCCTTGCGCGGTGATCGGCACCTCGACCTCCAGGTCGGCATGGTTCTTGAAGCCGAGTTCGGTCAAGGCCGCGTGGTAGCCGGTGCGGCGTTGCTGGAGACGATCGTTGCCGTGGATCGGCGTCGAGACGAAGCCGATGCGCTTGTAGCCCTTCGCCGCCAGATGCATGGTCATGGCATAGGCTGTCTCGAAATTTGAGACGCCGACCACCATGTCGATCGGCTTGCGGCCCTTGATCTCGGAGATCTCGACCACCGGTGCGCCGCTGCTCTTCAGCAGCGCGCGCGCCGTCTCGCTTTGCACGAAGCTCTGCAGGATCATGCCGACTGGGCGCCAGCCAAGCAGATTGCGGATCGCCTTCTCCTCGGCCTCCTGCGTGAATTCACCTTGCACCAGGAGCATCGAATAGCCGCTCTCGTGGCATTCGTCGGACATGCCTTGCACCTGTTCGGCTATGCCCGAATTGATCAGCGGCGGCACAACCGTGCCGATCATGCGGCCGTTGCCGCGCATGCTGGAGGCCAGGCGGTTGGGCACGAAGCCGGCCTGCTCGATCGCCTCGAGCACCTTGGCGCGCGTCTCCGGCGACACCATGTCGGGATTGGACAGCGCACGTGACACCGTCATCGGCGCAACGCCGACGCGCTTGGCGATCTCGCGAACGCCGAGGCGCTGCGGCTTTTTCTCGCCCGCCGGCGGCTTATCGGTCATCACCCTGCTCCAAGAGAGCGCGATCCACCAAGGCAAAGTCCCACGGATCACATCAGCCCATTCATAGCGGTTGCAGCGGACGCTTTCCAGCGACGCGACGCGCTGTCGCGAGGCGTGGAATTTTCATCGTTGACAAGTTATAATATTATAATCTTAATGAAGACGAGGAGCGCGCCGGGATTGGCGCGGGTGAATGGAGCCGGCCGCGGGATCCGGCAACAGGCGCCGCCAGGGAGGTCAGGATGAACAGCGCGGCTGAGGTGAGCTCTCCGCGCCGGGGCACGCAATCGTTCCGGCGGCGACTGATCGGCTTGATTGCGGTGGGCGAAGTCGGCGTGCTGGCGGCGATGGCCTTGCTGATTGCCTTCTTCTGGTTGCTCGAACCGGCTTTCCTGTCGGAGCGCAACATCCGCGCCATTCTCAACGTCGTCTCCTTTGTCGGCATCATCGCCATCGGCCAGACGATTCTGCTGGTTGCCGGCGAGTTCGACCTGTCCGTCGGCTCGGTCGCCGGGCTGTCCGCAGTGGTCGCCGCCAAGCTGATGACCGCTGCCGCCTTGCCGGTGACCGTCGGCATTCTCGGCGGCATCGGCGTCGGCGCATTGATCGGCCTGCTCAACGGCTTGATCGTCGTCAGGCTCGGTATCCCCGCCTTCATCCAGACGCTCGGCATGCTGTTCATCGGTCAGGGGCTGATCCAGTCGGTGACCGGAGGCTATCCGGTCTATCCGCTGCCGGAGGCGATCAATACGATCGGCGGTACGGATCTCGCCTTCGGCCTCGGCTGGAGTTTCGCCTTCTTCATCATCGCGGCGGTGGCAGCCGATTTCGTGCTGCGGCGCACCGTACTCGGCCGCAACATCTATGCCACCGGCGGCAACAAGGAAGTGGCGCATCTCGTCGGCATCAACACCAATGCCTGCAAGATCGGCGCCTTCATCACCGTCGGCGCGCTGTCGGCGATCGCCGGCATGTTCGTCATGGCCGATCTCGGCAGCGGCGGCACATCGATCGGCAGTGGCTGGGAGCTGACGGTCATCGCCGGTGTCGTGGTCGGCGGCGTCAGCCTGTTCGGCGGCGCCGGCACGGTCGCCGGCGGTGTCGTCGGCATCCTGATGCTGAAAGTGGTGCAGAGCGGCCTCGTCGTCATCGGCGTCAACTCCAACTGGCAGCAGATCGCGGTCGGCGTGATCATGGTCATGGCCGTCGGCCTCGACATAGTGCGCCGCCGCTACTTCATCGCCGGGGCTTGAACCGGCCGAGATATTGCGCCGGCAAAAATGCCGGTGAACCATGGGAGGTAAGGCATGAAAATTCAGGTGAAGAAGGGGCTGATCCGGGCCGCATTGGTGGCGGCGACAGTCGCCACCTCGGGCCTAGCGCGGGCGGCGGATGTGCATCTGCTCTGGGTGCAGGCGATGAAGGATCACCCGGTGCACCGGCTGATGCAGGCGGGCTTCCTCAACAAGTGCAAGGAGCTCGGCTACACCTGCGAGGTCGTCGGCGACCCGAGCGCCACCAACTGGGACATCCCCGCGACCTTGCCACTTGCCGAGGCCGCGCTTGCCCGTACCAAATATGACGCCATCGGCGTCTACGGGGTGGACCCGGCCATCTATTCCTACATCACCAAGCTTGCCAAGGAGGGCTTCCCGATCGTCACCTGGCACGTCCTGCCGCCGGAAGGCACCGTCAATGGACTGAAGGCTGCGACCGGAGAAGACATTGCCGAGGTCGGCGCCAATGCGGCCATCGCCATCGGCGACAAGCTCGGCGGCAAGGGCACTGTGGCGCTGACGCAAGGCGCTTCCAACGACACCGAGAACGCCATGTCGGATGCCTTCCGCAAGACCATCGCGGCAAAGTATCCCGGCATCAAGGTGCTCGATACGCAGATGGAAGGCTTCGAGCCTTCCGCCGCCGAAGCCAAGGCGGTGGCCATCCTGCAGGGCAATCCCGACGTGACCGCCGCCTTCGGCACCACCGGCAACAGCATCCAGACCTGGTCGGGCGCGGCCCGCAAGGCCGGGCGCGACGTCGTCATCATCGGCATGGACTATATCAGGCAGAACCTCGATCTGGTGAAATCGGGCGCCGCCTACGGCATCGTCGCACAGCCGCTCTACGAGGAAAGCGCCAAGGTGGCCGAACTGCTCGGCGACCTCGCCCAGGGCAAGACGGTTCCCTACAGCAATCCGTTGCCGGCCAAGGTGATCACCGCAGCCGACCTTGCCCCCTACTACAAGATGCTGGACAGCGCCGGCCAGTAACGCCTGCCGCCGGGCCCGCATCTTGCGGACCCGGCAACATCCTGAGGGACCACTGTGTCGACCAACCAAGCGCCGCTGTTTTCAGCCACCGCGATCGCCAAGAATTTTGGCGGCGTGCAGGCGTTGCGCGGGGTCGATTTCGACGTGGTCTCTGGTGAAATCCATGCTCTGCTTGGCCAGAACGGCGCCGGCAAGTCCACCCTTGTGAAGATCCTCAATGGCGTGCATCCGGCCGGCTCCTACACCGGCACGATCCAGCTCGACGGCCAGCCCGTCAGCTTTGCCTCGCCGGCCGACGCGCGATCGAACGGCGTCGGTTATGTCCCGCAAGAAATCGAGGTGCTCGAACAGCTCTCGGTCGCCGAGAATGTCTTTGCCGGCCGCACCGGTCTGGGCGACGGCGTGCTGGTTCACCAGCGGAAGCTCGAGCAGCGGGCGGCCGAGATATTTGCCGATCTTGGCATCGATATCGACCCAAGGGCCTATGTCGCATCGCTGCCCTCGGCGCAGCGTCATCTGGTGATGATTGCCCGCGCCATCGTCATGAAGCCGCGCGTGCTGATGCTGGACGAGCCGACCGCGTCGCTCTCGGGCACCGAAGTCGACGCGCTGTTTGCCGTGCTGCGTCGGCTCAAGGCACAGGGCGTGGCGATGATCTACATCACCCATCGCCTGCCGGAAGTGCTTGCCATCTGCGACCGCGCCACCGTGCTGCGCGACGGACAGGTGGCGGTGCGCATTGCCCGCGAGGATTTCGACGCCGAGACCTTCATCTTCTCGATGTCCGGGCAAAGGTTGCAGCGGCTGTTCCCCGAGCATGCCGCGCCTGTCGGCACCCCGACCGCGCTGGAGGTTCGCCGCCTCAGCGTCGACGGCCACGGCGGTGCTGTCCATGGCGCGAGGGACATCAACCTGTCCGTCGCGGCCGGCGAGATCGTCGGATTGGCGGGACTGCTTGGCTCCGGCCGCAGCGAGATCCTGCACGGCATCTACGGCCGCGTGCTGTCCGAGGGCGAGATCCACGTCGGCGGCAAGGAGGTATCGATCAAGTCGCCCGCCGATGCCCGCGCGGCCGGCATCGCGCTGCTGACCGAGGATCGCAAGCGTGACGGCCTGCTGTTCAACCTGCCGGTCGGCGCCAACATCACCATCGGCAATCTCGCGCCCTTGTCGCGGCGCGGCGTGGTGCGCGGCGGGCTGGAGCGCAACGCCATCGTGGCAGCCATGCGTGCCCTCAACGTCAAGGCATCGTCGCCGCGGGCCTCGGTCACCCATCTGTCGGGCGGCAACCAGCAGAAACTGCTGTTTGCCCGCGTGCTGATGCGGGCGCCGAAGGTACTGCTGCTCGACGAGCCGACCAAGGGCGTCGACGCGGCAACCCGGCATGAGATCTACCGGCTCGTGGTCGAGTTGGCCGACAAGGGCGTTTCACTGCTGATCGTCGCGTCGGAACTCGAGGAATTGATCGGTCTTTGCGACCGCTGCCTCGTCGTCGCCGACGGCCGCATCGTCGATGAATTCGGCCGCGGCGAAGGCGGCGAGGATCGCGTCTTGCGTTCGGTCACCGCGGCGCAGGCCGAGCGTCAGGCGCAGGTTTCCGCATGATATTTGCCGGCAAACGCATTTTCGTCACTGGCGCCGCGACCGGGATTGGCCGGGCAACGGCGGAATACCTTGTCGCCGAGGGCGCCAAGGTCTTTGGCGCCGGGCTGGACGGCGATGACGGCAAATCACTGGCGAGCCGTTATGGCGAGAGCCAGCTGATCTTCCGGGAGAGCGACCTCACGCGCCAAGCGGACGTCCAGGCAGCCGTTGCGGCGGCGACGGACCGGTTCGGCGGGCTCGACGCGGTCGTCAACTGCGCCGGCATCTATCCGACAGGCAAGCGGCTGGAAGAGCTTTCCGACGAGGAGTGGGACAGGACCATATCAGTCAATCTGACGGCCATTTTCCGCGTCTGCCGGGCGACCTTGCCGCTGCTGCGCGAGGCCGGCGGCGGCTCGATCGTCAACATCGCCTCCGTCCATGCCGACGCCACCGTACCCGGCGTGCCCGCCTATGCGGCGACCAAGGCGGCGGTCGTCGGCCTGTCGCGGCAGATGGCGCTCGACTATGCCGTCGACCGCATCCGCGTCAACGCCGTGCTGGTCGGCTCGGTCGCCACCCGCATGACGCTCGACGGGCTGGAGGCAGCCGGCGGCGCGGAAGCGCTGGGCCTGTCTTTCGAACCGAACCGGATCGCGCGCATCGCCAACCCTGCCGAGATCGCCACGGCAATAGGCTTCCTGATCTCGGACGACTCTTCCTTCGTCACCGGCAGTGCCATGCAGGTGGATGGCGGCCTGCTGGCTCGGCTGCTTTAGGATTGAAGCGCGAAGGGCATGAACGAAACAGCGCCGGCTGCACTTTCCCCCGGGCCAAGCACGATGACGCCCTCTTCCGGATCATCCCATCGGCCGCGGTTGAAGGCGCCGGAGGCATTGGTCTGGGGTTCGACGCAGAAAAACGGTTTTGTCGGGTCGGCATAGAGCATCAGGTGCCTGAAGACCGGATCGGCCGTGATCCGCAGCCCCGCGCCGCGCGAGGGAAAGCGGATGATCGCCTCGCCGCCCCAGCCGCCATAATCATTGTTGCGCCAGCCCGCCGGCAATGGCCGGCCCTCGGCGAAGTCGAGTTCGGGTGGCAGCGTGATCGGGTCGCCGGAAACACCGTCGGGCTCTTCGAGATAGAAACGCTTGGCCTTGAATTGCAGAGTCACGTCCGGGTCGCGATCGAACCAGGGGTGCAGGCCGAAGCCGAACGGCAGGGAAACCGGTCCGGTGTTGGTCAGGGTCATGGTCACGTCAAGCCCCTCGTCGGAAACCACGAAAGTCTGCATCGCGCGATAGGAATAGGGTTCGCCGGCGCCAGCAATATCCAGCCCCAGGGTTGCGCTACCGGCTCCTGCCTCCACGACAGTCCAGGCAAGCTGCCAGCCGCTGCCATGCACGTTGAATTTTTCCGGCGGATTGTTGGGCAGGACCTGCCAACGCTTTGACCTGAACTCAAAGGCATTTCCGGCGATGCGGTTGGCATAGGGCGTCATCGGGAACATGGCGACGCCCAGCACATTGCCGGCCTCGCGATCGCCGTCCGAAAGCCCGCGCATCAGATCGATGCCGCGCCAGCGCAGTGAACTCACGGAGCCGCCGATTTGCGACACCAGCCCGACCTCGATTGCGCCGGCCTTCAGCGTCAGCGGCTCAGAAATTACGCCCATAGCCTGCCATCCATCCACCGTCGACGCCCAGCATCTGGCCCGTCGTATAGGTGTTCAGTGGATCGCAGAAGAACAGCACGGCCGCAACCGCTTCCTCGATATTGCCGGCGCGGTTGACCGGGACGTGGCTGAGCATCGCCTTGTCACCCGAAACCATGGTCTCGTCCTCGACCAAGCCGACGCCGACGGCATTGACCAGGATTTTGGGGCCGAACTCCATGGCCAGCGTGCGCATGCCGGCCAGGATCGAGGCGTTCTCCATGGAGAAGCGCGGATGGCGGCGCATCGGCATGCCGGCGGTCACCGAAAGCAGGAAGACGATGCGTCCGCCGTTGCGCTCGGTCATGGCCACCGCCGCCTTGCGCGCCGCCGCGTACAAGGTGCCGGGATTTTCGGCCGTGCTTCCCGGACGCAGAGGGCATGATACCAGAACGATGTCGGGGGAAAGGACGCTGGCGTGCCGCGCCCCTTCGAGGACGCGGCCGCCATTGGCGCGCAAGGCGGCGAGTGCCGCCTCGGCAACCGGATTGCTCGCGCCTTCCAGTTCTATTGTCGAGCCAGTGAGATCGATTTCCATGGCCCCGCTCACATCATGTATCCAGCCGTCCAGCCGCCATCGACGGCCAGCACCTGGCCGTTGACATAGCTGGCGGCCGGCGAGGCCAGGAACAGCACCGCCTCGGCGATCTCTTCCGGCTGGGCAGGCCGGGCGAGGGGCACATGGTCGAGGAATTCCTGCGTGCGCCCGGCGAACTTGCCGTCCTCGCCATAGAACAGCTTGGCGGTCAGCGCCGTCATCACCGACCCCGGCGCGATGGCGTTGGTGAGAATTCCCCTGGCGCCGAGTTCGATTGCCATCGACCGCGTCAGATGGATGATGCCGGCCTTGGCGGCGACGAACGGGCTTTGCAATCGCATGGCGGCGAGCCCGACGACGGAGGCGATGTTGACGATGCGCCCGCCCTTGCCGGCGTCAAGCATCGGGGCCAGTGCTGCCCGGCTCACGATGTAGAGGCCATCGAGGTCGATGCCGGTGATGCGGTGCCATTCGTCGGCCGGGAATTCGTCTAATGTGACGCGATGCGCCAGCGTGTTGACGCCGGCATTGTTGATGAGGATGTCGAGGCGACCATAGCGCCGCATGAGCGCGGCGATCGCGGCGTCCACCGATGCGGGGTCGCGGATGTCGGTGGTGCAGGCCATCGCATCGCTCAACCCGGCCGCGACCTGGCGTGCGCCCTCGCCATTTATGTCGGCGACGACGATCGCCGCGCCATTGTCCGACAGGCGTTTGGCGATCGAACTGCCGATGGCGCCGGCGGCTCCCGTGACCAGCGCCACCTTGCCTCGCAAATCGCAGCGCATGTCCCGTCAGCCTCCCGCACAAGTTATGCTATTATAATAATCTGGCGGCAGGAACAAGCAGCTACACGGGCGCGCGAGACTTATTCCGCGGCCGCCCCGACCGCGCCCTTGCGGGCGGCATCGACCATCCGCCGGCGCGCCCGGAACACGCCCCATTGCTGGTCGACCAGCACGCCGATGAGGATGACGCCCCCCATCACCGCGAAGTTGAGCGAGGAGGGGATGCCGAGCAGGTTGACCAGGTTCTGCAATTCCTGCAACAGCACCGTGCCGAGGATGACGCCTATCAGCGAGCCCTCGCCGCCGCGCAGCGAGAAGCCGCCGAGCACCGCCGCCGCAATGGCGTAGAGCTCGTAGAACTGGCCATGGCTGGCCGGCGAGATGGAGCGCGTGTACATGGCGAAATAGATCGCCGACAGCGCGGTGAGCACGCCGCAGATGACGTAAGCCGCCATGACGACGCGCCCGGTGCGGATGCCCGAATATTTCGCCGCCTCCTCGTTCTTGCCGATGGCGTAGAGATAGCGCCCGAACACCGAGCGGTGCAGCACCACCCACATGACGATGGCGATGACGATCAGCGCGAAGAAGGAGTTCGGCACGCCCCAGGAGCGGCCGGCGGTCAGGAATTCGAGATCGGGAAAATTCTGGCCGAAGGCGAAGCCTGCCGTGCCGTCGGCGGTGTAGAAGCGCGCGACGCCGCGGTAGATCAACAGGCCGCACAGGGTCACGACGAAGGGCTGCAGCTTGAGCCGCGTGATCAGCCAGCCATGCGCCAGCCCGATGATCGCGCCGAGCACCAGGATCAGTACGAAGGCGATAGGCCATCCCATGCCGCGCACGGCGATGAAGTCGATGAACAGCGTGCCCAGCAGCGCGACGACGGAGCCGACGGAGAGCTCGATGCCGCCGGTGATGATGACGAAGGCCTGGCCGATCGACAGGATACCGAAGAGACCGATGAGGTTCGAGGTGTTGGCGAGATTGATCGGCAAGAGGAAGCGCGGATTGATGACGGCAACGATCGCTCCGACCACCAGGATCAGGATCAGCAGGCCGAGATCTTTCTTTGTCATCGTCGTCTCCGCTTAGCTAAGGCGCGTCGCGCGCTTCAGCTCTTTGTTTATGCATGCCGTTGCCGCAAAAAACCGCGGGCAACTTTTGCGCGGGCATGCATTAGTTTGCCGGCTTGCCCACCGCGAGCAAAAGCACGTTTTCCTGGCTGAAATGGTCCTTGTCGAGGATGCCCGAGATCTGGCCCTCATGCATCACGGCGATGCGGTCGGAGACGCCGATCACCTCTTCCATGTCGCTGGAGATCATCAGCACGGCGACGCCGGCATCGGCCAGCGCCCGCATCAACCCGTAGATCTCCGCCTTGGCGCCGATGTCGATGCCGCGCGTCGGCTCGTCGAGGATCATCACCTTGGGGTTCATGGCCAGCCATTTGCCGAGCACGACCTTTTGCTGGTTGCCGCCAGACAGCGTGCCGGTGCGTGTCTGCACCGAAGGTGCCTTGATGCCGAGATTCTTCTTTTGCTTCTCAGCGGTAGCCGCTTCCGCGCTGTTCGAGACGAGCGTGCGTTTGGCATGTGCCGGCAAATTGGGGAGTGAAATGTTCTGCGCTATCGACAGGTCGAGCAGGATGCCGGTCAGCTTGCGGTCTTCCGGCACGAGGAAAATGCCTTGCGCGACGGCGTCCGCCGCGCTCGCCAGCGTCAGCGGCTTGCCGTTGAGCTCCAGCGTGCCGCCAAGGCTGGCTTCGATGCCGAAGAAGACCCGTGCCAGTTCGGTGCGACCGGAGCCGACGAGGCCGGCGAGACCAAGGATTTCGCCGCGCCTGACGTCGAGATCGACCGGCCGGCTGGGATAGGTGGGGGTGCGGACCGCCTTGGCCGAGAGCGCCACGGCGCCGGGGGCACGCGCGGCTTCGGAGGCCTTCTCGCGTTCCTTCAGCATGCGGCCGATCATCAGCTTGACCATCTGGTCGTGGTTGATGTCGCGCTTGCCCAATGTTCCGGCCAGCATGCCGTCGCGCAGCACGACGACGCGGTCGGCGACGCGCTCGATCTCGTGCAGGCGGTGCGAGATGAAGATGACCGAGATGCCGTCGGCCTTCAACGCCTTGATGACGTCGAGCAGCTTGTCGGTCTCGGCGAGCGGCAGGCTCGATGTCGGCTCGTCGAGGATGACCAGCTTTGCCTTGATCGACAGCGCCTTGGCGATCTCGACCATCTGCTGCTGCGCCAGCGAGAGATCCGCGACCTGTGTGTCGGCGGAAAAATTGGCGCCGACGCGCTTCAGCAGCGGCGCCACCATTTCGCGCAGTTTCGCGCGGTCGACCAGCCGCAGCGGCCCGGCGCGCAGCGGCTCGCGGCCGAAGAAGATGTTGGCGGCGACATCGAGATTTTCGAACAGATTGAGTTCCTGGTGAACGAAGGCGATGCCGGACCCCAGGCTGCCCTCCACGCTCAGGCCCTTATGGGCGGTGCCGTCGACCGTGATGGTGCCGGTATCCGGCGTGGTGACGCCACCGAGGATTTTCATCAGCGTGGATTTGCCCGCGCCGTTCTCGCCGACTAGGCCGATGACCTCGCCCGGCCTGACCTCCATCGAAAACCCGTCGAGCGCCACGACGCCCGGATAGGTCTTGCGCACGTTCTCCAAGCTGAGGAACGGGGTGGTCGCAGCGATGGATGTGTCGGAATAATTCATCATGCCTGACAGCGTTTGGCGGGCTCACAGACTGACTGGCCTGATCGAACCCGTCAATAAAAAGCGAAACGTCGCGCCGCCCCTCACCCTTACCCTCTCCCCGAATAGAGACGGGGAGAGGGGCTCGCCAGCGTCGCGGCCATCTCCCTTCTCCCCGTCACTATACGGGGAGAAGGTGCCGGCAGGCGGATGAGGGGCAGCGCCAACGCCGATCAGTTACCTGCCATCGCCTTGAGATTGGCGGCATAGGCGTCGACGTCATCCTTGCCGATGATCTTGGTCGGGATGATGATCAAATTGCCGGCCGGGATACCCGACTTGTCGCCCTTGAGATAGGCGGCCATCAGCTTCATGCCCTGATAGGCCCATTCGAAGGGCTGCTGCACGACGGTGGCGGCAACTGTGCCTTCCTTGACGCCGCCCAGCGTGATCGGATCGTCATCGAAGCCGACGACGGTGATCGAGCCGAGCTTGCCGGCGTCGCGCAGCGCTTCATAGATGCGCGGCGTGTTGTAGGAGTAGAAGCCGACCATGCAGGTGACGTCGGGGCTGGCGACCAGCGCGTCCTCGACATTCTTCTTGGCGCGCGCCTGGTCGATGTCGTCGCCGCGCACGTCGACGAGCTCGATCTTGGTGCCGGCGAGACCGTCCTTCATGCCCTGGATGCGCTCCTTGGCATTGTCGGCGCCGAGCAGGCCGACGAAGCCGAGGCACTTGCCGCCGTTCGGCATCGCCTTCTTGGCGATTTCGGCCGCCTGCTTGCCGGCGTCGACATTGGACGAGCCGATATAGGCGACACGCTTGGTCTGCGGAGCATCCGAGTCCGTGGTGAACAGCGCCGTTTGCGAGGCGATCTTGTTCAAGCCATCGGTCGAGGTCTTGGGATCGACGGCCGAGACCATGATGCCCTTGACGCCGGCGGTCACCAGATCGTCCATCAGCCGCTGCTGGATGGCGACCGAGGATTGTTCGGGATATTTGAGTTCGAGCGTGTAGTCGGGCAGTTCGCCCTGCGCCTTCTTGACGCCGGCTTCGGCCGCTTTCCAGAAGTCGGAAGCGCCGTTGACGACGAAGGCCAGCGTCGGCTTGTCGTCGGCGCGCGCGATGGCCGTCGCCGTCAGGCCGACAGCCAGGGCCGCGGCGGCCATGGATGCATTACGTATCAAGGATTTCATGTTCAACCTCCCGTTTTGGTCAGTCGTAGGACTGGCCGGACTTGCTCACTAGAATTGTCTTGCTCACCTGAATTGCCGTCTGCGGCGTGGACGCCTCCTCCTCAAGGGGTTCCCGGCACTGAAAAGAATGGCGTCGTTCCCAGCCACGGCCACGGACTTTAGACAACCATTCTTCATTCGTAAATAGTCCGATTTGTCTGACATATCACATATCTGAGACATGGTTTGTGGAAGCAATATCCGCTCGCCATCGGGCTATTCACAGACACGTCCACCGCAACCGGACCGATCAGGCCGGATGCGGTGGATTGACGGTACAGCGCATCCTTGTATTAGTAAATACTATTAGCAAAGGACCGATCTGGTGGCGCTCGGGTGTCATAGCCGAACCGATTCGATGGCGCAGCGATGCTTGTCCGAGCGCAGCCGGAGCCCTTGCGATCTGGGTATTTTTGCGAGGCTGGGCCTGCATGACGGGATGGGCTGCAAAGGGTGATAATAGTTATTAGTTTGCCCGACGCGCCCACGGACTGGCGGCGTCACGTCATCTTGTCGGCCCGGCAGGCCGCCGTTAGACAGGCTGGGGATTGGGGGACATCTACGGCATGAGCGAGACGACGGACCCGGACATCGCAACCGCGAAGCGTCGCAAGGCGCCGGCAAAGCCCAAGGGCCGCGTCACCATGACCGATATAGCGCGCGCCGCCGGCTGCTCGCAGGCCACGGTTTCCTTCGTGCTCAACAATTCGCCCGGCATTCGCCTGTCGCAGCAGACCCGCGAGCGGGTGATCGAGGCGGCGCGGGCGCTCGGCTACAGCGCCCCTGCCTTCTCGGCGCTGAAGCAGCCGGTTGCGGCTTTCGAGGGCGCCGCCTTCGACGGACTCGACGGCGTGATCGGCTTCTGTGTCGACCAGCTCGCCACCAGCCCGGAGGCCGTGGTCGCCATAGAGGGCGCGCGCCAGGCCTCGTGGAATGCCGGCAACGTGCTTTTGGTGGCGCAGACCATGGGCGACGCCGTGATGGAGCCGCGCGCCATTTCAGCGCTGACCAGGCGGGGCATTTCGGCGCTGATCTACATGACCATCTTCACCCGCGAGATCACCGCGCCCGATTTCCTCTACGGCCTCAACATCCCGGTCATCCTGCTCAACTGCTACACGTCGGACTATGCCTTCCCCGCCGTGGTGCCCTCCGAGATCGCCGGCGGCCAGAGCTCGACCCGCCATCTGATCAGTCACGGCCACCGCCGCATCGCCACCATCACAGGCGAACCCTGGATGCAGGCGGCCCAGGACCGCCTCAAAGGTTACCGCCGGGCGCTCGCCACCGCCGACATCCCGTTCGACCCCGAACTGGTGGTGGAGGGCGACTGGTCGGCCAGCGCCGGCTACGCCGCGACTGTGAAGCTGCTGGCCCTGAAGGACCGCCCGACCGCCATCTTCTGCCAGAACGACCGCACCGCGATCGGCTGCTACGAGGCGCTGAAGGAAGCCGGCCTGCACATCCCGCAAGATATCTCCGTCGTCGGCTACGACGACGAGGAAATCGCCCGCCATCTCTTCCCGCCGCTGACCACCTCGATCCTGCCGCATATGGCCATGGGCCAATGGGCGATCGAGCAGCTGGAAGCGCCGGCGGTGGCGGGACGGGGGCGCTATCCCATCACCAAGCTGGAGTGTCCACTGGTGGAGCGGGAGAGCGTGGCGACGTTCAGGGGCTTCGCATAAACCACCGGTCCCTTGTCCCGTCCCGGATGCAGGCATTCACCGTGCTCCCCGCGTCTTGGCTTCATCTCGATAGGAGTCTAGCCTGCGCCTGCAGCCGGGGGAGGCGCCTATGACATCGAGTTTCACCGTTCATGACGCGTCCGGCTACGAGCAACTCATGGGCCGCTGGAGCCGAAAGCTCGCGCCCAAGTTCATCGGCTTCGCCGGACTTGCCCCTGGCGAAAAGATACTCGACGTCGGCTGCGGCACCGGCAGCCTGACGTTCGAGCTGGCGAAATCCGCCGAACTCGCGGCGATCGAGGCAATCGACTTTTCGCCTGTTTTCGTCGAGGCGGCAAAGCGGCGCAACGCCGATCCGCGCATCGCAATCCAGCAGGCGGACGCCACCGCCTTGCCGTTCGCGGACAATGCGTTCGACCGTGCGCTGGCCCTGCTGGTGCTTCATTTCGTGCCGGAAGCCGGCAAGGCGGTTGCCGAAATGCGCCGTGTTACTCGGCCGGGCGGCGTGGTCGCGGCCGTGGTGTGGGACCATCTCGGCGGCATGGCGGGCATGCGCATGATGATCGACACTGTGGCGGCGCTCAGCGAGAGCGGACGCCAGCTGCGCAGCCGCTATTGCTTCCAGCCGATGATGCAGCCCGGCGAAATGAAGCGGAGTTTCGTGGAACAGGGGCTGGCCGACGTGACCGAAACCGAGCTGATGATCCGCATGGATTATCAGGACTTCGCCGATTATTGGGCCCCGATATCAGCCGGCGAGGGCCCGCTCGGCAAATACATGACCACGCTGGAGGCAGCCGAACGCGAGCGCGCCGAGGCTGCCGTTCGCGATGCCTATCAGGCCGGACGACCGGACGGGCCGAGGTCGTTCGCCAATGTGGCCTGGGCGTGCAGGGGCATGGTGCCCTGACCGCAGGCAGCGAAGCGCCTTTAAAAGCTGCTGTCAGGCCTGCAGTGCAACCAGATCGACATAGCGTTGCAGGTAGAGTGGCCAGCCCTGATCGCCGGCGACGGCATCGCGGACGCCTTCCCAGCCCTGGCCATGGCGCTCCAGGTTCCTGTGCTCGATCTCGACGCGGGTACGCTCAGCCGTTTCGGCGGTGAACCGCACCTCCCACTCGCTGGTTTTGGCCGGGTCGGTCTCGATGCGCCATTGCGGGCTGATGTCCCAGCTCAGGAGCACGCGGTTGGGCGGGTCATAGGCCAGCACGCGCGCCCAGCGGCACTCGCTGCCGTCGACGCCGCGATCATAGACGTGGCCACCGACCCGAGGCTCGAACACCGTCTCGGCGACCTCGGCTGCAAGCAGATTGTGCTCTGGCGGTTTGAAACTGCCGAAATCCTCGGTGAAAACCTTGAAGGCGCGTTCGATCGGCGCCTCGACCACGACGGACTGTTTCACGGAGGCGATGGGGACCTGGGTGTTCATGGTGACTCCTCTGGTGGGGTCTCGACAGCCAGCTTGTAGGCCGCGAGAGTCTTGCTCCAGAACCGGTCGAGCCAGGCGCGCATCTGGCCAAGCCCGTGCGGATCGATGTGGTAGACGTTGCTGGCGCCCTTCGGCTCCGCGCGCACCAGCCGCGAATCCCTGAGCACCTTCAGGTGTTGTGACACCGCGGACTGCGACACGCTGACCTGCCGCGTGACCTCCGCCACGGAGCGCGGCCGCTCCGCGATCAGCTCGAAAATCTGCCTTCGGGTCGGATCGCCCAAGGCGGCAAGCTGTGGACTATCAACAGTCATGACTTATGATTAGTGCAGACTGATGATTGAGTCAAGCGGGCGCACCTAGTAGGCCCTGTTTGGCAGTGCGGGAATTTCTCCCGAAAGAGAGATCGCATTCGTTTGGATGGAAGGAATTACGTCAGGTCGAGATCCACCCGGCCGCGAGATCTATCCCTTGCGTTCTTCAAGGCTGTTGCCGCCGTCGACGACGAGCAAGGCGCCGTTGATATAGCTGGCGCTCTCGGAGGCCAGGAACACGACTGCCGCCGCGACCTCGTCCGGCCGGCCGGCGCGGCCCGGCGGCGCATGCAGGGCCGCTATCCGCTCCGGCTCGCTCGAGGCGCCTGTCTCGATCCAGCCCGGCGCCACGGCATTGGCGGTGACGCCGTGCCGCGCCACTTCCAGCGCCAATGTCCGGGTCAGGCCGACCATCCCGGCCTTAGCCGCGGAATAGGCGGCGGTGCCCTGGTAAGAGACCAGCGGCCCGGTCACCGATGCGACATTGACGATGCGCCCATACCCCGCTTCGACCATCGCCGGCAGAAACGCCCTGGTGACGAGAAACGCCGTCTTCAGGCTGGTGTCTATGCCCTGGTCCCACTCGGCCTCGCTCATCGTCAGGAACGTCTTGTCGACGGACGGCGAGGCCAGCGATCCCATGCCGGCATTGTTGACCAGGATATCGACAGTACCGACCTCTGCCCGCAGCCGCTCCACCTCCGCGGCGATGGTGAGATCGGCGATAGCGGCTTTGGCATCGATGCCCTCGCCGCGAAGCCCGCCGGCGCGCTCAAGCACCCGCGCGCTGGCGCCGGTCAGGAAAACGGCATGCCCGGCCTGGCCAAACTGGCGCGCAATGGCGAAGCCGATGCCGTCGACAGCGCCGGCGCCGGTGATCAGGACACGCCTGGTTTTGGGGGTGGTTGCGGCCAAATCAGGCTCCAAAACCCGTTCGGGCCAAACGTGTCACTTATGTCTCCGGTACAAACCGTAACCTGTGTGTCGGGAACGGACCCTATGGAACTGGCATCCCACGGTGGAGGAAAGCGACAACTAAGTCCACACCACACCCCAGCAATAACGGTCCTAATCACCCAGCTACGGCTTGCGGCGCGATGTGCTGCGAGGGGACGCTATGATAGGCCTGCTGCGATTGTGAGGCAAAGCGCCTGCCGGCGCGAAGATAGGCTCCTGCCGAACGGACTCCCGGAGAGGCTGGGACGGTGGTGAGCGGTCGGCGCGAGCGAACCGGCCGACGAGCTCTTGCATCGGACCCTGGGGCCGCCCTTACGGCGAGGGTCCGGAACGGGAGGTCGGTATGGCAGCGAAAAGGAGCGATGGTTCGGTCCCAGGGAGATAGCGCGGCGTCACCACCAAGGCGCGCTGCCGAGCAAGCCTTAGTCGGCGATTTCGAATGGAAAGACCTTCTTCCAATCCTGCTTCATGTCGACGACAATCCAGCCCCGCTTGGTCGCCTGGTCCCAGGCCTTGTCAAGCTTGCCGACCGGCGAATTTCGGTCATAGGCGTATTCGCGCTTGGCGTCGGTGTGATGCACGATCCCCATGAATCGCGCTCCATTGCCGGAGGCGGTCCATTCCAACATCCGCTGGTCACCATCCGAATTGCCGAAGGCAAGGATCGGCTTGCGCCCAATGAACCTGTGGATACCGACAGGCTTGCCCGGACCATCGTCGATGAAATCGACTTTCGCATCCTTGACCAATGCCGGCGTTCCATCCGGCTGAACCGTGAATTTCGTAATCCCTGACGAGCCGACAATCCTTTCGGGCGGAATGCCGTAGACCTGCTCCACCCAGGGGCGCATGAAATCAATTCCACCGCCCGAAACGATGAACATCTTGAGCTCGTTTTGCCGCAGATACTCCAGCAACTCCAGCATCGGCTGGTAGACAAGTTCGACATAGGCGCGATTAAAGCGTGGGTGCCGGGCGTTTTTTGTCTATTCGACGACCGCCTTTGTGAACTCCTCCGTGGTCATTCCGGCGTGCGTCGCCGCCATGATCTCGAAAATCCCCTTCTCGCCCGAAGCGAGCAAGGCCTTCTGGTCGTTGGAAATCACCGATTTGGCGCCATCGATCAACTGCCTGATGGCGCGCCGCGCCGGGTGATGATGAGAACTACGTCTACGCTATAGCCCTCCTTTAGGCAGTTTCGCACCGAGGATTTCAGCAGACCGCCGATTGCCCCGTTGCACAAAGCGGCTGACGAAGGAGGACTCCATGCAATCGGGCAACGTTTGAAGGTCTGAATGGGGCCGACTCCAGAAAGGCCGGTTCCGGCCAGACGACCTGAATAAGCCGACATTCGGCTCACGGTCCCATGTCTGCCATTCAACAACCTATTGCCTGTCGCCAAATGGGCCATCGGAACTCGAGCAAGTGGCGACCTGAACCCGAGTGTCATTGACCGAACCGATTGGTCGGCAGCCCACCTACCCGCACCGCGACCGCAATGTCGCAGAGCGCGCATAGACGACAACTGGAAAAGTGCCAAGAGTGTTGGACAGGGCGTGGAAGACCGCTCCTCCCAACGCTTGGCAGCAGGGCTTGTTAGAGCTGTGCCTTATCAACGAGGCATCTTAGAAGGCCGAGCGTCTCTGATGCGCAGACGCTCGGCTATCTACCGTTATTTCAGTCGGGAGAGGCTACCAGTTGTCGGCAGGTCGAGAATTTGCGAGATCACCATAATATACAGACGGAAGTGCCTTCGCGAGGAACGAGAACTCCGAATGGCAATGGCGCATCAGCCCCAGTCCGATCTCGTCCGGGACAGCGTGGCCGCCCTTGTCGCTATCGAGACCAAGAACGAATCTGCTTCGCAGAACGAGGCCATCGGGCGTGTCCCGTGTGACGTGCATCATCCGGCCGCTTGTTGGAATTCCATGCTCGTCAACCTCAACATCATCGCCAAAGCCAATTCCGGCGTAGAAAAGTGCGGATACGCCGCCCACCTTCTTTGCGGCATCGATGTCCGTGGCACTGAAGTATGCGGCTGGGCTTAGGAATTTGATGGTTGCTTTGACCGGAGGAACCTCTCCTAGCGACTCCGTCGCCCTTATCGTCGCGCCGATGTAGTTCTCACCTTTTTTCCAAAGCTCGTCCCAACCGAAATGGCGCTTGTGATCAATTGGGTGCCACCAGCGAAGGTGTTCGTCGGTTTCAAAATACTTGAACCACCATTCCAGCATCGCTCCATTGCACCCTGGCATTATCGTTCTGCAGGCGACCGTGAGGGTGCCGGAGGCGAAGCGCTCGATACCCATTTCGAGTCTAATTGGGTCGGCGTGCAGCAGTGCGACAGGGATTGCTGCGTCCAATTCATGTTGCATTTCCATCTCCCATATTTAGGAAACGCTCTTCGTTTCCTAAATATGATCGGTATACCGTTCGTACAACGTTGGTCAAGGAGATCAAGTTTGGAAAAGCGAGCGAGAGGGCGTCCGGCCCGTAATCGGCTTGAGGTGGAACGCAAAATTCTCCAAGCCTCAACACAGCTTCTGTTTGACCAGGGATTTGCCAAGTTCAGCATAGATGCGGTGTCGCGTAGCGCAGGAGTTGCCAAAAAGACTGTTTACGCTATGGCGGCCAATCGTGAGGAACTGGTCGGGAAAATCGTAGCGTCCTGGACTGAGCAACTCCAAACCAGTGGAGATCACCGGCCGGGCGAGCCGCGTCCTGATCCGGGGAGCTTGCGGGAGCTATTGAGCAGGATTTTTCGGATCGCCCTATCCAAGGAAGCTGTAGCCCTTTTCCGTCTCATCTGCGCTGACACGGAGGGCCGAGAACGGCTCGCAGAAATCTATAATCGAAACGGAGTCGAGCGGGGAGTGCTGGCCGTGGCGAACTGGCTGCGCGAGTACCAAGCCGATGTCCAATCATTTGATGGCATCCGATCTGCCCGGATGATCCTTGCCGCTCTTGTTGCTGAACCCTTGCGCAGGGCCGCTATCGGCCTTGAAACACCATGGAACGATAGCGATGAGGAAGTCACCGCACGGGTTGGAGAATGCGTGGAGTTCTACGCACGTATATTGTTCAAAGAGTTGGGCACGGCACCATAGCGGCCATCGTGGCGCGTCTGGTGATAAAGTTTCGTCTCTGATCGACTGGGATGAGCCGCATATCGACGTGCACGACCTTGACCTCGTCTTGCCCCATCGGTGTCGTGATAAGCGAGGAATTCGGGCGCGGCCGCGCACCAGCGGCAACGCGGGCGTCCGTCCGGCCCGAGGATCGTCGCGCTCATCACTCAGCCTTTCAGAAAGGCGAGCCGTTCGTCGGTACGGCCCGGTGTGATGGGGAGGATTTCAGCGCTGACAATCCCCTCGGCGACGAAGGGGTCATCCTGCACACGAGCTCTGTCTCTTCAGGAGACGCATTGTGCGCGAGGATCGCACCGCCTGCGCTCGGCTGAAGGCTGCCGGTCAGCAGGAAAACGCCATCGTCGAAGCCGCGTTTGATCCAGGCGTTGTGCCCATCCATGAATAGGGGCGCTTTGGTCTTGTCAGCAAAGCGAAGGGTGACGACGAACATGGTCTCTCCATCAGGCCGAGAAACGCCTTGTCCCGCTGCCAATAGAAGACGATCCCGCCAGCGTTCACGGGCCCCTGGTCATCCATGCCGCGCAGTTGCGAGACCGCCCCTTGGGCCGTGCAGGCACCTGGCTTCTCGACAATCTCAAGGCGCGGTTCAATGCGATCGCGGCGCGCCCCGGTTAGAACCTATGGGCAGCGGTCCGGCTGACTTCTCGGCCGTGTGGGAAAGAGATCAGTGAGCCCAGCTGAACGCGAACCGTCGATTCGGATTAGCAGCTTAAGGCGTGGCGCGATCCGGGGGATTTGAACCCTCGATCTCAACCTTGGCAAAAAAGAGAAACTGGCGCACCCGACAGGATTCGAACCTGTGACCTCTGCCTTCGGAGGGCAGCGCTCTATCCAGCTGAGCTACGGGTGCTTTCGGGACAAGGAGTCCGGAAAACGAACCAGCCGGTGAACCGGCAAGTCACGGCTTCTTAGCGGAAGCCGGCGCGGGCTTCAACGGGCAATTGGCGATTGCCCTCTCACGGCGTGCGCTTGTTGGATATGGCGCTCCCCCTCTCCGTCTCGGCTTCGCCGAGCCATCTCTCCCCCACTGCGTGGGGGCGAGGAACTCCTCACTGTGGCCCCGCCGCACCCTTCGCCGTCCGCCGCCGGCGCACCGCGCGTTTGGCTTTCTTGGCGCCGGCCAGCTCGTTCATCGCATCGAGCTGCATCTGCTGCATTTCGGCCAGCCGTGTCCATTGGCGCGAGATCAAATAGTCGAGCTTTTCGTGCAGGTGGCGCACTTCGAGCTCGGCCTTGAGGTTGACGCGGTATTCGTTGAAGGAGCGCAGGCGGTCTTTCACCTCCTGGCGCTTCTGGCTCATCATGATGACCGGCGCCTGGATGGCGGCGATGCAGGAGAGCAAGAGGTTGAGCAGGATGAACGGGTAGGGGTCGAAGGCGCCGTTCAAGCCCTCGAACAGGTTGATGCCGATCCAGACCAGAAGCACGGTGGCGAACGAGATCAGGAACCACCAGCTGCCGCCGAAGGCCGCCATGTTGTCGGAGACGCGGTCGGGAAAGGTCCTGTGCTCCTCGAATTCCTCTTCCGAGTTTTCGGAGATCGTGTCCTGCTTGGCGATCGATTCCACCACCTGGCGGTCGAGCTCGGAGAATTCGCCGTGCTCCTGCTGCAGGAGCTCCTCCATGTAGCGCATGCGGTAGCGGCCGAGCTCCTCGCGGCTGACGCGCGCGCCCTTGGGCAGGTCCGGATGGTCGGAGCGGATACGGTCGGCAAGGCTCGGGCGCAGCGTGTCGATGCGCACCAGGTCGCGCTTGCGGAATTTGCGGCCCGAGATCGCCGACGGTTTCTTCCTGGGCTTTATCCGCGACGCGTCGGGCGGCGTCGGTTCGGAGTCCGGCACTTCGGGTGTGTCGAAATGCTCGTCCGAAACCTCCTGCAGATCGGCCTCGGTGGTCGGCGCCTCGAAATACTCGCCGCCGCTGTCGTTCTGGTTGTCGGCGCCCTGCTGCTCGGATGCCTTGGGAACGGTGCTCATGATGGGCTCCTGCTGTCGCGCTGTAAGTTAGGATACGCCATGGCGGCGGGGCAGTGCCACCATGGGTTTTCGCAGCGTATGGCATGCCTTCCGCACGAGTGCGTGACAGTCGTGAAACAATAGCCGGCTGCAGGGTTTTTGTTAGCTTCTTGGCGGCGACGGCCTCCGCAGGCGCTTCGTCATCCACGGGCGGAGCAGCCGCGCAGCGGCGTCGCGGAGACCCGAGGATCCATGCCGCGACTTTTGTCGGAGGGTGCAACGGTGCAGAATTCTGGACCGTGGCGACAGCTTCAGAGTCCCGGCATGGATCCTCGGGTCTGCGCCGCGTCGCTACGCTCCTTGCTCCGCCCGTGGATGACGAATTCGGGGGAGGCTCCGCGCAATCGCCGGCAACAAGGCCAGCTAGTTCTTTACTGCTGTTCGGCGTACATCAGCCTGGTCTTGGTGTCGGCCATGGTGGGCGACAGGCTGCGCTGGATCAGCGCTTCGACATGGTCGTTGCGCTGGCGGGCTGAGTCGGCGCCCATCACCACCACGATCAGCTGACGGCCGTCGGCATCGTAGGAGGTGACGATGTTGAAGCCGGAAGCCCTGATATAGCCGGTCTTGATGCCGTTGACGCCTCGCACGCGGCCGAGCATGTCGTTATGGCCGCGCACCAGCCTGCCGCGGAACATGAAGTCGCTTTCGGAGAAATAATGGAAGTGCTGCGGGAAGCGCCGCTGCAACGACATGCCGAGCACCGCCATGTCGTGCGCGGTCGTCATCTGGCCGTCGTCGGGCAGGCCGGATGCGTTGCGGAAGGTGGTGCTGCTCATGCCGAGCTGGCGCGCCTTGGATGTCATCATGGCGGCGAACTGGTCTTCCGAGCCGCCGAGATATTCGCCCACCGCCACCGCCACGTCGTTGGCCGATTTGACGACGATGGCACGGATGGCGGAATCGACGTCGATCGTCTCCCCGCGCCGGAAGCGCATCTTGGTCGGCGGCTGCGAGGCGGCGTGATCGGAAACCGGGATCTGCGTCTCCTTGGTGACGCGGCCGGTGTCCATCGCCTCGAACAGCAGGTAGAGCGTCATCATCTTGGTCAGCGACGCCGGATAGCGCTGCGCCGTCGAATTGACCTCGAACAGCTGCTTGCCGCTCTTTCCATCGACGACGATGGCGGCGTATTTCTGCGGCGGCGCCGGCACGGACAGCACCGTGTCGGGCGGGGTTGTGGTCGAGCAGCCGGCAACCAAGGCCGCCAGGGCCAGGACAGCCAGGATTTTCTGGAAGAGCGGAAAGAGACGCGGAAAGGACAAGGGCTGACTGTTCTGGCGATGCTGTTGCTGAGATAAGGCGAAGCTAACGTAACGCGGCGGATGCGTCCATTTGGTTAATGCCGGTTAGCCCTGGGAATGTCGAGTGGGGCGAGGAACTCGAGCTCCGCTTCCGCCGCCCCGAAATCGCCCCGTTCCTGTCTTTCCTTGCCAGAGCCGCGTTTCCCGTGGGAAGGAGTGTGGCATCTGGCGGCTTGGGGGTTGCAAAATGACTGACATTGGGGCTGGCGCCGCGCCGTCATTGATCAGGGCATCGCTCAGCCGCACCGGCAAATGGGCCGGCAGCATCGCCTTCATCGGCGGCGCCGTTTCCGACATTCTCAACCCGCTGGCGCCGTTTGCCGCCTATATCGCGCTGGTTGCCTCGATCGCGGCCGTGATCATCGCCATTGCCATCGTGCTCAGGCTGGTGCTGGCGGCCAAGGCACTGCCGGCGCTGGTGTTCGCCACCAGTGCGGCGGCGGTTGCCGGCGGCGTCTACGCCGTGCAGAAGGAGACCAGTTCGCAGAACGGCATCATCGCCGGCCTGGTGCCGGCGATCGCGCAACTGCAGAAGTCGATGGGCATCGTCGCCGAAAAGGTGGCCAGGATCGAGCAGACCGTCACGCAGACACAGAAAACCGTCGAAGAGGTCAAGAAATCGACCGACACGGCTGCGCAAAAAACCGATCAGATCGCCTCCGCCCAGCAGCAGCAGACGGCGCAAGGGGCGCAGACGCAAAAGACCGTCGAAGCGGTCAAGCAGACGACCGAGACGCTCGCCGCAGGCCAGCAGCAGCAAGTGGCCCAGGCCGAAAAGCTGCAGGCGACGACCGAACAGATCGCCGCCTCGATCGACACGATCGCCAAGGGGTTTGCCACCTTGGCCGCGCAAGGCGGCGCCATCGCCGAACCGAAACGGCCGGACGAATTCTACCACAATGCCCGTGTCTACGAGCTGTCGGGCGACATGCTCAACGCGCGGCGCTCCTACCTCGCCTTTGCGGGTTTCGACGTCGACGCCATCGACCCCTATACGCGCTTTGCCACGCTGCTGCGGGTCCAGGACGGCAAGGCGGGCGCCCGCGAAGTGTTCGGGGCACTGGCCGACAAGGGCAAGGCGCTGTCGATCAAGCTGGTGCATATCATGCAGTTCGACGACGCGCAGCGGCTCGACAAGCTCAGCGCCTTCATATCGGCCAATCCGGATTTCGCGCCGGCCTATTACCTCGAGGCGCAGGAGTTTTCGGAAGATCGCCTCGGCAGCCAGACGCTGGCCGACAAGCGCAGCGAAGCCCAGTCGCTGACCAAATTCGTCTCCTACGAAAAAGATGGCGGGCTGCTCAAATATTTCGTCGATCAGACCCAGCTTGCCGACTGGCTGGACCGCAGCCGCAGCCGGCTGGCGGCCCTTGGCGACGTCCTCGACCCCGCCCGCTTCGTGCCTTCGCTGACGCCGATGCGCTCCAACCAGGGCTGGTCGATGACCATTTCGCTGCCCGAGCCGGCAACCGCGATATCCTGGCGTCTTGGCGACACCGGCCCCTTCACCGACACCGGCCCGCTGGCGCTCAACGACCAGCGCACCGGCAAGCCGATGCCCAATCCGAGCTTTGAGCTGCCCGACAGCACGGCGGCGACCACCATCGCCATCAAATATCTCGACATCAGGGGGCGCGAGACCGGCCCGTTCGACATCCGCTTCGATCCGGATGCCGCCCTGCAGCAACGCAACAAGCAGATCCTCGACCAGTTCTGGACGTCATGGATCGCCTTCGACGCCAGCGGCAATCACGGGCTGGTCTATTTCACGCAGATGCTGTCCTACCGCTGCGCCATCAAGGAGGTGCGTTACAGCCTGAATGGCGCCGTGCTCGACAAGGCGCTTGCCATGCCGCCCTGCAATGCCAAGGACCCCTACGCCATCCCCGATGATTTCCAGCCCTATTTCAAGGTTGCCGACAGCGTGAAATCGATGTCGGTGCAGGTGACCTATACCGACGGGACAAAATCGCCGGTGCGGGAATACAAGCGGCAGTAGGCTCGCACCTTTCGGCGTGTGGGAAGGCGGGCATAAATCTGATGCAAAATGCGCGCCCGCGCGCTTGCGCGGTGCGCCGAACCGGTTCTTCTTGGCACCCGTCAGATTCGGGTGAGAGCGCCATGGATACAGTTACGATCAAGGCCAAAGGCATTTCGGTTTCGCTCGACCTCACGGTTGGCCACATCGCCGACATGAGCATCGAGAGCGGCGGGCGCCAATTGCGGCCACTGCACCGCGCGCCATGGGTCGACGCAAGCGAGACGCTGCCTCAAGACCTGCCGCAGGGCACCGTCCGGCTCTCCGGCGACTTTCTCTGCGCGCCTTTTTCGCGCAGCGATGTCGAGGAGGCGCCGCTGCATGGCTGGCCGGCCAACAGCGCCTGGGATGTGGTCGAAAGCGGCGCCACGGATGGCGGATGGCGCGCCGTCTTCCGGCTGCGCCACAAGGTGATGGGCGCCAGCGTCGACAAGATCTTCACGCTGCGCGACGACCATCCCTTCCTCTACCAGGAACACGTATTTTCCGGCGGCCATGGCGGGATCTCGGTCGCCCATCACCCGATGACGGCGATGAAGGGCGGCGGCAGGCTGGCTTTCTCGCCGAAGCGGTTTGCCGCCACGCCTGCCGATCCGCTGGAGCCGGATCCTGGACGTGGCCGATTCATGCTGGCCTATCCCAGTCGGTCGTCCGACCTCGCGCATTTCCCCGCTGCCGGCGGCGGTACGCTGGATCTCACGGACTACCGCATGGAGGATCGGCGCGAGGATTTCCTCACCCTGGTCGAGGCCGACCATGGCGGGCCTGGCTGGACCGCGCTTGCGCGCCAGGCCGAGGACGATCTGGTGCTGGTGCTGAAAAACCCGGCCGAACTGCCGGTCACCATGCTGTGGTTCAGCAATGGCGGGCGCGACTACGCGCCGTGGAGCGGCCGCCATCTTGGCGTGCTCGGCATCGAGGACGGGCGCACGGCGATCGGCCATGCCGCCTCGCTCGGCGACAACTGGCTGAAGCGCGAAGGCGTGGCGACGGCATTCGCGCTCGGCGAGGGCGTCTCGTTCCGCCATGTCATCGGTGCGTTGCCGCTGTCGAGTGGCGAACCCCCACGAGAGATCACCACGGCGGATGGCCGCCTTCGGCTGGCTGGCTCCGCGGCCTCGGAGGTGCCGTTCGACAGTGATTTCCTGCGCATCGGCCAGCCAGCGGCGGCATAGTGCAACCCAGCCAACGGCAGGGTTTGAAATTTCCGCCAACTGCCGACAAGATGCGTCTGAAATCGTGCGGAAGGAGCCAAAATGTCCGAAATCGCCCACCTCGCCGCCACCATCTTCAAGCGCGCCGGCAAGGCCAAGCGCTTCATTGTTGCCATTGCCGGACCGCCGGGCGCCGGCAAGTCGACATTATCGGCGGGCCTGCACGACCTTTTGCCGGAAGGCGCGGTGGAAGTCGTGCCCATGGACGGCTTCCACTTTGACGACATCGTGCTCGAGCGGCGCGGCCTGCGCGCGCGAAAGGGTGCGCCGCACACGTTCGACTTCGGCGGCTTCGAGACGCTTCTGAAACGCATCCGCGCCGGCGAGCCCGACATTGCCATTCCGGTCTTCGACCGCAGCATGGAATTGTCGCGCGCCGCTGCGGCGATCGTCGATGCCGAGACCAAATTCATCCTGGTCGAAGGCAATTACCTGCTGCTCGACGAGGAGCCGTGGTCGCGCCTTGCGCCGCTGTTCGATTTCTCGATCTTCGTCGACGTACCGCGCAATGAACTCGAACGCCGCCTGATGGAACGCTGGCACGAGCATGGCCGTTCCGAAGCCGATGCGCGGGCCTGGATAGCTTCCAACGACATGCCCAACATCGAACGCGTGCTGGCACGACGCCGGGCGGCCGACCTGGTCATTGGTCAACCCGGGTTCGATTAACCCGGGTCAATCTGGATTAACCTGTTTAATTTTGAGTATTTTTCGACGGGAACCTTAAGACTTACAAGGCGTTATCCCGGTCAGGCAATCATGCCAGAAGAGGGATTCCGTCCGATGGCAACCAAGGCAAAAAAGCCCGTCAGGGGCAAGTCAGCCCAACCGAAAGCGACGCAATCGAAGGCCGGGGCTGGTCCAGCGGTCGCCCAGCGCTCAAAGGATGCCAAGCCGGCCTTCGGCAAGGCATCGCCCAAGAAAGTCGTGCCAGGCAGCGCGTCGAAGGTGACCGCGCCCAAAGCGGCAGCGAAGACCGCCCAGGCGAAGAAACCGGCCGCGGCCGGCGGCTCGAAGGTTCGCACGGCAGCCAACGTCGCGGCCGGAGCGGTCGTGGCCACGGCGCGGAGTGTCGCGTCTCTCGCCGCATCTGTCGTCGGCAAGGGCGGGTCCAAGGCGAAAGCAAAGTAGCGACGCGCTTCCCGGCGGGGGCAGATTCAGCTTCGCGCCGGGATGGTCAGGCCCTTCTGTACCGCCGGCCGCGCCAGGCCGCGCTCAAGCCACGCTGCCAGATTGGCGAAATCGTCGAAGCCGACCAGGTCGCGCGCCTCGTAGAAGCCAATCAGGTTGCGCACCCAGCCGAGCAGCGAGATGTCGGCGATGGTGTAGTCATTGTCCATGATCCACTTGCGGCCCTTCAGCCTGACGTCGAGAACGCCGAGCAGGCGGCGCGATTCGTCGCGGTAACGCTCCAGCGGCCGCTTGTCGGCGATCTCGCGGCCGGCGAATTTGTGGAAGAAACCGACCTGGCCGAACATCGGCCCGATCGCCGCCATCTGGAAGAAGACCCACTGGATCGTCTCGTAGCGCCGCGCCGCGTCAACGGGCATGAGCAGGCCGGTCTTCTCCGCCAGGTAGAGCAGGATGGCGCCGGATTCGAAAAGGCCGATCGGCGCGCCGTCCGGGCCGTCGGGATCGATGATCGCCGGGATCTTGCCATTGGGGTTGAGCGACAGGAATTCCGGCGTCCAGCTCTCGTTCTTGCCGATGTTGATCAGATGCGGCTCATAGGGCAGGCCGAGTTCCTCCAGCGCGATCGATATCTTCACTCCGTTCGGCGTCGTTGCCGAATAGAGCTGGATCTGGTCGGGATGCTTGGCAGGCCAACGGGTTGCGATCGGAAAGGCGGACAGGTCGGCCATCGAGAACTCCTGAGCGGGGGGATTCGCACCAAGCGGCGCGGTGTTGGCGGGTCGGCCAAGAATTAGGGCTGCGGTCGGGCCGGATCAATATGGCGGCGACGCTTTCACCGTGCATGGATAGTCAATCGATCGGATCGCCCGGGCGGATAGTAGCCGCCCGAACAGGTGGTGACCGCCCGGTACTAGATGGCCTTGAAGGCCAGCACCGCATTGGTGCCGCCGAAGGCAAAGCCATTGCTGATGGCGGCGCGCACCTTGCGCTCGCGCGCGACATTCGGCGTCACGTCGAGATCGCAGTCGGGATCGGCCTCGCGGTAATTCGCCGTTGGCGGCACGACGCCTTCGCGGATCGCCATGACGCAGGCGATCATCTCCAGCCCGCCCGAGGCGCCGAGGCAATGCGCGTGCATCGACTTGGTCGATGAGACGGAGAGCGCGCGGGCATGGTCGCCGAAGACGCGCTTGATCGCGAGGGTTTCGATCTGGTCGTTGGCCTTCGTGCCGGTGCCGTGCGCGTTGAGGTAGTCGACATCCTCGGGATTGAGCCCGGCATCGGCCAGGCAGAAGCGCATGGCCGCTTCCGGACCCTCGACGGTCGGCGCGACGATATCGGAGGCGTCGGCCGAAAGGCCGGCGCCGGCGATCTCGGCCAAAATGGTGGCGCCGCGCGCCATCGCGTGGTCGTAGCTTTCCAGAACCGCCATGCCGGCGCCTTCGCCCAGCACTAGGCCCTGGCGGTCGGCCGAGAACGGCCTGCACGTGTCGGGCGACAGAACGCGCAGCGCCTCCCAGCCCTTCAGCACGCCCCACACCAGCGGCGCATCGGTGCCACCGGCCACCATGACGTCGGCGCGGCCGAGCCTGATCTGGTCGACCGCAGAGGCGATGGCATGATTGGCTGACGAACAGGCCGAAGTGACGCCGAACACCGGTCCGCGCAAACCCAGATGCATGCTGACCTGGCCGGCGGCCGCGCCCGGCATGACCCGGGGAACGGTGAAGATGCCGGCGCGATTCTTGCCCTCGATCAGGATGGCGCGATAGTTCTCCTCGACCGTCTCGAACCCGCAGACGCCAACACCGACGATGGTTCCCATCCGATAGGTATTGTCCGCATGCGGCACCAATCCGGACTGCCGCATGGCTTCCTTCGCCGCGATCACCGCCAGCAGGCTGAAGCGATCCATCGACACCAGTTGCTTGCGCTCGATGCCGTGATCCGGCAGTGCCTTGATCTCGCAGCCGGTCTTGACCTTCAGGTCGTGCAGGAAGGGATTGTCGATCGGGCCGATCGCCGACCGGCCGGCCCGCATCTCGGCCCAGATTGCCTGCGCATCGGTGCCCAATCCGCACAGCCCGCCGATGCCGGTAATGACGACGCGCTTCAGCATTCGGTCAGGCTTTTTTTTCGATCAGCGCGCGAACGGCCTCGACCATGTCGCCGACATTCTTGAGATTGCTCCAGGCATCGACCGTGTTCATCTCGATTTCGATGCCATATTGCTCCTCGAGGTCGAAGATGATCTCGGTCAACTCCAGCGAATGGATGCCGAGCGCCGTCAATTCGGTAGTGGTGGTGATTTCCTCGCCGCCCGGCTCGGCATGGGCCTTGATCTTCTCGATGATGTCCGTTGCCAGCTGGTCAGCCATTCGGTTTCTTCCCCACTTGTCGTTTCCCGGCGCCAACTGAACAGCGCCTTCTTATCCTCGATATCAGGCCGCGATCTTCGCCTTATACCCCCGTCAAGCGTCGCCCGACCGTACCAAGGTGGTTCCCTCTATAGAAACGGAAACGCCATCAAGCAACAAGCTATATGTCGACAAAACCGCCACAGTGCTTAACCTGACGGCGTGGATACGATCGAAAATACGAAGTTATCAGGTCAACTGGCCCAGCGCGCGGCGGGCAAGGCGCAGCTTGGTTGCGCCAGCGTCGACGGCCGCACGCGGCTGCGGCGCCTCTATCAGGACGGCTCGGCCAAGATAAGGCTGCCGGCCGTTTCGGCCGGTCCGCTGGAGGCCGTCCTGATCAACACCGCCGGCGGGCTGACCGGCGGCGACCGCCTCGGTTGGGACGTGGATGTCGGCGCGGATGCCAGCGCCGCGGTAACAACCCAGGCCTGCGAAAAAGTCTATCGCGCCGCATCGGACCATGCCGAAGTGCGGGTCAAGCTGACCGTCGGCGAGAACGGCAGCATCGCCTGGCTGCCGCAGGAAACCATCGTCTTCGACCGCGCCGCCTTTGCCCGCACGCTCGATGTCGAGCTTGCGGCCGGAGCCGAGGCGCTGGTGCTGGAAGCGGCCGTCTTCGGCCGCCTGGCCATGGGCGAACGTGCCGCGCAGGGCACTTTTCGCGATCGCTGGCGTATCCGCAGGCAAGGAGCCCTCATTCATGCCGAGGATTTCCGCATCGGACCTGCCATTGCCGACACCCTGGCCCGTACGGCGATATCCGGTGGCGCGATCGCCGTGGCAACGCTGCTGCTGGTGTCGCCGCGAGCCGAGGCTCTGCTCGATCCGGTCCGGGAGATCATTGGCGACCGAGGTGGCGCCAGTGTCTGGACCGTGAAGACATCTGGCAAGCTTCTTGCGAGGCTCTACGCCGAGGACGGCTACCAGCTGCGCCAACGGCTGGTCCCGCTCGTCGGATTGCTCAACGGAAGGGCGGGGTTGCCCAAATTATGGTCACTGTGACTGTGTCCGCATCATTTCAGGAAGACGCATGAACCTGACGCCAAGGGAAAAGGACAAGCTGCTGATCGCCATGGCGGCGATCGTGGCGCGCAAGCGGCTGGAGCGCGGCGTCAAGCTCAACCATCCGGAAGCCATCGCGCTGATCACCGATTTCGTCGTCGAGGGCGCCCGCGATGGCCGCCCGGTGGCCGAACTGATGGAGGCCGGCGCCCATGTCGTCAGCCGCGCGCAGGTGATGCAAGGCATCGCCGAGATGATCCATGACGTGCAGGTGGAAGCGACCTTTCCCGATGGCACCAAGCTGGTGACCGTGCACGAACCGATCAGGTGAGGAGGCCGACGTGCTTGAGCTGCGCCCGAACTGCGAATGCTGCGACAAGGACCTGCCACCGGAAGCGAAGGATGCGCGGATCTGCACCTTCGAGTGCACCTTCTGCGCCGGCTGTGTCGAAAACGTGCTTGCCGGCGTCTGCCCGAACTGCGGCGGCGATTTTACAGCCCGGCCGATCCGTCCCGCCGCGATGCTGAAGAAATATCCGGCTTCGACCAAACGCGTGCTCAAGGCCGAGGGCTGCGGTCCCCGCAGGGCCGCCTGACACCGCAAACGAAAGGCAAGTAAATGATCCCTGTCAAACGCCTGTGCCTCTCGGCGATCCTGCTCGTGGCGGCAGCCATGCCTGCCTACGCCCATGTCGGCATCGGCCCGACGTCCTCCCTCATGGCCGGCTTCACGCATCCATTGTCGGGCCTCGACCACATGACGGTGATGCTCGCTGTCGGCCTGTGGGCGGCCCTCAAGGGCGGCAAGGCGATCTGGGCCTGGCCGGCGGCGTTCGTCGGCATCATGCTGGCCGGCGCGGCCCTTGGCATGGCCCATCTGCCGTTGCCGTTCGTTGAGCCGGGCATACTGGCCTCGGTCGTGGCGCTCGGGCTACTGGTCGCGCTGGCGGTCGATCTCCCCGTTTCGGCCGGTGTCGCTATCATCGGCCTGTTTGCGCTGTTTCACGGCCACGCCCATGGCACGGAAGTGCCGGAAAATGCCGGCGGGCTCGAATATATGGCCGGCTTTGCCATCGCCACCGTGCTGCTCCATGCCATAGGCATCGCCGCCGGGCTCGGCCTCGGCATGAGATTTCGTGGTGTGGCCCGCATCGTGGGTGCCGCCTGCGCGGCGATCGGCGTCGGCCTCGTCTTCGGCGTCGTGTGAGGTCCGATGATCCCCGGCGAAATCATGCCTGCCCAAGGCGACATCGAACTCAACAAGGGTCTGCCGACCGTCACCCTGAAAGTGGCCAACAGTGGCGACCGGCCGGTCCAGGTCGGCAGCCATTATCATTTCTTCGAAACCAATGAGGCGCTGACATTCGACCGCGAGAGCGCGCGCGGCATGCGCCTCGACATCGCCGCCGGCACCGCCACGCGCTTCGAGCCGGGGCAGGAACGCGACGTCACGCTGGTGCCGCTTGGCGGCAAGCGCGAGGTCTATGGATTCCAGCAGAAGGTAATGGGTAAGCTGTGAGGACGTCTCGTGCTTCGCGCGCAAGGCCGGCGAGCGACTTCAGCGCAGGCATGAACGCACGCGCTGCGCGTCGCTCAGTCCGATGGCTTGGCGGCCGCGTAGATGACGATCTTTCCGGGATCGTCGAATTCCACGGCGAGAACGTCTTGCGCAAGCACGCGCCGCGACTCGATGGCGTTGAAGAGCAGCGCGTTGGCCTCGATCTCCTTGCGCAGCTCGGTAACATCGTCCTGATGCTGCCGGACTTTGTTCTCGATGACCGGCGGCGGGCCGCCTTCGCTGCGCGCCGCATCGGTCAGGAACACGATATCGACCTTGTCGAGCTTGGAGGTCTTGCGCACCGTGCTGATATTTTCCCGCGTGCGGTCGATCGCCGAATTGACCTTTCCAATCTCAGCGGTCGTCTTGGCCTCTTCCTGGTTGACTTGCGAGCCGACGATGCGGTCGACGGTTTCCGGGCTCTGAAGGCCCTGCGCGTTCAGCGCGGCCTGGGGGAGGCTCACTGCCAGAAACGCAGCGGCTGCAACGGCATGCAGCCAACGGATATCGGGCAAGGTGGTATCGGTCATCGGTCACTTCCGCGGTTTGTTCCAACGCTCAGGAAACAAAACGACGCCAGCCCTGCCACGGTTCCCTCTCCGATTCGGTGGGCGGACCGGATACCGGCCCGCCGCGCCGGGCCTTTAACTCGCCTTCTTGGTGATCAGGGTCAGCGCGCCGTTTGGCTCCATGCTGGCCGCGACCACCTGAGCCGAGGTCATTCCCTTGGCCTGGAGGGCGGACTTCACCTTGGGCGTGGCATCGATCGAGCTGCGCAGCTTCTGCAGGCCGGCATCGCCACGCTGGGAGATCACCTGGTTGACCTGCGTCTGGGTGTCCTTCGGCAACTCGCTGATGTCGACGATGTTGACGCTCTGAATCGCCGGGGCGGCCTGCTGGCCGCCAGGGGCGGCTGGGGCCGGCGCGGTCGGAGCGGGCTGTTGAGCAGGCTGCTGCTGGGCACTGGCGGCACCCGCCAGCATCAGGCTGGCGGCGGTTGCAAGAACTATCGTTTTGCGCATGGATTTTCCTTCCATCGGTTTGGCAAACGGTCGTTTTGGGGTGGCCTGCCAACCTCAACCGCCAAATGGGATCAGAAGGTGTCGCCCAGCGGGTCATTGCGTGACCATTGGGTGGCGGCAATGTGCAGCCGGGTTTCGACCATACCGCATTTCGGGAGCAATCGCTGATGGCCAGACTAAGCCGTGCCGCCTACGCCCAGATGTATGGCCCAACGGTCGGCGACAGAGTGCGGCTTGCCGACACGGAGCTGATCATCGAGGTCGAGAAGGATTTCACCATCCATGGCGAAGAGGTGAAATTCGGCGGCGGCAAGGTCATTCGCGACGGCATGGGCCAGAGCCAGGTTTCCCGTGCCCAAGGAGCGGTCGACACCGTCATCACCAACGCGCTGGTGATCGATGCCAGCGCCGGCATCTTCAAGGCCGACATCGGCCTCAGGGACGGCCGCATCGCCGCAATAGGCAAGGCCGGCAATCCCGACACTCAAGGCGGCGTCACCATCATCATCGGACCCGGCACCGAAATCATCGCCGGCGAAGGCAAGATACTCACCGCCGGCGGCTTCGACGCGCATATCCACTTCATCTGCCCGCAGCAGATCGAGGAAGCGCTGATGTCGGGCATCACCACCATGCTCGGCGGCGGCACCGGCCCGGCGCATGGCACGCTGGCCACCACCTGCACGCCGGGGCCATGGCACATGGCGCGTATGATCCAGTCCTTCGACGCTTTCCCGATGAATATCGGCCTGTCGGGCAAGGGCAACGCCTCGCTGCCTGCAGCGCTCGAGGAGATGGTGCTGGGCGGCGCCTGCTCGCTCAAGCTGCATGAGGACTGGGGCACGACGCCGGCGGCGATCGATTGCTGCCTGTCGGTCGCCGACGACTACGACGTGCAGGTGATGATCCACACCGATACGCTGAACGAATCCGGCTTCGTCGAGAACACGGTCGCCGCCATTAAGGGCCGCACCATCCATGCCTTCCACACCGAAGGCGCCGGCGGCGGCCATGCGCCCGACATCATCAAGGTCTGCGGCCTGCCCAACGTCATCCCGTCCTCGACCAATCCGACGCGGCCCTACACGGTCAACACCCTGGCCGAGCATCTCGACATGCTGATGGTCTGCCATCATCTGTCGCCATCGATTCCCGAGGACATCGCTTTTGCCGAAAGCCGCATCCGCAAGGAGACCATCGCGGCCGAGGACATACTGCACGACATCGGCGCCTTCTCGATCATCTCGTCGGACAGCCAGGCCATGGGCCGCGTCGGCGAGGTGGCGATCCGCACCTGGCAGACCGCCGACAAGATGAAGCGCCAGCGCGGGTCATTGCCGCAGGAGACCGGCGACAACGACAATTTCCGCGTCCGCCGCTACATCGCCAAATACACGATCAATCCTGCCATCGCCCATGGCCTGTCCAAGGACATCGGCTCGATCGCGGTCGGCAAACGCGCCGATCTGGTGCTATGGAACCCGGCCTTCTTCGGCGTCAAGCCGGACATGGTGCTGATCGGCGGCATGATCGCCGCCGCCCCGATGGGCGACCCCAACGCCTCGATCCCGACGCCGCAGCCAATGCACTACCGGCCGATGTTCGGCGCCTATGGCAAAGCCCGGACCAATTCGTCCGTGACCTTCGTTTCGAAAGCCGCGCTGGAGTCAGGCCTGCATGGTAGGCTCGGCGTCGACAAGCAGTTCGTCGCCGTCGAAAATACGCGCGGCGGCATCGGCAAGCACTCGATGGTGCTCAATGACGCGACGCCGCATGTCGAGGTTGATTCCGAAACCTACGAGGTACGCGCCGATGGCGAACTGTTGACCTGCGAGCCGGCGACCGTGCTGCCGATGGCACAGCGGTATTTTCTGTTTTGATGCGAAATCGGCGACCGCCTCAAGTGGTGCAAAATCCATTGCAGGGGAGGATTCCACACCGCAATATGCGGCCTCGAAAAGCCGTATTGTGATTAGGCATGGCCACCGAAATAGCCTCTCCCCACGACATCTTCCCGCATATTCGCATCGTCATGGGCATGGTGATCGGGCTCGGCGTCACTCGCCTTCTGTCGGGGCTGGCTCGCATCGTCCAGCATCCCGGCCAGTACCGGCTCTATCCCGTGCACCTCGCCTGGGTCGCCTCGGTGCTTCTGATGATGGTGCATTTCTGGTGGTGGGAGTTCGGCCTTTACGCCATCGAAACCTGGACCTTCGGCAAGTACCTGTTCATCATCTTCTACGCCATCACGCTGTTCCTGCTGTGCGCGCTGCTGTTTCCGGATTCGATGCTCGATTACACCAGCTACGAGGACTATTTTTACTCGCGCCGCGCCTGGTTCTTCGGCCTTCTGGCGGCGACTTATCTGCTCGATGTGATCGACACCCTGCTGAAAGGGCCGGAGCATTTCGCCCGCTTCGGCAACGAATATCTGTTCCGAACGCCGATCTTCGTCGCGCTCTGCATCGCCGCGATCCTGGTCCGCGACCGCCGCTTCCACATCGCCTTCGTCACGGCGGCGCTGATCTACCAGATATCGTTCATCCTGCGGCTCTTCGACACGATCGTATGACGCCAGCCGATGATCTAGAGTTTCGGGGAAAGGCAGGTTCAGCGATGTACAAGGCCATTGGATCGCGTGGGTCCCGGGTCAGCCGCGTCCTCTGGATGCTCGAGGAACTCGGGCAGCCCTATGAATTCGTCGAGGTCAAGCTCCGCTCGCGGCGGCGATCTGCGTCTATCTCGCCGACAAGCACGCCGATAAAGGCATGGGCGCCAATCCGGGCCTTGCGGGCCGTGCCGAGATGGATTCCTGGATGCATTTTGCCCAGAGCGAATTCGAGGCGCCGCTGTGGAACAAATTGCGCCATCGCTTCCTCTTACCCAGGGAAGTGCGGGTCGAGGTCGGCCCCGCGGCGGCCTATGATTTCGCTACGGAACTCAAGGCGCTGGATCGCCGGCTTGGCGACAAACCGTTCGCACTCGGCGACCGGTTTTCCGCCGTCGACGTGCTGCTCGGCGATATGGGCGGCTGGGCCCGAGCCGGCCGCTTCCCGATCGAATCCGACCGCGTCAACGCCTATTTCGACCGCGTGCTGGGCCGCCCAGCCCGCGCCCGTGCCCAAGCCAATGCATCGGCCCGAAAATCGGAATCGGTTTTCGGAAAGCACGATGCATAGATTCAAACATGTTAGAGCGTCCTTTGCGCGTCCAAGGGGACGCGCGGCGCTCTAATGGCGGAGCCATGAAATGAAGCTCAACCTCAACACCGACTTCACCAAATTTCCGCGCGCGGTCTCGGTGCTGCCTGCCGGCACGGCCGCGACCACCGTGCCTTCCGGCCGTGCGGTCCTCGCCCATGACGAGCGGCATCTGCGCCGCCGCGCCATCGAACTTGCCGACGGCGGCAAGGTGCTGGTCGACCTGCCCGAGCCCGTTGCCCTGAACGACGGCGACCGGCTGGTGCTGGAGGACGGCGGTCATATCGAGATTATCGCGGCGCCCGAAGAGGTCTATGACATCCGCGCCCGCGACGCCGTGCATCTGACCGAACTCGCCTGGCATATCGGCAACCGCCACCTCGCCGCCGGCATCGAGGCGCACCGTATCCTCATCCTGCGCGACCATGTCATCAAGGCGATGCTGGAGGGGCTCGGCGCCACGGTGCGCGACGTCTCGGAGCCGTTCAAGCCGGTGCGCGGCGCCTATTCCGGCGGGCATGGCCATGCCCACGCCGAGGCGCACAGCCATGGCCACGGCGAATCCCATTCGCACAGCCATGCGCATTCGCATCACGATCATCATCATGACTGACCAGCCCTCCGGCATCGCCCTGCTGCGGCTGATGGCATGGCTGTCGCCGGCCTTTCCGGTCGGCGGCTTTGCCTACAGCCATGGTCTGGAGCGCGCGGTGCATGACGGGTTGGTGGCCGATGCCGCCGGCCTTGCCAGCTGGCTGGAGACGCTGGTCGAGATGGGCTCCGGCTGGAACGATGCCGTGCTGTTCGCCGAGAGCTGGCGCCGCGCCCGCGAAGGCAGCGATCTGGCCGAGGTCGCCGCTCTGGCCGAGGCACTGGCCGGCTCGCGCGAACGCCACGCCGAGGCCACGCTGCAAGGTGCGGCCTTCCTTAAAGCGGCCGGCGCCTGGCCCAATTCCGTGCTGGAGCGGTTGCCGGCCGAATGCGCCTATTGCGTCGCTGTCGGCGCTGTCGCCGGGGGCAATGGCGTTGCGCTGCAGGACGCGCTGTCCGCCTTCCTGCAAGCCTTCTTTTCCAACCTCGTCCAGGCCGCGATCCGGCTCGGCGTCATCGGTCAGAACGAAGCCACCGCGCTGCTTGCCGGCTTCGAGCCGCTGGCGCTGTCGGCCGCGGCGCGCGCGTCCCGCTCGACATCGGACGATCTCGGCGGCTGCGCCTTCGTCTCCGACGTCATGGCGATGAAGCACGAAACCCAGTATTCGCGATTGTTCCGCTCATGATCCTCCTCGCCTTCGTCCTCTCATTCGTGCTGCTGCTGATCACGACACTGCATGTCTATTGGGGCATCGGCGGCATCTGGCCGGGCAGGGATGCCGCGTCCTGCGCCCATGCCGTCGTCGGTTTTCGCGGCGTCGACGAAATGCCGACACCGATCGCCAGTTTCGCCGTTGCCGCCTGCCTTGGCCTGGCGACGCTCTGGCCGCTGGCGCTCATCGGGTTCTTCGCCTCGCCCTTTCCCAAGGAGGGCCTTGCCGCCACGTCGATGCTGATCGGTCTGGTGTTCCTGGGGCGTGGCATTGCCGGTTTCACGCCCTGGTGGCGCCGGCTGGCGCCGCAACAGCCTTTCGCGTGGCTCGATACCAGTCTCTATTCGCCGCTGTGCCTGCTGATCGGGCTCGGCTTCGCGGCTCTTGCCATTATGGAGTTTCCGATATGACACAAGCTAACGGTCCTCTTCGCATCGGCATTGGCGGCCCCGTCGGTTCCGGCAAGACGACGCTCACCGAAAAACTCTGCAAGGCGCTGCGCGACGAGTTTTCCATCGCCGTCGTCACCAACGACATCTACACCAGGGAAGACGCCATGATGCTGGTCCGGCTGCAGGCGCTGCCGGAGGACCGCATCGTCGGCGTCGAAACCGGCGGCTGCCCGCACACCGCCATCCGCGAGGACGCCTCGATCAATTTGCAGGCGATCGCCGAACTGAACCGCAAATTCCCCGATCTCGACATCATCTTCATCGAATCCGGCGGCGACAACCTGGCCGCCACCTTCTCGCCGGACCTTGCCGACCTGACGCTCTATGTCATCTCGGTCTGCCAGGGCGAGGAGATTCCGAGAAAGGGCGGCCCGGCGATCACCCGTTCCGATTTCCTCATCATCAACAAGAGCGACCTCGCGCCCTATGTGAACGTCAATCTCGATGTCATGGAGAGCGACGCCGGCCGCATGCGCGGCAAGCGGCCGTTCGGCTTCACCGATCTTTCACGCGGCAAGGGCCTGCGGGAGGTGATCGATTTTATCGTCGAGCACGGCGGACTGCGGACCATTGGCGCCGCAAGCACCGCGGCATAGCTGGCCGTCTGCACCAAGCGAAAGCGGTTGCGGGCACCAGCGGAGCGCGGCATTCTTGCCGAAACCGGAGGAATTTTAGCATGAGCATTGCCCGCCTGCAGAAGGAAAAGCTGACCAACCTGCCCTTCTACGAAGAGCGCGTCGATCTCGCCTGCGCCTTCCGCTGGACGGCGCGGCTCAACATGCACGAAGCGGTGGCCAACCATTTCTCGCTGGCCATCAACGACGACGGCACCAGGTTCCTGATGAACCCCAACCAGGTGCATTTCTCACGCGTCAAGGCGAGCGACCTGATCGAGATCGACGCCAACGACCCCGACACGCTTTCGGGGCCTAATGCACCCGACCCGACGGCATGGGGCTTGCACGGCGCCGTCCATCGCAACGTACCGCACGCGCGCTGCGTCATGCATGTCCATTCGATCCACGCCACCGTGCTGGCCTCGCTGGCCGACTCGACGCTGCCGCCGATCGACCAGAATTCGGCAATGTTCTTCAACCGCCATGTCGTTGACGCGCACTATGGCGGGCTGGCCTTCGAGGAAGAGGGCGAACGCTGCTCGCAGCTTCTCGCTGACCCCAAGGTCAAGGTGATGGTGATGGGCAACCATGGCGTGCTGGTCATCGGCGACACCGTCGCCGACGCCTTCAACCGCATGTTCTATTTCGAGCGCGCCGCCGAGACCTACATCAAGGCGCTGTGGACCGGTCGCCCGCTGCGCACGCTCTCCGACGCGATCGCCGAGAAGGCGGCGAGCGAGATGGACGACTATCCCGGCCAGGCCGAGCGTCACCTCGCCGAGTTGAAGGCGATCCTCGACGAGCAGGAGCCGGTGTACCGGAATTAAGCGATCATTTCGCAACGCCGGTAATTGGCGAAACCGTCAGCACCGCCACTTTCTCCCCGTCACTATACGGGGAGAAATGTCCGGCAGGACAATGAGGGGCGGCACCAAGGTCTCAGAAATCAGAACCTGCACGCCGACGTTTTGCCAAGTCAGCGCTGCCCCTCATCCGCCTGCCGGCACCTTCTCCCCGTATAGTGACGGGGGAGAAGGAGGCTACTCACAGCCCGAGCTGAGCCCGCAATTCCCCGGCGCTGTTGATGACGATGGCGCCGGGCGGTCCTTCCATCGGCTTTTCAGGCCAGAAGATGGTCTTCATTCCCGCCGCCAGCCCCGCCATGGCGCCCGGCCAGCTGTCGTCGACCGCGACGGCGTGCGCGGGATCGACGTCGGCCAGATAGGCGGCGCGCAAGAAAGGCTCGGCGTGCGGCTTGCCGTCGCGCACGTCGTTGCGGCTGATCGTCTTCATGCCGGGATAGGTGAGGCCGACCATGCGCAGATTGGCGTCGACGATCATCCGGTCCGAATTGGACACCACCGCCTGCTGCACGCCGAGCGCGTGCAGTTCGTGGAAGACCTCGATAGCGCCTGGGCGCGGCTTCAGCCCTTCGACCAGCGGCAGGTAATGCTCATATTTGTGAACGATCCACTCGTCGAAGGGCAGTCGCAGCCCGAACTCGTCGCGCATCATTTCGTAGACCGGCCAGGCGGCGACGCCCAGCACGCGCTCATGCAGATCGTCAGGCGGCGTCAGGCCGGCATTGCGCATCGCTGCAATGAGGGCTGCCTCATGCAGCGGTTCGCTGTCGACCAGCGTGCCGTCCATGTCCCAGAAAACCGCCTTCGGTGTCATGCAGCGCTCCTTTTTGCGATCCCTTAAAGGGTTTGCGGCGGGAGATAAACCTTTGGCGGCCATAGAACATGCCTTCAAAGCGAAACGGAACCGGCCGCGTTTTCTCCGACCGGGTATTGGCCGAGAAACCTCCGCTGTATCAGCGTAGGCATTTGCTCTTGAGATTGACAATTGCGCAGGCGGCCATTCCCTGCGAAACTGATACGGATCGCCTGATGATCGGCGGGTTTCGGGAGGCAGGACGTGAATAGCCGGCAGGATGGCGGCAGCAACAGGCTGGACGACGCGGCGCGCGCCGGCTGGCTCTATTATGTTGCCGGCAACACACAGGACCAGATCGCCGCCACGCTCGGCATATCGAGGCAGACGGCGCAGCGGCTGGTGTCGCTGGCGGTGTCGGAAGGCTTGATCAAGGTCCGCGTCGATCATCCGATCGCCAACTGCCTGGACCTTGCCGCGCGGCTGAAATCACGCTTCGCGCTCGACCTTGTCGAGGTGGTGCCGAGCGATCCCAACTCATCCTCCACCACCATCGGCATCGCCGAAGCGGCCGCCGCCGAGATCGAACGGCGGCTGCGGTCGCCGACACCGATCGTCATGGGCATCGGCACCGGACGCACGCTGAAGGCGGCGATCGAACAATTGCCGCCGATGGAATGCCCGCAGCATAAGGTGGTGTCCTTGACCGGCAACATCTCGCCGGACGGTTCGGCCGCCTTCTACAACGTCATCTTCACCATGGCCGACAGGGTCAAGGCGCGGTCCTTCCCGATGCCGCTGCCGGTCATCGCCTCCTCGCCGCAGGAGCGCGAAATGCTGCTCAACCAGCCGATGATCCAGCCGACGCTGGCGCTTGCCGCCGAGGCCGATGTCACCTTCATCGGCATTGGCGACCTCGGCCCGAAGGCGCCGCTCTACGAGGACGGCTTCATTTCCGAAAGCGAGCTGAAAGCCTTGCAGAAGGCGGGCGGCGTCGCCGAAATCGTCGGCTGGGTGTTCGATCGCGAGGGCCGCATGATCGAAGGCATCACCAATGACCGGGTGTCGTCGGCGGCGCTGCCGTCGCGCGAGAAGTCGCTGGTCATCGCGCTCGCCATGGGCGAGCGTAAGCTGCCGGGAATCCTGGCGGCCGTGAACCGGCGGCTGGTCAACGGGCTCATCACCGACGAGCGGACGGCGACCGCCCTGCTGGCCGGTATTTGACGGCTTCCTGATAAAGCCAGGAAGGCTATTGGTGCCGGCCGAAAGGGTCGTTGCCGTCGAGAAAACCGAGGTCGCGCTGCAGATGGGGCGACAGGTCCCTGATGTCGAGATGCGCCTTTTTTCGGGGCGCGAACCAGCCGAATCCGTCCACCAACCACGAAATCCAGCGATGATCGGGAGCGGGAGTGCATTTTTGCTGCGTCATGGTCATGATCGTCAACCTTCGCTATCCTGAACCCGAATGACGGGTTGAGGATGAATGTCGGCCTTGCCGGCCGCCTTTGCCAATCGAACGTCGATAACGACCCATAAGGAGGCTTTATGCCTGACCTCAGCGCGCCGCAGGTTTCGCAACTGCCGCCATTGCAGGCGATCCGGGTGTTCGAGGCGGTGGCGCGGCATCTTTCTTTCACCAAGGCCGCCGGGGAACTCGCCATGACGCAAGCCGCGGTCAGCTACCAGATCAAGGTGCTGGAGGAGCGCGTCGGCGCGCCGCTGTTCCTGCGCCGGCCGCGACAGATCGAACTGACCGAAGCGGGCCAGCGCCTAGCGCCGGCTGTCAGCGAGGCCTTTGCCATCCTCAGCCAGGCCTATGCCGCCGCGCGCGGCGGCGCGGACGGGCTGCTATGTGTCACCACGGTGCTGACCTTTGCCTCGAATTGGCTGGCGCATCATCTGGGCGCGTTCCAGATCGCGCATCCGTCGCTTGCCGTGCGGCTCGAGACGTCGAGCCGGCTGACGGATTTCTCCCGCGAGGACGTCGACCTCGCCATTCGTTCTGGCGGCGGCAAATGGCCCGGGCTGGAAGCCCACAAGCTGCTCGATGCCGATTTCACGCCGATGCTGAGCCCGAAGCTCGCGGCGAGCATCGGCGGCATCAACGACCCGGCCGATCTGCTCAAGCTGCCGATCCTCGATCCCAGCGATATCTGGTGGACGCAATGGTTCGAGGCCGCCGGCGTGCACAGCCACGACCTTGCCAGGCGGCCCGGCAGCAGCATGGGCGCGCAAGCCTATGAAGCCAACGCGGCCATATCGGGCCATGGCGTGGCCATCCTGACCCGGGCCCTGTTCAAGGCCGAACTCGCCGACGGCCGCCTGATCCAGCCGTTCGACCTGGTCGGCGACGACGGCCACGCCTACTGGTTGGTCTATCCGGAAGCCCGCCGCAACGTGCCCAAGATCCGCGCCTTCCGCGATTGGCTGCTGGCCGAGATCGCCTGCTGACCGGTTCGTCGCGCCCGCTTCGATCCTGGACCCCTTCCTGTCCCGTTGCCTGATATCCGGCACGCGCGCGGCTCGTCGTCTCCAACTTCCATCCGTCGGCGGTCCATCGGCAAGCCCGGTGCTGCGCTGCAGCATCGAATCCGGCTTGACATAATTCACACTTAGTGAGTAATTGCTCACAGCCAAGGCAAATGCTCATCTTGGTCCATGGGAGGAATTTGATGAAACTTCGTACGCTCATCCTGGGCTTGTGCTCGGCCAGCGCGCTGGCTTTCGCCGCACATGCCGAATCCATCACCATCGCCACCGTCAACAATGGCGATATGGTCCGCATGCAGAAGCTGACCGACGACTTCACCAAGGCCAACCCCGACATCCAGCTCAACTGGGTCACGCTCGAAGAGAACGTGCTGCGCGAGCGTGTCACCACCGACATCGCCACCAAGGGCGGCCAGTATGACGTGATGACCATCGGCACCTACGAGGTTCCGATCTGGGCCAAGCAGAGCTGGCTGCTGCCGCTCGACAAGCTCGGCGACGACTACGACGCCAAGGACATCATCCCGGCCATCGCCGGCGGCCTCTCGGTCGACGGCAAGCTCTATGCCGCGCCGTTCTACGGCGAAAGCTCCTTCGTCATGTACCGCAAGGACCTGATGGAGAAGGCTGGGCTGAAGATGCCCGATGCGCCGACCTGGGACTTCATAAAACAGGCCGCCGACAAGATGACCGACCGCGCCAATGGCGTGAACGGCGTCTGCCTGCGCGGCAAGGCCGGCTGGGGCGAGAACATGGCCTTCCTGACCGCCATGTCGAACTCGTTCGGCGCCCGCTGGTTCGACGAGAACTGGAAGCCGCAGTTCGACCAGCCCGAGTGGAAGAAGACGCTGCAGTTCTATGTCGACCTGATGAAGGCCGACGGCCCCGAAGGCGCGTCCTCCAACGGCTTCAACGAAAACCTGGCGCTCTTCCAGCAGGGCAAGTGCGGCATGTGGATCGACGCCACAGTCGCGGCGTCCTTCGTCTCCGACCCGAAGAACTCGACCGTCGCCGACAAGGTCGGTTACGCCTTGGCGCCTGACAACGGCCTTGGCAAGCGCGGCAACTGGCTATGGGCGTGGTCGCTGGCGATCCCCGCCGGCACGCAGAAGGCCGACGCTGCCGAGAAGTTCGTCTCCTGGGCGACCAGCAAGCACTATGCGGAGCTCGTCGCGTCGAAGGAAGGCTGGGCCAACGTACCTCCGGGCACGCGCTCCTCGCTTTATGCGAACGCCGAGTACCAGAAGGCGGCTCCGTTCGCCAAGATGACACTGGACTCCATCAACGCCGCCGACCCGACGCATCCGACCGTCAAGCCGGTGCCCTATGTCGGCGTGCAGTTCGTCGCCATCCCTGAATTCCAGGGCCTTGGCACAACCGTCGGCCAGCTCTTCTCGGCGGCACTTGCCGGTCAGTCGAGCGTCGACGATGCGTTGAAGCAGGCCCAGGACGCCGCGACCGCGGCGATGACCGAGGGCGGTTATATCAAGTAAGGCTCCTCCCGGTGCCGAATGCCGGTCACCTCCTCGACCGGCAACGGCCGCCCGAAACCCAGTTCGGGCGGCCGCCTTTCCAACGCCTGTGAAAATTCAGTCTGATCCTTGAAGGGTGACCGTCATGGCTACTCAGCAGACCCGTTCGCTTGCCCGATTCATGATGGCGCCATCCGTGGTGCTGCTGCTGGTCTGGATGGTTGTTCCGCTCGCTCTCACGCTGTGGTTCTCCTTCCAGCAGTACAACCCGCTCAATCCGGTTCGCGATGGCTTCGTCGGCCTCTCGAACTACGCGCTGTTCTATTCCAACCCGGCTTTCCTGCAGTCGATCCTCAACACGCTGGTCCTGGTGGTCAGCGTGCTGCTGATCACGGTGATCGGCGGCATCCTGCTGGCACTGCTCATCGATCAGCCGATGTGGGGCCAAGGGATCGTGCGCATCCTCGTCATCTCGCCGTTCTTCGTCATGCCGCCGGTCGCCGCTCTGGTGTGGAAGAACATGATCATGCACCCGCAATATGGCGTCTTCGCCGACATAGCGCGCTTCTTCGGGGCGCAACCGATCGACTGGTTCGGGCAGCATCCTATGACGGCGATCATCATCATCGTCGCCTGGCAATGGCTGCCTTTCGCGACATTGATCCTGCTGACCGCGCTGCAATCGCTCGACGGCGAGCAGAAGGAAGCCGCCGAGATGGACGGCGCCGGCTTCATCAGCCGCTTCATCTATCTGACGCTGCCGCACATGTCGCGAGCGATCACCGTGGTCATCCTGATCCAGACGATCTTCCTGCTCTCCGTCTATGCCGAGATCCTGGTCACCACCAATGGCGGCCCCGGCTATGCCTCCACCAACCTGCCCTTCCTCGTCTACCAGAAGGCGCTGCTGGAGTTCAAAATCGGCCAGGCATCCGCGGGCGGTGTGATCGCCGTCATTCTCGCCAACATCGTCGCCTTCTTCGCCATGCGCGCCGTCGGCAAGAACCTGGACAAGTAAGGGAGGACAAGATGGCACGCGCAGTCACCACCCAGCACAAGACCATCGCGACGGCAGCCGCCTGGATCGTCGCCCTGCTGATCTTCTTTCCGATCCTGTACACGATCATCACCTCGTTCAAGTCGGAACAGGAGGCGATCCAGGGCTTCAACCTGATCCCGTCGGGAACCTTCGAAAGCTATTCCGAGGTCCAAGCGCAGAGCGGCTATTTCAAGTTCTTCTTCAACTCGGTGCTGCTCTCGGTCGGCTCGACCGTCCTGGCCCTGCTCGTCGCCATTCCGGCGGCATGGTCGATGGCCTTCTCGCCGACCAAGCGGACCAAGGACATCCTGATGTGGATGCTGTCCACCAAGATGATGCCGGCGGTCGCGGTGCTGTTTCCGATCTACCTGATCTTCCGCGACACCGGTCTGCTCGACAGCCGCATCGGCCTGATGGTCATGCTGATGCTGATCAACCTGCCGATCGTGATCTGGATGCTCTACACCTATTTCCGCGAGATCCCCGGCGAGATCCTGGAAGCGGCCCGCATGGACGGCGCCTCGCTGTGGAACGAGATCATCTATGTGCTGACGCCGATGGCGGTGCCGGGCATCGCCTCGACGATGCTGCTCAACATCATCCTGGCCTGGAACGAGGCATTCTGGACGATCCGGCTGACGACCACGGAAGCAGCACCGCTTACCGCCTTCATCAGCTCCTTCTCCAGCCCGCAAGGCCTATTCTGGGCCAAGCTTTCGGCGGCCTCGACGCTGGCCATCGCACCGATCCTGATCATGGGCTGGTTCAGCCAGAAGCAGCTGGTACGAGGCCTGACCTTTGGTGCGGTGAAGTAACGGAAATTGCCTGAAGCAATCGGCGAAAAATAGCTCTCGGGGAGGAAACCATGGGAAACATCACGCTCAAGAACGTCTCCAAATCCTTTGGATCGACGTCCATCATCCCCGGTCTCGACCTGGTGATCGAGAATGGTGAGTTCGTCGTCTTCGTCGGCCCGTCGGGCTGCGGCAAGTCGACATTGCTGAGGCTGATCGCCGGCCTGGAAGACACCAGCGGCGGCACCATCAACATCGATGGCCGTGACGTAACCGGCGAGGCGCCGGCCAAGCGCAAGCTCGCCATGGTGTTCCAATCCTATGCGCTCTACCCGCATATGACGGTTGCCAAGAACATCGCCTTCCCATTGAAGATGGCGGGCGAGGATCAGGCGACCATCGACAGGAAGGTGAAGGACGCGGCGCGCGTCTTGAACCTCACCAACTATCTCGAACGCCGTCCCGGCCAGCTCTCCGGCGGCCAGCGCCAGCGCGTCGCCATCGGCCGCGCCATCGTGCGCCAGCCCTCGGCCTTCCTGTTCGACGAGCCCTTGTCCAACCTCGACGCGGCACTGCGCGGCACAATGCGGCTCGAAATCAGCGAGCTGCACCATCAGCTCAAGACGACGATGATCTACGTCACCCACGACCAGGTCGAGGCCATGACCATGGCCGACAAGATCGTCGTGCTCAACGCCGGCAACATCGAGCAGGTCGGCTCGCCGATGGAGCTCTACAAGACGCCGCGCAACCTGTTCGTCGCCGGCTTCATCGGTTCGCCGAAGATGAACCTGATCGAGGGCGCACCGGCCGCCAAATATGGCGCCAAGACGATCGGCATCCGGCCTGAACATATGCAGATCTCGACCACGGCGGGCGACTGGAAGGCCGCCGTCGGCGTGGCCGAGCATCTGGGTTCCGACACGTTCCTGCACGTCCAGGCCGATGGTGTCGGGCCGCTGACGGTGCGCGCAGACGGCGAACTGGCGGTCCGCCATGGCGACACCATCTATCTCACGCCCGACCAAGCCAAGCTGCACCGCTTCGGCCCCGACGGCAAGGCGATGGCCCAGTGAGGATGGAGCGGTGAGGATGGAGCGGTGAGGCTGACAGGCAAATCGGCGCTGATCACGGGGTCGGCGCGCGGCATCGGCAGAGCCTTCGCCGAAGCCTATGTGCGCGAAGGCGCCACCGTGGCGATTGCCGATATCAACCTCGACGCAGCACGCAAGACCGCGGCTGAAATCGGTGACCACGCCTATGCGCTAAAGCTTGACGTCACCGATCAGGCATCCATCGATGCCGCGGTCAAGGCGGTGGAGAGCAGGACCGGCGGCCTCGATATCCTGATCAACAACGCCGCTCTGTTCGACCTGGCGCCGATCGTGGAGATCTCGAGGGCGAGCTACGAAAAGCTGTTTTCCGTCAATGTCGCCGGCACGCTGTTCATGTTGCAGGCAGCCGCCCGGTCGATGATCGCGCGGGGCAAGGGCGGCAGGATCATCAACATGGCGAGCCAGGCCGGGCGTCGCGGCGAACCGCTGGTCGCGGTCTATTGCGCCACCAAGGCCGCGGTCATCTCGCTGACGCAGTCAGCCGGACTCGACCTGATCAAACACCGCATCAATGTCAACGGCATCGCGCCCGGCGTCGTCGACAGCGACATGTGGGACGAGGTCGATGCCTTGTTCGCCAAATACGAGAACCGGCCGAAAGGCGAAAAGAAACGGCTGGTCGGCGAGGGCGTACCGTACGGCCGCATGGGCAAGCCGGAAGACCTCGCGGGCATGGCCGTGTTCCTCGCCAGCGACGAGGCCGAATACATCGTCGCCCAGACCTACAATGTCGATGGCGGCCAATGGATGAGTTGAGGGGGAAGGCGCTTCTCTCATTTCCTCCAGAGAAGTGCCGAGGGGCGGTGAGGGGCAGCATACTGGAACATCAGGTGCGGCCCCTCATCCTCGCCCTCCCGAAGGAGGCGAAACAGTCGGGCTGCAAATCGGCCAAAGGGTAAAGCAGATGACCGTGAAACTCTCTTCCTCGAGCCTCGCCACGCTTCCGTCCAAGGTCGCAGGTCCGAACTATGACCGGTCAGCGTTGAAAGCCGGCATCGTGCATTTCGGTGTCGGCAATTTCCACCGCTCGCATCAGGCCGTCTATCTCGACGACCTGTTCGGTCAGGGCATCGGCCATGATTGGGCGCTGGTCGGCGCCGGCGTGTTCGACGGCGAGAAGATCGGCCGCGGCAAGCTCGAAGAGCAGGACTGGCTGACCACCGTGGTCGAGCAGGACAAAGGCCACATGAGCGCCCGCGTCACCGGAGCGATGATCGATTTCCTGATGCCGGGCGATGCCGCCGCCATCATCGAGCGGCTGGCCGATCCGGCGATCAGGATCGTATCGCTGACCATCACCGAAGGCGGCTATTTCATCGATCCGGCCTCCGGAGTCTTCAACCCGACTCATCCTGATATTGTCGCCGACGCGCAGCCGGGCGCCACACCAAAGACCGTGTTCGGCATCATCCTGGCTGGCCTCATGCGCCGCCGTCAGGACGGCATCGTGCCGTTCACCGTCATGTCCTGCGACAACATTCCCCATAACGGCCATGTCACGTCGGACGGTGTGATCGGCCTTGCCCGCCTGATCGACGAGGACCTGGCGAGCTGGGTCAGCGACCACGTCGCCTTCCCGAACGCCATGGTCGATCGGATCACGCCGGCGACCAGCGACCGCGAGCGCAAGATCCTCGCCGACGATTTCGGCCTCGAAGACAACTGGCCGGTGTTCTGCGAGCCGTTCCGGCAATGGGTGCTGGAAGACCATTTCACAGATGGCCGCCCGCCGCTGGAAAAGGTCGGCGTGCAGTTCGTCAAAGACGTCGCCCCTTACGAGCTGATGAAAATCCGTATCCTCAATGGCGGCCACGCCACCATTGCCTATCCGGCCGGGCTGATGGACATCCACTTCGTTCACGAGGCGATGCAGGAGCCGCTGGTGCGCGGCTTCCTCGACAAGCTCGAGCATGACGAGATCATCCCGACCGTGCCGCCTGTGCCGGACACGGTGCTGGAGGACTATTACCAGCTCATCGAGAAGCGCTTCTCCAATCCCAAGATCGGCGACACAGTGCGCCGGCTCTGCCTCGACGGCTCCAACCGCCAGCCGAAATTCATCATCCCGACCATCGCGGACCGGCTGAAGGCGGGCAAAGGCGTTACCGGACTGGCGCTGGAATCGGCGCTGTGGTGCCGCTACTGCTTCGGCACGACGGACAGCGGCGCCGTCATCGAACCCAACGACCCGAGCTGGGATCGGATGCAGGCAACGGCAAAGGCGGCAAAGGCCGCGCCTGCCGCCTGGCTTGCGATGGACGACATCTATGGCGATGTCGGCCGCGCCACCGCCTTCGTCGAGGCCTTCGCCCACGCGCTCAACGTGCTCTGGGCCAATGGCACGCGCGCCACGCTGACGCGCTACATCGCCGGCAAGCTCTGAGAGCCAGCCGGCACCATGACGCCTGAACTGGTCATCTTCGACTGCGACGGCGTGCTGGTCGACAGCGAGGCGCTCTCCGTCTCGGCGCTGCTCGGCATGATCGAACTTGCCGGTGGCAGCATAGGCGAAGACGCCGCCTACGAGCATTTCCTAGGCAAGAGCATGAAGAGCGTGCGCGAGATCCTCGGCCGCGACTTCGGCCTGGAGATCACCGACCGGCATCTCACCGCCCTGCGCGTTGACCTCATGCGAAAGTTCCGCGAGGAGCTGAAGCCGATCGCCGGCGTCAGGGAGATGTTGCCGAAGCTCCGCCTGCCGTATTGCGTTGCCTCTTCCGGTACGCTGGAACGGATTCGTTACGCGCTCGACGTCACCGGTCTGCTCACGCTGATGGAGCCGCATCTGTTCAGCGCCGCCATGGTTGCCAGGGGAAAGCCGGCACCGGACCTTTTTCTCCACGCTGCCGCCAGCATGCGGGCGCGTCCGCGCAACTGCCTGGTCATCGAGGACAGCCCCGCCGGCGTCGCGGCGGCACGCGCGGCCGGCATGCACGTCTTCGCCTTCACCGGCGGCGCGCACGCCGGCAATCCGGGATTGAAAGCGCGGCTTGCGTCGACCGAACCGGACTTTATATTCGCTGACATGCTGCAATTGCCGGATCTGATTGCAGGCCTGGGAGCGAGAGTTAGAGCATCTTGACGAAACAGTTTGTCTGCGCGGTCGATGTCGGCACCGGGAGCGCTCGCGCGGGCATTCTCGACGCCAGTGGCGCCTTGCTCGGCCGTGCCGAGCGGCCGATCGCCATGAATCAGCCGAAGCCCGATCATGCCGAGCATGATTCACGCGACATCTGGTCCGCCGTCTGCACCGCCGTGCGTGCCGCGCGGGAAAAGGCAGGCGTCGCCGCCGAGCATATCGCCGGTATCTCCTTCGATGCCACCTGTTCGCTGGTCGTGCGTGACAGGCAAGGCGGCCAGCTCAGTGTTTCGACCACCGGTGACAAGCGCTGGGACACCATTGTCTGGCTCGACCATCGCGCCATCGCCGAGGCCGACGAATGCACCGCAAGCGGCCACGAGGTGCTAAATTATATCGGCGGCGTCATGTCGCCGGAGATGGCGACGCCGAAGCTGATGTGGCTGAAGCGTAATCTGCCCGGCACGTGGAAAGAAGCCGGCTATTTATTCGACCTGACTGATTACCTGACCTGGCAGGCGACCGGCTCGCTGGCGCGCTCGCAATGCACGCTGACCGCCAAATGGACCTACCTGGCGCACCAGGAAACCGCGTGGCAACGCGATTTCTTCGAACTCGTCGGCCTCGACGATCTTTTTGACCACGGCAATCTGCCGGAGCGGGCCAGCCCGGTGGGTGCCTACATCGGCCCGCTGACGGCGCGGGCAGCGGCAGAACTCGGCCTGACCGAAAACTGCCGCGTCGGCGCAGGCGTTATCGACGCCTATGCCGGCGCGCTTGGCGTGCTCGGCGGCTTCGCCGGCGACGACCAGAATATCGGCCGCCATCTGGCGCTGATCGCCGGTACATCGAGCTGCGTGATGGCCATGTCGCCCGACCCGCAGCCTTTCGCCGGCGTCTGGGGCCCGTACTACGGCGCCGCCCTTCCGAAGCTGTGGCTGTCGGAAGGTGGCCAGTCGGCAACCGGGGCGCTGCTCGACCACATCATCCGCTGGCATGGCGCCGGCGGCGAGCCGAACGCGGCCATGCATGCCAGGATCGCCGCGCGCGTCGCCGAACTGCGCGCCGCCGAGGGCGAGGGCCTTGCCGGCCGGCTGCACGTGCTGCCGGATTTCCATGGCAACCGCTCGCCGCTCGCCGATCCGCACGCGGTCGGCGTCGTCAGCGGTCTGACGCTGGATTCGTCCTTCGACAGCCTGTGCAAGCTCTACTGGCGCACCGCCGTCGGCATTGCGCTCGGCGTGCGCCATGTGCTGGAGGCGCTGAACGAGAATGGCTACCTGATCGACACGCTGCATGTCACCGGCGGCCACACCAAGAACCCGCTCTTGATGGAGCTCTATGCCGACGCCACCGGCTGCACGGTGGTCGAACCGCTGGCCGACGAGGCGGTGCTGCTCGGCACCGGCATGGTCGCCGCGACCGCCGCCGGGCTGTTTCCCGACCTCAACGCCGCCTGCCTTGCCATGCAGCAGGGCGGCAAGAGGCGTGCTGCCAACCCGGCCGCCGGCGCCCGCTTCGATCGCGACTACCGGATCTTCCTGGAGATGCACCGGCAACGCCAGGCGCTTGACGCGATCCGGTAGGCTTTGCCTATTGCTTGCGCAGCGACGCGCCTGATGTCGCGTCGAACAAATGGATGCTTTCTTCCTCGAATGTGTAGCGGACAGGGGCATGCAGCACCGGGCATTCGCGTGCCGGTACCAGTGCGCTGATCTCCTTGCCGCCGGAGCCGAATGTCACCAGAGCGTCATTGCCGTGGAATTCGATGAGATCGGCGGTGCCTTGCAATATGCCGGCGGCGCCGTCACTGCCTGTCTTCAGGTCCGGGGGCCGGATGCCCAGCACGGCGCGATCGCCAGGCTGGAGATGAAAGCCGGCCCCGTCTAACGAAAGCACCGTTCCGGCGCCGGTCAGCGTCCAGCCGTTCGCCGCCCTGCCGACCGTCACCTCGATGAAATTCATGTTCGGCGTGCCGATGAAGCCGGCCACGAACATATTGCCCGGCCGGCCGTAGATCTCCGCCGGCGAGCCGACCTGCTCGATGACGCCATCCTTGAGCAGCACGATACGGTCGGCTAGCGTCATCGCCTCCAGCTGGTCATGGGTGACGTAGACGGTGGTGGTCTTCAGCGACTGGTGCAGCCGCGCGATCTCGACGCGCATATGGTTGCGCAATTTGGCGTCCAGATTGGACAACGGCTCGTCGAACAGGAACACCTTGGGCGTCTTGATCATCGCCCGGGCGATCGCCACGCGCTGCTGCTGGCCGCCGGAGAGCTCGGCCGGCTTGCGGCCGAGATAGGGGTCGAGCCCGAGCGTCCTCGACACCGCTTCGACCCGCTTGCGGATTTCGGGCGCCGGCACCTTCTGGCGCCGCAGCCCGAAGGCGATGTTGTCGAAGATCGTCATATGCGGGTAGAGCGCGTAGTTCTGGAACACCATGGCGATGCCGCGGTCGCCGGGATCGAGGTCGTTGACTACCTTGCCGCCGATCGAGACCTCGCCGCCGCTGATGTCCTCCAGCCCCGCCAGCATCCGGAGCAAGGTCGACTTGCCGCAGCCGGACGGGCCGAGGAAGACGACGAATTCGTGCTCCTCGATCGCCAGGTTGAGGTCGCGGATCACCGTGGTGGCGCCATAGGCCTTGTCGACATGGGAGCAAACGATCGCGGACATGGTCAGTCCTTTTCGCCGGTAAGCAGGATTTGCAGTTTGACGTCCTGCGGGTTGCCTTCGGCGGCCCGTTCGAACGCCTTGATGCTGTCGGCGAAATCATAGGTACCGGTGATCAGCGGCTTGAGATCGACCTTGCCGGAGGCGATGAGTTGCAGCGCGCGGTCGAAGATGTTGGCGTAGCGGAACACCGTCTCGATACGCACTTCCTTCGAGATCGCCGCCGGAACGTTGAGGCTCACCGGTTCGACCGGAAGCCCGACCAACACCACCGCGCCGCCCGGCCGCACGACGTCGAACAGGTCGGCGAAGGCCTTCGGGCTGCCGCTCGCCTCGAAGACGATGTCGGCGCCCCATTTGTCGGTCGCGGCGGCGACGGCATCGACCAGCGACCGCTCGCCGATATTGACCGGCACGATGCCGGCATATTGCGCGGCGATCTTCAGCTTGGGCGCGGAAAAATCGGAAATCAGCACTTTCGAGCAGCCGCCGGCAAGGGCGGCAAGCGCGATCATGATGCCGATCGGGCCGCAGCCGACGACGACGGCGACATCGCCCGGAACGATGCGGGCACGGCTTGCCGCCTGCATGCCGATGGCGAAGGGCTCGACCATGGCGCCTTCGGCGAAGGAGACATTGTCCGGCAGCCTGTAGGTGAAAGCGGCCGGGTGCACGGCATAGGGAGCAAGAATGCCGTGTACCGGCGGGGTCGCCCAGAAAGTGACGTCAGGGTCGACATTGTAGATGCCGAGCTTTGTCGCGCGCGACGACAGGTTCGGCACGCCAGGCTCCATGCAGACGCGGTCGCCGACCTTCAGACTCCTGACATTGGCGCCGACCTCGACGATTGTGCCCGCGGCCTCGTGGCCGAGCACCATCGGCGCGCGCACGACATAGCTGCCGATGGCGCCATGCGTGTAATAGTGCACGTCGCTGCCGCAGACGCCGACCGTGTGGATGGCGATCTTGACATCGTCTGGTCCGACGTCGAGCGGCAGCGCGATCTCGCGCAACGACAGTTCGCCTTTTTTCTCAAGCACCAGTGCCTGCATCGACGTAAGCCTCACTTCAATTCTTCTTTTGCCGGAAAACGGAATTCAGAAAGCCGCTCAAAACGCCGAGGAAAAGCAGCGGCGGCAGCGACAAAAGCACGACCGAGGCGTTGAGAATTCCCCACGGCACGTTCATGCCTTGCTGGGAGAGTTCGGAGGCGACGATCGGCAAGGTCTTTGCGTTGGAGCTGGACAGCATCAGCGCGATCAGGAATTCGTTCCAGACCAGCACGAAGCTGAAGGCGACCGCGCCGATCAGCGAGCGGGCCGCGACCGGCAGCGCGATCCGCCAGAACACCTCGTAGGCTCCGTAGCCATCGACGAAGGCGGCTTCCTCGATCTCCTTCGGCACGCCCTGGAAAGCGGGGATCGCGAGCCACATGATGACCGAGATGGTGAGCAGCGAGTAGGTGACGATCAAAGCCGGCAAAGTGTCGTAGAGGCCGAGCTGCAGCCAGATCACCATCAGCGGGATCGCCACCGCCACCGGCGGCAGGAAGCGCAGCGACAGCACGAAGAACTGGATGTCGCCGGCCCAGCGGTTGGGATAGCGCGCCACCGCGTACGCCGCGGGCAGGCCAAGCACGACGCCGATCAGCACGGCTATGCCGCAAGCGACGACCGAATTGTAGAGGCCGGTGATGACGCTGTCGCGGCCAAGGATGTAGCTGATGTTGGCAAGCGTCGGCGTAAACACCAGGCGTGGCACGCGGGTGATGATGTCGACGCTGTTCTTCAGCGAGTTGAGCGCCGTCCACAGCAGCGGGAACACCGCGATGAAGCCGGCGAAGGCCAGGACGGCCTTGGCGACGATGCGGCCGGGCTTCATGCCTGCACCCGCTTCCACAGCATGGTGAAGGTGATGACGGTGGCGATCATCATCAGCACCGCCATGGCCGAGGCATAGGACACCTTGCCGGATTCGATGAAGCCTTGCGAGAAGGCGTACATGTCGAGCGTTTCGGTCGCCACGCCCGGCCCGCCGCGGGTCATCACATAGATCAGGTCGAAGGAGCGCAGCGACTCGATCATCTTGACGAACATCAGGCTGATCAACGGCGCCTTCAGCATCGGCAAGGTCACATAGGCGTGGATCTGCCAGCGTTTGGCATGGTCGAGCCTTGCGGCCTCGATTGGCTGCGGCGGCAAGGTCTCCAGCAGCTTCAGCACGATGACGGCGAAGAACAGGCCCCATTGCCAGACGTCGACCGAGGCGACGGCGAACAGCGCCGTCGACGGCTTGGAGAGCGGGTCGAAGATCAGGCCGCCGGTCAACAGCCGATAGGGGTAGGTGGCGATGCCGTAGAGCGGATGATAGGCGAATTTCCACACGAAGGCCGCCGAGACGCGCGGCAACAGCACCGGAATGATGAACAACAGGCAGTAGAGGTTGCGCAGGCGCGGCGCGGCGACCTCGAACATCAGCACGCCGAGCCCGATGGCCACCACCATCGTCGCGACGACGGTGACGACCTCCCACTTCACCGATACCCAGACGGCGTTGAGGAAGCGGCGGTCGGAGAACAGGTCGACAAAATTCGAGAACCAGACCCAGGAATAGGCCGTCGAACTCAGCTCGCGGTTCTGCAAGGCGATGATGATCGCGTAGAGCGTCGGCACCATCGACAGGATCAGCAGAATGACCAGCGTCGGCACGACAAAGGTCACCGGCAGGGATGAACGTCGAGGCATTGGTCTCAGGCCTTGCTGTGTCTCTGATATCTGGACATGACGGAACCGTCGCGCGCTCGGGGGAAAGGCAGGCCCTCCTGCGACGCACAGGTCCCGGCATTTTCCGGGAATGCTTGGGACCGCGCGCCGCAAGAGGGAGGGGGCTATTTCTTCACCAGCTCATTGGCATAGGCCTCGAGCTCGTTGAGGCTGCCCTTGACGTCGGTGCGTGTGCCGGCGATCAGCTCCTCGAGGATAATGCCCCAGCGGTCGCCGAGATCAGGCCAGCGCGGGTCCTGCCAGAAGTTGACAGCCGTCACCTTGCCGGTTTCGGCCAGCGCCTGGCCGAGATCGGCGCCGTAGATATCGGCGAACTCCTTGCTGGACAGGATGCTGGTGCGGTTCAGCTCACCGAACTGGTGGGCGTCGAGCCGGCGCTTCTCGTTTTCCTTCGACGTTGCCCAGGCGATGAACAGGCCGGCGCATTTCTTCGAAGCGTCGTCGGCATTGGCTTTTGCAGCAATGGCGAGGCCATGGCCGTAGCCGCCGCCGGGAAGCGGCGAGGGTGGCGGCAGGAAGCCGATCTTGCCGACCACTTGCGAGGTCTTCGGATCAACCGCCATGCCCGAAAGCGGCGTCGATTCGACCAGGATCGCGACCTGGCCCGACAGGAAGGCGCCGGTCGATTCATCCCAGCTGCCGGTCTGCGTGCCAGGAGCGGAATCCTTGAACAGTTTCAGATAGGTCTCGGTTGCCTTGACGGCGGCGTCCGAATTGAAGGCCGGCTTGTCGCCGTCGAACCATTTGCCGCCATAGGCCTTGAAGAACGGCATCCAGCGCCAGACATTGGCGCCCGAGCCGCGCGCGCCACGCAGCGCGATGCCGTACATGCCCTTGTCGGCGTTGGTCAGTTTCGGCACGTCAGCGATCAGCTCGTCCAGCGTTTTCGGCGGCTGGATGCCGGCGGCCTCCAGCACGTCCTTGCGGTAGACCATCAGGTCGCCGCCGCCGGTCAGCGGCGCGAACCAGACCTTGCCGTCATAGGTGGCAACCTTCTGGCGGCCGGGGTCGAAGTCGGCATAGTCATAATCAGCCGGATAATAATCGGTCAGCGGCACGATCCATTTCGACGAGGCGAACAGCGCCACGTTCGCTTCATCGACATAGTAGACGTTGTAGTTGCCGACCGTGGAGGCGTCCGCGCGCGACTTCGCCCGCCGGTCGTTCTCGTTCAGATAGTCGATCTTGAAGCTCGCGCCGGAGAGCTTCTCGAACTCGGCCTTGGAGTCCTCCAGAAGCGTCAGGCCGTCACGCGGCTGCGCCAGCACCTTGACCGGCGCCGAGCAGACCGGCGCCTGCGCCAGGGCAAGGGTTGAGACGGTAGCGGAAAGCACGAAAGCTGCGCCGAGGCTGGCAGCGAGCCGAACTGGTTTCATGATCTTTTCTCCTCCAGGAATACGTCGCGGGAAGCGCAGGTCCTCGGGTTACGCGATCCTCACCATCGCCCGAACGACTTGCCACCCATCGCCAAAATGCGCGGTTGCGATGGGCCAAGCTAGAAGCCCCGTTGCAGCAGACCTGTACTTTTATGCATTGTGCAACGCAAAAGCCGGCCTCCTTATGGGGAGCCTGTCACACGAGTATCGATCTGGTCCAAAACGATGATTCAGGAAGCGCTTATGCGCGCATCGCCAGACGCTGTCGCGACAGCTTGCGATAGGATGACGGCGTCATCTTGTGCTTGCGCAGGAAGGCGCGGTTGAAATTGGAGATGTTCATGTAGCCGACCTGGAAACAGATATCGGTGATCGGGACGTCGGTATCGGCCAGAAGCTTGCAGGCCTGCCAGAGCCTCAGCTTGGCAAGATGGTCGCTGAACGAATTGCCGGTGTTCTTCTGGAAGAAGCGCGAGAAAGTGCTTTCAGTCATGCCGGCCAGATCGGCCATGTCAGGCAGTTTGAGATCCTCGGCGAAGTGCTGGAACAGATAGGTCAGCGTGCGCTGGATGATATCGAGCGAAGCGGCGTCGAGAACCGGCGAGAAATCCGGCGACGACAACAGCTCGTATTCGTCGGTCCTGGCCAGCAGGTCGACCAGTTCGAGGAACAGGCAGAGGCGGGCGAGCCCCTGCACCGTGCCCATCCGCTCCATGAGCGCGGCGCCTTCAAGCGCGGTTCGGCCGTGGAAGACGATGCCGCGCAGCGACCGCTCCAGGAACGGCTCCAGTTCGCGCAGTTCCGGCAACAATCCCGCCGATCCGCGCAGCCGCTCGGGATCGAATTGCAGCACGATGTCACGGCCCTCGATCAATTCGTCCGGCTGCACCGCGGTGACCCAGTCATGCGGCAGGCCGCCGCCGACGATGGTCAGGTAGCCCGGGCCGAACTCGCCGATATGGTCGCCGACCAGCACGACGCCGGAGGACTTCCTGAGCAGATGGATCTCGTATTCCGGATGAAAATTCCAGACATTGCGCTCCCAGGGATAGTCGTCGAGGCGCCACAGGAAACTGTCGCTCGCCTCGGTGACGATATGCTCGAAGGAAGGCACCGTGCGCGGGATCGCGGCCGGGTTCTTTCTGCGCCTGAACGCCATCCTGCCTCCCACATTCGCCGGTTGCCGATGTCCAATCCGTAGCAGCCCCCGGCCGGCAAGGGAACGAGGCGACGCCTGCCGGGCAAAGCCGCTGGCTCAATCTGTTCACGCGCCTCCTCCCTTGCCTTCATGTCGCATTTCGTTCAATAGACGGCGCAAACGCCGCGAAACCGAAGGTTTTGCCGTTTGCAATGCGGCTTCCGGCTCTTTGCCGATGCGCCGCAACCTTGAAAGAGCAGGACAATGTCCGCGATCGAAGCCGGCGCCCGCGCGCCGGAAAATCTTTGGCGCCAGGAAATCAGGGCGACGCTGGCGCTGGCCTGGCCGATGGTGCTGACCAATCTCGGCCAGACGGCGATGACCGCGACCGACGTCATGATGATGGGGCGCCTCGGTGCCGATACGCTGGCCAGCGGCGCGCTTGGCGCCAACCTCTATTTCATGCCGCTGATCTTCGGCCTCGGCCTGATGCTGGCGACCTCGCCGATGATCGCCACCGAGCTTGGCCGCCGCCGCCATTCCGTGCGCGACCTGCGCCGCACCGTGCGCCAGGGCCTCTGGCTGGCAATCCTGATCTCGATCCCGATCTGGCTCGTTCTCTGGCACGGCGAGGCCATCCTGCTGGCGATGGGGCAGGAGCCCGCGCTGGCGCATCAGGCCGGCATCTATCTGCGCTGGCTCGAATGGGCGGTGCTGCCCTTCTACGGCTACATCGTGCTGCGTTCGTTCATCTCGGCGCTCGAGCGGCCGGGCTGGGCGCTGGTCATCGTCTTCGTCGCCGTGGCTTTCAACGTGTTTGCGAACTGGGTGTTCATGTTCGGCAATCTGGGTGTTCCGGCGATGGGCATCGCCGGCTCGGGCCTTGCCACCTCGCTGTCCAGCACGCTGATGTTCGTCGGCATGGCTGTCGTGGTGATGTGGGAGAAGAAGTTCCGGCGCTACCATCTGTTCGGCCGCTTCTGGCGGTCCGACTGGCCGCGCTTCAAGGGCCTGCTGCGGCTCGGCCTGCCGATCGCCGGCATCCTCGCCTTCGAGGTGACGATCTTCAACGCGGCGGCGCTGCTGATGGGCCTGATCGACGCCGATTCGCTGGCCGCGCACGCGATCGCCATCCAGATCGCCTCGATCTCCTTCATGGTCCCGCTCGGCCTCAACCAGGCGGTGACGGTTCGGGTCGGACTGGCGCATGGCGCCGGCAATCCCGAGGGCGTGTCGCGTGCCGGCTGGACCGCCTTCGTCATCGGCGTTTCGTTCATGGCGCTGATGGGGCTGGTGATGGTGCTTTGGCCGCATCTCCTGATCAGCGCCTTCATCGACCTGGGCAATCCCGCCAATGCCAGGGTGATCGCGCTTGCCGTGTCGTTCCTGGTCTTTGCCGCCCTGTTCCAGGTCTTCGACGGCGCGCAGGCGGTTGCCGCCGGCATGCTGCGCGGCCTGCACGACACCAAGGTGCCGATGATCTATGCCGCGATCGGCTACTGGGGCGTCGGCCTGCCGCTCGGCGTGCTGCTCGCCTTCCATTTCGGCTTCCACGGCGTCGGCATCTGGATCGGCCTGTCATCGGGGCTGGCCGTGGTGGCGGCGCTGCTTCTGGCGCGCTGGCTGCGGCGCAACCGCATCGCGCCGTCGCTGGCGTTCGGACATTGAGACCACGGGTGCCGATAGCAAAGGGCCGCATGGCTCAACATCGCTGCTCATCAAATGGCGCTATCAGAAGCGCCGAGACGCCAGACCTGCCGAAATCGCGCCAAATGCGGAACTCACTCAATGTTCAAGCGTTGGCGGATTTCAATCAGGATTGAGGCACACGATGGATATCCAAGGTATTTACGCCGCTCTGGCCACGACGAATATGGCAGCGTCGGAGCGCTTTTACACACTCCTGTTCGAACGCCGGCCGGACGACCGTCCCATGGACAGCCTGATCCAGTGGCGTGGCGTCGCGGGCGCAAACATCCAGATATTTCTCAATGAAAGCAACGCTGGATCAAGCATGTGCACGATCGTCGTGCCAAACATGGACAAGGCCCGTGCATCGCTGGAACGCGTGGGCCTGACCCTGGGAAAAGAAAAAGCCGGCGATTTCGGCAGGGTGGCGCATATTCGCGATCCGGACGGCAATCAGCTCACCCTGGCCGAGCCACCCGGCGCCACCCAAGCACGATGAGGGGCCCCAACGCCGGGTGATCGCGTTCACCTTGTCATTCCTGGTCCTTGCCATTGGTTGGGCAATTCCCGTTTTCGTCTGGCTCAATCAGTTGCCGTCCGACGACGTCGCGCAGAGCAGCCTGCGGATATCGCCGAACCCGGCGATCGACCCGAACACCAGCGCCGCCACCGCGACGAAGAACACCGAACTTTCAGTCGTGATTCATCCCGTTGACGCCGGAACTACGCCGCCTGGACGATCTCGACCAGTTCAACGTCGAACACCAGGTCCTTTCCGGCCAACGGATGATTGCCGTCTAGCTTGACGCTGGCGTCGTTCACGCCGACGACCGTTACCGGCATGGGGCGCCCCTCGCTGGTTCTGACCTGCAATCGGGTACCGATATCGACATTGATGTTATCCGGCACGCGGGCGCGGTCGATGGTCATGACCGCTTCGGGGCGGTGGGGGCCATAGGCGGCTTCGGCGGGAACGGTGACGGTGCTTTTCGCGCCGACCTCCATGCCCTCGACATGGGTTTCAAGACCGGAGATCACCTGCCCTTCACCCAGGGTGAATTGCAACGGTTCGCCGCCGGAAGCGTCGAATTGAGTGCCGTCGGCCAGACATCCAGTATAATTGATGCGCACGGTGTCGCCATTCTTGGCCTGTGTCATGGCAGTTATCCTTTTGGGAGCTTTTTGAGGGGACCGGCCAGAGGTCACGGTCCCGTTTTCGATCATCCACGCACCAAAGTGCGCGGCGCGAAACTCTAAAACTAGGTGACCGGCTGCAGATGTAAAGCGCTGGAGCTGCCAAACGGCTTCTCCATGTGCCGCCTTCATTCGCGTGCGGCCTGCGCGATAATGCCCGCCGCCGGCCTTCAGCGCAGGTCAAGCCACCACCGAAATCACTCAATGTAGTCGCGGTCGATGTTGGCCAACGCAACGTGCTCTCGCGGCTCAGATCGCCGACGCTCGCTTCTCAAGTCTGCGCGCATATTGCGTCAGTGGAAAGCACATGACGAAGAAGATGAGCGCCACCAGTCCGTAGACTTTGAACGGCTCGAAAGTGGCGTTGTTGATGGCGTTCGAGGTCCGCACCAGCTCCTCGAAGCCGATGATCGAGGTCAGCGCTGTCGACTTGATCAATTGCACCAGGAACCCGACGGTCGGCGCGCGGGTGATGGCGAACGCCTGCGGCAGGATGATCAGCCTGAGTTCCTGCAGATAGTGCAGGCCGAGGCTGGCTCCGGCATCCCATTGACCAAGCGGCAGCGCGTCGACACCGGAGCGCCAGATCTCGGCCAGATAGGCGCTGGCGAAGAAGGTCAGGCCGAGCACGGCCGCCGTCCAGGGCTCGATGCGTAGGCCGAGCATCGGCAGACCGAAGAACATCAGGAAGAGCTGCATCAACAGCGGCGTTCCCTGGAACAGCGCGATATAGCCGGAGGCAAGGCGCCGGCTCCATTTGTTCCTGGAAATCCGCAGGAACAGCACCGCCATCCCGACCACGGCGCCGCCGACAAAGGCAGCCAGCGACAACAGCACCGTCCAGCGTGTGGCCAGCAGCAGGTTGCGCACGATGTCCCAGAGGGTGAACTCGATCATGACACGCCAGCTCCGAGCGCGCGGCGCCCGCCGGTGACCAGCAGCCGGCGCAGGGCCATCGACAGGGCGAGATAGACCAGCGTCACGACGAAATAGGTCTCGAACGAGCGAAAAGTGCGCGCCTGCAGCATGTCGGCCTCATAGGTCAGCTCGCGCACGGCGATCTGCGACACGACGGCCGACTCCAGCATCATGATGACGATCTGGCTGGTCAGCGCGGGATAAATCACCTTGAGCGCCTGCGGCAGTACGATCTTGATGAACACCTGGCGCGGCCGCAGCCCGAGTGCCAGCGCCGCTTCCGTCTGCCCGTGCGGCACCGCGTCGAGCCCGGCGCCGACGATTTCGATCGTATAGGCGGCCATGTTGAGCGTCATCGCCAGCATGGCCGCGAGGATCGGGTCGAGCCTGATGCCGAGGCTCGGCAGACCGAAGAAGATGAAAAACAGCTGCACCAGGAAAGGCGTGTTGCGCATCACCTCGACATACCAGGCGATGGCGTGGCGCAGCAGAGCGGGACCGTTTCGCCGTCCGGCGGCCCCCAGGATGCTGAGCAGCGTTTCCGCCAGCGTTGTCACGGCGATCAAAAGGATCGTCGTGGCGGCGCCGTGGGCGATGTCGCTCACGGCACCTGGAAGCCAGCCGAAGGCCACGGCAGCTCAATCCTTGAGGTTGTCGGGGTTGAGCGGCGTCTTCAGCCAGGCCTTCGAGCTTTCATCCAGCTTGCCGTCAGCCAGCATCTTGGCGACGGCATCGTTGACGGCCTTCTTGAGGGCATCCTCATTCTTGTTGAGGCCGATATGCGAGGGCGAGGTCAGAAGCTGGAACTTCTGTTCCGGCTTCAGCACGTCCTGCTTCGCCAGAACCTGGGCGCCGACATCGTTGCCGACGACCATCAACTGGGTCTGGCCGGAAATGAAGGCCTGGATCACCGAATTGTAGTTGTCGAAGCGCTTGATGTCGGCAGAAGCGGGCGCTGCCTCGGTGAGCGAGGTGTCTTCCAGCGTGCCGCGATTGACGGCGATCGACTTGCCGGCAAGGTCTTCCTTGCCCTTCACCGACATCGCCGCCGGACCGATCACCGCGATGTAGTACGGCGCGTAGGCGGCGGCGAAGTCGATGACCTGCTCGCGCTCCTTCGAGTAGCCGACGCTCATCAGGATGTCGACGCGGTGGTCGTTGAGGTAAGGGATGCGGTTCTGGCCGGTGACGGCCACGGTGTTGAGCTTCACCTTGAGCGTGTCGGCGATGTACTGCGCGACATCAATGTCGTAGCCCTTGAGGCTCATGTCGGCACTGGCCGAGGAGAAGGGCGGGAAGTCGGCGAAGACGCCGACATTGATCGTGCCGGCCTTGGTGATATCGGCCAGCGCGTCGGCCTTGGCCGCCTGCGTGGCGAGGCCGAGACCTGCCGCGCCTAGTACCAGGACGGCGGCGATGGATGATTTGAACGTCGATCGGATTGTCATTGTCATTCCCCTTCTGGATGCTTTTGATTGTTTGGGTCGGCCGCCGGCTCCAGCGCGGCGGCCGCCTTTGCTTTCCGGCCGTCAGGCTCCCTTGCCGGCCAGGGCCGGGCTGAACACCATCAGGCTCAGGATTTCGAACAGCACCTGGGCGCCGGCATGCGCGGTGTTGGTGGTCGCGTCATATTGCGGCGCCACCTCGACGACGTCGCCACCGACGATGTTGAGGCCCTTGAGGCCGCGCAGCAATTCGAGGACTTCGCGCGTGGTCAGCCCGCCGACTTCCGGCGTGCCGGTGCCTGGCGCGAAGGCCGGATCGACGCTGTCGATGTCGAAGGACACGTAGGTCGGGCCTTCGCCAACGATCCTGCGCGCCTTCTCGATGATGGCGGGAATGCCGAGACCGGTCACCTCCTCGGCATGGACCACGGTCATCCCGGACTCGTAGGTGAACTCCCACAGATACTCGGCGGCGCCGCGTATGCCGATCTGGATGGTGCGCGTCGGATCGAGCACGCCGTCCAGCACCGCATTGCGGAACGGTCCGCCGTGGTGGAATTTGGTCAGGTCGAACAGCCCGCTGGTGTCGCAATGGGCGTCGATGTGGATGAGCCCGACCGGCGCCTTCTTGCCGACAGCCTTCAGGATCGGGTGCGTGATCGAGTGGTCGCCACCGACCGACAATGGGATGACACCGGCGTCGACGATCTGGTTGATGCGCCGCTCGATATCCTCATGGCTGGTCTCCAGCCTGTAGCGGCTCTGGAACGGAACGTCGCCGATGTCGGCGACCCTGAGCTCATGCGTCGGCGCGCATTCCAGCACATGATTGTAGGGGCCGATGCGCTCGATCGCACGCAATGCGCGCGGCCCGAAGCGCGAGCCCGGCCGGTTGGTGACGCCAAGATCCATCGGCACGCCAATGATCGCCACCTGCAGATCGCCGAAGTCCGGATTGTCAGCGGCGATTTCGCGATAAGGCGCCGTGAGGAACGTCGGGATGCCGGAATAGGGCGCCAGCCGCGTGCCGCTCTTGGAAAAGATCTTGTCGGCGACCTTGCGGAATTTCGGGTCGAACATCTCGCCGCCATGGCTCTCGCCATATTTGCGACGCAGCGCGTCGAGCTTGCCGCGATCGTATCCCATATCCGCTCCTCCTCAAGTGATGCAGTGTCGCCGTCGGTGATCTCGGGCGAACCGACCGTCATCCGGCCGGGCCGCTGTCCCGCTGGCTGCATGCAGATTTCACGTCTTGATGTTGTTCCAGGCAAAAGTGTCCGGCAGCCGCATTGAAAAAGCAATTGATATTGTTAGGGTGGTTTCTGTGAGAAAATCTCACAATGAAGCCGAGCGCCCATGGCCAAGCGCCTGCCACCTCTCAACCCGCTGCGCGCCTTCGAGGCCACGGCGCGCCATGCCTCGCTGACCAAGGCGGCGAGTGAGCTGAATGTCACGCATGGCGCCGTCAGCCACCAGATCAAGGCGCTGGAGCAATCGCTCGGCGTCAAGCTGTTCGAACGCGTCGGCCAGCGGGTCAAGTTGACCCCGCATGGCGCCGAACTTTTGCCGGCGGTGTCGACGGCCTTCGACGGCATCGCCGCCGCAACGCAAAGGCTGACGCGGCCGGCAAGCAGCGGCGCGCTGTCGGTGTCCTGCGTGCCGGCACTGCTGCTTTTGTGGATGACGCCGAGGCTCGGCAGCTTCACCGCGCAATATCCTGATATCCAGCTGACGCTCATCCCCTCCAACGACCCAAGGGATATCCGGGCGCCGCATATCGATGTCTGCGTGCACTATGGCGATGGCAGCTGGACCGATTGCTGGATGCGCAAATGGTCGGGCCTGGAGCTGTTCCCGGTGGTCAGCCCGACGCTGATCAACAACCGGCCGATCCGCAATGTTCGCGACCTCGCCGACCATGTCTTGCTGCATGGTGACGATGGCCGCGAGTGGCACACCTGGCTGGCCGCCGCCGACGCGCTGGACCTGGAGCGCGGTCGGCGCCATCATCTCGGCGATGCGCGCATGACGGCGGAGGCCGCGGTGCACGGCCATGGCGTGGCGCTGGGCGACTCGGTGACGGCAAGCGCGCTGCTGGCCAGGGGCATGCTGGTCGCTCCGTTCAGCCTGTCGGTGCCGGCGGTCGATGATTTCTATGTCGTTTGCCGCAACGAAATGCGGGCGACGCCGATCGTGCAGGTGTTCATGGACTGGCTGTTCGCCGAGAAGGCGGGGGATGACGGCCGCGCCGGCGCCCCCGTGGCGGGCCGCCTCGTCACCCGCCGCAAACGTCCAGCGCTCAAGGTGATGGGCGGCAAACCCTCGTAGCCGCACGCAGGGCTTTCTTTTTGTCGGGCCAGCCTGAAAGCGGGGAGCGTTTTGGTCAATTCGATGCTATGAGGCCTGTCGCTATTGTGGTGGCAGAGCAGCGAAGGCGGTAACGAGACATGGCCAAGACCGATATTGCGCGGCGCGTCTACAACCACACCTGGAAGCTCGACCCGATCGTGCGCAGCCTGCTCGATACCGATTTTTACAAGCTTTTGATGCTGCAGATGATCTGGGGGATGTATCCCAAGGTCGATGCCACTTTTTCGCTGATCAACCGCACCACCTCGGTTCGGCTCGCCGACGAGATCGACGAAGGCGAGTTGCGCGAACAACTCGACCATGCCCGCACGCTGCGCTTCTCCAAGAAGGAGATGATCTGGCTCGGCGGCAACAATTTCTACGGCCGCAAGCAGATTTTCGAACCGGAATTCCTCGCCTGGCTGGAAGGCTTCCGGCTGCCCGACTATGAGCTCTCCAGGCATGACGGCCAGTACGAGCTCTCCTTCTCCGGCCCGTGGATGTACACCACGCTGTGGGAGATCCCCGCGCTCGCCATCATCAACGAATTGCGTTCGCGGGCCGCATTGCGGTCGTTCGGGCCGTTCGCGCTCGACGTGCTCTATGCCCGCGCCAAGGCCAAGATGTGGGCCAAGACCGAACGGCTGAAGGCGCTGCCCGGCATCCGCATTTCCGATTTCGGCACCCGGCGGCGCCATTCCTTCCTGTGGCAGCGCTGGTGCGTCGAGGCGCTGAAGGAAGGCATTGGCGAAGCCTTCACCGGCACCTCCAATGTGCTTCTGGCCATGGACAACGACCTCGAAGCGCTCGGCACCAACGCGCATGAACTGCCGATGGTGTTTGCGGCACTCGCCAATTCGGAAAAAGAGCTGAAGCAGTCACCCTACAAGGTGCTGCAGGATTGGCAGCGTTACTATGGCGGCAATCTGCTGATCGTGCTGCCCGACGCCTTCGGCACCGCTTCCTTCCTGCGCGACGCGCCGGACTGGGTCGCCGACTGGACGGGCTTCCGTCCCGACAGCGCGCCGCCGATCGAGGGCGGCGAAAAAATCATCGACTGGTGGCGCGAGAAGGGCAAGGACCCCAGGCAGAAGCTGCTGATCTTCTCCGACGGGCTCGAGGTGGAGAGCATCGAGGAAACCTACCGCCACTTCAAAGGCAAGGTGCGCATGTCCTTCGGCTGGGGCACCAACCTGACGAATGATTTCGAAGGCTGCGCGCCGACGGAGACCAACAGCCTCGATGCCATATCGCTGGTCTGCAAGGTGACCGAGGCCAATGGCAGGCCGGCGGTGAAACTGTCCGACAACCCGGCCAAGGCGACCGGCGATCTCAAGGAGATCGAGCGGTATTTGCGGATTTTTGGCGCTAAGGATCGCGTGGAGCAACTGGTCAAGGTTTGAGGAGGTAGGCGGGATCTTGGAGAGGTCGAGTCCCGCCGTAGAGGGCTGTCGCTGGTCATTAGCGTTGCTGTCTGCCGCTTTGGGGCTCGTCTTACCCACCCCCGCCTTCGCCCACGCCTCCGACCGTGGCCACGTCCTGCTCCTTCCAACCGGCTATTATCTCATCGGCGGCGCCTTCGCCGTAGCAGCCAGTTTCCTCGTCCTGGCATTGCTCCCACCTGCTTCCCTCGACCGTTTCTGGCGTCGGCGCCTGCCGCTTTTCACATTCAGTGACAGTGCCCGAGCCACTATCAGCTTAGTGTCCTTTGCCGGCTTTGTAATCCTCATCACCGCCGGCCCCTTCGGCAGCCGCGATCCGCTCTCTAACCCGCTGCCGCTGGTGGTATGGACGCTGCTATGGACCGGGCTGACCCTGCTGCAAGGGGTGTTCGGCGATCTCTGGTCGTGGCTCAACCCGTGGTACGGCCCCTGGCGGTTGCTGTCCCGCCTGACGGGCAGAGGCGATGAGGTGGCCAGGCAACTTCCGCAATGGCTTGGCTGCTGGCCGGCCGTCATCCTGTTCCTGGCCTTTGCCTGGTTCGAACTCATCGATCCTGCGCCCGATGATCCGGCACGGCTTGCCTTTGCCGCCGGCCTCTATTGGCTGGTTACCCTCATCGCCATGCGGGTGTTCGGCTACGACAAGTGGAGCCGTGGCGGCGAATTCCTCGGCATCTTCTTCTCGATGGTGGCGCGCTTCGCGCCGGTCGCGCGCGACGATGACGGCCGGCTTGCGCTGTGCTGGCCAGGTGCCAAGCTGCTCGCGGCCGAGCCCTTGCCGGCCAGCGGCATGGCGTTCCTGCTGCTCGCTCTGTCCTCGGTCTCGTTCGACGGCCTGTCGAAAACCTTCTTCTGGCTCGGCCTGTTCGGCATCAACCCGCTGGAATTTCCCGGCCGCACGGCGGTGATCGACAGCGGCACGCTGGGACTCGGTATGACATTCGCGCTGCTGACAGCGGTGTTCCTTCTCGCCGTCTTTCTCGGCCAGCGTCTTGCCCGCAGCGATCGGTCTCTCGCCCAGTCGGCGGGACTGCTGGTGTGGTCGATCGTGCCGATCGCGCTCGCCTATCATGTCGCGCACTATCTGACGGCGCTGCTGGTCGACGGCCAGTATGCTTTGGCCTCCCTGTCCGATCCATTCGCGCTGGGCTGGAACCTGTTCGGCACCGCCGACATGCAGGTCGAAGCCGGCATCGTTGCCGGCGCCGGCTCCGCATGGTGGCTGTGGAATGTCCAGGCCAGCGCCATCATCCTTGGCCATGTGCTGGCGGTTCTCGTCGCCCACGGCTTTGCCTGGCGCCTGCATCCCCAGCCCACTCGCGCCGCGCTCAGCCAGTTTCCGCTCACTGTTTTGATGATCGCCTACACCATTTTCGGTCTTTGGCTGCTTGCCACGCCGACGGTCGGATGAGACAAGCCATCCCGTGCGGGCTTGCCGCCACGGAAAGCTCGCTTGCCAGGCCAAGCCTTTGGTGATTTAGTTTGTACACATGCAATTTTGCATCCTCTTGCCGAGGATGTTCGAGCCGCCTTATCGTTGGTCAAAACGCAAAAACAGGGGAACGAACGTGACTGACAAGAACGGATTTTTTGACCTCTCCAAAACCACACTTACCCGCCGCAATGCGCTGAAGGGTCTCGCCGCCGGCGCCGGTCTCGCCATGGCGCCCGGCTTTGTCCGCTATTCCCAGGCGCAAAGCTCGGCGCCGATCAAGATCGGTTTCCAGTCGCACCGAACCGGCATCGGCGCCGCCTATGGCCGCTGGTATGAGAAGACCACCGCCGCCGCGATCAAGGCGATCAATGCCGCCGGCGGCATCAATGGCCGTCAGGTCGAGGTCATCATCGAGGATGACGGCACCGATCCTGGCCGCGGCGCCGAGGTGGTCGGCAAGTTCGCCACACAGCACAAGACCGACATCGTCTTCGGCACGCTGTTCTCGCATGTCGTCATCGGCTCGGCGCCCGCCGCCGGCGAAGCCAAGATGCCCTATTTCGTCGTCAGCGAAGGCCACCACGTCGCCTCGACCAAGCTCAACCGTTACGTCTTCCAGCCCGGCATCACCGATGTGAAGAGCCAGATCCAGTCGATGGCGCCGTGGATCGCGGCCAATGCCGGCAAGAAGGTGACGCAAATATTCCCCGATTTCGCCTTCGGCTACGACCATCGCGACTACCTGCCGCCGGCGCTGAAGGCGCAAGGCGCCGAGGTGATTGCCCAGATCGCCATTCCGCCGACGGAATCGTCCTTCACCAAATATTTCCCGCAGATCCCGGCCGAGACCGAGGTGATCTACCATGTGATGGTCGGACCGGCGGTGCTCACCTTCGTCAAGGAACTCGGCGAATTCTACGGCTCCAACCGGCCGCAATTGTTCGGTTTCATCGATTCGCTCGAAGCCACCGACATCAATAGCCCCGGCCTGGAATTCCTCGACGGCAGCCACTTTTGGGAGGGCTCGCCGCGCTATGCGCAACCGGATGATTCCGCCGCGCAGAAAGCCTATCGCGCCGCCGTCGGCATCGACGACAATGGCGCCGCTGTCGGCGATCCCAAGGATGTCTCCACCGCCGCGCACATGTTCGGCTGCTGGGAGACGCTCTACGTCGTCAAGAAGGCGATGGAAGACGCCGGCTACAAGGGACCGGAAGATCGCGCCAAGCTGGTCGAGGCGACCGAAGCGCTGAAGGAATTCGCCGAAGGGCCTGAGCATCCGCAAGGGCCGAAAACCTTCAACGGCAAGATTCATCAGTGCTTTGGCATCCAGAACATCTCCAAGGTCGAAGGCGGCAAGCTCAAGGTCGTGCACAAGACCAAGATCGAGGACGGGCTTTACGAGGCCGAAGGGGATTACACGACGCAGGCGCTGTAGGCGTTGCTTTTCCAGCAAGCGTGAGCGCCCAGGCCCCCCTCTCTGTCCTGCCGGACATCTCCCCCTCAAGGGGGGAGATTGGATTTTACGGCGGGTTTCGCCAATCGCAGACGATGGAAAAAAAGAGCCGTCGCAGGTACCGCCAATCTCCCCCCTTGAGGGGGAGATGTCCGGCAGGGCAGAGGGGGGCGCTTCGCGCCGCCCTATCAAGCGTGTAATCAATGCACTTCGGACCTCATCTCCTCCTGGCAACCCTCGAAGGCCTCGTCACCTCGGCCGTGCTGGCGCTGACGGCGCTGGGCTTGTCGCTGGTGTTCGGCGTCATGCGTGTCGTCAACGTCGCCCACGGCGAGTTCTTCATGCTCGGCGCCGTGCTTGCCTGGGCGATCACATCAGCAATCGGCGGCCACCCCGCGCTCGGCTTCCTGGCGGCGCTGGTGATCGCGCCACTGATCGTCGGCGCCGTCGCGGTGGTCGCCGAACGGCTGGTGCTGCGCCGGCTCAATTACAACCCTGAAGCCACCATCGTCGCCACCATCGGCATGCTCTACATCATCCAGCAGCTGGCGTTGACTTTCTATGGTCCCGAAGCGCGGCCGGTGGAGCCGCCCTTCAGCTATCGCATCCTTCTGCCGTGGTTCGGCTATTCCGGCTACAAGCTGTCGATCATCGCCGCATCCGCTGTCCTGTTGATCGCGACATGGCTGGTGCTGACGCGCACGAAGATCGGCCTCATCATGCGCGCCACGCAGTACGACAGCGAGACGGCGCAAGCCTTCGGCATCTCTGTCGGCCGCGTCTATGGCGGCGTCTTCGCGCTTGGCGCCATGCTGGCGGCGATCGCTGCGGTGCTGATCGTGCCGATCAGCCAGGCGCACTACCTGATGGGACAGGACCCGCTGCTCTTGTCCTTCATCGTCGTCATCATCGGCGGCCTCGGCTCGCTGCGCGGCACCGTCGTCGCCGCCGTGCTGATCGGCCTGTCCGACGGCATCATCTCGATGTTCTTCTCGCCGACCTTGGCCAAGATCATCGCCACGCTGCTGGTCGCCATGGTGCTGGTGTTCCGGCCGCAAGGCCTGTTCGGGACGGCATCGCGATGAGCGAAGCTTCGCCGGCAAAGGCCTACGCGCTGCATCTCGGCGCCATCGCCCTGCTCTTCGTGCTGAGCTTCCTTTTGCCGGAGTACTATCACGGCGTGCTCGCCCGCATCATGGTGCTGGCGGTCTTTGCCATGGGTTACAACATGCTGTTCGGCTATGTCGGCCTGCTCAGTTTGGGCCACGCCATGTTCTTCGGCGCCGGGCTCTATGGCGCCGGGCTCGCCGTCATCCAGCTCGGCTGGAGCGTGCCCGCGGCATTCGGCGCCGGTCTCGGTTGTGGTGCCGTCCTCTCCCTGATCATTGGCCTTCTGGCGCTGCGCACCACGGGTGTCGCCTTCATGATCGTCACCATGATGTTCGCCCAGGTGTTTTATCTCGCCATCCTCTATTTCGCGGCTTGGACCGGGGGCGACCAGGGCATGGTGGTGCCGCAGCCGGCGCGGGTCCTCTCTTTCGGTGCAACCTCGCTCGACCTCACCAACCCGACCGTGCGCTATATCTGCGCGCTGTCGCTGTTCTCGCTCGTGCTGCTGATCACGCTCGCCATCGTCCGGTCCCGCTATGGCCGCGTGTTGGTCGCCATCCGCGAGAACGAAGAACGCACGAAGATGCTGGGCTACGACACCTTCTCCAACAAGCTCGCCGCCGTCGTCGTCTCCGGCACGATCTGCGCTGCCTCGGGTGCCGCCTACGCGCTGCTGTTCGGCTATGTCGGCTCGAGCTTCGCCTCGGTGCAATACTCGATCCTGCCGCTGCTGTGGGTGCTGCTCGGGGGTGCCGCCACGACGCTCGGACCGCTGATCGGCACGCTGTTCATGTACTATGTCATCGACGTCACCAGCGGCTACACATCGGCCTATCTGCTGATCGTCGGCATCGCGCTGATCCTGCTGGTGCTGTTCTTCCCCAAGGGCATTCTCGGCAGCATCCGCCAGCGCTGGCTCGGATGGCTGCCATGACGCCGCTTTTGACCACCAAGGGCCTGTCGCGCAATTTCGGCGGCCTGCGCGCCGTCGACAGCGTCGACTTCACCTTGATGCCCGGAGAAATCCGCGCCGTCATCGGCCCCAACGGGGCAGGCAAGACCACTTTCGTCAGCCTGGTCAGCGGCCGCATCCGGCCATCTTCGGGAGCGATCCTCTTCGACGGCGCCGACATCACCGGCCTGCCGGCCTATGTCAGGGTCCGCCAGGGCATCGCCTACACCTTCCAGATCACCAGCGTCTTCGCCAACCTGAGCGCCTATGACAATGTCGCGCTGCCGGTGCAGCGCACGCTGAGCGACGGCCGCTCGAAGGGTGCGGTGCGCGCCGGCGTCATGTCGGCGCTCGAACGCACTGGGCTGGCCGGCCGCGCCCATATGCCGGCCGGGCAATTGTCCTACGGGCATCAGCGGTTGCTCGAAGTGGCGATGGGCCTGGCGCTGAAACCGCGCCTGCTGATCCTCGACGAGCCGACGCAAGGCCTTGCCGATAGCGAGATCGACAATTTCGTCGAGCTGGTACGCGACATCGCCAAGAGCGCCACCGTGCTGCTGATCGAGCACAACATGCCTGTGGTCATGCATCTGGCTGACCGCATCACCGTCTTCAACGCCGGCAGGATCCTGGCCGAGGGCGCGCCCGAAGCGATCCGAAACGACGCGGCGGTGCAGGACGCCTATCTGGGGACCGCCCCATGACCGATGCATTGGTGATCTCGGGGCTGGACTGCTTCTATGGCGAGGTCCAGGTGCTCTACGGGCTCGATCTCGTGCTGAACAAGGGCGAGGTGCTGTGCCTGTTCGGCCGCAATGGCGCCGGCAAGACGACGACGCTGAAGGCGATCATGGGCCTGGTTCCCGCGAATGGCGGCTCGATCAGGCTCGCCGGCCGGGAGTTGACCGGCCTGCCGGCGCATGAAGTACCGAAGGCCGGCGTCGCCTATGTACCGCAGGGAAGGCGGCTGTTCGCCGAGATGACGGTGGCTGAAAACATCGAGATCGGGCTGATGGCGCGCGGCAAGGGCAAGGCGACACGCGAGAACGTCCTCGACCTTTTCCCGCTGCTGCGCCAGCGGCTGCGGCAGCGCTCCGGCACCTTGTCCGGCGGCGAGCAGCAGATGCTGGCCATGGCGCGTGCGCTCTGTCTCGAGCCGCAGGTGCTTTTGCTCGACGAACCGACCGAAGGGTTGATGCCGTCCATGATCGCCAAGATCCGCGAGACTGTATCGAAGCTGCGCGAGCTGGGCGTCTCCACCATCCTGGTCGAGCAGCGGGTCGACGCTGTGTTGTCGGTCGCCGACCGAGTCTCGTTCATCGAGAACGGCCGCAACCGCGAGACCGTCGATGTCGACGCCCTGCGCGCCGACCCGTCAGCGGTCAGGCGCTATGTCGGTGTCGGCTGATCAACCGAGAAACAGAAAGCCGGCGATCAAGAAGGTCGGAATCAGCACCAGCCCGGACCACAGCATATAGCCGAAGAAGCCCGGCATCTTGACGCCACGATGCCTGGCAATGGCATAGACCATGAAGTTGGGCGCGTTGCCGATATAGGTGTTGGCGCCCATGAACACAGCGCCCGCCGAGATCGCGGCAAGCGTCGAGGCGAACTCCGTCATCAGGTGTTGGGGGTCGCCGCCGGCCAGCTCGAAAAACACCAGATAGGTCGGCGCATTGTCGAGGAAGGACGACAGCGCCCCGGTCAGCCAGAAATAGGCGAGGTCGTTGGGTGTGCCTTGCGCCGAGGTGACGAGCGCGACCAGCGGCGCCAGCGCGCCGTCATGGCCGGCTCTCAAAATGGCGACGACCGGAACGATGCAGATAAAGATGCCGGCAAACAACTTGGCCACTTCCGCGATCGGTCCCCAGTTGAAGCCGTTTGCTTGACGGTGGCTCTTGTAGGAGAGGGGAAGCGATAGCAGGGCCAGCGCGAGGATGATCGCGTCGCGTACCAGGTTCTGCAGTTCGAGACCGACGCCGAACACGGAAAAGCTCACGTCCGGCTTCCAGGCCGCCGACAGCAGGATGGCGCCGATCACACCGGCCAGCAGCGGGACGTTGGCCAGGCCGCGCAGGCGCACTTTCGTGTCCGGTGTTGGGTCCTTGATCTTCGGTGCCCCGGCCTCGCGCCGGTGCAGGATGAGGTCGATCGCCAGGAAGACGGCGAGCACGACCACCACGACGAACAGCGTCTCGCGCCAGAGACTGGCGGTCGTCCAGAAGAAATCGACGCCGCGCAGGAAGCCGACGAACAGCGGCGGGTCGCCGAGCGGCGTCAGCGAGCCGCCAATGTTGGACACCAGGAAAATGAAGAAGATGACGACATGGGCATTGAAAGGCCTGTTGTCGTTGGCGCGCAGGATCGGCCGGATCAGGATCATCGAGGCGCCCGTCGTGCCGATCACCGAGGCAAGCGCCGCCCCGACGACCAGCAGTCCGGCATTGACCAGCGGTGTCCCGTGGATGTTGCCGGCAAGCAGGATGCCGCCTGAAATCGTGTAGAGCGCAAACAGCAGGACAATGAACGACATGTATTCGGTGAGCAGCGCGTGCAGCACCGCCTCGGTTGCCGCCGGGGTGCCGAAGGCGACCGCGAGCGGCACGATCACCAGCGCCGCCCACAAGGCAGCGATCTTGCCGTAGTGGTGTTCCCAGACATGGTGGAACAGCAGCGGACCGGTGGCGATCGACAGGAGCAGTCCGGCAAAAGGCAGCGCCCACCAGAGCGACATGGCGGCGCCCGGCAGGCCATGCTCTTCTGCCGCCAAGGCCGATGCCGGAAACAGCAGCGCGACGATGATCGCGCCGGCCGCCCCGATCGCCATCGGCATGCATCCCCCTCTGCCCGCCACGGTGCGGTCAGTCCGACGTATGATCTTCGAGCGTCACGCCGGCGTCGCGCATTCTCGCCAGCATTGTCTCGAGCGATCCGTTGAGATCGATGCCACGGCAGGCATCGAGCCTGACCGTGGTTCTAAACCCCTGTTTGACCGCATCCAGCGCCGAGAAGGCGACGCAGAAATCGGTCGCCAGGCCGACCAGGATCAGCGTGTCGATGCCGCGTTCCCGGAGATAACCGGCGAGTCCGGTGGGCGTCGCGGGATCGTTCTCGAAGAAGGCGGAGTAACTGTCGATGGCGGGACGAAATCCCTTGCGGATGACGAGTTCGGCCTTGGTCCAGGCCAGCCCCGAGTGGAAATCCGAACCGAGACTGCCCTGGATGCAATGGTCCGGCCACAAGGTCTGCGCACCGTATGGCATTTCGATCGTCGAATAGGGCTGCGAACCCGGATGGCTGGAGGCAAAGCTGGAATGGCCGGCGGGGTGCCAGTCCTGCGTCAGCACGACATGGTCGGTTCGCCGGATCATGTCGTTGACCAGCGGCACGATCTCGTCGCCGCCGGCAACGGCCAGCGCGCCGCCCGGGCAAAAGTCGTTCTGCAGGTCGATGACAACGAGCGCTTCGTCGGCCATGGAGTTTCCTTCCTGTCAGGCTGCGGTCGGGCTCCGAATGAGGCGCCCGGCGAAAGAAGAAGCCGCTGGCGCGACCGGAGGGAGAAACTTGACCAGATGGCGGGCCGCGTCAACCTCCAGCGGAATAACAAATACGTGGCGATGCCCGCCACATGGGCACCGGCGTAAACTCTGGCTTTGACAAATTCCGCCGTCTTGATATCATTTGCATACGAATGAATTTGCTGGATCGAAAGCCGGCAGGATATTCCCAGGCGAAACGTCTTGGGAGGGCCGATCTCTGGGAAGGCCCATCTTGTTGGGAAAGCCCATTTTGTGTTGGGAAGGCCCATCTTACTGGGAAGGAAAGCGTGATCCGTTACGCGAAACCCACCACGGTCGACGAGGCGCTCGCGCTGCTTGGCGGCGGCACCTGGCGCATTCTTGCCGGCGGCACGGATTTCTATCCGGTACAGGGAAGCAAGCCGTTTCGCGACAATGTCCTCGATGTCAACGGCCTGACAACGCTGCGCGGCATCGCCGAAACCGCCAGCCACTGGATCGTCGGCGCGCGCACGACATGGACCGATGTCATCCGCCACCCCTTGCCGCCAGCCTTTGACGCCTTGAAACAGGCGGCGCGGGAGGTCGGCTCGGCGCAGATCCAGAACGTCGCCTCGGTCGCCGGCAATCTCTGCAACGCTTCACCTGCCGCCGATGGTGTGCCGGGCCTGCTCGTGCTCGACGCCGAGGTAGAACTGCGCTCGGTGGCGGCGACACGCTATCTGCCCTTGTCGCAGTTCGTCCTCGGCAACCGCCGTACCGCCTTGCAGCCTGGCGAGATGGTGACTGCCATCCGCGTGCCGAAACCCTCCGGCACATCGGCCTTCGTCAAGCTCGGCGCCCGGCGTTATCTCGTCATCTCCATCGCCATGGTGGCGGCGCGTCTGGTTGTCGAGGACGGCACTGTCGCGGATGCGGCCGTGGCCGTCGGCTCGTGTTCCGCCGTCGCCAGGCGGTTGGCCGGGGTCGAGACGGCGCTGCGCGGCCTTGCCGTCGGCGCCGGGCTTGTCGTCGCGGTCCGGTCGGCGCCGATGGTTGAGCTGTCGCCGATCGCCGATGTGCGCGGCAGCGCCGAATACCGGCTTGACGCGGTGCGCGAGATCGTTGCCCGCGCCGTGCTCGCGGCCACGGAGACGCCAGCAGGCGACAAGGTGGCCGCATGAGCATGGATCGCGCCGATATCGCCTTCGCGGTCAATGGCGCCGCTGTCTCGGTCAACGTGCCGCCGCTGCGCAGGCTGTCTTCGGTATTGCGCGATGAATTGCGGCTGACCGGCACAAAGGTCGGCTGCGATGCCGGCGACTGCGGCGCCTGCACGGTGCTGGTCGACGGCAACCCCGTCTGCGCCTGCCTGATGCCGGCGGCCTCGGCCGCTGGCACCGCGGTGACGACGGTCGAGGGGCTTGCCAATGGCCGGCTGTCGGCGTTGCAAGCCTCGTTCCTGGCGCATGGCGCCGCGCAATGCGGCATCTGCACGCCGGCGCTGCTGGTCGCCGCAACCGCGTTGCTGGACACGAAACCCAGGCCGACCGAGACCGAGGTACAGGATGCGCTGGGCGGCATCCTCTGCCGCTGCACCGGCTACCGGAAGATCATCGCGGCGGTGATGGAGGCGGGATGGTTCGGCAGTGAACGGTCAACTGCCAGCGCCGCCCCTCATCCGCCTGCTGGCGCCTTCTCCCCGTATAGTGACGGGGAGAAGGGAAGCGCTCCAGCGTTGGCGCCCCCCTCTCCCCGCCCCTTGCGGGGAGAGGGTAAGGGTGTGGGGCAGCGCCAACTTTATGGACTGGATCGCGATCTCGATCGGAGGATGCCGGCCTCGGGCCACGCCATTGGCGCGTCGCCGGTCAGGCTCGACGGCGTGCCAAAGGTGACCGGCGCCGAGAAATTCGGCGGCGATTCCTTCCCGGCCGACGCGCTGGCCGTGCTGGTGGTCCGCTCGCCGCACTATCATGCAAAGTTCGATTTCGGCGACCTCGACGGCTGGGCCAAGGCGCATCCAGGAATCGCGGGTGTTTTCACGGCCGCCGACATCCCGGGAAAAAACTGTTTCGGCGTTATCGGCCCATTCGCCGACCAGCCGGCGCTGGCCGAAGGCTTTGCCCGGCTTCGCGGCGAGGCGGTCGCCCTGGTCGCCGGCGAGCGAGAGGCGATCCTCGATCTCGATCTGTCGGATTTCCCTATCCGCTGGACCGAACTGCCGCATGTTCTCCAGCCTCGTGACGCGCAGGCCGAGGGTGGTGCGCTGATCCACGGCAACCGGCCGGACAACCTGCTGACCAAGGGCTTTGTCGAACGCGGCGATCCCGAGGCGGCACTTGCCAATGCGGCCGTCACCGCGAGCGGCGCGATCGACACCTCCTATGTCGAGCACGCCTATATCGAACCGGAAGCCGGCTATGCATATGTCGACGGCGACACGCTTGTCGTCGTCGCCTGCACCCAGGCGCCTTACATGGACCGTGACGACACCGCGAAAGTGCTCGGCCTTGCCGTCAACAAGGTGCGCATCGTGCCGACCGCGACCGGTGGCGGCTTTGGCTCCAAGCTCGACGTTTCCTTGCAGCCTCTGATCGGCCTCGTCGCCATCAAGACGGGACGGCCCGCGGCCCTTGCCTACACCCGCAACGAATCGATGATGTCGACCACCAAGCGCCATCCGGCGCAGATGAAGGCCACCATCGGTGCCGCCTCCGACGGCTACGTCACCGGCATGGTCTTTACCGGCGATTTCAACACCGGCGCCTATGCCAGCTGGGGTCCGACGGTCGCCAACCGCGTGCCGGTGCATGCCTCCGGCCCTTATCTCACGCCCAACTATCGTGCCGAGGGCCGCGCCATCCACACCCATGGTCCGATTGCCGGCGCCTTCCGTGGCTTCGGCGTGCCGCAGGCGACGATCATGCAGGAGACGCTCTATGACGAGCTTGCGGGCAAGCTCGGCATGGATCGGCTAGACTTTCGCCTGAAGAACTGCCTTCGGAACGGCTCCGAAACGGTTACCGGGCAGCTTCTGGTGTCTGGCGTCGGCATCGCCGAATGCCTCGAAGCGCTGCGGCTGCACTGGGCGCGGGCGACGGCCGACGCGGATACTTTCAACAGCACCAGCATAGATAGAAAGCGCGGTGTCGGCGTCGCGTGCTGCTGGTATGGTTGCGGCAACACCTCGCTGCCCAATCCGTCGACCATTAGGGTAGGCATCGCGCCATCGGGCGACGTCATCCTGCACCAGGGCGCCGTCGATATCGGCCAGGGGTCCAACACCGTCATTACGCAGATCTGCGCCGACGCGCTCGGCCTGCCGCTGGAGAAATTCCAGCTGAAGAGCGCCGATACGGCAATCAGCCCAGACGCCGGCAAGACTTCGGCCTCGCGACAGACTTTCGTGACCGGCAAGGCGGCTGAAAAGGCTGGGCGGGCCCTTCGCGAAAAAATCCTGCGCTTTGCCAATGTCTCGGATAAGGCTTCCCTTAAATTGGATGGCGCGGTGATCGTCATCCGCGAAGGCGAGGCGACACGCCGCATCGACCTTGCCGCGCTCGATGCGAATGCCGACGGCTTCGTCTTCCGCGCCGAAGAGACATACGATCCGCCGACGCTGCCCCTCGATGCCAAGGGCCAGGGCAAACCCTATGCGGTCTATGGCTATGGCGCGCAGATTGCCGAACTTGAGGTCGACCTCAAACTCGGCACTGTCAGGCTGATCAAGATCACGGCGGCGCATGACGTCGGCAAGGCGATCAATCCGTTGCTGGCCGAGGGCCAGATCGAAGGCGGCATCGCCCAAGGCATCGGCATGGCGTTGATGGAAGAATATATTCCCGGGCGCACCGAAAACCTGCACGACTATCTCATCCCGACCATTGGCGACGTGCCGCCGATCGAGACCATCCTTATCGAGGTGCCCGATCCCGAAGGGCCGTTCGGCGCCAAGGGCCTGGGCGAGCACGTGCTGATCCCGACGGCGCCGGCGATCCTCAACGCCATCCGCCACGCCACCGGCGTGCTGGTCACCAAGGTGCCGGCAACGCCAAGCCGCATCCTGGCGGCCATCCGCGAGAAGGAGGCACGCGCATGAGCGAGCTTGCCGAACGCTTCGAAACCCATGATCCCGGCGAGAAGCTGGTGGCGGAGAAGATCCGCTGCGATGCCTGTCCCGTCATGTGCTACATCGCCGACGGCCGCACCGGCGCCTGCGACCGCTATGGCAATGTCGCCGGCGGGATCGTGCGCATGGATCCGCTGACCATCCTCGACCACGCGGCCGAGACCGGCGCTGCCATGGTGCCCTTTGTCGCCGAGGGCGAGCAATGGGACGGCGAGCTGCTCAACACCGGCCGCCGCTTCGTCACGGCAATCGGCGCCGGCACCACCTATCCCGACTACAAGCCCGCTCCCTTCATCGTCAGCCAGGAGGTCGAGGGTGTCGATCTCGTCACGGTGGTGACCGAAGGCATCTTCTCCTACTGCGGCGTCAAGGTGAAGATCGACACCGATCGTCATATCGGACCCGAAACGGCTGTCGTGCGGGCCGAAGGCGAGGCCATCGGCCATGTCACGACGGGCGAATACGGTTCGCAGATGCTGTCGCTGGGCGGCGTGCATCATCTGACCGGCGGTTCCAAGGCGGAAGGCCGCGCCACCTGTGACGCCTTGCTCAATTTGTGCAACCGCAAACCGGTGGAACTCAGCATAGACGGCGGCGCCACGGTCATCGTCGAAGCCGGCAAACCCCCCGTCATCGACGGCAAGCAGGAACACCGCATGCGGGTCGGCTGCGGCTCGGCCACGATCGGCATGTTTGCCACGCAATGGCGCGGGCTGGTCGACGAGGTCGTGGTGGTCGACGATCACATCACCGGTGTCGTCTCCGAACACCAGGCCGGCAAGGTGCTGGGCTGGCAGGATACGGGCATCAAGATCGTTGGCCGCCGCTCGACACCGGGCCGCTATTTCAAAGTGTCCGAGCCAGGCCTCGGCTGGGGCGGCACCAGCATTTCAGATCCGCTGTCGATACTCGGCGAATGGAACGCCAAGAAGGGCGCGCGCCCGGGCCTGTCGCTGCTGATGGTTTCGACCACCGGCGAGCAGTTCGCCTATTACGAGCTCGATGACGACCTGAAGCCGGTCGAAAAACCGTTTCCGGAACGGCTTAGGAAATCGGTCAACCTGATCGAGGACAATTGCGAGCCGGCCTTGTGCACCGTGCTGTTCATCGGCGGCGCCGGCGGGTCGCTGCGCGCCGGCGTCACCGAAAACCCGGTCAATCTCACCCGTTCGGTGCAAGGCCTGACTACCTATGTCACCGTTGGCGGCGCCCCGGTCTATGTCTGGCCGGGCGGCGGCATCACGCTGATGGTCGATGTCACCAGGGTTCCGGAAGGCGCCTTCGGCTATGTGCCGACGCCGGCGCTGGTGGCGCCGATCGAGTTCACGCTGCGTCGCGACGACTATGTCAGGCTCGGCGGCTACGAGGCGGAGATCCGCAGCGTTGCGGACATCGTCGCCAAAGGCGGCGAGTATCTCAATCCCCGACGCGGCACAGGCGCCGCAACCCAAAATCCATGGCCGCCGCTGGCGCAATTGCGCCGCGTGGGTCCGAACGGGGCGGGGTGATGGAAGATCCGCAAGCGCACTGGCTGCAGGACGGCAAGCGGCTGCATCTCAACCATGGGCCGATCGACCTGATCGTCGAGGCCTTTGGCGAGGCTGATGAGTGTCGCGCCGCCTACGTCCAGGCCGTCGCGCGCTTCCAAACGATCCTGATCGAGCTGGTCGAGGAGCTTCCCGAATTGCGGCTCCCGGCATTTTTCTTGGCGCCGCGAACCTTCGCCGGCCCGACGGCGCGCCGCATGGAAGCAGCCGTCATGCCCCTGGCGGAATGCTTCATCACACCGATGGCCGCCGTTGCCGGGTCGGTAGCCGACGAAATGCTTGCCGCGCTGCTTGCCGGACGCAAGCTCGATCGCGCCTATGTCAACAATGGCGGCGACAGCGCCCTCCACATCGGCAGAGGCCGCTCGATGGGATTGGCGGTCGCCGGCACCGGTAACGGCATGGCCGACCGGATCACGATCCGCGCGCAGGATGGCGTGCGTGGCGTTGCAACCAGCGGCTGGCGTGGCCGCTCCTTCTCGCTTGGCATTGCCGACGCCGTCACCGTGCTGGCGCGGACCGGCGCGGAGGCCGATGCGGCGGCAACGCTCATAGCCAACGCGGTAGACCTGCCCGGCAATCCCGCCATCAGGCGCGTTCCCGCACGCGACCTGTCGCCCGACAGCGATCTTGGCGCGCGGCTGGTGACGCAAGGCGTCGGCACGCTTGCGCCTGATGAGGTGGCACGCGCGCTGGACAATGGTCTTGCCGTCGCCGAAGATTTTCGCCGGCGCGGCCTGATTGCAGCATCGGCGCTGTTTCTTGGCGGGGAGGCCCGCATCAGCGGCTCCGTTGCACTCGGCGCGCCCAACAAGCATGAACCGGAGGAAGTTGCCCATGCCTGAATTTCCGATCCGCAAGATCGCGGTGCTGAGCGAGGAGATCTTCCACGACGGCGGACCGGCCGCCGCGGTGCCGCGCCGGCGTGCCGCTGCCATGGCCGTGGTCAGGAACCCGTTCGCCGGGCGTTATGTCGAGGAACTGCAAAGCGCCATGGACGATCTGAAGCCGCTCGGCCTGCTGCTCGCCGACCGGCTGATCGCCGCCCTCGGCGGCGACGTCAAACAGATCGACGGCTACGGCAAGGGCGCCATCGTCGGCAGCGCGGGCGAGCTGGAACATGGCGCGCTGTGGCATGTGCCGGGTGGCTATGCGATGCGCGAGCGGCTGGGCGATGCCAAGGCGATCGTGCCGTCGGCCAAGAAGGTCGGCGCCTTCGGCTCAAAGCTCGACGTGCCGCTCGGCCATATCAACGCCGCCTATGTGCGCAGCCATTTCGACGCCATGGAAGTCGGCATCAGCGACGGCCCGCGTCCCGACGAGATCCTGTTCTGCCTCGCCATGACCTGCGGCCCGCGCGTCCATAATCGGATGGGTGGCCTCGCTGCGGATGACATAAAAGCCTGGGACGGGCTGCGGTGAGCGGCGAGGACAACCTGCTCAAGCTGGTCGAGGTTGAAGAGGCCGACGATCACGACTACCTCCTGCAGGAGCAGGTCGGCTTCATCCTGCGCAAGGCGCACCAGCGCCATGTTTCAATCTTCGCCGCCCGTATCGCCGATCTGACGCCGCCGCAATTCGCCGCACTCGCCAAGCTGCGCGACGTTGGCGAAACTTCGCAGAACCAGCTCGGCACGCTGATCGCCATGGACGCGGCGACGGTGAAAGGCGTCATCGACCGGTTGAAGGCGCGTGGCATGGTCGAGCTTTCCAGGCATGAGGTCGACAAAAGGCGGCTGCTGGTAAACCTGACGCCGGAGGGCCGCGACGCGATCGAGCGCCTGATCCCGCTGGCCCGCGAGATCACGCTGGAGACCCTGGCGCCGCTCACGGCCAAGGAGATCGTCACCTTCATGAAGCTGCTAGCCAAGCTGGCGTAGATGCGGACCTTACCAGCCTGCAGAAGCTGGTCACCGAAACGATTGAGTTGAGTAGAATTGGTTGGTCTGCGCTGCCCCTCATTGTCCTGCCGGACATTTCTCCCGTATAGGGACGGGGAGAAAGGCGCTGTCATCGACGGCTTCGCTAGTCGCCGGCGTTGCAGAAGGGCGCCGGCTTCACCACAGCTCCCTTCTCCCCGTCACTATACGGGGAGAAGGTGCCGGCAGGCGGATGAGGGGCTGCGCCAACCGAGGCCCCTCAAGCTCCACTATCTCACAGGCCGTTGTCTTTCAGCACCTGGGCGGCGTTTTCCTTGGTGATCTTCTGCGTCGGCAAGGTGATGGTCTTCTCGACCTTCTCGCCGTTCAGGAACTTGATCGCCTGGCGCAGGCCTTCCGCACCTGGGGTGACATAGGTGAAGGTCGCCGTCAGCTCGCCCTTGTTCACCATCTGCACGCCTTCGTTGGGCAGGCCGTCGATGCCGATGAACTTGATGTCCTTCTCGCGGCCAACATCCTTGGCCGCGAGATAGGCGCCGTAGGCCATCGGGTCGTTATGGCCGTAGACGAGATCGATCTTCTCGTTGGTCTTCAGCGCGTTGGCCATCAAATTGTAGGCCTGATCCTGTTTCCAGTCGCCCGACTGCTGGTCGAGCAGATATTTGATGCCCGGTTCCTTGTCGGTGAATTCATGGAAACCGTCATGGCGGTCATGCGCCGGCTGGGTACCCATGCCGCCCCAGATCTCGACGACATTGCCTGCCGCCTTGCCTTTGCCGCCGAGCAGTTCGACGGCATATTCGCCGGCCGCGCGGCCGATCAGCTTGTTGTCGCCGCCGACGAACTGGGTGAAGTCCTTGGTGTCGACGTTGCGGTCGAGCACGAAGACCGGAATCTTGGCGTCGATCGCCTGCTGCACGACGCCGGTCAGGCCGGCCGATTCCTTCGGCGACACCAGGAGCGCGTCGACTTCCTGGCGGATCAGGTTCTCGACGTCGGCGACCTGCTTCTCGGTCTTGTCCTCGCCGTCGGTGATGATCAGCTCGACATCGGGATGCTTGGCGGCCTCGGCAATGATGTCCTTGTTGAACTGGGCGCGCCAGGGCTCGATGGTGGTCACCTGCGAGAAGCCGATCTTCCACTTCTTGTCCTGGGCGAAGGCATGTCCGGTGGAGAGCATTGCCGTGGTGGTCAGCAGGGCCGCACCGAATGCGGCAAGCTTCAGCATGTCACGTCGTTTCATTTCTTGTTTCCTCCGAGATTGAGAGACGGTGTCTCTTGCGACGGCCGTTTCGCGGCGGCCGTTTCCTTGTGCGCCGCTCCGGGCAGGCGCAGATAGGCCATGAGATCGCCGGCATTGCGCTCCTGCACGAGCACGGTGCCGATGATGATCATCCCCTTCAGCACCAGCTGAAGGTTCGAATTGATGTTGTGGAGCTGCAAGATGTTGGACAGCAGCCCGAAGATCAGCACGCCGCAGAAGGTGCCTGTCAGGCTGCCGCGCCCGCCCATCAGGCTGGTGCCGCCGATGACCACGGCGGCGATGGCGTCGAGCTCCAGCCCGGCGCCGGCATCCGGCTTGCCTTGCCGGTACTGCGCTACGTAGAGCACGGCGGCGATGCCGGCGAGCAGTCCTGATATGGCATAAGTGGCGATCTTGACGCGGCCGGCGGCGATGCCGGAAAGCCTTGCTGCCTCCTCATTGCCGCCGATGGCATAGACATAGCGGCCGAACGGCGTGAAGCGCAGCACCGCGCCGTAGATGACGATGGCGCCGAGGAAGAACAGGCCGGGCATCGGGATGACGCCGAATACCAGCGAGCGCAGCAGCTCGAAATCGGCGGTGGCGTTGGAGCCGGTATAGACCGGCAACACGGCATTGTTCTGGCCGGCGGTGAGCCGGGCGATTCCGAGCGCCGTCACCATCATCGCCAGCGTGACGATGAAAGGCTGCAGCCGTCCGCCGACGATGATGAAACCGTTGATGGCGCCGAACAGCAGACCAACGCAAGGCGCCACCAGAAGCACGCCGAGAACGCCGAATTTGGGCTCGATCTGCGGCAGCAGGTACCAGAGCGAAAGGCAGCACAGGACGATGCCGACGATTGCCGGCGTGACCAGCCCACGAACGGTGTCCAGCCTCACGTCGCGGGCCACGGCATCAACGCCGGCGCGGGACTTTTCCACGTTGAGGAAGATGAAGCGCGTGACCACGAAGCCGAGACACAGCGCAACCAGGGCAACCGTCGGCACGCCCAGCACGACGCCCGGCGTCACGCCCGGAACCGTCAGCAGCATGGCGCACACCACCGAGCAGATGGCCATCAGCGAGCCGACGGAAAGGTCGATGCCGCCGGTGATGATCACCGCCGTCATGCCGGTGGCGATCAGCCCGGTGGTCGACACCTGGCGCAGCACGTCAAGGAGATTGCCGTAGGACAGAAAGATGTTGTTGCCCTTGGAACTCACTGGCGAGCCCAGCACGCCGATCAGGAAGATGGCGATCAGGCCCCAGTAGAGCTTGGTGCGGGACAGGAGTTTCAGTGCGGTCATGCGGCGGGTCTCGATAGGGTCCGGCGCGGTGCCGCGAGGCGCATGATGGCCTCCTCGCTCGCCGCTTCGCGGGAAAGGATGCCTGTCTGGCGGCCGTCGGCCATCACCAGGATGCGGTCGGAAAGATGCAGCAATTCCGGCAGCTCGGAACTGATGACGGCGATGGCCAGGCCATCGCCCGCCAGCCGGAAGATGAGGTCGTAGATCTCGCGCTTGGCGCCGACATCGATGCCGCGCGTCGGCTCGTCGAGCAACAGCACCCTCGGCCTGGTCGCCAGCCACTTGCCGATGACGACCTTCTGCTGGTTGCCGCCCGACAGCGTGCCGGCGGGCTGGTCGATATCCCGGCAGCGGATGCCGAGCGCCTTGACCGCTTGCCGCGCCAGGCCCTGTTCGCCGGCTAGCGAACGGATGCCGAAGCGGGCCAGCGCGCCGACCAGCGGCAGCGCCACATTGTCCGATATCGAGGCCTGCAGATGCAGGCCTTGCGTCTTGCGGTCCTCGGTGACCAGAGCGATGCCCAGCCGCCGCGCATCGCGCGGTGAGCGGATGTCCACCGGCTGGCCGTCGAGCCGGATCTCGCCGCCGGCACGGCCATCGCTCGAGCCGAAGATCGCTTCCATGATCTCGGTGCGGCCGGAGCCCAGCAACCCGCCAATGCCGAGGATTTCTCCGGCGGCCAGATCGAAGCTGATGCCGCCGATCACCTGCCGCCAGCCCTGGCGGTCTGGCTTCGACAGCGACAGATCGCTGACCGAAAGTACGGTCCTGCCGCCGGGATCCCGCTCGTCCTGGGAGGATGCTAGCAGGTCCCGTCCGACCATCGCCGAAATGATGGCATTTTCGTCAAGCTCGGCCATCGGCCGCGTCAGCACATGGCGCCCGTCGCGGAACACGGTGACGCGGCCGGCCAGATGCATGACCTCGTCGATGCGGTGCGAGATGTAGACGATGGCGACACCGCTGTCGGCAAGCTGGCCGATGATGCGAAACAGCCGTTGGCATTCGGCCGGCGACAGTGCCGAGGTCGGCTCGTCCATGATCAGCATACGCGCCGACATCGACAGCGCCTTGGCGATCTCGACCAGCTGCTGTTCGCCGACACGCAGCGCGCCGACGCGTGCGTCCGGATCGAGTTCGATGCCGAGCCGCTGCAGGAGGGCGCTTGCCGCGCGGCTGCTCGCCTTGCGGTCGACGATCAGACCCGCGATCAGCTTCTCGCGCCCGAGAAAGATGTTGTCGGCGACGCTCAGTTCCGGCACCAGGTTGAGCTCCTGGTGGATGATGGCGATGCCCGCGTCCTCGGCGTCGCGCACGCCGGCGAAGCTGACCGGCCTTCCGTCGATGCTGACCGTGCCTTCGTAGCCGGTATAGACGCCGGAGAGGATCTTCATCAGCGTCGACTTGCCGGCGCCGTTCTCACCCATCAAGGCATGCACTTCGCCGCGCCGCAATTCGAAGCCGACATCGACGAGCGCGGCGATGCCGCCAAAGCTCTTCGAAATATGCTCGGCGCTCAGAACGGTGTCCGAGCGATCCGATGTCGCATTGCGCGCCGAGGAAAGGGAATTGCTCTGTTCCATGACAATGGCGGCCTCCCTTCCGTCTTCGTCAGCTTCTCGAACGCTAATCTAAACGTTTCGATCCTGTCAAGCCGATATAGGGTGACGAAACTTTGATGCATTTCAATTCTTGCCTAAAATGGCGGGATTCCGTAGGTATTGCTGGCAAGGGGTGACGAAACGTTTCGAAAATGACAGCGTCAGGGCCAAAAAAACAACGCAAATCCACCGCGCCCACCATGTTGCACGTGGCCGAAGCGGCGCGTGTCTCGGTCGCCACCGTGTCGGCGCTGATCAACGGCACCGCAACCGTGAGTCCGGAGCTCAGCGCTCGAATCGAGCAGGCGATCCGCGATATCGGCTACAAGCGCAACGCCATAGCCCGCAGCCTGAAGATGGGTACGACGCGCACCATCGGCTTGACCGTTCCCCACATCACCAACCCGTTCTTCACCGCCGTCGTCTCGGTCATCCAGCAGGCCTTCGACCGCGCCGGCTATGCTGTCATGCTGTGCTGTACCGACGAGGATTTGAACACCCAGGACGACCAGATCAGGCTGCTGCTCGACCGCATGGTCGACGGCTTGATCGTGGCGCGCGTCGGTGACGGCGCGATCCTCGAGCGGATCGTCGCCGATGCCAACGTGCCGGTGGTGCTGATGGATCGCCTGTGCGAGGGGGTCGACACCGACGCCGTGGTTCTCGACAACCAGCGCGCGGTGTTCGACGTCATCAGCTATCTGATCGACCTCGGCCACCGCCGCATCGGGTACATCACCGGCACCTCGGATATTTCACCCATGCATGACCGCATGACCGGATATTGCGAGGCGCTCCAGGCCGCCGGCTTGCCGGTGGCCGAGGAACTGGTTCGCTCCGGCAATTTCCACGAGATCGACGGCTACAACGCAACCATGCAGCTTTTGTCGCTGCATGACCGGCCAAGCGCGATCTTCTCGGCCAACAACCCGATGGTGATCGGAACCATGAAGGCGATCCGCGACATCGGCTTGTCCTGTCCGGAGGACATTTCGGTCGCTTGCTTCGACGATTTTCCCTGGTCCGACGTGTTCCAGCCGCAGCTGACCACGGTGGCGCAGCCGGTGCAGGCCATCGGCGAGCAAGCGGCCAATCTGCTGCTCGACCGCCTCGCCGGCAACCGGGACACGCCGCCGCGCAAGCTCGTGCTCAAGGGCCGCCTGATGATCCGCAACTCATGCCGGCCGCTGGGGGCGGTTCAGAGCGTCAGTGCCTAAAGCATGATGCCGAAAAATGTGAAGCGGTTTTCGGACGCCATCCTGCTTCCCGAGATTTGGAGCCTGATCAGGACGTAAAGACACCGGAACACAGCGCCTGCAGCTTCGAAAACACGCCCTTGCCGCCCGTGATGACCTGCGTGCCGCTCTGGAGCACCGTCTTCGGGTCCGCCTTCAGAACGGTGCCGCCAGCCTCCTCGATCAACAGCATGCCGGCCACGCAGTCCCAGGCGTTCATGTGTTCTTCGACATAGCCGAGCAGCCGGCCCGAGGCGACATAGGCGAGCATCAGGGCGCCTGACGCGTTGCGGAAGAAGACGCCGCCTTCGGCGAGGATCTTCTTGATCAGCACGGCGATGTTTTCGGCCTCGGCCCGGTTTGAGAAGCCGGTGCCCACCGAACCTTCTTCAAGGCTGGTCGCCGCGCTCGTCCTCATCGGCCTGCCGTTGACGAAGGCGCCGCCGCCCAGCCTTCCGTGGAAGGTCTCGCCGGTCGATGGCTCGTGGATGACGCCGACGATCGTCTCCCCATCCCGGGCGCAAGCGATCACCACGCACCAAGCCGGAATGCCGCGCACGAAATTGGCGGTGCCGTCGATGGGGTCGATCACCCAGACATGGCCGGTAGAGCCGGCGACCGAGGCATGCTCCTCGCCGACGATGCCGTCCCGGGGATAGTCGGCGGCGATCGCCGCGCGGATGAACAGCTCGACCTCGCGGTCGGCTTGCGAGACCAGGTCCTGATGGCCCTTGCTCTCGATGGTCAGGCTGTCGAGATCGCGGAAATACCTCAGGCCGAGTTCGCCGGCGCGCCGCGCCAGATCGATGGCGAACCGCATGCGTGCTTCGAGATCATGTGTCACGGGAAAGCTCACTTGCTGCCGATGGATGCCTTGCACTTAGCAGAGCATTGTGACCGGCAAAAGCACCCGGCGAAGTACAAGACGTCAGGCCGCTTGCGACAGCGATTTGTGCGCCTCGGCCAGGATTTCGAAGGAACGCACGCGGGCGGCGTGATCGAATATCTGCGCGGTGACCATCAGCTCGTCGGCGCCGGTGCGGCGTACGAACGCATCGATGCCTTGGCGGACCGTTTCCGGCGAGCCGACGACGGCGCAGGACAGCGCCTGGCCGAGCATGGTCTTGGCCATCGGGTCGAGATCCCGGTCATAGCTCTCGACCGGCGGCGGCAATCTTCCGGACCTGCCGGTGCGCAGATTGACGAAGGCCTGCTGCAGCGAGGTGAACAGCAGACGTGCCTCGGCGTCGGTGGGCGCTGCAAAGACATTGAGGCCGAGCATGACATGTGGCTTGTCGAGCTGCTCGGACGGCTGGAAGCGCGAGCGGTAGATGTCCAGCGCGTGATCGAGTTCCGCCGGGGCGAAATGCGAGGCGAAGGCATAGGGCAGGCCGAGCATGGCGGCGAGCTGCGCGCCGTAGAGGCTCGACCCGAGAATCCAGATCGGCACCGTCTGCCCTTCGCCAGGCACGGCGCGCAGGCGCTGGCCTTCCTCGGCCGGCAGGAAATAACCCATCAGCTCGACGACATCCTGCGGGAAATTGTCGACGCCGGCCTCGAGATTGCGGCGTAGCGCCCGCGCCGTGTTCATGTCGGTGCCGGGAGCGCGGCCGAGGCCAAGGTCGATGCGGCCTGGAAACAAGGCCGCCAGCGTGCCGAACTGCTCGGCGATCACCAGCGGGGCATGGTTGGGCAGCATGATGCCGCCGGCGCCGACGCGAATGGTTTTGGTGCCGCCGGCAACATGGGCGATGACAACCGATGTGGCCGCACTGGCAATGCCTGGCATGTTGTGGTGCTCGGCCAGCCAGTAGCGCTTGTAGCCGAGCCGCTCGGCGTGGCGGGCGAGGTCGAGCGAATTGGCGAGCGATTGCGAGGCATCGCTGCCTTCGACGATCGGCGACAGGTCGAGGACGGAAAGTTCGGTCATGTACTGGTCTCCACGATCTTCTTCTCACGCACCCGAGCCTCGAAGGCCGTGCGGTCGGGAATGGTGATGCCGAGCTGGCCTTCCAGCGTGTCGGCGAGTTCAGTGGCTGTGGCGATCTGCTTCTGTTCGGTGTGGCCATCAATGTGATGGATCGACAGGCGATTGCCGCGCAGCGCGTAGCGCCGGTCGGGCGCGGCGCGCGCCGCCAGAACCGAGGTCAGGAAATGCGATGCCGGGTTGGTCGACAGGAAATAATTGGTGACGGAATAATCGACCTCATAGTGCGGCTGCAGATCGAAGCGATACAGCGAGCGCCAGCCGCCGCCGATGGCGGCCTGCAGGCGAAAGTGATCGCCGGTTTCAACGATGCGGAACGTTTCGTGCGGGGTCGTCTGTTCGAGGCCCGGCTCGAGCAGCAGCGGGGCGGTCAGCGTCAGGCCGCCGAAGCCGACATCGGCTATATAGGTCCGGCCATCGAGCTCGGCGCGCAAAAGCATGTGGCTACGCGCCGTGATCGCGTCCTCGCTCTGACCCCAGAGCACACGCGCGGCGAGGCCGCCGACCTCGAAGCCAAGCGCCTTCAGCGCGTGCATGAAAATGAGATTGTGCTCGAAGCAATAGCCGCCACGCCCGTCGAGGACCATCTTGTCCTGCAGCGATGCGGCGTCCAATCGGACCGGGCGCCCCAGAAACGGATCCATGTTCTCGAAGGGGATCGCCTGCGGATGCAGGAAATGAAGCGTCTTCAGCGTGTCGAGCGAAGCATCACTGGAACCGGCATGGCCGATCCGGGCGAAATAGGCGTCGAGGTCGAAGGGAGCGTCGTTCATCGGGAAGGGCACCGGGCACTGATCGGGCGGATATAGGCATTCGATCCCGCCGCCGCAAACGGTGCGCCTGTTATGCGGCGGCCGTGCCGTCCTGTTCGTCGGCGTCCTCCTCCACGACCGCCGTATGTTGGGCGGCGAGAAAATTGCCGACATGGCTAAGGCTCTCGAAATGGTCGCAGAACACCTTGACGACGACCAGCAGCGGCACAGCCATCAGCGCGCCGACGAAGCCCCACAGCCATGACCAGAATGCGATGGCGATGAAGATCGCCACGGCGTTGATCTCGAGCCGCCGCCCGACCACCATCGGCGTCACGAACTGGCCTTCGACGATGTCGCACAACACCAGGAAGGCAGGCGCCAACAACGCGTAGGCGATCGTGTCGAAGCTGATCAGCGCGATGACCGTGACCAGGACGAGCGTGATCATGGCCCCGACATAAGGCAGGAAATTGAGCAGAGCGGCCGCGGCGCCCCAGACCAGCGGATTGGGCATGCCAAGCGCCCACAGGCCGAGGCCGATGACCGTGCCGAGGCCGGTGTTGATGATTGTGACGGTGAGCAGATAGTGCGAGATTTCCCGCTCGACGTCGTAGACGACGCGCAGCGCCCGCTTCTTTTCGGTGAGGCTGGCGAAGGACTGAATGATCTTCTCGTAGAACATCGTGCCCGAGGCGAGCAGGAACAGCGACAAAACGAAGATGATGGTCAGGCTTGTTCCGGCCGACAGGATGTTGCTCGCCGCCGACGACAGGAAGCCGGACTGCGCCACCGCGACCTTCTGCACACCCGGTTCCTGCGATGTTTCGGTCAGCCCTTCGATCTGGTGCGCGATCTCCATGATCCTCTCGACCGGCCGCCGCAACTGCGCCAGCCGTTCGGTCAGTTGCTGGCCGATGGACGACGTGTTGTTGATGAGATCGATGACGGGGCCGCTGAGCACATAGCCGGCGCTCGCGAAGACGAAGAGGGACACAAGCACCAGAAGCGTCGCCGAGACCACTTCGGGAATGCCGCGCTTGCGCAGCAGCCGCACGATCGGCGTCAGTGTCAGCGTCAGCAGAAAGGCCAGGATGACCGGCATGAAGAAGGCGCGCGCGAAATAGAGCGCATAGATGCTCATGAACAGGAAGATGCCGATGAGCAGCGAGCGCATCAGGCGTGTGTCGGCGCGCGTTACCAAACGTGACTCCTCGGCCTCGGCCTCGGCAACGCCTGCGCCCAAAGCGGCGGGTTCGGCTTTCATAGTGGCCCCCTCGGCGGCGCACCACAACTGATGCAATCCGCAGACGAAAACGCCGGCACGGCTTCAAGGTTCCGTTAGCCGGCACTGCCGCACGGGCCGCCGTCGAGGGATCGTGCCGCCAATTGCGCAACCGGAGACTCGGCTGCGAGTGCGCCATATTTCATGCGATGCAAAGATTTACCCTTCAGACAATCGAGTCGGCGCCGGAGAAATCCAAGCCCGCAGGCGCCGCCACGGCCGGCACGGATTTCGCCGTTTCCTTGCGCACGATCGGCGCCACCTTGGTGCCATAAAGCTCGATCGCCTTCATGATCTTGGCGTGCGGCATGGTGCCGATCGCCATTTGCAGCAGGAAGCGGTCGTTGCCGAAAATCCTGTGCTGGGCGACGATCTTTTCCGCCACCTGCTCCGGATTGCCGACGAACAGCGCACCATCGGGACCACGCGACTGGTCGAAATGCGCCCGCGATGTCGGACCCCAGCCGCGCTCACGGCCGATGCGGTTCATCACCTCGGCTTGCGGGCCGTAGAAATCGTCCGCCGCCTGCTCGGTCGTGTCGGCGATGAAGCCATGCACGTTGATGCTGGTGGCCAAGCCTGCCGGATCGCTGCCGGCGCGCTTGGCTGCATCACGGTAGAGGTCGAACAGCGGCGCGAAGCGCGCCGGTTCGCCGCCGATGATGGCAAGCGCCAGCGGCAGGCCGAGCGCGCCCGCGCGGGCTGCCGATTGCGGCGTTCCGCCAATCGCGATCCAGACCGGCAGCCTGTCCTGGAAGGGTCTGGGATAGACGCCGCGATCGTTGATCGGCGCGCGCAGACTGCCCGACCAGGTCACCTTCACCTGATCGCGGATGGCAAGCAAAAGGTCGAGCTTTTCGGCGAACAGCTCGTCATAGTCTTCGAGGTTGTAGCCGAACAGCGGGAAGGATTCGATGAACGATCCGCGCCCGGCCATGATCTCGGCGCGGCCGCCTGACAGAAGGTCGAGCGTGGCGAATTGCTGGAAGACGCGTACCGGATCGTCGGAAGAGAGCACGGTGACAGCGCTGGTCAGTCTGATGCGCTTCGAACGCTCCGCCGCCGCGGCCAAAGCCACGACCGGCGCCGAGGCGGCATAGTCGGGCCGATGGTGTTCGCCGAGGCCAAAGACGTCGAGGCCAACCTGGTCGGCCAGTTCGACCTCCTCGATCAGGTTGCGCAGCCGCTCATGCGGGCCGATGGCGCCGGGACCCGGCACAGGGCTCACATCGGCAAAAGTGTAGAGGCCGAGTTCCATTTGAATGTCATCCCAGTGTGTTGATTGTCGCCCTAGAGGTAGCGACGCGTCCGTCGCGCCGCCAGAGGGTGGCTGGTGAACAGTGCATGTCGATTTCGGCCGGAAATGCGTCTCCCCGGTGCAACATCCCGGAATTTCATGGCTGCCATACCGTTTTGGCGCTTGAACTCCCGGTTTTCACGCGTATGTAAGCCTCGCGAATAGACTTCAAGGAAGTGGACTTGGCTATCTACAGGGAAAAAGACATTTTCGAGCGGCGCAATGCCGCGACCGAGGCAAAGAAGGCGCTTCTGGAGCGCTTCAAGTCAAAGCCGGCAGCAGACGATCCCGCGGTGCTGGCACGACAGGCCGAACGCAAGGCAATTCTTGCGGCACGTGAGATCCGCGAGGCCGAAAAGGCCAAGCTGAAGCAGGAAAAGCTGGCGCGCGAGGCGATCGAGAAGGCCGAGCGTGAGGCAGCAGCTGAAGCGGCGCGCATTGCCGCCGAAGAGGCAGCGGAGGCGGAAGCAAAGCTTCGGGAGGCTGAAGAGAACGAGCGTATTGCTCGCTTGCTTGCCGATGAAGCCGAGCGCAAGGCAAAGCGCGACGCGCGCTACGCAGCACGCAAGCAGCGCACCGGCAGGACTCCTCCCGGCTTTACGGGTCGCTAAGAGCGCACTCGCCTCGACGGATGACCAACAAGGGACGCGCCAAGGCGCGGCCCTTTTTTCGCTTGTCCATGTCGCCGACCGGAAGCCCCTGCATCCGGGATGTCGGCTTGGACATCCGGGGATATCGGCTCGGTCGATGTCGCCCGCCGGCGGACAAGGCCGTTCAGGCCGCGAATTTCAGCCCCATGATGCCGCAGACGATCAACGCGATGCAGCCGAGCCTGATCGCCGTGGCGGGCTCGCCCAGCAGCCAGATGCCGAGCAGCGCCGTGCCGACGGTGCCGATACCGGTCCATACCGCATAGGCGGTGCCGACAGGCAGCGCCTTCAGCGCCAGGCCGAGCAAGGTGAGGCTGACGATCATCGACGCGACCGTGAGCACGGTTGGAACCAGCCTGGTGAACCCGTCGGTGTATTTGAGGCCGATTGCCCAGCCGATTTCGAACAGGCCGGCGAAAAACAGAAAAGTCCAGGACATCGCAACGCTCCATCGGAGCATCCAGGCTTCCGGCCTTGGCTGCTCACTCGACAATGGCGGGTCGTCCCGGCCGAATTTTCGGAAAGTGCGAGGTCGTCCCCGCGCCGTCGATATAGGGCTGTCCGAATGCCCGATCAACACGTGCCGGCGGCATTGTCGAATGCCGCCGGTGAAATCCCGCCGCGCCGGGTTGCCGGGACTTACTTTTCCTTGAGCCTCATTGCCTTGACCGGCGGCGCCTTCAGGGCCGGAGCGGCTACAGGCTTCTTGGCGTCTTTCTTCGGTTTGCGGGCTTCCTTGCCTGCCTTCATCGCACCTTTAGCCATGATTCGTTCCTCCAGTTGCGGGAAACGGAGTGAAACAAGACAAGCGTCTCTAGGCAAGGGGCTGTTTCCGTCCCGCCACCACTGCCAGTGCCCGTATCAACCGCTTTCCGGCCCCCAATGGCCTAGGGCGGGCAACGCCGAGGCCTGAACGGATCGACGGGTTATGCGTTCAGGATGGATATGGAGCTTCAGCGCGCGGGTGGCTAAGCTCCCCGGCACAAGCTCGCGAGTATCGGAGGCGGCGAGGAAGATGGCAGGGCACGGCGGCTCCAGAACGGTCATCTATGCGGCGCTTGCCGGCAATCTCGCCATAGCGCTGACCAAGTTCGCCGCCGCCTTTTTCACCGGCAGTTCGGCCATGCTGTCGGAAGGCGTGCACTCGCTGGTCGACACCGGCAATGGCGGCCTGCTGCTTTACGGCATGCACCGCGCCGCGCGCCCTGCGGACAGTACGCATCCGCTCGGGCATGGCCGGGAGCTCTATTTCTGGAGCTTCATCGTCGCCCTGTTGGTCTTCGCGCTGGGCGCCGGCGTGTCGTTCTACGAGGGCGTCGTCCACATCTTGGCGCCGGAGCCGGTCTCCAACGTCAAGGTGAACTATATCGTTCTGGGCCTGTCCTTCCTGTTCGAAGGCAGCTCCTGGCTGGTGGCACTGAAGGAATTCCGCAAGCAGAAGGGAAGGCAAGGCTGGCTGCAGGCCGTGCAATCGAGCAAGGACCCAAGCGTCTATACGGTGCTGTTCGAAGACAGTGCCGCGCTGCTCGGCCTGACCGTCGCCTTTGCCGGCATCCTGGCGGCGGAGATTTTCGAGATGCCCGAACTCGACGGCGCCGCCTCGATCGGCATCGCGCTCATCCTCGGCGCGACCGCAATCTTCCTGGCGCGTGAAAGCAAGGGCCTGCTCATCGGCGAGCCGGCCTCACCCGAGGTGCAGAGGAAGGTACTGGCGATCGTCCAGCAGGATCCGGCGGTGCAGCGGGCGAACGGTGTGCTGACGGTGCATATGGGACCGGAAGAGATCGTTGCCGCCCTGAGCGTCGAATTCGAGGACCATCTGGCGGCGCCGGAGATCGAGGCCTGTGTCGAGCGCATCGAGGCGCGGCTGAGGAAGGAAATGCCTGAGATCGCGCGGCTGTTCGTCAAGCCGCAGACGTCAGGCACCTGGGAAAAGCGGCGCAAGGTGATCGAATCCGCGTCAGGAGAAAGTTGAGCATGACCCCGAAACCCTCTTCGTGATCATGCCCTGGCCTCTGGACCAGCGCCGCGCCGTTGCCTCGCATCCCCGCGTCGCTAAGATCAGCCGAGCGATTTTGGAGGAATGACGATGAAGATCGACGGCAGCTGTCATTGTGGTGCCATCACCTACGAGGCGGAGGTCGACCCGGAAAAGACCTCGATCTGCCACTGTACCGATTGCCAACAGCTGACCGGTACGGCCTTTCGCGTCACCGTTCCCGCGCCGCAGGATCACTACCGGATCACCAGGGGCGCGCCGAAAATCTATATCAAGACCGTGGCGAGCGGCGCCAAGCGCGCCCAGGCTTTTTGTGCCGACTGCGGCTCGCACCTTTATGCGACATCGGTCGGCGACGGTCCGAAGGTCTATGGGATCAGGGTCGGGACCTCGCGGCAGCGTCAGGACCTGGTCCCGAGACACCAGAAATGGCACCGGTCGGCGCTGCACTGGCTTCCGGAATTCGAGGGCATGACGACGGTGGAAGAGCAGTAGGGTTAGTAGGCTCCCACAAGACCTCTGCGATTAGCGAAGCCTCCTATCGCTTCGTCATCCTCGGGCTTGACCCGAGGATCCATGCCGTGACCTTGCCGAAGGATGCCGTGGAACGGAATTCTGCACTGTTGCGGCGCGCCGCGGTCGCGGCATGGATTCTAGGGTCTGCGCGCGTCGCTCCGCTCCTTGCTCCGCCCTAGAATGACGATGGGATAGACGCTTCGCTAATCCCTGGCGTCGAGCGACTACTCTCCATCTTCGACGACCCTCAGCCTCAGCTGTCCCGTCTTGGAATCAGCCACGCGCGGTGCGGCTTCCACCTTGCCGGCGCCGCCGTGTGGGACGTCGGCCTCGCCTTCTCCGAACTCCAGCGCCTCGATCTTCTGGCCGCGCTTGGTCACCTTCGAGGTCGAGACGAGGATGTCTTCGATGTCCTTGGCCGACTGGCCGAAATGGCCCTGCAATTTGCGCACCCGCTCGTCGACGCGCTGGACATCTTCCATCAGCCTGATGACTTCGCCCTGGATCAGATGCGCCTGCTCGCGCATGCGGGCATCCCTGAGGATCGCCTGGATGACCTGGATCGACAGCATCAGCAGCGAAGGCGAGACGATGATGACGCGGGCGCGGTGCGCCTTCTGCACGACCGCTTCGAAATTCTCATGGATTTCGGCGAACACCGATTCCGACGGCACGAACATGAAGGCCGTGTCCTGCGTCTCGCCCTGGAGCAGGTATTTTTCCGAAATGTCGCGGACATGGACCTCGATGTCGCGGCGAAAGGCCTGGGCAGCGACCTTCTGCAGGTCGGTGCCGTCGGCGGCGCGGATGGCATTCCAGGCTTCCAGCGGAAATTTGGCGTCGATGGCAAGCGACGGCGCGCCGTTCGGCATTTTCACCAGGCAGTCCGGCCGGCTGCCGTTCGACAGCGTCGCCTGGAATTCATAGGCCCCATGTGGCAGGCCGTCGGCGACGATCGCCTCCATGCGCGACTGGCCGAAGGCGCCGCGGGTCTGTTTGTTGGAGAGGATCGCCTGCAACTGCACGACCTGGCCGGCGAGCGACTGGATGTTGCCTTGCGCGGTGTCGATGACCGCCAGCCGCTCCTGCAGTTTCGCCAGGCTCTCATGCGTGGATTTGGTCTGCTCGGTCATGGTCTGGCCAATGCGGCCGGTCATGGCGTCGAGGCGCTGGCCGATCGATTGCGTCAATTCGGCCTGCCGGGCGCCGAACACTTCGGCGATGGCCCCCATGCGGCCCTGCATTTCAGCCTGCGACTGCAAAATACCTGCCATGCGTGTCTCGGCGTCGCGGGCATGGTCGGCGGCCTCCGCGGCGGCGACCGCGCGCGCCTTGGCCGACCGCCACAGCGCAACGACGAGCGCCACGAACAAGCCGAGAAACAGCAAGGCGCCGAAGGCCAGCGCGTGACCCAGCGTGATTGTCGAGGCGCCGAGCCGTACGACAGGCTCCGAAAAGATGGTGCTGAGATCATTCATGTGGACAGCATAGCCGATTCGGCGGGCTGGCACAGATCAAAACGTGAACGAGGCTCAGGCGCACCGGTTGACGCCTTTCCTTGGAGGTCTTAGGTGAAACGCCATGCCGATCAAGCCGCTCATCATCCTTCCCGACCCCATCCTGCGCCAGGTTTCCAAGCCGGTGGAGCGCGTCGACGCGCCCTTGCGCAAACTGGCCGACGACATGCTGGCGACCATGTATGACGCGCCCGGCATCGGGCTGGCGGCAATCCAGATCGGCGAACCGCTGCGCATGCTGGTGATCGACCTTGCCAAGGAAGACGAAACGCCGGCGCCGCACGTCTTCATCAACCCGGAGACTCTCGAAAGTGCCGACGCGCGGTCGGTCTACGAGGAAGGCTGCCTGTCGATCCCGGATTACTATGCCGAGGTCGAGCGCCCGGCTTCCGTGCGGGTCAAATATCTCGACCGCGACGGCACGCTGCAGGAGATGGAGGCCGAGGGCCTGATGGCGACCTGCCTGCAGCACGAGATCGACCACCTCAACGGCGTGCTGTTCATCGACCACATCTCGAAGCTGAAGCGCGACATGGTGGTGAAGAAGTTCAGGAAGCTCGCCAAGGACAAGGCGCCAGGCAAACTGGTGGGATAGGGGAAATGCCCCTTCGTGTCGTCTTCATGGGTACGCCGGAGTTTTCGGTGCCGACGCTGCGCGCCATTGCCGAAGTGGGACATGATGTCGCCGCCGTCTACACGCAGCCGCCGCGCGCCGCGGGCCGGCGCGGGCTGGAGCTGACGCCGTCGCCGGTGCAGCGCGAGGCCGAGCGGCTGGGCATCGAGGTGCGCACGCCGGCATCGTTGAAAGGCGAGGCCGAACAGGCTGCCTTTGCTGCGCTCGGCGCCGATATCGCCGTGGTCGTCGCCTATGGTTTGCTTCTGCCCAGGGCGGTTCTGGAGGCGCCCCGGCTCGGCTGCATCAACGGCCATGCATCGCTTTTGCCGCGCTGGCGCGGCGCCGCCCCCATCCAGCGGGCCATCATGGCAGGAGACCTGGAAAGCGGCATGATGGTGATGCGCATGGAGGAGGGCCTCGACACCGGACCGGTGGCATTGCTTGAAAAATGCGCCATCGACCCCGATATGACAGCCGGCGATCTGCATGATCGATTGATGAGCGTTGGCGCTGCCCTGATGGTGGAAGCGCTGGAACGGCTGGAACGGAATACTCTGACATTTACCGCGCAAGCGGCCGAAGGGGTGACTTACGCCAGGAAAATCGATAAATCCGAGACGCGCGTGGACTGGACGCGGCCTGCGGCCGACGTCCACAACCACATTCGTGGCCTGTCGCCCTTTCCCGGCGCCTGGTCCGAAATTGAAATTGGCGGCCGCATGGAGCGGCTGAAACTGCTTCGCTCGACTCTGTCCGAAGGCCTGTCGCCTTCGGAAGATTTGGGCGAGTCGGGAGGAATTCTCGATGACCGGCTGACGGTCGCCTGTGGAAAAGGCGCGATCAGGCTGGTCGAAGTTCAACGTGCGGGCGGAAAGCCCGCCGCCGCGTCGGAATTCCTGCGCGGAGCCAAGATCGAAAAAGGACTGAAATTCTCATGAGCATGATGTCGATACGCGCGGCGACGCCGCGGGACCGCGAGGCCATCCGCCTCGTCGAGGAACACGCTTTCGGCCAGCAGGCGGAGGCCGGACTGGTCGACGCGCTGGTGACCGGCGGTGATGCCGTCGTCGAACTGGTGGCGGAAGAAGACGGGCAGGCCGTTGGCCACATCCTGTTTTCGCGCCTGTTCGTGCAGAACGGCGGCAAGAGTTTTGCCGCCGTGGCGCTTGCCCCGCTGGCGGTGGAGCCGTCTTTTCACGGCTCCGGCATCGGTGGCGCGCTGATCCGCGAGGCCCATATCCGGCTCAAGGATGCTGGCGAGACGCTAGCCGTTGTGCTTGGAGATCCGGCCTATTACGGCCGTTTCGGCTATAGCCACGCCCGGGCTGAAAAGTTCGACAGCGAATACCAAGGCGAGGCGCTGCAGGCGCTGGCCTGGGGCGACGCACCCGAAGCCGGCAGACTGGTCTACGCCTCCGCCTTCACCGCTCTCGCCGCCTAGGCGAGAGCGTACAGCCGACCGGCATGCCGCGTTTTCGCCTCGACATCGAATATGACGGCAGCCTGTTTGCCGGCTGGCAGCACCAGGCCGATCAGCCTTCGGTGCAGCAGGCGATCGAACAGGCGATCGAGAAATTCTGCGGCGAGGCGGTCCGGCTGCGCGCCGCCGGCCGCACCGATGCCGGCGTGCACGCCACCGCGCAGGTGGCGCATGTCGACCTTGCCAAGGCGTGGCCCGACGACAAGGTGCGCGATGCCATCAATGCGCACCTGCAGGCGGCGGGCGCGCGCATTGCCATCCTGAAAGCTGCAGTCGTTTCCGACGACTTCGATGCGCGTTTCTCGGCCACCGGCCGGCACTATCTCTACCGTGTCCTCAATCGGCGCGCGCCTTCGGCACTGGAACAGGGCAAGGTGTGGTGGGTGCCGAAGCGGCTCGATGCCGCCGCCATGCACGAGGCGGCGAAGCTCCTGCTCGGCCGGCACGACTTCACCACTTTCCGCTCCACCCAGTGCCAGGCCAACAGCCCGATCAGGACATTGGAGCGGCTCGATGTCAGCCGAACGGGTGACGTGATCGAGGTGAGAGCCTCGGCGCGGTCCTTCCTGCACAACCAGGTGCGCTCCATGGTCGGCTCGCTGAAGCGGGTCGGCGACGGCGGCTGGACATCAGGCGACCTCAAGGCCGCGCTCGAGGCGCGAGACCGCGCCGCCTGCGGCCAGGTGGCGCCGCCCGATGGGCTTTTCCTGATAGGCGTCGATTACCCCGGATAGACACCAACTCTGCCCTGGCTAGAACTGGGCTCTACCCCGGATAGAGTCCCGAGAGGCTCTGAGCCCCGATATCGTCCGGCACGGCGATGCCAAGCAGCATCTGCAACCCGAACAGCACCAGCAGCGAAGCGATGAACATGCCGACGAAAACGGCGGTGCCGACGGCCGCGCCCTTGCCGATCGTGGCATTGGTCATGCGCCAGGTCAGCACCATCGACAGGGAAAATAGGAGCAGCGACACAAGGCTCGAGACCTGGCTTGTCGATGACAGGAAAAGCCTGATCAGCGCCGAGGGCAGCATCAGCCAGGCGGTGATGGCCGAGGCCCAGTTGCTGGCGACGACATAGTGGACGAAGCGCCCGCCAATGCCGGCGCGCGGCGCCACCAAGGCGAGCGCTACCAGCGGCAGCACCCAGGAGCCGATATCGACCGTCGCCAGCCGCACCAGCATGGAGAAGCGGCCGGCGAAGGCATCGGGATCGCCGATCTGGTTGGCGATGCCGACCCAGCCGACGATCAGCGCCGGAGCCGCGATGATGATGGCGAAGAACGAATTCCAGAAGCCGTCGGCCGACAGGTCGAGCAGGCGCAGCCCATCGGCCTTGCCGAGCATCAGCCGCCAGGCGCCGGTCAGCGAAGCTTGGGTTTCGTCCGCCGAAAGCATGCCGGTCAGCCCTGTCCGAACCAGTCGTCGATGAAGCGCTGGTAGATTCGCGTCAGCGTTTCCAGATCGGCAATGGCGACGCGCTCGTCGACCATGTGCATGGTCTTGCCGACCAGGCCGAATTCGACCACCGGGCAATAATCCTTGATGAAGCGCGCATCCGATGTGCCGCCGGAGGTGGACAGCGCCGGCTTTTTGCCGACCACCGCACCGACGGAGCCGCTCAGCGTCTCGACCAGCCTGTCGTCGCGGGTCAGGAAGACATGGCTCGGCCGGTCGCGCCAGACGAGGTCATAGTCCACCGGCGTCTTCTTGCCTGGCCGATACTTCTTGCGCCCCGCCGCCTGATCGAGGCGGTTGTGGATTTCGGCCTGGACCGTCTCGGCCGTCCAGCTGTCGTTGAAGCGGATGTTGAAGGTGGCGGTCGCCTTGGCCGGAATGACGTTGGTGGCCGGGTTGCCGACATCGATGGAGGTCACCTCCAGATTGGTCGGCTGGAAATCCTTCGTGCCCTTGTCGAAGACCGGGTGCAGCAAGGCATCCACCAGGCTCATCAGGCCGCGCACCGGATTGTCGGCAAGCTGCGGATAGGCGGCATGGCCCTGGCGGCCATTGACGGTGATGCTGCCCGACATCGAGCCGCGCCGGCCGATCTTGATCATATCGCCAAGCGTGTCCGGATTGGTCGGCTCGCCGACGATCGAGGCGTCCCATTTCTCGCCTTTGGATGCGGCCCATTCGAGCAGCTTGACCGTGCCGTTGATGGCAGGCCCTTCCTCGTCGCCGGTGATCAGCAGCGACACCGAGCCCTTCGGTCCGCCATTTGCCTCGACATGGCGCGCCACCGCGGCGATGAAGCAGGCAATGCCGCCCTTCATGTCGACAGCGCCGCGGCCATACATCTCGCCATTGGCGATCTCGGCGGCGAAAGGCGGGTGCGTCCAGGCGGCTTCGTCGCCGACAGGCACCACGTCGGTATGGCCCGCGAACATCAGGTGCGGGCCGTTGCCGGAGCGCCGTGCATAGAGGTTCTCGATATCCGGCGTGCCCTCCTCCGAGAACACTGGCCGGTCGACCAGGAAGCCGAGCGGTTCCAGCATCGCCTCCAGCGCGCTCAGCGCGCCGCCTTCGGCTGGTGTCACCGAGGCACAGCGGATGAGAGAGGCGAGGTTTGCGGCGGGATCAGTCGGCAGCGTCATGGCAAAAGCGATAGTCGAAAGCGAAAGGCCTGTCACGGCCAGACGTAGGGGCCAGCCCCATGGCCGACGATACCGCCGACATTATGGTTTTCATGTCGTATAGTCGACTGATGCGGAGCAAGAGATGGAAAACGGGGAAAAGAGGATCGTCATTGCCGGCGCCGGCAGCATTGGCTGTTATGCCGGCGGCTGCCTGGCACTCGCCGGGCGGCAGCTTGTCCTGCTCGCCCGACCGCGCATCGAGGCAGCGCTGCGGCAGGGCGGATTGCGCGTCAGCGACCTCAAGGGCCGCGATCGACTGATCAAGCCGGAAGCACTCGCCGTCACCGTGGATCCCGCTGTCGCCTTGCCGGTGGCCGATGTGATCCTGGTTACAGTCAAGAGCGGCGCGACGCAGGATATGGCGGCCCTAATCAAGGTCCATGCCCGTCCCGATGCCATGGTTGTGAGCCTGCAGAACGGCGTCGACAATGCCGACAGGCTGCACGCGGCGCTTGGCCGGCAAACGGTGCTGGCCGGCATGGTGCCGTTCAATGTCGTGCAATCGCCGGACGGCGAACTGCCGCTGCGCGTCCACCGTGCCAGCGACGGCAAGGTAATGGTTGAAGATGGGGACGCCGGCCTTGCCGGCCTTCTCGACGTCGAAGGCCTCGCCGTCGAAGCGCATGGCGACATGAAGGCCGTGCTGTGGGGCAAGCTTCTGATGAACCTGAACAATGCGCTGGTGGCGCTGTCGGGCCTGCCGCTAGCGACCGAACTCGCCGACAGGCGCTGGCGGCTGATCCTCGCCGGCCAGATCGATGAGGCTCTCCGGGCGATGAAGGCCTCGGGCATCGAGCCGGCGCGCATCGCCGGCCTGCGCCCTGCGCTGCTGCCGAAGGTGCTCAGGCTGCCCGACTGGCTGTTCAAGCTCTTGGCGCGGCGCATGCTGGCGATCGACCCCGAGGCGCGTTCGTCGATGTGGGATGATCTGCGGCGCGGCCGGCCGACCGAGATCGACGACCTGCAGGGTGCTGTCTTGCGGCTCGCCGAAAAAGCCGGCACGCAGGCGCCGACGGTCCAGCGGGTCAGCGCCTTGGTGCGCGCGGCGGAAGCCGAGCGGCTTGGCTCGCCGGGCCTGGTGCCGGAGAAGGTTCTGGCGCCGCCGGCCGGCCGTCGATCAACGTGATCTTCTGCCAGATCTTGCGCGACAGGTTGGACGCCAGGTTCTCGATGTCGTTGACGCCGTCGATGACGACGGCGTCGTTGACGGACTGGGCGAACAGCGCCGCGATCTTGCCGGTGATCGACAGCATTTCGGAGCAATAGTCGAGATAGCGCGCGAGATCGGCGGCATTGGTGATGCGGGCCGGCGAATGCGAGGTCGGCTTGAAACTGGCCGACAGGGCCGCCGGATCCTTGGTCAACTGGTGCATGTCGATGACGTGGATCAGCGAACGCAGGCCGTGCAACTGGCGAAACACCTGCTTGCGCTTGATGCGCTCCTCTGTGCGGATCAGGGCAAGGAAACCGAGTACGGCGAGGATGATCATGTTGATCGTGGCTTCGATGCCTTGCACCGACTGCACCGCGTCGTCGGCCTGGGAGATGTGAATGAGCGGCAAGATGGTGCCGACGAACAGGAAGATCAGCGCGCCCGCGATCACGGCGGCGACGATGATGCCGCGCAGCCACCAGATCGGCGCTTCCAGTGCCTTGGCGGCCTTGGCCAGATCGCGCGACAGCGACACCAGTTCGGCGGCGACGCCGCGCAGCCCGGCGTCCGGGAAACGGTCGGCGACGCGGCCTTCAAGCCGCTCGGCGGTTTCGATGATCAGTTTCGGATCAAGCGTGCGGTAGCGCATGGCGAGATATCCGATCGGCCCCTAGAACATGATGCCGAAAAGTGCGGAGCGGCTTTCGGACGACGTCATGCCTCTCTATCTCTTCGATTCAGCCGGCTCGTTGGTGCGCCGGCCATAGCGGTTGGGCCCAGGCTGCCCTGGAAACAGGCACAACACAAGGAAGGCGACGATCGAGACGACCGGCACGAACAGGATCAGCGCGGCAATGCCCGGCTTGTCGAGGTCGTGCAGACGCTTCACCGCCAGCGCGATGTTCGACCACAGCGAGGCGATGAAGGCGATGAAGAAGATGAACGACCACATATTGCTCTCGGCCGAGCCCTCCGGCACCAGCGTGAAGCGGTACAGCGGGAACGCCTGGATGATGGCGACGAGCAATCCGCCGAGAAAATAGGCCGCGCGGCTGACGCGGCCCGATGTCTTGAAGAAAAGCCAGTTGAGATCCGATCTTTCAGGCAAGCGGGTCCGATCCATATTGGTTGGCACCCTTGGTGCCTTCGAGGATGCCGAGTTCGACCAGCAGCCAGATGCCGCCGATGATGGGTACGAGGCCGATCAGCGTCCACCAGCCCGACTTGTTGCGGTCGTGCCAGCGTTTGGCATAGAGGGCAATCGCGAAATAGATCGATGCCAGCGCGAAGAGGATGCCGATGATGCCGATCTGGGCACCGCTGGCGGTGGTGAAACGCGTGCCGAGGATCGCATCGAGAATGAAAGCGATAATGCCGATCACGATGAATACGCCGATGCCGGCCCAGAACTTGGCTCGGTTGATGCGGCCATCAAAGCTTGTGAGCAGATACTTCCAGTCCATGTCACCCCCTCCATGTTGAACCAGCGCGACCGATCGTCGCGCCGGCGGAAGGTGCGCCTGACCGGGGCAAAGATCAATCGCGCAGCAATTCGTTGATCGAGGTCTTGGACCGGGTCTTGGCGTCGACCCGCTTGACGATGACGGCGCAATAGAGACCTGGGCCCGGTTCGTTGTTTGGAAACGGCTTGCCCGGCATCGATCCAGCGACGACGACGGAATTCGGCGGCACCTCGCCATAGAAGACCTCGCCGGTGGCGCGGTCGACGATCTTGGTCGACTGGCCGATGAAGACGCCCATGCCGAGCACCGAGCCCTCGCGCACGATGCAGCCCTCGACCACTTCGGAACGCGCCCCGATGAAGCAATTGTCCTCAATGATGGTGGGACCGGCCTGCATCGGCTCCAGCACGCCGCCGATGCCGACGCCGCCCGAAAGGTGGACATTCTTGCCGATCTGGGCGCAGGAGCCGACAGAAGCCCAGGTATCGACCATTGTGCCGCTATCGACATAGGCGCCGACATTGACGAAGGACGGCATCAAGACGGCGCCTGGCGCCACATAGGCCGAACGGCGCACGATCGACGACGGCACGGCGCGGAAGCCCGCCTTTTCGAAATCGACGGCGCTCCAGCCGTCGAACTTGGACGCCACCTTGTCCCACCACACGGCCTCGCCGGGGCCACCCTTGATGATCTCCATCGGATTGAGCCGGAAGGAGAGCAGCACGGCCTTCTTCAGCCACTGGTTGACGTGCCATTTGCCGTCGGTCTGCCGCTCGGCGACGCGGGCGGTGCCGCGGTCGAGCAGGTCGAGCGCCGACTGGATGGCGTCGCGCACCTCGCCGCGGGTCGCGGTCGAAATGGCGTCGCGTTCCTCGAAGGCCTTGTCGATGGTCTTTTCGAGGCTCGCCAGATCGGGCTTCGACATGAATTTGCTCCATTACCAAGCTGTTAAGGGGCTGCGCCTTAACCTGTTTAAAAGTCGCGCGGACCCTATGTTAAGGCTCAATGGGGGTCAATCGCGACTGCGTCACGGGACGACGCAAGTAAAGGAATGGACGGGTGGATTCGATGACTCCCATGGAAAAGGCGGGATGGACGCCGCTGCCGCATTCGGATGAGGATCTGGAGCGGTCGAAAAGCGTGCCGGACACGCCGCAGACGCGGGCCGAAACCTACCGCCTGGCCTGGAACGATCCCGACTTCATGACCCGGCGCGAACTGCGCGCGGTCAGGCTGCAACTGGAACTGCTGAAGCCGGAAATGATCCTGGCCGAGCGCGGCATCCGTTCGACGGTGATCCTGTTCGGCGGCGCGCGCCTGCCGGAGCCCGGTGGCGAAGCCTGGGCGGCCAAGAACGAGACGCAGAAGAAGAACCTCGAGGAAAACAGCAAATATTACGAGGAGGCGCGCAAATTCGCCCGCCTCTGCTCGCGGCAGTCAGCCACGTCATACTATCGCGAATATGTCGTGGTGACCGGCGGCGGACCCGGCGTGATGGAAGCGGGAAACCGCGGCGCCGACGATGTCGGCGCGCCGTCGATCGGGCTCAACATCGTGCTGCCGCACGAGCAGGCACCGAACCCCTATGTGACGCCGGAGCTCTGTTTCAATTTCCACTATTTTGCCATCCGCAAGATGCACTTCGTCATGCGCGCCAAGGCCGTGGCGGTGTTTCCCGGCGGCTTCGGCACGATGGACGAGTTCTTCGAGACGCTGACGCTGATTCAGACCGGGCGCATGGAGCGCGTGCCGGTGATCCTGTTCGGCAAGTCCTTCTGGAAGCGGGCGATCGACCTCGACTTCCTCGCCGAGCAAGGCACCATCAGCCCGGGCGATCAGGACATCATCGATTTCGTCGACACAGCCGACGAAGCCTGGGGCATCATCAGCCGCTTCTACAAGCTGGGGGAATAGGAGTTGGGGGAATTTGGGAAACGAAATGAGGAACTGGGGAAATGAAGAATTGACGAAATAAGGGGCATGGTCTTGCGTCCCTCCTCAATTCCTCAATTCCTCAATTCCTCAATTCCTCAATTCCTCAATTCCTCAATTCCTCAATTCCTCAATTCCTCAATTCCTCAATTCCTCAATTCCTCAATTCCTCAATTCCCTACTCCCTTGCGACTATGGTCGTGAGGAACGTGGCGAGATCGTCGGTGACGAAATCGACGTCATCCTCGTTGGCCGGGTCGCGTTCCCAGATTTCGGAGAAGGTCGGTTCGAAATTGCGCGGTACCACGAGAACCGTGGTCATGCCCAATGACTTCGGCACGGCCAGGTTGCGGGCGAGATCCTCGAACATCACCGCATTGTGGCCGGTGACGGCGTGCAGCTCGGCGAACTTCTCGTAGGTCTGGCGCGCCGGCTTGGGGTTGAGGTCGGCGGCGACAATATCGAAGATGTCGTCGAAATGGTCGAGGATGCCGAGCTGGCGCGCGGTGCGCTCGGCGTGCCTGCGGTCGCCATTGGTGAAGATGAACTTGCGACCGGGAAGCTGCCGGATGGCGGTGCCGAGAACGGGATCGGGCACCAGCCACGAATAGTCGATGTCATGGACCTTCTCGAGGAAGTCGTCGGGATCGATGCCGTGGCGCGTCATCAGCCCGTTCAGCGTCGTGCCGTATTCGAGATAGAGCTCCTTCTGCAGCTTGCGCGCCTCCTCGCGCGGCAGCGCCAGCAGCTCCCCGACATAGGCGGTCATCTTGACGTCGATCTGCGAGAACAGATTCGAGTGGTGCGGATAGAGCGTGTTGTCGAGGTCGAACACCCAGTCGGTGACATGGGCGAAGCGGGCGGGATCGGGAAGCGTCGTCATGCGCTCCTTATGGCATGAAACAGGGATTCCGAAAGGGACTTTATCCACAACTTCTGCCCGTTGAGGTTGCAGAAATGGCCTCACGGTTCAAATTTTAACCGTCCGGGAAAGGTGGCCTTCAGGGCTTGCTGGCACAGAGACAAGTCCTGAGGGGAGTTCGCGATGAACAGCATTATTCTCAAATCCGCCGCCATCGCTTTCGCCTCCGTCGCCGCCTCTCTCATGCTGACGTTGATTGTCGTCCCAGCCATGGGATTCCCCATAACGCGCACGATCTGGCTGACCTCGACGCTCTGTCCGCTGGTCCTTGCCTGGGCCGCATGCGCCAGCACGTTCTGGCAGAGCGACAGGCTGAAAAACGCGCATCGCGAGCTTGCCCGTGCTCATGCCCAACTCGCCGCCGCGCACCGCCGCCTGGCGGAAAAGGCGAGCCGCGACGACATGACCGGCATGCTCAACCGGGAAAGCTTCTTTGCCGCGCTGGACGGCTCCCGGCGCAAGTCCGACCGCGGCGCCCTGCTGATCATCGACGCCGACCACTTCAAGACGATCAATGACAATTTCGGCCACCTGACCGGTGATGACGCGCTGCTGTTGATCGCCAGCGCCATCGAGCGCGGCGTGCGCAGCGGCGACGTGCTCGGCCGCATCGGCGGCGAGGAGTTCGGCGCGTTTCTGACCGGAGCCACGGAACAGGAGGCCAAGCGCGTTGCCGAGCGGATCCGCCGCGAGGTCGAACTGATCCGCTTCCGGCCGGTCGATGAACGGACCATTCCGTTGACCGTCAGCATCGGCGGCACTGTCTGCGGCGAGGATGTCAACGTATCGGAGCTGATGCGCGCCGCGGACCGGCGCCTCTACCAAGCCAAGCATGCGGGCCGCAACCTGACGATCCTCGATACCGATATTTCCGAAGCGGCATGAGCAGGCCGGGCCGGCACACCTGGCCCGTTAAAAAATTTCTAACCCTGTTTGCATCCGGTTGTGCCGCTTGTCGGCACTTTCCCCGCCTTGATGCCATGCTTGGCACGATACTGGCTTCCGTGACGATGTGTGTGCCGTTCGGGGAATGTCATGCGCGCATCGAAGCCCTAGCCGAGAGACCTGCCATGAGTTTCCTCATAAAAAAAATGTCGCGCCGCACGCTCGTGCAGGCGCTGATCGCCCTGCCTGCCCTGTCGTTGTTCCGCAAGCTGCCTGATGCCGACGCCACCCATGCCGGTTCATCCCGGGCCGATCCTGACGAGATCGTCGAGGTCAATGGCTGGATCCTGAAGCGGAGCGACCTGGCATGATCTTCGACAGCTACGAGGCGTATCGCGCCGCCAACTTTGTGCCAAGGGTCTGCATCCTTGGTTCCGGTCCGGCCGGCACAACGATCGCCAGAAAACTTGGCGCTGCCGGCATTCCGGTCGTGGTGCTGGAAGCCGGTCCGCGGGAATTCAGCGACGACTCGCAAGACTTCTACCGCGGCACCACGGTCGGCGATTTCTATTTCGATCTCGACATCACCCGGCTGCGGTTCATGGGCGGCAGCTCCAATCACTGGGCCGGTTGGTGCCGCGTGCTCGACAAACTGGATTTCGAGCCCAAGGCCTGGGCGCCCGACACCGGCTGGCCGATCCGCCGCGCCGACATCGAACCCTACCTCTCGGAAGTGCGCGCTATCCTCGACCTTCCCGATTTCCGGCCTGATGTGCCGATTTCGGACGACATTCGCTGGGTGCAGTTGATCAAGAGCCCGGCGGTGCGGTTTGCCGAAAAATTCGCCGACGAACTCGACAAGAGCAAAAACATCGCCGTCGTGCTCAACACCTACGCCACCGAGCTTGCCGGAGACGGCAAACGCGTGACCGGCGCCAAGCTGTGGTCCAACGGACAGGACGCCGGCTCGTTCAGCGCTGACTATTTCATCGTCTGCACCGGCGGGCTGGAGAATTCGCGGCTGCTTTTGTGGTCGAACCAGCGCTCCAACGGCGGCGTCGTGCCGAACGCGACGGCGCTTGGCCGCTACTGGATGGAGCATCCGACCTTCGAGGGCGGCAACGCCATCCTGGCCGACTATGGTGCGTTCGAGGTCGATGCCGTCAAGGAGGCCTTCTTCTCGCCGATGCCTGCCGCGATGGAACGTCTCAAGATCATGAATTTCGGCATCCGGCTGATCGAGACGCCCTATCCGGGCGTCAAGAGCCTCATCGCCGACCTAGCCTGCACGGCGCCGCACATGGCGGAATGGGTATCTGGCAAGCTCGACCAGAACCTGCGTTGCGCCGCTCAGCTTTATGTCGCCTGGGAACAGGCGCCGCTGGCTTCGAACCAGATCGAGTTGTCGAAGACCGAGGTCGACCATGCCGGCGTGCCGCGCATCGAACTGCACTGGAAGAAATCGAAACTGGAACAACGCACCCTTCTCGAAGGCCTGAGGCTGTTCGGCACGACGCTTGCCCAGAAAAACCTGGGCCGGGTGCGCATTGCCGACTGGATCTCGAACGGCGAGGATTATCCGACCAACGAAGAGACGGCGGGCCATCATCATATGGGGGGCACGCGCATGGGCACGGATGTCACCAGGAGCGTGGTGGACGCCAATTGCAAGGTGCATGGCATGGACAATCTCTATGTTGGCGGCTCTTCCGTGTTCTGCACGTCGGGCCAAGCCAACCCGACGACGACGATCACCGCGCTCGCCTGCCGGCTGGGCGACCATCTGAGCAAGGTCGTCATGGCCTGAACGACCTCCACGAAGCCGTCGTCCTGCCAAGCCACGACCGGCAGGGCCGGCGCCAAGGATGGCGCCGGCAGAGGCTCAAAAGCCGTAGACGGCGATCCGGACCAGCACGGCGGCGGCGGCCAGCGACACCAGCAGGATACCGAGACCGATCGGAGAGCCCCAGCCATACCATTCCATGGCCAGCTTGGCGTATTTGAATTCTTCCTCGTGCGAGAGAGGCGTACGCTGTTGAATCAAACTCATTTTTCATATCCTTGCCCGGGAGCGGCTCTTGCCTTGTCGGGGGCGTAGCCGCATATTGCTATAATGGTCTAAATGTTAGACGGATTGATAGTTAGATGATCGAAGTAAATTCGTCAAGCGGGAATCGAGCCGAACTGACGACAGCCATCGGTCTTGCCATCATGCAGTGGCAGGACGCGACGCAGGCCTATGACGAGGCGGTGGGGATGAGACTCGGCCTCAACATGGCCGAGCGCCATTGTATCGGACTGCTCCACGGCGGCCCGCAATCGGCCGGCGCGATCGCGACCGCGACCGGGTTGACGCCGGCCGCGGTGACCGCGCTGATCGACCGGCTGGAGGCGCGCGGCCTCTTGACGCGCATGCGCAGCCTCGAGGACAGGCGCAAGGTGGTCATCGAGGCAACGGAGTCAACACGGGAGCTGTCGGCACGCTATTACGGCGCCATCGCGCGGGAAGGGGAGAAGCTCATTGCCACGTTCAGTGACGCGGAGCTTGCCACCATTCGGCGCTTCGTCACCGCCGCGCTCGACCTGCAGCGCGACCAGCTCATGCGGCTGAAGGCCGAGGCGCCGCAGCCGCGCTGATCTAGAGGGTCAGACCACCTAGCGTCCTGATCGGCCGAAGCGCCGTTCGAGATAGGCTTGGCCGAATTCCAGCGCGATCGACAGAATCCAGTAAATCATCGAGGCGGTAATCAGCATCTCGATATGGCGGAACTCCGTCTGGCCCATCGTGCGGGCGAGATACATGATCTCCCAGACGCCGACGACGGAGACCAGCGAGGAATCCTTCAGCATGGCGATGAACTGGTTGCCGGTCGGCGGGATGATGACGCGCATGGCCTGCGGCAGGATGACGAGCGCCATGGTTTGGCCGGGGCTCAGGCCGAGCGCCGTGGCGCCTTCGCTTTGACCGCGCGGGATGCTTTCGATGCCGGCGCGGAAGATCTCGGTCATGTAGGCGCCGTAACACAGCGACAGCGCGACGATACCCGCCGGCACCGCGCCGATCACGTAACCGATCTGCGGCAGCCCGAGATAGATGATGTAGATCTGCATCAGCAACGGCAGGCCGCGAAACAACGATGTGTAGAAGGTGGCCAGCCCGTAAACGATGCCGTTCCCGGTCAACTTGGCGATGGCGCCGACCAGTGCGATCAAGGTCGCGATCAGGATCGAGATCGCCGAAATGTAAAGCGTCGTGGTGACGCCCTGGGTGATCAGGAAGCCGACTTTCCTGGCGATGAAGGCGAGGGAGAGGTCGAAGGAATAGAAGAACAGCATCAGCAGCACGAACAGCTCGATCCAGACGCCGACGATCTGCTGGCGTCGGGGCAGGAGCAGAAGCAGCTTGCAATTCACCAGCACCAGCAGCGCGATCAACACGGCCGAGAGGGCTCGCGACAAGGCTGGGTTGGCCTGCAGCCAGTCGGACGCAAGCGGCATCAATGAGCCGATCCAGCTCGACTTGATGCCCATGGCGTAGAGGGCTGCGGCCAGCAGCGCCGGAAAAAGCGCGGCCGCGGCGCGGCGGGCGAGCCCTGGATGGGAGAGCATCAGCCTGCCGATCATGCCGTCACCTTGTCCTTGGCGATGGCGTTGCGTTCCCGCCACCAGTCCTGCGCCTGCAGTTTCCAATAGGTAAGCTGCGCGGCGGCCAGGCCGGCGGCGCCGCCGGCCCAGCTCAGTCCGAAGGGCGCGAACTGCCGGTACCGGTCCGAGGCGCCCAGAATGCCCTCGGCGACAATTTTTCCGGCAATCGCCGTGGTGTTGAGCCCATGGCCGCCGAAAGCGGTGCAGTACCAGACGCCTGGCTGCATCTCCCCGATCTGGGGCATCAGATGCCGGGCATAGGACATTAGCCCCGACCACGCCAGTTCGGTCTTGAGGCCGGCAAGCTGCGGGTAGGTGCCGACCATCTCGCGGCGCAATTCGCGCGCCAACGCGTCGGCGGAAGCGGCGCGCGTGGTGATGCGCCCGCCCCACAGGAGGCGGCGGCCATTCTCGACCAGGCGATAATAGTCGCCGGCCCGCCTGTTGTCGCCGACGGCGTCCGTCGTGGCGACCGCTTGCGCGATGAGGCGGGGGGCCGCCTCGGAAACCATGACATAGGTCGCGATGGGCAGGAACGCCCGGTAGAGCTGGCCGAATACCGGGCCGGTATAGCCGCCGGTCGCGAGCACGATCCGGGGCGCCCGAAGCGTGCCCTGTCTGGTGCGAAGCATCTTTTGCGGCCCCGAGAGGTCGCACTGCACGACTTCGGAGCTTTCATGAATCTCGCCGCCAAGCCGCTCGATCTCGTCGGCAAGGCAACGCAGATAGTTGAGCGGATGGATGTGAAAGGCGTTCGGGTCACGCAGGCCCTGGTGGTAGCGAGCGGACTTCAGCATCGATCGGACGTCTTCTCTCTCGAGATACTGAAGTTCATAGCCGTGGTCGCGGGCCATCTGTTCGGCATAGGCCTTCAGCGCATCGCCGTCGTCGTAGCGCAAGACGCTGAGCAGGCCGGCACGCGGCTGGGCGGCCGATATTGCGAGCGTCTCGATGGTGTCGCGCACGAATTCGACGCCTTCGATCGACAGCCGGTGCAGGTCGCGCGCGGCCTCCCCGCCGACACGTGCGGCGATATTGTCGCCGCCGGTGGCGAAGCCGGGCGTGACGAAACCGCCATTGCGGCCCGAAGCGCCGAAACCGACGAGCTGGGCTTCGAGCACGGCGACATGCAGTCCGGCCCGCGCCAGCTGCAGCGCCGTCGTCAGCCCGGCCAATCCGGCGCCGACGACGGCCACGTCACATTGCGCCTCGCCCTGCAGCGGAGGCCTCGTCTTCCGGTCGGCCAGGGTGCGGGCGTAGTAGGTATCCGGATAGGCCATCGACGACTTTGCGGTGAGGGGCATGTATTTGGTGGGTGACGCCGCCGGCTGCCGAGGGGCAGCCGGCGGAATGACTTTACTTGGCGCTGTAGTCCTTGCCGTACCACTTCGTGGTCAGCGCGGCGAGCGTGCCGTCCGTCTTCATCCCGGTGATGATGCCCGCGACCTTCGCGGTCCACTCCGGATCCTTCTTCTCGGCGATGACGACGAGCGGCTCGCGGAAGGCGTACTCGCCTTCGAGGATCTTCACGGGATAGCCGTTCTTGATGGCGTTCTGCGCCGTCTGCTCCGGTGCGATCACGGCATTCAGGCGCACGCCGTCGCCAAGCCGCAGGTCATCGAAGGGAAGCATGGAATCCGCGTAGGTGCGGACCTCGCCCGGTTCCAGCTTGTATTGGATGGGAGCCAGGCCGGGTGCGTCGATTTCGAGCTTGCGGCGGATGAAATCCTCCGAGGTGGTGGCCGTCTCGACGCCGATGATCTTGCCGTTGAGATCGGCGACCGACTTCGCGCCGCTGTCCTTGTGCAGGACGTAGACATAGGGGCTGTAATAATAGATGCCGACAAAGTCGATCACCTTGGAACGGGCCTTGGTCGGCGTGACCGATCCGACGCCGAGGTCGTAGCGTCCCTGCCAGCGTCCGCCGGTCAGCGTCGCCCAGTCGGGCGTTTCGAACGAGACCTCGACACCAAGCCGCTTGCCGATCTCGCGCGAGACATCGATGTCGAAGCCGGCGAGTTCGTTGCTGTCGTTGAGAAAGCTCTGCGGTGGCCAGGCCGCGTTGGTGGCGATGACCATCGCCTTTTTCGACGTGACGCGGTCCAGGGTTTCCCCGGCCATGGCCGCCGTTGTGATCGCGAATGTCGCGGCGGCAAGAACGGCTAAATCGAGCAGCTTTTTCAAAGTTATCCCTCCCTTGTGGTTGAAACTGATAGGATGCGTAACGTCGGACCTCAGCGCTTTCGGCCACAGGTTCAACGCGGATCGGTTTGTGCCCACCACAGCCGAAGCTCGTTCCCCCTGATGGACCGGCGTTTGTGACCCCAGACAGTCAGGTCGCAAAAAGAAGGGTTCCACCCGGCGAAATGCGGGATAATGGCGATCGCGCAGTCATTGCGTGCCTTGAGACGGCAAAGTGCCGGATATGTTCGCCTTGTTCCGTTCGCTAAGGCCGGTCTTCCGGATTGTCGCGGGGGCGGTTCAGCCGATAGGATCGCGGCGGTTACAGCGCGGATCGAGCGAGAGGATTTGTTTGTGGAATTGACCGAGAAGGATCGTCAGCTGCTCGCGCTGATGCAGAAGAATGCGCGTGAGCCGGTCGCGTCACTGGCACGTCAGCTCGGCGTATCGCGGACAGCGCTGCAGGAGCGGATCCAGAAGCTGGAGGCCGGCGGCATTATCGAAGGCTATAGCGTGCGGCTGACCAAGGAGGTGGCCCAGAACGCCGTCCACTGTTTCACGCTCGCCGCCCTGAACAACAAGAGCTATCCGGACGTCTCCAGAAAGATCAAGGCGATGCCTTCGATCCAGGCGGTCTACGCCATCACCGGCGAGTGGGACCTGATCATCCACCTTGCCGCCGAGACGCTCGAGAAGCTGAACCGGGAGGTGAATGCCGTGAATGAAATCAGCGGCGTCGTCAAAACCGCTTCCCATGTGGTGATGGAGACGAAGTTCAATCGGACCATCTACGCCTTGTAGGACGTGGCGGCGGGATTGCGGACCTCCCGGCGGCCGGGACAACGCTGGCGTTGCCGCAAGCGTCGGCGGGCAACGGGGCTATTTCGGTTGGACCCCATAGGCGACAAGAAACGCCTCGACCGAGGCATCCGCGTGCCGTTCAAGTTCGGCTTTGGAACGCGGGTTGCTCCCCGTGAACATGGCTTCATTCATGGGGATCCAAAGGATCATCCCAAAAAGATGGCTGGCCGCCAGACGGGGATCACTGGTTTGCATCAGCCCCCGATCGGTGAGCTTTTGAAAGCAGGACGCCGTCGAGGCAAGCATGCGCTCAAAGCCTTTTTCGTACCAGCCGCGGCCAAGCTGCGGCATTCGATCCGCGTTGGCGATGATCAGGCGGCGCAGCTTCAACAACTCGTCGTCCATGAGCATCGTTATCAAGCACCGAGCAAGCTGCTGCAGGCCGCCCTCCATGAATTTCGCCTCGGAAAGCAGTGTCGTCACGGACTCGATGATGTCGTTGACCTGGCCAGCGGTTGATAGAACGACTTCACCGAAAAGTGTCTCCTTGTCGGTGAAATGCTTGTACACGGTCTGCTTGGAAGCTCCCGCCCTGGTGGCGATTTCCTCCATGCTGGTTCCATCATAGCCCTTGGCGATGAACGCCGCCGTGGCCGCCTGGATGATTTCACGATCCTTGCGTGCCGATCTGGTCTCCCCCTTGATTTCCATGGCACCCCTTTGACCGGTACTAGACGGTACCGTTCTCTCGTGATAGTCGTCAAACGGTACTGGACTGACTAGTACCTGTCAACGAAGGCGAGGCTTTAGACCGATGACCAAGATGATCTTCATAAATCTGCCGGTGCGCGATCTGCAGGCAGCCACCAATTTTTATCTCGCGATCGGGGGCACGCTCAATCCGCAGTTCTCGAGCGACCAGGCCAGCTCGATCATGTTCTCGGACTCCATTGGCGTCATGTTGCTTTCGCATCAGTACTACAGCCAGTTCACCGAGCGGCAGATCGGCGACCCCAGGCGTGAAAGCCAGATGCTGATCGCGCTCACCGCCGACAGCAAGGACGACGTCAACGCCATGATCGAGAAGGGCGTGGCGGCAGGCGGACGCGCTGATCCCAATCCAGCGCAGGATCTCGGCTTCATGTTCAACCGCCACATCGAAGACCCCGACGGCAACGTCTGGGAGTTCATGTGGATGAACCCCGCCGCCCTGCAATAGCCTGCCGGGATCAAAGCGTCTGAAGCGCGTCGCGTCGAAACGGAGTCATGCGACGCGCTTTAGGTCTTTGTTTTTATGTCGTATTCCCAAAACCGAAACGGACTAGACCGTCGCCGGGTCGAGCGCCGGCTGACTCTTGCGGCGTGCGACGATCGCCTCGAAATCCGCGCTCTGGAAGGCGTCGCGCAAGGCGTCGAAGGACGGCAGCACGAAATAGGCGCGCTGGAACTTGTCGATCTCGTAGCCGGTGCGCATCACCGTTTCCAGGTCGAACGGCACATGGTGGGCGTCCTTGCCCTCCACCGCGAATTGCAATTCGGTGAACGACGACATCAGCCCGGCGCCGAAGGCTTTCAGCGGCTGGCCGGCTTCCCGCATCAGGCCATACTCGGCCGTGTACCAGTAGAGCCGGGTGATCATCTCGTCGCCGCCGAGCGCGATGATGTCGCCGGCCTTCCTGCCATACATCTGCATGAAATCGGCGAACACCGGCTGCGACAGCACCGGCACATGGCCGAAGAAATCATGGAACATGTCCGGCTCGACGATGTAATCGAGTTCCTGCCTGGTGCGCAGCCAGTTGGTGACCGGGAAGCGGCGATTGGCGAGGTGATCGAAGAACGGGGCCGCCGGAATGAGGCCGGGCACGGCGACGATCTCCCAGCCGGTCAGCTTGCGCAGCCTGGCGCTGACGTCGGCGAAATCGGGAATGGCGTCGAGCAGGCCGAGCTTCTCCACGCCGTCGAGATAGGAATGGTGGGCGAGCTTGCGCGTCAGCCTGGTCTGGCGGTCGCACAGCGTGCGCCACACCGCCTGCTCCTCGGCGCTGTAGTCATAGCCCTGTGCCACGGTGAAATCGGCGCGGCAGACCGAATAGTCGCCGCGCAACCCTTGCGCCGCGCAGTCGCGGGCATATTCGGCAACGCTCATCGTCGTCATATGTCTTCTCCCTCGCAAAGCATCGATGGCTGCGGTGCCGAAAGTGTAGCCCGACTTACCGAGGCAAATTGGTTTTGATCGTAGATGGAGCGGCATATTCGAGATAACATTCACTCAAAATCGACACAAGGAGAGTGAAAATGCCTCAGTTCGATGATTTCGAGATCAGGATGCTCGATGTCCTGCAACGCGACGGGCGCAAACCTGTCTCGGAGCTGGCGCAGGAGATCGGCCTCTCCACCACGCCCTGCGCGCGGCGCTTCGAAGCGCTGCAGGAAGCCGGCATCATCAAGGGATTTGCCGCCGTGATCAGCCGCCGCGCGGTCGGCCTGATGGTCGAGGTGTTCATCCAGGTGCGCCTGGTCAGCCACAGCGACGGCTCGCCCGAGAGCTTCATTGCCGCTGTCCAGCGTATGGACGAGGTGTCGTCGTGCTGGACGATGACCGGCGACCACGATTTCCTGCTGCATGTCATGGTGCCATCGGTCGACGAACTCAACGCCTTCGTAATGCATCGGCTGATGCGGCTCGAGGGCGTGCGCGACGTCCACACCCAGCTGGTGCTGCAGAACATCAAGGGACCCGGCCACGTGCCGCTCGCGCATCTCAGGCGCTGACAGCGCTCACTCGTTTCTGCGGAAAAGCTGCGAGCAAACTGCTGAAACGGGCCAACCGGGCGGCACGATCGCCGGCCAGCATGCGGACCAACGTCCTGGAGGTCCGCTATGAAAATCGTCCTGATCAATCCGCCGCACACCGCCATCGGCAGCCGCGTGCCCGACGATCACCTGCCGCCACTCGGCCTGCTGGCCATCGGCGGCCCGCTGGTCGACGCCGGCCACGACGTGCGGCTCGTCGATGCCGAGTTCGGGCCGATGCCGCTCGCCTCGGTCGTCGCGGAAGCCCTGAAGGACTGTCCCGACTTCGTCCTGATCGGCCATTCCGGATCCACTTCTGCGCATCCGACCGCCTTGTTGATCGCCGCGATGATCAAGGCGCGCGAACCGGCGACGATCGTCATCTATGGCGGTGTCTTCCCGACCTACCACTGGCGCGACATCCTGGCCGAAACGGACGTTTTCGACTTCATCGTGCGCGGCGAGGGCGAGGCGACCGTGGTGGCGCTGGTCGAGGCGGTGGAAATGCGCCAGCCGCCGGCAAGCGTCGCCGGCATCGCCTATCGCGACGATCTGCGCCGGCCCTTCGCCACCCAGGCGGCGATGACCATCGCCGACCTCGACGCCTACCGCGTCGGCTGGGAACTGATTGACGTCAGCAGATACAGTTACTGGGGCGGCAAGCGCGCGGTGGTCATGCAGTTTTCGCGCGGCTGCCCGCATCTGTGCAATTATTGCGGCCAGCGCGGCTTCTGGACCCGTTGGCGGCATCGCGATCCCAAGAAATTCGCGCAGGAGATCGCCTGGCTACACCGCGAGCACGGCGTCGAGCTGATCAACCTCGCCGACGAGAACCCGACCGTCTCGAAGAAGGCCTGGCGCGCTTTCCTGGATGCGATGATCGCCGAGAACGTGCCGGTGCTGATCGTCGGCTCGACACGCGCCGACGATATCGTGCGCGACGCTGACATGCTGCACCTCTACCGCAAGGCCGGTGTTATCCGCTGGCTGCTCGGCATGGAAAACACCGACGAGCAGACGCTGCGACTGATCCGCAAGGGCGGCAGCACCTCGTCCGACCGCGAGGCGATACGGCTGCTGCGAAAGCACGGCATCCTGTCGATGGCGACCTGGGTGCCCGGTTTCGAGGATGAAGGTTTTCGTGATCTCTGGCGTGGTTTCCGCCAGCTCATCGCCTATGACCCGGACCAGATCCAGGCGCTCTATGTGACGCCGCATCGGTGGACGCCGTTCTTCCGCATCGCGCGGGATCGCAGGGTCATCCAGAAGGACGCCCGCCTGTGGGACTACAAACACCAGGTGCTGCACATGACGCGGCTCAAGCCATGGATGCTGTTCTTCTCGGTCAAGCTGATCGAACTCGCCGTGCAGTCGCGGCCGAAGGCGCTGGCGCGCATCCTGTTCCACCCGGATCCCGAGCAGCGGCATTCGATGCGCTGGTACACCAAAATGGGCCGCCGCGTCTGGTTCCGCGAAGTGTGGGGTTTCCTGGTGACCGACAACCGGGTGAAAGGCGGCCCGACGCTCGCCGAATTCTGGGGCGCGCCGCAGGATGCGGAGGAAGAGTCGATGACCTTTCAGCGCCCGGCGAAGAGACCAGTAACGGCGCCTGCCGCCGAGCAGCATGCCTTTGGCGTCTCACCGCCGCCGGCCTGACCCGTCTCGCCCTGGCCGCCAGCGGACCTCGCGCTAATTTCTGGCGATCGGATGATGGTGGCCAGCAGGAGGAAGCGATGAAACTTGTCACGCATAAGAAGATGAAAGGTGGCCGGCCTATGCCTTGGGGGAAAGGCACCGTCGTGACCGGAGCCAAGGGGTATGTCTTCCTTGCCGGCAATACAGGCACGGCCGAGAATTATGACCCGTCGAGCGGCAAGGGGGGCGCCGTCGGCGACGCGGCGACGCAATGGCGTTCCATTCTGACGAACATCAAATCGGATCTGGAGGAGCTCGGCAGCTCGCTCGAATATCTCGTCAAGATCACCCAGTACGTCAAAGGGCCGTTTCCCGACGGAGGCGCGCTGAGCTCCCCAAATTTCCGGCTGGACGTGATGGACGAATTCTTCGCCGAGCACTGCCCGAAGCACTGCAGCTACAACAATCCGCCGCCCTCGGAAGTGATCGGGGTCGCCGCGCTCGCGCAATCCGATCTCGTCATCGAGATCGTGGCCGTCGCCGCTCTGCCGGACTGAGGATGCCGGGCTCCGAAGCGCAAAATGTCAAGGCACGATCAGTGTACCGGCGCCGTGTTCGGTGAAGAGTTCGAGCAGCACCGAATGCGGCGTCTTGCCATTGAGGATGACGACGCCCTCGACGCCGCGCTCGATCGCCTCGATGCAGGTCTCGACCTTGGGGATCATGCCGCCCGAGACCGTGCCGTCCTTGATCAGCGCCTTCGCCTCGGTGACCGTCAGCTCGTCGATCAGCTTCTTGTTCTTGTCGAGCACGCCCGGCACGTCGGTCAGGAACAGGAGGCGCGAGGCCTTGCAGGCGCCGGCGATGGCGCCTGCGAAAGTGTCGGCGTTGATGTTGTAGGTGTGACCGTCACGGCCGGGCGCCACCGGCGCCAGAACGGGGATCATTTCGGAGCGTGCCAGCAGGTCGAGCAGCGTGCGGTCGACCTCGACCGGCTCGCCGACGAAACCGAGATCGAGCACGCGCTCGATGTTGGAATCGGGGTCGATCATGGTCTTGCGCGCCTTTTCGGCGAACACCATGTTGCCGTCCTTGCCGCACAGGCCGATCGCCCATTCGCCCTCGGCGTTGATCAGTGCGACGATCTCCTTGTTGATCGATCCGGCCAGCACCATCTCGACGATCTCGACCGTCTTCTGGTCGGTGACGCGCAGGCCGCCCTCGAACTTGGATTCGATCCCCATCTTGTTCAGCATGGCGCCGATCTGCGGGCCGCCGCCATGGACGACGATCGGATTGACGCCGGACTGCTTCAACAGCGCGATGTCGCGGGCGAAGGCCTTGCCGAGCTCGATGTCGCCCATGGCATGGCCGCCATATTTCACCACGACCGTCTTGTGCTCGTAGCGCTGCATATAGGGCAGCGCGCGCGACAAGAGTGCGGCCTGCATTTCGGCGGTGGCGGCGACGTCCGTCATCGGCGTGGTTCCCTGGCTTTTGGTTTTATGCATGCCGTTGTCCCCAAACCGCTGGGCACTTTTGGGCGACATGCATCAGGTAAGGACGGCGGCGTCTTAGCGGGAATTGACGCGAGCCGCAAATGGCATTGCTGTCATATTCGAGCCGTTCACGGTGTCGTCATTGTGACGGCACCATCAGCGGCGCCCGCCGCTTCAGCCAGCCCGAGATCTTCTCCATCTGCGCGGCGAGCGACAAAAGCGTTTCCTCGTCGCCCGGGCGGCCGGCGGCCTGGATGCCGAGCGGCAGGCCGGCGTCCGTGACATGGACCGGTAGCGCAATCGACGGCTGGCCGCTGACATTGTGGATTGCGGGCCAGTGCGTGAACCATAGGCTCTTGTCCATCAACTGGCCGAACAGTGGTTTGATCCTGAGCAGCGCCGTGAGATGCAGCTTGTCGAGCAGGGTTTCGATCAACTCGTCGGCGCCTTTGGGATCCATGGCGCCGCAGGCAAGCGGCGGGTGCGCGATGACGGGCATCAGCACCGCATCATAGCGCGCAGTGTCCTCGATCAGGCGGCGCGAGGCGGCATGCAGCCGCTGCAGGCCGGCATAGACGTCGCCGGCCGAGACCATTTCGCCCAACCGGCCGAGCACCCGCGTGGCGCGCTCGATGTCGCCCGTCACGGAGCGGCCGACGCGCAGCGCTTCACCCCGCAACGAGCCGGCAACGGCGGAGGCGACCGTCGTGCAGAAATCGGCGAAGAAATCGCGGCCGATGAAGGGCAGCTCGATGTCCTCGACGGTATGGCCGCCCTCACGGGCGAGCGCCACGGCAATGTCGAGCGCCTTGAGCGTCTCGGCCGAAATCGGCAGGCCGAGCGGCGACTTGCGGTAGACGGCCAGCTTGAGCCTGCCGGGATCGCGCGCGGCAGCGGCCGCGAACGGACCCTTTGGCGGCCGCGCGGCATAAGGCGCCAGCGCATCTGGACCATGAGTGAGGTCGAGCAGCAGCGCACAGTCGCGCACCGAGCGGGTGACGGCGTGATCGACGACCATGCCGTACCAGCTTTCGCTTACCAGCGGCGACAGCGGGACACGGCCGCGCGAGGTCTTGAGGCCGACAAGGCCGCTGCAGGCCGAAGGCACGCGGATCGAGCCGCCGCCATCCGACGCATGCGCCGCCGGCACGACGCCGGCGGCGACCAGGGCTGCCGAACCGCCCGATGAGCCGCCGGTGGTGTGGCCGGTATTCCAGGGATTGCGGGTGATGCCGAAGGCTTTGGATTCCGTCATCAGCCGCAGCCCGTGCTCGGGCGAGGTCGAGGTGACGATCGGGATCAGCCCGGCGGCGAGATAGCGGTCGGTCATCACCGAATTGAAATCGGGCACCCATGCGGGAATGCGGCTGCCGCCATGCGAGGGCACGCCCTTGGCGGCGATGCCGAGATCCTTGATGGCAAAGGGGACGCCGGCCAGCGGCAAGGAGCGGTCGATGCTCTTCGCCCGCGCCCGCGCGGCGTCATAGAGCGTTTCGGCCGTGGCATTGATTTCGGGGCGAGTGGCCTCGGCGCGGGCGATTGCCGCTTCGGTCAATTCGATCGCCGACACGTCGCCCTTGCGCACCAGAGCGGCGAGGCCGGTCGCGTCTTCTTCCCAAAGGATTCGTTCGACCGACATGCGCGCTCCCCCGTTGCCGCCAAGCTAGTCAGCAGCGATTCCGTTGGCAATCCAGGCCAATAATGTCTCAGTTTGGAATTTGAGCGGCGAGTTTTTGTAAGACGCCTATCTCATGGAGTTGGAGGGGGAGCAACCGCCCCCGGAACAATGTCGGTATTCTGGGCAACCTTTATCCGCCAGCCCGACGGTTCTTCCTTCACAACAACCAGAAGCAGAATGCCTTTTCGCGTTCCAGCGGATGAGCCGTCCGGAGCGGATGCACCAGTCAGGATCCATGTATAATGCACCGATGCAATGCCGGAAGATAATTCAACAACTGACGAGACGGCACCTTCTAATCGGCTGTCGCGAAACATGGTTTCATGAGTTGCGCGGTGCGCCCTTTCGATCTCGGTGTGGTTCTTCCACCACATGCCCACGACATTGACAAAATTAGCGTCGTCGGCGAACAGCGCCGCGAAGTCGTCCATGTCATGTCTATTCCAAGCATCGGCAAAGGCAGTCGCGACATCCTCAGGTTTGGCGACTACCAATCTCATGCCAAATCTCCCTTGCTTTCCGCTAAAGTGTAGCATGTCGGGGTCATCGCCTCAAATGCGATTGCCAATCTTTGAATTCAAACTGGGACACAGCCTCGAGGCAGGTGTGCGGACGCCGGAACTTTAGGCGCGCGGAATATTTCCGCGTTGCAAATACATCGCAATTGCCTAATTTGGACCCGCATGACGCCGCAGGACATCACCAAGCTGATCGTTCGGACTTCGATGAAGGATCGGGCTGCGTTCGACCTGCTGTACCGGCAGACCAGTGCGAAACTTTTCGGCGTGTGCCTTCGTGTATTGAACGACCGGGGAGACGCGGAAGAGGCGTTGCAGGAAGTCTTCGTCAAGATATGGACGAAGGCGGATCGTTTTGCCGTCTCCGATCTGAGCCCGATCTCCTGGCTGGTGGCGATCGCGCGCAACCATGCGATCGATCGCATCCGAGCGCGGCGCAAGCCTGCAGTCGATATCGATACCGCGCTCGACGTGGCCGATCCGGCGCCGGGACCAGAAGCGATGGCGGTGGCGGGCGATGAGACCGAACGCATCCACCACTGTCTCGATGAACTGGAAAAGGACCGGGCGGCGGCCGTCCGCGGCGCTTATCTCAAGGGCGAAAGCTATGCCGAACTGGCGGAACGTCACGGCGTGCCGTTGAACACGATGCGTACCTGGCTGCGCCGCAGCCTGATGAAACTCAGGGAATGCCTGGAAAGATGACGCTGGCAGAGGACAATGGACCGGAACGTGGAGGCGACGACCTGTTCGCCGCCGAATACGTTCTTGGTGTTCTGCCGGCGGAAGAGCGGCAGATCGCATCCAGGCGCATCGACAGCGAGACAGAGTTCGCGCGGCTCGTCGATGGTTGGGAAGTTCACCTCTCGCCGTTGGGCGCGGGCTATCCGGAGATCGAACCGCCGGCTTCGGTGAAGCCGGCGATCGACCGCCGGCTGTTTTCATCCACCGCCGCCGCGCCCGCCGAACCGCGCGCCGGCCTGTGGTCCAGCCTCGCCTTCTGGCGTGGTCTCGCCGTGGCGGCTGTTGCCGCGCTGGCGCTCTATGTCGCCGTTCCCTATGTCAATCGGCCGGCCGAACAGCCGCAGGCGCGACTAGTCGCCTCGCTGGCCGCCGACGGCAGCGACGTCAAATATCTCGCCGTCTATGATTCCGAACGGCATGAAGTCAGCCTTTCGCATGTTTCCGGCGCGCTCGCCTCCGGCAAGGACTTCGAACTGTGGATGATCGAGGGCAAGAACGCGCCGGTCTCGATGGGCGTCATCCCGGCCGGTGCGACGGCGCACATTGGGGTCTCGCCCGCCACGCAGCAGAAACTCGCGCAGGGCGCCGTGCTGGCCGTCAGCCTCGAGCCTGCCGGAGGCTCGCCGACCGGCCAGCCGACCGGCCCCGTTGTTGCCGCGGGCGATCTGAAGGGCATCTGATCGACCCTCCGGATGGTGACAAGATAGAAATTACCCAGTCTATCTTCCATCACATATGTCTAATAGGCCCGTAAGCCGGCAAACCGTCGTGCTCGAAAATTTTTCCGCAATGCAAATAAATCTAAAACCAGGAAATAGTCTGAAACTCACGCATCTGTGTTCCGTATCTCCTCGCGTCCCCAAAAATGGGAAGAGAAACCCGAGGAGTCCAGATATCATGCGTAGATTCGCCACCCTTTTGCTCGCCGGTACGATCGCTGTCTCCGCGCTTGCCACGGCTGCTTATGCTGAAAACCCGATGGTCGGCGGCGCCGCCATGTTTGCCAACAAGACCATCGTCGACAACGCCGTCAATTCCAAGGATCACACGACGCTGGTCGCCGCCGTCAAGGCCGCCGGCCTGGTCGAGACGCTGCAGGGAGTCGGCCCGTTCACCGTCTTCGCGCCGACCAACGAAGCCTTCGCGGCACTGCCGGCCGGCACGGTCGACACGCTGCTCAAGCCCGAGAACAAGGACAAGCTGACCAAGATCCTGGCCTGCCACGTCATCGGCGCCAAGGCGATGGGGGCGGATGTGGCCGCGATGGCCAAGGCCGACGGCGGGACGCATAAGGTCAAGACGGTCGGCGGCTGCGAGCTGTCGCTCAAGGCCGATGGCGGCAAGGTCACCGTCACCGACGAGAACGGCAATGTCGCTAATGTGACGATCGCCGATGTCGAACAATCCAACGGCGTCATTCATGTCATCGACAAGGTTCTGCTCCCGAAAATGTGATGGGACCGAAAATGTAACAAGGCGCTTGCCGCGGACGAAACAGCAGGCAAGAGCTCTCTGTCGATCGCGTCGTCTCGCTCCCGTGATCCGCAATCGGCACGCCTGCTCCGCGCCGTTCCACGGTCAGCCGTGAACGGCGCGGAGTGTCGTTTGAGGGCAACCGTCACCGGCTTTTGACTTTTGCGTGGCGGGTATAGTTTGGCAAAACGGACGACAGGAGGAACTGGTCATGAACCGTCGCGACTTTCTTTTGAGCGGTGCCGCCGCGATCGGCGTTGTCGGTGCCGCGGCGACGGTGCTTCGCATGGGCAGCCCGCAGGCCGCCCAGGCCGCCGAGAAATTCGAGATCACCAAGACCGACGACGAATGGAAGGCCATCCTGTCGCCGGCCGCCTTCGACGTGCTGCGCAAGGAGGGCACCGAGTATCCAGGCACCAGCCCGCTGCTCAACGAACACCGCAAGGGCATCTTCGCCTGCGCCGGCTGCGACCTGCCGGTCTATCCCTCGGAGACGAAATTCGATTCCGGCACCGGCTGGCCGAGCTTCTGGCAAGAGATCGCGAATGGCATCGGCAAGACCGAGGACCGGTCGCTGGGCATGACCCGCACCGAAGTGCATTGCCGCCGCTGCGGCGGCCATCTCGGCCACGTCTTCGACGATGGCCCGGCGCCGACCGGCCTGCGCCACTGCATCAACGGCGTCGCGCTGACCTTCAAGCCCGCCACCGCCTGACGCTAGAGCAGTTCAGCGATTGGTAGAATCGCTGAACTGCTCTAACTATTTGTTTTTACGCAATTCCGGACGGAAAACCGCTACTCACTTTTCCTGGAATTGCTCTAGCAAGGGCAATAAAAAACTCCGGGCTTTGCGGCCCGGAGTTTTTTGCGCTGTCAGCGTTTCAGGCGTGGACTGGAGGAGCTTCCTGAAACCGCTGCCGCGTATGGTTCTTTTGTTTCAGTGCCCGCCGCCTCCGCCACCACCGGGCGCGGCCGGCTTCCTGATCAGCATGGTGAACAGGCCAAGCGTCGCGAACAGCACCGTGAGCATGTAGAACACGTCCATGAAAGACAGCAGCGCCGCCTGTTGATGGACCATGCCCGACAATTTGGAGATCGCCGCACTGGTGGCGTCCAGGCCTGATGTCTGCTCGAAGTTGAGCGTCATGTTCTGCAGCTTCTGCTGGGCCGCCGCGCTGCCCCACTGCACGTGCTCGCCGAGCCTTGCGTAGTGGAAGGCATTGCGGTCGATCAGCACGGTGTTGATGAGGGCAAGGCCGACCGCACCACCGAGATTGCGGGTGAGGTTGAACAGGCCGGATGCATTCTTCAACCGGTCCGGCGGCAAGGTGCCGAGCGCGATGTTGTTGATCGGCACCATGCACAGCATCATCGAACAGCCGCGCAGGATCTGCGGGATGAGCAACTCATAAAAATCCCAGTCGGCGGTCAGGTGGGTCATCCACCATGTGCCGGTAGCGAAGCCGAAGAAGCCGATCATCATCATCAGCCGCAAATCCATCTTGCTCGACAGGATGCCGGAGATGGGCGCGGTGAAGAACATGGCCAGGCCGCTGACGAACAGCGCTTCGCCGATCATCATCGAATCGTAGCCGCGGATGCGCCCCAGGAAGACCGGATAGAGATAGGTCAGGCCATAGAGGCCGATGCCGATGACGAAGGAAAACAGCGAGCCGAAGGCGAAATTGATGTTGCTGAACGCCTTGAGGTCGACGATCGGTTCCTCGGCGGTGAAGACACGCCAGAAGAAGATCACCGCGCCGATGGTCATGATGATGGCGCAGATGAACACGGCCTGGTCTTGCAGCCAGTCGTTGTTCGGACCCTCTTCCAGCACGTACTCCATGCAGCCAAGGAAGGCGGCCATGCCGGCGAGGCCCCACCAGTCGAACTTCGAGAACAACTTGAGATTGGGCTTGTCGAAATCGATCAGCGACCAGGCCACGGTCGCCACCAGAATGCCGGGCACGACATTGACCAGGAACAGCCAGTGCCATGAAAAGGCGTGGCTGATATAGCCGCCGACGGTCGGGCCGATGGTCGGCGCCAGCGTCGCCACCAAGCCGATCATCGGCGAGACGATGGCGCGGCGCGACGGCGGGAAGATGGTGAAGGCGGCAGCGAAGACGCTCGGGATCATGCCGCCGCCGATGAAGCCCTGCACGGCGCGGTAGACGATCATCTGGTCGATGTTGGTGGCGGTCGCGGCCAGCGCGCTGGCCGCGGTGAAGCCCGCGGCCGCGACGGTGAACAGCACGCGCGTCGACAGCATCCGGCTGAGGAAGCCCGACAGCGGGATCATGACCACCTCGGCGATCAGATAGGCTGTCTGCACCCACGGGATCTCGTCGGAACTGGCGCTGAGGCCGGCCTGGATTTCGGCCAGCGAGGCCGAGACGATCTGGATGTCCAGGATCGCCATGAACATGCCGAACACCATCGCCAGGAAGGCAATGACGCGTCGCGTCGAAATCGTGTCGGGAACCGCCGGCATGGCCGGTGGCGATCCTGCGGTGATGGTTGCGGTTGCCATGTCCTAAGCCTCCTTGAGGCAGGCCGGGCGGCCAGGTGCTTCAATCAGCCACCAAGCCGCCCTCCGAAAAGCGATTAGTTACTGGTCGCGGCAGGCGCCGTGCGGCTGTCGACGGCGACGACGACGCTCAAGCCGGCGCGCAGCTTGCCGGTTTTCAGCGCATCGGCCGGCACGTCGATGCGGACCGGCACGCGCTGCACCACCTTGGTGAAGTTGCCGGTGGCGTTTTCCGGCGGCAGCAGCGAGAACACCGCGCCCGACGCCGGCGCCAGCGAGGAGACGGTTCCCTGGATGGGGTAGCCGTCGATGGCGTCCACCGAGATGTTGACCTTTTCGCCGGGAACCAGCCGGGCAAGCTGCGTCTCCTTGAAGTTGGCGACGATGTAGAGCTTGTCCATCGGCACGACCACGGCGAGCTTCTGGCCGGGGCTGACCAGATCGCCCTGTTCGACGGAGCGGTTGCCGACGACGCCGTCATACGGCGCCTTGAGCACGGTGAAAGAGAGATCGCGCGCGGCCTTGTCGCGGCCGAGCTGCAAGGAGGCAAGCGTGCTCGCCGATTCGGCACGCTGTGCCTCGAGCACGCCGATATTGGCCTGCGCAGCGGCGATCTGCGCGTCGGCGCCGACGAGAGCGGCCTTGGCCTGGTCGAGCGCGGTCTGGGCGTCGTCCAGCTGTGCCTGCGTGCCGACATGCGTCTTGACCAGTTGCGCGGCGCGCTGCTGGGCGCGGCCGGCATTGTCGGCGGCGGCCTGGTCGGCGACCTTCTGCGCCTGCGCCTGCTGCAGGGAGGCCTGCGCGGCCTTGGTCTGCGCGTCGATGCGGTCGAGCGTCTTGGCCAGCGTGGCGATCTGCGCCTCGGCCTGGGCAACGGCGATCTTGTAGTCGCCGGCATCGATCGTCAGCAGCGGATCGCCGGCCTTGACCTGCTGGTTCTCGCTGACCAGGAGCTGATCGACATAGCCGGAAATTTTTGGCGAGACGAACGCCATGTCGGCCTGGACATAAGCATCGTCCGTGGAGATCATGAAGCGGCCCGTGGTCCAGTAATCATAGCCGTACCAGGCTCCACCGCTCAAAAGGGCAAGGCCGATGATCGGCAGCAGGAAAGAACGCACCGAGCGCTTCTTCTTGGCCGGAGCTTCAGCCTCCGGCGGCGGTGCGACGACTGGCTGGACATGCACATCGGGCGCTTCCGTCGCCGGGGCAACCTTGGCGTTGGGGAAAGGGCGGACTTCGGCGGTGACGGACGTATTCGAGGACATGACATCTCTCTAAAGTTATAATACTGAACCGTTCGGTTCGATCTGGGCGTTGACATAGCGCGTAAAGAGGACCATATCAAGAGGCAATCGAACCGGTTGGTTCGAATTATTTTCGGGGTGTGATTTTTATGGTTGAGACTGTGCGCAACGCCGAAGCCGACCAGTGCGAGGATCTGCTGGATGGTCTGCGCCGTGGCCGCCCGGCAGCCGGACAGGATCCGGTCAAGCGCAGCCAGATCATCGACGGTGCCCGCCGCGTCTTCATCGAAAAGGGCTTCGAGGCCGCCTCGATGAACGACATCACGCGCGAGGCCGGTGTCTCCAAGGGCACCATCTATGTCTACTTCGCCAACAAGGAAGAGTTGTTCGAGGCGCTGATCGAGGAAGAGCGCGGCACCATCTTCAAGAACATGTACGACATGCTCGACCGCGCCGACGATTTGCGCCAGACGCTGGTCAAGTTCGGCAAGGTCCTGTCGATGAAGATCACCTCGGCCAGGGTCATCCAGGCGCAGCGCACGGTTATCGGCGCCTCCGACAGAATTCCGGACATGGGCGCGCGTTTTTACGAACGCGGGCCCAAGCGCGGCCATGACAAGGTGGTGGTCTTCCTCAACGCCGCCATCGAGCGCGGCCTGCTCGAGATCGACGATGTCGACCTCGCCGCCTATCAGTTCACCGAACTGTGCCTGGCCGGTCTTTTCCGGCAGTGCATCTTCGCCTACCGCACCAAGGCACCGACCCAGGACGAGATCGATCACATTGTCCGGTCGGGCGTCGGCATGTTCCTCAAGGCCTACGGCACCGAAAGGCTGGCAGAGGAAGAAAACAGCTCACACTCGCCCTGACAGGAATCTCCGAAACGGCCGTCCAGTGGCCGATTTTTTGCGGAGGGCGGCTTGACCTCAAGGCGCGGAGCGTCAACGTCTGGATCTGGGTAGAACCGATCATTCGGCGGGAATGGTTCTCGTTCGCGAGCGTGAGGGCAGATCGGGATGGGCGTTCCGAAGCTCCAGAATCAGATGCGACGCATCGTGGCGGACTTCAACGCCGGTCGCCACGAGCAGGCACGGCTGCTTTGCGGGGAGGCTCTTCGCGAGGCGGCTGACGACCCTGCTCTCAACCACCTTATGGCTGCCGTTCTTTTCGCCAAGGGAGAGATATCGGAAGCCCGCGCCCATATTCAGGCAAGTCTGGCGATCCGGGCTGACAACGCATCCGCCCAATTGCTCGCCGGCCGCTTGGCGCGGGCGGCGCGGGATTTTGACCAAGCACTGTTCCATCTCGCGCGCGCGGCGGAATTGGCGCCTGGCGCCGCTGTGCTCATCGAGCAGGGGCGCACGCTCGATGAGGCAGGCGACCGGGCCCATGCGCTCGAGGTATGGCGACAGCTGACACTTGCCGATCCCTTTTCGGCGGAGGCGGCAGCACGCCTGGGCCGCATGCTGTTCGAGGACGGAATGCCCGCCGATGCGGCACCCTTGCTGGAGCGGGCCGTAAAGGGAAGCGCGCCCGCGTCGGCATGGTTCGACCTCGCCCTTGTCAGGCAGGATCTGCATGATCATGTGGGGGCAGCGGCCGCCTATCGCAAAGCGCTGGAGATACGCCCCGACGACGCCGAGGCGGCGGTCAATCTGGGGGTAGCGCTTCAGGAAGCGGGCGATATGGACGCCGCGATCGAGGCCTATCGAACGGCCTACGGGCAGCGCGCCACAACCTTTGGCACCATCGCGATGGCCCTGACGTCAGCGCCGCACGGCAAGCTTTGGATCGATCGCGAAACGTTGAAGGGCTTGCTTGGTAAAAACAAAAATTAGGTCGGGTCGCATTTGGAGCGGCGGCACTCGGATCGGAGCTCTAGCGGGTGCGTTTCACGCGAAACTGCTTACGGTAGACGCCGGGTTCGGCAAGAACATCGGCGACGGTTTTTTCATAGGAGGCTTTGCGTGTGACATCGAAGCTTTCGAAAACGAGTTCGGGCGCAGCGCGCGGCACGGGAAAGCATTGCGCAACCGGCGTGCCCTTCGCCAGCACGCCGGAGAAACCCTGGTCGGTCCAAATCGCCGGGAAATTGATGCCGGCGTCCTGGAAGTGATCCGAATCGACGACACCAGTCACCAGGCGGAAAGGAAGATCATCGCGGTTGACCGGATGGGTGGCGAAGAGGGACCAGCCTTCCTCCAACTCGATCGTCCAGAAACTGTTGAATTTTATCGCCGCCAGCCCATTCGACAACGGTGCGCCGGAGAGCTGTTCGGCGACATGGAAGCTGAGCGGCGAACGCGGGTGGCCCTTAGTTGACGGCTCGGCGATGTCCCACCGCCATTCAAAGGCCCCGTTCTCAACTGTCACATCGCATGGCAGCAGGATCATGAAGCCATGTGTCATCGCATCAACGAAGGGCGGACACTGTTTTACTGTCCTGATCTCTCGCCCATGGATTTCCGAATAGGCTTTCGGAGGCATGTTGCGGAGCCAGTCAGGCAGCACGCCACGCGCGGGAACCGGCCGGGGCAGCATTTCGGCAAGCGCGGGATCACAACGAAAAACGATACGCATCCGGTTGCCCTCGAACGGCACTGCGATGTTGACGGATTGCCAGGGCGCGGTCAACGTATGCGCGCACGACGACTAGCCGCCATTCGCCGCGAGCACGATGGCAGCCTGCAATTCCTCCAGGCCTTCGCCCTTTTCCGATGACGTCGCCAACACGAACGGGAACGCCGCCGGACGCTTCTTGATCTTTTGCAGCGTCTCCTCGATCAGCCGCGGCACGCCGGCAGCCTTGATCTTGTCGGTCTTGGTCAGCACGATCTGGTAGGATACCGCCGCCTTGTCGAGCAGCGACAGCACCTCGTCGTCCTTGGCCTTGATGCCGTGGCGGGCATCGATCAGCACATAGACCCGCTTCAGCGTGACGCGGCCCTTGAGATAGTCGAAGACCAGCTTGGTCCACTCGTCGACTTTCTCCTTGGGCGCGGTGGCGTAGCCGTAGCCCGGCATGTCGACCAGCGCCATCGGCGGCAGGTCGGTGCCCTCGCCTGAAAATCCGTCCGGCACGAAATAGTTGAGTTCCTGCGTGCGCCCCGGCGTGTTGGAGGTGCGCGCCAGGCCCTTCTGGTTGACCAGGGCGTTGATCAGCGACGACTTGCCGACATTGGAGCGGCCGGCAAAGGCGATCTCCGGCGGCCCTTCCGGCGGCAGGAACTTCATGGCCGGCACGCCGCGGATGAAGATCCATCCGCGCGTGAACAGGTCGGTTTGGATCGCGGTGCTGTTGGGAACGTTCAAGCTGCTGCCTCCAGTAGAGAGATATCGGCGCTCCTGATGGCGTCGAGATTGCGGCCGATCTTGTCCACCGGCCAGTCCCACCATGCCACCGCCAGCAGCCGTCGGATCGTCCTGTCGTCGAAACGCATCTTCACCACTTTCGCGGCGTTGCCGGCAACGATCGCATAGGGCGGCACATCGTGCGTCACCACCGATTTGGCGGCGATGATGGCGCCATGGCCGATTTCCACGCCGGGCAGGATCACGGCCTCCATGCCGATCCAGACATCGTTGCCGACCATCGTGTCGCCGCGCAGTTCCTTCGACCATGTCTGGGGGTCGAAACCCTTTTCCCAGCCATGGCCGAAAATGTTGAACGGATAGGTCGAGAAGCCGGACATGGCGTGATTGGCGCCGTTCATGATGAAGCGCGCGCCCTCGGCGATAGCGCAGAACTTGCCGATGATGAGCTTGTCGCCGATGAAGGGATAGTGATGCAGCACGCATTTTTCGGCGAATTTGTCCGGCCCGTCCGGGTCGTCATAATAGGTGAAGTCGCCGATCTCGATGTTCGGCTCTGTCACCAGAGGCTTCAGGAAGCCGACGCGCGTGTGCATCGGGATCGGGTGCTTGATGCTGGGGTTGGGTCCGTCCATGTCGAAGTCCGTCCAGGAAGTGATAGCCACGCGGATCCGCAATCCGCGCGCCTGGTCAAAATAACGTGATCCGCCCTATAGCACCAATCGGCTGACGAGCGAGCCTTCCTTGCCCGCCACGCTCATTTGTTGCCGCGGCAGATCACGATCGGGTTGGACAGCGCGCTGTCGAAACCACTGCCCTGATAGACCTGAACGTTCGACGCTCCGGGCGGCAGCATGAAGCTGCCTTCGACGACCTTCTGATCTCCCGCCATCGTGTGAAGATCCCAACTAAACGTGCAGAACTGCGGCGGTGCCTTGGGTTCGACATGGCTGCAGTTGAGCTGCGCGCCGCCCAGCATGGCGGCGCCGCCGCAGCTGACCGCATCCTTCGCGGCAGCGGCGCCGGGGCACCCAACGACAGCCGTGAGAGCCGCGATCCTGATCCAATCCATCGCCAAAATCCTTGCCGGCAAATCCACATCGCCACGCGGCTTTTGCATGCCGTGGCCCATGCGTTTTTTCTTCCCCGGGGCTTAATCGGTCTTGCGCGGGGCGTCCAGCAGGATTATGTGCATGATGATAATAAGCATGCTCACGAAAAGTTGCCACCCGACCCCGACCTCCTCCCATGCCCTCTTCCCCCAATATCAGCTTCGTGCTGCACGACGTCGCGCGCCTGCTTCGCAAGCGGTTCGAGCAGCGGTCACGCGCATCGGGGCTGACCCGCGCCCAATGGCAGGTGCTGGCCTTCCTTTCGCTGCATGAAGGCATCCACCAGAACAAGCTCGCCGACCTCATCGAGATCGTGCCGATCACGCTCGCCCGGCTGCTCGACAAGATGGAGGCGCGCGGCTTCATCGAGCGCCGGCCCGATCCCGTCGACCGCAGGGCATGGCTGCTTTACCTGACACCGCGGGCCCGTCCGCTGCTCGAGATCATGCGCGGCAACGGCCAGAAAACACGAGACGAGGCCTTCGCCGGCCTTTCGTCCGAAACACAGCAGCATCTGCTGCAAACCCTAAGCTTGATCAAATCCAATCTGCTCGCGGCTTGCACCCAGCCAGCCGTCGACCGGGAGAAAGTACATGGCTGAATCGACATCCCCCAAGAAGCCTGCCGGAGACGAAACACCGGCGGGTCGGACCGACCAGATTATCCAGCTCGACAGTGAGCGCGAACAGCGGCGGGCCAGCGCCGTCATCGAAAATGACGAACTGGAAGCGCCGGTCGCCCTGGAGCCGGCGGCGCTGGAGGCTCCGGCCAAGGAGCCGCCGCCACGGCAGGCCCCTGCCGCCGTCGCCCCTCCTGTTCCGGTCAAACCGAAGCGCAGCCTGGCGCGGCCCGTCCTTTTTGCCCTGCTTCCCGTCGCGCTTGTCTTCGGCGGCTATTATTATGTCACCGGCGGTCAGCTGATGACGACCGACAATGCCTATATCCAGGCTCAGTCGCTCGGCGTCTCCACCGACGTCTCCGGCACGGTGCAGGAGATCGACGTGCATGAGAACCAGGCGGTCAAGAAGGGCGACGTGCTGTTTCGCCTGCGGCCGGCCTCCTTCGAGACCGCTCTCGCCGCCGCCCAGGCCCAGCTCGGCACCGTCCGCAACCAGGTGCTGACCCTGGAGGCGAGCTACCAGCAGTCGCTGTCGCAGATCGAGCAGGCGCAGGCCGACATTCCCTATTACGAAGCCGCCTTCCAGCGGCAGCAGGATCTGCTCAAGACCTCCACCGCCTCGAAGGCGTCTTTCGACAGCGCCCAGCACGATCTCGTCGCCGCGCGCCAGAAAGTGTCCGTCGCCAAGGCGCAGGCGCAGGCCACGCTCGCCCAGCTTGGCGGCGACGCCAACCAGCCGGTGGAGAAGAACCCCTTCTACCTCCAGGCCCAGTCGGGCGTCGACGACGCGCAGCGCAACCTCGCCGATTCCGTTGTCAAGGCACCGTTCGACGGCATCGTCACCAATGTCGACGCGCTGCAGGTCGGCAAGTACCTGCCGGCTTCGCAGCCGGCGTTCAGCCTGGTCTCGTCGACCGATCTGTGGATCGCGGCGGAACCGAAGGAAACCGAGCTGACCTATGTGCGTCCCGGGCAGACGGCGACGATCAGCGTCGACACCTATCCCGGTGCCGTCTGGCACGGCAAAGTTGCCTCGATCAGTCCCGCCTCGTCGTCGAGCTTCTCGCTGCTGCCGGCGCAGAACACCACCGGCAACTGGGTCAAGGTCGTGCAGCGCATCCCGATGCGCGTCACCATCGCTGACATCGACGGCAAACCACCGCTGCGCGGCGGCATGAGCGCCGTGGTCGACGTCGACACGGGCCATGCACGCGGCCTGCCGGACTTCGTCACCAATCTCATCGGCCTGTTCGGACAAAAGTCATGACCAGCGCGTCCGCGACAGGTGCCACGCCGGTGGTCGCCAATCGCGGCGCCATCACCGCCTGCGTGATCCTGGCCGTCATCATGCAGGCGCTGGACACGACCATCGCCAATGTCGCGTTGCCCTATATCCAGGGCAGCGTCTCGGCCAGCGCCGACCAGATCAACTGGGTGCTGACCTCCTACATCGTAGCGGCGGCGGTGATGACGCCGCCTTCCGGCTACCTTGCCAACCGCTTCGGCCGCAAGCGCATCCTGTTGACCTCGATCACCGGCTTCGTCGTCGCCTCGGTGCTGTGCGGTTTCGCGCAGTCGCTGCCGCAGATCGTCGGCTTCCGCCTGCTGCAGGGCCTGTTCGGCGCGGCGCTGGTGCCGCTGTCGCAGAGCATCCTGCTCGATATCTACAGTGTGGAAGAGCGCGGCTCCGCCATGGCGCTGTTCGGCGTCTCGGTGATGGTCGGGCCGGTGCTGGGGCCTGTCATCGGCGGCTGGCTGACCGAGAATGTCAGCTGGCGCTGGGTGTTCTACATCAACGTGCCGATCGGCGCGCTGGCCTTCGCCGGCGTGTCGCTGTACGTCCTGGAAACCAAGCTGGATTTCAAGGCAAGGCTGGATTGGCTGGGCTTCGGCATGCTCAGCATCACCATCGCCGCCTTGCAGATGTTTCTCGATCGCGGCGAGCAGCTCAACTGGTTCTCGTCATCCGAGATCCTCGTCGAGGCGCTGATCTGCGCTTCGGCCTTCTACATCTTCCTCGTCCACACCTTCACCGCCCGCAACACCTTCGTCAATCCGAGGCTGTTCCTCGACCGGAATTTCGCCGTCGGCATGATCTTCATCTTCATCATCGGCATCACCTATCTCGCCTCCCTGGCGCTGATGACGCCTTACCTGCAGACGCTGATGGGCTATCCCGTGGTGACTGCCGGCATCGTCATGGGGCCGCGCGGGCTTGGCACGATGGCCTGCATGTTCCTGGTCGGCAGGCTGATCGGCAAGGTCGACACGCGCTGGCTGCTGCTCATCGGCCTGCTGATCACCGCCTGGGCGATGTACGACATGACCGGCTGGACGCCTGACGTTTCGCAGTGGACCATCATCTCCACCGGCTTCATCCAAGGTGCGGGCCTGGGCTTCCTGTTCGTGCCGCTGACCACCATCACCTTCGCCACGCTGGCGCCGGAGCGGCGCGCGGAAGGCACCGGTCTTTACAATCTGTCGCGCAACATCGGCTCCAGTGTCGGAATATCGGTGGTCACCGCGCTTCTGACGCAGAATGTGCAGATCAACCACGCCAACATTGCCACCTATGTGACGCCCTTCAACCAGGCGTTCAGCGATCCGGCGATCTTCCAGGCGATGAACCCTTATACCGCCGCCGGCCGCGCCGCGCTCGACGGCGTGGTGACGCTGCAGGCGACTGTTATCAGCTACATGAATGACTTCAAGCTGATGATGATCCTGTCGCTGGCGGCGATCCCGCTTGTGCTCCTGCTGCGCAAGCCGGGGACGCCGGCCAAGGTCGACCACAGCGCCGTCATGGAGTGATGTGGCGGAAGCGGTCGGGCTTCGAACGCCGAGGCAAAGCGCTCTCACCAAAAGAAACCGGGGTCCTGTGAGGGACGACAGGACCCCGGCCTCGCCGATACGGCTTCGCAAGAAACATGGCACCTCGTCATGAGGCGGGGATGGCGGACCGGGAAAGCACCAACGATCCGCCGACGCCCCCTTTTCGCCGGAAGCCGCTACTTCGGCAACAGAACCTTGTTGACGACGTGAATGACGCCGTTCGACTGGTTGACGTCGGCGATCGTCACCTTCGACTCGCCGCCGGACTCGTCCATGATGTAGAGCTTGCCCTTCTTGACTTCGGCGGTGAGCGTGTCGCCGGAGACGGTCTTCATCTCGTATTTGCCACCCATCGCCTTGACTTTCTTCATCATCTCGGCGCCCGAAATCTTGCCGGCCACGACATGCGCGGTCAGCACCTTGGTGAGCTTGTCCTTGTTTTCGGGCTTCAGCAGCGTGTCGACCGTGCCGGCCGGCAGCGCCGCGAAGGCTTCGTTGGTCGGGGCAAAAACGGTGAACGGGCCGACGCTCTGCAGCGTCTCGACCAGGCCGGCGGCCTTGACGGCGGCGACCAGCGTCGTGTGGTCCTTCGACTTGACCGCGTTCTCGACGATGGTCTTGGTGGCGTACATCGGCGCGCCGCCGACATTCGGGTTCTTGGCATAGGCCGGCGCGGCAATCGCCATGCCGGCGATGAGGGCTGATAGGGCGATGGTCCTGAATGTGGGCAAGCGCATGTGGTCTTCCTCCGGGTGAGGGCTGATCGGGATTGATAGCCTTTGGAAACGCACACGCAGTCACGCCCCGCGCGTGATTGCAGTTTCGCCGATCACGGGATCGTGAAGCGATACCTGGTGCAAACAAAAAGGCCCGGACAAGCCGGGCCTTTTGAGGAGGGAAGGTGCCGGCTATTCGGCCGGCGAAGGTTTCTTGCGGAACAGCGCCACCAGATTGTCCCACAGCTCGATCTTGGCGCCCTGGCGCTTCATGATCACGCCCTGCTGCAGGATCGACAGCGTGTTGTTCCAGGCCCAGTAGATGACCAGACCCGCCGGGAACCCGGCCATCATGAAGGTGAAGATGACGGGCATCCAGGTGAAGATCGCGGCCTGCGTCGGATCCGGCGGCGTCGGGTTCATGCGCATCTGCAGGAACATGGTGACGCCCATGATCAGTGGCCAGACGCCGATCATCAGCATGTGCGGCAGGGTGACCGGAACGAGGCCGAACAGGTTGAACAGCGAGGTCGGATCGGGCGCTGCCAGATCCTGGATCCAGCCGAAGAACGGCGCGTGCCGCATCTCGATTGTGATGTAGAGCACCTTGTAGAGCGAGAAGAAGACCGGGATCTGCAGCGCCACCGGCCAGCAGCCGGCGAGCGGATTGATCTTTTCGGTCTTGTACAGCTCCATCATAGCCTGCTGCTGCTTCATCTTGTCGTCCGCGTATTTCTCGCGAATCTCGAGCATCTTGGGCTGCACCTTCTTCATGTTCGCCATCGACGCGTAGGACTTGTTGGCGAGCGGGAAGAAGATGGCCTTGACGATGACCGTGGTGGCCAGGATCGCCAGGCCGAAATTTCCGAAGAATTTGTAGAGCGTGTCGATGAGCCAGAACATCGGCTTGGTGATGAAATAGAAATATCCCCAGTCGATCACCAAGTTGAACTGGCGAATGTGACGGTCAGTCTCATATGCGTTGATCTTGGCAACTTCCTTGGCCCCAGCGAAGATCTCCGTCTCGACTGTTGCGGATTGGCCGGCGTCGACATTGATTGCATCGGTCAGGAAGTCGGACTGATAGCGATGGCGACCATCCTCGAAAAAGGCATAGCGTGGCTGGAAAGGCTGCTTTTCGGTCGGCACGAGCGTCACGGCCCAGTATTTGTCGGTGATGCCGAGCCAGCCGTCGGTCGACTTGCCCGGGGTGACCTGCTTTTCAGATTCGATCTTGGCGTATTTATATTCGGCCAAGCCCTCGGTGCCGGTGACGCCGATCAAACCTTCATGCAACACGTAGGTACTGGCAACGGCCGGCTTGTCGTATCGCGTGACGCGGCCATAGTTGAACAGCGAAACGGCGCTGCTGCCCGAATTCTGCACCGTGTCCGAAACCGTGAACATGTAGTCGCTATCGACGGAGAAGGTGCGCTTGAAGGTCAGGCCCTTGTCGTTGGTGTAGGTGAGCGTCACCGGCGTCGACGGCGTCAGTGTCGGATTGCCGTCGACCGTCCACGCCGTTTCCGCGCCCGGCACCGTTCCGGTCTTGTCGTTGCCGACAAAGCCGATCTCGGCGAAATAGCCGGTGGGCAGCGCCTGCGGGTTGAGCAGTTCGATCTCGGGCGAATTCTTGTCGACGGTCTCGGTGTAGTGCTTGAGCTTGAGGTCGTCGAGCCGCGCGCCGGTCAGATTGATCGAGCCCTCGAGGCTCGGCGTGTCGATCTTGACGCGCCTGGAAGCCGCCAGCGCCTGGTCGCGGCCGGCCGCGGTGACGATGTCACCGCCGGGGGCGTTGGGAATGGCACCCGGGGCCGTGGTGCCCGGCGCCGGCGTCGATGCGCCCGGATTGGCGGCATCGGCCGCCTTCTTCTGGTCCTCGACGCGCTGCTGCTCGATGCGAGCCGCCTCGCGTTGCTGCTCGCTGCGCGGCAGGACATAAAAATACTGCCACAGCGCCAGGATCAGCACCGACAGGGCGATGGTGATGAAGAAGTTCCGGTTGTTTTCCATCGAGAGCCCTTGGCCTATCGTGTTCCGCGAATCCGGCGGGAGAGTTCGGCCTTCAACTGGCCGAAGGGGGCGCGCAGCGCATCATCGCGCCCGACGATGACATAATCATTGCCGGGCACCATGTCATCTGCGGCATGGACGCGGACGGCCTCTTTCAGCCGCCGCCTGACGCGGTTGCGCACAACAGCGTTGCCGACCTTCTTGGTAACGGTGTAGCCGACGCGCGGCACCCCGCCGTCGCCGCGGTCGAGGACCTCGACGAGGAAAAACCGTCCGCGTCGCTTTTCACCACGACGGACGGCCAGGAATTCCGCGCGTTTCAGAAGCCGCTTGGGATTTTGCCCCACTGGCTTGCCGGTTGCGGGCAACGATCTCGTCTCGCTTAGGCGCTGAGCCGCTTGCGGCCGCGGTTGCGGCGAGCTGCGACGACGCCACGACCACCCTTGGTGGCCATGCGAGCACGGAAGCCGTGCCGGCGTTTGCGGACGAGTTTGGACGGTTGGTAGGTACGCTTCATTTGTTTTAATACCGCGGGGTGCGGCCCTTCTTGATTCTGTCACTTTGTAACAGGAGCTTTGCCGGGCCGGTTTTGGCGCGATCGAAACCGCGCCGGGACGAATGGCCCGAGCGTGAGCGGGCTTATAGAAAGAAGGGTTTTGGAAGTCAATCCGGCGTCGGCGCGCTAAAGACGCACCTCTTTTGGAGCATCTATTTTTCCGACCAAGGGAGAAATTGGCAAAAAAGCCGTAATCGCCTAATCTTGGCTGATCAAGTGATTGTGAAGATCGAGTCGCATGAGCGAAGCCAGCCAAGCAGGGGAAGGGACCGGAACGGCATCAGCCGCCGTCCGCACGGTACCCCTGTCGCGCGGTTTGTCGACGAAGCTGCTGCTGCTCACCATCGTTTTCGTGCTGCTGGCCGAAGTGCTGATCTTCCTGCCCTGGATCGCCAGCTATAGGTTGAGCTGGCTCAAGGAGAGGCTGAGCACGGCCGCCGCCGTGTCGATCGTGCTGGTGCAGGGCGAGTCGACCTCGCTGTCGCGCACGGCCCAGAACGACGTGCTGATGGCCATCGGCGCCAAGGCGATCGCGGTGCGCGACGGCGGTGTCTCGCGGCTTCTGGTGGTGGCCGACATGCCGCCACAGGTCGACGAACACATCGATCTCGCCAGCGTCGGCATGGTCAAGGGCATGACCGGCGCGCTGGACACGCTGTTTTTCGGCGGCGACAGGATGCTGCGGGTTTTTGGACCGGTCGGCGACAGCGACAAGGAGTTCGAGCTGATCATGCCGGACTACTCCCTGCGCAAGGCCATGCTCATCTATTCGCGCAACGTCGCCTTCGTCTCGCTCCTGATCTCGCTGTTCACCGCCATGCTGGTTTATGCCGCGATCGACCTGATCATGATCGGCCCGATCCGCACCATGACGCGTTCGATGCTGTCCTTTTCCCAGGCCCCCGACGATCCTGGGCGGATCATTCACCCCGCCGATCGCGCCGACGAGATCGGCGTGGCCGAACGCGAACTGTCGCAGATGCAGGAGCGGCTGCAAAAGATGCTGGCCGAGCAGAAGCATCTGGCCGACCTCGGCCTCGCCGTATCGAAGATCAATCACGATATGCGCAACATTCTGGCCTCGGCCCAGCTGCTGTCGGACCGCCTGCGCCAGGTCAAGGATCCGACCGTGCAGGCCTTCGCGCCGAAACTGGTGCGCGCGCTCGACCGCGCCGTCGCCTATTCGGAGGGCGTGCTTCATTACGGCCGCACGCAGGAGCCGCCGCCCTCGCGCCGCAGGGTGCGGCTGCGCCAGCTTGTCGAGGACGTGCACGGCCTGCTGGCGATCGAGGAGGGCATCGAGTTCATCAACGCCGTCGAGACGGCTTTCGAGGTGGACGCCGATTCCGACCAGCTGTTCCGGGTGCTCACCAACCTTTGCCGCAACGCGGTGCAGGCGATGGCGGCCGACACCGAAAGCGCCGTCGTGCGGCGGCTGGCGGTCTCGGCCGAGCGCATGGGCAGTGTCAGCCGCATCGCCGTCACCGACACCGGCCCCGGCCTGCCGCCGAAGGCGCGCGAAAACCTGTTCGCGGCCTTCCGCGGCTCCGCGCGCAGCGGCGGCACCGGCCTTGGCCTGGCCATCGCGCATGAACTGATCCGCGCGCATGGCGGCACTGTGGAGTTGGTCGAGTCGATTGGCGGGCGCACGACATTCGCCGTCACCATCCCCGACCAGCCGGTGCGCCTCGACCAGGCCCGTGGCAGCCTGCGCCGCCCGGCCTGACGGCTTCCGGCCGTTTGCTGAGGATTACTGGCCTTCCGGACCCGTCGCTCTTCCCTGACCTTGTCCGATTGTCCGCCGTCTGGATTCAGGCTGATCCCACGGCTCGAAGTGCCAGGATCGGCGCCGGCATCGCTGGATGACAGGCTTGCGACAAAACTTTTGCCGGATCGGCTTGCTTTTCGCAAATTCAGTCGTTAGGGAACTGCACACATTCGCGGCCGGTCTTTCGGATCGGATCGCGGGGCCGTCGAAAACATGGCCTGATGCGCGCCCGTAGCTCAGCTGGATAGAGCACCAGACTACGAATCTGGGGGTCAGGAGTTCGAATCTCTTCGGGCGCGCCATTTCGGTACAGAACTATGAGCGCCGACGCCGCCGATTCTTCGCTGGAAGCGGCAACGAGGGTTCGCAGCAGTTCCGAACTCGATCCCATGATCCATGATTGCGACCGCCGCCGCTGCCAATCTTGGACGTGCTTCTTCTAACTCTTTGTTTTTACGCAATTCCGGACGGAAAGCCGCTACACGCTTTTCCTGGAACGGCTCTAGATTGCTCGAAGTGCGGCAGTGCGCCGCTTCTCGCGACAAATATCCGCTATCGCTAGCGGGAGACCGCGGCGCCCTTGTCGGTCCAGGTGGGCGGCAGGCCGAAGCGGGCGGCGACCATTCCCGGAATGCCGGGAGCCGTTCCGAACGCCTTGCAGGCATCGTATTTCGGATCACCGCCGAGCGAGGCCCGCAGTCTTTGCATCGATGGTATCGCCGGCATTCCCTTGAACGGGTCCTTGCCCTTGAGCAGCATGCGGCTGAAGTCAGCGGCGAAGGCCGAAGAGAGGGAATACGCATCCCCCACCGTGGACACCCGAGCCTTGGTCGTGATTATGTTTGCACCGCGCGACCAGAGCATGGCTGCCTTCTGGGAACTGTCCTTGTCGACGGCCTCGGCCTCGATGGCCAGGCCGCCGAGGCCGATCGGAAGCCGGGGGACTGGAACGCCGAGCCCCGCCACCGAGGCGCCGAGCGACGCAACGACGGAACCCGCCGCCGCCGTACGATTGGTCGCAACGATGTCGGTGACGGTAGCGTGGACGATGAGGTCCGCCGGCAGGCTCGGGGCCACGACCTGGAAGCGGTCGCTAAGGTCAGTGCAGAGCGCCCGGTCGACCGCGTTGGCGACGAGCGCCAGGTCTTTGGGATCGAAGCCACTGCTGCCGATCTGCGTCGCGGTCGGTACAATGCGCACGGTCTGTGCGGCGAGCAACGGCGCCGGATCCACACGCAATCTCGCTTTTGCGAGGATGCCCGTGGATGGGCTCATTCCGGCGTAGGAACTGAGGGACGTGCCCTGGGGCAAGGGCACACTCGTGCACGCGGACAACCACAGGGCCGCGCAGAGCGCTGCTCGCGGCCGCATTTCAAGTCGTCGAAGCTTCAGGATCATTGTCAAATCGTCTGAACCGGCATCATGGGTTCAGCTCTAGCGGCCCCAGCGTTAATCGCGGTAAAGGCAGTGTAAAGTTGGGTAAAACCCACGATCGGCACGGATCTTCAGCCGGCGCATACGTCGCCGGAAGCGCCAGCGTGATGGTGCGGCCAGCGGGGCGTTTCGCCTCAGAACCGTACGCGGGCCGGAGGAAACTTGTTTCATCGGGCCGGCAGCCCAGCCATCAAAAGAGGTGCAGTATTGGTTTGAGGAGCTTTGCGGATTGCAACGACTCGATGAGTTCGGACCCGGGGATTGCAAGGAGAAAGCAGGAACTGTCGATAGCGGTACGCTTCAGCGCAACCGGGTTGAACGTCCTGGGCAATTGATGCGCGACGTCGCCAACGCTTCGTCCGAAGCGAGGGAGGAAGGCGGGCACCTCATGGCAATATTCCCGGTAGGCATCGCCAAAAAGCCCGTCAAGAGCAATCGATTCGCGGCCTGAGACATAAGCGAATACCAGATACCCAAACAGGAAGTAGAAGGCCGCAATCGCCACTGACCCGAAAATCAGGCCGATGCCGGCAAGCCCCAGGGAAGAAAAGAAGTACAGCGGATTGCGGGTGTGGTTATAAGGGCCGTTCGTTATGAGTTCCCGGTTCTTGCGTCCGCCTATATACAGCGATGCCCAGCACCGACCGGCGACACATATGATGATAAATGCGGAGCCAATAAGCTCCATGCCTTGGCGAGGAAGAGTCTCCGGCGGCCAGGCGCTCTGCGACAATAGGACCGGCGTCAAAAGTAATGGCACGGCCAGCCAGAGGAGCCGCATCCTCTTGCCCTGCTGAAACACCGTCGTGGTCACCGACATCAGTCCACTCTCTCGCATTTGAAGAACCGGGGTCGCGGTCCAGCTTTAGCGATGCCAGCGTTAATGGCGGTAAAGGCAGTGTAAAGTTGGGTAAACCTTGCCATCAACCTCGATCGTTGGCCGGCTGCCGAGGAATCTCCAGCATGATGGCCAAGCCGCCGATGTCCGGCAGCGACGCGTATACGCGCCCGCCATGGCGCTCGATTGCCTGTCTCGCGATCGCAAGGCCAAGACCGTACCCGCCTCTGGGTGCCGCGTCGTTGCCGCGGGAGAATGGCTGGAAGATTCGTTCGAGTTCGTCTCGCCTGACGCCCGGCCCCTGATCCACGACGCACACCTTGAGGAGGTGTTCCGTGGTCTCGCATTGCACGATGATTTGCGAATGTTCGGCGGTGTATTTGACAGCGTTGCGAATGACGTTTTCCAGCGCCCGGCAGATCAGCTCGCCTTCGACCTCGGCAAGAAAGCTGTCGTCGACATTGGTGGTGATCGAAACCTGGCGTGCCTGGGCTTCGAACGCCGCGTCGCTCAGGATTTCGTTCAGGAGATCGATGACGTCCAGCCTCTGTGTCGACAGAGGGAGGCGGGAACCGGCCGTCAGCCTGGCGAGCGTCAGCACTTCGCCGACCAGCGCATCGAGCCGTTCGATCTCCCGGTCCATGCGATCCAGCATGGCATCGAGTTTGCCCGGACTCTGCCGAAGGACACCCCCAACGGCTTGCAGACGTGACAGCGGGGAGCGCAGCTCATGGGACACGTCGTGGAAAAGTCTCTGCTGTGCCTCCTGCAGCTCCTGCAACCGCGCGGCGCTAGAATCGAAATCATGCGCGAGCGCGGAGACCTCGTCCTTCCGGCCCGCCATCTTGTGTCCGATGCGGACGTCGAAGCGGCCATGGGCGAGCGCGCTCAGGCCGTCGCGAAGGTGCACGACGGGACGAATGAGATATCGGGCGAGCGCGGCCGCCGATATCGCGCTCGAAATCAGAATACCGAGCCCTGGTACGAACGGACCAAGCTTGTCGAGAATGACGCTGTATTGCCGAGGCACGGAGATCCGGTAGCAACTCCCGTCCTTCAGGACGGTTCTTGTCTCCGCCGTGCTCCTATCGGTGCATGCGCCGGATCCCGCGATCTCGGAGATCGTGAGGCCGACCGGCACCGTGTCCTCGCTTGCACGGGCAAAGCGCCGAGCGGCATCTTCACCGTCCTTGACAAGGAGGTTTTCAGTCAGGTCGAGGACGACTTCCTGCTTCTGGCGTTCCAGTTTCGAAGCGGAAGGAAGCGTCTGAAAGAAGTCGAGCGTTAGGACTATGATCGCGACGGACGCGGCAAGCGTCAGCCAGGTTATCGCGAAGAACTTCTTGAACAGCCGGGGCATGTCAGTCCAAAAGAAGTTGATAGCCTTGGCCGCGAACAGACCTTATCCATGACTGTCCATCGTCCCTGAGGCCGAGCTTCTGACGCACGCTGCTGATATGGACGTCGATGCGGCGATCGAACGGGGCTAGCGGCTTTCCAAAAGCCCGTTTCGAGATGTCTTGCTTCGGCACCAACTGACCGGCATGGCGAGCGAGAACTTCGAGCAGGCTGAACTCCGTACCGGTAAGCTCTAGCAGCTGCCCATCCCATTCGGCGGTTCTGTTGCCCGGATGGATCACCAGCGGTCCCGCTCTCAGCGTGTCAGTGGACGCGCCGACCGCAGGCTGGTTCGCACGGCGAAGGATCGCACGCACTCTGGCCGCGAGCTCTCCCGGCGAACAGGGTTTTGTCACATAGTCGTCGGCACCGAGGTTAAGGCCCGATATCCGGTCGATGTCATCGCCTCTCGCCGTGAGTAGCAGCACCGGAACCTGGCTCAGCTTCCTGATCCTTTGCAGGACCTCGATACCGTTCATTCGGGGCATCATGATATCGAGCACGATCAGGTCCGCCGCGTTGCGCGCGGCGGCGGCAATCGCCGTGCCGCCGTCCGTGCCTGTCGCCACGTCATACCCTTCTTCGACCAGGTATTCCTGCAGCAGCGTCGTCAACTCGACATCGTCGTCGATGAGGAGGACCTTGTTCATTCCACTCCGTCCGTCATTCATGCCGGCCCCTAAGGCACAAATGCGGGCGGGCGGCGGGATTTTACCCAACTTAACACAACTTGACTGCGTTTAACGTTCACCCGGCCAAGCATGGAGCGGCGACACGGGTCGCGTTCAACCACCCTGCGGTTCGTCGGTTGCACGGCCGATGGCGTCGGCCTTGCCATGCCTGGCCAAAGCGCCTGCAAGACGCCGCCATCTCACCCCACCGAGCGTGCCGCCGCTCGGCCGGCGCTGCGGCCCGAGAAGACGCAGCCACCCAGGAACGTGCCTTCGAGCGCCGCGTAGCCGTGCACGCCGCCGCCGCCGAAACCGGCGGCTTCACCGACAGCATAGAGGCCCGGTACCGGTTGGCCGGTGGGACCTAGCACGCGGCTGTCGAGATCGGTCTGCAGGCCGCCCAGCGTCTTGCGGGTCAGGATGTTGAGGCGCACCGCGATCAGCGGTCCGTTCGCCGGGTCGAGCAGCTTGTGCGGCTTTGCCGTGCGGATCAGCCGGTCGCCGAGATAGGCGCGCGCGCCGCGCAGCGCGGTGATCTGCATGTCCTTGGAGAACGGATTGTCGAGCTGCATGTCGCGGGCGCGGATCTCGCGCTCGACCCCTGCTACATCGAGCAGCGGTTCGCCGCCGGCCAGCGCGTTCATGCGCGCCACCAGCTTCGAAAGATCGGCCTCGACGATGAAATCCTCGCCCTTTTCCATGAACGCCTTGACGGGACCGGGGATGCCCGACGTGGCGCGGCCGAGCACCTGGCGCCAGCTTTTTCCCGTCAGATCGGGGTTCTGTTCCGAGCCCGACAGCGCGAATTCCTTCTGGATGATTTTCCTGGTCAGGATGAACCAGGAATAATCGAAGCCGGTACTCATGATGTGGCTGAGCGTGCCCAGCGTGTCGAAACCGGGATAAAGCGGCACCGGCAGGCGTTTTCCCCGGGCATCGAGCCACAGCGAGGACGGTCCGGGCAGGATGCGGATGGCATGATCGGTCCAGATCGGCGCCCAGTTCTTGATGCCCTCGACATAGTGCCACATACGGTCGCGGTTGATGATCGAGCCGCCGGCCTGTTCCGATATGGCCAGCATGCGACCATCGACATGGTCGGGCACGCCGGTGATCATGCGCTTCGGTGCCGTGCCCAGCCGCTTGGGCCAATTCTCGCGGACAAGCTGATGGTTGGCGCCAATGCCGCCGGAGGCGACGATCACCGCCTGGGCATGCAGTTCGAAGTCGCCTGACACATCGCGCGAACTCTTGTGGCCACGCTCGACAGTGCTCGGCTGCAGGATGTCGCCACGCACGCCGGTCACGGCCGCACCCATCCGCGTCAGCTCATTGACCCGATGGCGGAACCTGAAGTCGATCAATCCGCGCTTTTGCGCCTCGCGCACGCGTTGGACGAACGGCTCTAGCACGCCGGGACCGGTCCCCCAGGTGATGTGGAAGCGCGGCACCGAATTGCCATGGCCGATGGCATTGCCGCCGCCGCGTTCGGCCCAGCCGACGACAGGAAAGAATTTCAGGCCGCGCTGCAGGAGCCAGGAGCGCTTCTCGCCGGCGGCAAAGCCGACATAGGCCTCCGCCCATTTGCGCGGCCAGAAATCCTCCGGCCGGTCGAAAGCGGCGGTGCCCATCCAGTCCTCGAGCGCCAGATCATGGGAGTCGCGGATGCGCATGCGCCGCTGCTCCGGGGAATCGACGAGGAAAAGCCCGCCGAACGACCAGAACGCCTGGCCGCCCAGCGATTGCTCCGGCTCCTGGTCGACGATGATGATTTTCTTGCCGGCCTCGGCAAGCTCGGCGGCCGCAACCAGCCCGGCAAGGCCGGCGCCGACAATGATGACATCCGCATCGTCAGCCATTTTTCCTCCAACCGGCTAAGCAAGCAATTCCAGGAAAAGTGTGAGGCGGTTTTCCCGGGAAAAGCGCGTAGCGCTTTCCCAAGGGAATTGCGTCAAACAATGGCTCAGACGGTCTCCCAGCCGCCCGTGTCGCCGGCGCGGAAGATGGCGTCGATGACTTTCTGGTTGAGCACGGATTCTTCCAGCGTGAAGACCCGCTCCTTACCGCCCTGCGCCGCCCGCGCGAAGGTCTCGACCTCGAGCCTGTATTGCTGCGTGCCGGGAAAGCGGAAGACCTGCGCCTCGGTGTGATTCTGGTTGTGCAGTTCGACGCGGTGATGGTCGTACAGCCCGGCATTGAAGGGCGAGAACACTTCGATGAAACCCTTCTCGCCATGGAACACCATCACCTGGCGTGCCGCCATCTGGGTCGACAGGTAGAAGGACAGTTCGAAATCGCCGAAATCGGCGCGGATCGAGGAATAGATGTCGGTGCCGAATGTCCTGTCGCGCTCGATCGTCGCCTGTACGCGCAGCGGCTCCTTGCCGGTCGAAAAGCGCGTCGACACGGTCGGGTAGACGCCGATGTCGGGCAGCGCGCCGCCGCCGAGATCGAGCTTGTTGCGCATGTTGTTGGGATCGACATTGTAGTAGGAGAACGCGCCCTGCACATGGCGCAGCCGGCCGATGGCGCCGCTGGCGATGAGATCACGCACCTTGATCCATTGCGGATGGTAGATGACCATGAAGGCTTCGCAGACCAGCACCTTCTTGGCGTCACGCAGCTTGATCAGGGGCGCGATGTTCTTGGCGTCGAGCGCCAGCGGTTTTTCGACCAGCACATGCTTGCCGGCCTCGATGGCCTTGGCCGTCCATTCGACATGCTGCGACGTCGGCAAGGGGATATAGACGCCGTCGACTTGGTCGGAAGCGAGCAGCTCCTCATAGGAGCCGAAGGCATGGCGCGCGCCGAAGCGGTCGCCCAATGCCTTGGCCTTCGACAGGTCGCGGCTGGCGATCGCCCACAGCACGCCGTTCTCCGCCTCGACGATTGCCGGCAACAACTGCTCGCGGCCGATCTTTGCCGTCGACAACACACCCCATCGGAACATCGCGCTTCTCCTTGTCGGTTACAGGCAAGGAGGTTTGCCCGAAATCGCCGGAAAAGCCAATGCGGGTGCTCTGTCCCCCGCCCCACGAAGCTGTGGCGAGGAACCAGGTCGCGCCTAGCCCCTTCTCCCGGTCAGCGTCATGTCGAAATCGACGACGTTGGAATAGAGCGGCGTGCCGACATCCATGCCGTAGCGCGAGCGCAGCACCTTGCCGGTGACATGGAATTTGATCGTCCCGCCCTTCAACCCGTCGAGATCGGCGGTGAATTTTTCCGGAAACGTCTTGCCGCGCGCCGTCAGCCGGCCGGTGACGAGCGCCGTCGTGTCACCGGTCCGGCTCACGCTTGTCGAGCGGAACTGGATTTCGGGACTGTTGGTCGCATCGAACACCGCGTCGGAGCGCAGGAAGGCATCGATGCGGCCCTGGCCGGTGCCGACACTTTCGGGATAGATGGTGAGGTCGACTTTCGAGCGCCCGACATCATTGTTGTCGATGCGGATCGTGCCCTTGAAACGGGCAAAGGCGCCATCGAAGCCGCCGCCGCCGGCCTTGCCGATGGTGAAGCGGATCGCGGAACCAGCCTGGCTGATCGTATAGCTGCCGGTGGCATCGCCGAGTACGACTGCCGCATTGACGGGCATGGCAAGACAGGCGGCGGCAGCCGCCAATCCGAGGATTCGCGCACGCATTGGATTGTTCCTTGTTCGGAGGCAACGCTCTCTCGCGTCCTCACCGCACCAACGAGATCAAGGCCCGTTCTATTCCCCGGTTGACGAAGGCGTGATCATGCGTGTCAGCACGCTGTCGCGCAGCAGGAAATGGTGGCGCAGGGCCGCGCAGACATGCAGCGCAACCAGCGCGATGCCGGCATAGGCGAGATACCAGTGCGCCGACGCCCAAAAACTTTCGGCGGCGTCGGATTCGGGCAGCGACAGGTTGGGCATGACGAACAGGTTGAACGGCATGCTGGGGATTTCCAGCGTCGAGACCGAAACCAGCGCCCAGCCGGACAGAGGCAGGGCCAGCTGGAAGACATAGAGCGCCAGATGCGCCAACGGCGCGGAGCGGCGCTCCAGGGCGCCGACAGAAGGCGGCAAGGGCGGTGCGGCGTTGCCGAGCCGCCAGGCGATACGCAGGATGATGAGCCCAAGCAGCAGAAAGCCCAGTGATTTGTGCAGCTGGATCAGCTCGAAGGCGGTACGCTGGCTCTGGGTCCTGACCATGACGAAGCCGAGTGTGAACTGGCCGATGAAGATGATCCCGATCAGCCAGTGGAGGACGATGGTTGCCCAGCCATAGCGGGTCGTGGTGTTGGTGATGGTCTGCATGGGAGGCGAACGATGGCGCGGTCAGCTTTCTTCCCCTTGCCGCCAAGGGGCAGAGTTGCCTACCCGCTCACCCTGAAGAAATCGACGAAAGCCCTCAGCGCCGGCCGCATCTGACGGCGGCTGGGGTAATAGACGAAGAATCCCTCAAAGGGCGGGCACCAGTCCTCCAGCACGCGGATCAGCCGGCCGTCGGCGAGCGGCGCGCGGACATAGTCCTCGAAGACGAAGGCGAGCCCGGCGCCGTCGACCGCCGCCTGGGCGATCAGATGGTCCTCGTCGAGGATCAGCGGTCCTTGCGCGGCAATTTCGATCTCCTCGCCGTCCTTCTCGAATTCCCAGCGGTAGAGGACGCCGCTGGAGAAACGGAAGCGGATGCAGCGATGGTCGGCAAGCTCGCGCGGATGGCGAGGTTTCGGCATCGTCGCGAAATAGGACGGCGCGCCGACGACGGCGCCGCGAAGATCGGGCCCGATGCGCACCGCGATCATGTCGCGCTGCAGGCTTTCGCCGAGCCGCACGCCGGCGTCGAAACCGCCTTCGACCACGTCGGTGAAGCGGTCCTCGATGACGATCTCCAGCACGATCTCGGGATAGGCGGCGGCAAAGGCGCCGAGCCGCGGCGTCAGCGTCAGATGCGCAGCCGTGCGCGGGACGGTCAGCCGCAGATTGCCGGCAGGCCGGTCGCGCGCCTCGACGGCCGTTTCCAGCGCCAGGTCGATCTCGGACAGCGCCGGCCGCAACCGTTCAAGCAGCCGTGCGCCTTCCTCGGTCGGAGCGACGCTGCGCGTGCTGCGCGCCAAAAGGCGCACGCCAAGCCGTGCTTCCAGGCTGGAGACTGCGTGGCTGACCGCCGAAGGCGCGATCGCCAGTTCCCTGGCCGCGCCGCGAAAACTGCCGCATTGGGCAACGGTTGCCAGCACCGCAAGCTGTGAGAGATGCGCTCGGTTCATTGATCTATTTCTTGGAACGACCCGTACTAAGAAGAGCCGATTATCGAACGGACCGCAAGGCATTATTTCTGCCGCATCACAACAAGGAGACGCGTGATGAAAACCCGCAAACTCGGTACTGAACTCGAAGTCTTTCCGGTCGGCCTTGGTTGCATGGGCATGAGCTTTGCCTATGGCGGCCAGCCGGAGGCCGAGGCGATCGCCACCTTGCACCGCGCCGTCGAGATCGGTGTCACCTTCTTCGACACGGCGGAGGTCTACGGCCCCTTCGAGAACGAGATCCTGCTCGGCAAGGCGCTGAAATCGGTTCGCGGCAAGGTGACGATCGCGACCAAATTCGGCTTCAAGATCCTGGAGGAAGGCACCGGCATGGATCGCATGGCCGGTGTCGACAGCCGTCCCGAGCACGTCAAGGCTGTTGCCGAGGCGTCGCTGAAGCGGCTTGGCACCGATGTCATCGACCTCTACTACCAGCACCGTGTGGATCCGAACGTGCCGATCGAGGATACGGTCGGCGCCATGGCAGAGCTGGTGCGTGAGGGCAAGGTGCGGGCGCTGGGCCTGTCGGAGGCGAGCGCCGCCACCATCCGCCGGGCACACGCCGTACACCCGATCGCGGCCGTGCAGAGCGAATATTCGCTGTGGAGCCGCGACCCTGAAGACGATGTCTTCGCTGTCTGCCGCGAGTTGGGCATCGGCTTCGTGCCCTACAGCCCGCTCGGCCGCGGCCTGCTCACCGGCACCATCGCCAAGCCGGAGACCTTGAGCGACGATGACTGGCGCCGTGTCCTGCCGCGCTTCCAGGCCGATGCCATGGCCGCCAATGCCGAGGTGATCGCCACGCTGGAAAAGATGGCGGCCGACAAGGGCGTCACCTCGGCGCAACTGGCGCTGGCCTGGGTGCTGCACCAGGGCGACTTTATTGTCCCCATCCCTGGTGCACGAAAAATCCGCCATCTCGAGCAGAACACGGCGGCGGCCGCGATCGAGCTAAGTGCGGCCGAGGTGGCGGCGATCGGCGATGCGCTGTCACCGGATAAGGTGATGGGCAAGCGCTATACGGAGGAACTGCTGACGCTGGTGAATGGGTAGATTTTTCGGCATCCGCTAGCTTTCAGACGCTGGCGCGAGGCGCCCCCTCTGTCCTCCGGGACATCTCCCCCACCAGGGGGGAGATTGGATGTCATTTCGGCCTTCGCCAATCGCCGACGTCGAAAGAGGGCGAGACCGCCAAGCTGCCGATCTCCCCCCAAGTGGGGGAGATGGCCGGCAGGCCAGAGGGGGGGCGCCTTGCGCCAGCGCCCTACCAAGGCACCACCGTAATCTCCGGCCAGTTCTCCTTTGCCCGCGCACCCTTCACTTCATGCGTCCGCTGGTTGTCCATCACCCGGTTCGGCGTGATGCGAAACGAGAAGAGGTCGTCGAGTCCGAACGGCGCCACCAGCTCCAATTGCCCATCGGCGCCGTAGCGCACCCCGACCGCATGTGTCTTCGAGGCGAAATAGCTGACGGACTCACTGGAACTCGTATAACGCGGGCAGGGCTGTCCGAACTTCTGCGGATACCACAGATGCACGCGGGCCTGGTTGCGCACTTCGACCGGCAGCGGCAGTCCCTCGAAATACCGAGCCGCCCGGCGGATCACCGCGTCCTCTGCCTCATAGGACAGGTCGGAGTCGTCGAAATAGAAGAGGTCGACATCCCTGATGCCGTAGCCCGACGACTTGCCGGTCAGCTGGTTCCAGACGCTGTTGTAGAGCGCGCCGGAAACCACCAGCCAATCCGGCAAGGCAAACGCGCGCACTCGTGCCAGCGTTTCGACAAGCAGCGGATCAGCCTCGACGATGCCGAGAAACGCACTTCGTTGTTTCTCAAACGGGAGCCCGGAATGACGCAGATGGTTCATCACCCTTTGGAGGGCGATTCGCCATCTACCCGCAATCCTTTATCCCCGCAGCACGCCACCCGTTTGCTTGCCGACATTCTCGACGATGCGCTTGGCCAGCGCCTCGAAATCCTCGTCGGTCAGTGTCTTCTCGACCGGCTGGATAGACACTTCGACGGCAATCGATTTTTTGTCGGCTCCGAGCGACCCACCCTCGAAAATATCGAAGACCGAGACGCCGGTGATCAGCTTCTTGTCGGCGGCCAGTGCGGCGCGAACAAGCGTGCCCGCCTCGACCGCCTTGTCCACGACGAAAGCAAAATCGCGCTTCACCGCCTGGAAGGCGGAGAGTTCCAGCTTCGGCTTGGTCTTGGTCGGCTTTGCCTTCGGCTCGGGCACGGCGTCGACGAACACTTCGAAGCCGCATAGCGGCCCGGAGACATCGAGCCCTTCCAGCGTCTTCGGATGGAACTCACCGAAAGTGCCGAGCACGGTCTTCGGACCGAGCTTGATGGTGCCGGAACGGCCGGGATGATACCAGGCCGGTCCGCCGGCCTCGATCTGCAGCCGTTCGACCGGCGCGCCGCAGGCTTCGAGTGCGGCGACCGCGTCGGCCTTGGCGTCGAACACCCCGACCGGACCGGAATTGCCGGCCCAGTTGCGGCCGGAGCCGTCGAGCTTGGCCGTGCCGCGGCGCACGCCGGCGGCGACGCGCCGCTGCTGGTCGGCGCCATCGCCCTCATAGGTGCCCGAGACCTCGAACAGCGCCACGTCGCCGATGCCCTTGTCGGCATTGCGCTGCGCAGCCGAAATCAGCCCCGGCAGCAGCGAGGGCCGCATGTCGGACATGTCGGCGGCGATCGGGTTGGCGAGTTTCAGCGCCGTCTGGCCGCCGCCGAACAGTTCGGCGTGCCTGGCCGGAATGAACGACCAGGTGACGGCCTCCATCATGCCGCGCACGGCAAGCGAACGCTTGGCGGCACGGGTGCGGATCTGCAGCGTCGTCAGGATCTTGCCGTTGACCATGTCATGCGCGCCAAGCGGCTGCGGCGCGATGTTGTCGACGCCATGGATGCGCATCACCTCCTCGACCAGATCGGCCTTGCCGTCGACATCGGGACGCCAGGAAGGCACGGTCACGTCGACGACGTCGCCCGATCCCTGCGCGTGGAATCCGAGACGCGACAGGATGTCGAGGCTCTCCGCCTTTGGCACTTCGATGCCGGTCAGCCGCTTCACTTCCGACAGCGGAAGGGAAACGATCTTTGGCTGATGCCCGGCATAGCCGGCCACCTCGGTCTCCGTGGGCGTGCCGCCGCAGAAGTCGATCACCAGCTTGGTCGCCAGTTCGACGCCCGGCACCATGAATTCAGGGTCGACGCCGCGCTCGAAGCGATAGCGTGCATCGGTGATGATGCCGAGCGTCCGGCCGGTGCGGGCCGTGGTGATCGGGTCCCAGAGAGCGGATTCGATCAGCACGTCCGTCGTGTTCTCGTCGCAGCCGGAATGCTCGCCGCCCATGATGCCGGCAATGGATTCGACGCCATTATCGTCGGCGATCACGCACATTTCCGGCGTCAGCGTGTACTCGCGCCCATCGAGCGCCTGGACCTTTTCGCCATCCCTGGCGCGGCGCACGACCAGATTGCCGGCGACCTTGGCGGCGTCGAAGACGTGCAGCGGCCGGCCGCGGTCGAAGGTGACGTAATTGGTAATGTCGACCAGCGCGCTGATCGGCCTCAGCCCGATGGCGATCAGCCGCTGCTGCAGCCATTTCGGCGACGGCCCGTTCTTGACGCCCCTGACCAGCCTGAGCGCGAAGCCCGGGCAAAGCTCCGGCGCCTCGATCGTCACCTTCACGGGGCACATGCCGCTGCCGACGTGCGGCATGATCGCGCCGCCGACGAGGCGGCCGAGGCCGCTCGCCGCCAAATCCCGGGCGATGCCAAAGACGCTGGTGGCATCGGGCCGGTTCGGCGTCAGATTGATCTCGATGACCGGATCGTCGAGATGGGCATAGGACGCAAAGCTGGTGCCGACCGGCGCATCCGCGGGCAGGTCGATAATGCCATTATGTTCGTCGGACAGTTCCAGCTCGCGCTCGGAACACATCATGCCGTGGCTTTCGATGCCCCTGATCTTGCCGACCGCCAAAGTGACGTCGATGCCGGGCACATAGGTGCCGGGCGCGGCGAAGGCGCCGATCAGGCCGGCGCGAGCGTTGGGCGCGCCACAGACGACCTGCACCGGCGGCTTGGCGTCACCGGTATCGACGGTCAGCACCCGCAGCCGGTCGGCGTCGGGATGCTGCACTGCCGTCAACACCTTGGCAATGACGAAGGGTTTCAGGCCTGCCTTGTCGTCGACATGCTCAACCTCGAGGCCGATCGAGGTCAGCCGCTCGACGATCTCGGCCAGCGTGGCGTCGGTTTCAAGGTGATCCTTGAGCCAGGAGAGGGTGAATTTCATTGGGCTGTTCCGTAATGGCTGGCGGCAGGAGTCTTCAGGGGTGTCACGCGCTCAAGCCTCCGAACAGCGTCGGCATGTCCAGCGGCCGGAAGCCGTAATGCGACAGCCAGCGCACATCCGCGTCGAAGAAGGCGCGCAGGTCCGGCATGCCGTATTTCAGCATGGCGATGCGGTCGATGCCCATGCCCCAGGCAAAGCCCTGGTATTCGTCGGGGTCGAGCCCGCCGGCCCTGAGCACATTGGGATGCACCATGCCGCAGCCGAGAATCTCCATCCAGTCGGAGCCTTCGCCGAAGCGCACCTCGCCTGGCCTTGAGCGGTCGCACTGGATGTCGACCTCGAGGCTCGGTTCGGTGAACGGGAAGAAGGACGGCCGGAAGCGCATCTTGACTTGCGGCACTTCAAAGAAGGCCTTGCAGAACTCTTCCAGCACCCACTTCATGTTGGCGACGTTGGCCGACTTGTCGATCACCAGCCCCTCGACCTGATGGAACATCGGCGAATGGGTGGCGTCGGAATCCTGGCGGTAGGTCTTGCCGGGAATGACGATGCGGATCGGCGGCTTCTGCTTCTCCATGGTGCGGATCTGCACTGGCGAGGTGTGGGTGCGCAACAGCTTGCGTTCGCCCTTCTCGTCCGGCTGGAAGAAGAAGGTGTCGTGCATCTCACGCGCCGGATGGCCCTCCGGGAAATTCAGCGCGGTGAAATTATAGTAGTCGGTCTCGATGTCGGGACCTTCGGCGATGGCGAAGCCGAGATCGCCGAAGATCGCCGCGATCTCGTCGATGACCTGGCTGATCGGATGGATGCGGCCGCGCTCGGCCGGCGACTGCCGCACCGGCAGCGTCACGTCGACCTTTTCGGCGGCCAGCCGGGCGGCGATCGCCACATCCTTCAGATCAGCCTTGCGGGCCGTCAGCGCCTCGGTGACGCGGTTCTTGAGGCCGTTGATGGCGGGGCCCTTGACTTGGCGCTCCTCGGCGGTCATGGCGCCAAGGGTTTTCAGCATCTCGGACACGGTGCCCTTCTTGCCGAAGGCAGCGATGCGCACGGCCTCGATGGCCGGCTCATCGGCGGCCGACGCGATCTCAGCCATCAGGGAATTTTCGAGCGTATCCAAGCCGGTAGTTGCGTCGTTCACGGTCAAACTCGCTACGTTGGAAGTCAGCTTTAAAGTGAAAGTCACTTCTAAGTTGAAAGTTCAGGCATCAGAGACAAAAGAACCCGCGCCGGCCGTGCCAGCGCGGGTTCCCCAAATCAGAATTGCGAATGCTTGGGAAGCGCTGGGCTCGGAGCCCGATCCCGAAAAGTTGCAGACTTTTCGGAAAAGATCGCGCTCCTCGCTAATTTCCCTGGAGCATGATGTTGTCCAAAAAGTCAGAAACTTTTTGGCATCATGCTCTAGGCGACAGCGCTTTCAAAAGCGTTCGGCGTGGTGTTCTTCAGGTATTCGAGCGCGACCTTGGCCTTGGCGACCAGGGCGGCGAAAGCCTGAGGCTCGTGGATGGCCATGTCGGACAGGATCTTGCGATCGATCTCGATGCCGGCCTTGTTCAAACCGTCGATGAAACGGCCATAGGTCAGGCCGTGCTCGTGGGTCGCGGCGTTGATGCGCTGGATCCACAGCGCGCGGAACGAGCGCTTGCGGTTCTTGCGGTCGCGGTAAGCGTACTGCAGCGACTTTTCCACCGCCTGCTTGGCGATGCGGATGGTGTTCTTGCGACGGCCGTAAAAACCCTTGGCGGCTTTCAGGACCTTCTTGTGCTTGGCGTGCGAGGTGACGCCTCTTTTTACGCGTGCCATGTCATGATCTCCTTAAAACTTAAAGGCCGTTCGGAAGAAAATTCTTGATGACCTTCTTGCCATCCGGTTCAGCCAGAACCATCGTGCCGCGGGCATTTCGAATGAACTTGTTGGAACGCTTGATCATGCCGTGACGCTTGCCGGCCGCAGCCGACAGGACTTTACCCGTACCTGTGATCTTGAACCGCTTCTTGGCGGCCGATTTGGTCTTCATCTTGGGCATTTTGCTACTCCGTATTGTTGGCGCACGATCGCGCTTCTTGTTCGCTCCGGGCCGACCAAAGCCCGAAAAGCAAATGAAACCGCCACGGCATGCCCTGCCGGGCGGTTTTCTTGGAACGGCGGTGCTATAGATCAAAGATGGCGCGGGCGCAACACCTCAGGCCGTGCGACGCACTGTCCCCTCTCAGGGCAGCCTGAACCACACCGGCAGCACGCCCGACAGTTGCGCGCCGTCGATCAGTTCGAAAGCCGGCAGCGCAATGAGAAACACCAGCCCGTCGAGCAGTGTGGTCAAAAGCAGGCGCGGCTTGAAGCTGCCGGTGTCGCCTTCCTGGTAGAGCGAAAGCTTGGGGAAGAAGCGCGGCACGCGCGCCAGATAGTCCGCATAGGGTGCGCCGAGCGCCTCCTTGAGGAATTTTTCTTCGCGCAGGATGACGATATGGAAGGCACCGGCGCACAGAACCGCGAAAAGGATGATGCCGGAGAACGAGCCGATCTGCGCGCCGACGCCGGCGGCGGCGACGGTTGAGAACACGTAGAGCGGATTACGGGTGATCGAGTAGGGGCCGCCGGTCACCACCTCGGACGACTTGCGTCCGCCTATATAGAGCGTCGCCCACAGGCGCCCGACGATGCCGAGGAAAATCAAGAGCACGCCGAACATCTCGATCGATTCATGGACCGGCGTGTCCGGCGGGAAGGTCGACTGGCCGAAAAGCAATGCCAGAAACAGCACCACCACGAGCACGGCAAGCACCAGCCGGCGCATCTGCTGGTAGTTGCCCAGCCCGTGTTTGTATTCTGTGTCCAAGATTGGGATCCGATCGTCGAGGAGCCTGGCCGGCGATCGCAGCTCTAGCCAGGAATAGGCGTCCCGCCGGTCGTCGGGACGCCTCTGTAGCACAATTCAGGCGGATTTTGGCGCGATGACGAGGCCTGACGTCATCGTGATCCAAGCGGGTTCCGCAAAAGTGCCCACGGTTTTGCGGTGAGAACCCGCGACAACCATGGAAACTATGCAGACGACGCGTTGCGAAGCGACCGGAGTCTGCTTAGCGCGGCGCCAACACCATCATCATCTGGCGACCTTCGAGCTTCGGCTCGGCTTCCACCTTGGCGATGGTCGCCACTTCCTCGCGCACCTTGTTCAGAAGCTGCATGCCGAGTTCCATATGCGCCATCTCGCGGCCGCGGAAGCGCAGCGTCAGCTTGACCTTGTCGCCTTCCTCGAAGAAGCGGCGAACCGCCTTCATCTTGGTCTCGTAGTCATGGCTGTCGATGTTCGGGCGCATCTTGATCTCCTTGATCTCGATGACCTTCTGGTTCTTGCGCGCCTCGGCCGCCTTCTTCTGGTTGGCGTATTTCAATTTGCCGAGATCGAGGATTTTTACGACGGGGGGCACCGCGTTGGGCGATATTTCGACCAGATCGAGCCCGGCCTCTTCGGCGAGCAGCAATGCGTCGTTGATGGAAACATCGCCGCGGTTCTGGCCTTCGGCGTCGATAAGCTGGACCCGGGGAACCCGGATGTCACGGTTGGAGCGCGGCCCATCCTTGGTCGGCGCCGCTGCTTTGAAAGGTCTGCGAATGGTCGTGGTCTCCTTGGCCGTTTCGTTCAGGGTTCGTATGAATCTGTGTGCGGACGCGCCAATGTGGGAAGCGCGCGGCGCAAGTCAATAGCACAGCGTTCTCAAGAAATCACCTGATCACGAGCCTGTGCCAAGCAAAGAAACATCGCGAGCACTTTCCGCCTTGCCTTTGGCCGTGCCAAAAGCGAGGCGTGAAAAAAACCAGGACCGCCCCACAGCCATGACCGCCGCTCCGACCTTTCTTGATGTTGATGGATCCGATATCGCCGTGCGCCATGCGGGTGGCGCGACGCCCGGCATCGTCTGGCTCGGCGGCTACAAGTCGGACATGCTGGGCACGAAGGCCGAGACGCTGTCGGACTGGGCGGCACGGGAAGGCCGGGCCTTCCTGCGCCACGACTATTCGGGCCATGGCGAATCCGGCGGCGCCTTCGCCGACGGTACGATCTCGAAATGGCTTGCGCAAAGCCTTGCGGTTTTCCGGCATTTCGCCAAGGGCGATCAGGTCCTGGTCGGCTCGTCGATGGGTGCCTGGATCGCGCTGCGCATGGTGCAGGAGTTGCGCAAGGCGGGCGATGCAAGCGTCGTCGGCCTGGTGTTGCTGGCGCCGGCACCCGATTTCACCAGCGACCTGATCGAGCCGGTGCTGACCGAGGCGCAGAAACGCGACCTCGCCGAAAAGGGGTTCTTCGCGGAGCCGTCGGACTATTCCGCCGAGCCTTACGTCTACACGCGCGCGCTGATCGACGACGGGCGCGAAAACCGGGTGATGACCGGGCCGATCGACACGCATTGCCCGGTTCACATCCTGCAGGGGCTGGCCGATGCGGACGTGCCATCGAGCCACGCGTTGAAGCTCGCCGCCCTGCTGCCGGCCGACGATGTCACGCTGTCGCTGATCCCCGACGGCGACCATCGCCTGTCGCGCCCGCAGGATCTCGACATGCTGGTGCGGGCGGTCGGCGACATCGCCGGACGAGGCAAGTGACGATGCGCCTTTCCATCCCGATCTCCGCTTTTGTCGCGGCAATCGTCGGTTTCGGCGGCACGCTGGCCATCGTCATCGCCGCCGCCAAGGCGGTCGGCGCGACGCAGGTCGAGACGGCGAGCGGTGTGACGGCGATCTGCCTGGCCATGACGGTCGAGTGCCTGTTGCTGTCATGGCGCACGAAAATGCCTGTCATCACTGCCTGGTCGACGCCGGGCCTGGCACTGGTCGCCGCCTCGAGCGGCTTTTCGATGGGCGAGGCCGTCGGCGCCTATATCGTCACGGGCGTGCTGTTGGTCGCGACCGGCCTGTTTGGGCCGCTGACCCGGCTGATATCGAGAATACCGGCTTCGGTCGCCTCAGGCATGCTGGCCGGCATCGTCGTCACGTTCGCCATCAATGCCATGAAAGCCATTCCGGCGGACCCCTGGCTCATCCTGCCGCTGATCGCGGCATTCTTTGTCATCCGGCTGTTCAATCCGGCGCTGTCGGTACTGGCGGTGCTGGTCGGCGGCGGCCTTGCCGCCTTCCTTACCGGCCGTGTCGGCGGCTTGCCCGCGCCCGAACTGTCGACGCTGACGTTTATTGCTCCCCATTTCACCGCCAAGGCGATTATCGGGCTGGCGCTGCCGCTTTATCTCGTCACCATGGCCTCGCAGAACCTGTCGGGGCTGGCGGTATTGCGGGCGGCCGGCTACCACCCTGAACCTGGGCCGCTGATCGGTATCACCGGCCTGTTTTCGCTGCTGTCGGCGCCGTTCGGGGCCGGAACCACCAATCTGGCGGCCATCTCGGCGGCCATTTGCACCGGACCTGACGTTCATCCCGACCCCGCCGAGCGCTGGAAGACGGGTCCGTTCTATGCGCTTGCCTATCTGATCTTCGCGATTTTCGGCGCTTCGCTGGTGGCGATCTTCGCCGTCCTGCCGCAGAGCCTGATCGTGCTGGTGGCGGGCCTGGCGCTGATGGCCTCGCTGGCCAACGCGCTGGCGATTGCGCTCAAGGACGAAGGCAACCGCATGGCCGCCACCGTCACCTTCGTCGTCACCGCCTCCGGGCTGACGCTGTTCGGCGTCGGCGCGGCTTTTTGGGGCCTTGTCGCCGGGCTGGTCGTGCTTTTCCTCGATATGCTCAAAAAGCGATAATCATTTCAGAACCTTGTTCGGTTTTGGCGGACATTGTCTTGAATCGCCGTTTTCGCCTTCCCATTTCGATTCCACGCAGCCGGTCCTGGCTGTCTCCAACCGAAGGAATGGGAGAAAATGAACACATCTGCATTGATCCGCCCGGCCTGGACGCCGGCGACCATCGCGTTGATGGTGATCGGCTTCATGGTGTTCTGGCCGCTCGGCTTCGCCATGCTCGCCTACATCATCTGGGGCGACCGGCTCGAGGGCTTCAAGCGTGACGTCAACCGTGCGACCGACGGCATCTTCGCCGGCTGCCGCCGTGGTTCCGACAAGGCCGCGCGCTGGGGCAATGGCTCCGCTCGCACCGGCAACGTCGCTTTCGACGATTGGCGCGAAAAGGAGCTTGAGCGTCTGAACGAAGAGCGCCGCAAGCTCGACGAGATGTTGACCCAGTTCGACGAATACGCTCGTGAATTGCGCCGCGCCAAGGATCAGGACGAGTTCGACCGGTTCATGGCCAACCGCAACAAGTCGACGGCTCCGGCGAAAACCGACCCGAGCACCGGAACGGCCCCCACCAAGCGTGGCAAAGGCTCGAACCTGCTCGACGACTGAGGCCCAGCGACAGGGCCAAGGTATGATGACGGCGTCGCGCGAGCGGCGCCGTTTCTTTTTTGTTCTATTCGTTTTCCTCGAATCGCGTATCGTCCGGCCATGACCATCGGGTTCTTCCGCAATCTGACGAAGCCCAAGCCCACGCCTGCCGTGGAACGGGAATACTGTGTCGCCGGGCGCACGCTGCCGCTCAAGATCGTCGAGAGCGCCAGAGCAAAGCGCCTGACGCTGCGTATCGATTCCGGCGGTCAGGGCCTGCGCATCACCGTGCCGCCGGGCCTGCGCCGCGGCGAGGTGGACAGGTTCCTCGACCGCCACCAGGACTGGCTGGAGCAGCGCCTGGCCAAGGTGCCTGCTCGTCCTCAAGTAAGACCAGGTATCAAGATCCCGGTGCGCGGCGTGCCGCACCGCGTTGTCCACGAACCGTCAAAGCGCGGCACCGTCACCATATCGCGCGACGAGCGCGGCCCGCTGCTGATCGTGCATGGCGAGCGCATCCATCTGCCGCGCCGCATCGCCGATTTTTTGAAGCGCGAGGCCAAGAAGGATATCGAGAAGCTGGTGGTCAGGCATACGGAAGCGCTCGGCAAGCGCGCCAAGGCGATCCGCTACAAGGACACTTCCAGCCGCTGGGGCTCCTGCACCTCGGAAGGCAATCTGTCCTTCTCCTGGCGCATCATGATGGCGCCGCAGCCTGTCATAAACTACCTCGTCGCGCATGAAGTGGCGCATCTCAAGGAGATGAACCACGGCCCGAAATTCTGGAAATTGTGCGAAAAGCTCTGCCCCGACACGGACCGCTGCAAGGATTGGCTGAAGCGCAACGGCGGCGCCCTGCAGGCGATCGTTTTCGAATAGGGATAGCGGACGGCGGCGTTTCAGCTACCGGCCACGCACTCAATCGTCATTCGCCGCATTGAGCTCATCCGGCCGCAACCCTTCATCGCCATGATGCGGCCAGGGCAGAAAGTTGCGGTCGAAGGCATCGCCGCCAAAATAGTCCAGAGCCCGATGTGCTTCGGCGCCGTTGAAGGCGGCCTTGTCCATGAGATGCGCGATGACCTCGCGCGCCTGCGCGATCTTCTGCTTCAGTTCGGCAACGGTCTGGTCGGCCATGGCTGTGCTCCCGCCTTGCATGCTGTCCATCCATAGGTAGCGCCTTTGGCCTTGCCGGCAAACAGCATGCTTTTTCTCGACTCTTGGCGCTTTTCATGTCAATTCCCGCGCCATGGCGCTCGATATCAAGATCTGCGGCTTGAAGACCGACCAGGCAGTGGCTGCGGCCCTTGCCGGCGGCGCCAGCCATGTCGGGTTCATTTTCTTCGCCAAAAGCCCCCGCTATGTCGAACCGGCCGAAGCCGGCCGTCTGCGCGAAGCGGCGCGCGGCAAGGCCCTGGCGGTTGCCGTCACCGTCGACGCCAATGACGCCTTCCTCAATGAAATCGTGGAAAAGATGCGGCCCGACATGCTGCAATTGCACGGCTCCGAAACCCCCGAGCGAGTGGCCGAACTGAAAGCCCGCCATGGCCTGCCGGTGATGAAGGCGTTGCCGCTCAGCGAGGCTGCCGATCTCGAACGGATAAAGCCGTTCGTCGGCATCGCGGACCGCTTCCTGTTCGACGCCAAGCCGCCGAAGGGCTCGGAACTGCCGGGCGGCAATGGCGTCGCCTTCGACTGGCGTATCCTTGCCGGCCTTGACGCCGGGATCGATTACATGCTTTCCGGTGGGCTCAACGCCGCCAACATCGGCGATGCCCTTCGGCTTGCAAACCCGCCCGCAATAGACATTTCCTCGGGCGTGGAGAGCGCGCCGGGCGTCAAGGATCCGGCGCTGATCGAACAGTTTTTCCGGGCCGTCAGGGCCGCGCGGGACGACCGCGCCGCCTGAACAAATTTCGAACCCTGAGCATGTCCCGGAAAAGCGGGAACCCGGTTTTCCGACAGGGACATGCTCAAAGTACAGATCTAGGAGATCGGCGATGAACAAGCCGGCGACACCCAATTCCTTCCGTACTGGACCCGACGAGCAGGGCATGTTCGGCATTTTCGGCGGCCGTTTCGTTGCCGAAACGCTGATGCCCCTCATCCTCGACCTGGAGAAAAACTGGAACGAGGTCAAGAACGATCCGGATTTCAGGGCCGAGCTGACCGATCTGTCCACCCACTATGCCGGGCGGCCGTCAAAGCTGTATTTCGCTGAAGGCCTGACGAAGCATCTTCGTGACGTTTCCTCGGCGAAGGGCCTCGGGGGCGGCGCGAAAGTCTATTTCAAGCGCGAGGATTTGAACCACACCGGCTCGCACAAGATCAACAATTGCCTCGGCCAGATCCTGCTGGCCAAGCGCATGGGCAAGAAGCGCATCATCGCCGAGACCGGCGCCGGCCAGCATGGCGTGGCGTCCGCGACCGTCGCCGCCCGCTTCGGCTTTCCCTGCGTCGTCTATATGGGCGCGACCGACGTTGCCCGCCAAAGCCCCAATGTCTTCCGCATGAAGCTGCTAGGCGCCGAAGTGCGGCCGGTGACCGCGGGCCACGGCACGCTGAAGGACGCCATGAACGAAGCCCTCCGCGATTGGGTGACCAATGTCGAGGACACCTACTACCTGATCGGTACCGCCGCCGGCCCGCATCCCTATCCGGAACTGGTGCGCGACTTCCAGTCGGTAATCGGCACCGAGGCACGCGCGCAGATCCTCGAACAGGAAGGCCGGCTGCCCGACACCATCATCGCCGCCGTCGGTGGCGGTTCCAATGCCATCGGCATGTTCCATCCCTTCCTCGATGACAGGCAAGTCCGCATCATCGGTATCGAGGCCGGCGGGCGCGGTCTCGACGGCATCGAGCATTGCGCCTCGATGAATGCCGGCTCTCCCGGCGTGCTGCACGGCAACCGCACCTATCTCCTGCAGAACGCCGACGGCCAGATCATGGACGGCCATTCGATCTCGGCCGGCCTCGATTATCCCGGCGTCGGTCCGGAGCATTCCTGGCTGCGCGATTCCGGCCGTGTCGAATACGTGCCGATCCTCGACGACGAGGCGCTCGAAGCCTTCAAGCTGACGACGCGCGTCGAAGGCATCATCCCGGCGCTGGAATCGGCGCACGCCATCGCCCATGCGGTCAAGATCGTACCCGCCATGGACAAGGACCAGATCGTCATCGTCAACCTGTCCGGCCGTGGCGACAAGGACGTGCACACGGTGGCCTCGATGCTGGGCATGGAGATCTAGGCCCTTTGGACAGTTTCGATTTGGGAGTTGATTATGAGCAAAATTCGTCCAAAGGGCCAGACATGACCACCCGCATCGACCGCCGCATGGCGAAGCTGAAGACCGAGGGCCGCCCGGCGCTCGTCACCTATTTCATGGGTGGCGACCCCGACTATGAAACCTCGCTGTCGATCATGAAGGCGCTGCCCAAGGCGGGTGCCGACGTGATCGAGATGGGGATGCCGTTCTCCGACCCGATGGCCGACGGCCCGGCGATTCAGGCCGCCGGCCTGCGCGCGCTGAAGGGCGGCCAGACGTTGGTGAAGACGCTGAAATTGGCGTCCGACTTTCGCGCTGGCGATGACGAAACGCCTATCGTGCTGATGGGCTATTACAACCCGATCTACATCTACGGCGTCGACCGCTTCCTCGTCGACGCCAAGGCGAGCGGCATCGATGGGCTCATCGTCGTAGACCTGCCGCCGGAGATGGATGAGGAGCTGTGCATTCCGGCGCTGAAGGCCGGCATCAACTTCATCCGGCTGGCGACGCCGACCACCGACGACAAGCGCCTGCCCAAGGTGCTGCAGAACACGTCCGGCTTCGTCTACTACGTCTCGATGACCGGCATCACCGGTGCGGCACTCGCCGAAACCGGCAAGGTGGCGTCGGCGGTCAAGCGCATCAAGGGTCACACCGACCTGCCTGTCTGCGTTGGCTTCGGCGTCAAGACCGCCGAACAGGCGCGCGTCATCGGCGCCAACGCCGACGGCGTCGTCGTCGGCACGGCGATCGTCAACGCGGTCGCCAATGTGCTGGGGCCGAAGGGCGAAAAGACCGCCGATCCGGCCGAGGCCGTCGCCACGCTGGTCAGCGGCCTGGCGCAAGGCGTGCGCTCGGCCCGCCTTGCTGCTGCCGAATAGTTTTCCTACGTCTTTACCCAACTCTTCGTCAGGACAGGAGCCGAAGCGATGAACTGGATCACCAATTACGTTCGCCCGAAGATCAACTCGATGCTCGGCCGGCGTACCGACATGCCCGAGAATCTCTGGATCAAGGATCCCGAGACCGGCGAGATGGTGTTCCACAAGGATCTGGAATCCAACCAGTTCGTCATCCCGTCCTCCGGCCATCACATGAAGATCTCGGCCAAGGAGCGGCTGAAATTCTTCTTCGATGACGGCAAGTACGAGACCCTGGACAACCCCAAGGTCATGCAGGATCCGCTGAAATTCCGCGACGAGAAGCGCTATGTCGACCGGCTGAAGGACGCCAAGGGCAAGACCGGCCTGGAAGACGCCATCATCAATGCGCTGGGGACCGTCGAGGGCCTGCCGGTGGTGGTGACGGTGCAGGATTTCGCCTTCATGGGCGGCTCGCTCGGCATGGCGGCTGGCGATGCCATCGTACATGGCTTCGAGGTCGCCTTGCAACGCAAGCGGCCGCTGATCCTGTTCGCCGCTTCCGGCGGCGCCCGCATGCAGGAAGGTATTTTGTCCCTCATGCAATTGCCGCGCACCACGGTCGGCGTCGACCGGCTGAAGGAAGCCGGCCTCCCTTATATCGTCGTGCTGACCAATCCGACCACCGGCGGCGTCACCGCCTCCTACGCCATGTTGGGCGACGTGCACATTGCCGAGCCCGGCGCGCTGATCGGCTTTGCCGGGCCGCGTGTCATCGAGCAGACCATCCGCGAGAAATTGCCGGACGGCTTCCAGCGCGCCGAATATCTGATGGAGCATGGCATGGTCGACATGGTGGTGTCCCGGCTGGAGATGCGCCAGACGATCGCGCGTCTGCTCAAGATGCTGCTCAAGATGCCGGAAGAGCAAAAGCCGCTGGAACCGGAAATCCTGCCGCCGGCCGTGCTTGCCGCCGAAGCCCGGCCACAGGCTTGACGCTACGATGGCCGGAGGTGAGCCCGGCCTGGCGCGACATTGGCCGCCGCGAACAGCGATTGCGCGCCGCCCATGACGCGCTGTAGCCTTTTGATAGCCGTGGTCATTGCGGGAGCGATTCTGGCTCTCGGGCCATGCGCCGGGATTGTGCCATGACGACGCTTGCCGCCGACCGCGAAATCGAAGCCCTGATGGCGCTTCACCCGAAAGGCTTCGACCTTTCGCTCGATCGCATCACGCGGCTGCTGGAGCGGCTGGACAATCCGCAGGATTTGCTGCCGCCGGTCATCCACATTGCCGGCACCAACGGCAAGGGCTCCTGCGCCGCCTTCTCGCGGGCGCTGCTGGAAGCTTCCGGCCGCCTCGTCCACGTCCACACTTCGCCGCATCTGGTCAGCTGGCACGAGCGCTACAGGCTGGCCGCCGAGGGCGGCGGCAGGCTGGTCGACGATGACATCTTCGCCGAGGCCATCGCCCGAGTCGCCAAGGCCAATGCAGGCCAGAAGATCACCGTCTTCGAAATCCTCACCGCCGTCACCTTCATCCTGTTCTCGGAACATCCGGCCGATGCCGCCATCATCGAGGTCGGTCTTGGCGGCCGCTTCGACGCCACCAACGTCATCGCGCGGCCGGCCGTGTCGGTGATCATGCCGGTGTCGATGGACCACGAGGCCTATCTCGGCGACCGTGTGGAGCTGATCGCCGCCGAAAAGGCCGGCATCATGAAACGCGGCTGTCCCGTGGTCATCGGCGCCCAGGAAAGCGAGACGGCGCTGCAGGTGCTGATCGACACCGCCGAGCGGCTGGAATGCCCGACCCTCGTCTATGGCCAGGATTTTCTCGCTTTCGAGGAAAACGGCCGCATGGTCTACCAGGACGATGATGGCTTGATGGACCTGCCGTCGCCGCGCCTGCCCGGTCGCCACCAGTTCGCCAATGCCGCCGCCGCGATCGCCGCGGTCAAGGCCGCCGGCTTCGAGATCAGCCACCGCGCCGCCGAGAAGGCGATGACCAGTGTCGCCTGGCCCGGCCGCATGCAGAAGCTGGGGCAGGGCAGGCTGGCGGAACTGGCGCCGAAGGGCGCCGACATCTGGCTCGATGGCGGCCACAATCCGGGCGCCGGCGTGGTCGTCGCCGAAGCGCTGGCCGAGCAGGAAGAAAAGAACCCGCGCCCGCTGTTCCTCATTTCGGGCATGATCAACACCAAGGACCAGAGCGGCTATTTCCGCGCCTTCAAGGGCTTGGTCAGGCATGTCTACACGGTGCCAGTGAGCCAGAGCGATGCCGGCGTGCCGAACGACGAACTGGCGGTCCGCGCCACGGAAGCCGGACTGACGGCCGAACCGGTAAGCTCCGTCGCCAGCGCGCTCATGCTGCTGCGCGACACCTGGGACGGCCCGCCGCCACGCATCCTGATTGGCGGGTCCCTCTATCTGGCCGGTGCGGTGCTGGCTGAAAACGGCACGCCGCCGACCTGAGGGCGGCTACAGTTTCGACGCCTTGCATCTTTAGACGCCTGCGGCGGAATTCTGCTATCTCGCTTTTGACCGAAAGATCCGAGGGCGGTTCAGAAGTCCCACGGCGAGATTAGGTCAAGGCTGGTGGCACTAAAGTCATTGAGATTGCGCGTTGCCAGTCGACCACCATTCACCCGCGCTATTGCCGCGATCATGCCACCGGGAGCTGACATGCCGCGGCCTTGGCGCGTGGCGAACCCCATGATCTCGCCATAAGCCAAGGCAGCTTCTTCCGTCAGCCCAAAAATCCGGTCGGCAAATCGATGGCGCCATCGTGAAAGTCCCTGCTCCAGCCGATCGGCTCGCTCATCGGGCCGTATCTTTTGAATGCCAAAGGCGATTTCCGCAATCGTCACCGTGGGAAGGGCCAGTTCGGCGTCGTTGCGGACGAGCCACGCCAGCACGGCCGGGTTCGGCGCCTTCTTGAAGGACTCCGAAATCACGTTGGTATCGACGAAAATCAAAGCTCAAGCCCTGAATGAACCTGGCGAGCTTCGTGAATAACTTCCTCCAGATCGATGTCGACGCCGGCGCTCGCGATCAGGCTGGCATAGAAGGTTGATGCGGGTTCGCGGCCCGCTTCACGGATTTCGTATGATTCAAGCGCACGTTCGACCACATCGGCTATCGAACGATTTTCGCGACGAGCCAGTCTGTGAGCCAGGTCGCGTGCTTTTGCGCTGCGGACTGAGAGCTGTGGTTCGGCCATGTCAAACTCCCGTTTGGAAAGAGATATAGACCGATCAGCACCTGCCATCAAGATGGCAGGGGATGGCATGCCAGCACATCGTGCCGATCAGTCGATGAATCTCCCGGTGTAACTATCGGCGAGCGAATGGCCCTATTTCAGCTCGATCTCGATAAAAGCGTACTCGCCGTCATTGGCGCTGATGACGTCGTGTTCGACGCCCTCCTTGCGGAAATAGGGGGAACCTTTCTTCATATCGGCGAAGGTTTCACCGTCCTTGGTCACCAGCTTCAGCTTGCCGTCCATCAGCGGCACCACGACATAGTCGTGGCCGTGGCGATGCCAGCCAGTGTTGTCGCCCGGCTGGAAGCGGTATTCGGTGACGATGACGCGCTCATTGTCGATGAAGACTGTGGCCTTGGCGGATCCGGTCATTTCTCTCTCCTGCTTCTGCCGCCAACAGAAGACATGGAGGGCGCCGATGTGAGTGCCAGAGCGGCGCACCGATGGCGCCAACAAAAAGCCCGGCGCGATGGCCGGGCTCAATGCTTCGAATTCAAATGGTATCAGGCGAGATTGCCATTGACCCAGTGCGACAGCGCGGTCTTGGGCGCGGCGCCAACCTTGATGTCGGCCACTTCGCCGCCCTTGAAGATCATCAGCGTCGGGATCGAGCGCACGCCAAACTGGGCGGCAAGCTCGGGATTCTCGTCGATGTTGAGCTTGGCGATCTTGACCTTGGCGCCGAGTTCGGTGGCGATGTCCTCAAGCGCCGGTGCGATCATCTTGCAGGGGCCGCACCACTCCGCCCAGAAATCAACCACGACCGGTACCTGGGCATTGAGCACATCGGCCTGGAAATTGTTCTTGTCGACCTTGACGGTGGTCATGCGGAAATCCTTTCGAAATTTTTCGTCGCACCAAATGTGGTGGTTGCCGCGCCCTTCTTCAAGCAGTTCTTGTGTCACGCTCCCGTGAGTCGGGCAAGGGCGTCGTCCATGGCCCGGGCCGGGAGCTCGATCAGCCTCGGCGCTTCGGTGAACAGCAGGGCCGCCTTGATTTCCCGCCCTGGATAAAGCGGCTGCAGCAGGGCGCGATAGAGCGCGAGCTGAAGCAGATAGGCCGGGGGGACCTCGGCCGGGGAGGCGGGTGCGGGCCGGTTGGTCTTGTAGTCGACGATCGAGACCGTATCCGGCGTCACCGCCAGCCGGTCGATCTTGCCGGAGATGGAGCGAATTTTGCCCTTGACCTCCAGGCTGCCCATGATCGCGACCTCTGCACGTGACGAGGGCGCGAACAGTTGACCGAGGCCGGGGTCGGCAAGGATGGCCATGACCGACGCCAGGGCCTTTTCACGCTCGGCTTGCGGCCACCCCGCACCCGTTCGCGAGAGGTAACGCTCCGCCGCACTTTGGCGGCCGCTCTCGGCCATGCCGGGCAGCATCTGCAGCAGTTTGTGCAAGGCGAGCCCGCGCATCACGGCAAAACCCGGCTCGGCATCGGCGTCTAGCACCGGCGAGGCCTTGTCGACAACCGCTTCCTTGCCTTCCTCGATCAGCGCCGAGGCGCCCGATGGCGACAACGGTCGCGGCAGGTCCTCGAAAGGCGGCAAGGGCCGGAACAGGGTCGCCGGCAGCGGGCCGAAAGCATCGGCTTGCCGCGCCTGTTCACTGACGCCTGGCGCGACCGGCGGCAAGTTGGTGACATGGAAACGATGCACCGGCTCGCCGCCGGCGGGGTGCGGACGCTGTTCGCTTTCCGGCGCACCGATCAGCGCGCGGCTGACGATCGAATGCCAGGTTCCGGTGTTCGGCGCCCGCTTGCCGTGATAACCGCAGACGATCAGCCGGTCCTCCGCGCGCGTCATGCCGACATAGAGCAGCCGGCGGTATTCATCGTCGGCGAGTTCGCGGGCGCGAGCAGCCGCCGTTTTCGAAAAGCCGTTGGCGACGTCGCTGGCCGAACGCCAGAGATAGCCCTTGCCGTCCCAATGCCTGCCCGATCCCTCGAAAGGCATCAGGCGCGGCAAATGCTGGTCGCTGAAGGGAGCGGAACCGCCGTCGACCAGGAACACCACCGGCGCCTCCAGGCCCTTGGCGGCGTGCACGGTCATGACCCGGACCTCGTCGCGGGTCTGATCCATCTCGCGCTTGATCTCGGGGCCGGCGTTTTCCAGCGTCGACAGGAAGGCTTCCAGCCCGGGCAGGCCGGTCCGCTCGTCCGCAAGGCAGAAGCTCAGGAACTCATCGAGAATATCGCCGGCTTCCGGCCCGAGCCGGGCGACCATCTTGCGGCGCACGCCATCGCGCGCCAGCAGGCCGGCATAGAACTCGAACACCGGCTTGAAGGCGGCCTCATCAGCCCAGAGGTCAAGCTGAGCGACGACCTTTGCGAGGGCTTCGTCGTCGCCGGCTTGCTGGCGCAGCGATGCCGCCAGCGACACGCCGGCCGGCCTCTGCGCGGCGAGCGTGAACAGCCTCTCCTCCGGCAGGTCGAAGATCGGGCTGCGCAGGACGGCGGCGAGCGACAGGTCATCCTGCGGCTGGATCAGCAGATGGCCGAGCGCGATCAGATCCTTGACCGCGATATGGCCGGGCAAGCTCAGCCGGTCGGCGCCGGCGACCGGAATGTCGCAACGCTTGAGCGCGCGGGTCAGCGCGTGGACGAAACTGTCGCGCTTGCGCACCAGCACCAGCACGTCGCCCGGCCGCAGCCGCTTGCCACGGCCCTCGATGATTTCGCCCATGCCGATCCACCCGGCAATGGTGGCCGCGACATTCTCGGCGACGCGCACCGCCGGCGCATGGGCATGGTCGATCGCTTGCGTCCAGTCGTCGGGCTCGTCGACGGCTCCGGCACCGATCGACGGCCACACCTCGACATAGCCCGGCGCATCGGTGCGGATCGCCTTGTGGTTCAGCGGATCGGGGTCGTGGCTGATGCCGCGCCGCACGGTCGGATCGGCAAAGACGCGGTCGACGGCGGCCAGCACATCGTCCGTGGAGCGGAACGACCAGGTCAGCTTGAGGTCGGCGAAGGATGCATCGGCCTCGCGCACCCGCCCGGCGAACAACAGCCGGCTGTCGGCGAAGGAGTCCGGGGCGGCACCCTGAAAGGAATAAATCGACTGTTTCTCGTCGCCGACGGCAAAGACCGTGCGGTGGACCCGATCGCGCGCACCGAAGCCGGCAAAGAATTCTTCCGCCAGCCGCTTCACCACTTCCCATTGATCCGGGCTGGTGTCCTGCGCCTCGTCGAGCAGAATGTGGTCGATGCCCTGGTCGAGCTTGTACTGTACCCACGGGCCGGCATCGGGCCGCGCCAGAAGGTTCACCGTGCGCGTGATCAGGTCGTTGAAGTCGAGAAAGCCGCGGCTGCGTTTCAGCACTTCGTAGCGCGCGATCAGCCAGTCGGCGATGGTCAAGGCCGCGCGTGTGCCCTCCAGCATCCGGAACAGCGCCAGCCGGTCGACGGTCTCCATGATGGCGCCGGCCGCCGAGAGATAGCGCTCGGCCAGGTCCGGCAGCCGGTCGGCCAGCGCCTTCTTGAAGGCCTTTGCCGGATCATAGGGATCGCCATCGGTCTTGAGGAAGGCTCTTGCCAGGAGTTGCAGCCGACGAACGGGATCGCCCTCGGCGAAAGCCTGGCGCGCATAGGGCAGGATGTTGTTCAGCACCGATCTGGCGTCGGTGGCTTCGGCTGCCTGGACAAAGCCGGCAAAATAGTCCGGCAGGAAGCCGGGCAGCGGCCATATCGACGCCGCTATGCCTTCCGCGGTCTGGCCGGGGCGGAAATGGAACTCATCGAACAAGGGCTGGAAGCCGTCGCGCCCGACGGCATCGAGGAAATCGCGCAACCCGTCGCGCTTGCGCACGATCTCGCCGAGCAGGGCGTCGAGACCAGCTTCGCCGCCGCGCTCCAGGACAGTGGCGAAGGCCTCGGCCAGGGCCCTGTCGCCGGCGGCCGAGATCATCTCGCGGCGCGCGGCGGCAAAAAGCGAGGCCTCCATCTGGCTGTCGAGCATTTCGAAATGGGCGGGGATATTGGCTTCCAGCGGGAACTGATGCAGCACGGATTCGCAGAAAGCGTGGATCGTCTGGATCTTCAGCCCGCCGGGCGTTTCCAGGGCCTCGGCGAACAGGCGGCGGGCTCTGCGCATGGTGCCGCGATCGGGCCGGCGCCCCTCCAGCGCCTCGACTTTGGACGCCAGCTCCGCGTCGCCAAGCGTCGTCCACTCCGACAGCGTGGAAAAAACCCGGTTCGACATGTTGGCGGCCGCGGCGCGCGTATAGGTCAGGCACAATATCTTCGACGGGTCGGTGCCGTTGAGCAGCAGCCGGATGACGCGCTGGGCAAGCACATGGGTCTTGCCCGATCCCGCATTGGCCGACACCCAGGCGGAATTGCCGGGATCGGCGGCGCCGGCCTGGCTCGAAGCCGTGTCGGTCGGGATCGGATAGGCTTTCTTCATGCCTCTCCGCCCTCGTCCCCGGCGTCTCCGCCGGCGGACCATTCGAGTACGCGGGCGAGGTGGTCGTAGTCGCCGTCGGTTTCGCCTTCGCGAAACGGCAGCGCGCGCGACAGATAGCCGGTCGCCGGGTCGGCATAATGGATCAGCAGCTTTTCCAGCCGCGCCCAGGCCTCTTCGGCGAGGTCGGCCGCGGTGCGTGGCTGGCGGTTGTGTTCGAGTATGGACTCCTCGAATACCTCGCCATTCGGCTTCAGCCTGATGAAGGCCAGTTGCGACGGCTCGCGCGCCCCCAGATCCTTGAACGCGCCACGCCTCAGCAGCGCGCCTTCCAGCGCCAGTTGCGGCGCCAGCAGCGTATGCGCCTGGGCCTTCGAAGGCGAGGAACCCGTCTTGTAGTCCAGAATGTCGGCCATGCCGCCGGCCAGCAGGTCGACCCTGTCGGCGTAACCGGACAGCGTCACCCCGGACTGTCCGACGACGGTTTTCCCAGCCCTCTCCTCGGCATGCCGCTGGACCACCGCATCGGCGCGCGTGCGCTCCCATTCGATGATGTTGGCGGCGAGCTTTTCGAAACGCGGCCACCACACGGCCTCGACATCGGCCGGAAGCGCCGCCTCGGCAAAACAGGCACGGCCGGCGGCGATGAGCCCGGCCAGCGCGTCCGGCGCGCGCGGGTCGGCCACCTCGGAGGAGAAGAGATGCAGGATGGCGTGAAACAGCGTGCCGCGCTCGGCCGCGCCCGGATCACGGATGAGCGGATCGAGCGGCATCAGGCCGAGGATCCTTCGGGCGTAGATGGCGTAGGGGTCGCGGCGCAGCGTCTCGATCTCGGTGACCGAGAAATGGCCCGGGCGAACCGGCAATGGCGGTTTCGGCTGCGGCCGCGGCGCGAAATCCCGCTTCGGCCCTGTGTCGAGCGCGCGTGCCCAGGCAAGCAATTCATCGCCGCGCCGGCGCAGCGCTGTCGCCTGGTCGTTGCCGATGAAGGTGAGCAGCCGCTGCAACCAGCGCGACGGCACGGCGGGCGCGTCGCCGGCGCGCGCCGAGCGCGCCAGCAGCACCTTCCTGGCACCCATGGCCATCTGGAAGTCATGCGCGGCGAGGCCGATGCGCCGCTCCGGCGGTTCGAGATCGATGCCGGTCTTCATCAGCCGCGACATGAAGCGGTCGCTCTCCGGCTTGCGCGGCCAGACCCCTTCGTTGAGCCCACCGATGACCAGTGTGTCGACATGCTGCAGCCGGGCTTCCAGCGCGCCCCAGATGGCGATGTTCCTGTCGGTGCCTTGCGCCGGCTTGACGGTCTCGGGCGCGATCAGCGCCTCCATCACGTCAGGCCATTCGATTGCCGCGAACGACAGCGGCGCCGAAGCCGCGACCAGCCCGCGCAAAAGGTCGGCGAGCTTTTCGCCGGCATCGCCGGCGTAGAGTTCGCCAAGGCCGCCATCGGCGGAACTGCCGAGATTCTCCAGGGCAACGACGCTGGTCTCGACCAGCGCGGCAAGGCCGGCTTCCGCCTGGCCCCGAAAGGCTGAAAGCGGCGCCAGCGCTTGCTTGAGACGTTCAAGCAAATTCCGCGCGCCTTCGATGGAGCGCACGGTCAGCCGCGCAAACCAGAAGGGCGGCCGGCTGTCATCGCCAAGGCCGGTGAGGCGGGCTTCGAAAAGGTCCGGCAGCGACGCAATGTCGGGGCGGCCGGTGCCGCCGCGCAGCGCCACCAGTTCGACCAATTCCGCCGCGTGGCGCACATCGCCGCGTTCCAGGCCGAGGCCGAGCAATGGATGCTTGAGCAGCGACAACAGGCCGACCGGATCTCCCGGCCGGAACACCGCCTCGAGCGCCAGCCTGAGCAGGCTGGCCGCCGGCGTGTTGGAAAGCGGCGTGCCGCCGGAATCGTCGGCAACGACACCGAAGCGCTTGAGCTCGACACTGACGCGGCGCGCCAGGGCGCGGTCGCCGGTCACGAGAGCGGCCCTTTGGCCGGGTTCTTCCACGGCCTGCTTGAGTGCGACCGCGATCGCGACGGCCTCGTCGCGCTCGCTTGCCGCTTCGAGCAGCGTCACGTCGGCGAAGGCGGCGGCAATATCGGACGCTGAAAACCCGTTTCGCGTCTCCGCCCACAATTCGGTGGTCTCGGCCGGCCGCAACGCCTCGCCGACAAGGGCCGCGCGGAGCGCGAGCTTCGGCTCGGCCGCGCCGATCTCCTCGACATCGCCGCGCAGCACGCCAATCTTGCCGATCAGCTTCGCCAGGCCGTATTGCGGATGGCCAAGCACGGCTGGACGCGCGCCTGGCGCCACGAGCGCCTGGAAGGAGGCTTCGTCCAGTAACTGGTCGAGCCCGGGCAACACGATGGCGCCACCGGTGAGGCCGGCGATGGTCGCAAGCAGCTCCGCCGTGGCGGGGATGGAACCGGTGGACCCCGCGGCTATGACCGGCCCGGCGGGCGGATTGCGCCGCAGCCGCGCGGCCTCGGCGCGGATCAAGGCGCTGCGATGCGCTGCCGGGTTGGAGCGGTCGCTTTCTTCGAGGAATTTCGGCCAGGCATCGGTGACGATGCCGAGGAATTCGAGCGTCACCTGCCACCATCCGGCAAGGTTCCCGCTCACCAGGCCGGCAAGTTTGGCCCAGTCGGTGCCTTCCGTCTCGATCTCGTCCATCAGTCCGGTCAGATCGCGCGCCAGCCAGATCGCGTCGGCGGTGGAGGCAGGCACAACGATCTCCTCGGCGAAGAGCGCCGCGACATGGGCGGGCAACCGGCGTTTCCACGCCCGCACCAGCGGCGTTAGCAGCAACAGCCGTTCGGTGGCGGCGATCGGCGGCGCCAGATCGATTGCCGCCGATGGCTCGGCCTCGAACAAGGCTTCATCCTCGTCGAATTCGCCGAGCGGACGGATCACCGGCAGGATCGCCGAACCGCCGCCGCCACGCGCCTTCAGGCTGTCGACGAACACGCCGCGCAGGGCACGTGCGGCACGGCGCGTCGGCACATAGATGGTGACGTCGGCCAGAGCGAGCGGATCGCCGTCGAAACGAAACCCGGGGACAAGCCGGCCGGCAAGCAGCGCCTCGGCCAGCGTCGGCAGAAACGGCGCTCCGGAGGGAATGGAAAAAACGCGGCTTGAGCCGCTCATTGCGATCCGATGAGTGCGCCGGCCACCGCGTCTTCGGCGAGCGGAATGGCGTCGGGCGTGCCGACGGTTATCCAGTGGCCATGCATCGGCATGCCGAACAGGCGGCCGCGGGCAATCGCCTTGTCGAAATAGGCGTTGAGCGAATGCGGTTCGGCGGTTGCGTCCTTGAACAGGCGCGGATGGATGATCGCGGCGCCGGCATAGATCAGGCCGGCAGGATCGCCTTTCGAACGCCGCAGCGCGCCGTCCGGCGCCACCAGGAAATCGGTGCTGCCACAATGGCCTGTCGCCTGATGGAGATCCGCCAGCATCAGCAGAATATCCATTTTCGCCGCGTCCCATGCAAGGGCGAGCCGCCTGAGATTGAGCGGGCCGTGGTCGATCCAGAATGTATCGGCGTTGAGGATGTAGAACGGCTGTTGGCCGAGTTCCGGCAGCGCCTTGACGATGCCGCCGGCGGAATCGAGCAGCCGGTCGCTTTCATCGGAAATGACGATGCGCGGCGCGCGGCGCGCGGCGACATGGGCGACGATCTGTTCGGGAAGGTAATGGACATTGACCACCGCCGTGCCGACGCCGGCCGCGGCCAGGCTGTCGAGGCCCCAGTCGAGCAGCGTCTTGCCGGCGATCCGAACCAGCGGTTTGGGGATGGTGTCGGTGATCGGCCGCATGCGCTTGCCAAGCCCCGCGGCAAGTACGATGGCGATGTCCGGTCTCATTGTCACAGCGCTCGTTCCTCCAGCAACCCGTGCGCGCCGTAGAAATCTCGCAGCTCGGCGAGCGCGGGATGCGACAGCGCCCGCCTGAGATAGTCGCGGATGCGCGGCAGGTGCTTGAGATAATAGGGTTTGCCGTCGCGTTTTTCGAGGCGCACGAAAATGCCCAGGATCTTGGAATTGCGTTGTGCGGCCATGATTGCGTAGGCTTCGAGGAAGCCTGCTTCATCGAAGCCGCCGGCTTTGTGACGCGCCGCGACATAGGCAGCAAGCGTCCGCTTCTCGATCTCGGGCGGGATGGTGACGCGGGCGTCCATGGCAAGCGAGGCGACATCATAGGCGGCGGGACCGATCAGCGCGTCCTGCACGTCGACGATGCCGAGCCGGTCGAGGCCGGACCGCTCGCCGCGCCAGATGATGTTGGGTGAATGGAAGTCGCGCAACATCAACGTGTATTCGCTGCCTTGCAGCCGGTCGAGAAGCGCGTTCCATGTCCTGTGGTAGCCGGAACGCAGCGCGTCGCTCGCCGGGCCGCCCGATATCGCCGGCACGTACCAGTCGATCAGCAGGTCCGCCTCGATCAGCATGGCGTCGCGATCGAATGGCGGCACGTCATGGACGACGCCGGGTGCCGCCTCCATGCGGGGCGGCCAGGTCTTGCCATGCATCATGGCAAGCAGTTCGGCCGCTGCCTCGTAGCGTTCGGCGACTGGCTCGCCATTGCCGGCGAGAAAGCCTTCCGAGCCCAGATGCTCGAGCAGCAGGAAGCCCTGGTCGAGATCCTGCGCGTCAATCCTGGGCACCGCGACGCCGGCAGCCTGCAGCGCACGGTCGATGGCGACGAAAGCCGACACCGACTGCGCGGTGTGGGCGATCACGGCATAGGGCTTGCCGTCGCGCACGGGAGGGCCGAGCACCAGCCGCGGCGAATTCATCAGCACTCGCGGCGCCTCGCCGGCAAGCGAGACGATCTCGTAGGAGCGGGCCGAGGCATCGCCGATGAAATGCCGGCGCCGCGCTTGCCCCCATCCGGCGTTGTCGAGGAAGCCGCGCATGGCCAGCGAGCGCGCCACACGGTCGAAGCTCGCGCCTTGCCCCGACAGGCGCGCCAGCCGGCCCTCGCCGTGCTGGACGAGTTCGATCAGCACCGTCGTCTTGGGCAAATAGCCCTCAGCCCGTTCGGGCCACTCGATGAGGGCGGCACCTTGCGCGATTGCTTCCTCGAAGCCGAGCTCGTCGAGCTCGGCCGCCGAGGACAGGCGGTAGAGATCGAAATGATGGACCGGGATGCGTGTGTCGTAGCTCTGAACCAGCGTGAAGGTCGGGCTCGGCACTTCGAGATCGGCATCGTCGGCCAGTGTTCGGATGAGCGCTCTTGCCAGCGTCGACTTGCCGGCGCCGAGATCGCCCTTGAGCGCCAGCACGTCGCCGACGCGCAGCGCCAGCGCCAGATCCTCGCCCAGTCGCGCCGTCTGGGTCTCGTCGGCGAGCAAACGCTCCAGCACCGGTTCCGTCATCGAGCGCGCTACTCGGCCGCTGCGCGGATACCCGGCATGTCGGGAAAGGTGCAGATGACGGTCGTGCCCTTGTCCTTGCCGGTTTCGATGCGAACGGCGCCGCCATGCAGTTCGACAAAGCTCTTGACGATCGACAGGCCGAGGCCGGCGCCGCGGCGGCGGCCGCCATTGGTGCGCGGCTCGAAGCGGCGGAACACCGAATCGAGCACATCAGGCGGCATGCCGGGCCCGTCGTCGTGAACCGAGAACTCGACTTCGTCCGCCAGCTGGCGGCAGGCCAGCCGGATGGTGCTGGCCTCCGGCGCGTAATTGGCGGCGTTGCTCAGCAGATTGTAGAGGATCTGGCGGATGCGGGTTTCGTCGCCATGGAACGTCTTCGGCGCGGCGGCGGCGTCGACCGCAAGCCGGATCGAATGCTCCTCCAGCCGGTCGGCGACAAGCTCGGCGGCGGCCGCGATGGTGCGGTCGACATGCACTTCGGAAATGTCGAGCTGCATGATGCCGGCATCGACGGTCGCAAGGTCCAGTATGTCATTGACGATGGTCAGCAGCACCGAGGAGGACGAGCCGACATGCTCGACATATTCGCGCTGCTTCTGCGTCAACGGGCCGGTTGCCGGCAGCGACAGCAGCTCGGTGAAGCCGATGATGTTGGTCAGCGGCGAACGCAGTTCATAGGACACATGCTGGACGAATTCGTTCTTGAGCTGGTCCGATTTCTCGAGCGCCTCGTTCCTGTCCTTGAGCGCGCGTTCGACGTGGACGCTGTCGGTAACGTCGACGAAGGTCATCATCACTTGCCCGTTGGGCAGCGGAATCACGGCGTACCGCAGCACGGTGCCGTTGTTGAGCTCGGTCTGGCCGTGGCGGTCGCGGCGCTCGTCGTCGAAGCCGGTGATGGCGGCGACGAAGCCGGGCCAGGGGCTCTCGACCGCTTGTCGGTCGGAGAGCTCGCGTATGGCCGATACGTGCACATTGGGCTTGGCGGCTTCCGCGTCCAACCCCCACAGCGTGGCGAAGGCCGGGTTCGACAGGCGCAGCCGGCCGTCGGGGCCGAACACCGCGACGCCTTCCGCCAGATTGTCGAGCGTTTCGCCCTGGACCCGAACCGCGGTGCGGTAGCGGCTTTCGAGATCCATCTTCTCGGTCAGGTTCTCGAACACCCAGGTGACGCCGCCCTTGGGTTGCGGATTGGCGACGACACGGATCGTCTTGCCGTCCGGCAGATGCCACCAGTGCTCCTGCGATTCGACGGCGCGGTAGGCGCCGAGCAGGCCTTCCTTCCAGCGGCGCCATTCCGGCTGTTCGGCGATCTTGCCCTCGCTGCGCAGCCGGTCGAGCAAAAGGGCGTTGTCGGGCGCGCTGTGCAGGAAGCCGCTGTCGAGCCCCCACAGTTTCTGGAAAGCCTGGTTGAAGAAGCGCAGCTTCTCGTCGGTGTCGAAGATGGCGACCGCGGTGTTGAGCTGGTCGAGCGTATCGGCGTGGCTGCGCACAGTCCGCTCATATTCGCCGCGGATGGCCTCGATGGCGCTGGTGTCGCAGGCAAGGCCGGCCGAACCGTCGGCGCCGGCAAAGTCGGTCACGGCGAACACGCGGCGGTCGCCTTCGATCACCGTCGACAGCGACTGCTCGAACACCGGATGCGATTTGTGCTGCGTGGCGATGGCGTCGCGCGCCTGGCCGCCGAGGAACTCCTTGGCGCCGCGCACGGCGGCTTCCGCGCTCTCGGCTTCGACGGCGTCGGCATAGGCCCGGTTCACCCATTTCAGGCGGCCATGCTCGTCACGCAGCCATGCCGGCATCTTCAGCGCTTCGAGCAGGCCGATCATCGTGTCATGGTCAGCGGCCAGCCGCTGGTTGTCGATCTTGAGCCGGGCCTGGCTGCGCTGTGTCTCGGACAGCGAGACAAACCGCACCAGCACATGGGCCGCGCTCTTGCGGCCATGCACCTCCAATGGAGCGCCGGCCTGGGATTCGATCACCAGGTCGAACGGCCTGCCTTTTTCGCGCAAACCCGCCACGGCATGTTCGAGTGCCGCCGCCGAACGCGGCATCAGCCAGCGGCCAAAGGCGAGGAACGCGGCCCGTTCCTCCGGCGCGCCGCTTTCGGTCGGCAATGTGCCGATGAGTTCGGGCTTCTTGTTTTCCGAGGCCCAGACGACGACACGCTGGTCGCGCAAATTGAGCAGCGCTTCCGAACGCCGCAATGCCGCGCTGACATCGGCGACGCGGCTTCTCAGCTCGACATTCTCCGCCGAGGTACGCGCTCGTTCGCGGATGAGAACGATGGCCGACAGGAATGCCGTACCCGTTACGCCGACGAACACCGCCAGTTGTACGACCTCGACGGTGCTGATCGAAAGACCGGCCACCGCGGCGCCGACCGCCTGGGCATGCGCGACCGCCCCCTGCAAGGGGCAGGCAAGCGCGGAACCGGCAAGGAGCAATCCCGCACGGGCGCGCCAGGAAAGGCGCTCGCCGCGTGTGGCGCAGCCCATGGTCCCTGAATCATCGTGGCCGCCGGAAACGGCCTGTCCCGCGTGAAGCGGGTTTTCCCCCGGCATGTCTTGGTCCTCTTCGCCGCCTGAATGCAAGACCGCCCTGACGCGTGCGCCGGTCCTCGCCCCTGGACCCGCGAATCACAACAATAGCGCCTGCTGGAATCGGCGTGAAGAATCATTCGGCGCAAAAATAAAGCCGGGCGAAAAGTCAATCGCCCGGCATCAATATCTTGTAGTAAATTCGGCTTTGGTTAATAGCGGTAGTGTTCCGGCTTGAACGGACCCTGCGGCGTGACGCCGATATAGGCGGCCTGCTCGCCCGACAGCTCGGTCAAGCGGGCGCCGAGCTTGTCGAGATGCAGGCGCGCGACCTTCTCATCGAGATGCTTGGGCAGCACATAGACTTGGTTCTGGTACTGCTCACCCTTGGTGTAGAGCTCGATCTGGGCCAGCACCTGGTTGGTGAAGGATGCCGACATGACGAAGCTCGGATGGCCGGTGGCGTTGCCGAGATTGAGCAGGCGGCCCTCCGACAGGAGGATCATCCGCTTGCCGTCCGGGAAGGTGATCATGTCGACCTGCGGCTTGACATTGGTCCACTTCAGATTGCGCAGCGACGCGACCTGGATCTCGTTGTCGAAATGGCCGATGTTGCCGACGATCACCATGTCCTTCATCGAGCGCATATGGTCGAGAGTGACGACATCCTTGTTGCCGGTGGTGGTGATGACGATGTCGGCGGTCGGTGCCGCATCTTCCAGCGTGACCACTTCAAAACCGTCCATCGCCGCCTGCAGCGCGCAGATCGGGTCGACTTCGGTGACCTTGACGCGGGCGCCCGCGCCCTTGAGCGAGGCCGACGAGCCTTTACCGACATCGCCATAGCCGCAGACGACCGCGACCTTGCCGGCCATCATCGTGTCGGTGCCGCGGCGGATGCCGTCGACCAGCGATTCCTTGCAGCCATATTTGTTGTCGAACTTCGACTTGGTCACCGAGTCGTTGACGTTGATGGCGGGGAAGGGCAGCAGGCCCTTCTTCTGCAGCTGGTAGAGCCGGTTGACGCCGGTAGTCGTCTCTTCGGTGACGCCGCGGATCGCTTCCTTCTGCTTGGTGAAGAAGCCCGGCGAAGCCTTCAGGCGCTTCTTGACCTGCGCGTAGAAATATTCCTCTTCCTCGCTCTGCGGATTGGACAGCACGTCCTCGCCGGCCTCGGCGCGGGCGCCGATCAGGATATACATGGTGGCGTCGCCGCCATCATCGAGGATCATGTTGGAGAGGCCGCCATCGGCCCACTGGAAGATCCTGTCGGTGTAGTCCCAGTACTGTTCGAGGCTTTCGCCCTTGACGGCGAAGACCGGAATGCCGGCCTCGGCAATCGCCGCGGCGGCGTGATCCTGGGTCGAGAAGATGTTGCAGGAAGCCCAGCGGATATCGGCGCCGAGCACCTTCAGCGTCTCGATCAGCACCGCCGTCTGGATGGTCATGTGCAGCGAGCCGGTGATGCGCGCGCCCTTGAGCGGCTTCTTGGCGCCGAATTCCTCGCGGCAGGCCATCAGGCCCGGCATTTCGGTCTCGGCTATATCGAGTTCCTTGCGGCCCCAGCCGGCAAGCGAGATGTCGGCGACCACATAGTCCTTGCTACCCGTCATGGCAGTGCTCCGATGCGAATTGTTATGCGTGCGAATTGTTTGCGGATGCGCCCGTGCCGGAAGACATTTCCAAGGGCGCGAATTGCCGGTCTGACTAGCAGATCAGGTTCCACACGACAATGGGATATAAAGAAATCTTTATTCGTGCATGTCCCGGAGGGCTGATTTCGGGGTCAGCACTCTTCGCCGAAACGGGAGGCGACAAGCTGCTCCAGCGCATCCATGACCTCGAGCGCCTCCGGGCCGCTGGCGGTGACGCGGATCGAGTATCCCGGGCTGGCGGCCAGCATCATCAGGCCCATGATCGACGTGCCGCCGACCTGGACGCCGTCCTTCTCGACATGGACAGAGGCGTTGAAGCCGCTGGCGAGCTGGACGAATTTCGCCGAGGCGCGCGCATGCAGGCCGCGCTGGTTGACGATCGGAAACTCCCGGACGATCTGGTCTTTTTCCGGGAATATCGCGTTCATTTGCTGCTCAGAAGCTGGCTGGCGACATTGATGTATTTGCGGCCCGCGGCCTGCGCTTCATCGAGCGCCGCCGCCATGTTGTCGCCCTTGCGGATCGACGACAGCTTGATCAGCATCGGCAGGTTCATGCCGGCGATCACTTCGGTGCGGCCGGACTCCATCACCGAGATGGCCAGGTTGGATGGCGTGCCGCCGAACATGTCGGTCAGCACGATCACACCTGCCCCTGTATCGACACGGGCGACCGCGTCGACGATGTCGCGGCGACGCTGCTCCATATCGTCGTCGGCACCGATCGCCACGGTTTCGAAATTGTCTTGTGGCCCGACGACATGTTCGACGGCATGTCGGAACTCGGTGGCCAGTTGACCGTGCGTTACAAGCACGAGTCCGATCATTCTTTGGTGGCTCCCGTCATCGCCGCTTCACAGGCGCATTTTATGCTCGCCAGCCAATCCAGGCGGCGGGAGCGCTATCTTGTCGACGCGCGGCCCGTTGACAAGCCCAAAATTGCGCCGGCCCATGCCATTTTGACGCATTGCAGCAAAAAACCCAGGGCGGATCATAGAAAAGGCGCGATCGACAGCCGCGCCATGATGGCCGGCAAGGCCGTGGCGGCGTTGCGCTCCGCAAGGTCGATACGCGGCACCGGGCAGCCTGCGACCGGCTCACTGAGTTCCTCCTGGAAACGGGCCATTTCCGCCTTCGGCACAAGCCGCACATGCAGGTCGATCACGCCGCCCGGCTCGAATGGTAGCGGGCGCGGCATGAACCCAGGCACCTCGGCGAGACCGGCGATGGTCGGCGGCACGCGGCAGACCAGCCGCCCGGCGTGTGCCGAGGCAAGCAGCCTGTCGTCGCCGATCAGCCGCGAGAACAGCGCGCGCGCCCGGCAATGGTCCAGGAGCGTCAGCGCCAGTGTCGTCTTGCCGGCCCCGGACGGGCCGGTGATGAGGACGCCGCGATCGCCGATCAGGATCGCGGTTCCGTGGATGTTTTCAGGCTGCGCGGCGGCTTCGGGCATGGTTATATCAGGGCCAAGGTCATCCCTCGGCCGGCAGCGTCACGACGAAGCGTGCGCCCTTGATCTCGCCGGGCTTGGTGCCGGGAATGTTTTCAGCGGTCAGCGTGCCGCCATGGGCCTCGACGATCTGCCTGGAGATCGACAGGCCAAGCCCCGAATTCTGGCCGAACGCCTCGCCGGCCGGCCGGTCGGTGTAGAAGCGTTCGAAGATGCGGTCGATCGTGTCGGCGCGGATGCCGGGCCCATTGTCGTCGACGGTCAGGATGTTGAACTTGCCGGCGCGCGCCAGAGACAGGCTGATGTGGCCATGATCCTCGGGCACGAAGGAGCGGGCGTTCTCGATCAGGTTGGTGATGACCTGGCCGATGCGCAAGTCATGGCCGACGACGACATAGCCCTTGGCGCCCTGTGGCAGCTTGGCAACCTTGAGCTCGATCTCGACCGCCTTCTTGTTGCGCGTCGTTTCACGCGAAACAGCGACGAGGTCGGTGACGAATTTCTTCAGGTCGACGGTTCCCGCGTCCTCGCGCGCCAGTTCGGCGTCGAGGCGGGAGGCATCGGAAATGTCGGTGATGAGGCGGTCCAGCCGTTTGACGTCATGCTGGATGATCTCCATCAGACGTGCGCGCGAGGTATCATTTTTCGCCAGGGGCAATGTTTCGACGGCGCTGCGCAACGACGTCAGCGGGTTCTTCAGCTCATGCGAAACATCGGCGGCGAAACTCTCGATCGCCTCGATGCGCGCATAGAGCGCGTTGGTCATGTCGCGCACGGCTATCGACAGATTGCCGATCTCGTCCTGGCGGTCGGAAAAGTCGGGGATTTCCTCGCGGCTCTTGACGCCGCGGCGCACCCGCACGGCCGCCGCCGACAGCCGGCGCAGCGGGTTTGCGATGGTGGAAGCCAAAAGCATCGACAGGATTGCGGTGACGAGCGCCGCGATGCCGAAGACGCGCAGGATCGCCTTGCGTTCGGCGGCGACGATCTTGTCGATATCGCCGCCTTCGGTCGACAGCATCAGCACACCGAGAACGGCGCGAAAACGCTGGATCGGCACCGCCACCGAGACGATCTGCTCGCCCTGTTCCGAGACACGCACGATGGTCGACGGGCTGCCGGTCAGCGCCTTGACCACTTCCGGAAAGGCGGCGCCGTTGCCGCCCGGCTGTTCGTGATAGACCGGCAGGTCGGTGTTGCGGAAGAAGTCGAAGATGAATTTCTGGACGCGCTCGACAAGGTCGGGTTCTTCCTCTTCGACCGGCGGCAGGTCGTAGCGCAGGATCTGGCCGCGCGAATAGAGATGGCGTGAATCGAGCAGCAGGTTGGCGTCGCGGTCATAGATGCGGGCGCGCGTGCGGGTCGGCGAGATCAGCCGCCGCAGCACCGGCGCCACGCGCTCCGGGTTGATCGGAAAATCCAGATTGTCGAGCTGGTCCGAGCCGGGTCCCAGGCTTTCGCCGGCCTGCAGCTCGAGCAGCTTTTCCGGGTCGATGCTGATCGAATCCGTCTCGACCGTCGCCGACGCCGCGATGGCGCCGGCGATGATCTCGCCCTGCGTCATCAGGCTTTCGACGCGCGCGTCGATCAGACCGTCGCGGAAGGTGTTGAGGTAGAGGATGCCGGTGACGAGCACCGCCAGCCCGGCGAGATTGAGGAAGAGGATACGCCGCGTCAGGCTGGAAAAGATATGGTGGCCGAGGAATCGGCGCATAGGCACCGTGAATTTCGACACGAAGGACGGCATGATGCGCGACGGCCGCCTGGCAGCGGCCGCCGGTCTGCTTCGTTGTGCTTCCACTGCCATCGAATAGCAGCTCCTGCCTAGGCTTTACGCTTCGCGGAACCGGTATCCGACTCCGTAAAGGGTTTCGATCATTTCAAAGTCGTCGTCGACGGCCTTGAACTTCTTGCGCAGCCGCTTGATGTGGCTGTCGATCGTGCGGTCGTCGACATAGACCTGCTCATCATAGGCCGAATCCATCAGCGCATCACGGCTTTTTACCACACCGGGGCGTTGCGCCAGCGAATGCAGGATCAGGAACTCGGTGACGGTGAGCGTTACCGGCTCGCCCTTCCAGGTGCAGGTATGGCGCTCCTGATCCATGACGAGTTGGCCGCGTTCGAGCGAGCGAGCCTGCTGGCTGGGCGCTTTTGCCGCGGCCTCGCGGGCACTGGCCCGGCGTAATACGGCGCGCACCCGCTCGACCAGCAGGCGCTGCGAGAACGGTTTGCGGATGAAGTCGTCGGCGCCCATCTTGAGACCGAACAATTCATCGATCTCATCGTCCTTGGAGGTCAGGAAGATCACCGGCAGGTCGGATTTCTGGCGCATCCGGCGCAGAAGCTCCATGCCGTCCATGCGCGGCATCTTGATGTCGAGGATGGCGAGATTCGGCGGCCGCGCCGCCAGGCCTTCCAGCGCGGACGCACCATCCGTGTAGGTCTCGACACGATATCCCTCGGATTCGAGGGCGATCGACACCGACGTCAGAATGTTGCGGTCGTCGTCGACAAGCGCGATTGTTGCCATTTCAAGCGGCTCCCTCATGAGCTGTCCCTTCTTTCGTAGAGAAGGGGCTTTTGCAGGACAAATTAGGTACAAAATGTGGCGTAGGCCTTGTCCGCTGTCACGAGCAAGGGTGCCGCCGGCCACAATTCAACCTCGACACGGATTGGACGAACGAACATCGCCAATCCTTTGGGCAACCACGAAACTTTTCGCATATATAAACGATTTAAACAACTTTCAAAATATTTAAATCGATTAATGATTTGATATCATTTGGCTTTTCTGGTTCTGACCATGCTGGCCTGCTTGGCGGGTGTGCCGGAAATACGCCGGCAAAGATGCGGCAAATCTTGAGAAAGGTCTCCAATGTCGGAAATCGGCAAACGCAATCGTGCCTGCGCGATCGATCGTATCGGTCTGAAAACCTCCGGCATGGTGCGCTACAATTTCGGCGCGGCCGCCCTCTATGAGGAAGCGATCCGGCGCGGCGAAGCCCGGCTGACCGCCCATGGCGCGCTCGTCGCCGAGACCGGCCAGCACACTGGCCGCTCGCCCAAGGACAAGTTCGTCGTTCGCGACGGCGCCACCGAGCCGCATGTCTGGTGGGACAACAACAAGGCGATCTCGCCGGCTCAATTCGACGTTTTGCTCGCCGATTTCCAGGCCCACGCCGAGGACAAGGATCTCTATGTACAGGATCTGGTCGGCGGCGCCGACGAGGAGCTCAAGCTGCCCACCAGGGTGATCACCGAATTTGCCTGGCACTCGCTGTTCATCCGCAACCTGCTCATCCGTCCCGACGCGGCCGAACTCGAACAGTTCGTGCCCGGCATGACGATCATCGACCTGCCGTCCTTCCGCGCCGATCCCGCCCGCCATGGCAGCCGCACCGAAACGGTGATCGCCGTCGACCTGACCCGCATGATCGTGCTGATCGGCGGCACCTCCTACGCCGGCGAGATGAAGAAGTCGGTGTTCACCATGCTCAACTACCTCCTGCCGGAGAAGGGCGTGATGCCGATGCACTGCTCGGCCAATGAAGGACCGGCCGGCGATGCCGCCATCTTCTTCGGCCTGTCGGGCACCGGCAAGACGACGCTGTCGGCCGATCCGTCCCGCACATTGATCGGCGACGACGAGCATGGCTGGGGCCCGCACGGCATCTTCAATTTCGAAGGCGGCTGCTACGCCAAGACGATCAAGCTGTCGGTGGAAGCCGAGCCGGAGATCTTCGCCACCACGCAACGCTTTGGCACGGTGCTGGAAAATGTCGTGCTAGATGCCGACGCAGTGCCGGATTTCAATGACGGCAGGCTCACCGAAAACACACGCTGTGCCTATCCGCTCGACTTCATCCCCAACGCCTCGAAGACCGGGCGCGCCAGTCATCCGAAGAACATCATCATGCTGACCGCCGACGCTTTCGGCGTGATGCCGCCGATCGCCCGGCTGACGCCGGCGCAGGCCATGTATCATTTCCTCTCCGGCTACACGGCCAAGGTCGCCGGAACCGAAAAAGGCGTCACCGAGCCCGAGGCGACCTTCTCGACCTGTTTCGGCGCGCCCTTCATGCCGCGCCATCCGTCGGAATATGGCAACCTTCTGCGCGAACTGATTGCCCGCCATGGCGCCGATTGCTGGCTGGTCAACACCGGCTGGACCGGCGGCGCGCATGGCACCGGCAAGCGTATGCCGATCAAGGCGACGCGCGCGCTGCTCGCTGCCGCCCTCGACGGCTCGCTGAAGGCAGGCGCTTTCCGCACCGACGCCAATTTCGGCTTCGAGGTGCCGGTGGCGGTGCCGGGTGTCGACAGCGCCATTCTCGACCCGCGCTCAACCTGGGCGGACAAGGCGGCCTACGACCGGCAGGCGGCAAGGCTGGTCGGCATGTTCGCCGTCAATTTCGAGAAATTCGAAAGCCATGTCGACGCCGTGGTGCTGGGGGCAGCACCTCGCATGCAGGAAGCGGCGGAGTAATCGCCAAGCCGCTCAGCATCATTGCCGCGTGGTTCCAGTGAAGGCCCGGTTTCGATCGGGCCTTTTCTTTTTCGGTCTGCCGCGCCATGACTGCGGCATGCCGATCGACGACGACATCATCATCTCAGGCGAGGCCGTGATCCACCCGGGCGACTTGCACGAGGATTTCATCCGCTCGTCCGGTCCCGGCGGCCAGAACGTCAACAAGGTGGCGACGGCGGTGCAGCTTCGCTTCGACGCGCAGAACGCCGAGGGCCTGTCGGACCGTGTGCGCGAGCGGACCATAAAACTTGCCGGCCAGCGCGCCACCAAGGACGGTGTCATCGTCATCGAGGCCGGACGCTTCCGTACCCAGGAACAGAACCGCGCCGATGCGCGGGCCAGGCTCACGGCACTGGTCGCCAAGGCCGCCGAACCACCGCCGCCGCCGCGCAAGAAGACGCGGCCGTCGAAAGGCGCGGTCGAGCGGCGGCTCAAGACCAAGGCCGGGCGATCGACAGTGAAGAGGCTGCGCGGTCGGGTGGAGAACGATTAAGCAGCACGCCAATCGTGCCCGTCAACCGCCTTTGGCCAATCGGGCAAACGAATTCACCGCGCGTTCTGCCCGGGCAATTTCAGTGAAAAACGACGACGGCTTTCGGGTCGCCCTCTGCCTGTGATGGTGGCATCTTGCGGCTCCGAACATTAGCAAGGTGAACCAGTCCATGCTCGTTCTGCCCAAAGGCGTCCGCCACATGCCGGCCCATCTGTCCCGCGCCGTCCAGGAGACGCTGGTCGAGGAGGTGAGGAGCATCGTCCAGCAAGCGCCGTTGTTCGTGCCGGCCATGCCGCGGACCGGCAAGGAGATGAGCGTGCGCATGACAAATTGCGGTCCGCTCGGTTGGGTCACCGACAAGGAACGCGGCTATCGCTACCAGCCGACGCATCCGCTGACCGGAGAGCCATGGCCGCCTATCCCCGACAGCCTGCTCGACCTGTGGCGGCAGGTGTCGGGCTATCCGAATCCACCGGAGGCCTGCCTGATCAATTTCTACACGCCCGACGCAAAGATGGGCCTGCATCAGGATCGCGACGAGGCCGATTTCTCGGCTCCCGTCGTCTCTGTCTCGCTGGGCGACGACTGTCTGTTCAGGGTCGGCCAGACAACGCGCGATGGCGCTACCAAATCGTTCAGGCTGAAAAGCGGCGATGTCGTCGTGCTTGGCGGCGAGGGCCGTCTTGCCTTCCATGGCGTCGACCGCATCTGCCCTTCGACCTCGGCGCTGCTCAAGAACGGCGGCAGGATCAATCTGACGCTGCGGCGGGTGACGAAGCCCGGCGAGACCTCCACATAAGCCGATCTTAACGCGCGTCGCTTATCAAGGCGGACAGGGTCTTGGAAACAGCGCAATGGCACAGGCCGATCAGACTGCCCGCAATCGAGCCGATTTTCGGTTCGCGGCACTTGTGCTGTGCACCGGAATCCTGATCGGGCTGCGCTACCATCTTGCCTTGTGGACCTTCGACGAGCACGGCTTCTCCGAACTCAGCGACCGGCTGCCTTATTGGGATTTCACCAATCTGTGGGCCGGCGGACGCATGGCGCTCGACGGCCATGTAGCCTGGCTGTTTGACGTCGACAGCTATCGCGCGGCCTTGCGGCGGATGTTTTCGCCCGATCTTCCCAACCAGGAATGGAGCTACCCGCCCAGCATCCTGATCTTCGGTGCGCCGCTCGCGCTGCTGCCGATCTTTGCGGCCTATTTCATCTGGACTTTCGGCACCGTCTTCTGCCTGTGGCTGGCGGTGCGGCCGCTGAAACTGGGCACGCTGGCCGAAGCGGCCGTCCTTGTGTGTCCAGCCGTCTTCGTCAACGCCATCTTCGGCCAGAACGGCGCCCTGACCACCGCTCTTCTCATTGGCGGACTGGCGGTGGCGCCGAAGCGGCCAATCCTGGCCGGGCTGCTGTTCGGTCTGCTGACGATCAAGCCGCATCTGGGCATTCTGGTGCCGTTCTGCCTGCTGGCCAGCGGCAACTGGCGTGCCATCGCCGCAGCGGCTCTGTCATCGGCGGCTCTGTTCATTTTGACCGGGCTCTCACTCGGATTCGACGTCTGGCATCTGTTCTGGACCGAAACCCGCCCCCTGATGACGGCGATCCTGGAGGCACCCTATCCGCAACCCTACCAGGCCAATGCCGCAACCATGTTCTTCCTGGCGCGCGCATGCGGCGCCGGGCTGACAGTGGCCTATGCGATGCAAGCCGCTGCGACCATTGCCGCAATCTGCGCCGCCATCTGGGGCTGGTTGCCACGGCGGCAGGTCGTGCATGGCGAAAGAGTGGTCCTCACCGCCGTGCTGGCAACGGTCGCGACGCCGTACGGCTACAGCTACGACACCGTCGGTCTCGCCGTTGCCGTCGCCTACCTGTTTTCGAGGCGCGCCAGCATGCCCCGGATTTTCCTGGCGCTCGTCTGGCTCTATCCTGCCATCGCTCATCTGGTGAACGGCATCGGGCTTGGCATCGGCGTGTTGGTGCCCTTGTCGCTGTCGGCATGGATGCTTGCCGACATAAGGGCTCGCGAACGCGTGACCTCGACGATAGCTGACGGCCGGATATCATCGCCACGGTGAACCATTGCCGTGCCCTCGGCTCTCTTCCGCGGGGTGTCCATCGGGCTCGATCCGCTCGTGCCGCCATCGCGACCCAGGGGGGTGAACTCCGATATCTCAGCGCAGCGGCGAAAAGGTCGCCGAGACCAGATGGAAAGGCAATGCGCCATAGGCGGCGACCGTCGCCTGGTCATCCCATTGGCGGAATTGCCGCGACGGCCGCGCCTCCAGCGTCAGGGCATGCTGCCGGCCGTCGACTGTAACCTTGCCGCGAAAGCGCAGCACCCGTTCCCCACCGGACCGGCTGATGGCCATCGCACGCAGACGCGCGACGTGGTCGTCATCCCGGTTGATCTCCATTTCGATACGGCGCCGGACCGGCGGAACGCTGATCCTGACCGTGATGTCCAGCATCATCTCCCCTGCCGTCGGCGGGCAAGGTATGGTCTGCGAGAATACCAGGGGCGACGGTACTTCCGGCTGCTCGCGGCGGGCCGGCCCGTCGCGCCATGCTTTTCCGCGCCATGCCCTGGCGGGCGGCTCCTGCCGAAGCCGGCCGCTCTTGCGTCGCAGACGCAACTGCTTGGCAAAGCCGCGCGACAACCAGACCAGCCTGCCGAAGTCGGTCCGTGGCTTGGCTTGCAGCATGGCCGACCAGCGCGAAAGGCCTGTACGGTCGGCCATCTCAAGCAGGCGCGCCAGCACCCTGTCCGGCGCCGCCACGCCTATTTCGAGCGCGAGATAGGAGAGCGCCACCGCTGCGGCAACGGCAAGGCCACGCCTGGCGACAACGTCGAGGAACACGTCCCAGTCGACGTCGCCGACGCGAATGGCTACCGCGCAATCGACCAGCCAATCGCTGTGCGTGTGGGCGTCGAGCCCGCCATGCGCGATGGCCAGCGCGATGCGGTCCGCCGGCGACGGCACCAGCACGCCGACACCACTGAATTCGGCCGCCGCCGCCCGCCGCCAGATCGCCTGGTCGTCCTCGTCGCTCTGCTGGGAACCGTCATAGGCAAGCTGGTGCAGGTCGATGTCGCCATAATTGCCCTTGAAGAAGTTCATCGACCGCAACGACGCCAGTCTTGTCCTCAGATATTGCGGGCTCACACCGGTGGCGATCTGCCAGTCGCGGTCGCGCAGCACGTCGAACGCCGTTCGCATGTCCTGCGGCCGCACCAATATGTCGATGTCGTGCGCCACCCTGCCTCGCTGCGCCGACGCGTCCAAGGCAATGCGGCTGGCACCCTTGATCAGCATCACCAGGCATCCCGCGTCCGTCATCGCCTGCAGCGCCGGTTCGGCCTCGCGCATCGCCATGCGCGACTTGGTCCACAGCATCTTTTGCAGGCCGACAAGACGTGGATAGGCGGAATGGCCGGCCAATTTCCGGCCGAACCGGTCGCAGATGGCGGCAAGCAGCCGATGCTCCCTGAAGGAGACGAGATCGATGTCGTTGGCGCTCAGCCACTCCATCGCGCAACCGGCGGCCGCGTCGTCGTCGGCAAGAAGCGCGGCCTTGAGCAACTGGTCGAGCCCGCCCGTCGGCCAGGGCCAGCCATAGTCCGGGAAACGGCGGCTGATGCGGCGGATGCGCGCCATCAGCCCGCGCCGGTCTTGTTTCGGACCCGTCGCAACATGGCCAGCCGCGCCACTTCGAGATAGCCGCGGTCGCGCGTCGCATCGCGTCCGTACGACAGGCTGCCGGGCCTGATGCGGCGCAGCGCCAGCACCTCTTCCATCATGTCGAAGGCAAGGCCCGCCTCGCGTGCCCGCGCGATCCAGTCGATCATTTCGCCGCGACCGCCCGGCGGATCGACAACCGGCCCGACGGTCTCGGCGACCTCGCGCCGGATCAGCATCGTGGTCCGCGACCAGCCGGGCACGACCGCGTCCTCGGGTGCATCGGGCCGGTCATTGCGGAAGTTTCGCAAATGGCAGAAGACGCCCGATGTGCCGGGCAATCCTCGCAGATATGCAAGCTGATCCTCGATCTTGGTCGGCAGCCAAAGGTCGTCGGCGTCGAGCGTCGCGATGAACGGCGTCGACAGCGCGGCGATGCCTCTGGTCGTGGCGCTGCCCGGTCCGGCATTTGCCTGGCGCAGCAATTGCAGCGGCAGGTCCGTTCCGCCGATCGCCGCGGCGAGATCGTCGGTTGATCCGTCGTCGACGATCACCACCAGGTCCGGCCGCACCGTCTGCGCCGCAACCGATCGCAGCGTCTCGGCGATGGTGCCGCTGGCGTTGAAGGCCGGTATGACGACGCCGTATCCGTCCATCACAGGGCACGCCAATCTGACAGTTTGTCGAGCTCGAAGATCCCTTCGATCGGCCGCAGCGACGGGTCGGCCTTGCGCCGCTTCATGGATTTGTAGATAGCGCGCAGGAATTCCCGCGACTGGACGTCCTCTTGCCTCGTCATGTTGCCCGCATGCCGTCTGTAATAGAGCGCGACCGTGTCGGGAAGCACGTATCTGGGGCCGATCTCAAAACCGCGCAGCAGGTAGTCGGTATCTTCGGCCTGGACGAAATCCTCGTCGAAATCGCCTATCCGCGCGACGAGGCGGCGCGCGAAGATCGCCGCCGACAGGTGAATGCCGCGAACCGTGATGCTGTTGCTGTCCGCCATGGGCTCCAAGGTCCCATCATCGATTTTGTCGACCAGCATCATCCTCGAATAGGTCAGGTCGAGATCGGGATTCTTCCGGAAAAGCTCGACATCGGCTCCGAAGCGCCCCGCTGGCGAGATGTCGTCCGAATCGAGGAACGACACCAGTTCCGCCTCGGGCTTGAGCTGCCTGAGCCCGCTGTTGCGCGCTCGGGTCACCCCCATGTTTTCTTGCCGGAACAGCCGGATGCAGGAATGATCATCCATCATCGCGCGCACGGCCTCGACCGAGCCGTCGGTCGAACCGTCGTCGATGACGATGATGTCGAGATCGGCGGCATCGCCTTGCCTGAGCAGCGAGCGCAGCGCGGCGCCGACATAGGCCTCGCGATTGTAGACCGGCATGATCACGCTCAGCCTCATCCTCGGCCCCGCGGCCGCTGCTGCACCACCCGTTTTGATCGCGAGATATCCCGCATCAAAACAGCCGCCAGTCGGGCGTGCTCTTGAGCTCGAAAATGCGGGGAATCTCACGCAGGGACGGGTCGGCCCTGCGTCGCCGGGTCGAATTGTGGATCGCCCGCATGTGGTCGCGGAGCCGGCCCTCGCGCTTCCGGGTGATATTGCCGGCGTGGCGCCTGTAGTAGATCGCGACGGTCTCCAGAAGACGGTAATTCGGACCCGTTTCGAAGATGCGCAGCAGATAGTCAGTGTCCTCGCACTGGTCGAATTCCTCGTCGAAACAGCCTATGCGATCGACAAGCGCCCGGCTGAACAGTCCGGTGCTCATTGAAATGCCGCGCAGCGTTACAGTGCGGCTGCCCGCTACCGGCTCCATCGTGTCATCGTCTATCTGCTCGGCCAGGGTCATCAGGGAGTAGGTCAGGTCAAGGCCCGGGTCGGCCTCGTAGCAAGCCAGATCCGCCTTGAAGCGCCCGGCAAGCGAGATGTCGTCGGAATCGAGGAACGACACAAATCCGGCATCCGGCGGCAACTGTCTCAGCCCGGCATTGCGCGCCCTCGCGACACCCATATTGGGTTGCAGAAACAGGCGGATGCAGGGCGCCTCGCGCATCGTCGACCGTACTGCCTCCACCGAGGCGTCCGTGGAGCCATCGTCGATGACGATGATGTCGAAGTCGGCGTCAGCGCGCTGCCTGATCAACGAGCGCAGCGCCGGGACGACGTAGCGCTCGCGATTGTACACAGGCATGATCACGCTGAGCTTCACCGGGCGCCTCGTGTCAGGACGTCCTCGATCGTGCCGGCGATCTCCGCCGGGTCGGTGCCGAGGGACAAACGAAAGCACGGCAGGCGGCGCGTCAATTCGCTGAAGAAGCGAAAGCCGCTTTCGCGTTCGCCCGGCATCTGTGCGATGCCGGACGGCGCCAAGGCAATCATGGCATCCCTGCGCGACACCGGCATGATCGAACTTGCTCCGCCACCGCTAATATGTGGCACCATCAGCGCAACGATGTCCAGCATCGCGGGCACCGGCCCAGGCGCGATCTCATCGACGTGAAACATGTGCTTGCCCTGCCAGTTCAGCGGGCCTTGCGCCGTTAGCCGCTTTTGCAGGCCCAGCCGCGTGAAACCTTGCGCGTCCTGCTTCAAGGTCGAGAAAAGGGGCCGCGCGGTCACGCCTCCGGCGAGATCGATCAGCACATAGTCGTCGCCGACACTGTCTAGTCCGTTGAGCAGGCCGGCGGCGACGGTGCCGGATTTCCCGGCTCCACGCGAGCCGGCAAGGAGGATACCCTTGCCATCGATGCCGAGCGTGCCGGCATGGGTCAGCCGCATGCCGCGTGCGGCATATTCCCAATGCAGGAAGGCGCGCAGCGGTGCCCCCGGCTCCCAAGGCGGAAAGGCATCGGCCGAGGCCATCAGCTGTACGCCAACGCAACGTTGGGGATCGTAGATCTGCCAGAAATCTAGATCGTGGAAATAGTGGCCGCGTAACCCGGCTTCGGCGAGCCGTTTGGCAAAGCCGTGCTCGGTGAAATGCGCGTCGCCCCATCGCGCCGGCTCCGGGATGCCGTCGATGCCGGGATGAGCGATGAAGATGCGGCAGGTGGACGGTTCCGGCTGATCGTGAGCGGCCTCGACAAATGCATGGCTCAGGGCGTCGGCGAGCACACCGTGACCCAGATGCACGGCCAGTTCCAGCCCGGGCAGCCGAACCCGCCGGATGGTCGGATAGCGCGAGGCAGCGCCTTCAGCGGCGGCGATGAGATACCGGGCGTAGTCCGGCAGGGTTTCGAGCGTGACGCGCGGCATCAAGCGCCTTCCATCACGGCTGCGGCCGGCCGATCAGGAAGCCTGCTTGACCGCCGGCCAGCCAAGGGGTTCCTCGACCTCATGGATGGGATCAACGACGATCAGGTCCGCGAGGTCGTCGTGGATGCTGACATTGAGCGGCTCGCTGGTGGCGGCAAGCTCGGCTTGCAATTCGCCCGGCAGTGGCTGCGCCGCCGCTTCCGAACGCACCAGCAAACCCAGTTCGAGCAGCTGCGATATGAAGTGTTCGAGTTCGGCGTGGCTTATTGTCGAGCCGCCCGCGGCCAGCCCGATCAGAGCCTGGGCGTCCGCTCCGGACGAAAGCACCTGCCACGCCTTGCTGCCGGAATCGGAGAAGCCGAAATATTTGCCATTGGCAAGGTTGAGCACCACGGCCTCGCCATCGAAGGATTCGAAAACGATATCCCGGCTCGCAACCGCATAGGCATGGGATTCATGCTTCATTGTTGCCCCGCTTTACATCCCTGCCCGCCAGCAGGACCGCTTCCACCGACAACGCCTGTAGACTTTCGGTCGTTCCTTGGCAAGGTAACCTTGCCGGCAAGGCGCCGACATTTCCGGGATCAGTCGAAGGACGGGCGGATCAAGCCTCGATTTCCAGCGCCGACAATGGCTTGGAACAACAGGCCAGGATGAAGCCGTCGTCGATCTCATGATCGAGGATGCCGCCATTGTGACTCATCTCGACGCTGCCGGAGACTTTCTTCACCTTGCAAGTTCCGCACAGGCCGAATTCGCAGGCCGCCGGTATCCGCACGCCCGAGGCGCGCGCGGTCTGCAGCACGGTCTGGCCGGCGACGCAGTCGGCGTCGACATCCGAAAGCGCGAAGCGGATCGGCGTCGCGGCTTCGACGGAAATTGCCGCGCCGGCTTCAGCCGGCGCGGCAAACGGTGCCGGGACTTCGTCCACGGTCGGCGCGGCAAAGCTTTCCTGATGGTACTTTGCCATGTCGAAGCCGGCGGCTTCGAGCATGCCGCGCACGGCGCGCATGAAGGGATCGGGCCCACAGCAGAAGATTTCGCGTTCGCGGAAATCGGGTGCCAGGAGCGGCAGCCGGATGGCGTCGATGCGGCCCATATGGCCGTACCAGCCCTCGCGGCTCGACCGCTCCTCGATCATGAAGCCGAGCGACAGGCCAGGCATGTGGCCCCCGAGCAGTTCGAGTTCCTTGCGGAAGATGATTTCTTCCGGGCGCCGCGCGCAGTTGACGAAACCGACATCGGTCCATGGCGCACAGTCGTTCAGCCAGCGCAGCATCGACATCATCGGCGTCACGCCGGAGCCGGCCGAGACGAACAGATATTTCGCCGCCGGATGGCTGTGCAGTGAAAAGTCGCCGCCCGGTCCATAGGCCTTGACGTGCGAGCCGGGCGCCAGGTGATCGAACATCCAGCGTGTGCCGATGCTGCCCGCCTGCGCCTTCACCGTCACCGCGATCGAGAACGGCCGCGACGGCGACGACGACAGCGTGTAGGTGCGCATCAGCGGCCCATCCGGCGTCGGCAGTTCCAGCGTCACGAACTGGCCCGGCTTGTAGCGGAACCAGGTCTGGTTGTCGGACCGGAAGGTGAAGGTCTTGACGTCGGGCGCCTCGTCGCTGACACCGGTCACTTCCAGCACCTGCAGCCTGTCGTTCCAGGGCGCCATCTGGTCGAGATGGCGATAGAGGCCAAGGTCGGTCATCGCATTCATCCCTGCATACCTTTCATTTTGCGGATGTCGTGATCCCAAAACCGCTGCACACTTTTGGGTGACATGCGCTAGGCGACGCTGCGCAGCGCCGGCCGCCCGCCTTCGGCCAGGCGCGGACCGATGAAGCGGGCATACCAGTCGACGAACTGGATGACGCCGCCTTCATGCAGCTCCGAATACGGGCCGGGTTCATAGGCCGGCGACAGGATACCGAAAGCGTTCTCCTCGACGATCCGGCGGTCCTGGTCGTTGGTCTCGGTCCAGACATGGGTGAGTTCGGCGAGATCGTAGTCGACACCCTCGACCGCGTCCTTGTGCACCAACCACTTCGTCGTCACTGCCGTTTCGGTGGCGCTGACCGGCAGCACGCGGAAGGTGACGGCATGATCAACGAGGATGTGGTTCCAGGTCGTCGGGTAGTGATAGTGCATCAGCGTGCCGATGCGGTCGGCCGAAACGCTGTCGGACAGGTCCTTCCTCACCGCCCGCTTGCCGGTCATCGTGTAGCTCTGGGCGTCGCGCAGCAGCGGCGCGCGGGTGGCGCGGTATTGCCCGGCCGGGTCGATGCGGAATTTGCTGGGCAGGCCAACAGCTTCGCACTTCGCCCAGTGCGCCAGCATCTCCGGATCGCTGTCGGCGCCTTGCACGCCGGTCACGGTCGGTGCTTCCGGGAAGGTCTTGCACAGTTCGGGATGATTGCCCGCGCAATGATAGCATTCGCGGTTGTTTTCCCAGACCAGCTTCCAATTGCCCTTCTCGATGATCGTGCTCTCGAAGGCGATCTTGGCCTCGCTCAGCCGGTGCGGCTTGAGATAGGGCTCGATCATCGCCCGCATCGGCGCGAAGTCGGCCGGCTCCTTGGCCAGGCAGATGAAGACATAGCCGGCGACGCTTTCGCAGGCGACCGGCTTCAGCCCGAACTGGCTCTTGTCGAACCCCTCGGCCATCTGGCGGGCGAACAGCAGGCGCCCGTCCAGCTCATAGGTCCACTGGTGATAGGGACAGACCAGTTTGGCGGCCATGCCCTTGTCGCTGTTGCAGACGCGGCTGCCGCGATGGCGGCAGGAATTGTGGAAGGCGTTGATCTTGCCCTGCTGATCGCGCACCAGCACGATAGGATAGTCGCCGATCTGCACGGTGATGAAGCTGCCCGGCTTGGGCAATTCGCAATCATGGCCGATGAACAGCCAGTCGCGATACCAGATCAGCTCCATGTCGAGCTTGAAGTAGTCCGGGTCGGTGTAAAAAGGCTGTTCCAGCGAAAAGCCTTGTCTGCGGCTGTTCAAGAGCCTCAGCATGTCGTTGCGCGCGTCCATGTCCTGTCCTCATTTTCAAGGACTGAACTGGTGGTGATTGAGGAAGGACTGGACGCAGATCGGCGCAAAGCCGGACAAACACCATCCGCCTCTTGACCGCCCACCGCGATCAGTCGAGTTCTAGCCATCTCGGGCTGGTTTCCGGGCTCTGGAGTCGTCCTTACGGACCATCGCGACACCTTCCCAGGCTTACGCCCAGTGGTCTCCCGTTGCGACTTGAACTCCACCACCGTTGCGGGGGCAGCGCCGGAATCTGACCGGCTTCCCAATTCTCCGCTCCGTCGTCACGCAGCGGCACCTGAGATGCCTGATCTAATCACGGCAGGGTTTGCGACATCGGCATGAAAGCGACATCGCATCCATGCGGCGCGACACGCATGCTGGAACGTCGTGACAGGGGTCGCATCATCAAATCGCCTTCTGTCGCCAGGCGCGCCGGCACCGTTTTTTCGACCCCTTTGCCGGGGGCGAAAAGGTTAACAGTTTCGAAAAGTGACTATTAGCAGATTCTAAAATCGAACCGAACGGTTCGTTTCTGTTGACGGTGCGTGCAGGACGGTGTGAACGCCGAGCCTCCGATACAGTTGGTGATCGGGGTGCCATTTTTAGCTAACTGATTGATATAACGACAGAAAATAACAGATGTGGAAATCACTGGCACAATTTCAAGTGGTAGAGTCATGGTCCACGCTGAACAACTTCGTGATTGGAAACAGCAGAGGTGCTCTCCCACATCGGGGCGGTCCGAACGACGCGATTTTAATCCCAAGACACGCCGCTAGACGGACGGAAAAATACTGGAGTACCCAAAATGAAAAAGATTGTTCTCACTGCCGCCGCCCTTCTGGCCATTTCCGGCAGCGCCTTCGCTGGTAGCGACCATTACGGTTCGAACGCCGCCACCCCCGCTGCCACTGTCGACAGCTCGTACACCGCTTCGACCAGCAAGTCGGAGCCGGCTGCTCAGACGCCTGCCCAGGGCGCCGACCACAATCTCTTCGGCAACAACTAACAGCCGATCCCCGGCTTGCGGCGGGGCGACCCTGCCGCGCGGGGTGGATGCCACAAATTCAGGAGTACCTAAAATGAACAAGATCCTCATTGCCGCCGCCGCCGTCCTGGCCCTCTCCGGCAGCGCCTTTGCCGGCAGCGACAACTACGGTTCGAGCGGTGCCAACCAGGCGGCTGTCACGTCGACCGACAACGCGAACACCGCATCGATCGGCAAGTCGGCTCCGGCCACCGAGGCGCCTGCCCGGCCGGGTAGCGATCGCAACCTCTTCGGCCGTTGACGCCTGTTGCGAGTGGCGGGCTCGCTCGCCACTCGTGGAATTCAAGACGTTAGGAGTATTGGAAATGAACAAGATCCTCATTGCTGCCGCCGCCGTTCTGGCCCTCTCCGGCAGCGCTTTCGCCGGCAGTGACAACTATGGCTCCAATGGCGCCAATCAGCCCACTGCATCGTCGACCGTCAATGTCGATACGTCGCATACGGGTTCGGTCCGCAACAGCGACTCACCCATCTACAAGCTGCTCAACTCGTCCGGCGACGTGCAGAAGTCCGCCCCTCACGGCGCAGACCGCAATCTCTTCGGCAACAACTAACCAGCCGTCGTGATGTATAAAAAGAGAGCGGCGGGCCAGCCCGCTGCTCTCTTTTTTTGTTGTCGAGACATGGCTGGCCTCAGGCGGCTTTTGCTTCCGCTTCGTGCAGCGCGAACGACCGTCCATCCGCATCGAAGATATGAAGGTCGCCGGCATTGGCGGTCAACTGCAGCGTCGAGCCGCGCTTGATCTCGACATTGCCCGGCAGCTTGGTCACCAGCGGCAGGTCGGCCCGGCCGATGTCGATATAGACCAACTGAACCTCGCCGAGTTGCTCGACATAATCGACCGTCCCCTCGAACAGATAGTCCGCACCACTGGCGATCGCGAGATCTTCCGGCCGCACGCCGAAGCTGACCGCCGCTCCCTTTGCCGAAGCAGGCGTCGCGATCGGCACCGTCGCCTTGCGGCCGCCGACATGGCTGATGATGGTCGGATTGCCCGTCTTGTCGACCGTGGCCGGCAGGATGTTCATGGCCGGCGAGCCGATGAACTGGGCGACGAATAGGTTGCCGGGGTTCTTGTAGAGCTCCATGGGCGTGCCGACCTGCTCGATGTGGCCATCCTTTAGCACCACGATGCGGTCGGCCAGCGTCATCGCCTCGACCTGGTCGTGGGTGACATAGATCATGGTCGTGTTGGGCATCGATTCCTTGAGCTTGGCGATCTCGATACGCGTGGCGACGCGCAGTGCCGCGTCAAGGTTCGACAGCGGTTCGTCGAACAGGAACACTTTTGGATTGCGCACGATGGCGCGGCCGATGGCGACACGCTGACGCTGGCCGCCCGACATCGCCTTGGGCAGGCGGTCGAGATATTTGGTCAGCTGCAGGATTTCGGCGGCCTGCCGCACCCGTTTGTCGATCTCGGCCTTGCTTTCCTTGCCGATCTTCATCGAGAAGGCCATGTTGTCGTAGACTGTCATGTGCGGATAGAGCGCGTAGGACTGGAACACCATGGCGATGCCGCGCTTCGATGGCGGCACGTCGTTGACCACCTGGCCGTCGATCTTGAGTTCGCCCGAGGTGATTTCCTCAAGCCCGGCGATCGAGCGCAGCAAGGTCGACTTGCCGCAGCCCGACGGGCCGACGAAGACGATGAATTCGCCTGATTTGATGTCGAGGTCGATGCCGTGGAGAATGTTGAGATTGCCGTAGGACTTCTTCACTTGTCTCAAATTGACATCGGCCATTGATTTCCTCCCAGTGGTTCCTCAGATGTTCAGCCTATGCGCCCGAACCAGACGCCGTAACCGCCGAGTTCGACCGTACCGGTGCTTGCCTGCCCGGAAAATCCGTGTCCCGCCAAAGGTTGCAGGGTTCGGTTGCCGAGGTCAACCTTCGCTGGCGCAGCGCCCAGATTGAAGACGCAGACGATCTCCTCATTGCCCGCCCGGCGGGTGAAGGCGACGGTGTCGCCCTGGCTTTCGATGAAGCTGATGTCGCCCTTGGCCAATGCCGGATGGGCGCGGCGGAAGGCGAGAAAGCGCCGGTAATGCTCAAGCAGCGAGGTTTCGTCACCTTGCTGCACGTTGACCGCCTGTGACAGGTGGCTGGCCGGCACCGGCAGCCAGGGCTTTGCCTGGGAGAAGCCGCCATTGCTGGCATTGCCGTCCCACACCATGGGTGTGCGGCAGCCGTCGCGGCCCTTGAATTCCGGCCAGAAGCGGATGCCGTAGGGGTCCTGCAGGTCCTCGAAGCGCAGGTCGGCCTCGCCGAGCCCGAGTTCTTCGCCCTGGTAGATGCAGACCGAGCCGCGCAGCGACATCAGCAATGCCGAGATAACCTTGAGATAAGCGGTCGGGTCGGCTTCGCCGGCGGCCCAGCGCGAGGCCGGGCGCATCACGTCATGGTTGGAAAACGCCCAGCACGACCAGCCGTCGCTGGCCACCTCGCCAAAAGCCTCCAGCACCGAGCGGACCTTGGCGGCGCTGATCTTTTCCGGCGCCAGGAAGTCGAAGGAATAGCACATATGCACGCGCTTGCCGCCCGCTGTATAGGCGGCGACCACGTCCAGCCCGCGCTGCGAATCGCCGACTTCGCCGACCGCGGCGGTCGCCGGATACTCGTCGAGCAGCGCCCGGAAACGCTCGAGGAAGGCGAGGTTCTCCGGCCGGCTCTTGTCGTAGATATGATCCTGGTAGTTGTAGGGATTGACCGCCGGTGCGGTCTGGTCGTTGCGCTCTTCCGGTGGCAGCGGCGGGTTGTTTTCCAGCCCCTGGCTGTGGAAGTAGAAATTGATGGTGTCGAGGCGGAAGCCGTCGACGCCGCGCTCCAGCCAGAAGCGGGTGACGTCGAGCAGCGCGTCCTGGACTTCCGCGTTGTGGAAGTTGAGGTCGGGCTGCTCGGCCAGGAAATTGTGCAGGTAGTATTGCTGGCGGCTGGTGTCCCATTGCCAGGCCGAGCCGCCGAAGATCGACAGCCAGTTGTTGGGCGGCGTGCCGTCGGGCCTTGCGTCCGCCCAGACATACCAGTCGGCCTTCGGATTGACGCGGCTCGAGCGGCTTTCCTTGAACCAAGGATGGATGTCGGCGGTATGCGACAGCACCTCGTCGATCATCACCTTGAGGCCCAGCCGGTGCGCCTCCGCCGTCAGTGCGTCGAAATCCGCCAGCGTGCCGAACATCGGGTCGACGTCGCAATAATCCGAGACGTCGTAGCCGAAATCCTTCATCGGCGATTTGAAGAAAGGCGAGATCCAGATGGCATCCGCGCCAAGGGCGGCAATGTAGGGCAGCCTGCCGATGATGCCTTTGAGGTCGCCGATGCCGTCGCCATTGGAGTCCTGAAAGCTGCGTGGATAGATCTGATAGATCACCGCGCCCCGCCACCAGTCGCGGTCGATGGCGGGGTCTGGTTTCGAAGTCGCCTTCAAAGCCGATTGCATTGTCTCAACCTCCTTTCACCGAGCCGGCCAGCAGCCCGCGGACGAAATAGCGCTGCAGCGAGAAGAAGACGATCAGCGGCACGATGATGGTGATGAAGGCCGATGTCGTCAGGATCTCCCAGTTGCCGCCGCGCGAGCCGAGCAGCGCATTGAGCTTGGCCGTCAGCACGATCTGATCGGGCGCCGTTCCGAGGAAAACCATTGCCACCAGCAGATCGTTCCATACCCACAGGAATTGGAAAATGGCGAAGGAGGCAAGCACCGGGAAGGACAGCGGCAGCACGATCTTGACGAAGATCTCGAAATCGCTGGCGCCGTCGATGCGCGCCGATTCCATGATCTCGCGCGGCAGGCCGGCGATATAGCTGCGCAACAGGTAGATGGCGAAGGGCAGGCCGAAGCCGGTATGCGCCAGCCAGATGCCGAGATAGGTCTTGGACGGCACGCCGAAGAAAGTGCCGACGCCGTTGTAGAGCCTGAGCAGCGGGATCAGCGACATCTGCAGCGGCACCACCAGAAGGCCGATGATGACCGCTATCAGCAAGGCGCGTCCGGGAAACCGCATCCAGGCCAGCGCGTAGGCGGCAAAGGCCGCGATCAGGATCGGGATCACGGTCGCCGGGATGGTGACCGTCAGCGAATTCATGAAGGAGCGGCCGATGCCTTCGGAGAACAGCACGGTCTGGTAGTTGTCGGTGGTGAATTTCGGCGGCGCCGACGAGGCGTAGTAGACGCGCTGGCCGCGATCGCCTTCGAAGGCCTTGGGCGATGCCATGACGAAGCTGCCGTCGGCATTGACCTGCAGGGTCACGCCGTCACCGAGGTCGGCTGATGTGCCGGCCGGATATTGTGTAGGTGCTGCTGCCTTGACGCCGAAGGCGCTGATGTTGCGCTTGACGCCGTCGCCGAAAATGTTGCCCTCGAGGACGAACTTGCCGTCCTTCTGGGTCTGCGCCGAGGCGGCCGGCAGGCGCCCGGCCTCGGTCTGGCTGGAACTGGCGAACGAATTCCACCAGCCCGAGGCGACGATCTGGTCCTTGTCGCGCAGCGACGAGACGAGGATGCCGAGCGTGGGGATGGTCCAGATCGCCACGAAGACGAGCACCGCGATATGGACGCCGAAACGGCTTGCGAAGGAATTTCCGGTCGCCACGGCCATATCAGTGCCCTCCCGTCTCTTTGTTGGCCTGGCGGATGTTCCAGATCATGATCGGAATGACCGCGATCATGATGATGATGGCAATGGTCGCGCCGCGGCCGAAGTCGCCGCCGCCGCGGAACATCCAGTCGAACATCAGATTGGCCAGCACCTGGCTGTTCCATTGGCCGTTGGTCATGGTCAAGACGATGTCGAACACCTTCAGCACCAGGATGGTGATGGTGGTCCACACCACCGCGATGGTGCCCCAGATCTGCGGCACCATGATCTTCCAGAAGATCTGGAACGGGTTGGCGCCGTCTATGACGGCGGCTTCCAGCGTTTCTTCGGGGATGCCGCGCAGCGCCGAGGACAGGATGACCATGGCGAAACCGGTCTGGATCCAGATCAGGATGATCATCAGGAAGAAGTTGTTCCAGAACGGCAGCGATATCCAGACCTGCGGCTGACCGCCGAAATGCTGGATGATGGCGTTGAGCAGGCCGATCTGGATCTGGCCGTCGCCACGATATTCGTAGATGAACTTCCAGATCACGCTGGCGCCGACGAAGGAGATGGCCAGCGGCAGGAAGATCAGGCTCTTGGCGATCGTGCCCCACCATATCTTGTCGGTAAGCACGGCGATGATCAGGCCGAGGAAGGTGCAGGCCGCCGGCACCACCGCCAGCCACAGGATGTTGTTCATGATCGCGTTTCGCAGATCCGGATCGCGCAGCGCCCATTCGTAGTTGGCGAACCCGACGAAACTCGTGCCGCCGCGGTCGAAGAAAGACAGCCACAGCGTCGCGATCACCGGATAGATCAGGTAGATGGTCAGGATGATCAGCGCCGGACCCACGAACAGCCAGGGCCGCACCAATCCCTGCCGGCGCAGATTGTTAACGGCGGCCGTCCCGGACACCCCGCGCGAGGGGAAGATCAAATCGAGCAGTTTGTTGGCGCCCCAGAAATAGGCGACGCAGCCGCCGACGCCGATGATGATGACGAATATTGCCGAGAAAATCTGAGTCGCCATGGGTCCCTCTCCCTGCGCATGACCGGCCAGCGATGCTGGCGATCGGATGCACCGACTTTCAGTTATTCGGAACAATCGAAACGTGAAGGCTTCCGGCGAGCACTGCCGGTCGGATCCGGGCCGTGGCCCGGATCCAGCAGGAGGATTGGAAGGTGTTAGGTCGCCCCGCTATTTGATAGCGTCCCAGCTCTTCTGGATGTCGGTGGCGACATCCTGGGCGGACTTGCCGCCGACCAGGTCGATCATGCCGGTCCAGAACGAGCCGGCACCGACCTTGCCGGGCATCAGGTCGGAGCCGTCGAAGCGCACCGTCGTGGCGCCGACCAGGATCTCGCCCTGCTTCTTCAGCGCATCGCTGCCATAGGCGTCCTTGTTGGCTCCCTTGAAGGGGGTGACGAAGCTCTTCTGCGCCATCCACAATTCATGCGCGAGCGGCATCTGCAGGAATTTGATGAATTCGCGCGACGCCTTGGAATCCTTGGTGATCATCACCAGCGTTCCGGCCACTTCCAGCGGCGTTCCCAGTTCCGGCTTGGAGGCGTAAGGCGGGTAGGGGAAGAAGTCCGCATCCTGGCCGAGCTTCACGCCCTCCGGGAAGAAGGAGGGGATGAACGATGCCTGATGGTGCATGTAGCACTTCGGCGGCACGGTGAAGAGTCCCTTCGGGCTGTCGCGGAAGTCGGTCGCCGCGACTGCCTTGGCGCCGCCGTCCACCATCTTGTCGTCGGTGGCGATCTTGCCGAAGATGTCGATGGCGTTGACCACCGCCGGATCGGTGAACGGGATCTCGTTCTTCACCCACTTGTCGTAGACTTCGGGCGGCTGCGTGCGCAGCATGATGTCCTCGACCCAGTCGGTCGCCGGCCAGCCCGTCGCGCCGCCCGAACCAAGCCCGATGCACCACGGCTTGCCGCCATCGGCGATGATCTTCTTTTCGAGCTCCGCCAGTTCTTCCTGCGTCTTCGGCACCTTGTAGCCGGCTTCCTCGAAATTGTCGGGCGAGTACCAGACCAGCCCCTTCACGTCGATCTTGTAGGGAAAGGCATAGAAGCCCGGCTTGCCGTCCTTGCCGTTGTAGGTGCCGAGCTTGGCCCAGGAGTCGCCGGCGGCGTAATTCTCCTTGACCCAAGCCGCGACGTCGTCGCCCAGCGGGGTCAGCACGCCCTTGGAAGCAAGGTCCTGGATGAGGCCCGGCTGCGGCAGCACGGCGATGTTGGGCGGGCTGCCGGCCTGGGTGTCGATGACGATCTGCTGCTCGTAATTCTCGGACGAGGAATATTTGACCTCCGCGCCGGTGGCTTCGGAGAAATAATCGAGTACCGACCGCACAAGCGTCTCGTCCTCGCCACGCCACGGTCCGAAGATCGACAGAGTCTCGCCCTTGAGGTCGACTTTCTTGAGATCTTCGTAATTCGCCCAGTTGAAGCGCTTGTCCTCGCCCGGCTTGAACTTCAGTTCGGCATGCGCGGGCGCGCTCAGGGCGAATGCGGCAGACGCAACACCCAGCAAAAGCATTTTCTTCATCGGTATTCCTCCCAGTGGGTCACACACTCACCGGACGGAACCTCCATTCCGCCCGCCGACGCCGCAGGACTGTGACTCAGTCGCAAGGGAACCGCAACCTTTCGAAGAGTCTTCCAAAGCGCTTTGGCTTCGCCGATCTCGCCATTGAATCGATCAGGAGTCAAGAGGGCCTGCGGACTAATCGATTTAATTGCCTGCAGCCAGGGCTCGAAAAAGTGCGTCGCAACATACTTTTTTGGCAATGCGACAGCAATTCTTGTTTCAAACCCAGCCCCGGCACGCTTATGGTCTCTGCGATATGGCCGCGTCGCGGACGGTAGTTGGGTCGATTCAATCTAAAAGCGCTTTGAGGCGGGGAGGCCTCTCGTGAACCTCAAGCAACTTGCGCATATGCTGGCGCTTTCGCAGACCACGGTTAGCCGGGCGCTGAACGGCTACCCCGAAGTCAACGAGGAAACCCGCAGGCGCGTCATGGACGCCGCCAAGCGCCACGGCTATCGCCCCAATCCGAGCGCGCGCCGGCTGGCCACGGGCAAGTCCGGAATGATCGGCTATGTCCTGCCGACGGGTGCGGCCGTCGACATCGACCCGCACTTCGTCGAATTTCTGTCCGGCCTGGGCGACTATGCCCGCTCGCACGAACTCGACCTCGTGTTGTCGCCGGCTGATGCCGACGATCAGGAGACGACCTACCGGCGTATCGTCGCCAACCGGCAGGTCGACGCCGTCTACATCTCTTCGCCCAGGCCCGCCGACCGGCGCGTGGCGCTGGTCAACACGCTCGGCATTCCTTTCATCGTCCATGGCCGCAGCGAGGGTTTCGATTTCGACTATCCCTATCTCGACATCGACAATGAAGGCGCTTTCCACGAGGCGGCCCGGCTGCTCGTCCAGCTCGGCCATCGGCGGCTGGCGCTGATCAACGGCGATGACAGGGAAACCTTCGCCATTCACCGCGAGCGCGGCCTGCGCCGGGCGCTGGCCGCGAGCGGCCTGACATTGGGCGATCGCCATGTCTGCTCCGTCGTCATGACCGAGGAGAATGGCTATCGCGCTGCCCGGCGCCTGCTCGAACAGGACGGCGCGCCGACGGCAATCGCCTGCTCCAGCCTGATCATGGCGCTCGGCGTCGTGCGCGCGGTGCGTGATCTCGGGCTCAGCATTCCCGGCGACGTCTCGCTGATTGCCCATGACGACGTCTTTCCCTGGCTGAAGCCGGAGAATTTTTCCGTGCCGCTGTCCACGACGCGCTCGTCGATCCGGCTGGCCGGCGCACGCATTGCCGAGCGGCTGGCGGCACGCATATCGGGGCTGGAGGAGGGCGCCCGCGGCGAGGTCTGGCCGGTCGACCTGGTGGTGCGGGCGTCCGTGGCTGGCGCGCCTGCCTAGCTCGCGGATTTGAGATGATCGATGAAGGCGCGCAGCTTCGGCAGGACCTGGCGCTTGCCGGGATGATAGAGGAAGACACCCGGCGTCGTCGCCGAGAGGCCCTCTAGAACGGGCTTTAGTTTTCCCTGGGCAATCGGACCCTCGGCAATGGGTCGAGGCGTTTGCGCCAATCCAACGCCTTGCATCGCGGCCCCCAGCAACGTCGGATAGTCATGCGCGATCAGCGGGCCCGAGACGATCGCCTCGATCGTTTCGTTGCCGTCGACGAAGGACCAGGGCGCGATGGCGCCGTTCGAGCGGCGCAAGCGCAAGCAGGCGTGGTGGCGGAGATCCTCGACATGCGCGGGATAGCCATGGTGCTCAAAATAGTCCGCGCTGCCGACGACGACGAAGCTGAACGGCGGCGTCAGCCGCACCGCGACCATGTCCGGCGCGACGAATTGGCCGAGGCGGATGCCGGCGTCGAACCCGCCGTTCGCGAGATCGACCATCTCGTCGCTCGCGGCGATCTCCAGCTCGATCTCGGGATAGGCTCGGCAGAACGACGCGATCATCGGCTCCAGGATCAGCGGCACGACGGCCCGGGGCACGGACAGGCGTAGCAGTCCGGTTGGCCGCTGGCCGACATCTCGGGCGGCTTCGCCGGCCGAGACGAGTTCTTCGAAGGCAGGGCCGGCGCGGTCAAGAAACCGCTGACCGGGCTCGGTCAAGCCGACGCTGCGCGTCGTGCGGACGAACAGCGCGGTGCCCAAGCGCGCTTCCAGCGCGCGCACCGCCTGGCTCACGGCGGACGGCGTCACGCCGAGATCCGCGGCGGCGCGGCGGAAGTTGCGGTGCCTGGCGACAGCCAGGAACGCCTCGACGCCCTCCAGCGCACCATGACGGACTGTGTAGTTCTGCTTCATAGGTCGTTGTGATTACAGGGGATAGTCGAATTATGGAAGCGGGCTTAGGTAGTAGGTCGAAGCACGGAGACATCTTGCAATGACCAATGAACTCGATGGGGTGCGCGACCATTATCGCGCGACCGGCCTGACTGAGCGGCTGAAGACCGTACTGGCCGCCCTTGGTCCAGCGGACCAGCTTCTCACGCCACAGCAATTGGGTACCCTCGACCAGTTTCACACGCGTGGGCTTGCTGCCACCGCCGAGCTTGCCCAATTGGCGGGGGTCGCCGCCGATATGTCGGTCCTGGACGTCGGCTCGGGCATCGGCGGGCCGGCGCGCTTTCTGGCTGCGACCTATGGCTGCCGGGTTACTGGCGTGGACCTCAGCGCGCCTTTCGTGGAAGCCGCACGCTATCTGACCGAACGCACGGGACAGAGCGGGCAGCTGTCGTTCCAGGCCGCCAATGCCCTGGAGCTTCCGTTCGACGACGGCCGTTTCGACATCGTGTTGCTGCAGCATGTGGCGATGAACATCTCCAACCGGGCGCGGCTCTATCACGAGACCAGGCGCGTGTTGAAGTCAGGCGGCCGGTTTGCCACGTTCGACGTCGCATTGGGCAAGGGTGAACCGCACTATCCGCTCCCCTGGGCACGAATGCCGGCGACGAGCTTCCTCCTGACAGCCGACGCGACGCGCGCGGCGATCGAAGCGGCCGGCTTCCGCGTGCTCGCATGGCAAGACGACACTGAGGCCGCCAGAGCCTGGTTCGCGCAACTGCGCGCATCGGGGCCGCCGCCTTCGCCAAATCTCGGCGTGGTGATGGGGCCGGACTTCGCCGAGCTTACGACCAACCTGGGTCGAAATCTCATGCAGGGCCGGCTCGGCATCCTGACCGCGGTGTTCGAAGCAGTGTGAACCGGCTGTCGGGAAGACCTCAGATGTCCACGGAAGTCCTATTTCAAACCCATCTCGTTCTGGGCTATGTCGCATGGCTGCTTTGCTTCGGCGCGTATATCTGGCCCTGGCTCCGGCAAATGGACCCGGTCGCAGCACAACGCGCCATCGCCACCCTGCACAGCTTCCGCTTCTTCGAGCTCGTCTTCATCCTCCCGGGCGTCGTGGGTTCCAACTTGCCTGCCGGCTTCGCCGCATTCGCCGCCTACGGCGACTTCGCAACAGGGGTGCTGGCCATGCTGGCATTGCTCACGGTGCGGATACCTCGGCTCTTCTGGCCGTTCGTCGTCGCCTTCAACCTTTTCGGGATGGTCGATCTGCTAGTCGACTATTATCATGCCACGCAGCTCGGCCTTCCCGCACACGCGGAACAATTCGGCGCCACCTATGCGATCCCGATCATCTATGTGCCGCTGCTTATGATCACGCACATCGCCGCGTCTTGGTTCCTGCTCCGGCCCCGGCAACGCGCGGCCTGAGCCGTCACGGGCTACTCCTTCGCCGTCTGTGCGGCCTTGATGTCCAGCAGCCCATAGCCGAAATCATTGTCGCGGCCCTTCGGGCCAAGATCCCTGGCGGTGGCGGCCAGTGCCTTCTCGATGTCGTCGGCCGAGCGCTCGGGGGCGGCGTGGATGAGGTTGGCGATGGCGCCGCTGACGATTGCCGCGGCAAACGAGGTGCCCGTGACGACGTCCGAGCCGGCGCCGCTCGGCGCCACCATCTTGACCCCCGGCGCCGAGATGAAGACATAGGCGCCGCGATTGGCCTGCGGCATCAATCCGTCCTTGGCGTCGGTGGCCGTTACCGCAATGACGCCGTCAAAGGCGGCCGGGTAGCCATAGGGCGCCTTCGGCCCGTTGTTGCCGGCCGCCGCGACCAGCACCATGCCGAGCGCGCGGGCATTGCGGCAGGCAGTACCGAGCAGGTCGTTCTTCGGGCCGACGAAGCTCATATTGATGATGCTGACATTCTGGTCCGCCGCCCAGTCGAGCGCCGACAGGATGACGTCCATGGTCGACTTGCCGCCCTCGAAGGCGCGTGCGTGGTAGATCCTGGCGCCCGGCGCCATGCCTTCCAGCGCGCCGACGCCGGCAATCAGCCCGTCGACCGAGGTGCCGTGATCGCGCTTTTCGATCGGCACGCCGGGCATCGCATCGAACTGCACGGCGATGACGCCGGCCAGAGCCGGATTGGTGTCGTCGATGCCGGTATCGATGACGGCGACACGGACGTTTTCGCCACTGGCCTGTTTGGCGTCGAGCGCGATGCGGTCGAAGGCATAGTTGACGATGCCGGCCGCTTGCTGCAGCGAATAGATATGGTTGGGCTCGCGGCGCTGCGTGCGGCCGTCGGCGGCAAGCTGCGCCAGCACGACGCCGACCGGGCGGCCGTCGGGAATGCCGAAGCGCACCACAATGGTGCCAAGCAGCCGGGACTGGCGCTGCGAGCGCACTTCGAGGCCGAAGGAGGCGGCGATCTGCTGCACCGCGCCGGCATCGCCATCGACGGTCACCAGCACCTCGTCGGGCACGAATTCGCCGGTCACGGCGCGCGGCGGCTGAACGGCGATGAGATCGGTCGGCGAGACGATCGCTCCGCCCGACGGCGGGCCGGCCTGGTTGCCTGCAACTGGTGCCGCGGGCTCCGGCCGTGGTGTCGGCACCGGTGCCGGGGGAGCGGCCGGGTTGGGGAAGAGGTCGACGATCAGGGCGGGCAGAAAAACGGCGCCGGCCTCTGCCGCACCCGACCCGCCCTTGGCGCCGCCGTCCTTGACGCAGTCGGCTGCCGTCGCATTGGCCTCGTCGCTACAATCGATTTTCGCCCGGTCCGGATTGGTGGCGTTGGTCTGCGCCGACGCAGGCACGGTGACGATTGCCATCGCCGCCAAAGCAATTCCAAGAAAAGTGCGTAGCGGTTTTCTCGGGAAAAGCGCAAAGCGCTTTCCCTTGGGAATTGCATCAAAACAAAAAGATAGAGCAGTCCATCGTTTTCGCGAAACGGTGAACCGCTCTCGCATTGCCGCAAATCGAATGACCGCCTTAGCCGCCATCAACGGGCTTCCTTCCCTCGATCACGGTCTCCGCGAAAGGCTGGGCTGCAATAAGGCCGCGCGCCTTCTCGTAGTCGGCGGCGGTCGTCGCCGGAATGGCGAGCCTGAAGACGCCGTCGGCGGTCGGACCACCGATGATCTTGAGCTTGTTGGTGTCGAGGAAGACGGCAATATCGGCCATCCTGGCGTCCGGTTTGAACTTGACCAGGGCGAACGGCATCTTCGCCAGATCGTCTTCAGTGCCGGCGATCTCGAAATTGCCGCCCTTGCCGCCTGGCTGCACCAGCGATTGCACCGCGATCAAGGCCAGCAGGACCGCGGCCGTCGCCCAGGCGACGCCAACCGGCACCGCCATGAAGCGGTCCCAGGCCCGCGCCAGCCAGGACGCGCTTGCCCGCGCCCGAGCCGGCCCTGCCTCCGCGTCCAGCGCCTTGGCGAAGCGGCTGAGCGCATCGGCCGGTGGACGGATCGCCTCGTTGGCCGCCGCCGTGCCGGAGAACTCGGCTTCCGCCTCGCCAAGCGCGGCAAGTGCCGCGGGATCGTTGGCCAGCCATTCTTCGATGGCTTCCAGATCCGAACCTTCGAGCGAACCGTTCAGGTAGAACGGCAGCAACGTTTCCATTTCGTCGCGGCGCGACATCTTTTCAGCGGCGCTCATGGCCACCCCCTGTCGTAACCGGCGGCCTTCAGGGCTTCGCCGAGTTTCTTGCGGGCATAGAACATCCGGGTCTTGACGGTCGCGACCGGGATGTCGAGCACCTGCGCGATCTCGGTCACCGATTGCCCTTGATAATAGGCGAGGTCGATCACCGTGCGGTGCTCCTCGGGCAGGGCGTCGATGAGGCGGCGCAAGGCGGCCGCCTTGTCCTCCTTCATGGTGACGACCTCGGGCGTATCGGCGCTGTCGGGCACCGCGGCGGCGGCCTCGTCGTCGATCCAGTCTTCCTTCTTCTTGCGCAGCAGCGAGAGCGCCTTGAAGCGGGCGATGCCGAGCAGCCATGTCGAGACTTCGGAGCGCCCTTCGAAGCCCGGCGCCTGGCGCCACAGTTCGAGGAACACCTCGTTCGCGATATCGTCAGCCATCATTTCCGATCCCGTCTGGCGCGCCACGAAGCGGTAAATCCGCGCGTGGTGACGCATGAACAGGAGCCGCACGGCAGCCCGGTCGCCCTTCGCGACCCGGTCGACAAGCGCGCGATCGGTCTCCGCCGCCGCCGTCATGGCCGGTTGAGCCGCCTGGCCCCTGTCTGCTCTGTCGCCGATCGGTCCAAAAAGGTTCATCCTCCGCCAAGGAATTTTCGGAGGCTATCCGAAGAAAGTTTGTCTTGCCAGAGCCGCGCATTTTTCCTTCTCCCCTTGTGGGAGAAGGTGTCGCCGAAGGCGACGGATGAGGGGTGTTCCAGCGGAGTGAGGCGTTGGTGTTTCCTGGAACACCCCTCATCCGTCTCGGCGCTCCGCGCCGATCCACCTTCTCCCACAAGGGGAGAAGGGAAGATCGCCGCACTAATCCAAAAACGGCTTGGCCTTCATCGTCTCGGGTATTGCCACGCCCAGCCGCTTCAGCACGGTCGGTGCAAGCTGCAGCTGGTCGAGCAGCGTGTCGGCCTGCGGTCCCTTGCCGGCGCCGAAATAATAGTGCGCGAAATCCTGCATCTCGTCGTCATGGCCGCCATGGTGGCCACGGTCGGTCTGGCCGTGGTCGGCGGTGACCATGACCTCGTAGCCGGCCTCGATCCAGCCCGGCAGGAAGGCCGCCAGCATGCCGTCCATGGCGTAGCAGGCATAGTCCATCTCGTGGCAGTCATGGCCGAAACGGTGGCCCATCGAGTCCAGCGTGCAGGTGTGCAGGATGCCGTAGTCGATGCCATGGCGCCGGGTGAGCATGGTAAGCGTCGCGAACAGGTCGACATCGCTCGGCGTCATCTGGTTCTTGAGATTGTAGCCGGTCATGGTGTGGAAGCGGCCATGCGTGATCGGCCCACCAGGCTCATCATACTCCATGTCCTCGACGAGGTCGAACGGGTAGGAGCGGAAGAATTCGGACCAGTAGGAATGGGTGACCGCACCTGTCTTGCCGCCGGCCTTGCTGACTTCCGAGAAGATGTCGGGCTGCCCGACGCGAAACCGTTTCTCGTTGGACAGGATGCCGTGCACCTGCGGCGACACGCCGGTGTGGATCGAGGCATAGCAGCAGGCCGAGGTCGACGGCAGCACCGAGCGCATCTTCCACACCCGCGCCTCGCCCGACTGCACCCAGCCTTCGAGATTGCCCATCAGCCGGCGCCAGTTCCGGTAGGGAACGCCGTCGAGGATGATCAGCAGAAGCTTGGATCGGATCGCCACGGGCTGCTCCATGCGATTGTTTGTTGAAACGAGTGCGCCGCGTGTCGTCAGGACACGCGGCGCTTTTCACTATGAGAGGGATGTCAGGCGTTCAGCCAGCACTCGGCGAGCGCGTAACCATCCATCATTTCGCCGATCGGGCTCTTGGCGAAGCCGCCGATCTTGTTGGTGGCGGCGGCGTCGATGAACTGGTTGAAGAACGGCACGATCAGGCCGCCTTCGTCGCGCATCAGCACCGCCATGTCGTGGTAGATCGCCTTGCGCTTGTCCTGGTCGAGCTCGCCGCGCGCCGCAAACAGCATCTTGTCGAACTCCGGCCGCTTGAAGCGTGTGTCGTTCCAGTCGGCGGTCGAGACATAGCCGGTGGAGTACATCTGGTCCTGCGTGGCGCGTCCGCCCCAATAGGAGAGCGAGAAGGGCTGCTTGTTCCAGACTTCCGACCAGTAGCCGTCGCCCGGCTCGCGCTTGATCTCAATCTTGATGCCGGCCTTGGCGGCGCTCTGCTGGTAGAGCTGGGCTGCATCGACGGCACCAGGGAAGGCGACATCGGAGGTACGCAGCAGGATCGAACCGCTGTGGCCGGACTTCTTGTAGAGCGCAGCCGCCTTTTCCGGGTCGAACTTGCGCTGTTCGATGGCGGTAAACAGGGGATAGGCCTCATTGATCGGGAAGTCGTTGCCGACCGAACCATAGCCGCGGAGGATCTTCTCCAGCATCTCGTCACGATCCATGGCGAGCTTCAGCGCCATCCGGAGATCGTTGCTGTCGAAGGGCGCCGTGTCACAGAACATGTTGAACGGATAATAGCCCTTGCCGGACGCATTCTCGATGCTGACGCCGGGAATGCGCTTGACCAGGTCGACGACCTTTGGCTCAACGCGGTTGATCATGTGGACCTGGCCGCCCTGCAGCGCGGCCAGACGGGCCGTCGCGTCATTGATGACGACGATCTCGACCTGGTCGGCATGGCCGGCCTTGTCGCCCTGCCAGTAATTGGCGAAGCGCTCGCCGCCATGGCGAACGCCCGGCTGGTTGACGGTCACCTTGTAAGGCCCGGCGCTGATGCCGGCATTCGGGTTGTCCTTGCCGCCATTCGGCTGGATGACGAGGTGGTAGTCGGCCATCAGATATGGGAAGTCGGCATCGGCGTCGCCGAGCGTGAAGATAACTTCCTTGCCGCTCGCCTTGACGCCCTTGATGTTCTTGAGAATGCCGAGCGCGCCCGACTTCGATTTCTCGTCGGCATGGCGCTCGATGGTGGCGGCGACGTCCTCGGCGCCAACCGTCTTGCCGTTATGGAATTCGATGCCGTCGCGAATCTTGATCGTCCATGTCTTGGCATCCTTGGAGGCGCCGATATCCTCGGCGATCAGGTTCACCAGTTTGTTGTCGGGGGTGAGACGGACAAGATACTCGCCCCACTGCTTGCCGAAGCTGAAAGTGACCTGGCTGAGGTTCAGCGCCGGGTCGAGGCTGTTGGTCGATTCACCGCCTTGCAGGCCGGCCTTGAGGATGCCGCCCTTGACCGGGCTCTGCGCGAAGGCTTTCCCGGCCAGCGTCGTTGCCAGCGCGGCGGACACGCCAAGTGCCGCTGTGCGGCCAAGAAAGTCGCGACGCGATATCCGGCCCTGGCCAGCGAGTTCAGCGAGATGGTCGAGTTCAGTCTTCATGTCCTGCCCCTTGTTGAAAATAACGTCACACCAGTGGCGCCCGTCCGGAGGACGTGTGGCGCCCTAGTGCTGCATGCGGATGACGGCCGCCATCTCCCCGGCTGGCGGCAGCTGGCTGATTAGTTCCCCGCGCTGGCCATGCGCCGCCCCTTGATCGCCTTTTCCAACCAGCCGATCTCCATCTCCGGAACAGACGACAACAACAGGTCGGTATAGGCGTCGAAGGGCGGTGTGAGCACCTTGCTCTTGGAGCCGTAGCGCACCACTTCGCCGCGATACATCACCGCGATCGAATCGGCGATCGACTTCACCGTCGCCAGATCGTGGGTGATGAACAGGTAGGCGACCTTTTCGTGCTGCTGCAGGTTGAGCAGCAGCTTGAGGATGCCGTTGGCCACCAACGGGTCGAGAGCCGATGTCACCTCGTCGCAGATGATCAGCTTCGGCTTGGCGGCGAGCGAGCGGGCGATGCAGACGCGCTGCTTCTGGCCCCCCGAAAGCTCGGCCGGATAGCGGTCGACGAAGCCCTTGCCCATCTCGATCTCGTCGAGCAGCTCGGCCACACGCCGGTCGCGTTCCCTGCCGCGGATGCCGAAATAGAATTCGAGCGGCCGGCCGATGATGGTGCCGACGGTCTGGCGCGGGTTCATCGCCACGTCGGCCATCTGGTAGATCATCTGCAACTGGCGCAGATCCTCCTTCGGCCGGTCGGCAAGCCGGTTGGCCAGCGGGCGCCCGTCGAAGGTCACATTGCCCTGCTCGGGCGGCAACAGGCCGGTGATGGCGCGCGCCAGCGTCGATTTACCGGAACCGGATTCGCCAACCACGGCCAGCGTCTGGCCCGGATAGATGTCGACCGAAACGTTCTTGAGCACTTTGACCTGGCCGCCGCCATAGGCGGCGGTGACGTTCTTGACCGACAGGAACGGTGTCGCGCCCGGATTCTGTTCGGCATGCTCTATCTCGTGCACCGAGACCAGCGCGTTGGTGTATTCCTGGCGAGGCTCCTTGATGATCTGGCGGGTGCCTCCCCATTCGACCAGCCGGCCGTGGCGCAGCACCATGATCTCGTCGGAGACCTGGGCGACGACGGCAAGGTCATGGGTGATGTAGAGCGCCGCCACATGGGTGTCGCGGATGGCGTCCTTGATCGCCGACAGCACGTCGATCTGCGTCGTCACGTCGAGCGCTGTGGTCGGCTCGTCGAAGACGATCAGGTCGGGTTCGGAGCACAGCGCCATCGCCGTCATGACGCGCTGCAGCTGGCCGCCCGACACCTGGTGCGGAAAGCGTTCGCCAATGGTTTCCGGATTGGGCAGGCTGAGCTTCTTGAACAGCGCGACGGCCCGCTTCTCGGCGTCCGCGCGCGTTGCCGTGCCATGCAGCAGCGTGGCTTCCACAACCTGGTCCATCAGCCTGTGCGCCGGATTGAAGGCGGCTGCCGCCGATTGCGCGACATAGCAGACCTCGCGGCCGCGCAGCTTGCGGAATTCGTCCTTGCCGCCCTTCAGGATGTCACGGCCGTTGAGAATGACTTCGCCGCCGGTGATGCGCACGCCGCCGCGGCCATAGCCCATCGACGACAGGCCGATCGTCGACTTGCCGGCGCCGGATTCGCCGATCAGGCCCAGCACCTTGCCCTTCTCCAGCGTCAGCGACACGTCGTGGACCAGCGTGATGGTCTTCGGCGCCTCACCAGGCGGATAGACCGTCGCCTCGATGCGCAAATTGCGGATGTCGAGCAGGGGAGTGGACTTTGCCTTGCCGTCAGCCATCAGCCGCGTCCTCCCTTCAGGCTTGTCGTGCGGTTCAGTACCCAGTCGGCCACTAGGTTGACCGAGATCGCCAGGGCCGCGATCGCGGCCGCGGGAATGAGCGCGGCGGCGATGCCGAAGACGATGCCGTCCTTGTTCTCCTTGACCATGCCGCCCCAGTCGGCGTCTGGCGGTTGCACGCCGAGACCGAGAAAGGACAGCGTCGACAGGAACAGCACCGCGTAGATAAAGCGCAGGCCGAGCTCGGAGACCAGCGGCGACAGCGCGTTGGGCAGGATCTCGCGGAAGATGATCCAGGCGCTGCCTTCGCCGCGCAGCTTGGCCGCTTCGACATAGTCCATGACGTTGATGTCGACGGCGACTGCGCGCGCCAGGCGATAGACGCGCGTCGAATCGAGAATGCCCATCACCAGGATCAGCGTCACCAGGTTGGTCGGCAGCACGGAGAGCACGACCAGGGCCATGATCAGTGTCGGGATCGACATCAGGAGATCGACGAGGCGGGACAGGATCGTGTCGAACCAGCCGCCGAACACAGCCGCCGAAAAACCCAGTATGGCGCCGAGCGAGAACGACAGCGCGGTGGCCAGCACGGCGATGAACAGGGTGATCCGGGCGCCGTAGATCATGCGCGACAAGAGATCGCGGCCGAGATTGTCGGTGCCAAGCCAATGCGCCGCCGACATCGGTTCCCAGACGTCGCCGACGATCTCGGCATTGTCGTGGGGCGAAATCCACGGCGCGAGGATCGCCGCGAGCACGAACAGGGCTGTCAGCACCAGGCCGATCAGAGCGGGGATGGGGATGCGTTTTATATCGAGCATGCCCGCCCCCTCACTTTGGATGTCTGAGACGCGGATTGGCGACGATCGCCGAAATGTCCGCGATGATGTTGAGGCTGATGTAGACGGCGGCGAAGATCAGGCCGACCGCCTGCACCACCGGCACGTCGCGCTTGGTGACGTGGTCGACCAGATACTGTCCCATGCCGGGATAGACGAAGATCACCTCGACCACGACAACGCCGACGATGAGATAGGCGAGGTTCAGCATGACGACATTGATGATCGGCGCGATGGCATTCGGGAAGGCGTGCCTGCGGATGACGGAGAAGGCTGAAAGCCCTTTGAGTTCCGCCGTTTCGACATAAGCCGACTGCATGACGTTGAGGATCGCCGCACGCGTCATGCGCATCATGTGCGCGAGCACTACCAGCGTCAGCGCCGTGGCCGGCAGCGCGATGGCCTGCATGCGTTCGCCGAAAGGCATGCCGTCATAGACAGTCGAGATGGCGGGAAAGATCTGCCATTTCACCGCGAGAAAATAGACCAGGAGATAGCCGATGAAGAATTCCGGGAACGAGGTCGAGGCAAGCGCCAGTCCGGAGATCAGCTTGTCGACCCAGCCATTGCGATAGCGCACCGCGATCAGCCCAAGGATGATTGCCAGCGGCACGGCCACGATCGCCGCCCAGAAGGCGAGGAACAGCGTGTTCCACAGCCGGCCCTTGATTGAGGTTGCGATATCCTGCCCGCTCGACATCGCCGTGCCGAGGTCCCCGGTCAAGACGCCGCCGAGCCAATGGAAGTACCTGATATAGGCGGGGTCGTTCAGTCCAAGCTGCTCGCGCAGATTGGCGAGCGACTCCGGTGTCGCCGATTGTCCCAGAATGGCTTGCGCGACGTCGCCGGGCAGGATTTGCGTGCCGGCAAAGATCAGGACCGAAATGGCCAACAAAAGGAGGATGCCCAGCGCGATGCGCTGGGCGATTAGTTTCAGGATGGGTGAAGACATATCCGCAAAGCCGGACTCAGGCCTGCAGCCAGCACTTCGCCAGGGCGTAGCCGTTCATCAGCTCCTGATGCGGGTCGTCCACCCAGCCATCGACCTTGGCGCCGGTGGCGTCGATGAACTGGTTGAACATCGGCAGGATCAGACCGCCTTCGTCGCGCACCATGACCGCCATATCGTGGTACATCTGCTTGCGCTTGGCCTCGTCGAGTTCGGCGCGCGCCGCCAGCACCATCTTGTCGAAATCCGGGCGCTTGAAACGCGTGTCGTTCCAGTCGGCGGTCGACAGGTAGGCGGTCGAGTACATCTGGTCCTGCGTCGAGCGGCCGCCCCAATAGGAAGCGCAGAAGGGCTGCTTGTTCCAGACCTCGTTCCAGTAGCCGTCGCCGGGCTCGCGCTTGAGCTCGATCTTGATGCCGGCCTTGGCCGCGCTCTGCTGGAAGAGCTGGGACGCATCGACAGCGCCCGGGAAGGCGACGTCCGAGGTCCTGAGCAGCACGGCGCCGTCATGACCGGACTTCTTGTAGTGGAATTTGGCCTTGTCGGGATCGTATTTGCGCTGCTCGATCTCGGTGAAAAGCGGATAGGACGCGTTGATCGGGAAGTCGTTGCCGAGCGAGCCATAGCCGCGCAGCACCTTGTTCAGCATCTCCTCGCGGTCGATCGCCAGCTTCAGCGCCATCCTGAGGTCGTTGTTGTCGAACGGCGCCGTGTTGCAATGCATGATGAACACGTAATGGCCCGGACCCGCATGGTTGCGGATGGTTACACCAGGCACGCGCTTGATCAGGTCGACGATCTTCGGCTCGACGCGGTTGATCATGTTGACCTGGCCACCCTGCAGGGCCGCCGTGCGCGCAGTCGCATCGTTGATGACGATGATCTCGATCTGGTCGGCATGACCCATCTTGTCGCTCTGCCAGTAATTGGCGAAGCGCTCGCCGCCATGGCGCACGCCGGGCTCGTTGGTGGTGACCTTATAGGGTCCGGCCGAGATGCCGGCGTCGGCCTTGTCCTTGCCGCCGTTCGGCTGGACGATCAGGTGATAGTCGCTGAGCAGGTAGGGAAGGTCGGCATTGGCCTCCTTCAGCGTCAGCACCACTTCCTTGCCGCTGGCCTTGATGGTATCGATGCCCTTCATGTAGCCGAGCGCGCCGGATTTCGATTTCTCGTCCGAATGGCGCTCGAGCGTCGCGGCGACGTCCTCGGCGGTCACTTTCTTGCCGTTGTGGAATTCGACGCCGTCGCGGATCTTCAGCGTCCAGGTCTTGGCGTCCTTGGACGAGCCGATCTCCTCGGCGATGCGGTTCTCGAGCTTGCCGTCGGGCGACAGCTCGACGATCATTTCGCCCCAGCACTTGCCGAAGGCGAACGGCACCTGGGTCATGAACAGGGCCGGATCGAGACTGTTGGTGGATTCACCGCCGACCAGGCCGGCCTTCAGCGTGCCGCCCTTGACCGGACCGGCCGCCCGCGCCGCGCTTGAAAGCAGCGAGTTGGCGAAGGGTGCGGCGATGCCGAGCGCTGCCGCCCGGCCGAGAAAATCACGACGGCTCAGCTTGCCTGCTGCAACGCGCCGGCTAAGGAATTCGAGTTCATTCGACATTTTGAGTTCCTCACTCTGTTGGTTCGACTCTCTGGTCGATTTTCTTGCTTCTTGTGAGGGGAATAATGACCGCAAGGGAAAGCGGTAAGCAAGACCGAATGCGACATGCCGTGGCGTAAATCGCACGTCGCATTTGGACCAACGGTTTCAGCACTCAGACCAGCGCGCGCGGGACCCTTTCGTCGAAATCGCGCTCGAAGACGAGGTTTTCGCCTTCGTAGGCCTCGATTCTGGCGCTGACGATGAAGTTTTGCGCATCCGACCGCATCTGCGCCCATGTCTCGGTACGGACCGACCATCCATTTCGCGACAGGGTCTGCGTCCAATGTGTTTTCCCGGAGGCTGACAGAGGATCGTCAGGATGGATGGTCCAGGTTTCGCGGGCGATGCTGCCGTTGACAAGGCCGTGGTCGAGATCACGCACCTCGCCGAAATCATCCGCAATGGAAAGCGTGACGATTCCCGTCTTTTCGTCGCGGTCGACATGGCGTTCGGACTTGGCGGGTCGAACCGTCTCGGTCGCCCAGGGCGTGGCGCCTTCCGGTTCGCCGAAGACGACTTCGTCGCCTGTTGCGAGCAGGCGCAGCGGCACTGATAGCGAGGCCGCCGACAAGGTCAGCCGTACCGGCTCCGGCGAGGGCCAGATGGCAGGCCAGTAGGCGGTCGAAACGGCGACGCGCAAACGATGCCCGGCCGGCACGCGGTAGGCACATTGATCGAGCACGACACGCGCCGAAACCGTCTCCCCTGGGACCAGCGCCTCGGGGAATTCATGCGACTTGCGGTGCGTCAGATTGAGCACGCCATAGGAGATAAGTTCCGAGGCGCCGTCGGGATGCACGTCGCAAAGCCGGACCGCGATGTTGGCCTGGGGCCGATCGGAGGCAAACTGGATCTCAAGCTCCGGCGCGCCGACGATCTCGATCGGCTTGGTGAGCTCAGGCTGGTCGAAACACGCCGACAGCCCGTCGTCAGGGCGCTGGTCACCAGGCAATTCCGGGCCGAAGGTGAAGGGAAAGTATTCGCCGCCGGCAAGCCCGCAGGTCTGCGGCGAAGCGACGATGGAAGGTCCTGCATCAGCGGAAACGAGTTCGATCGTTTCAATCGTTATGTTGGACGACGGCCATTCCTGCTCGGCTATCCAGCGGCCGGGCCGCTCCGGATGCCAGCGAGCGGGGCGCACGCTGTCCATCACATAGGCGCGATAGTCGGGATCGGCCTCGACGCCGGTCTCGGCGCCCTTCAGCCAGTGGTCCCACCAGCGCAGCGCTTCCTGCAGGAAGCCGATGGCCGGCTTGGGGCCCGCATAGTGCGGGTATTTGTGTATCCACGGTCCAACGATGCCCTTGACCGGTGCCTCGATGTTGGTGACGAGGTGCGAGATCGTGTTGCGGTAGCCGTCATGCCAGCCGCCGATCGACAGCACTGCGGCTTTGATTGCGGAAAAATCCTCGCAGATCGAACCGCGTTTCCAGTAGGCGTCGCGATGCTGGTGGCTGAGCCAGAGCGGCAAAAGGAAGGACTGGTTCTCCAGCCGTCTCAGCCACAGATCGCGCCAGCGGTTGTCGCCGGCAATCAGCGGATCCGGTGGCCGCGACGAATAGGACAGCATGGTCGAGGCCCAGCCGAAATTCTCGTTCAAAAGGCAGCCGCCCTTGTAGTGGATGTCGTCGGCATAGCGGTCGACGGTCGAGCACAGGCTGATAACCGCCTTGAGCGCCGGCGGCTGTTTGGCCGCCACCTGCAGGCAGTTGAAGCCGCCCCAAGAGATGCCCATCATGCCGACATTGCCGTTGCACCAGGGCTGCGCCGCCGCCCAGGCGATGACATCGCAGGCGTCCTGCAGTTCCTGCTCGGAATATTCGTCGTCCATCAGCCCTTCGGAATCGCCATTGCCGCGCATGTCGACGCGGATCGAGGCGTAGCCGTGGCCGGCGAAATAGGGATGGGTAAGCTGATCACGAAAGATCGTTCCGTCGCGCTTGCGGTAGGGCAGATGCTCAAGGATGACAGGTACCGGATCGTCGCCCGCATCCTCCGGCATCCACACCCGCGCCGACAACCGGCAGCCATCGGGCATGACGATACCCATGTCGGGAAATTCGACGACCTTACGGGGAAATTCGGTGATGGTTTTCATGGCAGGCATAACGCTCCGCGGCACGAAAACTTTCAATCGCCATTCGCGACTGGAGCAGCGAAATATGCGACTTGTCTCATACCATCAACTCAGCGGAATGTCGTTTGCGGCCTTGTTCGCCTGATAGGCGTCGGACAGTTCGTCATAGCGTGCGGAAATCCTGCCGATCCGCGTCTCCAGCCTCGCGCGCTCGGCCTCGGGGAGGGCCCGCACCAGCCGACGGATCGAAAAGCTTTTCCAATAGGCGTTCTCGGCATTGTAGCCGCCAGGGTCGAGAGTGAAGACCTCTTTCAGAATTTTGAGATCATGCGGGATGGCAAAACTGTCGCGCGAGTCCTCGTGGCTGAACAAATAGTAGAAATTGTCGAAACCGGTCCAGGTGATCGCCGACAGGCAGAGCGAGCACGGCTCATGCGTGGCAATGAAGATGGCCTCTTTCGTGTCGACGCGTTCGGCTCTGGGCATCTCGTAAAAACGCTTCAGGCAATGCACCTCGCCATGCCAGAGCGGGTTTTCCATCTCGTTGTTGGTCTCGGCCAGCACCAGCGACCGGTCGTCCTTGCGCAGGATCGCCGCGCCGAACAGCTTGTTGCCATGGGCGACGCCTTCTGCCGTCTTCGGCACGATGTCGTGCTCGATCACGTCGAGCAGGCGGTCGATCAGCGAAATGTCGGTCATGATGAAATCTCGGGCTTTCTGGGAAGGTGGATTTCGTAAGGGTGCGAGAAGTGAAACTCTTCGAGGTTGGAGCCATCGCCGCCGCGATCGACGATGAGGAAATCCTGTTCCTCGCCGATCGGCGTCAGCACACCGTGCCAGAGATTGCGCTTGTAGTTGATGCCCTGTCCGGGCGCGGCGATGAAGCCATGCGGTTCGCCCGGCCCGTCCTTGGTATCGTGGCAGACGACGACCAGAAACGGCCGTGGCGACAGCGGGATGAAAGCCTGGCTGCCGAGCGGATGGCGCTCGACCATGGTCAGCTTCAGCGGCATTTCATAGGGTGTGCCGCGCACCATCGAGATCAGCACGCGCGCATTCGGCCCAGCGGCCTCGGCGGTGGCGAGATCATGATAGCGGATCGCCTTGCCGCCATTGATTGGGTAGCGGTTGTCGCCGCCCATATCGATGACGTCGCCGAAGGGCGCGAAGTTTTCGCGGCTCAGCGGCTGCGCGACGATGCGGCTCACCGCGCGCGGCCCCCGAGATAGCCGCCGAGCTTGGCGTGCCGGTTGACGTCCTTGTAGAGCAGATAGCGGAATTTTCCGGGGCCGCCGGCATAGCAGGCCTGCGGGCAGAAGGCGCGCAGCCACATGAAGTCGCCGGCCTCGACCTCGACCCAGTCCTGGTTCAGCCGGTAGACCGCCTTGCCTTCGAGCACGTAGAGCCCATGTTCCATGACATGGGTTTCGGCGAAGGGAATGACCGCGCCCGCCTCGAGCGTGACGATGGTGACGTGCATGTCGTGGCGCATGTCGTCCGGATCGACGAAACGCGTCGTCGCCCAGCGGCCCTCGGTGCCGGCCATCGGCGTCGGCGCCACCTGCTGGTCGCTGCTGAAGAAGGCTTCCGGCGCGTCCAGGCCGTCGACCACCTCATAGGCCTTGCGGATCCAGTGGAAGCGCACGGCAGCGCTGCTCTCGTTGCGCACCGTCCAGCCGCTTGCCGGCGGCAGGAAGGCAAAGCCACCGGCGGCAAGCACATGCTTTTTGCCGGCGAGCGATACGGTGAGTTCCCCCTCGACCACGAACAGCACGCCTTCGGCGCCGGAGTCAGGTTCCGGCCGGTCGCTGCCGCCGCCCGGCAGAACCTCGACGATGTACTGAGAAAACGTCTCGGCAAAGCCCGACAGCGGCCTTGCGATGATCCAAGCCCTGGTCTTGTCCCAGAACGGCAGCGGGCTGGTCACGATGTCCTGCATCACGCCTTTGGGGATGACCGCATAGGCCTCGGTGAAGACGGCGCGCCCGGTCAAAAGCTCGTTCTGGCCGGGATGGCCCCCCTGTGGGGCATAATAGGTTCGCTCGGGCATCCTGATCGTATCCATGGGTTTAAACCTATTGTGGAAGCATGTCCTTGAGGCGCAGCAGCGCAATGCGCTCGACCTGTTTGCAGGCGGTTTCGAATTCGACGCCGCGGCCGTTGCCGATACGGGCTTCGAATTCGGCGAGGATTTCCTCCTTTGTCTTGCCTTTCACCGCGATGATGAAGGGGAAGCCGAAGGTGGTGACGTAGGCGGCGTTGAGCTTGGAGAACAGTTCGCGTTCCTTGTCGGTCAGCGCGTCGAGGCCGGCGGAAGCCTGTTCCCGGGTGGATTCCGCCGTCAGCCGCCTGGCCTTGGCCAGTTTGCCGGCGAGGTCGGGATGGGCGTTGAGCACGCCGAGCCGTTCGGTTTCGCTGGCGGCGCGGAAGATGCGGCAGAGCGCATTGTGCAGGCCCCCCGCCGTGTCGTGTGCCGGACCGAGCTCCAACTCGTGGGCCCGTTCGGCAATCCAGGGCGAATGTTCGAACACGGCGCCGAAGGTGTGAACGAACGTCTCGAATTCCATCTTCGACGGGCGCAGGGCGGCCGGTTTGTAGGGATGGTTCTCCTGCCAGTGCTTGGCGATGTCGATGCGCCGCGCCAGCCAGACCTTGTCATGCGATTTGACATAATCGACGAAGCGCTTCAGCGCCGCCACCCGGCCCGGCCGCCCGACAAGGCGGCAATGCAGGCCGATATTCATCATGCGCGGCCTGCCTGCCTTGCCTTCGGCATAGAGCGTGTCGAAACTATCCTTGAGATAGGCAAAGAACTGGTCGCCCGAATTGAAGCCTTGCGGCGTGGCGAAGCGCATGTCGTTGGCATCGAGCGTGTAGGGGATGATGAGCTGCGTGCCGCCGCTATGCTCGAACCAGTAGGGCAGTTCGTCGTCATAGGTGTCCGAGACGTAGTCGAAGCCGCCTTCTTCCGCCACCAGGCGCACCGTGTTGACCGATGTGCGGCCGGTATACCAGCCGGTCGGGCGCTGGCCGGTCACCTCGTAATGCAGCTTGATCGCCGCCTCGAGGTCGCGGCGCTCGTCCTCGGCGTCGTGGTCGCGGTAGTCGATCCATCTCAACCCGTGCGAGGCGATTTCCCAGCCGGCTTCCTGCATCGCCGTGACCTGGTCGGGGGAGCGTGCGAGCGCCGTGGCGACGCCATAGCAGGTCACGGGCACTTGCGCCTCGCCGAACAGGCGCAGCAGCCGCCAGAAGCCGGCTCGCGCCCCATACTCGTAGATCGATTCCATGTTCCAGTGGCGCTGGCCCACCCAGGGCGCCGCGCCGACGATTTCCGAGAGGAAGGCTTCCGAAGCCTTGTCGCCGTGGAGCACGCAGTTCTCGCCGCCCTCCTCGTAATTGACGACGAACTGCACGGCGACATGCGCGCCGCCAGGCCATTTCGGATCTGGCGGATTGGCCCCGTAGCCACGCATGTCCCTGGTGTAACGCATCGTCCCTCCGCGCCCGGCATCACCGGAAGTATGATCAGAATATCGAAAGGGTGCTTCTCGCATTCCCCTCAAAATTTTTGAAAGTGTTTTTGTCGCACTCCGCTCGACCGGGACTTATGCATCGCCTTTAATTGGCGCACAATTCATCAGCAGTGCTCGATTATATCGGCCAATTTGTTCGTACTGGAAATGGGAGGCGGCCAATGGCAGAAACGTCGAAAGCCGATGGCGGGCGTCTGACGACCCATGTCCTGGATACCGCGACCGGCAGGCCGGCGGCGGGATTGTCGATCGCGCTCTACCGTCTCGACGGTGCTGCTCGCACGCTTCTGAAGACGGTCGTCACCAATGCAGACGGCCGCTGCGACGCGCCGCTGCTGGCAGGCGCCGACTTCCGCACCGGCGAATACGAACTGGTGTTCGCGGCCGGCGACTATCTGCGCGGTCAGGGAACGAAGCTGCCGGAGCCTGCCTTCCTCGACAGCGTGCCGATCCGCTTCGGCATGGCGGAGGCGGTGCACTATCATGTACCATTGCTGATCTCGCCCTACGGCTATTCCACCTACAGGGGGAGCTGAGGCATGGCCAAGGTCAATATCCGCAACGAAATCCGCTTCATTCTGAATGGCAGGGATGTCGCGCTGTCATCCGTGGCGCCCGACGCGACCTTGCTCGACTGGCTGCGGCTCGATCGTTCGCTGCGCGGCACCAAGGAAGGCTGCGCCGAGGGCGATTGCGGCGCCTGCACCGTGCTGGTCGGCAGGCTATCGGCCGCCGGATTGGTCTATGAAAGCGTCAATTCCTGCATCCGCTTCCTCGGCTCGCTCGACGGCGCCCATGTCGTGACGGTCGAACATCTGCGCGGTGTGTCAGGCCGGTTGCATCCTGTGCAGCAGGCGATGGTCGATTTCCATGGCTCGCAATGCGGCTTCTGCACGCCGGGTTTCGTCATGTCGCTCTACGGCCTGTGGATGAAGTCGCCGGACCCGTCGGACGCGGCCATCGAAAAAGCCTTGCAAGGCAATCTCTGCCGCTGCACCGGCTACGAAGCGATCATGCGCGCCGCGCACGCCATATCGAGCTATGGCAAGGCGGCGAAGGACCCGCTGGCGGCGGAGCGCCGGGACATCACGACACGGCTGCAGTCGTTGCGCGATGGCGCCAGGGTCGAGATTGGCTCCGGCAGGACGCGGCTGGTCGTGCCGGCCGACGCCGACGATTTCGCTTCTGTCTTCGAGAAGGAACCCACCGCGACGGTCGTCGCCGGTTCGACCGATGTTGGCCTGTGGGTGACCAAGCACATGCGCGATATCTCGCCGGCGATCTTCATCGGCAATCTGCCGGGGCTTTGCGCCGTCACGGAAGAAAACGGCGTCATATCGATTGGCGCCGGCGTGACCTACACCGAAGCCTTTTCGACGCTGTCGAAACGCATCCCTGCGTTGGGGCCGTTGTTCGACCGCATCGGCGGCGAACAGGTCCGCAACATGGGCACGATCGGCGGCAATGTCGCCAACGGCTCGCCGATCGGCGACACGCCGCCGCCCTTGATCGTGCTCGGCGCACGGCTGACATTGCGCAAGGGCAAGAAGCGGCGCACGATCCCGTTGCAGGACTTCTTCATTGCCTATGGCAAGCAGGATCGCCAGCCGGGCGAGTTCGTCGAGGCCGTGCACGTGCCCGTGCCGGCAAAGGACGTGAAATTCGCCGTCTACAAGGTCACCAAGCGCCGCGACGAGGACATCACCGCGACCTTGGGTGCCTTCTGTCTGGCTCTGGCCAAGGACGGCACGGTGGCCGATATCCGCATCGCCTATGGCGGCATGGCGGCAACGCCGAAGCGGGCGTCGGCGGTTGAACGGGCTTTGATAGGCAAGATTTGGAGTGAAGCGACGGTGGCGGCAGCGATGGCCGAATACGCCAAGGATTTCACGCCGCTCACGGATATGCGCGCGACCGCCGAATATCGAGCGCTGGCGGCAAAGAACCTCTTGCTGCGTTTTTACGTCGAGACGACCGGAACGAAAGCGCCGTTCCAGGTATCACGCAGCGAGGCGGCCTGATGAACAAGCACGCACCATCAAACCTCAAGGCCGAGAAGATCGTCGGCGGCGTCGCTACCGACCAGCGGCATGATTCCGCCCACAAGCATGTCAGCGGCGGCGCCGTCTATATCGACGACATGCCGGAGCCGGCCGGCACCCTGCATGCCGGCCTTGGCCTGTCCAAGGTGGCGCATGGCGTTCTGAAAAGCGTCGACCTCTCGGCGGTGCGCGCGGCCCCTGGTGTCGTCGACGTGCTGACTTATGCCGACGTGCCGGGTGAGAACGATGTCTCGCCCAGCAACATGCATGACGATCCGGTTCTGGCGGAAGGCAAGGTGCAGTTCTTCGGCCAGCCGATCTTCGCGGTGATTGCCGAGACGCGCGAGGCAGCCCGGCGCGCCGCGCGCCTGGCCAGGATCGAATATGACGAGCTTCCCGCCGTGATCGACATCTGGGACCTTGATCCGGCGAAGGACAAGCAGGTGACCACGCCGCTGATCTTGCGGCGCGGCGATGCGGCTGCGGCAATCAAGGCAGCGCCCCGCCGCATCAAGAACCGGATGTGGCTTGGCGGCCAGGACCATTTCTACCTCGAAGGCCAGGTGTCTCTCGCCATCCCCGGCGAGGACGACGAGGTCACCGTCTATTGTTCGACCCAGGGGCCGAGCGAGACGCAGCATCTGGTCGCCCACACGCTTGGCGTGCCGAGTAACGCGGTGACGGTGGAAGTGCGCCGCATGGGCGGCGGCTTCGGCGGCAAGGAAACGCAGGCCAACCAGTGCGCCGCGATCGCCGCGATCGCCGCCAAGAGGCTGAAGCGGGCGGTCAAGATCCGGCTCGACCGCGACGAGGACATGACCGCCACCGGCAAGCGGCACGATTTCGCCATCGACTACGAGGTCGGCTTCGACGACGAGGGCAATATTCTCGGCGTCGATTTCACTTACGCCTTGCGCTGCGGCTTCTCCGCCGACCTGTCCGGCCCGGTCGGCGACCGTGCGCTGTTCCACTGCGACAACGCCTATTTCTATCCCGCGGTGCTGGCCAAGTCCGCGCCGCTCTACACCAACACCGTCTCCAACACCGCGTTCCGCGGCTTCGGCGGCCCGCAAGGCATGGTCGGCGCCGAGCGTGTCATCGACGAGGTCGCCTTCGCGGTCGGCAAGGATTCGCTCGAAATCCGCAAGCTGAATTTCTACGATCCGATGGAAGCGATCGGCGGCCGCAACGTCACCCCTTATCACCAGAAGGTCGAGGACTGCATCATCCAGCGCATCGTGGCGGAACTGGAAGACAGCGCCAACTATGCGCGCCGCCGTCGCGAGATTTCCGCATTCAACGCCAACAGCCGCTTCGTCAAGCGCGGCCTGGCGCTGACGCCGGTCAAGTTCGGCATCTCCTTCACCAAGACCGAGGCCAACCAGGCCGGCGCGCTGGTGCATGTCTATGCCGATGGTTCGGTGCACATGAACCATGGCGGCACCGAAATGGGGCAGGGCCTGCATCTCAAGGTGGCGCAAGTCGTTGCGGAGGAGTTCCAGATCGACCTCGATCGCGTGAAGATCACCGCCACCACCACCGCCAAGGTGCCCAACACCGCGCCGACGGCTGCGTCCTCGGGCGCCGACCTCAATGGCATGGCGGCGCAGAACGCGGCGCGCCAGATCCGCCGCCGGCTGACCGACTTCGCCGCCGAGAAATATCAGATCCCTGTCGACCAGGTGTTGTTCCTGCCAAACCGGGTGCGCGTCGGCAACCAGGAGGTCAGCTTCAACGATCTGGTCAAGCAGGCCTATATCGCACGTGTGCAGCTCTCGGCCGCCGGCTTCTACAAGACGCCGAAGATCCACTGGGATCGCAGCAAGGGCCAGGGCCACGCCTTCTATTACTACGCCTATGGCGCGGCCTGCGCCGAAGTGTCGGTCGACACGCTGACCGGCGAATATGTCGTCGAGCGCGCCGATATCCTGCACGACTGCGGCCGTTCGCTGAACCGGGCCATCGACCTCGGCCAGGTCGAGGGCGGCTTCATCCAGGGCATGGGCTGGCTGACGACGGAGGAACTGTGGTGGGACGACAAGGGCCGGCTGCGCACGCACGCGCCGTCGACCTACAAGATTCCGCTGGCGTCGGACCGACCGAAGATCTTCAACGTGGCGCTGACCGACTGGTCGCAGGCCTATGAGCCGACCATCCATCGCTCCAAGGCGGTCGGCGAACCGCCGCTGCCGCATGGCATGGCGGTGCTGCACGCGCTGTCGGACGCAGTGGCCAGCGTCGCCGACCACAAGATCTGCCCGCGTCTCGACGCGCCGGCGACACCCGAACGCGTGCTGATGGCGATCGAGCGGCTGAAGCGGGAGGCTTCAGAGCCTTCCTGAGGCCAAAACGTGCAAATCGCGCCGAAAAATACTATATTTCCTGGATGGAAGTGCAGGCGATGAACTCGAAGGTTCAAGAGCTGAAAGTGTTTCTCGACCATGCCGGTCGGGTCGCGCTTGTCGAAGTTGCGGCGGCAAAGGGTTCGACGCCGCGCGAGGCCGGTGCGTTCATGCTTGTCTCGCCATCGGCGATTTTCGGCACCATTGGCGGCGGTCAGCTCGAATATATGGCGATCGATAAGGCGCGGCAGATGCTGGGCTCTTTGCGCTCCGCATCTTTCAGCGAGTTTGCCGATGTCGGCGCCGCCCCTCATCCGCCTGCCGGCACCTTCTCCCCGTATAGTGACGGGGAGAAGGGAAGCGGCCGTAACGCCGGCGACCCCCTCTCCCCGTCCTTACGGGGAGAGGGTAAGGGTGAGGGGCAGCGCGACGCTGACGAAGCTGGCGTCACGCTCGACGTTCCGCTCGGGCCGGAAATCGGCCAGTGCTGCGGGGGTCGGGTCAAGGTGTTGATCCGCTTGGTCGACGGCACAATCGAGGAAAAGCTGATGGCGCACGCTGAATCGGAGGAGGCGCATCTGCCGCATGTCTATATCTTCGGCGGCGGCCATGTCGGCCAAGCGCTCGCGTCGACCATTGCGCTTCTTCCCGTGCATGGCGTCGTCATCGAGACACGCGCCGAGGCATTGGAAGGCATGCCGGAAACCGTCGAGACGCGGCTGACGCCGATGCCCGAGGCAGAGCTGCGCAACGCCCCGGCCGGCACCGCCTTCGCCGTCCTTACGCATGACCACGCGCTCGATTTCCTGATCGTCGCCGAAGCGCTGAAACGCGACGACGCGGCCTATGTCGGCATGATCGGTTCGAAGACCAAGAAAGCGACCTTCAGGCACTGGTTCCTGAAATCGGCCGACGGCACGGAGACCGAATTCGCCCGCCTCGTCTCGCCGATCGGCGGCGACGCCGTCAAGGACAAGCGTCCGCCGGTTATTGCCGCGCTCGCCGCCGCCGAGATCATGACGGCGCTGGTCATCCACAATGCGGCTTCGAACGCAGAGCATCACGCTCCGCATGACAGGGTGACCGCCGGCTAGCTCGGTCGCCTGAGGCCCAGATGCGCGCGCAGCGTGGCGCCTTCATACGCCTTGCGGAACAGGCCGCGCCGCTGCAGTTCCGGCACGACCAGCGTGGCAAAGGCATCGAGTTCGCCGGGAAAATAAGACGGCATGACGTTGAAGCCGTCGGCGGCACCGCCTTCGAACCGCGCCTGCAACTCGTCCGCCACCTGGACCGCGGTTCCCACGATGCGCCAATGGCCGCGCGCGCCGGCGAAATGCCGCGCCAGTTGGCGAATGGAAAGGCCATCGCGGCGCGATTGCTCGACGACCAGGGCCTGCCGGCTTTTCATGCCCTCGCTCTCGGGCAAGTCGGGCAGTGGACCGTCGAGCGGATGGCGCCAGAGGTCGGATATGCTGAGATAGCTGGACAGCAGCGCCACGCCGACGTCGTCGGGGATCAATTCCTGCAATTCCTCGAATTTTTCGCGGGCCTCGGCTTCGGTCTCCGCCACCACGGGCGCGACACCGGGCATGATCTTGATGTCATCGGGTTCACGCCCATACGCCGCCATGCGCCCCTTGAGGTCGTCGTAAAAGGCCTTCGCTTCCTCGAAGGTCTGTGCCGCCGTGAACACCACGTCGGCGGTGCGGGCGGCGAGGTCGCGGCCGACGTCGGAAGCGCCGGCCTGGACCATGACAGGCGCGCCTTGCGGCGAGCGCGGCAGATCGAGCGGATCGCGGACCGAAAAACTCTGTCCGTCATGGCCTGCCTTGCCGCGCCACAACCCTGTCACCGCCTCGGCGAACTCGCGCGCCCGCTCATAGCGGTCGGCATGAGGCTTGAGGCCGGCTGCGCCGAAATTGGCGGCTTCGATCTGACTGGCCGAGGTCACCAGGTTCCAGCCGGCCCGGCCGCCGCTCAGGTGATCGAGCGAGAGGAAGGTCCGCGCCAGGCCGTAAGGTTCGTTGTAGCTGGTCGACGCGGTGGAAACGAGGCCGATGCGGCTGGTCTGGACAGCCAGCGCCGAAAGCAGGCTGATCGGCTCGAAGCCGATCGAGCGCGACGTCTGGCTGGCAATGTCGACATTGGCCTCGCGCAGGCCGGCGGCGTCCTCGCAGAAGATCATGTCGAACTTCGCCGCTTCAGCCGTGCGCGCCAGCGCCATGTAGTGATCGATGTCGATGCCAGCTTTCACATGCGCCTTCGGATGGCGCCAGGCGGCGATGTGATGGCCCGTCGCCCACAGGAAGGCGCCGAGCTTCATTTGCGCGGTCATTGGTCACCTCCGCCGGCAAGGCCGAGATGCGAGCGCAAGGTGGTGCCGGGATGGTTTTCTCGAAGCAGCCCGCACCGCCGCAACTCCGGAAGAACACGATCGATCAAATCGTCGAACACCGAAAGCTGCGCCGGCAAGCGGATGTTGAAGCCGTCGCAGCTCTTAGAGAAGGATTTTTCTTCCAGCCTGTCGGCCAGCCCGCTGACGCCGTCAGCGGTGAGCGAGATATCAGCCAGTATCTTCACCGCATCCGGCTCGCGCCCACAGGCGGAAACCCGGCGCTTCAAATCACCATGACACGCCTTGTCTTCTGCCGCCGCCCGTTCGTCCAGCAGAACGACATCGGCGGTGCGGGCGGCAAAGTCGAGGTCGCCTTCGGTGAGATCGGACAGCACCAGCACCGGCGCGTCCTGCGGCGACCGCGCGACATTCAGCGGCCCGCGCACGGAGAAGAACTCGCCCTTGTGGTCGAGCAGGTGCATTCCTTGCGGATCATGGAAGCGGCCGCCGTCCCTGTCGAACAGCAGCGCGTCCGCGTCCCAGCCCTGCCAGAGCCCTTGAACGATGCCGATATATTCCTCCGAGCGGCGGCGAAAATCATCGGCTGAAAACCCGTCGGGCCGGCTGAAATTGGCGGCCTCTCGCGGTGTCTGCGCCAGCGTCGCGTTCCAGCCCGCGCGGCCATGGCTGATCATGTCGAGCGAGGCAAAGCGGCGCGCGAGATTGTAGGGCTGGTGAGCGATCGTCGAGGCGCTGGCGACGAGACCGATCTTTTCGGTCACGGTCGCCAGCGCGGCGATGAGAGTGGTCGCCTCGAACGGACTGCTCGGCGCGGCGCCATGCGGCGCGGAGTCGTCGAGGATGATCATGTCCAGCCCCGCCGCCTCGGCCTCCCGGGCGAAGCCGGCCAGATCGCTGAAAGTGAGCGCTTGCCCGGTTGCGAGGGCAATGTTGAGCGAAGCGGCCAGATGCGTTGTGGCGCCGTCGGTCATGGATGGTTCCTGGGGGAAGGCATGCGGGAACTATGTTCGCCGCATGCCCCAATGGCAACCGCTGGCGCTGGGCCAACCGCCGGCCATGTGCCGGCCAGCAGTCACGTTTCGGCTGGCTCTCAAACACCTCGAAAATTAGCTGAAACATCCGCCGCGTCGTCATCCACGGGCGGAGCAGCCGCGAAGCGGCGTCGCGCAGACCCGAGGATCCATGCCGCGGCGTCAAGGCGCTGCCACGGTGCAGAATTCTGCTCCGTTGCACTTTACGGCGAAAGTCACGGAATGGGTCCTCGGGTCTGCGCTCCGCTTCGCGTCGCTCCGCCCGTGGATGACGAAGTCGCGGGCCTTCGGCCGATCCCGTAGCAACGCGACCGCCCCTCACTTGCCCGCCAGAATGTCCTTGATCAGCCTTTGGCAACGCTCGGCCATGAAGTCGAGCAATAGCCGCACCTTGGGATCCTGCAGCTTCTTGTGCGGATAGACGGCGGCGAACTGCACCGGCGTTGGCGGGGTGCTGGTCAGGATCACTTTCAGCCGCTGGTCGCGGATGAACGGCTCGACCTCGAAGCGCGGTTTGTTGATGATGCCGCGCCCCGACAGCGCCCAGCCGGTCAGCACGTCGCCATCATCGGTGTCATAGGGCCCATGCACCTCGAATTTCTGCGGGCCGGTGGGCGTTTGCAAGGTCCAGACATATTCGCGCGCGCCGGAATAGCGCAGCATCAGGCAGTCATGCTTCCTGCCGATCAGCTCCTGCGGCTCCGTCGGCTCGCCGCGCGCTTCCAGATATTTGGGTGCGGCGACCAGCACGCGCTCGCATTCCATGATGCCGCGCATCCTGAGGCTGGAATCCTCGATGATCCCTAACCGGAAGGCGACGTCGATGCCTTCCTTCATGATGTCGACATTGTGGTCCGAGAGCCTCAGCCGCACCTCGACGTCAGGGTATTTGTCGTGAAAATCGGGAATGCCCGACGCCACCAGCCGGCGCCCGAGGCCGAGCGGTGCGGTGACGCGGATGGTGCCACGCGGCTGGCCGGACAGCGCCGAGACGGCCGCTTCCGCCTCGGTGATCGCCTCCAGCACCTGCTTGGCGCCGGAATAGAAAACAGTGCCGTGCTCGGTCGGCATCAATTGCCGGGTGGTGCGGTTGAACAGCCGCACGCCGAGATGCTTCTCCAGTTCCTTGATGCGGTTGGAGGCGACCGCCGGCGAAATGCGCATGTCGCGGCCGGCCGCCGACAGATTGCCAAGCTCGACGACGCGGACAAAGACGGCGATGTTGTCGAGATAGGCCATGCGGATCGGCACCCTTCACCGGTTTGCGGTGATCAACCTAGTATTTTCCATTTTTTTTTGAAAGTCATCGTACACCTCGCCTCTTTTCGTTTGCGCCCCACACCGTAAAGTCATCGGATCGGCAGGGACGATTTCAATGATGGATTTCGCGATTTTCTGGGACTGGCTGAGCTTCGCCGTGCGCTGGCTGCACGTCGTTACCGGCATCGCCTGGATCGGCTCGTCCTTCTACTTCGTCGCGCTCGATCTTGGCCTGCGCCAGCGGCCCGGCATGCCGGTCGGCGCCTTCGGCGAGGAATGGCAGGTGCATGGCGGCGGCTTCTACCACATCCAGAAATACCTGGTGGCGCCGGCCGAGATGCCCGAGCACCTGACCTGGTTCAAATGGGAATCCTATGCCACCTGGCTGTCCGGCTTCGCCATGCTGTGCGTGGTCTATTACGCCGGAGCCGATCTGTTCCTGATCGATCCCAATGTGCTGCCGATGTCGGTGCCGGTGGGCATTCTGTTGTCGATGGCCACGATCGGCGTCGGCTGGGTGGTCTATGATCTCCTGTGCCGCTCGCCGCTTGGCAAAAGCGACACCGGCCTGATGCTGGTGCTCTATTGCGTGCTGGTCTTCATCGCCTGGGGGCTGACGCACCTGTTCACCGGCCGCGCCGCCTTCCTGCATCTGGGCGCGATCACCGCGACGATCATGTCGGCCAATGTCTTCATGGTCATCATTCCCAACCAGAAGATCGTCGTCGCCGACCTCATCGCCGGCCGCAAGCCTGATCCGAAATACGGCAAGATCGCCAAGCAGCGCTCGCTCCACAACAATTATTTGACGCTGCCGGTACTGTTCCTGATGCTGTCGAACCACTATCCGCTGGCATTCGGGACTGAGTTCAACTGGGTCATCGCCTCGCTGGTGTTCATCATCGGCGTCCTCATCCGCCACTATTTCAACACCGTGCACAAGCGTGCCGGCAACCCGCACTGGACGTGGCTCGGCGCCCTTGTCCTGTTCATCATCATCATCTGGCTGTCGACCGTGCCGAAGGTGCTGACCGGTGAACCGAAGGTGTCCGCCTCGGCGCAGGTCTATATCGCCTCGGCGCATTTCCCGGCGGTGCGCGACACCGTTCTCGGCCGCTGTTCGATGTGCCATGCGGCCGAGCCGGTCTATGAAGGCATCTATCATGCGCCCAAGGGCGTGATGCTCGACACCGACGCCGGCATCGCCGACCATGCCCGCGAGATCTATCTGCAGGCCGGCCGCAGCCACGCCATGCCGCCGGCTAATGTCAGCCAGATCACCGACAAGGAACGGGCGCTGCTGGTCGCCTGGTTCGAAGGCGCGGGGAAATAAGCATGACCTCGACACTTCTGCGCGGCCGCACCCTGTCCTTCGTGCGCTGGCCGCAAACCATCGACGATCACTCAGCCTGGCGCTACGAGGAGGATGGCGGCCTGCTGATAAGCGATGGCAGGATCGTTGCATCAGGCGCCTATGCCGATGTCGAGAAACAGGCCGGCGAGGGCGTCAAAAAGATCGACCATCGGCCGCATCTGCTGCTGCCGGGTTTTATCGATACGCATGTGCATTTCCCGCAGATGCAGGTCATCGCCTCCTATGGCGCCGAACTGCTCGACTGGCTGAACACCTACACCTTTCCCGAGGAAACCAAATTCGCCAACGCGCAGCATGGCCGCCGCATCGCGCGGCTGTTTCTTGATGAAACGGTGCGCCACGGCACAACGACGGTTGCCGCCTACTGTTCGGTGCACAAGGCCTCGGCGGAAGCCTTCTTCGCCGAGTCGCACGCGCGCGACATGCTCAACATCGCCGGCAAGGTGATGATGGACCGTAATGCGCCCGAAGGCGTGCTCGACACGCCGCAGACCGGCTATGACGACACCAAGGCGCTGATCAAGGAGTGGCACGGCAAGGGGCGGCAGCACTATGCCATAACGCCGCGCTTCGCCATCACCTCCTCGCCGGAGCAGATGGAGATGGCCGGCGCGCTGTGCCGCGAACATCCCGACCTGCACATGCAGACGCATCTGTCGGAAAATCACGGCGAGATCGCCTTCACGCAACAGCTTTATCCCTGGTCGCGCGACTACACCGACGTTTACGAGCACTATGGGCTGCTGGGCAAAAAGAGCCTTTTCGGCCACTGCATCCATCTGTCGGAGCGCGAGGCGGACGCGCTGGCGGACAGCGGTTCGGTGGCCGTGTTCTGTCCAACCTCGAACCTGTTCCTCGGCTCGGGCCTGTTCGACTACCAGCGCTTTCGCCGCCGCGACAAGCCGTTGCGCATCGCGGCCGCCACCGATGTCGGCGGCGGCACCAACTATTCGATGCTTCGCACCATGGACGAGGGCTACAAGGTGATCGCGCTGAACGGCGAGAAGCTCAACCCTTTCCAGTCCTTCTGGCAGATCACGCGCGGCAATGCCGAGGCGCTATCTGTCGTCGAGAAGATCGGCACGCTGGAGGAAGGCACCGATGCCGACATCGTCGTGCTCGATGCGAGGGCAACGCCGGCCATGCGGCTCAGGATGGAAACGGTCGAGACGCTGGCGCGGGAACTGTTCCTGCTGCAGACGCTGGGCGATGATCGAGCCGTGCGCGAGGTCTATGTCGCGGGGCGGGCGGCCAAGAGCGACATCGCAATTTAGCGCTGCGGTGTGTTGCCTGCTTGACCCGGCGGCAGCCATCGGTCAAAGCGTGCGGCGAAGTTGACAGGGGAACGACATATGACCGTTGCTGACGACATCACTCTGATCAAGAAACAGGAAGAGACCCTTGTCTTCACGGCCTTCGACGAGGCCGTCGCCTTCAAGCTCGGTTCGGCGATCCGTGACCGCGCGCTGGCTGAGAACCTGCCCGTCATCGTCGACATCAGGACTTTCGACCGGCCGCTCTTCTATGCCGCCATGCCGGGGTCGAATGCATCCAATCCCGACTGGGCGCGGCGCAAGATCAATGTTGTCAAGCGCTACCTCAAAAGCACCTACCGTCTGGTTCTGGAGCAGCAGCGTCCCGACCGCACCTTCAAGCTCGGCGAGGGGCTGGATATTGCGGACTACGTGCTGGCCGGCGGCGGCTTCCCGGTCGCGGTCAAGGGTGCCGGTGTCATCGGCGTGATCGCGGTGTCCGGCCTGCCGGAGCGCCAGGATCATGGCGTGGTGGTCGATGCGCTGTGCGATCACCTGGGCATAGACAGGCGCAAGCTGGCGTTGTCCGCGGACCCCGAATGACCGTGCCCGATCCCAAGGTTTTTCTTACCTCGATCTTCAATGCCGCCGTCGCCGCCGCCGATCCGGAGCGCACCATCCGCGACCATTTGCCGGCCAGACCCAGGGGCCGCACCATCGTCATCGGCGCCGGCAAAGGCTCGGCACAGATGGCGGCGGCCTTCGAGAAGGTCTGGGACGGCCTGATCGAAGGGCTGGTCGTCACCCGCTACGGCTATGGCGCCAGATGCGAGCGCATCGAGATCATCGAGGCCGCGCATCCGGTGCCGGACGCCGCCGGGCTCGAAGCCTCGCGGCGGCTGCTGGAGAAAGTGCAAGGGCTGACAGCGGACGACCTGGTCGTGGCGCTGATTTCCGGCGGCGGTTCGGCCCTGCTGCCGTCTCCGGCCGCCGGCCTGACGCTGGCCGACGAAATTGCCGTCAACGAGGCGCTGCTTGCTTCCGGCGCGCCGATCGCGGCGATGAACACCATCCGCAAGCATCTCTCCGCCATCAAGGGTGGCCGGCTGGCCGCTGCCGCATGGCCGGCCAAGGTGGTGTCGCTGGTTGTCTCCGACATCCCCGGCGACAATCCGGCCCTGGTGGCGTCCGGCCCGACCGTTCCCGACACTGGCAGCCGTGACGACGCGCTGGCCTCGATATCCGCCTATGGCATGAAACTGCCGGACACGGTCATGGCGCATATCCAGTCGCCGGCGGCCGACGCACCAGATCCCGACGATCAGCGCTTTGTGCGCAACGAGGTGCATCTGATCGCCTCGGCTGGCGTGTCACTGGAAGCGGCGGCGGCTGAAGCGAGGCGGCAAGGCGTCGAAGCCTTCATCCTCTCCGACGCCATCGAAGGCGAAGCACGCGAGGTCGGCGGCGTCCATGCGGCAATCGCCCGCGAAGTGGCGACGCGTAATCGGCCCTTCCAAAAGCCGGTGCTGATCCTTTCGGGTGGTGAGACCACCGTGACTTTGCGGGCAAAGGGCAAAGGTGGCCGCAATTCGGAATTCCTGCTCGCCTTCGCCATCGGCATCAATGGCGTAGAGGGTATTCACGCCTTTGCCGCGGATACCGACGGCATCGATGGCTCCGAAAACAATGCCGGCGCCTTCGCCGACGGTTCGACCGTTTCGCGCATGCGGGCGGCGGGTGTGGATGCCAAGGCGATGCTGGCCGGCAACAATGCCTGGACGGCCTTCAATGCCGTCGGCGATCTCTTCGTGCCCGGCCCGACCGGCACGAACGTCAATGATCTCAGGGCAATTCTCGTCCGTTAAAGGCTGGTGCGTCCCCTCTCCCAAACGCAAGCGCTGCCCCTCATCCGCCTGCCGGCACCTTCTCCCCGTATAGTGACGGGGAGAAGGAAGCTAACTGCGTCTTGGAGCTTTTTCTTGCAACGATGGTGATTGACGAAAGCGCAGGGCACAGCCCCTTTCTCCCCGTCACTACACGGGGAGAAATGTCCGGCAGGACAATGAGGGGCGGCGCCAACCGCTCGATCCTTATCCAGCGCTCGGACCTGATGGATCAAGTCGACATAAGCTTCCTCACCTGCTTCATATCCTGCAAAAACCGCTCGCGTTCGGCTTCTTTATCCGCGTGATCCCGGATGCGCAGGATGAAGGAGGGGTGGATGGTGATGAAGACGCGCAACCCGTCCTCGCGTTCGATCACCTGGCCGCGCATCTTGGTCACCGGGATCGCCTTGCCAAGCAGGGACAGCGCCGCCGTCGCGCCGAGCGCCACCGCAAGCTCCGGCTTGACCAGCTCGAATTCCCTGTCGATCCACCAGCGGCAGGCCTGAACCTCGCCGGCATTCGGCTTGGAATGGATGCGGCGTTTGCCCCGTGGCTCGAATTTGAAGTGCTTGACCGCGTTGGTGACATAGACCTCCAGGCGGTCGACACCGGCATCGTCCAAGATCGCATCGAACACCTTGCCCGCGGGGCCGACAAAAGGTTTGCCGGCGAGATCCTCCTGGTCGCCAGGCTGTTCGCCGACGAAGATCACCTTGGCATTGTCAGGTCCTTCGCCGAATACGGTCTGCGTCGCATCGCGCCAAAGCGGACAGCGGCGGCAGCCCTTCGCGGCTTCGCGCAACTCGGAAATCGTGTGCGCGGCATCGCCGTCAGGCGTTTCGGCTGGCTGATGCTTCGGCCAATGCTTTGCCTGCACCTTGGCGTGGTGCGGCGCGGGCGTTGTCGGCATTCTGGCAATCATATCCTTGGCGGCCTTGTCCGCTCCCGCGATCAAGTCAGGAATGAGCGAGGCCTCGGGAAGGTTCCGCCAATATTTCTTCGGCATCTCCTTCTGCATGGCTTTCACCTTCAGCCGCGCCGGATTGAAGATGTTCGCGAAGTAGGTCCGCCACAGCGCTTCGGTGTCGTCCTGGTCAGGCGCGTCGGTCTTGGCGGCGCCCGGTCCGATCGCTAGCCTTTCGCCATCCCAGTCGGCGGAGGCGTAAGGCGTCAGGATCGTCCAGCGCATGCCGGTAAAACGCCGGACGAAGAAATCCGCATTGCGCTCGACGATGAAATGGTCGGGCTCGAACCAGGCGACATAGCGTTCCTCCTCGCCATCGCCGATCTTCCGGAAGCGGACGAAGGCATGCATCTTGTGGCTATCGCGCCGCACCGCCTTTTCCATCGCCTCGAGCCGCCTGGTATCGGGATCCGATGCGATCGCCAGCAGCTTGGGCTCCGCACGCAGCCGCCACAACAGCCGGTAGAGGAAGGCGAAACGGCCGGGGTCGCAATGGCAGAAGGCGGTTTCAGTGTGATCGATGAAATCGCGCGGCACAACGAGCTGCGCGCCCTCGGGCACGTCAGGCAAATCGCTTTGCGGCCGGTCGGAACCGGCTGCGACATGCCAGCCGATATCCTCGGGTCTGACCTCATTCAGCGCCAGCCGTCGAGCCGCGTCGCGCCAGCCGGCGAAATCGGTCTGGCTTTCAAGCCAAACTGTGTAGCGGGCGAGGTCGAGCTCCGCTGGCAGCATGGTCAAAACAGCGCCAGTTGTTCGCAGGATCGCTCGATCTGGCCGCGCAGGCCGGCCTTGTCGGTGAGCGCACCTGGCGACCAGCCTTCGGCGATGATGAAGGGCCGTAGCTTGGCGATCGAATGGCAAATCCGCCCGACATCTTCCAGCCGCATCCGCCGGTGCCGGCGGGTCTGCAGGATTTTCGTCACCACCTTGGTGCCGAGGCCGGGCACTCGCAACAGCGTCTCACGGTCGGCGCGGTTGATGTCGACGGGAAACTGCCCCCGGTTGCGCAGCGCCCAGGCAAGCTTCGGGTCGATAGCGAGATCGAGCATGCCATCGCTGCTGCCGGCCAGGATTTCCGGTTGAGAAAATCCGTAGAAGCGCATCAGCCAGTCGGCTTGGTAGAGCCGGTGTTCACGCATCAGCGGCGGCTTCTGCAACGGCAGCGAAGACGAGGCATCGGGGATCGGACTGAAGGCCGAATAATAGACGCGCCGCAGGTGGTAACTGCCATAAAGCCGGGCGCTGGTGTGCAGGATGCCGTCGTCGGAGGTCTTGTCGGCACCGACGATCATCTGCGTCGACTGGCCGCCGGGCGCAAAGCGTTCGCGCTTTTTGGTCCGCAGCGTCGGCTCGGCCTTCTCCTCCATCTTCCGGCGCAGGTTGGCCATCGAGAGCCGGATTGTCTCCGGCCTCTTTTCCGGCGCCAGCTTCTTCACGCCCTCGTCGGTGGGCAATTCGATATTGATCGACAAGCGGTCCGCATAGAGCCCGGCCTGCTCCACCAGGTCCGCCGAACTTTCCGGAATGGTCTTCAGATGGATATAACCGGAGAATTTTTCCTCCAGCCGCAGCCGCCGCGCCACCTCGACCATTTCCCCCATGGTTTCATCAGGCGAGCGGATGACGCCCGAGGAGAGGAAAAGGCCTTCGATATAATTGCGCCGGTAGAAATCCATGGTCAGCTTCACCACCTCGTCGATGCCGAAGCGGGCGCGCCGGACATTCGACGACGAGCGGTTGATGCAATAGCTGCAGTCGTAGATGCAGAAATTGGTCAGCAGGATTTTCAGCAGCGAAATGCAGCGGCCGTCCGGCGCGTAGGAATGGCAGATGCCCATGCCTTCGGTGGAGCCGACGCCGCCGGACTTCAGCGAATCCTTTTTTGCGGAGCCCGATGAGGCGCAGGAGGCATCGTACTTGGCGGCGTCGGACAGGATTGCCAGTTTTTCACGGATGGTGAGAACACTCATTTGTTCATGATATGTTCTGATCAATCATCACGCCATCTCATTTGATGGTGACGGCGAAAAAGTGATCGCCGCCGGGTCGCCCAGCCGTCAGACTTCGTGCAGGTAGAGGTGATAGTCCAGTTCACTGACCGTGCGGGCCACGCGCAGGTATTCGGACTGCTTGATCGCAACGAAGGTGCGGTGCAGGTCCTCGCCGAGCGCGCCCTTTAGGAAACTGGACGCCCTGGCCGCTTCGATTGCCGCGCGCCAATCGGCTGGCATCGTCGTACGGGTGACGGCAGCCTCATAGCCATTGCCGGTCGTTTCGGGGCCCGGATCGAGCCCTTCGTCGAGGCCTTTGACGATGCCGGCGAGCACCGTCGCGGCGATCAGATAGGGATTGGCGTCGACGCCGGACGGCCGGTGCTCGATGCGCCGGTTTTTCGCATCGCCCGCCGGCACGCGCAGCGCCACCGAGCGGTTGTTGACGCCCCAGGTCGGCGCCACCGGTGCGTAGGATTGCGAGACGAAGCGGCGCCAGGAATTGGCGTGCGGCGCAAACACCAGCATCGATTCCGCCATGGTCTGGATCAGGCCGCCAAGGCCACGCAGCAGCGGCAGCGACCAGTTCTCGCCGGTGGCTTCCGAAAAGACGTTTCGGCCATCCTTGTCCTGCAGCGACACGTGGAAATGCATGCCGGAGCCGGCATATTTCTCGATCGGCTTGGCCATGAAGCAGGCGGTGACACCGTGACGGCGCGCCTGCGCCCGCACCAGCCGCTTCAGCATGACCAGATCGTCGGCCGCCCGCATCACGTCCTTGCGGTAGTTCAGCGTCAGCTCGTACTGGCCAGGCGCATATTCCGAGATCACCGTCTCGGCCGGAATGCCTTGCGCCTTGGCGGCGGCGTAAATGTCGGAGAACAGCGGCTCCATGCCATGCAGATGGTCGACGGAATAGACTTCGGTCTTGCCCGAGACGCGGCCATCGAGCACCGCGCGCGCCGGCTGCACCTTGCCATCGGCATCACGCTCATTGGCCAGCAGAAAAAACTCGAGTTCGAAGGCGCCGGCCGGATGGAGGCCCTTGGCAGCCAGTATGTCGACCTGCCGGGCGAGCGCCAGCCGCGGGTCCGACGACATTGGCTGGCCGTCGAGATGATACATAGCCATCAGCACCTGGCCGCGCGGCGGATTCGTACCGTAAAGCGGCACCAGCGTGCCGGGAATTGGCCAGGCCCGGAGATCGCCGTCGCCGCTGTCCCAGATCAGCCCGGTTTCGTGCACATCCTCGCCGGTGATGTCGAGGCCGAGGATGGAGATCGGCATATGCCGGCCGCCTTCGAAAATGCTTTTCAGCTCGTGCCGGCGCACGATCTTGCCGCGCCCGACGCCATTGGCGTCGGTCAGCACGATATCGAAGGCCTCGATCTCGGGATGGGCGTCGAGGAAGGCTTGCGCCTCGGTGGGCGTCGAGCCCGAAGGTGAAGTCATGATGGAACTCGGGTTGGCTTGAGGGGCTTGTCTCATGCCGCGAGCTTTGCCGCAACCGCGCCAAAGGCGCTGATCAGCCGGTTGACCTGGGCACCTGACGTCGCCGGCGAGATCAGCATCATGTTGTGGAAGGGTGCGATCAGCACGCCGCGATTGACCAGCGCGACATGGATGGCGGCTTCGAGTTCCGGCGCATGCGCACCCTCCGCCTCGGCGCCATTGCGCAGCGGACCGGGCGCGCAGATGAACTCGACACGGGCCCCGACACGGGCGACATGCCAGGGCAGGCGGTAACGGTCGATCACGCCGGTCAGCCCGGCATCGAGCCGGCGCGCCAGATGATCCATGCGGTCGTAATTCTCCTGCGTCATCACCTCCTCGAGCGTGGCGCGCATGGCGGCGAACTGCAGCGGGTTGGCCGACAGCGTCGTGCCCATGCCGGAATAGCCAGGCTCTTTCGTCCTGTTGTAGTCGGCATAGCGCGAAGCGACTTCATGGCTCATGCCCCAGACGCTCGCCGGCACGCCGCCGGCAATCGGCTTGCCCAGAACGAACAAGTCCGGCTCCAGCCCATATTTCCTGGTGTAACCGCCCGGGCCGGTCGAGATCGTATGCGTCTCGTCGATCAAAAGCAGCGTGCCGGCAGCACGGGTCAACTGTCGCAGCGCCTCGTGGTAGCCGGGATCGGCAAGCACCATGCAGGAATTGGTCAGCACCGGTTCGGCGATGACGCAAGCGACATCCCTGTCGTTGAGCGCGGCTTCCAGTGCGGCGACATCGTTGAACTCGATGACCTTGGCCGTGCGGGTCAGGTCGCGGAATTCGCCCGCCAGTCCTGGCCGGTTGACCTGGATACCGTCGATCAGCCGCACCATCGTCTCGTCCACCGAGCCGTGATAGCAGCCATTGAAGACCAGGATTTTCTCTCGTCCAGTGATGGCGCGGGCGACGCGCAGCGCGAAGCGGTTGGCGTCGGTCGCCGTCGTCGCGATCTGCCAGAACGGCAGGCCGAAGCGCTGCTGCAGCAGCGGTCCGATGGCCAGCGCATCTTCGGATGGCAGCATATAGGTCAGGCCGCGCCCGGCCTGGCGGCGAATGGCGCGTGCCACTGCCGGCGGCGAGTGGCCGAACATCGAGCCGGTGTCGCCGAGGCAGAAATCGTCGAGCCTGTTGCCGTCCACGTCGGTGATCGTGGCGCCCCTGGCGCTGTCCACCAGGATCGGAAACGGCGTCGGCCAGTCATTCATCCAGTGCATTGGTACGCCGCCGAAGAAGCCGGGCAGGCCGTTGCCGACCTTCGCCTGCGATTTCGGCCGCGCCTTGCGGAAGGCAGCCCCTTCCGTCTCACGCAAGTGCGCGATGCGGTCGCGGCTGATGCCGCCGATGGTCTTTGAACTATCGCTGCTGTGCATGAAAACCCCTCTGGCTCATTCCTCTTAGCCAATCCACCTCCGCAACGGCAATTGGCCGTGCGTCTGTTCTGCATTGGCTCAGCCCTTGCCGGCGGCGCTTGACGCTCCGTGCGAAGTCGGCGCCAATGTGGACGGCAATTGGGCAAGGGAAATGCGGACGATCATCTGCGTGACGATACTGTTCCTGTCGGCCGGCACGGCGTTCGCCACCGGCGGCATCTGGTGCTCAGTCGATGATCCACAGGTCAAATTCCAGGTCGATGCCGGCGTCACCACCGGGATGGGCGGCCCGACCTTCAATTTTCGCGGTGATCTCGAAATCAAGGCCAGGCCCGCCGGCGATCAGCTGCGAAAGACCATTTTTGAGAACTCCAACCTCACCCAGTACTGGCTGGATAACAAGGAACTGCGGCTGAACATCTACCATGAGCAGGAGGTGGCCAAGACCTACAGTTCGGTCGAACTGACGATCCTGACCAAGGGCAGCGACGAAGGCGTCTATGATGGAAACTACAAGCTCGCCGTCTATGACAGCACGGCCGACAAGGACAGCGATGGCAAGCCGGTCGATCTGACCGGCAAGGTTTCCTGCGGCGCCGAGTAATCCGCTGGTTCGAGACTTAGGCAGTGATGTCGATGACGCCGCAGTCGCCGGCGGCACTGCCGAAGGCGACGCGCCGTTCTTCCTTGTCCCACATCATCGCGGTGATGGCGCCCTTGCCCGGGCGCCGCAAAAGCACTTCCTTGGCGTCGGAAAAGCGCACGGCCATAACCATGCCGTCATCATAGCCGACGGCGACGACATCCTGGCTCGGGTGGCAAGCAACCGCCGTCACCATGGCGTTGCCGCGCGTGCCGAGTTCCAGCGGCGCCTTGCCCATCGGCCCGTCCTTGGCCGAAAACGGCCAGACGATCGCCGCCGGCGCGCCGGAACTGGCCAGCCACTTGCCTTTGACGCTCCACGACAGGCTTTTGACCTTGCCGGGATAGCCGCTCATGCGCATGTGCTTGCCGTCGGCGAGCTTCCAGCCATGCAGGGCGTTTTCCTGCATGGTGGTGACCAGAAAGGCGCCGTCCGGCGAGAAGGTGATGCCGGTGTGCGCGCCGGCCCATTCGAGTTCCACCGGCTTGCCTTCGGCGGCCGGGAAATGCAGCGTCGCGCCATTGTAGCGGGCGACGCCGAAGCGCATGCCCTTGGGCGAGAAGGCCAGCCCCTCGACGGAGCGCGGATGGGCAAATTCCCGGATCTTGCCATCGGCGAAGCGCACGAAGGCCGTCTTGCCCGTGGCATAGGCGATGGCGCCTTGCGGCCCGGCGGCAACGCTGGTGATCCATTTCTTGCCGGCGCTCGCCACCTCCCGGGTCTCACCGCCGGCTTTCACGGCAAACACCTTGCCGTCCTCGCCGCCGGTGATCAGCCGGTCGTTTGCCGCGTCATGGAAGGCCGCGAGCAGCCCATCATTGGCCTGCACGGTCTTGTGGCCATTGTCGAGCCGGTGGATAACGCCATCGGCCAGCGCGAAATGCGGCACATCGCCAAGGAAGACGGCGGCGACGCAATGGCCTTCGAGATCGAGCGGGGCGACTGTGGGCATGATTATCTTTGTTCAGCTAGATGACAGTACAGAGGCGGCTTACTCGACGTTTGCGGTTCCGGCAACCGGAGGATCAGCGAAGTGCGAGAGGCTGTCATCAAAGCAGCCCCTTCGCCCGCAGATCGGTTGCGAACGCCGCCAATGGCATCACCAGGGTCAGATTCGATCCTTGGAGGCGCTCGGCTCCGTAGCTGGCATACCATCTTGCGGCCCGCTCGCTCTTGGCATCGATCATGAGCAGGATTCCGCCACCTTCGCCGGCCAGTCGCAAGCAGCGCAATGCCGCGGCGGCAAGCAGCTGACTTCCGAGCCCCTGTCCGGCGACTCTGCGGTCGGTCGCCAGCCGGGCAAGTTTGAAGCCGGAAACCTCGTGCCGCGCCAAACCTCTCGTCATCGCCTCGGGCATGGCTTCACGAGCAACGGCTGAAGGTGCGATCGTATAGAAGCCGAGGATCTGCTCCAAAGCCGCATCGTCGATCGCACAGAAGGTCTTGGCGGCATTTTGTTCGTGGCTTTGCCGCGCGTACCGCCGCAGAAAATCGTTCATCTGCGCATCGCCGCAATCGAACGAGGCCCGATCATGGCGTTTCGCGATCGGCTCCTCGTGCCAGGACGGAAGTGTCACAGAGTATCCGGCAAGGCCGCGATCGCCGCTCGGAGCTTGGCATTTGGTTTCGGCGGGTTCTCCAACAGGTCGAGTATACGTGTGAAATCGCGGTCGGATACTTTCGCAACCTCGGCTGCTTCGATTACCGCCTGTGCTTCGGGAACCACCTTGTTGAGAATGAAGTCGGTAACGTCCTGATGAGACAGTGCGGCAGCGCGCGCGATCATCGCCTTCTGCGCAGGCGCGATGCGGATTTGATAGCGCTCAGTTTTATTGTCGGCCGACCTGGGCATCGGAAATCTCCTCAAACTCATGTACACATCCTATGTGTACATGAAGTCGACATCAACCCTTCAAGATCATCAATACGACTTTACGATGCCTGGCAGGCGTCAAAGCTCTTCTTCAGCCGTTCGGCGTCGAGTTCGCGGCCGATGAACACCAGCCGGCTCTCATGCTTTTCGCCGTCTTTCCAGGCGCGCTGGTGGTCGCCCTCGATGATCATGTGCACGCCCTGGATGACATAGCGCTCGTCATCGCCCTTGAGCGCGATGATGCCTTTCAGCCGCAGGATGTTGGGGCCTTCCATCTGAGTGATCTTCTCGATCCACGGGAAGAATTTCTTCGGGTCCATTTCGCCGCCGCGCAGCGACACCGACTGCACCGTCACGTCATGGATATCGGACGGATGCGCGTGATGGTGGTGGTCGTGCCCATCGTGGTCGTGATGATGATGGTCGTGATGATCATGATCGTGGTCATGGTGATCATGGTCGTCATGCGCCTCGAGGAAATGCGGGTCGTTTTCCAGCGCCCTGGACAGGTCGAAGGCACCGCGGTCGAGCACTTCCGACAGCGCCACGCCGGCGCGTGTCGTGCGGTGGATCCTGGCTGCCGGATTGATGGCGCGGATCGTCGCCTCGACCTTGGCGAGTTCTTCGGGGGTGACGAGGTCGGTCTTGTTGAGCACGACGACGTCAGCGAAGGCGATCTGGTCCTCGGCTTCCTTGGAATCCTTGAGCCGCAGCGGCAGGTGCTTGGCGTCGACCAGCGCCACCACGGCATCGAGCTTGGTCTTGGAGCGCACGTCGTCGTCCATGAAGAAGGTCTGCGCCACCGGCACTGGATCGGCGAGCCCGGTGGTTTCCACGACGATGGCGTCGAAGCGGCCGGGCCGCCGCATCAGGCCTTCGACGACGCGGATCAGGTCGCCCCGCACCGTGCAGCAGACGCAGCCATTGTTCATCTCGTAGATTTCCTCATCGGATTCCACGATCAGCTCGTTGTCGATGCCGATCTCGCCGAATTCGTTGACGATGACGGCGTAGCGCTTGCCGTGGTTCTCCGAAAGGATGCGGTTGAGCAGCGTAGTCTTGCCGGCGCCGAGATAGCCGGTGAGAACGGTTACGGGAATCTGCGTCTGTGCGTCGCTCATGGCTTGCCTCGAAATGACTGGGCCCTGAAATCCAGGCCGCGAAAAGGGATTGTCGGTTCCATATAGGATGTGCGCCGGGTTTTTGCACGGGCAAACCATCGGCCAAAAGACCGGCTGGGATTCGCCCTGACATCGTGGCCGCGAAAAGCCGTCGCCGCCCCCGGCGATGGAAGATCAAGGAGACGTCCTGTCCGGGGCCGCCGGTCGTGGGATCGCAGCCGCAGCGAATCCGTTCCCCGCCAAACTCGTTTGTCATCTAACTGAAATAAACATCTGGCATCACCACGGCGGACACCGCAATGCTTGCCGGCAAAGCTGTTTCGAATGCCGGAATCTTTCGATCGTCGATTGCCAACCGGCCGGCTGCGTCTATGCTGTGCGCACCGGTACGGCCGAAGAGGGATGACCATGGCCAAGGCGGACAAGACTGCAACGATGAGCCGGCTGCATTCAGCGGCAAGGCTGGCAAGGACCGCGCTGGCGGCACGGCTCCTGGCACATGGCTTCTACGCCGGCCAGGACCAGATCATGCTGGCGCTGGACCGTGAGGACGGCCAGACACCGGGCAATCTCGCCGGGCGTCTCGGCGTGCGCCCGCCGACCATCACCAAGACCATCAACCGGCTGCAGGCGCAGGGTTTTCTGGAAAAACGCGCGTCGGAATCCGATGCCCGCCAGGCGCATATCTTCCTCACCGATACCGGCCGTGAAACCATCCGCGCCATCGAGAAGTCGGTGAAGAAGACCGAAAAGCAAGCGTTGAAAGGCCTCGACAAGAAGGACCAGAAGGCGCTGTTCAAGCTGCTCGCCCGCATCGAGGCCAACCTCTCCAACGAGGAACTGGTGCTGATCGACGACGACGCCGAGTCGGACGACTGATCTCTTCGGCAATCAGGCTGCCGCGGCAGCTCCATGGATCAAGGACGACCAGCGTCCCGGTGTCATGCCGAACGCTTTCTTGAATTGCCTGTTGAAGTGGCTCTGGTCGCTGAAGCCGGCTTCGATCGCGATCTGCGCCAAGGGCTCGCCGGCGGCGATCATCCTGCGTGCGCGCTGAAGCCGGCGCATCACCAGGAAACGATGCGGACTGGTCGAGAAGGCCGCGCGGAAATGTCTCGACAGGGCATAGCGGTCGAGACCCGTGACGGCTTCCAACTCGTCAGAGCGCACGGGCCGGTCGAGGTTTTCCGTCAGATACTCACGCGCCAGCGCCGCCGCCCGTCGCGCCGTCCCGGCTATCGGCTTTGCCGGCTGGCCGGCATGCCGGGCCAGGCTTTGCATCAGCTGGGCCAGGAAGTCGTCGACGAACAGCTCGTCGAGTTCCTGCTCCAACGGCCCGAGCGCCGAAAGGAGCGTCGCGCAGAAGGCATCGTCCGTCACCACCCCGTCCCCGACGAACGGCAGCGCCGTGCCGCCGAGACAGTCGAGCATCAGTGACGGCTCGAGATAGAGCATCCTGTAGCGCAGGCCTTCCTCGGTGCCCGCGCCGCCATCGTGCAATTCGTCGGGATGCAGCACGATGACCTGGCCAGGCAGGCTCAGCCGTGCCGCGCCGCGATAGCGGAAGGTCTGCACGCCGCGCAGCGTCACCCCGATCGCATAGGTGTCGTGGCGATGCGGGTCGAAGGCGCTGCCGTGAAACCGGGCCTCGATACGCTCCATCCCGGCGGGATCGGGAGCCGAGATAATGCAGTTTTCGGCGGCATCGGCGCACAAACGTCCAAGACCCTCGAAGGCCTGGCGGTCTAGTTCGAACGACATCGTCTCCTTCTCAGCCTCGCTATCGGGGCCTAACCTCGAATGGCCATTTTGTCATGTTCGATACGAAATTTGCAATCGTACTGCGAGAAGACTTGCCCGTCTGGCAGAAACTCAACGTCACCGCCTTCCTGACCAGCGGCATCGTCGCGCAATTCCCCGACATCATCGGCGAGCCCTATCGCGACCGCGCCGGCAATCTCTACAATCCGCTGTCGATCCAGCCGGTTATCGTGCTCTCGGTCGACCAGGCGACGCTCGGTGCGATCCACCGGCGTGTGCTGGAACGCGGCGTGACGACCTCGCTCTATGTCGAGGAGATGTTTTCCACCGGCTTCGACGCCGCCAACCGCGCCGTGTTTGCCGAATTCGCGCCCGAAGACGCCAAGGTGGTCGGCATCGCGCTGCGCGCCGAGAAGAAGGTTGTCGACAAGATCACCAAGGGCGCCCGCATGCACACATAGCGCCCGCGGACTAAGCCTGGCGGCGGCTGTTGTTGTACCAGCGACCCCAGGCGCGGCAGCGGGCGACAATTGGCTTGCCGGCAAGCGACAATTCCCGCAAAGGTGGGCTCCAGCCCAGCTTTTCCCCGGCCTGCACGTGAATCCTTCCCAAAGACAGTCAGAAAGCGCGACGCCGCCGGTGGCGATCCTGTGCATGCTGACCACCTATGTCTTCTTCACCTTCCTCGACACCTCAAGCAAATATCTCGTCCTGGCCGGCGTCTCCGTCCTGATCGTCGCCTGGGTGCGCTTCGCCGTGCATGTCGTGCTGGTTGGGGCGCTGCTGCGGGGCTGGCGCGAGCCGGCGCGGTTTCGCCCGGTCAACCTGCCGGCGCATGTGATGCGCGGCGCCTTCCTGTTCGGCTCGACCATGTTCAACGTCCTGGCGCTGCGGTCCCTGCAGCTGGCCGAGACGACGTCGATCTATTTCTTCGGGCCGATGGTGATCACCGCTCTTGCCGGCCCGCTGCTCGGCGAATGGGCCGGCTGGCGGCGCTGGCTGGCGATCCTGGCTGCTTTCGCCGGGGTCCTGATCATCACGAGGCCAGGTGTCGGCGTTTTCGGCATCGGACATCTTTTCGCGCTCGGCTCGATGCTGTCGAACTGCTTCTATGTCATCATGACGCGACGCATGTCGGCCACCGAGACCTCGGAAAGCCTGATCCTGTTCTCGGCGCTGGCGCCGGCGGTGCTGCTGTTGCCCATGCTGCCGTTTTCCTTCTCTCTGCCGCACGATGGCTGGCACTGGTTCGTCTTGCTCATGCTCGGCGTGTTCGGCGGCGTCGGCCACTGGCTGCTGGTCCAGGCCTATCGGCGGGCAACGACCACGGCGCTCGCCCCCTATCCCTATTCGCAGATGGTGTGGATGATCCTTTCCGGCTGGCTTGTCTTCAAGCAGTTCCCCGACCGCTGGACGCTGGTCGGCGCCGCCATCATCGTCGCCAGCGGCCTCTACATCGTCCATCGCGAACACCGGCTTCGGCTGCGCAGCCGCGCCGCCTCGGATGTCGAGGCCGAGGCGCTGGCAAAAAAACTTTGATTTGGCCCCGATCGATGGCATAAGGCCGCCCTTAAACAGTTTAAAAAACGACGGGGAGCGAAAGCCTGGCACAGAAGATCAAGCTGTCGACGATCGCGGATGCGCTTGGCGTGTCCACGGCCACCGTGTCGCTGGCACTGCGCGACAGCCCGCTGGTTGCCGGCTCGACGCGCGACCGCATCAAGGAACATGCGCGCGCCATCGGCTATATCTACAACCGCCGCGCCGCCAGCCTGCGCACCTCGCGCTCGGGCATTGTCGGTGTCGTCGTGCACGACATCATGAACCCGTTCTTCGCCGAGATCCTGCGCTCGATCGAGAGCGAGCTCGACCGCAGCCGGCAGACCTTCATCCTGTCCAATCACTATGATCAGCTCGAAAAGCAGCGCACCTTCATCGATACGCTGCTGCAGCTCGGCGCCGACGGCGTCATCATGTCACCGGCCATCGGCACGCCCGCGTCCGACATCGTCATGGCTGAGGAGAACGGCCTGCCGGCGGTGCTGATCGCACGCACCGTCGAGGGCGCCGACGTGCCGGTGTTTCGCGGCGACGACTCTTATGGAACAGGCCTCGCCACCAACCATCTGATCTCGCTCGGCCACAAGCGCATCGCCATGATCGGCGGCACCGACCAGACCTCGACCGGCCGCGATCGCTACCAGGGCTATGTCAACGCCATGGAGGCGGCGGGGCTCGAAGTCAGATCGTCCTGGCGCATCGCCGGTCCGCGCACCAAGCAGGCGGGTTTCGAGGCCGCGGGGCAATTCCTGGCGCTGAAGGACAGGCCGACCGCCGCCTGCTGCTGGAACGACCTCGTCGCCATCGGCCTGATGAACGGCATTGCGCGCGCCGGCCTGGTGCCGGGCATCGACATCTCCGTCACCGGCTATGACGATCTCGAGGAGGCGGCGATCGCCACGCCGGCGCTGACCACCGTCTGGAACGGCCAGCGCGAGGTTGGCCGCCGCGCCGCCAGCGCGCTGCTCGACAAGCTCAACGGCCAGACGGTGCGGCCCTCGCAGGAATTGATCAAGCCGGAACTGCATGTGCGCCAGTCGACCGGCAAGCCGGTGGAGCGTGCATGACCAGGGCCGAAGATCTGCAAGCCGTTGCCATTCTGGTGCCGGCGGATTTCAGCGGCCATGCCGCCGATCGCATCGACCGGACATTCAGGCGCGTCGGGATCGAGCGTACCGATCCGGCGCTGGTCACCGAGGAGATGCGCCGCACCGTACGTGGCATCGCTTCCTTTGCCGGCATCAGCGCGGCGATGATGGATGCGTTGCCAAATCTCGAACTCATCGCTTCTTTCGGCGTCGGCTACGATTCCGTCGATGTCGGCCATGCGGCGGCGAAGAACATCATGGTCACCAACACGCCCGACGTGCTGACCGAGGAGGTCGCCGACACCGCGATCGGGCTGCTGATCAACACGGTGCGCGACCTGCCGCGCGCCGAGACCTGGCTGCGTGACGGCAGTTGGATGCGCAAGGGCAACTATCCCCTGAGCCGGCTCACCTTGCGCGCGCGCCGCGTCGGCATTTTCGGCATGGGCCGCATCGGGCAGGCCATTGCCCGGCGGCTGGAGGCCTTCGGCCTGCCGGTCGCTTACCACAACCGGCGTCGTGTCGAAGGCCTTGCCTACCAGTACCATCCGACGTTGAAGGGCTTGGCCGAGGCGGTCGATACGCTGATTTCGGTGGCGCCCGGCGGAGCTTCGACGCAGAAAGCGGTCAATGCCGAGATCCTGTCGGCACTCGGCGCGAATGGCGTCTTCGTCAACATCGGCCGCGGCAGCACGGTCGACGAAGCGGCCCTCGCGGCCGCCCTTGCCGACGGCACCATTGCCGCCGCCGGGCTCGATGTCTTCGCCGACGAGCCGAATGTTCCCAAGGCGTTGCTCGACTTGCCAAACACCTCTCTGCTGCCGCATGTCGGCTCGGCTTCGGAGCACACACGCCGCGCCATGGCGGATCTCTGCGTCGACAATCTGGTGTCCTGGTTCACCGAGCGCCGCCCGCTGACGCCGGTGCCGGAGACGGTCAATGTGAAGGCCAGGATCTAGCAAGATAGGCCGCAATAGGCGGCGAAACGTGGCCGATCTGCAACGGCAGGCTGGAAATCGGCGCCTGACGGGCACAGAGTATCTTGATCTACAGCTGAAGCCGAGTACTTTGCCGGCATCAACGAGCGGGGCGCTACGTGAAAACTCTTCTTCTTGCATCAACACTACTTGTCGCTGTTTCGGGCAGTGCGTTCGCTGCCGATGCGCTTGTCTCGGAACCTGTTGCTTATGACTGGACCGGCGCCTATGTCGGTGCTCAGATTGGCTATGGCTGGGGAGATGTAGACAGCCACGATTCCGAGATAGGCAGTGGCTTTTCCGACTGGTCTGACTCCTGGAATTCCAACGGAGTGCTTGGCGGTATTCACCTCGGCTATAATCAGGCTTTCAATTCGTACGTTCTCGGCGTCGAAGGCGATATCGAGGCCTCCGGAATGAGCGGTTCGGTGGATTCGGATTTTGCAGGTGCCATCAAAACCAAAATCGATGTTCAGGGCTCGCTGCGCGCGCGTCTTGGTTATGCAATGGGTCCGGCTCTTCTTTACGCCACGGGTGGTCTGGCCGTAGCCCACTTCCGTACCAATTACGACGACGGAGGGACGACTGACAGCACATCCAATACCAAAGCCGGGTGGACTGTGGGCGCCGGCGTCGAATATGCCTTCTCGCAAAAATGGACGACCCGCGTTGAGTACCGCTACACTGATTTCGGCACGTTCACCGACAATCCGGCAACTGACAGCGGCTACAATTATCCGACTGACGTGAAGACCCAGGCTGTCCGAGTCGGTATCAGCTACAAGTTTTGAAATAAAGCAATTGCTGGTTGGGGCCCTATCTCTGCCCTACATCTGAGCGCATGCTGCCGTTTTCGGTGCCGAAAGCGGGTCGCCATATTTATTAACGTCTGCTTAACCCTTTGAAATCATTCTTCATCCTGTCTGTATGTATGGGTGAAGATCAGTATGAAGGCGCTTTCCGCATTGATCGCCGCCGCCGCCTTGTTTGGCGGCATTCAGCTGTTTCATGGCGGCAGCGGTGAAAGCGTCGCCGAGGAGGCTACGCCGTCAAACATCTACAGGCTGGTCGCCAACGGTGACGAGGGGGCCTGCGCGGTCACGCGCGGCGCCTCGGTCTCGGATGGTCTGTCGCTGTTGACCGTGGCGCCGAATTGCCGACGGCTTCTGCCAGGCATCGAGCAGGTGAAATTCTGGCGCCAGCAAAACGACGGAACGGTCGCCTTCAGTGCCGACGGCGTCGATCCGATCGTCACCTTTGCCGTGGCTGACGGCGATGGCTACGAATCCTATGCCCCGGCGCTTCCGTTGTTGTCGCTCGCGGCGGATGGTGACTTGAAGCCGCGAGACTGAACTACTCCGCCGCGGCCCGCGCGCCGGCTTTCGCAGCGGCGTGCAAACGCACCGCATCGCCGAAGGCGCGAAAAATCTTGGCGGAATTGCTGTCCGACTTGACCCAGTATTCGGGATGCCACTGGACGCCGACTGCGAAGGCGCGGGCTCCCTTGACCGAAACCGCCTCGACCGTGCCGTCGGTGGCGACAGCCTCGATCTCGAGCTTCGACCCCAGCCGCTCGATCGCCTGGCGATGCAAGGAATTGACCTTGATGTCGCCGGCACCGAACACGCCGGCCAGGCAACTGCCTGGCTTGATCGAAATGGTCTGGTGAATGGCGAAGCGCTCGTCCTGTTTGTCGCTCACCGCCGCACGGTGGTCCAGCGATCCCTCGCGCTCCTGGATCTCGGTGCCCAGCGTACCGCCAAGCGCCACGTTCAGCTCCTGAATGCCGCGGCAGATGGCGAGCAGCGGCACGCCGCGCTCGATCGCCTTGCGGATCAGCGGCAGCGTCGTGGAGTCGCGCGCGGTGTCATAGGGGCCATTGGCTTCGCTGGCATCGCCGCCATAGAGCGAAGGGTCGACGTTGGATTTCGAGCCGGTGAGCATGACGCCGTCGACCGACGACAGGAGTTCGTCGAAGTCCAGCCGGTCGCCGAACGAGGGCACGAGCAGGGGGAAAACACCGGCACCCGCGATCGCCGCTTCCAGATATTGTTGCGGCGCGGCATGCCAGGTGTAGTTGTCGAATTGACGGACGTCGGTCGATATGGCGACGAGCGGCTGCTGCATTTTGGGTCTGTTTTCCATCTGGCAAGGAATGTCCTGCCCTCAAAATAGGCGATGTCAGGGCATTTTTCCATGCCAAGTTTCAGCGTGTCGCATAGGCCACGAAATCCCCTGTTAGACTATAGTTGCAGGCCCCCATGGCCCCGTCGCCAAATACGGTGGCCGTGCTGGACTCGACCCCCTGCCTGTGTATTGTTTCGCCAGCCGATGCGGGTACGGAGGATGTCTCCGGCGTCGGTCTGTTGATCCAAAAGGGAGGAACTGCATGGATCGTCGTTCATTCATCCGCAAGGCCGGCGTGACCGGCGTCGGTGCAGCCGCAGCGGCGGCCACGCTCGCCGCACCGGCCATAGCCCAGTCCAACCCCAAGGTGACATGGCGGCTGGCGTCGTCCTTCCCGAAGTCGCTCGACACCATCTATGGCGGCGCCGAAGTGTTCTCCAAGATGCTGTCTGAAGCCACTGACGGCAATTTCCAGATCCAGGTCTTTGCCGCCGGCGAGCTCGTCCCTGGCCTGCAGGCCGCCGACGCCACCACGGCCGGCACGGTCGAGGCCTGCCACACGGTGGCATATTATTACTGGGGCAAGGATCCGACATGGGCGCTGGGTGCCGCCGTGCCCTTTTCGCTCAATGCGCGCGGCATGAATGCCTGGCATTATCATGGCGGCGGCATAGACCTGTTCAACGAGTTCCTCGCCACGCAAGGTCTGTTCGGCCTACCGGGCGGCAACACCGGCGTGCAGATGGGTGGCTGGTTCCGCAAGGAGATCAAAACCGTCGCCGACCTCTCCGGCCTCAAGATGCGTATCGGCGGCTTTGCCGGCAAAGTGGTGCAGAAGCTCGGCGTCGTGCCGCAGCAGATCGCCGGCGGCGACATCTATCCGGCGCTGGAAAAGGGCACCATCGACGCCGCTGAGTGGGTCGGCCCCTATGACGACGAGAAGCTCGGCTTCTACAAGGTCGCGCCCTATTACTACTATCCCGGCTGGTGGGAAGGCGGCCCGACCGTCCACCTGATGTTCAACAAGGCGAAATACGAAGAGCTTTCGCCGACCTACAAGTCGCTGCTGCGTACATGCGCCCAGGCCGCCGATGCCAACATGCTGCAGAAATACGACTACGTGAACCCTCCGGCGGTGAAGCGGCTGGTGGCCGGCGGCGCCAAACTGCGCCCGTTCAGCCAGGAGATCATGACCGCGTGCTTCGAGAAGGCAAACGAGGTCTATGCCGAAATGGAAGCCTCGAACGCGCCCTTCAAGAAGATCTGGGAATCGATCAAGGGCTTCCGCAAGGAGCACTATCTCTGGGCGCAGGTTGCCGAATACAATTACGATACGTTCATGATGGTCCAGCAGCGCAACGGCAAGCTGTAGGGTTGAGCCTTGTCCCTTCTCCCCGTCACTATACGGGGAGAAGGTCCCGGCAGGGGGATGAGGGGCAGCGCCGGCTTCGGCGATTGAACGCCCTCGGCGCAAGCCCAACCGCGCATCTTATCAATTCAGCATTGGCGCCGCCCCTCACCTGCCTGCCGGCATCCTCTCCCGTATAGGGACGGGGAGAGGGAAGCTGTCATCGACGGTTTCGCCAATCGCCAACGTTGCAAGATGAAGGACCGCACTTCAGCCCAGGCCTGGCACCACCAGCACCTTGACCTCGCCCGGCGCGGGCGGATTGGCGATCACACCAGGCGCCTCTTCCAGCGACACCTGCCTGGAGATCAGCCGGTCGATCTCGATCGCGCCCGACGCGATGAGCTCGGCGGCGCGGCGATGCGTATAGGGATTGAGGAACGAGCCCAGTACCTTCAGTTCCCGGAACAGGAGGTCGAAGGGCTCGAATTCCGCCTTCATGCCTTGCGGCGTCACGCCGACGATGACGACGGTGCCGCCGGCCCTTGCCAGCCGCATCGACTGCTCGACGGTGTCGCGCACGCCGGCGCATTCGAACACCACGTCGGCGCCGCCGGGCATCAGTCCCGCCCGTCCGGCGATGGCATCGATCACATCGGCGGCTGTGGGATCGACCGTCGCCGTCGCGCCGAGTTCCCTCGCAAGCGCGCGGCGCGAGGCTTGCCTTGTCGACAGGATGATGGTGGTGGCCCCGGCGAGCCGAGCCAGCTGCACCGTGAGCAGGCCGATCACGCCGCCGCCGAGCACGACAACCGAGCCGCCCGGCTTGATCTCGGCAAGGTCGACACCGTGCAGGCAGCAGCCGAGCGGCTCGCAGAATGCGCCATGCGTCGGTTTCAGATCTGCGGGAAGGACAAAGGCCTGTTTTTGCGGCATCACCACATAATCGGCAAAGCCGCCGTCGCGATGGATGCCGATGGCGTTGAGATTGCGGCACAGATTGACCCGGCCGGCATGGCAATGCGGGCACCGTCCGCAGGCGATGTTGGGATCGCCAGTGACCCGGTCGCCGACGGCAAAGCCGGAGACCGCATTACCGATGGCCTCGATGATGCCGGCGAACTCGTGCCCGGGCGTCACAGGCGGCCTGCAAGGGAATTCGCCGTGGAAAAGATGCCGGTCGGTGCCGCAGACACCGCAGGCCTCGATCCGCACCAGAAGCTCGTCCGGACCGGGAACCGGCTTGGCGACCTCGCGCAGCGCGATGCCGCCCACTCTCTCCAACCGCACGGCTTTCATGGCGTCTTCCCCTCCGAGCTCAGTTGAAATTCGGCGGCTGCGACAGGTCCGGCGTCGGTGTCGCCGGCTTGGCCGGCGGCGCATCGCCGAAATTCGGCGGCTGCGACAGGTCCGGCGTCGGTGTCGCCGGCTTGGCCGGCGGCGCATCGCCGAAATTCGGCGGTTGCGACAGCTCGGGCGTGCCGGGCGCGGCCGGTGCGTTGCCGCCACTGGCGGGCGCGCTACCATCCTGCGGGGCGCCGAGCGGCGACAGGCCCGGCACTTCCGGCACCTTGTAGTCGATCGTGCCGGAATCGACGGCCGTGCCCTTGTAGCGCATCACCATTTGCGGGAAGGCGATGGTCAGGCCGATCATGATGACCTGGATGCAGACGAACGGCACCGCGCCCCAATAGATCTGGCCCGTCGTCACCGGCGCGATCTGCTTGCCGGTCAGGCGGTCGAGATAGGGCACACGGGCGGCGACCGAGCGCAGGTAGAACAGCGCGAAGCCGAAGGGCGGGTGCATGAAACTGGTCTGCATGTTGACGCCCAGCAGCACGCCGAACCAGATCAGGTCGATGCCGAGCTTGTCGGCGGCCGGCGCCAGAAGCGGCACGATGATGAAGGCCAGTTCGAAGAAGTCGAGGAAGAAGGCGAGGAAGAAGACAAGGATGTTGACGCCGATCAGGAAGCCGACTTCGCCGCCCGGCAGCGAGGTCAGGAGATGCTCGACCCAGATCTGGCCGTTGACCCCATAGAAGGTCAGCGAGAACACCCGCGCGCCGATCAGGATGAACAGCACGAAGGACGACAGCCGCGTCGTCGAGGCCAGCGCCTGCTTGATCACGTCCATCGACAGCCGGCCCTTCATCGCCGCCATGCCCAGCGCGCCGACCGCACCCATGGCGCCGCCCTCGGTTGGGGTGGCGATGCCGAGGAAGATGGTGCCGAGCACCAGGAAGATCAGCGCCAGCGGCGGGATCAGCACGATCACGACCTGCTGCGCCAGCCGCGACATCATGTTGATGTTTAGGCTGCGGTCGAGAATCGCGACGACGTAGATGAAGATGACGCCGACGGCCGCGCCGAGAATGTCGGCATTGTCGCCATGAGCGGGCACCAGGTAACGGTAGGCGGCATAGGCGATCGCCACGGCCACCACCAACGCGATCAGCAGGGACACCACGCCATGGCCGAGTGTGCGGGCCTCGAGCGGCAGGGCCGGCATCGACTTTGGCCGGACGATCGACATGATCACGATGTAGAGCGTGTATAGGCCCGTCAGCACCAGGCCGGGGATCAGGGCGCCGGCATACATGTCGCCCACCGAGCGGCCGAGCTGGTCGGCGAGAACGATCAGCACCAGCGACGGCGGAATGATCTGCGCAAGCGTGCCCGACGCCGCGATGACGCCGGACGCCACCCGGCGGTCATAACCATAGCGCAGCATGATCGGCAGCGAGATCAGCCCCATGGCGATGACCGAGGCCGCCACCACGCCGGTTGTCGCCGCCAACAGCGCGCCGACGAAGATCACCGCGTAGGCAAGGCCGCCGCGGATCGGTCCGAACAGCTGGCCGATAGTGTCGAGCAGGTCCTCGGCCATGCCGGATCGCTCGAGCACGATGCCCATGAAGGTGAAGAACGGAATGGCCAGCAGCGTGTCGTTCGACATTACCCGGCTGCCGTAGAAATTGTCCGGCAGCGCATAGAGCAGCGGCCATGCGAGATTGATCGCGCCGCCCGAATAGGGCGTCAAAAGCACGCCGATGAAGAAGAACATCAGGCCGTTGGCGGCAAGCGAAAAGGCGACGGGATAGCCGATCAGCATGAACAGGATCAGCGAGGCGAACATGATCGGCGCCATGTTCTGGGCGATGAACTCCATCACGAGCGCACCTCTTCGGCGAGCGCCTTGGCTTCGAGTTCGGCCTGTTCGTGCACGGAAATGAACGGGTTGGGATCATCCATGACGCCGCGCATGATGGCGATCTTCTTGACGATCTCGGAAATGCCCTGCAGCGCGAGCAGGAAAAAGCCGACCAGCAGGATGGCCTTGGCCGGCCACACGATCAGGCCGCCCGCATTGGTCGACATTTCACCGCTGTGGAAGGACAGCCGCACGTAGGGCACGAAATAGAACACCATCAGCGTCACGAACGGCATCAGGAACAGGATGTGGCCGAGAAGGTCGATCCAGTGCTGCACGCGGCGCGAGAACAGGCCGTAGACGATGTCGATGCGGATATGCTCGTTCTGCTTCAGCGTATAGGCGGCAGCCAGCATGAACGCCGCGCCGAACAGGTACCATTGCAGCTCCAGCCATGCATTCGACGAAATGTCGAAGACCTTGCGGATGACGGCGTTGGCCGCGCTCACCAGGATCGCCAGCAGGATCAGCCAGGATACCGATTTGCCGATGAATTCGTTGGCGCGGTCAATGACCCTGGATAGAGCGAGCAGCCCTGCCATGCATTCCTCCCTGATGCGGTGACGCGCGATCCCCCTTTTTCGTCGCGTCGCGTGGCCCAACGGTATGCAGTGCGTGGTCCGGTTGGTCAACACGAGGAGGAAGGATGCAGGCAATCGGCCCTTGCGGCGCGGTGGAAAACCGCAGCCTGACGAAACGTCATGCAACCAAAGTCTGATGGGCTCAGACGATCTTTCCGGTGTCGCGGCCGGCGCCGATCAGGATCAGCATGGCCACCAGGAACAGATACATCCACGCATCGCGCCATTCGACCGGGAAATAGCCGGCCCACAGTGATTCGGCCATGCCGAAAGCGGCCGCGCCCAGCGCGGCCCTTGGCGGCGAGAGATAGCCGCCGACAGCGGTCACGAACAGGATCTTCAGGCCGTAGACAAGGCCGGAACCGAAGCTGACATTGCCGTAATAGAGGCTGGCCATGACCCCGGCCAGCGCGGCGCAGAAGCCGCCGAACAGCACGGCACGCCGGAACACGCCGCGCACGTCGACGCCGCACAGGGCGGCGGCCCTGGGGTCGTCGGAGACGGCACGCCAGCACCGGCCGAAGTTTGAGCGGGCAAACGCCCATGTAGCGAGTGCGACCGCCGCCAGGACCACGGCGCAGTCGAGCACCTGGATCAGCGTCAGCGTCGCCATGAAGCCGGAGCTTTCGGCGAAAACGATGGGCTCGGCCAACATTGGCGGCAGCCACAGATCGTGCGTGTCGGCGGCGATGCGGCTCGCTTCCGAAAGCACGAGCAGGATGCCGAGCGTCGTCACCACGATCGCGTTGGGCGAGCGGTCGGCCAACGGTTCAAAGACGCTGCGCGACAGGACATGGCTGATGAGCGCGGCATAGAGGAACGCCGCGACGACGCCGAACAGCACCGAGGCCAACAGCGTCAGCCACAGCACCTGGTAGGCGAAGGCGACGCTCAGGATCATTGCCTGGCCGCAGAAGGCAAACAGCGCGCCATAGGCAAGGTTGGTGCGGTGCAGGATGCCGTTGGTCAGCACATAGCCGAAGGCGAGCAGGGCATAGAGCGCGCCCGAATGCAGCCCGTTCAGCACCTGCTGGAAGAAATAGAGCATGCTCGACAACACCAGAAGCATCTCGCCCGGAGCATCTCGCCAAGAGCGGATCGGGCAAAGGCGACGATACCGTGCGCATGTGAGGTTTGCATCGGCGAATCTAACTTGTCAAACGCGATTTATCGGTTAGATTTCCAGGAATGACAGTTGCCTGGACCCCACATCGGTTTACCGGCGGCCTGCTCGCGCTCGACACCGCGAATACCGTCGTGCTGCGCGGCGATCCGGAGCGCACGTTCGACCGCTTCGACGATCCGGGGGAAATCGGTCGCTTCGCCGACGCGGCCAGCGGCTTTCGCGCCGCCGAGCTTGGCGACAGGCGCTTGGCGGTGTCCTCGCCGGTGGCAATCGCGCCCATCGTGCTGTCGATCCGCGAGACGACCGACCGGCTGTTTCGAGGCGCGGTGTCGAAGGGCGCGGTTTCCACCGCCGACCTGCCCGAGTTCCTGCGGGCCTGTGCAGACGGCCTGGCTGCCGGCCGGACCGAGATCGGGGCGCCGGGACGGCCGTTCGGCGATCCGGCGACGCCGATCGCCTTCGAGGCGGCGCTGGCGGTTTCAGCCCTTTCTCTGTTGCGCGATGACACGGTCGCAAGGCTCAGGATCTGCCCCAACTGCACCTGGCTGTTTGTCGACAGAAGCCGCAATTCCAGCCGCCTTTGGTGCGACATGGCGGTGTGCGGCAACAGGCAGAAGGCGAGCCGTCACTATCGCCGCCGCATGGCGGCCAATGAGGTCAGGAATGCCTAGAGGATTTTCACGTTCGCTCGCTGCCGGCGCCATGCTGCTTGCCGCCGCGGCCCTCGGCGCCTGTCGCGATACCGGCGGCGAAGGCAAGCTGTTCGAGGTTTCCGGCAAGATATTCGTCTTCAACTACCGTCTCGCCCGGGCGACCTATGTCGTGACGCTGCGGCCCTTGCAGCCGATGGGCGAGGGCCAGGTGGCGGTTGCCAGCTTCCAGAACCCCGCCGGAGGTGAACCATTCGTGGTCGAGCAGAAGGTCTGGCCGAAGCTCGACAAGGTGAGCCTGGAGAGCCCGGCGCTGACCTGCGTCGTCAAGAACAAACCCTATGCCATCGCCATCAGTATCAAGGGCGCCGATGGTGCGGTCCTGCAGACCATCGACACCACGCTGATGTCGACGGAAGATCAGTCGATCCTGCCCGACCGGCCGCTGGTCATCGACCAGCTCTATACGGCCAATCCCGATCTCGTCGGCCATCCCGACGGCAAGCTGCCCGGCGAGCCGAAGCCGGACTGCTCGAAAGCCGGCTGACACCTTCCGACGGCATCGATTTCGTCTGGAATTTTCGTGCGCCGTCGCGCTGTCGGCGCACGCTTTCATGCGCGGTCCACCATCCGCCGGACTGTTTGTTGCGCGTTGGCTGGTCCTTTCGATTTTGTTTGACCTGCCTTGCAAGGGAAGAAAGGATACGTCATCCGATCCCGACGTTGGCCGCTGCCCCGCGCGGCCTTCGCAGAGGAAATGCCTGATGACGCTGCATGATGTCGCGCTCGACGACAAGTTCGATCTCGGGAAGGAGCGCATCTTCCTGTCCGGCGCGCAGGCGGTCATCCGCATGCTCCTGATGCAGCGCGAGCGCGACCGCCGCGCTGGCTTGAACACGGGAGGGTTCGTCTCCGGCTATCGCGGCTCGCCGCTCGGCGGCCTCGACATGCAGCTGTGGAAGGCGAAAAAGCAGCTCGCCGGGGCCGACATCGTCTTCCAGCCCGGCCTCAACGAAGAGCTGGCCGCCACCGCCTGCTGGGGCTCGCAGCAGACGGAGCTGCTGGGCGAGGGCACCCATGATGGGGTCTTTTCGGTCTGGTACGGCAAGGGGCCGGGCGTCGACCGTTCGGGCGACGTGTTCCGCCACGCCAATCTCGCCGGCTCGTCGAAACATGGCGGCGTCCTTGCGCTCATGGGCGATGACCACATGGCCGAATCCTCGACCAATGCGCACGCCACCGAATTCCTCTTCGTCGATACCATGGTGCCGATCCTCAACCCGGCCGGTGTCCAGGAGATCATCGACTACGGCCTCTATGGCTTTGCCATGTCGCGCTTTGCCGGCACCTGGGCGGCGATAAAATGCGTCAAGGACAACATCGAATCGACGGCTTCGGTCGATGCCTCGCTCGAACGGTTGAAGATCGTCGTCCCGGATTTCGACATGCCGCCGGGCGGCCTCAACATCCGCCACGAGATCGACATGCTCGGCCAGGAGGAGCGGCTGCATGAGCACAAGCGTGCCGCGGCTTCCGCCTTCATCCATGCCAATGGGCTGAACAGGATCGTCTATTCGGGCGGCCGCAATCCGAAGCTAGGCATCATCACGCTGGGCAAGAGCTATCTCGACGTCCGCCAGGCGCTGGAGGATATCGGCATCGACGAGGCGGGAGCCAACCGCATCGGCGTGCGGCTGTTCAAGGTCGGCTGCCCCTGGCCGCTAGACCTGCAGCACATTTCCGAGTTCGCCCGCGGTCTCGACACCATCGTCGTCGTCGAGGAGAAGCGCTCGCTGATCGAGGTGCAGCTGCGCGAGAGCCTTTATGGCACGGCCTCGCCGCCGGTCATTGTCGGCAAGAAGGACGAGCGCGGCGACTGGCTGTTCCCGGCCAAGGGCGCGCTGGACCCCAACGAGATCGCCATAGCGCTCGGCGAGAGGATCGTGAAGACCATCGGCCCGTCCGAGGAGATTTCGGCAAGGGTCGCCAAGCTGCGCCAATTCCAGGCGATGCTGGCGGACGCCACCGACATCGGCTCGCGCACGCCCTTCTTCTGTTCGGGTTGTCCGCACAATTCCTCGACCAAGGTACCTGATGGCTCGATCGCCGCCGCCGGTATCGGCTGCCACTTCATGGCGCTGTGGATGGACCGCAACACGCTCGGCTTCACCGCCATGGGCGGCGAGGGCGCGCAATGGGTCGGCCAGGCGCCGTTCTCCAGGCGCGACCACATCTTCCAGAATCTCGGCGACGGCACCTACAACCATTCCGGCACGCTGGCGATCCGCTTCGCCCTGTCGAGCGAAGCCAACATCACCTACAAGATTCTCTACAACGACGCCGTCGCCATGACCGGCGGCCAGCCGCATGAGGGCGGGCTGACCGTGGACATGATCGCCAGGCAGGTGCGGGCAGAGGGCGTCGACCGCATCGCTGTCGTCACCGACGAACCCGACAAATATGCGGGCAAGGCCGAGTTTCCGGCCGGCGCCACCATTCATCATCGCGACGACCTCGACCTCGTCCAGCGCGAGTTGCGCGACGTCAAGGGTGTGTCGATCCTGCTCTACGACCAGACCTGCGCCGCCGAAAAGCGCCGCCGCCGCAAGCGCGGCACCTTTCCCGACCCCGACAAGCGCGTTTTCATCAACGAACTGGTCTGCGAAGGCTGCGGCGATTGCGGCGTGCAGTCGAACTGCGTCTCGATCCAGCCGGTGGAGACCGAATTCGGCCGCAAGCGCAAGATCGACCAGTCGAGCTGCAACAAGGACTTCTCCTGCGTCAACGGCTTCTGCCCGTCCTTCGTCACCGTGCACGGTGCCAAGATCCGCAAGGCCGAAGGCCTGGCCGGCGGGACCGACCCACTTGAAGGCGTGCCGACACCAGCCGAATTCCCGCTCGGCGTCGAGGGCTGGGCGGCGATCATCGATGGCGTCGGCGGCACCGGCGTCGTCACCATCGGCGCCGTGCTTGGCATGGCGGCGCATCTGGAGGACAAGGGCTGCGGCATGATCGACATGGCCGGCCTCGCCCAGAAGGGCGGTTCGGTGTTCACTCATGTCCGCATCGCCCGCACGCCGGAAGACATCAATGCCATCCGCGTTTCGGCTGGGAAGGCCGACCTCGTACTTGGCTGCGATCTCGTCGTGTCGGGCGCCAAGAAGGTGCTGACCGCGGTGCGCGAGGGGCATACGATCTTCCTGGCCAACACCGCCGAGATCATGCCGGGCGAATTTGCCCGATCGGCCGATTTCTCGCTGCCGGTCGAGCGCCTGAAGAAGGCGATCCGGTCCGCCGCCGGTGACGACAAGGCGCATTTCTTCGACGCCACCCGCACCGCCACCGCACTGTTCGGCAATTCGCTCGGCGCCAATATGTTCATGCTCGGCTTTGCCTTCCAGCACGGCGGTCTGCCCCTCTCGGCCGAAGCTGTTGAAAAGGCTATCGAATTGAACGGCGAAGCGGTGGCGATGAATATCGCCGCCTTCCGCTGGGGCCGCCGCGCGGCGCATCAGCCGGATTTCGTGCGCGGCCTCGTCGCCCAGCCGGGCTTCGCCGACAAGGCCGGACAGGCCGCTTCGGTCGCTGAGACGCTCGACGAGATCATCGCCCGCCGTGTCGCCTTCCTCGCCGCCTATCAGAGTGCTGCTTACGGCAAGCGCTACGCCGACAGGATTTCGACGCTGCGAGCGGCAGAAACGAAGGCCATGCCGGGTTCGACCGATGTGACCGAGGCCGCGGCCAAAAGCCTGTTCAAGCTGATGGCGATCAAGGACGAATACGAGGTGGCGCGGCTTTACACCGACGGCTCCTTCGCCGCCGAGCTTGGCAAGCAGTTCCAGAGCTACGAGAAGCTCGAATTTCATCTCGCGCCGCCGATCATGGGGCGTCGCGGCAATGACGGCAAACCGAGGAAATCGAGCTTCGGCCCCTGGATGATGAAGGGTTTACGCGTGCTCGCGGCGATGAAGGGTCTGCGCGGCACTGCTTTCGATCTGTTCGGCTACACCGCCGAACGGCGCATGGAGCGGCAGTTGCTGGCACAGTACGAAGCCGATCTGCAGCTCGTGGCCAACTCGCTGGCGCCGGGCAAGATCGAGGCCGCGACAGCCCTGGTCTCGGTCCCGGCGCTGATCCGCGGCTACGGCCATGTCCGGCGGGCAAGCGCCGAAAAGGCGGCGGGCGAGCGCCGCAGGTTGCTCCAGCGGCTGACCCAAACGATGCCGATACCGGTTCTCAGTGCCGCTGAGTGATTCCTCCACCAATGTTCAAAGCCTTTTTCGGGCTGTAAGCCCCTCTCGCCTTGGCAGGCGGACCGAAGCCGTTGCTTAACCCCCTGTTCTAAGCCTTTCTTAAGGCGGTTGTGGCATGACAAGGCCTAGCGTTGGGCCGACCATATGGGCAAAACAAAGACCGAAAGCATCCCCGCGGATGTTTATATCCAATTTGTGCGGTCGTTGTTCGACAACGCGCACATGTTGGTGATCGGTGGCGCGTGCTACTGGATCCTCGGATTCATGATTTATCAGCGCACGCAAAATCTGTTGTTTCTGGCCTTTTCTTTTATTCTACTGCCGATCAGCCTTCTCCGTTACTTCGGTATTCGCAGCTTCCTGAAGACCGGCGGCATGATTGCCGATGTCGAACACGCACACCGATTGGAGCGCAGCTACATCTTCAAAGGCTGCTTGCAGGGCCTCGGTTTGGGTGCGCTGTGCTTCGTGTCGATCTATGTGTATCCCGACCCATTCGCCGAACTGGCGGCGATGTCGCTGACGTTGGCAACCCTGGTCACGGTTGTCGCCCGCAACTACGGTTCTCCGCGCATGGTGCGGATTTTTTCCGTAACCTTCATCGGTCCGATGGCAGTTGCGCTCCTGCTGCGTCAGGATGCCCCGTCTGTCGTCCTCGGTCTGATGATCTTCCCGATGACGTTCATTACCATCAACAGCGCCGACCATGTTCGCAATGTGCTTTTTTCCGCGGTCATCGGCCACCAGCAGGCGAAAAGCATAACGCGCAGGTTCGACCGCGCGCTCAACACCATGTCGCACGGCCTAGTCATGCTCGGCCCTGACGGGCGTGTCGCGGTCGCCAATGCCGAGGCCGCTCATCTGATGTCGCTGAAATCGGCCGACGCGCTGCTCGGGCGCTCCATCCACGGCCTTCTGATGCGCGGCGTCGCCGGCGGTATGCTGGCGCCGAAGGACTGCCGCTACGTCGAGGCGCAGCTGACTCGCGCCCTGCGCGAGGGCAGGGACCGCAAGGTGCTTGTTTCGCTCGCCAACGGCCAGCATTACGAATTCTCCGCGCGCGAAGGCAGCCAGGAACTCGGCGTGATCACCTTCGAGGATGTTACGGCGCGCGTCGAAGCGGAGGAAAAGATCCGGTTCATGGCGCGCTACGACAATCTCACCGGCCTTCCCAACCGTGCCTATTTCCACGAACTGGTCGGCGAACTGATGGCCTCCGGCGACCGCGACCGCCTGTGCGGCCTCGCCGTGATCGACCTCGACGATTTCAAGAGCGTCAACGACACGCTCGGACATCCTGTCGGCGACGGGCTGATTTACGCCGTCGCCGATCGCCTGGCGGCCATCGCCGGGCAAGGCCTTACCGTCAGCCGCTTCGGTGGCGATGAGTTCATGCTGTTCTTCGACCGCATCGATGATGAGAGCCACCTGGAGAGCCTGCTCGACCGGATTTTCGCCGAGCTGCAGGGAGAGGTCGACGTCGCGGGCCACGGGTTGCGGATCCAGGCCAGCGCCGGCGCGGTGCTGTCCAAGGTCGGCGGGACCGATGTCGACGCCATGATCGTCAAGGCGGACCTGGCGCTCTACAAGGCCAAGGAGCTCGGCAAGAACGGTTGGCGGCTGTTCGAGGCGGCGATGGACGCCGCGTTCCGCAACCGCCAGCTGATGAAGGCGGATCTGCGCAGTGCCGTGGAAAGCAGGGACCTGCGGGTCGTCTACCAGCCGATCGTGGCGATGAACACCATGCGCATCGCCAGCTGCGAGGCGCTCTGCCGCTGGGACCATCCCGATCTCGGACCGATTTCGCCCAGCATATTCATTCCGCTGGCCGAGGAGATGGGCATCATTTCCGAAATCAGCACCTTCGTGCTGCATGCGGCTTGCACCGAATGCGCCAAATGGCCTGACCAGACCAGCGTCTCGGTCAATCTCTCGGCCAGGGATTTCCGCAGCCGCGACGTCATCCAGAAGGTGCGCGATGCGTTGGCGAACTCCGGCCTCGCCGCCGGCCGCCTAGAAATCGAAGTCACGGAAACCGCGCTGCTCGACGACAAGTCCTTGACCCGCCAATATATCGAGGAACTGAAGCAGCTCGGCGTCCGCATCGCCCTCGACGATTTCGGCACCGGCTATTCAAGCCTGAGCTATCTCCATAAGCTTCCACTCGACAAGATCAAGATCGACCGGTCGTTCGTGATGGACATCACCCACAATCCGCGCTCACTCGAGCTGTTGAAGGGCGTCGTCGATCTGACCCGTATCCTGGGGCTTACCGTCACCATCGAAGGCGTGGAGACATTCGAGCAGCTTAAGGTCTTGATGCATTCGGTGAAGCCGGATCTTGTCCAGGGCTTCCTGTTCGGCGCAGCGCTCAGCGCGTCGGGTATCGAGACGATGTCGAACGTCACCTGGCCATTTGCCGCGGATCTGCGTCTCGCCGCCAAGCGCACAGCCGGCTAGCTTTCGCCGCAAATTCCCGCCCATCGAAGTCAATAATGTGCGTTGCTTGGATCGTGTGGCGGGCTCGTACGAACCAGCATATTTGGCAGTGACTTGGAACAATTCCAAGCAAAGCGCTCAGTAGTTTTCACGCGAACTTGGATCTGGACGCCAAAACTGCTCCTTTAGCCAACACCACTCTGCCGCCAGAATCTCGGGTCGTTAAGGTTAACAAGTGGTAAATTGGTAGGGTCGAATTTTCGGCTTGTGTCTCATTTCAACTCGAATAGCCTGTTCAGAGGCGGATACGAGGACTTGAGAATGGATGCTGCAAGAAACGATGCGCGGGCTGGCGCCGGCGCAAATGCTGGGTCGGCGCTAAACCATTCGATCATGCAATTGCTGGAGCATGTCGACTATCGTCTCATCACTGGAGGCGAGGATCTGGAGGCGATCTACCGCCTTCGCTATCATTCCTACCTGCAATCGGGCATGTGCGGCCCGATCGCCAGCGGGATGTTCGAGGATCGCTGGGACAATCTGCCGAATTCCTATCGGTTCGGCGTCTACTTCGATGGACACCTGGTCAGCACACTACGGCTCCACTACATTTCCCGAGAGCACCCTCATTCGCCGTCCGTCGACGCCTATCCGGAAATATTAACCGAGCGGCTTGCCCGCGGAGAGACATTCATCGACGGGACTCGCTTCGCAACCGATGCCGACAGTGCGCCCGCGCCCGGAGTCCTGCCTTTTCTGACGCTCAGGCTTGGCATGGTGGCCGCCAGTTACTTCAACCTTACGGCAGTGCTTACGCCGATCAAGATCGAGCATTCCGCTTACTATGCTCGCATCTTCCATGCCATTCAGAGGACAGAGGGCAAGGTGTTCCCGGGTGTTCTTGCGCCGATCGCTCTGTTCGAAATCCCCTGCGGCGAAAACTTGCGCCAGACACTCGAACGGTTCCCGTTCTTTAAGTCGACGGCGGTGGAGCAGCGGATGATGTTCGCTAATCCGGCCATCAACCGGCTGACGCCGCTGTCCATCGTACCGACGGCGAAATACTATCGCGACGCTGCCTGAACGGGCGCCTTCCTGGCATCATGAACCTTTCCCGCGGATCTGCCGTTATGAGTAGCGGCATCGCCATCGAGTATCGCCGCAATTCTGCCCAACGGGCGTTCGCCCCGGGCGTGACGCATTGTTCGTGGGAAGGAATACGGTCATGACCATCCACTCGCTGGCCCTCACGCCGCTCATTTCGCTGATTGCCGGCGTGCTGATCCTCATCATGCCACGGCTGCTGAACTACATCGTCGCGCTCTATCTGATTGTCGTTGGACTGCTGGGCCTGTTTCCGCATCTGGCCGGCTGAGACAGCGGGTCAAGCGTGCCGCAAAGCCGCCGATTGCCCGGCATCGGCGGCCAGTTTCAATTTTCCCTTGAGGCAGTTGTCGGCTGCGATGCGGCAATAGCGCCATTGCTCTGCGCCCAGCTTTTCGGTATGTGCCTGAAAGATGTCTTCGAAGGGGTATTCCTATGGCTGAGCACACGCCGACCGGTCCTGTAGAACTGGGCGCGAAGATGGACTATGCCGAGCATGACCGTACCTATGCGGGCTTTCTGGCGCTGGCCAAATATGGCTCGCTCTTCTGCGGCGCTCTGCTTCTGGCGATGGCTTTCGGCTTCTTCGCGGGCGGCTTTTTTTCGGCGACCATCCTGTTCGTGCTGATCATGGCCGTCGGCGCCTTCATTCTGCGATAGACCTTCCAAAACCCTCTTGCGGTTGACGTAGCCGGATATCCCGGTCGACACGTCGCGCAGACAGGTTCCAGCCGAAAGGATCATGCGGTGGGACAGACGGTTTTCATCCCTCGTGAGCTCGATGCGAACGAGCCGCGCGTCGCGGCATCGCCCGATACGGTGAAGCGGCTGGCGGGCCTGGGTTTCGACGTCATCGTCGAAGCCGGCGCCGGCACGAGATCGCGTATCCCCGACGAAGAATTCGCCAAGACAGGTGCCGTCATAGGCAAGGCCTCGGATGTCGCCAAGGCCGATGTCGTGCTGAAGGTTCGCCGGCCAACGGATGCCGAGCTGAAGAGTTACAAAGCTGGCGCCGCGGTGATCGCCATCATGGATCCCTACGGCAACGATGCGGCCGTCGCGGCCTTGGCCAGGGCCGGCGTCACCGCCTTCTCGATGGAATTCATGCCACGCATCACCCGCGCCCAATCGATGGACGTCCTGTCCAGCCAGGCCAATCTTGCCGGCTACCAGGCGGTGATCGACGGTGCGTCGGAATATGACCGGGCGCTGCCGATGATGATGACGGCGGCGGGCACCGTGCCTGCAGCGAAAGTGTTCATCATGGGCGTCGGCGTCGCCGGGCTGCAGGCGATCGCCACCGCGCGCCGTCTCGGTGCCGTCGTCACCGCCACCGATGTGCGCCCCGCCGCCAAGGAACAGGTCGCCTCGCTCGGCGCAAAATTCCTGGCGGTCGAGGACGAGGAGTTCAAGGCCGCCGAGACCGCCGGCGGCTACGCCAAGGAAATGTCCAGGGAATACCAGGCCAAGCAGGCGGCACTCACCGCCGAGCACATCGCCAAGCAGGACATCGTCATCACCACGGCGCTGATCCCGGGACGGCCGGCGCCGAAGCTCGTCTCCGCCGCCATGGTCGCCTCGATGAAGCCGGGCTCGGTGCTCGTCGATCTCGCTGTCGAGCGCGGCGGCAATGTCGAGGGTGCCGAGCCAGGCAAGATCGTCACCACCGCCAACAATGTGAAGATCGTCGGCCACCTCAATGTGCCCGGCCGTGTCGCCGCATCCGCCTCGCTGCTCTACGCGAAGAACCTGTTCGCCTTCCTCGAGACGCTGGTCGACAAGACGACCAAGACGCTTGCCATCAACCGCGACGACGACCTGGTCAAGGCGACGATGCTGACCGATGGCGGCAAGGTCGTTCACCCGGCCTTCGCCAAGGCGGACCAGCAGCCCTATGTCGAGCCGGCGGTGATCCCGGCCACGACCTTGGTCGCCGATGCGTCCACGCCTGCGCCGAAAAAGGCGGCAGCGAAGAAACCTGCCGCACCCAAATCGCCCGCGTCTAAGCCGAAAGGGACCGCGTGATGGATCAGACCTTGCAGAAAGCCCTGGATCAACTCGACCAGGCAAGTGCTGCCGTCAGGCTCGCGGTGCAGAACCTGGCCAATGCCCCGGGCGGCACCGAGGCCGCCGGTAATGCCGCGCACGCGCTGTCGGGCGGCGCCATCGATCCCTTCGTCTTCCGCTTCGCCATTTTCGTGCTGGCGATCTTCGTCGGCTACTATGTCGTTTGGTCGGTGACGCCCGCCTTGCACACGCCGCTGATGGCCGTCACCAACGCCATCTCGTCCGTCATCGTCGTCGGTGCGTTGCTCGCCGTCGGTATCGCGGCTTCGGGCGTTGCCGCAGGCTTCGGCTTCGTCGCGCTGATGCTGGTCTCGGTCAACATCTTCGGCGGCTTCCTCGTCACCCAGCGCATGCTGGCCATGTACAAGAAGAAGGACAAGTAGAGCGCCATGAACGCCAACTTCGCGTCCTTCCTCTACCTGGTTTCCGGCGTCCTGTTCATCATGGCGCTGCGCGGCCTGTCGCATCCGACAACCAGCCGCCAGGGCAATCTCTACGGCATGATCGGCATGGGCATCGCCATTGCCACCACGCTGGCGCTGGCAACCCCGTCCGCTGGCCGCTTCGGCCTGATCGTGCTTGGCCTCGCCATTGGCGGCGGCGTGGGCGCCGTCACCGCGCGCCGCATCGCCATGACCTCGATGCCGCAGCTGGTCGCAGCCTTTCACTCGCTGGTCGGCCTTGCCGCCGTCATGGTGGCGGCAGCAGCCATCTACGCACCGGAGAGCTTCGGCATCGGCACCGCTGGCGACATCCATGCCCAGGCCCTGATCGAGATGAGCCTCGGCGTCGCCATCGGCGCCATCACCTTCACCGGCTCGGTCATTGCCTTCCTCAAGCTCGATGGCCGCATGTCCGGCAAGCCGATTATGATCGGCGGCCGTCACTTGATCAACGCCGCACTTGCCATCGCCCTGGTCGTCCTGATCGTGCTCCTGGTCGGTACGGAATCGAAGCTGGTGTTCTGGCTGATCGTCGCCGCCTCGCTGGTGCTCGGCATCCTCCTGATCATCCCGATCGGCGGCGCCGACATGCCGGTCGTTGTCTCGATGCTGAATTCGTATTCGGGCTGGGCAGCGGCGGCTCTCGGCTTTACGCTCGGCAATCTGGCGCTGATCATCACCGGTGCGCTGGTCGGCTCATCGGGCGCGATCCTGTCCTACATCATGTGCAAGGGCATGAACCGAAGCTTCATCTCGGTCATTCTCGGCGGCTTCGGCGGCGAGGCGGCCGCCGCGGCTGACGACGGCATCGAGCGCACCGTCAAGCAGGGTTCGGCCGACGACGCCGCCTACCTGATGATGAACGCGCAGAAGGTCATCATCGTGCCGGGTTACGGCATGGCGGTTGCGCAGGCGCAGCACGCGCTGCGCGAAATGGCCGACAAGCTCAAGGCCAACGGCGTCGATGTCAAATACGCCATTCACCCGGTCGCAGGCCGCATGCCTGGCCACATGAACGTGCTGCTGGCGGAGGCCAACGTGCCTTACGACGAAGTGTTCGAGCTCGAGGACATCAACTCCGAATTCGCGCAGGCCGACGTCGCCTATGTCATCGGCGCCAACGACGTCACCAACCCGTCCGCGCGTGATGACAAGAGCAGCCCGATCTACGGCATGCCGATCCTCGACGTCGACAAGGCCCGCACCTGCCTGTTCGTCAAGCGCTCGCTCGGTTCTGGCTATGCCGGCATCGACAACACGCTGTTCTACAAGGACGGCACCATGATGCTGCTCGGCGACGCCAAGAAGATGACCGAAGAGATCGTCAAGGCGATGGATCACTGATCCGGCCGATCTTGACTGTCGAATAAAGAAAGAGCCCGGTCGATGCCGGGCTCTTTGGTGCTGTCCTGATGCTTTGCCTTCATCCGTTGGTCAGGAAAACGGCTTCCTCTTCGTCGCGCTGCCTGCCGCCGAGAGCCGCGGCCGCACTGGCGATGAAGGCGCCGATGACCAGCGACAGGGCACCGAGAAGCGCAAAGGTGGCGCTTGCCTTTCTTGCCGTGTCGGCCGCCTGCTTCGCCTTGACCTTCGCGTCCTGCGCCTTCGCCAGCACCGCGTCGACACGTGTCTTGGCGTCAGCCTCGGAAAGGCCGGTGCGCGCGGCGACCAATTGCGCAAGATAGGTCTTGTCTTCCGCGGAGACCTCGCCCGCGACGGCGCCGGCGATCAGGATACGTGAGGCCTGCCCGGCTGCCGCGGCTTCATCGCCTGGATTGGCGGCCGCGAGCTTGGCCGGATCGGCCGGCCGGAACAGCGAATCCACCAGATAGGAGGTCGCATTGTCGGCCGATGCGCCGCTGGCATTGGCCGAGGCGCCGGCCGACGCACCCATGGCGGCTCCCGAGGCCACGGTGGACGCGGCCTGTACACCTGATCCAATCGCGGCGGAAAGCGCCGAGCCAAGTACGCCTACAACGAGAAGCGTGGCCAACGCCCAGGCGAGAAAGCCGTGGGCGGTGTCCCGGAAATAGACCTCGTCGGTGTGGATGCCGACCCATTTGGTACGCAACCGTCCTGCCAAATAGCCCCCGACAGCGGAGGAAAGCCATTGCACGATGACCAGCCAGACGGCGGTGGACACCGCGAAGGTGGTGATCGATGCGCTGGAGCCCGACCATGGCGAAACCATAGTGAGCCCGAGGCCCGAGCCGAGCAGCATGAGGATGAATGTCAGCGTCGAGGCCGCGAAGGCGCCGGCAATGATCGGTCCCCAGCTGACCGCGGTGGAGGACGATTCCGTCGAAGCGGATACGTTGACAGCCGATAGGGCGGACTGCATTTCAGGCCCCCTACCGTACGAACAGCATGATGAGGATGATGATCGGAATCGGAATGCCGAGCAACCAGAGCAAGATGCCGCGTCCCATGGATGTCTCCTTGTGAGAAATTGTGATCGATACTGTCACAATGTCTCTCGGGAGCTTCCGTTCCGATGGGCTATGAAATGATTTTGTTTGCCGGCGATGGAACAAACTGGCGCGGCGTAGAACGGTTCATTGTCTCACGAAAACGCGGAACCGCTCTATTCGTTGTCTTGACGAAGTCCCCCAGGGGAAAGCGCTATCGCTTTTCCCCGGAAAACCGTTCCGCACTTTCTGGAATTGCCTGGCGCGCCGATGGGCGGTCGGTCAAATATCCAGGTTGGCGACCGACAGGGCGTTGTCCTGGATGAATTCGCGCCGTGGTTCCACCTCGTCGCCCATCAGCCGCGAGAACAGGCTGTCGGCGTCGGTCGCGTCGTTGACCTTGACCTGCAGCAGCGAGCGCACATTCGGGTCGAGCGTGGTCTCCCACAACTGCTCGGCATTCATCTCGCCGAGCCCCTTGTAGCGTTGCATGGTCAGTCCTTTGCGGCCGGTCGCGAAGACCGCGTTGAGCAGCGCCAGCGGCCCCGAGACAGTTTCGGACACATCCTTGCGGCGCAGCACCGGCGGCATCTCGTAGATCTCGCTGAGGCGCTGCGCGTAGCGGTCGAGCTGGCGTGCATCGGCGGAATTGATCAGCGCCATGTCGAGATGGGCGTATTCCTTCACGCTGCGCACGGTGCGTTCGAAGACATAGCCGCCGATACCCTCGTTCGACGTCGACATGCGGCCGGTCCAGCCGCGCTCGGTGTCCTCGGCAATGATGTCGAGGCGTTGCGCGATCCGCTCCGCCATCGCGTTGGCACGGCCAAGATCGGCGAAGACATCGGGATTGAGCCCGCCGGCGATCGCCGCCTGCTCGACGACGTTGCGGTTGTAGCGCGTGTGCAAGCCGTTGATGAGCTGGCGCACGGCCAGCGCGTCGGCAACGGCGCCGTGCAGATCCTGTCCGGTCCGCACTTCCCCCGAGCCAAGTGTAAGCGAAGCCTCCTCCAACCCTGAATCGATCAGGAATTCCTCGAAGGCGCTCTCATTCTTGATGTATTGCGAGCTCTTGCCGCGCGTCACTTTGTAGAGCGGCGGCTGGGCGATGTAGAGATGGCCGCGCTCGATCAGCTCCGGCATCTGCCGGAAGAAGAAGGTGAGCAGCAGGGTCCTGATATGGGCGCCGTCGACGTCGGCGTCGGTCATCAGGATGATCTTGTGGTAACGCAGCTTGTCGGCGTTGAATTCGTCCTTGCCGATCGAGGTGCCGAGCGCGGTGATCAGTGTGCCGATCATGTCGGACGAGAGCATGCGGTCGAAGCGGGCCCGCTCGACATTGAGGATCTTGCCGCGCAAGGGAAGGATCGCCTGGTTCTGCCGCGAACGGCCGCCCTTGGCGGAGCCGCCTGCCGAGTCACCCTCGACGATGAAGATTTCGGACTTCGCCGGGTCGCGTTCCTGGCAATCGGCCAGCTTGCCGGGCAGCGAGGTGACCCCAAGCGAGGTCTTGCGGGTGATGTCGCGCGCCTTGCGCGCGGCTTCGCGCGCCGCCGCGGCCTGGATCACCTTGTCGACGACCACCTTGCCCTCGGTCGGATGCTCTTCGAGCCACGTGCCGAGTGCTTCGTTGACCAGCCCTTCGACCACGGGACGGACTTCCGACGAGACCAGCTTGTCCTTGGTCTGCGACGAGAATTTCGGATCGGGAACCTTGACCGACAGCACCGCCGTCAGGCCTTCGCGGCAATCGTCGCCGATCAGCGACACCTTTTCCTTCTTGGTCAGGCCCGAGGATTCGCCATAGCCGGTGATCTGGCGGGTCAGCGCACCGCGAAAACCGGCCAGATGCGTGCCGCCGTCGCGCTGCGGAATGTTGTTGGTGAAGGCCAGCACATTCTCGTGGTAGCTGTCGTTCCACCACATCGCCACTTCGACGGTGATGCCGTCGCGCTCGGCCCTGATGGCGATTGGCTTCTCGATCAGCGGTTTCTTGACGCGGTCGAGATATTTGACGAACTCTTCGAGGCCCCCGTCATAGTGCAGTTCATGCCTCACGACGTCCGCATGACGGGCGTCTGTCAGCACGATGCGCACACCGGAGTTCAGGAAGGCGAGTTCGCGCAGCCGGTGCTCCAGCGTGCCGAAGTCGAACTCGACCATGGTGAAGGTCTCGGCGGACGGAAAGAAGGTGATCTCGCTGCCGCTGCGGCCCTCATTGGTGCCCGGGCGCTTGTCCTGCTCGTAGCTGCCGGTCGCCTTCAGCGGCGCGTCGGCATCGCCATGGGTGAAACTCATTTCGAAGATCTGGCCGTTGCGGCGGATCTTGAGCTTCAGCCAGGCCGACAGCGCGTTGACGACCGAGACGCCGACGCCATGCAGGCCGCCAGAAACCTTGTAGGAGTTCTGGTCGAACTTTCCGCCGGCATGCAGCTGCGTCATGATCACTTCGGCCGCCGAAATGCCCTCGCTGGGGTGAATGTCGGTCGGAATGCCACGGCCATTGTCGATAACCGTCACCGAGCCATCGGGATTAAGCGTCACCGAAACCAGGTCGGCATGGCCGGCCAGCGCCTCGTCGATGGCGTTGTCGACCACCTCGTAGACCATGTGATGCAGGCCCGAGCCGTCATCGGTGTCGCCGATATACATGCCCGGCCGCTTGCGGACAGCATCCAACCCCTTCAAAACCTTGATGGAATCGGCGCCGTATTCGGCTTCAGCGCCGTTGGTGTTCTCGGTCTGGTCGCTCATGAAAACCTGTTGTCTAGATGCCGCTTGTACAGCGCGAAAAATCGGCCCCGAATCGCGCTTCTGATATCGACTAGATATAGGCGCTAAAGGCGGTTTTTCCAAGGTTTGCAGGCATTTCCGGCTCAAATGCCGAGCCGCCAGCCGGCTATTTTTTTCGAGCGTTGAATTTAGCGAGAAGGCGGTGCAAATATTTGATCGTGGATTTGTCCCTTGGCGCCAGCCGGCCCGTGCGGTCTAGCTCCAGCGTCAGGTTCAGCGCCTTGGTCAGCACCGCCTTCGGATCCTTGGCCACATACGCATAGTTGATGTAGGCCTGAACCAGATCAAATTGCCAAAGCGCATTGTTCGGATCGGATTGAGCCAGTTTCTGGCGGATGCCGAGGCTGGCTTCGAAGGCCTTCCTGGAACCCTCGAAATGCCGCTGCTTGGTCTCCAGCATGCCGATTTCCGAGAATGTGATCGACAGGTCGCGTTGCCAGTCGGAATTGCCCGGGTCGAGCTTGGCCAGCCGGTCGGCAATGGCAAGACTGTCCTGGTAGTTTCGCAGTGCGTCGCTGACATTGCCCTGGACATCAAGCACACCGGCAACCTTTTCCAGACAGACCGAAAGGTCGCGCTGCCAGTCGGTGTTGCCTGGGTCGCTCGCGGCAAGTTCACGCGCTACGGCCAGCGCTTGTTGATAGGAAGCCAGCGCTGCCGGCCAGCTCTCCTGGTCGTTGAGCGCGTTGCCGATCTTGGCGTAGCTGATCGACAGGTCGCGCTTCAAGTCGGTATCGTTAGGGTCGCGGCGCACCAGGTCTTCGGCGATCGCCTGGCTCTTGTTATAGGCCACGAGCGCATCGGCGGCGGCGCCACGCTCGCGCAGCACGTCACCGATCCTCTCGTGGCTTACGGAGACCGCGCGCTGGCGCTCAAGGTCGTCGGGTTTGTTCTCGGCCAGCGCCTGCCGGATTCTCAGGCTCTCTTCAAAGGCCGTCTGGGCGCTGTCCAACTGGCCGGCGGTACGGGCAAGGTCGCCGATTTCGTCATAGGTTATGGTCAGGTCGCGCAGCAGATAGGCGCTGTTCGGCTCGGCGTCGGCCAATTTCTGCTTGATCGACAGGCTTTGTTGATAGGCCTGGGCGGCCGCGGCCACATCGCCTTGTGTCGCCAGGACGTTGCCGATCTTGTCATTGGCCATGGCAAGATCACCGAGCCAGTCTTTCTTGTCCGGCACGCTTGCGGTCAACTCCTGCAGCATGCCCCTGGCCGCCTCATAGTTTTCGAGCGAGCTCGGCAGGTTGCCTTGCGCCACCTCAGTGTTGGCGAGCTTGATATGGCTGATGGCGAGATCGCGCTTGACGCTGGGATCGGTTTCCTGACGCGACCGCTGCTCGAGATTGGCCAACAGCGCGGCGAAGGCCCGGCCGGCCGCGTCGACATTGCCCACCGTCGTATAAAGAATACCGAGTTCCTCCAGCGTGCGGCTCTGACGGTCGGCCTGTTCCAGGCTGAGCGAGGTCTGCCCGGCCTCGCCATACAGCGACAGCACGGTTTCATAGCCCTTGATGGCCGCCGCATAGTTGAGGTCGGCGCGCGCCGCGCCCGCCGACAGGAACAGCGTCGCCGCCTGCGACAGCGTCCGGTCGGCGAAATTCGCCTTCAGCGCCTTGCGCGACACCTCGTCGATATCGACCGCCTCGGCCAGCTTCGCCTGTGCCGCGCCGAAGGCGCCCAGGGCCAACTGCTCCTCGGCCTGACGGCGCAGTTCCGTCACACGCGGATCGTCGGCGCCCAGCGTCTTCATCTCGGCGCGTACCTTGACGAAGGCGTCGGCCGCCTCGCGCAGCCTTGCATTCAGGCTCTCGGCCGACAAATGGCTGGTGTCGGCGCTGATCAACGCCCCATAGAGCGGCGCCAGCGGTATGTCGGCGTCGCTGGCGATCCGCTCGACCTCGCCGCGCATGTCCGGCGTCACGTCGGCCATGGCCAGCAGCAGCCGTTCGCGCTCCGGCAACTGCTCCTTGGCCGCGGCGGCGAAGAACAGTTTCGGCAGGCCGCTCTCGACATAGGGCAGTTGCCTGCCGCGCGACAGGTCGTAGACCTCCTGTTGCACCAGCGTCAGCACCGATCGGATTTCGAGCCCGTCCGTGCCGAGATATTTGGCCAGCGCCGTGGTGAAGGGTGAGTTCTGGCCGGTGCCATCGGCGGCCGTCTCGCCGGGTGCGGCCGAAAAAGCGAACAGGATGTTTTCCGCCCGCCCGACGCGGCCAAGACCCGGCGTGACCTTGTCGGCGACATCCTTGGCCAGCGAGGTCGCGCCGCGCCCGTCGCCGCCGCTCCCCGAGAACGGATCGCTGCGGCAGGCGTCGAGCACGATCAGCCCGACTTTCGCGGTGGCCGCGACCGCGTCGCGGCCACCTCTTCCAGCGGCAGGCTGGTCTTGTCCAGCGCATCGAGCGAGGACGGATCGGCATCGACCGGCAGCAGCCGGTTGTCGCCCGATATTTCGACGCCATGGCCTGAGAAATACACCAGCGCAACGTCCGCGCCCTTGGCGTCTTGGCGGAAATCGTCGAGCGCGCGGCGCATGCGCCTGAGATCGCGGTTGGTTTCGAGCACCACGTCGAAACCAAGTTTCTTCAGCGCCGCCTCCATCGCTTCGCCGTCATGGATGGGGTTGGCCAGCGGCCGGACCAGCCGGTAGTCGTCATCGGCCATGACCAATGCCACGCGCCGCTCCGCCACCGCGATGGCGGTGGTCGCAAGCACCAGCAGCAAGGCAAACAGCAACCGCAAGTCGAACCGCCCCCCGGCTCAGTCATTTGGCGACCATTCCATCTCTTTATGGCACGAGCAAGCCGGGTTGAGAGCGGCTCTTTCAGGCTGCGCGCATTGGTTTCAACGCCTCGCTCCAGCGCGACAGTTCGTCCAGCATGGTCTTGCTCCCGCCCCGCACCTGCTCGCTGGCATCGAAGGCGCCGTTCTCGTCGAGCAGTTTCTGGTACAGCGGCAGCGCGACGCCTTCCGGGATCGGCATGATCCCGACAGCGGTCAGCAGCGGCTTCAGCGCCTGCGCCGCGCGCAGGCCGCCGGAGACACCGCCATAGCTGAAGATGGCGGCGGGCTTGTATTTCCATTCGCGGGCGAGATAGTCGATCGCGTTGACGATCGCGGGTGCCGCGAAATAGTTGTATTCCGGCGCCACGAAGACAAAGGCGTCGGCGGCGTCGATCGCCTTCGACCAGGCCTTGGTGTGGTCGTTCTGATAGTTGCCGAGCCTTGGATGATGCGGTTCGTCCAGCACCGGCAGGTTGAAGGCGGCGATGTCGGTCAGCACTGGCTCGAATTTTCCGTGCTCGCGCACGAACGTCTCCAGCCACTCGGCAAAAACCGGACCGGCGCGGCCGGGCCGCGTGCTGCCGATGATGATGTTCAACTGGTGCTTCAAGGCAGGCTCCTTTGTCGGGCGGTATCCGTTGGTGACCGTCACTACGGCAGAGCGTTCCAGCGGACAAGATGGAACCCTGGCGGAACGGTCACGATCGGATGAACAGACCGTCCGCCCTGGTGTTCCTTCCGCCACGGTCCGGTCTGCCGTTCGGTCACATGGACGCCTGGTGTGCCAGCCACTACATTGATGGGAGCAGCGGAGCACTTCATGGATACTCAGCCCGCCCCCTTCGTTCCTCCCGCCCCGAAGCCGCGCACATCGCCGCCTTCGACGCTGGAGATGATCCGCATCGTCTATCGCAATCCGCTCGAACTCTGGGGCGAGCCGACCTACAACGAACCCTGGATTTCGGCCAAGGGCGCCGGTGGGCCGCTGGTCATCGCCAATGATCCCGGACTGATCCGCCATGTGCTGGTGGACAACGCCAAGAACTACAAGATGGCGACGGTGCGCCAGAAGATCCTGAGGCCAATCCTGCGCGACGGCTTGCTGACCGCCGAGGGCGAGGTGTGGAAGCGGTCGCGCAAGGCAATGGCGCCGGTGTTCACGCCGCGCCACATTTTCGGCTTCGCACAGCCGATGCTGAAACGCACGCTGGAGTTCGTCACCCGTTACGAGGCGGGCGGCACGTCCGATATCGCCCAAGACATGACGCTGCTCACCTACGACATCCTGGCCGAGACGCTGTTTTCCGGTGAGATCGCGGGCGAGCCGGGCAGTTTCGAAAACGAGATCGATCGCCTGTTCGAAACCATGGGCCGCGTCGATCCGCTCGACCTGTTGCGCGCCCCCGACTGGCTGCCGCGGCTGACCCGCATCCGCGGCCGCAAGACGATGGCCTATTTCCGCAAGATCGTGACCGACACGGTCAGGATGCGCGAAGAAAAGTTCAGGCGCGATCCCGATGCCGTGCCCAAGGATTTCCTGACGCTGCTGCTCAAGGCCGAAGGCCCCGACGGACTGACGCGCTCGGAAGTCGAGGACAACATCATCACCTTCATCGGCGCCGGCCACGAGACGACGGCGCGCGCGCTCGGCTGGACGCTGTATTGCCTGGCCGAATCGCCCTGGGAGCGTGACCGGATCGAACGGGAGATCGACCAGGTGCTGGCGCGCGAGCCCGATCCGACGAAGTGGCTCGACGCCATGCCGCTGACCCGCGCCGCCTTCGACGAGGCGCTGCGGCTCTATCCGCCGGCGCCGTCGATCAATCGCGAGCCAATCGAGCCCGAAATGTGGAAGGATCTCTACATCCCCAAGTACGCCGCCGTGCTGGTGATGCCGTGGGTCGTCCACCGCCACAGGAAGCTGTGGGACAGGCCTGACGCCTTCCTGCCCGAACGCTTCCACCCGGGGAACCGTGAAAAGATCGACCGTTTCCAGTATCTGCCCTTCGGCGCGGGTCCGCGCGTCTGCATCGGCGCCAGCTTCGCCATGCAGGAGGCGATCATCGCGCTCGCCGTACTTTTGTCCCGCTTCCGCTTCGACACGACGGCCGACACAAAACCCTGGCCGGTGCAGAAATTGACCACGCAGCCGCAAGGCGGTCTGCCGATGCAGGTCACGCCTCGCTAGGTGTGCCGATATTCAAGTGATGCCCGCCTGCGTTCTCGACTCGGCCTGACCTGAATCCCAACACGCCTTTGGCCTACTGCACTCACTTATACGGCTGGTTTGCGCTGCTGGAACTGGCCGGCGGCGCGGAAGCGCCAGAGGTAGCTGGGCAGGATCGTCGCGATCGATTGCGGCTGAATGCCGAGCCCCGCCAGTGTCCGGTTCGCCTTGGCGGCTTCGTCCGAAACGATGTTGTGCTCGCGCAACTGCATCACTTGGTCCTTGGTCAGCAGCGGATTGGGTAGGAGCCCGAGGATCGAGGCCTGGATGTTTGCCACCCACCACGGCACCGGCACCAGCATGCGCTTGCGCTCGATCACGGTGAGCAGTTCCTGCATGCACTCCTTGAAAGTGAGCACGTTGGGGCCCCCAAGCTCGTAGACTTGGCCGCCATCGATCTTGCCGTCGACCGAGCGCGCCACCGCCTCGGCGACGTCGCCGACATAGACCGGCTGGAACTTGGTGTGGCCGCCGCCGATCAGCGGCAGCACCGGAGAATAACGCGCCATATTGGCGAAACGGTTGAAGAAGCTGTCTTCCGGCCCGAAATTGATCGACGGCCGGAAGATCACGGTGTCAGTGATCGTCTCCAGCACCGCCTTCTCGCCCAGCGCCTTGGTGCGCGCATAATCCGATTCGGAGTCCAGATCGGCGCCGAGCGCCGAAATATGGGTGAGCCCGGCGCCGACGGAGCGCGCCGCCTCGGCGATCGCGCGAGCACCGAAATCATGCACGGCGGAGAATTTCTGCCGGCCGCTCTGATGCAGGATGGCGACGAGATTGACGACATGGTCGGCGCCTTGCACGGCGCGGTCGACCGACCAGCGCACGCGCACATTGGCCTGCACCGGCTGGATCTGGCCGACATTGCCGAGCGGCTGCAGATGGCCGGCAAGATCGGGCCTCCGGCAGGCGACCCGGATGCGATAGCCGCGCTTGGCCAGCGCCCGCACGACATGGCGGCCGACAAAGCCTGACCCGCCAAAGACGACGACAAGCTTTGGGGTCTGCAGGATTTCGGTCATGACGGGCTCCGGCGCGCGTTCCAGATGGCTTGGCTGAGCCGTTTCATAGTCCGTTTTGCGCCAAAGGCAAAGGGTGACGCGTCGTCGCTGCCGCCCTTCTTTCGGGTGTGTCAGAATGCCTTGCCGAGGCGGGCATCGACCGAGTGCCGGTTGCCGCCGCGAATGACGAAGAACAGCAGGATCGCGGCCCACAGGAGCGATTTTTCAGCGCCCGAGAAGCCCTGGCCCATGGTGACCCAGTGGAACCAGACGGTCACCAGCAGCACGAACAGGCCGGCAAAGGCGGCGGGCCGCGTCAGAAGACCGATGGCGATCAGGATGCCGCCGAAGAATTCGGCACAGGCCAAAAGCAACGACCAGAAGGCGCCGGGATAGAAGCCCAGGCCTTCGACCATTTCGGCGGCGCCGAAAGGGTTGGCGATCTTCTGCGAGCCGTGGATGGTGAGGAACGCGCCGGCGATGACGCGCAGCACGGTTTCGCCTGCATCATGCAGCGACGAATACAGCCGGCCAAGCGTCGGAATGATCAGCTTGCCGTGGGAGGGGTCGGTGGTCGCGGACATCGGAGCTCCTGTTTTGTGACAATGCCTTTCGCAAACGCCGGAGGGTTGCAACCAAGTCAAGTTAACAAAAGTTAACTTTTGAAATCATGTTTTGGCGTCACGAACGAGAAATGCAGAAAACCCCGCCGAGGCGGGGTTTTCCGGGTGACATCCATGAGGTGTCAGGGGCCGACGAGCGGCCTGACCTGAGACGGTATCAGGAGGGCGTGAAGCAAGTACGCCCACCCCAGCCCTGAACATCCGACATGGTGCCACCAACCTTCTTGCAGGCGGCGATGAAATCAGCGCTGCAGTTGGCGAATTTGGCGTGGCCGTTCTTGCAGTAGTGGTCCTCGGTGGCGCCGCCGCTCGGCGCGGTGATGACGCCCGGATTGGCCGGCTTGACCGGTGCGGCCTTCAAATCGGCCGCCTGCGTGGCGCCCATGAAGGAACCGAGCAGGAGGACGGCGGTCAGGATGGTGGTCTTGGTATTGGTCATGATGATCTTCCTTGATTCGAGGTTGTGTTTCCGGGACGCGAAGGGCGATGCCTTTCGCGCGGAGCAGACTTTCGATTGGATTTTGCTGTTCCCCGGTCTGGATCGGGCAAGCACGCCTTGCCCTGCACAAACGTTGGTCGCCCGAGCGTCGGAAAAGGTTCAGGGCAAACGCAAAAAAGCGCGCACAACCGCGCCTCGGGCGGGGAGGGTCATGTAACTATCTGAAAATAACAGAAATTATTCAGGCCGAATAGCGCTCGGCGAATTCGGAGATACGCTGGATCACTGCTTTGGGCGCGGTGATGCCGCGCGCCTGCGCCTTCTCGGCCGCTTCGGCCCGGGCACGGCCGGGCACATGCACGCCATAGCGCCGGCGCAGTCGGTCGAGCTGGTCTTTCATGCGCTGCTCGAAATCGGGATCGAGCAGCTTGGGCTCGACCGCAAGCACGAACAGGCCGGTTCCCGGACTGTCGGGGCCGCCACTGAACCACGGCGCGTCGAGCGACCAGTTGGCGCCCGACAGGCCCGCCGCCAGCACCTCGACCATCAGAGCGATGTTGGCGCCGCGCTGGCCGCCAAAGGCAAGCATGGCACCCTTCATGGCGGCGGCTGGATCGGTCGTCGAATTGCCGCTGGCGTCCAGCGCCCAGCCTTCGGGGATCTTCTTGCCGTCTTCCGCGGCCTTGCGGATGTTGACGAAAGCGGTCGCGCTCGACGACTGGTCGATGACCAGCGGCGCGCCGTCGGCGGCGGGCGCGGCGAACGACATCGGATTGGTGCAGTAGACCGGCTTGACCGAGCCCGAGCCGGCCAGGACGGCCGGTCCATTGGTGGCGGCAAAGGACACCAGCCCCTGCGCCGCCAGCCGGCCGGTGAAGTAGCCGAGCGCCCCGCACGTATAGGCGTTCTTCTGCGAGAAGATGGCGACGCCGAACAGTCTTGCCGCCTTGGCGAGGTCGTCGATGGTACGGTCGAAGCCGGTATGCGCCAGCCCGCCGCGTGCGTCCGAGAGATAGACGGCCAGTGCCGGCCGGGTGATCACCGGATCGGCATTGCCGTCGATGCGCCCGGCCTCGAGCGCTTCGAGGTAATCGATGAAATGCGACAGCCCGACGGCTGCAAGTCCTTCGGCCTCGGCGGCGATGATCGAGGCGGTGAGCGATTGCGCCGCCTCCTCATTGGCGCCGGCCCCAAGTGCCGCCATCCGGCACAGTCCTTTTGCCTGGTCGAGACTGAGTTGCATCATGACGGTCCTAAGGAAATAGGGAATAGGGAATTGTGCGCGGTGAATAGCGAACGGGGATGGAAATGTGAATGCGGAAGTGGCTGGCTACTCCCCTACTCCCCTACTCCCCTACTCCCCTACTCCCCTACTCCCCTACTCCCCTACTCCCCTAACCTATCTTGACCGGGATCCGCGCCTCGATCCGGCTGAAGGCGAAGACCAGAATGCCGGTGATCGCCATATAGATCAACGCCAAGAGCAGCAGGGGCTCGTAGGTGAGGTAGGTGTCCTGCCGCACCTTGGACGAGACCGCGAAGATATCGATCACGCTGATCGTCGCCACCAGCGGCGTTGATTTCAGCTGCAGCACGGTCTCGCCGGTCAGCGTTGGCAGCGCCCGGTAGAAGGCTTGTGGCAGCCAGATGCGCCGGAAAATCTTCCAGCGGCTCATGCCGAAGGCGCGAGCCGCTTCCAACTGCCCCTTGGGCACGCCGGCAAAGGCGCCGCGCATCACTTCGCCCTCATAGCCGGCGAAGGACAAAGTCAACGCCAGCACGCCGTATGGCCATGCCTGCCTGAGATAGGGCCACATCCAGGATTCGCGGATCCATGGATATTGCGGGAACAGCGAGCCCAGCCCGTAATAAAGCAGCCATAGCTGGAGAAGCAGCGGCGTGCCGCGAATGATGGTGCAGAAGACTTTCGCCGGAGCCGCGACCCAGATCGAGCCTGCCGCCTGCGCTAGCCCGACCGGCACGGCGATCATGAAGCCGAGCGCGCAGGTGACGGCTAGGATCCACAGGGCACGCCAGATGCCCATCAGGCCCATTTCCCAATATTGCGGCAGCCAGTCCCAGCGCATGAAGAAGGCAGCCGACGCCACCAGCCCCACCGCGATGAGAATCAGCACGATGCGATGCGGCTGCAGCCAGAGCGAAGCGCGCGCCGCCGTATCGATGATGACTGTTTCACCGGTCATCAGCGGGCATCCTTGATCGAAGGCATGCCACGCCGCGCCCATTTTTCGGCGCGGCCAAGCAGGAAGTTCGAAACCAGCGTCACGCAGAGATAGAGCACGCCGGCGGCGAGGAAGAAAATCAGATAGGCCTTGGTGACGCCCGCCGCCTGTCGTGTCGCCAGCGTCAGTTCGAAGAAGCCGACGACGGCCAGCAGAGCGGTGTCCTTGGTGGCGATCAGCCACAGATTGGCGAGGCCCGGAATGGCGAAAGGCAACATCGCCGGCAGCGTGATGCGCCGCAACAGAAGGCCGGGAGACATGCCGAAGGCGCGGGCGGCTTCGATCTGGCCCTGCGGAATGGCGAGGATCGCGCCGCGGATGACTTCCGTCGAATAGGCGCCTTGGACGAAGCCGAGCACGGCGATGCCGGCCACCAGCCCGCTTATGTCGACACGCTGGTAGCCCATGGCGGCCAGCACCTGGTTTATCAGGTCGGTGCCGGCATAGTAGAGCAGCAGGATCAGCACCAGTTCCGGCACGGCCCGCACCACGGTGGTGTAGACCGCGAACAGGTCGCGCACCACGGGTCCGCCGTAAAGCTTGCCATAGGCACCCCAGGTTCCAATAAGCAGGCCGACGATGGTGGCGCCGACGGCGATCTCCAGCGAATGCAGGAGCCCGACCAGGAGCGTCCCGCCCCAGCCGACGGGCGCGGGCGAGAGAAGTTCGACGATGCCGGCCGCCGAGGCCGGAAGAAAGGATTCGATCAGCGTCGCCCCCGGATTGCTGGCTCGATCCGCCGGCACCTGCGGCCGGCGGCAAGCATGCGTGGACAGGCCGGCCGGAGGATGAGGCGTCAACGCCCTGTCCTCCGGCCATGCGAGGGTCGTCAGTTCGACTGCGTGGCGCCGCCGTAAATGTCGAAATCGAAGTACTTCTTCGAGATTTCGTCATATTTGCCGTTGGCGCGGATCGCCTTGATGCCGGCGTTGATCTTCTCTTTCAGATCGGTGTCTTCCTTGCGCACGCCGGCGCCGACGCCCGGTCCGAGCACCTCGTCGTCAGGGGCCACCATGCCCTTGAGATCGCAGCACGCCTTGCCCTGGTCGGTCTTGAGGAACTCCTTCAGCGCGATGGAATCGGCCTGCACCGCGTCGAGGCGGCCGGCGGCAAGGTCGTTGTTGGCTTCGTCCTGCGTCTGGTATTCCTTGATCTCGGATGCCGTCGGGCCGAAGTGCTTCTTGGCGTAGACGGCATGCACCGTCGACACCTGGACGCCGAGGACCTTGCCCTTGAGATCGTCGGGCGTGGCGCCGAATTTCTGGTCCTTGGGGCCGATGATCGCGGTCGGCGTGTTGTAGTACTTGTCGGAGAAGTCGATGGTCTTCTTGCGTTCGTCGGTGATCGACATCGACGAGACGATAAGGTCGATCTTCTTGGTGGTCAGCGCCGGGATGATGCCGTCCCAGGCGACAGGGGTGATGACGCAGTCGAGCTTTTCCTCGGCGCATACGGCGTCGATGAAGTCGATTTCCCAGCCGACCCATTTGCCCGAAGCATCGGGCGAGGTGAAGGGCGCGTAGGGTTCGGCGGCGACGCCGATCTTGACCGGATCGGCCTTGGCCACGCCCATGGCGGCGACGCCGAGCAGCAGTGCCGCGGCGAATGTATTCAGAACAGTCTTCATTTTCAGAACTCCCAGTTTGTTGTTGGTTCCCGGTTTTCTTCCGTCCCGGCCTGTCCCTAGCCGATGTTGCGGATGAACTGCTTGAGCCTTTCGGATTTGGGCGCGCCAAAGATCTGCTCCGGCGGGCCTTCCTCCTCGACCAGCCCGTTGTAGAGGTAGACGACGTGGGTCGCGACCTCGCGGGCGAATTTCATTTCGTGGGTGACCAGCACCATGGTGCGGCCTTCGCGCGCCAGATCGCCGATCACCTTCAGCACTTCGCCGACCAGTTCGGGGTCGAGGGCCGAGGTCGGTTCGTCGAACAGCATGACGCGCGGATTGATGGCCAAGGCGCGAGCAATCGCGGCGCGCTGCTGCTGACCACCGGAGAGATAGGCCGGATAGACATCGCGTTTCTCGGCGAGCCCGACGCGCGCCAACAGCTTTTCGGCCTGGGCGATTGCCTGGTCGCGCTTGACGCCCAGCACGTGCACGGGAACCTCGATGACGTTTTCGATCAGCGTCATATGGCTCCACAGGTTGAAGTTCTGGAACACCATGCCGAGCTTGGAGCGGATGCGTTCGATCTGCCTGCGGTCGGCCGGGATGGTGTGGCCGTGGCTGTCCGCCTTGAGCTTGATCTCCTCGCCATTGACCCGGATGATGCCGCTGGTCGGATTTTCCAGGCAGTTGATGCAGCGCAGCAGCGTCGATTTGCCCGAGCCCGAGCCGCCGATGATGGCGATGACCTCGCCGTCGCGCGCCGACAGCGATACGCCCTTCAGCACATGCAGTTGACCGAATTTCTTGTGCAGGTTCTCGACATGGATGGCTTCTGCGGCGCTGTCCTGCACCTCGCCTGATGGGACTTTGGCAGCTGCCACAGCGCTCACCAAAAGACCTCCATATGGCCGCCGGCGGTTCGTCGAACGTCTATCCGGCTAATCAACATACGCTGTACTGCCCCGCTCCAGACTTCAAGCATGGACCCAACAGAGCGAGCCCGTCAATCCCGCTCATTACGGCACTTGCGGCCTTGTTGTGCAAGTGTATAAATAACCTCTCATGAAATTTTCCCGATTTTTTTCAGCTTAAAAAGGGCATCGATGAGCGCTTTCGGATCACAGTCCATGGCGGCGCCGCTGCGGCGCGTGCTGATGCGGTCGGCGGCCAACGCCATGCGTGACGCCGACAGGGCCGCCTGGCACTATGGTCCGGGATTCAACCCGGCGAAAGCAGCCTCGCAGCACGCGGTCCTTGCTGACCTGGTGGCGGCTTCCGGCGCCGAGATCGAATGGATCGAGGACAAGGCGGACGGACTTTCGGATTCGGTATTCACGCACGACCCGTCGCTGATGACCGACCGCGGCGCGCTGATCCTGTCCATGGGTAAGCCGTTGCGCGCCAGCGAGCCCTCGCTGCATGAGGAAACCTACAAAAGACTAGGCATCCCGATCCTTGGCCGCGTCGAGGCTCCAGGCCAGGTCGAAGGTGGCGACTGTGTGTGGGTGGATGCCCGCACGCTGGCGATCGGGCGCGGTGTCCGCTCCAATCAGGAAGGTATCCAGCAGGTTTCCAACCTGCTGACGCCGCTGGGCATTTCCGTCTACGGCTTTGATCTGCCGCTGTGGCAGGGCGAAGAAGCTTGCCTGCATTTGATGTCGGTGATTAGCCCGCTGGCTGACGACCTCGCTTTGGTCTATTCGCCGCTTTTGCCGGCCCCGTTCTACCAGACGCTGAAGGCGCGCGGCATCCGGCTGGTCGAAGGCGACGCCGAAGAATTCGCCGCTTCCAACGGCCTCAGCCTGAACGTCCTGCCGACCAGCCCGCTGAAGGTCATTGCCGTCGCGGGCTTTCCCAGGACCAAGGCGGCGATGGAAGCCGCCGGTTGCACGGTTGAAATCTTTGAGGCGGATGCGCTCTGCATCGCCTGCGAAGGCGGGCCGACATGCCTGACGCGACCGATCCTGCGCCAATGAATGCGCGCCGTAAGTTCCGTCGCGAGGGCGAGGGGCGGCGGCGGCAGGATCTGATCGAAGCGACTTTGGACAGCGTGGCGGAATATGGCCTGCAGGGTGCCACCTTGCGCACCATCGCATTGCGTGCCGGCGTCACCGCCGGGCTGATCCGGCATTATTTCCCAGGCAAGGAAGAATTGCTGCAGGAAGCCTATACGGCGCTGGTCGGCCGCATGACCGAGCAGGCGAAAGCGGCATTGGTCATGGATGATGCCTCGCCGCGCCAACGCCTCGCGGCCTTCGTCACCGCCAACCTCAATGCGCCGATCATCGACGCGCGGGTGTTTTCGCTCTGGGCAACCTTCCTCGGCCGCGCCGGTGCCGATCCTGCCTTGGCCCGCGCCCACCGCGACGGCTACCTTGGCTTTCGCAACGAGGTGGAAGCGGTCGTGGCCGAAGTGCTCGCCGCCGAACAGCACAAGCCGGACGCAGGCGAGCTGCGCCACCATGCCATCGCGATCAATGCGATCATCGACGGGCTCTGGATCGAAGGCTGCCTGGCCGGCGAGATGTTCTCGCCCGGCGAATTGGCGGCGATTGGCATCAAGGCTGTCGAGGCCGAGCTCGGCCTCGCGCCGCTCAAGCAATTCCAGGAAAAATGAGAACGGGTTTTCCCAGGAAAAGCGCGTAGCGCTTTCGCTTGGGAATTGCGTAAGAACTAAGAACAAAGAGACAGGGGAGTAAAGCAATGACCACCATCGGCGAAGCGCTCATTTCGCTACTCGAGGCCCATGGTGTCGACACCGTCTTCGGCATCCCCGGCGTCCACACGGTCGAGCTCTATCGCGGCCTGGCGAGGTCTAGGATCCGCCATGTCACGCCGCGCCACGAACAGGGCGCCGGCTTCATGGCCGACGGCTACGCCCGCGCCAGCGGCAGGCCGGGCGTCGCCTTCGTCATCACCGGGCCGGGGTTGACCAACACCATCACCGCCATGGGCCAGGCGCGCGCCGATTCGGTGCCGATGCTGGTGATCTCTGGCGTCAACGCCACCGACACGCTCGGCAAGGGGTTCGGCTTCCTGCATGAATTGCCCGACCAGCGCGGCATGATGGAGAAGGTAGCGCTGTTCTCGGAGCGCATCACCGAGGCCGCAGAACTGCCGGGCGCGCTCGCCCGTGCCTTCGCGTTGTTTTCGTCCGCGCGTCCAGGACCGGTGCACATCGAAATTCCGACCGACGTCATGGTGAAGCCCGCCGACGGTCTTGCGGCTGCGTTGAGCAATGCCGCCCCGCCCGCTCCGGACGCCGGGGCAATTGCCGAGGCGGCGAAGCTAATCAACGTAGCGCGCCGTCCGATGATCCTTGCCGGCGGCGGCGCCAGGAAGGCGGAAGCTCCACTGCGGCGGCTTGCCGAAAGACTGGGCGCGCCGGTTGTCGAGACCACCAACGCACGCGGCCTGATGCATGGTCATCCGCTTTGCGTGCCGGCAAGCCCAAGCCTGAAAGCGGTTCGCGCGCTGATGGCCGAGGCAGATCTGGTGATCGCCGCCGGCACCGAATTCGGTCCGACCGACTATGACGGCTATGGCGACGGCGGCTTCGTGCTGCCTTCGAACCTGATCCGTATCGACATCGGCGCCGACCAGCTTGCGCGGCGCCCGGCGACGATCGCCATCCAGGCCGATTGCGCCGTGGCGATCGAGGCCCTGCTTGCGGCGATCGATCCCGCCCACAGCGCCGGCGAAGACGGCCATGGCCGCGCCGCGGCGGGGCGAAAGGCCGCCTTTGCCGAGTTGAGCCCGGCCTATGCGGCGCAGGTGCATGCCGTGGAAATGATCCGCGATGCCTTGCCCGGAGCCATCATCGTCGGCGACTCCACCCAGCCGATTTACGCCGCCAACCTCTACTACGACCACGACCGGCCCGGCGGCTGGTTCAATGCCGCGACCGGCTTCGGCGCGCTGGGCTATGGCCCTCCGGCGGCGATCGGCGCGGCACTCGCCATGCCCGATGCCCCGGTTGTCTGCCTGACCGGCGACGGCGGCTTCCAGTTCACCTTGCCGGAGATAGCCGTAGCACTCGATTCCGAAGCACCTGTCATCTTCGTCGTCTGGAACAACAGAGGCTATCGCGAGATCGAGACCTCGATGCTCGATGTCGGCGTGGAACCTGTCGGCGTGTCGCCGGCGCCGCCCGATTTCTGCAAGCTTGCCGAAGCCTATGGCATATCAGCCGAAAGGCTGGCCGACATCGACGCCTTGCCACAGGCGCTGAAGCACGCCCGGGCAACGGGACTGCCACGTGTCATCGAAATCACGGTCGTTTGAACCATCCATGCCGGCCTTGGTCCCCGTCCGGAAGCGGACCATTTGCCGGCTTAGTCTTGGAAGGCATGAGCCGCGTCCGGGCGGCTTCGCTATTCGACGGTGCGCTGACGCATGCAAAGACGTGACGGCTGCCATGTCGAGATATCGGTTGAGTGATTGACTGAAAGGCGCGACGCTTCGCGTCGGCGCGGCTAACCAACGACAAAAGTCATAAAAATGACAGGAGCGGTCCAGGATGACGGAAACACTTGAAGGCAGGCATATCGTTGTGACCGGTGGAACCGGCGCGCTCGGTGGGGCGGTGGTCGGCAGGCTGCTGGAGCAGGGCGCGATCTGTCATGTGCCGAACGCGCACGCTGCGGCACCTCAGCACTTCCCCTTCACCGCGCACGACAATGTGAAGCTGGCGCACAATGTCGACCTGTCGGACTCCGCCAAGGTCGAAGCCTTCTATTCTCAGGTCCCTGCCTTGTGGGGATCGATCCATCTGGCGGGCGGCTTTGCCATGGCACCGGTGGAAAAGATCGAATCGGCATCCTTCGCCGAGATGATGGACACCAACGCCCGCACCACCTTCCTGTGCAGCCGTGCGGCTATCCGCTCGATGCTGGCGTCGGGCTCTGCCGGCCGCATCGTCAATGTCACCGCGCGCGCCGGGCTCGACCCCAGGCGCGGCGCCGGGATGGTCGCCTACACCGCCAGCAAGGCGGCGGTCGCTGCCATGACCGTGGCCATGGCGGAAGAGCTCAAGGCCAATGGCATCCTGGTCAATGCCGTGGCCCCCTCGACGCTCGACACGCCGGCGAACCGCGCCGACATGCCGGATGCCGATTTCACCAAATGGGTCAGCCTCGAAGCTGCGGCCGAATCAATCGCCTATCTCGTCTCGCCCACCAACCGGGCAATGAGCGGAACGCTGGTGCCGCTCTACGGCAGGGCCTGAACTTCAAGAGCATTTCGCCGAGAGCAATTCCAGGAAAAGTGCGTAACGGTTTTCCCGGGAAGAACGCGTAGCGGTTTCCCTTGGGAATTGCGTGAAAACAAAGAGTTGGAGCGGGTCGGCGAATCTATCAAGCGCTGAACCGCTCCAAAGAAAAACCCCGCCGGAGCGATCCGGCGGGGTTTTGTTTTTGGGCTCTGGAAGAGCTTCGCGTTGCGAAGGACTTAGTTGCCCTGCTTCTTCAGCGCGGCGCCCAGGATGTCGCCCAGCGAAGCGCCGGAGTCGGTCGAGCCGTACTGTGCGACCGCTTCCTTCTCTTCGGCGATTTCCAGCGCCTTGATCGAGACCTGCAGCTTGCGGGTCTTCTTGTCGAAGGCGATGACGCGGGCGTCGACCTTCTGGCCGACGGTGAAGCGCTCGGGGCGCTGCTCGTCGCGATCACGGCTGAGGTCGGAGCGCTTGATGAAGGTCTCGATGCCGCTGTCGACCAGCCGCACTTCCAGACCGCCATCCTTGACGCCGATGACTTCGCAGGTGACGACCGCGTTCTTGCGCAGTTCGCCTGACGTCGCGGCTTCGCCGACCGAGTCCTTGGCCAGCTGCTTGATGCCGAGCGAGATGCGCTCCTTGTCGATGTCGACGTCGAGCACCTGCGCCTTGACCATGTCGCCGCGATTGTACTCTTCGATGACCTGCTCGCCCGGACGGGTCCAGTCGAGGTCGGAGAGGTGGACCATGCCGTCCACGTCGCCTTCGAGGCCGATGAACAGGCCGAACTCGGTCTTGTTCTTGACCTCGCCCTCGACCTGGCTGCCGACCGGATGGCTCGAGGCGAAAGCCTGCCACGGATTCTCCAGCGTCTGCTTGAGGCCGAGCGAGATGCGGCGCTTGGCCGGATCGACCTCGAGCACCACCACGTCGACTTCCTGCGTCGTCGACAGGATCTTGCCGGGGTGCACGTTCTTCTTCGTCCACGACATTTCCGAAACGTGGATGAGACCCTCGATGCCCGGCTCCAGCTCGACGAACGCGCCGTAGTCGGTGATGTTGGTGACGGTGCCCTTGATCTTCTTGCCGATCGGGAACTTGGTGCCGATCTCGGACCACGGATCGCTCTCGAGCTGCTTCATGCCGAGCGAGATGCGGTGGGTTTCCTGGTTGATGCGGATGATCTGCACCTTGACTGTCTGACCGATGTTGAGGATTTCGGTCGGATGGTTGACGCGGCGCCATGCCATGTCGGTGACGTGCAGCAGGCCGTCGATGCCGCCGAGGTCGACGAACGCACCGTAGTCGGTGATGTTCTTGACGACGCCTTCGACCACCTGGCCTTCTTCAAGGTTCTGCACGATTTCCGAACGCTGTTCGGCGCGGCTCTCCTCGAGCACGGTGCGGCGCGAAACCACGATGTTGCCGCGGCGGCGATCCATCTTGAGGATCTCGAAGGGCTGCGGGTTGTGCATCAGCGGGGAAACGTCGCGGATCGGGCGGATATCGACCTGGCTGCGCGGCAGGAAGGCCACGGCGCCGTCGAGGTCGACGGTGAAGCCGCCCTTGACCTGGTTGAAGATGACGCCTTCGACGCGCTCACCCTTGGTGAACTTCTCTTCGAGGCGGACCCAGCTCTCTTCGCGGCGGGCCTTCTCACGGGAAAGCATGGCTTCGCCAAGCGCGTTCTCGATGCGCTCGACATAGACTTCGACGGTGTCACCGACCTTGAGGGTGGTGTCCTTGCCCTTGACGCCGAATTCCTTCAGCGGCACGCGGCCTTCGACCTTCAGGCCGACGTCGATGATGGCCATGTCCTTTTCGATCGCCGTGATCGTACCCTTGACGACCTGACCTTCGCCGGAATGGCCGGTGGTGAATGATTCTTCGAGCAGGCTCGCGAAATCATCGCGAGTGGGATTTGCAGCTGACATTGTTTCTCCTGGAGTGCCCCGCATCTCGAGCGGGACGGGCGCCGTGGGTTAGCGTTGCGTTGGCCTGCCGGCGTTCCGGGCTAAAAAGCCCTGGGCCGCTTTTCGAGCGGCAATTCCGGCGCATGAAGAATGCTGGCAGGCTGGTTCGTGCTCGATATGGGTATTTTCTTCGCCTCCGGCAACGGAAACGCGGGAGAAAACCCGGATCAGGCCTTGTTTCTCTTGGCCAGCACGTCGTCGATAACAGACATGGCCGCGAGAAACGCGGCTTCTATAGCCATTTCGCTGGTATCAAGCAAGTGCGCGTCGGCGGCCGGCTTCAGCGGCGAGTCGGCCCGGCCCATGTCGCGCTCGTCGCGGCGTTGGATATCGGCAAGGATTTCGGCGAAATCGGCGGTGCCGCCGATGCTTTCGATCTCGGCCAGCCGGCGGCGTGCCCGCACTTCGGCACTCGCCGTCACATAGAGTTTGATGTCGGCGTCGGGACACACGACGGTGCCGATATCGCGCCCGTCAAGCACCGCGCCCGGCGGCGTCCTGGCGAAATCGCGCTGCTTTTCGACCAGGATGCGGCGCACGGTCGGGAAAACCGCGACCTTCGAAGCCGCTTCGCCAACCGCATGCGCCGACAGCACCGCGCGGTCGAGCTTTGCCAGGTCGACCTGGCGCGCCGCGGTCTCTGCCGCTGAGACATTGTCGAGCGGCAGCGCGTGCTGGATCAGCGCATAGGCCACCGCCCGGTAGGTGAGGCCGGTGTCGAGCAGGTTCAGCCGGTAGTGGTCGGCCAGACGGCGGGCGAGGGTGCCCTTGCCGGCACCGGCAGGGCCGTCGATGGCGATGGTGAAGGGGTGGGTCATTCGCGGGCCGTCGATCCCAACGCGTTCGTCATCCTAGGGCGGAGCAGGAGCGAAGCTCCGTCGCGGAGACCCTGGGATCCATGCCGTGTCCTCAACCGAAGGATGCCGCGGAGCAGAATATTGCACCGTTGTGGAGCGTTGAAGTCACGGCATGGATCCTGGGGTCTGCGCCGCGTCGCTCCGCTCCTTGCTTCGCCCCAGGATGACGAAGGGAGGGATGTCGGCATCCAATCTCCGAGGTTTGCAATTGCCATCGACAATCACCCGATCTCCGCGCCCAGCCCCTTCATCAATCCCATGAACTCCGGAAAACTCGTCGCGATCATCGCCTGGTCGTCGATGGTGACCGGCTTTTCCGTCGCCAACCCCATCACCAGAAAGCTCATGGCGATGCGGTGGTCGAGATGCGTCTGCACGGTCGTATCCAGCCCGTTGGGGTGGCCGCCGAGTCCCTTGCCACCGGGCTTGCCGCGCACCGCAAGCGAGGCTTCACCCTCGGTGCAGTCGACGCCATTGATCTTCAGGCCGTTGGCCACCGCCGACAGCCGGTCGGATTCCTTCACCCGCAGTTCCTCCAGCCCCTGCATCAGCGTTTCGCCTTCGGCGAAGCTCGCGGCAACGGCGAGCACCGGATATTCGTCGATCATCGACGGCGCCCGCTCCGGCGGCACGGTGACGCCTTTCAGCTCGGAATAACGCACGCGCAGATCGGCGACATCCTCGCCGCCGGCATTGCGCCGGTTCAAAATGTCGATCTGGCCGCCCATTTCCTGCAGCGTCAGAAGCAGGCCGGTGCGGGTCGGGTTCATCAGCACGTTCTCGATCGTGATATCCGAGCCCGGCACGATCAGCGCCGCCACCAGCGGGAAACCGGCCGAGGAAGGGTCGCCCGGCACCGCGATGGTCTGGCCGGTGAGCTTGCCCTGGCCTTCGATAAAAATGTGGCGCACGCCGCGCTCGTCGGTCTCGACCGACAGATTGGCGCCAAAGCCTTTCAGCATCTTTTCGGTGTGGTCGCGCGTCATCACCGGCTCGATCACGGTGGTGATGCCCGGCGTGTTGAGGCCGGCCAGCAGCACCGCCGACTTCACCTGTGCCGAGGCCATCGGCACGCGGTAGGTGATCGGGGCTGCGTGCTTTGGGCCATGCAGTGTGATCGGCATGCGGTCGCCGGGCGTCGCCTTCAGCACCTGCACGCCCATCTGGCGCAGGGGTTCCAGCACGCGGCCCATCGGCCGGCCGGACAGCGAGGCATCGCCGATGAAGGTCGTTTCCATGTCATAGGTGCCGACAAGCCCCATGGTCAGCCGCGAGCCGGTGCCGGCGTTACCGAAGTCGAGCGGGCCTTCCGGCTGCAGCAGCGCGCCGTTGCCGGTGCCGCGGATCACCCATTCGGCGCCGTGCTTCTCTATATGCGCGCCCATCGCCTTCATGGCCGCGCCCGTGCGCATCACGTCCTCGCCCTCGAGCAGGCCGGTGATGCGGGTTTCGCCGGAGGCGAGCCCCCCGAACATGAAGGAGCGGTGCGAGATCGATTTGTCGCCCGGCACACGGGCCGTGCCGGAAAGGGCGGATGATTTGCGGGCGGTGGCCGGCTTGGCAGCGGCGGCGTGAGACATGGAATTTCCCTGGACGGAATGCCGGCTGACCGGCGCTTTTCATTTGTTGCGGCGGTCTCCTATCACGGCGAGGCGAAATGGTCATCCCCATGGTCGTCACTTGGCGCGAGGCCTTTCAATGCTTGGTTTTGTGACGCCGGCTTTTCGCTTTGACAGCGCTGCAAACAGTGGTTAAGGGGACCACTCTTTTATTGACGAGGCTTGCCGTGGCAAAAACCGAACTTGGCACAAAACGCATCGACCCTGAAACGGGCCGGAAATTTTACGACCTGAACAAAGACCCGATCGTCTCGCCCTATACCGGCAAGAGCTATCCGCGTTCCTATTTCGACGAAGGCAAGATCGCCGCCGTCGAGGAGGAGGAGGAAGTGGCCGAGAAGGAAGTGGACGCCGAGGACGAAGAGGGCGCCGAAGTCGTTTCGCTGGAAGAGGCCGATGACGAGGCCAAGGGCGGCGACGATCTTCCCGATCTCGGCGACGACGAGGATGATGTCGATCTCGGCGACGACGAGGATGACACCTTCCTTGCCGACGAAGAGGAAGAAGACGACGATGTTGCCGACATGATCGGCGTCGGCGACGACGACGACGAGGTCTGACAAGGTCTCGAACGCAAGCGTTTGCCGGCTTTCACGGCCTGTGAAGAAAAAGCCGCCGATGAAGGCTTGATATCTGGGAAAGGCGGGGTTAGAAGCCGCCTGCACTAACGGCGCGGTCTTCCAACCCTCGCCGATCTCTCGCCGGAAACGGCGCCGGCAGACTGCCGGGAGTGGGGCCATAGCTCAGTTGGGAGAGCGCTTGAATGGCATTCAAGAGGTCGTCGGTTCGATCCCGATTGGCTCCACCAAGTTCTCTAGAGTTTCAGCTTTTTGTCAGCGCGCATGCTAACTGGTCCGTCTCCGTTTCAGCGGGGTGGGATAGGTCAATGCGGAACGGCAGTCTGATTACACTCGCTCTTGCTGGGTTGGCGCTGGCACTTACCGCATGCGACCCTCCGCCGGGCATCGTCAGGATGCGCCGCGATAGCGACAACAAACAGGCTCTATGCTTCATCGGGGCGGATAACTCTGGACGCAACTCGCTTGGGAACAACGCATCGATTTCCGTCGTTCGATGCGTTGCCGCTTGTGAGAAGCTGGGTTTCGTTATCGAAAAGAGTTTCCCGTCTGATCTCATCGTGAACACGGACGGCGTTGGTGACGTGCCAGAAGACCGTTGCTCGATAATGCTGAGAAAAATGTGGTAGCTTGGCTGCTCACCACTCGGCGAAGGAGCCGTCCTTGTGGCGCCAGATCGGGTTGCGCCAGCGGTGGCCTTCCTTGGCCCGCTCCTTGACATAGTCCTCGTCGATCTCGACGCCGAGCCCCGGGCCGTCGGGGATGGCGACATAGCCATCCTCGTAGCGGAAGACGTCCTTGTTGGCGGCGTAGTCGAGCAGGTCGTTGGCGGCGTTGTAGTGGATGCCCAGGCTCTGCTCCTGGATGAAACAGTTGTAGCTCACGGCATCGAGCTGCAGGCAGGCGGCGAGCGCGATCGGTCCGAGCGGGCAGTGCGGCGCCACCGCCACGTCATACGCCTCCGCCATAGCCGCGATCTTGCGGCACTCGGTGATGCCGCCGGCATGCGACAGATCGGGCTGGATGATGTCGACGACGCCTTCCTCGAACACGGATTTGAAGTCCCAGCGGCTGTAGAGCCGCTCGCCGAGCGCGATCGGCGTCGAGCCAAGGGCGGCGATCTCCTTCAGCGCCTCGCGGTTTTCGCTGAGCACCGGCTCCTCGATGAACATCAGGCGGTAGGGCTCCAATTCCTTGACGAGGATGCGGGCCATCGGCCGGTGGACGCGGCCATGGAAATCGACGGCGATGCCGATATTGGGCCCGACCGCCTCGCGCACCATGGCGACGCGTTCGATGGCGGCATCTATTCTGTCGTGGCTGTCGACGATCTGCAGTTCCTCCGTGCCGTTCATCTTGAGCGCCAGGAAGCCGCGGGCCACGACTTCCTTGGCGCCAGCCGCCACTTCCGCCGGCCGGTCGCCGCCGATCCAGGAATAGACCTTGATGGTGTCGCGCAGTCTGCCGCCGAGCAGTTCATGCACGGGCACGCCGAGCGCCTTGCCCTTGATGTCCCACAGCGCCTGGTCGATGCCTGCAATGGCGCTCATCAGGATCGGCCCGCCGCGGTAGAAGCCGCCGCGATGCATCACCGTCCAATGATCCTCGATCAGGCGAGGATCCTTGCCGATCAGATAATCGCCAAGCTCCTTGACCGCCGCTTCGACGGTCAACGCGCGGCCTTCGACCACCGGCTCGCCCCAGCCGGTGACGCCGGCATCTGTCTCGATCTTCAGGAACAGCCAGCGTGGCGGAACGATGTAGGTGGTGAGCGAGATGATTTTCATGCGCGGTCTCAGTTGTTCTTGAGTTTCTTGGCGCTGACGAGGTCGCGCGCCGCAAGGTCGAGAATCCGGTTGGCGGCACCACGCGCTGCCTCGGCGTCGCGCATGCGCAGCGCCTCCACCACTTCGCGGTGCGCCGCCACGGCTTCCATGCGGCGGTCGAGCGAGATGGTTGCCGTCGCTTCCAGCGAGAATTTCAGCCCGGTGTCGATCAGGTTGCCGATCTGGCGGAAGATCGGGTTGTGGCTGGCGGCATAGACGATCTGGTGGAAAGCAATGTCGCTGCGCGAGAAGGCGGCGAGGTCCTCGCCGGCATCAGCCATGCCGCGCCACGCGGCCTCCAGATCGGCGATCTCCTGCAGCGTCGCACGCGTGGCGGCCAACTCGGCGACCAGCGGCTCGATGGCCCGGCGTGTCTCCAGGATGGCATCGAACAGCTTGTCGTCAAGCGCATGCGGCGCGTGCCAGGCCAGCACTTGCGGGTCGATGATGTTCCAGTCGTCCTCGTTGCACACGATGGTGCCGACGCGCGGCCGCGATAGCACCAGCCCCTTGGCGGCCAGCACCTTCAGGGCTTCGCGGATGACGGTGCGGCTGACGCCATACTCGACGCCGAGTTCGTTTTCGGTGGGCAGGGAAGAGCCGGCCGGATAGCGCCCGGAAAAGATGTCGGAGGCGATCGCCTTCGTCACATCGGGCATGACGCGCGGGCGGCGCGTGGCCGTGTCGGCTGAAGCCTTCTTAGACGTTTCGGTCACCTCAGCCCTCCTCCAAGGCGGCGAACCCACTGGTTTCGCACAACCGGCCCGGCCTTACCGGATGCGGATGATTTGCGCCAGCGATCCCTGGTCAGAGCATGTATCTTAATTATCATACCAGATCAATTGACGAGTATGATAAAAACAATTAGAGACTCCTGCATCCGGGCTGAGCGCCCGGCCATCGCTGGGAGGTAATCATGCGACTTCTGAAGACCGCGCTCGTCGCGGGCGCGCTTGCCGTGCTGTCCGTCACGACCATCGCTGCATATGCTCAGGACACCAAGATCGGCTTCATCGTCAAACAGCCCGAGGAGCCGTGGTTCCAGGACGAATGGAAGTTCGCCGACCAGGCCGCCAAGGAAAAGGGTTTTACCCTCGTCAAGATCGGCGCCGAGGACGGTGAGAAGCTGATGTCGGCGATCGACAATCTCGGCGCGCAAGGCGCCCAGGGCTTCATCGTCTGCACGCCGGACGTAAAGCTTGGCCCCGGCATCGTCGCCAAGGCCACCGCCAACAATCTCAAGCTGATGACCGTCGACGACCGTCTGGTCGGCGCCGACGGCAAGGCGCTCGAAGACGTGCCGCATATGGGCATCTCGGCCACCAAGATCGGTGAGGCCGTCGGCCAGGCGATCGTCGATGAGATGAAGGCGCGCGGCTGGAAGGCCGACGAAGTCGGTGCGATCCGCGTTTCCTATGACCAGTTGCCGACCGCCGTCGACCGTGTCGAAGGCGCCATCTCGGTGCTGAAGGCCAACGGCTTCAAGGCCGAGAACATTTTCGACGCTCCCCAGGCCAAGACCGACACCGAAGCAGCCCTCAATGCCGCGACGGTGGTGCTCAACGCCCATGCCGACATCAAGAAGTGGGTCTCTTTCGGCCTCAACGACGAAGCGGTGCTCGGTGCAGTGCGCGCATCCGAAAGCGTCGGCATTGCTGCTGACGGCATGATCGGCGTCGGCATCGGCGGCGCGGATTCGGCGATCAACGAATTCAAGAAGCCGACCGCCACTGGCTTTGTCGGCACCGTGATCATCTCGCCGAAGCGCCATGGCTACGAGACGGCGCTCAACATGTATGACTGGGTCGCCAACAACAAGGAACCGGAGAAGCTGATCCTGACCTCCGGCGCGCTGGCCAAACGCGACGACTACCAGAAGGTCCGCCAGGGCCTCGGCATCGAATAATCCTCCCTGTACAAACAGGCGGCGGCTCATGCCGCCGCCTGTTTGCCGTGGCACAAGAAGGATCGACGCCCGTGTCCTTTCTCGACTTCTCGCACATCACCAAGACCTATCCGGGTGTCAAGGCGCTGTCGGACGTCTCGTTCGGCGTCGACAGGGGCGCAGTGCATGGCCTGATGGGCGAAAACGGCGCCGGTAAATCGACCCTGATCAAGATCCTGTCGGGCGACCAGCATGCGGACGAAGGCGAGATCCGCATCGACGGCAAGGTCCAGGCCTATGCCTCGACAAGGGATGCCTTCGACAATGGGGTCATCGTCATTCATCAGGAATTGCAGCTCGTGCCGGAACTCACCGTCGCCGAGAACCTCAGCCTCGGCCGCTTTCCCGCCAGCGCCGGCGTCATCGCGCGCGGCAAGATGCTGGAGGACGTCGGCGCCAAGCTGAAATCGGCCGGCATCGACATCGATATCAGCCGCAAGGTCAAGACGCTGTCGATCGGCGAGCGCCAGATGATCGAGATCGCCAAGGCAATCATGCTCGACGCGCGCGTCATCGCGCTGGACGAGCCGACCTCGTCGCTGTCGTCGCGCGAGAGCGAAATCCTGTTTGCCCTGATCGACCGCCTGCGCGGCGAGGGCAAGGTCATCATCTATGTCTCGCACCGGCTCGACGAGGTGTTCCGCCTCTGCGACAGCCTGACCGTGCTGCGCGACGGCAAGCTCGCGGCGCACCACGCATCGCTGAAAGGCGTCACCCGCGACCAGGTTGTCGCCGAAATGGTCGGCCGCGAAATCTCCGACATCTGGGGGTTTCGGCCACGCAAGGCCGGCGACATCAGGCTAGAGGTCGAAGCCATCTCCGGAGCAAAACTGAAGACACCGGCCAGTTTCGAGGCAAGGGCCGGCGAGATCGTCGGCTTCTTCGGCCTCATCGGTGCAGGCCGCTCGGAACTGATGCGGCTGGTCTTCGGCGCCGACCCGCGCTCGGGCGGCACCATCACGGTGGATGGCAAGGCGATCCATGCCGCCGACCCGCATGGCGCGATCCGGGCCGGCATCGTGCTGTGTTCGGAAGACCGCAAGCATGACGGCATCATCCAGGGCCGCTCGATCGAGGAGAACATCAACATCTCGTCGCGGCGCCATCACGCGCGCTTCGGCATCCTGAACCGCGCCAGCGAGATCGCCACGGCCGAAACCTTCATCAAGAAGCTCAAGGTGCGCACGCCATCGCGCAAGCAGGACATCATCAACCTCTCCGGCGGCAACCAGCAGAAGGTCATTCTTGGCCGCTGGCTGTCGGAGCAGGGCGTACGCGTCCTCATCGTCGACGAGCCGACACGCGGCATCGATGTCGGCGCCAAGTCGGAAATCTACGAACTGCTCTACCAGCTTGCCGAGGATGGCATGGCGATCGTCGTCGTCTCGTCCGACCTGCCGGAGGTGATGGGCATTTGCGACCGTATCCTGGTGATGTGCGGCGGGCGCATCAATGCCGAGCTTGCACGCAACCAGTTCGCCGAGAAGGCGATCCTGGCCGCGGCACTTCCCGACACCAAAACCCCCGACGCCATCGCATCCTGAGGACCTGACATGACCGATCAGCTGAAGAAGATTGTGCTCGGCGAACAGGGCCTCGTCGTCATCTTCGTCGTTGCCTTCGCGCTGGTCTCGCTGCTGGTTCCCAATTTCCTCACCGACCGCAATATGCTTGGCCTGCTGCAGTCGGTGGTTACCGTCGGCATCGTTGCCTGCACCATGATGTTCTGTCTCGCGGCGCGCGACTTCGACCTGTCGGTTGGCTCCATCGTTGCCTTCGCTGGCATGGTCGCGGTGATGGCGTCGAACTACTCAGGCTCGATCCTGCTCGGGCTGCTGGCGGCGATCGCCTGCGGTGCCTTTGTCGGCTTCATCAACGGTGTCGTCATCGCCAAATTCCGCATCAACGCGCTGATCACGACGCTGGCGACCATGCAGATCGTGCGCGGCCTTGCACTCATCGCATCCGACGGGCGCGCCGTCGGCATCAACAGCCCGGATTTCTATCAGCTCGCGCTGTCGAAATTCCTAGGCATACCGACGCCCGTCTGGGTGCTGGCGGTTCTGTTCGGCATTTTTGGCTTCGTGCTCAACCGCACCGTCTTCGGCAAGAACACGCTGGCCATTGGCGGCAATCCTGAAGCGTCACGGCTGGCCGGCGTCAATGTCGACCGCACGCGCATCTGGATTTTCGCCCTGCAAGGCGTCGTCTGCGGCATCGCCGGCATCCTGCTGGCGTCACGCATCACCTCCGGACAGCCCAACGCGGCGGTCGGGCTTGAACTCTCGGTCATCTCGGCCTGCGTGCTCGGCGGCGTGTCGCTTGCCGGCGGCCGCGCCACAATGTCGGGCGTCATCGTCGGCGTGCTGATCATGGGCATCGCCGAGAACGCCATGAACCTGCTCAACATCCCGGCCTTCTACCAATACATCGTGCGCGGCGTGATCCTGCTGCTCGCCGTGCTGCTCGACAATCTGCGTTCGTCGGCCTTGGGCAGGCGTTGACCATGTTCGACTGGAGTGACACTCATGGCTGAGCGCCTGTCCGGCAAACGCATCTTCCTGACAGGCGCCGCGCAAGGCATCGGGCTGGCCATCGCCGAGGCCTGTCTTGCCGAGGGTGCGAAATTGTTCCTCGTCGACCAGGACGGCGCGTTGCTGGAGAAGACCGTCGCGGGCCTCGTGGCGCCCAAGGGGCATGTCGGGCATTCGACAGCCGACATCAGCGACGGGCCCGCGATAAAAGCAGCCATTGCCCGCGCGAACGCCGAGATAGGTCTGGTCAATGCATTGATCAACAATGCGGGAATGAACGTTTTCTCGACGCCGCTGGAGGCCACCGAAGAGGAGTGGACCCGCAATTTCGACGTCAACGTCAAGGGCGCCTGGAACTGCAGCAAGGCGGTGCTGCCGGGCATGCTGGCGAATGGCGGCGGGGCGATCCTCAACATCGCCTCGACCCACGGCTTCACCATCATCCCGCACACTTTTCCCTATCCTGTCGCCAAGCACGCCCTGCTTGGGCTGACCAAATCGCTGGCGCTCGAATATGCCGGGCAGGGCGTGCGCGTGAACGCGCTGGCGCCGGGCTATGTCGAGACGCAGAAGGCCATCGACTACTGGAACAGTTTTCCTGATCCGGCGGCGGCGCGCGCCAACACCATGGCGCTGCATCCCGGCGGCCGCATTGCCTCGGCGCGCGAGATCGCCCTTGCCGCCGTGTTCATGATTTCCGACGAGTGCCCGTTCATGAACGCGGCGACCCTCGTCGTCGATGGCGGGCTGAGCCAGCTTCAGCATCCCGCCTGAGCACCGGGAGAAGGCCATTGACCAGGAGACGATCGCAGCATTGGTTCGGCGGCCAAGGCAAGGATGCCTTCATCCATCGCAGCTGGATGAAGAACAACGGCCTGCCCGACGATGCTTTCGATGGCCGCCCGGTGATCGGCATCTGCAATACCTTCTCCGAATTCACCCCGTGTCATGTGCATTTTCGCGGTCTGGTCGAGCACATCAAGGCCGGTGTGCTGGAGGCCGGCGGCCTGCCTCTGGAATTCCCCGTGTTCTCCTGCGGCGAATCCAATCTGCGGCCGACGGCGATGCTGTTCCGCAACCTCGCCTCGATGGATGTCGAGGAGGCGATCCGCGGCAATCCGATGGATGGCGTCGTGCTTATGGCCGGATGCGACAAGACCACGCCGTCGCTGGTCATGGGGGCCGCCTCCTGCGACCTGCCGTCGATCGTCATTTCCGGTGGGCCGATGCTCAATGGCCGCTTCCAGGGTCGTCAGATCGGCTCCGGCACCGATGTGTGGAAATTCTCCGAGGATGTGCGAGCCGGCATCATGAGCGAGCACGATTTCGCCAATGCCGAGAGCGCCATGTCGCGCTCGCCAGGGCACTGCATGACCATGGGTACGGCCTCGACCATGGCCTCGATGGTCGAAGCGCTCGGGCTGGCATTGCCCGGCAACGCCGCCTATCCCGCCGTCGACGCGCGACGCAACCGCATCGCCCGCATGACCGGGCGGCGTATCGTCGAGATGGTCAATGACGATCTGCGCCCGTCGGCCGTTCTTACCAAGCAGGCTTTCGCCAACGCCATCCGCGTCAACGGCGCCATCGGCGGCTCGACCAATGCGGTCGTGCATCTGCTGGCGATTGCAGGCCGCGTCGGCACCGAACTCAGCCTCGATGACTGGGATGCCTTCGGTCGCGACGTGCCGACCATCCTCGACCTGATGCCATCAGGCCGTTTCCTGATGGAGGATTTCTGCTACGCCGGCGGCATTCCGGCGGTCATGAAAGAGATCGCCGACATGCTCGATCTCGACGCGCTGACGGTCACCGGCAAGCGCGTACGCGACAACATCGCCGACGCCCGGAATGACAATCCCGAGGTCATCCGTCCGCGCAACAGGGCGCTGACGCCGCATGGCGGTATCGCGGTGCTGCGTGGCAATCTGGCACCCGATGGCGCCATCATCAAACCGTCGGCCGCTTCACCATCCCTGATGAAGCATCGCGGCCGCGCCGTCGTCTTCGAGGACATAGACGACTACAAGGCGCGCATCGACGATCCCGCACTCGACATCGACGAGACCTCGATCATGGTGCTCAGGAATTGCGGCCCCAAGGGCTATCCGGGCATGGCCGAGGTCGGCAACATGGCGCTGCCGCAAAAGCTCCTGAAAAAGGGCGTCCGCGACATGATCCGCATTTCCGACGCCCGCATGTCCGGCACCGCCTTCGGCACGGTCGTGCTGCATGCCGCACCCGAAGCCGCCGTCGGTGGTCCGCTGGCGCTGGTCAGGAGCGGCGACATGATCGAACTCGATGTCGAGGCGCGGAAGCTGCATCTCGACGTGTCGGAACAGGAGCTGGCGCGGCGGCGTCAATCCTGGCAGCCGCCCGAGCCGGCGATGCGCGGCGGCTATCAGGGCCTCTATGTCGACCATGTCCTGCAGGCCGACCGTGGCGCCGATCTCGACTTTCTGGTCGGCAACCGTGGCCACGCCATTCCGCGCGAAAGCCATTGAGGGCGCGTGGGATGCCAAAATTCCAGCCCGATGATTTCCACGGCATTCACGCCATCCTCTACGCCCTGTTCGACGCCCAGGAAAAACTCGACCGCGCGGCGATGCGCAGGCAGGTCGAGATCTGCCTGGCGAGCGGCGTGCATGGGATGGCGGCGCTTGGCCTCGCGACAGAAGTCGCCAAGCTGACCGAGGCGGAGCGCCGCACGATCATGGAGTGGACGGCGCAGGACACCGCCGGCAAGGTACCGCTCGCCTTCACCATCTTCGGGTCTTCCGTTGCCGAGCAGATATCCCAGGTCCGGCATGCGGAAAGCCTCGGCGCAGATTGGGTCATCCTGCAGCCGCCGCCAGTTGGATCCTATGGAGCGCCCGAATACATCCGCTTTTTTGGCCGCGTCGCCGAGGCAACCGACCTGCCGGTGGCGATCCAGAACGCGCCGGCCTTTTTCGGCCGTGGCCTGACATCGGACGAGATTCGCGAGCTCGTCACGCTCCACCCCAACATCAGGCTGATCAAGGGCGAAGGCCCGGTCACCGACATTGCCGGCCTGATCGAGCGCACCGAAGGCCGCATCCCCGTCTTCAACGGGCGGGGCGGGCTGGAATTGACCGACAATTTCCGCATCGGTTGCCGTGGCATGATCCTGGCGCCTGATGGCATCGACCACGCCGTGCGCGCCTATCAGGCGTTCCGCGCCGAAGACGAAGCAGCGGCCGAGGCGGCGTACGAAAGAATGCTGCCGGCGGCGGTCTTCGTCATGCAAGGCATCGAGAACCTGATCTGCTACGGCAAGCGGCTGTTCGGCGCCCGCGCCGGTATCCAGATTCACGACCGTGCGCCAGCGATGCGGCCAAACGAGACCGGGCTTGCGATGGTGCAGCGCTTCGCCGCCAGCCTTGGTCGGCTGTCTGCCTGAACAGCGTCTTTCCGTCAGTAGGTCGTTCGCCCGCCCGACAGGTCGAAGGTGGAAGCGGTTGTAAAGCTGTTTTCCTTGGAGACGAGCCAGGCGACCATGGCGGCGGCCTCGTCGACCTCCAGCAGGCGGCCGCGCGGGATGCGCGAGCGCATGTATTCGATGTGCTCGGCCGTCAGCTGTTCGAGGATGCGCGTCTGCGCAGTGGCCGGCGAGATGCAGTTGACGGCGATGTCGTACTGCGCCAGCTCCTTGCCGAGCGACTTGGTCATGCCGATGACGGCGGCCTTCGAGGCCGAATAGGCGGCGGCGTTGGGGTTGCCCTCCTTGCCTGCGACCGAGGCGATGTTGACGATGCGCCCGTAATTGCGCTCCTTCATCCCCGGCACCACGGCGCGGTTGACGTAGAAGGTGCCGTTGACGTTGACGTCGATGATTTTCTTCCACACATCGACGTCGTAGGTGTCGAGCGGGGCGGCGGGGCCGGCAATGCCCGCCGAATTGACGAGGATGGAGATCTTGTTCGCGATCTCCTCCGTCCTGGCACGCGCGGCGTCCACCGAACCCCAGTCGGCTATGTCCACGACCAGCGTCGTGGCTGCCTTGCCGAGTTCCCGCTTGGCCGTATCGAGGCGCGCCTCGTCGAGGTCCCACAAGGTGACCGTCGCGCCCGAGGCGACAAAACGCTTTGCCATCGCGAAGCCGAGGCCTTGCGCGCCTCCGGTAACCACGGCGTGTTGGCCGTCAAGGTCTATCCTGTTCATGCCGAGCGGTTCTTTCCGTCTGAGATACTGGGGGGTACGTGTTGAAAGTGAGCGGTACTGCTACATCGTCGCGCCGAGGCTCCAGGGCACGAACTCATTGTCGCCATAGCCGAGCGCTTCCGACTTGGTGCGCCCGCCCGATGCCACGCGCAGGATCTCGGCGAAGATCTCCTCGCCCTTGTCCGCCAGCGTCACGCCGTCGAGGATGTCGCCGCAATTGATGTCCATGTCGTCGGGCATCTGCTCGAAGATGAAGGAGTTGGAGGCGAGCTTGATCGACGGCGTCGGCTTGCAGCCGAAGGCCGAACCGCGCCCGGTGGTGAAGCACAATATGTTGGCGCCGCCCGCCACCTGACCGGTCGCCGAGACCGGGTCGTAGCCTGGCGTGTCCATGAAGACGAGGCCGCGCTCGTTGATAGGCTCGGCATATTCCAGCACCGCGCGCAGATTGGTCGTGCCGCCCTTGGCGGAGGCGCCCAGCGACTTCTCCAGGATGGTGGTCAGCCCGCCGAGCTTGTTGCCGGGAGACGGATTGTTGTTCATCTCCATGTCGTGCCTGGCGGTATAGTCCTCCCACCAGCGGATACGCTCGACCAGCTTTTCGCCGACGGCCCGGCTTTCGGCTCGGCGCGTCAAGAGATGCTCCGCGCCGTAGATTTCGGGTGTTTCAGAAAGGATGGCGGTCCCTCCCTGGGCGACCAGCAGATCCACTGCCGCGCCCAGCGCCGGATTGGCGCTGATACCGGAATAGCCGTCCGAGCCGCCGCATTGCAGCGCCAGCACCAGCTCAGAAGCCGGCTGTGGCGTCCGCTCCGCGGCATTGACGATCGGCAGCATCTCGACGATGGCCTTCACCCCGGCATCGACGGTCTTGCGGGTGCCGCCGGTTTCCTGGATCGTCATTGTGCGGAACGTGGTGCTTTCCTCGATGTTATAAGATTGCATCCAACGCGGGATCTGGAAAGCTTCGCAGCCAAGTCCGACCATCAGCACGCCGCCGACATTGGGATTGGTGGCAAAACCCCACTGCGTGCGCTTCAGCAGATCGTAGGCCGGGCCCTTGGTGTCGATGCCGCATCCGGTGCCGTGCACGAGCGCAATGGCGCCGTCGACATTGGGATAGTCGCGCAGCATGCCTGAGCGGTTGACCTCTTCCACGATGAAGCGGGCGACGCTGGCCGAGCAGTTTACCGAGGTCAGGACGGCGATGAAATTGCGCGTGCCGACTTTGCCGTTGGACCTGCGGTAGCCCATGAAAGTCGCCCGTTCGCCATCTGGAAGGAACGGCGTTTCCCTGACGTCGGTGCCATGCTCGTAGTCGCGCTCGAAATCGCGCAGGTAGACATTGTGCTCGTGCACCCAATCTCCGGCCGCGATCGGCCCACGCGCGAAGCCGATGGTTTGGCCATACTTTACGATCGGTTCATCCGCCCCGATGTCGAGCATGGCCATCTTGTGGCCGCGCGGGATGCGAGCCCTCGCAGCCACGTCGCCGGCCTTCTCGCCGGCCGCCAATGGATCGACCGCCAGTAGGATGTTGTCGGCGTGCGATAGCTTAATGAAGCGCGTCATTACCCAAACTCTGAAAAGGCCACCCCGAACAAAGCCGGGGGGCGAAAGGCGTAAGGAATACTAATATAATAGAATGTTAGTGGTCAAGCGTCGCCTGGATAAGCTGCGTTCGCCGGGCGTTAAGGAAGACAGTTGGTGGCGGAACGGATGACGGCCAGCACCTCCGGCCAGACCGCGGCGTGCGCGCTGGTATTCCGCGATCGCCTATGCCTTCAGGCCGATACAAAGTCCCATTCTTCGCATGTGCCAATCATGTCCCGGTTGCGGTGCCGTCCGGCTTCAGCCGAGAAGCTCGGCGGCGACTTCGAGCGTGTTGCGGAAGGACGTTTCGAGGTGGTGCTCCATCGCCCGCGCGGCGCCTTCGGCATCGTGACGCTTCAGCGCGTCGAGGATGGCTTCGTGCTGCTCGATCGTCTGTTCGCCGTAGCCGGGCTTTGGAATGGCGAGGTAGCGGCCGCGATCCATCTGCGCCTTGGAAATATCGACGGCGCGCCAAATCATCGGCAGGCCGCAAATCTCGGCAATGGTGCGATGAAAGACGTCGTCGAGCTGGATCGCGGTGGCGTATCGGCCGCGCGATATGGCAAGCCGATGTGCCGCCATATTGTCCTCCAGCAGTTCCGCCGACGCCGGTGTGAGCTTGACGGCCGCGCGCCGTGCGCTCTCCATCTCCAGTGCCCGCCGGATGACATAGGCTTCTTCCAGATCGGCACGACTGATCGGCGCGACATAGGTGCCGGTCTGCGCCAGGATCTTCACCAGGCCTTCGTCGCTGATGCGCTTGACGGCTTCCCGCACCGGCGTGCGCGAGACGCCGAGCGCTTCGGCGATCGCCACCTCGTTGATCACTTCCCCCGGCTTCATCTGCCCGACGACGATCAGGTTGCGGATCTTGTGATAGATCTGATCGCGGAGCGGCAGAGCCCGATTGAGGGTCGAAGGGTCAAGGTCCATGGCAAATCCGTAGCTTCGTTCACCGGAAATGATCAGATTATATTAGAATGTAAATCGGAATGCACCCGATGCGAGGGGGTGGTCTCTATCGACGATGGGATGGTCGCGCAGGTCATCGGAATCCAGCTTGCCAGAACTGTTATATTAGTGCAATAGATCCTCGATAGTGATGAATTTCACCGCGAAGTGAAGGCCTGAACCAAGCTGCACGCCGAGAGGCATGCCTTCTGGCCGCATTGGTTCGCGCTCTAAAATGGAAATTATACTAAAATAACACAACAGCTCGATGCCAGGGACAACGGGCCGGCCTGCCGGGAGGAACCTAGCCAGACATGACTGTCGCCGCCGACTGCGCCTTGGACATGAGAGGCATAAGCAAGACGTTTCCGGGCGTGAAGGCTCTGTCAAACGTCAATTTTGCCGTCAGGTTCGGCACCGTGCATGCGGTCGTGGGCGAGAACGGCGCCGGCAAATCGACGCTGATGAAAGTGCTCAACGGCTCCTACGCGCCGACCAGCGGCACCATCAAGGTCGGTGGCGCCGAGGTGCGCATGCGCCGTCCCGCCGACGCCCAGGCTCTCGGCATCCGCATGGTGCACCAGGAAATCAATCTGGTGCCGGACCTGACTGTCGCGGAAAACGTTTATCTCGGCCGCATGCCCGGCAAATGGACCTTTCTGCGCAAGGGCGAGATGGTCAGGAAGGCCGGCGCCGTCCTTGCAGAACTCGGAGCGGCCATCAATCCGCGCGAGCGGTTGGGCAATCTGTCGATCAGCCAGCAGCAGCTCGTCGAGATCGCCAAGGCCTATGCCGCGCAACCCCGGATCATCGTGCTGGATGAGCCGACATCGAGCCTCAGCGAGCATGAAACAACAGCGCTGTTCAGGATCCTGCGCAAGATGCGCGATGACGGCATCGCCATCATCTACATCAGTCATCGCTTGAAGGACGTGCTCGAGATCGCCGACGAGGTGACCGTGCTGCGCGACGGCTCCATGATCGAGACGCGCCCGATCGAAGGCATCACCGCCGCGCAGATGATCAGGCTGATGGTCGGCCGCGAGGTCAGCAACGTCTTTCCCAAAAGCCAGGCCGAGATCGGCAAGTCGGTGCTGCGCGTCGAGCGCATCAGCGACGGCACGCGCTTCCGCAATGTCAGCTTCGAGGTGCGAGCCGGCGAGATACTGGGCCTGACCGGCCTGGTCGGTGCCGGCCGCACCGAGGTGGCGCGCGCAATCTTCGGCCTGTCGCGCCTCGTCGAGGGCACGGTCAGCGTCAACGGCCGCGAGGTCTCGATCAATTCCCCATCGCAGGCCGTTAAGGCCGGGATTGCGTACGTTCCGGAGGACCGCAAGGGCGATGGCATCGTGCCTGGCATGTCGATCCGGGAGAACATCAGCCTGCCCATCCTGCGGCGCCTGAGCCGTTTCGGGCGCATCAGGCGAAGTGCCGACCGGGCATTGGCGGCGGACTACGTGAAGCAGTTTTCGATTTCGCCGCCCGATGGCGAACGGCGCATCAATCTCCTTTCCGGCGGCAATCAGCAGAAGGCGGTCATCGCCAAATGGCTTGCCGCCAGGCCGTCGGCGCTGATCCTCGACGAGCCGACGCGCGGCGTCGACGTCGGCGCCAAGGCCGAGATCCACAACATCATCGGCCAGCTCGTCGCAAGCGGCATGGCGGTGGTGATGATCTCGTCCGAACTGCCCGAGATCCTGGGCGTCTGCGACCGTGTCGTGGTCATGCGCGACGGACATGCCTGCGAGCCGCTGGAGCGCGCCGAACTCAGCGAAGAGCGCATCATGGCCCTGGCGACCGGGGAGGAAATGGCGTGACCGACGCGGCCGTGGAGATCGTCACCCCCGACCGCTTTACGCGCGGCAGCAAGCTTGTCGATGCCCTGTCTAAGGCGGGCCTCGCTTTCGCCATCCTGGCCGTCATGCTCTATGGCTCACTTGTCAGCCCTGCTTTCTTCACATCCGGCAACCTCCTCAATGTGCTGACCTCGATGTCCATCGTCGGCATCGTCGTCGTCGGCATGACCTTCGTGCTGGTGGTCGGTGGCCTGGCTGACCTGTCGGTGCCGGCCACGATCGCCTGCGGCGCCATCCTGTCGCTCGGGCTGCAGCCGATGATCGGGCCTCTGCCCGCCTTTGTCCTTGCGGTCGGCCTCGCCGGTCTGATCGGCCTGCTCAACGGCGTGCTGGTCGGTTATGTCGGCATCAATCCCATCATCGCCACGCTCGGCATCGGCACCATCGGGCTGGGCATCGTCCAGGCTGCCGTTGGCGGCGTCATCGTCTATGGCAGCAATCCCGCCTCGGCCGAATTCGCCAAGGGCCGCCTGTTCGGCATTCCGGTCGTGGTGCTGATCTTCCTGGTCATTGCCCTCATCGGCCATTTCGTCCTGTCGCGCTCCTTCTGGGGCCGATGGACGCTCGCCACCGGCGGCAATTACAGCGCCGCCGAGGCAAGTGCCGTCCCCGTGCAGGCCGTGAAGGCCGGCGCCTTTGTGATCACGGCACTCGCCTCCGGCATTTCAGGCGGGCTGCTCGGCCTGACCTTGCAAAGCGCACGACCGCTCATCGGCGCCGGCTATGAATTCAGCGCCATCACCGCGGTGGTGGTCGGTGGCGTCTCGATCATCGGCGGCTTCGGCTCCGTGCCGCGGGCGATCGCCGGGCTGATCTTCGTGCAGCTTCTGACCAACGTCATGGTGCTCGACGGCGTGCGCACGCCGATCCAGGGTTTCGTGCTCGGCATCCTGATTGTCGGGGCTGTCGGCATGGATGCCGCGTTGCGCAAGCGGGGAGTGGCGTGATGCGTCTTCTCGTCCTCGCCTCGCGATACCGGGTCGTGATCATCCTCGGCCTTACCCTGGTCGCTTCCGCGCTGCTCGTTCCGGGTTATCTGTCGGCTTCGACGCTCAGCCTCGGCCTCGACAGGGCGGCCACGATCGGCCTGATTGCCATTGGGCTTACCGTGCTTCTGATATCGGGCCAGATCGACCTATCCGGTGGCGCGGTGTTCGCGCTGGCCGGGATCGTATCCGTCATCCTGCAACGAGAGATCGGCATCCTGCCCGCCGCAATCGTCGCCATCCTTGCCGGCACGCTGGCGGGCGCCATCAACGGCGCCCTGGTCGTCGGGCTGAAGGTGAATTCGCTCGTCCTGACACTGGCCACGATGCTGATCTTCCGCTCGCTGGCGCACTGGATCACCAACAGCCAGCCGGTGTCGGGCACTGACATCATGCTTTCGCTGGCTCTGGCCAAGATCTACCTCGATGTCTTCACCATTCGCAGCGCACTGTTCATCATCCTGATCGTACTGCTGCATTTCTGGCTGACGCGCACCATTCCGGGCCGCAATGTCTTTGCCGTCGGATCCAATCCGGCGGCCGCCAAGGAGAGCGGCATCGCTTCGGACCGCATCGTCTTTCTCGGCTTTGTCTTTGCCGGCACGCTTGCTGGCTTCGCCGGGGTTCTCCAGAGCCTCGTCACCAACACCGGTTCGCCCGTCTTCGGCTCGGAGCTGACGGTTGCCGTCATCGCCGCGGTCGTTGTCGGCGGAACCCGCCTCGAAGGCGGCAGAGGATCCGCGCTCGGCACGCTTGGCGGCGTGCTGACGATCGGCTCGCTGACCATCGCGATGGAGTTCCAGTCCGTTCCCGCATACGTCCAGCAGGTCGTATCGGGGCTCATCCTGATCCTGCTCGTCATGCTCGATCGGGCCGTTACCACCAAGGGGAGGGCTCAGGGCACGCGCCCCGCGCTCGTTCGCGACGATCCAATCACTCAAGGAGGAAAAGCATGGTTGGGAGGAAAAGCATGGTTGGGAGGAAAAGCATGATTGGGAGGAAAGATATGATTGGCAAGAGAAGCATGCTCCAGATCGCCGCCGTGGCGTTGCTGGCGTCGACAGGCTGGGCCAATGCCAAGACGGTCTGCTATGTGACGGCGGCGGATTCGCACGCCTATGCGACGCCGGCCAACAAGGCGCTCGAGGCCCGTGCCAAGGAACTCGGCGTCGAGATTCTCAGCCTGAGTCAGGACTTCGACGTCCAGAAGGGCACCGAGCAGCTCAACACCTGCGTGGCGCGCAAGGTTGACGGCATCATCCTGTGGCCGCTCGACCCGCAGGCCTACATCCCTGGCCTGGCCCGCGCGCAGCAGGCCAACATCCCGGCGATCCTCATCAATTCGCCGATGAGCGACGACGCCAAGCCGTTCATCAAGTCCTTCACCGGACCTGACGTCTACGAGGAAGGCAAGCTGGCGGCGGATTCGCTGAGCAAGGCGCTCGGCGGCAAGGGCTCTGTCGTGATCATCGCCGGCCAGGCCGGCAACGGCACGACGATCGGCCGTGTCAGCGGCTTCACCGACCGCCTCAAGGAAACCAGCGCCGACATCAAGGTGCTCGACACCGTCAATGCCGACTTCGACCAGCAGAAGGCGCTTGTCGTGAGCCGCGACCTCATCACTCGCTTCGGTGACCAGATCAGCGGCGTCTATGCCAATGACGACACCATGGCACGCGGCTTCATCGACGCCTGGAAGGAGGCCAATCCCTCCAAGGCGGCGCCGCCGATCGTCGGCATCAACGGCCAGAAGGACGCGTTCGAATCGATCCGCACCAACGAAATGTATTCGACCATCGTGCAGTCGCCGGTCGAGGACGGCCGCCTGGCGATCGACACCATGGCCGAGATCATCGACGGCAAGGAGGTCAAGGACCGGCTGCCGATCCCGCTGACCGTCGTCACCAAGGACAATGTCAACGCGGTGGAACCGGCGTTCTGACAAGGCCAAGGCCGGCCCTGCATAGTGGGCCGGCCTCTCCGCTCGTTGCGGACGGCGCAGCATGAGGAAGAATTTCTAATTGCGGCGGAGGATTTGGAATAAACTAACTCTACAGAATTTATAGAATAAGCAATCTGCATCGGCGATCTGTTTCCCGGACAGGACCACGCCATGCCCGACCTTTTGCGCCTGCCTTCAACCGCCCCAGACCTAGGCCGTCACCGCCGCCATCCAGCGGGAGGCAGGTCATGAGCCGCGATGTCGCCGACCGCATCAAGGTGCTCTGGTTCCTGCCGACACATGGCGACAGCCGCTATCTCGGCACGACCGAAGGCGGCAGGGCTGTTGACCTGCCCTATCTGACGCAGGTGGCGAAAGCGGCCGACACGCTGGGCTATTACGGCGTGCTGTTGCCGACCGGCCGGGCCTGCGAGGATTCCTGGGTGATTGCCTCGGCGTTGGCGCCGCTGACCGAGCAGCTGCGTTTCCTCGTAGCCGTGCGGCCCGGCCTGCAGTCCCCAACGCTTGCCGCGCGCATGACCGCCACGCTCGACCGCATCTCCAACGGCCGCCTGCTGATCAACGTCGTCACCGGCGGCGATCCGCTGGAGAACAAGGGCGACGGCATTTTTCTCTCGCATGCCGAGCGCTACGAGGTGACGCAGGAATTCCTCCACATCTACAAGCGCGTGCTGAGCGGCGAGACGGTCGAGCACCAGGGCAAGCATTTCCGCATCGAGGACGGTCGCCTGCTGTTCCCGCCAGTGCAGACGCCGTATCCGCCGCTCTATTTCGGTGGCTCGTCGGACGCCGGATCGCAAGTGGCGGCGCAGGAAATCGATAAATATCTGACCTGGGGGGAACCCCCGGCCGATGTCGAACGCAAGCTCGACGCCGTGCGCGAGTTGGCCGAAAAGGCCGGCCGCAAACTTTCCTTTGGCATTCGCCTGCATGTCATCGCCCGCGAGACGACCGAACAGGCCTGGGCCGCCGCCGACCGCCTGATCAGCCGGCTCGACGACGCGACCATCGCCTCGGCGCAGAAGGTTTTTGCCCGCATGGATTCGGTCGGCCAGGCGCGCATGAGCGCGCTGCATGGCGGCCGCCGCGACAAGCTCGAGATCGCGCCCAATCTGTGGGCCGGCGTCGGCTTGGTGCGCGGCGGCGCCGGAACCGCACTGGTCGGCGACCCGGACACGGTCGCCGAGCGCATCGACGAATACCGGCGCCTCGGCATCGACACCTTCATCCTGTCCGGCTACCCGCATCTGGAGGAAGCCTACCGTTTTGGCGAACTGGTGCTGCCGAGACTGCCGACCGATCATCCGGTCAAGGCCGCCAGCTCTTCGGTCAACACCGGACCGTTCGGCGAGACCATCGCCGGCGACCATCGGCCGAAGTCGCTCGCCAGCGCCTCGTGAACGCGCTGCCTCCGGCCCGCCGATTGCGCATCGCCATCATCGGCGGCGGTTTTTCCGGTGCCGCCGTGGCCTGGCACCTTGCGCGGACAAATCGGCCGGAGCGCCTGTCGATCTCGGTGATCGAGCCGCGTTCCGCGCTTGGCGGCGGCCTTGCCTATTCCAGCGAAGAACCATCCCACCGCGTCAACGTCCCGGCCATCCGCATGAGCATGGCTCCTGAAGACCCGCAGCATTTTGCGCGCTGGTTGGCCGGCAGTGGCGAAATCGAACGGGACCCGGATGCCTTGTGGAAGAACGGCGATGTGTTTCCGCGCCGGCGTGTGTTCGGCCGCTATGTCGCCGAGCACCTTGCACCCTGGCTCGACTCCGGTGCTATCCGCCATGTCGAAGCTCAGGCTACGCAGGTAATACGAGAAGCCAATGGCGCGGCCTGGACCGTGCAGACCTCCGCCGGACCTGTCGCGGCGGACATCGTCGTGCTTGCCGCGACGCATCCTCTGCCGGCGATCCCAACTCCACTTGCCTCCTTGGCTGAAGCACCTGGCTTCATCGCCGATCCCTATGCACCGTCGGCACTTGCCGGGATCGGCCCGGAGGCGTGGGTCCTGATCGTCGGCTCCGGGCTGACCTCGGCCGACATGGTGGCCGAACTTGATCGCCGCGGCCATCGCGGCCGCATCCTGGCACTGTCGCGCCGCGGCCTGCGCTCGCGCGGCCACCCGGATATCAGACATGAGCCTTTCGGCGACTTTGCGTCGGCACCGGCCACATCGGCGCTCGGCCTGCTGAAGAACATTCGCGGCACACTGGCGGCGGCGCAGGCCGCCAGGGTCAACTGGCAGTCGGTCTTCGACCAGCTGCGCCTGCAGGGGCCGGCGCTGTGGGCGGCCCTTTCTCCGCCGGAGCGTGCAAGGCTGGTCCGCCAGCTGCGCGTGTTCTGGGACGTGCATCGCTTCAGGATCGCCCCCCAGGTCGCTGCCGTGCTCGACCGCCGCCAGACGGACGGCGCGTTCGACACCATCGCCGCCAGGCTTGTCGCGTCGAACGACGAGGGCGAGAGCCTCGCGGTCAGCTTCCAACGGCGCGGACAGACGCGGATCGAGACGGCACGCTTCGATGCCGTCATCAACACGACAGGGCCGGCTCATGGCCAGGCGCTCCAGTCAAACCCGGCGCTGCTTTCGCTGACTGAGGCCGGGCTGATCAGGGCCGACACATACGGGCTCGGTATCGAGACCAGCCTCGATAGCCTTGCGATCGGCAGCGATGCCAAGCCGGTTGCCGGGCTTTTCGTCGCCGGTCCGTTGGCGCGGGGCACGTTTGGCGAACTCATGGGCCTGCCGGAGGTCGCTCGTCATGCACAAAGGGTCGCGGCCGAAATCACTGGGTTGTTCGACACGCTCCCCTCAGCCGAGCCGGTTGGCGCCAATGCCGGGAGCGTTGCGGTCGCGCGCTGACAAGCGCAAGCCGGCCCGGCCGGCGAAAATTGGTATTTCCGTCCCGCAAGGGCTCCAAAAACGGAAAATCCTTCTTTGTATATAAATTCCATAAACATAATAAATATTGAAGAAACCCGGCTACGCGCCGGACCGATCAACGACACGGCCTGGAATGGGAGACAGTTCATGGCACATGCAGGAACCGACGCGGTCAAATTCGCCTATTGGGTGCCCAATGTTTCGGGCGGCCTGGTGATTTCCAACATCGAGCAGCGCACCAACCATTCGGCCGAGTACAACCGCAAGCTGGCCCAGATCGCCGAAAAGGCGGGCTTCGACTACGCGCTGAGCCAGATCCGTTTCACCGCCGGCTACGGTGCCGACGAGCAGCATGAATCGGTCGCGTTCAGCCATGATCTGCTGGCGGCCACCACCACGCTGAAAGTCATCGCCGCGATCCTGCCTGGCCCCTGGAACCCGGCGCTGGCGGCCAAGCAGCTTGCCACCATCAGCTATCTGACCAATGGCCGTGTCGCCATCAACCTCGTCTCCGGCTGGTTCCGTGGCGAATTCCACGCCATCGGCGAACACTGGCTCGACCATGACGAGCGCTATCGCCGCTCGGAGGAATTCATCCGCGCGCTGCGCGGAATATGGACGCAGGACAGCTTCACCTTCCGGGGTGATTTCTACCGCTTCAACGAATACTCCCTGAAGCCGAAGCCGCCGCAGCCCCTGCCCGAAATCTTCCAGGGCGGTTCCTCGCGCGCCGCCCGCGACATGGCATCGCGTGTTTCGGACTGGTACTTCACCAACGGCAACTCGCCGGCCGAAATCGCCAAGCAGGTCGATGATCTCAAGACCAAGGCACAGGCCAGCAATCATTCCGTCAAGGTCGGCGTCAACGCCTTCGCCATCGTCCGCGAGACCGAGGACGAGGCCAAGGCGGTGCTCGCCGAAATTATCGCCAAGGCTAACCCCGAGGCTGTCAACGCCTTCGGCCACGAGGTCAAGAATGCCGGCAAGGCCTCGCCGGAAGGCGAGGGCAACTGGGCAAAATCCTCCTTCGACGATCTGGTCCAGTACAATGACGGTTTTCGTTCGAACCTGATCGGCACGCCGAGGCAGGTCGCCGAGCGCATCGTCGACCTGAAGCGCGCCGGCGCCGATCTCATCCTGCTCGGCTTCCTGCACTTCCAGGAGGAGGTCGAGTATTTCGGCAAGCACGTCATTCCGCTCGTTCGCGAGCTGGAAAACGCCGAGCAGGCAGCGTCGCTGGCAGCGGAATAGTCATCTCCCCCAAAAGCTGGCCGGGCAGCCCGGCCAGCACAGGTTTTCAAGCGCGCTCGATCTTTCGGGCGGCATCGAGAATTCGTGCGCCTGCGGGCGAAATCGAGGACGATTGGAATGCCGTTGCCCAGCTATGCCTTAGGAGCGATGGAAGCCTCGGTCTACGCGCCGGAAGTCTTTGCGCGCGGCCTGCCCTCCGTGCTCCAGCCTGCACAGTTGTCCGAAGGCGACGCTGGGGCGGCCGGATCTACTGCCAATGCAACTGCTCCGCTGCTGTCGCTTCAGGGCATCGCCCTGTCGTTCGGCGGTGTCGTCGCGCTGGCCGATATCGACCTATCGGTTCGATCAGGTGAAATCCGCGCCATCATCGGCCCGAACGGCGCCGGCAAGAGCTCGCTGATCAACGTCATTAGCGGCGTCTACCGCCCAGATCGTGGCCAGGTCCGGCTCGCCGGCGTCGGCTATACCCAGGTGCCGACGCAGCGGCTGGCGCATCTCGGCGTCGCCAGGACCTTCCAGAACCTCGCTCTGTTCAAAGGGCTCAGCGTCCTCGACAATGTTGCCTCCGGCCTCGCCTACAAGGTCCGTTCCAACTTCGCCGGCCAGGTGCTCGGCATCGGCCGCTCGCGCGGCGAGCGGCGCGACGCCTTGAGCCGCTCCGCCCAGATCCTGGAATTTCTCGACCTCGCCGCCGTTCGCGATCGTCTTGCCGGCACGCTGCCCTATGGATTGCAGAAACGGGTCGAACTCGCCCGGGCGCTGGTGGCGGAACCGCGCCTGCTGCTGCTCGACGAACCGATGGCCGGCATGACAGCGAGTGAGAAAAGCGAAATGGCTGATTTCGTCCGCGCCGCGCGCGACCGCTTTGCCACCACGGTCGTCCTGATCGAGCATGATGTCGGCGTCGTCATGGGCCTGTCCGACCGTATCGCCGTTCTGGACTATGGCCGCAAGATCGCTGACGGCACCCCCGAAGAGGTCCGCAACGACCAGCGCGTCATCGATGCCTATCTCGGCATCGCCTCCGACAATGAGGCCCTCTCCTGTGATGAAGGAAGGGCGGGCATATGATCGCCGATTTCGACTACCAGTTTTTCATCGAAGTGCTCGTCGGCGGCCTGCTGTCGGGCGTCATGTATTCGCTGGTCGCGATCGGCTTCGTGCTGATCTACAAGACCTCGGGCGTGCTCAACTTCGCCCAAGGCGCGATGCTGCTGTTCGCCGCACTGACTTTCGTCAGTCTTGTCGAACGCGGTGTTCCGTTTGCACTGGCATTGGTGGCAACCTTCGCCATCATGGTGGTGATCAGCATCGCCATCGAGCGCACGGTGCTCAGGCCGCTCACCAACAAGCCGCCGATTACCCTGTTCATGGCGACGCTTGGCCTGTCCTACATCATCGAGGGCGCTGCCCAATTGATCTGGGGTACGCAGGTCCACGGTCTCGACCTCGGCATCGAGGACGTGCCGCTGGAAATCGGCGGCGTGCTGATCAGCCAGTTCGACATCTTCGCGGCGGTGGTCGCGGCCGGCATGGTTGTCGTGTTGTCGCTGTTCTTCCGCTACACCCGCATCGGCCTCGCCTTCCGCGCCGTCGCCGACGACCAGTTCGCCGCACTCGCGGTCGGCCTCAGGCTGCCGCTGATCTGGGCGACCGTCTGGGCGGCGGCCGGCCTCGTCGCGCTGGTCGCCGGGCTGCTCTGGGGTGCCCGCCTCGGCGTGCAGTTCTCGCTGTCGCTGGTGGTGCTCAAGGCGCTGCCGGTGCTGGTGCTGGGCGGCTTCGATTCCATCCTTGGCGCCATTGCCGGCGGGCTCCTGATCGGCGCCAGTGAGAAGCTCGCCGAGGTCTATATCGGCGACTATTTCGGCGGCGGCATCGAGAGCTGGTTCGCCTATGTCGTCGCGCTGGTCTTCCTCTTGATCCGTCCCTCCGGCCTGTTCGGCCAGAAGCTCGTGGAAAGGGTCTGACCATGGCCGCTATTGCAGCCGACTTCTCCGCGCCGGTGCTGCCGAAATGGATCGCGCCCGTCCTGTTGCTTGCCTTCGCCTATGGCGTCGTGCCGCTGATCGGATCGAGCTATTTGTTCGAGGCCATACTGCTGCCGTTCCTGGCGCTCGGTCTCGCCGGTGTGGGGTTGAACATCCTCACAGGCTATGCCGGCCAGGTCTCGCTGGGCAGCGCCGCCTTCATGGCGGCCGGCGCCTTCGCCGCCTATAATTTCAACTTGCGCGTCGAGGGCCTGCCGCTGATCGGCAGTATCGTTCTCGCCGGCATCGTCGCCGCTTCGATCGGCATCGTCTTCGGCCTGCCGAGCCTGCGGTTGAAGGGCTTTTATCTCGCCGTCTCGACGCTTGCCGCACAGTTCTTCGTGCAATGGGCGCTGACCAAGTTCAGCTGGTTCTCGAACAACTCCGCCTCCGGCGTCATAGACGCGCCGAGGCTTTCGATAGGAGGCTTCGCGCTCGACGGCGCCGTCGGCCGCTATCTCTTCGCGTTGACCATCGTCAGCATCCTCACCTTCCTTGCCTATCGGCTGGTCAGTTCGCAGACGGGACGAAACTTCATCGCCATCCGCGACAATGAAACCGCCGCCCGCATCATCGGCATACCGGTGCTGAAGACCAAGCTGCTGGCATTCGCCATCTCCTCCTTCATCATCGGCGTCGCCGGCGTCATCTGGGCCTTCGCTTATCTCAGGACAGTCGAGCCTGATGGCTTCGACCTCGACCGCTCGTTCCAGATCCTGTTCATCATCATCATCGGCGGCCTGGCCTCGATCGGTGGCGCCTTTTTCGGTGCCGCCCTCATCGTCGTGTTCCCGCTCGCCCTGTCGCGCCTTGGCGGCTTCCTGCTTGGAGACGTCTTTGACTCGGGCGTGCTCGACATGAGCCAGCGCATCGTGCTCGGCGCCCTCATCATCCTGTTTCTGATCCTGGAACCCGATGGGCTGGTGGCCCTGTGGGACAGGGTCCGAAGACGGCTCCTGTTCGCCTGGCAGTCGACCTGAGCCCCGCATTCACGCCTGAAAATGAACCAGAGGCCGAACCCAAGACGGCCCATACCGGGAGTACCCCAACCATGACCTTCCTCAGCACACTCAAGGCGGCGGCTTTGTCCGCGGCGATGATCGTGTCGGTGGCCTTGCCATCAGCCCATGCCGACGAACAATATTTCCCGCTGCAGAGCTACCGCGTCGGGCCTTATGCGGCCGGCGGCACCGGCTTCTTCGGCGGCTTCATCGACTATCTCAACCTCATCAACATCCGCGACGGCGGCGTCAACGGCGTCAAGCTGACCTGGGACGAATGCGAGACCCAGTATGAGGTCGAGCGCGGCGTCGAATGCTATGAGCGCCAGAAGAGCCATGCCGGCGCGGCCGCCTGGAACCCGCTCTCGGTCGGCATCGCCTACGCCATGATCGACCGCATCGCCGCCGACAAGGTGCCGCTGATAACGGTCAACCACGGCCGCACCGATTCCACCGATGGGCGTGTTTTCCCCTACGTCTTCCCGCTGCTGCTCAACCCCTACAGCGAGACGTCGGGCATCGTGAACTACATCGCCTCGAAGGAGGGCGGCATCGACAAGCTCAAGGGCAAGAAGATCGTCGTGCTCTATCACGGCTCGCCCTATGGCAAGGAGACCATACCGATCTACGAACTGCTGGCGCAGAAATACGGCTTCGCCGTGCAGCAGATCGAAGTGCCGCATCCCGGCAACGAGCAGCAGTCGCAGTGGCTGACCATCCGCCGCGCCAAGCCTGATTTCGTCGTCCTGCGCGGCTGGGGCGTCATGAACCCGGTGGCGCTGAAGACCGCCGTTAAGGTCGGCTACCCCGTCGATCACATCGTCGGCAATGTCTGGTCGAACTCGGAAGAGGACGTCATTCCCGCCGGCGACGCCGCCAAGGGCTACACCGCCATCACCACCCAGGCTTCGGGCAATTCCTATCCCGTGGTGAAGGAAATCGTGAAGACCGTCTACGGCGCAGGCAAGGGCAACCTCGAGGACAAGTCCCGTATCGGCTCGGTCTACCACAATCTCGGCATCGTCAACGGCATTCTCAACGTCGAGGCGATCCGCGTCGCCCAGGAGAAGTTCGGCCACCGCACGCTGACCGGCGACGAGGTCCGCTGGGGTTTCGAGCATCTCAAGCTCGATCCGGCCAAGGTCGAGGCGCTCGGCGCCAAGGACCTGTTCCACTCGATCAATGTCAGCTGGGACAACCATGAGGGCGAGGGCTACGTCACCTTCCAGCAGTGGGACGGCAAGAAGTGGAACGTCGTCTCCGACTGGATCGCCCCGGACTGGGCGCTGCTGCGGCCGATTATCGAAAAGTCCGCCGAAGCCTATGCCGCCGAGAAGGGCATCAAGCTACGCACCGCCGACGATGCCAACGCAGTGACCACCAACTGATCAACAGGCCGGGTGCCGCGGATGCCTTCCGCGGCGCCGGGCCGGTTCGGTTCCGACAAGTACGGAAGACAGTCATGCCCGACACCGAAATCATCCTTGCTGTCGACGCGGTCCACGCCACCTACAACCACGCCATCACGGCGCTGCACGGCGTCAGCTTCGAGATCAGGCGCGGTGAGATCCTGGCGCTGCTCGGCGCCAATGGCGCGGGCAAGACCACCACGCTGAAGGCCGTCTCCAACCTGCTGCCGGCCGAACGGGGCCAGGTCAACGCCGGCACCATCCGCTATGAGGGCTCGGATGTCGCGCGCCGCAAGCCCGGCGATCTGGTGCGTGCCGGCCTGGTGCCGGTACTGGAAGGCCGCCACTGCTTCAAGAGCCTCACCGTCGAGGACAATCTGGTCGCCGGCGGCATCGGCCGCAGCGGCCGCCGCGCCGAGATCAGCGCCGACCTCGAACGGATCTATGCCTTTTTCCCACGTCTGAAGGAAAAGCGCCGGACTTTGTCGGGCCTGACCTCTGGCGGCGAACAGCAGATGACGGCAATAGGCCGGGCGCTGATGTCGCGGCCGCGCCTGCTCGTGCTGGACGAACCGTCGATGGGGCTCGCCCCGCTCATCGTGCAGGATATTTTCCAGACGTTGAGGAAACTCAACAGCGAGACCGGCCTGTCGATCCTGGTCGCCGAGCAGAACTCGGCGGTAGCACTTCGCTATGCCGACCACGCCACCGTGCTCGAAAACGGCGTCTCCGTGCTCTCCGGCACAGCCGCCGATCTCCGCCAGCGCGAGGATATCAGGGCGCTCTATCTCGGCCAGCAGCCGACGCCCGCCGCCAAGTCCTCCCATCTCCATGCCGTTGCCTGAACCGAAATTCGAAGGAGCAATGAAATGACCGTCTCGACCGTCAAGACCGACCAGGCTTCCGCCGCCGTCCTGCCTGTCGCAAGGCCCTCGGCGCCGGCACACATCATCAGGGATGATGCCGAGGCGATCGGCGTCGCCCACGCGCTGGCCGCCGAATTCGTCAAGGATTCGTCGAAGCGCGACCGCGAGCGGATTTGGCCGGTCGCCGAACTCGATGCCTTTTCGCAAAGCGGCCTCTGGTCGATCAACGTGCCCAGGGCGTTCGGCGGCCCCGAAGTCTCCTATGCAACGCTGGCCAAGGTGATCGAGATCATCTCGGCGGCCGATTCTTCGATCGGCCAGGTCGCGCAGAACCATCTCGGCGTCGTCGCCGCCATCCGCACCGTCTCAGATATCGAGCAGCAGAAGCTGCTGTTCGCCGAGGCGCTGAAGGGCACGCGGTTCGGGAACGCCTTTTCCGAGTTCGGCTCCAAACGCGCCGCCGACTTCGAGACCCGCTTCACCGATGCCGGCGACCATGTCGTCGTCAATGGCCGCAAATTCTATTCCTCAGGCGCGCTGCTTGCCCATCTGGTGCCGATCGTGGCGCTCGATGACGAGGGCCGCGCCTGGTATGCTATCGCCGATCGCGGCGCGCCGGGCCTGACGGTCATCGACGACTGGTCGAGCTTCGGCCAGCGCACGACGCTGTCGGGCACCGTCATCATCGACAATGTCAAGGTGCCGAAGACGCATCTGGTGCCCGGCTACAAGGGCTACGACAAGCCGACCGCCGACGGCGCCATCTTCCAAATCATCCAGGTGGCGGTGGATACCGGTATCGCCCAGGCGGCGATCGACGAGACGGTCCACTTCGTCAGGACCAGGAGCCGCGCCTGGATCGACAGCGGTGTCGACAATGCCTGGGACGATCCCTACACGATCCAGGCGATCGGCGACCTGACGCTGCGCCTGCACGCGGCGCAGGCGCTGCTCGAAAAGGCTGGCCACGCGATCGACAAGGCGGTGGCCGAGCCGACCGCCGAGACGGTGGCGCACGCCCAGATCGTCACCGCGGAAGCAAAAATCCTGTCGACCGAGATCGCCATTGCGGCGACGAACAAGCTGTTCGAACTGGCCGGCACGCGCTCGACATTGGCCGAGCACAATCTCGACCGCCATTGGCGCAACGCCCGGACGCACACGCTGCACGATCCGGTGCGCTGGAAATATTCGATCCTCGGCAAATATTTCCTCAATGGCGAGAATCCGCCGCTGCACGCCTGGAGCTGATTTCCCACCGGCGGCCGGACGCGCGCCATCGTCGAGACGGTCATCGCCAAGTGATTTCGCCCTGCCGGTTACCCCCTTCGGGGTGCCGGTGGCGGGGAAAGCTTACGCGCAATTTACGACCATCGGCTACACCGGTTCCTGTCTGATTCGCCCGGGACAGGAACATCATGAGCAAAGCCTTCACATCCTTCGCACTGGTCGCGGTGCTGACCGCCTTGCTCATGGCGCTGAGCCTGGCGGTGGCAAGGCACGGCTATCCCTATGGCGCCATCGGTGTGAGACGGCTTGACGGCATCGCCGATGCCGGCACGTTCATTCCACTTGCCGCGGTCTATTTCTTCAGCGCCCTGCTGATGATGCTCCTGCCGATCAGGGCAGCCAGCATTGTGCTGACCAACGCCGCGGACGCGATCTTCTGGACCGTCATCGTGCTGTTCGCGGCTATCCTTGGCTGCCTCGTCGCCAGATGGGCTTTCGGTCAGCGGGATGTCTTGTGGGCGGTGCTGAACTGGCGTTTCCTGTTTGCGGCCGCGATCATCGGCTGCCACTTCGTCATGAACGAGCTGCGTCGCAATGTGCTGCTGCGCAGCCTGTTCTTCGTGATCTTTGCCGCCGCGACGCTGGCCTGCCTGTTCTGGTCTTTCACGCTCTGAGCGTGAACGTCGCCGCCTAACTAACTCGGGGATTCGGCGGCGATGTTGGCGGCAGCCGTCTCCATCCACGTCCAGAGATAGGCGGCGAGACCGCGATCGACATGGATGCGCAGCTTGCTGTCATGGCGATAGACGATGGCGCCGATGCCGGCGAAGGAAAGCGCCGCGCTGGCACTTGGCTGCGCGGGATCGAGCGTCGCTCCACGCGCGATGAAGGCATCGAGTGCCGGGCCGTCGGCCTCGAACACCTGCAGCCCGGCGTCGATCGCCGTCACCGCGAAGCCCTCCGCGTGCCAACCGGCGTCGGTGGCAAGCGGTGTGTCCGATACGACGAGCAGCCGGTCGCGTGCCAGCCGCGCGGCATAGCGGGCTCCCTGAGCCGTGCCGAGGGCGCCCACGCCATCCGCCTGCAAGCCGGATACACGCGCCCAGGCGCCGAGGTCGCCGCTGACCAGAAGTTGGCTAAGGCCAGGCACAGCGCGCACCGCCAGGCCGGGGGCACTGATGGCCGCCGCCGGCCAGTCCGGCGTTACGGACCATTTTTCCGCGAGATCACGCATTGAGCCGGTCTCCCGACGGGTCGTAGGCGCAAGGGGCGGCGATCGTCGCCGTCCTGAGCTTGCCGAGATGTTGGATTTCGATCGTTTCGCCGTGCCGCGCCGCACCCCGTTCGATCAGGCCAAGCGCAATCGGCTGGCCGAGGGTGGGGCTCTGATAACTGGAGGTGACAAAACCGATGCTGCGCGGCTTGCTGCCGCGCCGCTCGATACCGTGCCCGCCGGTGGCAAGTGCTGGTTCGTCCCGCGGCACCGTCAGCCCGACCAATTGCATGCGGTCGGGCCGAGAAGCCTCCTCGGTGAACAGCGAGCGGCGGCCGACGAACTCGTTCTGGCGCTTCGCCCGCGGACCCGCCACACCAAGATCGTGCGGCAGCGTGGTGCCGTCAGTGTCCTTGCCGATGACGATGAAGCCCTTCTCGGCACGCAGGATCATCAGTGCTTCGAGCCCGATGAGAACAGCATCGAACGCCTGGCCGGCCTGGCGCAGATGCGCCCACAAAGGTTCGGCGCGGTCGGCGCGGATAGAGACTTCATAGCTCCTGTCGCCGGTGAAACTGACGCGGGCAATCCGAACCGCGTCTTCGGCATAGCTGCCATGGCCGATCGCCATGTGCGGGAGGTCGGCGTCGGCGAGTGAAAGGCCGAGCCCCACCGTTTCGAGCAGCTTGCGGGCGTTCGGCCCGGAGACGGTCAGCGTCGCCATCTCCGAAGTCGCGTTGTGGATGTAGACGGCGCCGCGCCCGAACCGGTCCTGGCGCCATTCCTCCAGCCTGGCATGCACGGCGGCGACATGCGAGGACGAGCACGACACGACGAAACGGTGCTCGTCCAGCCGCACCAGCACGCCGTCATCGAAGACCACCCCGTTCTCCGACAGCATGAAGCCGTAGCGGCAACGGCCCGGCTTCAGCGTCGACATGGTGTTGTAGTAGAGGAAATCGACGAATTCGGCCGCCCGGGGTCCGATCACCTCGATCTTGCCGAGCGTCGAACCGTCGAACAGCGCGACCGACTGGCGCGCGCGAAACGCCTCGTCCTGGATGGCGCGTTCCGCGTCCGCATTGCGACCGCCATAGTGCGCCGGGCGCAGCCAGCCGCCATATTCCTGGAAGACGGCGCCGCTGGCGCGGTGGACGTTTTCCAGCGGCAGCCGGCGCACCGGCGCCATCAACTCGCCAGCGCGGGCGCCGGCGAAGCTCGCCAACGGCACCGGCGTGAAGGGTGGGCGATAGGTGGTGGTGCCGACTTCCGGCACCGTTCGGCCGGTGATCCCGGCCATCAGCGCCAGTCCGGGCAGGTTGGAGGTCTTGCCCTGATCGGTCGCCATGCCGAGCGTGGTGTAGCGCTTCAGATGTTCGACCGAGACGAAGTTTTCGCGGGCCGCCAGTTCCACGTCCTTCACCGTGACGTCGTTCTGGTAGTCGATCCAGATTCGTCCTTTCGAGCCGGGCACCGGCCAGGCGGCTACAATCCCGGCTGTCGCTTCCGGACCGGTGCTGCGCGGGGTTACCGCCTTCGTCTGGCCGAGCGATGCGACGGCTTTCTCCGCGCCGGCGAACACGTCCGACAAGGAAACCGCGCCGGCGGCGGCGCCAGCCACGGAAATGCCGTCGACCGAATTGCCAGGCAGGAAGGCGGCGCGGGCCTCGCTCCAGGCGAGCTTGCCCCTGGCCTGGCCGAAGAGATGAATGGTCGGCGTCCAGCCGCCCGAGACCAGCACGCAATCGGCGTCGAGCCTGGTGCCGTCGTCCAGCGTGACGCCTTCAACACGCAGCCTGCCCGCCGCGGAGGCAAGCGTCCGCCCCTTGAACAGCCGTATCCTGGCCGGCGCGGCGGGCATCCCGTCACGCCTGATGTCGACAAGCGTCACTTCGGCGCCGGCCTCGGCGATCGCCTCCGCGACCTCATAGGCGCTGTCATTGTTGGTGGCGACCACGACGCGCCTGCCAACCAGCACCGCGTGGCGTCTGAGATAGGCGAGCGCGGCATCGGCCGACAGGATTCCCGGCAGATCATTGTTGGCGAAAGGCAGCGGCCGCTCGATGGCGCCGGTAGCCAGCACGATCCGGCGCGGCCGGACCCGCCATAGCGTGTCGGGTCGGCCATCGAAATGGCGCTGGTTCAGGCCGACCAGATTGTGGTCGTAGATGCCGAAGGCCGTGGTCGAAGGCAGGATCAGATGTCCCCCGCCGGCAAGCGACGCCAGCGTCTCCTCGAGCCACCCGGCAGCCGGCCTACCGTCGATCTCGCTGGCGCGGTGGCCGAGCGACCCGCCCGGCTTCTGCTGGTCGTCGACCAGCGTCACGGAGAGGCCCATGCCGGCCGCGAGCTTGGCCGCCGCCAGTCCGGCCGGCCCAGCGCCCACCACCAGCACGTCGCAATGATGATTGATCTGGTCGGCCGGGCCTGATGAGATCCAGTCCGTGTCGACCTTGCCCAGTCCGGCCATGGCGCGGATGCGTGGCTCGAACATGTGCCAGTCCGGCCACATGAAGGTCTTGTAGTAGAACGCCGCCGGAATGAAGCGCGAGAAGCGGTCGAGGAAGGCGTTGCGGTCGCTCAATGCATTGGGCGTCGCATTGACGCTTTTGGCCCCCAGCCCATCGTGTGCCGGCTCGGTCGTGGCACGTGTGTTCGGCCTCGCGTGTGGGCCACCAATATCGACCAGCGCGTTGGGTTCCTCGACGCCGGCACCCCAGATGCCGCGCGGCCGGTGGTATTTGAAGCTGCGGCCGACGACCGCGACGTCGTTGGCGAGCAACGCGGAGGCAATGGTGTCGCCGGCAAAGCCGTCCACGCTTGTGCCGTCGAAGCTGAAGCGGAGCGGGCGCGAGCGGTCGATGGCGCTGCCGCCGGTGGCAAGACGCGAGGCGGTCATGCCGCGTGCTCCTTGCCCAGCGCGGACGAGGACAGCACCTCGTGCGTGAGCGTGTCGCGCACCATGACGAAGAACTCGCCGCAGTTCATATGCACCCAGATTTCGCGCGCCGCGCCTTTCGGATTGGAGCGCAGGTAGAGATAGTTGGCCCAGCGATCGATCGGCACATCGCCGCCATCCGGCCTGGTATTGCCGGCATCGCCGCCATAGTGGAATTCGGTTTCGTCGCGCGGGCCGCAGAACGGGCAAGGAAAGAGCTGCATGACGCCTAGTCCTGGTCTTTGTGCATGTCAGTGCGCGATGCCGGAGCCGGCCGCTTCGTCGATCAGCCGCCCGCTGGCGAAGCGGTCGAGATCGAAGGGCCGGCTGATGTCGTTGTGCTTGCCGCTCGCCAGCAGGTTCGCCAGCAACGTGCCTCCGGCGGGGATCGCCTTGAAACCGCCGGTGCCCCAGCCGCAATTGAGGAACAGGTTGGGCAGCGGCGATTCCCCGATGATCGGCGAGGAATCCGGCACGACGTCGACAATGCCCGCCCATTGCCGCATCAGCTTCAGCTGGCCGAAGATCGGGAACATCTCCAGCACCCCCGCGATCACCGTCTCCAGCGTCGGCAAATTGCCGCGCTGTGCATAGGAAGGGATGCGGTCGAGCCCCCCGCCAATGACGATCTCGCCCTTGTCCGACTGGCTGACGTAGACGCCGGTGCCGGGCGATAGGACCACCGTGTCGAGGATCGGCTTGACCGGTTCGGAAACGCAGGCTTGCAGCGCGTAGGAGTTGATCGGCAGCCGGAAGCCGGCTTTTTCAGCCAGGACCGAGGAGTGCCCGGCCACCGCCATGCCGATGCGCTCGGCACGGATCGTGCCGCGCGTCGTCTGGACGCCGCGGCAGCGGCCGCCCTCGATGATGAAATCGGTGATCTCGCAATTCTGGATGATGTCGACGCCGAGCCGGTTCGCCGCGCGTGCATAACCCCAGGCGACCGCGTCATGGCGCGCCGTGCCGGCCCTGCCTTGCCAGATGCCGCCGAACACCGGAAACCGCGCACCGGCTGAGAAATTATAGATCGGCGCGACGCGCCGGACATCCTCGGGCGAAAACAGCTCCGCATCGATACCGCTGATCTGCATGGCGTTGACGGTGCGCGCGCCGACTTCCATTTCGGCGGTCGAGTGGCACAGATTGACCATGCCGCGCTGCGACAGCATGACGTTGTAGTTCAGGTCCTTGGACAGGCCCTCATAGAGCCGGTGCGCCAGCCCGTAGAGCTCGACGCTCTGGGGATAATAATAGTTTGAGCGCACCACGGTGGTGTTGCGGCCTGTATTGCCGCCGCCGATCAGCCTTTTTCCAGCACGGCCACTCGGGTGATGCCGTGATTCTTGGCCAGGTAATAGGCCGTCGCCAGCCCATGGCCGCCGCCGCCGATGACGATCGCGTCGTAGGACGGCTTCGGCTCGGGCGAGCGCCAGGCCTGTTTCCAGCCGGTCTGGCCGGCCAGGCCTTCCTTGAACAGCGAGAGAGCGGAATAGATGCGGGTCATTGTGTGGGCGACAAGCCTGGTTGATCAGGGCAAACCTAGGGGTAATGGACACGTATGTCTAGTTGCCGGTCATCCCGGCTTGCGTCAGCCAACGCTAGCGGTTCCGCGAGATGGTCTCCTCCACGTAACGTGAAAAATCCTCGACATCGCCCGCCGAAGGCTCCTGTCCGGTGAAGCTGCGCAGATACGCGGCAACATGCGGCAGGCGGCTGCTCATCGGCTCGTCGAGTTCGAGCGAATAGTAGCCGATCTGCATGAAATAGAGCACGCGGGCCCGCACGAACGCGTCTTCCTCCTCGTAGCCATGACGCATGAACATGCCGCGGATGGCATTGACCCGTTCTTCGTCGGCCTCGTCCAGCGCGCGCCTTGTCGCGGGGGAGCGGCGAGCCCATGCCCGGATCGCGAAATCCAGCCGGGGGTCGAACAGCTTTTCGTCGACCCAGCATTCGAAAATGCTCATCACCCCGCGAATGACAGTCGCGGAAGGGCGTTCGGCGCGCTCGACGATGAATCGCGTATTGGTCTGCCGCCAGTGGTCCAGTAACTGGTCGAGCAGATCCTGGCGGCTCTTGAAATACCAGTAGAAGCTCGAGCGCGAGACGTCGAGCTGTTGGCCAAGCGTCAGCACGCGGACGCGTTCGACGCCGTCCGAGATCAGGGTTTCAAGCGCGAGCTTCAGCCAGTCTTCGCGAGTGGCCTTGATGTTGCCGGTGGCGCCGGCACGTTGGATCGTCGTCTCGAGTGCTGCCATCGCCACGACGCATGACACGCTGGATCAGCCAAATCAAGGTCGTGGACATATGTGTACAGGGCAATTCGACCTTGACCCGGAGAGCTATTCACCGTTGTCGAGGCGGCACGGCCGCCGCTGCACCGAAGGCATGAGCGCGGGCCCGGGGACTTTTGTCGCGGCCTTCGAGCCCAGTGCGTGCTTTCCCGCAAGGCAATTGTCTGGCAAATACCACTTCAGACAGATGCCGCCGCGCGGCCAACAGCCAGGGAAGGCAAGGACATGACAGCGTTTCGAAAGAACCTCATCGATGGCGAATGGGTCGGCGATGCCGGATCCCGTAACATCAACCCCTCGGATACCGGCGACGTCGTCGGCGAATATGCCTCTGCGGGGGTCGAGCAGGCGGGCCAGGCGATCGCGGCGGCCAAGGCGGCGTTTCCGGCATGGTCCCGCTCCGGCCCGCTGGCGCGCCATGCGGTCCTGAAGAAGGCGGCCGACGAGATCATGGCGCGCAAGGACGAACTTGGCCGCAACCTGGCGCGCGAGGAAGGCAAGACGCTGGCCGAGGGCATTGGCGAGACCATCCGCGCCGCCCAGATATTCGACTTCTTTGCCGGCGAAACATTGCGCCTGTCGGGAGAGGTGGTGCCAAGCGTGCGGCCGGGCGTCGGCGTCGAGATCACGCGCGAAGCGGTTGGCGTTGTCGGCATCATCACGCCATGGAATTTCCCCATCGCCATCCCCGCCTGGAAGATCGCTCCCGCGCTGGCTCACGGCAACACCGTCGTCTTCAAGCCGGCCGAACTCGTTCCCGAAAGCGCCTGGTCCATCGTCGACATCCTGCACCGCGCCGGCCTGCCCAAGGGCGTGCTGAACCTCGTCATGGGCAAGGGCTCGGTGGTCGGCCAAGCAATGCTCGACAGCCCCGACGTCAACGCCATCTCCTTCACCGGCTCGGTGGGAACCGGCAAACGCGTCGCCGCGGCAAGTGTCGAGCACATGCGCAAGTTCCAGCTCGAAATGGGCGGCAAGAACCCGCTGGTCGTGCTTGACGACGCCGATCTCGCGGTCGCTGTCGATTGCGCGCTGAACGGCGCCTTCTTCTCGACCGGCCAGCGCTGCACGGCCTCGTCGCGTTTGATCGTCACCAACGGCATCCACGACCGTTTCGTCGACGCGCTCAAGGAGCGCATGGAAAAGCTGGTGATCGGCGACGCGCTCGACGCGCAAACGCAGATCGGCCCGGTGGTCGACGCGACCCAGCTCAAGCAGGACGAGGACTATATCGCCATCGGTGTCCGGGAAGGCGCCACGCTCGCCTTCGGCGGTGAACGGCTCGACCGCAAGACGCCGGGTTTCTATCTCAAGCCGGCGCTGCTCACCGAGGCCACCAACGCCATGCGCAGTTCACGCGAGGAGATTTTCGGCCCCGTCGCCAGTGTCATCCGCGTCCAGGACTATGACGAAGCGCTTGCCGTCGCCAATGACACGCCGTTCGGCCTGACCTCGGGCATCTGCACCACGAGCCTCAAGCACGCCACGCATTTCAAGCGCAACTCCGAAGCCGGCATGGTCATGGTCAACCTGCCGACGGCGGGCGTCGACTTCCACGTCCCCTTTGGCGGGCGCAAGGGTTCGAGCTTCGGCCCGCGCGAACAGGGCCGCTATGCCATGGAATTCTACACCACGGTAAAGACCGCTTATACGTTCGCGGGATGATCCGGCGCCGGCTTGCCGGTCGGCGTGCCGCCACTTCCTCGAGAAACGGACCGGCGCGATGACACTGCAGGACCTGACCTGGCTCAACCCGCCGCCGCACCATGCCGTCGACGGTGATGCCGTGCGCGTGCGCACCGGCAAGGAGACCGATTTCTGGCGCGAGACCTTCTATGGTTTCTGGCGCGACAACGGCCACTTCCTCTACCGGCAGGTCGAGGGCGACTTCACCGCCGAGGTCACCGTCAAGGGCGACTACAAGGTGCTTTACGACCAGGCCGGGCTGATGGTCCGGCTGAGCGAAACGCACTGGATCAAGGCCGGCATCGAATACACCGACGGCCTCGCCTATTTATCCGTCGTCGTCACCAACGACATGTCGGACTGGTCGCTGGTGGCCATTGCCGCCGGCCCGGACGGCGTCAGGATCCGCCTGACCCGTCATGGCGAGGCGATCCGCGTCCAGTATCTCGACGCTTCCGACGGTCATTGGAAGCCGGTGCGGCTCGCCTATTTCCCGATCTCGAAGCTGGTCGATGTCGGTATGATGTGCTGTTCGCCGCAGCGTGAGGGTTTCGAGGTCACGTTCTCCGGATTTTCGGTCGGCCCGCCGATTGCGCGGGACCTGCACGACTGACGCCACGAGCCCGCCTTGGCCTGTGTGAGCAAGCAGGCCGGACGTTGCGGCCATAACGGCGTCTGGGCTAAGGGTTGCCCATGGGCATGTCGCGTTGGCGGGCAAAACTCAAGAAACCCGTTCGTTCCGGGGCGCTGAGGTTTTTCAGCGTTCCTTCCGTGCTTTGGTCGCAAGGGATCGGGCGTTTCTGCGACTTCGCCGGACCCGATTGGTATCGCTGGGCGCCGACCGAATCGACGCAAAGCGAGGCTTTTTTCCGCGACCATTATAGCGGCGCGCATGGCATCGTCTGGGTGCGGCTGAGCACCCTGGCCAGGCTTGCGCGAAATTGTGATCTCGACACTTTCGCCAGGATAGCCCTGCCCACCATCAAGGCTCCCTTCATCCTGCTGACGACCGACGGTGATTCCTCGGTGCCTTCGGATCTGGCCAAGGACACTGTCGAGCGGCTTCTCGCCAACCCCTATCTGGTTTCCTGGTACAGCCAGAACTGCGATGGCGGTCATCTCAGGATCAAGCCGTTTCCGATCGGGCTGGATCTCCACACCCCACGTTCCCTGGCGACCCCTGGCGGACTGGTGAGGCAACTGAAAACCCTGCGCGGGCAGGGGAGCGCGGATCGTCGTCCGGCCAGGATATTCTGCGATTTCAGCGTCAGCAGAGAGTCCGGCGAGCGTCGGGAATTGCTTGATGCTCTGGACGGATGCCCGCATGTCGATTTTCTAGGGCAACGCGTATCGCAGCGCTCGATATGGCAGCTCTATTCGCAATATCCGCTCGTGCTGTCGACCGCCGGAAACGGCCTGGACTGTCACCGGACATGGGAACTGCTTTATCTCGGCTGCATCGTGGTGACCAAGACTTCACCGCTCGATCCGCTTTACGAAGGCCTGCCCGTCATCACCGTCGACAATTGGCGCGAGGTGCGGGACCCCGATGCCCCGGGGCGCTGGATCAGGCAGGCCGCGCATTTGACGGACCGGGACTATGTGTGGGGGCGTCTGCGCCCGCAAGCCTATCTGCAGCCTCTGCGCGAAGAGCTTCGGCGGGCCGTCGTCTCACCACGGGACGTGTAGGATTTCCAGCTTGGGCAGGCCGACCGGCCGGATGCCGAGGTCGTTGGCAAGGAGGCCAAAAGCTTCGGTTTCGATCAGATCGCGGTATGGAATTTCGGGAAAGCGAAGGCCACCGCGATGCAGGGCGGCATCGACCAGGAGCATGGTTCCGCCGACCGCATCGAGGCCGATGATGTCGAGATGCCTGACATCGCTGAGATGATACCGGCTTGGCGTTTGCACGGGAGGCTGATGAAGGCCGCCGCGTATCTCGCGGTAATAGCGATAGTCCTTGGTCTGCCGTCTGATGACAAAGCTGTTGAGGTCGAAACTGGCGCCACCGGCGATTTTCACGCAGTTGGGCACCGCGATGCGATGTCCCGTGGCGATCAGGCGGTTCAGCACATCGCCGGGAAAGCGCCAGACGTCGATGTCGATCCACAGCGCCCAGTCATCGTCCTCGCTGAGCCCGTGATCGATCAGATAATTTCGCACCTTGGCGATCGCGCCGCGCCTGATGCGTTGCATCCTGGGCTTCGCCCGTTTTGCCCTGTCGAGGCGGGTGCCGACCTGTCTTTGCAACAGGACGATGTCACGATATTTGCCGGCCAATCCAGCGGTTGCGGCCTGTAGTCGCTCCCAGCTTCCGTCCTGGCTGTCGCCTTCGCAGAAGACCAGCTTGATCCGGTCCTTGGGATAGTCGAGCCCATCCAGCGCATCGAGAAAGGGCTGGATAAGGTCGGCGGAGTCGCGAAGCGGCACCAGGACAGCGATGTTTCGGCCCGATGGCGGCGGCGCCGACAGGACCGCTCTGTCGACGCCTGCTTTCGCCTGCGCCTCATCCAGATACGCGCCGCGCGTCAGGTGATACCGGAGCCCATAGGCCCGATTGCGAAACTTGGTCCACCAGTTCGGCGGCGGTTCCGGGGTCCACCATGTGCCGGCCCAGTGATGGATCGAGAGCGACGCCGTGCCGTCGCCAGCGTCGCGCTCCGTACTCCCGGCCGACGTCACCGGCACGAACAGGCCGGAAGGATGAATGGCGAAGGCCGTCTGATCGCCATAACAGCGTTGCGCCGAGGTGAGCAGGCAAGGGCCGGTCGCGTCGAGCACGTCCTTGGCGCCGGCGAGCCCGGGCATCATCGACAGGAGATGCACCCAGAATGGATGACCGGGCGGGCTCGCTATCGTCCCGTTGAACAGAAGGTAGGGCAGGCCCCGGAAATCCGCCTGGACGGCCGCATGCGAAGCCGGCTCCTTGCACAGCACGACCCGTGTCTCGTTCATGATCGCATCGAAGGGCGCGACGCATTCGCAGTCGATGTCGGCATAGACCCCACCGAAGTGATGCAGAAGCATGTAGCGGGCCGCGTCCGACCGCTGAACGCCGTTGGTGTAGCCACAGAATATCGGCAGATAATCCGGGTAGTGCTCGGCCACGAATTCGAGCAGCATCCGGTCGCTCCAGAGCATGACCGTCCAGTCTGGATTGTGCCGCTTCCAGCTGTCGGCATAGGCCTGGAAGCGGGCGGGAACGCTGTCGGTCTTCCAGGTCTGGTGCAGGATCGGCGGAATCATCGACGGCTCATGGGGTGATGGGGTGGCCTGGTGTCACTTGCCGTCATTGTCCAGTGCAAGCCCGGCGCGGACGGCATCGCGGATCGCTTGCGGGCCAAACCTTGCCCATACGGCCTGATGCGCGCGCTTGCGCTGCCGCGCCCGGCGTTCGGCGTCGAGAGAGAGTTCGATGGCCATGTCGGCCAGTCCTTCGTCGCTGGTCGACAGCATCACCTGGTCATTCTCGACCATGTCCAGCCCCTCGGCAGCGAGCGGTGTCGCGATCACCGGCACCCCCCAAGTCATCGCCTCCAGGATCTTGATGCGCGTGCCCCCGCCGGCCCTGAGCGGGATGATGCTGAGATGCGCGCCGGACAGGAGTGGCGCCACGCTTTCGGGGTCTTCGACAAGCTCCACACCAGGCAATCTGGTCAGCGCCCGTACGGCCGCCTTTGGGCTTCGTCCGGCAAGAGTAAGTCTTGCACCCGGCAAGACCTGCCGAATGCGGGGCAATATGGTGCCCGCCAGGCGCTCGGCCGCATCGACGTTCGGCGGATAGCCGAGATGCCCGATAAACACGATCGTCGGATAACCGCTGTCGGTCGCGGCTTCGGCGGGCAGCACCTGTGGAATGTCCTCGACGTTGGGGATTCCATTGGGAACGACATCGATCGGCACCTTGTGCCGGGATGCGGCCATCAACCTTTCGCGATCCTGGTTCGAGCAGACCCACACCCTGTCGACGAGGGATTGCGCTTTTCTCTCCAGCCGCCGGATGCCAAGCACCGCCGGGGATCGCGCTGGACTGATACGCCGCAGCTGTGCCGCCAGGTCGGATTCGACATTGTGCATGTCGAGGATGAGCTGCCTGGTCAGCGGCCGCAAAGGTCGCAGCAGCTTGAACAGGCCGGTCCCCTCGACGATCACCGTATCGGGTTTGAAGGTTTGCACCAGTTTCCGCAGCCGCACCAGTGCCGTGCGCGGGATACGGTTCTCCCCCGCGATCCTCCACCAACCGAGAGAGGCCGAACGCGGTGCTCCATCGATCACCAGGCCAACCGCGTCGATGCGCGCGTCGGACGGTTGTCGCGGGTCGCCCAGCGGTCTGATCGAGGCAAGCCGGACCGGGCCGAACTCGGCCGCAAGGCTGGCATTGTTGAAATTTCTCAGGTCCGCACCGGAAACCGGCGGAAATGCCGGGTCGAAGGACACGATCAGCGTACGTCTTTCCGTGACCGCGCCAGCGCTGGACGAGTGGTCAGGCCGTTCCATCATGGCTCCGATGCGAATTCGTATGCGATATTGCGACGCCTTCCAGCTCGGCCCCAGGCTTTTGTGGGCGCGAACGGCACGCATCATGCTCATCGCATAGCTGTATCGGTTGTGTTTGATAAGCTGCCTTGAGATCCGCAAGGCTATCCAGGCCTTCCTCCACTGCAGAACGTCCCTGGCGATCGCCGAACCGGCAAGCTTGTCCAGCTCCAGTGCTATCGCGAGAAACGTGGCCCGCGGGGTTTCGACAAATCGCCGCGCCATTCTCTCTTCGTCATGGTGGTAGAGAAGCACCGGAGAAGAGATCGTTGTCACGTCGGCTTGGGCGAGCACGGCCGCCCAATAGCACGTGTCCTCATCCAGGCTGGTAGTTTCCGGAAAGCGGACGGTGGCCGTTGCCGAGGCTGCGACCAACGCGCTGCCCATGGCGATCGGCCATGTCTCGTTAAGAAGGTAGCGGCGGGCGTTCAATGCCCGGTCGCTCGTGTACCCATGCGGAACCTTGAGCTTGTCCGGCCTCCCCCTGGTGCGGCGAATGCTGGCTCCTATCGACAGGCCGGCCTCGGGATTGCGCAGGAGCGCGTCATGCAGCAGTCCCAACCCTCCCGCCATCACCTCATCGTCGGCATCGAGGAAAAGTATGAACTTGCCTTTGGCTCGCGCAATTCCGGCGTTGCGGGCAGCGCCCGCGCTGCCCAGCCGCACGGCGAGGATCTCCAGCGGCAATCCGTACTTGCGGGCGCTTTGCATCGATATCGCCGTGGTCTGGTCGATGGAGCCATCGTCGACGAGAAGAATCTCGCTGATCAGGCCCCTCTGCGGCAGAAGGCTTCGCAGCGTGGCGTCGATCGTCGCGGCGGCATTTCTTGCCGGGATGACGATGCTGATGTCGGGTTGCTCACGCCCCGAAATGCTCATTGCGGCACGAAAAAACCGCGCTTCAGAACGCGGTCATAGCAATGTTTGAACGGCGAGACCGCGCGAAGTGAAAGACTGGCCAGGCTTTCGACTGGCTGCGGCTCGACGTCGAATGGCGACTGGTCCTTCAACCAGCTGTAGCAGCAGCCATCCTTGAGTACGGAAGGACTTCCAACGACGTAACCGCCAAGCGCCTTCAGGTGGCCGATCCGCCGCATGCCAAGATACAGGCTGGATGATACCGCCGGTTCGCGCGTCCTGAGATAGATGTGGAATCCATTCGGTGATTTCGCGACCGGCGTGCAACTTGAAAGGTGCGCGTGCTTGCCAGACCAGGCGCGATAGTCTGCTGAATCGTCGAAATCCAAGATGAGAAGGTTGCCGTATCCTCCGATGATGCCGACATTTCCAGCAAAGTCCCGAAACCAGCGCCGGATTTCCTCCGGTGTTGGTGGCTTCTGCGACAACTGAAAGGCAATCGACCGGAACGCCAATTCTTTCAGATCCTTTCGACGGGCCTTCAAATGCAGCGGATGATATTCCATCGTCTCAAGATCGAGATGCTTGCCACCTTCGCGCAGAGGCACACAGATGTAACCCTTGGACAAGAGCTCGATTGCGTATTCCGTTTCGACTAAAGGCTGCATCCACGAATGTTCCGCGGCCGAAGGCGTCGTCTCGATTTCATTAGCCTCGCAGGGATCCGTCAAGCGCCGCCGCGCACTTGGTTGCGTATTTGTGAGCATTTCGGCATATGTGATGGCTCTGGGCTTATCGTCTGGACCACGCCAGCCAGTGCGCCGCCAGGCGCCTGCGCAACGAGGTGAGGCGTGTCCGCCTATAGGCGTCGCCCGCCATCTTGATGCCTTGCGCCTGTGTCGGGAAGGGATGGATGACGTCGGCCAACGCATGCAGCCCCATGCCGGATCGGATGGCGAGGGTCACCGCGTTGATCATCTCGCCCGCATGGCTGGCGACGACCGTCGCGCCCAGGATGCGGTCGGACCCCTCCCTGACATGGATCTTGACGAATCCTTCCTCCTCGCCGTCCATCACGGCGCGGGCGACATCGTGCATCAGTATCGTATAGGTTTTGACCGGAATGCCGTTGCGGCGCGCCTCCAGGGGATAGAGGCCGACATGGGCGATCTCCGGATCGGTATAGGTGCACCAGGGAACGACTAGGTCGCTGAGCCTTTCGCGGCCGCGAAACAAGGCATTGCGCACGACAATGCGCGCCGTTGCCTCGGCGGTATGGGTGAACTTGTATTCGAGGCAGACGTCGCCCGCCGCATAGATGTGCGGGTTGCTGGTTCGCAGATAATCATCCACCTTGATGCCGTCGGCGTCATGGGCCACGTCCGCCTCTTCGAGGCCGAGACCATCGACATTGGGTGAACGGCCGACGCCGGTGATGATCTCGTCGACGGAGATCGTCGTCGTGTCACCATCCCGCATCAGGTCGGCGAACTTGGCGGCACCTTCCCTGCGCACCGCCACAACTTCGGTGTTCAGGCGCACCTCCACCCCCTCGCGCGCCAAGGCGTCTGAAAGAATCTGCGCGGCGTCGCGCTCCTCGCCGGGCAGGAACATCGGATCGCTCTGCGCCAGGATGACCTTGGCGCCGAGCATGCAGAAAGCCTGCGCCGTCTCGCAGCCAAGCGGCCCGCCGCCGATGACGAGGAGCCGCGGCGGGCATTGCGTCAGGTCGAACATCGTCTCATTGCTGAGATAACCGGCTTCGACCAGCCCCGGAATAGCAGGGAAGGCCGGGTGTGCGCCCGTTGCAATCAGCGCCTTCTTGAAATGCAGCGTGCTTTCCTCGACCGTGACCGTATCGGGGCCGGCAAATCGCGCCGCACCGAAATAGAGGTCGATGCCTTCCGAAACCAGGCTCGCGGCGGAATCGGCACGGCTGATCCGCTGCCGGATCTGCCGCATCCGTGTCATCGCCCGTTGAAAATCGACACGAAGATGATCTGGCGGGTCGCCGCCGAAGCTCTCGGCATCGCGCATGTCGGCATAGAGCCTGGCTGTGCGAATGATCGACTTCGACGGAATGCTGCCGACATTGATGCACGCACCGCCAATCAGCCCACGCTCGATCAGGGCGACTTTCGCGCCAAGGCTCGCCGCGTCACGCGCGGCGGTCAACCCGGCCGGCCCGGCGCCGATGACGACGAGATTGTAGGGGCCGTTCGGGGTCGGGTTCTTCCAGTGCGGGGGATGCGCGCCCCTGATCAGCTCGGCGTCGTTGTGGTCGACGGGGAAGGCGGCGGTTCTCGTCGGTTCACGTGACATCGCGCCCCCCGGATGCCGGGCTTGCCGGCCGCGACAGCCATCCGCCGGTAAAGCCGGCCTTGTCCAGCCCACGACGGATATGGGGATTGCAACGCATGAGCTCCCAGATCATGCCGGAACGGTGGTTTTCGATCATCATTACCGCAATGCCCTGGTCCAGCCCGTAATGGCCTTCCGACACCCAGCCGTTGCGGCCGAAATTTCGCCGGTTGGCCAATGTCGGGTTGAAACCGCTCGGCAGCCGGAAATTGTCGATCACCTCCGGGTAACGATCGGCGAGATGGCGCATCGCCGCCAGGCAAATATCAGGCGCGAAAGGCAGCGACGCCGGATAGGACCATGGCGCGATCGTGCCGTCATCAGGACCGAAAGGCGCGCCGCGCGCCGCGTAACCGGAAAACCGGTGGCGCCGTCGCTCCACGCTGGCGCGGAAGCCGCCTGGTCCGTCCCCTGCCGAAAGACCCCACAGGTTCTCGCCATAGCCGACAAAGCCGTAGGGGTTGTGCCGGGCGTAGTCGCGGTGAAGGTATGTCGAGCGGCGGCTGTTTTCGAAATAGTCCGAATTCTTCTCGCGCATGAAAGCGTCGCGGATGCCTGCGAAATCGATCCAGGCATGCGAGAATTGGTGCATGAACAGCGGCCCGCCATAGAGCACGTCGTGGCCGTAGATGTTTTCCCACTGGTAGGTCGCCGTCCAGGCCTCGTAGCTGTCGTCGGAGGTCGGCCGGTCCGGTGAGGCCATGGACAGCACATAGAGGATCGTCGCCTCGTTGTAGCCTTCCCAGCCATAGTGCAGAAAGCCGGTCCTGGCCTTCCAGCCTTGGCGGAGCGTCGGGCTGCTGCCTTGTGCCCATCGCCAGTCGACGCGCCTGTAGAGCGCCTCGGCCAGTTGGCGGATTTCGGCCTCGTCATCATTGTCGCCGGAAAAATAAGCGCCCGCCACCAGCATGCCGGCGATCAGCAAGGCGGTATCGACCATCGACAACTCGCAGCGCCAGACGCGCAAACCAGTGCGCATGTCGAGGAAGTGGTAGTAAAAACCCTTGTGGCCGGTAACGTCGGGGCCGCTGCCTTGCGTGCTGGTCTGGAAAAAGCGCAGCGCCGCAAGGGTCAGCCTGGCAGCCGCGTCGCGCGCCATCCATCCACGTTCGACGCCGATCGGATAGCAGGACAGGGCGAAACCGACCACAGCGATGCTGCACGGTGAATTCGGCCGCGACGTGTCTGCGACCAGCCCGTTGTCGGGGTTCACATTCTCCAGGAAATAGCCGAAGGCGGCGCGTTGATAGCGGTCCAGAAGCTCGTCGTCGGCCAGCGCGGCTGGATCTGCTCTAAGCAAACGAAGCAAACTCCGGCCTGGTGATCGCGGCTTCCGTCGATCGCATGCCATCGGCACAATGGCCGGGGGGCATCGCACCTGCCGGGCTCTCTCGTCGTGTCATGGCTCTCCCCTGTTATGGCACCCCTGTTATGGCACCCTCATTCAGACGTCAGCTACCATAAGCCTGTCCAGCTCCAATCGTTGCTTCGTCACGCGGAATTGTAGTTGGCTCGGGCCAAACTCGGAACCGTCTCGATGTGGCTCAATACGTGGCGCGGCCGCCCGAAACGTCGAACACGGCGGCCGTGGTGAACGAGCATTCCTCGGAGGCGATCCATGAGATCAGCGCCGCCACCTCCTCGACCTCGCCGAAGCGCGCCATCGGTATCTTCGACAGCATGAAATCGATGTGCTCCTGGCTCATCTGCCTGAAGATCGCTGTGCGTACAGCTGCCGGCGTCACGCAATTGACCGTCACCTTGGTCTTGGCGAGTTCCTTGCCGAGCGACTTGGTCAGGCCGATCACCGCCGCCTTGGAGGTGCTGTAGGCGGAAGCGTTGGGATTGCCTTCCTTGCCGGCGATCGAGGCGATGTTGACGATGCGGCCATAGTCGCGCTCCAGCATGTGCGGCACCAGCGCCTTGTTGCAGTAGAAGACGCCGTTGATGTTGATGTCGATGACCCTTTGCCAATCCTCGGCCGAATAGGACCAGGTCGTCATGTTCGGCCCGGTGATGGCGGCGCTGGTGACCAGTATGTCGACGCCGCCGAGGGCTTCGATCGTCGATTGTGCGGCGGCCTCCACACTTGCCGCATCCGCAACGTCCATCATCACCCCATGCAGGCTGGGAATGACGGCTTTCGCCTGTTCGATCTGTGCGGGGTCGCGATCCCAGAGGCTGACGCGCCCGCCTTCGTGGACGATCCTGTGTGCGACCGCCAGGCCGATGCCCGAGGCGCCGCCGGTAATCACCGCCGACCGGCCGGCGAATCGTCCCGCGAAATTCATCGGCGTGTCACTCCTCCTGTCCATCCCGGTCCATGTGATGGCTCGTCGGGACTGTGAGGTGACCGCCGATCGAGTTCAAGCCGGCATGTGGCCGGATCGTCTGGGCCAACACCGGCCGGATTATGGGGTTGCGATCTCTCGGCGATCGCTTCGCTGTAAGACAAGGTGACCGGATTTGCCATTGAGCATGGGGTGCGATAAGTTATATTGCACTGCACAATGGAGACGCCGTTTCTTGTACGCCCCTGTTTGCGGATATGCCGGCTGGTTTGCGGCCCGGCGGTTCGGGGTCGTGTCGACGGGACCCTTTAGATGAAAATTCCCAAATCCCTGCTCGTCGATCCCGAAAAGAACTCGGTCTATGGCAGTTTTGCCGTTGCCGTCTCGATCTGGGCGTTCTCCTATTCCGTCATTTTCGGCCAGGTGCTGATCCTGGCCTACTATGCCGTCTGGCTTCCGCTCATCATGGTCGACTACCGGCGGTTCCTGCGGCAATTGTCCAGTGCCTGGCTGCCGCTGCTGTTCGCCGCCTATGTCTGCTTCTCCGTGTTCTGGTCGCAGGCGCCCGGCACGACCGCCAGAACGGCGGTCCAGTACCTTTCCCATATCGCCTGTGCCTATGTCGCGGCACGCACCGTCAGCGTGCGCACCCTGACGATAGGCGCTCTGGTCGGCATATTCTTCGTCCTGATCTATTCGCTGAAGGTCGGCGCCTATTCCGAGGACGTCCTCGACGGCACGTATAATTTCGTCGGCGCCTTCGCCTCCAAGAACCAGATCGGCTTCGTCGGCTCGCTCGGCATCTATTTCTCCGTCGTTTTCCTTGCTTTCCTTCGGCGAGGTCGCCTGAGCTTCATGCTGACCGTGCCGGTCGTGCTGTTGTCGGCCTATGTGCTGATCGTCTCGCATTCCGCCACCTCGATGGCCTCGATACCGGCGGTTCTGGCGCTGGTGGCGCTGCTTGCGATGAGCAAGCTTCTGTCGCGGCGCTATCGCCGGGTGATCTTCCTGATCGGCGCCGGCATGATCGTCGTGGTGGCCATCGTCGCCCTCAATCTCGGGCTCATGGACTTCGTGCTTGGCATCTTCGGCAAGGATTCGACGCTCACCGGGCGGACCTATCTGTGGGAGCAGGGCTGGAACGCCGCGATGCGATCGCCGATCCTCGGCGTCGGCTATGCCGCCTATTGGGTGCAGGGCTTTGCCGAGGCCGAGCGGCTGTGGAACGAATTCTACATCACCACCCGCACCGGCTTCCATTTCCACAACACCTATGTCGAGGCCCTTGTCGAACTCGGCTTCACCGGGGCGGTGCTGATATCGCTGATCATGCTGCGCACGCTCTTCGGCCATATCGCGGCGGTGGTCTTCAAGACATGGCAGGCCGAATCGGTGGTTCTCATCGGCGTGATGGTGCTGCTGCTCATCCGCTCCTTCGTCGAGGTCGAGATTCTCAACCCCTACATCATGGGCTCCTTCCTGATGTATTTCAGCTTCTTCAAGCTGGCGCGGCTGCCGGTCACCCGCACGCGGTGGTCGCCAGCCTTCGAGCCGGCGGATGCGAAGGGCGGGGAGCCAGCCTGGCCGCACCGTCCGGCGGCGGCCGAGTAGCGATGAGGGGCCGCCTGAGCAATTCCAGGAAAAGTGGGTAGCGGTTTTCCCGGGAGAAGCGCGTAGCGCTTCCCCTTGGGAATTGCGTCAACAAGCCCTTCTGGTTTCCGGCTCGGGAAACCCTGTCCAGCAAAAACCTCCGCCAGGCAGCCAGGCGGAGGTTCAAAGTCTTTGCGTTAGAGCAATTCCCGGAAAAGCGCGTAGCGCTTTCCCTTGGGAGTTGCGTGAAAACAAGAGTTGGAGCCGGTCGGCGATTCTATCAAACGCTGAGCCGCCCTGGGGATCGAAGCGGCGGGTCGTGCGAACTTCCGCGTCCCTACTGGCTCGCCAGCGGCGCCAGCTTGATCTTGATCACATCGCCGGGCAGCACCGGCGTGTCTTCCTTGGCGGCGATTTCGCTGGTCTTGCCGTCGACATTGCGCACCAGCGAATAGAGCAAGGTAGGCTGCTGGTCGTTGGTGATGGCGGCCGTCGTCGCCGGATCAGTGGCCTGAGCGATCAGGCCTTTCTGCATATTCACCTTCAGCGCGGCCTCGTTCAGGTCGGCTTCGGTCTGTTGCCGAGCGGCGGCGAGGCTCGAGCTCAAGGTGTTCTGGGCGTCGATGGCGTCCTGCGTCGCCTTGCTGATCGCCTGCTTGGCGGTGAGGATGGCCGTCTCATAGTCCAGGATCTTGCCTTGCAGGTCGGTGACGGACTGCTGCGAATCCAGAAGTCTCGCATTGGCGACCAGACCCTTCTGCGCCAGCGGACCGATGCTGGCCAGCTGTTGCTGCGCAAGATCGACCTGCTTCTGCTGGTTGACGATCTTCTTCTCCAGCGATTCGATTTCGGCCTGCAGCACACCCTTGAGATCGTCGAGTGACTCGAGCTTCAGCTTCAGCGCCTTCTGGTCGGCGGTCAGGATCGTCATCTCGTCGTTGACGATGGTCGGCAGCCGAGGATCGCCCTCGACCTCCTTCGGCGCTTCGAAGCTCGTCTTGCCGGCCATATCGGCGTCGATGCGGGCGCGCTTGACGATCAGCCGCACACGCAGGTCGTCGGAGATATCGAAATTACCCTTGGCGGTGACCAGGTCCTTGCCGAGCTGGGGACCGTAGTCGGCGCTGCGCCTGATGCCGCCGGCGACGCTGATCGCCTTCAGCACCGTAAGATCGGGCACGTAGGGAAACTGGCCGGGATTCTGCACTTCGCCCGAAATGTAGAACGGCCGGAATTGCGCCATTTCGACCGAGGCTTCGGGCTTGTCCGACAAAGCGAGCTTGTGCTGCAGCGCCTCGCCGATCGCCGCGGCGACCTCCGCCGTGGTCTTGCCGGCCGCCGGCAGTTCGCCGACGAAAGGCACCGACAGCGTGCCGGCCGGACCGACCGTGTATTGGCCATTGACCGACGACCAGTCGCGGAACGTGCTTTCGACGGTCTGCCATTCGGCGATGCGGATGGTGAGTTTGTCCTGGGAGCCCAGACGGTAGTCGTCGGCGGCGGCCAGCTGGGGAAAAGCGAGCGACATCGCAAGGCACGTCGCCACGAGCCGCGAGCGGCCGGAAAACGGGCCGCCGCCAAAGGCTTCGAACATGTCTGTTTTCAACTGAACGTTCCGATCCGTTTTAGCCCCATCGCCCGATGAGCTTGCCGCCGGATGGCTGGGTCAGCCCGGCCGATCAATAAGAACCGCGTGACATCCAGACGGCCGGCACGGTCCTGATGATGATGCGAACGTCCTCGAACAGCGACCAGTTCTCGACATAGTGGCGATCGAACGCGACGCGGCTGTCATAAGAGACATCGTTGCGGCCGCTGACCTGCCACAGGCCGGTCAGGCCGGGCCGGGACTTCAGATAATAGACAGCCGCGCTGCCGTAGATTTCCAGTTCGTCGCGGACCACCGGGCGAGGCCCGACAAGGCTCATGTCGCCCTGGAGGATGTTGATGATCTGCGGCAACTCATCGAGGCTGAGCTTGCGCAGGACCGCTCCGACGCGAGTGACGCGGGGATCGTTCTTCAGCTTGCGGGTCGCTATCCATTCCGCATTGGCGTCTGGATTGGTCGCAAGATAGGCGGCCAGCACCTTGTCCCCGTCGGGAACCATGGTGCGGAATTTGAGACAGGAGAACAACCGTCCGCCGCGCCCGATTCGGCGGTGACCGTAAAAAATCGATCCGCCGTCGGAGAACTTGACCAGCAATGCTATCATGATGAACAGCGGGCTGAGCGCGATCAGCCCAGCCAGCGAACCGGCGACATCAAAACTCCGCTTGATGAGACCGCCGATCGGCGGCGGAAAGTCGGTGTCAGCCTGCGAAAAGCCCGCCGTGGCCGACTTGGCAATATCCCTCATACGGAAACTCCATGCGGTGAACGAATGGTTGACCGCACGATATCAAAAAAATGCTGCAGCGCAACACACAATTTCCCATCCCATTGAAATAGTCGCGTCATGAATTGACTAAATAGTAAGCTCGCTCTGCACAAATTTCGAAATTTTTAGCACATTTGTGACAATAAATGGGCAAGGATAAAAAAATCCGGACATTTTTGAGGCGATTCCTAGGCGACGCGTTCTCGGCGTCGAGGGGCGGAACATATAAGTGCTTTAGGAAGGTGCCATATTTGAAACTATTCACATAAAATACTGCTTAATATTATGGATTGTACTCGCACCTTATAACGGCTGCAGGTTGAGTGAAATGCGGCCGTGTGCGTTGCAGCATGGCAGAGTCGAGCGCGTAAGCTGATTCAAAAATATGTGCGGTTGCCCTTGCCGCCTTCTGCTCGCCTTAATAGAATTGCAAATTATACCTGTCATGGTGGCGACAGGTTGAAAGGCCGGAAGCAACCGGTCGGCAGCGGGTGACTTAACAAGCCCGCATGACAAGGGACGGCGCTCGGGTGGGGCTATCGTTGGATATAACCCGAGCCGGTTTATGGGCTGTTGGGTATGTCGCTTCCAAAATTCATCCTTGGGATGCTTTTCGCGCTCTCGATCGTCGTTGCCTGGTCGTGGCTGGGTGGGGCTTCGCTCGGCACGACACTGCTGCGTGTCATCATCTGCGCGGTGGTCATCCAGGCCGGCTATTTCGCGGTCGTCTACGCCATGATCGCCAGGAGCGAGCCGACGCCGGCCGACAGGCTGCGCGAAGCCGAGAGAAAGAAGAAATCCACCGAAGTGCCCGAGGGCGAGAAACTTGGCAGCGCCCGGCGGAGCCTGCATTAGGCGCAAGGCGCACGCCGGGTCAGGCCACGTCCGCTGGTTCGGTCTCCGACTGTTCTCCCGACAGCATCCTGGACAGTCGGCTCCCCGGCTTCGCCTTCAGGCGCCGATATTGCCCAACTTCCACGACACGGCCGTCCTCCATTGCCACCACCCAGTCGGCGAAGGCGATCATCGACGGCCGGTGAGCGATTGTCAGGATCGTCATTGAGCCGCGCAGGCCGTCGATCGACTTGGCGATAAGTGACTGGTTCTGCCAGTCGAGCGCGCTTGTTGCCTCATCCAGGATGAGCAGTGAAGGCTTGCGCAGCAGCGCGCGCGCCAGCGCGATGCGCTGACGCTCGCCGCCCGACATGCGCACGCCGCGGTCGCCGACCACCGTCTCCAGTCTGAGGTCAAGCCGTTCCACGAATTCGCCGGCATGCGCGGCGCGCAGTGCCGTCCACAATTCGTCGTTGCTGGCCTGCGGTGCGGCAAGCCGCAGGTTCGCCGCGATCGTGTCATGCAGCAGGAATACGTCCTGCGGCACATAGGCCACCTGATCGCGCCAGCGGCGGCGGTTGGCGGCATCGACCTCGACGCCATCGACGAGGATCTTGCCCGCGGTCGGCTCGAGCAGCCCGAGCAGCATGTCGGCGATCGTACTCTTGCCTGATCCGGACGGGCCAATCAGGGCGGTGACCTTGCCGGCCGGAAGGCCGAAGGTGACGTCGCTCACCACCGCCTTGCCGGCGCCGCCGTCATAGGCAAAGGAGACGTCGCGAATGTTCAGCCCCGTATCGAGGGCCAGCTTGCGGGCATCCCCGGATTCGATATGGCCCGGCTCGCGCTCGGCGTCGAAACGTGCCTGCAGGCTGCGCATTGCCGTATAGGCGGGCAGGTTGATCAGCACCTGCTGGGCCTGCGTCTGCATGTCCATGAAGCGCGGCGCGATGCGCATGAAGACCAGGAGCAGCACGACGATCTCGGCCAGCGACAGGTTGAAGCGGACCAGCGCCACATAGATGAAGACGCTCAAGCCCACGACGCTCGCCACCTGGAACACGGCGGTGCCGATCGAGCTGTTCCGCACATAAGCGATGTTATCGGCCTTCATCTTTTCGAGCGTGGCCTGCAGCTGCGCGAAATAGCTGCCCTCGACATTCAGGCTCTTGGCCACCTTGATGCCGCCGAGAAATTCCGAAACCGTACGGTACTGGTCCTGGCGATTGCTCGTCAGGATGCGGCCGAAGGCCGTGGCCCGCGAGCGAAACGGCTGCAGCGCTATGAACATCACGATGCCGATGACGACGGCAAACGCCGTCATAACCGGGGAGATGAACATGGAAATCACGAGATAGCCCGCCAGCAGCACGGCGATCTGCACCAACATCAGCAGGGAAAAGGCGGCCCCCTGGACGCGGTCGATGTCACCGGTCAGGGCATGGTCGAGATCGGAGCCGCGCATGCGCGTGAACACGCCCCACCGCGCCTTGCCGATGCTCTCGAACAGGTTCATGCGCAGGCGGTTGATGAAATCGAAGAGCAGCCTTGCCATGTAGACCGACTTGAAGCGGTTGAAGGCTGCCTGCACGGCAACAAGCCCGACCAGCGCGCAAAGCACCGTCGTCAGTTGCAGCGTTCCGCCGGGCACCAGCCAGCGGACGAAATCGATATTCGGCAGCCTGACCGCGAAATCCTGGTCGGCGCGCCCAACCAGGTGCAGCAGCGGAATCAGCAGCAGGATCGAGATGCCTTCGGTCAGGCTGCCGAGGATCAGGAACAACAGCGCCGTCCAGGTCCGCCGCCCGCCGATCTGGGCAATGACGGCGCCAAATGCCGCGACATCGCGAAACAGCGACAGGCTGAAGACCGATGACCTAGGCATCTCCGGCCAATTCCTTTTCGATCAGCGCCACAGCCTCGCCGATCCTGTCGATGCCCGTTGGAACGTCCAGCCGGCACACGCCGACATGGTTAGCGATTGCTGAACAGTGACGAAGGTGCATCGCGGCGAAATCGCCGGAGAGCGCCGCGCGGCCGAAACGCGTCACGTAGGAGAATTTGATGATGGCCGGCAAGGCGGCAATGGAAGGCAAGGGGGTGATCCCAGCCCTTTCGCCACGCTCGAGTATGTAGATCCTGGCCGCCGGCACCCTGTTGCCGGAGAAGGCGCCGTGCAGGCGATGCTGCATCTTCTCGATCGCGGGATGCACTTGCGGCCGCACTTGCGCCTGCCCAAGCGAGATTGCCGCTGCGGCATCGGCGGCAAGCTTGATCTGCGGAAACCCCGGAACGATCATCGGCTGGTTCGGGTTTGCCAGGTCGAGCGCGACGACATCGTCGGTAAGCAGATCGTGTCCGGCCCGGATCAGCGCGCTTGCCGTCGTCGATTTGCCGGCGCCCTTGTCGCCCATGAAGATGGCGCCCCTGCCGGTTACCGCAATGGCGCTGGCATGAAGAACCAGCAGGCCGCGCTGGTGCAGAAGCAGCGCCAGCACCGGCCCCAGCAACGGAAAGGCAAGCAAGGCGTCGTCGACGCCGGGCGCCGGCTGGACATCGATGCGGCGGGCGTCGCTGATCAGGAATGCGCCGACGGCCTCCCAGGCCAAATACTGCCGGCCGGGCTCGAAGCGGAAGACGGTCGCGGCCTCCGCCGAAGGCTTGGGCATATCGATCGGGCCGATGGCGATCTCGATGTCGGCCGACGCCGGGTCCGCCGGCTCCAGTTCGGGCAGGGACACGCCGGATGCGATGATCAGGCCGTAGGCGCGGTAGTAACGTCGTTCTCCCGCGATCCCGCCGCGCCGGGGAAGATGGTCGAGATCGCCGGCGAACGGCTCTTGGCGGGACATCATGCCGGGCTCCCGCCATGCTGGACCTGCCGCAGCCACAGCGACAATGACGCCGAGCGCCAGACATACTGGACATCGAGCGGCGCCACCTGGTCCGGCTGGCGCAACAGCCGCGCATAGGCAGCGGTTACTTCCGGCAGGTTGACATAGGGCGCGATGCGACCCGCGTCGCCAACCAGCAACTGGTCCAGCAGGTCGCGATGGTTGCGCACAATGCCGTTGACGAGATTGGCGGTGAAATCGATCTTGTCGCGCCGCCACTGGACCGCCGCCGGCAGGATGCCCTCCATGGCCCGGCGCAACACGTAGCGGCCAAAGCCGTGACTGAGCTTCTGCTCGCCCGGCAGCCCCAGGCAGAATTCGACCAGCGGCTTGTCCCAGAACGGATAACGCGGCTCGACGCCGAAATTGGCGGCGGCCTTGTCCAGAACCTCGAAAGAGTGCGGGACATAACCGTTGGACAGGATCCAGCGGTGACTGAGAGCATCGCTGGCCTGGACGCCGGGTGGCATATAGCCGGCTCGGTGGAACCGGTCGATGAGCTCGGTTCGCCTGGCAAGGTCCGGATTGATCAGGTCGCGCCAGCTCCGGCCACGCCGCGATTGGGCAGGTTTGCGTATTTTGTTCAGGGCTCGGTTCCCCAACTGCCGCAGCCTGGCGATGCGCCAGGCCGGCCCGTAAATAGTGAGGAACTGAAAATAGAGGCCGAGCGTGCTGTCGCCATAGGTGTTGGAGGCGCTGCGGACCTCGCGCCAGAGGTCCAGCCATCTGCCGCCATTGGCAAGCTCGTGCAGATGGCCATGTCCCTGCGAAACGACCTCGTCGCCGCCATGGCCATCGAGCAGCACCTTGATGCCCTTGGCGCCCGCCGTCCGGTAGATACCGCGTGTCAGCGTCAGGCCCGGCGCCAGGAAGGTGCCTTCCTGTTCCTCCAGCACCCGTTCGAATTCGGCGAAAGGCGCATAATTGCCGACAGGGATCAACGTCGGGTCGGTCTTCTGCTGATCCAGCACGGCATCGATGAAGGAGCGCTCGTCCATCGACGAACCCTTCTCGAAAACTAGGGAGAAGGTCGGCAGCTTCGGTTTGCGCCCGGCCGCATTTTGCAGCCCGGCCACGCAGGCGATCGAGGAGGAATCGAGGCCGCCGCTCAGCATCGCGCCGACCGATGGACTTCCCCGCATGCGATTGCGGACCGATTGCGAGAAAAGATGGGCGAATTCCTCCGCGGCATCCGACCGTGGCACTCGCTGTGATGGCTCGATCTGCCAATACCGGCGCAGCACCAGGCGTTGCGCGGTGACGGTAAGGCTGTGACGCGCCGGCAGGGCGAAGATGTCGCGGTAGGGCGTGGACTGCGGGTCGTCGGGCAACCCGGCCAGGAAGCCCGAAATCCGGTGCTCGCTGAGGTGCGCACCAACCCCGTCGAGGCCGAGCATTGGTCCGATCTCGGAGGCAAAGGCAAAGCGTCGTTCCGCCGCGTGGTAATAGAATGGCTTGACCCCGAAATGGTCTCGCGCGCAGAACAGAAGCTGCCGCTCGGCATCCCAGACGGCAAAGGCAAAATCGCCTTGCAGATGCACGGGGCAGGCTTCACCCCAACGCAGATAGGCCCGCATCAGCAATGCAGCATCGGCGACTGAGCTGTCCCTGATGCCGAGCCTGGCGAGCAGCTCGTCGCGGTTGTCGAGCCGGCAGTCGGCGGTGATGGCGAGCTTGCCGCCGGCCATGGTCAGCGGGCCGGGGCCGGCTTCGTCGGTCGTGTTCAGCCAGGCGTGGCCAAGCGCGATGCCGCTGTCCAGCCACCATGAGCTTCCGTCGGGACCACGATGTCGCATGCGCGCCAGCATCTGCTGGATGCCGCTCGCCGCTTCAGCCGGCGCGGGGCCTCGGACCGCTACGGCGTGGCCCTGCCGCAACAGGATTCCGGCCACGCCGCTCATCGGCTGCCGTGGTCGACCAGATGTGCGAAACCATCGATGGATCCGCCGAGCACGATGTGGTTGTCGCTGACCAGCCAGGCATGCGCCTTCAATTGCTCGCCCGTGCCGCGCTCGATGCCGATGCGGATATTCGACGCATTGCCCTTGCGCGCGAGAAGATATTGGCCCGAAAGCGCCTGGGTCAGGCATGTGGCGCCCGGCACGAACCGCGCGGCCGCTGCAACCCCCCAGGCGACAAGCCGCAACTCGCCCATGCTCGCACATTGGCGCGCGTTGAGCCGTGTCACCATCCCGCGGACGCGGTTGTAGGAGAACACTGTCAGCCCGAGCCGCACGGTCGCGACCACCAGCAGGCAATGGGCCAGGAAAAACGCTTCCGAACCGCTCAAGGCCAAAATCCTGGCCAGGCTCCGCCTGCCAGGCCGCTTCATCGGCGCGGGGGGTCTCTGCGTCACAGGTCTTTGCCGCGCAACCATGGCCTTCTGCGACACCTGCCTAGACGACGGCCTCATGCTCAAGCCTCGCAAGCCCGTTTTCCGCCAGGCCTTTCAGCAATGCGTCGACGTCGCCCTTGCAGCGCTCGGCGTCGACATTGTAGCGAGCGAGGACGGCGCTGCGGATATCGGCGACCGGCTTGGGCTCCTGGATCAGGTCCCAGATGAAAGCGCCGACACCGTTGAGGCTGTAATAGATATTGGATTTCAGGTTGAGAAGCGCGAGGCCTTCGCCGAATTCGCAGGCCACGGCATCCTTGGTCGCGCTTACGCAATCGCGGTCGGATGGGTTCCAGTTCATCCTAAAACCTCTTTCGCAACACGTTGCCCCGCATCGACAGGCTGGAGGAGTCGGGGATTTTCACCCCCGGCTCCTTCTTATGATTTTTGGATACTGGAGGTTCCAACGTCATCCTCCGGGATCAGGATAGTCTCAAGAGAACGTGAGGTCGCCAATTGGCGTATGTGCGGGGAACGACGCATCGATCGCCGTGCTGCCGCCGCCGCCCTGGGTGATGGTCTCGATCGAACCATGCACGGTCAGGTTTGGCGTTTCGTACTCTTGCTTTTCAACATTCTGTTCCATTGTACTCTCCTATCAAGGACTGGAAACGGCCTGTCGATTACCGTCAGCACTTTCATGCTGCGGCGCAATAGCTGCATAGCAGCATTTATGAGTCAAGTCTCATTTACCCGCCGTTAATCAATTATGGGTTGCGAACGTCACTCCCCATGTGAGAAATCCGCCATTTAGGAAGGGAAGCTGCTTCACTTCGGCGTCTGCTAGTGACAAAACTTTAAATCATTGATTTGGTCATTTTTAAGGGGAATTCCTGAAGGGAAATTCACGCAAGCGATTGATTTTAGATAGCGCTAAACTATATCCCTCTTTCATCTGGCCACCGCCGATAGCACCGCGACGGGGTGTTCCGTCCATCACCTCGTCACCTTCGGAGGAAGCCGGCAAACGCTATGGTTGCAAAATCTTGCACCGCGAAAGGAAAGGCTTTACGGCGCCGCGGTTTTTAAGGATGCTTTGTTTCGCACTTGCAGCATACGCGACGCGCAAACCGTTTTTTGGAGACTGTGCGCTCAATGGCCTTGCCGGAAAGCTCTTATGAACGACTGCGCGCAACCGACTGCGCCGACGAGATCGCCTATGTGCGGGCCTGCTTACGTTTGTATTTCGCGGCGCCCGCCGCCCCGGCCGCCGAGGCGTTGCCCTCGGGCCTTTCGGTCGAGGCCGTCACCGATATCGCCAGGCTGAACAAGGTCGGTGTCTTCGTTCTGAAGGCGCTGGCGCGTGCGCCGGCGCATGAGAGGCCGGGCGAGCTCTTCCAGTGGCTCGAAACCTATCGCAGAAGGACGGTTTCGATGAACGCCGCCTGCCTGATGGATTCGATGGCCATCAACGAGGCGCTGTCCGACCGGCGGATCAATTTCGTCTTCCTGAAGGGGCCGTTCCAGCAGCATCTGCTTTACGACGATCACTTCATGAAGCCTGCGGGCGATGTCGACATCCTGGTCGCGCCGGCCGGGTTCCTGAAGACGCGCGAAGCGTTGCGCTTGATTGGCTACGAGGTGTCGGGCCAGTCGCGTTCGGTCTGGTGGATCCGCTTCCTCGGCGAACAGCACATGGTTCGCGGCAGCGGGCCGAGATCATCCACGGTCGATCTTCATTACCGGCTCCAGCAGCCCGGCTCGCCCAGCCCGCGCGATGCCGACGGGTTCCTGCGGCGGAAACGGTTGGTCGAGATCACCGGCGTCGAGGTCCCTTTCACTTCGGCCGCCGACACACTGATGCTGTCGTGCATCAGCGTCGCCAAGGCCCTGTTCAACCGCGAGCCCTGCGCCGGCTATGTCTGCGATATCAGGGCCAGCGCCGCTCGCCTCGGCGAGGCCGATCAGCAGCGTGTGCTCGATGCCGCGATAGGCCAGGGACTGGACGACACCTTGCTGCTCGGCCTGCGCGCCGCCGACGTGCTGCTGGGCGGCACCGGCACGCTTCTATCGGAGCGGGCCAAGCCGATCCTGTCGCGCATCGGCAATGAGGACCTGCTCAACATGGTCATCGCGCCATGGCTGTCGTCGCTGCGCTGGCCGCAGCGGCGGACTGTGTTGTGGGAATTGTGCGGCCGGGCTCCCGTCCGCTACCTGGCCGAGGCTGGCTGGGCCGCGTCGGCGGACATCAGCCGCCGCATCTTCGAACGGCCGGCCAGTCCATGAGGGCAATGGATATCGAACGTGTACAGGGCGAGGGCAGAACGAAACCTGTGCAAGAGGCAAATTCCATGTCGATGACGAAATCCGAGGTTTGCGTGATCATCGCGGCCAAAAACGCGGCGCGCACGATCGCGGTTGCCATCGCATCCGCGCTGCGCGAACCGGAAGTGGCGGAGGTCGTCGTCGTCGACGATGGCTCTACCGACAATACCGCCGAGGTCGCCCGCTCGGCCGACGACGGCAGCGGCCGGCTCTCGGTGATGCGCCTCGACGTCAATCGCGGTCCATCCTTTGCCCGCAACGCCGCGATCACCCGCTCACGAGCGCCGTTCGTCAGCATTCTGGACGCCGACGATTTCTTCCTCAATGGCCGGTTTCGCAACCTGTTTGCCAGCGCCGATTGGGATTTCGCCGCCGACAACATCATGCTCATCAGGGATGACGCGACCGGCGACGCGACCAAGATCGTCGCCCCGGATTTTGCCGCCGATCCCGAATTCCTCAATCTCGAACGGTTCGTGGAAGGCAACATCTCCAGGCGCCGCGTGCAAAGAGGCGAACTCGGTTTCTTGAAGCCCGTGATCAGCCGTGCCTTCCTCGACCGCCACGGATTGCGCTACGACGAAAGCCTGCGACTGGGTGAGGACTATGAGCTTTACGCGCGGGCGGTCGCCCACGGGGCCCGGTTCAAGGTCATCCGTTCCTGTGGCTACGGCGCTATCGTGCGAGCCGATTCGCTCAGCGGCCGCCACAAGACGCAGGATCTGAAGCGACTGGCCGATGCCGATCTGGCGCTGCTGGCCATCGACAGCCTGCCGGAAGGGTCCAAGGCGGTATTGCGGCGGCACGAGAGGCATGTGCGCGACAAATATCGGCTGCGCAATTTCCTCGACGTGAAGGCCGAGCGGGGCCTGGCTTCGGCCGCGGCCTATGCGTTCGCAAGCCAATCCAACTTCTTTCCCATCGTCCAGGGCGTGGCATCCGACAAACTCGAGGCGCTGTTTCGCAGCGTTGGCCTCGTGTCCAGGAACAAACACGTGCCGCCGCTGCGTTTCCTGATGGCCGGAACCAGCACGGGCAAGGCACGGTAAGGTGCGGGAGCGTTGGCTCTTGCCGGCCCGCCGCCCGCCCACCACGCAACCATTTCGATCGGATTTATGAGTTTACGAATTGGGTGGTTGCCTCGCGGCTCCGGGGATGGCAGTCTATGTTGCGGTGCAGCAAACTGAACGACCAGCCGAACTGGCCCCCGATCGGACTGGTCCGAAGTCTCTCTTCGGCGGAGGAGTGGACGACGCGGTACGAGTTTTCAGCCCCGGTTGCGGGGATTGGCCAGTGGCCCGGCCAGAAAGCCGGCCCAAAAAGCCAGCGATGACGGGAATTTAAGTTCATGGCCTCGATATTCGGCTTCAGATCAAGGGATCCGGCCCGCGACAGGCAGACCGATGTTGCGCGTCTCGACCGGCTGGCGAAGCTGTTCGAGCAGATCGCGGCCGAAATCGATGCCGAGAAAACCGGCCTGGAGAGCCGCTATCAGAAGGAGGCGACCAACGCGGCTTTCCTCGTTGAAGCCATGGAAAATGGTTCCGCCTCCGACCGCCGCTCGTCCGAGGTCAGCGCGTTGACGCAGTCGATCTTGAACAGCGAGCGCCGCATCGCGGCATTGGCGCGCCAGGGCGGCATGATGCGCGAGCTCCGTCATTCGCTGGATGCGGTCTTCGACGAGAATGCGGACGCCGATTCGCCGGCTGCGGTCGAATCGGCCAGGCAGACGGGAGTCGGCCGAGGGTGAAGGTGGCGGCGCGGGACCGTTACGACGGAGGTGATGCAAGTTTGGCAGTCGGGAGGGTGATTGAAGAGGTCAAGGTTGGCCCGTTTGGAAGCGGTTCAAACGTCGACTTTGGGTTGGGGACACAGCGCAAAGGTGAGTTTGTCATGAGTTCGGAACCAAAAACCATGTCCACGACAGCAATCGACGCCCTTTCAACCCGGCATTTCGGCCGCCGGTCCGGCCTTGCGGCCGCTTTGCTGCTCGCCGCTCTTGGCAGCCTGCCGGCAACCCCGTCTCATGCGCAGGATATCCAGTCCGCGCCCTCTTTCGTCGACGATTTCAAAAGTTTCGACCGTGAGCGCTGGTACGTTTCAGACGGCTGGACAAACGGCAGCCATCAAAATTGCACCTGGTCGAAAGGCTTGGTCGAGCTTTCCGACGGCGTTCTTTCGCTCGGTTTCGCGAAGCAGAAGACCAAGGATCGCGAGTTCGCTTGCGGCGAGATCCAGACCAAGCAGCGCTTCGGCTATGGTACCTATGAGGCACGGATGAAAACCGATACGGGCCCCGGCCTCAACGCGGCTTTCTTCTCCTATATCGGCCCGTCCGACAAGCAGCCTTGGGATGAGATCGATTTCGAGATCCTGACCAAGGACACGTCCAAGGTGCAGGTCAACGCCTACATCAACGGCAAAGGCAAGAACGAGAAACTGGTCGACGTGGCCGGCGGCACCGACAGTGCCTTCAACGACTATGCCTTCGTATGGGAGAAGGATAGTCTGCGCTGGTACCTCAACGGTCAGTTGGTGAACACCATCACCGATCCCGCCAAGCTGCCCAGCCATGCGCAGAAGATTTTCTTCAGCCTTTGGGGCAGCGAGACGATGAAGGGCTGGATGGGAGCGTTCGCCGATCCGGGCCGCAAGCTTTCGCTGCAGGTAGAGCGCGTTGCCTTCACCGCGCTCGGCCAGCCCTGCCAGTTTCCGGAATCGCTGGTCTGCAGCCTAAAAGAGTTGGGAAAGACGAATTGAACCGGCCGGACCGAAAACGGCTCCAGGCCCTGGATGGGAATGAAACCGAATGAACTTGACGGTGTTTGGAATTGGCTATGTCGGCCTCGTACAGGCGGCGGTGCTTGCCGAGGTTGGTCACCAGGTTGTCTGCGTCGACATTGACGCTAGCAAGGTGGAGCGGCTCAACCAGGGCTTCGTCCCGATCTTCGAGCCAGGCCTTGAAAGCATCGTCAGGGAGAACCATGCCGCTGGCCGCATCAAGTTCACCACCGATGCGGCGGCTGCCGTCAGGCACGGCGAAATCCAGATGATCGCGGTCGGTACGCCGCCCGGCGAGGACGGTTCGGCCGACCTCAAATATGTGCTGGCGGTCGCCGAGACCATCGGCCGCGAGATGGATGCCGCCAAGATCGTCGTCGGCAAGTCGACCGTACCGGTCGGTACCTGTGAAAAGGTGAAGGCCAGGATCGCCGAGACGCTGAAGAAAAGAGGCCGCGACGATCTGCGCTTCGACGTCGCCTCGAATCCTGAATTCCTCAAGGAGGGCTCTGCCGTCGCCGACTGCATGAGGCCGGATCGCATTATCGTCGGCACCGACAGCGAGGAAACCGAGGCGGTGATGCGCGAACTCTACGCGCCCTTCAACCGCAACCACGAGAAGATGATCGTGATGGACGTGCGCAGCGCCGAATTCACGAAGTACGCCGCCAACTGCATGCTGGCGACCAAGATCAGCTTCATGAACGAGATGGCGAACCTCGCCGAACAGCTCGGCGCCGACATCGAGGAGGTGCGCAAGGGCATCGGCAGCGATCCGCGCATCGGCTATCACTTCATCTATCCGGGTCTCGGCTATGGCGGCTCGTGTTTCCCCAAGGACGTACGCGCCCTGATCAAGACCGCCGAGGGCGTCAAGTTCGACGCCAAGCTGCTGCGCGCCGTCGAGGAGCGCAACAACGACCAGAAATCCATCCTGTTCGACAAGGTGCATCGCTATTTCAAGGGTAGCCTCAAGGGCAAGACCTTCGCGCTGTGGGGCCTGGCCTTCAAGCCCAACACCGATGACATGCGCGAGGCGCCAGCGCGTGTGCTGATGGAAGCGCTCTGGAAGGCCGGCGCGAACGTGCAGGCCTATGACCCCGAGGCCATGCAGGAATGCCAGGCCATCTACGGGCTGCGCGACGACCTGATGCTGTGCGGTACCAAGGAAGCGGCCCTGCGCGGCGCCGATGCGCTGTTGATCGCCACCGAATGGAAGAGTTTTCGCGCACCGTCCTTCGATGCGCTGAAGGATGCACTGACCACGCCGGTCATCTTCGACGGCCGCAACCTCTACGATCCCAAGGTCGTGGCGCGCCACGGCATCGAATATCACTCGATCGGCAGAATGGCGGCATGAGACCGCTCGACCCTACGGCTGCGCCCGGCGCGGAAAGGAGTTGCGACTGATGGTGCTGGACGTCAAGCCCGAGCAAGTCACCAAGGATCATTTCGATGTTGTCGCGATCGGTTCCGGCTTCGGTTCGGCTTTCTTCCTGCATGAATTCGCCAGGCGGCGTAAGGCGCGCATACTCGTCCTCGAATGGGGCCGTCACAACACGCATCAATGGCAGCTCGACCAGAACGTCAACACCGACATCGACGACGAGACGACCTACAAGACCAATTCCGACAAGCCGTGGAATTACACGATCGGGCTGGGCGGCGGGACCAATTGCTGGTTCGCGCAGACGCCACGCTTCCATCCCAACGACTTCAGGCTGAAAAGCACCTACGGCATCGGCAATGACTGGCCGATCAGCTACGACGATGTCGAGCCGTTCTATTGCGACGCCGAAGACATCATGTCGATCTCGGGCGATCCGGACATGGCGGCGATGCTGCCGCGCTCAAGGCCGTTTCCGCAGCCGCCGCATCGCATGTCGACGCCGGACAGGATGATGAAGGCGGCCCAGCCCGACCAGCATTTCGTCATGCCGACCGCGCGGGCCCGCGTGCCGACCGCGCAACGCAGCTCCTGCTGCGCCAACCTGCGTTGCTGGCTGTGCCCGGCCGATGCCAAGTTCACCGCCAATAATGGCCTGATGCATGTCTTCGAGCATCCCGACGTATCGGTCTGCCTCGGCTCCGAGGTGCGGCGGCTCGACCATGTCGGCGGCACGGTGCGTTCGGTCGCCTTCGTCCATGAGGGCAAGGAATATCAGGCCAGCGGCGACCTCTTCGTTCTCGGCGCCAATGCCATCCAGAGCGCGGCGATCATGCTGCGCTCCGGCCTCGGAGATGAATTCGTCGGGCGCGGCCTGCATGAATCCTATGGCTGGAATTTCGAGGTCTATCTCGACGGCGTCGACAATTTCGACGGCAGCACCATCACCACCGGCCTGAATTTCAGCCTCTATGACGGTCCGCACCGGTCCGAGCATGCGGCGGCCCTGGTCTATTTCGAGAACCGCTGGCAGCACGGGATGCGCGCCGAGAAGGGGCGGCTGCGCCAGGCGCTGCCGCTGGTCGTGGTCACCGAAAACCTGCTCGACCACGAGAATTTCGTCACTCTCGACGAGGACGACAATGCTTTCGTCAGCTTCAAGGCACCGTCGGACTACGCGGTCAAAGGCATGGCCCGGGCGCTTGAGAAATTGCCTGGACTGCTTGCCCCGCTACCGGTGGAGCGGTTGTTCGACCGCGGGATCCGGCCAACGGAATCGCATGTCCAGGGCACGTTGCGGATGGGCACCGGCCCGGCCGATTCGGTGATCGACAGCAACATGATCCATCACCGGTTGAGAAACCTGGTTGTCGTCGGCACCAGTACCTATCCCAGCTGTTCTTGCGCCAATCCGAGCCTGACCGCGGCAGCTCTGTCCTTGCGGGCAGCGAGCCGGATGGCGTGAGGGGAGGTATGCGATGATCGAAATCACGCGGCGTTCGGCACTGGCCATCATGGCAGGCGGAGTTGCATCGACGGGCGTGGCCTACGCGGCCGTGTCCTCGTTCTCGGACGAGGACCTGGTTCGCGTCACGCTCGAAAGATACCTCGGCAGGCTGAACATGCGCATCGAGCACCTGCAGCAGTTCGTGCTCGAGTTCCGCAACCGCAATCCGGGAATGTTTCCCAGCGAAAAACTGAGCGATGCCGTCACCTTGCTCGAGAAGGCGAAGCTCGGTCAGGCACGCCAGTTGTTGCCAAAACAGAAGCAGCGCGACCTCGGGCATTTCGACCGCTGGGTTGTTGCCGAATTCCACATGCTGACGGACTACGCCTGGCGCGGTTCGCCCAATGATCCCATCCGGTTCACCGGATGGCAGTCATGCACAAATCCGTTCGCGACGCTTGATCCGCCAAAGACTGCCTGAAGCGGCCTTGGACGCGGGCCTTCATCGGGCCGAGGCATTGAAATGGATAGACGAGGAGCCGGGATCATGAAAGTTCTCTTTGCAGGCGGCAATGGCTACCCACCGGAGTTCAGCGGCGGCGTCCAGTCGAGCACTCACCATCTGGCAGAGCAGTTGATCGAGCATGGGCATGAGGCCGCGGTGCTCGCCGCCCTGTTTGGCGATGGTGTCTTCGGCTTCAAGGCGCGTGCAAAGATGAAGCTGTTGCGCCAGCCCGCGGTCGTCGACAGTTTTCCCGGCTACCCGGTGATCCGGGCATGGTTCCCCTGGGAGGCGGCGGCCTTCGCCGTCAACAGGGTGAAGCCGGATGTCGCGGTGGTCCAGTGTCACAAATCGGTTCCGCTCGGCAAGGCGTTGCAGGCCAAGGGCGTGCCGCTGGTCGTCTATCTCCGCAATGTCGAGTTTCACGAACTGGGAGGCGACCTGCGCGAATTGGGCTCGGCGCTCTATATCGCCAATTCCGAGTTCACCGCGCGCACCTACGCCAGGGAGTTCGGCATCGAGACAACCGTAATCCCGCCGACCATCAATCCGACGCACTACAGCACGCCGACGTCGGGCCAGTTCGTCACCCTGATCAACCCATATGAGGAAAAGGGCTTCGAGCTTGCGGTGCGCATCGCCGGCGCGTGCCCCGAAATCCCTTTCCTGTTCGTCGAAAGCTGGAAACTGGCGGACGATCACCGGGCACGCATCGAGCAGACGATCGCGCCGCTCGGCAATGTCACGCTGGAAGGCCGCACCAGCGACATGAAGACGGTCTATGGCCGCACCCGGATCCTGCTGGCGCCCAGCAAATGGGAAGAGGCCTGGGGGCGGGTGGCCTCGGAGGCCCATTGCAGCGGCATTCCCGTCGTTGGCTCCCGCCGCGGCGGCCTGCCCGAAGCGATCGGCCCTGGCGGCGCGGTGCTCGACTATGATGCTCCGCTCGCCGACTGGGTCGCCGCCGTCAGGCTTTTGTGGAATGACAACAAGGAATATGAGCGGGTCTCGGCCCTCGCGCGCAGCTTCGCCGGGCGGCCGGAGCTCGACCCCGACCGTCAGTTCGTCACCTTCTTCTCGATATTGGACAGGGCGGCACAGCAGAGCGCGCGCCAGGCCGCTTAGTCAAACAGCGACCCGATCGCGCCGCGTCAGGCTGGGCGCTTGACCCGGTTCTTCAGCGTTTCATAGCCGCGCGCGCCAAGCAGGGCGCGGGCGATGGTCTTGGCGGCGCTCTTGCGGCCCTCTTGCGAGTTGACCTGGCGCAGCCTTGCCGGCAGGTTCCGCGCGGCTTGGCCCAGGGCCGGAAGCGACAGCGCATCGGGAAAACTGACCATGTGCGTTTCGACACACAGGACCGGTTTGCCCGACAGTTCCGTGATCCTCAGCGCCTGGGCATGCTCGCTTTCGATGAACAGGATGGCATCGGATTTGCGATAGAAATCGGCCTTGAAACTGCCATGCGCGCCAAGCCGCTGGCGCTCCGCCTTGCTCGGCAGATCGAGCATGATGAGCTTGTCGTACTGGATCTCGTGCTTGGCCAACCACGCCTCGGTCAACGCACGGTATTTCTCGAGCCGGCTGGTGACCAACCAGCCGATCTTTTGGGTCACGGCATGAAGCGGCCGCGCCTCGCTCAGGAATTTTTCATAGGCCGGCCCGTCGTCGTTCTCGGCCTCGGTCGGATCGAGACACAGCACCCCGTCTATGTCGACGCAGCATTGCGCCAGGAATTTGTGATGCATGAAGTTCCACTGGAACATGCGCGGATGCGGAACGACCTCGAACACCAGATCGGTCTCCTGATGCTCGGGCTCCAGACCGAAGACGGCGGCAAAGGTGTAGTCGGCCTCGATGCCGGCGCCCTTGATGCGGGCACGGGCGTCGCGCATGGCATTGCCGCCGGAAACGCTGTCGTCGATCACCAGCACCTTGCGCATTTCCGAGACTTTGCGGTCGAGTGCGGCCCTGCGCTTGGTGATGCCTGACGTGTAGACCCGGCCTTCCAGGAAGCTATCCAGGTCGGTCATCGGAATGTTCGCCGCAAGGCTGACCAGCGTCGCGGCCAGCACGCCGCTTCTGGGGACGCCGACCACCAGGTCGATGTCGCGCGGCAGCCGGTGAAGGTTACTCACAATCGCGTCGTTCATGTCGGAGATCGATCGGTAGTGCATGGATCAGGCCTGATGCTCGGGTGGGATAGGGTTAGACGACAAAGGCGCCGAAATTATTGCGCCTCACGCGGCGTCGCCGCCGGCGTTCTTGCAGGCAGCATCTTCAAGGCCTCCCGCAAGGCTTCGCGTCCGGCCGCGAATGCCAGCGCGACGACGATGGTGATCGCGTAGGCCAGGATGGCGCCGCTGGCCAGGGCAACGACATGCTGCTGCGGCAGCATCGGCTTGACCAGCCAGACCGCGCCCAGCGCCAGATGCGCGCCAAGCACGAACGGCGTTGCCGCGCGCAGCACATGGCCGGCTTGCAGCGGTCCGCTCCTGCCGACATAGAGCCACAGGAAGGGCGTGCGCAGATACTCGCTAACCGCATAGGCGACCGCCACGCCGAGCGCGCCGTAGGGTAGGCCGAGCGCGAAGGCAAGCACCGAGGTCACCGCCGTGATGATGCCCCAGCGCATGAAGTCTCCGGAGCGGCCCTGGCTGACGAAAAGCCAGCCCGCCGGATTGTTGAGCGGCTGCAGCAGGCCGGCAAAGCCGAGCGCCAGGAAGATCGAGGCGCTGGCGCGCCACTGCTCGCCGAGCACGAAGGGAATCAGCACATCGGACATGGCGGTGGCGAAAGCGACGCCGGGCAGCGCTACCAAAAGGATCAGCGGCATGACGCGCAGATAGGCGCTGCGATAGCGGTCCGGCTCGTCCTTCAGCCGCGACAGCGCCGGCACCATCACCTTCGACAGCGGATTGGTGATCTGGCTGAGCGGGAACAGGAGCAGCTTGTAGGCACGGTCGTAAAGGCCGAGCTGGGCCTCGCCCCAGTATTTGCCGATCAGCACGTTGTCGAGATTGCGGGCAAAGAAATTGGCGAAATTGAAACCGGTGATGCCGGCGCCGAAATTGATCAGCTCGCTGATGCCCGCGACCTTGCGCGGCATGCCCGGGCGCCAGCGCGAGCTTGCCCAGTAACAGAGCGTCGGAAGCACCGCCCCGGTCAGCGTGCCGGCAAACAGCGCCCAGTAGGAGCGGTCGATGAAGGTCCAGGCAATCGATACCGCCAGACCCGCCACGGCCCCGGCGACGTCGATGATCGCCAGGCGGCCGAACTGCATGCGGCGCGTCAGCAGCGCCAGATGCTGTGCGCCCAGGCCGTAAGCCAGGATCTGCAGCCCCAATGCCGCCACCAGGCCAGCGACACGCGGCTCGCCGTAGAAGGCAGCGACCAGGGGTGCCGCGCCCGCGAGCACGCAGGCCAGGATGGCGCTGACGGCGACGTTGATCCAGAAGAGGTAGTTCACCTCCTCGTGCCGGATGCCTGTCTTCTGGATCGTCGCCTGGGTCAGGCCGAAATCCTGGAACAGGGCGATGAAGGCGAGCACCGGCGCACACATGGCCACGACACCGAAATCCTGCGGCGACAAGAGCCGCGACAGCACGATGACGGATATGATCTGCGTGGCGACCCGCACCGACTGCGCCATGGCGGTCACGACGGCGCCGCGGCCGACCGATTTGCGCAGAGAGCCTTCCGGCGGATCGAATGGATTGGCTTCCAAATTCAGGATTCCTGATCTTTGCGCGGATTCCGGGGCCCGAAATCCACAACCGCCGCCGACCACAAACTACGGCAATAATTTTGCAGTGCAACAGAAAACGTGGATCGCCGTGCCAAAAATGTTGCGATGCAGCAAGAGCTGTACTAGGCTTTCCCTGGGTGGGTCAAACAGCGGTCGAGTTTTCATGCTGCATGTCTTGTACCTGGTGCACGATATTTCCGACCCGGCGGTTCGCCGACGGATCACGATGCTCCGGACAGGTGGCGCCCGGGTCACCCTGGCGGGCTTCCGCCGTACCGCCGCCCCTGTCGCCGATATCGAAGGATTGCGGCCCATCGACCTTGGCGCGACGCGTGATGGCCGATTCGCGCAGCGCCTGACGGCGGTGGCGAAAGCAGCGGTATCGATAGGTTCGAAGCTCAAGCGCATGCCGAAGCCGGATCTCATCATCGCGCGCAATCTGGAAATGCTGGCGCTGGCGCGCCGGGCAAGGTCGGCTTTCGGCGCCGCGGTCCCGATCGTCTATGAATGCCTCGACATTCACCGCCTGGTGCTCCGCGATGATGCTCTGGGCAAGGCGCTGCGCGCCACCGAGCGCCATCTGGCGCGCGACGTGAAGCTGCTGGTGACCAGTTCGCCCGCCTTCATCGCCAATTATTTCAGGCCCTTCCGCCAGGTCGCGGCACCGGTGGAACTGGTCGAGAACAAATATTTCGAGGCAGCGGCTGTTCTGCCTGGCGAGCCTGAGGCGGTCGAAGGACCCGTAGCCCCGCCATGGCGGATCGGCTGGTTCGGGGCGCTGCGCTGCCGCCGCTCGCTCGAACTGCTTGCCGGGTTCACGCGCCGCATGGAGGGCCGGTTCGAGATCGTGCTGCGCGGCCGTCCGGCACTTTCCGAATTCCCGGATTTCCATGCCTTCGTTGAGGCCGAACCTTACCTGTCGTTTGGCGGGCCGTATCGCAATCCGGAGGACATGGCGGCGATCTATCAGGACGTCCATTTCTCCTGGGCGATCGATTTCTTCGAGGAGGGACAGAACTCCGAATGGCTGCTGCCCAACCGCCTTTATGAAGGCTGCCGCTTCGGCGCGGTGCCGATCTCGATGGACAACACCGAGACCGGACGGTTCCTGCGGCAGCGCGATATCGGCGTTTTGTTGCCGCAGGCCACGCCCGAGGCGTTGGAAACCGCGCTTGGCGGGATGGAGCAGCACCGTTTCGGCAGGCTGAAGATGCGCGTGCTGGCCCACAATCCGAGGATGTGGAGCTACGATCGCGGCGACTGCAGCGCCCTGGTCGAAAAACTGCGCCGCCTGACCACCATGCGCGAGCCCCTCGCAGCCGAAGCCTTGGCATAGGATGGACATCGCCCGATGACGCAAGCGCTTGCCCCCAGCCTGATCGTGATCCCATGTCTCAACGAGGCAACACATATCGGTGCGCTGCTCGACCAGCTCTGCCCGGCGGCGGAACGGCTTGGCGCGCGGATCGTCGTTGCCGATGGCGGCAGCACCGACGGCACGCTCGCCATTGTCGGCGAGCGCCAGAAGAACGATCCGCGCATCGTGCTGCTTCACAATGAAAAGCGCATCCAGAGCGCCGCGATCAACCTGGCGGTGGCCAGATTTGGCGAGGGCGCGCACTATCTGATCCGCATCGATGCCCATGGCGGCTATCCGGAAGACTATTGCGACCGGCTGGTCGAGGAGGCGCAGGCCACCGGTGCCGATTCGGTCGTGGTTTCGATGCTGACCAGCGGCAGCGGCACCGTGCAGAAAGCGGCGGCGGCGGCGCAGAATTCCAAGCTCGGCACCGGTGGCTCGAAGCACCGCCACCTCTCCGCCGGAGAATGGGTCGACCACGGCCATCACGCGCTGATGCGGATATCGGCCTTCCAGGCCGTCGGTGGCTATGACGAGACGTTCAGCCACAACGAGGATGCGGAACTCGACTATCGGCTGAGGCAGGCCGGCTACAGGATCTGGATGAGCGGCAGGACGCAGATGGTCTATTATCCGCGCACCTCGCTGCGCGGCCTCTATTTCCAGTATCTCGGCTATGGCCGCGGTCGGGCCAAGAACGTGCTGAAACATCGGGTGATCCCGAAGGTCAGGCAGATGGTGCCGCTGGCGGTCTTCCCGGTGGTCCTTCTCGCGGCCTTCTCGTTCGTGCACTGGATTGCGGCGCTGCCGCTGCTGCTGTGGGTGGCGGTGTGCCTGGGCTACGGCCTGGTGACGGCCATCGGCCAGCGCAATGCCGATATCGCGCTTGCCGGCGTCTCGGCGATGGTCATGCATTTCGGCTGGTCCGTCGGCTTCTGGCTGCAGCTTCTCGGCCTCGGCGCACGGCGGAGGGCGGTGTGATGGCGGTTGAGACCAGGAACCGCCGCATCGACATCGGCGTGTGCACGTTCCGGCGGCCGGAACTGGCCGAGACGCTGCGCTCGCTTGCGGCGCTTGCCATGCCTGACGGCTTCGAGGTCGGCGTCATCGTCGCCGACAATGACGACACGCCAAGCGCCAGGGAGTTGGTGGCGACGCTGTCACGGGACTTGAAGCTGACGGTCCGCTACCGGCATTGCCCGGCGCGCAACATCTCGATTGCCCGCAACGCTTGCCTCGATGCCAGCGAAGCGGATTTCCTGGCCTTCATCGACGACGACGAAACCGCCACCGCCCGCTGGCTGGCCGAGCTGGTCGCGACAGCTGAGGAAAGCGGTGCAACAGCCGTGCTCGGCCCGGTGCGCGCGCTTTACCGTCCGGATGCGCCGGACTGGATGCGCCGCGGCGATTTCCATTCCACCTTGCCGGTACGAGTGCGCGGCGAAATCCGCACCGGCTACACCTGCAACGTCCTGCTGCGCATGGGGTCGGACAGCCTGCGCGGCCGCCGCTTCAGCCTGGCGCGCGGCCAGACCGGCGGCGAGGACACCGAATTCTTCGACCAGATGCACAAGGCAGGCGGCCGGATCGCGTTTGCGCCGGAGGCATGGGTGGATGAGGCCGTGCCACGGGCCAGGGCGGCATTCGACTGGCTCAGCCGCCGCCGTTTCCGGGTCGGCCAGACGCACGGCCATCTCCTGGGCCGCGACGCCGGCGGCATTGCACGGGTGAAGCAGGCCGCCCTTGCCGCGGCAAAGGCCGCTTATTGCTTTGCCGCCGCCCTTCCGGTTGTCGCCAGCCCGATACGCAGGAACCGCAGCGTGCTGCGCGGCATCATGCATGTCGGCGTCGTCAGCGGCCTTGTCGGTGTCCGCGAACTGCGCCTCTACGGCCAGCCTTCACCAGGGGAAGGAGGCAAGCGTGCCGCCTGACGTTTCCTCCGTTCCCGATGTTTCTTTTGTGATTGCCGCCTACAACGCCGAGGCAACCCTCGATCGGGCGATCGCCAGCGCCATCGCCCAGAAGGGTGTCAGCCTCGAGATCATCGTCGTCGACGACAAGTCGCGTGACGGCACGCTCGATGCGGCGCGGGCCTATCCCGAGCACATCGTGCGCGTCCTGGCGCTGGACAAGAACAGGGGCCCCGGCGGGGCCAGGAATGCCGGGCTCGACGCCGCCCGGGGCAGGTGGATCGCGGTTCTCGATTCCGACGACGCCGTCTTTCCCGGCCGTATCGCCGCCATGATCGGCCGCGCCGAAAGGGCGAACGCCGAGATCGCCGTCGACAATCTCGAGGTCGTCCGTGAGGACGGCGTGGTCGAGGACGCGATGTTCCCGCGCCAGTATCTGGAAGGCCTGGGCGAGATTTCGTTGGCCACCTACATCGCCGGCAATGTCGTCTTCGAATCGAAATTCAATCTCGGCTACCTCAAGCCGATCTTCCTGCGCAGTTTCCTCGACGAAAACCGGCTGCGTTATGACGAGGAACTGAGGATCGGCGAAGACTACATCCTTTTTGCCGAAGCCCTGGCCATGGGCGGCAGATGCGTGGTCGAGCCTGATATCGGCTATGCCTATCATATCCGCAGTGGTTCGATCTCGCGCGTGCTCGAGCCTCATCATGTCGAGGCGATGCGCAAGGCGGATGCCGAATTCGCGCAAACCCATCGGATGGACGAGGAGGCCCAGGCAGCCTTCGCCCGGCGCGGCCGCAGCTTGCGCAAGGCGGCCTCGTTCCTGGCGATGGTCCAGCACATCAAGGCGCGGTCCCCGCTCAAGGCGATCCGGACGGCGCTCAGCGACCCGGCGGCGGTCAGGCACATGGGCATGCCGATCGCCGTGCGGTTGCGACGAGTAGCGGCACAGTTTGCCGTGGGGGTGGGGAGGTGAAGATGCAGGCACATGGAGGGATTTTTCGTGGCCTGTGAATGGACTGAAGTCGATCTCCTCAGAAGGAATTTGCGATGAAGAAAATCAGGAAGGCCGTGATACCGGTGGCGGGGCTTGGAACAAGGTTTCTGCCGGCGACCAAGTCGATGCCGAAGGAAATGCTTCCGGTGGTCGACAGGCCCGTCGTGCAATATGCGGTGGACGAGGCCTTCGAGGCCGGGATCGAGCACATCGTCTTCGTCACCGGCCGCAACAAGGCGGTCATCGAGGATTATTTCGACCTTCATCCGGAACTGATCGGAACCCTGGAGCAGACCGGCAAGAAGACACAGCTGGAAGCGCTCGAAAGCATGCTGCCGGTGGCCGGCGCCACCTCTTTCATCCGGCAGCAATCGCCGCAAGGCCTCGGCCATGCCGTCTGGTGCGCGCGCGAGGTCATCGGCAACGAGCCCTTCGCCCTGCTTTTGCCTGACATGGTCTCCTTCGGCGGTCGCGGATGCCTGGCCGAGATCACCGACCTCTATGCCGAGACCGGCGGCAACGTCATCGCCGTCGAGCGCTGCGATCCCACCGAGACCAACAAATATGGCATCGTCGGCCGTGGCGCCGACATTGGCGGCGGCTTCGAGGTGACGGCCATGGTCGAAAAGCCCGCGCCGGCCAACGCGCCGTCGAACTTCTACATCAACGGCCGCTACATCCTGCAGCCCGAGATTTTCCAGCTTCTGGGCAACCAGCAACGCGGCGCCGGCAATGAAATCCAGCTGACCGACGCCATGGTCCGCCTGTCGCAGGAGCAGCCATTCTTTGCCCAGCCTTTCAAGGGCCGCATGTTCGACTGCGGTTCCAAGGAAGGGTTCATCCAGGCCAATATCGCCTTCGCGCTGGCGCGCGACGACATGAAGGGCCCGGTTTTCGAGATGCTCCGGGAGTTCGTCCGGACGCATGAACGCCAGGAAGAAGCCGCATAATGCCCATCTTTCGGGAGTATTGTCGGGTGGCTGACGGCGGAAGGGCCGGCCGGCTCCGCGCTGTCCGGCACCAAGCGTGTGTCGCGTCCGCCAATGCTCCCGATCTTTCTGGGGCCTGCGAGCGAGACAAGCCAGAATTGGACCGAAGATGAATTATGCCAACTTTCCTCTCGACAAGAGGATGCCATTGCCGAATTCGGACGCAGGAGACGGCGACGACTTCATCGATATCGAGCGGCTGCTTGGCATGGCCGCACGGCAGGCCAAGGTGGTTGGCGTGTGCGCCGTCATCGGCCTTTTCCTGGGCATGCTCTATCTGCAGACCACGCCGCCAAAATTCGTGTCGGTCTCCAGCGTGCTGATCGATGAGGGGCTGAACAAGATCGTCGACGACATTTCGGCGGCGTCGACGACCATGCAGACCGATTCGGCGATTCTCAGCCAGATCGAGATCCTGACCTCGACGCGGCTCGCCGCCGTGGTCGTCGACAAGCTCAAGCTCGATCAGAACGAAGCGTTCATGAACCCGCCGCAATCGGCGCTTGCCCAGGGCATCGGCTTGATCCGCGGACTGATCCAATATGTCCGGCCAAGCCCGGTCATGCCGGGCGTCGGCGATATCAGCAAGCTCGACCCCGCCGCGCGCGACGCGTTGATTGCCGCATCCGGCCGTGACTACGCCATCCTCAAGCTGCAGAACGAGATCCAGGCGGATCGCGTCGGACGAAGCTACGTCATCGCGCTTGGCTACCAGGCGACGGATCCGGCGCTGGCGAAGGCCATCACGAAGGCCTATGCCGACGCCTATCTCGCCGACCAGCTCGATGCCAGCTTCGACGCCACCGAGCGCGCGGCGGTCTGGCTGCAGGGCCGGCTGACCGAACTGCGCGAAAGCTCGCAGCAGGCATCGCTGGCGGTCGAGAAATTCAGGGCCGAACATGGCCTGTCCGCCAGCAGCGACGGCCAGCTGATGAGCGCCAAGCAACTCGCCGACCTGAATGCCCAGCTCATCGTGGCGCAGGCCGACACCGCGCGTGCCAGCGCCCGTTACCAGCAATACAAGTCGATCGTCGACAGCGGTTCGGAGAACGCTTTCAAGGACGCCGCAATATCCAGCGACCAGCCAAGCAGCTCCGTCATCGCGGCGCTGAAGACACGCTACCTCACCGTCGCCAAACGGCAGCAGGATGTCGAGGCGAATTTCGGCCCGCAGCATCCGCAAGCGGTGGCGCTCGCCAAGGAGAAGGCCGACATATCGGCGCAGATCTTCGGCGAACTGAAGCAGCTGACCGAAAGCTACCGCAACGAGTATGAGGTGGCGCTGGCGCGCGAAACCGCGCTCAGGGCCAATGTCGCCGCCGCGCAGGGCAAGAGCTCCATCGACAACCAGTCGCAGGTCCAGTTGCGTGATCTCGACCAGAAGGCGACGGCGCTGACCACGCTCTACCAGACGTTCCTCGGCCGCTACGAGGAAGCCGCCCAGCAGCAGTCCTTCCCGGTCGGCAAGATCCGCATCATCTCGGATGCGTCGACCCCGCTTGCCGCCTCGAGCCCGCGCACCATCATCGTGCTCGGTCTTTCGCTGGTGCTCGGCGTTCTCATGGGCGCGGGCTTCGGCGGCCTCAACGAGTTCAACGAACGGTTCTTCAGGACCGGCGAGGAGGTGCGCGACCGCGTCGGCCTCAAATTCCTCGGTTACCTGCCCACCATCGGTAGCAAACCGACGAAGGAAGACAAGCCGGCCGAGCCCGATCTCAAGGTCGCCAGATCGCCGGCCGCCATCGAAAGGCGGGCGCGAATGCGGGTGAGTATCGACGCTCCGGCATCGATGTTCTCCGAAACGCTGCGCAGTGCCAAGATCGCCTTCGATGTCGTCATGGAAGGGCAAGGCAGCCGCGTCATCGGCGTGATCTCGGTCCTGCCCGGCGAAGGCAAGTCGACGGTCGCGGCCAATCTCGCCGGGTTGCTCGCCGCCAATGGCGCCAGGACGCTGCTCATCGACGGCGACCTGCGCAATCCGGGCCTCAGCCGCAGCCTCGGCATGGAAGCCGAGCAAGGGTTGATGGAAGCGGTGGTGAGCGGCCAGACATGGCAGTCCGTTGGCAAGATCGACAGGCAGACCAAGCTGGCCATCATCCCGGCCGTGTCGCGTGGGCATTTCTCGCACACCAGCGAGCTTCTCTCCTCGGCCGGCATGCGGCGCTTCATCGAGAACGCCAAGGAGACGTTCGAATACATCGTCGTCGATCTGCCGCCGCTCGGGCCGGTGGTCGACGCGAAGGCCTTCGCGCCGCTCGTCGACGGCTTCGTGCTGGTCACCGAATGGGGCCGCACGCCGCGCGCCATGGTGCGCTCGATGCTGGAATCCGAACCCTATGTCGCCAACAAGATCGTCGGCGCGGTGCTGAACAAGGTCGACCTGAAGAAGCTGGCCAAATACGGATCGTTCGGCGCATCGGAGAAATTCTTCGACAAGTACTCGAGCTACTATCTCGACAAGTCGGAAGTGCGGTCGAAGACAGCGGTCTGAGATAGGCCGTTGCCTACCATCTCCTGAGAGCGCGCTGCGCTTCTTGTTTCGAGACTACGCAAAGTTCCGTCTGTCGCCGCCTTTATGCGGCTGGACAAGAAGCGCGGCGGCGAAGCTGGACGGCTACGCTGCCTTAAGCCGGTAGCGGAAAACCGTGTGGTCGAGCAGTAGCCGGATGCGCGGCTCGGCTTCGGTCGCCACCAGCCAGCTCGCCGCGATCATGGTCGCGGCGACCATCGCCATCGAGAAGAGATATGGCAGCCCGGCGCGGACCATGGCGCCGAGCATCGCCGCGCCGATGACGTCGTGGATCAGATAGAGCGGATAGGTCATCAGGCCTATCCGGCGCCAGCCGCTCCAGCTGAGGTCGAGCCTGAGGGACCATGCCATCAGCGCGATGGCCACGAGGAAGATCAGGATTGGCGGTGCGTAGGGCATCATGGCTCCGACCTTGATGCTGTGGACGTCGACGGAACTGGCGATCTGCAGCACGCCGCCGCCGAGGAACAGCAGGCAGAAGCCAAGGCGCGAAGGCGTCACCGCCTTGAACCGCATCAGCCAGATGAGCACGCCGACCGCGAAGAAACAGCCATGATGCACCAGGATGAGCTGCAGCCAGCGCGTCTCGGCGAAGTCCGACCAGCCGAGCGGATAGTACAGGCACCAGAACAGCGTGCTGACCAGGCCGATGACGATGGCAACCGCTTCCATCAGATGGAAGCGGCCGAGCCGCAACAGCACCCAGACGACGGCGTAGAAGGCGATCTCGATGCCGAGCGTCCAGTAGACGCTGTCCACCCACGGACCATAGGGCGCGAACAGGGCCGTCCGGGCGAGCCTTACCACCGCGTCGGTCGGCCAGCTCAAGCCGATGAGCAACAGCAGCGCCGCGGTGATCGGCGCACAGATCCACACCGCCGGCGCCAGCCTTTTGACCCTTGCCTCGAAGAACCGCAGCGGCGTCGAATTCTCGGCGCTGAAGGCAATGACGAAACCACTGATGACGAAGAAGATCTCGACGCCGACCCAGCCGGATTCGACCCAGGCGCCGATACCAGGTTGCGCCGGAACGCCGCCGGTCGCTTGCGCCGAGATGCCGTCGGGATAGGCCCACACCCAGAAGCCGTAGTGGTAGACCATGACCAGCACGGCGGCGAGAAACCGCAGGATGTCGATGCCGCCGAACGTTGTTTTCTGCTGAGCCATGCGATCCCATCGAATGGCCCCCCACGCGAACTGTAAGTCGGAATGTTGCATCGCACAATCAACGATTGTGCGATGCGTCCATCACAAAGTTCGCCGCGCCGCAACATCGCGGAACTGAATCTCCACTCATCTGCCGGCAGTGCTCCTCAGACGCCGATACCGCGCGCCTTCAGAGCCGCCGTGATTTCCTCGAGGATGGCGGGGTCGTCGATGGTCGCCGGCATCGTCCACGCTTCCTTGTCGGCGATCTTCTGAATGGTGCCGCGCAGGATCTTGCCCGACCGTGTCTTGGGCAGCCGCTTGATCGTTATCACCGTCTTGAAGGCGGCGACCGGGCCGATGCGCTCGCGCACCAGCGCGACGACCTCCTTCTCGATGGCGCCGCCGTCGCGCGCGACACCGGCGTTCAGCACCACCAAGCCGAGCGGAATTTGCCCCTTCATCGCGTCGGCGATGCCGACGACGGCACATTCGGCGACGTCGGGATGGGCGGCCAGCACCTCTTCCATCGCGCCGGTCGACAGCCGGTGGCCGGCGACGTTGATGATGTCGTCGGTGCGGGCCATCACGTAGAGATAGCCGTCCTCGTCGACCATGCCGGCATCGGCCGTCTTGTAGAAGCCGGGGAACTCATCGAGATAGGCTTGGCGGAAGCGGTCGTCGGCATTCCATAGCCTTGGCAGGCAGCCGGCCGGCAGCGGCAGCTTGACCACGACATTGCCCAGCGTCCCGCGGGGCACTTCATGGCCGGCATCGTCGAGCACGCGGATGTCGTAGCCCGGCATCGGCACCCCGGGCGAGCCGTATTTTACCGGCAAGAGGCCGAGCCCGGCGGGGTTGATCGTCATCGGCGAGCCGGTCTCGGTCTGCCACCAATGGTCGACCACCGGCACGTTGAGCTTTTGCTCCGCCCATTTGATGGTTTCGGGGTCGGCGCGTTCGCCGGCGAGGAACAGCGTGCGGAATTTCGACAGATCGTATTTCGGCACGAACTCGCCCTTGGGGTCCTGTCCCTTGATGGCGCGGAAGGCGGTCGGCGCGGTGAACAGCGCGACCACGCCGTGCTCCGAGATCACCCGCCAGTAGGTGCCGGCATCTGGCGTGCCGATCGGCTTGCCTTCGAAGAGCACGCTGGTGCAGCCATGCAGCAGCGGTCCGTAGACGATGTAGGAATGCCCGACCACCCAGCCGACATCGGACGCTGCCCAGAATACTTCTCCCGGCTTGACGCCGAACTCGTTGTCCATCGTCCATTTCAGCGCGACCATGTGGCCGCCATTGTCGCGCACGATGCCCTTGGGCTGGCCGGTCGTGCCCGAGGTGTAGATGATGTAGAGCGGGTCGGTGGCCAGCACCGGCACGCAGTCGACATTGGCGCCGGCCGCCCGTTCGCGGGCGACCGCGTCGGCATAGTCGATGTCGAAATGGTCCTTCAAATCGCAGCGCAACTGGTCGCGCTGCAGGATCAGGCAGGCGTCCGGCTTATGGCGGGACATCTCGATCGCCTTGTCGAGCAGCGGCTTGTAGGCGACGACCCGGCCCGGCTCCAGGCCGCAGGAGGCCGAGATTATCAGTTTCGGCTTCGCGTCGTCGATGCGGGTGGCAAGCTCATGTGAGGCAAAGCCACCGAACACGACCGAATGCACGGCGCCGATGCGGGCGCAGGCGAGCATGGCGATGGCCGCCTCCGCCACCATCGGCATGTAGATGATGACGCGGTCGCCCTTGCCGATACCGCGGTTCTTCAGCACCGAGGTCAGCGCCACCACTTCGCGTTTGAGTTCGGCATAGGTGAACTTCTTCACCGTTCCGGTGATGGCGCTGTCATGGATCAGTGCGATCTGATCGGCCCGCCCGCCGGCGACATGCCTGTCTAGGGCGTTGTAGCAGGTGTTGCAGGTCGCGCCGGTGAACCAGCGGCCATAGACGCCGGCTGCTGCATCGAACACCTTGTCCCAGGGCGAATACCAGTCGATGGCCTCGGCCGCGTCGGCCCAGAATTTTTCCGGGTCGCGTTTCCAGCCGTCATAGACCTCGTGATAGCGTGAAGCCATCCATATCCTCCCCAGGAACCATCTGCCGTCCTCGCCAGTAGCCTATGTTGTTTCTTCGGGCGTTGTCTCCCTGCATTTTCGTCTCAGTTGGCCGCGTCTTGAGCTGATAGGCGCGGTGTCGTGAAGCGCGCCATCGAGGGGTGAACGAATGCACCATCGGTGGCGTATCGCGGCAGGGCCCGCGATTGTGCTGGTTCAAGACCCTGCATGAGGACAAGGCCGTGCCGGGCTACAGCCTGTCGGAATCCTATGAAAAACAGACCGGCCGGCAAGCCGGCGGTGATCGTTGTGCTGGTGCAGCGCTTCAGCCAGGGCTTTGAGGGGCGCGATCGCCGCTTCATCGCGGTGACCGGACAACCCCGCTGAGCAACCCGTCGATAGCCGTCTAAAGAACCGTATTTGCTGGACAAAAGTCGATCACGCTAGATCGGCAAGGCCACCAGCATGAGGCCGACGCCGCCGAAGATCAAAATGGCTGTCGCAAGCGCTTTTCGATGACGTTCGAAAGTCGTCGGAGCCCGCTCCCAATTGTAACGCATACCCTATCTCCCCAAGATACGGGGAGTTCTTACCTTACCTAAGGGAAGAAAAGCAACGGTCCTGCCGGTCCACGCGCTTGCCTAGCGTGTCATTCCGGCGGCTGGGAGGATTTCAGCTGTGGATGGATGTTGCGACTGACAAGGATCTGTCGCTCACACAGAGCTGCGCGGGCCATCCCCCCAGCCGGTCGATAGACAGAGCCCCACCACCGCGCTATCTCATTCCGGGGTTTCGCATGGCTTTTGGGGTTCGTGATGGAAATTGCCTCTGGAACGGTTCTGAGATTGGCGGAAGATGCCTCGGTCCAGCATGTCGGCGACGGCGCGGTCGTGCTTTTGGCCCGGAGCGGCCAGCTCTATACCTGCAACGGCACGACCGAAGCCTTTCTCGACAAGGTGGATGGCGCGCGCAGCCTCGGCCAGATCGTCGGCCTGCTTTGCGAGGAGTTCGAAGTCGACAAGGGCACGCTTGACGAGGACATGGCGGCACTGGCCGCCGATCTGGTCTCGGAAGGCATTCTGGCCGCTCCGGGACTTGATAGCTGAAGGTACTGTTTGATGGCGGACAGTCCTCTCCTGCGCGCCTTGTTCCGCTGCCATCTCTGGGCAAGCGCGCGGCTGATGCCGGTCCTTATTGCCAACCGCAGCTTCGAGGAGGTGCTGGAATGGGCGCCGCTTGCCTCGCCGACGCCCTATCGTGGCTTGCCAGCCGCCTACATTGTCGCTCGCGTCAACCGCATTGTCCGCCATCCCTGGCTGATGCGTGACCGCAGATGCCTGCGGGAAGGGCTGCTCGGCCACCGTTTCCTGCGCCTTGCCGGCTTCGATCCGGAGTTGCGTTTCGGCGTCGATCCGAAGTCGCTGCAAGCGTCCCGGCTGTCGGCGCATTGCTGGGTCTGCCTCGACGGCAGGCCGGTGGTCAGCCACAGCCTTCCCGGCATGGTCGAAATCTATCGCCACCATGACCGCGCCACGAAGGTGCGCCCCGCTTGACCAGACCTTGCGTCTTCTATGATCTCAACGGCCAGGTGCTCGGCATTTCGGCCGAACGGGCCGAACTATGGCTAGACTTCGACAGGATGCTCGCCGGCCTGCGCGTCGAAGGTTCGACCGAAGCGGATTTTCGTTTCGACATCGCCGACGCGGAAGCATTGGACGAGACACCCGCCGGATCCCTGGTTTTCGAGGGCGAGATACCGGACGACGGCTACTGCCGGATGATCACCCACGGCGCCAGCGTCCATCTGGTCTTGCCAGGACGCCAGACCGTCGAGATCAGCGAGAAGGGCTGGGCTCGGCTTTGCATCGTGCCCGACAGCAAGGCCGCCTGGACGCCGTCGATGCTGATGCTGGACGCCGCGCTCGATGCCGGCGGCCAGCATATGCTGCATACCGCGGGCCTGACGCTGCCGGGCCGGGATGCCGTCGTGCTGATCCATGCCCCGAGCGGTACCGGCAAGACCACGACCTCGCTGGCCCTGGCAACGCATGGTTTCGGCCTGTGCTCCGACGACGCCATGATCCTGAATGTCGCTGGCGCCACGCCGGTTGCCTGGGGTTTGCCACGCCACGTCAAGATCCATGAGAAGACCGCGCGAATGATCCCGCAGGTGGCGCCATGCCTCGGGCCATCCTGGGACCGCAATGGCGAACAGGCTGTTTCGCTGGAAAAGCTGGGCGGGATCGTGAAAATCGAAACCCCGACCGCCCGTCCGGTGGCCGCGCTCCTGCACCTCGCGCGATCCGCCGACGAAGAGACCCGGCTCGTGCCGATGGCCAGGACCGACGCCATGGTGGCGCTGGCGATGGACAACGTCCGAACCGGCGCGACCGGCCTGCTGCCGCTGCAGAAGCGCCGGCTGGCGACGATCGGCAGACTGGTCTCGTCGGTGCCGACCTTCACGCTGGAAGTAGGCGCGCGCCCGGCCGATGCGGCGGCGCTGATAAGCGCCACGTTGACATCACGGGACTGACGGCCACTTCAAGCGGCGTATGGCCTGGCCTTGGCCAGGCGCTGGATCCAGCGAAAGGCATCGCGGCGCAGGCGCGAGCCGATCTTCTCCCTGGAATTGACTCTGAGCAGCGTGTTCGTCGTGATCAGCTTCTTGGCCAACCGTATCGACAGGTCGGGTTTGATCCGCCCGGCAAGTTCGAGCGCATGCGGTTCGCCGAACAGGCGGCCGGTCACGTTGAGCACGATCGCCAGTTCGAGTTCGATGCCGGTCATGCGGGCGGCGTCGAGCAGGCGGGCTTCCGATTCGGGTGATCGCAGCGCGCGTACGCCTTGCAGCACGTCGACACAAAGCTGCAGCCGGTGGAATTTATGCCCGCCGGCGGCATGCACGATGGCGATCGTCAAAAGGGCTGCCGGCGTGTCCATAGCCTCGCCGTCGATGATGCCCAGCTCGCGAAACCCCAGCGACAGGCGGCGACGCATGCCGGTGTCGTGCACAAGGTCGCCATGCAGCTCGACCAGCAGGCTGGAATTCTCCTTTTCCAGCCATTTGAATTCCTGCAGCTGGTAGGATTCCGCCTCGTTGCTGCCAAGCTCGAAGCCTGACGCCGCGATCACCTGGTTTGCCCGTGCAAGGTTGGCGGGCTCGACGAGGATGTCGATGTCGGTGAACGGCCGGTCGGATGCGTTACGGTAGAGTTTTCGCGCGAACACCGGCCCCTTGACGATCCGCGCTGGAATGCCTTCCGCCGCCATCCCCTTCATGATGCGGTCGCCATGATACTGCAGCAGCATCGACTGGCCGGTAGCGATCGTCGCCTTCTGGCGCAGATCGTCGAGTTTGTCCTGCAAGCCAGCGTTCGACGGAAGGTGCGCGTCGCCGCGCTCCCTGAGCTTGCGCAGCATGATCGGCAGGACGCCGTGGAATTCGGCATTGTCGAGCAGAGCCGACAGCGCCTTTGCCGACAAATTGTCCTCGACCGCCGCGGCCTCCGGGTCGGCGAAGCGCAGCAGCAACTTTTCCTCGGCGGGCGTAAGGGATGGCAGCATCAATCCGGACAGGTGTTACCGATAGCGGGATCGCCCGGATGGTCGCAGAAAAGCCAAGGGGAAGCCAGCGTTACATGCCCCAGCGCAGCGCCGCCGTGTGGACAGGTGCGTCCCACCAGCCCGTCAATTCGTCGTCAAGCAGGGTCAGCGTGACCGAGCAGCCGGCCATGTCGAGCGAGGTGACATAGGTGCCAACCAGCGAGCGGGCAATCGTCACGCCATGCTGCTCGAAAATCCGGCGGGCGCTGTTGTACATCAAATAGAGCTCCATCAGCGGCGTGCCGCCGAAGCCGTTGACGAACAGCAGCGCCGGGCCGTTCGCCCTGTCGCCGAGATCGCCCAGGATCGCGGCGCAGATCTCGTGCGCGATCGCATCGGCGCTCCTCAAGGTGTCGCGGCGGCGGCCGGGCTCGCCATGGATGCCGACGCCGAATTCCATCTCGCCATCGCCGATGTCGAAGGTCGGTTTGCCGGCCGCCGGCACGGTGCCGCTGGTCAGTGCCACGCCCATCGAGCGGGTCGCCTCGTTGACGCGGTCGCCCAGCGCCTTCAACGCCGGCAACGCCAGGCCGTGCTCGGCGGCAGCGCCGACGATCTTTTCCACCACCAATGTGCCGGCGACGCCGCGCCGTCCGGTCGTATAGGACGAATTCTCGACGGCGACGTCGTCATTGGTCACCACCTGCAGGACGCCTTCCGACATCTCCGCCGCCATGTCGAAATTCATCACGTCGCCCTCATAGTTCTTGACGATGAACAGGCAGCCGGCGCCGGTGTCGACAGCTTGCGCGGCTGCCAGCATCTGGTCCGGCGTCGGCGAGGTGAACACCTGGCCGGGACAGGCGGCGTCCAGCATGCCATGGCCGACAAAGCCGCCATGCAGCGGCTCGTGGCCGGAGCCGCCGCCGGAGATCAGCGCCACCTTGCCCGGCTCGAGGGCCTTGCGGCGGATGAATTTGTGCTCCTCGCCAAGCACGAGGATGTCGGCATGGGCGGCCACGAAACCGTCGAGGCTCTCGGTCAGCACCGTGTCCACCGAGTTCATGAATTTCTTCACGGCCGTCTCCTCCCGAAATAGCCTGGCATCAAGGGTCGATCAGCCACTCTTGCCGGTGATGCTGGTGACCTTCTGGATGAATTCGTTGATCGCGCGGTCGAGCGCTGCATTCTGCTTGTCATCGCCGAAATCCGGCACGATGAGCGAAACGTGCCTTGTCTTGCGTGCGCCCGCGGCGACCGAGATCTTCCCGGGATGTGCCTGGTGATAGGCGGCGAGAAACTGGTCGCGCTCGGCTGGGCTGAAATGGCAGACGGAAAAGATGGCGGGCAGATGCTTTGACGGGATCGGGATCGAATAGGCGGGGCTCGAAATCTGCGTGACGAAGCTGCGGTGCTTGCCGAGCGCGTCGGCGAGGCGCTGGCGCATGCCCGACGGGCGCTGGTCGATGACCTGCGACAGGATCGTCTTGTAGGCGCGGATCGCCTCCTCGGAGCCGGGTTGGTATGCGTTGTCGATCATGCCAGCCGCCTAGACCGGGACGTCCGCGATGGCCGCCTTGGCCATGGCGAGTTGCGCCGGCGCGACCGAGAGATCGCGCAGGCCGGCCTCGAGCAGCGACGGGATCGAAGCGGGGTCGCCGCCGGCGTCGCCGCACAGGCTGACGGGGATACCGTTTTCCTGTCCGAAGGCCGCGACCGCACCGATCAACCGCAGGACGGCCGGATGGCGCACGGAGTTGAGATGCGCGACCGCGGCATTGTCGCGGGCAGCCGCCATCACATATTGCGTGAGGTCGTTGGAGCCGATCGAGAAGAAGGCGACGCCGGCGAACGCCTCCGGCGCGATGGCCACCGAGGGCACCTCGACCATGATGCCGAGCGGCGGCATTTTGTGCGCGACGCCGCGCGCGGCGAGCGCCGCCCGCTCCTCGGCGAACAGGGCGGCGGCGCGTTCATACTCTTCTGATGTGGCGATCATCGGAAACATGACTTTGAGATTGCCGTGTGGTGCGGCGCGCAGCAATGCCCTGATTTGAACACGGAATATATCCAGCCTGGCCAGCGACAGCCTGATGCCGCGCAGGCCGAGGAACGGATTTCCTTCCTCGACGGTGAAGCCCGGCACCGGCTTGTCGCCTCCGGCATCGACGGTGCGGATCGTCACCGGTTTTTCGCCGGCCCATTCCAGCACCTTGCGATAGGCGCGATACTGCGTCTCTTCATCCGGCAGCGTCTTGCCGAACAGGAATTCCGTACGCATCAGGCCGACACCATCGCAGGTCGCGATGTCGATGGCATCGACATCGCGGGGGTCGGCGATGTTGACCTGCACGCGCACCGCGGTGCCGCGCTTCGTCGCTGCCGGCCGCGCCAGAAATGTCTGTGCCTTGCCCTGTCGAGCCGCGAAGGAAGACGACGCCTGTCGGAACGAGCCGATCTCCGTGGGCGAGGGCGTCAGAACGATAGTCCCGTGCTCGGCGTCGAGCAGCGCCATGACGGCACCAGCGGTGAGCGGCTCGCGCAGACCCACGACCATCGGCACGCCACGCGAGCGCGCCAGCATGGCGACGTGGCTGGCAGTGCTGCCTGCCTTCAGCGCGATGCCGCCGCCATGGCTCCAGTCGGTTTCGAGAAACCGCGTCGGCGCGATATCCTCGCCGCAGAGAATGGCGCCGGCCGGTGCCGTGCTGTCACCGTCCTCGGTGAGCGCGCGCAGCACCTGGTCCCTGATATCGCGCAGGTCCGCGGCGCGGGCGCGGAAATAATCCTGGTCCGAGGCGTCGTAACCGGCGATCTCGGCATCGAGTGCCTGCCGCCAGGCCGCGTCGGCGGTTTTTCCGGAAGCGATCGATGCGAAGGCCGGCCTGCTCAGCGCATCGTCTTCCAGCATGGCGATGTGGAATTCGAGTATGCCGGCGGCATCGCTGTCGGCGGTCCCGACCATGGCCACGAGCCGGCTCACCGCCTTGCCGATCGCGGCTTCCAGCGACAACGTCTCCTCGGCGGAGCTTGCCTTGCTTGCATAGACGCCGGCAGGCCGGTCCAGTTCGAACAGGGGCCCCTCGGCATAGCCGGCCGAGGCCGGAACACCTTCAATGCGCATGGCCCGCATTCCCTGCGGGCCGGCCAAGGCATGCAACGGCCTCAAGCCGAGCGGACATGGCCGGCGTCCTCGTCGAAATCGCGCTGCACCAGTTCGATCAGCGCGCGGATCGCATCATCGGCGCCATCGCCTTTGGCCCTGATATGCAGCACCGTGCCCTTCGGCGCCTTGGCTGCCATCACCTTGACGATGCTTTTTGCGTCGAACCACGGGCCGTTGGCGGCGAGTGCAATTTCCACATCGGCGGCAAAGCTCTTGGCCAGCTTGGTGAACTTCACCGAAGGACGCGCATGCAGGCCCACATCGTGGGTGATCAGGACGGTCGCTTCTGCGGTTGCGGACATGTCTTCAAAAACCCCGTTCACTCACGACGGCGACAATTCGTGCGCCGTCGCCACCACTTCCCGGAGCGAGGCGCCGCCGGAGGCCTCGGTCGCCGCCATTACCGCGCCCTCGACGATCGGCGCGTTGCAGACGATGATCTTCTGCGCGCGCGGTTCGCCGATCATCTCCACCGCCATCTCCGAATTGGTCTCGGCGCCGCCGAGATCGACAAGGATGGCGACACCGGCTTCCGACCAGGCCTTGTCGATGGCGCCCATGATCGCCTCGACACTGGTGCCGAGCCCGCCATGGCCGTTTCCGCCGCACCATGCAAGCGGCACTTCGTCGCCCACCATCTGGCGTACCATGTCGGCTGTGCCCTCCGCGACCAGCGGCGAATGCGAGACGATCACGATCCCGACATTGCTCATGCGCTTTCCCCGATCGCCTGTCCCACCGTGCGCACCAGCAGCGCGGTCGAGCGCGCGCCGGCATCCATATGGCCGATCGAGCGGTCGCCGAGGAACGAGGCACGCCCACGCAGCGCCTTCATCGGCACGGTCGCTTCGGCGGCGGCGTCGGCGATGTCGACTATTTCAGCTACCGTCTTTCCCCCGGCTAACGCGTCATGCACCGGTTGCAGCACATCGAGCATGGTTTTCTGGCCAACCTGTGACTTGCCGCGCGCGGCCACCGCTTCGATCGCCTTGCCGAAGGCAGTCGTCAGGTTGGCGCGATCAGGTTCCGCCGAAATCTCCTTGCCGAGCGCCATGAACAACGTGCCGAAGAGTGGGCCGGACGCACCGCCCACCGTCATCACCAGCTTGGTGCCGATCGCCTTCAGTGTGTCTGGCAGCGGCTTTGCCGCGAACACATCCGCCTCGGCGCGCACGGCCTCGAAGCCGCGCTTCATGTTCAGTCCATGGTCGCCGTCGCCGATCGCCTGGTCGAGCGCCGTCAATTCCTCGGCGTGCTCGGCAATCGTATCCGCGGCGGCCGTGATCAGCTTCGAAAGATTCAGCGCCGTCATGTCGCCCGAATTCCCGGTTTGCACCTTGCCGGCAGTAGCGAAAGAACGGTCGTTCGGCAACTGGAGCATGCGTCAGGCCGTGGCATGCTGCGCGGCGGCGGCCGCGAACACTTCGGCCACGGCATGAGCACCGGGGTCGACCACACCTTGCAATTTGGTGCCGACATAAGCCGACCGGCCGGCCTTCGCCCTCTCCATCGCGGCCGTGGCTTCGGCGCCGCGCGCGGCCACTATCGCGGCTTCCTCCAGGCCCTTGGCGTCGAGCGCCCTCAGGGCCGGCTCCAGCGCGTCGACCATAGTGCGATCGCCGGGTTTTGCGCCGCCGTAGAAGGTCATTCGTTCAAGCCCGGCAAGCAGGGCCTTGGGCACATCAGTGCCGCCATCGAGGGCCCGCGACGCCGCTGTGAAGAAGATCGACAACAACACCCCACTGGAGCCGCCCATCGAGGCGCTCAGAAGGTCGCCGACGGCGCCAAGCGTCGCTGCGGGGTCGGCAAGCGGCAGCGTATCGAGCCGTTCGAGGATGCTGCGTGCGCCGGTCGCTGCCGTCGAGCCGGTGTCACCGTCGCCTGCCTTGGCGTCCAGGCCGTTCAATGTCGCTTCAAGCGAAATCAGCTTTTCACAGACCGTCACGATCAAGCGCCTTGTGCCTGCGTCGTGGCTGGCCTTGCGTGCCGCGCCTTCGTGCGCTGGTTTGACCAGCGGCACGACATAAGGCTCCACGACCGGCTTTGCCGGCATCCAGGCGTGCGGGCCGACCGGCGCCAGCAGGGCCGCTTGGCGCGCCGCATCGAGCCGGATCAGCGACAGCGAGAACCCGTTCATGTTGAGCGCCGTCATCAGCGGGCCGGGACCGATCGTCAACTTGACGGCCCTGGCGAGCGGCGAGGCAAGTACCGCATTGGCGACCAAGGACATTTCGAGCGGTGGCACCGAACCGAGATTGTTGATCAGCAAGGCATAGGTGGCCTTCGGGTCGAGCCGCACTGCCAAGCGCTCCGCCATGATCGCCACCAGCCGGTCGACGCTCTGCACCGCGATGCGCTCGACGCCAGGCTCGCCATGGATGCCAAGGCCGAGTTCGCCATCATCGGCTCCAAACCTGTCTTCATGCGGCTGGCCCGGGATCGAACAGGACGACAGCGATATGCCGAGCGAAATGATATCCTTCGCCGCCGTCCGCGCCGCGGCCGCGATCTCGGCCAGATCCCGGCCGGCTTCCGACAGATGGCCTGCAATCTTGTGCACGAACAGGGTGCCCGCGACACCGCGCGGCTGGGCGATGTCAGGCAGCGCGATGTCGTCGGCGACGATCACCATCTCGACTCGAAAGCCTTCGGCGCGCGCCTTTTCCGCAGCGAGGCCGAAATTGAGCCGGTCACCGGTGTAGTTCTTGACGATCAGCAGGCAGCCGGCCGGTCCGGTGACCGCGCGAATGGCCGCCAGCACCGCTTCGACGCTCGGCGAGGCAAAGATCTCGCCCGAGACGGCAGCTGTCAGCATGCCCTTGCCGACGAAGCCGGCATGCGACGGCTCGTGCCCGGCGCCGCCGCCGGAGACGACGCTGACCTTGGACTTGTCCCAATCGGCGCGCAGCACGACCTTGATCTCGGGATAGCCGTCGAGGCGCGCGAGGTTGCCTGAGCCAATGGTGCGCAACAATCCGTCCAGCGCCTCGGTGACGATCGTTGCCCTGCGGTTGAAAAAGTGCTTCATCGAATTGGTCCCGTATTTCGTCAATCAGAAGCCGGCATCACCTTGGCGAGGGACGCCGAAAAACCATTCACGTCAGTCGTTGTCCGTCAGCGCCGAAATAGAGCGGCGAGCGATAGCGGATCACCACTTTGTCGCCTTGCCCCAGATCCGTGTCGGGATCGGTCAGCGTCACCAGTTTCTTCGGCCCCACCGTCACATGCAGATGGTTCTGGTCGCCGAGATGCTCGACCCAGTCGACGACGCCGTCGGCATGGCCATTCACGGCTTTCTCGATCGCCAGGTGCTCGGTCCGCGCGCCGATCGTCTTGGTGCCGGCCGGCGCGCTGCCATCCGGCAGCAGCCCCGTCGGTAGAAGATTGATGGCGGGCTGGCCGAGCCGTGCCGCGACGTGCAGATTTGCCGGCTCGGAGTAGATGGTTCGCGGCGTGCCGATCTGCACCAGCACGCCATCGGCCAGGATGCCGATGCGATCGGCCATGGTCATGGCCTCGATCTGGTCGTGGGTGACGTAGAGCATGGTGGCGCCGAGTTCGGACTGGATGCGTTTCAGCTCGAGCCTGAGATCCGCGCGCAGCTTGGCGTCCAGCGACGACAGCGGTTCGTCCATCAGGTAGATGGACGGCTTGCGCACCAGCGCGCGGCCGATGGCGACGCGCTGCATTTCGCCGCCCGACAATTTGGTCGAACGGTTGGCGAGCTTGTGATGGATGCGCACCATCTTCGCCACCTCCTCGACCCGGCGGCGAATCTGGTCTTCCGGTATTTTTCGTGCCGGCGAGCGCAGGGGAAAGGCGAGATTGTCGAACACCGACAGATGCGGATAGAGCGAATATTGCTGGAAAACGAAAGCGGTGTCGCGCTCGGCCGGTGACAGGCTGGTGGCATTGTGGCCGCCGATCTCGATCGTACCGGTATCCGGCCGCTCCAGTCCGGCGATCAGGCGCAATGTCGTCGTCTTGCCGGCGCCGGTCGGCCCGAGCAGCACGACGAATTCGCCGTCTGATATATGCAGGTCGAGACCGTTGACGGCGACATGCTCGCCGAAACTCTTGGTCACGCCTTTGATGCGCACATCAGCCATGCTGCACTCTCCCCTGAGAGGCGGTATCGTGGATCGCCGTCTTCACCGCGCGCCCTGAGCCTTTTTCGAACAGCGACAGCCGCGCGCTGTTCAGCGTCAGGCCGACATGGTCGCCGGCGTTGAGCCGGATTTCGGCCGGCACACGCGCCTTGATGATGCCGTCCGATGTCTCCACCGCGACGATCTGCGTGGTGCCGAGATATTCGGTGCCGTAGATTGCGCCGCGCAGTTTCGATGCGTCGTCGAAGCGGATGTGTTCGGGGCGGATGCCGAGCGCCATGTCGGCCGGCGCCACATCCTCGCGCACCTCCGGCACCGTGACTTTGGCGCCCTGCACGACGATCTCCTTCGCGCCCTTGGCGAGCCCGCCGCCGAAGCCCAGAAAGTTCATCGGCGGCGAGCCGATGAAGTCGGCGACGAACATGGACGCCGGGCGGTCGTAGATCTCGCGTGGCGTGCCGAACTGCTCGATGACGCCATGGTTCATGACGGCGATCTTGTCGGCCATCGACATCGCTTCCATCTGGTCATGCGTGACATAGACCGTGGTGGCGTGGATGCGGTTGTGCAGTTCGCGCAATTCATGGACCATCAAATCGCGGAATTCGGTGTCGAGCGTCCCCAGCGGTTCGTCCATCAGGAAGCATTTTGGCCGCCGCACGATGGCGCGGCCGAGCGCGACGCGCTGGCGGTCGCCACCGGCGAGGCCGGAGACGGATTTGTCGAGCAGATGGTCGATGCGCAGAAGCTTCGCGGTTTCCTCGACGCGGCTGCGGATTTCGGCGGAGGACATGCCTTGCGCCAGCAGCGGGAAGCCGATGTTCTTGCGTACATTCATGTGCGGGTAGAGCGCGAACAGCTGGAAGACGAAGGCGATGTCGCGCTCGCGCGCCCTGAGCATGGTAACGTCGTCGCCGCCGAGCAGGATCTGGCCGCCGGTCGGCAGCTCCAGCCCGGCGATCATGCGCAAGGTGGTGGTCTTGCCGCAACCGGACGGTCCGAGCATGACGAAGAACTCGCCATCCTCGACGACGAAGTTGGAGTCTTGCACGGCGACGAAATCGCCGAAGGCCTTTCTCAGATGCTGGACGCGGATTTCGGCCATGATTATTCCGGGAACTTGGAGACGATGATGAACATCACCGTGCCGGCAAGCATGGTGATGAAGGAATAGGTGTAGAGCGACAGCGCGAAAGGCTGGAACAGCATCAGGAAGCCGATGGCGATCAGTGCCGTCGCTATGTTTTCCATCAGCCCGCGCCTTGCCCAGCGTGGCCAAGATGGGCGCTTGGAGATAACCGAGCGGCTCATGCGTTCCTCCCCTCCTTCTCCCCGTTCACAGGGAGAGATGGTTGCCAGGTGGTTCCCCTACTCCGTCGCTGCTTTACAGCGCCACCTCTCCCCCCTCCGGAGGGAGAGGAAGGGAGCCTGGCTGAATGAAGTTCGCGCCCTTCCTCTACCCCGTCGATCGGGGGGTCCGAAGGACGGGCGAGACCCGCGGCTCGCCCCGGCAAGGTGTCGAGCGAAGCTCGACGGAGTGGGGGGCGACTTTGTGCCAAGGCCATCATTTGCGCACCGCGCCGAAGGTGATGCCGCGCAGCAATTGCTTGCGGAGCAGGATGGTGAAGACAAGGATCGGCACCAGGAAGATCGTCGTGCCGGCTGCCACCGCCGGCCAGTCCTGGCCGCCTTCGCCGATGATGGTCGGGATGAAGGGCGGCGCGGTCTGTGCCGTGCCCGAGGTCAGCAGCGCGGCGAACGCATACTCGTTCCAGGCGAAGATCAGGCAGAAGATGGCGGTCGCGGCGATGCCGGTCGTGGCCTGCGGCAGCACGGTGCGCCAGAATGCCTGCAGCCGCGTATAGCCGTCGATCATCGCCGCTTCCTCGTATTCTCGCGGGATCTCGTCGATGAAGCCTTTGAGCAGCCATACCGCCAGCGACACATTGACCGCCGTGTAGAGCAGGATCATGCCGAGCGCGGTGTCGGACAGGCCGAGTTCGCGGTACATCAGGTAGATGGGAATAGCGACCGCGATAGGCGGCATGAAGCGTGTCGACAGGATGAAGAACAGAAGGTCGTCGGCGAGCGGCACCTTGAAGCGCGAGAAGCCATAGGCCGACAGCGTGCCGAGAAAGACGGCGCAGAAGGTCGAGCCGAAGGCGATGACCAGCGAATTGATGAAGCGCGGCAGGAAGTTGGATGGTCCGGCGATCACCATGTTGCGCTTGCGCACGGTCTCGTCGCAGAAGCCAGTCGCCGGCCCCAGCGAATTGATGTATTCCGGCGTCTGCCTCGTGCGCGTGGTGAACAGGTTGCAGTAGCCCTCGATGCTCGGCTGGAACACGATCTTGGGCGGATAGGCGATCGAATCCGGCGGCGTCTTGAAGCTGGTGGCGAAGATCCACAAGAGCGGCACGATCGAGATCAGCGCATAGGCGATGATGATCGCGCCGGCGATGCGCTTCGAACTTGCCGAGGGGGCGACGACCGAATGGGCTGTGGTCAGGCTCATCTCTGCTTCACCTTGTTGAGCGCCTTGACGTAGATGTTGGCGAGACCGAACACCGCGACGAACAGGATGATGGCGAAGGCCGAGGAATAGCCGGTGCGCCAGCTTTCGAAGGCTTGCCGTTTCAGCGTGATCGAGGCCACCTCGGTGGTCGAGCCCGGCCCGCCGCCGGTCAGCAGATTGACCATGTCGAACATCTTGAAGTTCTCGATGCCGCGAAACAGCACCGCCAGCATGATGAAGGGCAGCGCCATCGGCAGTGTGATCGACCAGAACTGCCGCCAGTTGGAGGCGCGGTCGACCTCGGCCGCCTCATAGATATATTCGGGGATCGAACGCAGGCCCGCGAGGCAGATCAGCATCACGTAGGGCGTCCACATCCAGGTGTCGACGATGATGATCGACCACGGTGCCAGCGAGACGTTGGAAAGCATCTGGATGCTTGTCGGCGGGATGCCCGACACGAACGAGATGACATAGGAAAACAGGCCGATCTGGGGTTCGTAGAGGAAGCGCCAGAAATTGCCGACCACTGCGGGCGACAGCATCATCGGCACCAGGATCAGCGTCGTCCAGAAAGCGTGGCCGCGGAACTTCCTGTCGATCAGCCAGGCCAGCGTGAAGCCGATCAGCGTCTGCAACAGGATGGTCCAGAACACGAAATGCGCTGTCGTTTGCATGGCGATCCAAATGTCCTGGTCGCCGAGGATGCGCTGGTAGTTGGCGAAACCGAGGTTCTTCACCACCTCGTTCGGGCGGTTGGCGCGAAAATTGGTGAACGACAGATAGATCGCCCAGAACAGCGGGAAGATATTGATGGCGAGCAGCAACAGGATCGTCGGCGAGATGAACAGCCAGGCGAGGCCCTTGTCGCTGATGCCCCGGACCTTGCGCGCCAACGGTTCCGGGGTCGCCCGGGCAACGTTCTCCGCGGTCCGATTGAGCATGGTAAGTCCTGCTTCGGTCACTTGGGTCGTCTCTATCATGGAATTTATCTGAACTGCGTCCCGTGCCAAGGGCGGCACGGGACGCTTGGGCCTGGCTCGGGAGGAGCCGGTTACATCTTGCCCCAGTTACATCTTGCCATCGTCCTGGAACACTTGCGTCCAGTCCTTGACCAGCCCGTCGAGCGCATCCTTGGCCGAACCCTGGCCGGCGACGACATAGTCGTGGAAGCGCTTCTGCGAGGCCTGCAGCAGCGGCGCGTAGCTCGGCTCGGCCCAGAAGTCCTTCACGATGGCCATCGAGTCGAGGAAGGTCTGAGCATAGGGCTGGCTTGCGGGGAATTTCGGATCCTTCACCACCGCGTTCAGGCAGGAATAGCCGCCGAGCGACCACCACTTGGCCTGCACGTCCTTGTTGGCGAACCACTTGATGTATTTCAGCGCCGCTTCCTGCTTGTCGGAATAGGACACCACCGAAATGCCCTGGCCGCCGAGCTGGGCGAACTGGTCGCCGTCAGGACCCTTCGGGTTGACGAAATAGCCGATCTTGTCGCCGCCGACATTCTCGTCCTTCTGCAGGCCCGGCCATGTGAAGGCGAAGTTCATGTGCATCGCCACCTGGCCGGATTTGAAGGCATCGACGCCTTCACCCATGTAGCTGTTCGAGGCGCCGGGTGGGGTGCAGCAGTCATAGAGAGCCTTGTAGAATTCCAGCCCCTTGACCGATTTCTCGGAGTTGACGAAGCCTTCCATCTCGTAGGGCTTCTTCGGGTTTTCGTACTGGAAGCCATAGCTGTAGAGCACGTCCATCGCGCCCATGGTGATGCCTTCGGAACCGCGCTCGGTGTAGATCGAGGCGCCGTAGACCGTCTTGCCGTCGATCTGCCGCTTCTGGAAGAATTCGGCGATCTGCTTCAACTGGTCGAAGGTGGCAGGCGGGCCGAGATCCCAGCCATACTTCTCCTTGAACTCCTTCTGCAGTTCGGGCTTGGAGAACCAGTCCTTGCGATAGGTCCAGCCGACGACGTCGCCCATGGCCGGTAGCGCCCAGTAATTCGGCGTGTTCTTCGGCCATTCGGAATAGCCCACCACGGTCGCCGGTACGAAGTCGTCCATGCTGATCTTCTCCTTGTCGAAGAAGTCGTTCAGCTTGACGTAGTGGCCGTTCTCGGCCGCGCCGCCGATCCACTGGCTGTCGCCGATGATCAGGTCGCAGAGCTTGCCGTGCGAGTTCAGCTCATTGAGGAAACGGTCTGCATAGTTGGTCCACGGCACGAATTCGAATTTCATGCCGATGCCGGTTTCCTTGGTGAAATCCTTCGACAGTTCGACAAGCGCGTTGGCCGGGTCCCAGGCGGCCCAGCACAGCGTCAGGTCTTCAGCGTGCGCGGCGTTCGAGACGGCTGTCGACGCTGCAATCGCAGAGGTCAGTCCCAAAGCCAGTTTAAAGCTCGATTTCATGCCTTCCTCCCATTTGTGAAACACGTCCGGATGACGGTTTCAAGAACTCTCAACCTCTCTCCTCAGAGGCCCAAACATGGCGGCATCGTCGCGCCGCAGATGTTTAGTAATTTGTTTAGTGATGCTCTTTTTACTAAACAACGCAAGCGAATTCGTTGCTGCGCCGCAGCATGTTTGCGCCGGTATCTGAAAACGTTGGGAAAAGCGCCGAGCGCCGGTCGGATGATCGCGGAGTGTGGACGTGCTCCGAGGGGTCAGTCGACCCGCCTGGTGCTCATCATCACCGTCCGGATCGGGGGCGCCGGCGGCAGCAGCGCGCGGATATCCCCGAAGGGAAACATCGGTTCGAAGCGAAAGGCTTCAGCCTGCGACCCCGGTGCGCCATTGCATTGGCCTGAGCGAAAAAGGTTTTGCGTCCGGGCGATATCTACGAAGCGATCCGGGTCCTGCGACTGGTGCATGCGGATTGCCCTGGCCTTGATCTCGGCATGGGCGGAAACATCGACATAGTGCGTCGGCGAGAATCCGGTGCCGCCCATCGTGTCGGCATGCAGCACGGGGACGCCGAACGACGCCGCGATGCGCACCCCGTCCGACAATGCGCGGTGGTCGGCGTGGTAGTCGTTGGGCGCGTGCGTGATCACGAGGTCCGGCCCGATTTCGCTGATCAGCGTTTTCAGCGCATCGATCAGGGCGGCATCCGCCACTAGGCCGCCATCGGGAAAGTCGAGAAAGCGCGGCGCGGCCCCGAGCAGCGCGGCCGAGGCCATCGCTTCCTCGCGGCGGACACGAGCCAGAACGGAGGGATCGCTCTTGCCGCCCCTGGCACCATGGGTGGCCACGGCAAAAGTGAGTGCTGCGCCTTGCGCGGCATAGGCGGCCATCGTACCGAACATGAAGATCTCGATGTCGTCCGGATGCGCACCGAGCGCCAGTATTTTCAACTATTCTCTCCCGGAAATGAAAAAACGTGCCGAACGGAATCCTGCTCGCCCTCATCGCCTATGCAAGCTATTCGTGCAGCGATGCCGTTATCAAGAGCCTGGGCGGCCAATTCACGGTGTTCGAGATCGGCTTCTTCTCGACATTGTTCGCCGGCTGCTTCCTTTTCTTCAGCCGGCCGGCCAGCGAGCGCTGGCGTGATTTCTGGCGCACCAAACGTCCCTGGGCGGTGCAGGCGCGGGCCTGGGCCGGCATCGCATCAGGCGTGCTCAGCGTCTATGCCTTCACCACCATTCCGCTGGCCGAGGCCTATGCGCTTATCTTTCTGGCGCCGCTCTGCGTCACCATTCTTTCCACCGTGATCCTCAAGGAGAAGGTTGGCCCCTGGCGCTGGCTGGCGGTGGTCGCCGGCTTCGCCGGCGTCATGCTGGTGGTCAGGCCAGGCTTTCGCGAGTTGCACCTAGGCCACCTTGCCGCTTTCATCATCGCTTTCCTCGCCGCCACCAACGTCATCCTGATGCGTTCGCTGGCGCAGCGGGAAAAACGCACAACCATTCTCGGCGTACTGATCGGGTACGGACTGCTGTTCAACGGCATCGGTGCCGCCGCGACCTCCTTCACCGTTCCGGATGGAAAGCAGCTGGTCTGGCTGGTGATGGCGGGCGCCTTCACCGCAGGCGGACAATTGCTGCAATTGCTGGCCGCCAAATACGCCCCCGCCAACCGGATCGCGCCGACGCATTATTCGCAGATCGTCTGGGCGGTGATCCTCGGCGCGCTGTTCTTCCACGAATACCCGGACTGGCTGTCGCTTGTCGGCCTCGCGGTCGTCGGCGGCTCCGGCCTGCTGACCATGGTGCGCGAAGAAGTGCGGCTGGGTACGGTGCGCTGGAACCCGTTTTCGCGCGCCCGGCTTTGAGTTGCCGCGGTCCGATAAGTTGCACCGCCCCCGTGACGGCTGATATGCGGGCCCAATGACGACCAAATCCTTGCCGGAGCTTCCAGTATCCGCCGTGCTGCCCGCGCTGAGCGAGGCGCTCGGCTCCGGCAACAGCGCCGTGCTGGTGGCGCCACCCGGTGCCGGCAAGACCACGCTGGTGCCGTTGGCGCTGCTCGACGCGCCCTGGCTGGGCACGGGCAAGATCGTGTTGCTCGAACCGCGCCGGCTGGCCGCCCGCGCCGCCGCGCGGCGCATGGCCGAATTGCTGGGCGAGGAACCGGGCGCCACGGTGGGCTACGCCATGCGGATGGAAAACCGCACCTCGGCACGGACCAAAATTCTGGTCGTCACCGAAGGCGTTCTGTCGCGGATGGTTCTTGACGACCCTGAACTGCCCGGCGTTTCGGCAATCATTTTCGACGAATTCCACGAGCGCTCGCTCGACGGCGATTTCGGTCTCTCTCTCGCCCTCGACGTGCAGGGCGCACTACGGCCGGATTTGCGTCTGCTGGTGATGTCGGCGACGCTGGACGGCGCACGGGTCGCGAAACTCCTGTCGGGCGCGCCGGTGATCGAAAGCCAGGGCCGCGCCTTCCCCGTCGATGTCAGCTATGATGAACGGCCGGCTGGCATCGCCATCGAGGATGCCATGGCCAGAGCGATCCGAGCGGCGCTTGCCGAGGAGAGCGGCAGCGTGCTTGCCTTCCTGCCCGGCCAGCGCGAGATCGAGCGCACCGCCGAGCGGCTGTCCGGCCAGGTCGGCGCCGACACCGATATCGTCCCGCTCTATGGTCAACTCGACGGCAAGGCGCAGGACGCGGCGATTAAGCCGGCACCGGCGGGCCGCCGCAAGGTGGTGCTGGCGACCTCGATCGCCGAGACCTCGATCACCATCGACGGCGTGCGCGTCGTCATCGATTCCGGCCTGTCGCGGCTGCCGCGCTATGAACCGGCCAGCGGCCTGACACGTCTGGAGACAGTTCGCGTCAGCAAGGCTTCCGCCGACCAGCGCGCCGGCCGCGCCGGGCGCACACAGGCCGGCGTCGCCATCCGGCTGTGGCGGGCCGAGCAGACGGCGGCACTGCCCGCCTTCACGCCGCCGGAAATCCTCGAGGCGGACCTTTCCGGCCTGCTGCTCGACTGCGCCGCCTTCGGCGTCGCCGATCCAACCAGACTTGCCTTCCTCGATCCGCCGCCGGCGCCGGCGCTCAATGAAGCAAGGGCGCTGCTGCGCGCGCTCGATGCCATCGACGAGGCCGGGCGCTTGACGGAAGCGGGCGCTTCGATCCGCAAGCTCGCCTTGCCGGTGCGGCTGGCGCATATGGTCGCCGAGGCGGCCGGCAGCGGTCATGCCGGCGAGGCGGCCATGCTTGCGGTGTTGCTCACCGAACGCGGCCTTGGCGGCGACGGTGCCGATCTCGAACGGAGGCTGATGCGCTTTCGCGGCGAGAAATCGCCACGTGCCACGTCGGCGCGCCAGCTTGCCGAGCGCCTGGCCAGGCAGGTCGGCGATGCGAAGACCAGCGGAGCTGTTCACGCCGGGACCCTGCTCATCCATGCCTGGCCGGACCGCGTCGCCAAGGCGCGCGGCGAGCGCGGCCGTTTCGTGCTGGCCAATGGCTCCGGCGCCATGCTCGACGCCGCCGATCCGTTGGCGGGCGAACCCTTTCTGGTCGTCGCCGACCTCCAGGGCAAGGCGCAGAATGCCCGCATCACGGCGGCGGCGGCAATCAGCGAGGAGGATATCCGGTCAGCCCTTGGCGGCAAGATCGAAACGCGCAGGCAGACGAGTTTCGATCGCGAGCGCCGCGCCGTGCGGGTGCGCGAAACCGTGCGCCTCGGCGCCATCACACTCGCCGAACGTATGCTGCCGGCGCCGGTCGGCGCCGATGCCGACCGCGCTATTCTTGAGGCGTTGCGCGAGCATGGGCTTTCCCTTTTGACCTGGAGCAAGGAGGCCCAGACGCTGCGCCAGCGGCTGTCCTGGCTTCACAAGGGCTTAGGCGCGCCCTGGCCAGACATGTCGGATGAAACGCTCATCGAGCGCCTCGATGACTGGCTGCTGCCGTTTCTGTCCGGTGCGGCGTCCCTGGCTGCCATCGATGCTGGTGTGATCCCGGCCGGGCTGTCGTCGCTCGTGCCGCATGACCTGCAGCGCAAGGTCGATGCGCTGGCGCCGACCCATTTCGACGTCCCGTCGGGCAGTCACGTGCCGATCCGCTATGACGGCGAATGGCCGGTTCTGGCGGTCCGCGTCCAGGAACTGTTCGGCCTCGACCGCCATCCTTCGATCGCCAACGGCACCGTGCCGTTGACACTCGAACTGTTGTCCCCCGCGCACCGGCCGATCCAGACGACGCGCGACCTGCCCGGCTTCTGGCGCGGCTCCTGGGCCGATGTGCGCGCCGACATGCGCGGCCGCTATCCCAAGCATGTCTGGCCGGAGAATCCGCTGCTCGCCGCCGCGACCGCCCGCGCCAAACCGCGCGGGACCTAGCCATGGGCGCTTTGGCGGGCCGCTTGGGTCAGCGGGACTTCCCTCGAAAATTTCGCGAAAGCATCAATCACTTCGTCATCCACGGGCGAAGCAAGGAGCGTAGCGACGCGGCGCAGACCCGAGGATCTATGCCGCGACTTCAAGGTGGCTACGTCGGCGCGGAATCCTGCCCAGTCGCACCAGGTCGAAGGTCACGGAATGGATCCCAGGGTCTCCGCGACGGAGCTACGCTCCTGCTCCGCCCTGGGATGACGAAGTTTTGAGGCCTCGGCCAATCCCGAATGTCCCTTTGCGCCGCTACTAGCGCTGTCCATCCCGCGGCTGTAATCCATGGCCATGATCAACATCCTGAACACGCCCGATTTCCAGCAGAGCCAGCGGCTGCGCCTCAACACGCTGATCCGGCTGCGCTGGCTTGCCATTGTCGGCCAGAGCCTGACGGTTCTTGTCGTCGCCTACGGCCTGAAATTCCCGCTGCCGGTCAGCCTGTGTTTTGCGCTGGTCGCCTGTTCGGCCTGGATGAACCTGTTTCTGGCCTTCCGGTTTCCGGCCGCGCATAGACTCACCCCGTTCGCCGCCTTCGGCATCCTGATCTTCGACAGCCTGCAGCTTGCCGGCCTGCTCTACATGACCGGTGGCCTGACCAACCCGTTCTCGCTGCTGATGACCGTGCCGGTCGTCATTTCGGCGACGTCGCTTCCCCTTCGGCTCACCGCCATCCTTGGTGGGCTGGTGATGATAGCGGCGACCTTGCTGGTCTTCCGCCATCTGCCGCTGCCCTGGCATGAGGACGCGCCGCTGGCCATGCCCTTCGTGTATGTTGCAGGCATGTGGATGGCGGTGCTGTCGTCCATCGCCTTCACCGCCATGTACGCCTTTCGGGTGGCCGCCGAGGCCCGGCTTCTGGCCAACGCCCTGGCCGCCACCGAACTGGTGCTGCAGCGCGAGCAGCATCTTTCCGCGCTCGACGGGTTGGCTGCCGCCGCCGCGCACGAACTCGGCACGCCGCTCGCCACCATCACGCTGGTCGCCAAGGAAATGGAGAAGGCGCTCGGCACCGATCCGAAATACGGGGAAGACGTGAAGCTGCTGCGCTCGCAGAGCGAGCGCTGCCGCGAAATCCTGAAACGCCTGACCAGCCTGTCGTCGGAGGGCGAGGCGCATCTGTCGCGCCTGCCGCTGACCTCGCTGGTCGAGGAGGTCACCGCGCCGCATCGCGACTTCGGCATTTCGATCAAGCTCCGCCCCGGCGACCGGACCGGGCCGGAGCCTGTCGGGCGGCGCAATCCGGGTGTCATCTACGGCCTCGGCAACCTGGTCGAGAATGCCGTCGATTTCGCCCGCAACAGCGTCACCGTGCGCTGGAGCTGGGACGAGGCGATGGTCTCCTTCTCGATCACCGATGACGGCCCGGGTTTTCCGCCCGAGATCATCGACCGCATTGGCGAGCCCTATATGTCGACACGCCAGGGTACGGAAGCTGGCGGCGGCCTCGGGCTCGGCCTGTTCATCGCCAAGACTTTGCTCGAACGGTCTGGCGCCACGCTCGATTTTCGCAATTCGAGCGGCCTCGGCGAAGGGGCGGTGGTGCGGATTTCGTGGCCGAGAAATGTCTTCCTGAACCCGCAATCGTCCCCGGCGACCATGTTTGACACTGCGTAAATTGGACAATAGCCCCGCAAAACTATATCTGCGTAAAAATAAGGCAGCAGGAATTTTTTAAGACGATGACAGGCGATGAAAACAGTGGGCCTATGGTTGAAGGCGAGGACACCTCGCTTCTGATCGTCGACGACGACAAGCCGTTCCTGACCCGTCTGGCCCGTGCCATGGAAACCAGGGGCTTCGTGGTCGAGACGGCGGAGAGCGTCGAGGAGGCCGTGGGCAAAGCCCGCGCCAATCCGCCCGCCTATGCCGTGGTCGACATGCGGCTGGGCGACGGTAACGGCCTCGACGTGGTCGCCGCCATCCGCGAGAAGCGCGAGGATTCCCGCACCATCATCCTGACCGGCTACGGCAACATCGCCACCGCGGTGACGGCGGTGAAACTCGGCGCCGTCGACTATCTTTCGAAGCCCGCCGATGCCGACGATGTCTTTGCCGCACTGACCCGCACCACCGGCGAGCGCGCCGCCCCGCCGGAAAACCCGATGTCGGCCGACCGTGTCCGCTGGGAACATATCCAGCGCGTCTACGAAATGTGCGAACGCAACGTCTCCGAGACCGCGCGCCGGCTCAACATGCATCGCCGCACGCTGCAGCGGATCCTGGCCAAGCGCGCGCCGCGCTGAGGCGCGTCAACCACGCGGAGCATCAGACCAATACCAGTTTACAACGCGCAGCGGAGACCGCCTATTAGACAGGTCAGTGCCGCCCCTCATTGCTCTGCCTGGCGTTTCTCCCCGTACGGGGAGAAAGCGGCCCACCGCAACGCGGCGCCATGTTGCGACATCGGCGGTTGGCGAAATCGGCGATAACAGCGCCCCTCTCCCCGTCACTATACGGGGAGAGGATGCCGGCAGGCAGGTGAGGGGCAGCGCGACGCTTGGACAATGAAATCCGCCGAGCAGGCGGCATGACGGAGGCGACATGCAGGATCAGAAGCAAAGGCCGGTTTCCGTCTTCCGCGAATTCCTCGACAGCGAGGCGGCCGGCGGCATCATCCTGATGGTGGCGGCCGCCCTTGCCCTGATCGTCGCCAATTCGCCGCTCGGCGAAACCTATTTCGCCGTTCTCCACGCCTATCTCGGCCCGCTCAGCGTCTCGCACTGGGTTAATGACGGGCTGATGGCGGTGTTCTTCCTGCTCGTCGGGCTGGAGATCAAGCGCGAGATGCTGGATGGCCAGCTCTCGACCTGGCCGCGCAGGGTGCTGCCCGGCATCGCCGCGGCAGGCGGCATGGTGGTGCCGGCGCTGGTCTATGTCGCCGTCAACAGCAACAATCCGGCCGCACTGTCCGGCTGGGCGATCCCGACCGCCACCGATATCGCCTTCGCGCTTGGCGTGCTGTCGCTGCTCGGCAGCCGCGTGCCGGCTTCACTGAAGGTCTTCCTGACCGCGCTTGCCATCATCGACGACCTCGGCGCGGTCATCATCATCGCCATATTCTACACCAGCGGCCTGTCGCTGGCCTATCTCGGCGCGGCCTTCGCCGTCATCGCCGTGCTTGTCGTGCTCAACCGCATGCGGATGATGAGCCTGGTGCCCTATCTCGTGCTTGGCGCCATCCTGTGGGTGCTGGTGCTGAAGTCGGGCGTCCATGCCACACTCGCCGGCGTTGCGTTGGCGCTCACCATTCCGCTCGAACGCTCCGCCGGGATCGGCCACGATCTCGACCATTCGCCGCTGCACCGGCTCGAGCATGGCCTGCACAAGCTGGTGGCGTTCATCGTCATCCCGATCTTCGGCTTTGCCAATGCCGGCGTTTCGCTCGCCGGCCTGAGTTTCGGTGCCCTGATCGAGCCGTTGACGCTGGGCGTCGCGGCCGGTCTCGTCGTCGGCAAGCTGGTCGGCGTGTTCGGCTCCTCCGCGCTCGCCATCCGCTTCGGTCTTGCAGACCTGCCGGCCCATGCAGGCTGGATGCACATGCTCGGCATCTCGCTGCTGTGCGGCATCGGCTTCACCATGAGCCTGTTCATCGGCCTGCTCGCCTTCGCCAGCGACATGGCGCTGCAGGACGCGGTCAAGGTTGGCATTCTCGCGGGTTCATTCGTTGCCGCGCTGCTTGGCGCCGCCCTATTGCTGATGGCGCCGGCGGCGGGTGGGGATGAAGTGGGGGAGTAGAGCGGGTTTTGCAGGCCTTGGTTCTGCGAAGCTGCCGTTGACACTTGGCGCAATTGCCAGCCGCTACTCGCTTTCCCCCTCGAGCACCGGCACCGCGACACCCGCAAGCTCCGCCGCGAGCAGCCGCGAAGCACCGGCACGCGCGATGCGCAGCATCAGCGCCTTGCGCGTCGCAGCCGCCATGCGGTGTTCGGGTGCGTCACGCAGGATTTCAGCGCCATAGCCGTCGGAGAGGATGAACCCGCACTCTTCCGGAAAAATCTCCGCCGGCACACCGGGATGGGTGGCGAAGAAAAAACGGTCGGAATGTAGCCGGTAATCAGGCCATTTGCGGTCGACGCGAAAATCCTCGATCGAGGATTTGATCTCGATGATCCAGATGTCGCCCTGCCGGGTCAGCGCCACGAGGTCGGCTCGGCGGCCGGTGGCCAGCGACAGCTCAGGCAGTACATGCGCGCCCATTTGCATCAGCAACCGCTGCACGCCGCGCCGCACCAGCATGGCGCGCTCGGACTGGCGGCCGTCGATCAGAGGATTCAGGGGAATCGGGGAGATGATTGGCATGGCAGGCACCATGCCAGATTTTGTTCACGGTTTGAACCCGGCGATTGGATATTTGACAACCCACCCCTTGGCGCGAAGAACCACTACCGCTGCCAGAAGCCACGGTGCACCGAGACCAGTTCGTCCGCAATTTCGGGGAAGGGGCCGTGAACCTCGATCTTCTTCTGTCCAGAGCCGAGCACAATGCGCGAGGACAGGCTCATCGTCGGGTTTTCGGGATGGTCGCCAGTCAGCGCGAGGAGTTCGGTTTCCTCGAAGCCGTAGACCAGCCGGCCGATATTTGCCCAGTAGAGCGTTCCGGTGCACATCGCACAGGGCTCGCCGGTCGAGACCAGCGTGCATGTCCAGAGAAACTCCGGCGAATAGGCTGCCGCCGCGCGCCGGGCAAGTTCGGTCTCGGCATGATGCACGGTGTCGATATTGCCTTGGCGCATGAGGATCGCGTCATCGGGGCCGACTAGAACAGCACCGAACGGATGGTGGCCGTGCGCGGCAGCCTCGCGAGCGACCGCATCGGCGGCGCGAAGGTGGGCGAGCATCTGGTCGCGGGTCATGCGGTCTCTCCGATCACCGGGGTCACCGGTCAGTGGGACAGCTGCAGTGCTTATATCCTACGCTCATATTAGAGCGTGCAATATACCACACGAACCAATGCTGACAGCAAGGTCGCTCGCACCGCCAACAACCACGGCGGAATCCAGCCAATCGGTCATGAGGCGGGACCAGGCTTTGAGGATCTCGGCCTATCCGGCTTGTCGCCCGTCGCACCCTGGCGTTGACCACCGTCTTCAATACGCTGTCCATCGATCCTGCGCTGGGGTTTGTCGCTGACTAACGCCCCCGCCATATCATCCAGGATCGGGCAGTCCGGCCGCTCGTCGCCATGGCAGGCGTGGACGAGCTTCTGCAGTGTCGAGCGCATCGATTGCAATTCGCGCACTTTCTCCTCGATGGCCGTGACATGGGCGGCGGCGATCGCGCGCACGTCGTGGCTGGCGCGGCCGCGATCCTTGTAGAGCGCCATCAACTGGCGGCAATCGTCTATGGAAAAGCCGAGATTGCGCGCGCGGCGCAGGAAGGCCAGCCGGTGGATGTCGTCGCCCGAATAATCGCGGTAGCCATTGGCGGCGCGCGCGGGCGCGATCAGGCCGATCTCCTCGTAGTAACGGATGGTCTTGGCCGGCAGGCCTGAGCGGTGGGCGGCGTCGCCGACATTCATGGCGGGTCCTCGATTTTGCGGGGCCTGTGATTCAGGCCTCATTGAATTTCCTTCACAATCCGGTGAAGTATGTTGCCGAAATGCCATAGTGATACGCATACCAGCACGTAAGTCCCCGCATATAGGCATCGTGTGCTTGGCAAGCAAAGCAAATGCCAGCATGAATGATGGCGAGAAAGCGGCCGACTCGTGCCGCTCCAGTTTGGGCAGGGCACCGGATCACCACATGCGCATGAAGTCGCTTGCAATACTTGGCGCATTGGCGCTGTCCACCGCTATTGCCGGTTGCAGCACCATCGGCGGGCAGATCTTTTCCAACGACTATGGCGCGGTGACCGATGCCGGTTACCAGCTGCCGCGCATCCCGATCGAGAAGGTGCCCTCGAAGTACCATCGCCAGGAAGTCAGCTACGACACCAAGGAAAAGCCGGGCACCATCATCGTCGATACGCAGAACAAGTTCCTGTACTTCGTCGAGGGTGACGGCCGGGCCATCCGCTACGGCATCGGCGTCGGCCGCGAGGGCTTCGAATGGCACGGCACCGCCCATATCGCCATCAAGCGCGAATGGCCGACCTGGACGCCGCCCTCGCAGATGATCAAGCGCCAGCCCGAACTCGCCAAGTTCGCCGGCGGCATGGATCCAGGCCTGAAGAACCCGCTCGGCGCGCGCGCCATGTACCTGTTCAACAAGGGCGGCGACATGGGCTACCGCCTGCACGGCAGCCCGGAATGGAACTCGATCGGCAAGGCCATGTCGTCGGGTTGCATCCGCCTGATGAACCAGGATGTCATCGACCTCTATGATCGCGCCGAGGTCGGCGCCAAGGTCATCGTTCTTTAGGCCATGGTGCCGGAAAGCCTGTCCGCTTTTTCGGCATATCGTGGTTAAATTGGAAGTCACCTTTCATACGCGGACCGTCTAGGCAACAACGGACGTCCCAAACAGAAAACCGGGCAATTCGGCCCGGTTTTTTGTTGTTCGCGGATAGGATGTTTCAGGCCGCGCTCGCAGATCGACTGGCGGCGCGGAAGAAGAATCAGGAAACCTGTTCGACCTGCTGTACTTCCGGCACGAAATGGCGAAGCAGGTTCTGGATGCCGTGCTTCAACGTCGCCGTCGAGGACGGGCAACCGGCACAGGCACCTTTCATGTGCAGGAACACGGTGCCGTTCTCGAAGCCACGGAAGGTGATGTCGCCGCCGTCCTGGGCGACCGCCGGGCGCACGCGCGTGTCGAGCAACTCCTTGATGGTGATGACGAGCTCCTCGTCGGCCTTGTCGTAGAATTCGCCCGTCTGGCTGGTCTCGGCGGCGGGGCCGGCCTTGGCCATGACAGGCGCGCCGGACATGAAATGCTCCATGATGGCGCCGAGGATCGCCGGCTTCAGGTGCTGCCAGTCCGGACCGTCCTTCGACACGGTGATGAAATCATAGCCGAAGAACACGCCGGTGACGCCAGGGATTTCGAACAGCCGCCCAGCCAGCGGCGAGGCCGTCGCCGCACTGTCAGCATCGCGGAAATCGGCGGTGCCTTCGAGCAGCACTTCCTTGCCAGGCAGGAACTTCAACGTCGCCGGATTGGGCGTCGACTCGGTCTGGATGAACATGGCCGTCTCCATGCCCGTTTTGGGCAACTAGTTTGGAATAGTTCTAAATAGGCTCTATCGGCGGGACATTCAAGCGAAACGCATCGCCGGAACGGCCGGCCGGCGGAATGTTTTTGCTGGCTGGGGGGCTGAATCCCGGGCGGGCCTCAGGCGAGGCTGTCGATTTCCTCATCCGACAGATTCTGCGGTACAACGGTGACCGGAATGGGGAAAGCGGCACCCTTGCCGGCCACGGCACCGACCAGCGGGCCCGGCCCTTCCTTGCCGGCGCCGGCCGCCAGCACGAGAATGGCGATGTCCTGGTCTTCCTCGATCAGCTTGTGGATCTCTTCGGTCGGCTTGCCTTCGCGCACGACCATCTCCGGTTCGATGCCGAGCTTCTGGCGCACCTTGTTGGCGTAGCCGTCCAGCGCCGCGCGCGCCGTGGCGTTCGCCTCCTCGCGCATGATCTTCTCGACGCCCAGCCAGTGCTGGAAGTCGTCCGGCACGATGACATAGAGCAGCACCAGCGTGCCGCTGGTGCTCTGCGCCCGCTTCGAAGCGTAGGCGACGGCGCGTTCGCATTCCGGCGTGTCATCGATGATCGTCAGGAATTTCCTGCGATGACCGGCTTCGCGGCTGAGGCGTTTGGAGACCATGTCTATCTACTCGGTATCTTTTCGGCCGCAATCTGCCACCGCGGCAGGCCGGCGGCAAGCCGCCGGCCATAGGCCAGTATGTCTTGGGCCGGTACGAGGCGGCGCATTGACGATCGGGCTCAGCCCTGCAGCAGCCCGATAATGTCGCGCACCGTCTTCATAGTCGTCTCGGCGAGCACGCCGGCGCGTTCGCCGCCATCCCGGAGCACCGCGTCGACATAGGCGCGGTCGCCCTGGATGCGGCGCATCTCGCTGGCGATCGGCGCCAGTTTCTCCACCGCGAGATCGGCCAGCGCCGGCTTGAACACGGAGAATTGCTGGCCGCCGAATTGCTTCAGCACATCGGCCTTCGACATTTCCGCGAGGCCCGCATAGATGCCGACCAGGTTCTCCGCCTCGGGCCGGCTTTCCAGTCCGTCGACCTCGCTCGGCAAGGCCTCCGGGTCGGTCTTGGCCTTGCGGATCTTCTTCGAGATGGTGTCAGCATCGTCGGTCAGGTTGATGCGCGACAGATCCGATGGGTCCGACTTCGACATTTTCTTCGACCCGTCGCGCAGGCTCATGATGCGCGCCGCCGGGCCGCCGATGACCGGTTCGGTGATCGGGAAGAAGCCGTTCACCGTCTCCTCGCCAACCTGCATCTCGACGCCGACACCAAGACCGGCGATGCGGTTGGAGAAATCGTTATTGAATTTCTGGGCGATGTCGCGGGTCAATTCCAGGTGCTGCTTCTGGTCCTCGCCCACCGGCACATGGGTGGCGCGATAAAGCAGGATGTCGGCCGCCATCAGCGAGGGATAGGCGAGCAGGCCCAGCGAGGCGTTCTCGCGGTCCTTGCCGGCCTTGTCCTTGAACTGCGTCATCTTGTTCATCCAGCCGATGCGCGCGACGCAATTGAAGATCCAGGCAAGCTCTGCATGCTGCATCACCCGCGACTGGTTGAAGACGATGTGCTTCTTCGGGTCGATGCCGGAAGCGAGGAACGCCGCGGTGATCGACCGCGTCTGGTCGGCAAGGTCGTCATGGACGAGCTGGGCGGTCAGCGAATGCAGGTCGACGACGCAGTAGATGCAGTCGGACGTATCCTGCAGGGCGACGAATTTCTTGATGGCGCCGAGATAGTTGCCGAGATGCAGATTGCCGGTCGGCTGGACGCCGGAGAAGACGAGTGGCTTGAAGGCGGACATGGATTTCCTCGTGGCTTGTGGAGGGCCGTTTCGCACGCGGCGAAAGTCTTTCGACGGCGCGCTTATGAACGAAGGGGCGGACGGGATCAAGAGGCGGAAGTTGGGCCGCTGGGCGGATGACTTCGTCCTGACAGGTTCGCGCCGCCCCTCATTGTCCTGCCGGACATTTCTCCCCGTATAGTGACGGGGAGAAAAAGCGCCGTAGCCCGCTCAGCCTCTTTCTCCCCGTTCTACGGGGAGAAATGCCCGGCAGGGCAATGAGGGGCGGCGCAGACACTATAAATCCTGGGACGGGTCCTTGACCGCCGCCTTGCCTGAGCCACGTTTCACATTCCTGCGGATCATGCCGAAATCGGCGCCGCCCGTGGCGAACGCCGTGACGAAATAGAGCGTCGCCCCGCCCGCCACCAGCGCCAGCACGGTCGTTGCCTTGATCACCAGCGGCGAGCCCGGTCCGAGCCTGACGGCGAAATAATGCTCGGCGAAATAGAGGGCGACCCCCATTACCACCGCTGACAGCACGAGGCGCGGAATGCGTTTCAAGAGCGGAACGTCGCGACCCCAATGGCCGCGCCGGATCAGCACGGCAAGCAGCATCAGCGCGTTGACCCAGCCGGCGACGGCCGACGCCACGGCGATTCCGGGCGCGCCCATCCTCGGGAACAGCGTCAGCGCGGTGGCGACGTTCACCGCCACGGAGATTGCGGCGAAGATCATCGGCGTGCGCGTGTCCTCGCGGGCGAAATAGCCTGGGGTGAAGGCCTTGATCAGGACGAAGGCCGGCAGGCCGAGACCGAAGATCGCAAGGATCGCCGCCACGACAGGGGTCGAATGGTTGGCGGCGAAGGCGCCGCGCTCGTAGACCAGCCGCACGATCGGCTCCGACATCACCCACAGCGCCGCCGCCGCAGGCAAGGTCATGAAAAGGGTGAATTCGACGGAGCGGTTCTGCAGATTGGCAGCCTCGATCAGGTTGCCCGACTTCAGCGCCCGCGACAGCTCGGGCAGCAGGACGATCGCCACCGCGACGCCGACGACACCGAGCGGCAGCTGGTAGACGCGGTCGGCATAGGCCAGCGAGGAGACGGCACTGTCCTGCGCCGAGGCGATGGCCGTGCCGATCAGCTGGTTGATCTGGGTGATGCCGCCGGTGATCGCCGCCGGCAGCGCCAGGATCAGGAGCCGTTTCACGTTCGGCGTCATCTTCGGCCGGCGGAAGCCGATCGAGATGCCGGCATTGCGCACCGCCACCCAGACGATGGCGAGTTGCACCATGCCCGCCGCCAGTACGCCCCAGGACAGGGCGAAGCCGACAGCATGTGCATCAAGCCCATGGTACCACGCGTAGCCAAGCACGCTGATCAGGATGATGTTGAGGAAAGCCGGCGCGATCGCCGCCGCGAAATAGCGGCGCAGCGAGTTCAGCATGCCCGCCATCATGGCGGCGAGCGACATGCAGATGAGATAGGGGAACATGATCGTCGCAAGCGTGACGGTCGTCTCGAACTTGCCCGGCGTGTCGGCGAAGCCCGGCGCCACCAGGTAGCGCACGATCAGCGGCATCGCCAGTTCCATGGCGATGGTCAGCACCAAGAGCGCCGAGAACAGGACCCCGAACACTTCTTCCGAGAAACGCTTGGCGCCGTCGGTGCCGTGCGTCTCGATTTCCTTGGCGAACAGCGGCACGAAGGCGGCGTTGAAGGCGCCCTCGGCGAACAGCCGGCGAAACGTGTTGGGGAACTGGAAGGCGGCGTTGAAGGCGTCCGCGACCGGTCCGGTGCCCAGAGCGGCTGCCATCAGCATCTCGCGGCCGAAACCGAGCGCACGGCTCATCAACGTGCCGGAAGCGACGGTAGCGAATTTCTTGACGAGACTCATGCGTTCGCAGACTGCCTGTGGGAATGGAAGAAGGAGATGATGGCCGTCACTCGGCGGCTGCCCTGGCCTTGCCGCCGCGTTCGAGTGCCGCGCCTTCGAGCGTCGCTATCAATCTGTTGCGAATGGTGGCGATGCGGGCCGGGCTGTCGATCTTCTGGCCGGTGAGGTCGGTGACATAGAAGGTGTCGATGACCTTCTCGCCGAAAGTGGTGATGTGCGCCGAGGCGATGTCGAGCGACAGGTCGGACAGCGTCCCGGTGATTTCCGACAGCAGGCCGGGCCGGTCGAGCCCCTCGACCTCGATGACCGAAAACCGGTTCGACAACGCGTTGCGGATTTCGGCGCGCGGCGGGATCTTGAACACCTTGGATCCGCGCCTTGGCTTGGTCCGTTTCTCGATCATTTCCGGCAGCCAGCTCTTGCCCGACAGCACGTCCTCGATCAGCTTGCCGACGCGCTCGGCGCGCCGGCGCTCGTCCTCGTCGCGGTCGAACTCCCTCGATATCAGGATCGTGTCCAGCGCGCGGCCGTCCGACGTGGTGAAGATCTGCGCGTCGACGATGTTGCCGCCGGCGCCGGCGCATGCCCCGGCAATGACCGAGAGAAGACGGGGATGGTCCTGCGCCAGCACGGTGATTTCGGTCACCGCCTCGAACTGGTGGGTCTTGACCATGGTGGCGAGCTTGTTGCCCGCCGCGTCCGCCTCGCGGATGAATTCGGCGTGGCGAAGCTGGTCCGGCAGGTCCACGGTCAGCAGGTAGTTTTCATAATGCAGTCCGACATAGCGCTTGCGCGCCTTGTCGGGCCAGTCGGCGAGCGCCTCCGCCAGGCGTTCGCGTGCCGCCGCCGTGCGCTGGGCGCGCGAGACTTCCGAAAAGCCGCCGGTCAGCAGCAGTTCGGTCTCGTAGTAGAGCGTACGCAGCAACTGGCCCTTCCAGCCGTTCCACACGCCCGGTCCGACGCCCCGGATGTCGCAGACGGTTAGGATCAACAGCATCTTCAGCCGCTCGACCGACTGCACGATCGAGGCGAAGTCCTCGATCGTCTTGCGATCGTTGAGGTCGCGGGTCTGCGCCGTCATCGACATGACGAGGTGGTTCTCGACCAGCCAGGCGACGGTTTCCGTATCGGCCGGCGAAAGCCCCATATGCGGGCAGATCCGCCTTGCGATCCTGGCGCCGGCCTCGGAATGGTCTTCAGGCCTGCCCTTGGCGATGTCGTGCAGCAGCACGGCGACATAAAGCGCCTCGCGGCTCTTCTTCAGGCCCGGCATCAGCGAATGCGACAGCGGATGCACCTTCTCGCCATCGCCGCGCTCGATCTCGGCCAGCACGCCGATGCAGCGGATCAGGTGCTCGTCGACCGTGTAGTGGTGGTACATCGAGAACTGCATCATGGCGACGATCTTGCCGAAATCCGGGATCAGCCGGCCCAGCAGCCCCGCCTCGTTCATGCGCCGCAGGTTGAGTTCGGCGTTGCGGTCCGAGGTCAATATGTCGAGAAACAGCCGGTTGGCTTCCTCGTCGCGCCTGAGCGACTTGTTGACCAGGCCGAGCGAACGGGTGAGCAGTTTCAGCGCATCGGGATGGAATTCCAGCCCGTGCTTGTCGGCGAACCAGAACAGCCTGAGAAGATTGACCGGATCGCGCTCGAACACCTGGTCGTCGGCGATGTTGATGCGATGGTTGTCGACGATGAAGTCTGACGTCCCGGCCAGCTTGCGCTTGCGGCGCTGGAAGGTCAGGAAGATGCGGTTGAAGCCGGGAACGTGCTTGGCCTGCTCCTCTTCCAGCGCGGCGCAGAAGATGCGGGTCAGGTCGCCGACATCCTTGGCAACGAGGAAATAGTGCTTCATGAAGCGTTCGACCGCCGACAGGCCGGGATGGGTCGTATAGCCGAGCCGTTCGGCGATCTCGCGCTGGATGTCGAAATGCAGCCGCTCCTCGGCCTTCCCGGTGAGGAAATGCATGTGGCACCGCACCGCCCACAGGAAATCCTCGGCCTTCTGGAACTCGCGATACTCGGCCTCGGTGAAGACGCCTTTCTCGACCAGTTCCTCGCCGGTGCGCACGCGGTAAAAATACTTGCCGATCCAGAACAGCGTCTGCAGATCGCGCAACCCACCCTTGCCGTCCTTGACGTTGGGCTCGACCAGATAGCGGCTTTCGCCGGCCTTGGCATGGCGCTCGTCGCGTTCGGCGAGCTTGGCCTGCACATATTCCGGGCCGGTCGTGCGCACCACCTCGTGGTCGAAGCGCAGCATCAGCTCATCATAGAGCTTGCGTTCGCCCCACAGGAATCGCGCCTCCAGGATCGAGGTGCGGATGGTGATGTCGGTGCGCGACAGCCTGAGGCACTCATCGATGTTGCGGGTGGCATGGCCGACCTTCAGCCCCATGTCCCACAGCATGTAGAGCATGTACTCGACCGTTTGTTCGCCCCACGGCGTCTGCTTGTAGGGCAGCAGGAACAACAGGTCGATGTCGGATCCCGGCGCCAGCGTGCCGCGGCCATAGCCGCCGACGGCAACGACCGCCATGCGTTCGGCCGAGGACCGGTTCTTCACCCGGTAGACATGCGTCGCGGCAAAATCGTAGAGCGCCCGGATCAGTTCGTCCATCAGGTGCGACAGCCGTTCGGCGCAGGCGTTGCCGCCGCCATCTTGCATCAGCATGGCCTCGGCTGTCTTGCGGCCCTCGGCGAGGCGCCCCTTGAGAAGCTGAAGAACGGCGGCACGGATGGCCTGGCTGGAACCGTCGCCGGCGCTGGCCGCGGTCAGCGCCGTCATCTCGCGGCGCAAAGCGTCGCCGTCGATCAGTTCATCGAGCTTCAGGGAGATTTTCGCCATGGATACCGGTCGGCCTTGCCTTTTGGGCGGCGTCTATAGCGTGTTTTCTCGGCGCTGGGTATGGCCTGCTGTCAATCCGGCAAACGCTCTAGTCGTTTGCCTCGACTGGAGCGAGCGGGACGACAATCCGCCGCCGCAGCTTAAAGAAATCGGTGATCCGCCGCGCTGCCCGCCCGGCTTCCCTGCTGATTCTCGCGGTTGTCGGCTTCCTGTGCTTTGTCATAAGTCCACTCGCGGTCCGCGCGGCGTCCCGTTCCGGGGCAAGCAGGCTTGGCAGCCCGTCGCCAATGAACTGGTCCTGCGCGCAGAGCGCTGGAACGAGTTGGTAGACAGTCTTGCCGGCTGAGATAGTGGGGTCGAAGATGAGATCATCGACAGCTATGTTGACCTGCGCCGTTGCTTCCAGGAAGTCGCATGCGGTTTGCCGCGAGAGGAGATAACCCCCGGCCCCGGGATGGCCCTTGCGGAGCCGGACCATGGAAAAACCGTTCCTGGCGGAAGTCCTTCTCCTTTGAATGACGGTTCTGGAAAAGAACGTCTCGAGCTTCACGACGTCCGCGTCTGCTGGCACCCAACTCGTATCGCCAAGCAATGCACCGGCTTTGCCAGAGAAGACCATGTCGTCCTCGAACACAACACCGTACGGGGCGTCGCCCTTGGCAATGATCGTCCAGCAGGCGCGATGGCTGTGCAGGCAGGCGATCTCGCTGCCGGAAAGAGGCCGGATGGCGTGTATCGCGTGCTGCGGCTGCAGCACCAGGTCGGGATGTTGCCTGGCATCGATCCCGGCGACTCGCTCAAACCCGATGCCGATGCGGGCAAATTCGGCGGTCATATGGGCAAGCCGCTCGGGAGAACGATCGAGATTGATGACAAGGCACTTCATATCGCACGCAGGCTTTACCTTCAGCGGATCGCCAGAGCCGTCTAGCACGTGAAGGTCTAGGGATTGCTGATCATTTCTGGGGCTAATTTGCGGTGCGACGAAATGAGCGCGGCTAAAACAGGGCGTGAGCCTTCATTCGAAGCAGCGTCAGAGATCAATCCTGGCGAGCTTCAGCAGGAATTTCGACACGGGCACCGAAAGGCCTGCCTCCTGCTTTCGCGGCGTGGGCACGGGCACGCCGGCGGTAGCGGCAAGAGATCTAACGTCCGGCTTCGGGCGGATCGAGCGGGATAACCGCGTGTCGCCGCAACTGGCAGTAGTCGAGGATCCACTCGGCGACCCGCCTGGTCTCCACCGCTACCTTTTTCGACAATGGCCTTCGGCGTTTTTCGGCCTGCCCGCTCGCGGTCCACTCGGCTTGCCGTTCCTGATGGAGCAGGCTTGGCAATCTGTTGCGCAGGAACTGGTCCTGCGCGCAGAGCGCGGGAACAAGCTGGTAGATCGTCTTGCCTGCTGCCGTTGCGAATGCGGGGTCGAAGATGAGGCTGTCCACCGCCACGTTGACCTCCGCGCTTGCCCGCAGAAGGGCGCGGGCCGCTTGCCTGGAAAGCAGGTAGCCTCCGGATCCTATGTGGTTCTTGCGCAGCCTGGACACGGAAAATCCCGGGCCGACGGAGATGCCGGCCCGATGGATGACCGTTCTGTGGAAGAATGTCTCCAGCTTGACGATATCGGCGTCGGCCGGAACCCAGCCCGTATCGGCAAGCAGCACACCGGCTTTCGCGGAAAACACAATGTCGTCCTCGAACACGGCGCCGTAGGGCGCGTCGTCCCGCGCAATGATGGTCCAGCAGGCGCGGTGACTGTGCAGGCAAGCGATCTCGCTGCCGAATAGGCGTCGCTCGGCGTACCGGGCATGCTGGGGCTGCAGCACCAGGTCGGGATGTTGTCTTGCATCGACCGCCGCGACGCGCTCGAACGCGATGCCGATGCGGGCAAACTCGGCGGTGATATGGGCAAGTCGATCCGGGGATCGATCGAGATTGATGACCAGGTACTTCATTTTCGGATAAAATCTATACTTCCAGGAGACTGTCGCCGCCCTCTAGCACAGATGGTGCCCGGTCGCATGATTATTTCGTCAGGAATCCCGAAGGAGCAATGCAACGAGCAGCGACGAAGCGGCTCTTGAGCTTCCGGTTACTAGATCGATGACCCGTTTCTGGACGCAGGACAGGGTTTCTATTTCGTGACATCGGACGCGAAACGGAATTCGATTCGGTTGCTCGACAGCATCTTGGCGAGCTGGGTGGAGCTGCCCTGTGGCGGCATTTACGCCCGGTTTCGGCGGCGCTGTGAGTGGGTCCCGGAGAAGCCTGGTTAATCCCTTGGCCCCGGCGAAGCGAGAGGGATGACGGTCCGTCGCCGCAACTTGCAGAAATCGACGATCCATTCCACGACCCGCCCGATCTCGATCCTGATCTTCTCGGTCATCGGCCGCCGGCGTTTTGTCATCAAGCCGCTGGCGAGCCATTTGCATTCGCGTCCGTGGTCGAGCAGGCTTGGCATCCCCAGCGCCCTGTCGCCGAGGACTTGATCCTGTGCGCACAGTGCCGGGACAAGTTGGTAGATCGCGTTGCTCGACCATGTCGCGAACGCCGGGTTGAAGATCAGGTCATCGGCGGTCAGGTTGATCCTTTCGGTCGCCTCGAGAAGATCGCGCGCGGCCTGCCTGGAGATGATGTAGCCCCCGGTTCCCGGATGGAACTTGCAGAGCCTTGACACGGAAAAACCATGACCGGCGGAAATGCTCATCCGCTGGATTATGGTCTTGCTGAAGTACGTCTCCAGCTTGACGATGTCGGCGTCGGCCGGGATCCAGCCGCAGTCGGCAAGCAAACAACTGGCATTCGCGGAAAAGACCACGTCGTCCTCGAAGATGGCGCCGTAGCGCGCCTCGCCCCGCGCCAGGATCGACCAGCAGGCACGATGGCTGTGCAGGCAGGCGATTTCGCTGCTCGATAGTTGCCGGGGTCCATACATTGGATGCTGAGGTTGCTGTTCGAGTTCGGGATGGCTGTGTCCGTCGACCGCCACGACGCGCTCGAACGCGACGCCGATACGGCCGAATTCTGCTCTCATATGGGCAAGTCGGTCCGAGGACCGATCGAGGTTTATGACCAGGCACTTCATTGTCGACCGAAATCTAGCGAGATGAACGTGATGCGGCGAGTAATATTAGCAAGCAAAGTTTTAGCACGAGATGTACCTTTGCGCAGGGGGTGTTCGATCGATTTCACGGCGCCCGAATCGGAAAATCAAAACAGCCCTTGACCTTCCAGTTACTGGAAGCACTACCTCGACCTCGAAGCAGTGACATCAAGGCATTTTCGAAATGACGCATTCAGATCACCATCATCACACGCATGGCTCGCATGGCGGCTGTTGCGCGCCCAAAGGCGCCGCGAATGCGGTGCCGCGCGACCCGGTCTGCGGCATGACCGTGGATCCGGCCGCCGGCAAGCCGACATCAGAGCATGGCGGCCGCCTCTATCATTTCTGCAGCGAGCACTGCCGTTCGAAGTTCCAGTCCGAGCCGGAAAGCTACCTGACGGCCACCGACCCTGTCTGCGGCATGAGCGTCGACCGCTCGACGGCGAAACATTTCGTCCGCCATGAAGGCCAAGGTTTCTACTTCTGTTCCGCCGGCTGCAAGGCGAAATTCGAGGCGGCGCCACAGACCTATCTCGGCGACAGGCCGGCACCGGCGCCGATGCCCAAGGGCACGCAATACACCTGTCCCATGCATCCCGAGATCATCCGTGACAAGCCCGGCTCCTGCCCGATCTGCGGCATGGCGCTCGAGCCCATGGGCGTGCCGACAGGCGATGAAGGGCCAAATCCCGAACTGGTCGATTTCACGAGAAGGCTCTGGGTGAGCGCGGTGCTGTCGGTCCCGCTGCTGGTCGTCGCCATGGCGCCGATGGTCGGCCTGTCGCTGGAGGGCCTGGTCGAGGATCGCGCAAAGGTCTGGATCGAACTGGTCCTGGCGAGCCCTGTGGTGCTCTGGGCTGCCTTCCCGTTCTTCCATCGCGGCTGGGACTCGATCCTCAACCGCAGCCCCAACATGTGGACGCTGATCTCGCTCGGCGTCGGCGCCGCCTATGTCTACAGCGTCGTCGCCACGTTTTTTCCAGACATCTTTCCGCACCAGTTCCGCGGCCATGGCGGTACGGTGCCGGTCTATTTCGAGGCAGCCGCCGTCATCGTCGCGCTGGTCTTCCTCGGCCAGGTGCTGGAACTGCGCGCCCGCGAAAAGACCGGATCGGCGATCCGCGCCCTGCTTGATCTCGCGCCGAAGACCGCGCGGCGGATCGCCGAGGACGGCGCCGAGACCGATGTAGCGCTGGACGACGTCAAGGCCGGCGATCGCCTGCGCATCCGTCCCGGCGATGCTGTCCCGGTCGACGGCACGGTGCTGGAAGGCCGCTCCTCCATCGACGAATCGATGATCACGGGCGAACCCTTGCCGGTCGAGAAGGCCGAAGGCGACGCCTTGACCGGCGGCACGCTCAACAAGAACGGCTCGCTGATCATGCGCGCCGAGCGGATCGGCGCCGAGACGACGCTGTCGCGCATCGTCGAACTCGTCGCCAAGGCACAGCGCTCGCGCGCCCCGATCCAAGGCCTGGCCGACCGCGTTTCCTTCTACTTTGTGCCGGCCGTCGTCCTGGTCGCCGTCGCCGCGTTCATCGCCTGGGCGATCTTCGGCCCCGAGCCCAGTCTGATCTTTGCCATCGTCTCGGCGGTTTCGGTGCTGATCATCGCTTGTCCCTGTGCGCTGGGCCTCGCCACGCCGATGTCGATAATGACCGCCACCGGGCGCGGCGCGCATGCCGGCGTGCTGATCAAGGAAGCGGCCGCGCTCGAACGCTTCGCCGCCGTCGACACGTTGATCGTCGACAAGACCGGCACGCTGACCGAGGGCCGGCCGAAACTGACCGACGTCGTCGCGGCCGCGGGCTTTTCCGAGGACGAATTGCTGGTGTACGCCGCGACCCTGGAAAAGGGGTCGGAGCATCCGCTGGCCGAGGCCATCGTCGATGGGGCGGGCCAGCGCGGCGTGAAGATCGCCGAGGCCAGCAGCTTCGAGGCGGTTACCGGCAAGGGCGTTTCCGGCACGGTGTCGGGCAAGAAGGTCGCGCTCGGCAATGCCGCGATGATGGCCGATCTCGCCATCGACGTTTCCGCAATCCTGGGCCGCGTGGAAGCATTGCAGGGCGATGGCAAGACGGCGATGTTCGTCGCTGTCGACGGCAAGCTGGCCGGCATCGTCGCCGTCGCCGATCCGGTCAAGGCGACCACGGCGGAGGCGATCAGGGCGCTGCATGACAGTGGGCTGAGGATCATCATGGCGACCGGCGACAATGAGCGCACGGCCAAGGCGATCGCCGGACGTCTCGGCATCGACGAGGTTCGGGCAGGTCTATTGCCGGAACAGAAGGCAGCGCTCGTCGACGAACTGCGCGGCAGGGGTGCCGGCGTCGCCATGGCCGGCGACGGCGTCAACGATGCGCCGGCGCTTGCCGCCGCCGATGTCGGCATCGCCATGGGAACCGGCGCCGATGTCGCCGTCGAAAGCGCCGGCATCACCTTGGTCAAGGGCGACCTAAACGGCATCGTCCGCGCCCGCACCCTGGCCCGGGCGACCATCGGCAACATCCGGCAGAACCTGTTCTTCGCCTTCCTTTACAATGTGCTTGGCGTGCCGGTCGCGGCCGGCGTGCTCTATCCGCTTACCGGCACGCTTCTGTCGCCGATGCTGGCGGCGGCGGCGATGAGCCTGTCCTCCGTCTCGGTGATCGCGAACGCATTGCGGCTCAGAACGTTGAAACTCTGAGATTAACCCCCAGATACGAAATCCAACCAACAGGAGACCATGAATGACCTTGGCTAAAAAACTCGTGCTGCTGCTGATGGCGGCCGGAATGCTGCTTGCCGTCTTCCTCGAAAGCGTGCCGGCGCAGAGCGAGGAGATGAAGCACGACATGGGCGCCATGGCCATGGGGGCGGAAAGCCCTTCGACGGCGGGCTACAAGGCGGCGATGGACAAGATGCATACCGACATGATGGCCTCGCAATATACCGGCAACGCCGACGTCGATTTTGTCCGCGGCATGATTCCGCATCATCAAGGCGCGATCGAAATGGCCAAGGTCGAGCTGGCCAACGGCAAGGATCCGGAAATCCGCAAACTCGCCGAAGGCGTCATCGCCGCGCAGGAAGCCGAAATCAAGCAGATGCAGGACTGGCTCGCCGCCCATCCGGTGAAGTAAGCTTCCCGGCATCGCTAAGTAGGGTCCGGCGAGAACTCCTTGCGGAGTCTCGTCGAGGCCTCGATGCGATCGAGTACCGACGGAGCCATGCCATGGAATCGAGCGTCAGAACCACCACGCTACCTGCGGCGAGGCCATACCCGTTCTCGGCCAGGGCACGTGGAAAATGGGCGAGGATTCGCGGCGCCGCTCCGACGAGGTAAATGCCCTCAAGCTCGGCCTCGACCTCGGCGTCACGCTGATCGACACCGCCGAAATGTATGCCGGCGGCGGTGCGGAAGAAGTGGTGGCCAAAGCCATCGCCGGCCGCCGCGCCGAGGTCTTCCTGGTCTCGAAGGTCTTGCCTTCCAACGCTTCAAGGGCCGGCGTGCAGCGCGCCTGCGAGAACAGCCTGAAGCGCCTCGCCACCGACCGCATCGATCTCTATCTGCTGCATTGGCCGGGCAGCGTGCCCCTATCGGAAACGGTGGAAGCCTTCGAGGCGCTGAAAAAAGCCGGCAAGATACGGCATTGGGGCGTCAGCAATTTCGACACCGAGGAGATGGAGGAACTGGCTGGCCTGCGCGACGGCGGCAATGTCCAGACCAACCAGGTGCTCTACAATCTGGTTCGCCGCGGCCCGGAATTCGATCTGGCGCCCTGGAGCCGAACACGCGGCATCCCGCTGATGGCCTATTCGCCGGTCGAGCAAGGCGCGCTGGCGCGCAATGCCAGGCTTGACGCCGTCGCCGCCCGGCACGGCGCGACACCGGCGCAAATCGCCCTGGCCTGGGTGATGCGGCAGGACGGCGTCATCGCCATTCCCAAGGCCGGCAGCCAGGAGCACGTCCGCCAGAATGTCGCTGCGTTGGACATAAAGCTTACGCCGCAGGACATCGCCGATCTCGACCGTGCATTCCCGCCACCGAAGCGCAAGCGCGGGCTGGAGATGATCTGAGGCGGCGGTGCTGCCAATTTCCCCCTCCGCCGCCCAGATTGCAAAATTACTTCCCCGCCAGCCCTTTCAGCCGGTAGAGCGCCTCCAGTGCTTCCTTCGGCGTCATCTCGTCGGGGTTGATCTCGCCGAGCGCTGTGCCCAGCGCGTCGCTCTTCACCGGCTTTGGCGCTTCCCGTTTCACCGCCACCGAAAACAGCGGCAGGTCGTCGACCAGCCGGTTGGCCTTGCCCGAAACCTCGCCTTCCTCCAGCTGGTGCAGCACCGCCTTGGCCCGCTCGACCACCGCATCCGGCAGGCCGGCGAGCCGTGCCACCTGCACGCCGTAGGACCGGTCAGCGGCACCCTTGCCGACCTCGTGCAGGAAAACGACGTCGCCCTCCCATTCCTTGACGCGCATGGTGACGTTGGAAAGCCGCGCCAGCTTGCCGGCGAGCGACGTCATTTCGTGGAAATGGGTGGCGAAAATCGCCCGGCAGCGGTTCTTCTCGTGCAGATATTCGACCGCCGCCCAGGCGATCGACAGGCCGTCGAACGTCGCGGTGCCACGGCCGATCTCGTCGAGGATCACGAGCGCGCGTTCGCCGGCCTGGTTGAGGATCGCCGCCGTCTCGACCATTTCGACCATGAAGGTCGAACGGCCGCGCGCCAGATCGTCCGAAGCGCCGACGCGCGAGAACAGCCGGTCGACGACGCCGATATGGGCAGACGCCGCCGGTACGAAGGAGCCGGTCTGGGCCAGGATCGCGATCAGCGCGTTTTGCCGCAAGAACGTCGACTTACCACCCATGTTCGGGCCGGTCAGCAGCCAGATCGCGCCGTTCCTGGCAGTCCCCTCGGGCGAGAGGTCGCAATCATTGGCGACGAACGGCCCTTCGCCCGAACGGCGCAGCGCCTGTTCGACCACCGGATGCCGGCCGCCTGAAATCTCGAAGGCAAGGCTGGAATCCACCACCGGCCGGCACCAGGCCTCGCTTTCCGACAACAGTGCGAGGGCCGCCGACACATCGAGCACGGCGAGCGCATCGGCCCCGGCGCGGATCGCCTCTGCCTCGCCGACCGCCTCCGCCGTCAGCGCATCGAAGGCTGCCAGTTCGATGCTCAGTGCCCGGTCGGCGGCATTGGCGATCTTGGTCTCGAGTTCGGCGAGCTCGGTCGTGGTGAAGCGCATGGCGTTGGCCATGGTCTGGCGGTGGATGAAGCGCGCCTTGGCGCCATCGCTGCCGGTCATGATTGCATGATGGTTGGCCGTCACCTCGATGTAGTAGCCAAGCACGTTGTTGTGCCGGATCTTCAGCGAACGGATGCCGGTTTCCTCGATCAGCGAGCGCTCCAGCCCGGCGATCACTTTGCGCGACTCGTCGCGCAGCGCCCGCATCTCGTCGAGTTCGGCATGATAGCCGCCGCGAACGAAACCGCCGTCGCGTTTGAGCAGCGGCAGTTCCTCGCCGAGCGCCTGGGTGAGATGCTGGGCGAGTGCCTTGGGCAGCGCTTGAATCGCGGCCATCGCGCCGGCCAATTCCTGGGGCAGGGCGGTCGCGGCAAAGGTCTCGGCGATGGCGCCAGCCGCCTCGAAGCCGGCGCGCAGTGCGCCGAGGTCGCGCGGGCCGCCGCGATTGAGCGCCAGTCTGGACAGCGCACGCGGCATGTCGGCCACGCTCTTCAGGCTCATCCGCACTGCCTGGCAAAGCCGCACTTCGGAACGGAAGAACGACACCGAATCCAGCCGTGCGACAATGGCCGCCGGGTCGGTCAGCGGCGCCATCAGCCGGTCGGCGAGCAGCCTTGCGCCGCCGCCGGTCACCGTGCGGTCGATCGCCTTGAACAGCGAGCCCTCGCGGCTGCCGGACAGCGTGCGCAACAGTTCGAGATTGCCGCGCGTCGCCGGATCGATGAACAGGGTCGAGCCCTGCTCCTCGCGCTCGGGGCGCGACAGCGGTGGCCGCTCGGCCTTCTGCGTCTTCTCGACATAGGCGATGGCGCCCGAGATCGCCGACAGTTCGGCACGCGAAAACGTGCCGAAACTGTCTGGTGTCGCCACCTCGAAGAACCGCGCGATCCGCCCCGTGGCCGAGGCCGAATCGAACAGCGAAGGCGGCTGCGGGCTGGCAATGCGGCCGAGCACGTCGAACACCGGCTTCAGCTCGGGATCATGGAAGACCGGCTCGGCCATGATAAGCTCGCGCGGGTCGACACGGAAGACGTCGGCCATCAGCCGGTCGGCGGAGGTCTCGGCGACGCGGAAGGCCCCGGTCGAGATGTCGATCCAGGCAATTGCAAAGCTGTGGTCCGCTCCGCCCTTCACCCTGCCCAGCGCCATCAGGAAACTCGATTCCGACGGCGCCAGCAATTTGTCCTCGGTGATGGTGCCCGGGGTCACCAGCCGCACCACATCGCGGCGCACCACCGATTTGGAACCGCGTTTCTTGGCCTCGGCCGGATCCTCGATCTGCTCGCAGACGGCGACGCGGAACCCCTGGCCAATCAGCTTCTGCAGATAGTCGTCGGCCGCATGCACCGGCACGCCGCACATCGGAATGTCGTGGCCTTGGTGCTTGCCGCGTTTGGTGAGCACGATGCCCAGCGCCCGGCTCGCCTTCTCGGCATCGTCGAAGAACAGCTCGTAGAAATCGCCCATGCGGTAGAACAGCAGCGAATCCGGGTTAGCCGCCTTGATCTCGATGAATTGCTCCATCATCGGCGTGACGGCGGCGCCTGGCTGTGGCGCCGCCGTCAACTCGGGAGCGGCGTCGGGCTCGTTCGGGCTGTGCATGTTCATGGCGCGGCACGCTAGCAGATGTGGTGGCGGGGTTTAATGCCGGGCCATCGAAAAGCAGGGGAAGATCGCAAGCCATCGTCCATGGCCCGCTATTCAGTGGCATTGCCCGATGCCGTGATCGCGAATATCTGTCGTCTTGGGGGTATAATGGTCATGGACAGGGATGGGCACGAAACGTTCGAGGAGATGGTAGGGCCGATCGACTCGGCCCTCGAACGGCTCTGGCTCATGACGGTTCGGCATGCCAGTCAAAGGTTGGGCGGGCTTAAGTTTTCGGCGGCCAAGCGCCTCCCTTTCGCGCTGCCGCTCAGCGGTCCGTTGTCCCATCTGGACGGCGGCATTCGGCTCGCGGTTTACGTTCTCAGCCACGATCCGCTGTTGATCTACACGCCGATCGGCGGCGCCCGTCCCCTCAACTCGATCGTCGCAATCGGCCGTCGCCTGGCCTCGCGGCGCGCCGTGTTCCTGCTGATGCCGAGTTGGACGCTCGAGCGGCCGCACGTCGTCGCAAAGCTGGGCCGGGATCTCGCCTGGTACCGTGAAAACTTTCCGCTTCACGAACTGATTTTTCTTTGCAACACGCCGGAGGAGCGTCGTCTGGTCACCGCTGTCGGAGGAACCGCGATCGTCTCCAACCACAATCTGATGGTCTCAGAGGACATCTTTCGGCCATTGCCGGATGTCCCCGTCGAATTCGACGCCGTCTATAACGGCCGCATCTCGTACACCAAGCGTCATTACCTCGCCTTCGACGTCGAAAGGCTCGCCCACATCACCTTTTCGATCGGCGAGCTGCCCCGGGCCGGCGACCGTGCCTTCATCCGTCGCCTGCAGGCGCAATCGCCGCTGCATCGTATCGCCAACCCGATCATCGATGGCCTGGCCGGCTGGCTGGCGCCGCAGGAGGTCAATCGCGTCTACAACCAGGCCGCGGTTGGGCTCTGTCTGTCGGCGGCGGAAGGGGCGATGTGTTCCAGCATGGAATATCTGATGGCCGGGTTGCCGGTGGTCAGCACGCCCAGTCTTGGCGGCCGGGATGTCTTCTTCGATCCGGACTATTGCATCATCGCCGAGCCCGATCCGGCGGCGATCCGGCGGGCTGTCGAGACGCTGCGCGACCGCGCCATACCGCGCGAGGAGATCCGTAACCACACGATGGCCAGGGTAGAGCCGCAACGGCGACAACTCATGGAATTCCTGTCGGAGCTGTTCGAGCGGATGGGAAGCCGGCGGCCGCCCCTGTCGCAATGGCCGTTCCCCGGAACCAGGACGCTGCGGCGATGGGCAACGGCCCGCCAGCATGCGCATGAAATCACCGCATTCAAGCCAGCGCCGCGCAGTCCCTGAGCGAGCGCGTCCGCTTTGAAGCAGCTTTGCAGAGCTTCGTGGTTTACACGCGGCGGCCCGTGGTCTTAATTCGCAAGCACCAGGCACCCGCTTCAAGGAGGTGCCGCACCGGCGAGGAAATCAAAAGCATCATGGCCAGGAAAACCGAGAACAACGGTCCGTCCGTCAGCGCACAGGAAGCGCTCGAATTCCATGCCATGGGCCGGCCGGGCAAGCTGGAGATCGTCGCCACCAAACCGATGACGACGCAGCGCGATCTCAGCCTCGCTTATTCGCCTGGTGTCGCCGTGCCCGTGCGCGCCATCGCCGAGGACCCATCGAGAGCCTTCGACTATACGACGCGCGGCAACATGGTCGCCGTCATCTCCAACGGCACCGCCATCCTCGGCCTCGGCAATCTCGGCGCGCTGGCCTCGAAGCCGGTCATGGAAGGCAAGGCGGTGCTGTTCAAGCGCTTCGCCGATGTCGATTCCATCGACCTCGAGGTCGACACCGAGGATGCCGACGAGTTCATCAACTGCGTGCGCTTCCTCGGTCCCTCCTTCGGCGGCATCAACCTGGAAGACATCAAGGCGCCGGAATGCTTCATCATCGAGCAGCGCCTGCGCGAACTGATGGACATCCCGGTCTTCCATGACGACCAGCATGGCACGGCCATCATCTCGGCCGCCGGCCTGATCAATGCGCTGGAGGTAACCGGCCGCGACATGAAGACCACGAAGCTGGTCTGCAATGGCGCGGGTGCCGCCGGCATCGCCTGCATCGAGCTGATGAAGGCGATGGGATTTTCCCCTGAAAACATCACCTTGTGCGACACCAAGGGCGTGGTCTTCCAGGGCCGAACCGAGGGCATGAACCAGTGGAAATCGGCGCACGCGGTCAAGACCGACGCGCGTTCTCTGGCCGAAGCGCTCGACGGCGCCGACGTCTTCCTCGGCCTTTCCGCCAAGGGGGCGCTGACCACCGCCATGGTGCAGTCGATGGCCAAGAACCCGATCATCTTCGCCATGGCCAATCCCGATCCGGAGATCACCCCGGAGGAAGTGGCCGAGATCCGCACCGACGCCATCATGGCCACCGGGCGCTCGGACTACGCCAATCAGGTCAACAACGTGCTCGGCTTCCCCTACATCTTCCGCGGCGCGCTGGATGTCAGGGCCACCACCATCAACGACGACATGAAGATCGCCGCCGCCCGCGCTCTCGCCGAACTGGCCCGCCAGGACGTGCCCGACGACGTCGCCGCCGCCTATCAGGGCAACCGGCCGAAATTCGGCCCCAACTACATCATCCCGGTGCCTTTCGACCCGCGCCTGATCTCGGCCATCCCGATTGCCGTGGCCAAGGCAGCAATGGATTCGGGCGTCGCCCGCAAGCCGATCCTCGATCTCGACCGCTACGCGCAGGAGCTTTCCGCCCGCCGCGACCCGATCGCCTCGACCCTTCAGCGCATCTACGATCGCGTGCGCCGCCAGCCCAAGCGCATCGTCTTCGCCGAGGGCGAGGAGGAGCAGGTGATGCGCGCCGCCGTCTCCTATGTGAACCAGCGGCTCGGCACGGCCATCCTGCTCGGCCGCGACGATGTCATCAAGGAGAACGCCAGGCACGCCGGCATCGACTTGAACAAGCAAGGCATCGAGATCATCAATGCGCGCCTGTCGCGCCGCAATTCGATCTACACCGACTATCTCTACGAACGCATGCAGCGCAAAGGCTTCCTGTTCCGCGACTGCCAGCGGCTGATCAACAACGACCGCAACCATTTCGCCGCCTGCATGGTGGCGCTGGGTGATGCCGACGGCATCGTCACCGGCGTCACCCGCAACTATTCCACCGCGCTCGACGATATCAGGCGCGTCATCGACGCCAAGCCCGGCCACCGCGTCATCGGCGCCTCGATCGTGCTGGCACGCGGCCGCACGGTGATCGTCGCCGACACCGCCGTCCACGACATGCCCAACGCCGAGCAGATCGCCGACATCGCCGAGGAGGCGGCAGGCTTTGCCCGCCGCATGGGCTATGAGCCGAGGCTCGCCATGCTCGCTTATTCCACCTTTGGCCATCCGCAGGGCGAGCGTTCCGAGCGCATCCAGGAAGCCGTGCGCATCCTCGACAAGCGCCGCGTCGATTTCGAATATGACGGCGAGATGGCCGCCGACGTGGCGCTCAACGCCCGCGCCATGGCGCAATACCCGTTCATGCGCCTGACCGGCCCGGCCAATGTGCTGATCATGCCGGCGTTCCACTCGGCCTCGATCTCGACCAAGATGCTGCAGGAACTCGGCGGCTCGACCGTCATCGGCCCGCTGCTGGTCGGCCTGAACAAGCCGGTGCAGATCGTCTCGCTGAACGCCAAGGACAGCGATATCGTGAACATGGCGGCGATCGCGGCTTACACGGCGGGGACTTGAGGAAACTGGCGGTTGCGATCCGTCCGTTAATTGAGTTCGAAATCTACAAATTGCAAATCTCTCATGTCGTAAAGGCTATATCGACGTCCACTGCCCGCACATCGTAAGAAGTCGCTCGTATCGAAGGTAACAATCGGCAAATGAGGCCGCAATTCTAGACGCTTTGTTATAGCGTCGGCTATTTCCATCAAATAGGAATCGACGTAGTCGACCACATGTCTCCTCATCCAATCAGAATGCAACCATAGGCTCTGCTCGGGAGATAACGAGGGGTGCGACGAAGGAAGTATCCAGACATTCCCTGGGGAAAGCAGCCATTGAAGTAATTGTATGACGACTAGATGGTCACGTCGCCTGCCGAGTAATCCGCATGCTTCAACGATAACCGGAAGTGTAACAACCCAGATGTAGTCGGGCAGTTCGTCGACAACTAAGACCGCTTGTTCATGATAGTTATCCCTATCATCCATGTATGCCACTAAGACATTCGTATCCAGCAGGGCAATGTTTCGAGGTAAGTCGATCTCCTGTCTTTCAAAGGTAAGTATTGGCATTAATTTGCGCTCACGCCGATCCCTCGCTCTTGAACGGCGCTGCGGATAAGGTCGTCTATGCGCCCCTCCAGGTCTCGCCTCGCGTCGCTCAGTTCCTCCGTTTCTACAACTGTCTCTGCTAAGAACCCCAGCTCTTCAGATAAACCTGTATCTTGCAGGAGGCGATCGAGGATCGGTATCCCTTGAATATGCTGAGGCTCGAATTTTTGAAAATCTCCACGAAATTGAGGGGGGGTCTGTTTGACCAGTGAGTTTACTACCGAGCTATTTAAATAGGCCATCAGTGGAAAGAGCAATTCCGAGTCCTCAGGCACCACAGCGGTTCCCCCAACAAGAAAAACTCGCCCGGCAGGGTCAATCGCGAAGGCAGTAGTTGGTGCGAGATCTCGTATTAGTAGCTTTGGTCGTCGAAGCCATGTCTCATCTCTGGGCCAGACAAGTTCGTAGAAGCGCCCATTGCTTTTTTTAAGACTCGCTCTTGCTCCCAGTATGTTTCTATTCCTACTAAAATAATCCCAAGCGCGCGGAAATTTCTGAAGAAGCTCCGATTCTGACATGGGGATGTTATTACGATACGGATATAGGAGCCGCGCCGATGTCACGATGTTTTCGTAGCGTTTAACCTGAGACCCGTAAACGGTCGGCTCCAGTATCTCTGACTCTATGATAAAGCTCTCACCTAACCCATTGGTCGCTTTGCAAAGCGAATTTCCGTCCGCCGATTCGAGGGATACGATAAAGAGGTCATTGCCGCCGGTTCTAATGCCTTGAGGGATTGCGGCAATTGTATCAAGGCGGATGGAAACTTCCTCGATCATTATCCGGGAGAGTTGTTCAGTCTCGGACAGGAGCATCCACGGTCCGTCTCCTGTAGGATGCCGAGCCGAGAACGTGCGAACTAAGTTGGAGTTTCGGCTTTCGAGGTCGTCGTTTGCCGAAAGTAACAGTGAGGCAATGAAATCAGCCTCAAGGGATTTTACTTCTATGACGTGAACTCTTAGGGGATGGTCGGAGCCCGAGGGCCGCTTCTTCGCAACAATGCAGCCTATATACGCATCAGCATCAAATGGCTTGGTCGATCCAAAATCTACGATATTTATCAGAGACGTTTGTTCTGAAATTAATCTTCGAACGGGCCCACCACTCCGATTTCGAAATAGGCGATTTGGAATGACAAGTCCGAGGTGCCCCCCGGGGGCCAAGATCCGTATGCCTTGCTCGACAAACAACGACGAGAAGTCATAACGACCTCGTGCCGTAGAGAATCGCGCCTCAAGTTTCTCGCGTGAATTTACGAGCCCAGTTGCAAGAAATGGTGGATTACCCAAAACAATATCGTACTGCCTATTAAGCGCCCCCCAACTTTCACTATCTAGGCCGTCGGCGACCAAAACGACGCTTGAGAGATTGGGGAGAGGCAGTGCATCGGGCTCCTCAATAAGGCGTTGCCAAAGGTGGAGCCTTGCGGCCGTTACTGCCTTTGGGTCAACGTCTACACCGGCGATGAACCCTCCCTCAATCAATTCGCGAGCCCACGGCCGATTTGGTTCTTTTTCCTTCAAGTGCTTAAGCATTTTGTCGATTGCTGCAACCAAAAAAGAACCAGATCCGCAAGCAAAATCTATTACTGCAGGGGGGGTTGTCCTTCCGGAATCGTTAAAATACTCGTCAACGCAGCGGGTGGACAGGAATTCTGTAATGTATTTTGGTGTATAATAAGCGCCAGTACTCTTTCGAACACTGTAACGTTCAACGCTTCGTTCCGGCGGTAAGAAGAGATCGACTTGAGCAGGTAGAGACGTTGGCTGCAGAACCGATGCGAGGTATTTTTCGTAGGCCAGGCCGAGAACGTCGGCATCAATCCAGGCAAAGTTGTATCTTGGACGCGGCCCCGGTACCTTGTAAGGGTTGTAAAGTTCCAAAATCACACCCGCGAGCACGTGCTCAGGTATGTTCGCTGTCACATCTGCATTGAAGAGGTCGCTTCCAATCCGCTCTCGTGCTTGGTGCAAAAGGATTTCCCATCGCGCCCTATCAAACTTATCCGACTCCACTACCGCAGACGAGGCATGCTCCAAATGAGAGTCAAGCCCTCGATCCTCAACCGTCCTTAACACAAACAGCTGGGCGTAAAATGTCTGCAAAAGCTCGTCTACTTTGTCGGCATCGCGAGCGTAACGCAGTGCCTGCTCTCGCCACCTATCAAGCCTCTCTACGAGCGAATCGTCTACCGGCTTCAGAAAGTCACTTGGCTCTTTTTGTTTAGTTGCAATCCTGGATGCTTGTCGATCGAGCAATCCTTGGGGGGTAAAGGCCTCAAAGATGTCGCGGTGATGCTTGACTTCACTCCATCCGATACGAGGAAGTTGGAACCAATTGGAATCCGCAACCCATTGTGAGTTGAAAATTGTCAAGCCAAGACCGTCCGCAACCATCCCCCATTGGGTGCCGGCATGGTAGGCATACAACGCAGTGCTATCGATTGGATCGTATCCGTTCCGCGCGACTACGGTACCAAATATGGCCGCAGGCTCGCCACTTATCCTTCCCTTGTGGACGTCCACTCGCGTGTCTCCACGGCGCACTTCCAGAGATTGAAGCTGTTGGTCATGCCAACCGAAGAGATGCGCAAGATGCGCGCTCGAGCGAGTATTTTCAAAAGTCGGAAGTTGGTCCATGAATCATCTATACGAATGATTTGCCTCGAGCCAGAGCCATGGAGTTATGTACGTGCTGCGGAGCAAAGCCAAACTAGCTTCGCGCGGTCCTTAGCTGCCTAGTAAACGCGCGCGCTGGCTTCAGCCAGGCGCGAACGCACGCGCCGCTTCGACCACGTCCCCGACCTGATCCGCGCGCAGCAGATCGATCGGAACGCGGCCATCGAGCTGTGCCGCTGGGCGGGTCAACCATAGCCATGCGAGCCTCGGGTTGCCGATGAGGTCCAGCACGTCGCTTATGCCCGCCACCGGCCTGCCGTCGACGAATTGCGCCAGCGGGAAGACGTGCTTGCGGCCGCCCTTGCGCAGCGCGATGACGTCGCCGCGCCGCTGCCAGCGGTGCAAGGTGGAGCGGGCGATGCGCAGGTTCTCTTCCAGATAGGTCGAGCCGGCGACGCGGCCGGCCCAGTCCTCGATCAGCATCGATTCGAGGTCGTCGGACTGGGGGAGCGGGGGCAACGTTTCGGCCTCTGCAGGCAGCGTTGTCGTGCCGGTGGTGCCGGCTTCGCCTCGGCGCGCCGCTTCGGCCGCCAGCGCGCGCACGAATTTCGAGGCCAGCCCCGGAAGGTCGGCGTGGATCGTGTCGATGGCGCGCTGGTGCTTGGGCGACAGCAAGGTGACCGCGGAGGCGATGCTGCCGGCGATTTTGGCGACCGAGACCATGGTGGACTGGTTGATCGCCTCGTCATAATGGGCGAGCGCGCGCTCGACCTTGTCGGCGACCAACTCCGCGAAGTCGTCCTGGTTTATGCCGGTCGCCTGGATTGGAAATCTGTTCATGCATCTGTCTTCTGGCCGCGCTCCTCCCCGACTGCGGCCGTTTGTCAACGGCTAAGGGAAGAGCGGGACTCCGAACGGCAACAGATGCAGCGAACCCGACAGGTTGCTGTCTTGCATTTACGACACCCCAACTGACTGCGAGCATCCCGAAATGCCAGTCACGGGACGCTCGCAATTTCCTGTAGGAGCGGTGTGTGACAACCGCGCGACGGTCTTTTCCTTCTCCCCTTTTGGGGCCCGAAGGGCGGCGAGACCGTTGGCTCGCCCCGGGGTGGCCTCGCGAAGCGAGGTCGGATGAGGGGTGTTCCAGCTTGGCAAAAACGGCGATCCGTCACCCACCCCTCAACCGTCTCGGCGCTGCGCGCCGATCCACCTTCTCCCACAGCGGGAGAAGGGAAAAGCCCCCCTACAACAACCCCGCTTGCTCGGCTTCCTTGCGCAGATTCTGCCGTGGCCTCGGGCCGATCTGCTGGATCACCAATCCGGCTGCCAGTGAGCCAAGGTCGCCGCAGGTCTGGAGGTCGCGTCCCTGTGTATAACCATGCAGGAAGCCGGCGGCGTAGAGGTCGCCGGCGCCCGTGGTGTCGACCAGTTCCTTGATCGCGGTCGCCTTTATGACCACGGTCTCGTCGCCGCGCACGATGACCGAGCCCTTTTCGGAGCGGGTCACCGCTGCGATCTTGCAATCCTTGCGGATCTGCGCCAGCGCCTCGTCGAACGACGAAGTCTGGTAAAGCGACTTGATCTCGTGGCTGTTGGCAAAGACGATATCGACCGTGCCCGAGCGCATCAGGTCGAGGAACTCGTCACGGTAGCGGTCGACGCAGAACGAGTCCGACAATGTCATCGACACTTCACGGCCCGCCGCATGCGCCAGCTTCGCCGTCTGGCGGATGGCTTCCTTGGCCCGCGGCGGGTCCCACAGATAGCCTTCGAAATAGGTCACCTTGGCGCCCGACGCCTTGTCGGCCTCGACATCTTCCGGCCCGAGTTCGACGCAGGCGCCGAGATAGGTGTTCATCGAGCGCTCGCCATCGGGGGTGACGAAGATCATCGAGCGCGCCGTCGGCGGCTCGCCCTCGAGCGGCTTGGTGTCAAAGGCGACACCTTGCGCGTGGATATCGTGCGCGTAGATTTCGCCCAGCGCATCGTTGGAAACCTTGCCGAAGAAGGCGGCGCGTCCGCCGAAGGAGGCGACCCCGGCCGCCGTGTTGCCGGCGCTGCCGCCGGAGGCCTCGATTGCCGGACCCATGCGGCTGTAGAGCAATTCGGCGCGATGGGTGTCGATGAGATTCATCGCGCCCTTGATGATGCCGTTGGTCTGGAGGAAGTCCTCTTCGCACTGGGCGATGATGTCGACAATCGCATTGCCGATGCAAAGCACGTCATAATCCGGCATCAATGTCTCCGCCAAAACCCGAGCCGGCTTCTTGCCATGCCCGCGCGGGTCTACAGCATGACGCTGAAAACAGGCAACCGATTTTCTGTCCTTGCCGCGCCAGCCAGGCGCTACGACAATTCGACCGTGGCCGAAACATTTCGTCGCGATGTCGCCTACATCTGCGCTCCTGAGATCACGGTCCGAAGGCGCGAGCCCATGCCTGCCAAAAACGACACGGCTACCGACCTGGCGCTGCTTGGCGTACTGGCTGTCCTGTGGGGCGCCTCCTACACCTTCATCAAGATCGGCGTCGAGACCATCCCGCCCATCACCTTCATCGCCGCCCGCACCCTGATCGCCGGCGCCATCCTGTTCGCCATCATCCGCTGGCGTGGGCTTGCCTTGCCGGGAGACGCGGCTAGCTGGCGCCGCTTCGCCTTCCAGGCCTGCCTCAACAGCGTCATCCCGTTCACGCTGATCGCCGCGGCCGAGCGCTCGGTCGACGCCGGCCTTGCCACCATCCTCAATTCGACCTCGCCGATCTTCACCTTCCTGCTAACGGCACTCATCACCCGCCATGAGCCGGTGACGGCGCGCAAGCTGGTCGGCGTCGGCGCCGGTATTGCCGGCATCTGCCTCATCGTCGGCACGCAGGCGCTTGGCGGCATCGGCGACCAGCTCTGGGCACAGATCGCCATCGTCGCGGCAACCGTGTGCTATGCGGGCGCTGCCATCTTCGGCCGTGGCTTCAAGGGCCTCGATCCGATGCTTCCCGCCGCCGGCTCGATGCTGTGCGGCGCCGTCATGCTGGTGCCGCTCAGCCTGGTGGTCGACCGGCCATGGACGCTGGCCCCCTCGGCGGCTTCCATCCTCGCTTTGCTCGGCCTGTCCGTGTTTTCGACGGCACTGGCGTTCGTCATCTATTTTCGCCTCATCCACACGCTGGGTTCGGTCGGCACGACGTCGCAGGCCTATCTGCGGGTGCCGATCGGTGTCGGCATCGGCGCCATCTTCCTCGGCGAAAGCCTGGGTCCGACGGCATGGCTCGGCATGGGCTTTGTCGTTGCCGGCGTGGCGGCCATGACCATACCGGTCCGCAAACCGGCCTTCGCCCGGTAGTCAGATTTCGGCAGCGTCCAAAGACAAGCAAAGGCCCGCGCTTGTGCTCGCGGGCCGCACTGCCTATCTCGGAGACGTCCTGCCTTGAGCGGTTCAGTGTTTGATGGAATCTCTGACCCGCTGTAACTTCTCGTTTTTACGCAATCCCGGGCGGAAAACCGCTACGCACTTTTCCTGGAATTGCTCTGTGGTTGTGTCCGTTGACCTGGGGTTGAAGCACGGTGATTTTCGACGCTGCCCGCACCGCGGCCCTGGAGCTGCTCTCGCCTCCGTTCCGCGCCGTGTTCATCAAGACGCTCGGCCTAACCCTGCTGGCGCTGGTCGCCCTGTGGTTCGGCCTGACCAGCCTTGTCGAATGGCTGGCCCTGCCGTGGCTCCAGACCGTGTTGCCCGGCATACCGTCCTGGGCCGGCTGGCTGGGCAGCATTGTCGCGGCCATCGCGCTGGCCTTCGGCATGGCGCTGCTTGTTGCGCCGGTCACGGCCGTCATCGCCGGCCTGTTCCTCGACGATGTCGCCGAAGTGGTCGAGCGCACCGATTACCCAAGCCACCCGGCCGGACGGGCCATGCCGGCATTGCGCTCGATGGTGCTGGCGATAAAGTTTTTCGGCGTCGTCATCCTGGGCAACATCGTGGCGCTCATGCTTCTGCTGGTGCCGGGCATCAACATCGCAGCCTTCTTCATTGTCAACGGCTACCTGCTGGGGCGCGAATTCTTCGAATTCGCCGCCATGCGCTTTCGCCCCGAGGAAGATGCGAGGGTCCTGCGCCGGCGCTATGCCGGTACGGTGTTTCTGTCCGGGCTGGTGATCGCGGCATTCCTTGCCGTGCCGCTGCTCAACCTGCTGACGCCGCTCTTCGCCGCCGCCATGATGGTGCATCTGCACAAGGCGGTCTCGGCGCGGGAAGCGGTCCGTTCCGCAAACGGTTGAGCCTTCAGCGCAAGAGGAAACCACGCCCCAGCTCGTCGTCCGGTTCGACAATGAATTCGGCTCGTCCGGAATAATAGGCGCGGCCGCCGACGCGGGCGACGATCGCTTCGTGCGGGCCGGCCTGTGCCGTTCGCACGACCGCCCCGGAAAAGCGCGAGCCGGCGATGCTCTCGAAACTGCGCGTCTGCCCGATGGCGATCTCACCCTTGGCATGCATGGCCGCCAGCCGGGCGGTCACGCCGGAACCGGTCGGCGATCGGTCGACTTCCGCCTCGGCGAAGACGCAGACATTTCTGGTGACTTCCCCGGAAAAGGCGTCCTTTCCGTCGGTCAGGATGGTGCCGTAGAGGAAGGCGAGGTCGTCATGATCGGGATGCGACAGCGCAAACTCGGCCTTGAGCCGGTTCGTCAGCGCCGTTGCCGCATCGACGAAATCGCGCACGCGGTCGCGGCCGAATTCCAGCCCGAACTGATGGCAGTCGGCCAGCGCGTAGAAAGCCCCGCCATAGGCGATATCGAAACCGATCTTGCCATACTCTGTCAGCTCGATCTGTTGGTCGCGGGCGAACAGGAAGGCAGGCACGCTCTCGAACGACACCGCACCGGCCTTGCCGTCGCTGACCTCGACCGAGGCGACGACCAGGCCACAAGGCGCCTCGATGTTGACGGTGGTGAACGGCTCCTGTTTCGCCACCAGGCCTTCATCGATGGCATAACGGCCGAGCGCGACGATGGCGTGGCCGCACATGGTGGAATAGCCCTCATTGTGCATGAACAGCACGGCAAGGTCGGCGCCGGGCAAATCGGGCTCGACCAGCAAGGCGCCATACATGTCGTAATGGCCGCGCGGCTCGAAGATCAGCAGTTTGCGCAAATGGTCGAGATGGTCCCGCACATAGGCGCGCTTTTCAAGGATGGTGCCCCTGGGGATAGCGGGATAACCCCCGGTGACGATCCGCAGCGGCTCGCCGCCCGTATGCATGTCGACGACAGTAAGGTTCATGCGGCGTCTAACCCTGGGATTTGCCGTAGAGCGCCTGCAACTTGCCGAACGGCATGGCAGCGCGGGTGAAGCCGAACGTTCCGTCCTGCTGGATCTCGCGCGCCGCCGTCTCCAGCATGCCGTAGGCGAAATTGGTCAGCCACGGCCCGAGCGAAATCCGCTTGACGCCGGCCATGGCAAGGTCGGCGATGGTGAAGCCGGGTCTCGCCATGACGTTGACCGGCTTGGTCACCGCCGAGCAGAGCGTGCGCACCATCTCGACGTCGCCGATGCCCGGCGCATAGAGCACGTCGGCGCCGGCCTTTTCGAAGGCCTGCAGCCGCTTGATCGTGTCGTCGAGGTCGGACTTGCCCCACAGGAAATTCTCGGCCCGCGCCGTGAAGACAAAGTCGCGCTTCAGCGCCCGCGCCGCCTCCACCGCGGCGGCGACACGCTCGACCGCGTGCGAAAACTCATAGATCGGCTTTTCCGGATCGCCGGTATGGTCCTCGATCGAGCAGCCGGCAAGCCCCGCGGCCTCCGCCGCGAAAATGGTCTCGGCGGCCTGCTCGGGGCTGTCGCCCTTGCCTTTTTCGAGATCCGCCGAGACCGGCAGTTCGGTCGCGGCCGTCACCTCGCGGCAATGATGGATCATCTGGTCGAAGCTCACGGCCCCGTCCGGCAGGCCGCGCGAAAAGGCAAAGCCGGCGCTGGTCGTGGCCAGCGCCTTGAAGCCGAAGGAGCCAAGCAGCTTCGTCGTGCCCGGGTCCCAGGGATTGGGCATGACGAAGGTCGAGGCATGCAGGTCGCGAAAGATCTTGCCCTTGTCCATGAATGGCTCCCCATGACGAGTGTCGGGGCGGATGCTAGCGCGCCGTTTCCGGCCGGGCAAACAAATGCGGTTGGTTCAGAAGCGTTTCTCGTTGTCTGCTGCCAATTTTTCGAAGGCATCGGAATCGGCGACGTAGCCCGCTGTTTTCTTGTCCCAGCGGTAGGTTACGGAAATGTCGTTCGAGACGGCTTTGGGGGCGGGTTCGTCGCACGTCTCTTCGCCAGGTGCCGTCTTGTCGGTTATCGTCGCCTTGATCGCGGCGTAGGGCTGGCCATCGCTCACGGCCTGGAAGGTCAGGTCCTGGGAGCGCCGATAGGAACAGACATTTTCGTCGAACGTGTTGATGAGGTCGATCAGCTCAAAACGGTCGTCTCGCACCAGGATAAGCGGCGTCGACATGTAGCCCTGGTTCGAGTTGAAATGCGTGCTGGAGATCATCAGCGCATCGTCGCTGGCGCCGAGCGAAAGTTTGCCGGGGTGGCGAAAGAAGGTGAAACGGTCGGTCGCCACATTGACGGCATCGAGCAACCTCGGTTTGCCGGTGAGATCGTAAAGCGCCAGCACCGCATAGCCCTCCGCGCTGTCGGGCGATTCGCCGAGATCGAAAAGCATGGCCAGCCGCTCCTTGCCTCCGGCCTTGATGCCAAGCACGCCGGCGCTGAAAACGCTCGGTGCTTCTGGTGGCGAGCTGTCATTGTCGGGACCGGCAATGTGCCGCATCTCGATCGGCGAGGAGCCGACATAGTAGTCGCCCTTCGCCGTCAGATCCGGAATGACCATCCTGATGAGATCGGCATAGGTCGTGCCGGCGTGGCCATCGATGGGTTTGCCGAGGTCCGGGCTGGCCGCGTCCTGGGCGCCGGCCGCGCCGCCCAGCAATGGCAGCAGCAACAGGCAGGCAAAGACGAGCCGATGCAAAAATCCCGACATGCTTGATATCGTCCCCTCACCGCAAGCACCGCGAAGCTGACACTTCCGGGCGACATGCATTAGCCCATCCGGCCGGCAAAATCAGTGGATCGGCACCAGCCCGGCGAGTTCGCGCATGTCGTCGAACAGGATGCCGCCGGCCTGGATCAGGCCGTCGCGGTCGGAATAGGGGTCGCCATGATAGGAGAACACCCGCATGCCGGCAGCGATGCCTGCCTGCGTGCCGGCGACGCTGTCCTCGATGACGATGCAGTCGGCCGGCTCGAAGCCCATGGCTTTGGCCGCATGCAGGAACAGGTCGGGGAACGGCTTGCCGCGCGAGACCATGGTGGCGCTGAACATCGCATGTTCGAACAGCGGCAACAGCCCGGTCTGGCCAAGCGTTATGTGCATCTTCGAGATCCTGGCCGAGGTGGCGACGCAGTAGGCGAGGCCGGCGGCGCGGACCGCCTCGATGAACTCCCGGACATAAGGGATCGCCTCGACGCCATGAGCGAACAGATCCGGCAGGCCGGCATTCCAGCGCTCGACGAAATCGGCGCCGAGCCTGGCGCTGGTCGTCTCCTCGATCTCCTTCTGCACCGAGACCATGCTGCGGCCGGAGAAGTTCTTGCGGCAATATTCGAAGGTCGTTGGATAGCCGCTCGCGCTGAGCCATTCGGCCAGGCGTCGGTTGGCGAGGTTCTCCGTGTCGACCAGGATCCCGTCGCAGTCGAAGATGACAAGTTTCGGCAAGGGCATTGGATTCGCTATCAGGCGGTGCCGGTCGATCCGAATCCGCCCGAGCCGCGCGCCGTGCCGCCGGCGAGCGAACGCTCTTCAACCGCCACCTGCGTCACGGCGGCGAAAACGATCTGGGCAATGCGCATGCCGCGCGTAACGGCAAAGTCCTCGTCGCCGAGATTGACCAGCAGCACCTTCACTTCGCCGCGATAGTCGCTGTCGACCGTGCCGGGTGAATTGAGGACGGTAAGGCCGTGTTTGAAGGCAAGGCCCGAGCGTGGCCGCACCTGGCCTTCCATCCCTTCGGGAATTTCCAGGATCAGCCCGGTCGGCACCAGAGCGCGCTTGCCCGGCAGGATCAGAAGCGGCCGGTCTTCGGGCACCGCTGCGCGCAAATCCATGCCGGCGGCGCCGGTGCTTTCATAAGCGGGAAGCGGAAGTCCCTCGCCATGCGGCAGCCTGACGAAGCCGACGGTGGGACCGATGACGGAGGGTGTTTGAAGGGCTGCGCGCATAAAATCGATCCTATCGGCGCGATTGCCGATTCGGTCAATTCGCCCGCAGGGCTATCAACGGCTTTCTTTCGGGCATCACTATGGCCTGAGGGCGGCTCAACGCACTTCCATCGGAACCACCGTCGTCTCCTTGATCTCCTCCATGACGAAGGAGGCGGAAACATCCGACAGCGCCACCTTGGCGATGAGCCGCTGGTAGAGCCGGTCATAGGCCTTCACGTCGGCGACACGGGCGCGCAGTACATAATCGAGATCGCCAGACATGCGATAGACGCCGATGATCTCTGGCAAGCCGCTTACCGCAGCGCGGAATTTCTGCAGCCAGTCCGGGTCGTGGTTGGATGTGCGGATCAGGATGAACACCGAAAGGCCAAGCCCGAGCTTTTCGGCATCGACCAGCGCCACGCGGCCGGTGATGACGCGATCTTCCTCCAGCCGCTTGACGCGACGCCAGCAGGCATTGCGCGACAATGCCACCCGCTCCGACAGCTGGTCGACCGACAACGTGCCGTCTCGTTGCAATTCGGCAAGCAATTTTCGGTCGATTTCATCGATTTCCAGTGTCATTTGGGATGTTTGTCCCATGAAGTGGCAAAATACAAGGATATTTTGGGACCAATGAACCGGTGAGACGTGTCAGGATACTCATATCAGGAAGCTCCAGCGCTGAAGGGGAACCAGCATGTCGCTCGCAAGCATTTTCACCTCTCATCCGGCCAAGGTCGGCGAAACCTATTTCGGCCATATGGCCTTCGCCGCCTGGTTCTCGTCGCGCCTGCTGATGGCGGCGGGAGCAGCGCTCGTTCACGCTTTCTTGCCATTTCTCTTCGAGACTACCGCCAGCCGAATCATTCGCGAGCTCTACGAGCGGACGCACAACAGAGGCAATCATACGGTCGATGCGCCGGCGGCGCTTGCGGATCGTGCCTAGGGGACGACAAAGCGATGTGCCGATGGGCGGCCTATCTCGGTGAAGCGGTCGTTCTCGAAGATATCCTCACGGCGCCCTGTCACTCGCTGATCGCCCAGAGCCACTGCGCCCAGGAAGCCAAGTCGCCGACCAATGGCGACGGTTTCGGCCTTGCCTGGTATGGCGAGAGGCCCGAGCCCGGCCTCTACCGCGACATCCTGCCGGCCTGGTCCGACCCCAATCTGAAAAGCCTGTGCCGGCAGATCAAGTCCGGCCTGTTCCTCGCCCATGTCAGGGCCTCGACCGGCGGCGCCACCAGCCGCATGAACTGCCATCCGTTCATCTCCGACCGCTGGTCGTTCATGCACAATGGCCAGATCGGCGGTTTCGAGAAAATTCGCCGCGCGCTGGAGAACTCGCTGTCCGACGCTGTCTTCGACCAGCGCGAAGGCACCACCGATTCCGAACTGTTTTTTCTCCTGATGATCGACGAGGGCCTTTCGGCCGACCCGCAAGGCGCCGTCTCGCGTGCCACCAGCCGCGTGCTGGAAGCCTCTCGCCGCGCCGGTCTCGAGCCGGCGCTTAAACTCACCGCCGCTTTCTCCGACGGACAGGCGCTGTATGCGGTCCGCTACGCCACCGACGCCCACGCGCCCACGCTCTACACGTCCATCTTCCGCAAGGGCGCTGGCCGCTGCATCGTCTCCGAGCCCTTCGATCGCGAGGGCGGCGACTGGCAGGCGATCCCGCCATCGAGCTTCGTCACCATGACCAGGGATGGCATCGACATAAGTCCATTCGTTCCGGTCGCGGCGAAGCTGGCGCTGGTTGGATAGCAAATCGTTTCGGTCGAGTTCCTCCGCGCCCCTCTCTGTCCTGCCGGACATCTCCCCCAGAGCGGGAGGCCAGATGTCGCGATGGCCTTCCCAATCTCGAACGTTGAAGAGCGAAGCCGCCGGCGAAGCTGACGTCTCCCACTTGTAGGGGAGATGTCCGGCAGGACAGAGGGGGGCGCCGTAGAGTGCCGCCTCGGAAGCAGCCATTGCTACTGCGCAAACCGCGCCAGCCCGTAAGGCGCCAACAATGCATCGCGCTCGCCTTCAAGAATCTCCCGCGCGGCAAACAGGCCGACGGCTGGTGCCAGCGTGATGCCGGAATGCATGACCGCGACGTAGAGCCCATCCAGGCCCTCGGCGCGGCCGATGATCGGAAAGCCGTCGATCGGATTGGGGCGGTAGCCAATGGTGTGGAAATCGAGTTCCAGCCCCTCGGCGCCACGCAATGCTGCTTTCGTGACCGCGAACAGCGCGCGGGCGGTCGCTTCGGCGTCCATACCGGGATCGCCGCCGGCGAAATCCGAGCCGGCGATGATGCGGCCCTCGGCGGTCTGGCGCATGTGTAGCCTCTCGGCGTGCACCAGTCCGTTGAGCAATTTCCTGTAAGGCCGCGAATGGACGATAAGGCCGGGCGGCGTCTCGATCGGCAAGGTGATGCCGGCCGTCGCCGCAATATCCGGAGAGCCGACGCCAGCGGCGATCACCACCTCGTCGGCGGCAACGAGCCCATGTGATGTGTCCACGCCGGTAATCCTGCCGTTGCTCTGGGCCAGCGCGGTCACCGTGCCGGAGAGGATGCGCGCGCCTTGCCGCGCTGCATCCGCCAGCAGCGCCTTCGCTGTGGCCGCGGGCTCGGCGACACCTTCCTCAGCGATATGCAAGGCAAAATCTGGAGGCTCGGCGAGATTGGGCTCAATGCGTGCCACCTGCTCTCGGCCAACCCGTTCGATGCCGTAGCCCCAGGCCGAATGCTCGTCCGCATAGGCTTCGAGCCTCTCCGCCTGCAGGTCCCAGTTCAGGCCGCCGCACCAGGCCAGCGGCAGGCCGGGCAAATCATTTGCAAGTCGCTTCCACTCGGCCATGGCACGGATGCGCAGCCGGAAATAGGTTTCCGGATTGCCCCAACTGGCGTTGATCCAGGCAAACGAGTTCGGCGTCGCCACGCCGCCCGGCGCGCTGTCGGCAATGACCGTCACCTGCGCGCCAGCTCTGGTCAGATGCCAGGCAACCGAGGCACCAATAATGCCGGCGCCGATGACGATCACTTGTTTCGACGCAGCCATGGTCACTCCTCTGTCTCCTGATTCCAAGGGATGTTCATCCAAGTGGCATTCCTATGGCCGCTTGCCAATGTTGAAATACACGGCTCCCGGCCATTGCTGGCTTCAGCAGAGAGACGGCATCCGGCGGCATCCGTGCCGCCGGAACGGTCGACAGCCCGGCGTAGCGCTGCTAGAAGCCCGGCCTGTCACACGGAAATCCCAACAGAATGCCCGATACAATACCAGAGGAAGTGGCGCGCCGCCGCACTTTCGCGATCATCGCCCACCCCGACGCCGGCAAGACGACGCTGACCGAAAAGCTGCTGCTGTTCGGCGGCGCCATCCAGCTTGCCGGCGAGGTCAAGGCCAAGAAGGACCGTATCCAGACGCGTTCCGACTGGATGAAGATCGAGCGCGAGCGCGGCATTTCGGTCGTCACCTCGGTGATGACCTTCGAATATGAGGACAACGTCTTCAACCTGCTCGACACGCCCGGCCACGAGGACTTCGCCGACGATACCTATCGCACGCTGTCGGCGGTCGACTCGGCCGTCATGGTCATCGATGCCGCCAAGGGCATCGAGCCGCGCACGCTGAAACTGTTCGAGGTCTGCCGGCTGCGCGACATCCCGATCATCACCTTCGTCAACAAGATGGACCGCGAAAGCCGCGATCCGTTCGAGATTTTGGACGAGATCGAGCAGAAGCTGGCGCTGGACACCGCGCCCATCACCTGGCCGATCGGCCGTGGCAAGACCTTCTCCGGCACCTATCACCTGGCGCTGAATGCCGTGCGCAAGGGCGACGACGAGAAGGAGCGCACGCCGGTCAACGGTCCCGATTCCAACCGCGTTGCCGGCCTTCTGCCGGAAAATGAGCGCGAGGCCTTCATCGAGGAACTCGAACTGGCGCGCGAAGCCTGCCGTCCGCTCGACATCGACGCTTTTCGCGAAGGCCATCTGACACCAGTCTATTTCGGCTCGGCGCTGCGCAATTACGGCGTGCGCGACCTGATCGAGGCGCTTGGCGCCTTCGGGCCGCCACCGCGCGCGCAGGAGGCCGACACCCGCACTATCGAGGCGACGGAGGAGAAGATGACCTCCTTCGTCTTCAAGATCCAGGCCAACATGGATCCCAACCATCGCGACCGCATCGCCTTCGTGCGCGTCTGCTCGGGCAAGCTCGAGCGCGGCATGAAGGCCAAGCTGGTGCGCACGGGGAAGCCGATGTCACTCTCGGCGCCGCAATTCTTCTTCGCCCGCACCCGCGTCACCGCCGACGAGGCTTTCGCCGGTGATGTCGTCGGCATCCCCAACCACGGCACGCTGCGCATCGGCGACACGTTGACCGAGGGCGAGGAAATCCTGTTTCGCGGCGTGCCGAATTTCGCCCCGGAAATCCTGCGCCGCGTGCGCCTCGGCGACGCGATGAAGGCCAAGAAGTTGAAGGAAGCGCTGCACCAGATGGCCGAGGAAGGCGTCGTGCAGCTGTTTTCGCCGGAAGATGGTTCGCCGGCCATCGTCGGTGTCGTCGGCGCCCTGCAGCTGGATGTGCTGAAAGAGCGGCTGAACTTCGAATACACGCTGCCCGTCGAGTTCGAAATGTCGCGCTTTTCGGTCTGCCGCTGGATCTCGGCCGACGACAAGGCCGAAGTGCTTCGCTTCATCGAAGCGCATCGCGGCGACATCGCCCGCGACCTCGACAACGACCCGGTGTTCCTCGCCCAGCACGCCTTCTCGCTGAACTACGAAGCCGAGCGCTGGAAGGCGATCCGCTTCGCCACGATCAAGGATTATCAGGTCCGCGACAAGGCGGCGTAACAGCCCTCTTTCCTTCTCCCCGTTCACGGGGAGAAGGTGCCCGAAGGGCGGATGAGGGGCAGCGCCGGCGTTGACTATTCTTTCGCCGCCGCCTCCAATTTGTCGATCTCGATCTTGCCCATCTGCATCATCGCCGACATCACCCGGCCGGCCTTGGCCCTGTCCGGGTCCTGAAGCAGCCTCGGCAGTTGCTCCGGCACGACCTGCCAGGAGACACCGAACTTGTCTTTCAGCCAGCTGCATTGCGACGGTTCGCCACCGCCTTCGATGAGCCTGTCCCAGAAATAATCGACCTCTTCCTGCGTCTTGCAGTCGATCGACTGCGACATTGCCTCGTTGAACTTGAATTGCGGTCCGCCGTTGAGCGCCTGGAACTGCACGCCGTCGAGTTCGAACGTGGTCACCAGCGCCTTGCCTTCATTTGCATGACCCTCTGGCCAGCGCATCACGCTCAGCACCTTCGAGTTCTTGAAAATGGAGACGTAGAAATTCATCGCCTCTTCGGCCTGGTCGTCGAACCACAGGCAGGTGGTGATCTTTTGCATGTCGCGCTCCTCGGTTGCTTCTTGCTGCTACGGTGAAACGGCTGGCTCCGGGAATGGTGCCATTCCCTTGCCGTTGAACCAAGGACGGGCGTCCGGCGCGCGATCCGACAGGGCATGCAATTTTTTTGCAGACGCCGATTTTCGGTAAGACTCTGGCGCATTGCAAAAATGTGGCCAGACCATACTTGCCGGTCTATAAACCCTGCGATCAAAATTCAGCGCCGCCACGCTCCTCACCGAGCGCAGCCAAGCCAGCCAAGGAAAATTCATGCCCGCCTATCGTTCCCGCACCACCACCCATGGCCGCAACATGGCCGGCGCCCGCGGCCTGTGGCGCGCCACCGGCATGAAGGACAGTGATTTCGGCAAGCCGATCATCGCGGTAGTCAATTCCTTCACCCAATTCGTGCCTGGCCATGTCCATCTGAAGGACCTTGGCCAGCTCGTCGCGCGCGAGATCGAGAAGGCCGGCGGCGTCGCCAAGGAATTCAACACCATCGCCGTCGATGACGGCATCGCCATGGGCCATGACGGCATGCTCTATTCGCTGCCGTCGCGCGAACTGATCGCCGATTCCGTCGAATACATGGTCAACGCCCATTGCGCCGACGCCATGGTCTGCATCTCCAACTGCGACAAGATCACCCCCGGCATGCTGATGGCCTCGCTGCGCCTCAACATCCCGACCGTCTTCGTCTCCGGCGGACCGATGGAAGCCGGCAAGGTCGTGCTGGCCGGCAAGACCCAGGCGCTCGACCTTGTCGACGCCATGGTCGCGGCCGCCGACGACAAGATCTCTGACGAGGACGTCAAGGTCATCGAGCGCTCGGCCTGTCCGACCTGCGGTTCGTGCTCCGGCATGTTCACCGCCAATTCGATGAATTGTTTGACCGAGGCGCTGGGGCTTTCGCTGCCCGGCAACGGCTCGACACTGGCCACGCATGCCGACCGCAAGCGGCTGTTCGTCGAGGCCGGCCATCTCGTCGTCGATCTCGCCCAGCGCTATTACGAACAGGATGACGAGAGCGCATTGCCGCGCAGCATCGCTTCCAAGGGCGCCTTCGAGAACGCCATGACGCTTGACATCGCCATGGGCGGCTCGACCAACACCGTGCTGCACATCCTGGCCGCCGCGCATGAGGGCGAGGTCGACTTCACCATGGAAGACATCGACCGGCTGTCGCGGCGCGTGCCGGTGCTGTGCAAGGTGGCGCCGGCCAAGTCGGACGTGCACATGGAAGACGTCCACCGCGCCGGCGGCATCATGGCCATCCTCGGCCAACTCGACGAGGCCGGACTGATCAACCGCGACCTGCCGACGGTGCACACCGCCAGCCTCGGCGAAGCGCTCGACCATTGGGATATTTCGCGCACCTCGAGCCAGAATGTGCGCGACTTCTTCCTCGCCGCTCCCGGCGGCGTGCCGACGCAGGTCGCCTTCAGCCAGGACCGCCGTTGGGACGAGCTCGACACGAACCGCGAGACCGGCGTCATCCGCTCGGCGAAGACGCCATTCTCCAAGGACGGCGGCCTCGCCGTCCTGAAAGGCAATCTGGCGCTCGACGGCTGCATCGTGAAGACGGCCGGTGTCGACGAGTCGATCCTGAAATTCACCGGTCCGGCTCGCGTCTTCGAAAGCCAGGACGCCAGCGTCAAGGCGATCCTCGCCAATGAGATCAAGGCCGGCGATGTCGTCGTCATCCGCTATGAGGGCCCGCGCGGCGGCCCCGGCATGCAGGAGATGCTCTACCCGACCAGCTACCTGAAGTCGAAGGGCCTCGGCAAGGCCTGCGCGCTGGTCACCGACGGACGCTTCTCCGGCGGCACGTCGGGCCTGTCGATCGGCCATGCTTCGCCGGAAGCGGCGGAAGGCGGGCTGATCGGGCTGGTGCATGAGGGCGACACGATCGAGATCGACATCCCCAACCGTACCATCCGCTTGGCCGTCAGCGACGCCGAACTCGACGCGCGCCGCGCGGCGATGGAGGCCAAGGGCGCGAACGCCTGGAAGCCGGAGGAAAAGCGCAAGCGCAAGGTGACGACCGCGCTGCGCGCCTACGCCGCCTTCGCCACCAGCGCCGACAAGGGCGCGGTGAGGCACGTGCCGGAGTAAGGTTCGCGCCGGCCCCCTCATCCGGCCGCTTGCGCGGCCACCTTCTCCCCGTTGGGGAGAAGAGGCTGACGCCCGCGTTGACGACCTCTTCTCCCCTCGGGGAGAAGGTGGCCCGGAGGGCCGGATGAGGGGGTCTGGCACCTACATTCGAAGGCACCCTCACGGCATCAGCTGATATTCATAGAGCTTCTGGTAAAGCCCGCCCTGCTTGAGCAGGGCACGATGCGCCCCGCTTTCCACCACCTTGCCGGCTTCCAGCACCACGATCGTGTCGGCCTGGTGCACGGTGGACAGGCGGTGCGCGATGACGATCGTGGTGCGCCCTTCCGTCAGTTGTTGCAGCGCGTCGCGGAACAGCGCCTCCGACTCCGCGTCGAGCGCGCTGGTCGCTTCGTCCAGCAGCAGGATTTCGGCGTTGCGCAGCATGGCACGCGCGATGGAAATGCGCTGGCGCTGGCCGCCTGACAAAAGGCCGCCATTCTCGCCGACATCGGTTTCGTAGCCTTTCGGCTGCGCGACGATGAAGTCATGCGCGTTGGCCGCCTTGGCCGCGGCGATCACCTCGTCGTCGGTGGCGCCCTCGCGCCCAAGACGGATGTTATGCATGATCGTGCCGGCAAACAGGAACGTGTCCTGGCTGACATAGGCGATCTTTTCCCTGAGCGAGGCCAGCGTGGCATGGGAAATATCCTGGCCATCGAGCAGCACCCTGCCGCTCTTGGGGTCATACATGCGCATGATCAGGTTGAGGATCGTCGACTTGCCGCCGCCGGAAGGCCCGACCAGCGCCGTCATCTTGCCGGCCTCAAGGGTCAGGTCGAACCCTTCCAGCACCGGCGGGCCGTTCTGATAGGCGAAGCTGACGGCGTCGAACCGTATCTCGCCGGGCCCGGCCTGAAGCGGCTTGGCATCCGGCTTCTCGGCCAATGTCAGCGGCTCGTCGGCCAACTGGAACATCATGCGCACGCCGACAATGCCGCTCTCCAACGAGATACGGACGCGTGCGAGGCGTTTAGCCGGCTCGTAGGCAAGCAGCAGCGCGGCGATGAAGGCCATGATGTTGCCAGGCATCTGGCCGCCCTGCAGAACCAGCAAGCCGCTGATCATGACCGCGCCGGCGATCGCCAGCCCGGCCAGCGTTTCCATCACCGGATTGGTAACCGCTTCCAGAGCGGCGATGTTGTTGGCCCGGTCCTCGACATCGGACACCGCCCTGTACATGCGCTTGCGCATCAGGCCTTCGAGGTTGAAGGACTTGACCACGCGCACTCCGATCGCGGTTTCCTGCATCACCTGGACGATCTGGCCGACCGAGCGGAACTCCATGGCAGCGAACTTGCGGACGCGTTTCAGGATGCGGTTGACGCCATAGATGGCCAGCGGACCGACGACGAAGCAGATCAGCGACAGCGCCGGCTGCTGCCAGACCATGACTCCAATCAAGGCGGCCAGCGTCACCAGATCGCGCACATAGGAGGTGACGATGAGGTCGAGCACGTTGCGCGCCGCCTGGGCATTGTTGGTCATGCGGGTGATCAGGTCGGATGACGAGGTCGAATGGTAGAACTCGATGCCTTGCGCCAGGATGCGGTCATAAATCTTGCGCTGCCGTTCGGCGATGATGGCGTTACCGACCCGGCTCATGAAGTAGGCCTGGACGAAGTTGGCGATGCCCTTGACGATGAAGATCGCGGCGACCGCCACGGCAATCATGTTGACGCGGTCGATCCTTTTGTCGATCACGAATTCATTGGTGATTTCGCGCAGGATCCAGGCGCTGGCGGCCGTCATGCCGGCGACCACCAGCATCGACAGGATGGCGGCGGCGTAGCCGGCCCTGTGCTGCCGGAACGATTCCCTGAGCAGCCTTGCGACGAGGCGCTGGTTTTCCGTCGAGCGGAAGAAGCGAAACAACGGCTGATCCTTGATGCCGGGATGACGAAGGCGGCTTATAGAGGGAGTTGCCGCCGGAGGGAACCTTTCGCGACCATGGAAAGAAACCCGCTGCGGCAGGCTGTCTTTTGAGACACGATGCGACTGTGATTCTTCAAGCGGGATGATGAGAGATGGATTTCGACCTAATCGTTCGTGGCGGCACGCTTCCGGATGGCGGCATCGCCGACATCGGCATCAGCGGCGAGACGATCGCGGCGATCGAGCCGAAGCTCGAGGGTTCCGCGCGGACCGAGGTCGACGCCCGTGGCAATCTGGTGTCGCCGCCCTTCGTCGATCCGCATTTCCATATGGACGCCACGCTGTCCTACGGCATACCGCGCATCAACGCATCGGGCACGCTGCTTGAAGGCATCGCGCTGTGGGGCGAACTGAAGCCGCTTTTGACGCACGAAGCGGTGCGCGACCGCGCGCTCGCCTATTGCGACTGGGCGGTGTCGATGGGGCTGCTTGCCATCCGCACCCATGTCGATGTCTGCGATGACCGGCTACTGGCGGTCGAGGCGCTGCTGGAGGTCAAGAAGACCGTCGCCCCCTATATCGACCTGCAATTGGTGGCCTTCCCGCAGGACGGCTTCTATCGCTCGCCGACGGCGCGCCAAAACACCATTCGCGCGCTGGACATGGGCGTCGACATCGTCGGCGGCATTCCGCATTTCGAGCGCACCATGGCCGACGGCACGTGCTCGGTGACCGAACTGTGCGAAATCGCGGCAGAACGCGGCCTGATGGTCGACCTGCATTGCGACGAGACCGACGATCCCCTGTCGCGCCACATCGAGCAGCTGGCCTATGAAACGCAGCGGCTCGGCCTGCAGGGCAGGGTCGCCGGCTCGCATCTCACTTCGATGCATTCGATGGACAATTACTATGTCTCGAAGCTTCTGCCGCTGATCGCCGAGGCCGGCGTTTCCGCGATCCCCAATCCCTTGATCAACATCATGCTGCAGGGCCGCCATGACACCTTTCCCAAGCGGCGTGGCATGACGCGGGTCAAGGAAATGCTGGCGCTCGGCATCCGTGTCGGCTGGGGTCAGGATTGCGTGCTCGATCCCTGGTATTCGCTCGGCACCGCCGACATGCTCGACGTCGCCTTCATGGGCCTGCATGTCGCCCAGATGTCGAGCCCCGCCGACATGGCGCGCTGCTTCGACATGGTCACCAACGTCAACGCCGCGATCATGGGCCTCGATCATCTCGGTCTGGAGGTCGGCAAGCGCGCCAGCCTGGTGATCCTCGATGCCGGCAATCCGATCGAGGCCCTGCGCCTGCGCGCCGAGCGCATCTGCGTCATCGCCAAGGGTAAGGTGGTGGCGGAAAGGACAAGGCAGGATACCAGGCTGTCCATTCCCGGCAGGCCGGGTCAGGTGAACCGCAGACATATATCCACCTAGATACAGCCGATTCCCGACGCTGGTCTTACTCATTTCCTGATTTCTCCTCGTCAAAGCCACCGCTTCCGTCTACGACGCGGCCAGGCGAGGGAGGAATCGGGGTCGGCATGACGCAACCCGTGGCGCGGAATTCCCCAATCAGGAATGTTCTTCTGGCCGGCATCCTGCTGATGCTGGCCGGCGACTTCCTGTTTGCGCTGAACGACGCAATGGGCAAGTGGCTGGTCGCCAGCTTTTCCGTCGGCCAGGTGGTGCTGATCCGTTCGATCGGCGCCTTTATCGTGCTCGGCCCGATGATCGCCAACCAGGGCGCCGGCAGACTGTTCCAGATGGAGCGGCCCGGGCTGCAGATCCTGCGCGTGGTTGCGACTACGCTCGACACCGCTTTGTTCTACGCCGCCGTCGTCTATCTGCCGCTTGCCGATGTGATGAGCTTCTACATGGCCGGGCCGATCTATGTGGCGGCGCTGTCACATTTCCTGCTTGGCGAAAAGGTCGGCTGGCGCCGCTGGGTGGCGATCCTGCTCGGCTTCTGCGGCGTGGTGATCATGCTGAAACCGTCCTCCGCCGCGTTTTCGTTGTCGTCGAGTTTCGCGCTTGTCGGCAGCCTCGCCTTCGCCTTCGCCATCATCCTCAACCGGCGCCTGCGCGGCACGAGCGACACCAATCTGGTGACATGGCAGACGATCGGCACGCTGGCGGTTGGCGGCGTGCTGACCATCGGCGCCTGGAAGACGCCGTCGCCGCTCGATCTCGGCGCCATGCTGCTGCTCGGCATCGTCTCCTGCGGTGCGCATCTAATGATCACCCGGGCGCTGAAACTGGCGCCGGCCTCGACGCTGGCGCCGCTGCACTACACGCTGCTCCTGTGGGCGGTGGTGTTCGGGCTGGCATTCTTCGGCGACGTGCCCAGCCCGCGCATCCTGACCGGCTCGGGCATCATCGTTCTCGCCGGCCTGTTCATCTTCCACCGCCAGAAGGTGGTCGATACCACGGTGCCGCCGGAGAACGTGCCGAAGGGTGTGAACTAAAGCCCGGATTTCGGGTGACTAGCCCTGGCGTATCGCCGCAAGGTGCCTGGAAAACTCTGGCGTCTCCATCAGCGCCTTGCAGCGCGCGAAGCGGCCGTCGGCATAGGCGCGGAAATCGTCCACCGGATTGTTGTTGGCGAGCTGGATCAGCCCCCACAGCGTCCATAACAGGTCGCACATAGCCTTGTAGATGGCGACGCGGCCGCGCTCCGCCGGCTTCGCCTCGCCGCCGAAATAGGCGCGCATCAGCTCTTCGTCCTGGGCGACGTCGAACTTGCCTTCCACGCTGAGATCGCCGAGGTCCCAGAGCGGATCGTTCATCCCGGAATATTCCCAGTCGACGATCCACATCCGCTCGCCCGTATCGAGGAAGTTTTCGCACAGCGGGTCGCAATGGCAGGCGACGAGAGGCAAGGGGCGGACGGCCAAGGCCTCGCGCACGCCGCCGGCCTCGCGCACCACGTCGTGATAGCCGGCGGGCAGGGCGACATCCCTGGTCGACAGCACCTTGAGATAGTCGTCGATCATCGAAAACAGCTCGAAGCGGAAGGGGAAGACCGCGCCGGACGCGTGCAGCTTGCGGAAGGCCTCGGCCGCCCGGGCCGGACTGCCCTGCCGGTCCCTGAATTTCTCCGGGGACATCGTCTCGGCACCGGCGATGTAGCGCGTCATCATGACTCCAGTACCGGGATCGACATGCAGCACCTCGGGGCTGACACCGGCCTTTGCAGCCTTGCGCGCGGCCACCGCTTCATTGGCGCGGTTGATGTATTCCTCGGTGCCTTTGCCTGGAATGCGCAGGCAGTAGTCGCCGGCCTTGAAGACGAGATTGGTCAGGCCGCCGAGCCGTTCCAGCGGCCCGGTGTAGCCGGCCAGCACCGGAATGGCGGCAAGTCTTGCCCGCGCCTCGTCTGTCCCCATGCCTGCGTTCCCACGCGTTATTTCTTCGCTGCAACGGTTCCACAATTTTCGCCGTTTGGCTATCATTCCGGCAAGACGAAGGAGTTAGTGGGCACGTGGCGGACAGCAAACATCATGGCGCGCTCGGCGAAGTCTACGCGGCCAAGCGCCCGGAAGAGGTGGCGGCACTCTATGATCGCTGGTCGCAGACCTACGACGCCGACATGTCGGCGGCCGGTTACCGCCACCCGACGATCTGCCTTGCCTTGCTCGCCCGTCATCTGCCGCGCGGGTCAGCCCCGCTGCTCGACGCCGGGGCAGGGACCGGGCTGATCGGCGAATGGCTCGATATTGCCGGCTATCCCCAGGTCGAGGCGCTGGATATCTCGCAAGGCATGCTGGATCAGGCCGCGCGCAAGGGTGTCTATTCGGCGCTGCATTGCCTGGCGCTCGGCGGCGCCTTGCCTTTTGCCGACGACGCCTATGCCGGCATCATCTCGGCCGGCGTCTTCACCTCGGGTCATGTCGGCGCCGAGGGCTTGGACGAATTGATCCGCATCTGCCGGCCGGGCGGGGTGATCGTGCTGACGGTCAAGAACACGCTATGGGATCAGGGCTTTGCCGCGCGCATCGCCGAACTCGAAGCGCAAGGCCTCGTCACCCGCGCCGAGGAAACCCGCCCTTACGTCTCCATGCCTGGCGAGGCCGATACCGTGCCCAGTCGTGGCCTCGCCTTGCGCGTAAGCTAAGCCTTCACGCGCTCCATTGCCGGGTCGTATAGTGGCTCGAGATGGATATTCGCCGGCGTCCGCTGCATCGCGACCACCAGTTCATAGCTGCCCGAGGCGAGGAAATCATCGCTCACCCCGTCGGCGCTGCGCACATAGCCATTGCCGATATTCTTGCCCACCGTGTAGCCATGGCCGCCGCTGGTCAGATAGCCGACTGGCTCGCCGTCGCGCAGAATGGTTTCGCGGCCGAGCAGCACGATCTCCGGATCGTCGACCGTGAAGCCGGCAAAGCGCTTCTTCAGGGACGCGCCGCCAACCTTCTCGAGTGCACGCCGTCCGACGAAGTCGGTGTTCTTCCTGAGCTTGACCGCCCAGCCGAGCCCGGCCTCCAGCGGTGTGTCGTTGGGCGTGATGTCGGAGCCCCAGGCGCGATAGCCCTTTTCCAGCCGCAGCGATTCCAGCGCGCGGTAGCCGACCGGCCGGATGTCGTGCTCTTTGCCGGCCGCCATCAGCGCGTCGAAGACTTCGCCGGTGGCGGCGATCGGCACGTGCAGCTCCCAGCCCAGTTCGCCGACATAGGTGACGCGCAGCGCCCGCACCGTGTGACCGGCGATGACGATCTCCCTGATATGGCCGAACGGGAAGCTGGCATTCGACACATCGCTCCCGGTCACCGCCGAAAGCACGTCGCGGGCACGCGGCCCCATCAGCGACAGCGTGCCGAAATCCTCGGTGACGTCGGTCAGCCTGGCATCGAGGCCCTCGCCAATATGATCGCTGATCCACGAGGCGTCATGAGTGCGGAAACCGGTGCCGGTGACGATGTAGAATTTCTCCTCGGCAAGCCGCGACACGGTCAGGTCGGCCTCGATGCCGCCGCGCGTGTTGAGAAGTTGCGTGTAGGTCAGCCGGCCGACCGGCTTGCTGACGTCGTTGGCGCAGATCCAGTCCAGCGCCTTCGCCGCGTCGGGGCCGCTCAGCTCGTACTTGGCGAAGGACGACTGGTCGAAGATGCCGACATGTTCGCGCACATGCCGGTGCTCGTCGCCGACGGCAGCAAACCAGTTCTGCCGACCCATCGAATAGACGTCCTTTGGCTCGACGCTCTCCGGCGCGAACCAGTTCGGCCGCTCCCAGCCGAGCTTCGAGCCGAACACGGCGCGCTGCCGTTTCAACCGCTCATACAGCGGCGAGACGATGCGCGGCCGGCCGCTGGCATACTCCTCGTGCGGAAAGCCGATCGTGTAATGCTTGCCATAGGCTTCCAGCGTGCGCTCGCACACCCAGTGCCGGTCGCGGTGCAGGTTGGAAAAGCGCCTGATGTCGACCACCCACAGGTCGAGCGGCGCCTCGCCGTCGACCACCCATTGCGCCAGCACCCAGCCGGCGCCGCCGCCCGAGGCGATGCCGAAGGCGTTGAAGCCGGCGCCGACGAACATGTTGGCGCATTCGGGCGCTACGCCGAGGATGAAATTGCCGTCCGGCGTGAAGCTTTCCGGCCCGTTGATCATCTGCTTGACGCCAACGGTTTCCAGCGCCGGCACCCGCGCGATCGCCTGAATCATGTGCTGCTCGAAATGATCGTAGTCGTCGTCGAACAGCCGGAACTCCCAGTCATTGGGCACCTCCCCTGTCGTCCATGCCAGTGGGTTAGGCTCATAGCCGCCCATCACCAGGCCGCCGACCTCCTCCTTGAAATAGGTGCGCCGATCGGGGTCGCGCAGCGTCGGCGCGTCGGTTGCCAGCCCCGCGATCTTCTCGGTGACGATGTACTGGTGTTTCACCGGCTGCAGCGGCACGTTGATGCCGGCCATGGCCCCGACTTGCCGTGCCCATTGTCCGGCGCAGTTCACCACCTTGTCACAGGCAATGTCGCCCTGGTCGGTGTTCACCGCCGTGATGCGGTCGCCCTTCATCTCGAAGCCGGTGACGCGCACGTCCTCATAGAGCTTGGCGCCATGCATGCGCGCGCCCTTGGCCAGCGACTGCGTGATGTCGGAAGGGCTCGCCTGGCCGTCGGTCGGCAGCCAGGAAGCGCCGACCAGATCGCCGGTCTCCATCAGCGGCCACATCGCCTTGACCTCCGCCGGAGACAGCAAGTGCATGTCCATGCCGAAGCTCTTCGCTGTCGTCGCCAGCCTTTTGTACTCGGTCCAGCGGTCGGCATTGGTGGCGAGCCGCAGGCAGCCGGTCATCTTCCAGCCGGTGGCGAGCCCGGTCTCGGCCTCCAGTCCCTTGTAAAGGTCGACGGAGTATTTCAGCACTCGCGTGATCGAGGCCGAAGAGCGCAATTGCCCCACCAGCCCGGCGGCATGCCAGGTCGAGCCCGAGGTCAGCTTGCCCTGTTCGAGCAGCACCACGTCGACCTTGTGGTCGCGCGCAAGATGATAGGCCGTCGAACAGCCGATGATGCCGCCGCCAATGACGACGACCGCGGCCTGGCTAGGCAAGGTCATGATTTCAGGATCCCGTATTTTGTCCGGTAGTTTTCCAGCGCCGCGTCGAGCCGCACCAGGTTTTCCTCGGTGTAGGCGACGTAGTCGATGCCGGGCGCGTCGAGATAGAGCTCCGACACCATGCTCCACATCGCCTCGCGCAGCAGCGAGGCGCATTGCATGGCGGCGTGCGAGCGGCGGATCGCCTCGTCCGGCTCCTTCATGAAATAGGCGGTCAGGAAGGCGAAGGATTCCGCGTCGCTCATGCCGGCGTTCGAGGCGACGCCGGCAAGGTCGAACATGGCAGTATTGAAGCCGGCATATTCGAAATCGATCAGCCACAGCCTGCTGCCGTCGTCGAGAATATTGGCCGGCAAGAGATCATTGTGGCCAAAGACGATCGGCAGCAGTTTCTGCGCACGCTCCAGTTCGTCGGCCAGCGCTAGGAAGCGTGGCAGGTCACCGCGCTTGCGGCTGCCCCCTTCGTCAAGCGTGCGCGCATAGTCGCGGATGACGTGGAACACCCAGAACATGAAGCCGGCGCCGGAGATATGGTTGGGCATCTCCCGGTGAAAGCCGCGCATCAGCGCCGCGACGCGGCCGAGATTGGCGCGCACGTCCTCGGCCAGATAGGTTTTGGCGCCAAGAAACGCCGTTACCAGGATTCCTGGTTCGGCATAATGGACCGCCGGCGCGAAGCCGGCGGCGTGAGCCGCCCGTGCGGTCATCACCTCGCGTTCGCGGAAGACATGGTGGAACGGATAGTCCTGGCCGAAGCGCACCACATGTTTGCCGGCCGTGTCGGTGACCACATAATTGGCATTGCTCAAGCCGCCGGGCAGCGGCGCGATCTCGATGGCGCCCGTCCAGCAGGGCAGGGCGCGGATGCGGTCTTCGGCAATCACGGAATCATCCCTGGTTTGCTGACCTGGTTTGCTGGGCTTCGACACGGCGCCACGGGCAGCGCAACCACGGCGGAGGGAAGTGCAAACAATCTCGTCGGTGCGGGACGCCAGGATTGGTATCCCGCACCGCACCGACGAGCCCCTTGGCCAGGTTTTTGAACCCGGCATCCGCCCCCGCGGATCTGAAAATTCCTTGCGCCAGGCACGTTACAGGCTGCCTGGTCAGTGAGTTTCGGCCCTGCCAATTACCCTCCCGCGCAGCTCCGAACCCCTCTTGAGGTTGGATTTCACGCCAGGGTTGCCCTTCTGTCAATAAAAAGATGTGACTTTTTTTGGGTATTTTGCCCGAAAGCATGGGCAATTCCTTTAAAAGCGTTAGGAATGCCCTAGAATCGGTCAATTCTCCAGGACTCAAAATGATTCACTCGAAACGGCATGGCGAAATCCTGCGGCTGCTGCAGGAAGAGGGAACCGTCACCATCGCCAGCCTGGCCGACCGGTTGGGCGTGTCGCTCGAAACCGTGCGCCGTGACGTCAAGCCGCTCACCACCGACGGCTCGGTTCTGAAGATGCATGGCGCCATCGGCCTGCCGTCGATGATCGGCGAAGCGCCGTTCGAACGGCGCATGCGTGAGCATGCCGACGCCAAGCGCAGCATTGCCCGCGCGGTCGCGGCCACCATCCGTGACGGCGAATCGATCATGCTCGACACCGGCACCACGACGTCGTTCCTGGCACGCGAACTGCTCGGCCACCGGCGCCTCACGGTCGTCACCAACTCGTCCGATATCGCTCGCACGCTGGCCACCATCAACGGCAACAAGGTCTATATGGCCGGCGGCGAGTTGCGCAGCGATTCAGGCGCCGCGTTCGGGACGTCGGCCATCGAGTTCGTCAGCCGCTTCTCGGTCAGCCACGCCATTATCTCCACCGGCGCCGTGGATGCGCTGACGGGCGTCATGGACTATGATCTGGAAGAGGCGGAATTTGCCCGCATGGTGCTGTCGCGCGGCCAGCGCTCGCTCGTCATCACCGACCACACGAAATTCGGCCGCCAGGGCCTGGTTCAGGTCTGCGGCTTCGACGGCTTTTCCGAGCTCGCCACCGACCGCGCGCCGCCGCATGACATTGCCGCCGCCCTCGCACAGGCCGGCGCGCGGCTCAGCATCGCCCGCGGCGAAGCCGGAATTTAGCCAAACACCAAGGATTGATGGGCGCACACGCCCGCGAAAGTGCCACCCGACACGGCGAAGGCGATGTTATGCATCGCGCGTGCCGCGTCTCCGGCGGCATAGACGCCGGGTATCGTCGTCTGCTGCCTGTCATCGACTGATATCATCGGGCCAAGCAGGCCGTCCTTGAAGTCGCAGCCGAGCTGTTCGGCCAACGGGCTCGTCATCGTGTTGCGGGGCGCGGTGAACATCGCCTTGACGCCCGCCTTTCGGCCGCCGTCGAGGTGGACAACCAATCCGCCGGCGCCGTCTTCCCCGAGTTCGCTGACCGGCGCGGGCTCAAAGCTGACATTCTTGCCCTCCAGGGCAAGCATCTCCTCGGCGTCGGGCTCGATCAGGCCGTTGCCGAACAGCGTGACGTCACCCCAGTCGGAAATCAGCTGGGCCTGATGTATGGACATCGGACCGGTCGCGAGCACGCCAAGCGGCCCGCCGGAAACCTCGTAGCCATGGCAATAGGGACAGTGCAGCACGGTCCTACCCCATTGTCCGGCGAGCCCGGGAACCTCCGGCAGGATGTCGCGAACGCCGGTGGCAAGCACCAGCCGGGCGGCGCCGAATGTGTCGCCGCCATCGACGGCGATTTCGAAATCGCTTGTGCTGTTGGCAATGGCTTTGTCCGCACGTGCGGTGACAAGCCTGGCCGTCGGATAGGCAAGCAATTGCCGCCTTGCATCGTCGAGGATCGCGCCGGGCGTTCGCCCGTCCTGGCCGAGGAAGCCGTGCGAATGCGTGGCGAAGCGGTTGCGTGGCTGGCCGGCGTCGATCACCAGCACGTTGCGCCGCGCCCGCGCCGCCTGGATGGCGGCGGACAGGCCGGCGAAGCTGCCGCCGACGACGGCAAGATCATACTGCATGGCTGGAGACTCCAATGAGGGCGTAACGGCGGCGGAAATCGGCGGTCAGGTCGGCCAGCGTGATGCGGCTGAGCTTCTCCGCCAGCAGCTTCTCGGCCGCGACGCGAAAATCGTCGAGAACGGCGATCACCGCTTGCTCGACCAGACAGCCTGGGCTTTCCGGCTCGGTGCTGAAGGGCAGTAGCGTCTCGCCAAGAGCCACGCTGATCTCGGCCAGTGAAATGTTTTCGGGCGCGCGCCCGAGCAGCCAGCCGCCGCCATGCCCGCGCGACGAGGTGACGATGCCGGCATCGCGCAAGCCGCCAATGGTCCGGCGCACCACCACCGGATTGGTGTGGATGAAGGTGGCAAGCTGCTCGGAGGTCAGCGCCTGTTCGGGCTTCTCCGCCATGTGGACGAGAATGTGCAGGGTGGAAGACAGGCGACTGTTGCGTTTCATGTAACTTAATTAGTTACGATTCTTCGCGATGTCAAACACGCGAAGGTCGCTTAATGATTTACGGCGACGCTATGCCGGCAAAGCGCGAAAACTCATCCTGAAGCAGGCGCCGCTCGGTTTGCCGTCAAGGATCTCGATGCGGCCGCCATGGAGATGCATGATTTCCTGCACGAGGTTGAGGCCGAGGCCGGCGCCGTGATCCTGCGGACGCAGCCGGTAGAAGGGCTCGAAAATGCGCTCCCGCTCGCCCGGCGGCACGCCGTCGCCTTCGTCCCGGACCTCGATGATGGCGGGCATTGTGACGCTGACGGTGATCTTGCCGGCGCGGCCGCCATGCTCGATGGCGTTCTGCACGATGTTGGTCACCGCGCGTTCGATCGCGGTGCGGTCGCCGGTGGCAAAAAGCGTGTCCCGTTCCGGCTCGAACGACATTTCGTAGCCGGCCGAGAACGCCATCGGCGCGAGGTCGACGATGACGCCGCGCGCGATCGCCACGAGGTCTACCTTTTCGAAGGCCGTTGTCTGCCGGTCGAGGCGCTGCAGGTCGAGCAGCTGGTCGGTCAGCGTCGAAAGCCGTGCCGCATCCTGCAGCAGCCTTGCCCGCTCCGGCGTCGCCGGCAGCGAGGCAAGGCGCGTGTTGAGGATGGCGACCGGTGTCCTGAGTTCATGGGCGGCGTCGGTCAGGAAGCGCTTGTGGCGTTCATAGCCCTTGTCCAGGCGCGCAAGGGCGGCGTTCACCGCCTTGACCAGCGGCGTCACTTCCTTTGGCACATCCTTCAGCGGCAGCTGCACGCCACGCTGGTCGATGTCGATGCGTTCGGCCTCTGCGGCCGCATGGCCAAGGCCTGACAGTGCGCCGCGCACCACCCATGGTGTCGCGACCAGCGTGGCCAACGCCATCAGCCCGGCGAGCGGCAATATGCCTTGCAGGAAGAATTGCGGCGCCTGGCCGAGCAGGCGCAGCAGCGAAAGCCCGCCCTTGGTGCCGCTGAAGATCTGGACATTGCCGGCCGCCGTATCGGTCCAGCGGATCTTTCCCTCCGGCGGCGCGGCTTGTCCGATTGCGTGGTCGATACGGGCGTCGCTGATAGTGTCCAGCAGTCCGGCAAAGGGCTGGAAAATGGCCGGCACCCTGCCTTCTTCCAGTCGGTGCCCTTGCTTGTCGCGGATGATGAACCAGAGGTCCGGAACGTTCGAGCGCAGCTTTGCCATATCCGGCGTCTCGGTGATGACAAGCTTGCCGCCGGCATCGCGTGTCACTGCATCCGCCAGCACGTCCATCGTGCCGTCCTCGTAGTCATGCGGGATAAGGCCGGTGGCCAGCATGGCGCCGAGAATGCCGACGATGATCAGCGTCAGCATCGCGCATTGCAGCAGGGCGATGCGCAGCACCAGGCTCCATTTGAGCGAACGCGGGCGCTTGAGGCTCATAGCTCGGCGCTCATGTCGTTTCGCGCAGGAGATAGCCGACGCCGCGAATGCCATTGATCGTCACGCCGGCATCGGCATCGGCGAGTTTGCGGCGCAGGCGCGAGACGTGGGTGTCGAGCGCGTTGGACTGGATCTCGTCGTCGAGGCCGAACACCGCCTCCATCAGCGCCTCGCGCTGCACCATGCGACCGGTCCGGCGCATCAGCGCCTCCAGCACCAGGAGTTCGCGCCGCGGCAGGCTGAGCGGTTCGGCACGGATCGACGCTTCGCGATGCCCGACGTCGAGCACCAGGTCGCCGGCGCGGATGAATTGCGACTGCATCGGTGCCGGACGCCTGAGCAGCGCGCGCAACCGGGCAAGCAATTCCTCGAAGGCGAATGGTTTTGCCAGATAGTCGTCCGCGCCCATGTCCAGCCCATCGACCTTGTCCGCTGTGTCGCCTCTCGCCGTCAGCATCAGCACTGGCGTGGTGTTCTTGGCCGAACGCAATCTGGGCACCAGCGACAGCCCGTCGCCATCCGGCAACTGGCGGTCGAGCAGGATCGCGTCGTAGCTGTCGGCGGCGACGAAGCCTTCGGCTTCGATGAGCGTGCCGGCATGATCGACCACCATGTCGTGGCGCTTCAGCGCGGCACGTAAGGCAGAGACCATTTCGGGCTCGTCCTCGACCAGCAAGATTCGCATCGACAGTTCTCCAGCAACGGCAACAGCTTCGGGCGCTACCGCGCCAACATTGCGCAAACATGGCAAAGCCGAACGGCCGGGGTCGACAGGCGCTTTCTTTGGCTCTCCGAGATTGCGCAATGTCTATGCAACCCAGTCGCGGCAAACAGCGCCGGTCGGCACGAATCGCCCATGCCGGCGTGAAGGCGTCGGGCCCGAATATGCAACAGGTCGGGCCCGACGTTGAAGCGAAATGACGCTGACGCGAAATCAGGTGGCACACCAGACTGGTTGGCGTGCTGTTGTCTCGGATTGAGGTTACCATGCCCGCAAATGATGCTCTGTCTTTTCTCATGGCGTGGACCGTCGCGCCGTTCAGGGTCGGCTCCGTCACGCCGTCCAGCTCCAGCCTGGCGGTATTGATGACCCGTGACATCGGACCTGAGACAGGCCCCGTGCTGGAGCTCGGTCCAGGAACAGGTCCTTTCACACGGGCGCTGCTGTCGCGCGGGGTGAAGGAGGAAGATTTGATGCTGATAGAATCCGATCCGGATTTCGCCGCGCTGCTCATGCGTCGTTTTCCTGCCGCCCGGATTTTTGAAATGGATGCTGTCGGCCTGCGCCATCTGTCGCTCTTCCACCGGCCGGTGATTGGCGCTGCCGTCAGCGGCTTGCCTTTCCGGCTGATTTCGCCGCGCAAGACGCTCGCCATTCTCGAAGGTGTTTTCGCGAACCTTCGTCCCGGCGGAGCCCTCTATCAGTTCACGCTCGGACGGCGCTGTCCGTTCGACCAGTCGCTGCTCGACCGGCTCGATCTCGAGGTCACGCGGGTTGGTCATACGTTCCGCAATTTCCCGCCGGCGACGGTCTATCGCATCGCCAGAATCAAGCCAGCCGGAACCTATGACTGGCGCTTCGCATGACGGGACCATTGTCGGTCATTCTCGGCTTCGGCCTGTTCGGCGTCTTTTGCCTTGCCTTCACCGAGAAGATCCTGCCGGTTCCGCCCTCGCACGTGTTGCTGCTGTTTCTCGGCATGACGGCGGCGCCTGACGGTGCGTCGCTGGCGATCCTGTTGGCGGTGACGACTTCCGCCTCCTTCACCGGCTGTCTTGTCTGGTATGGGGTCGGCCGCCGGATCGGGTTCGACCGCGCCGACAGGCTGATCGGACGAGCCGGCAGATATGTCTTCCTGCGCCCCGAAACCTATCGCAAGCTTGGCCAGGCCTATCGCCGCAATCATGTCAGGGTATCCTTGCTGGCGCAGTTCATCCCGACCGTGCGCAATTACCTGCCGATCGCAGCTGGCGCGCTGTGTCTGCCTGCCTTGCCTTTCGCGGCCGCGACGCTGCTTGGCGCCACCATATGGAATGCGGGCTTTCTCCTGACCGGCTATCTCATGCACGGCAGCGGCCAGGATTCTTTCACGGTGGGCTTGCGCATCATCGTCATCGTCGTGGCGCTGGAGACGGCCTTCATGCTTGCGCTGCGCTATGGCCCGACATGGCGACGCCGCATCACGCTGATGCTCGGCTGAACGTGCACACCGGGTCATGGGATAAGCTCCGCGGTCGGCTTTCCTTCGCTTGCCTGCCGGTGTTTAGTCCGGCCATGGCCTTCACCATCCGCCAGTTGCAGTTCTTCGTCGCCGTCGCCGAGCAAGGCACGGTGTCGCGCGCGGCGCAAAACCTCTCCATCTCGCAATCGTCGGTCACCGAAGCGATCAAGGAACTTGAAAGCGATCTCGGCGTCGAACTGTTCGAGCGCCATCCGCGCGGCCTCAACATCACCCACAAGGGCCACCAGTTCCTGCGTCACGCGACAAAGATCCTCGCCGACGTATCCGACGCCCGCCGCTCTTTTTCCGGCGAACAGGCCGTCGCCGGTGGCCGGCTGCAGCTCGGCGTCACCTCTCTGGTCGCCGGCTATGTGCTGTCGGATCTGCTTTCCCGCTACCGCCGCGCCTATCCCGGCGTCGAGGTATCGGCCATAGAGGACAATGGCGACTACCTCGAACATTTGCTGATCGGCGGCAAGCTCGACATTGCCGTCATGGTCACCTCCAATTTGCGCGACCGCACTGCCCTGCAATCGGAAATCCTCGAAGTCTCGGCCTATCGGCTGTGGCTGCCGCTCGGCCATCCCTTGGCTGGCGCCGACATCATCGGCATCGGCGATATCGCCTCTGAACCGCTGATCATGCTCACCGTCGACGAGATCGAGGAGAACACCGGCAAGCTGCTGACGGCGATCGGCGCCAGGCCGCACGTCGCCTTCCGCACCCGTTCCGTGGAAGCCGTGCGCAGCCTCGTCGCCACCGGCGCCGGCGTGGCGCTGCTGCCCGATCTCGTCTACCGGCCCTGGTCGCTGGAAGGCGACCGCATCGAATCGCGCGACATTTCCGGTGCCTTGCCGGTGGTGCAGGTCGGCATGGTCTGGCGGCGCGGCTCCAGCCTGCCGCAGGCGGCGCGCGACTTCATCGGGCTTGCCCAGTCGCAACGGACGGTCCGCCAGCGGACCTGATCCGCGGCGATCTATCGGAAAAACCGATATCACCCTTCTGACAAATGAATTTGCGAAACCGGTATTTTCCAAGCACCTTCGGTTCAGCGACCAAAGCCGCCATCAGAGCGGCATCAGTCCATTGGACGAACTGGCACGTTTTTCAGTCCGCGCGTGATCTGGCGAAAACCGGAGCGGTTTCAGGGTCACGCGCCAAAATGGGAGATTGATGATGAATTCATTCCTGAAGTCATGCACTGCGCTGACGGTCGCGCTGACCTTCTCCGGTCAGGCCGTTGCCCAGGTCAAGGAACTGGGCAAGGGCGAAGGCCAGGTCAACATCGTTGCCTGGCCGGGCTATATCGAGCGCGGCGAGACCGACAAGGGCTATGACTGGGTCACCGCCTTCGAGAAGGAGAGTGGCTGCAAGGTCAACGTCAAGACCGCCAACACATCCGATGAGATGGTGTCGCTGATGAACGAGGGCGGCTTCGACCTCGTCACCGCTTCGGGCGATGCCTCGTTGCGCCTCGTCGCTGGCAAGCGCGTGCAGCCGATCAACACCGATCTCATCGCGAGCTGGAAGACGGTCGACGACCGGCTCAAGGACGCGCCCTGGTTCACCGTCGACAAAGTGCATTACGGCGTTCCCTATCAGTGGGGTCCGAACATCCTGATGTACAACACCGAGGTGTTCAAGGAAGCGCCGAAGAGCTGGAATGTCGTTTTCGAGGAAATGAAGCTGCCGGATGGCAAGTCCAACAAGGGCCGTGTCCAGGCCTATGACGGACCGATCCACATCGCCGATGCCGCCAACTACCTGATGTTCCACAAGCCGGAACTCGGCATCAAGGATCCCTACGAATTGAACGAGGACCAGTACAAGGCGGCGCTCGAATTGCTGCGCGTCCAGCGCACGCTGGTCGGCCGCTACTGGCATGACGCCGCCATCCAGGTCGATGACTTCCAGAACGAAGGCGTGGTTGCTTCGGGCTCGTGGCCTTACCAGGTCAACACGCTGGTTGCCGCCAAGAAGCCGGTTGCCTCGACCGTGCCGGAAGAAGGCGTCACCGGCTGGGCCGACACAACCATGATGGAAGCCGACGCGGCGCACCCGAACTGCGCCTATATGTGGCTAGAGCATTCGCTGGCGCCGAAGGTGCAGGGCGATGTCTCGGCCTGGTTCGGCTCGCTGCCGGTAGTGCCCGCCGCCTGCAAGGGCAACGAGTTGCTCGGCGAGGAAGGCTGCAAGACCAACGGCTACGACAATTTCGACAAGATCAAGTTCTGGAAGACGCCGGTCTCGAAATGCGTCACCCAGAATGATCAGTGCGTGCCTTACTATCGCTGGGTGTCGGATTATATCGGCGTCATCGGCGGACGGTGATTTTCGCCGCGCATCTATTGATAAGTTGACGCTGCCCCTCACCCTTACCCTCTCCCCGTGAAGAACGGGGAGAGGGGACCGTCAGCGTTGAAGCGCGTCCCTTCTCCCCGTCCCTATTACGGGGAGAAGGTGCCGGCAGGCGGATGAGGGGCAGCGCCAACGCCCCGAAATTTTTGACGAGCCTGACAGATCAGGACACCCAATGACCCCAGCCGTTTCCTTTCAAAAAGTCTCGCGCCATTTCGGCAGTGTTCACGCTGTCGACGCGGTCGACCTCGACATTGCGCCCGGCGAATTCTTCGCCATGCTGGGGCCATCGGGTTCGGGCAAGACGACGTGCCTGCGTCTCATCGCCGGCTTTGAGCAGCCGACGGCGGGTTCCATCTCGATCTTCGGCGAGCGCGCCGAGGGCGTGCCGCCCTATCGCCGCAACGTCAACACAGTGTTCCAGGACTATGCGCTGTTCCCGCACCTCAATGTGCTCGACAACGTCGCCTACGGACTGATGGTCAAGCGCGTCGGCAAGGCCGAGCGGCACAAGGCGGCGGAAGAAGCCTTGTCACTGGTGCGGCTGCCCGGCTACGGCGCGCGCCGGCCCGGCCAGCTCTCCGGCGGCCAGCGCCAGCGTGTCGCGCTGGCGCGTGCGCTGGTCAACCAGCCCAAGGTGCTGCTGCTCGACGAGCCGCTCGGCGCGCTCGACCTCAAACTGCGCGAAAACATGCAGGAGGAGCTGAAATCACTGCAGAAGGCGCTCGGCATCACCTTCGTCTTCGTCACCCACGACCAGGGCGAGGCACTGTCGATGGCCGACCGCGTCGCCGTCTTCAATGACGGCAGGATCATGCAGATCGGCACGCCGGAAGACATCTATCAGCGCCCAAGCACGCGCTTCGTCGCCGATTTCGTCGGCTCGTCCAACGTGCTGCCGCCGGACTTCGTCCAGCGTTATTCCGGCCAGCACCGCTGGGGGAGTCTCAGGCCCGAATCCATTCGCGTCGGCCGCGCCGCGAGCGGCGAGGGCGTGGCCGCGCGTCTCGTCTCGACCAACTATCTCGGCGCCACCACCAGGCTGGCGCTCGATGCCGACGGGTTGAAGCTGCACGCCGTCGTGCCGGCGGGGACAGTGCTGCCTAGGGAAGGCGAGGCTGTTGTGCTCACCTTCAATCGCGAGCATCTGCATCTGATGGACGAGCCGGCATGATGAAGGTTTGCGCGATTAGAGTCTCCAGCGTGGCGCTCTACGGCGCCCCCCTCTGGCCTGCCGGCCATCTCCCCCACGAGGGGGGAGATTGGATGTCGCGACTGCTTTCGCCAATCAGCAACGTTGCGGGAATGAGCGAGGCGCTGAAGCTGCCAATCTCCCCCCTCGTGGGGGAGATGTCCGGCAGGACAGAGGGGGGCGTGAAGGATCGCTGCCTCTCCTATAAGCCCCACTGCCACAGGGTGGTCCCATGACCATCGCCGCCCTCAACGCCAATCCCGCCCCAGCCATCCTGCCCGGCAGCGGCGGCCTGCGCGGCGCGCTGTCGGACCTGTTCTGGCGCCGACCGCAGCTCCTGCTGCTGCTCATGCTGCTGCCGCCGGTTCTGTGGCTCGGCATCGTCTATATCGGCTCGCTGTTCGCGCTGTTGGCGCAGAGCTTCTTCTCCATCGACGAGTTCTCCGGCCTCATCAACCGGCAGTTCACGCTGAAGACCTATGGCGACCTGTTGCAGGCCGCCAATCTCGACATCATCCTGCGCACGGTGACGATGGCGGCACTGGTCACACTGGCCTCGGCTATCGTCGCCTTCCCCATAGCCTACTATGCCGCGCGTTACGCGCGCGGCCGCTGGAAAGCGCTGTTCTATCTCGGCGTCATGCTGCCGCTGTGGTCGAGCTATCTGGTCAAGATTTATGCCTGGAAGCTGATCCTGGCCAAGGAAGGCATTTTGACCTGGCTGCTCGCCAAGCTGCACCTGCTGTGGCTGCTCGATAGCTGGCTCTCGCTGCCCGTGGTCGGCGGCAATTCGCTGTCGGTGTCCTTTACCGGCACCTTCATCGTCTTCGTCTATGTCTGGCTGCCCTTCATGATCCTGCCGGTGCAGGCGGCCCTCGAGCGCGTGCCCGGCAATCTGGTCGAGGCCTCGTCCGATCTCGGCGCCTCGCCCGGCCAGACCTTCCGCAACGTGCTGTTCCCGCTGGCGCTGCCCGGCATCGTCGCCGGCTCGATCTTCACCTTCTCACTGACGCTGGGCGACTACATCATCCCGCAGATCATCGGCACCTCGCGCCTGTTCATCGGCCAGGCCGTCTATTCGCAGCAAGGTACCGCCGGCAACATCCCGCTCGCCGCCGCCTTCACCGTGGTGCCCATCGTCATCATGGGTTTCTACCTCTGGGGCGCCAAGCGCATGGGGGCCTTCGATGCGCTCTGACCGCAGCCAGTCGGCTCCCCTTGGCCTGAAGATCGCGGCCGCCTGCGGCCTGCTCTTCCTGCATCTGCCGATCCTCCTGATCTTCGTCTATGCCTTCACCACCGAGGAGAAGAGCTTCGTCTGGCCGCCGCCGGGCTTGACCACGCAATGGTTCGCCGTCACCTGGAACCGACCCGATGTCTGGCAAGCGCTGTCACTGTCGGTCCGCGTCGCCGCCATCTCGACCACGATTGCGCTGGTGCTCGGCACGCTGTGCGCCGCCGCCGTGTCGCGAACGAAATTCTTCGGCCGCGAAACCATCTCGCTGCTGGTCATCCTCCCGATCGCGCTGCCCGGCATCATCACCGGCATCGCGCTGCGCTCGGCCTTTGCGCTGGCCGACATTCCGTTCTCGTTCTGGACGATCGTGCTCGGCCACGCCACTTTCTGCGTGGTCGTGGTCTACAACAATGCGGTCGCCCGGTTCCGCCGCACCTCGGGTTCGATGATCGAAGCTTCGATGGATCTCGGCGCCGACGGCTTCCAGACCTTCAGGCATGTCGTGCTGCCCAACATCGCCACGGCACTGCTTGCCGGCGGTATGCTGGCCTTCGCGCTGTCCTTCGATGAGGTCATCGTCACCACCTTCACCGCCGGCCAGCAGCAGACCGTGCCGATCTGGATGCTGGAGGAACTGATCCGCCCGCGCCAGCGACCGGTCACCAATGTCGTGGCCATGGTCGTCGTGCTGGTGACGCTGCTGCCGATCCTTTTTGCCTACTACCTGACCCGCGACGGCGACCAGATCGCCGGAAGCGGGAAATGAAAAAAAGCGAATAGGGAGTAGCGAGTAGCAGAAATCGACAGCCAAACCCTGCTCGCTATTCGCTGCTCCTCATTCGCTCCTTCCAAGGGAGAAATCTGATGGACACCCAGATGCTGATCGGCTCGAAATTCGAAAAGGGCACCGAGACCGACGAGCCGATCCTCAATCCGAAGACCGGGGCGACCATTCTCAACCTGCCGGAAGCCAGCCAGGCACAGATCGAGGCCGCCGTGGCGGCCGCCAAACAAGCGTTCGTCTCGTGGTCGCGCACCACGCCGGCGCAACGCTCCGGCTACCTGCTCAAAATCGCCGACCGCATCGAAGCCGAGGCCAGGGAGTTCGCCACGCTCGAAGCGCTGAACTGCGGCAAGCCGATCAACGCCGTGCTCAATGACGAAATCCCGGCCATCGTCGACTGCTACCGCTTCTTCGCCGGTGCGGTGCGATCCATGCCCGGCGTCGTCGCGGGCGAATATCTGCCGGGCCACACCTCGATGGTGCGGCGCGACGCGATCGGCATCGTCGCTTCGATCGCGCCTTGGAACTATCCGCTGATGATGATGGCCTGGAAGCTGGCGCCGGCGATTGCCGGCGGCAACACCGTGGTCTTCAAGCCGTCGGAACAGACACCGCTGACGACGTTGAAGCTGGCCAGGATTCTGGCCGACGTGCTTCCCGAGGGCGTCGTCAATGTCGTGCTCGGCCGGGGCGACAGCGTCGGCAACACGCTGATCAATCACCCCAAGGTCAATATGATCTCGATCACCGGCGACGTCGCCACCGGCAAGAAGGTACTGCAGGCCGCCGCCAAATCGGTCAAGCGCACGCATCTGGAACTCGGCGGCAAAGCGCCGGTCATCGTCTTCGACGACGCCGACCTTGGCGCCGTCGTCAACGGCCTGCGCGCCTTCGGCTACTACAATGCCGGCCAGGACTGCACAGCGGCCTGCCGCATCTATGCCGGCAAGAAAATCTACGACAAGCTTGTCGCCGATCTTTCTTCCGCCGTCTCGACCATCAAGTACAATCTATCAGACGACACCGAGAACGAGATCGGGCCGCTGATCTCGCGCCGCCAGCGCGACCGCGTATCGAGCTTCGTCGAGCGCGCTTCGGAACTGAAACACATCGAGATCACCACCGGCGGCAAGCCGGGCGAGGGCACCGGCTTCTACTACCAGCCGACGGTCGTTGCCGGGGCACTACAGGAAGACGAGATCGTGCGCCGGGAAGTGTTCGGCCCGGTCGTCTCGATCACTCGTTTCACGGATGTCGACGAGGCGGTGAACTGGGCCAACGACAGCGACTACGGCCTGGCCTCGTCGGTGTGGACGAAGGACGTCTCGCGCGCCATGGCGACAGCGGCACGCCTGCAATATGGCTGCACCTGGATCAACACCCACTTCATGCTGACCAACGAGATGCCGCATGGCGGCCTGAAACAGTCCGGCTACGGCAAGGACATGTCACTCTATGCGCTGGAGGACTATACCGCCGTGCGCCATGTGATGGTTGCGCATGGGTGAGGAGCGGTCCGCGCTGCGGACGAAAAGCCCCTAAAGGGGCTTTTCGAGCGACGAACGCCCGGAGCCATAGCGAAGGGCCGGGCGGTGGCCACTTTCCCTTCTCCCCTTGTGGGAGAAGGTGGCTTGTCGCGAAGCGGCAAGACGGATGAGGGGCGTTCCAGCTTGGCGCCAACTTACCCCTCACCCGGATTGCCAACCGATTTGTGAAGGACAAATCGGGGCAATCCGACCTCTCCCGCAAGGGGAGAGGTGCGGACGCGTTTGCCTACTCCACGATGCGATAAATGTTCCACAGGCTGGTGCCCGACACGACATAGGGCTCCATCTCCTTGCCCCATTTGGCGTGCGCGTCGATCCTGCCGATCTTGGCGAAGAACGCCTCCAGCTGGGCGAGGCTCTCGACCTCGTGGTGCGACTCGACGGTCGCTTCATGCGCGCCGATCGATCCGGTCATGATCTGGAATTTGAGGTCGGCGAGGCCGACCTGCGAACCGATCTCGCGTTCCCATTTTCTGAGCAGTTCGAGCACGGTCTGCTTGTGTCCGAACCTGGCGTCGATCTGCCATCTGGCGCTGAACATGTTGGTTCTCCTCCGAGATTGCGGTGAGCCCGCGGTTGATCTACTCGTCCCAGGCCTGCACGACGGTCTGCCGTGCGATCTGCCCGTTCTTGAGTTCCAGCATCGCCGCGGCGAACACTTTCGTGCCGTCCGGATAGGCGCAGGCCTGGGTGAAGGCGAGGCTGTCGCCGTTGGCGATGGTGGTGTCGACCTTGTGGGTCATCGCCCGGCTGCAGATATCGTCCCAGAACGTCGTGATCGCCGCGCGCCCACGGATTTCGCGTGGCTTGCTCGGCGGGTTGTTGCGGTCGATCACCCGCACCAGCGCATCGTCGGCATAGAAGCTCGACAGCATCTTTCCGTCACGGCCTTCGATCGCCTTTTTTATCGCCGCGCCGTCCACCGTTTGGGTCTTGGTCAGCATTTCATCCTCCATATGCCCATCTACACGATCGGGCGGTTGATGCTTTGAGGTGCGACCCGGCGCTCATCGCCGGGCCGGGGGCTTCACTGCGACTTGGCCTTCACGGCCGCGAACACGTCGTCGGTCTGCTTCTTGAAGGTCGCGAGATCGACCTGGCTGCCGTTGAGGATTGTCGACCAATGACGAACGATTGCCGCCATCGCGATCGTCTCCTTGATCTCCTCGTCGCTGGCGCCGTTGAGCTTGGCGGCTTCGGTGTGGAAATAGATGCAATACTGGCACGGGATCTGCGACGCGACCGCGAGCCCCATCAACTCCTTGGTCTTGCCGTCGAGCGCGGTCTTGGGGTTGAGCTGGACGCCTTTGATCTCGGCCCAGGCGCCGGCGATGGCGACGTCGGGCAGTGTCTTGAACATATCCGGCACCGAGCCGAGCGTCGCCTGGATGTCCTTGTAGGCGGCGGTCGCCGATGCATCCTCGGCTTTTGCGGGAGAGAGCGTTGACAGCGCGCCAATGCCTGCCGCGATCACAAGTAATCTGAGATTCAGCTTTGACTTGGGCATTTCATCCTCCGTTCGCAGCGCCTTCCGGGTGATATCCGCGTGGCCTGCATGGGGGAGATTGATAGCGCTTACATCGGTATGGCCGCTTCGCCCGAAAGCGCCATGGCACTCATGGCCCGTCCGGGCCAGCGTGCCTGATGGAAAATGCCGCCGCCGCCGCTCGCGATGGCAGGTCGAGCTTGAGCAGTATGTTGGCGACGTGGCGCTTGACCGTGTGTTCGCTCAGCCTGAGTTCAGCGGCGATCGCCGCATTGCTCTTGCCATCGGCGATCAAACTCACGACTTCGCTCTCGCGTGTGGTCAGGCAAGCCGGCTCGGTCGCCCTGGTCTTCGGCCGGCACGCCGGCTCCAGGTGCTGTTCGGACATCGCAAGTACGAGCGCCAGCGGCTCCTCCAACTCGTCGATGTCGACACGCCCGCGATCGACGAAATGAAGTCCCGAGCCGACTGCCAGATCGGCGACCAGCCTCGACGCCAATATCTCGCCGCGCCCTGCGTGAGCAGCGAGTTGTATCGTCACGCGGCCCGTCAATCCTGCTGGGGCCCCACGCGATTCGATCTCGCCGACATGCGCCCCTTGCGCGCTTGCCACCCCGATTTGCTGCGCCGCGTCGCGTAGCGCCGCCGCGCAGCGTAAGGCACGCCCCGGGCCGTCGAAGCGCGAAATCATCATTTCGCCGTGCATGTCCGCGCAGCGCCCGCCATGGCGCGCCACAAGTGTCGGCCATGTGTCGTGGAAATGCTCGCTGCGTTCGCTCCACATCCTATCGCCCAGCCGTGCAGTGTCGTAGATGCGTGTCACCAGAAGCGCGGCCAGGACGCGCTCGGCTCCTGCCACGGCGCGCTCGCCGGTCAGGAATTCTTCGATCAGGTCGGCCACCCGGTCGACATCGCCGGTCCAGATCGGATGGTCGCGCCCTGGAATCTCGACCAGCCGCGCATTCGGGATTTTCCTGGCCAGGAAGCGGCTGGCGTCTGGATCGACCCGCGCATCGTTGCGGCGATGGATCAGCAGCGTCGGCGCGCTGATCGCCGCCAACACTCCACGTATATCGATTTCCGCATTCATTCGCGCGAGCGCCGCCGCTGCCGTCGGGCTCGCCGACAGCCGCTCGAAACGGGCCCACCACTGGGTAAAATGCGCGTCGTCGACCCGGCCCGGCGCGAAATTCGGCAAGGTGGCACCGGTGCCCCAGGCAGTCTCGGCCGTAACGATGAAGGCGTTGAGGCGTTCCGGCGGCATCACCCATTTGTGGAAATGCGCATAGCCGCCATAGAGCGCCAGGGCCCGCGTCCGCTCCGGATAGGTGGCGGCGAACAGCATCGCCAGCGGCGCTCCCTCGGAGGCGCCGAGCAATGCGGCACGGCCGCTGCCGACCGCGTCCATCACCGCGCGCACATCATCCATGCGGGTCTCGAGGCTGGGCAGGTGATGGACATCGACGCGGTCCGAGAGACCCGTACCGCGCTTGTCGAACAGGATCAGCCGTGAGAAGGCCGAAAGCCGCCGCAAGAGTCTGGTATAACCCTCGTCTTCCCAATGCAGGTCGAGATTGGAAATGAAGCCGGGGACGAAGACGAGGTCAAACGACCCCTGCCCGACCACCTGGTAGGCGATCCGCACCTCGCCGCTAAGGGCGTAACGGGTCTCGATCGGCCTCACGAGGTTGTCCGCCCGGCCTGACGATTTCTGATCGCCAACCATAGCAGAGCCGCGCCGGGTGCGGCAGCCTAAACTTTAGCGACGCGGAATATAAACGGCGCGGCCCGGCGGCTATTTTTGCGAGGCTGCGACGTCGGCCGGGAAGGCCTTGAGGCCGAGCTTGATATCGGCCTCTGCCGGCGTGATCGGCCGCTTGATCCTGGCCGAGGCGACCACAACCAGTTCGTCGAACCCCTCACCGCCGCTGTCCAGCATCTCGAAGAACTGGCGCCGCATCCTCGGCTCCCAGAACTTGTTGATGTGCTCGGCGACGCCGGCAACGCCTTCCTCGCGTGGCCTGGAGTGGAAAAAGGCGGCGATCTGGTTGGCCATGCGCACCAGCTTTTCTCTTGTGCTCATGATGTGGTCTTCGTCATGCGACATGCTGGGCAACTCCGGAGATCACCCGGTCAGGGTGGGTAAAAACATCGAAATCGTCGCCGCGCACCAACGCCACCAGCGTCATGCCGGCGTCCTGCGCCGTGCGGATGGCAAGTGCGGTGGGCGCGGAAACGGCGATGATGAAGGCAGAACCGATCGCCGCCGTCTTCTGCACCATCTCGACCGAAACACGGCTGGTCACCACGACAGCGCCCGATGCGCCATCGATATTGGCCTTGGCCAGCGCGCCCGCCAGCTTGTCTAGCGCATTGTGGCGACCGACATCCTCGCGCGCCATGACGACGCCCTTGCCGGGCACGTAGAAACCGGCGGCGTGCACGGCCCCCGTCTCGGTATGCAGTGGCTGCACCTTCGACAACAGCTTGACCGAACGGGTGATGTCTTCGGCCTCAAGCGTAAGTTTCGACGCACCGACCGCATCGACCGAGCGCATTGCTTCCTCGATGGATTCGATGCCGCAGAGCCCGCAGCCGACCGGTCCAGCAAGCCGCCGCCGCCGCGCCTCGAAACGCGTATTGGCCTGGTCCTTCAACCGAATCTGGATGTCGATGCCGGCGCCGTGATCTTCCACTTCGATGGCTTCGATCTCTTCTGGCTCGGCGATGATGCCTTCGGTCAGCGAAAAGCCGAGCGCGAAATCCTCGAAATCGGCTGGGCTCGCCATCATCACCGCATGCGTGGTGCCGGCAAAGGAGAACGCCACCGGCGTTTCTTCAGGCACCATGCGGTTGGCCGCGGCCGTGCCGCTGGCGCGATGCGCCAGCCGCGAAATTTGCGTTGTCGCTTTGCGGCGCGCGGCCAAGACTACTCCGCCGCCTGCAGCGGAGCGATACGGCGGCTCTGCTTGGCCTGTTCGTCATAGTCGCGCTGCCATTCGGACGGGCCGTTGGACGCGCCGACCTGCACCGCCGTCACCTTGTACTCCGGGCAGTTGGTCGCCCAGTCGGAAAAGTCGGTCGTGATGACGTTGGCCTGTGTGTCGGGATGGTGGAAGGTGGTGTAGACCACGCCCGGCGACACCCGGTCAGTGATCAGCGCGCGCAGCGTCGTCTCGCCCGAACGGCTGGTCAGCCGCACCCAGTCGCCATCGCGCAGGCCACGATTTTCTGCGTCGTGCGGATGGATTTCCAGCCGATCCTCGGAGTGCCACATCACGTTTTCGGTGCGCCGTGTCTGCGCGCCGACATTGTACTGGCTGAGGATACGGCCGGTGGTCAGCAGCAGCGGGAAGCGCGGTCCGGTTCTTTCGTCCGTCGCCACATATTCGGTCCGGATGAACTTGCCCTTGCCGCGCACGAAGCCGTCGACATGCATGATCGGCGTGCCGAGCGGCGCCTTGTCATTGCAGGGCCATTGCACGGAGCCGACGCGGTCGAGCAGGTCGAAGGAGACATTGGCGAAGCTTGGCGTCGTCTTGGCGATCTCGTCCATGATTTCGGCCGGATGCGTATAGTTCCAGTCGAGACCGATGGAGCGGGCGAGCTCCTGCGTCGCCTCCCAATCGGCGTAGCGCGCCTTCGGCTCCAGCACCTTGCGCACCATGTTGATGCGGCGCTCGGCATTGGTGAAGGTGCCGTCCTTCTCGAGGAAGGTCGAGCCGGGCAGGAAGACGTGCGCGTAGTTCGCCGTCTCGTTGAGGAAGAGGTCGTGCACGACCACGCATTCCATGGCGGCAAGGCCGGCGGCGACATGCTTGGTGTCGGGATCGGACTGCAAAATGTCCTCGCCCTGGATGTAAATGCCCTTGAAGGAGCCGTCGACGGCGGCATCCAGCATGTTGGGGATGCGCAGGCCGGGTTCGTCGTCCAGCTTCACGCCCCACAGGCTCTCATAGATGTCGCGCACCGCGTCGCCCGAAATGTGCCGGTAGCCCGGCAGCTCATGCGGGAACGAGCCCATGTCGCACGAGCCCTGCACGTTGTTCTGGCCGCGCAGCGGGTTCACGCCGACGCCCGGGCGGCCGATATTGCCGGTGGCCATTGCGAGGTTGGCGATCGCCATCACCGTGGTCGAGCCTTGGCTGTGCTCGGTGACGCCGAGGCCGTAATAGATCGCGCCATTGCCGCCCTTGGCGTAGAGGCGCGCGGCGCCGCGGATCAGCTCGGGATCGACGCCGGACAGCTTGCCCACGGTTTCGGGGCTGTTTTCCGGCAGGGCGACGAAGGATGCCCAGTCCTGGAATTCCGTCCAGTCGCAGCGCTCGCGGATGAAGGCTTCGTCGAAAAGGCCCTCGGTGACGATGACATGCGCCAGCGACGTCAGCACGGCAACATTGGTGCCGGGCTTCAGCGGCAAATGGTAGTCGGCTTCGACATGCGCCGACTTGACCATCTCGGTGCGGCGCGGATCGAGCACGATCAGCTTGGCGCCCTGGCGCAGCCGCTTCTTCAGCCGCGAGGCGAACACCGGATGCGCGGAAGCCGGATTGGCGCCGATGATGACGGCGACGTCAGTGAATTCGACGGAATCGAAGTCCTGCGTACCGGCCGAGGTGCCGTAGGTCTGGCCGAGGCCGTAACCGGTCGGCGAATGGCAGACGCGCGCGCAGGTGTCGACATTGTTGTTGCGGAAGCCCTGCCGCACCAGTTTCTGGACGAGATAGGTCTCCTCATTCGTGCAGCGCGAGGAGGTGATGCCGCCGATCGCGGTGCGGCCGTACTGGTACTGGATGCGGCGGAATTCCTTGGCCGTATGGGCGATCGCCTCTTCCCAGCTCACTTCGCGCCAGGGATCGCTGACCTTTTCGCGGATCATCGGCGACAGGATGCGGTCCTTGTGCGTGGCGTAGCCATAGGCGAAGCGGCCCTTGACGCAGGAATGGCCGTGGTTTGCCATGCCTTCCTTGTAGGGCATCATGCGGATGACCTCGTCGCCCTTCACTTCGGCCTTGAACGAGCAGCCGACGCCGCAATAGGCGCAGGTGGTGACGGCGGAGCGCTCCGGCAGGCCCTTTTCGAGCACGGTCTTCTCGCGCAGCGCATCGGTCGGGCAGGCTTGCACGCAGGCGCCGCAGGACACGCATTCGGAAGCGATGAAGTCCTCGTGCATGCCGGCGACCATGCGCGATTCAAAGCCGCGACCCTCGATGGTCAGCGCGAAAGTGCCTTGCACCTCTTCGCAGGCCCGCACGCAGCGCGAGCAGACGATGCATTGCGCCGGATCATAGGTGAAATAAGGGTTGGATTCGTCGCGGGCGATGTAGTCGACCGCCAGCGAGCCATGGCCCGGCGCGACGCCATTTTCTTCCTTGACGTGGTTGCGGCCCTCGACGCCGTAGCGGTTTTCGGTCAGGCCGACGGACTTCGCCACCACATCGAACTCGCTGGCGCCGGTTCCGGCCTTCTCGTTCCAGCCGGTAGGATGGTCGGAGACATAGAGTTCCATGACGCCGCGGCGGATGGCGTCGAGCCTGTCCGACTGCGTACGCACCACCATGCCTTCGCCGACCGGCGTCGTGCAGGAAGCCGGCGTGCCGCCGCGTCCTTCGATCTCGACGAGGCAGACGCGGCAGGAACCGAAGGAGTCCAGCATGTCCGTGGCGCAGAGTTTCGGGATTTCGACCCCGCCCTCCATCGCCGCGCGCATGATCGACGTGCCTTCCGGCACGCTGATGCTGCGGCCATCGACGGTCAGCGTGACCTGTTTCTCAGCCTTCGATTGCGGCGTTCCGTAATCGAGTTCTTCGATGAGCGTCGGGAAGTCGGCCTTGATGTTCATCTGCCAGCTCCTATTCAGCAGCCACGCGCGCCGGCGCGGGCTTGAAATCCTCGGGGAAATGCGTGATCGAGCTCATCACCGGGTAGGGGGTGAAGCCGCCCAGCGCGCAGAGTGACCCGAACTTCATCGTGTTGCAGAGGTCGGTGACCAGAGCGAGGTTCTTCTCCGGCTCGATGCCGGCGGCGAGCCTGTCGATGGTTTCCACGCCTCGCGTCGAGCCGATGCGGCAAGGCGTGCACTTGCCGCAGCTTTCGATGGCGCAGAATTCCATGGCGAAGCGTGCCTGCTTCAGCATGTCGGCGGTATCGTCGAAAACCGTGATACCGGCATGGCCGATCAGTCCATCGCGCTTGGCGAATTCTTCGTAGTCGAACGGCGTGTCGAACAGCGCGCGCGGGAAGTAGGCGCCGAGCGGGCCGCCGACCTGCACCGCCTTGACCGGACGTCCGGTGGACGTGCCGCAGCCGATATCGTCGACGATCTCGCCCAGCGTAAGGCCGAAAGCGGTTTCGAACAGGCCGCCTTGCTTGACGTTGCCGGCGATCTGGATCGGGATCGTGCCGCGCGAGCGGCCCATGCCGAAATCCTTGTAGAAGGCGGCGCCCTTGTCCATGATGATAGGTACGGAAGCCAGCGAGATGACGTTGTTGATCACCGTCGGCTTGCCGAACAAGCCTTGGATCGCGGGCAGCGGCGGCTTGGCACGCACCACGCCGCGCTTGCCCTCCAGGCTGTTGAGCAACGAGGTTTCCTCGCCGCAGACATAGGCGCCGGCGCCGACGCGGATTTCCATGTCGAAGGCATTGGGCGAACCCAGCACATTGACGCCGAGCACGCCGTGCTTGCGGGCAATCTCGACGGCCTTGTTCATTGTTGCCACCGCGTGCGGATATTCCGAGCGGATGTAGACAAAACCCTTGGTCGCGCCGGTGGCGATGCCGGCGATCGCCATGCCTTCGATGAGCACGAAGGGGTCGCCCTCCATGATCATGCGGTCGGCGAAGGTGGCGCTGTCGCCCTCATCGGCGTTGCAGACGATGTATTTGCGTTCCGATGTCGTATCGAGCACCGTCTTCCACTTGATACCGGTCGGGAAGCCGGCGCCGCCACGCCCCCGCAGTCCGGAGTCGGTCACTTGGCTGACGATGTCGGCGGGCGCCATGGCCACTGCATTCTGCAGGCCTTTCAGTCCGCCGAGCGATTTGTAGGCATCGAGCGACAGCGGGTCGTTGATGCCGCAGCGCGCGAAGGTCAGCCGTGTCTGCTTGGCGAGGAACGGGATCTTGTCCGGGGCGCCGAGCCAGCGCTTGTGATGCCCGCCCTTGAGGAAGCCGCTGTCGAACAGGCTCTTCACGTCAGACGGCTTCACCGGCCCGTAGGCGACGCGGCCATTGGCTGTCGCCACTTCGACCATCGGTTCGAGGAAATAGGCGCCGCGCGAGCCGTTGCGCACGATCTTGGCCTCGATGCCGCGCTCGGCGAGTTCGTTTGCGATCGCCTTGGCGACCTTTTCCGCGCCCAGCGCCAGCGCGCCGGAATCGCCGGGAATGTAGATGCGGGGGGTCATGAGCGCACCTCGGCTACGATCTCGTCGATCTTTTCGTCATCGAGCCGTCCGATCACCTCGCCGTCTAGCATCGCCGACGGCGAACAGGCGCACAGTCCGAGACAATAGACCGGCTCGAGCGTAACCGATCCGTCACGCGTGGTCTCGTGGAAATCGATACCGAGCAACTGCTTGATCCTGGCTGCGACCGCATCCGAACCCATCGACTGGCAGGCTTCCGCCTGGCAGAGCTTGAGCACGTGCCGGCCGGCCGGGCGGGCGCGGAAATCGTGATAGAAGGTCACGACGCCGTGCACCTCGGCCCTGGACAGGTTCAGCCCATCGGCAATCACGGGCACGGCGTCGTGCGGTACGTGGCCGAACTCTTCCTGAATGCCGTGGAGGATCGGCAGCAACGGACCCTCGAGGTCCTTCAACTCCTGGATAATCGCCGCAGTGCGTGGCGCGATCTCGGTACTTGCAGGCTGCATCGTCATGCAGCGCCCTCCCTGGTCGATAGCTTTTAGCGCTAAGTCTTTACAAAATCAGAGGAAACCCGCGAAATCAATAAAGCGGTTTCGTTGCTCGATAGAAAATTTCTATCGATGGGCTTCAGCTAGCATTGTCTAGCCTAGCGGTGCGCCCGGAAATCGTCTGCCAGCGCCATCGCCTCGTCCAGCAGCGCCTGGACCAGCGGCGTGTGCGGCTCACGCGGTGCGGCGACCAGCCCGACCGTGTGGCTGGCATCGGGCTCGACGATCGGAATGGCCCGGATCGGTTCGGAAAAACCGAATGTTTCCGCAAGGTTGAGCGGCATGATCGATGACCATTTGCCGGTCCGGATGTGCGAGAACAGCACGATCATCGAATTCGATTCCAGCGTCGGCCGCACCTGCACGCCGGCTTCGGCCAGGTGCTGGTCGATGATGCGGCGGTTCTGCATGTCCGGCGTCAAAAGGCAAAGCGGCAGCTGGCTGATCTCGGCCCATGTCACTTTGTCGCGGTCGGAATAGGGATTGCCGATTGCGGTGATCAATTGGTAGCGCTCGTCATAGAGCGGCACGCTGGTCACCCGTCCCAGCGGTTCGTTGTCGAGATAGGTGATGCCGGCATCGACATCGAAATTGCCGAGCAGCGAAAGCACTTCGATCGAGGTTCGCGACAGCACCGAAAAGGTGACACCCGGGTGCTTGTCTCGAAAGGGCGTCGTCAATCTGGCCACCATGGCCAATGCTGTCGGGATGGCGGCAATACGGATGCGCCCGGAGAGGCCGTGGCGCGCCGCCCGCATCTCCTCGCGCATGGTTCTGGAGTCGCCGACGATGCGGCGCGCCCACACCAGCACCTGCTTGCCCTCCGGCGTCAGGCCCTGAAAGCGCGAGCCGCGCAGGACGAGCATGACGCCGAGCTGGCCTTCCAGTTGCTTGATGCCGGCCGACAGCGTCGGCTGGGTGACGCCACACACTTCCGCGGCCCGGCCGAAATGCTCTTCCCTGGCCAGCGCGATGAAGAATTCCAGCTTTTCGATCATTGGCGGAGGCTATCCGGCGCGGCGGCGGCGCGCCAGATGGTGCCGTGCTCAATCATCCAATGCATGTCGCCCAAAAGTGACTTCGGTTTTGGGGTGACGGCATGCATAGGAAAACTCTCGCGCCGCGCTGCCCGATCCCGAGATTTACCGGTCCACGAGATTGAGGATATTGCCGTCCGGATCCTTGAACCATGCGACTTTCATGCCGCCGCCGACATGGAGGTCACCCTCCATCGTCAGGCCGGACATCTCGTAATGCTCGAAGGTGACACCCTTTGACCTGAGGGCGTTGACGACATCGGCGATTTTGTCGCCGACCATCCAGGTCACCGCAGTCGCCTTGTTGGTCCCCGCGAATTTGGAACGATAGACATTGATGGTGGTGCCGCCGCTTTTGTACACGATCAATTCGCCGCCCTCATCGTGCACCTGTTTCAGGCCGAGCGTCCCCTCATAGAAAGCCTTTGCCTTGGCAAGGTCCCTGACCGCGAGATTGGCTGTTGCGTTGCTGTTTTCAAGCATGATCGTCTCCTTTCCTGGTTGTTCCCTCGTCATTGAACTGCGTCGAACGTGCCATTTCTGAAGTAGGGCCGCCCAGCCGCTTGACGAGCGTCAAGGACATGCGCCCTTGCTGCAAGTTGTGCCTTCAAACGGCGCCGATCCACATCTTTCAGCCGGTTTACTGTTTCCTGCGGCCGCGTGCGACGCTATGTGGATGCAACTGGTGCGCAGGGAGGGACGAACATGCTGGGCTGGTTCCGCAAGCTGTTGCCGCGCGAGGATCGCTTCTTCGACCTGTTCGAACAGCATTCCCGTACCGTGGTCGCCGGCGCCGAGGCACTCCAGTTGCTTCTCCAGGGCAAGGATATCGAACGCAGGTGCCAGGAGATCATCGATCTCGAAAACGAGGCGGACGACATAACCGCGCAGGTGCTGCTTGCGGTGAGGCGGTCTTTCATCACGCCTTTCGACCGCGGCGACATCAAGGATCTGATCCAATCGATGGATGACGCCATCGACACGATGCACAAGACCGTCAAGACGGTGCGGCTGTTCGAAAAGCGCGAATTCGATCCGCTGATGCAGGAAATGGGCGGCGTCATCGTCGACACCGCCAAGCTGGTCGCGGAGGCGATCCCGCTGCTCGCCAAGGTCGGCGCCAACAGCACACGCCTCAATGAACTCGCCGAGGAGGTCATGCGTGCCGAGGGCCGGGCAGACGACCTGCATGAGCAGGGTTTGAAGGATTTGTTCAAGCACCACAATGGCGGTGATGCGATGGCCTATCTGATCGGCTCGGAAATCTATGGCCAGCTCGAGAAGGTGGTCGACCGTTTCGAGGACGTCGCCAACGAGATCAGCGGCATCGTCATCGAGAACGTCTAGCGATGGAAGCGACCATCGCCTTTCCCCTGCTCGTCGGCCTCGTCGCCGTGGCGCTGTTCTTCGATTTTCTCAATGGCCTGCACGACGCGGCCAACTCCATCGCCACCATCGTCTCCACGCGGGTGCTGCGGCCGCATTATGCGGTGCTGTGGGCGGCCTTCTTCAATTTCATCGCTTTCCTGTTCTTCGGCCTTCATGTCGCCGAGACCGTCGGCAAGGGCATCGTCGACGTCAGTGTCGTCACCCCGGCGGTGATCTTCTCGGCGCTGGTCGGCGCTATTGTCTGGAACATCGTCACCTGGATCGCCGGTATTCCGTCGAGCAGCTCGCACGCGCTGATCGGCGGGCTGGTTGGGGCCGGGGTCGCAAAGGCGGGCTTCGGCGCCATCGTCTGGTCGGGCCTGGGCAAGACGGTCGCCGCGATCGTGCTGTCGCCGGCAACCGGTTTCGTCCTGGCGCTTCTCCTGGTCCTGGTGGTTTCATGGCTGTTCGTGCGACAGACGCCATTCGCTGTCGACAGCACGTTTCGCGTCCTGCAGTTCTTTTCGGCCTCGCTCTATTCGCTCGGCCATGGCGGCAACGACGCCCAGAAAACCATGGGCATCATCGCCGTGCTGCTCTATTCGCAAGGCATGCTCGGCACCTCGTTCTATGTACCGCTGTGGGTCGTCCTCACCTGCCAGTCGGCGCTGGCGCTGGGCACGCTCTTGGGCGGCTGGCGCATCGTCCACACAATGGGCTCGAAGATCACGCGCCTCAATCCGATGCAGGGTTTCTGCGCCGAGACCGGCGGCGCGATCACCCTGTTCGCAGCCACCTGGCTCGGCGTCCCGGTCTCGACCACGCACACGATCACCGGTGCCATCATCGGTGTCGGCGCGGCTCGGCGTATCTCGGCCGTCCGCTGGGGCATCGCCGGCAACATCGTTGTCGCCTGGGTCGTCACCTTGCCGGCGACGGCGGCGATTTCCGCTCTCACCTACCTGGCGCTCAGCCTGGCCCGGTGATGTCGCGGCGTGGCGCTTGGAGCCGTCCGCGTTCTGCACTATGTGAGCTGCAGCCGAACGCCAGGGAATAACCGCCATGTCCATTACCAAGGAAATCGTCACCGAGCGCCTGAAGACGGTGAACGGGCCGGATTTCACCGGCAACATCGTCGACCTCGGCATGGTTTCCGAGATTTTCATTGCCGATTCGAAAGTGTTCTTCTCGATCACCGTTCCCGCCGCGCGCGCCCCGGAGATGGAGCCGTTGCGCGCCGCCGCCGAGCGGGTGGTGAAGGCCATTCCCGGCGTTGCCGGCGCGGTCGTCGCGCTGACGGCTGAAAAGAAAGGCGGCGGCATGGAGGCGCCGGTTCCATCGCGCCCCGCACCCAGGCCGGCACCGCCCGCCGCCGCACCGCGCGCGGCTCCGCATGCTCCTGCTTCGCAGAGCCACGGCAAGCGCGGTGTGCCCGGCATCGAGGCGATCATCGCGGTCGCCTCCGGCAAGGGTGGCGTCGGCAAGTCGACCACGGCCGTCAATCTGGCGCTCGGTCTTGCCGCCAATGGCTTGCGGGTCGGCGTGCTCGATGCCGACATCTATGGCCCATCCATGCCCAGGCTGCTCAACATCCATGGCCGGCCGCAGACGGTCGACGGCAAGATCCTGAAACCCATGGAGAATTATGGCCTCAAGGTGATGTCGATGGGTTTCCTCGTCGATGAGGAGACGCCGATGATCTGGCGCGGGCCGATGGTGATGTCGGCGCTGACGCAAATGCTGCGCGAGGTTGAATGGGGGCGGCTCGACGTGCTCGTCGTCGACATGCCGCCCGGCACCGGCGACGCCCAGCTCACCATGGCCCAGCAGGTGCCGCTGGCCGGCGCCGTCATCGTCTCGACGCCGCAGGACCTGGCGCTGATCGATGCCCGCAAGGGTCTCAATATGTTCAAAAAAGTCGATGTGCCGCTGCTCGGCATCGTCGAGAACATGAGCTACTTCCTCGCCCCGGATACCGGCAAGCGCTACGATATTTTCGGCCATGGCGGCGCACGCCGCGAGGCAGAGAGGCTGGGCGTCACCTTCCTCGGCGAGGTGCCGCTGGAAATGGGCATTCGCGAGAGCTCGGACGCCGGCACGCCGGTGGTTGTCTCCAAGCCCGACGGCGCCGAGGCGAAAATCTATCGCGATATCGCTTCCAAGGTCTGGGACAGGGTCAATGAGGAACGCGGCGCGGCGGAAGCCGCGGTGCCGAGCATCGTGTTTGACTGACCCCTCGAGGGGAGGGATCAGCCGCCGACTTTCTCGCCGAATGCCGAAAAGAACTGTCCGGCCAGTTTCTTCGAGGTCGATTCGATCAGTCGGCTGCCGAGTTGCGCGATCTTGCCGCCGACTTCCGCCTTGGCAGCATATTTGAGGACCGTCGCGTCCGGCCCGTCGGCGGTCAGGGTGACGTCGGCACCGCCCTTGGCGAAGCCGGCAATGCCGCCCTTGCCTTCGCCCTGGATGGTGTAGGCATGCGGGGGCTTGAGATTCTTCAGCGTCACTTCGCCGTTGAAGGTCGCCTTGATCGGCCCGATCTTCAGCACCACCGTCGCCGCCATCTCGGTCGCCGATTTCATTTCCAGGCTCTGGCAGCCCGGAATGGCGTCCTTCAGGACGGCCGGGTCATTCAGCGCTTCCCACACTTTCTGCACGGGTGCGGCGATACGTTCCTCGCCTTCGATCACCAAAGCCATCAAAACCTCCCCGATCGCCGATGTCGGATTGGTCGTAGCGCGCGGCTCGATAGCTGTCTATCGCACCAAAGTCCGGATTCAGATCACGCGTGCCCCTTGCCTGCATCCGCGCGTTGTCATATCGATTTGTCATACAAATACGGAGACCATGATGGCTGGCGCCCCTACGAAAAAGAAAAAGTTCCGCTCGCAGGAGTGGTTCGACAATCCCGACAATCCGGGAATGACGGCGCTTTATCTCGAGCGCTACCTTAATTACGGGCTGACACGCGCCGAGCTGATGTCGGGCAAACCGCTGATCGGCATCGCCCAGACGGGCTCTGATCTTTCGCCTTGCAACCGGCACCACATCGAGCTCGCCAAGCGCGTGCGCGAAGGCATCGTCTCGATGGGGGGCATTCCTTTCGAATTCCCCTGTCACCCGATCCAGGAGACCGGCAAGCGGCCGACCGCCGCCCTTGACCGCAACCTCGCCTATCTCAGCCTTGTCGAAGTGCTCTATGGCTATCCGCTGGACGGCGTCGTGCTGACCATCGGCTGCGACAAGACCACGCCTGCCTTGCTGATGGCGGCGGCCACCGTCAACATCCCGGCCATCGCGCTGTCGGTCGGCCCGATGCTCAATGGCTGGCACAAGGGCAAGCGCACCGGCTCGGGCACTATCGTCTGGGAATCGCGCCAGCGCCTGTCGGCCGGCGAGATCGACTATGACGAGTTCATGGACATCGTTGCCTCCTCGGCGCCGTCCACGGGCTACTGCAACACGATGGGCACCGCCACCACGATGAATTCGCTGGCCGAGGCGCTCGGCATGCAGTTGCCCGGTTCGGCCGCCATCCCCGCGCCGTACCGCGAGCGCGGCCAGATCGCCTATGAGACTGGAAAGCGCATCGTCGACATGGTGCACGAGGACCTGAAACCGTCCGACATCATGACGCGCAAGGCCTTCGAAAACGCCATCGTCGTCAATTCGGCGATCGGCGGTTCCACCAACGCGCCGATCCATCTCAACGCGATCGCCCGCCATCTCGGCGTGCCGCTCGACAATGATGACTGGCAGAAGGTCGGTCTCAAGGTGCCGCTCATCGTCAACCTGCAGCCGTCGGGTGAATATCTCGGCGAAGATTATCACCATGCCGGTGGCGTGCCTGCCGTGGTGGCCGAGCTGATGAAGGCCGGAATGCTGCCGCACCCCGATGCCCTGACCGTCAACGGCAAGTCGATCGGCGACAACTGCAAGGGGGTCGCCAACGAGAACACCGACGTCATCCGCACCGTGGCCGAGCCGCTGAAGGCCAATGCCGGCTTCATCAACTTCAAGGGCAATCTGTTCGATTCGGCGATCATGAAGATGAGCGGCATCTCGCCCGAATTCCGCGAGCGCTATCTATCGAACCCGAACGACCCGGAAGCCTTCGAGGGCAACGCCATGGTCTTCGATGGGCCGGAGGATTACCACGCCCGCATCGACGACCCGGCGCAAGGCATAGACGAGCACACCATCCTGTTCATGCGCGGCGCTGGCCCGGTCGGCTATCCCGGCGGCGCCGAGGTCGTCAACATGCAGCCGCCGGCCTACCTCATCAAGAAGGGTATCCACGCGCTGGCCTGCATCGGCGACGGCCGCCAGTCCGGCACGTCGGGCTCGCCGTCGATCCTGAATGCCTCGCCGGAAGCCGCGGTCGGCGGCGGTCTGGCGTTGCTCAAGTCCGGCGACCGCGTCCGCATCGATCTGAGGAAAGGCACCGCGAACATCCTCGTCAGCGACGACGAGATCACGCGGCGGCGCGCCGAGCTGCAGAAAGATGGCGGCTACCATTATCCCCAGCACCAGACGCCATGGCAGGAGATCCAGCGCGGCATGGTCGACCAGTTCTCGGCCGGCATGGTGCTGAAGCCGGCGGTGAAATACCAGGATGTCGCCCATACCATGGGCGTGCCTCGCGACAATCACTGATTATTCCACGGAATAGTCATCGATTATTCCTGGCTGGTCACGGATGAGGATGGACGAGGACCGGCGGCCTGATCGATCAGGCCGCCGGTCTGACGGCGTAGCCGGGAATGCTCCGTCCTTGACAAGACCGCCCAACAATTCCAACATCACCGCAAGGGGTGCATCGCGACCACCCCGTGAGGCGTCAGCCCAATGTTCGCGTCCAAGCTTCTCTTTTCAGGAGGTGGACGCCATGCCGTCAACAACCGAAATTACCGTACAGCAACTATCCCGTCTGGTTGGTTTGCCCGGCGCGCCTGTAATCGTCGATGTCCGCCTCGATGAGGACTACGATGCCGACCCGCGCCCGCTGCCGGCCTCGCACCGGCGCAACTTCAAGACCGTCTCGACCTGGGCAGCCGACCTTGCCGGCAGCCAGGTGGCCGTGGTCTGCCAGAAGGGGCAAAAGCTCTCGCAAGGCGTGGCCGCCTGGCTGCGGCACCAGGGCGTTGCCGCCGAATCCCTCGAAGGCGGTTTCGAGGCCTGGCGTGATGCCGGCGGCCTACTGGTCCACGCCGCCAAGATCCCGTTCCGCGATGAAAAAGGCCGCACCGTCTGGGTGACGCGGGCTCGCCCCAAGGTCGATCGCATCGCTTGCCCCTGGCTGATCCGGCGCTTCGTCGATCCGCATGCGGTCTTCCTCTTTGTCGAGGCGGCCGAAGTGCCTGCTGTCGCGGACCGCTTTCAGGCCGTGCCCTTCGACATCGACAATGTATTCTGGAGCCATCGCGGCGAACGCTGCACCTTCGACACGATGATCGAGGAGTTCGGGCTGGAATCCCAGGCACTCGATCGCCTTGCCACGATCGTGCGCGCGGCCGACACCGCCAGGCTCGATCTCGTTCCCCAAGCCGCCGGATTCCTTGCCGCCTCGCTTGGCCTGTCACGCATGTTCCGCGACGATCTGGAACAGCTGGAGGCGGGGATGGTTCTCTATGACGCGTTCTTCCGCTGGTGCCGCGACGCCACTGAGGAGACGCACAACTGGCCGGGCGGGGCGAAGCCAACATGAGCAGCCTCATTTCGGGAGAAAGTGCAGACATCGTCGAGGTGCCGGCGGTCCCGAGCTTCCGCGAAGCCACGAAACTCTGGGCGAAGATCGGATTGCTGAGCTTCGGCGGGCCAGCGGGGCAGATCGCGCTCATGCACAAGGAATTGGTCGAGGATCGGCGCTGGATCGGCGAGCAGCGTTTCCTGCATGCCTTGAACTACTGCATGCTGCTGCCCGGTCCCGAAGCCCAGCAACTCGCCATCTACATCGGCTGGCTGCTGCACAGGACGGCCGGCGGTCTCGTCGCCGGCATCCTGTTCGTGGTGCCGGGCGCACTCGTCATGCTCACCTTGAGCATCCTCTATGCGCTCTACGGCGATGTCCCGCTGGTCGAGTCTCTGTTCTTCGGCGTCAAGGCCGCCGTGCTCGCGGTCGTGGTCGAGGCGGTGATCCGCATCGGCCGCCGCGCCTTGAAGAACCGGGTGATGGTGGCGATCGCGCTTTGCGCTTTTCTCGGCATCTATGTCCTCAGCATTCCGTTCCCGCTCATCGTCCTGATTGTGGGATTGGTGGGATGGGCGGGAAACCGCGTCGCGCCAGCCCTGTTTTCCGGTGCGGCGCACGGCAAGAACGATGCTCCCGACATCAAGGGCGCGGTCGACCTGATGTTCGAGCGCGGCCAACTGGCCCATGCCAGACCGACAAGATGGCATGCGCCGCGCATTATCGCGATCTGGCTGCCGATCTGGCTCGGGCCGGTTCTGTTGCTCTGGGCGCTCACCGGGACAAACAGCGTATGGACGCAGATAGGCGGTTTCTTCAGCCTGATGGCGGTCGTCACCTTCGGCGGCGCCTACGCGGTTCTTGCCTATGTCGCACAGGCGGCCGTCGAATCCTTCGGCTGGCTGGCGCCCGGCGAGATGGTCGATGGCCTCGGGCTTGCCGAGACCACGCCGGGGCCGCTCATTCTGGTGTTGCAGTTTGTCGGCTTTATCGCCGCCTTTCGCCACTCCGGCGCGATAGGCCCGTTGTTTGGCGGATCGCTTGGAGCGCTGCTGACCTTATGGGTTACGTTCACGCCCTGCTTCTTCTGGATATTCCTCGGCGCGCCCTATATCGAGGCCCTGCGCGGCAACAAGGCTCTGTCGGCTGCGCTCGGCGCCATCACCGCCGCCGTGGTCGGCGTCATCCTGAACCTGGCTCTATGGTTTGCCTTGCACGTCATCTTCCACGACGTGCGCAAGTTGGGCCTCGGCATGAACGTGCCGGTGCCGTCGTCGATCGACTGGCGCGCCGCACTGCTGTCCTGCGCCGCCATGATTGCCATCCTCAGGCTGAAGGTCGGCATGCTGCCGACACTTGCCGGGTCGGCCCTGGCCGGCGTCTTGCTGCTGGCGGTGAGCGGATAGACGCCGGTCACTATCTTTGTATTCCGCCGGCCAACCACCTAACTGGTGGGAAAACGGATTGGACACTCATGGCGCAACGACGCTCTTCTCTTGGCTTTCTCGGCATGTTCGGCCGCTCGGGTGATCTGCGGCAGCTCGATGCCGCCTTGCGCGGCGCCGACCTGCATCCGGCCCTGGTGCCGGAGGGCGTAAAACTCACCATCGTCAATCTGATGAAGGACCACTGGCCCGAGGAACCGCCGCCGCGGGCCTATCCGCGGGTGGCGACCCTGTTCAGCTACTGCATCGCCGGACCGGAAACCTTCGAGCGGGCGCAAGGTCCGCAACAGCGGCTCGATGCGGAGCGCCGGATCGAGGCGGCTCTCGAAGCCGGCGACGGCCTCGATGCCCAGATCGTGCTGATGGCGCTGCACGCCAAGCTGATCAACGCCGAAGTCGTCGAACACTACGGGCTGGCAGCCGAGTAGACTGTTTGACGAGGAGCGGCTACCCGCCCATACCGCCGCGCGGCAGCTTGATCATGTCGCCGAAGCGGGCGCGCAATTTGTCGTCGAGCAGCTTCGGCACATGGCGCGGAAAGCGCTCGGCAAGGATGCGTTTCTTCTCGATGATCGCCCGCTGCAATATGTCGGGCCGGCCCTTCTCATTCCATTCCTTCGGCGAAAACCGGTCGCCAACGGCGGGATAGAAATATTCCGTCTGCATCAGCCGCAGCGTCTGCTCGTTGCCGAGATAGTGCCCCGGGCCTTTCAGGCAGACATCGGCGATGGTGGCGATCGACAGCGCTTCGTCGGTCACCTCGATGCCGCGCACGCAGCGCAGGCAATGACCGAGCATGTCGTTGTCGATGATCAGGCTTTCCAGGCAGAAGCCGAGCAGCGAGGCATGCATGCCGGCCGATTCATAGACCAGGTTGAGCCCGGCAAGGCCGGCCATTACGTCGGTGATGCCCTTTTCATAACCGGACTGGATGTCGGGCAGCTTCGAATCCGTCATGCCTGCGGCCGAGCCGCCCGGCAGGTCGTAGAATTGCGCCATCTGGGCGCAGGCGGCGGTCAGCACCGCCTGTTCGGCCGAGCCGCCCGACATGGCGCCTGTGCGCAGGTCCGATACGAACGGCCAGGTGCCGAAGATCGCCGGATGCCCCGGCTTGATGGCGTTGACATAGACCAGACCGGCCAGCACTTCGGCCACCGCTTGCACCACGGCGCCGGCAATCGCCGCCGGCGCCGTGGCGCCGGCCTGTCCGGCCGACAGCAGCAGGATTGGAATGCCGCCCTCGACGCATGCTTCGAGCACGCCGCAGGCATCCTCGGCGAATTTCATCGGCGGCACGACGAAGCAGTTCGAGTTCGACACGAACGGCCTGGCGCGGAAATTGTCCTCGCCGCCGGCAATCGCGTAGAGCATTTCGAGCGCCGGCTGCACGTTCTCGCGCACCGTGAACGAGGTGCCGACATGCTTGGACGTGCCCATCACGCAGGCGTAGAGCGTGTTGAAGTCCATTTCGAGCGGATCGGGAATGTCGCGCGGCACCATCGGCCGCTGAAAGAAATGGATGTTGTCGAGCCCTTCGACGATGCGGGCCGCGTCATAGATGTCCTGCAGCAGCGACTCACGGTATTCGCGCTTCTCGACATCGACCAGATGCACGGCGGCACCCGCCGTGCCGTAATGCACGCGCTTGCCCTGTATCACCATGTCGTGTTTGGGATCCTGGCCGTGCAAGGTGAAATTCCGTGCCGCCTTCTTGATCGTCTCGAGCACCAGCGCGCGCGGGAACCGGATGCGGCCGTCATCGCCATAGGTGGCGCCGGCCTGGGTCAGCGCCTCGATGCAGGAGGGGATGGCGTTGGCGAAGCCGACTGTCTCCAGAAGCGTCAGCACCGCTTCGTGGATACGCTCGCGATCATTGCCCTTGAGTGGTCCGTAGCTGCCGCCCTCGAGGCCGGCACGCACCGGTTTGATGTCGTCGGCGAGCGGCGCTGCCCGCATCGCGCGACGCGCTTCGCGCCCCCCGGAGCGGCGGGAGCGTTGATCCGCCGCGTCCTGCTTTTCAAGAACCACTGACATGGAAAACACTCCACCTTTCCTGAGAAACAGCGCGGCGGTTGGTCCACCATCGGCTGCTTCTTCCCCTTTGTGCCACGACTATGCCGCCGGCATTGGCACAGCCTATGAGCCAGCGGGTTCAGTCGAGTATGCCAGAGAAAAGGGAGCGGGAGCCGCTTGAAGGCGGCTCCCGTCAAAGGATCGAAGAATGGATCAGGCCGCGGCGGGTCTGCGGCCAGCGGCGGTGGCCAATTCCCGGATGCCGGGCTCGATGTGCTGCAGCGCGATCGAGGAAATGCCCAACCGCATGAAACGCGAAGGCTTTTCGGTACGGTCGAAGAAGCGGTCGCCCGGCTCGATGATGACGCTGCGCGAGGCGGCGGCCTCGGCCAAACCGCGGGAATCGGTACCCCGTGGTCCTTCCAGCCAAAGCGAGGTGCCGCCGGCCGAATCCGTCGAGCGCCACTCCGGCAAGAAGGCGGAAATCGCATGGACCAGGCGCTTGCGCCGCTCGTCGAAGGCGCTCGACAGCCGCCGCACCAGCGCTTCGTGATGGCCGAGCGAGAGGAACAATGCCACGGCGCGCTGGTTGTTGGCCGGCGGATGGCGCAGCATGAAACGGCGCAGCGCCCGGAGTTCGGCGATCAGTCCAGCCGAGGCCACGATGTAGCCAAGCCGCAGGCCCGGCGCCAGCGTCTTCGACATCGAGCCGACATAGACGACACGGCCGGAGCGGTCGAGGCTCTTCAGCGCCTGCTGCGGTGCCTCGTCGAGAAGCTGGCTGTCATAGCCGTCCTCGATGATGATCTGGTTGTGCCGGTTGGCGCGCGCCAGGAGGTCCTGCCGTCGCTCGGCCGACATCGGCACCATGGTCGGGCAATGATGGCTGGGGGTGACGAAGACGAAGCCGGAATCATTGGGAATGGAAGAGGTTACGATACCCGACTGGTCGACCGGCACCGGCTCGATGTCGGCGCCCGCGAGGCGGAAGATCGAGCGTGCATCGGGGTAGCCCGGATCCTCCATCGCCACTTTCGAGCCCTTGGTCATCAGCAGCGAGGCCAGCATGTAGAGCGCGTTCTGGGCGCCCAGCGTGACGATGATTTCGTCGGGATTGGCGAAGATGCCGCGCCTGGGCAAGAGCCGTGCCTGGATCTGCTCGATCAGCAGCGGATCGTCGCGGTCGACCATGTCGGACGCCCAGTTGCGGATCTCCAGCACGGCCAGCGCCATGCGGTTGCACTCGCGCCACTCGGCGGTCGGAAACAGCGCCGGGTCGAACTGGCCGTAGACGAAGGGGTAGGACGACTTGATCCAGTTCTCGTGCTTGGCCGGCGGCGGCATGTCGCTGGCCGCGATCTGCCGGCGCGCCTTCCAGTCGATCTCGTTGGCCTGGTCGGGCGCCTTCTGGTGCGGCTTGGCCGGCGTCGCCAGCACTTCGGGATTGACGAAATGGCCGCGCCGCTCGCGCGCCACCAGGAAACCCTGGTCGACGAGCTGCTGGAAGGCCAGCACCACCGTGCCGCGCGCCACGCCGAGTTTCTCGGCCAGGATCCGGCAGGAGGGAAGCGGCATCGAAGCGGCGATCTGGCGGTCGAGAATGGCGGCCACGATGGCTTGGCGGATCTGCGCCTGCAAGGTTTGGCCGGATTCGGCCGAAATCCGGAACAGGCCGGACCATATCGCCGTGTCGTTTCTCTGTGGCATGGGAGATGTTCCTCGATGGCCAGCTTTTTTGCTTGGCTGGACCAGCCGAACGTAACCGTGGCACAAGGGGTTGCGCCAATCAATTTTTCTGATCTTTGGGATTTATGCCAGTGATCCTTCAAGCTCGAAATAAGCCGCGACCACCTCGCCGCCCGATACATTGTGTCATCGCATCGTGATGCGCTGCGTCATCGCCGCGTATTGACCGGATGGAATTCGGCTCAATAGTTGTGGCGCGACGACACGCGCCGGAAACATCCGGTCTGATATGGTGCGTCCAAAACGCCAGGAGTCCCCGCCAGTGGATCAGTCAGCCTTCCAGAAACAGCTTGCCGCCCTGCGCGATCATCGCGCCGCGGCGCCTGGCGACATGCGCCAGGTCTTCGCCGCCGATCCGCAGCGCTTCAACACATTTTCCGCCACCGATGATGACCTGTTGCTCGACTGGTCGAAATGCGCCGTCGACGCGCCGACCATGGATTTGCTGGAAAAACTGGCCGCCGCCGCCGATCTCGAAGGACGCCGCGCCGCCATGTTCGCCGGCAAGAAGATCAACGTCACCGAAGACCGCGCCGTGCTGCATACGGCGCTGCGCAACCTCAGCGGCAAGGGGGCCACGGTCGACGGCCAGGACGTCAAGGCGGATGTCATTGCCGTGCTCGACGCGATGGGCGCCTTCGCCGATGCGATCCGCTCGGGCAAGGCAACAGGCGCCACCGGCAAGAAGATCACCGACATCGTCAACATCGGCATCGGCGGCTCTGACCTTGGTCCGGCCATGGCGACGCTGGCGCTCGCTCCCTATCATGACGGTCCGCGCGCGCATTATGTCTCCAACATTGACGGCGCCCATATCCACGACACGCTGAAGGGGCTGTCCGCCGAAACCACGCTGTTCATCATTGCCTCCAAGACCTTCACCACGGTCGAGACGATGACCAATGGGCAGACGGCGCGCGACTGGGTGCAGAAAGCGCTCGGCAAGGAAGCCGTAGGCAAGCATTTCGCCGCCGTCTCGACCGCGCTCGACCTGGTGGCCAAGTTCGGCATCGCGCCGGATCGCGTCTTCGGCTTCTGGGACTGGGTCGGCGGCCGCTATTCGTTGTGGGGCGCGATCGGCCTGCCGGTCATGATCGCCATCGGCCCGAGGAATTTCCGCGCCTTCCTCGACGGCGCGCACGAGATGGACGAGCATTTCCGCACCGCGCCGCTCCAGAAGAACCTGCCGGCGCTCCTGGGGCTGGTCGGCTGGTGGCACCGCGTGATCTGCGGCTATCCGGCCCGCGCGGTCATCCCCTACGACCAGCGGTTGTCACGGCTGCCGGCCTATCTGCAGCAGCTCGACATGGAATCGAACGGCAAGAGCGTCACCCTTGACGGCACGCCGGTGACGACGCCGACCGGGCCGCTGGTCTGGGGCGAGCCCGGCACCAACGGCCAGCACGCCTTCTTCCAGCTGCTGCATCAGGGCACCGATCTGATCCCGGTCGAGTTCCTCGCCGCCGCGGTCGGCCACGAGCCCGATCTCAAGCACCAGCACGACCTGCTGCTCGCCAACTGCCTGGCGCAGTCGGAAGCCTTGATGAAGGGCCGCACGCTGGAGGAGGCGCGCTCGCAGATGCTGGCCAAGGGCATGAAGCCGGCCGATGTCGACCGCATCGCGCCGCATCGTGTCTTCTCCGGCAACCGGCCCTCGGTGACCATCCTCTACCGCAAGCTCGACCCGCGCACCTTCGGCCGGCTGATCGCGCTCTACGAGCACCGCGTCTTCGTCGAGGGAACGCTGTTCAACATCAACTCCTTCGACCAGTGGGGCGTAGAGCTCGGCAAGGAACTGGCGACCGGCCTCCTGCCTGTCGTGGAAGGCAAGGAAAGTGCCGCCAAGCGCGACGCGTCGACCGCTGGCCTTGTGGGATACATCCGCCAATTGCGTGGTTCGGAGTGAAAAGTTTGGCAGACATCAAGGGAATATTGTTCGACAAGGACGGGACACTTGTCGATTTCAACGCGACCTGGCTCGGCGTTGCCGATTTCATGGCCATGGATGCAGCCGACGGCGATCGCTGGAAGGCCGACAGGCTGCTCGCGGCCGCCGGTTTCGATTTCGCCAACCGGCGCTTCAAGCCCGACTCCATCTTTGCCTCCGGCACCAATCTCGACGTCGTCGAACTGTGGTTTCCGCGCCTGTCCAACGAGGATCAGATGCTGGCCGTCGCCCGCTTCAACGAGATTACCTCGGTGCAGGGCTCGGCGATGGCGGTGGCGCTGCCTGATGTCGTCGACACGCTGGCCCTGCTGCACAAGCGATCCTACCGGCTTGGCGTCGCCACCAACGATTCGACCAGCGGCGCCGAAAAAACGCTGGTCACGCTCGGCGTCGCACAACTGTTCGATGCCGCTTACGGATATGACGCCGTCGCCAATCCCAAGCCGGCCCCGGACACCATCCAGGCCTTTTGCGACCTCACCGGCCTGAAGCCAAGCGAGATCGCCATGGTCGGCGACAACAGGCACGATCTCGAAATGGCGCGCGCCGGCGGCTGCGGCCTTGCGATCGGCGTGCTCTCCGGCACCGGCACCCGCGAATCGCTGGCCGAGATCGCCGACGTCATCCTGGATTCGGTTGCCGACCTGCCGGATTTTCTGGCCGCACGGGTCAAGGAGACGGCGTGATCCGGAGAAGGGGTGGGAAGGTGGTTTGACTTCGATGGCCGAGATGGGGCCGTGAGCGGACAGTCAGCTTTCGGGTCTTGGCGATTGGATAACTGCCGTGCGCGGCGGGCACTTCCGAATGGCAGGAAGCTTCCAATTGGAGACGTTTAGGCAGTCAATCCATGGTCCCGAAAGCAGCCAAAGCGCGCTCCCGACACCGTCGCGATAAAGGCGCGCAGGTCGGCCAGCATCAGTTCCGGCTCTTCCAGCGCGGCGAAATGCCCGCCCCGCGGCATGTCGGTCCAATGCACGATGTTGTAGGTCTTCTCCGCGAACGAGCGCGGCGGCGGCAAGAACACTGGATCGGGGAAGGCCGCAACGCCGGTCGGCACCTGGATGCGGGTGCCGGCCGGAAGCATCCGCGACTCCTCAAGCCGGCTGCCGTAGTAGATCCAGGTTGCCGTCACGAACGATGCCGGCGCGATGTAGAGCATGATGTTGGTGAGGAGTTCCTCCTCGGAAAATTTGCTCCAGATGTCGGGGTCGCCATCGGCGGTTGTCGGAAGATCGGCCCACTTGCCGAACTTCTCGAGTATCCAGCCCGCCGCTCCGACCGGGCTGTCGGCCATCGCGACGCCGAGCGTCTGCGGACGGGTTTCCTGCTCGTGAAAGTAGGCGCTCTCCCGATCGGCAATCGCGGCACGCTTGGCGGCGAAGGACTTCTCCTCGTCGGTCGTCGGAGCGGCATCCTCCGCACGCACGGTCATCATGTTGATATGAATGCCGAGCAGAGCGTCCGGTCGATCATGCGCTGCCCAGGCCGCGATGCCGTGGCCCCAATCGCCCCCTTGAACGAAATACCGCGCGTCGCCGAAAAGTTGTATCATCAGCCCATGCACGAGTGCAGCAGCCCGCCGCGGGCCGATCGGGCGCGTGATCGGGTTGGAGAACGCGAAGCCAGGAAGCGAGGGGACGACAACGTCGTGCCCGTCCGCTGCGAGCGGCTGCAACAGCCGCTCGAACTCGAGATACGAGCCCGGCCAGCCGTGGAGAAGCAGTACGGGCGGCTTGGAGCCGTCGCCCTTCACATGAACGAAGTGGAGGTGCTCGCCTTCCACGTCGGCCGTGAAGTTGGGCAGCGCGTTGAGGCGCCGTTCGACCGCACGCCAGTCGTAGCTGTACCGCCAATACGCGGCGAGTCGCTTGAGGTCATCAACCCCGACCCCCGCTGACCAGCCCCCCGCATTCGGCAGCTGGCTCCAGTCATAAGCCTCGACCTTGGCTCTGATCGTGGCGAGCCGTTCGTCAGGAATGTTTATTATGTAGGGTGAAATCATGATGTTCTCCGCTTAAACGGCTGACGACGTTGACCGCCGAAGGGTAATACCGACTGAACTGAAAGCTGCGCACAACGTTTCCTGAAACGCCATCCTTTTTGCGAACGGCGCCACGGCAAAACGTCTGCTATGCAGGTCGGCGTTGCCGTAGGCGCAATGTCCGCTTTCCACCCGAAGCAGTCGCGACCGCGTCGGGCGCGACCTCTTCCGCGGCCGCGACCACGCCAGACTGAACGATCGGGCCAAGACAGAAGCAGCAGGCAGACCAGAGGAGCAGGTTGGCGAACATTGTCAGGACGTGCGGGGCCGAAAAGGGCAGCGTCGCAAGGGCCAGGACCAGACCGACCAGCGCTGCCATCAGGCTGCGCCGCGTGCCGAGTGCATCGCTAAGCCGGCCCCCACCAAAATTCCCGACCACCGCAGCTGCGCCGAATGCCATGAACGCCAAGCTGACTGCGGCAGGAGACACGTGGGTTACCTCCGTCAGCAGCGGTGCGAGAAAGGTGAAAACCACGAATGATCCGCCGAACCCGTTCATGGCGATGAAATAGAGCGCCAGGAGGCGGGGCTTCGCCAATACGGCGAACTGCGACCTTAAACCGGCGGTCGGAGCGTGGGGAATTTCCCGCGGCAACAAAAGTCGCAATAGCGCTGCCGTGAGGGAGCCGAGCACAGCCACCGCCAGCAGCGGTGCACGCCACCCAAGGCTCTGTCCGACGATTGTGCCGAACGGGACACCGATGACCATTGCAAGGGTGAGCCCTGCGAACATCGTCGCCACCGCCCGCGCGCCGCGCTCACGATCCGCCAGGCTCATCGCAATCGGCGCGCCGACGGCGAAGACCACGCCGTGCGCCACTCCTGTCACGATCCGACCGGCCAGCAGCACTTCATCAGTTGGTGCAGCGCCGCCAAGCAGATTACCGAGCGTGAACAGGCTCATCAGTCCACCACAAGCCCGCGGCGGGGAAGCCTTCCAGTAAGGGCCGTGACCGTCGGCGCCCCAACGGTCGCGGCCAGGGCATAGCCAGTCACAAGCAGACCGGCTTGGGGTATCGTTACCGTAAGATCGCGCGCGACATCCGGGACAAGCCCGATCATGACGAACTCCGTCGTGCCGATGGCGAAGGCCGCCACGGCAAGCGCGAACAATGCAGGCGACATCGGTGTTGCTCTTTATGCGTCGATCAGATCGGCAAAGTGCGCGGCGAGGCCGGTTTGGCCCGGCGCAACGTGGTCGGCCATGGTGTGGCGATCGGGGAAGTCGCCGCCGTTTTGCGAACGGAAGGGAATCGGCTTGTCGGTGAATAGCCCGGCGAGACGTACACGCCATGCTGCCTTGATCGCGTCCACTTGCTCCGCCGTCGAAACGTGACCCGCGCCATAGACCGCGTGCGTCGGGAGCACGTCCATGCCGGGATAGAACAGCGCGCCATGAGTCAGCGGGAACAACAGTTGCTCTATCGGCCCGTTGATACCCCGCGGGCCATAATCGGCCACTGGGCCGCCTGCCTGCACGTTGACCAGCGCTCGCTTGCCCTTGAGGATGCCGTCGCCAAAGCGAAACTCGTTGGAGCCATTCTGATAGCCGTAGGCAAAACCGAAGGCATAGACTCGCTCTATCCAGCCCTTCAAGATCGCGGGCACGCCGTACCACCACAGCGGGAATTGCAGGACCACAGCATCGGCCGCGAGCAGCTTCTGCTGCTCGGCGATCACGTCGGGCGTCTGATGCCCGCTTGCGTAAGCTTGGCCCGATTCCATGATGAACGACAGTCGCTCAGGGTTGTTGCGCATCGGAAAGTCATCGGCGTCGTACCCCGCCTTCCACTTCATGCCGTAGAGGTCCGAATGGACCACGGTGTGCCCCGCCGCCGACAACATCTCAGCGGTTACGTCGACCAGCTGCCGTGTCAGCGAAGTGGGCTCAGGGTGTGCGTAAACGATGAGAATATTTCTTTTCACGAGATGGTCTCCGTAGTTGTTGAGAGCTGTGTCTGATGTTCCCGATCGGTATCAATTGCGCGCCAGGGCTTGCGCGTTGGTGACACAGACGTTTTCGGGGATTTTGCGTGCCCCCCCCGGGCGCGCTCGGCTCGATGATGCCGACATCGATTTCGATACTTACACTGTTGACGGCGCGGCGAGGCTCCTCGATCACCAGCAGAATGCTTGTTTCGTTGCAGCAGTTCGCGCCAAAGCGCGCGCTAAGCTAGTCGGGTATGGGATGCTGACTGAGATCACTCGATGCCTCCGGCTCGGGATTGGAAGCCCGGCTGGCCTCAACATGAGTATCTGACTAAGATTTGTGAAATCGATTATCTTGACCCGTGCTATCCAGATAGCGGATATCTAACCGCTGATCGCCACGTTGGCACTTTCACGCGGGCGTTCGATTGGCCCGTCGGTGCCGCACGGCTCCCTCCGCTCCAGTTTGGCGGCTCTCTACCAATCGTAAGAACAGCAGCGATCGCTTTCGCGCCAGCGGCCCGACGCCAACACAGACAGCTTCCCATTAGGCGGCCAAGCCGTTGACGGGCAGCGCCGCGATGATCATATATAGAAATGATTAAACGGCGACTAGGAATAGACACGGTGAATGACAGTCGCATCGACCTCAATCTCTTGGCGACGCTCGAAGTGCTGCTTGCCGAACAAAACGTAACGAAAGCGGCAGATCAACTGCACCTCAGTCAGCCGGCTGTAAGCGCGCAACTAGCACGGCTTCGGGATTTGTTTGACGACCCGCTTCTGCTCCCGACTCGTCGAGGCATGATCCCGACCGCCAAGGCAATCGAACTTGCACCGCAACTGAGAGACGCGCTGGATCACGTGCGCAACGCGTTACATTCTCATCAGGACTTTGATCCCGGCAAGGCCGAGCTTACCGTATCGATCGGCTGTTCTGACTATATCCAGGCAGCAGTGGTGATGCCGTTCGTCTTGGCTCTCCGGCAGACGGCGCCGGGAGTACGGGTGGCCGTACGGCATCTGGTGCCCGAGCTGGTGGAGCAGCAATTGGGGAATAGAGAAGTCGATCTTGTTATCGCTACTCCCGAGCGGTCGGCCCCGCACCTACGGACGTGTCACTTATTCGACGAAACTTATGTCCTCATAGGAAGACACGGTCATCCACGGCTGAAATCGGGTATGACAATAGACGAATATGTCGAATTGGAACACGTTGTGGTGTCACCGCGGGGCGGCGACTTCGAAACGCCAGTGGACAGTGCTTTGGCGACACTTGGTTACCGACGCAACGTCGTCGTGTCAGCGGCCTCCTTTTTGCTCCTGCCGGAGATCGTCTTAGATAGTGATTTGGTTGCACTCGTGCCAAGGCGCCTATTTATTAGGCAATCAGAAAAACTCATGATGGTTGACCTGCCCTGGCTAGGTGAACAATTCAATGTCAGTCTGATTTGGCACGAGAGATGTCATAGGCATGCTGGCCACCGCTGGGTCCGAAACCTGATCGGAAGCCTGGTTGGGGACCACGATAAAGGCGGGTCTAGGGTCGCGGAGCCTGAATCAGATCACGCGCCTCACATCAATGGCTCCTGACCTAGCGGGTCTGCTGCGCTTTGCCGATCAGCATGCAAACGAGTTAAGTGACACCGCAATTTGCCAATGGTCTGAGTGCCCATCTTCGCTATGCCGGGCGCGCCATTCCACAGGAATCGGTGGATGAACGACCGGAATTAGGCGCTAACCAGACGTTCATTCGACCTAAGCAAGCACTGGCTCGAACCCCGGCCGTTCCAGCTATCGGCCTGCGCCCAGCGCCCTACCGCTCTTCCGCCTTAAACCAAAACACCCCGCTCGGTCTGCTCGCAATCCCCTTTGCATCCCCAAAATCCGGCACCTCATATTCAGCGATCAATCGCAGCCGGGTGAGCGGCAAATCGTTGCGGCGGGGGTCGCCGACCAGTACCTCGATGCCTGATGCCAGGCAGCGGTCGAGGAACGGCATAACCCGCAAGGCAACCTCACGGCAGTAGAACACGTCGCCCGCCAGCACGAGGTCGGCGGCCGGTGGCGGGCCTGTGGTGAGATCCTTGTCGAGGATGGTGATCTCGACGGCGTTGGCCGCGGCATTGAGGCGGATCGCGGCGACGCCGTTGCGGTCGATCTCGGCGGCGATCACTTCCGCTGCGCCGGCTTTCGCGGCGGCGATGGCGACAAGGCCCGAGCCGGCGCCGAGGTCGAGCACGCGGCGGCCCGTCACGATCTCCGGATGGTCGAGAATATGGCGCGCCAGCACCGCGCCGCCGGCCCAGGCATAGGCCCAATAGGGTGGCTGCGGCTCGGACTCGTCCAGGTCGTCGCCGGACCCGACGAGCCGCCTCAGCCCGCTGCCCGGGTGAGCGGTGTAAAGCTGGATTTCAGGAAGCGCCCGCACTGGGGCAAGGCGCAAATTCGTCCTGATGAATTCTGCCGGATCAAGGCGTCGGCCGGGCGCATCGAAGTCGGCGGGATCGTCGGCCACTATTCGCGCAACGCCCGCCGCAGGATCTTGCCGACCGGCGTCTTTGGCAATTCGGTCCTGAACTCGATGTATCTGGGCCGCTTGTAGCCGGTCAGGTTCTCACGGCAAAAAGCAGTGATGGCCTCTGCGGTCAGGGCCGGGTCCTTCTTGACGATGAACAGTTTCGGCACTTCGCCCGAATGCTCGTCCGGCACGCCAATCGCCGCCACTTCGAGCACGCCCGGATGCGCCGCCACCACCTCCTCGAGTTCCGTCGGATAGACGTTGAAGCCGGAGACGAGGATCATGTCCTTCTTGCGGTCGACGATCTTGGTGTAGCCGCGTTCGTCCATGAAACCCATGTCGCCCGATTTGAAGAAGCCGTCCGCGGTCATCACCTTGGCGGTCTCGTCCGGCCGGTTCCAGTAGCCGGCCATCACCTGCGGTCCCCTGATGCAGATCTCGCCGACCTCGCCCAGCGGCACGTTGTTGCCGTCGTCGTCGCGGATGGCGATTTCGGTCGAGGGCAGCGGCAGGCCGATGGTGCCGGTGAACTCGCCGGAGCTGAACTTGTTGGCCGTCGCCACCGGCGAGGTCTCCGAAAGGCCATAGCCTTCGCTGATGGGGCAACCGGTCAGCGCTTTCCAGCGCTCGGCGACGCCCTTCTGTACCGCCATGCCGCCGCCCAAGGTCAGAAGCAGGGGCTTGAAGTCCAGCTTGCGGAAGTCCTCATTGTTGAGCAGCGCGTTGAACAGCGTGTTGAGGCCCGGAAAGATATGGATCGGGTATTTGCCCATTTCCTTGACGAAGCCTGGAATGTCGCGCGGATTGGGAATCAGTATGTTCTGGCCGCCCATCTGCATGCCCATCAGCGCATTCACCGTCAGCGCGAAGATATGGTAGAGCGGCAGTGCGCAGACGAGGTTGAGATGCGCCGGCTTTGGCTTGACGGTGTAGGCGTCCTGCAGCCACAGCGCATTCTGCGCGACATTGGCCAGCACATTGCTGTGCGAGAGGGTCGCGCCTTTGGAGATTCCGGTGGTGCCGCCGGTATATTGCAGGAAGGCGACGTCGTTGGCGGCTACCGTGGCCGGCTTGAAAGCCATGCCGCGTCCGGCCTTCAGCGCCGCATTGAACTTGACATGGCCGGGCAATGACCAGGCCGGCACCATTTTCTTGACGCGGCGCACCACCAGATTGACGATCGAACCCTTCAGGCCGCCGAGCAGGTCGCCCATGGCCGCGACGACGATGTGCTTGACCGAGGTCCTGGCGACGACCGCCTGCAAGGTGTTGGCGAAGTTTTCGAGAATGACGATGGCCTGTGCCCCGGAATCCTTGAGCTGATGCTCCAGTTCGCGCGGCGTGTAGAGCGGATTGACGTTCACCACCGTGAAGCCGGCGCGGGCGACCGCCATCATCGCCACGGGATACTGCAGCACGTTCGGCATCATCAGGGCGACGCGCGCGCCCTTCTGCAATCCGGTGGACTGCAGATAGGCACCGAAGGCCGCCGAAAGCTGTTCGAGTTCCGCGTAGGTGATGGACTTGCCCATGCAGGTGAAGGCCGGCTGACCGGCGAACTGCTTGCAGGCGCCCACCAGGAAGTCGCCGATGGAACCGTAGGGCAGGGCGCCGATCTCGGCAGGCATGTTCTTGGGATAGCTGTTGAGCCATGGCTTTTGCGGCAGGCCGGCGGCGAGTTCGGTAAGCGCCTTCGGCAGCCGCTGGCTGGTCGCCGTCGCCGGCTTCGAGGCCGGTGCGGTCTTCGCTGGTGGCGAGTTCTTCGTCGTCGTGGCCTTGCCCGGTCCGGCCTTGCCCGATCCCGTCCTCGCCGCGGGCGCCTTTGCCGGCGCGGCTTTCGCAGCCGGCTTCGTGGCGGTGCTGGCTGTGGCCGCGGCTTTCGCCGGGGGGGCATTCCTGGCGGGTTTGGGCGCCGCCTTCGCGGTCGCTGCCTTGCCCGCGGCCTTGCCTTGCCCGTCTCCACCGGCGGCTGGTTTCGAGGCCGCCTTGGCCGGCGCTTTCACTGGGCTCTTCGACGCTTTTGCCACCCGTTCCTCCTCGACAACCCTGGTCGCCTGTTTCTCGTTGGCCTGTGCCGCACCGCCCCCGGATTGATGGAGACGCCCTCCGCTGCCGCCAGTTGTCCATCTATGTATTGCCTCTATCGGCGGCGGTGCAAGTCTTGCCCCAGCGGCAGGACGCCGAAAGATTTGCCGCCGTAAATCTTTCCCGCCGGCCACAGCTGGAACCGGCATCTTCGCGCATCCGCGGCCGATGAAGACAGGGGCGCGGCACCCCTGTCGCCGGACGTCGGATCAATAAAAAAATGCGGTCGTTAATAATCTCGTGAATAGAAAGAACTGCTAATTTTTTCTGCCATTTAGCAAAATGGCGGATTTTTTTCCTGCTTCCCGCGGGGTAAGCAAACGGGGTGTTCCAAACCCGGAAAAACGGTGCTTATATGCGCGCTTCGCGAGCCTGATAGAGGGGCTTGGAAGAACATCAGGGAGTGCTCAATGAAGAAGAAATTGACTTTTGCAGCCGCGTTGCTGGCTGCAAGCGTCCTGGGCGGCGTGGCCAACGCGAAAACTCTGGTCTACTGCGCGGAGGCGTCGCCAGAAGGTTTCGATCCGGCGCCGTACACCGCGGGACAGACGTTCGATGCGTCCTCGCGTACCGTCTTCAACCGCCTCGTCGAATTCGATCACGGCAAGACCTCGGTCTCGCCCGGCCTGGCGGATAGCTGGACCATTTCCGACGACGGCAAGGAATATACTTTCAAGTTGCGCAAGGGCGTCAAGTTCGCGCCCACCGACTACTTCACCCCGACCCGCGACCTGAACGCCGACGACGTGGTGTTCTCGTTCCAGCGCCAGGTCGATAAGAACGGCCCCTGGTTCCAGTACATACCGGGCATCGCCTATCAGTATTACAATGATCAGTTCGGCGACAACATCACCAAGGTCGAGAAGGTTGACGACCTGACGGTGAAGTTCACCCTCAAGGAACCGGCGATCACCTTCATTCCGACGCTGGGCATGGATTTCGCCTCGATCGTCTCGAAGGAATATGCCGACAAGCTGCAGGCCGACAAGACGCCTGAACTGTTCAACCAGAAGCCGGTCGGCACCGGCCCGTTCATCTTCGTCGACTACCAGACCGACGCCGCCATCCGCTACAAGGCCAACCCGGACTATTGGGGCGGCAAGCAGAAGATCGACGATCTGGTGTTCGCCATCACCACCGATCCGGCGGTTCGCGCGCAGAAGCTGAAGGCCGGCGAATGCAACATCATGTCGTATCCGGCACCGGCCGACATCGCCGGCCTGCAGGCTGATGCGAACCTGACGGTCGCGGAGCAGGAAGGCCTGAACGTCGGCGCGCTGATGTACAACACCCAGCAGAAGCCGTTCGACGACGTGCGCGTCCGCAAGGCGCTCAACATGGCCATCAACAAGAAGGCCATTATCGACGCCGTGTTCCAGGGCGCCGGCCAGGTGGCGATCAACCCGATCCCGCCGACCATGTGGTCCTACAACAAGGACGTGAAGGACGATCCGTACGATCCGGACGCGGCCAAGAAGATGCTTGAAGAGGCCGGTGTCAAGGACCTCAAGATGAACGTCTGGGCCATGCCCGTGTCGCGCCCGTACATGCCGAACGCGCGCCGCACCGCCGAACTGATCCAGGCCGACTTCGCCAAGGTTGGCGTCACCGTCAACATCGTCAGCTACGATTGGGGTGAATACCTCAAGCGCGCTTCGGCGGTCGATCACGACGGCGCCGTCATCGTCGGCTGGACCGGCGACAATGGCGATCCGGACAACTTCCTCGGCGTGCTCCTGAGCTGCGCGTCCGTCGGTTCGAACAACCGCGCGGAATGGTGCAACAAGGACTTCGATGCGCTCATCAACAAGGCCAAGACGGTTTCCGATCAGGCCGAGCGCACCAAGCTCTACGAACAGGCGCAGGTCATCTTCAAGGAGCAGGCACCGTGGGCGACGCTCGCCCACTCCAAGGTGTTCATGCCGATGCAGAAGACCGTCTCCGGCTTTGCGATGGATCCGCTCGGCATCCATCGCTTTGACGGCGTCGATATCGCCGAATAAGGTTCGCGAAACGGGGCGGCGCCACAGGGCGCCGCCCCACCTCGCCCGCCATGCTGCGTTACATCCTCGGCAAGCTCGCCCTCATCATCCCGACCTTTATCGGGATAACCATCCTCGCTTTCGGCTTCGTGCGCATCCTGCCCGGTGATCCGGTGCTGGTGCTTGCGGGCGAACGTGGCCTGTCGCCCGAACGCCACACGGCGCTGATGCATCAGTTCGGTTTCGACCTGCCGATCTGGCAACAGTATCTGACCTACCTGACCAACATCCTCAGCGGCGATTTCGGCACCTCGTTTTCGACCAAGACACCGGTGCTGAAGGATTTCCTGGTGCGGTTCCCGGCCACGGTCGAACTCGCCATCTTCGCCATGATCTTCGCCGTCATCTTCGGTGTCGCCTTCGGCATTTTCGCTGCCATCCGCCGTGGCTCCTGGTTCGACCAGCTGACCATGGGCACCGCGCTCGCCGGCTATTCCATGCCGATCTTCTGGTGGGGGCTGCTGCTGATCATCGTGTTTTCCGGTACGCTGCACTGGACGCCGGTCTCCGGCCGCATCGACCTTCTCTATTTCTTCAAGCCGGTGACCGGCTTCATGACCATCGATTCCCTGATCTCGGGGCAGAAGGGCGCCTTCCGCTCGGCGGTGTCGCACCTCATACTGCCCACCATCGTGCTTGGCACCATTCCGCTGGCGGTCATCGCCAGGCAGACGCGATCGGCTATGCTCGAAGTGCTGGGTGAGGACTATGTTCGCACCGCGCGCGCCAAGGGCCTGGCGCCGCGCCGTGTCATCGGCCTGCATGCCTTCCGCAATGCGCTGATCCCGGTCGTCACCACCATCGGCCTGCAGGTCGGCACGCTGCTCACCGGCGCCATCCTGACCGAGAGCATCTTTTCGTGGCCGGGCATCGGCAAATGGATGATCGACGCCATCTCCAAGCGCGACTATTTCACCGTGCAGGGCGGGTTGCTTTTGATCGCGCTGATCGTCATGTCGGTGAACCTTATCGTCGACGTGCTCTACGCCGTCATCAACCCGCGTATCCGGGCGAATTGACATGACCAATGAAGGCCCAGCCACCATCGAAGCCGCGACCGTCGTCAAGCCGCAGGATGCCCGGCTGCAGATGTTCGCCGAGTTCTGGCACTATTTCTCGATCAACAAGGGCGCGGTGATCGGCCTCTTCGTCTTCGCCCTGCTGATCCTGATCGCCATCTTCGCGCCGCTGCTCGCACCGCATTCGCCTGACGATCAGTTCCGCGACTTCTTCCTGACGCCGCCGGCCTGGCAGGCGGGCGGCAACGCGCAGTTCCTGCTCGGCACCGACGCCGTCGGCCGCGATATGCTGTCGCGCCTGATCTATGGCTCGCGCTTTTCGCTCGCCATCGGTTTCGTCGTCGTCACCACGGCGCTGATCTCCGGCGTCATCCTCGGCCTGCTCGCCGGCTACTGCCGTGGCTGGGTCGACACGCTGATCATGCGCATCATGGACATCATCCTGGCCTTCCCATCGCTGCTGTTGGCGCTGGTGCTGGTCGCGGTGCTCGGCCCCGGCCTCGTCAACGCCATGATCGCCATCGCCTTCGTGCTGCAGCCGCATTTCGCCCGGCTCACCCGCGCCGCGGTGATGGCGGAAAAGACCCGCGAATATGTGGTCTCGGCCAAGGTCGCCGGCGCCAGCCATCTCAGGCTGATGCTGGTCACCATCCTGCCCAACTGCATCGCCCCGCTGATCGTGCAGGCGACACTGTCCTTCTCCAACGCCATCCTCGAGGCCGCCGCCCTTGGCTTCCTCGGCATGGGCGCCCAGCCGCCGACACCCGAATGGGGCACGATGCTCGCCGAAGCGCGCGAATTCATCCTGCGCGCCTGGTGGGTGGTGACCTTCCCAGGCCTCGCCATCCTGATCACTGTCTTTGCCATCAACCTGATCGGCGACGGCCTGCGCGACGCCCTCGACCCCAAGCTGAAGAGGTCGTGAGCATGTCCCTGCTCGAGATCAAGAACCTCACCGTTTCCTTCGACACCGCCGCCGGGCCGTTCATGGCCGTGCAAGGCATCGACCTTTCGATCGAGCCGCGCGAAGTGCTGGCGATCGTCGGCGAGTCCGGCTCCGGCAAGTCGGTGTCGATGCTGGCGGTCATGGGGCTGTTGCCCAACACCGCGACTGTCAAGGCCGACCGCATGGCCTTCGACGGCGTCGACCTGTTGAAGCTCAGCCCGTCCGAACGCCGCAAGATCGTCGGCAAGGACATCTCGATGATCTTCCAGGAGCCGATCGCCAGCCTCAACCCGTGCTTCACCGTCGGTTTCCAGATCGAGGAGGTGCTGCGCTTCCACATGGGCATGGACCGTGCCCAGCGCCGGGCCCGCGCCATCGAGCTGATGAAGCTGGTCGGCATTGCCGATCCGGAAGAACGGCTGAGCTCGTTTCCGCACCAGATGTCGGGCGGCCAGTGCCAGCGCGTCATGATCGCGATCGCGATTGCCTGCAATCCGAAGCTTTTGATCGCCGACGAGCCGACGACCGCGCTCGACGTCACCATCCAGAAGCAGATCCTCGATCTGCTCGTCTCGCTGCAGGCCAAATACGGCATGGGCCTGATCATGATCACCCACAATATGGGCGTGGTGGCCGAGACCGCCGACCGCGTCATCGTCCAGTACAAGGGCCGCAAGATGGAAGAGGCCGACGTGCTGTCGCTGTTTGAATCGCCCAAGAGCAATTACACGCGCGCGCTGCTCTCGGCGTTGCCGGAAAATGCCGTCGGCGACCGGCTGCCGACCGTTTCCGACATGCTGTTCGAGCCTGCCCCCTCGGTAGCGGGAGCCTCCGCATGAGCACCACGGTCCTCGAAGGCAAGAACATCGTTCGCGACTATCATATCGGCGGTGGCCTGTTCACCGGGCCGCGCACCGTGCATGCGGTCAAGGGCGTCTCCTTCACCGTGGACAAGGGCAAGACGCTCGCCATCGTCGGCGAAAGCGGCTGCGGCAAGTCCACGCTCGCCCGCATCATCACCTTGATCGATCCCGCGACGTCGGGCGAGCTGTTCATCGACGGCAACAAGGTCGATATCGCCAAAGGCGGATTGACCAAGGAAATGCGCCGCAAGGTGCAGATCGTCTTCCAGAATCCCTACGGATCGCTCAATCCGCGCCAGAAGATCGGCGACGTGCTGGGCGAGCCGCTGCTCATCAACACCGACAAGCCAGCGGCCGAACGGCGCGACCTCGCCATGAAGATGCTGAAGAAGGTCGGCCTCGGCCACGAACACTACAACCGCTATCCGCACATGTTCTCGGGCGGTCAGCGCCAACGCATCGCCATCGCCCGCGCGCTGATGCTGAACCCCAGCCTGCTGGTGCTGGACGAGCCGGTTTCGGCGCTCGACCTCTCGGTTCAGGCGCAGGTGCTCAACCTGCTCGCCGACCTGCAGGACGAATTCCAGCTGACCTATGTCTTCATCAGCCACGACCTGTCGGTGGTGCGCTACATCGCCGACGATGTGATGGTGATGTATTTCGGCGAGGCCGTCGAATACGGCTCGCGCGACGAGGTCTTTTCGGACCCCAAGCACAGCTACACCAGGACGCTGTTTGCCGCCACGCCGCGCGCCGACGTGGCAAGCATCAAGGCGAGGCTGGCGAAGAAGAAGGCGGCCTGACCGGAGGTCAGGCACGGCGCATCCGGCTACGACAGCTTGGCGATGATAGCGCGCAGCGCCTCGCCGAATTTGTGGATCTCCTCGACCGTGTTGTAATGCACCAGCGAGGCGCGGATGGCGCCGCTGTCCATCGACAGGTTGAGGCGTTTCATCAGGCGGGGCGCATACATATGGCCGTCGCGGATGCCGATCTGCATATCGGCCATTTCCTCGACGATGCGCTGCGGCGACAGCTTGCCGATGTTGAAGCAGAAGGTCGGCACGCGCTCGTTGAGGCGGGCCTCGTCGGCGACACCGTAGATGGTCGCGCCGCAGGCCTTCAGCACGCCCATCATCTCGCGCGCCAGCAGCAACTCATAGTCGCGGATGGCGCCCATGCCGGCGACGATGTTGTCGCGCCGCGAGCGGTTGTTGGAGGGGGCGAGATTGCGGCCGATCAGTTCAAGATACTGCACGGCGGCATCCATGCCCGACACGTTCTCGTAGATGAATGTGCCGGCCTCGACCTTGTAGGGCGGCTCGTCCGGGATGAAATCCTCGCGGAAGGTCGGCAGGCGTTTCAGCGTCTCGAAGCGGCCCCAGAGGAAACCCATATGCGGCGAGAAGTTCTTGTAGCCGGAACAAACGAGATAATCGCAATCCCAGGCCTGCACGTCGATCAGCCCGTGCGGTCCGTAATGCACGCAATCGAGGAACACTTCGGCGCCAACCCTATGCGCGATGTCAGCGACCGAGGCGACATCGACGATCGAGCCGATCGAGTGCGCGGTGACCGTGCAGGCGACGAGGCGAGTGCGGTCCGAAACCAGCGGCTTGAGATCGTTGACATGCAGATTGCCATCCTCGCGCATGCGCCACCATTTGAACTTGGCGCCGGCGGATTCCAGCGCCAGCCAGGTGGCGATGTTGGCATCATGGTCCATGTCGGTGACGACGATCTCATCACGCTCGGAAAGCATCTGGCCGATGCCGAGGCTGACCAGGCGGATGAAGGAGGTGGCGTTCATGCCGAAGCAGATTTCCGCCGGGCTGTAGGCATTGATCAGCAGGGCGACGCTTGTCCGAGCATCGGCGACCGACTGATCGACGGTGACGCTGCGGCCATAGCGGCCGCCGCGCTGCACATTGTGCGAGACCAGGTGGTTGGTCACCGCGTCGAGCACGCTCTGCGGAATCTGTGCCCCGGCGGCATTGTCCATGAAGATGAAATCGCCGGCTCGCTGCAGGGCGGGGAACATGGCGCGGATGGTGTCGACGGGGAAGCCGCCAGTGGCCTGGGGATTGCTCAATTGTATCTCCTGCGAAGTGCTTGCGGGGTGGTAGGTGGCTAGCGGGCCTTCTCGTCCTTGAAGCGGGCTTCAAGCAGGCTGACGAGACGAACCATCGGCCAAAGGAAGATGAGATAGACCAGTGCGGCGCCGATCAGCGGCGAGGGGTTGGCGTAGAGCGACTGTGCGTTGGTCGCTTCCTTGAGCAGTTCCGGCAGGGCCACGGTGGAGGCCAGCGAAGTGTCCTTGAACATCGAGACGCAGTTGCTGGTCATCGGCGGGATGACGACGCGCACCGCCTGCGGCAGCACCACCTTGCGCAAGGTCAAAAGGAACGGCAGGCCAAGCGCCTGCGAGGCCTCGAACTGGCCGCGCGGAATGCTCTCTATGCCGGAGCGAAACACTTCGGCCGAATAGGCCGACATGATGATGGCGAACGCGGTCACTGCCGACGCCCAGGACGACAGGCGTATGCCGAGGAACGGCAGCGCGTAGTAGATCAGGATCAGCACGACCAGCACCGGCAAGGCGCGAAAGATGTCGGTGTAGCCGACCGCCAGCCAGCGCAGCGGCTTCGGCGCATAGAGCCGCAACAGGCTGATCACCAGGCCGATGGGAATGCCGATACCGATGCTGAGCAGGCCAAGCAGCAGCGTGTTCAGGAAGCCGCGCAGCAGCGCCGGCAGGCTCGACGCGATGACGTCGGCGTTGAAGAAAGTGTCGATCAGCGACATCAGAGCATTCCCGAACGGTGTTGCGTCATCTGACGCCAGAGCCCGACCCGGAATATCAAGATCGGCTTTGCCGAACGGATGCTGGTCCCGGGAAGGTTATGCGTGAAAACGGCACGTGCCGACCCTTTTTGGAGCCGGCACGCCTTCCGTCCTGTCGGCCGCAGCTCAGGCCTTGGGCAGCGGCATTTCCTTGACGGTCGAGGAATCGGCCGGGGCGTCGCTGCCGAACCACTTCTTGTGGATCGCGGCCAGCGTGCCGTCCTTCTTCATCGCCGTCAGCGCGTCGTTGAGCTTGCCGAGCAGCGGATGGTCCTTGGTCATCATCAGGCCGTACTGCTCGCCGGTCTTGATGCGCTGCTTGACCTTCAGGTCCTTCATCTTGGTGAAGGAATATTCCATGCCGGGAATGTCGCTGACGGCGGCGTCGATGCGGCCGGCGCTGAGGTCGAGCAGCAGGTTCTGCTGCGTGTCATAGCCCTTCACGTCGCTGAAGCCGTCGGCTTCCTGGTGCGCCTTGACCCAGGTCTCGCCGGTCGAGCCGGAGAGCACGCCAACGATCTTGCCCTTGAGGTCGGCCTCGGCGTTGACCGCGCTGTCGGTCTTGGTGGCGATGCCCATGTCGGAATCATAATAGGGCTGGGTGAAGGACTGCGACTTCAGCCGCTCCGGCGTGATCGTGATCGACGAGATGGCGACGTCGATACGCTTCGAGGTGGTCGCGGCGAACAGTGCCTGGAAGCCGAGATCGGCGATGTCGGTTGTCATGCCGACGCGCTTGGCCGCCTCGTTGACGATGTCGACCTCAAAACCTTCGAAGGTGCCGCTCTCGTTCTTGTATTCGAAGGGCGGATTGGTCGGGTAGGCGCCGACATTGAGCACATCGGCGGCGAAGGCGGTTGCCGGTCCAGCGGCGATGCCGATTGCCGCGGCGAAAAGGATGAGATTGCGACGGTTGAGCTTCATTGGTGGTCCCTCTGGGGTGTTCCCTCTGGTTGTTGATCGAGCGGGCTGCCCCGCACGGTTTCTTGCCGTCCCGCCTCCCAGCGGGGCGTCAATTCATGTGGCGACCATGCGCTCGGCCGTGGCCGCGATCTGGTCGCGGTCGCCTTCACGCGCAGGCACGGCAAGGTTGGTCTCGGTATGCAGGTCGCGGATCCGGGCGCGGACGCGATCGAAGGCACAGCGCGCGCTGGACGATGACTGGGGCAGCACAAACGACAAAGGACTGAAACCCCTCCCACCCGGAGCACCCGCGATGAGCTGCCCGGAAACCCTCCAGCCCGACAGTCTCCATCGATCTTGAATGCTTATCCAAAGTGCGGCGCTTTTCAAGGTAAAAGTTTTAAGCTTAAAAAAGTTTCCCGGCTTGCTGCTCGACTGGGCGCTAGCGCGGGTCTTTCCGCGCCAGTTCCGCCCGGGCGGCGGCATAATTGGCCGCGCCGCCCGCACCGAGAAACATCGTGTCGCTGGCCAGGACGAAAAAGCTGGCGCCGACGGCTGCCCATTGGCCGACGGTTTGCGGGCTGGCGCAAAATATGCCGGAGGCCTTGCCGTGCGCGATCGTCACGCCGATGATCCTGCGGATCGCAGCCGCGAGCTTGTCGGCGCCCTTCGGTCCGATCGCATCGATCGACACGGAGAGATCGCCGGGGCCGACGAAGATCACGTCGACGCCGTCGACATCGGCGATCGCCTCGATGTTGGCCAACCCCTCAGCGGTTTCGACCTGGACCGCCACGACGATCCTGTCATTGGCGCCGGCCAGATATTCGGGAATGCGATAGCCATAACCGGCAGCGCGGCCGGGTCCGACGCCGCGTTCGCCCAGCGGCGGATAACGCGATGCCGTCACCGCCATCGCAGCTTGGGCCGGTGTCGAGACGCGTGGCACCAGCACGCCTTGCGCGCCGCTGTCCAATGCCGCCTGGATGGCTTCGGGCGCATGGCCGGGAACGCGCACCATCGCCGGCACACGGTGGACATCGGCTGCGCGTATCATCGTTTCGACGATGTCGCGCGAGATCTGCGCGTGCTCCCAGTCGATGCAGAGGAAGTCGAGGCCGGACAGCGCCATCACCTCGACCGCGACGGGATGCGGAATGGCGCAGAAGGACCCGACGAGGCTGGTCTTGCCGATGCATTTCTGGCGGAACTCGTTCATGCCGATCCCTTCTCTCATCCCGCCAAGTTCATATCGGCAAACTAGTGCGACGCGAAGCTATTTCAGGCTTGAAATATTTTCGCGCGGGCCTAGCCTACGGCCTCCCGCCCGCGAGTTCCCGAGATGATCAAAGCACATCCGTTGCACGGCTCCAACAAACTCAAGCTTGGCGTCTTCTCGACCAACGCCGATGGCGGTCTTGCCATATCGGATGTGCCGGAGCGCTGGACGGCGAGCTGGCAGGACAATCTGACGGCCGCCCAGATCGCCGACCGCGCAGGGCTGGAGTTCATGTTGCCGATCGCACGCTGGCGTGGCTTTGGCGGCCGCAACAAGGTGCGTGAATCGTCGTTCGAGACCTTCACCTGGGCGGCGGCGCTCAGCGTGGCCACCGACCGCATCGGCCTGTTCATGACCGTGCACGTGCCGCTTGTGCACCCGCTCTATGCCGCCAAGGCGCTGGCGACCGTCGACCACATCAGCCAGGGCCGTGCCGGTTTGAACATCGTCTGCGGCTGGAACCCGAAGGAATTCGGCATGTTCGGCACACCGCTGGTCGAGAAGGGTTACGACCAGGCGGCCGAATGGATCGAAATTCTGGAGAAGCTCTACGCGTCGGCGGAGCCGCTCGAGTATCAAGGCACCTATTATCACCTCAAGGAGGCGGTCAGCCGGCCGGCCAGCCTGCAGCTTCCGCGCCCGGTGACCATGAACGCCGCTTTCGGCGGCCCGGGCCGCGATTTCGCCGCCGCCAGATGCGATTATCTGTTTACGACCTTCTCCGAAATGGCCGACGCCGGCAAGCATGTCGCCGACATCAGCGAGCGGGCCGACAAGGTTGGCCGGGAGGTCGGCGTCTACACCGTGGCACATGTCGTCTGCCGCCCGACCATGGAAGAGGCGCAGGCCTATTACAGGCGCTATGCCGTCGATCTGGCGGATCACGAGGCGGTCGATGCGCATATGGCCGGCAAGAAGGAATTCTCGCAATCCCATGACCCGCATGCCTATGACGCATACCGGCAGCGTTTTGCCGGCGGCGCAGGCACCTATCCGCTGGTTGGAACGCCGCAAACGATTGCCGCCGACATGGCCGCCATTGCCGCGCACGGCTATCAGGGCATCGCCCTGTCCTTCGTCAACTACACTCAGGAGCTGCCTTACTTCTGCGACCACGTGCTGCCGCTGCTCAGGCAAGCCGGCCTTCGCGAATAAGATATTCCGGGGATGCGAATTCTTTATTCCGGAATAACGGCGGTGGCCTGGATCTCCACCTTGGCGCGGTCCTCCACCAGCGCCACCACCTGCATGGCGGCCATTGCCGGAAAATGCCGGCCGATCACTTCGCGATAGGCCTCGCCAATCCCCTTGAGATTGCCGAGATATTCGGCCTTGTCGGTGAAATACCAGGTCATCGAGGTGATGTGCCGTGGCTCCGCGCCGGCCTCGGCCAGCACCGCGACGATGTTCTGGAGGGTCTGCCGCACCTGGCCGGCGAAATCGTCGGTCTCGAACTGGCATTGCCCGTTCCAGCCGACCTGGCCGCCGACGAAGACGAGCTTGCCGCGCGCCGCCACGCCGTTGGCGTAGCCGACGGGTTTTGCCCAGCCTTCCGGCTGCAGGATCTCGTGCATGTCGTCTCTCCGCTATCCAATATCGGGTCCGCAATATCCGTGTCGAAAACAATTCAGTCCGTGGTCACGACCCGTTCAGGCCGCGCCCATCACTTGCCGCGCGATCACCACCTTCTGCACGTCCGAAGCGCCCTCATAGATGCGCAGCGCGCGGATTTCGCGATACAGGCTCTCGACGATGTGGCCTTTGCGGACACCGTCGCCGCCATGCAGTTGCACCGCTTTGTCGATCACCTCCTGCGCCTTGTCTGTGGCGAACAGCTTGGCCATCGCCGCCTCTCGGGTGACGCGGGCGGCGCCCATGTCCTTGGTCCAGGCGGCGCGGTAGACCAGCAGCGCCGCCGCATCGACGTCGAGGGCCATGTCGGCGATATGGCCCTGCACCATCTGCAACTCGGCCATCGGCGCGCCGAACAGCTTGCGCTCGGCCGCTCTGTTGATGCTTTCATCGAGCGCCCGGCGGGCAAAGCCGAGCGCTGCCGCACCGACCGTCGAGCGGAACACGTCGAGCACCGACATGGCGATGCGAAAGCCGTCGCCCGGCCTGCCGATCAGCGCCGAGGTGGGAACACGAACCTCGTCGAACGACAAACGCGCCAGCGGATGCGGCGCAATCACTTCCAGCCGCTCGGCAATGTCGAGGCCCTTGGCATCGCCCGGCACGATGAAGGCCGAGAGGCCCTTGGCGCCCGGCGCTTCGCCAGTGCGGGCAAAGACGACATAGAGATCGGCGATGCCACCATTCGAAATCCAGGTTTTTTCGCCGGTGAGAACATAGCTGTCGCCATGGCGGGTCGCCGTCATTTCCGTGTTGGCGACATCGGATCCGGAGCGCGGTTCCGACAGGGCGAAGGCGGAGATCGCCTTGCCGGCGCGCGTCTTAGCCAGCCATTGCCGCTGTTCCGGCGTGCCGAACAGGCTAAGCGCACCAGTGCCGAGCCCCTGCATGGCGAAAGCGAAATCGGCCAGCCCGTCATGGCGCGCCAGCGTCTCGCGCGTGATGCACAAGGAACGCACGTCGAGCGGGCCCGGATTGTCAGTGTCGACAGCCGTCGGCTTCAGCCAGCCATCGCGGCCAAGCATGGCCACCAGCTTGCGGCAGGCAGCGTCGATGTCACGATGATCGACGGGGAGGTTCTTGGCGCACCAGGCGTCGAGGTGTTCTGCGAGCTCGCGATGGCGGTCTTCGAAGAACGGCCAGGCGAGGAAGGAGCGGTCAGGCATGGTTGCCTCCGCAGCTCTGCGAGGTTTGCGCTCTACGGCGCCCCCCTCTGTCCTGCCGGACATCTCCCCCACAAGGGGGGAGATTGGCGGTTTCGACGCCCCGCTCGTCCTTGCGACGTTGAAAATTGGCGAAAGCGGTGATGACAGCCAATCTCCCCCCAAGTGGGGGAGATGTCCGGCAGGACAGAGGGGGGCGCTGTCCCGCCAACGTCTCTAATAATCCACCCATCCTCAATTCCCCTCGAACACCGGCTTTTCCTTGGCCACAAAAGCCCGATACGCCCGCTCGAAATCGCGGGTCTGCATGCAGATCGCCTGCGCCTGCGCTTCCGCCTCGATCGCCTGGTCGAGGCCCATCGACCATTCCTGGTTGAGCTGCGTCTTGGTGATGCCGTGGGCGAAGGTCGGGCCCGAGACGATGCGGGCCGCCATCTCCAGCGCGTCGGCCTCGAGCGCCGCCGCATCGACCAGCCTGTTGTAGAAGCCCCAGCGCTCGCCTTCGGCCGCCGTCATCGTGCGCCCGGTGTACAGCAGTTCGGCGGCGCGGCCCTGGCCGATGATGCGCGGCAGGATCGCGCAGGCGCCCATGTCGCAGCCGGCAAGGCCCACCCGTGTGAACAGAAATGCGGTCTTGGCCTCCTGCGTCGCGATGCGGATGTCGGAGCTCATGGCGATGATGGCGCCGGCGCCGACCGCCACGCCGTCAACCGCCGCGATGATCGGCTTGCCGCAATTGAGCATCGCCTTGACGAAATCGCCGGTCATGCGGGTGAAGGCTAGGAGCTGCTTCATGTCCATCTTGACCAGCGGGCCGATGATGTCGTGGACATCGCCGCCGGAGCAGAAATTGCCGCCATTGGACAGGAACACCACGGCGTCGACATCGTCGGCATAGACAAGATCGCGGAACGTGTCGCGCAACTCGGCATAGCTGTCGAAGGTCAGCGGGTTCTTGCGCTCAGGCCGGTCGAGCCGGACCTTGGCGATCCGGCCCTCGACCTCCCACAGGAAATGCTTCGGCTTGCGGCCGGCCATTGCAGTCATTCGCGTCCCTCCCAGTTGCTGCGGAACGAGGTCAGCATGCCGGTCAGCCGGCGGGCATCCTCCTCGCTGACCTTGCCCAGCAATTCACCGATCCAGCCCTCATGCGCGGCGGCGATGGTGGCAAAGGACTTGGTGCCCTCCTCGGTCAACCGCACCATCGAGGTGCGGCGGTCGCCATTGCGGCGCGCACGGGCCACCAGTCCTTCGGAAACCAGACGGTCGACGATGCCGGTGACATTGCCGTTGGAGACCAGCAGGAAGCGCGAGAGGTCGCTCATCAGCATGCCTTCCGGCGCCCGGTAGAGTGCTGCCATGACGTCGAAGCGCGGCAGCGTCGTATCGAATTCCTTCTTCAGCCGCTCGCGCAACTCGGCCTCGATCGTGCGCGAGGCGCGCAGCAGCCTGATCCAAAGACGCAGCCGGTCCTTGCCGGGTCCCGATGGCACGGGCAGGGGGCCGGCTACCATGTTTCACCTCCCGAGATCGAAATCGCCTGTCCGGTGATCGACGCCGCAGCATTGCCGCACAGCCAGAGCACGGCGGCGGCAATTTCTTGCGGCTGGATGAAGCGGCCCTGCGGATTGGTCGAGGCCAGGCTCGCCCGTGCCTCGTCAGCCGAGCGTCCGGTCTTTTCGACGATGCGCTGGATGGACTCCTCCAGCATGTCGGTCTCGACGAAGCCAGGACACACCGCATTGACGGTGACGCCGGATTTCGCCGTCTCGGCGGCAAGCGCCCGCATCAGGCCGACGACGCCGTGCTTGGCCGCCACATAGGGCGCGACATAGGCGTAGCCTTTCAGACCGGCGGTCGAGGCGATGAAGACGATGCGGCCTGCCTTGCGCGCGGCCATGCCGGCCAGCGCCGGCTTCACCGTCAGGAAGGCTCCGGTCAAATTGACGTCGAGCGTCCGCTGCCAGTCGGCAAGCGTCGTCTTGTGCGCCGGCGTGCTGCCGGCCATGCCGGCATTGGCGACGACGATGTCGAACGGTCCGCGCGCGGCCCCCGCCTGCGTGTAGAGCCCGGCCATCGCCGCCTCATTGGTGACGTCGGCGGCAATGCCATGGATGCGGTCGTTTTCGCTGGCAACCTTCGCGAGTTCAGCTTCGCGACGCCCACATATGGTCACGTCGACACCAGCCTCGGCTAACGCCAGCGCGATGGCCCGGCCGACGCCGGATCCGCCGCCGGTGACCAGCGCGTGCTTGCCGGGAATCGTCGTCGCGGCCGTCATACTTTCAGCCCCGCCGCCGCATCGCGCTCGGCCAGCCGGTAGATTTGGTCGCGTCCGGGCAGATAGGGATCCGGCCATTTGACGCCACGGTCGCCGAGCGTCACCGCCGCATGCAGCGTCCAATAGGGATCCGCGAGATGCGGCCGTGCCAGCGCGACCAGATCGGCGCGGCCGGCCATCAGGATCGAATTGACATGGTCTGGCTCGTAGATGTTGCCGACAGCCATCGTCGCCATGCCGACTTCGTTGCGGATGCGGTCCGAAAACGGTGTCTGGAACATGCGTCCGTAGACCGGCTTTGCCAGGGCCGAGGTCTGGCCGGCCGAGACGTCGCAGATGTCGACGCCGGCCTCGTGCAGCCGCCGCGCGATCTCGACGGCATCTGCCGGCGTCACGCCTTCGATCCCGACCCAGTCATTGGCCGAAATGCGCACCGAGATCGGTTTTCCCGCCGGCCAGGCGGCGCGCACCGCACGGAAGATTTCCAGGGGATAGCGCATGCGGTTTTCCAGCGAACCGCCATAGGCGTCCGTGCGCCGGTTGGTGACCGGCGTGATGAAAGACGACAGGAGGTAGCCGTGCGCGGCGTGGATTTCGAGCATGTCGAAGCCGCAGCGATCGGCCATTTCGGCCGAGGCGACGAATTCGTCGCGCACTCTGTCCATGTCGGCGCGATCCATGGCCTTCGGAACCTGGTTCTGCGGCGACCAGGCAATCGCCGAGGCCGCCATGACAGGCCAATTGCCGGAGGCGAGCGGCACGTCGGTGCCTTCCCAGCCGACACGGGTCGAGCCCTTGGCGCCGGAATGGCCGATCTGGGCGCAGATCTTTGCTTCCGTCTCGGCATGGACGAAGTCGACCAGCCGCTTCCAAGCCACCTCATGGTCGGGCGCGTAGAAGCCGGGGCAGCCGGGCGTGATGCGGCCCTCCGGGCTGACGCAGGTCATCTCGATATAGACAAGCCCGGCGCCGCCCTTGGCGCGCTCGGCGTAGTGGGTGAAATGCCAGTCGGTCGGGCAGCCGTCGACGGCCTTGTACTGCGCCATCGGCGAAACCACGACGCGGTTGTTGAGGACCATGTCGCGCAGCTTGAAGGGCGCGAACATCGGCGCCCGGCGCAGCCTGTTGCCGCCGGCACCGGCCTGGCGCTGAAACCACTCTTCCGCGCCGCCCAGCCATTCGGCATCGCGCAGCCGCAAATTCTCGTGGCTGATGCGTTGCGAACGGGTCAAGAGCGAATAGTTGAACTGCACCGGATCGAGGCCGAGATAGCGCTCGACCTCCTCGAACCATTCCAGAGAATTGCGCGCCGCCGATTGCAGCTTCAGCACCTCGGTGCGGCGAGCGTCCTCATACTTGCGGAACGCGGCCTCGAGGTCCGGTTCGGTCTCGACATAGTCGGCCAGCGCCACCGCGCTTTCCAGGGCGAGTTTGGTGCCGGAGCCGATCGAGAAATGCGCCGAGGCCGCGGCGTCGCCCATCAGCGCCAGATTCTTGTAGGACCAGCGCTCGCACAGCACGCGCGGGAAATTGATCCAGGCCGAGCCCCTGATGTGGTTGGCGTTGGTCATCAGCGCATGGCCGCCAAGATGTTTGGCGAAGATGCGCTCGCAGACCGCGATGGACTCCTGCTGCGACATCGCGCCGAAGCCGAAGGCGGCCCAGGTCTGTTCGCTGCACTCGACGATGAAGGTCGCGGTCTCGCTGTCGAACTGGTAGGCGTGCGCCCACACCCAGCCATGCTCGGTCTTTTCGAAGATGAAGGTGAAGGCGTCGTCGAATTTCTGGTTGGTGCCGAGCCAGACGAACTTGCATTTGCGCGTGTCGATGTCGGGTTTGAAGATGTCGACGAAGGTGTTGCGCGCTCTGGAGTTCAGCCCGTCGGCGGCGACGACCAGATCATGCGTGTCCATATAGGGTTTTGGGTCGGCAATGTCGGTTTCGAACATCAGCTTGACGCCGAGTTCGCGCGCGCGCCGCTGCAAGAGCACCAGCAGGCGCTTGCGGCCGATGCCGCAGAAGCCGTGGCCCGACGAGACCGTGCGCACGCCGTCATGGATGACGGCGATGTCGTCCCAATAGGCGAAATGCTTCTTGATCCAGACGGCGCTGACGGGATCATTCTCAGCAAGATTATCGAGCGTCTCGGCCGACAGCACGACGCCCCAGCCGAACGTATCGTCGGCGCGGTTGCGCTCGAAAACCGTCACGTCGTGTGCGGCGTCCCTCAGTTTCATCGAAATGGCAAAGTAGAGGCCGGCTGGTCCGCCGCCGAGAACCGCAACCTTCATCTGTGCGATCTCCTCTTCGCTTGCTATGCCTCAGTATCGCGCCGGAGGTCAGATATTTCAAGCTTAAAGTTTTATGTCGAAATGATTAGGCGGGGATTGCGTGGCGCGCTTGCGTGACGTCCCTGCAAGCGCGCCGCGGGAGATCATTTCTCCGGGTTCTTCGGGCTCCACAGCACGGTCTCGGCACCCTTCTCATAGGCCATGCCAGAGGGATAGCTGATGGCTTCCAGTTGCAAGCCCCAGGGCGCCTGGAAATAGAGGATGGTCTGGCCGGCGGCGGGCCCTTCCTTGACCGGCAGCGGCCCCATCCTGGTCTTGACGCCCTTGGCGTCGAGATAGGTTTTCGCGGCGGCGACGTCATCGACATAGAAGGCGATGTGGAAGCCGCCTATATCGCTGTTCTTCGGCGTCAGATCCTTCTGGTCCGGCGCCGTGTATTTGAACAGCTCGATGTTCGATCCGCTGCCGCAACGCACCATCGTGATCTGCTCGATCACCGCCTTCGGGTCGACACCCAGCACATCCTGCATGAAGGTGCCCTTGTCGTCGGCGAACGGTCCGAACGACATCGCCTTCTTGCAGCCCACGACTTCGGTGAAGAAGTCGACCGCCTGCTTCATGTCGGGAACCGTGATGCCGGTGTGGTCGTGGCCGCGCATGCCAGGGATCGTATCCGCCGCCGCAGCTCCCATCGAGCCGAGCAGGATCGCGGCGAGCATCGTGCCGCGGGTTGCGTAGTTCATGTTACCCTCCGTTCGCGGGCTGATTTCGCCCCCATGCACGTCCGAGGCCCGCTCTTCGGCGTGCGGGATGAAAAGTCTTATGCCGGCGCCTTCGCGGGCGGCCGCAGCCAGTCCGCGTCGATCTCGGGAAGCGGAATGGCTGCAAGCAGGTCTCGCGTGTAAGTCTCCTTGGGATTGTCGAACAGCGCATCCGTGGCGCTCGCCTCGACGATGCTGCCTTCGCGCATGACGATCACCTGTTGGCACAGCCGCCGGATCACCGACAGATCGTGGCTGATGAAGGCGACCGTCAGGCCCATCTCCGCCGCGAGCTTCTCCAGCAAGGTGAGGATCTGCGCCTGCGTCGAGACGTCGAGCCCGGAGACGATCTCGTCGGCCAGCACGAATTTCGGCGACAGCGCCAGCGCGCGCGCAATGCCGACGCGCTGGCGCTGGCCGCCCGACAGCTGGTGCCGGTAGCGGCTGGCGAAGCTTTGCGGCAGGCCGACGCGTTGCAGTGCCTCGGCGACGCGGGATTTCAGATTGTCGCCAAGCCCATTCTGTTTCAGCGGCGCGGCAATGATGCTGGCAATGGTGCGGCGCGGGTTGAGCGATGACATCGGATCCTGGAAGATCATCTGCAGGTCGCGGCGCAGCGGCCGCAGCGCCGCCTCCGGCAGGTGGATGATGTCACGCCCCTCGAAACGGATGCTGCCGGCGCTCGGCTCCAGCAGCCGGACCAAAGCGCGACCAAGCGTCGATTTTCCGGATCCGGATTCACCGACGATGCCGGTGACAGAGCCCTTGGGCAGGTCGAAATCCAGGCCTTTTAGGATCTCGACCAGCGGCGCGCGGCCGATAAGCGGCTTGCGCGTCATGTCGGGCAGCGCGACCTTCAGCCCGCGCACGGAAAACAGCGGCTCAGCCATGCGGGCGCCTCCAGGCCTGGTCGGCTGCCGCGATCTCGGCCGCAAGTCCGGCCAGCACCGTCTCGTCCACTGGTTTCAGCGAAGCGAACGGATCGGTATAGCGTGGCGTCGCAGCCATCAGCGCCCGGGTGTACGGATGCCGAGGTGCAGCGAAGAGATCAGCGGTTTCCGCCTCTTCCACCACCTTGCCGGCATAGAGCACCGACACTTTCTGGCTGATCTTGGCGACGACGCCGAGGTCATGGGTGACGAACAGGATCGCGGTGCCGTGCTCGCGCTGCAACGCGGCGATCAGCCGAAGGATCTGCTTCTGCACGGTGACATCGAGCGCCGTGGTCGGCTCGTCGGCGACGATCAGCCGTGGCTCGGCGGCAAAGGCGGCGGCAATCAGCACGCGTTGGCGCATGCCGCCGGACAGTTCGTGCGGATAGCTCTTCAGCACCCGGTCCGGGTCGCGGATCTGTACCTCGTCCAGCAATTGCCTGACACGCTTGTCCGCCTTGTCGCCGCTCCAACCCAGGATGCGCACCAGCCGGTCGGTCATCTGCGGACCGATGCGGCGCGAGGGGTTGAGCGCGGTCAGCGGGTCCTGCGGGATCAGCGCCGTGCGTGCGCCGATCAGCGTGCGCCGCGCCTTGGGCTGGAGTTTGCCGAGGTCTTCGCCCTCGAGCCTCATGTCGCCTTCGACGATGCGCACGCTCGACGGCAGGACGCCCAGCACCGCCTTGCCGATCATCGTCTTGCCGGCGCCGCTTTCGCCGACCAGCGCGCGCACCTCGCCGGGTTGCACGGTGAGCGAAACAGAGCGCAGCACGCGCTGGCCGTTGGCCAGCACCGCGCTCAGATTGGCGATATCGAGACAGGCACTCATCGCAGCACCGGATCGAAACGCGTCTTCAGTGCTTCGCCGAACTGGCTGAACGACAGCACAGTGAGGATCAGCGTGATCAGCGGAAACACCAGCACCCACCAGGCTTGATGGATCGACAGCCGGCCTTCGGCGATGATGCCGCCCCAGGTCGGGTCGTCGGTCGCGATCGACAGATTGACGAAGGACAGGATCGCCTCGACGATGACGGCGATGCCCATTTCCAGCGACAGCAGCGCAACGATCGACGGCACCACGTTGGGCAGCACCTCGCGCAGCATGATGCCGATGCGGCCATAGCCGGCGATGCGGGCATTCTCGACATAGTCCATGCGCGACTGGCCCATGGCTTCGGCGCGGATGACCCGGCAGAAGCGCGTCCAGTCGATGATGGCGATGGCGAGAATGACGGAGCTCAAGCCGGTACCGAGCACGGCGACCAGCAGAATGGCGAAAAGCACCGGCGGGAACGCCATCCAGATGTCAACGATGCGCGAGATGATGCGATCCGCCCAGCCGCCGAAATAGCCCGCGATCAGTCCCAGCACCGAGCCGACGAGGCAGGCGGCGATGGCCGCCGCGAAAGCAACGATGAAGGCGATGCGGCCCCCGAAAATCAGGCGCGAGAGCAGATCGCGGCCGAGGCTGTCGGTGCCAAGCCAATAGCCGGGCTCGGCGCCATCGAGCCAGAACGGCGGCAGGCGCTCCAGCATCAAATCCTGCGCCAGCGGATCCTGCGGCGCCACCAGCGGCGCGAAGATCGCGGCCAGCAGTGCCAGCAGCAGCCAGCCGCCGGCAAGCCACAGCCTCGGGCTCAGTCCGCGTCGCGAGATGCGTGCCTCATCCATGGCGCAACCTCGGATTGAGCAGCGCATACATCATGTCGACGACGAGGTTGATCAGCACGAACAGCAGCGCGAACACCAGCACGATGCCCTGGATCAGCGGCAGGTCGCGGTTGATGACGGCATCGATCGCCATGTTGCCGAGCCCCTCATAGGAGAACAGCCGCTCGACGATGACCGTGCCGCCGATGAGGAAGGTGAATTGCACGCCGATCAGGGTCAGCGTCGGCAGCGCGGCGTTCTTCAGCGCCTCGCGCAGGATGACCTGCGTTTCCGAAAAGCCCTTGACCCGTGCCAGCACGACATAGTCGAGGTCGAGCACTTCCTTCAGCGACTGTTTGAGAAGCTGCGAGATGATCGCCGCCAGCGGCAGCGCCAAAGCCACGGCCGGCATCAGCATGTGCTTCAAGAGATCCCAGGTCAGGTCGAAGCGCAGTCGCAGCAGGCTCTCGAAGAAATAGAACTGCGTCACGAAGGGCAGGTCGAGTTGCGGCGACACGCGGCCCGAAATGTCGAAGATCGGCACCAGCACGCCGAACAGCAGGATCAGCACCAGGCCCCAGAGGAAGTCGGGGATGGAAAGGGCGGCGCCGCTCGCAATATCGATGCCGGCCTCGACCGCCGTGCCGCGTTCGCGCGCGCCGAGTATCGCCGTCGTGCCGCCGATCGCCACCGCCATGACGAGAGCGACGATGGCAAGTTCCAGCGTGGCCGGCAGCCGGTTGAAGACGAGGCCGAGCACGTCTTGCCGCAGCGAGATCGAGGTTCCGAAATCGCCCCTGGCGACACCGGACAGCCAGATGAAGAACTGCTGTACGATCGTCTTGTCGAGCCCGTACAGCGCGCGCAGTCGGGCGATGTCGTCATTGGTGGCGCCGGGCGGCAGCATCATGGCGATCGGATCGCCGGGCGCGACGCGGATGACGACAAAGACGACGACTGCCACGCCGAACAGCGTGATCAACATCGTCAGCAGACGAATCAGGAATCGTTGCAGGAGCATGTAAATCTTTGCAGGAGCCCGTGGGCTCGTATGCCCGATGGAAAATGCGCGCCGTCATTGGCGACGGCGCGCGGCAATTCCAGGCCGATATCAGGCCGGGGTCATCAAGGCCGGCAGCAGCGCGCCTGAGATGTGCTGGACGACTTTGACGCCCTTGGCATGCACGATCGGCTGCGCGTACTGCATCAGCGGCAGTACATAGGCCTGATCGGCGATGTATTTGTCGACCGCCTTCCAGCCGGCGATGCGCTTGGCCTCGTCTTTTTCTCCCCACAGCGGGTTGATCATGTCGATCAGGTCCTGGCTGTCCCAGACCGAATGCGGGCTCGGCCCATACATGGCAAAGCCGGTCGAGGTGGTCGGATCGCCAATGGCGTTGCCCCAATTGTAGAAGGCCGCGGGCGCGAGCTTGTCGGCGGCGCGCAGCTCGTAGTGCTTGGCGATCTCATAGACCTCGATCGTCGCCTCGATGCCGACCTTGCGCCACATGCCGACGATCGCTTGGATCATCTCATAGTCCTTGGGCTTGAAGCCCTTGGTCGTCTGGATGGTGAACTTGACCGGCTTTTCCGGCGAATAGCCTGAGGCGGCCAGCAGTTCCTTGGCCTTCTCAGGATTGTGCTCCACCTTGATCGAGGCATCGAAGGCCGCGTATTCCGGCGTTTCGAGCGTGGCGATCGGCTGGCCATAGCCGCGCAGCAGCCGCTTGACCAGAAGCTCCTTGTCCACCGCCATGACGGCTGCCTGGCGCACGTTCTTGTCCAGCATCGCTTCGATGTCGTTGAAGAAGATCATGCCGATGTCGGAAACATTCTTGATCGAGCCGGCAAGCCCGTCCTTGGCGATCAGCCGGTCATACTCCTCATAGGGGATTTCGAGCGTCACCTGCGAGGAACCGGATTCGATCTCGGCCACCCGGCTTGCCGCATCGGTGACGAACTTGATCGTCACATTCTCGAAGGCCGGCTTGCCGCCCCAATAGTCGGGATTGGCCTTCAGCCGCAGGAAAGCGTTGCGCTCGAATTTTTCCACCATGTAAGGGCCGGTGCCGATCGGCGCCTTCTCGAAGCCTTCGGCGCCGACCTTCTCGTAATAGGCCTTGGGCATGATGTAGCCGGTCAGGAACGACATCCACTTGAAATAGACTGGATCGAACTGCACGACGTCGCCAGTGATCTTGTTGCCGTCGATCTTGAAATTGTTGACGTTCTTCCAGACGAACTGGATCGGGTTGCCGGTCTTTTCGTCGCCCGCACGCTGCAGCGACCAGACGACGTCTTCCGGTGTGAAGGGCGAGCCGTCATGCCATTTCACGCCTTCGCGCACCGTCATCATGATCTTGGTGCGGTCGTCGTTCCAGCCCCATTCGGTCAGCAGGCCAGGCGCGAAGGACAGGTCCGGCTTCTGCGGGATGAATTGGTCGAACACCGATTGGTAGAGGCCCTGGATGGTCGGGTTGACGGCCGACGGTCCGGTGGTCGGATCCCAGGACGGCAGGTTGACATTGTAGGCGATGGTCAGTTCGCCGGCGGCCTGGGCAATCTTTGGCAGGCCGACGGCGGCCACGCCAAGTGCCGCGGCACTGTATCCCAGTAATTCGCGTCTGTTGATTGTCATGGTCGTTCCCCTTGTTGGTTTATTTGTCTTCGCGCAGCGTCTTCAGTTCATTGGTTCGGGTTTCGTCGGCAGCAGCGCCTTGCCTCTCGTCGCCTCCATAAAATCGTCTGGCCTACCTCCCGCCAAGCTGTTGCGCGAGCATGAAGCCCGAGGCGGCACCGGTGCCGGCGCCCGGCCATGTCGCGGCGCCGGTGAGATGCAGGTTGGCGACCGGCGTGTTCCAGCCGGCATAGCCGCGCGCCGGGCGGAACAGGAAATTCTGCGCCAGATGGTGGCTGCCGCAGACCTGGTCACCGCCGACGAGGTTCGGGTTCTCACGCTCGAGATCGATCGGCGAGAACACCGCGCGGCCAAGGATCTTTGCGTGCAGGCCGGGCGCGTAGGTCTCGATAATGTCGAGCACGCGCTCGGCATAGGCTTCCTTGACCTGGTCCCAATGTGCTGGCGCGATCTTGGCCGCGGCGTCGCCCGCGATTTCGGCGGGCAGCATGCGCACCTGTATCCACAGAACATGCTTGCCCTGCGGCGCCCGCGATGGGTCGATGGCGGTCGGCTGGCCGACGACCAGCACGGGTTCGTCCGGCAGCATGCCTGCCATCGCCTGCTGATAGGTGCGCGACATCTGGTCGAGCGAGGGGGACAGATGAACATAGGCGAACTGGCGCAACTCTGCCCCGGCGCGCCAGTCCGGCAGATCGTCCAGCGCCAGGTGGATCATCATCGTGCCCGGCGCGTGCCGGAATTTCTGCATCGCCGTGTCGAAGCCGGCGTTGCCGGAACCGCCAGGCAGCAGCTTGTCGGTCAGCGCCTTGGGCGCCACACCGGCAATGACCGCCTTGGCCGCCGTATGCGTCTCGCCGGAAGCGAGCCGCACGCCCGTCGCCTTGCCGCCGGAGACAGTGATCTCGGCGACATCGGCGCCGGTAATGATCCTGCCGCCGGCGGATGTCACCATGCCGGCCAGGGCCCGGATGATCGTATCGGCGCCGCCCTTGCCCAGCACCATGCCGAAACTCTGGTTGGCCATCGATTCCAGATAGGGAAACACGGCGCCGCCGGCGATGTCGGGCGCGAAGTCGAGATGCATGCCCCAGGTGGCGAGAGTCGCCCTGATATGTGGTGACTCGAAAGTCTCCTCCAGCCAGGCGCGTGGCGAGGACAACAGCAGTCGGCCGGTATCGAGCGCGCCGGAAACACCTTTCTTGCGCCACAGGTTCCAGGCGGTGCCCGCAAGCGCCCGGGCGCTCATCGGCGAGCCCAGCAGCTTGAACAAATGCCCGGCTTCGGCCGGGAAGGCGGCTACCAGCCTGCGCCATGTCGCGGCATCGGCGGCTGAAAAGGCCGCAACGCGGCTGGCGGTCTTTTCCAGATCGTTGCTGACCCCGAACCAGCGCCCATCCGGAAAGGCGCTGGCGAAACAATCGGCGGCCGGCGCGAATTCCAGCCCCTGCGCTTTCAATTCATTTGCATATTTCCGGTGGAAGGCGGAGCCGGCGAACAGGCTCAGATTCATCGCGCCGAAATCATGACGGAAGCCCGGAAGCGTGAATTCGCGGGTTTGCACCGCGCCGCCGATCGTTGCGCTGCGCTCGAAAACCCCGGTTTTCCAGCCCTTGAGCGCCAGATGCGCGGCGCATGCCAGACTGTTGTGGCCCGCCCCGACAAAGATGGCGTCGAACTCGCTCACGCCCCGTTCCCATTTCCTTTATGCTTAAAGATAATTGCAGATGCATATGTTTTCGTCTAGTAGGATATTAAGGGCCGAGACGAGCCTTGATCATGTCAGACAAGAGGGAACAGAGACCATGGACACCCAAAAACTTCTCGGCGAAGTCGCCGGCCAACTCCTTTCCGGCGCCATCAAGGTGGTCGACCTGACGGCGCCGCTCGGGCCGGACACACCGCTGATCAAGCTGCCGCCGGAACTTGCCGTCGATACGCCGAAGGTCGAGATCCACTCGATCTCCCGCTATGACAAGAACGGCCCATGGTGGGCGTGGAACTGGCTGAAGCTCGGTGAGCATTCCGGCACGCATTTCGACGCCCCGCAGCATTGGATCAGCGGCAAGGATTATCCGGACGGCGCCACCGACACCATTCCGGCGCAGAACTTCATCGGCCCGGTCAATGTCATCGACTGTTCGAAGGAGGCCGCCGCCGACCATGATTTCCTGCTCACCGTCGACCACATCAAGGCATGGGAAGCCAAGCATGGCGCGATCAACGCCGGCGAGTGGGTGGTGATGCGCACCGACTGGTACAAGCGCAACGGCTCGGAAGCCGAGTTCCTTAACGCCAACGAGACCGGCCCGCACACGCCCGGCCCGACGGCCGAAGCCATCCAGTTCCTGATCAGCAAGGACATCAAGGGCTGGGGCTCGGAGACGATAGGCACCGATGCCGGCAAGGCGGGCGGCATGGAGCCGCCATTCCCGGCGCACACGCTGATGCACAAGGCCAACCGCTACGGCCTGGCCAGCCTCTGCAACCTCGACCAGTTGCCGCCGAAAGGCGCGATCCTGATCGCGGCACCGCTCAAGATCGAGCACGGCACCGGCAGTCCGATCCGCGCACTGGCGCTGGTGGTTGGAAAATAGAGCGAGGTGGGTCTTCGGGAGAAGATCATGCAGCTTGGTGAGGCGATAGGGAGGCAGGATGGCGGCGTTAGCGCTCTACGGCGCCCCCCTCTGCCCTGCCGGGCATCTCCCCCACTTGGGGGGAGATCGGCAGCTTCCGCGACGGCTCCCTTCTTGCGACGTAGAAAATTGGCGAAAGCCGGGATGACATCCGATCTCCCCCCTTGTGGGGGAGATGTCCGGCAGGACAGTGGGGGGCGCCGTAGGACGCTGACCCGGCAAGCCTACCCGCTGCCCACGAGCAACCCCCAATGAAAGCGCCCGACCACATCATTGTCGGCAGCGGCATCAACGCGCTGGTTTGCGCGGCGATGCTTGGCGGCAAGGGCGCCAAGGTGCTCGTGCTGGAGCGCAACGACCGCATTGGCGGCTGCATGCGCACCGAGGAGATCACCGCGCCTGGCTTCATCCATGATGTGATGGCAACGACCTTCGTGCTGTTCATCACCTCGCCGGCCTTCGCCGCACTTGGCGCCGACCTCGCCCGGCACGGGCTGGAATTCTGCCATACCGGCACGCCGACCGGCGTGCTTCGCCCGGACGGCAGCCATGCGGTGCTCAGCACCGACCGCGCCGCCAACATCGCCGCGCTCAACGCGATCGCGGCCGGCGACGGTGACCGCCACGCGGAAGATGTCGGCGGCATCGAAGGCAATGCCGGCCTGCTGTTCGGCCTGCTCGGCGGCAGCCTGTGGTCTTATCCGACCGCGAAGCTGCTGGCGGGCGACGCCTGGCGGCGGAGCCCGCGTGGTCTTGCCGCCTTCCTTGGCGATGCGCTGGTGCCGGCGCGCGGCTGGCTGGAAAGCGGCTACCAGTCCGAGACCGTCCGCGCGCTCTGGGCGCCGTGGGTGCTGCATGCCGGGCTTGGCCCGGAAGACGCCTTTTCCGGCCAGATCGCCAAGGTGATCGCCTTCGCGCTGGAGGCGGCCGGCGCGCCGATCGTCAAGGGCGGGGCGCAGAACCTGCTGTCTGCTTTCGAGGCGCTCATCAAGGAGCGCGGCGGCGTCATCTCCACCGAAGCGGACGTTGCCTCCATCCTCCTGGCCGGCGGCCGCGCCACCGGCGTGCGCCTGGCTTCGGGCGAGACCGTCCACGCGAAGAAGAGCGTTATCTGCTCGGTTACGCCGACACAGCTCTATGGCCGCCTGCTCGGCACGGATGCTCCCAAAGCCGATGCCGAGGCGACGAAGAAATACCGCTACGGCAAAGGCAATTTCCAGATCCACTACGCCCTCGACAAGCCGCCGTCCTGGCGCGGCGAAGGCCTGGACAAGGTGGCGCTGCTGCATCTGACGCCCGGACTGGATGGTGTCTCGAAAGCCTGCAACGAGGCGGCGCGCGGCATGCTCCCCGAGGTGCCGACCATCTGTGTCGGCCAGCCGCATGCGCTCGACCCGTCACGCTGCCCGGAAGGCAAGGCGATCCTGTGGCTGCAACTGCCCGAGGCGCCCCGCCACATCAAGGGCGACGCCGCCGGCAAGCTGCAGGCGCCCGCTGACGGGCAATGGACCGATGCCCTGCGCGAGGCCTATGCCGATCGCGCCGAAGCGGTCCTCGCCAGCCATATCGACGGCTTCAAGGACAGCGTGATCGCGCGCCGCGCCTATTCTCCGGCCGATCTCGAAGCGATAAACATCAATCTGGTCGGCGGCGACCCTTATGGCGGTTCCTCGACCATAGACCAAGCCTTCCTGTGGCGGCCGTTCAAGACCAGCCGCAACCACCAGACCGGCATCAAGGGCCTCTATCATATCGGCGCTTCGACCCATCCCGGTGCTGGCCTCGGCGGCGGCTCCGGTTTCCTGCTGGCGGGGAAGCTGTGATGGAACAGAAAGTCGCCGAAAAACGCCAGCGCATTTCGACCCTCGGCCAGATCGGCCTGCAGCAATTCGCGCCCTATCTGATGAACCGCATCATGGGCCGCTACAACGCCACCTTGCGTGACGATTTTCGCAAGCAGGGCTTGACCATTTCGCAGGTGCGCACGTTGGCCGTGCTGTCGGTCACCGACGGCGTCACTGTCAACGACCTCTCGGTCTATACCGTCATCGAACAGTCGACCTTGAGCCGCACGCTGGACACGCTGGAGGGGCAAGGGTTCGTGCGGCGTGAGCAGGGCGTGAGCGACAGCCGGATCCGCCACGTGTTCCTGACAAACGAAGGCCGCGCCGAGTTCACCCGCGCCTGGCCGGCCATGCATGACGCCTTCGAGGCGATGTTCGACGATGTCGACGATGCCGAATATGCCGCCCTCATCGCGACGCTGCAGAAGATGCTGAAGAACATTCGCAAGCACGACATCTAGATGTACGCGCCGCCGATGCCGGGCGGCAATGGAAGGAGGCCAAAGATGGCCGAACGGTCTTTTGCCAAGGAAGTCGAGAAACTCAGGCTCGGTGCCGGCGAGGAATTCGCAGGAGAGGGCATCCTCGCCATCACCAAGGCACTGCTGCAATGCGGTGTCGGCTATGTCGGCGGCTACCAGGGCGCGCCGATCAGCCACCTGATGGATGTGCTGGCCGACGCGCAGGACATTCTGGGCGAACTCGGCGTGCATTTCGAGGCCAGCGCCTCGGAAGCCACCGCCACCGCCATGCTCGCCGCTTCGGTGCATTATCCGATCCGCGGCGCGGCGACCTTCAAGTCGACCGTCGGCACCAACGTCGCTTCCGATGCGTTGGCCAATCTCGCGTCCGGCGGCGTCACCGGCGGCGCGTTGATCATCGTCGGCGAGGATTATGGCGAGGGCTCCTCGATCATGCAGGAGCGCAGCCATGCCTTCGCCATGAAGAGCCAGGTCTGGCTGCTCGACCCGCGTCCGAACCTGCCGTCGATCGTCAAGGCGGTTGAGGATGGTTTCGAGCTGTCGGAAGTCTCCAACACGCCGGTCATGCTGCAGGTGCGCATCCGCTGCTGCCACGTGCATGGCCATTTCATCGCCAAGGACAACAAGCGCCCGCCGATGACTGTCGCCGATGCGCTGGACGCACCGCGCCGCGACACCGGCCGCATCGTGCTGCCGCCCGCCTCCTTTCTGCACGAGAAGGAGAAGGTGGCAAAGCGCTGGCCGGCGGCCGTCGACTTCATCACCAAGAACAGGATCAACGAGTTCTTCGGCTCGGACCACGGCTCGGTCGGCATCGTCATGCAGGGCGGCATGTACAATTCGGTCATCCGTGCGCTGCAGCGGCTTGGCCTTGCCGACACCTATGGCGACACGGATGTCCCGCTCTACGTGCTCAACGCCGTCTATCCGCTGATCGACGACGAGTTCCTCGCCTTCTGCGAGGGCAAGCAGGCGGTGCTGATGGTCGAGGAAGGCCAGCCCAACTATATCGAACAGGCCTTTGCCGCCATGCTGCACAAGGCCGGGCGCGGCACGCGCCTGGTCGGCAAGGAACATCTGCCGATGGCCGGCGAATATACCGGCCAGGTCATGCTTGATGGTATCGGCGCCTTCCTGCGCGCCGAGGCGCCGCATCTTTTGCCGGGCGAGGTGCGCGCGCCCAACAAGGTCGGCGACGGCGTCGACACGGCTGACCTGATCAACGTCGTGCCGGGCCGCCCGCCCGGCTTCTGCATCGGCTGCCCGGAACGGCCGATCTTTGCCGCGACCAAGCTGGTCGAACAGGAACTCGGCAAGCACCACATCGCCTCCGACATCGGCTGCCATCTGTTTTCGATCATGCCGCCTTTCGAGCTCGGCGCCACCACGATGGGCTATGGGCTGGGGCCAGCCTCGGCCTCGGCGTTCAATTCGCCCGACGCCAAGCGCCGCTCGATCTCCTTCGTCGGCGACGGCGGCTTCTGGCACAACGGCCTGACCTCCTCGATCGGCAACGCGGTGTTCAACAAGAATGACGGCGTCATCGTCATCGTCGATAATTTCTACTCGGCCGCGACTGGCGGGCAGGACATCCTGTCGTCGCGTGCGGGCAACAAGACCAAGTCGACCAAGCATCCGATCACCGAGGCGGTGAAAGGCATGGGCGTGAAATGGCTGCGCCATGTCGACCGCACCTACGATGTCGGCAAGATGCAGAACACGTTGCGCGAGGCGCTGACGACGGACGAGAAGGGCCCGAAAGTCATCGTCGCTTCGTCGGAGTGCATGCTCAATCGCCAGCGCCGCGAAAAGCCGCTGGTCGACAAGGCCATCAAGGGCGGCGAGCGTGTCGTCAAACCGAAGTTCGGCGTCGACGAGGACATCTGCACCGGGGACCATGCCTGCATGCGGCTTTCCGGCTGTCCGTCGCTGTCGGTGAAATCGCTTGACGACCCGCTGCGCGACGATCCGGTCGCGTCGATCGACCAGAACTGCGTCGGCTGCGGCAATTGCGGCGAGGTGGCGGACGCCGCGGTGCTGTGCCCTTCCTTCTATCGCGCCGATGTCGTGCACAACCCGAGCCGCTGGGACCGGTTCCTGGAAGCGGCGCGCCGCACGACGATCGGCTTCCTGCAGAGGCATCGCGAAAACCGGCGCCTGATATTCGCCGATGCTTGAGCCCGTCCCCTCCTTGCACCCCAGATCCGGTGCCGCCGATGAGCCGGTGATCAAGCTCGCCGTGCTGGCCGTCGGCGGCCAGGGCGGCGGCGTGTTGGCCGACTGGATCACCGATGTCGCCGAACGCAATGGTTACGTTGCACAGTCGACTTCGGTCGCCGGCGTCGCCCAGCGCACCGGCGCGACCATCTATTATATCGAGATGGCCCGCGACACCGGCCGCCTGCCGGTCTTCGCCCTGTCACCCTCGCAGGGCGATGTCGACATCCTGATCGCCGCCGAATTGATGGAGGCCGGCCGCGCCATCATCAGGGGCTTCGTCACCCCCAACCGCACGACGCTGATCGCCTCCTCGCATCGCATCGCCGCCGTCTCGGAAAAGATCGAACCGGGCGACGGCCGCGCCTCGTCGTCCAAGGTCCACGCGACGGCTGAGGCCGCGTCGAAGCGCTTCATCGCTTTCGACATGGAAAAGATCGCCGCCGACAACGGCTCGATGATCTCGGCCAGCCTGCTTGGCGCGCTGGCCGGCTCCGACGCACTGCCGTTCACGCGCGAGAGCTACGAACAGGCGATTGGTGCCGGCGGGCGGGGCGTGAAGGCCAGCCTTGCCGCCTTCGGCGCGGCCTTCGACCGCGCACGCGGCACGGCGGCAGCACCTTCGTCAAAACCGGCGGAGCCAGCCATTGTCGAATCCGCTTTGGGTGCCGGGCGTGTGAGCGGCCCGCAAAATCTGCTGCGGGGATGGCATGCCCAGGCCGCCCGCATCGACCTGATGCCCGTAGCCGTGCGCGACATGGCGCTTCGCGGCCTGAGAAAGGTCGTCGACTATCAGGACATCGCCTATGGGCGCGACTATCTCGACCGGCTGGACAACGCCGTTGCGCTGGACAGCGCCGGCCACGCTTATGCGCTGTCCATCGCCGCCGCCAAGCATCTGGCCAATGCCATGTGCTACGACGACATGATCCGCGTCGCCGATCTGAAAACGCGCTCGACCCGCGACAGGCGGGTGCGCAAGGAGGTTGGCGTCAAGGACGGTTCGGTCCTGCAGGTGACCGAATATTTCCACCCGCGCATCGAGGAGTTCTGCGGCACGCTGCCGGCGGGGCTGGGCAGCTACATCGAAAGCCGGCCGAAACTGGCCGCCTTTCTCGATCGCCGCATCAACCATGGCCGCCGCATCCGCACCGACAGCTTCGCCGGCTTCGCCGCTCTGTGGTTCATCGGCGGCCTGCGCCGCTGGCGCCGCAGCCTGCTGCGCCACAAGGTCGAGGCCGCGCATCTCGAACGCTGGTACGCTCTGGCGCTTGGCTACGTGCCGGCAGATTACGCGCTTGCGGTCGAAATCCTCAACTGTCGCCGGCTGATCAAGGGCTACAGCGACACGCATGTGCGCGCCCAGTCGAAATTCGACCGCGTGCTGTCGGCGCTCGATCTGCTCAAGGGGAGGGACGACGCCGCCGACTGGATCCGCCGCCTGCGCGAGGCGGCGCTCAAGGACGAGAAGGGCGACATGCTGGACGGCGCGCTGAAGACCGTGGCGACACTGAACGAAGGCGCTCCTCGCTAGCCGGGGATCAAGCGCGTCGGTGCAGCTTGTAGATTCCCATTGGACAGGGGCTGGCCGCGAACGATAGCCAGGCCCTGGCGATTGACTCGTTAACCTCTCCTCACTTTTGTGAACATCGTTCATTTTTGCCCTTGAACATCGTTCAAGTTATGCTACATTGGCGCCATGAACATTGTTCATAAGGAGGCGTAGATGTCGGAACCGCTTGACACGGGCGCGCACAGGCCAGCTTCACCAGCGCCGGAACGAACCAGCGACCACCGGCGATTTCCGACCCAGTAAAGAACCTTAACCAGCTCACGGCTATCACAACGATCGGAACAGCGCATGAACCCGCGGGGATCACCGGAGCATCGCCGCGTGGTTCCGCCAAATGGGACAACGCCATGAACACGCATCTCATGCTTTCGCGGCGCTTCGCGCCGCTCTTCTGGACGCAGTTCCTGTCCGCTTTCAACGACAATTTCCTCAAGAACACGCTGGTGTTCCTGATCCTCTTCACACTGGCTGCCGATCAGGCCGCCTCGCTGGTCACGCTGGCCGGCGCCGTGTTCATGGCGCCGTTCCTGTTCCTGTCGGCGCTGGGCGGCGAGATCGCCGACCGCTTCGACAAGGCGCTCATTGCCCGCCGGCTGAAATTCGCCGAGATCGGCGCCGCTGCCGTCGCGGTCGTCGGCATCGCGCTGTCCTCCATTCCTGTGCTGATGACCGCGCTGTTGATATTCGGCGTCATCTCGGCACTGTTTGGGCCGATCAAATACGGCATCCTGCCCGATCATCTCGAGCGCAAGGAATTGCCCCGCGCCAACGCCTGGATCGAGTCGGCGACCTTCGCCGCCATCCTTGGCGGCACGATCGTGGGCGGTGTCGTCTCCGCTGACGGCATCGGTGTCGCCGTTTTCGGCCCGATGATGATGATCCTTGCGGTCGGCTGCTGGTTCGTCAGCCGCTCCATCCCCTCGACCGGCTCAGCCGCGCCGAACCTTGTCATCGACTGGAACATCTTCCACTCGACATGGCGCCAGGTCAGCGAATTGCGCACCGACACGCGCATCTGGCGCGCCGGATTGATGACCTCGTGGTTCTGGCTGATCGGCGCCATCGTGCTTTCGATCCTGCCCACGCTGATCAAGGACCAGCTCGGCGGCAACGAGATCGCGGTCACCGCCTATCTCGCGGTGTTCGCCGTCTCCATTGCCATCGGCTCGGCGATCGCCGCCTGGATGTCGCAGGGCCGCATGGTGCTGCTTCCCGCGCCGGTCGGCACCGCGCTTCTGGCGCTGTTCGGCTTGCACCTTGCCTGGACGATCTGGAGCATGCAGCCTTCGCCCAAGGCTGAAACCCTTGGCCTCTTCTTCGCCGGGCCGAACACCATCCGCGTTGCCATCGACCTTGCCGGCATGGCCATTTCCAGTGCCTTCCTGGTCGTGCCGACCTTCGCTGCCGTGCAGGCCTGGTCGCCCGAGGCGCGCCGCGCCCGCGTCGTCGCCGCTGTCAGCATCGTCAACGCCGGCTTCATGACGCTGGGCGGCATCCTCGTCGCCGCCGTCCAGGCCGCTGGCGTCTCTATTGCCAGCTTGTTGTTCGGGCTTGCCGCCTTCAATGCGGTGGCCGCCTGGCTGATGCTGAAATATCTGCCGACCAACGCCTTCCGCGACTTCGTCTCCATCCTCTTTCGCGCCTTCCATCGGCTGGAAGTGGAGGGTCTGGAAAACCTCAAGGCCGCAGGCCCGGCGCCGATTCTGGCGCTCAACCATGTCAGCTTTCTCGACGGTCCGTTGGCGCTGACGCTGACCGATGAAGAGCCGGTCTTCGCCATCGACTACACCATCGCGCAGGCCTGGTGGATGAAGCCGTTCCTCAAACTGACCCGCGCCTTGCCGCTCAATCCGGCCAAGCCGATGTCGACGCGCACGCTGATCAAGATCGTGCAGAATGGCGATCCGCTGGTCATCTTTCCCGAGGGCCGCATCACCGTCACCGGCGGGCTGATGAAGGTCTATGACGGCGCCGCCATGGTGGCCGACAAGACCGGCTCGATGGTCGTGCCGATCCGTATCGAGGGGCTGGAGAAAAGCCCCTTCTCGCGGCTGACGGCGCAGCACGTGCGCCGTCGCCTGTTCCCGAAGGTCAAGGTGACCATACTGCCGCCGGTCAGGCTCAAGGTCGCCGACGAACTGAAGGGCCGCAAGCGCAGAGCCGCCGCCGGTGCCGCACTCTACCAGGTGATGTCCGACCTCGTCTTCCGCACCCAGCATATCGACAAGACCGTGCTCGAAAGGGTCATCGAAACGGCGACCGAGCGCGGCATGAAGCAACTCGCCGTGCAGGATCCGGTCGCCGGTTCGCTGGGCTATGGCAAGCTGCTCACGGGTGTCGCCGTGCTCGGCGAGAAGTTCGAAGCGCTCTATGCCGGACAGGACACGCTCGGCATCATGCTGCCCAATGCCAATGGCGCTTGTGCCGCGCTGCTTGGCGTCATGTCCGCCGGCAAGGTCCCGGCGATGATCAACTTCACCGCCGGTGCCGCCAACATCCTGTCCGCCTGCAAGGCGGCGCGGGTCACCACAATTTTGACCTCTCGGGCCTTTGTCGAGCAGGCCAAGCTCGGCGCGACGGTCGAGGAAGTCGGCCGGTCGGTGAACATCGTCTGGCTCGACGATCTGCGCGCAACCATCAGCCTCAAGGACAAGCTGCTTGGCATGCTGCGCAAGGCCACGCCACGGGTTGCCCGCAATGCCACCGATCCGGCCGTGATCCTGTTCACCTCTGGCTCCGAAGGCACGCCCAAGGGCGTGGTGCTTACCCATCGCAACATCCTGGCCAATGCCGCGCAGGCCGCCTCGCGCATCGATTTCCACTCGGGCGACAAGGTGTTCAACGTGCTGCCGATCTTCCATTCCTTCGGGTTGACGGCGGGCACGGTGCTGCCGCTGGTGTCGGGCGTTCCGGTCTATTTCTACCCTTCGCCGCTGCACTACCGCATCGTTCCCGAACTGGTCTATGCCTCGAACGCGACGATCATCTTCGGCACCGACACCTTCCTCAGCGGCTATGCGCGCACCGCACACCCCTATGATTTCCGCTCGGTGCGCTACTGCTTTTCCGGCGCCGAGCCGGTCAAGGCCTCGACCCGCGAAACCTATATGGAGAAGTTCGGCCTGCGCATTCTCGAAGGCTACGGCGTCACCGAGACGGCGCCGGTGATTTCCATCAACACGCCGATGTACAACAGATCGGGCACGGTGGGAAAAATCATGCCCGGCATGGAATACCGCCTGGATCCGGTGATCGGCGTCCAGGGCGGCGGGCGGCTGTTCGTGCGCGGCCCCAACGTCATGGCGGGCTATCTCAGGGCGGAAAAGCCTGGTGTGCTCGAACCGCTGCAGGACGGTTGGCATGACACCGGCGATATCGTCAGCATCGACGATGCCGGCTTCGTCAGCATTCGCGGCCGCGCCAAGCGCTTCGCCAAGATTGGCGGCGAGATGATTTCGCTGGCTGCCGTGGAAGCGTTGGCGGGCGAGCTGTGGAAAGGTTCGCTCTCGGCGGTCGCGACGGTGCCTGATCCGCGCAAGGGCGAAAAGCTGGTGCTCATCACCGAAGCCGAAAACGCGACGCGCGCCGAATTTCTGGCCTTCGCCAAGGCGAACGGCGCCATGGACCTGATGGTGCCGGCCGAAGTGCGCGTCGTGGCGCACGTGCCGGTGCTTGGCTCGGGCAAGATCGACTTCGTCGGCGTGACCAGGCTGGTGCGCGGCGAGGCCTCTGAGGCCGCCAAGGTCGAGGCCGCCTGATAGCTGCGTGGGTCGTTCGCCAGCCTGTCGCGGTCATCGGGCCGGGCCCCGAGCCCGAAGCGGTTGAAGGCGATCAGGGCGGGATTCGGCAGGGCGGGACCTGGCGCCATGGGCCTTTTGGTCGCGACGGCCATGTCAGCGCTCCATGATTGGATCTCACGCGAGGCGCGCGACGCCCGATTGGGCTGTTCCCCGGCTCAAACCGGGGACAGGCGACCGGGCGGGCGGGTGCCGCCCGGCCCTCCCGCACGCTTACCAGCGATGCCAGCGGTGCCAGTGGCGGTGCGGATGCCAGCCGTAATAGGCCGGGCCGTGCCAATAGCGGTAGCGCGGATACACCACGACACGGTTGGGAACGCAGCGCCCCCAGGGATTGGGATGCCAGCCGGGTCCGCAACCCCAGGCCACATGCTCGATCAGCGCCGGCGCGGCCGGTTGCGCCACCATCGGCATGGCGGCGGAGGTCGCGACGGTTGCCGCGGTTCCGGTCAAGGCGAGGACGGCTGCTGCCGCATACTGTGTCAGACGGTTCATGACGTTACTCCGAATGTTGTCCGAGAATGAAAACCTGTTCGTACCGATGGGGCCGGCAGGTCTGCCCTTCTCCCGGTTAAACGGCCCTGCGGGCGCTTTCCGTCGGCCGTCACGGTGATTTTTTTGGCTCCGCCTTCGGCTGCGGCCCGGCGCGCCTGGCCAGCCCGTCCGCCAGCACGGCGCGCGCCTCGGCGGAGCCTGCAGCCGCGAACTCGGTGATGCGCTGCTCCAGCCGCGTGCGCAGGGTGATGTCGGCATTGCGGGCCCGTTCAAGGGCCGCCGACAGCGCCGCCGTGTCGAGGACGGGCTGCCGCAACAGATCCGCCGCCTCGCGCCTGGCCTGCTGGCCGTCGAGGATGATGTCGCGCGACTCGCGGCGAACCTCGCGCAATGCCTTGCGGAACAGCATGCGCTGCTGGTCGGGAAGACGGCCGCCGGCCGCCTCCAGCGAATAGCCCTGGCCCTGCTTGCCGCTTCTTACCCAGACGGCCCCGCCGGCAAGCGCCCCGGCCAGGAAGACATTCAGCGCCACCGACGCGATGATGAGCTTACGGCCCGTGCTCATAGGTCCTCCCCGACTGTTTCGCCGTCGGGCCCGGCATCGCCGAACGCCGTCGCATTGGCATCGAGCACATAATGGTCGGACGGAACCTCTGGAGTAACGATGGTCACCAGGGCCAACCCGGCCACCGCGCCCGCCAGGCCAATGCCGGCAAGGCCCAAACCCAGCCACCAGACCAGTTGGCGCCGGCGCTTGACAAGGTGCCGCTCGGCGGTGCGCAGGATGCTGCCGTGCAGCGCCGCGCCGGGCGCCTTGACGGCATAGCTGTCGAGCAAGGCGTCGAGTTTCCCGGCGTGGCCCAATATGACCGCGCCCATCTCGCTCGCGGCGAACATCGCTCCGGCCCTGCGATCGGCCTGCGGCCACCGCCGCAGATCGCCGCCATAGGCCGCCGCCAGAGCCGCAAAGCGCTCGGCATCCATTGCGGGTTCGTTCCTCGACCCATCAGACATCAGTCCATCCTTTGCCGATTGGCGCCGCGTGTCCGGGCGGTTGGATTCCCGGGACCTGGCCACCGGACGCTCGCGAGGTACGGTGAATTCTTCGCATCATGATCGCGCCTTTCTCAGTCATGGGCACCATCCCTGGCCAGGATCGTATGCAGCGCCCGCCGGCCGCGCGACAGCAGGCTCTCCAAGGCATCGACACTGATCTCCAGGGTCGCGGCCGCCTCTATGTTGGACATCTCCTGATAGTAGACCAGGATGATCGCCTCGCGCTGGCGTGGTGCGATTGCCTGCAAGGCCTGCTCGACCCGATGCGGCTCTTCGCGGGCATCGGGAAGCGGGGCGGGATCGACAATGTCCGGCACCGCGTCGGTCACCCATTCGCGGCGCCGGCGCAGCCGGTCGTAGCAGAGGTTGAGCGTGACGCGGTGGATCCAACTGTCGAAGCGTGCATTGCCGCGCCGCCAGCCCGATGCATGACGCCAGATGCGCATGAAGGTTTCCTGCGCGACATCCTCGGCCTCCGCCGCGTCGCCCAGCATGCGCACGGCCAGCGAAAGGATGCGCGGCAGCTTGCGCGCGACCAGCAACCGCACCGCCTCCGGCTCGCCGGTACCGACGCGGCGAACCAACTCCTCGTCCGGGTCGGCGCTCATCGGCTGGCGCACTCCCGATGTCCATCACGCGTCATAGCCTCTTGGTCATTGCTCCGGCTTGGGAGCGGATTTGTGGCCCGGCCTCTCGTCGGCCGTTAGAATGCCGTCGCCATTCTTGTCCAGCCTGGCGAAGCGCTTGGCGAACAACGCATCGAGCTCGGCCCGGTCGATGAAGCCGTCATGATTGGAATCGATGCGCGCGAAGGATTTGGCGGGATCGCCCTTGACGTTGCGTTTGGCCCGGAAGGCCTCCCACTCCAAGAGGCTGATCTTGCCGTCGCCGTCCGTGTCGGCGGCCATGATCGCCTTCTCCCGCCGCTTCTGGAACTTGGCCAGCGTGATGTCGGACTTGGCGGTGCGGGATGGGGCAGTAGGGGATGTGGCCGCGGGGGATGTGGCCGCGGGTGGCGTGGCGGCCGGTGGTTCTGTCGCTGTCTGGGCCAGAGCCGCGGTGGTCAGCAGGCTCAAGGCAGCGGCAAGGATCGAACGGCGTATCATGCTTCACGTCTCCGGTTGGCGCATGCCATGGCCCAATGCCAGGGTCACGCTTCAACCGTTAAACGCAGCGATCGGAGAAATCCGTCGGTCGCCGATGCCGATCACGCGCTTGCCGCAATGCCGGGCCTTGGCGGCGGCAGGAGAAGTGGCAAAGCACTTCGTCCGGCGCGTCTGGATTACGCCGAGTGATCGTCGGCTACCAGCTGATCCGATTTGAAGCCGGCATGCTGAGGGGTCCACACATCGCCCTCTTTATTGAACCAGTGGCACAGATACATGCCGGAAGCGGCGCCATCGCTGACCGTCATCTTCGGGCCTCCCGACTTCAGCTTGACGACGTCTCCGGTCTTGAAAGTGTTGGGCATTTGGACCTCCCATGCTGACACCTGACATTTCATACCAAAACCGGTGTCCCGACAATGGCATACGGGTCTTTTGGGCCACTGTCTCATGCGGCAACGCGGGGGGCATCGCGGACGGCGCCCTCGGGGCGAAGCGGGCGGCCTCCGCGGATCAGTCCGCCTCGATCACACGCCGGGCCGGCTTCCTGACCGGCTCCCGTTGGCGCGCAGGCGGAGGCTTGTCCGCCAAGGCCTCCTGCTGCAGTCTCTGCTCCCTCAGGCGGGCTGTCTTGGCGTCCCTGGCGTGGCGCTCGGCATCCAGCACCAGCCTCGCCTCACGGTCCGCTCTTGCCAGCTTTTCCTTGTCGACACGCCTTGGCAATTTAAAACCTCCTGTCCGTGGAACCATCGGCAGGAAATGTGCGACCCAAGCGTCTGTTCCAAAAAACAGGCGCCTGTTTCAAAAAAATAGAAATGCGATATCCATCATTTGTTGTTGAGATTTGAAAATGCCGGACCGCGCGGTTGTCAGCGCGTTTCTGGGCGTTGGACCGACCGGCAAAAGGCAAAAGGCCGGAATTCGGGCCAACTTCCGCGCACCCAAGCCGCTTCGACCATTGGTTTGAAAAACTGGTGCCGCTTAGGTGACTCGAACACCTGACCCCATCATTACGAATGATGTGCTCTACCAACTGAGCTAAAGCGGCCCGGGAGGCCAAGGCCTCCAAGATGGGCAGGGTGATAGACTCAACCGGCCGCGAATTCAAGATGCGACTTGGCAAATCATGCAAGCGTCCCGCCGCGATCGAAACCGGGGCTCCAGCGCCCTTGCATGCCGGAATCGCCGACATATTCCGATTTTGTTTGCCGGAACATCGCGAAGATGGACTTTGGACGGCCCGTCAAGGCAGAATGCGGCTGCCCGCCCGTTGATTGATTGGTCGCCTGCCGCTAACCATCATGAAAGCTTGTCGCAATTAGCAGAGGGATCTCGCTTGGACGCGATCGAAAAAGCGATCCGGAACGCCTTGGAAAAGGGCAACGCCGAGGACCGCGCGTTCCGCGAGAGGGTCTATCGCTCGGCCTTCGCCGCGCTCGACCGTGCGCTCCAGGCAAATCCCGGCGTGACCGTGGAAGTCGCCATCAAGCGCCGCAAGGCTATCCAGGCGAAAATCACCGAAATCGAATCCGAGTACCTGCCGGCGGTGCCTGGCGTTGCCCCGCAGATCGACGCGATCGACGCGCCGGCGGGCGAGGCCGAGGTTGGTGCGGCGCCTGCGGTCGAGGCCGGCCCGAGGGTGCCGTCGCCCGCAGTCTCCGTCGACGCCCCCGTGCAGCCCGCTTCCGATGCACCGCGCTCGCGCGTGCTGCCGGTCGTTCCCGACATCATGCCGGATGCGACCCTGCCCGGTGCGCCGACCATCGACATGTGGGCTCCCGCCGCGCCGGGAGCCCCGACGGAAGTGGCGCCAGACCGCGATGAGCGGCGCATTCGCGGACGTCGCCTGCCGCTGACCGCCATTTTCTTCACCGTGACGCTGCTCGCGGCGGTTGGCATCGGCCTGTTTTTCGCCATGCAGACCGGTGTGTTCAAGTCGGCGGCCGAGCTTAATACCGCGCCGCCGGAAGCGCCGCCGACCGTCGAGGACGACGATTTCACCCCGGCCGACGGCGCCAACGCCCCGGCAAAGCCCGGTGCCGCGGATCAGTCGCACGACTGGATCAATGTGTTTTCGCCGACCGACCCGAGCCATGTCGCCGCGCCGTCGGACGCCAAGGCCGAGGTGATGAAGGACGACAGCGGGCCGTTCCTGCGCATCCGGTCCGGCGCCTCCGGCTCGGCGATCGCCTTCGACGTCGGGCAGGGCGTGCTGGAAAAGCTCGCCGGCAAGCACGCCGTGTTCGACATCATTGCCCGGGCCGAGGACGGCAAGGACACGCAGATCTCCGTCGACTGCAATTTCGGCGAACTCGGCGACTGCGGCCGCAAGCGTTACGCCGTCGGCCAGCAGAAAAACGAATATCTGTTCGACGTGAAGTTCCCCGACAAGCATCCAGGTTCGGCCGGAACCATTGCCGTCAATTCCGATTTCGACAAGCAGGGCAAGGCGGTCAACGTCTACGAGATTCGCGTCTCGATCGAGCCTTGAATTGAATCGTTGCGACCGACATACCGGCGGTGCCTATCAGTCGAGCAGCGCCTGCAGGGTTTCTATGCGGTCGGCCTCGTTGGCCGGCTTGTCCCAGCGCAGCCGTGAAATTCTGGGGAAACGCATGGCCACACCCGATTTGTGCCGAGTCGAGCGGTTGAGCCCCTCGAAGGCGACTTCCAGCACCAGGCCATTGTCACGGTCGGCGCGCACCGAGCGCACCGGTCCGAAGCGCTCGACCGTGTTGTCGCGGACATATTTGTCGATCTGCTTCAGCTCTTCGTCGGTGAAGCCGAAATAGGCCTTGCCGACCGGCACCAGCTCCTCCGCGCCCTCGGTCCCGGACCAGACGCCGAACGTGTAGTCCGAATAGAAACTCGAACGCTTGCCGTGGCCACGCTGGGCATACATCAGCACGGCGTCCACCGTGTGCGGGTCGCGCTTCCATTTGAACCACGGCCCCTTCGGCCGGCCGGCGAGATAGGGCGAATCCCAGCGCTTCAGCATCACCCCTTCGATGATCGGATGCGGCGGCGCACGGCGCAGGTCCTCGAGCGCCTGCCAGTCCGCGAAGTCGACGAAGGGGGAGAGATCGAAGCGGCTGGGGTCGAGCGTCCCGATGAAGGCTTCCAGGCGGCCGCGCCGCTCGCGGAAGGACAGTGGGCGCAGATCCTCTTCACCAATCTGCAGCAGGTCGTAGCAGCGCATGAAGGCCGGATATTGCTGCTGCATCCTCAGTGTCACCGTCTTGCGGTTCAGCCGCTGCTGCAAGTCGGAGAAGGTTCCCGTCGCCTCGCGTGGATCGCCGACAAGCAATTCGCCGTCGAGTGCGGCGGAAAAGTGCATGGCGTCGGCGAGGTCTGGAAAGGCGCCCGAGACATCGTCGCCGGTGCGCGAATAGAGCCGGCGGATGCCGCCTTCGGCCACCGCCTGGACACGGATCCCGTCCCATTTCCATTCCGCCGCATAGTCGGCGGGATCGAGCTTTTCGAGATCGCAGTCGCCCACCGGGTTCGACAGCATGACCGGGCGAAACAGCGCCAGCGCCGTGTTGCGTGGTTTTTCGGCCTTGCCTTCCAGCCAGGCGAACAGTGCCGTGTAGGGCTGCGACAGCCCATGCCAGAGCTCCTCGATCTCGGCGACGTCGACCTTGCCGAAATCGGCCAGCGCCTGTTTGGCCAACCGCGCCGAGACGCCGATGCGCAGGCCGCCGGTGACCAGCTTGATGATGGCGAAGCGCGCCGAGATGCCGGCGCTGTCGAGCAGCCCCGTCAGCACCTTCGGCCCGTCGGAGCGGCTTGCCGCCTGCAGCTTCGCCACCACCTCGCCAAGCGTCGGCTCGCGGTTGGCGATCCTGCCAGGCGGTTGCGGCCAGACCAGCGACACCGTCTCGGCGAGGTCGCCGACATAGTCGTAGGAATAGCCGAACAACACCGGGTCCATGCGTTCGGTGACCAGCGTGCGCAGCATGGCCGGCTTGACGGCGGCAATTTTGAGATCGCCGGTGATCGCGGCCAGCGCCAGACCACGGTCGGGATCCTCGACGCTGCGGAAATAGTCGGTCAAAAGCGTCAGCTTGCCGTTGCGCGACGGCGTCAGCACCAGGCGGTCGAGAAGTTCGGCAAAGCGGTTCATGGGGAGGGAAACCTCGCCAATCGGCAGGCGTCGCGTCCCGTCGCGCTCCCCTCTGTCCTGCCGGACATCTCCCCCACGAGGGGGGAGATTGGCAGCTGCGATGCCGGCTCATCTCCCCCAACATCAGCGATTGGCGAAAGCCGGCGTAACATCTGATCTCCCCACAAGTGGGGGAGATGGCCGGCAGGCCAGAGGGGGGCGCCGTAGGGCTCGTCAGGGACAATTGGCGAACTGTATTGCATCAATCGCCCTCGTCCTCGTAGCCCACCAGATGCAGTGGCCTGGCCGCTATCCCTTCCAGCTCGCACCAGCGCACCAGGGCTTCCTCGCGGCCGTGCGTGACCCAGATTTCCTCGGCGCCGGTCTCCTTGATGGTGGCGGTGAGTTCGTCCCAGTCGGCATGGTCCGAGATGATCAGCGGCAGCTCGACGCCGCCTTGCTTGGCGCGCTGGCGGATGCGCATCCAGCCCGACGCGAAGCATGAGATCGGGTCGGGAAAGCGCCGCGCCCAGCGGTCGGCGAAGGCCGATGGCGGGCCGACCACGATGGCGCCGGCGAAATCCTGCTTGCCGCCGCTCTCCACCGTCGCCGGCTCGAGGTCGCCGAGGTCGATGCCCTGGCTCTGGTAATATTCGCTGAGCCTGGCCAGCGCGCCATGGATGTAGAGCGGCTTGTCGTAACCGGCGTCGCGCAACAGCCGCATCACCCGTTGTGCCTTGCCGAGCGCGTAGGCTCCGACCAGATGCGAGCGTTCGGGAAACTGCGCGGCCGATTTCAGCAGCCGGGCGACCTCTTCCGTATCGGGCGGATGGCGAAACACCGGCAGACCGAAGGTCGCCTCGGTGATGAAGACGTCGCAGCGAATCGGCTCGAACGGTGCGCAGGTCGCATCCTTCTGCCGCTTGTAGTCGCCGGAGGCGACGATGCGCCTGCCCTGGTGCTCGACCGCTATCTGCGCCGACCCCAGCACATGGCCGGCCGGATGGAAGCTGACGCTGACGCCGTCGAGGGCAATCGTTTCGCCGAGCATGGCTGCCTGCGTCGTCCCGGCAAAATCCTCGCCGTAGCGCAGTGCCATGATGTCGAGCGTCTGCTGTGTCGCGAGCACCGAGCCGTGGCCGGAACGCGCATGGTCGGAATGGCCGTGCGTGATCAGCGCCCGGTTCACCGGCCGTACCGGGTCGATGAAGAAATCGCCCGGCGGGCAGTAGAGGCCCTCGGGCCGGGGATGAAGCAGGTCGCTGGCGCGCATGACCCTCAAGATAGGATATAATTCCGCCGCGGGAAGCCGGTTGCCCGAGACTGCTGACTCGCCGGGCAAAGCCTGCTCAATTCGGTTCAGCTTCGGCGTGCTTTGCTCTACACAGATGGGCGGCCGGCTACCCTGCCGGTGGAACCATCATCATGAAACCGCTTCAGACCTCGTCGGGCGACCCGAACGCCGATCGCCGTGCAGACTATGCCGAAATGCTCTTTGTCTCCGGCGATCACACTGCGGCGGCCGAGTTGCTGCTCGGCGCGCTGGAACTGGCGCCGCAATGGGCAATGGGCTGGTTTCGCCTCGGCGAGATGCAGGAGGCATCAGGCAGGCTCGACCTTGCGGCGCAGGCCTGGACGACGTCGCTGAAACTCGATCCGGCCGATCGCCAGGGCGCGGTGCTCAAACTGCAGCTGATCGGCAAAGGTCCGGCCTCCACCGCGCCGCCCAGCGCCTTTGTCGAGACGTTGTTCGACCACTATGCCGAGACATTCGAGGAGACGCTGGTCGGCAAGCTCGACTACCGGCTGCCCGAGGTGCTCGACGCTGCCATCCGCAAGGCAAGGCCGGGCCGCTTCCGCCTGGCGCTCGACCTGGGTTGCGGCACCGGACTGATGGGCGAGAGGCTGAGGCCGATCGTCGACCGGCTGGAGGGGGTCGATATCTCGGCAAGGATGCTGAGGAAGGCGCGGGCAAAAAATATCTATGACGCGCTGACAAAAGCGGATTTGCAGGATTTTTCCTATTCGGGCGGCAAGGCCGATCTGGTGACGTCAGCCGACGTGCTGATTTACATCGGTGGGCTCGAAGGTTTGGTGGCAGCGGTCGCCGGCCTGCTCGCCGAGGGCGGCCTGTTTGCCTTTTCCGTCGAGAGCCTCGTGGATGGCGGCGACTTCGCGCTGCAGCCGTCGCGGCGCTACGCCCATTCGGATGGCTATGTCGGACGGACCCTCGAGGCCAACGGTCTCTCGATCGTCGCGCTGGAACCGACAACCATCCGCTGGGATCGCCGAGAGCCTGTCAAAGGCCTGGCCGTCGTGGCACGGAAAGCTCAGGCCGTGTGAGGCCAGCTCGTTGCACTGCTGCGAAAAAGTCCGATTTGCGTGCGCGACTGATATTTGCGATCTGGTCGCATCAGGGCGGGATACCAGGAGGAGCACTTCGATGCGCTGGAACATGATGATCTTGGCGTCTTGCCTGGCAACCACCGGCTGCGTCGGCAATTCAGCGTCCGAGCGGCAGGATGCCAACATCGAATCCTCGCTGCAATATGACAGCGTGCCATGCGATCAGTTGCTGGCGCAGCGCAACGGATTGGCGCAGCAATACAATCTCCCGACGACCGCCAAGCCGACCTTCTCCAATCCCGCCATGGGCTTCGGTCCGTTCACGCCCGACATGCGCTCCAAGGCCCAGCGCGACAGCGACAAGGCGTCGGGCGAGATCGATGCCATGAACCGGTCCATCGACCGCCGCGACTGCGGCAAGCCGGACAAGCAGAAGAAGTTCGCTCTGCCTGGCTGATAATCCAACCGTCCATTAGCAAGGCTCCGTCCGGTGAACCTCTCGGACCTCGGCGACCGCATCTGTATCCTTGGGCCGTCCAACAGCGGCAAGTCGACGCTCGCCGACGCGATCGCGCGCAAGCGTGGCCTGACACCCATTCATCTCGATCTGCTCTTTCACCTGCCCCACACGGATTGGGTGCAGCGTCCGAGGGACGAGTTAATTGCCTTGCATGAGGCCGCGATCGCTGGCGAGCGGTGGGTGATGGACGGAAACTACTCGGTTTGCATGCCGCAACGCTTCCAGCGGGCGACGGGATTGATCCTGCTGGACATCTCCACCTCCGCAAGCCTGTTGCGCTATTTCAGGCGAACCCTGTTCGAGAGGGAGAGGCGCGGGGGCTTGGAAGGCGGGCGCGACAGCATCAAATGGGATATGATCCACCACATCGCCGTGACCACGCCGAAAAATCGCCGGAGATAACGGACAATGTTCGAGCAGATCGATCTGCCGAAGCTGCAACTGTCGTCGGTCCGGGCAATCAAGGAATGCTTCCGGGAGTGGGACTTGCCCAGAGGAGGGTAACGCCCTGCTAATATCCCGCCTTGCGGTCCACCAGATTGTCGAGCTTTTCGCCGCGCTCGAAAGCATCCATCTGGCGCAGCATGGTCGGCGCCAGGTGCACGGGATCGGAGGTCGCCGCGGCATGGGGTGTCACGAACACTTTCGGATGGGTCCACAGCGGGCTGGTCTTCGGCAGCGGTTCGACCTCGAACACGTCGAGGCTCGCTTCCTTCAGCGTACCGTCGTCCAATGCCCGTATGATGTCGGCGTCCTTCTGCAGGCGCCCACGCCCGGCATTGATCAGCACCGAGCCGCCAAGGCCGTTGCGCTTGCGCAACTCCTTCAGCACGCCGTAATTGATGATGCCTTGCGTGTCTGGAGTAAGCGGCAGAAGCACCACCAGAATGTCGGTGGCATTGAGGAATGGGATAAGGCCTGCTTCGCCGGAATAGGTCGCCACGCCCTTCATCGGCCGGTCGCTGCGCGACCAGCCATTGACCGCGAAGCCGAGCGACAGAAGCACCGAGGCCGCGGCCCGGCCGAGGCTGCCGAGACCCATGATGCCGACGGAAATGTCGCCGGCCGGCCGCTGCAGCGGCTCGTGCCAGGTCTTCTTCAGCTGCTGCGACCGGTAGAGCAGGCCCTGGCGGTGATGGTCGAGAACCCGCCAGACGACGTACTCGGTCATGTACTGCGTGAGGTTGTCGGCGACGACCTTGACGATCGGCACGTCGGGCAGGCCGGGATCGGCGAAGATATGGTCAACGCCTGCGCCGATCGAGAAGATGGCGCGCAGATTGGGCAGCGACGACATCAAATTGGGCTTGTGCTTCCACACCACCGCGTAGGTGATCGAAGGATCCTTGGCGCCGTCCGGCTCCAGCACCACCTCGCGCTCGGCCGACAACAGGTCGCGCCAGCGTTGCGGATGAAAGCCGGTGACGGCAAGCAGGATACGGCCTTTTTCCATCGCGGTTCGTTCAATCCTTCCTTGTGCGGATCACTCGCTGACCGCGCCTGTCGGAGCCGTCTCGATCTTGAAGGCTGCCGAGATCAGCGCCCGAGTATAGTCGGTTTGCGGATTTCCAAAAATCTGTTCGGAATGGCCGGCTTCGACGATCTGGCCGTTGCGCATGACGATGACGTCATTGGCCAGCGCCCGGATGACCTTGAGGTCATGGCTGATGAAGAGATAGGCGAGGTCGTGCTTGGCCTGCAAATTGCGCAGGAGATCGACGACCTGCGCCTGCACGCTCATGTCGAGCGCCGATGTCGGCTCGTCCAGCATGACGAAGCGCGGGTTGAGCACCATGGCGCGGGCGATGGCAACACGCTGGCGCTGGCCGCCGGAAAATTCGTGCGGATAGCGGTTGCGGGTCGCCGGGTCGAGGCCGACTTCGTTCAGCACGGCGGCGACCTTGTCGTCGCGCTCGTCGGGCGACAGTTTCGGCTCGTGGATCTTCAGGCCTTCCTCGATGATCTCGGCGATCGACATACGCGGGCTGAGCGAACCGAACGGATCCTGAAAGACGATCTGCAGTTCGCGTCTGAGCGGCCGCATGGCGTTGAAGGTGAGCTGGTTGATGTCGCGGCCGTTGAACTGAATGGTTCCGGTCGACGAGATCATGCGCGCCAGCGCCAGGCCGAGCGTCGTCTTGCCGGAACCCGACTCTCCGACCACACCGAGTGTCTGGCCGGCGCGCACCGTGACATCGATGCCGTCGACCGCTTTCACATGATCGACCGTGCGCCGGAAGAAGCCCTGCTTGATCGGGAACCACACCTTGATGTCCTTCCCGGTCATGACAGGCTTGGCGTCGGCATTGGCGGCCGGCGGCTTGCCTTTCGGCTCGGCGGCCAGAAGGTGGCGCGTATAGGGGTGCTGCGGGTTGGCGAAGATGTCCTTGGTTGGCCCGGTCTCGACGATCTTGCCCTTGGTCATCACGCAGACCCGGTCGGCGATCTTGCGCACGATGCCGAGGTCATGGGTGATGAACAGCATCGACATGCTCTTGCGGCTTTTGAGGCCCGCGAGCAGTTCGAGGATCTGCGCCTGCACCGTGACGTCGAGCGCCGTCGTCGGCTCGTCGGCGATCAGCAGTTCCGGCTCGTTGGCGAGAGCCATGGCGATCATGACGCGCTGGCGCTGGCCGCCCGAAAGCTGATGCGGATAGGCGTCGAGCCGCTTTTGCGGATCGCGAATGCCGACTTCGTTGAGCAGGGCCAGCGTGCGCGCCTTGGCCGGACGGTCGCCCATGCCCTGATGCAGCTTCAGGATTTCGACGATCTGATGCTCGATCGTGTGCAACGGATTGAGCGAGGTCATCGGCTCCTGAAAGATCATGGTGATCTTGTTGCCGCGCACCTGGCGCAATTGCTTCTCGCTCATGGCCAAGAGGTCGGCGCCCTGGAACAGGATCTTGCCCGACGGATGGCTGGCGCTGGGGTAGGGCAGCAGCTTCAGCACCGACAGCGCCGAGACCGATTTGCCGGAGCCGGATTCGCCGACCAGCGCCACCGTCTCGCCCCTGGCGATGTCGAACGAGATGTGGTCGACGGCAACGGACTGGCCGCCGCCCTGGCTGAAGGCGACGCTGAGGTCCTGCACGCTGAGCAAGGGCGCTCCGCTCATTTGAACGTCTTGCGCGGATCGAAGGCATCGCGCGTCGCCTCGCCGACAAAAACCAGCAGCGACAGCATCAGCGAGATGACGACGAAGCCCGATATGCCGAGCCAAGGCGCGTTGAGGTTGCGCTGCGCCTGCTTGAGCAATTCGCCGAGCGAGGCCGAACCCGGCGGCAGGCCGAAGCCGAGATAATCGAGCGAGGTCAGCGTCGAGATCGATCCGCTCAGCAAAAAGGGCAGGAAGGTCAATGTCGCCACCATGGCGTTGGGCAGCAGATGCCGGAACATGATGGTGCGGTTGGGTACGCCGAGCGCGCGGGCCGCGTTGACATATTCGAAGTTGCGGGCGCGCAGGAACTCCGCCCGCACCACCCCGACCAGCGCCACCCAGGAGAACAACAGCATCAGGCCGAGCAGGATGAAGAAGCCCGGCGGCAGGATGGCGGCGACGATGAGCAGCAGATAGAGCACCGGAATGGCCGACCAGATCTCGATGAAGCGCTGGAACAGCAGATCCGTCCAGCCGCCGAAATAGCCTTGCAAGGCACCAGCCCCAACGCCGATGAGAGCCGAGCCGGCGGTCAGGATCAGGCCGAACAGCACCGAAATGCGGAAGCCGTAGATGACGCGCGCCAGCACGTCGCGTGCCTGGTCGTCGGTGCCGAGCCAGTTCCAGTTGCCGACATTGCAGGCTGGGTCATCGGCTCCTTGCGGATACTGGTTGCAGCGCGTCTTGGCGTCGTATTGCCAGGACGGCTTGGCGGGTGCCGCTTCCGGGATGGCGTTGTTGACGGTCTGGTAGGAATAGCGGATCGGCGGCCAGATCATCCAGCCATGGGCATTGATTTCGTCCTGGATCACCGGGTCGCGGTAATCCGTGACCGCATAGAAGCCGCCGAATTTTTCTTCGGGGTAAGCGACCATTACCGGAAACAGGATTTCGCCCTTGTAGGAAGCGATGATCGGCTTGTCGTTGGCGATGAATTCGGCAAACAGCGACAGCACGAACAGGATGAGGAAGATCCATAGCGACCAGTAGCCGCGCCGGTTGGCCTTGAAATTCTGCAGGCGGCGCTTGTTGAGCGGCGACAGGAACGGCCGTGGGAGCCGCTCCGGCAAGACACCGGCGGTAACGCTTGCCTCCGACATCAGACGTCTCTCCGCTCGAAATCGATGCGCGGATCGACCCAGGTGTACATCAGGTCGGACAGGAGCCCGATGAACAGGCCAAGAAGCGAGAAGATGTAGAGATTGGCGAAAACCACGGGATAGTCGCGCTCGACCACCGACCGGAAGCCGAGCAGGCCGAGCCCGTCGAGGGAGAAGATATTCTCGATCAGCAGCGAGCCGGTGAAGAAGGCCGAGATGAAGGCACCGGGGAAGCCGGCGATGACGATCAGCATGGCATTGCGGAAGACGTGGCCGTAAAGCACCTGCCGTTCCGACAGGCCCTTGGCGCGCGCCGTCACCACATACTGCTTGCGGATTTCCTCCAGGAACGAGTTCTTGGTCAAAAGCGTCGTCGTGGCGAAGGCCGACAGCACCAGCGCCGTCAGCGGCAAGGTCATGTGCCAGGCATAGTCGGCGATCTTGGCCGGCCACGACAACTGATCCCAATTGTCGGAGACAATGCCGCGCAACGGGAACCAGTCCCAGAACGAGCCGCCGGCAAACAGCACCATCAGAAGAATGCCGAACAGGAAGCCCGGAATGGCATAGCCGACAATGACGACGCCGCTGGTCCAGACGTCGAAGGGGGTGCCGTCCCTGACCGCCTTGCGGATGCCGAGCGGGATCGAGATCAGATAGGACAATAACGTGATCCAGAGCCCGATCGAAATCGAAACGGGCATCTTCTCCAGGATCAGGTCGAGCACCGAAATATCGCGGAAATAGCTGTTGCCGAAATCGAACCTGGAATAATTCCACAGCATCATGCCGAAGCGCTCGAGCGGCGGCTTGTCGAAGCCGAACTGCTTCTCCAGCTTCTTGATGAATTCCGGATCGAGACCCTGGGCGCCGCGATATTTCGAGCTGACGTCGCCGGCCGCGTCGAAATTGGAACCGCCCGCATCGCCGCCGCCACCGCCGAGGCGGTCGCTGCCGCCCTGGTTGGTCAGCTTGGCGATGACCTGCTCGACCGGCCCGCCAGGCGCGAACTGGATGACGGCGAAGGATATCGCCATGATGCCGAACAGCGTCGGGATCATCAAAAGGATGCGGCGCAGTATATAGGCGCCCATCAGATGGTATCCTCCTCAGGGAGAGCCACCGTGTCCGGCGGCACCCCCAAGGCAGTCGCTTCAGGCCAATTGTCGACGCCGGCGCCGCCCCTCATTGTCCTGCCGGACATTTCTCCCCGTATAGGGACGGGGAGAAAGGGGCTGGCCATGATCTCGGCGCTCTTATCGCGACGCTTGTAGTTGGCGAAATCACTGATCAGAGCACCCCTCTCCCCGTCACTATACGGGGAGAGGATGCCGGCAGGCAGGTGAGGGGCAGCGCCAACGCCCGCAAGAAATTCAGCCTTTGCCAATTTTTGCCGCCTTGCCCTTATCGAACCACCACAGCGCCTCGACCGGAAAGCCGAAATCGGGCTTCTGCTCGACAAAGCCGAACATGTCCCAATAGGCGACGCGGTGATTCGCCAGATAGTATGTTGGAATCCAGTCTAGCCGCGCGCGCAAGACCCGGTCGAGCGCTCTCAGCGCCGTGACGAGTTCTGCGCGGCTTTGCGCCTTGCCGGCCGCCACGATCAGCGCGTCGATGGCCTTGCTTTTCGTACCCGGATAATTGCGCTGCCCCGGTGTGTCAGCCATCCGGGAATCATAGAGCATTTCCAGCCCGTCATCAGTCGGTGTCGCTCCGATCGACCAATGGAGCATGTTGAGATCGAAGTCGAAATCGCTCTGCCGCTGTTCATATTGCGCTGAGTCGACTTGCCTGATCGATGCGTCGATTCCGATCGCCTTCATATTCTCGGACCACGGAGTGTAGATGCGAACGATGCCGTCATCCTCCGCCAGCATTTCAACCCGCAGCCGCTCACCCTTGTCGTTGACGAGGAAACTGCCCGCGCGCTTCCAGCCGGCTTGCGCAAGCAACCGCGAAGCCTCGCCCAGCTGCTTGCGGTCATGGCCCGAACCGTCGGAGAGGGGCTGCGTTACGGCTTCACCAAAGACCTCTGGCGGCAACTCGGCACGGAACGGCTCCAGCAGGGCCAATTCCTCAGGCGAGGGCAGGCCTTCGGCTTTGTAATCCGACCGTTCGAAATTCGATTGAGCGCGTTCGTAAGAGCCGTAAAACAACGCCCGCTTCATCCACTCGAAATCGAAGCATCTGGCGATCGCTCGTCGCACCCGTTCGTCGCGAAATTGCGGGCGACGCTGGTTAAGCGCGACGCCCTGCATGTCCGGCGTCTTTTCGCCGGGAAATTCCCGTTTGACGACCTTGCCGTCCTTCAACGCTGGAAAGTCGTATCCGGTCGCCCAGACACGCGCGGTGAATTCCTCGCGAAAATGCGTATCGCCCTTTTTGAAGGCCTCGAATGCCGCCTGCCGGTCGAGATAGAAGTCGATGCGGATACGGTCGAAATTGTACAGACCGCGGTTCACCGGGAGATCGCGGCCCCAATAGTCGGCCACGCGGTCATATTCGACAGTCTGTCCGGCCGCGACGCGTCCGATCCTGTAGGGCCCCGAGCCAAGCGGCGGTGTCATCGTTGAGGCATCGAAATTGTTGGCCGTATAAAAGGCCTTGGACACGATCGGCATTCCGACGACCGCTAGGATGTTTTGCGCGGACTGTTCGCCATTGAAGGTCAGGGCAAGGGTGACGGGATCGACCGCGACCGCCTCCGTCATATGCCGCAGCGCCTTGGAAAGGTTCGGGTGGCCTTGGTCCTTGTACAGCTTCAGCGCGGAGGCGACGTCTTCGGCGGTCAGCGGCGAGCCGTCATGGAAACGCGCTTGCGGCCGAAGCGCGAAGCGGAAGCCGTTGCGGTCTTGCGACAGCGTGACGGACTCGGCAAGCAGGCCGTAGACCGCATCCGGCTCATCGAGCGCGCTTGCCATCAGGGAATCGAAGCAGAGTTCGGCGCGCGGCGGCGCCTCTCCTTTCAACACCAGGAAATTCAGTGTGTTGAAAGTCAGGAAGCTCTGATTGAGGGTTGCGCTGGGCGGCGCGAAATTCATCTGGCCGCCCTTGGGCGCGTCCGGATTGACGTAGTCGAAATGAGTGAAATCAGGCTTGTATTTGAGGTCGCCGAAGGCGGACAGACCGTGCAGCTTGATCCCGGTGGCAATGTTTGCGAAAGCCTTGCCCGGCAACAAGGCGGCGGCAGTGGCAGCTGCGCCAAGAGCGAGAAAGTCGCGGCGGGGCAGGGCCGTCATCGATTGCCGCCCCATCAATTACCGCCTTTGTATTTGGCCGCCAGCGCTTTTTCCTTGTCGAGATCGACCCACCAGGAATCGATATCGGCGCCGACATAGGCAGGCTGCTTGTCGGGGAACTTGAACTTGTTCCAATAGGCCAGCCAGACGGCGGAACGGTAATATTGCGGCACCACGTAGAAGTTCCACAGCAGGATGCGGTCGAGTGCGTGGGTGGCGGCGACGAGATCATCGCGATCGGTGGCGAAGATGATGCGATCGACCAGCACATCGACGATAGGATCCTTGATGCCCATCAGGTTGCGCGAACCGGGCGCGTCGGCGGCCTTGGAACTCCAGAAATCGCGCTGCTCGTTGCCAGGCGACTCCGACTGGCCGAACAGACCCGTCACGACATCGAAATCGAAATGGTTCACGCGGTTGATGTACTGCGTCTGATCGATGATGCGCAGGGTAGCGTCGACGCCGATCTTGCGCAGGTTGGCAATGTAGGGGCTGGCGATCACCTGGTCGGTGTCGTTCCAGCCGAGGATCTCGAACTTGAACGGTGAGCCTGTCTTGGCGTTGATCATCTTGCCGCCCTTGATGACCCACCCGGCCTTGGCGAAGAGATCGACGGCCTGCTTCAGATACTTCCGCTCCGCTTGCGGCGAATCGTAGACAGGCAGCTTGAACTCCTGAGTGAAGAGTTCCGGCGGCAGCTTGTCGCGGTATTTTTCCAGGATCTCCAGCTCCTTGCCCTGCGGCAATCCGCTGGACGCCAGTTCGGTACCCTGGAAATAGCTCGATGTGCGGGTATTGAAGCCGAAGAACAGCGTGCGATTCATGCTCTCGAAATCGAATGGTATGGTCAGTGCTTCGCGGACCAGCCGATCCTGGAACAGCGGCCGCCTCTGGTTGAGAACAAAGCCCTGCATCGGCTGTGGCGACTGTGTCTGGAAGTCCTTCTTGATGACGTCGCCTGCCTGAATGGCCGGGAAATTATAGGCCGTCGCCCATTTGCGAGAACTGTATTCGCGGTTGATGTCTTCCAGCCCACCTTTCGTGAACGCAAGCCAGGCGGCATTGTCGTCGAGGATGTAGGTGTATCGGCGCGTGTCGAAATTCTCGCGGCCGATCTTTACCGGCAGCTTAGCCGCCCAATAGTCCGGCACGCGCTGCCAGACGATTTCCGAACCGGGTTTGAAGCTGGCGATCTTGTAGGCGGCCGAGCCGAGCGGGATTTCCAGCGTCGGCTTGGTGACATCGCGCTTCTTGCCGCTGGCATCGGTGCCCTCCCACCAGTGTTTCGGCAGCACGGCAAGGTCGCCCATGATCTTGGGCAGTTCCCGGTTGCCCTTCTGGTTGAAATGGAATTCGACCTCGCGATCGGAGATGGCGACCGCATCGGTGACGTTCTCGAAATAGCGGCTGTATTGCGGGCTGTTGGCCTTCAGCACCTGGAACGACCAGATCACATCGTCGACGGTGATCGGCTGGCCATCATGCCATTTGGCGCGCGGGTCGAGCCGGTAAGTCGCCGAGGAATAGTCAGCCGGGTATTTGTAGGCGTCGGCGATCAGGGGATGGCTGACGCTGCCCTCATCGGTCGCCTGTTCCATCAGCGTGTCGTAGAGCAGGCCGCCGCCGAAGCCGACAAGACCCGCGGCAGGCGATCCCTGGACGACATAGGGGTTGAAGCTGTCATAAGTGCCGAGCAGCACCGAATTCAGCGTGCCGCCCTTGGGCGCGTTCGGATTGACGTAGTCATAGTGCTGGAAATTGTCGCCGTATTTGGATTGGCCGATCAGCGATGAGGTTGTCCGCCACTCGTCGGCCCGGGTCGTCTGCAACCCTGCTACCAGCAGGGCCGCCGCCAGCAGCGACTTGAGAAGCGTTCGGCCAACCGTCATGCACTCTCCCTTTCGCGATGCGTGCCAGATCATCCAGAAGGGCGATCCTAGATGATTTGACGCTCGTGAAAACCGCAATGCGCCGGCTTTGTCGCCGCACCGCGCATTTTCCCAACAAAAAAGCCGGGCTGAACCCGGCTTTTTCAAGGACGTCGAGATGACAATCCGGTTATTTTGCCGGCGCTGCCGGAGCGGCCGGCGCCGCGGGCTTGGCCGGTGCGGCGCCGTCAGCCGGCTTGGCGGGCGCGGAGGCGTCAGCAGCGGCGCCCGGTGCCGGCAGCGGCTTGGGATTGTCCGACAGTGTGCGCAGATAAGCGATGACGTTGGCGCGGTCCTCGTCCTTGGGCAGGCCGGCAAAGCCCATGGCCGTGCCCTTCACGAATTTCTTCGGCGAAGTGATGAAGTGGTTGATGTTGTCGTAGGTCCACTTCTCTGTGCCGCCCTTGGAGAATTCCTTCATGCCGGCCGAATAGGCGAAGCCTTCATGCTCGGCGACAGGGCGATCGACGAGATCCCACAGATCCGGGCCGACCTTGTTGGGGCCGCCCTTTTCGCCTGAATGGCAGGCCTGGCACTTCTTGAAGACGGCAGCACCGGCCTCGACATTGGCGGTCGCCAAGAGGTCGGCGATCGGCTTGGCTTCGGCGGCTGGAGCGGCAGCGCCGCCTTCGGCGGGCTCCGCAGCCTCGATGGCGAAGCCGGGCTTTTCCGGCGCCGGCGAGGCAAACAGCGCGTCCGACACAATGCCGACCGAGAAGACGACGAAAACGGTTCCGAGCAATCCGGCGAGCAGCTTGTTGACTTCGTTGGAATCCATACGCCCCTTGCTCCCTTTTCCGGCGGACCGAACCGTCCACTCCGTCCGTCGGTATCGAGACCTGCCCTCCAGGGCCGGTCAAATCGGGCGGAAACTAGGTCTTTTGCTCCAGCGTTGCAACACCTATAAGGGCGCTGCCAGTGAGACCTTTTGCCACTTTTCCTTGTCCTCTTTTCGAACGCCTCGCCAGACCGATGTCCACCTTGATCCTGATCCCGGCCCGCATGGCCTCGACCCGCCTGCCGGGCAAGCCGCTGGCCGACATTGCCGGCGCCCCGATGATCGTCCATGTCGCGCGCCGCGCGGCCGAAGCCGGGCTTGGCCGGGTGGTGGTGGCGACCGACACGCAAGGCGTGGCCGAAGCGGTGCGCGCGCATGGTTTCGAGGCGGTCATGACGCGCATCGACCATGAATCGGGTTCCGACCGCATCCACGAAGCTCTGTTGGCGCTCGATTCCCGAGGCGAGGTCGAAACGATCGTCAATGTGCAGGGCGACCTGCCGACCATCGATCCCGGCATCATCGCCGCGTCGCTCAGGCCGTTCGAGGACGCCGCGGTGGATATCGCCACGCTCGGCGTCGAGATCGTCCGCGAGGAGGAAAAGACCAATCCCAACGTCGTCAAGATCGTCGGGTCGCCGCTGTCGGCCACGCGGCTGAGGGCGCTATACTTCACCCGTGCTACCGCGCCCTGGGGCGAGGGGCCGCTCTATCACCATGTCGGTCTCTACGCCTATCGGCGCGCGGCGCTGGAACGCTTCGTCGCGCTGAAGCCGTCGCCGCTGGAGCGCCGCGAGCGGCTTGAGCAGTTGCGGGCACTGGAAGCCGGCATGCGCATCGACGCCGAGATCGTGCAGTCGCTGCCGCTCGGCGTCGACACGCCTGAAGACCTGGACCGCGCCAGGGAAATCCTTTCAAACTGAGATATCGGCATGCCTGAAAAGACCAACAGAATATCCTTCCAGGGCGAGCCCGGCGCCAATTCCGACACCGCCTGCCGCAACGTCTATCCCTCGATGGAGCCGTTGCCGTGCCCGACCTTCGAGGACGCCTTCAATGCCGTCGAGACCGGCAAGGCCGATCTCGCCATGATTCCGATCGAGAACACCATCGCCGGACGCGTCGCCGACATCCACCACCTCCTGCCGGAATCCAGGATGCACATCGTCGGCGAATATTTCCTGCCGATCCATTTCCAGCTGATGGTGCTGCCCGGGGTCAAGCGCGACGAGATCAAGACCGTACACACACATATCCACGCGCTCGGCCAATGCCGCAAATACATCCGCAAGAACGGCTGGAAGGGAGTGGTCGCCGGCGACACGGCGGGCGCCGCCAAAATGATCTCCGAGGTCAAGGATCGCACCATGGCCGCGCTGTCGCCGGCGCTGGCCGCGACGCTCTACGGGCTCGACATCATCGAGGAGAATGTCGAGGACACCGACAGCAACGTCACCCGCTTCGTCGTCCTGACCAAGAGCAAGCAATGGGCCGAGCGCCCGTCACCCGACGTCAAGATGATGACGACCTTCATCTTCCGCGTCCGCAACGTGCCAGCCGCGCTCTACAAGGCCATGGGCGGCTTCGCCACCAACGGCATCAACATGACCAAGCTGGAGAGCTACCAGCTCGGCGCCTTCACGGCGACGCTGTTTTACGCCGACATCGAGGGCCATCCCGACGATCCGCTGGTCAAGCTGGCGCTGGACGAGCTTCGCTTCTTCTCGCGCGAGGTGCGGATTCTCGGCGTCTATCCGGCCAGCGAGTCGCGCGAGCAGTGGAAGGTGGCGGATTGAGCTACCAGCCCAGCGGCACGTAGTCGATTTCCATGAAGGTCTCGACCTCCGGCACCCAGCGGTCGCGCACGAAGGCGACATGGTCGGGATGGTCGTTGTACCTGGTGTAGGCGGCCTGGTCGGCGAACTCCATCGAGAAGCCGAACTGATAGTCGTTCTTGGGGCTGACCTGCCGCAATTGCTCGAAATGCGTGACGCCCCGGATCGCCGAGAGGATTTTCCTGGCGTCGACGAGAAACCGCTTTTCCTCCAGCGAGTGCGGCGGATGCTTCAGCGTGAAGACGACGGTGTGACGGATCATTTGTCTCTCCTGCAATGACTTCGATGACTATTCGCTGTCGACCCAGGCGCGGATGAGGTGATGCGCGATGGCGCCTTTCGGCGGGGTGACCAGCGTGTCGGGATGCGTGCGGTCCAGCATCAGGCGAACCTCGTCGCGCAAAAACCAGCGGCAATCCTCCAGTTCGTTGAGGTCGGCCTGGATGTCTTCGTTGAGCGGCTCGCCGAAGCATCCGATCATCAGCGAATAGGGGAACGGCCAGGGCTGGCTCGCGTGGTAGACGACGCGGCCGAGCCGGATCCCGGCCTCCTCCAGCGTCTCGCGGCGCACCGCCGCCTCGATCGTCTCGCCGGGCTCGATGAAGCCGGCAAGTGCCGAATACATGCCCGGCGCGAAGTGCCGGCCACGCCCGAGCAGGCATTTGTCCCGCGTCGCCGTCAGCATGATCGCCACCGGGTCGGTGCGCGGAAAATGCTCGGTGCCGCAATTCGGGCAATGGCGCTTGTAGCCGCCCGCCCGCATCTGCGATTGTGTGCCGCATTTGCTGCAGAAGCGGTGGCTGGCGTGCCAGGCGAGCAGGGCCGCCCCTTGTGCCATCGCGCCGGCGGCGGCCTCGTCGATCAGTCCTTGCATATAGACCGAGCGGTAATCGATCGCCTTGACGGTTTCGGGCAACTGTTCGGCATCGATGCCGGCCAGCACCGCCAGCACCGGCCCCTGTTCGGAAAACCCGAGCAGGACGCCCTGGTCGAAGGAAGGGCTGAAGGGATCGCTCTCGGCGATGCGGTACCAAGGGTCGAAACCGCCATCGGCGAGTTTCAGGTAGAGCCGGCCGCCATTCATCAAAAGCAGCCGTGTCGTCGGATCGGCCAGCGCCTTGTCGACCGAATCGTCGGCGCGGTTCTCGGATTGCCGGTCGATCGTGTTGCCGGCAAAGCCGACGAACTGGCTCGGCTCGCGCGGGGGCGCGTCAAACAGGCGGAAGCTCATATGGACTCTGGTGCTTTGGGATGGACATGCTTGGGATAGACACAGGGAAGGCTTATAGCGCTGCCCTTATCGTTTCGGCAAACCGGCGCAGGTCGGAGCGCTGATAGGGCTCGCGCAGGCCATGCCCCCACACCGGGCCGGGCCAGCCGGGATCCCCCTCGGATCGTGCGACGACATGGATATGCAGTTGGCGCACGATGTTGCCGAGCGCGCCGGTGTTGATCTTGGTGCAGCCGCTCACCTTCTTCAGCGCCTGCGCCACCATATTGGTCTCGAAGGTCAGCATCGCCTGGTCGAGCGGCGTCATATCGTGGATCTCCTCCGCGCCCGGCCGCTGCGGCACCAGGAGCAGCCACGGCCAGCGACGGTCGTTCATCACCCGCAATTCGCACAGCCCAAGCCACATCAACTGCTCGCTGTCAGCCTCCAGCCGGGCATCCAGCGTGAATCCGGCCTTCAGGCCCGGCAGCATCGGCGTTTCCCTTGCTTTTCTTGGCTTCCTCAAACCCTGAACGCTAAAGCGGCTGCATCGGGGCTGCAAGCGAATCTCGCGGTTCGCGGTGCCGATTTGCCTGCGCACTTGCATTTCGTCGCGCAATTGCCGATATGGACAGCGGGAGGTTGGTGGTGGACGATCCACTCGCCAACCGGGTCAGGTCCGGAAGGAAGCAGCCCTAACGAGCCCGGAACGGGTCATTGTTCCAGCCTCCCACCTCATCGGCCCTCCTCGCGACATTGACGACGCATTGCAGCGCGGGCGAGACTATGCGCAGGAATCGGCGCTTTGGGCGCGGCCTTTTGGAGCTTAACGGCGAATGAGCGAAGCCGGAAATTCGGGGCCCGATAGTTTGGCGACAGGCAAGGCCGCGGCCTACCGTGTGCTGGCGCGCAAATACCGTCCGTCGAATTTCTCCGAGCTGGTCGGCCAGGAGCCGATGGTGCGCACCCTCACCAACGCCTTTGCCACCGGCCGCATCGCCCAGGCCTGGATGCTGACCGGCGTGCGCGGCGTCGGCAAGACCACCACCGCGCGTATCCTGGCGCGAGCCCTGAATTATAAAACCGCCACCGTTGATCAGCCCTCGGTCGACCTCGCCGTGCTTGGCGAGCATTGCCAGGCGATCATGGAAGGCCGCCATGTCGACGTCATCGAGATGGACGCCGCCTCGCACACCGGCATCGACGACATCAGGGACATCATCGAGCGCGTGCGCTATGCGCCCGTCTCGGCCCGCTACAAGGTCTACATCATCGACGAAGTGCACATGCTGTCCACGCAGGCCTTCAACGGCCTGCTGAAGACGCTGGAAGAACCGCCGCCGCACGTCAAATTCATCTTCGCCACCACCGAAATCCGCAAGGTTCCGATCACCGTCCTGTCGCGCTGCCAGCGCTTCGACCTGAGGCGCATCGACGCCGGCGCGCTGGTCGCGCATCTCTCCTCGATCGCCGGCAAGGAAGGCATTTCGGTCGACGACGACGCTCTTGCGATGATCGCGCGCGCGGCGGAAGGTTCCGCCCGCGATTCGCTCTCCATTCTCGACCAGGCGATCGCCCATGGCGCCGGCTCGGTCAGCGCCGAGGCCGTGCGCGCCATGCTGGGGCTGGCCGACCGCGCCCGCATCGTCGATCTGTTCGAACATGTGATGAAAGGCGATGTGGCGGCGGCGCTCGGCGAATTCCGCGCGCAATACGACACCGGCGCCGATCCGGCCGCCGTGCTGACCGATCTGGCCGAGTTCAACCATCTGGTCACCCGGCTGCGCTTCGTGCCGACCGCAATGGACGATGCCTCGCTGTCGCAGGACGAGCGCCAGCGCGGCGCCGATTTCGCCAGGGCGCTGTCGGTGCGCGTGCTGTCGCGGACCTGGCAGATGCTGCTCAAGGGCATTCCCGAGGTACAGTCCTCCAACCGGCCGGTCAGTGCCGCCGAAATGGTGCTGATCCGGCTGGCGCACGCCGCCGATCTGCCGACATTGGACGAGGCGCTGAGATCGCTGGAGAGCGGCGCCTCGGCCACCGGCGCCGCGCCGCGTCCGAACGGCGCTCCCGTGAACCCTGGCAATGGCGGTCCTGGCGGCAATGGGGCCAGCGCCGTGGCGCAGGCGCGCATGCCTGGCGGCTCGGGCGGCGCGCAGACCATGCGGCTGGTCGAGGCCGCGCCCGCTCCGGCCGCCTTCGTCGCGCCCCCGCAGCCGGCGCCGGAGACGCAAGCCGTACCGCTGAAATCGCTGGCCGACATCGTTGCCCTTGCCGACGCTCAGCGCGACGTCGCCTTCAAGGTGCTGGTCAAGCGCTGCATCCGTCTGGTGCGCATCGAACCTGGCCGTATCGACGTCGGCCTGACCGACGATGCGCCCAAGATGCTGCTCAACGAACTGACGACGAAACTGCGCGCCTGGACCGGCCGCAGCTGGCTGGTGTCGCTGTCTAAGGAGGAGGGCGGCCAGACGCTGGCCGAAATGGAATCGACGAAGCGTGAAAACGCTTTCCTCGATGCCAGGAACGACCCGACAGTCGCCGCCTTCCTGACCCGCTTTCCCGGCGCCAAGATCATCGATGTGCGCATTCCCGACACGCCGGATGCCGAAGCGAGCGAGGCCGAAATGCCGGTCGAGCCGCCGGCCGATGACGACGAACCCTGATATCCAGCACTAATCCGCAAAGGATCGGACCATGAAAGATCTTCTCGGCCTGATGGGCAAGGCGAAGGAAATGCAGGCCAAGTTCCAGGCCATGCAGGATGAGATCGCCACGGTCGAAGCCGTCGGCCAGGCTGGCGGCGGCCTGGTCAGCATCATTTTGAGCGGAAAGTTCGACATCAAGTCGCTGAAGATCGACCCGTCTTTGTTCAAGGAAGACGAGGTCGAAATCGTCGAGGATCTGATTCTTGCCGCGCACAATGACGCCAAGGCCAAGGTCGAGCAGATCATGCAGGAAAAGACCAAGGCGCTGACCGCTGGCCTGCCCATCCCGCCAGGAATGAAACTGCCTTTCTAGCGCTCGGTGCGCCATGATCGACGAGCCGTCCGAAAGACTGATCGAGCAGCGTATCCGCAACAGGATCTACGAGATTCTGGAAATCCTCGCCGATTGCGATGCCGGTGTCGATCTGGTCGGCATCAAGGGCTACTTCAATCTCTTCGAGGATTTCGTGCACCGCCCCTCGATCGAGGCCGGCACGTCGGCGCTTTCGAAGGACGAACGCGCGATCGTGCTGGAAATCGCCGAATTCCTGGAGGCGGCCTCCGAAACGAATCCTGATTTCACCAAGGCCGAGTTCATCGACAGCGACTGGCCAGGCAAGATCGCGCCGGCGGCCAGGGAGGCGCGGGCGCTGTTTCTCGGGCGGGGCCTGTTTTCAGAGAAGGTCGAAGAGGTCGAACCCGGTCGGTCGGCGGCAATCGCCGCCGGGCGATAGGCTTTCCCGCGAAAGGCGCATAGCGTTTCCCCAAGGGAATTGCGGCGAAACGAAGAGAGAGCGGTCATCATCTGTGTGAAACGACGGCTCGATCTATCTGGAAAGCCGCAATTTGTGTCAATTCGGCAACAGTCTGCCGTTAATAACGTTTTGGCCATCATTTTGCCCGAAAGTGTCTCATTCTTGCCGCAGCCTGGGGGCGGGCATTGAAGTGAGAGGGTTACCTGTTGATCGCCACGCGATGGAAGACGCCGCTGTTGCTCGGCGTCGTCACGTCTCCCCTTTTCTTGGCCGCTTGCAGCCAGACCACCTCGCACGGCATGTCGGTTGCGAGCCTGACCGACGCCATCACGCCGAGTTTCCTAAGTTCGCGCGCCTACAGTCACACGCCGAAGGACAGGGAATGCCTGGAACGGGCGATGTTCTTCGAATCCAACCGGTCGAGCCGCGATGGCATGATCGCCGTCGGCACGGTGGTGATGAACCGGCTGCGCTCGGGCAACCACGGCAGCACCATCTGCCAAGTGGTGGGTGAACCCGGGCAGTTCGCGCCGGGCGTCATGACCCGATCGATGAATTCGCGCGCAATGCCCGATGTCGAGGAGGCCGCCGACGCCGTGCTCAAGGGCGAGCGCAAGGCCAAGCTCAAGAACACGATGTATTTCCACACCGCCGGTCTGCGCTTCCCCTACAAGAACATGCACTACACCATGGTTGCCGGCGGCAATGCCTTCTATGAAAAGCGCGGCCGCAACTGGCAGCCGCTGCCGGATGAACCGACGGTTGCCATTGCCTCGGCCGAGCAGCCAGCCGCCTTGCCAGGCGTGCCTGCGGTGCGCGTCGCTTCCGCCGAGCCCGTACCTGCGGCCAAGACATCCGCTCGCACCGCTCCAGCCCAGCAGGTCTACATGACCGCCGCGGCGGAGCCGACACGCCCCGGCAAGACGGCAACCGCCCGCACCGCTGCGGCCCAGGAGACCTATGTCACTGCGTCCGCGGCGCTGACGGCCAAGTCCGCACGCGTCTCGGCGAAGCCGACACTGGTCGCCATGCAGGAGCCGATGGAGGAGCCGGATGTCGCTCGTTTCGGCGGAACCTTGACCGGCGGGGCCTCGAACAAGAGGGTGATCTCCTCGGTTGAGGGCGAGCCACAGGAAGCGGCGATGGGCTTCCAGTCGACGCCTGAAAACACCGACGCGATAGGCGCGATGATCGTCAGCCAGGGCCGCCCGCTCGAAACCAACTGATGCGTGTCGCAAACCCGCAATGGCAGGATGGCGGGACATTCGCGGACGCCGGATGTTTCAAAGCGCTCTGAAAAATCCTAGATCAGGGCGATGTCCAAGCGAATCGCCGGTCCCGAGATCGAACGCCTGATCCAACTCCTGGCCAAGGTGCCGGGGCTTGGCCCCCGTTCGGCCAGGCGCGCGGCACTGCATCTGATCAAGAAGAAGGAACAGTTGCTGTCGCCGCTCGCCGCCGCCATGGGCGAGGCCGCCGACAAGGTGCGCATCTGCTCCACCTGTGGCAATGTCGACACCTCGGATCCTTGCATGATCTGTACCGATCCACGCCGCGATGCCGCCACCTTGATCGTCGTCGAGGACGTCTCGGATCTCTGGGCGCTGGAGCGGGCGGCGGCGATGAATGTGCGTTACCACGTGCTTGGCGGCACGCTGTCGCCGCTCGACGGCATCGGCCCCGATCAGCTCAACATCCGCTCGCTGATCGACCGCATCGCCGGCGGCGAGGTCAAGGAACTCATCCTCGCCGTCAACGCGACGGTCGAGGGCCAGACTACCGCGCACTACCTCACCGATCAACTCTCCGGCTTCGAGGTCAAGATAACACGGCTGGCGCACGGCGTACCGGTCGGCGGTGAACTCGACTATCTCGACGAAGGCACGCTTGCCGCGGCGCTGCGCTCGCGGACGGCGTTTTGACACGATTGCGGAGAGGATGCGCACGATGATTGCCACGCATCTTTCGAAGCTGGTGGTGCACGCTACAGAACGCGGCTTTCGCAAGTTCAGCTTTGCATTCTTTCTTGCAGCGCTCTTTGCCCTCATCGCTGCCCCCGCGTTCGCCTCCAAGATCGACGACCAGTTCAGGACCTGGCTCCAGACCGATCTCTGGCCCGACGCCAAGGCGAAAGGCATTTCCAAAAATACGTTCGACGCCGCGTTCAACGGCATCAAGCCCAATCTCAATCTCCCCGACCTTGTCATGCCAGGCGAGAAACCGAAGACGCCGCAGAAGCAGCACCAGGCCGAGTTCGGTTCTCCCTGCGCCTATTTTGCCGAGAAGACGGTTCGTGCGGTGACATCGGGCGGGCGCACCCGCGAAGCCGCCAATGCCCGCACGCTTGCCGCGATCGAAGAGCGCTATGGCGTGCCGGGCGGAATCATTCTGGCGATCTGGGGCCGCGAGACCGGCTTCGGCGCGGCGAAGATGCCCTACGACGCCTTCGAAGTGCTGGGCACCAAGGCGTTCATGTCGACGAAAAAGGATTTCTTCCGCACCGAACTGCTGGCGGCGCTGGAAATCGTCCAGCGCGGGCTGGCCCCGGTCGGCGCGATGAAATCGTCCTGGGCCGGGGCGCTCGGCCAGCCGCAATTCATGCCGACCTCTTTCCTCGAGCATGCGGTCGATTTCGACGGCGACGGCCGAGTCGACATCTGGAATTCGACGCCCGACGTGCTGGCCTCGATCGCCAATTATCTTGTCCATTATGGCTGGGTGAGGGGACGCGGCTGGGGTTTCGAGGTGATCGTACCTGAGAGCGTCTCCTGTTCGCTGGAGGGCCCGGACCAGGGCAAAAAGATCTCGCAATGGGCCGCCATGGGCATTGAGCGCGTCGGCGGTAAAGCCTTCCCGGCGAGCGAGCTGAAGGCGGAAGGTTTCCTGCTGATGCCGGCCGGGCGCAGCGGCCCAGCCTTCATCGCGACTCCCAATTTCTACGTGCTGAAACAATACAACACCAGCGACCTCTACGCGCTGTTCATCGGCCATGGCGCCGACCGCATCGCCCATGGCGATCAGAATTTTTCCGGTAGCTGGGGTCCGGTCGGCGATCTCCACCGCTCCGACATCGCCACCCTGCAGCGGGCCCTGGAAGCCAAAGGCTATGATGTTGGCAGCGCCGACGGTCTGCCCGGCTTCAAGACCCGCCGCTCGATCGGCAGATGGCAGGAAAAGAATGGTCAGGCCGCCACCTGTTTTCCCGATGCCGGCCTGGTCGCCGCGCTGAAATAGCATCGAATTTTAGCAGATTTTTCCCGATCCCCGGCATCATTTGGCCGGCGCATGCGTCGACACGCCGCTGTGTATTCTGATCCACTGAGGCCGTCTCGCAAATCCTCGTTGCCGGGCTGGGAGTCGCCGGATAAGGTGTTGACCAACTGGACAAAAACCACGACGGTAGCGAGTCAAGGGCTTTCATTGGAGCCCTGAAAGAACACCGCAACCCTGAGCCGGGAACTCAGGTCAACAAACAACAAAACAGGGAACAATCATCATGATGATGGAAAAGCTTGCTCTACGATCCCGCATCTTGCTGGCGGGCGCCGCCATGTCGGCGCTGCTTCTGGCCGGAGCGCCGGCTGGCGCGGTCACCCCCGCCGACACGCTTGTCGAAGGTTTTGCCATCGACGACATCATCTCGATGGATCCGGGCGAGGCGTTCGAGCTGTCGACCGCCGAGGTCACCGGCAACACCTATGATCTTCTTGTCCGCCTCGACCTCAGCGACACCTCCAAGGTCAAGCCCGATCTCGCCGCAAGCTGGACCGTCTCCGACGATGGCCTGACCTATACGTTCAAGCTCAAGCCGGGCCTGAAATTCGCCTCAGGCAACCCGATCACCGCCGCCGACGTCGCCTGGTCGTTCGAGCGCGCCGTCAAGCTGGACAAGAGCCCCGCCTTCATCATCGGCCAGTTCGGCATTAGCGGCGACAACGTCACCGAAAAGGCCAAGGCGGTCGACGACACCACCTTCCAGTTCACCGTCGACAAGGCCTATGCGCCAAGTTTCGTGTTGAACTGCCTGTCGGCCACCGTTGCCTCCGTTGTCGACGCCAAGCTGGTCAAGGAACATGTCGCGGCGGTCACGCCGAGCGCCGACTACAAATGGGACAACGACTTCGGCAACGCCTGGCTGAAGACAGGCTATGCCGGCTCGGGCGCCTTCAAGCTGCGCGAATGGCGTGCCAACGAGGCCGTCGTCCTGGAACGCAACGACAATTACTACGGCGAAAAGGCCAAGCTCGCCCGCGTCATCTACCGCAACATGAAGGAAAGCTCGGCGCAACGCCTGGCGCTCGAGGCCGGCGATATCGACGTTGCCCGCAACCTCGAACCGAACGACCTCGACGCCATCGCCAAGAACGCCGACCTCACCTCGACCAGCGCGCCCAAGGGCACCGTCTACTACATCAGCCTCAACCAGAAGAACCCGAACCTCGCCAAACCCGAGGTGCGTCAGGCCTTCAAATATCTGGTCGACTATGATGCGCTGGGTTCGACCATCCTCAAGGGCATCGGCGAGATCCACCAGACCTTCCTGCCCAAGGGCGTGCTGGGCGAACTCGACGAAAACCCCTTCAAGCTCGACGTCGCCAAGGCCAAGGAATTGCTGGCCAAGGCCGGCTTGGCGGACGGCTTCAGCGTCACCATGGACGTGCGCACCGGCCAGCCGACCACCGGCATGGCGGAATCCATCCAGCAGACGCTCGGCCAGGCCGGCATCAAGCTGGAGATCATCCCTGGCGACGGCAAGCAGACGCTGACCAAATACCGCGCACGCAACCACGACATCTATATAGGCCAGTGGGGCCAGGACTATTTCGATCCGAACTCCAATGCCCAGACCTTTGCCTCGAACCCGGACAATTCGGATGCCGGCAAGTCCCACACGCTCGCCTGGCGCAATGCCTGGGACATTCCGGACCTGACCAAGCAAACGGAAGCAGCCCTGCTTGAGAAGGATTCGGGCAAGCGCGCCGATATGTACAAGGATCTCGAGAAGAAAATCCTCGACACCAGCCCCTTCGTCGTCATCCACCAGCAGCTGGAAGTTGCCGGTCTGCGCAAGAACCTCAAGGGCTTCGCGCTCGGTCCGAGTTTCGACACCAACTTCGTCGGGCCGGTCTCCAAGGAATAGTGTTCGCGGACACGCCGCATGAGCACGATTGAAAACGAAAGCGGGCGCGGCAGCGCCCGCGCCGTCGCCCTTGCATCATCGCTTGGCCGCTTCCTGGTCATTGCGGTGACGACCTATCTCGGTCTTCTCGCGGTCACTTTCTTCATTGGCCGCGTCATCCCGATCGACCCGGTGCTGGCCGTGCTCGGCGACCGGGCACCCGCCAATGTCGTGGAGCGAACGCGCCGCGAGATGGGCCTCGACCTGCCGTTGATCGAGCAGTTCTACATCTATGTGAAACATGCGCTGAGCGGCGATTTCGGCATCTCCGTGCTGACCACCAATCCCGTCATGACCGACATCCGCCGCGCTCTTCCCGCAACGACGGAACTGGCGACATTGGGGACACTGATCGGCGCGCTGTTCGGTGTGCCGCTGGGAGTGCTGGCCGCGGTCAAACGCGGTAGCCTCGTCGATCAGATTGTGCGCATCATCGGCCTGATCGGCTATTCCGTGCCCATCTTCTGGCTGGGCCTGCTGGCCCTGGTGCTGTTCTACGCCAAGCTGCAATGGGTGGCCTTCCCGGCTCGGCTCGACGTCGTCTACGAATACACTTTCACGCCGGTCACCGGCTTCTACCTTCTCGACTCCGCGATGCAGGGGCAGTGGGATGTCTTTTACGACGCCTTCCGTCACATCATCCTGCCGGCCTCGCTGCTCGGCTATTTCTCGCTCGCCTATATCAGCCGCATGACGCGCTCGTTCATGCTCAATGAACTCGCCCAGGAATACGTCGTCGCCGCGCGCGCCAAGGGCCTGTCGGAAACCCGTATCATCTGGGGCCACGCGCTGCGCAATGCCGCCGTGCCGATGGTGACCGTGATCGCGTTGTCCTATGCCGGGCTGCTCGAGGGCTCGGTGCTGACCGAGACCGTCTTCTCCTGGCCGGGCATCGGCCTCTACATCACCAACTCGCTGCAGAACGCCGACATGAACGCCGTGCTCGGCGGCACCATCGTCATCGGCTCGGTGTTCATCGGCATCAATCTCCTGTCCGATCTTCTCTACCGCGTGCTCGACCCGAGGACGAAGACCGGATGAGCAGAGGTATCGCGCTTTCGGGCTTGGCTGCGGCAAATCACCCCCACTCCGGCCCTTCGGGCCACCTCTCCCCCTGTCCGGGGGAGAGGAAAAGGCAGCCGCACGCCTGGCGCCTTTCCTCTCCTCCATCGACCGGGGGCGAGATGGTCTGCGAAGCAGACCGGAGTGGGGGTCGACGGCTTCAAGAGGCATCGTCATGACCGTCTCCGACGCCCGCCCCTTCTCCCGTCTCGAATGGTTGTTGTCGGAGCGGCCGGCATCGCGGATGCAGGCAAGGCTCGGTCGCGCCTATGTCGCCTGGCGGCGCTTTTCCGCCAATCGTTTGGCCTTTGTCGGCCTGCTGATCATCATCGCTCTGCTGCTCGTCGCCGCCCTTGCCGGTGTGCTGGCGCCGTATTCGCCGACCTTCGGCGACCTGAAGAACGCGCGTCTGCTGGCGCCGAGTGCCCAGCACTGGTTCGGCACCGACGATCTCGGCCGCGACATCTATTCGCGCATCCTCTACGGTTCGCGTTGGACGCTTTATGTCGTCGTCCTGGTCGCCATCATCGCCGCACCCATCGGGCTCCTGGTCGGCACCGTCGCCGGCTATGCCGGCGGCTGGACCGACGCGATCCTGATGCGCGTCACCGATATCTTCCTTGCCTTCCCCAAACTGGTGCTGGCGCTGGCCTTCGTCGCCGCCCTTGGCCCCGGCATCGAGAACGCCGTGCTGGCGATCGCCATCACCTCCTGGCCGCCCTATGCCCGCATCGCGCGTGCCGAGACGCTCACCGTGCGCAACTCGGACTACATCAAGGCGGTGCAACTGATGGGCGCCTCTCCCTTCCGCATCGTGTTGCGCCACATCATGCCGCTATGCATCTCCTCGCTGATCATCCGCGTGACGCTCGACATGGCCGGCATCATCCTGACGGCCGCGGGCCTCGGCTTCCTCGGCCTTGGCGCGCAGCCGCCGCTGCCGGAATGGGGCACCATGATCGCTTCGGGCCGGCGCTTCATCCTCGACCAATGGTGGGTGGCCGGTGCGCCGGGCTTCGCAATCCTGATCGTCAGCCTCGGCTTCAACCTGCTCGGCGACGGCCTGCGCGACGCGCTCGATCCTCGGAGTGGCGACCAATGAACGGCCGAACTGGGACCCTGCTTGAGGTGGATGACCTGCGGGTCACCTTTCCGACCCGCACGGGCATGGTCGAGGCGGTGCGCGGCGTTTCCTTTTCGCTTGGCCGGGAACGCCTCGGCATCGTCGGCGAGTCCGGGTCGGGCAAGTCGCAAACGGGCCGCGCCATCATGGGCCTGACGCCGCCGCAGGCCCGGATATCGGCCAATAAATTGACCTTCGACGGCATCGACCTGCTCGGCATCTCGCCACGCCAACGCCGCGCGTTGCGGGGCAACCGCATCGCCATGATCCTGCAGGATCCGAAATATTCGCTCGACCCGGTGATGAGCATCGGCCGCCAGATCGTCGAGACGCTGCGCACGCACGAAAAGGTCGGCAAGGCCGAGGCGCGCGAGCGTGCGCTGGCCATGCTCGAGGCGGTGCAGATCCGCGATCCCAAACGCGTCTTCGACCTTCACCCGCACGAAGTGTCGGGCGGCATGGGCCAGCGCGCCATGATCGCCATGATGCTGATCGCCGGGCCGGAAATGATGATCGCCGACGAGCCGACCTCGGCGCTCGACGTCACCGTGCAGCTCGATGTGCTCGGTATCCTCGACCGGCTGGTCGCGGAGCGGGGCATGGGACTGGTCTTCATCTCGCACGATCTGCGCCTGGTTTCCTCCTTCTGCGACCGCGTCATCGTCATGTATGCCGGCAAGGTGGTCGAACAACTCAAGGCCTCGGAACTCAGCCAGGCCCAGCATCCCTATACGCGCGGCCTGCTCAACTGCATGCCCAAGATCGGCGCCGACCGTCACCCGCTGCCTGTGCTCGACCGCAAGCCGGAGTGGGCGGCATGACATCAGCGATTGCCGTCGACACGCTGGAGGTGATCTTCGACCGCTTTCGCGCGCTGAAGGGCGTCAGCCTTGATGTACAGCCGGGTGAATCCTTCGGCCTGGTCGGTGAATCCGGTTCCGGGAAATCGACATTGCTGCGAGCCATCGTCGGTCTCGCGCCGGTCGCCTCGGGCAGCATCGCCGTCAACGGCAAGACGCTCGGCGCGCGCCGCGATAAGGCCTTTTACCGCGAAGTGCAGATGGTCTTCCAAGATCCGTATGGGTCGCTGCACCCGCGCCAGACGGTCGACCGCCTGCTGCAGGAGCCGCTCGCCATCCACGGCTTTGCCGACGGCGAAAAGCGCATCGAGCGCGCGCTCGACGAGGTCGGCCTCGGCAACGGTTTTCGCTTCCGTTACGCGCACCAGCTCTCGGGCGGCCAGCGCCAGCGTGTCGCGATCGCCCGCGCGCTGATCCTCGAGCCCTCGATCCTGCTGCTAGACGAGCCGACCTCGGCGCTCGACGCCTCCGTGCAGGCGGAAGTGCTCAACCTGCTGGAGGAAGTCCGGCGGCGGCGCAAGCTGACCTTCCTGATGGTCAGCCACGACCTCGCCATCATCACCCATATGTGCGAGCGTCTGATGGTGATGCAGGGCGGCGAGGCAGTGGAAAATCTGGTGGCAAACGATCTGGTCGAGCGCCGTGTGACAAAGGATTATACGCGCAACCTGCTGCGAGCCAGCGACGGGTTTGTAAGAACCGCCTGAATTCGCTCTTCCTGTGCACAGACCAACGGGGGAATTCCATGGGGGAATGGAAGTTTGCAGATCCACCCAATGTCGCGGTGCTATCGGACAAGAGTATATTCAAATCTGACGATTGGATCGCATACGTCGTGCATGAAGCTGACCACGACGACATCTACAACGAAGAAGGTGGCAGCTGGCAGTTTCACAGCAGCGACACTCGAGATCGGAACGAACGTGAGATAATGCTCGTCGGCCTGCAGGAGGTGGTTCGGCGGGATGAAAGCATCTTGGCGTTGGCCGATTTGCCGAAAGGTTGGCATGCTTGGCGCAGCTCCAAATCGTCGCCTTGGCAGCGCGCCAAATCACTCCCCTCGCCCTCCAACGATAACGAGTGATACTGCAGGATCTTAAGTCGAACCTTGCGCCAGTTCGCCGTTCTCCGGAACGGATGGGTCGTCCCCTTGCTTCGGCTCCTTGATCCTGAACCACGTCACATAAAGCGCCGGCAGGAACAGCAGCGTGATCGCCGTACCAGCGATGATGCCGCCCATCATGGCATAGGCCATCGGCCCCCAGAACACTTCGCGCGCGATCGGGATCAGCGCCAGGCTGGCGGCGGCGGCGGTCAGCGCGATCGGCCGCATGCGATGCTCCGTCGCCTCGATGACGGCGGCCCAGCGATCCTTGCCTTCAGCGACAAGATCCTCGATCTGCACGATCAGGATGACCGAGTTGCGGATCAGGATGCCGATCAGCGCCAGCACCCCGAGGATGGCGACGAAGCCGAGCGGCGCGCCACTCGGCACCAGCGCCGCCACCACACCGATCAGTCCGAGCGGCGCGACCGCCACGACCAGGAACAGGCGCTGGAAGCTCTGCAACTGCACCATCAGGATGGTCGCCATCACGAACAGCATCAGCGGCACGACGGCGGCGATCGGCCCCTGGCTCTTGGCGCTTTCCTCGACGGAGCCGGCGGTCTCGACCGAATAGCCGGGCGGCAGCTTGGTGATGAAGGCGTCGACCGACGGTTTCAGCTCGTTGACGACGGTCGCCGGCAGCACGTCGCCAACCAGGCCGGCGCGCACGGTGATGGTCGGGATGCGGTCACGCCGCCACACCGTCGGCTGCTCCAGATCGTAGCGGAAATTGGCAACCGCCGCGAGCGGGATAGCCTCGCCATTGCCCGTCGGCAGCTGGATGTTCTGCAGCGTCTCGATCGAGCCGCGCTCGGCCCCGCGCGAACGGGCCACGACATTGATCAGGTAGGTCGCGTCACGCACCTGGGTGATCGTCGATCCGCCCACCGTGCTGTTCAGCGTGCTGGCGATATCGGAGGAGGTGATGCCAAGCTGGCGCGCCTTGTCCTGCAGCACGTCGACCCTCAGCACGCGCTGTGGTTCGTTCCAGTCGAAGGTGGGTGCGGCAAGTTTCGGATTGGCCGAGATGATGCCGGCGAATTGCTGCGCCAGTTCCCGCACCGTCTGGATGTCAGGGCCGCCGACGCGATATTGCACCGGGCGCCCGACCGGTGGCCCAAGCTCGAGCGGCTTGACGAAGGCGTCGGTGCCGACGAACTCCGCGCGCAGCAGCTTCTCCAGCGCCGGCTTCACCCGGTTGCGCGCCTCGATGCTCTTGGTGACGATCACGGTCTGGCCGAAATAGGGATTGGCGGGCTGCACGTCATAGGCCAGCACGAAGCGCACCGCGCCCTGGCCGATATAGGAGGAGAAGTGGTCGATGTCGGGATTGCCGACCAGCGCCCGCTGTTCGAAGCGCTCCATCTGGTCGCGCGTCTCGGTGATCGACGAGTTCTGCGGCAGGTTCCAGTCGACGATCAGCTCCGGCCGGTCGGAAGGCGGGAAGAACTGTTGCTGGACGAGCCCGAAGCCGGCGATCGAGCCACCGAACAGGAGCACGGTCACGACGATCGTCAGCCAGTGATGGCGCACCGAGCCGACAAGCACGCGCCGGAACAGCGACGTGAACCGCCCTGGTTGGTCGTGATGCTTCTCCTTCATCGTCGCCGGCAGGATGGTGACGCCAAGCAGCGGCGCGAACAGCACCGCCACGATCCATGACACCAAGAGCGACACCGCGATGACGACGAACAGCGTGAAGGTGTACTCGCCTGCCGCGCTCGAGTTGAGGCCGATCGGGATGAAGCCGGCGACCGTCACCAGCGTGCCGGTCAGCATCGGGAAGGCGGTCGAGGTGTAGACATAGGTCGCCGCCCTGCGCAGGGTGTCGCCAACCTCCAGCCGCGCCACCATCATTTCGACCGCGATCATCGCATCGTCGACCAGCAGCCCGAGCGCGATGATCAGCGCGCCGAGTGAAATGCGCTGCAGCGATATGCCGAGATACTCCATGACGGTGAAGGTGATGGCCAGCACCAGCGGGATCGACAGCGCGACGACGAAGCCGGCCCGCATGCCGAGGCTGATGAAAGAGACGGCAAGCACGATCGCCACCGCCTCGAACAGCGCGCGCGTGAAGCCCGAGACCGCCTCCTCGACGATGACAGGCTGGTCGGCGACCAGATGCACGCCGACGCCGACCGGCAGGTCGGCCAGCACCTTGTCCATCTCCTCATGCAGCGCTTCGCCGAACTTGAGCAGATTGGCGTTGGGCTTCATGCCGATGGCAAGCCCGATCGCATCCTGGCCGTTGAAGCGGAACAGGGCTGTCGGGGGGTCGGCATAACCGCGCGTGATCGTCGCCACGTCGCTCAGCCGGAAGAACCGGTCGTTGACGCGCAGATTGATGGCGCGCAGGCTCTCCTCGGAGGCGAACTGGCCGCCGACGCGCACGCTGATGCGCTCCGGCCCGGACTGGATGACGCCGGACGGCGTGATCGCGTTCTGCGCTTGCAGGCTGGCCACGATTTGCTGCTGGTTGAGGCCAAGCGCGGCGATCTGGCGGGTCGAGAATTCGAGATAGATCGCCTCGTCCTGCGCACCGACCAGATCGACCTTGCCGGCATTGGGCACGGTCAGGATCTTGGTTCGCACATCCTCCACATAGTCGCGCAATTGGCGTGGCGTCAGCCCGTCGGCGGTGAAGGCATAGATGTTGCCGTAGACGTCGCCGAAGCGGTCGTTGAAGAACGGTCCCTGCACGCCTTGCGGAAACTGCGCCTTGATGTCGTTGACCATGTTGCGCACCTGAAGCCAGTTCGGCGCGACGTCGCGCGCCTTGGTGGTGTCCTTCAGGTTGACGAAGATGACAGTCTGGCCGGCTGTCGTCACCGACTTGGTGTAGTCGAGGCTGTCGAGTTCCTCGAGCTTTTTCTCGATGCGATCGGTCACCTGCTGCACCGTCTCCTTCACCGAGGCGCCCGGCCAGTTGGCCTGGATGATCATGGTCTTGATGGTGAAGTTGGGATCTTCCTCGCGGCCGAGATTGAGATAGGAGAAGATGCCGGCCACCACGAAGACCAGCATGAAATACCAGACCAGCGAGCGGTGGTTGAGCGCCCATTCGGAGAGGTTAAAGCCCTTCATGAGGCCCCTCCCTCGGGCACTTTCACTTTCTGGCCGTCGACGAGGCTGTGAACGCCGGCGGTGACGACGCGCATGCCGGCGTCCAGTCCTTCCGCCACGGTAAAGGTGCCGCCATTCTTCGACGCGACCTTGATATCGTGCGCGCTCACGCTCGACGTCTTTGGATCGATGATCCACACTTTTTCGGAACCGTCCTTTTCGAGCAGCGCCGAAATGGGCAGCTCGATCGTCGGCACAACCTTGGTCATGCGGGTCGCCGTCACCGTCGAGCCGAGCCTGAAGGCTTGCGGCGGATCGGTAAGCGTCAGCTTGACGCGCCGTGTGCGGGTCGAGCCCTCGGATTGGGGGGCGATCTCGCGCAATTTGGCCTCGGTCTGGATCGTCGGCAGCGACTGCAGGATGACCTGGAACGGCGTGCCGGCCGGCAGATCGCCGGTCAACTGGTCGGGGATGTCGACCACTGCCTCGCGCAGGTCCGAACGCGCCACGGTGACGATGGTCTGCCCGGGCGAAACCGTCTGGCCAACTTCGGCGCCGACGGCGGTGACGACGCCGTCGAAATCAGAAAACAGCCTGGCATAACCGAGCTGCTCCTGCGATTTCGCCAGCGAAGCCTTGGCCCGCTCGACACGGGCTTCCGCGGCCTTGCGTGCCTGCTGCGCTGCGTCGAAGACCGACTGCGGCGTATTGGCAGAGGTCAGCAACTGGCGCTGGCGTTCCTCGCTGGCGGCGGCATTGGCGAATTGCGCCTCGGCATTGGAGAGTTCGGCCTTGGCAGCCTGGACTGCCAGCTCCAGCGCGGTTGGGTCGAGTGCGGCGATCGTCGTGCCCTTGCTGACGGTGTCGCCGACCTTGACGTCGCGCGAGACGACGCGGCCGAGCAGGCGGAAGGCAAGATCGGCGCTGACCTGTGGCTCGACCGAGCCGGCGAAACCGAAAGTCTGCGTGGTGCGCGGCTCGACCACGACCGACAGCACCGGTCGGACGATTTGCGGCGGTTTTTCGTCCGATTTCGAACAGGCGGAAAGCGCGGCAAGGCCAAGCAGGACGGGTAGCAGCCGCTTCATTGCCCTGCTCCCGATATCTCGACCGTCTGGCCGGGGCTGAGCAATTGCCCGCCTGATGTAACGACGCTCTGGCCTTCGTTCAGGCCCTCGGCGATGACGACGGTACCCGAATCGAACGCCAGCACCTCGACCGGCGCCGTCGTCACCGCCTTGGTCGCGGGATCGACGATCCAGACCGCCGGCTTACCAGCGCTCGATGTCAAGGCCTGCCAGGGCAACAGGATCGCCTTCGCCGGCTTGGCGCCGACCGAGCCGATGACGGCCGCGCCCAGCGGCATACCGGCCGGCGTGTCGGGAATGAAGACCTTGACCCTGATCGAGCCCGAAGCCGGGTCGACTGCCGGCGAGATTTCGCGCACCTTGCCCCTCGCGCGGACCTGCGGGTCGGACAACAGCGTGATCGTTACCGCCGGTGAAGCCGGCGTTTTGGCGACCAGCGTCTCCTGCACGTTGAACACCGCGTCGCGGTCGCCGTCCTCGGCGACGGTGAAGACGGTCTGCGCCGCCTGCACCACCTGGCCGGTTTCGACCTGGCGTGCGGTAATCACGCCTCCCGCACCGGCCTTGAGTTCGGTGAAGGACAGATTCTGCTGGGCATTGGCAAATGCGCTCCGCGCGGCATCGACGCTGCCTTGCGCGACTTTCAGCGCCTGGTCGGCCGCGTCATAATCGCGCCTGGTGGTGAAGCCCTGGGCAAGCAGCGTCTTTTGCCGCTCGAACGTGGCCGCGGCCTGTGTCAATTGTGCCTGCGCGGCATCGAGATCGGCCTGCGCGGAGCGCAAATCGGACTCCTGCTCCTGCGGATCGATACGCGCAAGCACCGTCCCCTGATCGATATGCTGGCCGACATCGACAAGCCGCTCCGCGACGCGTCCGCCAACCCGGAACGAAAGATTGTTCAACGTACGCGCCGCGATCACCCCGGTCAGCGAGGTTCTCGGCGCATAATCGGCCATCGCCACCGTTTCGGTGCGCACCATGACCGGCAGCTTCTTTTCCGCCGCCTCCTGCTTCTGGCAACCGGCGAGCAGCGCCAGGGCCGTGCAGGCGAGAATCGAAGCGGCTGGACAAGACAAAAGGTTGAGAGTTTTAGCGGATGGCGGCGAGACGGACGATGTCACGTTGCTGCTCATGGCTCCCCTCGGCCGCGCGCCGGTCGCTGATCGCGATCCCCTCGCGGAGATTAGGAGGATAATCGATCCCGGAAAAAAGGAAACCGGTCTCGTACGCCTCTCGCCGGACTGGTTAAGTCAGGCCCAATCGACGCTGTGATGGTGTCGGCTTGAGGAAAATCTGAAATAAGGCCAGAAGGGAATTCAACGGCATCAAAACAGAACGGGCCCCATCCCGATGAGGGATGGCCCGGTGAGGGATATCATGAAGAACTCCGCCATTTCCGAACGCAAGAACCAGTCGATCTCGCGCGGCGTCGGCATGACCACGCAGATCTACGCCGACCGGGCCGAGAACTCGGAGATCTGGGATGTCGAGGGCCGCCGCTATATCGACTTCTCCTCGGGCATCGCCGTCGTCAACACCGGCCACCGCCATCCCAGGGTAATCGAGGCGGTCAAGGCGCAGCTCGACCGCTTCACCCACACCTGCCACCAGGTCGTGCCTTATGAGAGCTATGTGAGGCTGGCCGAACGGCTGAACGCCATGCTGCCCGGCAAGTTCGAGAAGAAGACCATCTTCGTCACCACCGGCGCCGAGGCGGTGGAGAACGCCATCAAGATCGCTCGCAACGCCACCGGCCGCCAGGCCGTCATCGCCTTCGGCGGCGGCTTCCATGGCCGCACCTTCATGGGCATGGCGCTGACCGGCAAGGTCGTGCCCTACAAGGTTGGCTTCGGAGCCATGCCGGGCGACGTCTACCACGTGCCGTTCCCCGTGCAACTGCATGGTGTCTCGGTCGCCGATTCGCTTGCCGCGCTCGACAAGCTGTTCAAGGCGGATGTCGATCCGGCCCGCGTCGCCGCGATCATCATCGAGCCGGTTCAGGGCGAGGGCGGCTTCTACGACGCGCCGCGTGAACTGCTGACGGCGCTGCGCAAGCTCTGCGACCAGCACGGCATGCTGTTGATCGCCGACGAAGTGCAGACCGGCTTTGCCCGCACCGGCAAGATGTTCGCCATGGACCATCACGAGGTAGCCGCCGACATCACCACCATGGCCAAGAGCCTGGCTGGCGGCTTCCCGCTGTCGGCCGTCACTGGCCGCGCCGAGATCATGGACGCGCCCAGCCCTGGTGGACTGGGCGGCACCTATGGCGGCAGCCCGATCGGCGTCGCCGCCGCGCACGCCGTGCTCGATGTGATCGAGGACGAAAAGCTCTGCGATCGCGCCAACACGCTGGGTGCGCGGTTGAAGCAGCGTCTGCAGTCGATCCGTGACGACGTGCCCGAGATTGTCGACATCAGGGGTTTGGGCTTCATGAACGCGGTGGAGTTCAACGACGTCAAGAAGGGCCTGCCGTCGGCCGAGATCGCCAACGCGATCCGCCTGAAAGCGCTCGACAAGGGCCTGATCCTGCTGACCTGCGGCGTCTACGGCAACGTCATCCGCTTCCTGGCGCCGATCACCGTCCAGGACGAGGTCATGAACGAAGCGCTCGACATTCTGGAAAGCTCGATCCGCGAGGTCTGCGCCGCCTGAACGGCGCTTACCTTCTCCCTGTCACAACACGGGGAGAAGGTGCCGGCAGGCGGATGAGGGGCGGCGCGGACGTCTGAATTGACTCCTGTCGCCAATACCGCCTCGTCTCGGCCAGCAGATTGTGCCTATTTGACCTGCGCTCGTTTTCGCAGTGCTTCGAAATAGCCATCATCAACCGAGGGACCCGGTTCGGATGACGCGCCCTCAAGGAGCAGATGCAGAAGCCGTTGACGGTCTTGATCGCGGCGGATCAACTCACCGAAATATTCGCTCGTCACGGGCTGGCTCCATGTTCTGGAATGTCGCCAGTGCCGCCTTCAGCCCGTCCGGGCCTGCGGCCACCATCTGCGGCGTTGGCGAAAAACCGGCACTGAGCATCTTGCGGCCAAGCATGTGGTCGCCGGGGCGGTTGACGGATTCGATGCCGAGCAGCCGGTCACCGGCATAGTGGTAGATCGAGAATTTGTTGTCGCGCAGGTCGCCGAGCACGACATGGCTGTCGCCGCCGGCGGTCAGGCCAACCATTTGCAGCTTCATGTCGCCAATGTCGGACCAGAACCATGGCACCGCTGAATAGGCGTCGGTGTGACCGGTAATTGTCCGGGCGGCGAGCCGCGCCTGGTCGGTGGCGTTCTGCACCGATTCCAGCCTGACATCGCCGCCGGTGAACCAGTGCCGATACGAGGCGGCGTCGCCGATGGCCAGAATCTCCGGCACCGAACTGCGCATCTGATGATCGACGCGGATGCCGTTGGCGACAGCAAGGCCCGCGGCTTGCGCCAGTTCGACATTCGGCACGGCGCCGATGCCGACCACGACCATGCGCGCCGGCAGCCTTTCGCCAGACGAGGTGATCGCGGCCGTGACATTGCCGTCTTCGCCTTCGAGCCTTGAGATCGAGGTTCCGGTCAGGACGCGCACGCCGGTCGCTTCCAGCCTTTGCCGGACATGGCTCGCCACCACCGGCGCCACGGCGCGGCCGAGCAGCCGGTCGACTGCTTCGACAACCGTCACGGTGCGACCGGCCGCCCGCAGCGTCGCGGCGATTTCCAGCCCGATAAAGCCGCCGCCGAGGATGACGATATCTTCGCTCTCAGCGCTCAGCTCCCGGATCAGCCGCGCGTTGGCCAGCGAGCGCAGCGACACCACGCCCGACAGATCGGAGCCTGGCAGCGGCAGGGCGCGCGGGCGCGATCCGGTCGCCAGGATCAGATTGTCGAAGGCAAGTGCGCCGCCGCCGGCAATGTCGAGACCGTGGCGACCGGCATCGATGCGCTCGATCCGGATCCCAGGCCGGTAGTCGATGGCGCTGCCGGTGTAGAAGGCCTCGCCCCGAAGCGGTTGAGGCTTGGCTTCGGCATCCTTGATGAAGGTCTTCGAGAGCGGCGGCTTGTGGTAGGGCAGTTCGTTCTCGTCGCCGACCAGGATCACCGGCCCATCATAGCCATCCTCGCGCAGACTGGCGGCCGCCTGCACGCCCGCATGACCCGCACCGACAATTACCACGCCGTTCTTCATCGCATTCCGATCCCGATCGATCCTAGGACGTCTCGCCAAGTGGCAATTGTCTGACGCCGCCGCAAGAGAGGGTTTGCGGGTCGCACCCGGGACGGCGACTGTCAATCGTACAGTTCGGCCGCAAAGCCGATGCAGCGGGCGCGTAAAGTTGACCATCGTAGTTTAGAATAATTCTAAACTATTGTTTCAATTGGCTTTTCCAGTAATTTTCATTGACTTCCATCGCACTCGAAGCTTTAAGGAAGCCGCGCATTGGCGCATCCCTTTGATGTCTGGGCCTTGAACCCGTTCGATTGGAGGCATTTTGGTGTCTTTTTTCCCTGAGCCGCGCGATCGCGCGGCATGTCTTGCGCCCAACGGCATGAATGTGGCCTGGCGCGGGTTGGCGCGTGCGCCGCTTAGAAAATTTCCGAGGAACTGGAGAGCGATAATGACAGCACGATATGGCGGCAGGCTGGCGGCGATCGGCGCCACGGCGCTGCTGACGGCAGCGGTGTTCGTGCTGCCTGCCAAGGCGGAAACCGATGCCAAGGCGGTCATCAAGACCTATGCCGACATCGGGCTTGCCAAATATGAGGATTCGCTGACCACGGCGCAGGCGCTCGACAAGGCGGTCGACGCGCTGCTTGCCAACCCGTCGGCGGAAACGCTCAATGCCGCCCGCGACGCCTGGAAGGCATCGCGCGTGCCCTACCAGCAGACCGAGGTCTACCGCTTCGGCAACAAGATCGTCGATGACTGGGAAGGTGAGGTGAATTCCTGGCCGCTGGACGAAGGCCTGATCGACTATGTCGCCAAGAGCTACGGCACCGAGTCGGACGCGAATTCGCTCTATACGGCCAATGTGATCGCCAACAAGGAGATCGAGATCAACGGCAAGCAGGTCGATGCCTCGAAGCTTTCGCCGGAATTCCTCTCCGGCACGCTGCAGCAGGCCGGCGGCGTCGAGGCCAACGTCGCCACCGGCTATCACGCCATCGAATTCCTGCTCTGGGGCCAGGACCTGCACGGCACCGGTCCGGGCGCCGGCGAGCGTCCCTATACGGATTACGACCTGAAGAACTGCACCGGAGGCAATTGCGACCGTCGCGCAGAGTACCTGAAGTCGGCGACTGGCCTTCTGGTCTCGGACCTCCAGAAGATGGTCAACGACTGGAAGGAAGACGGCGCGGCGCGCAAGAACCTTGTCGATGGCGAGCCGAACACCGCCATCTCGGTGATCTTCACCGGCATGGGCTCGCTCTCCTACGGCGAGCTGGCAGGCGAACGCATGAAGCTTGGCCTGTTGCTGCACGATCCGGAAGAGGAGCATGACTGCTTCTCCGACAACACCTACAACTCTCATCTCTATGATGCCGTCGGCATCCGCGCCGCCTATCTCGCCAGCTACACGCGCCTGGACGGCACCGTCGTTTCGGGTTCCTCGGTGCACGACATGGTGAAAGCGGCCGATCCGGCAATCGACAAGGAGCTGTCCGACAAGCTCGATGTCACCGTCGCCAAGATGGAAGCGATCAAGGCGCGAGCCGAGGCCGGCGAGGCCTACGACCAGCAGATCGCCGAGGGCAATACCGCGGGCAATGCCACCGTTCAGGCGGCAATCGACGCATTGATCGACCAGACCAAGTCGATCGAACGCGCCGTTGGCGTGCTGAAGCTCAATGCCATCGCCTTCGAAGGCTCCGACAGCCTCGACGCACCCGACAAGGTGTTCAAGTAAGCCTGCCATCCGCAGCCAAACGGCGCCGCACGGGCGCCGTCAGCCAGAGCGACGAAATGCTGATCTGCCATTGCAACATCATCACCGAAAAGGAGATCGAGCAGACGATCATCGGCCTGCTGGATCAGGATCCCTGGCAGCTCATCGTGCCGGCAAAGGTCTATCACGCCATGCACAAACGTGGCCGCTGTTGCGGCTGCTTCCCAAATGTGGTCGAAACGATCATTCGGGTCACCGAGAACTACCACGCCCGCTCGCAGGCGAGCGGCGTGGACATCGTTTCACATCTGGATCGCGTCAGAGGCCTGCGCGTCCAATACGGGAGCAGAGCCCATGAAAGGCGAACCACAGATCATCGAGCGGCTTAACGAGGCTCTTTTTCTGGAGCTCGGCGCCGTCAACCAGTATTGGGTGCATTTCCGTCTGCTCGAGGATTGGGGATACGCCAAGCTGGCCAAGAAGGAGCGGGCGGAATCGATCGAGGAGATGCACCACGCCGACAAACTGGTCGCCCGCATCATCTTCCTTGAAGGCCACCCCAACCTGCAGTCCCTGGCGCCGCTGCGCATCGGCCAGAACGTCAAGGAAGTACTCGAATCCGACCTTGCCGGTGAGTATGACGCGCGCACTGCTTACAAGCGCTCGCGCGAAATCTGCGAGGAAGCGGGCGACTACGTGACGATGAAACTGTTCGAGGAACTGCTGACCGATGAGGAAAGCCATATCGACTTCCTCGAGACGCAGCTCGACCTGCTGGCCTCGATCGGCGAGGAAAAATACGGCCAGCTCAACGCCGCATCGGCGGACGAGGCGGACTAAGGATATGCGGGAATGCGGCGCCTCTTAGACTTCCCGCGCCGCTTGCGGCGGGCAAAAGCCCCGCTGCCCCTCCGGAAAACACCAGCCATATCGGCTGGTCGGCGCGGCATCATTTTCATGCTGGCGCTGACATCCTCCGCCATCGCCGGCGACCTTCAACCCGCCGGCCTCGCCACTTCGCGCACCGACCTCAATGCCAAGGATCAGGCGCGCGTCACCGCCGTCAGCAGGCCGACCACGGATTTCTCCAAACCCGAGCCCTTCGAACTGATGCAAGGTGGCGCCGGCACCTCGCGGAAGGACGTCAGCCGTGATTCCTTCTCGCAATCGTCAGTCAACCTCACCTTCGAGGAAGAAGGCACCTTCAAGCTCGGCAACGCGCTTTTCCGCAAGAATTGGGTGTCGTCGCCATCCTCGACGCAGGCCTCGGACGGACTCGGGCCCCTGTTCAACGAACGGGCCTGCCAGAACTGCCATCTGAAGGATGGCCGTGGCCGGCCGCCACAAGGCGATGCCGGCACCACCTCGATGTTCCTGCGGCTGGCGCGCGACGCAAGCAGCGCGGAAGAGAAGGCGGCGCTTGCCGACCACAGGCTGCTCAATCTCCCGGACCCGGTCTATGGCACGCAGTTGCAGGAACTAGCCGTCCCTGGCCTCAAGGGCGAGGGCAGCATGCGTGTCGACTATCAGGAACGTAAGGTGGAGCTGACGGACGGCACCGTCATTTCCCTGCGCAAACCCACCTACGCGGTAGACGATCTTGGCTATGGGCCGCTCGATCCGCGCACCACGCTGTCGCCGCGCCTGACGCCGCCCATGATCGGCCTTGGCCTGATCGAACAGATCGCGCCGGCGGACATTCTGGCCCATGCCGACCCGGACGACAGGGACGGCGATGGCATCTCCGGCAAGCCGAACATCGTGCGTGATGGCCTGAGCGGTGAACTGACGCTTGGCCGCTTCGGCTGGAAGGCGCAGGCCGCGTCGATCCGCCGGCAGGCCGCGGACGCCTTTGCCGGCGACATCGGCATCTCGACACCCGAGGAGCCGAAACACTGGGGGGATTGCACCGCCGCGCAGGAGAAATGCCTCGCCATGCCCAACGGCGTGCAGGCGCGCCTCGGCCCGGCCGAGGCGCCGGCGCCGGTGATGGATCTCGTCACCTTCTATTCGCGGAACCTGGCGGTGCCGGCGCGGCGCGATCTCGCCTCGCCCGATGTGCTCGCCGGCAAGAAGGTCTTTTACGAAATCGGCTGCGTTGCCTGCCACACGCCGAAATTCGTCACCCGTCGCGATGCGCCCGACAGGGCGCAGGCGTTCCAGCTGATCTGGCCTTATTCCGATTTCCTGCTGCACGACATGGGGCCGGACCTTGCCGACGGCCAGGCCGTGGGCGAGGCGACAGGCAATGAGTGGCGCACCCCGCCGCTATGGGGGATCGGCCTCACCGAAACGGTCAACGGCAATTCCTTCTATCTGCACGACGGCCGTGCGCGGTCTTTGGTCGAGGCTATCCTGTGGCATGGTGGCGAGGCGCAAAAGGCGCGCGACCGCTTTGCCGCCGCAAACGCCACCGAGCGCGATGCGCTGGTCAAATTCCTGGAGTCACTGTGATGCTGAAGCGTTTCGCGCTGGTTCTCGTTCTTCCGCTGGTTCTACTGGCCGCATTGCCCGCATCGGCCGCGGTCAAAGCCACGGACGTCGTCCAGCGCGCGATCGACGGTTTTGTCCGCCCGGCCTATGCCGATCTGCACCAGCATACGGAAGCCCTCGCCAAGGCGATGCACAAGCTCTGCGAGGCGCCCTCGCAAGGGGAGCTTGATGCGGCGCGCGCGGCGTTCTCGGCTACCGTCTATGCCTGGTCATCGGCCGAGATCATCGGTTTCGGGCCGATCAAGGAGAACAACAGGGCGGAGCGCATGCTGTTCTGGCCGGACCGCAAGAGCATCGGTCTGAAACAGGTGCAGGCGGCGCTGTCGGGCAAGGATTCCACCGCCACCGATCCTGCGCAGCTTGCCGACAAGAGCGTTGCCATGCAGGGGCTCGGCGCGCTGGAATTCGTGCTTTACGGCGACGGCGCCGATGCCTTGACGGGCAAGGACGAACCCTATCGCTGCGCTTATGGCGCGTCCGTTGCAGGCAACATCGAAACCATCGCCGCCGATGTCAGCGCGGCCTGGAGCAAACCGGACGGCTTCGCGGCACTCTGGGCCAATCCGGGGCCGCAGAATGCGCTCTATCGCGATGGCAACGAAACAGTCACCGAACTGGTCGGCGTCTTCATCAACGAGCTGGAAATGGTCCGGGATGTCCGCCTCAAAGGCTTTCTGGGCGCTACGCCCGACGCCGACAAGCCAAAACAGGCGATCTACTGGCGTTCGCAAAACACCGCCAATGCGCTGGCTGGAAATCTGGCCGGCATCGATGCGCTGTTTCAGGTGTCGAAGCTTGGCGACGCGCTGCCGCCGGATGCGCGTTGGATGGCGGAATCGATCCACATCCAGCTGGTCAACGGCGTTGCGGCTGCCAAGGCCGTCCAAGGCCCGATCGACAGGGCGCTCGCTGATCCGGCGCTGCGCGAAAAACTCGATCATCTCGTCCTGATCACCTCCAGCCTGTCGACCCTGATCGGCACCAGGCTGACCGCCGAATTCGGCCTGACAGCCGGCTTCTCGTCGCTGGATGGGGACTGAGCATGAAGAGATTGCTCATCGATCGCCGCGATTTCCTCAGGGCCGCCGGCATCGGCTTTGCCGCCGCGGTGACGCCCTCAGCCTGGGCAACCACGCTTGCTGCGGATGCCGTCTTTGCCACCGCCTTCGTCAAGCGCGATGGCAGTTTTGGCGCCGCCGTCCTGTCCGAGGCCGGCAAGGTGCTGCATGCGATCGACCTGCCCGATCGCGGCCACGACGTCACCTTCGATCCCGTATCGAGGCGTTCGGTGGTTTTCGCCCGCCAGCCCGGCACCTTCGCCGTCGTGTTCGATCACTCCGGGCGCGACGCTCCGCTGACCATCGCCAGCATCGCCGGCCGGCATTTCTTCGGCCATGGCGTGTTCTCGCCCGACGGCGCGTTGCTCTACGCCACCGAGAACGATTTCGACAACGCGGCCGGCGTGGTCGGCGTCTATGACGCGCGGGCGAAATTCAATCGCATCGGCGAATTCCCCACCTACGGCATGGGTCCGCACGAACTTCTGCTCTTGGGCGACGGCAGGACGATCGCGGTCGCCAATGGCGGCATCGAGACCCATCCTGACTTTGGCCGCGCCGAGCTCAACATCGCCACCATGAAACCGTCCTATGTGCTGGTCGACCGCGTCACCGGGGATCTGATCGAAAAACATGAATTGCCGGCTGCACTGCACCAGCTGTCGATCCGCCACATGGATGCCGACTGGTCCGGCACCGTCTGGTTCGGTTGCCAGTACCGGGGCCCCGGCGCCGATCGTCCGCTGCTGGTCGGCCGCGCCGCGCGTGACAAGGATCTGGCTTTGCTCGACATGCCGCAGAATGTGCTGTCCGGCTTCCGCAACTATATCGGCTCGGTCGCCGCCAATCCTGTTGCCGGTACCGTTGCCGTATCCTCGCCAGAGGGCAATTCGCTGGTCGTCATCGATGCGGGCAGCGGCGGGGTCGTCTCCTCCAATACGCTGGTCGAGGTCTGCGGCGTGGCCCCTGACGGGGCCGGGTTCATGGCCACAACGGGCGCCGGCGAGATCATCGAGGACAGTGGTGCCACGCGGTCGGAGCCAGACTATGTCTGGGACAATCACATGCTGCGCATAGAGCAGGCGGCATAAGCTCTTCTGCCAGCCCAAACCGAAGCCGCTTAACAAATTGTGCACTATACCCTTGCGGTTGCGCGCTGTGGCGGGCACAGGGAGTTGTTTCTAGGAACCGGTCGTTTCATGAAGGTACTCGCCATCGACTGTGCCGCCAGCCTCTGCGCCGCCTGCGTCTACGACGCGGCGGGTGGGCAGGAACTCGGCCGTTCGGTGCTTGATCTGGGCAAAGGCCATGCCGAGCACCTGATGGCCGTCATTGCAGGGGCGTTGAGGGCCGGCGCGACCGACTACGCCGGCCTTGGCGCCATCGCCGTCTCCGTCGGCCCCGGTTCCTTCACCGGCCTGCGTGTCGGCGTGTCGACCGCGCGCGGCCTGGCGCTGGCGCTCAAGGTGCCGGCAATCGGGGTAACGACGCTCGAAGCGCTGGCCGCCGAGGCGGCAACCGCATTTCCAGGCCGTGCCGTGCTGGCGGCGCTCGATGCCGGACGGGAGGAAATCCATGCCGCTCTCTACGATGAAATGTCAGTTTTGACTTACGGTCCGGCCGTGGCCACGCTTGCGAATGCGGCGGCCATGGCGTCGGAACGTTCCGCGGTGCTTGCCGGCACGGCCGCGACGCCGATCGCTGAAGCGGCCGGCCGACCCTTCGACATCGGGCCTCGGACGGCCACCGCCGACATTCTCACCTACGCCCGGCTTGCTGTCGCGAAGGGGCAGGGCGAAAGGCCGAAACCGCTTTATCTGCGCGGCGCCGATGCCATGCCGCAGGCCGGGTTTATACTTTCGAGGCAAAGACCATGATCCCGAAAAGTGGAAGCCGGTTTTCGCGGACAAACGGCCCCGTTTGTCCAGAGATCATGGTCAGACGAGAAAACGAGAGTTGATGCGCATACCTTTTCTCCAATCGCGTCGCCGGGACTACGCGCTCGAGCCGCTCAGGATCACCGACAGCCCCGCTATATCGGTACTGCACCGCGAGGATTTTGTCCGCCCATGGACCGACGGTGAGTTCGCCGCCTTGCTCGAACAGGACACCGTGTTCGGTTATGCCGCCCGCGAAACGGGGCAAGGCGCCAAGCCGCCTGTTGGCTTCGTCCTCGCTCGGCTGGCCGCGGGCGAAGGTGAAATCCTGACCGTCGCGGTGGCGCGGTCGCATCGCCGCCAAGGCCTGGGCTGGCAGTTGATGGACGCCGTGCTGCGCGAACTGCATTCGCAGCGCGCCGAGGCGCTGTTCCTCGAGGTCGACGAGACCAATGCCGCCGCGATCGCCCTCTATCGTCGGCTGGGTTTTCGGGAAGTCGGCAAGCGTCCGGATTACTACAAGTCGCCCGATCGCGGCCCGACCGGCGCGCTTGTCATGCGCCGCGATCTTCGCTAGCGAGGGATCGGGTAGGGCCAGGACATATGATCGGAAAAATCAGGATTTTCCTGGCGCTGGGCCTCGTCGTCGCCGGGTCGCTGGTTTTCGTGCCGCTGCAGATCCTGTCGATGAAAACCGGCTGGTGGCCGGAAACCGTCATCCTCAAGATCTGGCACAGGCTGATCATCCGGGCGCTCGGCATGCGTATCCATGTCAAGGGGACGCTCTCCGACAAGCGTCCGTTGCTGGTTGCCTCCAACCACATCTCCTGGACCGACATCATGGTGCTGGGCTCTTTTGCCGATGTGAAATTCATCGCCCGGGCCGACATGGAAGGCTGGCCGCTGATCGGCATGCTGTCGAAGCTGCAGCGCACCGTCTTCATCGAGCGTGAGCGCAAGCGCTCCTCGGGCGACCAGGCCAGCGAGATCGCCAGCCGCATGGCCAAGGGCGACGCCATGGTGCTGTTCGCGGAGGGGTCGACCGGTGACGGCAATATCGTCCTGCCCTTCAAGAGCACGTTGTTCGGCGCCGCCTCGATGGCGATCTCGGAAGGGGCCGCGCAGGAAGTGTTCATCCAGCCGGTGGCGATCGTCTACACGCGCCTGCACGGCGTGCCGCTTGGCCGCCGCCACCGCCCGATCGCGGCCTGGATCGGCGACGAGGACCTGATGCCTCATCTCAAGGTGCTGATGGCCGAGGGCGCGCTCGACGTCGAGGTGCATTTCGGCGAACCGATCGCCTTTGCCAAGGGCTCAAACCGCAAGGAAACGGCCAAGCTGATGGAAGGCCAGGTGCGCGAGATGATGCAGGCGGCGCTCGCCGATCCCCTCCCGAGCCGTTAGCCGCCGGCAGGCGCCAGCCGGCGCATGCCGAGAATCGTCTGTTTTTTGTCACGGAAAGGCGTTAGAAGCCGCCGGATGGACTTGAACACGATTGAAAGCGACGACATCGGCACTGCGGCCGGACAGCCGGCGGTGCGCGCCACGGCAGAGAAGAAGGTCTTCATCAAGACCTATGGCTGCCAGATGAACGTCTATGATTCTCAGCGCATGACCGACGCGCTGGCCGCCGACGGCTATACCGCGACCGATGCCATCGGCGAAGCCGATCTGGTGCTGCTCAACACCTGCCACATCAGGGAGAAAGCCGCCGAAAAGGTCTATTCCGAACTCGGCCGCATCCGCGACATGAAGGCCGAACGCGCCGGTGCCGGCCGCGAGATGCTGATCGGCGTCGCCGGCTGCGTGGCACAGGCCGAGGGCGCCGAGATCATCCGCCGGTCGCCGGCCGTCGACCTGGTCATCGGTCCGCAGACTTATCACCGTCTGCCCGATGTGCTGGCGCGGGTGCGCGGCGGCGAGAAGATCGTCGAGACCGAATACGCCATCGAGGACAAGTTCGAACATCTGCCGCAGCCGAAGCGCGCCGCGTTGCTCAAGCGCGGCGTCACCGCCTTCCTCACCGTCCAGGAAGGCTGCGACAAGTTCTGCACCTTCTGCGTCGTGCCCTATACGAGAGGCTCGGAAGTGTCGCGGCCGGTGGCGCAGATCGTCGCGGAGGCCGAGCGCCTGGCCGAGGCCGGGGTGCGCGAGGTGACGCTGCTCGGCCAGAACGTCAACGCCTGGCATGGCGAGGGCGATAATGGCGCGGAATGGGGTCTCGGCCGCCTGCTGTTCCGGTTGTCTGAAATCCCCGGCCTGGCGCGGTTGCGCTACACCACCAGCCATCCGCGCGACATGGACGACGAATTGATCGCGGCGCACCGCGACCTGCCGTCGCTGATGCCCTATCTGCATCTGCCGGTGCAATCGGGCTCAAACCGCATTCTGAAGGCGATGAACCGCAGGCATACGGCCAAGGACTATCTGGCGCTGCTCGACCGCATCCGTGCCGCGCGCCCCGATATCGCGCTGTCGGGCGACTTCATCGTCGGTTTCCCCGGCGAGACCGAGGCCGATTTCGAGGCGACCATGGAACTGGTGCGCCAGGTGAACTACGCCTCGGCCTTCTCGTTCAAATATTCGCCGCGTCCCGGCACGCCGGGGGCCGACATGCCTGACCACGTGCCGGAAACGGTCAAGGACGAGCGCTTGCAGCGCCTGCAGGCATTGCTGCTGAAACAACAGCAGGATTTCGGCTCGAGCCTGGTCGGCAGCACCATCGATACGCTGATCGAGAAGCCCGGCCGTCAGGCCGGCCAGAAGGTCGGCCGCTCGCCTTGGCTGCAGCCGGTTATTGTTGATGAAAAGGCCGGCGAAATCGGTGACATTATCAAGGTGCGAATCACGAAGACGGGCTACAACAGCCTGTTCGCCGAATTGGCCTGATGGTCTCGGCAGATGAGGAGAGACGGTTGAGCGCAGCGGAGCTGAAGAATCTGCCCCCGGTACCGGCATCCGGGGCTTCTGACATGGCGCACATCGTTCTGACTTTCGACAACAATAAGCTTGCCAGCGCCCTTTACGGCCAGTTCGACGAAAACCTCGCCCGGCTCGAGCAGAAACTCGGCGTCGATATCCGTTCGCGCGGCAACCAGCTGACCATCAAAGGATCGGCGTCCGCCGCCGAACAGGCGCGCCGTGCCTTGGACAATCTCTACGGCATCCTGCAGAAAGGCGTCGATATCGGCCAGTCCGATGTCGACGGTGCCGTTCGCATGGCTATCGCCGCCGACGACCAGCTCACACTGCCGACACTGGAGCGCAAGGGCAAGGTTTCCGCCGCCCAGATCGCCACCCGCAAGAAGACGATCTATGCCCGTTCGCTCAACCAGGACGCCTATATGCGGGCGCTGGAGCGTTCGGAGCTGGTGTTCGGCATCGGTCCGGCCGGCACCGGCAAGACCTACCTGGCGGTGGCGCATGCGGCGATGCTGCTCGAGCGTGGCATGGTCGAGCGCATCATCCTGTCGCGGCCGGCAGTCGAAGCCGGCGAACGGCTGGGCTTCCTGCCGGGCGATATGAAGGAGAAGGTCGATCCGTATCTGCGCCCGCTCTACGACGCGCTTTACGACATGATGCCGGCCGACAAGGTCGAGCGCGCCATTGCGGCCGAAGTGATCGAGATCGCGCCGCTAGCCTTCATGCGCGGCCGCACGCTGGCGCATGCCGCGGTGATCCTGGACGAGGCGCAGAACACCACGCCGATGCAGATGAAGATGTTTCTCACCCGTCTCGGCGAGAACTCGCGCATGATCGTCACCGGCGATCCGACCCAGATCGATCTTCCTCCGAGCACCAAATCGGGCCTGGTCGAGGCTTTGCGTGTCCTTGACGGTGTTGCAGGCGCGGTAACCGTGCGCTTCAACGATGTCGACGTCGTTCGCCATCCGCTGGTGGCTGAAATCGTCAGGGCCTATGACCGGGACGCCAAGCTGGCGCGCGGCCTTGGCGCCGAGAATTGATGTGACGATGCAGCCTCATGCCTGAGGACAACACATCCGGCGGCGGGAGCCTTCCGGTTCCCGTCGAGATCGATATATCGATTGAAGCGGGCGGCTGGCCCGATGAAGCAAGCCTGACGCGGCTGGTCGATCGCGCGGTTGATGCCGCCTTTGCCGAGACCGGTGTGACGGGTCATTCCGAACTCAGCATTGTTTTTTCCGACGATGCCCATATCCGTACCTTGAATGCGGACTGGCGCGGCAAGGACAAGCCCACCAACGTCTTGTCTTTCCCGGCTTTTCCGCATGTGAATGGTGGCCCACTGCCGCCGATGCTCGGCGACATCGTGCTTGCCGCCGAAACCGTGGCGCGCGAAGCGGCACTGGAAGACAAGCCGCTGGAGAACCATATCTGCCATCTCGTCATCCATGGCCTGCTGCACCTCATGGGCCATGATCACGAGACCGACGCCGAGGCCGAGGAGATGGAAGCCATCGAGCGCGCCGCGCTTGCAAGGCTTGCCATTCCCGATCCCTACGCGTAACTAAAAAAGACCAATTGACCGGACGACGATGAACGACAAACCAGAGACTGCCGCCCGCCCCGACGCCGGCAGTGCGACCAAGGCTTCCGATACGTCGGAAGAGGGATCAAGTCCGAGTACCATCACTGGCAGCGCCGCCATCGAGCCGTCGCCTGCCGGTCCCTCGCTGTTCAACCGGGTGCTGGGCCTGTTCCGGCAACGCAATGGCACCAGCCTGCGCGAGGAGATCGCCGGCGCGCTCGCCGAGACGACGAGCGATGTCGAATCCTTCTCGCCTGGCGAGCGTGCCATGCTCAACAACATCCTGCGCCTGCGCGAAGTGCGCGTCGAGGACGTCATGGTTCCGCGCGCCGATATCGAGGCGGTCGAGATCGCCACGACGCTTGGTGACTTGCTTGGCATGTTCGAACAATCCGGCCATTCCCGCATGCCGGTCTATTCCGAGACGCTCGACGACCCGCGCGGCATGGTCCATATCCGAGACGTGCTGGCCCATATCACCAAGCTGGCGCGCGTCAGGAAAGGCCGCACGAGCCGCAAAACGCCCGTCGCCACGGTTCTTGATCTTGCCCAGGTCGACCTCGCGCGCACCATCGGCGAGCTCAATCTGATCCGCCAGGTCCTGTTCGTGCCGCCGTCGATGCTTGCTTCCGACTTGATGGGCCGCATGCAGACGACGCGCACGCAAATGGCCCTGGTCATCGATGAATATGGTGGCACGGACGGCCTCGTCTCGCTCGAGGACATCGTCGAGATGGTGGTCGGCGACATCGAGGATGAGCACGACGACGATGAGCCGATGATCACCCAGACCGGCGACGGCGTGTTCATCGTCGATGGCAAGGCCGAGATCGACGAGGTCGCCAAGATGATCGGCGAGGATTTCGCCGCGGGTGAACATGGCGAATATGTCGACACCATTGGCGGCATGATCTTCAACACGCTCGGCCGCGTGCCGGCGCGTGGCGAGGTGGTGCAGGCCATCCCCGGCTTCGAGTTCCATGTGCTCGATGCCGATCCGCGCCGCGTCAAGCGCGTGCGCATCGTGCAGAGCCAGAAGGGCGAGCGCCGCCGGCGCGCCACGGCGCGCACCGAACAGGCCTGAAAAGCTGCCGCGCAATGACAATCGAGGATCCGTTCAAGCATCCAGCCCTCGGTTCTGGTGTGTTCTACCGCGACCCGCGTGCGGCGCTGGATTGGCTCGAAGCGGCCTTCGGCTTCGAGCCCAGCATGGTGGTCAGCGATACCGGCGGGAAGCTGATCCATGCCGAGATGCGGTTCGGGGATGGTTGCATCATCGTCGATTCCGAATGGGCCGATCATGTCGCGAGCCCCGCATCGGTCGGTGGCAAGAACACGCAGTCGGTCTATATCAGGCTGAAAGACGGCCTCGATGCGCATTGCGAGCAGGCCCGCGCGGCCGGTGCCGCCATAATCCAGGAACCGGCGGACCAGTTCTACGGCGAACGCCAGTATCGGGCGCGCGATCCCGAAGGCCATGTCTGGACGTTCACGCAGCCAATCCGTTCTGTTTCCCGTGAGGAGGCCGAGCGCCTGGGTGGCTTGCGCATCGAGGGTTGGCACCGGTAGAGCCATGGTCGGTCATGCGGCCGGCGTTTGGAGTGCAGGCCGCGGCCTGATAAATCTTGGCTCCTGATTCGCGCGACTCGGAAGTATTCATGGTGCGCCTTGCCGGCCGGATAATTCTGCTCTGGGGCTGGCGCCGCGCGCTGGTGGCCTTTCTCGCCGGAGCGCTGGCGGTGCTGGGCCAGGCGCCTTACGATTTCTTCGCCGCCTGTTTCATTTCGTTTCCGGTGCTGGTCTGGCTGCTCGACGGCGCGACCGGCGAAGCCTCCGGCAGCCTGGTCCGGCGCCTGCGGCCGGCTTTCGCCGTCGGCTGGTGGTTTGGCTTCGGTTATTTCCTCGCCGGCCTTTGGTGGATCGGCTCGGCGCTGCTGGTCGAGGCCGACGATTTTGCCTGGGCGCTTCCCTTCGCCGTGGTCGGCATTCCTTTCGCGCTCGCATTTTTCTATGGCTTCGCAACGATGGTCGCCCGCCTCCTGTGGAGCAGCGATATCGGCCGTATCGCTGCCCTTGCCTTCGGTTTTGCGCTGGCGGAGTGGCTGCGCGGCTTCCTGTTCACCGGATTTCCCTGGAATGCCATCGGCTACGCGGCGATGCCGGTCCCCCTTTTGATGCAAAGCGTCTCGGTGACCGGCATGATCGGCATGAACGCGCTCGCGGTTTTCCTTTTCGCACTGCCGGCGCTGCTGGCGGCCCGCCGGCATCTTCGGCTGGGCGCCGCCCTGTTTGTCCTGCTCGTCGCCGCCCATGCCGGCTTTGGCTATGTCAGGCTCGCGGCCCCCGAAAAGCCGGCGGCGCGCAGTCTCGATGTCCGTATCGTCCAGCCGGCCGTCGACCTGTCGGAAAAGTGGGATGCCTCGGTGCGCGACCGCATCTTCGCCACCTTGCTGGGCCTGTCTTCCAAGGCGCCGGATCCAGGTCACGAAAAACCGCAACTGATTCTGTGGCCGGAAACCTCGGTGCCGTTCCTTTTCACCGAGCGCCCCGATGCCTTGACGGCGCTGGGCGACATGCTGGGCGACGGCCAGATGCTGATCGCTGGCGTCGTGCGCGAAGAGGGCGGCTCGGCGGCAAGCCCCGACAGCCGCTACTACAACTCCGTCGTGGCGATCAACGACAAGGGCGAGATCGCCGATGCCGTGGACAAGGTTCATCTGGTGCCGTTCGGCGAGTACCTGCCTTTTGCCGACCTGCTCGGCCGTTTCGGCATCGAACAGCTCGTCGCTGGGCCGATGACGTTCACGGCTGGCAACGAGCGTCATCCCATCACGCTGCCGGGTGGCCTTCGTGCCCTGCCATTTATCTGTTATGAGGTGATCTTTCCCGATCTGGTGGCAGTTGACGCTACGTCAGCGCAGCTTATTGTGAACGTTACCAATGATGCATGGTTCGGCGACACGCCGGGACCGTATCAGCATTTCAGGCAGGCCCAGATTCGCGCGGTGGAGAACGGATTGCCCCTGTTGCGTGCTGCCAACAACGGCATCTCGGCCGTTGTCGACCCCCGTGGCCGCGTCGTCGATGCGCTGGCCATCGACGCGCGCGGGGCCATCGATGTGAAGGTTCCTGTTTCCGAACAGACGGTGATTTCGTCCCGTCAGCGGCGCATTAACGGGACGCTGATCATGTTGCTGTTTGCGCTGGGAGGGGTGCTGTTGAACGTAAGGCAAAGGCTACGGGTGAATTGACAGTTGGCACATTAGAAACTCATACTGTACCGCCTGAAAATTTCTCGAAGCCGGTGGATCGTTCTGTTGGGGCAGTCGCCTCCGGTTTTCTTTGGGCAGGAAAAAAATCACAAAGCCGAAAAAATTCGGCGAGGAAAAAATGACAGAAGAAAACAAGAAGAAACCGAATCCCATCGACATCCACGTTGGAAGCCGGGTCCGGCTTCGCCGCAATATGCTCGGAATGAGCCAGGAAAAGCTGGGCGAGAATCTCGGCATCACGTTTCAACAAATCCAGAAATATGAAAAGGGCACCAATCGCGTCGGCGCCAGCCGTCTGCAGGCGATAGCCTCCATACTCGGCGTGCCCGTCGCCTTCTTTTTCGAGGATGCGCCGGGCCAGGAGCTGACGGCCAACCGTGGTTTTGCCGAGGATAGCTCGATGGCTTTCGCCGTCGAATTCTGCGGCAGTCCCGAAGGGCTTCAGCTCAACCGGGCCTTTGTCAAGATCGCCGACGTCAAGGTGCGCCGCAGGATCATAGACCTGGTGAAATCGCTCGCCGAGGACGATCTCGACTGATCCGCGATGCGCTTCGCACCGGCGGCGTGCGCCGCCGGTGGCACAAGATATCGTCTCCGACATTCAGGCCAGACCGGCGGCAACGCTTGACGAGCAGCGCTTTGCCCCGCTAACACGTGGCGCGCCAAAATCGGCAGCCTGCCGATCGTTTTTCAAGAGGGGACACCCGTGACGCGGCAGAACTACTTCTTTACCTCGGAATCCGTTGCCGAGGGCCATCCCGACAAAGTCTGTGACCGGATCTCCGACGAAATTGTCGATCTGGTCTATCGTGAAGCCAAGAAGACCGGCATGGACCCGTGGAAAGTCCGTGTCGCCTGCGAGACGCTGGCGACCACCAACCGCGTCGTCATCGCCGGCGAGGTGCGCGTCCCCGAGACGCTCTTGAAGAAGGACAAGGCCGGCAACATCCTCAAGGATGCCGCGGGCCACCCGGTCGTCAATCCGGCGAAGTTCAAATCCGTCGCCCGCAAGGCGATCCGCGAGATCGGCTACGAGCAGGCCGGCTTCCACTGGAAGACGGCCAAGATCGAGGTCCTGCTGCATGGCCAGTCGCCCGACATCGGCCAGGGCGTGGACAACGCGGCCGACCGTCAGGGCGAGGAAGGTGCCGGCGACCAGGGCATCATGTTCGGCTATGCCTGCCGCGAGACGCCTGACCTGATGCCGGCGCCGATCTACTACAGCCACAAGATCCTCGAACTCCTGGCCGCCGCCCGTCACGAGAACAATGGCGAGGCCGGCAAGCTTGGCCCCGATGCCAAGAGCCAGGTCACCGTTCGCTATGTCGACGGCAAGGCCGCGGAGGCGACGCAGATCGTGCTGTCGACCCAGCATCTCGATTCGAGCTGGGATTCCAAGAAGGTCCGCAAGGTCGTGGAACCCTATATCCGCGAGGCATTGGGCGACCTCAAGATCGCTGACGACTGCATGTGGTACATCAACCCGACCGGCAAGTTCGTCATCGGCGGTCCGGACGGCGATGCCGGCCTGACGGGCCGCAAGATCATCGTCGACACCTATGGCGGCGCGGCCCCGCATGGCGGCGGCGCCTTCTCCGGCAAGGACACCACCAAGGTCGACCGGTCGGCCGCCTATGCGGCGCGCTACCTGGCCAAGAACGTCGTGGCGGCGAAGCTTGCCGACCGCTGCACCATCCAGCTGTCCTACGCCATCGGCGTCGCCCAGCCGCTGTCGGTCTATGTCGACCTGCACGGCACCGGCAAGGTCGACGAGGCCAAACTCGAGGATGCCCTGCGCACCGTGATGGACCTGTCGCCGTCCGGCATTCGCCGTCATCTCGATCTCAACAAGCCGATCTACGCCAAGACGTCGTCTTACGGCCATTTTGGCCGCAAGGCTGGCCGTGACGGGTCTTTCTCCTGGGAAAAGACCGATCTGGCCAAGGCGCTCAAGGATGCTGTCGCGGCCTGAGGGCGGCGGCAGGACTTGCGCCAATCGATGCGTGACGGGGACAGGCCAAGCCGCACGACCGAAGCCTTCTTCGGCCGTCGGCGCGGCAAACCCGTTCGCCCGCAGCAAGCGGCGGCGCTGGAAAGCGGGCTTGGCGCCTATCGGCTCGATCTGACGGCTGAAGCCCCGTCGGATCCGCGGACCCTGTTCAAAACCGAGGTTTCGGCGGTTCGGCTCGAGATCGGCTTTGGCGGCGGCGAACATCTTCTGCATCGCGCGACCGAGGCGCCGACGATCGGCTTCATCGGCGTGGAGCCCTTCGTCAACGGCATGGCCAAGATGATGATGGCGGTGCGGGCAGCGCCGCTGGCCAATCTCAGGGTCTACGACGACGACGCCACCCAGTTGCTTGACTGGCTGCCGCCGTCCTCGCTCGACGGTATCGACCTTCTCTATCCCGACCCCTGGCCTAAGAAGAAGCACTGGAAGCGGCGTTTCGTCAGCCCGGTCAATCTCGACCGTTTCGCGCGCGTCCTGAAGCCGGGCTCAAAATTCCGCTTCGCGTCCGACATCGACACTTATGTGAACTGGACCTTGCTGCATTGCCGGGCGCATGGCGCTTTTGCGTGGCAGGCGGATGAGGCAGCCGACTGGCATCGTCCCTATGAGGGTTGGCCGGGTACACGCTATGAGGCCAAGGCCATTCGCGAGGAGCGCCGGCCGGCCTATCTTACCTTCATCAGGACGTAGGCGCTCCCGACCGTCGACGGCTCCGGCAACTTGCCGGGAGCCGAATCGAATGCTCATCGCAGTCAGAAACGGCCGATCCTGTTGAATATGGCCGGGTCCATGCCGAGATTGCGCAGGTCGTCGGCTCGTGGCTTACGCCCGGCTTCCACGGCGCGCGATGCGGCAACGGCGCTGCCGAATGTGGTGAAGAGATCGCCCAAGGCAGAGAATATCCTGCGGCTGCTCATGATCTTGTCCTTCCGCGCGCCAGCGCGAGCCAATTCAATTCATTTGATGGCTAACAAATAAGAGCGCGACGCGGGCTCTCACAGGGGGATTGCCGCATGGCGGCCATGCGCCTGGAACAACCCTGAACCCACAGGCTTTTGTCCGGCCGGGACTGCGGACTTGAAACACCAGCCCGGATCGTTTATATCAGCCTCAAATTCTTGGTCGGTATGACGAAGAGTGGGTCCACCCGGTCCCGCTCTTTTTTATTACCTGCCGATAGGTTCGAAACGAACGACAGGCAATTGATGACTGCAACGGCAAGCGAAGGTGACGACCGCATCATCCGCGAAAGCGGCATCGATGCGCGCATTGCGCTGATCGTCCAGCCGGTGCTGCGCGGCATCGGCTTTCGCCTCGTGCGCGTGCATCTGTCCGGCCAGAACGGACTGACGCTGCAGATCATGGCCGAGCGTGAGGACGGCACCATGACCGTCGAGGATTGCGAAGAGGTCAGCCGCGCGGTGTCGCCGGCGCTCGACGTCGATGATCCGATCGAAAAGGCCTATCATCTCGAAGTTTCTTCGCCCGGAATCGATCGGCCCTTGGTGCGCAAATCGGATTTCGTGACCTGGACCGGTCATCTGGTGAAGATGGAGACTTCGGTCGTCGTCGCCGATCGCAAGCGTTTCAAGGGCAAGATCGCCGAGGCCGGTGAGAACGATGTGCTGATCGAGCGCGACAAGGCGGCCTATGGTGAGGAGCCGACGGTGCGCGTGCCCTACGATGCCATTGCCGATGTCCGGCTGATCCTGACCGACGACCTCATTCGCGAAGCGTTGTCGAAGGACAACAGGGCGCGCAAGGAAGCCAAGAGACGCCGCGGTGAACCGGACGACGATGTGTCCGAGGGTGCGGAACCGGACGTCACGGAAGAACACGAACAGGAAATTTGATTGAGCTGCCGGGCGCAAAGGTCCGGCGAACAGGCTCGGGAGAAAGAACATGGTTGTAAGCGCCAACAGACTTGAACTGCTGCAGATTGCCGATGCGGTCGCGCGTGAAAAGTCGATCGACAAGTCGATCGTCATCGCCGCCATGGCCGATGCGATCCAGAAGGCGGCGCGTTCGCGTTATGGTCAGGAGACCAACATCCGCGCCGACATCAACCCGAACACTGGCGAGATGAAGCTGCAGCGGCTGATGGAAGTGGTCGAGAAGGTCGACGATTACGCCACCCAGATCGCCATTTCCTCCGCCCGCGAGCGCAATCCCGACGCCCAGCTCGGCGATTTCATCGCCGAACAGCTGCCGCCGATGGATTTCGGCCGCATCGCCGCCCAGTCTGCCAAGCAGGTTATCGTGCAGAAGGTGCGCGAGGCCGAGCGTGACCGCCAGTACGACGAGTACAAGGACCGTATCGGCGAGATCGTCAACGGCACCGTCAAGCGCGTCGAATATGGCAACGTCATCGTCGATCTCGGCCGTGGCGAAGCGATCATTCGTCGCGACGAGCTGATTCCGCGTGAAAACTACAAATATGGCGATCGCGTCCGCGCCTATGTCTACGACGTGCGCCGCGAGCAGCGTGGCCCGCAGATCTTCCTGTCGCGCACCCATCCGCAGTTCATGGCCAAGCTCTTCACCATGGAAGTGCCTGAGATCTATGACGGCATCATCGAGATCAAGTCGGTCGCCCGCGACCCGGGCTCGCGCGCCAAGATCGCCGTCATCTCGCGTGATAGCTCGATCGATCCGGTCGGCGCCTGCGTTGGTATGCGCGGCAGCCGCGTCCAGGCCGTCGTCGGCGAATTGCAGGGCGAGAAGATCGACATCATTCCGTGGTCGCCTTCGGCCGCCTCCTTCATCGTCAATGCGCTGCAGCCGGCGGAAGTCGCCAAGGTCGTGCTCGACGAGGATGCGGAGCGCATCGAAGTGGTGGTTCCCGACGATCAGCTGTCGCTGGCCATCGGCCGCCGCGGCCAGAACGTGCGCCTTGCCTCGCAGCTCACTGGCTGGGATATCGACATCCTGACCGAGGCCGAGGAATCCGAGCGCCGTCAGAAGGAATTCGTCGAGCGCTCGGCGCTGTTCATGGAAGCGCTCGATGTCGACGAGATGGTCGGTCAGGTGCTGGCCTCCGAAGGTTTCACCAGCGTCGAGGAAGTCGCCTATGTCGATGCCGGCGAAATCGCCTCCATCGACGGCTTCGATGAGGATACCGCCTCTGAAATCCAGACCCGCGCCCGCGAATATCTGGAGAAGATCGAAGCCGAGCACGACGAGAAGCGCAAGGCGCTGGGCGTTTCGGATGATCTGCGCGAAATTCCAGGCGTCACCACCGCCATGATGGTGACGCTCGGCGAGGACGGCGTGAAGACGATCGAGGATTTCGCCGGCTATGCCGCCGACGACCTCACCGGCTGGAAGGAACGCAAGGACGGCGAGACCAAGGTCTATCCCGGCGTGCTGGCCAACCACGGCGTTTCGCGCGCCGATGCCGAGCAGATGGTTCTGGCCGCTCGCCTCAAGGCCGGCTGGATCACCGAGGACGAGCTTGCGGCCGAAGAAGAAACGGCTGACGAAGCCGTTGGTGCGTGAGGTGAAACCGCATCGCACACAACCCGCCCTTGGACGAGATGAACGATCGCACCTGCATCGTCACCCGAAAACAGGCCGAACCGGATGAACTGATCCGGTTCGTCGTCGGTCCGGATTCGGCCGTCGTTCCCGATCTCAAGCGAAATCTGCCCGGCCGTGGTTGCTGGGTGAGTGCCGACCGCCTACATATCGAGAAGGCGGCGGCCAAGAACCTTTTTGCCCGCGCCTTCAAGGCACAGGTGGTCGTACCGCCCGATCTCGGCGGCATGGTCGACGGGTTGCTCTCCAGGTCCGCTTTAGGCATGCTGGGCCTTGCCCGCAAGGCAGGCGCGATTTCGCTGGGTGCCACCAAGGTGGAGAGCGCGGTGCGCGGCGGGCTGGCGCTTTTCGTGCTCCACGCGACCGAGGCATCCGACGACGGCGTACGCAAGATCAGCCAGGCGCGGCGGGCGACCGTCCATATTGGCGGCCCTTCCATCCTTGCCTACAAACTTTTCTCCGAGGCCGAGTTGAGCTTGGCATTGGGGGGTACAAATGTGATACATGCTGCCGTCCTCGCGGGAGACGCGGGTAAGGCGGTCCAGAAGCGCATGGTTGCGCTCGACCGATATCGGGGCGGAACCCCGGACGATCTTGCAATGCTTGCGGCCGTTGCTGACGAAGATGATGCTGCAGAGGATATGGAATGAACGATACGAAATCGGGCGACGACAAGACGTTGAGTGTTACACCGAAGAAGACCTTGACGCTGAAGCGCCCCGGCATGGAACAGGGCACTGTGCGCCAGAACTTCTCGCACGGCCGTACCAAGTCGGTCGTGGTCGAGACCAAGAAGCGCAAGTTCTCGCTGCCCGGCGATAAGCCGGAGCCGGTTGCCGCTCCGGCTGCGCCCGTCTTCACGCCGAAGCCGGCGGTCGTGGCGGCACCTGTCGTGCAGGAAGCGCCCAAGGCGCCGCCCCCGCCGCGGCCTCCGGTCGAGCGCAGCGGCATGGTGCTGAACGAATTGTCGCGCAGCGAAATGGACGCGCGCCGCAGGGCGCTCGAGGGCTCGAAGGTCCGCGAGGTCGAAGACCGTCAGCGCGCGGCCGAAGAGGCCAAGCGCCGCGCCGAGGACGAAGAGCGCCGCAAGCGCGAACGCGAGGACTCCGCGCGCCGCCAGGCCGAGGAAGAGGCACGGCTGCAGACCGAGGCCGAATCGCGCCGTCGCGCCGAGGAAGAGGCTCGCCGTCGCGCACCGCAAGCCGCTGAGTTGGCGACCGCCGACGAGGAGGAAGAGGTCAAGCCGAAGCGGGCGATCGCTGGTGCGCCGGTGCGCCGCCTGGTCACGCCCGAAGTGGCGCGCCCGGCCAAGCCGACCAAGAGCGAGGAAGACCGCCGCCGTGGCAAGCTGACACTGAATTCCGCGTTGTCCGACGAGGATGCGCGGGCCCGTTCGCTGTCGTCGATGCGTCGCCGCCAGGAAAAATTCAAGCGCGCGATGCACAATGAGCCGCGCGAAAAGGTCATGCGCGAAGTGATCCTGCCCGAGACCATCACCATCCAGGAACTGGCGCAGCGCATGTCCGAGCGTGCTGTCGACCTGGTCAAGTACTTCATGAAGCAGGGCCAGATCCTGAAGCCGGGCGACGTCATCGACGCCGACACGGCCGAGCTGGTGGCCACCGAATTCGGCCACACGGTTCGCCGCGTCGCCGAGTCCGACATCGAGGAAGGCCTGTTCAACATCGCCGACCGTCCGGAAGACCTCGTGTCGCGTCCGCCGGTCGTCACCATCATGGGCCACGTCGACCACGGCAAGACGTCGCTGCTCGATGCCATCCGCAACGCCAATGTCGTTTCCGGCGAGGCCGGCGGCATCACCCAGCATATCGGCGCCTATCAGGTCGAGAAGAACGGTCAGAAGATCACCTTCATCGACACGCCCGGCCACGCCGCCTTCACGGCCATGCGCGCCCGTGGCGCCCAGGCGACCGACATCGCCATCCTGGTGGTTGCGGCCGACGACAGCGTCATGCCGCAGACGATCGAATCGATCAGCCATGCCAAGGCGGCCGGCGTTCCGATCATCGTGGCGATCAACAAGATCGACAAGCATGACGCCGATCCGCAGAAAGTGCGCTCGGAACTCTTGCGCCACGAGGTCTTCGTCGAATCGATGGGCGGTGAGGTGCTGGACGTCGAAGTGTCGGCGACCAAGGGCACCAATCTCGACAAGTTGCTCGAAGCGATCCTGCTGCAGGCCGAAATCCTCGACCTCAAGGCCAACCCCGACCGCACCGCCGAAGGTGTCGTCATCGAGGCGCAGCTCGACAAGGGCCGTGGTCCCGTCGCCACCGTGCTGGTGCAGACCGGCACGTTGATGCCGGGCGACATCCTCGTCGCCGGCAACGAATGGGGCCGTGTGCGCGCGCTCGTCAACGATCGCGGCGAGCAGATCAAGGAAGCGCCGCCGGCGATGCCGGTCGAGGTGCTCGGCCTTCAGGGAACCCCGCAGGCCGGCGACCGCTTCGCGGTGGTCAACAACGAGGCCCGCGCCCGCGAGATCACCGAATATCGCCAGCGTCTGGCACGCGAGAAGGCGGTGGCCAGGCATGCCGGCCAGCGTGGCTCGCTCGAACAGATGATGTCGCAGTTGCAGACGAGCGGGCTGAAGGAATTCCCGCTGGTCATCAAGGGCGACGTGCAGGGTTCGATCGAAGCGATCAATGCTGCCCTGGACAAGCTCGGCACCGACGAAGTGCGTGCGCGCATCGTTCATTCCGGCGCCGGCGCCATCACCGAAAGCGACGTCTCGCTGGCGGAAACGTCCGGCGCGGCGATCATCGGCTTCAACGTGCGCGCCAATGTGCAGGCGCGTGCCGCGGCCGCGGCCGCGGGCATCGAGATCCGCTACTACTCGATCATCTACAACCTGGTGGATGATGTGAAGGCGGCTCTGTCGGGCCTGCTGTCGCCGGAGCGTCGCGAGACCTTCATCGGCAATGCCGAGATCCTCGAGATCTTCGACATCACCAAGGTCGGCAAGATCGCCGGCTGCCGTGTCACCGAGGGCAAGGTCGAGCGTGGCGCGGGCGTGCGCCTGATCCGCGACAACGTGGTCATCCACGAAGGCACGCTGAAGACCCTGAAGCGCTTCAAGGACGAGGTTTCGGAAGTCCCGGGCGGCCAGGAATGCGGCATGGCCTTCCAGAACTACGAAGACATGCGCGTCGGCGACATCATCGAGTGCTTCCGCGTCGAGATGGTGACCCGCACACTCTGAGTTCGAGTGGCTTGTCGATATTGGGCGGTGGTCGAAAGACCGCCGCCTTGGTGCTATTGAGAATGACCGTTTGAGACATGCGGCACGGTCCTATCCCGCGCCTCACGCTTTCAGGATTGAGAAAAATGCCCCGTTCCACAACATCAAGCCCATCCCAGCGCATGCTGCGCGTCGGCGAGCAGGTGCGCCATGCACTCTCCGAAACCTTGCAGCGCGGCGAAATCATCGACCCGTTGATTGAAAATTCGGTCGTTTCGGTCTCGGAAGTGCGCATGTCGCCCGATCTCAAGATCGCCACCGCCTTTGTTTCTCCGCTCGGCGCCAAGGATGCCGACGCGGTGATCGAGGCGCTGAACAAGCATGCCAAGTTCGTGCGCGGCCGTGTCTCCGGCGCGCTCAGGCAGATGAAGTACATGCCGGAATTCCGCTTCCGGCTCGATACCTCCTTCGACAATTTCGCCAGGATCAACGACCTGCTGAAATCGCCCGAAGTGGCGCGCGATCTGGATACCGACGACAACAAGGAAGAAGAATGATGGGGCGTCGCGGCAAGAAGAAGGGCCGGCCGGTTTCCGGCTGGGTGGTGCTGGACAAGCCGGTCGGCATGGGCTCGACCGAAGCCGTCTCCAAGATCAAATGGCTGTTTCAGGCCGAAAAGGCCGGCCATGCCGGCACGCTCGACCCTCTTGCCTCCGGCATGCTGCCGATCGCGCTCGGCGAAGCCACCAAGACCGTGCCCTACGTGCAGGACGGCGCCAAGATCTACCGCTTCACCGTTGCCTGGGGCGATGAGCGCTCCACCGACGATCTTGAAGGGCCGGTGACGAAGAGCTCCGACCTGCGTCCGGCGGAAGCCGAGGTGCGGGCGCTGCTGCCGAAATACACCGGCGTCATCATGCAGACGCCGCCGCAATTTTCGGCGATCAAGATTGCGGGCGAGCGCGCCTACGACCTCGCCCGCGAAGGCGAGATGGTCGACATACCGCCGCGTGAGATCGAGATCGGCCGGCTCGATATTGTCGAGCACAAGCCGGACCAGACGATTTTCGAAGTCGAATGCGGTAAGGGCACCTATGTGCGTTCGCTGGCCCGCGACATGGGCCGCGACCTCGGCTGCTTCGGCCATATCAGCGAGCTGCGCCGGGTCGAGGTCGAGCCGTTCACGCCAGAGGACTTCGTCACCATTGCCGAACTCGAGGCCGCCCGCTTCGGCGCCACTGGCGATGAGAATTCGGAAGCGGCCGACGACGCCGAACCGGCAGACGCGGTGGCCAAGCCGGTCGACTTCGGCGCCATCGACACGCTTCTGGTGGACACCTCGGCTGCCCTCGACTGCCTGCCGCAGATCGCCATCAGCGATGACGCGGCGACAAAGATCCGCCTCGGCAATCCTGTCATCATTCGTGGCCGTGACGCACCGGTGGAGGCCGAAGAGGCCTGCGCGACGTCACGCGGCAAGCTGGTCGCCATCGGCGCGATCGAGCAAGGCATGTTCAAGCCCAAGCGGGTCTTTGCCGGGTGATGCCACTCATCTAATGTCGGTGCGACATCGCGGCAGAGGGGCTCCATGGCAAAGGCTGACACGGTCAAGAAGCGCGCGCCGGTGAAGACGAGGCGGCCGCCTGTCGGCGCCTCGCCCGGTACGCTGATCGCCGATCCGGCGGCGCGGCGCTCCGAATTGCGGCTGACCTTGATCTCGCCGCAGAAATTCAAGACCATCGAGAATGCCAGCATCGACGATGTCAAGGCCAATTGCCGGAAATGGCCCGTCATCTGGCTCGACTGCACCGGCCTCGCCAACATCCAATTGATCGAGGAGATCGGCCGCATCTTCAGCCTGCATCCGCTGGCGCTGGAGGATGTTGTCAACACCGGCCAGCGGCCGAAAGTCGACTTCTTCGAGGATCACGCCTTCGTCGTCGTGCGCATGATCGACGATGTCACGTCGCATCGTTACGAGCAGATCGCTCTCTTCCTCGGCGAGAACTTCGTCGTCACCTTCCAGGAGCGCGAGGGCGATCCCTTCGATCCCGTGCGCAAGCGCATCGAGAGTTCGGCGCCCAACCGCTTGCGCACTCGCGGCGCCGATTATCTCGCCTATGCGCTGATCGACGCCATCGTCGACAGCTATTTTCCGCCGATCGAGGCTGCCGGCGACCTGGTCGACAGCATCGAGGACCAGATGCTGCATTCGACGCACAAGCACCAGATGCGGCAGCTGCACGAATTGCGGCGCGATGCCAATGTCCTGAAAGGCGTGCTGTGGCCGATGCGCGATGCGCTGGCGACGCTGATCCGCAACGATGTGTCCTATGTCAGAGCTGAAACCAAGGTCTTCCTCAACGACACGCTCGACCATTCGCTCAGGCTGATCGAGCTGGTCGAGACCCAGCGCGACATGCTGACCGGGCTGATCGAGATGCACCTGTCGCTGAGCCAGGCGCGCACCAACGACGTCATCTCTTACCTCACCATCGTCTCGGTCATCTTCATGCCGCTCACCTTCCTCGTCGGCGTCTGGGGCATGAACTTCAGTCCCGACGCCTCGCCATGGAACATGCCGGAGCTGCGATCCTACTATGGTTATCCGGCGGCACTCGTCTTCATGCTGCTCGTCGCGGTCGGGCTGATCGCCTTCTTCAGATGGAAGAAGTGGCTTTAGCCACGGCGAAAGGCTTCTTTCATACCGCAAAAGCCGCGACAAAGCCGGCTTGTGAATTGGGCTGGTGTTTTTCGGGGAATTGCACTATATGCGCCGCAGCATAGCGCCTTGACGCTTTGCATGCACGGCCCCTGCTGGACGACATCCCGGCTGTGGGCGACCCGTTTCCTCAAACAGATAAGGAAAAACACGATGTCGATTACTGCCGAGCGCAAACAGGAATTGATGGGTGAATTCGCAACCGCCAAGGGCGATACCGGGTCTCCGGAAGTCCAGGTGGCCATCCTTTCCGAGCGCATCAAGAACCTGACCGACCATTTCAAGGACCACAAGAAGGATAACCATTCCCGCCGTGGTCTGCTCGCTCTCGTGTCCCAGCGCCGCAGCCTGCTTGATTATCTCAAGCGCAAGGACGACGCGCGCTATCAGACACTGATCGAGAAGCTCGGTCTGCGCCGTTGACGAATTGACCGGCGGACTTTCTTCGGAAAGTCCGCCGGTCACGCATTCTGCCAGCCGTGTCGGCTGGCCAGACCCGGTTTCGAGCGTGCAGAGGGCCACTCGAAACCGCCCATGGACGGTCATGGGGCAGGATTGCAGGACGCTCGTGCGCGCTCTTCGCGCCTAAATCATCCGAGCTTCCCGTTGTCTTGCCCGTGGCTGCCCGAGAAAGGAAGCCAGGGAAAGGGCATCCGCGCACCGTGAAACGGCGCGCCCCTTTCCGCTTATTAAGGACAAGACATGTTCAATCACCACAAAGTGGAAATCGAATGGGGCGGCCGTCCGCTCATCCTGGAAACCGGCAAGATCGCGCGCCAGGCCGATGGCGCTGTGCTCGCCACTTATGGCGAGACCAAGGTGCTGGCCACCGTCGTTTCGATGAAGGAGCCGAAGCCCGGCCTCGATTTCTTTCCGCTGACCGTCAACTACCAGGAAAAGACCTATGCCGCCGGCAAGATCCCGGGCGGCTATTTCAAGCGTGAAGGCCGTCCGAGCGAAAAGGAAACGCTGGTTTCCCGCCTCATCGACCGCCCGATCCGCCCGCTCTTCGCCGACGGCTACAAGAACGACACGCAGATCGTCGTCACCGTCGTGCAGCACGATCTCGAAAATGATCCGGACATCCTGTCGATCGTCGCCACCTCGGCGGCCCTGACGCTCTCCGGCGTTCCGTTCATGGGCCCGGTCGGCGGCGCCCGCGTCGGCTACATCAACGGCGAATATGTGCTGAACCCGCATGTCGATGAGATGCAGGAATCCAAGCTCGACCTCGTTGTCGCCGGCACCGCCGACGCCGTGCTGATGGTCGAGTCGGAAGCCAAGGAACTTGGCGAAGAGCTGATGCTCGGCGCCGTCATGTTTGGCCACAAGGGTTTCCAGCCGGTCATCGACGCCATCATCAAGCTGGCCGAAGTTGCAGCCAAGGAACCGCGCGACTTCACCGCGCCGGATTATTCCGCGCTTGAGGCCGAGATGCTGAAGATCGTCGGCGACGAGCTCAGCAATGCCTACAAGAACGTCGACAAGCAGAAGCGTTACGCCGCGGTCGACGCCGTCAAGGCGAAGGTCAAGGCCGCGTTTGCCCCCGCTGAAGGCGAGGACGCAAAGTACACCTCCGAACAGATCGGCTCGGTGTTCAAGGAGCTCCAGGCCAAGGTCGTGCGCTGGAACATTCTCGACACCGGCTCGCGCATCGATGGCCGCGACCTCAAGACGGTTCGCAAGATCGTTTCCGAAGTCGGCGTCCTGCCGCGCACCCATGGTTCGGCGCTGTTCACCCGCGGCGAGACCCAGGCGCTGGTCGTCGCCACGCTCGGCACCGGCGAGGACGAGCAGTATGTCGATTCCCTGACCGGCATGTACAAGGAGAAGTTCCTCCTTCACTACAACTTCCCTCCCTATTCCGTCGGTGAGACCGGCCGCATGGGTTCGCCGGGCCGCCGCGAAATCGGCCACGGCAAGCTCGCCTGGCGCGCCATCCGTCCGATGCTGCCCTCCGCTGACCAGTTCCCCTACACGCTGCGCGTCGTCTCGGAGATCACCGAGTCCAACGGTTCGTCGTCTATGGCCACCGTCTGCGGTACCTCGCTGGCGCTGATGGATGCCGGCGTGCCGCTGGCCAAGCCGGTTGCCGGCATCGCCATGGGCCTGATCAAGGAAGGCGAGCGCTTCGCCGTGCTCTCCGATATCCTTGGCGACGAAGATCATCTCGGCGACATGGACTTCAAGGTCGCCGGCACCGAAGGCGGCATCACCTCGCTGCAGATGGACATCAAGATCGATGGCATCACCGAGGAGATCATGAAGATCGCCCTTGGCCAGGCCAAGGACGGCCGCCTGCACATCCTCGGCGAAATGGCCCATGCCCTGACCGGCGCCCGTCCCGAACTCGGCGAGTTCGCGCCGCGCATCGAGGTCATGCACATCCCGACCGACAAGATCCGCGACGTCATCGGTTCGGGCGGCAAGGTCATCCGCGAGATCGTCGAGAAGACCGGCGCCAAGATCAACATCGAGGACGACGGCACGGTCAAGATCGCTTCCTCGAACGCCAAGGAGATCGAGGCGGCCAAGAAGTGGATCCACACCATCGTCGCCGAGCCGGAAGTCGGCGAAATCTACGAAGGCACGGTCGTCAAGACCGCCGACTTCGGCGCCTTCGTCAACTTCTTCGGTCCGCGTGACGGCCTCGTCCACATCTCGCAGCTCGCCAACGACCGGGTCGCTAAGACCTCGGACGTCGTCAAGGAAGGCGACAAGGTCTGGGTCAAGCTGATGGGCTTCGACGAGCGCGGCAAGGTTCGCCTGTCGATGAAGGTCGTCGACCAGGCCACCGGCAAGGAAATCGCCCGCGACAAGAAGACCGAAGGCGAAGAAAACGCCGCCTGATCGGTCCGACGGAAAAACGAGGCGGGCGCGGCTTAGGTCGCGCCCGTTTTTGTTTATGGAGCACGGCTATGTCCGCTGAAGCGCTGAAGACGCTTTTTCACCCGTTCGAGGCCGAGGCTCTTTCCTTGCCGCGGCAGGGCCAGCGCGTTCTCTTCCTTGGCGCCGAACCCGGCCTGCGCCTGCCGCCGGCTTTCGAGGCTACGCTCAATCTCGTACAGGGCTTCCGGCCGTATTTCCGTGCGTTGCAGGCGGCCGGCTTCACGGTCACGCCGCAATCGGCCGGTGACGGTTTTGATGCCGCGTTGGTGCTCGCCGGCCGCCATCGCGGCCAGAACGAATTGCGCATCGCCGAGGCTATGGAGCGCGTGGCAGAGGGCGGATTGATCGTCATTGCCGGTGGCAAGGAGGATGGCATTGCCAGCCTGCGCAAGCGTGTCGGCGATCTTGCGCCGCTCGATGGCCACATGCCGAAATATCACGGCATTGCCTTCTGGCTGCGCCGCCCGGCTGACATGCAGGCCGCCGCCGTACTTCGCACCGCCAATCCCGCCTTGCTGGTTGGGGACCGGTTCCACACCGCGCCCGGCATGTTCTCCTTCGATCGCGTCGATGCCGGCTCGAAACTGCTGGTCGACAACCTGCCCGGCGATCTGCGTGGCAGCGCGGCCGATTTCTGTGCCGGCTGGGGCTATGTGGCGGCGGAGATGGCCGCCCGCTCGCCGGGCTTGTCGGCGCTCGATCTATACGAGGCCGATTTCGACGCGCTGGAGGCGGCCAGGGGCAATCTCGGTAACACCATGGCACAGGGCTTCTTCTGGACGGACCTGCTCGCCGAGCCTGTGGAGCGCCGCTACGACGTCATCGCCATGAACCCGCCCTTCCATCGCAGCCGTGCGGCGGAGCCTGAGATTGGTGCCGGCATGATCCGCGCGGCAGCCAAGGCCCTGAAGCCCGGCGGACGCCTGTTCATGGTCGCCAACCGGCAGCTTCCTTACGAAGCCGTCCTGTCAGCGGCCTTCGCCAGCCACGCAGAGCTTGCTCGTGACGGCATGTTCAAGGTGTTTTCGGCGCGCCGCTGAGGCAACGGCGGGAGCCATGGCGCTCAATGGAGGTTGGCGACTCGCCTGGTATCTTCGGCCGCATGGCCACCGATACTGGCCGTGAGCGGTGCTGGCCGGCCGAAGAGGTAGCCCTGCACCACCTCGCAGCCGGCGGCCCTGAGCAGCGTCGCCTGGCTTTCGGTCTCGACGCCTTCGGCGATGATGCTGACGCCGAGCGCCCGCGACAGCCCGACGATGGTCGACACGACGGCGCCGGAGCTGGCGTCGGTATCGATGCGGCTGATGAAGGAACGATCGATCTTCAGCTTGCCGAACGAGAAGTCGATCAGATAGCTGAGGTTGGAATAACCGGTGCCGAAATCATCGACGGCGACCGAGATGCCCATCTCGGCAAGCTCTTTCAGGATGGCGGCCGCGCGGTCGCGGTCCTGCATCATCGCCGTCTCGGTGACTTCCAGCTCCAGCCGTGACGGCTTGATGCCCGTGGTCCGCATCGTGTCGCGTACAAGGCCGACGAAGTCCTTGGTCATGAACTGGACCGGCGAGATGTTGACGGCGACGAAACAGTCGTCCGGCAGATGGCGGGCATCGCTGCAGGCCTTGCGCAGCACCCATTCGCCGATCGGGTTGATCATGCCGGTCTCCTCGGCGATCTGGATGAACTCCATCGGCGGGATCATGCCGCGTTCGGGATGCTGCCAGCGGATCAACGCCTCGTAGCCGACGATGCGGCCGGTCGGGAGGTCGAGCTGCGGCTGGTAGTGCAGGTCGAAATCACCGCGTTCAAAGGCGCTGTGCAGCTCGGATTCGACCCACTGGCGATGGTCGGCCACGCGTCCCATCTCGCTGTCGAAGACCGACCAGTTGCCAACTCCGCTCGCACGCGCATTCTGCAGCGCCAGGTTGGAGCGCCGCAGGATGAGGACCGGATCGACACCGTCCTTGGGCATCGCCACGATGCCGACGGACAGGCTCACCGATTGCTGGTGGCTGCTGAGTTCATACGGCTCCATCATTTCGTCGATGAGCCTCTCGACCATGCTTTCCAAGGTTCCCTGGATCAGATGGTCCGGGAGCAGCACTGCGAACTCGCCGGCCCCGATGCGTCCGATCGGCGCGCGCGCGGGCACGCAGCTGTGCAGCCGCTTGGTGAAGGCGCGGATCAGTTCGTCGCCCTGGGTGTAGCCGATCGCGTCGTTGATCTGTTTGAACCGGTCGATGTCGATGTCGATCAGGAACACCGGTTCCCCGGTACGGCTTGTCGCGCATGCCGCCTCGGCGATCTTGCCGACCATGGCCGGCCGCGCCAGCAGTCCGGTCAGCTTGTCGAAATGGGTTTCATTGAAGACGAAATCCGCCGATTCATCGATGCCTGCGAAGAAGGACATTGCCGCCACCGATGCCGCAAGCGCGCAAAGCGCGGCCATGATCGCGACCATCATGTCAGCTGATATGCCGGCAAACCCCTCGCCGAGACCGTGCTTCAGGCCCCAGATGCCGAGGACGAAACTGCCAATGCCCGAACTTGCTATCGTGAGCAGTCGGAACACTGGCGTTCGCTTCGGGTTGCTGACGGCAGGCATGAAAAGGTCCCCAGGTCGGAGACCCTATAGCGGAAACCCTCTTAAAATGAGTTTCCGCGAATGCATTCAATTTTACTGGAGAGGATTATTTTCTTGACTGGGAAAGGACCTGCTTGACGGGACCGCTCTTCAGTCTCCGCCGCCATCCGTCTGCTTCAATTCATCGAGCGCCGGCATCGAGACGATATGGTAGCCGGAATCGACATAGTGGATTTCGCCGGTGACACCGGAAGCGAGGTCGGACAGGAGATAGAGCGCGGAGCCGCCAACCTCGTCGATCGTCACGGTCCGGCGCAACGGCGAATTGCGCTGCTGGTAGGAGAACATGTGGCGGGCGTCCGAAATGCCGGCGCCGGCCAGTGTGCGCACCGGACCGGCCGAGATGCCGTTGACGCGGATGCCGCGCGGACCGTAGTCATTGGCGAGGTAGCGCACGCTGGCCTCGAGCCCGGCCTTGGCGACGCCCATGACATTATAGTTCGGCATGACGCGGACCGAGCCGGCATAGGTCAGCGTGACCATCGAGCCGCCGGCAGTCATCAGCGGCGCTGCATTGCGCGCCACCTCGGTGAAGGAATAGCAGGAGATCACCATGGTGCGGACGAAATTGTCCCGGCTGGTGTCGGCATAGAGGCCCTTCAACTCGTTCTTGTCGGAAAAGCCGATGGCATGGACGACGAAGTCCAACCCGCCCCATTCCTTGCCAAGCGTCTCGAACGTGGCGGCGACCGAAGCGCTGTCCTCGACGTCGCAGGGAACGACCAGCGAAGCGCCGAGCTTGTCGGCGAGCGGCTTGACCCGGCGGCCGAAAGCGTCGCCCTGGTAGGTGAAGGCGAGTTCCGCCCCATGTTCGGATAATTTCCGGGCTATGCCCCAGGCGATCGAATGATCGTTGGCGACACCCATGACAAGCCCGCGCTTGCCCTTCATCAATCCGTCCATAGCCGGCAATCCTTATGTAAAACTTGGCCCTATGCGGAATAGCGCTGGAAAACGAGCGTTGCGTTGGTGCCGCCGAAACCGAAGGAATTCGACAGAACGGTGTCGATCGCGGCGTTGTCGATGCGCTTGCGCACGATCGGCATGCCCTCGAATTCCGGATCGAGCGTCTCGATATGGGCGCTTTCTCCGATGAAGCCGCCTTGCATCATCAGGATCGAATAGATGGATTCCTGCACACCGGCCGCGCCCAGGGAATGGCCGGTCAGCGATTTCGTCGACGTGATGAACGGCATCTTCTCGCCGAACACTTCACGGATCGCGCCCATTTCCTTGGAATCACCGACCGGGGTCGAGGTGCCGTGGGTGTTGATGTAGTCGACCGGCGTGGAGACCGTCGCCAGCGCCTGGCGCATGCAGCGAACCGCGCCTTCGCCCGAGGGCGCCACCATGTCGTAGCCGTCCGACGTCGCGCCATAGCCGACGATCTCGGCGTAGATCTTGGCGCCGCGCGCCTTGGCGTGTTCCAGCTCTTCCAGCACCAGCACGCCGGCGCCGCCGGCGATGACGAAGCCGTCGCGATTGGCGTCATAGGCGCGCGATGCGGTGGAGGCCCTGTCGTTGAACTTCGACGACATGGCGCCCATGGCGTCGAACAGGTCCGACATCGTCCAGTCGAGATCCTCGTGGCCGCCGGCAAAGACCATGTCCTGCTTGCCCCACTGGATCAATTCGTAACCATTGCCGATGCAATGCGCCGAGGTCGAGCAGGCCGACGAGATCGAATAGTTGACGCCATGGATCTTGAACCAGGTGGCCAGCGTCGCCGACGCGGTCGACGACATCGCCTTCGGCACCGCGAAGGGACCGATGCGCTTGGGGCTGCCGTTCTTGAGCGTGGTCTCGGCGGCCTCGACGATGGTGCGGGTGGAAGGACCGCCCGAACCCATGACGATGCCGGTGCGCTCGTTGGTGATGTCGCTCTCGCCGAGGCCTGCATCCGCGATCGCCTGGTCCATGGCAACGTGATTCCAGGCCGCGCCCTGGCTCAGGAAGCGCATCGCGCGGCGGTCGATCATGGCGGAAGGGTCGAGCGTCGGCGCGCCCCAGACCTGGCAGCGGAAGCCATGCTCCGCGAAGGAATCGGAAAAGCTGATGCCGGATCTGGCGTCATGCAGCGAGGTCTGCACCTCATTGGCATTGTTGCCGATCGACGACACGATGCCGAGGCCTGTGACTACGACACGTCTCATTCGCAACTCCTTCCAGGGATGCTGGCCAGTGTGCGGGCCAGGGCTGCGGTCAAGCGACCGCCGACTGCTTTGACAGACCGACCTTCAGGTCCGTCGCCGCGTATATGGGCTCACCATCCGCCTTCATCCAGCCATCAGCGATGCCGAGCACCAGCCGGCCGCGCATTACACGCTTGAAATCCACGCCATACTCCACCTTCTTGACCGATGGCGTGACCATGCCCTTGAACTTGACCTCTCCGGTCGACAGCGCCATTCCCTTGCCGGGTTCGCCGAGCCAGCCGAGATAGAAGCCTGTCAATTGCCACAGGGCGTCCAGGCCGAGGCAGCCAGGCATGATCGGATTGCCGATGAAATGGCAGGCAAAGAACCACAGGTCGGGCTTGATATCGAATTCGGCGCGGATGAAACCCTTGTCGAAGGCGCCGCCGGTCTCGCTGACCTCGGTGATACGGTCGAACATCAGCATCGGCGGGTAGGGCAGCTGGGCATTGCCCTCTCCGAACAGCTCGCCGCGGGCGCAGGCCAGCAATTCTTCGTAGTCGTAGCTGGATTTCGAACCCGCCATCAATTTCTCCCCATATCGTCCGGGCGGTAGCGCGCCCTTGTCGTTGGTGTCCTAACACAATCTGTTTCAGGCCGGAAACCGGCGTTTGCGCTTAACCCGCCAGTCTGCCCGGGTCAATGCGCGCTATTGATCGCATTCGGGCGACAGAATATATGTCAACCGGGGTCCGGGTTCGGCATATATTCATTTTTTTGCCACTCTGGGCGTGTCTTGAAGCGGGACTGTGAGCTTGGAAGACCAGATGGACCGGGGCTGCCGGAAGGAAAATGTCGCTGTGGACAAGCGGGTACGTGAAGCCGGCCTGAGGCCGACGCGTCAGCGCATTGCGCTGGCCGACCTGCTTTTCGCCAAGGGCGACCGCCATTTGTCGGCTGAGGAACTGCACGAGGAGGCGCAGGCCGCCGGCGTGCCGGTGTCGCTGGCCACCGTCTACAACGCGCTTCACCAGTTTACCCAGGCGGGGCTGCTGCGTATCCTCGCCGTCGAAGGTTCCAAGACCTATTTCGACACCAATACCTCCGATCACCACCATTTCTATATCGAAGGCGAAAACAGGATTTTCGACATCGCCAACGGCCCGGTCACGGTCACCAACCTGCCGGACCCGCCCGAGGGCATGGAAATCGCCAATGTCGATATCGTGGTGAGGCTGCGTCCCAAGCGTCCGGAATGACCGGCGAAGCCGGAACAATCGGTGTGGGATGAAACCCTTGGATTGGATAGTGCGGCTCGAATGGGCCGTCGTGGCGGTTGCCGCAATCGTCTTCTATGGCGCGACGGGCGTTTCCTGGTGGCTTTTCGCGTTGCTCATCCTGGCGCCGGACCTGTCGATGCTGGGTTATCTCGGTGGACCTCGCATCGGCGCCCTTGCCTACAACGCCTTGCACATTCTGATCGTACCGGTGCTTCTGCTGCTTGCCGGGCATCTCGCCGGCAGTGCGGTCGGCAGCGCCATCGCACTGATCTGGAGCGCTCATATCGCAATCGACCGTGCACTGGGTTACGGCTTGAAGCTGTCAACGGGGTTTCAGGACACCCATCTTGGCCCTATCGGGCGCAAACGCGAGACGTTCAGTCCTTGACCCGCTCGCCCGGATAGGCGCCCCAGACGACCGACTGGGCAAGCCAGCCGGTGTGGCCGTCGAGCGTCATTTCGCACCATTGGCCGTCGCAGGACTTGATCGTGCCCATAACGCCCGGTTCGACGATCGCCACCACCCTGGCATCCTTGTCGGGACCCTTCAGAAGATTGACCTGGCCGCCCTTGCCGCGCTGCCAGGGCGCGATGATCGCCGTGCGCCGGCCCGATAGCAGCGATTGGTTGATCCATCCTTCCGAGCCATCGGCGTCGCGCACGCGCCGCCACGTATCGAACTCCTGGATGATCTCCATCGGCAGGCCAGCCTTCATATACATCCAGTCGACCGAATAGTTGGCGCCGGGGCCGACGCGCGAGTTGACGCGGCCGGATTTCAGGCTGACGAATCGCGGCAGCGGCAGCCCGCTCGGTCCGAGCGTGATGGCGCTCTGGGCAGGGGCGGCCGCGCTCTGCGCGCCGGCAAGCGGAGAATAGAGGAGAGCGCCGAGAAATGCTGCGCTGAGGGCCAGGCGAAGCGACGCGAAACCAGACACTTTCGTTCCTTTCGGCGCCGGCCCGACGGCTGCGGCACCCCTTTTTCTTTGTCTTCGGCGGCACCGCTTGTTACATGGGTAAAATCGGCTACCGCGACCAGCTTTCAGTTTCGCCGGTCTTGGTTAAAGAGGTCTCAACGAGGGAAACAATGCCAGGCAAAAAGAAGCCTCTCGTGGTCATCACGCGAAAGCTGCCCGACCCGGTCGAGACCCGCATGCGCGAACTGTTCGACGCAAGGCTGAATGTCGAGGACCGGCCGATGACGCAGCCGGAACTGGTCGCCGCGGTCAAGGAAGCCGACGTGCTGGTGCCGACCGTAACCGACCACATCGATGCCGCATTGATCGCCCAGGCCGGCGACAACCTCAAGCTGATCGCCAATTTCGGCAACGGCGTCGACAAGATCGACGTGGCGGCGGCGGCCAAGAAAGGCATCACCGTCACCAACACGCCCAACGTGCTCACCGAAGATACCGCCGACATGACCATGGCGTTGATGCTGGCTGTGCCGCGCCGGCTGGCGGAAGGCGCCAATGTGCTCACGGGCGACAAGAAATGGGCCGGCTGGTCGCCGACCTGGATGCTTGGCCGGCGCATCTGGGGCAAGCGGCTCGGCATTGTCGGCATGGGCCGCATCGGCACCGCCGTTGCCAGGCGGGCCAAGGCTTTCGGCCTGTCCATCCACTATCACAACCGGCATCGCGTGCTGCCGGCGGTCGAGGATGGGTTGGAGGCGACCTATTGGGAGAGTCTTGACCAGATGCTGGCCCGCATGGACATCATCTCGGTCAATTGTCCGTCGACGCCGGCGACCTTCCATCTTCTGTCGGCACGGCGGCTGGCATTGCTGCAGCCCACCGCTTATATCGTCAACACCGCCCGCGGCGACATCATCGACGAAGAAGCGCTGGTCAAGCTCATCCAGGACGGCAAGATCGCCGGCGCCGGCCTCGACGTCTACGAGCACGAGCCGGCCCTTAACGCCAAGCTCTTGAAACTCGCCGCCAGGAACAAGGTCGTGCTTCTGCCGCATATGGGCTCGGCCACGCTCGAGGGCCGCATCGACATGGGCGAGAAGGTCATCATCAATATCCGCGCCTTCGTCGACGGCCATCGTCCGCCGGACCGCGTGCTGCCGCTCAGGACCTGAAACTGTCCAGGCGCAGGCTCGCCGTTCAATGTAACGCGACGCTTACGAGATCGTTTTGCGCATGGTGATGGAGGTCGGCCTGTCATAGCCGTCATGCGCCGTCCGTCCGGTTTCGCGAAATCCGAGCCGGGCGAAGGCGGCATGATTGGTGGTGAGCTCGATCCTCGTCTCGAGCTCGATGGCGGCCTTGCCGCGGCTGCGGGCCAGATCTTCGGCCGCTTGCATCAGCCGTCGGCCAATGCCGTGCCCCTGGCGGTCCGGGGCGACGGCGAGCTTGCCGACATAAAGACCGTCAGCTCTTTCAAGAGCAAAAACGCAGCCCACGATCCTGTCGCCGTCGAGTGCCAGGAAGCCGGTCTCCCGCAGCGCCTTGGTGCGCAGCGCATCGGCTGTGAGCAGGTGAGCCGACGACGGCGGGTCGATGATGCCGTCCATAAAGGCGAAGGCACGCATGATGAGGGCAAGCACATCACCCCAGCGGCCGAAATCGGCTGGGATCCGCGTGATCGAAACATGGGAATGTTCCAAGATCAGCGTCTCTTGTAGCGGATCGTCTCGAAGCGCGCGGCCAGCGCATCATAGAGCAGCAGCCGGCCGATCAGCGGCTCGCCTATGCCGGTGATCAGCTTGATCGCCTCCATCGCCTGCAGCGTGCCGACGACCCCGGTCAGCGCTCCGAGCACCCCCGCCTCGGCGCAGGACGGCACAAGCCCCGGCGGCGGGGCCTCGGGAAACAGATCCCGATAGCTCGGGTTTGGCTTGCCGTCACTGCCGTTTTCGAAAGGCTTCAGCACGGTCACCGAGCCATCGAAGCGTCCAACGGCTGCATGCACCAGCGGCTTCTCTTGGCTGGCGCAGGCATCGGCCACCACATAACGCGTCTCGAAATTGTCGGACCCATCGACGACGACATCGTACCTGGCGACGAGGGCGGGGGCGTTCTCGGCGGTCAGCCGGAATGTGTGCGTTTCGACTGATATGTTGGGATTGATACGAGCGATCGCCGCCTCGGCGCTTTGGGTCTTCAGCATGCCGATCGTATCGGTGCCATGGATGACCTGGCGCTGCAGGTTGGAGAGAGAAACGGCGTCGTCGTCGACCACGCCGAGCGTACCGACGCCGGCCGCTGCGAGATATTCAAGCACCGGCGCACCGAGCCCGCCGGCGCCGATCACCAGGACCCGCGCCTGCTTGAGCTTCTGCTGGCCCGCGCCGCCGACCTCGGGCAGCACGATGTGGCGGGCATAGCGTTCGATCTCGTCGGCGGTGAGCGCTGTGGTCATATCAGGACCATATAGTGGTCGAAAAAGCTTGTCAGGGGTCTTCGGTTGGCCCAACCGTACCATGGTCGACAGTCAGGAACTGCGCTCGGCCACGCAGGCTGGAAAACAGCGCCGCATCGGTTCCCGTCATGAAAGCCTGGCATTTCAGTTCCTCCAGGATCGAGAACAGTGCCGCGCGCCGTCCGCCGTCGAGATGCGCCGCGATCTCGTCGAGCAGCAGGATCGGCGTCAGCCCGGACATTTCCCCGGTCAGCCGGGCATGCGACAGCACGATGCCGACCAGCAGTGCCTTCTGTTCGCCGGTCGAGCAGAGTTCGGCCGGCATCGCCTTGGGCCGGTGCCGGACCATGAGGTCTGAGCGGTGCGGGCCTTCGAGGGTGCGTCCGGCGGCACGGTCACGGTCTCGGCCATCGGCAAGCGCCCGCCGGAACCGCTCCTCGACGTCGACCGCCGGGGCGCCGGCAATCTCGGCCTCCAGGTCACCTGAAAGGCCGATATCGGCCTGCGGAAACGGTCCGGTGTCGGGCAGCCTGCCGATCATGGCGGCCAGCAGCCGCACCATTTCGGCGCGCGCCGCGGCGATCGCCACGCCGGTCTCTGCCATCTGCGTCTCTATCGCCTCGAACCAGCCGGCATCCCGCGAGCCTTCCGTCAGCAAACGGTTACGGCCCCGCATCGCCTTCTCGTAATCGAGCGCACGCTGGCCATGTCCCGGATCGATCGCCAGCACCAGCCGGTCGAGAAAGCGCCGGCGATCCGCGGCAGGTCCGGTGAACAACGAATCCATCGCCGGCGTCAGCCACACGACCCGCAGCCACTCCAGCATGCCCTCGGCCCGCGCGGGGGCTCCGTTTATACGCACCCGCCTGCCGCTTTCCGCCGTGTCGCCGCCGGAGATGCCCGTGCCGATCTCGACCTCGCCGTCAGGCCCGTCGAGCCGGGCATGCAGGGCAAAGCCGCCATCGCCACCCTCACGTGCCACATCCCCATAAGGCGCGCGACGCAAGCCGCGCCCGGGCGTCAGGAAGGAGATCGCTTCGAGGAGATTGGTCTTGCCGGCACCATTGTCGCCCGAAAAGACCACGGCGCCCGGCGCAACATCTATCGCCAGGGTCGCGTAGTTACGAAAATTGGTAAGCGTAAGCTTACTTATATGGGTTTGTGCCGGCAACCGCTATCCGCCTGTGGAAGTCACCGCAACCAACGCCCGCCGCCGGCCGTATTCGCCAGGCGCCGCCGCGCCGGCTATACCCGCATCGGCATCAGCACGTAAAGCGCGGTCTCGTCGGCCATGTCGTGGATCAGCGTCGGTGAACCGGCATCTGCCAGCATGAATTTGGCTTCCGTGCCGGTCAGCTGCGCGGCGACATCGAGCAGATATTTGGCATTGAAGCCGATCTCGATCGGGTCGGCCGAATAGTCTGCCGCCAGTTCTTCCGTTGCGCTGCCCGAATCCGGATTGTTGACGGCAAGCGTCACCTGGCCTTCGCTGATCGAGAGCTTCACCGCGCGGCCGCGTTCGGAGGAGATGGTCGAGACGCGGTCGACCGCGGCGGCGAAGCTCTGGCGGTCGAGGATCAGCTTCTTGTCGTTGCCGGTCGGGATGACCCGCTGATAGTCGGGGAAGGTGCCGTCGATCAGCTTCGAGGTCAGCACGACGCTGCCGATGGTGAAGCGGATCTTGGTGTCGGACAATTCGGTGGTCACGGCGACGTCCGGATCGTCGACCAGCTTTTGCAGTTCACTTACCGTCTTGCGCGGAATGATGATGCCCGGCATGCCCTCGGAGCCAGCCGGTGCGTCGATCTCGGCGCGCGCCAGGCGGTGGCCGTCGGTCGCCACCGAGCGCAGCTTCAGCTTGCCGCCGACTTCATGCGTGTGCAGGTAGATGCCGTTGAGATAGTAGCGCGTCTCCTCGGTGGAGATGGCGAACTGCGTCTTCTCGATCAGGCCCTTCAGTGCCACCGAGTCGAGGCGGAAGATGTGCGAGAAGGATCCGGCCGAAAGCTCGGGAAAGTCGGATTGCGGCAGGCACTGCAGGCGGAAGCTGGAGCGGCCCGACGTCACCGTCATGGCGTTGCCGTCCTCATCCGTCTTCAGCATCACCTCGGCGCCGTCGGAAAGCTTGCGCACGATGTCATAGAGCAGGTGCGCGGGGACCGTCGTCGCGCCGCCGCGCTCGACCTTGGCGGGTGTCGCTTCCGTCACCTCCAGGTCGAGGTCGGTGGCCTTCATTTCGAGGCTGGCGCCTTCGGCGCTGAGCAGCACGTTGGACAGGATCGGTATGGTGTTGCGCCGTTCGACCACGCGGTGCACGTGGTTGAGCGACTTCAGGAGATTTGACCGTTCCAGGATAACACGCATGACGAAACAGGCTCGCTTGAATGAATGAACGGGTCTCCGGCTACCGGCGCCCCGCGAAAGCTCTGAACAGGCTTCAGAATCTACGCAAACTGACAGGAAAAAACCAGTGAACGCAAGCCCGCGCCACCGGTTCGGGCCGGTTACGCGGGCTTTCTGGGGATAAAGCTGGCCAACCCCACGAGCGGGCGGTTTTCGGCCGCTCAGGCCTGGTCGTTGATCAGCCTTCTCAGCAATTCCAGTTCCTGCGCCAGCGTGTTGTCATTGCCGGAAAGATCCTCGATCTTGCGCACGGCGTGCAGCACCGTCGTGTGGTCGCGGCCGCCGAAGCGCCGTCCGATTTCCGGCAGCGAGCGCGGCGTCATCACCTTCGACAGATACATCGCGACCTGCCGCGGCTTGACGATGGTGCGTGTGCGCCGGTTGGACAAAAGTTCCGTCTTCGAGACGTTGTAGTGGCGCGCCACGATGCGCTGAATATCCTCGATGCGGACCCGCTTCGGCTCGCCGGTGCGATAGATGTGGCCGAGAATCTCGTCGATGCGGTCGATTGTGATCTGCGGTTCGAACGACTGGCGAAACAGGAGCTGGTTGAAGGCGCCTTCCAGTTCGCGTCCGCTACCAGTCACGGTGCGGGCAACGTGGTTGAGGATCTCTTCGGAAATGTCGAGCGATGCATCGTCGATCCTGGCTGTGGCCAGGCGCAGTTTGAGCATGCCGAGCCGCATGGCGAAGTCGGGTGCCGACATTTCGAGCGCGACGCCGCCATTGAGGCGCGAACGGACCCGCGGTTCGAGCGATTCCAGCTCCGACGGTGGCCGGTCGGCGGCGACGACGACCTGCTTGGCGCTGTCGAGCAACATGTTGATCAGATGGCAGAATTCATGCTGGATCGACTTGCCCTGCAGGAACTGCATGTCGTCGATGATCAAGAGGTCGATGTCGCGCAACTGCTCCTTGAGCGTCAATGCGTTGTTGTCGCGGATCGCGGTGGCGAAGCGCCACATGAAATACTCGGCGGTGAGATAGACGACGCGGGACTTCGGGTTCTGCTTCAGCGATTCCGCGGCAATGGCCTGCAAGAGGTGCGTCTTGCCGAGCCCGACGGTGGCATGCAGGAAAAGCGGATTGAAGCGCACCGCGCTCGACTGCGATTCCGCCACGGCCTTGGCGGCGGCGAAGGCCACGCGGTTCGAGGGGCCTTCGATGAAGGAGCCGAACGTGTAGCGCGGGTCAAGCGGCGATCCCAGCACGTTGTGGCGGAACTCGCTCTCGACCGGCACACCCGGACGCGGCATGGGAGACCGTTCCACCCTGCCTGGGCTGACCGTGCCGGCGGCCAGCGCCGTCTGCGTCTGCCGTGTCATCTTGCGCGCCGGCGCCAATTCCGGTTCAGGCTGGCTGCGTCCCTGACGGGTCGCGGTGCGCACGACGATCTCGATCTTGAGAAGCTCGGGATCCTCCTGCTTCCACAGCTCGGAAATGAGATCGTGATAGTGGCCGTTGATCCACGAGCGCAGGAACGCGGTGGGCACGGAGATGCGGACAATGCCCTTGGAAGCTTCCGCGACCTTCATGCGGCCGAACCAGCTGGAATAGACTTCGGTTCCCAGGCGCGCCTTCAACTGGGCCTTGACCCGGTCGAATTTCTGTTCCGCGTCGCTGGAGACCGCCATCTCGTTTGCTCCGATCAAAGTTCCAGGAAATGGGAGGTCGCCCGTAAGCTCCCTTTCGATGCCGCTCTGCATGATCGAGTTCCTTGCCTTTCTGTACCTGTTTTTTCGCCGGGGATGCGCCTCCTGCATCCTTTTTCCAGCGACCGTGTCTTCGCTACGATGCCCGTTGCCGCCGCTGGCAATGAACGTCGCCCACTATCCAAGGGAACCGGTGCCGGCCCATGGAAGCCAGTCCGCGTTGGGTATGTCAGGGCAATACGAAACCGTCCGGCGAAAGAGCGCCGGCGCGCCGTCCTACCTGCCATGTCTAGTTACGCCAGTCCCCTACCGTATCGAAAAAGAGCAAACCATACCCGTCCACGGACTTGATCCGCGTCGCAAATCCCGCCAATTTTAGCTGGCCGCGTCAGGCTGGGTTAAGGGCAAGAGGCCCGTCCCTTTCGATAGATCGACATTACCGAAATCGCTGTGGATAGGGCAAGGCCACGTCTAACGGATTTTTAAGGAATCTGGTTACCTCGGGCGGGTTCGAGCGCCATGCCGCAGTGGCATATTTTGACAAAGCCATTGTGATTCAAACCCTTTTCCGACGAATATGAAAAAGCCGGGCCGGCGCGAAATTTTCTGAAATAATTCTCTTGACAGCCAGTTGTCCTCCCGTCGCTTCGGCGCGTTGTGGACAAGCTGTGGATGACTGTCGCTAACCAATTGAAAAATATTGGGTATTTCTGTGAGGCGGGATTTTTCTAGGCGCCGCTTTTCAAGCGTGCCGATCATCAGCGGGCATGCATGTGCCGGCAAAGCATTTCGAACTCTGGAATCTGCATTTGCAGCTGTTTGCGGCTATTCTTTTTAAGTACTTGCCGGCAAACGAAAAAACCCGGCGCGATCGGCCGGGTTCGAAGAAGATCGTCCTGGGAAGGCGATGTCAGGCCGACAGCACCTTGAGGCGCTGGGCCAGGCGCGACACCTTGCGGGATGCCGTGTTCTTGTGGATCACGCCCTTGGTCGCGGCGCGCATCAATTCCGGCTCGGCAGCCTTGAAGGCGGCCTGTGCGGCGGCCTTGTCGCCGGAGGCGAGTGCCTCCTCGACCTGGCGGACGTAGGTGCGGACGCGCGAGCGGCGGTTCTTGTTGATCGCTGCGCGGCGGGCGATCTTGCGCGTTGCCTTTTTGGCCGAGGATGTGTTGGCCATGATGCCTCTCTTCTGATCTGGTCGGCGCACGCGGCGTGCCGCAGGGCGCAAAAAACAAACGGGCAGCCACGGGGCCGCCTCGGTTGGTGCGGCTTATAGTTCAGCTTTTCCGGCGCGTCAACGCCGCCTGGCGTTCTTTTTGGCCAAGGCCACGGGTTTCGGGCGCCGGCCTGCAACGCCCTACCGGTTGGTGAAATTCGGCTTCCGTTTTTCGGCGAACGCCGCCATGCCTTCCTTCTGGTCTTCGAGCGAGAAAAGCGAATGGAACAGGCGGCGTTCGAAGCGCAATCCCTCGGCAAGCGTCGTCTCATAGGTCCGGTTGACCGCTTCCTTGGCCATCATCACCGACGGCAGCGAGAAATCGGCGATTTTGGCCGCCGCCTTGACGGCCTCTTCGACCAGCTCGCCGGCCGGAACGACCCGCGACACGAGGCCCGAACGTTCGGCCTCGGCGGCGTCCATCATCCGTCCGGTCAGGCACATGTCCATCGCCTTCGATTTGCCGACGAACCGGGTCAGGCGTTGCGACCCGCCCATGCCGGGAATGACACCGAGCGTGATCTCGGGCTGGCCGAATTTGGCCGTGTCGGCGGCAATGATGAAATCGCACATCATGGCGAGTTCGCACCCGCCACCGAGCGCATAACCGGCCACCGCCGCAATGATCGGCTTTCGCGCCCGCGTCAGTTCCTCCCAGCCGACGAAGAAATCCTGCACATAGGCATCGACGAACGCGATCTCCTGCATTTCCTTGATGTCGGCACCCGCCGCGAAGGCTTTGTCGGAGCCGGTGATGACCATTGCGCCAATGCCCGTGTCGCCGCCGAAATCCTTCGCCGCCGCCACCACCTCGGCCATGACCCGCGAATTGAGGGCGTTGAGCGCCTTTGGCCGGTTCAGCGTGATCAGCCCGACCTTGCCGCGCCTCTCGGTGATGATTGTCTCATAGGCCATTGGCTGCTTCTCCTTCCTCGACACCGGTCTAGCTCACGTCTGACACGCCCGGCAATAGAAGGTCGAACGTCCGCTCTGCACGATGCGCTCGACATGGCCGCCGCAGCCGGGCTTCGGGCAAGGCTCACCTTCGCGGTCGTAGACGGCGAAGGAATGCTGGAAATAACCCAGCGATCCGTCGGTGTGCATATAGTCGCGCAGTGAAGATCCTCCCGCCGCGATGGCATCCGATATGACCGAGCGGATCGCCTCGGCGAGGCGATCGCTTTGTTCCCTGGCCTTCTTGCCTGGCCTGGCAATGGTGCCTGCCTCGCGCAGCGGTGACAGGCCGGCACGCCAGAGCGCCTCCGAGACATATATATTGCCTAAGCCGGCGATCAGCCTCTGGTCGAGAAGCGCTGCCTTGAGCGGCGATCTGCGGCCTTTCAGCAACGAGGCAAGCAGAACGCCGTCCAGCGCATTGCCGGTGGGTTCGACGCCCAGTCCGGCGAGCATCGGATGCGTCTCCGGCGGCTCTTCCGTAAACAGCATGAAGCCGAAGCGGCGCGGATCGTTGAAGATCACACGTGACCGCCCGCCGGCCGCCGAAACGACATGGAACACGACATGATCGTGCGCCGCGCTCTTCGAGCGCTCATGGTGGAACACGCCCGGCGTCTCGTCGTCGTCGCCGGTCTCGATGCGAAAGGAGCCGGACATGCCGAGATGGCAGATCAGCACCGGACCGCCCTGCATATGCATGGTCAGGTATTTGGCGCGCCGGCCGAGCGCCGTGATCGTCCTGCCGGTCAGCCGCTCCGAAAACCGTTCGGGGAAGGGGAAGCGCAGGTCCGGCCGTCTCATCTCGACCTTGGCCAGATTGGCGCCTTCCAGGACCGGCTGCAGCCCGCGCCGGACGGTCTCGACTTCAGGCAATTCAGGCATGGCCGCCAATCATCGCATGGAAGGATGTGCCGTTGCGGCCGCGCGCCAGCGCGAGGTGTTCGGCAACGGTCTCGCCGATATCGGCGAATGTCGCCCTCAGCCCTATGTCGCCGCCTTTGAGACCAGGTCCAGTGCCGATGACCGGGATCCGTTCACGCGTATGATCGGTGCCGCGCCAGGTCGGGTCGTTGCCGTGATCGGCGGTCAGGATGAGAAGGTCGCCCTGCTTCAGCTTGGCGAACGCCTCCGGAAGCCTCCGGTCGAAGGCCTCGAGGGCGGCCGCATAACCGGCGACATCGCGGCGATGGCCGAATTCTGTATCGAAATCGACGAAATTGGCGAAGACGAGGTCGCCGTCGGTCGCCTCGTCCATCGCGACCAGCGCCTGGTCGAACATGGCCATGTTGCCTGCGGCCTTGCGGACTTGCGAAATCCCGCGATGGGCGAAGATGTCGCCGATCTTGCCGACGGCGATGACGCGGCTGCCGCGCGCCGTCAGCCGGTCGAGCAATGTCGGCTCGGGCGGCGGCACGGCGTAGTCGCGGCGATTGTAGGTCCGCTCGAAGGTGGCAGATGTCTCGCCGACGAACGGACGCGCGATCACCCGTCCGATCCTCAGCGGGTCGACCAGCCGGCGCACCACCTGGCAGAATTCATAGAGCCGCTCGAGGCCGAAATGGGCCTCATGCGCGGCGATCTGCAGGACGGAATCAACCGATGTGTAGCAAATCGGCTTGCCGGTGCGGATGTGCTCCTCGCCGAACCGCTCAATGATCTCGGTACCTGGCGCATGGCAATTGCCGAGGATGCCGGGCACCTTTCCTTCGCGGATCATCGCCTCGGTCAGGTCGGCCGGAAAGGCGGGAACCGTGTCCGGGAAATAACCCCAGTCGAAGCGCACCGGCAGGCCCGCGATCTCCCAGTGGCCGGAAGGCGTGTCCTTGCCACTCGAAATCTCTTGCGCCGCGCCATGGAAGGCATTGGCGAGCAGGTTCGTCCCGAAATGCGTAAAACCCAGTCCTGTCGCCGTCTCGGCCGCCTTGCCAAGTCCCAGCGATGCCATATGGGGGACGAACAGTGGTCCCTGGCGAAGCCCTTCGCGATCCGCGCGGCCTTCCGCGCAAGCTTCGGCGATGTGCGCCAGCGTGTTGGCGCCGGCGTCGCCATAGCTTTCGGCGTCGGCCGCGCCGCCGATGCCGAAGGAATCCAGGACAAAGAGGAAAGCACGCGCCATCGGGTCATTTGTTGCCAGTGTGGACGCCCAGACATAGGGTTCCACGGCGACGTTGGCAATTCGGAAACCAAACCGCAACGGCTTGGCGCGATACTCAAATCCATGTCGCCCAAAAGTGCGCAGCGGTTTTGCGACAACGACATGGACAAGCTAAGGGATCCATGCGCGGTTTGGACAATGAGATACAGGCACAAGATCAAGTGCCGCGACGAGTTGGGCATGTCCATGGACGGAACAAAGGGCAAGGCGGTCCTGTCATGAAGGCTGCGCTCAAGGCTTGGACTGCCCTCATGGCTGTGAACGGCGCATTCTGGTGCGGACCGGCCTGGGCGGACTGGCGCGATGATATCGGCACATTTCGCATCGGCGTCGTGGCCGAGCCCGGCGCCGGCAACGCCGTTCCGGGGCTGGCGGTGTTGACGCAAGCCTTTACCGATGCGCTCGGCATGAAGGTCGAATTCGTCGTTGCCCGCGATTACGCGGCACTGATCGAGGGACAGGCCAATGCACGGATCGAATACGCCATCTATTCGGCGACCGCCTATGCCACGGCGCTGCAACGCTGCGGATGCATCGAGCCGCTCGTGGCGCCGGTCGATTCCGACGGTGCGGCCGGCATCCGCTCGGTATTGCTGACCCGGGATGGCAGACTGCGCGGCCTGGCCGATATGGAGACCCACCGGATCGCCGTGCCGCCGCCGGACAGCGTCGGCGGTTCGCTTTTGCCCTTGGCGGGGTTAGCCGCCGAACACGTCGAAATCGCCGAGGATGCACCGTTTCTCGTCCATGCCGCCTCGGCGTCGGCGGCCGAAACCATGCTTGTCGAAGGCGCGGCCGACGCCATGTTCGGCTGGGTGAAGGCGGCGGCCGACGGCCAGCCGCGACTGGCCGGGGGCACGCAGGCAAGGCTCGACGCATCAGGCCTTTCGGCGTCGGCCACTCAGGTGGTGTGGACGTCGGGTCTGCTGCGATACGGCCCCCATGCGGTACGCAGCGATCTCGATCCGGAAGCCAAGCGCCGGCTGACCGTATTCCTCACCAATCTCAAATCGACGACGCCGGATGTCTACGACCTTCTGGAAGCGAGGCATGCCGGCGGCTTCATGCCCGTGGTTCCCAAGGACTATGCTGCGGCGGAGGCCATCGTGCGGATGGTGTCGGTCGATGGTGGGCGGCAATGAGCCCTCAGCAGTCGCTGCAAGGGATCGTGACGCTTCTGCGGGGGCGCAGATAATATGTTTCGCTCATCGTCATGCCTTTGGCGAGCGTCTCGATAAACCCAAGCTTCTGTTGGGTGTCTGTCGTCCAGCCGACGATCGGCTGGTAGCCCAGGGTGCTGTCGACGCGGACGAGAAAGGTCCCGGCGACCTTGAGCGCTGTCGGAACCGTAGTGGTCGAGCCCGCCGCTGCACCGACGCTGTATGCACCACTGGTCACCTTGCGTGACCACACCACCAACACCTTTGGCGTGGGATCGGTGGTGACCTGTATGGCTGTGATGGTGATGTCCGGCACCGAGCGGTTGTAGGGTTGAAGGGTTACGCTGCCGATCTTCATGATGGCATCGAGGTCCGCCTTGACGATGGTCGGCTGTTGCGTGACGAGATCGGCGACCATGCTGCCGATGCGGCTGACCTTCTTGCTCGTCTCGATGGCCTGCGAGGCCTCCATGGTCATGAAATACATGATCAGCAGGACAGGCGCGATAAGCGCGAACTCGACCGCCGCGACGCCGCGGCGATTGGACCAGAATCGGGCTGATTTGCCCCAAAGCCCCGCAATTCCCAGATGTGCCCCCGCACGCATCATACTCGTTGCCTTTTTTCTTGTTGTTGCTTCCGTGATGGCATCAATTGTCGAACGGCTCGTTCTGCCAGGTCACCGAAGCGAAATGGAGGGTTTTGTTACCTCCCATCGACTGCGCCATCAGGTTGGTCATGATGGGCCATTTGTAGAAGACCCGCAGCATGTTCCTTGACTCCGCCGCACCCGCCGTGACGGTAAAGGGCACATCCGCGCCACTTTTCGTCAGCTGAATATTACCGCCCTGAATCCTGAAGCCGGCCAGGGCCGCGTCGGCGAATGTCGTGTATTGGCGAAGATCGACGCTCAACTGATTGGGACAATCCTGGGAAACGATGATTTCCAGCTTGTCGCAGATCATGTTCTTCAAATTGTCCCCGGCGATGTCCGCGGCCTTCAACTGGCCGGTGCGCAGCCGGCGCGCGACATCGTCGGTGATGTTGGCCATCACCTCCTGGCTGGCAAACGAGATGCAGCTCTCGAGGATGGCGAACACCAGGAGTGCGAACGGTATGGCAAGCAACGCGAACTCCAGCGCCGTGCTGCCGCGTCGGTCGCGCACGAAGCGTTGGAAAGGCCCGGTACGCTCCACCTTGCGCTGATCTGTCGAGCCGAGTTCCATGCTCATGCGATGTTCCTGCCATCCCTGGACGGTGCTGACAGGTGTATTAACCCAAACCGATTGAGGTCCGGTTTGAATGATCGTTAAAGTCGGCGCGCGCGTTTTAACCAGCAGGTAACCTGGGCGATGGCGCGCTCCCGTGCCGCCTATTTGCTGACGCTCATCTCGGCTTCGGACGATTTCTCCGCATCGCTCTTGTAGGAGCTTTCGCAATAGGGCGTGCACGACATGGTCTGGACATCCGCGCGGCGGTAAATGCGAACCGACGAGGCTGCCTGGCGAACCACGGTAACCTGTGTGTCGACGATCGGGCTGCCTTCCTGGTCGAGAACGACGAGGTTGGTGACACCGAAACCCTTGCCGGTGAGCACGATCGTCGAGGCATCCTGGACGGAAGCGTCGGCGATTGCCGGGTTGCCCACGACGATCGTGTCGGCGGGGCGCGACAGTTTCACGATCTTGGCCTGATTCATGGTGACTTCGATGTCGGCGCCAGCCCTGGCGGGTGTAATCAAGCTGGCGGCGGCAAGAAGCGCGGCAATCAGGATTGAGGATCTCGGCACGGCCATCAAGGCGCTCCACGCAAGCGGACTGTTCAACGGAACATGAACGAGATTGGTGAACCAACGGTTAAGTGGGCTTGCCGCCGGCGGATGGAGCGGTCGGCATGGCTGCCCGCCTGGCCGGATGGGCGCGGGGGGTGGCAAGCTTCCCCAAGCCCTTGCCTTTTGCGGCGTTGACCCGCGAAACGAAACATTAGCCAGCGCTTAGTATGGAGTTAACCACGCACTTGGTTCGAGCCGGGAAAGGAATCGGTAAGGCTGTTTATTAAGCCGATCGAAAGAGCTTCTCCCTAGATTGGCAGCATCCGATCAACCATCACAGAAGTTGACGGAAGTGCTGTAACACGTGGAGTAGGAGCTCTCGAATGTCTAACCTTTTTGCACGTTTCGTGAAGGACGAATCCGGCGCGACCGCTATCGAATATGGTCTGATCGCCGCTCTCATCGCGCTCGCCATCATCACCGGCGCCGGCGCACTCGGCAATGCCATCAACGCCAAGTTCACTTCGATCGGCAGCACGCTGAACAGCAGCGGCAGCTAATCTGCTTATTGCCGATCGATCGGATCGCATTCAGGACAGGGGCCGCCACAGGGTGGCCCCTGTTTTATTTTACTTGTTTCGGACCGCGGCGGAACAGTCGTCTTTTCACCACTGACCTCATCAATCGTTAATCGAACCAGCCTAGATTGAGTTTCTGTGGAATCCGCACAATAGGCACAATCGCCGATGCTTGAAGCCCTGATCTTCGTCGTCTTTCCGTTCTGCATGCTGTTTGCCGCGATCTCCGACATGTTGTCGATGACGATCGCCAATCGCGTGCCGGTGCTGCTTGTCGTCGTCTTCGCCCTGGTGGCGCCGCTGACGGGCATGGACTGGGCGGCCTATGGCTGGCATTTCGCCGCCGGCGCCATCGTCCTGGCCGTGACGTTCGGCCTGTTCGCCTTGGGTGGCATGGGCGGTGGCGATGCCAAGCTGCTGGCCGCCACGGCCGTGTGGATGGGGCTCAACGTGCAGCTCGTCGAATATCTTGTCGCCTCGACAATCATCGGCGGCCTTCTGACGATCGCGATCCTGCTTTACCGGAAATCGCCGCTGGCGGTTTTCACCGGACGCAATCCATTCCTGCGGCATTTCGCGGAAGAGTCGGCCGGTGTTCCCTACGGGATCGCGCTCGGCCTTGGTGGCCTGCTGACCTACCCGGACTCGCCTTTGATGGTGTGGGCGCTGGCAAGGCTGGCGAGCTGAATTCATCAAATTTTTCGTGGGCTGACATGGCTTACACGCCGGCTTTACGGAGCGGCGGCCCAGCCTTTCCGCGCATCGCGGCGCGATCCGTCCAATTTATGTAAACCTTAAATTAATCACGATCGTAAGCATTGCATTAACCTTGTTTTGACGATTGCCGCTGCAAAGTCCGGCTTGGCTACGTGGTTTGCCAAGGGCGAGGGTTCGGACAGATGCCAGCATCCCGATTGATTATTCTGAGCGTGGCGGTGGCCGCGGCGGGCGGTGCTGGCTATGTGGCGAAAAACATGGTCGCTCCGCCGCCTCAGGTCGTCGTCGATTCTGGCCCCCAGGCGCCCGCGGTGTCCCTGCAGGACGTGCTTGTGCTCTCGGGCGATGTCGCAATGGGCAACGCGCTCGAGAACAACATAGCCTGGCAATCCTGGCCCGCTGACGGCATCAACGCGAATTTCATCACCAAGGCCACCGCTCCCGATGCTTTGGAGAAACTCAAGGGGTCGATTGCCCGCGTGGCGATGTACGCGGGCGAGCCGGTGCGGCGCTCCAAGCTGATCGGCGAGGGACAAAGCTTCATGTCGTCCATCCTGCCTTCCGGCATGCGGGCGGTCGCAACGACGATATCGGCGGACACTTCGGCCGGCGGCTTCATCCTTCCAAACGATTTCGTCGACGTCATCATGACCCGCAGGGCCGATGCCAGCACCGGTGGCGCCGGCTTCAACACCGAGACCATCCTCAAGAATATCCGCGTCCTGGCGATCGACCAGACCATCCAGGAGGACGAGGAAGGCAAGAAGACCAGGGTGGGCCAGACCGCCACGCTGGAGCTGACCCCCAAACAGGCGGAGATCATCACCGTTGCCCAGCAGATGGCGGATCGCCTGACTCTGGCGCTGCGGGCGATCGCTGACACCCAGGAAAAGAATGTGGATGAGGCCGACTATCTCGTTTCCGGCAATGGCCGCCGGGGAACGGTGAGGCTGATCAAGTCGGGCGAAGTCTCCGAAGTAGGAGCAAGAAAATGAGGCTAAGCGCTAAACTGCCGGCCATCCTAGCCACGGCATTCGGCCTGCTGCTCGTCGGAGCGAATGTGCAGGGCGTCGAGGCGAAGAGCACGCAGGTGTCGGCCACGACAGCCACCCAGCGCGTCAAGCTTGGCCTCAACAAGTCGGTGGTCATAGACCTGCCGAGCGATGCCTATGACATTCTTGTCGCCAATCCCTCCGTTGCCGACGCGGTGACCCGCACCGCAAGGCGTATCTACCTCTTCGGCAAGGCGGTCGGCGAAACCAACATCTTCGTCTTTGGGCCGAACGGCGAACAGATCGCCAGCCTGGATCTGGCCATCGAGCGCGACGTCGCCGGCCTGGAGGATTATATCAAGCGCTTCCTTCCGACCTCGGCCGTCAAGGTTGAACTGCTGAATGACAACGTGGTTCTGACCGGCACCGTGGATACACCCTTGGATGCCAAGCGTGCCGAACAGCTGGCAAACATGTTTGTGTCCGGCGGTGAAGCGACGACGGGACAATATTCGCAGACCGCTGCCGGCGGCTCGGCCCAGAGCGGTGTCGACATCAACAACCCTGACCAGGAGCGCCGCGTCAGCCAAATCGTCAATTTGCTGCAGATCATCGGTGACGATCAGGTCACGCTGAAGGTGACGGTCGCCGAAGTCAGCCGTTCGGTGATGAAGCAGCTCGGTGTCAACATGGTCGGCAGCGGCGGCAGCAACGGCATCAGCTACGGCGCGCTCAGCGACAATTTCACCGGCCTCGGCAAGCAACTGTCGAATTCCGGCTTCACGATCGGCGCCTCGGGGTTGCAGGCCTATATCAACGCCATGGAACAGTCCGGGGTCATGAAGACGCTGGCCGAGCCGACCCTGACTGCTGTTTCTGGCGAGAAGGCGACGTTCCGGGTTGGCGGTGAATACAACATGGTGAGCGGCGTCACCGCGAACGTATCGACCGACAACCAGACCGGCCTGAAGAACTATACCATCGACAAGATCGAATATGGCATCGGCCTGGAGTTCCAGCCGGTGGTGCTGTCTCCCGGTCGCATCAGCCTGAAAGTCAGAACGTCGGTCTCCGAGCCGACCACCGAAGGGTCCGTTTCGCTGTCCTCGGGTGTGACGAGTCCCGGCACGAATATCCTGTCTCTGCGCAAGCGTCTTGCCGATACGACCGTGGAACTGCCCTCCGGCGGCTCCATGATGATCGCTGGCCTTGTTCGCGACGATGTCAGGCAGGCCATCAACGGCTTGCCCGGGCTGACGAAGATTCCAGTGCTCGGCGCGCTCTTCCGCAGCAGGGATTTCGTGCGCAACGAGACCGAGCTCGTCATCATCATCACGCCCTATCTGGTGAAGCCGGTGGCGCGCAATGAGCTGGCCAAGCCGGACGACAATTTCAACCCGCCGAGCGACGGCGCCGGCATGTTCCTTGGGCGCGTCAATCGCGTCTACGGCACCATGCAGACCGACAGGCCCAACGGCCGCTATCACGGCGTTGTCGGCTTCATCTACAAGTGAACGGGAAAGCGGACATGTCTCAGTCAGCACTTAAGGCAAGGACCATGGCGATGCGCTCCGGCCGTTCTCGGATAGGCCTGCGAGCGCTTCCGATCATGGCGGTGGCGGTGTCGGCTCTGCTGGCCGGTTGTGCCCAGCGCGACAGCGTTACCGTCGGCGCCATCCCCGACGACTATCGCACCAATCATCCGATCGTCATCGCCGAGAAAAACCAGAAGATCGATCTTCCTGTTGGCGCCGGTGACCGCGGCATGACCGGCTCGCAGCGCGACACGCTCCTGGGTTTCCTCGACGGCTATGACAAGAGTGCCGCTCCGACATTGACGATCCAGATTCCAAGCGGATCGGCCAACGAAGTCGCCGCAACGGCGGCCGGCCATGATTTCGCTCGGCTCGCGTTCGCTGCCGGGATCAAGCGCGACCGGATCGTCGTGGTCTCCTATCAAGCGGGATCGAGCGAGGCATCAGCCCCGGTTCGCGTCTCCTACATCGCGGTGAGGGCACAGACCGACAAATGCGGTCGTTGGCCCGCTGACCTGGTGGAGACGTCGGAGAACAAGCACTACGCCGATTTCGGCTGCTCCTATCAGAACAATCTTGCCGCCCAGGTGGCCAATCCGGGAGATCTTCTCGGGCCGCGCAAGTCCACCACTATTGATGCGGCCAATCGCAGCAAAGCCATCGGTGTCTACCAAGACAGGGGCATTTCGGATGAATTCCTCGGCAACTCGGAAGTGACTTACTAAGCCGCCCTCGGAAAGAAGCGACGTCAGGAACAGGCCACGGAAAGAGCATGACCATGAGCAACCTTGCCTATGACGCCACCGTGGAGGGCGGTGATACCTCGCTGCAGGACGTCGCCGCGATGCAGGCGTTGCGGCCGGTTCCGCGTATTTCGATCCAGGCATTCTGCGAGACGGAGGGCGTTGCCAATCCGGTCCAGCGCGCCGGCGAGGACCGCCGCATGACCAAGGCGCATCTCAAGGTCCATATGGGCGGCGTCCCCACGGCAATCGAGTTCTACCAGTCGGCGCCGACACCGAACCTGATCCTGCTGGAATCGCGCAGCGAACCCAAGCAATTGCTGGAGCAGCTCGCCCAGCTTTCGGAATATTGCGATCCATCCTCGAAAGTGGTGGTGATCGGCCATTACAATGATGTTGGTCTCTATCGCGAGCTCATCCGCTCCGGCATCTCCGAATATGTCATCGCGCCGGTGTCGATGGCCGACGTCGTCAGCGTCGTCTCGTCGATCTTCGTCGATCCGGAAGCTGAACCGCTCGGTCGCTCGGTCGCCTTCGTCGGCGCCAAGGGTGGCGTCGGCTCTTCCACGATCGCCCACAATGTTGCCTGGGCAATGTCCTCCCTGTTCAAATCCGAGGTCGTTGTGGCCGACCTCGATCTCGCCTTCGGCACCGCCAACATCAATTTCGATCAGGATCCGGCCCAAGGCATCGCCGAGGCTGTGTTCTCGCCCGAGCGCATCGACGAAGTCTATCTCGACCGGCTGCTGACCCAATGCGCCGAGCATCTGTCGCTGCTCGCGGCGCCCTCGACGCTGGAACGCGTCTACGACTTCGATCCCGACGCCTTCGCGCAACTTGTCGATACCGCGCAGCGCAGCGTGCCGCTCCTTGTTCTCGACGTTCCCCATGTCTGGACGGGATGGGCCAAGAACACGCTGGTCAAGGCCGACGAAATCGTCATCACGGCGACGCCGGAGCTGGCCAATCTGCGCAACACAAAGAACCTGGTCGACATGCTCAAGCGGCTTCGCCCGAACGACCCGCCGCCGAAATTGATCATCAACCAGGCCGGCATACCCAAGCGGCCGGAGATCTCGCCATCCGATTTCGCCGAGCCGCTCGGCCTGACGCCGATGTCGGTCATCGGCTTTGATCCCTTGCTGTTCGGCAATGCCGCGAACAACGGGCGCATGCTGGGCGAGATGGATGCCAAGAACCCGGTTGTGGCCACGATCAACGAGATTGCTCATGTGCTGACCGGCCGCAGCGAAATCAGGGCGAAAAAGAAGGCTGGCCTGGGCAGTCTGCTCGGCAAGCTCTCGCGCAACAAGAAGTGACGAAATGGGGTCGGTAGTCGGTCATGTTCGGTAAAAGAGGCAACGACGACGGCAACCGGTTCAAGCCGGAATTTCGCCAGCCGGCGCCGGCACCGGCGCCGGTCGCGCCGGCCGCCGCGGTTTCGGTGGACACAGCGGTTCTTGCCCGGCCCGCGGCCACGCCGCAGCCGAGCGCGCCTGTCGCGCCACCCGCCAGGCGCGCGGTCGAGGCGCCACCGATGGCGCCGGAACCGAGGAGAGGCCGCGAAAAGAGCGAAACCTATTACGATACCAAGAGCCAGGTTTTCTCGGCCCTGATCGATACGATCGACCTGTCGCAACTCGCCAAGCTCGATCCCGAAAGCGCCCGCGAGGAAATCCGCGACATCGTCAACGATATCATCGCGATCAAGAACTTCGCGATGTCGATCGCCGAGCAGGAAGAACTGCTCGAGGACATCTGCAACGACGTGCTTGGCTATGGGCCGCTTGAGCCGCTGCTCGCGCGCGACGACATCGCCGACATCATGGTCAACGGGTCCAAGAACGTCTACATCGAAGTCAACGGCAAGGTCGAACAGACCGGCATCCGCTTCCGCGACAACCAGCAGTTGCTCAACATCTGCCAGCGCATCGTCAGCCAGGTCGGCCGCCGCGTCGACGAATCCAGCCCGATCTGCGACGCCCGTCTTCCCGACGGATCGCGGGTCAACGTCATTGCACCGCCGCTGGCCATCGACGGCACCGCGCTCACCATCCGCAAATTCAAGAAAGACAAGCTGACGCTCGACCAGCTGGTCAAGTTCGGCGCCATCTCTCCGCAGGGAGCCGAAGTTCTCAAGATCATCGGCCGCGTCCGCTGCAACATCGTCATTTCGGGCGGCACCGGCTCCGGCAAGACGACATTGCTCAATTGCCTGACCAACTACATCGACCGTGATGAGCGCGTCATCACCTGCGAGGACTCGGCCGAACTGCAACTGCAGCAGCCGCATGTCGTGCGCTTGGAAACGCGTCCCCCCAACCTCGAGGGCGAGGGCGAGGTGACGATGCGCGACCTGGTCAAGAACTGCCTGCGCATGCGGCCCGAACGCATCATCGTCGGCGAAGTGCGCGGACCCGAGGTCTTCGACCTTCTGCAGGCGATGAACACCGGCCATGACGGCTCGATGGGAACGATCCACTCCAACAGCCCGCGCGAATGCCTGAACCGCATCGAATCCATGATCGCCATGGGCGGCTATTCGCTGCCGCAGAAAACCGTGCGCGAAATCGTCGTCGGCTCCATCGACGTGATCATCCAGGCGGCTCGCCTGCGCGATGGATCGCGCCGCATCACCCATATCACCGAAGTGATCGGGATGGAGGGCGACGTCATCATCACGCAGGATATCGTCCTCTACAACATCAAGGGCGAGGACGCCAACGGCAGGTTGCTGGGTGAACACGTCTCGACCGGCATCGGCCGCCCCCATTTCTGGGAGCGGGCTCGATACTATGGCGAGGAGCAGCGTCTCGCCACGGCGCTCGAAGCCATGGAGAAACGTGCTGACTGACGCATCCGCGGGCGTGAAGGTTCAGGTCGATGTTTGGAATTGACGGCACCGTATTGGCGTTTGTCGTGCTCGCCGGCTTCAGCGCCGGCGCGGTCGCCTATGCATTTCTGTTCAACCAGATCAGCAATGAGAAACAGGCCGGAAAGCGGCTTGAAACGATCAAGGCCGCCGAAACGGACCGCTCTGTCGTCAAGGCGACGCGCGACCGCGCGGCGGACGCGGCCAAGCGCCGTAAATCGGTGCAGGATTCCCTGAAGGAGCTCGACGAGAAGCAGAAGACCAAGGACACCGCCGTCAAGAAGCCGCCGCTGAAAGCCCAGCTTCGCCAGGCTGGGATGAAGGTGCCGATCGAGCGTTTCTATATCTATTCGGCCATATGCGGCCTCGCGCTGACAATCGTCGCGTTCATGGTCGGTGCGCCGATGATCGTATTGCCCGGTATATTGCTCGCCGGAGCGCTCGGCTTGCCGCGTTGGTTCGTTTCTTTTCGTCGTACCCGCCGCGTCAAGGCGTTCCTCAACGAATTTCCAAACGCGCTCGATATCATCGTCCGGGCGGTCAAGTCCGGCCTGCCGCTGAACGACGCCGTGCGCCTGATCGCCAATGAATCCCCTGAGCCCGTGAAGACCGAGTTTCGCCGAATAGTCGATTCGCAGCAGATGGGCCTGTCGATCCCCGACGCGACCTTGCGCATGCCCGAAACCATGCCATGCACCGAGGCGAGTTTCTTCGGCATCGTCATCCAGATCCAGTCGCAGGCCGGCGGAAATCTCTCCGAGGCGCTGGGCAACCTTTCGCGCGTGTTGCGCGACCGCAAGAAGATGAAGGCCAAGGTCGCGGCACTGTCGATGGAAGCGAAAGCATCCGCCGCCATCATCGGCGCCTTGCCTTTCATCGTCGCCTTTCTCGTCTATCTCTCCAGTCCCAACTATTTGATGCCGCTGTTCACGACCAGCGTCGGTCATCTAATACTCGGTTTCGCCGCCGTCTGGATGTCGATCGGCATCTTCGTGATGCGCAAGATGATGAACTTCGAAGTCTAGGACCGCGGCATGACCGAACAAGTCATCAAATCACTGACGGATCCCAGCTTCCTGATTGCGCTGCTGGTCGCCATCGCCGTGTTCGCAACCGTCTTTACGCTGCTGCCGGCGATCGGCGGAAACCAGCTCAAGGCGCGCATGAAGTCGGTCGCGCTGGAGCGTGATGAGCTTCGCGCCAAGCAGCGCGCGCGGCTCGCGAACGAGGCCGATCGCCGCCGCAAGGGTCTGCGCGAGCAACAGTCGGTCGGCATGCGCAACATTGTCGACCGGCTCGATCTGCGGCGTGCGTTGGCCGACGAGGCCACCTTGCAGAAACTCAAGGTTGCAGGCTTTCGCGGGCAGAATCCGCTAACGCGTTTTCTGTTCTTCCGCCTGGTGCTTCCTTTTGTCGGCTTCGCGCTCGGTCTGGTCTATATCTTCGTGCTCGGCGGATTGCCCGACAAGCCATTGGTGATCCGGCTGTTCGTCTGCGTCCTCGTTGCCTATGGCGGCTTCTACGCGCCGGTCCTCTACGTCAACAACCGCGCGACCAAGCGCAAGCAGTCGATCCAGATGGCGTGGCCGGATGCGCTCGACCTGATGCTGATCTGCGTGGAGTCCGGCATGTCGGTGGAAGCCGCGCTGCGCAAGGTCGCCGACGAGATCGGCGCGCAGTCGGTGGCCCTGGCAGAAGAATTCATCCTGACCAACGCCGAGCTCTCCTATCTGCAGGAACGCAAGCAGGCTTATGAAAACCTGGCCGGCCGCACGGGGCTGGAATCGGTCAAGTCGGTGTCGCAGGCGCTTGTCCAGGCCGAGCGCTATGGCACGCCGGTGGCTCACGCGCTGCGCGTGCTTGCCAGCGAAAGCCGCGACATGCGCATGAACGCCGCCGAGAAAAAGGCCGCCGCCCTGCCGCCCAAGCTCACCGTGCCGATGATCTTGTTCTTCCTGCCGGTGCTGTTCGCCATCATCCTGGGGCCGGCGGGCATCCAGGTCAGCCAACGCGGTATCTTTGGCGATCATTCAGGCGGGGCCGCGTCGACCAGCCAGTAGGCCAACGCAGAATCCGTCCGCGGAAACAAAAAGCCGCGCTGCAATGGAGCGCGGCTTTTTTATGATTTTCGGTAAGCTCGTGGCGATCAGTTGGTGGCGGTTTTCGGCGGTTTCGCCTTGTCCTGATCCTTGAGCTGGCTCCAGGCGTTCTGCTGGGCCAGCATCTGCCTGAGATAGGCAACGTTGGCCTGCGCCTGTTCGGGCGAAAGTTCCTGCGAGGCGATCTTCTCGGCTTCGTCGAAACGGCCCTGCAGGCCGACAACGAGCGCCAGGTTCTGGCGTACCCGGCTGTCGGCGTTCGGCTGCTGGGCGGCCGACCGCATATAGGTCTCGGCGGTGCGCAGATCCCCTTCCAGCACATAGGACATGCCGAGATTGGAAAGGACCGAAGGCTCGTTGGGCTTGAGTTCGAGCGCTTTGCGGTAAAGCTGGCGCGCGTCGTCCTTCTGGTTGAGCTGGTCAAGTATGGCCGCTTCGGCGGAGACCAGCCTCCAGTCGGGATATTCCGGCGTCTGCGCGCGGCGCACCGCGTCGAGCGCCGCCTCGAACTGGCCGTTGGCGGCCAGCGCCTTGCCGTAGGCGGCGAGTACGTCGCGGTCCTTCGGATAGGCGATCGCCAGCTTGCGCATCACCGCAAGCGACTGGTCGGCGTCGCCATCCATCTGCAGCGCCGCCGCGAAGTTGGTCGCGATGCGCTTGTCGTTGGGGTTCCTGGCGTAGGATTGGCCGAGTGCGGCGGTGGCATTGTGCAGTTCTCCCGCCGACATCGTCTCCAGCGGCTTGCCGCTGGTGCGTCCGATCGAGCCGGTGGTGAGCTTGTCGGTCGCGCATCCCGCGACACCTGCCGCGAGCGCCAGCATGAATGCCGTGGTGATGAGCCGTTTTCCCCGGATGTCTATCGTGCGGTTGGTCGGCATCGGCACCCTGGGCCTCCATTCATGCGCGTGGCCATTGCGTGGCCATCTTCCCTCCAGCAGAAATATTCTGTTAACCCTAACGGAGGGTTAAGAAGCGCCGACTCGGGGCGAGCTCGGCAGGAGAAACATCTGATGGCTGTGGAACTGGTCGAGAACAAGCTGAAGAACCCACTGCCGGTCCATCTGGTCGGCAGGGACGGCCTGGAGGCGGCCGGTCTGTCGCCGTCTATTGTCGCTTGGGCCAGGGCAAACGGCTTTTCCGGCGAGGCCGGCAGGACGCTGGCCGTGCCCGGCGAGAACGGAGCGCTCGGCGGCGCCATGTTCGGTATTGGCGACGGCGAGGGCGCGCTCGCCCTGGGCGCGCTGGCGAAAACCCTGCCGGAAGGCGACTGGCACTTCGCCTCGGCGCCGGCCGAGCCGGAACTGGCGGCAATCGCGTTGGCGCTCGGCGGCTATGTCTTTACCCGCTACGGCAAGAAGCCGGGCAAGCAGCTGCGCTTCGAGCTGCCGGCCGGCGTCGATGTGCAGCGCGTTCGCCGCATCGCCGATGGCGTTTTCCTGACGCGCGATCTGGTCAACACACCGACCAACGATATGGGGCCGGACGATCTGGAGAGGGCAGTGCGGGCCTTGGCTGGGACCCACAAGGCCGAAGTCTCCGTCATCAAGGGTGAAGACCTGCTCACACAGAATTTCCCGATGATCCACGCCGTCGGTCGTGCCTCGTCCGGCGCGCCGCGCTTGATCGACATGACATGGGGGCAGCAAGGCGCGCCGAAGGTCACCCTGGTCGGCAAGGGTGTCTGCTTCGACACTGGCGGCCTCGACATCAAGCCGTCCTCGGGCATGCTGTTGATGAAGAAGGACATGGGCGGCGCCGCCAATGTGCTTGGCTTGGCTTCGATGATCATGGCCGCCGGGCTCAACGTACGGCTGCGGGTGCTGATCCCCGCGGTCGAGAATTCGATTGCCGGCAACGCTTTCCGGCCCGGTGACGTGCTGGCGAGCCGCAAGGGTATATCAGTCGAGATCGGCAACACGGACGCCGAGGGGAGGCTGGTGCTGGGCGATGCGCTGGCGCTGGCCGACGAGGAGGAACCGCGGCTCCTGGTCGACATGGCGACCCTGACCGGAGCCGCCCGCGTCGCGCTCGGCCCCGACCTGCCGCCCTTCTACACCGATGACGAGGCGCTTGCCTCGGAGCTGGCGGCGGCATCGCTGGCGGTCGAGGATCCGCTGTGGCGCATGCCGCTATGGCGGCCCTACGATGCGAAACTGTCGTCGAAGATCGCCGACATCAACAACGTCACCACGGACGGTTTCGCCGGTTCCATCACCGCGGCGCTGTTCCTCAAGCGCTTCGTCGAGAAGACCGCGAGCTGGGCGCATTTCGATATCTTTGCCTGGAACCCCGCCGATCGCCCCTATGGCCCCGCCGGTGGCGAGGCGCAAGGCATCCGGGCGCTGGAGCGGATCATCTCGACGCGTTATGGCTGATGGCCGCAACCAGAGCCGGCAAATTGCTGAAACTGAAACGGAACCGAAACAATTTGCCGTCATGATGGCGCGATGTCGATTGCGATGCGCCCGAGCCAGGCCTTGCGACTGTGGCAGCAAGTGATGCTGTCACAGGTGCGCGAGGATGCGCCCGATCTCACCATGCGTCAGACGGCGATCCTGTTCACCATCTATCTCGATCCGCCGCCGCATACGGTGCGCGGTCTTGCCGCCCGCCTCAACGTCACCAAGCCGGTCATCACACGCGCGCTCGATACGATGGGCGCGCTGAAACTGGTGTCGCGCCATCGCGACGAGCTCGACAAGCGCAATGTCCTGATCAAGCGCACCGTTGAAGGCGCGCTCTTTGTCGAGCGCTTCGGCGATGGTATCATTGCCAAGGCCCACGAACTGCCGATCTGACTGTATTGCCCATTCAACAGGGTTGCCGATTTTGACCGCTCACGACGCACGCCTTCATGCTTTCCGCTCCGATCTCGCCGATGCCAGGTTGAAAGGAGAAGTCGCTGCCGACCGTTTCGTAGCGGGCCGGCCAGCGCGGATTTCGGTGCCGGTGGCCGATATCCGCAAGGCGCCGAAGCTGGATTCAGGCGTCAACACGCAAGCTCTGTTCGGCGACGATATCCTGGTTTTCGAGGACAGAGAAGGCTGGGCGTGGATCCAGGCCGAGCGAGACGGCTATGTCGGCTATGTCGCCGACAGCATGCTGGGCGGGCGGGACCATGCGTCCACCCATATCGTCTCGGTGCCGCGTACGTTCCTTTATCCCGGTCCGGATCTGCGCTTTCCGATCGCCGGGCAACTGTCGATGGGATCGACCGTAACGGTGACGGGTGCCGCCGAAACACGCGGCACGCACTATGCCCTGCTGCCGTCGGGTGAAGCCATGATCGCTGGCCATCTGCGGCCGATCGGCGAAGTGGCCGGCGACTATGTGTCCGTGGCCGAGACGTTTCTCGGCACGCCCTATCTGTGGGGCGGTGTTTCCGGCTTCGGCATCGATTGCTCCGGCCTGGTGCAACTGGCCATGCGCATGGCTGGCAGGGAGGTGCTGCGCGATTCCGACATGCAGGCCGCTTCGGTCGGCGAGCCGCTCGAGCCGGGCGCCGATTTTTCGGGGTTGCGACGTGGTGACCTGGTGTTCTGGAAAGGTCACGTCGCCATCATGACCGACGCCCAAACCATGATCCACGCCAACGGCCACACCATGCTGGTATCGCGCGAAGGGCTGAAGGAAGCGGTCGCCCGCATCGGCTATCTCTATGGCGGACCGACGGGGTTTCGGCGGCCGTAAGGCTTTTTTCGATCCCCTTTTGTTCCGATTCTGCTTGGCGATTGCGCGCCGCCGCGCTACCTCTGGCGGGTGACCGAGCTGCCGCGCCTCGCCGACCAGAATGCCGCCGTCGTCTTGCCCGAGCCATTCGTAAAATGGTTCGGCGAGAAGGGCTGGTCGCCGCGCGCGCATCAGATCGAACTGCTGGCGAAAGCCCAGGCCGGGCAATCGGTGCTGTTGATCGCGCCGACCGGCGCCGGCAAGACGCTGGCCGGCTTCCTGCCGTCGCTGACCGAACTGGCCGTCAGGCCGAGGCGAAAACCAGGCCAGGCGCGGCGCGGCATCCACACGCTGTACATCTCGCCGCTGAAGGCACTGGCCGTCGACATCGAGCGCAATCTCGGCAAGCCGGTCGAGGAGATCGGCCTGCCGGTCACCATCGAAACGCGCACCGGCGACACCCCCGCCCACAAGCGCCAGCGCCAGAAGCTTGCGCCGCCCGACATCCTGCTCACCACACCAGAGCAACTGGCCTTGCTGATCGCGGCAGGCGATGCGAGGCGCTTCTTCGAGGATTTGCGCTATGTCGTGCTCGACGAATTGCATTCGCTGGTGACGTCGAAGCGCGGCCATCTGCTGGCGCTTGGGCTGGCGCGGCTGCGCAGCTTCGTCCCTGGCCTGCAGACGATCGGGCTGTCGGCGACGGTGGCCGAGCCGGACGAATTGCGGCGCTGGCTGGTCAGCCAGAACCCACCCGGTGACATGGCGGAATTGATCACCGTGACGGGTGGGGCGAAGCCCGAAATCTCGATCCTCGATTCCGAGGAGCGCGTGCCGTGGGCGGGGCACTCGGCGCGCTACGCCACGCCGGAAATCTACCGCGAGATCAAGCGCCACAAGACGACCTTGCTGTTCGTCAACACGCGCAGCCAGGCGGAGCTGCTGTTCCAGGAGTTGTGGCGGGTCAACGAGGACACCTTGCCGATCGCCCTGCATCATGGCTCGCTCGACGTCGCCCAGCGCCGGCGTGTCGAAAAGGCAATGGGCGACAACGCATTGCGCGCCATCGTCGCCACCTCGACGCTCGATCTCGGCATCGACTGGGGCGATGTCGACCTGGTCGTGCATGTCGGCGCGCCAAAGGGGGCCAGCCGGCTGGCGCAGCGCATCGGCCGCGCCAACCACCGCATGGACGAGCCGTCGAAGGCGATCCTGATTCCCGCCAACCGTTTCGAGGTGCTGGAATGCCGGGCCGCGCTCGACGCCAATTATCTCGGTGCGCAGGATACGCCGCCGCTGGTCAATGGCGGGCTCGACGTGCTGGCGCAGCATGTGCTGGGCTGCGCCTGCGGCGCACCGTTCCGGGCCGATGACCTCTATGAAGAGGTGCGAACGGCGGCACCCTATGCCGGCCTCGATCGTCCGACCTTCGACCGTGTCATCGATTTCGTCGCCACCGGCGGCTACGCGTTGAAGAATTACGAGCGCTACGCCCGCATCCGCCTGAACAAGGATGGGATGTGGCGCGTATCCAATCCGCGCGTCGCCCAGCAATACAGGCTGAATGTCGGCACCATCATCGAGGTGCCGGCGCTCAATGTGCGCTACGTCAAGGCCGGCAGCAAAGGCGCGGCGTCGCACGGCGGCCGCGTGCTCGGCAAGATCGAGGAGGCGTTCCTCGAAACCTTGACGCATGGCGACACCTTCATGTTTGCCGGCAAGGTGCTGCGCTTCGAAGGTATCCGCGAGAATGAATGCTTCGTCTCGAATGCGCCCGGCAGCGACGCTAAGGTGCCCTATTATGGCGGCGGCAAGTTTCCGCTGTCGACGTACCTTGCCGAACAGGTCCGCATCATGCTCGACGATCCGCAGCGTTGGAAGAAGCTGCCGGAGCAGGTGGCCGACTGGCTGCGGTTTCAGTCGGACAAATCGATGCTCCCCAAGCGCGACGATTTGCTGATCGAGACTTTTCCGCGCGGCAACCGCCATTATCTGGTCGCCTATCCCTTCGAGGGCAGGCTGGCGCACCAGACGCTTGGCATGCTGCTCACCCGTCGCCTCGACAGGGCGGGCGCCAGGCCGCTTGGCTTCGTCGCCACCGACTATGCCTTGGCCATATGGTCGCTGGGCGACATGGGTGCGATGTTCAAAGCCAGGAAACCTTCACTCGGCGCGCTGTTCGACCAGGACATGCTGGGCGACGATCTCGAAGCCTGGCTGGCCGACAGCTGGCTTCTCAAGCGCACCTTCCGCAACTGCGCGCTGATCTCGGGCCTGATCGAAAAACGCCACCCCGGCCAGGAGAAGAGCGGCCGCCAGGTCACGGTGTCGACCGACCTGATCTACGATGTGCTGCGCAGCCATGAGCCGGACCACATCCTGCTTCAGGCGACGCGTGCCGATGCGGCGACCGGCCTGCTCGATGTCAGCAGACTTGCGGACATGCTCTCGCGCATCCAGGGTCGAATCATGCATAAGGCGCTCGAACAGATATCGCCGCTTGCCGTGCCGATCATGCTCGAGATCGGCAAGATGCCGGTCAATGGCGAGGCCGATGAAACGCTGCTGATGGATGCGGCGACGCTGGTCGAGGAGGCCATGGGGCCCGGGATGGTTGACGAATGACCTTTTCGCTGGCGCGCGCATCGCTGATCGCCGAGGCCGACCTTGTCGGCATCGCGGGCGCGCGCGCGGTCTGCGATCCGCGCGGCGTGCTCTATTTTCCCGAGCTCAAGCTGCTGACAGTTTCTGACCTGCATCTGGAGAAGGGCTCGTCGCTGGCCAGGCGCGGCACACTGATCCCGCCCTACGATACCGGCGCGACCCTGCTGCGATTGCAGGCGGTGATATCGGACTACCAGCCGTCGATCATCATCAGCCTGGGTGACAGTTTCCACGATGGCGGCGGCGCCAAGCGCATGCATTCGAGCTTTCGCGAACGGCTGGAGGCGCTGATGGCAGGCCGTGACTGGTTCTGGGTCGCCGGCAATCACGACCCGGAGGCGCCGGCGGACCTGCCCGGCGAGACCGTGCGGGAACTGGCCATAGGTTCCCTGCTGTTCCGGCACGAGCCGTCGAAGGTGCGGGTCGAGGGCGAGATTTCAGGCCACCTGCATCCCTGCGCGCGCATCGTGCAGCAAGGCCGTTCGGTGCGCAGGCGCTGCTTTGCCGGCGACGGCGGCCGCATGATCATGCCGGCTTTCGGTGCCTATACCGGCTCGCTCAACGTGCTCGACCGCGCCTATGCCGGCTTGTTCCGGCTGGAGTCGCTGATGGCTTACATGCTTGGCACTGACCGCATCTTCGCCATCTCCGGTTCGATGCTGCGGCCGGGTTGAGGGTCGCCGCCTGGTCTTGGTGAAGCTCAAGTCTTCTTAAGCGCAGCATGAATGCGGTCAAGTGCTTCTTCCGCGCCGCGGTATCCCTGCGCTGCCGAGCGTTTTAACCATTGGATGGCAAGGTCATCATTCTGCTCAACCCCAACACCTTTGAGATACATCAATGCCACGTTGAATTGCGCCTTGCTGTCATTCAGTTGCGCAGCCTTTTCGTACCAATAGAAGGCTAGCTTGGGGTTCTTATCTACAATCTCGCCGGTCAGGTAAGCCACGCCCAAATTAATTTGCGCGTCAACATTACCTTGCTCAGCTGCTTTGGTTAACCAAAGTACCGCATCGGAACCACTTTTGGGCACTCCCGTCCCAGAAAAATACGCGTATCCAAGATACTGCTGAGCTTCGGGCAAACCTCGGATCGCCGCCTTGCGCCATAGCTCCGCCGCTTTGGAATCATCCTGCTGAACGCCCTTGCCCCAGGAGTACAAAAGTCCAAGGTTCAACTCGGCCACTGCCATGTCTTGATCCGCCGCCTTGCCCCACCATTCGGCAGCTTTGGAATAATCCAGTGGAACACCCAGTCCTCTGGAATACAGAAATCCGACGTTAAATTGGGCAATGGCATCACCCTTTTGGGCGAGAGCCGTCCATTCTTTGTACGCTTCTGAATAATTATTCGCTTTAAAGGCGGCTTCGGCTTCGAGCGCGCCTGCTATTAAATTGCAGGGTGCAAGGATAAACATACATGCGGCGAACAAGCCGAGTGCGAGATAGGTCGGAGAGCGGAAGGCAGCGAGATTCATCGCCTTGAACTACGAATAGAGAACTGGAGCATTCTGGATTTAAAGGATAGTATCGACTCCGCTGTCAACAATAATGCCGAATTTTACTGTCGCTCAGAGAGCTGGCGGAAGTCATTTTCAGCTGTCCTATCGTCCATAATAAAGCGTGACGGTGTGCTTCGCCTCGGCGAAGAACAGCCAGCGTTCGACCAGCATGCCGGTGAACTGGACGATTGCAGCGAGCCCTGAAGAGACCGCCGCAAAGGGCCAGGGCAGGGCGAAGGTGGCGGTGAGCAGCAGGATGGGTAGAGCGAACGCCAGCGCCTGCGTGATCCGGCGCAGCTTCGCGCTGTGCTTGCGCGCGATGCGGAAGCCCATTTCCTTGAGCAGGTAGTTTTCCTCGGTATGCGGCCATTCCAGGGATCGCACCGTGCCGCCGGAGAGCCCGGTCGCGGTGTTCGCGTTGGTCGCGATTTCAAGCTGGTCATTGTGGCGCCAGGTCGCCAGCTTCCAGCCCCAGCCGAGCAAGGTGAGCAGTACGGAAGCGGCGAGCGGGACAGTCGAGCCGACCGCAAAGCCTTGCAGCAGGGCATTCACGAGCACGCAGCCGCTCATCGCCGAGAAGATCAGATAGCCGGGCAAGGTGTAGGGGCTGTGCCATTGGGCAATCGGCTTGAGCGATGCATAGATCATGCCGGTCATGCAGACCGTGACAAAGGCGCCGAAGGTGGCCAGAACGCCCGCGGCCGCCACCCAGCCATCGAGGCGGCCAAGGAAGACCCAGCCCAGGCCGAAGAGGCCCGCCGGGATGAAGGTGATGACCGACAATACGCCTTCGCGCGACAGCCATGAACTGCGCCATTGCGAGAACGCCCGCCAGGCACGTTCAGGTCTGCCGAGATGGCGGGTCGATGACAGCAGGCCGGCCGCGATCAGGCCGAGCGCCAGGCCAATGCCGACGAAGCCCGGCCAGAAATCGGGCGCGATGAGGCCGAGCGGGCCGAGCACGCCGAGCATTGCGAGCAACCCATAGCCGGCACCCGTAGCGGTGGTGAAGAAAACGACCGAAAAAGCTGGATGCATGGATGGTCAGCTCGAAAGCATGCGGTCGACCCAGCCAAGGAAAGCACCCTCGGCCCGCACCGGCTCCAGCGCCTTGGCCGGCACCGATGCGGCGCGCTGCGTATGGGCGCGCGGCGGCAGGTATTTGTTGGTCGGGCGATAGCCAAGCTCGGGCATCAGGTCGACCCCGCCGCGATCCGCCACCAGTTGCGAGACGGCGGATTGGGGATCGCCGAGGTCACCGAAATGCCGGGCGCTGGTCGGGCAGGCGGCGACGCAGGCCGGCACGCGGTCTCCTTCGGCCAGATTGTCGTTGTAGATGCGGTCGACGCAGAGCGTGCATTTCTTCATCACGCCGACATCCGTGTCGAACTCGCGCGCGCCGTAAGGGCACGCCCAGCTGCACAATTTGCAACCGATGCACTTGTCCTCGTCGATCAGCACGATGCCGTCCGAGGCGCGTTTGTAGGAGGCGCCCGTCGGACAGACGGTGACGCAGGCCGGCGTCTCGCAATGCAGGCAGGAGCGCGGGAAGTTCACCGTGCGCCCGCCCATCTCGGTGATGTGCTCGTAGCTGTGCACGCGGTTGAACCAGACGCCGTCGACATGGCCGCCGTAAGGGTCGATGTCGGTCAGCGGCGCCATGTGACCGCCGGTGTTCCACTCCTTGCAGGCGGTGACGCAGGCCTGGCAGCCGACACAGGTGTCGAGGTCGACGACGAGGCCGAGCTTCTTGCCGCCCGGACTTGGAAGACAGGTCATTCGGCCGCCTCTCTTGCCCGGCGAAATTCGGCGCCGAAAGTGAGCTTGTCGGGCGAGGGTTCGAAATGTGGCGGCTGGCGAAATCTTTCGAATTGCGGCTCGGTGAAGCCGGCTTCCTCATCAGCGCATTTGACGATGCGCACGCGCAGATCGAACCACGCAGCCTGTCCCGTGACTGGATCGGAATTCGAATAACGTCTGCCGCTGGCATCGGCAGAAGTCTGGTCACCGATGATGTGGTTGAGCAGGAAGCCGCGATTGCTCTCGGCCGCATTGTCCTTCAGCCCCCAGCTGCCGCGCCTTTTGCCGATCGCGTTCCAGGTCCAGACCGTGCTTTCGTTTACTCCGTCGACCAGCTTGATCTGCCCCTTCACCTTGCCATTGATGCTCTCGATCCACACCCAGTCGTCATCGACAAGGCCAAGGCCGGCCGCCGTCCGGTGATGTACGAACAGCCGGTTCTGGCTGGTGATCTGCCGCAACCACGCGTTTTGCGAACCCCAGGAATGGTACATGTGCATGGGCCGCTGCGTCAGCGCGTGCAGCGGGTATTTTTCCAGGTCCACGGCCTGTTCCTCGAAGGGCATGTACCAGAACGGCAGCGGATCCATGTAGGTCTCGATGCGCCGGCGTTCGCCTTCGGGCGGCACCACCCGGCCATGTCCGCGCGCGGCCAGCCGAAAACGCTGCATCGGTTCGGAATAGAGCTGGAAGACGACCGGCTCGGCCTTGGGAATGAAGCCCAGTTGCACGGCGAAATCGAGATAGGAGCGGTTGGCCATCTTGTAGTAGCGCTGGTCGTCAGTGAAGTCGTGGTGCCAGAAGCCGCCATTGTCGATGTAGCGCTGCAACTGGTCCGGATTGGGCTCGCCCTTGCCGATGGAAGTGCCTTCCTTGCCGCGCCAGCCGGCCAGCGGGCCGATGCCAGGCGTGCGCTCATGGTTGACGATGTAGTCGGCATAGTCGCTGTACTTTGCCGAGCCGTCGTCATTGACAAACCCCGGCAGCCCAAGCCGCGCGCCGAGTTCGATCATGACCGACTGGAACGGCCTGACGTCGCGGTCGGGCTCGACGACGGGATGGCGGATGGCGTCCCCCGGCCCGTCGGCATGGCTGATCGGCCGGTCGAGTAGGCTGATGCAGTCATGACGCTCGAGATAGGTGGTGTCGGGCAGCACGAGGTCTGCGAACGGCACGGTCTCGGAGTAATAGGCGTCGGAATAGATGATGAATGGGATCCTGTAGTTGCCCGCCTCATCACGGTCGGTGAGCATGGCCATGGTCTCGACCGTGTTCATCGAGGAGTTCCACGCCATGTTCGACATGTACATCAGCAGCGTGTCGATCGGGTACGGGTCGCCGGCCCAGGCGTTGCGGATGACGGTGTGCATCAGACCATGCGCCGCAAGTGGCGAATCCCAGGAATAAGCCTTGTCGATGCGCAGCGGCGTGCCGGCCTCATCGACCAGCAGATCGTCGGGTCCACAAACGAAACCGAGGGGCATGCCGTCGAGCGGCGTCATCGGCCTCACGTCCTTGCCGCAGGGCTTCGGACCCGGCGGGGCGGACCGGGGGTAGGGCGGCTTGAAGCGGAAGCCGCCAGGCACGTCCACGGTTCCGAGAAGCACCTGCAGCAGGTGAATGGCGCGACAGGTATGAAAGCCGTTGGAATGGGCGGAGATGCCGCGCATGGCATGCATCGAAACAGGTCGGCCCTTGATCGTCTCATGCCGGCGCCCGGCCCAATCGGTCCAGGCGACCGGCAGTTCGATCACCTCTTCGAAGGCGACATGTGCAAGTTCGGCGGCGATCCGGCGGATCGTATCGGCGGCAATGCCGCAACGCCCGGCGACCGCGTCGGGTGCGTAGCTCTCGTCGAGATAGCGGTCCGCAATGAGCCGGAACACCGGAACGCACCTGCGCCCGTCGACCGTGAAGCTGCCGGTCAGTGCCGGCTTCGCATCTGGATCGGTTGCGTTGACGGAGGTCTTCGCCACCCGGTCCCAAGCGACCAGAGCGCTGTCGCCATCGCGCAGAAAGAGCCCATCATCGGCGGCGCCAGGATCCTGGATGACCAGGACATGCGCGTTGGTGTAGCGGAGCAGATAATCGAGATCGACGCGGCCGGCCTTCAAGAGTTCGTGGATGAGCGCGAACACGAACAGGCCGTCAGTGCCGGGTCGGATGCCGATCCAGTCATCGGCGATCGCATTGTAACCGGTCCGGCAGGGATTGATCGACACCACCTTGGCGCCGCGCGCCTTGAGCTTGCCCAGTCCGATCTTGATCGGGTTGGAGTCATGGTCCTCGGCGACGCCGAACAGCATGAAGTATTTCGTGTTGTCCCAATCGGGCTCGCCGAACTCCCAGAACGAGCCGCCGATCGAGTAGAGGCCACCGGCTGCCATGTTGACCGAACAGAAGCCGCCATGGGCAGCGAAGTTCGGCGTCCCAAACTGGCTCGCCCACCAGCCTGTCAAGGATTGCGACTGGTCACGTCCGGTGAAGAAGGCGAGTTTTTTGGGGTCGGTCCGGCGGATATGCGACAGCCGCTCGGTGGCGATCGAGAAGGCTTCCTCCCACTCGATCTCGCGGAACTCACCCGAGCCGCGCGGGCCGGTGCGCAAGAGCGGCTTCTTCAGCCGGGCCGGGCTGTAGTGCTGCATGATGCCGGAGCTGCCCTTGCCGCAGATCACGCCGCGATTGACTGGATGGTCCTTGTTGCCGTTGATGTAGCGGATCTTGCCGTCCTTGATGTGCACGTCGATCCCGCAGCGGCAGGCGCACATGTAGCAGGTCGTCTTGGCGATGCTGTCGGAAACATCTGGGGAGGTGTCGACGCCGTCGCCTTCATCGGGCGCGCGCGTGTCGGCAAGCTGGCGTTGCGAGGGGGCTGAATTGGCGCCGCGCGGTCCTTGCATCATGATCCCGTGGTGCTCGCGCGGCCGGCGAATTTGGCGCGCGTCTTCGGTCCGGGGCCGCGCATGTAATGCTCTTCGGGGTGATATCGATCACCGGCCAATCGCCGCCGGATGCCGCGGGTCCAATGCGCAAGCAGGGATCTGAACCGCCCGATCATTTTATTCTCTGCGACCTGCAGGCCAATTTTTTCTAACTTCGGCTAAAAAAGTAGAATAAAGCTATCGATCCGTCTAATCAGTTGTTCTTGTAAATTCGATCGATATTGGTTCTTAATGCAGGCATGACCCTGGACCAGTTGCGCATTTTCGTCGCCGTCGCAGAGCGCGGCCACATGACCAAGGCAGCAGAGCTTCTCGGCATTTCCCAGTCGGCCGCGTCGGCGGCCATTCGCGCGCTGGAAGAGCAGCACGGTGTCCATCTGTTCAACCGCGTCGGCCGCAACATAGAGCTGGCCCAGACCGGCCACCGGTTCCTGCCCGAGGCCAAGGCCGTGCTGGAGCGGGCTGCCGCCGCCCGCAACGTGCTGGAACATGTTTCGCAGACGGTCGCCGGCAGCCTCTCGATCGCCGCCAGCCTGACCATCGCCAGCTACTGGCTGCCGCGCCGGCTGGCCTCCTTCCACGAGGCCTATCCGGCCGTCAGGCTTAGCGTCACCATCGGCAACACGAGGCAGGTCGAGGCCAGCGTGCTCGATGGAACCGCCGATCTCGGCTTGGTCGAAGGGCGCACCGAATCCGACATATTGCGCCGCGCCAAGGTCGATACCGACCGGTTGATGCTGGTCGTTGCCAGCTCCCATCCGCGGATCGCCGAAATCGCGCCGGGCCGCCCCGACATCACGGGCCTGCGCTGGATCATCCGCGAGGGCGGCTCCGGCACGCGCGAGGTGCTGGAGGATCTGGCGCGCCGCGAGGGGGTTTCACTTGCCGACCTGCAGATATTCCTGGTGCTGCCCAGCAACGAGGCGGTTCGCCAGGCCGTCGAAGCGGGCGCCGGCGCGACCATCATTTCGGAGCTGGTCGTCGGGCACGCGGTCGCCGAGGGGAGCCTGAGAGCCGTGCCGATCGAATTGCCGAAGCGCGACTTCGCCATGATCACCCATCGCGACCGCCAGGCAAGCCTGGCCCAGATGGCGCTGAAGGCGCATCTGGCTGCAGAGATGAACGGGTCAGGGTAGGATCAGCCGAACTTCCGCTGCGCATCGAGTGCCAGGCCAAGCCCGACCGATCCGAACATGTCGCCGTCTATGACAGAAGCCTGCGGCACCAGCGACAGGATCTCTCGTCTTGCCAGCGGGATCGCGGTCGAGCCTCCCGTCAGGAACACGGCGGTGATGTCCGATGGCTTGACCTGAGCGTCGCGAATGGTCTGACCGACCGTTTCGGTGACCCGCTCGATATCTCGGGCAATCGTGGCCTCCAGCCCGTCGCGCGTGATCCCGGCGGCGAACGCCGCGTCAGGCAGCTTCACCGCCACCTCCGCCGATGACCTGTTGGTCAGTTCTATCTTGGCCTGTTCGACCAGCGCCGCCAGAGCGTGCCCGTAGCGGTGCTCGACGATGTGGATGAAGCGGTCGACCAGGTCGGCACGCACGGCCTCGTAACGGATCTGGCGGAGATGCGTCATCGCCTTGGCGGTATAGACCAGGTTGATGCGCTGCCATGTGGCGAGGTCGATGAAATAGCTGGCCGGCAGATTGCGCTTGCCGTCCTTGGTCGCGGAGAGGTAGCCGAGCTGCGGCATGACATGGGCGATGCTCAGCAACCGGTCGAAATCGGTGCCGCCGATATGGATGCCGCGGCTGGCCAGGATGTCGTCCTTGCGGTCGGTCGATCGCGAGCGCTCCGGCGAGACCCGCACGATCGAGAAGTCGGACGTGCCGCCGCCCATGTCGATGATCAGCGCCAGTTCCTCGCGCGTTACCTTCTGCTCGTAGTCGAGCGCCGCGGCAATCGGCTCGAACTGGAAAGCGATGTGCTTGAAACCCTGGGCACGGGCGGCCTTCTCGAGCTCGCCTTGCGCCTTCGCGTCGGCTTGCGCATCGTCATCGACGAATTGCACCGGGCGGCCGAGCACCACGCTTTCTACCACGCCGCCGGCGCCCTCTTCGAGCCGCGTCTTCAGATGGCCGATGAACAGGCCGATAATGTCGATGAAGCCGATCTGGCGCGCCTTGATACGCGTCTTCTCATGGGCGAGCGAACTGCCGAGCACGCTCTTCAGCGAGCGCATTAGGCGGCCTTCGATGCTGTCGGTATAATCGCCGATCGCGCGACGGCCGAAATAGGTGTGGCCGTCCTCGAAGTTGAAGAACACGGCACTTGGCAAGGTGGGCTGTTCGCCCTCCAGCGGGACCAGCCGCGCCTTGCCGTTCCGGATCACGCCCACCGCGGAATTGGACGTGCCGAAGTCGATGCCGCCGAATGCCCGATGCATTGCAGCCTCCTGTAATTGTTTCGTGGCGGCAAGACAGCGGCGATGCATCGCGCTGTCATCCGGAAGGCCGGACCGCTCTGGCGAATGGTATGTGCGTGTTTGCCCTTGGGCTGGGAGGCGGCGGTTTATCGCATGGTGGGGAAAAGGGGAACCCCTCTTTTCCCCGAGCGTCAATCTTTGCGGAACACCAGCCGGCCGAGCCAGCCGGTCACCATGGCCAGCGATATGGCGAACACGCCATAGAGGAACGAATAGTCGTGGGCGACGCGGAAGATCGATTGTTCGAAGCCCGACTTGCGGATTTCGAGTTGCGCCGAACTCTCCTTGATGAACAGGCCGCTCTTGAACAGGAAGGCGCGCGCCTTGTGCGTGCCGACCGGCACATTCGGCGCCAGCCTGACCGTGGCGCGAAACAGGTTCTGCGACAGGAATTGCACGCCACCGACATTCTCGCTGTAGAGGCCCGCGGCGGCCTTGCGCTCGCGCAGTGCCGCCGTGAATTCCTCGATCGTCGCCGGGCTGTCACCGGCATCGGCGGGCTGCATATAGAGGTTGGACGCGCCGAGCGACAATTGCTTGTAGCTGTTGGGTTCGGTGATGTCCTGCAGCGGCCGCGTCGTCGCCACCGAATAGGACACCGGCACATTCTCGAAGGTCTCTGAATCCAGATTGATCCAGACGCCCAGCACCCGGTCCTTGCGGCGCACCACCACCGGTTTGGGCGGCCCTTCGAGCACGACGATGACGTCGTAGCGGCCCTGGCGTGCCACCAGTGGGTCGGGATTTTCCAGCGAACCGAAAATGGTCAGGTCGGCGCCGGAAAAACCGGCGGTGATCGACACCGCGTCGGTGGAGAGGCCGATCTGGATGCCTTCCGTCAATGGCGTCTGCGCCTTCGCCGGCGGGGCGGCGGTCAGGGACAGGAGAGCGACGGTTGCGAGCGCCTTCATGCCTTTCATCAGTTGAGGCCCAAGCCGGACAACGAATAAAGGTTGGGCGGCGTGACGAACAGATCGATGGCGAGCCGGATCGCCACCGCCAGCACCAGCAGCGCCAGCAGGGCTCTCAATTGCTCGCCGCGCAGCCGCTGGCCGGCCTTGGCGCCATACTGTGCCCCGGCCACGCCGCCGGCCATCAAAAGGAAGGCCAGCATCACATCGACGGTCTGGTTGGTGGTGGCGTGGACCAGCGTCGTGTAGGCGGACGTGAAGATGATCTGGAACAGCGAGGTGCCGATGACGACATTGGTCGGCACTTTCAAGAGATAGATCAGCGCCGGCACCATGATGAAGCCGCCGCCGACGCCCATGATCGACGACAGGAACCCGATGCCGGCGCCAAGGCCGAGCACCGGAATGACGCTGACGAACAGTTTCGACGCGCGGAAGCGCATCTTCAGCGGCAAGCGATGGATCCAGTTGTGCTGGCCGGATTTCTTCAGCACCGGTGCCGCACCGCTGCGCGTGGCGCGCAACGCGCTGATGCTCTCGACCAGCATCAGCCCGCCGACGGTGCCGAGCAGCACGACGTAGAGCAGCGAGATGAACAGGTCGAGCTGGCCGAGCCTGCGCAGGAAGCCGAACACGTAGATGCCGGCGGTGGAACCGACGATGCCCCCGGCGAGCAGCACGCCGCCGAGCTTGAAGTCGAGCGTGCCTCGCTTCATGTGCGAAAGGACGCCGGAGACGGAAGAAGCGATGACCTGGTTGGCGCCGGTGGCGACCGCGATTGCCGGCGGGATGTTGTAGAAGATCAAGAGCGGCGTGATGAGAAAGCCGCCGCCCACCCCGAACATGCCCGACAGGAAGCCCACCGCGGCGCCCATGGCCAGCAGCACGAAGACGTTGACGGAAATTTCCGCGATCGGGAGATAGATGCCCACCCGTCAGTCTCGATCAGTTTGCCTGTCGGCGAATAAAGCCGTTGCGGGCAGTATCGCATCGAAAAGCCAATTTTGTCTTGCGCCGACGCGGCAGCGGGGTCAAACCCCGCCACCGCGCCGAAACAAAAAACAACTCAATCAGTTAACAGGCAAATGTATGGCAAGGGCGTCGTGGAAACGACGCTTCTGCCGTTATTTGCGCGCCAGCAATGCCTTGACCAGTTTCTCGTCGACCGCGCCGGTCGCCGGCAGCTTGTTGGCGGTCTGGAAAGCGATGATCGCGTTCTTGGTTTTCTCGCCCATCACGCCGTCGGCGCCGCCTGCGTCATAGCCGTTCTTGTTGAGGATGAGCTGGATATTCTTGACCGCCTTCTTCATGTCGATGCCGGCGGTCGTCTGCGGCGTGCCTTCCTGCCAGGATTCGGGAATGTCCACCGAATTGGCCGCGTTGAGCGGCTTGGCCTTCCACAATTCTGTCGCGGCGCGCGCCCGCTCGAGCTGCTCGGGCCGCAGCGCATTGGCGATCTCGTCGCGCTTGGCCGCGGCATCCTTGTCGCCGGTCTTGGCGACAAGCGCGAACCATTTATAGGACTCTTCCAGGTTCTGCTTCATGCCGACGCCCTTGGCGGCCAGGATACCGAGATTGAACTGGCTGTCCTTGACGCCGAGGTCGGCGGCCTCCTGGAACCAGTGCGCGGCCGATTCATTGTCGGTCACGCCGTCGGCGGCCATGGCGAACAGCACCGCCAGATTGTGCATGGCACTGGCGTTGCCCTGCGCGGCGGCGAGCTGGTACCAGGTCTTCGACTTCTTGATGTCGCGCGCGACGCCGATGCCCTTCTCGTAGAAATTGCCGATACGGTATTCGGCCGGCGCGAAGCCGAGTTCCGCCGATTTCTCGTACCATTTGGCGGCCGCCGGCATGTCTTCCTTGACGCCGCGCGACTCGGCGTAGCGCGAGCCGACCTCGAACAGTGCCTTGGCGTCGCCAGCGGCGGCGGCGTCACGCAAAGCAACGGGGCCGGCTTCGGCCGGGATGTCGAACTTGGTCGCGGCTGTCGCCGCCGGCTTGTCCATCGGCGCAACGGTGCCGGTCGTGTCGTTGGCCGTTGCCTCGGCGGCGGCCGTTGGCGCGGCTGATGCAGGTTGGGCATCGGCATCCGACGCCTGCGTACCGCTGGTGACGGCGGCTGGTGCCGGATCCGTTAAGGTAGGAGCAGCGGTCATCGGAGCAACAGGCGCCGGCGAGGCCGAAGCCATCGCGTCGGGAGCCATGGCCGGCGCGACGGGTGCTGGAGCGGGCTCGGCGGTAGGCGCGGGCATCGCGTCCGTATCCGACGGCATGGCCATGACGGTCTGCGCCGCCATGTCGTCCTTGCTTGGCGGCGCGGATTGTTCCGCCTGCCTGACGGTAGGGGCCGGCGCGCTGTCCGTCGCCACCGGTTGGACTTCGGTCTTAGGCTGGCTGGCGGTATCGACAGATGCCGTCTTCACCGGCTGCGAGGCGACGATGGGAGCCGCGTCGTTGCTTGCCACCTGGGCGGGATCCGAAAGAAACGCCTTGCCGAGCTGCAGGCCGGCAAGCGCCAGCATGATCGCTGCCGCCGCCATCAGGATCGGCTTGCGCCGCGCCTTGAGCAGGTCACCTATCCTGAGCGCCTTGACCGGGCCTTTCATCGTCGACTGGCGCTTCAGGGCGTCGGCCTCGGCCGCGGCCGCCTGCGCCGCGCGCCGGGCAGCGGCGATGAAATCCGATTTCGCGGCGTCGCTGTCGCCGGGCTTTGCCGGTTGTCCCCGCTCGTCGCGCACGCGCTTCATGATGGCATTGAGGTCGGGCGCGCCGGAGCCGGGCTCCAGCGGGCGGTTGGCGACTTTCGGGTCGAGCGGCTCGTCGAGATCGACACTCGGGATATCGGCGTCCGGCGCCGGGCCGGCCAGCGGCGGAACATCCGCCGCCTTCTTGCTCTTGAAGGCGCGCGCCAGCCCGCCGAACATCGACTTGCGGCCAGCAGGCTGGTCTTTTCTGGTGGTGGCGTCGGAACCGAGTGCGGCCATCGCGGCGGCGGCGGCGGCTTCCGCCGGCGAGCGCGCCCCCGGCCGGGCCGAAAAGCCCGATTCGACGTGCAGTGCCGGCTCGACTGACGAAGCAGGCTCGGCGCGCAATATGGCCGCGGCACGCGCGTCCAGATCGGCCATGTCGCCGGTCAGCGGCAGCGGCTCGTCCATGGTCATCGACGGCGCGTTCACCGCCATCTTGGACCGCCGTGCGCCACGCCAGCCGCCCGGTTCGGTCGGAGCCGCATCCAGCAGTTCGCTTACCGCTTCGGACGGGTCGCTGGTTTCCAGCGAACCCAGCCTGTCGACGATCTTGAGCAGTGTATCGTGAATGGCCTCGAAGGTGCGCGAATTGCGTTCGTCGGAACGCCGCGTCAATGTCTCCAGTGTCTTCAGATCCTGGGCGAGGCCGGAAACCGCGGCCGTATTGGTGCTCGTTCCGGCCAGCGAGCGCACGGCGTTCTCGGCTGCCTCGCGTGCGGCGCCGAGGATGGAATCGCGGGTCCCGGCCAGCGCTTTCTCGATTTCGTTGAGGCGCGGGCTGATGTCCTCGAAGTCCGGCAGCGGCGTGCTGGGCCTGGAAAGATGCGCCGACAGGCCGGCGACCTGAGCCTCCAGGCTGCGGATCAGCGCCGGATCAATGCCGGCCACCTGGGCCGCCGAGGCGTCCAGCCGGCTTGAGATATCCTCGAGCCGGCTTTCCAGCCCGCGGATCGCCGCCTCGCCGGCGGGATCGGGAGCGCGCGTTTCCATGCGCTTGGCCAGCGCGGTGAAGCGGGCATCGATGGCGTCCATGATGCCGGCGCTGTCGACCTGCGGCATGCTGCGCTGGTCCAGCCGGTCGGCAACCTCGTCCAGCCGGCGCTCGAGATCGCGAAACAGCATGTTGCCCTGTTCGATGGCGTCGCCCTGGCGACGCTCCATCATGCCCGACAGCACGTCGAAGCGCTGCTCCAGCCCGTGGAAGATGTAGTCGGCGTCGGGCATGGCCGGCGCCTGATCGATCTTGTCTGCGATCAGCGCGATCTGCTTGGCGAGCCGTTCCATCGCCTGCTCGGGCAGGTTGGCGCGGCCGGCGAGGTCATCGACCCGGCTCGACAGTGTGTTCAGCCGGTCGATCACGACATTGCCGGGACGGTCCTGCGCCACTTCCTCGATCTGCTGCGCGAGCGAGTCGATCCGCTTCTCGATGCGCTCGAAGGCTTCGTGGTCGATTGAATTCGCCTGTGCGGCGACTGTCGAGGCCACGATGGCGCGGGAAATCTCGTCCAGCCGCTCGTCGATCATGGCCAGCGTGCCGCCGCCGCGATTGTCCTGCTGGCTGGCGAAATGGTCGACCGCGCCGGCCAGCGTGCGGACCTTTTCCTCCAGCGAGCGCAGCGACAGCGATTCCGGCAGGTTGTTGACGGCGTTGCTGATCTGCTCCAGCCGGTCGGTCAAGGCCGCGAGGGCGGGATCGTCGGAGCGCTTGCGCTGGTCGGCGTCGACGCGGTCCTCGAAAGCCGTCCAGCGGCGGTCGAAATCGTCCCAGCGGCGGTCGACCTTCTGCACGCTCTCCTCGCGCGCCAGCGTGTCGAGCGCGGCCTTGACCTGCTCGAGCTCCAGCCGCAGCAGGTTGACGCTCCTGTCGTCACTCTTCTCCGACAGCGATTTGATGGCGCCGGAGAGCCGCTCGAATTCCACGCCGAGTTCGGCGCTGCCCTTGCCTGTCGCGCCGGGCTTGGCGTTCGCCTGGAAGGCGCGGTCGATGTCCTTGCGCAGCGCGTCGAATTCGCGCTGCAGCCCTGAAGTCACCTGGTGGCGCAGTTCCTCGCGCATGCCGCGCAGCTCGCCGGCGATCTTGCCGACCATGGCGACGCTGTCTTCCTGGCCGCGCACGCGGTCGATGTCGCGCGCGATCGCCTGATAATTCTGGTCGAAGGCGGGCGAAGGCGCCGGGTTCTGCGCACGCGGTGCCGGCTGCGGATCCTCATACCAGCGCTGCTGGGCTGTCGGCTGTGCGGCGGGATAACGCGGATCGGTGGCGGGGTAGCGCGGATCGGCGCCATATTGGCGAGGAACGGGCCGTGCCGTCGCGTCCTCACGCGTCTGCCCCAGGCGCTGCTCCAGGGTCTCCAGCGAGCGGTTCAGCTGCTCGAGCGTTGTCTGCGGCTTGCGCTGCCTGCCGGCATTGAGTGTATCGAGGTAGGACCGCTTGCTGTTCATCGGTGCGTCCGTCTTTCAGATTGGCCGGCTTGCGACCAGCTCCCCAAGTCCCTGCCGGAACGAGGCGACCGCGCTTGCATGCCACGGTGGAAGACAAGCTTCCCGGGTTTCACCCGCGCTCCGAAAAACCGTGAAAATTCGATACAGGATAACCACGGGTAGCCGACACGCGCACATTTCGCCCAACGTGGTAAACAACGCGTTAACCAAGCTTAAGAAGTTGCAAGGAAGTTGGCTGTCGCGACTTCCGGTGCGGCATAAAGCACCGTTCTCAGAACGCCCTTGCGTCATGAGGCGGCTATCGGTATAGAATTGACGTAAACGTAAATGGCGCACAACTGTGCTGTTTTGCGATTTGTTTGTTGAAACCACGGCCGGAAGCACGCCCCCGCTTCCAGTCAGGCGACGCATGGTCCAGGACCGCGACGCCACCAGACGGGGAAGCCAGTAACCATGAAGCTTATCTCGGCCGGCGAGACCGCGGCCAATACCAATAATGCATCCGTCGAAGCCGGCGAGGATCTCTCCCGCATCGGCGAAATGGCCAAAAAGTACGGCGTGACGCTGCGTACGCTGCGTTTCTACGAGGACAAGGGCCTGCTCAACCCGCAGCGCGACGGTTCGACCCGTCTCTATACGCGCCGCGACAAGGCCAGGCTGAAGCTGATCCTGCTCGGCCGCAAGGTCGGGTTCTCGCTGCGCGACGTCAAGCAGATGATGGACCTCTACGATCCGACCGGTTCCAACACCAAGCAGTTGCGCCTGGCGCTGGACAAGTCGGAGAAGCAGCTCGCTCGCCTGCAGAAGCAGCGGGCGCTGATCGACGACGCCATCAATGAGCTCAGCGGCTCGATGTCGGCGGTGCGTCAGATGTTGGCCGAGCGTTCGGTGCCGCAGGCGAGCGTCGCCAGCTAAGCCAGTCTGCTCACGCCGACCTGTCGGCCCTTCACCATCAAAGCCGCGTGGCCATGCCGCGCGGCTTTTCGCTATCTTTGGCCCGCTGTTTCATCCTGGCTTGCGCGATGCCGCAACGCTAGGCTCCGCGCGCCTGGCGGCGGAAATCTTGTCGCATCGAAAATATTGACGTTTACGCAAACGTCAATATTTGCTATTGCGGCTTCGACATTGGCCCGCTTGCCGCGCACGGCTTGATTTCGAGGCCTAATCCGCATGGTGGAGGAAAAGCATGCCGATCTACAGGGCCCCGGTCCAGGACACGCTGTTCGTGCTCAACGAAGTGCTGGGCTATCAGCGCTATTCGAACCTTCCCGGATTCGCCGACGCAACGCCCGACGTGCTGGAGGCAATTCTCGCCGAAGGGGCCAAGCTCGCCGAGAACGTCATGCATCCGCTCAATCGTGTCGGCGACATGGAAGGCTGCGTGCGCCATGACGACGGCTCGGTGACCACGCCCAAGGGCTTCAAGGAAGCGTTCGACCAGTATCGCGAAGGCGGCTGGATGGGTCTGGCGGCCCCCGTCGAGTTCGGCGGCCAGGGCCTGCCCTATGCCGTACACACGGCGGTGGCCGAATACATGGTGTCGGCCAACATGTCGCTGATGATGTATCCCGGCCTGACCCAGGGCGCGATCGCCGCCATCATCACCCACGGCACCGACGAGCAGAAGGCGACCTGGCTGCCCAGGATGGTCGAGGGCACCTGGACCGGCACCATGAACCTGACCGAGCCGCATTGCGGCACCGATCTCGGCCTGCTGCGCACCAAGGCGGTGCCGAACGGCGATGGCACCTACAAGATTTCAGGCCAGAAGATCTTCATCTCGGCCGGTGAGCACGACATGTCGGACAACATCGTCCATCTGGTGCTGGCCCGCATCGAAGGCGCACCGGAGGGCGTCAAGGGTATCTCGCTGTTCATCCTGCCGAAGCTCAAGCTCGACGCTTCGGGCAATCCCGGAACCAGAAACACCGTTTCCTGCGGTTCCATCGAGGAGAAGATGGGCATCCACGGCAATTCGACCTGCGTCATGAACTATGACGAGGCCGAAGGTACGCTGCTGGGCGAGGCCAATGGCGGCCTCAAGGCGATGTTCACGATGATGAACGAGGCCCGTCTCGGCGTTGGCCTGCAGGGCCTTTCGCTGTCGGAGATCGCCTACCAGAACGCAGTCGCCTACGCCAAGGACCGCTTGCAGGGCCGCTCGCTGTCAGGCCCGAAGGCGCCGGACAAGAAGGCCGACCCGATCATCGTTCATCCCGACATCCGCCGCTCGCTGATGACCATGAAGGCTTTCAACGAGGCCGGCCGCGCACTGGCACTGTGGACTGCGATCAAGTCCGACATCGCGCACCGCTCCGCCGACGACAAGGACCGCCAGGCGGCCGACGACTACACCGGCCTGATGACGCCGGTGGTCAAGGGCGTCCTGACTGACAAGGGCTTCGACCACGCCGTCATGGCGCAGCAGGTGTTCGGCGGCCACGGCTATATCGAAGAACACGGCATGAGCCAGTTCGTGCGCGATGCCCGCATCGCCATGATCTATGAAGGCGCCAACGGCATCCAGGCGCTCGACCTCGTCGGCCGCAAGCTCGGCTTGAACGGCGGCCGCGCCATCCAGGCCTTCTTCAAGGAGGTCGGCGAGTTCTGCGAGGAAAACCGCGCGGACGAGAAGATGGCGCCCCTCACCAAGGGTCTGAAGAAAGGCCTCAACGATTTGCAGGCGGCGACGATGTGGCTGCTGCAGAACGGTATGGCCAAGCCCGACAATGCCGGTGCGGCCTCGACCGACTACATGCATCTCTTCGGCCTCGTGGCGCTGGGTTACATGTGGGCGCAGATGGCCAAGGCGGCTCAGGGCAAGACCGGTGCCAACGGTTCCCAATCTTCCTCTAAAAACAACGTGGCTTTCTACGACAACAAGGTCGTGACGGCGCGCTTCTTCATGGAACGGATCATGCCGGAAACCTCGGCGCACCTCGCCCGTATTTCGAGCGGCGCCGATACGCTGATGGCCCTGCCGGCGGAAGCGTTCTAAACTCGGTCCCGCTAGCCTTCTATCTGTCGATACGCGGAGGAAATCGTGGCGACAAATCCCGCCGAAGTGCTCTCCTTGCCGAAACCAGCCTGGGCGGCCGACGAGGTCGGCATGCTCTACGACATGGCTACACGCTTCATGTCGGAGGAGATCGCACCGCGCTACGACGAGTTCGAGAAGAACGAGATGGTCGACCGCGAAAGCTGGCTGAAGGCCGGTTCCGCCGGCCTGCTCTGCGCCTCGATGCCGGAGGAATATGGTGGCTCGGGCGGCACCTTCGCGCATGAGAGCGCCATCATCGAGGCGATCGGCCATGTCGGCGTCGACGGTTTCGGCATCGGCCTGCACAATTCGATCGTGGCACCCTACATCCTTCACTACGGTTCGGAGGAGCAGAAGAAGAAATGGCTGCCCAAGCTCGCCACCGGCGAACTGATCGGCGCCATTGCCATGACGGAGCCCGGCGCCGGCTCCGACCTGCAAGGTGTCAAGACCCGTGCCGAGAAGGACGGCAACCAGTACAAGATCAACGGTTCCAAGACCTTCATCACCAACGGCCAGCTGGCGAACTTCATCATCGTCGTCACCAAGACCGATCCGGAGAAGGGCGCCAAGGGTACCTCGCTGATGATCGTCGAGACCGATGAGGTCGAAGGTTTTCAGCGCGGCCGCAACCTCGACAAGATCGGGCTGAAGGCCAACGACACCTCGGAACTGTTCTTCAACGATGTGCGTGTGCCGACCGCCAACCTGCTCGGCCATGAGGAGGGACAGGGCTTCGTCCAGCTCATGCAGCAATTGCCGCAGGAGCGGCTGCAGATCGGCACCGGGGCGATCGCCATGATCGAGCGGGCGCTGGCGCTGACCATCGACTACGTCAAGGAGCGCAAGGCCTTCGGCAAGGCGATCATCGACTTCCAGAACACCCAGTTCAAATTGGCCGAGCTGAAGACCGAGGCCACCATCGGCCGCGTCTTCTACAATGACTGCGTCACCCGTCACATCAATGGCGGCCTCGATCCGGTCACGGCCTCGATGGCCAAGTACTGGCTCTCCGACCTGCAGGGCAAAGTCGTCGACGAATGCCTTCAATTGCACGGCGGCTATGGCTACATGAATGAATATCCGATCGCCCGCATGTTCCGCGACGCTCGCGTCCAGCGCATCTACGGCGGCACCAACGAGATCATGAAATTGTTGATCGGACGCTCGCTCTGAGCAGCTCTCTTCAGCGAACCCAAGGAGCATGAAAATGGCCGAAGCTTATGTCTATGACGCCGTGCGCACGCCGCGCGGCAAGGGCAAGAAGGACGGATCGCTGCACGAGGTGCCGGCGGTGCGGCTCGCCGCCAGGACGCTCGAGGCACTGCGCGACCGCAATGGGCTGGACACCGGCACGGTCGACGACATCATCTTCGGCTGCGTCGACCCGGTCGGCGAGGCGGGCTCCGTCATTCCGCGCGCCGCCGCCTTCGAGGCCGGCTACGACACCAAGGCACCCGGCATGCAGATCTCGCGCTTCTGCGCCTCCGGGCTGGACGCCATCAATTTCGGCGCCGCCAAGATCGCGCAAGGCGCCGATGAAATCGTGATCGCCGGCGGCGTCGAATCGATGTCGCGCGTCGGCATGGGGATGTCCGGCGGCGCCTGGTTCATGGATCCTTCGGTCGGCCTGCCCGGCTGGTTCGTGCCGCAAGGCATTTCAGCCGACCTGATCGCCACCAAATACGGCTTCTCCCGCGACGACGTCGACGCCTACGCGGTCGAAAGCCAGAAGCGCGCCGCTAGATCCTGGGCTGATGGCCGCTTCAAGAATTCGGTCATCCCGATCAAGGACCAGAACGGTCTCACAATTCTCGACCATGACGAGCACATGCGGCCGTCGACCGACATGCAGTCGCTCGCCTCGCTCAACCCGTCCTTCGTCATGCCTGGTGAAATGGGCGGCTTCGACGCCGTGGCGGTGCAGAAGCATCCCGAGGTCGAGGAGGTCAACCACGTCCACCACGCCGGCAATTCGTCCGGCATCGTCGATGGCGCCGCCGCCGTGCTGCTAGGCTCGAAGAAGGCCGGCAAGGCCATGGGCCTCAAGCCGCGGGCCAGAATCCGCACCTTCGCCAACATCGGCTCCGAGCCGGTGCTGATGCTGACCGGCCCGGTCGACGTCACCGAAAAGCTGTTGAAGCGCGCCAAGATGAAGCTGTCGGATATCGACCTGTTCGAGCTCAACGAGGCCTTCGCCTCGGTCGTATTGCGCTACATGCAGGCCTTCGAGATCCCGCACGACAAGATCAACGTCAATGGCGGCGCCATCGCCATGGGCCATCCGCTCGGCGCCACCGGCGCGATGATCTTCGGCACCGTGCTTGACGAACTCGAGCGCCGCGACTTGAACACCGCGCTGGTAACGCTCTGCATCGGTGCCGGCATGGGCACCGCAACCATCATCGAACGCGTCTGACGGGGAGAGAACGATGAGCTACACCAATTTCACCCTCGACACCGACACCGACGGTATCGCGCTGGTCACCTGGAACAGCCCGGACCGCTCGATGAACGTCTTCACCGAAGAGGTGATGCGCGAGTTGAGCGCCATCGTCGACAAGGTGGCCGGCGATGCCGCCATCAAGGGCGCGGTGATCACCTCCGGCAAGGACAGCTTCTCCGGTGGCGCCGACATCACCCTGCTGCAGAAGATGCTGACCAGCTTCGCCACTGACAAGGTCAAGGACGTCCAAAAGGCGACCAAGGCGCTGTTCGACAATGCCGGCATCATGACCGGCCTGTTCCGCAAGCTGGAAACCTGCGGCAAGCCATGGGTCTCGGCGATCAACGGCACCTGCATGGGCGGCGCCTTCGAAATGTCGCTGGCCTGCCATGGCCGCGTCGCCGCCGACTCCGACAAGGTCAGGATGGCGCTCCCCGAGGTGAAGATCGGCATCTTCCCCGGTGCCGGCGGCACCCAGCGCGTGCCGCGGCTGACCGACCAGCAACAGGCGTTGCAGATGCTGACCTCCGGCCAGACGCTGTCGCCGCAAAAGGCGAAGTCGATGGGCCTGATCCATGAGATCGCCGAACCGGCGAAGCTGGTCGAGACTGCGAAGGCGATGATCAGGAACGGCCTCAAGCCGGTGGCGCCGTGGGACGAGAAGGGTTTCAAGCTGCCCGGCGGGCCGGTTTATTCTGCCGCCGGCGCCAATCTGTGGCCGCCTGCCATCGCCATCCTGCGCCGCGAGACCCATGGCAATTACCCGGCCGCCGCGGCGATCCTCAAATGTGTCTATGAGGGCCTGCTGGTGCCCTTCGACACCGCGCTCAGGATCGAGCAGCGCTATTTCACCGAGATCATGCAGACGAAGGAAGCGGCGGCGATGATCCGTTCGCTGTTCGTGTCGCTGCAGGAGCTGAACAAGGGCGCGCGCCGCCCGGCCGGCGTGCCGGACACCAAGTTCAGGAAGATCGGCATCCTCGGCGCCGGCTTCATGGGCGCGGGCATTGCCTATGTCACCGCCAAGGCCGGCATTCCGGTGGTTCTGCTCGATCGGGATATGGACTCGGCGCAGAAGGGCAAGGCGCATTCGGACAGCCTGGTCTCGGACCAGGTCAAGAAGGGCCGCGCCAAGCCCGAGGAGAAGGACAAGCTCCTGTCGCTGATCACGCCGACGGCGGACTATGCCGACCTCGCCGGCTGCGATCTCGTCGTCGAAGCGGTGTTCGAGGATTCCGCTGTCAAGAAAGCCGCCACCGAACAGGCGGAGGCCGTGCTCAAGTCGTCGGCGATCTTTGCCTCCAACACCTCGACCATCCCGATCACCGGTCTCGCCAAAAATTCGGCGCGGCCGAAGAATTTCATCGGCATCCACTTCTTCTCGCCGGTCGACAAGATGATGCTGGTCGAGATCATCCTGGGTAAGAAGACCGGCGACAAGGCGCTGGCCACGGCGATCGACTTCGTGCGCGCCATCAAGAAGACGCCGATCGTCGTCAACGACACGCGCGGCTTCTACGTCAACCGCTGCGTGCTGCGTTACATGTCGGAAGCTTACAAGATGCTGATAGAAGGCGTCCCGGCGCCGATGATCGAGAATGCCGCGAAGGCCGCCGGCATGCCGGTCGGCCCCTTGGCGCTGACCGACGAGACCGCCATCGACCTCGCCCAGAAGATCATGAAGCAGACCATCAGGGATCTCGGCGAAAAGGCCGTCGACCCCAGGCAGATGGCGCTGATCAACACCATGGTCGACGACCACGGCCGTTTCGGCCGCAAGAACGGCAAGGGTTTTTACGACTATCCGGCCAAGCCCGCCAAGAAGAAGCTGTGGCCGGGGTTGAAGGACCTCTATCCGCAGCTCGCGCCCGAGAAGGTCGACTATGAGGAGCTGCAGCAGCGCCTGCTGGTCACCATCGCGCTCGAAGCGGCACGGGTGATGGAAGAGGGTATCGTCACCGACCCGCGCGAAGCCGATGTCGGCTCGATCCTGGCCTTCGGCTTCGCGCCCTATACCGGCGGCGCACTGTCCTATATCGACGGGATCGGCGCCAAGCTGTTCGTCAAGATCGCCAAGGGGCTGCAGAAGAAGTACGGCGCCGTGTTCAAGGCGCCCAAGCTGCTCCTCGACATGGCCGAAAAAGGTGAGACCTTCTACGAACGCTTCGATCCCTATGCCAAGGGCGACGTGAAGCAGGCAGCCTGATATCGCGTCATGTATGTCTGGGCGCGCATGGCGCGCATGCTGGCCACGGCGCGCAGCCGTGGCCCCTATGTGATGGGTGGTGAAGGCCGGCTGGCCTTTCGCTGCCTGCCGACCGACATCGATTTCAACGTCCATCTCAACAATGCGCGCTACATGATGCTGGCCGACCTCGGCCGCATCGACCTGTTTGTCCGCGCCGGCCTCATCACGCTGGCGCGGAAGAATGGCTGGGCGCCGATGATGGGCGGATTGCAGGCCGTCTACGCCCGCGAGATCCGGCTGTGGCGGCGTTTCGAAGTGGTGTCCTCGATCGAGACCTGGGAAGGAACCCAGGTCATCGGCAAGCACCGTTTCGTCCTCGACAATGGCGAGACGGCCGCCCTGATCCTGACGACGGCCGGGGTCTATGACCGCAAGGCGCGCCGCTTCCTCGACATTGACGAGGTTGTCGCCGCACTTGGCCGGGCGGTGAACCTGCGTCCGCCGACTGAAGCGGAACGGATTTTCATGACCTCGCACCAAGGGCTGCGCGGCCTGGCCAAATCGTCCGGCTGATCAAGTCGGCGATGGCGGCATTGGCCGGATAGCTTATCCGCGGCTTCGGCCATGACCGTGCCGTCGTTGCGGCACACAGCTTTGTTCGTGATCCGCCGGCCACGCTGGTGGACAACGCAGCCGTTGCGCGTTAGACAGGAAGAGGCATTTTTTCCTGTTTCGAAGGAGAGCACGTCATGCTCTCGCACGACCGCGTCTGGGCTGCCATCGATGCTCTTGCCGAGCGCTATTCGCTTTCGGCGTCGGGTCTGGCAAGGCGCGCGGGACTGGATTCGACCGCCTTCAACAAATCGAAACGCCTGTCCTCGGACGGCCGGCCGCGCTGGCCGTCGACCGAATCGTTGGCCAAGATCATCGAGGCGACGGGCGCTTCGCTGGACGAATTCACGGGACTGATCGAAGGCCGGGGCGTATCGCCCGCCAACAGGCGCGCCGTGCCGTTGCTCGGCTTTGCCCAGGCAGGCGCCGGCGGCTTCTTCGACGATGCCGGTTTTCCTGCGGGGCAGGGCTGGGAGCTCGTCGAATTGCCGGCGCAATCGACCGAAAGTTCCTATGCGCTGCAGGTGCAGGGCGATTCCATGCTGCCGCTCTACCGCAACGGCGACGTCCTCATCGTCGAGCCGGGCGCCGCCACGCGCAAGGGCGATCGCGTCGTCGTCAAGACGACATCAGGTGAGGTGATGGCCAAGGTGCTCGAGCGACAGACCGTCAAGTCGATCGCGCTGGTCTCGCTCAATCCGGAGCATCCGGATCGCGACATCCCAATGCGCGAGGTCGAATGGGTGGCGCGGATCGTCTGGGCAAGCCAATAGGTGCAACGGGTGCGACTTCCTCATCTTGTCCTGGCGGTTCTGATGGTTCCGGCGATGGCGGCACTGGTCGTTGCCGGCGGACGCACGCTGAAGGGCAGCGAAAGCACTGTTGCGTTGGACCAGATCGATCCCGGCGCCGATACGCTCCCCCAGGCTGACGCCGGGACGGTGCCGGAAGAACCTGCGACCTCCGCCATACCTGCATCGCAGCCGCCAAAGCCGGCGGTGCATTCGCGGGCGATCGATCCGGATGTCATCACGCCGCCGGAAATGCCCGCCGGGGAGCCCGAGCGGGTCGAGCCGCGCGCGCCGCTGAGCAAGCTGGCGCTCGCCGTGCCGCCCAAGCCGAAGATGCCCGACGACTGGCACGGCACAAAGCTGTTCCAGCCGGTCGCCCCGGCCGCCGGCCTGATCGAGGCGAAAGGCTATTCGGTCGCCATTTCCGGCATCGATGTCGTCGGGCAGGACGAGACCTGCACCACCGATGGCAAATCCTGGCCGTGCGGCGTCCGTGCCCGCACGGCATTCCGTTCCTTGCTGCGCGGCCGCGCGGTGGTTTGCCTGGTGCCGCCGGAAGGTGGTCGCGACCTGATTGCCGCGGAGTGCCGGATAGGCAAGCAGGATGTCGGTCAATGGCTGGTCGAAAACGGCTGGGCGCGCGCCGCCAAGGGCGGGCCCTATGTGGAAGCCGGTGACAAGGCACAAAGTGCGAAGAAAGGTATTTTCGGACCGGCGCCGAACCTAGCCGGCATCCCGGCGGCGCCGGCCGCCACCGCCCCGGCGCCTCAGGCGCCGGGTTCGATCCTGGAAGAGGATGGCGGCGTCCTCAAGCAAGCTGACCAGCCAACGCCTTCTGAATGAGCGAGCGGGTCTCGGTGACGCCGTAGAGCGCGGCGAAGGATCCGAAGCGTGGGCCGCGTTCCTGGCCAATCAGCACCTGATAGATCATCTGGAAGAAGGCGCCTGAAACGCCGGGGCCGCCTTCTGGGCTCTGCTTGGAATGATCCTGGTAGCGTTCGATCTTGCGCGCCACGTTGAGCGAGGCGTTCTGGATCGCCTCGCCGCTGGCGTCCGTCGGCAAGTCGGCAAGCGCCTTTTCGAGAGCCACCAGCGCTTCGCGTTCGACCTCGTCGGCCGGGCGAAAGGTCTTCGTCGGCTTCACGAAATCGTCGAAATAGCGGATCGCATAGCCCGTCAGCCGGTCGAGCTCGGGATGGGAGGCGGGTGTCACGCCCTGAACATGGCGCGAGATGAAGCCCCACAGCACATCCTTGTTTTGCGCATTGGAGGCGCTGACCAGGTTGAGCAGCAGCGAGAACGGCACCGGCATGTCGATGGCGGGCGGATTGCCGTCATGCATATGCCAGACCGGGTTGCCCAGCCGCTCCTTCCACTCTTGGCGGGGATAGGCCGCGAGGAAAGTGTAGTATTCGTCGACCGCCCGCGGGATGACGTCGAAATAGAGCTTCTTCGCCTGCCTGGGCCGCTGGTACATATAGAGCCCCAGGCTCTCGGTCGGCGCATAGGTCAGCCATTCGTCGATGGTCAGGCCATTGCCCTTCGACTTGGAGATCTTCTGGCCGTTCTCGTCGAGGAACAGCTCGTAGACGAAATGCTCCGGCGCCCGCCCGCCCAGTATGTTGCAGATGCGGTCATAGACCACCGCATTGGTCTGGTGGTCCTTGCCGAACATCTCGAAGTCGACGCCGAGGGCCGCCCAGCGCATGCCGAAATCCGGCTTCCACTGCAGCTTCACTCTGCCGCCGGTGACCGGCAGCGTGGTTTCGGTGCCTTCATCATCGAAGGTGATGGTGCCGGCCTTGGCGTCGACATGCTTCATGGGAACGTAAAGCACGCGCCCGCTCTTCGGCGAAATCGGCAGGAAGGGGCTGTAGGTCGCCTGCCGCTCCGGCCCGAGCGTCGGCAACATCACCGCCATGATCTGGTCGTAGCGTTCGGCGGCGCGCAACAGCATCGCATCGAAGCGGCCTGACTTGTAATATTGCGTCGCGCTGGCGAATTCGTAGTCAAAGCCGAACGTGTCGAGGAAGCGGCAGAGCATCGCATTGTTGTGGTCGGCGAAGCTCGCATAGTCGCCGCCGAAGGGGTTGGGCACCGATGACAGCGGCTTGTGCAGATACGGCTCGAGCGTCGCGCGATCCGGCACGCTGTCGGGTATCTTGCGCATGCCGTCCATGTCGTCCGAAAAACACAGCAGCTTGGTCGCGACCTTGTCCTGCGTCAGCACGCGGAACGCATGGCGCACCATGGAGGTGCGCGCCACTTCGCCGAACGTGCCGATATGCGGCAGGCCCGACGGTCCATAGCCGGTTTCGAACAGGATCGTTTCGGGAAAGTCGGCGCCCTTGTAGCGTTCGATGATTTTTTTGGCTTCCTCGAACGGCCACGCCTTGCTCTCGGCCGCCGCCGCCAGCAGTTCGGGATTGAGATCGATGATGTTTGATCCCGCCATGGTCCTGTTTTCCAAAATTATTCGCCGCTCGGGCTGCAAGTGTCGATTTTCAACCGGTCTCTAGGCGCGCATGGCCGGAGCGTCAACGCGTGGGGCGCTTTTTCCTTGCGGCCTCAGGCTCCCCTTCCTACCTTCGAAGCCCGTCCAAGGAGTAAAGAATGCCGTCGCCCACCCCGCACGAAGCGCTGATCTACCTGATGGTCATCACATCGGCCTCCGACCGTGACATGACCGATGTCGAACTGGCCAGGATCGGCGAGGTCGTCCGCTCGTGGCCGGTGTTCGAGGATTTCAAGCAGGACCGGCTGGTTGCCGTGGCTCAGGCTTGTCAGAAGCTGTTGCATGAAAAGGATGGCCTGGAGGGTGTCCTCACCCAGGTTGCCGAGGCGCTGCCGGAGCGATTGCGCGACACCGCCTATGCGGCGGCCTTCGAAGTGGCTGCCATCGATCTCGAAATGCGCATGGAGGAAGTGCGGGTGCTGCAGTTGATCCGCCGCCAGCTCGATCTCGACACGTTGACCGTGGCGGCCATCGGCCGTGCGGCCAAGGCGCGGCTTCGCACGCTCACCTGAAGGCGAGCATTACGCCGGATCAGAAAAAAGCTGACCGGGCCGGATCAGAAAAAGCTGACCGGGAAATAGCGCAGGTAGAATTCGGCGAAGGTGCCTTTCATCGAAATCTCCTGCAGCGCGTAGTCGAGGGCCGCGGCCAGTGCCGGATTGTCCGCTCGCGTGGCGATCGCCATGCCGGTGCCCAGATATTCGGGCGCCAGATAGGGGCCGCCGGCAAAGCGGCAGCAGCCGGCGGCATCGGAGCCGCCGAGCCAGAAGGCGAAGCGCATGCCATCACCGAAGGCCGCGTCGATCTTGCCGGCCTTGAGATCGCCATAGAGGGCTTCCGGTTTGTCGAAGGGAACGACCTGGACCGTGCTGAAATAGTCGCGCAGCATGCGTTCATGCGCCGAGCCTGATATCACCCCGACGCGCTTGCCGTGCAATTTATCGAAGATCGGTTCCGCCAGCGCCTTGTTCTTCGGCATGATGAAGCGCGCCGGGAACTGCAGGTAGGCGCGCGAGAAGGCGTATGTCTGGCGCGACTGCGGCGTTGCTGCAATGCCGGCGATGATCGCTTCGCCTTCGCCTTTCTCGAGCGCGCCTTGAAGCTCCGCCCAGGGCAGCGCCTGGATCTGGCACTTGTCGACGATGCCGAGCTCCGCGCAGATGGCGCGCGCAAGGTCGATATGGAAACCGGACAGCTTTCCCGCGCCGTCGAGGAAATTGAAGGGCGGAAAATCCGTGGTCGTCAGGAACCGCAGCCGCGGCAGTGCCGAAAGGTCCGGCTTGGGCAGCCGCTCCTTGGCGTCCCACAGCACCGGTACCTGGGGATCCGCGCGTGCTCCGGGAATCCAAGCCAATGCCGCAATGAGCGCCACTGCCAGGACCTGGAACCTCCATTGGAACGCCACAATAGAACTCCCCGCACCGTGCTCGTGCCGGTTTTGGTACGAAAATGGTACAGGCACAATGCTTTTTGATTTCAACGCTTCGATTTCAGGATATGATTCGCTGAGTTTGCAAACAAGCGGTGGCTGCCCTGGTGGGGGTACCAGGGTCGAGAACCACAACCGGAAGCGGGCGCTTTGCAATCCGTGGTCAGTGGCAAAGTGCCGGCAAGGCGCGGACCATGGGCTTTAATGCATGAGGCAACATGGGGTTGATGTTGCGATGAGTCAGTTCGATCGGACGCTGGAATACATAGACCAACTGCAGCACGCCGCGACGGCGGCCGCGGTCTGCGAGAAACTGTTGGGCGTAACATCGGAGTTCGGCCTGACCGCGCTGATGGCCGGAACCGTTCCGAAGCCGGGCACGCCGACGGGTCAGCAAAAGCAGCATGTGCTGCTTTGCGATTGGCCGGTCGAATGGCTGGAGCGCTATGTGGCGCGCAACTATGTCGATCACGATCCCGTCGTCAGTCACATGAAGCAGTTGCAGGCGCCGTTCCAGTGGCGGGAAGCCGCCCAGGGCCTTCGCATCGACAAGAACAGTGGCGAAGTGATGGGCGACGCCGGTGCCTTCAAGCTGCGTGACGGGCTCGCCTTCCCTCTGATCACGCTTGACGGTGAGATCGTCATGGTGTCCCTGGGGGGCGAGGCCGTGGAACTGTCGGCGGCCGAGTTCGGCCTTGTCTCGCTGGTCTCGACCTATGCGGTCGGCCGCGCCATGCAACTCCACACCATGGCCGGCAAGATAATCGACCATATCGAATTGACGCCGCGCGAACGCGAGTGCCTGCAATGGGCCGCCGTCGGCAAGTCCGAATGGGAGATTTCGCAAATCCTCGGCATCTCCGAGCACACGTCGGAGAAACATCTTCTTAACGCCAAAAGCAAACTCGGTGCCGTCAACCGGGTGCAGGCAGTCGCCGAGGCGATAAGGCGCGGCTACATTAGCTAGGTCGGCCGTGCCGGCCTAGCACTTTTCGCCTACGTGATCACGCAATTTTCGCATCGAAGCACGGCCGTATCTTCCCCTGAAACACAGGAGACTACGGAATGCTTTTTTGTCTTTCGACCAAGGAATTGATGGAACGCCCCGATCTCTGGGAGGCCGTCCATCGGCTGCGCTATCAGATATTCGTCGAGGAAATGGGATGGGAGGACCTACGGCGCCCCGACGGATTTGAGGTCGACCAGTTCGATCATGACGAGGCGGTGCATCAGATCGTCATCAGGGGCAATGAAGTCGCGGGCTATCAGAGGATGTTGCCGACCACGCGGCCGCATCTGCTGACCGAGGTGTTGACCGATCTCTCCGAGGGAACGCCGCCGGCGGGTCCCAACATCTGGGAGTTGACCCGCTATGCGGTGGCTCCGGGTTTTCGCGATGGCCGGCGCGGCGTCTCGACCGTCGGCACGGAGTTGATAGCCGGTTTCGTCGAGTGGGGTCTGAAGCGCGGCGTCGACAAGGTGATCATCGAGTTCGAGCCGATGTGGGTGCTGCGCGCGTTGCAACTGCACTTCCTGGCGACGCCGCTCGGCTATCAGCGCACCTATGGCACCCAGCAGGTCGTGGCGACGCTGCTCACCTTCAACGAGCACACGCTGGACGTGGTGCGGTCGCGCCGCAATCATCATGCGCCCGTTCTGGCCAGGGGATATCCCGACATGTTCGGCCAAAGGAGGGCATCATGAACGCGCACCCGCAGCCTGAACTGCGCAACCACGCTCTGATCGTCACCGTATCGTCGAATGACGGCCGGCCGGTGCTCGATAGAAGGGCCTATGAGAGCCTTGCCACGACGTTCCACGAAGCCGCCGAGAACGACGAGGTGCGGGTCGTCGTGCTGCGCGGCCTGGCGGGCTGTTTCTGCCTTGGCGGCGACTTTTCCGAATTCCTGGATGCCACCAAGCATCAGAAGCTGATCGCCGCCGTCACCGACATGTTCCGCATGCTGGCGACGTTTCCGAAGCCCATCCTGGCCTGTGTCGACGGCGACGCCGTCGGCGTCGGTTGCACCATCCTGTTCCATTGCGACATGGTGATCGCGTCGGAAAAAAGCACGTTCCGGGTGCCGTTCGTCGATTTCGGCCTGGTGCCGGACGCGGCGACCAGCATCCTGGCGCCGCAGAAGCTCGGCTATGCCGGAGCTTTCCGCTTCTTCTGCCTCGGCGACACGCTCCGTGCCGAAGACGCCAGGGCGCTCGGCCTCGTCGCAGAGATCGTCCCGGAAGGCAGCGTCGAGGAGGCGACGCTCGGCCGGGCAAGACAATTGGCCAAAAAGCCGGTTGCGGCGTTGCTGCAGACGCGCGGCTTGCTCAAGGGCAACACCACGGCACTTTGCGAGCGCATCGATGAGGAGATATCGCTGTTCCAGCAGGCGCTGCAGGACGACGCCACGCTGCGACGGTTGCAGCGGATCGCGCGCCTGGCGGCCTAGAGCCGCTCGGCTGAGGAAAGAGGACATCCATCAACTGCGCCGCGCTGGCTTTGGCCGCGCGGCGCCAAAGCGTCAGTCCTGCTTGCCCAGGAATGACGGCCCTTCGCCGATGATCTTCTTGTCTTCCTTGCCGACGACATCGAGATCGCGCCCCTCGTAGGGCAGCGACAGGAGGATGCGACGCATCACCGCCAGCCGCGCGCGGCGCTTGTCGTTGGCCCGCACGATGATCCATGGCGCGAACTCCTTGTGGGTGTGCTCGAACATGCTGTCGCGCGCCTTGGTGTAATCGTCCCACTTGGTGATGCCGGCAATGTCTATCGGCGAGAACTTCCAGCTCTTCAGGGGGCTGTAGCGGCGATCGTGAAAGCGCTCGAGCTGCGTCTCCTGGCCGATGTTCAGCCAGAATTTGAAGAAATGGATGCCGTCATTGACGATCATTCGTTCGAAATGCGGCGTCTCGTCGAGAAACTTCTCATGCTGTTCGGGGGTGCAAAAACCCATCACTGGCTCGACGCCGGCGCGGTTGTACCAGGAGCGGTCGAAAGTGACGAATTCGCCCGATGTCGGGAAATGGTCGGCATAGCGCTGGTAGTACCATTGCCCCAGCTCCGTCGGGGTTGGTTTGGTCAGCGCGACGTTGCGCGCCGTGCGCGGGTTGAGGTACTGGCGCACCACGAAGATCGTACCGCCCTTGCCGGCAGCGTCACGCCCCTCGAACAGCGCCATCACCCGCTTGCCGGTCGCCTGCAGCCAGGCTTGCGCCTTGACCAGCTCGATCTGCAATTTCTCGAGCGTCTCGTCATACTCTTCGCTTTTCATCTTCTTGTCGTAGGGATACCCGCCCGCGGTCAGCTTGTTCTCCTCGACCCAGTCCGGAAGCTCGGGATTCTCGATATCGAACTCCCGTTTCTTGCCGCCGATCTTGATGTTCAGCGGACCAGAAGTTGGCGTGACGGAATTTTCCTTGGCGTTTTTCATGCAGGCGAACCCTTTTAAGTGTCTGGACTCATGCTATTGGGAGCCACTACAGGCCGCATGTCCATTTGGACGCGCAAACGACGCTGTAGCACTTTTGATTTGCGGTCCAGCGGAAGTTTCCGTCGCCGTGTGACCGGTGGAGGTTGGGCGCGCGAATGACTGACCTGGGCGCGGAACAGAAAGGCACGGGGCAAGCCATGGCCGCCCGGCTGTGGAACAGCCGCTGGCTGCTTGCGGCCGGGGTCGTGGCGGTTCTGATCGCCTATGGCTTCGCGGGTATTTCCGCCTACGTGCTGGTACCGGCTCTGCTGCTGTTGCTGGCGGCGGCAATATTGCCGGCGGCCGGTGTGCGCCATTCCGCCGAGAGCGCCGGGGCAATCGAGGCGATGGGCTTGCAGCGCCTGTCGGGGGAATATCTCGCGGCCGCCGTCGCCGATCCGCTCATCATCTTCGACCAGGCCGCCACCATCGTCCACGCCAACGCCGCCGCCTTTGCCGCCTTTGGCGGCATCGCGCCCGGCATATCGCTGCCGCTGAAATTCCGGGCGCCGGAAATGCAGGCGCTGCTGGACAGTGTGCTGTCGGGAACCGTCGCCTCGGATGTTGTCGATTACACCGAGAAACTGCCTGTCGAACGGGCCTACCGGGTCAGCGCGTCATCGGTCGGGCATGGCACCGACCTCTATGTGCTGGTCTTCAAGGACCAGAGCGAGGCGCGACGCATAGACCGCATGCGCGCCGACTTCATCGCCAACGCCAGTCACGAGTTGCGCACCCCGCTGGCCTCGATCGCGGGTTTCATCGAGACGCTGCGCGGACCGGCCCGCAACGATCCGGCGGCGCGCGAGCAGTTCCTCCAGATCATGCAGAACCAGACCGGCCGCATGGCGCGCCTGATCGATGACCTGCTGTCGCTGTCGCGGCTGGAGATGAAGCCCTATCTGAGACCGGGAACCGAAGTCGATCTGCGCCAGACCGTCGACAGCGTCATCGATTCGCTCGGACCGCTCGCCCGGGAAAACAATGTCGCCATCGAGCGCGATTTCGCCAAGGGGCCGCTCGATGTGCCGGGCGATCGCGACGAGTTGTTCCAGGTCTTCGAGAACCTTTTGGAAAACGCCTGCAAATACGGCCAGTCGGGCGGCCGCGTCGTGGTGTCGATCGCGCGCGGCGATGACGGTTCCGAACCAGGCATCGACGTGACAATCCGGGATTTCGGCCCCGGCATCCCCGAGGAACATATCCCGCGCATCACCGAACGCTTCTATCGTGTCGATGTCGAGACCAGCCGGACCCAGAAAGGCACGGGACTTGGCCTGTCGATCGTCAAGCACATCCTGACGCGTCACAACGCCAGGCTGACGATCCGGTCCGAGGTCGGCAAGGGCGCCGCGTTCTCAGTCCATTTGCCGGCGCACTGATACTGCCCTAGTTTTCCACGGGACCGTTTCTTTTTTCTGTCATCCGGTTAGCGTATCAGCGGGGATTCGAAGAAACGACTCAAAATCAAGACACCCCGTGGGAAGGCATTTCGTCCATGCAGTCCGTTCACACAATGAGCGCCTTTGACGAGGAACTGAAATATCTCTCCAAGCGCATCGCCGCGATGGGCGGCCATGCCGAGCGCATGGTCGAGCAGGCGGTCGCCGCCTTGGTCAATGCCGATCCGGGATTGGCCCAGAAGGTCATTCGCGATGACCTCGTGCTGGATGAGGGGCAGCGTGAGATCGACGACAAGGCGATCATCATCATCGCCAAGCGCCAGCCGATGGCGACGGACCTGCGCGAGATCGTCGGCGCCATCCGCATTTCGGCCGACCTCGAGCGGGTCGGCGACCTCGGTAAGAACGTCGCCAAGCGGGTGGTCGCCGTCATCGACGGCCGTCAGCCGACCAGCCTTTTCCGCGGCCTGGAGGCTCTGGCCAACCTGGCGCTGACCCAGCTGAAGGAAGTTCTCGACGTCTATGCGTCGCGTTCGGTCGACAAGATCGGCTTCGTGCGCGACCGAGACGACCAGATCGATGCCATGTACACGTCGCTGTTTCGCGAATTGCTGACCTACATGATGGAAGATCCGCGCAACATCACGCCCTGTACGCATCTGCTGTTCTGCGCCAAGAACATCGAGCGTATCGGCGATCACGCCACCAACATCGCCGAGACCATCTACTACATCGTCACCGGCGACCAGATGCCGCCCGATCGGCCGAAAAGCGACAAGACGGACAAGATCGGCCTCCCCGCGGCGCTGCCGGTGAAGTGAACGCACGTCCTCTCGAACGCTTGATCATATTGCGCTAAACTACCCCGAGATAAGCTTGGTTCCCTGGGGAAGGCAACGCTTTCGGAGGCCGCGATGGAATATGTCCGGGAGTTCAAGCCCTCGCCGCCGACATCGGGCATCATTGCCTGCGGTGTCTATACCGCCGGGCGCCGCATCGCCGATATTCCAATCGAGGAAGCCGGCGATTGGGCCAAGAAATCGGGACACGTCGTCTGGATCGGGCTGCTTGAACCCGACCGTGAACTTCTGCTGCGCGTCCAGGCACAGTTTCATCTGCATGAGCTGGCGATCGAGGATGCCGAGCATCCGCACCAGCGGCCAAAGATCGAGCAATATGGCGATGCGCTGTTCATCGTCGCCCGCACGGCGCAGCTGATCGACGGGCGCGTCACCTTCGGCGAGACTCATCTGTTTGTCGGCTCAGGCTACATCGTCAGCGTCAGGCACGGCCCGTCGACATCCTATGCCGCCGTGCGCCAGCACTGGGAAAGCTGCCCGCACTCGCTGGCCAAGGGCGAGGATTTCGTCCTTTACGCCATTCTCGACTTCATCGTCGACAACTACATGCCCGTGCTCGAGCAGATCGAGGACGAGGTCGAGGCGATCGAGGACAAGGTCCTGCTGAAGCCGATGACCGGCCCCGATATCGAACGGCTTTACATGCTGCGCCGCGACCTCTTGCGCCTGCGCAATGCGGCATTGCCCCTGGTGGAAGTCTGCCGCCGGCTGACCAGCGCCGAGCTGCCGCAGATCCATTCTGCCATGCACCCGCTGTTCCGCGACGTGACGGATCACATCCGCACCGTCCAGGAGAAAATCGACAGTCTGCGCGAGGTGCTGGCCTTCGCCTTCGAGGCCAGTCTTCTGGTCGGCCAGAGCCAGGAAACGGCGATCTCCAAGAAACTCGCCTCATGGGCGGCCATCCTGGCGGTGCCAACCGCATTCGCCGGCATCTACGGTATGAACTTTACCGACATGCCCGAGCTGAAGATGGAATATGGCTACCCGATGGTGCTGACCACCATCGCGCTGATCTGCTGCTTCCTGTATTGGCGGTTCAGGAAGAACGGCTGGCTGTGAAAGGGCGAATAGCGAATAGGGGAAAGACTGCATTGCCCCCTCGCGGAAGCTCAATCAGTGGCTATTCCCTATCGGTTCCTGCGCCGCTCCGCCGCTGGCTGGAACGCCACGCGGGCATGGTACTTGCAGTAGGGACCGGTCTCGGCGGCTTCGTTGCCGCAGAAATTGAAGTCCTCCGAAAGCGGATCACCGTTCGGCCATTTGCAGGTGCGCTCGGTCAGTTCGACGAGCTGCAGATGCCGTGAGATCGGTACCACGACGTTCTCGACCGGGCGGATGTAGTGTCTTGCTACAGGTTCGGCGTCGAATTGCGTCTGAAGGGCCGTCGCGCCGATCGAAGTCGTGACATGACGTGCCGTGGTCGCGGCGCGTGCCACCGACTTCTGGACGGTCGATCCTTGCGATGCCTTCTTCTGGCGTGCCGGCGTCGCCGTCGCACGGCCGCGGCCCGACAGTTTCAGCCGGTGCACCTTACCGATGACCGCGTTGCGGCTGACCCCTCCAAGCTGAGCGGCAATCTGGCTTGCGCTCAGACCCTCCGACCACAGTTTTCTCAAGAGTTCTACCCGCTCGTCAGTCCAGTTCATGACCGCGCTCCTCATAAGCGTGCGGCAATCAGAATCCTTTCCCGACCCAGCACCACTGCTGGGGCAGACACCACATATATCTGGTGATTAGGTCCGCCGCACGAAATCTAGTTATTTCTCGACTACAACTACTCTATGCGCTGACTCGGTGACAAGAGTCCCAAGTGCAACACGAATCGGTTTTTTCGGTTTTCCCCAACTTGCCCGGTCGCTCATGAGCCGGCGTCGCGTCAGGGGGCTTGCCGCGCGCCACTACGCGACGTTTTCGTTGACTTCATGACCGAAAAACACGATAAGCCACAGAAGGCCGCCGCTTTGGCGGCTTTTTTGATTTTCCGGTACCGGAGACGCATATAATGAGCGGTTCGGCGCTTTACGAGACCTTTGCTCGCGCACCCCTGGCCTTCGACCATGGGGAAGGCACCTGGCTGGTTACCGACAAGGGCGAGCGATATCTCGATTTCGCCGGCGGCATAGCTGTCAATTCGCTTGGCCACGGCCATCCTCATCTGGTCGCGGCCCTTACCGAACAGGCGGCGAAGCTCTGGCACGTCTCCAATCTCTATGAGATCCCGGGGCAGAGCCGGCTTGGCGAACGATTGGCTGATGCCACCTTCGCCGACAAGGTGTTCTTCACCAATTCCGGCGCCGAGGCGCTGGAATGCGCGATCAAGACGGCGCGGCGCTACCACTTCGTCAAGGGACATCCCGAGCGCTTCCGCATCATCACCTTCGAAGGCGCCTTCCATGGCCGCACGCTGGCGACCATCGCGGCCGGCGGCCAGTACAAATATCTCGAAGGCTTCGGACCCAAGGTCGAAGGCTTCGATCAGGTCGGCTTCGACGACATCGACGCCGCTGAAAAGGCGATCACGCCCGAGACCGCCGCGATCCTGATCGAGCCGGTGCAGGGCGAGGGCGGCATCCGCCCGGTACCGACACAGTCGTTGAAGCGTCTGCGGCAGCTCTGCGAGCAGCACGGCCTGTTGTTGATCTACGATGAGGTTCAGTGCGGCATTGGCCGTACCGGCAAGCTGTTCGCGCATGAGTGGTCGGGTGTGACGCCCGACATCATGGCAATCGCCAAGGGCATTGGCGGCGGCTTCCCGATGGGCGCCTGCCTTGCCACCGATGAAGCGGCCGTCGGCATGACCGCCGGCGTGCACGGCACCACGTTCGGCGGCAATCCGCTGGCAATGGCGGTCGGCAACGCCGTCCTCGACGTCGTGCTGGAAGATGGATTTCTCGAGGATGTCCAGCGCAAGGCGCTGCTGATGAAGCAGGGGCTTGCGTCGGTAGCCGACGAATTCCCCGAGGTGATCGAGGATATCAGGGGCACCGGGCTGATGCTCGGCCTCAAATGCGCGATGCCCAACGGCAAGGTGAACATGGCGCTGCGCGACCAGCATTTGCTGGCGGTTCCGGCCGGCGACAACGTCATTCGCCTGCTGCCGCCGCTGACCGTCACCGATGCCGAGATTCACGAAGCGCTCGGCCGCATCCGCGCCGGCGCCAAGGGCCTGTCGGAGGCCATTGCCTCCGCCGCCGCGAAGTAATCCGGAACCATTCCTGATGTCAGTTCGCCATTTCACCGATCTTTCCACCGTTTCCGAAGGCGATTTGCGCTTCATGCTGGATGATGCGGTGACGCGAAAGGCGCGTCTCAGGGCCGGCGAGCGGACCAAGCCGCTCGAAGGCAAGGTGCTGGCCATGATCTTCGACAAACCGTCGACGCGCACGCGCGTTTCTTTCGACGTCGGCATGCGCCAGCTTGGCGGCGAGACCATCATGTTGACCGGCACCGAGATGCAGCTCGGCCGCTCCGAGACCATCGCCGACACCGCCAAGGTGCTGTCGCGCTATGTCGACGCCATCATGATCCGCACCACCTCGCACGAGCGGCTGCTAGAGTTGACCGAGAATGCCACCGTTCCGGTGATCAACGGGCTGACCGACGACACCCACCCCTGCCAGCTGATGGCCGACATCATGACTTTCGAGGAGCATCGCGGTCCGGTGGCCGGCAAGACCATTGCCTGGACCGGCGACGGCAACAACGTGCTACACTCGCTGCTCGAGGCCTCGGCACGGTTCCGCTTCAATCTCAACGTCGCCGTACCCGAAGGCAGCGAACCGGCGCAGAAGCATGTCGACTGGTCCAAGGCGCATGGCGGCAAGCTGCATTTCACCCGCTCGCCCGAAGAAGCCGTCGACCAGGCCGACTGCATCGTCACCGACTGCTGGGTGTCGATGGGCCAGGAACACCGTGCCCGCGGTCACAATGTCTTCTCGCCCTATCAGGTCAACGCCGCGCTGATGGCCAAGGCAAAGCCCGACGCCCTGTTCATGCATTGCCTGCCGGCCCATCGCGGTGAGGAGGTGACCGACGAGGTCATCGACGGACCGCATTCGGTGGTCTTCGACGAGGCTGAGAACCGGCTGCACGCCCAGAAGGCCGTGCTTGCCTGGTGTCTCGGTGCTTGATGTGTCTTGTTGCTTGATATGTCTTGTTGCTTGATATGTCTTGGCGCCTGAAATGCCCAGGCGCTTGATCTGCGGGGGCGCGATGCCTATCTGCGCCGCATCACGCAAATCAAGCGCGTTTGGACGCATGTGCCCACCAGGGCCGCATGGCCGCGCCCTGGAGCTTTGTCATGTTGGAAAGCCATCAAGTGACTGAACATCACCCCAAACTCGGCGAGTTCGGCTACGCCGGCGACGATCACGTCGTTCCCTTCGAAGTCGGTCCGCTCGACGTGCGTGGCCGCACGGTGCAGCTCGGGCCGATGCTCGACGCTATCCTTGGCCGCCACGACTATCCCGAGCCGGTCGCCCGCCTGCTGGCGGAAGCCTGTGTGCTGACGGTGCTGCTCGGCACCTCGCTCAAGTTCGAAGGCAAGTTCATCCTGCAGACCCGTACCGACGGGCCTGTCGACATGCTGGTCGCGGACTTTTCCACGCCCTCGGCGCTGCGCGCCTATGCGCGTTTCGACGCGGATCGGCTCGAGGCGCTGGTCGCGGCCGGCGAGACCTCGCAGCAAACGCTGCTTGGCAGCGGCGTGCTGGCGCTGACCATCGATCAGGGCGCCCATACGCAGCGCTATCAGGGCATCGTCCAGCTCGACGGCGAAACGCTGGAAGACGCGGCGCGCACCTATTTCCGCCAGTCGGAACAGATCCCGACGGATATCAGGCTCTCGGTCGCCAAGCTGCTGACGCCCGGTATCGGCGGTGCGCGCGAGCAGTGGCGCGCCGGCGGCATACTGGCGCAGTTCCTGCCGCAATCGCCCGGGCGCATGCGCGTCCCGGACCTGCCGGGCGGCGATGGCGATCCGCGCGAGGAAGTCCACGATCCGGCCGATAATTCCTGGCAGGAACTCCTCGCCTTGCTGGGCACCATCGAGCCGACCGAGCTGATCGACCCGACCATCGGCGCCGAGCGGCTGCTCTATCGCTTGTTCCACGAGCATGGCGTACGCGTCTTCGGCGGCGTCCCCGTCACCGACCAGTGCTCGTGCTCCAGGGACAAGATCCGCGATATCCTCGAAGGCTTCTCCGCGCAGGAGATCAAGGACAGCACCGAGGATGGCGGCATCCACGTCGCCTGCGAGTTCTGCTCGACCCAGTACGACTTCGACCCGGCCGAGTTTGCGGCTCAGTAAAGCTAGTCCCTTCTCCTCGTCACTATACGGGGAGAAGTGCCGGCAGGCGGATGAGGGGCCGCGCCAGCGTTAGTACAGGAGCTCCTTGGCTCTATCTGAAGAAAAGACGCTAATTCACCGTGCGCGTTGTCCCCGGCAGATCGAGCGAGAAGGCGGGGATGGCGATGTCGAAGGTCTCGCCGCGCTTGTTGCGCATCGTGTAGCGTCCGACCATGATCCCGGACGGTGTCGAGAGCGGGCAGCCGGACGTGTATTGATAGCTGTCGCCGGGATTGAGTTCCGGCTGGTCGCCGACAACGCCCGGCCCGCGCACTTCCTCGACCCGGCCGGCGCCATCGGTGATGTGCCAATAGCGCGACAACAACTGCACGAACTCGTCCGACTGGTTGTCGATCGTTATCTGATAGCCCCAGACATAGCGGTTCTCCGAGGGATCCGAACGGTCCTCGAGATAGAACGGCCTGACCTGCACTTCGATGTTGCGCGTCACGGCGCGGTACATGAGCGGCTCCAAAACAACCCGATGACTTTCAGCGCTCCCGGTGAGCAGGTCAACGTGCGCGTCTTGTCGCGGCTGACCTTGAACCGCAGGTGCCGGCAAAGAATGTCATTTAAGTGACACACGACAATGGTGGTGTGCACGAACCGGGCGACTCGGCGCTCTGTCGAACTGTTGAAAACGGCCACGATGCCGGCCGCCTTTCCGGAGTGACCAGATCTCGATGGAACTCACCTTCATAGCCGCCTCGCTTTCGACCGCACTCATCCTTTCAAACGCCGCCAGCATTTCGCTCGCCGCTTCACAGCTGAAACGGCGCAACACGATCGCCCCGCCAGCCGGCAAGCCGCAACCGGTCTCGATCGTCGTCCCGTCGCGGGGCGTCGAGCCGTTCACGCATGAGACGCTGGAACGCGCCTTCGCCCTCGACTGGCCACGCTACGAACTGATCTTCTGCGTCGCCCATCCCGACGATCCGGTGGTCAAACTGATAAACAGGGCGATTGCCCGGTTTCCCAAGGTGCCGGCCCGGCTGCTGATCGGTGACGACCGCGTCAGCGCCAATCCAAAGCTCAACAATTGCGTCAAGGGTTGGGAAGCGGCACGCCACAACTGGGTCATCCTTGCCGATTCCAACGTCCTGATGCCGAGGAACTATGTCGAGCACATGATGGCGGCATGGCGGCCCGACACCGGCCTTGTCTGCTCGACGCCGATCGGCTCGCGGCCCGAGGGTTTCTGGGCCGATGTCGAATGCGCCTTCCTTAACACATTGCAGGCCCGCTGGCAGTATGCCGGCGAGGCGCTCGGCCTCGGCTTTGCCCAGGGCAAGAGCATGCTGTGGAACAAGCCGATGCTGGATGCCAATGGCGGCATTCGGGCGCTGGCCGCCGAGATCGCCGAGGACGCTGCCGCCACCAAGCTGGTGAACGGCCTCGGCTTGCGCGTCAATCTCGTTGCCGCGCCCTTCGAGCAGCCGCTCGGCCAGCGCACGCTTGGCGAGATCTGGTCGCGTCAGGCCCGCTGGGCGCGCCTGCGCCGCGTCACCTTCCCGCTGTTCTTCGCGCCCGAAATCCTGACCGGCGCGGCGGTGCCTCTCGCGCTTGCCCTGGTTGCTGCGGCGAGCGCCGGCATCAGCCTCTGGGCAACCGCGATTGCCGTGTTGGCGGCCTTCTACCTTCCGGAGTGCGCACTGGCCTTGTCCAAGGGCTGGTACCTGTCGCCGCGCATGGTCGCGGCCATGATTGCGCGGGACGTGATGCTCCCAACCCTCTGGGCGCGCGGCTGGCTCGGCGGCGCCGTCGACTGGCGCGGCAACGTAATGACCATCCGCACCAAGGCGGCCGAACTGGAGGAGACGCCGTCGCGCGCCTGATCGCCGCGACCGACGCTCCCAAACAGCCTATTTGGCGGTCTTCAGCGCCTGCGCGATGTCTTCCAGCAGGTCGTCGGCGTCCTCCAGGCCGACCGACAGCCTGAGCGTCCCTGGCCCGATGCCGAGTTCGGCGCGGGCCTCGTCGCTCAGGTTCTTGTGCGTCGTCGTCGCCGGATGGGTGATCAGGCTCTTGGCATCGCCGAGATTGTTCGAGATCAGCACGATGTCGAGGGCGTTCTGCAGCGCGAAGGCCGCCGGCTTGCCGCCCTTGACGTCGAGGCAGATCAGCGTCGAGCCGCCCGACATCTGCTTCTTGACGATGGCGGCCTGCGGATGGTCGGCGCGGCCGGGATAGATGACGCGGGCGATCTGCGGCTGCTCGGCCAGGAAGTCGGCGATCCTGCCGGCGCTTTCCGTCTGCTGGCGCACGCGCAGCGGCAGCGTTTCGAGCCCCTTCAGCAAGGTCCAGGCATTGAACGGCGACAGGCTGGGGCCGGTGTGGCGGAAATAGTCGTGCAGGTTTTCGTCGATCCACTTCTTGTCCGACAGGATGACGCCGCCGAGGCAACGGCCCTGGCCGTCAATATGCTTGGTGGCCGAGTAGACGACGATGTGCGCACCAAGCTGCAACGGCTTCTGCTGCAGCGGCGTGGCGAAGACATTGTCGACGACAAGCCGCGCGCCGATCGAATTGGCAAGCGAGGCGACGGCTGATATGTCGACGACTTCCAGCGTCGGATTGGTCGGGCTTTCCAGGAAGAACAGCTTGGTGTTCGGCCTGACCGCCTTTTCCCAATTGGCGATATCGGTGCCGTCGACCAAGGTCGCCTCGATGCCATAGCGCGGCGCCAGCGTCTCGACCACCCAGCGACAGGAGCCGAACAGCGCGCGCGCCGCAATGATATGATCGCCGGCCTTGACGCTGCACAGAAGGGCCGCGGTCACCGCCGCCATGCCCGACGCCGTGGCGCGCGCGTCCTCGGCGCCTTCGAGAGCGCACATGCGCTTTTCGAACATGTCGACGGTCGGGTTGGCGTAACGCGAATAGATGAAGCCAGGCTCTTCGCCCTTGAAGCGGGCTTCCGCCGCCTGGGCGGTTTTATAGACATAGCCCTGGGTCAGGTACATCGCCTCGGCGGTTTCGCCGAATTGGGAACGCAGGGTTCCGCCATGCACGAGTGCCGTCTGAGGTTTCCAGTTGCGCTTCTTGGTGCTCATCGCTTTGTTCCAGACACAAAAAAACCGGCCGCGAAAGTCGCAACCGGTCCATACGGCCTTGCGGCCCGACGGTCCTTTAGCGACTTGTTTAACGTGGCTGCAAGCCGACCGGCCAAATCACCACGGGATAACGACCCTTTAGACCCGCGCCACGCTTGCGTCAATTGCCGGCTTCATTAAGAGGTTTGTACCAAGGCAGGTTCCGCAAAAGTGCCCAGTGGTTTTGCGGCAAGAACCTGCACCAAAAGAGACCAGTCTTGGGCGGAGCCAGACTTTGCGGCAGACAGGCATTCTTCCCGATCAGGACATTTCGGCGCTGTTCAAGTCCGGCGCGCTGAAGTCGCCGCGCGCGCTCGATGCCGATCAGATCCAGCCGGCGAGCCTTGATCTCAGATTGGGGAAAAAGGCCTGGCGGGTGCGCGCCTCGTTCCTGCCCGGCCCCAACCACAAGGTCTCGGAAAAGCTCGATCGGCTGCAACTCCACGAGATTAATCTGACCGAAGGCGCGGTTCTCGAAACCGGCTGCGTCTATATCGTGCCGCTGCTCGAAAGTCTGGCCCTGCCGGCTGGCATTTCGGCTTCGGCCAATCCGAAGAGCTCGACCGGGCGGCTCGACATCTTCACCCGCGTCATGACCGATCGCGGCCACGAGTTCGACAAGATCGCCGCCGGCTATCACGGCCCGCTCTATCTCGAGGTCAGTCCGCGCACTTTTCCGATCGTCGTGCGCACCGGTTCGCGCCTGTCGCAGATCCGCTTCCGTACAGGCAACGCACTGCTATCGGAAGCCGAACTGCATGAATTGCACAACGCCGAAATGCTGGTCGCCACCGATCCGCCGAACATTTCCGGCGGCGGCATCGCGCTGTCGATCGATCTCAATGGCGACAAGGATGGGCTGGTCGGCTATCGCGGCAAGCACCACACCGGCCTCGTCGATGTCGACAAGCGTGCCGCACAGGACGTCGTCGATTTCTGGGAGCCGATCCACAAGAGCGGCGCCGGCGAACTGGTGCTCGATCCCGACGAGTTCTACATCCTCGTCAGCCAGGAGGCGGTGCATGTGCCGCCGCTCTACGCCGCCGAGATGACGCCCTTCGATCCGCTGGTCGGCGAGTTCCGTGTCCACTATGCCGGCTTTTTCGATCCGGGGTTCGGCCATTCGGCGTCCGGCGGCACCGGCAGCCGGGCGGTGCTCGAAGTGCGCAGCCACGAAGTCCCGTTCATCCTCGACCATGGCCAGATCGTCGGCCGGCTGGTCTACGAGCACATGCTGAAGCGGCCGCGGGCGCTTTACGGCACCGACCTGGGCTCGAACTACCAGGCGCAAGGCCTCAAGCTCTCAAAGCATTTCCGCGCGGTGCGCTAAGGTCGAAGCTGCCGATCTCCCCACGAGAGGGGGATGACGCCCCCGTGGCTTTTACAGCGCCTTCACCGCCACCTTCACCGGCTTTTCGATTTCCAGCGGGTTGCGCAGCGGCAGGCCGAAATCCCCTGCCTCGATCTCGAACACGTCGCCTGCTTCCGTGTTGATGCCGTCGGCGAAGGATAGCGTCGCGGTGCCGAACATATGCACATGCACGTCGCCCGGCTGGCGGAAGGCCGAATATTTGAAGTGGTGGTGTTCGAGATTGGCGATGGTGTGCGACATGTTCGTTTCGCCCGACAGGAACGGCTTCTCCCACAATGTCTTGCCGTCTCGCAGGATGCGCGACGTGCCGCGGATGTCCGAAGGCAGGTCTCCGATCAGGATTTCCGGCCCGAACGAGGCATTGCGCAGCTTGGAGTGGGCGAGGAAGAGATAGTTCACGCGCTCGGTCACATGGTCCGAGAATTCGTTCGACAGCGTGAAGCCGACGCGGAACGGCGCGCCGTCGTCGCCGATGACATAGATCCCGGCGACCTCGGGTTCTTCGCCGGCATCCTTGGCAAAGGCCGGCGACATCAGCGCCGCGCCAGGCGCGACCGCCATGGTGCCGTTGCCCTTGTAGAACCATTCCGGCTGTACGCCGACCTGGCCTTTGGCGGGTTTGCCGCCTTCCAGCCCCATGCGGAACATCTTCATCGAATCGGTGAGCTGCTCCTCGCCGTCGGTGCTGAGCTTCTTGTGCATGGAATCGCGCGTCGCGGCCGACCCGAGATGCGTCAGCCCCGTGCCGGTCAGGTGCAGATGCGCCGGGTCGGGGTGATTGATCGGCGACAGGAGCCGTCCCCTCTTGTAGGCGGCGTCGAGATCGACCGTCTCGCCAAGTCCCTTGCGTTCGATCAGGGCGGCCAGGCCGACACCGGTGCGGGCGGCCTCCATCGCCAGCGAATAGACGCTGCGCGCGCCGTTGATGATCCGGGTCTTCCCGCCGCTGCGGGCAACGACACGGATCGTCTCGGCGTCGTCGAGAATCTGCGAGATCAGCATGATCAGTCCTCTCTCATTTTTCCGTGTCCGGCTGCCATCGGCAAAATCCTGACCGGCGCGGCGCGGAAACGCGCCACGGTTGAAACGCTTCGTCCGGATTGCGTTCGCGAGCCTGGTCCTTCCCCGGACTTCTTGGTGCCGACGGGCTGCCGGCAGCTTCGCGATCTAGAACCCGTATGCCTCCTAGTCCTCGCCTCCAGCCCTTAAGCCTTGTTCTTGTTGTAGACGTCGAAGATGACGGCTCCGAGCAACACCAGTCCCTTGACTACCTGCTGCCAGTCGACGTTGACGCCCATGATCGACATGCCGTTGTTCATCACGCCCATGATGAAGCCGCCGACCACCGCGCCGATCACCTGGCCGACGCCGCCCATCGCCGAGGCGCCGCCGATGAAGACGGCCGCGATCACGTCGAGCTCGCTGCCGAGGCCCGCGGCCGGCACGGCCTGGCCGAGACGCGCGGCGATGATCAGGCCGCCGAGCGCCGACAGCACGCCCATATTGATGAACACCAGAAGCGTCAGCCGCTCGGTGTTGATGCCCGACAATTGCGCTGCCTTGGGGTTGCCGCCCATCGCGTAGATGCGGCGGCCGATGGTCATGCGCTTGGTAACGAAGACGAACAGCGAGATCAGCACGCCCATGACGAGCAGCACCACCGGCAGGCCCCTGTAGCTGGCGAATTCATAGACCAGGAACAGCGCCAGCGCGCTGGCAACCAGCGTCTTGATGACGAACAGGGGGAAGGGCTCGGCCTCATAGCCGTGGCGCTCGCGCTTGCGCCGTGTCCTCACCCCGAAATAGGCATAGGCCAGCACGGCGATCAGCCCCAGCACGACCGTCGTCATGTGCAGCGTCAGGCCGCTGCCCAAAATGGTCTTGCCGGCCGCGTTTACCGTCGGCGCAATCAGCGTCAGCGGGCCGATCACATCAGGAATGAAGCCGGAGCTGAGTGCCTTGAAGCCGTCCGGAAGCGGACCCACCGAGGAGCCGCCGCCCAGCAGCGCCTGGCAGATGCCGCGGAAGATCAGCATGCCCGCCAGCGTCACGATGAAGCTCGGTATCCGGTGGTAGGCGATCCAATAGCCTTGCGCCGCGCCGATCAGGCCGCCCACGATCAGGCAGACGATCGAGACCACCAGCGGATTGCTGAGCGGTCCGAGCTGCCAGATGACCATCATGTTCGCCGCCAGCGCGCCGATGAAACCGGCGACCGACCCGACGCTGAGGTCGATGTAGCCCGAAACGATGACCAGCAGCATGCCCAGCGCCATCACGATGATGAACGAGTTCTGCTGCACCAGGTTGCTTAGGTTGACCGGCTTGAACAGCGTTCCCGACGTGGTGAACTGGAAGAACAGCATGATGACGATCAGCGCGATAATCAGACCATATTCGCGCAGGTTCGTCGTCAGCGCCGAGACGGCGATGCGTGGACGCTGTTCTTCGGCGATGTTGCCTTGCGGGGCGGGGGCGCTGTCGGTGCTCATGCTGCTTTTCCTTCTCCACGAACGATGGCCCGCATTATTTTTTCCTGGCTCGCGTCCGCCGCGGGCATTTCGCCCACGATGCGCCCTTCGTTCATGACATAGATTCGGTCGGTGATGCCGAGCAATTCCGGCATTTCCGACGAGATGACCAGGATCGCCTTACCTTCAGCGGCGAGGCGCGCGATGATCGTGTAGATTTCGTACTTGGCGCCGACATCGATGCCGCGCGTCGGCTCGTCGAGGATCAGAACTTCCGGGTCGGCGAACAGCCATTTCGACAACACCACCTTCTGCTGGTTGCCGCCCGAAAGATTGCCGGTCATCTGATAGACGCTCGATGCACGGATGTTGGTTTTCTTTCGATAGTCGTTGGCAACGGCGAGCTCGCGCATGTCGTCGATCACACTGTGGCGCGAGACGCCGCCCAGATTGGCCAGCGTTATGTTGTGCTTGATATGATCGATGAGGTTGAGACCGTAGGTCTTGCGGTCCTCGGTCACATAGGCGATCCCGTGTTGGACCGCCTTGCTCACCGAGGAGACGTCGACCGCCTTGCCCTTGAGCAGCACTTCGCCGGTGATGCGGCGCCCATAGGAGCGGCCGAACAGGCTCATGGCGAATTCGGTGCGGCCGGCGCCCATCAGCCCGGCAATGCCGACCACCTCGCCCTTGCGCACGTTGAGGTCGATGCCCTTGATCACCTGCCGCTCGGCATGGATCGGGTGATAGACCGACCAGTTCTTCACTTCGAACACGACCTCGCCGATGTCAGGCTCGCGCGGCGGATAGCGGTCGTCGAGCGAGCGGCCGACCATGGAGGTGATGATGCGGTCCTCCGAAATATCCTTCTTGGCCAGCGTCTCGATGGTACGCCCGTCGCGGATCACGGTAACCTTGTCGGCGACCCGGTTCACCTCGTTGAGCTTGTGCGAGATCAGGATCGAGGTCATGCCTTGCCGCTTGAATTCGAGCAGCAGGTCGAGCAGCGCCTGGCTGTCCTTTTCGCTGAGCGATGCGGTCGGCTCGTCGAGGATCAGCAGCTTGACTTCCTTGCTCAGCGCCTTGGCGATCTCGACCAACTGCTGCTTGCCGACGCCGATATTGGTGATCAGGGTCTTTGGGTCCTCCTTGAGGCCCACCTTCTTCAACAGGGCGCTGGTGCGCGCCTCGTTGGCGTTCCAGTCGATGACGCCGTATCTGGCGTGCTCGTTGCCGAGGAAGATGTTTTCGGCGATCGACAGCATCGGCACCAGCGCAAGCTCCTGGTGGATGATGACGATGCCCTTGTGTTCGCTGTCATGGATGCCCTTGAATTGGCATTCCTGGCCCTGAAAAATGATCTGGCCGTCATAGGTGCCGGAGGGATAGACGCCCGACAGCACCTTCATCAGCGTCGACTTGCCGGCGCCGTTCTCGCCGACAACGGCGTGGATCTCACCTTCCTCCACGCTGAGGTTGACGTTCGACAGCGCCTTCACGCCGGGGAACGTCTTGGTGATGTCGCGCATCTCCAAAATCGTCGAGGTCATCAGGGCAAGCTCCTCCTAGACTTTCTTGTTTTTACGCAATTCCTGACGGAGAACCGCCGCGCACTTTTCCTGGAATTGCTCTAGGCCGGCAGAAACAATACCGGGGTCGCTTGTGAACGAAAAGGGGCCCTGCGTTGCGCAGGACCCCTGATTTTATAACCGGGATTACTTCAGGTCTTCGGCCTTGATGTAGCCGGAATCGACGACCATCGCCTGGTAGTTCGACTTGTCGACCTCATGCGGCGTCAGCAGGATCGAGGGAACCACCTTGACGTCGTTGTTGTAGGTCTTTTCATCGAGGCCTTCCGGCTTGCCGCCCGAGAGCACCTTGTCGACCAGCTGCACAGTGGCCTTGGCCAGTTCGCGGGTGTCCTTGAACACGGTCGAGTACTGCTCGCCCGAGATGATCAGCTTGACCGAGGCGGTCTCGGCATCCTGACCGGTCACGATCGGCCAGGGCTGTGCGTCCGTGCCGTAGCCGACGGCGCGCAGCGAGGCGGTGATGCCGCGCGACAGGCCGTCATAGGGCGACAGGACGCCGTCGACGCGGCTGCCGTCCGAGTAGTTGGCCGACAGGAGGTTGTCCATGCGAGCCTGGGCGGTGGCGGCGAGCCAGCGCAGCGTGCCGACCTTGTCCATGCCGGTCTGGCCGGACTTGATCTTGATCGAGCCGTCGTCAATCAATGGCTGCAGGACGGAGATAGCACCGTTGTAGAAGAAGAAGGCGTTGTTGTCGTCGGGCGAGCCGCCGAACAGTTCGACGTTCCACGGCTTGGTGTTCGGGAAGCGCTCCTTGAGGCCCTTGACCAGCGAATTCGCCTGGATCACGCCGACGCCGAAATTGTCGAAAGTGGTGTAGTAGTCGACATTGGCGGTCTTCTTGATCAGGCGGTCATAGGCGACCACGACGACGCCTGCGTCGTTCGCCTTCTGCAGCGCATCCGACAGGGTGGTGCCGTCGATCGAGGCGATGATCAGCGCCTTCGGGCCCTTGGTGATTTCGTTTTCCAGCTGGCTGAGCTGGTTGGGGATGTCGTCCTGCGCATACTGCAGGTCGACAGTGTAGCCGAGCGCCTCGAGCTGGGATTTGACGGCGTCGCCGTCATTGATCCAGCGCTGCGAGGTCTTGGTCGGCATCAGCACGCCGACAAGACCCTTGTCGGCCGCGTGCGCCTGATAGCTCATGGCAGCGATGCCAAGGGCCGCGACGGCGGCCAGCGTCTTGATGATTTTCACGTTACTCTCCCTGGTTGATGGACGCGACACCTCGGGGCTTCGCGGGCCGCGCAGCCAGACAGGAGCGCAAAGGCGCCGCTGTCGGCTTTATCGATCTCCGGTATCCTCCCAATCGGCTCCGCGACACAGTTTCAATCGATACGATTTTGTTCGTTACCGACCCTTGCATCTCGGAGCGCGCGAAGGGTGGGTCCCTTTGCCATAACTGTCAAATGCGATCTTTGGTGGTTGCTATACCGAAACCGGTATGATCTAGCATGCGGAAAGAAACCGGCGGAAAGGCTGGAAGATCATGGCGGCATTGCGCGATCCCGATGCGATTCCAGTAAGTTACGAGAAGCTCCCGGGAGATGGGGAGACACTCCTGCGCAGTGGCTTGAGCTTGCGCCACATGCGCATGATCGCCGCCCTCGACGACCACGGACGGGTGAGCGCGGCGGCCCAGGTCATGAACATCTCCCAGCCGGCCGCCTCGCGCATGATCGCCGAGATGGAGGCGGTGCTTGACGTAAAGCTGTGCGAACGGCTGCCGCGCGGCGTGACCCTTACCCCCTACGGCCAGGCGCTCGCCAGGCGGGCCCGGTCGATCCTGCTCGAGATGCGCGAAGCCGACCGCGAGATTGCCGAGCTCAAGGCCGGCAAGGGCGGCTCGGTGTTCCTCGGTGCCGTGACCGCGCCGGCGATCGAATTGGCCGTACCGGCGATTCGCGAGATCCGCCGCATCTACCCGCGCATCGAGATCACCATGCAGGTCGAGACGTCGAACGTGCTCGCCCGCGAGCTGATCGCCTCGCGCCACGACTTCATCATCGCCCGCATTCCCGACGACCTCAATCCGCGGCTGTTCGAATCCCGTGTGATCGGCGTCGAGAAAGCCTGCCTGATCGTGCGCCGCGGCCACCCGCTCGCCGGGGGCAATGTGGTCAGGCTGGAAGACACCGCCGCCTATGACTGGGTCTTCCAATCGGGCGGTTCGCCCTTGCGCCAGGCGATGGAAAGCAATTTCCTGAACCGCAACATCGCGCTGCCGGACCGGATCTTGAACACCAGCTCGCTGCTGCTCACGCTGGTCATGGTTGCACAATCCGATGCCATCGCACCGGTCTCGGTGCAGGTGGCGAAGTTCATCCAGAATCCGGACGGGCTTGCCGGCGCCATCGATGTCGTCCAGACCGAGTTCGACATCGAGGTCAGGCCCTACAGCCTGATCACGGTCCGGAATCGCGTGCTCTCGCCGGCGGCCAAGATGCTGCATGATTTCATCCTGCGCGAAGTAGGGTGACGGAACGAGAACCGACACCGCGCGTTCAGAAGCGATCGGCATGCGCGCTGGAGCCTGTTTCGGGCGAGGGAACGAGGTGTCGATGGTCAACAACTCGAGAGGTTTTTATGGAACGTCGGAAGTTTCTTACTGGAATGCTTGGCGTTGCGGGGGCAGTGGCATTTGCAAGCGTGGCCGGACCCGGCCGCGCGGTTGCCGGTATTCCCCAGGGCACCGGAATTCTTGATGAGCTGGACAAGCCAGATCCGGCTGTCTTCGAAGGGGACGACGAAGTCGCGCTGGAGCAGGTCTCCCATCGCAGCGGCCACCATGGCCACGATTACCACGATGACTACTGGCGTCGCCGCCATGGACGCCGCCGCGGCTGGAGACGGGTTTGCCGCAGCTACTGGCGCCACGGCCGCCGCCGCGTCCGCTGCTGGCGCGAGCGCGTCTGGCTGTAATCGCTTCTGCGGTTGACGCAAAGGCCGACCACCACAACGTGGCCGGCCTTTGCGCGTACGGCGTTGATCGACCAGTGTAACGTGTATGGCCTGCATTTTGCCTTGGCGTGAGGTCGAATCTACGGAACCATATGAGCCTTTGTTCGTTGAGGCGCTGTTTAAGCGGAGCTTTGACATGTCGAGGGGCGATCAGGAAGAACGGCTTTCTGCAATCGAGGTCGGACAGGCCGCGGGCAATCCGCACGCATGAAAGGCGTGGCGATACTTACCGAAGCCCGTAGCGGTTCCGAATGGCTTGGCAGTCTCACAAACAGCACGGGATTGTTCGGCAACTCCGCCGAGTGGCTCGACACGACCAATCTCGGGTGCAAGCCGAAATCCTTCGATGACCTGCTGTCCGCCGTGATCGATCGCGGCGGGACCGCGAACGGCACGTTCGCCGTCAAGCTGTTTCCACGGCACCTTCACTGGTCGCAGGCCAAATATGGAGCCGACTTCCTGGCGGAATGCGGCCGGCGCCATGCCATGGGTTTGGTCCTGCTGGAGCGGCGGGACCGTCTTCGCCAGGCGATTTCCTATTGCCGGGCGAAGGCGTCAGGCCATTGGAGAAGCACGATGGACGGCGCGGACCTGGTTCCGCAATACGACTTCGCCGGCATCTGCCAGGCCTATTTTCTGATCGAGCAGAGCTATGCCTTCTGGGAGGCATATCTGCGGCTGGCCGATCTGCATTACGATCACTTTTTCTATGAGGATCTGTTGGACGATCCTCGTCCGTACGTCGCGTCGGTGGCTCGGCAATTGTCGATGGAAATGCCGGACGGAGAGTTCGAGACGAATTTGCGCCTGCAGCGGGACGACCTCACCGAAGATTGGGCCGAGCGGTTCCGCAACGACGTCAAATCGGAAGACCTACTGGCGCATCTGCCCAGGAAGGTGGCACCGCGGAATATCAGCAACCTCGCCCGGTTCCTCCTCAAGAAGCAGATGCGAACCGGCCAGGCCTGAATGCCTCTTTAGTCTCGCCAAGGGCAATTCCAGGAAAAGTGCATAGCGGTTTTCCCGGGAGAAGCGCGTAGCGCTTCCCCTTGGGAATTGCGTGAAAACAAAGAGTTAGAGCGGGTCAGCGATTCCGTGAAATGCTGAATCGGCTCGGGTGGACAGGTTCCTGCGTGGGCCGGATCAGCAACCGACTTTTCGGTTTCAGGCTGGAGCGGGTAGCGGGAATCGAACCCGCGCGTTCAGCTTGGGAAGCTGACAGGCTACCATTACATCATACCCGCGCTGCAGCCTCGTTATCATGACGGCATGGCTTCGGGCAATCGCAAAGCAGTGTCACGACGCGGGCTTCGCCAACTCACCTGGTGACGGTCGGCGCCTGCTCCCTGACCTTTGCGACTTCGCCGCCGGCGGCGAAGCTCGGCCAGTATTTCGAGATAGCCAGCGTCGCGCCGGCGGAAGAGAAATGGCCATAGTCGAAATAGAGAAACTGCTTGCTGGTGGCATCCGCATAGGAACAGCCGGTGGCGTCGCACAGATAGGTAAGCGGATCGATGAAGGTCGCGCCTTTGGCGAAGGGCTGCACCTGCTTGTTGATGTCGGGATCCATGGCCATCGGCCAGGATGTGTTCACGGCGCCCTCGTGTTTTGCAAAGAAAGCGATCTTCTGGACGTCGGCGATGAACTCCGGAGACTGGCCGATGACATAGACCTTGACACCCATGTCGCGCAGCCGGTCGATCGTCGTTTGCAATCCGTCGAAGCCCCTTGCCTGGTAATCCGTCCATCGTCCGCTCAGGATCACCGCCTGGATATTGGCATCGCGGATGATCGACAGCGCCCGTTCGTTGAAGCGGGTGCAGGCCGGCCGGGCATAGGAAAAATAGGACAGGTTGGGTGGGCAGCCGGCATAGGTATATTGGATGACGTTGGCCTCGATTTTCTGCGCGTTGGCCTCCAGGCCCGAAACATAGTGAGCCGCGAAAGAATCGCCCCACAGCAGCACATTGGTGGGAAAGCCGTGCGTGCGCGTGCAGTCGGCAAGGTTCCAATCCTCGATCCGATTCCCGCCTTCGTTGAAGCAGACGCCGTTGCGCCAGTCACCCACCAGGATGCGTTGCGTCGAAAAATCAGGGAACCGCTGCGGAAAGCCGTTGCCGAGCACGCCGGCCAGACCGCCGACGCACAGCAGGGCAATCGCCGTCGCCGAAAAGGCGAAGATCGGCAGCGGGGCGGTAAAGGGTCGCTTCCGCCGGAAAGGCTGCTCGACATATTTCCACGAGAAGGTCGCCAGGGCGAAGCTCGCCACCGTCATCGCGACGATCGTCGGCACCGAGATGGCTTTCAGCGAGAGATAGTGGACGAAGGAATTGATCGGCCAGTGAACAAGGTAGAGCGAATAGGAGATGAGGCCGACCCAGACCATCGGAGAGAATTGAAGCACGCGCGTGGCGACAGGCACGGGCCGGTCGGGGTGATTCTGGCCCGCATAGATGAGCAGAGCGGTTCCGATGCAGGGAAACAGGGCGTTGTAGCCAGGAAACGGATCGCTCTCCGAAATCGTCAGGAAGCCGAATGCAAGCAGGGCAAAGCCGGCCAGGCCGACCAGTTCCGTTGCCGGCCGGCTGGCTAGTGGCGGCGGCCTTTTCAGCATCAGCATGGCGCCCAGCGCCAGTTCCCAGACACGTGTCGGCAAGAGGTAGAAGCCGGCGGTCGGCGCCAGCGTCGTCGCCATGACCGCCAGGGCAAAACTGCCGATGGCGATCGGCAGAAGTATCGTCAGCCAGCGCTTCGAGGCATACCGGTAGATCAGATACACAAGGATCGGCGCGAAGATGTAATACTGCTCCTCGACCGAAAGCGACCATGTGTGCAGCAGCGGCCGCAGTTCGGCGTCGATCGAAAAATAGTTCGTCGTCTTCCAGAAATAGATGTTCGACCAGAAGGTCGAGGCCGCGATCACGCTGAGGCTGAATTCGTGCAGGTCCGACGGCAGCAGGATGAACCAGGCCGCAATGCTTGCAAGCAGGATGACGAAGGTCAGCGCCGGCAGGATGCGCCGTGCGCGACGCCAGTAGAAGCGTCCGATCGAGAATTGGCCGCGCTCGAGATCATCGAGCAGGCTGCCGCTGATCAGATAGCCCGATATGACGAAGAAGATGTCGACGCCGGTGAAGCCACCGGGAATGGCGGACACGCCGAAATGGAAGAGCACGACGGGCAGCACCGCAACGGCCCGCAGGCCATCGATATCACGCCTGTAATTCATTCGACCGGTCCGTATGCCGTGGCCGGCGATGGTCGTGCGGCGGAGCCTGAAATGCTCCTCATACGGCAATCCCCGGTCGTGCGAAAAATCGTGGCTCGTGGGTCCCACGGAATGTGCTCTGCAGCACAACTTTGCTGCACTGCAACATACATGTCAAGACGAATGCCAGGCTTCGAACGCTGGCGACGCCGATTTGCCGGAACGGGATGAATCAGGCGCCGGGCAGGTAGATCACGGCGTAGTCGTCGGCATAGGCCCGCTTCCAGCCCAGTTCATCGAAGAAGGGGATGCGGGTGTCATCGGCTGTAAGCAGTGCCCAGCCGATGGCGTATTTCTTCAACTGGGCCTCGAGCAGCGGTTTGCCGCCGGTTTGACCCGTCGCCTCATCCGTTTTCGTGAACCCGTCCTGGAACAGTTGGTCCGTCCTGCCGTCGATATAGGTCTTGATGCCGTGGAAAATCAGCGTGCCGCCGAAATTGTAGGAGTTCATCACGTTGCCGGACAGGTGGTGAGCGCTGGCGAACGCAAGGGCGCCGCTGGCCGATGTCTTCGGGCTCGCTGCGACTTGGTAGGCGTTGTTGAGCGCAAGGACCGCGCCGACCAGCAACACGGCCGTCGCGCCGCAGAGCAGATGGAACCGGCTGGCGAAGAACTTTTCCAGTACGTCACGCTTTTCGCTCAGCCAGGCGCCGGCTGACAAAGAGGGGTACTGGCGCGCGACTTCGACCGCCACCACCACAGGAACAAGCAGGAAGAACAGATAGACGAAGCGCTGGTGCGACAGGTAGACATGCAAGGTGAAGACGACGAACAACGCCTTGGCCCAGCCGATCCGCAGCCGTGACGTTATAAGCCCGAAAAGCGCCACCAGTATAGCGGCTTCCTGGAGATCCTGTTCCTGGACATTGAACGGCCGCCACTCCAGGATCAGCGGTACTGCTTCATTGCCATGGGCGACGGTGAACGTGGCCAGAATGGCTTGCACACCATAGGGATGGATCAGGCTGACCAGCGGACAGAGCAGGCCAAACGCAACCCACTTCGTCAAAAGAGCGGGTTTCGACAGGCCGGTGCGCGCCACGAGATCGAGACCGGCGAAGGCGGCGATGACGAAGCTCAAGGTGAAGGTAGCGTGCAGGTTGGCCCAGAGCACAACCAGCGCGAGGAGCCACCACGGCGGGGCCTTCTCCTCCGCCGATGCACGAAACAACACCGCCGTCCAGGTGACGATGATCGGCAAGGTGAAGACGTGGGGACGCGCCGTATAGACAGGTGCGATCAGGATGGCCAGGATGAACGTCAGCGCTACCGCCAGTACCGGCTTCAGCCACGCGCTGAGGAACCATGCCGTCACGGAGACTGTCAGCCCTATCGCGGCGATGATCAGCGTGGCGACACCAGTCCATCCGCCGCTACGGTAGGCAAGGCTCAGAAAGACCTGCCCCAGCCATTCCTTTGCGATCCACGGATGCCCGGCAAAAGTGTAGGAATAGGGATCGACCGTTGGAAATGCCCGGTTTGCCAGGAAATCCAGCCCGACTTTCACGTGCCACCAGCTGTCGGGGTCCTTGAGGGTCGCACCCGCGAATGGGGCCAATCCAGCAGCTGCAATGGAGGCGGCAAACAGGCAGAATATCAGCCTGATGCGCTGTGCATCCTCGAGCCGCGACGTGGTCGGAACGATTGCCTCAGCCTGGTTCATGTCGCGCTCCGGGCCATTTTGCCTCTATTCTTGTCAACCGATCGGGGCATCCGCGCCGCCGGCGGAGAACGAAACGGGCTTAGCCGGAATGAAAAACGGCGGCGAACAGCCGGTTTCCCGCCAGATGGACAAACGGTTTTCGATGAGAGCTCCAGCCCGGCTGGAATGACCGCATATCCCAGCGTCGTGCTCAACAGGCCGACGGCGTCGGATAACAGCATCCCCGGACAGTCAAACGAGCGGCTTGACCACATGCGCAAAATATTGGGCTCCAACAGGTATCTTGGTCAGGAAACGCTCGAACGGCCGCAGCCTTGCAAGCGGTCTGGGAAAGAAAATCCGATAGACGATCCGAGTGCCGGAAAAACCCGCCGCGGCCATTCGCCTGCGTATCTCTGGCGAGCTTATCAGGACCGCGTTCTCGTCGAAGGCGCAATTCCTTACCGCGTGGGTGGTCAAAGGATTCCACGGATTGTGCTCGAAGACAAAGAAACTGCCGCCATTGGCCAGCACCCTGCCGATCTCGGCGAACAATCCGATCTGAAGGTTTTCGGGGATGTGATGGAAAACGCAAGCCGCGAAGACAAGGTCGAAGCTATGGTCGGCGAAGGGGATTGTCTGGCCGTCGAAATGCGTGAACGCGGCCTGATCGGGGAAGCGCTTGCTGGCGATGTCGAGCGATTCCCGCGAAGGATCGAGCAGGACGATCTCGCTGTCGGGAAACGCTGCGCGCATATGGCCGAGCGAATTGCCGACGCCGGCACCGAAGTCGAGGATGCGCCTGGGTTTCACGCCGGCCCGTCTCAGTGTCGCCGCGACGTCGTCGATCTTGTATTTCGCGAAGAAGTCCGGCGTCTCGCCACTAAGCCTTATGCTCGCGGCATGCTGCTCTTGGTACTCGCGCGCAAACTGGTCGAATTCGGCCTCAAGCACGGGCGGCTCTCTTCGCCATCTCCTGCAGACGATGCGCGGGCAGACCCTGGGCTGGCTCGCTGCGCGAAACGATCCCGTTGACGAAATAGAGCGGCCGCCGCTTCGTTTCCATGTACATGCGGCCGAGATACTCGCCGAAGATGCCCAGCACCAGAAGCTGTACGCTTCCTAGTATAAGCATGATCGCGGCAAGGCTCGTCCAGCCGGGCAGCACATTGCCGCGAGACCATTCGAACAGCGTATAGCTGAGCACGACCAGGCCGAGCAGGCCGAACATCATCCCCAGCAGCGAGGCAAAGCGCAAAGGCACGATCGAAAAGCTGGTCATTGCGTCGATCGCCAGAAGAACCATCTTCTTCAGCGGATAGTGGGTGGTGCCGGCAAAGCGCCGGTGCCGTTCATAAGGGAAGGCGACCTGCCTCAGCCCGATCCAGCTCACCATGCCGCGAATGAACCTGTAGCGTTCGGGCATTGCAATCAGATGGTCCAGCGCACGGCGGCTCATCAGCCGGAAATCTCCGGAGTCCGGCGCGATCTCGACATCGACCATCCTGCCGAGCAGGCGGTAGAACATCGAGGCGGAGGCCAGCTTGAACCAGCTCTCGCCCTCCCGTTTCACCCTTTGGCCGTAGACGACGTCGAAGCCTTCATCCATCTTCGCCATCATCGCCCCCAGCAGTTCGGGCGGATCCTGGAGATCGGCGTCGAGAATGAGAATGCGCTGGCCGCGGCAGAACTCCAGCCCGGCGCTCAAGGCGATCTGGTGGCCGTAGTTGCGTGCAAGATCGATGGCGACGACATGGTCGTCCTTTTCGGCCAGGTCGAAAATGGCCTCGCGAGTGCCGTCGGTCGCCCCGTCGATGACGAGCACGATCTCGTAGGGGAGGCTTTGCTCGAGGCATACCGCGCTGACACGCCGATGAAGCTCCGCCACGCCGGCGCGTTCATTGTAGCAAGGCACGACGACCGACAACATGGGTGCGCGGTGCGCGCCGATTTTTCCCGTTCCCGCCAAAGCCTGGCTCCCACTGTGGAGATGACAATAGCAGCAATTGGTTAGAAAACAGATAAGTCAGGAGCCGGCGTGGCCACTGGCTGGCTGGCCGATATGCGTTCGGCGCCGTCAACGGCCGGGTCACGAACGAACCGGCAGTTCCATGCGGATGCGGGCACCGCGCCATGAGCCCGCCAGGATACGGATGGTTCCCTCATGCAGCAGCGCGATCTGCCGGGCGAGATTCAGTCCCAGCCCGGCCCCGCGCGATTGCGGCTGCAGGCGATAGAAGGGCTCGAACACATTCTCGCGCTCTTCCACGGGAATGCCCGGGCCTTCGTCGCGCACCTCGATGCCACCCGTCCGGTCGATCGCAATCGTGATGGTACCGCCGCCGCCGCCATGCTCGATGGCGTTGCGCACGAGGTTGGCGAGCGCCCGCTCGATCTGCAGCACGTTGACTTCGACGCGTGTCTTGTCGGGCGACGGCTCGAAGGCAAGGTCGTAGCCGGCCTCGATGGCGAGCGGCGCGAAGTCGGCCGCCACCCGGCTGACAAGATCGTCGAGATCGACGATCTCGCGCTGGTCGGATGGGCGGTCGAGCAATTGATGATCGAGCAGTTGCTGTGCGAGATGCGACAGGCGCTCGATATCATGCAGCAGCCGCGTGCTTTGCGGCTCCTGCCGCAGCAGCTCGGCGCGTGTACGCAGGATGGCGATCGGCGTGCGCAGTTCGTGCGCCGCGTCGGTGAGGAAACGGTTGTGCCGGTCGTACCCCTGCGCGAGGCGCGCCAGAGCCTCGTTGAAGGCATGCACCAGCGGCGCGATCTCCTGCGGCACGTGCTTGACCGGCAGCTGCATCGCACGGGTGCCGATATCGATGCGCGCCGCCTGGCGGACGGTTTCGACAAGGCCGGCAAGGGAGCGGCGGACCACGGCCGGCGTCGTCACCAGTGTGGTGGCGCCCATGACGAGGACGATGGGCAACAGCAGGATCGCGATGACGAGCGCCAGCGCCGGCAGCGCGCGTTCCCAGTTCCTGCTGCCGTCCGGATACCGGGCGACCTCCACCGTGGCCGAAATGTTGATCTCGAGCCCGTCGGTCTCCTGGCGCGACGACTGCGTCGCGGCGATGATCCGTACCGCGCCGGCTTTGGTCGAAGCGTTTTCGATATAGGCTTCCGGCCGCATGTCCTTGTCGGAGAATCCGATCGTGGCGTGGTCTGCCTCGCCGAGCAGGACGCCGAAGTCCTTGGTGTAGACATCCGGGATCGTGCCGGAACGGACGCTCTGCCCGCTATCGTCGCGAACGATGTACCAGACATTGGGGAAGCTCTGGCGGAACGCGGTAAGCTCTTCCGTTTCACGGACGACCAGCCTGCCGTCCTTGTCGCGGTCGACGGCATCCTTGACGGCCGCGACGGCAGCCTCGTTGTCGATGAGCAGGCTCGGATTGGCGATCCAAAGGGCTGCCGCGCACAGCACGATGAAGAGGAGCAGCGTCGCCGCCTGCAGCAGGATCAGCCGGCGGACCAGGACCCATTGCAACGAGCGTGCGCGCACTTTCTTCACGAGGCTGCCCGCAGGAGATAACCGAGATTGCGGATCGCTCGTATCTCGATGCCGGCGGCGACATCGTCGAGCTTGCGGCGCAGCCGCGACACATGTGCGTCGAGCGCATTCGAGCCGATCTCGTCGTCCAGGGCGTAGACGGCCTCCTCGAGAGCGCTGCGCATGATGGTCCGGCCCGGCCGGCGGATCAGCGTTTCAAGCACCAGCCTTTCACGCCGGGGCAAATCGAGCGCGTGATCCTCGACCAGCGCCTCGCGATGGCGGAAATCATAGGTGAGGCGGCCGACCATTGTCTGATTGGCGCGCGAGGTGAACGAGCGGCGGTGCAAGGCGTGGAGCCGCGCGACGAGTTCCACCGTGGCGAAAGGCTTGACCATGTAATCGTCGGCGCCGGCATCGAGCCCGGCAACCCGGTCCTCCAGCCCGCTCATCGCCGTCAGCGCGATCACCGGCACATCCAGATGCAGGGCGCGCAGGCGCGGGATCAGGCTGAGGCCATCGCCATCCGGCAGCCGGCGGTCCAGCACCACGGCGTCGTGATGGCCCAAACGAGCCACCGCCTCCGCATCGGCCAAGGTCGCGGCATGGTCGACGATGATGTCCAGGCGCTCCAGAGCGGCCTTCAGCACGGAGGCCATTTCCGGTTCATCCTCGATCAGCAGGACGCGCATTGGCGTTCTCCTTAGCGCGTGGCCGCGGAATTTGCGGCACGGCGGTTCACTCGCATTCCAGCTTCGGCCGGCGGAAATTGGTGATGAACCAGCGGCCGCCGGAAGCGCGGGCGTAAAATGTGTAGAAGCATTCCTTGCGCTCGATATAGCCGGGCGTTTCGGTCTCTTCATAGACGGTTCGGTGTTTTGTGTGGCGAACCTCGCCGCTGGATGTCCCGGAAACCGCTGACGTCGAGACCTGGCGCCACTGATAGGCGCGTTCTCCCCGGCCGAGGTCGACGATCGCCGTTGGCGGCCCGTAATCCAGAACGACCGATTCGACCGGCTGTCCGACATAGTTCTTCATGATGTCGGAGGCGCAGCCCGCCAATGCGAGCGCGATAGCAATGAACAATAGCTTGGACGTCCGTCGGCCCGGGCGATGCGTGGACATTGCTGATTCCCATGGTGAAAATTCACGCAGGCGACCTAGATTGCGAAGATTACATCGACATTGCGACAAGCATGGAATGCTTCGTCGCCTCGGGCGGGATGTCTGCGTCCAGGCATCAAGAACAAGAAGATCGCGCGATGCCGCGGCCATCGCGCGATCGAGGTCGGCCGCCTGCTGTTTCTAGAACCGGTAGTTGATGCCGGCTTTCAGCTCGTGGCTGCCGATCGTCTCCTTGGACCTGCCAAGGGCCGACGTCGTTTCCACGTCGGGGGTGCGGACATAGTCGTACTCGACCTTGGCCGAGAGGCCGCCGGCGAAGCCCTGCTCGATGCCGGCGCCGACGAGGTAACCGACCTTCCATCCGTCGCTGCTGCTCACGCCGTCGCCCTTGTCGAACCTGGTCATGGCCACGCCGCCGGTTCCGAACAGCAGCGTCTGGTCGAAGCTCACGCCGGCCTTCGCCTTGGCCGCGCCACGCCATTTTTCCTTGATCTTGCCGCCCTGGACATTGTGCTCGGCACCGCCCAGATAGGAACCTTCGATCTCGGCGCCGAGAACCGCCGGGCCCATCTGTTGGTTGTAGCCTGCCTGGACGCCGCCGCTGAAGCCGTTTCGGCCGGCGAACGGGTTCGGCATTCCCGTGAATGCCGTGCCGCCATGGACGCCGACATAGGCGCCGCTCCATTGGGAGGCAGGAGGGTCGTTGTAGGCAGGCGAGAGGTCGGCGGCTGTTGCCGGCCCGAGGAGGCAGACGGCAAGGGCACCCGCCGTCAGGACGATCTTTGCTTGAGGGGACACTGCATTACTCCAACACAAACGCGCATCCGCACCCGATACGCTGGTTAACTGCTGAGGACCCTGACCATTGGGGCGGTCAGCTCCGATTGGTGTCTTTCTGGATGGCCGCGCGGTTCTGGGACCGGCTTTCGCCGGCTATGTGGTACGGGTAGATCGCCGCGCGGTCCGTCACCTGAAAGACGCCTGGTATCTCGCAAGTGAAAATTGCACGCACATTGCGCAAAACTGGAAAACGGCGATTTTGTGCTTTATTTTCAATAAATTAAAATGAAATTGTTTACCCATATTTAAGAATTGCGAATCTCGGGCAACCGGGAAACTCGATCACTTGTTTGACATGAACAGGCTTCCCAGTTGCCCGCCTCACGCGCGGAAGCGTACAAAATCCGACGGCAATCGGCCTCGAGGGCGGGGCTTCGGTTCGCTGGTGCCAGGCAATTCGGGGGAATTTGCTTTTGCGAATCATTTATTTCCATTCGGACACGCATCCATATGACAAGGCGATCTACCCAGGCGTGGGCCCGGCCTTCGCCAGGCCGTTTTCATGGGAGGCCCGGCCGATCAGCCAGATCGGCAGGGGCCATTGCGAGGTCGCCGTCGTCGACAATCGCCTGGAGCCCGGAGACGTCGAGGTGCTGAAAAAGCACCTGGCGGTCCCCGCAAGCGACAGGCCCGCGCTCTTTTTCCGGGTCAGCGATTCGGACATGCCGGAGACAACCAACCCCTGTGTCAGGTTCATCTTCGATTGCGCCGACCATCCCGGCGTTCACTATGCCACGACCTATGATCCCGAGGGGCCATTCCTGGCATTCGTAGGGACGCTGAAAGTCTCTCGCGTGGTCCATTTGCCCTATCCCTACGATACCTCGCGGGAGGTCGAGATTCCCTTGGCCGGCCGTCGCCGCGGGGTCTTCCTGTCGGGCAGCAATTCCAGAACATTATACCCGGTGCGCTATGCCTTGCGTCGCCGGCGTGCGCGCTTTCCTTGGCTGCGACTGTTCATCTTCGACCTGAAACACCCGGGATATCCCGAACATGGCAAGCCACCCCGTCATGACTTCACGCATGCGCGCTACATCGGTCTTGCGGCGCAATTCAGCCACTTCTTCCTTTGCGGGACGCGCTACAATGTCGAGCTGATGAAATATGTCGAATGCGCCTATGCCGGCTGCGTGCCGGTCGGGGTGCCGGCAGGCTCGCTGGATGCGGTTGCCGGGCGGTATTTTCGCCCATATGGCGGTCCTGGGCTCGATCTCCTGAAGGACCTCTGGCAGCCCATGCGGGAGCTCGAGGAACGGGCGGCCGGATACAGGGCAGCCATGCGTGAACTTCGGTCGCCCGCCAGGATCATCCGCGATTTCACGGCAGAGGTCAGGGGCATCGAGGGCAAGTGATCGGCATGGACAGGCAACATCCGGAAGCAGCGCCGGATGGCGCCATCGAACCTGTCGTCAATGCCGTTTGGATCGGAGCATCCCTGGACGACCTGCATGCCGCGTGCCTGCGTTCCTTCGTGCTGGCGGGCCACCGGGTGCATCTTCATTGTTACGACACCCCACGCAATGTTCCGCCAGGCGTCGAAACGGTCGACGCGTCGAAACTGATGCCAAGGGAGCGGATCGTCTACTACAGGTCGAACGGAAGTCCGTCCCTCTTTTCCAATCTCTACCGCTTGAAGATCCTGGAAGCAGGGCTCGGCCTGTACGTCGATTGCGACGTGTTTTGTCTCAAGCCCATCCCGAAACAGGACTATATCCTTGGTTACCAGTCGAGCGACCAACTTAACGGCGCCGTGCTGAAATTGCCGGCCGGCAACCAGACACTGCTTGAGATGCTGAAATTCGCGGAAGATCCGTATTACATCGTGCCCTGGCTCAACCGCTCCAGGCTGATGCGCTACAGGTTGCGCAAATTCATCGGCCTGCCGATCCACATTTCCAACTATAGCTGGGGCAGGCTGGGCCCCGAGGCGCTCACCTATTTCGCCAGCAGAACCGGCGACATCGGTCACGCGGTTCCCATCGACGTCTTCTATCCGCTTAGTCACCATCAGGTCGCAATGCTGCTCGATCCGGACCTTTCGCTTTCGGATATCGGCACTCCGCGTACGCTGTGCATTCATCTGTTCGACCATACGCTCCGCCAGTGGATGATCGGCCGCACCGTTCCACAGGGCTCGCCTCTGGGGCAGATGCTCGAGCGCTGCGGGCTTTCCACGGCAGCCGGACGCTAGCAACGGTCCTGGCTCGTGCCGGCTTGCTGGATGGCCGCCAAGCACGTATCTCTTGGCCGTGCCCATGAGTCCGGGCATCTCAATCGGGAGACGGCATTGTCCGCACTGACGCGCTTTCTCGGCGACTCGCCGCTCAGGGTTGTCCTGAAGCTGCTGGTGGTATCCTTTCTCGTCGGCCTAGTCATGAACGCCTTCGGCTGGTCGCCGATGGATGTGTTCTACGGTATCCAGAAGTTCTTCATCGACCTTTGGAATCTCGGCTTCCACGCCATCGACCGCTTCCTCGGCTACATCCTGCTCGGCGCCGCGATCGTCGTGCCGGCCTTCATCCTGCTCAGGATCGCCAACTACCGGAAATGACTTTCAGGCGTACCCCGAGGCCACCTCGAACAGGATGGCGTGGCGCGCGGCAAGTGCCGGCACATCGGTGGAATAGCCGCCGCCGATGACACCGCAGACAGGAATGCCGAGCGCCCGAAAATGGCCTATGACCATCTCGTCGCGGGCGCGCAGGCCGTTGTCGGAAAGTGCCAGCCTGCCGAGCCGGTCCTCGGCATGGACGTCGACGCCGGCGTTGTAGAAGACGATGTCCCAACGCGCTCTCGCCGACAGCTCCGGCAGGGTCGCGGCCAGCCTTTCGACATAGGCGGCGTCGCCCGTGCCGTCGGGCAGCGCGACGTCGAGGTCCGAGGCGATCTTGCGGACGGGGTAATTGCGCTCACCATGCATGGAAAAGGTGAAGGCGCGCGGCTCATCGCTCAGAACGTCCGCCGTGCCGTCGCCCTGATGCACGTCGAGGTCGACCACCAGGATGTTGTGTGCGGCGCCCTCTTCAAGCAGAACCAGCGAGGCGACGGCGACATCGTTGAAGGTGCAGAAGCCGGCGCCTTGCGCGCGCCGCGCATGATGGCTGCCGCCGGCGGTGTTGCAGGCGATGCCGTGGCGCAAGGCAAGCCGCGCCGCCGCCACCGTGCCGCCGGCGGCAAGCTGTGCGCGCAGCGAGACGCGCGGGCCGACCGGAAAACCGATCTCCCGCTCGATTTTTTCAGGCACGGCGCAGCGGATGACCTGGTCTACATAGTCCGCCGCGTGGGCGAGCCCGAGCCATGACGCGGGCGCGGGTTCGGCTGTGTTGAGCGCCCCGGGGCTGATCAGGCCGCGTGCCCGCAAGGCCTCCATCAGCAGCGGATATTTGCTCATCGGAAAGCGATGGTTGGTGGCAAAGCCGGCGTCGTAGTCGGGGTGGTGGACGATCTGCAGGGGCATCAAACTGGGTCGGACGGTTTCGCGCCAGAGCGGGATTTCGGTTGGCCGTCGCGGAAGGACGATTGCGCGGTGGCCAAAAAATGGGGCACATCGGTTCCCCGATCAAGCCGCAATCAGCAAGGCAGCAATCCTTTGGACAACGGTGCCATCCCAGCCGACGCCAGAGCCTTTTCCGTCACCAATCGCTCGGTACTTGCCATCGCCGTGCCGATGACGCTCGCCTATCTGACGACGCCGCTGCTCGGCCTGGTCGATACGGCTGTCGTCGGCCAGTTCGGTGATGCCGCCCTGCTTGGCGGCCTGGCGGCCGGCGCGCTGGCTTTCGACGTCGTCTTCACCACCTTCAATTTTCTGCGTTCGGGCACCACCGGCCTCGTCGCCCAGGCCTTCGGGCGTGGCGACGCCCTCGAGGAACAGGCGGTGTTCTGGCGCGCCGTGCTGATCGCGGTCGTTGCCGGCGTCGTGCTGGCAGCGCTTTCGCCGCTCATTGCCGTTGGCGCCCAATGGTTCATGGACGCCGGGCCACGCGTCAGCGAGGCGATGGGTGTCTATGTCAGGATCAGGCTGCTCGCCGCGCCCTTCTCGCTGATCAACTACGCCGTCCTCGGTTACGTGCTGGGCCGCGGCGAGGGCGGGCTCGGGCTTGTCCTGCAACTGGTGCTCAACGGCATCAACATCGCGCTCTGCTTCCTGCTCGGCCTGGAACTTGGCTGGGGCGTTTCCGGCGTCGCCTGGGCAACCGCCACCGGCGAATTCCTCGCCATGCTGCTTGGTCTCGCGATCGTGGTGCGCCGGTTCCGATCCAGCCCGCCCTTGCCTCGCCACCGCCTGCTCGACATGGGCGCCTTCCGGCACATGCTGTCGCTCAACCGCGACATCATGATCCGCTCGTTTTCGTTGCTTGCCGCCTTCGCGCTGTTCACCCGCCAGGGCGCTGAGTTCGGCACGGTGACGCTCGCCGCCAATGCGGTGCTGATGAATTTCTTTCTTGTCGCCGGCTATTTCCTCGACGGCTTTGCTACCGCCGCCGAACAGCTGGCCGGCCGCGCCATCGGCGCGCGGGCGGCGCAACCCTTCCGGCAGGCGGTCCGTCTGACCCTGTTCTGGGGCTTCGGCTTGGCCGGCGGCGCGACATTGGTGCTGTTGCTGGCGGGTGCCAATCTGGTCGCTGTCGTGACGACATCGCAGGAGGTCCGCTAGGTGGCCGATGTCTATCTGCCGTGGGCGGCGTTCACCGCGCTGAGTGGCGTGCTCGCCTTCCAGATGGATGGGGTCTTCATTGGCGCGACATGGTCGCGCGACATGCGCAACATGATGCTGTTGTCATTTCTCGTCTTTGCCGCCGCGCTGATCACGCTGGCGCCCGCCTTCGGCAATGCCGGTCTGTGGGCGGCCCTGCACGTCTTCCTGCTGGTGCGGGGATTGAGCCTGCTGACAATTCTGCGGCTGCGGATACAAACCGCGTTCAGCTGAGCGGCTTCGACGCCCATCGATCGACATGACTGTCGCGCAACTCGCGCATCGACCTGAGTTTCTCTGTCTCGGCAAAGCGCGCCATCCCGGCGACGATCCGGCCCGGCAGCGCCGGTCCGGCATAGATCATGCCGGTGTAGAGCTGGACGAGATCGGCGCCGGCGCGGATCTTTTCCAGTGCGGTTTCGGCGGAGTTGACGCCGCCGACGCCGATGATGGCCATGTCCGGCCCGACGAGCTTGCGCATTTTTGCCAGCACGATGGTCGAGCGCTCGAACAGCGGCGTTCCCGAAAGCCCGCCGGTCTCCCGCGCGGCATTGCCGCTGCGCAGCGCCGGCCGGGAAATCGTGGTGTTGGAAACGATGATGCCATCGATCCGCTTTTCGATGACCTCGGCGGCGATATCCTCCAGTTCGGCCTCGACCAGATCCGGCGCGATCTTGAGGAAGACCGGCGGCCGCGCGATTGCTGTGGCACGCGCGGCCATGACGCGGGACAAAAGCTCGCCGAGCTGTTCGCGCGCCTGCATGGTGCGCAGCCCTGGCGTGTTGGGCGAGGAAATGTTGACGGTGAGATAGCTGGCACGGGGAGCGAAGCGGGCGACGCCGCGCTCATAGTCGCCGACGCGGTCGGTGCTGTCCTTGTTGGCACCGATGTTGACGCCGACGATGCCGCCGCGCCCCTTGCGCGCGGCAAGGCGTTTTTCGGCCGCCGCGTGGCCCTCATTGTTGAAGCCCAGCCGGTTGATGACGGCTTCATCCGATGTCAGCCGAAAGATGCGCGGCTTCGGATTGCCGGCTTGCGGCAGGGGGGTGACGGTGCCGACCTCCGCGAAGCCGAAGCCCAGCCCAAGCAGCGCGTCGGGCACCTCGGCGTTCTTGTCGTAGCCGGCCGCCATGCCAAGCGGATTGGGGAAATCGAGGCCGCAAAGGCTGATCTTCAGCCTTGTATCGCGTACCGTCCGCGCGCCGACCGGCAGGCCGCAGCGCAATGCCGCGATCGACAGGCCGTGCGCGGTTTCCGGATCGAAGGTGAACAGCAGCTTCTGGCCGATCCGGTCGAGCACGCTCATTGCCCCTCCAGGGCCGGGAACTGGTGGCTACCGTCGGCACCGAGCGGCAGCGGCTTGACCCACAGCACCGCCTTCGGGTCGAGCACGCCATAGAGATGCGGAAACAGCGCGCCGCCGCGCGAGACCTCGTATTTCAGCGCATCACCCAGGCTGGCGCCGTCGACGGCGACCAGCAGAAGGTCGGTCTGGCCAGAAAAATGCTTTGCCGCGGTTTCCGCTGCCTGCTCTGCCGTCGAGAAATGGATGAAGCCGTCGGCGATGTCGATTGGCGCGCCGGTGAAGCGGCCATTGGCTTCGGCCTCGCGCCAAGGCGCTTGCGGAGTTATCTTGTAGATAATCTGTGACATGGTTGCGCTATAATCCGAACCAGTCGTCCGGGGAAGGCCAGGCCAAGGGTCTTCCCCATTTCCGGCGCAAAGATGCGATATTTCAGGCTTTGGCCATGGAGGACGACATGCGTCTGCAGCACATCTTGATCCCCGCCGCGCTCGTTTCACTGGTCGCGGCTTCAGCTTATTCGGAAGAAACCGACCGCTACCGGCTGGAAAAGTCGGCCACCGGCTATATTCGCATGGATACCCAGACCGGCGCGATGTCGATCTGCGAAGAGCGTTCGGGCCAGCTCGTCTGCAAGATGGCGGCCGACGAACGCGCCGCTTACCAGGATGAGGTCGATCGCTTGCAGACCTCGATGAAGGCAATGGACGAGCGCGTCACCAGGCTGGAGAATTCGCTCTCCGCCCGCCTCGAATCGAAATTGCCGAGCGAGGAGGATTTCAACAAGACGATGAGCTACATGGAGCGCTTCCTGAAGGGCTTCATGGGCATCGTCAAGGATATGGACAAGGATAGCGGCGCCCAGCTCAACTCGCAGAAGACTTGAGCGCCAGAGACAAGGAAAACGCGGCGCGTTGGCTTTGCCGCTTGAAAACAGCGCGCTGCCCCTCATAATCATCCGACTGATCCCGCAAAAAGCAGTAAATCGGGGATTCGGGGAGGGACATTTGCCGTCAGGCTATTCTTTCGTCATCGCCGACGATCATCCGCTGTTTCGCGGCGCCCTGCGCGAGGCGCTTGCCGGCATCGGCAATGTCACCGCCATTCACGAGGCCGGTGATTTCGAGAGTGCCAAGGCGCTGGTCGTGGCCAATGAAGATGTCGATCTGGTGCTGCTCGACCTGTCGATGCCTGGCGCCAGCGGCCTCTCCGGCCTGATCTCGTTGCGCGGCATCCATCCGGCGGTGCCGCTGGTCGTGGTGTCGGCGCATGACGATCCGGCGACCATCCGGCGCGCGCTCGATCTCGGCGCTTCCGGTTTCATCTCGAAGTCGGCCAGCATGGAGGAAATCCGCGGCGCGGTGCAGTCGGTGCTTGCGGGCGATATCGCGGCACCCGTCGGCGTCGATCTCGGCGTCGAACGCGATCCCGAAATATCGGACCTGATCAAACGGCTGCAGGCGCTGACGCCGCAGCAGACCCGCGTGCTGGGCATGCTGGCCGAGGGCCTGCTCAACAAGCAGATCGCCTATGAGCTCGGCGTCTCCGAGGCCACGATCAAGGCGCATGTCTCGGCCATATTGCAGAAGCTCGGCGTCGACAGCCGCACCCAGGCGGTGATCCTGCTGTCCAAGATCGGCAGCGACCCCCTGCAGCCGGCGGGCTGAGCGCCGGCGTCCTCGGCTCAATCGGAACACTCAACTTCGGCTCGCCGCACCGGCCGGACGCTGAAGACCATGAAACTGACGGCGGCCATGATCCAGACGCCGATGCCGCCATAGAGCATCACCCAGCCAAAGCCATTTCGCAGCGCGTCGCGCATGACCGGATCGGGTAGACCAGGGATGGGATTTCCGGCTGCGATCCCTTCGGCGGCGAGACGCAGCTGGGCGGCATCGAGGTCGGGCAGCACTCGGCTGAGATGTGCCAGCACGCCGCTTGCAAGGATGAAGCCCATCACCGCTATGTTCAGCGCCAGCGAAACCATGCGGGCGCTCATGTCGATGCCCGACGCCATGCCGGCGCGGTCGCTCGAAACCGAACCCGTCGTCGTGTTGGTGACGGGCGTGTTGGTGATCCCGAGGCCGGTTCCGGCGATCAGGCAGCCAGACAGCATCGTCAGCCAGCTGGCCTCGGCGGCCGCGCTGCCGAACTTCATCGCGATGAACCCCACGCCGATGACGGCGAGCCCCGCCGGGATGACAACGCCAGGCTGGTAGCGCAGCGAAAGCCGCTCCGCCAAGGGCGGCATCATGAGCGTCGGCAGTGTGTAAGCGAGCAAGGCAAGGCCGGTGGAAAGGCTGTCATAGCCGAGCCCGGCATGGAACCAGATCGGTAGGTAGATCATGAAAGGCCAGTAGGAGAGGTTCATCGCCGCCGAGCCGACGATGGCGCCGGAAAACGGCCGGATCCGGAAGACCGAGAAATCAAACATCGGCCGCTTGCTGATCCTTTCGGCGATGAGGAAGGCGATGAAGCTCGCGATCGAGACACCGAGGATCACCAGTGCCGTCGGACTGGCGAAACCGAGATCCGGTCCTTGCGTGATGTAGAAGACGAGGCAAAAGACCGATGGCGACAGCGTCACGATGCCCGCCAGGTCGAGCTTGCCCGCCTGTGGATCTTTCGATTCATGGACGCCGGTCAATGCCAGCACAAACGCCATGACTGTTGCCGGCACATGGATGAGGAACACCCATTCCCAGCTCGAGATCGCGACGATGCCGCCACCGACGATGGGCCCGAAGCCAAGACCGACACCGAAGATGACGCCCCACCATCCCCAGGCCACCGCGCGCTCGCGGCCTTCCCTGAATTCGTGCGACAGAACGGCGAGCTGACAAATCAGCATCGCGCCGCCGCTCAGGCCCTGCAGAAACCGGGCGACGATCAAGGTGGATACGTCGTCCGCCAGGCCGCAGATCAGCGACGTCAGGCCGAAGGCGGCGATGGAGACCAGGAAGACGCGCTTGCGCCCGTAACGGTCGGCGATGGTGCCGACCGCCATCAGCACGGTGGTGACCGCGATCGTGTAGGCGTTCATCACCCACTGCAATTGCCTGAAGTCCGCGTGCAACACTTCTTCCAGCGTCGGCAGGATGGCGGGGACGCTTGAAATCTCCAGCCCGAACATCAGGCATGCCAGGCAAGCGGCAAACAGGACGACGATGCCTCGGCGGGTGAGGACAGCCATGGTCAAACCTTTCGAATTCCCGGGCGCGGCGATCTGCTGACGCCTGCCATGCACTGCACAGTTAGGGCAGGCTTGATCATTTGAAAATTGCATGGTTGGCTATTTCAGTGACAACAAAGCGAGATAGCTGACATGACGCTGGACGTAGAAGCGGTGAAGGCGTTCGTCACCGTTGCGGATCTCCGTAGCTTCACGCGTGCCGCCGAAGCGCTCGGCAGCACGCAAGGCGCGGTCAGCGTCAGGCTGAAGCGGCTTGAGGACCGGCTTGGCCAGAGACTGATCGAGCGGACGCCCCGGCTGGTCCGACTTTCCACGCGAGGCGAAATATTCCTGGAGCCGGCGCGCGATTTCCTTGCCGCGCACGACCGCGCCGTCGCGAGCCTGACCGCTGTCCGCCGCCGCTTCAGGCTCGGCATCGCCACCCATGTCGGCGGCGCCGAGGTTCCGACCCTGCTGGCGCGGCTCAACGCGCATGATCCTGCCCTCACCATCGAGGTTCGGCTCGATGATTCACACGATCTGCTCGACGCGTTCGACCGCGGCGAGCTCGATGCGGCGATCATCCGCCGTGAGGACGACCGTCGCGATGGCGAGGTGCTAGCGCCGGAGCATTTCGGCTGGTACGCCGCTCCGGGTTTCGTCCACCGGGCCGGCGAGCCGCTGCACCTGGCCGCATCCTCGCCATCCTGCGGCATCCGCAACATCGCGACCGGCGCGCTCGACGCGGTCGGAATTCCTTGGACGGAAGTGTTCCTTGGCTGCGGCTCCTTTGCGGTGGCCGAGGCCGTCACCGCCGGCCTCGCCACATCGGTCTTTTCCTGCCGGCTGGCGCCGCCCGGAACGATCGAGGTCAGCCGGAAATTCGGGCTGCCGCCACTGCCGGCATCCGAGATCGTGCTGCTTTCGACGCTTTCGGACATCAAGTCGCGCGAGGCACTGCGCACGCTGGCCATGGCCTTTCGCGAGCATCGCCCGCCGGCAACGGCCACCGCCACGCGGCCCCGGTTCCGCAACTCGCAAGGGGCCGACAATCTGTCCGACGCGTAAGTCCCGTGCCCGTTTCAGCGATGATGGCCGGATTGCGCGTCGTCTGACGTTAACGCCTACGGCTGCTCGATGAGCAGCATGCTGATCGGGTCGTCGTCCTTGCCGGGGTGTTCAGCCGAGCCGCACCGACAGCTCCGGCGTCACTCCGCCGCCCGCACCATCGGCCTGAACCTGGCCATCATCGACCGCAGCACCGCCGGCTTCAGCGGTTTGTTGATCATCGGGATGTCGAGGCTCGCCGCGGCTGCCCGCACCTCGTTGGAGCGGTCGGCCGTGACCAGCACGGCCGGCAGGTCGTCACCGTGCGTCGCCCTCAGCTTGATGATAACGTCGAGTCCGGTTTCACGGTCGAGATGGTAGTCGGCAAGCACGATGTCCGGACGTTGGACCGCGACCTTCTCCAGATCCCCCGAGCCGGTCGCCGTGGCGACGTTGCAGCCCCAGCCTTCCAGCAGCAGCCGCATGCCTTCGAGGATACGGATGTCATTGTCGATGCACAGCACATGCAGCCCCGACAGCGAAGCCGCCGCGCGGGCCGGCGCCCGGGTCTCGACCTCGCGTCGCGACTCCTGCGCGGCTGTCACCGGCAGGATGACGGAAAAGCGCGTGCCCTTGCCCGGGTTGGAGAAGATGCGAATCTCGAGCCGCAATACCCTGGCGATGCGGTCGACGATGGAGAGGCCGAGGCCAAGACCTTCGGCTTCGCGGGCGCCTTCGTCCAGGCGGGTGAACTCATGAAAGACGGTGTTCAGCTTGTCGCCGGCAATGCCGATGCCGGTGTCGATGACCTGGATCTCCGCCAATTCGCCACGCCGCCGCACACCGACCAGGATGTGGCCCTGGCGGGTGTATTTGATGGCGTTGGAGACAAGATTCTGGATCAGGCGGCGCAACAGGTTACGGTCCGTCGTTACCGTCAGCGACGACGGCATGATCGTCAGGCCAAGCTTTTTCTCCGCGGCCAGTGGACGAAAATCATTGCCGATCTGGCGCAGCAGGCCATCAAGGCTGAAGGCGGTGTCGTCCGGCTTCATCGCGCCGGCATCGAGGCGCGAAATGTCGAGCACGGCACCCAGAATGGTCTCGACCGATTCCAGCGAGGATTCGATGTTGATGGCCGCCTTGCCGGCCGGACCCTTGCCGGCCTTCTCGATCAGCGAGGAACAATAGAGCCGGGCGGCATTCAAGGGCTGCAGGATGTCGTGACCGGCGGCGGCAAGGAAGCGCGTCTTGCCGAGATTGGCCTCCTCGGCGAGCATCTGTGCCTGCGCCAGTTCCTCGTTGACCCGGGTCAATTCCTCGTTGACCCTGGTCAGCTCGATGGTGCGGGTCTTGACGCGCTGTTCCAGCGATTCATTGGCGCGCTTCAGCGCGAGGTCCTGCTCGACGCGTCCGGAGATGTCGGCATAGGTGGCAACGATGCCGCCATCGGGCATCGGGTTGGAGCGCAGCTCGAGGATACGGCCGCTGGTCTTCAGCTCCATCTGCCAGGGGCTGACGAAGCTGGTCAGCCGGTTGAGCATCGCCACGCGCTGGTCGGCGGGGATGTCGCCGCGCTCGGCGAGATGGCGAAGGATCTGGTCGAGCGAAACGCCGACCTGGCCCATCTCGTCGGGCAGGTCGAACAGCGCCCGGTATTGCCTGTTCCAGCAGATCAGCCGGAAATCGCGGTCGAAGACGGTGATGCCTTGCTCCATCTGGTCGAGCGCGATCTGCAGCAGGTCGCGATTGTGCTGCAGCGCTTCCGTGGCGTCGTCGAGCAGGCGGAAGGCGTCGCGGGATTCGCGGTCGTGGCGGCGAAACAGCAGCGACAGGATCAGCCGCGCCGAGGAGGAGCCGACGGCGCTGGCCAAAAGCTGCTCGGAAAAGCGGATGACGTCCATGCTCGCCTGCTCGTTGCCGTGCAGCGAGGTGCCGTTGCTCTTCTCGAAGGATTGAAAGGAGCGTTCCGTGCGTTCGACGCCGAGATAGCGTGCGATGGTATCCTTGAGGTCGTTGACGGTGATGGCCGTGCGGAAGCGGCGCAGGCTTGGCATCGGGCCGGCTTCGCGCGGCACGAAGATCGATGCCTGGATGCGCTCCAGCGGCACCGACGCGCGCGACAGCGAGCCGAAGACGAAGAACAGCGCGTTGATTGACAGGCTCCACAGCACGCCATGGTTCAGCGGTTCGGCGACGGTGCCGAACAGCGCCTGTGGCCGCAGCGCCTCGAAGCCGAACAGTCCATGCACGATGATGCCGGTATCGGGTGGGACGAGCGACGGCACCAGCAGCGTGTAGCCCCAGACCAGGATGCCGGCGACCATGCCGAGCGCCGCGCCGCGGCCGTTGGCGCCGCGCCAGATCAGCCCGCCGACCAGCGCCGGCGCGAATTGCGCGATCGCCGCGAAGGACATCAGGCCGATCGAGGACAGCCGGGCGCTGTTGGTGCTCTCGCGATAGTAGAGAAAGGCGATGAACAAAAGGATGAAGATCGCTCCACGCCGTACATTGAGGATAAGCGTCGACCAGTCCTCGTTTTCGGAAGTGGTCGTCCGCAGCAGCCGGCGCACGAACAGCGGGATGATCAGGTCGTTGGAGATCATGATCGACAGCGCCACGCTCTCGACGATGACCATGGCGGTTGCCGCCGACAGGCCGCCGATGAAAGCGGCCATGGCCAGGAAATCGTGGCCGCTGAACAGCGGCAGTGACAGCACGTAAAGGTCGCTGCTCGTCCTTGTCCCGACCAGCGTCAGGCCGGCAAAGGCGATCGGCAGCACGAACAGGTTGATCGCCACGAGGTAGAGCGGGAACACCCATGTCGCGGTGCGCAGTTCCGCCTCGCTGCGGTTCTCGACGATGGTGACGTAGAACTGCCGCGGCAAGAGGATGATGGCGAAGCCGCTCAGGCAGGTCAGCACCAGCCAGGTGGCGAGCGACGTCGAATAGCCCATTGCCTGCCGTACCTGGCCATTCTGCGCCAGCCGGTCGAACATGTCGCCGGGGCCGCCGAAGATCAGGAAGGTGACCATCAGGCCGATGGCCAGGAAAGCGGCGAGCTTGACCACCGTCTCGACCGCCACCGCCAGCACCAGCCCGTCCTGGTGTTCGGTGGCGTCGGCATGGCGTGTGCCGAACAGGACCGCAAACAGCGCAAGCAGCATGGCGACGACCAGCGAGATGTCGCTGACGAAGGGATCGAAGGAGGGCGGCGAGCCCGTATAATGCTCGACCATCAGGCTGACCGATCCCGAGATCGCCTTCAGTTGCAGGGCTATATAGGGCACGGCGCCGATGGTGGCGATCAGCGTGGCGATGGCGGCCACGGTGAAGCTCTTGCCGTAGCGCGCGCCGAGGAAGTCGGCGACCGAGGTGATCTTCTCGGTCTTGGCCAGCCGCACGATGCGGTTGAGCAATGGAAAGCCGAACACGAACACCAGCACCGGGCCGGTATAGATGCCGAGGAATTCGAGGCCGCGTTCCGAGGAAAGGCCGACCGAGCCGAAGAAGGTCCAGGACGTGCAGTAAATGGCAAGGCTGAGCGCATAGATGAAGGGCCGCGCGCGGCCGGGTCCAGACATCATCGAGCGGCGGTCGCCCAGGCTGGCGATGGCGAACAGCAGCGTCACATAGGCGATCGCAATGATGACGATGAACAAGCCCTGCACGCCGGCAAGATCCTCCCTGTGCCGATTTTAACCTGGCCGGTCAGACGCAATCACAGCTTGGGCGCCAAGTCCATCACGGCTTTCGGCGCATGCGGGCCATGATTTCCGCGGCTGCCCCAGGGTAAGGAGAAAGCGGTTGCTTTCTTCTTTTAGCCGATGGTGCAACCCAAGGTTTTTGTTATGGTGTCGCCGGGTCGGTGCCGCAGGGATGGGACGGCTGTGCGGCCCGCCATGACAAGGAGGGTCGAATGCTGAAAGAATTCCAGGAATTCATTTCCAAGGGTAACGTGATGGACTTGGCCGTCGGCGTCATCATCGGCGCTGCCTTTTCCAAGATCGTCGATTCCCTGGTCAACGACATCATCATGCCGATTGTCGGCGCGATTTTTGGCGGTTTGGACTTCAACAACTACTTCTTTGGGCTTTCCTCGGCCGTCAACGCCACCTCGCTGGCGGACGCCAAGAAGCAAGGGGCTGTTTTCGCCTATGGCAGCTTCATCACCGTGGTGCTGAATTTCATCATCCTCGCCTTCATCATCTTCCTCATGGTCAAGGCCGTGAACAACATGCGCAGGCGCCTGGAAAAAGAAAAGCCGGCGCCGGCGGCCGCGCCGCCCCCCGCCGATGTACAGCTTCTGACCGAAATCCGCGATTTGCTGGCCAGGCGATAGACGGATACGGTTCTTCTGGACCAAAACCCCGGTCGTTCGCGGCCGGGGTTTTCTGTTTTCGTATCTGGTAAGCAGCCCTTACGAACGCCCGAGACAACGGACCTGCCCAATGACCCTGATCCAGACCCTGCGCCCCGAGGCCCTGGCCGCGCCTGAAAGCGGTATCGTCGCCGTCGTCAACTACGGCAGATTGCGCGAAGGCCTGATCCCGCTCTGGGCCGGCGAGGGCGACCTGCCGACGCCGTCCTTCATCACCGATGCCGCGTCGAAGGCGCTGGCCGGCGGCGAGACGTTCTACACCTGGCAGAGGGGCATTCCCGATCTGAGGCAGGCGCTGGCGCGTTACTACGCCAGGCACTTCGGCAAGACCTTCCCCGAGGAGCAATTCATCGTCACCGGCTCCGGCATGCATGCCATCCAGCTGGCGCTCGACGCGCTTGCGGGCGCCGGCGATGAAGTGATCTATCTGTCGCCCGCCTGGCCGAATTTCGACGCCGCCGCCGCGATCGCGGGGGCCGTGCCGGTGCCGGTCACGCTCGACCATTCCGGAAATGGCTGGTCATGCGACGTCGAGAAGATCGCGGCGGCGGTCACACCGCGCACGAAGGTGCTGTTCATCAACACGCCGTCCAATCCGACCGGCTGGACCGCCGACCATGAGACCTTGCGGGCGATCCTCGATCTCGCTCGCGCCAAGGGCCTGTGGATCATCGCCGACGAGATCTATTCGCTGTTTCACTATGGTCACGGCCGCGCGCCGTCCTTCCTCGACATCGCGGAGGCGGAAGACCGCATCCTGTTCGTCAACAGTTTCTCCAAGAACTGGGCGATGACCGGCTGGCGGGTCGGCTGGGTCAAGACGCATCCAAGCCTGCAGCAGGTGTTCGAGAACCTGATCCAGTATTCCAACTCGGGCGTCGCCCAGTTCATGCAGCGCGGCGCGATCGCGGCGCTCGACGAGGGCGATGCCTTCGTCGCCGAACAGGTGGAGCGGGCGAGAAAGGCCCGCGACCTGGTCTGCGGCATTCTCGGCGAAACCGGCAAGGCGCGGTTCACCGTGCCGCAGGGCGCCTTCTACCTGTTCTTCACGGTCGACGGGATCACCGATTCACGCAGCGCTGCCTTCGACATCGTCGACAAGGCCAATGTCGGCCTGGCACCCGGCACCGCCTTCGGCCCGGGTGGCGAAGCGTTTTTGAGGCTGTGCTTCCACCGGAGGCTGGACCAGCTCGAGGAAGCGGCCCACAGGCTGGCGGGCTGGATGAAGACGGTTTGAGGCTGCTTGCTTTATAGGTTAGCGTCGCCCCTCATCCGCCTGCCGGCACCTTCTCCCCGTATAGTGACGAGGAGAAGAAGGCTGGCCGCAACGCCGGCGCCTGTTCTGCAACGCTTGCGATTGGCGAAACTCTCCGCGACAGCCTCTTTCTCCCCGTCACTATACGGGGAGAAATGTCCGGCGGGACAATGAGGGGCAGCGCTGCGGTTCTAATGACGGCGAGAGGGTGACAAAGCTCGCCTTCACCCGCCCGACTTGGGCACCAGCAGCGGAATGATCCGGTCGCTTTTCGCGACGGCCGGCCGTCCCGCCGAACCGTAGGGGATGCCGAGCGCGTCCCAGGTTTCGACCAGCGCGTCCTGAAGTTCGGCGATCAGCGCATCCGAATGGAATGGCGTCGGCGTGATGCGCAGCCGCTCGGTGCCGCGCGGGACGGTCGGGTAGTTGATCGGCTGGATGTAGAGGCCGTGCACGCCGAGCAGGCGGTCACTGGCCATCTTGCAGAGTTCCGGATCGCCGACCAGCACCGGCACGATGTGGGTCGGCGATTCCATCACCGGCAGACCGGCGGCGGACAGGATCTGCTTGGTTCGGCCCGCCTGCTGCTGCTGGGCGTCGCGTTCGGCCTGTGAGCGCTTCAGGTGACGGATCGACGTGGTGGCCGCGGCGGCGATGGCCGGCGGCAGCGCGGTGGTGAAGATGAAGCCCGGCGCATAGGAGCGCACCGCGTCGATGACGGCACTGGTGCCGGTGATGTAGCCGCCCAGCGTGCCGAAGGCCTTGGCCAGCGTGCCCTCGATGATGTCGATGCGGTCGGCGAGGCCCTCGCGCTCGGTGATGCCGCCGCCGCGCGGCCCGTACATGCCCACGGCATGGACCTCGTCGATATAGGTCATGGCGTTGTAGCGCTCGGCCAACTCGACGATCTCCTTGATCGGTGCGATGTCGCCATCCATCGAATAGACGCTTTCGAAGACGATCAGCTTGGCACGTTCGCGCCCGGCCGTCTGCAAAAGGCTTTCCAGATGCGCGACGTCATTGTGGCGGAAGATCTTCTTCTCGGCGCCCGAGCGCCGCACGCCTTCGATCATCGAGGCATGGTTCAGCTCGTCCGAGATGATCAGGCAATTGGGCAAAAGCCGTGCGATGGTCGAGATCGAGGCTTCGTTGGAGACGAAACCGGAGGTGAAGACCAGGGCGGCTTCCTTGCCGTGCAGGTCGGCCAGCTCATGCTCGAGTTCGACCAACGGGTTGGACGTGCCGGAAATGTTGCGGGTGCCGCCGGCGCCAGAGCCCATCTTGCCGGCCGCGCTCTGGAACGCGGCGATGACGTCGGCGTGCTGGCCCATGCCAAGATAGTCGTTGGAGCACCAGACGGTGATTTCCTCGGCGCGGCCGTTGGAACGCCAGATGGCGCGCGGAAACCTGCCCGCGATGCGCTCGAGGTCGGCGAAGACGCGGTAGCGACGCTCGGCATGGAGCTGGTCGATCGCGTCCTCGAAGAAACGCTGATAATTCATGTCGGCTTCCCAATTTTGCGCGGGATCATAATCATTGGTCTTTTGGTCGTCCACCGGACCGATTTGGTCAAAATGCCACGCCCCGGACCTGTTCCTAACGATGGCGGATCGTGGCCTATTCCCAATCCGTGGCACGCTCTTTGGTTCACTTTTGTTTCCGCACGATGCCACATCAAGTGAACGCTGGTTACCTTGGGTTTTAATGGGCAGACGGTAGACTTTCCAGTAAGGCGGTTGTTGAGACAGTTTCCGATAAATCTTGGGTAAGCGAGGATTTGGATGACGGTTTTGGTGACAGGTGGCGCCGGCTATATCGGCAGCCATATGGTCTGGGAATTGCTGGATGCGGGCGAAAGCGTGGTCGTTCTCGACCGCCTTTCCACCGGCTTCGAATGGGCAGTGGCGCCGGAGGCGAAGCTGGTCGTCGGCGATGTCGCCGACAAGGAATTGGTCGGCTCGGTGATCAGGGAGAACAAGGTCGACGCGATCATCCATTTCGCCGGCTCCATCGTGGTGCCGGAATCGGTCGCCGACCCGCTCGCCTACTACGAGAACAACACCTCGAAGACCCGCACGCTGATCGAAACCGCGGTGCGCGAAGGCGTGCCGAACTTCATCTTTTCCTCGACAGCCGCCGTCTATGGCGGCGCCGGCCTGGAACCGGTGCGCGAGGATGCCCGCCTGGCGCCCGAATCGCCCTATGGCCTGTCCAAGCTGATGAGCGAGTGGATGCTGCGCGACGCGGGCCTTGCGCACGACATCCGCTACACGGCGCTGCGCTATTTCAACGTCGCCGGCGCCGACCCGAAGGGCCGCACCGGCCAGTCCACCCCAGGCGCCACCCACCTGATCAAGGTCGCCTGTGAGACCGCGCTCGGCAAGCGCCCGTTCATGCAGGTCTTCGGCACCGATTATCCGACGCCCGACGGCACCTGCATGCGCGACTACATCCATGTCAGCGATCTGGCTGCCGCGCATCGCCTTGCCTTGCAGCGGCTACGCGCCGGCGGCGCCAGCCTCGTCGCCAATTGCGGCTACAGCCACGGCTATTCGGTGCTCGAAGTGATCGACAGCGTGCGCCGCGCCTACGGTCATGATTTCGAGGTCAGGATGGGCGACCGGCGTCCCGGCGATGCCGCGGCGGTGGTCGCCAATTCCGATCTCGCCCGATCCGAACTCGGCTGGACTCCGCAGCGCGACGATCTCGACCAGATCGTCAATGACGCGCTGGCCTGGGAGCGCATCTTGACCAGCAAGAACTCCGCACGGGGCTGAGCGCGCTTGCTCCAAGGGCTCGCAAGGCGCGTGTCGACGCGCTATGGAAGCATTCGCGACGAGGCGTGGAGGCGACGTCGCGAACAGCTTTGGGGGATGGCATGAAGATAACGGTGCTTGGAGCCGGCGTCGTCGGTACGGCGGCCGCCTATTACCTGGCCGCCGACGGCCACGAGGTCACCGTGATCGAGCGCCATCCGGCGCCGGGGCGGGGCACCAGCCAGTCGAATGCCGGGCTGGTGTCTCCGGGCGACGCCACCGCCTGGGCCTCGCCGGCGGCACTTAAGACGTTCCTGCGCGGGCTCTACAATCATGATCTCGGCATCAAGGTGCGGCTGCGCTTCGATCCCTATTTCCTCGCTTGGAGTCTGCGCTTCTTGCGCCAGTGCACGGTGGCCCGCCTGCGCGCCAACAGCCAGGTCAAGCTGCGGCTCGCGCTCTATTCGCGCGACTGCATCAATGCCATCTCCAGTGACACCGGCATCCATTATGACGAGCGCAAGAAGGGCATCCTGTATTTCTTCCGCTCGCAGCACAGCCTCGACACTGGCACCGACAATTATCGCTATCTGGCCGAGCATGGCCTGCCGATCGAGATCGTCGGCCGCGATCGGCTGGTCGAACTGGAACCGGGCCTTGCAGGCGTCAAGGAAAAGATCGCCGGCGGCGTCTATTCGCCGATCGACCAGACGGGCGATTCTCGGCAGTTCGTGGAAAATCTGGCCGCCTATGCCGCCGAAAAGCTCGGCGTGAGGTTTCGCTACGGCACCACGGTCGAGGGCTTCGACATCGAGGGCGACCGGGTGCGCGCCGTGATGACCTCGGCCGGACCCGTCACCGGTGACGCCGTCGTCCTATCGATGGGTCCGGAAAGTGGGCTGCTCGGCCGTCGCTACGGCATCGACCTGCCGGTCTATCCCGTGAAAGGTTATACGGCGACGATTCCCCTGGAAGACGAGAGCAAGGGCCCGACCATGGGCGGCGCCGACGAGGACCAGCTGATGGCCTATTCGCGCCTTGGCAATCGATTGCGGTTGGCTTCGACCGCAGAATTCACCGGCTTCGACCGCACCCACAAGCCCAGCGACTTTGCCACCATGTTCAGGACCGGCAAGGACCTGTTCCCCGGCGCCTTCGACGAGAAGAAGGCGGAGCTGTGGGCCGGTTTGCGGCCAATGATGCCGAACTCGGTGCCGGTCATCGGCCAGGCGAAATACCGCAACCTTTATCTCGACACAGGCCACGGCCATGTCGGCTGGACCATGGCCTGCGGTTCGGGAAAATTCCTCGCCGACCTCGTTGCCGGCCGCAAGCCGGAGATCGATCCGCAGGGACTGGTCTACAGGGGATAAAATGTCGGGCCCGCAAGTCGCCATCGACCTTGGCCGCATTGAGCGCAACGCGCGCACCATCGTCGAGCGCTGCGCGCTGTCTGATATCAAGGTGTTCGGCGTCACCAAGGGTATGTGCGGCATGCCGCAAGTGGCGCGCGCCATGCCGCGCGGCGGTGTCGCCGAATCGACGCGGTCAATTTCGTCATGTCGGCCTTCGGCAAGCGGATCCTCTGATCAGCCAACTGCCTCGACCGCTGCTCGCCACGCGCGCGCATACTCCGCCCAGGCCGGATCGGCCGGCGGCTCTCGTGTCTGGCTCTTGCCCTGGGCCGTTCCCTGATCCGATGCCAGCAGGGCGGCCCCGATGCTGGTGCCGGTCGCGGCTTCCGATGCGATGACCGCGCGGCCAGTGCTCGCGGCGAGCATCCGCGTGAACAATTGGTTGCGGGCAAAGGGTCCCTCGACCGTCGTTGGGCCATCTCCGCCGATGAGGTCGAGGCAAGTGGCGGTCATCAGCGCCAGATAGAAGGAGATGGCGGCAAAGCGCTGGCCGGGAGGGATGGCTTCGCCCTTGCGCCATGCGGCCGCATGATGCGGAAACGGCCCCGAGCCCTGCTGGGTCGAAGGCAACAGTAATGTCTTGCGCGCCAGCACGGCGGCGACGTCGCTGTCGCTCCAGTCCTGCGCCGCGCCTTCGGTCAGCAGCGAGAATTCCCGGCCGCCCATGAAACGCGCCGAGGGCACGGGGTTGCCCAGCGCGTTGACGTTGACCAGCGTATCCCTTGCCGGGTCGAGCGCCACCGCCTTGCCGCCGACCGCCATCGATACCACCCATGTGCCGGTCGAGACCACTGAGAAGGGCGGTGCGTCGGACAGGAGATGCGGCAACAGGGAGGCGTTGGAATCGTGCAGGCCGCAAAAGACGGGCGTTTGAGGATCGAGCCCGGTGCGCTGCGCAAGCACGGGCAGGATCGGGCCAAGGCGGTCCCTGGCCGGCCGCACGGGCGCCATCAGGTCGCGCCAGCCCAGCCGGTCGACCAGCGCCGAAAAATCCGCTGTCCAGGGGTTCCACAGATCGGTGTGGCAGCCGAGCGACGTCACCTCGTTGGCGGCGACGCCGGTCAGGCGCAGCGCCCAGTATTGCGGGTACATCAGCATCGCGGCGGCTCGGGCAAACTCCGTCGGGAAACTTTGCTGCTGCCAGAAGAATTGCGCACCGAGATTGAGGCCGAGCGGCAGGCGCGGCGTGCCGGTCTCGGCGAAAGGCGGGCGGATCGCGTCATAGTCAGCCGCGAGTTCATCGGGGCCGCCGAATTCATAGTCGAGAACCGGCAGCACGAGTTCGCCGGAGGCATCGACCAGCACGCCGGTCGCGCCATGGGTGGTGATCGAGATGGCGTCGATGCGCTGTTCGCGGTTGAGGTCGGCAAGGCTGTCGAGGATGAACGCCCACAGCGCTTCGACATCGTGATGCGGGTAGGGCGCTTGCCGCAACGGCGCGTTCGCCACCCGGCGCAGCGCCACCTCGCTCAATGTGGCGAGATCGACCAGCGCCACCTTGGCGTTGGTCTTGCCGATATCGATGACGGCGACGTGGCGGATCGCGCTCATTCCATATGGAACATTATTTCCAGCGCAACGGCCACTGGTTCGTTGTCCGGTTTCGTCTCCATGATGTCGGCCATATGGGCCCACCAGCGCTGCATCACAGGATGCTTCGGCAGATCGGCCATGCCGTGACCATCGCGCCGCCACAGCACGCCGAACAGGATGTTCGTCTCGTCGTCGAGATGGATCGAGTAGTCGGAGATGCCGGCCTGCTTCAGCAGCGCGACCAGTGATGGCCAGATCTCGTCATGGCGCTTTTTGTACTCAGCCTTCATCCCGGGCTTGAGCATCATCTTGAACGCGTATTTCTGCGGCATCAGCGCCCCCCGCGCAGCCGCCGCCAGACGATCGGCAGCGCGATGACGATGATCAGGAGCAGGCCGATGAAGATCGACATGACGATGCCGGGCACGTTGAGCAGGCCGAGGCCGAAGGTCACCAGCCCCATGATGAAGGCGGCGAGCACGACGCCCAGAATGCTGCCGGCGCCGCCAAGGATGCTGACGCCGCCAAGCACCACCATGGTGATCACCTCGAGTTCGTAGCCCTGTGCGATCGACGGCCGGGTCGAGCCGAGCCGCGAGGTGATCAGCACCGAGGCGATGCCCGACATCAGTCCGGTCAGGCAGAACAGGATGAATTTTATGCGGCCGACGCGCACGCCTGAAAACTGCGCCGCGACCGGGTTGTTGCCGATGGCGAAGACACGGCGGCCGAAACTCGTGCGGTGCAGCAGGAACCAGTAGACGACGGCCGCGATGAGGAAGAGCACCAGTTCGAACGACACCACCCACCAGACGTAGCCCTGGCCGAAGAAGGCGAAGCTTTCGGGATAGCCCTTGTAGGCCTGGTCGCCGAGGATGATGAAGGCAATGCCGCGAAACAGGCTCATCGTGCCGATGGTGACGACGATGGAAGGCAGACCGAGCCGCGTCACCAGCAGCCCGTTGAAGGCGCCGCAGCCGAGGCCGACGACGATGCCGATCAAGACAAGCACTGGCGTGCCGGCGCCGGCCTGCACCGCCATGCCCATCATGGTCGAGGCGAGCGCGATGATGGCGGCCACCGACAGGTCGATCTCGCCAGAGATGATGAGCAATGCCATGGCAAAGGCGATCAGGCCCTTCTCGGTAAAGTTGAAGGTCAGATCGGACAGCGAATAGGGGTCGAGGAAATAGGGCGAGGCGAAACTGTTGATGGCGAAGATGGCGATGGCCACCACGACCAGCAGCGCTTCCCAGGAAAAGATCGCCGAAGAGAGCGGCTTGTCGAGCCGGTCGGGAATGTGGCGCGGGGCGGGGGTATCGGTCATGCGGCATGCTCCAGACGCTGGCGCTGCCCGTCGCAAAGAGCGTCCCTTCTCCCCGTCACTATACGGGGAGAAGGTGCCCGAAGGGCGGATGAGGGGCGGCGCCAATGTTCGGAGGTGCTCAACGTATGCGGCGAGTTCCGGCCGAGGCAAATCGGACCGTTGCTATTCGCAACGATCCTGTTTGCACCGTAAGCGCCGCCCCTCATCCGCCTGCCGGCACCTTCTCCCCGTATAGTGACGGGGAGAAGGGAGCACTTCAACGTCCCGCTCATGCCTCCGCCTTCCTCAGAATAATCCGCCCCTTTTGGCGTTCGCCGCGGGCGTTGAGCACCACGGCCAGGATGATGGCGCTGCCCGAAATCGCCATCTGCCAGAAGGGCGAGATGTTGATGACCGGCAGCGCATTGGAGATGATGCCGAGGAACAATGCGCCGAGCACCGCACCCCCGACCGAGCCGATGCCGCCCGCGATCGAGATGCCGCCGATGACGCAGGCGGCGATGATGTTGAGCTCATAGCCGTTGGCGACCTCGACCGAGGCGATGACATACCGCGAAATCCAGAGATAGCCGGCGAGGCCACCGATCATGCCGGAGATGCAGAAGACGATGAATTTCGTGCGCCCGACATCGATGCCGGTATAGACCGATGCCGTCGGATTGACGCCGATGGCATAGATCGAGCGGCCGAGCGCGGTACGCGTCATCAAGACGAAGAACAGCGCGATGACCAGGATGGCGATCCAGGACAGCACCGGAATGCCAAGCAAGGCCGCGCGCTGAAAGCCGATGAAATCCGGGCTCATCTTGTCGGCGTTGACCCAGGCGCCGCCCGAAATGACGAAAGTGGCGCCGCGATAGATGGTCAGCGTGCCCAATGTCACCACGATCGAGGGGATGTTCAGCCGCCACACCAAGAGGCCGTTGATGGCGCCGAGCACCAGCCCGACGGCAAGCGCGATCACGACCAGCAGCGGGATCGGGATCGCCGGATGGGCCGCGTTCAGCATCGCTACCACCATGCCGGTGAAGCACAGGTTGGAGGCCATCGACAGGTCGATCGACCGGGTCAGGATGACAACCATCTGGCCGAGCGCCAGGATCATCAGGATCGAGGTGTCGTTGAACACCTGGCGCAGGTTGCCGGGGTCGGCAAAGGCCGGAAAGCGCATCGAGATCAGTCCGATCAGCACGGCGATGGCCGCCAGCAGCCAGATTTCGCGGTATTTCAGGAAAGCTGTCATGCCGCGATCCCCGCTGCCGTCCGGACCAGCGTCTCGGCGTCCAGTCCCTTATTGTCGTAGATCGCCGCGACCAGGCCCTCGCGCATGACCACGACGCGATCGGACATGCCGAGAATCTCCGGCAGTTCCGACGACACCATGATCACCGAGAGGCCCTGTGCGACGAGCTCGGCCATGAAGCCGTGCACGGCGGCCTTGGAGCCGATGTCGATGCCCTTGGTCGGCTCGTCCAGGATGATGACCTTGGGTGTCGTCGCCAGCCATTTGGCGATGACCACCTTCTGCTGGTTACCGCCCGAGAGGGTACCGACATCCTGGCTGAGCGAAGAGGCGCGCAGGTCCAGCCGCTCGGTGTAGGAGCGGGCAAGCGAAAACTCTTCCGCGAGCCGCAGCATGCCGGATTTGGAGGTGCGGGGGAGCGATGGGAGCGAAACATTCTGGAAGATCGGCAGGCCGATCACCACGCCTTGCTTGCCGCGCTCCTCCGGCACGTAGACGATGCCGGCCCCGATCGAATCCGCGGCCGATTTCGGCGCGATTGCCTTGCCTTCCAGCGTGATCGTGCCGCCGGATATGCGGGTGATGCCGGAAATCGCCTGCATGACCTCGCTGCGCCCGGCGCCGACAAGGCCATAGAAGCCGAGGATTTCGCCCTTGTGCAATTCGAAGCCGATATTGTTGAACTCAGTTGGATGCGAGAGGCCGGAAACGGAAAGCACCGGCGCGCCGATTTCAGCCTTGCGATGCGGAAAGATGTGGTCGACCGAACGGCCCACCATCATGCGTACGATCTGGCTCTGGCCGGCATCTTTGATCAGCCCTTCGCCGACCATCTCGCCGTCGCGGAAGACCGTGTAGCGGTCGGCGATGCGGTAGATCTCGTCGAACTTGTGGCTGATGAACAGGATCGCCTTGCCCTGCTCCTTGAGGAACGCGATGAGCAGGAACAGCTCCTCGATCTCCTTCATCGAAAGGGCGGCCGTCGGCTCGTCCATGATGACGATCCCAGAGTCGATCGACATGGCGCGCGCGACGGCGACGAGATGCTTGTTGGCGATGCCGAGATCCCTGAGCCGCGCATCGGCGTCAATATGGCCGGCATGCATGGTGTCGAGCACTTCGCGCGCATTCTTGCGCATCATGCGCCAGTCGATGGTGCCAAAGCGCGTGCGCGGCGCATGGCCGAGAAAAATGTTTTCGGCGACGCTGAGATCGTCGAACAGCACGGTTTCCTGATGGATGGCGGTGACGCCAATTCCGAAGGCGGCGTGGGCGCTTGGCAGCGTCACGGCCTGTCCGTCAATGCTGATGGTGCCTGCATCGGGCTGGTAGATGCCGGTCATGATCTTGACCAGCGTCGACTTGCCGGCGCCGTTCTCGCCGATCAGCGCGGTCACCTGACCCGGATAGAGCGACAGGCTGACATTGTGCAGGGCCCGCACGCCGGGAAAGCTTTTTGAAATGCCGGACAGCGTCAGGCGTGGAGCCGAGGCCGGAGGCCGCTCCTTTGTCTCGCTGTGTCGGGCCGTCGTGTCCATATCCGTATCAAGCCCTGAAACTAGGTCCGTTTGAAGTCGCGGCGGGATGTGACTCCCGCCGCGTCAGCATGAAAAACTCAGTGATCAATAGATCTTGGAGAACTTCTCGATGTTGGACTTGTCGAACTGGAAGGGCGGAGCCATGGCGGCCGAGTTGGTGTCGTCGAGCGTGACCTTGCCGACACGGCCGATCGACAGCGTCGCACCCGGCTTGGCTTCTTCCTTCTTCACCGCCAGGTCATGGGCGAGGTAGACGGCGGAATAGCCGAGGTCGATCGGGTTCCACAGCGCAACCGCCTGGCTGGCGCCGTTGTCGATGAACTTCTTGAACTCCGACGGCAGCGCCAGGCCGGTGACGTTGACCTTGCCGATCAGGTTCTCGTCGGTGACGACCTGGGCGGCGGCAACGACGCCTACTGTGGTCGGCGCGATGATCGCCTTGAGGTTCGGGTAGGACTTCAAGAGGCCCTTGGCCTCGTCGGTGCTCTTGGCCGAGTCGTCATCGCCATAGACGGTGGCGACCAGCTTGATCTTGGGGAACTTCTCCGGCAGCACCTTCTTGGCCGCTTCGATCCAGGAGTTCTGGTTGGTCGCGGTCGAGGAGGCCGACAGGATGGCGACGTCGCCGCCTTCCGGCAGATAGTCGGCGGCGAGCTTGATGATGGTCTCGCCGATCAGGCCGGTGTCGGACGGGTTGAGGTGAAGCTGGCGGCCTTCCTTGGCGACGCCCGAATCCCAGGAGATGACGGTGATGCCGCGCTCCATGGCCTTCTTCAGCACCGGCACCAGCGCGTCGGCGTCATTGGCGGAAATCGCGATGGCGTTGACCTTCTGCGCGATCAGCGAATTGACAACTTCGATCTGCGCCTCGGCGGTCGCCTTGGTCGGGCCGGTGTAGATGATGTCGACGTCGCCGAGTTCCTTGGCGGCCTCTTCGGCGCCCTTGTTGGCGGCATCGAAGAAGCCGTTGCCGAGCGACTTCACCACCAGCGCGATCTTGACGTTTTCCGCGTAGGCGGCATTCACGAACATGGCGGCCGAGAAGGCCGCCGTCACCATCAATTTCTTCAAGAAGCTCATCTGATATCCTCCCTTGAGCGTTGCATTCCATCGCCGCTGCGGGCGTGAGTTGGTCTCAGGCCTGCAGTGAAGATTCTTCCTTTGTCGACTTGCGGGCGACGATCAGCGTCACCCCCGCGGTTTCCAGCATCTTGGCTTCGCGGTCCTCGATGCCGTCGTCGGTGATGACGGTGGCGATGCGCGAAAGACCGCACAGGATCAGGCTGGAGCGTTTGCGGAATTTCGAGGAATCGACCAGCACCACCAGTTCGTCGGCCTGGTCGATCAGCTTCTGCTCCGCCTGGATCAGCAGCGGATCGCCTTCCATCAGGCCGAGAGGCCCCAACCCTTGAGCACCCATGAACATGCGGCGCGCGTAGAAATTGCGCGTCACGTCATTGTCGAAGGGCGACAGGATGATGTTCTGCTCGCGGTAGATCGTGCCGCCCGACAGCATCACCGTGTTCTTGGAGTGCTTGAGCAAGTGCTCGGCGATCGGGAACGAATTGGTGAAGATCGGCATGCGGCGGCCGGTCAGGAAATGCACCATCTGGAAGGTGGTGGTGCCGCCATTGATGATGATCGGCTCGCCGTCCTTGCACAGTTCCACGGCCTCGCGGGCGATGGCCCGCTTCTGCGCGGCGTTGAGCGTTTCGTTGACGGAGAAGGGCCGGCCGGCCAGCCCGATGAACTGCGGCGGCGAGATCGCCTCGGCGCCGCCGCGCACACGGCGCAGGCGTTTCTGCACATGGAGAGCCGCGATATCGCGCCGGATCGTCGCCTCGGACGACTCCGTCAGGTCGACCATTTCCTGCACCGTCACCACAGGTTTTTCCTGGACGGCGGACAGAATGATCCTGTGGCGCTCTTTTTCGTGCATGGTTCCTCCCTGCCTGGCCATCTAGGCACCCAAAACGAGCAGTGTCAATCATTTCCGATCATATAATTTCATTGTGCAGTGCAATATGATCGATCTTGATCGTTTGTGATTGACAAGTTTGTATCTTGCGTAGACATTCCCGGACGAAAACAGGGGTGCGTCGTCCGCGCTCCAAGGGAGGATTACCTATGCTCGACAAGCGCTCCGGCTCGCGCCTCGCCAATCTGTGGGATGATGCGAAGGCCAAGGGGATGAGCGATCCCGAGCTTCTGGTCTATCGCTCGAACACGCTCGGCTCCGACAAGCGCGTCACCAACTATGGCGGCGGCAACACCTCTTCGAAGATATGGCAGAAGGATCCGCTCACCGGCCAGGATGTGGAAGTGCTGTGGGTCAAGGGATCGGGCGGCGACAGCGCTTCGATCAAGCTTGATGGCTTCGCCACCCTCTACATGGACAAGCTGCAGGCGCTGAAGGGGCTTTATCGCGGCGTCGAGCACGAGGACGAGATGGTGGGTTATCTTCCCCACTGCACCTTCAACCTCAATCCGCGGGCGGCCTCGATCGACACGCCGCTGCACGCCTACGTACCGAAGCCCTTTGTCGACCACATGCATCCCGATGCCATCATCGCCATTGCCGCAGCGAAGGATTCCAGGGCGCTGACCAAGGAAATCTTCGGCGACGCCATCGGCTGGCTGCCATGGAAGCGTCCCGGCTTCGAACTTGGCCTGTGGCTGGAAAAATTCTGTGTCGAGAACCCTGAAGCCAAGGGCGTCATCCTCGAAAGCCACGGCCTGTTCACCTGGGGCGATACGCCCAAGGCGTGCTACGAGACGACGATATCGGTAATCAACCAGGCGATCGAATGGTTCGAGCGCCGCTCCGAGGGTGTGGCGATCTTCGGCGGCGAAGTGGTCAAGTCGCTCGACGCTTCGGCTCGTCGCGACATCGCTGCGAAACTGATGCCGAAAATCCGTGGCCTGATCTCGGAAAAGAGCCACAAGATTGGCCATTTCGACGATTCGGCCGCCGTGCTCGAATTCGTCAACTCGAAGAATTTGCGCCCGCTGGCTGCACTCGGCACCTCATGCCCGGATCATTTCCTGCGCACCAAGATCCGCCCGCTGGTGATCGAATTCGATCCGGCAAAGCCTGATGTCGATGCCGTCATCGCGCGCCTCGCCGACGACATTGCCGAATATCGCGTCGGCTACCAGGCTTATTACGACAGTTGCAAGCATCCGGATTCACCCGCCATTCGCGATCCCAACGCCGTGGTCTACCTGATGCCCGGCGTAGGCATGTTCACCTTCGCCGGCGACAAGGCGACGGCGCGCATCTCGGGCGAGTTCTACGTCAACGCCATCAACGTCATGCGCGGCGCCTCCACCGTCTCTTCCTATGTCGGCCTGCCCGCGCAGGAGGCTTTCGACATCGAGTACTGGCTGCTGGAGGACCTGAAGCTGCAGCGCATGCCGAAGCCGAAGTCGCTCGCCGGCCAGATCGCGCTGGTCACCGGCGGCGCCGGCGGCATCGGCCGCGCGACGGCCAACCGGCTGCTGCGCGAAGGCGCCTGCGTGGTGCTGGCAGATATCGACGAGGCGGCGCTCGCGGGCGCCAATGAGGAACTGGCCAAGACCTATGGCAAGGATTTCGTCCGCCCGGTGCTGATCAACGTCACTTCGGAAGACCAGGTCGTCGCCGGCTTTGCCGAGACGGCGGTCGAGTTCGGCGGCATCGACATCCTGGTGTCCAACGCAGGGCTAGCCTCCTCGGCGCCGATCGAGGAGACGACGCTGGCGCTGTGGAACAAGAACATGGACATATTGTCGACCGGCTATTTCCTGGTCTCGCGGGAAGCATTCCGGCTGTTCCGGGTACAGAAGATCGGCGGCAATATCGTCTTCGTCGCTTCCAAGAACGGCCTTGCCGCATCGCCCAACGCCTCCGCCTATTGCACCGCCAAGGCCGCCGAGATCCATCTCGCCCGCTGCCTGGCGCTGGAAGGCGCGGAAGCCCAGATCAGGGTCAATGTCGTCAACCCGGACGCCGTGCTGCGCGGCTCGAAGATCTGGACAGGCGAGTGGAAGGAACAGCGCGCCGCCGCCTACAAGATGTCGACCGACGATCTGGAAGAGCACTACCGCTCGCGTTCGATGCTGAAGCGCTCCGTCTTCCCGGAAGACATCGCCGAGGCGATCTATTTCCTGGCCTCCGACATGTCGGCCAAATCGACGGGTAACATCATCAACGTCGACGCCGGCAACGCGCAGAGCTTTACGCGCTGAGCTTCCTTCTCCCCGTTCTACGGGGAGAAGGTGCCCGAAGGGCGGATGAGGGGCGGCGCCAGCCGTGCGAGTACTGGGAGGAACAGCAGTGTCCGAATTGATCATCTCGGCCGACGTCGTCGAAAAAAATAATGCCGCGCGCAAGGCCGACCTCGAGCGTGACTACGCCTCGCTCGGCGAGCGCCTCGACCGCCACGGCATCGCCATCGATGCCATCAGGGACAAGGTCGAGAAATTCGCGGTCGCGATCCCCTCCTGGGGTGTCGGCACTGGCGGCACCCGCTTTGCCCGCTTTCCCGGTGCCGGCGAGCCGCGCGACATCTTCGACAAGATCGAGGACTGCGCCGTCATCAGCCAACTGACGCAGGCGACCCCGACCGTCTCACTGCACATTCCGTGGGACAAGGCCGATCCGAACCGGCTGAAGCAGGCGGCCTCCCGCTTCGGTCTCGGTTTCGATGCCATGAATTCCAACACCTTCTCGGACGCGAAGGACCAGAAATTCTCCTACAAGTTCGGTTCGTTGTCGCATGCCGATGCCGGTGCTCGCCGGCAAGCCGTCGAGCACAATCTCGAATGCATCGAGATCGGCGAGACGCTTGGGTCCAAGGCATTGACGGTGTGGATCGGCGACGGCTCCAACTTCCCCGGCCAGGTCAATTTCGCCAAGGCCTTCGAGCGCTATCTCGACGCCATGCGGGAGGTCTATGCCGGCCTGCCGGCCGACTGGAAGCTGTTCACCGAACACAAGATGTACGAGCCGGCCTTCTATTCCACGGTCGTCCAGGACTGGGGCACCAACTACATCATCGCCAAGGAGTTGGGCGACAAGGCGTTCTGCCTCGTCGACCTCGGCCATCACGCGCCCAACGTCAACATCGAGATGATCGTGTCGCGGCTGATCCAGTTCAAGAAACTCGGCGGCTTCCACTTCAACGATTCGAAATATGGCGACGACGACCTCGACGCCGGTTCGATCGATCCCTACCGGCTTTTCCTGGTCTTCAACGAGCTGGTCGATGCCGAGCTATCCGGCGCCGAGGGCTTTGATCCCGCGCATATGCTCGACCAGAGCCACAACGTCACCGATCCGATCGAAAGCCTGATGCTGTCGGCGGTCGAGGTGCAGCGTGCCTATGCGCAGGCGCTGCTGGTCGACCGCAAGGCGCTCGAAGGCTTCCAGGAGGCCAACGACGCGCTGATGGCGACGCAGACGCTGAAGGCTGCTTATCGCACCGATGTCGAGCCGATCCTGGCCATGGCGCGGCTGAAGACCGGTGGCGCCATCGATCCGGTCGCCGCCTATCGGGCGGCGGGCTACCGCGCCAAGGTCGCGGCCGAACGGCCTGCAGTCGCAGGTGGTTCCGGCGGTATCGTCTGAGGTCGAGCCACTCCCCCTCATCCGGCCGCTTCGCGGCCAACTTCTCCCCGAGGGGAGAAGAGGTCAGCGCCGGTGCAAGCTCCTCTCCCCTTGGGGAGAGGTCGGATTGCCCGAATTGCCCTTGCAATTCGACTTGGCAATCCGGTGAGGGGGTCTCTCACGCGCTTATTCAATTGTTATTGGACTAACGCCCCCCGAAGGTCTTTCCTAGGCGTCCCGCTTAGGAGTCCCGCCATGCACCTCACCCGCCGGACGCTCATTGCCGTCAGCCTTTCGATCACCTTCGCCTTCATACCATCCGCCGCCGTCTTCGCCGCCTCGCCGGCACCCGCCAAGGGCGAGAACGGCATGGTCGTCACCGCCCAGCATCTGGCTTCCGAAGTCGGCGTGGAGGTTCTGAAAAAGGGTGGCAATGCCGTCGATGCGGCTGTCGCCGTCGGCTATGCCTTGGCCGTCGTCTATCCCAATGCCGGCAATATCGGCGGCGGCGGCTTCATGACCATCCGCTTCAAGGACGGCAAATCGACCTTCCTCGATTTCCGCGAGCGGGCGCCGCTTGCCGCGACCAAGACCATGTATCTCGACAAGGACGGCAAGCCGGTGAAGGGCGCCAGCCTCGACGGCTATCTCGCGGTCGGCGTGCCGGGTTCCGTGGCCGGTTTCGAGATGGCGCGCGAGAAATACGGCACCTTGTCCAGGCAGGACCTGATGGCGCCGGCGATCGCCTATGCCAAGGACGGGTTCATCCTCAATCAGGGCGATGCGGCTTCATTCGCCGGCAGCGCCGACAGGCTGGCGAAGGACCCGGCGGCCGCCGCCATCTTCCTCAAACCCGAGGGCAAGCCCTATGGCATCGGCGAGAAGCTGGTTCAGCCCGACCTTGCCGCCTCGCTCTCGGCCATTTCCGAGAGAGGTCCCGATGCCTTCTACAAAGGCGCCATCGCCGACGCCATCGTCAAGGCGAGCGGTGCCAAGGGCGGTATCCTGGCCAAGGGTGATTTCGAGCAATATGCGGTGCGCGAGCTGAAGCCCGTCACCTGCTCCTATCGCGGCTACGAGATCATCTCTTCGCCGCCGCCGAGCTCGGGCGGCGTCATCATCTGCGAAATCCTCAACGTGCTGGAAGGCTATCCGCTGTCCTATCTCGGTGCCGGCTCGGCCGAGACGGTCCATGTCATGGTCGAAGCCATGCGACATGCCTATGTCGACCGCAATTCCGCCCTTGGCGACCCGGAGTTCGTCGACAATCCGGTCTCCAAGCTGCTCGACAAGAACTATGCCAAGGACATCCGCGACAGGATCGATCCGTTCCGGGCCGGCGTGTCGCAGGATTTGATGCCGAAGGGCTTCGGCGAATCGAAGGAGACCACCCATTATTCGATCATCGACAAGGACGGCAACGCGGTCGCCGTCACCTACACGCTGAACGGCTCGTTCGGCGCCGGCGTCGTCGCCGACGGCACCGGCATCCTGCTCAACAACGAGATGGACGACTTCACCCAGAAGCCCGGCGTGCCCAACCTCTATGGCCTGGTCCAGGGCGAAGCCAACGCCATCCAGCCGAAGAAGACGCCGCTGTCCTCGATGAGCCCGACCGTGGTGGCCAAGGACGGCAAGCCGTTCATGGTCATCGGCAGCCCGGGCGGCTCGCGCATCATCACCATCACGCTGGAGGCGATCGTCAATGTGATCGACCACGGCATGAACATCCAGGAGGCGATCGACGCGCCGCGCATCCATCACCAATGGCTGCCCGACACGGTCTATGTCGAGCCGTTCGGGCTTTCGCCCGATACCGAAAGGCTGCTCGCCGGGATGGGCTATCACCTCGATCTCGCTCACCAGAGCTGGGGCCAGGCGGCGGGCATTCTCGTCGGCGGCAAGAGCCTGGCGGAAATCGAGAAGGGCGGCGGCGCGCGCTACAATGGCGCCATCGACAGCCGCGCGGCGTCGGGGGAGGCGCTTGGATATTGACAGGCCGCAAGTCTGTTCCTTGCCGGACGAGGCCGGATTCCACCCTTAGGGATCGGCCTCCGCTTCTTGGCCCGGCGAGCGCCGTCAGGTCACCAGCGTGATGGTCGATGCAATGAGCATCAAGGCGGCAATGCCGACGAACAGCGCATAGATGCGTGGCCGGTCGAGCAAAAGCGCATTTCCCGATATCCAGGCCGACGTGGCGCCGCCCAGAGCGAAGAGGAAGCCGTTGCGGTGGCCGAAAGTCATCGACGCGGCCATTAGCCCGCCGATGATCAGGGCGCCGAACACGATGATCACGGCGACCGCGTATTTCTCGAAGTCGTTGTTGCCGATCCCTGGTCCGATCGCGTTCAAATTCGGCAGGTCGTCCGGATCGAAGGGGTTCGCCGACCCGTATTCGTCTTGACCCATGGATTCTCGCATCACTTGATCTCCGCTGACCGGCAACAAACCATCAACGCCTGCCGAGCGCAACCCGATCGCGCTGTGGCGGATGCGCCCGGCACCGCTCTGGGCCCCTCTCGGGGATGGTTTTGCGGAGCTGTTGCCCGATCGCGTCACCTACCTTCTCGGGTTTGTCGCCTCCGATCCTGCCGGTGACGGTCAACCGCTCGGTACAGGCGGCTTTCGCGCAGCGGCAACCGAATACCGCCCTGGCTGAACATCTGCCTCGGTGAGACCACCTCGCGCTATCATTGCTGTGAAGGAGGGGCGCTCAGTCGACGATAGGGGATGCCATCGAATTTTGCCGTCACAAAATCGGTGACGGACATCTTGCGCTTGCGTCCGTCGCTGCAGGCGTAAACCGGCCAACCGGCATCGCTGCATTCGCTGGCTGCGCAAATACGCGCCAGGCAGTTACCGATAGTCAACCGGAAGCCGCCCTTGCCGGCGAAGCCTTGCAACAAGCTGCCGTCCGCCGAGCGCCATGTCCGCGCCCGGAATTCCGCCCGCAAAAGCAATGGTTCGAGAGGGATCGCAAGATTGGTTTCGCCGGCGCGCCCTGCGAACTGCAGACGGAAGCGCGCCATTGCAGTCGCGTACGCGGTCACAAGATCCGATTCGCGAAAATAGGCGATCGGCAGGTTGGAGCGATCAAACAGATGAGACATGCGCTCGCTTGCCTCTACCGGCATCAGCAAGGCAACAAAGACAAGAAAGGCGACGCAAGCTCGCGACATTTTACAGCAGCCATATTGGTCTCGGCCTGCCGGTTTGGCCCCGGTTGCCCCCCAGCAACATCCCGCCAATCGTCGTCCTGCGCAAGCCGCTTGCCGAGGCAGTCCATGAGGCGGCCGAGTGTGCAATTCGCAAAGGCCGCCGCGTTAAAGCGATTGGAGGCGAAGACGGTGACCCGCATCGACGAATTTGCGCGGGCGATGGCGATGTACAGTCGGCGTTCGCGGCAAAGAAGAACAGCTACCGCAGCCAGGGTTCCTTAGCCGAGGCGAGCCGGTGGCAGTTCGAACAGATTGGCGCCGTTCTCCTGGCCCCGCTCGACATAGCCGATGATGCCGAACCATCTGGCAACGTCAGGCCCCTGCAGCCAGCTGCGCGAATGGATCGGAAGGTTGCCGGCGAGCGCCTGGATATGCCTGATATGCCGCTTGCAGAAGCGCACCGTCGAGGCGCGGAAGAAATCCTCCTGCGCGGCAAACAGCGTATCGGCGGCATCGCTGTCCTCGTGCCAGGCAATGATCGCCACGGCCTTGTCGCCCTCAACGAGCGCATGCGCCCGGCCTTCCTTCAAATTCATCATCAGATTGTCGTAGGCGATCTTGCTGTCCTTGCCGGCCGCCACGTACTCGTCCGACATCCGCTTGGACAGGCCATGGAAGACATCCTCGAGATCCCCGAGCGTAGCCGCGCGTGCTCTCATCTCACCTCCTGCAGCCCCGGCAGGGAGTTTGCCCTAGGGATGGTGGGGCGCCAAGCAAATTGAATCCCCCAGGAGCCCGGTGAGAGCAAAGTCGTTCCGTCCATCGATATCCGTGAGTACCCCCCACCGCGCCGAGAAGTGAGCCTGGCCCGATAAATTCCGAGATCCGAGGTTAGAAAACGCTCGGATCAGCAGATTCGCCGCGGTTTTCGCGTGGTGCCGGCGAGTTTCCCGAGCTCACGCCCACAAGTGGCGTCAACTTGGCGGGATGCGTTGGCCCGGCTGCTTCGGCGGCCGGGCCTGTTGTTCCGCGGACCGTGCTGTCACCTATTATGGGACTGCTGGAAGCCGGCCACGTCGTACTGAGATACGCTCTTCGGATTCTTCGAGTTTTGCGGCTGGGTGCCGGCGTAATGTGTTCCGGCATTTCCATCCGGGTTGAAAGCTGAGCCCGGGGCAGAGCTGGCGTGGCCGGGGGTCGCACTTCCTGTTTGAGCAGTTCCGATTTCTTGGCTGGGCTGACCTGTCGTGCCCGTCACCGTGTGAACATTGGTGGCCAAAGCCATGCTGGTGGAACCTATGAACAAGCCTGCCACCATCGGAATGAGGAGATGTCTCATGATCGTTCTCCCAAAAGCATTTGATTTTGGGCGCTCGGGGTCTTGTGAGCGCCCGGCGAACTAAAGTTAGAACGCTCTTCGGACCATCATTCATCCCGACTGTCGCAAACTGTGATCTGTTTGTTTCACCGTGACACGCTTTTGGCGGCTTCGGTCTCCAGGTCCTTTAAGGCATCAGGGAACAAGAGCCTGTGGATCCCAGTTAACTGGATATGCCAGCCAAGATCAAAGAACCACAGCCGAAGCCCGGCCCGCAGCCACCCGTCGATCGGCCAGACAAAGCTCCGTCGGAGCTTGAGCATGTCGATCCGCCACCGCGAGACGTGCGGGAGGCGCCGGCACCAAATCCCAATGGCGACAAGAAAGCCTAAGCGCCGACTCGCGAACGCGCTGCAACAGGCGCATGCCACACGAGAACGATCAGGTGGTCGCTCTATATAAGAACGTGATTTTCATTTAAAAAGATGGTGCCCAGAGGCGGATTCGAACCACCGACACGCGGATTTTCAGTCAACGGCTAAGCAGCCAAAATCAAATACTTACAGCGAAGGTTGCGTCAAACCGCACGTCGGAAATCAATCACTTAGCGTCGATTTGTCAAACTTGCCGGTCGGCGGAACGACCGGCCTCTGCCATCAGTCGAACGCCGCGATAGACATTGCTGCCGCATGGTATCGCGCCAACCTGACCAGCATTGAACACCCCATCATTCCTGCCCTGCGCCGCCGGTTCGGTCTGACGCCGTTGCAGGCGGTCGCCGTGATCCGCGAGGCAAAGGTCGCGCTTTGATGGCGAAAGTGCAGTCAACGTCGTGGAGCTGGCGCCACGCGATTATTTCGTCTGGCCTTGAGCCAACGACGCGCCATGTGCTGCTGACGATATCCTGCTTCATGAACGATTTGGGCGGTGGCTGCTATCCGACAACCAAGCAGCTCGAACAGGCGACCGGCCTTTCTGAGCGGTCGGTCTGCACACACATAGCGAGGGCCGAAAGCGCCGGCTGGCTGACCGTCACCAAGCACGGCCTCGCCGGTCGGAAATGGAAAAATCACGAGTATGAGGCGAGGTGGCCAGACGCCGAAGGCACTGAAGCACGTTCAGTGCCTCAGCCGAACGAGGCACTGAAGGACGTTCAGTGCCTTACGCCACGACGCACTGAACGTCGTTCCAACGAGGCACTGAAGGACGTTCAGTCTAACAGTCCATACACCACTCCAATTGAGAGAGAGCGCGCGCGAGACGGATTTGATCAGGCGCTCAAGCGTTGGCCTGTCGTCGACAGTCCCAAGACCGCGCTGAAAGCGTGGAACAGCCTGTCGCTTTCAGACCGCATCGAGGGCGCCAACGAGATCGAGAGGTTCGTGGCTGTCAACCGATCGGCTGGCCGCAAGCTGATCTGCAGCTTTGCCAAGTATCTCGGCGAGCGAATGTGGAAAGCTCTACCCGAGCGGACACAGCCAAGGGCACCAGTGCCCGACAAGCCGGCAGGACCATCGCCCTTTGAGCGGAAGAATCCTAAGTGGAACCACAAGCCCGGAGTGACGCCATGACGGCCAAGCTGACCGACATGGAGATCGCCAGGGCGTTCGAACGCATCGTCATCGACATGCGGGAAATCCTGCGCCTCGAGCGATGGCTTGCCGCCACGTGCGGTGAGCAAGCGACTGGCGAAGACATAGCCGACGCGATCCTGAGCGTGATGGAGGAAGTAAAAGCGGTGACTGATGAAGCACTCGCGAGGTCGACGCCATGACCTTTCGCGGGTCCTCCCCGGTCGAAAACCGTATGCGGGGCGGCGAAGCGCGATCCTGCTCCAGTGTGACGTCCTCTCCGGAGCCTAAACAATTAAACAGTGAGCCTAAGCAACCGGCAAGGCAACCCGCTAAGGTTGCAGTTGCCGGCAACGGCCTGGCTGCACTCGACAAGGCGGCCAACTGGCTTTCGAAGAGCGAGGACGTTGACACGCGGGCCGTGGGCGCCGCCATCCGCGAATGGATCGGCGGCGGTGCCCGCCAGCCGCTCGCGAAGGCGCTCCACCTTCAGAGCCATGGCGGCTTGTCGGTCGGGCGGCACCTGGCGCTTGCGGACCGCAATCGCATGCTGACGGCGCTGCACCGTGCGCTCTGGCCGGATCTCGCCCCGGCAGCGGCGGCCGGTGCGCTCCTGAGGTCATTCAGCGCCTATGAGGCGAACAGGTGGCCGCGCGACCAGCACCGGCTGGAAGCACCGGCAACGGAGCCTGCCGCCACCTGGTGGCGGATATGTCGCCTCGGCTCGATGCCGAAGGCGCGACGCCTCCGCTCGATCCTCGCCGACCGTGGCAATTCAAGACCCCATTTGGATTGCCCGCCGGCCCAGTGATGATGCGGCCAAGAACTTAAGGAAATAAAGGGAAAGCGACCCTCAACCATGCATAAGATCGACATCAACCGGCTCAGTGAAATCCGCAATATCTCCATCTCCGCTCATGCGGCGTCGTATTCCAGCTCCGAAAAGCTCAACGACCTCAAGCGCAACCGGTACGCGGCCGGTCAGGCCCGCGACGACGCGATGCGGAGCTTGCGCCAGGGATGGGGCGAAACCCCGCTCGAAGTCCTTGAGCAGAACCCGCATGCCATTGCGCTTGTCGATGCCTTCAAGGCCGCAAAAGCGAAGTTCGAGGATCTCGAATGGAAGGTCGCCGAAGCCGAGCCGCATGTGGAGGAGCAAATGGAACGCAGCCAGGCGGCCGGCTTGCTGAAATCATCCTGTGAGGAATGGGCAAAAGAGGCCGGCTTCAAGGTTTCGGAGTAGAGCCCCGATGAACGCAAATCTGAAGATGCTCGTTGCAGGCCAGCGCAAGGCGATGGCCGGCTTGACCGAAGGCCTTGAGGCCGTTCGCGCCCAGATCCGCGGACTCAAGGAACGTCGAGCCAAAGTCGAAGTCCAGCCGCCGGAAATCGAAATTGCGCTACAGCGAGTCGATGCCTGGATCAAGCCCATGCGTGGAGCTCTTGAGATTTTCCGGGCCCCTGATTTCGCCGCGGCCGACGGCTTCCGTTTTCCCTCAGTCGCGGGCTTTGAAGGTCCGCTCGCGCTTGCCGTGGTGGCCGATCTCGCCTCGGATGCGATGAAGGCCAAGATCCGCACTGCCTACGAGACCAAGCCAGGGATTTCGGATCAGGACCGGAAGGCCGAGCTGCTACGTCTCGATCAGACGTTGATGGAAGCCGAACTCGTCGAGGAGGAGCTGATTCGCAACGCTACGCGCGCCGGCATCAATCTCCTGCGCCGTGCCGATGCCGATCCGCGCGCCGTGCTGGCAGCCGACGCGGTGTTCGCGTCCCTTGCCAACTGAAAAACACAGGAGATCTCCGAAAATGTTGCAGGAAAAAATCAACAATATCGCTTCGATCTGCGCCGAGTGGAGCGCTGAAGCCGAGGCTCGCAAGGAGCGCGACCGCGAAGATATCGATTTCGAGGCGGAGCTTACCGCCGCTGACGATGCGTTGATCCGCATCAACGCGATCGTGCAGTATTTGGTACCGTCGCGCGGTCATCGTGCCGCCGCCTCGGTGCCGACTGGCAAAGTCCCTGCTCGCGGCGGCTGGGACAGCTACATCAACCGCATCAACAACTCGCGCGAGGGTCTTGCCAGCGAAGGCAATGCGCTCGTCGACGGCCATATTTAGCGCAGCTGAAGGCGAAGATTTTGCGAGGCAATTCCTTTTGACGGTCAAGCAGCAGCGGATCAGAAAACGGCAGGTTGGATGCGGGCGCCTCGCAAAGCCCATGTCCCGTACAATCCAACCAGCGCTGCAAGTCAAGCATGATGGTGATCCTTGCCCGCCGGCGGTCTCCGCCGGCGGGTTTCCCGCGCAAGGACTGAGCGAATCGGAAATGAAGACCTTCGCGTTCCTCTGCTCCTTCGACGTCCTTGGCCGCCGGGAGAGCGAGCCGAACGCCAAGCAAGTCAGCGACGCGATCCGGCGGGAAACGCCGAGAGCCTACCGCTTGGCGGTACGCCACCTCGCCTCACTGCATCCCCAGTCCGACACGAGCCATTGAGAGGCAGCGATGACCGAACGCGTGTTTTCCGACGATCGTCCCGGGCAGTTCATTCTGTCGGAGTGGCATCAGCCCGGCTACGGCCGCTATAGCGGCTTCGCCGATGCACCTTTGCGGATCGGCGAAGTCCTGCAGATCTCCCCCCAGTCGCCCGCCTATTCGTGGTACGTGCCCGTGATTAACATTCCAGGGCTACAGCCCTCTGCTGATGAAAGGCCCGCGTGGATGCGCGCGAAGGCGGGGGAGTGCAGCCTCGCGCGTAAACAGCAAAATCAAAGGGTGTGGGCCTTTTTGCACAAGCTCGCCCTCCAGGACATGCGCGTCGTTCCTTACGACGGCACCGGCCGGATCGTGGGCATAGCGATCCACGCCGCTGCGGAGGGTGACCGCGTCGCCTTCCTTGCGGTGGAAGCCGAGGTCAAGCGCCTGTTGCTGTATTCGAACGAGCTGACCTCGGGCGAGATCACCGACAACGTGATCGCGGGGCTCAAGGACCTCTGGATACAGGTTCGCTGATGATCGCGTGGCTCGCCTTCGCCCTGGCCTGCGGCATCGTTCTCGCGATCACGGTGCTTTGATCCTCCGAATTCGTCGCCTTCGTGTGTGTGTTCCCCAAGGTTTATCGAAATCGCAAAGGAGTTGGACATGTCCAACAAAACAATCACGCAGCGCATCGCCCTCGAGGGCGGCGACACGATCAAGGACCAGCTCAAGGCGCTCGGTGCCGCCGGCGAGAAGGCCTTCAAGGACATGCAGGCGGCGGCGGCCAAGGCGAATTTCGACAAGTTCACCGCCAGCCTTAGCAATCTCGGCAACCAGCTCTCGACGGTCACCAAACGCGTCGCCCTGCTCGGCGCGGGCCTGACCGCCGCCGCCGGCGGCGCTGGGCTGGCTGTGTTCGGCTTGGCGAAGTCCGCTGGCGAGGTCGCCGACAATGCCGGAAAGGCGGCAGAGGCAACCGGGCTTCAGGTCCAGGCCTTCACCGAACTGCAATTCGCGGCCGAGATGGCAAACGTTGGGAATGACGAATTCGTTGCCGGAATGGGTCGCCTGAACAAGGCGATCAGCGACGCGGCCAGCCAGACATCAAAAATCGGCGACGCCTTCAACGCAACCGGGGTCAAGGTGACGCGATTTGGCGGGGCGGCTCAAAAGGCCGTAGACGCCACCAAGCAAACCGGTTCCGTTTTCGACAAGCTGGGTGTTCGGATCCGAGACGTTAACGGCAACCTTCGATCGAACGAAGCCATACTGCTGGACGTCGCCGACGCTTTCGCGAGAATGCCCGACAGCGCTCAGAAAAGCGCGCTGGCGATCGAGCTATTCGGCAAGAGCGGCGCCAATCTGCTGCCGTTTTTGAACCAAGCGAAAGCGGGCATCACCGATCTGGCCAACCAGGCCGAAAGGCTCGGTGTCGTGCTCACGCCGGCACAGGCCGCCATCGGCGACGCCCTGGGCGACAGCCTCGACAGCGTCAGCAAGGCAGCGGCGGGCGCCAGGCTGCAGCTGGGGCTGATCTTCGCGCCTGGATTGACAGTGCTGGCAAACGGCCTCGCTGATATCATCAGCCAGAACCGCGACCTGCTGATCGAACTTGGCCAGGCGATCAACCAGAAAGTGCTCGGCGCGGTGCGGGACCTGTTGTTCCTGCTCGCCGGCCGAGATGACGAGGTCCAGAGCAAATGGATTGTTGAGTGGAAAGACGCGATCGTCCAATTCGGCAAGGACGTCTATTCCGTCGTCACCAACGTCGTGATTCCGCTGTTCAAGGCGATCAGCGACGGCGCAAAGTTCGTTGCCGATCAAATGAACAAATTCTTAGGCACGGACCTGACCGGCGGCGAGCTTCTGATCAGCGCGTTCATTCTCGGGATCATTGGCGCATTCACCTTGCTCGGCTTGGCCGTGGGCGCGGTGGGCACCGCCATAGGCATATTGATCGACATCTTCGGCGGCATCCCCTTGCTTATCAGCGCGGCTATCGTAGGGGCTGGCGTCGCCCTGGTCGCATTCTGGGATGAGGCGAAGGCCGGGGCCGCGGCCGGCTGGGGATACATCAAAGACACCGCCACGGCTGCCTGGCAGGCGATCGTCGACGGTGTGACCGGTCTCTGGGAGTCGATCGTCGGCGCGTTCCAGGAGGGCCAGCAGTCGGCCGTCGATGCCTTCAATGGGATCGTCGAGGCAATCGTCGAGGCATGGAACGGCCTGGTCGAACGGCTCGGCGCGATCGCGCAGCAAATCGTCGACCGGATCGCCGGCTGGTTTGGTACGCTGCCGCAGCGGATCAGCACCATTTTCGAGGGCATCGTCAGCCTGGCGCAGAGCATGCTCGGCCGGGTGTCGTCCCTGGTCGACAGCATCGTCTCAAAGGTCAAGTCGGCCATCGACTATGCCAAGAAGCTCGCCGGCCTTGGTGGCGACAGCGGCAGTTCGACCGGCGGCGGTGGCGGTTCGCAGGGTGGCTTCGCCGGCGGCGGTTTCGTAAGCGGACGCGGCGGGCCTAAAACGGACAGCATTCTGGCGTGGCTTTCGAACGGCGAATTTGTGATCCAGGCGGCTGCTGTCAAGAAACTCGGCGTCGGCTTCCTGTCAGCGCTCAACAATGGTGTCACACCGTCGTTGAAAGGGCTGTCCGGCTTTTCGATTGGCGGCTTCGTCGACAACATGAACCGGTCGATGGCGATCCCGCGGTTCGCTGGCGGCGGTTCGGTGTCAGCATCATTGGCGTCATCCCGTGCCAGCGGCAACCACCGCACGCCGATCATCCTGCAGCTGCCGGGCGGGGAGCAGATCGATGATCTGACGATCGGGGATATCGCGCTCAACCGACTGCAGCGGTTCTTGCAACGCGAGGCGACTGCGAGCAACGGCCGGAGGCCCCGCTGATGACCTTTCCCCATCCCGAGCTTGGCGCGTTCGAAGGCGAAAACGGCAAGTGGTGCAGCCACCACACCCAGCAGTTCTTGAACAGGGTGACGATGCCCGAGATGGCAGCGCAAGGATGCGATGCGCACAAGGTCTTCGCGCATCTCACGGGCGCGCTCGTCTGCGCCATCGGCGACGCCGGCGGCCGGCACGAGCACGTGATCTCAGACCAGATGCTCGACCTGTTCCGCGATGCGCTGCGGCGTGCCGAGCGCGGCGAGTTCAAGCTTTCGTTCCCATCAAGCCGGCCGCCGCCGCGTCTGACGCCTTTGACCGGTGGCAGGAAAGACGACCCGGAGCCGGCTTAAAGATCATGACCACGATGTCGAAGGCCGCCTTCGCACGACATATCAACGTCACGCGTGGTCGCATCAGCCAATACCTTGCCGAAGGCACGATCGGGCGTGACGCGCTCCAAGGCGAGGGCCGCAACGCCAAGGTCATCGTCGCCAAGGCGATCGAGCAGATCCGGCAGCGCCGCGACATCGGCCAGGCGCTCGGCAATGGCCTCTCGACGCGGCTGGACCTGGTCGAGCAGGAAGAGGCGGCGGACGATGTCGGCCGGCCGCCGAAGCCGACGACAGTCGACGACGAGATCAAGCAGGAACGCCTGCAGTCGGAACGCCGTCGCAACCGCGTCGCCGCGCTTGAAGAGGAGGCGCAGCTCGGCCGCCTGGTCGACGCGGCAACGGTTCGGGCCGAGATGACGAAGCTGGCACAGGCCGTCGACGACGAGAACGCAGGCATGCTTGCCGACTTCGCCACGTCGATCGCCGCGCAGTTCGGTTTGCCGCAGCGCGACGTGCTGCACCTCCTGCGCCGGATCCGCGCCGACAAGAAAGCCGCCGCGGCCGACCGCGCCCGGCGCCGCGCAGAGAGTCTGCCGGAGCGCGTCTCGACGATCGTCGAATCGAAAGGAGAAGCCTGATGCTACCAGACATGCTTTCAGGAGGTTCGGTTCGCGGCCGGGCCATAGTGGTCGGCGGAAGTACCGGCGTCACCGATGGCGGCTTCGTCGACGAGCCTGTCGCCAGCACCACGGCATCGGGCAACACCACGCTCAAGGGCAAGACCAGGACAGGCGCATTCGGCAAAGTGGTCTATCCCCTGGCCAACATCGCCGCCGGCCGGCAATACACGTTCCGTTATGTCACGCATTTCTCGCAGCTGGCCCAGCAGGGCAAGCTCGCCATGGTCGGCTTCGGGCTGAAGACCAACAACGACTTCCACATCGTCGGGCTGCGCGGCGACGGCTCGACCGGGCTGCACAAATACCAGGTCAACGGCACGCCGCCGAACGGCTGGAACGCCCAGACCGGGCACACCACATCGGATGGCGGCGCATCGGCCAACGGCACCCAGGCCGGGCCGAATTACATAAGGCTCGTCGTTTCGGCAGATGGTGCCACCTACAAGTTCCAGACCAGCCCCGACAACGTGACCTATACCGACGAATACACCGGCCAGACGCCGGCGCCGTTCTCCAACGTCTCCGGCGTCACCACCTTCGGCCTGGCGCTGTGGTTCAACAATGCCGATGCCGGGCCGTTCTCGATCGACATCGACCAGTTTGCCGATGCGGCGGCGCCAAGCGGAATAGCCAAAACATGGCTTGGATTCACCGGGCAATCAGGTACGGCGAGCACCTTCACCTTCAATTCGGTAGACATCGGAGCAGCGGACTCAAACCGTGTGCTGGCAATATGCTGCTGCGGGGGCGATTTTGCCAGTGGCGCGGCCAGCGTCACTGGTGTGACAGTAAACGGAATAGCGCAGACTTCCCTCTTTTCGATCGGGAGCCGAGGCGCAACCGGAATCGCGTTGGTTGAAGTGCCTGCGGGGACGAGCGCCACGATCATTGTAACCTTTGGCGGCAGTCAGGCGAGGTGCGACATCGGCGTGTATAGACTGGTCGGCTATTCCGCTACCCTCTTCGGCACCGCCGATGCGGTTGCTGCGAATAGTAGCGCGACGCTCTCGATGTCAATTAACGTTGCGGCAAACGGAGCCCTCATCGGATTTGTAAACCAGGCAAACAGTCCCACGATAGATTGGACCGGCATCACTGAGGATGACCAAGTGCTATCTGGGTTCTATCATTCTGTTGCTTCACAAGATGGTTTAGCGGCCGAAACCGGGCGAACGATAACAGAGGCAGCGGGCGGCTCTCGTCTCGCGCACCCACACGTCATTTCGTTGCAACCACGATGATGAAGGGATTCACAGCGGAATCAGCCCGCGCTATGGTGGCGCCGATGGAAACCGCTCTGGACGAACTTGTGCGCCTCCTGAAAGCCCCGCAGCCCAGCCTGCGGGACCGATACGGCCTTTTCGTCCTGAAGTTCGCCGGCAACCTCGCCACCGGCGTGGCTATCGGCCTCGGCATCGGTGTCGGCCTGGCGCTCGCCGGCTGATTGTGTGCGGCAGATCATTGTAGAAGCCGATCCAGCGATTGCAGCATCACGGCGATGGCGGCGGCCGAAGCTGCCCAGCTCGCCCATTTCCCTTGCCGGGCTATGTCCGGCATCATGTCGTCGATACTGTCCCGAATCTTGACAGTCGAGGCTCGAAAGCCGAGCGCCGCCGCGACAATGCTTGCGATGATTGAAAGATACGGAAGCCACATATAGGCCAATCCCCCACACTGTCTGCGCTGACATTTTAACGCGCGCAAGACCAGGTCGAAGACTTGTGGCGGATGAAAACTCTTCCCGTCTGGAATAGTTTTCGGGCCGTCTGTTTTCCCCCGGGAGGGGAGTTGACGATCTTGGCGAATAAGCGGAATCTGATCGCGGGTTTGAACACCCTGACCGCGATACTGCAGAAAACTACGGTTTGGCGCCGTAAGGCTCTGCTGAGGCGCGTTCGCGGGCCTTGGCGGGCTTGCGATGCGCATGGCCGCCCTAGCGGGCGTCCGACTTCGGCCACGTTATCGCGGCCGGGGGCAGGACGCAATATGTCCAGGGCGAGAGCCTAAAGGCGTTCTGACTGGTCTCGCGGCCAGTGTTCAACCCCCGGCTCCGGCGCCGCCCGCCGGATGTTGGGAAACCGTTCTGTCCCAGAACGGTTTTCCCGCCGGCTTTGAACAGCCGGTTCGAACCGCGAGAGGAAAATCCATCATGTCGAACATCAAGCCTGTGGCGGCCGATGGCCAGCGCAAGCACGCCTTCGTCACCTTGCTTTCAGAATACCTCAAGGCTCCGCCCGATCTTCAGCAGCTCGTCCTCGACCACGCACGGCGATCCGCCGAGGAAAACCAGCGCAGAGTTGAGAAAGTAGAAACCACGTCGGCCGGCGCCGGGGGATACGCCCAAAAAGCAGAGGGGCATGGTCTCGTCGCTGGGACGCGACGGCTTATGATCCCACTGGCGGTAGGAGGCCAACCGATGGAGGGTTTTTTGAACCAACACGTGTCCCGCCGGACCATCATGGGCGCATCAGCCGGCCTCGCGGCGATCTCTATGCCTACTGCCGTCGCGGTCGCGGCCGATGGAAATTTGCAGACTCGCCAAGCTGGCGGCGTGGCTCTCGAGCTGCAGGCATTGCAGAAAGCGTTCAACGTCGAATTTCGAACGCTCAACAAGCACCGGAAGATTTTCACCGCTGCCGAGCAGCGGTTTTTTGCGATGCGTCCGGCTCAACCGAAACGGACATCATTGGAAGAAGTCAACAGAGCCCAGGATGAGGCCTGGGACGCTGCCTATGAGGTGGCGCGACACAAGAGCGGCTTTGCTGCCGTCGACAAAGCGTTCGTGGCTCAGTTCAGGCGAACTGATCGGGCGGCCGGCAGAATCCTGCGCTTCAAGGCCGTGTCGTTGGAAGACATCCAGGTCAAGCTCGAAGTGCATCGCAGGTGGGTATTCGATGAAGGCGACAAGATCACGCAGGTCTTGGGCAGCGATATCCGCCGGGTCGCCAAGGCGCAGCGCTCAAATGTTTCACGGGGAACTGCTGCTGTAACAACAGCCTGATTTAACGGTGGCTAAGTTCGCCACCTTTGGCAATGTCACACGGTGGTGCGGTCCGCCTCGGGCGAACAGTCGGGTCTGCAAATTTGCTGACCCGGCTTCCACGGCGGAATTTTTGGTAAAAACTGCCATTGACGACTCGCGATAGTGTCGGATATTTTGGCAGAGTTTACCAAAAGGGGTGATTTGATGCGCTCTCGCGAACTCCAGCAATTCCTCGCGTCCATCACAGGCCGGCCGTTAAGCGAAATTGATCAGCGCTGTCGTCCCCTCAGGGAAGCGCTCAAAATATCATCCGGCCCACGCGGGCAATCCGCGCCGCACATGACCATTGCCGAGGGCATGTTTCATATTCTCACGCTCGTTTCCCGCCGGCCTGCTGATGCGTTCCTGGTCGCCGACCTTCTGTTTTCGAAATGCTCGCTAGTCAGACACCCAGAGCACCCCGGATTGTCGGAAGCATTTCTCGGCAGGTCCAGGTCGCTTGCTACTTTCATGGTCGCTGCGATGAACAAGAGCTTTGAAACGGCTGGATTTGCGATCAAGAGGTTCGAGCTTCAGGAGGACGGCACCGCCGCCTGGATGACTTTCGACCGGCGATGCCTTTGCGACGTGCGTTTCTTTTTTACCAGCTCTGAACAACTCCAGAATCTGCCCGACGATGAAGCCGAACGCGTCTTTCGCTCGGTTGATTCGTTGGCTTCCGGAAATCGTTTTGTTATCGGCGTCGACCACCTCAAAGCCATTGGCAAGCGAATTTTGATGGACAGTCCAATGACGCCTGAAGGCAACCACCAGCTTGGAGATCTGGTCGTGGCCACATCCGATGGCGGCTTAGCGTAAATGTCCAGCGCAACCCTCAATATCAAGGTTTCGCCGCGGCGCATGCTCGACGCTCGCGAGGCGGCCGACTATTGCGGGATCGTGCCGAAGCGCTTTCCGGCGGAATGCAACGTCACGCCGGTTTCGATGCCGAACGGGCAGCGGCGCTACGATATGCGCGATCTCGACACTTGGCTCGATAGCCTGAAATCCGGCGATGCGTCGAGCGATGACGACCTGGTCGGAAAGCTCGGCTGATGGCGATCGTCCGCGTCAAGGGCTTCAAGATCTGGCGCGACCGCAAACCGCCGTTCAAATGGCGCTGCCAGCATCGCAAGACCGGCGCCATGGTCGACCTGGCCAAGTTTCCGCTCGGCGGCATCACCTTCTTTGCCGAATGTGCACGCATCGTCGCCTTGGTCGACAAGGCCGATAGCCCGAAGCCGGGCACGCTCGGGCAGCTCATCGCGCGCTATCGTGGCAGCCCGTACTTCACCGATCTTGCTGCGCGCACCCGCGACGATTATCAGAAATGCTTCGACTACCTTCAGCCTATCGCAGACACGATGCTCGACCGCTTCACGGCGCCGCTCGTCGTGAGGATCCGCGACAAGGCGGCGGTCCAGCACGGCCGGCGCTTCGGCAACTATGTCCGGACCGTTATGGCGCTCTTGTTCGCCTGGGGCGTCGAGCGCGGCTATCTCAAGATCAATCCAGCGGCCAAGATCAAGGGCATTCGCCGGCCGCGCGGCGCGCCGGAACCAAACCGGCCGTGGGCCGATGCCGAGCGCGATGCCGTCGAGGCCGCGCTGCCGGCGCACATGGCACTGGCGGTGTCGCTGATGATGTATTGCGGCCTGGACCCGCAGGACGCGCTTAAAATCCCGCCCACGGCAATTTCAGGCGGCATGATCGATGCCCGTCGCGGCAAGACCGGCGAGCCTGTGTGGTATCCGCTGCCGGCGCCCGTCCTGGCGGTGCTTGCGGCGGCACCGAAGCATGACGCCATCACGCTCTGCGCCAACAGCTTCGGCCGGCCCTGGACTGTCTCCGGCTTCCGCGCCTCGTGGCGGCCGATTCGGCAGGGACTGGAAAAGGCCGGCACCATTCAGCCAGGCCTGACGCTCAAGGGCCTTCGTCATACCGTCGCAACCATTCTCGCAGAGATGGGCTACGACGAACGCACCATAGCGGACATGCTCGGACAGAAGACGATCGAGATGGCGCGGCACTATTCGAAGCGCGCCAACAAGGCGCGGAAAATGACTGCGGTGGTCTCGAGTTTCGACGCCGAAGTGAACAGGCGGCGAACGAAAACTGTCAAACCCGCCTGAGAAAAACGTCAAACTCAGAAGGCCAACGCGATGAGACGCGCCGAAAAGCTGAACGGAAACAATCGGGTAGAATGGTGCCCAGAGGCGGATTCGAACCACCGACACGCGGATTTTCAGTCCGCTGCTCTACCAACTGAGCTATCTGGGCCTGCTCCGGCTAACGAAAAGTCGTGTTCCGGATTTCATGAAGGCACCGTGGGCGCCCCTTGAAAGCGCGTGGGTTATAGCACGGGAATTCGGCCTGTCCAGCGCCCAGATGTGGATTTCCCGCAGGAAAAGAAATGCCGCCCGATGGGCCGGTTTGCATGCCGTGCGCCCGCCTATCTGGCGCCTGCCAGGCCTTTGCGGAAGTCGGATGGGGTCATGCCGGCCAGCTTGCGGAAGGATTTGTTGAAGGCGCTGAGCGAGCCGAAGCCGGAGTCCATGGCGACGCGCAGCACGTTGGCGTCCTGGTGCATCAACAGTGCCTGCGCATAGCTCAGCCGCAACAGGTTGACATATTCGTTGAGCGTCATGCCGGTCGATTTCTTGAACAGGCTCATGGCGTATTTGGGGTGGATGTCGGCGGCCGCCGCTATGTTCACGCAATCGATGTCGTAGAGGAAATTCTCGGCGATGAAATCGCACATGCGCCCGACATTGCGCGACGATTGCTGGTCGAAGGGGTTGCCCGCTTCCTGTCCGGCGGTGTTTACCGGCACCAGCCGGTAGGGCTCGAACCTTACCCGTTCCAGCCGCAGCAGAAGTTCGTTGACGGCATGCTCGGCCTTGGCCGGATCGCCCGAGCGGGCATAGCGGTTCCAGCGGGCGAAATTGTCGTTGTCGGATTGATCGGTGGCGCTGGTCACCAGCGTCGCACCCGTCATCAGCCGGTGGCGTATGTCCGCGGGCAGGTGCAGCCGAAAGAAATGCACCAGCGGCAGATGCGCGCCGGCATAGACGGCGTCGTCGCTCAAATCGTCCATCTGGTGCGGCAGGCCACCCCAGAACAGGCACATCTCGCCGGCCGAAAGCGATATTTCGTGCTCGTTCATGCGGTAGTGGACGGAGCCGCGGACGATGAAATTCACCTCGACCTGGGCATGCCAATGCGGCTTCAGCATCACCAGCGGGTTGGTGTGGAACATCTGCAGCAGCAACGGCAGGCCTTCCACGCTGCTGGCACCAGGCTGGTAAAACGGCCGTTCGGGCATCTTACTTTCCGCCAATTTCGTATTCCCTTTGTCGGGGACAGGCCCTTGCCGGTGCCTAGTCTAGCCAGGCTCGCAGAGAGAGCAAATGAAATGGGAGGATTTCAATGCGCATCACACTGTCCTGCGCCGTGCTCGCGCTTGCCTTGGGCTCAGCCCCGGCCTTCGCGCAATCCGGCGAAATCACGATCTGGAGCTGGAATGTCGCCGCCTCGTCGCTGAAGGCAACGGTTGCCGGTTTCAACAAGCTGCATCCCGACATCAAGGTCACCGTCCAGGATCTCGGCAACCAGCCGACCTATGACAAGTCGATCGCCGGATGCGCGGCCGGCGGCGTTGGCCTGCCCGACGTCGTCACCATCGAGAACGGCGAGGCCGAGAATTACTGGAGCCAGTTCCCCGACTGTTTCGTCGACCTGCACACGCTGGGCTACACGGCCGAGGACCAGAAGAAATTCCCCGATTTCAAGCGCACCGAACTCGAAGTCGGCGACAAGGCCTATGCCATGCCGTGGGATTCCGGTCCGGTCGCCGCCTTCTATCGTCGCGACTTCTACGAGAAGGCCGGCGTCGATCCGGCATCGATCAAGACCTGGGACGATTTCATCGCCGCCGGCAAGAAGATCCAGGCCGCCAATCCGGGCGTCTCGATGACCAATGCCGATTTCAACGGCGACAGTGAATTCTTCCGCATGATCGCCAACGAACAGGGCTGCGCCTATTTCGCCGAGGACGGCCAGTCGATCACGGTCAACCAGCCCAAATGCGTCGACGCCATGACCAAGCTCAAGGAGATGAAGGACGCCGGCATCGTCTCGTCGGCCGACTGGGGCACCAAGATCACCAACAACACCGCCGGAACCGTCGCCACCCAGGTCTATGGCGGCTGGTACGAGGGCACCATCCGCACCGAATCGGCGGGCGAAAACGGCAAATGGGGCGTCTACCTGATGCCGAGCCTGACCGCGGACGGCCCGCGTGCGGCCAATCTCGGCGGCTCCTCGCTCGCCATTACCTCGGCGTCGAAGAACAAGGAAGCTGCCTACGAGTATTTGAAATACACGCTCGGCACCAATGAAGGCCAGATCACCATGCTGAAGGAGTTCGGCCTCGTCCCCTCGCTGGTCTCGGCGCTGAACGACCCCTATGTCGGCCAGGGCCTGCCCTACTGGGGTGGCCAGGCGGTGTGGAAGGATATTCTGGGCACCTTGCCCAAGGTTGTTCCGAGCCGCGGCACGCAGTTCCAGAGCGATGCCGAGATCATCGTGCGCGCTGTGCAGACCAAATATCTCGCCGGCGGCTATCCCGACGCCAAGGCGGCACTCGACGATGCCGCCAGCCAGATCGCCTCGGCGACCGGGCTGCCGGTCAAGTCCTGAGGTGCTGACAGCTTCCTTCTCCCCGTCACTATACGGGGAGAAGGTGCCGGCAGGCGGATGAGGGGCGGCGCCTACTTCGGCAATTGCTGCCTCACTAACCGGAAAAACAGAAAGGAGGAGGAGAAAAGATGCGCAACCGCAATGCGACGGCCTATCGCTTTCTCACGCCCTATCTCCTGATCTTCGCCATCTTCTGGGTGTGGCCGATCATCTCCTCGTTCCTGATCTCGTTCCAGGCAACACGCACCGTGCCCTGGCGCTTCGCGCCGGGCTTCAACTGGGGCCGGCTGATCGGCGACCCCGCCTTCTTCAACGCACTGAAGAACACGCTGCTCATTCTGGTCATCCAGGTTCCGGTGATGATCGCGCTGGCCATGGTGATGGCGGTGCTTCTGAATTCGCCGCTGCTCAGGGCGCGCGGCCTCTACCGCTTCGCCTTTTTCGCCCCGGTGGTGGTCGGCGAGGTCGCCTATTCCGCGGTGTTCCGGCTGATGTTCAGCCTCGATTTCGGCATCGTCAACAAGCTCCTGAACAGCATCGGCCTGCCCAAGGTCGACTGGTTCTCCAACGTCACGCCGGCCATGGCGCTGATCATGATCGCGGTCACCTGGCGCTGGGCCGGCTACAACGCCATCATCCTGCTGGCCGGCATGCAATCCATTCCCGAGGATGTCTATGAGGCGGCGACGCTCGACCGGGTGAGCAAGCTCAAGCAATTCTTCCACATCACCCTGCCGCTGTTGAAGCCGGTCATCGTCTTCTGCGCCGTGCTGTCGATCATCGGCACCATGCAATTGTTCACCGAGCCGTTCCTGATCACCGAGCGCGGCGGGCCGGGCGGCGGCACCGAGACGCTCGGCCTGCTGCTCTACCGCCAGGGCTTCCGCTCGCTCAATTTCGGCTATGCCTCGGCCGTGGCCTACACCATGGCGGGGCTGGCGATCGCCATCACGCTGGTGCAGCTGTGGCTGACGAGGGAACCGAAATGAGCTCGCTCTCATCGGCAAGACTGAAACGAAGCATCGCGCTGCACCTCTTCCTGACGCCGCTGGCGCTGATCTGGCTGTTTCCGCTGTGGATGATGGTGGTGTTCTCGACCATGCCCGACAATGGCATCTTCAGCCCCGGCATCGAACTGTTGCCGCACGGCAATTTCATCGACAATTTCAACAATCTGCAGCATGACACCGACTTCGTCGGCGCCATCGTCATCTCCGTTTGCGTGGCGGTGACCTACACCGTCCTGTCGGTGCTTTTGACCTCGATGGCCGGCTGGGCGCTGGCCCGCTACCAGTTCTTCGGCAAAAGCGTGGTCGTCGCCATCATCCTGGGCACCATCACGCTGCCCTATGCGGTGGTGCTGATCCCGCAATTCATCATGGTGGCGCGCGACTTCAAGCTCGCCAACACATGGGTGGCGCTGATCGTGCCGCCGCTGTTCAATTCGCTTGGCGTGCTGTTCATGCGCCAGAGTTTTTCCATGATGCCCGACGACCTGTTCGATGCCGCCCGCGTCGAGGGCGTCAAGGAGTGGCGTATCTTCGTCTTCATCGCCTTGCCGTTGGCGCGGCCGATGCTGGCCGCGCTCTGCATCATCCTGTTCCTTGCCTCCTGGAACAACTATCTCTGGCCGTTGCTCATCAACAGCCAGCCGGGTTCGATGACAGCACCCGTGGCGCTCGGCACGCTGATCGGCCTGACCAAAGTCTCTTGGGGCGGCATCATGGCGGGCGCGGTGATGCTGACCGTGCCGATGCTTGTCGTCTTCGTGCTCCTGCAGCGTCATTTCATCGCCGGCATCGCCGCGGGCGCGGTCAAATAGGGAGCAGAATGGCAACCGTCACGCTCACAAACGTCGCCAAGCGCTTCGGCGCCTTCGAGGTCGTCCACGGCGCCAACATCGACATCGCCGATGGCGAATTCGTCGTCTTCGTCGGCCCGTCAGGCTGCGGCAAGTCCACGCTGCTCAGGATGATCGCCGGGCTCGAGGACATCAGCGGCGGCGAGATCGCCATCGGCGGCAAGGTGGTCAACGATGTCGAGCCGGCCGATCGCGGCATCGCCATGGTCTTCCAGTCCTACGCGCTCTATCCGCATATGAGCGTCGAACAGAACCTCTCCTTCGGGCTGCGCATGACCGGCAACCCCAAGGCCGACACCGAGCGGCGGGTGAAGCGCGCGGCCGAGATCCTGCGCATCAGCGAATTGATGGACCGCCGTCCCAAGAAACTCTCCGGCGGCCAGCGCCAGCGTGTCGCCATCGGCCGCGCCATCGTGCGCGAGCCGCAAGTGTTCCTGTTCGACGAGCCGCTCTCCAATCTCGACGCCGAACTGCGCGTGCAGATGCGGGTCGAGATCTCAAGACTGCACAAGGAGCTCGGCGCCACCATGGTCTATGTCACCCACGACCAGACCGAGGCGATGACGCTCGCCGATCGGATCGTCGTGCTGCGCGGCGGCCATGTCGAGCAGATCGGCCGGCCGCTCGATCTCTATGACAATCCCGACAATATTTTCGTGGCTGGCTTTGTCGGTTCGCCGAAGATGAACTTCATCAAGGCCCACATTGTCGGGCGTGATGCAAAAGGCGTCGTGGTCGAGCTGGCGGGCGAGGAGAAAACCCGCTTCACGCAGCCCCTGAAGGTTGCGGCGCCTGAACCTGGGAGCAAGGTCATCGTCGGCGTGCGGCCCGAACATTTTGGCAGCGCTGGTGAAGGCGCCGCCGACCTCACCGCCGCCATCGACGTGGTCGAGCACCTCGGCGGCACCAGCTTCCTTTACGCCAGGACGAGCCATGGCGAGGACGTCGTGATCCAGCGCGACGCGGCAAAGGTCCCCGAGACATCGGAGGTCACCGTTTCCATCCGCAAATCCTACCTGTTCGACGAAAAGGGGCTGCGGCTGCGCTGACTGGCCGCACCTTTTCAAGCCCGCAAGGAGAATGACATGACTGTATCAACGCCCATTCGCTGGGGCATCCTCGGGCCGGGGGGCATTGCCAAGGCCTTTGCCGGCGGCGTCGCCGGGTCGCGCACAGGGACACTGGTCGCCATCGGCGCCCGCAACCCCGGCAAGCCGGGCCTGGCCGAGAGCTTCCCAGGCGCCCGCATCCTCGATGGCTATGAAGCGCTGCTTGCCGATCCGGAAATCGACGCCATCTACATCGCGGTACCGCATCCCGGACACGCGCAATGGGCGATCAGGGCTGCGGAAGCGGGAAAGCATGTGCTTTGCGAAAAGCCGCTCGCGCTAACGGCCTTCGAGGCCGACGCCATGATGCATGCGGCGCGAAAGGCCGGCACCTTCCTCGGCGAGGCCTTCATGTACCGGCTCCACCCGCAGACGCTGCAACTGGTGGACCTGGTCAAGTCGGGCGTCATCGGCGAGATCAGGATGATCAAGTCGAGCTTTGGCTTCGCCATGCCTGATTTCATGCCGGAGCATCGGCTCTACGCCAACGATCTTGCCGGCGGCGGCATCCTCGATGTCGGCGGCTATCCCGTTTCGATGGTGCGCCTCATTGCCGGCGCCGCCGCGGGAGAGCCATTCGCCGAACCCGACAAGGTCGCCGGCATCGCCCATCTTGGTCAATCCGGCGTCGACGAATGGGCCTCCGCTGTCCTGCATTTTCCAGGCGGTATCGTCGCGGAAGTTTCCTGCAGCATCTCGCTCAACCAGGACAATGTGCTGCGTATCTTCGGCACAAAGGGGCGTATCGAGGTGCCGGACTTCTGGTTCGCCGGCGGCGACCGCGATGTCGGCCTCGGCCGGATCGACGTGATCGGCGCCGACGGTACGCGCGAGACCATCAGCGTCAACGAGAAGCGCCACGTCTATTCCTTCGAGGTCGATGCCGCCGGCGAGGCGATCCGCGCCGGGCGGCAGGAATTCGCCTGGCCGGGCATGGGCTGGGCCGACAGCCTCGGCACCCTGCGCGTGCTCGACAGATGGCGTGCGGCCGTGGGACTGGAATATGAGATCGAGAAGGCCTCGCTGCGCACCAACACCATCTCAGGCCGGCCCTTGCGTTCGGGCGGCACGGCGATCGGCAAGCGCACCATTCCGGGCGTGGCGAAGCCGGCTTCGGTGGTGGCGCTCGGTTTCGAGGATTTCCGCACCTTCTCCTCCGGGTCGATCCTGCTCGACGCCTTCTTCGAAGCCGGCGGCAATCTGTTCGACACCGGCTATGTCTATGGGGGCGGCTACACCGAGACGCTGCTCGGCCAATGGCTGAGGAACCGTGGCGTGCGTGAGCAATCGGTCGTTATCGCCAAGGGCGCGCATTCGCCGCTCTGCTATCCCGACGTGATCGGCAAGCAGCTTGCCCAGTCGCTCGACCGCCTGCAGACCGACCATGTCGATATCTATTTCATGCATCGCGACAATCCGGACGTGCCGGTCGGTGAGTTCGTCGACGCGATGGATCGCGAGGTGAGGGCCGGCCGCATCCGGGGACCGTTCGGCGGCTCGAACTGGACGATGCAGCGCATGGACGAGGCGATTGCCTATGCCGAGCGCACGGGCAAGCAGAAGCCGGGCGTGCTCTCCAACAATTTCTCGCTGGCCGAGATGCTGGAACCGATCTGGGCCGGCTGCATCACCTCTTCTACCGATGACTGGAAGGCCTGGCTGACATCCAGGCAGATGCCCAACTTCGCCTGGTCGAGCCAGGGACGCGGCTTCTTCACCGATCGCGCCGGGCGCGACAGGCTGGACAGCGAGGAACTGGTGCGGGTCTGGTACTCCGAGCGCAATTTCGGCCGCCGCGACCGCGCGATCGAACTCGCCGCCCGGCTGCGCAAGAGCCCGATCCACATTGCGCTGGCCTATGTGCTCAATCAGCCTTTCCCGTCGGTTCCCTTGATTGGGCCGCGTACGCTGGGCGAACTGGACGACAGCCTGCGGGCGCTGGACATCGCGCTTTCGCCCGCCCAACGCGAGTGGCTGGACGGCGGCAGCCTGCACGCGGCCTGATGGAACGAAGCTCGAAGCGGTGTCAGATCTCGTTGTCCGACAGTCTGGCGCCGCGCCTGGCCGGGGTTTGCAAGCTGGCATACATGCCGGTGGTGCGGAACTGGCTGGGCGTCGTCCCGTAGAGCCGGCGGAAGACCTTCGAAAAGTAATTCGCGTCCTCGAAACCGCACAGGATGGCCACTTCCTTCACGGGCAGGAAGTCCGCTTTCGTCAAAAGCTTCGCCGCCCGTTGCAGCCGCTGCTGCAGCACGAACTCGGCGGGCGGCAGGCCTTCGCTCTCGGCGAAGCAGCGCGAGAAATGAGCCCGGCTGAGCCCGCTGATCTGGACGAGGTCCGCCACCGGCAGGGCTTTGTCGAGATTGGCGTTGATGTGATCGATGACAGGTTGCATGGCGCTCTGTTTTTCGGCAAAGGCGTGCGAGCCGAACACATCGTCATAAAGCGCCATCGCGGCCTCGTAGGCGATGGCCGAAGCAGCACCTGGCGAAGCGGCCCCCTTGATGAGACGCAGGCTGCAATCGGCGAGATGGTCGATCGTCGCCGGCTGCAGCCGAAAGACCGGCCCCGACACGTCGAGGATCGATTTGTGGATGCGCAACGCCTCCTCGCCGTTCATCGAGATCCAGAAATATTCCCAGCGCTCGTCCTTGGCCAGCCAGTAGCGGTGGTTGTGCGGCACCAGCACCAGAAGCGTGTCGTTCGTCTGCAGGCGGTAGTCGCGGTTCTCGTAGCGCAGCCGGCCGGTGCCGCTGATCGTGTGCTGGAGCACGGTGAACGGCGTCTGGCCGCGCTTGCGCCCATCCCAGTCATAGGTCACGTCCTCGCGTAACTCATAGCCTGTGCTCGTCGGCATGGCATGCAGGCGCTGGCGGCCGCGCGGCAGCGAGACCGTCCGCATCGATTGTCCGTTGGCGATCAAATCACGCAGCACAAAATTACCCCTGAAAGCATAATCCTTCTCTGGCCGTGACCGCGAATAAGCGCATAATCCCGCCTCGAAGAACGCGAACAACCCGCGATCGAGGAGCGGGCGGGAGGAAAGAAAGCCGGATTCCGGCTTGAATGGCATGCACACCAAGGCGTGTGGCCATTTTCCTCCCTTGCTGCTCCTTGCCTAGCATTCGATTGGATCGAGGTGAAGGTGATGAGTTTCAAAATCGCTATTATCGGCGCCGGCAGCGTCGGTTTCACCAAGAAGCTGTTCACCGACATTCTGTGTGTGCCTGAATTCAAGGACATTGAATTCGCCCTGACCGACGTCAGCGAGCACAATCTGGGGATGATCAAGGCGATCCTCGACAGGATCGTCGAGGCGAACGGATTGCCGACCAGGGTGACCGCGACAACAGACCGCCGCAAGGCAATCGAGGGCGCGCGCTATATCATCAGCTGCGTGCGGGTCGGCGGCCTCGAAGCTTATGCCGACGATATCCGCATTCCCCTGAAATACGGCATCGACCAGTGCGTCGGCGACACGATCTGCGCCGGCGGCATCCTCTACGGCCAGCGCAACATTCCGGTGATCCTGGATTTCTGCCGGGATATTCGCGAGGTTGCCGAGACGAACGCGAAATTCCTCAACTACGCCAACCCGATGGCGATGAACACCTGGGCGGCGATCGAATACGGCAAGGTCGACACGGTTGGGCTCTGCCACGGCGTCCAGCACGGCGCCGAACAGATCGCCGAGGTGCTGGGCGCGAAATCGCCTGGGGAACTCGACTATGTCTGTTCCGGCATCAACCACCAGACCTGGTTCATCGAGCTCAGGCTAAACGGGCGTGAAATCGGCAAGGACGAACTGGTCGCCGCCTTCGAGGCGCACCCGGTCTATTCCCGGCAGGAAAAGCTGCGCATCGATGTGCTGAAGCGCTTCGGCGTCTATTCCACCGAAAGCAACGGACATCTCTCCGAATATCTGCCCTGGTACCGCAAGCGTCCCGACGAGATCACCCGCTGGATCGACATGTCGGACTGGATCCACGGCGAGACCGGCGGCTACCTCCGTTATTCCACGGAAACCCGCAACTGGTTCGAGACCGAATATCCGCAGTTCCTCGAAGCGGCGTCGAAGCCGATCGATCCGCAAAATCGCTCCAACGAGCATGCCAGCCACATATTGGAGGCGCTGGAGACCAACCGCGTCTATCGTGGCCACTTCAACGTCAAGAACGACGGCGTGATCACCAATCTGCCACGCGACGCCATCATCGAGTCGCCCGGCTTCGTCGACCGCTTCGGCATCAACATGGCCGCCGGCATCACGCTGCCGGAAGCCTGTGCCGCCACTTGCATGGCCTCGATCAACGTCCAGCGCATGTCGGTCCATGCCGCCATATCTGGCGACATCGATCTTCTGAAGCTTGCCGTGCTGCACGATCCGCTGGTCGGCGCCGTGTCGACGCCCGAGGAGGTTTGGCAGATGGTCGACGAAATGGTCGTCGCCCAGGCGCAATGGCTGCCGCAATATGCCCATGCGGTTCCGGCGGCCAAGGAGCGACTGTCGAAATCCGCGGTCAAGACCCGCGAATGGGCGGGTGCCGCGCGGCGAAGCGTGCGCTCGATCGAGGAATTGCGCGCCGAAAAGGCCGCGCTGAAACAGGCCGGCTGAAAACCGGGCGCGCCAGTGGATCCAGGGAGGCAGGTCCACCGCAGTCAGGCGTGCCGGAGCAATTCCAGGAGAAGGGTGAATCTCCGTCCGGAATTGCGTCGAGGCCTAACAGGACGAGCAGCAGCAGACGTCTGAACACGAGGGAGGAGACAATGAGGAACCTACGCAGCATTGGCATTGCCGCTGGACTGGCGCTGAGCGTCTCCGTTCCGGCGCTCAACGCTTTCGCTTCCGAGCCGACCGTCCCGCCGGTGCCGGCGACGTTTCCGGCCGAGGGCAAGATCAAATACGTGGCGCGCGACTCCGTCCTGGAGTTCAAGGCGCTGCCCGAGTATCACGAGCCCGGCTGGGTCACGGAAAAATACGTCAAGGCCGGCAAGCTGCCGCCGGTGAAAGACCGGCTGCCGAAAGAGCCGCTGGTCTTCAAGACCGCCAACATGCCGGACGGTATCGGCGTCTATGGCGATACGATGCGCCACGTCATCGGCGGCCGGCCGGAAGGCTGGAACTACGGCGCCGGCCAGACCCAGGGCTGGGGCGGCATCGACATCGGCCTTTCCGAGTGCCTGACGCGCACCGCGCCGCTGTTCCAGGTCGAGGCGAAGGACACCGAGCCGCTGCCCAACCTCGCCAAAAGCTGGGACTGGTCGGCCGATGGTCACAAGCTGACCATGCATCTCGTCGAAGGCGCCAAATGGTCCGACGGCGTGCCATTCAACGCCGACGACGTCATGTTCTACTGGGACGACGAGGTCATGGATCCCAACGTCTCGCCGCTCAATGGCGCCACCCAGGAAACCTTCGGCGTCGGCACGACGCTCAAGAAGATCGACGACTACACCGTCGAGTGGACCTTCAAGGACGCCTTCCCGAAGCAGCACCTCTACGCAATGGCCTATGGCACGTTCTGCCCCGGTCCCGCGCACATCTTGAAGCCGCAGCACCCGAAATATTCGAAGAACACCTACGACCAGTTCAAGAACGCCTTCCCGCCGGAATATATGAACATGCCTGTCATGGGCGCCTGGGTGCCGGTCGAATATCGGGCCGACGACATCATCGTCATGCGGCGCAATCCCTACTATTGGAAGGTGGACGAGAAGGGCAACCAGCTGCCCTATCTCAACGAGCTGCATTACAAACTGTCGACCTGGGCCGACCGCGACGTTCAGGCGGTCGCCGGCGCAGGCGATTTCTCCAATCTCGAGCAGCCGGAAAATTTCGTTGCCTCCCTGAAGCGCGCGGCCGAGCCGAATGCGCCGGCGCGTCTGGCCTTCGGCCCACGGCTGATCGGCTACAATCTGCGCCTGAACTTTTCCGCCAATGGCTGGGGCAACCCCGATGAGCGCGGCCAAGCGATCCGCGAACTGAACCGCAACGAGGATTTCCGCAAGGCCGTCACCATGGCGCTTGACCGCAAGGCGCTGGGCGATTCCCTCGTCAAGGGGCCGTTCACCGCGATCTATCCAGGCGGCCTCTCCTCGGGCACCAGCTTCTACGACCGCAAATCCACCGTCTACTATCCTTTCGACCTCGAGGGCGCCAAGGCCGAACTCGCCAAGGCCGGTCTGAAGGACACAGACGGCGACGGCTTCGTCAACTTTCCAGCCGGCACCGCCGGCGGCAAGAACGTCGAAATCGTGATGCTGGTCAACAACGACTACACGACCGACAAGAGCCTCGCCGAAGGCGTGGTGGCGCAGATGGAGAAGCTTGGCCTCCGGATCGTGCTCAACGGGCTTAACGGCACGCAGCGCGATGCCACCCAATATTCAGGCCGCTTCGACTGGCTGATCCGGCGCAATGAGCAGGAGCTGACCTCCGTGGTGCAGAACACCGTGCAGCTCGCTCCAGTCGGCCCCAAGACCAGCTGGGATCATCGCGCGCCGGAAAGCGGCGAGGTCGATCTGATGCCTTTCGAGAAGGACCTCGTCGACATCGTCAACAAATTCGTCTCGTCGGCGGATAACAACCAGCGCGCCAGTCTGATGCGGGACTTCCAGAAGATCTCGACCGAGCACGTCTACAATATCGGCCTGACGGAATATCCCGGCGCCTTGATCGTCAACAAGCGCTTCTCGAACATTCCGCAGGGCACGCCGATCTTCATGTTCAACTGGGCCGAGGATTCGATCATCCGCGAACGGGTCTTCGTCGCGGCCGACAAGCAGGCGAAATATGAATTGTTCCCGGAAGAGCTTCCCGGCAAGCCTGGAGACAAGGGTCCGATGTAAGATTAAAGGCCCGATGTAAGTTTACCTCCCTGACTGAGAGAAACCCGGCCGCGCCGCTGGCGCGGCCGGGACAAACCAACCCTCCGAGCGCCCCTCCAGGGGAGCGTCCGGCGAGATGAGGAAGCGGACCGTCGATGTTGCGATTCCTGCTCACGCGCATAGCGTCGGCAATACCGGTTCTCGCTATTCTGAGCCTCGTCACCTTTGCCATCATCCAGGCGCCGCCTGGCGACTACGCCGATTACATTCGCTCGCAGCTGATCAACCAGGGCGGGGCCTCCTTCGCCGAGGCCGACGCTCAAGCCCAGGCCTATCGCGTCGAACACGGCCTCGATAAGCCGCTGCCCGTCCAGTATCTCAACTGGATCGGCGGCATCGTCACCCGCGGCGATTTCGGCTACAGCCTCTATTACAACAAGCCAGTGGCCGAGGTCGTCGGCGAGCGCCTGCCGCGCACGCTGCTGCTGGCGCTGGTCTGCCATCTGCTCGCCTCGGTGCTGGGCATCACCTTCGGCATATGGGCGGCGACCCGGCAATACACCTGGATCGACTCGACGCTTTCGGCCATCTCTTTCCTCGGTATGACGGTGCCGCGCTTCCTGATGGCGCTGATCATCGTCTATCTCCTCGTCTTCCAGTTCAACGTCTCGGAGATCGGCTCATTCTTCTCGCCGCAATATGGCGGCGCGCCATGGTCGTGGGCCAAGTTCGTCGACCTGGTCAAGCATGTCTGGCCGGTGGTGGCGATCGCCACCTTCGGCGGCCTCGCCTACAATATGCGCGTCATGCGCGGCAATCTGCTCGACACGCTCAACGCGCAATATGTCGAGACAGCCAAGGCCAAGGGCCTGACCGGCAGCGCCGTCGTCATGCGCCACGCCGTGCCCAACGCACTGCACCCGCTGGTCATGTATCAGGGCGTGGTGCTGCCCTATATGCTGACCGGCGAGATCGAGACGGCGATCATCTTCGCGCTGCCGACCGTCGGTCCGGCGATCGTCGGCTCGATGGCGGTCGGCGATGTCTATGTCACCGCCACCTTCATGATGGTGCTGTCGGCGACGCTGATCGTCGGCAACATCATCGCCGACATGCTGCTGGTCCTGCTTGATCCGCGCGTGCGCCAGTTCGGGGAGGGCTAGATGCTGGCGCGCGACCCTTCACCACCACCCTTGCCGGCCGAGCGAGCCACAGTGGCACCCGCGCGCGGCAATGAGAGCTACATGGCGCTTGTCTGGCGCCGGCTGAAGCGCTCCTGGACCGGTATGGCCGGACTTTGGCTGGTCGTGCTGCTCCTGGTCATGGCCGTTTTCGCCGAATTCCTGGCGCCGATGGATCCGAAGGCGACCGATGTCGGCTTCGCCCCGCCGCAGCTGCCTTCCTTCCACGACAAGGACGGCAATTTCGTCGCGCGGCCGAGGGTCTATGCGCTGGCCGATTCGGCCGATCTCGATCCGGTCACCTTTCAGCCCATCGTCGGTCCCGACTACGACCACCCAAGGCTGCTTGGCTTCTTCGTAGAGGGCGCGCCTTACAGGCTCTTCGGGCTGATCCCGGCGAACCGGCATTTCTTTGCCTCGACGGACGGCCAGCCGGTGCATTTCCTCGGCACCGATAAATTCGGCCGCGATGTGCTGTCGCGCGCCATCCACGGCTCGCGCGTTTCGCTGATGATCGCGCTGACGGTCGTCTTCATCATCACCGTCATCGGCACCACAGTCGGCATGGTGTCAGGCTATTTCGGCGGCCGGTTCGATGTCTGGATGCAGCGCTTCGTCGAATTGGTGCTGGCCTTCCCGCAACTGCCGCTCTATCTCGCGCTGACGACGCTGATCCCGGTCACCGCGCCGACCAATGTGTTCCTCGCCTTCGTCATCATCGTCATGTCGGCGCTCGGCTGGGCACAGATGTCGCGCGAGGTGCGCGGCAAGACACTGGCGCTGGCGCGCATCGAATATGTGCGCGCCGCCATGGCGGTCGGGGCCACCGACCAGCGCATCATCCTGCAGCACATCTTCCCCAATGTGATGAGCCATGTGATCGTCGCCGTGACGCTGGCGATCCCGACGGTGGTGCTGCTGGAATCCTTCCTCGGTTTCCTCGGCTTCGCCGTCAAGCCGCCGCTGATCTCCTGGGGCCTGATGCTGCAGGACACCGCGACCTATTCGGTCATCGGCACCTATCCCTGGATCCTGTCACCGGTCGGTTTCGTGCTCGTCACCGTCTTCGCCTTCAACGCGCTGGGCGACGGCCTGCGCGACGCCGTCGATCCGTATTGAGGGGACCGGGATGACCATCGTACTCGCCGAGCCCTTCGCACCAGCCTTCCGCCTCGACCATGATGGGCGCCAGGGAGAGCCCGTCATCGACGCCCGCAACATCGAGGTCGCCTTCAAGGTCGAACACGGCGTGGTCGAAGCGGTCAAGGACATCTCGTTCCAGCTCTATCGCGGCGAGACGATCGCGATCGTCGGCGAATCCGGTTCCGGCAAGTCGGTGACGGCGCGCACCGTCATGGGCCTGCTGTCGCGGCGGGCCACCGTGTCGCCGAAATCGAGCATCTGTTACGACGGACAGGACATCCTGAAATTCCCCGAGAGCGCCCGGCGCAAGCTGCGCGGCAACCGCATCTCGATGATCTTCCAGGAGCCGATGAGCTCGCTCAACCCGATCTATACGGTCGGCAGCCAGATCGTCGAGGCGATCAGGGTGCATCGCAAGGTGAGCCGCAAGCAAGCCTGGGCGCGGGCGCTCGAACTTTTGCGGCATGTGCAGATCCCCGAACCCGAAGCGCGGCTCAAGCAATATCCCCACCAGCTCTCGGGCGGGCAGCGCCAGCGCGTGATGATCGCCATGGCGCTCGCCAACAATCCCGACGTGCTGATCGCCGACGAGCCGACGACCGCGCTCGACGTCACGGTGCAGGCTCAAATCCTCAACCTGATCCGCAATCTGCAGCAAGAGCTGCGGATGGCGGTGATCCTGATCACCCATGATCTCACCGTGGTGCGCAAGTTTTCCGACTATGTCTATGTGATGCAGCATGGCGAAATGTGCGAGCACAACGTCACCGAACGGCTGTTCGCCGATCCGCGGCATCCCTACACCCAGCGGCTGCTTGCCTCCGAGCCAAGGGGACGCCCGCAACCGCTGCCGGAGGGCTCAGGCACCATCCTCGAGGCGGATGGCGTGCGCGTCTGCTTCATGCTGCGCCATGGCACGTTTCTCAAACCGGACTGGCGTGAACTGGTCGCGGTCGACGATCTCGATCTCAAGCTTTGCCGCCACGAGACGCTGGGACTGGTCGGCGAATCCGGTTCCGGCAAGACCACCTTCGGCCAGGCCTTGCTGCGGCTGACCGACGCCAAACGCGGCGAGATCCGTTTCGACGGCCAGCCGATCCATGGCCTGTCGCGGACGCAGATGCGGCCGTTGCGCTCGCGCATGCAGATCGTCTTCCAGGACCCGTTTTCCTCGCTCAACCCGCGCATGACGATCGGCCAGATCATCGAGGAAGGGCTGATCGTCAACAGCATCGGCGCCACGTGGCGCGAGCGGGTCGAGCGGGTGCGCGAGGCGCTGGTCAGCGCCGGCATGCCGGGCGATATCCTGTCGCGGTTTCCGCATGAATTCTCCGGTGGCCAGCGCCAGCGTATCGCGATTGCGCGGGCCATCGCGCTCGAACCCGAATTCATTCTGCTCGACGAGCCGACATCGGCGCTCGACCTGTCCGTCCAGGCGCAGATCATCGATCTCTTGCGCAAGTTGCAGGACGAGCGCGGCTTGAGCTACCTGTTCATCTCGCACGACCTGAAGGTGGTGCGCGCGCTGTGCCACCGCGTCATCGTCATGCAGCACGGCAAGATCGTCGAGCAGGGACCCGTCGACGAGGTCCTCACCAATCCCAAGACCGCCTACACCGAACGGCTCGTCAGGGCCGCTTTCGACGTGGCCTGAACACATGCCGGAGGTTAACGTGGCAAGACATCCCAGGATCACTTTCATCGGCGCCGGTTCGACGGTGTTCATGAAGAACATCGTCGGCGACGTGCTGCAGCGGCCGGCGCTTTCGGGCGCCACGATCGCGCTGATGGACATCAACCCGCAGCGGCTGGAAGAAAGCGCGGTCGTCGTCAACAAGCTGATCGCCACGCTTGGCGTCAAGGCGAAGGCCGAGACCTACACGGACCAGCGTATGGCGCTGGCGGGCGCCGATTTCGTCGTAGTCGCCTTCCAGATCGGCGGCTATGAGCCCTGCACCGTCACCGATTTCGAGGTGCCGAAGACGTACGGCCTGCGCCAGACCATCGCTGATACGCTCGGCGTTGGCGGCATCATGCGCGGCCTCAGGACCGTGCCGCATCTGTGGAAGATCTGCGAGGACATGCTCGCCGTCTGCCCGCAGGCGATCATGCTGCAATATGTCAACCCGATGGCGATCAACACCTGGGCGATATCGGAGAAATATCCCGAGATCCGGCAGGTCGGGCTTTGCCACTCGGTGCAAGGCACGGCCATGGAACTGGCGCACGACCTCGACCTTCCCTACGACGAGATTCGTTACCACTCGGCCGGTATCAACCACATGGCCTTCTATCTGAAGTTCGAGCATCGCCAGCCGGACGGATCCTACCGCGATCTTTATCCCGACCTGGTGCGCGCCTATCGCGAGGGCCGCGCGCCGAAGCCCGGCTGGAACCCGCGCTGTCCTAACAAGGTGCGCTACGAGATGCTGACCCGGCTGGGCTATTTCGTCACCGAAAGCTCGGAGCATTTCGCCGAATACACGCCCTATTTCATCAAGGACGGCCGCCCCGATCTGATCGAGAAATACGGCATTCCGCTCGATGAATATCCCAAGCGCTGCGTCGAGCAGATCGAGCGCTGGAAGGACCAGGCACAGGCCTACCGCTCGGCCCAGCGCATCGAGGTCGAGGAGTCCAAGGAGTATGCCTCCTCGATCATGAATTCAGTCTGGACCGGCGAGCCGTCGGTGATCTACGGCAATGTCCGCAACAATGGCTGCATCACCTCGCTGCCCCGCGATTGCGCCGCCGAAGTGCCGTGCCTGGTCGACGCGTCCGGCATTCAGCCGACCTATATAGGCGACCTGCCGCCACAACTGACGGCGCTGATCCGTACCAACATCAATGTCCAGGAACTGACGGTGCGGGCGCTGATGACGGAAAACCGCGAACACATCTACCACGCGGCGATGATGGATCCGCACACGGCGGCCGAACTCGACCTCGACCAGATCTGGTCGCTGGTCGATGATCTCTTGGCCGCCCACGGCGACTGGCTGCCGGCCTGGGCGCGGACAAGCCGCAAGACCCACGCGGCCTGAGCAGGGCAACTCCGGGAAGACCTCACCGGCGGCGCTTGTACAGACGTTCCCTGCGCATGTGATCAACCGCCACTGCGCAGATAAGGATCGCGCCGATGATGATGCTGTTGTATTGGGGCGGCACGCTGGCAACGATGAGGGCGTTATCGATCGCCGATAGCAAGAGGGCCCCGACCGCAACGCCGGTGATTGTGCCCAAGCCTCCGAGCAAGCTTATACCCCCTATGAGCACGGCCGTGACGACCGAGAGTGTGACCGAGGGTCCGCCGGCGGCAACTTGGCCACTTCCAACGCGCGCAGCGTAGATGACACCGGCAAGGCCGGCGGTGGCGCCGGCGGTGACGTAGAGGATCGTATCGAGCCTGTTGACCTTGAGGCCGTTGGCGATCGCGGCCTTGCGATTGCCACCCAGCGCGCGTGTCTCGACACCGAACGGCGTCTGCTCGAGCAGGAACCAGAAAAGCAGTCCCAGCGCGATGGCATAGAGAACGATGTAGGGGACGCCGAGCACGGCTCCCTGACCCAGGGCCTGAAACGTTTCGGGCAGCGGGACAATGTCTTCTCCGCCAGTGAATTGGACACATAGCCCGCCGACGATGAAGAATGTGCCGAGCGTCGCTATGATCGGAGGCACGTGCAGCCGCTCGATGATCACGCTGTTGACGTATCCGACGGCGGCACCAGCCGCCACGCCCGCCAGGACGGCGAGCGGCCAGGGCGCTCCCCACACCAACAACCACGCGCAGATGATGCCGCCAAGCGTAAAGACGGCGCCCACGGAGAAATCGAGCCCGCCTCCGATCATGAGCAGTGAAGCGCCGCAGCCCATGACGAAATAGATCACCGCCGCGCGGGCGATGTCGGTGAGATTTGCCGGGTTGAGGAATGCGGGGTTGCGAAGCGTGGCAACGATCCCAACCGCCACGATGACCGCCAGCAATGTCGTTTCCTGACGCAACATCAATTCCGAAAGGACACCTTGAGAGGCTGTCGAAGATTGGTGTTCTGCCTGTTCGCTGGCCACGGTCTGGTTCCCTCGTTCAGGCAAAAGTTGGATCGGAACTGGCAGTGTCGCCCTGGATCGCACCTGTAATCAGTCCGATGATTTCATCACGGCTGGTATCCTTGGTGCGTCGCGTCGCGACCGAGCGCCCCAGCCGCATGACAGTGATGCTGTCGCTGTTGCGGAACACGAAATCCATGTCGTGGCTGATGCAGATGACGGCTTTCCCCTGCTGCCGGAGTTCGCCGAGGATTTCTCCCACATGGGCCGTCTCCCGGACTCCCAGTGCCGCGGTCGGCTCGTCGAGAAGCATGATCGGAAGATCCATCCGAACCGCACGGGCTATGGCGACGATTTGACGTTCGCCACCAGAAAGGAGCCCGATCTGCGTGCGGACCGAGCCGACCCTTATCTTCAGGTCGTCCAGCACCTTGGCGGCTTCCGTCTCCATGCGGCGACGGTCCAGCCGGAAGCGCCCCCTGCGCGGAATGGCTCCCAAAGCCATGTTCGTGGCGATGTCCAGGCATTCGACAAGGGCGAGGTCCTGATGAACAACCGAGATGCCGAGGTGATGGGCCGCCGACGCGTCCCGTATCTCAACCGACTTTCCGCCCAGTCGCAGTTGCCCCTGATCCGGACGGAAAATCCCGCACATGATCTTGAGCGTGGTCGACTTGCCCGCGCCATTGTCGCCGACAATGGCATGGATTTCGGCCACCCCGGCGGTGATATCGACATTCGACAACGCCTTGACGTTGCCGAACGACTTGCCCACCCCGCGCATCTCCAGCGCGGGTGCCGGAATGTCCGGCTGGGCGATTGCCATCACTGCCATCCCTTGGCGAGATACGCCTTGTAGTCGCTCGCGTCGAACATGCGCACGCCAACATCGATCTGCGGCTGAACCGCCTCGCCGCGAGCGATGGCCGCGACGGAATCGACCATTTTGGAACCCGCCGTGCAGAGATCCTGCAGCATCAACTTGTAGACGGTGCCGTCGGCAAGTCCTTGCTCGCCCCCACCTGCCGTCCCGTTGGCGACGAATACGACCTTGCCGGTCAGGCCCTTTGACTTGATGGCAGCGGTCCCGCCCTGCGTGGCGGTTCCCATATGCGAGGCGATGACGTTGACCTCGGGATGCGCCGTCAAAAGGGCATTGGCCTGGTCAAGCGCCTTACTGGCATCGTCATTGGTGTAGACCACAGCGGACACGGTGACGTTCTGGGTCTTCACGGCCGCCGCGGTGAACCCGTCGACGAAGGCTTTGGCCGCGCCGCTTGGTCCCTGCGCCATCAGCCCGACATGCTGCGGCCCCTCGCGCTTTGCTATCGCTTCGACAAAGATTTCGCCGACCCGTGTGAAGTTCGCACCGATGTTCACGTTCGAACCGGATTCCGTTCCGGAAGCACCATAGAACGTGCCGACCATGATGCCGGCCTTCCCCGCCTGCTGGAGCACGGGAACAAATCCCGCCGTCGCCGGAAAAGTCAGTATCGCTCCCGCCTTGTTGGCGATGCCCTGCTGAATTTGCTGAATCATGACGGTGGCATCGAGATTGCCGGTGGTCGGACCGGATTCGGTCGTGGGAATGTTCAGCTCCTTCGCCCGATTGGCGACGCAGTCGCCGATCAGCCGCCACGCCGGATATTTGGGCAGCGGGTTGACGAAAAGGATCGAGGAAAGGTCCGCCGCTCCAGCAGCCGCTGGTCCGAAGGCGGTGAAGGCACTCAATGTGCATGCCAGCGCTATGCGCGACAACCGCAGACTATTGGTTCGCATGAAATCCTCCCATTGACGCTTGCAGTCACGGCTCGCCAGCGTTCGAGGACGTTATGCAACAAACAATGGCGGGTGTCAATAATAAGTCATAATGACTTACTAATTGTTCGCCTATTCGAACAGGGCCATGTCGATGGCTTGCGCCATGGCCCTGTAGCCTGCGTCGCTCGGGTGGATGTGATCGCCGCAATCATAGGCTGGGAGAAGCCTGGTTGGCCGGCCGGGATCGCGAACGGCGGCATCAAAGTCGACAAAGCCGTAAACGCCCTCGGCCTTTCGGATCCATGCATTGACGGCGCCGCGAACCTTCTCTTTCTCGGGCGTGTAGAAATCGCCGACCGGCGATTCCGATGTTGTTCCTTCGAATGGGGTCAGGGTCCCCAGTATGACGCGAATGCCGGCAGTCTCGGCGCGCACGGCAAGCTGCCGGATCGCCGATATGATTTGTTTTGCCGTTACGGCCTCATCGGCGCCCGCAAGCGCGGTGTTGGGCCAGCCTATGTCGTTGACGCCCTCCAGAATGATGAGATGCGACACCCTGGGCAGGCTGAGCACATCGCGGTCGAACCGCTCCAAAGCCTTCGTGCCGCGGCGATTGCTCAGAAGCCGGTTGCCGCCGATACCAAGATTGAGCACGGCCAGGTCCTGCGTCGCGGTGCCGGCGCTGAGCCGCTCGCTCAGAATGTCCGGCCACCGCCTGTCGCCGTCTATCTGCGAGCCGTAGCCGTCGGTGATGGAGTCGCCGAAGCAGGCAATCGCGCGCGATCCTTCCTTTGCGTCGACATAGATGGCTGAAGCGAAGTAGCGGCTGGTGGTGGTTTGCTGAAGCGGCAGGAGTTCGGAGGCGGCGAAATTCCCCGGTATGGATATGAATGCCGTCTGCTGCGCCTCGTAATGATGGGTTTCCACCGGAAGATGGCCGCTCACATAGAAACTCAAGGCAAGCCGGGACAGCGCGGGCGTTGCCAGTTCCACGGGATCGCTGAACAGTGGAGCGCCCGGCGCAATCGAGGCGGTCGCCTCGCCGCCAAAGGTGAGGGGGCGGCTTGTCAGGGGCTGGATGGCTCCGTCCTCGCCCGCAAGTGCGACGTGCGCCGCGTTGATGACGATCGGTGCGCTGCCGAACTCGTTCGACACCCGTATCCTTAACCGCCGGCCTCCGACGCTGATGCGGGCAATCTCGCGAACCGTCTGGTTGTAGAACCCTGGGATCACCATGTCGGCGGCCCAGATATTCATAGGGCTGGCAGTCCATGTTGCGATCCAGTCGCCGCGTATCATCTTCGCTTCCCTCGTCTTTGGTCCATGCCAGCTACTTTCAGGTCGCAGACCAAGTCAATAGGTAATTTCGATTGACTTATTTGCCCTCCTCCTGCAAATCCTTGCCAAGGGTCGTATCTGCGTCCGCCAACACCAAGGTCGGCGGGCGCGTCCTTATTGGGGTATCACTGTGACCGGACGTATAGGTGGCGCAAGCTCTGCCCGAACGAGCCCGAACGGTATTTATTCAGGTTACAGGGGCGCGAACCAGGTCGGCCTCCGCGCGTCGAATGAACGTCTTGCCCTGTCGCTGATCAGGATACACGGTCAACTGTCCAAAGCTCAGATCGCCGAGATCACCGGGCTCACCAAGCAGACCGCGTCCGTCATCGTCCGCTCCCTCGAGGCGGAAGGACTGCTGGTGGCGGGAAGGCCCGTCAAAGGCAAGGTCGGACAGCCGTCGGTCCCGATGTCGATCAATCCCGAGGGAGCGCTGTTTCTTGGCCTGCGGCTGGGGCTGCGCCATGCGGACATCGCACTGGTCGATTTTGTCGGCGGGGTCCTGGAGCAGCGAAGGCTGTCGTACGGCGCGGGCGAAATGGGTGAAATAGCACGCATCGCATATACGGCGATTGCCGAGATGCGCTCGCGCCTGACCTCAGCCCAGCACGCGAGGCTGGAGGACATCGGCATAGCGGTAGCTTCGGATATTCTTGCGGCGGTTGCCAACGGCAAGGGCACGGACGGTCCGGAGAGCGCGTGGGCCGAGTTTGAGGACCTGGCCCTGCAGTTGGGCAAGGAAACACATCTATCGATCTATCTCGACCGGGATGCGGTGGCGGCATGCAGCGCGGAACTGGCCTATGGGCTGGCCGGAGGCGCGCCCGACTTCCTCTATATCTTCATCGGGCATTCGCTTGACGGAGGCATTGTCCAACATGGTCGGCTCGGCTTCTCGCGCCGCGATGCAAGGCCTGGGATCGGACGTATCCTGGTGCCATCTGCGACCGGCGGCGTGGCACCGCTCGGCACATCGGTTTCGGTTGACGATGTCGGCCTGGCGCCAGGGTCTCGCGCCCCTGACCCGCAACTCAGGAAATGGATTGAGGCAACCTCGTCCAGCATATCGCTGGCGGTCCATTCGGCGTCGGCGCTTGCCACATTCAGGGGCATCGTTCTGGACGGCCTCATGCCGCAATGGGTGAGAGCCGAGCTGGTGAGGGAGATCAGGGAAAAGCTCACGGCCATCGGCGCCAGCGATCTTGCGTCTCTCTTCGTCAGGGAGGGCACGTCGGACCGGCAGGCAGCCGGCCTTGGGGCGGCCTGCATTCCCCTCCTCGACAGATTCTTTTTGCAGTCGGACTCCAATGGCCCTGCGGGCTCGCCAGAAGCCTGATCGAAAGTCTGGCCCGCGCTGATGGCCTGGCCTTATTTTGGATCGTCGGCGTCGGGTTCTTCCTCGTCGTCGCGGGCCGAGATGACATAGGCGCCCTTCAGCCAGCGGTTGAGGTCGATGTCCTTGCAGCGCGTCGAGCAGAACGGATAGGTCTCGCGCGCCGACGGTTTGCCGCATTCGGGGCACGGGCGCTTGGGCCGCAGCGGCGTGACTTTGTCGTCCAGGCTCATGGTCGCGCGGACGACCAGTTTTGATGGGTCTTGAAACCTTCGCCCGACAGCAGCGTCGCCGTCTCATAGAGCGGCAGGCCGACGATGTTGGTGTAGGAGCCGACGAGCTTGACGACGAAGGAGCCGGCGAGGCCTTGCACGGCATAGCCGCCGGCCTTGCCGCGCCATTCGCCCGAGGCGACATACGCGTCGATCTCCTCGCGCGGCAGCCGCTTGAAACGCACCCGCGTCTCGACCAGCCGCTGGCGCAATTTGCCGCCCGGCGTGATCAGGCAGATGCCTGAATAGACCCGGTGAGAACGGCCGGACAAGAGCCCGAGGCAGTTGGCGGCATCGTCCAGCGTTTCGGCCTTGGGCAGGATGCGCCGCCCGACGGCAACCACCGTGTCGGCGGCCAGCACGAAACTCGGCGCATAGTCGGTCTCGGTCTTCAGCGACGCGTACGCCTTCTCGGCCTTTTCCTTCGACAAGCGCTTGGCCAGCGAGCGCGGGTGCTCGGCACGCAGCGGCGTTTCGTCGACATCGGCTGGCAGGATACGGTCAGGCTCGATGCCGGCCTGCTGCAAGAGTTCGATGCGGCGCGGCGAACCCGAGGCAAGCACCAGCTTTTGCAAAATGCTCATCGCGCTCGGGTCTTGATCTTACTTGAAACGGTAGGTGATGCGGCCCTTGGTCAGGTCGTATGGTGTCATTTCGACCAGAACCTTGTCGCCGGTCAGCACGCGGATGCGGTTCTTGCGCATGCGGCCGGCCGTATGGGCGATGATCTCGTGTTCGTTTTCGAGCTTCACCCTGAACATCGCGTTGGGCAACAATTCCGTGACGATACCCGGAAATTCGAGGACTTCTTCCTTCGGCATTCGATACCTTTGCTTGGATGGCAGTTTCGGCGCCTAGAGCATGATGCCGAGAAGTGTGAAGCGGTTTTCGGATCATGCTCTACTTCCGACTCTGGCCGGAATTTCGGCGGAACCTATATGATAATCGTTCGCTTGTGAACACGCTTAATCCGTCGCGTTTTTTGCTCCTGGAAGCAAAAAACGTCGGCCTATGCGCAACTTCAGCCGCTCGCGGACGTCGCGATAGCTGGCCATGATGTGTTCGCGCGTGCCGCCGGCATCGGTCGGGTCCGGCGTCGGCCAGTATTCCACCTCGACGGCAAGCGAGCGGGTGAGTTCGAGCGCGGCATGGTGCGCCTCCGGCGCCAGTGTGACGATCAGGTCGAAATAGTCGTCCTCGAGATCGTCCAGCGTCCGTGGATGACGTTCGCCAAGCGTCAGGCCGTCCTCGGCAAGCACGGCATCGACGAACGGGTCGCGTTCGCCGGCGCGCACACCGGCCGAGGCGACGAAAATGGTGGGGGGCAGCATCCGGCGCGCCAGCTGCTCGGCCATCGGCGAGCGCACGGCATTCATGCCGCACAGGAACAGGACCGAGCGGGGCAGGGCGCCGGGGGCCAGGGTCAGCCCCGCCAGTGCAGCACGCAGACCAGCGTGAACAGCCGTCGCGCCGTGTCGAAGTCGATGTCGATCTTGCCGGAGAGCCGATCCATCAGCGTCTGCGAGCCCTCATTGTGCAGGCCACGGCGGCCCATGTCGATCGCCTCGATATGGCTCGGCGTCGAGGAGCGGATGGCGTCGTAATAGCTCTCGCAGATCATATAGTAGTCCTTGACGATGCGCCTGAGCGGCGTCAGCGACAGGATGTGGGTGACGACGGCGGCGCCGTCCTCGCGTGCCACGGCAAAGACCAGACGGGACTCGGCCAGCGACAGCTTCAGCCGGTAGGGACCCGTGCCGCTGTCGTTGACGGGCTGAAAATGGTTCTCCTCGATCAGGTCGAAGATCGCCACCGCCCGCTCATGCTCGACATCGGGCGTCGAACGGCCGATCGATTCATCGAGTTCGACATCGATCAGTTTTGCGCGGGTTTGATCGGAGCCCGTCATGCCGGCCTACATGTTCAGCCGGATAGTGACGGAGCGGCCATGCGCGTCGAGCCCTTCCGCCCGCGCGAGTGCGATCGCCGCCGGTGCCAGCATGCGCAACTGTTCCGGCCCAAGCTTCAGGACCGAGGTGCGCTTGACGAAGTCGAGGACCGACAGGCCCGACGAGAAGCGCGCCGAGCGCGCCGTCGGCAGCACATGGTTGGAGCCGCCGACATAGTCGCCGATGGCTTCCGGCGTGTGGCGGCCGAGGAAGACGGCACCGGCATTGCGCATCTTCGCGAGGAAGCCTTCGGCATCGTCGATGGCCAGTTCGACATGCTCGGCCGCGATGCGGTCGACCAGCGGCAACGACGCTTCGATCGTCGGAACCAGGATGACGGCGCCGAAATCGCGCCAGCTCTGCGCCGCCGTATCGCCGCGCGAGAGGCTTTGCAACTGACGCTCGACCGCCCGTTCGACCTCCTCGCCGAATGCCGGATCGTCGGTGATCAGGATCGACTGCGCCGACACGTCATGCTCGGCCTGGGCAAGCAGGTCCGCCGCGATCCACTCTGGATCATTGCCGCCGTCGGCCACCACAAGCACTTCCGACGGCCCGGCGATCATGTCGATGCCGACCGTGCCGAACACGCGCCGCTTGGCCGCGGCCACATAGGCATTGCCGGGACCGACGATCTTGGCCACCGGCTTGATCGTCTGCGTGCCATAGGCAAGTGCGGCGATCGCCTGCGCGCCGCCGACGCGGTAGATTTCGGAGACGCCTGATATATCCGCCGCCACCAGCACCAGCGGGTTGACGACACCGTGCGGTGCCGGCACGACCATGACGATGCGCTCGACGCCTGCTACCTTGGCCGGCACGGCGTTCATCAGCACCGAACTCGGATAGCTTGCCGTGCCGCCCGGCACATAGAGTCCGACCGCCTCGATCGCGGTCCAGCGCGAGCCGAGCTCGACGCCGGCGGCATCCGTGTAGCGTTCGTCCTGCGGCTTTTGCCGCTGGTGATGGGACCGGATGCGGTCACGTGCGAATTTCAGCGCCTCGACCGTGGCCGGATCGGCCTCGGCATAGGCGCCGGCGATGTCTTCCGCCGAGACGGCAATGCCTAGCGCGGCGAGGTCGCCTCCGCCGAATTTCTGCGTGTAGTCGATCAGTGCCGTGTCGCCCTCGGCGCGCACGCGCGCGATGATGTCGCGCACCACGGCGTCGACATCGGCCGATACCTCGCGCTTGGTCATGAGGAAGGCGGCGAAACGCTGCTCGAAATCGGCGTCGGACTGGCGAAGCGTGATGGCCATTGTATGCTCAAGCCCTGTGGATGGGGCGCGACGTGGCTTCCCACGCACCGCCGATATCGGCAAGGCGGGCCTCGATGCATTCGACGTCGAGCATGATGGTACCGCCACCCGAGAAGATCAGTTCGACGATGCCGGCCGGCTTGCTGATCTCGATGAAGCTGATCGCCAGCAGGGAGAGGATTTCGGCCGGCTTGTCGCGGGCAATGCCGTTGGTCTTGGCGCCCAGCACCCGGTCGAAATGCAGCACCGCCTGCCGCCGCTCATTGTGCTGGCGAAACAGGCCGGATTTGGCCTCCCACACGAAACGGTTCATGGTCAGCACGAACCGTTTGGCCTTGGGCAGGAATTCGAGGTCCGAGACCTTCATCACGGCGTCCTGGAGATGGGCCGAGACGATGCTCAGATCCTGATCGTCGAGCGCAATGAGTTTTAAGGCCATGCGGATTTCACACCCAGAGGTTGGCAATCAGCCTTTCTGTTAGGCGGTCTTTCCGATCGGTGCAACCGCGACAGGAATACCGCCAGAGGCATTTGCCGCAGGTTTTGCGCACCCCTCATTGTCCCTGCCGGGCACTTCTCCCCGTATGGTGACGGGAGAAGGAACGCTTTGCAGATGATTTCGCCAAGCGACCGCGGATCGTCAGGCAGAAATCCGCTCGATCACCGCGCCGCAATTGGAAAGCTTTTCCTCCAGCCGCTCGAAGCCGCGATCGAGATGGTAGACGCGGTTGACCGTGGTCTCGCCTTCGGCGGCCAGACCGGCGATGACCAGCGAGACCGAAGCGCGAAGATCGGTCGCCATGACCGGCGCGCCCTTCAGCTTCGCCACGCCGTCGACGATCGCAGTCTGGCCCGAAAGCGTGATGTGGGCGCCGAGCCGCGCCAGTTCCTGGACGTGCATGAAGCGGTTTTCGAAGATCGTCTCGGTGATGCGCGACTTGCCCTTGGCCATGGTCATCAGGCCCATGAACTGTGCCTGCAGATCGGTCGGGAAGGCCGGGAAGGGCGCCGTCGTCACGTCGACCGGCGAAATCCCGGCGCCATTTCGCTTCACGCGGATGCCGGAATTGGTCTGCGTGATCTCCGCGCCCGTCTGCGAAATCACGTCGAGCGCGGTCTGCAGCAGCTCCGGCCGTGCGCCTTCCAACACGACGTCGCCGCCGGTCATCGCCACGGCCATGGCATAGGTGCCAGTCTCGATGCGGTCGGGGATGACGCGCACGCGCGCCCCCGACAGCGCTTCGACGCCGTCGATGGTGATGGTCGGCGTGCCGGCGCCGGAAATCCTGGCGCCCATGGCGTTGAGGCATTCGGCGAGATTGACGATCTCGGGCTCGCAGGCGGCGTTTTCCAGCACCGTCTCGCCCTTGGCGAGCGATGCCGCCATCATCAGCACATGGGTTGCGCCGACCGAGACCTTGGGGAAGATGTAACGGTTGCCGACGAGGCGGCCATTGCGGGTCTTGGCGATGACATAGCCGGTGTCGACATCGATATCGGCGCCCAGCGCCTGCAGGCCTTCGAGGAACAGGTCGACCGGGCGCGTGCCGATGGCGCAGCCGCCGGGCAGCGACACCTTGGCCTCGCCCATCCGGGCCAGCAGCGGCCCGATCACCCAGAACGAGGCGCGCATCTTGGACACCAGCTCGTAAGGAGCTGTCGTGTCGACGATGTTGCGGGCGGAAAAGTTGATGGTGCGCGAATAGCCCTCATTCTGCTTCTCGCGGCGGCCATTGACCGAATAGTCGACGCCATGATTGCCGAGGATGCGGATCAGTTGCTCGACATCGGCCAGATGCGGCACGTTTTCGAGTGTCAGCGTGTCGTCGGTCAGAAGCGAGGCGATCATCAGCGGCAGGGCGGCGTTTTTCGCGCCCGAGATCGGAATGCTTCCGGCAAGCTTGTTGCCGCCGACGATTCTGATGCGATCCATTGGAGAATGTCCCTCTCGGCCAGAAAAGGCCGGTTCAATCGTTTGAGTGTCGGCCCGTCTAGACCATTGGCCGGTATGGTTCAAGAAATAGGATTTCCGAGCATCCCGTCCAAGAGTGGCCGATTTGAGTTAATCTTTCTGCATTTCCTTTGCCGCGCCGAGCCCGTCGGGCCGCTGGTCGGCCTCACCGGCGCGCCGCTTGTCGGCGTCGCCACTACGGCGCGAGCGCGACTGCGCCTTGCGCTTCTGGAGATTGGCTCGCAACTGCTCGGCGAGCCGGTTCTTGCGGGTCGTTCCGCTGTTTTTCGGTGGATTTGTCTTGTCGTTCATCGTCCTGCCCCGGCTGGCAGCCAGCCAACCCGCCATTCAGGGATAGCCAACATTGTGGCACCGCCATGTCATAGAAAGCTATCCGGCAAAGGCTTTCACAGAAGCGTTGTTCTTGGCCTTGCGCTTGCCGGTTCGATATGGCAGAAGCCCCGCCATCGGCGGCTGCGGTAGCTCAGTGGTAGAGCACTCCCTTGGTAAGGGAGAGGTCGAGAGTTCAATCCTCTCTCGCAGCACCAGTCTATCCCATTGATTGGGAACCCCTACCTTGGTCTTTTTGCCGCCTGGTACGCCGGGTGGTACACATAAGCTTGACATTGTCAGCACGGCGAAGGCGATCAAAACCAGCGTCGCCACCAGCTCTAAATCAGGCTCGATCCTTCTTGAACTCGAATAGCTCGATAACGTTGCCGGAGGGATCTTCGAGCAAGATGGCGCGGCCGGCACCGCCGTCGCTGATCTTGCCGCGGAATCTTGCGTCAGTGCGGCGCAACCGCTCGATGAGGACATCGATCTCGGTCGTAATGATCATAAATCGGTTCCACCCGCCCGGCTTTGGATCGCCGCCCGCCTGACCACCGCTCCCCGCACCTGGGGCGCTGAGATACAGCGTCAAGTCGTCGCGCAACAGCGCGGCGAACTTGCCCGGATTGTGCTTGTCGGTCTTGAAATCGAGATTGTCTCGATAGAACGCGACCGCCTTGTCGACGTTCGAAACGATGTACCGGACGGATGCCATTCAACTTCTCCTCTCTTCCAGCTACAACGGCCAACTTGCATGAAAGGTTTCCTGTCGGTCGGCCTGCCTGTGTTGGCGCGTTCAGCCGGAAGACAACGTGGCTTTCCCCAAAGGCGGGGGGCGGCAACCTCCAGTCGAAAAGCCGCCTGACACGATTCGTTAACCAAGATGCTGTTCTTCGACATGACGTGTTGTGGAATGGCTGGCCTGTCCGCCTGGTCAAGTCTGGCCTGTCCGCCTGGTCAGCAGCGCCGGGAAGGGTGCTGAAAAGAAGGCTCCGCCTCCGGCGAGGACGTCAAATCGCCCGAAACAGGAACGATGTGCAAGGCATGAACGTGATTGAAAGCCAACAGAACGCGCCCGGCGGTTTCCGCTTCTGGACCCGGTTGCAGGCTTTCATGGCCGCTTTCTTTTGCATGTGCATCACCGATGCGTTCGCCGAAACGCGCGCCCTGCGAATTCAGCATCTCCATACGGGCGAGAAGGCCGAGATCGTCTTCAAGCGCGACGGGCGTTACGATCAGGCGGGCCTGAAGAAGATCAACTTCATGCTGCGCGACTGGCGCCGCAACGAGCCGACCAGGATGGATCCGCGTCTGCTCGACCTGGTCTGGCAGGCTTATCGCGCCAGCGGCTCGACCAGCTATATCCATGTGGTCAGCGCCTATCGCTCGCCGGCGACCAACGCCATGCTGCGCGGCCGTTCGAAAGGGGTGGCCCGCGAAAGCCAGCACATGGTTGGCCGCGCCATGGATTTCTTCCTGCCGGATGTGCCGCTGAAGAAGCTGCGCGACATCGGCCTGAAGATGCAGGGCGGCGGCGTCGGCTATTACCCTACTTCCGGTTCGCCCTTCATCCACATGGACGTCGGCAATGTGCGGCATTGGCCGGGCATCAGCCGCCAGGAACTGGCCAGGGTCTTCCCCAACGGCAATACGCTCCATGTGCCGAGCGACGGCAAGCCGCTGCCCGGCTACGATCAAGCGTTTGCCGCCTACAAATCGCGCAAGGCCGCCGGCACGCCCAACATCGAACTGGCAAGCGCCGACGGCGGCCAACGCAGGCCGGCGCGCGGCCTGCTGGCGTCGCTGTTGGGTGGGCGCGGCACGGACGAAGCCGACGATGCCGCGGAAGTGGCGCCTGCGCCACGCAAGCCGGCGAAGCCGGTTGACTCCAAGACGGCCGGTGACCCCAAGACGGTCGTTGAACCGAAGCTGGCCGGACAGGGCATCGCTATCGTGGCGCCGGAGGCAGCCCAGCGGGCGGACATTCAGATGGTTTCCCCCGAAGAAACGCCCGCGAAGACGCCCGAAGCGATCGTCATGGCGATGGCGCCCGGCACGGTGCCGGTACCCGCTTTCGCACCGCGCACCGGGCTCGCTGCAGGCATTCCAACCCCGCAAACCGTGCCGCTCGGCGTAGCCAGCGCATCTCCGGCGCGGGCTGAACCGGCGGCCGGCGCCGAAACTGCCTCGGGCAAGGCTGGCGCCGCTCTCGCGATTGCCGGTCCGAACATGGTGGCGCTCAACATCCCTGTCCCGACATGGCGGCCCGAAGGCCGGACGGGGCCTGCGCGACAGCCGGAGGCGGCCAAACCCGCCGATGCAATCGGCGCCTTGCTCGCCACGCATCACGCCGATGACAATCTCGATCCGCTGGCTGGCCAGCCGATTGCGGTCCCGGCGTCGAAACCCGAAGATCGTGCCAGGACAAGCCCCAAGGCCGACCGTGTCCAGCCACGTCTCGACCCCAAGGGCACCGCCGTCATTGTACCCGCGGCATTGACCGGCCGTCCGCGTGAAAGCGGTCGCGGCAGCGCAGGAGCCGGCTCGATGGCGGCGCCCGTCATTGCCGCCAATTTCATCCGCACGGCGCCGGAGCAGGTTTATCTCGATGGATTCCAGCCACGAGGAAAGACGTCCGATCACCGCCGCTTCACCGGCTCCGCGGTGAAATTCCTGCCCATCGCCAGCTTCAGATAGGTCGACTCTGCAAGCCTGTAAGATATTATCCAAATTTGACAATCAGGCATGAAATTGTAAGATAATCGTCTTTCCCCGGCGAGAGGCGATGACCATGTCGATCCGCGAAGAACTGGCCAACGCCACCTTGGCGTTCACGTCGGCGGAAGAAAAGATCGTTCAGGTCCTGCTTGCCGATTATCCGATGTCGGGGTTGGGAACAGCGACCCGGCTGGCGCGTCGCGCCGGCGTCAGCGACCCGAGCGTGACGCGGCTGATGACCAAGCTCGGCTATGTCGGCTTTGCCGATTTCCAGGCCCGGTTGCTCACGGAAGTGGAATCCCGGCTGCATTCGCCGCTGCTGATGATGGAGGCCAAGCGTCCGGGCGGCTCCAGCGAAGGCACGGCACTGGCCTATTTCCATTCGGTTTCCGACAGTCTGGAGCGTACGCGCACGGCGGTGCCCCTGCAGGCCTATACGCGCGCCGTCAACCTGCTGCTCGAGACCAAGGGCCAGGTCGTGCTGCTGGGCGGCCGTTTCAGCCGCCATATCGCCTCCATGCTTGCCGGTTACCTTCTGCAGTTCCGCTCCGGCGTGCGCGACATCGGTTCGTTGAGCCCCGCCGATTTCGACCTGTTGATCGACCTTGGCAAGCGCGACCTTCTCGTCGTGTTCGACTACCGGCGCTACCAGTCGGACGTGGTGAGTTTTGCACAGCAGGCGAAAGAACGCGGCGTCTCCGTCCTGCTGTTCACCGATGTGTGGCTGTCGCCGATCGCTGACGTAGCCGACCTGACCATGGTCGCGGCGATCGACGCCAACTCGCCCTTCGACACGCTGGCGACCGCCGTCGCGCAGATGGAAACCGTTTTTGCCCATGCGTTGGAAGGCCATGGCGCCGGGGTACGCAAGCGCATCGAGGACATCGAGAAGATCCGCAGCGCCAATGCCGTTACCCTCGATGCCGGCCTGTCGCCCTTCGACACCGAAACCACCAAACCAAGAACCCCGAGGAAATAGCGTCGAAGCGCCCGGCGCGGCGATGCGAGGAAGGAACAATCATGGCCGATATCCAGACCATCATCGATGCCGCGCAGGCTGAAATCGAGGCCGACCGCGACTGGCTGATCGGCCTGGTCCGCGACATGGTCCGCATCCCTTCGGTCAATCCCAAATTCGAAGCCAATCGGGCGATCAATCGCGAGGCGGACGTCCAGGCGCTCTTGGAGCCGATCTTGAAGCACGATGGCTTCAAGACCGAACAATGGGACGCCTTGCCCGGCCGGCCAAATCTGGTCGGCGAATGGGCTGGAAGCGAAGACCGCAGCCTGATCCTGTGCGGGCACATCGATGTCGTGCCGGTCGGCGAGATGAAGGACTGGTCGGTCGATCCGTTCGGCGGTGAGATCACTGACGGCCGGCTCTATGGCCGGGGCGCGGTCGACATGAAGGGCGGCGTCGCGGCTTGCGTCGCCGCCGCGCACGCGATCCGCAAGGCAGGCATCACGCTGCAGGGGCGGCTGGCGATCCACTCCGTCGTCGACGAGGAGGCCGGCGGCTTCGGCGCCATGGATGCGGTGAAGAAGGGCAAGCTCGCCAAGGCGGTGCTGGTCGCCGAGCCGACCTGGGGCGATGTCCTGCCGGTCGAGGGCGGGCTTGAGTGGGCGCGGGTGACGATCCGTGGCCGCAACGCGCATTCGGCGCTGCGCTACAACGAAATCTATCCGCAGAGGCACGACAAGGGCCGGCTGAAGCCGGGCGTCAACGCGATCGAGATCGCGGCGCGGTTCATCGCCGCCGTCCGCCAATATGAGTTGGACCGGACACGGGCGAAATCTCATCCGCTGCTGCCGGTCGGCATGAACACGATCAACATCGGTGTCATGCATGGCGGAACGGGCCTTGGCGAACATGGCCTGCCGACGGTGATGACCAATCCGGCCATCATTCCCGATGTCGCGGTGCTCGACCTCGACATGAAATTCCTGCCGGACGAAAACTCGTCGGAATACCGCCGCGACTTCGAGGAGTTCGTCCATCATTTCGCCGAGGCCGACGCCTGGCTGCGCGACAACCCGCCGACCATCCAATGGGAGCTCGGCGGGCTGCATTTCCCGCCCATGAACACCCCGGTCGACCATCCGCTGGTGACGTCGCTGATGAAACGCAAGGCCGCTATCGGCAAGACGCCGAAGGCAAGCGGCTTTGTCGCCGTGTGCGATGCCGCGCATTATGCCGGCGCCGGCGTCGACGGCGTCATCTTCGGCCCGTCGGGCGACGGCTTCCATGGCGCCAACGAATATGTCGAGGTGGAATCGGTTGTCGAGACCGCCAAGGTTATCGCCGCTTCGGTGATCGACTGGTGCGGCGTGCGCTGAGCGGAGCTAACTTTTCCGGCGGTCAGGCCGGGCGCTTGACCCGCCCGGCGACCGCACCCCATGCCGACCTGATCATGCCGGCCAGTCCGCTGGGATAGGCCAGCATGACGCCGATGATCAGCACCGCCGTGATGATCGGGCGCCATGCCCCGAAATCGGCCATCCACTCGGCGAAGATCGTCAGCACGAAGGAGGCGACGACGGCACCATAGATGGTGCTGGTGCCGCCCAGCAGCACCATCGACAGGATGATGGTCGCCAGGCTCATGCCGAACACGTCGATCGAGGCATTGCGTTGGTAGGCGGCGTAGAAGGCGCCGGCAATGCCGGTGAAGAAGGCGCTTGCCGCCAGCGTCAGCATGCGCTGGCGAACGATCGAGACGCCTCGGCTGATGGCATATTCCTCATTGTCGCGCAACGCCACGATGCTGGCGCCGGCGCGCGAGCGCACGAACACGCGCAGAAACAGCGTGCTCGCCACCAGCAGCGCCAGCGCGATGTAGAAATAGGCGAATTTGGCGTCGCGGACCATGTTGTGGTCGAACCAGTAGAGGCCGGGGATACGCACGATCCCTTGCGTGCCACCGGTGATGTCGGACTGGCTGAGGATCACCTGCATGACCAATTGCGCGAAGCCGAAGGTGACCAGGATGATATAGATGCCCTTCAGGCGCAGGATCGGGATGGTCACCACGATCGCGGCAAGCGTGGCGATGATGCCGCTGGCAAGAAGCGCGATCCACGGGTCGAACCCGGCCAGCTTGGTGAGCAGGCTGTAGGCGTAGACGCCAATGCCGAACAGCGCCAGATGGCCGAAATTGAAGACGCCGCCATAGCCGAGGCTGAGGTCCCAGTTCGACGCCACGATGGCGTAGATGAAGGCCATGATCAGGATGTGGCGGGCATAGGTGTCGCCGAAGACCAGCGGCAACAGTGCCAGCAGTGCGAAGCCTAGTACGAAGCCGACGGCTTCGTGCTTCCACGGCGTGCGGCCGGGTGCGATCGGGGTTGCCGCAGCTGTACGGATCTGGGTGATCGGCGAAGTCGTGTCGGTCATGCGAGGCCTCGCGAGCGGCTGGCGAAAATGCCTTCGGGGCGCACCATCAGGGTCAGGATCAGCACGCCGAACAGCATCGCCGGCGTCCAGTAGAGGCCGAAATAATAGCTGCAGGCGGCCTCGAAGAAGCCGATCAGATAGGCGGCGAAGATCGGTCCCGATATGCTCGATATGCCGCCGAACACGACGACGATCAGCGCCTTGAGCAGCGGGTCCGAGCCCATCACCGGCGACATGAAACGATAACCGCCCATGAAGATGCCGGCGAGCCCCGCCAGCGATGCGGCGATGGCGAAGGCGAGCCCATAGAGCGCGGTGACGTTCAGCCCGACCAGATGGCTGGCATCCTCGTTCTGCGCCACCGCACGCAACGCCAATCCGAGCCGCGTGCGGTTGAGGAACATCCACAGTGCCGCCAGGATCAGCGGCGTGATGACGATGATGGCGATCTGGTGGAGCGAAACGCCGACGCCGCCGATGGTGGCGTTGCCGTCGATCAGCGCCGGGATCTGCTTGGAGCGCGGCCCCCAGATGGTGAGCGCTCCGTTCTCGATCAGCGATCCGGCGGCAAGCGTGGTGATGACGACGACCAGCACGATGTTGGGCCGGCCGATCAGCGGCCGCACGACGCTCGCCTGCAGGATCCAGCCGACACCGGCCATGACGACGACAGCGATTGGAAAGGCCACTGCCGCCGGCAGCCCGAACTCGACCAGCTGCCAGGCGATATAGGCGCCCAGCATCATGAACACGCCATGGCTGAAGTTGAACACGCCGATCGTCGTCCAGACCAAAGCCAGCCCGACCGCCATCATGGCGTAGAGCGAGCCCTGGAACAGGCCGCCGAACAGGATTTCCGCCAATGCGCTCATTCGACGTTCCTAGTGTCCGAAATACATCGACATGATCTCGCCGTGGTCGAGGCTTTCGCCCGGCTTGATCTCGGTCGCCACCGCGCCATGGTTGACGAGGTAGAGTTGCTGCGTCAGCTCCAGCAGGAATTCGATGTCCTGCTCGACGACGATGAGCGGCACGCCGCCGCGCGAAATGTCCATGACGGAGGCGCAGAGCTCGTCCTTGATCTTGGGCGCCAGCCCAAGCGTCGGCTCGTCGAGGATCAGCAGGCGTGGATCGCTCATCAGCGCCGTGCCGATCGACACCATCTGGCGCTCGCCGCCAGACAGCGTGCGCACGCGCTGGCGCCAGCGTTCCGCCAGTTTGGGGAACAGCCTGATCACCTTCTCGCGGTTCTCCGCCTCATGTGGGCGGGCACGCGGCGAATAGGCGCCCAGCGCCATGCAGTCGGCGATGGAGAGGTCGGGAAACAGCCGGTTGCCTTGCGGCACATGGATCAGGCCGGTGCCGACGATGGCGCGGGCGCTGAGGCCTGTTATGTCTTGCCCGTCGAACAGGATGCGGCCGCTCTTCGGCCGCAGAAGACCGGAGATGGCGCGCAGCAGCGTGGTCTTGCCATGGCCGTTCGGGCCGAACAGGCCGACATTGCCGAAGCGGCCGGCGTCCATCGAAATGTCGTGCAGCACGGTGACGCGGCCATAGCCGGCGGTGATGCCTTCGACGGTGAGGATGGGATTCACGCCACCGCCCTCCGGGTTCCGAGATAGGCTTCGATGACGCGCTGGTCCGCAATCACGCTCTCGGGTTCGCCGGCGGCGAGCACGCGACCATTGTTGAGCACCAGAAGGTGCCGCGACAAGCTCATCAGAAAGGTCAGCACGTGCTCGATCAGGAGGATGGTGATGCCGCGCTCGGCGGTGCGGCGGATCAGCCCGATCGACGTCTCGATCTCGGGCTTGGTCAGGCTCGACGCCGGCTCGTCGAGCAGAAGCATGCGGGGCTTCATGGCGATGGCGGTGGCAAGCATCAGGCATTTGCGTTCGAAGACGGAAAGCTCGCCGGCCAGCCGCCCGAAGGACGCAGGCCCCAGCCCAACGAATTCCAATGCCTCGGCCGCCGCGTCTCGGGCGGCGGCCGCCGCTTTCTCCTGCCGGCCGTAGCTGGCGCCGATCAACGCGTTCTCGAATACGGTCAGCCCGTCGAAGCTGGTCTCGCGCTGAAAGGTGCGGGCAAGGCCAAGGCGCGCGATGGCATGTCCAGGCTTGCCGTTGATCGCGGTCCCGTCAAAACGGATGTGGCCCCTGTCCGGCCCGAACGGGATGCCGGTGATGATGTTGAACAGCGTGCTCTTGCCGCTGCCGTTCGGACCGGCGATGCCAAAAATTTCGCCGGCCTCGACCTTGAACGACACGCCATCGACGGCCTTCAGCGAACCGAAGGCCTTCGACACGTCGTCCAGTTCAAGCAGAGCCATGCCTCACTGCATCCAGGGCTGCGGCTTGAAGGCGCCGGTGGCGTATTTTTCCGGCGAGATCAGCGTGCGTTGGCCGTCCCAGATCTGAAAGAAGGTGATCGGGATATAGTCGTCGCCCTGCGTCGCGAGATGCGTGGCGGGATCAAATTTCAGCCGGCCTTCAGCGACTTGCTTGTCGGTCTCCGACAGCGCCTTCATGATCGCCGCATGGTCGGATGCGCCGCCGACCTTCTTGACCGCGTCGAAATAGACATTGGTCATTTCATAGAGGCCGACACCATAGGTGCCGCTTTCGACGCCGTATTTGGCCTTGAATTTGGCCGCTACCTCGTCGGCGCGCGGGTTCTTCGGCGTCGTCAGGGCACCGCCCAGAAGATTGTAGATGACAGCGTTCGACTTCTTGCCCGTGAGTTCGACGAACTCCGGAACGCTCGGCGCATATTGCAGGAAGACCAGGCTCTTGGTCGGCTGCTCGAGGAACTGGTTCAGGAAGGACGCCGAATTGCCCGGCAGATAGTCGGTGTTGATGACGACGTCGGGAACGTTCTCGCGCACCTTGGCCAGGATCGGGCGCCAGTCGGTCACTTCGCCGAACGGCACGATCTCGTCGACCGTGATGGTCCAGCCCTTCTCCTTGAAGGTCTTCTTCATGCCTTCGGAGATGGTCTTCGAATAGGCATTGTCGGAGGAGATGATGGCGACCTTCTTGGTCGGCAAGGTGATCTTGCCGTCGGCCGCGAGCTTCTCGACGAACAGGGTGACGTCGGTATTGTAGGCGTCGAAGGATGGCGTCAGGGACCAGCAGCACATGTATTTGTCGGGGCTCGGCGCGATGATGTCCCTGGTCTGCTGAGAGGTGGCCGCCAGCATGTAGGGCATCTCGGCCTCCGCCATGTTGTCGATCTCGAAATTCGTCAGGCTGGCGTAGCCGGTGAGCATGAATTGCACGCCGGGATCGCCAAGCAGGCGTTCGACCGCGCTGGTGACGTTGCCGGCGGACTGATCCTTGACGTCGCCGACCACCAGTTCGAACGTGTTGCCGGCAACGCCGCCGGCGGCGTTCGCCTCATCGATCGCCATCTGCACGCCGCGTTGGAATTCCTGGCCGTCCGCCGCGGCAGGGCCGGTGATCGGCGCCAGCAGGCCGATCTTGACGACATCGGCGAAGGCCGGTGCGTTCGCCGTGGCAAACGCTGCGATCAGCGCTGTGCTCATCAGCATATGGCGGATTCTGTTGCCTGCGGATTTGGATTTCATCGTGCCGTTCCCTGTTTTCCTCCCGTTCATCGGGAGTTGGATAATTGACAATCTACGCATAATTGTTCTTATTTGAAAAGGATTTTTCAACGGCATGAGACCGGGAAAATGTTATGGCAGGGCTAAGGGAGGTGGCGGCGCTTTGTTGTGCAACTGCCTCGAAACAGGGCAATTTCAGACGGAGCCAAAGATGACGATCTCGCAGAACACCCTTGAAACCAGCCAGGGCAGGATCGCCGTTCGCGAGACCGACGGCAAAGGCACCGCCGTGCTGCTGATCCACGGCAATTCGTCTTCCGGCGCGGTCTTCCGCAACCAGCTCGAGAGCCCGCTCGGCGAGCGCTACCACCTCATCGCTCCCGATCTGCCGGGGCACGGCGCGTCCGGCGATGCCATCGATCCGGACCGCTCCTACAGCATGGAGGGCTACGCCGACGCGATGGCCGAAGTGCTCGGCCTGCTCGGTGTCGGCAAGGCCGTCGTCTTCGGCTGGTCGCTCGGCGGCCATATCGGGCTGGAGATGATCGACCGGTATCCTGGCCTGCTCGGCCTGATGATAACGGGCACCCCGCCGGTGTCGCCCGAGGAAGTCGGCAACGGCTTCAAGCCGAGCCCGCATATGCACCTTGCCGGACAGGAGGTCTTCACCGCCGCCGACGTCGAGGCTTATGCGCGCAGCACCTGCGGCGAACCGTTCGAGCCGTTCCTCATCGACACGGTCGCGCGCACCGACGGGCGGGCGCGACGCCTGATGTTCGAGAAATTCGCCGCCGGCACCGGCCGCAACCAGCGCGAGATCGTCGCCGGCAAGACACCGCCGATCGCCGTTCTGAACGGCATCGACGAGCCTTTCGTCAACACCGATTTCGTCGCGGCGGTCAAGTTTTCCAACCTGTGGGAAGGCAAGGCGCATTTGCTCGACAAATCGGGCCATGCGCCGTTCTGGGATTCGCCCGACCGCTTCAACCCTGTCTTCGCCCGTTTCCTGGCGAGCGTCGATCAGGCATAAGTCGTCGGGATCCTGGGGAGGCAATGACTCGGCCCTGGTGTCAGAGGGCACGAAACCGACTTCGGTTTCGAAGTGATGGCGCAAGCAATCGCCAATGTGCAATGTGTCGGCGTTGCGCCGGGGGCTCGCCTGTGATCCAAGGCGGCACCGGATGCGGGTTACCCCCGTAGTTGGAGCGCTGAATGAACCTAATCACACGCCGCAGGCTTTTGAAAACCGCCGCCATCGCTGGCGCGAGCGGTGTCGGGCTTGCCGCGGTCGGCAGGATTGGCGGCTCGGCCGCGGCCACGCCCGAGCCGGTGGTGCTGCGGACGGCAAAAATCCAGGCCAAGCTGATGGATGTCGGCCCGACCAGGGATGTACTGACCTATGGCAACGCTGGAATGCCGCCGGTGCTGAGGATGAAGAAGGGCGAGCCCTTCGCCGCCCGCCTGATCAACGCCATCGACGATCCGACGACCATCCACTGGCACGGCATTCGCCTGCCGAACAAGATGGATGGCGTGCCCTTCCTGGTGCAGCCCTATGTCTACACCGGCGATCATTTCGACTACGCCTTTACCCCGCCCGATGCCGGCACCTTCTGGTATCACCCGCATTGCAATACGCTGGAGCAGATGGGGCGCGGCCTGACTGGCGTGATCGTGGTCGAAAACCCGAACGATCCGAAATTCGACGCCGAATTTGTCCTCAATCTGCGCGATTGGCGCCTTGGCGACGACGGCCAGTTCATCGACCAGTTCCGGCCGCGCGATGCGGCGAGAACCGGCACCTACGGCACGGTGCGCACCGCCAACTGGCTCGACCAGCCGCAATATGACGCGCCGGCCGGCGGGTTGGTGCGGCTGCGCGTTGCAATCACCGATGTCACCCGAATCTACGCCTTTCGCGTCGACGGCGCCGAAGCTGACGTCATCGCGCTGGACGGCAACCCGGTGCCGCGGCGTTTTGCACCCGATGCCCTGCTGATCGGACCCGGTCAGCGTCTGGAACTCGCAGTCCGCATGCCCGACGACGAGGGCGCGCTCGTGACCTTGCGGGACGTCAGGGGCACCAAGCCGAAATCCCTGGCGACGCTGCGCGCGGTTGGAACCTCCCTCAAACGCGACAGCCGCGATCTCGCACCGCTGGAGGTCAATCCGGTGGCCGAGGTCGATCTCACCGCTGCCCGGCATATTTCGCTGACGCTCAGCGCCACGGCGGAGAACGTCCCGAGCGACGGCATATGCGGCTCGCTCGGCTACAGTTTCTGGGCGATCAACAAAGTGCCGTGGCCGGGCGATACATCCGATCCAACCGCGCCTTTGGCCGAATTGAAGCTCGGCAAGAGTTACATCATCGACATGGAGAACCTGACGCCGCAATCGCATCCGATGCATCTGCACGGCATGAGCTTCAAGGTGCTGTCGTCGTCGACGCGCCCGGTTCAGCCGCTGATTTCCGACACCTACCTCATCCAGCCCAATGAGAAGGTGAGCCTTGGTTTCGTCGCCGACAATCCCGGCGACTGGCTGCTGCACTGCCACATCATCGAGCACCAGAAATCAGGCATGACGAGCTACGTCAGGGTGGTTTGAAGCCAGGCCATCGAAGGCCGCGTTGTCCGCGCCCTATTTGCGCAGTTGCGCCTCGATCTCGTCGAGCACCTTGTCCTTGCCGATGCCGGTGAGGAAGGCGAGGCCCTTGATCACCGGCTTGGTCACCGAAGCCGAGATCGGCGTGGTGGCGACGATGAAGTCGACGCTGTCGGCCAGCCCCGGGACTTCGGTCGCCTTGGCCTGCTGCGCGTTGAAGGTAAGCCCGCGCTTCTTCATCGCCTCGGTCACGGCGACGTTGACCGCCGTCGAGGTGGCGATGCCGGTGCCGCAGGCAAAGAGAATGGTTTTCTGTTTGGACATTTGCTGCTCCTCCTTGGTTATCAGCCGAGCACGGCACGCACGTCGTCGAGGTTGCTGGCCGACCTCAAGCCGTCCAATGCCTGCGGGTTCTGGATGGTCTCCATGACGGATTGCAGCGCTTCAATCTGCTTATCCCTGTCATTGATGGCAAGCAGGAAGACGAAGCCGACCGGCAACTTCTCGTCGGGATCTTCCATGTTGGCGAAGGTCACCGGCTGCTTGAGCGTGCCCATTGCGATGCCGGGCTTCAGCACATGCTCGGGATCGGTGTGCGGCACCGCGACATTGTCGGCGCGCTCCAGCGGCAGCCCTGTCGGGATGGTCATTTCGCGGCGCACGACCGCGTCGGCATAGGAGCTTTTGACATAGCCAAGCGCCTCGAGCCGCCCGGCGAGGATGCGGATGATCTCCTCATTGGTCGAGGCATCGGATCCGAGCACGATCGCCTCGGGATCCAGAAGCTGCATGAGGCCGTCGGACATGTCTTGCTCCGTCGATGAATCGTGCGCCCGGGGAGGGCGCACGATCGTTTCAGATTGAAGCCGCCAAGGCTCAGGCGGTGTGTTCGGCCGGCTCGTCCTCGGCGCCTGCCGCCCGCTCCCAGCCGAGCGTATTGCGCCGGTAGAGCACGAACAGCGCTGCGATGACCACCGCGATGATGATGATGCCGATAAGGCCAAGCCCCTGGATCGCCTCGATGATCACGTAGGGCACCCACAGGAAGCCGTCGACCACCGAGGTGATCTGCAGCGCATCCGCCGGCAGCTTGAAGCCCGATGCGACGGCCGCACTGGTGAACAGCGGCGCCAGCGCGTTGGCGACATAGAAGCCGATCGCCAGGGTCACCGTGCCGATCACCACCATGCGGAACACATTGCCTTTGACCAGCGGCGCGGTCATGGCGACGATGAACGGGATGACCGCCAGGTCGGCGAACAGGATGACGCGGTTGCCGGGCAGGATCACCGACAGGATGATCGCGATCGGCACCAGGATCAGCGACGACGAGATCGCCGCGGGATGGCCGATCAGGATCGCCGAATCGAGGCCGACCAGAAGCTCGCGGTCGCCGGTGCGCTTGCGCACGAATTCCTGCGCCGCGTCGGAAACCGGAAGCAGGCCTTCCATCAGGATCTTCACCATGCGCGGCAGAAGCAGCATCACCGCGGCCAGCGTCATGCCGGTGCCCAGCACCTTGGCCAGGACCACACTGAGATCGCCCGCATTGTAGAATGCGATGGCGCCGAGCACGAGGCCGATGATGAGGCCGAGCACGACCGGTTCACCGAACACGCCGAAGCGTCGCTCGATGGTTTCGGTGTTGATGTTGATGCGGTTGATGCCGGGAATACGGTCCATGATCCAGTTCAGGATGATGGCGATCGGCAGGATCTGCGCCGAGGCGAGATGCGGCACCGAAATGCCGGGAACGCCGTAGAACTGCTGCACCGCGCGCGCCGACCAGTCGGCGAAAAGCAGCGAAAGCGCCGCGACGAGCGCCGCGATCGCAATGCCGTAGGCCAGATTGTCGGTGGCGGCCACGACAAGCGAGCCGACGAAGGCAAAGTGCCAGAAATTCCAGACGTCGACATTGAGCGTGCGCGTCATGCGCGTCAGCAACAGCACGATGTTGACCAGGATGCCGACCGGGATGACCCAAAGCCCGACCGATGAGCCGAAGGCGATCGCGGCCGCCGAGGGCCAGCCGACATCGATAATGTCGCGATGGATGCCGGTGTTGGTGACGATGGCCTTGGCCACGTCGCCGATCGACGTGAACATCAGGCCAAGCACGAGGTTGATACCGATGAAGGCGACGCCGATGGTGACGGCGGCGCGAAAGGCCTTGCTGACCTTGGCGCCCAAAACCACGGCGATGATGAAAATGACGATCGGCAGCAGGATTGTCGCGCCGAGCGTGTCGATGGCCCCCTTGAGGCCAGCGAGTAGAGTATCCATTCTTCCTCCCCTGGAGCCACGGGCTCTGCCCGAGGATGCTCCGTTGTCTCGTCCACGCCTTTGCCGCCTTGGCGCAAAGGCCTCCCCAAATCTAACGAGAGGCGAAATGCTCGTCCGAGCGGTGTTTCGGAGTGAACATTTGCCTTTGTTAGCAAACGAATGTTTTATTGTGGCTGTTCACGACAATGTCAATTGGCAACCCTTTGGGCCAATAATTCGCGGCGAATGCGCCGTTTCCCGGCGATTCCATTGGAAATCGCCGGCCGCGAGCGGTTTCATTGGCACAGCGGACCCGTCCCTGCTAATCCGGCCTCGAATCAAGAAGCTGTGGACATCCCTGCATGACCAATGTCGCCTTGACGGGACTTGCCAGCGATCTCGCCAGACGCGCCGCCGAGGGCCGCCCCGTGCGCATCGGCGTCATCGGCTCCGGCGAAATGGGCACGGACCTGGTCACGCAAGGCATGCTGATGCCGGGCATTGCGGTCTGCGCCGTCTCGACCCGGCGCCCGCACACCGCGCGCGATGCCATCCGCATCGCCTATGGCGACGAGGCGATGGCGGTTGAAGCCGACACCGCATCGAAAGTCACTGCGGCGATCGAGTCGGGAAAAATAGCCATCACCTCGAACGAGATGCTGGTCACCAATCCACTGATCGACGTCGTTATCGACGCCACGGGAAAGCCCGGCGTTGCCGCCGATTTCGACCTGATGGCGATGGAGCATGGCAAGCATCTGGTGATGATGAATGTCGAAGCCGACGTCACCATCGGCTGCTATCTCAAACAGCAGGCCGACCGGCTTGGCGTCGTCTATTCGGTCGGCGCCGGCGACGAGCCGTCGAGCTGCATGGAGTTGATCGAATTTGCGTCGGCCCTCGGCCTGACCATCGTCTCGGCCGGCAAGGGCAAGAACAACCCGCTCAACCATGATGCGGTGCCCGACGACTATCGCGACGAAGCGATCCGCCGCAACATGAACCCGCGCATGCTGGTCGAGTTCGTCGACGGCTCCAAGACCATGGTCGAGATGTGCGCCATCGCCAACGCCACCGGGCTGGTGCCCGACGTGCCCGGCATGCATGGTCCCAAGGCCGACCGCGACGACCTCGTCAAGGTGCTGATCCCGCGCGAGGACGGTGGCCTCCTGCTGAAGAAGGGCGTCGTCGACTACACCATCGGCAAGGGTGTGGCGCCCGGCGTCTTCGTCATCGTCGAGGCGACGCATCCGCGCATCATCGAACGCATGGACGACCTGCATATCGGCCACGGCCCTTATTACAGCCTGTTCCGGCCTTACCATTTGACGTCGCTCGAAGTGCCGCTCACCGCCGCCCGCATCGTGCTGTTCGGCAAACCGGACATGGTGCCGCTGCCGCGGCCGGTTGCCGAGGTCTGCGCCGTTGCCAAGCGCGATCTCGCCGTCGGCGAGACCTTCGATGCGATCGGCGAAACTTGCTATCGCTCCTGGACGATGACCGTTCGCGAAGCCCGCGCTCAGCGCGCCGTCCCGGTCGGCGTGCTCGAGGGCGGCAAGGTGCTGAAACCAGTCAGGAAAGGTGATCTGCTGACGGCCGACAATGCCGCGCCCGACCAGACGACCAGGCTGTTTGCGCTGCGCCGTCTGCAGGATGAAATGCTGTACGGAAGCTAGCCTCGCATTGCCGGGAAAGCGGTAACCGCAACTTCGTCATCCTGGGGCGAAGCAAGGAGCGTAGCGACGCGGCGCAGACCCCAGGATCCATGCCGTGATTTAGAGGCGTTGCAGCGGTGGCAGAATTTTGCTCCGCTGCGCCCTTCCATTGAGCTCCCGGCATGGATCCTAGGGTCTCCGCGACGGAGCTTCGCTCCTGCTTCGCCCTAGGATGACGACGTTAGGAACTACCGCTCAGGCTTCTATTCTGTCAAAATCATAGCGTCGAGGACCCAGATGAAACTCTACGTCAGAAATCCGCGCGCACGCGAATTGGCGAAACGGCTTGCAGACTTGCGCAATACGTCGATGGCCAAGGCGGTCTTCAAAGCGCTTGAATCCGAACTGCAGCGAAAGCAACTCTCGCTCGCCAAAAGGCTTGCCATCATAGCTCACGATCTTAGAGCCAAGGCAGGAGCGGGTGGCCGAACTATGGATAAGGACGAGATCAGCGACATGTGGGGATATTCCTGACACACCGAGCTGTCCCCGCTTATTTCCCCAGTTCGATCGACCTTAGCCGCGCCGCTTCCACCGCGTCGGTGAGCAACTTGGTCAGCCGGTCCTCGCCCATCAGCACGCCAAGCGCGGCCGCCGTCGTGCCGTTGGGGCTGGTCACCTGCTGGCGCAGCACACCCGGGTCCTCACTGCTTTCCGCTGCAAGCGACGCGGCGCCGTAGACGGTCTGCATGGCAAGCAGCCTGGCGGTCGCCGCCGGCAAGCCGGCCTTCTCGGCGGCCACGGTCAGCGCTTCTATGAAATGGAAGATGTAGGCCGGACCCGATCCGGACACGGCGGTCACCGCATCCATCAGGCTCTCGTCATCGATGGTGGCCACTTTGCCGCTGGCCGAAAGCAGGTCGGCGACGAAACGCCTGGCGTCGTCGGAAACCAGGGGATTGGAAAACACCACCATCATGCCCTTGCCGATGGCAGCCGGCGTGTTGGGCATGCAGCGCACGATCGGCGCGCGGTTGCCGAGGATTTGCTCGAAGGTGGCCGAAGGCGTTCCGGCGGCAATGCTGACGAAAGTGGTGCGGCCGTCGCCGAAGCGCTTGTAGGCGGCGGTGACGTCACGGATCACCTGCGGCTTCACCGCGATGACGACGAGTTCAGGCACGGCATCCGTCGGAATGGCTTCGGCTTCCGCCGCGGTGCCGCAGCCGAGTGCGGCGGCGCGATTGCGCAGGTCCGCGTTGGGCTCGACCACGAAAACCGCCGAGGGTACGAGCTTGCCGGACTTCAGCCAGCCCGAGAGCATGGCGTAACCCATATTGCCGCAGCCGGCGAGAACAAGCCTGATCGTCATCGAGAGCCCTCCGAGGAAAGGCCATGACATAGACGCTCGCGGATCGGTGGGGAAGCCCTCTCAGGACCGCTGGACGGGCGTGCGCACCGCGATCGGCCGCAGCGACACTTGCCTGAGACCCAGCACGCCGAGCACGAAGAACAGCCAGACCGGATCGCCGCGATGAAAGAAGAAGCTCTCGAGGAAGGCGTTGAGCGCGGTGAACAGTACCACCATCATGAAGAAGTCGCCGAGAAAGATGTTTTCCTTGCGCTGCGGAATGCGCATGTAGTCGCGCAGCGGTGCGATGAGGAAAGTGTAGACCGCCACGCAAAGGGCAGGGATGCCCATCAGCACGGCAATGTCGAGATAGCCGTCATGGCCGTGCACGATGGTCCTGATGTCCCAGGGGCGATCGAAGGGCTGGTCCTGGTTGAACAGCAGCGGCGTGCCCCAGAAGCTCTCATAGCCGTAGCCGGTCCACGGCTTCTTCGCCAGCATCGAGCCGGCGAACTCCCACAATGTGGTGCGGCCGGTGTAGGTCATGTCGGGAAAATAGATCGCCGCCAGATGTTTGATCGGCGGCAGGAAGACGATGCCCAGCGTGCCGACCGCCGTGGCGATTATCGCCAGCGCAAACAGGATCGGCGTGCCGAGCCTTATGCCTATCAGGCTCGGAAACATCACGATCAGGATCGAGAACGGCACCAGCCCGGCGGTGGTCTTGGAGCCGGTGTGCAGCATGAAGATCATCGCCGCGCAGAAGATGCCAGCGCCCCACCAGCGCTGACCGCGCCGATAGAGATAAAGGCCGGCGAAACTGAAGCAGGCCATGATCGGTCCGGCGATGTTCTTGTGGGTGAAGACGCCGCGCCACAGGCCGGCATGTTCGGGCTCTTGCGAGTCGGCCGTGTGCATCGCCTCGTGTGGAAAGACGATGAGGCCGAGATAGGATAGGCCCATCACCGCGACGGCGGTGAAGATGATGACTCTCGAGAAGGACTCGGCGTCACGCGGCAGCGCCAGGATCGTCGCCATCGTCAGGATGCCGATCATGGTGAAGGACGCCGCGCGCATGGCCGAGGGCGGATCGGTTGCCAGCACCACCGACAGGAAGAAGAAACCCAGCATCAGAATCCAGGATGGGCTGAGCAGCGAGCGCACGACGCGCGGGTCGGCGAAGGCCATCAAGGCAAAGACCGAAACCGCGCCGAGTGAGCCGAAGCCGAGCTGATTGACGATGTCGCCGCCTTCGCCGGTGAGTTCGGCGCCGGCCGGCTGGAACGGGCGGAAGGACACCATGATGACGGTGAACAGCAGCGCCGCGATCGCGGTCGCCACGCCCTCGCGCGTGAACGCGGCGCCGAGCGGCGCGCGCTCAGTTTTTCTCAGGCTGGCGGTATTGCTCATTGGCATATCCGAATTCGGCCAGCACGCGGCCGAGCGCCACATGGACGGGGTAGATGGCGATCGCCGGCGATCCGGTGCGCGCCAGCCGCATCATGCCGCGAAGCGGCGAGACGGCAAGGAGCGCCAGGCTCTTGGCGAACACTTTGGCACCTGCGAAGGGCGTGCCGGCGCGCTTCTTCTTTTCCACCAGCGTCGAGATGACACCGTTGCGCAGGCTGCGGGCACGGATCCAGTCGGTCTGGACGCGCCGGGCCGGAACGGTCTCCCGCACCTTGGCCTCGGCGCACCAGCCCAGCACGAAGCCCCTTTGCGCCGACCGGCTGAGAAAGTCGGAGTCGCCGCCGCCCATGAAATTGAATCTGAGATCGAGGAAAGGCGGCCCCATCGCTGTCAGCACGTTACGCCCGACCAGAAGATTGCCGGACGAATAGAGTGCGGGCACCCGTCCCGTCTCCCGGTAGGGAGGCGCGAAGACAGGATGCTCGGCCCATGTCGCGTGGGCAGGATCGGCAAAGACGGGCACCTGCGGCCCGCCAACGATATCGGCCCCGAGCGTTTCGGCCGCGCGGCACATCCGCTCCAGCCATTGCGGATCGGCAATCTCGTCATCGTCGATGACCAGCAGATGCCTGAAGTTCGGGAAATGCAGGATCGCCGTCTGCCAGCCGGCATTATAGGCGCTGCAATTGCCGCGTTCATGCGCGATGATGACCATGCCCGGTATCTCGCCGCGCTCGAACAGCGGCAGCGCGGCCTTGGCACCGTCACGCGCCTCGGCCTCGTTCTCCATAACGATGACCGCAAAGCGCCTGCCGGTTTGCTGCTGGCGCAGCGACGCCAGCGTCTCCAGCAGCTGTTCGGGCCGCTTGAAAGTCGGCAAGGTGACGATCGCTTCGACGGCCTCCGCGTCGAGCCGGGGAGACCGTCCCGCGATCGATACCGAACCGTCCGATGGCAAAGGGATCATCCGTATCCAGCCGCGTCTTGAGTCGCGTTCTGGTAGCACCACGATGATAAGGTTTCGTTAATCACCTTGCACGGAGAGGCCCGCCAGGCATGGGCTTTGGGGCGTTGACCGTGCTCGTTTAATCAAGGGTTCACCGCGCTTTGCTACCGGCTACACCACAGGATAGTGAGATGCATCTGCTGTTCGCCACATCGATCGTGCCCGACGGTGCTCTCGCCTCGGGCTACGAGATCGCCAACGCCGCGATCATCGCCGCCTTGCGGCGCGCCGGCGCGCGCGTGACGGTCATCGGCTTCACCTGGCCCGGGAAAGCCGCGATAGATCCCGAAAACACGGTGGTGCTTGGTGCGATCGACGTGCGCACCGAAAGTGCTTCGCCGCTGCAAAAACTCTCCTGGGTCGGCAAGGCAATATTTTCGGGCCTCACCTTCGCGTCGGTCAAGTTGCGTGCGGTGTCCGACCACGACGTTCAGGCCGCGATCGAACGCGCCGGTCCATTCGATGGTTATGTGCTGAATTCCGTGCAGTTCGCCGGTGCTTTCGAAAAGCTCTTCGAAGGCCGGCCTTCGATCTTCGTCGCCCACAATGTCGAGCATCTCTCGGCCCGCGAGAATGCCGCTGCCGCCGGCGGCATTTTCCAGCGTCTGCTGTTCCGGCGCGAGGCAAGGCTGCTCAAGCTCGTCGAAGAGCGTCTCTGCCGCCGCGCGCGCTTCGTCTTCACGCTGGCCGAGGAGGATCGCGTGGCGCTCGGTGTCGCCTCGGATGAGCGTTCGGCGGTGCTGCCGCTGGTAACCGGCGACACGGCGCCGGTCCGGAAAGGGCGGCGCCCGATCGACTGCGACGCGGCGCTGATCGGCACCTGGACCTGGCAGCCAAACCGCATCGGCCTCGACTGGTTCCTGGGCAAGGTGGTGCCGCACCTGCGGCCTGGTTTCCGCATCCGCATCGCGGGCCACATGCCTGCCGGCGTCACCTCGACGCATCCGGGCGTCCAATTCGTCGGCCGCGTTCCGGATGCCCGGGCTTTCGTCTGTGGCGCGGCCGTCATCCCGCTGATCAGCACGGCGGGCAGCGGCGTACAGTTGAAGACCATTGAGACCTTCGAGCTTGGCCTGCCCTCGGTCGCCACCAGCCGTTCGCTGCGCGGCATCGACCACCGCCCCGCCAATTGCGTGGTCACCGACGATCCGGCCGGCTTCGCCCAGGCCCTGGAGGCTGCCGCGGCCGATATCGACGATGTCGATGGCACCACCTTCCATCGCCGGCAGGTCAAGGCGCTCGACGCCGCGGTTCGTGTCGGTCTCGAAAAAATCGGCGCCGTCCGGCGGGAGGTGCTTGCATGAACATGCACGCCACCCGCGCCGCGTTCGGGCTCGACAGTCTGAAAATGATCCTCGGCATCCCGGTGCTCGCCATCCGCTGGAACGATGCGATCGCCCTGCTCAATCGCCTGCTTGCCGAGAAGCGCTTCACCAAGGTCAGCTTCCTCAACGCTCACAATGCCAACATCGCCTATACCGACCCGGTCTTCGCCGAGGCGCTCGACGATTTCCTCATCCTGCCGGATGGCATCGGCGTCGATCTCGCCGCGAAGCTTCTCTACGGGGCGGCATTTCCCGACAATCTCAACGGCACCGATTTCGTGCCCGCATTCCTGCAGGCTTCCAAGCGGCCGCTGACCGTGGGGCTGCTCGGTGCGACGCGTGTCAACGCCGAGGCGGCGTCGCTGAAGCTGGCGGCGCTTGCCGTGCAGCACAGCTTCGTGGTCGTTCACGATGGCTATTTCTCCGCCGCGCAGGAGCCGGAGATCATCGGTCGGATCGCAAAATTGCGGCCTGACATGCTGCTCGTCGCGATGGGCGTGCCGCGCCAGGAACTGTGGATTGAACGCCACATCGACGAACGCCACTGCACGCTGCCGGTCGCGGTTGGCGCGCTGCTCGATTTCCTGAGCGGCTCGGTGCCGCGCGCGCCGCCATGGATGCGCCGCCTGAGGCTGGAATGGCTGTTCCGGCTGGCGGTCGAGCCCGGCCGGCTCTGGCGCCGCTATGTGGTCGGCAATCCGCTGTTCCTGTGGCGGGTCGTCAAGCAGAAATGGTCGCGGGGCGCCGAGACCGTCGGAGATGCTCCTGGAGAGTTTCGTTGAACAAGCGGTTCGTCCCAGACCCGTCGCCCGGTCCAGGCCTGTTGCCGAAGACGCCAACGGCGGCGGTGGTGACGGCAAGCTACGCCCCGGATTTCGAGCGCTGCCGCCTGCTGTGCGAAACGCTTGACCGCCATGTCTCGGGTGCTGCGCACCACTACATTCTGGTCGAACATCGCGACCTCGCGCTTTTCCGTCAGTTGGCGACCAGCCGCCGCTCGATCGTCGATGAGCGGGATCTCCTGCCGCGCTGGCTGCGCGCCTTCGACGATCCGTTCAGCCTGTTTCGCCGGCGCGTCTGGCTCAGCATGAAGACCCAGCCGCTGCGCGGCTGGCACGTGCAGCAACTGCGCCGTATCGCCATATCGGCGCACGCCAGGGAAGACGTGCTGATCTTCTGCGATTCCGACGTCGCTTTCCTGAAGGCGTTCGATTGCGGTGTCTTCTGGCGCGATGGCAGCGCGCGCCTGTTCCGCCGCGATGGCGTGCTCGCCGATGACGGCCATGACGAGCATCGCGTGTGGTCGCGCAATGCCGGCGCCGCACTCGGCATCGACCGGTCCCAGGCGTCGGTCCATGATTATATCTCGACGTTGATCGCCTGGCGCCGTGACACGGTGCTGGCCATGTGCGGCCGGATCGAAAAGGTCCATGGTCGCGACTGGGTCGAGGTCATCGGCTCGGCGCGCAAATTCTCCGAATGTATGATCTACGGCCGCTATGTCGATGATCTGCTGGACGGCGCCGGCCATTTCCACGGTTCGGAGGAATTCTGCCGTGTCCACTGGACGGGCGAGGCGTTGTCGGACGATGAGTTCCGCCGCTTCGTCGCCAGCATGGCGCCGGAGCAGGTGGCGATCGGCATGCAGTCCTTTATCGGCACGGATATCGGCCGCATCCGCCGCCTGATCGGGCTTGATCGCTGACTTGTCCTAGATTGCCTTCGCCGGTCGGCGCAGCGCCGAATAGGTCAGCAGCATCGACGCGAGATAGAGCAGCAGGAAGACGATGTTGAGCGACAGCACCAGATCAGATGTCTCGGTAATGGTGGTCAGCACATAGGTCAGCAGCAGCGCCTTGAGGGCGGCGAGCAGGCCCAGATTGAGCGCCCGCACCAGCGTCTGGCCGCGCGCGAACAGAAGCTCGGCCTGGTATTCGACCAGATTGCGCAGTCCCGGCACGCAGATCGCCAGCGCCACCAGGGGCGCGGCCTCGGAGACATTCCTGCCGAGCGCGTTGGGGAAGAAATGCAGCACGATGCCGAGCGCCGCCAGCGCCAGCGTCGAGACCGCGAACACACCGCCCTCGATGCCGCTCTTGACCGCCAGCCGTGAGAGGAGTTCGGGCGCGCGCATCATGCGCTGCACGAGCATCATCGAGAAGGTGCGGATGGGAATGGCCGTCAGGTCGACCAGGCGCATGATGATGGCATAGATGCCGGCCAGATGTGGTCCGCCGATCGCCAGCACCAGCAGCTTGTCGAACTCCATCTGCAGGTAGAACAGCACCTCCGCGCCGGCCACATAGATGGAATCGGCGAGCCGCCGCAGATAGAGCTCGACGCGCAGCCGCAGCCTCTGGCGCGGATAAAACCACCCAAACGCGAGCAGCAGCGAGGCGGCGTTGGCGCCGATGTAGAACCACGACCACACCCAGATGCCGTGCTGTGCCGAGACCATGAATAACACCGCACCAAGCGCCCGCAGTGCCGTGGCCAGGATCGCCAGTATGGCGGCGCGGCCGAATTTGCCCAGCCCGTTGTTGACGATCAGCGCCACTTCCACCGGTCGCCACAGCAGCGCCTCGGCGAAGACGATCGCCGTGAACACCGACAGCGGCACGGTGCCGGCGAAGAAGGTCAGGTAGACGCCGAACGAGGCGGCGGCCAAAAGCGGCAGCGAGGCGGCGCCGAGCACCAGGAAGCCGGCGGTGAAGGTGCCGATCAGATTGGGCCGGATGGTAGCGGTGCGATAGAGCGCCGAAATGAACCCGAAGGCGAGGATTCGCGACAGCATGACGCCGGCCGCCGAGGCAGTGGCGAACATGCCGAATTCGGCGATCGAGAGCGTATTGGCGAGTGCGATGAAATAAGCGAGTGAAAACACCAGTCGCCCGCCGGCACCGCTGATCGCCGAGAAATAGTCGCGCACCAGCCCGCGTCGTTCGGCCATGAAGGTGCCGATCCGCGCGAAGGTCCGCCTTTGCGGTATGTCGCTCGCCTCAGTCATAGGTCAAGGAAATGCATAGGCCGGAAAGTTTAACGCGCCGTTCTGAAGCTTTAGGTTGTGTTAGAAGTTCTTGCAATCAGGACGTGAATTCCTGCCACCGTCTTCCGGAAATTAACCTTTTGTTTCCTATGCCTGTTTAGCGTGGCTTAACGAATGGCCGACCGCCGCTCCCAAGCGGCCAAGAGTAAAGCTCCACGATAATGGTCGACAGGGAAAACCGTGAGGACTGGAAGCGCGAGCGCTCCTTGCTGGCGCTTGGCGACGCCGTGCGTGGCGAGGACGACGCTTCGCTGGTGTCGATAGGAGATCGCGCGAATCCTTCATGGCGCGAGGATGCCGCCACGCGCCATCGCCTGGCCCGTTCCCGGCGCGAGACCAAGGCGAGCCCGTCGCCGCTTGCCGTCGGTGACGCCGCGCCGTTCCCTCTTGACGGGGAGCAGCCGTTTGAAGCCGACGACGCCTGGCGCTCCCGGGCGGAGACCGGCGCCGGCGATCTTCCTCCCGACATGCCGCGCGCAAGGCCGGCGCCGGAAGAACCTTCAGGGACGGGTCGCGCTCGTGATGCAATCGGATCCCGCGCCACGGACGGAGCCGATACCTCCTCCGATGGCGGTGCGGACGGTCAGCAATGGAAGCCATTGATCGATCCGATACTGGTTGTTCGCGGCGTCGCCAGGTCGAAGCTGCTGATCGTCGCGACCACGATACTGGGCGCCGGGCTCGGCATTGCCATCGCCTTGTCGATGCCGAAGAAATACGAAGCCACGACCGAACTGATCATCGAGCCGGGCGACCTGAAGCTCTCCGATCGCGATCTCACGCAACCGGTGGGCCAGCCCGACGCCGCGTTGGCCGTCGTCGAAACCCGGATCAAGATGCTCACCTCGGGCACCGTTCTCGATCAGGTCGTCAAGAATCTCAATCTAGTCAACGATCCGGAGTTCAACGGCCAGGGTTCCGGCGGCCTTGGCGTCATGTCGCTTATCCGCTCGATTGTGTCACGCCACGATGGGCCGGGCGGTGTCGATGAGGTTCGCCGCCAGGCGCTGGCCGTTGGCAATCTGGCCAAGAGCCTGTCGGTCGAACGCACCGGCAAGACTTTTGTCATCTCCGTCAGCGCTGTAACCCAGAACGGCGAGAAGTCGGCGCTCATCGCCAATACGACGAGGACCGTCTTTCAGCAGGAGGCCGCCAAATACCAGTCCGACATGGCCGGACGCGCGACGAACGAATTGACGTCCAAGCTAGATGATCTGCGCAAGGGGGTCGAGGCGGCCGAGCGCAAGGTCGAGGATTTCAGGGCCACGCATGGTCTCGTCGACGCGCAAGGCCATCTGATCAGCGACGATCAGATGCTGAAGCTCAACGAGCAGCTCTCCGTCGCCCGCGCCCGCACGCTGGAACTCAATGCCCGGGCGGCGTCGGCGCGTTCGCTGGACGTCAATTCCGTTCTGACCGGCACGTTGCCGGAAGAAATCAACTCCAACACCATGAGCGATCTGCGCTCGCAATATGCGACGCTGAAGCAGGAGGCCGATCGTGCCGCGGTTCGGCTGGGGCCGCGCCATCCCGAACTCCAGGCTCTCGATGCCCAGATTGCCGGCGCGCGCGAGCGCATTGCCAATGAACTGCGCCGCATCGCCTCTTCGCTACAGGTCGACCTGAAGCGCGCGGTCCAGCTCGAACAGGACCTCGCGTCTCGGCTGGCTCAGGCCAAGGTCCAAAGCGGCGACGTCAACAGCGACCTGGTTGCCCTGCGCGAACTGGAGCGTGAGGCCACCGCCAAGCGTTCCGTCTACGAGCAATATCTTCTGCGCGCCAAGGAGACCGGTGAACAGACGGGCATCAACACGACCAACATCAACGTGATCACCTCCGCTCAAGCCCCACTTGAGCCAAATGGACCCTCGCGGGCCTTGGCGGCACTGGCCGGGCTGCTGCTTGGCTTTGGCGCGGGTGTTGGTCTCGGCGCCTTGCGCGGGACCTATGACAGCCTGCGCGAGACGGCAAGCTCGCGCTCACGCCGCGAGCGCAAGCTGGACGAACGCAAGTTGGATGAACAGAGGGCGCCTCTAGAGGCGCAGGCATTCCGGACGGAGCCTCCACCCGCTCCGCCAATGCCGACAGCGCCTGTAGCGCCGCCTCCCGCGCCACCGCCGCCGGCCACGAGGACCGAGGCCGCTTCCGCCGAAGGCTCCGGGAGGATCGGCGCACTCATGTCGAGACTGCGCAAGGCCATGTCCCGCAAACCCTCGGCCGAAGCCGACGGCGACATCTCCAGCGAGTTCGCCTTACCCGCCTTTGCCGACAACGGACGGCCGGCCAACGCTCCGATATTCCCTGGCTATCCGGAGCCCGGTTTCGGCCCTCGTGCGACGGCCGGCCGGGATTATTCGCAGTCACCTTTCCAGCCAGGCGCCGAGGCAGGATATGGGCGGCAAATGGCGTCGCCCTCGCGCTCGCCGCTGATGCCGCAACAGGCAATGTATCCGGCTCCGCCCTTGCCGTCCTCTCCCTATGCGCAGCCGATGGGCTATCCCCCGGCGCAGCCCCGGTCACAGGCGGGTCATCCCTATACGCAAGCGCTGGCGGAACCCTATGCGGCGCCGATGCCGTACCCGCCGCCGCCCGTCCCGACGCAGCCACCGGCCGATCCAGCCGCTCCCCATGCCAGGTCGGTCGAGGAGGGGGGCGAACAGTCATCGGTCGAAGAGATTCGCGCCAGCCTGCGTGAATTCCGCGAAGCGGTCCGCGAACTCACGGAAAACCGCACCCGTCGCCGCTACTTCTGAGCCACCAGATAGGGTGTGGAGGCCGAACAAAACCGTGCCGGTTTCACGTAAACGGCATGGAACGGCGCTTTGACGGGATTGCGAACTTGAATTTTCATGACAATGCCGCGCTGCAGATTGCCTGCGCCGCTGCATTGTGTTTTCCGAAGGCAGCGTTGAGCGGAACGATATTGAGGGTGGTCCATGGCCGAAATGATTGACGGAAAGAGCGTTGCCGAAGACGTGGTGCGATCGGTCAAGGCGCTGACCGCCGAGTTGGTCGCCAAGGGCAAGGCCAAGCCGGGTCTCGCCGTGGTCATCGTCGGCGAGGATCCGGCCAGCCAGGTCTATGTCGCTTCCAAATCCCGCACCGCCAAGGAATGCGGTTTTCATTCGCTCCAGCACACGCTGCCGGCCGAGACGTCCGAGGCGGCACTGCTCGAGCTCATCGCCGAACTCAACGCCGACCCGGCCATCAACGGCATCCTGGTCCAGCTGCCGCTGCCCGCCCATGTCGATGCCGGCAAGATCATCCAGGCCATCGCGCCGCAGAAGGATGTCGACGGCTTCCATTTCATCAATGTCGGCAAGCTCGGCACTGGTGAACTCGACACGGCCTTCGTGCCCTGCACGCCCGCCGGCTCGATGCTCCTGATCGAGCGCGTGCGCGGCAAGGACCTGTCCGGCCTCACCGCCGTCGTCGTCGGCCGCTCCAACATCGTCGGCAAGCCGATGGCCAATCTGCTGCTTGCCGCCAACTGCACCGTCACCATCGCTCACAGCCGCACCAAGGACCTGCCGGCGCTTGCCCGCACGGCCGACATCCTTGTCGCTGCGGTCGGCCGGCCGGAAATGATCAAGGGTGATTGGGTCAAGCCTGGCGCCACCGTCATCGATGTCGGCATCAACCGCATTCCCGCGCCCGAGAAGGGCGAGGGCAAGTCGCGTCTCGTCGGAGATGTCGCCTATGCCGAGGCGGCCAAGGCGGCGGGCGCGATCACCCCGGTGCCCGGCGGTGTCGGTCCGATGACCATTGCCATGCTGATGGCCAATACGTTAGCTTCGGCCTACCTTGCGGCCGGATTGAAGCGGCCTTCCTTCTGAGCCCGGGTTGACCCTGAAAGCCGCAGCTTTGCCGAATCCCACTATTTCCCCGGAACGGCCGGTCACGAATGATCCCGTTCAAGGTGGCCGGCAGTTCGCCTTCCTGCTGGTCGACAAGTTTTCCATGTTCTCGCTGGCGGCCGCGATCGACACGTTCCGGTCGGCGAACCGCCTGCTTGGACGCGATTTCTACGGCTGGACGACGGTCTCCGCCGATGGCGACCCGGTGATGGCCTCCAACGGCCTGCCGCTCAAGATCGACTACGCCGTCGCCGACCTGCCGCCGGTCGACATTCTTTTCGTTTCGGTCGGCCTGACGACGGAATTTCCGGGCAAGAGCAAGGTTCTGGCGGCCTTGCGCAGCTGGGGCCGGCGCGGCAACGCGCTTGGCGCCTTGTCGGTCGGGTCCTACCTGCTGGCCGAGGCCGGCCAGCTCGAAGGCTATCGCTGCACCATCCATTGGGAAAACCGCGCCGGCTTTGTCGAGCGCTTTCCCGATATCAACTGCACGGGCAATGTCTTTGAGATCGACCGCAAGCGCTACACCTGCGCCGGCGGCACCACCTCTATCGATCTGATGCTGGAGATCGTGCGTGGCGATTTCGGCTCCAACCTCGCCAATGGCGTCGCCAACCAGTTCCAGCACGAGCGCATCCGCTCAGCCGGAGACCGCCAGCGCGTCGGCCCGGAGCGTGACCTGACGGGCAAGTCGGAGAAGCTCAGGCGCATCGTCGAACTGATGGCCGACCATCTCGACGAGCCGCTGTCGGCGGTACAGCTTGCCAAGTCGGCGGGCCTTTCGGTGCGCCAGGTGGAGCGGCTGTTCCTGCGCCATCTCAACGTCACGCCCGGGCGCTACTATATGCGGCTGCGGCTGGAGCGGGCGCGTGAATTGCTGCGTCAGACCAACATGCCGATCCTCGACGTGGCGATCGCGACCGGCTTCACCTCGCATTCCTATTTTGCCCAGAGCTATCGGCTGCAATTTGGCCGCCCGCCCTCGGAAGAGCGCCGCACGACATACTGAGTGATTTGCCTGGTCGGGCATGCCGGCGCCATGCCTGCGGGCTTGTGTCCCGACGCCCCGTCAAATAGCTTTCACGTGCCGACGAGGGGGCTAACTCAGGAGATTTCGATGGCGGGACTTGCACGGAGCGTCGCTGCGGCGATCCTCCTTTTGTCGATGACGACATTCGGCTTTGCCGCCAACAAGGTCATCATCATCCTCGACGCGTCGGGATCGATGTGGGCGCAGATCGATGGCAAGCCCAAGCTGGAAATCGCCCGTGAATCACTGAGGACCGTGCTTCAATCGGTTCCCGCAGACGACGAGATCGGCTTTATGGCCTATGGCCATCGCGAGAAGGGCAGCTGCGACGACATCCAGCTCATCGTGCCGCCTCAGGCTGGCTCGGCAAGCGCCATCTCGGCAGCCGCCGACAGTATGAAATTCCTCGGCAAGACGCCGCTGACGGCAGCCGTCAAGCAGGCGGCCGAAGCGCTGAAATACACCGAGGACAAGGCGACGGTCGTCCTCATCACCGATGGGCTCGAAACCTGCGGCGGCGACCCCTGTGCGCTTGGCAAGGAACTCGAAGCCTCCGGCGTCGATTTCACCGCCGACGTCGTCGGCTTCGGCCTGACCGCCGACGAAGGCAAGCAGATTGCCTGCCTCGCCGACAGCACCGGCGGCAAATACATCCAGGCTTCCGACGAGAAGGCGCTGCAGGAAGCGCTGGTCGAGACCGTCGCAGCGCCGGCACCGGCGCCCGAGCCGGCACCGGCCCCCGCTCCGGCACCAGCGCCGGAGCCGGCCAAGCCCGAGTTCAATTTCATGCCGACCGTGGTGCTGGCCGAGGGCGGCGATCCCGTCACTGACGGCAATGCCTGGGAAGTTTACAAGGCCAAATCGGACGGCACGCGCGGCGACAACATCACCACCGAATACGGCAAGTACAAAGCCAATCTGGAACCCGGCGACTACGTCATCGTCGCGCGCGACGGCGAGGCCAAGGTGGAGCAGAAGATCAAGATCGAGGCAGGCCAGGTCTACAAGCCGCAGTTCACCTTGAATGCCGGCACGCTCATCCTGCATCCGCGTCCCAGCCAAGGTGCCGATGTGGCCAGCGGGGCGGCTGTCGTGATCGCCTATCCGGGGGCCGACAACCCCCCGACCTATTATGGAGACACGAAAGCCGTGTTGCCGGCCGGCGACCAGAAAGTGACCGTCACGATCGGACAGGGCGCGGTCACCGAAACGATCCCGCTCGCTGCCGGCCGGGTGATAGACAAGGACATCATCGTTGGCGTCGGCCATGTCGTTGCCAACGCCTATTATGCGGCCGGCGGCGACAAGGCCGATGGTTCAGGCGTCGGCTTCAAGGTGCTCAAGGCCAAGAAGAAGATCGATGGCACCCGCGACGAGGTCACGTATGCCTATGGCCCCGACAGCAAGTTCGATTTGCCGCCCGACGACTATGTGTTGATCGCGACGGTTGACCTCGCAGTCATGGAACAGCCTTTCAGCGTCAAGGTCGGCGAGTTCCAGGACCTCAAGGTCGCCATGAATGCCGGCGTGCTGGCAATCACGGCGCCCGGCACCTCCAAGATCGAGATTTTCGAGACCAGGAAGGACATCAATGGCAATCGCAAGTCGATCGGCTACGCCTATGACGAGAAGTATCAGGCCGCGATAGCGGCGGGCGATTACGCGGTGGTCTCGGAGAAGCCGGACAACAGCAAGAAGGAAGGCACCGTGACCGTGAAGGCTGGAGAGCGGGTTGAACTGACGGTGCAATAAGGATTGCGATTTCGACCCGAAAAAAGGGCGGCCATGAGCCGCCCTTTTCATGCCGCACATAACGCGTCAGGCGGTGCCGAAGGCGCTGGCGCCGTGGTCGGCGCGGCCCACCAATTGGCGGAAACCAGCGAACAGCTCGCGGCCGAAACCGAATTCATTGCCGATCAGGTCGGCCTCGGCCGTGCGGCGCAGCGCGAATTCGGTCCCTGGCACCAGCACCTCCAGCGTGCCGGCATCGGCGTCGAGGCGGATGATGTCGCCGTCATGGATCCGCGCGATCGGCCCGTCCTCGACCGCTTCCGGCGTCACATGGATCGCCGCCGGCACCTTGCCGGAAGCGCCCGACATGCGCCCGTCGGTGACCAGCGCGACACGCTGGCCGCGATCCTGCAGGATGCCGAGCACGGTGGTCAGCTTGTGCAGTTCCGGCATGCCGTTGGCCTTCGGCCCCTGGAAGCGGATGACGGCGATGAAATCACCGGTGAGCGTGCCGGCCTTGAAGGCGTCGTTCAGTCCCTGCTGGCTGTCGAACACCTTGGCCGGCGCCTCGATGAGACGTCGCTCCGGCTTGACGGCCGAAGTCTTGATGACCGCGTGGCCGAGATTGCCCGACAGCACTTTCAAGCCGCCGGTCGGCTGGAACGCCTTGTTGAACGGCGCCAGCACCTTTTCGTCGCCGCTGGCACGCGGTGACGCCTCGCGCACCACGCTGCCGTCGGCGCCGAGCTTTGCCTCGACCGCATATGGCCGCAGGCCTTCGCCCCACACCGTCTGCACATCCTCGTGCAGAACGCCTTCGTCGAGCAGCTCGCGGATCAGGAAGCCGAGCCCGCCCGCGGCATGGAAATGGTTCACGTCGGCCAGCCCGTTCGGATAGACCCGTGCCAGCAGCGGCACTGCCTCCGAAAGATCGGAAATATCCTGCCAGGTCAGCGCGATGCCGGCGGCCGCCGCCATGGCGATCAGGTGGATGGTGTGGTTGGTGGACCCGCCGGTGGCGTGCAGGCCGACGACGCCGTTGACGAACGAGCGTTCGTCGATCATCCGCCCGACAGGCGTATAGGCATTGCCAAGCGCGGTGATCGCCAGCGCCCGCTTCGTCGCCTCGCGGGTCAAGGCATCGCGCAACGGCGTGCCTGGATTGACGAAGGACGCACCCGGCGTGTGCAGGCCCATGATCTCCATCAGCATCTGGTTGGAATTGGCCGTGCCGTAGAAGGTGCAGGTGCCCGGCCCATGGTACGATTTGGACTCGGCTTCCAGCAGTTCGGCCCGTCCTGCCTTGCCCTCGGCATAGAGCTGGCGGACCTTGGCCTTCTCATCGTTGGGCAGGCCTGTCGTCATCGGGCCGGCCGGAATGAAAACCGCCGGCAGATGGCCGAAGGTGAGCGCGGCGATCACCAGTCCCGGCACGATCTTGTCACACACGCCGAGATAGACGGCGGCGTCGAACATGTTGTGCGACAGGCCGATCGCGGCCGCCATGGCGATCACGTCGCGCGAGAACAGCGACAGCTCCATGCCCGGCTGGCCTTGTGTCACGCCATCGCACATCGCCGGCACGCCGCCGGCGACCTGGGCGATGCCACCGGCCTCGCGCGCGGCCTCCTTGATCAAGGCCGGGAAGGCCTCGAAGGGCTGATGCGCCGACAGCATGTCGTTGTAGGAGGTGATGATGCCGAGATTGGGCACCTTGTCGGCGCCCAGCGCCAGCTTTTCCGAGGGGCTGCACACCGCAAAGCCGTGGGCAAGGTTGCCGCAGGACAGCACCGAACGGTTGGCGGTCTGGTTCGACGCTTCGGCGATACGACTGAGGTAGCGCTCGCGGCCCGGTTTGGAGCGCTGGCGAATCCGCTCGGTGATGGCTTCGATGTCGCGTCTTGCGGTCATGGCATCAGGTCCTTTCAGGCGAGGTCCCGGAAACATCCTCCCGCCGTTGCCGGGACCACTTGTAAACTTGAAGTCAGGGCGCCCAGAAAACCTCCACGGGCCTGGGCGATGCGTCGAGCACGGCGCGGATCGGCTTGCGCGGTCCGGGTGCGACAGCGTTGTCGAAGGCGATGCGCTTCTCCTCGCCCTCTATGTGCAAGGCGAGGAAACCCGCATCGATGATGCGGGCGAGCGTCAGGGTCAGCCGCGGCTCACCAGCGCTTTTGGCATGGACCGGCAGGATCATCCTGTCGGACGCCGGGTCGAGCAGCTTCGGCAGATCGTCGGCGTCGGGAAAGAACGAGGCGGTGTGGCCGTCCGGTCCCATGCCTAGCACCACGACATCGAGCGGCCAGGGCAGGGATCGCAATGCCGCATCATCGGAAGCCGCGGCATCCTCGATGCCTGATGCCTCGTGGTAGAGCGGAACGAAACGGGCCGCCCTGGCCGCGTTCTGCAGCAGGTTTGCGGCAACCAGTCCGGCATTGGATCGCGGCGAGGAGGCCGGCACGAAGCGTTCGTCGACCAGCGTCACGATCACCTTGTCCCAGGCGATCGGCGCCGTGGAGAGCGCGGCAAAGAACTTTGCCGGCGTCGTGCCGCCGGAGACAGCGAGCACCGCCGTGCCGCGCCGGTCGATCGCCCTCGTTAGGCGATCGGCCACCTTTGCAGCCAGCGCCGAGGCCAGTTGCGGACGGTCGGGAAAGGCATTCCAGTCGTAGCCGGCGCTGTTCAATTGCTCTCGTGCCATGTCCGCCCGTCACGTTCGATCAGCGCTATCGAGGCTGACGGCCCCCATGTGCCTGCCGTATAGCCCTGTGCTTCCTGCTTGGCGCCTTCCCAGGCATTCTGGATCGGGTCGATCCACTTCCAGGCGGCTTCCACCTCGTCGCGACGCATGAACAGGGTCTGGTTGCCACGGATGACATCCATGATCAGCCGCTCATAGGCGTCCGGCGCGCGACCGTCGAAAGACTGCGCGAAGCTCATGTCGAGCGAGATCTGGCGCAGCCGCATGCCGCCCGGGCCTGGATCCTTGATCATGATGAACTGCTTGACGCCTTCGTCCGGCTGCAGCCGGATGACCAACTGGTTGGCGAAGATCGGTCCTGCGCCGCTGTCGCCGAAGATCGAATGCGGGATCGGCTTGAACTCGATGACAATTTCCGAAACCCGGGTCGCCAGCCGCTTTCCGGTCCTGAGATAGAAGGGAACGCCGGCCCAGCGCCAGGTCCCGATCTCGGCCTTGATGGCGACGAAGGTCTCGGTGTTGCTGTCCTTGCCGAGCTCCTCGACATAACCTTTCACCGGTCCGCCGGCCGACGCACCGGCACGATACTGACCACGCACGGTGTGCTTGGGCGCCTCGTTGCCGTTGATGCGCTTCAGCGCCCGCAACACCTTCAGCTTCTCGTCGCGCACGGCGTCGGCGTCCATCGACGACGGCGCCTCCATGGCGACGAGGCAAAGCAGCTGCAGCATGTGGTTCTGCACCATGTCGCGCAGCGCACCGGCCTTGTCATAATAGGTGACGCGATCTTCCAGGCCGACGGTCTCGGCGACGGTGATCTGCACGTGGTCGATATGGGCGGAATTCCACAGCGGCTCGTAGAGCGCATTGGCAAAGCGCAGCGCCATCAGGTTCTGCACCGTCTCCTTGCCGAGATAGTGGTCGATGCGGAAGATCTGGCTTTCGTGGAAGTCGTCGCCGACCAGGTCGTTGAGCGCCCGCGCCGAGGCGAGGTCGCGGCCGATCGGCTTCTCCAGCACGATGCGCGAATTCGGCGTGATCAGATTGTGCTCTTTGAGCTTGTGCGAGATATCGCCGAACAGCGCCGGCGCCACGGCCAGGTAGAAGGCGCGGATGTGATCGCTTTCGCCGATCGCCTTTTTCAGCTTGTCGAAGCCGGCGCCGCTCGTCGCATCGGCCGGGACGTAGGAAAGCCGTGCCAGGAAGGTCTTCAACTCCTTGGCATCGATATCGGCCGGCTTGACGTGGTCCGAAATGGCCTGCTTGGCGAAGGCCCGGAACTCCTCGTCGCTCATCTTCGAGCGCGACGTGCCGATGATGCGCGTCGGCTCCGAGAACTGATGGTCGCGCTGGCGGTAGTAGAGCGACGGCAGCAGCTTGCGCTCCGACAGGTCGCCGGTACCACCGAAGATAATGAAGTCGAAAGGGTCGACGGGGATGATCTGGCTGGTCATTGTCTGTCCGCTTTGACGCCGGTCGCGAGTACGCGGCTGATATATTCTAATCGATTTAAATTTTCCAGTGCCATGGTGTCACATCGAGGACCAATCGCTGGATATTGATTGGATCCACCTGTGCGCTTGACACTGGCGCCGCCGGGAGGCTTGTCGTGAACGAAGACTCCGGAAGCTTTCGCAGTTGCAGCATAGAACGTGAATGTGACGAAAGCTAAGGGAGAAATCGGGCTGTATCCCGTCGCGGCACCGGCCGGGCTGTCAGCTCTTTCGTGCAGGCTGCGCGATGAACCCAAGGAGCGGTAGACGCATGCGTCTGGAAAACAAGGTCGCCATTATCACCGGTGCGGCATCCGGCTTCGGCGAAGGCATGGCCAAGCGCTTTGCGCAAGAGGGCGCCAGGGTCGTCGTTGCCGATCTCAACGCCAAGGGGGCGGAACGTGTCGCTGGCGAGATCGGCGCGGCGGCGATCTGGACGCAGACCGATGTTTCGTTGCGCTCCGAGTTCGACGAGATGGTCTATGCGGCCAAAAGCGCCTTCGGCCGCATCGACATCATGGTCAACAATGCCGGGTTCACCCATCGCAACGGCGATATGCTCAAGGTCGACGAGGAAACCTTCGACCTGATCACCTCAGTCAACATGAAGGCGATCTATCACGCCGCCCTTGCCGTCATACCGATCATGGAGCGGCAGGGCGGCGGCGTCATCCTGACCACGGCGTCCACCGCGGGCCTGCGGCCACGGCCTGGCCTCACCTGGTACAATGCCTCGAAGGGCTGGGCGATCACCGCCACCAAATCGATGGCAGTGGAACTCGCGCCCAAAAATATCCGCGTCAACTGCCTCTGCCCGGTCGCCGGCGAGACCGGCATGCTGGAGAAATTCATGGGCGCCGATACGCCCGAAATCCGCGAGACATTCCGCGCCTCGATTCCGCTCGGCCGGCTGTCGACCCCGCTCGATATCGCCAATGCGGCTCTATGGCTGGCCTCGGACGAGGCCGCCTTCATCACCGGCGTGGCGCTGGAAGTCGATGGCGGGCGCTGCATCTGAATGCGGCGATCGTCGGATATTACGCGTCGGGCTTGACGTAGCTCTTGTACACCCAGCCGTGCTTGCCGTTGTAGACGATCTCGCACCACTGCTTGCAGCCCATCAGTTGCACTGAAGTCCGGGCAGGCACCGTGCCCATGGAGGCTGCGCCCTTCTTCGGAGCACTGCGCATGGTGACAGTCCTGAGAATACGGCCGCTGCCCGCCGCAGCCACCTTGCGCGGCTTCGCCTTGGCTGCGTTATCTTCGCCTTGTGCATTTGCAGGTTTTTGTTCCGGTACTTGCGGCTGCGTCTCCGGAATGCCGGCGGTCTGCGCGCCATCGGGATTGCTGCTTGTCGCAGGCGGGTTCGGCGCTGCGACCTTGGCAAGCTCGTCGGTGGCATCGGTATCGGTAGACGATTGGGCGAATGCCGCTGTTTTGTCAGGCAACGGCTCGGGCTGCTTGGCTATCTGGCTGGGGGCAGCCGCTTGATCGGGATCAGCTGCCGCGGCGGCAGCCTTTGGCTGTGCCCCGGTCCAGCGGGGATCATTGGCCGCAAGCGCTTGTATGTTGCCCGCCGCCGCTGCCATGATCGGTGACACCTGGCTGGACTTGCGCTCCGCCTGCGGTGTCACGGCAGCTGCGGTGACCGTAGTCCCCGAAGGGGAAACTTTCGTCGTCTTCACTGGAATGGCCGGAATGCTCTGCTCGGGGCTGGCGGCCGCTTGCCTCTCGCTGGTCGGCAATGCCAGCCAGAGTGCAACCGCGGCAACGCCAAGCAGTGCGGCGGTGCCGACCGCGGCAATGACCAGGTGCGAGTTCGAACGGACACCCTGCCAGAATGACGGGCGCATGTCATAGCCGAACTGCATGGCAAAGCGCCGACGTTCCGGAGCACCGAAACTGAAGGGCTCTCTCACTCTTGCCACCTCCATAAGCGGGCCGGTGTTCTTTCGATCAAATCTCGCAAATCATGCGTTCGATCAGCATCGGTCCCAAAACGCGGGCAGGCCCGCAACAATCCCCGAACAATCGCCCAGATGCGGACCTTTCGTCCGCGATTGTGGCATCAGTACGCCATTACCGAGGATTCTGCGCCTTCGCCGGCAATTCCGCAATGTGTCGCCCGGGCAACAAATGTTACATGGATATTACAATATTACATGAGATCGTGATCGCATCAGATGACGGCGATCCGATCCCTGCCTGAAGCACGTCGCCTCGAACCGGACTTATAACAACGCACTTTAGATCTGTTTTGATGCTCGTCGTTCGTCCTGGGCGAGGGCACTTTTGCGCGACGCATTAAATCCTGTCGCGCAGCGCGAACCAGTTGAGCGCCAGGAAAAGCAGCGGCGCTCGGAACCGGCGGCCGCCAGGAAAGGGCGGAATTTTCAGGTCCTCGATCAGCTTCAGCCGGTCGCGGTTACCTGTGACGGTTTCGGCATAGAGTTTGCCGAAGAAGTTGGACAGCATCACGCCGTGACCCGAATAGCCGCCGGCCGAGATCACATTCGGCATCACTTCGCGCACGAACGGCTTTCTCGGCACCGTGATGCCGACATAACCGCCCCAGCCATGGGTGATCTCGACATCGCTCAGCGCCGGATAGAGCTCTGCGATCTGACGGCGAATATGGATGTGGATATCCTTTGGATCGTTGACGCCATAGACCTCGCGTCCGCCGAACAGCAGCCGGCCATCCCGGGATTTGCGGAAATAGCGCACGACGAAACGGGAATCGTCGACCGATTCGCCCCCTGGCAGCACTTTCGACTCCGACCCCAGCGGCACGGTCGCGCCGATGAAGGATCCTATCGGCATGATGTGCGCGGCACTCACCGGCTCGAGCGTTCCGCCATAGGCATTGACCGCGATCAGGCATTTCTCCGCCGTCACCGTACCTCTGGGCGTGGAAACCCTGACCTTGCCGCCGGCGGAGATGATGCCGGTTGATGGCGTCGCTTCGAACAGGTGCGCGCCGGCTTGTGCCGCTACCCGCGCCGTGCCGATCACCAGTTTCATCGGATGGATATGGCCGGTGCCGGTGTCGCGCGTGCCGCCGAAATAGGCGCTCGAACCCAGCCGCTCCGCGGTCTCCTTCGCATCCATGAATGAGATGTGCGGGTAGGAGAAACGGCCGGCCATGATTTCGGCATGCGCCTTGTAGTCGTCGACATAGCGCGGCTTGTGCGCAACCGAAAGCTGACCCGGTATGTAGTCGATATCGATCTGGTTGATGGCGGCGAATTCGAGCAGGTGGGCTTTGGCCTCTTCGGCAAGATCGAACAGCGCCTTGGCGCGGGAAAGGCCATATTCGGCCTCGAGATCCTCCGCCCAGGCGCGTTGGCCGGTGCCGAGCTGGCCGCCATTGCGCCCGGAAGCGCCGTCGCCGAAGCGATGCGCCTCGATCAGCACCACGTCCGCTCCGGCCTTGGCCAAATGAATCGCTGCCGACAGGCCGGTAAAGCCGCCACCGATGATGACGACATCGCAGGTCCGGTCGCCATCGAGCACCGGATATTCAGGCCGTGGGCCGGCCGTGTCCTCATACCAGGAGCGGCCAGGAGAAATTGGGGATTGATAGTTCATGACTGGTCAGACGTTGAGCAACAAATACTCCCTCTCCCACGGACTGATCACTTCCATGAACGTTTCGAATTCCGCACGTTTGATCGCCGCATAGGTGGCGGCGAAGGACTTGCCCAGCAACGCGCAGAGTTCCTCGTCGCCTTCGAACAGGTCGACCGCTTCGAGCAGGCTGCGCGGCAGGTCGATCTCGTCGGCGTTGGCGGTCGTCAGCACCGGTGGCTCGGCCTTGATCTTCCTGGTGATGCCGATCAGCCCGCAGGCGAGCGAGGCTGCAAGTGCCAGGTAGGGATTGGCGTCGGAGGACGGAATGCGGTTCTCGACGCGCCGCGCCGCGGGGTCCGAACGCGGCACGCGGAACGCCGTGGTGCGGTTGTCGTAGCCCCATTTGTTGTTTACGGGAGCCGATGCCGCCTGCGTCAGCCGCCGGTAGGAATTGACGTAGGGCGCGAACATCACCAACGCGTTCGGCACGTGCTTCTGCATGCCGCCGATGAAATGGAAAAAATCCTCGGTTTCGGAACCATCCTCGGCCGAAAAGATGTTCCTGCCCGTCTTCTTGTCGATGATCGACTGGTGGATATGCATGGCCGAGCCCGGTTGGCCCTGGATCGGCTTGGCCATGAAGGTCGCGTAGATCTCGTGCTTGAGAGCCGCCTCACGGATGGTGCGCTTGAACATGAACACCTGGTCGGCAAGTTCGACCGGGTCGCCATGGCGCAGATTGATCTCGAGCTGGCCGGCGCCCTCTTCGTGGATGAGCGTGTCGATCTCCAGCCCCTGGCTTTCGGAGAAATGGTAGATGTCGTCGATCAGTTCGTCGAACTCGTTGACGCCGGCGATCGAATAGCCGGCGCCGCCGCCGATCGCGCGCCCGGAGCGGCCGACGGGCGGGGTCAACGGATAGTCCGGGTCTGGATTCTTGCGCACGAGGTAGAACTCGATCTCGGGCGCGACGACCGGCTTCAACCCAAGTCTGTCGTAGGCGGCAATGACGCGCTTCAGCACATTGCGCGGCGTGAACTCGACCGAACGGCCATCCTGGTGGACGAGGTCGCAGATGACGGCCGCCGTCGGGTCTTCTTCCCATGGCACCACTGTCAGCGTCGACAGGTCCGGCATCAGCTTGAGGTCGCCGTCGTCTTCCGGATAGTGGAAGCCGTTGCCGTCCTCTGGATAGCCGCCGGAAATCGTCGTCATGAAGACGGCCGAGGGCAGCGCCAGTGAGGTGTTGGAGGTGAATTTCTTCGACGGCATCATCTTGCCGCGCGCCACGCCGGCCTGATCAGGCGTGATGCATTCGATATCCTCGATGCCGCGCCATTCCAGCCAATCGCTGACTTCCTTCCAGTTCTTCACACCACGCAGGTTTTTCACAAAGGCAGGCGTGCGCGCCCGTCCTCCGCGGCTCGACGGACGGACTTCCTTTTTTGCAGGCGGCATCATTCACCAGATTGGGTTGCGGATTTCGGAGTATAGCCGTGCCGCGTGATGGAAGGGAAGGGGAGCCGCCGCCGGCAATTGCCGGTGCAGGTTGAAAACCGCCTGCCGGTCGGCTTAGGTTTGGCCCCTTCCCGCAATCGAGAAGCCGGCGATGCGAACCAGCAGCGAACTGACCACGATCGGCTTTGATGCCGACGACACGCTTTGGCAGAACGAACAATTCTTCCGCACGACAGAAAAGCGCTTTGCCGCCATGCTGGCCGATCATGGCGAGGAAAAGCAGATATCGGCGCGGCTGTTGGAGGCCGAGAGGCGCAACCTTGCGATCTATGGTTTCGGGATCAAGGGATTTACGCTCTCGATGATCGAAACGGCGATCGAGGTCACCGACGGGCGCGTACCGGCTTCGGTCATAGCGGAGATTCTGGACGCCGGCCGCGAGATGCTGCGCCATCCGATCGAGCCGTTGCCGCATGCACGCGAGACGGTCGAGAAACTCGCCGGCACCTTCCGCCTCGTCCTGATCACCAAGGGCGATCTGTTTGATCAGGAGCGCAAGCTGGTCGGCTCCGGTCTGGGCGACCTGTTCGACGCCGTCGAGATCGTCAGCGACAAGACCGCCGCGACTTATGCGCGCCTTTTCAACCGCCATGGCGATGGTCCTGCAAGGAGCATGATGGTCGGCAATTCGCTGAAGTCGGACGTGGTGCCCGCCATCGAGGCCGGAGGCTGGGGTGTCCATGTGCCACACGAACTGACCTGGGTGCTCGAACACGTCGAGGCGCCAGTTGCCGAGCCGCGTTTCCGCCAGATATCGGATCTCGGCCAATTGCCGGAACTGATAGAAAGCATCGCGAAGCCGGGCTGATCGCGACTTCGATTATTTGCTTTTTGCATAATTCCGGAGGGAAAAACCGCTGCACGACTTTCCCGCAATTGCCTCAGCGGCTGATCAGACGATCGATCACCGGTTGCAGCCGTTCGGGCGTGATCGGCTTGGCCACCACCGCATCGATGATATTCGCCAGGCCAAGGCTCTCCGGCGTGCCGTTCTTGGTTGAAAGCAGGATCACGGGAGGAAGCGATTTGCCCGAGGCCCGGCGCAATTTTTCGATGCCGGGCATCAGGTTGTCGCAATCCTTGTTGTCGGGGCCGCCGTCGAGCACAATCGCTCCCGGCACCAGCGTTCGCAAGGTTTTCGCCGCGATATCAGGCGGTTCCGAGATTGGTCTGAGCCCGGATCGCTCGACGATCTTCGATACCACGACCCGGTTGATCGGCGACTTCCCGACGACAAGCACCCGGGAGAGATCGTGGATCGTCTCGGTACTTGAATCCCGGGTCACCAGATTCACATGTTTTGCGGTCTCGCCGTCTCGTTTCACGGGGCACCCAAGTCGGCCAAGGAGTTCGCCCCTATTTCAATGCAGAGTTGAATCTGGGCGACAATTGGCGTGAGATCGGACCCTATGTCAAGTTGAAATAAAAGAACCGGATGGCACTCTCCACAACAGTGGATTCAAGCAACAGTACTGTACTGCTCTGTCCATGGCTTGGTTACGTAAAAATAAAATTCACCTGCGCATACATTGCGCAGGTGAAGGGTCGCCTGGACCATTTCCGATCAGCTGTGGCTCTGCTGCGTGACGATCACCGGGATCAGCAGATCGCCCCAATTGCCGTCGCCGCCATGGTGCCTTGCAGAGCGCACGAGCTCCACCGAGACGCCCGCCTCGACGGCCTTCATCACCGACTGGTTCAGCCTGTGCAGATCGTTAGCCAGCATGCGGATCGTCGCCTGCTGGTCGACGCTCATCGTGGTCGATTGCTCTTCCGCCCGTTCCTTGACACGGCTTATCGATGCCATTGGTCTTCTCCTATGTCCTTGCCCTCTCGGGCGTTCCTCTGTTGGTCGTCTTTTTGCGAACTCACTCCGCTGCCGGCTTGAACTGCGCGTGCTCGGTCGATTCATGCATGGCGGTGGTCGATGACCGGCCCCCGGTGATCGCCATCGAGACGGCGTCGAAATAGCCGGTGCCGACCTCCCGCTGGTGCTTGGTCGCGGTATAGCCATTGGCTTCCGCGGCGAATTCCGCTTCCTGCAACTCGGAATAGGCCGCCATCTGCCGCGCCTTGTAGCCGCGGGCGAGTTCGAACATGCCGTAGTTGAGCTGGTGGAAGCCGGCCAGCGTGATGAACTGGAACTTGTAGCCCATGGCGCCCAGTTCCCGCTGGAACTTGGCGATCGTGGCGTCGTCGAGATTCTTCTTCCAGTTGAACGACGGCGAGCAATTATAGGCGAGCAGCTTGCCCGGATGGTGCCTGCGCACACCCTCGGCGAATTTCTTGGCCTGCGCCAGGTCGGGCTTCGAGGTCTCGCACCAGATCAGGTCGGCGTGGGGCGCGTAGGCAATGGCCCGTGCGATGCAAGGCTCGATGCCGTTCCTGACCTGGTAGAAGCCTTCCACCGTGCGGCCGGCATCATAGTCGACGAAGGGCTGGTCGCGCTCATCGATATCGGAGGTGAGCAGCTTTGCCGCCTCCGCGTCGGTGCGTGCCACGACCAGTGTGGGTGTGCCCATCACGTCGGCCGCGAGCCGCGCCGCGTTGAGGTTGCGGATGTGCGCTGCGGTCGGGATCAGCACCTTGCCACCGAGATGGCCGCACTTTTTCTCCGATGCCAGTTGGTCCTCATAGTGGACGCCGGCGGCGCCCGCCTCGATGAATGCCTTCATGATCTCGAAGGCATTGAGCGGACCGCCGAAGCCGGCTTCGGCGTCGGCAACGATCGGTGCGAACCAGGTCTCGACAGAAAGCCCCTTGCCCTCGGAGGTCTCGATCTGGTCGGCGCGCTGCAGCGTGCGGTTGATGCGCTTGACCAGTTCGGGCGCCGCATTGGCCGGATAGAGCGACTGGTCGGGATACATTGCCGAGGCGGTGTTCGCGTCGGCGGCAACCTGCCAGCCCGACAGATAGATCGCCTTCAGTCCGGCGCGCACCTGCTGCATCGCCTGGTTGCCGGACATGGCGCCCAATGCGTTGACGAAGTCGTCCTCGTGGATGAGTTTCCACAGCCGGTTGGCCCCCATTTCGGCAAGGCTCTGCCTGATCTGCACCGAACCGCGCAGCCGCTTCACGTCCTCCGGCGAATAAGGGCGTTCAATGCCGTCGAAGCGACCTTCAGGCGCCGAGGGAACGAGGTTGTAAAAATCAGTCATTGGTCACTCCGGAGGGTTCTGTATGATGTCTGCGCGCCAATTTGTTGGGGGCGCTTCTATGTGACTGAATTTACATTTCGGCGCGAGATGAGCCAGAAAAATTATTAAAACCGGTCGGATATAAGAGAAAATCTGTGTTGTGTTTGACAGGAAGGCACTGTAAATTTGTCAATCCTGTAAAGGAAAGCGGCTTTGGGATTGCGGCGGATCTCGTGTAAATCTTGTCAAGGATAGTCGATGGCTGATCAGAAGATTTTCGCCGGGCCGCGTATTCGCCGCATCCGCAGCGCCAAAGGCCTGACCCAGACGGCGATGGCCGAGGGGCTCGGCATCTCGCCGTCCTACCTCAATCTGATCGAGCGCAACCAGCGGCCGCTGACGGTGCAACTGATCCTGAAGCTGGCCTCCGTCTACAAGGTCGATCCGCATGAGCTGCAGGGCGAGGCGAGGGGCTCGGTCGCTGCCCTGAAGGAGGTGTTCTCCGATCCGTTGCTTGTCGGCGAACTGCCGGGAGACCAGGAACTGATCGAGCTTGCCGAGGCGGCGCCCAATGCCTCCGCCGCGGTGATAAAACTGTTCCGCGCCTATCGCGAGCAGGCCGAGCGGCTGTCCGACCTCAACGAGCTTCTGGCGCGCGAAGGGCGGGCGACCGCGCTCTCCGGCGCCCGCCTGCCGATCGACGAGGTGCACGAGATTTTCGAGCGGCGACCGAACCATTTTTCCTCACTCGAGGAAGAGGCCGAGGCGTTCACCTCGGTGCTTGATCCCGGTGACGACCTGTCTGGCGCCTTGAAGGCATGGCTGAAGCGCGAATACGGCATCGTGGTCAAGGTTCTGCCGGTCGCCACCATGCCGAACTGGCGCCGTCGCTACGACCGCCATTCGCAGCGCCTGTTCCTTTCCGAGCGCCTGTCGCCTTTCGACCAGTTGCGTGAAGTCGCGATGGAGGCCTGCCTGATCCGCATGACGGTCGCGGTCGCCGGCGAGATTCAGGCGCTGAGACTGGCCACGGACGAGGCGCGCCGCCTTGCCCGCTTCGAACTCGGCCGCTATGCCGCCCATGCGCTGATGATGCCCTATCAGCCCTTTCACGCGGCGGCTATTCGCTCACGTTACGACATCGACGTCCTGCGCTCGCGCTTTGGCGTTTCCTTCGAGCAAGCGGCAAACCGGCTGACCATGCTGCAGCGGCCAGGGGCTTCTGGCGTGCCCTTCTTCATGCTGGAGGTCGACAATGCCGGAAACCGCTTTCGCAAGGCCGGCAGCCAGGGGTTTCCGCAAAGCCGGTTTGGCGGCGGCTGTCCCAAGCTGCCCGTGCATGTCGCCTTCACCCAGCCCGGCCAGATCTTCGTCGAGGCGGTGGAAATGCCCGACGGCGCCGAGTTCCTATGCATGGCCCGCACCCTGGAGGGGCCGCAAGGAGCGTTCTCCGAACGCCCGCGCCGCACGGCACTGCTGCTCGGCTGCGACATCGGCTTTCGCGACGACATGGTCTATGGTGCGGCCCTGCCCGGCACGGCAGTCGGTGCAAAGGTAGGGGCGGGCATCGCGGCGACGCCAGTCGGCCCGGCCTGCCGGCTTTGCGAGCGTGTCGGCTGCCTGGCGCGCGCAGAGCCGCCGGTGACCAGACCGCTCGGCCTCGACGAGATGGTGACCGGCCTGAGCGCGTTCGATTTCCAGTAACGCTGCAGCAAAGGTGCCACAATCGTCGCCGGTCTCTGGATCACCCGCGGCCCAAGTCTTTGCGTTACGCGAACAGAGCAGTTTATTGTCGCCCCTTGCGCATCGTCCCGTCCACAAAAGCTCGACAGTCGCGCCATGACAGACACAGCATCATCGCCCGGCCTTGCTACCGCGACAGTCTCGCCGCGCGAGGAACGCGTCGGCATGCTGCTGGTCTTCCTGTCGGCGCTGATGTGGAGTTTCGGCGGCACCATCGCCCGCTTCATCAGCGTTGGCGACAGCTGGACGGTTATCTTCTGGCGCTCAGTCTGGGCTGCCGCCTTCCTGCTCTGCTTCATGGCCTGGCGTGACGGCTGGCGCGGCATGGTGAAGTCGTTCCGGGACATGGGCCTGCCGGGCATTGCGGTGGGATTCTGCTTCGCCATTGCGTCGACCTCGTTCGTCGTGGCGCTTGCCTATACCACAGTCGCCAATATCCTCCTGATGCAGGCTGGCGTGCCGCTCCTGGCGGCCCTGTTTGCCTGGGCGCTGTTTCGCGAAAGAGTAACCGTCGCAACCTGGATGGCGATTGCCGCCGTCATCGCCGGCGTCGCCATCATGGTGTCTGAATCTCTTGACGGCTCCGTCTCGCCCATAGGCGACGGACTGGCGCTGCTGATCGCATTCATGTTCTCGACCGCCACCGTCATCACCCGGCGCTTCTCCAGCGTGCGCATGACGCCGGCGACCTGTCTCGGCACGATCCTGGCCGCGGGCTTCGCTGCCTCGCAGGCCTCGACCTTCACGGTATCGGCCGGCGACATGGGCTTTCTCTTCGTCTTTGGTGTGGTCAATCTCGGCCTTGGCCTTGCTTTCTTCGCCACCGGCGCGCGCCTGATCCCGGCGGCGATCGCGGCACTGCTCGGCACGTTCGAGCCGATCCTGGGGCCGATATGGGTCTGGCTCATCCATTCCGAGGTGCCGTCCGGGCGCACCATCATAGGCGGCGCGGTGGTGGTCACGGCGCTGCTTGTCCATATCGGGCTCGAATTCAAACGCCAGGCGCGGCCGCAGCGGGCTGGGGTCACCGGAGTGCCTTCGCCTAATTGATGCCGGCGCCGAAGCTTTGCCCATTGACAATGTCGCTGCCGCCCGGGCAGGCTGGGACTACGGCAACAACAAGACAGGCGTATCTTGCCAAGTCTCCCCGGCGGCTCGATCGAGACCGGACCACATTCTTGTATCTCTGTCCGCGCGGCGGCGAAAGCTTCTGACGGCACCGCAATTCCTTCCCGCCCCGAACAACCTGGTGGCCGCGGGCGGCGTGCCGGTTGGCGCTTGTCGGCCCCCGGAAAGCTCAATAGTCTGAAGCAAATGCCCGGCCGCGCGAGCATGTCGCGACGCGCCGGCAATGGAACACTCACCAAAGGAGAATAGCATGATCCGCAAAGCGCTCTGGCTTTCGGCAACCTCGGTATTTCTGGCGCTTTCGATGCCAGCCGGTCACGCCGCGGACCGCGTCGTCAACGTCTTCAACTGGTCGGACTATATCGACAGTTCGATCATCGATGATTTCACCAAGAAGACCGGCATCAAGGTCGTTTACGACACCTTCGATTCCAACGAAATCCTCGAAACCAAGCTGCTCGCCGGCGGCAGCGGCTACGACGTCGTCGTGCCGAGCGGCAGTTTCCTCGCCCGCCAAATCCAGGCCGGCGTGTTCCAGAAGCTCGACAAGTCTAAGCTGCCGAACCTCTCCAACATGTGGGATACGGTCACGGAGCGCACCGCCAAATACGACCCCGGCAACGAATACTCGGTCAATTACATGTGGGGCACGGTCGGCATCGGTTACAACACCAAGAAAGTGCAGGCAGCGCTCGGCACCGACAAGATCGACAGCTGGGATACCTTCTTCAATCCGGACAGCCTGGCCAAGTTGAAGGATTGCGGTGTCTATGTGCTGGATTCTCCGTCCGACATCATACCAGCGGCGCTGAAGTATCTCGGTCTGGACCCCAACAGCACCTCGCCTGACGATATCGCCAAGGCCGAGGAAGCTCTTCTCAAGATCCGTCCCTACATCAGGAAGTTCCACTCGTCCGAATACATCAACGCGCTTGCCAATGGCGACATTTGCCTGGCGGTCGGCTGGTCGGGTGATGTGTTCCAGGCTCGCAACCGCGCGGTCGAGGCCAAGCAAGGCGTGGAAATCGGCTATTCCGTGCCGAAGGAAGGCGCCCAGATGTGGTTCGATCAGATGGCGATCCCCGCCGATGCGCCGCATGTCGCCGAGGCGCTCGAATTCATCAACTACATGATGACGCCGGAAGTGATCGCCAAATCGTCGAACTATGTCCTTTATGCCAACGGCAACAAGGCATCGCAGCAATTCGTCGACAAGGCGCTGCTCGACGATCCTTCGGTTTATCCGGACGCCGCGACCTTGCAGAAGCTCTATACCATCCAGCCTTACGATCCCAAGACCCAACGCATCGTCACGCGCAGCTGGACCAAGATCGTCACCGGCCAGTAGGCAATCCGACGCGACCCCGGCAGCCAACTGCCGGGGTCGTTTTCTGTTTTTGGGGAATATAAAAACACGGAGTGGGATATGAAATCGCTTGGCAGCATCCGCAGGGACTTCGCGCCATGGAACGACCCGAACGCCAAGCCATATATCCAGTTTGACAACGTCACCAAGAAGTTCGGTGACTTCACCGCCGTCAACAATCTGTCGCTGACCATTTTCGAGCGCGAGTTCTTCGCCCTGCTTGGCGCCTCGGGTTGCGGAAAGTCGACGCTGCTCAGGATGCTTGCCGGCTTCGAGGAACCGACGGCCGGCCGCATCCTGCTCGATGGCCAGGATCTGCGCGGCATTCCGCCTTATCGCCGGCCGGTCAACATGATGTTCCAGTCCTATGCCCTGTTCCCGCATATGACGGTAGAGAAGAATATCGCCTTCGGCCTCAAGCAGGAAGGCATGGCCAAGCCCGATATCGAAAAGCGCGTCGCCGACATGCTGAAGCTGGTCAAGCTCGAGCGGTTCGCCAAGCGCAAGCCCCATCAGCTCTCCGGCGGCCAGCGCCAGCGCGTCGCGCTTGCTCGCTCGGTCGCCAAGCGACCTAAGGTGCTGCTGCTCGACGAGCCGCTCGGCGCGCTCGACAAGAAACTGCGCGAGGAAACCCAGTTCGAACTGATGGATCTGCAGCAGGAGCTTGGTCTCACCTTCGTCGTCGTCACCCATGACCAGGAAGAGGCGATGACGATGGCCGACCGCATCGCCATCATGGACAAGGGCGAGGTGATGCAGGTGGCGACGCCGCCGGAAGTCTACGAAGCCCCGACGTCGCGCTTCGTCGCCCATTTCGTCGGCAACGTGAACATGTTCGAGGGCAAGGTTGCCGAACAGTCGGCCAACACGACGCGCATCACAGGTCCAAGCGGGGCCCAGATCGTCGTCGAGAATGGTGGCGCGAATGCAAAGGCCGATGCCAATATCGTCTTCGCCATCAGGCCGGAGAAGATCAGGGTCTCGTCGAAGAAGCCGGCCGATGCCGTCAACGCGCTGGAGGGCGAGGTTTACGACATCGCCTATCTCGGCGACATGACGGTCTATCACGTCAGGCTGGACGACGGGCAGATCGTGCGGGCAAGCGCGCTGAACGCGGCCCGTGTGACCGAGGACCCGCTGACCTGGAACGACCGTGCCTGGGTGTCCTTCCGGCCCGACGCCGGCGTCGTGCTGGCGCGGTAGGGGGGCGGTCATGTCCAATGTCGCCGTCGCCGATGCCGCCGCGCCATCGACTGCCGCCGAGCCGTTCCTGATACGGCTGGGTGCCGGCTTCGTCAGCCGGCTCGTCATCATCGTTCCCTATCTCTGGCTGTTGTTCTTCTTTCTCGTCCCCTTCATCATCGTCTTCAAGATCTCGCTGTCGCAGACGGCTATCGCCATGCCGCCCTATACGCCGGTGCTCGATTTCAGCGACGGCGTTTCCGGCTTCTTCGCCGGCTTTCGCGACCTCAACTTCGACAACTATGCCTGGCTGACGCAGGACGCACTCTACTTCAGGGCCTACCTCACCAGCGTCGTCATCGCTGCCGTCTCGACGGTGTTGACCTTGCTGGTTGGCTATCCCATCGCCTATGGCATGGCGCGCGCTCCGGCCACGATCCGCCCGACATTGCTGATGCTGGTCATCCTGCCGTTCTGGACCTCGTTCCTGATCCGCGTCTATGCCTGGATCGGGATCCTGAAGCCCGAGGGCCTGCTCAACCAGCTGCTCCTGGCGCTGCGCATCATCGACCAGCCGCTGGTGATCCTCAACACCTATACGGCAATCTTCATCGGCATCGTTTATTCCTACCTGCCGTTCATGGTGCTACCGCTTTATTCGTCGCTGGAAAAAATGGACTATTCCTTGATCGAGGCAGCCAAGGACCTCGGCTGCCCGCCGACAGCTGCCTTCTGGAAGATCACCTTCCCGCTGTCGCTGCCGGGCGTCATTGCCGGCTGCCTGCTGGTGTTCATCCCGGCCGTCGGCGAGTTCGTCATCCCCGACCTGCTCGGCGGCTCACAGACGCTGATGATCGGCAAGACGCTGTGGAACGAGTTCTTCGCCAATCGTGACTGGCCGGTGTCGTCGGCCGTTGCCGTCATCCTGCTATTGCTGCTGATCGTACCGATCGTGTTGTTCCAGCATGCCCAGGCCCGCGCGCAGGAGCAGGACAAATGAACACCACCTGGAGCCGCTTCAACATCACCTCGATCACGCTTGGTTTTGCCTTTCTCTATTTGCCGATCGTGCTGCTCGTCGTCTTCTCCTTCAACGAGTCCAAGCTCGTCACCGTCTGGGGCGGCTTCTCGACCAAATGGTACGTGTCGCTGTTCCACAATCAGGGCCTTATGGACGCCGCATGGGTGACCATCCGCGTCGGTCTGATTTCAGCGACCGTGGCCACGGTTCTCGGCACCATGGGCGCCTTGGCGCTGACCCGCTACACACGCTTCCGGGGCAGGGTCCTGTTCTCGGGCATGATCTTCGCACCATTGGTCATGCCTGATGTCATTACCGGCCTGTCGCTGCTCCTGCTGTTTGTCGCCATCGGCATGGATCGCGGCATGACGACCGTGATCCTCGCGCATATCACCTTCACAATGTGCTTTGTCGCGGTCGTCGTGCAGTCGCGGCTTGTCAGCTTCGATCGTTCGCTGGAGGAAGCCGCCATGGATCTTGGCGCGCCGCCGGTGAAGACCTTCTTCCAGATCACGCTGCCGGTCATCCTGCCGGCGATCGTGTCCGGCTGGATGCTGGCCTTCACGCTGTCACTGGACGACCTGGTCATCGCCAGCTTTGCTTCGGGCCCTGGCGCCACCACGCTGCCGATGAAGATCTACAGCCAGGTCCGTCTCGGCGTGACGCCGGAGATCAATGCCGCCTGCACCATCCTGATCGCGATCGTCACGGTTGGCGTGATCATCGCTTCGGTCGCCAACAAGCGACGCGAGGTGCAGCGGCAGCTTGACGAGCGGGCCGCGCAACGCGGGTAGAGCAATTCCAGGAAAAGTGCCTAGCGGTTTTCCCGGGAGAAGCGCGTAGCGCTTCCCCTTGGGAATTGCATAGAAACAAGAAGTTAGAGCGGATCGGCGATTCTATCAAACGCTGAACCTCTCTAGGAGCGGCGCTTCAGGAGCAATGCCTTATTCGCCCGAAACGCCACGGCTGATGGGTGAAATGAACGGCGTGCTCCACGTTCCGCCGACGAAAAACGACGACTGGTTGGGGCCTTGCTGGCCAGTTTTTTGCGTTGCAGGCTGATCCGGCTGGATAACACCGCCCGACAGTGCCAGTCCGCGTCCTGCGTAGGATGCGATGCCGGAAAGCCAGATCTTGTATTTCGCCGAATTGGCCTCTGCCTTGTCGAGTCTCGCCACACCTCTCGAAATGGTTGCCTTCACTTCGGCGCCATCGATGGGCAGCGTCCCGTCCGAGACGTCGTCGAGCGCGAAGAAGCCGCCTTGTTCGGTATGCTTGAGAAACGCCGGCAGGTTGAACTTGCTGAGCGCGCCAGGGCCGAAGGTCGCCGAGACCGAGCCGTCGGCGTTTTCGAAGATCGAATCCCAGGTCCTTCCCGGTCCCTTGAGGATGACCGAAACGGTGCCCGTGCCAACCGGCACCAGCCGGGTCATCCCGGCCGCGGTACCGAACGCGCCGCCATCGACGTCGGAGGCCAGTAGCCGGATCTCGACCTGGGTGCCTTCGGGTTTGCGGTCGAAGCGAAGGCTGGTCTGGACGTTGCCGCCAAAAGCCGAGGCGTCGGAGATATCGAAGACGGAAAGACCGTCCTTGACCTGGGCGGTGGCCGCGACATCGGCAAGCTGGATGCTTCCCGCCGTGGCATGGGCCGCCGACAACCTGAGATCGAGGTTGACCCGGTCGGCGAAACTCGTGTCGACCTGGCCCGGCTCGGCGCTGGTCGCCGGTCCCAGTGGCGTGAAGGCGGACAGGAACGACCTGAGGTCGAGCGTGTCGAAGGCAAGCGTGCCCGAAATCACCGGCTGCGTCTCGCCGAGCGACACGTCCAGCGCGCCCATGCCCGGGTTATTGTCCAGCGCCAGCGCCGTGTTCTCGAATTTGATGCGGCCGGCCGACGCCGTGACCTTGCTCGAAATGCTGACCGAGCCGATTGCCGCGCTCGGCGCGATGCCGGCCTGCGACCATTCCAGTACGCGGCGCAGCGATGGGGCCGCGAATTTCACCTGGCCGTCGAAATAGGCGTTTTCGGACATGCTGGCGGTGCCGTCGAAGGAGAAGGTGGCGGGCGCTGCCTTGAAGGACAGGGTGAGCGGCGCCGTGCCCCCGGCAAACAGCACCAGCGGTCTCGGCGAGGCGGCATCCACCGTCACGCTTTCGCCGCGCCAGATCCCGGTCGCGGACAGTGTCGCATTGCTGTTCATCGCCGCCCAGGTGGCCTGGCCGCTAAGACTGCTCAGGATCTCCACATCCTTGCCGTTGACGGACGCCACCATGCGGCCATCCCTGAACTCGACGGTGCCGAAAGTGTCGGCTGGCAGCTTGTCGAGATCGGGCTTGGCGGGGTCGGCATTGACCACGCCGCGAGCCGCGTCGATGGAGCGCGCGATGCGCCCGCCCGTCGGCGCCGTGGGCAGGAACAGGCCATCCGCCGTGCGCTGCACCCGGATTGTCGGCCGCACCAGCCGTGCCGTGGAAAACGCCACATCGCCCTGCAATGCCGCCATGGCCGAGAGGTCAACCTCGACCCTTTCGGCTTCGACGACCGGCGGGGCATCGCCGTCGGTCCACTTCGACAGTGTCACATCGGTCAGGATCGCGCGGAATTTCGGCCAGACCTCGATGCGCGGCGACCCTTCGATGGCAACTCGAAAGCCGCTCCAGGCGCTTAACTCCCACGCGATGCGGTCACGCACGATCCGCGTCGAGGCGATCAGCGGCAGGGCCGCGACCACCAGCGCGATGACGATGGCGGCAACGCCGATCGCCCACACTCCGCGGCGGATCAAGGATGATGGCATATAGCCCCGTATGCTTCCATTCCGATAAAAACCGATCGTCCGACGGGTGTAACCCTGTCGTCACTACGACTTAGGGCTGACGCATTTCAAGTCTTTATGGCCCAGCGATGGCATTTGCGCACACCTGGGCGCATCGGCCCAACAAAATCTTGCTCTGCTGCGCTGCGATATGCATAAGCGATGGCGACCGTGGGAGGATCGATCATGGCTGGCGAAGTACCGCTCTGGACCCCGACGCAAGACCAGATTGATGCCTCCCCCTTGACCGCCTTCATGAAGGCCGCGGCAACGACTACCGGCAGTCCGTTCTCGTCCTATACCGATCTTCATCGCTGGTCGGTCGAGAACCGGGAGGCGTTCTGGGATCTCGTCTGGGATTTCTGCGGACTTGAAGGCGACAAGGGCGAGCGACTGCTACTTGATGGCGGCAAGATGCCCGGCGCTTCGTTCTTCCCGGACGCGTCGCTGAATTTCGCCGAAAACCTTCTGAAGAAGACCGGTGCCGGCGAAGCAATCGTCTTTCGCGGCGAGGACAAGGTCGAGAGGCGGCTGTCGTGGAACGAATTGCATGGCCTGGTTTCGCGCCTGCAGCAGCTTTTCCTGTCGCTTAAGGTGAAGAAGGGTGACCGTATCGCGGCAATGATGCCCAACATGCCCGAAGCCGTCGCCGCCATGCTGGCCGCGGCCTCGATCGGGGCGGTGTGGTCATCCTGTTCTCCTGATTTCGGCGAGCAGGGTGTGCTCGACCGGTTCGGCCAGATCGAGCCTGTCGTCTTCATCGCGCCGGACGGCTATTGGTACAATGGCAAGGCGATCGAGGTCGCCGACAAGGTCAAGGCGGTCGCGGCCAGGCTCGGCAGCGTCCGCAAGGTTCTGCTCGTCGACTATCTCGGCACATCCGCGGATGTTGCCGATACCATCGACAAGGCCGTGGCGATGGAAGAGGCGCTGTCGCCCTTCGCCGTCAAACCAGTCACCTTCGAGCGGCTGCCGTTTTCGCATCCGCTCTACATCCTGTTTTCGTCCGGCACCACCGGCATTCCCAAATGCATCGTCCATTCGGCCGGCGGCACGCTGATCCAGCATGCCAAGGAACACCGGCTGCATGCCGGCCTCGGTGATGGCGACCGCTTCTTCTACTTCACCACCTGCGGCTGGATGATGTGGAACTGGCTGGTATCGGGTCTTGCCTCCGGCGCCACGCTGCTGCTCTACGACGGTTCACCCTTCTATCCCGACGGTAATGTGCTGTTCGACCTCGCCGATGCCGAGAAGATGACCTTCTTCGGCACTTCGGCCAAGTTCATCGATTCGGTGCGCAAGGCCGGTCTCAAGCCGATCCGCAGCCATGATCTGTCGACGGTGCGCGCCATCTCCTCCACCGGATCGCCGCTTTCGCCCGAGGATTTCCGCTTCGTCTATGACGGCATCAAGAAGGATGTGCACCTGGCCTCGGTGTCCGGTGGCACCGATATCGTCTCGTGCTTCGTGCTCGGCGTGCCGATCGAGCCGGTCTGGACAGGAGAGATCCAGGGGCCGGGCCTCGGCCTCGCCGTCGACGTCTGGGATGATGACGGCAAGCCGGTCAGGCAGGCGAAGGGCGAACTGGTTTGCACCAAGGCTTTCCCGTCCATGCCGATCGGCTTCTGGAACGATCCCGACGGCAAGAAATACCAAGCCGCCTATTTCGAGCGTTTCGACAATGTCTGGTGCCATGGCGATTTCGCCGAATGGACCGGTCATGGCGGCATGGTCATCCACGGCCGCTCGGACGCGACGCTCAATCCAGGTGGCGTGCGCATCGGCACGGCGGAAATCTACAACCAGGTCGAGCAGATGCCCGAAATCCTGGAGGCGCTGTGCATCGGCCAGGATTTCGACAATGACGTGCGCGTCGTGCTGTTCGTGCGGCTGGCCGCTGGTGTCCAATTCGACGAGGATCTGGAAAAACGCATCCGCGCCAAGATCCGCACCGGCGCCAGCCCGCGCCATGTTCCGGCCCGGATCGTCGCCGTGTCGGACATCCCCCGCACCAAGTCGGGCAAGATCACCGAGCTTGCGGTGCGCGATGTCGTGCACGGCCGCGCCATCAAGAACAAGGAAGCGCTCGCCAACCCGGAAGCGCTGGAGCTATTCAGGAACCTGCCGCAACTTGCGCAGTGACCGCAACCGGCATGGTTAACGAAATATGTCGCGCGAATTTACCTAGATTTCACGAGTGGTACACATTCGTAAATTTTTTGGCGACCCGGTAAGGACTTGTTAAGGGCCGGCGTCGATAGTCGCATGTAACTTGAGGGAGAAATCCCGTTCCTCAGCCCCCGAGGAGCTGAATTCAGCTCAAGCCCCCGTTGTGACAGCAATCCCATCTCTTAAGGCGTCCTTTGGGCGCCTTTTCTTTTACCGGAGCAGTCTCTTCCCAAGGCTTCGTCGGTGCACTCGGCTCGCAGAAGGGCGCAGGCTGATCACAGTTTTACAGCCATTTCCCGCCCCCAGAGACGGAGTTTGCGGCATGATTCCACAAAGCCGGCAACAGCTTTGGGGTCGGTCAGGTCAATCATGCCCTCATCGGCCTTCGGGTCGACGCCCGCTTTCTGCAGCAGCGGCACAGAAGCGGCCGTGAAGGCGATGAACTTGCAGTGGGCGAATGCGTCGGCGACGAAGTCGCGCGCCGCTGCCTCGCCGGTCAGCCGTTGCGCCCCCTCGTCCGACAGGACGAGGGCGACGGCGTCGAACAGGACGGAGGGACCGCCGTCGATCATATGCCGGGCCTCGATCCAGCTTCCATCGCTGGCCTCGACGCCACCGACCTTGGGGGCGACCACTTCCATGGTGGCTCCCTCCTTCTCGACCGCCGATTGCAGCCGCTTCAGAAGCGCGGCATCCGCGCCCGCGCTGACAAGCACGCCGACCTTGCGGCCCGCGAAACTTTCCGGTCCGTTCTGGATGATGCTGAGCGCCGGCGACGGTGCGAGATCGTTCCTCGGCACGATTGCGGCGTCCGCCGGTCTGGGCAATTCCTTGATGCCCAGCCTGTCGGCAACGGTTACGGCAAGTCCTTCGTCGATATTCATGAGATGGGCGACCATTCGCTCGCGTATGACCGGTGTCTCGACCTTGCTCAGCTCGAAGGTCAGAGCCATCGCTATGTGCCGCTGCTCGGGCGGGGTCTGGCTGTTGAAGAACTGCCGCGCCTGGCTGTAATGGTCCGCGAAACTCTCGGCGCGCAGGCGTAGTTTTTGTCCGGCTTCGGCGTCGGCGAAGGAACGAAAGCCGCGCTGAGGCGATTCCCTCGGGCCTTCATCGAATGAATTTGGCTGGTAGTTTGTCCTGCCCACAGGATTGCGCATGGCCATATGCCCATCCTGCTGGAAGTGGTTGAACGGGCACTTCGGCGCGTTGATGGGGATGTGCGTGAAGTTCGGGCCGCCCAGGCGCTTCAACTGCGTGTCGAGATACGAGAAGTTCCGGCCCTGCAGCAAAGGATCGTTGGAAAAGTCGACCCCAGGCGGGACGTTCTGCGTCATGAACGCCACCTGCTCGGTTTCGGCGAAGAAATTGTCGGGCATGCGGTCGAGCACCAGGCGGCCGACCGGGATCGGCTCGAGCACCTCTTCCGGAATTAACTTGGTCGCATCCAGGACATCGAAATCGAAGCTGTCGGCGAAATCCTGGTCGAAGAGCTGAACCCTGAGTTCCCATTCCGGGAAATTGCCGGATTGGATGGCCTGCCAGAGGTCGCGGCGATGGAAGTCCGGGTCGGCACCGTTGATTTTCACCGCCTCGTTCCAGGCCACCGACTGCAGGCCGAATTTCGGCTTCCAGTGAAATTTGACGAATGTCGATTCGTCCTTGGCGTTCAAAAACCGGAACGTGTGCACCCCAAACCCTTCCATGAAGCGGAAGGAACGCGGGATCGCGCGGTCCGACATGACCCACATGATCATATGCATGGACTCTGGCGTCAGCGAGATGAAATCCCAGAAATTGTCGTGTGCGGACTGGGCCTGTGGAAACGCCCGGTCGGGCTCTTCCTTGACGGCATGCACCATGTCCGGAAACTTGATCGCGTCCTGGATGAAGAAAACCGGTATATTGTTGCCGACAATGTCCCAGTTTCCTTCCTTCGTATAAAGCTTCACCGCGAAGCCGCGGACGTCGCGCGCCAGATCGAATGAGCCCTTCGACCCGGCAACCGTCGAGAACCGGACGAAGGCTGGCGTCTTCTCGCGGGCGCGCTGGAAAATGTCGGCCCGGGTGTATTTGGCGAGCGAGTCATAGGTCTCGAAATAGCCATGCGCTCCGTAGCCGCGCGCGTGCACGACCCGCTCGGGTATGCGTTCATGGTCGAAGTGGAAAATCTTTTCGCGAAAGTGGAAATCCTCGAGGACCGTCGGTCCTCGCGGTCCGATCTTCAGCGAGTTCTGATCGTCCGAGACCGGTCCGCCCTGGGCCGTGGTCAATACCGCGCCGTCGCTTTCGGCGCGCTGGTGCAATTCACCGCCATCACCTCTCGTCAAGGTCTGATCGTGAATAGCGGCGGTGTTGCCGTTGCGGCGTGGTGCCTTGGCCATTTAGCGTGTTCCTTCGAGCTTCGATGCGGGCTTGCGCGCGGCAGACTTTCCCCCGCCGCCTTTGGCGGCGGGCGAGGGGATCAAGGGCGATTGGCGTAGCGCCCGCGATCGCTTTCGATCTCATCGGGTGTGAAGGCCTTGGCGTTGCTGTCGAAACCCGTCCAGCCGTCGGCCTCGTATGCGCTGCGGCGGTCTTCCAGATTGACCGAATTGGCTTGTCCGAGAATCCGCTCGGCTTGGCCAGCCAACTGATCATCGACCTTGGCTGTCACCAGCGTGCCGCCACGGCGCACACCTTCCGCATAAACATGGGCATCCCTTTCTGGGACTCCGGACTCCGTCAGTGCCCCGACGATTCCGCCGGCAGCTCCGCCGACGACAGCGCCTCCAACGGCGCCGACAGCAGTGGCGGCCAGCCAGCCGGCGGCCACCACCGGGCCGACGCCGGGAATGGCCACGATGCCGAGCCCGGCCAGCAAGCCACCCGCACCGCCGATGACGGCACCCACACCCGCGCCGCTGGCGGCATCCTCGGCGGCATTGGAGCGGTCGTCATCCCCGTCGTACCATTCGGTCGAATTGTTGGCGACGATGCTGATATCGGCGTGCGGCACTCCGCTTGCCTCCAGCTCGCCGACAGCATCGGAAGCGTCATCATAATTGTCGAAAAGTCCGGTCACGGTTTTCATGGTCAAGATCTCCAGATTTGCTGTTCAGTTGGTGCCGGCAACGACGTTGCCCTGGTAGTCGAGCGCGACGGCCGTCTTCTTGCCGTCCTTGGTCGCCTGTCCGCGCCAGATGCCCTGTTCGTCCTTGTTCAACGCGGACACATCCGAGAAGCCGGCATCCTGGATGCGGCTCTTGGCCTGATCTTCGGTGAAGCTGTTGGCGCCCGGCACCGGGGCGGACGGATCTGCCGTGTCGGTCGTGGTGACGGCAGGGGTCGTCGAACCCGTCGCGGAAGACTTGTCATCCATCGTGGAAGCGATCTTCTCGATCATGTCCTGATGCATCTTGAGCGTCGGCAAGGTCTGCTGCGCAAACGTCTTCAACTGCGCGTTGTCGCCGTCCTTGGCGTAGCCGTCGAACAGCTTCACCGCATCGGCATGGGCATCGCGCTGCATCTGCACGTAAGATTTGTCGACCGGATCCTTCGCGCTTTGCAGAGCGTCAATATCGCTCTTGTGCTTGGCGTCCGTTGCCGACGGCACCTGCAGCTTCTGCTCGCCGGCGATCGTCTCGAGTTTAGCATTGGCCGCGCCATGATCAGCGATCATCTTCTGGGCGAAGTCCTTGACGCTTTGATCCTGCGCCTTCCCTTCGGCGATCTTGCTCGATTCCACCTCGAACATCCCGCCGGACGCCGCCTTGTCGATGAAGTCCTGCGCCTTGTCCGCGGCCAGGGCAGGCATGGCAAAGGTGATTGCCGTGGCCGCGCCGAGCGCGGCCAGTAACAGCCGATTTTTCATGAATAGATCCTTGTTAGGCACACATCGTGCTGTGTGCCTAACAAGCGCCTGCAGGCTTTGTTCCGGCGGCCGAACGATTTTCCCGACGGTCCCGGATTCGGCGGGCAGCCAATATCACCGCGCGGAAACTGCAAAGCTTGCGGCAGAACCGCTGCCGCGGAGGCTCACCTTACTCGGCGAGCACCCGGGTCGACGGGAAGGCGACTTCGACCAGCGTGCCTTCGCCGGGCGTCGAATTGATGGTGAACCGGGCGCGGTTGGCTTCCACCATCGCCTTGGTCAGCGGCAGGCCAAGGCCGGTGCCGTCGCCGCGCCCGCGCTTCAGGGCGTTGATCTGCTTGAACGGCTTCAGCGCCTGCTCGATCTCGGCCTGGCTCATGCCGATGCCGGTGTCGCGCACCCGCATGACGACGTCACCCGAGGTCTCATAGGCGGTCGAGACGATCACCTGGCCGCCGGCCTGGGTGTAGCGGACGGCGTTGGACAGGATGTTGAGCGCGATCTGGCGCACGCTGCGCAAATCCGCCACCACTTCCGGCAGCAGCGAGGCGAAGCTGGAGCGGATGATGACGCGTTCGCGGTTGGCCTGTGGCTGCATCATCGCCACGGTTTCGGCCAGCGTATCGTTGAGCGACACCGCCTCATAAGCCATTTCCTGCTGGCCGGCCTCGATCTTCGAGATGTCCAGGAGATCGTTGACTAGGTCGAGCACGTGGTTGCCCGAGCGGTTGATGTCGCGCAGGTAGTCGCGGTAGCGGTCATTGGCGACCGGCCCGAACTTCTCGTCGACCATCAGCTCGGAAAAGCCGATAATGGCATTGAGCGGCGTGCGGATCTCGTGGCTGATGCGGGCGAGGAAATCGGTTTTCTGCGAGGAAGCGCGTTCGGCCACCGCACGCGCCTGGGTGAGATCCTCCTCGGCCCGCTTCCACTGTGTGATGTCGCGTACCACGGCGCAGAAGCCGCTGTCGTTGGGCAGCCGGCCGATGGTCATGAACAGGGGGATGAAGCGCCCCTGTGCTTCGCGGCCGATCACCTCGCGGCCGTCATTCAACACGCTCGCCACGCCAGGCTCCGACAGGCCGGTGAGATAGTCGCGCGCCGCGCGTTGGCTCTCGATGGCAAACAGCGAGGCGAAAGGCTTGCCGGTCACCTCGTCGCTGTCGAAACCGAACAGCGCCTCGGCTGGGCGGCTGATCGAACGGATGGTGCCGTCGCTGCCGATCAGCACGACCCCGTCGGTGGCGGTGTCGATGATGGTACGCATCTCGGCGATGCGTGCCTTGAGCTCGGAAATGTCGGGCTGCGTTGGCCCCTCGCCAATCGCGTGCGCCGCCGCGGGGGCATCATCCTCGCCGGAACGGCGAACGACCAGCATCAGCGCCCTGCCGTCGCGCCAGGGCACGGAGCGCAGGATGGCGTCGATAGGAAATTCCTGTCCGTCGCGCGTCTTCAGCCGCAGAGCCCGGTCGCTGCCGTCGAAAGCGCCGTCATCGGCATAAGGATCGGCAAACAAAGCGCCGAGGCCACCCGCTTCCTCCAGGTCCTCCAGCGTCTCGTATCCGGTCAGGTCGAGGAATTCGTCGTTGGCATAGTGCAACTGGTCGCCCGAATGGATGATCAGCGGCACGGGCAGCTTGCCGAGCAGCGATGTATCCGGCGTCTTGTTTTCGCTACCGACGGAAAAGGCCGACGGCATGAATCCTTCGGTTTTGAGTGGTGGCACTTGCAGGCGTGGCCGCTCGGCAAATGTCCCGGCCGCATCATCCGGGCCGCCGCTTCGGCCGGGGGCAGCAATCGGTTCCTCGCCGGATGCAGTCGCGTCCTCGTCGGTCCAATCCTCATTGTCTTCGGCGTCGCGTAAATCGTCCGCCGTCATGTCGTCGTCATCAGCTGGCGGTGACTTGGCGGATCCTGCCTGCGCTGGCGCCTCGCGATCCTCGGCCATCGCTTTCGTCGCGATTATCTCTTGTGCCTCGGGCGCTGTGGCCTCGTCGCTGCCGTCGGCGACATCAGCAGGCTTGTCCTCTTTATCGGCGTAGTCGAGCAGGGAGCCCGAGGCCGCCGGCGGCGAGGATTCGGAGCTCGGCGCCTGTTGTTCGACCTGGTCCGCTTGCGCACCGTCGAGCCGCGCAAGATCCCTTTGATCCTCGGCATCGCTCAGGGAGGGTTCGCCCGCGTCCGGTGCGTCTTGCGCATCAGGCGTTGGCATACCATGCGCCTGGCCGGTCGCCGGTTCCTGGCTCGAGTCTGCTGGTTTGGTATCTGGGGTGGCGATGTCCGCCGGCGGCGTCGCATCGGTCGCGGGCTTGGTCGCGTGGTGCGGCTCCGACAAAGGGCCTGTCCCGGCATCTGGGTCCGCCTGCCTTGCCGGCTCGGCCGGTTCAGCCTCCGGCGAACTTTCTTTCTTCAGCCGCTCGCCGATCTCGCGGAACGCGCTGCGTTCCAGCGTCGACAGTCCCTTGTCATTGGCCGGTTGCCGGTGTTCGGCCAGCCGGATGACCTTGTCGGCAAAGCGCCGCTCCGGTTTCGGTACGATGGTCAGCGCCGGCACTTCGCCCTTGAACGGGTCCGATACCTTCGGCCCCTCGGCCTCGGGTTGTTCAGGCGCCGTCTTCACGGCCTCGGGTTTCGGTCCCGCCGGCATTGCGCCATTGGGCACCAGTGCCATGCCGATCGCTTCCGGATCGACGACCGCATCCCCGGTTCGCGCGACGCCGAAGCCGCGAAAACCTTCGAAGGCGCGGCTGCGGCCATAGACGGGCAATGCCGCCAGGTCGACGGGTATCTTCAGGTCGGTGCCGACGACCGGCCACAGCACCGAGCGGCCGGACCAAGTGTCGCGCCGCTCCAGCAGGCCGGCGATCTCGCCGGACGCATCAAGACCGAAGGCCGCCGCGACATCCCTGAAGCGTCGACCGATCACGTCGGCTGCCGGATGGCCGACGATATCGGCGAATTCCGGCGACAGCGCGCTGAACTTGCCCTCGGCGTCGGTACGCCAGACAAAACGCAACGGTGCCGCCGAGCGGTCTATCCTGCGGGTGGCCACGGTTGCGGCCGGGGCCGTAGGCGAGATGGCCTGCTTCACGCTGTCCGCTGAAGTTTCGGGGCCAACCGCTTCGGTCCCGCCTTTCGGTTCCGGCGCGGTTGACGCGTCGTCTTCCCCAGCATGGAAATACCAATGATCGTGCTGTGCCGGCGTGCCCGCCGCCGGCTGATCATTGTCGGCGGCGACCGGTGTCGGGCCTGTCGGTTCCTCGATCTCCCGCGTTGCCTGTTCCGGCCTATCGTCAGCCACGGGCCCGGAAGGGGCGGGCGCCTGTTCGGTCTCGGCAGCGGCAGCGGGCTGTTTGGTCGCCTCCGTCCGCGAAACATCGGCCGTCGGCTGATTGTTCTGCCGAGACCCGGATTCGACCGTGGCGGTTTCCGCCGCCTCCGTTGTGCGGTCAATCTCCTTGGCAGGGCGTTCCGTTGCCGCGGACAAGCCGTCCGCCGAAGCGCCAGATGCGCTGTCCTCGAGTTGATCCTCGTCGATCACCACCAGCAGATGCCGCTCCGGCGTCAGCCGGGCGAGGCCCGCCGGGTAGGAGGTTCTGCCGCCCGGAACGAGGCGCTTGACGATGCGCTCGCCCTCGGCCGCGACGTCGGCCACCAGGGCCGCCAGTGTCGCGGGCTGGATGCCGAGTGCCGAAAATCCCTGCGAGGCGGCCTCGACATTGCCCTTGGCATCGATAAAGGCAATGAAATGGCCGTCCTCGGTAAGGCCGCTGATCGCCCGGTTGGCGATCTCGGCGGCACTGCGCGAGCCGGTCTGCGCCGCCGGCACGGCCAGCATGATGGCATGCTCGCCATCGGGCAGCGTCAGGGCACTGGCAAGAAAGCCGACGGCGCGGCTGGTCATGCCGGTCGCCAGGCGCACCGTGATCGAGCGATCGCCGCCGATCTGCGGGAAACCGCTGGTCGCCATGATCTGGCGGCGCGCGACCAGCGGCAGCCGCGCCGAGGCGCCGATGATCGCCTCGATATCGGGATAGCCGAACATGGCGGCGCCCGGCCCATTGGCCCAGATGACCTGCTCGAGGTCCACCGACAGGATCGCGATCGCGTCGCCGGCGGCAAACCGCTGGCGGACCGCGTCGAGCACGGCGACGTCGAGGAAGGAATATTCGGACGGCATGCGCTTGGCGGACCCTTACGGAGCGGCGATTTGCAGTTAACGCTTTGTTAATAAAAGCCGCAGCCACGAAGGTCCACAAGCCAGAACGTGCAAAGGCTGAATTCTGGCTGTTTGGTTAACGGCCAAAAACATTTTTTTGTGCACTGCAACAAGGATATTGCAATGCACAAAATTTGCCTTTATATTGCCATCATACATGAACGAGACGGCTTTCTGTCAAAGCCGCTGCCGCTGAAAAGGATGGAAAATGTCCAGGACCAAGACTGCCGAGACGATCGAAAGCGTTGAATTCCCGAGCTTCGACGCTTCCAAGGCCACCGACCAGATGCGCGCTTTCGCCGAAAAGGGCGTTGAGCAGTCGAAAGAGGCCTACGCCAAGCTCAAGACCGGTGCCGAGGAGACCCAGAAGGCTCTGGAGTCGACCTACGAGACCGCCAAGACTGTTTCCAGCGACCTGTCGCTCAAGACCATTGCCGCGCTGCGCGCCAATGCCGAGGCCGGCTTCTCGCATCTCGAAGCCCTGATCGGCGCCAAGTCGCTGTCGGAAGTCGTCGAGTTGCAGACCGCCTTCCTGCGCAAGCGCGTCGAACTGACCGTCGAGCAGGCCAAGGACTTCCAGGCTGTCGCCTCCAAGGCGGCCGAGGATGTCTCGAAGCCGATCAAGACCGCTTTCGAGAAGGCGATCAAGGAAATCAAGGCCGCCTAATAATTGCGCATCGTCCGCGGATGCAACAAAAGGTCGCATTTTGTCGGACAAATAGATGTGAGATAGTGACGGTCGAGCGAATACCCGGCGGGTGGAACCTCCTCCCTCCACCTCCGGGGTGACCAGCCAGCACCTCCTCCCGCTGGCTCGTAACAGGAAAAGGCCGGCACCTCCTCCCGCCGGCCTTTTTCTTTGCCCGGCGAAAGCTGCACCGCTGTGGGGAAGTGGCCTTTGCTTTGCAAAAGCCTTGAATTAGAATCCATAAGCCCGTATGGACGCATCGCCGAACGACAGAGCGGATCGCGGAGAGTGAACCTTCCACCTCGATCCTGCTACCAACGTTAAGACGTGCCGTTGTAGCTCAGATGGTTAGAGCGCCGGATTGTGGATCCGGAGGTCGCTGGTTCGATCCCAGCCAACGGTACCATCGGCTTTGCCAAGCTATTGGATCTTCTGTTTAGGGCTCCCGAGCCTAATCCTGTGCGAGCCGCGTTTTATGCCGCCGGCGCGACAGATTGGCTCGGCACGGTTTGGCAAAACTCGTACAGCGCAAAGACATCAAATTTAAATGACGGAACCTCGTTCTGGTGCGAGAATCCCGCGTTGGCTGATGCTTGCGAGGAAAGCCGTGCACGATACCCAGCACAAAAGCAAAGTCGGAACCCGGATCGAGGTCGTCGAAGGCTGCGGTGAATGGTTCGTCCGTGTGATCGGCGGCGGTGAGGAAACGACCTGCCAATTCGACCTCGAATCCTTTGCCCTGGCCTATGCCGAGGGCCAAAGGCTTCGCTTGAAGCTGGGTGGTATCAAGCGCCTTTAAACACCTGCCATGCCGATTAGGCAGGCGAGTCGGACGTAAGGCCATGTCGATAAATCCCGAACCGACAAACGTCGCGGCGTCGGTGGACGCCATCCTCGACGAGTTGCAGGACCGTCCCTTTTCGTCGATGCAAGCCGCCATAGCCATGCTGCGGGAGCGGACCGGCACAGAGCGATCGGATGCGGATCTGAAAGGCTTGATCACCAAGAAGGCTGCTGTGCGGGGCATTCAGTTTTTTGACGAGAACAGCAGCACCGCAAATTGAGCCAAGCCTGTTTATCTCGGTTCGTTGTTGATGCTCAGATAGGTGGGATCGAACTCGGCAAGCCTGGCAAGTTGGTCCCAGTCCAGAATGGTGACCACATGGTTCGTCCAGGTGATCACCTTGATCTTTTTCAAGCCCCCGATCACCCGGTTCATGTGCACGACCGACAACCCAAGCACGTCGGCCATTTCGGCCTGTGACAGCGGTAGATGGAAGCTCATGCCGTTGGTGCGTTTCACCGCCTGCAGGCGCACGAACAATTCGCACATGAGATGGGCCAGGTGCGAGGTCTTGGAACGGCGGCCCATCGCCACGATCCATTCGCGATGAATGGCGCCATCGACCAGCGTGTCCAGCCACAACAACCGGGTCAGGTGAGGGGCCTGTTCGGTAATGGCTTTCAGCTTGTTGTGATCCGCGAACATCACCCGGCAAGGCGACAGCGCGACGATGCCGTGATCCATGGTCTTGAGCAAAAAGGCGTGGAGATCGACAAAGTCGCCGGGCACCTGCAAGGACGTGAACTGCCGGCCGCCGTCCTCGAGCACCTTATAGCGTGCCGCCAAGCCATCCAGCAGCATGGTGCTATAGGTTGGCCGCGACCCCGCCTTGACCAGATCCTGCCCCTTTTCGAACTCCCGTCCGAAACAAACCGTTTCGGCCAACAAGGCCTTCTCTTCGTCCGACACTGTGTCGTGCTGGCCGAGTTGCAGATAGAGAGACTCTAACATGATGGCCTCGAAGGGATCGGGGTTGAAACGCCGATCGCCAACTGTCTCGGACGCAAGGATAGCGCTCGGACCCTAGGCCTTCGGAAGATGGCGGACACTATCATTTGACAGCCTGCGCCCATTCTGGCGCAAACGCCGGAGCCGACAGGGAACCTCCAGCGTCGCCAAGTATTTAGCACGCTAGAGATGTCCAAGGCTGCCCGAAAATGAAACGGTATCATTTCGATCTTTATAACGGCGATGGCCTCGTGCCGGACGACGATGGCCAGCCGTTCGAATCGCGAGAACAAGCGAGAGCAGAAGCCATTCGCATTTTGCAGGATGTCGCCCGTGACGAAATGCCGGATCGCGACCTGGTCAAGATCACCGTCAAGGTGCGCAATGAGACCGGTGCCCAGGTGCTCGAGGCGTCGCTTGTCCTGACCGCCTTGTGGAGCGCGTGACCCGGTCAGCGTAGGAGTCGCTCTGGAATTTGCACCACATTTTCCGATCCAGGCAGCTCGAAGGCCATGGCCAACCGACGCAAGGAGGCCATTTCCACGATCAGCTCTTCAATTGAACGGTCCGGCAAACCCGTCTTCACTTTCTGCCTTACCCTTGCTGTGAGTTCATGAACCCGGACAGGCGCGAAAAGAGCGCTGTCGTCCAGCAACCTGCTGATTTCGATCACCACATCGGCGTCAATGTCTTTCGGCAATTCCCGCATGGGCGTCACCTTTGGTCTCGAACCGGCCCGAAGCGATCAGGCATTGCGCACCAGAAGGCATGCCGGACGCGCGGATCGATCACCGGATTCATAAAACCACCCGCCCAGCGTGTCACGAAAAAACATTTGTACGAAAATAACCAAACGGCTGGCTCCCGCAATCCATGCATGAAGACCGGCACTAGGTCGCCGATTTGGCTATCGACCGCGCTTCGGTTTCGACGAAGCAATGGGCAGAAAAAGACTTCTTTTTGCGATCCGGTCCGGATGCTCTCTTGCGGACCTTAAAACACGCAAGGCTCGCTGGGAGGCGACGCCCAAACAAGAGCGGCTGCCGAAACACAGCCGGCATACGCCACTTGCATGAGGCCGATGTCGGCAACAGCCATAGGGGAACGACGACAATGAAGACATTCCGAAATTGCCTGATGGGCGCGGTCGGCGCAGGCCTGCTGGGCCTGGGGCTTGCGGCGCCAGCCAACGCAGGCGCCATTCGTCTTGGCATGACGACCTGGGTGGGCTACGGGCCGCTGTTTCTTGCCCGCGACCTTGGTTACTTCAAGGAGGCCGGCGTCGATGTCGACCTGAAGATCATAGAAGAATCAGCACTTTACATGGCGGCGGTCGCCGGCGGCGATCTCGATGGCGCCGCCTCCACCGTCGACGAGCTGATGAAGTACCGCTCCGACGATCTCTGTTTCAAATACGTCCTGGCGCTGGACGACAGCCATGGCGGTGATGGCGTCGTGACGCAGCCCGACGTCAAGGCGCTCAAGGATCTGAAGGGCCAGCAAGTGGCCTTGAACGAGGGCTCCGTTTCCGAATTCTGGTTCAACGTGCTCCTGAAAAAGGAAGGCATGACCGAGGACGACGTCACCATCACCAACATGACCGCCGATGACGCGGCGACCGCCTTCATCGCCGGCCAGGTTCCCGCCGCGGTGACCTGGGAGCCTCACCTCACCGAAGTCCGCAAGGGCGGCAAGGGCAAGGTGCTGATCGATTCCACGACCACCCCCGGCCTGATCGTCGATGTGATCGCCCTCAAATGCGATCTGATCGAAAAGCATCCCGAAGACGTGAAGGCCCTCGTCAAGGGCTATTACAAGGCGGTCGAATACATCAAGACCAATCCGGAAAAGGCCTATGAGATCATGGCCAAGGGCATTGGCGGCTATCTCGAAAAGCCCGAGGATTTCGCCGCCGGCGCCAAGGGCGTGCGCTATTACGACCGCGATCGCAACCTGGAATTCTTCGGCACGCCGCAGAAGAGCGAGGCGTCCGACCTGGTGAACTTCGCGCAGGACATCTGGGGCAAGGCCGGCAAGCTCAAGATGACGATCGACGCGAAGACAATCCTCGACACCGATTTCATCAGGGAACAGTGAGCCTTCGGGAAGCCGGGTCGGTCCGTGTGGGCCGAACCCGGTTTCCGACAGGCCAGAACTTCGCGCTTCAGAAGATCAACGGAGACCATCCCATGGCACAGAGGCGGACGGCGTGGACGCGCCTGACGACCCCATTCGCCAACATTCCCGCCAGCACGGCGACAACGCTGGCCCTGGCGATGTGGGTGGTCGTGATCGGCGGCTGGGCTTTGCTGTCCTATGGCCGCGTCGTGCCGAACATGTTCCTGCCGACGCCCGGAACCGTGCTGCAGACGACCTATCGCATGTCTTTGGACGGCAGCCTTTTCTACCACACCTTGACCAGTGCCAAGGTGGTGATCCTGGGCTTCATCGTCTCCTCGCTGATCTCGGTGCCGCTGGGACTGTGGATGGGGACCTACCGGGTGGTGCAGGCGCCGCTCGAGCCCCTGGTCAACTTCATCCGATACTTGCCCGTGACCTCGTTCGTGCCCCTGTTCATCCTCTGGATCGGCATCGGCATCGAGCAGCGCATAGCAGTGATCTTCTTCGGCACCTTCTTCCAGCAGCTCGTGATGATTTCCGACTGCGCGCGCGGCGTATCCAGGGATCTGGTCAACGCCTCCTACACCCTCGGCACGAAGCGCAGCGAAGCCGTGTGGCACGTCATTTTCCCCGCAGCGCTTCCAGCGATCCTCGACACGCTTCGCGTCACCATGGGCTGGGCCTGGACCTATCTGGTGGTGGCCGAACTCGTCGCCGCGTCGAGCGGCCTTGGCTACATCAGCCTGAAGGCGATGCGAGGTTTTCAGGTCGATGTGATCTTCATGGCGATCGCCGCCATCGGCCTTCTCGGCCTCATAACCGACACGGCGTTCCGTCTTGTCCGGGCGAGGGTCGCGCCATGGGCACCCTGATTTTGAACGCAAGCTCGCAAACCGCAGTCGGATCAAGGATGGCAATGACCGAAACCATCAAGGCGAAAAATCTGGCCGGCACGGCCTCGACGACCGGCGATCCGCGCCCGACCGGCACGACGATGGCCATCGAAGACGTGACATTGCGTTACGGCGACGCCAACGGCGTGCTGGCGCTGGACGATGTGTCGCTGGGGGTGGCAAGGAATGAATTCTGCGTCATCGTCGGCCCTTCGGGATGCGGCAAATCCAGCCTGCTCTACCTTGCGGCCGGCCTCAATGACGCGACTTCGGGCAGCATCAAGGTCGATGGCAGGGAAGTGATCGAGCCTGGCCCCGACAGAGGCATGGTGTTCCAGAGCTACACCTTGTTTCCCTGGCTCACGGTGCGCGCCAACATCGAATATGGGCCCAGGCGCAAGGGTCTGCCGGCGGGGCAGCGCAAGCAGATCGTCGACCAGTATCTCGACGAGGTCGGCCTCGCGCCCTTTGCCGACCACTACCCCGCTCAGCTTTCCGGCGGCATGAAGCAACGCGTGGCGATTGCGCGTGCCCTTGCCAACGACCCGGCCGTTCTGTTGATGGACGAGCCCTTCGGCGCCCTGGACAGCCAGACGCGCGGCACCATGCAGAAACTGCTCTTGCGCGTCTGGGAGCGGCAGCAGAAGACGGTGCTGTTTGTTACCCACGATATAGACGAGGCGCTTGTCCTGGGCGATCGCGTTCTGGTGATGACGGCCCGGCCCGGCAAGATCAAGGCCGAGATCAAGGTCGAGATCCCCAGGCCGCGCTCGATGGACGTGATCCTCGAACCCGAGTTCATCGCGCTCAAGCGCCGCATCCTCGGCCTCTTGCATGACGAGATCGACGAGGACCACTGAACCAGTCTCTCGACATGGGGCCTCTGAAAAGGCTGCAGGCTTTCAGCGCGGATGCTGGGAATTGGCCGAAGCCTCTCTGCTTCGTCATCCACGGGCGGAGCGGGAGCGAAGCGGACGCGGAGACCCGAGGATCCATTCCGTGACCTTGGCCGAGCGACGCAGCGGGGCAGAATTCTTCACCGTGGCAACGCCTCGGCGTCACGGCATGGATTCCAGGGTCTGCGCGACGGAGCTTCGCTCCTGCTCCGCCCTGGAATGACGACGTTTGGGAGGGCTTAAGACAATTCTGGACGTTTGCGACGGTTCACCAGAACAGCGATGGCCTACTTGCCACCGCGATGTGCCGAGCCGAGGATCATTTCGGAAACCTTCTGTCCGATCATCATGCTTGGCGCGTTCGTGTTGCCGCCGATCAGCTTCGGCATGACCGACGCATCCGCGACCCGGAGCCCGTCCACGCCGCGCACTTTCAGCGTCGCCGGATCAACGACCGCCATCGCGTCCGTTCCCATCTTGCAGGTCCCGACAGGGTGGTAGACGGTCAGCGCTTCGGCGCGCAGATAGGCGAGGATCTCGTCATCGCTGCGAACGTCCTTGCCAGGAAGCATTTCCTTGCCACGCACCGGATCGAACTCGGATGCGGCGAGGATTTTGCGCGCGATCTTGATGCCTTCGACAAGCACCGTGGCGTCGTCTTCATGCGTGAAGAAGCGGTGGTCGATCAGGACGTCCCGGCGGGAGCTGTCGCGTGACAGCCTGATCTCGCCCACGCTTTTCGGCCTCAGCACGCAGGTATGAATGGCATAGCCATGGCCATATTCGATGAGCCTGCCGCGGTGGCTGCGATAGCCCGGCACGAAGTGGAACTGAATGTCGGGCAGGCCGTTCGCATGCCTGGTTTTCGCAAAGCCGCCAGCCTCGACATAATTGGTGGTGAGCATGCCCTTGCGGCGCGCGAAATACTGGAACGGTGCTGCCGCGATGCGGGGCAGGTTGGCAAGCGACAGGCCGAGCGTCCTGGTGCTCCTGGAGCGCACGGTGATCATGCCGTCTATGTGGTCCTGCAGGTTCTTGCCGACGCCGGGCAGGTCGAGAACTGGCGTGATGCCGATCCGCCGCAACTCGTCCGCGGGGCCGATGCCGGACGCCATCAGGATCTTGGGCGAGTTGATGGCTCCGGCACAGAGCACGATCTCGTGGCTGGCCGAGAGCATTTTCTCCTGGCCGTCATGGCGCACGCGCAGTCCAGTCGCGCGCCCTTCGGCGATGACAAGGTCGATCACCTCGCATGCGCTGAGCAGGGTCAAGTTCTTGCGATTGAGCACCGGACGCATGAAAGCGGTGAAGCTGCTGAAGCGCTGGCCCCGGTTCTGCGTGACGTTGTAGATGCCGAGGCCGAACTGGCCCTCGGCATTGAAATCTGCGTTGGCGGGCAGGCCGGCATTTTCACCGGCCTTGACGAACATGCCCGAAAGCACGTTTGGATCGCGCGGATTGTCGACCATAAGCTCGCCGTCCGTGCCGTGGTAGCGCGGGTCCTGGGCGACCAGATTGCGCTCCAGTTTCCTGAACACGGGCAGCACGTCGCTGTAGGCCCATCCGGCGCAGCCGAGCCCGGCCCATTCGTCATAATCCTGCGCGGCGCCGCGAATATAGACCATGGAGTTGATCGAGCTCGATCCACCCAGCGCCTTGCCCCGGTTTACCGGAATGCTGCGGTTGTTGAGATGGGGCTGTGGCAGGCCGACGAAACAATAGTCGTAGTTCGGGTTGCCATAGAGCGACAGAATGCCTGCCGGCACGCTGACCCGCAGGCTGTTGTCGCTGCCGCCTGCCTCTATCAGGCACACTCTGACCGAGGGATCGGCACTCAGCCGATTGGCCACCACGCAGCCGGCCGAACCCGCGCCGACGACAATGTGATCATAGCGTTCAGCCTTCATGGCAGCCCCTCGAGAATGCCGGCGCGCGAGGCATTGCGGAACGGGCCGCCGCGGTAGCGCATCCTGTTCCGCAACCAGTTCCGTGCCGACCCATGCCCGGCTTCGCCCGCCACGCCATGCGGCGCCGCGGACCCCATCGCTGAAACTGTAGATGCGTCTGTCGGCGCGAGAAATTCGGAAATGGTTACGCGTGACTTCGGAGATTCGTTATGGGCGCCCACCGGCACGTGCTGCTACTTGTGAGCGCCAATAGCGAGACCGGATGGCGCAAGCGGTTTGTCCGGGACACGGCGAAATGGATCACGCCGGGCTGCGTCTGCCAGCCGCCGGAAATCGGCTTTCGTCCCGTGCGGCAGGAGCTGTCGGATGGTCAGGAGAGGACTGGGCATGTCGGTTGAGACGATAGACACGCTTGTTGTTGGCGGCGGCCAGGCGGGAGTGGCCATGAGCGAGCACCTGAGCAAGTGCGGGGTGCCTCATCTCGTTCTAGAACGCGGCCGCATTGCCGAGCGCTGGCGCTCGCAGCGGTGGGATTCCCTGGTCGCCAATGGCCCGGCCTGGCACGACCGCTTCCCGGGCATGGAGTTTCCGATTACGGGTCCCGATGGCTTTCCCTCCAAGGAGGAGGTTGCCGACTATTTTGTCGCTTACGCAAAGCAGATCGATGCGCCGATCCGTAGCGGCGTCGAGGTCAGGCTTGTGCAAAGAAATGTCGGCCGGCCCGGATTCCGCGTCGAGACGTCCGATGGCCTGATCGAGGCAAACAGCATCGTCGCCGCGACCGGACCCTTCCAGGTCCCCGTCATCCCGCCTCTCGTCCCCAAGGAGGCAGGCATCCTGCAAATCCATTCCAGCGCCTACCGCAATCCCGATCAGCTGCCAAAAGGCTCGGTGCTGGTGGTCGGCGCGGGATCCTCGGGCGTGCAGATCGCCGACGAACTCCAGCGCGCTGGCAAGCGCGTCTACCTCTCGGTCGGCCCGCACGATCGCCCGCCGCGGGCCTATCGCGGGCGCGACTTCTGCTGGTGGCTGGGTGTTCTCGGCAAATGGGACCTCGAAACCCCCGGACCCGGCACGGAACATGTGACGATCGCGGTGAGCGGCGCGCGCGGCGGCGAAACGATCGATTTCCGCCGTCTGGCGAAGCAAGGGCTCACCTTGGTCGGCATGACAAGGACCTATCAGGACGGGCTGATGAGCTTCGCGCCTGATCTTGCGAAGAACATTGCCCGCGGCGACGCCAATCTGATGTCGCTGCTGGACGAGGCCGACGCCTATGTGGCGCGCAACGGTCTCGACCTTCCCGAAGAGCCCGCTGCCCGACGGATCGAACCGGATCCCGAATGCATGACCAATCCGATCCGCGAACTGCACCTGGCCGAGGCGGGGATAGCGGCGATCATCTGGGCGACGGGTTTTGCCGCCGATTACAGTTGGCTGAAGGTCGATGCCTTTGACGAGAAGGGAAGGCCAAGGCACCAGCGCGGCGTCTCGACGGAACCCGGAATCTATTTCCTGGGCTTGCCCTGGCAATCGAGAAGGGGTTCCAGTTTTATCTGGGGCGTCTGGCACGACGCCAAGCACGTGGCCGACCGTATTTCGACGCAGCGCAAATATCTGGCCTACGACGCCGCCGCGAAGCGCGAGCCAGTGGACGCCTGACCAAAGCCGACGACCGCCGCGAGCCCGACCTGATGGAGACCAATATGGCGCATACGCGAATTCGCACCTTCAATACCAAGGATACCTATCCCGAGCAGAAGCTCGACAACGATCTGTGCCAGGCGGTCGTCACGCGAGGTGGCCGCACGATCTATCTGCGCGGCCAGTGCCCGCAGGATCTCGACACCGCCAAAAACATCGGCAGCCACGATCCGGTCGAGCAGACCCACAAGGTCATGCAGAACATCAAGCAGCTCATAGAGGAATGCGGCGGCACGATGGAGCATCTGGTCAAGGTGGTGATCTATCTGACAGACGTGCGCCATCGCGAAGCCGTCTACCGGACAATGGGCGAATACATCAAAGGCGTGCATCCGGTTTCGACCGGCCTTGTCGTATCGGCCCTGGCGCGGCCGGAATGGCTGGTCGAGATCGACGGCACCGCCGTAATCCCGGATGATGCACAGCCATCATCCCGGACTAGGCCATGACCTTCTCCATCGTCGCGCGGTGCCGGCGCACAGGCATGTTCGGAGTGGCGGTGTCCTCGTCGTCTCCCGCCGTCGCGGCCCGCTGCGCCTACGCGCAGGCCGGCGTCGGCGCGGTTGCCAGCCAGAACGTCACGGACCCGACGCTCGGGCCACGGGCGCTGGAGCTGATGGCGCGAGGTGCCTCCGCCGCTGAAGCCGTCGCGATTCTGAAGCGCACGGCCGCTTTCAGCGAATACCGGCAGGTGCTGGCGGTCGACGCGGCCGGCGGCAGCGCAATCCATTCGGGACCGAAAGCACTCGGCATCTGGGCCGAGGCGCGCGGCGAGGACGTCGCCTGCGGCGGCAATCTGCTTGCCAGCGACAGGGTTCCGCAAGCCATGGTCGACGCCTTTCTCGCCTCCGAAGGCGATCTCGGCGACCGGCTGATCGCCACCATGCGGGCCGCGCTCGATGCAGGCGGGGAGGCGGGACCTGTCCGCTCCGCCGGCATGAAGCTGGTGCGCGATGTTTCATGGCCGGTCGCGGACCTGCGTTGCGACTGGACCGAGGACTGCCCGATCGAGCAGTTGGCGGCGCTGTGGGAGATCTACAAGCCCCAGCTCGACGCCTATGTCACGCGCGCTCTCAATCCGTCCGGTGCGCCAAGCTATGGCGTTCCCGGTGACGAATAGTCCGACATCTGGAGCCAGCATGAGCGAACTCAGTCATAAGGATTGGATCGGCAAGGCGTCGGCGATCCGCTTTCGCGACAGGGCGTTCATCGACGGCAAGGCGGTGCCCGCCCGCTCTGGCCGGACCTTCGCCAGCATCAATCCGGCCACGGGCGCAACGCTCGCCGAGGTTGCTTCCTGCGGCGAAGAGGACATCGACCTCGCGGTCGCTGTGGCGCGGCGCAGTTTTGAGGCTGGCGTCTGGTCGCGAGCGAGCCCTCAGCATCGCAAGCAGGTGCTGCTGCGGCTGGCGGAATTGCTGCGCGAGAACCTGCAGGAGCTGGCGCTGCTGGAATCGCTGGACATGGGCAAGCTGATCAAGGACGCGGCGACAATCGACGTGCCGGGGTCGGCGGCGATCTTCCAGTGGTACGCCGAAGCGATAGACAAGGTCTATGACGAGGTGGCGCCGACGGGCCGGGGTGACCTCGCCTTGGTGCGGCGTGAGCCGCTTGGGGTCGTGGGCGCCGTTGTGCCGTGGAACTTTCCGCTCGACATGGCGACCTGGAAATGCGCGCCCGCGCTAGCCGCTGGCAATTCGGTGGTGCTGAAACCCGCCGAGCAATCGCCATTCTCGGCGCTCAGGCTGGCCGAGCTTGCCATGGAGGCGGGCCTGCCCGCCGGCGTGCTCAATGTCGTGCCCGGCCTCGGCGAGACGGCTGGCCAGGCGCTTGGCCGCCACATGGATGTGGATTGCCTCGCCTTCACGGGGTCGACCGCTGTCGGCAAGATGTTCCTGCAATATTCCGGCCAGTCGAACATGAAGCAGGTCTGGCTGGAGACCGGTGGCAAGAGCCCCAATCTGGTGTTCGCGGATTGCGGCGATCTGGATGCGGCCGCCGACATGGCCGCCTTCGGCATCTTCTTCAACCAGGGACAGGTCTGCTCGGCCAATTCCCGGCTTCTGGTGGAACGCGGCATCAAGGATGCGCTGGTCGAGAAACTGGCAGAGCGCGCAACCGCGACCCAGCCCGGCGATCCGCTCGACCCAGCATCCAGGATGGGTGCGATGGTGGACGCGCGCCACGCCGCGACCGTCATGCGTTTCATCGATGGCGGCAGGAAGTCGGCACGGCTGGTGACCGGCGGCGACCGGGTCGCCGTCGATGGGCGCGGCAGTTTCGTGCAGCCCACGATCTTCGACAACGTGTCGCCCGACGACCCGCTTGCCCGCGACGAGATCTTCGGTCCGGTTCTGTCGGTGATCGCCTTCGACACCGAAGACGAGGCGCTTCGCATCGCCAACGATAGTGTCTACGGCCTGGCTGCATCGCTGTGGACCGACAGCCTGTCGCGGGCGCATCGCCTCGCGGAAAGGCTGCGCGCGGGCACGGTTTCCGTGAATACCGTCGATGCGCTGAGCCCGATGACTCCCTTCGGCGGTTTCAAGCAGTCCGGTTTCGGGCGCGACCTGTCGCTGCACGCGCTGGACAAATACACCGCGCTGAAGACCACCTGGATCAAGTACTGAGGAGTGGCCGCGACTTGATCACCAGCCGCAAACCGGCAACATAGAACCATGCCGCTCCGCTTTACGCTCAGACAGCTCGAATATTTCGTCGCCGTTGGCGAAGCGGGTTCGATCGCCAAGGCGGCCGAGCAGGTGAATGTCTCGCCGCCGTCCATCTCGGCGTCGATCGCTCAGCTCGAAGCCGAGTTCGGTGTCCAGCTTTTCGTGCGCAAGCACTCGCATGCCCTGGCGCTCACCGCGGGCGGACGCCTGTTTCTCAAGGAAGCCGCGCGGCTGCTCAATGATGCCGACGCGCTGCACGACATTGCCGGCGACATCGCCGAAAAGGTGCGCGGACCGCTGGCGATCGGCTGCCTGCTCACTTTCGCGCAGATCGTGCTGCCGGCGCTGCGCAAGAAATTCGAGGATGCCTATCCCGATGTGCGCGTCCGGCAATTCGAACGCAACCAGGGCCAATTGTTCGAGATGCTGCAGCGTGGCGAGATAGACACCGCGCTGACTTACGATCTGGAGCTGTCGCAGGACATGACCTTCGAGCCGCTGATGCAGTTGCCGGCCTATGTGATGCTTCCGGCCGCGCATCGCCTGGCGGCGAAGGCAGGCATCACCCCCGAGGAACTGGTCGATGAGCCGATGGTGCTGCTCGATCTGCCCTACAGCCGCGAATACTTCCTGTCGGCTTTCCAGCCCAGGGGCCTGCGGCCCAAGATCGTCGAGCGCACCGGCGACATCGCCGTGATGCGCTCGATGGTTGCCAATGGCTTCGGCTACGGTATCGCCAATATGCGGCCGCTCAACACCATGTCGCCGGACGGAAAATTGCTGGTCTTCGTGCCTTTGCTGGGGGACCTCAGGCCGCTGACCATAGGCATTGCCTTGCCCAACGCCGAGCATCGCACGCTGACGGTGCAGGCCTTCATCGACCACTGCCGCCGCTTCGTCGTCGAGCAGGGTGTCTTCGGCACCGAACGCATCGTGAAGTGAGGGCTGCCATTCGCATCACGGCCAGCCGTCCGTGAGCCGTTCCAGCAATCTGTCCAGCATCCCGTCGCAACGCCGCAGCTGTTCGACGCTGACAAATTCATCCGGCTTGTGTCCCTGCGCCATCGAGCCCGGCCCGCAGACGACGGCAGGCGTGCCGAGATCGCGGCTGAACAAGCCGCCTTCCGTGCCGAACGCGACTTTCATCGTGTCGTTGGCACCAGTCAGCGATTTGACGAAAGCCACCGCCGCCGATGCGGCCGGCGTGTCGAGGCCCGGATAGGTATTGGTGATCTCGATTTCGATCGCGGCCTCGGCCGCGATCGAAGCCGCGTCCTCAGCGATGCGCGCCGCAGCAATGCGCAGCCTGTCGAGAATGCCGGCGGCATTGTCGGCGGCAACGTTGCGGATCTCGAAATCGACCTGGCACAGGTTGGGCACGATGTTGAGCGCGACGCCGGCATTGATCTTGCCGACATGCACCGTCGTGTAGGGAATGTCGTAGTCGCCGTCGCGGGCGCCGTCGCGGGCCAGCCGCTCCTGTTCGTCGCGCAAGGCGCGCACGAAATCGCAGCCGAGATGGATGGCATTGAGCGCCAGTGGGGCGAGCGCCGAATGGCCTTCGCGTCCCCTGCAGATGGCGCGAGCGGCAAGCTTGCCCTTGTGCCCGGTCGCCACCTGCATGTTGGTTGGCTCGCCGACGATGCACAGCAGCGGGCGTTGCGGCGCCGCGCTCAGCATTTCGATCAGGTCGCGCACGCCCAGGCAGCCGACTTCCTCGTCATAGGAGAGCGCCAGATGCAGCGGCGTCCGAAGCGCCATCTTGGAGGCCTTGACGCAGGCCGCGAGCGCGCAGGCCACAAAACCCTTCATGTCCGCAGCGCCGCGTCCATAAAGCTTGCCGTCATGCTCGGTCATTTCGAACGGCGGCAGCGTCCAGTTCTGGCCGTCGACGGGAACGACGTCGGTGTGGCCCGACAGCATGACACCGGGCCGGTCGGCCGGGCCGATGGTGGCAAAGAGGTTGGCCTTGTGTCCGTCCGCGCTGCGGACGATCTGGCAGGCAACGCCGTTCGCTTCGAGCAAGTCGGTCACATAGCCGATCAGGTCGAGGTTCGAGTCGCGGCTCACCGTCGGGAATGCAATCAGCCTTTCGAGTATCCTGATACTGTCCATGTTCCAGTCTCGCTGTGAGGTCCTGGCTGTCTAGCACCATGCCGCCAATGCCCTGAAGTCGCATTTCGCTCAGCCCCGGTTCAACACAGACTAATCCGCGCCGGCGCGCGCGATTAGGCGCGTCCTAATCGGCGCAGAAGAAATCCGTAGTTTTCCCGCGCCGGCTCCAATCTATGAGTAGTCTCGGCGGGACCGGCAGTGCCGGGCCGGCACGGAGGAAGCACCATGCGCGACCAACGCTACGACATCCTGTTCGAGCCGATGAAGATAGGTCCGGTAACGGCCAAGAACCGTTTCTATCAGGTTCCGCATTGTAATGGCGGCGGCTATCGAGATCCGTCGGCCGCGGCCGAGATGCGCCGCATCAAGTCGGAAGGCGGATGGGGCGTCATCTTCACCGAGCAGACGGAGATGCACCACACTTCCGAGATCACGCCCTTCATCGAATTGCGGCTATGGGACGACGCCGACATTCCGGCCTTGGCCAAGATGGCGAGAGCCATGCACGAGCACGGCGCGCTGGCCGGCATCCAGCTCGCCTATTCCGGGATCAACGGTCCCAACCTCTACACCAAGGAGGTGCCGCGAGGGCCGTCGGCCCTGCCGATCCGCACCTTCACCAACGATCCGGTGCAGGCACGCGCCATGGACAAGCAGGACATCCGCGACCTGCGTCGCTGGCACCGCAATGCCTTCAAACGCGCGAAGCAGGCGGGTTTCGACCTGGTGTGCCTCTATGGCGCGCACGGTTTCGGCATCATCCAGCATTTCCTGTCGACGGCCACCAACCAGCGCGGCGACGAATATGGCGGCTCGCTGGAAAACCGTTCGCGGCTGATGCGCGAGCTGATCGAGGAAGGGCGCGACGCGATCGGCGACACCTGCGGCCTGACGCTCAGGCTGTCGCTGGACGAGATGATCGGCGAGCTCGGCTTTGCCAATTCGGAAGTCCGCGACATGATCGAGATGCATGCCGACCTGCCCGATCTGTGGGATCTCGCGCACGGCGCCTGGGAGGATTGCTCCGGCCCGTCGCGCTTCAAGGAAGAGGCGGCGCAGGAAAACCTGGTGTCGGGCATCAAGAAGCTGACCTCGAAGCCGGTCGTCGGCGTCGGCCGCTTCACCTCGCCCGACGTGATGGTGAGAATGATCAGGTCAGGCACGCTCGACTTCATCGGTTGCGCCCGCCCGTCGATCGCCGATCCCTTCCTGCCGAGGAAGGTCGAGGAGGGCCGCATCGAGGACATCCGCGAATGCATTGGCTGCAACATCTGCATCACCGGCGACATGACCATGTCGATCTCGCGCTGCACGCAAAACCCGACCTTCATGGAGGAATGGCGCAAGGGTTGGCATCCGGAGCGCATGCAGGCCAAGGGCGACAGCGACAGCGTGCTGATCGTCGGCGCCGGGCCTGCCGGACTGGAGGCCGCGCGTGCGCTCGGCATGCGCGGCTACAAGGTGGCCATCGCGGAAGCAGGTACCGAGCTTGGCGGGCGCGTGGCGCGCGAAAGCAAACTTCCAGGCCTGTCCGCCTGGGGCAGGGTGCGCGACTATCGGCAGCATCAGCTCGGCCAGATGCCTGATGTCGACATCTATTTCGAAAGCCGGCTGACGGCGGATGACATCCTGTCCTTCGGCTTCCAGAACGTCGCCATCGCCACCGGATCGACCTGGCGCCGCGATGGCGTCGCGCGTGCCCATGTCGTGCCGATGCCGATCGACGCCGCGATGTCGGTTCATACGCCCGATGATCTGATGGCCGGCAAGGTACCAGGCGGCAAGGTCGTGCTGTTCGACGACGACCACTACTACATGGGCGGCGTACTCGCCGAGCTGATGGCCCGTCAGGGAACGAAGGTGACCTTGGTGACGCCATCGGCCTATGTCTCGGACTGGACCCGCAACACGCTGGAGCAGGGGGCCATCCACCGCCGCCTGGCGGAGCTCGGGGTCGATATCGTGCTCAACAGGAGCGTCGTGAGTGTCGCTTCAGGCGGTGTCGTGACGGCTTGCGTCTACACCGGCGCAACGCAGAATCTGGCGGCGGACGCCGTCGTCCTGGTCACCTCTCGCAATCAGGACGACGCCGTTTGGCGCGATCTCAAGGTCCGGGAAAACGAGTGGGCCGACAATGGCATCCGTTCGGTCAAGGTCATCGGCGACGCCGAAGCACCGGGGCCCATCGCATGGGCAACCTATGCCGGCCACCGCTTCGCCCGCGAGCTGGACGAACCCGACATCGGCGACGCATTGCCGTTTCGGCGGGAAGTCACGGCGCTGGCGGCGGGATAGATCGTAAGGCACGGATCGCAGGAGCGTCGCGCTGCTTGATCGCGCGGCAGATATCAGACCGCCCGTCCTTCCTTGTCGAAGAAATGCAGATGTCCGGGTTCGGCCCGCAGGCCGACCTCGGCGCCGGTTTCGGGCGCCGGTCCTTGATTGTGGATGACGAGGCAGGTCTGGCCCCCATCCAGCGCGACATGGAGCAGCGTGACGGCGCCGGTATATTCCGCCAGCCCTACCTTGCCGCGCAACGTGCTGTTCGAGGGCTGGCCCAGCGACAGGTGCTCGGGTCGAATGCCGACCGACGTGGCCGTCGCGGGGACCGACGCGCCAAGCGCGATCGGCTGTCCGTCGGCAAGTGGCAGAATGTTCATCTTGGGGCTGCCGATGAACTGAGCGACGAAGATGGTCCGCGGGCTGTCGTAGAGGTCGCGGGGCGAGCCGACCTGTTCGATCCTGCCGTCGCGCAACACCACGATCTTGTCGGCAAGCGTCATGGCCTCGATCTGGTCGTGGGTCACATAGATCATCGTCGTCGACAGGCGTTGGTGCAACGCCGCGATCTCGGAGCGCATGTGGACACGCAGTTCGGCATCGAGGTTCGAGAGCGGCTCGTCGAAAAGGAAGACGTCCGGATTGCCGACGATGGCCCGGCCGATGGCCACGCGCTGGCGCTGTCCGCCCGACAACTGACGCGGGAAACGGTCGAGCAACGGTTCGAGCTTCAGCGTCGCGGCGGCTTCAGAGACGCGGCGGGCGCGTTCACTGGCCGGCACTTTGCGGACCTTGAGACCGAAACCCATGTTGTCGCGGACCGTCAGGTGCGGATAGAGCGCGTAGGACTGGAACACCATGGCCACGCCGCGCCTGGCCGCCGGCACCTCGTTGACCAGGCGGCCGCCAATGTGGAGTTCGCCGTCGCTGATATGCTCAAGGCCGGAGATCAGCCGCAGCAGCGTCGACTTCCCGCATCCCGACGGACCGACGAAGACCACGAACTCGCCATCCTCGATCTCGAGGTCGACGCCGCGGATGACCTCGACAGTACCGAAATTCTTGCGGATGTCCTTGAGCAGAACCTTTGTCATGACGTCCCTTATCCCTTGACGCCGGAGAGGGCGAAGCTCTCGATGATCTGGCGCTGGGCGATCAGATAGATGATGAGGATGGGAACCACCGCCAGGCTCGTCGCCGCCAGTTGCAGGTTCCACAGGGGCAGGCCGTAGCTGTCGTTGAAATTGGACAGCGCCAGCGGCAGCGTGAACTTCTCCAGCGAGCTGAGGAAGATCAGCGGTTCGAGGAACAGGTTCCACGAATGCAGGAAAGTGATGATCGCGACCGCGGCAAGCGCCGGCCGCGACATGGGCAGCGCGATCTTCAACCAGACGCCGAAGCGCGATAGTCCATCCATCTTGCCGGCATCCTCGAGTTCCTTGGGCAGCGCCAGGAAGAACTGGCGCATCAGGAACGTCGCCACCACGCCCTGCGGGCCGAAGACCGGCAGCAGGACGAGCGGCCAGTGCGTGTCGATCAGGCCCATGGCGCGGATCAGGAAGAAGTTCGGGATGATGGTGACCTCCTCCGGCACCATCAGCGCCATCACCAGGAACAGCATCAAAAGACCCGCACCCGCAAAACGGATGCGCGCCAGCGCATAGCCTGCCAGCGAGGCGATGAACAGGGTCAGCACCGTCACCGTCGCGGCAATGTAGAGCGAGTTGAAATACTGCCGCGCGAAGGGCTGATAGGTGAACACTTCGACAAAATTCTCGAAGCGCCAGATGCGCGGGATCAAGGTCGGCGTGCCGAAGATTTCGGTGGTGCTCTTGAAGCCACCGGAAATCATCCACAGGAACGGGAACACGAAGGGCACCGCCAGCAGCAGCAGGGCCACGGTCCAGCAGATACGATAGAGGATCTCGGTCCGGCGCGCGGTCACTCCATATCCCTCCGCCGCAGCATCACCTGCACCAGGGTCAGCGCCATGACGATGACGAACATGATCAGCGCCAGTGCGGCCGCGTAGCCGACGTTGAAGAATTTGAAGCCCTGCTGGTAGATGTAGAACGCCAGTACCAGCGTGCCGTTTTCCGGGCCGCCGCCGGTCATCTGGTAGATGTGGTCGAACACCTTGAACGACCCGATCGTCGTCAGAACCATGATGACGAGCGTCGTTGGCGCAAGCAGCGGCCAGGTGATCATGCGGAAGACCTGCCAGCGCGAAGCGCCTTCCAGCGTCGCCGCTTCCTCGTAGTCGCGCGGTATCGACTGCAGCGCCGCGATGTAGAGGATCATGTTGAGCCCGACCATCTTGATGACGCGGGTGACGATGACCGCCGCCATCGCCCAGTTGGGCTCGCGCAGCCAGTTCGGACCGTTTATGCCGATCCAGGCCAGCATCTGGTTCACGGCGCCGCCTTCACCTTGCAGCATGAATTTCCAGACGATCGCCCAGGCAATCGCCGACGTGACCACCGGCGCGAAGAATACCGTGCGAAAGAAGACGACGCCGAAGAACGGCCGCGACAGCGCCAGCGCAAGCGAGAGCGCCAGTGCCATGTTCAGGGGCACGAGCCCCAGCGCGAAGATCACGGAATTGCGCACGACATGCCAGAAGTCGGGATTCTCCAGCAGGACGTTGTGGAAATTGCGGAGCCCGACGAACGTCGCCTGCTGGCTGAGCAGGTTCCACTCGGTCGTCGAATAGTAGAAAATGGCGACCAGCGGGCCGAGGAAGAAGATCAGGAAGCCGATCAGTGTCGGGCTGACGAACAGCCACGCTTCAAGCATTTCCCTGGTCTTCAAGGTCAACCACGGCGCGCCCGCAGCGCGCGCCGCATTGTCCCGGAATGCCTTGCCGGCCACGAAGCGGAGCCCCTGTCAGAGCAGCGGCTGGATGGCTGCGCAGACGCCCTTCAGCGCGTCTTCGACATTGGCGTCGGCCCGCCACAACGCGTCGACGCGCGGCGCCATCGCCGCGAAGATCTGCGGCACATGCTCATGCGAGGGATGGACGCGGCCGTTGACGATCGCAGCGGCCACGCTCTTCATCTGTTCCGGCGGGATCAGCTTGTTGGAATTGACAAAGGCGTTGCTCTCCAGAACGCTCTTGCGGGCCGGCGGGAAGAACTGCGCCATGACAGCCACATTGTCCCTGCTGGTCATCTCGGCGACCAACTGGGCGGCGAGCTCCGTGTTCTTGCCCGATGCAAAGACGGTCAGCGCGGCCTGGCCGATGACCGGAGCCTCGCCGGCAGGTCCCGAAGGCAGCGGAGCGATGCCCCATTTGAAACCCGCCTCGGGCATCTTCGAGGCTCGCGAAATCTGGTTCACGGTCATCGCCGAATTGCCGGAGAAATAGTCGCCCTGTTCCCCCGGCGGCACGATCGACTTGTCCTTGAACACCATGTCGTGGAGCTGCTTGACGGCGGCCACCGCTTCCGGCTTATCCAGGCCGCACTGGCCGTTGGCCCACAGATCGCCGCCATAGGCGCGCACGGGTGGCAGCAAGGCGTGCGTCATGCGCGATGCATAGCCTTCGCCGTCCTTGAACTCGAAGCCCCATTTGCCGGGATTGGCGTCGGTGACCTTCTTGGCGACCTCCTGGAATTTCTGCATGTTCCACTCGCCCTTCGCGGCAAGCTGGTTGGGATCTTCGAGACCCGCTTTGTCGAACATGTCCTTGTTGTAGTAAATCAGGAAAGGCGAGGTCGAGAACGGCATGCCGTAGACCTTGCCGTCCTTTTGCCAGAGCGCCATCGCCGGCTCGGAGAAATCCTCGAAATTGTATCCCTCGGTCGCCTTCAGCGTCGGGCCGATGTCCATGAGTAGGCCGGCGTTCTCGAAGGCCGGTGCGGCATCTTCCATCATCCAGGCGATATCGGGGGCGTTACCGCCGGCGACCTGGAAGGTGAGCTTCTGCGTATAGTCGGCGACCGGAACGGTCTCGAACTTCACCGTGACGCCCGGGTGCTTGGCGATGAAACCCGCGGCGATGCCGTTCAGCATCTTGAGATGGGCCTCGTTGCCGGTCCACACCGTCATCCGGAGTTCCTGGGCCATCGACTGTGCCGATAGGGCGCACAGCGCCACGGCCGATAGTGCGAGCTTGATTGCGGTCTTCATGATTTCCTCCCGAAACGCTGATGGTCACTCAACAACTGTGGGCGCGATATCAATGGCCCGGCCGGCGGCGTGTGGTCATGCTGTCGCTCCTGGCAAGGCACCGGGCGCGTCACCGATCGTCCAACCGCCATCGACGGGGATGTCGGCACCGGTGATGTAGCGGGCCGCATCGCTGCACAGGAAAACGAAAGCGCCGACGACGTCGTCGGGCTGGCCGTGGCGTTCGGCGGGAATCTTCGCCGCAACCGCCTGGCGGAAAGCGGCGTCCCGGTACCGCTCGGCGGTGGCCTCCGTCTCGATCGCGCCGGGCGACACCACATTCATGGTGACGCCATGAGGCGCGACGTCACGCGCCATGGCGCGCACCGCCGTCAGTTGCGCCGCCTTCAGCGACGCGTAGACGATCGTTTCGGCGCGCGGCCGCCTCGCCATCACGCTGCCGGTCGCCACCACGCGCCCCCATCCGCGCTTTGCCATGGCTGGAACCAGCCGCGTGGCCAAGGTGAACAGGGCCGTGAAGTTGGCCGCGACATGTGCCTGGATATGCGCTTCGTCGACTTCGCCCCAGGCACGGCGTCGCTCGATCGCGCCGTTCGAGACCAGGATGTCGATGGCGCCGTTGCCGACTTCGTCCGCAAAGGCCGACATTGCCCTGCTGTCGGTGAAATCGGCCTCGTGCACAACGGTGCCGAGACCGATGGCCGCAGCCGTGTCGCGCGCTCCGGCGGCGTCGCCGAAATGGTGCAGCGCGACCGTGGCCCCCTGCTGGGCAAGGGCGATCGCAACCGCGCGCCCGATGCCGGAGCTGGCGCCGGTGACCAGCGCTCGACGACCGGCAAGGGAAAAACGGTCCTGGCTCAAGGCGACGGCTCCCCGAGCTTGTCGGCGACCTCGAACGAAGCGATGTCGGCCGCGTCGAAGTGTTCGTGGACGCGCCGGTCCGCGAGGTCGGTGTCGCCCGCCGCGATCGCGTCATGGATTGCCTGGTGCCGTTCAACGGTGGCGCGCCAATCCGCCTCGGTGCGATTGGAGCGTCGTGAGAACAGCTCCGAAACCTCCCGTTGGACCGAACGCATCCCTTCCATCTGGATGCGGATCATGGAATTTCCAGTGGCTGTCGCGAGGCCGAGGTGGAACATGATGTCGGCCTGCGTGAAATCACCCGGCTTGCCAATGCCGGCCCGCATGTCGAGCAAAGCCTGGCGCATCAGGTCCAGCCCCCGCGGATCGCGGCGCTCGGCGGCAAGCCGGGCGATGCCGACCTCGATGACCCGGCGCATCTCGTTGGCTTCCTGAAGCCGCGTCAGGCTTGAACGGACGGCATAGGCATAGATGCGGTCCATAGGCTCGCCACTGAGCGCCTTGGCGCGCGCGACCTTGCCTTGCTGCGTCGACACCAGGCCCGCGCTGGTCAGCTGGCGCAGCGCCTCGCGTGCAATCGGCTTGGAGACGCCGAACTCCCGGGCGATCTCGCCTTCCGGCGGCAACGCCTCGCCAGGGGCGATGCGCCCGTCGAACAGCGCCGCTGCGATTGCATCTGAGACCCCATCCGCGAGGCGTGATGGGCTCGCGGGCTTCACGGCGAAAATCGATTTGCGTGCTGCTTCTGTGGCCATTCGGGATCCTCTTTTGGCTGCCTAGCACGATTGTCCCAAACATAGCAACTAAGTTTTCTGGTTGCTAAGTTTATAAGTGAGCGTTATGACGAGCCATCCGCAGGGACGAGGGAAGTCTGGTATCGATGCGCATGAGCGATCCAACCGTGGCCGGGCCGCTGAAGATTGCCGAGGTGATAGCCCATCCCCTCAGTCAGACGCTGCCCAGGCCGACGGTCACGTCATGGGGCGTCTACGAAAAGGTGTCGCTGGTTCTGGTCGAAGTGCGCACCACCGACGGCATTGGCGGGGTCGGCGAAACCCTGGCGCGATTTTCACCCAAGGCCTATGTCGAGTTGATCGAAAGTTCACTCAGGCCGCGCCTGCTCGGCCAGGACGCTCGCAACATCGGCGCCTTGTGGCAGTCGATGCGCCGCGCTTTGTCGGGCAGGGCAGGCGGTATGCTGATCGAGGCCATCGCCGGCGTCGATATCGCGCTATGGGATATACTGGGCAAGGCAACCGGACAGCCGATCGCCAAACTTCTTGGCGGCGTCGGACGTGATCGCATCGACGTCTACGCGGCGGCCGTCAACTGGGTCGACGACAAAGCCGCCGACGCTGAACTCGACCGCTACGTCGCCGAGGGTTTTACATGCATCAAGGTCAAGATGGCACGCCCTGTGCGGGACGCCTGCAAGCGCATCGAGCGCATCCGCAAGCGGGCCGGAGACGCGATCGGGCTCTGTGTCGATGCGAACTGGGCCTACAATCTGGACGAGGCCGTAGAGGTCGGCTGCGCGCTTTCGGCAAATGGCTATTTCTGGTTCGAGGAGCCGCTGCAGCCGGAGAACGAGCAGGGCTATGAGGAATTGCGTCGGCGCTGCGACGTACCGCTGGCCGGGGGCGAGAGCAATTTCACCCTCGACCAGGCGCAACGCCTGATCGCCAACCGCACGCTATCGGTGCTGCAGCCGGACGTGGCGCGCGCCGGCGGCATCTCCGAGACGCGCCGCATGGCCGAATACGCCGCCGCGCATGACGTCCGCTACGCTCCGCATATCGGCATGTCCGGCATCGTCTGCGAGACCGCAAGCGTCCACCTGGCAGCCGCTATGCCGAACTTCGGCGTGATGGAATGCGAGTGTGATGTCAGCCCGTTCAAGACGCATCTGGCCGATCTCGCGCCCGGCTGCGTCAGGCAGAAGAACGGCACGCTCGATGTCCCGCAAAAACCCGGGCTCGGCATCGAAATCGATTGGAAAGCCGTCAAGAAACTGAAAGCCGAATGAGGCCGAAGACCAGATGAAGAACCAGACTCCAGACCAGACCGGCGACCTGACCGAGGCGATGCGCTTGGCGCTGCTGCGCGCGGACCCCGCGCTCAGCCGTTTCGATCCGCTGCCGCGGATATTGTCGTTCGACAATTTCGCGCGCGGTCATTGCGGCTGGTCGCAGCTTGTCGGCAACTACGAGGACGATCTCGACACCATGCTGCCGGGCTACGCGCAGCACACCAGCGCGATGCTGTCGACGCTCGCCCACTGGGACGCGGGCTCGCATGGCGGGATGGATTCGTCCTATGCCCTCAAGATCGCGACGCGACCGGTGGCGGGCGCCCGCAACGTCGCCATCAAACGCCACACATTCCGCAAACGCGGGCCGATCCGTTTCGAAATTTATTTTACCTTCAAGCCGGAGGCCAACACGCTGAAGCTGTCCGAAACCGACGTGCGCTCCGTCGGCCTCCTCTTCGATCTGCAGGGCGGGGACCAGGACGGCAACAACGATCGCGTCATGCCGCATCTGCGCTTCTTGAACGCGCTCGACGGCCAGCATCTGCAGAAATGGCAGTACAAGCGCGAGACCGAAAGGATCACCCCGATCGGCACCGACAACAAGACGATCAGCCACTACCATCTGTCGCCGGAGGGCTGGGTCGATCTTCCCGGCGGATCGCAGCGTCTGTGCTACAACGAAATCCCCACCAAGGTGAACTGGACGTATTTGTGCTTCGATTTCGATCTGGCGACGATGACGGCGCTCGGGCTCAGGTGCAACGATCGCAGCTTTGATCTCTCGGGCTTCGATTCGATCCGCATCCCGGCGATGAAGAACCTGTGGTGCATGCTCAACTTCGGCCTTTTCGCCGAAACCGACGTCGCCAAACGAGCCTTCCTCTACGTCGATTCCATCTGCATCTCGGGAGATTTCTGATGCTGCCCGAGAACATCACCGCGGTCGTCTCCCGCAACGAACGCTGGCGTGGCGAAGCCGCCAGCGAGCCCTACGAGGCGGGATGGGCGCGCGAGGCGATCTTCTTCGTGCGGGCGCTCAAGCAACCCGTCGGCCCCATCGCCACGGCATGGGTCGAGGTCTCGCCGGACGGCATGCACTGGCTGCGCGAGGGCACCGAGTTTCCGATGCCAAAGGAGCGCGACGCCGTGGCGATGGCGCGGCTAGCCCATTTCGGCAACTGGCTGCGCGTCGCGGCAAGGTTCGACAGCGGCGCCGAATGTACAGTGCTGGTGACGCTGCACCTGAAGGCCTGAACCGGCTCGCGCCAACGTCACAGGCCTCGCCTACGGCTGGCCATCCCTCTTTCGATCTCATGGAGAAATCATGATCGACGCATACGCCACATTTGCCCCGGACAGCTTTGCCGGCAAGACTGTGCTGGTGACCGGTGCCGCAAGCGGCATGGGTTTCGAAACCGCCCGTGCATTCCTCTCCAAGGGGGCCGAGGTCGTGATGTGCGACCGTGATGCGGACGGCCTTGCAAGGCGCCATGAAGAGCTGGGCGGGATGGCCGGGACGCCGCACAAGGTGGTGGCCGACATGGGTGATCCCGACAGCATCGGGCGCATGTTCGACTATTGCGATGCCAGGCTGGCGCGGCTCGACAATGTCGTCACCTGTGCCGCGATTATCACCGCCAAGCGAATCCCCGACCAGGATTGGGCGCACTGGCAGCGCGTGCTGGGCGTCAACTTGCTGGGCACCTTCTTCACGGTCCAAGGCGCGGTGCAGCGCATGCAGGGCAGCGGCGGGGGAAACATCGTCTGCGTGGCATCGGACGCCGGCGTGCATGGCGGTGGCGGCCTTATCGCCGACACGGCCTATGCGGCCTCGAAGGCCGGCACGCTGTCGCTGGTGAAGTCGGTCGCGCGCGAACTGGCGGGAAAGGCGGTGCGCATCAACGCCCTCAATCCGGGGCCGACCGATTCGCCGATGCATTCCCACATCGACCCGGCCCTCAAGGACCGCATCGCAGCCAATCTGCCCATACGCCGCATGGGCCGGCCCGACGACATGGCCGCCGCGATCCTGTTCCTGTGCTCCGACGCCGCGAGCTTCGTCTATGGCGCGGCGCTCGACGTCGATGGCGGTTCGATGTTCCGCTGACCGGCGGGGCAGCCGCCCTGCGACGCTCGCTGACCCTCGCCGCCATAGAGCGTTCAGTCGGTCGGACGGTCCGCGGCCGAACGCCGTCCATCGATCCACAAGGCAAGCAAGGTGCAGGCCGCGCCCGAAAGCAGGTAGGCGCCCGCGGCGATGAGGCCGAAATTGCCGGCCAAAAGCAATGCCGCGAGTGGCGCGAAGCCGGCGCCGAACATCCAGGCGAGATCCGAGGTTATCGCCGAACCGGTATAGCGATGCTGTCGCGAAAAGCTCGATGCGACGACACCCGACGATTGCCCGAAGCTCAGCCCCAGCAGGATGAAGCCCAGCACCATGAACAGGGCCTCGCCAACGGTGCCGCCATCCAGCAGCTGCGGGGCAAAGCCGCTGAACGTCGCGATGGCGATCGCCGAACCGCCGAGCAGCGCGCGGCGTCCGACACGATCGGCGAGCGGGCCTGACGCGACGATGGCGGCGATGCCGAACAGCGCGCTCACCGCCTCGATCGCCAGGAAGCGCGCCGGCCCCTCATTGGTGAACAGGAACACCCAGGAGAGCGGAAACACCGTCACCATGTGGAACAGGGCGAAACTCGCCAGCGGCGCGAAGGCGCCGATAACGACATTGCGGCCCTCGGCCCTGATCGTGTCCCTTATGCGCGTCGGCTGGAGGTCGCCGCTCTCGTACAGTTTCGAGAATTCGGGCGTCACCACAATGCGCAGCCTGGCGAACAGGGCCACGACATTGATGGCGAACGCGACGAAGAAGGGATAGCGCCAACCCCAGGCAAGAAAGTCGTCGGCCGACAGGTTGGCGACGAAGAAGGCGAAGAGAGCGCTGGCCACGATGAGGCCGATCGGAGCCCCCAGTTGCGGGATCATGGCATAGAAGCCGCGCCGGTTCCGTGGCGCGTTCAGCGCCAGCAGCGAGGGCAGGCCGTCCCACGTCCCGCCGAGCGCCACGCCCTGCCCGATGCGGGCCAGTGCCAAAAGCCAGATCGCGAGCGCGCCGATATCGCCATAGGCGGGAAGGAACGCGATGGCGACGGTCGAGGTGCCGAGCAGGAACAGCGCGATCGTCAATTTCGCACCGCGACCGTAGGCGCGATCGACCGCCATGAACAGGACGGAGCCGAAGGGACGGGCGATGAAGGCCAGCGCGAAGATGGCGAAGGAGTAGAGCGTTCCGACGAGCGGATCATGCGTCGGAAACACCAGCTTGGGGAACACGATGACGGACGCGATCGCATAGACGAAGAAGTCGAAGAATTCCGACGTCCTGCCCACGATCACGCCGACCGCGATATCGCCCGCGCTGACCTGGCCATGATGCGAGCCGATCAACTCGCTGTTTGTTTCGGCAGTCGAAGTCTGAGCCATCTTGTCCGTCGCCACCGCGTGGATGAAATACCCGGGACGCATTTGTAGCAATCCCATTGTGCAATGCACACTGCGCCAGACCCGGCCCGGCTGGGCATTGGACAAATTGTCCAATGTCACCGTGCCGTCGCCGGCAGTAGCCCTCTGTCGATACCGCACTGCAACATCGCAACGCGCTGCGGCGATCCATCGAGGGCAGTGTCTGATGAAACGATTTGGAGCCTTGCTTCTGCTTTCCCTGGCCGGGCTGTTGAGCGGCTGCGACATGGTCGTGCTCGCGCCGGCGGGCGATGTCGCGGCCCAGCAGCGCGACCTGCTGGTGGTCTCGACCCTGCTGATGCTGATCATCATCGTGCCGGTTATGGCGCTGACGGTCTTTTTCGCCTGGCGCTACCGGCAATCCAACGCCTCGGCGACCTATGCGCCGGACTGGGACCATTCGACGAAACTGGAACTGGTGATCTGGGCGGCACCGCTCCTCATCATCATATGCCTTGGTGCGCTGACCTGGCTCGGCACCCACCTGCTCGACCCATACCGCCGCATCGACCGGATCGAACCCGGCCAGCCCGTCACTCAGCTTCACAAGCCCCTCAGGGTCGAGGTCGTGGCGCTCGACTGGAAATGGCTCTTCATCTATCCCGATTACGGCATCGCCTCCGTCAATGAGCTGGCGGCGCCGGTCAACCAGCCGATCGATTTCCGCATCACCTCGTCGGCGGTGATGAATTCCTTCTACATCCCAGCCCTTGCCGGACAGATCTACGCGATGCCGGCGATGGAGACGAAGCTGCACGCCGTCATCAACCGGCCGGGCACCTATAGCGGTTTCTCCGCCAACTACAGCGGCGCCGGCTTTTCGGGCATGCGTTTCGCCTTCCACGGCCTGTCCGACCAGGCCTTCGACCAGTGGGTGGCACAGGCCAGGACCGCGTCGGCGGCGCTCAACCGCGACAGCTATCTCGAACTCGAAAAGCCGAGCGAGAACGAACCGGTCCGGCACTACGCCTCCGTCGATCCCAACCTCTATGGCGCCATCCTCAATCTGTGCGTCGAGCGCGGTAAGATGTGCATGAACGAGATGATGTCGATCGACGCCAAGGGTGGTCTCGGTCTTGCCGGTGTGCGCAACACCTTGCCGCTGCAATACGACAAGCTCGCGCGGCGTGGCGCGGTGTTCGGAAACGACCCCTCCTATGTCGCCAGCATCTGCACGGCGGAAGAGGCGGCTGCCGTCTCACGCGCGTCGCGCGATGCCTGGCCGAGCTATTGGCCGGCGAAGAACCTGTCGCCGCTTCGCGGGGCGGGGCTGCTCCGGCCAGGAACAGACAGCCGCAGCGCCGAGGCGGATACGCCGCCTCTCGGCCTGCTGCGGCGTGAATTGTGAGAGACAGCCGATGCCCGATACGCTGACCAAATTCATTTTCGGCCGCCTCACCTTGGAGTCGCTGCCGCTGCACGAACCCATCGTCGTCGCCACCTTCGTCGCTGTGGCGCTCGGCGGCATCGCGCTTCTCGGCGCGATCACCTATTTCAAGCTCTGGACCTATCTGTGGCGCGAATGGTTCACCAGCGTCGACCACAAGAAGATCGGCATCATGTACATGGTGCTCGGCCTCGTCATGCTTTTGCGCGGCTTCTCGGACGCCATCATGATGCGGCTCCAGCAGGCCATCGCCTTCAACGGCTCCGAGGGCTACCTGAACTCACATCACTACGACCAGATCTTCACCGCCCACGGCGTCATCATGATCTTCTTCGTGGCGATGCCCTTCGTCACCGGGCTGATGAACTTCGTCGTGCCGCTGCAGATCGGGGCGCGCGACGTGTCCTTCCCATTCCTCAACAGTTTCTCGTTCTGGATGACGGTCGGCGGCGCCATCCTCGTCATGGCCTCGCTGTTCGTCGGCGAATTCGCCCGCACCGGCTGGCTTGCCTATCCGCCGCTCTCCGGCATCGGCTACAGTCCCGACGTCGGTGTCGACTACTATATCTGGGCGCTGCAGGTGGCGGGTGTCGGCACGACGCTGTCGGGCATCAACCTGATCTGCACGATCATCAAGATGCGCGCGCCCGGCATGACGATGATGCGCATGCCCGTCTTCACCTGGACGTCGCTCTGCACCAACGTGCTGATCGTCGCCTCCTTCCCGGTGCTGACGGCGGTGCTCTCGCTGCTCGCGCTCGATCGCTATGTCGGCACCAACTTCTTCACCAACGACTTCGGCGGTAACCCGATGATGTATGTGAACCTCATCTGGATATGGGGTCACCCGGAAGTCTACATCCTCATCCTGCCGCTGTTCGGCGTCTTTTCCGAGGTCACCTCGACCTTCTCCGGCAAGCGCCTGTTCGGCTACACCTCGATGGTCTACGCCACGGTGGTCATCACCATCCTGTCGTATCTTGTTTGGCTGCACCACTTCTTCACCATGGGCTCCGGCGCCAGCGTCAATTCCTTCTTCGGCATCACCACGATGATCATCTCGATCCCGACCGGGGCGAAGATATTCAACTGGCTGTTCACCATGTATCGCGGCCGCATCCGCTTCGAACTGCCGATGATGTGGACGCTGGCCTTCATGCTCACCTTCGTTGTCGGCGGCATGACCGGCGTGCTGCTTGCCGTGCCGCCGGCGGACTTCGTGCTGCACAACAGCCTGTTCCTGATCGCCCACTTCCACAATGTCATCATCGGCGGCGTGCTGTTCGGCCTGTTCGCCGGCATTGCCTACTGGTGGCCCAAGGCCTTCGGATTCAAGCTCGATCCGTTCTGGGGCAAGGTCTCGTTCTGGTGCTGGGTGGTCGGCTTCTGGTTCGCCTTCATGCCGCTCTACATCCTCGGCCTGATGGGCGTGACGCGCCGCATGCGTGTGTTCGATGATCCCTCGCTGCAGATATGGTTCGTCATCGCCGCCTTCGGCGCGGTGCTGATCGCCTGCGGCATCGCCGCCTTCCTGATCCAGATCTTCGTCTCCATCCGCAGGCGTGAGGCGCTTGCCGATCCGACCGGCGATCCCTGGGACGGCCGCACGCTCGAATGGTCGACCTCCTCACCGCCGCCCGCCTACAATTTCGCCTTCACGCCGGTTATTCGCGACAACGATGCCTGGTGGGAAATGAAGCAGGCCAGCTACATCAGGCCGCTCGCCGGCTTCAAACCGATCCACATGCCCAGCAACACCGGGACCGGCATCATCCTAGCCGCCTTCAGCGTCGCGCTCGGCTTCGGCCTGATCTGGTACATCTGGTGGCTGGCGGCGCTGAGCTTCGTCTGCCTCATCGCCACGGCGATCGGCCATACCTTCAATTATCACCGCGACTTCCACATTCCGGCGGCCGAAGTCTCGCAGACGGAGAAGACGAGGACCACGCTCCTCGCCGCTCAGGGTTAGGGTTTGAGCATGACATCGACGGCAATCACGGCCGACACCGAACCGGTCTTCCACCTGGAAGAAGAGCATGCGCACGCCGAAGGCGGCTCAACCATGCTCGGCTTCTGGCTTTACCTGATGAGCGACTGTCTGATCTTCGCGATGTTGTTCGCCGCCTATGGCGTGCTTGGCGGCAACTATGCGGCCGGGCCCGCGCCCAAGGACCTGTTCGACCTCGATCTGGTGGCGGTCAACACCGCCATGCTGCTCTTCTCCTCGATCACCTATGGCTTCGCCATGCTGACCATGGACAAGGGGCGCGTCGCGGCGACACAAGCCTGGCTTGCCGTGACCATGCTGTTCGGCCTGGCCTTCCTGTCGATCGAACTCTACGAATTCGCGCACATGATCCATGAAGGCGCCACGCCGCAGCGCAGCGCTTTCCTGTCGTCCTTCTTCACGCTCGTCGGCACGCACGGCCTGCACGTGACCTTCGGTATCGTCTGGATGGTGACGCTGATGATCCAGGTCGCGAGATACGGTCTCATCGAGGCCAACCGCCGCCGGCTGATGTGCCTCAGCATGTTCTGGCACTTCCTCGACGTCGTCTGGATCGGCGTCTTTACCTTCGTCTATCTGATGGGGATGTTGCGATGAGCGCTCACGATCATGCCGAGGGGCACGGCCACGCCCATGGTGGGGCAGCACACGGATCGCTCCGGGGCTATCTGATCGGCTTCATCCTGTCGGTGATCCTGACCGCCATTCCATTCTGGCTGGTCATGAGCGGCGTCATCGATGACAAGCAGGCCACGGCCATCGTCATCATGGCCTTCGCGGTCGTGCAGATCGTGGTCCACATGGTCTTCTTCCTGCATATGAACACCGCCTCGGAAGGCGGATGGTCGATGCTGGCGCTGATCTTCACGCTGATCCTGGTTGTCATCGTGCTGACCGGTTCGCTCTGGGTGATGTACCATCTCAACGCCAACATGATGCCCGGGCTGCACGACATGCGCGAGATGCCATGAGCCCGGCGGGCTCTGGGAGGACCACCATCGAGGCGATCGGACAAACAGGCATCGGCCCGCGTCCCGTCCTGCAAGAGCGCGGCGGCAGGTCGTCCGTGTCGCGCCTTGTCCTTGTACTGCTCGGGCTCCTCGGCGTGCTGGTGTTTGCCGGGCTCGGCATATGGCAACTGGAAAGGCGGGTCTGGAAGCTCGACCTGATCGCTCGTGTCGACCAACGCATTCATGCCCCGGTTGTCGATGCGCCTGGCCCGGAGAGCTGGAACGGCATCACCGCGGCCGGTTACGAATACAGCCATGTGCGATTGGCGGGACGCTACCAGGGCGGCGCCAACACGCTTGTGCAGGCGGTGACCGAGCTTGGCGGCGGCTATTGGGTGCTGACGCCGATGCGGACCGACCGTGGCTTCGTCGTGCTGGTCAACCGCGGCTTCATTCCCCTGGAGCGCAAGACTGAGTTCGAACGGGAGAGAGGCGGCCCAACGGCGCCGGCCGTCATCGACGGCCTGTTGCGCATGAGCGAACCCGGCGGCGGCTTCCTGCGCAAGAACGACACCACGGGCAATCGCTGGTATTCGCGAGACGTCGCCGCCATAGCAACCGCGCACGGCTTGACGAGCAATGTCGCTCCCTATTTCGTCGATGCGGAAGCGTCACGCATGGAGGGCTGGCCGCGCGGCGGCTTGACCGTCGTGACCTTCCGCAACAGCCACCTGGCATATGCTTTGACCTGGTTCGCGCTCGCTGCGATGCTCGCCATTGCCCTGGCCAGGCCGATGATCGGCCACGGCCGACGGCGAGGACCCGCGAGATGAGCGTCCCCACGCAAGCGCTTCATCATGACAAATCCCTGGTGGCGGCATCCCTAGCCGGCAAGAACGGGGCAGTATCGCACCCTGATGCAACGAACAGGAAGAACCTGTTCCTGCTCATCCAACTGCGTTGGCTGGCGGTGGCGGGTCAGGTGCTCACCATTCTGGCGACGGAATACTGGTTCGATATCCCATTGCCGCTGGCGGAGATGGCCGGCGTGGTGCTTTTCCTGTTGGGCCTCAACATCTTCAGCCTGCTGGTCCTGCGCGGTATCAGGCCTATCAGCAACACCCAGCTCTTCGTTGCGCTCATCTTCGACATGGCGGCACTGACGACGCAGCTTTACCTGAGCGGCGGTGCGTCCAATCCGTTCGTATCGCTCTATCTCCTGCAGATCACGCTTGGCGCGGCACTGCTGACGCCAAGGTTTACCTGGATCCTCGTGGCGGCTGCGTCGGCCTGCTTCGTCTTCCTCATCTTCCTCTTCCAGCCGATCGCGATCCCGCATCATGGCGGCAGCGATCTCCTGTCCCTGCATATAAGGGGCATGTTCATCTGCTTCGTGCTGGCGGCCGGACTGATCGTGATCTTCATGACGCGCATCAACCGCAATCTGCGCGAGCGCGACGCCTATCTCGCCGATCTGCGCCAGCGCTCGGCCGAGGAGGACCACATCGTGCGCATGGGCCTGCTGGCCTCCGGCGCCGCGCACGAACTCGGCACGCCGCTTGCCACGATATCCGTCATCCTGTCCGACTGGCGCCAGATGCGCACGCTCACGCGCAACCGCGAAATGGCCGCCGACATGGCCGAGATGCAGGCCCAGATCGAGCGCTGCAAGCGCATCGTGTCCGGGATCCTGATGTCTTCCGGCCAGGCGAGGGGCGAGGGAACGATACGCACGACCATTCGCGGTTTCCTCGACGATCTGGTCGAGGAATGGCGCATCAGTCGCCAGCCATTCAAGCTGGAATACAAGAACGATTTCGACCCGGACGAGCAGATCGTATCCGACACGGCGCTGAAGCAGGTCATCTTCAACGTGTTCGACAATGCCCAGGAAGCATCGCAGGATTGGGTCGGCGTCACCGCCGAGCGGCAGGGCGACAAGCTGGTGATTTCCGTGCGCGATCGCGGGCCGGGTTTCAACGAGGGTATTCTGGCAGCACTTGGCCAACCCTATATGTCGAGCAAGGGACGGCCGGGCGGCGGTCTTGGCCTGTTCCTCGTCATGAACGTGGTCCGGAAACTGGGAGGCGATTTTTCGGCGCGCAACATGGAACAGGGCGCCTGTGTTACTCTTTCGCTGCCACTTCCGGCGCTGACCGATGGAGATGATCGTGAGGCCTGATCGATCCCTGTTTATCGTAGAGGACGACGCCACCTTCGCCAAAACGCTGAAGCGCTCCTTCGAAAAGCGCGATTACGACGTCGTCGTCTGCCACGACCGGGAAGCATTGCTTAGCGCCCTCGAAACAACTGTTCCGGCTTACGCTGTCGTCGACCTCAAGCTTGGAGCCGGCGGCTCCGGACTGGAGTGCGTCAAGCTGCTCAGCGCCCGCGATGCTTCGATCAGGATTGTCGTGCTGACGGGGTTTGCCAGCATCGCCACGGCTGTCGAGGCGATCAAGCTCGGCGCGAGCCATTACCTGGCGAAACCCGCCAACACCGATGACATCGAAGCCGCCTTCGGCCGGGCCGAGGGCGATGTTTCCGTACCGCTCTCCTCCCGGCCCACCTCGATCAAGAATCTGGAATGGGAGCGCATCCACGAAACGCTGGTCGAAACCGGCTTCAACATCTCCGAAACCGCGCGCCGGCTTGGCCTGCATCGCCGCACTCTGGCCCGCAAGCTCGAGAAGCGCGTGGTGAGATAGCAGAGCGCATTTGCGTTCGCGATCGGGCCGGGTGCGACCATTCAGTGCTTCCGTGTGCGCTCCGGGATACCTATTTGTCTGAGATTCGCGGGCACCGGAGCAGGCAAGGACGTGGCGCAACGATCGGGCAGTGCTGATCTTCCCCTTCACGGCGGACGTGTGCCGAAATGGCTGGGCGATCGCATGACGCGTCTCGGCGCCGTCATGTCCGAGGCGATCATCCATCACTATGGCCGCAATGAATTGCTGCGGCGGCTGGCGCATCCGTTCTGGTTCCAGTCCTTCGGCGCCGTCATGGGCATGGACTGGCACTCGTCCGGCATCACGACCAGCGTCGTCGGCGCCTTGAAACGCGGTCTCACGCCGCTGTCGGGCGAGCTTGGCATTCATGTCTGCGGCGGCCGTGGCGCGCATTCGCGCAAAACCCCGCATGAATTAGCCGCCATCGGCGAGCGTATCGGCTTCGACGGCGCGCGCCTGGCAACCGCCAGCCGGCTGGTCGCCAAGGTGGACAGCGCCGCCGTCCAGGACGGTTTCGACCTCTATTTGCATGGCTTCATCGTCACCGACGACGGCGACTGGGTGGTGGTGCAGCAAGGCATGAACGGCGACAGCAAGGTGGCGCGCCGCTATCATTGGCTGTCCGAGGGTTTGAAGAGTTTCGTCGACCAGCCGCATGCCGCCATTGAAGGCGCCAACCAGGGCGAGATCGTCAACCTGACCGACCGGCGCGCCGAGGCCTCGCGCCAGGGACAGCTGGACCTGCTCCAGGATCTCGGGCCGGACCGCATCATTCGGGAGTTCGCCGCCTTGGAACCCGGTGCCGCGCCGGCTCCGGCGCAGCCATTGCTGCCGCATCTGGTCATGCCGGCTCACCATGATGTCCGCGAAAGCGATGTCGTGATGCATCGCCTTCACGGCAACATGGCCGCCGCCGCCGAGCGGGGTCCCGCCGATTTCGCCGAGCTTCTCCTGGTTCCCGGCGTCGGCGCCCGCACGGTGCGCGCATTAGCGCTGGTTGCCGAAGTGGTGCATGGCGCGCCGTGCCGGTTTTCGGACCCGGGCCGTTTTTCGCTGGCGCATGGCGGCAAGGACAGGCATCCGTTCCCTGTTCCGCTCAAGGTCTATGACGAGACGATCGGTGTGTTGAAGTCCGCCGTGCAAAAGGCCAGGCTTGGCCGCGAAGAGGAAATCGGCGCATTGAGGCGGCTCGACGATCAGTCGCGGCAGGTCGAGCGATACGTCACCGGTCCCAGCCTGAAGGAGATTGTCGCCGGCGAATTCGACCAGTCGCATCTGCTTGGCGGCCGCAGTGTCTTTGGTTGGGAACCGCCGCCGGATGAGGTGACCGCCGGGCAGAACAAAAAGGCGTGACGGGTCGCTGGCGGGGTATCACGCCACGCGACGGTAGCTGTGACGATCCTTGATGAATTTATTGAAGAAGCGGCCTTTCGAGGAAGCCCTCATGAACGCCGCATAGGTAGCCGGGGAGACTTCCTCATAGTCATAGCGGTTGCCGTGCGGCACGAACCAGACCGAGAGGGTCCTGGTCGCGGGATCATATTGCGTGCTTCGAATGACGTTCGACGGCATGGTGGCACCTGACGGCTCCTCCGATTAACCCGCCAGGCATGGTCCGGTTCCGTACCGCCCGAAGGTGCTACCTGTCGCGTGGATTGCCGAATTTCTCGTCGCGCTTCCTCGAATATCGACCGATGTGCGGCAGCTCGTCGGCAAAGTCGACCCAAGGCAGCCTCAGGTCCCAATAGGCATGGGCATGTGGCTGCAGCCCTTCGGGTCTGTCGAAGAACCCGATTGTCAGATACAACTCGTCCGGCAGGCCTTCGTCGCTATAGCCTATGGAGCTCCCACAGTCGGGACAGAAAGTACGGACAACGCCCGGCGTCCTGGAGAAAGCCTTTGGCGTTCCCTTCAAAAGGCGGAACTGACTCGGCCGATATCCGACCCAGATGGTGAGCGGACTGCCGATCGCCCGTCGGCAATCGTCATCGTGATCGTAGCATATCCAGAAAGGCTCACCGTCCATGGCGGCGGCAATCGCACCGCAAAAGCAGGCCCCGGTTTCAACGCGCGGCATCCGGCACTCCAAGGCTGGAACAAGTCCGGCGGCCTCCGACGGAACCGCCGTCTCCTAAACTTTCACGCCGCTCCGGTGTTCCGTTGCGCCGGTTTCGAGATGTGTCCGAGGCAAGCAAGCGCGGTTCCCGTCTTGCCCTGTGGTCCGGCCTTCACCATCTAGGCACGATGTCGCCGCTCAAACCGAAAACAGCCGGCCGTGTGGCCCAGTACGATCTCTTTGGTGCCGCTCAGGATGATTTGCCGGAGGGCTTCGCGTACCAGCCCGGACTGATCACGCCGCAAGAGGAAATCGAACTTGTCCGACAGCTTGAAGGACTGCCCTTCAAGGCCTTCGACTTCCACGGCCATCTGGCGAACCGGCGTGTCGTCGGTTTTGGCCTTCGCTACGATTATGACCGGCGCGAGGTCGTCGAGGCACCGCCGATCCCTGACTTTCTGCTGCCCCTGCGCGAAAAGGTCGCGGCCTTTGCGCGCCGGCCCACCGACGCCTTCGCCCAGGTCTTGATCAATGAATACCGGCCCGGCGCTGGTATCGGCTGGCACCGCGACAAGCCTCATTTCGAGGACGTCGCGGGCGTCTCGCTGCTGGCGCCCTGCGATTTCCGCCTTCGGCGCGAGAACGGATCTGGATGGGAGCGCCGGACCGTCACTGTCGAGCCGAGATCGGCCTATCTCATGACGGGCTCTTCGCGAACAGAATGGGAGCACAGCATCCCGCCGCTTGCCGAGCACCGCTACTCGATTACCTTGCGGACATTGCGGTCTCGGAATTCCTGAGCTGCGCTGAGGTGTGCAGGGGAAGCTGCCCGCATCCATCTCGCCATAAGTGCTCAACCCGACCCGCGTGCGGCGGAGCGGGTTGAGCAATGTCGTGCTGTTAAATTTTCCTGGAATTGCTCCTAGGTCAGGATCAGCACGATCTTGTAGGTATCCGGATCGACGATGACGATCCGGCCGTCGGCGAGAACGAAATACTCGTAGGCTTCGTAGGCCGGAACGATCTTGACGATGCGAGCCGGCAAACGATGCAGCCTGATCTTGTGCCGCGGGACTTCGATGCCGACGGAGACGTCGAAATTGACGCTGGCGACCGGCTCGACCTTGGTTTCCCTGAACACCTGGGTGATCTGGGTCTTCTGTTCGACCGTCACATTGTTGATGGACGCGGTCGAAGTCTTGTCCTGCGTGGAGGCCTTACCCTGAGCCTGCTGATCGGTCTGGACCTTAGCCTTGCCCTGGGCCTGCTGGTCCGTAGTGGCGCCTGCCTTGCCCTGGGCCTGCTGATCGGTCTGGACCTTAGCCTTGCCCTGGGCCTGCTGGTCCGTAGTGGCGCCTGCCTTGCCCTGGGCCTGCTGATCGGTCTGGACCTTAGCCTTGCCCTGGGCCTGCTCGTCCGTCTTGGTGCCTGCCTTGCCCTGAGCCTGCTGATCGGTCTGGACCTTGGCCTTGCCCTGGGCTTGCTCGTCCGTCTTCATCTTGGCCTTGCCCTGAGCCTGCTGATCAGTCTGGGACTTGGTGCCCTGTGCCTGGTCCTTCATCTTCGAGCCGTTTTGGCAGTTGGTCGTGCCGGATGCGCAGTTCGTATCCGCTCCTGATTGGCTTTCGGCGGGCTGCCGTGTCTGAGCCATCGCCGTCCCGCAGCCGAGCCCGATCGCAAGCATGCTGGTCATGAGAACATGTTTCATAGGAAATCTCCTTCGGAGAGTTCGTCCCTTCAAGGGGGGAACTTCGACCAAAAAAGATTGTTCCGGACTGGATGCGTTAATGCCGCCACCCACGGCTGGATCCGAGCCCCTCGGGACCGATCACATGATGCCGAAAGTCCTGTAGGCTTCCACCGCGCTCATGCCTTCGCGGATCGCCCTGGCGACGAGCTTTTCGCCACGCACTTTTTCCAAGGCCAGCCGCACCACTTCTTCCTCGGCCTGTCGCGGGATGACGATAACGCCTTCCTTGTCGCCGAACAGCAGCGTCCCCGGCTCGATCCGCACGCCGCCGATTTCGAGCGCGCAGCGATAATCGATCACCTTGCCGCGCACGCCCTGGTCCTGTGCGTAGTAACCGGTGCAGAAGCAGGGAAATCCAAGCGCCTTGATGCCGTCCGTGTCGCGGGCGAAGCCGTCGACCAGGGCGCCGTGCGCGCCGAGGATTTTGGCGCGCGTCGACATCAGCTCGCCCCACAGGGCGTAACGGGGCGAGGCACCGCTCGCGACGTAGATCTCGCCGGGCTTCAGATCGTCCAGCGCCTCGAACATCAGCCCGAACGGCTTGGTCATCAGCGGATTGTGCGTCGGCTCGTCGGACAGGAAGATATCTGTTTCAAGCACCGGCATGGCCCGGCCGAGCAGGTGCGTCTTGTCGTCGACCGGCTTGAACACCGGCGGCAGGAACTGGTGTTGCAGCCCGAGCGTATCCATCACGTCGCCAACCACGGCGACGAACAGTTCGGTTTCGAACAGGCGATACATTTCGGCGTCGTCACCATCGAGGCGGGTCGATCCGGTCATCAGGCTTGCCTCCGAAGGTCGGTGGATGGGGCGGTGCGGGAAGGCCCGAGGGCCGTGGCGTTCTGCACCAGCGCACGCATATAGCCGAGTGCAAAAGCCTTGCCGGCATGCCAAGGCGCGTCGCAGGACATTTCCGGCGTATGGTCGGGGATCATCACGCCTTGATAGTTCTCATCGCGCAGGATGCGGACGATCTCGGCCATGTCGATGTCGCCATCATCGACGAAGGTCTCGTGATATCTGGGCACCTTGCCGCGCACGTTGCGGAAATGGATATAGCCGATACGGCCGCGTCGGGCGAAGCGCCTGACGTGGCCGTAAATATCCTCCGTGCCAGGCATCTCCTGAAGCGAGCCGAGACAGAGTTCCAGACCGTTGGACGGCGAGTCGACGATGTTCATCAGCCGGTCGTATTTTTCCGGCCGGTTGACCAGCCGCGCCGCCCCGCGCAATGCTTCGGCCGGCGGATCGTCGGGATGCGCCGCCAGCATGACGCCAGCCTCTTCGGCCACCGGGACGATCTCGCGCAGAAACACGTCCAGGCGCTGCCAAAGTTCCTCGCTGCTGACGCGCACGGGTTCCGCATCCGGCCTTCCCGCACGGTAACGCATGTTCCAGACGACGCCGTCTGGCAGCGGCAGATCGGCATCGATGGCGGAGAGATCGAGCCCGACCGACATCGCCTCGCCGCGCGCGAAAGGTCCACGCGACCAGCCCCAGACCCCGGCAATCGAGAAATTATAGCCGATGCAGGGAATGCCGGCGCGCCCGGCGTCGCGGATAAGGCGCTTCAGCCCCTCGATCTGCTTTGCCCTGTCGGGACCACCGAGCAGGATGTCGGACCAGAAGCGAGGCGAGAAATTCTCGATCGCGGCTATTTCCAGACCATTGTCGCGCACGGTCTTCACCAGGCCGGCGAAATCCTCGTAATTCCAGAGTTCGTCGGCGGAGCAGTCGCCCCAGCCTTCTTTCTCGCTGCCGGCGGACAGCGAAGGGTCGCGGCCGCGAAAATAGTTGGTGAGGTGGGCAACGATGTGGGTCGCGCCTGCCTGTCGGGCAAAGCGGAAATTATCCGGCGTGAGCGACTCCCGGTAAAGGCCAAGACCGATCTTCATGGTGCTACTTCACGCCAATGCCGGCGGTCAGCCCGCCATCTATTCTGTAATCGGCGCCGGTGCAGAATCCGGCCTTCGACGAGCACAGGAACGCGATAAGCTCCGCCACTTCCTCGGGCTCGCCGATGCGGCCGAGCGGATGGGCGGCGCCAAAGCGCCTGTAGGCCTCTTCGACGTCGGCATCGCTGCCATTGTTGCCGCGCGCGGCTTTCTCCAGGATCGGTGTTCGGATCGAACCCGGGCTGACCGAATTCACCCTTATGCCCGATGCGGCGTAATCGAGCGCCAGCGACCGCGTCAGCGTGTGGATGGCGCCCTTGGTCGTGGCGTAGGCGGCGACATTCTGCTGGCAGGCAAAGCCCTGCACCGAGGCGACGTTGACGATGGCACCGCCGCCGCGCTTGACCATTTCCGGGATGCCGAAATGCGCGGTCAGGTAGATCGAGCCGACATTGACCGTCATCGCCCGGTTCCAGGTTTCCCAGTCGGTCGTCGTTGCCGTTCCATAGGGATGCACCGCCGCCGAATTGACGATGACATCGATGCCGCCGAATTTCGCGACGCCGGCCGCGACCGCCTCGCGCACCTCGTCGGCAACGGAGACGTCTACGGTTTGCACCAAAGCGCTCGCCCCGGCCTTGGCGAGGCTTTCCTGCATGGCGGCGTTGGCTGCCCTGTCGATGCCGCAAGCGACGATCGAGGCACCACCTTGGGCCAGGCGCCTGGCGGTGGCCAGCGCGATGCCGGTCGTGCCGGTGATCAGCGCAACCTTGTTCTCGAAATCAAGCATGGGGCAAATCCTTGGGAAGTGTTCTGTCTGGCGACGGGGTCACCGGCGCGGTTCGGGCGTTTTCGAGATCGTCGGGAACGAAGCGCAGGCCGAAGTCGAGGTGCCGGCTCATCAGGTAGCTATAGGCGATGCGGTCGCGCGCACGCAGCGCCGCGATGATCTCGCCATGGGCGTGGCGTGTTTCGCTCAGCACCGGCCGGATGGATTTGCCGACGGTCATGATGTGGAGGATGACCGGCGACAGGAACTGGTAGGTCTGCACCAGCATGCGGTTGCCGGCGAGCTTCATCAGCGCCAGGTGGAAATCGAAATCGCGCTGCGCCGCCTCCTGCACATCCCTGGCGGTTTCGATCAGGCCATTGACCTCGTCCAGGGCGTCGAGTTCGGCGATGCCGGCATTGAGGATGATGTGATCGCCGACGCTCACCTCGATGATGCGGCGAAATCCCTGTATGTCGTGAAAGGACGTCTTCGATATGTCCATTTGCGCGGCAAAGAAATTCTGGATCGCGACGCTCTGCCTGTCGGCCAGCACCGCGCCGACACGCGGCTTGGGGTCGATCAGGCCATAGGTGCGGATGGTGCGCAGCGCCTCGCGAATCGTGTTGCGGCTGGCGCCGAACAATTCGCCGAGCTCCCGTTCCGTAGGCAGGACGTCGCCGACGGACAAGGCCCGATTGCGAATGAGGTCGAGGATCTGCCGCACCGTCTGGTCGACGGCCGAACTGCTGATTCCTGCTTCTTCAGACGCTTCCATCGGCTCGCGGCTCGCCTGTTCCAACAGCTAGTTCCTTGCGATTTGTTGGACCAGATTAGAGTTCTGTCGATCAAAAATCAACCTTGAGCGGCAATAAAGGTTCTGTTGACAGGATGGTGGTCCAACAATATGGTCGCCGCCAAACAGTGAGGAGACTTCATGGAACAGTGTTGGCGCTGGTACGGTCCCGATGATCCGGTGACGCTCGAGCATGTCAAACAGGCTGGCGCCACCGGCGTGGTTTCGGCGCTCCACCAGATTTATGACGGCAGGGCCTGGCCCGAGGCCGATGTGCTCGAGCGCAAGCGCATCATCGAGGCCGCTGGGCTGACCTGGTCGGTTGTCGAGAGCATCCCGGTCCACAATTCGTTCAAGATCGGCGCGCCGGAGCGCGAGCGCTATGCCGGCTATTATCGCGACAGCATCCGCGCGCTCGCCAAGGCCGGCATCGCGACGATCTGCTACAATTTCATGCCGGTGGTCGACTGGACCCGTACCGATCTGGCCTACCGGCTGCCGACGACGGGCTACGCCTTGCGTTTCGACGCCATCGACTTTGCCGCCTATGATCTCTTTGTCCTGCAGCGCAAGAATGGCGCGGCAAGCTACACGCCGGCGCGTATCGCCGAGGCCGAGCAACGCCTGAAGGCGCTGACGCCGGAGCAGATCGACCAGATCGAGCGCAACCTGATCGCCGGCCTGCCGGCAACGGAGCGCAGCTATAACAGGGACAGTTTCCGCGAGGCCCTGGCGGAATACGATGCGATCGGGCCGAAGGAACTGCGCGACAACCTCGCCTGGTTCCTGCGCGAGATCATTCCGGCGGCTGAAGAGGCGGGGGTGCGCATGTGCATCCACCCCGACGATCCGCCATTCTCGCTCTATGGCCTGCCGCGCGTCGTTTCCACGGCCGAGGATGCGCGTTTCATCCTCAACGCTGTCGACAGCCCCGCCAATGGCTTGACCTTCTGCACTGGTTCCTACGGCACGCGCGCCGACAACGACATCGTCGCCATGGTCAAGGAATTCGCCGACCGCATCCATTTCGTCCATCTGCGCAACATCACCATCGAGGACGACGGCTCGTTCTATGAGGCCGAGCATCTCGAGGGTGGCACTGACATGGCGCATGTCATCCTCGCTTTGATGCAGGAAGAGGCGCGCCGCCGCGCACAAGGCCGCGCCGACTGGCGAATCCCGATGCGGCCGGATCATGGCCACCTGCTCGCAGACGACATCGGCAAGAAAAAGATCAATCCCGGCTACTCGCTGATCGGTCGGCTGAAGGGCCTCGCCGAGCTGCGCGGCATCATGCGCGCCGTCGAGCGGTTCGGCCTGGCCTGAGGCCATCGGAAGGCGAACTGCCGTTTGCATATGTAAAAGTTACTTGTCTATGTGAAAATACCTGCTACTAGTCGGCGGGCCGGGCAGTCATGCCCGGCTCCAGGGAGGAATGCCTGAAATGACAAGGCTGCGCGGTCTTGCGTGGGATCATCGACGTTGCTGGGGTCCGCTGGACGCCAGCGTCGCGCCCTATTGCGCTGGCAATACCGGCCTCGAAATCGAATGGGACCGCCGCAGCCTGTATGAATTCGGCGAGGGCGCGCTCGGTCCGGTGCTCGGCACTTACGATCTGGTCGTGTTCGACCATCCCTTCATAGGCGACATCGCGCAGGATGAGCTGATGGTGCCGTTCGACGCGCATCTGTCGGCGGAGCAAATACGGTTCTTCGAACACGATTCAGTCGGCGGGTCCTGGCGCTCCTACGAAAGGAACGGACGTCAATGGGCACTGCCGATCGATGCCGCCTGCCAGGTCGCGTCCTATCGCCCTGACCTGCTGGAGCGCTACGGGCCGGTGCCGCGCACGCATGACGAGGTGCTGGAACTCGGCCGGCTTGCGCGCAAGGACGGCAAATGGCTCGGTCTGCCCTCGGTCCCGACGGATGCCATGTGCATGCTTCTGACGCTCGGCCATCCGCAGGAGGCCGGTGAGCAATTCATCGCCAGGCAAAGGGTCGAGCAGGCCATCGCGCAGTTGCGGGAGCTGGCGGCGCTTTCGCATCCGGACTCGTCGAAATGGAACCCGATCCGCTGCTATGACCACATGATCGCGCATGACGACGTGGTCTATGTGCCGTTCGCCTTCGGCTATGTGAATTACGCGGCGAAAACCGACGGGCCATATCTGCGCTTTGCCGACGTGCCGACGCCGGGCTCCGCCGGCGCCTTGCTCGGCGGCGCCGGCATCGGCGTCAGCGCCCAGTCGAAACACAAACAGGCGGCGATCGACTATGCGCTCTTCCTGTGTTCGCCCGACTACCAGCGCGGCGATTATGTGAAGGCGGGCGGACAGCCGGGATCGCTCGCCGCCTGGAAAGACGCCGAGGTCAACGCGCTTTCAGGCGGTTTCTTCAGCGCCACGCTTCGGACCATCACGTCGTCCTATCTGCGTCCGACGCATCCGGGCTTCATCGCCTTCTTCCGCGAATGCGCGCCGCATGCGGCGGCCGCCATCGCCGGCGAGGTATCGGCGGCCGACCTTACTGACCTCGTCAATCGCCTCTACCGCGAAACCAGGCAACCGGAAGGCAGCATTGCGTGATGGCCGCCAGCGTTGCCGATACACTCGACGACGGCGAAGCCGGCCGCAACGGCTATCGCGTGCCGGCGGTGGACAAGGCGCTCGACGTTCTGGAGTTCATGGCCTCGAGTGCCGAGACGCTGACCCAGACCGAGATCGCGGCCGGCTTGGGACGCTCCATCCACGAGATCTACCGCATTCTGCTTCTCCTGGAGAAGCGCGGCTACATCTTCCGCACCCAGTCGGACCGTTTCCGTCTGTCGCTGAAGCTGTTCGAACTGGCGCATATGCATCCGCCGGTAAACCGGCTGGTCGAATGCGCACTGCCGGCAATGCGCGAACTGACCGCCAATGCCGACCAAAGCTGCCACTTGGTGGTGCGCGAAGGACAAAACGCGCTGGTGGTGCTGCAGATCGATTCCCCGCTGCCGATGCGTTACTCGGTGGCGCTGGGGTCGCATTTCCCGATCCTCGAAACCAGTTCGGGCGCCGTGCTGCTTGCCCATTCGAACCGGGCCGAGCGCGACCGGATCGTCGAGCGCATCGTGGCCGCCGGCGAAGGCCAGGGCAGTCGGGCTGAAATCGAGGCGCGGCTGAACGAGGTCGCGAGGCTCGGCTACGAGATGCGCGCCTCGCTGGCGGTCGAAGGCTGCACCAACATCTCGATGCCGGTGCGCGACCACACCGGTGCCGTCATCGCCGCGCTCACCGTTCCGCTGCTGCCGCAAAAGGCGGCGCGGTTCGGCCGCGAAGCCGTTTTCGAACGTACCCAGGCCGCCGCCGAAAAGATATCGGCGGCACTCGGCTGGTCCGACTCCGCCTCTTCTTTACGTGCCGACCCGGAACGGCGGGACTACCCGTTCAGCGACTAACAAAAGCGATAAATCTGGGAGAAGAAAATGCTCTGGTCCAAGTCAATCCTGTTTGCGTCAGCCGCCATGCTGGCGCTCGGCGCCGCCACCGCGCATGCCGAGAACATGCCCAAGCGCATCGGCTACGTCACCAACTACGCCACCCACGAGTGGTATCAGAACGTCATCAAGGGCATGAAGGCTCACGGCAAGGAACTCGGCATCGAAGTCGAGGTGCAGGACGCCAATCTCGACATCGCCAAGCAGGTCGCCGCGGCCGAAGACTTCATCGCCAAGGGTGTCGACGTGCTGATCATCACCCCGGTCAACGAGGAAGGCGTGGTGCCGCTGTTGCGACAGGCCAAGGCAGCCAACGTCCCGGTGGTGCTGGAAGGCAACCCGGTCAAGGGCATGACCACGATGGTCGCCATCTGCGACTACGATACGGGCTACATGTCCGGGGTAGAAGCCGGCAAATACGCCAAGGAAAAGCTTGGCGGCACTGCCAAGGTGATGAATGTCGGCCTGCCGCTGCTGTCGGCCACGGTGCTGCGCTCGCACGGCTTCATGGACGGGCTGAAGACCGTCATTCCTGATGCGGTCATGGTCCACGACCTCGACGGCGGCGGCAACCCCGACCGTGCGCTCGAAGTCTCCTCGGCGGCGCTCGCCAAGAATGCCGACATCAACATCATCTACGGCATCAACGACTCGTCCTCGCTTGGCGGCCTGCAAGCCTGGAAGGCGGCAGGGAAGTCGCAAGACGGCCTGTTGACGGTCGGCACCGGCGGCGAGGGCCTCGCCTTCATCAACGCCATGCAGAACGAACCATCGTACCGCATCGAGGCCGCGATGTTCCCGGAAAAGGAAGGGTTCACCGCCATCGACGCGGCGGTCAAGCTCTTCAACAACGAGGAAGTGCCCGAGCACATCGTCAGCCCGACGGCGCCTATGAACGGCGACGACTGGAAGAAGTACTATGATTATGACGGCACCACCCGCACCATCAAATGGGATGCCGTCAACGCGCTCCAGCCGCCGGCAAAGTGCATGAAGACCTCCGCCGACCTGAAGCAATAAGCCTGATGACGCTGCCCTTCCCTGACGCGGGAAGGGCAGTGTCAGGCAAGTGGTCTGGAATGGACTGAAATGAGCGAGCTTACACACGCCTCCGCACCGAAGCGTTTCATCGGCGGCCAGCTGCTGGGCAGCAGCCAGCTCGTGCTGGGCGTCATCCTGGCTGTGCTGTGCATCGCCATCTCGATCGCGGCGCCGCAATTCCATTCGGAAGCCAACATCATCGCCATCCTGCGCCAATGCGCGCTGGTGCTGGTCGTTGCCTCGGGCATGACCATGCTCATCATCACCGCCGAGGTCGACCTGTCGGTCGGCGCCTCGCTCGCTTTCGTCGGCTGCATCGGCATGGCGGTGCTGAATTCCACCCACAGCCTGGCGCTCGGCATGCTGGCGGCGCTCGCCTTTGCCGGCGGGGTCGGACTGTTCAACGGCCTGGTCGTCACCAGGCTGAGAGTGAACTCGCTGATCGCCACCATCGGCACGATGATGATGCTGCAGGGCGGCGTCTATCTGTTCACGCGCGAGGCGGTGCAGAACCACAATCAGCTGGCAAGCTTCACCGACCTCGGCGCCGGCTATGTCGGGCCTGTGCCTGTGCCTGTCATCCTGGCCGCGCTGATCTTCGTGGTCGCCTATGTCACGCTGCGCTTCACCACGCTCGGCCGCTACCTCTACGCGGTGGGCGCCAATGAAAAGGCGGTGCGCCTGTCCGGCGTACGTTCCGAACGCCTCAAGCTGTTTGCCTTCGTCGTCACCGGCCTATGCGTCGGCGTTGCCGGCATGATCCTTTCGTCGCTGATGAATGCTGGCCAGCCGACCGCCGGCCGTGGTTTCGAACTGACCGTCATCGCCGCCGTCATCCTCGGCGGCACCAGCCTGCTCGGCGGGCGCGGCTCGCTGTTCGGCACCTTGCTCGGCGTGCTGGTGCTGAAGGTGATCGACAACGGCATCATCATCCTCGGCTGGAACCAGGATCTGCAGATGGTGGTGCCGGGCGTCGTCATCATCCTGGCCACCTATCTCGACATCATCCGGAACAGAGCCAATGTCCGTTGATTTTCTGCACCCCGGCGAGGGCGCGGCCATCGATACCGATGTGCCGGCACTGGAATTGCGCGGCATCGACAAGCGCTTCCCGGGTGTCGTGGCGCTCGACAATGTCGACTTCACCCTGAAGCCCGGCAAGATCCATGCCCTGATGGGCGAGAACGGCGCCGGCAAGTCGACGCTGATCAAGATCATGGCCGGCGTCTACGGCAAGGATGCCGGTACCATTCGCATGCGCGGACGCGAGGTCGATATCCAGTCGCCGCGCGACAGCCTGAAAGAGGGCATCAAGGTCGTCTTCCAGGAGATTGCGTTGATCTCCGAATTCACGGTTGCCGAGAACATCTTCCTCGAGGGCTACCCGACCGGCAGGACGGGCTCGATCGACTGGAAGAAAATCCGCGCCGATTCAGCCGCCCTGTTCAACCGTATCGGTTTCAATGTCGATCCGGCTGCGCGCACGGGTTCGCTGCCGGTCAGCCAGCAGCAGATGGTCGAAATCGCCCGCGCGCTCGCTCATGAGGCCCGCGTCGTGGTGATGGACGAGCCGACGTCCTCGCTGACGCCGAACGAGGTGTCGCTGCTGTTCACCGTCATCCGCCGTCTGGCCAGCCTCGGCATCGCGGTGGTCTATGTCAGCCACAAGCTCGACGAGGTGTTCGAGATCGCCGACACGGTGACGGTGCTGCGCGACGGGCGCCACATCTCGACCAAACCGATCGGCGAGCACAGCAACGACACGCTGATCCAGGACATGATCGGACGTCGCATCGACAATCTGTTTCCGCGCCAGCGCGGCGCGGCAGGCGGCAAGGTTGCCTTGTCGGTGGAGAAGCTCAGCACGGCGAGGAAGCTCGACGAGGTGTCTTTCGAGGCACGCACCGGCGAGGTGCTCGGCTTCTTCGGCTTGATGGGCGCGGGCCGCACCGAACTCGCCAAGGCGATCGTCGGCTATGATCCGATCACCGCGGGCACGATCAGCGTCGACGGTCAGCGCCTCACGCCACATGACACGCGCACCGGTGTCAGGCTCGGCATCGGCCTGCTCACCGAGGATCGCAAGAGCGAAGGGCTGATGGGCGAGCTGCCCGTCTACCAGAATGCCAGCCTCGCCTCGCTTGGCGCCTTCGCACGCATGGGCTTCATCGATACGGCGAAGGAGCACCGGGCGGTGCAGGACTATGTCGACCGCTTCCGCATCAAGACCCCCAGCCTGTTCCAGCAGGTGAAGAATCTGTCGGGCGGCAATCAGCAGAAGGTGCTGATCTCGCGCTGGCTGATGCGAGGCCTGAAGGTGATCGTCGTCGACGAGCCGACGCGCGGCATCGATGTCGGCGCCAAGTCGGAGATCTTCGCGCTGATCGACCGGCTCGCCGGCGAAGGCCTGGCGGTCGTCATGATGACATCGGAAATGCCGGAGCTGCTCGGTCTCGCCGACCGGATCGCCGTGATGTGCGAGGGCCGTCTGACCGCGATCATGTCGCGCGATGAAGCCACGCAGGAAAAGATCCTCAATGCGGCGATCGGATAAGACCATGAGCCTTGCCAATATAGCTTCCGCAAAAGCTCAACCCTCCCTGCTGGCGCGGCTCTTTGCCCGGCAGGAACTGGCATTGTTCGTCTGCCTCATCCTGGTACTGGTCTTCTTTTCCGTCACGGTCGAGAATTTCTTCTCCGTGCGCAACATGACCAACGTGCTCGGCCAGGCTTCGCTCGCGCTCACCGCCGGCATTGGCTGCGCCATCGTCTTCATCTCCGGTGAGGTCGATATCTCGATCGGATCGTTGCTCGCGACCATAGCGTTGCCGCTGATCATCATCATGAACGACACCAACTCGCTGCTGCTCGGCGTCAGCGCAGCACTGCTGTTCGGCCTGATCATCGGTGTGGTGAACGGCTATCTCACCGCCTATGCCGGCATCAACTCGCTGATCGTGACCTTGGGCACGATGTTCATCATGCGCGGCGGCGTCTATCTCTACACCGGCCAGCGCGCGATCCCGGACAATGCCAGCCTCGACAGCTTCATCGCGCTCTCGGATGGCCGCCTGTTCAACATCATCCCGTATTCGGCGGTCATTGCGATCGTCCTGCTTGCCGCCTTCGGCTACATGATGCAGCACCGGCCGTTCGGACGGCAGATCTATGCCGTCGGCGGCAATCAGGAAGTGGCGCGGCTTGCCGGCTATGATGTCCGGCGGGTGAAGTTCATCTGCTTTATCATCAGTTCGCTGCTGGCGACGGTTGCCGGCATCATCCTGGCCGCGCGCGTCGGCTCGGCGCAGCACACGGCCGGACTCAATTTCGAATTCCAGGTCGTCGCGGCAACGGTGCTCGGCGGGGTCAGCCTCGCCGGCGGCATCGGCAGCCTGACCGGCATGGCGCTCGGCGTGCTGATCCTCCAGTTTCTGTCCAATGGCCTGCGCGGGCTTGGCCTGCCGACCGAGTGGCAGCTGGTCATCACCGGCATGATCATCATCGCCGCGGTCGCCTTCGACGAGGCGAAGCGCCGGCGCGCGAACGGAGGCTGACATGGCTCGTCTCGAAGCAAAAACCGCCGTCATCACCGGTGCGGCCGACGGCATAGGCCACGCGATTGCCGAGGCGATGGCGCGCGAAGGCGCGCATGTCTTCATCGGTGACATCGCCGACAAAGCAGGCGAGGATTTCGCCGCCGCGCTGCGCGCGGCCGGCCGCCGTGCCGATTATGTGCATTGCGATGTGTCGCAGGAGGCCGATATCTCGGGGCTCATCGACAGTGCCGTCAAGAAGACCGGGCACCTCGACATTCTGGTCAACAATGCCGCCATCGCCATTGGCGGCATGCCGGTGCATGAGATGACCGACGAACAATGGCACCGGCTGATGTCGGTCAACCTGACCAGCGTGTTTCGCGGCTGCAAACACGCGCTGCCGCACATGATCGCGCAGAAATCAGGCTCGATCATCAACATGGCCTCGGCCCAGGGCCATATCGGGCTGGATGGCTGGACCGCCTATGCCGGCGCCAAGGGCGCGGTGATGGCGATGACGCGCCAGATGGCGGTCGAGTTCGGCCCGATGAACATCCGCGTCAATTCGATCTCGCCGGGCACCATCAACACGCCGATGAACGACAAGCTGATCAAGGAGATCGGCGGCAACCTCGCCAAGGCCTGGGTCAAGATGCATCCGCTCGGCCGCATAGGCGAGCCGTCCGAGGTTGCCGAAGCCGCCGTCTATCTCGCCTCCGATGCAGCCGGCTTCACCACCGGCACCGACCTGCGCGTCGATGGCGGCCTGACCGCCGCCGCGCGCTACGTTCCCGAACTGCTTTGAAACACAAAGAGACATGACATGAACAAGGCTCTCGAAGGCGTCCGCATCCTCGACTTCAGCCATCTGCTGCAGGGGCCGTTCGCAACGCAACTGCTGGGCGACATGGGCGCCGATGTCATCAAGATCGAGCGCGCAGGCGCCGGCGACATGTTCCGTGGCATGACATTCTTCGCCAAATGGGTTGGCGGCTCGGAGAGCCCGAACTTCCTCGCGTGGAACCGCAACAAGCGCTCGATCGCGCTGAACCTGAAGAGCCGCAAGGTACATGCCATCATCATGGAGATGGCGAAGAGCGCCGACGTCGTCGTGCAGAATTTCCGTCCCGGCGTGCTGGCCAAGCTCGGCTACGGCTATGAGGACTTCAAGGCTGTCAATCCGCGCGTCATCTACTGCTCCGGGTCGGGCTATGGCGAGGAGGGACCCTATGTCGAGCGCCCCGGTCAGGACATGCTGATCCAGGGGTTGGCAGGGCTGATCGCCAACACCGGCCGCGGCGACCAGGCTCCGGTTCCCGCCGGCGCGGGCCTCGCCGACCAGATCGGCGCCATGAACATGGTCTATGGCATCCTGTCGGCGCTCTATTATCGCGAGAAGACCGGCAAGGGCCAGAAGATCGAGGTCAATCTGCTGGCCGGTCTTTTGGCGCATCTCAACCAGGAATATGTCGCCGTGCTCAATCTCGGCGAGGATTTCGTGCGGCCGAATTCCGGCATCGGCCATCCCGGCATGCAGGCGCCGTTCGGCATCTACGAGACCAGCGACGGCGGCTACATCTCGATCGCCATGAGCCCGTTCAAGACGCTGTACGAGGTGCTGCGGGCGCCACAGCTTGCCGTCTACGACGATCTCAAGACCCTGTTCGACAAGCGCGACGAGGTGTTCGAAAAGGTCAATGCCGAGACCAAAAAGTTTGGCACGCAGGATCTGTTGGCGCGGCTGCTGGCAGCCGACATCTGGTGCGCGGAGGTGAAGGACATCCGCCGCGCGGCCGAGGATCCGCAGGTCACGCATATGGGCATGATCACCAGCTACGATCATCCGCGCGGCGGCAAGGTGCGGGTGGTGGCACCGGCGGTGAAGATGAGCGAGACGCCGGCGACCATCGAGCGGCCCGCGCCGCTGGTCGGCCAGCATGGCCGCGAGATCCTGGCCGAGTTCGGTCTCTCGAAGGATGAGATCGCAGCGCTGGAAGCATCCGGCGACATGACCGTGGATGCGGCCTGACGATGCGCGCCTACCAGACACTCACGGTTGAAATATCAAGCCGCGTCGCGGTCGTCACTTTCCGCCGGGCCGACCAGCTCAACGCCATGAACCGGCTGATGCAAGGTGAGATCACCGAAGCCTTCGAGGCGCTGTCCGGCGACGAGGGCGTCGGTGCGATCGTGGTGACCGGCGAGGGGCGCGGCTTCATGGCCGGCGCCGACATCAAGGAATATGCCGCGCAGACCGGCCCGGAGTTCGACATTTTCCAGGCCGCCGGCACGCGCATGTACGCGGCGATCGAGAACAATGCAAAGCCGGTGATCGCGGCGGTCAACGGCTTCGCGCTGGGCGGCGGCATGGAACTGGTGCTGTGCTGCGACATCGTCATCGCCAACCAGTTCGCCAAGCTCGGCCTGCCGGAGATCAAGCTCGGGCTGATCCCCGGCGGCGGCGGCACGCAGCGCAGCGTCGCCAAGCTCGGCCGCAACCGCGCCAATTTTCTGCTGATGACCGGCGCGATCGTGCCGGCGTCCGAATTCGTCACTGCCGGCCTGGTCAACGAGATCGTCGACGTCGACAGGTTGATGCCGCGCGCGCTGGAACTGGCCGGAATGATCGCCGCCGAACCCGCCGCCGCGATCGAAGGGTTGAAGAGGCTGACGGCGCATGCCGTGGCGGGCGATCTGGCTGCCGGTCTCGCCATGGAGCGCGACATATTAGGCGACCTCTACCGCGGCGAGATCGGCCAGCGGCGCGTCAGGGAGTTCGCCGAGAGGAGCATCGCGAAGGTGAAGAAGGCCGGGCCGTGAAGGGCGGCGACGACTATCGCGGACTGGGTTGGGCGCACGGCGCGCTGACCGTGCAGCGGCTCGGCGCCATGCTGGCGCCGGTTACTTTCATTCTGCAGGACGGCAGGCAGGTCTCGCCGATGCACATCGCGCCGTGGTCGAACGAACCGGACACGGAGGCACTGCCGGGCATCCTGCGCAAGCTGCGCGGCGAATGGCCCTGCGTGCCCTTCGGTTATTCGGTGCCTGCCGAGGGATGGCCCGGGAACTGGGCGGGTGTCATGGGGCCGCCGGCTCCGGACGAGGAAGTCCACGGCCACAGTTCCAACCATGACTGGACCTGGTGCGAGAGCGAGAACGGGTCACTGTCGCTGGCTCTCAACTACCCGCAGGCAAGCCCGGTCGCGCGCGTCGAACGGACGATAATGCCCGAACCATCGGCGCCGGCCATCGACATTGAGTTCAGGATCGTCGTCCGCCGTGCCTGCCGCCTGCCGATCGGCCTGCATCCGGTTTTCCGGCTGCCGTTCGAGACAGGCGCCGCGACGCTGGAGCTCGGCCGCTTCGATGAAGGCCGCACTTACCCGCATGACGTCGAACCCGGGGCGGAACTCTTTGCCCGCGGCAAATCCTTCACCGACCTCACCAGCGTGCCCGCGCGCGCCGGCGGCACGGCCGACGCCTCGCGATTGCCGCTCACCGCCGATACCGAGGAATTGCTGCAGATCGAAGGGCTAGACGGCACCGCGGCGCTTGCCAACCACGCGGAGGGCTATCGCGTAAAACTCTCCTGGCAAAAGGCGCATTTCCCGAGCCTCCTGCTGTGGTACTCCAATCGCGGCCGCAAGGCCGCCCCTTGGAATGGGCGTCATGTCGCCATCGGCTTCGAGCCGATCTGCTCGCCCTTCGGCCTCGGCCCGGCAACCGCCCTGGCCGACAATCCGATCGCGCAATCCGGCATTGCGACGGCGCTGGAATTCTCGCCCGAAAACCCGTTCGTGACCCGCTACCGTATCGAGGCATCCGCGCTGTGAGGAACAGTTCCGAGACGTCCCTAGTCAAACCGAACCGGCCGCACTTCACCAATATCGAGGGATTGGCCGCGATGGTCGGCCATGGCGACTCGCTTGGCGTCGGCGGCCACCATTTCGCCCGGCTGCCGATCGCCTTGCTGCGCGCTGTCGCGCGTTCCGGCGTCAAGGACTTGCACTACGTCTGCTGGGCTGGCGGCTTGCCGCTTGAACTGCTGCTCGAAGCAAATGCCGTTGCGAAAATCGATCTCTGTTTTTCCAGTCTCGACATATTTGGGTTGCCGCCGAGGTTCCGCGCGGCTGCCGAGGCCGGCGCAATCCCTGTTCGCGACTGGACGGCACTCGCCATGATCCAGGCGCTGCGGGCGGCGCAGCAGAACCTGCCGTCGATGCCGTTCCAACTGCCACTGGGATCGGACATGCTGGCGCGTGTGCCGGGCGCGAGCGCCAGGCCTGACCCGGTGACCGGAACAGATACGGGATTTATCCCGCCGCTGCGGCTCGATACGTTCGTCGTCCATGCTCAGCGCGCCGACGAAAGCGGCAATGTGCAGATTATCGGGCCACGTGCCCTGGACTTCGCCATGGCCGGTGCTGCTCGCAAAGTGCTGGTCACGGTCGAGGAAATTGTCCCGGTCGGGGCGCTGCGGCAGGACGGCCGCCAGAGCATCCTCACCCGTAATCAGGTCTCGGCTATAGCGCTCGCGCCAGGCAGCGCTTATCCGGCATCCTGCCTGCCATTCTACGTCACGGACTACCCGGCATTGTCGAAGGCGTTCGCGGCCAAGGACGCAGCCCTGGCGGACAATCTGCGCATGCCTCCGGAAGGCGTGCCGGAGCCGCTCCAACAGGCTGCGAAAGTCAGCGCCGAGACTGTCCTCGCGATGCCTGGTCTCGTGCATGGCGACAGGAAAGCATCCGTCGACGAGATTATCGCCGCAAGAATCGCGGCCGAACTCGACAATGAAAGCTTCGCCAGTGCCGGCGCCGTCTCGCCGCTCGCCAATGTCGCCTACCGGCTGGCCAAGGCAGCGCACGCGCCGGACATGATCATCGCGACGATGAGTTGCGGCCATCTCGACATCGCGCCGAGCCCGATGATCCTGTCGCTGATCGAAAGCCTTGATTGCGAGACGGCGGCGGCGCATGCAGGCGGCGACGATACTTATTCGACCTACTACCAGGCCGGTGCCGTGACGCATGAGATCGTCGGCGCAGCCCAGGTCGACCGGCGCGGCCGCGTCAACACCATCGCGCTGCGCAAGCCAAGCGGCGGACTGATCCGGCTGCCGGGGCAGGGCGGCATGGCCGATGTCGCCAACATGCATCGCGACTATTTGCTCTACGTTCCCCGCCATTCGGCCCAGTCGCTGGTCGAGGGGGTCGAGATCGCCAGTTCCGCACGCGGGCTGCTGACGCCGGCCGAGCGCGAGCCGATGGGCTATCGCACCGGCAAGGCGCTGGTCTTCACCGACCTCTGCATCTTCCGGCTCGACCAGATATCCCGGGAATTGATCGTCATCGAGACAATGCCTGGTACCACGCAGCCGCAGATCCGCGACGCCACCGGATTTGCGGTGACCTTCGATGCCGATTGCCGCGAGGTCCCGCTGCCTTCCAGCGATACGCTCGCCGTCCTGCGCAATCGCATCGATCCGCTCGGCTTGCGCCGCCTGGAATTCGTCAGTGCCAAGGAGCGCGGCGCGCTGATCGCGGAAATCCTCGCCGCGGACCGCGTCATGGTCGAGCGCTGTATAGCAGCAGAGCAGAGGTCGTTCACCGCAAGGAGCTGATTCATGCCAAAGCCGTTGCTCGACATGTCGGCCGCGCGCGTCTTCTTCGACGGCATCTTCACCAGCCCGCGCGTCGCGCATCCTGAGGGCGTGGCGGTCCACCGGGATGGCTCGATCTGGTGCGGCACCGAGACAGGTGACCTCCTGCGGCTGGCCGCCGACGGCGGTTCGGTCGAGCGCATGGGCGGCACGGATGGCTTTCTGCTCGGCATCGCCTTCGATAGCGCGGGCAACTGCTTTGCCTGCGATCTCAGGCATGCCGCGATCTTCCGCCGGGACGCCGCGACAGGTCGCATGGAGCGCTTCGCGCCGTCCGGCATCCGCGTGCCGAACTATCCGATCGTCGATGAGGCCAGGGGCTGGCTCTACGTGTCTGACAGCGTCGGCGAAGACAGTCGTTCGGGCATCTTCCGCTACGACCTCAAGACCGGCGAGGGTGGCCTGTGGTGCCGGGAGGCGATGTCCTTCGCCAACGGCATGGCCATGGCGCCTGATGGTAACGGCCTCTATGTCGTGGAGAGCGACGCGCCCTGCATCAGCCATGTGCCGATCCTCGCCGACGGCACGGCAGGGCCGCGAAAAGTCGTCGTCGAAGGCGTGCACAATGTTCCCGATGGGCTCGCCTTCGCCTCTGACGGCGCGCTGTTCATCTCGTGCTACGAGCCAAGCCGCATCTATCGCTGGCGGCCGGACCGAGGCCTCGAAGTGCTGATCGAGGACCCGGCGGCCACCACACTGGCGCATCCCACCAACATCGCCTTCAAGGGCGACAAACTCTACACGGCGAATCTCGGCCGCTGGCACATCACCGAGATCGATCTGACGGCGCTTCGAGAGTTGGAAAGCTGAACCATCATCCAATTTCGCCACGGCATGGACTGGCGGCCGCGGCTCAGTTCTCGAAGCCTGGCCGCGGCGACGAGAAGCGGCCTCGACGGGTGGTCAACAATTTCATCGAGCTGGCATGCAAATTTTCGAGACCGGTCGTGTAGTGCTCGTTGACGCACGTCGTGCTTGGCTTGCGACTTTCGCGCCACCATGACCAGCCATCGGCGTCGGGCCACGCTTATGAACAAGGATAATCCTTTGACGATCTTCCCTTTGACCGAGGCCAGTCCGGTCCAGTTTCAGGCGCCGCTGCCGAAGACGTCGGATGTGGTCATTGTCGGCGGTGGCATCATCGGCGTGACCGCGGCCTTGTTCCTGGCCCGGCGCAACATACCGGTGACTTTGCTGGAGAAGGGGCGCATCGCCGCGGAACAGTCCTCGCGCAATTGGGGCTGGATCCGCCAGCAGGGCCGCGACGCGGACGAACTGCCCATCGTCATCGAAGCGCAGCGTCTCTGGCGCCAACTGGCCGAGGAGTGCGGCGAGGACATAGGCCTGACGCAGACCGGCGTGACCTATCTTGCGCGCACCGACAAGGAAATGGCTGATTTCGCCAAGTTCCTGAAGGTCGCAGAGGCCCATGGCGTCGACACGCGTCTCCTCGACCAAGGCGAGACCGCCAAGCTGATCCCAGCCATGTCTCGCTCCTTCAAGGGTGCCATGACCACGCCGTCGGACATGCGCGCCGAGCCCTGGGTCGCCGTGCCGGCCCTTGCCCGCCTGGCCGCTCGCCAGGGTGTCACCATCATCGAGAACTGTGCGGCACGCATGCTCGATATCTCCGCGGGGCGTATCAGCGGGGTCTGGACCGAAAAAGGCCGCATCGCCACGTCGAACGTGCTTGTCGCCAGCGGTGCCTGGACGTCGCTGTTCCTGCGCGCGCATGGCGTCTCGATCCCGCAGCTCAGTGTCCGCACGACCGTCGCGGCGACCGCGCCGATGCCGGAAATCCATGCTGGCGCCGCCGCGGACGAACGCATCGCCTTCCGGCGTAGAAAGGACGGTGGATACACGCTGGCGGCGGGAGGCAGCCACCTGCTCTATGTCGGGCCGGATGCATTGCGTCACGCACCGAAATATCTGCCCGCCCTGAAGGCGAACCCTTTCGGTACGCGCTACCTGCCGGCGGCGCCTCGTGCATATCCCGACAGCTGGTCTACCCCGCGCAAATGGGATGCCGACAAGCAAAGCCCGTTCGAACGGATGCGCGTTCTCAATCCTGTGCCGGAGCCCAGGGCGCTTCACGCCATCGATCGTGGGTTCAAGGAGCTCTTCCCGCAATTCGAGGCGGTGCCGCTCAGGGCAAGCTGGGCCGGCATGATCGATGCGATGCCGGATGTCGTGCCGGTGGTCGATCGCGCCGCAGCGGTTCCGGGTCTCGTCATCGCGACCGGGATGAGTGGCCATGGCTTCGGCATAGGGCCCGGCATGGGCCGCGTCCTGTCCGACTTGATCCAGGGCAACGAGGCTGGACACAACCTTCACAGGTTCCGTCTATCCCGGTTCAGCGACGGCAGCCGTATCCTGATGGGGCCATCGCTCTAGACGAGATGGCCCCGACGTTTCACGCGGCGTAGATAGCCGCGATCTTTCTATTAGTCGGGTTTCGACTGGCCCGGATTGAACTTGCGCCGGGCGTTTTCCAGATGCTCCCGCATCGCTTGGCCAGCGGCTTCGGGATCGTGCCGTTCGATAGCTTCGAACACGTTTTTGTGCCCGGCGAAGCTGATGCGGTTTTCGAGCTCGGTATTGGCCATGTGGATGCGCTGGTTGATCAGCCATTCCACCAGCGCCTCGTGCGCGGCGAGAAAAATCGGATTGCCGGGGATCGCGGTCAGCACGCGGTGAAAGGCGACGTCGGTGAGGGCGAAAGCGCGGGCGCGTGAAATGGCGCGTTCATTTTCGGCAAGCGCCGCCGCCAGCGCGTCGATCTGTGAACGTGTCGCCACCTCCGCGGCATGGCGCGCGATCGAGACTTCGAGAAACAGCCGCAACTGCTCGAAATGACCGATGCCGTCCGGCTGGTCCATCAAAAGATGCGCGGTGCCCGTCAGCTGCTCCAGCATGTTCTTCGGCGTCGGTCGCGTCACCTTGGGCCGCTCGCCGCTGTTGATGCGCACGAGGCCCATCTTTTCCAGCGCAAACAACGCCTCGCGCACCGAGGGGCGCCCGACATCGAACATCGACATCAACTCGCGCTCGGACGGCAGCGAAGCGCCGACCGGATAGACCTCGTCCCGGATCATCGCCTCCAGGCGGAGGCGGACTTCATCGGACAATTTTTTTCGAACCGGCATATTGTGCATGGTGTACCTTTTAAGCTATTAGACCAGTCACCGCAAGCGAGCACAGGGCAAGGAGTTGTGGATCGCTGGGGCTTGGCGCGACCGAAGGGTAGGAGGAGGTCGCTGCTTGCAATGAGCGACCGGACGCCAAACCGCGACCAAACGACCGCGAGAAAGCGCGCTCAGACGTCAGCCACGACCGGCCGAGACAATCCAAGGGAGGAGAATTCCATGAGACGATTTCTGATCAGCCTTTTGCCGGCGCTGGCGCTCATGCTTGCTGCGGGTGCCGTGAAGGCCGAAGGAGGCGGCACGTTCCGCTCCGCCATGCGTACCGGCTGCATCGAGATGGGCACGCTGCACACCACCTGCGGCCATCGGCTCGACGAGACCGTGCTGCAGGGCCTCGTCCACATCAAATGGACGGGCGACGGCGTGCAGCCGATGCTGGCCGAGAGCTGGAAGACGGCGGACGGCGGCAAGACCTATGTCTTCAACCTGCGCCATGGTGTCAAATGGCATGACGGCACGCCTTTCACCGCCAAGGACGTGGTGTTCAGCCTCAATCTCTACGCCAATCCGAAGGTTGGTTCGCCCTGGGCGCAGAAGCTTTCCGCCGTGGCCGGATACAAGGCCTTCCAGGATGGCTCGGCCACCTCGCTTGCCGGGGTGAAGGCGTTGGACGACGCGACCGTGCAGATCGAACTCGACAGCGCCAAGCCGCTCTGGGTCGAGCTGCAGCTCATCGCCATCAGCATCTTTCCCGAGCACATCCTGGGCAAGGTCGCGCCCGCCGACGTCAAGGGCAATGCGTTCTGGGTCAATCGGGTCGGCACCGGCCCGTTTATCTGGAAGAAGTATGAGAGCGACCAGTATGTCGAGGTCGACCGCAATCCCGACTATTTCCTCGGCGCGCCCAAGCTCGACCGCATCATCTACCAGATCTACAAGGACGTGCCGCCGATTATCGCCGCGCTCGAGACGCAGGAGGTCGACGCCATGTCCTATGAGGGCGGCGGCGTGCCGATCTCCGAACTGCCCCGCCTGCAGAAGCTCGACTATCTGACGGTGCTGCCGAAATTCTCCGCCGGCTTGCCGACCTATCTGCAGTTCAATCTGGAGAACAAGCGCTTCGCCGATGTGCGCGTGCGCCAGGCGATGCTCTATGCCATCGACCGCAAGGCGATCATCGACACCGTCAAGCAGGGCGCCGGCGAACTGTTGAACACGCTGTTCCCGCAGGATTGGGCGCGCGCCAAGGACCTCGAACCCTACGACTACAATCCCGACAAGGCCAAGCAGTTGCTTACCGACGCGGGCTGGGATGCGAGCCAGCCGGTCGATTTCATCTACTACTATTCCGACCAGATGAACGTCGACACCGTCACCGCCATCCAGAGTTATCTGGCCGCCGTCGGCGTCAACATCCAGCCGCGCCTGCTCGATCCGGCGGCGATCAACCAGGTCTATGCCGACGGCAGCTTCCAGATGGGCTTCTTCGCGCAAGGCATGGGGCTCGACCCCTCGCTCGGCTCGCCCCTGGTGGTCTGCGGCGCCAAGCCGCTCGCCATGGGCTACTGCAACCCCAAGGTCGATGAGCTGTTCAACAAGGGTCTGGAGTCAAACGACCGCGCCACACGCGCCGCGAGCTATCAGGAGGCCTCGCGCATCCTCAACCAGGACCTGCCCAAGGCCTGGCTTTGGAACGAGGTGCGGCCGCTCGCCTTCAACAACCGCATCGTCGGCCTCGCCCAGCACTTCAAGCAACAGCCGCTCGTGATCTTCAACCACCCCGTCTACAACGAAGTCGAGAAATGGGAGGTGGCGAAATAGCCGCGGATAGCCTTGCCGGTCGTGGGGCTCTGACCGAGCCTCCCGATCCGTTGTCTCAAAACCGCCTTCAGCCATAGGAGAGGCCGGTGCTCAGCTATCTCCTGCGCAAACTCTTGCTCAGCATCCCGGTGCTGTTCGGCGTCACCGTGATCGTCTTCGCCATCGCGCATGCCATGCCGGGTGACGCGGTGCTGGCGATGATCACGGCGGAGGCGCCGTCGAGCGAGGAACTGATTGCCATGCGGCGCGGCGAACTCGGCCTCGACCAGCCGGTCTACATCCAGTACCTCCACTGGATCGGCCAGATCCTGCACGGCAATCTCGGCCGCTCCTTCGTCAATGGCCGCAGTGTCGGCGACATCATCGTCGAGCGGTTGCCGATGACGCTGGAACTGATGGGCGTCGCACTGCTCGTCGCTTTCGTCATCGGCACCACGCTGGGCGTGATCTCGGCGCTCAGGCAATACAAGCTCACCGACTATTCGCTGACGCTTGCCGGCTTTGTCGGCGTCTCGATCCCGGACTTCTTCATGGGACTGCTGCTCGTCTACGTCTTTGCCCTGGAGCTGCGCTGGCTGCCGTCGTCGGGCATTTCCACGGCTGGTGAAAACTTCTCGCTCCTCGACAATCTCAGGCACCTCGTCCTGCCCGCAGCCGCACTTGCGTTGTTCCGTGCCGCGATCTTCATGCGCTATGCCCGCGCCGGCATGCTCGAAGTGCTGAACCAGAGCTATATGCGCACCGCCAAGGCCAAGGGCCTCAAGCCCCGCACCATCACGTTGCGCCACGGCCTGCGCAACGCGCTGATCCCGCTGGTTACCGTCTTCGGCCTGGCGCTGCCGACGCTGTTCGGCGGCTCGGTGGTGATCGAGACCATTTTCCAGTGGCCAGGCATCGGCCTGATGTTCATCGATTCCGTGGTGAACAGGGATAGTCCCGTGATCATGGGCTACGTGCTGATCACCGCCATCATCGTCATGCTGGCCAATCTCGGCACCGACCTCGCCTACAGCGTGCTCGACCCCAGGGTGAGCTATGACTGACGCCGCCCTCGACATGACGATCGCCGCCGGCGCATCGCGCGGCCTGTGGGGCGAGGCGGCGCGCCGCTTCCTCAACCACCGCCTGGCAACGCTCGGCCTGATCATGCTCGCCATTATCGTGCTCGCCTGCGTGCTGGCGCCGCTGATCGCCCATTACGGCCCCAACGAAATCGATCTCAGAGGTCACAACCAGCCGCCTGGCGGCATGCACTGGCTGGGCACGGACGGCACCGGCCGCGACATCTTCGCCCGCATCCTCTATGGCGGCCGCATATCGCTGACGGTCGGCTTCGTCGCCGTGGCGATCTCGGCGGCGATCGGCATCTTCATCGGCTGCGTCGCCGGCTATTTCGGCGGCAAGGTGGACCTCCTGCTGATGGGCCTGATCGACATGGTGCTGACCTTCCCGCGCCTGGTCATCATCATTGCCTTCGTCGCGGTCGTCGGGCCCAGCATCTTCAACACCATGGTGGTGATCGGACTGCTCAGCTGGCCTTCCATCGCCCGCCTGACGCGTGGTGAGATCCTGGCCTTGCGCAACCAGGAATTCATCCTGGCCGCGCGCTCGCTCGGCACCTCGCCCCCGGTCATCATCCTAGAACACATCCTGCCCAATATGCTCAGCCCAATCCTGGTGGCGATCACGCTCGACGTGGCGACCGTCATACTGCTCGAAGCTTCGCTCTCCTTCCTCGGCCTTGGCGCGCAGGCGCCGGCCGCCAGTTGGGGCAACATGCTGCGCGACGCCCGCACGCTGTCGATCCTGGAGAGCCAGCCCTGGATGTGGATCCCGCCCGGCGCGATGATCGCCATGGCCGTACTCAGCATCAACTTCGTCGGCGACGGCCTGCGCGATGCGCTCGACCCGCAGCACATCATGGGTGGCAAATGATCGGCGCCGACACGCTTGCCGTCGGCAGGGCCGCGAAGGGGATCGGGCAGCAGGCGGTGCTTTCGGTGCAGGGGCTGAGCGTCGAATTTGGCCCGAGCGGCAATTCCGTCTATGCCGTCAACGACGTCTCCTTCGACCTTGCCGAGGGCGAGTCGCTGGCGATCGTCGGCGAGAGCGGCTCCGGTAAATCGGTCACCGTGCAGACGCTGATGGGCCTGATCCGCAAGCCGCCCGGCCGCGTCACCGCGGGCCGGGCGCTGTTTCGTGGCCGCGATCTCCTGGCCATGCCCGATAGAGAGCTGCGCCAGATACGCGGCCGCGACATCGCCATGATCTTCCAGGATCCGATGTCGTCGCTGAATCCGGTGCTGACCATCGGCCTGCAACTGACCGAGGCGCTGCGCGAGCACCAGGGCCTGAACGACGCCGAGGCCGAACGCCAGGCTCTCGACATGCTGGCGCTGGTCGGCATCGCCAACGCGCCGCAGCGCATGCGCGCCTTTCCGCACCAGTTCTCGGGCGGCCAGTTGCAGCGCATCGGCATCGCCATGGCGCTGGTGTGCAAACCGTCGATCCTGATCGCCGACGAGCCGACGACCGCGCTCGACGTCACCATCCAGGCGCAGATCGTCGAGTTGGTCGTGCGCCTGCAGAAGCAGCTCGGCATGGCAATCATCTGGATCAGCCACGACCTCAGCCTCGTCGCCGGCTTCGTCGATCGCGTCGCGGTGATGTATGCCGGCTCGATCGTCGAAAGCGCGCCGGTCGGCGATTTGTTTTCGGCAACCAAGCATCCCTATACGATCGGCCTGTTGAACTCGATCCCGTCGCTGACGGCGGCCAACACCAGGCTGGTGCCGATCAAGGGCGCGCCGCCCAATGTCACGCTGGCGCCGACCTTCTGCGCCTTCGCGCCGCGCTGCGACCATGCCGAGGCGCGCTGCCGCCAGGCAAGGCCGCCGCTGGAAGCTGCCGGTGCCGATCAGACCGTCGCCTGCTGGCGCTGGCGGGAGGTGGAACGGGGGCCGCGCACGGGCGCCGGCGCCGCTGACAAGCCGGCCGTGACGGCACCGAAGCAGGAAGCGCTGCTCACCGTCACCGATCTCAAGGTGCATTTTCCGATCCGGCGCGGCGTGCTCAGGCGGCAGGTCGGCGCGGTGCATGCCGTCGACGGCGTCAGCTTCGAGGTGATGCGCGGCGAGACGCTGGCGCTGGTCGGCGAAAGCGGCTGCGGCAAATCGACGACCGGCCGCGCCGTGCTGGGCCTTGAGCGCCCCAGCGCCGGCAGCATTGTCTTCGAGGGCAGGAATTATGCGGGCGCGACAGGCGAGGAGCTGAAGCAGCGCCGCCGCGACATGCAGATGGTTTTCCAGAACCCGTTCGGTTCGCTCAACCCGCGCATGACCGTCGGCCGCATTATCGGCGAAGGGTTGCGTGCGCAGAAGATCGGCACCCGCGCCTCGCGCGATGCCCGTGTCAGCGAATTGCTGGCGCTGGTGGGTCTCCGGGAAGCGCTGCGCAACCGCTATCCGTTCGAACTCTCCGGCGGCCAGCGCCAGCGCGTCGGCATTGCCCGCGCGCTTGCCGCCAATCCGAAATTCATCATCGCCGACGAGCCGATCTCGGCACTCGACGTCTCGATCCAGGCGCAGATCGTCAATTTGCTCGACGACCTCAAGCCGCGCCTCGGCCTGACCTATCTGTTCGTCGGGCACGATCTGTCGATGATCCGCTATCTCAGCGACCGCGTCGCGGTGATGTATCTCGGCCGCATCGTCGAGATCGGCACCACGAAAGCGGTGTTCGGCGCACCACTGCATCCCTATACGCGCGCGCTGTTGTCGGCGATCCCGGAGCCCGATCCCAAGGCGGGGGGCACACGCCGCCGCATCGTGCTCGGCGGTGGCGTGCCGGATCCGTCGAAGCCGCCGCCCGGCTGCCATTTCCATCCGCGCTGCCCCCTGGCGACCGAGATCTGCACCAAGGTCGATCCGGCACGGCGCGATTTCGGCTCCGCCGGCACCGGCCAGCATCTCGTCGCCTGCCACCACGCTGGCGAAGCCACATCATGACAAATCTGGAAAACCGAGGATCCCAATGACCAAGCAATTGGCGGGTATGTATGCCGCCCTGATGACCGGACTGAGCGATGCCGGCGAGTTCGATCCGCAACGGCAGCGCAACATCAACGATTATGTGCTGCGCCAGGGTCTGGCAGGCCTCTATGTCGGTGGCAGCAGCGGCGAATCCGGCCTGCTGACGGTGGACGAATTGTTGGCGCAGCAAGAGGTGGTCTTCGCCGGCGCGGTCTCAAGTGGCGTCAAGCTGATCGCCCATGTCGGCATGCCGAACCTGCGTGATTCCATCTGTCTGGCGCGGCAGGCGCGCAAGCTCGGCTATCACGCGCTGTCGGCGTTGCCGCCGCATTCCTACCCGTTCTCCGACGAAGAAGTCTTCGGCTACTACCAGGCGCTGGCGGCGGCGACCGACCTGCCGCTTATCGTCTATGAAATCCCCTTGCGCACCGGCCGGCCGCTGCCGCTTCCCCTGCTGGTCCGGCTGCTCGATCTCAGCAATGTCGTCGGCATCAAGTTCACCTCCACCGACCTGTTCAAATATTCCCTGCTGCGCAAGCGGCAGCCGCAGAAGCTGTTCTACTACGGCTTCGATGAGATCTATGCCGCCGCCGGCATGCTCGGCACCGAGGGTGGTATCGGAACTACCTACAATCTGCTCGGCAGGCTCTACGTGGCGATTGATCAGGCCGTTCGCGGCGGCGATCTGCGCCAGGCGAAGGCGCTGCAGATGGTGTCGCAGGATTTCGTCGAGGCACTGCTGGAAACCGGTGTGCTGCCGGGCATGAAGGCGGCGTTCCGCGTCATCGGCGTCGATTGCGGTCCGACCCGTGCCCCGATGACACTGGCTGTCGCCGACGCCGAGGACCGCATGCGTGCCGTTCTCGCTCGCCCGGCGATCAAGGAGTGGCTGGCGTGAGCCGCGAGATTCTTCACGAAGTTGTCTCCGTCTCGCGGGCGGGCAGCGCCGCCGCCAGCCGGTCCGCCCATTCCTCGATGCCGGACCGTGTCGACAGCAGGTCCTGCCTTATCTCGATGAGGACAGCAGGGATGCCGCGATCATCGCCATGGATGGGCACGGCGTAGTCGGCGTCGCGGCTGATCACATAGGGCACGTTGGCCGCGACGTTGAGCGACGCGTCGGCGCGCAGGCCCGAAAGGATCGCTGCGGCGAGATCGGCGGCATGGTCATGCAGCACGCCCGCATGCCATGGTCTTGCGACGCCAAGGAAGACCGGCGTGAAGGAATGGATCGTCACGATTCGCGTCGGCCTGCCCTCGGCCGCCCGTCGGTCGAGATGTGCGGTCACCCGGTCATGGAACGGCGAAAACATGATCTTGGCGCGTCGGTCCCGTTCCGCCGCGTCGATACCGGCATTACCGGGAATGTCGGTGTCCTCCGACAGCAGGGGGATGCTGCCCGGGCTGTCCAGCGGCCGGTTGAGGTCGATCAGCAGCCGGGAATAGCCGCTGAGGAAGGCCGGCGCATCGAGCCGCGCCGACAACAGGCGCGTCACCTCCGAGGCGCCGATGTCCCAGGCGATGTGGCGCCGCAGGTGGCTGGCATCGAGCCCCAGCTGCCGATATTCGGCCGGCATGTGGTTGGACGCATGCTCGCACAGCAGCACGATGTCGCAGCGGCCGTGCTCGTTGAGAACCTCGACGGCGTCGGGCCAGTCTCCTTGAGCGGGCGTGTTCCTTTCACTCCGTGCGGTCATCAATAGAGCGTCCGGTAGAGATCGCAGATGGCGGCCGGATCGAGGCCGGCCAGGCGCTCGGCTTCATGCTGCTTCAGCCCGACGAAGGTCTCGATGAAGATCGGGGCGAACCATCCCGTGACGGTCTTGTCGGCCAGAAGCGCGTCCAGCGCCGCCGGCAAGGTTTCGGGCAGCCGCACCAGGCCAAGCTTTGCCCGTTCCGCCTCGCTCATCAGCGTCGGGTCGCCGGTGACCAGCGGCGGCGAGGGAAGATCCGCCTTCAGCCCTTCCAGCCCGGCGCGGATGATCGCGGCCAGCGACAAATAAGGATTGCCGGTGGCGTCGGCCGCCCGGTACTCGACATTGTACTGCCGTGCCGGATCGCGTCCGCCGATCGTCACCGTCGGGCAAATGCGCAGCGACGCCTCGCGGTCACGGTCGGCGAGCCAGGTGTAGGACGAACTCCAGCTGTGCGGCTTGAGGCGATAGAAGGATGATACGCTCGACGCCGTCATGGCGGTCATCCCAGGCAGATGGCGCAGCACGCCGGCACAGAAGGCGCCGGCCTTGGCGGAGAGGCCGCCGGGCCGCGCCGCATCGTAAGTCGCCGGCTTGCCGTCTTCGTCGACGAAGCTGAAATGAATGTGCACGCCGTTGCCGACGGCATTGGGGGCGATCTTGGGCGCGAAGCTCGCGCGCCAGCCGGCATTGCGCGCCACTTCGCGCGTGATTTCGCGGATGGCGACGGCGCGATCGGCTGCCGTCAGCGCATCGGCCGGCTCGTGCGTCACTTCGAATTGTTCATTGCCGAATTCGGCGATGACGACTTCGGGGCCGACGCCTGCCTCCTCCAGCGCCGCCATCAGATTGGGGGCGAACGGGTCGGTGCGGCGCAGCGCCGCAAAGGACATCGAATGCGCCGGCGCGAAGCTGCCATCGGCAATGTGGAATTCGTGCTCGAAGGCGGCGATGACGGAAAGGCCGGTCGCAGCCTTCAATTCCGCCAGCGCGTCCCGGAGCATGGTCCGCGTGCAGCCGAGCCACGGGCTGCCGTCGAGCTCGACGATGTCGCCGGCCACCATGTCGAACGGGGTCGCCGATCCCGTCCGTTCGGTGCGGAAGCGTGCCTTGAGATCGGGGATCAGCCGAAGGTCCCCCGACGAGCCCCAGGGGTTGGGATCGACGATCGAATTGAACGGCGTCATCGACAGATTGGCCTGCAGCCAGCCGACACCGGTCGCGGCGGTTTTTTGCAACTTGCCTTCAGTAACGAAGCGGCCCCGCGTAATGGCGGAGAGGTCTGTCGTGACGACGGCAACGAGGGGCTCGACGGTCGATGTCATGCCGTTTTTCCCAGGGCGTTGAAGCGGTCGACGACGGTGTCGGTGTCCGTGACCCAGCAATAGCCGCCGAAGGCCTTCAGCGCGATGTCGTGACGTTGCTGGGTGATGGTGGCGCAGGCATCCGACACGCAGGTGACGAGATAGCCACGGTCGGCTCCGTCGCGCACCGTCATGTCGACGCACTGGTCGGTCAGCACGCCGACCACGACGAGGTAGCGGATGCCAAGGTTTTTCAGGAGGTAGTCGACATTGGTCGAGTTGAAGATGCCGGACGAGGTCTTCGGGAGCATGATCTCGTCGCCGACCGGCGCCAGCGATGCAACCGGCAGGCCTTCGGGCAGCCTGGGCGCGACATGGATCGGCGTCAGCTTGTGGTCGAGCGAACGGTCGCGGCCATCTTCGGTCAGGCTCTGTATGATGGTGTGCAGCACCTCGACGCCATTGGCCCGCGCCGCCGCCAGCAGGCGCTCCTGGTTGGGGATCGTCTGCAAGGCTGTCTGCCGGTAGAAATAATGGTCTGGGCCGCGCTCCGGATGCGAGGGGTCTGCGCCCGGCTCCAGCCAGATGCGCTGCATGTCGACGAGCAGCAGCGCCGTCTCGCCGGCACGGAAGGCTTCGTCTCGCTTGGGTAGGGCCAGCTTGGATAAGGTTTGGGTCATGCCTTGTCGTCCTGCTTTGCTGCTTTGGGTCCAGGTGTCTTGCGTGGTCCAGCTGTTTTTCGGGGGCCAACCGTCTGGCCTTCCGCATCGCTGTCGAGCGTCACCGCATTGGCGTGCCGCACTTTCTCGATTCTCTCGATACGGGCCCGGGCGTCATCGCCCAGCGTCGAAACGATCTGGGCGGTCAACGCCTCCATCTGTGCGATCGCCGGCGCCAGCGTGTCATAGGGTGAGGCGACTTCGAGTGGGCTGACGATCGTGACTTCGGCGAGGTCTGATATCGGCGACAGCCATTGGTCGGTGAACAGAAGAATGCGCACATCGAGCGCGGCCGCCTGGCTTGCATAGGCCATCACGTCGAGCTGATAGCGGCGATAGTCGAAGACGACGAGCACGTCGCGGCGGCCGAGATCGGCCAGCGTGTCGAATGTCTGGGGGGAGAGCACGCCGAGATCGCGGACTCCGCTGCGGAACTGCGCGAGATATCCGGCCAGCATGCCGGCGATGTGGCGGCTGAACCGGCCGCCGACCAGAACGATCTCGCCCTTGGCCTCCATCAAAAGGCGGGCGGCCCGCTCGTAGGTCTGGACCGGTGTCGCGGCGGTGGCTTTCTGCAGGGCCGCGGTGACGGAATCGAGATAGGCGAGCACCGCGCTGTCGCTGGAACCGCTTTGCCGCTTGGTCTCCATCATCAACAGAGGCGAATGCAGCCTGGCCTCGACCTCGGCGAGCAGCTTTGCCTGAAAATCCGGAAACCCCTCATAGCCGAGCTTGACCACCAGCCGGACCACGGTGGGATCGCTGACGCCGGCGCGCCGCGCGAGCGACGAGGCGGTGCCAAGGCCGGAGGTCGGATAGTCCGTCAACAGCAGCCGGACGATCTTTTCCTCCGACGGCGTCAGCGCTAGATCCCCGCGCATCAGAACATCGCGTATCGCCATTGGCCTCCCCGAAATCCACGGTCTCTTGTTTTGTAAAAACTATTACAGATACTTTAAATAGTGTCAAGAATGAAGGGATGTTGACATCGGGCGATCGCCGGCCTTCGGCATCTTCGTCGAATATCCCCAGCAGACCCCCATCGAAGGCGAGATCCAGCAGCATGTGCCCGATAACCTGTGGCAGGTCATATCAGGCGACCAAGGGCCGGCGCGATGCCGCCCAGATCACGCTGTTCGATTCCGTAGGCTTCGCCATAGAGGACTTTTCGGCGCTGGGTTATGTCAGGGATCAGCTGAAGTCGACCAGCCTCTACCAGGAACTCGACATGCTGGCCGACCCCGACGAGCCGCGCGAACTCTTCGGCATGCTGCTCAGGGCTGACCCTTCAGGCAAGGCATCGGCTGACCCATGCTGGTCGCAGGCAGCGCCTCGATCTATCGGACATCATGGCGAAAATCCGTCCATCCGGGCAGCACGCAAGATGCGATTGCCGAGCGGCGGCCGATATTCAGCTTGGCGAAGATCCGCCTGATGTGTTCGCGCACCGTGTAGCCGCTGATGCCGAGCTGGCGTGCGATTTCCTTGTCGAGCTTGCCTTCGGCGATCAGCAGCGCGATCTGCAGCTCGCGCCGCGTCAGTATATCGGCGGCCGTGAGCGGTGTGTCGGCGGTTGCCGGAACATAGACTGCGTCATAGATCAGATAGTGAGTGCCGGCGCATACGATGCGGCCCACGGGGCGCTGATCGCCATGGCCGCTCGGGCCGCCAGGCTCCTCATCTTCGAGATGCCGGATGGCGACCAGCGAATGGCCGTTCACCACAAAACTCGATGTGTCCGTATCGGTGTTCCGCTCATTCCGTGACGCGGAGAGTTCTTCGGCGAACTCCGAAAGCCTCTGCAAGTTCTCGGCATGCCCAATCATGACCGAACGCCTTAGTTGGCAGGAAACTCATTACAATCACAAGCCCTGGCGCCTTAGCAAACGGCCACGCCACCGGACCACGGCGCAACCCGTATGAATGCTGCATTGATGGCCCGAACTATAACACTTCCCGGAATATTAGCATTCCCAAAATCATTTGGGGCCATCAATTTTCAGGTCAGGGTGCGAATCCGGAGTTGATAGAGCGCAACAGGTCCGGCGTTATCCTGACACCGCGGTTGAACAGCCCGGCCGGCGCCAGCGGCACACCCGGCCGGCAGCCCCAGGCGCCGCCCGAATGCGGGCGCGGACCGGCGGTGTGAACGGCGATGATGACCGGCGGGCCGGCTTGCTGGCGCTGGATCCAGACGGGCGCACCGCTGTGCCCCGGGCAGGTGTCGACGCTGTAGAAAAGCTGCCGCTCGGTGATCCGGTCGAGACGCTCGGCATGCTCCCACTGCGTGCCCTCCGGCTTGTCGGCCGGATAGCCTGAAATGTGCAGCAGACGCGAGGCCCGGAGCCTGTCGAGATCCTGCCGGCTCGGCGACCACAGCCGGAAAAAACCCGGCGCCGGCGAGAACGGCCGCTCGAGTTCGATCAGCCCGACATCGTGCAGCGCGGATGGCCGACGGCGGTAGGGCGGATTGACGTGCCAGCGTTTCGCCCATTGCCAGCCGAAGGGGCGCGCGTCGCGGGACGCACGGCCCGGCGTGACCCGGATGCGCACGGCAAGGTTGGGCAGGCCAAGCCGCTGCCGGATCGGGCTGGTGATGCAGTGTGCGGCGGTCAGCAGGCGCGTCGGCGAGATCAGGAAAGCGGTGCAGCCGGTCAGCCTGCCGTCGCCGAAGTCGCGCTCGATATGGCAGACCGCGCTGTGCGGAAAGCGGTTGGTGTGCGCGACTCTGGCGCGGCCGTCGGTCGGCCCGACCACCGCATAATCCGCTTCGTCGGCCAGACGGTCGAGTTCGAAGGGCGCTGGCGAGAACAGCGTCATGTGTCTTGCTCGGCTTGTGGTGGCTCGGCTTGCGGCGGCGCGACATCCGGCGGAGCGACATCGTAGATCCCGCCTCCGCTTTCCACCTCCCGTGGGACGTCGGTCGCGGCCATGTCCGCGTCCGCTGCCGGGCCGAGCATGTCGCGCAGGCGGTCCACTAGAAGATGGGCCTCTTCGCCCCGGCCCTCAAGGTAGGCCGTCGCGCGATCCATGAACTCCTCGTCGGAACCAAATTGTGGTTCCGCCGGGCGCGGCGGGACCGAGCGCAGCGCCTTGACCTCCTGGAGAACGATGGCATCGAGGTCGGCCCATACCGACCTTGCATGAGGTGCGACTTGCCCGTGCATGGAGATCTCCCTTGGTTCAGTTGGTGTACATCAACCCCGCTTCATCGAATGTGGTGCTGTTGGGGTCATAGAGCAGTGGCCGCTCCCGGTCCTGCAGCCAGCCCTCATAGTTCCGGGCCCGCCTTGGATGCATCGCCTGGCGGGTCAGGCGAGCCGCCTGGACCAGGACCTGGCCCGGTTGCAGGTTGCGGATCGCGGTGTTGACCCGGGGGTCGGCGCGGCTCGGCTGCCGGTAATGTTCGACAATCCTCTGCGCGATCGAATTGGTCCCCTTGGTCATGCCGATGCTGAGCGGACGGTCGCGGTCTATGCCGGCGCGGGTGATGCGATAGACCTGCGGCCCCGGCGCCAGGAACGGCCGCAGCAATGGATCGACGGCCTGGCCCCTGCCGGCGGCGGTGCGCGCCGCATCGATGGCGGCCAGCGACACCGGCGGCGTCCAGCCGCGCCAGCCCGGCAGTTGCGAACCCCGAGCCCGTGCCGAGGTCTGGCCGCGCGCCGGCCGCGGAGCACGTCCCCGCCGCACGGTGGCTTCGTCGAAGGAGGTGTCGCCGCCGCAACCGCAGCCGCAGCCACCGCTTGGAAAATGCCGGCGCCTGACCTCCACGGCGCGAAAGCCCTGTTGCCGGCGGCATTGTGCGCAGCCGCATGGCCGGCGGTGGCCGACTGTTTGCGCTGCCTCGTCAACCAGCGCGTCGAGTTGTTCGTCGAGATATGACATGCCGGCTCCCTTTCCTGCGTCCTGTTCAATGCCTGCCCGTTGCCGGGCTACCCCGGACCGGCCGCCACTTTTGCGTCCGCCGCCGTAGCCCGCCGGCGCAGCCGCGCCACGGTTCTTTCCCGCTGTTCGACCGTCGGCAGCGGAAAGGATGGCCGCGCCGGCTGTGGCGGCCTGATATCGAGATAGCTGGCGATGTTGGCGCTCGGATCGAGCTCAAGCTGCAATAGCGAAGCCGGTGCCGAAAGCAGCGAGACGACACCCGGGCCATGACCCGCCACGGTGCTGTCCGAGTGCACAATCACACCCACCGATACATGTCCGCCCAGCCGCGAGCGGCCATAGCGGTTGTCTGCGTCCATGATGCCGACAATGTCGCCGAAACGCAGCGAGCCGAGCTTGTAGCGACGCACCATGCCCGGATCGGACATCTGGATGTCGTAGTCGCCGCGCAGCACATTGTTGCGGCCCAGCCCCGAACCCATGACGCGGGCGGGAATGCGATGCGTGACCTTGACGTGGATCCTGCCGTTGCGCTCCACCGGCCGCCAGCGCGCGAGCAGCCGTGGCGAGCAGTTCCAGATCGCAACGTCGGGATAGTCGGTCAGGCGCAGGCCAAGTCCATAGGCCCAGACCTGGATGCGGTCGCCGATCGCCATCTGCCGCATCGCCGGCAGCGGAAAGTCGATCAGCACCGTGTCGACGCCGCCATGCTTGCCGGTCACCACGCCGCGCGCGCCGGCGGCGCGCCCCGTCGTGACGATGGCGTGATTGCCGACGCAGGAATAGCTCTGCAGCGCCTGGTTGGCGGCATCAGGGCTGCCGCCGGCCGCGCGCGCCTCGTTGCGGATCGACACCGCCGGTTCGACATGATCGCCGGCGAGCCCGACGCAAGGGTCGCCGACGCGATGGTTGAGCACGATGCCGCCGGTGCCCGGCAGCGAGCGCGGCCTGCCGTCGTAGCCGATGCGCCACGGCGTTCCCTTCTCTGTCGGCGAAGCCACTTGCCCGGCGACGCTGATCATCACCAGGTCGCGCGCATTGGTGCGCAGGCCGTGGACCGGGTGGAGGCGGGCCGGTTTCATGCCGCCGCCTCCACTGGTGCCAGCTCGTACCAGAGCGCGCAAGCATTGCGCCAGGGATCGTCCGGCGTCTCGTCATGGTCGGCTGGATCCTCCAGCGCCCAGTCGGTTTCGCTCCAGCCGTCCGGCAGCGCCAGGATGACCGGCGCGACGACCTGCACGATGGCGGCGCTGCGGCCGCTCGCGGCGATCGGGGCGGCGGCGGGCCAGAAGGCCGGACCAGACCAACCCGGGATCGCGCCCGGATGACGTGTGGCCGGAAACGCGAGCCGCTCCAGATAGTCGCATAGCGGCGGCCGGGCACCGGCGCTGCCGGCGATGGTCAGGATGTAGGTGCTCTCGGGCTGCAGCGCGGCCGACAGGGCAATGACGTCGCGCGCGCATTCGTCGAGCGGTGCTGCGGTGCCGGCGAGGTCGCCAAGCCGCGCTTCAAGCGCGGCACAACAGCCTTCGAAGCGCGGCAGCAGGGCAGTGCCTTCGCGCTCGGGCAGCGCGCTCTCATATTGCGCATCGCCGACCCAGTGTACGCGTGACGACAGCCGGCCGTTCTGCCAGGCGCGGCGCCACGGCTCGAGCTCAAGCACCAATTCCCTGAGCGTCGCGTCCCGCGCATCGGGATGCAGCCAGCCGCCGCCCATCTGGTCCGGCCGGTGGCGGTAGTACTCGTCATTGTCGAGCAAGGTGTAGAAGCCGCGCGGCAGCCACACCCGAGCCGACTGCGACAGCGTCACCGTGACGAGCAGCCCCATCGGCGACAGCGCCAGCGGCGCATCGATGACGATGTTCGGGGGCTTGGGCGAAAAGCGCCCGGGAAGAGCCAGATGGTGGTCCATCGCGGACACCCTTCAGAAATAGAGAGTTGGAGCTGTCCGGCGACTCCACCGGATGCTGAACAGCTGCAACGGTTTAGGCGGCGATGCGCGAGGCGGTGTTGCGGTTGAGCCCGTACGACCAGTGCACACGATCGCCATCGAGGCCGGGGAAGCGGCGCCCTTCGCGCGTCAGCCGGTAGGCGGCGAGCCACGCGTCGGCCTGCGAGCCCATCTTCTTGGCGTCGGCGTCGAACTCGGCCGGCGTGATCGTCGTGCGGAAATCGTTCTCGGCGATGTATTGCAGCGTCCTGCGCCCCGCATCCGCCATCTTGGCGCGCTGCGACATCTCGGCCGCGCCGCCCAAGTGCCGGTTGGCGACGGCTTCGATGACATCCCATTTGGTGTTGGCGTCGAAGGACTTCTTGATGTCGGGCGCGTCGAACAGTTCGAAGATTTGCTGCACGTACTGGCCGGTTTCACGGGTCAGCGCCAGGATGTTGCCATAGCTTGAACGGTCGAGATGGTAGCGCAGGTCGGTACCGACACGCTGCACCGTGGCGAGCGCCGCGAACGGCCGGTCATTGATGGTCGAGCTGCCGCGGATGACCTGGCCGATGGTCAGATCCTGGAAGTATTGCGACATCGCGTTCATGAAGGCGACCAGCATGAAGTGGAAGCTGCGGTTGACGATCGCCCCCGACGGCACCGGCGCGCGGCCATAGTTGAAGACGCGGCGATAGGCGATCAGCCGGTCGCGGCGCTTGTAGCGGATCGGCCGCCACTTCTCGAGGATGTAGAGCCCGCGCGCGCCGGGGCCGCGCTGGATGCGGATCTGGCCGTTCTGGAACAGCCGGCGCAGCACATCGACGACCTGGAACAGCTTCATGCGGTCCATCTGGTAGATGTAATAGAGTTCTGCCGAGGCCTGCAGCTGCGGCGGAATGATGGATTCGTCGAAGTCGTTGCGCAGCAACGGCATCTGCAGCGCGTCGAACGGCTTGAGCGGCCCGTCGCCGAAGCCCACCAGATCCGCGAAGCTCGTTGTCGTCGCACTGGACGAGCGATCGAGCAGTTCACCGTAGCGGCCCTCGAACTCGCTCTCGAAAGCGGCGCGGTCCGCCGGCGACAATCCGGGCAGCTCGTCCCTGAAGAAGCGCTGGAACAGCCTTTGGATGACCTCATTGGATTCGCTAGCCATAACAGACCTCATGTTGCTCGAATTGGCGGCTCACGGTTTCAGGCTTTGGGCGGCTCGCTGGAGCCAGTGTCCTGACTGGCATTGATGGCGCTGATCACGGCCGGCACCAGATCGAAGAAGCGCGCCAGCTCGCTGTCGGTGATCGTCGCGGGAAGGCCTGGTGGGACGGGCTCGACAGCGCGCACGCGCTTGACGAACTCGCTGCGCCGTTCGTCCTGCGGCTTGGTCTTCTGAAACTTGACGATGGCCTGCAGCGACGGGAATTCCGCCCGGATGAGCCATTGGCCCGCATTCGTGCGGCCAACGATGTCGCCGGTCGTGTCGACCGCCGCCGCGTAGAGTGCCGTGACATTGTCCCTGTCGCGCAGGCCAAACGACCGCACCGTTTCGTCAAACCTGTCGATCGCCTTGCCGATGTCGCCAAGCTTCTTGTCGATCTCGCTACCCTTGGGCTGGTTCTGCAGCGCGGTGGCGATGGTCTCCATCGCGGCGGTCAGCCGTTCGAAGGTCTTCGACTGGTCTCCGTCGGGATATCTCCTGATCGCCTTGGCAACGTCGCCGATGGCCTTCTGGGTTCCCTGGCTGCCGGTATCGACCTGTTTGGTCAACAGGTCGATCGATTGCGGCGTCTGGGCCTCCACTTCGAAGCGGGCCTTGACCCCGGCGTGGAACTTGTTGGCCGGATGATAGGGAAACGGAATTTTCGCAGCCATTGTCCTGCTCCTCTCATGCCTGCTCACGCCGACCAGTAGTCGGGACGGTTCTGACCCATGCTAGCCATCGAGCTCGCGATAGGCGACGGCATCTGGACCGGGCTCGGCAGGTTGGTGCCCTGGTTGAACGTGTTCTGCAGGATCGTGCGGATCATCCAGCGGATCAGCGACTGGTTGTTGCGGAAGTTGAAAACGTTGAAGTCGCATTGCTGGGTCAGCGACCGCACCAGGCGCTCGGTCTGCTCCTCGGCCTGGTAGAAGGTTCGCAGCTCACGCACCATCAGCCCCTTGAGACCGGGGTCCCAGGCGCCAGCGCCACCGAACGGGTCGAGCAACTCGCCGGAGATGGTGGCGAGCTTGGTCTTCAGCTTGTCGCTGAATTCGCACAGCAGCACGCCGGGGTTCGCCACCTGGTCGGTCAGGTCCAGCACCGCGCCGACGGCGAGGCCGACGGCGGTCGCGCGTCTCTCCTGTTCACCGAGGCCGTCCGGATCGATGCCGACCGCATAGAGATCGATCGCCCGGTCGAGCAGGAACAGCATGTAATCCAGGAGCACCTGGCAGCTGATCTCGTCGTCGTCGCAGCCGCAGCCGGCGAAGCAGTCGACCTGCTCGAGCAGGAAACCGCGCGCGATGGTGAGGTTCATCAATCGGACGGCGCCCTGGTCGGGACCGCCGGCGCCATAGAGGCCGTAGACGATGATCGGCGGGCGCGCGACATAGAGCAGCCGCGAGCTGCCTTTGGCGACGAAGGCATCGACGAAGAGCTGCAGGCTGGAGACGAACGCCACCAGCGGCGGCGATTCCGGTGGTCCCGATGTGATCGGCACGTCGATCGGAACCGGAATGCTCTGGCCGAACTGGATCAGGCGCTGGAAGCGGTGAACCAGCATCGCCGACGCGGTCGACAGTTCACGCAGGCTCTCGACGCTTGCCCCGGTCGAGAGGTCGACCAGGTCGTCCATCGCCTGCGACAGCGCGTTCTCTTCCAGAAGGGCACGCAGGTCCGCCTGGCCCCCGGCTTCCAGTTGCAGGACCAGATTGCGGTAGGCTTCGATGCCGCGCGGCCAGTCCTCCTGGCCAAGCGCGCTTTCGACCGAGCCGGTCAGGCTGCGCAGCGCCATGATGACAGCATTGCGGCGCGCCTGCAGTTCGCCGGCGGCCGAGCGCACGATCGAGGTGCTGCGTGTGATGCCGTTGGACGCCAGCCCCTCGCCGATGGCGACGAGGATCAGCCCCGCCAGTACATCGCAGCTCTGGGCAAAGCGCCGGAACAGGATGGCGCTGCCATCGGTCAGCGTGCCGACATAGCGTGCCAGGCGCGAATATTCGCCGAGCTGGCGGCGCGCCGACATGGCGCGGTCGTGGTTGACCGAATCCAGCGAAAGACGCGCGGCGGCCAGCCCGTCATTGGCGAGCTGCCGGATGGAGCGACCCCAGCCAATCATCTCGATGCGGATGTCCTTCAGCGGCGAGGAGGTCGAAAGCGTCTGCAGGTCGCGTTCGAGATCGTCCTGCGCCTGCGCCATCTCGACCGAGGACGGGCCGGTGTTCCGCACCTGCGGCACATAATCGGGCACGCTTGAATAGGGCAGGCCGGCGCGTTCGCGGCGGTCCCTGTCCGCTTCCTGCGGGTAGAAGTTCAGCAGCGCGTTGGCCATCTGGTCGGGATCGCGCGGATCACTGACGCGCAGCGTCTTGCGCAGCAGATTGTCGACGGCGACCGTGGCGGGCGACCGAAATTTCGAGACCGGGCTGGCGGCGGTTGTAAACAGGTCGGCCATGACATCTCACCTCATGCAACGAGTGCGGCTGGGGACGGTTGCTCGGCGGGCCGTCGGCTTGCCTGGCGCTGGGCCAGGTTCCTGATGACGAGCTTGGCAATGGCGTCCGGTTCGGCGCCGGCCTCCAGCGCGAAACGGCTGGCCGACACAAGAAAGCGTGGCGGCAGGTCGGGTACGTGCCCCGCCGCGATCTGGATTCCGCCGCGCCGGATGCGGGCTTCGTCGGCGCGCGTGAATGGAATGGCATCGGCCAGCGCGTGCTGGCCCAGCCCCCGCCGAGGCTGGTAGGCGATTTCGTCGACCACCGCCGGGATGAGGCGCGGCACCGACGCAAGCAGCACCGGAGGCAGCCTGTGGCCGCGCGACGGATTATAGAGCGCGCGCCAGACGCGTTCGGCGCGCGCCGCCTCGGCGGCGAAGCCCATGCGGCGCAGCATTTCGGTCAGGATCAGGACCCGGATCCAGCCGGTCGGATGGGCGCCGCCGGGGCGATAGGTCAAGGCGCGCGCGCCGGGGTGGGCGAGGAACTCCATCATGCCCCAGACCGACGCCGTGCCGCCGAGCAGCAGCGCCGCGAGGTCCGCGAAGATCTCCTTGTGCCAGCGGCGCAGAATGGTCACCACGAGCGGATCGAAGCGCATCGAGGCCAGCCGGTTACCGACCGCCTGCGCGTTTTCCTGCCACAGGCCCATATCGGCCTGCAGATTGTGCGCGACCTCGTGCAGGAACACCGATTGCCAGGGATTGTCGCGGTCCCAGGGGACGCGGATCACCGGGAACGGATTGCTGTCGCCAAGCAGCCGGGCCAGCGCCACGCCACGGCGCTGCGTGGCCGGCGAATAGCCGTGTTCCATATAGGTCAGCGGCTTCAAGAGCGGTCCGGCGAACACACCCGGCAGGGCGGCACGCACGACCGTGTAGCAGTCGAGCGCGATCGCGTCATGGGCGGCGAGCGCCGGCGCGAAACCCGAACCGCGCTGCGACATCACCTCGAAGAACATGCCGAAGCTGCGGCGCAGCCGGTCGATGCTGCGGTCGAGCAACGCCATCTGGGTGAGTGCCGCCTGCGCCGTCGCCGGCGGCCAGTTGCGCTCGATGATGGCGATCTGCCTGTTGATGGCGTTGCCGATGGTGGCCAGCCGCTTGTTGGCGGCGTGGAAATGGGCCCGCGACGGGGCATAGGGCAGGTCTTCGGGACGCAGCCCGATGCGCCGCGGCGTCAGCCGGTTCAGGCGCTGCGCGCGCGCCTTCAGCGCCCGCAGCTTGGTGTCCAGGAACCGCCTGGTCGAAGAACCCGTGCGCATCGCCACGATCCTTCTGGTTGCACCGAGAGGGTTTCAGTTGGGCCGGATGGTGATGCTGACCGGACCACGGATGACGATACGCCGCCGGCGCCCGGACCCCTGGCCATGGCCATAGCCCGGTGCATACCCACCGGTCCAACCGCCGATGCCGCCCATTCCCCCGAGCGCCCGCCCGGCGGCGCGCGCCAGGTTGCGTGCCGGAGACATGCCGGAGCGGACCGCCGCGGCCGTGCGGCGCACGATCCGCCGCCCTCTCTGCAAGGGCTGCGTCAGCTGCCGGCGCAGGCCATGCCCGCGTGCCGCGACACGGCGCGCGGTACGCGCCAGCACCATTGGCCGGACGGAAGCCGGGGTGCGGCGGGTGACCGCGGTGCGGCGCACGCTGTTGGCAATGCGCGGCAAGGCGCGGATCGCGGTCGGCCCGCCACGGTTGACGAGCTGGGTGGCGGCGCGGCGCACGGTGCGCACCGCCTGGACGCGGGCGGCCGCCGGCATGCGGGCGGCGGCGGGGCCGAGCACGCGTCTGGCGGCGAGCCCCGCGACCAGCGGGATGGCGGCGCGATTGCGCACCGCGAGCTCGGCGAAGGCGTCGAGCGCTTCGTCCTCGGAGGCTTCGTCCGCCATCAGCTGGCCGATGACATTGGCAACGCCGCCAATTGCGGTGCCGTAGCCTGGGATGAGGCTGGCGACCGGCGCCACGGCGCGGGCGATGCGGCCGATGGTGGGAGCGGCACGCCGCACGGTGCGCACGGCGCCGCGTATGCCGCGGGCGATGCGCCGGAAGAACTCGTCGCTGTCTTCAGCCGCGAGCGCGAAGCCCAGCGCCTGGTCCCAGCCGTCATCATCGCCCTCGTCGAAATCGTCGCCTTCGTCGAAGTCGTCGCCTTCATCGAATTCGTCGCCGGCGTCCATCTCGTCGAAGCTCGAAGCCTCGTACTCGTCGCCCGCGTCATACTCGTCGCCTTCGTCGCCTTCATCGGCACCTTCGAAGCCGTCGCCTTCGTCCATTTCGTCGAATTCGTCATAGCTGTCGGCGGGGCCTTCCGCTTCATCAAAGGCTAGGTCGTCGAACATCGATTCGTCATACCCGTCCATCTCGAGATCTCCTCTTGAGCGATCGGCCCCTCAGGAGAGCGGGACCAAAGCGATTAACGCTGGTCGGGATAGTCCCTCCTGAAGTGATCGCCCTCAAGTCGGCAGGACTGGGTAGCTCGAAGATGGTCGTCAGTATCGGCGACTATTCAGGTACGGAATTTTGTGCTTAAAACAAATATATTGCGAGTATTATTTTACTATAATTTTATTATAAACGGATTTACGGCTGATATCTGACGTGAAGCGCCAAAAATTGGAGAAAGGCCCATAAATACTTCGCGGCTTGCTGAAAGCCGCCGTCGCCGGCCAGGCTCGCCATAAGGTTGGGAAGTCTTCCTCGTCTTTACCGCAACGCAACACCCTTCTCAGTTCGGCCATATCTCCTGCCGTGATCACGATCATCATCATATCGCCTGCGCGGCGTGGAAAATTATTCGTCGCGATGGCTTTTGAAGGGCCAATCGTTTCTTTCCGGGCAAGGGGGAGTCGATGAGACTTGTAGGCATTGGCGGCGGAAGGAAACCGGTAAAGGAGCCTGATATGCCCAGAATAGTACCCGTGCTCGATTTGAGCCGCTTTGAGCAAGGCGCATCGGAACGTCGGACATTTCTGGCGGATCTCCGCTCCGCCTCGCGTGACATCGGCTTTTTCTACCTGGCCGGACACGGGATCTCCTGGGCCGAGATCAGCGAGGTGCTCACCGCGTCCCGCCGCTTCTTTGCCTTGGCCGAGGCCGACAAGCTCGCGATCGAGATGGTCAAGTCCTCGCAGTTCCGCGGCTATACGCGCGCCGGCGGCGAGCTGACCAAGGGCAAGGCCGACTGGCGCGAACAGCTCGATATCGGCGTCGAGCGCCAGCCCATAGCGCAAGGCCCCGGAATTCCCGCCTGGACGCGGCTGCAGGGGCCGAACCAGTGGCCGGCTGCGTTGCCAGAACTCAAACCCGCCCTGCTGGCATGGCAGGCCAAGGCGACAGGGGTGGCCATCAGGCTCTTGAAAGCCTTCGCGCTGTCGCTCGACCAGCCAGAGGATGCCTTCGACCCGATCTACCGTGAGCAGCCAAACCACCGCATGAAGATCGTGCGCTATCCGGGCCGTGAGGCGACCGGCGGTGATCAAGGTGTCGGCGCGCACAAGGATGGCGGTTTCCTGACGCTGTTGCTTCAGGATGACAATAAGGGGCTGCAGGTCGACTATGATGGCAGCTGGGTGGATGTGGATCCCATTCCCGGCACGCTCGTCGTCAACATCGGTGAATTGCTCGAGCTGGCCTCGAACGGCTATTTGCGTGCGACCGTGCATCGCGTCGTGACGCCGCCCGCCGGCATTGAACGCATTTCGGTGCCGTTCTTCTTCAGCGCCAAACTCGATGCGACGATACCGCTGCTCGAACTCCCCGAGGAATTGGCGACGCAGGCGCGCGGGCCGGCCAGCGATCCGGACAATCCGCTGTTTCGCGATGTCGGAACCAATGTGCTGAAAAGCCGGCTGCGCTCGCATCCCGACGTCGCGCGCCGCCATTACGCCGACCTGCTTGAGCCGGAAACCGGAGCGGGTTGAGCCTGTTGCCACAAGAACGAATGGATTTTTTGCAGTCCCGGCTGATTTTGGAAAATCGTTCGTCGCATCTGCGTGAAGATCGGTTCAAAAGAGAAAAATCCGTTCGGTGTTCTCCTCCCATTTCGCTGAACGGTGTTCCCCTCTGAAGGTTGTGACCTTCTTTTGGCCGGGCGTTTCGCGCCCGGCCATTTTTCTTTCCGCCTTGCGCGTTGCCGGTGCGGCGTTGATCCGGCAGACTTCGGCATGCGCCAACCGTTGCAATCAGTGGAAGAAGGAGAGGTCACATGACATCCAATGTCGCCGTCATTGCCGGAGCGGGTTCTGGATTGAGCGCATCGCTGGCGCGTCTTCTCGCCAGGGAAGGGTTCCAAATCGTCCTGGCCGCTCGAAATATCGAGAAGCTCGGTGCATTGCAGGCGCAAGCCGGCGCGCAAGCCGTGGCGACGGATGTCTCGGATCCGGCCTCGGTGGAGCAGCTGTTTGATGTCGCCGACAAGGCTGGCCCGCTTTCCCTCGTGATTTTCAACGCCAGCGGCCGCGCTCGCGGCCCGATAGCAGAGCTCGATCCCGAGGCGGTCCGTCAGGCGCTATTGGTCGGGGCCTATGGTGGGTTCTTGGTGGCTCAGCAGGCGGCCCGCCGGATGCTGGCCTTGGGCTCGGGGTCGATCCTTTTCACCGGCGCGACGGCAAGCGTGAAGGGGTTCGCCGGGTCTGCCGGCTTTGCCATGCCCAAATTCGGATTGCGCGGGCTGGCGCAATCCATGGCCCGTGAACTGGCGCCCAAGAACATTCACGTCGCGCATTTCATCATCGACGGGGCCATCGCCTCGGCCGCGTCTGGACAGGAGTCCGAGCTGCAGGACCGCCGGCTGTCGCCGGATGCGATCGCCGCGGCCTATCTCTCCATCCACCGCCAGCACCGCAGCGCCTGGACCTGGGAAATGGAGCTCAGGCCATGGGTCGAAAACTTCTGACCGCATCAGCGATCCATGCGACCTTTGCATGGCTCGTGTGCACAGGCCTTGAGGAGAGTCGACATCGCATGAGGATGTCACTATATAGCGGCGGCTTCGATGGCTCGCGCCTTGAAGCGTAACGTCATAAGGCGGCTGCAGCGACAGCCATTGAGATACGAAACGGACTGGAAGCCGTAAAAGGTAGAAGCAATTGCTCGGAGCGGGCAGATCCCGCCAACGGTACAGTCCTTCAGAATCAGAAAATGTTCTTCACCCCTCGATTTCCTTCGGCTCTGTGGACCCTGGACGGCATTGGCTTGCCGGCTGGCCGCGACTCGGCTGGAATGGGAGCATGCATCCTTTGCGGGATGCCGACGTTTATGATTACCAACCGGCTTTGCCGCCAGGGAAAAGCAGTATGAGTGAACATGCGATCGAGTTCTTGCGGGGATGGATCGGTGAAAAGGTCCATTGCCAGTCCCACGCCAGGATCGAGAAACAGGCCGAGACATTGGCCCGCGAATGCGCCGCCAAGGCAGCCGAGGTCGGCATACCGCTGGAGGACATCCAGGAGGAAGTCGGCGACATCCAGGAATTGATCGCTTCCCGGCTCGAGGAAGCTGCCGAGGCGGACGAAAACCAGCAGGCTTCCAGCAAGGCCGCGGAATAGATTTTCAGGGACAATCCTGTCTGAAAGCGCGGGCCGTTCGGCCCGCGTTTTCGTCTCAGCCGAACTTTTCTTTCAACCACGTCTTTGGCAGCGCCGGCACGAAATTGCCGTCGCGGCCGGTCATGTCGTCATTGGCGACCAGGGCGTTGAGGATCGATTCCTCCACCGCCTGGATCACCGCGTCGAAGAACGGGTCGATGTCTGCGTCGGGAATGAAATCGGCGCTGGCGATGCGGCCAGACAGCCCCAGCGCCGCGGCGGGATTGGCCGTCGAGAAGGCGAGGAAGATGTCGCCCGAACTGTGATAGCCGAAGCCGCCGGTCATGGCGACGCCGAGCGGCACACGCCGTGCCAGCCGCTTCATCTGGTGCGGCAGGAACGGCGCGTCGGTGGCGATGACGGCGATGATCGAACCCTTTTCCGCGCGCGACGTGGCTTCGCGGATCGCTGGTTCGGTGAGTTCGGGATCGGCGCGCCGGCCACGCATCGTGAAATTGTGCCGCTTGCCGAAATTCGACTGCACGAAAGCGCCGGCCGTGTAGGTGCGCCCCTGCCATGCGACGATGCGCGATGCCGTGCCCGAGCCTGCCTTGAAGCCGAAGGTGATCATGCCGGTGCCGCCGCCGACGCTGCCTTCCTCGACCGGTCCGCCGGCCGCGCCGTCGAGCGCCTCGGTGACATGCTCCGATGTCAGATGGTGGCCGTTTATGTCGTTGAGAAACCCGTCATAGGTCTCCGCCGCCACCGGCAAACCCCAGGCGCTGTCGATCGCGGCCGGCAGCACCCGGTTCATCCAGCGCAGCGTGCCGTCACGCGAAACACCGCAGGAATGCGTGTTGGTGATGGTGATCGGGAAGTTGAAAGCACCGGTTTCCTCGATGATGTGCGAGCCGGTCAGCTCGCCATTGCCGTTTTGGCTGAAGATGCCGGCGAAGACCGGCGTCGCCAGCTCGGCGCGAGGCCTGGGCAGGATGGCGGTCACGCCGGTGCGCACCGGTCCCTTGCCGACGACAAGCGCACCATCGCCTGAAATCAGCGTCGTATAGCCGACCGCGACCCCTGGCACGTCGGTGATCGCATTGAACGGCCCAGGCGTGCCGTCGAAGTCGATATTGAAGCTTCGCGCGCGCGGCTTGCCCGACGGTGTTGCCAGATGGTGCGGATTGTCGGTCATGCTCTTAGAACAAGGATCCCTGATTGCCGGGTTCTCTCGTCTTGGCAACTGGGGCCTTGGCCGCGGGCCTGGCGGCGGGCTTTGGCCGCGCCGCGCCGCTGGTTGCCACCGCATCGGCAGTGCCGTCGGCGAACTCCAGCGAAAGCGCCATACCCGACGCCACGTCCGCGGCCTGCTTGATGACGGCGCCGTCGGCATCCTTCACCAGCACGAAGCCGCGCGCCAGGACGGCCTTGTGCGACAACGTCGCCATCAGCCGGTCGGCCTGGATGATGCGGCCGCGCAACCGCTCCAGCCTAAGCAGCATCGCCTGGCCGCCGCGTCGCGTCAAAGCGGTCAGCAAATCTCTATGAACACGTTGCCGCCGTGCTGTCGGCTCGATCGTGATGCGGCCCTGCAGCAAAGCCAGTTGCTGCCTGTGCCGTTGCAGCGATGCCTTGGCGCATTTTGGCAACTGATCCGCTGCACGATTGAGTTCCGCCCGCCGGCTTCTCGCCAGAGTACGCAGCGCCCGTTGCGCACGCAAAAGATTACGGTCGTTGGTGCGCCGCGCCTCGGCAATCCGCTGCGACAGCATCGCCGGCGTCAATTTTACGGCGAAGAATCGTGCCCGCTTGCGCTCGGTGGAAACCATCAGGCCACGGCCGAGCCTCGACGTCGCTTCGTCGAGGCGCCGGCGCGGCAGCGCCAGCAATTGATCGGGCGAAGGCAGCGCACGCGCTGCTGCACGTGTTGCTTGCCGCTTGCGCTCGAAATTGCGCAGGACGGCTGCCTTGAGCCGTGCGCCGAGGCTGGCCAGCGTCGCTTCGAGGTCCGCCTTCACCGGTACGGCGATTTCGGCCGCGCCTGTCGGTGTTGGCGCCCGCACATCGGCGACGAGGTCGATCAGCGTCCAATCGGTCTCGTGGCCGACCGCCGAGATCACCGGAATGCCCGAGGCGGCGACGGCGCGGGCGAGTGCCTCGTCGTTGAAGCCCCACAGATCTTCCAGGCTGCCGCCACCGCGCGCGACGATCAAGAGATCGGGACGCTGGATAGGGCTGTCCCATGCCAGCGCGTTGAAACCGGTCACGGCATTGGTCACTTCCGCACTCGCCGTGTCGCCCTGCACGCGCACCGGCCAGACCAGCACATGCAGCGGAAAGCGGTCCTTGATGCGGTGGATGATGTCGCGGATGACCGAGCCGGTCGGCGAGGTGACGACGCCGATGACGCGGGGCATGAACGGCAGCCGGCGTTTGCGGCCCGCATCGAAAAGCCCTTCCGCCTGCAGTCGGCGCTTGCGCTCCTCGAGCAGCGCCATCAGCGCCCCGGCGCCGGCCGGCTCCAGATTGTCGATGACGATCTGGTAGTTGGACTTGCCGGGATAGGTGGTGAGTTTGCCGGTGGCGATCACCTCCATCCCTTCCTCGGGACGGAATTTCAGCCGGCTCATCGTGCCTTTCCACACCACGGCGTCGAGCCGGGCGCGGTCGTCCTTCAGCGCGAAATAGGCGTGACCCGAGGAATGCGGCCCGCGATAGCCCGAAATTTCGCCGCGCACCCGCACATTGCCGAAGACGTCCTCGACCGTGCGCTTCAGCGCGCCCGATATCTCGCTCACCGTGTATTCGGTGGCGTTGGTGCGTGATTCGGATGCTGCTTCGCTCATTGGCCGATTGGGGGCTGGTTGAGCGCCGACGTCAAGGCGGCCATGTCAGCCCCGATATTGATGATCCGCATCTACCAGCCCGGCAGGATCTGGTTCGGCTTGCTCCGCTTCATCTTGGCGAAGGCGAGGGCCGCGAAGTCGAACGTTCCCGTTTCCTCGCCAAGCGGGATCGAGATGTTGTCCAGGCTTTCCGAAATATGGCGGGCAAGCGCATCGACAATCTCCGGCCGCGAGGTCTGGCCGCGCATGATGCCGATGCGGCAGTCCGGCAGGGCGCCGAAGCCATCGGCTTCGCCCAGCACCCGCATGCCAGGCCTGAGCGCGCATTCCGGCAGCACCGAGACCGCCAGGCCGGACAGCACGGCCGCGGTGATCACGGTCGCCGAGAAGCTGGTGAACAGGATGCGGTAGTCGCGGTTCTGCTGGTCCAGCACGTCGACGGCGGCGCGCCGCCAGATGCAGTTCGGCCGGCCGAAGGCCATCGGCAGGATTTCCTGCTCGTGCGTCGCGTGGTTGGCCGAGGATACCCACAGCAGCGGCTCACGTCGCACGACTTCCGACTGGCCGCGCACATCATTGTGCGTCACCAGCGCCAGGTCGAGATTGCCGCGCTTGATGTGTTCGACCAGTCCCGGCGTCGGCTCGCAGATGACGGTCAGTTCGACGCGCGGATTGGAGCGGGTGAAACGTGCCATGATTTCCGGCAGGAAACGATCTGCATAGTCGTCCGGCGTGCCGATGCGGATCGTGCCTTCGAGCCGCTGGTCGTCGAAGGCGGCGAGCGTCTCGCGGTTGAGATAGAGCAGCCGCCTTGCATAGGAGAGCAGCTTGTCGCCTTCCTCCGTCAGCCGGTTGGTGCGCCCCTCCTTCTCGAACAGCGGCTTGCCGATCCGCTCCTCCAGCCGGCGCATCTGCATCGACACCGCCGACTGGGTTCGGTGCACTTCTTCCGCTGCGCGCGTGAAGCTGCCAGTGTCGGCGATCGAGATGAAGGTCTGCAATTGATCGAGATCGAGCGGCGCTTTCATCGACATGATCCATCACTAGTGTTGATGCCAAAGATTAAAAACATTCGTTGGATTAATCAATCGGTCGATGGCAAATTCGCATTGTCCACATGAAGGCATGTGAATCGAAGCCGGAACGGCCGCTGTCGCCAGCGCCGATCGTCGGGTTTCGTCTGTTCGAGTCTGAAGGAGACCGACATGACCACGATCGATTTCGCCACCGAGACCTCGCGCATCACTTCGCGTCCGTCCGTTGCGGCGCGCGTGGTCAACACGGCCTTCAATATCTACCGCGCCTGGAAAAACCGCCGTGCTTTCTACCGCCTGGGCGAGATGTCGGATGCCGAGCTTGCCGATATCGGCCTGACGCGCGCCGACCTGCATGTCGCGATCGACGTGCCGTTCGGCCGCGATCCGACGGCAATCCTGCGTGAGATCGCCAGCGACCGCGTGGAAACGATCGAGGATATCGCCCGCAAGGTAGCCTGATTGGTTCAGTTTCGGTCTTGTTGAACCTTTCTGCGGTTCAGCGCGACCAAGGTTCATGCAGGCTCCCCACTCCCTGCCGGTTCCCCGCCGGCCTGCCTGCACGCTGCCCGGTCCTCCCAAGGACCGGGCTTTTCTTTTCTAGCTTGCCGGGAAATGGCTTTGGCCTGACGCCTATCGCCGGTCCATGTCTCGCTTGAACTGGTCGAAGATCGTTTCCACGCCCTTCTGGTAGTCGTCACGCTGCTGGGCGCCGGTCTCGAACATCTTGCCGAAAATGTCGTCGAACGGGTTCCGAGGCCGGCCGCTTGGATTGACCTGCGGCTGTGGTGCCTGGCGCGGCTGCGGCTGCGGCGCTTCAGGCTGTGGCCCCGGCTGCCCGCCGGGCAGGCCGAAGCCTCCGCCTCCGCCTTGCCGCAGCATCTCCTCGAAGATTTTCCCAAGCGGGTTGTCGCCGTATGGGCTCTGCGTCTGCTGGGGCTGGGGTCGGCTTTGTGGTTGCTGTGGCGCGCCGCCGCCGAACATATCCTGCAGCACCTTGCCGAGCGGATTGTCGCCATAGGGATTTGGCGCCGGCTGCGGCTGGCTTTGTGGTTGCGGTGAGCCGCCGCCGAACATGTCCTGCAAGACCTTGCCGAGCGGGTTGTCCATGGGGTTCTGAGGCGACGGCGCCTGGCGCTGTTGTGGCGCCGGCGCCTGCATGCCGCCCTGCCGCATCATCTGCTCGATGATCTCGCCCAGTGGATTGTTGCCGCCGCCACCCAGACCAGCCGCTGCCTGCATCTGGCTTGTCGTCTGCTTGAACAGTCCGCCCATTACCATCGACGCGATCGCGGGCAGCATCTGTTGCAGCACTTGCTGGCTGACGCCGCTCGCCTGCGCCGCCTGGCTGGCCACGGCACGCGACAAATCCTTCGACCCGAACAGATGGCCCAGAATGCCGTTGCCCTCGTCGACGCCTTGCGGTGAGAAGGCGCGCGTCGCGTCCTCGAAATACTTGGCGTGCTGGCCGCTTGCCATCGCCGTCATGAAGGCGCCGAGCCCATAGGGATCGGCGGTGTTGCGCTGCAACCCTTGTGAAAAGGCCGGCAGCAGTGCGGCGACCGCCGCCTGTGTCTGCTGCAGCGAAAGCCCGTATTGTTGGGCAAGCGCCTGCATGCCGTTGCCGTTCTGGGCCTGCGTCAGCATGTCGAACAAGGTAGGCATCGGCTTCTCCTCCGGGAAATCCTCGAAGAGAGCCTAATTCGTTTCAACGCCCGATTGAAGCGGCTTTTGCCGCCCGTCAGCGCGCGGGGTTAATAGGCATATTCCATGAATACAGGCTCGATCGAGCCACCCCAGCGCGTGTGATAGGCCGACAGCATCTCCTCGGCGCTGGTGGTGCCGCGCGCCACGACCTCGTCGAGCGTGTTCAGGAACGAGGTTTCGTCGTAGCCGTCGCGGTTCTTCTTGCCGCGGTTCTTCAGCCCGGTGCGCGAAATGGTCATGACGTCGCGGGCGACCTCGCGCAGCGTGGTGTTGCGGAAGGGTGCGGAAATGCCGAGTTCAGGCACGGCATTGCGCATCGCCAGCACTTCCTTGTAGGTCCAGCTCGACGTCAACGCCTCGGCGGCATCGAGCGCCGCCTCGTCGTAAAGCAGGCCGACCCAGAAAGCCGGCAGCGCGCAGATGCGCCGCCAGGGGCCGCCATCGGCGCCGCGCATTTCCAGGAAACGCTTCAGCCGCACGTCGGGGAACAAGGTCGACAGGTGGTTCGCCCAGTCGCCCATCGTCGGCAGCCCGTCCGGCACTTCGTTGCGCGCGGCCCCGGCCATGAACTGGCGGAAGGTGATATGCGTCATGTCGTGATAGTGGCCGTCGCGGATGACGAAATACATCGGCACGTCGAGCGCCCATTCGACATAGTCGGCGAAGCCGAAATCGGGCGAGAAGCAGAATTCGAGCAGGCCGGAGCGTTGGTTGTCGGTGTCGCGCCAGATGTCGCCGCGCCAGCTCTGCAGCCCGTTCGGCCGGCTGTCGGTGAAGGGCGAGTTGGCGAACAGCGCCGTCGACAGCGGCTGCAGCTTCAGCGACACCTGCATCTTGCGGCGCATGTCGGCTTCGCTCTCGAAGTCGAGGTTAACCTGGATCGTACAGGTGCGATACATCATGTCGAGACCCTTGGTGCCGACCTTGGGCATGTAACGCGTCATGATTTCATAACGCGACTTCGGCATTTTCGGCGTTTCGGCCAGCGACCATTTCGGGCTGCCGCCGAGGCCGAGGAAGCGGATGCCCATCGGCTCGGCGATCTCGCGCACCTGCGCCAGGTGGGCATTGCCCTCGCGGCAGGTCTGGTGGATCGTTTCCAGCGGCGCGCCGGAGAGTTCGAACTGGCCGCCAGGCTCAAGCGAGATCGCGCCCTGGCCTGTCGGCTCGACCAGGCCGATGATGCGGCCGTCATCGATGATGGGATCCCAGCCCAGCTTGTTCTGCATGCCTTCGAGGATGGCGCGGATGCCGCGCTCGCCGCCGTAAGGCACCGGTGCGTTGCCATCGACATAGAACGGGAATTTCTCGTGCTCGGTGCCGATGCGCCATTTTTCGCGCGGCTTGTTGCCTTCGGCTAGATGCTCGACAAGCTCGTCTACGCCTTCGATTGGCCGGAAATCGGTTGTGTCGCGCGCCATTTTCAAGCCCTCAAAGGCGGTTGGACCCACCGCCGGCGCTAAATGGACGAAATGTCAGTAGCCGATCAAGCGAAAAATCCTGAGCCACAGGTCAAGAGGAATTGAAGACCTCGGCCCGCGAGCACCTCTTGCAACAGACAACGTCCTACCAGTCGCCAATTGTCGCCTGCATCGCCGCGAGCGCGGCCACGGCCGCGGTGTCGGCGCGCAGGATGCGCGGCCCGAGCGGAATGGCGGTTACGAAGGGGAGGGCGCGGAGCATCTTGCGCTCCTCGTCGGAAAAGCCGCCCTCGGGCCCGACCAGCAAAGCGAGCTTCTTCTCCCTTACTGCCTGCAAGGCAGGCAGTGGGTTGTTGGTCGAGGCGTCCTCGTCGCAGAAGATCAGCCGCCTTTCCTTGTCCCAGCCGGTCAGCAGGCGCTCGAATTTTTCCGCCTCGCGAACTTCCGGCACAGCCAGGATGCCGCATTGCTCGGCGGCCTCGACGACATTGGCGCGCAGGCGATCGATGGAAGGCTTTGCCACCTGCGTGTGCTGGGTGATGACCGGTTGCAGGATGCCGGCGCCCATCTCGACCGCCTTTTGCACCAGATAGTCGAGCCGGCCCTGCTTCAGCGGCGCGAAGCAATAGATGAGGTCGGGCAAGGGCGGTTGCGGTCTTTGCGGCGCCAGTACTTTCAGCCGCACCGACCGCTTGGATTTCGCTGATATCGCCGCCGACCACTCGCCGTCGCGGCCATTGAAGACAAGGATCTCGGCGCCTTCGGCGAGCCGCAGCACATGCAGGAGATAATGGCTCTGCTGCTGGCCGGGTTCGAACTCGATGTCTGGTCCGAGGTCGTCGGGCACGAACAGACGTTGCATCTTGTAGTTGGCGCGCATGGCCGAGGAATGAGCGAGACGGCCGCCTGCGTCAAGCCTTGGCGGAAGGATGCCACACGGGTTGAAAGCCATGGCGCAGCACGGCAAGCGTCGTTTCCGGGGTCAGCAGCACAAGCGTCTCGTCCCCGAAATGATCAGGGCTGGTTGGCGGGCCGTATCCGGCAAAAGTCCATGGCAATATCTTGCCGTGGCGCAAGGCACAGGCGCTGCCGCCAGCTGCGATCATCGCGCCGTCGGGCAGGCCGGCAAGCGCATCCATCGCGACCGCAGACCGCTTGCCGCCCGACGCCAGCCGCTCCTTATGCAGCCGCTTGTCGACCTGTGGCGCGCGCGGCTCGGCAATACCGAAGGCTTGGCCGAAGCGATGGACAAAATCCTTGGCCCGTTCACGTTGGCAAAAGAAACAGGGGCGATGTCCGGCGGCGAGCGCCGTCACCTCGTCGAGGAAGAACAATTCGGTCCAGCCGGCCTTGCCACCGGGCCGGTTGCGGCCCATCGGCTCGCGCTGCACATTGCGGAATTGGCACACGCAGATGATCCAGGCCGGAAGCGCCCAGCGCTTTTTCAGGAGCGTCTTTGTCGCGGGGGCGTGGATGATGCCGCGATTGCCGGTGAACAGGCCGCGCTCCGGCACGGCGTGAATGGCGCCGAACGGATCGACCCGGTTCTGCAGTGGCATAGTTTTCTCCTGGGATACGCATCTTGGCTGAAACGCCGGCGCCATGATATCGCTCGCGACAGCATTTTCATGTCAGCAGGGTTTTTCGATGCGGGTGCTGGTAGTCCAGAACTACGACAATACCGGGCTCGGCCAAGTCGGTGCGGCACTGGCCGAAGCGGGTGCCGATCTTGATGTGCGGCTTCCCTATAAGGGTGATGCGCTGCCACGGGACGCAACCGGCCACGATGCCATGGTGGTGCTCGGCGGCGGCCAGAACGCGCTGGCCGACGAAGAATATCCCTATTTCCCGGCGCTGCTCGAACTGACCCGCGATTTCGCTGGCAAGGACCGCGCCGTGCTCGGTATCTGTCTCGGCAGTCAACTCGTCGCTCGCGCCTTTGGCGGCGCGAACCGCATCGGCGGGGCCAACGAATTCGGCTGGCGCGGCGTGTCGCTGACGGCCGATGCCAAGGCCGATCCGGTGTTGGCTGAGCTGCCGGAAAAGTTCCCGATCTTCCAGTGGCACGACGACACGTTCGAGCTGCCGGAGGACGCCGTGCGGCTCGCCGGCAACGATGTCGCCGAAAACCAGGCGTTTCGCGTCGGCCGCGCCGTCTACGGCTTCCAGTTCCATTTCGAGGCCGACCGGCCGATGGTGAAGGACTGGAGCTCCTCCTTCGCGCCGACCATCGCCGCGCGCCATCCCGACTGGGCCGGCAAGCTCGACGGTGAAATGGCCAGCAACGGCCCTGACGCCGATGCCGCTGGTCTGGCCATCGCCCGTGCCTGGGTGGCGACGATCTAGAGCAATTCCAGGAAAAGTGTGTAGCGGTTTTCCCGGGAGAAGCGCGCAGCGCTTCCCCTTGGGAATTGCGTAAAAACAAGAAGTTAGAGCGGGTCAGAGATTCTATCAAACTCTGATCCGCTCTAAACGTCCGTTCATGCTCCGCGTGACATAATTGGCACGCGGCCGTGAAACCGTTTGGGGAAAACCCCTTTCATCCTTGGCTTGTGTCCGCCCGCCATCCTAGAAGGCGCGCGCCCTATGTCGGCTGTGCAACCGGGATGAACCTTTTGTGTGACCCGTGCGACACACCATCGATACAGAACACACCTAGAAGCGCGAAATCGTCGAAACTTTGACACGTATTTTCCGTTTCAACGCATTGGTAACCGCCTCGTGCACAGATGCAGGAAGCTCAACAAGAGATGACCTCCGTGAAAGCAGCGCTTCTGTCCTTTGCCATGCTGTCCGCCATCGTACTTTGCGGTCTTGGTATTTATGCCGCCGATGCCGCCAACAACCACAATGCGGTTGACGGCTACGGCGTCACCGCCTCCCTGCGCTAAGCCAGGGCATCCCTCGCGCCCGGATCCCTCGCGCCCTTGGGCACCGGGGCCGTTAAGGCTCCCTTATCGATATTTCCAGGATGCGTTTGTCCGCGCCGTCAACGACGAGCGCGGTAAGCATGCCTGACTGCCAGGCAAGCGTGTCGACATTGACGCGGTTGGCCATCACTTCCGCCTCGGGGACCGGTGTGTGGCCGTGCACCACGATCTTCGGGAAGAGGCCGGTGTGATCGTGGAAAACGTCACGGATCCAGATCAGGTCCTGCGGGCTTTGCTTTTCCAGGGGAATACCCGGCCTGATGCCGGCATGGCAGAAGAAGAAGTCGCCTGATGTCACCGAGAGTGGCAGCGACCGCAGGAAGTCGACATGGCTTTGCGGCACCGCTTCGAGCAGGGCTTGATGACCCTTGCGCATGGCTGATTCCGCCTTGCCGAACCAGGCGCCGTTGCCGCTGTTGATCGTCACTCCGTAGGATTGCGCGGTCTGGATGCCGCCAAAACGGATGAAGAGCCCTTCCGGGTCGGGTGTCTTGAGAAAGTCGAGAAAGCCGATGTCGTGATTGCCGGCCAGCATCAGGTTTCGCGGATCGCGTTCGCGTGCCTCGATCAGGAAGTCGACGACGCCCTTGGAGTCCGGTCCGCGATCGACATAGTCGCCAAGATGGATGATGCGCCAGTCGGCGACCCTGTCCCTCGCAATCTCGGCCTCGATCTGGCCATGCATGGCGGCCAGCAGGTCGACCCGGCCATGCACGTCGCCGATCGCGTACAGACGCACGCCGTCCGGCCCGTGTGCGTCGAGGAAATGGATGCCGGGTTCCGCCAAGGTCTGGGTATCTCCGTGGTCAGATGTCACTGACTTAGCGTCGGAGCTGCTCCTTGCCCATGTCGGTGACCAGACGCTTTCCGCACAGCGCCAGCGTGATGTCCATCTCCTTGCGGATGATTTCCAACGCTTTGGTAACCCCTTCCTTGCCGAGCGCGCCCAGGCCGTAAAGAAATGGCCGGCCGATATAGGTGCCCTTGGCGCCCAGGCAGAGCGCTTTCAACACGTCCTGGCCGGAGCGGATGCCGCCGTCCATATGCACTTCTATTCTGTCGCCGACCGCATCGGCGATTTCTTCCAGAACCATGATCGACGACGACGCGCCATCGAGCTGGCGCCCGCCATGGTTGGAAACGATGATGGCATCGGCGCCGGTCTTGGCCGCCATCAGCGCATCTTCCTTGTCGAGGATGCCCTTGAGGATCAGCTTGCCGCCCCAGCGCTCCTTGATCCAGGCGACGTCCTTCCACGACAGCTGCGGATCGAACTGCTCCGTCGTCCAGGACGACAGCGAAGAGACGTCGCCGACGCCCTTGGCGTGGCCGACGATGTTGCGGAAGGTGCGGCGCTTGGTGCCGGCTATGCCCAGGCACCAGCGCGGCTTTGAGGCCAGGTCGATGATGTTGGCCAACGTCATCTTGGGCGGCGCCGAAAGCCCGTTGCGGACATCCTTGTGGCGCTGGCCGAGGACCTGCAGGTCGAGCGTCAGCACCAGCGCCGAGCACTTCGCCGCCTTCGCCCGGTCGATCAAATCGAGCACGAAATCCTTGTCGCGCAGCACATAGAGCTGGAACCAGAACGGTTTCTTCGTCACCGAGGCGACATCCTCGATCGAACAGATGCTCATCGTCGAGAGCGTGAACGGCACGCCGAATTCCTCTGCCGCCTGCGCTGCCAGCATCTCGCCGTCGGCATGCTGCATGCCGGTCATGCCGGTCGGCGCCAGCGCCACCGGCATCGACACTTTCTGGCCGATCATGGTCGATTCCAGCGAGCGGTTGCTCATGTCGACCAGCACGCGCTGGCGGAACTTGATCTTCTGAAAGTCTTCCTCGTTCGCCCGGTAGGTGCTCTCGGTCCAGGCGCCCGAGTCGGCATAGTCGAAGAACATCTTGGGCACGCGCCGGCGCGCGAGATCCTTGAGGTCTGCGATGGTCAGAATGTCGCTCATGGTGGTCCCCGCTTGATCGAATTGATTAGGAGCGTCTGCGCGCTGGTTCGCCGTCGCCGGCTTCCGAACGCTGCCTCAGCCTCAGCCGCGACACGCGTTGCCAGTCGCCGCTGCGTTCGGCTTCCGCCATCGAACGCTCGACATAGGTCATGTGGTCCATCGCCGCCTGGCGGGCGCCGGCCGGATCGCCGGCCTTGACCGCGGTGTGGATCGCCCGGTGCTGCGCCAGCAGCGCCTCGCGCGCGCCGGGCACGGTGAACACCAGGAGCCGGTTCTGGAACACGCCTTCCGACAGCAGCCGGTAGCAGGAGCGCAGTGTGTGCAGAAGCAGGATGTTGTGCGCGCATTCGCAGATCGCATGATGGAATTCGACGTCGATCTCGGCCTCGTCGTCGAAATCGCCGGTACGATGCGCCTCGTCCATGCGCGCCATGATGCGATCGAGCAAGGCAAGGTCCTCCGGTGTGGCGCGCCGCGCCGCGTATTCGGCGGCTATGCCTTCGATCTCGCGGCGGTATTCCAGATAGTCGGTCACCGCCTTGCGATGCGTCGAGATCAGGTCCGCCACCGGCTTGGTGAACAACTGGCCGATAATGTCGGCGACGTGCGTGCCGCCGCCCGGACGGGTCGACAGCAGGCCGCGCGCTTCGAGCGCCTTCAGCGCGTCGCGCAGGATGGGCCGCGACACATCGAACTGGCGTGCCAGTTCGCGCTCGCCCGGCAGCCGGTCGCCGGTGCGCAGCACGCCTTCGAGGATGAGGCTTTCGATCTGCTGCACCACCTCGTCGGCGGTGCGCGAATGCTCGATCCTGGAGAAAATGTCGCTCAAAGGAAGCGCCTGGAGAAGGGAATGATGTCGCGCAGATTAGAGCCTCTGTCGCCAACTGGTCAAATTATTTATCCAATTCGTCTCGTTCGGTCGATTTTCGCGCCGCGCCGGCATATCGCCTCGCGCTAAATTTTGCTGTTTACGTCCCTTGCCGATTGCCGCAAGACGACGCCATTGCACGAAGGGTCGAAACCAGGGGGACCAGACGTGTCGGACGAGACGTCCAATCTTGAATTCCAGCCGCGCAGCCAGGGCAGCGTCATGGGCTTTCCGGCGCATGAAGGCCGGCCCGGCGCGCTCGGCGAGGTTCACGCCCGCCCCCATCCGCTGGTCGAGAAGCCGCGCGTGCTTGTCCAACTCTCCTTCATGACCGAAGGCGGCTCAGCGGTCGACCACGCCGTGCTTTCGGAACTGTCGCGCCGTCTCGGCATCGCCGCTCCCGAGCGTCACGCCCGCCACCACGCCATGAAATGGGGCAAGGGGACGCTGCGCTGGGAGCGGCACACGGAATTCTCGACCTATCTCTGGGAAGGGCCGCTGGCCGAGAATGGCCGGGGGCAAGAGGATTCGCCCTTTGGCAATGGCTTTTCGCCGCCGGGAACCGTCATCTCGGGCATCCGGCTCGAGATCCGCAAATGGACGCAGGCGAGCGAGAGGCAGGTCGCCGGCTTCGACCCGACCAGCCTCTGTTACTCGCTTGTCGAGCGTGGCAGCGCGGCCATCGTCACCGACTTCCGCCAGGACGGCGACGGCATGACCCGCATGCTGGTGCTCGACCGCGGCCTGACCCCGGCCAGCACCGGCGCGCTGTCGCAGCGGCTGATCGACATCGAGACCTACCGCACGCTTGCCATGCTCGGCCTGCCGCTGGCGCTCACCTTGTCCGGCCGCGCCCGCCGCATCGAGGACCGCTTGGCGCAGACGACGCTGGAAATGAAGGTCGCCGAGACCCGCGACAACCAGACGCTGCTCGCCGGTCTGACGGAGCTTGCCGCCGAACTGGAGGCCGATGCCGCTTCCAGCCTCTACCGCTTCGGCGCCAGCCGCGCCTATGACGGCATCGTCACGGAAAGACTGGAGGCGCTGGATGAGGAGCCCGTGCAGGGCTACGACACCTGGGCGGGCTTTCTGCTGCGGCGCATGGCGCCAGCCATGCGCACCTGCCGCTCGGTCGAGGAGCGCCAGGCCAATTTGTCGCGCAAGCTGACCCGTGCCACCACGCTGCTGCGGACCTGGGTCGACGTCGAGGTCGAGAAGCAGAACCGCGACCTGCTCGCCTCGATGAACAACCGCGCCCGCCTGCAACTGCGGCTGCAGCAGACCGTCGAAGGCCTTTCGGTCGCCGCCGTCTCCTATTACGTTGTCGGCCTCATCGGCTATGTCGCCAAGGGCGCGTCGGTCTTTGGCCACGCCTTCGCGCCCGAGGTCGTCACCGCCGCCTCGGTGCCGTTCGCCATCCTGCTGGTCTGGTGGGGCGTGCGCCGCGTGCGACGGATGCATTCCGAGCCGGCGAAACATCCGGGCGAATAGTCCGCGCCATGCTTCGGACGCAACGGATGTGCAGCGGCAGATTGCCGCTGCGGAAGCTTTGCCTGCATCCGCCGCCCTGACGCCACCAAAGCAAGATTTGCAACAAATGCCGCTAGCTGGTAAATCATTTTTACCAGTCGAGTGGAGGAAGCGCCGATGTCCGGCCTTGCCATGCCCAAGCCAGACGCCGAGACGCTGCGCCGGCGCAGCGAAATCGTCGCCGACATGCGCATCATCGTGCCGGGCGAGGGCGTGGTCGACGCGGCCAATGAAATGCGTGCCTTCGAAAGCGATGGCCTGACCGCCTACCGGCAACTGCCGCTGGTCGTGGTGCTGCCCGAGACGGTGGCGCAGGTTTCGCGCGTGCTGAAATACTGCGTCGACCGCAACATCCGCGTCGTGCCGCGCGGATCGGGCACCTCGCTGTCGGGCGGCGCGCTGCCGCTGGAGGACGCGGTGCTGCTCGTCATGAGCCGGTTCAACCGCATTCTCGAGATCGATTTTCCCGACCGCATCGTCGTCGCCCAGCCCGGCGTCACCAATCTCGGCATCACGTCAGCCGTCGAGCAGGAGGGGTTTTACTACGCCCCCGATCCATCCTCCCAGATCGCCTGCTCGATCGGTGGCAACGTGGCGGAGAACTCCGGCGGCGTGCACTGCCTGAAATACGGCCTCACCGCCAACAATGTGCTCGGCATCGAGATGGTTCTGATGAATGGCGAGGTGGTGCGGCTCGGCGGCGGTCACCTCGACGCCGAGGGCTATGACCTGCTCGGCGTCATGACCGGTTCGGAAGGCCTGCTCGGCGTCGTCACCGAGGTCACCGTGCGCATCCTGAAGAAGCCGGAGACGGCGCGCGCCCTGCTGATCGGCTTTCCGACCAGCGAGCAGGGGGGCCAGTGCGTCGCCGACATCATCGGCGCCGGCATCATTCCGGGCGGCATGGAAATGATGGACCGGCCGGCGATCCATGCCGCCGAGGATTTCGTCCATGCCGGCTATCCCCTCGACGTCGAGGCGCTGCTGATCGTCGAGCTCGATGGCCCCGGCGTCGAGGTCGATCATCTGATCACGGCGGTCGAGGCGATCGCCATCGCCAACGGCTCGACCACGTGCCGCATCTCGCAGTCCGAGCAGGAGCGGCTGAGTTTCTGGGCCGGTCGCAAGGCGGCCTTCCCCGCCGTTGGCCGCGTCTCGCCCGATTACTACTGCATGGACGGCACCATCCCGCGCAAGGAACTGCCGCGCGTGTTGGCCGGCATGCGCGAGCTGTCGGAAAAATACGGTCTCGGCGTCGCCAACGTTTTCCACGCCGGCGACGGCAATCTGCATCCGCTCATTCTCTACGATGCCAACGTGCCGGGCGAACTCGACAAGGCCGAAAGCTTCGGCGCCGACATTTTGCGGCTCTGCGTCAAGGTCGGTGGCGTGCTCACCGGCGAGCATGGCGTGGGGGTCGAGAAGCGCGACCTGATGCCGGAAATGTTCAACCAGGTCGACCTCGACCAGCAAATGCGCGTCAAATGCGCTTTCGACCCCAACCATCTTCTCAATCCCGGCAAGGTCTTCCCGCAGCTGCGCCGCTGCGCCGAACTGGGCCGCATGCACGTGCATCGGGGCCAAGTGGCGTTCCCGGACATTCCGAGGTTTTGAGCGGATATGTCGGCGCGCGAACACCCCCCTCTGTCCTGCCGGACATCTCGCCCTCAAGGGGGGAGATTGGCTGTTTGTGCGCTTCGGCTTTTCTTCAACGCAGAAGATTGGCGAAACCCTGCGCGACATCTGATCGCCCCCCTTGAGGGGGAGATGTCCGGCAGGACAGAGGGGGGCGCGACGGAACTCGGCCTATCCTGTCTCCCCCACTTCGCGGGGGCGAGGAAAGGCGCGAACTCATGACCACCTTCACCCCACTTACCCCAGCCGAAGTCCTCTCCACCGTTGCCTGGGCGGCGGCGGAGGAAACATCGCTCGAAATCCTCGGCCACGGCTCCAAGCGCGGCATCGGTCGTCCGTTGCAGACCGAGCATACACTCGACCTGTCGAAACTCTCAGGCGTGACCCTCTACGAACCCGCCGAACTGGTGCTGTCGGCAAAGGCCGGCACGCCGCTGGCCGATATCGAAAGGCTGCTGGCGGACAACGGTCAGCAGTTCGCCTTCGAGCCGATGGATTACGGCCCGCTGCTCGGCGGCGAGCCGGGAAAAGGCACCATTGGCGGCGTGCTCGGCGCCAACCTGTCCGGTCCGCGCCGGCTGAAGGCGGGCGCCGCGCGCGATCATATTCTCGGCATCAACGTCGTCTCCGGTCGGGGCGAAGCGTTCAAGTCGGGCGGCCGCGTGGTCAAGAACGTCACCGGCTACGATCTGTCGAAGCTGATGGCCAACAGCTGGGGTACATTGGCCGTCTTCACCGACCTCACCTTCAAGGTGCTGCCAGCCGCCGAGACCGAAGTCACGCTCGCCGTCCGTGGCCTGCTCGACGATGCCGCCTGCGCCGCCATGGCCCTGGCGCTCGGCTCCAGCGCCGAAGTGTCGAGTGCCGCCCATTTGCCGGAGCGCATTGCCGCGCGCGTCGCGGGCGGAGCGCTCGGCACTGAAGCCGCCACGCTGCTGCGCGTCGAAGGCTTTGGCCCGTCCGTTGACTATCGCATTGCAGCGCTGAAAACACTGCTCGGCAAGGCCGGCCCGCTGGACGAGATTACCAGCGAGACCTCCAAGGCAATCTGGCGTGATATCAGGGATATCAGGCCCTTCGCGGACGGCAGCGGGAAGCCGGTCTGGCGGGTCTCTATGACGCCTGCGCAGGGCCACCAGATGGTCCTGACGCTGCGCATGCAGGCCGCCGTCAGCGCCTTCTATGACTGGCAGGGTGGGCTGGTGTGGCTGCGTATGGAAGAGGGGGATCCGGAAGCCGCTTTGCTGCGCGGTCTCTTGAGAAAACACGGCGGCGGCCACGCGACGCTGGTGCGCGCCGCGCCTGCCCACCGCGCTGCCTTGCCGGTGTTCGAACCGCAGGCGCCGGCGCTGGCGGCACTCAGCCAGCGGCTGAAGCAGGAATTCGATCCGAAGAACATCCTCAATCCCGGCCGCATGGCCTAGGACATCAGAGATGCAGACCAATTTTTCGCCCGCACAGCTAGCTAATCCGCATGTCGCCGAGTCCGAAAAAATCCTGCGCAAATGTGTCCATTGCGGCTTCTGCACCGCCACCTGCCCGACCTATGTGACGCTTGGCAACGAGCTCGATTCGCCGCGCGGGCGCATCTACCTGATCAAGGACATGCTGGAGAACGGCCGTCCCGCCGACAAGGAAATCGTCACCCATATCGATCGTTGCCTGTCCTGCCTCGCCTGCATGACGACATGCCCCTCAGGCGTGAACTACATGCATCTGGTCGACCATGCCCGCGCCCATATCCAGCAAACCTACAAGCGGCCGCTGCTCGACCGGTTGACCCGCGCCATGCTCGCCTTCGTACTGCCCTATCCCCGTCGCTTCCGCGCCGCGCTCAAACTAGCGAAGCTCGGCAAGCCGTTCATCGGCCTGTTCGAAAAAATCCCGGCGCTGAAGCCGCTCGGCGCGATGCTCAAGCTCGCGCCGGCATCAATCCCGGCAGCCTCGCCGATGGCCTTGCCGGGCATCCATGCCGGACAGTTAGCGAAAAGAGGACGCGTGGCCATCCTGACCGGCTGCGCGCAATCGGTGCTGGATCCCGGCATCAACGATACGGCCATCTCGCTGCTGACACGGCTCGGCGTCGAGGTTGTGGTGCCGCCGGGCGAGGGCTGCTGCGGCGCACTGGTTCATCATATGGGACGGGAGGAAGCCGCTCTTGCTTCGGCCAGGCAGAATGTCGATGCCTGGACCCGTGCCATCGATAAGGGCGGGCTCGACGCCATCATCATCACCGCGTCGGGCTGCGGCACGACGATCAAGGATTACGGCTTCATGCTGCGGCTCGATCCGGCCTATGCCGACAAGGCCGCGCGCGTGTCGGCGCTTGCCAAGGACATCACCGAGTATCTGTCCGCCATCGATCTGCCCGAACCGGTGCGCAAGCCGGGCGCGGTCGTCGCCTATCACTCGGCCTGCTCGATGCAGCACGGCCAGAAGATCACGCGTCAGCCGAAGGAACTGCTCGCCAGGGCCGGTTTCATCGTGCGCGAGCCGCGCGAGGGCCATCTCTGTTGTGGCTCGGCCGGCACCTACAACATTCTGCAGCCCGAGATTTCGGCCAGGCTGCGCGACCGCAAGGTGAAAAACATCGAGGCGACGGGCGCCGCGATCGTCGCCACGGGCAATATCGGCTGCATCACGCAGATCGCGTCCGCTGCCAGGATGCCGGTGGTGCACACGGTCAAGCTGCTCGACTGGGCCTATGGCGGGCCGCGACCGGAAGGCGTCTCCGAGGAAAGGCTGGTTGCGGCTGAGTAGCGCGGCGTTGCCCCTGTCAGAGTTACGGCAAATCCCCCTCATCCGGCCGCTTCGCGGCCACCTTCTCCCCGTCGGGGAGAAGAGGTTGACGCCGGCGGTGATAGTCTCCTCTCCCCTCGGGGAGAGGTCAGCCGAGCAAAGCGGAGGCTGGGTGAGGGGGGTGACGCCGCCCTGTCTTATTCCGCCGCCAGCCTGTCGGCCGTGCCGTAGGTCGCCTCGTAGAGCGCGCGCTGGCGGCTGAGCGCGACCATCGTGTTGCGCAGCAAGATGGCCACCGTGATCGGGCCGACGCCGCCTGGAACCGGGGTGATCCAGGAGGCCACGTGCTTGACGCTGTCGGTGTCGACGTCGCCGACGACGCGGCTGGTGCCATCAGGCCCGATTTCGGAATTGATGCCGATGTCGATGACGGCCGCACCTGGCTTCACCATGTCGGCCTTGATCAGCCTTGGCTTGCCGACGGCGACGAACAGCGCGTCGGCGCGCCGCGCATGGGCGGCGACCGACCGGGTCATGTGATGGCAGACCGTCACGGTCGCGCCTTCGCTCATCAACAGGAAGGCGATCGGCTTGCCGACGATTTCCGAATGGCCGACGACGACCACTTCCAGTCCCTTGAGGTCGAGGCCGGTTTCCTTGAGCAGTTCGACCGAGGCCGCGGCCGTGCAGGGCGCGAGGTCGAGCTGGTTGTAGACGATGTTGCCGATCGAGGCCGGGTGCATGCCCTCGACATCCTTCAGCGGATGCACCGCTGCCTGCAGCGTCTTGACCGGGATATGCGCGGGAACCGGCCGCTGGATGATGATGCCGGTGACGCGCGGATCGGCGTTCAGCCCGTGGATGGCTGCTTCCAGCTCACCCGAGGTGATGGTGGCGGGAAAGCGCCGCTCCTCGAAATCGATGCCGGCGAGCTGAGCCTTGGCGCGCTGGTTGCGTACATAGACATCGACCGCGTCGGTATCGCCGACGGTGATCGAGATCAGCTTGGGCGGGAAACCCTCGGCTTTGGCAATGGCCGCGTCCTCGCGCACGGCGGCGATGATGCGCTGGGCGACCGGGCCGCCCTTGAGATAGCGGCTGTCGTCGGAGAGGGACATAGCTCGAACCTTTGGTGGGAAGATTGTGCACTGCAATAGCAGAGCATGGCCCGGAAATCAGCCCTGAAAGCGAAACACCGTGCCTCCGGGGCGACCTGTCGCACCGTGAAACGAAAAGGGCAGCCCGGTTACCCGTGCTGCCCTCTCGTGACTGGCCGTATCCCCACACGGCCCGTCCCCCGTTAACTCGCCGCCAGTCTAAGCACGTCTTCCAGAAGCGCGCTATGGCTTGAGGGCAACAGCGCGCAAAAACCTGCTCAGCACTGCTTAACCGGCTGATTCGCTATCATTATATCACCTCGACCGTGGTTCCGACATTGACCCGCTCATAAAGGTCGACCACGTCCTCGTTGCGCATGCGGATGCAGCCCGACGACACCGCGCCGCCGATCGTCCAGGGCTGGTTGGTGCCGTGGATGCGGTACTCCGTCGTGCCGATATAGAGCGCGCGCGCGCCGAGCGGGTTTTCCATCCCGCCGGCCAGATAAGTCGGCAGGTAGCGGCCCTTGGCCGCCTCGCGCTTGATCATCTCCGCAGGCGGACGCCAGTCCGGCCAGACGCGCTTGTTGGTGATCTTGTGGGTGCCCGACCATTCGAAGCCGGGCTTGCCGGTGCCGACGCCGTAACGCCGCGCCTTGCCGTTCTTCTCGACCAGATAGAGGAAATTCTGCGTGGTATCGATGACGATGGTGCCTGGCTTCTGGCCTCCGTCATAAGCGACTTCCTGCGGCAGGTAGACCGGGTTGATCTGCGGGCGCATGACCATGCGCTTGGCCGGCGCCTGCACGCCCGCCGTCTGCACACGGTCGGGCTGCGCGGTGCGCTGGCGCGGCTGCTGCACGGCCTGTCGGTTCTGCCGCACGATGCCCGGCGCATGGCCAAGCTGCAGCACCCAGGGCGCGGAAAGGTCGGGGCTCACCATCACCGGCGGCCTGTCGGCATAGCGGTCGTCGGCAAGGGAGGGCATGACGCTTGCGGCAAGCACCGCCGCGCTGAACAACGGAAGCAGGAATTTCATCGGGAACGCACCTTGATAGCCTGATACGCCGGGCAAGAACGCTCCCGGTTTGCGCGATCATTGGCGGCGAGCAGCAACCGAAACATGAATCGGAATGCGTAAAATGCGGTTCTGTCAGTAAACCTTTTGGTGTGGTTACCGCCGGGTTCAGGAATCTGGTAAAGCCACGGTAAAAGCAGCGCGGAAGCGCGTTAACGGATGGATCTCTTGAGATGAGCAATGAAAACACCGGCCTGCTTGCCGGTCCTGACGGTGTCGTGCGCTGCTTCTGGCATGGCAATCTGCCCGACTATCTGCACTACCACGACCATGAATGGGGCCGGCCGGTGGCCGACGACCGTAGGCTGTTCGAGAAGATCTGCCTCGAAGGGTTTCAGTCGGGCCTCTCATGGCTGACCATTTTGCGCAAGCGGGAGAATTTTCGCGAGGCCTTCGCCGGCTTCGACTTCGACAAGGTCGCCGCCTTCACCGACAAGGATGTGGAACGCCTGCTCGGCAATGCCGGTATCATCCGCCATCGCGGCAAGATCGTCTCGACCATCAACAACGCCAAACGCGCCCGCGAAATGGTCGACGAGTTCGGCTCGCTGGCCGCCTGGTTCTGGAGGTTCGAACCCGGCAAGGAGGAACGGCCGCAAACCGTCGATCTCGCCCATCTGCGCGCCAACCCGACCACCGCGGTTTCCGTGCGGATTTCGAAGGACCTGAAGAAGCGAGGCTGGAGCTTCGTCGGCCCGACCACGGTCTACGCCTTCATGCAGGCCATGGGGCTGGTCAACGACCATCTCGAAGGCTGTGTATGCCGCAAGCAGGTCGAGAAGCAGCGGAAGGCTTTCAAGCGGCCGAAATAGCTGCTTTTTCCTTCTCCCCGTTCACGGGGAGAAGGTGGCCGAAGGCCGGATGAGGGGCGGCGCCGACCTTGCCAGGTGTCGCGCTGCCCTCACTTCTCGAACCGTCCCTTGTGTCCGCTGCCATTGATGTCCCACACCAGGCTGCGGCCTGAAATGCTCAGCACAAGGCCGCTGAAACCGCTGTCGTCGGGCGTATGATGCGTCGATGCCGAACTGCGTCCGGCGGGGATGACCTCGACCGTCGAGCCCTTTTTCACCCAACAGCCCTTACCGTACTGGTCATTGGCGCCATAGGCGAGCATGAACTCGAAGCTGCCGTCCTTCTTCAGCAGCAGTTCGGAGCCGACCTCCATGACGCCGCGCAGGTAGTAATGGCCGGCAAGGCCCGCGTCCCCCGGCTTGCAGCCTGCGGCGCTGGCCGGATTGGCCGCCCCAAGTAAAAACGCGCAGCCAAGCGCGTATGCGTAGCCCAGTCGCATGCTCAATCCCCTGATCAAGAATGAAAATCGCATCCAGCGAAACGGACGGTTTCAGGTGCCGTTGGCGCCGGCCAGGAACAGCCCGGCGACGATTGCCGCCACGGTGGCCACTGTCGGATAGATCACCAGCAGGCCGGTCACCAGGGCGTCGCGCAGGGAAGATCCCTTGCCGGTGTCGGCGGGTACATCGAACGGCCCGGCCGCCTGGCCAGCCATTTTCGGTGCATGGGTGCCCGCAGGGCGCAAGCGTGTGGGCAGTTCACCGGCCTCGCCGTTGGCCTGGAATTCCGTTGCACTGGTCATGTCCTGAACCCCTTCGTTTCGATGCGCTGTATCGGCCGCGATTGTGTCGGCACGATGCCGCGCTCATGGCGGCATTGTTTCACTTCTGGCGTGTTTTTGTTTCAGAGGGTTTCGATTTTTCCTGATCTCGTCGGGTGCGCCGCGGGGCGCCAACCCTTGCCGCTCCCGGCTTCATCGGTTAGGAAACGCGCGCTGTGGAACGCGGTAGATTTACCGCGCCACGAAGTCATGAACCATCGGGTGCCCAGATTATGGCCGACAAATCGGAAAAGACGAAAGCGCGGCTGCCGCGCGGGTTTGCCGACCGCGGCGCCGAGGACATCCGCGCCGTCGAGAAGATGATGGCGACGATCCGCTCGGTCTATGAGCTCTATGGCTTCGAGCCGGCCGACCAGCCGCTGATCGAATACACCGATGCGCTCGGCAAATTCCTGCCCGACCAGGACCGGCCGAACGAAGGCGTGTTCTCCTTCCAGGACGATGACGACCAGTGGCTGTCGCTGCGCTACGACCTAACAGCGCCGACGGCACGCTTCGTCGCCGAGAATTTCGAACGCCTGCCCAAGCCATACCGCAGCTACCGGTCCGGCTGGGTGTTCCGCAACGAAAAGCCCGGCCCCGGCCGCTTCCGCCAGTTCATGCAGTTCGACGCCGATACGATCGGCACGCCGGGCGTTGCGGCGGATGCAGAGATGGCGATGATGATGGCCGACGTCATGGAAGCGCTCGGCATCAAGCGCGGCGACTATGTCATCCGCGTCAACAACCGCAAGGTGCTGGACGGCGTGCTGGAAGCAATCGGCCTTGGCGGCGAGGAGAATGCCGGTCGTCGGCTGACCGTGCTGCGTGCCATCGACAAGCTGGACAAGCTCGGCGCGGAAGGTGTCCGGCTTCTGCTTGGCCCAGGGCGTTGGGATGGCGGCAAGGAAGGCGAGGGCGACTTCGCCAAGGGCGCCGGGCTGAACGATACTCAAGCCCAAGCCGTCCTTCTGGCGACGGCGCGCAATGCGCAGGCCGGCCAGGATGCCAGCGTCAGCGGCAACACGGTCTACCAGGAGGGCGTCGGCGAACTCGCGACGATCGAAGCCTTGGTCAGGGCCGCCGGATACGGCGAGGACCGCATCGCCATGGACCGTTCCGTCGTGCGCGGCCTGGAATATTACACGGGTCCCGTCTTCGAGGCCGAACTGCTGGCCGAGATCCCCAATGAGGACGGCCAGATCGTACGCTTCGGCTCGGTCGGTGGCGGCGGCCGCTATGACGGATTGGTCTCACGCTTCCGCGGTGAGCCGGTGCCGGCGACGGGCTTTTCCATCGGCGTCTCCAGGCTGATGACGGCGCTGAAGAACCTTGGCAAGCTCGGAAGCGCCGACGTGATCGCGCCGGTTGTCGTGCTGGTCATGGACAAGGACACGGAAAGCCTCGGCCGCTACCAGAAGATGGTGGCGGAACTGCGCGCCGCCGGCATCCGCTCCGAAATGTACCTCGGCGGCGCCGGCATGAAGGCGCAGCTCAAATATGCCGACCGTCGCGGCTGTCCGGTCGCCATCATTCAGGGCGGCGACGAGCGCGCCAAGGGTGAACTGCAGATCAAGGACCTGATCGAAGGCGCGCGCATGTCCGCCGAAATCACCGACAATGCCGAATGGCGCGCCGCGCGCCCGGCGCAGGTGACGGTGGCGGAAAGCGAGCTGGTCGCCGAAGTGAAGAAGATCTTGGCGGCGCAGGCCCAGGAGCGGACCAAGTGACGAGCGCCGCGCGCTCTTGTCCTTCTCCCCTTGTGGGAGAAGGTGGCCTCGCGAAGCGAGGTCGGATGAGGGGTGTTCCAGGGAACGCAAACGCTTCATTCCGACACGCACCCCTCAACCGTCTCGGCGCTGCGCGCCGATCCACCTTCTCCCACAGGGGGAGAAGGGAAGGGCGCGGCATATGACCTCCCGCTACCCCGCCATATCAGCCGACATCATCGCGCTCTTCGCAACCCGCAACACGCATGCGGTGGAAGTTGCCGTGCTGCAGCCGGCCGATCCGTTCCTCGACATGGCCGGCGAGGATCTGCGCCGGCGCATTTTCCTTACGGAGAGCGAGACTGGGCAGACGCTCTGCCTGCGGCCCGAATTCACCATTCCGGTCTGTCTCGACCACATAACCAGCCAGGCCGGCACGCCGCGCCGCTATTCCTATCTCGGCGAGGTGTTTCGCCAGCGCCGCGAGGGCGGCAACGAGTTCTTTCAGGCCGGCATCGAGGATCTCGGCGACCGCGACACGGCTGAAGCGGATGCCCGCTCTGTCGCTGACGCGCACGCACTGCTTTCGCTGGTGCTGCCCGGCAGGCCGCTGGTGGTCACGCTCGGTGATCAGGGCATCTTCGAGGCGGTGCTGGCGGCACTCGGCCTGCCGCGCGGCTGGCGCATGCGGCTGGCGCGCGCCTTCGGCTCGGCGCCGATGCTGGAGGCGGCACTCGCCGATCTCGCCAACCCGCCGCGCAACGGCCAGCTCTCCGGCCCGGTCGCAGCGCTTGTCCTCGACGGTGATCTGGACGGCCTTTCCCAGCACATTGCCGGCGGCATGGAGGAGGCCGGCCTCTCGGCATCGGCCGGCCGCGCGCCGTCGGACATCGCGCGGCGGCTCATCGAGAAGGCCGAGTTGCGCAGCGTGCGGCTGTCGAACGAGGCCTTCGCGGCGCTGAAAGGTTTTCTGGCCATCGACGTGCCGCTCGATGGCGCGGCCCAGGCATTGGAAACCTTCGCCGCCGGCGCCGGACTTTCATTGGGTGCGGCGCTGGAAAAATTCGCGGCCCGCGCCAAGGCGATCGAGGCGCATGGCTTGCCGTCGGGAAAAATCCGCTACGACGCCGCCTTCGGCCGTCCGCTCGATTATTACACCGGTGTGGTCTTCGAAGTCGCGGCCGCAAGTGGCGAGCGTCCCCTGGCCGGTGGCGGCCGCTATGACAGATTGCTGACGCTGCTCGGCGCCAAGACCGCGATCCCCGGTGTCGGCTTCTCGGTGTGGCTCGACCGCATCGAGGCGTTGCGGGAGACGGCACCATGATCACGCTGGCGATCCCGTCCAAGGGCCGGCTCAAGGAGCAGGCGCTGGAGGTGCTGGCCAAGGCCGGCCTCGCCGTCAGCCTGCCCGGCGACGAGCGCAAATATCACGCCCGCGTCGAGGGCCTGGACAATGTCGAAGTGGTCTTCCTGTCGGCTTCCGAAATATCGGGCGAAATAGGGCAGGGCGCGGTCGATCTCGGCATCACCGGCGAGGACCTTGTGCGGGAAAATCTCGCCGACTGGGAAGCGCGGGCCGAGATCGTCGCCCGTCTCGGCTTCGGCCATGCCGATGTCGTGGTCGCGGTGCCCGAGATCTGGCTCGATGTCGACACCATGGCCGATCTCGATGACGTCGCCGCAGATTTCCGCCAGCGCCATGGCCGGCGGCTCAGGATCGCCACCAAATACTGGCGGCTGACGCAGCAGTTCTTTTCGCTCAAGCACGGCATCCAGGTCTATCGCATCGTCGAAAGCCTCGGCGCCACCGAAGGCGCGCCGGCGGCCGGCCTTGCCGACGTCATCGTCGACATAACCACCACGGGCTCGACGCTGCGCGCCAACCATCTCAAGGTGCTGGGCGATGGCGTCCTGCTGAAGTCGCAGGCCTGCCTGGTGGCCTCGAAGAAAGATCGTTCCGCCGCCGATGAGGCCATCTTCCGGGATATAGCCGCGAAAATGACGGCGACGGTCGGATAGCCTGCTTTCCCTGGCGGGAGGGGTGTCACTACCATCGGCGGGATTTCCACCGTTCCGGCAGGCTGATAGGCTCGGTCCGTGCTGGGAGGAGAGAGCGATGCCGGTCAATCTCGACGAGCTGAAGAACGCCACCAATCTGCGCGGACGCGGCGCGCGCTCCGGCATTGTCTTTGTCGCGCCCGTCGACGGCAAGGCGCATGTCTCGGGCGAGCGCAAGGTGCCGTTGCTGGAGGAGACCATTCCGGCCCTGTTCTCCGATACCGTCAGCAAATACGGCACGCTCGATGCCGCAATCTTCGTCGGCCAGGACAAGCGCTTCACCTGGAGCGAACTGTCGGACACCGTCGATGCGCTGGCCGCCGGCTTCCTGGCGCTCGGCCTGCGCAAGGGCGATCGCGTCGGCATCTGGTCGCCCAACCGCTGGGAATGGCTGGTGACGCAATTCGCCACCGCCCGCATCGGCCTGATTCTGGTCAACATCAACCCGGCCTATCGGCTGACCGAGCTGGAATATGCCCTGAACAAGGTCAGCTGCAAGGCTCTGGTGACGGCGGCGAGCTTCAAGACCTCGGACTATCTCGGCATGATCGAGACGCTGGCGCCGGAAATCGCCACGGCGACGCCGGGCAAGCTGAAGGCCGCCAAATTGCCGGCGCTGAGGATCGTCATCCGCATGGGCGAGGAGAACTCGCCAGGCATGTTCAATTTCGGCGACGTGCTGGCCATGGCCGGCCGCGACGAGCATGACAGCCTCGACCGCATCTCCGAGGGTCTGAAGCCGGGCGACGCGATCAACATCCAGTTCACCTCAGGCACGACAGGCGCTCCCAAGGGCGCGACGCTCACTCATCTGAACATCGTCAACAACGGCAACTTCGTCACTTCGGCCATCAAGCTCACTGTCGACGACCGGCTCTGCATCCCGGTGCCGCTCTATCATTGCTTCGGCATGTCGATGGGCACGATGGGTTGTGTGTCGAAAGGCGCGACCATGGTTTTCCCTTGCGAGGGTTTTGATCCCGGCCTGACGCTGAAAGCGATCGCGCAGGAGCGCTGCACGGGCCTCTACGGCGTTCCGACCATGTTCGTCGGCATGCTCGACCATCCGGATTTCTCATCCTTCGATCTCTCCAGCCTGCGCACCGGCATCATGGCCGGCTCGCCATGCCCGATCGAGGTGATGAAGAAAGTGGTGTCGCTGATGCATATGTCGGAGGTGACCATCGCCTACGGCATGACCGAGACCAGTCCGGTCTCGTTCCAGAGCAGCACCGACGATCCGCTGGAAAAGCGCGTGTCGACCGTCGGGCGCATCCATCCGCATGTCGAGGTCAAGGCGGTCGATGCCGATGGCGCCACCGTTGCCGTCGGCGCGCCGGGCGAGCTTTGCACGCGCGGCTACTCGGTGATGAAAGGCTATTGGGACGACGACGAAAAGACCCGTGAGGCAATCGACACCGACGGCTGGATGCACACTGGCGACCTCGCCACCATCGACGCCGAGGGCTATTGCAACATTGTCGGCCGCGTCAAGGACATGGTCATCCGCGGCGGTGAGAACGTCTATCCCAGGGAGGTCGAGGAATTCCTCTACCGTCATCCCAAGGTGCGGGAAGTGCAGGTCTTCGGCATCCCGGATGCCAAATATGGCGAGGAGTTGTGCGCCTGGATCGTGCTCAAACCCGGCCAGGTCGCCACCGAACAGGAAATCAAGGCCTTCTGTGCGGGCCAGATCGCCCATTACAAGATACCGCGCCACATTCGCTTCCGCACCGAATTGCCGATGACGGTGACCGGCAAGCCGCAGAAATTCCTGATGCGTCAGGCGATGGTGGAAGAGTTGGGGCTGGAGGCGCAGAAAACGGCGTGAGGCGGGATCAGCCGCGTCGTACGAAGGCACTGATGCTGTCGAGCAGGGACTGCCGGTCGCCGACCCAGAACCAGTGGTCGTCGCCGTCGACCTCGATGAACCGGGCGCCCGGAATCCTGGACGCGAGGAACCGCCCGGCCTCGATGCGCACGGCGCGGTCGCCTGAACGGTGGAGGACCATCGTCGGGGCGGAGACTTTTGCCAGGAGGTGACGGACATCTGCATCCCGTAATGCCTCGAGCAGGCCCGCGACCGCGCCCGGGCTGGAGGCTGCCCTGAGCAATCCGGCCCACCAGGTCCTCGCCTGACGGTCGCCAGTGAGGCTTGGGGCGAAGGTTTCGATTTCCGCTGGGCCACCCCAACCCGCGAGCAGGCGTTGCTTCCACAGATCATACTGCGCGACGGTCAAGGCGTAGGGATAGTCGGGGGCGCGGCTGCCCTTCGCCAGCGAGCCCCAGAGAACAAGGCCGCTCAGCCGGTCGCTATGCTCGACTGCAAAACGGATGCAGCCCGGCCCGCCCTCCGACGCACCGACCAGCAAGGCCCGGCCGCTGCCGGCCGCGTTCATGACCGCCAGAATATCCTGCGCCGTCGCCTCGACCGTGGGGCGGGCGCCGACGCGGTCTGAAAGCCCCATGCCGCGCCGGTCGAAGAGGATCAGGCGACCCAGGCGCGAAACCGCGGTCAGCCAGGCGCGGCAGCCCGGGTCTTCCCAGATACGCTCGACATGCGAAATGAAGCCGGGAACAAGCACGATGTCCGTCGGGCCGCTACCGACGATCTGGTACGCGATGTGAATGCCGTCCACTGCGACGTAGCACGTCCTGGGCACGTCCACGGTAGCGTCCTGAGTTGGCTCGCGCAGCATGGCTAGCGTGGCGGGGTCCGGCGCTACGCCGAGTTCGTCCCGCAAGAGCCGGATGCACGTCTCAATCTTGCGCTCGGCCGCGGCCCTGTCCCCGGCGGCCAGGTGGACATGGATCAGGTGGCGGTGCGCGCTTTCGCTCAAAGGGTCGAGCGCCGTCAACCGTGTCGCATGAACGACCGCGCCGCGCGGCTCGCCGCCGGCGATCTTGGCTTCGACGAGCCGCTCCAGCGCCTGCACCAGCCGGCCGCGCAAGGTCTCTCGCCGGAAGAAGATCCATTCCTCGAATTCCGGACTGTCCGGCAGCGAGAAGCCGGCGAGATAATCGTCGTTGTAGATGTCGGCTGCCTCGTCGAGAGAGCGGGAATTGCAGGCCTGCTCGAAAACCCTGGTGTCGATCTCGGCGGACAAGGCCGGGTGCAGGCTCAGCGAGGCGCCTGTGGCGGCGATGATCTCTCTGTCGAACGCGATGCGGATTTTATAGAGTGTCCGCCGAAGGCGGGCGCGAGCGAGCTGTTCGTCGGTCTCGGGCCACAGAAGCGTGGCGACGACATCGCGCGCCACCGGTCCGCCGGCCTCGGCCAGGTAGATGAGGAGCGCCGCCGCCTTGCGCAAGGCAAGTTCCACCCGCCGGCCGCTCAAGCGGAACTCCGGAAAACCCAGAAATCGGAATTCCAATCGCTCCATCGATCCGACCACGGCCATGCGGGGACGCTGAGGGGACGCCGGCCTTCTATCCATTCCCACGACATCGGGCCGATCGGGCCCGATCATGAGACTCCCTTGGAGCGAGAAATGTCACTGGTCAATACTCTCATCCACCATTGCACAGCAGGGCCTGTTGCCGGCGGTGGCGCCCCTGTTGGCGCTGCCGGCGCAGGGCAGGGAGGCTGAGACATGTGCCAATCCTGTCTCTCCTGGTACGCGCGCTGCATGGCTCCCTACTTCGTCCACGTCGGCTGTTCAGCCCGCACTTTCACGCATATGCGACGGCGCCTGATCCCACGGGCAGATGGCGTTGTCGTCGAGGTCGGTTTCGGGTCCGGCCTGAACCTTCCCTATTACGACGCCGGCAGGGTGAAGCGGCTGGTCGGCGTCGATCCCGACGGCACGATGCTCGGCCTGGCCGAACCGAAGAGCCGTTCCTTGCCATTCAAGGTCGACTGTATCCGGGCCAGCGGTGAAAGACTGCCGTTGATCGACAGCTTCGCCGACACGGTCGTCGTCACCTACGCCTTCTGCACCATTCCGGATCCCGAGGCGGCGCTGACCGAGATCCGGCGCATCCTGAAGCCCACGGGCCGGCTGATCTTCATAGAGCATGGCCAGGCCGAGGGGCCGCGCTGCCGCAAATGGCAGGAGCGTCTGAACCGGTCCTGGGGCCGACTCGCCGGCGGCTGCCACCTCAACCGCGATCCATTGCACCTGATCCGGGCGGCGGGCTTCCATGTCGTCGAAGCGGAGCGTGAACGGTTCCGGCTACCCTTCTGGCAGTTGGGAAGTCACCATGCCGGCATCGCGATACCCCCAACGGGCTGATGCGCCTTCGCCCTGCTATCGCCGCCCACCACGTATTTCCACCGGCCTCGGCGCCGAACCCGGCTCCTGGACCAGCGGGCCGAGCAGCACTTCGCCGAACAGCGGCTGGTAGCTCCGGCGCACCGCCGGGTCCTCCTTGAAGGACAGAGCGTATTGGCCGATCTGGTGGAAATAGGTGATGCGGGCCCTGACCAGGCTCTCATCCTCGGGATAACCCATGGCGCGGAAGGAACGGATTAGGAGCTCGATGCGCAGGTCGTCGATATCCTTGACTTCCCGCGCCAGCTTTTTCGAAGTTCGCGACCAGTCGCGCACGGCGAGGTCGAGCAGGGGACTGAACGGGGCCTCGTCGACCCAGACATGCACGATGTCGGTGAAGAACTGCAGGCCGTCTATATCTAGTATCTCGCGCATCGCCCAGAAGGGCTCGCAATTGATGTCCCGCCATTCCTGCAGCAGTCCGTCACGAAGATCGGCCAGGCTGGTGAAATGGAAATAAAAGCTGCCGCGCGTCACCTTGAACTGCTTGGCGAGGCGGTCGATCTTGACCTCGCCGATGCCGTGTTTCTCCAGCACCTTGCGCGCCGCCGATATCCAGGCCTCGCGGCTCAGCGTCTGCCGCGCCGCCTTCGCGGGCGCGGCGGCTTTGGGCGGTCTCTTGCCTCTGCCAGGGGCGCTGTCGGCTTTCATGTGGTCAAGACCTTCATCGCCATGCTCAACGCCTGCAATCCGTTTGCCGGCTCCGATGCGCTTCGCGACTCATCAAGTGCCCATCTATCGCGGAAGGCGCAACTCAGGGCAATGCGCTTATCCGCTCCAGCATGAGTTCGAAGAACGGCGCCGGATCGATGCGCCGCAGCACATTGCAGTTCTTGCGCCGACCGGTGACATGCCACCAGTCGACGACCGTCATGCCGATCGTCTCCGGCGAGACAATGTCGACCGTCACCGCGCACTGGCGCTGTTCATAGATTTGCGGCGCCAGGAGATAACCTGTCACGCAGGCATCGTGGATGGGGCGCGCCGGCGTCTCGAATTTGTGGGTGCCGTACTGGCGGTAGAAGTCGGCCAGGTTCGCGGCCTCGATCGCGGCGCGGCTGCCGGTGGCGCGCAGGCGGTCCAGCCATTCGGGCGTCATCAGTGCGGTGTAGGTGCAGTCGATACCCGCCATGGTCACCGGCACGCCGCTGTCGAACACCTTGTGCGCGGCGTGCGGGTCGACGAAGATGTTGAACTCGGCGGCCGGCGTGGCGTTGCCGCCCTGGAAGAAGCCGCCGCCCATCAGCACCACTTCGCGCAGGCGAGGCACGATCCTCGGCTCCATGGTCATGGCCATGGCCAGATTGGTCATCGGCCCGAGCGTGCAGACGGTCAATTCGCCTTCAGGCGCGTCCATGATCGCGCGCACCAGGTGGTTGACCGCGTGTTCGTCCTGTAGCGGCGTCACCGGTTCGGCAAGGTCGGCGCCGTCGAGGCCGGTTTCGCCATGGACGTATTCGGCGGTGATCAGCGTGCGCACCATCGGCGCCGGGCAGCCGGCATAAACAGGCACATCCGGCCGCCCTGCAAGCTCCACGACCTTGAGCGCATTCTTCGAGGTCAGTGCAAGCGGCACGTTACCGCCGACCGTAGTGATGCCGACCACGTCGAGTTCATCGGGCGACCCCAGTGCGAAGAGGATGGCGAAGGCGTCATCCTGGCCGGGATCGGTGTCGATGATGATCTTGCGTGGTGCCATGATGCCGCGTCCTTCGTTTTGCGATCGAAAGCCTATTGATGAGGCCGTTCGGATGTGTAGAAATACAGTACTGTATCTTATGTTCAAGACAGGGTGTTCGAAAATGGATGGACAAGAGCGCGGCGATTTTTCCGAAATTCCGATCCTCGACGTCTCGGCGCTCTATGGCGACGACGAAGCGGCGATCCGGGCGACGGCAGCGACACTGCGCCGCTATCTCGAGACGATCGGCTTCCTCTATGTCACCGGCCACCCCATTCCGCGCGCCGATGTCGAAGCGGTCCGCGAGGCCTCCAAGCGTTTCTTCGCCTTGCCCGAGGAGGAGAAGGCCAAGCTGAAGATCGACAAGAATTTCCGCGGCTTCCTGCCCTTTGCCGGCTCGACCATCGTGACCTCGTCCGTGGCGGCGGTCAGCAAGCCGAACCAGAGCGAATCGATCTTCTTCATGCACGAGGTCGGCGCCGACGATCCCCGGGCTTTGGCCGGCAAGCCGCTGCAAGGCCCCAACCAGTGGCCTGACGAGGCCGCTCTTGCCGGCTTCAGGGAGACCATCGAGCGCTATGTCAAGGAGATGGGCACGCTCGCCCGCAAGATGGTGCGTGCCATCGCGCTCTCGCTCGGGCTGCCCTCCGACAGCCTCGACCGCTATTTCGAGCAGCCGACGACCTTCCTGCGGCTGCTGCACTATCCGACGCAGCCCCAGGAAGAGGGCCTGTTCGGCTCGGCCCCCCACACCGACTATGGCTTCATCACCCTGTTGGCGCAGGACAATGTCGGCGGCCTCGAGGTCAAGAACAAGGCCGGTAACTGGGTTCCAGCACCTCCGGTTCCGGATTCCTTCGTCATGAATGTCGGCGACATCCTGGCGCGCTGGTCCAACGACCAGTTCGTCTCGACGCCGCACCGCGTCATCAACCGCTCCGGACGCGAGCGCTATTCGCAGCCCTTCTTCTTCGATCCGTCCATGGATGAAACGATCGCCGCACTTCCGGTCTGCGTGCCGGCCGGCACACGGCCGAAATACGAGCCGGTGCTCTATGGCGATTACCTGATGGAGCGCATCGACAAGAATTATCACTACCGCAAGAAGAAGGCGGCCGAAGCCGCTGCTTCGTAAGGAATGCCGAGCCCGCGCCGGCCACCGGCTCGGGCTCTGCCACAAAGATCGTAAACAGGACAAGAATCGTAAACAGGACAAGAAAGGGGAACAGCAATGAACAGATATCTGCGAATGACCAGTCTCGCGCTGGCGGTCTCCGCCACCGTCTGGGGCGGGGTTTCCAAAGCCGCCGATGTGCCGAAATCGGCTGAGGTGAAGCAGAGCGGAACGCTCGCCGTCGCCAACACGCTGGACTTCGCGCCGTTCGAATATCTCGACGCCGACGGCAAGCAGACCGGCATCATCATCGAACTCGCCGGCGAGGTGGCCAAGCTCGTCGACGCCAGGCTCGATATCCAGCGCACGCCGTTCCCGTCGATGATCCCGGGCCTCGCGGCCGGCCGCTTCAAGATCGCCTGGGAGACCTTTTCGGCCACGCCGGAGCGCCTGAAGCAGGTCGATTTCGTCATGTTCCTGAAAGCGGGCCTCGCCGTATCGACGTCACCCGACAAGAAGGCGAGCTTCAGCGGCGACACGCCGCTCTGTGGCAAGCGCATAGGCGTCTCGGCCGGCAGTGCTTCGGATTTCCTGGTCGACAAGCTCGGCAAGGAATGCACCGACAAGGGCCAGAAGGCGATCGAAAAGTCGGTGTTCAATTCCTCTACCGATATCGTCCAGGCCGTGCTTTCGGACCGCGTCGACGGGCGTATGGACGATGCCACGGCATCGAGCTATTTCGAGGTGACGAGCAAAGGGCAACTGGTGGTCCTGCCGACGCTTTATGAAGTCGCGCCACTCGGCATGGCGATCGCCAAGGACGACAAGGAGACCGCCGGCATGATGGTGGCGGCACTTGCCGAGCTGTTCAAGAACGGCACGTACAAGGCTATCCTGGAGAAGTACGGCATGGGTGCCTACGCGATCAAGGAACCGTATTTCGTTGGCTCCATGGACGCGCTTCGCGCCGAATAGAGACTATCCGGCGCCTGATGCTTCATCGGGCGCCGGCCCGCAACCTGGAGGCATCTGATGGGCGTGGCCCACCCGACCGAGATCGACATCGAGCCGGGCGCCGCCGCGGCGGTGTCACGACTGATCGTCGTGCCGCAGCGCCGCTATGGCATCTGGATCGGCACGGCGTTCGCCCTGCTGCTGGCCTTCCTGATCATTCGCGCTTTCGCCAGCAACCCGGCCTTTGCCTGGGGCACGGCAGCCGGCTACCTGTTCCATCCCTCGATCATGCGCGGCCTCGGCAACACGCTGATGCTTACCGTCATCATCATGGTGCTGGCGATCGTGGTCGGCACCGTCATCGCCATCATGCGGGTGTCGCCGAGCCCGGTGCTGCGCGCCTTTTCCGGCGTCTATGTCTGGTTCTTCCGCGGCGTGCCCGCGCTGATCCAGCTGATCTTCTGGTTCAACCTGTCGCTGCTGGTGCGCGAGATCTCGCTGACGCTGCCGTTCCTGGGCACGCTGTTTTCCGTGCGCACCAATGATTTCATGACCCCGTTCTTCTCTGCCGTCGTCGCGCTTTCGCTGTGCGAGGCCGGCTACATGGCCGAGATCATCCGCGCCGGCATCAAGTCGGTGCCGTCCGGCCAGTCGGAAGCGGCGAGCGCGCTCGGCATGCCTTATCGCATGATCCTGAAGCGCATCACCTTGCCGCAAGCCATGCGCTTCGTGCTGCCGCCGACCGGCAATGAGGCGATCAACCTCCTGAAGATGACCTCGCTGGTAACGTTCATCGCCGTCGATGACCTGTTCTACACCGCGCAGAGCATCTACGCGCGCACCTTCGAGACGATCCCGCTGCTGATCGTGGTCGCCTTCTGGTATCTCGCCGTGGTCAGCATCATGTCGGTCGGGCAGCATTTCCTGGAGCGCCATTTCGGCCGCAGCGATATCCGCCGCGACCCCCTGACGATGCGCGCCTTGCGCAACGCCATCAGCCTGCGCGGCCTTGCCCGATGAGCGATGTGAAATCCGAAAATCGTGCCCGCTTCGGCGTGCCGGCCGATTCCATGGTGTTCGCGCGCGGCGTGCGCAAAACCTATGGCCAGCTTGAAGTTCTCAAAGGCGTCGACCTCGATGTGCCGGAGGGATCGGTCGCCTGCATCATTGGTCCGTCCGGATCCGGCAAGAGCACGTTCCTGCGCTGCATCAACCATTTGGAAAAGCTCAGCGGCGGCATCCTGCTCGTCGACAGCCAGTTCGTCGGCTACGACCTCCAGGGCGACAAGCTCTATGAGGTGAAGGACGATCTTCTGTGCCGGCGCCGCGCCGAGATCGGCATGCTGTTCCAGTCGTTCAACCTGTTCTCGCACATGACCGTGATGGAGAACCTGATCGAGGCGCCGACGCAGGTGCGGCGAATCCCGCTGGACCAGGCGAAGGCCGAGGCGGAGGTGCTGCTGCGGCGTGTCGGCCTCGCCGACAAGGTCGACCGCTATCCGCGCGAACTGTCCGGCGGTCAGCAGCAGCGTGTCGCGATCGCGCGCGCCATGGCGATGAAGCCCAAGGTGCTGCTCTTCGACGAGCCGACCTCGGCGCTCGATCCGGAACTGGTCGGCGAAGTTCTGCAGGTCATGCGCGACCTTGCCGAGAGCGGCATGACGATGGTCGTCGTCACCCATGAGATCGGCTTCGCCCGTGAGATCGGCGACCAGCTCGTTTTCATGGACGGCGGCGTGATCGTCGAACGCGGTACCCCGCGCGAGATGATCGCCAATCCGACATCGCCGCGCACCCGCGAGTTCCTGTCCAGGGTTCTGTAGCGCCGGTTAGACCGGCTCTCAGCCAGCCAGCACCGCCGCGCCGAGGCCCCGGATGATCTTCGCCAGCTCGACGCATTCGCCATGCCGCGCATTGTTGCGCCGCCAGGCAAGGCAGATCATGCGCTGCGGCATCGGCTCCTGGAACGGCACGATCTTGAGGTCGGGGATAGTGCCGGCGGGGCCGACCGCCATTTCGGGGATGAGTGTGACGCCGAGCCCGTGCGCCACCATCTGCAGGAGCGTCGTCAGGCTGGTGGCGCCGTAGCTTGCCATCGCCACCGGCCGCACATTGCCGCAGACGGCCAGCGCCTGTTCGCGCAGGCAATGGCCTTCTTCCAGCAGCATCAGTCTCTCCAGCGCCGGGCTCTCGGGTGGAACCGGCGGCGATGCAAAGGCCGGATCGCCTGATGGCACGGCCAGGAAGAACCGGTCGGGAAACAGCGCCTCGGTGATCAGCCCGGGATGGTCGAGCGGAAGTGCGGCGATGAAGGCATCGAGTTTTCGCGATGCGGTGTCCTCGACCAGGGAGGTGGTGACCGCCTCGCGCAATTCGAGCCGCAAGGCCGGGAAATGTTTCTTCAGTTCGGGCAGGGCGCGCGGCAGAAGATAGGGCGCGACGGTCGGGATGATGCCCAGCCGGAAGCGTCCCTCCATCGCCGTGCGGCCGCGCCGGGCCGTCGTTTCCACGTCACGTATGTCAGCCAGGATGCGCTCGATGCGCGGCAACAGAGTAATCGCTTCGTCCGTCATGCGCACCGACCTGCCCCCGCGTTCGAACAGCCGGCAGTTCAGCCGTTGCTCCATTTCGGCGATCTGGGAAGACAGCGCCGGCTGGCTGACGCCGGCAAGTTTCGCCGCGCGCCCGAAATGCAGCGTTTGCGCCAGCGCGTCGAAATAGTGCATCTGGCGAACTGTCAATCCGATCATGCAGTCAAGCCTGTCATAAGAAAATCCTATCGAAATAAACAGGAAAGGCAATTTGTTTTTATCGCCAGTGTGGCCTAGTCTCGAACCGTTCCAGATTGGCGCGGGCCGCCGGCCGCCCCCAAAATCTCGGCAAAAATCAACCTCGGCAAAATCAAACCTCGGCAAAATTGGAGTGAGAGATGGACGCGAAAACCGACGATAACAGCGCGGGCAAATGCCCCGTGGCGCATGGATCCGCCGGCCGGACCAACCGTGACTGGTGGCCGAACCAGCTTGACCTCGGCGTTCTCCACCAGCAGTCGAACCTGTCCGACCCGATGGGCGAGGACTTCGACTATGCCAAGGAATTCGCAAGCCTCGATCTCGATGCGGTCATCAAGGATCTGCACCATGTGATGACGGACTCGCAGGATTGGTGGCCGGCTGACTTTGGCCATTACGGGCCGCTGTTCATCCGCATGGCCTGGCACAGCGCCGGAACCTACCGCATTGGCGACGGCCGCGGCGGCGCCGGAGCGGGCCAGCAGCGTTTCGCGCCGCTCAACAGCTGGCCGGATAATGCCAATCTCGACAAGGCGCGCCGCCTGCTCTGGCCGGTCAAGCAGAAATATGGCCGCAAGATTTCCTGGGCCGACCTGTTGATCCTCACCGGCAACGTCGCCCTGGAATCGATGGGCTTCAAGACCTTCGGCTTCGCCGGCGGCCGCGCCGATGTCTGGGAGCCAGAGCAGGACGTGGACTGGGGTTCCGAAACCAAGTGGCTCGGCGACGAGCGCTATTCGGGCGACCGTGAGCTTCGCGGCCATCTCGGCGCCGTGCAGATGGGCCTGATCTACGTCAATCCGGAAGGCCCGAACGGCAAGCCCGATCCGCTTGCCTCGGCCCGCGACATCCGGGAAACCTTCGCGCGCATGGCCATGAACGACGAGGAAACCGTGGCGCTGATCGCCGGCGGTCACACTTTCGGCAAGACCCATGGCGCCGGCGACGCCTCGCTGGTCGGTGCCGAACCCGAAGGCGCCGGCATCGAGGCGCAGGGTCTCGGCTGGTCGAGCAAGCATGCCTCAGGCATTGCCGGCGACGCCATCACCTCGGGCCTCGAAGTCACCTGGACGACGACGCCGACCAAGTGGAGCAACAACTTCTTCGACAATTTGTTCAACTATGAATGGGAACTGACCAAGAGTCCGGCCGGCGCCCATCAGTGGACGCCGAAGGCTGGCGCCGGTGCCGGCACGGTGCCGGATGCGCACAATCCCTCGAAGCGTCACGCGCCGGCCATGCTGACCACCGACCTCGCGCTGCGGGCGGACCCGGCCTACGAGAAGATCTCGCGTCGTTTCCACGAGCATCCGGACCAGTTCGCCGATGCCTTCGCCCGCGCCTGGTTCAAGCTGACCCACCGCGACATGGGTCCGGTCGTGCGCTATCTCGGCCCGTTGGTGCCGAAGGAAGAGCTGATCTGGCAGGACCCGATCCCCGCGATCGATCATGAACTGGTCAGCGACCAGGACATCGCATCGCTGAAGGCCAAGATCCTGGCCTCCGGCCTGTCGGTTTCCGAACTGGTCTCGACAGCCTGGGCCTCGGCTTCGACCTTCCGCAACTCCGACAAGCGCGGCGGCGCCAACGGCGCCCGCATCCGGTTGGCACCGCAGAAGGACTGGGCCGTCAATGAGCCGGCCCAATTGTCGAAGGTGCTGGCCAAGCTCGAAGCCATCCAGAAGGAGTTCAATACCGGTGGCAAGAAGGTCTCGCTGGCCGACCTGATAGTGCTCGGTGGCGTTGCCGCGGTCGAGAAGGCGGCGAAGGATGGCGGCAACGACGTGAAGGTGCCGTTCACGCCAGGCCGCATGGATGCCTCGCAGGAGCAGACGGACGTCCACTCCTTTGCCCCGCTCGAGCCGAAAGTCGACGGCTTCCGCAACTATGTCAGGGGCAAGCAGCCCATGTCGGTCGAAGCCATGCTGGTCGACCGGGCGCAGTTGCTGGGCCTGACGGCGCCGGAGCTGACGGTGCTTGTCGGCGGTCTGAGGGTGCTTGGTGCCAACACCGGGCAGTCAAAGCACGGCGTGTTCACCGACAGGCCGGGTACGCTGACCAACGACTTCTTCGTCAACCTGCTCAGCATGAGCACGGTGTGGGATCCGGCTGCCGGCTCCGAGCCGGGCTCGGAAGAGGTCTACGAGGCGCGCGACCGCAAGACCAAGGCGGTCAGGTGGACCGGCACCCGTGCCGATCTGATCTTCGGCTCGCACGCACAATTGCGTGCATTGGCCGAAGTCTATGGATCCGGGGATGCCGGGCAGAAATTCGCCCGGGATTTCGTTGCGGCATGGACCAAGGTGATGAACGCCGATCGCTTTGATATCGCTGCCTGATCCGAACTTAAGGACCTACAAAAAAGGCGCGGGCCATGGCCCGCGCCTTTTGCATTCGGGCTTTGGAAATCAATCCTTCTCGAAGACACGCGCCTTGGCGACGACGCCGGCAATGGCGCCGCCGATCAACGGCGCGACGATGAACAGCCAGAGCTGGCTGAGCGCGGCACCGCCGGTAAACAGCGCCGGACCGATGGAGCGCGCCGGATTGACCGAGGTGCCGGTGACCGGGATCATGGCGAAGTGAATGCCCGCCAGCGTCAGGCCGATGACCAGACCGGCAAAAGCCGTCGAGTGCTTTTCAGCGGTAACGCCGAGGATCACCGTGACGAAGGTGAAGGTGCCGATCAGCTCCCACAGGAACGCCGAGCTCATGCCCCATTTCGTCTCGTCCCAGCCATTGGCGCCGAAGCCGCCGGTGTGGCCGCCGGTCTGGCCGGAAACGATGATCCACAACGCCAGCGAGGCGATGATGGCCCCGATGATCTGCGCGATCCAATAGGGGATGACGTCCTTGGCGGGCAGCCGGCCGGCAAGGAAGACGCCGAGCGTCACCGCCGGATTGAGATGCGCGCCCGAAATCGGGCCGATCGCATAGGCCGCTGCGATGAGGCCGATGCCGAATGCCAGGCCGATGCCCTCCTGACCAAGCGGCAGCGCGCCGCCGAAGCCGCCCGTCACCACGGACGCCGTACCGATGAACACCAACAGAAATGTGCCTAGAACTTCCGCCAGATAAGTCTTCATTGCCCTCTCCTCGTGACGATCCGCCGGTCCACGGTTTCCGCGCCGCGAATCATGGCGGCAAGAGTATTCCCAACCGAAAAACTTGGAAAGCAGAGCGGTTGCGCCACAAGCCGTGCTTGCAGTCGCCAGTTGCGAACATTAGAGACCTTTCATCTATTGATCGATCTGCTTTCGCGGGCCGGGGAGATTTATTGGTCGGCTAGATCCGCTGGGCCTGGTCGGCAGTGTCTCGGCGGTGCTCGATGGAGCGGGGTTCAATCCGGGCGTGAAAGGCTCTAAGAGCAGGCCCTGGGATTCATGTGCTCGATTTGATGGAATGACGAATGCGACTGGGCGGACGGCTGGCTGCGGCCATCGAAGTGCTGGAGGACATTGGGCGGCGTCACCGGCCGGTGGCCGATGCGCTGAAGGATTGGGGCCTGTCACATCGCTTCGCCGGCGGTGGTGATCGCGCCGCGATCGGCAACATCGTCTACGACGCGCTGCGCCACAAACGCTCCGCCGGCTGGTTGCTGGGCGAAGACACGCCGCGCGCCATCGGCTTCGGCGCGCTGCTGCTCGAATGGAGCCAGACGGGGCAGTCGCTCAACGCTGCGCTCGAAGGTGACAAGTTCGCGCCGCCGCTGCTCAGCGCAACGGAACTCCAGGCCATCGCCGACCGTCGGCTGGCTGACGCGCCGCCTGCGGTTCGCGCCGACATACCCGACTGGTGCGAACCGCTATTCGAACGGGCCTTTGGCGGGACATGGGTCGAGGAGGGCGCAGCACTTGCCACGCGTCCGCCGCTCGACATCCGGGTCAACACCCTGCAGGCCGATCGCGCCAAGGTCTTGGCCGAACTGGAGCAGACCGGTGCCAGCGCCGCACGGATCGCACCCTACGGCATCCGCATCCCGCCGATCGACGGTGACGGCCGACACCCGAACGTGCAGGCCGAGCCGGCCTTCCAGAAAGGCTGGTTCGAGGTCCAGGACGAGGGGTCGCAGATTGCGGCGGCGCTTGCCGGCGCGACGGCCGGCATGCAGGTGCTCGACTTTTGCGCCGGCGCCGGCGGCAAGACGCTGGCGCTGTCGGCTGCGATGGGCAATCACGGTCAGATCTTCGCTCACGATGCCGAAAAGGCACGGCTGGCGCCGATCTTCGACCGCATCCGCCGTTCGGAAAACCGCAATGTGCAGGTCGCCACCAAGCCGGCCGAGCTTGCCCCGCTCGCCAATCATATGGACATCGTTCTGGTCGACGCGCCCTGCACCGGCAGCGGCACCTGGCGGCGGCGTCCCGACGCCAAATGGCGGCTGACGCAGAGACAGCTCGACGCTCGCAAGGGCGAGCAGTCGACGATCCTCGATGCCGCCAGAACCTACGTCAAACCCGGCGGCTTGCTGGTCTACATCACCTGCTCCGTGTTCGACGAGGAAAATGGCGAACAGGTCGCCGCATTTCGCGAGCGGCACGGCGGCTTTGCCCCGGTCGATCATCGCCAGCTTTGGGACAGCCACTTTCCCGGCCATGCCACCGCGATGCGGATTGGTGCCCTGGGTGGCATTTCGCTCTCGCCGGCGCTGAGTGGCACTGACGGGTTTTACTTCTGCGCCATGCGCCGGGCGAACTGACGCCGTTGACAGGTGCCGGCAACGCCCATGGTTGCTTGACCCGGCGGCCACCGCGATGAAAATCTGGGGCACCCAGCAACCGCGATCGGCTTTCCGGCCGGCTGTTCGCGCCCTATGCGGCATGGGTGGTGTTCGCCACTCCGCTCAACGCTTCGCTTCTCTGGTTGAACTAGTTTTTCGTATAGTCAGGCCCAAACCGTGTCGGCAGGCCGTCGGCGAGTTTCAACCAAGGCAGCTTCTCCTCAAAAGCGACGTGCAGCGTTGGTGCGAATTTTTCCGGCTCCTCCATCGCTGCCGAGAAAAAATGCATGACGTTGGACATCTTCTTTGAGCGGAAGGACAGCGGCGTGCCACAGTGATCGCAAAATGTTCTTTCCACACCGGCAGAAGAGTTGAACACCTTTGGCGGCTTGCTTAGCCATCGCCATTGGCCGTTCAGGACGCCAATATAGGCGGTCATCGGCGCGGAACATTGCCGCCGACAGCTTTCACAATGACAGACCACGCATGCTTGTGCCGGGCCGTCGACTTCAAAAGCAATAGCGCCACATAAGCAATGACCACGCATGCAAGGTCTCCCTGCCAACTGACCTGACTAATAATTTGTACCGGGCGTAGCGAAAGGTCGCCATGAGATGCGCCGAGCTGGCGCTCAATTGCGACATCGGCGTTAGCGATTGTGCTCGCGTGCGCGAGCATGGCGTTGGCAGCCATCAGATTGTCGCTTCGCTTTTATGAGTCCGCGGCCCAGGACGCCTCGATGTCGTTTTGTTGCAGTGCAGCAAAAGCATTTGCCTGCCGCCCATGCCTCTGCGATAAGCTTTCCCGGCAAACGTGAAGGCAATGGCGATGGCAGCGAAGATCGTACCGGCTCCGGACTATGAGGATCGCGTCAGGGCGTCCTTCGCGCGCCAGCAGGCGATGGCGACGATCGGCGCCGAACTGACATTGGTGACGCCCGGCATCATCGAGATCGAGATGCCCTATTCGGCGGCGCTGACCCAGCAGCATGGCTTCCTGCATGCGGGGGTCATCTCGACGGCGCTGGACTCGGCTTGCGGCTATGCGGCGTTCTCGCTGATGCCGGAAAATTCCGGCGTGCTGACCATCGAGTTCAAGGTCAACCTTTTGGCACCGGGCCGGGGCGAGCGCTTTCTGTTCCGCGGGTCGGTGACCAAACCCGGCCGCACCATCATCGTTGCCGACGGCCAGGCCTATGCCTTCGCCGCCGACGGCGAGGCCAAGCTGATCGCAACCATGACCGGGACGATGATGACGGTGGTTGGGCGTGACGGGATAGCTGGCTGATCCGATGAGCAACGTCGTGCGAATTGGTGGCAAGGATGTCCTCTTCGTCATGGCGGCGAAGGCCGAATACGGCCCGCATTTGCAGCGGCTGTTCACCCCGCTGATGACGGGTGTCGGGCCGGTCGAAGCCGGCGTACGGCTGGGTGCCGAGCTTTCCTGGTTGAAATCCGCAAAAGCATTGCCGGACCTTGTCGTATCGCTCGGCTCGGCCGGCAGCCGGACCCTGGAACAGACGGAAATCTACCAGGCGGTCTCGGCCGCCTATCGCGACATCGATGCCTCGCCGCTGGGCTTCGAGAAGGGCGCCACGCCGTTTCTCGACCTGCCGGTGACCGTACCGCTGCCGCTGCGTATTCCCGAAATCAAGGAGGCGACACTGTCGACCGGCGGCGCCATCATTACCGGCTCGGCGTACGAAGCGATCGCCGCCGACATGGTCGACATGGAAACCTTCGCCTGCTTGCGTGCCTGCCAGCTGTTCGACATCCCTCTCATCGGGCTGCGCGGCATTTCCGACGGTGCGGCTGATCTGAGGCACGTCGGCGACTGGACCGAATATCTCCATGTCATCGACGAGAAGCTGGCCGACGCCGTCATGCGCCTCGAACAGGCGATCGGTTCGGGTTTGCTGCGGGCGGCTTCATCCGACGATCAGCGCAGACCAGTCTGAAAGTCAGGCTACGCAACCCATTGCGCAGACTCGTTTCTTTCTCTAAACGCTCGCCATGACAACAGCCAATCACCCCGACACCGTCCTGATTGTCGATTTCGGCAGCCAGTTTACGCAGCTCATCGCACGCCGCATCCGTGAGGCCGGCGTGTTTTCCGAGATCGTGCCGTTCCAGTCGGCCGAGGCGGCATTCAAGCGCATCAATCCGAAAGCGGTGATCCTGTCCGGCGGGCCGGCCTCGACATCCGATATCGGCAGCCCGCGCGCGCCCCAGATCGTCTTCGATGCCGGCGTGCCGGTGCTTGGCATCTGCTATGGCCAGATGGCCATGTGCGTGCAGATGGGCGGCGTCGCCGAAAGCTCCAACCATCGCGAATTCGGCCGCGCCTTCGTCGAGATCGAGAAGGACAGCCCGCTGTTCGAGGGCCTGTGGGCGACCGGCCAGCGCCATCAGGTGTGGATGAGCCATGGTGACCGCGTCATCGCCCTGCCACCGGGCTTCGAGGTGTTCGGCAAATCGGAAAGCTCGCCCTTCGCCATCTTCGGCAATGTCGAGCGCAGGATGTACGGCATCATGTTCCATCCGGAGGTGGTGCACACGCCGGACGGCGCGAGGCTGCTGAGGAATTTCGTCCACAACATCGCCGGCATCGAAGGCGACTGGACGATGCGCGCCTACCGCGAGCACGCGGTCGAGGCGATCCGCAAGCAGGTCGGCAAGGGCAAGGTCATCTGCGCGCTCTCGGGCGGCGTGGATTCCTCGGTCGCCGCCCTTCTGATCCACGAGGCGGTCGGCGATCAGCTCACCTGCATCCTCGTCGACCACGGCCTGATGCGCAAGGACGAGGCCGCCGGTGTGGTGGCGATGTTCCGCCAGCACTATAATCTGCCGCTGATCCTGGTCGATGCTTCGGAAAAGTTCATCACCGCGCTGGAAGGCGAGTCGGACCCGGAAAAGAAGCGCAAGACGATCGGCCGGCTGTTCATCGAGGTGTTCGAGGAAGAGGCGAAAAAGCTCGGCGGTGCCGATTTCCTGGCGCAGGGCACGCTCTATCCAGACGTCATCGAGAGCGTCTCCTTCACCGGCGGCCCGTCGGTGACGATCAAGTCGCACCACAATGTCGGCGGTCTGCCGGAGCGCATGAACATGCAGCTGGTCGAGCCGCTGCGCGAACTGTTCAAGGACGAGGTGAGGGCGCTGGGCAAGGAGCTCGGCCTGCCCGAAAGCTTCATAGGCCGCCATCCGTTTCCAGGCCCCGGTCTTGCCATACGCTGTCCCGGTGGCATCACGCGCGAGAAGCTGGAGATCCTGCGCGAGGCCGACGCCATCTATCTCGACGAGATCCGCAAGGCCGGCCTCTATGACGCCATCTGGCAAGCCTTCGCCGTGTTGTTGCCGGTGCAGACCGTCGGCGTGATGGGCGACGGCCGCACCTACGAATTCGTCTGTGCGCTGCGCGCCGTCACCTCGGTCGACGGCATGACGGCCGATTTCTACCACTACGACATGGCCTTCCTAGGTGCCGCCGCAACCCGCATCATCAACGAAGTGCGCGGCATTAACCGCGTGGTCTATGACGTCACCTCGAAGCCGCCTGGGACAATCGAGTGGGAGTAGGGGTTAGGCGGAATAGCGTGGTTTGCCGAACCATTTCCGGCGCGATCGCCTCTTTCGCTGTTTGGTTTAGATAGACCTCTTTCGATCTCCTGGCAAAACACAGGATTGATCTGAACGAAGTTGGGAACGGTTGTAAGTGCAGTCGGCGCGTCGGAGAGTTGCGGCGTGCAACGGCGTGCAAATAGGCGGGTTCCTTTGCGCTCAGAGACCGTCGTTCAAGGGCAGCTTAGTCCCTGGGCACTTGGTTAGGCTGACCAAAATCGTCACCCTCTACGCTTGGCCATGATCCTGTTGCATCAGCATTATGTGGCCCGATCCGCCTCCGGATTTCGCACGCTCGTCCTTCTTGCAAATGATCACGCGGATGGCTACTTCGACTGACGTATTTCTGGCGGTTTCAGTCAGCGGGCGTTCGCCGTGCGCCCTTCATTGGTTCGTGTCTGTGACTGTAATGCAGCGCGGTCCTTCCAAGCGAGAACGACCATTCAGACTGGCAACGGCGAGCGTCCTTCATTTGCTTGATCTCAAGCTGGAAATTATCACGGACACTTCAAAAAATTGACACGGTTCCCGGTCGAGCGGGAGCAGCACGCCATGACCCGGCATGGAATGGTCGAGCCTTCAGCCGCAGGCGCTTCGCCTCCGGCAACGGCCCCGCGCGCGCCCATGGTGACTATCGATGTCGACAGGGCCACACCCAACCGCATGCCGGGTCGGCAATACCGCGCGGAGGCGCAACGAAGCGGCCTGTCCGCATCCACCCCTGCGCTTCCCAGCGGCGGTCGCGCCATCGCCGACATCAGCCGCAGATCGAAATCCCCATAGCCATCGACTTGTGGCCCGCGGGTTCCTTCCTCGGGGACTTTCGTACGCCTGCCGGCGCCCGAAACTCTTCACGTAAGCTGACTTGCGGCTTCGAGGCTCGGAATGTCAGAAACGGACGTTCAGGCATCCCGCGTCTATTGACGCGGCTTGACCTATTTCTCGAAGCGGGTCGTCACCCGTGGAACCGCTTGAGCTCGGCGAGGCCGCATTCGACGGGATGATGCCAGGTAACATGGGAGCGCTGGCAGTCCGTATCGCACGATATGTCCAGGGCCGGTCAAGAGTATCGAGGAGGCAATGTATCGCCTGCTTTATGCCACCGAATGGTTGCACGGTTGGTCGACGGCAAACCGATTCTGAATCAACCGGAAGCGTTTCCCTTGGGGTAAAAGCCCGTCACACTGTTGAGGACGTGGTCAGTGTTCGCAGGTGCCAAAACTGCCGGAGCAAAGGATGCAAGCGCGCCAGCATAGGGTTTCGCCAAGGGATAGGCATATGCCCCCCGTTTTGACGTGCTTAACCCTTGCGCCACTAGCGCCTCGGCCTGTTTCACCGCAGCCGCCACGCCGTCGATCACGGGCACGCCGTATTCGCGGCGCAGCTCATCCATAAGGTCGGCCATGCCGGCGCAGCCGAGTACGATCGCCTCAGCGCGATCCTCAGAGAGTGCGCGGGCGATCTCGCTCCTGAGTTTTGATTTTGCGTCCGATGCTGGATCCTCAAGCGACAGTACCGGAATGTCGGCCGCGCGCACCTTCGCCTTGCTTTGCATCCCGTAGCGCTGCACCAGCGCTTCTAGCGGTACCCGGGAGCGATCCATGGTTGTCACCACGGTAAAACGCTGGGCGATGAAAGCTGCGGTCACCAAGGCGGCTTCGCAGATGCCGATAACGGGAATGGTGGCGAGTGCTCGTGCAGCATCAAGGCCGGTATCGTCGAAACAGGCGATCACCGCAGCGTCGGCCCCATTGCGCTCGCCGCCTGCGATTTCATCAAGCAGACCCGGTACCGCCAGTGCCTCGTCGTAATAACCTTCGATCGAAGCTGGGCCCATGCCGGATGTGGCGGCGAGTATCTCAGTCGAGCTCGCCGCGACCGCGGATGCAGCCCTGGCGATCGTCGCGGTCATGCTGGCGGTTGTGTTGGGATTGACGATGAGAATACGCAAGGCGTTACCTCACTTCCATGCGGCGATGATCCCGACTGCTTTGATCCTGCTCAACGCGCATCGCGCTAGAGGGTCGCATGATGGCAGCGCACCAACGTGCCGCCGACAGGGCGGGATTCGGGTGCGTCAGTCCGGCAGGTATCGGTGGCCAGCGGACAGCGCGGATTGTAGGCGCAGCCAGGCGGCGGATCGATCGGGCTCGGCAGGTCGACTGTCGCCGGCACGCGATCGCGGTTTGGGCGATCTAGATTGGGCACGGTATCGAGCAGGAAGCGCGTATAGGGATGTTGCGGCCGTTCGAAGATTTCATCGGTTGCGGCTTCCTCCACGATCCGGCCGAGATACATGACGGCGACACGGTCCGACACGTGCCTCACGGCCGCCAGATTGTGGCTGATGAACAAATAGGTGAGGCCGAGTTCACGCTGCAGGTCTTTGAGCAGATTGAGGATCTGCGCCTGCACCGACACATCGAGAGCCGAGGTCGGCTCGTCACAGACCAGAAACTCCGGTTCGGCAGCCAATGCCCGGGCGATAGAGATGCGCTGGCGCTGGCCACCGGAGAATTCGTGCGGATAGCGGTTGGAATCCTGACCGGAAAGGCCGACCGTCTCCAGCAATTGTCTGACGCGTGTCTGCGTCTCCGCGCCCGAGGGGCGCAAACCCATTTGTTTGATTGGCTCGGCGATGATGGCGCCGACGCGCCAACGCGGATTGAGGCTGGCGAAGGGATCCTGGAAGATCATCTGGGTGCGCACCAAACCATCGCGACCGCTGCCGTTCGCAAACGAAAGCCTGCCGCGCGTCGGCTGATACAGTCCGACCACCAGGCGCGCCAATGTCGATTTCCCACAGCCGGATTCGCCTACGATCGAAAACGTGGTGCCGCGCGGGATCACAAAACTCAGGCCGTCGACCGCCTTGAGCGTGCGTTGCGGTTTGCGCATCACCGTACGGTCGAACCACGACGGCGAAACGTCGAAGAAACAGGCGACATCGTCGACGCGCAGCGTCGGTTTGGCGAGCAAGTTTGTCATGCTGCCTCCACGGCATCGCCGGCGGCAAGGTTCCAGCAGGCTGCCGTGCCCGGGCCATTCGCCAGCAAGGGCGGCAGAGCGGTACGGCAGCGCGTATCCGCCAGAACGCAGCGCGGATGGAAAGCACAGCCGGGCGGCATGGAATTCAGACGCGGCATCGCGCCGTCAATCTGGACGAGACGCTCGTGACGCGTCACCAGGCTCGGGATCGAGCCGATCAATCCGCGCGTGTAGGGATGTTGCGGCCGGCGGATGATGTCATCGACCGGCCCGATTTCGACGATGCGCCCGGCATACATTACCGCCACGCGGTCGGCGGTTTCCGCGATCACGCCCATGTCGTGGGTAACCAGCATCACGGCGGTTCCCCTGTCGCGGCAGATGCGTTTCAGCAGCGCGGTGATCTGTGCCTGGATCGAAAGCGTCGGAATATCGATGCAATAGCCAGGTCCACTCGCACATATGGCCGGGATCCAGCCTTTCGGATTGGAATTTCGGGCCTCTTTCCCAAGCCGGCCCGAAGAATTCACACAAGGGACCCGCGCGCCGATTGTAAAACTGTTCGAGGAACAGCGTATAGAGCCCGTCCGGCGACGATGCGAAGCGTCCCGCGTTTTCGTTGCAAGCACCAGGCAGGCTTCGAACAGATGCATATGTGGATTTTGCCGCCGGGGCAACGTCCCATGCTCGTCCTCGGCCCAGCCGCCCGCCGGATCGGCGAGAGTCGTGTCGATGGCCGTGAGCAAAATTTCGATCTGCTTGCGATAGGCGATGCGGTCCGTGGCTGCGAAAAGGGCGGCGAGCGCTAATAGCACGCAGGCATTGTCGTAAAGGTCGCGGGTCTCGTCCACAGCCGAGCGGGCGACGCGATCAATCGTTCTGGCATAACCCGGCCGAGAGCCGCCGATCCAGGCCGCAGAATGAAGATTGGCGGCATCGCGCCGCGGGGCTGGACGTCGTTCGATCCTGGGCCGCCAACAGACACCTGGACAATCTTAGGCAGATGTCGTGACAGCGCAGATTTTGGCTGTGGGTTGCGTCGAACCGGCCGACCCCGCTCTCTCGCCTTTTTTGCGGTGGATCAAAGCGTGCGCGATCCAGCGCTACTACTGATGTCACGAACAGCAGTTATCGCAAGTCCTTAGGTGCCGGTGGCCGGTTGACTGTGAACCAAACAGCGCGGGAAGCGTTTGTGTCCATTCACTGCAGATCGATGGCACAGGCGCATGTCGCGGTACGGCGAGATGCACCAAGAGGCAATGGAGCCAGACATGACCCAACACACCTCTCTACTTGCCCAATCGAGCCAGCCTTCCGAGCATGAATTGCAGGACATCGATGCCTATTGGCGCGCTGCCAACTATCTGACGATTGGCCAGATCTACCTGCTCGACAATCCGCTGCTGCGCGAGCCGTTGCGGCTGGAGCACGTCAAGCCGCGTCTCCTCGGCCACTGGGGAACGTCGCCCGGCTTAAGCTTCATCTATGCGCACCTCAATCGCGCGATCCGGCTCAGGGACGCGAATGTGATCTATGTCTGCGGCCCCGGCCATGGCGGCCCGGCAATGGTGGCGAATACCTATCTGGAGGGCACCTACAGCGAGCTCAATCCCGACATCGCAATGGACGAGCAGGGGATGCGCAAGCTGTTCCGGCAGTTTTCGTTTCCCGGCGGTATCCCGAGCCATGCAGCACCAGATGTGCCCGGCTCGATCCATGAGGGTGGTGAGTTGGGCTATTCGCTGTCGCACGCCTATGGCGCCGCCTTTGACAATCCGGATCTCGTAGTCGCCTGCGTCGTCGGTGACGGCGAGGCTGAAACGGGACCACTGGCAGCCGCGTGGCATTCCAACAAATTCCTCAACCCTGCGCGCGACGGGGCGGTGCTGCCGATCCTGCATCTGAACGGCTACAAGATCGCCAATCCAACCATTCTGGCTCGCATTCCCGAAGACGAATTGCGCGCGCTGTTTGCTGGCTACGGCTATGAGCCGCTGTTCGTGGAAGGCGACGAGCCGGCTCTGATGCATGAGCGGATGGCGAGCGTTCTCGACGATGCGTTTGATCAGATCCAGGCTATCCAGCATGCCGCACGCAACGGACCTGCGGCGACCGCGTCACGACCAAAATGGCCGATGATCGTGTTGCGCAGCCCCAAGGGCTGGACCGGCCCGAAAGAGGTCGACGGCCTGAAGACCGAGGGCTTCTGGCGCTCGCATCAGGTTCCCTTGTCAGGCCTTGCGGAAAACCCCGCGCATCTCAAGCTGCTCGAGGAATGGCTGAAAAGCTACCGGCCCGAGGAGCTGTTCGACGCTGCCGGCGCTCCTGTCGCCGCGATCCGTGCCACGGCACCCCAGGCAACGAAACGAATGAGTGCAAACCCGCACGCCAATGGCGGCCTGCTGCGCAGGTCTCTCGAACTGCCCGGGTTGCATGACCACGCCATTGCGCTCGAGCGCCCCGGCGCCATCAAGGCCGAGTCGACGCGGGCCATGGGCAGTTTCTTGCGAGATGTCATGCAGTTGAACGAGGCTTCGAAGAACTTCCGGATCGTCGGCCCTGACGAGACTGCCTCGAACCGCCTTCAGGACGTGTTTGAGGTGACCGAACGTGGCTGGATGGAAAAGATCCTGCGCGAAGACGTTCATCTGGGACGCGATGGCCGGGTTCTCGAAATCCTCTCTGAGCACACCTGCCAAGGTTGGCTGGAAGGCTACCTGCTTACCGGGCGCCATGGCCTGTTTTCCTGCTACGAGGCGTTTATCCACATCGTCGATTCCATGTTCAACCAGCATGCGAAATGGCTCGATGCCTGCCGCGATATCCCATGGCGGCGGCCGGTCGCATCACTGAACTATCTGCTGTCGAGCCATGTCTGGCATCAGGAACACAACGGTTTCAGCCATCAGGATCCCGGATTCATCGACGTCGCCCTCAACAAGAAGGCGGACATCGTGCGAGTCTACCTGCCACCGGACGCCAACACTTTGCTGTGCGTGACCGACCATGTGCTGCAGACCTGGAACCGCATCAACATCATCGTCGCCGGCAAGCCGCCATCTTGGCAGTGGCTGTCGATGGACAAGGCAATCGTTCACTGCAGGGCGGGGATCGGCGTCTGGGACTGGGCGTCAACGGACGATGGAGCTGAGCCCGACGTCGTGATGGCTTGCGCTGGCGACGTCCCGACCCTCGAAACGCTGGCCGCAGTGCAGATCCTTAGGCAACAGGCTCCTGATCTCAGGATCAGGGTGGTCAATGTTGTCGACCTGATGACCCTTCAGCCTAAGGAATATCATCCGCACGGCCTGTCGGACCGCGAGTTCGATTCGCTGTTCACCGCCGACAAGCCGGTGATCTTCGCCTATCACGGCTATCCCTGGACCATCCATCGCCTGACCTATCGACGCACCAACCACGACAACATCCATGTGCGCGGCTACAATGAGGAGGGCACGACCACGACGCCCTTCGACATGACGGTGCTGAACGGCCTTGACCGCTTTCATATCGTCCAAGGCGTCGTAGATTGGGTTCCACGACTGAAGAGCATGCGGGTCGGGGTTAAGCAGGCGATGGACAGCAAGCTGCTTGAACATCGAGCCTATATTCGCGCCCAAGGGCAGGATATGCCGGAAATCCTTGAGTGGAAGTGGGAACAGGATGCCGATGCGGGGCCGAGGCGTCCAGATTGAGCGGATGCCCGTTCGCAAGCGCAAGGAAACGGCAACATATAGGATGGCTTCATGACCGATGCGATCCTTGTCCTGAACGGCGGTTCTTCGAGCCTGAAGTTCGCCGTTTTCGAGCGACGCGGTGAGCTCCCGCTGCTGCTGCGCGGCAATGTCTCCTCTCTCGGTCAACAACCGCGGCTGCGAGTCGAGGCTGCGGCCGGCAGGTCAAAGTTCGACAAGAGCTTGGGCGAAGCACCGATCGGTATGGGCAAGGCGTTCGCGGCGGTTGCATCCGTGCTCGCCGAAAACGATCTCCTGCGCCGCATCGACAGGGTAGGACACAGGATCGTTCACGGTGGGCGTGACTTCACCGAAGCGACGCTGCTCGACGAACGCACGCTCAAAGCACTGCGCCTGCTAGAGCCGCTGGCGCCCATCCACCAGCGGATCAATCTCGAGATTGTCGCGCTGGCCGCTGAAATCTTGCCGCAGGCCCTCCAGGTCGGTTGCTTTGACACGGCGTTTCATTCGACCAGACCGGAGCTCGCCAAAATCTACGGGCTGCCGTGCGCGATGACTGACGCGGGCATCGTTTCCTACGGCTTTCATGGGCTGTCCTACAGTCACATCGCTGCGAAGCTGCGTGACCGATACGGCGCGCACGCCGGCGGTCGGGCGATCGTTGCCCATCTCGGCAGTGGCGCCAGCCTGTGCGCGATGGCCGCCGGACGAAGCATCGCCACGACGATGGGGTTTTCGACGCTCGACGGCCTGGTGATGAGCACGCGCTGTGGCGCGCTCGACCCGGGGATTATCCTTCACTTGCTGCAGGAACGGCGACTGTCTGGAGACGAAATGGTCACGCTTCTCTACGAGCAATCGGGCCTGCTCGGAGTGTCTGGAATATCGGGTGATATGCGGACGTTGATCGCCTCGGACGATCCCGCCGCCGCCGAGGCTGTCGCGCTCTTCGTTTATCGGATCGGACGTGAGATTGGATCGCTGGCCGCTGCCATGGGAGGACTGGACACGCTGGTGTTCACGGCTGGCATCGGCGAAAACGCGCCGTTGGTCCGGGAGAGGATTTGCGGTGCCGCTGCCTGGCTTGGAGTCGATCTCGACGAGAAGCGAAACCGAGAGGGCGAGGAACTGGCCAGCAACGCGACTTCCCGCGTCGATGTCCTTGTCATTCCTGCGGATGAAGAATGCGCTGTGGCCGCGGACATGCTCGTCTTTTGACCTGCCGCGCCCACAACGGCCCGGAAGGGGCCAAGGCAGCTAAGCGGCTGATCGCGCCCCCAGCTCCCGTCGAACCAGGACCAGCGTCGCATCGTCGGGATCGGTCGTGACGGTGAAGCCCATGTCGCGCTCGACCTCGATCGCGGCACGGTTCTCGCGGCTCTCGATCGACTCGATCGCTTCCAGGCCGAGGTCTTCGGCATAGTTCGCGATATAAGCGAGCAACTCCCAACCAACGCCCAGATGCTTGCGATCCGCACGAATGCAGATCGCGACCTCACCGTTTCGATCGGCGGCATCGCTTGCCAGCGTTGCAACCGCGATCAGCATTCCGTCGGTGGAGAAGGCTAGAAAATTATGGATGTGGGCGTCGTCTGAACGCGTCATCGCGACCAGCCGTTCATGCGAGACCTCCTTCACAGCGCCGAGAAAGCGAAAGCGCAGGTCGTCCGGGGTCACATGGGTGAAGAACTCGGCCAGCGTTGGCTCATCCTCAGGGTACGCGCGGCGCACTTCGAAGCGAAATCCGGTGTGGGTGGTAAGTGTATGGTGCATGACAACAGGGTCCTGATCTGAGGCTGACGTTACGCTGTCTGCTTGGGAGGGCTCATACGCCCATGGTCTGCAACACATCCTGCTTGAGGATTTCGACGCTGCGCAGGTTGAGCAGGCGGATCACGCCCTTATCCTTCAGCCGGGTGAAAACCCGCGACACGGTCTCGATAGTGAGACCGAGATAGTCGCCGATGTCCATGCGCGACATCGGCAGCTCCACCTGCCGCAATCCACCTTGCCGCTCCATCATGTCGACCAGGAAGGCGGCGACACGTTCGATGGCGTTCTGACGACCGAGGACAAGGAGGTGCTCCTGTGCCCTCGTCAGGCCCTTGAGTGCCAGGGGAAGCAACTGATGGGACATGTCCGCTCCAGCGCTGAAGCGGAAGGCGCGTACCCCGGTGGCATTGATCGCTTCGGCGAAGAAATGATGCGTCGTGTCGCCTTCGAAGCCGAACGTCTCTCCGGCGAGGTGGAAGGCGCTAATCTGCCGGCGGCCGTCCGCGAGCAGGCGATAGATGCGTACGGCGCCGAATTCGACCTGGTAGAAAGCGCCGGCTTTCTCGCCTTGAGCATAAATCTCCGAACCGGCGGGAAAGAAGCTGACCGGCTGTTGCGTTTCCGAGTCGAGGGCCACTGGCAGGCTTGGCTGAGCAGAATGCGACGGCAATGAAATTCTGGAGGCGGTGTAAGCGTGCATGGCTGTTGTCCAGGTTGTTTCGCGACACAGCAATCGCGCGAATCCGCGGGTCGCGAAATTCGGTTTTGTCCCTACGGGAAACTACCTAGGCACGCGCCGGCCCGCTCATGTCCAGAGCAGATTCGATGCGCCGGCTTGGCGCGAGGGTGTCGCCTCTTCCGGCCCTGTCTCCATTGTCAGCCTGTTGTCAGCTTGGCCGCGCTAGCCCGGCGCTGCGACCGGAAATGATTCTTCAAAACCATCGGCTGCGGGGTCGCCGCACGCGATCAGGAGCAATTCTAACATGCAGTTTTTCAAGTCCGGACTGGTCTTGGTCCTCTTGACGGCGTCGGTGCCAGCCTTCGCCAACACGACCGTCAACGTAAAGCTTTGGGACAAGGACGGTGCCGTGAACCCGGACGCCAAGATGGGGATGGGCATGCCGGCAAACATGAGCATGGCGACGATGGCCATCAAGCTGGACAAGACCGTCGTACCCGCGGGCGAGGTTACCTTCAAAGTCAGCAATACGTCCAAGGACACGGTTCACGAAATGATCGTCGTGCCGGCCGCGGATGCGAAAAAGACCGCATTGCCGTATGTGAAAAATGAAAATCGCGTCAACGAGGACGCGGCCGGCCATCTCGGCGAGGTTTCCGAACTCGATCCAGGCAAAACCGGATCGCTGACCCTGGACCTCAAGCCGGGCAGCTATGCCGTTTTTTGCAATATCCCCGGTCATTTCATGAATGGAATGTGGGCAACGATCCTGGTCAAGTAGACGGTGATCCAACGCTGCAACCCGCCCGCCAAAAGGCGCGGCGGGTTGCTGTTCATTGCTTCCCCGATCGAGACCGCTACCGCTTGCGCCCGATACGGCGCCGGGTTGATGATTGGCCGATCGTCAAGCGATGTCCGCCGGTTCGGCGCTGCGTTTTCGTCCGGTGATCATGGCTCGGACCAGGTTTTCGCGGTGGCGAAAGCTTGCCAGGGCGACACCGCCAATATGAAGCAAGACGAGGAGCAACAGGCCGTGCGCCGCCAGGCTATGTGCGGCTTCGACCCAGGGCACACCGAAATAGGCGTCGGTCGTCATCAGCCAGCCGGTAAGAGCGGTTGAAGCCATCGCCGCGATCAAGACGATCACCATCGCGCCGCCAGCCGGATTGTGGCCGATATATCGGGCCTCGCGGCCGCTCAGTATTGCCGAGAGATAACGCGCGACAGTCGCCGGATCACGCACGAATTGGGAGAACCGCGCATAGCGGGTACCAAGAACACCCCACAGAAGCCTTATGCCGATGAGGGCGGCGGCGGCGTATCCGGCCCAGTGGTGGATACCCTCCGAGGAATGGGAGGTGAGCCAGGCCGTGACGAAGCTGAGCACCAATGCCCAATGGAAACTCCGCACGGCCCGATCCCAGACGCGCACCATCGGCGGCGATGGGTGCGCGCCTGCTGCTGCCGGAACGTTCTGATCAATTTTCGCCGGCTTCGGCATTGTCGAGCTTTTCAAGGGTCTCGGCATTGTAGGCCAGATTGACCTTTTTGCCCGCCTTGTCGACCGCGTAGACCTCATAGCAGCCCTTCTCGACCTTGATCTGCCGCACGGTGAGGCCTTCGCCAGTCAATTGTGCTTCCAGTGTTGCCTTGGGCTTGAATTGCGATTTTGGGGCGGTGCTGCAGCTGCCGCCGGCGGCGAGCGCCGGTCCCGCGATCATGCCAGCCAAAGCGGCGAAAACGAGTGTGCGATACATGATGACTCCATTCGGAAGGTTGGGCGCCGATGTTGCGCCCGCAGGTGGATCTTCGATCGTCCAGACGGCGATTCTCACCGCCATTGGAGCGAAATAATCAATTCAAGCTGACAACTGGCTGACAATTGTATCATCGGCACCGATCGGGGCCGCGCCGATCAATTTGATCTGGCGCAAGGACGGCGGGTGACGTCGTGAGCAGGATGACGGCCGGATGTAGAGCACTTCTGCTGCCCACCCGGAAAGAGGATCGCCATGAAAACCGTATTGAGGAAAGCAACATTTGGGCTTGCTGCTGCAATGCTCATGGCTAGCCATGCCGGCGCCGCCCAGGCTGACGCGCTCGTCCAGGTTTCGCTCTGGGACAAGGGCGCGAGCACGGAGATGCCGATGGGTCTTGCGTATGCAGCGCCGGGCCTCGATCTCGCCAAGGCGACCATGGGCATCAAGGCTTTGCCAAGTGTGGCAAAGGCCGGAGAGGTCACATTCAATGTGAAGAATGACTCCAAGGACACCGTCCACGAAATGATCGTGATGCACCTTGCCGATCCCGGCAAGCCGCTTCCTTACCTTGAAGCCGAGAACCGCGTCGACGAAGACAAGGCTGGCGACAAGGGCGAAGTTTCGGAGCTTGATCCGGGAAAATCAGGCACGTTGACCGTCGAGCTGAAGGCTGGAAAATACCTGCTTATCTGCAACGTGCCAGGTCACTATGGAGCCGGCATGTGGGCCGAATTCACCGTCGAGCCATAGATAATGAAGCAGGCAGCCGCCTGGCCGGAACCTGTGACTGCCGCAGTTTTCGAAAGCCTGCCGGGATCGCCGGCCTTGTCGGTTTGGCCGCGCCAAGGCGGAGGCTGGGCAGTCACGGCATTTGTTTTTCCGGGGCAACATGGAGCACGTCATGAGAGCGATGGTGCTCGAAAACATCGGCGTGCCATTGAAGCTGGTCGACAGGCCTGATCCCATAGCGAGACCCGGTGAGATCAGGTTGAGGATCGAGGCATGCGCTGTCTGCCGGACCGATCTGCATGTCATTGATGGCGATCTGCGTCATCCGAAACTGCCGCTCATTCCGGGTCACGAAATCGTCGGCACTATCGATTCCGTCGGCAAAGGCGTGGCGCGTTCCAGGATCGGGCGCAGGGTTGGCGTGCCTTGGCTTGGGCACACTTGCGGGCATTGTCCCTACTGTGTCGCGGAGAATGAAAATCTCTGCGATCAGCCAGATTTCACGGGTTATACACGCGATGGCGGCTTCGCCAGCCATGTCATTGCCGACGCGCAATTCGCCTTCGATCTGGACACGGATGCCGACCCCGTATCGCAGGCGCCGTTGCTTTGCGCTGGCCTGATCGGCTGGCGATGCCTGAAGAAGGCCGGTGACGGCAAGCGGCTCGGGATCTACGGCTTCGGTGCCGCTGCACATATCGTTGCGCAGATCGCAATCTGGCAGGGTCGTGACATCTTCGCTTTCACCCGGCCCGGCGACAGTGAAGCACAGGAATTCGCCCGCTCGCTCGGCGCGACGTGGGCGGGCGGGTCGGAGGAGCTTCCGCCCAGGCAGCTCGATGCCGCGATCATCTTCGCTCCTGTGGGTGACCTGGTGCCGATCGCACTTGGTGCCGTGCGCAAGGGCGGCCGGGTGGTTTGCGGCGGCATCCACATGAGCGACATTCCGGCGATGGCCTACGAGTTGCTCTGGGAAGAGCGTGAACTGGTGTCGGTTGCAAACCTGACGCGCCGCGACGCCGAAGAGTTCTTTCCCATTGCCAGGCGCGCTCGGGTGCACACATACACCAAGGTCTACCCGCTGGAACAGGCCAATCAGGCATTGGACGATGTGAGGCAAGGCAGATTGAGCGGCGCCGCCGTCCTGGTGCCGTGATCGGCATTCAACGAGCGTTATGTGGGAGCGTTATCTGGCCCGTCCACCCAGTTCGCGCATATGCCGGATCCACTTCGCACGGGTCGCATCGCTGGCTCCAGCGACCATGCCGAACAAGGTCTCGCGTACCGGACTGATGCCGACAAATTGCAGAATGCTTCGCTTCAGGCCGGCGATGCCGTGTCCGAGGAACCATAGCCGATACACGACGGAAGGCATGCCCATCGTCACCACGACGCGCGCCGAGCGGCCACGAAGCAATGTCTTGGTGAAGCCGCCGCCCTTGTCCGGATAGGCAAAGGCCGTTCCCGGCCGCATGACCTGTTCCAGAAATGCCTTGAGTATGGCCGGCATGGTTCCAAGCCACAGCGGAAAGACAAAGACGACATGCTCAGCCCACACGATCGCCTCGGCTGCTTCTTTCAACTCATCGGGAACCGCACCATGCTCGAACTCCTGCATCGTCCGAAGCATCGGAAAATCGATTGCCCCCAGATCGACCCGGCGGACACCATGCCCTGCCTTTCCCGCGCCCTCGCCATAGGCGTCGGCAAGACCGCGGCAGAGCCGATCCGGGGACGGGTCTGGATGGCCGACCACTATCAGGATGCGTCGCGACATGGTCTACTCCCAGGGAGCCAGGCGTTGCCGCGTCATGGCCGCTCGACCCTTGCCACCTGGTAGGTGTGCATGGTGCCGTTGCGCTCGATCGACACATATTCACCGGTCACGAACCGTTCGTCGCCGAGATGAAAGCCGATTTCGTCATCGCGGTCGCCTTCGGCGTAGTCGAAATACCACTGCCCGCCGGGCTTGCGTCTCAGCCGGCCGATCAGATCCTCCTCGCCAGTCCGAAAGCGGCGAACTCGACATGAGGCCCTGTGCGATTTCCATTCTTCGGCATCGATACGCCCTTCGCCGTTCAGCGGAGCCAGCACGTCGTAACCCTCTTCACGGTCTCCTCCCGGGTGATCCTTCTCGCGGGCTAGCAGCAGCCGGACATGGCGGAATTTCGGGGTAAGGTCCTTCAAACTGGTCATGGCGAACTCCTTTTAAGGAGTCCCATAGAGCCGTAGCTGGGCCTGCCCCTTGATCCGCATCAAAGATGGCTCAAGAACCGCGCTTCTATCCCGGGCCAGGCAACAACATGGCGCCATAGCCGGCGGTCGCAGCGGTCAGGGTTGCGCCGGCCAGCGGCACCCAGAACCTGATCGGACCGGCAAATACCGCCAGTGACAGGCGGCCGATCGCATTTGCCGCCAGTGCCGCCAGCACAGCCTGACCGACAGTCTCGACGGGGACCGAATACTTGACCAGCCGCAAGGCACTGAGCACCGAGACGTCGACATCGAACGTGCCTGCCAGCGCTGAGGTAACCAGCAAGCCGCGGCTGCCGAATTGAGCTGCCAATCCAGCGCTTGCGGTCGCGACAAGCGCGAAGAGCAGCGCGAACAGCAACAGCGGACCCAGCTCGAATGGATTGCGCGCAATAGCGCTGCGTTCCTCATTCCCGCTGTCGCGAGTCATCAGCAATGCGCCGCAGACAGCGAAGGCGAGCGCGGCTGCCATCGCCGCTATAGCGACCGAAGCGAACACGCCTGGCTCTATGATCAGAATCACGGCGCAGACGCGGAGCACCGAAACCATTGCAGCCAGGGATGCCGCCCCGGCGAGCGGCAGTGGATTGCCGCCCGACGCGGCATTGCGGGCAAGCGCCAAGGTCACCGCTGTGGAAGAGACGATCGCACCGACGAGCGAACTGACCGCAGCCCACGCGTATTTCCCAGAATGCGAACAGCCACGTAGCCGGCGAACGATATCGAGGCCATCAGCACCGTCAGGAACCAAACTTCCCAAGGATTGAAACCGCCCCACGGGTCCATCGTCCGGTTTGGCAACAGGGGTAAGACGATCGCCGTCATCACTGCCAGGATCAGCGCCGAACGCAGTTCGACCCAGGTCAGTCGCTTCAAAAGACCGTGCAGGACTTCTCGGCTGGCCAGGATTGCCGCCAGTGCCGCCCCGCCCGCAGCAGCAGCCCGATAATCGCCGGCTACGGAAAGCGCGCCAAGGGCGAAAACGCCCAGGCCTGCGATCACGCTCGTGACGCTGAAATCCTCGTCATGGGCAGCCTCACGCGCCTTGTACCAGGCAAAGATTGCCGCAAAGGCGATGAAGCCTCCGACGAGCACCGATACGGAGCCTAGTGCACTGGCCAGCGCCGCGAGCACGCCACCAAGCAGCCCGGATATGCCGAATGTCCGGATGCCAGCTGTGCGACTGCGGTCGGGCGCATCCCGCTCTTGCCAACCACGCTCCAAGCCGACAAGGAGACCTATTGCGAGGGCCAGTCCAAGCCGGGCGATGAGCGGATCCATTGGCGCGACGACTTCAGGCGGTCACCGTCGGCAGGCGGTCGCGAACCCACCTGACGATCTGGCCTGCCGTCATTGCGCCAGATGTGCGCGCGAGTTCGCGTCCGCCATGGAACAGAATCATGGTCGGGATGCCGCGAATGCCGAGCCTTGCCGCGACAGATTGCTCATTTTCGGAATTGAGTTTGATCAGGCGAACATGTGGCTCCAGTTCGATTGCCGCCGCTTCATAGGCCGGCGCCATCATCTTGCAGGGGCCGCACCAAGGTGCCCAGATGTCGACGACAACGGGAATACTGCTTCGCGTAATCTGGTGATCGAACGTCTTGGCGTCGACGTCCGGGGGGTGACCTGAAAACAGTCTGGTCCCGCACTTTCCACATTTTGCCTCACTGGCATTTCGTGACGGCGGCAGGCGATTGACTCCGCCGCATTTGCTGCAAACCACCAGATTTTGCTGTGCCATGGCCATTCACCGAACTTGTTCTCGACCACTATGCGCGCCACAGATGTCCATCGCCAAGGGTCCGCAAAGCATTCAGGATAACCGCCACGTCAATCCCTTCCTGAAGTAGCGCTCCGGCAACCGGCGTGATCTGCCCCATGGCCGCTGCGATCATTGCCAGCCCCGACAGCGCCAGTCCGGCAATGATGCTTTGCAAGGCGATCGATCGCGTTCGCCGTGCAATCCGGACGGCATCGGCGACAGGCAGCAGCCTGTCGGTCAGCACGATGACGTCCGCCGCCTCGGAAGAGGCCGTCGCCCCACGCGCGCCCATGGCGACGCCGACCGTCGCGGCGGCGAGGGCGGGTGCATCGTTGATGCCGTCGCCGACCATCATCGTCGGCGCCAAGGCTTTCTCGGCTGTGACCGTCGCGACTTTTTCGGCAGGGGTCGCATCGGCGACCAGGGCGTCGAGGTCGAGCCGGGCGGAGATGCGCTTGGCCGCCACGCCGTCGTCGCCTGTGAGCATGATCATGCGACCAATGCCAGCGGAGCGCAGCTTGCCGAGTGCATCATGCGCATCAACACGCAGGGCGTCGCCGAACGTGAAAACACCGGCAAGCTGCCCGCCGAGTGCTACAAAGACCCTGAGCACCGCCTCGTCCCGGTATTTTTCTTCGCCCCCTTTCGCCCAGTTGGGCAGGGGACTGTCGGCGAGCACAAGAGCCCGCGATCCGGAGGCGATCGCAATGTTCTCGACCCGGCCCTTCAGGCCTGCGCCGCGATGCTCGCGGACATCACGCGGATGCGAAAGCATCAGCTGTCTGCCGCGCGCCTCCCGGATGATCGAGTCGGCGAGCACATGGTGTGAGGCCTGTTCCAGGGATGCCAACAGCTGCAGCAGATGGTTCGCGTCACTGCCGGGTGCGGCTTCGATTTCGATGAGCTCGGCGCCACCGATGGTCAAGGTCCCCGTCTTGTCGAAGATCGCGGTTCGGACTTGCGCTAGAGCCTCCAGCGCCGTGCTGCCCTTCATAAGGATGCCGGCACGCGCGGCACGCGAGACGCCGCCGATGAATGCAACGGGGGCAGCAAGGATGAGCGGGCAGGGCGTTGCGACGACCAGCACCGCAAGCGCTCTGATTGGGTCGCCGGAAACATACCAGGCGGCGCCGGAAACCAGCAGTGTGGCTGGCAGAAGGAACAGGGCAAAGCGGTCGGCCATGCGAATGAATGGAGATTTCGCGGTCTGCGCTGCAGCGACCATGCGTACGATCGCGGCATAAGTGCTCTGTTCCGCGAGGGCAGAAGCCCGCATGCTCAAGGTCTCGCCCGCATTGACGGTGCCGCTGCGCAGCACATCCCCCGCGCTGCGCCGTTCCGGCAGGGGTTCTCCGCTCACTGCGGACTCGTCGAGAGAGGCCGAAGCATCAAGCAGGATGCCATCGACGGGGAGCAGTTCGCCGGCCCGGACCAGAATCTCGTCGCCGACATCAACGTCCTCGACGGAGATGGTTTCTGTCCCCAGCGTTGACGTTCGGTGGGCGATACGCGGCGATCGGTCGGTCAATGCCTTGAGGTTCCGTTCCGCGCGGCCGCGAGCGAAATCCTCAAGCACCGTGCCGCCGGCATACATAATCGCGACCACCACTGCCGCCAAGGGTTGGCCAAGAAACAGCGCGGCGGACATCGACACCAGCGCAATAGCATCGACACCGAAGCGGCCGATCCAGAAATCGCGCAGGATGGAGATGGCGAGAGCCGCTACCACGGGCAACGTCGCCACCGTCCAGATCGTGTCGGCCTCAAGGGGGCCGAGCCCGGTTCGCCACGCTCCGATCCCAACGGCGAGACCCAGGATGGCAATCACCAGCAATGCGCGTCGCAGGATGGACTCGTTCATGCGATGCCTTCCGATCTGATCGATGCTCGCCAATTGTCGTCAGCGCTGACGAGCGCGTCGAACTCGGGCAACAGCTAGTCGCGAGAACCACAGAACGCTTTGATCCAACGCAACGAACGGGCAAGATCGACCGGCGATTATCGCCGCTAACAGGAGACACAAGGGGTGACGATCCGAAATCTCGAACATGCGTTCGCCCCGAAGTCCGTTGCTGTCTTCGGTGCGTCGGTGCGCGAAGGCTCCGTCGGCCATGTCGTTTTCGACAACATCGTCAGCGGTGGCTTCGAGGGCGACATCTGGCCGGTCAACCCGAAATATTCGCAGATCGCCGATCGGCAATGCTATGCTGAAGCGGCGGATCTGCCTGACGTCCCAGACCTTGGTGTCATCGTTACGCCGCCTGAGACAGTTCCCGGCATCGTGCGCGACCTTGCTGAAAAGGGCACGCGGACGGCGGTCGTGATCACTGCCGGGCTTACGCGCGAGAATGGCCTGCGTCAGGCGATGCTGGACGCTGCCAAGCCCACGCTCTTCCGCATCATCGGGCCGAACACGGTCGGGCTGATGATCCCGCCGATGAAGCTAAATGCCGGATTTGCGCATATGGCCGCGAAGTCCGGCAACATCGCACTGCTGTCGCAATCCGGCGCCATTGCCACATCGCTGATCGACTGGGCGGCCGACAACAATGTCGGCTTCTCGCAGATCGTCTCCCTTGGCGACATGGCCGATGTCGATGTGGGGGACTGCCTCGACATGCTGGCGGGCGACATGCACACCCACGCCATCGTGATGTATCTCGAAACCATTCCCAATCCGCGCAAGTTCATGTCGGCGGCGCGCGCCGCCGCGCGCCTCAAGCCGGTGATCGTCATCAAGTCGGGTCGGCACGAGCAGGCGGCCAAAGCGGCCGCGACCCATACCGGCGCGCTGTCGGGCGCGGATCGTGTCGTCGATGCCGCATTGCGGCGCGCGGGCATCCTGCGCGTCGAAGGCCTGGCCGAGTTGTTCGACGCGGTTGAAACGACCGCCCGCTTTGCTCCGCTGGAGCGAGCCCGCGTCGGCATCGTCACCAATGGCGGTGGCGCCGGCGTGCTTGCCGTCGACCAACTTATCGACTGCAACGGGGAGTTGGCCGAACTCGCGCCGGGAACGATTGCCCGCCTGGATGCCGTCCTGCCGGCCACATGGTCGCATGCCAATCCGGTCGACATCATCGGCGACGCTCCGCCTGAGCGCTACCGGGTCGCGGTCGAGGCCATCGCGGCCGATGCCGGGACCGACGTTGTCCTGGTCATGAACTGCCCGACCGGGCTCGGCTCGCCGCTCGCCGCGGCAAGCGCGGTGGCAACGCTCGCGCAGGACGGTAAGATCGGCGGCAAACCGGTCCTGACCTGCTGGCTTGGCGAACACACGGCGCGCGAAGGGCGACGTATCCTTCAGGACGCGGGGATTGCCAGCCTCGAGACACCCGCCGATGCCGCGACGGCCGTATCCTACCTCGCCGACTGGTCGCGAGCCCAGCGGGCCCTGCTGCGTACGCCGTCGAGCCACGGCGAGGCCGCCACGAGCGGTCGAGAAGCGGTGCTTGCCCTATTCAGGCAGGTCGCCAGGGAAGGCCGGCGCATGCTGACCGAGCCCGAGGCCAAGGCGGCGATTTCCTCCTACGGCATCCCGGTGCCCGAAACGATCATCGCCAGATCCCCTGCCAAAGTGGGGCAGGCGGCCGGCCGGCTTCTCAAGACATCCGAGCAGGTCGTCGTCAAGCTGCTGTCAAAGGCGATCTCGCACAAGTCGGACATTGGCGGGGTGGTGCTCGGCATTGCAGCCGCGGCGGCAGCCGAGGAGGCAGCACGCGCAATCGAGGCCCGGTTGCATAAGCACGATCCTCAGGCCGATATCGAGGGTTATGCCGTACAGCCGATGGTGGTGCGAAAACAGGCTCAGGAACTGATCCTTGGTGTCAGCCATGATTCGATTTTCGGTCCGGTTCTCCTGTTCGGGGCGGGTGGCGTCGCCGTTGAGGTGATGGACGATACCGCGATCGCGTTGCCTCCGCTCGACGAAGTTCTTGCCGGTGACCTGATCGGGCAAACGCGGATCGGTCGGCTGCTCGACGGATTCCGCGATCGCAAACCCGCGGATCTGCAGGCGATCGTTGCGGCGCTCAACGGCCTATCGCAGATGGTTGTCGACTTTCCGTGCCTCGTATCAATGGACATCAATCCGTTGCTCGCGGACACCGCCGGCGTGATCGCGCTCGATGCACGCATCGAGATCGAACCGAAGCGGGTGGAGGAACCTGGGCCGAATCCTGCACTGTGCATCCGGCCCTACCCGTCAGGTTGGGAGAAGGAAACGTCGGCAGGTGGCGCGCATTATCACGTCCGGCCGATCAAGCCGACCGACATCGCGCTCTATCCCGAATTCCTGGCCAAAATTTCGTCTGACGATTTGCGCCTGCGTTTCCTTTCGCCGCGAAAAAGCTTCTCCGATCAGGTGTTGAAGCGGCTCACCCAGCTCGACTACGACCGCAATATGGCTTTCGTAGCATTGGACAAGAGCACTGGCGCGCTGGCGGGCATCAGCCGGTTGTCCTGCGATCCCGACCACGTCAGCGCCGAATACGCATTGCTGGTGCGGACGGACTTGCAGGGTCATGGCCTAAGTTGGGAGTTGCTCAGCCAGATCGTCGATTATGCAAAGGCCGATGGGATCCGCCGCATCGGAGGTATCGTGCTCAGTGAAAACAGCAAGATGCTGGCAATGTGCCGTGAATTCGGCTTCTCCTTGATGCATCTTCCGAACGAGCCAGGGCTTGTCGAGGCCAAGCTCGAACTCGGTTGAGGTCAATCATCCGCAACAGTCAGGAGGCCGTGCACAGGGTTTCGGAAGCATCGCGCTGCCAACATCTCCTCAGTTCCGCGGCAATGTCGACGGCCTTTCGATCGGAATCGGTCCTGCGCCAGCTGGCCTGGCCGGCTTTTCGCTGCAATTGACGCGAAAGGATATCGATCGTTGCATCCGAGGGACCGCCCTTGCGTTCGCTGACCCGTCGCCAAAGGACGAGTGGATCCGCCTCCAGCCAGAAACCGAAGAATGGAATACCCCGGTCTCGCGCCGCCTTCTCGATCCGCTCACGATCGGCCGGTCTGTCGAAAACCGCATCAGCTACAACCGAGCCACCCTCGGAGAGAATCAAGCCGGCGCGCCATGCCATTTCGTTGTAGACGCGATCGGACACATCAGGACGATAGGCCTTGTCCGGCAGCCTGGCCTCGGCGGGCACGCCGTGCATCGCTTTGCGGATGCGGTCGCTTTCGACTATGCGCGCACCGGGCGGCGCACCGATATGGGCGGCGAGCGCCTCGGCAATGGTCGTCTTGCCTGAACCACTGAGACCGCCGATGGCAACGAGCCTGGGCGGCGTTTGCTGCAGAAATGTTCGGGCCAGTTCGAAATAGGATCGGGCCTCGGCAGTCAATTTGCCGGAATCGGCGCTGCCTTCCTCGACCTGGGTGGCGGTGACATGCGCGCGCACAGCCGCCCGCACCGCCATGAAGAAAGGCAGCAGGACAAAGCCATCCTCGTCATCGGCCTCGTCGAGGTAGCGGTTCATCACGAGATTGGCGAGCTCTGGGAAACGGCGATGCCAAAGGTCCATCAGCAAGAAGGCAAGGTCGTACAGAACATCGATGCTGGCGATCTGGTCATTGAATTCGATGCAATCGAAGAGGCGAGGCTCGCCATCGAAAAGGCAGATGTTGCGCAGGTGCAGATCGCCATGACACTGGCGGATCTTGCCCGCGGCCTCCCGGCGATCCAGCAATCCGGAATGGCGCGCGAGTGCGGTGCGGAAAGCCCGGGCAAACGTCTCGATCTCTCGTTTTGTAAAAACGTGACTGGTGCCAAAGCCGGCCTCGTTGATGTCGAGCACGCCCATCAAATTGAATGAGCCGGTTCCGTTGTGGATCTTCGGCGCCGCACGGTGATGTCCCACGATCATGCGTGCGACCGCCGTCATCAGCGCTGGCGTCAGTTCTCCCGCGGTCGCCATCCGATCAAGGAGCCTCGACTGATCAAACCGGACCATCTCGATCACCGCATCGACCATTTGGCCAGCGCCATCGAAAACGAGTTTGCCGTCGACTTCGCGGGTAATGCGCCGCACGCCCAGATAGAGGCCGGGTGCGGTCCTGGCGTTGAGTTCCACCTCTTTTTCGCAAGCGGCCAGCCTTAGTGCTGGCGTCGAGAAATCGACATAGGGCAGCTTGACCGCCCGTTTCATCTTAAAGGCACGTCCATCGATCAAGAAAATTCGCGAGATATGAGTCTCGATCGCTTCGACCTGTCCGGCCATGCCATAGGAGGCGGGATCAAGCAGGAACGCCGTAGCGGATTGCTGCTCGTCAACGACCATGTCCGGCCTCATCGATGCCTGTGTCGTGCGGAGACTGTTTGCGCCCTCTGTTTTCATTGCTGCAACGTCTCGACATAACCGGCCAGATCATGGATCCGTTCCCTGGTGACGATTTCCCCGGCATTCGGGCCATATTTCTTCACGTCACCCGGAAGGAATTGCCGACCCCAGACCGGCATGTCGCGATTGCCATGCGCCGGCACCATGCCGCGGCCGTCGATGACGGCAAAGACGCGCCAATAAGGGAATTCGCCGCCATTGCGCCTGGAGAGGCGCGTCAGGTCGCTTGGCCGCTTCAACAACTCGTCGCCCAACGGGCCGTCCCCCTTGCCTTCAAGGCCATGGCAGACGGCGCATGAGTTCATGTATTCCGCCTTGCCGTTGCCGAGTTCCTGGGCGCCAGCTGCGTTGAGGGCCAATCCCGCCAAAATCGCCGCGATCAGGAATTTCATCTGCGTTTCCCCGACTGATCGACTGAAACCTACAGCCCTGGTTTGCTAGTGCGTTGATGCGGATCAAATGCCGCCGCGGTCACGGTATTTGATTCAGCGCAATGAACGCATCGGGCAGCCTCGCTAATGACTGAAACCACGACTGATCCTTCAATCGAAATCAGGAGTTGCCGCCGTGACTTTCAGGACCTTGCTTACGGTTACCGGGCCGAACCAGGGTGAAGGTGATCTCAAGCTAGCCGCCTCGCTGTGCGAACAGGTCGGCGCCCATCTCTCCGTGCTCGTTCTCGAGCTTGCCGCGCCGCCCTCAGGCGGCGAGTATGCCGCTGTCGTTTCGCCTGCCTGGCTGGAGGAACGCCAGGCCGAGCTGAAAAGGCTCGAGAAGAGAATTTCGGATGTCGCCGGCTTTCTCTCCCAGAGCGCCGTATCGGCCGATCTGAGCGACGACTATCCCGACACGGGGTGGGCGGACGACGTCATCGGAAGGCGTGCCCGCTACGCCGATCTGACCATTCTCGGGCCAGATTTGCTGGCAAGCCATACGCTGAAGGATAAAGTCATCGAGGGCACGCTGTTCTCGTCGGGAAAGCCTATTCTGCTCGTTCCCGAGGGCACGCGGCCGACGCTGAAGCCGAAACGCGTCCTCGTTGCATGGGACGCCCGCCTTGAGTCATCGCGCGCCGTCCGCGAGTCCCTCGATATGCTGAAGGGCGCCGAAGATGTGCGCCTTGTCATCGTCGATCCTATTGAAGATGAGTTCCATCATGGCGAGGAGCCGGGTGCAGATGCCGCGGCCTATCTTGCCCGGCATGGCGTGAAGGTTACGGTCGACCGGCTGCCGAGCGCGAACCATTCGGTTGCCGATGTGCTTCGCCAGCATGCCGGCGACGTTGCGGCTGAGCTGATGGTCACGGGCGCCTACGGTCATTGCCGGTTGCGCGAACGGATTTTCGGTGGGGTCACCAAGTCGATGCTTGAAGGTCAATCGTTGCCGGTCTTCATGGCGCGATAGCAATTCACAGGGAAGAGCGGGCCGGCGCAGTTTGCGCCGGCCCGCTCTCGTTCCTGTAGCGAAGGGTTGCGGACTTACTCGCTCGCCTCTCGACCGGACACCTGCTCGATCAGAATCCGGAAGAAAACATGCGGTGCATTGTCGGCCGCGGGAGGAGTGACCGGCTTGAGTGCGCCGGGCTCCCACCAGTCGGTGTGCTTGCTCAACACCGACCAGGCATGGTCCCTTTGAAGCTTGTGGCCGATCCGGTCGGGCAGCTCTTCATATCGGCCATCGACAATGACACTTCTCCATCCTCGGCCCTGGCCATGTTCGTCCACCTGGACGGACACCAGCGGATTGGACCGCATCCATTCGATCTTTTTGCCCGGCATGGAAAACGCGTAAAGATGAGCGTCCGAATGGGCGTAGTGGAAGGGCACGACATAGGGCTGCCCATCCTTAGCGCATGCCAGATGGCCAACACGATTGGCCGTCAGCAATTTGGTACATTCCAAAGCCGAAAGCGTGCGGATCTGCATTAGTGCGATCTCCTGTTCTTTACGGCTAGGCCGGAAACGTGCCGCTGGCCAGTTTTGTACAGTTGGGCAGCCTCGTCCATAGCGAAGACAACGTCGTTGTCAGAGAGCCGCGGGAACCGCAGATAGTGGTGGCCCAAGGCCCGGAACTGTCCTGGCTGACTAAGGCAAACCACACGGTCCGCTTCCTGTTCCAGTTCAACGACCGTCTCTTGCGGTGAAACAGGAATTGCCACGACGATTTCCCTCGGTGACCGGCGCTTGAGGGCGCGGATCGCGATTTTCATGGTCGTACCGGTCGCGGCCCCGTCATCGACGATGATCGCGGTCTTTCCCGCAATCGAGATCGGTCTGGTCTTCCAGCGATAGGCAGCGCGCCGGCGTTCGAGTTCTGGCCGCTCATTTGCAATCAAGACACGTAGCTCGCTTTCGTCGAGTGCATAGGTCTCGACAATCTCACGGTTCAGCACGACCTCCCCAGGGTCGCCATCGACGATTGCGGCAACAGCCAGCTCGGGATTGCCCGGGGCGCCCACCTTGCGGATGATAAGCAGATCAAGAGGAGCGTGGAGGGCTTTGGCCACTTCCACTGCGACGGGCACGCCGCCGCGCGGTAATGCCAGTACGATCGGGTGATGCAATTGAAGCCTGCTCAGTTCCAGGCCAAGCTTCGCTCCAGCGTCTTCCCGGTCGCGGAACATCGGTCAATCCACCGGCCACAGTTTTCGCAGCGACTTCTTCATCGAGTTTCTGACCTGTACGATCTCGCCATGCGAAATGTGACGGTCGAGAAGCTTGAAAACGGCACTGATCGCGACATCGAAATCGATCTCCTCATCGTAGCCGAAACTGTTTCTGACGCTGATAATAAAGTCGCGCTTGGTGCGCTCATGCGCAGGCACCGCGGGGTTCCAGCCTTCGAAATAGATGCCGCGGACCAAAACAGGCAGTTGCGCCGAGAGATCGGCCATTTCTGCTGGCGAAAGCCAATCCCGCACCGTGTGTAGAACGGATCTCAGGAGACGGCACGCGCTCGGTTCGCTCCAGCAGAGGTCCTTGGCGAGCTCCTTGACCCATTGTTGCGCCTGCTGGCCAGCGTGCGTGAAGTCAGCAAAGGACGTGTGGGAAATATGACCCATGGCGGATGCTCCTCGAAGATTTGAACTCCATTCTCAGGCATCGAAAGGCTTTGAGCATTGAGCAGGATCAAATCGTTCAAAAGTGCGTCGCCCCGATTGTTTTCTACAGCCGCCTCGACCAGTTCGAGGAGGCCGCGCACCAGCTGGCAAAGGGGACGAACACCGTTTGCGCAAGCGGCGGGTTTCAGCCGCCGGATTTTTGCACCAGCAGCGGAACGATCCGATCGCTCTTGGCCACGGCCGGCCGTCCCGCCGAACCGTAGGGGATGCCGAGCGCGTCCCAGGTCTCGACCAGCGCGTCCTGCAGTTCGGCGATCAGCGCATCGGAATGGAAGGGCGTCGGCGTGATGCGCAGCCGCTCGGTGCCGCGCGGCACGGTCGGGTAGTTGATCGGCTGGATGTAGAGGCCGTGCACGCCAAGCAGGCGGTCACTGGCCATCTTGCAGAGTTCCGGATCGCCGACCAGCACCGGCACGATGTGGGTCGGCGATTCCATCACCGGCAGGCCGGCGGCGGACAGGATCTGCTTGGTTCGGGTCGCCTGCTGCTGCTGGGCGTCGCGCTCGGCCTGTGAGCGCTTGAGATGACGGATCGACGTGGTGGCCGCGGCGGCGATCGCCGGCGGCAGCGCCGTGGTGAAGATGAAGCCCGGCGCATAGGAGCGCACCGCGTCGATGACGGCACTGGTGCCGGTGATGTAGCCGCCCAGCGTGCCGAAGGCCTTGGCCAGCGTGCCCTCGATGATGTCGATGCGGTCGGCGAGGCCCTCGCGCTCGGTGATGCCGCCGCCGCGCGGCCCGTACATGCCCACGGCATGGACCTCATCGATATAGGTCATGGCGTTGTAGCGCTCGGCCAACTCGACGATCTCCTTGATCGGCGCGATGTCGCCATCCATCGAATAGACGCTTTCGAAGACGATCAGCTTGGCACGTTCGCGCCCGGCCGTCTGCAAAAGGCTTTCCAGATGCGCGACGTCATTGTGTCGGAAGATCTTCTTCTCGGCACCTGAGCGCCGCACGCCTTCGATCATCGAGGCATGGTTCAGTTCGTCCGAGATGATCAGGCAATTGGGCAAAAGCCGTGCGATGGTCGAGATCGAGGCTTCGTTGGAGACGAAACCGGAGGTGAAGACCAGGGCGGCTTCCTTGCCGTGCAGGTCGGCCAGCTCATGCTCGAGTTCGACCAACGGGTTGGACGTGCCGGAAATGTTGCGGGTGCCGCCGGCGCCAGAGCCCATCTTGCCGGCCGCCC
>NZ_SRUZ01000001.1:0-44287 GCF_004791165.1 Mesorhizobium sp. M8A.F.Ca.ET.218.01.1.1 | reverse complement strand
CCGGAGGTGAAGACCAGGGCGGCTTCCTTGCCGTGCAGGTCGGCCAGCTCATGCTCGAGTTCGACCAACGGGTTGGACGTGCCGGAAATGTTGCGGGTGCCGCCGGCGCCAGAGCCCATCTTGCCGGCCGCCCTCTGGAACGCGGCGATGACGTCGGCGTGCTGGCCCATGCCAAGATAGTCGTTGGAGCACCAGACGGTGATTTCCTCGGCGCGGCCGTTGGAACGCCAGATGGCGCGCGGAAACTTGCCCGCGATGCGCTCTAGATCGGCGAAGACGCGGTAGCGACGCTCGGCATGGAGCTGGTCGATCGCGTCCTCGAAGAACCGCTGGTAATTCATGTCCGAATTTCCTTATTTGCTCGCGGTTGCGCTGCGGGCATCAGCTACACCGAACTTGGCAAGGTTAGACGTAACCGTTTGCGGGAGCGGAAGACCTTGATTTATGTCAAAACCACGATTTGGAGGTGTCACCTCCTCAGTTCGATATGAACCGATGCAATGATCCGCTGCGCAGCACAGAACGTGTCACGCCGCCAAAGGTCCTCTCCAGTACCCGGCTATGACCGTAGCCACCGAGAACGATGAGATCGGCCGCAATATCCTGTCCGATCTGGAGGAGGATTTCCGCCGGTTCGGAGCGGCACGCATCCAAGATTTCGGATCGCGCCTTCACACCGTGGCGCGTCAGAAAGAGTTCGACATCCGCTGCATTTTCCCTGGGTCCAGTATTCCCATTGTCCACGGTGGCGATCACGACATCCCTGGCGGTGATCAGGAAAGGCATAGCGTCGACGACGGCACGTCGCGCTTCCCGCGTGTCATTCCACGCAATCAGGATGCTTTCGGCTCTTATCGGCGCAAGGGGTTCCGATGCCACGAGTATCGGACGGCCCGCCGCAAGGATGAGACTTGCCGGATCAAGCACACGATGACGGTCGACCACCAGATCGGCCGTCGGCGGGCCAGCGAGGATCAAGTCGGCGGCACGCGCATTGAGTGCAAGTTGGCGCGTGGGATTGCCTACCTCTCCGCGCCACGAGGCACGATTGCTGCCGTTGACGATGCTCAGGAATTCCTCCCTCAGGCAGTCGAGGCGACCTTCTATCTCCTCTACCTGGCGCCACAACGCCTTGGTCGCGGCCTGGTCATCAGTGCTGGTTGGGAGGACAAAATGCGGCTCGGCGGCGCAGAAGCCGATCAGGTCGGCCTCGATCCGTTGAGCAAGATCCCACGCCATCGCGATGCGTGGCGCTGCGATTGCGTCCACGTCCAGTTGAACCATGATCGTCTTGAAAGCCATCGCGTCATTCCATCTGCGGTTGACGCGACTTGGCCATCAAATAGAGGCAAGCACCTTGATGCGGGTCAAACGCAACGAGACCGGTTGGTGCCGGGGCGCTCGTACAGTCCGCAAGGTCAGAGGGTTGATCCTGATCAAGGACACGGCGACGAATGGCGTCAACGTTGCGCTGTGGAGATTATGTTCGCATGCCTCAGGATGGAGTAGTCGATAATGCACACTCAGCCCGAGCCATCCTCATTCGGCACACAATTGTTGCCGATTGCGGGAAATGGCCAGACGTTCTTCCTTGCTGCCGCGTCTCTTCAAGTCCACGCCTTCAAGGTGATGATGCGCTATAACGTCGAAACGCTGGCATTTCTGAAGCATCGTTGCGAACAGGACATCAAGCTGGCCGACGATCTCATCACCTGTCCGGAGTTCAATGACGCTTTCGACATCTTCTCTGCTTTTCTGCAGAATGCGACATCGCAATACGTCAGCGAAGCCGGCAAGGTCGCCGCACTGACCTCCAGGCTTGCTTCGGAAACGGCCAAACGGGTCCGCGAGGAAGCCAGAACCGCGATCGAGGACGCAGCGGCGAAGACAGTCGCGTAGATCGGCAATGCAGAGGTCGTCAGACATGAACAGCTTTTGTGGGCATCGTCGTCTGCCGGCTTCCGTCCTTGCACTGATGCTGCTCGGATATGTGCACCCAGCCCGTGCCGATAGCCTAACGGATCACGGGAAGGCGTTGGTGGAAGTCAATTGCGCCCGCTGCCACGCCATTGGAAAAACCGACAAGAGCAGTCATCCCGACGCCCCGGCGTTTCGCACCTTGTCAAAGCGCTATCCGATCACCGATCTCGAGGAAGCCCTCGCCGAGGGGATTTCGACGGGCCATCCGGACATGCCTGAGTGGATCGCCAGCCCCGACCAGATCGATGCAATAATCGCTTACATCAACACCTTGCAGAAACCGTGATCGGAGCTGCGGACGCAGCTGGCGACCAAGCCTGATACTCTCCTTGAGACTACAAGTGAGGAATGAGCGCAATCAGCCCGGTGAGGCGTCCTCACAGGGCTAAGACTCCAGCGTTGCCAGAATCGAGCCTGGTTCGATGACGGTATTCGCGGTGGCGACAATCGTCGCGCGGCCACCTACCGGCGCTACAATCTCGTGCAGCGCGTCTTCAACGCGAACTTCGGCTATTCGCTCGCCGGCCTTGATTGTGTCGCCGCTCGTAATGAACCAGCGCTCCAGGATGCCTTCCGGCAACATGCTGGAGGCCCACAGGGCTTCATCGGCCTTGATATAGTGCATCCCAATTCTCCCTATACCGTCTGATGATATGCGCTTGCGCAGCACGGTCCTTGATCCCGATCAATCGGCGTCCAGCGTCGCGATGGGCGCCGGATCAGGTATCAGCGCTGCGTTGGCAATCAATTGGGCTGCCCGCGCCATGCATGTGATTGGCACCGATGACGATATGGCGTCTGCCGCAGCAGCTATTAGCCAGATCAGCTCGACGCCCGGCAACGCGCATGCCTATTCGGCGATTCCAGAAAATGATGCAGATCAATGCGCAACGCACCGTTTGCGAAGATTTTGATGCGATGTGGAAACCAATCCTAAGCGCTCCGTTTGGTCGCGATCTCGAACTCGCCGTCTTCGACGAAGACGGCGAGCACGCGCTTGTGTTTGCCTGCAGAAGGGTGACGGAGGGTTGGAAGAATGCTGCCAGCGGTGCCCGTGTCGACATCCGGCCGACCCACTGGCGCGATTGGGACTTGGAGCGGGCCCAGGTCGGAATTCGCAAACCTCTTGAAAACTCTTCCTAGGGTCGGGATTCCACGATCAGCGCCATGCGCACAAGATGTGACAAGCTGCTTGCGCCCATTTTGCTCATGACATTGGCGCGATGGATCTCGACCGTGCGCGGGCTGATGCCCAGATCGTAGGCGATCGTCTTGTTAGGCAGACCCGAAACAAGTCCATCCAGCACCTGCCGCTCGCGCTCTGACAAGGCCGACAGACGCGTGCGGATATCCGCAGACTGGGGATGCGCCGCGTTTGCTTGGTTCCGATTGGCCAGCGCGGAGCGAATCGCTTCGATCAGCATTTCGTCGTCGAACGGCTTCTCGATGAAATCGGCAGCGCCTTCCTTCATTGCCTGAACGGCAAGCGCCACATCGGCATGGCCCGTCATGACAATGACGGGAATTGTATGCCCGCCCGCCCTGAGTTGCCGCAGGAACTCAATACCGTCTATGCCCGGCATGCGTACGTCGGTGACAATGCAGCCCTCGAGGTTGCCTTTTGCCGTCGAAAGAAATGCCGTGGCCGATTCGTGCAGGCGTACGGCGAAGTCCGCTGTGGCCAGAAGAAAACCGAGCGACTTGCGGACGTCGACATCGTCGTCGACCACGTGCACCAGATCACTGTCGGCCATTTGTGACCTCTTCCTTCTCTACGATGCGCAAGGTGAACCGGAAAGCGGTTCCGCCGGCCGGCGTTACCTCGGCCCATATATGGCCACCGTGCGATTCAACGATGGTACGGCAAATGGAAAGGCCAACACCCATGCCTTGCTTCTTGGTCGTTACGAACGGCTGGAAGAGCTGGGCCGAGACCTCCGGCGCGAGACCCGGACCTGTATCGATTACGCTTACCTCGGCCATCCCATCATCCCGGGCAACGGTTGTGACTTTCAATTCGCGTCGCGTCGCGTCCTGCATAGCCTCCACCGCGTTGCGCATCAGGTTGAGCAGAACCTGCTGAATCTGGATGCGATCGGTCAAGACCAGTTCGGCGGCAGGGTCAAGCTTGTAGCTGACAAGGAGATTTATCTCCCTTGCGCCGACCAGGGCCAGGGACGCGGCTTCCTCGATGAGAACCGGCAGTCGTTCGACCTGGCGCTCGCTTTCGCCCCTGGCCACAAAATCCCTCAGATGACGGATGACGTCGCCTGCTCGCAATGCCTGCTCAGCTGCCTTTTCGACAGCATCCCGAAGCATAGGCGCATTCTCGTCCTGGCTTTTCTCGAGCAGTCGACGACTGCCTTTGAGGTAGTTCGTGATCGCCGTCAGTGGCTGGTTGATCTCATGAGCAAGCGTCGAAGCCATTTCGCCGAGTGCTGTAAACCGCGCCATGTGCAGCAGTTCCTGCTGCTGCTCCTGGATTCTTGCTTCTGCCCGGTGGCGTTCGGTGAGGTCGCGGCAGAAGCCGGTAAAGAAACGTCCGGTTCCCGGATGCATCTCGCCGACGGAAAGCTCCATTGGGAATGTCGTGCCATCCTTGCGCGCGCCGGTAACGGTGCGGCCGAGTCCGATGATCCGGTGCTCTCCCGTCGTCAGATAGCGAAGCAGATAGGCATCATGCTCGTCGCGGTAGGGCGAGGGCATCAGCATTCTCACGTTTTGACCAATGACGTCGCTTGACTGATAGCCGAACAGCGTTTCGGCAGCGGTGCTGAAGGACTGGATCCGGCCCTGTTCGTCAATGACGACCATTGCGTCCGGAACTGTTGCCAGGATGGATCGCAAATGGTCCTCGCGCAGCCGAAGTGCGGCGTTTGCAAAGGAGAGTTCGCTGACATCCGTGCCTTCAATGAAGATCGCGGTGATACGGCCATCGTCAGCCTTGATCGGCTGATAGACAAAATCAAGGATGCGCTCTTCGACCGGGCCGTCGGCTGTGTTGCGAAGGCCAACCTTCACCCCGTAGCCCCTATAGGGCTCGCCGGTCGTGTAGACTTGGTCCAGATGGTCGAAAAACTCATATCCTTCGAGCTCGGGAAAGGCATCCTGCACGGACTTTCCGATCACTTGCCTGTTGCCGATCAATTGCTGGTAGGCGGCATTGGTCAGTTCGAAAACGTGACCTGGCTCGCGCATGAGCGCTATAAATCCCGGAGCCTGATCGAACATTCGCGACAGCAGTGATTTGAGTGTCGTCCCGCCGGGCGACAAACTGAGCGCTTCGTCTTTGATCACCTGAGGTTCCTGAGTTCGAGACGGTGCTACCGGGGCTAATTATCACTTCTCGCCGCTCACGCAAAACGGATCGAGCCGACGTTTTCGTGCGCAGGCGCAGTTGGCGATCTTTGACGCGCGTCAAGGCATTGGACGCTGGCGAATGCAATTCATCACGCATTCCATAGTTCAGCGAAAGGCGTCCGCAATGTCTTACAAGTCAATCATCGTCAACCTCGCCATCGATGCGCCTCCTGCACCTATTGTAAAGGTGGGGGTCGAACTCGCGGAACGGTTCGGAGCCCGTCTTATCGGCTTGGCGGCAGCCGATGTTCCGCCCTTGGTCGCGACCGGCCAAGGCATGGTCTACGAAGGCGAGATCATGCAGATCCAGCGAACAGAAATCGAAAAGCGGCTTGCCGAACTGCGTGCCGAGTTCGAGAGGCTGGTTCCTGCTTCGATCTTTAGCGAATGGGGCCAAGCCGTTTGCAGCCCGACCCGGTTCCTCAGCGTTTCGGCCAGAGCAGCCGACCTTATCGTTACCGGCCAGGCAGGAGACAATGTGTTTCGCGCCGTGGATGTCGGCAGTCTGACACTGGGCGCCGGGCGTCCGGTTCTGGTCGCCGCAACCAACGTCGAGCACGTCCTTGCAAAAACTGTTCTCGTAGCGTGGAAGGACACTAGGGAGGCTCGGCGAGCGATGACTGACGCATTGCCTTTCCTGGCCAAAGCCAGCGAAGTCGTGATTGCCACGATCGACACCGAGCGCGACGAAAGCATTCGCGACAGCCTCGCCGATGTCGCGGTCTTTCTCGAGCACCATGGCATCAAGGCGCGAACCGAGCTGATCGCCGGTAAGGCTGATGGCGACCGGTTGCTGACATTCGCACGCTCGATCCATGCGGATCTCATCGTCTCGGGCGCCTATGGCCATAGCCGCTTGCGGGAATGGGCGTTCGGCGGCGTCACCCGCACGCTGATCGAAGAGAGCGGCATCAACCGCTTCATGTCGTATTGATGATAGGCGAAGCTGGCCAGCAATCCGTCTCGCCAGAGGACGGTGCCTATTGGTCGATCGAGACCAATGACCTCTTGTTAGGTCTTGAGACCTCAGTCTCGGGGCTTGCTTCGTCCGAAGCGGCATCGAGGCTCGCAAAATTCGGCCGAAACACACCCGCGTCGACGTCAGGCGCGTCGGCCCTGGCAGTGTTTGCCCGCCAGTTCCGCAGCCCGCTGGTCCTGATCCTCATTTTCGCGGCCTGCGTATCAGCCTTCGTCGGGGAGGGCCAGGAGGCTGCGATCATCGGCGCGATCGTGCTGGCAAGCTGCGTCCTGAGCTTCACCCAAGAGTACGGTGCGTCGCTGGCGACCGAAGCACTGAAACAGCGCATTTCGCGCAAGGCTATTGTGTTGCGCGACGGCGCCGAGTGCTCGGTCGCCGCCGAAGATATCGTGCCGGGCGACGTGATCCGGCTTTCGGCCGGAAACCTCATTCCCGCGGACGGTATCATTCTGGACGCGCGCGATTTCAATGTCAGCGAGGCTGTACTGACCGGCGAAACCTTTCCCGTCGTGAAGGCACCGGGGCGGTCGGCGCCCGAGGCCTCCATAGCACAGCGCAGCAATGCCGTTTTCACGGGCACGTCGGTCCGCAGCGGCACTGCAACCGTGCTTGCGGCAGCGACCGGCGCCAGCACTGAATTCGCATCGATCGCCGCCGCCCTGGAGCGACAAATCCCCGAAACAGGGTTTGCCCGGGGTATCAGGCTGTTTGGCTATCTGATGACCGAGATCATGCTGGCAATCGTCATCCTGGTGTTCTTCGCCAATCTGCTGCTGCATCGACCGCTGATTGAATCGCTGCTGTTTTCGCTGGCACTGGCGGTTGGTCTCACGCCCGAACTTCTCCCGGCCATCATCAGCGTGACGCTGGCTCGAGGGGCTCGCGCGATGGCAGCCAATGGCGTCATCGTGCGCCGTCTCGATGCCATCGAGAATCTGGGCAGCATGGATTTGCTGTGCACCGACAAGACGGGGACGCTGACGGAAGGCGTTATCCACCTGGATGGATGGCTCGATGTCGACGGCAATCCGTCAACCGATATCCTGCTCTGGGCACGTCTCAACGCGACCCTGCAGACCGGACTGAAGAACCCGCTGGACGAAGCAATCGCCGGCTCGCCGGGCGAAGGCGCATTATTGGCGGCCTTCACGAAAGTCGACGAAATCCCCTATGATTTCATTCGCAAGCGGCTATCCGTTGTGGTCCGGACCAAGGACGCCCAGAACCTTCTGATTACCAAAGGTGCCGTACAAAATGTCCTCGAAACCTGCAGCTTCGCCCGAGCAGCCACCGGGCTGGAACCCCTCGATGAAACGCACCGTGCGGCAATCGACGAAAAATTCCGGCGCTGGAGCGCGGACGGCTACCGCGTTCTGGGCCTGGCAATCCGTCAGTTCGAGAGCCAGAAAACGTTCAGCAGGAAAGACGAGATCGATCTCGCCTTCGCTGGCTTCCTGCTTTTCCTCGACCCTCCAAAGAAGGGCGTCAAGGAGACGCTTGCCGAGCTCGCCCACCGCGGCATCGCGGTAAAGGTCATTTCTGGCGACAACCGTTACGTTGCCGCGCATCTCGCCCAGGCGATCGGCTTGCGCGCCGACAGGATCATGACCGGCGAGGAGCTTTCGAAATTGACGAAGAGCGCGCTCTTCGCGGGCGTGCAGCACACCGACCTCTTCGTCGAGATCGACCCCAACCAGAAGGAGCGCATCGTTCAGGCCTTGCGGAGCAGGAGCCATGTCGTTGGTTACCTTGGCGACGGCATCAATGATGCGCCTGCCCTTCATGAGGCAGACATAGGCATCTCGGTCGACACCGCTGTCGATGTCGCGCGCGAGGCGGCCGATATCATCCTTCTCAAGCAGGACCTCGGCGTATTGGTGCGCGGCGTCGACGATGGCCGCAAGACCTTCGCGAATACGATGAAGTACATTTCAATCACCACCAGCGCCAATTTCGGCAACATGATCAGCATGGCTGTCGCCTCGCTGTTCCTGCCTTTCCTTCCGCTTCTTGCCAAGCAGATCCTGCTCAACAATTTCCTCTCTGACGTTCCTTCACTCGCCATTGCAAGCGACAACGTCGATCCCGACCAACTGCGCCGGCCTCGCCACTGGGACATCCGTTTTGTGCGGCGGTTCATGATCAGCTTTGGCCTGGTCAGTTCGCTGTTCGACTTCGCGACCTTCGTTTTCCTTCTGTTTTTTGCGCACGCCACGGAGGCCGCATTCCAGACCGCCTGGTTTGTCGAGTCGTTGCTGACGGAGCTTGCCATCGTGCTCATCGTGCGCACGCACAGGGCTTTCTGGGCGAGCCGTCCAAGCCCGTTGCTTGCCTGGCTTACATTGGCCGTCGGGATTATGGCGATCATGATCCCCTATCTGCCGTTTGCAGCCTGGTTCGGCTTCGTGCCCCTGCCTCTGCCCGTACTTGTCGCGCTTGTCGCGATTACCGCACTCTACCTATGCGCCTCGGAAGCGACCAAGCGCTGGTTCTTCGGACAAGAGAGCCGGGCCCGCAAGAAGTTGCTTGCCGGTCAGCGGTCCTTTCTCGATCGCCTTGTGGCCAAGGTTTAGCGCCATGCTCCCTGTTTGGGGCTCAGGGATCGGCAACGATACCGCCTGTTGATCGAGATCAACGCCGCTTGCCGCCAACATGCCATGATGGCCAGCAGGCAGGAGTGATTACCATGACCTTTCTCGATTACCTGATTTCAGTTGATGCCAGAACCACCTTGATGGACCGCATGATGCGGAAGCTCGGCGTCGACAGACAGTTGAAAGTCGTAGCCGACCATGCCGCCGTCACCAGCAGGGCAGTGGATCGCTGCCGTTCCTGCGGACATCAGGATGAATGCTCGGTCTGGCTCGACGAACATCAGCAAGCCAATAACCCGCCAGACTATTGCCGCAACGGCGACCTGATCGCTCGACTGCAGCATGCGGCCGGCCAACGCTAGTCATTCGAGTACTCAGCCTGGACGATGTCGTGCTGCCCGTGTTTTGACAGAGTCAACGCAAACCGAGTCTTCCAGTTGACAGGTTTGCATTCCACGGGACCAGGCGGTTGGACACTCTATTTTTTCTGGAAGCATTCCTGCTCTTTGTCGCACCAGGGCCAACCAACGCTCTTTTGCTGACAGGGTCGGTCAAGCGGGAGAAAGCGGTCAGGCTCTTGGCCGCTCAGGCATGCGGATACGGGATCGCATCCGCGTGCTGGTTTTCACTGCGTCCCTTCGTGTCGCCTGACGCCATTCAAATACTCAGGCTGGTAGCGGCCGGGTGGCTCGTCATTCTTGGCCTGCGTCTTACGGCAAGCGCCCGGATCAACGCTGCCAAAAGCGGCGACGCCATTTCTGTTGCGGTGACCAGTGCTCTCAATCCGAAGGCCTTCATCTATTGCCTGGCTATCGTGCCGATGAACATCGAACCGCGCGAACTGGGGATCTTCTGGATTGCGCTTCTGGTGATGACAGCTGCCAGCGGATCGGTGTGGCTTTTGCTGGGGCGGCGCTTCTGCGGAGGCAAAACACTGGCAGAAAAAGTTGCGGGCGCCGCACTTCTTGCCTTTGCCCTGTTACTCCTTCGACCATTGATTCCCCTGGTCGCGCCCTAAGCGCGGCGAAGCCTTGGGCAAGGACCAGCAACACAGAGAGGCAATGGTGCCTCGCTGCGGACCAATGTCAGCTCCGCTACGAAACAAGGACGACCGACACGGGATCGGCGCAGAAGAGATTGTCCTTGACAGCATTGACGCCGGCGACGTTTTCGGCGGCGACTGTCGCTGCCTGGCGCTCGCGTTCGTCGAAGATGGCGCCGCTCAGTGTCACCACACCCTTGTCCACCGTCACGTTGATCAAATCGTTGCCGGCCCATCTCTGCCTCGCAAGCTCGGTAGCGATGTTCTGCCGAATCTGTTCGTCATCGATGACCGTAGCGGCTCCATCCGGAAGGACGCCGAGCAATGCCCGCAGAAGATCAGAGCGGGTGATGATGCCAACGACTTTCCCAGCTTCGACGACCGGAATGCGTTTGACATGGTGACGCGTCATGAGCTCGACGACTTTCGCGAGTGATGCTGCAGGGGATGCCGTCACGACATCTTGCGACATCACCTCTTCAACCCGTCGACCATTGGCGCGGACATATTCGTCGGCGGCCTTTCCGGGGCTGACGAGAAACTCCAGCCAGCGCGAGCGCTTGCGCTCCGTGCCCAGTTCCCCGCGTCGCAGGAAATCGCCCTCGCTGACGATCCCCACCAGCCTGCCGTCGTTGCGAATGACGGGGAGGCCGCTGACCTTTTTGGAGAGCATCAACCCGGCAGCCTCGGCGATCGATGCGGACGGGTCTATGCCGACGACTGGCCTGCTCATTATGGCTTCGGCTTGCATGGTCGTTCTCCAGAGTTTTCCAACCTCCGGCTTCTTAGATTGCACATGCACGAAGCGCCTTGATCTGAATCATTTTTCGGTCGAGGCAAATGGTCATCCAAAATTGGAACCTTGAATGACTGGGCGCGAACCGGTCAACCAGCGACCGCGGTCTTGGCGACGTTCACACCAAGTTCGTAGACAAGCAGCCCACCGTAGTAGGCTGTCGCAGTGACCAGGAATGCACCGCAAACTTCGATCAGAGGAATGGCGATCGTTACAGCCCGCATGTCACGGTTCCGCATCCAAAGCGCGAACCGCACAAGTCCCCAGACCAGGAAGGCAAAGGCAGTGATACCTCCCAGGCTTTCGTGGATCTCCGCGATATCGCTGCTGAAGCCGGCCGCTTCGGCATGATCCAGGGCAAGACCTCCAAAGAACCAGGTCCCAATGGCGAACACTCCGGCAGACAGGGCTACGAAAGTAGAGATCGTACCGGCGCCAGATCTCTTGGTAACGGCGCTGCCGCCAACCAGCGCCACAAGGTCGATAGCCACAAGCATGTAGATCAGAACAATAGGGAAATGAACAAGAATTGGGTGGATATGTTGAATAGGGATCACGAAAACTCTCCAGAAATTGGCAAGGAGCTTGGATAATTTGCCGGCTTTGCAGCGAGCCTTGGGCCACGACATTGGCAACCGTCATATGCGGTGGCGGCCACGCGCCGTGGGAGACCTAGTCGTTTTCGTCGGCCTCATCGCCTTGTTGGTCGTCACACGCATCGTCGCCACCCTTGATGGCTTTCGGGGTGGAGGCGTCCTGCATCGGGATGGCCTGCAGATCGATCGGACCGGATGGGACAACAGACGATGACGCCCCACATGATCCTTCGTCCGATTCAGCGGCCGCCGGCAGCGCGAAGATCGTGAGGCTTGCAAGTGCTGCAAGGACAAGCATGGAATTGCGCATGGTCTCGTATCCTTCTTGGCGCGGCCATGATTGGACGCGATGATGCCCTGATATGGTCCCCTTGCTTGCTGTGGGCTGAGGATAACTGACAGCAAATTGAAAGCTGCAACGTGCGACATGCCTTGCCGATGAAAAGACAATGGAAGCGTTTGGCGGTGCTGGTTCTCGCGGGACTTGTCTTGGCCATGCCTCTCGCTGCCCGTGCCGACGAGGACGATGACGGCGACCATGACCGGGCGCGGGATTTGTACGAACGCGGCGAAATCAAGGGCCTTGCCAATATACTGGACGTTGTCCGCACCAAAGCTCCCGGCGATGTTGTTGCGGTCGATCTCATCCGCAAGGCCGACAGATGGGTCTACCGTTTTCAGGTCGTGGGTGCCGATGGCCGGCGAAAGACCGTCGACGTCGACGCCGGTGCCGGTGTCATCATGCGCGATGGGGAGGGTGACTGATGAAGATCCTCCTGGCCGAAGACGAGCCCCGTATCGCTGCCGATATCGCGACCGCCCTCAAAGCATCGGGAATGGCGGTCGATATCGTAAAGGATGGTGAAGCTGCCTGGTTCGCAGGCGATGTCGAGAATTATGACGCCGCGATTCTGGATCTCGGCTTGCCCAAGCTCGATGGTCTTACGGTCTTGAAACGTTGGCGGGCGAATGCGCGCAGGTTCCCGGTTCTCATCCTGACCGCAAGAGGCATGTGGACCGAACGCGTCGACGGCATCAATTCCGGTGCCGACGACTATCTTCCCAAACCTTTTGAAATGGAAGAACTGCTCGCCCGGTTACGGGCAATCCTGCGTCGCTCGGCCGGGCAGGCGGCACCCGTGTTGAGGTCCGGGCCGTTGCTCTTGGACACACGCCAGATGCGCATTTCGCTTCGCGGCATTCCCGTTGCGCTGTCGCCGCTGGAATACCGGCTCCTGGCGTTTCTGATGCACCACGCCGGCCGGGTGGTGGCGCCGACCGAACTTGCCGAGCATTTGTACGATTCAGGCAACGACCGCGATCCGAACACGATCGAGGTGATCGTCGCGCGCCTGCGTCGCAAGCTCGGGAGCGACGTCATCGAAACGAGGCGCGGATTCGGGTATCTGATGCCCGACGATTCCCGCTGATGGGCAACTCGATCCGGTTCAGGCTCTGGTTGGCGGCAACGATCTCGATCCTGGTTGCTCTTGCCATCGCCGGCGTTGGATTGCGCTATCTGTTCGAACTTAACGTCGAGCGGCGCGTTGTCAGCGAGCTGACAGTCGACCTGAACGATCTTATTGGCGCGACCAATTTTGCCGCCGATGGCCGTCTTTCGGTCCAGGCGACCTTGGCCGACCCACGTTTCTCCATTCCCTTTTCCGGCCACTACTGGCAGGTGCAGGATGCCGGATCCGGCAACCTTGTCCGCTCGCGTTCACTATGGGACGCGACGCTTGCCTTGCCTGATCGCGCAACCAACGGCGAATTCAGGGAGATCAAGGAATTCAAGGGGCCACAAGGGGAGCTCACCATCGCCGTCGAGCGCACGATCATCGACGCCAGTGGGCGATCGTTTCGCGCCGTCGTGGCGGAAGACCATCAAACGGTGAAGGAATCCGTCGATGGGTATGTCCGCGACCTTGCGCCAGCCCTTGTTCTGCTCGCCATTGCCCTCATGGCCGCCTTCTTCATCCAGATCACCGTCGGTCTTGCGCCTCTGGAGACCTTGCGGGTTTCGGTCAGAAACGTGATTGCGCAGCGATCAGCACGGCTCGATGTGGTGGCGCCGAGCGAGGTGCAGCCGCTCGCGGACGAAATCAATCGTCTTCTCGATGCCCAGGAGAAGGCGCTTGCGCGAGCCCGCTCGCGCGCCACCGATTTGGCGCATGGCCTCAAGACACCGCTGCAAGTGCTGTCGGCCGACATCCGGGCCTTGCGCAAGAAAGGCGAGACGGTTCTGGCTGACGAGATTGAAAAGAGCGCCGGAGCGATCCGGCGCCATGTCGAGCGGGAGCTCGCGCGAGCGCGCCTCGCCCCCGGCGTTTCCGGCAAGGCATCCTGCCTTGTGTCGGAGGTCGCGGCTGGCGTCATTGCCGTCGTCAAACGGACACCAAGCGGCAAGCAGCTTTCTTTCAAGCTGGATATCGCGGAAGATTTGACGGCCCCAATCGACGAAGGCGACTTGTCAGAAGTTCTCGGCAATCTGGTCGAGAATGCCGCGCGCTATGCAAAATCGTCAGTCCGTGTCGGTGCATCCACTGCCTGGGACGAGGTGACCGTCAGTGTTGCTGATGATGGCCCAGGTATACCGGATGCCGATCGGGAGTCCGCGATGTCACGTGGTGTCCAGCTCGACAGCAAAGGAGGCAGCAGCGGTCTTGGCCTGGCCATCGTTTCCGACATCGTCGAAGCCTATGGCGGACGCCTTGCCATGGCTAACGCCGATCCGGGCCTTGTGGTGACCATTTCCTTGCCGCGACACAGTTGAGCCTGCTTCAGGCAAAACCCGGGAAATAGTCGACCTTTATCTTCGAGCGGCGAACGCCCATGGCCAGCAGTTTCTGGCGCAGCGCCTTGACCATCGCTTGCGGGCCGGAAATGTAGAAAGTGCGCTCGAGGTAGTCGGGTATGGCCAGACGGATCAGGCGCTCGTCGATATATCCAAGATATTGCCCGCGCTCGCCACCGTGCGCCACAGCGTGGATCGTCTTGATGCCAAGCTCCTGCCTGGCCGCGCCAAGCACGTCGCGATAAGCGATGTCCTGCTGTCTCTCTGTTGCGTAGAGGATGACGATCGGTCGCCACTCCTTGCGGTCGATGAGATATTGCAGCATCGAGCGGAACGGCGTGATGCCGATGCCTCCGGCCAGGAACGCGATCTTGGTTTCACGCCGGGCGGGCAGCGTGAAATTGCCGGCCAGTTGCGCGGCATGGATCGTGCTGCCTGGCTTCATGGTCATCAGCTCGCGCTTGAAGGCACTTGATTGCGGATAGAACTTGACGCCGAGGCGGACTGTTTCCTCCGTCGGCGCCGAGGCGACTGTGAAATAGCGGCGGTTGCCGCGATTGTCGGCACGATCGAGGCCAAGCGTCCATTCGAGGTACTGGCCGGCCTCGAATGCGAGCTTGCGTGGCGACCGGAAGACGAAGTCAAAGCTGTCGACGGCCGATTGCTCAATGCGTTCCAAGGTCAGCACGAAGCGTGCCTTGGGGCCAGCCGCATAGGCAAACACGTTGCCGGCAAGCAGCGCCAGTTCCGGCGTGAAATAGAACGAGCCGATATGGATGTTGGGAGCAAACAGAAAGCCGACAATGGCGGCAAAGGCGATACGCGGCCAACGCATCGTCGGCGCGGTCAGCGGCTCGGTCAGCATCACGAAGGCAAAGAACAGCAACGGCGATGAACCCAGTGTCTCTGCAAGCGCGGTCCAGTATTGCGATGGGTCCGTGGTTGCCAGAATGGTCGCCAGCGCCACGACAACGAAGGTCGAGACAAGGTCAAGCCGGCGCAGTTTCCGGACAATGAGCATGCCGCCGACGAGCACGATCGGAAGCAATGGCAGATTGCCGCCCACCCACCAGGTGGCTGGCTGGTCGAGCAGCAGCGCGGACAGCGCCACGCCCAGCGCAGCCGGGTTGAAAAGGTGCTTCCGGCCGATGGCGAGAATGAATTTGGATGAAATCGCCCAGACGGATGTGAATACCACTGCCGCAATCCCCTTGATGTCCGTGACCGCAACCGGATCGAGGATAAGCGTCAGGATGAGCGCGGTGATGTAGACGGACTCGTTGTTGGCCGGAACTGCGAAGACATGCGCAAAAACCTTGTTGGTGATCCAGCAGGCGGCCAGCGCAAGCGTTGTGGTGAAGGCAAGCGCAATCGGATCGTGTGGCACCAGCTTGACGAAGCCGAGCACGAACGCTGCGCCGACCAGCGTCATCAGATAGTACAGGACCAGCCTGTACATGGTCAGGTGATCGAGAAATCGGTCGATGGTCTTGATCATGGCAGGCAAAGGGCTCCGAACCCGGTTGTCGGCGTGGCGCGGCCATTGGCGTCGACGAGATAGCCTTCCAGGCCAGGCGTCTGCTCGATGAAGAGAATGCCGTCACGTCCCATGGCGAAGGCCGCGGTGGCGAAACGATCGGCTTCGAGCACATCGGCGCCGATCACGGTCAGGCTGACGATGTCCTGTATCTGACTGCCAATTCCATGCGGATTGTAGATGTGTTGACCGCGGACATAGGTGCCGGAGGTTGCGACGCCGCGACCGCGGGGATAGACGATCTTTATGATCTCGTCCGCATTGAAGGGATTGCGGATGCCGACGCTCCAGTCATGGCCCGATGCATTCTTGCCGCAGGACTGGATATCGCCTCCCGCCTCGATGAAGAAATCGCTGATGCCGGCTCGCTGAACAATCTCCGCTGCATTGCGAATGGCCCAGCCCTTCACGATGCCGGAAGGATCGAGCGACCCGTCGGGCTTGCGAATATCGAAGTATCCGTCCGTCTCGTCTTTCGTCTGTCGGGCGAGAGCGAACACTTCCATCATCTCGCCGCTCCAGTCGACGACCGGAACGTCGCCTCGGTTGATGGCCGTGATTTCACTGTCGGCCCGGTAGGTGCTGAAGCGCCGGTCGATGTGCTCGAAATAGCCGAAGACGGCTTCGATCAGTTCAGCATTCGACGCGCCGCCGAGGTCGACGGTAATGGGCATGCCCATCAAAATTCGCGTGTCGCGCATGGACCTACGACGACGCTTTCTTCAGCGCGCCGCGCAGCGACTGGATGAAAGCCCTGCTGGTTAGCGTCGCGCCCGAAATAATATCGACATCGGCGCTCTGGGCGCTGATCGCTTCGTCGCGCAGCATGGGGAGCGCCTGCCTGTTGATGTTGACGGAGGTGCGGCGGTCGGAGGGATATTTCTGCACTTTCAGCGCCGTCAGTTGCCCGCCCTGTACGAGGGCCTGAATCTGGATGATGCCGTAATAGGCATCGGCCGTCGGGCCGGTGTAGACGCCGTCGGCATAGCTCTTTGCGGCGAGCTTCATGCCCACCCGGACGACCCGTGCTGGTGCATCCGGATATGCCGGCCTCGGCTGCGGGACTGGTATGTAGACGGCGGGCGTAACGGCGAAGGAAGGCGCTGACGAGGCAGGATCGGCGACAGACGGCGCCACTGGCGTTGGGGACGGTTGTGGCGCCACCGGAACCACTGTCGGCTTGACTGGATCATTGGGGCGTTCGGCAGGCGCTCCTATGCCAGCTGTCGTTTCCCCGGAAATCGGGAACCTTGTTCTAAACCGGAGATCGAGGGGCGCCGGCGAGGTGCGAAGCAGCGGCAAAGCCGCAGCGGATGCGGGTTCTTTTGGCTGCACGGAAGGCGCTTCGGCCGCGTCGGCCGGCAGCGCCTCGCCGAGCATATCGTTTGCCGAATCCTTGCCGGCCTGATCCCAGACATAAACGCCCGAGGCGGCGATCACCAAAAGTGACAGGGCAATCTCTTTCATCGGAATTGTGCTTCCACATTGAACCTTGCAAACGCGACCCGTCTGGTCCGCTTCGGAGGCAATATCCCACAACCAAGCTGACAACTGGCTGTCAGCCGAGGTCGAACTGCGAGGGGACAGTGAAAGCTTGTCTTATGACTTTCGTTGCCGAAGGGTCGAGAATGGACCGCTGGGAGAGGGTGTCAGCCGGTAGATTGGCTTGTCCTAGATCAAGATTGCCGCATGAGCGGCGATGTAGGAAGGTTCTCTCAAACCAGGTAAACCGCCTATGATTGTTGCCAACAAGCCAGCCGGATACACCGGAACCCAGATATTGCTGCATTGGACAATTGCGGCGCTGGTCAGGATGCTGCGACCTGAAAGGCGGGGCGCCGTGATATCATGAGCCGGCTGCACAATGAAAACCATCTTGTATCCCGCGTCGGCTGGTTGCGCGCTGCCGTGCTCGGCGCCAATGACGGCATCGTGTCGACGGCAAGCCTGATCGTTGGCGTGGCGGCAGCCGATGCCGCGGCCTCCAATGTTCTGGTGGCCGGCGTCGCCGGACTGGTCGCCGGTGCGATGTCGATGGCAGCAGGCGAGTATGTCTCGGTCAGTTCGCAGTCCGACACCGAACGAGCCGACCTTGCGCGTGAGAGAGAGGAATTGGCGACACAACCAGATTTCGAGCGGCAGGAACTTGCAGAGATCTATGTCAGACGAGGCGTCGAGCCGACCCTTGCCTCGCAGGTCGCCGACCAATTGATGGCGAAGGATGGGCTCGGCGCCCACGCTCGCGACGAACTCGGCATCTCCGAAGTCACCACGGCCAGACCAATCCAGGCCGCGCTGACCTCGGCGGCAGCATTTTCGGTTGGCGCGGCCATGCCTTTGGCGATGGTGCTTGTTTCGCCGGCCGCCTGGCTTGCCGCAACGGTGTCTGTTGCCTCACTCCTGTTCCTGGCGGTCCTGGGCGCCATCGGAGCCAAAGCCGGCGGAGCCAATGTGCTGAAAGCAACGGTTCGCGTCACCTTTTGGGGCGCGGCGGCAATGGCGCTGACCGCCGGTATCGGCGCGCTCGTCGGCACTGCCATATGACGGCGCGGCAGCCATATCCGCTCCGATGGCTGCGAGTACTTTTTCGTCACGCAAGATAGTATTGCCTCAAGACGTTTCAGCGCTGGTTCCATGAAGTTGCGAAAGCGCAACGAAGCCGTCCCCTGAGCGAACTATGACGAGGGCTTCGCAAATCGCGGAGGACTGCGTCGTGAAGAAACCCAGGTCTATCACTCCCAATACGGTGGTTGACGAGATGATGAGGAAATGGCCGGCAAGCGTGACCGTGCTGCTCAGCTACAGGATGCTTTGTGTCGGCTGTCCGATCGGCACGTTCCACACCGTGGCCGAGGCGTGCCATGAGCACTGCGTGGATGAGGCGCGTTTCCTGGCCGATCTGGACGCGACTATCCGGGGCGAACGGTGATCGTCAGTGTTTGCCCGGGTTCTCGGCGAGAACCACAAGGCGATGGGCATCCTTGACCGTGACTTTCTGGCGGCCGCTGGCGATTATTCCGATGTCTTCCCACCTGCTGAGCACCCGGCTGACGGTGTGCAGCGTCGTGCCTGTCATCTCGGCGATGTCCTGTCTCGAAATCGGGAAGTCGATTTCGATACCGCTTTCGGTCTTTCGGCCGGTCTGGTTTGCCAGCCGCAACAAGGCATGCGCGATCCTTTGCTCGACCTGTTCGGTCGACATCTCCACCACCCGCGTCTGGGTCTCCTGCAGCCGGGTACCGACGGTTCTGTAGGTGGTTGCCCCAAATGCCGGGAATCGTCGCGCCATCTCCGCCCACAGAGCGTTGGGCCACGTCAGTACCACGCAGTCGACGGCCGCGAGGGCGCTGGCGGGATAGGTCGTTCGGCCGAGCGCTGCGGCGACACCAAAGATTTCGCCTTCACTGATGTATCTGGCAATGACCTGTTGTCCGTCCGGCGTAGTGCGAACGACGCGGATATGGCCAGAAATCAGCACAAAAAACGAATGAGCCTCTGTCTCCTGCTCGAAGATCGCGGATTCCTTGGCATAGCGTGACGACCGTGCGCTTCGCAGGATTTCGCTTTGTTCTTCCGCAGTCATCCCCTGGAAGAGCGGCAGCTGCGATATCAGAGATCGGTCCAGAGCAGCCAAACGTATCTCCTCACGACCCCAAGACACCGCGCCAGGACGCGCCAACCATTCTTATCGCGAGTTTGCGCCAGCGCAAATTGTTCGCGGGGGCATCAGGCTAAATGAGAGGGAACGGCGCAACGCCGCGAACATGAGACAAAGGACAATTCGATGAAACGCACTATCTTCGCCGCCGCAATCTCCCTTCTCGCGGTCGCTGGCGGCGCAAGCGCCGAAGAGCACGTCGTGCAGATGCTCAACAAGGGCGAAAAGGGCGCAATGGTTTTCCAGCCGGCTTTCGTCAAGGCCGCACCCGGCGACACCGTCAAGTTCGTGCCGACCGACAAGAGCCACGACGCCGAGTCGATCAAGGGCATGATCCCGGATGGCGCCGAGCCTTTCAAGGGCAAGCCCAGTGAGGAAATCACCGTCACGCTGACCAAGGAGGGTGTCTATGGCGTCAAATGCGCGCCCCACTACGGCATGGGCATGGTCGCGATGATCGTCGTCGGCAAGCCGGTCAATCTCGATACCGCGAAAGCGGTCAAGCATCCTGGCAAGGCAAAGACGGTGTTCGCGGATCTGTTCACCCAGATTCCCGCCAACTGATCGGCATGAGATAGCCTGCCTGCCACAAACGGGCGGGCATGGGCCGGACGGACCGAGGGCGGCGGTTCATCCGGCCCTGTTCATTTCAGGATGTAGGTCATGGCAATTCCACGTCTGCGGGACTATTCCGGTCCAGCTTTTCTCTCCTATGGGTTCAGACCCTTCTTCTTTCTCGGGTCGCTTTATGCGGGGCTCTCCATTCTGCTCTGGCTGCCGATGTATGCGGGCGGCCTCGAAGCCCATAGTGTGTTTGTTCCGGTCGACTGGCATGTCCACGAGATGCTGTTCGGCTATCTGCCGGCGATCGTGACCGGGTTTCTGCTGACAGCCATCCCCAACTGGACCGGCCGGCTTCCCGTGCAAGGACTGCCGCTGCTGGCGCTGGTCGTCCTATGGCTTGCCGGCCGCGCCGCTGTCTTCTTCTCGGCAGACATTGGCTGGGAAGCAGCAGCTATGGTCGATGGCTCATTTCTGCTTGCGGTGGCTGCCGCGGCAGCCCCCGAAATCGTCGCGGGACGCAACTGGCGAAACCTCAAGGTGCTGCTGCCGCTCGTCGTGCTGGCGTCCGCGAACGGCGCGTTCCACATCGAGGCCCATGTTGAGGGCGTGTCGGACATCAGCCGAAGACTCGGCATGGCTGCGGCGATCCTGCTCATCTCGCTGATCGGCGGGCGAATTATTCCGAGCTTCACACGCAACTGGCTCGTGCGCGAAAATCCCGGCAGGCTGCCGGCGCCATTTGACCGATTCGACATCGCTTCGATAGCCATCTCGGCCATCGCATTGGCAACATGGACGTTCGCCCCCGACAGCGCCACCTCAGGAACGCTCATGGCCATTGCCGCAACCTGCCAGGCGTGGCGTTTGTCGCGCTGGGCTGGCGAGCGCACCTTGCCGGATCCGCTGGTGCTCATGCTCCATCTTGCATACGCCTTTGTGCCGATCGGTCTCGCCTTGGTTTCGGCGGCGATTTTCTTTCCTGTTATCGTGCCGGCCGCTGCAGGGCTCCACGCGCTTGGAACTGGTGCGGTCGGCGCCATGACGCTTGCTGTCATGACCCGCGCGACGCTCGGGCACACCGGCCGAGAGCTGAAGGCTGGAAAGGGCGCCTTGTTTATCTTCGTAGCCATCCTTCTCGCGGGATTATTGAGAATTCTGGCCGCCTTCGTCCCCTATGGCGCGGTAATCGACATGGCGGGCGTCGCATGGGTCGCGGCATTTGCCGGCTTCATCCTGGTCTACGGGATGGCATTGATGACGCCCAAGGCGCGGTGAGGCGGCAGAGCAGGCGACCCCCAAGACGAGAACGGAGCGGAGCTATTCCTGATTTTGTCAGCCGAAGCTGAGGTGGGCGAGGATACGGCCCACCCACCCCCGATGGTCCAAGACCAACCTGAACCCCAGATTGTCGGGAGGCAAACCAACGGCGCAACCTCCGCTTTTCCCGTCGCTGACGAAATTCGACATATAGGCTCTGTGCAGGCCTTCCAGGACGTGAACCCCGCAATTGTTGACCGAGCTCGCAACATCGCTGCCGTCTTCGGCGAGCGTCGTGCGGACATAGCAGGTTGAAGTCCACTCCCAGACGTTGCCGGAAAAGTCGGCAAGACCGCGCGAATTCAGTCCGAAAGAGCCGCGGCTCCTGGGCAACGGGTCCGGTTTGCGATTGAGTTCGACCTCCGCCTGATAGCTGGTCAGCCAACGCCTGGCGGGGTTGTTGGCATCGTTTTCGACACCCTCGAATTCGCCAGCGAACCGCTCGGCTGCCGCAAGGGCCCATTCTTCGTCGGATGGCAACCGCCACTGACTGCCGGTTGCCTCAGTATACCACCGGGCGTAGGCAACGGCGTCGAGGTAACTCACGCCGGTTGCGGGTGCGTCACGCGGGACTGAGCGGGTTTCCTCCGCCGGCCGACAGGCGCCGGCCGACACACAAGCTGCGTAATCGGCCGCGCTGACTTGGTACGCCATGATCTCCAGGGGGCCTTCCAGGTGCCGCTCAACCTTGGGATTGGCCTGAGGGCGTCCGTCCTTAAGATACTCGCCCGGCATCGGATAGACGATCGAATGGGGATCAATGCTGATCGTCCTGGCAACGGCGTCGGGCGGCCGATGACCGCCGGCTGCCTGCATCGAGAGCCAAACCGGCAAGGCTAAGGCTGCCACAGCGATCGGAACGAGCTTCATTATGAGAGGCGGCATGTGTTTTCTCCATGCCCGGAGAGTGTCTCTGTCCGGGCATATCGGAGTGCCATTCAATTGGTGGCGATGGGTTTGGGCGCTTCGACCTGCGTCATCAGGTCGTCATCCCACTCGCCCTCGACCTTGAAATGAGCGGTGGCTCCAAGTTCGACGGCCTCGATCAGATTGTGGTTGACGTAGGCGTAGACGCCCGGTTGCAGGAAGGTGTAGAGCGCCGAGCCGGCAGAACCGCCACGGATGAACCATGTCTCGAGATCCTTGGACGGCGGGTTGGCGAATTTGCCCTGTTCCCAGACGTAATCGCCGTGGCCGCCGATCAGGTGCGGCCGCGTATCGCGGTTGGCCTGTGAATGGACGATAAGCACCGTTTCGCCGACCTTCGACTTCATGGCGTCGTCGCCGGTCAGGGATCCGACCTTGCCGTTGAACACCACATGCGTCGGAACGAGACCGCGCATGACCTTGACGGTGTCGTCGTAGCCGTCGCCGGCGGATTCGTAGCTCTTGAAATTGCCCTTCTCGTCGCGCGGAATATAGAAATCACTCTCGCCGATGTAGAAGATCTTGTCGTACTTGACCGGTTCGCCCTTGTCGTTCCTGAGCCCGTCACGCGGCAGCACCATGATGGCGCCGTTCATGCCGGAAACGACATGCCATGGGATCATCGCGCCCCCAGGTGCGCAGTGATAGACAAACGTTCCCGTCCGCGTCGCCTTGAAGCGAAGGGTCACCTGTTCACCGGGATTGATCAAGGTCAAGCCGCCGCCACCCAGCGCGCCGGTAGCCGCGTGGAAATCGATATTGTGGGCTAGCGAGTTGGTATCGGGATTGATGAGCGTCAGCTCGATATAGTCGTCCTGATGCACGACCATCAGTGGGCCAGGGATCGAGCCGTTGTAGGTCATCGCATTGAGCTTCGTGCCTTCGGCATCGATGACGACAGGCTTTTCCTCGATCGTCATGGTAAATTCGACGATCTTCGGACCGCCCTTGGCGATCTGATCATGCGGATGCACGAACGGTGGTGCTACGAGCGTGATCTTCTCGCGGGGCAGCCCGCGAATCTCTGCCTTTGTAACCGTGGCCGACAATGCGGGCAGTGCTGCAACAGCAACAGCGCCAAGCGCGGCTCCAAAGAGGGCTTCGCGTCGCGTAATCATGTCAATCTCCTGTCTCTCGACCGTTGCGGATGAGCAGAAGGTACATGACCTGACGCTAGCCCTCTTTGCGCTGGCTCAAACTGTGTTGTTAATCGCAGGAACAACAGCTCGGGATACAGAGGTCTTGTGGGTCACGATTTGACATGTGAAAGTCCGGTGTCGCGGTTTTCAGTAACGGTGCGCTGCCACCAGCGTCTTTCTGAATATCAGTCGCCGCTTTTGTCTTCCAGATCAATCAGGATTCGCTCGGCGGCTCCGTCGAGATCTTCGTATTGGCCACTCTTCAATGCCCACAGGAATCCCCCCAAGCCAAGTGCACCAAGAAAGAGAGCGACGGGTATGAGGTAGGTGAGAGTGGTCATGACGATCGGACCAGGTTGTTGAAGTTGGACACCCTGTTGCGGCGAACATCCTTGGCCGTTGAGAACGGTTGCGACGATCGCAGGCGTAGAGCATTGCCAATGACAAGCAGCGATGAGGCGGACATGGCGATCGCCGCGATCAGGGGCGTAACGTGCCCGAGGATCGCTATCGGTACTGCGACCGCATTGTAGACGATCGCGATGACGATGTTCTGCCGGATCAGGCGTCCTGCCTGGCGCGAGACGTCCAACGCCAGCGGGACGGCCATAAGGCTCTCGCGCAGGAAGACGAAGTCAGCAGCGTTGCGGCCAATATCAGCGGCGGTCGCCGGTGCAATCGATACATGCGCAGCGCTTAGTGCCGGCGTGTCGTTGAGACCGTCGCCAACCATCAGAACCCTGTGTCCGTCTTTCGCCAAGGTCTCGATGCGTTCGACCTTGCCGGATGGCAGCAGGCAGGGGACAAAGTCTTCGACACCAAGCACCTTCGCAACGTCGGCGCAGGCTGCCGCTGTATCCCCTGACAGCATTTCGACAGATACCCCGGCGTCGTGTAACCGATCGATGGCTGGTGTGGCATCGGCGCGAAGCACATCGTCGAAAATGAAGGATGCGACAATCATCCCATTCTTTGTCAGGACCGTTCCACCGTATCCGTGTTTGCCTTCGCCGCCAGTTCGAGCCTTCCAGCCGGCCCATCCGCGTCGGCCCAGGCGCCATGTGCTCCCGGCTGCAGTGGCCTCGATTCCGAACCCAGGATGCTCGGTGACGGCCTCGAATTTGAACCGGCCGCCCAGAGTGGCAAAGCCGGCTATGGCCTTTGAGAACGGATGGCGCGAATGCGTGGCCAGGTCGGCTGCCAGGGCCAGCATATCTGGGTTGACCGATGGCGCGTTGACGAGTCGGGGCTGGCCGAGCGTCAGCGTGCCGGTCTTGTCGAACACAGCCGTGTCGATTGTTGCCAGGCGCTCCATGGCCGAGCCGTCCCTGACCATGATGCCGTTCTCGAACAGGCGCCGCGCGGCGACCACCTGAACGATCGGCACTGCCAGGCCAAGCGCGCAGGGGCACGTGATGATGAGAACAGCGATAGCGATCGTCATGGCCCGGTGCCAGTCGCCGGTCGCCGCCACCCAGCCAAGGAATGTCAAGAAGGCGGTGAGATGCACCACGGGGGCGTAGAGCGCCGAGACGCGGTCGGCGATGCGGCGATAGTGCGCGCGGCCGCCCTCCGCGGCCTCCATCAGCCGCACCATCTCCGCCAGGAACGAATCCCTTGCGGCGGCAGTGGCTTCGATGGTCAGCGGGCCGGTGATATTGAGCACGCCGGCCTGCACGGCTTCACCGGGCCCTACGTTTTTTGGCGTGCTTTCGCCTGAAGCCAGCGAGCAGTCGAGATCCGACGCTCCCTGGATGATCTTGCCGTCGACGGGGATTCTTTCGCCAGCTGCGATCAACAACCGCATGCCCGGTTCGATCTCGCCGACTGGTAGATAGTCGCGCGCACCATCGCCGCGAACCACCATGGCGCCACGCGAGGCCAGCTGCGACAGGCCTTTCACCGCGGTGCGGGCACGTTCCCGCATTACGTGATCCAGCGTGCGGCCGACCAACAGGAAAAACAGCAGCGATACCGAAGCATCGAAATAGGCGTGCTCGCCATGGTTGATCGTCTCATAGAGGCTCATCGCGTAGGCAAGTGAAACACCGACCGCGATCGGAACGTCCATGTTCATGCGGCCATGGCGCAGCGCATTCCAGGCCGATCGGAAAAAGATACCGCCGGCGAAGGCGAGCGCCGGAATGGCGATCAGCGCGGAGACCCAGTGAAACAGGTCGCGGGTGGCCCCTTCGGCGCCTGACCAGACCGAGACCGACAACAGCATGATGTTTCCGGCCGCGAAGCCGGCAACGGCGACGGCGCGGATCAGTTCGGCAAGCGTTCTGTCTCTCCTATCAGCGTCGGCTTCGAACAGGTGCGCCTCGTAGCCTAGCCTGCCAAGCGCGGCGACGAAGGGTGGCACCTCGTCCCCACGCCACCGGATCGCGACGCGTTTCGTCGAAAGGTTGACACGCGAGCCTTCGACATTGCCGAGCTTTCCCAGCGCCGTCTCGATCGTCTGGATGCAGGCGGCGCAATGAACCGTCGGCACTGAAAGATCGGTCTGCCGAAGATTGTCGCCAAGCGAGCGGCTGGCGAGCCGGATCTCCTGGCTGGATGGCAGCGTCGATGCGGAGCTGCCCAGGTCCAGCGCCATTTCGGCGCCCGGTGCACAACAACTCATTGCAGCGTTCCATGGGAAATCATGATTCGACGGACGTCTCGGTACGGCCTGTCCAGGCCGGCATCGGCGTCGACCTCGACGATCCAGACGCCGTCCTTTGGCATATGCTGCGCCGCGAATTCCTGGCCTGAAGCAAGGGCCAGCGTGACCGACTTGTCCTCCTTCTCGTATGCGGGATGACGAAACAGCATCTTCACGCCGTGCAGAGGAACCGGCTTGCCGGCTGCGTCGGCGATGCTGTAGCGGACTTCGCCCCATGCGATGGTTAGCTTGCCTGTCCAGCCGAGTGCCGCTTGCGCCCGGCCCTCCTGCGCCTGCTTGTTGAATTGCTGGCTCGCAACATAGGTATTTTCGACGACGAGGCCGGTCCAACTGGTGTTGGCAAGCGTTGCCATGGTCAGGTTGACCGCGATCACCACCCCGAAAAAGGCGAGGACAATGACCAGCATGTGCCGGCCCGTGAATTCCCGAGGCTTCTGGGCATTGGCGGTCATCTGGCGGCCTCTGGAGCGTTGAAAGTGGCGGTGTATTCGTTGGACTCGAAGCTGGCCTTGTCCTCGACGCGGAATTTGAAGGTCTGCGCCGGGGCGCGGATCTGGTCCGCCGGCTGGCGGACGAAGACCTTCAGCATTTTCAGGCGGTCGGGTTCGACCGGAATGGCAAAGGAGCGGCCTGCCGGGATGTCTTCGCCGACCACGCTCATGTCAGCTCCATACAAGCCTTGAATCGTGACGACGATCGTCCTCGGCTCGGGGATCATGTTGAGCAGTTTGACGGTGTAGCCATTGCGGATAGACCCGTCGGAAAGCGTGACGAACTGAGGATTGCGATCATGCAGCACGTTTAGTTCGAGCCGATCGCGCGTCAGCAGGGAATAGAGCAGGCCAAGGCCGATCAGCGACCACAAGCCCATGTAGACATAGGTGCGCGGCCGAAAGATCTTGCGAATGTGAAAATGCGCTACCTTGTCGGAGAAAGCGCCGCCAGCGGTCCTGACGAGCGATGGATTGACTGGGCTGGAGCCGCCTGCTGTCGCCAGCATCATATTGGCGTTGTAGTCGGACAGCGTCGCATAAGCGATCAGCCCATGCTCCCTGCCGAGCTTGTCCATGACACCGTCGCAGGCGTCGATGCAAAGCGCGCAGGTGATGCATTCGAGCTGCTGGCCATCGCGAATGTCGATCCCCATCGGGCAGACCGCGACACAGGCGTTGCAGTCGACACAGTCACCTGCGGGCTGGCCAACCGCCAGCACTTTCTTGGCGTGACGCGAACGCGGTTCGCCGCGCCAGTCGTTGTAGGTGACGGTGAGAGAATTTTCGTCAAGCATGGCCGCCTGAATGCGCGGCCATGGGCACATATAGGTGCAGACCTGTTCACGCATCAGGCCGCCGAACGTGTAGGTGGTTGCCGTCAGCACGGCGATGGTGATGTAGGCCACGGGTGCGGCGCTGCCGGTCCAGAGCTGGCCGAGCAGTGTCGGTGCGTCAGCAAAGTAAAAAATCCAGGCGCCTCCAGTCGCCGCGCCGATGACCAGCCAGATCGCGTGCTTTGATACGCGCAGCACCAGTTTGCGGGCGGTCCAGGGACCCGTATCGAGCTTCATGCGGGCATTGCGGTCGCCTTCTATCGCGCGTTCGACGACGAGGAACAGATCGACCCACACCGTCTGAGGGCACGCATAGCCACACCAGGCACGGCCGACAGTCGAGGTGATCAGGAAAAGACCGACGCCGGCCATGACCAGGAGGCCCGCCACATAGAAGAATTCCTGCGGCCATATCTCGATGAAGAACAAGTAGAAGCGCCGATTGGCGACATCGAGCAGCACCGCCTGGTCGGGTGCAAACGGACCACGGTCCCAACGCAGCCACGGCGTCAGATAGTAGATGCCAAGCGTGATCGCCATCACCAGCCATTTGAAGCGGCGAAAGCTGCCTGAGGCGCGCTTTGGAAAGATCTTCTTGCGCGGCGCATAAAGAGGCTGACGGATCTTGGCGGAATTGACCGCCTCGGCTTCCAACCGCTCTACCTGCGTATTGTCCAGCAACGACTTTTCTCCGCTCTACACGCAGACGGCGATTTGAATGCGCCGGGCAACAATGCCGCCCGGTGGACCTGCCCGCGTTGATGCAAGTCAATCTTGGCGTTGCGGAAAAGAGTCGAGGCCCGGCTGGGCCGGGCCTCGTCGCCTGGAAGGTGAAGGGTCGAGAACAGGTCCCCGCTTCCTATTCCCCACCGCCAAGCGAATGGATGTAGACGGCCAGTTCCTTGACCTTGGTTTCGCCAAGACGCGCTCCCCAGGCTGGCATGACGCCCTGCTTGGGTGCGCGAACCTGGTCGGCGATTGCCGTCTCGCCTGAGCCATAGAGCCAGATCGCGTCGGTTAGGTCGGGGGCGCCGAGCTCCTTGTTGCCTTTCGCGTTGTCACCATGACAGGCAACGCAGTTTTCTGCGAAGACCTTGGCCCCGGGCTGGATCAGACTAGCATCGTGGACCTTGCCGGACAGGCTGGCAACGTAGGCGCTGACTTGGGCGATCTGGTCGGCGGTTATGATGTCGCCAAAGGCAGGCATTTCCGACAAGCGCGTGTCCGGATCGGACGCGAAGCGGATACCATGCGTGATCGTCTGCTGGATCTGCTCAGCCTTGCCACCCCAAAGCCAGTCGTCGTCGTTGAGATTGGGAAAGCCCTTGGAGCCCTGGGCACCGGAGCCGTGACATTGCACGCAATTGACCTTGAATGCGGCGCCACCTGCAGCGACTGCGAATTCGCGCAAGGCATCGTCCGCGGCTATCTCCGAGACGGTCTTGGATTGCACCGCCGCGACATATTTGCCTTTGGCGGCTTCAGCCGTGGTCAGCTCGTTCTTGACCTCGCCGCGGCTGGAATAGCCGAGCACACCCTTCGTCGCCGAGTGCAGCAGTGGCCATGCCGGATAGGCGATCGTGTAGCCGATCGCCCAGACGATGGTGAGGTAGAAAGTCATGACCCACCAGCGCGGAAGCGGATTGTTCAGCTCCCTGATGCCGTCCCATTCGTGGCCCGTGGTTGAGACGCCAGAGATTTCGTCGATGTGCTCGTCGCTCATGATTACTCGTCCTCAAGGGGAATCCGGGCAGCCTCGTCGGCCAGCTTGCGACTGCCAGGGCGGAGGGAGAAGACAATTGCCCCGACAAAGAAAAGCGCCATGGCGACCAGGCCCCAACTGTCAGCAAACTCCCGCATCAAATTGTATTGCATGGATAACTCTCCTCAGCGGTAGCCGGCGGCTTCGTCGTAATTCTTGAAATCGACCAATGTGCCGAGCATCTGCAGATACGCAACGAGGGCATCCATTTCGGTCACCTTTTGCGGATTGCCGTCGAAGTCGCCGACCTTGGCTTTGGGATATCTTTTCTGAAGGCCGGAGGGGTCGGCATTCGGGTCGGCCTGCGCCATCAGATCGGCGTTGGCGTTGGCGATCATGTCATCGCTATAGGGGACACCGACACGCCTGTTGGCGATCAGGTGCGTAGAGAAATCCTTCACCTCGATCTGCGCGTCCTTCAGGAAGGCATAGCTCGGCATGACCGATTCCGGCACCACCGAGCGTGGGTCGGCAAGGTGCGCGACGTGCCAGGCATTCGAATAACGGTCACCAACCCGGGCGAGATCTGGCCCGGTGCGTTTGGATCCCCACTGGAAGGGGTGGTCGTACATCGACTCCGCAGCCAGGCTGTAGTGGCCGTAACGCTCGACCTCGTCGCGAAACGGCCTGATCATCTGGCTGTGGCAGAGGTAGCAACCTTCGCGCACGTAGATGTTGCGCCCGACAAGTTCGAGCGGCGAATAGGGGCGCATGCCTTCCACCTTCTCGATCGTGTTGTCGAGGTAGAAGAGCGGCGCGATCTCGACGATGCCGCCGACGGTCACCACAAGAAGCGAGCCAACGAGAAGAAGCGTGGCGTTCTTCTCGATGAGTGCGTGTCTGTCCATCAGGCTCATTCTCTGGCTCCTTATTCGGCAGGCTGCAGGGAGGGTGCGGAGCCCGGCATCGGCTCTTCCGCGCGCTTGTATCCAAGGATGGTCATGGTGATGTTCCAGGCCATGATCAGGGCGCCGGAGAGGTACATGGCCCCGCCGATGGCACGCATGACATAGTATGGGTGCATGGCGGCGACGGTTTCAGCAAAGGAGTAGACCAGGAAACCCTGCTCGTCGTATTCACGCCACATCAGGCCCTGCATGATGCCGGATACCCACATCACCGCCGCGTAGACAACGATGCCGAGCGTCGCCAGCCAGAAGTGCCAGGTGACCAGCCGCAGCGAATAAAGACGTTCACGGTTCCAGAGCTTCGGCACCATGTAGTAGATCGCGCCGAACGAGATCATGCCGACCCAGCCGAGCGCACCGGAATGGACGTGGCCGACGGTCCAGTCGGTATAGTGCGACAGTGAGTTGACCGTCTTGATCGACATCATCGGTCCCTCGAAGGTGGACATGCCGTAGAAGGCGATGGCCATCACCATCATGCGGATGATTGGATCCGTGCGGATCTTATCCCAGGCGCCCGAGAGCGTCATCAGGCCGTTGATCATGCCGCCCCATGACGGCATCCAAAGCATGATCGAAAACACCATGCCCAATGTCTGCGCCCAGTCGGGCAGGGCCGTGTAGTGGAGGTGGTGCGGACCGGCCCAGATGTAGAGGAAGATCAGCGCCCAGAAGTGAATGATCGACAGCCGGTAGGAATAAATCGGCCGGTTCGCCTGCTTGGGAACGAAATAATACATCATGCCGAGGAAGCCGGCCGTGAGGAAGAAGCCGACGGCATTGTGGCCGTACCACCATTGCGTCAGGGCGTCCTGGACACCCGAGAACGCCGAGTAGCTCTTCGATCCAAGGAAAGAAGCCGGCATCGACAGATTGTTGACGACGTGCAGCATCGCGATGGTGACGATGAAGGACAGATAGAACCAGTTGGCGACATAGATATGCGGTTCCTTGCGCTTCAGGATCGTGCCAAGGAACAGGATGAGGTAGGCAACCCAGACGATTGTCAGCCAGATGTCGACATACCATTCGGGTTCGGCGTATTCGCGGCTTTCGGTGATACCGAGCAGGTAGCCGGTCGCGGCCATCACGATGAAGAGCTGGTAACCCCAGAACACGAACCAGGCGAGATCGCCACCGAAGAGCCGGGCGCGACAGGTGCGTTGCACGACGTATAATGATGTGCACAGCAGCGCATTGCCGCCGAAGGCGAAGACGACGCCCGACGTATGCAGCGGCCGCAGGCGGCCGAAATTGAACCAGGGCTGGATATTGAGATCAGGGTAGGCAAGCTGCAGCGCGATGACAACGCCGACCAGCATGCCGACCACCCCCCAGAACATTGTAGCGATGGCGCCGTAGCGGATGGGTCCGTCCATGTAAGCGGAGGGGTCGACCGGCGCGGCCACGTCGAATTTCGTGTTGCGGAGGAGGATGGCGACAAAACCGAGCAGCACGAAAAAAAGCACCCACATATGCTGTCGGAAAGGCTCATCTGCACCGAAGCCGGCGGCCACCAGAGCCGCAAATGTGAACAGGCCCAAAGCGAAGATTGGTGTGCCGAACTTCATGAGATGCCCCCGACCTTGTATACCGATGCGCGGACGCCAATCCGCGTGGACACCAATTCAGCAGTTGCGTTGTCGCCGCCTTGATCCATGTCAAAGCTCAGTGCTTTCGGATTGGGCAGCGTTGGTCTGCAAATGACTGGAGGGTCGCCGTTGAGCCGGAAGAAAGGGCCAGGATCGTCGCTGTTCGAAGTACGCGATGGAGATGCGGCACCAGTTGACCGATCCACAGAAGTGGTCCCGGCCGCGGTGATGAAGCGCGCGCACAGGGAAAAGTTGCAACTCTGCGATGCCTTGGAGAGAATCGCGGATGCATTGCCCAGCGTCGATCGTCTGAAGTGCCTCGGCACGGCCAACGCCATCGTCCCGCTGCTGCGCGACATCCATCGATATGAAGAGACAGTCATCTTCCCCGCCTACGAGGAGGCCGTGGTGGGCAGTAATGCGAACCTTGCTTCAACCCGGCGACTGCGGGCTGAACATGTGGAAGATGAGTGCTTTGCCGGTGAGGTGACCGAAATTCTGCTGGCCATCGGTCATGGCGAGACAGTCGAGAACCCCGAGGCCATCGGTTTCATGTTACGCGGCCTGTTCGAGAACTTGCGCCGGCACATAGCGTTTGAACGCGAGCACGTCCTCCCTATGATCGGGATCGTCGATTGATCCTAGGCGCCGGAGCGTCGCTGCAGCCGGTCCAAGCTATCCACGACAACATGCCGATTGTTCTCTATCCGGATTACGCTATCTGATCGCAGCCTGGTCAACTGGCGGCTGACGGTCTCGATGGTCAGACCAAGGAAATCGGCGATGTCGGCGCGGGTCAAAGGCAGATCGAAACTTGTCGACTGGGCGGCCGGGTCAAGCGTGGGGTCGATGTTTCTGGCGATCATGAGAAGAAAGCTCGCCACCTTTTCCGAAGCACTCTTGCGGCCCAGCGTCACCATCCAATCGCGGGCGTCATCGAGTTCATTCAGCGTCTGCTTGAAGAGACGGTGCTCCAGTTCCGGCGATTCCTTCATCATCCGTTCGATGGCGGCCTTCGGAAACGAGCACAGGGAGACTGCCGTTGCGGCTTCGGCGTTGATCGCGCTTTCCACCTTGAAGGGCCGGCCCAGAAAATCGGGAGCAAATTGAAGCCCGACAATCTGCTGGCGCCCGTCCGAAAGGCTCTTTGTAAGCTTGACCACGCCGGAAAGCACGTTCGAGTAACTGTCGACGGTTTCGGCGTCGCCAATCAATTCCACGCCCGGTTCAACGGTATGCTTCGACGAGGTCTTGGCGAGGCCGACCAATTGTTCGGGATCGAGCGCTCCGCAAACACCGTGGTGCCGCGCTTCGCATGATTGGCAAAGCACGGGAATGCCGGCGCTGTGTACATCCTGGCGCACTGTCATCGTGGTCGTCCGCGGAACCAAAGGTCCCGTCAGGATATAGCATCGGCCCAGCAAAAAGCCTTGCGGCAGTTTGTCCGCAGCCGATGGGCATTGACCGAGATCAAGGCGGTTGTCGCCCCTGGTGAGCAGTATCGCGCGACACAGCCCGGAGTTGATTGCGACATGCGGCCAGATCTAGTTGCCAGACTTGGTGAGAACGTGCCGCGCTATACCAGCTACCCAACGGCGCCGCATTTTCATCCGGGCGTCGATGCTGCCGCTTGTCGTGGCTGGCTGCAGGCGCTCAACGAGGGCGACGAGATCTCGCTCTATTTGCACATCCCCTATTGCGACAAGCTTTGCTGGTTCTGTGCCTGCCATACCAAGCAGACGCGCCACTACGAGCCCGTGACGGCCTATCTTCGCTCACTGCATGCCGAGATCTCTACCGTTGCCAGTCTTGTCGGAGGCAAGGGCCGCGTGCATGCCGTCCATTTCGGCGGCGGTTCGCCGACGATGCTCAAACCGCAGGACATAGTGGCGCTGGCAACAGTGCTGCGCAACAGCTTTGCATTCCTCCCCGGCGCCAAGATCAGCGTCGAAATCGAACCCAACGACATGGACGAAGCCCGCCTCGACGCGCTTGCCGAAATAGGCATGACGAGAGCGAGCCTCGGCGTCCAGGATTTCGACCCCAAGGTCCAGAAGGCCATCAATCGCGAGCAGACCTTTTTGCAGACCAAAGCCGTCGTCGACGGCGTTCGCTCGCGCGGTGTCGAATCGGTCAACCTGGACCTGCTCTACGGTTTGCCGCACCAGACCAGGGAGAGTGTCCTATCCACGGTCCAACAGGCGCTGTCGCTGGAGCCGGACCGGATCGCGCTTTTTGGCTATGCTCATGTGCCATGGTTCAAGAAACATCAGACAATGATCGACGACGCCTGGTTGCCAGGCCCGGAGGAGCGGTTCGCCCAATCGCAACTGGCAGCGCGCGCCATCCTCGACCAAGGATATGAAGCAATTGGGCTCGACCATTTCGCAAAACCAGGCGATGCGCTGGCGCTGGCCGCGCGCTCAGGGACGTTGCACCGCAACTTCCAGGGCTATACCGAGGATCGCTGCGAAACCTTGATCGGCCTCGGTCCGTCATCCATCAGCCAGTATCGGCAAGGCTATGCACAGAACATGCCTTCGACCACAGAGTATGGCCGCATGGTGGCTGACGGCGGGCTGGCGACCGTCAGAGGCATCGCGTTCTCCGTGGATGATCGCGTTCGCGGCTGGATCATCGAACGGCTGATGTGCGATTTCGCCTTTTCCGCGATCGACTTGGTCGAGCGCTTCGGCGAAGCCGGCCAAAAGCTTCTCAGCAAGGCAAGCTCGACCGCCCTGCTTGATCCAGCGCCGATGCTTGAATTGAACGGTGACCACTTCGTCGTGCCGGTGGAAAGCCGGCCCTTTGTCAGAAGCGTCGCCGCGAAGTTCGACAAGTATTTCGAAACCGGCAAGGCGAGACATTCGGTAGCGGTCTGAGCGGCGGCTTGGTCGCGAACTGAATGCGATGGGACCGAACGTTGTGTCAGGGCCGTCAAGCCTATGACGGCCGTGTCCATGACCCGATGGATGACCCACATCCTCATCTGACAGCGCAAATCGTCGACCGCGTCAGGAATCGCTTCTCGCGTCCATTGTCGAGCGAGAACATGCCGCCGCGACCAGCCACCACGTCGATAATGAGATCGGTGTGCTTCCAGGCTTCGAATTGCGAGGCCCCGATGTAGAATGGCGCCTCACCGATGTGGCCGAGTAACACATCCTGGTCACCGATGATGAAGCCAGCCACCGGATAGCACATTGGCGAAGAGCCGTCGCAGCAGCCACCGGACTGATGGAACAGCACCGGGCCATGATCGGTGACGATCTCCGTGATCAGTTCAAGGGCTGCCGGCGTCGCTGTGACTTTTGCATGCATGGTCTTATCCGGTTTCCAGTCATGCGCGCGGTCCCTTGGGGCCGCGCGCATGGGCGCAGCGATCAGAAGAAGCCGAGCTTCTTCGGGCTGTAGCTGACCAGCATGTTCTTGGTCTGCTGGTAGTGGTCGAGCATCATCTTGTGGGTCTCCCGGCCAATGCCGGACTGCTTGTAGCCGCCGAAGGCCGCATGCGCGGGGTAGGCATGGTAGCAATTGGTCCAGACGCGGCCAGCCTGGATTGCCCGGCCGAAGCGGTAGGCGCGGTTGGCATCGCGTGTCCAGACGCCTGCGCCCAGACCGTAGAGCGTATCGTTGGCAATGCTGAGGGCTTCGTCGTCGTCCTTGAAGGTCGTGACCGATACCACCGGCCCAAATATTTCCTCCTGGAAGATGCGCATCTTGTTGTGACCCTTGAACACCGTGGGCTGGACGTAGTAGCCGCCGGCGAGGTCGCCCGGCAGAAGATTGCGCGCCCCACCGGTCAGCAACTCCGCTCCTTCCTGGCGGCCGATGTCGATGTAGGACAGGATCTTTTCCATCTGCTCAGACGAGGCCTGAGCACCGATCATCGTCGCCGGATCGAGCGGGTCGCCCTGCACGATCGCCTCGACGCGCTTGAGGGCGCGTTCCATGAACCTGTCGTAGATTGATTCATGGATGAGCGCCCGGCTGGGGCAGGTGCAGACCTCGCCCTGGTTCAGCGCGAACATGACGAAGCCTTCGATAGCCTTGTCGAAGAAATCGTCGTCTTCGGCGACGACATCCTTGAAGAAGATGTTGGGTGACTTGCCGCCCAGTTCCAGCGTGACGGGAATGAGGTTCTGGCTGGCATATTGCATGATCAGCCGACCCGTCGTGGTCTCGCCGGTAAAGGCGATTTTGGCGATGCGCGGTGACGAAGCGAGCGGCTTGCCGGCCTCGAGGCCGAAACCGTTGACGATGTTGAGCACGCCTGCCGGCAGCAGATCGCCGATAAGATCGGCCCAGAGCAGGATAGCGGCCGGGGTCTGCTCGGCTGGCTTCAGCACCACGCAGTTGCCGGCCGCAAGCGCGGGAGCAAGTTTCCAGCATGCCATCAGCAACGGGAAGTTCCACGGGATGATCTGACCGACCACGCCGAGCGGCTCATGGAAGTGATAGGCGACGGTGTCGTCGTCGATCTGCGAAAGGCTGCCTTCCTGGCCGCGCACGGCGCCGGCGAAATAGCGGAAATGGTCGATGGCCAGAGGCAGGTCGGCCGCGGTCGTTTCCCGGATCGGCTTGCCATTGTCCCAGGTTTCTGCACAGGCGAGGAGATCGAGGTTCTCCTCCATGCGGTCGGCGATGCGGTTGAGGATAAGCGACCGCTCGGCCACGCTGGTCCGTCCCCAGGCATCCTTGGCGGCATGGGCCGCGTCCAGGGCCGCATCGATGTCCTGGGCATCTGAGCGCGCCACCTCGCACAGCAGCTGCCCGTTTACCGGCGAGTGGTTCTCGAAGTAACGGCCGGACCGCGGTTCGGCCCATTTGCCGCCGATGAAATTGCCATAGCGCTTGTCGAAGGGCGCCTTGACCGAGCGTGAAAATTCAACCTTGTTCATGTGTCTTCCTCCCAAAGCTGACGTCGCGGGATGCGACGCTTCGGAAGAGACTTGCGATTTTCGCCCGTAGTTGTCACCGCACTGGTCACCGCGGTCGGACATGATGTGTCGCAGAATTGCGACAGTCATGGTCGCCAAGGGAGTTCAGTGAGACCGATGGACATCCAGGCGGTTGAGCTTGCGGTGGAGCGTCGCGCGGCTGATCCCTAGCGCCTGAGCTGCAGCCGAGACATTTCCGTCAGCGCGCGCGAGTGCACGCTGGAGAGCCCCGCGCTCTGCCTCAGCGAGAATTTTGGAGCCGCGCTCAGCCCAGCCGAACAAATCGGCGGCGGGCATCGGCTTGTCGAGACACTGCTGGGTAATGCCAAGCGCCAGGCGCGCCGAACGGGTCGCGCCGACCACGAGATCGTCCGCGTCAACGGCGATCAGCGCTCCGGAGCCTTTGTCAGTCACTGGGGCGAGCAGAATTCGCGCCTTTGGGAATGCCATCTTGAAGTTTTCACCTTCGATCCGACGCACCGCGTCGACCACAGCCATCGAGATGAGATTGGCGAAGGCTTCGGTCAGATCAGCCCGGCAGGAAGACACGTCAAGCGCGGCTACAAGATTCCCTTCATGATCGTGGATAGGAGCGGTGGTGCAACTGAGCAGCGTGTTGCGCGTATGGAAATGCTGGTCACGGTGAATCGTGAGAGCGCGCCGCTCGACCAGACAGGTGCCGATCCCGTTGGTGCCTTGGCTTTCCTCGTTCCAGACGGAGCCAGTCCACAAACCCCAGGAACGAAACGTCTCGTCATCGACGGGCGCACCGCGCCGTTCGACCGGCACCCCGTCACGATCGGCAAGCAGGACACAGCACCCGACGCCGCCAACCGCGAGATAGAGCCGGTCGAGACTCGATTGGGCAGCTTGGACGAGAGGTTCGATGCGTTGCCCGGCCTGTCCCAGTTCCGCCTCCGTCAGATAGCGTGGGGGGCTACAGTCGGCTGGATCGAGCCGATGCAAATTGGAAGACCGTCGCCAGGAAGCAACCAGTGCGGACTTCGCTGCAGCGTCCGAGGCAATCGCCGCCTGGATGCGGTCGGCATGATGGCCGTATAGATCCTCGCCCATGCTTAAATCCTCCCAACCTGATGTCTTTCCTCCCGATCTGACCGGTCTGCGGTTCCCGTAGCACATAGTCAATTCGTCGAAAGAAGCAGAAAGCGGATGTCTTCCTCTCGCCTGTCCCTGAGCAATTCGTGGTTACCATCGACAGAAAGCCTACCGACAGATTGACGCGCGTTCATTGATCGGGAGCAAATGGGAGCATCTGCTGCGGTCAAAAATGCTCGCCGGCCTTGAAGGGCCCGATGCGGGTGCCTGCTGCTATCAGGTAGGCTGTCGACCAGCCGATTAGCAGGAACCCGTTCACGCCCTCGAGTGCCGCCAGGACGCGCCACGCATGGGCGGGCACGATGTCGCCGTAACCAACCGTCGAGAAAGTGATGGTGGAAAAGTACAAGGCAGTTTCGAAATCGGCGAAGATGTCGAGCATCCGGTATAGCCCAGCCCAAAGCCAGACCTCCGTGGTCATGACGGCAAAGAGACCCATCACCACGCTGATCATCGCGACGATGCGGCTGCGGCGCCCGTGCATGCGAAAGCGGGACACAAGGTATCCCATCGCATGTGTGACGGCGATAAGGCCAAAGGTATGAACCAGCACCGTCAGGCTTATGACGATTGTGCCGATGAGCAGATTTAGAACCATAGATAATCATACCGATCGAAATCACGACCCAATTTGTGCCAGATCAAATCTGCAGTGCAGGGGGTGTCCCGGCCTTTTTCGCCAAGTCTCGCAGTGGCGTTGTCACAAAGCGGGCCGGATTCGGAAGTGCCATCAGGCGCCGGGTTTGCCGCTAGCTCTTAGCCTGCTTCAGCTTGAGTAGTTGCTGCGCGGCGGCCGCGTTGTCGCCGCCACCCTCCACATGCACGGTGGGAACAGCGAGCTTGATGCCGTTCTCGTCGAATGCCTTCTTGATCATCATGAAGGCTCGCCGCTTGATGCCGAACTGACCTCCCGGCTTGGTCATCAGCTTCATCCTGATGTCGATCCCGGAGTCGCCAAAACTGTCGACACCTTGCATTTTCAGCGGCTCGATCGTATCGGCCGCGAACTCGGGATCCGCGGCCAGCTCCTGACCGATCTTCTTGATGAGCCTGCGAGCGAGGTCTATGTCAGAATCGTAGGTGATGCTGAGAGCCATCTTGTCCATCACCCAGTCACGGCTCATGTTCTGGATGGCGCCGAGCTGGCCGAACGGCACGGTGAAAATTGGGCCGCGGTGATGCCGCAGCCTGACTGATCGCAGGCTGAACGATTCGACGGTGCCCTTATAGCTGCCGCTCTGGATATACTCACCGACACGGAAAGCGTCGTCGAGCATATAGAAAACGCCGCTCAGCACGTCCTTGACCAGTGTCTGCGAACCGAAGCCGATAGCGACGCCGAAAATGCCCGCGCCGGCGATCAAAGGTGCAATCTGCACGCCCAGTCCGGACAGGATTGTCAGCACTGCGACGGCCGCGATGAAGACAGCAAGCACGTTGCGGAATATCGGCAGCAGCGTACGCAGCCGGCCGCTGCGGGCAAGGTCGTCCGCGCTTGACCCGTCTTTTGACGCGAGCTCCATCCGATAAGCGATCAGCGCCTTCGCCAGCTGCCACAGCAGATCCGCTACCAGGAGGATGATGATGCTATTGAGCAGGCCCGAAATCACGATCGCGCCTGTTTCACTGCCGGCAAGGGCAGCAGCCCTGATGCGCCAGACATAGGCGAGCCAAGCGACCGCCGCGCCAATCATCGCTGCCCTGGCTCCCCTGACGATCAGCACGTTCAGCATGATGCCGAGGGCGCCGCTGCGCTGCGCTCTGCTGGCGAAGGCCTGTGCGACGTTGCCAACCCCACGCACCGCCACCGGCAATAGCAGCGCATAGAGGCCGAGCCACAGCACGCCGAGCAGTCCTGCCACCCAGGCCAGCCAAAGCGCGATCAGATAGAGCGTCAGCAGCGAATGCCTGGCAGCGGAAGCTGCGCTGCCCGGCCGCCGCCAGACGATTTCGATGGCGATGGCCAACATGCCCAGGCCACAAAGCAGGGCAACCACCCGCGCCACGTCGACCGAGAAACCGATGCTCGGCATGAGGCTGACCACGGCCCAGCCAAACAGCAGAAAGCCGGCGATGAGGCTCACGCGCCGAAGCCAGAAACGCTGCGCGGTCGAGTTTGCAACAGGAACTGTTGTCAGCGTCTCATCCGGCGTCCTGCTCTCCGCGCCGGCGAGTCCAAACAGCAACCTGACAATTGCGCGGACGACACGCACGGCGATGAAGGCGAGCAGCAAAGTCAGCACGATGCGGCGCAGCAAAGGCGGCCAGTCGAACGCGAGGAACGAGCCGATGGCTGCCAGAGCAAATGTCAGCAAGGCAGCGACCTCGGACAGGGCTGCCTGTCCGGGATCAATTGTTGGGTCAGAACCGCCAGGCGACAAAGCCCGGCGGACCAACCACTCGGCGCCGAAGCCGACGACAGTCAGCACTGCCAGGATCAGGATCACCAGCCCGGGCCTACCTGAATTCACGTCGCGCGAGACGACGCCGGCGGCGTTAGCTGCCTCCTGCGGGATGCGAGGAATGGCATCGGTGAGCGCGACGAGACGTGCGCGAACGGCCAGCTCCCAGTTCGAGATTGCGTCGGCCAGCGATGCGGCAGACGGTTCCTCGGCGGCTACCGGTATCTTTCCTTCGAGCCATACCTTGACCTCCGGATCGGACAGCAGGTCGAGGAATTGCCGTGCCTTTTCGGGCGGCACGCCGTCCGGAGGCTGCTGGGCCCAGGAAGCTCCAAGGAGCACCCAAAGGAAAATCGGAATGACGGCCGACAGTAGAAGACCAATTCGAGTGGGCAGTGCATTGCTCATCGAGCGCTCCGGCAAGTTTCGATCGACAGTACGACCAGACGTTCCCGCAATCGAACGAACCATGCCGGATCGAACGCGGAACCCTGCTACTTGACCACCTCAAACTCGCCCGGCCGCCAGGTCTTGTCAAACCAGGGTTCGAGCGGGCCATAAAGCCGAAGAATCGGATACCATCCATCCCTTCCCGGCGACGGTCTGGACCCAGTTCGCCTCTTTACCTTCAGGGGCCTTCGGGCCGAAATAGAGATCGACCGAACCGTCGGAGTTCTCGGCGAGCTTGTCGCGCTTGTTGTTCTTGCTCGGGAAGGTCTGGCCCGTCTCAAGCTCCGAGCGCGTCTGCGGATCGCCGATCACCACGGACCAGAAATCCTTGACCGGCGGATTAGCGGGAATGTGGAGGCTGTACGTCTTGGCACCGTCCAGATAGTCGCCGTTCACGTCGGTTGAGGCATAGGCGTATTGGGAACCGACGCCGATCATTTTCTGCACCATGGCGGGCGTGTTCACCGTCGCCTGGTAGAAGAACATGGTCCTGGAGTCGAGATTGCGGCCGCCCTCGCCGCCGTCCCGGAGCCATTCATAGCTGCCGTCCACGAAGCCGCGTTCCAGGAGCTGTTTGGATAGAGTTGGGCGCCGTCGAGGCGAGGGCGGAAGGCCAGCGCGCGGGCGGTTGCGTTGCCGATAGCGAGCGCTTCGACCAGCAGCTTCTTCATTCGCTCGTCCGGCGCGAAGGGCTTGCCCTTCTGGATGCCGATGGAGGCAAACAGGCCCAGCATTTCCGGATCGAGCATCGAACTCGGCTCACGCTCGATGACCGTGTGGAGCTCTTCATAGAACTCGTAGTCGATGGCGTGGATGGTATTCACCGGCTTCCGCGATCCGCTGATGAATTCCATCCTTCGGCGGGTTATCGCGTTTGGGCCTCGCGGGGCAAGACGCTGGACTGCGTGTACGACAACAACAGCGCGACCATCGCTCGCGACGGATTGGAGCGGACGCTGCGCCTTTTGCTGGCCAGCGATGCCGATGAAATCAACGTCCTCGCGCATTCGATGGGCAACTGGGTGACCGTCGAGGCATTTCGGCAAATCAAGATATCGGGAAACCTCACTTCCGCCAGCAAGCTTGGTACGGTGATACTCGCCGCCCCCGACATCGACGAGGACGTATTCAAATCGGAAATGCAGCGAATTGGGAAACCAAAAAAGCCGTTTTTGATCATTGTCTCGCGCGACGACAAAGCATTGGGTCTGTCGAGGCTTATCGCTGGCGGCAAAGATCGGATTGGGGCGAGCAGCAACACGGCGGAACTCGCAGAACTCGGCGCGATAGTCGTTGACTTGCCTGATGTGAAAGCCAACGATGCGACCAATCACGGCAAGTTCGCCCAAGTCGCGGAAATTGCGCCGGATCTTCGCAAGGCCCTGGCGCAGGGTATTCCAGATCAGGAAGAGGGCGGGCTGGCCGGCGCCACGACCCGCGTTCTTACTTTACCCGTCGCGGCGCCGATAAAGATCCTGACGGCCAAGTAGCGCTTGCCGCAGGTATTTGATTTATAGAGAGGATGAACGATGACAAGACTTAGCTTGAGATTGGCCGGTGGTGCGGCTGCGATCGCCGTCACCATGATTTTTGGCGGACTGATCGACACAGTTGTACCGCTCCCCTCTTTCGTCGGCGACGCGCAGGCGCGAGTTGGCCATCCGCTCACGCCCGGCAGCGTCGCTGGCGTTGCGAGGCGCACCACCCGCCGAACAATCCGTCGGACGAGTGTCTACGTGAACAGCCTCCCGGCCGCATGCGTGAAAACCACCGTCTACGGCCCCGTACTGTGGCACTGTGGCGGCAGGTATTATCAGGCCTCCAGCGGGCGCTACGTCGTCGTCAACATACAGTGACTTTGGGTGGCTTCTGGCAATAGTGCTCCCGGACAGGCGCGATGCGCCTGTCCGTTGGGGCCGTGCCAGCCTTCTGCGGTCCCACCGTCCCAGTTTGCGCCGAAGGAGCCCCATTTGTTCCGGAGCGCAGCGCTGTTGCTGATCACGGGACGGTCACGCGCGCCTTTCGCTCCTGGGCGGGGATGCCGCCCAGGAGCTTCAGCCGGCGATCCGAAACGGCCACTAATTAGCACGATAGGTTTGTCGGGCTTCTTGCTCTCGTAGCGCGGAGAAAAGTCGAAGATCCCGCGAGGCAACAGCTTTGATGATCGTGTTTACATCGAACCGATCAAAATTCACGTGTAACCCACAGGAAGTCCGTCGTCCCTTTCAAATCGGCACCCGGAATAAGACCGACCGCGCCGTTGAGCGCGACATGTGTGCTAAGCGCATCCACTTCCGTGCCGATCGTCCACTTTTCCGTGGGCTGATAGATCAAATTTACGCCGTATCGCTTCGGTCTGATCGAGGGGTTGGTCGCGAACAGGTCGAGATTCACCGCGACATAGCTTACGAACGCGTTCGACTCCCATTTGTCCGACCATTCATGATGGTACGAAGCCACGGCGCTCCAACCCTGTATCGGGCCGACGGTGGGGAAGCGCGCGGCGAAAGCGGCGGCGTCGGCTTCGGTGCCAAGGAAAGCAGGCGCGCCTACCGAATAGGCAAGGCCGGCGCTAAAATTATCGTCTTCACCGGCAAATCTAACCGGCGCCGTAAGGCCGGCTGTCGCTGCCCAACCGAATCGGCTGCCGGCCGACAAATCGAGCAAGCGCGCGGCCGGCGTCTCTTGCCGACGAGCGGCCGCCGAAACCTGCATGATCCAGTCGTCTTTTTCGTAATGGAGCTGCGCCGTGAAATACGGCGGCGTCTTGGGGAATTCCCAGGTGGTTGCACCGCGGCTGGTCGGAGGACCGGCCTCGACCGCCACAGAGGACGATAGATCGTCGGTGATCTCGTATTTGTAGGAAGCCAGATAACTGCTCAGCGACGGCGACGACGCGGTGAACTGGAAATCGCCCGACCAGGCGTTCATGAGGGATTCAGCGTAGCCAACTTTTACCCCCGCGTATTCGATTGTTGCTTCGGACAAGGTGGGCGCTGCGTCGAAACCATCGTCGGAGTTATAGCTCCAGGAAATACCGAAGACGAACTTGAACGGTCCGGATCCCGTCAGCCGCGCAGCCGCAAGGCGCAAATCCGCTTCGGAGCTGAAAGTCCGGGCGGTTCTTGAACCAGGTCCCAAATGCGGCTCCGGAGCATTGGTGTGTTGCAGGGTGCCCTGCAGGCTTCCGGATAGATCGTAGCAAACGCCGTTGACGAGGTAGCGATGCGACCCCGTGCCATCGGTTGCGCTGAGCGGTTTGCTTTCCGAGCCGGACCCGCCGACATCGATGTCGCACACGGCGCTATCTTCTTCGTCCTCGTCCTCGCCATCGTCCTGCGCGAAGGCCGGCGACAACAAGCGAAAGAGACACAAGCAGATCATGCAAAAGCGGCGAACGTGGCGCCCAAATACTACCTCGCCGGAGTTTTGGCGCAGTCCCATGGATCCCGACACACCGTCATGCGACTTGTTTGCGTCAACGGATGAGCCAGGCACACGTAACACGCCCAGCTTCCGACGGCCCTCTTTGTCATCCTGCGAAAGGCTTGCAGCGTTCGAGAACGACCGTGCCACGGGCGCAACTGGCGACGGGTTCCGCTTGCCAATCAGCATGCCGGGCTTGGCACACGCCAGAGCAGGAAGCCAACGACCCGAACCATGCCAGCGTTCTCCTTCAATCGACGCGTCACTCGTATTCTAAAGCAAAAAGCGTCAGATGCCGCCGCCATTGTCATATTGCTCTTCGGCAATGTCACGCTCGTCCAGCCAGTGTTCCAGGGTATCTACCATCTCTTCGGCCGACTTGCCGAGCGTCTTGAGATGGATCTCCGGTTTCT
>NZ_SRUZ01000019.1 GCF_004791165.1 Mesorhizobium sp. M8A.F.Ca.ET.218.01.1.1 | reverse complement strand
ACAGCCTCAAATACGACGGCTTCAGCAAGGTCGGGCGCCAGGACGCCACCATCGCAGGCCTGACCCACACCACGACCAGTGTGCGTGATGCGTCCGGGCAGACACTGGCGACACAGTACCTGCCGGTACAACTCGACTTCGGCACGACTGCTTCACCGCTGCAATACACCGCCGGCAACAAGCTCGCCTCGGCACCCGGCTTCATCACCTCGACCATTTACGAGGCCGATGGCCAGACCAGAGAGATCAACTACGCCAACGGGATAAAAACCGCCTTCACCTACTCGCCCACCCGCCGCTGGGTGACGCGTGTCACAACGTCCAGGGGCGGAACCGTTCTGCTCGATGATCAATATGCCCGCGATAACCTTGGCCGCATCACCGGCACGACGGGGCTGACGGCCTCCGACAGCTGGACCTATGGCTATGACAATGCCGACCGGCTGACCTCATCCGACAATCTTGGCGACAACACGCTCGACGAGACCTTCGTCTATGCCGCCAACGACAATCTCACCTCGCGAACCCGTGTTGCCGGCACCTACACCTACCCGGCGGCGACAGCGCCACGGCCGCATGCGCCAACTAGTGTCGGCGCCAACGCCATGGCCTATGACGCCAACGGCAACCTGACCTCGGATGGCAGCCGGACACTCACCTGGGATGAGGCCAACCGGCTGAAGACGGTCAGCCTCGCCTCCAACACCGTCAACCTGAGCTATGGTCCTGACGGCGCGCGGGCGAAGAAGGCCTCAACCTTCGCCACCACGCTCTATCCTGACGCTTCCGTCGAGATCGACCCGGCGATTCCGGGCTCAGAGGTCTACACCCGCTATCCGCACCCCGACGTGAAGGTGGTGGGCGCAGCAAAATACTTCCTGCACCGCGATCACTTGGCCTCGGTGCGCATGGTCACCGACAGCTCAGGCGCCATCACTGAGGCCACCAACTACGCCACCTATGGCGAGCGGCTCAACTCAGGCTTCCAGACTCAGAAGAGCTACATCGGCGAACGCTTCGATCCCGAGACCGGGCTGCTCTACCTCAACGCACGATACATGGATCCGGTGCTGGGACGGTTCGTGCCGGCTGATCCGGGCGAAAAGGAGCGCGATCCATGATCGCCTCCAAGTCCCGGAGCATTGCATCCCTACCGGCGCTCCGGTCGGCAATCATCGCCGGGTTGTTGCTTCTTGTTGGCTTTCAATCGGCAGCGGCCGGAGATTTAGGCCCATCGATCCCGGCGGCTTTCGTTTGGGGGCTGGTCAATGCGTCGGAAGGCGAGATTGATTTTGGGCGGGCCAAGCTGGCGGTCGACAAGTTTGTCGATCCGGCGATCGATGATGTTAGCGCGCTTGCCAAGATCGACCGGATGGTAGGCACCGTCAACAAGATGCTCGCTACGCTGCCGCCTGATGCCGCTGCGACCAGCATGGAGAAGATGAAGGCGCTGCGCACCTACCTTTATGAGGGCGGCTGGTGGAACAATGGCAGGCCGTTCGAATACGACCACTCCGACCCCTATGGACAAAAACCCGGGTCGCAATCGCTGACCAATTATCTTGCGACCAGGAAAGGAAATTGCGTCTCGATGCCCGCGCTGTTCGTCACACTCGGGCAGCGGCTAGGCATCAACGTGACGCTGTCGACGGCGCCTCTGCATGCGTTCGTCAAGTTTACCGACAGTACGACGGGCAAGACCTGGAACCTCGAGACGACCAGCGGCGCCGGTTTCACGCGCGACATCTGGTATCGCGAAAAATTGCCGATGACCGACGAAGCGATCGCCAACGGCGTCTATCTCAAGACGCTGTCGCGACGGGAAGCGCTATCCGTACTAGCAACGCCGGTGCTCGATTACCTTCTGGAGACCGGCCGCTACGAGGACGCCATCGCGGTCGCCGATGTGCTGATCGATGCCTATCCGGCCAATGCCTACACGCTGGTGAAGAAGGGCACGGCTTACTACCGGCTGCTCGATGCAGAGATCATCAAGAAATATCCGAAGCAGAGCGATATTCCGGCCGACAAAGTCACTTACGCGAATGAGCTCTACCAAGCCAACAAGCAGGCATTCGCGACGGCAGAGGCGCTTGGATGGCGCGACCCGAAATTGAATTAGAACGACAGGCGATTTCACCGCGGCGGGGATTTGTAATGAGGGCGACGAGAGCCAAAATTCTGCAGTGCCTAGTGGCTGTGCTGCTCACGGTCTCACTGATGATATCCGGCACGGCCGGTGTCTATGCGTCGGCAGGATTTGGGCTGCATTTACCGCACAAGGTGCGCCTAAATGCCAAACCGGTGCGCTTCATCTCGCCCGATGACTGGGATCCGACAAAGCCTGGTGTTGGGACGAATCGGTATTCCTATTCCGGGAACGATCCAGTCAACAAAAGCGATCCCAACGGACACACACTTCGCGGCGACGGCAGCGATCCGCTCGGCTCGCACAGTCTGCCCGGGGGCGCAAGTGGCGCCGGCAATGTAGGTGGCGGCTGGTCAGCAAATCCGACAGGCGGTATGAATGGAATAGGGCTTGGCGTGGCGGGGCTACTAGGCGGGGTGTTAGGAATGAAGGCTACCACCAGCCTGTCCGTCAAAGGCAATGATGACGGCGGCAGTGGCAACGCTCCCAGTGGGCCCGATGTTTCCGGTACAGCTGCGACACCACCGGATCCGAACAAGGACGACGGCGATCAAAACAAAGCCCGGAAAGACTTTAGCAGGCCATTAACCGCCAAAGATTTGGGGATCAAGGGCGATATAAAGCAGCTGAAAGGGACCGTGACAATGAAAGATGGAATTATGACCGTCAGAGTCGATATGGTCCAAGCAAAAATAGCAAATCCTTTTAACGCTTTTTCTAGCTTGCGGGCATACGCAAACTCTGTCGGAGCTACCTCGCTTAGAATAGAAGGAAACATTGCAAACGAAGATTTGGGTAATATTCTGACAAATAGATATGGAATGACTACAGAAAAAGTTGGAAGCCAATATGTAGATACGATTAACATACCGTTGAACAAGTAGGAAAAAAAATGACAGCCAAATCAAGATCGCATCGAATACTGTCAAGATTAGAGAACTATGAAATGCGGCCGTTGACAAAGGTGGAGGAAAACGCCGCCGGTGAAATTGCTCAATCTTTAGGCGAATTTATTGGAGTCTATGCTGCAGATCAACAGACAGGAAAGGTCTATTTTTTTGAACGAGGCTTGCGATGCGAAAGATGGGAGAGTGATACCATTCTTTATGAGGATATTTCAGGCGTGTCTTTACCGGATGATAAAAATAGCAAATATATAGAGATCACTTCGAATAGGGAGACGGTAAAGATATTTCCTGCTAAAAGCGGCGATATATTCTCTATAATGAGGTATTTTGATAGAATAATATATGATGTGAAAAATAACTTAGAGTTTTGACGTTGCGCATTTTATTGTGAGGTACCCAGAATCTTTCCGAGGAAGACTTTACCCAAAAGATTGCGCACCGACGTAATTTGGTACGACGCACCGAAGACGTTGCTACGATTGGTGCATTTATCGCGTTGCACTTCATAGTCCCAAGATCGCCGCACTGCTTGGTGCAGCGAAGCGACATGCAGATCAGGCTTTCTGTGTGTCGGCGCTCGCAGACATAGTCGGCCGTCCAAGTGTGCCTGGTTGGCAATCTGCCTCATCCCGCCACCAACCCTGTGGATAGATCACGCCGCCCTTCATCAATCCCCCCACCCACCAACAAGAAGCCCTAAAGTAAAACTCCAGGGGAATCGGGTAGATGCCAGTCAAGCTAGTCAGTCGCGTCGTGTTGTTCATGCTGCTGGCGATGGGCGGCTGCCAGTCGCCGTCGGGCGGGGACTTCTTCACCGAGACCGTCGAGAGCCTGCATGCCAAGAACTCGCCCTTGCGGGCGGGCTATACCGGCCCCGCGACCATCGGCTCGGCGGCGGAGCGGGCGCAGCGCTTCAATGGCGCGCAGTATCAGGGGTCGGGCGACTTTGTCGGCTCGTCGGCTCCCATTGCTCAGGTGACCGGCAACGGCAGCGGGCAGTATGAGCTCAACCTCGTCAACGCGCCGGTGGCGCAGGCGGCCAAGGCGGTGCTGGGCGACGCGCTTCAGGTCAACTACGTCGTCGATCCGCGCGTCCAGGGCACGGTGACGTTGCAGACTTCGAAGCCGGTTTCTAAGGAGGCGCTGTCGGATATCCTTGAATCGGCGCTTGCCGTGAACGGCGCCGGCATCGTCAAACGCGCCGGCACCTATCAGGTCGTGCCGCTGTCGGAGACCTTGTCGAGCACGCCGGCGGTCAGCGTGCCCTCCGTCTCGCCGTCGGGTCCCGGCGTGAAAGTGCAGGTCATCCAGCTGCAGTTCATCGCCGCCGACGAGATGAAGACCATCCTCGAGCCGATCACGCGGCAGGGTTCGGTGCTGCGGGTCGATTCGACGCGCAACCTCATCACCGTCGCCGGCAACAACACCGATCTCGCGGCGATCCGCGAGGCGGTCTCGGTGTTCGACGTCGACTGGATGCGCGGCATGTCGGTGGCGCTGCATCCACTGAAAGCCTCGAAGCCGGAGGCTGTGGCGACGGAACTCGACTCCATCTTCGGCACCAAGGACGGTCCCGGCGCCAAGGTGATCAAGTTCATCCCCAACGATCGTTTGAACTCGGTGTTGGTGATCACTTCGCGTCCAGCCTATCTGGCACGGGCCGCGACCTGGATCGGCAAGCTGGACCGGCTGGCCGAGACCAACGAGCAGCAGCTTTTCGTCTACCAGATCCAGAACCGGCCGGCCAAGGAGCTGGCTTCGGTCCTGAGCTCGGTGCTCGGCACCACCGTCAAGACCGAAGGCGGCTCGGCCGGCTCGAACGTCTCGCCCGACATGACGCCGATCGCCATGCAGTCGGACGGCGTCACGCCGGCGCCGCTGACCGGGCCGTCGCCTTCGCTGCCGGCGCAGCAGGACAGCGAGTGGCCTGCCCATGCCACGGTGGTCGCCGATGTCGAGAACAATGCGCTGCTGATCCAGACCACGGCGCGCGACTATGAGCGCATCCAGCAGATCCTGACTAAGGTGGATGTTTTGCCGACACAGGTCATGCTGGAAGCGGTGATCGCCGAAGTAACGCTCGACGACGATTTGAAATACGGCCTGCGCTGGTTCTTCGAAAATGGCGGCACCAAGGTATCGGTGTCCGACCTGGCCAAGGGGGCCGCGGCGGCCTTCACGGGAGGCTTCAGCTGGAGCTATGCGACCGACAACATCCAGGTGACGCTCAACGCACTCTCCTCGATAACCGACGTCAATGTCATTTCGGCGCCCACGATCATGGCGCTCAACAACCAGAAAGCCATCCTGCAGGTCGGCGACCAGGTGCCGATCCTGACTCAGCAATCCCAGGACACCGGCAACGGCACCGCGCCGATCATCAACTCGGTGCAGATGAAGGACACCGGCGTCATCCTGACGGTGACGCCGCGCATCAACAATGCAGGTCGCGTCATGCTCGACATCCAGCAGGAGGTCAGCGACGCCACCCCAACGAAGAGCTCCGGCATCGATTCGCCGACCATCCAGCAGCGCAAGGTCCAGACGCGCGTGATGGTCAATGATGGCGAGACCCTGGCGCTTGGCGGTCTCATCCAGGAAAAAAACAGCGTCGGCCGCACCCAGGTGCCGATCCTTGGCGACATCCCGGTTATCGGCAACGCGTTCAAGCAGAAGGATGACGGCATCAAGCGGACCGAGTTGATCATCTTCATCCAGCCGCATGTCGTTCGCGATATCAATGAGGCCCGCGAGGTGACGGAAGAGTTCCGCGGCAAGATCAATCTGCAAACGCCCATCCAGCAGCGGCGCGGCGGTACCAAGCTGCAGCAGGATGTGAAGAGACTGGCCTACTGACCATGCAAACGAATGTCGCGATCCTGATCGTTGCCGGCCTGGTCCTGGCCGCCATACTGGTCGCCATTGCCGCTGTCGATTTCAGGCGGCAGGTCATTCCCGACCCGCTCAATTTGGCGCTCGCGGTGAGCGGGCTTGGTTTTCAGCTGATCGTTCAGCCTGACAGTGCGGCCATGCAGTTGCTTGTCGCCGCATTGACGCTGGCCGTCTTCTGGGTGCTGCGGCGCGGCCATTTCCTGCTCACCGGCAGGATCGGACTGGGGCTTGGCGACGTGAAGATGCTGGCCGCGGCGGCGTTGTGGATCAATCCGCTGCTTCTGCCGGTGTTGCTGTTCATCGCCAGCGCCGCCGCGCTGCTGTTTGTCGGCGGGCAAGTTGTTGCCGCCGGACCTGCGGCAGCGCGAATGCGTGTTCCGTTCGGGCCGTTCGTTGCGCTTGGACTGGGCTTGAGCTGGATGCTCGAACAATCTGTCGGATTGAATTTGGGGATGCCGTGATGCAGATTTTTCGTCGTACCGGCTCGACCGGATACAAGCGGGCCGACGAAAGCGAGGCCGGCTTCACCCTGGTCGAGCTTCTCGTCGTGCTGGCCATCATCGCGCTGATCGCCACGCTGGTGGCGCCGCAGGTGCTGCGCTATCTAGGCTCGGCCCGCACCAGCGCTGCCAAGGCGCAGATCAAGAACATCGAGAGCGCGCTCGAACTCTACTATGTCGACAACGCCAAATACCCGTCGAATGACGAAGGGCTGAAGGCCCTGGTGACGGCGCCGCCCGGCGACAAGCACTGGAACGGCCCGTATCTCAAGACGACCAGCGGTCTCACCGACCCCTGGGGCAAGCCCTATGTCTACGAGTTGAAGGCCGATGCCAGCGGCGTCGCGATCCGAACCTTCGGGCGTGACGGCAAGCCCGACGGAACCGGCGAAGACCAGGACGTCACTAACTAATGCTGGCCTTCTGATCCGGGGCCGGGCAGGGCCCCGCTCGGGAAACGGCCACGTCAGTTATGTGGCTCTCCGGATAGGCTTGCCAAGCTCAGCCGTGCAAAGCCGTCGGACGCATAGGTCGCACCATTCCTGGCGACGGATAGTTTGAAACGGATCGCGGCCGGAACGCGGCGGTTGAGCTTCCAGTCGGCTGACCATGATCCCTTCGAGCCGTCGAGATATTCGAACTGCATGCCGGTCACGCCGGCAATCAGCGGCACCGCCTGGTTTGCCGTCCTGTCGTCGGCCGCTGTAGCGCCGCCCCGCCGCGGCATCTGAATGATGGTCAGGCTGTTGCCCGCGGGCTGGACCAGGACTTGCCTGAGCGCGGACGAGCCGAAACCGATTGCCGTGACGCCATTGAATTGCAGCCGGTCGGGTCCTCCGCTGAAATAGATCACGTCGTCCGGTGTCGACTGCGTCAAAGGCAGGGTCTCGGCGCTGCTGAGCGCGGTTTCGAGAAACCGCGTCGCCGCGTCTACCTCCATCTGCATCTGGGTGGCGTTCTGGATGCGCATCATCGTTCGCGCCTGCCCTAGAAAAATGACCATCAACGCGGAAACCACGCCGACAAGCGCAAGCCCCACCAAAACGTCGATCAGCGCAAATCCTTCGATCAGCGATCGTTTCGCGATCGGGTGCGATCCGGCGGCCGTGTCCCTTTCGACACACCAGTTCTCCCAGCGGAATGAAACCGGGAGGAACATTGCGGCGTGAGGAAAAAGACGTCTCATTGCCGCTGCCTGACAGGCATGAAGGTGAGAAATGTTCCCGCCGCGCCGCTCTTTTCAATGACGATGGCATCGAGCTTTGCCTTGCCGTCACCCATCGGCTGAATCTTGACTGTCCAGCCGGACTGGGCAATGGCGTCGAGCCCAGCCGTCCCGCCGCTTTCGGCTCCGGCGTCATACTGCGCCATGATCGCGCGGACCTTGCGCGCCGCCTCCATTTGTTCCCGCGCTATCACGATGCTGCGGCTGGCGAGCACGATCGTCTGGCTGGCGATGCCGAGGACCAGGGCGAGAATGGTCATGGCGACGATCATCTCGAGGATCGAGAAGCCGTCGTCGTCGCTGTTTTCCGGCGTCATGGCTTCATCTTCCGGCTGGCAAGCCCGGTCAGCCAGTTCACCGCGATATGCGACGCCTGGCCGCCGCGCCGCAGGTCGATCTCCAGACCCGACGAGCTGCCGTCGGGAAGAAAGGTCACGGCTGTCTGGCGGTCGTCCGCCACCGTTTCGCGGCCGGTGGTGACGGTCATCCTGACATCTGCGGGCAGACCGAGCAGAGGCCTATCCGCAGACCGGATCGTGCGGCCGCCGACATCGATGACGATCTGCTGCGGCCGGGCCGTGGCGATCGCCTGCATGCGTGACATGCGCATTCGGGAAACGATTTCGTTCGACAGCGTCTCCAAGCTGTCCGACCGATATCGCTGGACGATGCCGGGCGCGGCTATTGCCGCGACGACGGCAATGATGGCCAGCACGACCATCATCTCGATCAAGGTGAAGCCGGCGGTGGTTTCCTCACGTTGCGGCGCGATGGCGAATGTCGTCATTGCAGTGCCAGGTCGTTGATGCTGAGGATCGTCGTCATCACCGAGACCACCAGGCTGCCGACAAGGAAGCCGAGCGAGATCGTCATCGCCGGTGTCAGGAGCTTGAGCAGTGTATCGACGCGCCGGGTCACCGCCGACTGCAGCATCTTGCCGGCGCGGTCGAGCACGGCTGGAAGTGCGTTGGCGTCGTCGCCAAGCGAAATCAGCGACAATGTGGCGTTGTCGAACAGCTTGGCATTGGCGGCGGCGTTATGCAGCCGCTCGCCATTCGCCACCTCCTCCTCGATCGCGGCAAAGCTCGCCTTCAACGATGCCTGTTGCGAAACATTGGTCGCCAAGCGCAGCGCCTCACTCATCGTCACGCCGTTGCCCAGCAGCAGCGACAGAGTTTCGAGGTAGCGGGCAAGCACTGCGTTGGTGACCAGCTGACCGATGACCGGTATTTTGAGAAGCCAGCGCGAGAAGACGCTTTTCGCCGCGGGAGACTTCGATAGGGCGAGATAGAAGAGCAGCGCCAGCAAGCCAGCGAGCGGGAAGACGAACGGATAGTCGCTAAAGACGTGGCCGAAGCCGGAGAGCATGCGCATGGTGAAGGGTTTTGGGGCGGACGACCCCTCGAAGATCGGCTCCAGCGCCGGCACCAGCACCGTCGCCAGTATGACCATGGCGCCGCACATCACCAGGAGCAGGAAGGCTGGATAGGTCAGCGCCTCGATGATCGAGGTCCTGCGTTTGGCCCTGGCCTCGAACGCATCGGCCAGGCGCTGGCAGATATAGGCCATCTTGCCGCTGCGCTCGCCGCTAGCGAGCAAGGCGGCAACATCGGGGGTGATGGCGGGCAGAGTAAGGAAGGCATCGGCGATGGAGCGCCCGCCGGTGGTGAGGTCGAGCACCGTCTGCAGTTGCTGGCGTCTGGCGGCATTGCTCTCGCCGGATACGACCGCATTCAAGGCGCGGTCGATGGTGAAACCGGCATTGAGCAGCACAGAAAGCTCGGCAAAAAGCCGGCTGAGATCGACGCGCCGCGTCAGCGTGAAGCTGGCCTTGCCCGGCAGCCTGATCTGCGCCTTCTCCTCGCTTGCCGGCACCAGATGGTAGGAGCGGCGGCCTTGCTGGGCGAGCTTGCGAGCGGCCTCCTGCTTGGTCGACGCCTCGACGACGCCGTTCTCCCGGGCGCCATCGGCGAGATAGGCGCGATAAGCGAATGCCGGCATCAGCCGCCTCCACCGAGATCGATGACGCGCCGCACTTCCTCGAGTGTGGTGACCTGGCGCTCGACCAGCGTTGCCGCGTGCGCCGCCATCGGTATCAGATAGGCCTCCGAAGCCGCCTTGGCGATCTCCAGCTCGCTGGCGCCCTCGTCGATGAGAGCCGCGATGCGCGGCGACACCTGCAGCATCTCATAGGTCACGGTGCGACCGCTATAGCCGGACCCGTTGCAGCTTTTGCAGGACGCGACATTGTCTGCGCCGTGGCAGACCGGACAGACGCGCCGCAGCAGGCGCTGCGCGATGACGCCGCGGATTGTGGCGCCCAGCAGATAGCCGTCGATGCCCATGTCGCGCAGGCGCGTCAGCGCTCCGGCCGCGCTGTTGGTGTGCAAGGTCGAAAACACCAGATGTCCCGTCAGCGCCGCCTGAATGGCTATCTGCGCTGTCTCGCGGTCGCGGATTTCGCCAAGCAAAATGATGTCGGGATCCTGGCGCAGGATCGAGCGCAGCGCCGTGGCGAAATCAAGATCGATCGCCGGGTTGACCTGCAGCTGCGTGATGCCGGCCATGCGGTATTCGACCGGATCCTCGACGGTGAAGACCTTGACGTCAGGGCGGGAGCACTCGACCAGGACCGAGTAAAGCGTCGTCGTCTTGCCGCTGCCGGTTGGGCCGGTCACCAGCACGATGCCGTTGGCAGCACGCGACATCTGTCGGATCTTGGTTTGCGCGGCTTCGTCGAAGCCGAGCTTTTCCAGGCGCAGCTCGACGCCGGCGCGGTCGAGGATGCGCAGCACGATGGCCTCGCCGTGGATCGACGGGATGACCGAGACGCGCAGATCGACATCGCGGCCCCGCACGGCAATGCGCATGCGCCCGTCCTGCGGCAGCCGCCGCTCGGCGATGTTGAGCCGCGCCAAGATCTTGATGCGCGTCGAGACGCCGGACAGCATCGCCGACGGGGCCGTGTCGACGACGGAGAGCATGCCGTCGTTGCGGAAGCGGATGCGCACATGGTCCTCGAGCGGCTCGATATGGATATCGGTCGCCTTGGCGTCGACGGCGCGGTGGATGGTGTCGGCGACGAAGCGAACGATCGGCGCCTCGCGCGCGAAATCCTTCAAACGCTCGAGATCGTCCGAGCCGAAATCGGCCGGCCTGGCGCTACCCGCATCGACCGATACCTCTTCCGCCACCGAGCGCTCCAGTCGATCGATGCACTCGCCGATCATGCGCCGCGGCAAGACGCGCAGCGACGGCGTCCTTTCCCAGTGGAAGGCCAACGCATCAATGCTGGCCGACGAAAACGGATCCGCCACCGCCACGACCAGCTGGCGATCATCCATCTCCAGCGGCAGCACGGCGTTTTCTTTCAGATAGGAGAGCGGCACGCTAGACAGCATCTGCGGGCTCAGCTCCTCCGGCAGTTCGCCAAGCATCGGCACGTCTAGGAAGCGGCACAGGCTGCTGGCCAGCTCCTGCTCGCCGATCAGGCCGAGTTCGGTCATCACCGTGTCGAACGGGTGTCCTGATGTGCTAGCCGCGCCCATAGCGCGCTGAACGCTGTGCGCGGTGAGGATTTTTTCGCTCTCCAGAAAGGCGAGAAAAGCTTCGATGCGGGAGGTCTGGAGCGCGGCGTTCATGGTCTAGCTCCAGCGAGCCAATATCTGCGCCACGGCGGTGCCGAAAAGTCCGTCGCAGCCGATGACGAGCACCGATGCGGCAGGGCTATCGATTTCAGCGGCGGGCATGCGCGAGAGCCGCACGAAGCCCGTGGCGGCCAGCGCCGATCTCTCGACCACGAACCCGGCATGGCCGGCAATGCCTGAGCCATCGCGACGGGCAGTGACCTCGACCGTATAGAGGCTGCCGCGGTTCTTGTCAGAATCGGCCGGTTGCTCGGCCTGCAATGCCGTGTTGATGAAATTGCGCAGCCTGTTCGGCGCCTTGGCCAAAACGATCGCTCCTTGTTTGAGATCAACGGTGAAGACTGCATAGAGATCGCGCAAGGGGATCGAGGCGAGCGCGGAAAATTCCTGAAGTTCCGATACGGATTCGAAAGCAGCAGACTTGTTCTGACTTGGGCCGAGCGAAGAGCGCGGCTGCGCGCCGGCGGCAAAGGCGTGGGGCGGGCTTCTGAAGGTGACGATCGCCTTGGCGATCTCGCCTGCCATCAGCGGATCGAAGCCGAACGACGCAAGGCCCTCCGCCAGCAACTCGTCGTCGGCGGCGTTGAGATCGATCAGGCCGCGGTGATCCTGGACGCTGAGCTCGAAGCTGAAATGTCCAGCATGGCAGCGCGTGGGCTGGGCATTCTGCGGCAATTTCGACGTACCATCGAACAGCTCGCCAGCCACGACATTGACCAGGCCGTCGGCGGCCATCGCCAGCCGCTGCTGCTCCGTCTCGTTGGCGGCGATCATCAGCCGGCTGCGCGCGGTCAGCGCGAAGGGAGCGACGATCGCTGAAACGATCAGCATGAAGACCAGCACGGCGACCAGTGCGAAGCCCGCACTCTTGTCGGCGGAACGATCAAAGACCATCGCCGCCCCCGGTGGGACTAGTGGGTGGTGTCAGCGGGTAGAGCAGGATCCGGGCCAACTTCCCGCGGCGCTCCAGGGTCGCCGCGTCCTTTTCGACACCGGACACCGTCCAGCCGTCAATGGTTTCGCCGTTGCCATACCAGTTGGCCGCTTCAGCGCCTGCCGACTTAAGCAGGACACGTGCGCTGCCGCCATTGATGCTGATGCCAAGCAGCGCGGGCGCAGGAGCAGGCGGCGCGCTTGCCACTGGCGCTGCCGGCGTGGCCGGAACCGCCTCCATTTGCGCCGGTGTCGTTGGCTCTTTGGGGGAGGGGAGGAATCTGCGGCGCGTCGGCGTGAACAATGGGCGCGCGAAGGTCTCGGCAAAGCCGGTGCTATCGACCGCGTCAGGCAGACCCGTGGCGCCGGCCTGTGGTTCCCGCGTGTTGCGCTGCGCCGGTGGCGCGGTCGGCGAAATGTCGACCGGCGCTTCGTAGAGCACGACATTGGTCAGCGCCAGCGCGGCGGCCGCAAGACCGAGACCGAGCGCTGCCATGAGCCGAATCATGGAGCAGCCCCTGCCGCGGCCGTGGCCATGCCCGGCGGCAGCGCGCCATAAAACAGCACTTCGACAAAGATCTCCGGCTCGACATTGGGACCTTCGGATGAGGCGATGTTGGTGACCCGCAAGGTGGCTTCACGGACGAACAGCACCGGCAGCGTGGTCTCGAGGCTGAGCATGAAACCGTGCACGCCTTCTAGCGTACCTGAAACATTGGCGCGGAGGCCGAGATAGGCGACGCCATCCTCGTTGAGCGCCGGCGCGTTGCCGGCCGACAGAACCACCACCTTGTTCGCACTGGCCATCGCATTCAGCCTTGTCTGAAGGGCGCCGCGAATGACCGCTTCGCTCTCGCCGGACAGGAACTCGCCATTGCCGGCGGCGGCGGCCGGCGGGGCGGAGGCTTCCATCGTCTTGGCCAACGCCACTACGGCCTCGATCTGGCCCAGCGTCTCGCGTTTCTGGTCGATGTCGGCGTTTGCCGAAGCGACGCTGCCCAGCGCGGCAAAGAACAGCCAGCCGGCCACCAGCACGACGAGGACGGCGACCACCAGCGCCAGGGAGCGGCGGACCAAAAGACCGCTGTTGAGGATCTCGCTCAGCATCGGCTCAGGGCTCCTCCACCTTGGCGGTGATAGTGAAGCGCTCGCCGGTCTGCCCCGGAACCCTGATCACCGGCGAGGAGAATTCCGGCGCGGAAAACAGCGGCGAGGCGTCGATGGGCTGGATCAGGTCGGCGGCGGAGGTGGCGAAGCCGGTGATTGTCAGCTGGTCGCCCTTTGAGGAAAGGTCGCTCACCCAGGCGCTGTCGGGCAACAGCCGCGACAGCTCGGCCAGGATCCTCACCACTGGCACCGCGTTCTTTTTCTCGGCGCGCAGCTTTTCGGTCTGCTCGAGCTCGGCCTGGCGCTTCTGCAGCGAGGCCCGCGCTTTCCTGGCCTCGACCTGAGCGCTGGCGATCTCGTCGTCCAGCACGCTGCCGGCTTGCCAGCTGCGCCACTGCGCATGGCCATAGGTCGCGGCAAGGCCAAGAAGGACAATTCCGACGGCAGCGGTCCAGGCTCGCCGCTCAAAGCGGTTGCGCGCGCGGGCGGGCCAGATCGCCGCCAGGCTGAGCGGGTCGGGCCCCAGTATCTGATCGGCATCGGCGATGGTCAGCGAGGCAACAGTGCCGCCGACCGTCCGGATCGCTTCCAGCGCCGGCGCCAGGGTTTTTTTCTTGACGACGAAATAGGACGAGCCGCCTTCGGCCTCGTCGGCAAAGACGATATGGACCTGCGACGGGTCGATCGGTGTCGAGGCCATCAGGTCGAGCTCGGCCATGTCGCGCGCCTGCCGCACCGGCAGCCGCCGCGCGCCAAGCTGCCGTTTCAGGAGAAGCGCGCTGTCGATGTGGATGGCGACGGAGGGATGTTTGCGGCCGGAGCGCAGAAGTGCGGCGATCTCGTCCGGGGTAGCATCGAGCGGCAGCGGCGGCGACTGGAACTCCGGCCCGCCGGCCGCGTGGGCGCGGATGCTGTCATCGGCGATGGTGATAGTGAAGTCGGAAGGCTTTGGCTGCTTTGTCTTGCGGGCAACGCTCGACCAAGCTGCGCGCAGCTCATCGCGCCACCAGTCGAAGCCATCCAGGGCCTGTGCCTTATACGTCGCCATAATGCCCTGCCATGCATGCCACGGCTGATTCTCGGCCGGGGCGCGTGTTTTTCATTTTACAGGCGGTGTTGGGAGCGCGTGTGAAACAAGATGGAGTAGGCGGGATTAGTCACAGGTTTCTGGGGCGGCTGGCCGACGGGATGATTCTCAGCTGCTGCGACGGCATCCGCGAGGCGCTGTCCTATGGTGTGGCCGGCTTCATACCGAAGTCGGCGAGGAAGAGCGACCTCGCCGCCGCCATCCGCTCGGTGATGGACGGCGCCGTCTCCGTGCCGGAGGGCCAGCTGCTCGACCCCGACAGCACCGACCGCGCCGACATGGTGCAGCGCCTGGCCAGACTAACGCCGCAGCAATTGCGCGTGCTGCAGATGCTGCACCAAGGCATGCTCAACAAGCAGATCGCCCATTAACTGCAGGTCGGCGAGACCACGGTGAAGGCGCATATCTCGGAGATTTTGCGCAAGGAAGGTGTACGAAGCTCGGAGCTGTCAGGGATCAGGCTGGGTTTTGAGCAGGGTCTAAGAGTGCACTATCACCTCAATTCGAGGGCCACGGTGAAGGCGCATGTCCCGGAATCGTGCGCAAGCTCAATGTGTATAGTCGCGCACAAGCGGTGATCGAAGGCGTCGAAGCTGGCCGTGCGGAGTTGTTCATGGATCAAGGCGTGTGACAATCGAATAAAAACAGCTTCGCCACATCTATCAACTGGATAGGTGTAGCAATTCCTTCTTTCAGTCATCGCGGTCGAGGAGAAATATATCTGACTGTACGGAATCTTCAAAAGTGAAATTCTTAGAAATTATATTGAATTGAAAATCGCTGCCGCTAAGCATAATTACATACCTATTATAGTCTACGCCTCTGGCCTGGATACGCTCTTTTAGGTAGACCCTGTCGTAAAATATATCTTCGTAATCTTTTAGCGTTCCATTCATAGACATGTATGTGCACCATTCGAAAACTAGTTCTCCCACAACATCGCCAAGAGTGATATTCCGGTATCTGAATTGTAGGCGAAGATTAAGTCCTCTGTACAAAAACGACAAATCTCCATACCCGCTAGAATCGAACGGGAGTTGCAGGAGTTCTTTCATCGTACTGCCTCCCATTAGCTTACTTTCCCGCCCAAGAGGATCTGGAGGATCCTTCGGCCGAGCTTCCTCCGGCCGAGCTTCCTGCAGCAGAACTTCCTCCACCAGCTTGGCTTCCTCCGGCTTGGCCTCCTCCAGAGGCGAAATTACTTGTCGGCGTTGAGATGGTTTGGCCTGGCGGCATTTGATTCCGCGGGTCCTGGAGTTGAGCACGCAGACGTGCCATGGCATCTTTGTCTTTCGTAATGTCGACCAAATTCCACTGTGATCGCGGCACCTGCGCCCGCTCTAAGGCTATCGCAGTTCTCGTGTTCAACATATACCCTTTCCCATCTATCACACCATACTCAACTGAGAGTTTACTAACAGCAACCTTTCCATCCTTAATTGCGGAAACAAGACTGTCGATCGTAGTTATTTTGCTGCCTATCAACTGGGAATATGTTGCCCTACCAACCTGGCTGAAAGTTTCACTATAGGTCTTCTGAGCGTAACTGAGGCTGCCGACCGTAACTCCCGCCTCAGCAGCAACCACTTCGGTCGAAAACGTCGTTAGCCCGGGGAATCTGGTGAACGCCGCTGCGGCAACCTCAGGTCCAGCAACTGCAGCAAGTGGCGCAGCCATCATGGCTGCCGTTATCCCGGGGTGCTCTAGTGGATTGAATTCGTATCCTGGAAAACTGTTACCGTCGAAACCGGGATAATAGCCTCCCATTGGGTCGACATATTGATGCCCATTCGGGTCGCTCTTATTAATCGGATCGTTCTGGGCATAGGCATTCCGATTGGCGCCGACGCCTTCCTTGGTCGGATCCCAATCGTCGGGCGAAATGAAGCGTCCGAGCACTGGATCCATGTATCTTGCATTGAGGTAGAGCAACCCGGTTTCAGGATCGAAGCGTTCGCCGATGTAGCTCTTCTGAGTCTGGAAGCCGGTGTTGAGGCGCTCGCCATAGGTGGCGTAGTTGGTGGCTTCCGCGATGGCGCCGGAGCCGTCAGTGACCATGCGCACCGAGGCCAGGTGATCGCGATGCAGGAAGAACTTTGTTG
>NZ_SRUZ01000198.1 GCF_004791165.1 Mesorhizobium sp. M8A.F.Ca.ET.218.01.1.1 | reverse complement strand
TGAAGCTCGTTTGTCGCGAGGCGGCAGGGCTGCCGCCGATCTTCATATCGTGGACACCTGCGAACATCGACGAGTAGAAGGAAATCAGCATGTCAGGTCAGTCTCAGAACGTATCCTGTGGGAACGGAGGGATCGGTAAATCCACAGTCACCAGGATTCGCTCGCTGCTCCTCTCCGCTTCAGGCAGAACCGTCCGAATCATTTGCTGCGACGGCAAGGCCAGAGATCAGTGAGGTGGACAATGGCGCCAGCAGGTGCAATGCGCGGCAACATTCAGGGAAACAAG
>NZ_SRUZ01000197.1 GCF_004791165.1 Mesorhizobium sp. M8A.F.Ca.ET.218.01.1.1 | reverse complement strand
GCTGGAAGCCGGCATCATCGCTCTGCTCGCCTCGGAAGCCGCCCATGACAGCTTCGTCACCAAGGCATTCGTCAACAATCCGCTGCAATGGCTGCTGGCCCGGCTGCACGGGTTCACGCGCTAGACTAGGACGCGTCGATATCAGACCGGCTGAATTCGATCAGCCCCTGGCACTTGAAAGGTTTGGTTTTGAAGCTTAGTGCCCGGCCATGCTTCTGACCGTTATCGTCATTGCCCAGATACTGGACCCGCTCAGGATCGTGCTGATCGCGATCGCCTATTTCCT
>NZ_SRUZ01000196.1 GCF_004791165.1 Mesorhizobium sp. M8A.F.Ca.ET.218.01.1.1 | reverse complement strand
GGCGATTGCCGCTTCGGCCGGCAGCCGTTCCATCGAGCTTGCGCCGTAGAAGCCGTGCAGGCCCTTGCAGCGGTCGAGGATGTAGCGGGCATCGTCCGGCATCGAGATCGGCCCGCCATGGCAGAGCAGGATGACATCCTTGCGCACCGACCTGGCGGCATTGGCGATGGCGCCGATCTCGATGACGCAGTCGTCGAGCGACTTGGCCGAGGTGGCGCCGATCGAGCCGCCCGTGGTCACGCCCATATGGGCGACGACGATGTCGGCGCCGGCCTTGGTCATGGCGC
>NZ_SRUZ01000195.1 GCF_004791165.1 Mesorhizobium sp. M8A.F.Ca.ET.218.01.1.1 | reverse complement strand
CTGGGTTTCCAGCCAGTCGATATGCTCTTCGGTATCTTCCAGGATTTCGCGGAACAGTTCACGCGAGACGTAATCGCCAGCCTTCTCGCAAGCCGCAATGCCTTCCTTGACGGTTTTTTGCGCGCCTTGCTCCAGTTTCAAATCGCATTCCAGCATTTCCGGCGTCGATTCGCCGATCATCAGCTTGTGCAATGCCTGCAGGTTCGGCAAACCGTTCAGCATCAGGATACGATCGATCAGCTTGTCGGCATGCTTCATCTCGCCGATCGACTCTTCGTACTCTTTCT
>NZ_SRUZ01000194.1 GCF_004791165.1 Mesorhizobium sp. M8A.F.Ca.ET.218.01.1.1 | reverse complement strand
CAACGAAGTGGCACAGGTGGCCGGCGAACTGCAGCTGGGTTTCCTCGGCATGGGCTTCCAGCCGAAGTGGAAGCGCGATGAAATGCCGTGGATGCCCAAGGGCCGCTACAAGATCATGCGCTCGTACATGCCCAAGGTCGGCTCGCTGGGCCTGGACATGATGACCCGCACCTGCACCGTGCAGGTGAACCTGGACTACGCCACCGAAGCGGACATGGTGAAGAAGTTCCGCGTGTCGCTGGCGCTGCAGCCGATCGCCACCGCGCTGTTCGCCGATTCGCCGTTCA
>NZ_SRUZ01000193.1 GCF_004791165.1 Mesorhizobium sp. M8A.F.Ca.ET.218.01.1.1 | reverse complement strand
GGAACGATGGGGAGGGCGCGGGGAAAGTGATGCGCCGCTTGCCCCGGCAAGGTCTCCACGATCGCTATCGTTGCGCCGATTTCGCGCGCCCGCGCCGCAATAAGGGCCGGGTCGGCGAGCAAGTAGAAAGGCGGCACACCGGCGCTGTCGCCTGCCTGCCAGGCGGCGATGGCGATCTCCGGTCCGACGCCGGACGGATCGCCGACGCTGAGCGCCAGCGGCGCATCGGTCCTGCGCGCGCTCATGGCGTCCAGCGGGGCGCCGTGCCTGCTTCGGGGCAGAGCGGA
>NZ_SRUZ01000192.1 GCF_004791165.1 Mesorhizobium sp. M8A.F.Ca.ET.218.01.1.1 | reverse complement strand
GGCGCGGATGAGCCTGAGGCAGGCGGTGTCGTCCGTCCGCAAAGCCATGAGCCTCTCCGGCGGCGGCCGCTTCCTGACCGATGGCGCGAACATCGCGCTTCACCTCGACGATTTCGATTTCGACGTGGCGCGCTTCGAGGCGCTGGCGGCGAGTTCCGCGCCCGAGGATCTCGAACGGGCCGTCGCGGTCTATCGCGGCGACCTGCTCGACGGGCTCGGCCTGCGGGAAGAGCCGTTCGAGGAATGGCTGCGGGTCGAGCGCGAGCGCCTGCGGGGGATCGTCGTGTC
>NZ_SRUZ01000191.1 GCF_004791165.1 Mesorhizobium sp. M8A.F.Ca.ET.218.01.1.1 | reverse complement strand
GCGCCGGCATGCCGGCAAAAAAATCGCCATAGGCAGCGACGGAAAGGGCGAACACGCTCCGTTCAAGGGAAAGAGGGACAGGCCTGCCGTCCATCGATGCCGGCAGGTTCTCTTCAACCTCGAAACCCTTTCGGGAGTATCCCATGAAACGTCTGACGAAATATTCGCTCGCGGCAGCGCTCGCCATCGGCGGGACGGCCGCGGCAAGTGCTGCCTCGGCGATGCCGGTCGCACCGGTCGCGCCGGCGCCCGCAATGATTGAGCATGTCGCCTGGGGCTGCGGTCCGG
>NZ_SRUZ01000190.1 GCF_004791165.1 Mesorhizobium sp. M8A.F.Ca.ET.218.01.1.1 | reverse complement strand
CATCGCCAAGGGCCTGACCTCGGCCTATGCGCCGCTTTCCGGCGTCATCGTCTCCGACAAGGTCTGGCAGGTGCTGGTCAAGGGCTCCGACAAGCTGGGCTCGCTTGGCCATGGCTGGACCTACTCGGCGCACCCGATCTGCGTTGCCGCAGGCGTTGCCAATCTCGAGCTGATCGACGAGATGGACCTGGTGCGGAACGCAGGCGAAACAGGCGCCTATTTCCGCGCCGAGCTTGCCAGGGCCGTCGGCGGTCACAAGCATGTCGGGGAGGTGCGCGGCGACGGCAT
>NZ_SRUZ01000189.1 GCF_004791165.1 Mesorhizobium sp. M8A.F.Ca.ET.218.01.1.1 | reverse complement strand
TTGCACCCGCTCGCCCCGGCGCTTCTCGTGGGCTCGGTGCTTCACGCCTACGACCATGCGCGCGAGGCCATGCGGTTTTACGACGAATTTTCCCGCGACGCCCCGGACGAGGTGAGCGTCGACGCCGCGCTCGTCACACTGCCCTCGGGCGACCGTGCCTTCAGCATCTCGGCCTGCTATGTCGGGGCACCCGAAGCGGGCGAACCCGTCATCGCACCGCTGATGAAATTCGGATACCCCATCGAAAGCCGCCTTCAAGCCGTTCCGTATCTCCAGATTCAATCGGCGG
>NZ_SRUZ01000018.1 GCF_004791165.1 Mesorhizobium sp. M8A.F.Ca.ET.218.01.1.1 | reverse complement strand
CAGCTCATCCACGGTTTAAGCCACCTGAGGGGTGACGGGCTCTCGACCGCCGCCACGGATCAGGCAAGCACCTGGTCCGTGGCACCCTCAACAATGCACGATTCCAAACACACAAGGGGTGTTCCAGGAAACACCAACGCCTCACTCCGCTGGAACACCCCTCATCCGTCGCCTTCGGCGACACCTTCTCCCACAAGGGGAGAAGGGAAAGAGCGCTCGGTGCGGATCGCCGTTCACTCCCTCCCCGCATCATGCTAACCACCCTGCATGGCACAGAAGAAAGCATTCGAGGTCGACGGTTGGCTCGCGCGGCCTGATCCGCGCATCTCGATCGTCCTGCTCTATGGCCCCGATCGCGGCCTTGTCTCGGAGCGGGCGAAGGCCTTTGCCGGGAAGACCGGCCTGCCGCTCGACGATCCGTTCTCGGTGGTCAGGCTCGAGGGTTCGGAGGTCGACCGCGACGAGGGCCGCCTGCTCGACGAGGCCCGCACCGTACCGATGTTTTCCGACCGGCGGCTGCTCTGGGTGCGCAACGCCACCGGACAAAAGGCGCTGGCCGACGACGTCAAGGCGCTGACGGCGGAGCCGGCGAGGGACGCCATCATCCTGATCGAGGCCGGCGATTTGAAGAAAGGCGTCGGGCTGCGCGCGGTGGTCGAGGGCGCCGACAATGCCATGGCCTTGCCCTGCTACGCCGATGAGGCCCGCGACATCGACACCGTCATCGACGACGAGCTGCGCAAGGCCGGCATGTCGATGACGCTTGAGGCGAGGCAAGCGCTGCGCCGCAATCTCGGCGGCGACCGGCTGGCCTCGCGCGGCGAGATCGAAAAACTCGCCCTCTACGCCCACGGCCAGAGGGAAATCGGGCTGGAAGAGGTGCGAGCCATGTCCGGCGACGTGTCCGGCGCCTCGTTCGACGACGCCGTCGACGCGCTGCTCGAAGGCAAGGTCGGCGACTTCGACACCGCCTTCACCCGCCATTGCCACGGTGGCGGCCCGCCTTTCCTGGTGCTGTCCTCGGCGATGCGGCAGTTACAGCAGATCCAGGTCATGCGCGGCCAGATGGAGACCGGCGGCCGCAACGCCGCTTCCGTCGTCGCCGCCGCCCGCCCGCCGGTCTTTTTCTCCAGGCGCAAGCTGGTGGAAAAGACGCTGGAGCGCTGGAACAGCGAAGCGCTCGGCCGCGCGCTGAACCGCCTGCAGTCAGCCGTGCTGCAGACGCGGCGCCGGCCGGACCTGTCGGTGGCGCTGGCTCGGCAGGCGCTGCTGGGGATCGCGGTGGAAAGCGCGCGGCTGGCGCAAAGGTAGCAGAGCGATCTCCCCTTTTCGGTGCCGAGCGCTGGTTAATTCATGCTCATGGCGCCCACCGGCTGAAAGGTTGGCAGCGCCTGTGGAAAGACCAGCACCGCCGCGCCATAAAGGAGCAGAGCGACACCCGACATCTTTGCGATCCGATCTCCTGCCGGAAGGGTCTTTTCCGCAAGGACCAGCAAGGTGACCACGGCCATCGCGGCGACGTTCATGATCCCGAGAGGAAAGAGGGCGAGAAACAAGAGCCAGCAGCAGCCCAGGCAGAAAAGTCCGTGCTCCAGGCCCATGCGAACCGCGCCCCAGTAACCGTCGCGCCATGAGGTCAGGATGAAGCCGATCGGCGTGCGGCATTTGGCCAGACACAGATCCTTCAGCGGGGAGAGTTGATAGGCGCCGGCAACCATCAGCAGCGCGCCGCCGATGCGCGCGGCCGTCGCCGTGGACAATCCCACATGTCCGGCAAGCATCTCCGCACCCGCCGCGCCGGCAAAGGCGATAACGCCCATCACGCCCCAAACCAGCATGTACCCGGCCACGAACACCCAGCTCGAGACAAAGGTCTCGCCGCGGCCCCGTTTGCCGGCCTGGACCGTGTGAAAGGTCAGGATCATGGGCGCGGCCGTCGGAAACATCATGGCGATCATCATGATCATCCAAACGGCAAGGAACAGCGGCGCCCTCATGCCCATGGTGAGTGAGTATATTTCCATGCGCATGTCCGCGTCCATGCCCATCTGCTGCCAGACGAGCAGGATCCACGCCGCCGCGGCGATGGAGATCAGCAGCGCGAGAATGATGTATCGCTGGAACGTCGGCGCCATGGACAAGTACGTTCCGTACCATGCGGCCAGCTTCTACTGCTGGCCAGACCAGTTGATCGGGGCGTAATGTCCGTTTCGGCGGGAATTGTCCCAGCTCATGCCATGGTCGCTGAATGTGCTGCCTTCCGCCCCCATCGCCATGGCGAGCCAGTCGGGATTGACAGGATGGCCGGTGGCCGCCCACATCTGCCCATCCTCGCGCATTGTCGGCAGTGGCTCGACAGCCATCCGCATGATGCCCGCAATCTCCGCCGACCGCTTGTTGCCGTCTATCCGGTAGCTTATCGGCACCTTCTTGGCGCCGAGGTTCGTGCCGATCATGGGTGCCAATACCGCCATGGGGCCGCCGGCCGCGCCAGTGAAGATGGCACCTAGCGCCTCTGTTTGCCCGTCATCGGCCCGTTCGTCGATATAGGCGGCGGCCGTCCAGTCGCCGTTTGCCATCGGACCCGGCGTGTGAGCAACCATCGCGACGCTCAGCCCATCCAATCGAACGTCGCCGTAATTGCCGGTATCGATGTGAAAGACCAAACCAACGTCGCAAACGCCTCTCGTCGGCTTCGATGTCAGCTGCGCGTTGGTGGACAGCAGGCAAGGACACACGACATCGCAGCTACAATTTTCGAAGTAACTTCCGGACAATTGCCAACGGACTGCCATTTGCACCTCCCGTTTGCGTCAGGCGCGTCGGCATATCGTTTTGGCGAGGCGATGCCATTCATGGGCATGTAGGAATGGCAGACAGCCCTCGCCGCGGCTGACCGGCACGCTAGGGCAGATAATTTAAGCCATCTCTAATTGAGGTTATACCGTTGCCCGGCACTGTCAAGCCGCGAGCGCCAGGGCTGGCGAGAGGCGTTGCAGGGGATCGCCGTGGAGAGCGCGAGGCTGGGGCAGTGGTAGGCGCCCTATTCCTTCTCCCCCTGTGGGAGAAGGTGGATCGGCGCGTAGCGCCGAGACGGATGAGGGGTGTTCCAGCGGAGTGATACGTTGGCGTTCCCTGGAGCACCCCTCATCCGTCGCCTTCGGCGACACCTTCTCCCACAAGGGGAGAAGGGAGAACCGCGCGAAACATTCGCCGGCTAAATACCAAGCATCCCGGGAAAGGTTTGTCGCGGCATCTCGCTCTAACTTCTTGTTTTTACGCGATTCCCAAGGGGAAGCGCTATGCGCTTCTCCCGGGAAAACCGCTACGCACTTTTCCTGGAATTGCTCTAACTGCGTGGAAACAACAGTCAGAACGGATTGGTAGTCCAGTGAATCACCGGGCCACCTCTAATCCTGCTTCAGCCTCCGGCACAGCTCGTCCAGCTGCTCCAGGCTCCGATACGCAACCCGCAACACCCCGCCCTTGCCCTTGTGGTCGACCGTGACGATCATGCCGGTCGTGTCGGTGAGCAGCTTTTCCAGCGCCAACGTGTCGGCGTCCTTTTCGGCGGCCGGCGCGGCGGGCTTGGCGGCGTTGGAAGGTGTGCCCGCCGGCATCTGCGCCAGCGCTTCGGCCTGGCGCACGGAAAGGCCTTCCTCGACGATGCGCTTGGCAAGGCCCGCCGGGTCCTCGGCCGTCACCAGCGTGCGGGCGTGGCCGGCCGACAGCGCGCCGTCGACCAGCATGTCGCGGATCACGTCGGGCAGCTTCAACAATCTCAAAGTGTTGGCCACATGGCTGCGGCTCTTGCCGATCACCTGGCCGAGATCAGCCTGGGTGTAGCCATGGTCGTCGATGAGCTGCTGGTAACCCTGCGCCTCTTCGACCGGATTGAGGTCGGCGCGCTGGACGTTCTCGATGATCGCCAGTTCCAGCGCCGTGCGGTCGTTGACATCGCGGATGATGACCGGGATCTCGGTCAGCCCGGCGCGCTGCGCCGCCCGCCAGCGGCGCTCGCCGGCGATGATCTCGTAGCGGCCCGCCTGGGTGGGCGACGGCCGCGCCACGACCGGCTGCACGACGCCATGCTCGCGGATCGACTGGGCGAGGTCGGTCAGTTCGGCATCGCCGAAATGCCGGCGCGGATTTTTCGGATTGGCGCTGATGAACTCGATCGGCACCTTGCCATCGGCGCTCATGCCCGGTTTTTCCGGTGCGGCCGGGCGGTCGATCTCACCGATCAAAGCTGCCAGCCCGCGACCCAGTCTTTTCCTCGAGAGATCTTCGTTCATCTTTATTCCACGTCTATTTCGAATCGTTTCGGTATCGAATCGGCTGTTGATTATGCATCTGGCCTAATCAAGCGGCGCGCAATTTACGCTCGCGGCGGATCACTTCGGAGGCCAGCTGCAGATAGGCCTGGCTGCCAGAGCATTTCAGGTCGTAGAGGATCGCCGGCTTGCCATAGGACGGCGCTTCGGACACGCGCACATTGCGCGGTATGATGGTCTCATAGACCTTATCGCCCATATGCTCGCGCACGTCCTGCACCACCTGGTTGGCGAGGTTGTTGCGGCCGTCATACATGGTCAGCACGATGCCCTGGATGGTGAGATCCGGATTGATCGAGCGGCGCACCTGTTCGACGGTTTCGAGCAACTGGCTGAGGCCTTCCAGCGCGAAGAACTCGCATTGCAGCGGCACGAGAACGGAGTCGGCCGCCGCCATGGAATTCAAGGTCAAAAGATTGAGCGAGGGTGGGCAGTCGATCAGCACATAGCCGAAGGGCGCCCCGCGCTCGGTCGCGGCACGCAGCGCATTGCGCAGCTTGAGGACCCGGTCGGGCGCCGATGCGATCTCCATCTCGATGCCGAGCAGGTCGAGCGTCGAGGGCACGATCGACAGGCCGGGCACCGCGGTCGGAATGGCCGCGGCTTCCAGGTCCAGTTCGCCCGTCAGCACATCATAGGACGAGACCGTCCGGTCCTTGCGGTCGATGCCGAGGCCGGTGCTTGCATTGCCTTGCGGGTCGAGGTCGACGATCAGCACTTTCTCACCGATCGCCGCCAGCGCGGTGGCCAGGTTGATGGCGGTGGTCGTCTTGCCGACACCGCCCTTCTGGTTGGCTACGGTGATGATTCGAGGGCCGTTCTTCATCATGGGCTTATGCCAGAAATTCATCTTTGGGTCGCCGAATAATCAGGCCGGTCTCGGTTCAGACAGGCCGCACATTGGACAATTCGAGGATGACGCCGCTGGCGTCGGTCACGCTCGGATGTTCTACCAGATCGAAGGTCCACCGGTTAACGCTTTCTTGCACTTCGGCGCGGTAATCCCGGCCTTTGTGGAACAATCCGCGCGCGCCCGAGGTCAGCCATGGCGCGGACAGGTCGAGCAGGACCGGAAGCGAAGCCAGCGCCCGCGCCGTGACGATTTGCGGCTTAGAAACAAGCACATGGCTGTCCTCGATACGGCGCGCCACGACGCGCGCCGGCAAGCCGAATTGACCGATGACGGTCTGCAGGAAAGAGGCCTTCTTGCGGTTGCTTTCGACCAGATCGATGCTGGCCCCCGGGCGCTCGGCGAGCAGAAAGGCCATGATAAGCCCAGGAAAGCCGCCACCGGAACCGATGTCGACCCAATGCCTGGCTTCAAGCTCTATCCGTGCGAGCTGGGCGCTGTCCAGTATGTGGCGCTGCCAGACATCGGCCGCGGTCGACTGTGCCACGAGATTGATGCTGCGATTCCATTTCTGGAACATGTCTTCGAACGCCACCAGGCGCTCGAATGTTTCACGTGAAACCGGGCCGGCGGCGTCCTGCAGGCTCTTCAGGGAAAACGAGCTCACGCAACGTCCCTCTGCTCGGCCTTTTGTGCTGATTCCCAATGGCGGACATGCGCGACGATGATCGCCAGCGCTGCCGGCGTCATCCCTTCCATGCGCTGGGCATCCGCGATGGAGCGCGGCCGCCGCGCCTGCATCTTCTGCTTCAGCTCATTGGACAGTCCGGGCACGCCGGCGAAATCGACCGTCTCCGGGATCAGCCGGCTCTCTTCATGCCGGATCTGCGCGACATCCGTGCTCTGGCGATCGAGATAGACCGAATATTTTGCTTCCGTTTCGAGACGCTCGGCGGTCTTGGCGTCGATGTCGTGAAACTTCGGCTCGACCCTGGCCAGCCAGGCCACGTCGACGCCGGGATAGGCCAGGAGTTCAAAGCCAGACCGACGCACGCCGTCGCGGTTGATCTCCAGACCGTGCCGTGCCGCCTCGTTCGGCGTCATGGTCAGCGAAAGCGCCAGCTGGCGCGCTTCGTCGAGCCGCCGCATGACATCGGCATAACGCTGCATCCGTCGCGCCGAGGCGATCCCAAGCTTGTCGGCCAGCGGGGTCAGCCGCTCATCGGCGTTGTCGGCGCGCAGCGACAGCCGGAACTCGGCCCGCGAGGTGAACATCCGATAGGGTTCGCTGATGCCGCGGCTGGTCAAATCGTCGACCATCACGCCGATATAGGCCTGGGTGCGGCTGAGGACGACCTGCTTGACCCCTCCGGCGCGCTGCGCGGCATTGAGGCCGGCGAGCAGGCCCTGTCCAGCCGCCTCTTCATAGCCGGTCGTGCCGTTGATCTGCCCGGCGAGAAAGAGCCCGGCGACGCGCTTGGTCTCCAGTGTCTGATGCAGTTCGCGCGGATCGACGTGGTCATATTCTATGGCATAGCCGGGCTGCAGCATGACCGCACGCTCCAGCCCCGGAATGGTCTTGAGGATATCGAGCTGAACGTCTTCCGGCAGCGAGGTCGAAATCCCGTTGGGATAGACAGTGTGGTCGTCGAGCCCTTCCGGCTCGAGAAAGATCTGGTGCCCGTCCCGATCGCCGAACTTGACGATCTTGTCCTCGATCGACGGGCAATAGCGCGGCCCGACGCCTTCGATCGAGCCGGAATACATCGCCGAACGGCCAAGATTGGCGCGGATCAGTTCATGCGTCGCCGTCGTCGTGCGGGTAATGCCGCAATCGATCTGCGGTGTGACGATGCGGTCGGTCATCAGGGAGAACGGCACGGGATGCTCGTCCGCCGCCTGGCTGTCGAGCGATGCCCAGTCGATGGTCCGCCCATCGAGCCGCGGTGGCGTGCCGGTCTTGAGCCGCCCGAGCTTGAACCCGGCGCGGTCCATCGTCGCCGACAATCCCATGCTGGCCTTCTCGTTTATGCGGCCGGCGACGATCTTCTTCTCGCCGATGTGGATGAGCCCGCGCAGGAAGGTTCCTGTCGTCAGCACCACGGCGCCGCAGGCAAGTCGGCGGCCGTCCGCCAGGACAACCGCGGCGATCTTTCCATCGGATATTTCGAAATCGAGAACTTCACCCTCGACGACGTCGAGATCGTTCTGCTGCCGAATCGCTTCCTGCATGGCCAGACTATAGAGCTTCCTGTCGGCCTGCGTGCGCGGACCACGCACCGCCGGGCCCTTGCGGCGGTTGAGCAGACGGAACTGGATCCCGGCGGCATCCGCCACGCGGCCCATCAGCCCGTCCATCGCGTCGATCTCGCGCACCAGATGCCCCTTGCCGAGACCGCCGATCGCCGGGTTGCACGACATGACGCCGATCGTATCGAAACGCAGCGATACCAGAGCGGTGCTGGCGCCGGCGCGCGCGGCCGCGCTGGCAGCCTCGCAACCGGCATGGCCGCCGCCCACCACAACCACATCATAGTGATCGGTCATTTTACATAGGTCCCGGACTCAATGAGATGAGCGACACATGTCCCTGCGAGGCCATGCTGTCAAGAAAACTTCCGCGCGACGTTTCACGTGAAACAGGGAAAGGCTGCTTCTGTCCGCGTTTCACGTGAATCACGGCCCCAAGACTGTTTCACGTGAGTCAGTCGGAGTCTCTGGTAGCCTGCGCGCATGTTTCACGTGAGTCATTTTCCAATGCAAAACTGGGAAAAGATCACATCGAGCAAGTCTTCGACGTCCACCGCGCCCACGATTCGCCCCAGCCGATCGGCTGCCAGGCGCAGTTCTTCGGCGCGCAATTCCTGGGCGCAGCGCTCATCGGCGGCGCGGTGCAGATGCCGGTTCGCGGCATTGAGCAACTCGACATGGCGTAGCCGCGACGGCAGCACGTCGCCGGCGCCGCCCGCTGCCTGACTGGCGCGGCGCCCGATCTCCGCAAGCAATCCGTCCACGCCCGTCCCGTCGACCACCGATATGCCAAACTCATAGCGCCGAACCCCATTGTGAGCCGCTTCGCTGTCAAGCAGATCAAGCTTGGTGCCAACGCGCAATGCCGGCGCCGTCACTGTCAGCGGACCCGCATCCCTTGGGTTGGCGGCGTCCTCGAGCAACAGCACGAGATCGGCGCGATCCGCCTTGGCTTTCGCCTTCTCTATGCCAATCGCCTCGACCTTCCCCGGCGCATCCCGCAACCCGGCCGTATCGGTCAGCCTGACACGCAGGCCTTCGAGGTCCAGCACCACCTCCAGCAGGTCGCGGGTGGTGCCGGGTTCATCCGTTACAATAGCCGCATCGCGCCGCGCCAAGGCATTGAACAGGCTGGACTTGCCGGCATTGGGCGCGCCGAGGATGACGACTTCGAAGCCGTCGCGGATGATTTCGGCGGCGTGGAATCCCGCTATATGGCGGTCAATTTCCGACATCATCGACCGCACGTCTGACCAAACCGTATCCGAAACGGAACCCGGTACGTCATCCTCATCGGCGAAGTCGATCTCCGCCTCGATCATCGCCCGCGCATGGATCAGGCGCCGACGCCAATTGAGGTAGAGCTCGCGCTGCGCGCCTTCGGCATTTTGGATAGCAAAACGCCGCTGCGCTTCCGTCTCGGCGTTGACGAGGTCGGCCAGCGCCTCGGTCTCGACCAGGTCGACCTTGCCATTGAGGAACGCGCGGCGCGTGAATTCTCCAGGTTCGGCATGCCTGACGCCGTCAAAGCCAGCGATCGTCTCCAGCATCCTGGCCACCACGGCGCGGCCGCCATGAACATGAAACTCGGCGACATCCTCACCGGTGAAGCTCGCGGGCCCGGGGAAGAAGAGAACCAAACCGCTGTCGAGCAGCGTCCCATCCGCCGCCTTGAACCTGCGCAGAACCGCGCTCCGCTCCTTAACCATGCCGCCGGCGATCGTTTCGATAACGAATCGAGTCCTTGGGCCGGATATGCGCAGCACCGCGACACCGGCGGGGAGCCGGCCGCTCGACAGCGCCACGATCGATTCGCCTGAAATCATTTGCCCGCTCTACCGAACCGCCCTAGCTTCCGCCTCATCACCGCCCCCGGATTGCCCCGAAAGTTTTGCCCTTGTGACTTTGCCCGCGCGAAACCTGCTTGCCGACGAGGCCAGCCCCTATCTGCAGCAGCACAGCGGCAATCCCGTGCACTGGCGGGGATGGTCGCCGGCATCGCTGGAAGAAGCAAAGGCGCTGGACAGGCCTATCCTGCTCTCCATCGGCTATGCCGCCTGCCACTGGTGCCATGTCATGGCCCATGAAAGCTTCGAGAATGACGACGTCGCCGCCGTCATGAACCGTCTGTTCGTCAATATCAAGGTCGACCGCGAGGAGCGCCCCGACATCGACCAGATCTACATGGCGGCCCTGTCCTCAATGGGCGAGCAGGGCGGCTGGCCGCTGACCATGTTCCTTACGCCGGACGGCAAGCCGTTCTGGGGCGGCACCTATTTTCCGCGCGAGCCGCGTTATGGCCGTCCGGGATTCATCCAGGTGATGGAAGCGGTCGACAAGGCCTGGCGCGACAAGCGGGCGAGCCTGCACCAGAGCGCCGATGGCCTGACCTCCCATGTCGAGGCGCGGCTCTCGGCCACGCATGCCAAGGCGCTTCTCGATCGCGATACGCTGTCCGACCTTGCCGGCCGCATCGGCGGCATGGTCGACCGCGACCGCGGCGGCCTCGCCGGCGCGCCGAAATTCCCGAACGCGCCGTTCATGCAAACGTTGTGGCTGTCCTGGCTGCGCGACGGCAATGCCGCGCATCGTGACGACGTTCTCACCAGCCTCGAACATATGCTGAGCGGCGGCATCTACGATCACATCGGCGGCGGGCTCAGCCGCTATTCGACGGACGCCGAATGGCTGGTGCCGCATTTCGAGAAGATGCTCTACGACAACGCCCAACTCATCCGTCTCTGCAACTGGGCTCACGCGGCAACCGGCAACAATCTGTTCCGGATACGAATCGAAGACACGGTCGATTGGCTGCTGCGCGAAATGCGGGTCGACGGCGGCGCCTTTGCCGCCAGTCTCGACGCCGACAGCGATGGCGAGGAAGGGCTGTTCTACACCTGGAGCAGGGAAGAGATCGAATCCGTCCTTGGCGGCGATTCAGCTTTGTTTTTCAAATACTTCACGCTTTCCAGCCCGCCCGGTTGGGAAGGCAAGCCAGTGGTCCACCAGACCCTCTCCCAGCAAGCGCTTGGTGTGGGGGACCGGGACCAGTTGGTGCCGCTCAAGGCAAGGCTTCTCGCTGTGCGGGAAGAACGCGTCAGGCCGGGCCTGGATGCAAAGACCCTTACCGACTGGAACGGCCTGATGATCGCCGCCCTCGCCGAAGCTGGCCGCTCGCTGGCCCGCCCGGATTGGGTCGAGGCGGCGGCAAAGGCCTTTGCCCATGTCAGCGCCGCCAGCCGCGACAATCGCTTGCCGCATTCCATGCTCGGCGCCCGGAAATTGTTTCCCGCTCTGTCGAGCGACTATGCCGCTATGACCAACGCCGCGATCTCGCTGTTCGAAGCCACGGGCGATTGGAATTATGTCGAAAAGGCCAGCCAGTTCCTCGAACAACTGGACCGTTGGCACGCCGACGCCGAAGGGGCGGGCTACTATCTGACGGCCTCGGACAGCACCGACGTGCCGATCCGCATCAGGGGGGATGTCGACGAGGCCATTCCGTCGGCCACCAGCCAGATCATCGAGGCGCAGCTCCGGCTCGCCTCCCTCACCGGCAATCTCGACTTGCAGGAGAAGGCGTGGAAAACCGCCGAGCACGCCGCCGGCCGCGCCGCGCATCAGGCCTATGGCCAGACGGGCATCGTCAATGCCTGCGCGCTTGCCATCGAGCCGCTGAAACTGGTCATCGTCGATGGGCCGGACGATCCGAAGCTCATTCCGGTCGCGAATCGAAATCCCGATCCGCGTCGCGTCGATATCGTCGTGCCGATCGGTACGGCGGCGAATCGACCCCTGCTGCCCGGCGGAATCCTGCCGCCGACCAACCGGCGCGGCGCCTGGTTCTGCACCGGCCAGGTCTGCCTGCCGGTGGTTACGGATCCGGATGAGCTGGAAGGATTGCTGCGGCGACCCTAACTCGCCGCGAGATGATAGGGCAGGAAGCGGACACGGCGCAGATCCGAGAACGAAGAGGAGGGGGCGAACCCCCTCCGAACTCAAGTGTTCATCGAATCGAAGAAATCGCCATTGGTCTTGGTCTGCTTCAGCTTGTCGATCAGGAATTCGATCGCGTCGGTGGTTCCCATCGGCGCCAGGATACGGCGCAGCACGAAGATCTTCTGCAGGTCCTGGCGCGACACCAGCAGGTCTTCCTTGCGGGTACCGGACTTCAGGATGTCGATTGCCGGATAGATGCGCTTGTCGGCCACCTTGCGGTCGAGCTGGATTTCGCAGTTGCCGGTGCCCTTGAACTCTTCGAAGATGACTTCGTCCATGCGGCTGCCGGTGTCGATCAGCGCCGTGGCGATGATGGTCAGCGAGCCGCCTTCCTCGATGTTGCGGGCGGCACCGAAGAAGCGCTTCGGCCGCTGCAGCGCGTTGGCGTCGACACCACCGGTCAGCACCTTGCCGGATGACGGCACGACGGTGTTGTAGGCGCGGCCGAGGCGAGTGATCGAATCCAGCAGGATCACCACATCACGGCCGTGCTCGACCAGGCGCTTGGCCTTCTCGATGACCATTTCGGCGACCTGGACGTGGCGCACCGCCGGCTCGTCGAAGGTCGAGGAGATCACCTCGCCTTTGACCGAACGCTGCATGTCGGTCACTTCCTCCGGTCGCTCGTCGATCAGAAGCACGATCAGATAGCATTCCGGATGATTGGCGGTGATCGAGTGCGCGATGTTCTGCAACAGCACCGTCTTGCCGGTGCGCGGCTGTGCGTTGATCAAAGCGCGCTGGCCCTTGCCGATCGGCGCCACCAGGTCGATCACGCGAGGCGATATGTCCTTGCTGGGCGGATTGTCGACCTCCATCTTCAGCCGCGAGGTCGGATAGAGCGGCGTCAGATTATCGAAGTGGATCTTGTGGCGGATCTTTTCGGGATCGTCGAAATTGATCGTGTTGACCTTGAGCAGCGCGAAATAGCGCTCGCCCTCCTTCGGGCTGCGGATCGGTCCTTCCACCGTATCGCCGGTCTTCAGCGAAAAGCGCCGGATCTGCGACGGCGAGATATAGATGTCGTCGGGACCTGGCAAATAGTTGGCATTGGCGGAGCGCAGGAAGCCGAAACCGTCCTGCAGCACCTCGACCACACCGTCACCGATGATTTCGATGTCCTGGGCGGCGAGCTTCTTCAGGATCGCGAACATCAGTTCCTGCTTGCGCATGACGCTGGCGTTCTCGACCTCGAGCGATTCGGCATAAGCGATCAGCTCTGGCGGCTTCTTGTTCTTGAACTCGGTGAGTTTCATTTCTTGCATTAGACGGACTCTGGGTAGGCTTTGGGGAAAAAAATCGGCGGGATGCGACAAATGCCGGGCGCGGCCGAAAGCAATGAGGGGCGGCGCATGACGGGAAGGAAGACCCGTCTTGTATCGTCGGTCGGCTGAAAGAGCAAGCCGCCTTTTGATGGTGCCGGATGAAGCCTCAGAAGGGCTTCACGACGACCAGGATCACGATTGCGATCATCAGCAATGTGGGGATCTCGTTGACGATCCGCCAGTGCCTTGCCGGTTTTTCGTTGCGGTCCTCGGCGAATTTGCGCACCGCGGCGGCCAGATAGCCATGAATGCCAGACAAAATCAGCACCAGGCCGATCTTGGCATGCAGCCAGCCGCCCTGGAACGCGAAGATCTTCCAGGCCAGCCACAGCCCGAACACCCAGGTGAGGATCATCGCCGGATTGATGATGCCGCGCAGCAGACGCCGCTCCATCACCTTGAAGGTTTCGGATTGGACGGAGCCCTTCTCCGCGTCGACGTGATAGACAAACAGCCGCGGCAGATAGAGCATGCCGGCCATCCAGGAAACGACGGCGAGGATATGGATCGCCTTTGCCCAGGGATAGAAGCTTTCCGGTGCGAAGAAAAACAAAAGCGCGGTGAGAACGATCAGGACTGCGATGCCGACGGCCATGCGCTTCATCGCCTGGCCGGTGCTGTTGGTGTCATCTCTGTCAGCCATCAGCGTGCCGCGCTCCGGACCTGTTTCACCATCGCCTCGACATGCGCCACCGGCGTGTCGGGGGTGATGCCGTGGCCGAGATTGAAGATCAGCGGCCCGTCCCCCAACGCCTTGAGGATCGCCTCGACGCCATCGGCCAGCGCCTGCCCGCCGGCCACCAGCCGCAAGGGATCGAGGTTGCCCTGGACCGCTCCTTGCCGCTGCAACGCCTTCGCTGCCTCGAGCGGCACCGTCCAGTCGATGCCGAGCCCGGTCACGCCGGTCTTGGCGCGATAGCTCTGGTAGCGCGCTCCTGCCCCCTTGGGAAAACCGATGATGGGCACGTCGGGATGGACGGCCCGAACCTGCCTGACGATTTCGGCCACCGGTTCGACGCAGCACTGTTCGAACGAGGCATCGTCGAGCACCCCCGACCAGGAATCGAAGATCTGCACGACATCCGCACCGGCCTCGATCTGGCGGATCAGGTAGGAAGCCGAATGATCGGCGAGCACTTTCAGCAGCTGCCGAAACGCGGCCGGCTCGCGGTAGGCGAACAGCCGCGCCGGCGCCTGGTCCGGCGTACCGTGACCGGCGATCATGTAGGTCGCCACCGTCCATGGCGCGCCGCAGAAGCCGATCAGCGTCGTCTCGTCGGGCAATTTCGCCCGCAGCCTCCGAACCGTCTCGTAGACCGGCTCGAGATTCACGTGAAACATCTCGCTTCCCAGCGCCGCGATCTCGGCCGCGGAAATCGGCGTCAGCAGCGGCCCGCGCCCTTCCTCGAAGCGCACGTCGCGGCCAAGCGCATGGGGAACGACAAGGATGTCCGAGAACATGATCGAAGCGTCGAAGCCGAAGCGCTCGATCGGCTGCAGCGTCACTTCGACGGCAAGGTCGGGGTCGTAGCAGAGATCCAGGAAGGAACCGGCACGCTTTCGCGTTTCCCTATATTCCGGCAGATAGCGCCCGGCCTGGCGCATCATCCAGAGCGGAGGAGGAAACACCGCCTTGCCCTTCAGGACATCCAGCATGATCCGTCTTGCAGGCATCGAGCGCTCGCCTCTCCCGGCTTCCTCTTAATCAAATATCTTATTTTAAAAGAGTCTTCTGATTATAAGAGTCTGTTGGTTGTGGTGGTTGTCACCTGTCCCGCTTTGGCCGCCAAAACGCCAGCAAGCATATTGTCGCGCACTCCCGATCGCGGTTTGCAGGGTTCTGGGGACAATCAGGAATCTCGCAGGCGAGTCAATGCGCTAGATCGACCACCCTCGAAGCCTCCCCTGTGGACAGGCGAAAGGCAAAACGTCTCGTCCACGAACTTGTCCCCAGCCGTCCGGCGAAGCTGACAGCGCATCGAATTGTGGACAAACCGGCATCTGATACAGTCGCCTCTGGCCAGTACGCCCGCCTGTCCAACCTTATCCACATCCGCCCACAGCCCCAGGTGACCCCTGTGAACAAACCCCAGAGCTTCTTCCACCTGCATCTGATTTCCGACGCCACGGGGGAAACGCTGCTCGCCGCCGGCCGCGCCGCTTCGGCGCAGTACAAGGATGCGCGCGCCATCGAGCACATCTACCCGCTCATCCGCACCGAAAAGCAGATAGCCAAGGTGTTCGAGGACATAGAGGAGGAGCCGGGCATCATCCTCTACACGGTCGTCGACCAGAAGCTGGCGCGCGGCATCGACGAACGCTGCGCGGCCATGGGCCTGCCTTGCGTGTCCGTGCTGGAACCCGTGCTCACCGTGTTCCAGTCCTATCTCGGCACCCCGGCCGGCCGCCGCGTCGGCGCCCAGCATGTTCTCGACGCCGAATATTTCCGCCGCATCGATGCGCTCAATTTCACCATGGACCACGATGACGGCCAGCTGCCGGCAAACATGGATGACGCCGATGTCGTGCTGATCGGCATATCCCGCACCTCGAAGACGCCGACCAGCATCTATCTCGCCAACCGCGGCATCAAGACCGCCAACATCCCGATCGTGCTCGGCGTGCCGGTGCCCGAAAGCCTGGTCACCGCCAGGACACCGCTGATCGTCGGATTGATCGCCACCGCCGAGCGCATCTCGCATGTGCGCCAGAACCGCATCCTCGGCAATTCGAGCACCTACGTGTCGACCGACTATGTCGACCGCGCCGCCATCAACGAGGAGCTCGCCTACGCCCGCCAGATCTGCACCCGCCACGGCTGGCCGATGATCGACGTCAGCCGCCGCTCGATCGAGGAGACGGCTGCGGCCATCGTTGCCCTGCGGGGGAAGACGAGATAGATGAGCGGACAGTGAGTTTTCCGAGTCACCTTTAGCGGAGGTCGGCGCCGCCCCTCACCTGCCTGCCGGCATCCTCTCCCCGTATAGTACGGGGAGAGGGGCGCTGCCGTTGATGGTTTCGCCAATCGCCGGCGTTGCCGGAAAGAGCGGCTGCACTGAAGCTGCCCCTTTCTCCCCGTCTCTATACGGGGAGAAATGTCCGGCAGGACAATGAGGGGCGGCGCCAACCTTACAGAGTAAAGCTCCTCATACGCCAACCGCGTTTGTATCTGCGCCCGAGTGCAAAAAATGACCGAAAAAATCATCCTCGCCTCAGGCAGCCCGTTCCGCAAGGCGATGCTGGTCGATGCCGGCGTCGACATCGAGGCGGTTCCCGCGACGCTGGACGAGCGGGCGCTGGAAGCGCCGTTGCAGGACAGCGGCGCCTCGCCCGAGGACGTCGCCCTGGTGCTGGCCGAAGCCAAGGCCACCGAAGTCAGCGAACGCCGGCCAGGCGCGCTGGTGCTTGGCTGCGACCAGACGCTGTCGCTCGGCGATGAGGTGTTCCACAAGCCGGCCGACATGGAAGGCGCGCGCCGCCATCTCCTGGCGCTGTCGGGCAAGACCCATCAGTTGAACAGCGCCGCCGTGCTGGTGCGCGACGGCAAGGTGCTGTGGCGCCATGTCGGCATCGCCTCGATGACCATGCGCAAGCTCGACCCCGCCTTCATCGGCCGCCATCTCGCCCGGGTCGGCGCCAAGGCATTGTCGAGCGTCGGCGCCTATCAAATCGAGGGCGAAGGCATCCAGCTATTCGAAAAAATCGAAGGCGACCATTTTACCATTGTCGGCCTGCCGCTGCTGGCGCTGCTGGCGGAGCTTCGCGCACTGGGAGCCATCGATGGCTGAGGCAATGAGGAAGGCCTTCGTTACCGGCCACCCGATAAAACATTCGCGCTCGCCGATGATCCACGGTCACTGGCTGGCCGAGCATGGCGTTGACGGCAGCTACCAGGCGATCGACGTGGCGCCGCGGGATTTCGCCGAATTCCTGGCGAGCATGCAGGCCAATGGCTATCGCGGCGGCAACGTCACCATCCCGCACAAGGAGGCGGCCTTTGCCGGGGTCGCGCGCCGCGACCACGCGGCGGACGAAATCGGTGCCGTCAACACGCTGTGGCTCGAGGAAGGCACTTTGTGGGGCGGCAACACCGACGGCCACGGCTTTGCCGCCAATCTCGACGATTACGCTCCGGGCTGGGCGTCCAGGGGCCCGGCCGTGGTGCTGGGTGCCGGCGGCGCCTCCCGCGCCGTCATCCACGCACTGAAGACGCGCGGCCTCAAAGACATCCGCATCGTCAACCGCACGCTCGCCCGAGCGATCGAATTGCGCGACCGCTTTGGCGCCGGCGTTTCGGCGCACGAAGTGGCCGCGACCGCCGAATTGCTGGGCGACGCCGGCCTGCTGGTCAACACCACCGCGCTGGGCATGCAGGGCAATGAGGGTTTGCCCGCCGACCCCACGCTGCTTCCCGACCATGCCGTGGTCAACGACATCGTCTACGTGCCGCTCGAGACCCCCCTGCTCGCCGCCGCGCGGGCACGGGGGCTGAAGCCGGTCGACGGGCTCGGCATGCTACTCAACCAGGCGGTGCCCGGCTTCGAACGCTGGTTCGGCGTCAGGCCGAAGGTGACGGCGGAGCTCCGCGCGATCATCGTTGCCGATCTGGTGCGCAAACCATGATCGTGCTCGGCCTCACCGGCTCGATCGGCATGGGCAAGTCGACCACGGCCAAGATGTTCGCCGAGGCCGGCGTGCCGGTGCATGATTCCGACGAAACGGTGCACCGCCTCTATGCCGGCAAGGCGGCCCCCCTGGTCGAGGCCGCCTTTCCCGGCACCACCGCTGACGGAAGCGTCGACCGCGCAAAACTCGGCGCCCGTGTGCTCGGCGACGCGGCGGCCTTGAAAAAGCTCGAAACCATCATCCATCCGCTGGTCCGCGCCGATGCCGACGCCTTCCTGGCCAAGCATCGTAACGCGGGCGAATCGATCGCCGTCCTCGACATCCCGCTGCTGTTCGAAACCGGCGGCCGTGGCCGGGTCGACAAGGTCGTCGTCGTCACCGCGCCGGCTGAAGTCCAGCGCCAGCGCGTGCTGGCACGGCCTGGCATGAGCGAGGAAAAACTGGCGTCGATCCTGGCCAAGCAGGTGCCGGATGCCGAAAAGCGACGGCTGGCCGATTTCGTCATCGATACCGGTAAAGGGCTGGACGCCGCGCGTGCTGCTGTTGCAGCGATCATTGCGGAACTTCGGGGATAAGCGGGGCAGCTGAGGCCCTTTCCTTCTCCCCTTGTGGGGCTGTTGCGCAGTTAGCTGAGAGATTGCTGTGGGGAGCGGATCGCCGCTTTTTGAGCGGGAATGGGTTCTGGTTTGGAGTTTCAGGCGGCAATTCAGCCCATTGGGCTGGATTGCGGACGCACC
>NZ_SRUZ01000188.1 GCF_004791165.1 Mesorhizobium sp. M8A.F.Ca.ET.218.01.1.1 | reverse complement strand
GTGGGCGGTGCTGTCGGCCGGCGTCAACCACGCTACTTTCCTGGATCAGGTCGAGATCGCCATGAAGAACGGCGCCTCCGGCGTGATCGCCGGCCGCTCGCTGTGGAAGGACTGCATCTCGCTCGACCGTGATGTCCAGCGCGAAAGGCTGAAGACCGTCGCCGTGTCGCGGCTGCGCGAGATCCAGGCGGTCATCGGCAACTACCGCCGCAAGGCCGCCTGAGGCATGTTGATATTCGGGTGAGGCCGGCCTGCGACCGGCAGGTTCCTGCACCTGCCGCTCTCGGCAC
>NZ_SRUZ01000187.1 GCF_004791165.1 Mesorhizobium sp. M8A.F.Ca.ET.218.01.1.1 | reverse complement strand
CTGGTGCTTTCGCTGGTGCGTCAGCACGGCAGTCTGGCGAAGTCCGACATCGCCCGCATGACCGGACTTTCGGCGCAGACAGTCTCGGTCATCATGCGCGAACTGGAGGAAGGCATCGATGATGAGGCGCAGGCCTCGATCCGCGACTATTGCACGAAGAAGGGTCTTGGGGGCCTCGAGCTTGGCGATCAGCCGGCCCTCACCCTGAGAACATCGCGACATAGGCGTCGAACGAGATATCCTGCGGGATCCACACCGGCGGCTTGGCCATGATCTCGACCGTCGGCCGC
>NZ_SRUZ01000186.1 GCF_004791165.1 Mesorhizobium sp. M8A.F.Ca.ET.218.01.1.1 | reverse complement strand
GGCGCAGTATCCTGCTCTTCGACGATCTCTTTCGGTCCGGAACCACGATGAACGCCATCACGGATGAGCTGCTCGGCCCAGGCAAGGCCGCGTCGGTCCGTGCCCTCACCATCACAAAAACACGGAGCAACCATTGAACACGATCTTCATAGGCGGCTCGCGACACGTTTCCCGGCTTCCCCCCGAGGTTAAGAAGCGGCTCGACAATGTCGTCGCGAGCGGCCACCGCGTCATCGTCGGAGACGCCAACGGCGCCGACAAAGCGGTTCAGAAGCACTTCCTCGACAAGC
>NZ_SRUZ01000185.1 GCF_004791165.1 Mesorhizobium sp. M8A.F.Ca.ET.218.01.1.1 | reverse complement strand
CGGCTTCTGGTCGAACCATTTCTGCGTCTCGGTCGCCAAGGGCCAGATCGTGCGGGCCTGCGCCGGCGCCTTCGAACGCGAGGCGATCCGCCCCTTCGTGCTCGGCCGCTTCGCCGACATGCTGCTGGCGGTCGAGCATCACCCGGCGATGCTGTTCTATCTCGACAATCAGCAGTCCATCGGCCCCGATTCCCGTGCTGGCAAAAGGCGCGGCCGAGGCCTCAACGAAAACCTTGCCCGCGAGATCCTGGAACTGCACACGCTGGGCGTCGACGGCGGCTACAGCCAGGC
>NZ_SRUZ01000184.1 GCF_004791165.1 Mesorhizobium sp. M8A.F.Ca.ET.218.01.1.1 | reverse complement strand
ATCAGCGGAACCCGCGCATGTTCGGCCATCGCCGCCGCCTGCTCGATACGGAAGCGGTCGTTGCCGCCGTAATCCGGCGCCACGGCCAGCCGGAGCGCGGCGCCGAAGCGATCCTTAAGCCGGCTAATGAGACTTAGATTGCCTTCCGCGCCTGCCGACAGATCGGGCAGGATGGCCAGCGAAAGGCGATCCCCCCATTCAAGAAGGTCGCTGAACTCCAGCAGCGTCGCGCCCTTCTCGTTCTCGTCGCGCAAATTGGCCTGCGTCAGCATGCGGCAAAGATGCCCCCAG
>NZ_SRUZ01000183.1 GCF_004791165.1 Mesorhizobium sp. M8A.F.Ca.ET.218.01.1.1 | reverse complement strand
GAAGGCCCGCTCGAAATTCGCTTGAGTGTGCGGATGGCCAAGATAATGGCCGCCCGGCCCGACATCGCGCACAGCGGAAAGGGCCTCGTCGAAGGGAAGCGGCTGGCGGTCCATGTCGAGGATCACCCGATCGACTATGCCGCCTTCGAGGGCACCATTCCGAAGGGCGAATATGGCGGCGGCTCGGTCATCGTCTGGGATGAAGGCAGATGGAACCCGGAAGGCGATCCGGCGCAAGGGATGAAGAAGGGCCGTATCAACTTCGAGCTCGAAGGCCACAAGCTCAACGGCCGC
>NZ_SRUZ01000182.1 GCF_004791165.1 Mesorhizobium sp. M8A.F.Ca.ET.218.01.1.1 | reverse complement strand
GGCCTGGACGCTGCCAACGAGATCGAAGCGGTCATCTCGCGAGATCATATCCCCAAGGGCAGCGACCACGAGCGGATTGCGCTCTCCGATCAAGATCCTGAATCTGCTCTTTTCGGGCATTGACTCCACCTAAGTCCCGACACATTGGCGCTGATCCTAGACTCGGCGGCAGTCATGCGCGTTCCCGGCCTTCGGCGCTTGCGCCCTCTCCCTTGCAATCCCTACGCTGGCCGACCACTTTCCTGCTTCGACCACCTTTCGGCATTGATCCCCTATCGACCAGATCCGCACCAG
>NZ_SRUZ01000181.1 GCF_004791165.1 Mesorhizobium sp. M8A.F.Ca.ET.218.01.1.1 | reverse complement strand
GGAAGAACGAGGCCACTCGCAAACGCTGGTCTATCAGTATCTGCCCTCGCGTTATGGAATGAACCCGCGCGATCTTCGCCGCGCCGACGCAATCGAGATCGTTGTAGGCCAGGGCGCTAAGCCCGGCGGCGGCGGCATGCTGCTTGGCCAGAAGATCTCTGACCGTGTTGCCGAAATGCGCACGTTGCCCAAGGGGATCGACCAGCGTTCGGCTTGCCGGCATCCTGACTGGACAGGACCTGACGATCTTGAGATCAAGATTCTCGAGATCCGTGAGATCACCGATTGGGAAAAG
>NZ_SRUZ01000180.1 GCF_004791165.1 Mesorhizobium sp. M8A.F.Ca.ET.218.01.1.1 | reverse complement strand
GGAGATCAACCGAGCCGCGGCCTCGGCGGAGCCGCTGTCAACAGGACCGGATTGCTCCCAGCGGTCGTTTGGTTCGCTCGTCGTCGACGGAATGGACAGAAAGCCGCGCGCCTCATCGGACACGTCCTTGAAATCGGCCAGGCCAATAGATTCGCCAATAATGTCCAGCAAGTCGCCATGCTCGCCGGTGGCGGCGTCGGTCCATTTCCCGGCGGCGCCCTTGCCGGAATCCGATCCCTTGAGGCGGACAAACATCGAACGCCCCGGCGCATTGCTGACATCACCCACCAGCCAGT
>NZ_SRUZ01000179.1 GCF_004791165.1 Mesorhizobium sp. M8A.F.Ca.ET.218.01.1.1 | reverse complement strand
GGTTGGCCTCAACCCGATGTCGCCGCCCCTCAGCCCCGCACCGATGCCGAACACGGGAACGCGCTCGCGGGTGTGGTCGGTGCCGCGCCAGGTCGGGTCATTGCCGTGATCGGCGGTCAGGATGAGAAGATCGCCAGGCCTGATGCGCGACAATGCCTCCGGCAGCCGCCGATCGAACGCTTCGAGCGCGCCCGCATAGCCGGCGACGTCGCGCCGGTGGCCGAACTCGGTATCGAAGTCGACGAAATTGGCGAAGACCAGGTCGCCTTCGCCGGCATCGTCCATGGCACCGAGCG
>NZ_SRUZ01000017.1 GCF_004791165.1 Mesorhizobium sp. M8A.F.Ca.ET.218.01.1.1 | reverse complement strand
CAGCTCATCCACGGTTTAAGCCACCTGAGGGGTGACGGGCTCTCGACCGCCGCCACGGATCAGGCAAGCACCTGGTCCGTGGCACCCTCAACAATGCACGATTCCAAACACACAAGGGGTGTTCCAGCTTGGCGATGCCGGAAAGATAGGCGCGGACTCAAAGCTTTAGATACGAAGGCCTCGCTCCGTGGCGCACCCCTCATCCGTCTTGCCGCTTCGCGGCAATCCACCTTCCCCCACAAGGGGGGAAGGAAGAGGCGCCGCGCTAGCCTCAGCTTTCAATCCAAACCTTCTCGAAATGCTGCTCAAGCGCCTGGTGCTGTTCGCAGCCTTCGACGCCCTTGCGATAGGTCCGGTAGACCGAGCGCCAGTAGGGCTGGATGATGATGCCGCTATCGCGCAGATTCTGCTCGATCTTGGCCATGATCTCCTTGCGAGCCTTGGCGTCCGGCATGGCCAACGCCTTGTCGAGCAGCGCGTCGAATTCCTTATTGGCATAGGCGCTTTCGTTCCAGGCGGCGCCGGATTTGTAGGCCAGCGCCAGCACCTGGACGCCGAGCGGGCGGCCCAGCCATTCGGTGCAGGAGAAGGGGTATTTGCTCCAGTCGTTCCAGAAGGTGGCGGCGGGCAGCACGGTGCGCTTGATCTTGAGGCCCGCCTCGCGCATCTGGGCGGCGATGGCGTCGCCGGTGCTCTTTTGCCATTCGACGTCGACCGAGATCAGCTCGTACTCGTGGTCCGCCTTGCCGGATTCGGCGAGCAGCTTCTTGGCCTGCTCGACATCGCGCTTGGCCGGGCCGATATCGGCAAACTCAGGATGCATGGGGCCGACATGGTGGTTGTCGGCGGGTTTGCCCCGGCCGTCGAGGCCGAGCTTCAGCACGGCGGCATTGTCCACCGCGAGCTGGGCGGCGCGGCGCACCTTGACGTCGTCATAGGGCGCATTACCGACATTGAAGCGGGCGACGATGGTCGAGCCGGTGGCGATCTCGGAATTCTTCAGTCCCATCTTGTCGGTCTGCGCGACGGCGTCCGAGGCGGTCTCGTGGTCGGTGTCGATCTCGCTGGATTCAAAGGCAGACAGCATGGCGTTGGGGTCGGAGCCGTAATCGATCCACTGGATGCCATCGAGATGGAACTCGCCCTTCCACCACGGCTTGTCCTTGCGTTTCACCTCCGCACCCGTCTCGGCGTCCCATTTCACCAGCTCGCAAGGACCCGTGGTGATCGCCAGCGCCTTCATGGGGTCGCCGTCGCCGTCATAGGAGCGGTGCATGATCAGCGCGGGATAGTCGGCCATGCCGGCGATCAGCGAAATGTCGGGCTTCGGCAGATTGAGTTTTATGGTGAAGTCGTCGACCTTCTCGATGCCGCCATCGACCACCTTCTTGGTGTCGGCATTGACCAGCGCGCCCATGCGCGCGGCGACCGAATTGCCGGCGACGCCGGCCTCGCACCAGCGGGTGAGGTTGTGGACGACATCGTCGGCGTTGAAGGCGTCGCCGTTCGACCAGGTGATGCCCTTGCGCACATGCAGGGTCAACGTCCTGGCGTCGTCGCTCATCTCCCACTTTTCCAGCAGCCACGGCTCGAACGAGAAATCGGTGTTCCAGCGCACCAGATATTCGTTGCAGTGGCGCGCGACATTGGACATTTCGACACCGTCGAAGGTGCGCGGATCCTTGAAGCCCTTGACGTTCATGGCGACGCGCAGGGTGCCGCCCTTCTTGGGTTCGGCGGCGCGGGCCGGGGCCGCGGCGATGCCGCCCAGGGCAAAGGCGCCGGCGGCGCTGACGCCGAGGCCAGCCATGAGCGCCAGATATTCGCGGCGGCTGATGCCGCCCGTCTTGAAATCCTCGGCGACAGGTCTGGCTTGCGGGTGGAGCTTGCGGTCGGTCAGCATGAATTTCATCATCGTTCCCTCTTTTGTTGGGCGTCCCGACCGATCGCCAACGCGGGGGGCTGCGACTGCCGGGACGCCTTTGCCTGAGGGCGCGATGATAGGGCTGGGGGATCGAGGGGAGTGTTCTGGAATCCGCAGGACTTGTGCGGTGCTCCGCTCGCGACTTCGTCATCCACGGGCGGAGCAGCCGCGCAGCGGCGTCGCGCAGACCCGAGGATCCATGCCGCGACCTTGCCGACTGGCGCAGCGGAGCAGAACCTGGACCGTGGCAACGCTTCAGAGTCCCGGCATGGATCCTAGGGTCTGCGCCGCGTCGCTGCGCTCCTTGCTTCGCCCTAGGATGACGAAGGGAAGAGGCGGCCCCACAACAAAAAACCCGGCGAGGCCGGGTTTTTCAAAGCGATCCCTGTCAGCCGAGCGTCAGCTCACCTTGGTCTGCGAGGCGGCCTGGTCCTCGGCGATCTTCTGCTGGAACATCTGCGCGAAATCGATCGGGTCGAGCATCAGCGGCGGGAAGCCGCCATTGCGCGTCGCCTCGGCGATGATCTGGCGGGCGAAGGGGAACAAAAGGCGCGGGCATTCGATGAACAGGATCGGCAGCATGTGCTCCTGCGGGAAGCCCGAAATGGCGAAGACGCCGCCATAGATCAGCTCGACGTTGAACAGCACTTCCTGGTCGAAGGAAGCCTTGGCGTTCAGCGTCAGGTTGACGTCGAATTGCTTGTCGGAGAGCGGGTTGGCGTTGACGTTGACGTTGATGGCGATGCCGGGCGCCTTGTCGCGGCCGCGCAGCGAGTTGGGTGCGCCGGGGCTTTCGAAGGACAGGTCCTTGACATACTGGGCCAGCACGTTGAGCGACGGCTGCGCCGCGCTGCCATCGCCGTTGCCGTTGGCGCCGACCGGCGCGTCATCATTGCTGGCCATGAGCCGATATCCTTTTCCCCTGGGCAGTCTCGCTCACCGAATTGAATCGGGGCTGACCGAATTGAAATCGGGCGTTCGCTACCATGGCCGGCATGACAAGACAAGGTTTGCCGCCTTGTGGCCTTGGGCGATTGGGGCGGACGCTTCGTGCGGGGAAGATCATCGCCGGAGGCCAGCGCCGCCCCTCACCTGCCTGCCGGCATCCTCTCCCCGTACAGTGACGGGGAGAGGGGGTGCTGTGTCCGATGATTTCGCCAATCATCAACGTTGGAAGGATGCGGCCGGCGTTGCGGCCAGCCTCTTTCTCCCCGTCACTATACGGGGAGAAATGTCCGGCAGGACAATGAGGGGCAGCGCCGACGTTCGGGAACAAGCCGCAACCGCGACCTAATCGTCCTTCAGCCGCCGCCAGGGCGAATTGTGGTCCGGGCCGCGCTTCAGGTCGTCCTCGCGCGAATAGTCGCCGTCTTCGAGGTCGATGACCTTGTCGCGCTGGCGGCGGAAGCCGCCGGTGGAGAAATTGCTGGCCACGACGATGCGGCCCTTGAGCCTGCTCCAGGCGAAGTCGCGCACCGGCGGCAGGAACAGGAGCAGGCCGACAATGTCCGTGATGAAGCCGGGGATGATCAGCAGGATCGCGGCGACGACGATCATGGCGCCATGGGCGAGCTGGCGGCTGGGGTCGTGGCCGGCGGCCATCTCGGCGCGGATGCGGGCCATGACGCCGAAACCCTGGTGCCGCAGCAGAAGCACGCCGGCGAAGCTCGAGGCCAGCACCAGGCCGACCGTCGCCAGCGCGCCGACCTCACGGCCGACGACGACGAAACCGGCGATTTCCAGCAGCGGCAGCGCGAGGAGAAAGAAGGGAAGCAGCGAAATGCGCAAGTCTTTACCGACCATTCGATTGTTTTGGCCCGCCGGCGACCAATCGCCGCTGGCACGGAGGCTGTTAGATAGGTATGCCTGCCTTTGATTTGAATGATTGCGCCTTGCGTTCTATATGCTTTGAATGGTGAACGCTATGCGACCGCGGCCTGTCGGCTTGACGGTCCGGCCTAGAGGCAGGGATTGATTGGCGGAAAATATGGGCTTCTTCGACTTCGGCACGATTTTCTTCCTGATCGCGGCGGTGGTGATCTTCTTCCAGCTGCGCAACGTGCTGGGCCGTCGGACCGGTAGCGAGCGGCCGCCCTTCGACCCCTATACGGCGGCGCGCACCGACAAGGAGGCCACGCAGAAGCCCGAAAACGTGGTTTCGCTGCCGCGCAAGCGGCTGCCCGGCGAGGCGGCGCCGGCCGACGCCTATACGGCGATCGACGCCTTCGCCAAGCCCGACACCGACCTCAACAAGGGCCTGCGCGCGATCAAGGACAACGACCCGTCCTTCGATCCCAAGGGTTTTGTCGACGGCGCCAAGATGGCCTATGAGATGATCGTCATGGCCTATGCCGACGGCGACCGCAAAACGCTGAAGAACCTTTTGTCGCGGGAGGTCTATGACGGGTTCGTCGCCGCGATCGGCGAGCGCGAGGCCAAGTCGGAAAAGATCCAGTCCTCCTTCGTCGGCATCGACAAGGCCGACATCGTTTCGGCCGAGATGAAGGGCGGCGAGGCGCATGTGACGCTGCGCATCATCAGCGAGCTGATCTCGGCGACGCGCGACCAGGCCGGCGCCGTCATCGACGGCGATCCGGAAACCGTGGCCGAGGTCAAGGATGTCTGGACCTTCGCCCGCGACACGCGCTCGCGCGATCCGAACTGGAAGCTCGTCGCCACCGAAGAAGAAGACTGAGCCCGGAACAGGCGGGCTCCGGTGTCGCTGTCGCCTCTCCTTGTTGAAAGGTCCTTCGGCGACCTGCCCGGCTGGGGCGGCGACGACCATCTGCCGGCCTTCGAGGCGTTTGCCCGTTCCGCCTTGCATGTGCCGATAAAACCCTATCGCAGCGGTGCGCTGGGCGTCGATTTCGGCGCCTTCGCCGAAGCCTATGCGCAAGCGCGTGGCGCCGCGCCGGCGAACCGATCCGAGGCCCGCGCCTTCTTCGAGCGCCATTTCGTTCCCATGCTGGTCCGGCCGGAAACCGGCGCCGGGCTCGTCACCGGCTTCTACGAGCCGCAAGTCGAGGCCTCGCCGGTGCGGACGGCGCATTTTACCGTGCCGCTGCTGTCGCGGCCGGCCGATCTTGTCGACGTCGACGACGCCAACCGGCCGGCCGGGATGGATCCTTATCTCGCCTTCGCCCGCCGGGCCGCCGACGGGCTGGCCGAATATCCCGACCGTGGCGCGATCGAGCGCGGCGCGATCGCCGGCCAGGGACTGGAGATCGCCTGGCTGGCCGACAAGGTCGATGCCTTCTTCATCCATGTGCAAGGCGCGGCGCGGCTCGCCATGACCGACGGCCGGCTTTGCCGCGTCACCTACGCCGCCAAATCCGGCCAGCGCTTTACCGGGCCCGGCAAGGTGCTGAGCGAGCTGGGGGAAATCCCGCTGGCGGACGTGACGATGCAGTCGATCCGCGCCTGGTTCAAGGCGCATCCGCGGCGCGTCGACGAGATCCTGTGGCGGAACCGTTCCTACATCTTCTTCCGCGAGGCCGCGGTGGATGACGCCGCGCTCGGGCCGATCGCGGCCGCCAAGGTGCCGCTGACGCCGGGCCGCTCGATGGCCGTCGACCGGCTGCTTCACACATTCGGCACGCCTTTTTACATCGACGCGCCGACGCTCACCGCCTTCGACAAAAGGCCGTTCCGGCGGCTGATGATCGCGCAGGACACCGGCTCGGCCATCACCGGACCGGCGCGCGGCGACCTGTTCGCCGGCTCGGGGGATACCGCCGGCGAGATCGCCGGCGTGGTGCGCAACGCCGCCGATTTCTACGCGCTGGTGCCGCGCGCGCTGGCCGGGGGCGCATGATGAGCAAGCGTCCGGACAAACTCAGCGAGGACGACCGGGTGCTGTGGAACCTGGTGGCGCGCACCGCCAAGCCGCTCAAGGGCCGCGCCGCCGTCGACATTCCGGACATGGCCGTCGATGCCAGGCCGACGCCGTCGCAGCCGGCCCAGCCCGCCGCCGGCCCGGCTGGCGCGGCAAAGCCGAAGGTGCAGCATGTCACGCACCGGCTCGACGAGCCGACGCTGGACAAGTTGCAGAAGGGCCGGTTGCCGATCGAGGGCCGCGTCGACCTGCATGGCATGACGCAGGACGAGGCCTATTCGCTGCTGTTCTCGTTCCTGCACCGGGCGCATGCCGGCGGCGTCCGCTATGTGCTGGTCATCACCGGCAAGGGGTCGTCCTCGGGCGGCGACGGTGTCTTGCGGCGTGCCGTGCCGGCCTGGCTGTCGACGCCGGCGTTCCGGCCGCTGGTCTCCAGCCACGACCATGCCGCCCGCAACCATGGCGGCTCGGGCGCGCTCTATATCAGGCTGCGGCGGGCGCGCTCATGACGCCGTTCGGCGAGAAGCTGCGGGCGCTGAGAGCCGAGCGCGGCGTCAGCCAGAAGGACATGGCCGCGGCGATCGGCGTCAGCGCCGCCTATCTCTCGGCGCTGGAGCATGGCCGGCGCGGCGCGCCGACCTGGACGCTGATCCAGAAGATCATCGGCTATTTCAACATCATCTGGGACGATGCCGAGGAGCTGGCGCGGCTGGCCGAAGCCTCGCACCCGCGCGTCAGGCTGGACACGTCGGGTCTTTCCCCCGCCGCCACCGAACTCGCCAACCTGTTGGCCGAAAACATCGAGAAGCTGGATGAGGCGGACTTGCGCCGCATCACAGGATCGATCCAGGCGGCCTTGGGCCGGCGATCCTAGAATTGCAGGAAAAGTGCGTAGCGGTTTTCCCGAGAAGCGCGTAGCGCTTCCCCTTGGGAATTGCGTAAAAACAAAGAGTTAGAGAATCGGTTCTTTGCTCCGACTTTGCGACGGCCGAGCGATCGCCGGTCGCAAGAACAGCGCCCGCCGGCGAGTAGCCGACGGGCAGCCATGGTGAGATCAATTCTTGCCGGCCGTGCTGCCGCCATTGCCGCCACGGCCATGGTCGCCATGGTTGCCATGATCGCGGCCGCCATTGCCACCGCCCAGGCAGTCCGACGCGCCGGCGGCGCCGCAACAGCGGCCGCTCCACAGGTCGTTGAGGCTGGTCTTGGCGCAGCTTGGAATGGTCTGCTCGGCCAGAGCGGATCCGGTCAGGGCCGAAACGGCAGCGGCGGCGAGAAGGGTGTTGCGCAGGAAAGCAGTCATTTGAAGTCTCCATGGTTTGGGTTTCTATCGTCCACGGCTGTGTGTCGCCGGGCGAACGGAAATGGTTCACGGAGGGATGCGGAAATTTTTGGAATGGCTATGCGAGACGCCCGATCGGCGATGTCAGCGCCGCCCCTCATCTGCCTGCCGGCATCTTCTCCCCGTAGAACAGGGAGAAGGTCGCTGTGGCAACCTCGCCACCCTTCCTGTACCGCTGACAATTGGCGAAATCGGCGATGACGGCGTCTTTCTCCCCGTCACTATACGGGGAGAAATGCCCGGCAGGGCAATGAGGGGCGGCGCCGACCTGCGCCAGGGGTAAGCGGAAGACACTTTCGGCACGAGACATACCGCGTTCGAACCGCGGCGCTCTTTGCTACTGCACCGAGCCCACCAGAACCTGCTGGCCGCCGCGGATCGAGACCCAGCGGCCGGTGTTGTCGATCGCCTGCCGCTTGAGGAAGCGGTAGCCGGTCTGGTCCCAGGGCTTGACCTTGTCGGTCAAATTGTCGAGCACATAATCGCCGCCGTCGGTGCGCACCGTCAGCACGGCGTGACCTTCGCCGTCGGGCTTGCGCACCACGGTTATCAAGAGATCGGCGAGCGAAACGCCCATGCGGGACAGCTGGCGCCGCTTCTCCAGCACATAGTCCTCGCAGTCGCCGACGCCCTTGTCGGGATAGGCCCAGACCTCGTCCGTGCCATAGATGTCCATGTCGCTCATCGGCTTGACTGATGCATTGACCCTGGCGGTGACGTTGAGCAGCTTGCGCATCAACCCGTCGGTCAGGGTGGCCGGCGCGAGGCTGGCCGGACGGATCGAACATTCGCCCGGATGCTGCTTGCAGAAATCGTAGTGGCCGATCGGCTGCGAGGTGAGGCCACCGGTCGCCATCGCGTCCGAAGCCCAGGCCGGTGCCATCCAGCCTCCCGTTACTGCCAGCCCGGCTGCCACGCATACGCGCAGCCTTCGCATGGTTGAGGAATTCATTGTCCCCGCTCGCCCTGTTGTTAACGAAACGTTAAGGGCGATTTACACTCCGTGTCAATTACGACGTCGGGTTGATTTGCAGCATGGTTACCCGCGGGGAGGGACAGCGGCACTTGTGCAACAGAATCGGACCGCCGGCCCGGCTCCGTTTCTAGAATTGCCTACCGCTTGGCGGTGCGGACCAGCTTCGGCTTCACCGCCACCCGGTTCTGGCGGCCATAGCTGGTGATGAAGTCGACGATGCGCGGCACGATCTCGGAGCGGAAGCGCGAGCCGTTGAAGACGCCGTAATGGCCGACCGCCGGCTGCATGTAATGCGCCTTCCTGTCGGCGGGGATGTTGACGCACAGGTCCTGCGCGGCCTTGGTCTGGCCAAGGCCCGAAATGTCGTCGTTCTCGCCCTCGACCGTGAACAGGGCAACGTTGCGGATGGCGGACGGATCGATCCTGGTGCCGCGATGCGTCATCTCGCCCTTGGGCAACGCATGGCGCACGAAGACGGTGTCGACGGTCTGCAGGTAGAACTCCGCCGTCAGGTCCATCACCGCCAGATACTCGTCGTAGAAGTCGCGGTGCTTTTCTGCATTGTCGCCATCATGCTTCACAAGGTGCATGAAGAAGTCCTTGTGGGCGATGATGTGGCGGTCGAGGTTCATGCTCATGAAGCCCGAAAGCTGCAGGAAGCCGGGATAGACCTCACGGCCGAAGCCCGGCACCGGCCAGGGCGCGCGCATGACGACGTTGTCGCGGAACCAGTCGATGCCCTTTTCCTCGGCCAGCAGATTGACCGCGGTCGGGTTGCGGCGGGTGTCGATCGGTCCGCCCATCAGCGTCATCGTCGAAGGGACGAAGGGGTCGCCGCGCGTTTCCATCAGCGAAACCGCCGCCAGCACCGGCACGGAAGGCTGGCACACCGCCATCAGATGGGTGTCCGGACCCAGCGTGTGCAGCATGTCGATGATGTAGTCGATATAGTCGTCGAGATCGAAGCTGCCATCGGCCAGCGGCACCATGCGCGCGTCGACCCAGTCGGTGATGTGGACATCGGCATAGGGCAGCATCGCCTCGACCGTGCCGCGCAGCAGCGTCGCGTAATGACCCGACATCGGCGCCACGATCAGCAGCTTCGGGTCGGCCTTGCGTCCGGCGGGAACGGCGCGCTCGAACCGGACGAGATTGCAGAACGGCTTCGACCAGATGGTCTTTTCGGTGACCGCGACGCTCTTCCAGTCGACCACCGTCTTGGCCAGGCCGAATTGCGGCTTGCCGTAGCGGCGCGTGGTGCGCTCGAACAGTTCGGCGCCGGCCGCGATCGATCGGCCCCAGGGTGTGTGCGAGACCGGATTGAGCGGATTGGAGTAGAAGAGCCGGACAGCGTCGGCATAGAGCCGGGCCGGCTGCAAGGCGGCATGGTTCATTTCGTATAGCTGGTAGTACATCAAGAACCCCGCTGCTGCCTCGACCGAAGGGACGACGAGCAGCGCCGAGCCTTGAATGTCACGCGGGGAGGTTAACAACTAATTGCTGCGATGCAATACGTCACGTGGCGTGACCAATGCTTCTTTCGTCCAAAGCCTTGAAAACCGGCCCCAGACGGCACAGCCGGCTCAATGTGCGCCGCCGAAATGTGTAGGATATGTGTCAGGCCACCGCGCCGGACACCTGACCATGATCGCCGAAAAATACCCGCTTTGCGCGGCTGAGCCGCGGTCCGGGAGTGATCATGGTCAAGAGACGGTCAAATCAGACGCGCGCCATGCAGACCGAAGTCTGGCCGGAGCCGATGAAGCCGAGCTGGCCGGCGGCGCCTTTCGACAGGTCGAGCACGCGGCCCTTGATGAAGGGACCACGATCGTTGATGCGCACGACGACGCTGCGGCCGTTGTTCTTGTTGGTGACCCGCAATTTGGTGCCGAAAGGCAGCGTGCGGTGGGCGGCGGTCATCGCCGAGGGGTTCATGCGCTCGCCCGAGGCGGTCCTCGAGTGCAGCGCGTACCAGGACGCGCGGCCACACTGGCCGGCGGCGGCGGTTGCCGAAGTGGCGGAGGCGCCGACCATCAGGCCAGCAGCGATCGTTACCGCGACAAGCGCGGTCTGTTTTGGGGTCTTCATATTTGGGGGATGGCTCCGTTTTTGACAGACCCCAGCCGTTAGGTCGAGAATAAGGCAGGAAATGCGGCAGTGATCTGGCGGTTCCATGGCGAGATCACACGTTTGGAGTCACCGGGTAACAGTCTGTCAGGGATCTTCTGGAGCGCCGGGATCAGTTTTCGACCTTGTTTTGATCGGCACGAAGGACTTTCATGACAAGATTAGACGTTTATCTTCAAATAGAAACCTGCGCGGTCTGGCCACCTCCTTCGGCTCTTTCATCGCGGCAACGGCGCCGCGATCGATCGACTTTCAAAATCGGGGTCCGACAATGAGACTGATCAAAAATCTGCTGGCCTTGATCGTGCTGGCCATCGGTGCGCTGTGGTCGCTGCAAGGCATCGGCATGATCGGCGGCAGCTTCATGACCGGCCAGTCGCAATGGCTCTATATCGGCCTCGCCGCCATGCTGATCGGCCTGGCCGGGCTGGTGTGGGCGAACCGTGGGCTTCGATGAAAGGTCGACCCCCGCTCGTCAATCGCGCCGCCGCCACAGGCCTAACCGACCTCCGCGGCCCTAACCGAACAGCTGGTCCAGAATCCTGCCTTCGCGGCGGGCAAGCTCGGCGGAGCCGCGGCGGCGCGGCCGTTCCACCGGCACATCCAGATCGAGCGCGATCCTGCCGTCGCTGATCACCACCACCCGGTCGGCGAGCGCAACCGCTTCGGCGACATCATGCGTGACCAGCACGGCGGTGAATTTCTGGGCTATCCAGATACGCTCCAGCAATTGCTGCATCTCGATGCGGGTCAGCGCGTCGAGCGCCCCGAGCGGCTCGTCGAGCGCCAGGACCTGCGGGTGACCGACCAGCGCGCGGGCCAGCGCCACGCGCTGCTTCTGGCCGCCGGACAGCACCGAGGGCCATTCATCGGCTCGGTCCGCGAGGCCGACCTTGCCGAGAATGTCGAGCGCGCGCTGCCTCGCTTGCGTGCCGGAGGCGAGGCCGGTCAACCCGACCTCGACGTTTTTCACCACGCTGGCCCAGGGCAGCAGGCGCGGCTCCTGGAACATGAAGCGCGTGCGGCTGTGGCCCTCTTCCTCGGCCCCCAGCGTCAGCGATCCCGAGGTCGGCCGGTCGAGCCCCGCGAGCAAGCGGAGCAGCGTGCTCTTGCCGCAGCCGCTTTTGCCGATGACGGCGACGAACTGCCCGACCGGCACGTCGAGATCGATGCCGTCGAGAACGGTCTTGTCGCCAAAGCGTTTCTCCACGCCCTTGAAGGCGAAGGCACGCCTGCCTTCGACCGATATCGCCGGGCGCGCTGGCGCTGGCGTGGTGACAAAGGAGCGGACGGCGGTCAGACTGGCGGCTGGCATCGAATACTCATCCGTTCTGAAAGGCGGGATGCCAGCCGAGCGACAGGCGCTCGAGCAGGCGGGCGAGACTGTCGGCGAGCTTGCCGAGCAGCGCGTAGATCAGGATCGACAGCACGACGACATCGATCAGCAGGAACTCGCGCGCCTGCATGGCCATGTAGCCGAGCCCGGAGCTGGCCGAGATGGTTTCGGCGACGATCAGCGTCAGCCACATGATGCCCAAGGCGTAGCGCAGGCCGACGAAGATCGCCGGCAGCGCGCCGGGCAGGATGACGCGGAAGAACAGCGCGCGCCGGTCCATGCCGTAGACGCGGCCCATCTCCACCAGTTGCGGGTCAACGCTCTGGATGCCGAGCAGCGTGTTGACGTAGATCGGAAAGAACACGCCGAGCGCCACCAGGAACAGTTTTGCTTCCTCGTCGATGCCGAACCACAGGATGACCAGCGGAATCAGCGCCAGGTGCGGAATGTTGCGGATCATCTGCAGCGTGGTGTCGGTCAGGCCGCGGCTGAGCGTCGACAGCCCGTTGGCAAGGCCGAGCGCGAAGCCGATCGAGCCGCCGACGGCGAAGCCGGCCAGGGCGCGCGCCGTCGAGACGCCGATGTTGCGGATCAGTTCACCGGACAGCGTCAAACGCCAGAAGGCCTCGGCGACGGCGCTTGGTGCCGGAAGCACGTTGGCCGGCATGACGCCGGCGCGGGACGCCACCTCCCAGCCGGCAAGCACCAGCACCGGCAATAGCCAGCCGATGCCGTTCCTGCGCAGGTGCGTGGAAAAGCTCATGACGCGGCCTGCAGGCGGGCCGCGCCATGGAAGCCGACGGAGAATTCGTTGGCGATGTCTTCGCGCGGCTTGAGCCGCCTGGTACCAAGCCCGAGCTTGGGGAAGAGCAGTTCGGCGACGCGATAGGCTTCCTCGAGATGCGGATAGCCGGAGCCGATGATCGTATCGATGCCGATCGCCTGGTACTCGCGGATGCGGTCGGCGACCTGCTCCGGCGTGCCGACCAGCGCGGTGCCGGCGCCGCCGCGCACCAGCCCGACGCCGGCCCACAGATTGGGCGAGACGACCAGCCTGTCGCGGCGGCCGCCATGCAGTTCGGCCATGCGGCGCTGGCCGACCGAGTCCATCTGGTTGAGGAACCGCGCCTGCGCGTTCTCGATCTGCGCATCGGTGACGTGGCTGATCAACCGGTCGGCGGCGCGCCAGGCTTCATCCTCGGTTTCGCGAACAATGAAATGCAGCCGGATGCCGAAACGCAGTTCGCGGCCGCGCAATGCCGCCTTCGCGCGCGCCGAAGCCAGCTTTTCGGCGACCTGCGCCGGTGGCTCGCCCCAAGTGAGGTACATATCCACCAGGTCGGCGGCAAGATCCTGCCCGGCGTCGGACGAGCCGCCGAAATAAAGCGGCGGCCGGTCCTGTGATGGCAGAAGGTCGAGGCGGCCATTCTCGACGCGGTAATATTTCCCGTCGAAATTGACGCGCTCGCCGGACACCAAACCGCGCCAGATGGTCAGGAATTCATGCGCCTGCGCATAGCGCTCGTCATGCGGCAGGAAGACGCCGTCGCCGGCAAGCTCGGCCGGATTGCCGCCGACCACGACATTGAGCAGCAGGCGGCCGTTACTCAGACGGTCGAGAGCCGCCGTCTGGCGCGCCGCGAAGGTCGGCAGGGTCACGCCCGGCCGCAGCGCGACGAGGAATTTGAGCCTTTCGGTCAGCGTCGCCAGCCCAGTGGCGGTGATCCAGGAATCCTCGCAGTTCTGCCCGGTCGGCAACAGCACGCCGGGGAAGCCGAGCCGGTCGACTGCCTGCGCGATCTCCTTGAAATAGCCGAACTCCGGCGGCCGCTGCTGCTGCTCGGAGCCGAGATAGGAACCGTCGCCATGCGTCGGGATGAACCAGAAGAAATCGAGTGGCTTGGCTGGCGTGGTCAAGGCGGCCTCCTGGAGGTCAAAGGCACAACGGCAACAGCGCCGGGCGTTTCTCCACCCGGCGCCGCGTGACGAAAAATCAATTGCCCGGCGCTGTCCAAACCGCGTCGGAAATCCGCACCGCTTTGGGGATCAGGCCAAGCTTGTAGAAGCGGTCGGCGGTAGCCTGCTGGCCGGCAACGATCTCGTCGGTGATCGGAAAGATGCCGAACTTGCTGCGATTGGCGGCGATGGTCTGTGCGTCGAGCGGCACGCCGGTGACCTCATGCAACGCCTCGGCCACCTTGTCGCGATTCTGGTCCGCCCATTTCGCCGCCTCGCCAAGCGCGGCGATGGTCGTGGTGACGATTTCGGGATGCGCCTTGGCGAAATCCTTGTTGGCGAGGAAATAGGTGTTGACCTTGAGCACCTCGCTGGAGCGGGCCAGCACACGCGGCTGGTAGCGGGTTTCGGCGATGGCAAAGAACGGATCCCAGACCGCCCAGGCATCGATCTGGTCGCTGGCGAAGGCGGCGGCCGCATCCGCCGGGCTGAGATAGACCGGCGTGATCTGATCGAACGCGACACCTGCCTTTTCCAGCGCGGCGACGAGAAGATTATGCGCACTGGTGCCCTTGCCGACGCCGACGCGCTTGCCCTTGAGGTCGGCGACCGCCTGGACCGGCGAGGCCGGCTTGACGAAGATCGCCTCGCCTTCGCCATTGGACGGCAGCGCCGCGGCATAGACGATGTTGGCGCCGGCCGATTGACCGAAGATCGGCGGCGCGTCGCCGGTCCAGCCGGCATCGATGGCGCCGACATTGAGCGCTTCGACCAATGGCGGCCCGGCGGTGAACTCGACCCACTTCACGGTGACGCCCTTGTCGCCGAGCGCCTTCTCGATCACCTGCTGCTGCCTGGCGATCACCGGCAGGCCGGTCTTCTGGTAGCCGATGCTGAACTGCTTCAGGTCCTGCGCGGCGGCGCCGAACGACGGCACGACTGTCGCGGCCAGAAGGCCAATGCCGAAAACGCGTCTCGTCAGATTGAACATGATCCCTCTCCTTCAATGCGCGGCAGGAAATGTCCTCACCGGTTGGAAGATGGATCAGGCTAGGTAGTTCTATAAATTTAGTAGAGAAATAATTTTGCGAGATGATTGTGACGGGCGGAATTTTTTTCTACGGCACCTATACCTTCGTCATCCTAGGGCGAAGCAAGGAGCGAAGCGACGCGGCGCAGACCCTAGGATCCATGCCGTGACTTTGGTCGTAGAATGCGACGGATCAGAAACGACGCTTACACGCTCACTCACCCGGATTACGCTTCAAACATGACCGGTCTATATGACCGCAAGCCAGAAACGTGGCACTATCTACATTGGCGTCACCAACGACCTCGGCCGCCGTGTACCCGAGCACAAATCTGGCCAAGGCTCAGGCTTTACCAGTCGCTACGGCGTGCAACGCCTTGTCTGGTACGAAGAGTATTTCGACATCACTGATGCGATCCAACGTGAGAAGTCCCTGAAACGCTGGCCACGCCAATGGAAGATCGAGCTGATCGAGAAAGCTAATCCGGAATGGTTCGAACTCTTTCGCGGAACTGGGTGGTGAGCCGTTTTTGCACCGTTGCAACGCACCACAGTCGCGGCATGGATCCTAGGGTGTGCGCGCGTCGCTTTGCTCCTTGCTTCGCCCTAGGATGACGAAGACGTGGAGGCTAGCGCGAAAGATCGCTAACGCTATGCGTCGGTGCGCCAACCGCCAGCCACTCACTGCGACCAGTACTGCCAGGCCCAATAAAAGCTCTCGTCGCGCGGCGGCAGGCGGTCGTGCCCGGCGCGGAGATGGACCGGCGCCGGCGAGCGCGGGCCGTCCTCGTTTGCCGCTTTGTCCTCGGCGGCAAGGCCGAGCAGCCAGGAGCCGACATGGGCGAACAACACGGCGGTGGAATGGGTCATCGTCATTCTCCTTTTCCGATCATTCACGCCCCGCCCACGGGACGAGCATGCGCTCGATCCGGCGGATGGTGAATTCGAGCACAAAGGCGATGGCCGCGATCACCAATATGCCCATCACCACCACGTCGGTGACGAGGAACTGGGCCGCGGACTGGATCATGAAACCAAGGCCGCGCGTCGCCGCCACCAGTTCGGCCGCGACCAGTGTCGACCAGCCTGCGCCGAGCGCGATGCGCAGGCCGGTCAGGATCGAGGGCAGGGCGCTGGGCAGGATCACCTGGCGGACCACCTGGGCTCGCGTCGCGCCAAGCGAGCGCGCGGCGTTGATGCGCTCCCGCGAGACGCCGCGAACGCCCGAGGCGGTCGACAGGGCGACCGGCGCCAGCATGGCGATGGCGATCACCAGGATCTTCGACGGCTCGCCGATGCCGAACCAGATGATGACCAGCGGCAGATAGGCCAAAGGCGGGATCGGCCGCAGGAATTCGAGCAGCGGATCGAAGATGCCGCGCCCCACCGTGCTGATGCCGATGGCGAGCCCCACCGGCACACCGACGAGGATGGCGGCGACCAGCGCGGCAAAGACGCGGCCCAGGCTGGCGACGACATGCTGCAGCAGCGTCGCGTCGACGAAGCCGTCGCGGATGACGACGACGAACTTGTTCCACACGGCGAGCGGCGAAGGCAGGAACACCGGCGACACCAACTGCAGGCGGGCCGACAGCGTCCAGAGCGCCAGCACCGCCAGGATGGTGACGGCGCTGACCATGCGTGCCGAAACGCCGGTCCGTTTCGTCCGTGGCCTGGACCAGGGCACCGACAGGCCGTCGGTTTCGTCCGCCCCTGAACCGGGCCGTTCCGTGTAGGAGGAAATGGTCATGCCGCCTCTCCCTCGAAGATCGCGTCGGTCAGTTCGCCGCGCGCCGCCGCGAAGGCCGGGTCGTCCTTGATGGCGCGAATGGGCTCGCCGGAGGCATAGCGCCGGGAGAAGCCCGGCTCGAAGGTTCGCACCACGCGCCCGGGGCCGGGCGCCAGCACGACGACGCGGGTGGCGAGCACCAGCGCTTCCTCGATGCCGTGCGTCACCATCAGCACGCCGGCATGGCTTGCGGTCCAAAGGTCGAGCAGCGTCGTCTGCATGCGTTCGCGCGTCAGCGCGTCGAGCGCGCCGAGCGGCTCGTCGAGCAGCAGGAATTCGGGTTCGGCGGCGAGCGCGCGGGCGAGGCCGACACGCTGGCGCATGCCGCCGGACAGCTCCCAGATGCGCTTGTCGCCGGCATCGGCGAGCTTCACCAGCTCCAGCAGCCGGTCGGCGCGCCGCGCCCGTTCGGATGGCCTGACACCGCGCAGCCGCAGCGCGAAGGCGACGTTCTCGCGGGCGGTCAGCCAGGGAAACAGCGCATCGTTCTGGAACACCACCGCCCGGTCCGAACCGGGTCCGGTGATCGGCTGGCCGTTGATCGAGGCCGTGCCGCGCGCGGGCGTGATCAGGCCGGCGGCAACGTTGAGCAGCGAGGTCTTGCCGCAGCCGGAGCGGCCGACAAGAACGACGAAATCGTCCTTGGCAACTGCGATCGAGACCCGCTCGACGGCGGGCGCCGGCTGGCCGTCATAATGGATGGAGATGTTGTCGAGCACGAGATGCGGCATGGGGCCCCTCGCCGAGCAATTCCAGAAAAGTGTGAGGCGGTTTTCCGTCCGGATTGCGTCAGGGATGAATCGGTTCGGTAAAATCCGCCTGCCCCGAAACCGCGCCTCGTCAGCGGCTCCGAGACAGGCAACGCACGACGTCAGGGAAGGTGAGCCGCGCGTTTAAGCCGTCAGTTCGAGGCCAGCGCCTCGGTGACGTATTTCGACGTCACGTATTTCGAGTAGTCCGGCAGCACGGCGTCGACCTTGCCTTGCTCCTTGAGGAAGGCGGACGCGGCCGCGACCGCCTTGACCGTGCCGCCGCCGAGGAATTTGTCCGAGGCCTGCTCTTCAAGCGTCGGGAACACATAACCCTTCAGGAGTTCCGGCACTTCTTCCAGCTTGGCGCCGGTAAGCCTGGCGATCGACGCGGCCTGCGGCGACGACACCGACCAGGCGTCGGGCTTGGCGAGATATTCGGCATAGGCTGATCCCGTCACCTTGACGAAGTCGCGCACGGCTTCCGGATTCTTGTCGGCGAAGTCGGTGCGCACGATCCAGGCGTCGAAGGTCGGCGCGCCCCAGGCGGCGACCTGCGAGGAATCCAGCACCACCTTGCCCGATGTCTTGATCTGGCCCAGCGCCGGATCCCAGACATAGGCGGCATCGATGTCACCGCGCGCGAAGGCGGCGGCGATTTCCGGCGGCCTGAGATTGAGGATCTGAACCGACTTCGGATCGACATTCTCATGCTTGAGCGCGGCAAGCAGGCTGTAATGCGTCGTCGACACGAACGGCACGGCGACCTTCTTGCCGGCGAGGTCGGCGACCTTCTCGATACCGGCGCCGTTGCGGGCGACCAGCGCTTCCGACGGCCCGATCAGGCCGACCACGAAGATGGTCTGGATCGGCAGTTCGCGGCTGGCGGCGGCCGCCAGCGGGCTCGAGCCGACATAGCCGATATCGACCGAGCCGGAGGCGACGGCGGCGATGACATCGGCGCCGGAATCGAACTTGCGCCAGTCGATGCTGGCCTTGGTGGCCTTTTCATAGGCGCCGTCGGCCTGCGGCACCTTGGAGGGCTCGACCACCGTCTGGTAGCCGATGGTGATCTTGAGGTCGTCGGCCATGGCCGGACCGAGGAAGGCGGCGCCGGCAAGGGCCGCCGAAGACAGGAGAAGGATGCGGCGTGAAATGCTGGACATGAAAGGCTCCTTGAAAAAGGGGAAAACCGGATTGCCTGTTCATAGTCAGCTAATTCTATGGTTCTTGTAGAGTTAAATCCTTCCAACGAAGGTGGGTTTGTTGGAAAAAATCTGCCGATGAGAGGGCGCCGAGGCGGAAAGGGCAGCTCCGGCGCCCACCCTGACATCGCGGCACGGCGTCGGGGGGCGAAGTCGGCGGGCTGGGACCGTCACTGTCCACCGAACGGTGGATGACCCGAAATTCTTTTCGTGGTGGTCTGCGTCCACCTCTGTCCCTGATCCGATGGGCACCCATAAATTTCAAATGCTTGGAGAATACGATGACAATTGAGGATGATTGCGAATGCAATACAATTTGCCCGCAATATCAGCACTGTATTTGTATTTATCACCACGACGAAGGATATTGTGACTGCACTTGCGGGCCCCTGCAGATCCTATCCGAGCGCGCCGCAAAGCGGCCGTCGCACAGCATTATAAATATCTGCGTAAAGGGTGCCGAATTGTCGGCCGTGGCGGCGTTCCTGAGCAGGTACAGCGAGGAAGAATTGTTCATCCCGGCCGCGCGCGCGAGGACGAAAATTTCGCTCGAGATCAAAAAGACAACGCTTGCCAGCGTGATCGAGCACATTGGTTTGCGGATCGGACTGCCTGGTTGAAATGAATTCCCGCGACAAGGCCGCTTGAGTTCTTTGCTGGTTGCAACCGGCCCGCGCCGTATGTCTCCCCGCAGCCGGGGTCTGCCCACAGCGCTACGCCACGCCGGCCATGGGCGACGCCAGCGACGCGGCGAGCTGAACCAGCTCGGCCTGTCGCCGCACGCCGGTCTTCTCGAACAGCCGCAGCAAATGCGTCCTGACCGTGCTCCGGCCGATATTGAGGGCATCGGACGTCTCCTCCACCGTGCGGCCCGCCGCGATCTGCTCGAAGACGCGCGCCTCGGCCGGCGTCAGGCCGAACAGCGCCGCGACCAGCGCGGTCGGCGCGACGAAGGGCGTATCCGCGCGTGCGACAAACACCGCCGCCACCACGCTGGCATCGAACGCCCCGCGCCCCGGGCGCAGCGGCAGCACGTGCAAGGCTCCCGCCGAACCATCGCGCCAGCGTATCGGAACCCCCAGCCCCTTGCGGTCGATCGCACTCTCGTCCTGCGCCGCCTGCGACACCGCCACGGCCAACGCGCTGGACACGGCGGCGACCCTGGCGGTAAGAACTCCGTTGCGGATGTTCAGCAACTCGCCCGTGGCGACGATGTCCTGGGCAGCTGGATTGGCATGCACGACATGCAGATCGGCGGTGGTGAGAAGGATCGGCGCCGTCAGCGTGTCGAGCACCGTCTGGAAGGTCGACCGGGCAATCGCCGCCATGTCCAGCAGCCGGTTGATCGTCGCGGCGCGCTGCAGATGCGGGATCAGCAATCGGGCGGCCTCAATCTGCAGATCGCTGATGGGAGCGGCATCGACATGGCGGCTGAAGGACAGCGAGCCTAGACCACGCCCATCCCGCGCGAGCGGCAGCGCCAGGGAATCGATCATGCCTTGCGGTTTGCCGCACTCCACGAAATAGCGGTTCGTCGTGGTGTCGAGGTTGGGATTGACTTGGCTCAACACCGCCGGCCGATCCATCGGCAGCGAGCCTACCACCGCCATCCCACCCCATAGCTCGACGATTTCAGCGCCGTAGCTGGCCATCCGGTCGACATAGGGCTGCGGGATGTTGCTGGTCACGTTGACCAGCACCTCGCCCGACGGCAATGCCTGCAGGCGGATGGCGGCGGTCCCGAAGCCGAGCGCGATGCGCATCTCCTCGATCGCGACGGGCCAGCGCGCGGGATCGATCGCGGCGTCGTAGATCAGCCCGATCAGTTCGGACAACTGAGCCATCGAGAAGGCAGAACGCATCGCCACCATCCTTGCCGCACGGCAACAAAATCCTTGCTGTACCGCAGCAAAATTAAAGCATGATCCGGATCGGGCAAGCCCTTTGATCATCTCCCGACGGGGATGGTCATCCGCCTCCGGGCGCTACCATCGAACTCCGGCCGTCGCTATCCACCGAATGGTGGAAGACGCGGCATTCTCTTTGTGTTCGGTTGCCCCCCGTCGGGTGCTGCGGTCCTGCGCGGAATTCGAGGGCGTCGGTGTTTGCAAGGCGAGTGCTGTTCGGGGACGGCAGCACAGCCGCCAAGTGCGATTGCCTGATCGTCAGCCCAGCCATGGTCGGAGCACCTCCCACCCGGCCCGGCCAGCGTGCGGGACCGACAGCGCCGGCAGGGGACTTGGTGGATTGTCTGGCAATGAAGCGAGGGCTTTGGGCGTGATTGCAGAAACGATTGGATGCGTGAGCGTATTGGAAGACGCCGCTGCCGAGACAATAAGCGAAACAGTCGCGACAAAGTGCCAAGGGCGAAAAGGCAATGGACTAATGTCGGCCGCGAGGGCGGTTTTCGATGGGCTGGCATCCTCCCAAGTGCCCGCCCTCGGGACGGCAGTGATGGTGGCGATCGCGGCCACCGGCTTTGTCGCCTTCACGCCGGGCGCAGCACGCGCGGGAGTCATCTGCTCGGATTTCAATGGTGTGGACGGTGGAGCAGCCTATGCCGGAGGCTCGACCCGCTCCACCGCATGCGGATATTTCGCCAACAGCAATGGCGATTTCTCGACAGCTATGGGCGATAGCGCGGGCGCCATTGCGGACAACAGCGTGGCGCTCGGCTACCTCGCTAACGCGGGCGGTTACTATGACCCCTATGGCAGCCCCACTATCAACTATGAGAATTCGAACACGACAGCCATCGGCGCCGGGGCTCAGGCCGGGGCCCGAGGGGCGGGCGGGTCAAATGCCACCGCCATTGGCGCTTCGGCTAAAGCGCGCGCTTTGAACTCCACCGCGCTGGGCGCGGGTGCGACCGCCCTCCAAGACAACTCCATGGCGATCGGAGCGGGCGTTACGGCGACGCGCGAAAATCAGGTCATGCTTGGCACGGGCAGCAACACCTACACGCTGGCCGGGATCACTTCGCAGGCGAGCACGGCCGCGCAGGCCGGCCCGACCTATCTGGTGACGACAGACGCCGGCGGCAATCTGGCGGCGTCGACATTCGATGTGGCCACGCTTACGAATTTGCCTGCACAGGTCGCCCAGAACGGCATCGCCATCGCCGATCTGAACAGCACGGTGAGCAGCCACACGACGCAGATCACCACCAACACCGCCGAGCTCGCCGACCACGAAAAGCGCATCGCCAACAACACCTCACAGATCAGCACCAACACCCAAGAACTCGCCAATCATGAGACGCGTATCACCAACAACACCAACGAGATCGCGGATCTCGACACCAGGGTGACCACCAACACCGCCAACATCACCCAACTCGACGGCCGCGTCGGCGCTCTCGAGGCCGGCCTCCAGGGCCTGGATGACCAGATCAGCGAAAACCGCACGGAAGCCCGTGCCGGCACCGCGCTGGCTCTGGCCACGGCGGGGCTGCGCTATGACGACAGGCCGGGAAAATTGTCGCTGGCCGGCGGCTTCGGCAACTTCAAGGGCCAGTCGGGCCTGGCGCTCGGTCTCGGCTACAATCCCAGTCTGGATTTCCGGCTCAACGCCGCCTTGTCGGCGACCACCAATCGCGGCGATGTCGGCGTCAGCCTCGGGGCTTCGTGGACGCTGAACTGATCACGAGTGCGAGGGGGCCGCTGGCGGCCGCGTTCCCACAGACGCGGTCGCCAGTATCGCCCGCCGCCGGCTCGATTGCGACCGCGGAGTTCACATGAAGCGCCTCCACTGTTCGGCGACAGGGCCGGTGACCCGGGCCGCCCTGGCAGCCTTGCTGGCGGCCGGCTTGATGGCGGCATCCCCGGGGGTTGCGTGGGCGCAGACGAAAAAGACCGAGAAGGGCGACAAGGTCCGTGTGGCCCATGCCGCCGGGATCGATCGCAACGGCGTGCTGATCCTGATCCGCGGCACGCTTCTGGCGCTCGACCAGGCCAACAAGACCGGCAACTACACGGTGCTGCGCGATCTCGGTTCACCGAATTTCCAGGCCAACAGCGCCGCCCAACTCGGCGACATCTTTGCCAACCAGCGCAAGCAGGCTCTGAATTTCGGCGCGGTCGCGGTGCTGGAACCGCAACTGACCCTGCTGCCGCAGATCGAGCCGAACGGCATGTTGCACATGGCGGGCTTTTTCCCTTCGGTCCCGATGCAGGTCAATTTCGAGCTCCTGTTCGAGCCGGTGAACCGGCAGTGGAAGATCTATGGCGTGTCGGTCAACCTCACCTCGGGAGCACCGCAGGCGCCCGATACGCCCGCCGCCGGACAGCCGAAACCAGACGAGACCGGCCCACCGCCGGACGCGCCTTCGATGGAGGTGCAGCCGAAGAAGCCTATGAAACCCTGACATCCGTCGCGCATCGCGCCGGCACCAGGGCGGTTCCCAAGGGAAAGCGCTCACACTTTCCGTGGAATTGCCCTATGGCAGCAATCCCACGCGCAGGGCGCTTGCCAGCAAGGACAGCGCGAAGACGAACAGACCCGAACTGAAGCCGAGATTGACGTAGCGCAGGCCGCGCGCGCTCAGCCGCTTTCGCAGATGGTTGGTGGCCAGCGTCAGCGTTGTCCACCAGCTTGCCGAACCGATCAGCACGCCGGCCGATACAAGCGCCAGGGTTTGCCAGGACGGCAAGCCCGCCCCCAGGATCCCCGGCGTGAGCGTGAGGAAACCAAGCAGTGTCATCGGGTTGCCCAACGTCCAGATCAGCCCCGTCAGATAGGCCCGGCCCGACGTCATACGGCGCTGCAGGGACGTGTCCAGCGACGGTGTCAGCCGCGCCGCCGTTGCGGCCATGTAGAGCAAGAACATGCCGGCGCAGAGCTGCAGCCATACGTGCCATCCCATCAGCATGTGCGCCACCGCCCCGAGCCCGGCGGCGGCAATAGAGGCATAGACCGAATGTGTGGTCGCCGCGCCATAGCCGGTCGCCAGACCGGGTACGATGCCGCCGGCGATCGTGCGCTGCACGCATAAGAGCCCGGTGGGACCGATGGGCGCGGCGACCGCGAACCCCAGCAAGGCGCCCCGCATCATGTTGAGGAGAAGTTCCGGCGTGCCCGACATGCTGACAGATCTTCCTTTGACCGCACGTCGTCGGGGGAGCCCGGCCAGGCAACAGCCTGGGGCAGATGCCAGCCGTGGCCGGCAACGGTCACCCGTTTTCGTGAGCTGCTTCGACATTCTTCCGGTAGGACGGCCGTTGGCGGGCTGACAAGCCAGTCGTCTTGAATCTCTCCAAGTATTAGCGAAATGTAATGTTCCGTCTCGCGCTATAGAGACGGCGTTCTGTCCCGTGAGTTGAAGACCTGACCGATGTGCCGGCGCATTCACTGGCGGTGGAGAAAATCTAGAATTCTCCTGATGCGCGTCACATGCTTTTGAATTCAGTCCAACCTTAAGCCGACGCACCCAATCACGAAATGGTCGTCGCGGCGTCCACCATTTGGATTAGGCTTGACACCCAGCTTCTATTTTTTTCTACTGACTTGGTCGCGAAGTCGAACGAGGATTGATCCCGTTGAAGCGATATCGGCGCAGCAGCACGCCATGTCCGACCGGGGCCGCCAGCCCATGTTGGTCAGCATGACTGCCCGATCCTATCCGGCGGAGCGCATTTCAGAACTCATAGGCACCATCTACGATTGCGTCCTCGATCCTGGCCGATGGCCATCGGTCGTCGACAACATTCGATTGGGAGCTGAAGTTCTGCTACGCGGTTCTCGGGTGTATCCGCTTCCGGGCGGCGAAGTTACGCTCGGCGTCGCGACAGGCATCGATTCGGTGAGGCTCGGCGAGGTTCCCGCCCATGGCCAGGACCTGGTCGACCTCTGGGGTGGCGACATCAGGGTCAAACAATATCCGCTCGAGGAGCCGTGGCTCAAGGCCACGCGCTATGATGTCGTCTGTCTTCAAGAACTCAAAACCTCGGATGAGAAGTTCGGTTGAGGCGATCGGCGGCGCTGCTTACGGCGAGCTGGCCAGCGGCATTGAGCGAGGCGCTGCGTGAATGTGTGATTTGAGCCGTGAACGACATGGAAAGGGACAGACCTCACCCACGCATCTTGAAGGCAAGATATGAACTTTGACATTAGGGCCAGAGTGTCGCTTCTGATCAACGCTAACCCGCAGGCTGTCTTCGACGCATGGGTTGACCCACCTGCGATGGAGCAATGGCTTTTCAAATCGCCGACTAACATCCTGAGGGCAGTGACCAATCCGCAACCGGGCGGGACATACTCGATCATCGAGCACGACGGGGACAGCGTCATTACGCATGACGGCATATACTCGGTGGTCGACCGCCCTGCCCGCTTAGCATTCAGCTTGGTAGTTCCCCAGCACTTCGAGGGGACGGCGTTCATCGAGATCCTGATTGCGTCCGAGGGTACGCAGTCACGCCTTGATTTCCTGGCCGCCGGAGACGGGCCTGAAGACGCGCAGAACCTTTGGAACCGGATGCTCGCAAATCTCGCCGAGCTGTTGAACCGAAAGTGAGTGGCCAAGGACAGCCACCGCCATTTCTTGGGCTATTAGCAAGTCAACTTTCCGGGGCGGAGCCGAAAGCAGGCGTTCCGTTTTCGGCATGGCTGTTAGGCCGACATTGAGGTTACGCATGCCGCCGACAGCACAGCCAGCCCTCGTCTTTGTGGCTAAAACGACATAGAGCGATCGCATAAAGGGCCGAGGCATAGCGGCGCGTGACCGCGATGCAACATGATGGGCGTCGAGGGCCGTGGCATCGCCCCTGTGAGAGCAGGATTCCCGAATTAGCTGGCTTGGCGCAATTCCGTACCTCGAATGGGGATGGAATTGACAAACCATTTCGCGCCAGCGGGCATAAGTATAGTAATCTTATCGACATAGAGAATCGAGGCGACGATGACGGGCCATGTCGAGCGTATCGCGATTGCCGGCGTCACCGGATCCCGGCGGCCGGCCGGTGCGCGTCTGAATCCCGTTTCTGTGTCGCTGGCGTCACAAGGCGGGCCTAAAATCGCCGCAACGGTTTGAAATTCAAGCAAGATCAACCGCAATTGGCTTGTATATCATGTCACTAGAATTTATGTGTCATGGATGGTTCGGCGCGGCGGGGAGGCACGCCGGGCGTTTCGCAACGGATGGCTTCGCGCCGTCTCATGACAGAGAAACGTTCGCTTCATGCTCACCAAAAAAGGCAAGTACGGCCTCAAGGCCCTCGTGCATCTCGCTGAGATGCCGGCCGGGCAGCTCGCTTTCGTCAACGACATCGCCGTCGCCAACAACATCCCGAAGAAATTTCTCGACGCCATACTGGGTGAGCTGCGCAATGCCGGCTTCGTCCAGAGCCGCAAGGGCAAGGATGGCGGCTACCGCCTGGCGCGACCCGCCGACGAAATCAAGGTCGGCCACGTCGTGCGCGTGCTGGACGGTCCACTGGCCCCGATCCCCTGCGCCAGCCGCACACAATATCAGCGCTGTGAAGACTGCAACGAGGCGACATGCCAAGTCCGACATCTGATGCTGGAAGTCCGGCAGGCGATCGCCGAGGTGCTCGACCAGCGCAGCCTCGCCGAGATGCGCGACATTGCCGACGACCTCCCGGTCGCGCGGGACGACCTGCCGGTGAAGGTCCAGGCCTGAAGCCGGCGCTTCGTACGGGGCTCGCTCGCGCATGACCGGGCCAACCAACTCGATCAATTCCATCATCATCGTCGGCGGCGGCGCCAGCGGCGTTGTGCTGGCCGCGCATCTGCTCAAATCGCCCAATCCGGACCTGCGCGTCACGCTGATCGAAAAGCGCCCGCATTTCGGCCAGGGCATCGCCTATTCGACACTGCTGTCGGCGCATGTGCTCAATGTCGGCGCGGCCGGCATGAGTGCCTATGCCGACGATCCCGGCAATTTCTGGCGCTGGCTGCTGGAGCGCGGGCTGGCGACACCGGAGCAGGCGCCGGTCTACGCGCCGCGCAGCCTCTATGCCCGCTACCTCAAGGAATTGCTCGACGATCTGGAAACGCGCGAGCGCGAGACCGGACGGCTGCGCCTGATCCGCGAGGAGAGCCTGTCGATCTCGCCCACCGCGTCCGGGGTCGAGGTGGCACTCGCCAACGGCACCAGCGTGGTCGCCCATCTTGCCGTGCTCGCCACCGGCCATGACGAACAGCCCGCGCAGGGCCATGCGATCCGGATGGGATCGGAGGCCGACACCGCGCTCGATCCCGACAGCCGGATCGTGGTGCTGGGGACGGGCTTGAGCATGGTCGACGCCTTCCTTTCCCTGGAGCAGCGCGGCCATCGCGGCGACATCATCGCGGTGTCGCGGCGCGGCCTGCTGCCCTCGCCGCACCGCAAGGGCAATCCGATCAAGCTCGACGTCGCCGACATCCCGCTCGGCACCCAGCTTTCCTATTTCGTCGGCTGGTTCCGCGACCTCATCCGCGAGAACCAGAAGGCAGGCGTCGACTGGCGCGACGTCGTCGACGGCCTGCGCCCCTTCAACCAGAAGATCTGGCAGAACTGGCCCGCCTCGGCCAAGCGCCGCTTTGTCGAACACACCAAGGCCTGGTGGGACATCCATCGCCACCGCATGGCACCCGAGGTCTACGCCAGGGTGACGGAGGCGGTGCAATCGGGGCGCATCCGGCCGATCGCCGGGCGCGTCGTCGGCGTCACGCCGGGCGACGGCTTCGCGGTGGAGGTCCAATCGCGCCACACCCAGCGCCTCGAAACATTCGACGCCGCCCGCATCTATGATTGCTCCGGCATCGTGCGCGACATCTCGACCTCGTCGAACAGCGTGGTGCGCTCGCTGGTCGACCGCGGTCTGGCGCGGCCCGATCCGCTGCGCATCGGCCTCGACGTCTCGGCCGATTGCGAGATCATCGCCGTCGACGGCACCGTCTCGCGAAAAATCCTCGCCGTCGGGCCGCTGACGCGCGGCACCTTCTTCGAGATCGACGCCATTCCCGATATCCGCGTCCAGTGCGCCAGGCTGAGCAAGCGGTTGCTGGGATAGAGCAATTCCGGCGGCGATCGTATTTTTGGCCGACCCGTCTTCGGCTCGACCCGAAAGCGGCTTCCGCGATCGCACCATAGTCGGCTGGGTGCAGTCTGGTATTTATTCGGGGCGGCCCTATGTCAGCCGAACAACTTCCGTTCTTAACTATAAGACGGCAGGACTAAAGTCTTGCGTGCCGGTAGGCCTTGGTCTGAGGGGACTTCAAACGTTCCGTACTTGTCCATTGGACGTTCCGTACTTTAGCCAAGTGAGATATACGTGACTTGACGCAGACCCGTTGCAAAGGGGGCGTGATACCAGCGCTTTCGGTGTTGCTGATTTGCTCGGAAACCCGGTTTCGAGCCGGGCCTTCCTTTTTAGCCCCCAACGGCCAATTTCGACCGAATTTCCCTGACGGCGTTTGCGATGGCGTCAGCGGTCGTGAGGTCGAGAGCCATCCAAAAATGCCTTCCGTTGTCCGGATCGAAAGGATGCCTGGAAGGCCCTTCTCATCCTTGCACCCAGGTTGCGATTTGACGCTGGCCTAGGCTGCCAAGGGGGAAAAGAATGGCCGGTGCGGGGATGCTTGGGTTGAAAGCAGGTCGCACCGGCCATTGCGGGTTAGGCTTCGATTTGGGATCGTCCCCCGCATGACCAAGCTATATGTATATTAGCTATAGCTCAACTGAGACTGAAGTCTCTCCCGCAGTCAGCCGGAGGGATAGCCTTCAGCCGCCCAATGCCTCACACACGGCGCGCGCGGTCTCGGCGCCGGAAAAGTTCTGCTGGGCGGTGATCAGGTTGCCGTCGCGCACCGCACATTGCCATGTGCACGTTCGGCTAGCATGATGAAATCGGCGGCTTTAACGAACGAGATGGTTCGTTGGACGGATGAGACGGTGCCGCAGCTTGGGACCGTTGAGGTCGGCGCCCTACGGCGCCCCCCTCTGGCCTGCCGGCCATCTCCCCCTCAAGTGGGGAGATTGGCTGTGGCATCGTCTTCGCCAATCTTCGACTTTGTAAAATGGTGCGGCCCGCGAAGCTGTTGATCTCCCCCCTTGAGGGGGAGATGCCCGGCAGGGCAGAGGGGGGCGCTGTCCCGCCGGCGTCCCGGTCCGGCAGCGTATCGCCTCGCCCTGACGGGCGGCTGGAATTTCATTCCCCGTCTGGCCACCGGATTGGCACGATCTATCTTCTTTCCAACTGCGATCGGCTGGAAAAGACGCTAGGTTGATCCATGGAGGCTCCGACATGAGCGAGCACAGAAAAGCCACGGCCGACACTGCCGCCTCGGACGGCGTGACATCCCGCCTGCGCCCGCCCTATGCGTCGGTGCTCGATCTGATCGGGCAAACGCCGATCGTCGAGCTGACCAAGTTCGATACTGGAAAATGCCGGCTGTTCATCAAGCTCGAAAGCCAGAACCCAGGCGGCTCGATCAAGGACCGCATCGCGCTGTCGATGATCGCGGCGGCGGAGAAGGATGGCAGGCTGAAGCCCGGCGGCACCATCGTCGAGGCGACCGCCGGCAATACCGGCCTTGGCCTCGCCCAGGTCGGCATTCCCAAGGGCTATCGCATCATCCTGGTGGTTCCCGACAAGATGTCGCGTGAAAAAATCCAGCACCTGCGCGCGCTCGGCGCCGAGGTGCGCATGACGCGCTCCGATGTCGGCAAGGGTCATGCCGAATATTACCAGGACATGGCGGAGAAGATCGCCGCCGAACTGCCCGGCGCCTTCTACGCCAACCAGTTCGCCAACCCGGCCAACCCGCTGGCGCATGAGGCGACCACCGGCCCGGAGATTTTCTGGCAGCTCAACAGTGATGTCGACGCGGTGGTGGTCGGCGTCGGCTCGGGCGGCACGCTGACCGGGCTTGGCCGCTTCTTCGCCGGCGTGTCGCCGAAGACGGAGATGGTGCTGGCCGATCCGGTCGGCTCGGTGCTGGCGCCGCTGATCAAGACCGGCAAGATGGAAGAGGCGGGGAGCTGGACGGTCGAAGGCATCGGCGAGGATTTCGTGCCGCCCAATGCCGATTTGTCGTTGGTCAAGAAAGCTTATTCCATCACGGACAAGCAGAGCATGCTGGCGGTGCGCGATCTGCTGTCGCGGGAAGGCATACTGGCCGGTTCTTCCTCCGGCACGCTGCTGTCGGCGGCCCTGCGCTATTGCCGCGAACAGACGGTGCCCAAGCGCGTCGTCACCTTCGTCTGCGACAGCGGCAACAAATATCTGTCCAAAGTGTTCGACGATTTCTGGCTGGCCGAGCAGGGGCTGGCCGAACACGAACAGCATGGCGATCTGCGCGACCTCGTCATGCGCACCCACCGCACCGGCGACACGGTGTTCGTCGGCCCCGACGAAAGCCTGCTCAACGCCTATGGCCGCATGCGCCGCTCCGATGTCTCGCAGCTGCCGGTGCTCGACAATGGCAAGCTGGTCGGCATCGTCGACGAAAGTGACATCCTGGCCCATGTCGACGGTCCCTATGACGGGCGCTGGGAGCGCTTCAACGGCCCGGTGCGCACGGCGATGACCTCCAACCTGCACACGCTGCAGGCCAGCCAGACGCTGGACGCGCTGCTGCCGGTGTTCGACCGCAACGAGGTCGCCATCATCTTCGACGGCGACGAATTCGTCGGCCTGATTACCCGCATCGACCTGATCAACCATCTGAGGCGCGCACGATGACCACATCCGGAAAGAACCGCCTGGCGTTTTCGACGCGCACCATCCATGGCGGCCAGAGCCATGATCCGCTGACCGGGGCGGTGATGGTGCCGATCTATGCCACCTCGACCTATGGCCAGCAGTCGCCCGGCGTGCACAAGGGTTTCGAATATGCCCGCAGCCAGAACCCGACGCGCTTCGCCTTCGAGCGCGCGGTGGCTGACCTGGAAAGCGGCTCGGCGGCTTTCGCTTTCGCTTCCGGCCTGGCGTCGATCGCCACCGTGCTCGAACTGCTCGATTCCGGCGCGCATATCGTCGCCACCGACGACATCTATGGCGGCTCGTTCCGGCTGATGGAGCGGGTGCGCAAGCGTTCGGCCAACCTGCAGGTCTCTTTCGTCGATTTCACCGACCTTGCGGCGGTCGAGGCGGCGATCCGGCCGGAGACAAAAATGCTCTGGGTCGAGACGCCGACCAATCCATTGCTGCGCATCGTCGACCTCGAGGGCGTCGCGGCACTGGCCAGGCGCAAGGGAATCCTGTCGGTCGCCGACAACACGTTCTGCAGCCCCTATATCCAGCGGCCGCTGGAGCTCGGCATCGACATCGTCGTCCACTCGACGACCAAATATCTCAACGGCCATTCCGACATGGTCGGCGGCGTCGCCGTCGTCGGCGACAACAAGGATCTCGCCGACCGGCTGAAATTCCTGCAGAACGCCATCGGCGCCATTTCGGGCCCGTTCGACAGTTTCCTGGCACTGCGCGGCTTGAAAACCCTGGCGCTCAGGATGGAGCGCCATTCCGCCAACGGCCTGAAGATCGCGCAATGGCTGGAAGCGCGAAAAGATGTGCGCCGCGTCATCTATCCCGGCCTCGCCAGCCACCCGCAACATGGCATCGCCGTCCAGCAGATGCATGCCTTCGGCGGCATGATCACGGCCGTGCTCGACCGCGACCTCGCCGGCACCAAACGCTTCCTTGAACGCACACAGCTGTTCACGCTTGCCGAAAGCCTCGGCGGCGTGGAGAGCCTGATCGAACACCCGGCGCTGATGACGCATGGCTCCATTCCCGCCGAGAAGCGGGATGAGATCGGCATATCGGATTCGCTGGTACGGTTGTCGGCGGGGATAGAGGATGGCGATGATCTGATCGCCGATCTGGATCAGGCGCTGGGGGGCTGACACGAGCGCTCTGGGCGGCTTATGCCGATACCTGTCGGTTGTCGGCGCCGCCCCTCACCTGCCTGCCGGCATCCTCTCCCCGTATAGTGACGGGGAGAGGGCGCTTTTGTCCGAACCGGATAGATAGGTAACAGAATGGACCGATAGCATGGGTGACAGTTTTCTTGTCCGCCGGGAGGACCGGCGATGGTTTGGCGAGAAACTGGGATCATGGACGAGCGGCTACGGTTTGTT
>NZ_SRUZ01000178.1 GCF_004791165.1 Mesorhizobium sp. M8A.F.Ca.ET.218.01.1.1 | reverse complement strand
GGCGCCGCGGAGGCCCGCCGATCCTAGGCGGAAACGGCCGATACCGCGCCGTCCCGGCGACGGGGCGCAGGCCGGAACTTCGCATCCGCTGAACCAATCGGCGGCGAAAGGACGCAAACCCAATCCCTCTGCCGGGCCCGTTTTGAAATCTTCTCGCTCATTTAATTCTATAAAATCGGTAGGCTTAATGAATAAACGCCGCGAGGAGAACCGAGATGACGAAGAAGCTGGTGGTGGGGATATCCGGCAACCTGACCCGTCCGTCGAAGACCAAGGCATTCATCAGCCACATTGCT
>NZ_SRUZ01000177.1 GCF_004791165.1 Mesorhizobium sp. M8A.F.Ca.ET.218.01.1.1 | reverse complement strand
GAGATCCGCAGCGTAGCGTGCTTGCTATGTATCTTGTCCAAATACTGTTGCCCCGCTCAGACAACCAGGGTGAACCCTTCCCCCGAACGGATTTCGACCGCGTGAAAGAAGAATTGGCCGCCCGCTTCGATGGGGTGACCGCCTATCTCCAGGCGCCTGCGGAGGGTCTTTGGAAGGACGGCGGAGAAACAGACCGGGACGATATCGTCGTCTTCGAGGTGATGACGCCGAAGGTGGACGCTTTGGAATGGCAGCGTCGACGCAGCGATCTAGAGCGCCGCTTCCGGCAGGAAAAAAT
>NZ_SRUZ01000176.1 GCF_004791165.1 Mesorhizobium sp. M8A.F.Ca.ET.218.01.1.1 | reverse complement strand
TCCAGCGTATCGAGCAGCCCATCCTCCTCGACCCAGCGATTGAGCATCGAATAGCTCGGCTGGTGGATGAGGCAGGGCGTGCCGAGCCGCTTCAATATATCGGCCGCCTCGCGCGTGCGCTGCGAATTGTAGGACGAGATGCCTGCGTAAAGCGCCTTGCCCGAGCGGACGGCGTGGTCGAGCGCGCCCATCGTTTCTTCCAGCGGCGTTTCCGGGTCGAAGCGGTGTGAATAGAAGATGTCGACATAATCGAGCCCCATCCGCTTGAGGCTCTGGTCGAGGCTTGCCAGCACATATT
>NZ_SRUZ01000175.1 GCF_004791165.1 Mesorhizobium sp. M8A.F.Ca.ET.218.01.1.1 | reverse complement strand
GAGCGCTGAAAGTGATAGTAGGTGGGGCATGGGCCGGTAAGGGGGATACAGCGCCCGTGCGCCCAGCACATTTGAGCCTGCAAGCGTTTCAAAATTCCCAACAAGTCGACCTGATAATTCCAGCATTCGACATTGCCGCATCTAGCCGAATTTGCGTTCACCTCTTGTTGTTGGTGACGCTGACGTCCAGCACCACCATTTACCGCGATCGAACGATGCGCTTGAAGGCACCTGTCGATGCCAGCCATGAGGGCAACCCGAACGCCGTGGCCTGGCGCGTAAGAACCGCTTCCCGCGCC
>NZ_SRUZ01000174.1 GCF_004791165.1 Mesorhizobium sp. M8A.F.Ca.ET.218.01.1.1 | reverse complement strand
CTTGCATCGGAAACAGGCGCGGTGGCGGCGGCCTCGGGCGCTCGCTGTTCGATCTCCACCGGAGCGGGCCGGACGGCGGGCGCTCCTGCCGGCACCGTCACCGAGCCAGGGCCTTCGGCCGGACCATTCGAGCGCCATTCGATGACGCGGTAGAACGACGTTGCCTCGCCCATGGAGGCAGGGCGGGATTGGCTCGGCTGCAACGCCGGCGCGGGTGCGACGGCGGGCCGAGACGGATCGTTCAGGCGTGCCCGCGCCAGGCGCTCGGCGAGCAAGGGCATGCTGAACTCGAAGAACGC
>NZ_SRUZ01000173.1 GCF_004791165.1 Mesorhizobium sp. M8A.F.Ca.ET.218.01.1.1 | reverse complement strand
CGGGCACGCGCTCCTCGCTCTATGCCAATGCGGAGTACCAGAAGGCGGCGCCTTTCGCGAAAATGACGCTGGACTCCATCAATGCCGCCGATCCGACGCATCCGACCGTCAAGCCGGTGCCTTATGTCGGCGTGCAGTTCGTCGCCATTCCTGAATTCCAGGGCCTTGGCACCACCGTCGGCCAGCTCTTCTCGGCGGCCCTTGCCGGCCAGTCGAGCGTCGACGATGCGCTGAAGCAGGCCCAGGACGCAGCCACTGCGGCGATGACCGAGGGCGGCTACATCAAGTAAGGCTCCTCCC
>NZ_SRUZ01000172.1 GCF_004791165.1 Mesorhizobium sp. M8A.F.Ca.ET.218.01.1.1 | reverse complement strand
ATGAAGCCGCGCATCGCCGTCCTCGGTTGCGGATACTGGGGCAGCAACCACATCCGCACCCTCAAGGCGCTCGGCGCGCTCCATGCCGTTTCCGACGTCAACCGCGCTCGCGCCGAAGGCTTCGCCAGCGAGCAGGATTGCCTGGCGATAGAGCCGGACAAGCTGTTCGAGCGCGCCGATGTCGATGCCATCGTCATGGCGCTGCCGCCGCAATTCCATGCCGACACGGCTGTTCGCGCCGTCGAGGGCGGCAAGGACGTGCTGGTGGAGAAGCCGATCGCGCTGACGGTCGCGGACGCCGA
>NZ_SRUZ01000171.1 GCF_004791165.1 Mesorhizobium sp. M8A.F.Ca.ET.218.01.1.1 | reverse complement strand
CGGCGAATATGGCTCGCAGATGCTGTCGCTCGGCGGCGTCCATCACCTGACCGGCGGCTCCAAGCAGGAAGGCCGCGCCACTTGCGACGCGCTGCTCAATCTGTGCAATCGCAAGCCGGTCGAGCTCGCCATCGACGGCGGCGCGACGGTCGTCGTCGAGGCGGGCAAGGCGCCGGTCATCGACGGCAAGGTCGAGCACCGCATGCGCGTCGGCTGCGGCTCGGCCACCATCGGCATGTTCGCCACGCAATGGCGCGGGCTGGTCGACGAGGTGGTGGTGGTCGATGACCACATCACCGGGG
>NZ_SRUZ01000170.1 GCF_004791165.1 Mesorhizobium sp. M8A.F.Ca.ET.218.01.1.1 | reverse complement strand
CGGCGTGACGCTGCCGGTCAAGCCGAAGAGCTCGGCGACGAAGGATGGACGCACGGCGCTGTGGCTCGGCCCGGACGAATGGATGATCATCGACGAGGCCGGCAATGACCCGCTCGCCGACTGCGCCAAGGTCACCGCGCTGCATTCGGCGGTCGGCATCTCGCATCGGAATGTGGGGATTTCTGTCGCCGGACCAGCGGCCGCCGTGACGGTCAATTCAGGTTGTCCGCAAGACCTGTCGCTCGAGGCCTTCCCGGTCGGAGCGGCCTCGCGCACCATCCTTGGCAAATCCGAGATCGTGC
>NZ_SRUZ01000169.1 GCF_004791165.1 Mesorhizobium sp. M8A.F.Ca.ET.218.01.1.1 | reverse complement strand
GACCACGCCGCCTTCGCCGCCGGTCAGCGCCGTGCCGCCAACGACCACGGCGGTAACCGCGGCAAACAGCCTGCCGTCGCCGATGACGGCATGCGACTGGCCAAGCTGGGCGGCTGCGAGCACACCGGCAATGCCGAAGAAAAAGCCGGCCAGCGCGAACGCCGCGATGCGCACGCGCGTAACATTGACGCCGGAGAGCTTGGTCACGTCCTCGTCCCCGCCGATCGCCAGTATGTGGCGGCCGAGCCTGGTGTGATACTGGATGATGGCGGCGAGCGCGAAAGCGCCGACCGCGACCCAGA
>NZ_SRUZ01000016.1:13147-50308 GCF_004791165.1 Mesorhizobium sp. M8A.F.Ca.ET.218.01.1.1 | reverse complement strand
GTGTCGCCATTGTCGACATCGGTGTCGTTGGAAAGCACATTGCCGCTCACCGGATTGGGATCGGCCAGCGTGTTGGTGTCTTCCTTCACCGCCGCCGCATCGGCCACCGCCACCGGCGCGTCATTGGTGCCGGTGATGGTGATGGTCAGGCTGGCGCTCGACGAGCCGCCGTGATTGTCGGCATTGGTGTAGCTGAAGACGTCGGTGACGGTGGCGCCTTCGGCAAGCTGCTGCACCGAGGCCAGGCCATTGTCGAGCGTATAGCTGTAGCTGCCGTCGCTGTTGAGATGCAGCGTGCCATAGGTGCCGACCAGGTCGTTGCCGACATTGCCAGCCGAGCCGTTGACGGCGCTGACGCTGTGGGTGTCGCCATTGTCGACATCGGTGTCGTTGGAAAGCACATTGCCGCTGACCGGATTGGGCGCGGTGTCCTCTTTCACCGAATTGACGTTAGCAATCGCAACCGGCGCGTCATTGGTGCCAGTAATATTCACGACGATGTTATAACTCGCCGTTCCGTCAGCTGACTTCACGGTCAGAGTATCTGTAACGGGCTGGCCCTGCGTCAACGGATCGGCAAGGGTCTGGTTCAGCGTATAGGCCCACACACCGGTTGTCGTATTGAAGGTGAAGGTGCCATAAGTGCCCTGAAGGCTTGGGGGAGCCTGGAAATGGTCCTGGCCGACATCGGGGTCGGTGATGATCAACTGTCCATGCGCGTTGGGATCATTCAGCGTGCCATTGGCAACGCCGCCGGCCTCCACCACGGTCGTGTCCGCGCCCGGGACGGCGGTGATTATCGCGCCGTCATTGGTGCCCTGGATATTGACGGAGACGCTGGCCCAGCTCAGCGTTCCGTTGCCGAGTTTGATCGCATAGGTGAAGGTCTCGTTGATCTGGTCGCCCGCACCCATGGCTTGCAGGCTGGCGAAGCCATGCGCCGCCAGATATCCACTAAGGTCCATCTCGACCTTGCCGTTGTTGATGCGGATGGAAACCCCGCCGCCGATGCTTTCCCAGGCTGAAATGCCGGTCGCCTGAACGTCCTGAGTCGTCAGGTCGATGGGGGCGTATTGCTTCGTGGCCGTCGATGCGGAAATCCCATCGTCCACCGAAAAGAGGGACTTCGCGTTTCCACCCTGATCGTTCGCCATCACATCGAGAACTATGATGGTTTGCGAACCTGAAGCGAGGACGACCGTATCCTCGGTGAGATTGAAAACGTCATTGTTTGCTTGCGGTGTATTGGAGAACGACGTCGTGGTGCCGCCGGCACCGGTGACCTGAGTAGCCATTTTTCAACCCCTTTTTCCCTGACAGACGCCCCTACGCCTGTTTGTTGACAGCCCTGCACGACCACGCCCTGTCCGAGCGTCGATCCCAAAAATCGGCACACAACTGGGTTGGAAGTGCAGTGCGCCATCACCGCGCCTGCCGGGCAAGAAGAGCCGGCTGGAGCTAGCGGATGATGATTGCATGATGGCGGCGGCGGCGACGTTGGTCGCTGCGCTACGTCTCCCTACCCCGATTATATCCCCTAAATCCTCGGTTTCCGATCAAGAGATTTAGACGATGCTTATATTAGGAGATTATTAACTCTACTGGAGACGAAGCGTCAACGCCCAACTTTGGGGAACAGTTAATATTCGAAGCCAGAGCGGCATGAGTTCACGGCCTAGTGCACAGGTGACGGCTCGCGGAGCCTGCCTGACGCCTCCGAGAGAGATAACCCACGCCCGGCCCAATCGTGGGCACTGCGAAAGAAAAAGCGACTGACATAGCCGTCAGCGCCACAGCTATGGTGGGCGATCCGTCATGCTTGCCCGCCAAGGCTAATGAAGGCGACCCGATCGCAAGGAGTGAGCAGTAGACTCCGTCATGAAACCACGTCAGATCGATTTGAGTGCGGTCGATTTCTGGCTGGAGGAGGACTCGTGCCTGGTCAGAGAACGCTCGATGGATCGGATGATCGCGATCAGCAGCAGATTGATCACGAGGTAGAGCACGCCAGCAATGGCGAAAATCTCGAAGATCGCGAAGGTCTGGCTCATCAGCCGCTTGGCGTAGCCGGTGATTTCGAGCACCGTGATCGTCGAGGCAAGGCTGGTGCCCTTCACCACAAGGATAAGCTCATTGCCATATGCTGGCAGCGCCTGGCGGATGGCGAGCGGGAACTCGATGCGGCGGAACCGCAGCATGCGCGACATTCCGCATGCCTGGGCCGCCTCGACGAGACCGACCGGAACCGACATCAATCCGCCGCGCAGTATCTCGGATGTGTAGGCGGCCGTATTCAGCGCGAGTGCCAGGACGGCGCAACGCGATCCGTCGCTGATCACCCACCACAAAACCGCGTTGTCCTTGATCAGCGAAAGCTGGCCGAGCCCGTAGTAAAACAGGAAGATCTGCACCAGCAGCGGGGTCCCGCGAAAGACGTTGCTGTAATATTTGGCGAACCCCGACAGGAGCCAGTTCGACGACAGCCGCATAAGCGCCAGTCCGAGGCCCAGATTGAAGCCGATCAGCACCGAAACGAAGGTCAGCGCGGCTGTGACCCACAGGCCCTTGAGCAGAACGGGAACCGCAAGCTGGATGAGGTCTATCATACTGCTTTTCTCGTCCGCAGCCTGAGCAGGCGTTCGATCCCGTCGAAGCCGGCCTGGCTTACAAGCGTGATGGCGAGATAAACCACCGCCGCAATCAGGTAGAAGATGAACGGGTGGCGGGTGGAGTTGGCGCCGATGAAGGAAATGCGCATCAACTCCTGAAGGCCGACCACGGAAACCAAAGCGGTGTCCTTGATCGTCGTCTGCCAGACATTGTTGATGCCGGGAACGGCGATGCGCAGCATCTGCGGGGCGATGATGCGGCGGAAGATGCGTGCGCCCGGCAGCCCGAGCGCTCGAGCTGCCTCGATATGCCCATTGGGGATGGCGCCGAGCGCCCCGCGCACGACCTCGGTCGAATAGGCCCCGGAGATCGCGCCGATGGCGATGACCGCGATGACGAACGCATAACCGCTTTCCGCAACTCCGGCATAGCCGAAGGCAGTCACGACCTTGGTCACGAATTCAACCGAACTGAAAAACAGCAGGTAGATGATAAGCAGTTCGGGCACGCCACGCACAAGCGACGTATAAGCATCGACCACCAGCGAAAGTGGAAATATCCGGGCCCATTTGATCAGCCCGCAGACAATGCCGATCACCAGACCGGCCGCCATGCTGACGAAACCCACAAGGATTGTGATCGCCGCGCCACGCAGGATGACGGTCACCCAACCCGCTTCCCAAACCTGCCAGAGACCGAATTCCATCCGAGTTGCCCTAAGTCTGTCGTGCCAATGAGACGCATGCGCCCGGCTGTCCGGGCGCATGCCGGAATTCCAAGGCGTTATTTGCAGGGCCGGGAAATGTCCGTCTTGAACCATTTCTGGCTAGCCTTGCCGACCGAGCCGTCCGCGATCAACTCGCAAAGCGCCTTGTCGATCTTGACCTTGAGCTCGGTGTTGTCCTGCGCGATGCCGACGCCGATGCCTTCGCCAAGAGTCGGGTCGAACGTGCTCTTGATCTCAACGCCTATCAGTTGGAAGTTCTTGCCATCCGGCTTGTCCAGAAAATCCTGCAAGGCGGATTGATCGGCGAAAGCCGTGTCGATACGGCCGCTCGCCAGGTCGATCTGCATCTGATCGAGTGTGTCGTAGGTTTTCAGGTCGGCATTCGGCGCACGCTTCTCGAGGAAATGCGCGTGCGTGGTGCCAGCCTGCACGCCGACCTTCTTGCCATCGAGCGATTTCAGCAGCGTGTCGACGTCGGTGATGGCGGCGAGATCAGAACCCTTGGCCGCGACGAACATGTTGGCCAGTTCGGCATAGCCGACGCTGAAGTTGATCTCCTTCTTGCGATCGGCGGTGATCGACATGCCCGAGATGATGACGTCGAAGCGCTTGGCCTTCAGCGCCGGGATCAACCCGTCGAAGGCCTGCACCACGAAATGGCAGGTCACGCCAAGTTTGGTGCATAGCAATGCGCCGACATCGGCGTCGAAGCCGGTGACGTTGCCATTGGCGTCGGACATGCTCCATGGCGGGTAGGCGCCTTCCGTACCAATGGACAGCTCGCCTTCGGCCGCCCATGCGCTGCCCATGCTTCCCGCCAGACAGGCGAGCAGCGTCAAGACTTTCAGTTTCATATCAGTTCCCCTTGTTGTTGATCTTCATTGCCGTTGTCCGGTGCGAGCCGAACGCTTCGAGGGCTTGCCTCACAGTGTCCGTGCCAGGAATTGGCGCAGACGCTCCGAGCGCGGGCTGCCGAACAGCTCCGCCGGCGCACCCTCTTCCTCCACCTTTCCCTGGTGGAGAAACAGAACCTTGTGGGAGACCTCGCGCGCGAACTGCATCTCATGCGTCACGAGGATCATGGTGTTGCCTTCCTCCGCCAGTTGGCGGATCACCCGCAGCACCTCGCCGACCAGCTCGGGGTCGAGCGCCGATGTCGGCTCGTCGAAGAGGATGACCTTGGGCCGCATCGCCAGCGTGCGGGCAATCGCCGCCCGCTGCTGCTGGCCGCCGGACAACTGGCCGGGATAGTGGGCATGCTTGTCGGCGAGCCCGACCTTCTTCAGCAGGGCATGCGCGTGTTCGAGGGCCTTCTCGCGAGGCTCCTTCAGCACATGCCGGGGCGCTTCGATGATGTTCTCCACCACCGTCATGTGCGGCCACAGATTGAAGTTCTGGAACACCATCCCGACGCGGGCGCGGATGCGTTCGACCTGCGCCATGTCGGCCGGCCCGAGACGGCCGTTCGACAGCGGCTTCATCTTGATGAGTTCGCCGTCGATGGCGACCTTGCCGCCATCCGGCTGTTCCAGAAGATTGATGCATCGCAGGAACGTGCTCTTGCCCGAACCCGACGAGCCAATCATTGAAATGACTTCGCCGGCATGGGCGGTGAGATTGACGCCCTTCAACACCAGAAGCGAGCCGAAGCTCTTGTGAAGCTCGTCGATCTGCACTGCCGGCGTCGTGATCTTCGCTTCGTCAGCAGGCGTCGGATCGGCCACAGCGGCCGGAGCGGTTGGCGGCGTCTGTTCGCGCCTTATGGCCTCGTCCTGGGCTACCTCGACAGTCTGTAGCTCGGCCAGTGCACGGTCGAAATAGCGCAGGCTGCTGGACAGGCAAGTGCGCTGCCAATCCGGATCATCGGGAATGAAGGCCGAGCGCAGCGTCTCCCGGATTCGCTTGCCCAGCGGCGAATCGAGCTTCCCGAACAGATGCAGCCAGTTGTCGGCTTGCACCGCTTCCATGACCGAGGGGCCGTCCAGCGTGCCGCATTCGACGACAAGCGGCAGCACGCGCGCGTCCGGCATTGCCTTGCGGACGGCGTCGGAGACATAGCCGGTCGCAGTCGCAGCGATGCCGGTGCCGGTCTTGGCGCCCGGGCCGGTCAGCACGGTCGAGAGCGCCGGCCCGAAGATGGATTTGCCCCAGGCAAGGCCAGCATGCTCGGAACTCGCCACCGAAAGCAGAGCCGGATAGCCGTAAGGCCCCGCCCCCGTATGCAGGTCGAAAACGATGACCTGGCGCGCCGCGCCGGCAAAAGCCTTCAGGATTTCGTTCAGCGTCCTGTTCGACCAGACCGGCCCGCCACCGCCGTAGAACATCCCGTCGGCGAATTCATACTGGCCAGCCTCGACGATCGCTGCCAGCCCGGCATGCCCAAGCCTCGTGCGCGCTGCGGCGAGTTTCTCGTCGGCCGCTATACGGTCCGGCCCTGCCCATTCGCGGTATGCCACGGCGTCGTGAAGGCCGGCATAGCCATTGTTGACCGGAGCGCCGGCCGACCAGTCGATGAAATTGCGGTTGAGGTCGACATTGTCTTCGTTGACGCGCCGCGACCACGCCGTGCCCCAGGGATTGATGAGGTGGATGGCAAGGATCGCCATGCCGTCAGGCAAGCGCCGCAGGTTCTTCTGGCCGAGCCAGGCGGTCTGGCAGGTCGAGCCGAACGGCCCCTCGACACCATGCGTGCCGGAAATGACCACGATCAGCTTGCGCGCGTCGCGACGGCCAAGCAGTGCCACATCCGTCGCCAGCGGCCCGCCATCGGGCCCGTTCAGCGGATGAACATATTCAGACAGCTCCGCGCCCGCCCGCTCGGCCGCTTGCCGAAATTCCTGGCGCAAGGCGCCGAAATCAGAGGCATAGGCCGGGGCCGGCTCGTCATGGCGCTTCGTCGATCCCAATGGACGACTGACGGTCAATCCGTTCATTCCTTGTGGTTCCAGCATGGGGTTACTCATCGGTGAGGTCGCTCACGTTCTTAAAGCTGCCGGAATGACATGGCCTGGAAGACCGAACGAACCAGGCATCGCGGGGAAGCACCTTGTCGGGGTTCATGATCGACTGATCGTCCAGCACTCGTTTCACCTGCTCCATCACGGCGAGCTTCGTCGGGTCGGCTGTCGCCAGCAGGGAATGGATGCGCTTCGACCCAACACCGTGCTCGGCGGAAAAGGAACCGCCAATCTCCCGGAGCTGTTGATACAGGACACCCTCGACACGCTCGGCAATTTCGGGCGCCAGAGGCCCCCGGCGGTTGAGGATGATATGCAGGTTCCCATCGGCCAGATGTCCGAAGATATAGGGCGCCAGACCGGGTTCGATCGCAGCGAGCTTAGGCAGGATTCTGTCGAGATATGCTGGAATTTCCGACAATGGCACCGACACGTCGAAAGAAGGCGCATCGGGATGGGCGCGATAGAGCACGCTGGTGTCCTCGCGCAGCCGCCACAGGTCGTCCTCTTGCCGCCGCGAGCCGGCGATGATGCCGGTCGCTTCGGGATAGCGCTCCATTACTTCCGAATAAATCCGCTCGAAATCCTCGCGCAGCGCCTCTTCGCGCGCGCCGCCAAGCGACAGCAGCAAGAACAGCGGCTGGTCGAGCGGCACGCCTGGTTCGGACCATCCATGCGCGGCGGCGGCCAGACTGAAATACGAGGTCCACATCGCCTCGGCCGCGCGCAGATGCCCGGCCTCCGATTCAAGAGCCAGGCGAATGGTCCGCAGAGCAGCCTCGACCGATGGCAGCCCGAAAAGCGCGGTGGCGCTGGCTAGCGGCGAAGGGTCGAGCTTGACGACCACGCGGGTGACGATGCCGAGCGTGCCCTCGGCGCCGATGAAGAGATGTTTCAGATCATAGCCGGCCGAATTCTTCACCACCCGGGTGAGATCGGAATAGACCGATCCGTCGGCCAGAACGGCCTCGAGGCCAAGCACGCGGTGGCGCATCACGCCGTTGCGAAAGGCCATCACGCCGCCCGCATTGGTGGACACCATGCCGCCGATCGTTGCCGAGCCGCGCGCGGCAAGATCGATGCCCGGTTCCAGCCGGTGTTCGCGCGCGGCCTCTTGCAGCGCTTCAAGAGTAACGCCGGCGTCGACGACGGCCACCCGCTCGACAGGATCAAGCCGCTCGATGCGGTTCATGCGCGTCATCGAAAGGACGATCTCGCCTGGCCGCGAAACACTGCCGCCGACCAGGCCGGTCTTTCCACCTTGCGGCACGATCGCGATCCCGTTCTGGTGACAGATGCGCGCCACCGCCGCGACTTCACCGGTCGATAAAGGCGCAACGACGATGCCGGCGCCACAATTCGCGCCATTCGAGCCAAGGTCGATCGCCTCGGTATCCTCTCCGGTGCGCACATTCGAAGCGCCGACGACATCGCGGAGCGCGTCGACAAACGACAACGGCACCGCCTGGTCGATCCAGTTCGTTTGCCCTTGGGGCGCGAGGCCGCTCATCGTCCCACCAATTCCTGAAGTGCCGCAATCAGCCGGTCATTGTCCGCCGGCAAGCCGATGGTGGCACGCAGATAGCGTTCGTAGCCGGCTTCTCGCCACGCCTTGACGATAATCCCCTGCTTCAGAAGATCGGCGGCGAGGCTCGAACTATCACCCTTGCAGTCGAAGAACAGGAAGTTTGTCTGCGACGGCGCAACCCGGAAACCAAGGCCAACAAGAGCGGTGGCTGTGCGCACGCGCTCGGCCCTGACCCGGCTCGCCGACGCCTTCATCCAGCTTTCGTCGGCGAGTGCCGCGATCGCGGCGGTCTGTGCCGCTGCGTTGACGTTGAATGGCGTCTTGGCAGCGGCGATCACCCGTGCCAGTTCGAGGCTCGAACAGACGGCATAGCCGACGCGCAGCCCCGCCAGCCCATACGCCTTCGAAAACGTCCGCAGCACCACATGGTCGATGCCGTGACCGCGAAGAACCTCGATGCCGTCCGGCGCACCTGGATCGGCAAATTCGAAATAGGCTTCGTCGAGGACAAGAAGGGTGCCGGGCCGCACGGCGCCGATCAGCCGTTGCAAGCCGGAATGGTCGAGACTGGGTCCGACCGGGTTCCATGGCGAGGATATGAAAACGATCCGTGGCCTAGCGGCGATCGCCGTTTCCAGCGCGGCAAGGTCGAAGCCCATTCCAGGCGTCATCGCAACCTTGACGACATCAGCCCCCACTGCCAGCGGCTCTATCTCATGCAGGCCGAAGCTCGGCACCGTGGTGACGACGGAGGCGCCCGGCACCAGGACGGCGCGCGAGATGGCGGCGATCATCTCCTCGGAGCCGTTGCCGGCAACGATCAGGCCGGGATCGACCGCCAGTCTTTCGCCAAGCACTGCCCGCAGCGCCGTGCAAGCCGGATCGGCATAGCGCCATGGTTCGAACGATGACGAAGCCAATGCGGCCATGACGGCGGGAGAACAGCCGTCCGGGTTCTCATTGCTGGCCAGCCGGGCGATGTCTTGGCGGCCACTCAGCGCCCGCGCCATCGCTATGTTCATGCCGGCATTGTAGGGCGGCAAGGCGGCGATATGCGGATTGAGCGGCAGGCTCGACACTGGTTTGACCGACTGTTCCAAATTCCGACTTCCGTTTCCCCGCGCCCATTCGCGGCATCGCGATCTTGTCAAATATCCAGGACGATTGATCCGCTCGGCCTGGAGCAGCACAGCAGCACTTCGCCTGCCCCAAGCTCGTCCAGCGGTTCTTCGAAATAGGCGACGTCACCCGAGACCAGCCGCGACTTGCATGTGCCACAGATGCCCGACCGGCAGCTGAATTCCGGTTTCAGACCGTGATCCTCGGCAAAGTCGAGCAGCGATGCGGCGGAGCCGTCCCAGATGGCCTTGAGTCCCGATTTTCGGCACTCCACGGTCGTCGCCTCGTCTGTCGGCACGATCCTTGCCGGCTGCGCAACAACCGCCGAGGTCCGAAATGCATCAGGCTCAAGCACCGTCGACGGACCGAAAAATTCGTAGGCAATGCGGTGCTTTGGAACGCCAAGCGCTCGCAACATGGCGTAAATCGCCTGCATGAACGGCGGCGGACCACAGAGATAGAAATCATAGTCGTCGATCGGCAGCAGGCGCTGCAGCACGTCCCGCGAAATCATGCCTTCGCTGTGGAAGTGCTGCTTGGCTTTGTCGCGTTCGGAAGGAGACCGATAGCAGTAGTGGGCGGACAGGCCGGGCCGTGTCGCGACAAGGCCGCTCACCTCGTCGCGCAAGGCATGCACGTCGCCATTCTCGCAAGCGTGAACGAAGACGGTGCGGCGGTCCGGCATCGAAGCCAGCGCATGCAGCATCGACACCATCGGCGTCAGCCCAACGCCGCCGCTGAGCAGCACCACTGGACGGCTGCTCGCCTTGTCGAGCACGAACTCGCCGCGCGGCCCTTCGGCCTGAAGGACGTCACCGACGTCGATCCGGTCATGCAGGAAGCATGAGCTTATCCCATCAGGCAGGCCAGGCGCGGATGCTGCTTCCCGCTTCACGCTGATCCGGTAGCGACCCTTGCTGGCCGGAGAACAGGAGACGCTATAGTTGCGCGGCACATATCCCTTTTCGCCTGACGCGTGCGGCACGGGTATCTTGAACACCAGGAACTGGCCCGGCTCGAAATCGCGCCAGTCCAGTGGATTGACCGGTTCCATGTGGAACGACGTGATGATGGCGCTTTCGCGCACCTTCGCAACCACCCTCAGGTCGCGAAACCCGCTTCTTGCGATGGTGTCGCGAGCGGTGAATGCGTTCATTCGGCGGCCGCCAATTGCTGGCTCTCGCTGGCGATCAGCTTGGCCAGGTTGCGGCGAAAACGCAGCGGCCCGACATCGATCTTGAGATCGAGATTGGGCGTGCGCTTGTTGGCCATGCCCTTGTGCACCGCGTTGAGCACGGTGCGGTCCTCGTCGAAAGCGCCGCGCACGGAGGTGGCGAACCGGCGCGACACCTCCAGATCGTCGGGAGCGAAATTGCGCATCTGGAACCAGTAATATTTCGTCTGGTTCTCATCGACAGGCGTCATGAAATTGTAACTGTCCATGAGGAACACGTCCTCGTGCAGCGGCTTGCCTTCGCCGCCGGTGCGTGCCGGTACGAAGATCGCCTTGATGATCGCGTTGGACGGGTAGCGCACCTCGTAGTGCTGCTTGCGGTCGCAATTGCCGGAGAATTTGAGGAAGGGTGCATAGAAGGGCGCCGGTGCGGCATCGACCACCCAGCGCCATACCGTTACGCCGTCTTCGCCCACGGTGGTTTCGAGCGGCGCATCCTCCATGGCCTGGACACCACCGAAGGAGGACTGATGGACCCAGGACACATGCGAGGGGTCGAGCAGGTTGTCGGTCATGTAGAGATAGTTGCAATCGAGCGCCATCGATTCGCCGCGGTTGACGCCCCATGCCGGGTCGCCCCAGTGATCGACAGCGAAAATCAGGTCGGGATCGGCCTTTGCCGCCTCGCCCATCCAGATCCAGAGCAAGCCGTAGCGCTCGGCAATCGGATAGGAACGGACGCAGGCGACATGGGGTATCTTTTCCGCGCCCGGCACCCGCGTGCAGGTCCCCGTGCTGTCGAAGGTCAGGCCGTGATAGCCGCACTCGACCGTGTCGCCCTTTATGCGACCCATGGACAGCGGCAGCTTGCGATGCGGACAGGCGTCTTCGAGCGCCGCTACCACGCCATCGGTCCGGCGGTAGAGGACGATATCCTCGCCAAGAATCCGGGTCGGCACCAGCCGGTCGGCGACCTCATGGTCCCACGCGGCAACGTACCAGCAGTTTCGAAGAAACATGGCGTCCTCCCAGCTTGTGAACCCCCAAACGAATATCTTGCGGATCCTGGACGACATAGGGCTTGCATCTGCGTTCTATTTTAGAAAAACTAAATCAAGATGACCCCAGGATCCTTGCCCAGGTGAACAAGACGCCGCCGCTGCGTGCGATACAGGCCTTCGAGGCCTTCGGCAGACGCGGCAGTATGACGGCGGCCGCGACCGAGCTTGGCGTCTCCGTTGGCGCGGTCAGTCAGCAGATACGCAAAGCGGAAGAGGCCCTCGAGGTCAGGCTGCTGGAACGGCGCGGCAGAAGCGTCGCCCTCACAGCGCTGGGACGCGTGTATCACGCGGCGGTTTCCCGCGGATTCGACCAGATTCGTGCGGCTCAAGACATCATCGATCGCGCCCAGTCCGCGAACACGCTGACAATCTCCTGCCTGCCATCGCTGGCCAGCAAATGGATCGGCCCGCAATTGCTGGATTGGCAGATTGCACACCCGGGCGCGACGGTACGTCTGGTCGGCGCGGAGACGGAACCCCGATTGGATACTGAAGGGGTCGACTTCCGCATTTCGTACGGCGAGAAGTATCGCGATTTCAACCACTATATCGAACTGTTCACGGATTGGGTGGTGCCGGCATGCTCACCGGCGCTGCTGGCAAGGCACCCGGTGCGCAAACCCGCCGACATTCTCGACCTGCCACTCCTCAGCATCGAATGGGCTCGCGACCACCGCTCACCGCCCAGTTGGACGGAATGGGCAGCAAGCATCGGAGCGATGTACCAAAAGGCTTCAGGTGAAGTCGCCTTCTCCTTGTCGAGCGCCGCTATCGATGCCGCGACGAACGGAAGAGGCGTTGTGCTGGCGCAGCTATCAATGGCTGCCGAGGATATCGCATCCGGCCGCCTCATCGTACCTTTCAATCAACGGCTCAAATTGTCTCAGGCCTATTTCCTTGCCTGGGACCGTGCAGCTCTGGAAAAGCCCTTCGGCCCGGAACTGCGCGCGTGGATCGTGTCGAATTCCAAGCGGATGGGCGCAGCTTTAATGGCTAGCTGATGTCCTCAACTGTTCACTCCCACTTGATTGTCTTTGTCCTTATTAGGTCATTGATCGCTGACATGCCGGACTGCAGGCGGTATCGCGTGATCGAGATGCGCTCGGGCGATCGATCCTCAATCACGCCAGCCCGAGCCGGGCGACGACGAGCAGAACCACCCGCTGGTTGATTGAACCTAGCCCTCTACTCTGCTTTCGTCGGGACCGTCATCCTGATGCAGGTGCCGCGGGCCTAACAGTCTGCTGGCATGGCCGGTTGGCTTCCGCGATCGCGTGACAACTGGGATGTCACCAGTGTTAGCCTTTCGCTGGCGCAAGCCGTCGCCTACTCGACGTTGTAGCGCAACCATTCGAGCAACGTGACCGGGGCGGGTTTCAGACGCCTCTCCGGCACGAGCCACCGTGCGGGACCTGTTACATTTTGTGATTTGCACGATACCGCTGACGGGCGTTCTGATGAATGGAGGCCTTTCCGGCTTCAGGCACTTGGCGGAAAGGGCGGGGGTGTGAAAGGTGGCCAACCATGGCCCAGGCAAGTACCATTGTCTTAAGCGGCGATTATGGCTACACCCAGTATAAGGCATCCGGCCTGCCCGCCGACACCACTATCGATGCCACCGACGCCTCGTGGATCGTCGCCAATCAGGGAAGCCCCATCAACCGCTATCCCTTCTCGATCGTCGACCCCGGCGACAACCTCCTGGTTTTTGGCGGCACGATCAACGGCACCGTCTCCCAAACCGGCGACTGGGAGAACATTTACGTCAACTCCGCCGCAGTCCGTATAAATTCAGCCCACAACTTTGTCATCGACGATTGGACGGTTACCCAGCCCTGGGATGGCATTCGTGTCGGCGGCACTGGCCACTTCGTCATCGAGGACAGCTATGTCGGCTACTCCCGAGACGACGCGGTCGAGGACGATGACGTCATCAGTGGCACGATCAAGGATTCCCTGTTTGACAACGTGTTTTCCGGAGTGAGCCTTGGTGACGGTGAAGTGAATGGGCATAACAACACGGTCATCATGGATGGCATGCTTCTGGGCATGAAAGAATACCTTCGCAAAGGCGAGATGACCCACGGCTCGCCGTTCAAACTCGACAACGGCACAGGCGCTAACGATATCTCGCCAAGCCTGCACTTCATCGACTGCGTGGTGGCGATCACCGACGTGCACCACAACGGCATGGGGCGGCTGCAGCACGCCTGGGACAAGACGGTCGAGTCGCACGGCAATTACTACCTCAACCTCTCTGACACGCCGCTGCCGTCCGATTATCCAATGCCGCCCGCCGGCTGGACGGTCCTTCAAGGCCAGGCGGCCCGCGATTACTGGGCCAATGCCAAGGCGGTCTGGCATGCGGCCCATGACGGGATCGACCAGCCACCGACACCGCCGACCGACCCGACCAAGGGAACTACCGGGAACGACACTTTTGTCGGCACTGGCGCGGCCGATAACTATGATGCCCTGGCTGGTAACGACATACTGTGGGGCCGAGGTGGCAACGACGTGCTCCACGGAGGCGCCGGCAAGGACACCTTCGTGTTTGACACGGCCTATGGCCCTGGCAATGTCGATAGGCTCCCGGACTTCCACGCAGCGGACGACGCGCTCTATCTCGACAATGCCGTCTTCACCAGCCTCGGCCCCGGTTCCTTGTCCAGCCCGACGCAGGTGAACTCGTCGTATTTCGAGTTGCGCGAACACGCCACCAGCCATAACGACTACCTGCTCTACGACCGGACCACGGGCATCCTGTACTATGACCCCGATGGCTCGAGATCGGCCCCTCAGGTGGAAATCGCCCACCTACAGGCCGGGGCGGCCCTGACCTATCATGACGTGTACATCATTTGATCGCCCATGCGATCGCACATGGCACTACGAAGCGCGAGCGCGTCACCGCTGGTGTTCCAGTTGCCACTAACAGCGATCAAAAATAGCGACGGATAGCGCCGATCTAGTAGCTCTGCACAGAGGTTACGACTCTTTGGAAATCGGCTTGGGATAGGCTTCGACCAGGCGCTCCCATGCAGCCCTGTCTGCGACGAGGAGATCCTAGCTGTCGATGCGACGATCGAGGCACCCCGAGCCACAACCACCCTTGCTCTCCTTTGGCAAAGGGGAGACCTGGCGAGTTCCAATTCGCAACCGAAGGCGATTATCCGGACCGAGGGTGGACGTCGGCTAAGAAGCGTGCGCGACTAGTGCTCGCGCGCAACCAGCCAACCAGATACTAGCCGGCCGAGTGGGCCGATGATCACGCTTGTCCAGGTCGTGGCGCGCTCTCGGCGGTCTTTGCATTCTTGACGGATCATATTTTGGACTTCAGAGCAACCAAGTGGCGTCAGTATCCAGCTGTCAAGCTGAGACGATTTTCTCCACATTGGACTGTTGTCGTCCGCGTAGCCAACCGGGAGATTAAGACGCTCCGCCTTCCGGATCAGTCGCCGGGTTTTTATCTCCGCAATCTGTTCATAATATAATAACGTTTCCCAATAATGTCGGTACTCGGCCTTTTCCCGCTCCGCAGGCGTGCAAGCATTTGTCAGGTCGATGTTATAGGCGTGGTCGAGCGTCCTGATGGTTAGCCGGTACGCCGTGACCTCCAATAAATCTTTGATTTCTAATAATATCGTCATACGACATCCCCGAGCCATCGTGTCCAAAAAAAGAACGCTACAACCTCCTATGACGTTCGGTCCATTCCACTACTTGGATGAAATTAGAAGGCAAAAGAACTAGATAGCGAGTAACATCAGGACGATCTGGTTCTCGAAAAGCTCCGGCTCGCCAAAAGCCGCCACGAACCGGCGATAGCAAAGACAAAGTGGTCTCGCCAGCAAGGCCGGTTAAATCAAGAAGGTATCGGCGAAGCGGAAGACGAAAACCAACTTCAAGTAACAGCCGTTGCTTAAGAGCGCATTTTTCCCTTACCGGCCAACGACCGGACAATCCTGACATCGGCGCTACACTGGCACCACCGATAGGATTAATTGCGCATTACCTAATGTCCCCTGTAAATTGACCGGTGCGGGTGCGTACTTAAGCCCGCCGCAGTGGCCGGTGCGGTCCTCACGTCCCCGGAGGGCTGCCCGCCGCACCGGCCATTTTGCCTACGCTTTGGTTAGCGGCGACGTTCGCTTTGGCCTCGATGCGCTGGGCCGCCAGCGCCCAGCCCCTGAGCGGCGACTGTTGGTCTTGGTCCAGGTCTCATCAATGAAGACCCGTCGCGTGGATCGATCCGGCCCCGATATTTCATCCACTGCAGCCGCCGTCGTGCGACATCGGGGCGATCCTGTCCGTTGGCGATCAGCGTCTTTTTTGTGAGTGAGCTTCTCGGCATGCACGAACTCCCATACCAATCGGTAGTCGACCTTCAGACCGGCTCGGCCACAAGGCCGCGCAAGGTGAAGCCCGGTCGTGAAAGCGCTCGATCAAGCTGTTGGGCCACACTCCCGAGAGTTTCTTCGGTTTGTAGCCGCGGACCTGGCGAGGCGCCGCACTGCCAGTCTCTTCGACACGCTATTAGCCACGCTATGGCCCCGCTGTAGCTGACGCCAAAGCGCGCCGTGGCGGCGCCGCGACAGCCCTTCCATCTTGACCGCGGCAACAACCCGCCCGCGAAAATCCATCGAATATCCTGCCATCCCGACTGGCCTCCTCCAGTATGAATGTTGAATCAGAGCAAAGGTGATTTGCGAATCTCACGACTCCATCCCGCTCTAGCAAGAGAGTCCGGGGCACCGAAGCACATACCCGCGAGGAAGCGCCAGTTGCGGTTGAGACCAGAACTAAGTTTGATGTCAGCTCGAAATGTAAGACCGATCAAATCCGGCCGTTTTTATAAGTTCCGCGTGGTCATGCAACTCGACCACACCATTGCGGAATGAAGCCAGTCCACTTTCCCGCAAATCCTTCAACACGCGACTTACATGCACAGCCGAAAGCCCCAACGCGTCAGCCATCTCGGCTTGGGTCAGCGGGCATTCAAAGCGGTCCGGATAACTCGTTGGCGATCGATGTGCCCGGCAGCCCAGTTCGAGAAGAAGATGTGCCGTGCGTTCGACAGGTCCCCGTCTGCTGACTCCTGCCAGATGTTCCGCAACCCTTGCGTACCGCCTTACCTCAGCCAGCAGGATAGCCTCGCAAATGGACTGCGGGTAGCGCGAAAAACAAGTATGGACAGGACCGGTCAGCTCGATCGCGGTTACATCGGAGAGCGCAGTTGCCGTCTCGCCCCCTTCGCCGGAGAACTCGATCAAGGCAATTTCGTGAGGAAGCGCGAAATCAACGATGAGACGCGAGCCATTCCGCAACGTTTTGCCGAATGCCGCCCAACCCGCAGTCATAACCAGGATGGAGGATTTGGCCTGATGCTCGCGTGCAATCGTGGTGTTCGCCGGATAGAGGCGGCGCAAAGCCCCCGGCAATACTGAGATTGTCCTTTCCCAACTCGCGTCGGCAAGCGCGGGTCGCCTCTCCAATTCAAGAGCCTGCTTTGATAAGCCCATTTGTCTTGATTACCCCACTCCGCGATCGTCCCTCCGATCAATCTGCAGCTTCAACCCATTAATTACACAAACGTTCCGCCTATCTTTTCATCCAAATGGCGTCGCGGCCTACCGCCATGGGATGCTACCCTACCACCTTGGGGGTACTTGCACCATGCAGAAGGTTCTCAGCCCACTTTACTGGATGGGCTTCAGCAAGTTCCCGTGGCCTGCCGGCATTCAACGCCGGCAGTCGAACTTGTCCTTTGGCTGCTGCGCCCCGGCGGACCATCACGGCTACTTTCACGTCCCTTCTTTGGTTGAAAACCCTCGCCAAGCAGAGCTGCTCAACTTGAAAGCAGCCGCGTTCGATGCCCTTCAGAAAGCACGTCGGGTCCTGCTGGTCGCGTTGATGCCGGAAGCGCGGATCCCACTGGCGGATCGGGCGGTTGCAACTCTTGCCAAGGCGGACTGGGGATCGCCTGCGCCGTGCTTCCGGGACTCTCCGTTGCACCTGCTGTAACGACTTGCTCCATTGTGCTGGCTGCCGGTTTTCGGCGCGGGTAAAGCCGCGAGGGACGCCTGGCATTGTAAGTCTGCCGTCTTTCCTCGGCAACTTCCAGGTCATCGATTGCGGATATGACCGATGCAAGACGATCCTCGATTTGGCTAAGACGCCTGCGGGTGGAAAACAGGGCGACTGAAACCAGCAAACTGTAGGCAAGTACGACAATGACTGCTCCTACGGGAGTTTCGATGCCGAACACAATTAAAGTACCAGCCCCAATAAAAACGGCAGGAGCCCCGTAGCCCAGCAACCTGTCTTTCTTCATAGGAAGCATCAACGGCCAGGTTGCGGACAGCATAAGAATGGCCGCCGGTCTGTTGATCACCCAATCTAAAAACCCCGGAACGATTTCGCTGAGAATATCCATATCAACCTCAAGCAAGACACGGCCGGCTGCTTTGTTGTCGTCAGGAAGTGCAGGCTCTCCTGCGCGCCCTGGACGCTGCAGCGCCTTAGACCTTGCGGAAGCGCGATCTATGGTCCCGGCGACATCCTAAAGGTCTGGAAGGCTTGTCGGGTAGACCAGATCAACCTTTAGCCGATTTACTACTCAATAATGGTAATGGCGGGGATATCCGCGAAGCTGTTATGTTTCCAACTGACCGGCGACGCGATCGCTCGGTGGGCGGGAAAAGAGCGACTGCACATGCCGGATGGCGGGACGCGAACCCTTACATTTCACGCGCTCTGAGCGCTTACACGCAACTGCCCCGAACTACTTTGAAGTGAAGCAAATTCAGCCGACGCTGGAGGGGCGGGAGTTGTGCTGTTGATTGCAAGGATTCGGAAATGGCAAGTTCAATTGACAGTCCGACCATGACCAGAGAATTACTGCCGCTCGACGTGCGGGAGATTCTTGATTTCTTTCTCCGCCGCTGGAAGCTGGTGTGCAGCATTGCTGCGCTCACCTTCGCCGCATTTGTCGCCGCCGCCTATCTCCTTCCACCATCCTACACGGGCGTCGCACAAGTGTTACTTGACGCCCCGATAGACTATATGACTCCGCAGGATTATTCGAATTCTGATTTTGCCGACAATTCAACATTTATCGAAAGTCAGATTGCGGTCCTGAGATCCACCTCGCTCCTTCAGAAGGTGGTCGACAGTGAAAAGCTGACGGAAGACCCAAAGATCGGACCGGGGGCATTAATATGGCTACAGGGCGCCCTTGGAGTTTCGCGCGTTGGATTGGCGGATGTTATCGAGATCTCGGTGACCGCCTATGACCCGGGGAAAGCAGCATCGCTGGCGAACGCAATCTCCCAGGCCTACCTCGCTGATCGAGTAAGGTCCCGCTACGAAGGGGCCAAGAAAGCGTCCACATGGCTCAGTGAGCGGGCCACATCTCTGCGAGCGGAATTGAGCCTTTCGGAACAAGCCGTCCAGAAGTTTCGGATCGATCACAATCTATTGGCGACGCCAGCAGGCAGTTTGACTGACCAGCAGCTGTCTGAATTGAATGTCGCATTAATTACTGCACGCGCCGAATTGTCGGAGAAACGGGCGCAATATCAACAAGTTGACAAATTGCTGACCAGCGGAGGCGACATCCAGTCGATGCCGGACGTCTTGCAGTCCGTAGTTATCAGCGCGCTTCGGGCCCAGATCGCTGGAGTGACACGGCGGGAAGCCGACCTCAAATTGAAATACGGCGATCGGCATCCGGATGTCCTGGCGGCGCAAGCCGAGCGCCGCGACATCGAGGGGCAGATTACCGCCGAAGTCCAGCGTCTCATCGGCAATCTGAAGAATGAAGTGGACGCTGCCGAGGCCCGGGAAGCTTCTCTCAGCCGAGCCTTGAATTCGGTATCCAACCGATCCGAAGTCGAAGGTCAGGTTGGCGTGCAGTTGCGCGACCTGGAAAGGATCGCCGCCGCGAACAAGGAGCTGTTTGAGACATTCCTTTCACGCGCCAAGCTCACCGAGGAGAAGTCTACCCTGCTGAACAGCGGCGTACGCGTGATAACCGATGCGGTTGTTCCGGGTTCGCCAAGCTTTCCGAACAGGCCTCTATTCGCGGCGTTGGGACTTGTGCTCGGCTTCTTCGTCGGGGGGGCAGGGGCAGTTCTTCGTGAACTTTTCGCTTCCGGCTTCATGGCAAAGAAGCAGATAGAGGAAGAGCTGTCCGTTCCGGTTCTTGCATCCATCCCACGGATGGCGGGCTGGTCGAGAGACGCCCATTCCCAAGCCCAACCTGTGGCCTATCTCGAGCGCAGACCACTATCCAGGTTTAGCGAAGCCGTGCGGCGGCTCCGCCTGGGCATCGATGCGACGCCCGAACAGGCCCGCTTGCCGCGCCTTATGCTGGTGACATCGGCGATGCCCGGCGAAGGAAAGACAACCTTGGTATTGAGCTTGGCCTGCTCCGCAGCGGCCGACGGCGAACGGGTTCTGGTCGTCGATGCGGACTTGCGGCTTTCGGCCACCACGGCCTTCTTCGGCATGGTGGACAAGGTCGGGCTGGTCGACCTTCTGACATTGCCGGTGAAGGCAGCAAACGCAATTCATCGGGACGAACGCTCGGGGATATCCCTACTCCCTGCCGGCGCAAGGACCCGGAACCCGCCTGCCCTTCTTGCTTCGGCGCGGATGCGCTCGGTTTTCGAAGAGCTTCGCGGAAAGTTCGACACGGTGATCATTGACGCACCACCTGTTGGAGCCGCGGCCGACGCCACGATCCTGGCGCGGTATGTCGACAAGGTCCTCTTTGTCGTGAAGTGGCGCGAAACTTCGCGCGAGGCCGTTGCAGAAGGGATTCGCCACCTTGGCGGTCGGTCGAAGATTGCCGGCATCGCCTTGACAATGGTGGACGAACCAAAGTTGCCAAAATATGGCCGCTACACGTCCATCGAAAGTAGTGTTTCTGACAGTTACTATCTCAACTAGAGAAATATTTCGCCATGCAGCACGCTGAATTATACCAGGATCGCTTCCCGGTAGGAAAAACTTACGGCGGGGACCTTACGCGTTGGTACGTGATCCAGACGCACCAACATTCCGAGAGCTTGGCGGAGCGGCACCTGCTATCGCAGAACTTCCGAACATACCTGCCCAAGCGAAGGCGAACCGTTCGCCACGCTCGCATTGTCAGAAACGTCGCAAGTGCGTATTTCGACTGCTATCTGTTCGTCTCGCTGGCTGCTCAGCAGAGTTGGTACCCGATCAACTCAACCGTCGGCGTGCGAAAACTTGTCATGAGCAAAGGAATGCCGGTCCCGGCACCATACGGTGTGATCGAGTCCTTGATAGCCGCAACCGACGAGGACGGAATTTTGCACCCCGATATCTTATTGAGGCCAGGTCAAAGAGTTAGAGTCATAGACGGGCCGTTTTCGGAGCAGCTTGGCGTTCTTGATCATGTCGGAAGTGCTGGAGCGGTAAAAATTCTTCTTGATATAATGAACCGTTCTATTCAAATCACGATCGACCGAGATAAACTTTCGATTATATCCTGAATTCTATCCGTTATTTCTCGTATAATATTTTTTGCTCGGACGATGCCGAAACTATCCGGCGAAGGAAGGATGAGTTGGCCACCCAATTCACCCTCGATGCGGCAGCTTGCAAGGCGACGTCCGAGGCTGCAGCCCGGCATCGAAAACATCGGGGGCTGCGTCTCAACGAAATCAGGGCCAATAGGCTGCCGATACGATGACCGGCGACGATGAGCGAATGACGCTCGACGCGATCAACCAGGGGAACCCCTTGCAACCTTCACGTAAATCCAAACCCGGAAGCTACTGTCCGGCGGATCCTGGAGAGCCTAGGGACGGCCTGCAGCCGCAACAATATCGGCGCTGGGTTCCAAAAGCCAAGGCAAGCATGGTGGTCGAAGCGTTGACGCCGGGGGTGAACGTTCCAGCGCCAGCCAGGGCGGTTGGGGCGAGCCCGTCGATCAACAAAGCAGATGTCGGTGTTTCTCAAACCGACGCAAGCGCCGCCTTGCTGCCCCTCGAAACAGTCCCGGCCCTTCCGACCGCCACCGAACTGTTTCGAGCATTCAATGAGAGCGGCCTGAAGTACGGAATAATTCAGGATCTCGCGTCCCTGCAAAGCGGACTTGCGGGCCGCGACGATCTGGATCTCCTTTTGGACAAGCACGACTACCCGGTCTTCTGTTCGATCGTGAGCAAGCTGCACGGTCGTCGCGGCGTCAGCCTGTCTTGCTACGACAATGTCTGTGCCGGCCGGGAGGACTGGTTCCTGCCTGACTTTCCAAATGGCCGCTATCTCCATCTCGACATGCATATCGGGATCCGTATCGGCTGGGAATTCCGCAAACGATATCCGGTATTCGACTATGCGGCGATTACACGATGGGAGTCAATTTGTGTGGATGGGGTGTCTATTCCGGTCGTCTCCCCCGAGGACGAGATTCGAATAGCCATTGCCCGCTTCGCCTTCCGGACCTGGGCATTGCCTTGGCGACAGTGGATCACCGTTGGTGGTGATTGGAGGGACCAGTTTGCGCGCCCGCCACTGCCGTCAGGCCAGCAAGGCCTGGATGTCGCGGAATACACGCTTGGCGGCAGCAGATTGACGAGCTGCAGGTTTCTGCAAAGCGTCGACGGTTTGATGGCAAACCGCAGGGATCTTGCCAGGCTCCGGCGTTCAATCCGTGAAGCCTGCGGTTTTGCAGGAGGTTACGGGATCGCCGATGCCGTTGTTCACCTGGCCCGCAAGACCTCATATCTGGCGTTGAGGGCCCTTCAGCGCCTGATGCCCGGCACATTCCCACCAAAGAGACGGCCTGCGGCTGGTGGCTTTGTAGTGGCGCTCGTCGGTCCTGATGGCATGGGAAAGAGCACTCAAGCTGATCGGCTGACACGGATATTTCGATGGAAATTCGGGTGTGCGCAAGCCTATGTCGGAATCGGAGACGGCAATGGGTGGTGGCTCCGCAAGGCGTTGCAGACTCTGGTTTTTCCCTACAGACGCCGCCTAAAGTCGTTGGCCCAGCACGATGGTGGCAACAGCTCCGTCAGCCGAAATTGGTCGAAGGGAGGACTCGCCGCTACCGCGCTGGCATTCTGGGCAGTTTTGATCGCGTTTGAGCGATACGCTGTCGTGAAACGTGCGCATCGATGGGCTACGCGCGGCCTGATCGTCATTTGTGACAGGTGGCCGCAGGCGCTGTGTACCGGATATCTGGACGGGCCGACCATCCCACCGCACCTCTTCTCCGTCCCAGGCCTGTCAGTTCTCGCTCGCCTCGAGCAAAGGCTCTATCAAAAGATGGCACAATGCCGGCCACACCTCACTTTGCACCTGGTTTCAGATTTTGCCGTCTCCGAGCAGCGAAAGCCGGGAGAAATCAGGAAAGAAGCCTTCGACGCGCGGCTATCGCTGATGGCGGAGTTGCGAGCCAAGGATAAGAACATCCGAACCGTTGACGCAAGCGCTGGCATCGAGGCGGTCGGACGGGAACTGTTCAGGCATATCTGGCTGTCTTTGTGAGAGGCAGGGCGGGCAGCTCATCGGCCAGTATCCAAACAGACCCCGATGCGCGGCCTTCCGCCATCGCGAAACGACAGGTGTTCCCTGCGAGGCGTGGGAAAGCCGCCGAACGCTCGCGCTCGATAGCGGCGCGCCGATAGAGCCTGTTTCATCCCACGATCGGCACGGGGCTCTGACTTGAACGAGTGAATATGGCTCCGTTTCGGGGCGAGCACCTGTCCCATCCGGCCCACAACAGCACGCAATGACGGAGGTTGCCATGTCCGAAACCATACGCAGGACCGGCAGTTGCCTGTGCGGCGGCGTGCAGTTCTCGGTCCGCGGTCCGCCGCTCCGCATTGGTCTTTGCCATTGCAAGGATTGCCGCAAGGCCGGCGGCTCGACCTATTCGGCATTTGCCATCTGGCCGCGCGAGGCCTTCGAAAAGACGGGCCTCGTCAGCTCCTACGGCACGCGCAGCTTCTGCCAGACCTGCGGCGGCCGCGTCGCCCGGGTCGACGACAATGAGGCTGAGGTGATGATCGGCAGCCTCGACGTCGTGCCGACCGATCTCGTGCCCGAATATGAATTGTGGACCTCAAGACGCGAGACCTGGCTCCATGCCTTGCCCGGCGCCGAACAGTTCAAGCATGACCGGCCAGCGGCGAACAGCGCAGAAGTGCCGGCGCCGCGGTCGCTGTCGGACGTCGATGCGGCCGCGTGAAATTCGATTTTGCGCTCGAATGCGCCGCCCTGGATTTCATGTCCCCTAAGGTATTGGCAAATGAAAATCCTCCATGTGCTCACCCGACTTCTTCGGGGAGGTTCCGAAGAGAACACATTGGCCTGCTGTCTCGCTCAGGCGCGGCACGGCCACGAAGTGCGTTTGGTTCACGGCGAGGAGTACGATCCGAATTTGCGGATGTCAGTTGCCGAAGCCGTTCGGGTTGAGACTCTTGAGCGGCTCATCAACTCGATTTCGCCATCCCGTGACATTTCTGCATTTGGCCAACTCACGCGCCTTATGCGCGACTGGCGGCCTGACATCGTGCACACCCATCAAAGCAAGGCCGGCATCGTCGGCCGCCTCGCTGCAAGGGAAGCCAATATCCCCTGCATCATACATGGCGTGCACATTTTGCCCTTCGTGCATGTGGGCAATGCGCAGAGGCTGATGTACCTGGCTGCCGAACGCTTGGCCGCGAAGTGTACACAGGCTTTCATCGATGTCAGCCAGGCTATGCGTGACATTTGCATCGCCAATCATTTGGGTAGCGCCGATCAGCACCACGTCGTCCACTCCGGCTTCGATCTGAAGCGCTTCGCGAACGCGCAATGGCCACAGCAATCGCATCTGCTCCTGGGGACGGCTGTCGGAGAGCCTAAGCCACCGGTGATCCTGATGCTGGCCGCGCTGGAACCGCGAAAACGCCATATAGAGTTCATTGAAGCATTTGGGCAGGTCGTCGACCGAGTTCCGAACGTGCGGCTGCTCTTGGCCGGCGAGGGGCCGGCGCGATCCGCTATTGAGTCGGCGATTGCACGATCCCCGTACGCAAACAACGTTCGCATGATCGGCTACCATAGCGAGCCCGAGCGACTGATCAGTCTGGCGGACGTGTGTGTGCTGACCTCGATGCGAGAAGGACTGCCTCGCGTCATGATGCAGTACCTGGCGGGCGGTCGAGCCAGTGTGGTCTCGCATCTGCCGGGAGTGGAAGAGGTTGTAAAGCATGGCGTGAATGGAATTGTGACGCCGGCAGAAGACGTTGGCGCCGCGGCGGCGGCGATCGCCGACCTTCTCCAAAATGAACACTACCGCGCTCGATTGGCTGAGAGCGCGAAACTCACCGACCTGGCATCCTGGGGGTTGGATACAATGTGCGATAGGGTCGAGCTGATCTATCAATCCGCTCTCGAGTCAACCCTTTCAGCAGGAAGGCCAAACGACCCGCGAATTCGCGACGGCCTCGCCAAGCAACCTTTAGGACTGCCCGGATTTTGATCCCTTTTCTCCTTCGACGGAGTCCGGATTTTCAAGGCTTACTGCTCGAACCCTACCTTGCTGTCACGCTCCGTCCGACGAATGTCGATTGGTCCTGACCGCAGGCAAGACAACGGAGTACGACGATGCGTTTGCGTGCAGACCAGCACTTTCCTTCCGGGCCTTCGCTAATGGAGGATTGGGTCCGACGGCTTTTTCCGGCCAGCCGCACGCTCGCAATGATTGGCGGTCTGGCCATTGCCATTGTTCTGCTCACCGCAGATGCATCCCGTGCGGACGGCTATACGTTCGACACCGGTGACGTCCTGCGTGTATCCGTGATTGGCGAGCCATCCTATCCGCTGGAAGTCGTGGTCGATGATCGCGGTTCGATATCGCTTCCCATGTTGGGCGATGTTCAGGCGCGCGGCCTCACCAGCGTTGTCCTTTCGAAGGCCATTCAGCGTGCATTTCAGGAGCAGAAGCTCATCCTCGATCCTTTCGTGAAAGTGGAGATCGGTCAGTACCGGCCATTCTTTATTTCCGGAACGGTGGCTCATCCCGGATCGTACCCGTTTCAACCCGGAATAACGGTTCGTCATGCACTGGCTATAGCAGGTGGCTTTCGGGCTACCGCCGTGGGAAACACGGAGCCGGCCTTGCAAATAGCTGATCTGCGCAGCGCGCGGGCAGGTCTGGCGATCGAGGAATATCGCCTAAAGGTTCGGCTCGCCCGGCTCCAGGCGGAAAGCCGCCAGGACAAATCTTTCGTTGCTCCGCCCGATCCGCCTGTCGAGTTTGGCGGACACTTGATTGACGACATCGTAGCGTCTGAACAGGCGCAGTTGGACGCCCGCCTCGCCGCATATCGGGACGACATTTCCTACCTTGATGTCTCGTTGGAGCGGGCCAGGAAGGAAGCGGATATGGTCGCTGCCACTCGAAAGGAACGAGAAAAGACCGCGGACATTCAACTCGAGGAACTGCAGTCTGCCCGGTCATTGCGGGAAAAAGGCCTGGTCACCAATTCGAATGTCATGACGGCCGAACGAGCACATACCAGCTATCGCGCCGAACTTTCGCAGACCGAGCTGCAGCAGGAGCAGGCGCAGCAGGCGATGCTGACCGCTGAAAGCGAGCTTCGAAAAAAGAAGCAGAGTTATGAAATGGACTTGATCTCGCAGACCCAAGACACGCAGGTCGAGCTGGGGAAAATTCAAAGCCAAATAAGGTATGTCGCCGACAAGCTTCTCTTTATATTTACATATGGCGAACAGCGGACCTTCGACGACTTGCAAGGCTCCGTGAAGATCTCGATCTTCAGGCGCGACCGGAAAGTCGCCCACGACATCATCGCCAATGAAAATACGGAAGTTCTAGCTGGCGATGTCATCGAGGTTTCGATCGCGGCCAACAAAGGGTTCTACGCGCCGGACACTTCCGGAACAATGGGGAGCCCAAATGCGGAGGGCCTCCAGCCAAGCATTGTCGGCCAATAGCACGAATATGCCCACTTCCTCGAGCAAAGCTTTGCTTCAGGGCCGCGATCGTTGCTTCGCAACGCTCTTGGGTTCGTTGTGCCTTGAACGGCCTGAGATAGTCCGACCTTGGCACCTCAGGGGTTTGACATGAGCCTTGGGCCAGCACTGACAGTGGTGGGAAATCGCTTCCGCCGGGCGAATTCCCACGCCAAAGCGGAGCAGAGGCGGCTCAATCTCCTCCGTGCAACGGCGCGCCGCAAGACGACGGTGCGTTACGCCCCGCGCCACCGCGCCATCATCCGATCGCGCATTCCAGGTGCAATCCTGCTCCTCCTCGCTCTTGCGCTTGCGGGAGCTGCATTTCTGCGGCGCCACGTTGACCTCGGCCGCAACTGGCTGCCGCGACCGTGGACCGATTTCGTGGTGGACCGGGGATACTTCTCCGATCCACTGGTCTTGCTGGCTGGTCCAGACGCTCTTCCGGTTTGGCTGGCGTTCGCGGCGGTGGGCTTGCTGCTGCTCGCAGCCGCCCGCAAGGCAAGGCGAAGGGGCGGCTTGCCAAGCGCGTCCACGAACGCCGGCGCCAGCCCCTCGGCAAGAGACATCCAGCCGGCGCCCGGTTCGGAACTGGCCTGTGCGTTGCGTTCCTGCAAGGCAGCATTCGCGGGAGTCGCGGTTTTTAGCGGCGTGAGCAACATCCTCATGCTGACCGGAGCGATGTTCATGTTGCAGGTCTACGATCGCGTACTGCCAAGCCGCAGCGTTCCGACTCTGGTAGCCATGGCGATATTGGCCGGCGTTCTGTTTGTCGGGCAGGCGGTCATCGATCTCGTGCGCAGCCGCATCATGACCAGGATCGGTGGAGAACTGGACGAAACGGTCGGGGGGCGCGTATTCACAGCCGTGTCGAGGCTGCCCTTGTACATCGGCCACCAGGGCGATGGGCTGCAGCCGCAACGCGATCTCGACAACATCCGCGTGTTTCTGTCGAGCCCGGGGCCAAGCACACTCTTCGACTTTCCGTGGATGCCCTTTTATCTGGCAATCATATGGAGCCTTCATCCGACCCTCGGAATTGCGGCGATTTGCGGTGCAATCGTGTTGGTGGCGCTGACGGCGGCGACCGAGGTCTTCACGCGCAAACCAATGGGCGCCGCGGTTTCGACGGGCGTGAAGCGCAACGGCTTAGCCGAAGCCAGTCGCCGCAACGCGGAGGTTCTCGCGGCAATGGGAATGGGCAGCCGCCTACACGACCATTGGCGGGAGGCGAGCCGCGAATATCTCACGCAACAGCAGCATGTCAGCGATATCGTAGGCGGCTTCGGCAGCTTCGCCCGCGCCTTGCGGCTGATGCTCCAGTCGGCAATGCTTGGTATAGGGGCCTGGCTGGTGATCCAAGGCGAGGCGACGTCCGGGATCATCATCGCCGGCTCCATCCTCGCGGGCCGTGCGCTTGCGCCTGTCGATCTTGCCATCGCCCATTGGCGCAGCTTCGTGGCCGCACGCCAGAGCTGGAGCAGGCTGAGCCAGTTGCTCGCCCGATTGCCGCAAGACGCTCAGCCGATGGCACTTCCGGTGCCCGGTTCGAACTTGACGATTGAGAACATCACGATCGGTGCACCAGGCGTGCAACGGGTCATCGTGCGAGGCGTGGACTTCAGCCTGGACGCGGGCTCGGTGCTTGGCATCATCGGACCAAGTGGCTCCGGCAAATCCAGCCTGGCTCGTGGGCTGGTCGGCGCATGGCGACCGCTAGCGGGGCGTATCAAGCTTGATGGTGCCGCGCTCGATCAGTGGTCGTCGGAGCGTCTTGGCCGCCACATAGGTTACCTTCCGCAGGACGTCGAACTGTTCGCGGGAACGGTTGCCGCCAACATCGCCCGCTTCGATCCTGGATCGGACCCGCGGGCCATTGTCGCCGCCGCCCGCGCGGCGGGCGTCCATGAGCTAATCATCGGTTTTCCGAATGGCTACGAGACTCAGATCGGAGAGGGCGGGACCGCGCTCTCAGCCGGGCAGCGCCAGCGCGTTGCCTTGGCACGGGCACTCTATGGAAATCCGTTCATGGTCGTCCTCGACGAGCCCAACTCCAATCTCGACATGGAAGGCGAAAGGGCGCTCGCCGAGGCGATCCTCGCAATCAAGGCGCGCCGCGGCATCGTGGCGATCGTCGCGCACCGTCCGAACATTCTCACCACTGTGGATTTCGTGCTGATGATGAAGGAAGGGCGGATGCACATGTTTGGAACGAAGCAGTCCGTTCTGTCCAAGCTCTTTCCGATGTCACAGGCCAATACAGCGGACCTGCAGCCGGTTTCAACCTCGCCTCGACTGCCGAATTGACGACTTGCGGCACATGGGAAACAGGCAATCATGGCTCCTGTCTTGAACCGATCGCTTTCAAACCGGCGATCCATTCGCCGCAATCTGCTCGGTGGGATGACTGTCGTCGCACTGCTCCTCGGCGGAATGGGAGTCTGGGCCGGGACAGCGGACATTTCGGGAGCCATCATTTCGCATGGCTGGGTGGTCGTCGAGAACAGCGAAAAGAAGGTGCAACACCCGACGGGTGGCGTGGTGGGCAAGATTCTCGTACGCGATGGCGACCGTGTCCGGGCCGGGGATATCTTGGTCCAGCTTAGCGACACTATCCCGCGTGCCAGCCTGGCTTACGTGACAAAGAATCTGGATGAGCTCTACGCGCGAAAGTCCCGGCTCGAGGCGGAGCGTGACGGCAGCGGGCGGATGACACTTGCTCCGATGCTTGCCACGCGAATGAACAACCCGGAGATTGCCAGCACCGTGGCTAGCGAACAACGACTTTTCGAACTTCGTCGAACCGAGGTTTTTGGCAACAAGGCGCGCTTGCGCGAACGCATCGAGCAGTTCGGAAAGCAGATCGAAGGTTACTCGGCTCAGGAATCGGCAAAGAGCAAGGAGATCGAGTTGATCAACGATGAACTCGTCGATATCCGCAGCCTTGTCGACAAGAAGCTCACACTCAAGTCGAAGCTGACGGAATATGAACGCGAGGCAACACGCATCGAGGGTGAAAGGTCTCAGCTTGTGTCAAGCATGGCGCAGGCAAAAGGCGCCATCGCCGAAGTTGAGCTCCAGATCCTTCAGCTGGACAAGGAGTTCTCCAGCGAGACTGGCAGCGAACTGCGCGATGTCGACGCCAAGATCGCCGAATTCGAGGAACGAAAAGTCACCGCCGAGGACCAGCTGTCACGCATCGATATTCGCGCTCCCTCCAGCGGCACGGTCCATCAATCTTCAATCCATACCGTGGGCGGCGTGATCAGTGCGGGCGAGCCGATAATGCTGATCGTTCCCGACACCGACACTCTCACGGTCGAGGTGAAGGCCGCTCCGCAGGACATCGATCAGATCTTGGTCGGCCAACGCGCACTTCTTCGCTTCACCGCCTTCAACGTCCGCACTACGCCCGAAACGGAAGGCGTGGTGTCCATGATTGCGGCCGACGTAACGCGCGATCAGCACACCAATGAAGTCTACTACGTAGTCCGCATCACCCCGGACCCGAAGGATTTGACGAAACTTGGCCCTGCCTCGCTCATTCCCGGCATGCCGGTGGAAGCGTTCATACGGACTGGTGACCGCAAGATGCTCTCCTACCTGATGAAGCCTTTGACGGACCAGATGATGCGTGCGTTCAGAGACCAATAGCCGCGCGGCGACGCTTGTCGCGCGGATCGGCGCGACCCCGGCTAACCTTTTAGCGACGGAGACTTGTCATGGCAGCAACAGAGCTGAAACCTCCGATTTTTCTGATCGGCAACTATCGGTCGGGGACCACAATTGCACAAAAATTGATTGGGCTGCATCCCGACATCGTTACCTGGTACGAGCCAAAAACATTGTGGCTATATGCCGATCCTGCGCGGCGTCATGATGAATTTGGCGAAACCGATGCGACCAAAAGGGTCGCACGTTACATTCGCGGCAGGTTCCTCGAATATCAGTCGCGGCACGGAGGCCGACAGATCATGGAAAACACGCCTGCCAATGTCTTGCGCGTGCCGTTTGTCCACGAGATTTTTCCGGAGGCCATATTTCTCTATATTACGAGAAATCCATTTTCGTACATAAGCTCGATGGAGCTTAAGTGGCAGAGAGCAAAATCTCTCAAAGGATTAATACGCCTTTTGAAGATCACTCCGGTAACGCAAGTTCACTATTATGCAAAAGATATTATAAAACAGGTGATCGCGAAAAGGGTATTGGGAAGAAAATACACATCGATCTATGGGCCGCGTTACAACGGGATAGAGCGAGATTTGAAGGAGAATGAGAAATTGACGGTGATCGCGCGCCAGTGGGCGCGCGGCAATCGAAAGGCCCGAGAAGATCTCGCCAAGCTGGGCGACGGCCGCGTGCTGTCTTTTCGCTACGAGGATTTGATACAGGATCCCGAGTTGGTTTTGCGCCGCATCTTTGAACATTGCGGGCTGAACTGCACCGACGATATCGTGCGAACGGCCAAGGAGATGATCGATCCAGGCCGCCAGCAGAAGTGGCTCCGTCTCGAAAGGAAGGATCTAACGGCGATCATACCGGAGGTCCGGGACGAGATGGAGTTCTATCGCTACGAAATCCCCTCGCTCCTTCGATAGGTAAGGCGCGCTGGGCGCGGGCGGACGGCACCGCAGCGGAGGACCCTTCATGACCCATGCGATCATAACTTCGTGCAGGCGCGGGCGCGTGGCTGCGCATCATCCAACGTAATCGTGTCACTCGGCGGATCCGGCAAGGACGCAGTGGCCGCCTGTTTGGGTCGGCCGAGGCGATTGGAGAGAGGCGTGAGCAACAACCAGCGCGGGCTAGCAAAACAAAGTGTCGTGGGCATGTTCTGGACGTCCCTGTCCATGGGTGCCCTTGCGGTTGCGGAGCTTGTCGCGCTTCTCATCCTGGCTCGGCTGCTCTCGCCCAATGAGTTCGGCCTCTACTCCGCAGCGCTGATCGTCATCAAGTTTTCGGCGATCTTCCAGGGACTTGGCATTACCCCCGCGATCGTCCAGCGACCGGTGCTGGACGAGCGACATCTTCGGGTCGGCTTCACTTTGTCATGCCTCCTCGGCCTCGCTGTGTCCGCGTTGGTCTGGGCGATGGCACCGGCAATTGCCGGGCTGCTTCGCCTCGCCGATCTGGCTCCGGTCGTTCGTGCCATCTGCTTCGTGTTCCTTTTCCAAGGCGCTTCCATGGTGGCATTGGCCGCGGCCCAGCGCGCGCTGCGGTTCCGCTGGCTGGCGTTGGTCGACGCCAGCGCCTTTGCCTTGGGTTACGTCGTTGCCGGTCCGATTCTGGCATGGCTCGGCTTGGGCATCTGGGCGCTTGTCGGCGCGCTCCTGATCCAGCAATTCATCCGCATGGTCGTGCTGCTCGCCGGCCAGCCGCATCCGATGCGGCCTTTGCTGGAGCGGCGCGCCATCGTCGAACTGCTCTATTTCGGAAGCGGTTTTACCATCGCCCGGGTCTTCAATTACCTCGCCACCCAGGCGGACAGGCTTGTCGTGGGCCGCTGGCTCGGCGCTGATGCGCTTGGCCTGTACGGCCTGTCGTCACAGTTGATGACGACGCCCGCGGTCATCGTCGGTCAGGTTCTTGATCGGGTGCTGTTCCCAACCATGGCGCTGGTCCAGGAGCAGCCCGCGCGGCTTGCTCGTGCCTATCGCAGCGCAGTCGCGGGGTGCGCCCTGCTTGTCCTGCCGGCCAGTGTGGTCGTGGCCATCGTCGCGCCGGAGTTGGTTGCCGTCATTCTCGGGCGGGGATGGGTAGCGGTCGTCGCCCCGCTCCAGATCCTGGCGTTCAGCATGCTGTTCCGCACGAGCTACAAGCTTAGCGATTCCGTCTCGCGCGCAACAGGGACTGTCTACGCGCGCGCCTGGCGTCAGGCGGTTTTTACCATCGGCGTCTTCGCCGGCTCCCTCATAGGGCAACTCTGGGGCATAGAAGGCGTGGCGTTCGGCGTCGGCGCGGCTTTCGGGATCAACTTCTTCCTGATGGCACAGTTGAGCCTTCGCGTGACCGGCATGACCTGGGGAGACTTCCTTATGGCCCACGTACCCGGTCTGGCACTCGCGGGCGTGGTCGGAACCGGCGTATGGGGGCTCGTGGAATGGCTACGCGAGTTCCGTCTATCTCCCCTTCCCCTGCTTATCGATACGGCATTGCTGGCATCTGCCGGGGGCTTGCTGCTGTGCTGGATCCTGCCGTCGCTGTTCCTTGGGCGGGACGGGCTATCACTGCTGCGCTTGCTCGCGGCCGTTGCGCCCGCCTGGCCAAGGATGAGGAAGGTAACTGACTGATCCCGTAGAATTCAACGCTTGACCGCACGGCCATGGATTTCGGGCGACGGCTTTCATGTCCAACGTTACCCATCGCCATGCTCGATCTGGGGTCGCAACAGCCCTCGGGTCGGGCACGTCGAGATTCCGATTTAATCGAGAAATGTGCAGAGGAGATTCGACGTGGTAAAACTCGCTGGGCTTCCCTGGAATGACGCGAAGCTCTTGATGACGGAATCCGGCACTGACTCCGGCATCAATGGCGACTGGCTGACCGACGACAATTGGACCCAGCCGAGCGGAAGAGCGATCGGCAACGAAACGGCTCGGGTGCTCTCCGATATCGGCGACGGGCTGGCTGCCGAAACCGGCAATGGTAGTCACACTACCAGCTTGGATCCGGCCGCGAACAAGCTGGATCTTAGCACCGCAGATGGGGTCACGCCGACTTTGGGGGGCGATGGCGGATTGAAACTGACCGGCCTCACCGAGACGGCAGCCGGACTTGGCATTCATCCCGACAGCAGCTTTCTCGACTTGTGGCACGATGCGGAAATAGGCCATGCCGACAGCCATGTCACCTACATCGCCACCACCCCTGAGGCAGTTGCCGACATCGGCACGGTCTCGACGCGCGCAGCGGTCACAACCAGCAGCAGCTTCCTCGCCGCCAGCTCCAGTGTGATCGACCCAATCTTCGAGACAAGGGTGGCGACCGCGGGCGACGATGTCGAGGAGAAGGGCTCCGGTACGATATCGGGCAATGTCGACGATCTGGAACTGGGCTATGACGGCAGCACCCGCCAGACGGTCGGCCTCCGCTTCACCAGCATCGATCTGCCGAAGGGCGCGATCATCACCAGCGCCTATATCCAGTTCCAGGCCAATGAGGTGAAGACCGGCGCGGCGTCGCTGCTCATTCAAGGCGATAATGTTGACGACGCCAGCCCCTTTACGGCCGCCAGCTTCAACGTGTCCGCGCTTCCGAGGACGACAGCCTCCACGGCCTGGACGCCGGACCCGTGGACCATTGTGGGCGAGCATGGCGCTGCCGAGCGCACGCCTGACCTCTCGGCGATCGTGCAGGAGATCGTCAACCGCTCGGGCTGGGCCGCGCTCAACGACATGGCATTTTTGGTCAGCGGCACTGGCACGCGCACGGCCGATTCCTACGAATACAATCCGGCCAGCGCGCCACTGCTGCACATCGAATATCTGCTGCCAGGACCCGGCAATCCGGTCGCCTTCAACTCCCCGCCGGATGCCAACACTGCCGCCAACAAGATCGCCGAGCTTGCCGCGGCAGGCGCACCCACCGGGATCATCGCCTCGGCAACGGATCCCGATGCCGGCTCGACCGTCACCTACAGCATCAATGACTCGCGCTTCGCCATCAATGCCAGCACCGGCGTCATCACGCGCTCGGCCACCGGCACGCTCGACTTCGAGACCCAGTCGTCGATCAATCTGACAGTGACGGCAACCTCCTCCGACGGCAGCACCGCCAACCAGGCCTTCAGCCTCGCCGTCCTCAATAGCCCTGAGCCGGTCGCTTTCAACACCCCGGCCGACGCTAACGCCGCCGCCAACCAGATCGCCCAGACCGCCGCCGCCGGCACGCCGATCGGGATCACCGCCTCGGCGACGGATCCCGATGCCGGCTCGACGATCACCTACAGCATCAATGACTCGCGCTTTGCCATCAACGCCAGCACCGGCGTCATCACGCGCTCGAGTACCGGCACGCTCAACGCCCAGTCCGAGCCGTCGGTCGCCCTCACCGTCACGGCGACCTCGTCCGATGGCAGCATCGATACCCATGCCTTCAACGTCAACGTCACGGCCCACCAGCTGCCGACGTCGGTGACCTTGTCACACACAATCCTGACTTCGCAGTGGTCGCCGCCGAGTCCCGACCCGACTGATATCGTCTATATCTCTCACCTCGGCACGTTGCTGGTTGCCGACAGCGAAGTCGAGGAGATACCTGCGCTTTTTACTGGCAAGAATCTCTACCAGATGAATTTGAACGGCACCCTTGCGGGCACGCTCACGACCGTCAAGTTCTCCGATGAGCCGGCCGGGGTGGCTTATAATCCTGCTAACCACCATCTCTTCTTCGCGGACGACACTGCCCCGAAGAGCGTGTACGAGCTCAACCCCGGGATAGACGGGCTTTACAACACGTCCGACGATAAGGTGACCTCTTTCAAGACATCCGCGTTCGGCAGTTCGGATCCGGAGAGCGTCGCCTATGACCCGAACCATAAAGTCTTGTATGTCGCGGATGGCTCAACCCAGACGATTTACGCCGTCTCACCGGGTCCCAACGGCAAATTCGACGGCGTCGCGAGTACGGGCGGCGACGACATCGTGACGAGTTTTTCTGCGCAAGCGCTGGGGAACCCTGGCGACGAAAGTATTGCGTATGACCAAGTCAACGACCTCCTTTATATCATTACGTCGACAAAGTCGGTAGCAATGGTGACGCGTACCGGGCAGTTATTGGGCACGCTCGATATCTCCGCAGCCCACGCGCACAAACCATCGGGAATAGCGCTGGCGCCGAGCAGCGACGATCCGAGCCACCATATGAGCCTGTACATCGTGGATCGGGGCCTGGATAATGACCCATATCCAACCGAAAATGACGGCAAGATCTATGAATTCCAATTGAATGGTTGGCTGCTCGCCTGATCCGGCAGGACGCGTTGCTTCAAGGTCCTGTCGTGATCCATTTCACTGCAGCCTGCCCGGATGCCCAGCAAGCACATCGCCTCCACACACGCCTCTGACAGCCGGAGTCCTCGATCACCGCGGATCGGACCTGGCCGTGGCGTCGATATCAGGGCCTAGCGAGGCCCAAGTGCGGAAAACGGCGGCAAAGGAGTTCTGCGATGTCCAAACCACATCGGCTTCCAGATAGCGGCAATGCAATCGGACTGCTCGCGACGGAGCTCGGTTCGACGCCCCTCCTCAAAGGCCTTCAACCGCTCGATGACGGCTCGGTTGCGGAGCACGTGCATGGCGATGACGGCGTGTCGCAGGCTTCCGGGGCATCCGATGGCGTCAGCCTCGCCGTCGAAACCGGCAAACACAGTGACAGTCAAAGCGCCGTCCCGACCACGGCAACCGGTGGCGAGTTGATCGGGCTGGCGGACGCGGCAGCCGGGCTTGGCATCCATCCGGATAGCACCTTTCTCGACAGCGTGGCGACGAAAGACACCGGCCTCAGGCAGTTTGCGGGAACGGGCTATGCCGGCAGCGGCGTCACCTTCACCGCCCCTACCCCCACCGCTGACGCCGGCACGGTCTCGACCGGCGCTAATGTCATCACCACCAGCAGCAGCTTCCTCACCGCCAGCTCTAGTGCGATCGACCCGATCTTCGAGACAAGGGTGGCGACCGCCGGCGACGATGTCGAGGAGAAGGGCTCCGGTACGATCTCGAGCAACATCAGCGATCTGGAACTGGGCTATGACGGCAGCACCCGCCAGACGGTCGGCCTCCGCTTCACCAGCATCGACCTCCCGAAGGGCGCGATCATCACCAGCGCCTATATCCAGTTCCAGGCCAATGAGGTGAAGACCGGCGCGGCGTCGCTGCTCATTCAAGGCGATAATGTTGACGACGCCAGCCCCTTTACGGCCGCCAGCTTCAACGTGTCCGCGCTTCCGAGGACGACAGCCTCCACGGCCTGGACGCCGGACCCGTGGACCATTGTGGGCGAGCATGGCGCTGCCGAGCGCACGCCTGACCTCTCGGCGATCGTGCAGGAGATCGTCAACCGCTCGGGCTGGGCCGCGCTCAACGACATGGCATTTTTGGTCAGCGGCACTGGCACGCGCACGGCCGATTCCTACGAATACAATCCGGCCAGCGCACCGCTGCTGCACATCGAATATCTGCTGCCAGGATCTGGCAATCCGGTAGCCTTCAACGCACCGCCCGACGCCGATCCCACCACCAACCAGATCGCCGAACTCGCCGCGGCGGGGGCAGCCACCGGGATCACAGCATCGGCCACCGATCCCGACGCGGGCTCGACCGTCACCTACAGCATCAATGACACGCGCTTCGCCATCAATTCCAGCAGCGGCGTCATCACGCGCTCAGCCACCGGCACGCTCGACTTCGAGACCCAGTCGTCGATCAATCTGACAGTGACGGCAACCTCCTCCGACGGCAGCACCGCCAACCAGGCCTTCAGCCTCGCCGTGCTCAACAGCCCGGAGCCGGTCGCTTTCAACACCCCGGCCGACGCTAACGCCGCCGCCAACCAGATTTCCCAGACCGCCGCCGCCGGCACGGCGGTCGGGATCACCGCCTCGGCGACGGATCCCGATGCCGGCTCGACGATCACCTACAGCATCGACGACTCGCGCTTTGCCATCAACGCCAGCACCGGCGTCATCACGCGCTCCGGCACGGGCACGCTTAACGCGTCCTCGGAGCCTTCAGTCAACTTCAACGTGACGGCAACCTCGTCCGACGGCAGCATCGATACCCACGCCTTTACAGTCGGCGTCACGGCCAGCCAGTTGCCGGTTGCCTTCAACGCACCGCCCGACGCCGATCCCACCACCAACCAGATCGCCGAACTCGCCGCGGCGGGGGCAGCCACCGGGATCACAGCATCGGCCACCGATCCCGACGCGGGCTCGACCGTCACCTACAGCATCAATGACACGCGCTTCGCCATCGACG
>NZ_SRUZ01000016.1:0-13055 GCF_004791165.1 Mesorhizobium sp. M8A.F.Ca.ET.218.01.1.1 | reverse complement strand
TCGATCCCACCACCAACCAGATCGCCGAACTCGCCGCGGCGGGGGCAGCCACCGGGATCACAGCATCGGCCACCGATCCCGACGCGGGCTCGACCGTCACCTACAGCATCAATGACACGCGCTTCGCCATCGACGCCAGCAGCGGCGTCATCACGCGCTCGGCCACCGGCACGCTCGACTTCGAGACCCAGACATCGATCAATCTGACGGTGACGGCAACCTCGTCCGACGGCAGCACCGCCAACCAGGCCTTCACCCTCGCCGTCCTCAACAGCCCTGAGCCGGTGGCGTTCAACAACCCGCCGGATGCCAACACCGCCGCCAACCAGGTTGCCCAGAACGCCGCCGCCGGCACGGCGATCGGCATTACAGCATTGGCGACGGATCCCGATGCCGGATCGACGATCACCTACAGCATCGACGACCCGCGATTTGCCATCAACGCCAGCACCGGCATCATCACACGCTCGGGCACCGGCACGCTTAACGCGGCCTCGGAGCCTTCAGTCAACTTCAACGTGACCGCAACCTCATCCGACGGCAGCACCGATACCCATGCCTTCAGCGTTGCTGTCTCCGGGACGGGCAACACCACGCCTGTAATCATCGAGACAAGGGTGACGACCGCCGGCGACGATGTCGAGGAGAAGGGCTCCGGGGCGATTTCGACCAACGTCACCGACCTGGAGCTCGGCTATGACGGCTCCACCCGCCAGACGGTCGGCATGCGCTTCACCGGCATCAACATCCCGCAGGGCGCCATCATCACCAACGCCTACATCCAGTTCCAGGCCAATGAGGTGAAGACCGGCGCGGCGTCGCTGCTCATTCAGGGCGATAAGGTCGACGACGCCAGTCCTTTCACCACCGCCAACTTCAACGTGTCCTCGCTTCCCAGGACGGCCGCATCCACGGCCTGGACGCCGGACCCGTGGACCATTGTGGGCGAGCATGGCGCTGCCGAGCGCACGCCTGACCTCTCGGCGATCGTGCAGGAGATCGTCAACCGCTCGGGCTGGGCCGCGCTCAACGACATGGCATTTTTGGTCAGCGGCACTGGCACGCGCACGGCCGATTCCTACGAATACAATCCGGCCAGCGCACCGCTGCTGCACATCGAGTATACCCTGCCCGGTCCGGCCGGCAGTCCGGTGGCTTTCAACACGCCGCCCGACGCCAACACCACCGCCAACCAGATCGCCGAGCTTGCGGCGGCTGGCACGGCCGTCGGCATCACAGCCTCGGCCACCGATCCCGACGCCGGCTCGACCGTCGCCTACAGCATCAATGACACGCGCTTCGCCATCAACGCCAGCAGCGGCGTCATCACCCGCTCGGCCACCGGCTCGCTCGACTTCGAGACCCAGACATCGATCAACCTGACGGTGACGGCAACCTCCACCGACGGCAGCACCGCCAACCAGGCCTTCACCCTCGCCGTCCTCAACAGCCCGGAGCCGGTCGCCTTCAACAACCCGCCGGATGCCAACACTGCCGCCAACCAGATTGCTCAGACCGCCGCCGCCGGCACGGCCATCGGCATCACGGCCTCGGCCAGGGATCCCGATGCCGGCTCGACGGTCACCTACAGCGTCAACGACTCGCGCTTCGCCATCAATTCCAGCACAGGCGTTGTCACGCGCTCAGGCACCGGCACGCTCAATGCGGCAACCGAGCCGTCGGTCAACCTCCACGTCACCGCGACCTCGTCCGATGGGAGCGCCGCGGGCCAAGACTATGCCGTCAGCGTGACCACAGCGCCGATTTTCGAGAAAAGGATCGCAACCAGCACCGACGACGTCGAGCAAGGTCCCAGCGGCGGGATGGACCTCACCAGCACCGATCTCGACATGGTGGTTGACGGCACCAAAGTCCAGACGGTCGGAATGCGCTTCACCGGCGTCGACATTCCCTACGACGCCGTCATCACCAGTGCCTACATCCAGTTCCAGGCCCAGAATACGAGCACCGGCGCCGTCTCGCTCCTGATCCGGGGCGAAAGCGACGAAGCCGTCCCCTTCGAGAGTGAGAAAAGCGATGTCACCTCGCGCCTGATGACGACTACTTCGGTGACGTGGACGCCACCCGACTGGACCGTGAACAATGAAGCCGCCCTTGCCGAACGCACCCCGAACCTCTCGGCAATCGTGCAGGAGATCATCAACCAGCCAGGCTATTTGCAACTCAATGACATGGCATTCGTCGTCAGCGGCAGCAGCGGCGCGCGCAGGGCCAATTCCTTCGATGGCAGCGCCACCGGCGCACCGCTCCTGCACGTCGAGTACTATGTGCCGACGACCGGCCCGGTCGCCTTCAAGCATCCACAGGATGCTGACCCTGCGGCCAACCAGATCCCCGACCTTGCCGCCGCGGGCACTTTGGTCCACATCACAGCCTCGGCCAAGGATCCGGACGTCACCGATGCGGTCACCTACAGCCTCAACGACCCGCGCTTCGCCATCAATTCCAGCACCGGCGTCATCACGCGCTCTGGCACGGGAACGCTCAATGCCCAGACCGAGCAGTCGATCAACCTCCACGTCACCGCAACCTCGTCCGACGGGAGCACCGCCGCGCAGGACTATACGGTCAGCGTCGTCCCGACGACGCCGCCGCAGGTCTTGTACCGGTACGCGGTCTTTGGTGACTACGGCGACACCGATCTCTCCGGCGAGAAGGCGGTGTCGGCGATGGTCCATGCCTGGAACCCCGATTTCATCCTCACAATCGGCGACAACGTGTATGCTCCGCAGACCTTGGATGCCGCCGTCGGCCAGCAGTATCATGACTACATAGGCAACTATCAGGGCGCATACGGCAGCGGCAGCGCCATCAACCGCTTCTTCCCCACGCTAGGCAATCACGAATACGAAGAAGGCAACGTTACCAACTACCTGAATTACTTCACGCTGCCCGACAATGAGAGGTACTATGACTACCAGATCGGGCCGGTGCATTTCTTCGCTCTCAGCAGCAACAAGCAGGAGCCGGATGGCCGCAGTTCCACATCCGTGCAGGGCCATTGGATGCAAGACCTTCTCGCGAATTCCGACGCGAGTTTCGACGTCGCCTACTTCCATCACACGCCATTCAACCCGAGCGGCTCCACTGCCACCATGCGGTGGCCCTTCGAGCAGTGGGGTGTAAACGCGGTCTTTGCCGGCCATCAGCACAACTACTACCGGGAGAACCGGGACGACAACGGCGACGGCGTCTTTCTTCCGTACACGACCACCGGCCTTGGCGGAGCTGGCAAGACCGTTCCCAATGTCGGCGCCAATCTGGTGACGATCACGGACGCGGGCATGCTGATCGAGTTCTACAAGGTGAGCAGCTTCAACGGGACGACTGCAACCAGCATGCTCACGGATTCCTACTTTGTCCCGACGCCTGTAGGGCGCACGCCGACAATCGTCAACGGCGGCTACGTCCTGAACGGCACGACCGGCGCGGACTATCTATGGGGTCTGGGCGGGAATGACACGCTGATCGGGGGACGCGGAAACGACACATTGGTTGCCGGCAACCAGCACAATCTGTTCGTGTTCGCCCACGGCGACGGTCAGGACACCGTCATGAATTTCCTGCCCGGCGCCGGCACCGGCGACGTCCTCGATCTCAGAGCCTTTGGCATCTACAACACCAGCCAGTTCCTGCAGGCGGCGACAAACCAGGGCTCGAATGTCGTGGCGTCGCTGGGCGGCGGGGATCAGATCACGCTGACCGGCGTTCAAGTGGCCCAGTTCCACGACGATAATTTCACGAGCAGCCTGTTGCTCGCATAGGTCGGATTCCTGCGTGCTCAAAGGTCCGCGTCGCGCGCGGATAGGGCCCTCGATGGGCATCGGCTTGTTTTCCGCACCGAATTTCCGCCAGCAAAAACGGATTCATTTTTGGTGCGCTGATGATGCTCAAATGCAGGCGCGAGGCCGGTAGCCGCCGGCAAAGAAAAGCCCGGACGCTCGCGGCACTCTGGCGTGCCGCGAGCGGTCCGGGCTTTCAAATGACAGGCTGGAGCCCTATGTCCTCAAAACGCTGTTTTCAGCGACCATGATGGTCGAAGGGCTTACCCCTGGCCGGGAGGGCCGACGTGAATATGGTTCTTGTCCCCCCAGCCATTGCCCGGTTTTGATCCACCCGATTTGGCAATCGCCCTGGAGTTCAAGCTTGTGCCAAGCAAGAGCGTCACAGCCGGCGGAGTAACCGCCGCAAAACGCCCCGCCTTCTTGAGAAAGTCGCGGCGCGCTTGAGCCTCCGAGACCAGGGTCTCCTGGGTCCGTTCCGAGCGTTTTGTGCCTTCCGGTGACATGTCAAACCTCCCACAAACTTTCTCAAATTCACGGATTCATCTTATGCCTTCTGATCCAGTACACTAGTTCTCCAAAAGGCTTAGATTTTCGTGCGAGGGTCGAAGAGCGTACGAGCGATGCGCCGCAAGAGGTACGGCGGTCCACGTCGCGCCAAACCGTAGGCGCGTGAAAACCGCCATATGCCCCACGTCAAATTACCGACCAGTCGCAGAGGGGCGCCAATGACGGGGTGTGTCGCCGTGAAGACGCGCCTCCAGTGCTGGAAACGGACGATCGGGCGTTTTGCACATTTTTCCGGGATTCGGGTTCCAAAGAAATGGTGCATGGCCAGGAGCTGGGTTTCGAGCGCATTGCGGGCGCTCCGGTCCGACATGGAACCCTGCAGTGACATCCAGTCCACGTCCTCGTTTTCCGCCAATCGAGCCAAGTCATGGAGGTGCCTGAGATCTATCCTTCCGCGCCAATAATCTCCCTCCTTGAGAAGGTCGTGTACCATCCAGTGCATGGCGCGAGACTGAACGGGAGGAATTTTCACCCGAAGGCCGTCTCGCTGGATGAGCTTGGGGGAGTGATAGCAGTCCGCTCGGGTAGACCGGAGCTCCAGCATTCCGGCGTCCTGCTGGCGGGCCATGCCTCGACCCCCCGCTACATCGACGTAGCCAAGCTCTTCAAGACAGTCTCTGGCGACCTTCTCTTGGCGTGGATTCACAGCTAGATCGAGGTCACTCGTCATCCTGCTTGGGACCAGGCCGGCCGGCGAAAGGAACAGGGGAACGGCCCCCTTGAGCAGGAGCGGAGAGATATCGCTGCGGTTGAGGGCGGCAACGGCTTCACCCAGTTGGGTACGCAACCGCAGATTCCGTTCCCGATTGCAGTCGTGAACGAACCGAAGGTACTCGCGCACGTCCTCTGGCAGCTGGTGGATTTGTCCGGCGCGCGCCAGGGACGAGAACAAATCGGGTGTAAGCAGAGTGCGATTTGCCAGAGCGATCACGGCCTGCCAGTCAGCCCTGTCCGTCGGAGCGCCGCGAAGTCCGGCGACCAACGCCTCAAGTGCGTTGCCCCTGTTGCCCCTGCTTATCATCGACACGCTTCCGAGATAAGGCGTACCGCATCATCAAGCCCCGAATAGGTCAGGGAATAGGTTTCCGTCGATCCGATGAGTTGGGTCAGCGCTTCGAACGCGGTGACACCCAGCTCTCCGCCGGGCGCAAGCGCGCCATTGAGAAGGCCGCGCAATGCGTGAGCTGGATCGATCGGCTCCAGGCTGGCTTTCGAGTCACGACCTCGACGGAGCAGGACCACACAGCCAATGGGCAGGGGAGCGGGAGGCAAGGGCACGAACGCCTTGGGCACGGCAAATCGTACACGCTTGCGGTCAGGGCGGCGACAGATCGGAACGGCATCAAGGCCGGGGCAGTATTTGGCCAGCAACGGCCATGCTCCCGCCTTGACCGCCGGGGCAAACGGAAGGCCAACGCCATGCCCCCTAGAGTCCAGCAGCGTCACATCATCGGCGACAAAGCCAAATCCTGCATGGACCAGTGCCAAGGTCAGCGTCGTCTTGCCCGCGCCCGGATTGCCACAAAGAAGGACGATGCGTTCATTTCTGAGAAGCGCAGCCGCGTGGAGGGCAAGTTCATAGGCGCCGTAATCCAGAACCTCGGTCAGCAATTGCCCCTTCAGCATGACGGGTAATTCGTCGAGGGAGCAGGACAAAATCCACTTGCCATCCCGCAGCAGATGGACTCTCCCTCCCTGCCCAACCACCTCGAGCAGTACGTCGGCAGTATCTCCTTTGACCTCAAGGTGGCGAAATACGGAAATCGCGGGAAAGGCGCAGGCTGCCGGATAGACGATGCGTATGTTGAGGCCCGCGACTGCGACCACCTGGCTCACAGGCTTTTCAGCTGACGAAGTAGACAACGGCGCGCAGGGCCGTATCAGGTTCAGCCGCTGCCAATCCTCGAGTGCAGCCTCGACATGCCTGTCTGCCTCAAGTCTATCAACGCCACTGCGCGCCATCTCGACCGAAATGGCGTGCGGTGGCATGCCTTCTTCCAGAGAGCGCCAGATGTCGGCAGCAGTATCGTTGACGGCGAAAATGGCGTTCTGGGAAGGGCTGAACAGGATATTTTGTCCCCTGACACGTACCAACCGCCCTAGGATCACAAACGTCGCAGAATTCCAATCGGCCGGGCCTGATGCCACCACAGTTCTGTCAATCGCGTCGTGCTGATTCATCGCCGTGACGGTCCAAGCTGTTGTTGCCAGCGGTGCATTCAATGGGCGAGCGCCAAATGCCTTCGCAGTTGGAGTAATCGTTGCCGAGCGCTGCGACTTCTCACAGCACTTCGTCAGAGAACCGGACCACGTCCTGATGCGCCGCGACCCATTGGGAACGGACCTTGTTCCAATAGCCGCGGGCGTCGGCGCCCGTCAGCAATCTGAAACCAGACGGTGGCAGTGGCAATGCGGAAGGGATCGGCTCGTCGGGCAGCCACAGCAGCACATTGTCGCGGCTTTCAATCGTCAGCCGCCATGTTCTTTCCAGGCGATGGAATCCACGCATGTTGGCCGCGGCCAATGCGAAAACCGATTCCGTGATCCTCAACCTGGGCGACTGATCGACAGCCTTGATCGGCGCCTGATGTGTGATTTCGCCCTTGGACAGAAAGGCATGCATGCGAATGAGGGATTTGTCGACCCGCACCGTTTGCCCCGTTCCGTCCCGTTCGTTTGACGCAGGGTCCAGGCTGATCCCCGAGAAACATCCGTCGAACAGGCAATCTTCAATGATGCCGCTGAGGAGATAGTCGTTCTCCACCGCATCATCCCTGATTTCGCTGAGCCAGCACCCTTTTAGCCGAAAACCGTCGGCGTGCTCGGCGAGGCGAATGCCATCCCAGCAGCGACGGGCACGCACCCCCTCAATTGTCGCATCGGTGGTTCCGTCCCTGACAAGCAAAGCCGCGCTGTTGCAGTAGGTGTCCCGCCAATCAGACGTTAGCGGTACCTGGCCGTCGAAGCGGCCGCCGACAAAGCGAACCCCTGGACAGTTGCGGATGACGACGGGATAGCGATTGACCGGCAACGGCCCCTCGTCGCAGCCCATCGCCGCATTGGGATCGCGGTTTCTGCTGTTGGCAACTGTGAAGGAAGCATTTCGAGCGTTGATTGTTGCTCCCGGCTGCAGGTTCCGTATCGATTGCTGTTCGAAGCCATAGTCACCTGCCAGAACGAACTCCTTGCCTGCCGGCGTTTGTCCGCCTTGCGCTTGGCACGAGCCCGGCAACAGAGCGATTAGAGGATACAAGCCGGCGACGCCCATGAGTGAACGGCGGTTCATTGTGGTGCTCATTGGCGTGCCGAACCGCTCAGCCGATGTCGTTCGAGGCAGGCCGGAAGCACCACCTCAAGAACCCTTTCGGCGACATCTTCGGGCGATGCCAACCTTTCCACGTCGACCGCCGCCAGCACGCCGACGTGATCCTCCGTTTCCATTCTTCGCTCAAGGTCGGCCAAAATCTGGCGGCAAGCACAATCCGCCGCCGACCAAAGATGACGGTCGCAGTCAGGAGATGCCCTTTGTATCCGCGAGGACCTATCGCCCCTTTTCAGAAGTCGACTTCGTGCTAGGCGAATCTCACCGCGCAGATGGACAAAAACCATGTCATGCACGCCAATGGCGAGCAGGATGTCAAACCACTTCTCCGAAGTTTCGCGGTGCTTACTCTTGAGCAATACGGACAGGAACCCCTGCAGAAGCCCCTGATCCATTATGATGATGGTATCCTTTCCTTGCCTCTCGGTCTGAATATAGGCAACCAAAACCGAAAGGTTCCAGATAACCCTGATTACATCGACAACCGATGATTGCCCGCTTTCGATGACAAAACGTGCAATTCGGGCGAGCAGCGAGCGAAACTGACGGTCCTTGAGCCTTGGGGTAACAATACCGATCCTGTGGATTTGGCGGTCGATGAACGCTCTTGTCCCCCACGCTAATTGCACATCGCCTGCCAGCGGGCCGCACCGTCGCAAGTCGTTCGCCAACAGGGTGGAGGCCGTGGTTTTTCCGATCCCAGGGAGACCAAAAAATTCCACGAATCGAATGTCTGTTTGAAGTGGGCGTGGTTCGACGCTTGGCGGCAAGCCTGCCGTCAGGTCACGGACTGTGTACGAAGCCATGGGGATCAGGGGATAAAAGTTGGTTTTCCGAAGATTGAAAAAACAGTTCAATATTGAAATAGCTGGGACCCTGGAACCGCGTACAATTTCGGACGCTCAGGGCCGGTCTGCAGTGATCGTTGGATGCCGCGGTAGAAGATGAGCAAAGCCAACGGCAGCCAGAAGAATGGCGCTGTCGATGGACCGAAGGAGTCGCTCATCTGGTTTGCGATGATGTAGTTCCACAGGGAAACCGACGTTCCAAGCACCATCACATTCACTTCCGCCGCATGGTCGCCCCCCCTGTCATTGCCGAACAATGTGCAGAACACGACCCTGGAAAGATATGCCATGACCACGAGAACCAGCATCGACACCAACGCCAAGCCGGGCACTCCCAGTGTTCTAAAGAAGTCAATGAACAGATTATGGCTGTGGGGCGCGATATCTTCCACCCATTGCCCTGCCCCCACACCCGTGAACGGGTGCGACAGGCCGAGATCGATCGATATGGACCACAGTCGCTGCCGCGATACCACCGAATGCGCCTCGCCTCCGGAAAGTTGAATGGCCAGCAGGCCGTAAGCCCGTGGATTTAGGAACTGCAATGTCAGCAGGCTCGCTTCGAACAATATCGGAGCGGCAATGGTTCCCACGATTACCTTTAATGGATTCTGCTTTCTTCTGATTAAATATATACTGTATAGCGCAAAGAAAAGACCAAGGCCCACCACGCCGAGGACGAAGTTTGTCTTCGAACCCGATTTCACCAAACCCAGGAGCACCGCAGCGAGGCAGCCGGTAAGGAGAAGTCGGTACCGGCGGGATGTGACCAGCTTCGCCGCGACAAGCGGCAGACCAGCCGACAACGCGATCCCGAGTTGGTTCGAGTGCTTGAAATAGCCTTCAGCCCGATCGGCGAATCTGGCATCGCCCAGCCCGATTGCGACAAGACAGGATGTTACGACAGTCATGATGACTATGGTCGTCACAACCCTGTCGATTGCCACGAGACCCTTCGGTCTCATGGAGATTGCCGCGACCGCTGGAATGATCGCGAAACCAAACACTTGTGAGAAAACCGCGCGCATCGTCCTCATCGGATTGTCTGCGTAGAGCATCGACAGTAGAGAGAGAACGATGATGACAGCAGATATCGTCAGCACCGCAGTCGTCAGGGCGGCCTCAATCCGATGGAGGCGTCTTGCTGTTTCCGCGTAGGTACCGACACTTAGCAAAGCGCAGAACAGTGCCAGCAAGAAGGAAAGCGAGCCATCCGTTCCGGCAATCCGCGTGGCGCCAGGGAACCAGATGGACAGGATCAGCAAAAGGACAGATACCTGAAGCATAAGTAGAATGTCACACTAGAGGCATTATGCGGGGACTGCGCGCCGACGCAGGCTCGCGTCGATGAGCAACGTCCAGAGCCTTGTTGTCCTGAATAGCCGCACTGATAAACACAGGCTTGGCGTCCGGATCATAAATCATTGCATGCTGCCGCACGGCGGGTGAAATTCCGCATACCTATTTCCAAGCAGCGTAGGCTTGGCGGGTGGACAAGGAAATGAGCGAAAAGGGGGCATTCGGACAGGGTGCTCTACGCCTTTTGTGTAGCGCGGGGGAGTGTACGGCGATTTCCGCCCCTCGACCGCTCGTCGGCGAGGCGGTGCAGCCGGATTGAGTGTTGGTACCGATTCGCAGATGTGGGAGACTTGGAGATGGCACACTGAGTCTTCCACCCATAGGAGATCGCCGTGCTTTGGGGCCTTGTCGTCGTCGGTGTTATCGGCATTTTGCTGGGATTTCGTTTTCGAGCTGCCGCGCTCATCATCATGACCGCGGTGACAGTCGTGGGCGGCGTCGTTGCAGGCGGCATCGGCAGTGTATTTGACTGGCACCACCTCATCTCAATCCTGCTTCTCGTTGTTGTTCTACAGGGGGCCTACTTGCTCGGCCTCTTCCTGGGCGTAGTCTGGCGCCAAGGCATGTCACGTGAGCAGTAATGGTCTGCGGCTGCCATTTCGCCGCGGCCGACCGGCGCCGCACCTTTCGCCATTGCGGTCGCGGCAGCACGCTGCGGTTTTTAGGCAGAGCAAAGCATCGGGCAAGAATTTGCGATGCGCATTAATCAAGACGCACGATCGAATTTCATCACGGCGCCCACAGTCCGGACGAGAATGACAACATCGGCCCATAGGGACCATTCCCGCACATATCGGCTGTCGATAGAGACACGACTGGGATAATCCATTGCGTCTCTGCCAGCCACCTGCCAAAGGCCAGTTAACCCAGGCCGGGTTTTTAGATAATCGATCGCAGAGGAGCCGTAACGTTGAAGTTCGTCGGGAACGACCGGACGAGGGCCGACGCAACTCATCTCGCCGCGCAGCACGTTGATGAGTTGAGGCAACTCATCCAGGCTCGACTTCCTGAGAATGTGCCCCAGGAATGTGATCCGCGGGTCATTCTTGAATTTCCAATTCTGCTCCCACTCCTTGGCGGCTTCGGGATTGCTCGCGAGATAGTCTGCCAGAACCCGCTCCGAGTTGGCCACCATGGTCCTGAATTTGTAACAGGCGAAGCGCCTGCCGTTGAATCCGATCCGGGTGTGTGAGAACACCGCCGGTCCGCCGTCGGTCACCAATATCAAAAGGGCAACCGCCAGCATGACCGGAGCAGCAAGGACAAGCGCGATCAATGCGACAGTGATGTCCACCATTCTTTTGCGCCGGCCTCCAAGCGGACGGAGGTTTTGGCCGATGTGGATACCAGCTCTGCGGCGCTTTATGTCGAATGCGCTGATTGTCATGGGATTTCACCAAGAAACGCTGTTGGTGTTGCTGCCCAACTTCACAGCGGCTTGTCATTCTTCGCAAGAGAAGCAAAGGAGGTAGCGGCGTACCCGGCGCCCGTTACTCCTAAGCCTGATCCACGCGTCGCTGGTGTAGTGTCTTTAAGCCTTCTGATCAAACGGCGTATCACCTAGCATCCGTTTGCTGCGGTAGCAGTTCGGGCAGGTTCGGCTGTATTGCCAGAGCCTGCATTGGACCTGGCGCAGCCGCCAAGAGATCGGAGTGCCAACCAGATCCAGGCAGTCATGCTCGTGGCGATACAGGAACCACGTTTGCTAAATGCGCGAGGCCGCAAAGGCATCCGTCAAAAAACAATGCAGGAAATGCACGTGCATCGTGCCAAGACAAGATCCGGCAGGGCGGTTGATCCGCTTAAGGGACATTGCAGGCTTATTTGATAGTGGAGCGCGCAACCTAGTGCCCAGCTTGATGCCTTTACCACATGATTTTGCCGGAACGTCGTCTGCTCGTGATGTTCTCGAGATCGACCCTGCCGAAATGCTTGCTATCGTGCGCAAGCAAATAGGCTTGCTTGATCTCGATCTCTCCGGCCTCACCGTGGTCGTTGGCGCCACGACGGGATATCAAGCTGTGACTGCCACAGCGGCGGCGCTCGCCAATGCCAGCCGTGTCGTTGCGCTCACGCGCACATCTTCCAGACATCCAAGCCTGGCGGCCATCGCAGATGCGACGTCGGCATTTGCCAAACACGCTAGGGTCTCCAAACGCGTTGAAGTGACGAACCGGATCGACAGCCGCAAATGGCAGGATGTCGACCTCGTCACGAACTGTCTGCAGGTCGCCCCGATTTCGAGATCGCTCATCGAACTCTTACCCTCGCATGCGGTTGTTTCGCTAATGGCTGAACCATGGGAGCTTCGTCCGGGCGTTGTGGACTTCAACGCCTGTGACGAGGCCGGCATCAAAGTCGCGGCTCCCAATCTGAGCCACCCAGCCATAAACCTGCTGCCGGAATTCGCGCGGTTGTGCTGCATCTTGCTCCGCGATGCCGGTGTCGATCACCGTGCCGCGAGGCTCGCCATCGTCTGTGACACGCCCTGTGCCCCGTCCCTCGAGCGTACGCTAAGCGAGGGTGGGGCGAGAGTAAGTGTTTTTTCGCACCCCATGCTCCTGACTGACGATGCATGGGATGTGATCGTGGTCGCGATGAGGCCAACTGACAAACCACCAATGGACATCAACTGCCTGGGCCGTATTGCCCGGAACTCTCACCAAGCGCTACTGGTGCAGTTCAGCGGCGGGGTCGATCGCTCAGCCGCCAGCTATTTCGGCCTCAGCATCTGGCCACCGAAGCGACCCACCCGTGGTCAGCTAGGCCTTCCCCTTGACGCACTCGGACCGGCTCCAATGGTCCGCAGACTGACGGGTGGGCTGAAGGCCGCCGAAGCCGCGTATCGTGGCGCGGAGCTAGCAGGGGACAGCGTTGGATTTCTCGTAACAGCGGCGTCCGCGACGGTTGGCTAAGAACGTGCCTCGACACACGCCGAGCCAGCCCGTTTCGCGAAACCGCTCGGACGAGGCCATCGACCTTAGATCAGAACGCCGAACCCCTGGTCCCGCCCTTAACGCACCTGTTATTGCCAGAGCCGGCCAGGCAAAGACCGATCCGAGGCAGCCTTCAAAGCAACATTTGTCTAAGCTTGTACGCTACCTCGGTGCGGTTGGTAGCCTTGAGCTTTTTCATGATATTTCGGATGTGGAC
>NZ_SRUZ01000168.1 GCF_004791165.1 Mesorhizobium sp. M8A.F.Ca.ET.218.01.1.1 | reverse complement strand
CTCATCTTTGGCGTTCAGGAAGCGAAAGGTGTGCACCCCAAACCCTTCCATGAAACGGAAGGAGCGCGGGATGGCGCGATCCGACATCACCCACATAATCATGTGCATGGACTCGGGCGTCAGCGAAATGAAATCCCAGAAATTGTCGTGCGCGGACTGGGCTTGGGGAAAGGCCCGGTCCGGCTCCTCCTTGACGGCATGCACCATGTCCGGAAACTTGATGGCGTCCTGGATGAAGAAGACCGGGATGTTATTGCCGACGATGTCCCAGTTCCCTTCTTTGGTGTAGAGCTTGACCGCGAA
>NZ_SRUZ01000167.1 GCF_004791165.1 Mesorhizobium sp. M8A.F.Ca.ET.218.01.1.1 | reverse complement strand
TTCGGGCCGCCGATCTTGTGCGAAGACAAGATCAAATAGTCCGCATAACCGACTGACATATCGATCGGAATCCGTCCGGCCGCCTGCACGGCGTCGACGACGAGGACCCCGCCCGCCGCCTTGACGATTTCAGCGATACGGCCGATTGGCTGGATCACGCCCGTCTCGTTGTTAGCGGCATGGATCGCCACCAGCGGCAGGCCGCCGGCCTTGCCATGCGCAGCCAGCGCCCTTGTCAGCGCCTCGAGATCAGCGATGCCATTTTGATCGACGCCGATCCGCGTCACCTGCGCGGCCGGAAAG
>NZ_SRUZ01000166.1 GCF_004791165.1 Mesorhizobium sp. M8A.F.Ca.ET.218.01.1.1 | reverse complement strand
CGCTGGGTCGACAATCTGGCGCGCCATCTTGGTCAGCGGCGTCATGGTCGAGACCATGTCCACGATTTGGAATCGCGCCTGGGTCCGGCTGCGTATGCACTTCTGCCCGGTGATCATGATCATGGGCATCGCGCCGAGCAGGGCGTAGGCTGCGCCCGTCGTGAGATTCAGCGCGCCGGGACCGAGCGTAGCCAGACAGACACCGGGCTTTCCGGTAAGCCGCCCATGCGTAGCCGCCATGAACGATGCCGCCTGCTCGTGGCGCGTCACCACTAGTTTGATCGAGGAATGCCGTAGTGCTTCA
>NZ_SRUZ01000165.1 GCF_004791165.1 Mesorhizobium sp. M8A.F.Ca.ET.218.01.1.1 | reverse complement strand
GGTGTGAAACGCGATACGGAACCGCATCTGCTGCAGAGTTTCGGACTGATGTTTGCAATGATCGCGGCTTTCCTGCTGCCGCGCCTGCCATTGTTTGGCTTCGTCAACTTCGCGCCCGTCAACCCCGTCCTGAGCAGCATCAGCGCCGTTCTGGCGGTTGCCGGCATGGCGCTGCTGGTCTGGGCGCGGCAGACCCTCGGCCGCAACTGGAGCCAGACCGTTTCCGCCAAGCAGGATCATGAGCTGGTGACGTCCGGCCCATACCGCTTGCTGCGTCATCCCATGTACACGGGCGGCCTGCTCGC
>NZ_SRUZ01000164.1 GCF_004791165.1 Mesorhizobium sp. M8A.F.Ca.ET.218.01.1.1 | reverse complement strand
CTGGCGGCGGCAGCCATCTGTTTCATCGAGGCCTGGCGCGCCGCTACGATGGGATCGCCCGGACCCGCCGCCAGCGACGGAGTTAGGATCAACAGGCCGGCGAGCGCCAGCATCGCCGCCGCGACAACGATGCGATCCCTCATGCCCGCACGTCGACAATGCCCATCATGCCGAGCTGCTCGTGCTCGAGGATGTGGCAGTGATACATGCGCGGCCCCGGCCGCTCCTGGCGCAGAAGCAGCCGCACCGTCTCGCCGCGCGCCACGTTGACCGTGTCCTTCCACGCCAGATAGGGCTGCTTCGAG
>NZ_SRUZ01000163.1 GCF_004791165.1 Mesorhizobium sp. M8A.F.Ca.ET.218.01.1.1 | reverse complement strand
AAGCTGTCGCTCTTCGATAGCAGCTTGGCCAAACAGGGCAGTCCCAAGCGATTGGTGGTCGCCTCTGACATGATCGAGCATACGACGATTTACTCGCAGTACCGATCGGGACTGGATTACCAAAAATACCTCAACAGCGCCGCCGACCGCACATATGGGACGTCGCTGGATGGGGTGGGCATCACAATTCTTTATATCGATCGGGCAAAGAAGCCATTTCAGACCCTGGATCACGCGGAGTTCTGGACACATTGGGTCCAGAACCATCACGGCGAGTTCGAAAAGCTGGTTGGCTTGGATGGGTT
>NZ_SRUZ01000162.1 GCF_004791165.1 Mesorhizobium sp. M8A.F.Ca.ET.218.01.1.1 | reverse complement strand
CGATCGTCTTGCTGCAGGGTGAGCCGAACTCGCTGTCGCATGCCGCCCAGAACGACGTGCTGATGGCGATCGGCGCCAAGGCGATCGCGGTGCGCGACGGCGGCGTCTCGCGGCTGCTGGTCGTGGCCGACATGCCGCCGAAGGTCGACGAGCATGTCGATATCGCCAATGTCGGCCTGGTCAACGGCATGACCGGCGCGCTGGAGACGCTGTTCGCCGGCGGCAACCGCATGCTGCGCGTCTTCGGTCCGGTCGGCGACAGCGACAAGGAGTTCGAGCTGATCATGCCGGACCGCAGCCTGCAC
>NZ_SRUZ01000161.1 GCF_004791165.1 Mesorhizobium sp. M8A.F.Ca.ET.218.01.1.1 | reverse complement strand
GCAATATTTCCCGCGTCCGGGCGAAACGCATTGGCGCCACAGCGTGGACCGCGAGGCCAGGGCCGTGCGCGGCGCAGTGGGCCTGTGCGATGTGACGACGCTCGGCAAGATCGATGTCCAGGGTGCCGACGCGGGCGAGTTTCTCAACCGGCTCTACTGCAACATGATGGCCACACTGAAAGTCGGCCGGGTCCGCTACGGGCTTATGCTGCGCGAAGACGGATTTGCCTATGACGACGGCACCTGCGCGCGGCTGGCCGAGGATCATTTCTTCCTGACCACCACCACGGCCAAGGCAGGTCCGGT
>NZ_SRUZ01000160.1 GCF_004791165.1 Mesorhizobium sp. M8A.F.Ca.ET.218.01.1.1 | reverse complement strand
ATCGTCGCCATCATGTCCAACCCGAGGCTCAGATGACGATGGCGCGCGCGGTATCCTCCCGACGGTCCCTCCTGGGCCACAGCTATAACCTCGTGGGCGTCGTGGCCTCGCTGGTCATCCTAGCGTGGACGCTTGTCGCCATCTTCGCGCCCTACGTCATCCCCCACCCGATTGGAGACATCGTCGACGACGACTATTTCGGCCCGATGCGCCAGGGACTGTGGCTCGGTTCGGATTATCTGGGCCGGGACATGCTCTCGCGGGTTCTGATGGGCGCGCTACACCGTCGGCATATCGCTCGCGGCC
>NZ_SRUZ01000159.1 GCF_004791165.1 Mesorhizobium sp. M8A.F.Ca.ET.218.01.1.1 | reverse complement strand
GCCGAGCGCGCCGGCGGCGAGCGTGTCCGGCCCGAGCCGGCCCATCATCATGACGTCGGTCGCAGTCATGGCGGTCTGGCCGAGATTGGTGAGCACCATCGGCCAGGCAAGCGACAACGTCGCCCTGATTTCCTGACGCCAAAGGTTTTCCGGCGCGCGAGCGCCGGCTTCGATCGCAGACATTTCCGCTCTTCAGACCACGGCGCGTCGGGACGAAGCCCGGAAGCCGCACGCAAACGGCGCAAAATGGCGCCGTTTGCGGCGTCTATTGAACGAAATGCGACATGTTGGCAAGGAGGAGGAGCAG
>NZ_SRUZ01000015.1 GCF_004791165.1 Mesorhizobium sp. M8A.F.Ca.ET.218.01.1.1 | reverse complement strand
GGTGCGTCCGCAATCCAGCCCAATGGGCTGAATTGCCGCCTGAAACTCCAAACCAGAACCCATTCCCGCTCAAAAAGCGGCGATCCGCTCCCCACAGCAATCTCTCAGCTAACTGCGCAACAGCCCCACAAGGGGAGAAGGAAGGTCGCTTCTGGCCCCGCCTTCTAAAAATACCTCCTCTTGCGGCAACCTGCCCGCAACCATTCGCCAAATTGCGTGCCGCCGCTCAACATCGACAAGAAATTTCGCGGACATATCTTCATCTTGAGCGCGGGAGGCCGGATCGGCCGGCGTGGCCGGAACCGATGCCGAAGGGCTTGCCGGGCGAATTCGCACTGGCCTGGAGGCACGGATGTGCAAATATCCGCACCCAGGCAACATTGGAGGATCTGAGGTCATGGCCGATGCTGGGATGTTGCGGTTCCACGTTCCGGAGCCGGAAGTGCGGCCGGGCGGCACGCCTGATTTCTCCAACGTGACCATCGCCGGGGCCGGCTCGGTGCCGCGCCCCGACATCGATGTCGATCCACGCACCATCCGCGACATGGCCTTCTCGATCATCCGCGTGCTCAACCGCGATGGCGAGGCGGTCGGGCCGTGGGCCGGGCTGCTTTCCAGCGAGGAATTGCTGGAAGGCCTGCGCAACATGATGACGCTGCGGACCTTCGATGCGCGCATGCAGATGGCGCAGAGGCAAGGCAAGACGTCCTTCTACATGCAGCATCTCGGTGAAGAAGCGGTGAGCTGCGCCTTCCGCAAGGCGCTGGCGCCCGGCGACATGAATTTTCCGACCTATCGGCAGGCCGGACTGCTGATCGCCGACGGCTATCCGATGGTCACGATGATGAACCAGATCTATTCCAACGAGGCCGACCCGCTGAAGGGCCGGCAGCTGCCGATCATGTATTCGTCGAAGGAGCACGGCTTCTTCTCCATCTCCGGCAATCTGGCGACGCAGTATATCCAGGCGGTCGGCTGGGCGATGGCCTCGGCGATCTCGAACGATTCGCGCATCGCCGCGGCCTGGATCGGCGACGGCTCGACGGCGGAATCGGATTTCCATTCGGCGCTGGTGTTCGCTTCCACCTACAAGGCGCCGGTGGTGCTCAACGTCGTCAACAACCAGTGGGCGATCTCGACCTTCCAGGGCATTGCGCGCGGTGGCTCGGGCACCTTCGCGGCGCGCGGGCTCGGCTTCGGCATCCCGTCGCTGCGCGTCGACGGCAACGACTATCTCGCCGTCCACGCGGTAGCCAAGTGGGCAGCCGAGCGGGCCCGCAGCAATCTCGGACCGACGCTGGTCGAATACGTCACCTACCGCGCCGGCGCCCATTCCAGTTCGGACGACCCCTCCGCCTACCGGCCGAAGACCGAGTCCGACGCCTGGCCGCTCGGCGACCCAGTCATGCGGCTGAAGAACCATCTCATCAAGCTCGGCGTCTGGTCGGACGAGCGGCACGCGCAGGCCGAGGCCGAAATCCTCGACACGGTCATCGCGGCGCAGAAGGAGGCGGAAAGCCACGGCACGCTGCATGCCGGCGGCAAGCCGTCGACGCGCGAGATGTTCGAGGGCGTGTTCGCCGAGATGCCGCCCCATCTCAGACACCAACGCCAGCAGGCGGGAGTCTGACCCATGCCAAGACGGACCATGATCGAGGCCATTCGCGACGCCATGGACGTGTCGATGGAGCGCGACAGCAAAGTCGTCGTGTTCGGCGAGGATGTCGGCTTCTTCGGCGGCGTCTTCCGCTGCACCCAAGGCCTGCAGGCAAAGTACGGCAAGAGCCGGTGCTTCGACGCGCCGATCAACGAATCGGGCATTGTCGGCTCGGCCATCGGCATGGCCGCCTATGGCCTGAAGCCGTGCGTCGAAATTCAGTTTGCCGACTACATGTATCCGGCCTACGACCAGCTGACCCAGGAAGCGGCGCGGCTGCGTTATCGCTCCAATGGCGACTTCACTTGCCCGATCGTGGTGCGCATGCCGACGGGCGGCGGCATCTTCGGAGGCCAGACGCACAGCCAGAGCCCGGAAGCGCTGTTCACCCATGTGTCGGGCCTGAAGACGGTGGTGCCGTCCAATCCGCATGACGCCAAGGGCCTGCTGATCGCGGCGATCGAGGACCCCGACCCGGTGATCTTCCTCGAGCCGAAGCGGCTCTACAACGGTCCGTTCGACGGCCATCACGATCGGCCGGTGACGCCATGGTCGAAGCACGAGCTCGGCGAGGTCGCCGACGGCCATTATACCGTGCCGCTCGGCAAGGCGGCGATCCGCAGGGCGGGTACGGCTGTCACGGTGCTCGCCTACGGCACCATGGTCTATGTCGCCCAGGCCGCGGCCGCGGAAACCGGCATCGACGCCGAGATCATCGATCTCAGGACGCTGCTGCCGCTCGACCTCGACACGATCGTGGCCTCGGTGAAGAAGACCGGACGTTGCGTCGTCGTGCACGAGGCGACGCTGACCTCCGGTTTCGGCGCCGAACTCTCGGCGCTGGTGCAGGAAAACTGCTTCTACCAACTGGAGGCGCCGGTGGCCCGCGTCGCCGGCTGGGACACGCCCTATCCGCACGCGCAGGAGTGGGAGTATTTTCCGGGGCCCGCGCGCGTCGGCCGTGCCCTCATCGAAACATTGGAAGCTTAGGGAGGCCTGAGATGGGCGAACACATCATCAAGCTGCCCGATGTCGGCGAGGGCGTCGCCGAGGCGGAACTCGTCGAATGGCATGTGAAGATCGGCGACATCGTGCGCGAGGACACGGTGCTTGCCGCGGTCATGACCGACAAGGCGACGGTCGAAATCCCGTCGCCGGTCGATGGCGAGATCCTGTGGCTGGGCGCGGAGATCGGCGACACGGTGGCGATCGGTTCGCCAATCGTGCGGCTGAAGGTGGCGGGCGAGGGCAATGTGAAGGCCGCCGGCAAAGAAGCGGAACCAACCGCAGAGGCCGAAGCGCCCGCCAAGCTGCCGAGCCCGAAACCCGAAACCGCACCGTCGCCCAAGGTGGCAAAACCCGCCGAGGCACCGGTGAAACCCGCATCGCCTGCCGAGAAGACCACTGCACGGGCCTCTGCCGGCGCGCCGCGCCCGGAAGGCGAGAAGCCGCTGGCGTCGCCAGCCGTCCGCTTGCGGGCGAAAGAGGCCGGCATCGATCTCAGGCAGGTTACCGGAAGCGGCCCCGCCGGCCGCATCGGCCACGAAGACATCGAGGCGTTCCTGGCGCGCGGGCCGCAACTGGCCAAGACATCGGGTCTCGCCAGCAACGATGCGATCGAGGACATCAAACTGGTCGGCCTGCGGCGAAAGATCGCCGAGAAGATGACGCTGTCCAAGTCGCGCATCCCGCACATCACCTATGTCGAGGAGATCGACGTCACCCCGTTGGAGGAATTGCGCGCCGCGCTCAACAAGGAAAAGCGGCCGGCCAAGGGAGGCGCGGAGAGGCCCAAGCTGACGCTGCTGCCGTTCCTGATGCGGGCGATGGTCAAGGCCATCGCGGACCAGCCTCAACTCAATTCGCTGTTCGACGACGAGGCCGGCATCATCCACCAGCATGGCGGCATCCATATCGGCATCGCCGCGCAGACGCCGTCGGGGCTGGTGGTGCCTGTCGTCAAGCATGCCGAGGCGCGCGACATCTGGGATTGCGGCGCCGAGGTCGCCAGGCTGGCCGAGGCGGCCAAGTCGGGCACTGCGACCCGTGACGACCTGTCCGGGTCGACCATCACCATCACCTCGCTCGGCGCCATGGGCGGCGTGGCGACCACGCCGGTCATCAATCATCCGGAGGTCGCGATCATCGGCGTCAACAAGATGATGGTGCGGCCCGTGTGGGACGGCACACAGTTCATCCCGCGCAAGATGATGAACCTGTCGTCGAGCTTCGACCACCGCGTCATCGACGGCTGGGACGCGGCGGTGTTCGTGCAGCGGATCAAGGCGCTGCTGGAAACGCCGGCGCTGATTTTCGTGGATTAGAGGGGCGGCGGAATGACCGAGATGACTGCGGGACAGCGCCCCCCTCTGCCTTGCCAGGCATCTCCCCCACAAGGGGGGAGATGGGACGTCACGCCGGGTTTCGCCAATCTCTATCATCGCAAGAATGAGCGAAGCGACGAAGCTGCCAATCTCCCCCCTCGTGGGGGAGATGTCCGGCAGGACAGAGGGGGGCGTGAAGAATCTCGACGGAGCATTCCCTCGGGTCGAAGGGTCACATCATGAAAGAAATCTCCTGCAAGCTGCTCGTCATCGGCGCCGGTCCGGGCGGCTATGTCTGCGCCATTCGTGCCGGTCAGCTCGGCGTCGATACGGTGATCGTCGAGGCCGGCAAGCCCGGCGGCACCTGCCTCAATGTCGGCTGCATCCCCTCAAAGGCCCTGATCCACGCGGCGGAGGAGTTCGAGAAGGTCGCGCACATGGCCGGCGGCAAGAGCCCGCTCGGCATTTCGGTCACGGCACCGGTGCTCGATCTCGCCAGGACCGTGGCCTGGAAGGACGGGATCGTCAGCCGGCTCAACAGCGGCGTTGCCGGCCTGCTCAAGAAAGCCGGGGTGAAGACCGTGCAGGGCTGGGCGACCTTTCGCGACGGCAAGACCGTCGAGGTCGAGACCGAGACGGGAAGCCAGGTGATCCGGGCCGAGACGATCGTCATCGCGACGGGCTCGGCGCCGGTCGAACTGTCTTTCCTTCCGTTTGGCGGGCCTGTCATTTCCTCCACGGAAGCCCTGGCGCTGAGCGAAGTGCCCAAGAAACTCGCGGTCGTCGGTGGCGGCTATATCGGGCTGGAGCTCGGCATGGCCTTTGCCAAGATGGGCGCCGAGGTGACCGTGGTCGAAGCCCTGCCGCGCGTGCTGGCGCAGTATGATTCGGAACTGACCGGGCCCGTGGTCAAACGGCTCGCCGCGCTCGGCATTGAGGTGATGACAGGCGCCAAGGCCAAGGGCCTGTCGACGAAGGGCGACGCGCTGCTGGTCGAGACATCCGACGGCAAGAGCGGCAAGGTCGCCGCGGACAAGATCCTGGTGACGGTCGGCCGCAAGCCGGTGACCGAGGGCTGGGGGCTCGAGCAGATCGATCTCGACACGGCCGGAAAATTCATCAGGATCGACGACCAGTGCCGCACCTCGATGCGCGGCGTCTTCGCCATCGGCGACGTCACCGGCGAGCCGATGCTGGCGCACCGGGCAATGGCGCAGGGCGAGATGGTTGCCGAGATCGTCGCCGGCCACAAGCGCAACTGGGACAAGCGCTCGATCCCCGCCGTCTGCTTCACCGATCCCGAGCTGGTGACGGCGGGCCTGTCGCCGGAAGAGGCCAAGGGCCAGGGCGAGGTCAAGATCGGCATGTTCCCCTTCGCCGCCAATGGCCGCGCGATGACCAAGCTCGGCGAAGACGGGTTCGTCCGCGTCGTGGCGCGCGCCGACAATCACCTGGTGCTCGGCATCCAGGCGGTCGGCCAGGGCGTGTCGGAACTGTCGGCGGCGTTTGGGCTGGCGCTGGAAATGGGAGCGCGGCTGGAGGACATCGCCGGAACGATCCATGCCCACCCGACGCAGGGCGAGGGGTTCCAGGAAGCGGCGCTGAAGGCGCTGGGGCACGCGCTGCATATTTGAGCGCGGCGTTGGTCTTTCCTTCTCCCCTTGTGGGAGAAGGAAGAAAGGCTGGCGCTCTTCACCCCGCCAGCCGGCTTACCATATCGTGCTGGGCATAGGCGCGGCCGAAGCGGTTGGCGAGGAAGGCGTCGAGCGCGATCTCCTCCTGCTTGACGAAGCCTGTCCCCGGCAGCGAGCCGTCAGCCAGCATGTCGAGCACGGCGCAGATTCCGGAAGCCGTGGTGATCTGGATGGCGCTGCGCACCGTCTGGCCGACCCGCCTGGAGTAGATCTTGTTGGCGTAGGTCTCCTGCAGCAGACGGCCTTGTCTGCGGCCACTGACGGTGACGAAGACGATGACCACGTCCTGCAGCGTCGCCGGCAAAGCACTTTCGAAAATGTCCTTCAACACGTCGCGGCGATGGCGCAGGCCGAGATCGTTGAGCAGCGCCTTCATGATCGCGGCATGGCCGGGATAGCGGATGGTGCGGTAGTTCAGCGTGCGCACCTTGCCCTTCAGCGTCTCGGCCAAGGTGCCGAGCCCGCCGGAGGTGTTGAACGCCTCGTAGGTGACGCCGTCGAGCGAGAACTCCTCGCGCTCTTCCAGCGGCGGCACTTCGACCAGCTCGCCTTCGACGATCGCCTCGCAAGGCTCGCAATATTCGTTGATGACGCCGTCGGTGCTCCAGGTCAGATTGTAGTTCAGCGCGTTGGACGGGTATTGCGGCAGCGCGCCGACGCGCATGCGCACGCTTTCCAGCGTGTCGAAGCGGCTGGCGAGGTCGTTGGCGACGATCGAGATGAAGCCCGGCGCCAGCCCGCATTGCGGGATGAAGGCGCTCTTGGCGGAACGGGCCAGTTCCTTGACGCGCCTGGTCGAGACGACATCCTCGGTGAGGTCGAGATAATGCACGCCGGCGCTGGCCGCCGCCTCGGCGATGCGCGTGGTGAGATGGAAGGGGGCGGCGCTCAGCACCGCGAACTTGCCGGTGAGCGCCGCCTCGAGCGCACCGACCGCCGCGATGTCGAGTTCGAGCGTCTCGACGCTATCGGGCACCTCGGCAGCAGTGAGCTGTGCCGCCGAGCGGTCGACGAGGGTGACCTGGTAGTCGCCCGTTTCAGCAAGCATTTCGGCGATGGTCGAGCCGATCTTGCCGGCCCCGACGATAACGATTTTGTTCATGGTCAAATTCCCCTGCGATCCGCGTTTGCCGGAATCATCGCAGCTTGCCTGTCGAAAGGAAGCGTGGAATCCTGCAATGTGAACCCTATCTTTTGTCGAATTGCCGAAAGGATTCGTCGAAATGCTCAGTGATGCCGAACAGGCCCTGCTTTCGCTGCTGCGCGCCAACGCGCGCGCCTCGACGGCCGAACTGGCGCGCCAGCTCGGCGTGTCGCGCACGACGGTGCAAAGCCGGATCGAGCGGCTGGAGCAGCGCGGCATCATCACGGGCTATGGCGTCAGGCTGTCGCCGGACTATGAGCAGGGGCTAGTCAGGGCACATGTGCTGCTCACCGTCACGCCCAAGCTCGCCGACAAAGTGGTGCGCGCCCTGCAGGCGCTGCCGCCGGTCAGGACACTGCACTCCGTCAGCGGCAATTTCGACATGATCGTCATCGTCGACGCGCCGTCGATCCGCGACCTCGACACGCTCCTCGACCAGATCGGCGCCATGGAGGGGGTCGAACGGACGTCGTCGTCGATCATCCTGTCGACGCGGATCGACAGGTGAGTACTCAGGACTCGGGCTCCTCGCTCCCGCCAGAGGCGCTAAGCATGCGCGCATTTCCGGGCGGCTGGTAGCGGCGATCGCGTGGCATGACGGCTTAGCGCGTGAATTGTCTTGTGCCGCGCTGGTCGACCCCCACTCCGTCTCGGCTTCGCCGAGCCACTTGCCGGGGCGAGCCACCGGTCTCGCCCGTCCTTCGGACCCCCCGATCGACGGGGGAGAGGAAAGGCGCCAGGCCTTTTTAGCCGTCAACGCGCGTCCAGCAACGCTCCCTTCCTTTCCCTCCGGAGGGGGGAAAGGTGGCGCTGCGAAGCAGCGACGGATTGGGGGAACCACGTGGCAATCAAGCCTCGGGCCGATCACGCCAGTCACAGAAGATGTGTTCATAGCGTAGCCAAAGCGGGGGCGAGGAACCCAAGCTGGCCTGGCCAGCACCGGCAATTTGTCGGCTAAGCCGTAGCTACGGGAAAACTCACCACCACGGCGAGGCCGGGCTTACGGTCCTCAAGCGCGATGGTCGCGCCGTGCAGATCGGCGATGGCCCGGACGAGGCTGAGGCCAAGGCCGCTGCCGGGCGTCGACCGGCTGTGATCCAGCCGGTAGAGCCGCTGAAACACTTTTTCGCGCTCGCCCGGAGGAATACCGGGGCCATTGTCGGCGACGCTGGCAAGGACACGCTCGCCCCGGCGCGTCACCGTCAGGTTGATGGTCGTGCCGGGAGGGCAATGGCGCAGCGCGTTCTCGACCAGATTGGCGAACATCTGCGTCAACAGTTCCCGGTCGCCATGGACCCGGTCCACCATTTCGTTCAGCTGCGTGGGCGACAGCACCTTCCCGTCATCCTCGGCCACGTCGGTGTAGATCTCGGCGATGGTCCGCAGGATCTCGCCGAGATCGACATCGGTGAAGCGCGCCTTGCGCGCGCCGGCCTCGATCTGGGCGATCCGCAGCAGCGCATCGAAAGTCTCGTTGATCTGGTGGCCTTCGGAACGCGCGTCGGCCAGATCGTCGGAGACGTCTTGGCGCCGCGCGGCCTTGTCGGCGGCGCTCTCCAGGATCATCTGCAGCCGGTTGAGCGGCGTCTTCAAATCGTGCGCGATGTCGGCGCTGACCTGCTTCATGCCTTCGACCAGCGCCGACAGGCGATCGAGCGCGTCATTGACCTGGCTGGAGACGATGTCGATGTCGTCGTCCTTGCCGGTCAGCGGGATGCGGGTATCCAGCCGGCCATGCGAGACGTCGACCATCGTGGCGGCAATGCCGTCGAGGCGGCGCTGGACGCGCGAGGCGAGCAGGGCGCCGCCGGTGACGGCCAGGCCGGTGATGATCAGGGTCGCCCAGCCGAAGCTCATCAGCATGATCGTTTCCAGCTCCTCCGTCTCGGAGAGGCTGAAGGCGACGGTCAAGGTGTTGGCGCCGACCGAACCGGAATAGGCGCGGTATTCGGTGTCCGGGGGCAGGCCAGGCATCTCGGCGCCGAACATCGAGAAGCCGTCGGGAAGCCCGGCCGCGGTGAAGTTGCCGGCCAGGCGGTTACCGGCCGAGTCGGTCAGCGAAAACAGCTGCTCCTTCTTCGGGCTGCGCGTGGCGTGGCTCTCCACGGTCTCGACCAGCTCCTTGGGATCGTTGTCGGCATAGGCTGAGGCGATGACTGCGTAGGTTTCCTTGATGGTGTCGTCAAGCTGCTCGGCGAGATCGGCGCTCATCATCTGGTAGACGATGGCGCCCGCCAGCACGAAGGCCAGCATGAACAGGAAGGCGAATGTCAGGGCAAGCCGGAACGGCGTGCTGCGCAGCAGGCGGGTCCAGGTGGCGGTCATCTGAAGTTCGCGGTCATGGGAAATTCGCGGTCATCGGGATATCGCGATCACTGGGAAAGCGGCGCGTGCAGACTGTAGCCGGTGTTGCGGATGGTATGGATGAGCTGGGTTTCGAACGGCTTGTCGACCTTGGCCCGCAACCGGCTGATATGGGTTTCGACGACACTGGTCTTGGGATCGAAATGAAAATCCCAGACGCGCTCCAGAAGCATGGTGCGGGTGATGACGCGGCCCTCGCCGCGCATCAGCACCTCCAGCAGGCTGAACTCCCTCGGCTGCAGGTCGATCGGCTGGCCCTGCCTGACGACGCGCCGCATGATGAGGTCCATCTCCAGGTCGGCAACCTTCAACACCGTCTTCTGCTCCTGCGCCGCCGGCCGCCGGCCGAGCGCATTGATGCGGGCGAGCAGCTCGGAAAAGGCGAAGGGCTTGACCAGATAGTCGTCGCCGCCGGCCTCGAGGCCCTCGACGCGGTCGTCGATGCCGCCGACGGAGGTGAGGAAGATCGCCGGCGTGCGCACGCCCGCGGCGCGGACCGCCTTGACCATCGACAGGCCGTCGAGGCCGGGGATCATGCGGTCGGCGATGATCACGTCGTAGGCGCCGCTGGTCGCCGCGAAAAGCGCGTCATGACCGTCGCGCAGGAGGTCGCAGACATGGCCGGCCTCGGTCAGCCCCCTGACGACGTAATCGGCCGTCCTTTGGTCGTCCTCGACAAGAAGAAGTCGCATCGCTGTTCCGGTTGATTGCCGATGTCGGGGGCAGGCTATCACCGGCACGGGTTGGTTCCTAGGACCGCGGTGAAGCTGGCCGATCCCGCGGCGCTCGCCGCCTGGGTTCAATCCGAGTCCAGCAACATCTCGTCGAGCTCGTCGGCATTCTTTCTCAGCGTCATGTAGAGAACCAGGGCGACGATGCAGCCGAGGAAGACCAGGCTGGTGAAGGTGGTGCCGAAGCCGAGGCCGCCATATTCGACGGGCTGCGACAGCCAATCGCCGAAGGACGCGCCAAGCGGCCGCGTCAGGATGTAGGCGAGCCAGAAGGCCAGGATGCCGTCCAGACGGAGCAGATAGTAGGCGAGAGCGATGAGCGCGATGACGCCGCCGAACAGCAGGCCCGTGGTCAGATAGCCCATGTCGAAGCTCTCGGCGACCAGATCGCCGGCGGCGGTGCCGAGCGAGAAGGTGAAGAGGATCGCCAGCCAGTAGAAGATCTCGCGCCGGGTCGTGAAGATGGTGTGGATCGACAGCGTCCGTTCGGCTGCGTACCAGACCGCGAACGTCGCCGCGAGCACCACGGAAAAGGCAATCGTGGTGGTCTGCAGGCGCACGCCGAACGTGTCGACGAGATTGTCGGTGATCAGCGTGCCGACGACGCTGATCAGCACCACCGCCAGCCAGTAGGCCCAGGGCACGTAGCGCTTCTGCGCGAACTGGGCGACAAGGGCGATGACGAGGACGCCGGTCATGATCAGCGAGGTGACGGTCAGTCCGAGCCCGAGATTGACGGCGAGATAGTCGGCCGCCGTCTCGCCCATGGTGACGGCCATCAGCTTGATCAGCCAGAAATCGAGAGTGACGTCGGGAACCCTGTTTTGGTTTGGTGCGGTGGGAAGCGCGAGCATGGCAGATATCCCGATGTCGATGGTTGCGGTGGCGATCCGGCATCCGGACAATAGGCAAGCGGCTTCACCCCAGCCTGTCCGCTGGCATACAAATTCGTAAGGATCGCCGTCGTTGACGCAAAAGGCCTTTACGAAAGCCTCGCGGTGCGCTGATAGAAGGCGAGCGCCTTGTATCCGCCATCAATGGCGTGCCCCAGTGGCCGGGCTCGCACGGAGCGCCCCAGGAAAACCCGAATGACCTACGCCTCCCTCAAGCCGGTTTCGAAGGCTTTCGATCAGCGCAAGCGGCTGATTTTCATCCGCATCGCGGCGGCGCTGGCGGTGCTGCTCCTGTTCCTGACCAAACCGGCGCTCAGCGAAGGCTCGGATGGGCACGAAACGCTCGAACTGGTCGGCTTCTGCCTGGTGCTGATCTGCGTCGTCGGCCGGCTGTGGAGCATCCTCTATGTCGGCGGCAAGAAGAATGAGGAGCTGGTTTCGACGGGACCGTTCTCGATGAGCCAGAACCCGCTCTACTTCTTCTCGACGGTCGGCGCGGTCGGCATCGGCCTGCTCTACGGCTCGCTGGTGGCCGCCGCCGCCCTTGGCGTTGCCAGCTTCCTCATCTTCCGCGTCACGGCGCGCAAGGAAGCCGAATATCTCCTGGGCAAGTTCGGCGCGGCCTATACAGCCTATATCAAGGCGACGCCCCGGTTCTGGCCGAACCCGCTGCTCTACCGCGACAATGACGAGCTGCGGTTCTCGACGCGCGCGCTGCGGCGCACCTTCTTTGACGGACTCTATTTCCTCGCCATCTTCCCGGCCATCGAGCTTATCGAGTATTTGCGGGAGACCGGCGTGATGTTCCCGGCCTTCGTCACGCTTTACTGATCGGCTAGCCGCCCAGCGGATAGGGCATGTAGCCGACGAAGCCTGATATCTTCCAGTTCGCCCCGACCTTCCGGCAGAAATACAGCGTCTGCCATTTCAGCCGGTCGACGCTGCCATCCGCCTTGGCGACGCTGCCGTCGAACTTCTTGTGCAGCACGGCGCGGTCGCCGTCGACATCGATGTCGCGCAGATTGGTGACGCGAAACAGCGCCTCGCGCAGCGGCTCGGCGAATTTGGTCGCCGCCGTCTCCTTGGCCTGGCGCAGCCACTCGTCGCGATAGATTTCCAGCCTGGGGAATTGCAGCCGCCAGGCATCGGCGTTGGCTAGGAAATGCGCGTGCATGCCAAAGAAGCTCTCGGCGACGAAGTCGTTCTCGACCATGGACCAGTCCTGGCCGATGAAGGCGTCGATGTCGCGCCGCACCAGCATCTCCCACAGCGCGTGGCGGTCGGCGTCGCCTGAAGGAAACGGGTTCTTGTCGAAGGTCATTGTCGGGGTCTCCGTCTCGCAAGGGCGTCTGTCCGTCGTGGCGTCGAGCCCGTCCGGCAAGCGCGTACGATGCAAGCGCTTCTGTAATAAAGCAACACGGATTTCGAAGAATGTTGCTTTCCAACAAAGCCCCTATCGGGATCGCCCCGATCGCGGTAAATCTCCCCCCAAAGCGGGTGCCGCCTCGGTGCCTCGCCGCGTCATCGGAGGAGCCATCCCGTGCCCAAGCAGACTTTTGGAACGTCCCACGTGCCGCTGTCGCCCGCCGTGCGGGCCGGCGATTTCGTCTTTATCTCGGGCCAGGTTCCGGTCGGCGGCGACGGCATCGTGGTCAAGGGTGGCATCACGGAACAGACCGAGCAGGTGCTCGCCAACGTCAAGGCCGCGCTGGCGCTGGCCGGCTGCACGATGGACGACGTGGTCAAGACCACTGTCTGGCTGGAGGATGCGCGCGACTTCGGTGCCTTCAACGCGGTCTATGCCAGGCATTTTCCAAAGAATCCGCCGGCGCGAACCACGGTCGAATCGCGGCTGATGATCGACATCAAGATCGAAGTCGAGGCCGTCGCGTACAGGCCGGCCTGAAAGACGAAGCAACAAGGCGGAGGCATCTCCATGCAATTCGACCTCCTGCTGAAGGGCGGACGGCTGATCGATCCGGCGTCCGGCATCGACGCACCACGCGATGTCGCCATCGCCAATGGCCGAGTCGCCGCGGTCGACGCCGACATCCCCGTGACCAGCGCCGCGCAGGTGGTCGATGCGACCGGTTGCATCGTCGCGCCCGGTCTCGTCGACCTGCACAGCCACGTCTATTGGGGCGGCACCTCGCTCGGCGTCGATGCCGACCGGCTCGCCGCGAAAAGCGGAACCACCACCTTCATCGATGCCGGCAGCGCCGGTGCGGGCAATTTTCTCGGCTTCCGCCGCCATGTCATGGAGCGCTCGAAGGTGCGCATCCTGGCCTATGTCAACATTTCCTTTGCCGGCATTTTCGGCTTCTCGCAGACGGTGTCGGTCGGCGAATGCAGCGATCTCCGGCTTTGCGAGCCGCGCGAGGTGGTGGCCGCGGCGCGCGAGCACGCCGACGTCGTGGTCGGCGTCAAGGTCCGCTCCGGCAAGCATGCAGGCGGCACCAGCGGCATCGCGCCGGTGGATCTGGCGCTGGAGGCCGCCGACAAAGCCGGACTGCCGCTGATGGCGCATATAGATGAGCCGCCACCCGGCCGCTCCGAAGTGCTGCCGCGCCTGCGCCGGGGCGACATCCTCACCCATTGCTTCCGGCCGTTTCCCAACGCGCCGGTCTTCGCTTCCGGCGCGGTGCGGCCCGACATGCGGCTGGCGCGCGAACGCGGCGTCATCTTCGATCTCGGCCATGGCATGGGTTCGTTCGACTTCGACGTCGCGCGCGCCATGCTGGCCGAGGGGCTGGCGCCCGACGTCATTTCGAGCGACGTGCATCTCTACTGCGTCGACGGGCCGGCCTTCGACATTCTGGTCTGCATGTCGAAGCTGATGGCGCTCGGCATGCCGGTGGCCGAGGTCTTGCGCGCGGCGACGCAAGCGCCGGCGCGGGCGATCGCCCGGCCGGACCTCGGCACGCTGGCGGTCGGTACCGTCGGCGACGTCGCCGTGCTGCGGCAACGCCCAGGCCGCTTCACCTTCGTCGATGCGGTTGGCGCCTCGCTCACCGCCGATCAGCGGCTGGTATCGGAAGGCATCGTCATCGGCGGCACCTGGTGGCCGAACGAAGCGGTCAACGATGTCGGCGAAACCGAGCGTTTCGCGGCGCATGCGCGACATACGCATGTCGAGGTGGCGGCCCGGCATTTCGGGCACCGGCATGAATGATCAGCCAATCTCCCCCTCGTGGGGGAGATGCCCGGCAGGGCAGAGGGGGGCGCGAAGGAACGCAAACCCTGGCCATCCTGCGACCTGCAAAGAACCTGTGCCAAGCGCAATTGCAATCGGCTGAGAGGCCGGCGGGACAGCGCCCCCCTCTGGCCTGCCGGCCATCTCCCCCACGAGGGGGGAGATCAGCAGCTTCACTGCCTGGCGTTACTAGGCTTGCCATAAACCGGCGTATCGATCCCTTCCATCCGCGCCTTGATCTGCAGCGCGACATACTTCGAATAAAATCGCGACAGGGCCAGATTGCCGCCGTGGAACCATAGGGCTTCCTGTGCGGTCGGTTTCCACATGTTGCGCAATTCGCCTTGCCAGGGGCCGGGGTCGCCCTTGACGCCGGAGCCGAGGCCCCAGCAGGGGCCGACCTTGTCGGCGACCTCGCGCGAGACAAGCGCCGCCACATTCTCGTTCATCGACTGGTAGCCGGTGCAGGCGACGATGGCGTCGGCCTCGAGTTCGCTGCCGTCCTCGAACAGGATGCCTTTCGGCGTCAGTGATTTGATGGCGACGCCGCTGCGGATGCCGACCTTGCCGTCGATGATCAGGTCCGAAGCCCCGACATCGATGTAGTAACCGGAGCCGGTGCGGTAGGCCTTCATCAGCAGGCCGGTTTCGTCGTCGCCGAAATCCAGCGCGAAACCTGAAGCGGCGAGCCGTTCATAGAAAGCGGCGTCGCGCGCGCGGATGACGTCGTAGAGCGCGCGCTGGCCCTTGGGCACCAGCGCGAACGGCGTCGAGGCGACGATCATGTCGGCCTTTTCGGTGGTGATGCCGCGCGCCAGCGCATCCTCCGAAAAGATCTCGAAGCCGACCTGCATCAGCGTGTCCGACTTGACCACGGTGGTCGGCGAGCGCTGGATCATGGTGACGTCGGCGCCGCTCTCCCAGAGATCGACGCAGACGTCATGCCCGGAGCTGGCCGCGCCGATGACAGCGACCTTTTTGCCGCGGAATTTCTCGCCACTGGCATACTGGCTGGAATGCAGCAGTTCGCCCTTGAACTGGTCCGCGCCGGGCAGCTCGATCTTGCGCGGCGGACCATAGGCGCCGGTGGCAAAGACGATATGCTTCGGCTTCAGCGTGATGCGCTGGCCGACGCGATCGACCACCACGGTCCATTCTTTCTCCGCCTCGTCGTAACTGGCGCTGAGGCACCTGGTGGCGACCCAGTAATTCAGCTCCATGACGCGCGTGTACATTTCCAGCCAGTCGCCCATCTTGTCCTTGGGCGTGAAGACGGGCCAGTTGTCGGGGAAGGGAATGTAAGGCAGATGGTCGTACCAGACCGGATCGTGCAGCACGAGGGTGCGATAGCGGTTGCGCCAGGAATCGCCCGGCCTTGCGTTCTTCTCGATAATAATGGTGGGCACGCCGAGCTGACGCAGCCGTGCGCCGAGCATGATGCCGCCCTGGCCGCCGCCGATGACCAGGCAATAGGGCTGCTCCGAGACGCCGAGCTCGCGCGTCTCGCGTGCCCGCGCCTCCGACCAAGTCTCGCGCTGGGGGTCGGCCTTGTGGCGTACGCCGAGCGGCCGCGCCGGTCCCTTGCGCTCCTCGAACCCCCTGAGGTCGGTCATCGCCGTGAACAGGGTGCGGCAGCGCCCATCGCGCAGCCGCATGATGCCCTGGCCGGAAGCCACGGCGGTCTCGAAGGTGAACCAGGCTTCGATCGTGCCTTCGTCCGAGGTCGCCTCGCCAGTGATCCGCCATGCCGTTGGCTTGGTGGTCGCCAGCGTTGACTTGAGCATGGCGATAATGGCCTCGCGGCCTTCCATCGTCGTGACGTTCCAGGTGAAGGTCAGCAGGTCGCGCCAGTAGCAATCGTCGACGAAGAGGTTGGCCGCGGCGAGCGCATCGCCGGCTGCCAGCGCTTGCGCCAGGGAGTCGAGCCATGCGGTGGCCTGTTTCGTCGGTGCTATTTCGAGCATTTCTTCCCTCTTTCTTCTTCCTTCTCCCCTTGTGGGAGAAGGTGGATCGGCGCGCAGCGCCGAGACGGATGAGGGGTGCGCCACGGGGTGCCGTCGGTGCCAAGCTGGAACACCCCTCATCCGTCGCCTTCGGCGACACCTTCTCCCACAAGGGGAGAAGGAAGAACGCCTCATCAATCTCCGAGCGGCTCCATTTCCTTGCCCGTGCGGTGGATCTGGGCGTTGTACTTGATGCGGCGGACCGTCTCGCGGGCGGAGCCGTCGAGCTTGTAGGCCGAGGCCACCGCCAAAAGGTCGATCATTGCCAGGAAGGCATAGCGCGAGGCGGTCGGCTTCAGCGTGTCGGGATATTCGGGCACGGCGACCGTCAGCCTGACGTCGCAGGCGCGGGCGAGCTCGGTGTCGGGCGCCGTCACGGCGATCCCGTTGGCGCGGTAGTGCTTGGCGAGTTCGACGGCCTCGATCACTTCGCGCGTTCGCCCGGTCGCCGAGATGGCGATCACCAGGTCGCCAGGCTTCAGCGTCGAGGCGGTCATGCGCATCAGATAGGGGTCGCATTGGGCGCTGATCGAGATGCCATAGCGAAACAGCCGGTACTGGGTTTCCTGCGCCAGCGCCGAAGAGCTGCCGCCGAGCCCGAACACGGTGACCTGCCGGGCCCGGGCGATCAGCTCGGCTGCCTTTTCCAGCTCACCCGGATCGAGCTGCCGCTCGGCCTCCTGCAGTGCCCGGCGCGCTTCGCCGAACACCGCGTTCCAGAACGGCATGCCGGTGTCGCCCTCCCTGGCCGGCGAGGTGTCCAGATAGAGCGCGCCGACGACGAGGCTCTGTGCCAGCTTCAGTTTGAAGTCGCGCACGCCCTCGCAGCCGATGGCGCGGCAGAAACGGGTCACCGTCGGCTCGCTGACGCCGGCGCGCTGGGCAAGGGCGGCGTTGGAGGCGTCGACGGCGTATTTGACATTTTCGAGCACGACATCGGCGACGCGGCGTTCGGCCGGGCGCAATTCCGCGTAGGAATCCTTGACGAGCGAGATGATGTCGGGAATGCGCCGGACAGGCTCGCCCCCGGCTCCCTCTTCGTCCGCGATCGGATGGCTGGCAGCTTCGGTCATGAAGGCGGTCTTCCCTAGCCCGTTTTCGACCTGACCTCTTATCATGTTTGCACGCCGTCGTTCCATGCGCCCGGCACTGTTGCAACCGATGCGTGCCGCAAGGACGGCACCGCGTGCGCTTGTCTAACTATGTAGGAAAGCAACACGGATTTCAAGGCAAAGAAAATATCATAAAAACAACCGGCTAACACATATCCTAGATTCTGATGATACGCTTACCACCACCGGCGCTTGACAGCAAAGTAGGATAGTTACACACTGATTTCTGGCAGTCTGATGACCTATTGGATCATCACGCAATCTCCGAGGGGCGGATGAACGCGGGCGAAGCAACAACGCCGAAGCTTGGCGTGCAGGCAGCGACCAAGATCTATCACACGGCGTCAGGCGACCTCCTGGCGCTGGACCGCTGCAGCCTCGACGTCAGGGCCAATGAAATCGTCTCGATCGTCGGCCCGTCGGGCTGTGGCAAGACCACGCTGCTGTGGTCAATGTCGGGCTTGCACAGCCTGACCAGCGGCGAAATCCGGCTCGACGGCAAGGCGATCACCGGGCCGCATCCCGATATCGGTATCGTTTTCCAGGAAGCCAACCTTTTGCCGTGGCGCAATCTCGACGCCAACATCCGCTTTCCCTTCGAGATCAAGGGCGAAAAACCCGACCGCGCCTGGATCGCGCATCTCCTGAACCGCGTCGGTCTCGACGGCTTCGGCGGGAAGTTCCCGCGCGAGCTCTCGGGCGGCATGCAGCAGCGGGCTGCGATCGTGCGGGCGCTGGCGCTGAAGCCTTCGGTGCTGTTGATGGACGAGCCGTTCGGCGCGCTCGACAGCTTTACCCGCGAGGAGATGAACCGGCTGGTCGAGGAGATCTGGCTCGACACCAAGACCACCATCGTCTTCATCACCCACTCGATCGAGGAAGCGATTTTTCTCTCCGACCGCGTGGTCGTGCTGAGCGCGCGGCCGGGCAAAGTCGCCAAGGAATATCGCGTGCCGTTCGCGCGGCCGCGTTCGCTGGAGATCATGGCGACGAAGGAGGTTTTCGACCTCACCAACCGGATCAAGATGGACATTGTCGGCGAGCGCACCAGGCCGAAGGCGCCGGAACGCCCGAGTGCCGAGATCGTGAGGATCAGGCCGTGAGCGACGCCATTCCCGAATTCTCCAAGTCGAAATCAGGTGATGGACAGGATGTCAGCCTGAGCAACCTTTCGGCCTTCGCCAGTGGCCCCGGCATCAAGTCGGGCAAGGAGGTGGCGGCCATCCTCGCCGTCGCCGTCATCATCATCGGCGGCATCGAACTGGCGCTGCGGCTGTTTCACGTGCCGCTCTACATCATGCCGCCGCCGAGCTCGATCGGCTATGCGCTGTTCGACGAGTTTCCGCTGATCGCGCCGCATCTTGGCTACACGCTGGTCGAGCTGGTGTCCGGCTTTGCCATCGGCGCGGTGATCGGGCTGGTGCTCTCCGCCGTCATCACCCAGTTCCCCTTCGCGGAAAAGATCGTCGCGCCCTACATATTGCTGCTCGTCACCACGCCGATGCTGGCGCTGGTGCCGCTTTTGATCCTGCGCTTCGGTTTCGGCTACACGCCGCGTATCATCGCGGTGGCGCTGGCAGCCGGGCCGATGGTGATGATCAACGCCGCCACCGGCTTCCGCCGCGTCGACAGCGCCAAGATCGCGCTGGCACGATCCTACGGCGCCAGCACCTTGCAGATCTTCTGGAAGATCCGCGCGCCGATGGCGCTGCCGATGATCCTGGTCGGGCTGATGATCGGCGCCATCTTCGGCCTGCTCACGGCGGTCGGCGCCGAGATGGTCGGCGGCGGCTTCGGCCTCGGCAACCGGCTCACCACCTATTCGTCGATGATCCAGATGCCGCAATTCTTCGCCGTGGTGCTGATCCTGTCGATGCTGGGCATCCTGATCTACGTGCTGTTCTTCCTCATCGGCAAGAAATGGGCGAGCTGGGAGGCTTGAAGCAGAGGGCAATGACCGCGCCCCGGAGACGGGCGACTGACCAACATCAAACAAAAAGGGGAATGCCATGACCAACGACAATTTCATCCACAAGGCGGGAATGAGCCGCCGTACCTTCCTGCAGGTCACCGGCGCCGGGTTGGTGACGGCGACCGCGCTCGGCGCGTCGGGCCTCGAGGCCAAGGCCGAGGCCTATGGAAAATTCACCTGGATCTCGCCGCGCGGCACGCTCGAAGTGCTCGACGACTATCCCTACTGGGCGGCCAAGAAGGCCGGCTATTTCGATGGGCTCGACACCGACATGCAGCCGGGACCGTCCGACGGCACGGCAACGGTGAAGTTCGTCGATGTCGGCCAGGCCGACATGGGCTTTCCCTCGCCCGGCGTGTTCTCCTTCGCCATCCAGAACGGCATGAAGCTGAAGTCGGTGTTCCACATGGGCGCGCGCGACACGTTCTCCATCGCCTTCCGCAAGGGCGAGGGCTCGAACGACCTGAAGAAGCTCGAAGGCAAGACCATCCTGCTCGGTTCCGCCGCCTGGCAGTCGATCACCGATCCGCTGCTGGCCGCGCAAGGCGTCGACATCAAGAAGGTCAAATATGTCGAGGCCGGTTGGCCGACCTGGGGCACCGCGCTTGCCGGCGGCCAGGGCGACGCGGCGCTGTCATGGGAAGGCTTGCGCGCAGAATGGATCGCCAAGGGTCTCGACTTCGAATACTGGCTCGGCGTGAAGAACTCCAAGCTGCCCGCCAACACCTTCGTCGTGCGCGCCGCCGACCTCGCCGATCCCGACAAGAAGGCATTCCTGGAAAAGTACCTGCGCGGCTGGGCGATGGGCCTGGAGTTCGGGTATCAAAATCCGCGCGCGGCGGTCGAGGCGGTGTTCGAGCAGTTCCCGACGCTGGCCAAGAATCTCGGGCCGGAACTCGGCACCACCTCGATCCTGCAGCAGATCAACGTCTTCCGTGGCGACATGGACAAGCGCGGCGGCTGGGGCTCGCACGACATGGCGAGCTGGCAGGGCTTCTTCGACGAGATCCACAAGATCGGCCAGATCACCAATCCGGTGAAGGCCGAGGATGTCTGCACCAACGACCTGATCCCGGCCGCTAACGACTTCGACAAGGCCAAGGTCAAGGCTGATGCCGACGGCGTCAAACTGTCGGAAGGCTTCGCCGCGCTCGATGTCGAGAAGATCAAGGCGCATCTGTTCGATTCGGCGGTGAAGTAGCACCGGCAATTGCCGAAGTCGGCGCCGCCCCTCACCTGCCTGCCGGCATCCTCTCCCCGTATAGTGACGGGGAGAGGGGCGCTCGCGTCGATGATTTCGCCAATCGCTAACGTTGCGGCCAGCTACTTTCTCCCCGTCACTATACGGGGAGAAATGCCCGGCAGGGCAATGAGGGGCGGCGCCAACCTGGCGTGATTTGCTCTGGACGAAGCAACAAGGGCGGCAGCGCGCCGCGCACGATTCAATCAGGAACGGGAGGCAGTAGTGGCCGACAAGGTAAAAGTGCTGGTGGTGGGTCTCGGCAATATGGGTGCGTCGCACGCCAGCGCCTATCACCGCTCCGAGGGTTTTCAGATCGTCGGCATCATGAGCCGCTCGATCAAGAGCAACACCAAGATCCCAGCCGAACTTGCCGGCTATCCGCTCTACGAAGATTTCGACGTGGCGCTGAAGGAGACCAAGCCGGACGCCGTCTCGATCAACAGCTGGCCCAACACGCATGCCGAATACGCGCTGAAGGCGATCGCGGCCAACTGCCATGTGTTCATGGAAAAGCCGCTCGCGACCAACATCCAGGATGCCGAGAAGGTGGTGGCCGCCGCGCGGGCGAAAAACCGCAAGCTGGTGCTCGGCTATATCCTGCGCGTCCATCCCTCGTGGATCAAATTCATCGAGGTCGGCAAAACGTTGGGAAAGCCGCTGGTGATGCGCCTCAACCTCAACCAGCAGAGCAGCGGCAGCGCGTGGCACTGGCACAAGAACCTGATCGATTCGCTGATCCCGATCGTCGATTGCGGCGTGCACTATGTCGACGTCATGTGCCAGCTGACCGGCGCGAAGCCGGTCCGCGTGCACGGCATCGGCGCCAAATTGTGGGCAGAGGCCGACAAGCAGAATTACGGCCACCTGCACGTCACCTTCGACGACGGCTCGGTCGGCTGGTACGAGGCCGGCTGGGGGCCGATGATGAGCGAGACGGCCTATTTCGTGAAGGACGTCGTCGGGCCGAAGGGTGCGGTGTCGATCGTCGCCGGGCAAGCCGCCAGCACCGCTTCCGACGCTGAAGTGTCGAACTCCGCCGACATCGATCGCCACACCAAGACCGATGCGCTCAAGATCCACTATGCCGCGGTCGACGGCGACAAGAATTTCAAGAAACCGGACGAGATCGTCAGCATGGAGGACGAGCCCGGCCATCAGGAATTGTGCGACCGCGAGCAGGCCTTCTTCCTGAGCGCTATCCGCGAGGACCTCGATCTGACCGAGCAGATGGACGCGGCGGTCAACAGCTTGCGCATCGTGCTCGCGGCGGAACAGAGCATCGAGCTGGGGCGGACGGTCGAGCTGGGCTGACGCAAATCCGGCCGCTGGCGCTGGAGGAGGTGCCGGCACGGCCTGATCTTCCAGGGCAAAGATTGGAGCCTCCACAGGGACAATCGTTTCAGGTTCGCGCTGCCCCTCATTGCCCTGCCGGGCATTTCTCCCCGTATAGGGACGGGGAGAAAAACGCGGTCGCTGATGATTTCGCCAATCACCAGCGTTGCAGAAAGAGCGCCGACGATCGCGACAGCCTCCTTCTCCCCGTCACTATACGGGGAGAAGGTGCCGGCAGGCGGATGAGGGGCAGTGCCAACGTCGGCAATTGGCATCGAGAATTGGGAGAGAGACATGATCACCGACAGCCTGTTGAAAACCTACGCCGAGTCCGATGCGCTCGGCCTGGCCAGCTTGGTGCGTGGCGGCCAGGTTTCGCCGGCGGAGCTGGTCGAGGCGGCGATCACACTGGTCGAGCGGTTGAATCCGGCGCTTAACGCAGTCATCCACCGCCTCTACGACATGGCGCGCGCCCAGGCGCGGACAGTCGACACATCGGCACCCTTTGCCGGCGTACCATTCCTGCTCAAGGAACTGGCCTCGTCCTGGAAAGGCGCGCCGAACACCAATTCCTGCCTCTATCTGAAAGACGTCGTCGCCGACTTCGACACCGAAGTCGTTCGCCGCATGAAGGCGGCGGGACTGGTGCTGGTCGGCAAGTCGAACGCGCCCGAAAACGGCTGGTCGATCACGACGGAGCCAAAACTCTACGGCACGACGAAGAACCCGTGGAAGGAAGGCATCACGCCCGGTGGATCGAGCGGCGGCGCGGCGGCGGCCATCGCCTCGCGCATGGTGCCGATCGCGGAAGCAAGCGACGGCGCCGGCTCGATCCGCATTCCCGCCTCCTGTTGTGGCATTGTGGGCCTGAAGCCGTCGCGTGGCCGCGTCAGCCTCGCGCCATTCGGCGACTATTGGTATGGCGGCGCCTATTTTCTCTGCTGCTCGCGCACGGTGCGCGACACGGCGGCCTATCTCGACGCCGTCGCCGGCGCGTTGCCCGGCGAGCCCTATACGCCGCCGGTGCCGGATGCGTCCTGGCTCAGCCTGTCGGCGAGCGCGCCGAAGAGATTGCGCATCGGCTTCACCGTCACGCCGCCCAACGGCACGGCCATGGATCCGGAGGTGAAGGCTGCGGTGCTGGCGACCGTGGCGACGTTGGAGCGGCTTGGCCATGATGTCGACGAGCACGACATGCCGCTCGATGCCAACGGCGTGTGGACGACCTACACCAACATGACCTGCGTGCAGACGGCGGCGACCTTCGACTATCTCGAAACGGTGATCGGCCGGCCGGTAACGCCTGGCGATGTCGAGGCGGTGACCTGGGCGATCATCGAGCGCGGCCGCGCCACCAGCGGCATCAGGCACATCTGCGATGTCGAGCAGCTCAGGCAGGTCGGCCGCGACATTGTCGGCGACCTCAATGGCTATGATCTTTTCGTCACGCCCACCTTGACGCAATTGCCGCGCCCGTTCGGCTATTACGACATGTCGGAGACGGACATCGACCGCTACAACGCCAAATGGACGGACGCCGTCTTTGCCTTCCCGTTCAACATTTCAGGCCAGCCAGCGATCTCGCTGCCGCTCGGCTGGTCGAAAGGCGGCGTGCCGATCGGCGTGCAGCTGGTCGGCCGCTACGGCGACGAGGCGACAGTGCTGGCGGCGTCGGCGCAGCTCGAAGAGGAAATGCCTTGGAGGGACAGGCGGCCGCCGGTGAGTGCTTAGCAGCCAAGGGCCTAAGCATCGGCGTTCGCGCTCTACGGCGCCCCCCTCTGGCCTGCCGGCCATCTCCCCCACGGGTGGGGAGATTGGCGGCTTCGGCGCCGGCTCCTCTTCTTGCCATGTTGAAGATTGGCGACGGCGGCTACGACAGTCGATCTCCCCCCTCGTGGGGGAGATGCCCGGTAAGGCAGAGGGGGGCGCCGTAGAGTGCCAACGGCGATAGGGACCGCTACCCAATCACCTCCAGCCGCCTCGGCAGCCGGTTCATGGCGACCGGTCCATCCGGCGTGATCAGGAACTGGTCCTCGAGGTTGAAACTGGCGAGGCCGTCGATGTAGAGCGGGATCTCGAAAGCCAGCACCATGCCTGGCTCGATCACGACATCGCTGCCGGCCGCGATGAACGGCCATTGTTCGGAAAAAACCGACTGGCCGACGCCGTGGCCGAAATGGCCGCGGCGGTAGGAGCGCAGGCCTTGCCGCGCCAGGCTGTTGGTGGCGACGCGATGCACATGGGCGAGCGTGTTTCCGGGGACAAGCTCGGCCAGGCCATTCTCGAAGGCGCGCTCGGCAATGGCGTGCAGCTCCGCCTGGTCCGCCGAGGGCGGGCCGAAGGTGAAGTTGCGCGACATGTCGGAGGCGTAGCCGCCGACCGTGCAGACCATGTCGCATTTCAGCGGATCGCCAGCCACGGCCCCGGCGTCCGCGCCCTTGGCCTGGGCGCCGAGCGTCACATATTCGGCCGTGATGACCGGATGCGAAAGCCCGGCCGCCGCCGTGGCGACGCCTTGCCGGTAGAGCGCGACGAGGTCGCCCTGGCGCATGCCGGCCATGGCATCGACCTGCAACCGCTCCAGGCCGGCCTCGGACAGGAGGATGCCTTGCCGCAGGAGGTCGATCTCGCGCTGCGACTTGACGGCGCGCAGCCGGTCCAGCACGGGCGAGCCGTCGACGACGGGGCAATCAGGCAGCAACGCCTGGATGGCGGCAAAATCGGCGGCGGCAATGAAGTCGAGGTCGAGGCCGAGCGTGGCGCGCTCCAGCCCGAAATCGAGAAGCATGGCTTGCAGCTGGCGCACTGAGCCGGCGAGATCGAAAGTGGCGGGCCGCGAGAAATCCGGCGCGCGGTCGAGCGAAGCCAGGCCAGCCTCGATACGCTCCGCCAGAGGAAGGCTGTGAGGCCCTGTCTCGACCGGCGCGGATTCGATCCAGATCGGGTGCGAACGCACAACCATTTCGGGCGCCGAGGTCCGCAGCTGCGCCGCGTTGAAGTCCGCGACCACGACGCCGATCGGCAGGTCCTGACGGGCGGGGATGACGACGAAGCCGGCGCCGGCGCGCCGGAACAGGCCGGCCGGGCCGATCGACGCGCCGGTCGCATAATGGAAGGCCTCGGGCGCGCAGAGCACCAGCGCCGCGATGCCGGCGCGTTGCATCAAATGTGTGGCGCGCTGGCGATCGACAAAGCCCGTCATGAAATTTCTCCATATGCCCGAACCGGCAACGGAGCATTAAGGGTGCGGACAATCAAGCGGCCGACAATGGCTACTTGATCGATTCCAGCTTGGTCAGCGCGGCGGTGAAGCCGGCCAGCGATACCGGGATGGTGACCGGCTTGCGGGTGACGGATTCCATGCCGATGTTCAGATTGGTTCCCGATTTCATCGCCTTGACCAGATCCGGCGGCAGCGGCGTGGCGGCATAGGCGCCGTTCTGGTCGCTGGTCTGGATGGCGATGGTCGTCTTCTGGCCCTGGTCGACCTGATAGCTGGCGCCGGACGGCAGGAACAGGCCGTGCGGCAAAGCGAGCAGCATGGCAAGGCTGCCATTGGCATTGTCGCGGCGCACCGTCACGGTGAGCACGCGCTGTCCTGTCTTGGCTTCGGTCAGGTTCTGCGACAGCTGGCATTGAAGCTCGGCGTTCGCCGAGCCGCTGGAGCAGTTCACCGCCCAGGGATTGGCGTCGGCCGGCTTGGGCGGGGCCGATTGGGGCTGGGCCGGTTGGGGCTGGGCCGGCTTGGCCGCGTCCTCGGCAAGTGCGGGTCCAGCGACCGACAGGATGAGCCACAGAGTGACAATACCTACGGCCAAGCCTGAAATATTAGCTCTCGCTAAAGCAACTGTCATATTCCTTGTGCCCCGGCTGGTATTCCCGCAGTACGGCTTGATACAACACTCCAACCCGGCCTGGAAGCCGCGAGTCCAGCCAAGCAAGCCGGCAAATTTACTGTGTCCATATTGCCACAGGGAAGAACTTTGGCGGACGACCACAGCAGCCGCATCTTTAGGGACTCGCTATACAATAGAATTCCAGTAAATATCGGCACGCGGGACGTGTAGTCCCAGAAGGGCTCGCCAGGGGATGGGAACTACCGAGAAGTCTCGGCAAGTTGGTGGGATGGCGGCGCGTGGGGAGGGTTTCCACGTGCGCGCCGGCTATCGCCGTTCGAGTATTGCCAGGCATCTCTGGAAGACGACGGCGCTTACGTCGCTGGCACTGGCGCTCTCGGGCGCGGCTGCCTATGGCGACGATGCCGGTCTCTGGCAGCCGCAGATCCGGGCCATTATCGGCGCCGACAACAATGGCGGCAACGCTGCGCTCGAAGGCTTCATCCCGATCAAGCAGACCGCCGAATCGGTGCTGTTCCTGGATGTCCGGGCCAAGCACGATTTCAAGGATGCCTTCGGCCAGGATATCGGCCTTGGCATCCGCCGCATCGTCAACCCCGACCTGATGCTCGGCGGATACGCCTATTTCAATGCCGAGAGCTACGGCGGCACCCAGTTCACCGGCGGCACGCTGGGCGTCGAGGCGATCACGCCGAATTTCGACGCGCATGTGAACGTCTTCGTGCCGATCAAGGGCGACTCGACCGACCACTCGACCAGCTCAACCCTGTCGATGGTCTCCAACCAGCTGATCGAGCAGATCTCGGTGCTCGACCATCGCGATTACGCGGCCTGGGGCATCGAAGGCGAGATCGGCGCCCAGGTTCCGGTCAACCTGCCCGACAAGCATTCGCTGCGGCTGGATATTGGCGGTTATCATTTCGAGGATCCGCACGGCGATGACGGCAGCGTCACCGGCGCCAAGGCCGGCATCGAATATGAGATCGGTGATGTCTTCGGCACCGGAACGTCGCTGACCTTCACCGGTGAGGTGCGCAACGACAACCGCGACGACACCCAGTTCGCCGGCAGCGTGCGGCTGAACATCCCGTTCAATCCGGGCCACGGCTCGGACAGCACCGGGGCCATCGGCACGGACCCGGTCTATCCGGCCAGCGAAGGCCTGCGCAAGCGCGTCAACGAGCGGGTGCGCGGCGATATCGGCGTCAGGGTCCAGTCGCAGGACAAGATCGGCGGCTCGACGACGCGCGTCGCCATCAACGCCGCCACCAATGCCGCGTTCGGCAAGTTCTATTTCGCCGATGGCGGTTTGGCCGGCGCCGGCACGCAGGCCGACCCGACGACACTGGACGACGCGGTCACCAAGGCCGGCAATGGCGGTTTTGTCGTTGCCCTGGGTGGCAGTGGCAATCTGACGACTGCCGGCGTGACACTTGCCACTGGCCAGACCGTGATCGGCGGTGGCCAAAGCGTCACCGCGAAACTGTCCGGCGGCGGCACCGCCACCTTCAATCTGGGCGGCAGCGACGGCACGATCCAGGGCACCAACGTCGCCAACAACGTCATCACGCTCGGCACCGGCAACACGCTGAACGGCATCACCATCACCGGCGGCGCCGACGGCATCTTCGGCAACAACGTCACCGGCACGACGCTGACCAAGGTCACGGTGACGGGCGCCGGCGGCAACGGCGCCGAGTTCACCGGCAATTCTACCAACGTCAAGGCGTCCGATTTCACGTCCACGAATAACGGTCTCGACGGCCTGCACATCGAGGACAACGGCACCTACAATTTCACTGGCACGACGCTGCTGTCGGGCAATCTCGACGACGGCCTCGATATCACCGGCCAGGGCACCTACACCTTCGCGACGGTCAATGCGCTTGATAATACCGACCGCGGCATCACCGTGCAGGGCACGTCGAGCGGCGGCAGCTTCACCACCACCGGCGGCACTATCTCCGGCAATGGCGGCGTCGGCGTCTACATCGACCCGATCACCGCGCATGTGGTGCTGGATTCGATCAGCCAGACCGGCGGCACGTCGGGCGTGGTGCTCGACCACGTCTCGGGCAGCTTCACCGTCAACGGTTCGACGACGATTTCCAACACGACCGGAGCGGCGATCCAGATCACGGATTCGCCGGCGACAATCCGCTTCGGCGACATCAAAATCACCAATCCCGGCGCCGGCGGCATGTCGTTCAGCGGCGTCAACGCCGCCGTAGTCGCCGGCAACATCGTCATTTCCGGGCTGGGCGTCGGCTCTGGTCTCGACTTCTCCGGCAGCCAGACCAATTTCACCGCGCAGTCGCTCAACATCACCGGCCCAGGCGCCGCCGGCACCATCGGCATCGACCTCGCCGACACCACCGGCGGCGCCTCGATCATCATCACCAATGGCGGTTCCATTTCGGGTGTCGACACCGGTGTGCGCTTCGGCATAGCGGGCTCGCTGGCCCATTCGGCCAATGCCGAATTCAGCTTTGGCGGCGGTTCGATTGCCGGCAGCACCGCTTCGCTCGACGCGCGCGGCCTCAACCAGACGCTCGGCCACTACGCGTTCGGCTCGACCACTTTCAGCGGCGATCAGCTGTTCGACCAGCAGAATGTGATCTTCGTCGGCGGCGTCGGCTCGTCGGGTGATGGTTCTTCGACATCGAGCCTGCTCGCGATAAACCTGGCCGACGCCAACACCCAGAACAATGCGATCTTCGTGTTGGTCAACGAAGGATCTCCCATCGATACTGCCAACGGCTTCTCGCTCAGCGACGGGCAGACGCTGGCCTCGTTCGGCAATGGCCGCTCCTTCTCGCTCGGCGGCGTGCCGATCAACGTCACGGGCGACAACATCCAGCACGACCAGGTCGTTTCGGATCCGGGCGGCGGCGCGGCGACGCTGACCAATTCCGGCTCCGGCGGTGTCGTGACAGTGGCCAACGGCAATTCGCTGCTCGACTTCAACATTTCGGGCGGCAGCGACGCGGGCATCAACGCAACCTTGATCAACGGCCTGACGATCCAGGGCGTGACCCTCAGCAATGTCGACACAGGTCTTTTCCTCGGCAGCGTGACCGGCACGGTTTCGGTCCACGATCTCAATGTCCAGAATGCGAGCCAAACCGGCATCGAGCTTGTCGCCTCGAGCGCGACCGTCAATTTCACCGGCAACACGACGATCGGCAATGCCACCAATGTCGGGCTGTCCGCCAAGAATTTCGATGGCACCGCCACTTTCGACGACCTCGATATTACCGGCGGCGGCATAGGCGTCTCTATCGTCAACGACTCGAGTGGAACCCTGACTTTCGGGGCCGGCAGTTCCATCACCGGCACGAGCAGCAACGCCTTCTCGATCAGCAGCTCCACGCCCAACGTCACCTTCAACGGCACCATCAATCAGACCGCTGCCGCAAGCGCGGTGACAATCTCCAACATGACCGGCGGCAGCGCCACTTTCGCCGGCAAGATCACGGCCAGCACGGGCGCGGCCAACGCGATCGACCTGACCGGCAACACCGGCGGCGCGATCAACTTCACCGGTGGGCTCGACCTGACCGCGGATGGCGGCTTCGCCTTCAGCGCCGTCAATGGCGGTACGCTGACGGCAACCGGCTCCGGCAACACGGTGGCGACCGGTCTCGGACCGGACGAGAAGGGCATCCAGATCGCCGGCATGACGATCGGGACTGCCGGGGTGAACTTCTCCAGCGTCACCGTGGATGGTTCCGGCGGCGGCGTTTCGACCGGTATCGCCATCAGCAACACCAGCGGCGGCAACGTCACCTTCGGTGGCGTCGACCTGTACCGTATCAGCGGCGTCGCCATCAGCCTCAACAATGTCGCCAGCGGCGTCTACAGCTTCAACGGCACGACGAAGATCGACACGGTGGTCGGCGGAGGCCCCGGCTTGCTGGTTCAAAACAGTGCCGCGACCGTCAGCGTCAACAATCTCGTCACCACGAATATCGCCGGCGCCGATGTCAGCCTGACCAACAACACCGGTACCATCGGCATCGGCGGCACGATCACCAACTCCGGTACCGGCAACGGCGTCGTCGTCTCCGGCGGCAGCGCTGCGATCACGGTCTCGGCCGATATCTCCAGCTCAGCCACAGCACCGGGTACGGCGGTCAAGGTCGATGGCATCACCGGCGGCTCGGTGACCTTCAGCGGCGCGATCAGTTCGACCAGCACCGGTAGGCTTTTCGAGATCGGCTCGGCGGCTTTCCTGAGCGGCGGCACGATCAGCTTCACAGGCCCGTCACTGTCGGCGACAGGCGGCGGTGGAGCGTCTGCCATCGACCTCATCGGCACGGCCAAGTTGAACGTTACCGCTCCGCTGTCGATCACCAATGCCGCGAGCACCGGCCTGGTTGTCGGCAGTGTCGACAGCACCGCATCGGCAACCTTCGGAGCGGTCACGGTGACGGGCGCCGGCCCCGGCATCGCCATCGCCAACACTGCCGGTTCAGTCACCTTCGGCACGACCCAGGTCACGCTGGGCTCTGCCGCCAACGTGGCCGGCATCAACTTCTCATTCACCAATGCCGATGTCAGCTTCGGCACGACCACCGTGACGATGGGCGCCGGCGCCAACCAGAGCGGCATCAGCTTCGCAACTGCCAGTGCCGATGCCAGCTTCGGGGCAACCACCGTGACAATGGGCGCTGGCGCCAACCAGACCGGCATCAACTTCAGCGGCGCCTTTGCCACGGCCGATTTCGGCGTGACTCATATCACCGGCAACGGCGACCTGACCTCGCGCGGCATCGACCTGTCGTCGACGCAAGCCGACAAGACCATCACCTTCCAGGCCGGCTCCAGCATTTCCAATGTCGGCGTCGGCGTCGAACTGTCGTCGGGCGGCACCACGGCGACATCGGCCAATGCCAACTTCACCTTCGGCGACGGCAATGCGGGCAATGGCCTGCAGTCCTCCATCAGTGCGGCAGCCGGCGGCTACACGGTCAACACCATCGGGCTCAATCCGGCGCTCGGCAATTACAATTTCAACGATGTCGCCTTCACCGGCAGCGCGCATCTGGCCAGCGCGGTTGGTGGGACCATCATGGTCTCGCAGAACGGCGGCGTCATCGCCGCCGGCACGGACGGGCTGAGCGCGGATGTGAGCACCATTTCGGTGACCGCCGCCGACGCCATGAGCGGCAGCGGTGTGGTCTTCGCCTTTGTCGGCACGGTCGATCTCAGCGGCACGCCGTTCACGCTCGATTCGGGCCAGTCGATCACCGGCTTCGGCAACGGCAACTCGATCCTCACCTCCGGCACGGTCCAGCCGATCAACGTCCAGGGCAATCTCGGGGCAACCGGCGGCAACGTCACCGGCGACGAGGGCGTGGTCAAGAGCACGGGCAGCGATACCCTGCACCTGCTCGGCAGCAATCAGGTGAAGAACACCGCTTTCGACTTCAGCGGCGGCAGCGGCTCGGTCTTCCTCATCGACGAGAGCGCGGTCGGCTTCGGCAATGCCGGCGGCATCGTCGTTGACGGCGTCACGGTCAGCAATGTCGCCGTTGGCCAGACCGCCTTCAAGGTCGACGGCCTCACCACCAACGTGTCGATCACCAACAACAACATCAACGTCGCCGGCACGCTGCTCGCCGCCGATGGCGGCGATGGCAACATCACGCTCACGCGCGGCAATTTGCCCAACAGCGGCCCGGCCGGCACGCTGACCGGCGGCGGTGTCACGATCTCCAACCGCACCGGCGGCCTGGTCAATTTTACCGACAAGGCGACCATCGGCGGCAACGGCGTTTCGCTGACCAGCAACACCGGCTCCACCATTACCTTCGCGGATGTGGACATCACCACCAATGGCGCGACGGCTTTCACCGCCACTGGCGGCGGCACGGTCAATGTCACGACGGGCACGATCAGTGCCACGGGCGCCCAAGCGGCGGCGCTCGACGGCATCACCGCTGGTATCAACTTCGCCTCGACCAACGCCACGTTCGGCTCGGGCAACGGCATCGACCTGCAGGCTCTCAGCGGCACAGCCGCTTTCGGCACCGGCACGCTGACCAACACCGGCGCGGGCACGTCCTTCAATATCGGCTCGGCGACCGATCAGAGCGGCGGCAACGCCGTTATCTCCTATGGCGGCACCATCGCCAGCAACGGCACGGGCGCGGCGGTTTCGATCCAGGAACTGACCGGCGGCTCGGTGACGCTGTCGGGCAACCTCACCGACAACAACGCGGCAGCCGGCGGCAACATCATAGTTGCCGCTATCGACAACGGCACGGCGGCGACCGTTGCCTTCTCCGGCGCCACCAAGCAGATCAGCTCGGGCGCGACCGACGGCGTCAGCCTGACTGGCAATCCGAACGGCACGATTGACTTCAGCAATGGTGGCCTTGCCATTACGACAACGACCGCAACGGGCTTCCATGTAGCCTCCGCCGACACGGTCAGCGTCAGCGGCAGCGGCAACACCATCACCACGACGACCGGCACCGCGCTCGACCTCGGCAACGCGACAGTCGGCGCCGGCGGCGTCACCTTCGATTCCATCACGGTCGCCGGGGCGGCGACCGGCATTGCGCTGAACAATGTCAGCGGCGGCGCCGTCAGCCTCGGCGCGGTCGACCTGGAAGGCATCACCTCGCGTGGCGTCGACATTTCCGGCACGATCGGCTCGACGCTTGATTTCACCAGCCTCAACATCGGGCTCGGCGCCACCAACGCGATCGGCCTCGACCTCAGCGGCGCCGCGCTCGGCGCCAGCAACATCACGGCTGGCGATTTCGACGTCGATGGCGGCAGCTTCGCCGGCACGATCGGCATCGACATGGCCGGCACGACCGGCACCGGCACGATCCAGCTCGGCGACCTCGTCAACAACAACCCCGGTCCGAGTGGCCAGACCTCGACCATCGCCAATGTCGGCTATGGCGTGCAGTTCTCCAGCACCACCAACGCCAAGCTGGTCTTCGGCGACGGCCAGGGTCCGGCCGAATCGTCGATCGCCACCACCGGCGGTCAGGTCATCCACGCCACCGACACGCTGCCGACCAATGGCAACTACAATTTCAACGACGTCAATTTCACCGGCGACATTTCGAACCTGTCGACGATCAGCGTCTACTACGTCGTTGAAGGCGGCACCGGCGACGGCAGCCTTGCCAATCCGGGTAGCTATATCGGCGCCCAGGCGTCCACCGCCAACGTCGTGGTGCTGATCGACAAGAACGTCAACGGCAGCCAGGAAACCATCGATCTCAGCGGGACGTCGTTCCAGCTCGACGACGGACAGGTGCTGCTCGCCTTCAAGAGCGGCGACGCTGCCGTCGATGTCTCGCAGCTCGGCGTCGACGCCAGCGGCGGCGCCGGGGCGTCGTTCCATTTCACCACCGTGCAGAACTCGACGGTCGTCTCGGCCCCCGCCGGCATCGATACGCTGCGGCCTGTCCTGCAGAGCAACAACGCCGGATCGGTCGTCAGCCTGGCGACATCAGGCTCGGGCCTGATCACCGGTGGCGTCCAGAACCTCATCATCAGCAACACCGGCACCGGCGCCGGTATTTCCGGCAGCGCGTCGGCCGCCTCCAGTTTCTTCCTGAGGAACAACGACATCGCCGCCGGCGGCAGGGCGCTCGATTTCATCACCAGCGGCGGCGCAACGGCCGACAAGCTGCTGCTGTCGATCGACGGAAACACGCTGAAATCGACGGGATCGGCGCTGGCAGCGTCGTTCGTCGGCCAGAACATCAACGCGACGCAGAATTCGATCGCTGTCAGATCTTTTGCCGGCAACACGGTCACCGGCGGTACCGGCGGCGGCCTCGCCTTCAGCAATGTCACCTTCGATTCGACCGGCGCCGGCGGCACGGTCTCGGTGGGTACGCTCGACATCGGCACGACAGGCGCGCGGGTCCAGGGCGACGGCCTCAGCCTGACCAGCACCAGCGGCACGCTTGATCTCGGCACGTTCACTGTCTTCAACAACAACGGCACCGGCCTGCTGGTCGATGCCAAGGGTCCGCCAGCCACCACTTTTGCGCTCAACAGCAGCGGCGGCTCGGTCGACACCACCAGTGGCACCGCCATCGATCTCGACCCGTTGACGGTTGGCATGACGATCGGCAGCGTCACCGCGACCGGCGGCGCGAGCGGCATCATCTTCGACGGCGTCGCCGGGACCTTCACCGTCACCGGCGCCACCAACATCTCCGGCATGGCGGACGCCGGCATCAGCGCGGTAAACACCAATGCCGGCACCTTCAACTTCAACACGGTGACGGTCAACAACGTACTGTCGACCGGCGGCGGCATCGGTTGGGCCAGTGGTACGCTCAACGTCGGCGGCCTCGCCGACATCGACACGACGAGCGGCGCGGGCCTTACGCAGACCGGCGGCACGACCAGCTTCACCGGCGGCGTGACGATCGATACCACGACCGGCGTCGGCATTTCCGGAGGGGGTGGCGCCACGATGGGCATCACCGCCACTGGCGGCGCCGAAAGCGTGAATTCAACCAGCGGCACGGCGATCGCCTTGTCCAACGTCGCTGCAACCATCGCCCTGGATTCGACCTCGTCCGGCGGCGGCAGCACCAATGTGAACCTTGTCAACACCAGCGGCACGGTTAACCTTGGCTCGGGCGCGCTGACCGGCGCCGCGGCTGTCTCGTTCATCGTGAGCGGGGGCACGGCGGCAGTCAGCTATTCGGGCAGCGCCACCATGTCGGCCGCCGCCGGCACAGCCCTTGAAGTGCAGAACCGATTGGCCGGGGCCGGGCTCGTCTCGCTGAGCGGCAACCTGACGTCCAATGGCAATGGTATCTACCTGAACAACAATACCGGCGGCACAGTGACCGCCTCGGGGGCATCCAACAATTTCACCGGTGCGGGTTCCGGCGTTACGATAGTCAACAACACCGGCGGCACCTTCAACATCAACGGCGCAAGCTATACCATCGCTATGAGCTCGACCGGCGCGGGCGTCGCGATCAGCGGCAACAGCGCCCCTGTGGCGATCAATTTCGGCGGCGGTGGGCTGGCGATCACCACGGCGGCGGGCACGGGGTTCAGCGCCACGGGCGCCGGCACTGTTACCGCCGGCGGAAGCGGCAACACGATCGCCACCACCAGCGGCGGCACCGCACTGAACCTCAGCGGCATCACGATCGGCGCGGCGGGGCTCAACTTCTCCTCAGTATCCACCACCAGCGCCACGACCGGCATTTCGCTGGCCAATGTCGCCTCCTCGGGCGGCGGCGCCATAGCGCTCGGCACGGTCAGTCTGCAGGGCATCACCTCTCGCGGCGTCGACGTCACCGGCACGCAGGGTGCGGCGCTTTCCTTCAACGGTCTCGACATCGGCCTGAACGATAACGCGGCCGTGGCTTTCGACCTCAACGGTTCGACGATCAACGCGGCGATCACGGCCAACGATTTCGACGTCACCAATGCCGCCGCCGCCGGCACCTCGATCGGCGTCGACCTGCGAGGCGCCACCGGCGGCCAGACGGTGCGGCTCGGCGATGCGAACCTCGCCGGCAACAGTTCGAGCATCGCGGGCGTCAACACCGGCGTGTTCCTGAACGGCACGACGAACGTCGCCTTCACCTTTGGCGACGGCGATACCGCCGACCAGTTGTCGACCATCAGTGCCAGTGTCGGCATCGACGCTTCCGTCGCGCCGGCCGCGGGCACCTACAATTTCAAGGATGTGAACTTCCAGGCCACGCCTGGCCTCGGCTTCGGTGTCGGCAAGGTTTATTTCGTCGGCGCGGCGTCGACCGGCGACGGCAGCGGCCGCGACCAGAATAATCTGGCGACGCTGGCCGACGCCGAATTCAACGCGGCCGCAACGGACATCATCGTCCTCGTCAACGATGGCGGCACCATCACCGCACAGGGCACCAATGGCAACGACACGCTGAACCTGCTGACCGGCCAGCAGGTGCGCGGCTTCGACAATGGCAACATCAACCTGGCGCTGACGGTGCCGTCGACGATCCAGCTGGCCAGCAACACCATCTCCATCGCCGATCAGACGCCGGGCGGCACCACCACGCTGACAAGCGCCGATGGCAGCAGCGTCATCACGCTTTCGGCCAGCGGCAACATCATCGACGGCTTTACCATCAACGGCGACGACGGCGCGGGCGTGAATGCCGCGATCGGCATCAGCGGCGCGACGGCGAATGCCACGATCAGCAACATGACGATCAGGAACGTCACGGCCGCCGACATCGACTTCGGCGCCGGCGCAACCGGCACGACGACGCTGACCAATGTCTCCCTCATCGCGGCCTCGGCCGCGACCGGCATCAAATTCGGCGCGGCCTCCGGAACGGTCACCGCCACCAATGTCGATACCACGGGCGGCAGCGGCCTGTCCGTGATCGGCGGCAATGCGGCGTTCGGCTTCGACAGCACGAGCTCGGTCACCAGCGTTATCGGCACCGCGGTCAGCATCACCAACCGCACCGGCGGCAGCTTCGGCTTTGCCGGCGCGGTGACGTCGAACATCGGCGCCAGCGGCGTCGTCATCTCCGGCGCGACGGCAGCCAACACAGTCAGCTTCACCGGCGCCGTCACCCACAATAATGCCACCGGCGCCGCCGTCTCGATCAACAATGGCGGCCAGGCCTCGACCGTTAGCTTCGCCAACCTCGTGGTCACAACGGGCGGCTCCAACACGGCCTTCACCGCGACCAATGGCGGGACGGTCAATGTCACCACCGGCTCGATCAGCGCGAGTGCCGCCCAAGCGATCAACCTCAACGGCATCGCGGCCGGCATCAATTTCACCTCGACCACTTCGGGCGGCGGCGTCAACAATGTCGCCCTGACCAACGTCACGGGCACGGTAAACCTGGGCACCGGTGCGCTGAGCGGCGCCTCGGGCACCGCGTTCGACGTCAGCGGCGGCACCGCGGCCATCACCTATGGCGGGTCGATCGCCAAGACGAGCGCCGTCGGCAACGTCATCAGCATCGCAGGCCGCACCGGCGGCACGGCCACCTTCAGCGGCACGGTGTCGGCAACCGGCTCCAGCGCCGGCATAGCGCTTTCCAGCAACGGCGGATCGACGATCAATTTCACCAACACGCTGACGCTGACCGGCTCGAACGTCGCCGGCTTCAGCGCGACGGGCGGCGGCACGATCAGCGCCACCGGCACCGGCAGCGTGATCAGCTCGGGCACGGCCACAGCACTCAACGTCGCCAACACGACGATCGGTGCGAGCGACCTGACGTTCCAGCGCATCAGTTCCAGCGGCGGCAGTGCCACCGGCATTATCCTCGACACCACGGGTGCCCTGGGTGGCCTGCATGTGACCGGCAATGGTGCAACGGTCGGCGCCTCGGGCGGCGGCGTCATCTCCAGCAAGACAGGCGCGGATGGCAGCACCGCGCAAGGCGTCGGCATCTACCTGAACGGCACGACGGATGTGCAGCTCAACGGCCTGCAGATGAACGACTTCCAGAATTACGGCATTCTGGGCAACAACGTCACCGGCTTCACGCTGGACCATACGATCATCAACGGCAGCAATGGCACCAGCGTTGCCGGAGTCGGCGAAGGCAATGCCTATTTCACCGGCCTCAAGGGCACCGCTACGGTTTCGAATTCCACCTTCACCGGCGCGGCGCTGGACGCATTCCACGTCTTTAACAACAATGGCGAGACTCTCAACCGGATCACCATCACCGGTTCGACCTTCGCGACCAACGCCGCCGCAGGAAACTCGTCAGGCGACGCGCTGGTGTTCCAGGCGACGAACGGCGTCTTCAACGCGACCGTCCAGAGCTCGACATTCACCTCCGCGCGCGGCGACCTGTTCCAGCTTGATCTGCACGGCAACGTCCAGTCGGATCTGGTGTTCGGCGGCGCCACTGGAGCGCTCGGCAACACGCTGTCGAACAACAACCAGAACATCGTCTCGGGCGGCGGCGGCATCACGATCAGTTCGGGCGGCGCCGGCGACGTGGCGAACCTGACCTTCAACATCGCCCACAATACGATGCGCGATGCGCTGGGCACGGCTCTGGGCATCAGCACCGGCTCCGGCGCCAGCTCGTTCAACGGCACGATCGATTCGAACACGATCGGCGTCGCCGGCGTGGCGAACAGCGGATCGGCCCAGGGCAGCGATATCGGCTTCGTCACGTTGGGCGGCGCCGATTCCAGCGTGACGATCACCAACAACCTGCTCTATCAGTACAACAATGATGGCATTCTGCTGCAGACGGGTGATGCGGTCGATGGCGGCAACCACAAGCTGACGGCCGTGGTACAAGGCAACACCGCCAGCAATCCAGGCACATTCGGCAACCACGGTTTCGAACTGAACGCCGGCACGGTTGCTGGAGACGCCCAGACGGTCTCGCTGACCCTCGGCGGTGCTGGCGGCCTGGCCAACAATTTCACAGGTTCGGGTGCCAATGGTGGCACAGACATGCGTCTCCGCACGCGGTTCGATGTCCATGTTGGCTTGCATGGCGGCGCCGCGGCTTACGCGGGCGCGGCAACCGATGCCGCGGCTGTCATGAGCTATGTGCAAGCCATCAACAGCGGCACTGTCAGTGTCACGATCGGCACCGGTGGTACGGCGGGCTTCTATTCGACGCCATAGTCTGAACGGGCGACGAACTCGCCAGGCGATTCTTACATACGCCTCAATCGAGGCCTGTAAAGTATATAGTTAACAATATACTTGAAGTTGCCAGTAAGCGATCCGGTGGAGATTTATGAAAATTTATCCGGATTAAGTATTACCAGTAGACTTATAATTCGTGACGTGTATAGTCCGAAGCGGCAGTGGGAGGGTATCGCATGTCAGAGCCGTTTCTGTCCGAAATCCGCATCATGTCCTTCGGTTTCCCGCCCAAGGGGTGGGCGTTCTGCGACGGCCAACTGCTTCCCATAAATCAGAACCAGGCTCTGTTTTCACTGCTCGGCACGACCTTTGGCGGCGACGGCCGGGTAAATTTCGGCTTGCCGGACTTCCGGGGCAGGGTCCCGATCCATGTCGGCAACGGGCATGACCTCGGCGGGCGGGGCGGCGAGCAATCCCACACGCTGTCGATTGCGGAATTGCCGACCCATGTTCACCAGGCGAGAGCGACGAACGCCAACGGCACGGTGCCCCTGAACTCCGGGAATTTCCTGGGGGCTTTCAACAATGGCTATGCGCAGGCTACCAACCTGACCTCGTTGCACCCTGCCAGCATCGCCAATGTTGGCGGTTCGCAGGCGCACCTCAACATGCAGCCTTTCCTGACATTGAACTTCTGCATCGCCCTGCAGGGCATTTTCCCGTCGCAGACCTGAGGAAACGCGATCATGGCACAACCCTATGTTGGCGAAGTTCGCATGTTTGCCGGCAATTTCGCGCCGGCTGGGTGGATGCTCTGCGAAGGACAACTGCTGCCTATCTCGGAAAACGAGACGCTGTTCCAACTGATCGGCACCACCTATGGCGGCGACGGCGAAAGCACTTTCGCGCTGCCCGACCTGCGTGGCCGGCTACCGCTCCATCAGGGCAACGGCTTCACCCTGGCCGAGACTGGCGGCGCGGAGGAAATCACGCTGTCGATCCAGCAGATCCCGGCTCACTCGCATCCCATGCTGGCATCGGGCCAAACCGGTACCGGGACCAATCCGGGCGGGAATGTCCTCGACCAGACGACGGGGACGATCTTCATGTACATCGATGGCCAGGCGCCCGATGGGCCGATGGCCGCGACCATGGTGTCACCCGTCGGCGGCAGCCAGCCGCATAGCAATTTCCAGCCGTATCTATGCATCAACTTCATCATCTCGCTGTTCGGCATTTTCCCGTCGCAGACCTGAGAGGACCGTCATGGCCGATCCGTTCGTTGCGGAAATCCGCATTTTCCCGTTCAATTTCGCGCCCAAGGGCTGGGCGCTGTGCGACGGGCAGATTTTGCCGCTGTCGCAGAACACGGCGTTGTTCTCGTTGCTCGGCACGACTTATGGCGGCGACGGCAAGTCGAACTTCGCGCTGCCCAATCTCCAGGGCAGCGCGCCAATGCACCCCGGTCAGGGACCTGGCCTGTCACTGCACGATCTCGGAGAGAGTAGCGGCTCGGAGACGGTGACGCTGCTCCAAAGCGAAATACCGATCCATGCGCACAACGTTATGGTCGGAACCCAGGACGTCGCCGACGTCCAGGTGCCCAGCCCGTCGAGAATTCTCGGCAAGTCGGGTGGCGCTTTCGCCTATGTTCCAGGGACGCCGATACCCGCGCTGACGCCAATGAACGACAACATGCTCGCGCCTGCCGGCGGTGACCAGCCGCACAACAATCTGCAGCCTTATCTCACCTGCAATTTCTGCATCGCCCTGCAGGGCGTGTTCCCACCGAGAACCTGATTTTCGAGCCAACAAGGCGGGGCCGTTACCATGGCTAACGAAGACGCTCACTTACCCTCCCATGCGGCGCCAACCGGGCACGTGCCAGGCGTGTCGTTCTTCGAACTGTCGCGGCTGATGGTCGTCGGCATCGATTCCGCGGCGGGACGGCTGATCCAGAAGGCCCAAGTCGCGCCCAACGGGGCGTGGCCTGCCGCATGGTCTCCCATCGCCGCCGGCGCCTGGGTGATCATGACCGCGGGTCTCACCAAGGACGGGCGCGTCGCCGTGGTGGCCCAACCGACCGGCACCACCAACCTGTCTTTCATCACGGAGGACGCCAACCAGGTCGGTCCGGTCGAAAAATGGAACCCGCCGGTCGGCATTGGCGCGCCGCCCGGCGCAACAAGCTACCAGAAACTCTCGATGGCGCGCGACGCTGACGGCCGCGTCGAAATCTTCCTCACCGACAATCAGGGCCGCATCTGGTGGATCTACCAGAACCCGGACGTGATCGTTCAGGTTCAGAAAACCATCACGCCGCCCGGCACCACGACGCCGATCGTCGTCACCGTCGACGAGCTCAGGCCGCCCGCACAGCCCTGGAGCGCCTGGATACAACTGACCGGCCAGCTCGTGGCGGTCACGGCGCTGCGCCAGGCGGACGGCCGCATTGCGCTCTTCGGCATCAACTCAGCCCTTCATCTCTATCGCTGCCAGCAGGCCAAGGCCCAAGCGCTGACGGTGGCCGACTGGACGCCATGGGTGCAGATCGACGCCGGCTATCCTTTCACGGAAATGGCGCCGATCGTCGGCCCGCTGGGCGCCACCAATCTTTTTGCCATGACGCAGCCGGGCCAGGTCCTGCATACCAAGCAACTGCCGGCGGGCTCCGACACCTGGACGAACTGGGCGACGCCCGGTTACAGCAGGGTTCCCAGATACACGCTCTGCGCCGGCATCCAGGGGGACGGTGACATCATGCTGGTCGCCTCCGACCAGCAGCATGTCCACTCGTTCAACGCCCAATACGACGCGGCCACCCAAAACTGGTCTGGATGGCGTGATTTCAGCGCCTCCGGCGCCAACACACGGCTGTCGCTCGACTACAATGCCGATGGTCGCCTTGCCTTGTTCAGCATGATGATCACGAACGATGGGACCAATGGTCTGTGGACGATCAACCAGATGGCCATGGACAGTTCCGAATGGGAGTGGAGCTGGACGGCTCTGGCCACCGGCAACCTCAAGCAGATCGCGGTGGTGCGCGACCTGACGCCGCCGGTCTGACGTTGACCGCAAGCGGCGTGGCTTTGGTCTATCCCGCTCCGGCGTGGTCCCGGTCACGGCAGGCCGGCCTCGCTTTCCGTGCCGCCGCGGAGGCGGACATTGCCTTCCTGTCGCGGCTCTATGCCTCGACCCGCATGGAAGAGCTCGCCGTGACGGACTGGAGCGAGGCGCAGAAGGCCGCCTTTCTCGACATGCAGTTCCAGGCGCAGCACGCGCACTACCACAAGCACTATCCGCAGGCCGACTGGCTCGTGGTGAGCCATGCCGGGCAAGACATCGGCCGGCTCTATGTCGAGCGCTGGCCAAGCCAACACCGCATCATCGACATCGCTTTTTTGCCTGTGCATCGCCGCAAGGGCTATGGTGGCGCCCTGTTGCGCGACCTGAAAGACGAGGCATGCTTAGCCGGCAAACTAATATCGATCCATGTCGAGAAGAACAACCCAGCAAGGCGGCTCTATTTCGATCTCGGCTTTGTCGTCGTCGAGGACAAGGGCGTCTATGATCTGATGGCCTGTTCTCCGGCGGATCCATGATCGTTGGTTGGCGCTGCCCCTCACCTGCCTGCCGGCATCCTCTCCCCGTAAACGGGGCGAGGGGCGCTGTCATCGCCGCTTTCGCCAATCACAAGCGTTGCAGAAAATGCGCCGGCGTTGCGGCCAGCCGCTCTCGCCCCGTTTACGGGGAGAGATGTGCGACAGTGAGGGGCGGCGCCGACGGCTAAGATTGTCGCTTTTTGGCCCTGCAGCTCAAAACCGGCGTTAATTGAACACCGCTTCGTAGGTCCGGCCGGCCGCGTCGGCTGCAACCGGCACGATGAAGATGTCGTGGACCCCGCTGGTGCCGGCAAGGCTGTAGGTCGCCTGCGGCAGCGCGATCTCGCGCGGTCCCCGGAACAGCAGGGAAAAACCGCCGCCCGGGCGCGGGCTGGCCGCGATGCGGTTGACGGCGCTCAGTTCGAGCGAGATACGCCCGCCTCCGGTCTCGACGATGAACGCCTGCCCGATCGCTTGTTCGAAATCCGCGGCCGCCGCCATTGCGCTCGCCTCAAAGCCGTTTGCAGCACTGTCGCCGCTTCGCCGCGAGCTGTCCAGAACTGTTTAATTCCCGTCGTTCAGAACGGAAAATCGTCGAACACTTTCCTGGGGTTGTGCGCCATCGCGCGAAGCGCTCGGCGCCCAAGACAATTCACCGCCGCAAACCGCAAAATACAGCAGCCCATGTCCTTTTGCGCGTGCCGGCGACACTGTAGTACTTTGTTCCGATACGCGCCTGGCGCAACAAGACAGAGCTTCGGCAGCGACGCCGGACGCTGATTGGCCGGCTTGAACGGCTTGCGGGAGAAAAGGACGGACGATGGCTGAAAGTGGTGCGAAAACAGGGACGGCGCCGGCAAAGGGGGGCGACGCCATGCCGTTGTTCTATACGAGGCCAGAGGCGCTCAACCCGATCCGGCACGGCTCGCTGGGGCTGACCGCGCGCAGCGATTTTTCCTTCGCGGGCTCGGCGCACGCCATTCCGGTGGTGGCGTCGGAGATGCCGGCGGCGATGCGCTCCTACCCGATCGTCTTCATCGGCGCCGGCAAGGCGCCTGTCATCATCACCGGCGTGCGCCAGGACGAAAACCTGTTCGTCGATGCCGACGGCATGTGGAACGCGCCGCATTACATCCCGGCCTATGTCCGCCGCTATCCCTTCATCCTGGCCGAGGACCCGACGTCGGCCGGCCGGCTGACGCTGTGCGTCGACCGGGCGAGCGAGCGTGTCGTCGACCAGCTCGTGGCACCGTTCCGTGACGACAAGGTGCTGCCGTTCTTCAGCGGAAACGAACCGACCGAGGCCACCAAGCAGGCGCTCGCCTTCTGCAACCAGTTCCAGATCGACTTCAGGGCCACCCGCGAGATGGTCGACAAGATCGACGCGCATGGCCTGTTTTCGCCGCGCCAGAGCAAGGTGACGCTGGAAGGCGGCGAAGTGCTCAACCTCACCGATTTCCAGGTGATCGACGAAGCGGCCTTCAACAAATTGAGCGACGAGGCTTTCCTCGACCTCAGAAAGTCAGGCGCGCTCGACCTGCTCTATTGCCACCTCGCCTCGACCAACAGCTGGACCTCGCTGGTGCACCAGGCGTCGGTCCGCAAGGCGGAGGGGGCGAAGGGCTGATTTCTGGCGCTCATGGTTGGGGCTCTCAAGAACGCCCAAAGTCGAACGGCCTTCCGGGAGCCGGGGTTCGTCCGTAACAAGGAGCGAGCTGAAAGACTTGGGGGAGGCCGCCGCGGAAGCCGCATGATCAAGCAGATGCTTGGCCCGCGGACATCATGAACCCTGGCAAGATTTCGCCGGCATGAGGGCAGAGCCGTTGATACCGATGTGACTTGTGACTTTACGGCTAGTCACAGCTTTTTTGCTTGGAAGTGACCAGCTTCAGGGACACAGTGATGGTTCCATCCTCAGAGCCGCTTACGATGGTTTCCTCGAAAGTTTCATTCTTGATGCGAACGTAGTATTCCCCGGGTGAAGCCCCGTCTTGTGCTTTAACTTTAAAGGTAATTGTCGTCGTATCTTCAATGGTTACGTCGTTGTCGAATACCACTAGATATGGCTCGCTCTTTAAAGTGCCAGCATCGATAAAGTCAATTACCAGGTATTCCGTGTCGTTAAACCAACCACGGTCTGGGGCTACCGTCACACTGACCGTAACCGGATCTCCGCCTCTTACAGCATTCCCTTCAGGTGTATCGACACGTACTATATCTACTCTCGCCATGGCCCATCTCCCTTCGGCCTTCTCAATTAACGATCGAAAACGCTAGTCCATATCGCCGCGCCCGCCGCGGTTCATGGCGCCACCGGACCGTCCCATCGCACCGCCGGACCTGCCCATGGCGCCGCCGGATCGCCCCATCGCACCGCCGGATCTGCCCATTGCTCCGCCCGATCGACCAAACGAACGCGGGTCCAGCTCAGCACTCAACAGGACATCTTCGAGCGTTCCGGTGTCGAGTTCCAGCCGCATTGTCAGGTCACTCTTGTCGTAGACCCAGACCTGCATTCCGCGCGCGAACGAGCCTATCTGCGATGACAGTCCGGTATAGGCAGGGTCGCTTGGACCGCGGCTCATGACCTTGAGATCGGTGTCCCCCGGGGCCGGATAATCAACGACAGTGCCAGGCCCATGGACAAGAAGTATGGTCGGTCGGGCCAGCTCGTAGAACTGCGCTTCAAAGGTGAACGCATAGATCCTTGCCAGCAGGCTACCGGAAGCGTCGATCTGGTTCTGCAGGAATCTATTGTTGCCAAGCCTTGGAGGCCGTCCCCCATCGACCCTCTTCTTGAGCTTCAAATCTTCAAGAACTCTACCGAACAAATGTATGGTTGAGGTACTTAGAATGGTTTCAGTCGTCATGGATCACCCCATCATCTGCATGTCGGTCAAAGGTCGGCGCCACTTCTGGACATCCAATATTTCTCGAAATAGCTCATGTCCGGCAGGCGCGCCTGGTCTAGTGGATGAGCGATTCGGCCCTCATGAACATGGCTCTTTCGGTTTGGCTTCGTCAGGCGAGGCCCGGCACGGTAGCGAAAAATCCCTCTTCGGTCGAAATCCCGGAAGATGATCCTCGATAGTTCTCCTCCGGTCATGCTGTCGTCGACCGCGAGCATCGTTCTCGCCACGTCACGGTAGTCCAGGAAATCCGGGGCGAGAGCCCAAAGCGTCTCGGCGAGATAGGTACCCACGATATCCCGCGCGTCGAGCAGCGCTTCGACGAAACCTTCCGGGTTGCGAGCGAAATCGCGGTCAAAGACTTCCTGGATCGGCAGCTCGGCGGCTGGATCGATCTCGGCGAGGTCGGCAAGATTTTCGGCCTCCGGCGAGATCAGTCCTCGAGCCACCAAGCTCTCGTGAAAGACATCGACCAGAATGTCGAAGACGGCGCCCGTGAGAGGTTGTGACAGTGCATGCTCGTCGGTCCAGCCGTCGGCAAAGTCGGCCATCGTCCGCTTGTTGTTGGCCTCGCGTATCTGGCGGTGCGGCGAGAATTCCGAGAATCGAGAGAGTTGGTTGGCGATGTAGAGGTTCCCACGCGTCACCGTCAGGACATTATCGATCACGGAGGGAAAATGCATGGCCGCGATCAACGAAACGCAGTCCGAAAAGGCCTCCTGAAAGCCCAGATATTCGGGGAACTCAGCGCCCGGGTTCGGTATGCCAAGGACGCTGTAGACGAATGCATGGCCAACCTCGTGCGCGATAATATCGAAGTCGAGGCTGAACGGGAGCGTGCGTCCGTCCTTCACGAATTGGCTGCCGAGCTCAAGGAAGCCATAGCCGTATTGGGCGTTGTCCCAACCTGGCAGGATCGAAATTTCCAGACGGTCGTAGTGATCGTGGAAATGCCAGGTGATCGGCTGGCCGATGTAACGCTCCCAAACGTCGAGGGTGAAGCGCGCGCACCCGAACGCGTGGGCTGCTTCGAAGCCGGGCGTCGAGGGCTGATAATGATCGAAATTGCCTTCCTCATCGGGAACGGCCGGATCGAGGATCGCTCGCGTCCAGGGCGGCAGGGAGATAACGGGCGTACCCAACGGGCCGTGGTTGACGCCATAGGGCCGCGTCTTGTCGACCGGCTCGACGACATACATACGATCGTCGGACGGGCCAGCTCCGACGCTGCCTCGCGGGGAAGAAACCGTAATGATCTCGGGGCTTGACGTAGGGTCTTCGAACGGAGGCTGAACAAACAGCCTGAACCGGGTACCCATTCCCCACCTCTCGGTTATATTAGTAACATAACATAATATCCGTGAGATGGCGAGGGCGTTGGTTTGTCGGGTTAATTCTTCCTGAAGGACGGTTCTTGATTGTCGGCAACAAAATTGCCCCAAGAACAATGCGTATCGCTACTGCAGGAGCTGGAGCAACTTCTGGTAGCGGGGATGACTGCGAACAGAGGCGAAATCGGAATCGTTCTTGAACCAGAGTCTCATCTCGGCGCCAGCCTGCGGTAGCCACACTTCCAAAAGGTCGATCGAGCGTTCGAATTCTCCCAGCAACGCATAGGTACAAGCGGCGTTGTATTGGACGTTGATATCGCCAGGGTCGATTTCCAGAGACCGGCCAAGCCACTTCGCGGCCTTCTCGCGTTCACCAAGGAAGGCCAGCACGATCGCTCCCAGGCAGGCACAATTGGCGTTCTCCGGATGCAGACGGAGTTCCTCTTCCGCTCTCTCCAATGCGATCCGCGCATAAAGCTCCGCGTCGTTCTGTTGGCCGAGAGTGCGGAAGACGTTCACCAGCATGACCGGTGCGCCGTAGTCGGTCGGTTTAATCTCCATCGCGCGCAGGAAGTACGTCGCGGCGAGCTCGAACTGGCCGCCGGTCACGCAGAACTCGGCATAGTAGCGGTTGGCCTCGTGGCAGTTGGGGTCGAGCGTGAGGGCCTGTTCGAACGCCGCCGCGGCCTCGGAGCGGCGGTCGGCGAGGGACAGGGCAAAGCCCCTGGCTGAATGCGCCTCGGCCAGATTCGGGTCCAGAGCCAGGGTCTTGTCGGCGGTCGCGAGAATGTCGTCCACCTGGATCGAAGAGCCGTAGATCGACTGAAGGCGTACGTCGCAGACCGCCAAGCCTGCATAAGCGCGGGCATATCCCGGATCAAGCTCGATGGCCCTGATGTAGCTTTGTCTGGCCATCAGGTGGTTCGCTCTGGTCGCGATGTGGCTGTAATCGCGGCCTCGAAGATAATGCGTATAGGCTTCGACACTGTCCGTCGGCGCCAGCTCGATAGCCTTCTTCTCTTCGGGCAGGAGCCTGACCCTGAGCTGCGCCACGACCGCCTTGGCGATTTCGTCCTGCACGGCGAAGATGTCGGTGAGGTCGCGGTCGAAGCGGGCAGCCCAGACGTGTCCGTCCGTGGCGCCCTCGATCAGCTCGGCATTGATCCTGACCCGGTTTCCCGCCTTGCGGACGCTGCCCTCGACAATGTAGCCGACGCCAAGTTCCCTGGCGATGCGTTCCATCTTGTCGGTCCTGCCCTTGAAGGCGAACACGGTATTGCGGCTGAGCACGAACAGGCCGGAGACGTTCGAGAGGTCGGTTATGATATCTTCCGTGATGCCGTCGCTGAAATACTGCTGGTCGGGATCATTGCTCAGATTGGCGAAGGGGAGGATCGCCACCGACGGCTTGTCGGACCGCACCAGTGTCTGGACGCTCCTGGCTGCAATATGCGTCTCGACTTGCGAGACGCCCTGGTCCCAATTGGCGAAATAGACGTGCACCGGCTGAGCAATGTTCTTGACGGTCCTGGCGCCCTGATCGGCGAAGTCGACGCCCAGCTTGTTGCCGACCTCATGGCGCACCACTTCCGAGCAGGCGATGCCGCCGGGTATTGCGAGCCCCTGCAGCCGCACCGCAAGATTGACGCCGTCGCCATGGAAATCATCACCGTCGACGATGATGTCGCCAAGGTTGATGCCAATGCGGAACTTGAAATGCCGGGCCTCGGGGATGCCGACATTCCGCTCGGACATGCCGCGTTGGATCTCGACCGCGCAGCGCGCCGCATTGATTACGCTGCCGAACTCCACCAGGAAGCCGTCACCCATCACTTTAAAGATGCGCCCACCGTGCTTGGTGACGGTCGGATCGAAGAACTCCCGTCGATGCTGCCGAAGGAGATTGAGCGTGTGCTCCTCGTCGGCCTCCATAAGACGGCTATAGCCGACCACATCAGCCGCCAGGATCGCCGCCAGCCGACGCTCAACATGCTCCTCGGACATGTCGTCTCCTGAAATCGCGGACAATAATTCCGCCTGATTTAGTTTTAACTGATTTACCTCCTCGGCGCCAACGTCGCTGAAACGGTCGCTCGCGGTCGCCGACCGGGTGGCGCGGCGCCAGTCGCACCCCAAGCGATCCGGCCGTACGGTCGACGTCGTTCACGGGAATAGCAACGAACGGGGGTGACCCAGAACATCGTTCCTCGACCTGCGCAAAACCGGCACGCTCGGCCTGCTCCATCGCCATCTTGCCTCAAGGTTCTGATTTGTCCATGTCGTGGTTCCGGAACGAGGACACTTCCGGGCGACATGCATCAACTGGTTGTTTTCGCCGCAATTCCCCCTACATGCGGCGGCTTTCATGCCTTCAGGTCAGTGTGACTGTCGAAACGTCGTCGTGATCCAGTTCTTGCTGCAGCATGATCTTGTCCGAAAGCAGTTCCATTGCCGCGACGGTCTTGCGGGCCGCCCTTGGGCGTGGCGCTGCAACGCCAAAACTGCTATTTAGGGCAGCGAACCGCAAGCTGGCGACCAGGCACCGCCATGCGGATCGCAATGAAGGAGCGGGTGGCATCGGTGGGTACGCCGGTGCAAGGGTCGTGGAGGCGGGGGGCAATGTCAACTTCATTGCGCGTGGATCGCGCCGGTTGGCGCGCTGGCGTTTCTTTGTTCCGTGGCAAATGGCCGATCGCTTCCAATGAGCATGCCTCAATGGAGAACACATGCTCCTGGCCGAGTTTCCGCCATCTGGCTCGACTTGGCCAAGATGCGGGCTTTTGTCGTGCACAAGAAAACTCGAATACCATACTCCAGCAACAGTTGGCTCAGGATGACGTTCGATCCATGATCTGATGGCTCGGCGAAGCAGAGGGGTGAACCGGGATGATAATGGCCGACTTGATACTCGATACTTTTCAGTTCTTCCTTCTGGTGACAAGGCGAAACAGCCGTGGCGCGGCTTTGATCTTCCGGAGGGCCGTAGCGCGCATCGTGCCGGCCCTCATCGTGCTTGCCCTGGCCTCGCTGCTTTTCCCCAATCTCTCACAGTCCAAAGAGGCCGCTTTGCGCCCCGGATTTGACGCCTGGACCGGCGACTACGGCGGAATGGAAAAGAGACGTCTTATCCGAATCCTGGTCCCTTACAGCAAGACGATCTACTTCATCGACCGTGGTGAGCAACTTGGCACGGCGGTCGAGTTTGGCCAGGCGCTTGAGCGGCAGATCAACAAGAACAAGAAAAAGGAAATCGAAAAAATTCGTGTGGCCTTCGTGCCGGTGGCCCGGGACCGGCTGCTTCCCGCGCTCATCGAAGGGCGCGGAGACATTGTCGCGGCAAATCTGACGATTACCCCATCACGGCAGCAGATCGTCGACTTCACGGATCCCCTGGCGAGCGGCGTGAAAGAAATCCTGGTCACCGGCCCGGCCGCGCCGAAAATCGCCGCCATCGACGATCTCGGCGGCAAGGAAATCCGCGTTCGCGCGAGCAGCAGCTATTTCGAGCATCTGCAAAAGCTCAACAGCGACCGGCGCGCGGCGGGCCAAGCCGAGATCGGCATCGCGCCGATCGACGAAAATCTCGAGGATGAGGATCTTCTGGAGATGGTCAATGCCGGCCTGCTGCCCTGGTGCGTGGTCGACGGCCACAAGGCGCGGATCTGGTCCAGGGTCTTCGATAACATCGAACTGCACGATGACATTGCGATAGCGCAGGACGGGGAAATCGCCTGGGCGGTCCGTAAGAACAGCCCGGAACTGATGAAAAGGCTCAACGCTTTCGTCAAGCAATACAAGGTCGGGACGACCTTCGGCAACATTTTGAAGAAGCGCTACTACCAGGATGACAAGATGGTGCGTTCCGCCTACGAGCAGTCCGAGGTCGATAAATTCCAGGCTCTGCGCGACGCCTTCGAGAAATATAGCGCTGCCTACAAACTCAATGCGTTGCTGCTGGCCGCGCAGGGATACCAGGAATCGCGTCTCGACCAGAGCGAACGCAGCTCTCGGGGCGCCGTCGGCATCATGCAAATGTTGCCGTCGACTGCTGCCGATAAGGCGATAGGCATCAGCGGCATAGCGGAAAGCTCGGATCGCAATATAGAAGCGGGCGCAAAATACATGCGTTATTTGTCGGCAACCTATGTGAACGATGCCGAACTCGACCCAGTCAACAGGGCGCTGTTGACGCTTGCCGCCTACAATGCCGGGCCTGGCAACTTGCGCAAATTTCGCAGTGCCGCGAAGACGATGGGCCTCAACCCCGATCTATGGTTCGGCAATGTGGAGAACGGCGCCGCGAAGGTGGTTGGGCGCGAAACGGTTCAGTATGTCGGAAATATCTACAAATATTTTGTGGCTTATACGCTGCTCGAGGAGCAGAAAGCGCGGCGTGGCGTGAACAAGGCGCAGTCAGAGTAAATCAGCTCGTATTTCGGCATGGCTGGCTCAATGATATGGATATGCAAGAGCTGACCGACCGTTCCTACCGGCATCTGCAGGCCATGAACTGACTGGGGCGACGAGGCCGCGACTTGCGCCGCCACCGATGAATAGTTTGCCGGCCTGTCACCGGTCGGTCATTTTTGAAGAGAGCGACGCTCACGGCAGCGATAGCCAATACCAACGCGATCCATTGCCGCGTGAGCTCGTCTGGCCGCCACGTTGATCAGCTCGACCATGACCCGGCCTCCCGGGACGGCAGGCTCCTGACGCTGGATGAGCCTCCGCGACATGGACGCGCTGCCGCTGCGTCGGCTCATGTCGGCGGAAGCCCAGGCCCATCCGATTTGCCTGCGCCACCGCCCTTCGCAGGCTTGAGGTGGCTGCGCTTCAACCGCCACAGAAAACGAAAAAGCCGCGGCGAACCGCGGCTTTTCGATGCTTGATCCCCTGAAGGAAATTGGAGCGGGTGAAGCGATTCGAACGCTCGACCCCAACCTTGGCAAGGTTGTGCTCTACCCCTGAGCTACACCCGCTCACACGGCGTCTTGGCCGCAAGCCGGGCCTATATGGCTGAAGAGCGCGGCGATTGCAACAGGGAAATAACAGGCTTTTTGCTGCCCGGCGCCATGATGCAGGCAAGCCGCCCGTGACAAGGCTTCTCGCCGGATCTGGGGGCCGTGTTGGGCGGCGGCCCGACCATTGCCGCCTCGTCGCGGCGCGCACCATCGCCGCGTGCATGGGAATAACCGGCTTTCGCGGCGGCGCGCACCAGGCTTGCGCAAAAATGATTCCGATTCCGTGGCCGATGCGATAAACGGCATGGCCGCAAACCAGCCGAAGAAGAAATCCAATGCCGAAGACCGAAGCCGAGCTTTTCGCCTTTCTCGCCGAACTGGGCATCGCCGTTTCGACGAAACGCCACCCGCCGCTCTATACGGTGGCCGATTCGCAGGCGCTGCGCGGCGAAATCGCCGGCGGACACACCAAGAACCTGTTCCTGAAGGACAAGAAGGACAATTTCTTCCTGGTCACCGTCGGCGAGGACGCGGTCGTCGATCTCAAGCAGATCCATCAGTCGATCGGCGCCGCCAGCCGGGTTTCCTTCGGCAAGCCGGAAATGCTGATGGAGCTTTTGGGCGTCACGCCGGGCGCCGTCACCGTCTTCGGCGTCATCAATGACAGGGAAAACAGGGTCAAGCTGGTGCTCGACAAGGATTTGATGGCGCATGCCGTCATCAACGCGCATCCGCTGACCAACGAGGCGACGACGTCGATCGCGGCGGCCGATCTCATCAGATTCGTCGAGGCAACCGGGCACGATGCTGCTATCTTGAAAGTCTCGGCATGATCGCCACATGGATGGCGAAGCCGATTTCCAATTGAGACATGGCGCCGAGCCGCGGGCCGGCAGCGCGACCGAAAGGGTGACGAGATGAGCGACAACAATCCGTTTGGCGGATCATTCGGAAACAATGGCGGCCAGTATGCCACCACGGTGCAGTATGGCGGAACGGCCACGGCGCCGGCGAAGGCAGCGCTTGGCGATGCGCCCGCGGGCGCCCGCGCCGGCGATGTCATCAAGGACACGACGACCGCCGCCTTCGCCGCCGACGTCATCCAGGAATCGCGCCGCCAGCCGGTGCTGGTCGATTTCTGGGCGCCGTGGTGCGGCCCTTGCAAGCAGCTCACGCCGCAGCTGGAAAAGGCGGTCAAGGCCGCCGGCGGCAAGGTCAAGCTGGTCAAGATGAACATAGACGACCATCCCTCGATCGCCGGCCAGCTCGGCATCCAGTCGATTCCGGCGGTCATCGCCTTCAAGGACGGCCAACCGGTCGACGGCTTCATGGGCGCCATTCCCGAGAGCCAGATCAACGAATTCATCACCAAGGTCGGCGGCCAGGGCAATGGCGCGCCGCCGGTGGCCGAGGCGCTGGCGGCGGCCGTGGAAGCGCGCGACGCCGGCGACATGCAGGCCGCCGCCGACATTTATGACGCCATCCTGGCGCAGGCGCCGGAGACGGTCGAGGCGATTGGCGGGCTGGGCGAGCTGCTGTTCGAAGCCGGCGACACGGAAGGCGCCGAGGCGTTGCTGGCAACGGCGCCCGAGGCCAAGAAGGACGCGCCGGCGCTCGCCGCCCTGCGCGCCAAGATGGCGCTTGCCGCGCAGGCGGCCGAACTCGGCAACCCGGCCGAATTCGAACGCCGGCTTGCAGAAAATCCCAAGGACCATCAGGCGCGTTTCGATCTGGCCATGATCCAGAACGCCAGGGGCGATCGCACCGCGGCGGCCGACAATCTGCTGGCCATCATCAAGGCCGACCGCGCCTGGAACGAGGACGGCGCCAGGACCCAGTTGCTGCAACTGTTCGAGGCTTGGGGCATGACCGACGAGGCGACGCTTGCCGCGCGCCGCAAATTGTCGGCGTTGCTGTTTTCCTGAGCCGGTTATCGGTTGTTTTGTCGCAGAGGCTTGCGGCGTCGGGCCTGAGCGCCAGATAGGACAGGGCAGGGTTGACGCTTCGCAATCGAAGCGATCGGAGGAATGAGGTGCAAGCGGGAAACGCGCATTACCGGCTCGCCAAGGATTTGCCGTTGACGATCCCGATCTTTCCGCTCGAGGGCGCGCTCCTTTTGCCGGGCGGCCGCATGCCGCTCAACATCTTCGAGCCGCGCTACCTGCAGATGGTGGACGAGGCGGTCGCCGGCTCGCGTCTCATCGGCATCATCCAGCCCGGTCTCAATGGCGCATTGCGCGAGGATGGCGAGCCGGAGCTTTGCAATGTCGGCTGCATCGGTCGCATCATCGCCTTTTCAGAGACCGGCGACGGTCGCTACCTGATTTCGCTGCAAGGCGTGTGCCGGTTCCGCATCGCCCACGAGCTGACGGTCAAGACGCCGTTCCGCCAGTGCAAACCGGCACCCTTCCTGGCCGATCTCGACGAGGAGCAGGCGGCTGATGAAATCGACCGGCCGGCGTTGCTGCGGGCCTTTCGCGCCTATCTGCAGGCCAACGATCTGGAAGCCGACTGGGAAAGCGTCAGCCGGGCCGAAAACGCCATGCTGGTCAACGCGCTGTCGATGATGGCGCCCTATGGACCGGCCGAGAAGCAGGCGTTGCTGGAAGCCGCGGACCTGAAGACGCGGGCCGAGACGCTGATCGCCATCACCGAGATGACGCTGGCGCGCGAGAATGAGGATTTTGGCTCGAGCCTGCAGTAGGATGTGCCGATATTCAGGTGATGCGGGCCTGCAAATGGCGGCTTTCTGCGCTTCCGGGGCTCACGTGCGAAAAGTACGCTCCGCTCCGGTTCTCGGAAGCCGCCATTTTCGACTTGGCCTGACCTGAATCTCAACACATCTTCCGATAGTTGGTCAGGAGGCGACACGATGGCGGCGGATGGGCGTGACGGAAAGAATTTCAATGTCGACCCCAAGTTGCTGGAACTCCTGGCCTGCCCGCTGACCAAGGGGCCGCTAGCCTGGGATCCGGAGCGGGGCGAACTGATCTCGCGGGTCGCCAAGCTTGCCTATCCGGTACGCGACGGCATACCGATCATGCTGCCCTCCGAGGCGCGAACCATCTCGGCCGAGGATGTGCTGGCGCCGCCGAGGCTGGGTGGGCCGAGTTAGAGTTCTTAGCTGATAGTAGAGTTGCGAGAGGCTGGCGGGCCAGCGCCCCCCTCTGCCCTGCCGGGCATCTCCCCCACAAGGAGGGAGATTGGCTGTTACCTCGGCTTTCGCCAACCTTCAACTTTGTCAGAGGAGGCGGGGCGGCGACGCTGCTAATCTCCCCCCATGTGGGGGAGATGCCCGGCAGGGCAGAGGGGGGCGCCGTAGAGCGTCCACGCGGCTTGTTCCCACGTGCTTACTGAAAATTCCGTCCCTTGGGCATGACGCGTTCCGCCTCTTCCGACAGCGTTGCGAGATCCTGTCCGGCCGGCGCATTGCGTGGCGCGGGTCTGCTATCTCGATCAGGAGCCTCTGCCTTCGCGGCCGCAGAGGAGGCACCCGGCGCCCCGGCCCCGCTCACTTTCTCCAGCAGCACGGTCAGCCAGGGCGTCAGATCCTCGATCTTCTCGGCGACGATATGGACGACACCTGATTCCGACTGCAGCTTCCCGGTGACCTTCACAAACCGGGCGCCCATGACGATGGGCCGGAAGCGGGTGAAGGTCCTTTCCCAGAAGATGACATTGGCGACGGCCTTGTCGTCTTCCAGCGTGAGAAAGATCGCGTTGCCCTTGCCGGGGCGCTGGCGCACCAGCACCAGGCCGGCAACGGAGACCCGCCTGCCGTCGCGCACGGAAGGCAGGCTGGCATTGGGGGTGACGCCGGCGCGGTCGAGCCGCTCGCGCAGGAAGGCGACCGGATGCGCCTTCAGCGACAGGCCGAGCGAGCGGTAATCGTGGATGACATGCTCGCCGAGCGGCATTTTCGGCAGTCTCGTCTCGGGCTCCAGCTCGCGTAGGCTGAGTGCCGGCTGGTCGAACAGCGGCAGTTTCTCGGCGGCGCTCTTGCCGTCGAGCGCGCGGACCTCCCACAGTGCCGCGCGGCGGTCGAGGCCGATGGACCGAAAGGCGTCGGCCTGCGCCAGCTTCTCGATCTCGTCGACATTGAGGCCGGAGCGCAGCCAGACATCCCGGACGGTCGAGTAGCCGGCGCCGCGCCGGGCGACGAAAGCCTCCATGCGTTCCTTGGAAAGTCCCTTGATTTGCCTGAAGCCGAGCCGCAGCGCATGGCTTGTCTCGATGACGCCGCGCATCCCGGCATGACGCGGCAGGATGCGGGCCGGGTCGAAAGGCGCCTTTTCCAAAGTGCAGTCCCAGACGGAGAAATTGACATCGACCTCGCGGATGTCGACGCCATGGTCGCGGGCGTCGCGCACCAGCTGCGCCGGCTGGTAGAACCCCATCGGCTGCGAGTTCAGGATCGCGGCGCAGAACACGTCGGGATAGAAGGTCTTGAACCAGCAGGAGGCATAGACGAGCAGCGCGAAGGAGGCGGCGTGGCTTTCGGGAAAGCCATATTCGCCGAAACCCTCGATCTGCTTGAAGCAGCGCTCGGCGAAGTCCTTTTCGTAGCCTCGGTCCGTCATGCCGTCGATCATGCGCTGGCGGTAATTGCCGATGGTGCCGGTGCGCTTGAAGGTGGCCATGGCGCGGCGCAGTTCATCGGCCTCGCCCGGCCTGAAGCCGCCGGCGACGATGGCGATCTTCATCGCCTGCTCCTGGAACAGCGGCACGCCCAGCGTCTTGCCGAGTATTTTTTCCAGCTCCGGCTTGGGATATTCGGCTTTTTCCTTGCCTTGGCGGCGGCGCAGATAGGGATGCACCATATCGCCCTGGATCGGGCCTGGCCGCACGATCGCCACCTCGATGACCAGATCGTAGAATTCGCGCGGCTTCAGCCGTGGCAGCATCGACATCTGGGCGCGCGATTCGATCTGGAAGACGCCGAGCGTATCGGCGCGGCAGATCATGTCGTAGACACGAGGGTCCTCCTTGGCGATCGTATCCAGGGTCAATGGCCTGCCATAGTCGTCTCTCACGCCGTATTGGGTTTCGAGCAAGGTGAAAGCGCGCTGGAGGCAGGTCAGCATGCCGAGCGCCAGTATATCCACCTTGAGGATCTTCACCGCGTCGAGATCGTCCTTGTCCCATTCGACCATCTTGCGCTCGTCCATCGCCGTCTTGACGATGGGGACGATTTCGTCGAGCCGGTCCCTGGTGATGACGAAGCCGCCGACATGCTGGGAGAGATGGCGGGGAAAGCCCATGATCTCGTTGGCGCGTTCCATCACATGCCGCGATATGGGATCGCTGCGGTCGAGGCCGCCGGCCCTGGCTTCCTTCTCGCCGAGCTCCGAGGTCGACCAGCCCCAGATCGAGCCGGAAAGCGACGCCCGGACATCCTCCGACAGGCCCATCGCCTTCGACACTTCGCGCAGCGCCGAACGGCCGCGATAGCTGATGACGGCGGCGGCGAGCGCCGTGCGCTTGGAGCTGTATTTCGTATAGATGTACTGCATCACCTCTTCGCGCCGCTCATGCTCGAAATCGACATCGATATCCGGTGGCTCGTTGCGTTCCTCCGAGATGAAACGCTCGAAGAGCGTGTCGATCTTGTCCGGTCCCACCTCGGTGATGCCGATGCAGAAGCAGATGATCGAATTGGCGGCGGAACCACGGCCCTGGCAGAGAATGCCTTGGCCGCGAGCGAATTTGATGATGTCATGGACGGTCAGGAAATAGCGGGCGTAATTCAGCCGCTCGATCAGGGCGAGTTCTTCCTGAATGCGTTTTATGACGCTGGAGGGGACACCAGCGGGAAAGCGCCGGGCCGCTCCCTCCCGGGCCAGGCGCTCCAGCTCCGCCTGCGGGCCGAGGCCCGATTCCGTCGGCTCGTCGGGATAATTGTACTGAAGGTCGCCGAGCGAGAAGGTCAGCTCTTCGCCGAAACGCAGCGTCTCCGCCAGCGCCCGCGGATGCCTGCGGAACAGGCGCGCCATCTCCAGCGGCGGCTTCAGATGGCGTTCGGCATTGGCGGTCAGCTCCAGCCCTACCTCGGCGACCGGAACATTGAGGCGGATCGCGGTCAGCACATCCTGTAAGGGGCGGCGTTCGGCCGTGTGGTAGAGCACGTCGTTGGTCGCCATCAGCGGAATGCCGGTGCTTTCGGCAAACGCCGCCGCCTGCTCGATCCTGAAGCGGTCATGGCCGGCATAACAGGGCGAGACGCCGAGCCGCAGGGCGCTGCCGAACCGGCCCTCGAGTTCCCGCAGCAAGGCCAGACTGTCCTGCGCGTCCTGCGCCAGATCGGGCAAGACCGCCAGCGACATCCGGTCCCCCCATTCGAGCAAGTCGCCGCGCTGGAGCAAGGTGGCGCCCTTTTCGGTCTCGTCGCGCAGATTGGCCTGGGTGAGCATGCGGCACAGATGCCCCCAGCCCGTGCGGTCCCTGGGATAGGCGAGAATGTCCGGCGTGCCGTCGCCAAAAACCAGCCGGCAGCCAGGATGATAGGCAAGCTTTTCGACCTTGGCCTGCTGCCAGGCGCGCACCACGCCGGCCACGCTGTTGCGGTCGGCGAGCCCGATCGCGGAGAAACCCATGAGCTTGGCCGCGACCACCAGTTCCTCCGGCTTGGAAGCGCCGCGCAGGAAGGAGAAATTCGACTGGATGCCGAACTCGGCATAGGGGATGACGGTCAGCGCGTTCATGCGAAGACCCCGTGCATGAACCAGCGCGGCGGGATCTGCGAGGCGCTGCCGTAAAGGCCTTGCCGGTAGAGCCAGTAGCGGCGGCCATCGGCATCCTCGATGCGGAAATAGTCGCGTGTCGATGCCGCCGGATCGCCCGGCGCCTCGCGCCACCATTCGGCGGCGATGCGTTCCGGACCCTCGGCACGGGTGACGCGGTAGAGCGCGCGGCGCCAACGAAAATGCAGCGGCGGTCCCTCCGGCATTTCGGTGGCCGGCACATCGATGGGCTCGGGCGCGCGGAACAGCCGGATTGGGCGTTCCGGCGGGAAGATGGTCATCGGCGCCGGCATCCTGTCCGGCTTCTTCGGCGGCGTGGTCCGGCGCGGCGCCTCGCTGAAGGGGACGATGGCGACGGCGCGTTCGGGCAGATGGCTTTCCACAGGGACAGGCTGGAGAACCGCGCTCTCGCCGAGGCGGGCGCGGATGCGGTCGGCGAACAGGGCTATGTCGGCACCGTCGTCGGCCGCTTCACCGGTCAGATCGGTCTGCTGCGTGTCGAAAGCGGCGACAGCCAGCACCGAGAGGCGCACCAGGTCGAAGCCATAGCCGGCATCGATATGCTGCTCGAGTGCTGCCAGCCTTTCATGGAACAATTTCCGGATCAGCAAGGGTTCGCGCATCGGCCGCGAGGTGCCGAGCGCGATGCGGCTGACGGCGCCGTCGACGCGAAAGAGCAGCAGCGCCAGCGTCCGGGCGCCTTCGCCGCGGCGTTCGAGGTCGGTCTTCAAGGTCGTCGCCAGCATGCCCACCAGCCGCTCTATCTCCTCCGTCAGCGTGACGGGTTCGGCGAGATGGCGTTCGACTGAAAGCGGCGCGACGGGAAGGCGCGGCGAGATCGCTTCGTCGAGACGGCCAAGCGCCTGGTCGAGGCGCTGGAGCAGCAAGGCGCCGAAGCGGCGGGCAAGCGGCGCGCGCGCCGCGGCCATGACGGCGCCCGCCGTGCGCAGCCCGACGCTTTCCAGGCTGGCACGGGTTTCCGGCGCTATGCGAAGGGCGGCCAGCGGCAAGGGAGCAAGCAAGGCTTCCTCCTCGCCCGATAGAACGATGCGGTCGCCGCAAAAGCGTGCCGCCGCCCAGGCCGCCCCGGGCGTGCCGGCAAGCCCGGCGCGGACGTCGAAACCCTGATGCAAGAAGCGCGACAGGATTTCGTCGAGCATGGCGCGTTCGCCGCCGAACAGATGGGTGCAGCCGGTGACGTCGAGGAACAGGCCGTCGATGCTGTCCAGCGCCACCAGCGGCGTGTAGCGGTCGCACCAGTCGGCAAGGCCCTCGAGCAGGCGCCGGTCGGCCTCCGGATCGGCTTCGACGATGTCGATCGACGGATGCATGGCGCGCGCATCGGCAATCCCCATGTCGCGCTTCAGGTGCAGCGCCTCAGCCCGCTCGTCGAGGGCTGAGATGCGCTGCGCGTTGCCCTGGCGGTGGCTGATCACGAGCGGTGGGTGAGATGGCGACGGATGATCCGAGGGTCGGGAACGCCAGGATTTCCCCAGACGCTGCCGCAGGATCCTTTCGGCCGCCAGATAGGGAAACCACAGGGACAGGATTCTCTGCCCGCTCTTCCTCGCCCCTTCTTTCGTCGAATACGCGTTCATCGGGGTTCCACTCCAGTATGAATTGTCCAGGCAAGGCCGTGCGGCTCTTGCCGATGCTGATGGTGAAGGCGGGGTGGCCGATCGAACCGGCGAGCGGCCCGGCGACTGTGGCGCGCGGCACGGCCGGCGCCGACGCGGCGATGAGGCGGACAGGCGCCGCCGTCGGTTCCGGCTCGGCCGCCTGCCGCAGCAGGAACACCGGCCGGCCGGCACCTTGCGCCCGCGCATGCAGGCGGCGCGTCGCGGTCAGGTCCAGCCGCTGCGGATTGCCGCGGATTTCCAGAATGACGGCGGCAAGCGCCGTCATGCGGGCCGCCTCCTCGGCGACCCACAGCGCATCGACAAGCCTGGGCGCCTCGGAAAACAGCAATTGCCCGGGCTCGATGCCGAAGGCGGCATGCAGCCCCCTGGCGTAGGGAAAGCCGGCCTCGTGGAAAATTTCCGATGTCCCGATCCATAAGACAGGTAGCCCCTGCGCCTGGTTGAGGATCAGGCTGACGAGCGACAGGGCGAAGCCGGCCACGGCTCCCGCATCGCGGGTTTCCAGGCCATGGATTTCGGTCAGGGCGGCTTTCGGCAGGCCGCCGCCGAGCGCGGCATCGAGCCGCTCGACGCCGATGGGCAGGAAAGCATCCGGCAAGGCCGCGGCAAGGCCGCGCCGGATGATTGTCAGATCGCCGCCCGGCGTGGGGTCAGCGCTGGCGCCGGCATCAAGGGGCGCCGCCGCCGGCGCCTGCAAGCGCTCGGGCAACGTTCCCTCGATTTTCGCGATCTGGCGGCGCAGGGCAAAAACAGTCTCCCGCGCCACGGCGGTCATCGCCATGACGGTCAGCTTCCACTCACAATTGTTCCTGTTATGTTCCTATTGATTCCAGAGGGCGCTGGAAGAGTCAAGCAGAGTCATAAGGAATTTATTCCTCTCCCTGCGCGACGCCGGCGTATAGGCGTCATTTGCCTCGACCGGTGCGAGCGCCTATATGCCGGGATTAAAGGACAAAGCATGGCCCGCATCTACAAGACCCGCACCTGGCATGGCGAACTTGCGCCCTCGATGGAAGAATTGGAGTTCCTGGCCCTGGAGGCCTACGCCCATCTGCCGGAGGATTTTCGCAAGCTGACCGGCGAGATCGTCATCCAGATCGCCGAATTCCCGACCGACGAGATCATGGACGATTTGTCGTTGGAGACACCGTTCGACCTGCTCGGCCTGTTCGAGGGGCGCGGCATCGCCGAACGCTGGAACCCGCAAACCGGCGAAGGCCCCAACCGCATCACGCTCTATCGTCGCGCCATGCTCGACTACTGGGCCGAAAACGAGGAATCGCTGGGCGACATCGTCACCCACGTGCTGATCCACGAGATCGGCCACCATTTCGGCCTGTCGGACGATGATATGGAAAAGATCGAAGAGGCTGCTGAATAGGCTGTGCCTTCGTCATCCTAGGGTCTGCGCCGCGTCGCTTCGCTCCTTGCTTCGCCCTAGGATGACGAAGAGAGAGGGCCGCGGCGCTTTCCCCTACCAGTCGCTGAGCTTGGTATCCGGCCCGTATTCCTGGCCGTCGACATCCTTCACCACGGCCTGGCCGCAGCGCATGGTCTTGGCTTTCTTGTCATAGGCATAGGTCGGCGAGCCGAACAGGTGCCAGCCCTTGTTCAGCGCCGCCGTCACCTTGTGGCAGAAGCTGGCGTCGTCCGGGGCGGTGAGAAAGCGGTAGAGTTTCATCGTCCAATTCCTGTCGTGTATCCCAAGTCGGCGAATATCATGCCCCGATGGCGGCCGCCTTCGCCAGCAGTTTTTCGGCCTGAGCCAGGTGCAGCCGCTCGACCATCCTGCCGTTCAGCGCGATGACGCCCTTGCCGCTGTTTTGCGCCAGCGCGAAGGCATCCTTCACCGCGCGCGCCTCGGCCAGAGCCTGCGCCGACGGGGCAAAGGCGCGGTTGGCGGCCTCGATCTGCGATGGATGGATCAGCGTCTTGCCGTCAAAGCCCATGGCGGCGGCCTGCGTGCATTCGCGGGCGAACGCGTCCAGGTCGCGAAAATCGTTGAACACCCCATCGAGCATGTCGAGGCCGCCGGCGCGTGCCGCCAGCAGCATCTGCATCAGCCATGGCAGGAGATAGGCGCGGTCGGGCGTCGCCTGGACGCCGGTATCCTTGATCAGATCATTCGTTCCGGCAATGAAACAATCCAGCCGCGAGGCGGGGTCGCGGCCGAGCTCGGCGATGGCGCCGATGTTGAGCATGGCCTTGGGCGTCTCGATCATCGCCCATAGTTTCACGCTGTCGGGGGCAAAATTGTCGTCCAGCACATCGCCGACCTCGAGCACGTCGCGCGGTGTGTCGACCTTGGGCAGCAGGATGCCGTCCGGTTCCGCCTTGGCCACGGCGGCAAGATCCTCAGTGCCCCATTCGCTGGACAGCGCATTGACGCGCACCACCATCTCGCAGCGCCGGCCATTGCGGTCGGCACCAGGGCGATTGGCGAAAATGCCGGCCAGTTTCTCGCGCGCGGCGATCTTGTCGGCGGGAGCGACGGCGTCCTCCAGATCGATGATGACGGCGTCGCAGGCAAGCTGCGCGATCTTGGCCAGCGCCTTGTCGTTGGAGGCCGGGACATAGAGCACGGAGCGGCGCGGACGGTAGGTTTCCATGCCCGATCTATGCCGGTTGCGGTCGGGCGAGGCAAGCGTCCGACCGATACCTGATACGAGCCAACCGCGAAAGCTTGCGCCGTCCCTTGCCTGTCCTCCGCAGCCGTTGCCGAAGGGCGCCCTTCCTCTCCCCCCTCCGGAGGGAGAGGAAAGGAGCCTGGCTGGGGCAGCGCCAACGCGTCCGCAAAGAATGGCGGGCAGTGCACCAGCCCTGCGCGAAAACTGCACGCGCATGCCGAAAACCTCCTCGTATCTGCCCCGCCAACTTCATGCCGGCCCGCCACAAGGCGGCATGCAAAAGCGAGCAAAACCCCGTTGGTCCCTGCCCCACAGGCTGCGCAGCGAAGGCTGGTGGCTGGCCGATCCACCACGTGCGATGGCGACCCTCATCCCTTTCGTCCGCAAACGAGCTCCGACGGCCCGACTGGAAGCCATGGGGACGATCAGGTCATGACAGTGTTGCTCACTGCGGCGCCAAGCTATTGCAGCCGCGTCGGCGTTGCCCTGCTGCTGGTCGCGATCGCCGATTTCCTGTTCTACGGCCAGCCCCCCGGCATCACGGTTCTCCTGTTCGCCATCCTGATTGCCGCGGCGGTGGTGGCCGTGCATCCCGCCGCCTTCAACGATGGCAAGGTGTGGCTCAAGTCAGCCGCCTTGCTTGTCGCGCTGCTGCCGCTGGCCGAGACTATCAGCCCTTTGTCGGTCTCGATCGCGCTCGCGGCCCTGGTGGCGTTCGCGCTTTCGCTGAGTGGCCGGCTGCGGCACCGCATGGCGCGCATTACCGGCCAGGTCATGCTGTTCGGGCTGGCGGCGCCGGTCCGGTTCCTCGGCGATTTTCTGCAGTGGCGAAGGGCGGCGCGGCGGTTCGGCGGGCATCGCATAAGGCTGGCGGCGATCGCGGTCTGGGTCATGCCGCTGACGCTGGGCGCCGTCTTCGTCGCCCTGTTCGGCGCCGCCAACCCGGTCATCGAATACTGGCTGTCGCTGATCGATCTCATCAAGCTGCTCGACCTGATCCAGCTGACGCGGATTGCCTTCTGGCTGTTCGTGCTTGCCGGCGTCTGGGCCTTTCTGCGGCCGCGCCTGCCGCGATTCCGGCGGCGTATTTTCCGGCCAGATCATCCCCCTGCCGATGCCCAGCCGGCGGCTGGCCCGGACAGGCATGTTGTCGAGGACATCGTCTTCGGCAAGGCGGCTATCCTTCGAGCGCTCGTTGTCTTCAACATCCTGTTCGCGATGCAGAGCGGGCTCGACGCCACCTATCTGTGGGGCGGGGTCGCGCTTCCCGATGGCTTGAGCTACGCCGCTTACGCGCATCGCGGCGCCTATCCGCTTGTTGTCACCGCGCTGCTTGCCGCCGGTTTTGTCCTTGCGGCGCTGAGGCCCGGCAGCGAGGCATCGAACGATCCGCTTATCCGCCGCCTGGTCTATGCCTGGGTAGCGCAGAACATCATGCTGGTCGCCTCGTCGATCCTGCGGCTCGACCTCTATGTCGGCATCTATGCGCTGACCTGCTGGCGCGTCGCTGCTTTCGTCTGGATGGGGCTGGTGGCGGCCGGGCTTGCGCTGATCATCGCCCGCATCGCGCTCGAAAAATCCAACGAATGGCTGCTCTCCGCCAATCTTCTGACGTTATCCCTGGCGCTTTATGCCTGCTGTTTCATCAACTTCGCCGCGCTGATCGCCAATTACAATGTCGCCCATTCCCTTGAAATGACCGGCCAGGGCATTCCCCTCGACGCCTGGTATCTGCGCTCGCTCGGCCCGGGCGCGTTTCCGGCGCTCGACCGCTTCTACGATCGTCAGGGCAAGACGGCCGATGCCGGCGCCGTCGGCGAACTGGCAAGGTTGCGCGGTGTCGATGAAGGCTGGTATCGCAGCATGCAGGAAAACTGGCGGAGCTGGAGCTTTCGCGACTGGCGCCTGCTTCGCTATCTCGACAGCAGGCAGCCGATCATTGTTCCTGGCGTCGCAGAACCCGTGCCGGACCGCTGAGCCATGCCGCATTACATCCTCGTCGCCGACGACGACCCGCATATCCGCGAAGTGATCTGCTTCGCGCTGGAAAAGGCCGGCATGAAAACGGCTGCCGTGGCCGATGGCGCCGCCGCCCTGCAGGCGATCGAACGGCGCACGCCCGACCTTGTCGTGCTCGACATCGGCATGCCTGAGATGGACGGGCTGGAGGTCTGCCGGCGGCTGCGCCACACATCCAACGTGCCGGTGTTGTTCCTGTCCGCGCGCGATGAGGAGATCGACCGCATCCTTGGGCTCGAAATGGGTGGCGACGATTACGTCACCAAGCCGTTCAGCCCGCGCGAGCTGGTCGCCCGCGTCAACGTCATCCTGCGGCGCGCCCGCCCCGTCGCGCCCGAACCCGCCGACGACAGGCAGTTCGCGCAGGGCAAGCTCACCTTGGCGCCGGCCAGCCACGCGGCCGCCTTCGACGGCAAGCCGCTGGCCCTGACGGGGATCGAGTTCTCGATCCTGAAAGGGTTTCTGGCGCGGCCCACCCATGTGCTCGACCGCGAGGCGGTGATGGCCAGTGCCTATGCGGGCAAGATCCATGTCGCCGACCGCACCGTCGACAGCCATATCCGCAACATCCGCGCCAAGCTGGCGGCGGTGGGTTGCCCGGAGGTCATCGAGACGGTGCATGGCGTCGGCTTCCGGCTTGGCCGATGCGGCTGACGACGTCCAGCAAATGGATTGGCAGCAAGTGGATCGGCCGCAAATGGCGGCCGCGCCTCGCCACGGTCGTCGTCGCCATCCTGATCCTGGTGATGGCGCTGCCGCTGGTCGGCCTGTTCTTCTTCCGCCTCTATGAGAACCAGCTGATCCGCCAGACCGAGGCGGAGCTGATCGCGCAGGGTGCCGCCATCGCCGCCATCTATGCGCAGGAGGTGCGCGACGCCGGCATTTTGCCGGAAAAGCTCGGCGCGCCGATGCCTGGGGCCAATGGCGGCGCGAGCCGAAGCGCCAATCCCGAATCGCCCTATCGGCCGATCGAGCCGCAGCTCGATCTCGCCTCGGATTACGTGCTTGCGACCCGGCCTGCCGGGATGCCCGCCACGGCCGATCCCGCTTTCGCCGCGATCGGCGCGCGCCTGACCGGCATTCTCGATGCGACGCAGAAGACCACGCTGGCCGGTTTCCGGCTGCTCGATCCCGCAGGTGTCGTCATTGCCGGGCGCGACGAAATCGGGCAGTCGCTTGCCGGGGTCGAGGAGGTGCGGGCCGCACTTGCCGGGCGCTATGCCAGCGCGCTCCGGCTGCGCATCCCCAACCAGCCGGCGCCGCCGCTCTATTCGGTCAGCCGCGGCACCAAGGTGCGCGTCTTCGTCGCCCTGCCGGTTGCCGTCAACGGCAAGGTCGCCGGCGTGGTCTATGTCTCGCGGACGCCCAACAACATCATAAAACATCTCTATGGCGAACGCGGCAAGGTGACGGCGGCGGCGATCGCCATCCTCGGCGGCACGCTGCTCATCGGCCTCGTCTTCCTGCGCACTGTCAGCCGGCCGATCTATGCGCTGATCGACCGCACCCGGCGCATCGCCGCCGGCGAGCGCGACGCGATCCGGCCGCTCGATCATCACGGCACGCGCGAAATGGCCGAACTGTCCGCCGCGTTTCTCGACATGGCGGAGAAACTGCAGGCGCGCTCGGATAGCATCCAGACCTTTGCCACCCACGTCTCGCATGAGCTCAAATCGCCGCTGACGGCGATCCAGGGCGCGGCCGAACTGCTGCGCGATTCCGGCTCGGCGATGGATGATGACGAGCGGCGGCGCTTCTCCAACAATATCGTCACCGATGCCGGACGGCTCAACCTGCTGGTCCGGCGTCTGCTCGACCTGGCGCGGGCCGAAAACCTCGCGCCCAGCGGCGAAAGCACCTCGGTCAGGTCGGCGCTGGCGCTGCTTCCCGTCGACACCAGGCTGGCGGTTGGCGTCGAGGCCGGCGGCGATCTGGCCTTGCGCATCTCGGCCGAGAACGGAGCAATCGTGCTTGGCAATCTCATCGACAATTCGGCCAGGCACGGCGCGACGCAAGTTTCGATCACTGCCGCAAGCGCCGGCGGCAAGGCGACGGTGCTGGTCAGCGACGATGGCGCCGGCATTTCGCCAAGCAACCAGGCGCGCATCTTCGAGCCGTTCTTCACCACGCGGCGCGCTACCGGCGGCACCGGCATGGGCCTCGGCATCGTGCTGGCCCTCCTGAAAGCGCATGATGGTACGATCAGGTTGGTTGACTCCGAGCGCGGCACGCGCTTCGAGATCACTTTGCCGGTCGCGTAGAGTGTGGACGGCGGATCGGAGAAAAAAGTGCGCTACGACATCGTCATCATCGGCGGAGCCATCGTCGGCTCCTCGGTCGCCTACTATCTGCGCGAGGAAGGGTTTTCCGGCTCGATCGCGCTGATCGAGCGCGATCCGCAATTCGCCCACGCGGCGACGACGCTATCCATGGCCTCGATCCGCCAGCAATTCTCGATTCCGGAAAACATCCGCCTGTCGCAATTCACGCTGAAACTGTTCCGGCGGCTGAAGGAAGAATTCGGCACTGACGCCGATATCGGTTTTCGCGAGGGCGGCTATCTCATCCTTGCCGGCGAGGCCGGGCTGCCGATCCTCAGGGCCAACCACGAGGCGCAGGTCGCCGAGGGCGCCGACATACTGCTCGAGGACGCTGACCAGCTGACGCGCCGCTTCCCTTGGCTGTCGGCGGAAGGCATCACCGCCGGCGCCTATGGCCGCACCGGCGAAGGCTGGTTCGACGCGCATGCGATGCTGACGCTCTTCCGCAAGGCGCTGCGGCAGAAGAAGATCGACTTCATCAGCGCTTCGGTCACCGGTATCGAGCGGCAGGGCGACCGCGTCACCGGCGTCAGCCTCGATAATGGCGACCGGATCGAGGCCGGCACCGTCATCAACGCCGCCGGGCCGAATGCCGGCAAGGTCGCCGCCCTTGCCGGGCTGGCGCTGCCGGTCGAGCCGCGCAAGCGCAACGTCTTCGTCTTCGAGGCGCGCGAGAAATATGCCGACATGCCGCTGCTGGTCGATCCCTCGGGCATCTATGTCAGGCCGGAAGGCTCGGTCTACCTGACCGGCGGCGCCGAACCGGAAGAGGGCGACGGCCCGGCCGATCCCGGCGATTTCGACGTCGACTGGCCGCTGTTCGAAGAGGTGATCTGGCCGGTGCTGGCAACCCGCATCCCGGCCTTCGAGGCGATCAAGCCGACGCGTGCCTGGGCCGGGCATTATGACTATAACACCCTCGACCAGAACGCGGTGATCGGCCCGCATCCCGAAGTGATGAATTTCCTCTTCGCCAACGGATTTTCCGGCCACGGCCTGCAGCAAGCGCCGGCGGTCGGCAAGGCGCTGGCGGAACTGATCGTGCATGGCGGCTACCGGACGATCGATTGCTCGGCGTTTGGCTACGAACGGGTGGCCGAGGGCCGGGCGTTCCGGGAATTGAATGTGATTTGAGGCGCCTGGCCTGGCCTGCCTCTCCCTTCTCCCCTTGTGGACCTGTTGCGTAATTGGCTGGTTGTGATTCTCTGAGATGAAAGCTCGGAGGGAATCGCAATGGCGGTGAAGCAGACGGGTCAGTTGAGCTTGGCGGAGGCTTTCCTGGGCAACAGGCTGGCTGGC
>NZ_SRUZ01000158.1 GCF_004791165.1 Mesorhizobium sp. M8A.F.Ca.ET.218.01.1.1 | reverse complement strand
CTTAACGATCTCCACGTGATTGGAGTGAACCTCTGGACCGAACCGTGGAAAAGAATTCAATCACATAGAGCGGCATCGGGATGCCGGAGACCATTCACGCTGGCCTAGACAAAGGCGGCAAGGGAGTTGGTCATAGAGAATAATAGCAAACCCGACCTGAGCAGCGTCACACGCCTGCCTTCGGCTAATATCAGCACCGGCCACGACGAGCTGGATTCTGCCCGGATCGAGGCCCGCCAATATCTCGAATTCTACACTTGGGTATCGGCCATTAAGGACGAATATCTTGGTTGCGCCGCGGAAGGGAT
>NZ_SRUZ01000157.1 GCF_004791165.1 Mesorhizobium sp. M8A.F.Ca.ET.218.01.1.1 | reverse complement strand
CGCTGAGCTCGCATAATGCCGGCGGTTCGGCAGGCAGCGCCCAGGTCGATACCACAGGTGGAGTCACGCTCAGCGTCGACCCGGTCACCTCCACCACGGTGCCGGCCTCGTACACGACGGCCACGACATTGACCCCGACCTTCGCCACCTCCGGCGCGCAGACGATCGCGGAAACCGGCACCGCGACTGCGCTGACGGTGCCGGGCACATCGACGGTCGCGGTCAACCTGGACGGCACCAAGAGCGGCTCAAACCGCTTCTCCGCCGGCAACTACCAGGCAACCGTCAC
>NZ_SRUZ01000156.1 GCF_004791165.1 Mesorhizobium sp. M8A.F.Ca.ET.218.01.1.1 | reverse complement strand
CGGCGATCGGCGTCCAGGTCATGCTCGGCACCATGCGGGGACAGATCGTGCGCCATTTCGAAGATGGCGTGGCCATCGAATTCGCGGTCATTCAGCGTCCAGAATCCCTCGATTCGGAATTCAACACGCCGCGCTCCTGACCAGCGCCGCCAGCCAGGCGTCATCGAACCGGCCCTTCGCGGCCGGTTTTTTGTTTTCGCGCATGACGGGATTTACCCTTGATCAATCGCCGTTGCCGACGTCCGGATCGGCTTGACGCCGGGGCAAACTATGATAGCGCTGCAACAAATCAAAACTAAAATGATTCAA
>NZ_SRUZ01000155.1 GCF_004791165.1 Mesorhizobium sp. M8A.F.Ca.ET.218.01.1.1 | reverse complement strand
TCGGCGTCAAGCGCGGCGATCGGGTGACGCCAGGCATGCCGGTCGCCACACTGGAAGACGCCGACGCCGAAATTGCCGTGGTCCAGGCTCAAGCCGCGCTCGCCCAGGCGCAGGCGCAGCTTGCGGACCTGCAGGTGGGCAAGCGGCCGGACGAGATCGCCGTGCTCAAGGCGCAAGTGGACATGGCCAAGGCGCAGGCCGCGGACGCCAAGCGCAAATACGATCGCGCCAGCGACCTCTACAGGCGCGGCACCGGCACGCAGGCCGACTACGACACGGCTTCGGCTTCGCTGGAGACGGCCAACGCGC
>NZ_SRUZ01000154.1 GCF_004791165.1 Mesorhizobium sp. M8A.F.Ca.ET.218.01.1.1 | reverse complement strand
CTGCCTGCAGTCGAGCGAGCTCATCCGTGCTGTGCAGTCTCGCCGAGGCAAGTGCTGCTCCGATCGAGGCAGTATTGATCGACGCCGAGAACGCATGAGCCACCGCGAATCTGCGAAACAGGTTCTCCTGGTGGACCGTCCCGAGCATCAACATGCCGCCCGAAGCGCCGAAGCCCTTGCCAAGGGACGCAGCGACAATGGTCCGGCTGCCTAGCTCGTCCATCTGCGACCTGGCGAAGCCTTGCCCCTTGTCGCCAAACAACGAAATGCCATGCGCATCGTCAATGTAGAGAAAGAGGCCGTATTTTTCC
>NZ_SRUZ01000153.1 GCF_004791165.1 Mesorhizobium sp. M8A.F.Ca.ET.218.01.1.1 | reverse complement strand
GACGCGCTTACCCACGCCATCGAGGCTTTCACGGCAATGAGACGCGAAGCCGATTCCGCCTTGCCGCAGCAACATGTCTTTGTCGGCAAGAGCGCGCTGACCGACCATTTCGCCCTGCTGGCGATCAGGCTTCTCGGCCGCAGTCTCGAAAAGGCGTTTCGCGACGGAGCGGACGAGGTGGCGCGCGCCGATGTCATGATGGGCGCCCTGGCTGCCGGCTGCGCCTTCGGCACAGCCGGAACGGCAGCCGCCCACGCCGTGCAATATCCCGTCGGCGCGCTGACGCACACGCCGCACGGATTGGGCGTGGC
>NZ_SRUZ01000152.1 GCF_004791165.1 Mesorhizobium sp. M8A.F.Ca.ET.218.01.1.1 | reverse complement strand
GCTGCTTTTCCTCGCCCCCTGCCGAGATGCGCACGGCATCGCGCTGGTAGCTTTTCGCCAGCGTGGCGATGGAGCGCGGCACCGTGGCGGAAAACATCAGCGTGCGGCGCTCGGCGGGCGCAGCGTCGAGGATGAATTCGAGGTCCTCGCGGAAGCCGAGATCGAGCATCTCGTCGGCCTCGTCCAGCACCACGACCTTCAGCGCCGACATGTCGAGCGCCCCGCGGGTGATGTGGTCGCGCAGCCGGCCCGGCGTGCCGACGACGATGTTGGCACCGCGCTCCAGCGCGCGCCGCTCGCTGCGCATGTCCATG
>NZ_SRUZ01000151.1 GCF_004791165.1 Mesorhizobium sp. M8A.F.Ca.ET.218.01.1.1 | reverse complement strand
CTGGCGTCGGTCATGGTGGATCTCCCTTGACGTTGTCCACAACAACAGACGGCGAAGATATTGGATGCGTGCCTGAAGCGGCAGAATGACGTTTTCACCCTCCCGTACAGGGAAGTGATGAAATTGGGAGGTGAAACGCAGTCCGATGGGGCATCTCTGCCCTGCTTGCCGCCAGTCCGCTTGGGTTCGCAGCACCAATCGCGCCAGCATCTGGTTTGCGCCAGCGACGTTGAGCATTGGACCGGCCTCTGTTAGGACGCGGCCGAAGCTTCTCCCAGCAGGACTGGAAACGATGATCCCTCGCTATTCCCGGC
>NZ_SRUZ01000150.1 GCF_004791165.1 Mesorhizobium sp. M8A.F.Ca.ET.218.01.1.1 | reverse complement strand
AAGGGGCTGAAGCCGGTGGAGGCCGCGCACCAGGCGCTGAAGCGGCTCTCGGGCGCCTTCGCGCTGGCCATCATGTTCAAGGGTGACGAGGATCTGATCGTTGGCGCCCGCAACGGCCCGCCGTTGGCCGTCGGCCATGGCGACGGCGAAATGTTTCTGGGCTCGGACGCCATCGCGCTGGCGCCGTTCACCAACTCCATCACCTATCTCGAGGATGGCGACTGGGCGGTGGTGCGCCGCAACAGCGTCGCCATCTACGACATCGACGGCAACAAGGTCGATCGCAAGCGACAGCAGTCGCTGTCGACCAGCTT
>NZ_SRUZ01000149.1 GCF_004791165.1 Mesorhizobium sp. M8A.F.Ca.ET.218.01.1.1 | reverse complement strand
GCGACTGTCGTCATCATCGCCGGTCTGACGATCGCAAGCTTCTACACTACCCGCAGCATCGGTGTCCCGAAGAGCGCCGCCCTCACGATCACAGTGCGGGGACAGCAATGGTGGTGGCAGGTATTCTATGCCGGCTCCGGTGCGACGTCCGGCTTTCAGACGGCCAACGAAATCCACATTCCCGTGCGGACGGATGTTCAGATCCGGCTTGAAGGCGCCGATGTCATCCATTCGTTCTGGGTGCCAAGCCTTGCCGGAAAGCAGGATCTCATCCCGGGTCGGTCTAGCAGCTTGCTGTTACGTTCCGAGAAGCC
>NZ_SRUZ01000014.1 GCF_004791165.1 Mesorhizobium sp. M8A.F.Ca.ET.218.01.1.1 | reverse complement strand
TTCATTTGGCGGACAAACCTCTCGCAAGCTCTCGCTTGCAAATCGGTGGCGCGGGGTGGAGCAGCCCGGTAGCTCGTCAGGCTCATAACCTGAAGGTCACAGGTTCAAATCCTGTCCCCGCAACCAATTTCATCATAAATCAATAACCGTCCCGGTCTAACCGGGGCGGTTTTTGCGTTTGAGAGAAACGAAGACTTTCATCCTCCAGCCATCTGATCGCGGCAGTATCCATCAGTCTTCACCAGTCCTCCTGCACGCTCAACAGCACGGTTGCGCCATCGCTTTTGAAAGCGATTCCTATGAGTGACATATGGGACGACCGGCTGGAGGTACACGCATGACACGACGAGAATTCTCCCGCGAGGAGCTCTTCGCTTTGGTCTGGGAAAGGCCGACCAGCGAGATCGCAAAGGAACTCAGCATCTCCGATGTGGCACTCGCCAAGCTTTGCAGGCGCCTGCAGGTCCCCAAGCCACCTCGAGGCTATTGGGCCAAGGTTCAGGCAGGAGGTGGTCCCCGGCGCCCACCGTTGGGTGCCTTCCGCGAAGAGATCGATCGGCGCCGGCGTGAAACCGCACGCATCCAAGCAGCTGGAACTCTCTCCAATCTTCAACAGCTATTCTACAGCGCCGCGATAGCTGACCTGAAGGCGCAGGGCGTCGACGCTGCTGCGGTTACGGGAAACCGACTCCCGAACCTCGATCCGAACCTCGCGGCGCAGCTTTTGCTGCTGATCCAGAACCGCGCCCACGAGTGGATCAAGGAGGGAAGGATCGATGCCCGCTGGAGCCACTCGCTGCAGGGAAGCGCTGCGAGTCTCGTCGGAAAGCTGCTTCCATTCGCCCGGCCCCAGCTTCTCATGTTTGAGAACGAGCAAAGAAACCGGTGGAGCAGCGGGAACGGCCCCGCCGTTCTTGTCCGCCTGACCGCTCCCTTACAGGAGCGGATTGCCTCTCTGGTGCGCATGGTCCGCGAACACCAGCTCCACCATGTGGTGATGCCGCTGACGTCGGCGGACCATTCCTGGTCTGCCCGCTACATCCACACCCCGGATTCGCGCATGTTTCTGGACAGCACCCTTTGCATCTCCGCCTCAGAAATTTGGGTGCAAAGCACGCGACGTGCCTGGCGTGAGGAAGAGCCGCCTGAGTGTATCGGCACCGCCAGATTGGCGCTGCGCGAAATTATGCCGATCGATTACATGCCTATTCGCGAAGTACCCCTGCCTTCCTCCATTACCAGAGCGAGTGTTGCGCCCTACCGCGGTCGGCTCCAAGCACTGATAGACGCGGAGCAGGTATGCGAGATGCTGTCTGGAGCCGCGCGCGCGATGGAGCGAAACGTGCCTAACGATACCCTCGCGCTGGCCGACAGGATCTGGTTCGGCGCCGACCGCCCGTTTCGGTCGGCCCGGGATGCTTGGTCGCGCATCGAAGAAGAGCTGGATCAATGGGAGACGGAGCTCGATGTCGAACGCTCGGCAGTGGCAAAATCAATCCTCGGGATCGATATCGGTGATATCGTGTCTGGGCAGGTACAAGGCCGCAGCGTTCGCATCTCGGTAACTAGCACGGCCGTCTACTCCAGTGAGAAAGGCATCATCTTTGCGGTCGATGGAACTCGCTTTCGGAAGGACGGCACGCTCGGCAAGCAGCAGGACGCGATCAGGCTGTATTTTGCAAATGACGTCTAGGCGGCGTTGCGTGCCCCAGAAGGCAACCCGCCAGCTGTCGTGCACTGGTCGTGCCGCGGCAGGTGCTGTTATGGTTCAGCTTCGATACTCCATCGCTAGCTGAAGCTACGTCTCCAATGCCTGATGACTGGTCGCGGCATCGCTCGTCGACGCCGTGGTGAGATGGCTCGATCGTCACCCGGAGTGGCTTGCGCCCGCCGCAGCCGCGCGGGACAGGCGTGTTTGCGGGCGCTGGTCGGCCGAAACCGATCTTCAGGGAGCGCGAAGTCGCGCGCCTAGGGGCTTGGAGCCCCGGCGATCTGAAGCACGTCGGCATTCCCCGCTACTGTCTAGCACGAATGCGAAAAAAGGGCTGCTCCCGATCGCGCTACAGACCCGCAGCAATGGAGTGATCAGGACTGCTGGGAGCGAGTCTGCTGAACCGCAATCGTGCGCGGATCGCATATAGATGCTATCAATAGATGCGCAGGGAGGACGAACAATCCAATGGAAAATGAGGACCGGGCGCGGACCACGTCTGATCGGCGAATAGCTTTGCTCATCGATGCGGACAATGTGCCCCACGGCAAGATCGCAGCGATACTGGCAGAACTTTCAAAATATGGCACTGCCAATATCCGCCGCGCCTATGGCGATTGGGCAAGTGCCAATCTCAGAAGCTGGAAAGACAAGCTGCACAATTTTGCAATCCGGCCCATTCAGCAGTTCAGCTATTCAGCCGGCAAAAACGCCACCGATATTGCGCTTGTGATCGATGCAATGGAGCTTCTCTACACGCAGAGGCTTGATGCCTTCTGCTTGGCTTCTAGCGATGCCGATTTCACGCCGCTAGTGATGCAGTTGAAGGCAAATGGACACGACGTCTACGGATTTGGGGAACGCAAAACGCCTACACCGTTTGTCAATGCCTGCACGACTTTCCTCTATCTCGATAGCCTCGACGATGCGGAGCAACCGACAACACCTGTAGCCCCCGACGAAGAACCAAAGACCAAAGCGAGATCGGCGACCAGATCTAAGGCACCGGCTGAAAAGCTCGCCGACAAGCGAACCGGCAAGTCTCTATCGCAAGATACGACCCTCATGACGATTCTGCGCGGCGCTGTGGAAGCCACGGCACAAGACGATGGATGGGCAGCTATGTCATCGGCAGGAAGCGCAGCGAAACGACAGGCGCCCATCGATCCACGAAACTATGGAGTGAAGAACTTCCCCGCACTCTTCGCGGCGACTGGCCTTTTCGACATAGTGAAAATGAAGGGTGGGCAGAGCTATGTCGCGGACAAGCGGAACAAGGACCGCTTACCGAAGCCGAACCGATAGGACAAGGAATTCCATCTGAGGCGAGAGGGTGCCGGAAGGCGCGAGCTCGGCAAGGGGGTGCACCGCATCGCTCGAATACTAAGCGGCGGCCAATTCGGCCGGGTCCTTGATCATACTCGGAACTCGCCTAGGAGATTATCGCCGTTCCGAGTCGCTCGGCCGTCTTGGTCATGCCGGCAATGGCTCGGGTGATTACCGAAGGCTGTATCTTGGTCCGCTTGGGAATTCTCTCCGGCGCCCTGACCAGGAGCGCCGACGCACTGGGGGCTCTGGGCATGATAATTGGCCCAAATCCCTTCACTCGGAACTTCAAAAACGCAAACGTTTGTAACTATTTCGCAAAAAGACCATTCCGGTTGCATTTCATGCCCTGTGTGAGACTGTCTTTAACAGGAAAAACAGAGGCTTACATGTCTGCGCCCACTATAGGTTCCATCGAAAGACGCATGGCCGAATTCCGGAGAATTGGGGAACCTGCGTTCCTGGCGAGATACGCCAGGGGCCGGGCGCCGCGTCATTTCTACGTGGCCGACGACACCGGAGATCTCTACCCGATGAAGGCCCTTTGGGCCGCATCACATCGTCCTCGGATCATGCCGGCACGCTTCAAGCCGAAGGACGCAATCTGGGGCTTCGACGCGCTTGGCTACGAGATCGCAAAACTCTCTGCCGGCGCGGTCGCGGAAGCGGCAGCCGCACTTGATGCTCAGGCCGAAGAAGGTCAGCGGTATCGGGCCGAAGTTACCCGCATTAGACGCAATGCCAAGATCGTCGCGGAGGCTAAGGCCCATTATGGCCCGACCTGTCAGGCATGTGGCTTCGATTTCGAGCAGTTCTACGGCGAGCGGGGCAGGGACTACATCGAATGCCACCACGTCGACCCGCTTTCCGGCCAAGACGGAAAGGGCGACGTCACGACCATCGAAGAACTGGCGATGCTCTGCTCCAACTGCCACCGGATGGTGCATCGCACCAACCCGTGCCTGACCATCGAAGAGCTGCGAGAGGTAATCGAGCAAGCCTCGTAGCTACTTATTGGGACGATCAAGACATCCAGAGGAAAGAATGTCGAAACCCGCAGGCCCGCGATGGGTCACCACTAGCGCGCCGGCAGACGAGTCGATTAGACCCGATGGAGTCATCGGACCGTTCCTGACCGTGACGCTTGATGAGATTGACGTCTTCAACGACGCCTTCTCGGATGAGATCGACTCCGACTTTGCTTCAAGTATTTGTTGCTGCGATGCGTGCTACGCTGATTTTCGGGCGCATTGGCCCGACGTCGCGTTTCGGGAGATGGAATTTCAGACGCAATCGATGGAGGTCTTTTACGCGGTCGATCATTCCAGACTGCCGGGGATTTGGAGCCCGGCGGAAATATCGACGCTCCGTCATTTCGTGCAATGCGGGCGATGCATGGAATTCGCGACCCACAACATATGGATCTACGAACATACCTTTAGCGATGCCGAAAAGATCGAAGTCGAGATCGATCAGCTATTGACGATCGGTGATCAGACGCCATTCCTACTGCTCGAACATGAATTTGCCCGTCGCGTTCTTGCTCATATCCGTTCGGCGGTCATCGCGCCGGACACGCTTCCTGCAGGCCAGTCGCTCTATCGCGCGAGAGTTTCATCGAGCATCGCTATTTTGGGGCAGGCTACCGACGCGTTGGTTGCGTATGCGCCGCCCCCGGCTCGCTATGTACAAGAAGGCCGCTTCAACCATGCCGGTACCCCAATGCTTTACCTTGCCAGCACACCTGAAGTTGCCGCTGCCGAGATCGGAATGCCGGGGGAACAGTGCCATATAGCCGAACTAAGGACCCTGCGGGAACTTACTCTTCTGGACCTCGCCAACCTCGATGAGGAGGCCTCGGGGTATGCGTTGATGCGAGCCTTGGCGTCTTCCGCCCTCGTCGCCGCGCCTCGCATCGGTGAAGGTTGGCAGAAGAAGCAGTATGTCTTCTCGCGGTTCGTCGCCGACTGTGCACGTTCGGCTGGATATGACGCTATTCGCTACGCGTCGACCAAAAATATCGAGGGCAAGAACATTGTGATCCTTGCCCCCTCCTTGCCCATAGACGGGATGGTGTCCTTAGTCAGCGTCCGGGAAATGCTAGGACTTGCTGCGGCGAAGCGCTACTAGAGAGGACTTCTTCGTTGTGAATGGTCATAGGGCGAAGGAGAGAAAAACGGAAACTCGTTCAAAACAGGCCACGAATGCCCTGATCGCCGCCCGTGATCGCATCCAGGATTGCCTGATCCACCTCAGGAATTATGCGGACTCGGACGAGAATCTGGAGCATGCCCATGGTCGAGACGAGATGCTCGAGCAGATGCGCGAACATCTTGCAACCCTCGTGGCTCGTGCAATCCGTTCGACGACGGTCCTGCTGGAATTGCTGGATCTTCCCGAGACCCTGACGATCTTCCGCCAAGACTTGACGCAATTTGCGGATCAGCATTCAGCCGTCGAGTATTTCGATGAGTTTATCGGAGTCGAGAATCCAGTCGTGGAGTTCTTGCGCGGCTCCTTAGAGTCGGTAGCGCCGCTGTTCGAGGATTCGTCGGTGACCTTAGAGCTAAGGGGCGTAGCGTTGAAAATCCTGCGAGGCTTGCCGCGATATCTGGAGCTACAAAACACGCTTCCCGGTAAAGAGCATGATGTACAGAACGCGCTGCATGGCATCCTGGGTCTGGCCTTCCCTGATGTAATTCGAGAGGCAGCGGCCCCAAAGCAAACCAAAAGCTACCATCCCGACTTCGCGATCAACTCGATCCGGACCGCAATCGAAGTCAAATTCGCTAAGGATGAGGTTGGGGCCAAGACCGCTGTTGGCGCCCTCTACGAGGATATGCACGGATACGCGAACAGCTCATGGGCTCACTTCATTGGCTTTATCTACATGGCTGGTAACTTCCTGACCGAAGACCAGGTGAAAGCGGAACTGGCGGAATCAAACGCGCCGAAGGAGTGGAGCGTGGTTGTAGTCACGGGCCATACCAAGCCCACGATCAAGAAAGAACAGCCGGGCGTCGAGTGATGGCGATCGTGCTACCTAAGCAACCATTCGCGGCCCTGCGGTGCACTTAGACCTCACCGACCATCGTGCGTTGGGCCACACTCGGGACGCTTCCTTCTGCCGCTGCGTCAGGTTCAGCTTCACGAGGCTGACGCCCCGAGCGGCTGTGTGACGATCCTTCGCGCAAAAGAGAGGCTCGGGAAACCGGCACCAAAGCAGACTGGCCGCCTGTTCGCTCGAGCGCCGTTGCCCCCGGTCAGTGAGGCGACGGACGGCTCCAGAGGAAGCGGGCAGCGGTCCCACGATTGACATAAACCATAAGTCAGGATGCCGTGGACAAGGCGCAAAAAGCGGTGTGCATGGTGCACCATTGTGATGTAGTTTGATGAACTCACGGCTCCCGGGGACGCTTGATGCCTGTCGACAAAGATAAGACGGTTCGCACCTCTATGATCGTGTCGTCCGAGACATATCGAGAGGTTCAGGAACTAGCGGTCGCTAATGACGTGTCCGCCGCCTGGATCATGCGCCATGCACTCCTGGAATTTCTAGAGGCACATCGTGGCGAGAGCGGCCTCCCGCTGCAGGCTTCGCGGCGGTCTGAAGCTCCGAATGGTCGCGCCACGAAGAAGGTCAGATAAGCAATGCGCCTCGAAGAGATAATACCGGGAGCCAGGATAAAGGGTATTCTTGCTGGCGAGATCGTTGAGATCATAGCAGCCCGATCATATGGCGCGGACGCTGTAGAAGTTACGTTTAAGTCTAACGGCGGCGGCGTCGAGCAAACCATTCTGTTTCGCTCATCTGAAGCGACACTTGAGCGAGAGGCTGAGACTCGCCGCTTCGCCTTTGATGCTGATGGCCACCTGATGCGCCTGGCTTCGGAGGCATTGCGTATCCGGCTGGCACATTTGTTTGATCCGTTCCTTGCGGTTCGTTCATCACAGATTGACGCGCTCCCGCATCAGCTCACTGCCGTCTACGGTGAAATGCTGCCGCGCCAGCCCCTGCGATATTTGCTTGCTGACGACCCCGGCGCGGGGAAAACCATTATGGCGGGTCTTTTGATAAAGGAGCTCTTGATACGGGGCGACCTTGAGCGCTGTCTGATCGTCGCGCCGGGCAGCCTGGTTGAGCAGTGGCAGGACGAACTCAGAGACAAATTTGATCTTGCGTTTGACATCCTGACCCGCGACCAACTCGAGGCGGCCGCCTCTGGAAACTCATTCGGCGAGAAGCAGCGCCTTATCGCACGGCTTGATATGATCGCGCGCTCTGAGGAGCTTCAAGCCAAGCTTAAAGCCGCGCCGATGTGGGACCTCATCATCTGCGACGAAGCCCATCGTATGTCGGCCAGCTTCTTTGGCAACGAAGCCAAATACACCAAGCGGTATCAGCTCGGGCAAATGCTTGGTGAACTGGCAAGGCATTTCTTGCTTATGTCCGCCACCCCTCACAACGGCAAGGAAGCCGATTTCCAGCTGTTTATGGGTCTGCTGGACGCCGACCGCTTCCAAGGGAAATTCCGGGAAGGTGCCCGCAAAGTCGATGTCTCTGACATGATGCGACGCCTGACGAAAGAAGAACTGCGCCGCTTCGATGGGACTCCCCTGTTTCCTGAGCGGAAGGCCTACACGATTTCCTACCAGCTCTCGGACAAAGAGGCGGCTCTCTATGAAGGGGTGACCCGGTACGTTCGCGAAGAAATGAACCGGGCTGATCAAATACAAGAAGGCGGAGAGCGAAGGCGCAACACCGTCGGTTTTGCGCTGCAGATTTTGCAGCGCCGCCTTGCGTCGTCTCCGGCGGCTATCCACGAGTCTCTGCGGCGACGCCTTGCGCGGTTAGAAGCACGGCTTGAGGAGGAGAAGCTTCTCAAACGGGGGCGTGACGGCGCTGAAAAGCTTTCGGAAAGGGAGGCTCTCCCGGCTTGGAACGAAGACGACCTTGAGGAAGCGCCAGAGGATGAGGTTGAGGACCTGGAGGAACAGGTTGTCGATCAGGCCACAGCCGCTCGAACCATCGCAGAGCTCGAAGCGGAAATCATTGCGCTCAAGGAGCTTGAATCGCTGGCTCGCGTTCTGCGCAGATCGGGCGAAGACAGCAAATGGCGCGAGCTTGATCAGATATTGGACGACCCGCTTGTCTTCGACCCTGCGAACGATGTTCGCCGCAAGCTCGTCATATTCACAGAATCCCGCGACACGCTCGAATACCTTAGTGCCCGTATCCGCGCGCGCACAGGTGAAGAAGAGAGCGTCGCGGTTATCCATGGCGGAATCCCTCGCGATCGCCGCAGAGCAGCTATCGCCTCGTTCAATGACGATCCCACTGTCCGGTTCTTGATAGCCAATGATGCTGCCGGTGAAGGTGTGAACCTTCAGCGCGGCGCTCACTTGATGGTCAACTACGACCTGCCGTGGAATCCCAACCGCCTGGAGCAGCGGTTCGGGCGCATCCACCGCATCGGGCAAACCGAAGTTTGTCACTTATGGAATCTCATAGCCGGTGAGACGCGCGAGGGGCAGGTTTATGCCCGCCTTCTCGAAAAGCTTGAGACGGCGCGCGAAACGCTGGGCGGCAAGGTCTACGACGTGCTCGGCGAATTGTTCGAAGCGCGCGCCCTTCGTGAAATGTTCATGGAAGCGATCCGCTACGGCGAGCGGCCTGACGTCAAGGCGCGTTTGTTCGAAGCAATAGACGGCGCGGTAGACAGGAAGCGCATTGAAGAGCTCGTGGCCCGTAACAAGCTGACCAAGGAAGGGCTGGATGCGGCAACCATCAATGCCCTGCGCGAGGACATGGAACGGGCGGAGGCACGACGGCTGCAGCCGCGCTATGTAAGATCTTTCTTCGAGGAAGCCTTCGCACTATCTGGCGGCGTAATGCGTCCGCGGGAGTCCGGGCGCTACGAAATCACGCGCGTGCCGGCCATACTGCGAGATCGGGATAGGCAGATCGGGCGCGGTGATCCTGTTCTGCCCCGCTATGAGCGTGTCTGTTTTGACAAGGCCGATATCCCCGGTAAACACCAAGCGGCACTCGTGGCCCCGGGGCATCCGCTGCTCGATTCAGTGATTGACCTGACGATGGAGCGGTACCGAAACCTGCTCACCCAAGGAGCGATCCTCGTTGATGAAAGTGACATGGGCACTGACTGCCGCACGCTTATCTATCTTCAGCACGATATCAAAGATGGACGGATGGCGGCGAACGGCAGGCCGCGCTTGATATCGCAGCGTCTGCAGTTCGTGTTCATCGACGCGAAGTTACAGGTGCATGATGGCGGTGCGGCTCCCTACCTTGACTTCAGGCCGCCCAATGACAGCGAGCGAAAACTGGTTGAAGGGCGCATTCTCAACGCCGGAACCAGCGAAAACACGCAGCTGATAGCGCAGAGCACCCTTATCGAAGATGCGGCGCGCGGCTATGCGATATCCGAGCTTGTGCCGCGCCATCTGGAAGAGGTCCGAGCGCGACGTGTCTATGAGATTGAAAGGACCGAGGCTGCAGTCAAGGAGCGGCTGCGCCGGGAAATACTTCATTGGCAGCACCGCGCCCTGGAGCTCGAAAGGGAAGAACAGGCGGGACGCCAGCAGCGGCTCAATTCACAGAACGCGCGGCGTCACGTTGACCTTCTTACGGACCGTCTTGAGAAGCGTCTCATCGACCTTGCGAAGGAACGCGCCATCGCTCCTCTGCCGCCCGAAATCCAGGGTGCCGCATTAATCGTTCCCATAGGCTGGCTGCTTAAGCAAACCGATGGAACGCAAATTCCTCCGAATGGCATGGCAGAGGATCGCGAGCGCATCGAGAGGCTTGCGATGGACGCCGTCATGGAAAGCGAACGCAAGCTTGGCCGCAACCCTACGGATGTCTGCTCCGAAAATCGAGGCTACGACATCGAAAGCCGCGAGCCGGAAGGTGGAAAGCTTCACTTCATTGAGGTGAAGGGTCGACACGAGGCAGCAGACACAATCACCATCACGCGCAATGAGATGCTAACGGCTTACAATGCCGAGGATGCCTACGTTCTAGCCGTTGTACAGGTGGAAGCCGGATTTGCGCGGCAACCAGTTTATGTGCGCCGCCCCACCGGGCTTTTCGGTCCCGAACCGGGGTTCGCGGAAGTTTCGCGCATCATTAGTCTCAGCAAGATCATCAACGCGGGGGAGACTCCGTGTTAGCAGTGAAACCCGGATATTTCGAGGAGATAAGGAGCAAAGCCGCGAACAGATGGGATCAGCTAGAGCGGGACCCGGAGCTCGCGGGTCCATGGCATCAGCTATTCAGGCAAGTCCAAAGCCCGCGTCATGTCCTGTCCGAGCTCCTGCAGAACGCTGACGACGCGTTCGCGACCGAAGCCAAGGTTCGGATCGAGAACGGCGTGTTCTCCTTTGAGCACAACGGCGAAGATTTTTCGGACGAACATTTCGCCTCGCTCTGCCGCTTCGGCTACTCCAGCAAACGCTCTCTGCATACGATCGGATTTCGGGGAATAGGCTTCAAGAGTACCTTCAGCCTTGGCGATTGCGTTGAGCTTGCTACCCCCAGTCTCTCGGTGGATTTTCTGCGGAAGCGCTTCACTGAGCCGTGCTGGTCACCTGCCGGTACGCGGCAAGACGGAAAGACCTGCATAAGCGTTGCGATCAGTGACCAGCACCGCCAGCATGAGCTTGAGCGCAATTTGGAGGAGTGGCTCTCCAGTCCGGTTTCCTTGCTGTTCTTCAGAAATCTGCGGCGGATCGAAATCAACGGCCACGCCATCAATTGGGGCAGCCTGGGTCCAGGCCCCGTCGAGTGCTCTGAATGGATGGGGATGCATGGAAGTGAAGACAAGCCCGTACTGATTGTTCGCTCGGAGGCGGTCCCATTCCCTGAAGAAGCCCTGGCTGAGATACGCGAAGAGCGGACTCTGTCGGCCGATGAACAAGCCGATTTTCCTGCGAGCAAAGTTGAACTGGTGCTCGGGGTGGAGGGCCGGCTTTTTGTCGTACTTCCCACCGGGGTCAAGACCCAGTTGCCGTTTGCTTGCAATGCGCCGTTCATCGCTAAGCCCGACCGCAATGACATAAAGGACCCGGCAATCTCAGCCACCAATCGATGGCTTCTTGAGCGTGCAGGCAAGCTCGCCGCTTCGGTCATGACGGCCTGGCTTGCTCAAAAAGAGACCAAAATCATCGAGCGGGTTGCCGCCTACGGGCTGTTGCCAGACGTTGATCGAAAGGATTCCTCTCTCGGCGGGATTTGCGGCACCATTGTCGAAGAGACATTCGCCGACGCTGTCGGTGAGCAAGCAATACTTTTGACCGAAACCGGCGATGTCGTTCTGGCTGGTGAGGGAATTATCATTCCTGACATCGTGCTTGATATCTGGTCAGCACAGCAGGCCGCAGAATTCCTAGATGATGATCATCGCCCCATTCTCGCGCATGACATCGCGACCCAGGACAAGGAAAAGCTGGTTCGCTGGAATTTTGTCGAGAAGGTCGACAAGAAGGCGCTGCTTGATGTGCTCAGGCGGCGACATCTGCCCAAGCCTGAGTCCTGGCGCAAGCTACTGACTCTTTGGGCCTACGTCGCTCCCGAGGTCGCAGGCTATTATTTTTCAGCTCCGGACGCTCTGCGCATTGTGCCCGTTCAGGGGCAAGATGTTCTTTATGCCGCAAACGAGGTGGTACGGCTCGGCGAGAAAAAGCTGCTTCAGTCCGATTCGGATTGGCAATTCCTTTCCGGGCATCTCACCGCCGTAAATCAGAATTGGGTACGCTACCTCGCAGATCAGCGTCGTCAGTCTGAAAGCGGCGGCGCCGAGGAACTCAAGAAACACACAGCAGGCGCATATGCGGTCCTTAAGAAAATTGGCCTCGATGATACGAGCAACGCTGATGCTGTCATAAACCGTGTTGCCGCGGAATTCTTCGCCCAAAAGCAGGTCACTCTCGCTGATTGCGTCCGTCTTGCCCAGATCGCGGCCAGGCTTGGTGCATCGGCTGGCGACGCTTTCCGCTTCGTGTCGCGCGGCCGGACGATCCATCCGCTGACTAGCCCGCTCTATTTTGACGAGGATGGGTGGCTTCAGGAACTCATTCCGGAGAACCAGTGGGATGCCGTCATCCTTCATGGCGACTACACCGAGAAATTTGAGTCCTGTTCCGAGGAAGACTGGCTTCGTTGGGTGTCGCATGGCAATGCCCGATTGCTCACGTTCATTCCGCTCACGCAAACCCGCAAGACGATCTATGGGCGCCAGAACGTTCAGCAAGAAGCCGCCAAGCGGGGCTACAAAGGCGATATCACCTATCACTATAAGACCAGTTCTTTTGTCGTAGAGGATTGGGACTTCAAAGAGTCCTTCTGGCTACATTGGGAGGCGGCAGAGAAGGGTGATCCTGGCATCTGGGGCCGGATTGTGGAGCGGCTTCTCATTCAGCGCGAAAGCTACTGGAGCAGCGCAAAATCAGCGCGGCTAAAGCAAGTCGCGACAACAGGCACCGAACGCTCCATTATCTATGAAGACCTCGAACCGAACTGGGCGCGCCGCTTGGGGGAACGCGCTTGTCTTCCAGATACCCACAATATGCATCGTAAGCCGGCGGAGCTGCTACGCCGCACTCCTGAAACGGAAAGCCTTCTCGACATCGAGCCTTTTGTGAATGCGCTTCTTGACCGAGAAGCGTCTCGACCCGTGATGGATTTGCTCGGAGTCCGCCACCAGCCTCACGGGCCGGCCAGTCTGCTTGATCGCTTGCGAGTATACGCCCAGGTCCAAAAGGCACCGATCGCTGATGTCGAGAAATGCTACCGCCGCCTCGACCAGATGGTGGGAACGTGCACCACCGCTGACTTTCAGGAGATTAAGAAAGCGCTTTCTCAAGAGCGATTGATCCTCTCGGAAGGCGCGACCTGGGAAACGATCGACAGTATCTTCTTACTGTCCGATGAGGAGGATGTGCCTGCCGCTGCGGTCATTCGCAGCGCCCTCACCGATCTCGCGCTTTGGTCCCGGCTCGGAGTCCAGCGGCCGACAGCCGAACTCGCGATCGATTGGTTGCAAGGCCTCCCGTCCGGACAACAGCTTTCTGCTGATGACGGACGCCGGGTGCGTGCGCTTCTTGCCCGTTACCCGCAGCGAATTTGGGAGGAGTGCGGTCATTGGCTGAATCTGGCTGGCGAATGGGTTCCGGCCGACACGCTTTCCTACAGCATAACCATGCAGTCTCTCGTTCCGTGGACCAACCTCCATCCTTGGGTGAAGCAGCAGACAGCGGACATGATCAAGCTTCCGGCTGCCACGACCAACGAGTTGCCGTTCTCGGCTGTGCCGTCACTGTCCGCGCATATCGAAGAGCAGTTTCACAAGCAGCCTCAGCAGCCCGCGAAGCCAGTCATCAAGGAGTGGATCGCTGTCCTGGGCTCAGAACTCAGCCGGGCGGTCTTTGACTCTGAGAGTGATGGCCAGAGATTGGCAGCGCTTGCTAAACGCCTTGCCGTGACGGCATGGCAATCCGCGCCCGCTCTCGAAATAATCCCCTATCTGAAGGGTGTACCGGCTGGGTTGCCACGGCGCGCTGATGTCTTGTGGCTGGATAACGTTTTGTACGTTGATGAGCTGCCAAAGGCGCGTTTAGCCCGGCGCGTTCCCGAGGAAATCGCGCGTCAGTTTGGCCGTGCCGATATTAGAGCCGCGCTTGATTACAGCTTTGAGCGACCTGCCAGCGACGTGCGGGAATATCTCGCTGAAAACTTCAATTTGTCGGCACCGGCTGCTGATGAGACAGGCGAGGTCCAGCTGACCTCGGATGGCTTCTCGCCGGAGGACGCTACCTCCTCAGTGGAAGAGCCCGAAGGGCTGACAGAACGGCCCATCGACGAACTGGAGCCATTCGTCCCTGAGGCGGCCAGCACCTCCAATAGCGACGACATCGAGGATGAGCCCGATCCGGTGGCGCGTCCGCAGAACTCATTCGTCCATGCACATTCCGTTCCCAAGCCCAGGAAGCTTGAGATCATGGAGCGCTTTGCGAAATCCCAAGGCTACAAGAAGGACGGGGAGGATCGGTTTTTCCACCCGAATGGCGGATGGATCACCCGCGCGCATGACTCGCGCTTTCCTTGGGAGAGCCGCAGCGCGTCGGGGGACATCCAGCGCTACTACTGGCCAAAGGACCACTGTCTTGAACAGGAGCCGCTCCAGCTTGAGGCGGATGTTTGGTCCCTGATTGATCAGTATCCAAGCACTTACGCACTTGTTCTTTCCGACTCGGAGGGGAACCCGACTGAGGTCTCTGGCGGACGCCTAAGAGCGTTGCTCGAACAGGGCGGGCTTACTCTTCATCCTGCAACATACCGGATAGTCTATAATCATGACCAAAGCTCATAGAAAAAAACTGATAGAGGTCGCTCTTCCGCTGGAATACATTAATCCGGAAGCGCTGCGCCAGAAGAAGAAGGCACCGAAGGGCTACCCCACCTCTATTCATAAATGGTGGGCGCAGAGGCCCCTTGCGACATGTCGCGCCGTCATATTTGCGCAGTTGGTAGATGACCCCTCATCATGGCCAGATCGGTTCCCGTCGGACGCTGACCAAAGGGCTGAACGAGAACGACTTCATAAGGTCATAGAGGCGATGGTTCCTTGGGACGCCTCAAACAACGAGCATATTATGAATGCCGCCAGGTGGGAAATTGCTCGCTCTGTTGCTTGGGGATTGGGCGATGAACCCCCGAGTAGGAATGAACCCAATTCGATACTCAAATATTTGCAAGAGAAAGCACCAGCTATCTATGACCCGTTCAGCGGCGGCGGGTCGATTCCCCTTGAGGCACAGCGATTGGGTCTTCGCGCATTCGGCTCCGACCTCAATCCTGTGCCGGTTCTGATATCAAAAGCTCTTATCGAGATACCACCGAAATTTGCAAATTGGAGCCCGGTGAATCCTTCTCGTGATGCCCATCGAAGGTGGAAAAATACAGAAGGGCTTGCGGCGGATATTAGGCACTACGGCGAATGGATGCGGCTGCAAGCAGAGCAGCGTCTTGGTCACCTTTATCCAATGGTGACCTCTTCATCCGGCGCTGACGCTCCTGTAATTGCTTGGCTATGGGCGCGGACAGTGGTGTCACCTGATCCTGCGGCGAAGGGTGCACATGTTCCTTTAGTATCGTCTTTTATCTTGTCATCAAAGAAGGATAAAAATTCTTGGGTCGAGATTGTACGAGACCAACGTTCCCCTGACGGCTGGCGATTTGAGGTTAAGACCGGAACGTTGCCAGCGGAAAGAGAGCGTGAGTTAAGAAACGGGACGGTAGAGCGCAGCAAAGGGGGTACCTGCATATTAACCGGTTCGCCAATGCCCTTTTCCTATTTGCGTGAGCAAGGAAGGGCTGGAGCACTTGGCATTCGCCTTATGGCTATTGTTACTGAAGGAACCCGTGGGCGGGAATATTTGGCTGCCGACCAACGACACGTTGATGCAGCGGCGGTACAAGCCCCAGCCGACACGCCCAGCGGAGAGATAAGTCATTGGCCGGGAAGGACCAATGTTGTGGAGTATGGGATCACGCAGTGGGACCAACTCTACACCTCGCGGCAGCTGGTCGTTCTTATGACAATGTCCGACTTGGTAAGTGAGGCGAGATTAAGGGTGCTTGCCGATGCCGAGGCCAGCGGAATGCTTCCCGGCTTCCCACTAGCTGAGGGTGGCGCTGACTCAATTGCTTACGCGGACGCCGTTGCCACATATCTTGCATTCGTGGTCGACAGAATGGCTGCTTACGGCTCTACACAATCGACATGGTTGCCCAAGGACAACGCCATAAGATCAGCATTCAACCGGCAGGCACTTCCAATGACATGGGATTTTGCCGAGCCCAATGTTCTGGCTAAATCCAGTGGCGCTATAGACACTTGCATTGGAGTAATATCGGCCTGTGTTGAAGCGTGTAGCTGCGCAGGTACGGGTAATGTCGGCTTGGCAAACGCGGCAAACGGTTTGTACGATCTTCCAGATAACGTGGTGATATCAACCGACCCACCGTATTACGATAACGTAGGTTACGCAGATCTCTCTGACTATTTCTTCGTTTGGCTACGCCGCTCATTACGAGAGGTTTGGCCAGATTTGTTTAGGAGAATGCTCACTCCGAAAGATGAAGAGCTCATTGCAAAGCCTTATCGACATGAAGGGCAAGACGAAGCAGAGTCGTTCTTTTTGGGTGGGATGCGACGCGCCTTAACGAATATCATCTCGGCATCTAGCGCGAGCGCCCCAGTCACAATTTACTATGCATTCAAACAATCTGAAGTCGCCGAAGAGGGCTTAACTTCTCCTGGCTGGGCCACATTCTTGCAGGCCGTTTTTGACGCGGGTTTTGCTGTCGATGGCACTTGGCCGGTGCGCTCCGAGGGCGAAGTCCGCATGAACTCAAACGCGGCTAATGCACTTGCCTCCTCAATTGTTCTTGTTTGCCGCAAACGGCTTCCGACCGCCGCGGTTGCAACTCGCCGGGAGTTCGTCGCGCGCTTGAAACGAGAAATGCCTGACGCCATTGAGAGGATTAAAGAAGCTGGAGTAGGTCCTGTGGATATGGCGCAGTCAGCTCTTGGCCCTGGGATGGGCATATTCACCGGCTATGGGAAAGTCTTGGAGCCGGACGACTCCGAAATGACCGTTCGTACGGCCATCGCGCTTGTCAACGAAGTGCGAGAAGAGATTCTGGGTGAGGAGGACGCTCACTACGATCCCGAGACACGGTTCTGCGTAGATTGGTTCCAGGCCTTTGGCATTTCCGACGGCAAATCGGGAGACGCAATAGGAATGGCGAATGCCTACAACTTGGGGCTCGCTGATCTTGAACAGGCTGGAGTTTTTTACGCGAAGGGGGGAGTGGCGCGCCTGCTCAGACGGAGCGAACTTCCTGCCAACTGGAACCCGGCAACCGACAAACGCCTCACGCACTGGGAGTGTGCTCAGCATCTCATACGCATCCTTGAGGCAAAAGATGGCAGCGAGTTGTCGGCGGCTCGGCTTGTAGCGGCGATGAATCCTGAGGATGCGCAGGCTGCCAGGACGCTTGCTTACCGCCTCTACGACATTTGTGAGAAGAAGGGATGGGCTCAGGAAGCGCAGGTCTACAACCTGCTCGCGGAAGAGTTCCCTCACCTTGAAGAAGCGGCACTTGAATTTGAGAGCGAACGCGGGCCGGCCCAGGCCGTGTTGGACCTCTAAGGGGAAGATATTATGACGAACGCATTCGGGGCAAAACAAAACGTCGATGCAGCGCTGGAAGCCCTCCGTGTGGGGCTATCGCCCTATGTTGCGGAGCAGATGAAGCAGCGTCACGGAGCGAACTGGCGACAATTTGCCAGTCGTGCAGCCGGCGGCGATGGCAGGGGCGAACTGGATGTGTATGGATTGCTCAAGACCATCCTCGACAATTACGGCGAGGTTTTCCGGCATGATGCGCGCGTCCGCAAAGCCCGCAGCTATGTATCGCTCGCGCTAGATGCTCGCAACTCGTCCTCGCATTTTGACGGCATGATGCAGGACCGCGAGGCGTTGCGTTATTTGGATGCTATTCGTGAACTTCTGGAAGCGGTTGGCGCCAAGCCGCAGGTGAAGATCGTCGACCAGCTCTATGAACGGCAGAAATCGGCCAACCCTGCCGCCGCAAAGCAAATCACGAAGGAAGAAGCGCGGCTCGAAGAGCCGCCGATGTCTGAAAAATTGCAGCCTTGGCGCGAAGTGGCGCAGCCCCACCCGGATGTTTTGGAGGCGCGTTTTACTGATGCGGAGTTTGCAGCAAATCTTGCGCACGTTGATCAGGGGATTGGCTCAGAAGAGTACACGGACCCACTAGCATTCTATCGCATCACTTACTTGACCGAAGGCCTCAGCCGCGTGCTGCGGTCTGCCGCAGAACGGTTCGCGAAGAAGGGCGGTGATCCCGTAATCGGACTTCAGACGAATTTTGGCGGCGGCAAAACCCATACCATGCTTGCGCTCTACCATCTCGCCGGAGCGCGCGCTGCCAAGTATGCGCCTGAGACACTCCATGGCATGAAGTCGATTTTCGACGCAGCTGGCGTCGGGACATTGCCGGAAGTGAAAAGGGCTGTTTTCGTCGGCACTCACAAGGGGCCGAGCGAGGTCATGCATTCAAGTGATGGGCGGCAGGTGCGAACCGCCTGGGGATACATCGCCTACTGCCTGGGAGGTTGGAAGGCCGTTGATCTTATCGCGGACTCCGAAAACCACCGCACCAACCCAGGCTCTGAGCGACTGGTATCAATCCTTGAACAGGCCTCGCCCTGCTTGATCCTGCTGGACGAAGTGGTGGCGTTCGCAAAACAGCTTCGCGGCGAAGAATACGAAGCCTTCCATGCGTTCATTCAGTCACTGACTGAAGCAGCCGCGTCGGTGTCGGGGGCCATGGTGATCGGGTCTTTACCCGAGTCTGACATGGAGGTTGGTGATCAGCGCGGTGTTGATGCGCTGCGCCGCCTTGAGAAGCTGTTTGGTCGCGTGCAGTCCGCTTGGACCCCGGCAAGCGGCACTGAAACCTTCGAGATCGTGCGCCGTCGCCTGTTCCAGAGTCTGGACGATGACGGCGAGAAGGCACGGGATGTCACGATCCAGGCATTCAGCAAAATGTACCGAGACAATCCCGCGGATTTTCCTCCAGAAACGCGCGAGGCTCCCTATCGCGAAGAAATGAAGCGGGCCTATCCGATCCACCCTGAAGTGCTTAAGCGGTTCTCGGAGGACTGGTCGACGCTGGAGAAGTTTCAGCGGACCCGCGGCATCCTAAAGATCATGGCCAATGCCATTTACGCACTTTGGAGGGCACAAAGCACTGCGCCGATGATTACCTTAGCGCTGTTGCCGCTCTCCGAAGACAAGGTTCGCACTGCAATCCTGGAGCCCCTGGACAAATCTTATGGACCTATTGTGCAGGCAGAGGTCGATGGGTCCATGGCCTTGCCGGCGAAGATGGAGGCTACTCGAAAGAGATTCGGCGATGTAATTGCTGCCACGCGCGCCGCGCGTGCCGTGTTTCTTGCAACGGCCCCGCATATGGGCTCCATGCGCGGCGGGCTGACAGGTCCTGCGCTGCGGTTAGCATGCGCGCAACCAGGCGATCAGATTTCCATCTTCGGGGACGCCCTACGAGAGCTCTCAGAACGCTCGGCCTACCTCTACCGGGAAGGAGACCGCTACTGGTTCTCAACGCAGCCCACGCTCAACCGCATTGCAGATGAACGAGCAAAGGACGTGTCGGCAGAAGATGCTGATGGAGAAATCATTGCGATCTTGCGAAAGGAGCAGGCTCATAAGGGCGGGTTCCACCGCGTGCATGCAGCGCCCGAGAATCCGCTGGATGTTGAGGACGGACGCGCAGTTGCGCTAATCATTCTCCCGCCCGCATTCAGTCACGCCCTCAGAACTGATGACCTCAGTGCAGCCGAGCGAATCGCCACGGAGACAATACAGCGTCGCGGTTCGGGGCAACGTCGCTATCGCAACTCAGTGATTTTCGTAGCAGCTGATGATAGCGGCCTCGATTCTTGCCGAGAGATCGCTAGGAAGTATCTCGCCTGGAACTCCATCGTGCAGGATGAAGCGATGGCCGAAGGGCTTACCAAGGCCCAGTTTGACGATGCTACTTCGCGCATGCGGCAAGCGGCTGAAGGACTCGCGCAGCGCGTTCGGAGCACTTGGTCACATGTAATCTATCCCGCCGCTTCCAAGGATGCTGCAAATGGGACAGGCGCTGCGTCAGGCTTCAGTCTTGAGCATTCGTCGGTGGTTAACCGGGCGCCCGGCAAGCCCATCCCGCAAGTGGTTTACGACAAGCTGAAAGCGGCTGGGGTGATTGTTGATGACCTGGGGCCAGACACCTTGCTCGCAGACCTGCGAAAGGTCTGGGGCGAGGATACGCCGCACGTCCTGGTAGCTACTCTGCTCGACTGGTTTGCGTCATATGTCTATCTATCGCGGCTGCGCGATGATGCCACTTTGACGCTCTCGATTGAAAAACTCATAAGTAAGATCGAGGCACCGGTTGCGTTTGCCAAGAGCTTCAACGATGCGGATGGAAGCTACCTCGGAGTGACGCAATGGAGCGCGGCTCTGGGGACCGCTACTGCGGCCGGGTTGCTCGTTTGGCGCAAGGCGCTTCCGAATCGAGAATCGTCCGCAAGTGCAGCAAATGACGGAAACGTCGCGAAGGACGGGGGCGTCGCAACACCTGCCGGTCAGGCGCGGTCGGATACGGCGAGCGGCCAGAAACAACCCAAGAGATTCTATGGATCGGTTACGCTCGACCCTGACAAGGCCGGGCTGCAGGTGGCAGCCATTGCGAAGGAAATTCTCTTCGAGTTGACGCGGCCTGCCGGCTCATCGCTCAAGATCACCCTTGAGATTGAAGGCTCGTCTTCGGGAGGGTACCCGCCAGACGTCGTAGACGTCGTTCGCGCCAATCTTCGAGACTTGAAGCTTGATGTAAGCGAAGTCGGCTTCGAAGATAATTAGGGTACGATGGGGCACTCTGGCTCCCTACATCGTCAGGCTGTCCGGATTGCAGATTGCCGCACCAGCCGCGGCAGGCTGGGGCAGTCGGCTGCCGCTTCAACGCCGATCAGCGTCACTACCTCACCCATGAATTCCGAGGGCACCCGCATCCGGCCTTTCTGCAGAGCGTTCAGCATAGCCTCAGCCTGGTCAGCACTCCCGAGCCCTTGGGCATGAAGAAGCCATTCTGCGGTGCAGCCCCGGATGACATCGGGGAAGTGCTTCGCGCACATTCGCCGTGCCTTCTTTTCATCGAGCATCGCTACGGCGCGCAATTCCACCGCCGCAGCAATCGTTGCTGCCTCGCCGTCGTCAAGCGTCTCGCCATAGGTACCGTCGAGAAGCATTTCATAGACCCCCAACGCTGCCTGTCCGAGCCGGATAGGTTCGACTAATCCTTGGGCAACAAGCTGATCGAGCTGCGCCCCATCATCATGTCCGAATTTTGCCCCCAACATCAGCTCTTGGCTGGCGTTCTCGGGAACCAGAATGCGACAAGAAGTAAGCGCCAGCACGCGCCGCGCGTGGCCGCTGGCGTTGAGCCCTATTATTACGCTGGCATCGGCAATCAGAGTGCTTCCCGGCTTAGCGGGGAATGCGGACGAGTTCATCGGCCTCGCTCTCCTCGCGCTCAGCGCCATCCAAAACTTCGCGTATCCCGTGGAGGTCGACCTGGAGCATCCGCGCCAGTTGGCCCTCGCTATACAACTCCTTCTTCCACGCTTCCCTGGCCAGAAGCGCGAGCCGGGGCGGAACAAGACCGCGCGCCATGCCCCTGTATGCGGGAACTTCTGGGGCAACACCCAACACCTGGCGCACGTCGCTGTCACTAATGCCGCCGTTGGAAACGAACCAGTCCCAGGTTCCCGGGCGTGCAAGTCCCAACTCTTCCAGACGCCGAACCATTGCTTCGCGCGAAACGCCGGACGCATGAGCCAGCAAGATTACATGGCGGCGGGACAGATGCGATTGCCCGGCCGTGATTTCCGCGAAGCGCTGGCGAACTTCCCGCCCTGGCGTCAGAAAGCAGCGCTGGAAAATGTTGGCATAGCGCTCTTCACGCGATACGAAACGCTCATCCTCAGTCAAAACTTCAGGCTGACGGCGCGTTGATACGAAATGCGCGAGCTCATGCGCTCCGGTCTGGGTCAGCCGTTCGTGGGGGTGAGAAGCATTCAGCAAAATGCATGCGCCGACCCGCTCGTCATAGGCGAACAATCCCGCCACCTTGCCGTCAAGCTTTCGAACGTACACCCGGACGCCCAGCTGCAGGTCCAGGATGGACACGATATCGGTAATTGGCCCGGGACCTAGACCCAGCCAGTCACGAAGTTCCTGCGCGTGCTGCTCCGCCTGCGTATACAGATCACCGGGGAGCAGCGGCCGTTCGGGCGGGTAGCGGCGCTCCCGCACAATACCAAGCGAATCCTCGAGCTCGACCTCCGCCCGTACCAGGTCGTTGAGCAGGCGCGTCGCCCGTTCAACGTCTTCATCCTCGCTTTCATGCAGCTTCCGAAAGCGCGGCACCATGTCCAAGTGCACGGCAGCGCGTCGCAGGATCGCGTTTGCAGAGGTGTTATAGGCTGCGGCAAGTTTTTGCAGTTCGTCCATCTGGACGCGGCGCTTTCCTTGCTCGATGGCAACTATCGTCGTGCGCGCCGCTCCGATCAGATCGGCGGCCGCGGCTTGCGTAATTCTACGGCTTTCCCGGGCGAGGCGCAGACGTTCACCGATCTCCGCGTCAGACAGGCGCTCTTGGGGCTCAATCATGTTCATGCCCGCGTCCATTGCCTTAGGAATGAACGCGCTCCCTTTTCCCGTAAGAAGTTATTCCACTCGGCGCTATGCCGCTGGAGCACAGAGACCAGTTTCTCTTCGACTTCTGAATGCGGGATGCCGGTCGCTCCAGAAGCCAGCAAAGCGTGACGCCGCAGTACCGGTCGATGGATCGGAAGGACGAGATCAGCCAGGTGATCCAGATGCTGCGTTCCTGCTATCGCGTACTCACGCAAGGCCAGGCCCCGCATTTTGAAGCCGGGCTGTATTCCTTCCTCGAACGTGGCGGCCGTGAGGTTGCTACACGCATAGCCGCTGTCATCATCATGAAGGCCGGCTGCGTGAACACTCATGCGGCGCAGCATGCAGGCCGCGCAGACGCCGCATTGCACCAGTACGCCGTTCAGGGAACAGTGGCGGGCGCTCTGCCAGCAAGATCGCGTGCCGTGCCAGTCGTCGCTGTCCGGCAAGGCCGCATAGGCCTTAAGCGTTTCGCCCTTGGTCGACCAGATACGCGGAAAGATGAAGCGCAGCGGATGCTTCAGGAGCGCCGTCAAAAATTGCTCCATGCGCCGCGTGAAGAGGGGATGGCTGCGAAAGTCGGGATAGGCCTGCGCCGAAGACGTGACGAGAGCAGGCCCGAAGATTCCTTGACCGCTTTCAGGGAGAACTATCTCGGATGCGCCGGTAAGATAAGCGGCGATCCCACTGACCAGCCCGAACTTGAAGCCGCGACTACGGGCGCTCGTCTCGCCGGAGGCCTTAACGTTATAAGGCACGGCCGTGAAAGGAACTGGCTCGCCTGGCTCTGGAAGACCTGCCTTCCTCGAGCCAACCCTCACGCGCACCAGCTTGCGTCCGAGTTCCTGCGCAGTGAGTCCGGCAACCGCGCGGGAGTCCATGCCGTCGCTATACGCGATGACCGCATCGGTGGTGACGCTGAACTGAAGGCACTCCTGGGAGGGGCGCGGCGTCGCTTCGTCGCGCCGGACGAAATCGAAGACCCAGTCATCGCCGGTCAGAAAGCCGGCGGCGTCCCGAAGGGCATTGTAAACCGATGGCTCTTGCCATCGCTCGGGCTCGAGCACTGGAACGCGCAGCGTGAAGTCGCGGCGCCAGCCGAGTTTGGGGCGAGCGAACGTCCGATCCGCGTATTCGATGGATGCGGCTACGACCATCGCATCGTAGATGACGGGCTCCCAGTTCGCGAACGCATAGGATTCAAGAGCCGCGGTGCTGCAGCTGAAACTCGCGCCCATATCGAAGGCGTGCCGGCCGCGTCGCGGGCGTCCGGACGGAACCGTGTCGATGGCATGGACAGGCACCTTTACCTTGTAAGGAGCTAAGGTCATGGCAGGGGCGGCCCGTCATCAATGCCGGTCTGGCGCGGTACCTCAACGGTGCGGCGGGATGGCGGACGATCGGACGCAAGCAGGTCGCGAGCCATGCTGCTGCGATCCATCTTGCCCAGGGCATCTTCAAGGCGCGTGCGCACCGTCCGGCTTGCCCGCGCTCCGGCTTCCCGCTGATAGTGCTCGTCAATCTGCCGCAAAGGAGCACGGGCACAATCTTCCAAGGCGGCCGTAAGCGCCGTGGCCGTTCCCGTCTCCCCGGCTGCGCCCGTGGACGCTGCCTCAACGGCGCAGTCAATGAGGCTATTCGCGGCAGCCGAGCGGGGATGGCGCGCGCGAAGCGCTTCCAGCTTCTCGATGCGCATGTTCGGAAACAGCGTGTCGCTGTTCATGATGTCGCGAACGGGAGCGATGGGCGCCGCCAGAATGTCCCTCCTGAGCGCCTGTGAGAACGTGGCGCAGACATCATCGAGCGTGTGGGCGAGGTTCGCCGCCCGCTGCGCGGTGGTTTTCCAGTGGGGCCGCATATTCAGACTGCGATGGGGACCATCACTCATAACGATTCTCCAATGTCAGGATAGTAAGTCAAAAATGCTGACAATGTCAAATTCTGAGGACTAAGCGCTCTGGCCTGGTTAGCCGTGGTAAAGAGCTGGTCTGTTGGGGAGCAGGTTGCCTGACCGGTTGGGCAGGAGAATTCCCCCTAATTCATTGTCATAATTATGTGTTTTGGCGCATCCCGCTCCGCCCTTGTCTCATTCTCATTGACAGGAGACGGGCTGATATGATGCTATGTCCTTAGTCCTAGGACAGAGGACACGTCGCATGAATGGAATGAAAAGTCAGGATATCGTGGTGCTTCTGAAGCTGGTGAGCTTGCAGGAGCAGGAAGGGCTAGTTGGCTCCGGGGAGCCTCACTGGGGCATTCCGGGCGAGGCCCCTTATTCTGTCCGTGGCCTGGAGTCGCTCGTTGGAATCAGCAAGAGCGAGATCAACGCTTCTATCAAGCGAAGCCTATCATCGGGACTAGCCATCAAAGATCGGGAGACGGGACGAGCCAATCCCCATCGTCGCAATCTGCATAACTTTATCGTCCATGGGCTGAAGTTTGTGTTCCCGGCAAAAGCCGGGGGGATGACGCGCGGCATACCCACGGCGTTTGCCGCGCCCATGCTCAAGGGGCTGCTGGTAAGCGGGGGTGACTACATACACATCTGGCCGTACGCAGAAGGTCGTGACATGGGGCAATCGGTAGAGCCCCTATTCAAGAGCGTGCCTGAAGCTGTCCAGAAGGACGAACGGCTGTACGAGTACCTAGCCCTCGTCGATGCCATCCGGCTCGGAAATCAGCGTGAGGCGGGTCTGGCGGGGCAGCGGCTTTCCGAGAGGCTTTTGAACAAATGACCGTCAGGGGCCAGCTGCTTTTCATGCTGCAGACAGTCGCCGAGGCGCTGGGCGGCGACTTTCGGGAGCGCCTGGTATTTGTCGGCGGGTGTACGACCGCTCTTTTCATCACCGACGAAGTGACCCTTGAGGATGTCAGGGCGACTGACGATGTCGACCTCATTGTCGACCTGGCGGGATACGCGGGCTGGGCGCAGTTGCAGGAAGAGCTAAGGAAGCGGGGATTTGCTGAGTCGCAGGAAGACAGTGTCATCTGCCGGATGCGGCTTGGCGACCTCAAAGTCGATTTCATGCCGGACGACCCTGACATCCTCGGCTTCAGTAACCGCTGGTACGCTAGAGGGATAGAAACGTCCGTCGATCATGCCCTGACGGGCGAGCTGACGATCAAACACCTGGCCCCGGAATTATTCGTCGCGACAAAGCTTGAGGCCTATCTCGGCCGCGGCGAAGGCGATCTCTTCATGAGCCGTGATCTGGAGGACATCCTCCTTATCGTCGATGGCCGGCCGGAAATCGTCGATGAAATCCTCGGAGCCGATGCCGAAATCCGCCAGTTCATCGCCGCGCAGTTTGCGGCGCTGCTTGAAGATGCCGATTTCGAATATTTCCTTGAAGGCAATGTCCGCGGGCCCGCGGGCCGCTCGGATATCGTTCGGGATCGCTTTGTCGCCATAAGCCGCGGTGGTGACTGATATGGTGGTGGCCGTTAAGTGGATAAGCCAGTCCGGCAAGAGGACCAAAGATAACCGGGATTGCGCCGGGGTCGGCATTCGCAAAGAGGGCGCGCTTTGTGTTGTTCTGGATGGTTCGACGAGCGGGCCTCACAGTGGAGAGCTTGCCCGGCAGATCAGCCGGGCGCTGGTCGACTGGTATCTCAGCGTAGAGGGCGAGATAGCAAGCGAAGTAATCACCGGGCGCATGCGGGAAATACACGGCGCTCTTTCTAAAGAACACCCACGCGATTCAGCCAGCTATATGATCGCGCATTTCCGCAGCCCAAGCGAGGTCGTGGTGCTGCACGCCGGTGATTGCCTCTTGGGAAGATATGACGAAAAGGGCGGCATAGACTGGGTGAGCCGGCCGCATACGCTCGCCAATGTCGCAGGCAATGTGTCCATACCGGACATCGTAGCTGTTCCGGCCCGCCAGCGTTTGACCCGCAGCTTCCGCGCGAGAGAATTCATGGCCCCCGACGTGATGGGATTAAAGTTTGATGGAGAGCTGGTGATAGCCACGGACGGGTTCTGGGCGGAGCTCAATGCGGGCGATCAAACCCTGTTCCTCGATGGCAGCGATGTCCCGATGAGGACTGAAGGAGACGACAGAAGCGTCCTCCGCCTGCAGCTGCTGGAGAGTGCCGAAAACGGCGATGTGCAATGCTTGCGAGAGACTGACAATCTCTATGCGAAGTTCCTGGCGTGATCCCTCTGGCATATGTTTTGCTCCTGTATGGACGTGCTTGACACCTCTCCCGGAGGTGGGCAGACTTCTCCTGGTGCATGTGAGCATAAGACCGCGCCTGGCACCCTCGGATATTGCGGCCATTAAGTAATCCAGCACCGGTATGGTCCGGCAAGGCTGATGAATCCCGCAACCAACATACGGGGGCGTGCCATGCACGACACGGATGCGTTCGCGCGGATGCCGGCACTGGATTCAGGGGCCGAGCAGCCGCCACAAAATGAAATTCTTTCTACGTTCGAGAAGGTCCTTGAGGTCGCCTACAAGCAGGAAACTTACCTTGTACGGGACAACGGCGCGGTATTCAGGTGCGTCCGCCCGAATGCCCGTCGTAGGAAGCTGGATGAGGTCTGGACGTTCGGAACCTTCAACCGGCATTCCGGCTACTTCGAGATAGTCGGGCATGTGGTTCACCGCATCGTCGCGACCGCCTTCCATGGACCTGGGCCATCGCCCGATCATGTTGTCGATCACGTCGACACCAACCGGCTGAATAACCGCCCGGAAAACCTGCGCTGGGTAACGCGGCTGGAAAACATCCTTCTCAATCCCATCACCCGCAATCGCATCATTATCTCGTATGGCTCTCTTGAGGCCTTCTTCGAGAACCCGGGCGCGTCCTTTGTTCCGAAGTGGGAGTGGATGAAGGTCGTCACCAAGGAGGAGGCGCAGGAAAGCCGCAAGCGCCTGCTTGCGTGGGCAGAAGCTGGGCAGGCGGGCAGCGGCGGGGTACTCGGCGATTGGGTTTATAGGCCTGCACCGCATCAATCCGCCCCGGCACCGGACGATTTCGATGCATCGCCGCTGAGTGCCATTCTGCGCGAGGCCTTCGAAGTGCCGACATCCACGTCAGGCGTTGAAGGCGCCGCGCCGCGTCGCCAAGGCTACATCATGGCCATGGCTCCGCAGCCTGAAACACTGGATACGCGCTCGCTGACGGCGCAGGCCGTTCAGAGGAAGTGGAAGACCCCAACGGAGTTTCCAAACTGTCCCGAGGCGATGTCGACGAATGTCCTGCAGGAGTATCTTGCGCGCCTTACGCCGGCCGCAGTCTTTGGCCGCAACCAGTATGGCGATAACACCGTCATCGAAGCGGCGATCGGGCCGGACGGCGCGCTGTCAGTCGTTTGCAATACGCCTTCGTCGATCAAGGGCTGGAGCCATGCGCGCGTCTTCATGGAAGGCGAGTTATTCTGCCATGAGTCGGGCGGCATGTTCTTCACCTTGGAGGGCGCGATGAAAGCACATTGCCTTGCGATCGGCGCGCCCACGGACAGATATGAGGATTCAATCGACGATTATTGCTAGGGCGCACCCTTTCGGGCCGGGCTCTAGGCGTGCCCCAAGCCGCTAGGCGTCTCGGCCCGAGGAGCACGATCCCTTGCGCGAAGAGTAGGTTCGGGAACACACCACCAAAGCAGAGGGCTATCGTCTGGAGCCGTGAGTCGCCCTCCTGCGGTGAGGCGACGCACGGCTCCAGACCAAGCAGATTTGACCCATCAATAGAAAAGGGCGGGGGAACCCGAAGATTGAAATGTATTGTTATGTCGATGAGAGCGGGAACACGGGACTGGAGCTGTTCGACCCCAACCAGCCGACATTGTACTATGGCCTGCTGAGCGCGCCCGCCAATCTAGACATTGTGGCAGAGCCGCTGCTGAAGGAACTGCGAAAAAATTTAGGCGTGAAACGCCTTCACGCGAACGAGCTTGGCGTTGCACGGCTCACGACGGTCGCGGAGAGCCTGACGCGATTCAGCAAGAAGAACGATTTGCGTTTCTCCATGCTGAAAGTCAGAAAGCCGGATCATGCGCTTATCTGCTTTTTCGACCAGGTCTTTGACTCCGGTCTGAACAAAGCCGTGTCATGGCATCACTATTTCACGCCTTTGCGCTACCCCCTGCTGTTTAAGGTCGCATATCTTTTCGACGAGCCACTCGCGAAAGAGGCATGGAAAGCTCGACGAGAGAAGAATACGGCCCGCGCCGCGCAAATGCTTACGAAACTTTGCAATGACCTACTGCCGCGTGTGAAAACACTGCCAGACGCGCGGTCGCGCGAACTGGTTTCCGGCGCGCTAAGGTGGGCGGCCGCAAACCCGGAAGAAGTCAGCTACGGGGCGGGCAACTACGACTCGGCGTTGCAAATATCCCCCAACCTCATTGGATTTCAGCAAGTTCTGCAAACCATGGCCATACAATCTACGGCACGGAAAAAGCAGGTGAGAAAAATCACCGTTGATCGCCAAACAGAATTCAACGGCGCGCAGGGCGAGTTAGCCGAGTTTTACAGACGCCTGCGGGGGCACAAGGGCGAGATGGGACCGGGTATGCCGACTTTTGACTACTCGCTTATGCCGGAGGTTCCGCCCACCTTCACGCCTGGCGATGCCAGCGCAGGTCTTGAGCTCGTGGACATCACGCTCTGGATTACCAAACGCCTTGAAGACGACAAACCTGTTTCACCGGAACTGAGAGAGCTTTTCTGGAAGCAGGCAAAGCGTGGCTTGACCGATGAAGTCTCGTTGAGAGCAATCGAAAAGCGATGGCAGCATATCATGGACTTGCCCGAGCCCGACAAACCGCTGCCTGAAGAGTTGCAAAACCACTTCAAGGAAATGGAGGAGCGGCGGAAAAAAGAAGTCGAGAAATTGCCGACCGGAAAGGCAGCCTAGAGGTGGTTTTGGAACATTGGCGCGCTCAACGCACCGGCGCTGGCCGCAGCGGTCGGCGACGTGTCGGCGTTTACCAAGGGACGTGACTTTGCTGCCTGGCGTGGGGCTTGTTCCACGCCAGATCACGACCGGCGGCAAGCCGCGGCTGACCGGGATAAGCAAGCGCGGGAGCACCTATATGCGCGTTCTGTTGATACATGGCGAGCGAGCGGCACTGCCATATCTGGCGCGAATGGACGCTCAACTCGGCGCCTGGGCTGCAGGCATTGCTACAGCGCGCCAAGCGCAACGTGGTGGTCGTTGCGCTTGCCAACAAGCTGGCCCGGATCGCCTGGGCCGTGATGTCAAAGCGACACCCTTATGAAGCTGTAACGGCCTCGGAAGGGTAACGAGTTGGTCGAGCGGGCGCGTCCCGGCATCTGTTCGGCCGCATGAAGTCTGCGGGAGGATGTACATAGAGATGGCCCAACGGTTGATCGGCGTTCGGCAAACCTGTCGGCAGGCAGCGGCCCTTTCGAGGTCGTGTATCTTGTTAGGAGCCGGGCGCGCGAATCTCCATCTTGGCAGGGCGCCCAAAGCGCCGAGGCCGGATACATTGGTGCAGACCGAGTGTGCCTCTCAAGACATTCCGCTTGCAGACGGGGCGGGCCATACATTGCCTGCGGCCGCGCCGATCGCGAGACGGCCGGACCGCGCCGGATTGCCTGTGACGATGCTCCGTCACTCCGATGGAAAAGTGCGCCACGACGGTTCCCGTGCTGCAAATAAGCAGCGCTGCTACCCCGTCGCAGAGCGCGGAAGACTGCACGGCGCATCGGGACTCGAGGCCAGAATACGGAATCGCGGAATCGAGCATAGAATAGTGTATTATCGTAGATTAGGAGAGGACGACGATGGCGAATAAGTCTCGCAAAATACGACCGATTAAGACGGCTAGATAAAAGCCCGCAACGTGCGTGCTCTGACGGTCGTTTGTTTTCAATTAGTTACGCAGCAATTTCACAATGTCTGAATATTCGCGGCACCTTGCGGCAATGATGATTCCTGAATGTTTTCGATGGCTTAATGCAATGTGCAGTGCTTCGGGCAATGACCGGGCAAGGGTTGGAGCCGGCAAGGGGGAGTTCGGAGTGCCGGCGCTTGGCCGTGGGGCCATCCATCCTGACATGATGCGCGAGCCAACGTGGTACGGTGGTCATAGTCGCGATGTCCGATATGCCTTTGGGAGCGAAGAGGAGAGATCACCAGGATCAGGTTCAACCGCCGCGCCTTGCTCGCCCACTCAGGCGCCGCCGCCTTCGGCTCAACAGTGGTGGCGAAGGCTTGTGACACAGAGAGCGCGCGTCGAGACCTTGTGCCAACCGACGAAGTGAAGGCGTTGATTGAGGTGCATGTGACGGCATACGCCGCGTTCGGCAAGGCCATCCATAAGATGGGTGGCAGCAGTCGCGACCACGACAGAGCCAGCCGGGAAGAGCAAAGGGCGTTATTGGCCATTTGCGCCTACCCTGCGGTCAGCGGTGGGGATCGCCTGGCCAAGGCTCGATATCTTGGAGATCGAAGCGCGTGGCGAACTGGACCTGCCAGAGCACATTCGGGCTCTTCTTCGTTCGACGATTTTCGAGGGATGAGACTGCAGCCCGGTTGGCCTCCTTCAGGTCATCCGAAGACCGCCAACTAGCAGAAGCGCGTCGAGGCTTTCCGACCTCCGCTTTGCGCCTCACACCAGCCGTAGGCGGTCGTCGGCCACCCCATTCGAAGCAGACATCGAAAGCGGCGGTGATTCAGGCGCGTATGAAAGCGAGCAGGTCGGAATTGATCACGTCGGCATTCACCGTGCACATACCGTGCGAAAAGCTGGGATAGACTTTGAGCGTGCTGTTCCTGAGCAGTTTGGCCTGGAGCAGTGACGCATCCTTGTAAGGTACGACTTGGTCGTCGTCGCCCTGCAGGACGAGCGTCGGCACAGTGATCGCCTTCAGATCTTCAGTCTGATCGGTCTCCGAGAAGGCCTTGATGCCGTCATAGTGGGCCTTGGCGCCGCCCATCATTCCCTGGCGCCACCAGTTCTGGACAATGCCCTGCGAAACTTGCGCGCCCGGCCGGTTGAAGCCGTAGAACGGCCCCGAGGCCAGATCGAGAAAGAACTGCGCCCTGTTGGTGGCCAGTGCCGTTCGGAAGCCGTCGAAGACTTCGATCGGTGTGCCGCCAGGATTGTTCTCTGCCTCGAGCATCAGCGGCGGAACGGCGCTGATCAGTACAGCCTTGGCGACGCGCCCCTGGGGTTGACCATACCTCGCAACATAGCGCGCCACTTCACCGCCGCCGGTCGAATGGCCGATATGCACGGCGTTTTTCAGGCTGAGATGTTCAGCCACGGCAGAGGCATCGGCCGCGTAATGATCCATATCATGACCCTCGCTGCCCTGTGTCGAACGGCCATGCCCGCGGCGGTCGTGGGCAATGACGCGGAAACCCTGATCCAGGAAAAACAGCATCTGCGCGTCCCAGTCATCCGAACTGAGAGGCCAACCATGATGAAACACAAGCGGTTGGGCATCCTTCGACCCCCAGTCCTTGTAGAATATCTGTGTCCCGTCACTGGCTTTTACGAATGTCATGGCTTCGGCTCCTGTTCCTTGAGGGGTGGGCTCCATTGCGTACTGAGCGATTGCAGTGAAAGGTGGGATGGACAGGACTGAGGCAGCCGCGACACCCAGCGCCAGGGCGGTTCGACGCGAGATAAAGCCCCTGTCGTCGCCTTCTGTCGGCGCTGGCGCGTGGGGTTCGGGCAAGCGTCCGAAAATCGTCCTCGATCCTGATGCGCGCATGCCAACCTCGCGTCGTTGGAAAACCCATTCGTGGTAACACTTGTGACGATGAACTTGATACTCTTGAGGACTGAGCGCCATTGCACGAGGGTGGTTCGCGATAAGCGATATGTCGCGTCCGCTAAACCTAGGTTTAGAGGACGCCGCATTATGCCCGTCCGCCCATGTCGGGGGCCAGTGCTGCGTAAGGCAGACACTTAAAGATTGAACAGATGTTTGATGCGTGCGGTCAGCGGGGCGACCGATTTCGGCCCCGCAACGCCGTGGAGCTGATCGAATTTGAACAGTTCTGCGGCGGTCCTTTTCGACATAATTGAACCGAGCTCGTCGGCAATAGCCGGTCGATCTCGCATGAGCGGCTCCAGCTCGTTCCGGGAAATCTCATAGACAACGACGGCAGTCAGCGCCTCGACGGACCCCGTCTCGCCCGTGACGGAGCCGCCGACAGTCCCATTCGGACGCTCTTTTGCCGACGATATTCGCCTCTCCGTCGCTGACGTTCGCTGCAATATCCATGGGCATTTATGTCCGATGCGGCGTCCAGTTTGCCTGGGGTTCTTGGAAGCTTTTCGAACTTCTTGGGTCGCTCATCAGCCCGAACTTCGGGGGTTGATGGGACAAATTGGGACGCAGGTTCGGTAGGCGCGTCGACTTTCTCGCGCAGGCCTCTTTGTCGGAGCCCCACACCAAAGGCACGCTATTCTCGTAGCTGACCGGCGGCTATGCGCCCAATATCAGTCGTCGAGCTAATCTTAACCGTTTCCCGAAAGCGGACATCCCTGCGAACAGCTGATGCGGTACGTTTGCCAGTTCGCCGCACACACCGAGCCCGCAAATGGCCTCGCAGGTGGCTAGGCGAGGCCAGATTGTTTTCTAATGTGCGCATAGAAGACGAAGCGAGTTGCGGCTGCCCGGAATATTCGCTTGGACCGGATCGATAGCGTGTGGAAACTTGAGATGCTGATTCATTCCGGAAAGCCAGCCTTACGAAGACCTTCGAGGTACATGTCTCGCAACGCCAGGTCGCGATAGGGCTGGGATTCGACCCAATGGCTTATCTTGAAATGGGGGTTTGTTGCGATATAGAGCTGAGCCTCTTCACGCGCTTCCTCTAACCTGCCGAGCACCGCCAGGATCGATGCCAAGTTAACCCTGGATTCCGTCCGATAGGTTGCGTCATTCCTCAGGGTCTTCACTGCTTCCTCATACTTACCGGCAGCGGATTGGGCTTCTCCGAGTAACCAGAAATACCAGCTCGGTGGGCGCGGATTCAGGCGCAATGCCTTCTCGAGGCAGGCAATGGCCTCTACGCCGCGACCTTCATAGGTCTTCAGATCTCCGAAGTTTGCCCAAGCATCGGCATCGTTCGGGTTGAGGCTGAGCGAAATCTCGTACTCCTTGGCAGATTCATCCCATTGGCGCTCTAGGAGGAGTATAAACGCGAGCACCCAATGCGTGCCAGAATTTTCGGGATCGAGTTCAACCGCCTTCCTTGCCGACGCCATAGACTGTTGACGAAGGGGATTCATCGGATAGTTCCTAAAGAGCCAGGCCTCGCATTGACTGATCGCCAACCAACGATAGGCATCCGCGTAGTTAGGATCGAGGGCAATGGCCCGCTCGAACAAGGGAATGGCCGAAACGCCCGCCTCTGTGGAGTATGCCCATTCAGCCCGGCCCCGTAGATAGAGATCATAGGCTCCCAAGTCCGTTGGCCGATAACGCTCCTTCAGGTTTGCCGCGGCCAACTTGCCGGCAAGCCCTTCCACAATCTTGCCGACGACTTCGTCTTGCGCAGCGAAGATATCGGCAAGGTCCCGGTCGAAGCGATCCGCCCAGATGTGCCCACCGGCGGGTGCATCGATCAGCTGGGCATTGATCCGCACGCGGTCCGCCACCCGTCGGGCGCTGCCCTCCAGTACATATTTCACGCCCAGTTCTCGAGCGATCTGGCGGGTGTCTACCGATCTGCCCTTATAGGCAAAGGACGAGTTCCGGGCGATGACGAAGAGCTCGGGCACTTTGGAGAGGTCGGTAATCAGATCCTCCGTCAATCCATCGACGAAATACGCCTGCTCGGCGTCAGCACTCATATTCACAAAGGGCAGGACGACTATTGACGGCTTGACGGGAAGAGAAAGTTCAATGACCGAGACCACCGCGGCGGCTCCATTGTGGCCCACGAGTCGATAGGCTTGGATCGGTCGATCTATGTTTTTGAGCGTCTGAGGGCCCAACGAAACGAATGAATGTGGGAGCTTGCCGTTAATCTGCTCGAAGACACTTCCCGAGATGCACAATCCCCCGGGCTCCGACAGCCTCTCGAGCCGAGCTGCGACGTTGACTCCGTCGCCGTAGAGATCGCCGCCCTCCACCATCACATCGCCGAGATTAATGCCAGCACGCAATACAATGCGTCGGTCCCCAGCCACGTCTGCATTCGCGATATCCATAGCTTTCTGCAATTCGACAGCGCAGTCTACGGCGTTGACTGCGCTTCCGAACTCTATCAGCGCGCCATCCCCGATAAGTTTGATGATGCGACCGTGATGTTTGGAGATCATCGGCTGAACGATCTCTCGACGCCGAGATTTGAGTGTCGCCAAGGTACCTACCTCGTCGCGCTCCGTGAGGCGGCTATAGCCAACCACGTCGATGGCCAGAATTGCAGCAAGGCGGCGTTGAACGCGTTCTTCGGACATCCCAAGGGTGCTCCCCAGCGCGACAAATTGTATTTGCATCACAAGGACGAGTCTATTCGCCCGATTTTCCGCTCTCGACCTGCCTCACCGAGCGCTTGTTCGCTAGCCATGTGGTGCCGAAGCAGAACACATGGGCAAGCGGGTTTACATCGTTATCGAGAGTGGGCAGGTATGTGGCGGTACCCTTAAGCGCCGGCTCCGGGACTAGGGCAGGTCAACGGCGTCCCGGAAAGAATCTGGCCGAGCAAAAAGGCAGAACGGCTGAAACCCCGGGTCGTAGGCTCGGTCAAATTCGTAAAGGCGAGGAGAAGCATCTTCGCGCGTCGGCCGCGAGCAAAGGCCTCCCAGCGTTCGTTGCTACCCATCAGCCGCGCATAAGCCCACCACGTCAGCCGCCAAGATTGCGGAGGAATGGGAATGTACGGGTGGCCTCCTACGGAGTCCACGAGCTGGAAAAGGCTCCCTCCTGATCCAACGCTGTCGCAGACAATATGCCCAGCTTGGACTTATATTAGCACAGGCGTATATTTCTGCGTCAGCCGAGCGGGGTTCTCCTGTTCCGGGCACCAAGCGACAAGTGACGTCGCATGATATTAGTGGGAGGAAGTTGTGGCAGATGAGATGTTGCCATGGCTATACGGCCTTCGAAGCAGGGGACTTCAACACGCTCGCGCAATTGATGGACGGTTCTTGCGCATGGCATAGCCCGGGGAAGAGCTTGATAGCGGGAGACTACAAAGGCCACGAGGCGATTTTTGGCTATTTCGAAAGGTTGGGAACCGAGACACAGGGGACGTTCAAATCAGAACGACGATGGATCGGTAGTGGCAGTTCATCGGGATACGGCAGTGCGAAACGGCAGACGGCTGGATGCGCTCACATGCATTGTCTACGATATCAAGGGTGGTAAGGTTGTAGACGGCCGTGAGTATACTTACGATCTCTATGCTTGGGATGCGTTCTGGTCATAGCGTGTCTGAACGTCGATTGCTTCGCGCGATCACAGCAAAAGCGATATCTGTTTTTTGAGGAAGTCACGATCCCGCCGAAAGCAACAGATGACCCCTAATGGCCGGCGCCGCTCTGTTCGCTCGACGTCCGTCAAAAGGTTGCCTCGAGGGAGGGGGCTTCCAGAATGGAATGCGCACAGGCACAAATACCATCACCGCAACTGGTAGCAGGAGGCCTACACAGGTGGCCGAAGGACGCGTGCTTCGCCGGTTGGCCGCCATCCTCGTTGCGGATGTAGTCGGATATTCGCGGCTGATGGGGGCCGATGAAGTGGGCACACTTGCGGCGCTTAAGAAGCGTCGGACCTTGATCCTGCAGCCTACAGTGCGCGAGTACGGCGGCCGCATCGTCAAATTTTTGGGTGACGGCGTTCTCATCGAATTCGCCAGCGCGGTAAACGCGGTGACCGCGGCGATTGAGCTGCAACGAAAGATGTCGGTAGCCAATGCGGACTTGCCAGATCAAAGCCGCATTGTGCTCCGCGTAGGTATCAATCTTGGCGACGTTATCGGCGAAGGTGCCGACATCTATGGGGAAGGCGTCAACATCGCTGCGAGATTGGAAGCGCTGGCGGAGCCTGGCGGCATATGCGTTTCCGGTAAGATTCACGATGAGGTACGAGGTAAGGTCGACGCCGCCTTCGAGGACGCGGGCGAACGACAGCTCAAGAATATCTCCATGCCGGTCCGGATCTATCGGGCCGGACCTGATGTGGTGCCAATGGCACCCGAGACGATCTCACCCGTTTCGAGCAAGCCGTCGATAGCCGTCCTGCCGCTGGACAACCTCAGCGGCGATCCCGACCAGAATTACCTGTCAGACGGCATCACCGAGGACATCATCACCGAGCTGTCCCGGTTCAAGAACCTTTCCGTGGCCGCTCGTCATGCCTCGTTTCAGCTTGGCGGCAAGGGCGTAAACCCCATGCTGGCTGCGGGCGATCTCGGTGTGAACTTTGTTGTCGAAGGTAGCGTGCGGAAAACGGGCGAGCGGATACGCATAACCGTGCAGCTGATCGACACCGGCACTGGCAACCACGTTTGGGCTGAACGATTTGACCGCGAAACACACGACATTTTCGCGGTGCAGGATGAGGTCGTCTCGGCGATAGTTGCGACGCTCGAAGGGCACATGATGAGCACCGCCGTAGCGCGACTGCGCAAGAAGCCAACGTCGAGCTGGACCGCCTATGACTTCTTCCTGCAAGGCAGAGAAGTCGCCCGCCGGGCCAGCGACAGGGAAGCTGCGCCGTTCTTTGATCGTGCAATTTCCATCGATCCCGATTTTGCGCAGGCTCACGCTATGCTGGCAATCGCGCACCTCGGCAGCTACTGGTTCGACGCCCAACCATCCACGCTAGACGAGGCGCGCCTTGCCGCGCAAAGGGCCTTGGAACTGGACGGCAACGACGCAATCGTCCAGCAGGCCAACGCGATGGTCGCGCTCTGGCTGGGACAGCACGAACGTGCGAGCATGCATTTCAACCGCGCCGTCGATCTCAATCCTGCTGACGCGGAGATTCGCGCCGACCGGGCGGAAGCGATGCGATTTGCCGGGCAGCCAGAAGAGGCGTTGATCGAGATTGACGATGCGCTGCAGAGGAGCAAATTGCCGCCGCATTGGTTTTGGTGGATTCGCGGCGGCATATTGATCGACCTAGAGAGGTATGATGAAGCCGTTGCCGCCCTCAGCAACGTCCCACAGAAGGAATATGGCGCGTGGCTCCAGCTCGCAGCCGCTCACGCCCAACTTGGCCATCTATCCGAGGCCGCACGAGCACTGGGGATGGCGCGGGAGCTCCAGCCGGACATCTCTTTGCGAGATGTCGTCGCGATGAACCCGTATGCGCACAGGGAAGCGGGTGACCCGCTGTTCAACGGATTGCGGAAGGCAGGCTTGTCGGAGTGAAACGGGTCGTGCCAACGGCTTAGTCTGTGTTGGTTGTGGCTCGCCGTCTAATCAGCCACAATGCCAGCATGGCTGACCGCCGGATTCACTCGGTTAGCGACCCTCGAAGCCACTAACTCTCTCGCAGCTTTTCGAAAGGGCGGCCGCTCAGATTCGGCCCCGCGGCTTCGGCCTCCGCAATCCGGCGGGACCAGGGACGCTAGCTTAATTGCGGACGGCTGCTTTGCGCCTCATCTTGGTCATTGAAGGCAGCCTCGCGACCGCCTGGAAGCAGACGTACCGGATACCACGCTGTGGGTCGCCGGATCCTAGCAGCTTCTCGATGAAACGACATTCGGTTGTTGACCCGAACGATTGTTGCAGCAACCATGACCGCGTTGAAATTGCAGGCATTGCGAGGATTTGATGGCGAGCGAAAAGAGCGGCAATGACGAGATCGGAAAGACGTCGTCGAAGCAGAATGGCGGTGGGAGCGAACCTGGCAGGGGTAGCGCCGCGACCGCCGAAGTGAAGGCGGCGCAGCCCCAGTTGTCCGCCAAGGCCCAGGCGAAACTGCGCGAGATGCGCAGCAAGCTCGCCACCGCGTTTTCCCAGGTCACCATGGCGTTGATGGCGACGCCGCGTTATCGCAACCTGTCGATCTCGGACCTTGAGTGGCTGGTGCTCGAACCGCTTCTGCGCGACCGCATCGCGATTGCCTCCGGCAAGCTGCCGGCGAATGCCGAGGAGGGGCCGATGGTGGGCATGGCGATCTGGGCAAAGGTGTCGGAGGTCGTCAGTGCCAGGATCGAGGAGCAGGCCCGCGCCGGCAATTTCCCGGTCCGGCTCAAGGGCAATGACTGGGACAGCGGCGACATCGTCTGGCTACTCGACGTGGTGGCTGCCAACCGCGCGCTGGCCACCAGTGTGCTGATCAATTTCGGCCAGCTCTCCAAGGGCGCACCGGTGCACGTCCATCCGATGATCCGGCAGCTGGTCGACAAGGACATACTGGAAAAGCTCAGTGAAAAGCGTGCGCCCGTGCCGTCGTGAGTTTTGGAAATAGCAGCGTTGGCCGCCTGTTGGCGGCATGTTTTTCCGCACGGCCTTCAATTTGGAAGGAAATATTGCTTCCGATGAGCGGAAACGGACCTTGTCCCTACATGTACAGTAGATAGAAGTGTAAATTAGACATTTCTTATAGAAAGAAACAAGAATTTCTTAAGTTATTTTCCCGTGCACTCTTAACAGTCGATCACGGCTATGTTACCAAATTCGCTGCGGGGGTAACGCGACGGTGATCGTCGCGCGCCCATGAAAGCGGCGAGGGTTTAATGGTGTCGGGCGTCGCGCTTGGCATGGCTGGTGGCATATGCGGGTGGGAACCGGCATCGTCTAAGCGTGCTGTGGCCAATATTTCTGCTCAGCGTGCGATGCGGGCTCAGGCATTTGCATCAGCGCTTTTCCCGCAAATTGAGATTTCTCTATTTAGGAGCAGAGCCAGAAGTGGGGCGTCGAGGAAACCCATTGTGGGGAAAGTCGCAGAATCGATTGCGTCTGCCATCTGTGGTCGCGCTACTGGCTTTTTATTTGCTGGTACCAAGGGCTTTCGCCGCCGAAACGGCGGAAGATGTGTACAAGCTGCCTTGCACGGAACCAGATCTCAGCGCCGAGCCTGGGCATCTGACGAAGGAAGCTGAGCGCAGGCGCCTGATCGACCCCGCGCACCCTGTCGCGGTCAACCTCGGGCTGCTGAAATTCGAGATACCATGGGCTTACATCTATCCCCGCCCGTTCTCCACTCATCTCAATTGCAATCCGAACCGTAAGTCGGTCGGGATCATATTCTGGATACCGGACCTGAAGGCGCCCGAGCGCGACCTTTGGGGGATACCGGAGTTCCATCCGAGTGAAACGGACAGGCCGAATCCCGGGCCGGACGACTCAGTTATTAGGGTTACCGGAATACAGTATTACGGCCAAGGTTATCCGTTAAAGGAAAGCAACGCTGACCAGAGGATCGACAAGCTTCTCAGGTTATATCAAGACGACGGACTGACTATTATCGATCAGGACGGATTGTCGAAAATGCAGACAAAATACACTACAAGAGATAACGATCAGTATTATTTTAGGAATGATAAGGATAGCCTGTTGTTGTCATGCATGCCAACATACTGCCAAGCATACCTCGATCTAAAAGATATGAATCTCACTGCGCAATTCGCAATACGCAGAGAGGTTTTTAGAAAGTATCAGCAGGCATCTCGGGGTATCAGGACACTTCTCATGCGCTGGATGCCTGAGAAGAATTAGAATAATATTCGCATGAGGATATATCATGGTTGCGCTGTCGGATGATCAAGTCGAGACGTTAAAGGCTATCACAAATAATGGAAATGACAATTTTTGGGCAGGCTATATTTTTATTCGATCAGCAATAGAATCGGATCCTGCTTCTTCATCAACGGCATACTGGCTGACGAAAGCTAGCGAGATCAATATCAATGATTCGACAAGCGAAGCAGCCAGTTTCGTTCGCGGTGTCACCAGAAATGGTTTCCTGTTCGATGGCATAACTGACTTCGATATTCAGCAAAATTCGACGTTCATAGGTAGATCAGTACTGGAAGATGTGATCTCCAATCGCGTGATGCCGTCGATTGAGGAAATCGTAAAAAGAGATGTCGGCCAGGCGGTATTGGGTGGTGGGCAAACATATGGCGGTTGGGGCGGTGCGTTCTACTATTGGAATTTTCAACTATCAGAGACGCTGGGCGATACCGTAGGTCAGAGAATCACGAACAATCCCCTCGACTATGATAAATTTATAGCGGCGAACGCGAAGTCAACTTACGATGTGATGGCAAAGTTTGGTCTAACGGCTGAACAGGCTATATCGGCAGTGAATGCTCAAGTGCCATCGTCAGTCATGGCAGATATCATCACGCGTATCTACGAATATACCATCACGCACGAGGTGCCCAGCCTAGCAGGTGATCCGTATAATATTGATGGGTTCACTCCAATTCTCGGCGAGAACGACGACGTTGTCGGATGGCGACACAACACGGAGACCGAAATTGGCGTTGAGGTCACCGATGCGACGCTGATAGCACAGCTTAACGCACGTTACGCGGTTCGCATCAGGCTTGCCGATGATCTCGCTTTCAATTCGGAAAACCCCGATCATGGGTTGGCTGCGCAGGGCGGGTTGGATGCTTTAGCCGACGACACGCGCGAGTTGAACGCCATCTTGCACCAAGCGCCCCAGTCATACGTTTCTACTGGCGGGGCCCAGATTCTGCTTGCGGAGTTGGCTACGTGGTACGCCGACCGCTTTGCTAAAACGGAGGGAGCGGGCACGGTCGGAGGTGGCACATCCCTCGGTATTCTTAAATCAGGCCTGGTCGACTCCGGTGTTCTGTCCGTCGAGTTTTCGGACGAGATCAATGCTGTCATCGACTATGTCGCGCCCAGCTCAGTGGGACTAAGCACTTTGGAAAAGGAGCAACCAAGGCAATTCGCCCTTGATGCTGTTTATCAGGGGCTGGCATCTTCAGGAAAGCCAGACGCCGATGCCACCTCTCTCCTTGAAACCGCAATCAGGACGGTCTGGGACACCGGTGACGATACCGCCCGAGAGACTGCTGTCAAGAAGATCCAATACTACGGGTTTGATGCTCAAGGGGGAACAGGGATCACAATTCATGCGCAGACCCACAACGGCGTTGATATCAATTCAGCTCTCGTGGGTGGCACCGGCAGCGATCATCTGGTCGGTCTCGCAGGTGACGACATCTTGGTCGGTGGGGCGGGCGCTGACTTTTTAGAAGGAGGCCGTGGATCGGACATCCTTTTCGGGGGTGATGGAAACGACACGTTTGTGGGCGGGGCGGGGCAAGATTTTCTGGCCGGCGGCAAAGGAGATGACACATTCATCGCATTGCCCGGGATGGCCAATGCGGGCCTACCTAGCGGCGGTGACGATGACGACACCTATGTCGGCGGCGCCGAGCGCGCCATCTCTTGGAGGCAGTGGGTTCTTGGAAACCATGGCTCGGATGATGCCGACACAATAAAATATTATTCAGGCGCCCAATCCCCTGATCTGATCGATGCAGTGACGCACGAACCCACGGCGGCAAGCCGAAGTGGCGTCATCGTCGAGCGACTCGAAGCGGTTTCCGAGGAAGGTCATAAAAGCATAGAAATTGTCGTCCGCGATATGGAGACCAATCACACCGCTGGGACAGATACACTGATCTCGATCGAGCGAGTGAAACTGTCTGACAATGGCGACACCCTGAAGGTAACCGACCAAGCTCTCGATGCCGAAATCATCATCGACATGGGTACGTCTCGGCGCGTCCAGTCGGAACTGAAGCCCGGCGACACGCTCGACCAAGATGCCTTCATTCACAATGTCGACACGGTCGACTATTCCGGCCTCGGCCATGGTCTGGTCTATTTCAACGGCCTCACGACAGAGCGCGAACAGGGCCTGCTCACTGGCGGCATTTCGCAAACCGGCGGTTTGGCGACTGAACTGGGGCTCATAAGTGGCCTCGGCAACGTCGACAATCTGCGCGTCGAGGGTGCCGACAGGATTGTCCTGACGAACCAGGACGACGTATTCGTTGGTGCGCAATACGGTTCGATCGTCGAACTCGGTGATGGGCAGGACAAAGTCTGGCTACAGCCTGGTATCCTCGTGCAAGGTTTTGATGCCGACGATCGGCTAACCCTATTCGGCACGCTCAACCTTTATGGTGGGTGGAAGAATTCCGCCTCGGAATCTCCCTATGCGGTCGGCGCCTACGGTGTGCAGTATGGCATCAACCAGGATGGTGACCTGCTCGTCATCAATCCTTGGATGATCCCGGCTGACGGCCGCGATCCCCACATGTTTATCGAGGGCTGGCAGCAGCAGGTGCAAGGCGGGGAATTCGGTGTCGGTACCGGACCAGGCAACATCCTTCTCGCCGAAGTTACCATCACCTCGCATAGGCTAATGGACGAGCGTCCCAAGATGGCCAACGAGATTGGTCTTTGGGGCCTGGTCGACCTTCAACTGCGCATGCTCACCGGCGCCTGCGGTCCCGAAACCGCCGATCCGCTGGTGCTCGATCTGGATGGCGACGGGCTCGAACTGACCATGCGCACCGGGACGTCGGCACGTTTCGACGTCGACTTCGACCTCTATTCCGAGCGCACCGCCTGGGCAAAGCCAGACGACGGCATGCTGGCGCGCGACATCAACGGCAATGGCGTCATCGATGGCGGCGGCGAGCTGTTCGGCTATGGCGACACCTTTGGCTACAGCATCCTTGCAGCCCTCGACGGCAATCATGACGGCGTCGTCGACGCCGCCGACAACGGCCTTGCCGACTTCAACGGCGATGGCATCGTCAACGGCTCCGATACGTTCGGCAGCCTGCTCGTCTGGCAGGATTTCAACGGCAACCTGATTTCCGAGGCGGCAGAACTGAAGACGGTCGGCCAGCATGGCATCGTCTCGTTCACTCTGCCCACCGTCGGCAATGGCGCCGTCGAGATCGGCCCGAACGGCGAAGCAGTGATCCTCGACACCATCAATGGCAACCATGTCATCGGAACCTCGGGCTTCACCCGGGCCGACGGCTCGACTGGAACCGTCGGCGAGGTGCTGTTCAACATCGACGACATGAACACCCGCTATGATGGGCCGCCCATCACGGTCACCGCCGAGGCCGCCGCGCTGCCCAACCTGAAGGGCTTCGGCACGCTGACCGATCTGCGCTCGGCGATCAGCTATATGCAGAATCCCGCCGATCCGGTGCAGCAGCAGGCGGCGCATGACCGGGCTGTTGCCATCGAGGGTCTGCTGGCGGCATTCAACACCAACGACCTCGACGCGCTTGTCGCCGCGGTGCGCCCGATCGCCCAAATCTGGGGCAATGCAGCGCCCGTGCGCGACGATGCCGGCGCCATCGTCACCGGCCTCGAAAACCTGCCCGATCTGTTGGTGGTGCGCGTCGGCGGCCAGATCGTCGACTATGTCTGGGGCGGCACGCAATCGACGGTGCAGGACACGGACGGCAGCACCATCACGCTGACCACGGTCGAATTCGCCAGCGGCGCCAGGATCGTGCACAGCCATGATTCCGATCTGTCGACCGGCTCAGCGATCGGCGACTGGCACGACCTCTACGATGCCTTGTTCGGCACCGGCGACGCATACGAACTCGACCCGGCCTCCGGTGGATACTATCTGAAAGGCACCGATGGCGGCCTTGTAACCTACCAGGCGGGATCGATCGGCGGTACGCCTCGGCCGGTCGTCGACAGCGCAACCGGTGATCTAGGCCTGACGCCCGGCACCGCTCTCGACTGGGTCCAGGGCGAAGACCTGGCCTTCTTCGAGCGCTATATCGGCGGCGACCTGTCCGTCTTCTACCAGCGGCCGGCACCGCAATCGGCGCCCGTCGCGACGTTGATCGAAACGATCACGCGGATGGAGGAAGGCTACAAGCAACTCGCCGTCAGGGTCGCGGTGCAGGGCGGCCCGCTCTCCAGCTATTTCAGTGACCTTGCCTATGACACCGACGCCAATGTGTTCGTCGCGACCAATCATCTGCGGCAGCTCGGCGGGTCGTTCGAGAAAATCATCGCGGAAGCGGCCACACACGCCGATCCGATCGACTGGCTGCATGACTGGAAGCCGCTGCTGGACTACGTCATCGGCAATTTCCAGCGCGGCGAGGCCTTTCTGCAGAACACGAACCCGTTCCTGCTGCAGAATGTCGTCGATGGCTATGAGACGGCCGGATCGACATTGGACTTCGTCGATGTCGCGACCGCGATCGGCCTGCCGGGCGACGCGATCATCGCCGCCAGCGGCGATGTCGTTGGCAGCAACGACATCGACCTGTTCTACCTCAATGGTGACGAGACCAACGTCTCCGGAAAGGCGGGCGCCGACGCCTACGTCTTCGGGTGCAATCTCGGCCACGTCGTCATCGAGGACACTGTCGTGCTCGCCGATGGCACGGGCAACCAGGTGCGTTTCTCGCAGCACGTCGCATCCGATTTCGACGTCACCCGTGATGGCTCAAATCTCGTTCTGACCCTGATTGCCACGGGCGAGACGGTGACGATCAAGGATCAGTTCGCCGGCGAATGGCCGAGCGACCTGATCGGCAACGCATGGCCGGTTTCGGGCATCGATCAGATCGTCTTCGCCGACGGCACGACCTGGAACGATGCCGACCTGACACGTGAAGCCGCGACCGTCGATCCCGGCAGTTCAACCGTTACCGGCTCGAACGACACCGACTACATCTGGGGCGGCAAGGGCGACGACCGGCTCGAAGGCGGCAGCGACTTCGATATCTACCGCTTCGACCTCGGCGACGGCCATGACGTGATCCACGACTTCGAGAACAATCCCTTCCGCTCGATGGCGGATTCGATCTATTTCGGCGCCGGCATCACGGCCGCGAACGTCTGGTTCACCCGAGAAGGCAATTCGAGCGACTACACCATCCACTACGGTAATCTCGGCGACCAGATCGTCGTGGAGGACGCCAACAACAAGCTCTATCCGTTTGTCTATCCCGAGTTCTTCACCAGCAGCATCGAATACATCGTCTTCACCGACGGATCGTCGATCACCGAGCGGCAGATCATGGACCGCCTCATCGATTATCAATCGACAGATGGCGATGACAACATCTATGGCTTCAACGCCGATGATCATATCGATCTCGGCCGCGGAAACGACTTTGCCCAGGGCGGCAACGGCAACGATACCTACCTGTTCGGCGAGGGCTATGGCCATGACCGCATCGATGATGGCGCCGGCAACATTTTTGGCGGCCTGGACGGCGACGCGCTGACCTTCACCACGCGGTTCAATCTCGAAGAGCTGCAGCTTCTGAGAGATGGCAACTCGTGGGATCTGACGCTGCGAGTTCCCGATGGCAGCGATGTGACGATCGTCAACCAGTTCTACGCGATCTATCCGTTCATTCCCGATGTCGTCTATTTCAACCGCATCGACAATTTCAACTATGTCGACCGCGCCGGCCAGGCGCATACGCTTTCATGGGTGGACCTGCAGTTGGAGATGCTCGATCGGGCAAGCACCGACGGCAACGACACCATCTATGCCTTCAGCAGCTATGACATCCTCGAGGGCGGCCGCGGTGACGACTTCATGAGCGGCGGCAACGGCAACGACATCTATCGCTATACGCTCGGCGATGGTCATGACAGGATCTGGGACAACGGCCAGGCCGTGCTTGGCGGCACCTTCGATATCATCGAACTGGCCGGCATCGATCCTGACGATGTCCACTTCAGCCGCGACCCGGCAGCGCCCAACGACCTTATCCTCAACATGCCTGACGGCGGCTCGATCCGCCTAGTCAACCAGTTCTGGCACACCAACATCAACTGGCGCCCGGATGGCATCGAGGAAATCCATTTTGCCGACGGCACGGTCTGGACCGAGACCGATTTCGTCGCGCGCTATCTTGCCGATCAAGCAACGTCGGGCGACGATGACATCCACGGATCTCCCTGGAACGATACACTCGCCGGCGGCGCCGGCAACGACATTCTGGCGGGTGGCGACGGCGACGACACCTATCTCTTCGGATACGGCGACGGACATGATGTCATTCACGAGAGTCTGGAAGTCGTTCTGCAGGGCGACAACGACACGGTTCGCTTCGGTCCGGGCATAGGCGTCGACGACGTCACTTTCTCGCTTGGTGCCGATCGCAATGATCTCATAGCAACGCTGAATTCGACCGGCGAAACGCTCACCATCTCGGGCGAGTATGCCCTGTGGAACTGGTTCACCTGGTACGATATCGAGCAGTTCGTTTTCGAGGACAATACGGTCCTGACCAAGTTCGACGTCGCTCAGCAGTTGATCTCCGAGCAGGCCACGTCCGGCAACGACACGATCCGGGGCTTCTGGACCGACGACACCATCTATGGCGGTGCCGGCAACGATCAGCTGGACGGCGCCGGCGGTGCCGATACCTATCTGTTCGGCTATGGCGACGGCAACGACTCGATCTGGGAAAGCTCGGATTCCATCTGGGTCAGCACTGACCAGGACAGGATCAAGTTCGGCGCCGGGATCGATACGGCCGATGTGGCCATAGCCGTGACCGGGGCGACGATGAACAGCGCTACGTTCACGCTGACGCAAACCGGAGAGGTGCTCAGTCTGGCCTTGCTGGATCAGATCGAGTTCTTTGAATTTGGCGACCAGACGCTGACACGCGACCAGCTTCGTCAGCTTTACGTGGATCGCCAGACCACCACAGGCAACGACACTATCGTCGGCACCAGCGGTGACGAGAAGCTCACCGGCGGTCATGGCAACGACACCCTGACTGGCTGGGCCGGCAACGACACCTATGCCTACAGCCGCGGCGACGGCAACGATGTCTTCGATGACACCACCGCCGGCGCCAATGCCAGTGGCACCGATCAGGCTGTGCTGCATGACATAACGACCGCTTCCGTGACGGTATTTCGCTCGGGCAACGACATCATTCTCAAGATCGCCGAGACTGTTTCCGGGGCCGGGGATAGTGGCCAGATCGTCCTGGTCGGATCGGGCACGGAAAACGGGCAAAATGGCATTGAGACGGTCAAGTTCGACGACGGAACGATCTGGGACAGAGCCACCTTACGTGACCTGTCCCTGGCTTCCGGCTCCTTGGATGGTGACGATGTCCTGAATGGAACAAACGCGTCTGAAACCTTCCAGGGCGGCCTTGGCAACGACACGCTGAACGGCGGGCTGGGCGACGACACCTATATCTACAACCGTGGCGACGGCAACGACGTCGTCAATGAGGGCAATGGCTATTACACATTTGGCGGCAATGACACATTGATCCTGCACGGCGTCACGCCATCATCCGTGACCTTCGATCTTACAACCGACCGCGACCTCATCGTCATTATCGGTGAGACCGCGCCGGGCGCCGCCGACGGCGGCCGGATCACGCTTGTCGGGACAGGTGATTCAAATTGGGATCGTGGCATCGAAACCGTGCGCTTCGACGACGGCACGGTATGGTCCAAGACCGATCTGAAAACCCGCTATCTCGAAGGGGTCAACACGTCAGGCGACGATACGATCACCGGCTTCAACTCAAGCGATACGTTCCATGCCGGCGCCGGCAACGATACATTGATCGGCGGCCTGGGCGACGACACCTACATCTATAACAGAGGCGACGGCAACGACATCGTCCATGAGGGCAATGGCTATTACACCTTCGGCGGCAACGACACGCTGATCCTGCACGATATCGCACCGGCAACGCTGAGCTTCGATCTCTCCGAGGGAGATATCGTTCTGGTCATTGGCGAAAGCGCGCCGGGCGCCGCCGACGGCGGCCGGATCACGCTTGTCGGGACAGGCGATTCAAACTGGGATCGCGGCATCGAAACCGTGCGCTTCGACGACGGCACGGTGTGGTCCAAGACCGATTTGAAAACGCGATATCTGGACGGAGCCAACACGTCGGGCGACGACACGATCACCGGCTTCAACTCGAGCGATACATTCCATGCTGGAGCCGGCAACGACAGGCTGATCGGTGGGCTGGGCGATGACACCTACATCTACAGCCGTGGCGACGGCAACGACATCATCGATGAGGCCAATGGCTATTACACCTTTGGCGGCAATGACACGCTGATCCTGAACAGCATCGCTCCAGCATCCGTGACATTCGACCTCACGGCCGGTAACGATGTCGTCCTTGTCATTGGCGAAAGCGCGCCGGGCGCCGGCGATGGTGGCCGGATCACGCTGGCCGGGACAGGCGATCCAAACTGGGATCGTGGTATCGAGTCGGTGCGCTTCGCCAACGGGACGGTCTGGACCAAAGTCGATCTCGCGATCTGGGCTCATTCCCCGATTTTGGCCAATGCACTGCCGGACTACGAAACCTCGGAAGGAGCGTCCTTCAACGCTGTCCTGCCGGCAGATGCCTTCTCCGATCCGGACGGCCAGTCGCTCGTGCTTTCGGCCAAGCTGGCCGACGGGTCAGCTCTGCCGTCCTGGCTGACGTTCGACGCCGCAACACGCGCTCTGTCGGGCGAGCCCCCGTCGGGTTCCGAAGGCGTGATCGACATTACGGTCACGGCTTCCGATGGCACGCTGCATGTGTCGGACACGCTCTCCTTGACGATCGGACCAGCTCAGCCGGCCGAATGGATTGGCACCGACGACGCGCTTACCACGACCGCAGGCACTGCTCTTGTGCTTAACCTGATGGCCAATGATCTGATCCCGGCCGACGCGAATGCCGAGCATTTCATCTGGGTGCAGCCCGAGCATGGCACCGTCTACTGGAGCAGCGCGGACAATTCCTACATCTACGAGCCGGACGCCGGATTTACAGGCACCGATACGCTGACCTATGGTCTGCACGACGCTGATCACCTCGACCAGACCATGACGCCAAACGGCGTCCATGTGACCATCGATGTCACCGAGGCCGAGACTAATCCGGACGAATGGGTTGGCAATGACGACGCGCTGTCGACCCGGGAAGACACGCCGATCATCCTGAACCTGATGGCCAACGATGTCATTCCCAGCGGGGCCAATGCCGAGCACTACATCTGGGTGCAGCCAGAACATGGCACCATTTCCTGGAGCAGTGCCTCGGATTCCTATGTCTATCAGCCCGATGAAGGGTTCGTTGGCACCGATACGCTGACCTACGGCCTGCACGACGCCGATCACCTCGACCAGACCATGACCCCCAACGGTGTCCACGTCACGATCGACGTCACCGAAGGCGGCGATACGTTCGTCTTCGGGCCGAATTTCGGCAATCAGCAGATCGAGGATTTCGTGGTCGGGCCCGGAACCGTCGATGTCGTCGAGTTCGAAAATGACGTCTTCGCCGACTTCGCTTCGGTCCTCGCCGCGGCAGCCCAGGTCGGCGCCGACACGGTGATCACCCACGATGCCAGCAATGCGCTGACTCTGAAGAACGTCGCTTTGGCGAACCTGCACCAAGACGATTTCCAGTTCATTGCCGCCTGATGCCTGAACTGGAATTCATGTGAAGGCGATGCCGCAGTCCCGCCCATCCGAACCGCCGCGAACAACCCTCGCGGCGGTTCTTGGTTCCTTCCGGCGTGCCTTCGCCGGCATCGCGCTGATGAGTGGCGTCGTCAACATCCTGGCCCTAACCGGTTCGTTTTTCATGCTGCAGGTCTATGACCGGGTCATTCCCGGCCGTAGTGTGCCGACGCTTGTTGGTCTTGCGGTGTTTGCCGGCACCCTCTTCGTGTTCCAGGGTGTGCTCGAGCTCATCCGGTCGCGCCTGCTGGTGCGCATCGGCATGGGTCTCGACGCCCAGCTGAGCGGTCAGGTCTATACCGCGCTCATGCGCTTGCCTTTGCGCACCAAGCTCGCGGGCGACGGCATGCAGTCGCTGCGCGATCTTGATCAAGTGCGTTCGTTTATGTCGAGTGCTGGTCCGACCGCACTTTTCGACTTGCCTTGGATGCCGCTCTATCTCGGCATCTGTTTCCTCTTCCATTTTTGGATCGGTATGACTGCGCTCGCCGGCGCCGTCATCCTTTTCAGCCTGACATTGTTTGCCGAGGCCCGCACGCGAGAGCCTGCCAAGGAAGCCAACCGCCATGCTGCGGCGCGCAACACCTTGGCCGAGGCGACGAGACGCAATGTCGAGGTGCTGCAGGCGATGGGGTTCGGCTCGCGCATCGCCGGGCGTTGGGCTGGTATCAACGCCGACTATCTCGGCACGAATGCGAAGGCCAGTGATCTTGCAGGCACGCTTGGGACCATTTCCAAGATCCTGCGCATGATGCTGCAGTCCGGCATCCTGGCGATCGGCGCCTGGCTCGTCATCCATCAGGAGGCGAGCGGCGGTATCATGATCGCCAGCTCGATCATGATGGGCCGGGCGCTGGCGCCGATCGAACTGGCAATCGCGCATTGGAAAGGCTTCGTCAACGCTCGCCAGGCCTGGGCGCGGCTCACCCAGCTCCTGGCGCTGCTTCCCGAGGCGGTGACGACCGTCTCCCTGCCGGCGCCGGCTTCGGCGCTGGTGGTCGAAGGCATCAGCGTTACCCCACCGGGTGAGCGGCGGGCGGTGGTACAGGATGCCGGATTTGCCCTGGAAAAGGGCGCCGGTCTCGGCATCATCGGGCCGAGCGCTTCGGGCAAATCCTCGCTGGTGCGGGCGATTGCCGGCATCTGGCTGCCAGCCCGCGGCGCGATAAGGCTCGATGGCGCAACACTTGATCAGTGGTCGCCGGAGGAGCTCGGCAAGCATGTCGGTTATCTGCCGCAGGACGTGCAGCTATTCGATGGCACCATTGCCGAAAACATTGCGCGTTTCGAACCCGACGCCGCTTCGGAGAAGATATTGTCGGCGGCCCGGGCGGCTGGCGTGCATGATCTGATCGTTCATCTGCAGGACGGCTATGAGACACGCATTGGCGAGGCGGGATCTGCCTTGTCGGCCGGCCAGCGGCAAAGAGTGGCGTTGGCGCGGGCGCTTTATGGCGACCCGTTCCTGGTTATTCTCGACGAGCCCAATTCGAACCTTGACGCTGAAGGCGAGGCCGCCTTGACCGAGGCAATCCAGGGCATTCGCGCCCGCGGCGGCATTGCCGTCGTGGTGGCTCATCGTCCAAGCGCGCTGGCGAGCCTCGATCAGGTCCTGGTGATGGCCAATGGCCGGGTCCAGGCCTTCGGACCGAAGAACGAGGTCTTGAACAAGGTCACCCGGCCTGGTGGCGTTCCTTTGAAGGTCGTGTCCGCGCCTGAGGAGAACGTATCCTGATGGCCTCCGCGGCTCCCATGATCGATCGGACCATCCGGCGCTATCTGTTAGGCGGCGTGGCTGCCTGCATCCTGCTCGTCGGCGGCGCGGGCAGCCTGGCGGCGGTCACCGAGCTCACCGGCGCCGTGATCGCATCGGGAAAGCTGGTCGTCGATTCCAGCGTCAAGAAGGTGCAGCATCCCACCGGCGGCGTAGTCGGCGAGATCCTGGTGCGCGAAGGCGATGCCGTGAAATCGGGCCAGATGCTGATCCGCCTCGACGAAACAGTCACCCGCGCCAACCTGGCGATCGTGACCAAGGGTCTCGACGAATTCGAGGCACGTCTCGCCCGTCTCGAAGCCGAGCGTGATGACCACACCGAAATCGCCTTTCCCGCCTCGCTGACTTCGAGGCGAGATGACCCCAACGTTGCGCGGGCCATGGCCGGAGAACAGTCGCTGTTCGACTTTCGCCGGCAGGCCCGCGCCGGACAGAAAGCGCAGCTGGAAGAACGCATCGCACAGCTATCGCAAGAAGCCTCCGGGCTTACCGAACAACGGACCGCCAAGAGCCGCGAAATAGAGCTGATCGGCACCGAGCTGGACAGCATCCGCACGCTCTGGCTCAAGAAGCTTGTCTCGATTGACCGCCTCACGGCGCTGGAGCGCGACGCGGTCCGGCTCGATGGCGAACATGGGCAACTGACGGCATCGATTGCGCAATCGAAGGGCCGCATCGCCGAAACGCGCTTGCAGATCATCCAGGTCGATCAGGATCTGCGCAGCGAGGTTGCGACCGAGCTTCGTGACGTCCAGGGCAAAATGTCCGGATTTGTCGAACGCAAAGTCTCGGCCGAGGACCAGCTCAAGCGCATCGACATCCGCAGTCCGCAGGATGGGATGGTTCACCAGCTTGCCGTCCACACCATTGGCGGCGTCATTTCGCCAGGTGAGGTCATCATGCTGGTGGTGCCCGTAGCGGACGATCTGACCGTCGAGGCCCGTATCGCACCGCAGGACATCGATCAGATTTCGCTGGGCCAGGATGTCGCCCTGAAGCTCTCGGCATTCAACCAGCGCGTGACGCCGGAACTGAACGGGGTGGTCAACGAGATCTCTGCCGACCTCAGCGTCGACGAGCGCAGCGGCGCGGGTTTTTACACCGTTCGCGTCAGCCTGCCGCGCACGGAGCTGAAAAAGCTGAAAGGCCTGACCCTGGCGCCGGGCATGCCCGTCGAGGCTTTCTTCTCCACCGGCAGCCGAACCATGCTGTCCTACCTCGTGAAGCCACTGGCTGATCAGATAGCGCGGGCGTTCCGGGAAGAGTGACAGTCCTTCTGGGCTCCTGTAGGGTCGTCAAAGCAATGACCGCTTATCGACAATATCGTTCCAACAGCAGACCGACCGCTTGCGGCCCCAAAGCGGACGTCAGACAGTTCTACGATTGGGCGTCGACCGGGGGTCTCGGGATTGTCGAGCTTTCTGTGTAGCGGTCTCAGTCAAACTCCAAATGCGCGCTCTTCTGAAAGAAGTTGGCATGCCTGGATCCGACATAGTGCGACCCTTGGTTCAATGGGGGTTCGAGCCGGTAGAGCGCTACATCGCAAAACCCACTATCGAAGAGGCGCTCTTTTCCTATCGGAGGCATAGGGCCTAGTCGAAAGCTTTCCAATTTGGGCGCGGAGCTAGCTTGCCCTCCGAAGGCACAGGTATGCACGACGAGGAGGACCACCTCAAATTAAGTGCAGCAGCCGTCGCACGATTGTCAAGTCAAGTGTAAGTCGATGATATCATTGAATTTCCGTTGTCGTGATTAACTGGCAAGCGAAAAGGGGGCCGATATATTGAATTTGACTTTAAGTCGGCGCAAATTCTCACGCAGCTGGATTCATGCTAGACGCTTGTCGAAATCGGCGCTAGCGTGTCGGCTCAGTTTCCTTGATAACTCACTTGATAGCTTAATTGCGTTGATAAATGTGTATAAGGGGGAGGCATCGTCGTGCCCAAGCCTATTGCATGGTCATTCAATGCCGGCTCGTCAGCGGCGAGTGTGGGTTCTACTGGGACCCTCGATGTTGAAGCGGTGACAGGCGCATCAATTGCTGTCGCCAAGGGCGCAAAGGTTAGTCTAGCCTTGCAGCTCGAGCACATCGACAAGTTGAAGTTCGTCTACATTGCTGCCGACAGCTATAGCGGCAAGATCAAGATCAAGGCTGGCGCGGCCGACGAGATCGGGCTTGAGGGGCCGGTCATTCTGTTCGGCGCCGCCATCGGGCTGTTGGGTCCGTCGTTTGCGACGCTCAGCGTGACCAATGGCGGGGCCGAGCCGGCCAATGTCGAGATCATGATCGGCGGCCAACTCTCGTAAAACTCTGGTTTCTCGGCACGGAGCAGCGGTCATGGCAGTGCAGACGAGCTATCCCGGCGTATATGTGAATGAAGTGCCGAGCGGCGTTCGCACGGTGGCGGGGGTGTCGACCTCGGTGACCGGCATCGTTGGGCGGTTCGTGCGCGGACCGGTAAACGAGCCGGTCAGCTGCTTCAGCTTCGGGGAGTTTTCCCGACGCTTCGGCGGTCTGGCGCTGAACACGCCGGCGGCCTATGCGGTCGACGATTTCTACGCCAACGGCGGCTCGGAGGCACTTGTTGTCCGGCTGTTCAAGGCGGGTGCCGACGACGGCATGGCCCGCCTGGTGCTGAGCGGGCTGAAACTGGTCGCCGCGAGCCCGGGCATGTGGGGCGGCAAGCTGCAGGCGCAGGTCACCTATCCCAATGCGGCGGCGGCCAAGGCCTATGTCGATCTCCACCCCGAGCTCGGTCTCGCGGTCGGTGACCTGTTCGACCTCGCGGTGGTCGACCAGGGCACCAAGGCGCGCGAACAGTTCCGCAACCTGACGGTCAAGGATGCCGGCTCGCGCCGCGTCGATCGGGTGCTGAAGGCGGAGTCGAACCTGGTGCGGGTCGACCTCAAGGGCGATGGTACGCCTGACGTCGCAGGGGCGCGACCGGCCGAAGGGGCGATCACCGATTTTCAAGGCGGCAACGACGGGGTGCCGCTGGCGCTGGCCGAGTACAAGGGCAACAAGGTCAACAAGACCGGCATCTATGCGCTGCTCAAGGCCGATATCTTCAACCTGCTGGTGATCCCGCCCGATACGCGGGATGGCGATATCGACCCCGACGTCTGGGAGGAGGCGGCGAGGTTCTGCAGCGAGCGCCGCGCCTTCCTGATCGTCGATCCCCCCGCCAACTGGGACGCCAACCCGGACAACGCCATTCAGGTGACGGTGGATGCAGCCAGCAACACGCCGCCCTTGAGCCTGACCAATGGCGGCAATGCCGGGCTGTTCTTTCCGCGGCTGCAACGGCGCGATCCGCTGCGCGGCGGGCAGATCGACTATTTCGTGCCTTGCGGGGCGATTGCCGGAATCATGGCGCGTACTGATGCAAACCGCGGGGTGTGGAAGGCGCCCGCCGGCATCGAGGCGACGATCTCGGGCGCCGACGGGCTGACCTTCAAGATGACCGACGAAGAGAACGGCAAGCTCAATCCGCTGGGAGTGAACTGCCTCAGGAGCTTTCCCAATGTCGGCCGAGTGGTGTGGGGCGCCCGCACCATGCGCGGTTCCGACCAACTGGCCGACGACTACAAGTATATCCCGGTGCGGCGGCTGGCGCTGTTCATCGAAGAGAGTCTGTTCCGCGGCACCAAGTGGGTGGTGTTCTCGCCCAATGACGAGCCGCTGTGGTCGCAGATCCGGCTCAATGTCGGAGCCTTCATGCAGCGGCTGTTCCGGCAGGGGGCGTTCCAGGGCGCCAGCCCCAGGCAGGCCTATTTCGTCAAATGCGACCGCGAGACCACGACGCAGGACGATATCAACCGCGGCATCGTCAACATCGCGGTGGGCTTTGCGCCGCTGCTGCCGGCCGAATTCGTCGTCATCAATATCCAGCAGATCCGGGAGGCCTAGGCGATGGCGCAGTTCTCGACCAATCCCGAACGGTTCGACCCGTACAAGAACTTCAAGTTCCGCATCCGAAACGAAGACGGCAACTACCTGGCCGGGATCAGCAAGGTAAGCGCGCTTAAGCGCACCACCCAGGTGGTGAGCCACCGCGAAGGCGGCGATCCGTCCTCGTCGCGCAAATCGCCCGGCCAGACCGAATATGAGGCGATCACGCTCGAGCGCGGGGTGACGCACGATATCGAGTTCGAGCAGTGGGCCAACAAGGTGTGGAACTACGGCTCGGGGCTGGGCGGGGAGTCCTCGCTCAAGGATTTCCGGCGCAACCTCATCCTCGAGCTCTACAACGAGGCGGGGCAGATCGTCCTGGCCTACAAGCTCTACCGCTGCTGGCCCTCCGAGTACCAATCGCTGCCCGAGCTCGATGCGAGTGCCAACGCCGTCGCCATCCAGATGCTCAAGCTCGAAAACGAGGGTTGGGAGCGCGACTACGACGTGGCCGAGCCAACCGAGCCGAGTTACGTCGAGCCGATCTGATGCGTGCGCTGGCCGCCGCGGACATCGTCGAACTGGCCGAGGCAGGGCAGGGGCGCGGACCATCGTTCCTGGCGCTCGGCATTCTCGGCCGGGCCGACCCCAGCATCGACGCGGCGGCGCTGACGCTGGGGCAGCGCGATGCCATGCTGCTGGCGGTGCGGGCGCAGCTGAGCGGCCCGCGCCTCGATTTCGTTTCGGCATGTCCGGCCTGCGGCACGGTGCTCGAAATGACGCTCAGGGCCGAAGAGATCGGGCTCGGCCTCGCGGCGCAGCCGGCGCCGCAGACACGGCAGATCCGCGCCGGCGATGCGGTGATCGCGGTGGCGCCGCTGACGGCGGGAGCGCTTGCCGCGGCCGAACAGCTTGCTGATCCCGACAGCGCCCGGCGGCTGCTGCTGAAGGCCGCGGCGCCCGATGCGCCGGAAGAGGAAGCGGTGCTGGCCGCGGTGGAAGCGGCGGTGGAGGCGATGGATCCCGGGCTCGATACCGGGCTCGACTGGTCGTGCCCGGCCTGCGCGGCGCGCTGGTCGGAGGCTGTCGACGTGGCGGCGCTGCTGGCAGGGGAAATCACCGTGCGCTCGCGCGGCGTGCTCGCCGATGTGGCGGTGCTGGCGCGGGCCTTTCACTGGTCGGAGCGCGATATCCTGGCGCTGCCAGCCGAGCGGCGGCGCTTCTATCTCGACGCGGTGCAGGCATGAGCGGCGTGGTCTCCCGGCTCACCAACCGCATTTTCGGCCTCGCGCCGGTGGCACGGGTGCGGCTGCCGGCCCGGTTCGAGGTGTCGGGCGCCGCCTTCGCAGGCAGCGCCGGGCCGGCCGAGATCACCGCCGAGGCACCGGCCGCCCGGCCGCCTCAGCCCGGGGTCAGCCAGGTGGTCGAGCGCTGGACGCCGCCGGCCCAACCGGTGCCGCGCCCCGACGCTGGCGAGCCGCGGCGGACAGTTGCGCCACAGGATAAGCCGCGGATGGCGGCGCCGCCCGTGCCGGGGCCGGCGCCACGGCAGGTGGTGGAGCATGACGCGCTGCCATCGGTCCCGCAGCCGGCAGCCGCCCCTCGTGAGGCCGCTGCGCCCCGCGCCGCGGCGCCGCTGGCCGGCTCGCAGCCGGTCGCCGCTCAACCCCCGCAGTCGCCCGCCGCTGTTGCCGGCGCGCGCGCCGCCCTGCCGCGCCCGACTCCGGCACCGCCGCCCGGCATCGCGGTGCTGCCGGAGCCGCAGCGACCACGCCGCCACGCGACGATCGCCGCGCCCGCCGCGCCGGCGCAGGAGCCGCCACGCGCCCGCCCGGCCGCCCCGGTGCAGCCGGCGCCGGTGGTGCCCGAGCCTGTCGCTGCTGCGCCCGCGACCGAGCCGCTCGAAATCATCATCGGACGCATCGATGTACGGGCGCCGGCCCCTAGGGCCCCGGCGACCCCCAGCGTTTCGGCCGGGCTGCAGCGCATCCCGAGCCTTGCTGCCTATCTCGCAACGAAGCGCTGAGGCGGCAGATGGGCAACAAGCTGTCAGTTGCCGCCGTCACGGCCTCGCTCCAGTTGATGATCCAGGAGGCGGCTGGAGGTGCGACCGTCAAGGTTGGCCGGCCGGGCAACGAGAACGATGCCGATGTTGGGCCGGTGGTGAACGTATTCCTGTTTCAGGCCACGCCCAATGCCGCCCGGCGCAACGCGCACAACCCGACCCGCAGCAGCAATGGCCAGCAGGTGGCCAACTCGCTGGTGGCGTTCGACCTGCATTACCTCATTTCGTTCATCGGCCGGCCTGAGCTCTACCAGCCGGAACTGCTGCTCGGCGCGGTGTCACGGGGGCTCGAGCATCGCAGCGGCATTGCGCGGCGCACCATCGACAAGGTGAAACAGGATAACCCCGGGCTGGTCGATGTCGACCTCGAGAACGAGCCCGAGCCGGTGCGCATTCATCCGGCCCCGATGAGCTTTGAGGAAATGTCCAAGCTCTGGTCGGTGCTGTTCCAGACGCCCTATATCCTGTCGCTGGCCTATACCTGCTCGCCGGTGCTGATCGAGACCAGCACGCCACTGAGCTCGGGGCCGCCGGTGACCAGCGTCAACAATGCGGTGTTCGTGCTCGGCGGGCCGGTGGTGCTGGGGGTCGAGGCGGCGGCGGGCGCCACGGCGCCGGTGCTGTGGGGCGGCACGCTGGTGGTGCGCGGCCATTCGCTCGATCGACATGGCATGACGCTCAGGATCGGCGGACGCGATACGGATCTGGGCGCGGCGCGGATCAGCGCCGATCGCATCGAGCTCGAACTGGTCGCCGCGAGTTTCGGTGGCGAGGAACTCGCCGCGGGGCCCTTGGTGCTTGAAACGGTGCTCCCGGCGCCGGCCGGGGCGCCCAGCCATCTCGAGCGGATCAGCGACCGGGCGACGTTCCTGCTCAGGCCCCAGATCAAGCTTGCCGCCAGCGCTACTGCCGGCAGCAAGCTGACGGTCGTCGTCTCGCCTGGTGTCGGGCGTGGTCAGACGCCACGGCTGGTGCTCAACGGACAGAGCGCTGCAGCCGCCAGCGTTCAACTCAACGCCGAACCCTTTGATTCAGGCTTTCCGGTCGCCAACCTGAAGTTCCCGCTCAAGGGTGTGCCCAAGGGCAGCTACTACGCGCAATTGCTGGTCGAGGGTACCGCCAGCACGCCTCAGGTCGAGACCGATCGGACGAGCCCGGCCTTCGGCCAGATCGTGGGCCCGATGCTGGAGGTGAAATGAGCGCTCCGGCCCTCAGCGAAGTCCTCGCCCAGCTCAAGGCACAGATCGCCGGGGCAACGCCTGCTGCCGGCCCGACGGCATTGCCTGAGCGGCTGGCGCGGCTCGCCGCCGCAGCCGGGCTTGGCCGCTTCGAGTGCGAGGTGCTGTTGCTCGCTGCCCTGCCGGCGCTGGAACCCGATGGCGCCGCCGTGCTCGCCGCGGCGCAGGGCGACGCCCGGTTGCGGTTGCCCAGTGTCGCCTTCGCGCTGTCGAGCCTCGCCGAGGCGAACTGGCAGGCTTTCGCGCCCGAGGCGCCGCTGCGGCGGCTGGCGCTGATCGGCCTCACCGACGAGAGCGTTGCCAGCCTCGCCGGCATCGCGCTGCCCGAGCGCGTGCTGCACCACCTGATGGCGCTCGACGGCATCGACGCCGAACTGCTGGCGGTTTCGACGCCGCTCGAACCGCGCTTCGAGCTTGGCGGTTCGCATGGCGAGCTGATGCGCCAGTTCGGGGCGAAATTGTCGTCCGACAGCAAAGGGTTGGCGCCGGTCTTTGAACTGGTGGGTGCGGATCGGAACGCGGCGCTGGCGATTGCCGCGGCCGGCGCGCGGGCGGCTGGGCGGCGCGCCTACCAGGTGGTTGCCGAAGCGCTGCCGGCTGCCGCCGGCGAGCGGGCGCGGCTGGCCCAGCTGTGGTCGCGTGAGAGCATACTGGCAGGGACGCTGCCGGTGCTCGACCTCTCCGATGTGACGGGGCCGGGCGAGGTGCGGAGCGCGCTGCGCTTTGCGGCGGCGATTGCGGGGCCGCTGGCGCTGGTCGCGGCCGAGCCGCTGGCGGTGCCGGGCCGCGACAGCCTGCGACTGGTCGTGCCGCGCCCGACCATGGCCGACCAGCGGACGCTGTGGGCGGCGGCGGGCGCCAATGCGTCGGATGTCGATCGGCTGCTGGGCACCTTCACGGCCTCGCCGGAAATCATCGCCGATGTCACGGCCAATATCGGCGCCGACCTCGCGCCGGTGGCAGGCAGCGGGCCGGCGGTGCCGCTGGCCGACCGGCTCTGGGCGGAAACCCGGGTGCGGCTGCGGCCCCGGCTCGACGAGCTGGCGCAGCGGATCGACGTGCGCAGCCAGTGGAGCGATCTGATCCTGCCGCATCGGCAGTTCGAGATGCTCAAGGCCATCGCGGCGCAGGTGCGCCAGCGCCGGCAGGTGCACCACAACTGGGGCTTTGGCGGCAGCAATGGCCGCGGGCTCGGCATCACGGCGCTGTTCTCGGGCCCGAGCGGCACCGGCAAGACGCTCGCTGCCGAAGTGGTCGGCGGGGCGCTGGAGCTCGATGTCTACCGGGTCGACCTGTCGGCGGCGGTCAGCAAGTGGATCGGCGAGACCGAAAAGAACCTCCGCCGGCTGTTCGACGCGGCCGAAGACAGCTGCGCCATCCTGCTGTTCGACGAGGCCGACCAGCTGTTCGCCAAGCGCACCGAGGTCAAGGACAGCCACGATCGCTACGCCAATCTCGAGGTGAGCTACCTGCTGCAGCGGATGGAGAGCTATCGCGGCCTCGCCATCCTCACCACCAACCTCCGCTCCAATATCGACAATGCGTTCCTGCGACGCATCCGCTTCCTCGTCGATTTTCCGTTGCCGGAGGCGGTCGAACGGCAGCGGATCTGGCGGCTTGCCTTCCCCTCTGGGGCGCCACTCGACGGTATCGAGGTGGAGCGGCTGGCCCAGCTGACGGTGGCCGGCGGGAGCATCAAGAACATCGCGCTGAATGCCGCCTTCATCGCCGCCGACGAGGGCTCGCCGATCCGCATGGGGCATCTGCGGCGCGCCGCGCGGGCCGAGTATGACAAGCTCAGCAAGCCGCTGACCGAAGGCGAACTGCGCGGCTGGAGCCAGGAGGCGCCGCATGGTTGAGGCGCGCCGAGTCCAGATCCAGAGCATCCGGCTCGAAGGGCTGTCGCCGGCCGAGCGGGTGACGGCGCTCGCCGAAATCCGTCGCGCCGTGGCGGCCGCCGTCACCGCGGCGCCGACGGCTTCATCCGAGGCGCTCGGCAAATCCATCACCCAGGCGCTGCAGCCGCTGGCCAAGGGAGGCGGCAAATGAGCCACGCCCCGTTGCGCAGCAAGGCGCAGAGCCCGGACCTGGCGCAGGGCGTACGCGCCGCACGCAAGCCGGCGAGCCAATTGGCCGACGAGACGGCGCCGCCGGTGCCGAAGTTCGGCGGCTCGCTCGCCGGGCTGCCGGCGCCGCCGCCGGCCGGCGGCAGAGGCGGGCTCGAGCCGGTCCTCAGGGGCAATATGGAGCGCTCGTTCGGGGCCGATTTCTCCGCGGTGCGCCTGCACAGCGATGCCGCGGCGGCGCGTACCGCCGGGCAGTACGCCGCCAAGGCGGTGACGGTCGGCGACAATGTCTATTTCGGCGGCGGCCGGTACGCGCCGCAGAGCGGCGAGGGCCGGCGGCTCATCGCGCATGAACTGGCCCATGTGGTGCAGCAGCGGCGCGGCGGGGCCACGGCGCCGCGCATCGACGGCAGCGGCGGGCTCGAACGCGAGGCCGGGCGCGCAGCCGATCAGGCAATCGGCGGGGGCAGGGCGATGGTCCGGCTCGGCTCGGCCACCGGGCCGGCCGCCGAGCCCGAGGAGGAGCCCTGGTACAAGCGCGCCATCAGCAAGGCCAAGGATGTGGGGTCGAGCGTCAAGGACAAGGCCACGAGCTTCGTCCAGGAGGTGGCCAAGGACCCCAAGGTGCTGATCGACCACGCCGAAAAGCTGCAGCCGGCGGTGCTGCTGGCCGATGCGACACAGAAGCTGGCCGACAAAGCCAAGGGCAAGCCGGTGCTGGAAGGGTTGACGAGAAACATCGCCAGCCTCGCCAAGGCAAACTCGAACCTGGTGACCAAACCGGCAAAGGCGTTCGGCGAGAAACTGGTCAGCAAGGACAAGGATGGCTGGCACGTCCATCCGCTCGACGCCACCAAGGCCTGGAAGGCCAGCGCCGATGCTGGCTTCAAGGGCGTGCACGCCGCGACCTTCAAGGCGATCGACGAGTTCGAAGATCTCGAGCCGGCCAAGCCGACGGTCGACGAGAAGGCGCATCCGACGCTGGCGGCTCTCGAGCAGGGCAGCCTCGCGGTTTCCAACGCCACATCGAAATACTCGAGCCAGTTCGTTGGCGGCATGGGCAAGGCGCTCTTCAGCATGGTCGAAGGCGTCGGCAAGATGGCGATCCATCCCTTTGACACGGTGAAGGGCCTGGGGCAGTTGCCGGGCTCCAGCCTGACCAATCCGCTCAAGTTCATCGGCACCTACGCCCAGCTCGAAGAGGATCTGTACGACGCGACCTTCCCCGACCTCGAGGAGGAGGCCCGCCAACAGGCCGCCCACGCCGAGGAGGCCCGCAAGCAGGCCAGCGAAGGCCAGCCGCCCGGCAAGCCGCCAGAGCGCATGTCGTATGGCGCGGCGCTGCGCAAGTTCGGCGGCGCCATGCTGCCGGACCAGGAGCGCGATCGCAAACAGACCGTCGGCCTCGTCAAGGCGCTGGGCGAAAACTACATCGAGGCTTGGGAAGCGAAGCGCTATGCCGAACTGCCCGGGATGGCGCTGGTCGATATCGGTAGCTTCTTTATCGGCGGCGGCGCGGCGAGCGCTGCCGGCAAGGGCGGCAAGGTCGCCGAGGCGGCTTCGGCCACGAGCAAGATCGGCGAGCTCGCCAAGACCGGCGAAGTCGCGGGGTCGCTGGGCAAGGCCGAGGCACTCGCCAATGCAGGTGGCAAGCTTGCAGATGTCGCCAAGGGCACTGAGGCAGCCAAGACCGCCGAAGTGGCCAAGGCCACCGAAGTGGTCGACGTGGGCAAGGGCGGCGCCGTGGGCGAGGTCACCGAGGCCGTGAAGGCCGGAGACGGCGCCAAGGCCGGCGAGGTCGCCGACGCCACCAAGGCTGCCGAAGCGCACCCAGCGGCAGTGGAAGCCCCGAAGCCGGCGGCAGCGACCCCGAAGCCCGCGGCGGAGGCGCCGAAGCCGGCCGCAGAGGCGCCGAAGCCGGTCGAACCTGCACCCGAGGGGATCAAGACCGAGCCTCCCGGCAAGACCAAGGTCGATCCATTGGAGCATGCCGAACCCATGCCCGAGGGGCTGAAGGGCGAACCGGTCAACGATGTGAAAGTCGATCCGCTGGAACATGCTGAGCCTCTGCCAGAGGGGCTGAAGGGTGAGGCGGCCAACAATGCCCGGCCGAAAAAGGACACTAAGGTCAGCTCGCTCGACGAGGCCCGACAGAAGAAGATCGAGCGGGAAGCGGCGCAGGAAGCCATGCCGCTGGAGCAGAAGGGCACCGGGACCTACGGCCCGGGCGATGGCCATGTCGGCCAGCCGGTCGAGGTTCCGAACAATGCGCTCAAGGGCGAGCGGCCGCCGGAGATTTCCGCCGCGCTCGATCGGCCAAAGCGCGCCCCGACGACCAAGCTGGCGCCGGCGCGGCGCGGCGGCACCACTCGCGGCACCGGCAAATCGACACCGTCGCGAGGGGGCGGTGGCCGGCCGCGGCCAAGGCAACTGCCGGAGCGGATCACCCCGGAACTGCCGGTCCGCCCCAAGAGTGCCATCGGGCCCAAGAACAGCCCGGCAAAGCCGGCTGCTCCGACCCGAGGCGGGGGCAAGGCGAAGAGCACCCTCGACAAACCTGCTACGGGCCCGAAGCCGGAGACGCACGGGTCGGTTCAGGAGGTGCCACTGCGCGAAGAAACGCCCTTACGCGAGCCCGTCCGGGACGAGGCGCCGCTCTCGAATGAACTGTATGACGACGCGCCGCTGGCCGGCCCCGAGTCCAGCCTGACCAAGGAACAACTGGCCGGAAAGCACATGCTGGAGGACATCGTCGAGCGTCAGCGCAACGCCCGGGATGTCGCCAAGGTCGAAGCCAACCAGGCAGCAAAAACCCGGGAGACCGGAAAAGCCGGGGCGGGGATGCAGGCCAAGCCGAAGCATCATGTGTTTCCGCAGGAACACAAGGCTTGGTTTGAGAGGCGCGGCTTCAAGGGCGATTTCCACATAGACCACTTCACAGTCTCCATGGACGAATGGGCGCACCAGGCAGTCCACGCTGGCGGAGACTACAAATATGCCCGCCGGTTCGTCGAGGCGCGGGAGTTTGAATGGAACAGCAAGGTGATGAAAACGCTTAGATCTGCTGAAAGGGCAAAGGGAAGTCGTCTAACGAGGAACCAGATATTTGATATCGTCTTGCCACTCATGCGCGAATACCAAATCCCACCCTGGTTTGTGCCCTACAGATGACTGACCCGCGCTCACCAAAAATCCTCAAAGGGGCCATTGTCGGTATCGACATCTTCAACCCGCTCGCCTCGGTGGTGGTGTTTCAATACAACCCCGAGCAGTTATCGCGCTCGCTCGAGCCGCAATATGGCGATGCCGGCGGGGCGCGAGCCGAGGCGCTGCGGCTCAACGGGCCGCCGCGCGAGACGATCTCGGCCACCATCAATATCGACGCCATCGACCAGCTCGAAAGCGACGACGCCAAGACCAAGAAACTGGGCATCAACCCGCAGCTCGCCGCGCTCGAGATGCTGGCCTATCCCAAGAGCACGCTGGTGATCGCCAATACCGTGCTGCTTGCCACCGGGACCATCGAGATCGTGCCGCCGATGGGGCCGCTGACGCTGTTCATCTATGGCTGGCAGCGCGTGGTGCCGGTCAAGCTCACGCATCTGTCGGTCAGCGAGGTGATGCACGATCCGGGCCTCAACCCGACGCGAGCGACGGCCGACCTGTCGCTGCAGGTGCTCACCTACAACGATTTTCCGCTCGCCCATCCCGGCTACGCGACCTTCCTCGCCCACCAACTGGTCAAGGAGACGATGGCGACCATCGGGACAGTCAACAACCTGGGCGCCGTGCTGGGGCACGACGCCAATCTTTTCACCCGGTGAGAGCTCGCGCCGATGTTCGAACAAACCAGTCGCTATGCCGGTCTTGCAACCCGCACGATCACCACGCCCGAGGGGCGGCTCATCACCTATGTGGCACGTCGCAACGTGCCGCCGGCCGCGGCCTATGTCACGGCAGGGGGCGTGACCACCAGCGATTCCGACCGGCTCGACAATATCGCGCACCGCTATCTGGGCGACCCGCTGGGCCTCTACCAGGTGGCCGACGCCAACGAGGCGATGCACCCGATGGAGCTGACGGCAGAGCCGGGCCGGCGGCTGGTCATCCCGCTGCCGCGCCACCCGGGGGCCAAGTCATGAATATCCTCGGGGTACGGCTCAACCTGCTGATCGGGCCCGATCCGGTAGCTCTGCCGGCCCCGATCCGCATGCTCGAGGCGCTGGCCGAGGTCGAGGTCAGCCACTCCGACCGCGAGCGCTCCGGCTTCCGGCTCACCTTCACCGTCGGGCGTTCGGGGCCGACCGACCTGATCGATTACGAGCTCATCCTCAACCCCTTGCTGCAGGTGCATAGCCGGGTGGTGCTGACGGCGATCTTCGATATCCGGCCGCGCGTCATCATGGATGGGCTGGTGACGCGGCGCGACCTGGTGCCGGGCGATCGGCCGGGGGAGGGGCGGCTGGTGCTGAGCGGGCACGACCTCTCCATCGCGCTCGACCGCAAATACAACCCCACCGAGCACATCAACCAGCCCGAAGCGATGATCGCGGCCAAGATCGCGGCGAGCTACCCGCAATATGCAATGCTGCCCAATGTCCGGCAGCCGCCGCTCAGCACGCCGCCGCTCAATATCGAGCACGTGCCGCAGCAGACGGCCACCGATTGGGATTATCTCGAGGAGATGGCGGCGCGCTTCGGCTTCGTCACCTATGTGAAGTCGGGCCCGGTGCCGCTGCAGAACTCGCTCTACTGGGGGCCGCCGATCGCGCCCGAGCTGCCACAGCCGGCGCTCAGCGCCAATATGGGGCCAGTGACCAATGTGTCGGGACTCAGCTTCACCCAGGATGGGCTGGCCATCACGATGGTCAAGTCCAGCGTCAAGGATGCGCTTACCGGGCAGACTATGCCGGTGTTCTCGGTGGTGCCGAGCCGGCCGCCGCTGGGGTTGGTGCCGACCTTCTTCACCGGCTTTCCCAGCCTGCGCGAGGTGGGCATGGAAACCACCGGCCTCAACAGCCTCGAGGCGCTTGCCCGGGCCCAGGCCAAGCTCGACAGCTCGTCGGACAATGTCCTGATGGTCAACGGCACGCTGGACAGCACGCGCTACAACGACGTGCTGCTGGCGCGCGAACTGGTCGACCTGCGCGGGGCGGGGGCGACGCATGACGGCACCTACCTGGTGCGCAGCGTCACCCACAAGATCGCGCGCGGCGGCTACACTCAGGATTTCACGCTGTCGCGCGCCGAACTCGGCGCCAAGCTGCCGCTGGTCCGGGTGGCCTGAGATGACCCAGCGGCACTACGGCAAATTCCGGGGCACGGTCGAAGACAATGTCGATCTGACCGGGCGCGGCCGGATCAAGGTGAGCGTGCCGGGCATCACCGTCGGCGACAATGGCTGGGCCTGGCCCTGCGTGCCCTATGCTGGACCGGGCGTGGGGTTTTTCGCCATGCCGCCCAAGGGGGCGGGGGTGTGGGTGGAGTTCGAGCAGGGCGACCCCAGCCACGCCATCTATTCGGGCTTCTTTTGGGCGCAGCCGCTCGATGCACCGGTGCCGCCCGGTCCGCTGGCCAGCGGCATCACCATGCTCAAGACCGACAAGTTCACGCTCGAAATCGACAACAACCGGGCGCTACCGACGCTCAAGATCGAGATCGCGGCCGGTGGGGCGGTCGGCAAGGCGGCGCTCAGCGTCGACCAGGCGGGCATGACGCTGAGCGCGGCGGGCAACAAGATCGAGCTGCAGCCCGGGTTCGTGACGATCAACGGCACCAGTCTGAAGATCATGCAGTGAGGCGATGATGGTCTTTCCGATCCTGACGCAACTGACGCAGCTGCAATGCCCGCACGGCATTCCCGCCATCATGCAGCCGAGCGCCACCAAGGTGCTGATCGATAATGGCCTGCCAATGCTGGCGGGAGACCTCGCGAGCATTGCCGGCTGCCCGTTCACCGTGCCGCCGGGCAAGCCGCAGCCCTGCACTACCTCCAAGTTCGCGACGCTGTCGAGCAAGGTGTTCATCGAGGGCAAGCCGGCGGTCCTGCAGGGTGTCGCGGACCTGGGCATATCGGCCGAGCAAATCCCGGGCGGGCCGCTGATCTACGCGCTGGTGCAGGCCAAGGTGATCGCCTCATGACCGAGTTCGGGTTTCCCTACCGGGTGGCGGCGACCGGCGGCACGGCAACGGCCAGCCCCGACGAGCATGTGCGCGATCTCATCGCGCTGGTGCTGTTCACCGGCCAGGGCGAGCGGGTCAACCGCCCGGATTTCGGCTCGGGGGCGCGGCAGCTGGTGCATTCGCAGAACGCCCCCGAATTGGCCATGGCGCTGCAGCACCTGGTGCTGTCGAGCCTGCAGCGCTGGCTGTCGGAAGCCATCGAGGTGCGTGGCGTCGAAGTGGAGGCGCATGACGCGACGGTGTCGGTGGAAGTGCGCTTTCGGCCGCTCGACGGCGACCAGGAGCGGTCGGTGCAAGTGGTGAGGCAGGCCTGAAATGGATCGGCGGCAGTTCTCAGCCAACAGCGAGAGGCGAAAGAAGCTGCTCGGCTCCCAGGTGAAGATCGGCGGGCTGCGCCTCAACGGGCTCGATTACCTCGAAGTGCTCGATGACGATGCGCCCAGCCCGGCGCTGCGGCAGCGGCTGCTCGACGTGGTGTTCCTCAGGCCCGACGGCGTGGCCGATCTGAGCGGGGAGAACTTCGCCATCGAGGGCGGTGTCAGGATCGTCGGCATCGAGGTCATCGCCGCCGCTCCGGGCGCCAATGCCCAGACGGTGCGGCTGAGCCTCGACCGGGCCGGCGATTTCTCGCGCTACCGGTTGGTGCTGCGCGGCAGCAACCTCGACGCGCCGCCCGCCAGTTTCGATCCGGCGCTGGCGCTGATCGAGTTCTCGTTCAAGGCCGATTGCCCGACCGATTTCGACGCCTTGCCGCCGCCGCCGCCGCTGCCTGAGCCGCCGCCGGCGCCGCCGATCGACTACCTCGCCAAGGATTACGAGAGCTTCCGGCGGCTGATGATTGATCGCATGGCGGTGACCATGCCGGGCTGGACTGAACGCAGCGCCGCGGATCTCGGCGTCACCCTGGTCGAAACGCTGGCTTTCGGGGCCGACCTCGCGAGCTACTACCAGGACGCGGTGGGCACCGAGGCCTATCTGTCGCGGGCCCGGCTGCGCGCCTCGGCTCGGCGGCATGCGCGGCTGCTCGGTTATCGGGCCGGCGAGAGCTGCAACGCCCGCACCTTCGTGTGCATTACGGTCAATGCGGACCGCACCCAGCTCGACCCACCGCTGGTGCCGGCCGGCACCATGCTCCTGACCCGCCCCGACGGGGCGAGTGGCGGCGGGCTGCCCAAGGCGTTGCCGCGCGATCCCGAGCGGCTCGCCGAGGCGCTCAATGCCGGGGCGCGAGTGTTCGAGACCATGGTGGATGTGACGGCGCTCTATCAGGCGCAGAACGAACTCACCCTGCACAGCTGGAGCGCCAGCGCCGGCCGGCTGCCTTCCGGCGCGACCATGGCGCACCTCGTCGGCACGGTGGCGAGCACCCACCTCGAGGCCGGCGACGTGCTGGTGTTCGAGGAGCGCTTCCCGATCGGCGGCACGGCGAGTGACCCGGCCGATCCGACGCACCGGCATGCGGTGCGGCTCGACCGCAGCCCGCGCGAGCTCAGCGATCCGCTCGAGGGCAAGCCGGTGCTCGAGATCCACTGGGCGCTGGCCGACGCCCTGCCATTCGCGCTTAATCTCGGGCGCGATGGCGCGCAGCCGGGGGCGGTTGCGCGCGGGAATATCGTGCTGGCCGATGACGGGCACACCCTCGATTATGCCTATGCCAACCTCGCGCCCGAGGCCGAGGCGCGGCAATCGCTGCATGCCGGGCTGGTGGGGCGCAGCGCGCTCGACCCCGAGATGCCGCCCGAACCCGACAGCAGGGGTTATGGCGCGCCGCCCTACCGGCCGCGGGTCACCGTCGGCCCGCTCACCCGCGCCGTACCGTTCGATGCGGTGGCGGCGCGGCGCCGGCCGGCGGCCGAAGCGCTGCAGCAGAATGCCGCCGCGGCGCTGCCGGCGATCGAACTCAGCGCCGGCGAGACGTGGCTCGCCAGCACCGACCTGCTCAATTCCGATCGTTTCGCCGCCGAGTTCGTGGTCGAGACCGGCAATGACAGCAGCGCCGAGCTGCGGTTCGGCGACAATCGCTTCGGCGCCACCCCGCAGCCGGGCGTCCGCTACCGGGCGCGACTGCGGGTCGGCAGCGGCGCGGCCGGCCGGCTGGGGGCCGACGCCCTGGGCCATATCGTGCTCGATGACGCGGGGTTCGTCGACGACATCAGGAACCCGCTGCCGGCGGTGGGCGGCGCCGAGCCGGAAACGCTGACGGCGATCAAGCTCGCCGCGCCACGCGCCTTCCACCAGCAGCGCCGCGCCGTCACCGCCGACGACTATGCGGGGTTCGCCGAGCGGCACCGCGATGTGCAGCGCGCCATTGCCGAGCGGCGCTGGACCGGCAGCTGGCAGACCATCTTCATCGCGGTGGACCGGCGTGGCGGACGGCCGGTCGATGCGGCGTTCGAAGCCGAGCTGATCGGCTTTCTCGAGCCGTTCCGGCTGGCCGGCCACGATCTCGAGATCGAGCCGCCGGTGTTCGTACCGCTCGATGTGGCGCTGGTGGTGTGCGCCGCCGATGGCCACTATGCCGAGCATGTCGAGGCGGCGCTGCTGAGCCGGTTCAGCTCCGGCGTGCGGCCCGACCGCACGCGTGGCTATTTCCATCCCGACGCCTTCAGCTTCGGCGAGGATGTGCTGCTGAGCAGCATCATCGCCGAAGCCATGGCGGTGCCGGGGGTGCGCTGGGTGGGCATGCAACTGCCAGGCTCCAGCGCCAGCGGCCGCTTCCGCCGCTTCTACGATCAGGGCGTCGATTATGCCGAAGATGGCGTCATCGCCATCGGGCGCCGCGAAGTGGCGCGGCTCGATAACGACCCCAACGCGCCCGAGCATGGCCGGCTGCGCTTTTACGTGGAGGGCGGGCGATGAGCGGCGACAGCGACGACGACCTGCCGGCGGCTTTTGCGCCGCGCCGGCCAGGCAACCGGGCGGGGCTCGCCGCCATCGACTATCGGGTCGGGCGGCACGGCGATTTCCTCGCGCGCGTGCTGCACAACCTGCCGCGCGAGCGGGTGGTCGATCCGGCGACGCTGGCGGAAAAGCGGCCTCTGGCCGGCCTCACCAGCCGTGCCGCGGATGACCCGACAATTGCGCTGGCCGACGCGTTCTCGGTGACGCTGGACGTGCTGAGCTTCTACCAGGAGCGGATCGCCAACGAGGGCTACCTGAGGACCGCGCTCGAACGGGACTCGATGGTCGAGCTGGCGCGGGAGATCGGCTATGAGCTGCGGCCCGGCGTCGCCGCCTCTGCAAGCCTCGCCTTCACGGTCGAGGATCGCGACGATCCGTTCCGGGTGATCACGGTCCCCACCGGCACGCAGGTGCTGAGCGTGCCGCAACACCCCGACGAACGGCCGCAGACCTTCGAGACGGTGGCGCCGATCACGGCGCGGGCCGAGTGGAACGACATCGCGCTGCGCACCGAGCGGCCGCAGCACCTCGCCATGTTCTGGGACGAAGGCAAGCCGCACCATGGCGAGCTCTGCCTGCTCGATCTCGACTCGTCCTTCGATTTCAGCGCGGTGGATGCCGCCGACCTGATCGAGATCACCAAGCCCGATCTCGACAAGTACCTGGCGGTGGTGCCGGGGCTCGATATCGGCGCAGCGCTCGACGACCTGATCGAAGATGCCAAGCTGAACCCCGAGATCGCGCCGGTCATCCGCGGCGTGTTCGTCGATCGCATCCAGTTGCGCGGGCTCGGCCTTTCGCTGCGGCGCGGCATGCGGATGCTGGCGGTGGGCGTCGGCACCCTGGCGCAGACGCGCGCCTTCCGCATCGTCGAGGTCAGCGAGGATATCGGCCACCAACTGACCGAGGTGGTGCTCGCGCCGCTGGTCACCAAGCCGCTGCCGCCCAAGCCGCTCAAGCTCAAGTTCATGACGGCGCTGCTGCCGGAGGCGAAGCTCGACATCCGGCCGATCGCCTTCAACGTCAAGACCGCCAGCCGGGCGATCAAGCGCGCCACCTGGCGCGGCAATACGCTGTCGAGCTTCATCAAGCTGCAGGCCTGGCCGCGGGTGAAGCTGATGCTGCTGTTCCGCTTCCCCAAGGAAATCGAAGCGCCGCCGCTGGAGCAGGTCAGCCCCGGCCTCGTGATGCTGCGCCAGAGCACCGGCTTTTTCGGCAACGCTGCGCCGAAATGGAAGCTGCTGCCAAAGAGCCGGAACAAGAGGGGCGAGGAGCAGCCTCCCGAGGCTTACCCGAGGGATTGGGAGAAAGACGGAAAGCCGGTCAAGATCTGGACCGACTCGCAGGGCGTGTCGCTGACTGGCAAAACGGGTGACGATGACAGGGAGCCGGTCGACGTGTTTCTCGAGCGCGAGATTCCGGAGATCGTCCCCGGCGACTGGGTGCTGTTTGAAAACCCCAACGCATCACAGGTCAGGGCGCTACGTGTCGGGGCGGTCGGCACGCAGTCCCGCGCCGACTTCGCGCTCAGCGGCAAGGCCACCGGCCTGCTGCTCGCGACCGAGAATGGCGACTTCACCAAGACTGACAAGGACGCGCTCGACCTCAACTTCCGCACCGCGATCGCCCGCGTGGCGAGCCAGCCATTACCGCTGGGCGGTCTGCCGATCGTCGATCCGATCGCGGCCGGCACCAGGAGCCTGACCCTCGACGGGCTCTATCTCGACGTCATCGTGGGCAGCGCCATCTCGATCGTCGGCGAGCGCGCCGATGCGCTGGGCCTCATCGATGGCGAGACGCTGGTGATCGCCGATGTGACGCATGTCGGCGGCTTCACCACACTGGGGTTTGCCGAAGGGCTGTCGCGCAGCTATGTGCGCACCAGCCTCAAGGCCAACGCCAATGTGGCGCCGGCGACGCATGGCGAGTTCGGCGAGGAGGCGCTGGGCAGCGGCGACGCGCTGCTGGCGCACCAGGCGTTCAAGCTGTCGCGCCCGCAACTGACCTTCGTTCCCGCCGCCACCGATCGCGGCACGGCGACGACGCTGGTGGTGCGGGTCGATGGCGTCGCCTGGTCGGAAGTCGAGGCGCTCTACGATGCCGGGCCGGACGACCAGGTCTATGCCGTGCGGATCGACGATGACGGCACCACCAGGGTGGTGTTCGGCGATGGCCAGCATGGCAGGCGCCTGCCGACCGGCAGCCTCAACGTCACCGCCAGCTATCGCAGCGGCATGGGCGTTGCGGGGCAGGTGGCCGAACAGAGCCTGACGCTGCTGAAATCGCGCCCGCTCGGCATCCGGGCGGTGATCAACCGCAGCCCGGCGCGCGGTGCGGCGCCGGCCGAAACACTCGCCGATGCGCGGATCAGCGCGCCGCAGAGCGTCCGGATGCTCGGCCGCATCGTCTCGCTCACCGATTACGAGGATTTCGCCCTCGGCTTTGCCGGCATCGGCAAGGCGAAGGTGGCGGCGCTGCGGCTGGGCCGCCGGCAGGTGGTACATCTCAGCGTGGCGCCGCGCCTCGAAGGGGTGTTCGACCCAGCCGACAGCACGTTGCGGAGCCTCGCCGAGGCGATCGAGCGCCGCCGCGACCCGGGCCATCGGCTGTTCGTGGCGCCGCATCGGCAGCGCTATTTCCAAATTGCCGCCAAGCTGGCCTACGACCGGCGCTATCGCCTCGAGGACGTGCGGGCGGCGGTGGAGGCCGAGCTGCTGCGCCGCTTCGGCTATGACGAGCGGGCGCTGGCCAGCGCGCTCAGCGCGGCTGAGATCACCGCGGCAATGCAGGGCGTGCCAGGGGTGGTCTACAGCGATCTCGATCAGCTCAGCCCCTATGGCGCGAGCCAGGCGGGGCCGGCGACGCTCACCTCGGTGATGCCGGCGGGCGCTGCACGGGTGGTCGATGCCGAGGCCCCGACGATCGATCCCGCCGAGCTGCTGGTCGCCCTTCCCACCGGCATAGCCCTGACGCTGGAGGTTGCCGATGCGTAACAGTGCGATCGACCGGCTGTATCAACTGTTGCCGGGTTACATCACCGCCAGGGACGCCGACGAGGGCCGCCCGCTGCTGGCGCTGATGCAGATCCTGACGCGGGAGCTCGAGCTGGTCGAGCGCGACACCGATCAGCTCTACGACAACTGGTTCATCGAGACCTGTGAGAACTGGGCCGTGTCCTATATCGGCGACCTGGTGGGGGCCCGCGCGCTGCGTGAGTTCGGCGAGGGCAGCCTCAGGGCCTATGTCGCCAATACGCTGGCCTATCGGCAGGCCAAGGGCACCAGGGTCATTGTCGAGCAATTGGCTCGCGACGTGTCGGGCTGGCCAGCAGTGGCGGTGGAGTTTTTCAGCCTGCTGCAGCAGACCCGCTACCTCAACCGGCAGAAGGGTGGGGTGCCCGCTACCATGTCGCTGCGCGATGCCGCGACGCTGACCGGCGGGCCGTTCGAAAGCGCGGCGCACTCGGTCGATGTGCGGGCCATCGGCCGTACCTCAGGCCGCTACAATATCCCCAATCTGGGGCTGTTCGTCTGGCGACTCCACAATAACGACCTGCCGTTCCTCACCGACGAGAGGGAGGGCGGCTATCTCGGCGGCGTGGTGCCGCGCGCCGCCGCGCCGGGCGCCGGCTACCGCCTGCTCGATCCGGTGGGCCGGCCGCTGCGGCTGTTCAACCGGCCGCGCACCGAACAGAGCGTCGATCAGTCGAGCACCGAGGCGTCGGTGCCGGGGCCGCTGCGCCGCCGCCGCATCGCCGCCGATCTCGAGGCGCTGCGCGACGGCAAGCCGGGCGGAGGGTTGTTCTTCCGCACCCGCCCGGTGTTCGCGGCGCGGCTGGGTGGCGTCAGCCTCAGGCCCCAGCAGCTCCATTGCTGCAACCTCGCCGATCGCCAGTTGGGGGGCGGCGTGAGCTGGACCCGGCCGGCGGTCGCCGGTACGATCAATTTCGATCCCGAGCTGGGGCGGCTGTCGCTGCATGCCGATGACGAGGGCAAGGCCGTCGAGGTGAGCTATGCGTTCGGCAGCGCCGGAGAGTTCGGCGCCGGGCCGGGCGATCGCCGGGCCTTGGTGGCCGATTGGATCGGACCGTTCGCCGACCCCGAAGCGCAGCCGCCATTGTGGCAGGTCGGGGTGACCCGCCGCACCGAGGCGCTGAGCGCGGCGCCCGGCCAGACGATCGTCGCGAGCCTCGCCGAAGCCATCGCGCTGTGGAATGCGGAAGCGGCGGCCGGCCGGCGCGGCATCATCGCGGTGCTCGACAGCGCCAGCTATGACGAGGACCTCAGTAGCGCGGCGCAAACCATCAGCATCCCGCAGGGCGCCATGCTGGCGATCGTCGCAGCCGGCTGGCCGCTGCGCGATACCGCGGCGGGCGCAGGGCACCGCAAGGCGGGCGACCTGATTCCGGCCGGCCGGCGGCCGCATCTCGCAAGCGACCTCAAGGTGCGCGGCACGGCGAAAGCCGACGAAGCCGGGGGCACGCTGATCCTCGATGGACTGCTGCTCGAGGGCCGCGTGCGGGTAATGGCCGGCCAGCTGGGGCGGCTCGAGCTGCGCTGCGGCACGTTCGGCGCCGGCGCCGAGGCGCTGGGCGACGCGGTGACCGTGACTGCCGGCAATGCCGGGCTCGGGCTCAGGATCGAGCGCAGCATCTGTGGGCGCCTCGGTCTCGCCGCGGCGGCCGGCGCCATCGCGATCGTCGACAGCGTGGTGGGCGAAGACCGGGTGGCCGATGGCGATCCTTCGGCCGCGCCGGTGGTCATCGACGCGCCCGCGGCCGACCTCGCGGTCGAGCGCTCGACGCTGTTCGGCCGCAGCGTCGGCCGCAGCCTCGAGGCGTCGGACAGCCTCTTCACCGCGCCGCTCGAGATCGCGCGGCGCCAGGCCGGCTATGTGCGGTTCAGCTACGTGCCGCCCGGCTCGCGCGTGCCGCGGCGCTTCCATTGCGCGCCGGAGCTGCAGGTGAGCGAGGCCAGGGAACGGCTGGGTGTGGCCTTCACCGCCGAGATGGAAACCGCCATCCGCCGCAGTATTCGTCCGGTGTTCAGCGCGACGCTCGCCGAGGAGCCGGCTTTCGCCCAACTGGCACAGCGTTGTCCGAGTGAAATCGCCGAGGGCGGCGAGGGACGTACCGAGATGGGAGCCCTCAACCGGCTCCGCAATCCGCAGCGGCTCGCCAACCTGCGAGACGCGCTCAGGGAATACCTGCCGTTCGGCCTCGCCGCCGACGTCATTTTTGAGAGTTGAGGATCCGTCATGGCTGACTACACGCGCGATACTTTCCGGCCCTCCCGCCATTTCTCCGGTGTCCGGCAGCAGCAGGGCCGGGTGCACCTCGATGCCGACTGGAACGAGGCGTTCGATATCGGCAGACATGTCGAGCGTACGACCAGCATCGATGTCATCGGGCAGACCGGCATGCCGGGATCGGCGGCGGGCTTCGCGCTTGCGGCGGTGCCGGCCGCTCCCGGCGCCGACCTGCTGATCGGCACCGGGCGGGCCTATGTCGGTGGCATCCTGGTGGAGCACGAAGCGAGCCCGGCCAGCGTGCTGCATCGGGTCTCGGGCGCCGATGCGGCGACGCTGTGGGAGGTGGTCGGCGGCCCGGCGCTGCGGGTCGGGCAATGGGTCGAGACGACGGCGGCGGGCGCCGCGACGCGGGCCAGCGTCGCCGAGATCAAGAATCCGGAGGAGGGCGATGGCGGGCACCAGCGCCTGACCCTCTCGGGTGCCGTCGGCGCCGCCGACACGGTGGAAATCCGCGGCCTTGCCTCGCTGCTGCTGCAGCCGCACCTGCCCGGCGCGGTGCTGCCGGTCGACCCGGTCAGCTATCTCGCCTATCTCGATGTGTGGGAGCGCGAGATCACCGTGCTCGATGATCCGGTGATCGCCGAGACGGCGCTCAACGGCCCCGATACCGCGGTACGCAGCCAGGTCGTCTGGCAGGTGAAGACCGTGCCGGTCAAGCAACTGCTCGATGCCGGCGCCGTCGCGGCGCCGGTCAGCTGCAGCTCGTTCCCGCCGGGCTGGACGCCCGAGGTCGGCGAGCCGCTGCGGCTCAGCGCCGCCGCGCGCGAGGCCGCGGCCGAGCAGAGCCCCTGCGAGCTGCCGGTCGAGGGCGGCTATCGCAGCCTCGACAACCAGCTGTATCGCGTCGAAATCCACAATGGCGGGGCGGCCGGAGCCGCCGGCATCACGCTCAAGTGGTCACGCGACAACGCCATCCACCGCCACCGGCTGCTCGACGTCGCCAATTCCAGCCTGGTGCTGGAAGAGATCGGCCCGGACAGCCCCACCAGCATCGCCGCCGACGATTGGCTGGAGCTGCTCGACGAGGAGCGGGTGCTGGGCGGCGAGCCGGGCTATTTCATCGAGGTCGACGAGGTAGTGGGGACGCGGCTCGGCATCCGCGCCATCCTCGATCCGGTGACGCTGCAGCCGCTGGTGCAGAACGGCGCCCCCAATGCCGACATCCTGCCCAGGCGCGGCGTGGTGCGCCGCTGGGAGGGCGGACCGCCGGTCGGCATCCCGGCCGATGGCAAGCTGACGTTGGAAGCCGGCATCGAGGTGACGCTCAGCGCCGGCCGCGCCGCCACCGGCATGTACTGGCTGATCCCGGCGCGGACGCTGACCGCGGCGCTCGAATGGCCGGCCGACGCCGCATCGGGAGCACCGCTGGCGCTGCCGCCGCACGGCATCCGGCACGCCTATTGCGTACTCGGGCTGATCGACAACGGCGCCGGCCTCAGCGTCGTCAGCGATTGCCGGCCGATCTTCGAGCCGCTCACCGAGCTCGAGACCTTCGCCTATCTGGGCGGCGACGGGCAGGAGGCCACGCCCGATCTCACTGCGCCGGCCACCCTGGTGCCGCTCAACTCGCCGCTCCGGGTCGGGGTGACCCGTGGCCGCCATCCGGTTGCCGGGCGGGCGGTGCGCTTCAGCCTCGCCGAGGCCAATTCGGGCGCCAGCCTGGTGGTGCCGCCGGGCGGCTCGGAGATCGAACATGTGGTGACCGGCGCCGCCATGACCACGCTGGTGCTGCGCACCGATGCGGATGGCGTGGCCGAGACGGGGCTCAGCATTCCCGGCCTCGCCGGGCAATATCACGTCGTCGCCGAACTGCTCGATTCCACCGTGGTGGCCGGGGCCTCGGTCTCGCACCTGCCGATCGAATTCACCGCCAGCGCGTCGGTTGGCGCGGCGGTGGCGTTCGACCCCGCCAATTGCGCCTATCAGGCAAGCGACCGGATCGCGCCGGTCCCCGCGCGCACCGTGCAGGAGGCGATCGACCGGCTCTGCCCGCGAGTCGAGCTGCGGATGGTCGGCGGCGACAGCCAGCTGCTCACTGGCCAGCAGCAGTCGCTGCGACCGTTGCGCGTCGGGGTCTACTGGGGCAAGCAGCCGCTGGCGGGCGTGCGGGTGGATTTCGCCGTGGCCAGCGGCGATGCGACGATGAGTGGGCCGAGCCCGCTCACCAATGCCGAGGGCATCGCCGAGAGTTTCATCGTCGCCGGCAGCGACACGACCTCGAATGGCGGGCTTGTCGAAATCACCGCGACCGTCGTAGGGACGCCGGCGCCCAACCCAGCACCGCTGGTGTTCGGGGCGCAGTTCGTCAAAGCCGATGGCGCGAGCGGGCCGAGCTGCAGCGTCACCATCGGGCCGGATGGACTCGAGGCGGCTGGCACGACGCTTGCTGAATTCATCGGCAAGCTGGTGACGGCTGACCGGTCGCGGCGGATCAGCATCTTACTGCTGCCCGGCAGCTACGTGCTGCACGAAACACTCGATCTCAGCGGTTTTGACAACCTGGTGCTGGCCGGGTGCCGCGATGGTGTCTGGCTCAAGCCGGATGAGGGGACCCCCCGTGCCTTCGAGCGCGGGCTGGTGCTGATCGAGCGGGCCACCAACCTCACGCTGCGCCGGCTGGGACTGATCCTACCGAGCAAGAGCGATGAGCTCAACCTAGGGGTCTGGGTCTCGAAAGCCGGCGATATTCGGATCGAGGATTGCGTGTTCTTCCTGCCACCCCGCGGCGTGCGCTCGAGCCTCCTGGCGCTGCGGATCAGCAGCGAGTGTCCCAACCTCAAGATCCTCGGCAATCGCATCGGTGGGGACACGCCGCTCGAGCCGGAACGCGGCCCGCGCCTGGGTATCGTGGCCGGGATCGATCCGCGCAGCGGCAGCGAAAAGGCCGAGGCTGCGTTGCTGACTGGCCTTGAGATCAGTCGCAACGAGCTACAGAACCTGACCGCAGCTGTCTATCTCAGAGCGCTGTTCGGTACCGTTCGCTGCGAGGACAACCGCGTCGAGGGGTGCGATAACGGCATCTTCGTCGTGGCGGCGACCGTGACCGACCGCCGGGTGCTATTCGACGCGCTTGGGCGCGGGGTGGACGTGGCCGACGGCAGATTGATCCTGGCGGCCTTGCAGGGGGCGCACCCGGCGCTCATGCAGAGCGTACAGGAGGCGCTGGCGGCCTCACCGCTGCCGGCCGACCTCAGACCCAGCACTGTCGGGACGTTCGGCGAACCACGGGTGGCACGGCGCGCCGCCGAGGCGAAGCTGGCACAGGCCAAGGCGCTCAACGCGACGCTCCTGGAGCAGTTCAACGCTGACCCCGAGCTCAGTCGCGAAGCGCGGGAGCGCCTGCGCCGCGATGTTGCGGCGCAGGCAGCGCCGGATCGACTGGCCGCCGCGTTCGACGCGCTGGCCGTATCGCCCTTCCGGGTGTCCAACGAGAAGTTCCCTGCTTCGGCGACCGTGCGCATCGCCGGCAACGACATCGTCACCTTGCCGGCAAGCGAGGAAGGTCAGGTCAACACCAGCAGCAATCTGCTAGTTTACCTCGATGAGGCCACCGAGCCCACCGTGATGGTGGCCGGCAACAACATCAGAGGGCAGCGGCGGCAGTTTCTCGTATGGGTCAAAGGGGGGGTATTCGGTACCGTCACCGGCAACACCATCATCAATCGCCAGGCGGGCGTGGCCGCGGGGCGGCTGGCGCTCTACTACATGCTCGAGGTGGAGGCGCCGGTCTGTGTCGTCAGTATCGCCGGCAACGTCATCGTCGGCTCCGTCAAGGCGGTGGACCCGCAGCATGCCGGCAGTCCGCTGCCCAACTGGCACCAGATCAACAGCAATGCATTCGTCTGATCGCTGATCCAAGGGAGGATGACACATGTTTGACAACGGCAAATCCGGTCCACAGTTCTTCATTCCGTATTCCGATGCCGACGTCGCCGACGAGGGACGCCGCCCGATCCGGCCGCCGGCGATCAGCTACATATGCGACGGGATCGAGCACAGTGACTACGTTCCGGGCGAGGATCTCGAGGTCAGGGTCCGGGTGGCAAACTTCGCCGAGTTCGGACGGGCGCTCGTCGATGTCTGGCTGATCCGCCCGAGCACCGGCCTCAGCATGGCCGGCCGCACGCCCGACCTCGCCGACCTGACAGTCGACATCGGCCCGCCCGGGGACCCCAACACGCCCAAGACCATCAAGGCCCGTGCCAAGCTGACCAGGCTGGACTACATTGCGGTCGATCCGCTGGCGGACCGGCATCAGTGCCTGATTGTCCGCGTGCGCAGCGAACTCGACGAACCGCTGTTCCTCGAACAGGCGCAGCCGGGCGTCTACCGTCACTGGGCTCAGGAAAATCTCAGCTACCAGCCGACCCCAGCCAATGAGATCCAGTCGATCGGCTTCGATGCCGGCAATCCGATCCCCGAGTACCTGGATTTCGAGATAAAGGCGTCGCCGCCCGACGATGGCGTCATTGAGCGGCTGATCCGGCGGCTAGACCGCGGCATCTATGTCGATCTAGACGCCGAGGTTTCGCTGGGCGAGTTTCCCAAGGAACTGACCGGCAAAAACGCGCTGGTCGTCTCTCTAAAGGAGCAGGAGATTCGCCCGCTGTTTCTCAATTTCATGCTGCACAGCGAGCTCAAGCCCAACACCTTCGGCGTGCTGCAGGTACTGCAGCGCCGCATGCCCACCCAGAAGGAAAAACCCGACGACCCGGCGCTGATCATTGGCGGCATCGCGGTAGTGGTGCTGCCGGTGAAATGAAGCTTGGGTTGGGTATCGAATGGGCTATGTCGCAGAATCCGACACGCAAACCTGCAGAATACCGTGGGTGCACACCGAGGTGACCTAGCTGCTAGCAAGGCCCCTCGTCCGGCAGACCGCGCAACGTCGGGCTGGACCCGGACCCAATTCGCGGCCCGGGGACGAAGTGAGCCAGTAGCTGTCGAAGGAGAAGCTGCTGGCGGGCGATATTCCAGTGGGTTGGCGATCGGAGGGGGCGACAATGAAGCGGAAGACCAAGACCCAACATATTGGACGGGCCAGTGTCGCATTGCGCCTTGTCGACAAGCGCACCGATGACTACGCGAGTCAGGTTTGCATGTGCGGCTTCGCAGTTAGGTGCTGGAAGTTGATCGACATACGCTAACCAGATCCGAGTATCTAGTCGCGACTGCCGGAACCGGTGTCAATCGTCGCTCGCTGTCAGGCCGCCCCAACCAATCAGCGTCCGCGCCACCGCAGCTCAGGCGCGCTGTCGCACGTAAGGGGACGGCGCCAATTGCATGGAACGAATGGAGTGTCGAGGCAGACGCTTTGTCGCGGTGGTCCCGGCTAGGTCCGAAATGCGGCAACAACTGCTTCCTGAAGGTCCGTGCCATCACCGGACAGTCTGGTTCCGGCCCCAAAACTGTCTTGGATCGCGCCACGAAGGATCAGCTGTCAAACTGGGAAATCGGTTCAATAAGTTGTCACCTGTGCGCTCTGTATCGAATCCCGTTCTCGGATAAGAACTCGATTCCGGCACCTTCCAGGGCATGCCTTATACTCGTCAGGTTGTTGGCGATCGGCATACGCGCCCCTCGTTCAAAATCAGCAATCGTTTGTCGAGCAACGGTTGCTGCTTCAGCTAACTGCTGTTGGCTCCATCCAAGCATCGCGCGAGCGCCACGACACTGCTCCACCGTTAGCGCATGCTGCATTCTATCAATCCGATTGACGTCAATCAATTTGTATAAGATGATGTTCCCCTTATCGGCCGAGCTGGGCGCTAGCACGCCCAGCCCGACCTAACCACAACCAAGCTGTAAGGAGCTCGGATCATGGCTGATTCCGACAATAGCACGACTCCGCCTCGCGTCACCCGCAGGAGGCTACTTGGTGCAACGGCGATCGCAATCGTCGGATGGGAGAGGAGTGCACTCGCCGGTGAGGCACCGGCAGTAGCCCTGCCCTACGATCCGGTGCTGGCGATTTGGCGAGAATGGCACAAAATTCACAAATTGGGTGAGCGCCTCTGCGATCAGAGCGCGTACCTGGAGCGTACGCTCGTCGAGATCGTCGGCTTCCCTTGCGCGACCGTCCAGTTGCCCGGCGGCGAGGAAGTGACTGTTCATTCCATCAGAGCACTCCGCGAGGTGCTCGGTGCTGGCGCCGACGCCGCTGAAGCTCGCGCGACGGCAGAAGCCCATTTTGCGGCTCATCAAGCCCGCTGGGATGCCGCCGACGAGCGAACCGGCTATTCCCACGTTGCAGACGCCGAGAGGAAAGCGGGTGATCGAGCCGAAGAGCTGCTCCAAGCCTTGTCGCTCACACCTGCCACCTCCTTCGCCGGTGTGGCAGCTAAGTTGAGCGCGGTGCTTCTTGAAAGTGATGTGCGGGAAGGCGGCACCGAGTTCCCCTGGCCGCAGATCCGCTCCGCGTTCGATGATTTTATACATGTCGGCCAGCAGCTCTTTCCCGAAGTAAGATTTCCGAGCGAGATGCTGTGACCGAAACACTTTCCCGAGCGGCACCGTTCGAGGGTCGATGCGTATGGAATCGCGGCATAAGAAAGCCGATCAAACATCATCGCCGATCATTATTGAGGGTTCGTCTTTGGGGGACAAAACCGCACTGCGTAAGTCATTGCACGCTGTACCACTACGATATGAACTTCGTGCTTTCCTTTGCCGTCGAGAGACATCTGATAGCGAGTCGATCCACGATTGGGAGCGACCGCGGTGGCAGAGGAACTCAGGACCGGCCCACAAGCTTTGGTTCCAGCGAACGACAACGGCGATCTCGCCAGCTCCGTAGCGGCGGCCAAGCTGGATCGGGTGGTGCTGGATATCGCCCGGCTGATCGGCCGGCAGCTGGCGCGGGAGGCATTCGAGACGGGGGTGGTGGTCAACGACAATCGGCCGGGCCACCGAAAGGGAGGGGGCACGGAGCCGGATGGCAAACCCTTGGGGCACAGGAGAGAGGATCTGCCGCCATGACCCGTGTCGCACTCTATGCCCGCTATTCATCAGACAGCCAGCGGGATGCCTCCATCGAGGACCAACTGAGGCTGTGCCGCGAGCAGGTAGCGCGCGAGGGCTGGAGCGTTGCGGGGAACTATGAGGACGCGGCGATCTCCGGCGCCAGCACGGTGCTGCGGCCGGGTATCCAGCATCTGGTGCGCGATGCCCAGCGCGGTCGCTTCGACGTGGTGCTGGCCGAGGCACTCGACCGCATCAGCCGCGACCAGGCCGATGTCGCCACCCTCTTCAAACATCTCAAATTCGCCGGCGTTACCATCGTCACTTTGGCCGAGGGTGAGATCAGCGAGCTGCATGTCGGCCTCAAAGGCACGATGAATGCTCTCTTCCTCAAGGACCTTGCCCTCAAGACCCATCGCGGCCTCCGGGGCAGGGTGGAGAAGGGCAAGGCCGGAGGCGGGCTGTGCTACGGCTACCGGGTAGTGAAGGAACTCGATACCGCAGGCGAGCCTGTTCGCGGCGACCGCGCGATTGTGCCCGAGGAAGCGACCATCGTGCGCCGCATCTTTCGCGAATTCGCCGCCGGCAAGAGCCCGAAGGCGATCGCCGTCGACCTCAACAAGGCGGGCGTTCCTGGTCCGCTCGGCCGACACTGGGGCGATACCAGCGTGCGCGGGCATGTCATCCGGGGTACCGGCGTCATCAACAACGAGCTCTACACCGGTGTGCTGGTTTGGAACCGCCTGCATTTCGTCAAGGATCCCGCCACCGGCAAGCGCGTCTCACGGGCCAATCCGCCAGCCAAATGGATTCGCACCGAGGTGCCGCATCTCAGGATCGTCGAGGACGAATTGTGGCAGGCCGTGAAGGAGAGACAGAAATCCATCGCCGGTCAGTTCGAGGCGGTGGCCATCGCCACGCGCAAGGCCCGGGCCAGGAAGCTACACACTATGAGGCGGCCGGTCTCCCTCCTCTCTGGTCTGCTCACCTGCGGGTGCTGCGGCGGACGCTACGGCCTGTTCACCCGCGAGCGCTATGCCTGCCTCAACCACCAGCGCCGGGGCATTTGCGACAATGCCCGCTCCATCACCCGCGAGAAGATCGAGCAGCGGGTGCTCGCAGGCCTGAAGGAAAGGCTGGTCTCGGCTGATGCTGTGGCCGAGGCGATCAGAGCCTACGCCCAGGAGACCAATCGCATCAACCAAGAGCGTCGCGCGCAAGGGGAACAGGACCGCAAAGCGCTCGACAAGGTCGAGCGCGCCATCGCCGGCATCATGGCCGCGATCGAGGATGGCCTTTACCAACCTTCGATGAAAGCAAGGATGGAAGACCTGGAGCGGCAGAAGGCGGAGATCACCGCGCGTCTGGCGGCGGCACCCACTGACGTGCCCGATCTGCATCCCGACATTGCCAACCTCTACCGCAAGCGGGTCGAGCAGCTCACGCAAGCGCTTGCCGACCACGAGGACGGACGTCCGGCCGCCGAGGCCTTGCGTTCGTTGATCGGAGAGATCGTACTCACGCCCGGCGACAAGCGAGGCGAGGTTCATGCCGAGCTACGCGGCGAGTTGTTCGGCATCCTCGAAATCGCCAAAGCCGACCCAAATGGCCGGCCCGACGATGTTATGACAAAAGAGGTTGCGGGTCCCCGCAACCAAATACAAATGAGCCCGCCATCGTGCGGGCTCTTTTGTATTTTGCTGTCGTGGCCCGCCGATCTTAACCTGTCATCAGCGGCCCGCAAGGAGGCAAAGCCGACGCCGCAGGACCGATAACTCAAATCCTATCCCCAAAACCAAATTAAAACGCCCGCCAGAATCAAACCCGGAGGGCCGTTTTGCGTTCGAACCAGCCGCCATCGATCTTAGCCATCATCAGCACGCAAAGACGGCAGCCAACCACCAGGACAACAAACACAAACCCTGGCTAAAAAAGACCTGCCTCAACAAGACAAAAACAGCCCGCCAGGCTCCCGCCGGCGGGCTGTTCGCATTCGTATCCTCGCCGCATAACGAAATCGCAGACAGATACACAAACCGGAAGGTGCAGTCTCGGAGGTCCAGATATAAAACGAATTTGTACTCAGCCGGCTTCCGTACCTATCCCGCGCGCATCTGGCACCGTGATGGATGCGGGGTATCGAGTTGCGCGTCTGCTGGCCGGTGCCGTCGTGGCCGAGGCGGTATTTCAGTCAATGCCGAATCAGGCGACAAATTGATTCTCTCCGGACGAATCGCGGAAATGAGCACCGGCCGAATCGGTCCAGTTTGCCAATAGGTGACATCTATTGCTATATAGGCACCGCGATCCCGCACTCGCTCCAAGAGGTTGCCAATGCCAAATTACGCTTTGAATGACCACTATGAGAGCTTCATCAAGAAGCAGCTCGAATCGGGGCGTTACAACAATGCCAGCGAGGTCGTGCGTGCCGGCCTGCGCATGCTCGAGGATTTCGAGGCGGAGCGGGAGAGGTGGCTGCGCGAGGAAATCCCGTCGCGCCTGGCCGAACTCAAGCAGGATCCGGCGAAAGCGACACCAGCTGACGCGGTCTTTTCCAGGCTGGAGGCGCGCCATCGCGCGAAGCAGGCGAAAGCCAAGTAGGCAATGGAGTATCGGATTGTCTTTCATCCTGCCGCGCAAGCCGAACTCGAACAGCTCTACGACGACATAGCCGAACGGGCGTCGCCGGCGATCGCCTGGAATTTCGTCGTGGGCATCAAGGACCATTGTCTCGGCTTATCGACTTTTCCACAGCGAGGTACGGAGCGGGTCGAGATCATGCCTGGGCTGCGGATCGTTGGCTACCGGCGGGCGGTCAGCATTGCTTTTGCGGTCGAGGGTGAGCAGGTGCTGATCCTGGGCATCTTCTACGCCGGCCGAAACATCACACCGGAATTGTTGGAGGATCGGCACTGAAAGCCGCTCGGGCGAGGTCCGTGGCCGTGTCGGCGGGCGGCCGTTTTTCAAAGCGAAGCGTGCTCACCATGAGGACCGAAGCGAGTAACCCAGGCGTGACCAACCGCGGAAAGCGGCGCGGAAATTCAGCCTAGCCAACTCACGAATTTCGACCCCGTGGATATCTCCACGAGAAATCGAAAAAACTTTGCGAAGGTGTGTTGACAGTTTTGGTAGGTGGCGACTATATACGCCTCACGAACGAGGGCGGTGCGCCGCTGGCGACGAAGAAGTTTGCTTCTAAGACTGCCCTCAGCGAAATTCAAGA
>NZ_SRUZ01000148.1 GCF_004791165.1 Mesorhizobium sp. M8A.F.Ca.ET.218.01.1.1 | reverse complement strand
CGCATGCCGTGCTTCTCGCCTTCTTTCAGGATCGCGTCGAGCAACTGCCGCTGGTAGGGCAGGGGGTGGTAGAGCTCCCAGCCCAGCTCGCCCTCATAGTTGAGGCGCAGCAGCCGCACGTCGCTGGCGAGGGCCACGCTGCCGCTCTTCACGCCGAACCACGGAAAACTTTCGTTGGAAAGGTCGATCTCGGTCAGCGGCTGCAGCACCTCGCGCGCCTTGGGGCCGACGACGGTGAAACAGCCGCGGTCGTTGGTGACGTTCTTCAAGACCACGCTGCCGTCGGCGGGCAGCAGCCTGGACAGATCGTCGAAA
>NZ_SRUZ01000147.1 GCF_004791165.1 Mesorhizobium sp. M8A.F.Ca.ET.218.01.1.1 | reverse complement strand
ATCGAGGTCGGCGAGGGTGCTTCGGCCTCCATCACCACCCAGGCCTGCGAGAAAATCTATCGCGCCGCCTCCGATCGCGCCGAGACGACCGTCAGCCTGGATGTCGGCGCCGGCGGCAGGATTGCCTGGCTGCCGCAGGAGACGATCGTCTTCGACCGGGCGGGCTTTGCGAGGACGCTCGATGTGACGCTTGCGGGTAGCGCCGAGCTGCTGCTGTTGGAGGCGACGTTGTTCGGCCGACTGGCGATGGGCGAGCAGGCGGTTCTGGGCAATTTCCACGACCGCTGGCGGGTCCGCCAGGACGGCAGGCTGATCC
>NZ_SRUZ01000146.1 GCF_004791165.1 Mesorhizobium sp. M8A.F.Ca.ET.218.01.1.1 | reverse complement strand
CTCCTTCCCGGAAGCGCGGCGAGCCGTTCCCTCACGGCCCTGATCCCGCTCGATTCCCAAACGCTCGGACGGGTCGAGGCCCTGGTCCGGTTCTGGCGCTCCTGTCACAGGCGGCCGGTGCCGCCAGATACCCGAATGACAATTCAGCAGAAGCGTCGCCTGCGACTGATGATGCAGGCCGCCGATGGCCGCAAGAACGGCGCCAGCTACCGTGAAATCGCGACTGCTTTCTATGGCACAGGACGGGTTGCCTCCAACCCGTGGAAAACCTCGTCCCTTCGCGACACCGTGATCGGCCTCGTCAAGGGCGGCGGAG
>NZ_SRUZ01000145.1 GCF_004791165.1 Mesorhizobium sp. M8A.F.Ca.ET.218.01.1.1 | reverse complement strand
AAAAAGATATGGATCCACAACCTATAACGGAAATGGAAGGATATAAAAGTGGCGGCAAATTAACAGGTAAAGTTGCTCTAATTACTGGTGGTGATTCTGGTATTGGACGTTCTGTATCGATGTTATTTGCAAAAGAAGGGGCGAACGTTGTCATTGGTTACTATGATGAACATGAGGATGCTCAAAAAGTAGTGGATGATTTGAGAGAGGTAGGCGTGAAAGCTAAAGCTTATGCACATGATTTAAAGCTAGTATCAGAATATCAAAAATTAATTGATCAAGTGGTTAAAGATTTTGATGGTTTAAATATTTTAGTG
>NZ_SRUZ01000144.1 GCF_004791165.1 Mesorhizobium sp. M8A.F.Ca.ET.218.01.1.1 | reverse complement strand
CCCGTCGACACGGCGGACGATCGGCGCGAAGTGTTGGCGGAAGATGTCGAGCCGCTTGTCGTCCAGCGGCATAAAGGAGCGGTTGTCAAAGACCGGTTCAAATGGGCCGGTCGGGCTCGGCTGTTCCGGATTGCAGATCTCCTCGAAGCGGAGGAACAGGACTGATCCCAGGAATACCCTCGACCGGATTCTATAGACCCCGCCTTTGCGGGGCAGCGTCATCCCTTCTGGCTCTTCTCCCGGCATGTTGTACTGCCAGTTTTCGCCGATGCAGGCCACGAGCCGGCCGACGTGATAGTCCTCCATTTCAAAACCTC
>NZ_SRUZ01000143.1 GCF_004791165.1 Mesorhizobium sp. M8A.F.Ca.ET.218.01.1.1 | reverse complement strand
CACCCTGGCGATTGGCAACCGCGATGGACTGGTCGCCATATTCAACCTGCCTCGAGAGCAACCAGCCGGCCAGAGTCGCGAGATATCGGCCATTCGCCAGGGTGCGGTCATCGATGAAATCCAGGCCATGGATTTCGCCCATGTTGCCTGATGTCAGCTCCATGAAACCATGGATCGTGACATCGGGACCATCCGATCCGGCCTCGACGTCGATGCGCGGGACCAGCAGGCGCTTGCGCGCATAGCCGGCGATTGCCAGCAATCGATTGTCCGGTGAAAATCGCAGGTCCTCCGTACGTCCGATCGCCTAAAGCGCC
>NZ_SRUZ01000142.1 GCF_004791165.1 Mesorhizobium sp. M8A.F.Ca.ET.218.01.1.1 | reverse complement strand
TAGCGGACTTATCGTTCATGAGTGCTTCCCCGCCTGCATCACGCGAACTCGCCCTTCGAGGTAATTTCGAAGGACGTCGCCTTCGACAGCGATCACGATGACCACGCCAATGACGATCAGCTGGAAGAAGATGTTGACGTTGAGCAGGTTCAGCGAGTTGCGGATGACACCGATCATCAGTGCGCCGATCAGGGCGTTGCCGAGATGTCCGCGTCCGCCCAGGAAGCTTGCCCCGCCGATGATGACGGCAGCGATCGTGTCGAGTTCGAGCAGGTTACCGAAGAGCGGCGAACCCGCATCAGTCCTGCCGGCCAGGAT
>NZ_SRUZ01000141.1 GCF_004791165.1 Mesorhizobium sp. M8A.F.Ca.ET.218.01.1.1 | reverse complement strand
GGCCAGTGAACTTGGCGTCGCCCGCAATACGGTTCGCGAAGCGCTGGACATACTCGAGAAGCATGGCTTCATACGCCGGCGTGCCGGGAGCGGCAGCTTCGTGAAGGGACAGGCAGCCCCGGATGACGCGACCGGCGGTATTGCTGCCGAGACAAGCCCGCTCGACCTCCTGGTGATGCGCGGAATAATCGAACCCGACATGATGAGGCTCGCCATCATCAACATGTCGCCGCGCGCCATTGAGGGACTGAGCGAGACCTTGTCCGCCATGGAAGCGGTTCAAACCGAAGCGGCGGAGTTCGCCCGGCTCGAGGACGAA
>NZ_SRUZ01000140.1 GCF_004791165.1 Mesorhizobium sp. M8A.F.Ca.ET.218.01.1.1 | reverse complement strand
CCAGCATGGGCGTGCCGCGAAAGACAGCGCAATAGGCGTCGGCCGCCTTGCAAACCAAGCGATTGCGCGAAGTGCGGGCGAGCGCCAGCAGGATGCCGAAGGGCAGTCCCAAGCCCACGCCGAACACCGAGATCAGAAGCGTGGTCTTTGCGCCGGTGAGAAGGAACGGGATCGCATAGGCAACAATGGTGAAATCCATTCTAACCTCCGCTGAAGCCGCGGTTGATATGGCGCTCACCCAAGCCGAACAGGGTCTGGCTGACTGCTGTCATGGCGAAGAACAGACAAGCGGCAATGCACTAGAAAAGAAGCGGCGAAC
>NZ_SRUZ01000139.1 GCF_004791165.1 Mesorhizobium sp. M8A.F.Ca.ET.218.01.1.1 | reverse complement strand
GCCGCGATTGGCGATCAGGATCTTCTTGAACATTCGGATGTCGTTCCTCCGGCGAAGCGGTCCAGTTCTATGAATAATTCCGGCGCGCCTCAAGTGTCCGCGGATTGGCCCTGCCGGCCGGTGCCGATTGCAGAAACCGCGCCGAAAAACGTCGCAAGAGACGTTGGCCGCTATCCCCGAAGCCGGTAGGGTGGTCGCGGACGGATGATGGATGGCAGGCTGTTGTCGCCTCGCCAGGCAGGCCTGGCAGCCTGCCATAGTCTGAAACTCTTCGATTGCCTTGGGAGGAATGCCTCATGAAGACGCGCGCCGCAGTTGCCG
>NZ_SRUZ01000013.1:144051-144644 GCF_004791165.1 Mesorhizobium sp. M8A.F.Ca.ET.218.01.1.1 | reverse complement strand
CGACAATCATAACCAAGCCTTCGCTCGGACGTCCTTCGTCGAGATCGGACCTGCCAAGACCATTCGCGTCCGGCAGATGTCCATTGTGTAACGGTTTTGTTGCATCGTTCCAAAAATCGGAAATTTGTCCCATCGCCTTACTTACTCCTCTCGGCCGTCGACTTTGCTTTCTCCCTTCTTGTCATGGCTACCTCGCAAAGCTTGTCGAAGGCATGAACAATACGCTCGTTCACCGTGTGTCAGACTGCCTGCACACCAACGCGGAATAGATTCAAGGAGTAGGCCATGCGCCGTCCCAAGGCACCGACGTATGGCTTCCCTGTCCTTTAGAGGTAACCCAACCTGAGAGGCATAGTACGATGCTGTGGAAAAGGCGCATTAATCCTGGTTAACAATTTGGTAATTATATCTTAGCTAGCTAATATACCAGACCCCAATGGCTTTGCGCAGGTCTGATTCCCCATTCAGGCCGGGCGTGCGACTGTCTCATAATCGGGGGCGGTCCGGCCGGCTTGGCTGCCGCGACATATCTCGGGCGTTTTCGCCGCCGGGTCATGGTCGTCGACGCCGGCGAAAGCCGCGCGAGGTGGATA
>NZ_SRUZ01000013.1:0-143953 GCF_004791165.1 Mesorhizobium sp. M8A.F.Ca.ET.218.01.1.1 | reverse complement strand
TCAGGCCGGGCGTGCGACTGTCTCATAATCGGGGGCGGTCCGGCCGGCTTGGCTGCCGCGACATATCTCGGGCGTTTTCGCCGCCGGGTCATGGTCGTCGACGCCGGCGAAAGCCGCGCGAGGTGGATACCCGTAAGCCATAACTGCCCTGGTTTTCCGGACGGCATTTCGGGCGTAGATTTGCTTGAACGACTGCGACAACAGGCCCTGACGGGCACCGTTGACCTTATCGACGGTACAGTTACCGCTCTCCGGCGCGATGGCCCCGATTTTGTCGCCACGGCGTCGTTCGCCGTTCGGGCTCGCGCGGTGCTGTTCGCTACGGGCATCGTCGACACGCTCCCGAACACTCCGGATGCGGCCAGCATGATCGCAATAGGATCGATGCGGCTGTGTCCGGTCTGTGACGCTTACGAGGTCATCGACAAACGTGTCGCCGTGATCGGTCCGGCAGACCAGGCGACAAAAAAGGCCCTGTTCATGCAGACCTATTCAAGCGACGTCACTATACTGGCGACCGACGCGATATCAGGCCTTGACCCCGCCACGGGCGAACTCCTCAAAGCGGCTGGCGTCAGGGTGGAAGAATGCCTGCCGGATTCCGTACGGGCTGCCGGTCCGGGGGCTCGGGTAAGCCTGCGTGACGGCAGATCGCTTTCATTCGACACGATTTATCCTGCCATGGGTTGCACCATACGCTCAAAGCTCGCCATCGATCTCGGCGCGGAATGCGACGGCGCCGGCAATCTCGTGGTGGACTCGCACCAGCGCACCGGCATAGCCGGCCTTTATGCCGCAGGGGACGTGGTCGATGAAATCAACCAGATTGCGGTCGCGTTCGGGCACGCGGCAATCGCCGCCACCGACATGCACAACTATCTTGCAACGACGGACTAAAGCGGCGCGCTTGTACGGAAGCGGTCGGCGCGATGTCGGCCTCCGCGTCGCCGCCAAGCTTGTTCAGAACCTTTGATCGCTGCGCGCTGCACAGGATGCGCTTCGGCTGAGCGAAGTCGACCTTATATACAATGGAACGCCGTCGACTTCGTAAGCGTTGACTGCCATTCAGCGAGTCGCCCCATGCACCTCATCCAGCTCCTGCTTCCCGATCCGACAACGCGGGCCGGCCCTTCCCGCGGGAAGATTTCGATCGGGTCAAGGAGGAGCTTGGCGAGCCGATTTAACGGCGTTACGGCCTACCTTCAGGCGCCTACTGAGCGCCTGGGGCGGCAAGGGACGAAATCCGACAGCGACAACATCGTTATCCTCGAGGTGATGACGGAGGAAATCGATGTCGCGGGCTGGCGCGACCGCCGTAGGGAACTCGAACGAAGATTTCGGCAAGACAAGGTTATCATTCGCTGCATGCCCATGGCGCTCGTATAGTCGACGCCATGCCTTCGACGTCGATCCGCCAGAGCGAATACGATCCCGACAGCCAGATTCTCTCCGTATGGTTCGTTGCGAGCGGCAAGCGCTATGACTACGAGGGGGTCCCTGTGGAGGTCTACACCGCCTTCCGAAACGCTTTGGCGAAAGGCCGCTTCTTCAATGACCACATCCGGGGCCAGTTTCGGTACCGGCTGATCTCGGACGATTAGCGGACCTTCCGGGGAGGCGGCGCTCATGCCCGTCCCGGCGTGGCGCGCCAGCAGGGCACTGAACTCGCCATGCATCCCGTTCCGACGTGAGGCTGGCTGTGATGCAACTCACGCGGCTGCATCAATGTTTCGATGTGAGCTTGCCTTTGATACGGATTCGCTCAGCGCTTAGTAGCTCGTCCTCGCCTTCAAGGCCATTGAGGAAAAGCTTCAGGATATGGGATGCGAGTATCTGTGGCCTGCGGGCTGCTGAGTGCAAGACCATTTTCCGCGCAGGCTGTCCGACAGACGCGGGCGAGCATCTCCAGTTTGTCGGACATGACGACTTGACCAGGAAACAACATGGGTTCCTTCTCGCCAAAAAGTGCATTGGACGCTGGCAAGATGACTCCGCTTGACCGGTTAGTCTTTAAAAAATGATATCGGCCGGCGGCTGGGTCCGAATTGTAGAACGTTTGCAGATTTCGAAAAGTTTGTGGAGGGGCTTTCCCCGGCTGCCGAATAGAGCCGCTTCGCCGCCCTAAGCGTGGCTGCGCGCGCCGTTTGCTGAATGAGCCAAGGGCACGAACGTCAACAGTAGCTTTAGAGATGCGAATCTCAGGACGCGTGACCGTCATCCGCGCCCGGGCTGGTCAGTACCCGTCCGACACCGAGCTGTGTAAACGCGGCCATCGCGATCACGGTACCTCCATTGCCCCGCCCCGCCGGCGTGCCCGATTACCGCGCTAGGTCCCGCACCGACCGCCCACCGCCACGGCGCATTTCACCGGATCGCCAGCTATCGCTGCGCCTGACAACAGGGAGAACATGTGGACACAGGAGGGCCGGTCGACCCTGAAGGCGTCAACCAGGAGAAGGGACCTCAACAAGCCGATCGGGTGTGGAACTGTCTGCCAAATTGCTAGTTCTATGATGGCGGTCTCGGCAGACCGATCAACAGGTGGATTAATCCAGTTGGCTTTCGAGTAACGCCCACCGGGCTGGTATCGCGTCAATTGGGGTGAGACCAAGTCAGGTCTCGCGTTGTGCTGCGGCGAGGCGTAGAAATGACACCGAAAACAAAGTCGGCCACCATCAAACCGTACGGCGGGCCGGCTGGAGGTTGGGGGTCGGCGAAATCCGTCGCCTCGACCATCACCAGAGAACACGTCCCCTTAAAGGGGCCGAAACTCCTGTCGGTTCAGAACAAGCCCCAAGGCTACATGTGTGTCAGTTGCGCCTGGGCGAAACCTTCCCAACCGCACCCGCTCGAGTTCTGCGAAAACGGTGCCAAGGCGACGGCTTGGGAAATCACTTCCCGTAGGGCTGACCCTGCATTCTTCGCCAGGCATACGCTGAGCGAGCTGGAGCGGTGGCCGGATCACAACCTCGAGGAAGAAGGCCGGCTGACTCATCCAATGCGCTGGGATCCTGCCACTGACAAATATGTCCCGGTGAGTTGGATCGACGCATTCGACGAGATCGGCAGGGAACTGCGCGCTCTGGATCCGCGCCATGTCGACCTCTACACATCCGGCCGCGCTTCGCTCGAAACGAGCTACATGTACCAGTTGTTTGCCCGCATGTATGGCAGCAACAATTTACCTGACAGCTCCAACATGTGCCACGAAAGCTCTTCGGTGGCACTTCCCGAGAGCATCGGCGCGTCTGTTGGCACTGCAATCCTTTCGGATTTCGAAAACACCGATTGCATCTTCTACATCGCCCAGAATGTCGGAACGTCGTCGCCTCGCCTGCTCCACGATCTTCAGGATGCCGTAGATCGAGGGGTGAAGATCGTCACATTCAACCTGCTGCGCGAACGCGGACTGGAGCGCTTCGTCAATCCGCAGTCCCCGTCCCAGATGCTCACCGGCAAAGAGACGAAAATCTCTTCGGAGTACTACCAGGTTAACAATGGCGGCGACATCGCCGCCTTGTTCGGCGTTTGCAAGGCGCTGATCGAAGCAGACGATGCCCTGAAGGCATCCGGTCTGAGCACCGTCGCGGGAGATGACGGCAAACCGAAGGACCCTGATAACGCGGCCATGATCGCCTTCGCAGCCTCAATGGCCTCCGCCGACAAAAAACACGTGCTCGATCATGACTTCATCAAGGAGCATACGGCAGGATACGACGAATTCGCTCAGGCCGCACGAACACACCAGTGGGCCGAACTGGAACGTGTTTCGGGGCTCACTCGCGATCAGATGACGCAGGCAGCGGCGACCTACGCGAAAGCGGATTCCGTCCTGATCGTCTATGGCATGGGCCTGACCCAGCACCTTATGGGCGTCCAGAATGTTCATATGGTGTGCAATCTTGCGCTGCTGCGCGGCAATATCGGCAAGCCCGGAGCAAATATCTGTGCCGTCCGAGGTCATTCAAACGTTCAAGGACAGCGCACTGTCGGGATCACGGAAAAGCCCGGCCTGGCGCCTCTGGACAAGCTCTCCGAGCTCTATGGGTTCGAGCCACCTCGCTGGACCGGGCGCTCGACGGTCGAGACGTGCGAAGCAATTATGAAAGGCCAATGTCGCGCGTTCATCAGCCTCGGCGGAAACTTTCTGAAGGCGGTACCCGAGACCGCCGCGATGGAGGAGGGATGGCGCAAACTACGGCTGAGCGTACACATCGCAACCAAGCTCAACCGCAGCCACGTCGTGCATGGGGAGATCGCGTACCTGCTGCCCTGCCTGGGACGCATCGAGGTCGATGAGCAGGCGACAGGCCCACAAGCCGTCTCAATGGAGAGCTCGATAGCCCATTTCCATGGCTCACGCGGCAAAACAAAGCCCGCAAGCGCTGAACTTTTGTCGGAGCCAGCCATCGTCGCCGGCATCGCCAAAGCCACGCTAGGGCAGACAAAGGTTCCATGGGACGCCTGGGTCGGCAACTATGCGGAGATCCGAGACGCCATAGAGCGCACTTACCCTGAAACCTTCAAGGACTTCAATAAGCGGCTGTTCAAACCCGGCGGGTTCGCCAGGCCGCTTCCGGCTCGCGAACGCAAATGGGTAACCCAAAGCGGGAAAGCGAATTTCATCACGCCCGACAGGCTTTTTCCAGATTTGCCGACAGCGCTGAGCAAGGATGTCCTGCATCTCGCAACCCTTCGCTCCAACGATCAGTTCAACACCACAATCTATGGCTACAGCGACCGGTTTCGTGGCGTCAATGGGACCCGCCAGATTGTCTTCATGAACCGCAATGACATTGAGCGTCTGGGTTTCGCGGACGGCGAGACGGTTGATATCACAACGGCCATCGATGAGACCACCGTGCGCAAGGTCTCAGGACTGAGGATCGTTTCCTACAATATCCCCAAGGGATGCTGCGGCGCTTACTATCCAGAGACAAACCCGCTCTTCCCCTTGGCCCACCACGACCCGAAGTCGAAGACGCCCTCATACAAGCTGTTGCCGGTCCGCCTTAGCCGATCGCAGTTAACTCCAGACAGTTGACCCCTTTTGGGAAGAGGACCCGTGTCAGACAGGGTAGTCGAAACTTTGAAGCCGGCATTGGTCGCGGGCGGGGTTTTGCTTTTCATCTGTGCCGGCGGCCTGCTCGGTTGGCTGCGCCAACCGAGAGAGCTTCGTCTCGACCCCCCTGCCGCTGCAGACCTTGACCAGTTTCGGCTTATGCACAACGGCATCAGCGGAACGCCGCCGCAGAGTTACTTCGCGCTTGGCAAGCCCTACGAAGCGGACGCTTATAATCTGAGCCAGGGCAAGCGTCTCTATTCGTGGTTCGGATGCCCCGCCTGCCACGGCGACGGGCGGGGCGGCGTCGGACCAAGCTTTCTTGACGGCTGGTGGCTTTACGGGCCCGAGATGGTTTCCATCGTCGCTTCCATCCGAGACGGCCGGCCTCATGGCATGCCGGCCTTTCGCGACAAAATGACGATTGAGCAGATATGGCAGCTTGCCGGATATGTGCAAACGATCGGCTCCTATACGCCGAAAGTAGCGGCCCCCAGTCGCAACGACGACAAGAACAGCCGCCCGGCCGAGAACCGCGGTCCAGCAATCATCATGTTCGATGAGGGACCGACGGGCGCTCATTTTGACCAAGGACCCTCGCCTTGAGAGCTGTCCCTCCCCTACTAATATCGACGGTGGTCGCGGCCTCAGGCTGTAGCGGCAATCAGTCGGCGCTCGATCCAAACGGCGCGCCCGCCATCCACATCGAACATCTGATCATTGTCATAGTGATCATTTGTACGGTGATCTGGCTCCTGGTGATGGGTGTGCTTGGCCTGGCCATACTGAGGAGGCGCGACAGGCCAGCTGAAGATCCAATTTCCGAGAAGCGGCTGACGACGGTGGTGAGCGCCGCAGTTGCGACAACTGTGATCATCATAGCCGGTCTTACGATAGCGAGCTTCTATACCACGCGCGGCATTGGCGTCCCCGAGGACGCCGCCCTCACAATTACAGTCAGAGGGCAGCAATGGTGGTGGCAGATCTTCTATGCCAGTTCGGGTGCGACGCCGGGCTTCCAGACCGCCAACGAAATTCACATCCCTGTCGGCCAGGATGTGCATCTGAAGCTTGAGAGCACCGATGTCATTCATTCGTTCTGGGTCCCGAGCCTCGCCGGAAAGCAGGATCTCGTCCCCGGCCGCTCGAACGGTTTGCTGCTGCGTGCGGAAAAGCCGGGTGTCTACCGCGGGCAATGCGCTGAATTCTGCGGCCTGCAACATAGCCACATGGCGATCATGGTCGTTGCCGAGCCGGCCGCGGACTATGAGCGCTGGGCGGCGGCACAATCTGGCAATGCAGTAATACCTGCCGCTCCGGATGCAGTGGCGGGACAGGCAATCTTCATGGCAAAGCCCTGCGCAGCGTGCCACACGGTGCGGGGCACGTCTGCCAGTGGCACCACCGGCCCCGACCTGACACATATAGGAAGCCGGCAGACGATCGCGGCCGGCCTCGTGGAAACAACCCGCGGTTCGTTGGCCGCCTGGATTGCCGATCCACAGACGCTCAAACCCGGCAACAACATGCCGATGGTCCCGCTGACCAGCGCCGAACTGCAGAACATCTCCGCCTATATGGAGAGCCTGAAATGACGCCTAAGGACAACCGCGAGATCCGTGATACGGCGTTCGACGCTGCCGAACTCGAGCGGCGCCTTGCGGCGACCTGGACAACGCCGCCAGGACTCTTGGGTGCTCTCTCGACAGTCGACCACAAGATTATCGGGCGCCGGTATATCACCACGGCCTTTGTTTTCCTGGCCCTTGGCGGGCTGCTGTCCTTGCTGATGCGCTTGCAACTGGCGCAACCCGAGGCTCGCTTCATCGGCCCCGATCGCTACAACCAGATTTTCACCACGCATGGAACGAACATGATGTTCCTGTTTGCCGTGCCGGTCATGCAGGCGATGGCCATCTACCTTGTGCCGTTGATGGTTGGAACTCGAAACATCGCCTTCCCGCGCCTCAACGCGTTTTCCTATTGGATGTATCTTGCCGGTGGTCTGCTGCTGTGGATCGCGTTTGTACTCGATACCGGACCGGATGTCGGATGGTTCGCCTACGTGCCGCTCGCAGGGCCTCAATACGCGGCTGGAAAGCGGGCAGACATCTGGGCGCAGATGATCACGTTCACCGAAGTCTCCGCGCTCGCGGTCGCGGTCGAAATCGTGGTGACGGTCTTCAAGCAGCGGGCACCTGGCATGTCGCTCGACCGGATCCCGTTGTTCGTTTGGTCGATGCTGGTCACATCGTTTCTGGTCATCCTTGCCATGCCGGCGATCATGATCGCAAGCACGTCGCTTATCCTCGACCGGCTGGTTGGAACACATTTTTTCAACCCGGCGGAAGGCGGCGACGCGCTGTTGTGGCAGCATCTGTTCTGGTTCTTCGGCCATCCGGAAGTCTACATCATCTTCCTACCGGCGGTCGGCATGGTATCGACCATTGTCGCCACGTTCACGCGGCGCCCCGTGTTCGGTTATCTGGGCATGGTGATGGCGCTGATCGCCACCGGCGTTCTGGCGTTCGGGCTGTGGGTGCATCATATGTTCGTCGCCGGCCTGCCGCGCCTCGGTGAAAGCTTCTTCACCGCCTCAAGCATGGCGATCGCGGTCCCTGCGGGGCTGCAGATTTTCTGCTGGCTTGCGACGATGTGGGCGGGAAAACCGATTTTCAAGACGCCGTTGCTGTTCGTGATCGGCTTCATCGTAATTTTTGTCATCGGCGGCCTGACAGGCGTCATGGTGGCGTCCGTACCGTTCGACACACAGGTCCATGACACCTATTTCGTCGTCGCCCATTTTCATTATGTCCTGGTCGGCGGTGCGGTGTTTCCCCTGCTTGGCGCGATTTACTACTGGTTCCCCAAGCTGACGGGCCGCATGTTGAACGAGACAACAGGGCGCTGGGTATTCGGTCTAATCTTTACCGGCTTCAACCTGACCTTTTTCCCCATGCATATACTTGGACTGCGCGGTATGCCGCGCCGCATTTATACCTACCAGCCAGAAATGCCATGGTCGGGCTTGAACATGTTCATCAGCCTCAGCGCGATCGTTCTTGCTGCCGGTTTCCTTCTGTTTTTCATCGATGCGATACGCAGCGCCAGAGCAGGCGCGACCGCCTCGGCCAATCCCTGGGGGGCCACCACGCTTGAATGGGCGACACCGTCCCCACCGCCGTCCTATAACTTCGCCAAGCTGCCGCTGGTGGATAGCCTTGAGCCGATACATGACGACGCGTTCCTTCCAGCCGCTATCGGCCTGCGCGTCGACCGTCGGGAATTGTTGATCACCAGCGTCGTTGAGGCGGCGCCAGAAGCGCGGGAGTCGTCGTCCGGCGATTCGATCTGGCCGCTATGGGCGGCGCTAGCCACAACGGTGGCTTTGATCTGGTCGATATTCAGCCCCTGGGCAGTCGTATGGGGTTCGATACCTGTCGCGATCGCGCTGATTGGCTGGTTCTGGCCCAAGGACGTGCCGGAGGATGATTCATGAAAGACAATGTCGTCCTCGACCTGTCAGAGCTTCCGCCGCATGGCCTCGGCACTGCGAGCCAATCCTGGTGGGGCACGCTCGCCTTCATGCTCATTGAGGGAACGGGCTTTGCGCTTTCGATCGTCGTCTATCTCTATCTCATGAGCCTGGCACCACGCTGGCCGCTGGACGCCGGACCGCCTGACCTGCTGCCCGGAACAACCCTGACAGCGCTACTCCTGGCAAGCCTTGTTCCCAACATCTTCCTCGCTCGCTGGGCACGAAAGCAAGACCTGCTGAAGGTTCGCGTCGGCCTCATCGTCATGTCCTTGCTGGGGATAGCACCGCTGATCCTACGCGCCTTCGAATTTCCCGCAATGCACATCAAGTGGGATCAAAACGCCTACGGCTCGATCGTCTGGGTCATGCTCGGCCTTCATACGACGCACATACTGACCGATCTGATCGAGACGCTGGTACTGACGTGTCTGATGTTCTCACGCCATGGCGATAACCCACGACGCTACGGAGATGTCAGTGACAATACGATGTACTGGAACTTCGTGGTCGCTACGTGGTTGCCGATGTATGCCTGCCTCTACTGGGTGCCACGGATATGAGTGCAAATCGGCTCCGACACACCGCACTTGTTATTCCCCTCTTAGCGTGGGCTCTGAGCACACAGCTGGGGCAAATCACGCCTTATGAGGACTGCCAGCAGGATGTCCCCTGGACAGCGCTTGCCAGTTGCTTCCTACTTGTGGTTTCGATTGTTGGCCTCGCCGGCTCGCGGGCCACGTTGACGGGGTTGACCAGGACTGAGCGATTTCTCGTCAACGCCAGTTTTCTTATTGCGCTGGCCTTTGTTTTCGCGCTGTCATTGCAGGGAGCGGCGACGATGCTGCTGGACCCATGCCAACGCTGATCTGGGCGCTGCTTTGTTTGATGATCGCTAGCCCGGCGATGGCTCACGGAGACGAGCCGCATGGGTCTTGGCTTCCCTGGACATTCGATCCTTGGATCGTCTTGCCCATTGCGACACTTGCCGCGCTTTACGGCGTCGGCGCTGCAAGGCTGGCGAAACGAAGCCGCCGGCCGAGCGGCATGCTTATCCGCGTTCTGCTATATTCTTGTGGCGTGCTGGCATTGGCGGCAGCGCTGCTGTCGCCGCTTCATTGGCTGGGCGAACATCTTTTTACCTTTCATATGATCGAGCACGAGATTGTCATGGCCGTGTCGGCGCCCTTGATCGTGCTTGCGCGGCCGGCGGGTAGCCTGCTCTGGGGACTACCAGGAAAAGCCCGACGCCTGGCAGGGTCGCTAATGCGTGCACCGCTGATACGAGGGCTATGGAATTGGTGCAGCAGTGCCACAAGCGCAACCGTCATTCATGGCTTGGCTATCTGGGCTTGGCACGTGCCTGTGTTGTTCGACGCGGCCGTGACCGACCCGGCCCTGCATCGCCTCCAGCATCTCAGCTTCTTCGCGACAGCGATGCTGTTCTGGTGGGCGGTTGTCTGGCGAAGCGACTACGGCGCCTCGGCCTGGCATCTGTTCGGAACCATGGTGCACACGAGCGTTCTGGGTGCCTTGATGGCGCTCGCTCCCCGGGTGCTGTACGTCGCGCAAACCCAAACGGCAATGGCCTGGGGATTGACCCCGCTGGAGGATCAGCAACTCGCGGGCATGATCATGTGGGTGCCAGCCGGCACGATCTACGCGGCCGCGGCAATGACTATGCTGGCACGCTGGATTCGTGGCTCAAGCGGACGAAGGACGCAAAATGCCTGACCTGCTCGCGTCGGCAATTGCCCGCACCGTCCTGATTGCGGTGGCCCTAGTGGCCGCATCGGCCGCATTTGTCGCCGTCAACGTCATACGCGACAACGGCACCCAGGCTGCCCTGGCCACAACTATCTCAGGCGGCGATCCCGGACGCGCTCCAGAAATGTTTCGCCGTTACGGTTGCTCTGGTTGCCACACGATCCCCGGCATTCCCGGCGCGGACGGCCAGGTCGGCGCGCCGCTGAGCGGCCTGTCGAAGCGTGTGTACATAGCGGGCGTGCTGGAAAACAATTCCGATAACCTTGTCGCATGGATCGTCTCCCCCCGCAGCTTTTCTCCGCAGACGGCGATGCCGGAAACAGGTATCTCGTCACAGGAAGCCAGAGACCTCGTTGCGTATCTCTACGCGCACTGACCCGCGATCCCGTGAGACCTGCTCGGGCGGACAGAACCTTGAATTCTCGCGACTGCCTCAAGGGCGCGGCGTGGGAATTGGCGGAAGGGCTTTGATGTAACGTGCAATCGCCTGACGATCGCTTTCGGAAAGCAATGCGGTATTGTCGACGACATCGGCCATGGATGATCCCACACGACCGTGGTTGGGCGTCTCGCCGGTTTGAAGCATTGTGGCGATATCGTTTTCCGTCCAATCGTGCAATTTTTCCTGGGTGATGTTCGGGACGAAACCGGTGCCTTGGGGATCGATACCACCGGCAAAGCGAGTGTCGGTTTTGATTGCCCCAGCCGCATTGCGAGTGGAGTGGCACTCTGCGCAGTGTGAAATTGTCTCGACAAGATATGCGCCTCTATCATGCACGGGGTCTCCGTCGAGATGCGCAAGAGTTGAGCCTTGTCGAAAGAACATCATTTTCCAGATTCCGACGGACCGGCGGATACTGAACAGGATCGCTGGATCATGCGGGGGAGGACGCCCCGTTACCTTGGGAAGCGTCCTGAGATAGGCGTAGAGATCCCTGACATCCGAGGCCGTCATGCCCGTGAAACTCGTAAAGGGAAAAGCCGGATAGTAATGTTCCCGCTTGGGGGACACGCCGCCAATGAGCGCGTTTGCCAGGTCGGTGACGGTCCATGCGCCGATGCCATCGACGGGATCCGCGGAAATGTTGGGAGGCCGAAAGGTCCCGAACGGTGAAGCGAGCGCCATACCCCCTCCAAGCTTCAGGCGGTCGGACTGTCCCGGTGTTGCGTGGCAGGAAGAGCAATCACCTGCGGCGAAGACCAGTTCACCGCGCGCGACATCGCCCGGCCCTTCAAACTGGCGATCCTGTTCCGAAAACGGCGGCCGCGCAACGGTCAGGTACCACAAGACAGCGGCGACTGCGCCCGCACATACGAAAAACGCAAGAGAAAATTTCCACGCTGTGCCCCATGTGACCGTCAACCCGCTCTTGGACGACTGCGCCTCGTGCTTACCTTCAATTTTGGCCTTCATGTCGGAAAGCTGCTCGAGGGTGCATCGCAGCCGTGGCCTGATGGGGTCCGAAACATCGAGCTTGTCCCAGGGGATGCGGTACAGGCAATCGCGATGGCGCAGACCAAACAGGTCCAATACCGCGACGCCGATAACCGAGGCAGAGAGCCGCTCGAATGCAGCGAAAATGCCGACATGGAATTCAGTGACCACGAGAGCATCACCGTCACGCTCCGCACATATCTCCTCTATGTGACCGACGCTTCTGCCGCGTAGCGACAACACCCGTCGACCCGCAAGAAGTTCGAGGTTGACAGTGACCATCCTCAGGCTCCCGGGATGCGGCCGATGACGTGATCACGCAGCCAGTCCTGCCAATCGAAGATCGCCGTCCGATGCACGTCGATGTCGACCTCAATGTCCACGCCTATGTCGCGCACCTTCTTCCAAGGTATCCGGTGGGGCTCGGCGTGTCGTTCGCCACCAAGCTTTGCCGCGAGCCACACCATCCAGCGTCCCGGCCGTGAACCAAGACGGCGCGCCAGCGTAATCGATCCAAGTTCTATAGCAACAATCCTGGGCGGCCTGTCCGGCCTCAACTGGGCCATGATCCCATCCACCTTGCCGATCTTGACCCCGTTGCGGTCAACGACCTGCTTGTCCAGTAGATCGCGCAGCAGATCCATCACGAACCTCCGAATATTTGCAAGGGAATGGCCACCACGGCAAGGACGGAACCAAGCGCGATGATGAAGATCACAGCGGCGTTCGAAATCATGCCATTGCGGTGCTCGCCGACATAGCGCTTATCGTTGAGCAAGAAGAGGAACGGGACCACCGTCAGCGGCAGGCTGGCAGCCGTCACGGCCATGGAGAAAATGGTGAGCTTCAGTGGGTCGAGGCCGAGCGTGATCGGTATGGCGGCGAAGAGCAACGACAGCGTATAGACACCACAGAAGGCTGGGTCATCGCGAGGTTTTCGGTCCTCGCCCCACGTCCATCCGAAGCCTTGTGCGACGAGATAGGCCTGCTGCAAGCCGATCTCGAGTGCGGCGCCGAAACATGCTATGGCAAGCGAGGCCACGAACAGAACAAATCCCCAAAAACCGAAGACCGGGATCAGCATCAGTGGCAGTTGATGATAGTCGTTGACCTGGTTTATGCCATGCGCCCCGAGCACAAGCGCGGATACGATCAGCACGCCGACCGAGATCGTGCCACCGAAACTCATGCCAAGCCCCGCTATGGCGCGATTGGTGCCGAGATAGGTTTTGTCCCAGTGATCCTCGACGGCGCCTGAGGAGTAGAACATGAAAAGGTATGGCGATATCGAGGCGCCCAGAATGCTGACAGCCATGAACCAGTAGCTCGCCGCATCATGGTTCGGCAGGCTGGGCAAAGCGCCGGCAGCAACCTGTGTCCAATCCGGTTTCAGCATTACCGCCGCGATTACGAAGCTGAGGGTGACAAGCCCGAGTATGGCAACGCCCTTTTCGATGAAACCGAAAGTGCCTTTCCAGAGGAATAGCCACGCCAGGAACGCCACGGGCAGAGCCCACCACTGAAAGCCAATCCCTGTAGCAACCTCGCCCGCGATAGCCACGCCACCGATCTCTGCCGACATCACCATGAAGTTGACCAGCAAGGTGGCCAATAACGGCCAGAGGAAGGCCTTGAAGCCGAACCTCTCACGGATTCCATCGGTGATCGTGTGACCGCTAACCGCCGCGAATCGGCCGGCCATCTCGACCAGGAAGATGATGCAGATGGTGCCGAGGAGGATTGCCCAGATCAGTTGGAAGCCGAACGTGGCGCCGGCTTGCGCGGCCGTTGCCATCGATCCAACCTCGAGGAAACCGCCAACACTGGTGACGATGCCGAGCGAGATTTCCAGCAGCTTCTTCATGATTTCGGCGCGACATCTCTAGCACGGGCGGCTGCCAGGTCCGTTGCGGCTGTTTCAAGTTCCTGCAGTGCCCCCCTCACCTGTCGTGGGTTGCCAGCGACTACCCCGGCCTGGGCGCGCCTTGCCGCGGCCGACAGCCGGCCGACCGCCGTTATGACCCCACGCCGCTCGGGGGTTTCAGGAGAACTTCCAGACTGCATCTGCTGACTGGCTTCAGCCAACATATCGGCCGTCGACTGCAATGTGGCCGATGCATAGTGTGAAGGAACTGCGCCGGTGGCCCAACTATCCAAAACCAGAACGATCGTCTGCGAAGCCGACGCTGCGATTTTTGTCTGCTGATCGGTAGAGTCTGAAGACGAACATGCGGTCACAGCCAACGTCGTCATCAGCAGGCATTGGCGCCATAGGAAATAGCCAGCTCGTTTTGTGACGCCTGGCATTAGGGCCATGGGAGCCACACGCTTCGCCTGCGGCCAATGTTGTTTCGGCTGGTCTGCTTTGAGGCATTCAGATGGGGGACGACGGACATGGGCTGAAGCCTTCCTCAGCCGGAAGCGTATCTAGGGAGGGTGCGTGTAAGCAGTGACATCAGGAACCCCGGACTGTCGATTTGGGATTCCCGGGAAATCGGATCACATCGCTCGGCGCGGGTCTTTGACATCCCGGAAGGATTGGGCCCGGCCTGCTCGCCACTGTGCCCACACGGGTATAACTCCATAACGCCCGGTGCCGACAGAAGAGCCCGTTGCTTGAAAAGGCGCGTGAGTTCAGGGTGGAGTCCATCGCTTCGATGTGAGGCTACACCGTCAAGAAATACCAGAAGCTTCATAGCCGTAATCTGCCGCGTTTTGCGGCTCCTTTCTCTCATCTCTAAAGCTGTTGCGGTCCGAAGGTTCCGCCATGCGCAGAAATTCACCGGACTGCGTTACCGGGCGCCCGCTGGCCACATTCGGGGGAATCACAGCAGGCCGGGTTGAGACGAGCGCATCCGATCCCGCTCATTCACGGCCCCAGTTGGAAACGACTCTCCAGCTCGATAGTAATTGGGGCTAAGTCGAACAGCCGCTCGACCGGTTCCGAAAGTGTCCAGGATCTGAAGAAGCCGCTCCTTAGATGGCCCGGCGGTCGCGGCGGCCATTTGGCACTGCTCCCCAGAGCAGGCCAGCATCTCGGCGACGGAGAGAGCCTGACGGGGGCAAAGTCGATCAGGCAAGATGCTTTGACGACCAATAGCAAATTTACTCCAGCAGCGCGGCGGTCCTGTCCAGCGCTTGGGAAGCCGTTCAGCGATAGCGCCGGGTTCGTCTCCTTGCCGCCGTCCGCGACCACCTTGACCTCAAGGCGGCTCCCTTGCGCAGCGCCGCCAGGGTCTCGTTGTCGAAGCTGAGATCGACGATGCAGCGCCCGGAGAGACAGGTGCGGAAGCGAACGTTGGAAGCGCGGCGCCGTCGTCAAACTGCAGCCTTACGCCCTGGTCAAGCGCCAGGCCGAACGGCAGCACGAGCGTTCCCTGGACGACCTGGTTATTGGGACGGAACTCAATGGCACGCGGTGACGCGACTGCGCATCGGTCCGCTCCTGCGACAGCATGCAAGCCCTGGCCGCCGTGCCGTTCTGCGTGGTGAGGTTGCAAGACACCGTCCAGTCGCCATGTGCATCGGCGACGGTCGCGACGATCGCTGTCGCCAGCAGCGGGCCGACGCCGGGGATCTCAATCAATCTGCGACCAGCTCGGTCTCACTCGCGCTCGCCAGAACCATTCGATCGTTCTCGAGGATCTGTTTCTTCACGACCCTGAGCTGCGCCTCGAGCATGCGAGCAAAGCCGCGTCTCAGCTGGTATCCTGGCGTCGTTCTCGTCGTTGTCGACTGCGAGAAGTGGTTCGATCCATTCCGTCCGATCGGGCCCCACGCCCTGGCCTGATGGCCTCATTGTCATGACAGTCCGCCATAGATCGGGAAGGCCGGACTTTTTGGCCGACTACCCACAACGATGGATCGAGGCATCGCTCCTGCGGCGTCAGCGCCGGCCGACACCAGTTGCGAAGCGCGAGCGACCGGAACGGGTGCCAGGTCCGCGCGTTGTTGACAAATCTACTGAACGCGAAGCCAGGAGCGCGCCATGGGCCTGTTTACGAAGGATATCAAGACTATGGACGATTTGTTCCTACATGTTCTGCAGGACATCTATTATGCGGAGCAGCAAATCTTAAAGACGCTTCCCGACATGGTCGAAAAGGCAACCAACCGGGATCTGACGGCGGCATTCAAAGCGCACCTCGGCGAGACGGAAAAACACGTCCAACGTCTTGAGCAGGCCTTCGAATTGATCGGCGAAAAGCCGAGGGGAACGACCTGCCCAGCAATCGATGGCATCATCAAGGAAGCCAACGAGATCGCCGGCGAGGTTGCCGAGAAGAAGGTGCTGGACGCCGCCTTGATCACCGCAGCGCAGGCCGTCGAACACTATGAAATCACTCGCTACGGAACTCTTGTCTCTTGGGCGCAGGAGAGCGGAAAGGAGGCCGTCGCCCGGCTTCTCACCACGACACTCAATGAGGAAAAAGCAGCCGACAAGAAGCTGACCGGGATAGCTGAACGAAAGGTCAACGCTAAGGCCGCCGGCTGATCGACGAAGGCTTTTTTTGATGAACGCGCGTGGTGAACAAACCCGATCGCTCTGGATGAAGATCGACGTCTATCCTGACGCGCCGAAATTCTTGGGAAAAAAGAGCTGCGATACCGTGATTATTGGATCTGGGATCGCTGGGCTGTCCGTCGCGTACGAGCTTTCCAGCACTGGGCATAAGGTGATCGTTATCGATCGCGGTGCAATCGCCGGCGGTATGACATCGCGGACGACAGCACATCTGGCGCCGATCTGCGATGACGGCTTGAGCGCGCTGATCAACTTGCGCGGCGAAGAGACCGCTAGGCTCTTCCAGGAAAGCCAGGAAGCCGCAGTTGCACGCATCCAGCAGAATGTCGAAGAGCTGGCGATCGATTGCAATTTTCGACGGCTGGATGCATTTCTCTTTCCCGCGATGGGGGTTGGGCTGGAAGAAGCCCGGGATCAGCGCAAACAGGAATTCGATGCGGCACGAAAGGTGAGAGCGGCGGCCGAGTTGGTGACCGGCGTGCCTCTGAAAGGTTTCGAGACGGCGCCCGTGCTCCGTTATCCCAACCAGGCCACCTTCCACCCGCTTCGCTATCTCCGTGGCCTAGCCACGGCGATCCGCGACAAGGGCGGTCGCATGTTTGCCAATAGCCCCGTTATTTCCGTCGAGGAATTGCGAGAGGGCCGCGTACTGGTCTCGACGGTGAATGGCGGTGTGATCGAAGCGGCGTCGGCGGTGGTCGCAACGAATTCGCCGATCAACGACCGCTTTCAGCTTCACACAAAAATGTCGCCATATCGTACTTATGCTATGGCATTCACCCTACCGCGGGGTGATATACCCGACGCGCTGTTCTGGGATACCGGCGACCCCTATCATTACGTCAGAATGGATCCCGGGCCCGGCTCGGTCGACTACCTGATAGCCGGAGGCGCCGACCACAAATCCGGCGAAGCCGACGATGGCGACGTTCGCTTTGAGGCGATCGAGGCTTGGATACGTGCGCTCGTGCCAGCTCTGGGCAATGAGGTGACGCGTTGGTCGGGGCAGGTTCTCGACACGATCGACTACTGCGCGTTCATCGGGCTTAATCCCGGCAGCAAGTCGGTCTATGTGGTGACGGGAGACTCCGGCCAGGGCATGACGCACGGCGCGCTGTCGGGCATGCTCCTGAAGGATCTGATCGTGGGTAAGGAGAACCCCTTGGCCGCAGTGTATGAGCCGTCGCGCAAGATGTCCTCCGGCGTGGTCAACTATGTCCGGGAAAACCTCTCCGCGGTCAAAAATCTAGCCGGCTATCTGCTGCCGGGCGAATTGAAGTCACTAAAGGAGCTTGTCCCTGGTCAAGGCGGAATTCTGCGCGAGGGCATTCACAAAATTGCCGCCTGCCGCGACAGGAGCGGGAAACTGCATCTGCTTTCACCCGTCTGCACGCATTCAGGATGCGAAGTGGTCTGGAATTCCACCGAGCAGTGCTGGGACTGCTCTTGTCACGGTTCGCATTTCGCTCCCGACGGCACCGTACTCAACGGCCCTGCTGTCGCGCCTCTAGAGCCCGCGGGCCGACCTGCCGAAGGGAAATGATGTCCATAGTCGAACGCGGAAAGAAGCTCGACGAGAAGATTACCGGCTGGCGGCGGCCATCAAATGACGATGTTGATGGGCTCGGGCGCTCTCGCAAGCAAACACATTACCGCTTGAAAGACGACGGTCTTATACCCAATCTGGTTCGCACCGCTGATGAAGTTTACCTGCGGCTGCACGGCCCGCAACGCTGGTACCGGCACGACTATTCGGACGACGAGCTGACCGAGTGGGCCGTAAGAATCAAGCAATGCGGCGCGCGAAGAGCCTGGGTCTATTTCAACAACGATTGCCAGGGCTCTGCGCCCTAAAATGCTATGACCATGCGCCGGGTGCTCGAACAAGTCGAGCCTGTCCAATGCGCCAGTAGCTAAAGCGTCACTCTTGCGGCCGTTCTTTCATTGCCAGATAGGCCGCCCCGAGCATGATTGCGGGCCATTGTCAGCTAAAGCATGGAGGCGAACCATCGCGCGTTTCGGGAGTTCCTTATCGGTATGTTCGAAAATTTTGTACTTGAGATAGTTGAAACTGAACGCGGGCCGATCAGGTTACGGCACGGAGGATCTGGCCCGCCGCTACTTCTCATCCATGGACATCCTCGGTCGCATATGACTTGGGGGCGGGTTGCGGAGTTGCTATCCGGAGACTTTCGCGTCGTATGCCCCGACCTTCCGGGATTCGGACGCTCCTACCAACGGGTAGACGATCCCAGCAGCAGGTTTTCATCGAAGCGGGAGAAATCTTTTGCGCTCGTAGACCTAATGGAACGGTTAGGCCACCACGCCTTTTTTGTCGCCGGACATGATCGTGGCAGTCTCGTCGCCTTCAGAATGGAGATGGATCATCCCGCAGTGGTGCGAAAGTTGATTGTCGTGGACGGGCTGCCCGTTATTGAGCATCTGGAACGTACTGACTGGCAATTCGCCTACGACTGGTTCCACTGGTTCTTCTTCGCGCAGCCCGAGAAGCCAGAACGGGCCATAATGGCCGACCCGATGGCTTGGTACAACACCCTGCGACCAGAGCTCATGGGACGCGAGGCGTATGACGAGTTGGTGTCGCTCATCCATGATCCCGATGTGATCCATGGCATGGTCGAGGACTATCGTGTTGGCATCAGGATTGACCATCATCATGACCGCGAAGATCGAGGCGCTGGGCGAAAGGTGCGTTGTCCAATGCTCTGCCTCTGGTCGCTCGACGATGACCTCGAGCAGATCTATGGGGACCCTGTAGAGATCTGGAGGCGCTGGCGGCGGACGTACGCGGCAACGGAATCAAAAGCGGGCACCACGTCGCCGAAGACGCTGCTCTCGCAGCGTCCTTCAGAGCTTTCTATAATCAGCCCTGAGTCTTATCGGATCCACTCTGGTGACACAGGGAACGAATTTTCGCGTACTCCGTTTGCAGAGGTTAAGCTGAAAAGGAATTGGGATGAGCGAACGACAACTGGGCAACGTTGTCGCCTTAGGTGACTTTGGACCTTCCGGATCCGGCGGGGATTTTGACTATCACGATTTCTTTGAGAACGGTGGTGTTGCACTCCATTTGGTCAGTGCAGATGGCGTCATTCTACATGCCAACAACGCTGAACTGGACCTGATTGGGTACCCTGCAGAGGAATATGTCGGCCGCCATATTGCCGAGTTTCATTCAGACCCGGAGGTGATCGAAGATATTCTGGATCGCCTGCTCCGTGGCGAAAAGATTGCGAGGTATCCGGCGCGGCTGAGAGCTTTTGACGGCTCGATCAAGCACGTCGAAATCACGTCAAGTGGCAGTTTCCGCGACGGCAAGCTGGTCAACACAAGATGCTTCACCGTTGATGTGACCGACCTGGAGCGGGTCCGCAGCGAGTTGAGACAAAAGGACAGTACCTATCACCAGATTTTGGATGCGCTTCCCGTCGCCATTTACACTACTGACGCGCATGGCACGATCACCTATTACAACCGCGCCGCATCGAACCTTGCAGGCCGGGAGCCCGAAATCGGTAAGGACAAATGGTGTGTCACCTTTAAGCTGTTCACGCTCGACGGCAAGGAACTGCCGCACGACGAATGCCCGATGGCAATTGCGCTCCAGGAGAACCGGCCCGTTTACGGCCAGCAGGCCGTAGCTCAACGTCCGGACGGGTCATTCTTCCCGTTTCAGCCCTATCCAACTCCGATACAAGACGAGACCGGCAATTTGATTGGCGCAGTCAACATGCTGCTCGACGTTACTGACCGCCAACGGGCCGAGGAGGTGCGTCATCATCTCTCAGCGATTGTGGAATCCTCGTTCGATGCAATCGTCAGCAAAGATCTGAACACGATCATTACGAGTTGGAATCACGGTGCCGAACGGCTGTTCGGCTACACCGCCGAAGAGGCCATCGGGCGATCCGTGACGATGCTTATCCCCGATGACCATCAGGACGAGGAACCCCGTATCATTGAACGCATCCGCCGCGGTGAAAGGGTTGAGAGCTTCGAAACGGTCCGGAAGCGAAAGGATGCAAGTCTCTTCCCCGTCTCGCTGACGATATCGCCTGTGCGCAACGCAGCCGGGCAGATCATCGGCGCGTCGAAGATCGCCCGGGATATCACGTCAGCGAAAGAGAGTGAGCATCGCATCCGAATGCTGATGCGCGAGGTCAACCATCGGGTCAAAAACCAGTATTCCGTGATTCTATCGATGATCAGGGAAACCAACAAGCGAGCCGAAAATCCGACGGACTTCGAACGGCAGGTTCGCGAGCGGATCATGGCTCTATCGCGGTCGCACGATCTGCTTGTTACGGGCGAGTGGAAGGGCGTTAGCCTTTTGGAACTCCTGTTGTCGCAGACCAAACCATTCGGCAATGAGGGCCGGATTTCCGTGTCTGGACCCTCCGTTATTCTGGACGCTAATGCAGTCCAGTATCTTGGGATAGCGTTTCACGAACTGGCCACCAATTCGGCCAAATACGGGGTGCTATCGGGCGATCGTGGAGCAATTTCGGTCACATGGGACGTTTCGGGTTTGGGCGCTCAGCGGCTATTCCAGCTTACATGGAATGAAACAGATGGCCCAAGAGTTCAGACCATTGGACAGGGCGGATTTGGGATTGTGGTGCTAAAGCGGGTTGCTCCCGAGGCGGTTGGAGGAAAGGGCAATCTCGATTACGACGAGCATGGAATTGTCTGGACGTTGGAAGCCCCGCTCACTGCGGTGGAGGCCTCATTAACTGAGGCTTAAATCATTGGGCGCTCCCCAGGGCAAATCCGGGCCGTCACTGCTTTGGCTCGTCTCACGGACCGGCGATCGGGGCGGGCCGGTTAGGCTCGAGGTCCACAGCATGCCGCGAAACTGAGAAATTCGCGACTTGATCGACGTCTTCCCAATGCAGCTGTGGTGTTTGCCCCCCCCCGCAGCCTCGTGGCTCAACCTGCCGCCAGGATCGCTACGGCCGCATCCGCTCCCTGCGACGACCGTTATGATTGATGTAAGGCCGTCCTGCCGTCTCGTGCTGGAGGACGGCTTCCTGTCGCTCCGCACCCGGCCGGGATGCGCTTGGACAGGCGTTGTCTCAAAAGGCGGCGAGACTGAGCGACCGTATTAAAGGCCTGGGGCTTGCCCGTCCAGCGCCAGGACTTCTGCTCCCTTCGACCTCGATAGTGGCCAGCATGCGCCCGTAGCGGTCGGCGATCTGCCGCTGGCCGGGTCGACCAAGTAAATGGAGAATGGTCGCGTTGGCCATGCGCCGCTTGGCGGTCAGACCAAGCCGAAGTTCCGCGTCGCGTTGGTATTCGGGTATTTCCGGCGCGTCGATGTTGGCAATCCCAGCCGGAGTGTGTTCGGTAGAGAATGATCGTGTCGCCATCGATCAGGACAGGCCGACCAGAAAACATCAAAACGATGCAACGCGGCTCGCCCAAGGCAAACGCTTCCAACGTGCTCCTCATCGAACGTAATGTCGTTACTTCGGCGGTTGGGCATTAGGGAACAAAATGGGCACGCGAACGTAGAGGTCTGGATTCAGCGAGAGGTTTCGATGCGCACTCACTTGGTTGGCAAGCATGACATTCGTTGCGGGAGTGTGCGGGGGCCCACAATCGAAGCTCCGAGCGATGCCCGGTTCGTCGAATAGCTAGTGCGAGAGTCCACTTCCCCAGACCGTAACCTGCCAGGGGGCGTTGTTTCTACGGCGCTCGGTCGCCTACATCTCCAAGACGACGACGAGTTGAGCCAAGGCCGGGCGTGCGACTGTCTCATAATCGGGGGCGGTCCGGCCGGCTTGGCTGCCGCGACATATCTCGGGCGTTTTCGCCGCCGGGTCATGGTCGTCGACGCCGGCGAAAGCCGCGCGAGGTGGATACCCGTAAGCCATAACTGCCCTGGTTTTCCGGACGGCATTTCGGGCGTAGATTTGCTTGAACGACTGCGACAACAGGCCCTGACGGGCACCGTTGACCTTATCGACGGTACAGTTACCGCTCTCCGGCGCGATGGCCCCGATTTTGTCGCCACGGCGTCGTTCGCCGTTCGGGCTCGCGCGGTGCTGTTCGCTACGGGCATCGTCGACACGCTCCCGAACACTCCGGATGCGGCCAGCATGATCGCAATAGGATCGATGCGGCTGTGTCCGGTCTGTGACGCTTACGAGGTCATCGACAAACGTGTCGCCGTGATCGGTCCGGCAGACCAGGCGACAAAAAAGGCCCTGTTCATGCAGACCTATTCAAGCGACGTCACTATACTGGCGACCGACGCGATATCAGGCCTTGACCCCGCCACGGGCGAACTCCTCAAAGCGGCTGGCGTCAGGGTGGAAGAATGCCTGCCGGATTCCGTACGGGCTGCCGGTCCGGGGGCTCGGGTAAGCCTGCGTGACGGCAGATCGCTTTCATTCGACACGATTTATCCTGCCATGGGTTGCACCATACGCTCAAAGCTCGCCATCGATCTCGGCGCGGAATGCGACGGCGCCGGCAATCTCGTGGTGGACTCGCACCAGCGCACCGGCATAGCCGGCCTTTATGCCGCAGGGGACGTGGTCGATGAAATCAACCAGATTGCGGTCGCGTTCGGGCACGCGGCAATCGCCGCCACCGACATGCACAACTATCTTGCAACGACGGACTAAAGCGGCGCGCTTGTACGGAAGCGGTCGGCGCGATGTCGGCTTGAGGGTGACCGCTGGGCTTATTTCAATCTCCGCAATTTTTGTGCGGTGCAGCAACGAAATTGCTGCGAGCGCGTTGCACTCACGCCCTTCAACCCGGAGGTTCAAATAGAAGGACGGGCCAATTGCGAAAAGTCTCCGATACGATTGCGCGCCTCAGGGCACTGCGCGCGCAACAAAATAGGCACCCCGTCTCATTCACATCCGTCGATCGCCTCTCCACCCTCGAAAATTTCGGCTCCAATCCGGGCGGATTACGGGCAAGATACTATCGACCAGATGACCTCGCCGAAGGCGCGCCGCTCGTCGTCATACTGCACGGTTGCACCCAGAACGCCGTCGGCTACGACTACCACTCGGGATGGTCCCAACTCGCCCAGCAGATCGGTTTCGGGCTTCTCTATCCCGAGCAACAACGCGCCAACAATCCCAACCTCTGCTTCAACTGGTTCCTGCCTGGGGACACTGCGCGCGATCGCGGCGAAGTCCATTCGATCCGGCAGATGATCGAGACGATGGTCATTACGTACGGCCTTGACCGGCAGCAGATATTCGTTACCGGTCTTTCGGCGGGCGGGGCCATGGCGGCGGCAATGCTCGCCACCTACCCTGAAGTGTTTGCCGGCGGCGGCATCATTGCCGGTCTGCCCTTCGGTTGCGCCACAACCATTCCTGAGGCGTTCGACCGCATGCGCGGCCACGGCGGCCCGTCCGAGCAAGAATTGCAGCGGCTTGTGCGGAAAGCCTCCATGAACAATGAACAGTGGCCCAGGATTTCGATCTGGCAGGGTTCCGCCGATCGCACTGTGGCGTCCGTTAACGCGGAGTCCATCGCTGCCCAGTGGCGCGGCGTGCACAAACTCGCCAAGGCGCCGACCCATTCGACGAGCGAGCGCGGACGAAGCAGGCAAGTTTGGGCTGACGAAGCCGGAGAAGTGAAGATCGAGATAAATATGATTGACGGCATGGGTCACGGCACGCCCGTCGGGCAGGGCCTCGGCATGGCCGGACCTTACATGCTCGACGTAGGAATCTCTTCAACCCAGGAGATAGTGCAGTTCTGGGGTCTCGGCGATGTCGACGACGCGCGAGCGTCAGCCAGGGCGAGGCCCGCTTCGCCAAGGTTAGCTACGCCAAGGACCGACATGACGCCATCAGCATTTCATCTTCGGGCAGCGTCGAAGGGACAGGCGAAGGCCAGGCCTGCGGAACCGGTTCTGGATGACTTGCACGGGTCGAGGGCTCAACCCCTACAGAAAGTCATCCAGGACGCTCTGCGCTTGGCGGGCCTGATGGAGTAGGCATAACAGTCATTGCTCTCAGTGAATAGCTGAGCGGAGCCTAGCTCTTGCACAATGGAACGCGGTCGACTTCGTAAGCGTTGACTGCCATTCAGCGAGTGGCGGTATGCACCTTATCCAAATCCTGCTTCCCCGAGCCGACAACGATGGCCGGCCTTTCGCGCGGGAAGATTTCGATCGGGTAAAGGAGGAATTGGCGAACCGATTTAAAGGCGTTACGGCTTATCTTCAGGCCCCTGCAGAGGGCCTGTGGCTGCAAGGCGCGGAATCTGCCCGAGACGACATCATTATCTTCGAGGTGATGGCCGAGGAACTCGAGCTGGCGGACTGGCACGACCGGCGCGCGGAACTCGAACGAAGATTTCGGCAGGACGAGGTTATAATCCGCTACATGCCTATCGGGCTCGTCTAGACAGCTCCGTGTGTTCATAGCGACCTGCAAGCGTTACTGGCGCATGAGGCATTGTGGTTTGGTCCCGAAGCCCGCGCAGCGTCCTTGCCCCTCTAGGCCACGAACTAAAATGGTTCGTGGCGCCCAAGGCTAATCGTGACACGGCGCTGCCTAGCCGTGCCTGGCAACGAAATTGTCGATCGGCCCGGTTAAGGAGTGGGCCTCTTGCCGGATCATCTCATCATCCCAGTCCCACCAGCGGATTACCAGCATCTTGGAGATGATTTTGGCCGGGAAACGGAGGCGAATGGTTTTGGCGGGATTCCCCCCGACAATCGTGTAGGGCGGCACATCTTTCGTCACCGTGGCCTGGGCTCCGACAACGCCGCCGTCCCCGATCTTCACTCCAGGCAGAATTATTGCCCGTCTGCCAATCCAAACGTCATTTCCGATCGTTATTCCTCGCCGTCCGCTGGGGTCTTTAAACGGGGGCTTCCCCAGCATCTTCGAAGGGGCGAAGGAAGTAGTCGCGCATGTCGTTGGATGGTTCCCACTGCAAAGAAACATCACTTCGTCGGCGATGGAGCAAAACGAACCGATCTCAAGTGGCGCCTCAGGACTGCACCCGAAGATCTTAAGGCCGTTGTCGATGCCAAAAGTATGGCGCCCCAGCTTGGTATCTTTCGGTACTGGGTGGCGTCTATTGCGCAGCCAAATGGTCAGCTTCGACATGGTTGCTCCGCCATGAACACTTGGACGCGAATAGCACGCTGGCAATCATCCAGTCCACATCCTGCCAACTCAGAGGGTCGTTTCGGCAAGCAGTCTGCCCGCCAGCTGCGCCGAGATGCTTCAGTCGATCAGTCATCCCTGGAACCTCTCGGTGCCAAGCGATCTTGTCGCCGACCTTCATCCCTCGGAGTCGACTTCGAGGAGCGTGATCTTGACCTGCGGCTAGCACCGACTGCAGTCGAATTCCGCCTTCAACCTGAGCATTCGCGACCGCGTCTTTCGCATTGGCAGCCGGCGTGGCGCATGCAACCGAGATCTCGTTCTGGACTTGGCGCCAGGAAGACAAGGCCGCCTAGAACGAATTTTTTGCCGATTTCACCAAGGAGAACCCGGACATCCATGTGAAGTTTGAGTCGTTCCCGGATGAGATCTACCCAACCATCGTCTCGACGGCGCTGGCCGCCGGCAAGGCGACGTCATCCACACCCATGCCTATGGCTGGGATCGACCCGATAACCAATGCGTTGTTTCCATCATGTTTTTTACGTTTACGAGTTCAATTTGTATCACGGATCATCGCCCGATCAGTCGAGATCAAACCGCATGGCGAGCGCCTTCGAGCACAACGATCTCAAGACGGCTTTGGCCCTCTAGGGGCAGTTGGTGCGCCCTGGTCTTTGAGCGGCTCCCGCCATGTTCTTGGCGAGCCCGACCAGACGCAGCACAGCCCGCTTTGGATTGGAACCGAGCCACAGGCCCCTAATCGAACTGACGCTGTTTTTCCCGCGAAGCGGCTTCCACAGGGCAGAATCGGTAGCGACTGTCCTGGCATAGCTCGCCTCGGCCAAGGTGACGCCTTGCCCCAGTCCCACCTGGAAGATGACCGTCGCTTGGTTCGCGTGACACGCATGAACGGTCGGACCGCCACCGGCCGCAATGCGTTCGAGCAGGCACAGGTCCGACGGCGGCCCTTCCAGCCCGATCGGGACGAGCAGAGGCATGTCCGCGAGGTCGGACCATCTGAGCACCGGCCTCTCGACAAGAGAATGACAGGACGGCAGTAGCACGAAGAGGCGTTCTTGCCAGAAGACTTCGCTGCTGCAGAATTTGGCGGTGCCAGTGTGATGTGTGAACACGAGGTCGAAGCACCTGCGGCGTATTGCAGAAAGGCACTGGCCCGATGGGATATCCTCAATGGTCAAGGTTATGTCCGGGTACAGCTTGCCGAAACGCTCGATGAGGCATTTGAGGAATTCTCCGCCTGTCACCCAGCACAGCCCAATCCGGAGTGTCTTGGCATCCTTGTTATCGCGCACACGCTCGGCGAAAGCATCGAGCAGGCCGTCGTAGTGAGCGCGCACGATTTCGATCCAGGCGCGGCCTGTCTTCGTCAACCGAACGCCGCGCACATCGCGCTCGAACAGTTGCATGTCGAGTAGCTGTTCGAGTTTGACGACGTTACGGCTGACCGAGGATTCCTGGACCCTCAGGGCTATTGCGGCCTGACGCATGCTGCCGTGATCCATGGCCGCAAAAGCGTAGGTCAGCAACTGAATAGCATTCCCGTTCCGCGTCATCTCGCTAGAGCTTCGTGACCGCCGCGGGAGGTTGCCTGTCTCGCGGGTATGCGATCGGATCCGTTTTGCGGACGGGCGGCACTCAGGCGATCAACAGTGTTGCCGGCCGCCTGGAGCTTCGGCGCAGCTGCGACCCCATGGCTGCGTCATGTCGGATTGTCCGTCATGGCGATCGTCGCTGCGTCAGAGAGGCTGATCTCGTAGACATATTCATGCGGGATGGCCGGCGTCGACATCTGTGAGGCGTAGAGATTGAGATTTTCCTTGCTGTTGCTTGCCGCAAGGCTGCAGAAATTGCCGCTGTTCCACGTCATCGTGCAGTATCTGAAATGCTCACCTACGGAGCGCGCCATCTCCGCCAGGGTCACCTCATTGTTGAACATGGTCCCCAGGACGTCCGTCTTCTTTTTTGCAATTTCGTCCGGGGGGAAGTACCTCGCCTTGAAGCCGTAATCCTTCTGGTACTCTCGGCGCTGATAGTCGCTTTCATCGGCGGCCCTGAATTTTTCGACGAAGACGAAAATTCCGCCGTCCTTGAGGTGCTGGGTTACGAACTCGATCTGCTTGGGCCTGTTAGGCGAATACATCTGAAAGGTTGTGTCCTCGAGGATGACGTCGAAGCCTTGCGTGAACTTGGTCAGCCGCCGATCCGATCCGAGCGCATCCTTGGTCAACCAGTGGAACGGGCCGATGAAGAATTCGGCGTGGGCCGGTTCGCCATAGGCCACGAAGGACTTGTAGTTCTCGGGGTTCGGGCTGCAGGACAGCGAAAGAATCTGCCCGTCCGAAAATTCAGACAGGGTTCTGGCCATCGTACCTTCGGCTGTTCCAAGGCTGTACAGCGACAGCGCGGATCCACGGCGCCGGGCATAGGTCAGCACCGCGGAGGCCATCCGGCACTCCTCCTCCAATCTGTAGGGAATGCTGCCGTGATAATGCTGGTCGAAAAAGCCTTGCCGGGCGGCGTGCAGGCGAACGAGATCGCGCAGGAGTTCATCGCTGGGCAGAAGGCGTGTATCGGCCTGAGGCTTGCGAACTGGCATCCCGCTTTTGCCCGCTGCGGTTGCAGCGAAAAAACCTGCCAGCTGGTTGATCCGTGGTCCCTGGTCGCATTCGGCCAGGAAGTCGTTGAGTCCTCGCATCGCACTATGCCTCCCGCACCGTTGCTTTGGTGAGATGCCACGAGCTCGACAGGAAACTTCACTCAATTAAGAGAGATCTAATGTTTAAAAATGCTTCGAGTCTTGGCCGGGGCACTGGTAGGCCTGCAGAAAATGAGCGGCTTTCCTACGATTGCCATTTTTTTACTAAAGTCACATCTTCTACCAATCCTAAGTTAGTTGTGATTTGTCCAGCAACCTCTGGTTAGGCAAAACACGGGAGGGTGGGCTACTCTCAGTATGAAGGCTGCTCCCATCCGTGGACACTCCTTGCCTCGATCCCAACAAGATCCGCCGTTCACAGCACCACACGCTTACACACCAACATGACAGCTGGGGCCACATACAGGCAGACTTGATCAGGAGAACTGGTCTGGAGCGCCAGGAAACAGCAATTTCGTTCCCGGGCCATATATTTCTGATGAACCTGAAAGGGGCGGCAAGCCGCGGAGAGGATTTCGTCGACGGGCGTCGGATCTCGTTTTCGCCGCGTCGGGCTGGCTCGGTAATCCATATGCCTGCCGGCAGTGATTGGACGGGGTGGGACGAAGGAGAGCCGACGGCCGCCTACCTGCTCATCTCGATTGAAAAAGGGTTCACCGACGAAGCGTTCGGCGGGATGGTGCGCCATCGCTCGGGTGACATGCCGGCTGCGATCGGATTTCGGGACAGCACGGTGGAAATGGCCCTGCAACGGATCGCCATCGAGCTCAGGCAGCCCGATCCGATCAGCGTGACGATGGTCGAGAGCCAGGCCATGCAATTGCTCGTTCAGATGGTCAGGCGCAACGGTCACTATCATGAGCCGGCAAAAGGCGGGTTGTCGGCCTTCGATCTCAAACGTGCGATCGCAATGATCGAATCGTCGTCGGACGAGACTCCCACTCTCGCCGATCTGGCAAAGGAGGTCGGTGTCAGCCGTTTCCATTTCAGTAGGGCTTTCAAGCAATCGACCGGGATGACGCCACATGCGTTCATCGCACGGCGTCGACTGGATCACTCCGCCGACCTGCTGCGATCGACCAATTTGTCGGCGACGGAGATCGCGCTGGAATGCGGGTTCGGCAGCTCAAGCCATTTCACGATCGCCTTTAAGCGGGCGTTCGGCGTCAGTCCGACGGAATACCGCCGCCGGTCCAGGATCTGATTCAATACTTCCGGTGATTTCAGCAACGAACTGAAAAATCAGGCGTGATTGTTAAGCATCAATCTGGGCAGCGGGTATGACAAGCGTCGATTGGATGCGCCCTTGTCAAATACACTTCAAATTCACGCTAACCTGAGATCAGGCGTCCAGTCCCGGCTATGGCTTGGATTCCTGGCCAGCACGCTATCAGCGGCAGTCGGTCGAAACGGCTATTACATCGCATCCGCCTGGACTGTTGTCACAGCAGGCTACGGAGGCTCCGGCGTGCCGGCACTGCTTGCGACCGTCAGCGTTGTCGAACTCGTCGCAAGCCCTCTGGCCGGCCTGGCAGCGGACCGGTTTGACCGACGGCGATTGAACATCGCGACCGACCTCGGTCGCTTTGCCATCTTGCTCACTACGGCTTGTTCGGTGCTGTATCTGGACGCCTTTTTGACACTCTGCGTGTCAGCGGCGCTCTTTTCGATTTGCGATCGTGTCGCGCTGACCGCCTCGCAAGCGATGATCCCGCTCATGACGAGAGGCGCCGAACTTGCGACTACGAATTCCACCGTGTTCTTCACCATGCAGTTTGGCAGCCTCGGCGCAGCGTTGCTAGCCGGGTCGTTGCTAGGTGGGCGCTCCCCTGCCCTGACGTTCTTGGTGCTCGCCCTGTTGTTCCTCGTTTCAGCCGGTTCACTCTTCTGGATGCGGCCAGGCCTCCCCCCGCAAGGTGTCAGAACGGCCACTGGCCTGGCACCGAACATGGACAGGAATCTCCTTCGTCTGTTTGCCGCCTATGCCCTTCTCTATGGAGGCGCGGTGCTGGTCACGGTGATCGGATCAAGCTTCGTCTTCGAAGAGCAGCAAGGCACCGCCGCCGATTTCGGCTACCTTGAGGCCGCGTGGTCGGCTGGTTCGGTTATTGGGGCGGCTGTTCTCGTCAGGCTGACACGAGCGATCAGTGGTCCTATACTGCACCTCATGCTGTTGGCCTCAACGGCGCTCGCGTGGATGTCGTTGATCACTTTACGGGCGCCCTGGACATTGATCGTCTTCGCCACTCTGGGGTTTCTCTACAATCTGGGCCGGGTGAGTATCGAGGTCACACTGCAGTCGCGGATGCATGGCAATGTATTGGGCAGGGCCAAGGGCGTCATGCACAGTCTCGCTGTCGCGCTCGGACTGGTGATTTTCAGCATCGCTGGCGTTATAGGCGAGAGTGTATTTCCTTCGACGATCTTCTTCGGATTCGGAGTGTTGCTCCTTATCAGCATTCCTGCATTGAGCATCGGCATCGCGCAGCGAAAGGATGAACCGTGAGGTGGACGAGCTAGCGACCGACACAGGCGCCAAGCACGCGGTGCTGGACTCTCTGGCGGCGCTCTATCCTTGGACGCGCTCCTATCATTGCCGCCCTCTTCGCGATTATGCGTCCCGCTTGTTCGAAGCGCCTGCCCAGAAACAGGAACCCGAAATTCGCAGCCGCGCGCTTGCCAGGCTGCTCGACACGATCAGGAACGCGGGAACGCGAAACGGATTGCCGATCAACGCCGTCTCCCAAATATGCAAAGATCTAGAACAACGCCGCGTGTTGCAGACCGGCCCGCATTTGTTTCTCCTCATGGAGCCAGAGGCCTATTACACGCATATCTTCAGCCTGCTTGGCCTCTCGGCGCATGGCTGCTCGACCTACGTTTCCTATGCCGTTTCAACGGTGAGTCTCGTTGAAAAGCCCCGCAAGGGGCCAGGCTGGATCATGATTGACGGGAAGCCGGTGAACGTGTTCGGTCTCAGCCGAAGCCAGATGATCGGCTACAGCCTTCTGACCGGGCCTGGATCATACCGGTTCGAGCTGGTGCCAACGGAGCCAAATGCCGAGGGAGACGCCCCCGCCCTGCTTCGCAGCCTTCTGCCGAAGACGCAGTTCGAGCGGCCTGCGCATGCCATCAAGGCAGCCAATCGTATCCTCTGGCCAAATCTGTTCGGAGAGAGCTTTGCCTTCCTGCAAATCGACGATGAGGATGTTGCCGACCTGGTGGCGGACCACCTATCAGACCAGGATTCCTGGCTGCGTACGAGGTTGCTGGAAAGCCCAAAGCTGGCTTTGAATATCCTTGACGAGATCGACAGGCTGGGGGCTGGCCCCTGGGGTGGCTGGTTCGCACGCGGTACGGATTTCTTTTGGTACTATGAAAACGGAAAGCGCCTGCCGCTGCGCATGGTGGGTGGAGAACTCGTCAATCTGGCGACCAGAACGAAGGTAGCTCGCTTCGCGGCTCCCGATATCATTGAGCGGCTAGCGAACCGCAGCCTTGTTCCGAATCTGCTCCTCATGTTTCTGGTCCTGTCGATCCTGCCCGGGGTGCGCGCGCTTGGAGGCAGCCACCAGCCAGTCTACTATCCCCTGATGCGCTACGTCATTTGTCGGGCTCTAGAGACCGCAGACATGGATGCGGACCTTCGACGCGCTATCGCGAGCGATGATGTGCCAGGAGCTTGGGGGCATCGCGTCATTGAATGCGATGAGAATCCATTCGAGTCGATCCGAAAGGGCAGCATAGGCGAAACCAGCAAGGTCATCGACCGCTTCGGCGATATGCCTTTCGCTGATGCCTGTGGAGGTCTGAGCAGTTTCGTTTCTGATCCCTCGTGGACTGAACTTGGCTCACTGCTGCGGGAGCGAGCGATTGCCCCAAGCGATCCAGAATGGGCCTTTTCCTAAGACTGGGCGACTGCCCGTAGCTAAATGTCAGCCGAATCCTCGGCAAGAGTGCCGACTATCGGGCTGTACTTGGCATTATCTTGCCTTTCGCAAGTGCCGGGGTGATATCGAACCTCTCCATGCTTCATAGTGGCAACTAATATGTCTTTGTGGCAAAAACATCACACACTTTTAGAGCCGTCCCGGCTATTGCTATATGCGAGGGATTGTCTTGGGTTGGGAGAAAAATCGTGAATAGATTCTTAGCAGTTATCGCCTTTACTGCCCTGTCGGCAAGCACAGCCTCAGCAGCCGACATGGTCGCGCCGATCGCTGGGTCGGCCTACGACTGGAGCGGTTTCTATGTCGGCGGCCACCTCGGCGTTGCCAATGGTGACATCACGGCGACGGACGTAACGGAGCCGAACGGTGGGTTTTTCACCGACGCCGTTCCGGCCGGCACGGAAGGCTTTGACTTCAACAAAGCCGGCGTAGCTGGAGGTATTCATGCAGGCGCGCAATGGCAGTGGGGGCAATTCGTGCTGGGAGGCGAGGCGACCTGGACTGCAACGGGCATCCGAAAAACCATCACCAGTCCCTATTTCCCGGACAGTGACACCGAAACCGTCAAGATCTCGAATTACGCAACGGTCGTTGGCCGCGTCGGCTATGCCTTCGATCGCGTGCTGATTTACGCGAAGGCGGGTTATGCCGGCGGCAAGGTCGATTTCCGAGCCCGAGACAACGACGCTCTCGTGACCTACGAGAAAAATGATTGGCAGAATGGCTATGCGCTTGGCGCCGGCATCGACTACGCCGTTACGAACAACCTCTCGCTCGGCGTCGACTACACCCACATTGACCTCGGTCATAAGACGAGCACGGGCAACAACGTGTTCGATGACGGCAGCCTGGGTGCTAATCCTGAGACCTATCGCACAGTGGCAAAGGTTGATGCCGTGATGGCTAGGCTGACCTACAAGTTCGGGATGGGTCAGTAGTTTGTAGCCACAAAGTCATCGAGAAGAAAGCCCGGCAGATTGAGCTGACCCCGTAAAGTTGGACGGTTCATTGAGCTGGTAGATTTAAGGGCTGGGTCCTGTATTGCACAGGGGCCAGCCCTTTGAGTTTCAGTTTGATGCGGCGTTGGTTGTAGTAGTCGATGTAGTCCGTGATGGCTTCGTCCAGGCTTTGGACGGTGTCGAAGGTTCCGGGTTGTCGAAGATGGTCTTGATCGCCTCCTTCAGCATCGCATGGCGGTCCGGGCGCGCGGCCGCCTTTTGCCTGTAATAGAACGTGCTGCGTGGCAGCTTCGCCAGTTCGAGCAGGCCCTTAAGCGGATGCAACGGCCTTAACGCCTGGACGGCTTGCGCTTTTTGGGCGCGTGTCCCTGCGTTAAGGCCTCCAGTTTTTTTAGGTCAGCGTTTTCCATCCGCAGATGCTTCAGCTCGGCCAGCAGTTCTTCGCGGGTTTTGGCCTCGTCACGGGCTGCAACAGGCACTGCGGGGGTCGGCTTCGACATGGGTCGTCCTCTGGGGCGTGGGCCGAGCACCTCTATTCCGTCCGCATGATAGCGCTTCTCCCACTCCGTCAGGCAACCGGCATTGCGGATATTGAACAGTGCCGCCGTCTGGCGATGCGACAGACCTTCCTTCCACATCCGCTCGAGCACCGACAGCTTGAACGCCGCGTCGTAATGATCGTATTTGCCCGACGGCCCGGCATCGCCGTGCGCCTGGGACATAGCTACCGACAACAGAGCGCTTGAAACCCGCACTATATCTGGACATGCAAAACCCCCGAAGGTTGTGTCCAACTTTCGGGGGTCAGTTCACACGAACCCGACCCCATGAATCAGGACAGCCATGCGTCGTTTCCTGACAAAAGGCGGTTGCAGCCTTCGCGCTGCAGAAGATAGCGGTTGCGGGTTGAGATGACTGCTTTGTCGCTTTCCTTTTCCGCCGGTGGCAGCGCTTGGCGCGATACTCGCTTCCGACCGTTTCGCTTTCCTCGTCGATCTACCGTCCAGACTGACAATCAGCGTTGATCTCCATGAGCCTTTTCTAAATTTTGAGCAGAGGCACCAAGGTTCGATTAAGTCTGCTCCTATACCCTGCACCGGTCGGAAGTTAGGCCGACCGAGATTCAACCTTGCAATTTGCCATTCATCAGCGCTTCCGCACCTTGATGACCTGGACCAGTCTTCCGGCTGTGATGAAATTGCGGAAGAGTTGAATGTCGTTTCGACATTGACCGACTAGTGCTCGAGCAAGCTCTCCGGGACTTTGATCAGTGGCAAAGAGCCCGGCTGTTGGTTCCGCGCGTTTCGGTGTATGTCTCGGCAAGACGGCTGCAGGACGATGAACTGATCAACAGCCTGACTTCACTTTCAATAAAACCAGGAACCGTTTCGTTCGAGCTCCTCGAATCAATCTTCCTCGACGATACCGATGAGCTTATGGTTTGGAACGTCAACCAGATCAAGGAACTCGGAATCGACATAGAAATTGACGATTTTGGCACCGGCCACGCGTCGATTGTCAGCTTGCTCAAACTGCAACCACGACGGCTGAAAATTGCACGCCAACTTATTAGTCCAATCGCCGGGTCAGACCAGCAGCGCGAGGTCGTAGGATCAATCGTGCAGATTGGCAGGTCCTTGGGGGTGGAAGTCATCGCCGAAGGTGTCGAGACAATGCAGCAGGCCAAGATCCTCAAGGATTTGGGCTGTGACATCTTGCAAGGCTATGCGCTCAGCCGACCGATGAGCGCATACAAGATCATGGAGTTTTTAAGCAGCCGGCGAATGCGCACAGCGTCCTGAGATCGCCACACGCCGGCCTGAGCTTGCAAAGTGCCTACGCGACGGTCTAACCCGAGCATAGGGTACGACCGGCTTACCGAGCGCGTGTCTCGTTCGATGGCCGCTGACCCGGTGCTCTGGCGTGCGAGCCCGCTGGGTGGTGGTCACTTGTTCAAGTAGTGTCCCGTGATTTTGTGAGCTGCTCCGCAACTCATATGCTTTATGCAGACAGCGCACAGATGCAGGGCGGCAACCGTGCCCAGGCTCATCGCGCTTCCCGACCTATGGATGGCGTCAGGGCCTCGCTGCCCCCACTGTGCCGCCGCGCGAAATCGACGAACGCCTTGAACGCAGCGGTCGGGTTGCGGCGGCTCGGATAGTAGAGGCTCAAGGGCGAGAGCGTGGGTGTCCAATCTTCAAGCACGCGAACGAGGCGGCCTGCCCCGATGTCGTCGCGGACGTCGGATTCCATCGCCAGAGTGAGACCGACGGAAGCGAGGGCGCCGGCGCGTGCGAGGCTCGCTTCGTCGAGGGTGATGGCGCCGTCGACATCGATATGGACCGATTGTCCATCCTTCTCGAAGGGCCAGCGATAGATTGCGCCATCGGGAAGCCGGACGCGAAGACAAGAGTGTTCGGCGAGATCCTGGGGGACGATGGGCGTCCCGTGTGTTTCCAAATAGCGCGGCGAGCCCACCACAACGTTACGCCTTCCACTCCCCAAAGGCAGTGCGATCATGTCGACCGGCACGAGATCGGCGCTGCGCACGCCTAGATCGAAGCCGCCCGCGACAATGTCCACCAGGCGTCCCTCCGTGACGATATCGATGTGGACCAGAGGGTGCTCGCGCAGAAACGGTAAGACAAGCCACGAAAAAATTTCCCGCGCCGCTGTCGGAAAGGCGTTGATGCGCAGCGTGCCTGAAGGCGTGGCCTGTTGAGAGCGCGCGACGTCCATCGCCTCATGAATGTCCTGCACGGCGGGAGCAACCTGCGCGACAAATTGCTGACCTGCCTCTGTTAACGAAACGCTTCGCGTCGTCCGATTGAATAGCCGTATGCCGAGCGTGCGTTCCAACTTTCCCACCGCATTACTGAGCGCGGTCGTTGAAACTCCGAGCTCTAGCGCAGCCGTGCGAAACTTGCCCCGGCGCGCAACCATCAGAACTGCGTCTAATTCCATCAGGCTACTTTGCACAATTATCCCGACTTTCGTGATGAAACATCCCGAATTGTCCCCATTATCGTGCGACCTGTCCACCTCTATCTTCACTGCCAACCGCAAGCAGCCATTCGAGGCTGCCCCAGCAGTAAGAAGGACAAAACAATGACACCCGAACTTCCATCCCCGATTGCCGCGTATGTGGCCGCGAACGCCCGTCTCGATGTAGACGGAATGTTGAAGCCCTTCACGCGCGACGCGGTCCTTTTTGCAGATGAAGGCCGTCACGAAGGCTACACCGGAATGCGGACCTTGTTCGAAGAAGCGGTGATCCCGGTCAGGGCGATTTTCAAGCCGGATGCCGTTCGCCACGAGAACGGTCAGGTCGTGGTCGAAGGCCCTGCCCATGGCGACTTTAAGGGCAGCCCGATCCGCTTCACCTACCGCTTTACGCTCGAAAGTGACGCCATAAAAGCGCTGGAGATCACGGCATGACCATCAAGGCTGATCCGACCGAGTTCGCTGGAAAGCGCGTGCTCATCAGCGGCGGCACCAAGGGTCTGGGCCGCGCCACCGTTGACCGCTTCCTGGCCGGCGGCGCCCGGGTGATCACCTCCGCCCGCGGAGACCTGGATCCCATCGACTGCGTCGAATTCGTCCAGACGGACCTTACAACGGCTGAGGGTGCGGCAAGCTTGACGAAAGCGGCGGTCGAGCGTCTAGGCGGCGTCGACATTCTGGCCCATGTGCTGGGGGGCTCGACCACGCCGGGCGGCGGCTTCGTCGCCCTGACGGACGATCATTGGCTGTCCGAGCTCAACTTGAACCTCCTAGCCACAGTCCGCCTCGACCGGCTCCTGATTCCGCAGATGATCGAGCGGGGAAGCGGCGCGGTGGTGCACGTCACCTCCATCCAGTCGGTCCTGCCGCTTCCCGACGCAACCACCGCCTACGCCAGCGCCAAAGCCGCGCTCCGGACTTACAGCAAGTCCATCTCCAAGGAGCTGGGTCCCAAGGGCGTGAGGGTCAACGTCGTCTCTCCTGGCTGGATCATGACCGAGGGGACCAATGTATTTCTCAAGCGCATCCAAGCCGCCAACGGTGGCAGTATCGAGGACGCGCGCCAACTCGTACTGGCTGGCCTTGGCGGCATTTCAATAGGTCGCGGAGCCGAACCCTTCGAGGTCGCCGACGTCATCGCCTATCTGGCCTCGGATCGGGCCGCTTCGATCCATGGTGCCGAGTTTGTCATCGACGGCGGCACCGTCCCGACCGTTTGATTGCGGGGACTCGTCCACGCTAGGTCGAGCTGGCTAAGCGGTCACGGCGTCGTCGAGACCGGGAGCGCCTAGCGATGCAGGCGCTTCCTTGCACGTTTAAGGATTTCCTCCGACAGTGGCGTTCCCTTTACGATCCGGGCCAAGATCCTATAGCGACTGTCTCCGGCAAAGTTCTTAGGTGAGGCTTCGTTGCGGGGGCGAACATCGGTGTGGCCGACATTTGACGCAAAGCCGTCGCCGGTAATGAAACGCGTTCCCGTACTCAGCCGCCAACGGCGTTCTCAGCTCCAATCTATGAGGCTGCTTATGACGGACCGTTCCCACGAGGCGCATTGACTGGAATGTCCGGAAGCCAGGTATTCCTGAGGGGCTGCTTGCCCGCATGACCGAACGGCCGCTTTTGGGATCGATGCCGGTCAGGCTGAACGACCGACATAAGGCGCAAATTGGTCACGGCTCCACTCCTGAAGCGGAGCCGTGCCTGATCAAACCTCAGTTGCCTCGGAAAGTTCGAGAGCATCCTCTACATCGACACCCAGATAGCGGACCGTGTTCTCTCTTGGTATGACCGAGCAAAATCTGGATGGCTCGCAGATTTCCCGTCGCTTTGTAGATAATCGAGGCCTTGGTGCGACGCAGGGAATGGGTTCCGTATTCCTCTGGTCGAAGTCCGACCGCCTCGACCCATTCGTCAACGAGACGGGCATACTGCCTTGTGCTCATGTGAGTCCTTGGGTTGATCCTGCTCGGAAACGCGTAATCATCGACTGTACCGCCGCGTCGGTCCAGCCACGCGAGAAGGCTGGAGCGCACATCGCTCATCAACTCGAACTGAACAGGTCGGCCGGTCTTCTGTTGGATGACCATCGCGCGAGGTCGGATTTCCGGTCCTACAACGAGGTTGCCGATTTTGATCTTGACGAGATCGCAGCCGCGCAACTTGCTGTCGATCGCCAGATCGAAGAGCGCTCTGTCTCGCAGACGCCGCTCTCGATCGAGAAAGAAGCGTATCGCCCATATCTGCCGAGGTTTCAGAGGGCGTTTCGTTCCGACTTTCTTGCCTGCATTCCATGCCCGGCGATCGAAGGTGGTGAGGTCGTAGCAAGAGCGTCCCATTTGGTTTCTCCTTCGGCCATGATTGGCCACCAAAGAAACGCCGCTAGACTGTTGCGGGGCCGGTAGCTGCCGAGCCGCTTTCGGAACACAGTCCGCTAGTGCGGACATTCGGCAAAACGAGTAACTGGAATCTGTCACTAGGTCTGCTCTCTCCTCTCAGCTCAGAACCAGACACTTAGCCGATATGGCAACACCTTGGGCGGCGTCGCATCTGGTAGCGGGAGCAGTCATCTAGCCGTAGCGCGCAAGCCTAGGGCGAAGTCCTCGGCAATCAGCAGTCCGACTGGATCAATCCCAGTGCTGTAGCCACATTTGTGGAGGTGCGAGACAATGGCGCCGGTCGCAACATTGCCGGCGGCACCCGGCGCGTATGGACAACCGCCTAGACCGCCGGCGGAACTGTCAAATGTGGTTATCTTTCGCATCAGCGCAACGTCGACGTTCTCCAGTGCCCGTTTCGACGTGTCGTGGAAATGGCAAGCGAGCATCGATGCCGGAATTCGCTCAAGGACGTGCTGCAGCATCAGATCCACCCGATCAGGCGAACCACGTCCAATCGTGTCTGCCAGGGCTATCTCATAGCAACCGAGGTCGCGTAATGCAGACGATACGGCCGCAACCGCACCCGGCGCGATTGCGCCCTCATAGGGGCAATCGACGGCACACGACACATAGCCGCGCACCGGCAGGCCGTGTGCCTTTGCGATTCGCACCACGGCGATGAAACGCTGCATGCTTTCAGCGATGGTGCAGTTGACGTTCTTGGACGCGAAACTTTCGGACGCGCTAGTAAAGACTGCCAGTTCGTCAGCTCCTGCGGCAATGGCGGCTTCGGCTCCCTTTTCATTGGGCACGAGGACCGACCGAACCAACCGGGCGCTCCGGGGAGCTTGCCGCATCACCGCGTCATGGTCCGCCATTTGCGGCACCCACTTCGGTGAGACGAAAGCCGTCACCTCGATGCGTGACAGGCCAGCATCCGCGAGAAGCCGAATGAGGTTTAGCTTGTCGGCGGTTGGAACGATGCCTTTTTCATTCTGCAGGCCGTCACGAGGACCCACCTCAACGATCGTAACCTTCCGATCGCCGCTCATCAATGCACGGCTGCGTACATGATCGTCTCCTCAGTCGCCATGCGGCGGTCCATCTCCTCGACGATCTTTCCTTGTCGCGCGATCAGTATTCTGTCGGACAGGCTGAGGATTTCAGGTAAGTAAGACGAAATAACCGCGACCGCGATCCCTTGGTCAGCAAGCTGATTGATGAAGTCGTGTATTTCCGCAATCGCGCCGACGTCGACGCCGCGGGTGGGTTCGTCGAAGATGACGATCTTGGGCTTCTGGACCAGGGCCTTGGCAATCACGATCTTCTGCTGGTTGCCGCCGGACAACTCGATCACCTTTGCGTCGGGGTCGATGGCGCGCACGTTCAGGCGCTTACGCCATTCCTCGGCCACGGATCTGGCTTCCTTCATTGAGACGATTTTGAACCCACCGTATGACTGGCCGCCGATCTGCCCCATGTAAATGTTCTCAGCGATGCTCATCGTCTCGAAGAAGCCTTCGGCCTTCCGCTCCTCGGTGACGTAGACGACACCGTCCCGCACGGCGGGTGCCGGAACCAAATAGCGTTTGGGCTGTCCGTCAATCTTCACCTCCCCACCGTGGAAAAAATCGCGCTTCAGGACACCGCAGACCACCTTCAGCGTCTCTGTCCGACCGGAGCCGACCAGTCCGAAGATGCCGGTGACCTGACCTGCGTAGAGAGAAAAGGAGGTGTTGCGGACCATGCTGCCCATCGAGAGATTCTCGACCGAGAGCACTTTCACGCCGCGTTTGCGCGGCGCGCGCATTCGAGATGTGCCGCTGTAGATTTCATCAGTCAGTGTTCTGCCAACCATGGCCTGAATGATCTTCTGACGATCGAAGGCCGTTGCCTTGTCAGACGCGACCAGCCGTCCATCCCTGAGAATCGTGATCCAATCTGCGACCATCAGCGCCTCTTCGAGCGCGTGCGAAATGAAGATGATCGAGACCCCTTCGCCTTTCAGCTTCTTGATCAGCTTGAAGAAATAGCTCTTTTCTTCCGGGGTCAGAGTTGCGGTCGGCTCGTCAAAGATGATGACCTTGGCCTTGTGATGTACGGCTCGCGCGATCTCGACCATCTGCTTCTGTGCGGCGCCAAGCGAGCCCACAATGGCGGAAGGATCCACGTGGAAGTTCAGCGATTGAAGAAACTGCTGCGCGGAAATGTAAATGCCGCGAAGTCGGTTCAACGGCTTTTCTTTGCCGAGGTAGATGTTCTGCGCCACTGACATCGACGGGACCAAGCTATTTTCCTGGTAGACCATGGCTATCCCTTTCGCGAGCCCCTCGGCGGGGGTTGCGAGCTTCTCCTCACGGCCGTTGATGAACATCTTGCCGCCGCTGAGCGGATAGACGCCGGCTATAATCTTGGTCAGCGTCGATTTTCCAGCGCCATTCTCGCCGAGCAGCGCATGAATTTCACCAGGCCGCAGCTGAAAGTCGACATCCGAGAAAGCGGGATTGCCGCGAAAATCCTTTGTTGCGCCCTTGAGTTCGACAATCGGTATCATGCCGCGGCCTCCTCAAAAACCGAGAGGTCGTCCGGCTCTATCGGCCCGAGATGATGGAGCGCAAGGATTTCGCCACGACCTTTGGAGGCGACGAACAGCCGGTCGCGGATTTCGACGCAGGATGTGATGCCGTGCCGGTGGCCATCGGCCCTGCTGTGAGCGCTCCAGATGGGCTGAAAGCTGTCATCGAGACGAACCAGCAGACCGTAGGAACGGCTGGGCGCCCAGGGTTTGTGGATGCCCAGTCGTATGACGCTGCCTGCCTGCAACGGCTCCTTGAAACTGCGTCCGCTCGAAAGTGTAGGCGCGATCCAATATTCCGGCGCGATGGTCTCCATCATTTCGCGCCTATAGCGGTTTTCGCGCAGCACGAATTCCTGCAACTGGGAGCGGACCGCAAACATCGTCAGCCAGTACCCAGTCTGGTTGGCCGGCTGAATCCGTCCGGGATAGGCAGGCAAATCCGCAAGCACGGCAATGGAGCCGCCGCCGGCAACGTCCAGCGCCAGGAGGCGATGTTTCCAGGCCTCAGCTACGACCAGTCTGCCGTCCCCGGCAATGCCAACGCCCGAGGGAAATCCCAGTCCTCCTTTGATGAGGCTCGCTTTTCCGGATCCGAGGTCAATTTTCACGACGCTTCCGCTGCGACCAAGGTTCAGGAGATCCCGGCTCCATTCGAGGGCCGAATGCACGCCCGAACCATTGCAGACGACAAGCGTGTCTTCATCCAGGAAAACAGCGGCGGTCGGGCAGTTGAGCTGCTGGCCGGACAGGTTCGCGGCAAGTCGCTTGCCGTCATGGCGACCGCCGACAATCGCGATGCCAAGCCTGTCTAATCCCAGGGCAAGAGCGCCCTGCGGTGACGCGGACAGGAACGTGATCTCGGCATCGTAAGTGCTCCGAACGGAGGTGCTTGCGTCGTCGTGAAGCTCAACCAGCCGGTTGCCGGAGGTGAGCAGCACGTGGCCACCTGCGATCGTCAGATTGTCGGCCGCCTCCAACATCGAGACGCTGGCGATGCGTTCGAGGTAATTGTTGGGCTTGAGCGCGCCGTCCATGACCGGAACCGTGATGGAATGATCGCCACGCCCGCCCATGAATTTATCGAAGAAACTGCCGATGCGGCCAGACATGCTCATGCGGTTGCCCCCCAATAGGACGCTTGTGACGTCCATGTGGGATCGGCATCGGGCAGCTTGAGACGGCCTATCCGATCATTGTAGAGCCCGCCGAGATACAGATAGCCCTTGTGCTCGCGCATCGAGGTCACCATCGGGTGGTTCTTGCCTCCCAGATCCCAATAGGATTCCACGATTTCGCCGTTCGGCGTGAACTTCAGCACGCAGCCCGTGTTGATGTTCGGGAACAGCCATTCGTCACGGGCCACGCGCTTGGCCATGCGTTTGCGCAACGACGGCATTCTCATCGCGAGGTCGAGAGCCGGCGACCGCATGCCGACAAGCGCCACCCAGAAGCTTCCGTCCGAAGCCCGATTGATGTTGTCGGGATACCCCGGCAGGTTCGGGATCGTCGTCTCGCAGGTTCCCTTCTTGGGACCGTCGAACCAATAGCGATTGATACGGCAGCCCCAGGTCTCGGCGAAGAAGAACGACTGACCGTCGCCGGCCATGCAGACCCCGTTGGGAAACTGCAGATTTCTGAGGATCGTCTTCGTCGAACGATCGCGTGGATCAAAGCAGATCAGGCGGCCATTGCCCCGGCTCTCCAGCGCGTCCGTCGCCCAGTCGTGCATGTCGTAACGGATGGTCGCCTCGGAAAAGAAGATGCGGCCATCCGGTGCGATGTCGAGATCGTCGGCAAGCTTCAGGCGAGAATCGTCGATCACCGAGAGGACCGTCCGCTTGGTCTCGTCGGTCAGCTTTGTGACCTGCCGATCCGGCGAAACCTGATAGAGACCCATCCCGCCGATACAGACATTCAGGTTCTCGCTGGCGTCAAAAGCCAGCCCCAGCGGGTGGCCTCCGATATGAACGAATATCTCCCATCTGGTGTAGTCCGGTGCGAAGAAGCGAACGATATCGCCGTGCCGGTTTGGACAGTAGAGATTGTCGTTGCGGTCGAAGATGACGTCCTCGGGACCTTCGATCTCGCCCTTGCCAATGAGCGAGACGTCCTTCAGCCGGTCGTTGAGCGCGTAGGGACTTCCAGATCCGGCGTCCGTCTCGGGAAGGGCCGGGAGACGGAAGTAGCCGGGTGACACGTAAACCTTGTTCAGAAGCTTGTGCCGGTTCTTCAGCCAGCGGACGTCGATGGCCACGACTGCGAGCAGGACAATGCCGAGGATCATCGAACTGATGCCGCCGCTGATCCCGACGCGAACCATGCTGTCGGTCAAAATGAGCACGACAACCGCGCCCAGCACCGATTTTACCACCGACCCACGGCCGCCCCCGAGACTGTTGCCGCCAAGGACGGCGGCGGTCAGCGCCGCGATCTCGAGGCCGACCCCGGTATCCGATCCCGCACTGCCCAGGCGTGCGGCGAAAAACACACCGGCCAACGACACGAGCACGCTCGACCAGACATAGGTGGTGAAGATCGTGAACTTGACCCGCAGGCCGGCATTGTAGGCGGAACGACGGCTGCCGCCGACCGCCGTGATATGCCACCCGGCCCGTGCTCTGGTCAGGATGACGTGCCAGAGCCCTATGACGACAATGGCGACGAGGAAAGCGAATGGAATGCCAAGGACCTGACCTTCTCCGATAAAGTACCAAAGGTCGGACTCCGGGAAAACCGCCGAGATCTGGACTGCGTAACGCAGGAGAAGGATATCGACGATCGATCGGATGATGATCAGCGTGACCAGCGTCGTCAGGAACGCCCGGATGCGCAGATAGCCGATCAGGACGCCGTTGACCGCACCGCACAGGGCGCCGACGGCCAGCGTGGCCATCACGGTGGCCCACACCGGCCATCCCAGCAAGGTGATGCAGATAAGGGCCGTGATGTTGGCCAGGGCAAACACGCTGCCGACCGAGAGATCGAGGCCGCCAGCAAGCAAGACAATGCCCATGGCGACGACGACCAGCGAAAACTCCGACAGCTGGCGCGACGTTTCCGTCAGGCTCGACAGCGTGAAGAAATGCGGATTGTGGAGAACAAAAAAGCCGATCGTCAAGATCGTCGCAAGCACGGGAACGGCGTTGTCGCTCCAGCGCTTGGTCAGCACTTCGCCAAGCACCTTTTCCGGAAAATAGTGAAAATAGAGGCGCTCGATGGCTTCCATCTCAAGACCCTGACTGCGGACATTGCTGGGAGGGTCACCGCGTTTGCGCGCGGTGACCCGATTCGAAATCACTTCTTGAGCTGATCCAGATCCCAGCAGCTGTTCGTCGACATCGTGTCCTTGCTGATGATCTTGTTTGGCGTGTACAGCGCGAACTTCACGGCGCCTGCTGCTTCCTTCGATTGCAGCAACACCTTGATCGCGTTGTTCAGATCGCGGCCCTGGCCTTCGACGTCGTAGGAGATGACCTCCTTGAACGTTCCGTTTTCCACCCCTTGGCATGCCGTCTTGTTGCCACCACCGGATGTGATCAGATAAATATCCTTGCCGGACTCCTGGATCGCGGCGCCCGTTCCGGCGTCCATCACATCCCAAAAGCCGATGATGCCGCACAGGTCTGGGTTCTGCTGGATCACCGTTTGTGCGATACCGCGCGCCTTCGACTGGTCCCAGTCGCCGGTCTGGCTGGAAACGATCTTGATGTCGTCATGCCCCTTCAGCGTCTCGGAGATCGCATTGAGCTGATAGACACTTGCAGCGGCCGTCGCCGGCCCCTGGATGATCGCGATCTTGCCGCTCTTGCCGCTCGCCTTGCCGCATTTCTCGATCATGCGATTGGCCGCATACTGGCCGATGCCATACCAGTCCGCCCCGACAAAAGCGTCCGTCTGGTAACTCGACTTCATGTTGACCTGGATGACCTTGATCCCCGAATCCTCGGCCTTCTTCAGCGTGCGTGCGTAGGACGCGACGTCGAAATTCTGCACCACGATCACGTCGGGTTTTTCGGTGATCGCCTGGGTCAATGCACGCGTGCCGGTATCCGTGCTCCAGTTGGCGTCGCGGATATCGAGGGTGTAGCCCACACGTGTCGCCTCCTTCTGCATGATCGCCGCCCAACCCTCCGGCAGATCGAAACTCATGGACATCGGCACGAAGATGACCTTCTTGCCGGCGAGTGTATCAAGCGTCGGCTGTCTCAATTCGTCGACCATGCCCTCCTGGGCATGGGCAGCGCCCAATGAGAGAATGCCGGCCACGACCGCTGCCGCGGCATATTTCACTATCATCATGTTGGTTTCCTCCCGTTGGATGATATTGAGCGTCAGATGTCTCCCTGCTGCGACGTCTGTTCATCGCGAGGGTTGAGAAGCGCGTCCACGATCAAGGCTCCAAGCAGCACCGTGCTTTTGACCAGGTTCTGGACGGTGTAGGAGATGTCGAGGATCGTCATGCCGTTGAGCAGGAGACCGATCAGCACCGTGCCGACCAGCACGTTGCGGACGCCTCCCCGTCCGCCGGTGAGGCCGATGCCACCCAGGATGACCACCAGCAGAACGTCGTAGATGAGCGTCGAATTGACCATCCTCATGTTCATGCTGGCGACGGAGGCCGCTGTCACGCAGCCGGCGAGAAAGGCCATGACGCCGGAAAGCACGTATTGGAGGATGATCATCGGCCTGACGGGAATGCCCGTGATCCGCGCGGTCGAGATGTTGTCGCCGATGGCGTAGATGAACCGCCCGAGCCCTGTCTTGCGAAGAAGGAAATAGAGCGCGGCGGCACAGACCGCGAAAAGCCAGATCGGTACCGGGATGCCAAGAAGGCTGCCGCGCCCCAGGAACAGGAACCAGTTTAGGTTGTCCGGAACATTGTTGACGTCGAGCGTGGCGATCACGCCGCGCCCCAGTCCGTAGACGATCGCCGATACGGCAAGGGTCGCAAAGATGGCGGGGATTTCGACATAGGCGATCAGAAAACCCATGATGATCGCGACGACGATGACGAAGGCAAGGCCGAGCACCAAGGCCGTTGAAAACGCATAGCCCTGGTTGGCCAGAACAATCGAGAACGTCAGCGAGACGGCCATCACCGCGACCAGCGAAAGATCCACGCCGCGTCCGATCACGACGACCGCCATGCCCAGGCTCAGCATGCCGAGCATGGCGACGTTTCGGATCAGGTTGAGGATGTTGTCCCGGCTGAGAAAGTTGTCGAGCGTGATCGAGAAATAAGCGAACAGAGCGATCGATACCAGGAATACGATCAGCTCCTGCGTCACGCCGATGCGATGGCCGACGCCTTTGCGCGGGGCATTCGATCCCAGGTCTTGGGGAGTGCTCGACACGGTCACTTCCCCTTTTCGGCGAAAGCAGCAAGGCCACGCTTGGCATCGTCGCTCCTGAAAGTCCGCTGCCCCAGGATCGCTTCCTGGCGGAATGCCTCTGTCAGCGGCAAGTCTTGCAGTGTGAGAGCGGCTTCCTTGATCGTCTGGACGGCGGTCGGGCTCAGGCTTGCGACATGATGCGCCGTTTCAAACGCCACACGCTCGACGTCCCGGCTATCCACCGCCTGATTGACCACGCCTTTGGCGACCATCTCGGCCGCCGTGAAGCGTCGCGCAGTCAGCATGATCTCCATCGCGTGGGCGTAACCGATCTGCCTGACAAGGCGCACCAGCGTCCCGCCGGCAGGCACAAAGCCGAGGGTCGCCTCAGGCAGCTGGAAGATGGCGTCATGCGCCGCAATCCGGATATCGGTGGCGAGCATGATCTCGAATCCACCGCCAAGGCACATGCCCCGGATCGCGCTTATAATCGGCTTGAAGAACCCGGGAAACTTGATATGCGCCGGATCCCAAGCGGAAATGTCGAAAGCATCCGCGGCAAGCGCGGGAATGGATTCCTTCAGGTCGGCTCCGACGCAAAAAGCACGCCCGCCGCTGCCGGCGAGGACGACCGCCCGAATGGCATCGTCATCCTTGGCTGCCTTGAAGGCGCGGCCCAGATCCTCATACATGGCCAAGGTCAGCGCATTGAGCTTCTCCGGCCGATCGATCCGGACTGTTGCGACGTAACCGTCCTGGGTAAAGTCGATGCCCATCTAGATCGCTCCCCCGGTCTTGAGCGCATGCAACTCCTCTGGGGAAAGGCCTGCCAATTTCCCAAGGATCAGGTCATTGTGCTCTCCCGGCGCGGGCGCCGATTGGGGCGCGACCTCGACGGCGCCCGAAAGCTTTATCGGCAGCCCAAACATGCCGATAAGCTTGCCCGCGATGGGAACCTTGACGATCATGTTGCGAGCGGCGATGTGTGGATCCTCGACGACTTCCGCAATCGTCTTGATCGCGCTCAGCGGGATCTTGTCGCCCGCGATCTCCTCCAGTTCGGCCTTGGTGTAGCGGCTGAACCAGCGGTTAAGCAGCGGATTGACCTTCGTCTCCGCCACTGTCGGATCGAACCGCTTCTCCATCGTGTCGATGGCAGGGTCGGATGCCTTGTCGGGCTCGCCGAACAGAGCGCAGGTAATCGCCCAGAACTTGTCCGTGTAGCCGCCGAAGAACACATAGCCGTCCTTGCAGGGGAACTGGCCGTAGGGGCGCACGAAGGGATGGTCATTGCCGAGTGGTGAGGCGATTTCATTCTTCCCCGTGTAACGGACAACAGCATTTTCCGTCAGCGTCAGCACGGAGTCCTGTTGCGAGACGTCGACCACCTGTCCGAGGCCGCTTTTGTCCGCCTCGCGCAGGGCTGCGAGAGTGCCGATCGCAGCATACAAGGACGCCGCGAGGTCGCCGATGATAGTGCCCACCCGAACCGGCGGTCGGTCCGCATAGCCGTTCATCGACCACAGGCCGCCTGACGCCTGTCCGGTGTTGTCATAGGCAGGCTTTGATGCGTTTGGCCCGCTGCGGCCGTAGCCGCTGATCGCGGTGTAGATCAGCTTGGGGTTTTCAGCTTTGAGGACCTCGTATCCGAGATCCAGCCTGTCCATGGTTCTCGGTCGAAAATTCTCGACCAGCACGTCGGCCCGGCGCACGAGCTTTTTCAAGAGCGCCTTGCCGTCAGCGGATTTGAGATTGATCGTGATTCCCAGCTTGTTGCGGTTGAACTGCGAAAAGAAGGCGCTGAGTTCCGCACCCTCGTCGCCGACGAAAGGAGGGAAGGTACGGGCGTAGTCCGGTTCGTCGGGATGCTCCACCTTGATCACGGTCGCGCCAAGGTCGGCCAGCAACATGGAGCAGAAGGGGCCGGCGACGACACGTGTGATGTCGAGAACGGTCACTCCGCTTAGAGGGCCCGTCCGTGTTGGAATCGCGTCATTCCCATATGCTTCGGTCACGTCATTCTCCCGGAAAACAATCCTGAGAGATATCTGCCCGGATTTCTGGATCGCGCAATCGAGCATTGCCGGCCGCCGCATCGCCAACCGACGGCAACTGATTTTTCAGCATCGCGGTACCGCATGATCTCAGACCTTTTCCGCCCTGATCAGCTCAAGTACATCCTTGGCGCGATCGACGCGCACGTCATGGTTCGCAGACAGCGTCGACGCCACCTTGTCGATCTCGTCGCCGGTTGCGCCGGCCACAATTGCGATGTTGCGGGCGTGCAGCGCCATATGGCCTCGCTGGATGCCCTCGGTGGCCAATGCACGCAATGCCCCCATGTTTTGCGAAAGCCCAACCGCCACCGCCACCTCGGCAAGTTCCTGGGCACTCTCAACGCCGAGGATCTTGAGGGCGGCACGGGCTGCCGGATGGGTCTTTGTCGCACCACCCACAAGGCCCAGGGCCATGGGCATCTCCAGGGTGCCGACGAGATGACCCTTGGCATCAAGCTCCCAGGTCGACAACGATGTGTAACGCCCTGAGCGCGAAGCCCACACATGCGCGCCCGCTTCTATGGCCCGCCAGTCGTTGCCGGTGGCTACCACGATCGGATCGATACCGTTCATGATGCCCTTGTTGTGGGTGGCGGCGCGGTAGGGGTCGACGATGGCAAGGGCACATGCTTCGACAATGCCGCGAGCGATACGATCACCCTTGTATTCTTCGGTCTGCAGCGTCTCCGGGGTGACTGTGACCATTGCGCGGGCGATGCGCAGATCGGCAAAGTTGGACAGAATGCGAAGTCGCACGACGCCGCCGGTTATCGCTTCGATCATCGGCGCGACGGCTTCGGCCATTGTATTGACCGTGTTTGCGCCCATGGCATCGCGCACATCGACGATTAGGTGAACGACAACCATGGGGCCGGCAGTTGTCTGATCAAATACGTGTACCTCGACATCGCGGCACCCTCCGCCAAGCGATATCAGGACCTTGTCCTTGACATTTGCAGCAGCAATGATCGCCTCTCGTTCCCTCAGGATGCGGGCCCGCGCGCCGTGCGGGTCGCGCACTTCAAGAACTTGCACCTGTGCCCGCATGATCGGCCCGGTGCTCGAGGTGAAGAAGCCACCGCTCTTGCGGGCAAGACGGGCCATGTACGACGCCGCCGCCACGACAGATGGCTCTTCGACGGCCATCGGGATCAGGTAGTCTCGGCCATTGATTGTAAAATTTGTGGCCACGCCGATCGGTAGCTCAAACGTCCCAATGACGTTCTCGATCATGCCATCGGCCAGCGCAATCGGGAGGCCGCCGCCTGCAAAAACGCCGCGTTCGGTATCGGTGAGCGACATCACATCGCCAACCCGGCCAAGTCTCTCGGTCGGCGAAAGATTCCGCAGGTTCTCAATGCGCGAATTTATGGCGGAACGCGTTCTGCCGTTTTCTGCGTCGGTCACAGGCGCCTCCCACGCGATGTATAATTTTTCTTCTTGAAACAAAAATGATCATTGTTACCATCTCATGAAAGGTACAGATCAAAGAATTTGTCTGAATCTGTACCCATAGGAGGCGACGTTGAGGGCGACAAATCCAAGCGGCAAATCCGGTGAAACTCTTGCGGAGAATGTCGCAGCGAGGCTGGTCGCGGAGATTGCAGCGGGCAACCGTTCGCCGGGAAGCAAGCTACCCTCAATCAGGAATGCGGCCCGCGACTACGGCGTCTCCAAGAACACTATTGTCGAAGCCTACGACAGATTGGCGGCATCCGGTCACGTCATACCGAAGGCACGCTCCGGATTCACAGTCAGCAAGACTGCGCAAACGAACGGGATGAGGCCAAAACACGTATCGGAAGCCGTCGATATCGCTTCGCTTCTCAATGCGCAGTTGGAGGAAAGCTTTGAGATCCGTGTCGGCGACGGGCGTCCGCCCCCAGCATGGACGGAGGAGTCGGAAATCCGACGCCATCTTGGTTTTCTCGGGCGTGGCCCCTCACCAGGCGCGGATGGCTATGGGTCCGCTTGGGGTTTCCCACCTCTACGGCAGCAGATTGCCCGGCGTTTGGGGAACCAGCACATTCAAGCGACTGAAAAGGAAATCTTGCTGACGTTCGGCGCCAATCACGCGCTCGATCTCGTCGTTCGGGCGTTCTTGGCGCCTGGCGACGTCGTGCTCGTCGACGAGCCCGGATACTACCCGCTCTTCGCCAAGCTCAAACTGGCCCAGGTGCGGGTCATTGGCGTCCGGCGCCTGCCTGACGGGCCAGACGTTGAGGATTTCACGGCTAAGGTTTCAGCGGAGCGGCCAAAACTGTTCTTCACGCAGTCAATTGGCCACAATCCGACCGGCGGCTCAATCAGTCTGTCTGTCGCGCACTCAATCCTCACCGCTGCGGCGAAGCACAACGTCACCATCGTTGAGGACGATCCTTTCGCGGACCTCTCGCTCGTTGCGCCCAATCGGCTTGCAACGCTCGACCAGCTCAATCATGTGATTTCGATCGGCACATTTTCCAAGACGCTGTCTGCAAGTCTGCGGTCAGGTCATATCGCGGGCCGTGCCGACAAGATCGCCGCACTTGCGGAACTGAAAATGCTGACGACGGTGAACAGTTCTGGCCACGTGGAGAGGCTCCTGCACCGACTGACGTCCGAAGGTCACTATGATCGCCACCTCAAGCGCCTCGCACAGCGCATAGAAGCGGCCGCAACTCGCGTCCACGCAGCCCTCGGCCGAAACGGTTATTCCATCTTCGCCGGCAATGGGGGTGGCTATTATCTTTACCTCCTGCTGCCCGAAGGTATCGATGACATTGAACTGGCCCGACTGGGGGCCAAGGAAAGCATTTTCATTGCGCCTGGCAGCGTCTTTTGTATCGACAAGAAAAGTCCAATGGCGGCTGGCATCCGGATAAATGTGTCACGGGCGGAGGACGAGAGGTTTTTCGACTTTTTGCTGCGAAAACTCTTGTAGCATCAACAAACAGAAGCTGATCAAACCGGTACGCAAGCGTCTGCTTTCGGGCAACGGCAAGATCGGCCTGTACGACCGACATGGGCGCCTTGCAGCCCGACCGAATCGGGGCCGGAATCGGACTGCCAGCTTCTAGGCTCAGATCGCCAGAAGCGGACTTAACAGGAGGTCTGTGTGCCTCGGCCTGAACTGATCCCAACGCGGACAGCGAAATTGAGAAGAATAGACCCGCTCTCGCCGATAGAGCCGTGGAGCCTAAGGTTCGAATCTCACACGCGCGCCACACGGGGTAACGATGAGAACCATGTCTACTCTATTGCTGTCTAGAGCCCTCCAACCATCAGCCAACCGCGGGTCTAAGTTCCTGTCGCTTCAATCCCGATGGCGTAGCGCGTCGATAATGACCTTGAATGCGGGTAGATTCTGTCGGCGGCTCGGATAGTAGAGGAAATAGCCGTCGAAGAGGGGCGACCAATCATCGAGAACCTGAACTAGCAGGCTCGAAGCGATGTGCCGCTCCACGATGTTCTCGGGAACATAGGCGATGCCGTAGCCACTCGCTGCGGCGTCGATCATAGCGTAGGTGTTGTTGAAGGTAAGTTGACCGTCCACACGGACACGCAGCGCCTGTCCATCCTTCTCGAACTCCCAGGCGTAGAGGCCGCCGGCGGTCTCTTGACGCATGTTGATGCAGACATGTCGGACCAAATCCTGCGGGTGTCTCGGTACGCCATGCTCGGCCAGATAGTCGGGCGACGCCACGGCAACCAAGCGCCAGTCTGGGCCGATCCGCACTGCGATCATGTCCTTTTCAACGCTTTCGCCCAGCCGGACGCCTGCGTCGAAGCCTTCCTCGACGATGTTGCGGAATGTGCTGTCCAGGATCAGTTCGACAGCGATATCCGGATAGGCGCTGAGAACCTGCTTCAGCTTGGGCCAAACCACGCTTTCCAGCGCGTGGTCGGACAAGGTCAGCCGGATCGAGCCTGACGGCTTTTCGCGGAAGGCCATCAATGCCGCGATCTCATCCTCGATTTCGCCGATGCGCGGGGCGATCGTTCGTAGGAGCCGCTCGCCTGCGGCTGTCGTCGCGACATTGCGCGTGGTGCGGGTCAGGAGGCGTATGCCCATTCGCGCCTCGAGCTGCTTGATCGTGTGGCTGAGCGTCGATTGCGCCACGCCGAGCTTTGCCGCAGCCCTGGTGAAGCTGCGCTCTTCGGCGACGGCCTGAAACCACGTCAGTTGGTTGAGGTCGGGTTTGGCCATGAGGTTCCTTCGTTTGCCCCCCAGCACATTAATCGATGCAGTCGATTAGTTCATGCAAATTTCGATGACTAATCGTTCTATGGCAAAGCCGCTAGATGTGCATTGCAACAATTCAGCACGGGCAAAGAACCGATCGCTGGACGGCTGCGCGCACCGCCGCAGGAACGCTGAACCGCAATCGGTTCTGGCGGCTGCTGAAACCCGAACGTCCACACTGATGGCTCACTCAGCGAAGCGCCCCAACCCAATTGGGCCAAAAGGAGATCGGTAATGCCTGTGAACACCCCTGACACGAAAACATCAGCTCGCACAATCCACCGGCGCGAGCTGTTGAAGCTGACCGGCGCAGGCGTCGCCGCATTGGGCGCTGTTTCAATATCCAACCCCCTCGAAGCGAAGGCTCAGAATATGTCAAACGAATGGGATAAGGTCTTTCCGCTCAGCGACAAGATCGATCACGAGAAGATAACGTTCAAGAACCGCTACGGAATCACGCTGTCGGGTGATCTCTATCTGCCGAAGGACCGTGCCCGCGGACGCCTGCCGGCGCTTGCCGTCGGTGGTCCGTTCGGCGCTGTTAAGGAACAATCGTCTGGCCTCTACGCGCAGACGATGGCCGAGCGCGGCTTTGTCACCCTGGCCTTCGATCCGTCTTATACCGGCGAAAGCGGCGGCGAGCCGCGCAACGTGGCCTCGCCGGACATTAACACCGAGGATTTCAGCGCGGCCGTCGACTATCTCGGCCTGCACGCTTCGGTCGACCGCGAGCGCATCGGCGTCATCGGCATCTGCGGCTGGGGCGGCATGGCTTTGAATGCCGTCGCCGCGGACAAGCGCGTCAAGGCCGTGGTGGCGAGCACCATGTACGACATGACTCGCGTCATGTCGAAGGGCTACAACGACAGCGTGACCCTGGAGCAGCGCACGCAGGCGCTGGAACAGATGAGCCGGCAGCGCTGGGCGGACGCGGAAAACGGCGCGCCGGCTTATCAACCGCCCTTCAATGAACTTAAGGGTGCCGAGGCGCAGTTCCTGGTCGACTATCACGACTATTACATGACGCGGCGCGGCTATCATGCGCGCGCGGTCAACTCAGGCAATTCCTGGACGCAGACGACGCCGCTGTCATTCATGAACATGCCGATCGTGACCTACATCGCGGAAATCTCGCCGCGCCCGGTCTTGTTCATCCATGGCGAAAAGGCCCATTCGCGCTACTTCAGCGAAACTGCCTTCGCGGCAGCGGCGGAGCCGAAGGAACTCATGATCATTCCGGGTGCCAACCACACCGATCTTTACGACAAGCTGGACGTGATCCCGTTCGACAAGCTGACCAGCTTCTTCAATCAGCATCTCGCTGCTTGACGACCAGGTCCTATCTCCAAGCGCGCGGTCGTGTGCCGAAACAATGGACATGGCCGCACCAATTGGGAGACTTCAAATGACACGCGACGCCGCATGGTTTTCACGTCGCGCTTTGCTGGCAGGCGCTGCCAGCTTCGCACTTCCCTCCTCGGTGCGCTCTCAGAACAACGTAGCCACGGATGGGAAAGGAGACACCATGCGCCTTAGATTCATCTTCGCGGATCAGGATTTCACGGCAACGCTGGAGGACAATCCTTCCGCGCACGATCTGGTCTCGATGCTGCCGCTGGACCTGACGATCGACGACTATTCGACCAACGAGAAGATCGCCTATCTGCCGCGCAAGCTAACCGAGAAAGGCAGCGGTCGCTTCGGGAGCGAGGCCGTGGGCGATCTCTGCTACTACGCCCCCTGGGGCAATCTGGCAATTTTTCATGGTCCCTATCGGTGGTCGCGCGGCCTAATACGGCTCGGGCGACTGGACCACGGACCGGCGCCGCTTCTGCTGCGCGGAGAACATCCGCTGCGCGTCGAAACACTGTGATCCATGGAGGTCATCATGCAGATCTATCGTGCCGGAAAAACACCTTCCCGTCCCGGCCCCGCCGACTGGTTTACCGGCCGCGTGCGCATCGACGCGCTGTTCAACCCGGCGGCTCCCGATCGCGTGCAGGGAGCGCTCGTCACTTTCGAGCCGAGCGCGCGCACGGCCTGGCATACTCATCCGCTTGGCCAGACGCTGATCGTCACCTCTGGCCTTGGCCGTGTTCAGCGCGAGGGCGGGCCGATCGAAGAAATCCGTCCCGGCGACGTCGTCTGGTTCGATCCGGGCGAAAAGCATTGGCACGGCGCGTCGTCCGAGGCCGCCATGAGCCATATAGCGCTCCAGGAGGTTAAGGACGGCAAGGTCGTCGACTGGATGGAGCATGTGACGGACGCACAATACGACGCCTGAGAACCAAATCATCAATTCTGGAGAACTGCCATGATCAAGGACAAGGTCGTAATCATCACCGGAGCATCGTCAGGCATCGGCGAAGCAACCGCGAAGCTGCTCGCGGGCAAAGGCGCCAAGGTCGTCCTTGGCGCGCGGCGCGCCGATAGGCTGAAACGGATCGCCGACGAGATCGCGAAGAACGGCGGTCAGGCGACCTACAAGGTACTGGACGTGACGAAGCAGTCCGATAACGACGCTATCGTCGAGCTGGCCAGGAAGGCGTTCGGCCGCGTCGATGTCATGTTCCTGAACGCCGGCCTCATGCCGAGCTCGCCACTATCGGCACTGAAGACCGACGACTGGCACCAGATGGTCGACGTGAACGTCAAGGGTGTCTTGAACGGCGTGGCCGCGGTGCTGCCGGAGTTCATCGCACGGAAATCCGGATACGTCATCGCGACCTCATCGGTCGCCGGGCTCAAGGCTTACCCGAACGGCGCGGTCTATGGAGGCACGAAATGGTTCGTGCGCAACTTCATGGAAGTCCTGCGCATGGAATCCGCCATGGAAGGGACGAACATCCGCACGGCGACCATCTATCCGGCCGCGATCAACACAGAGCTGCTTGAAACGATCAGCGACGAAGGCACGGCCGCCGCGATGCAGAACACCTATGACAAATACGGAATCTCGCCGGACCGGATCGCTGACGTCGTTGCGTTCGCCATCGATGCACCGGAAGACACCACGATCAACGAGTTCACGGTCGGGCCCGCCAACCAACCCTGGTGATCAGAACTAAAGTCTCCGAAGTAACGTCACCAGATTGCTTCCGACGAATGACAGACCTGCCGACATCGTCAACACCATCGCGTTCGGTCGCGGTTAGCCTGCTGCCAACCATGGCGGCGGTGTTGGCCGGGTTTGTTGTCATCGGCGCAGCGTTGCCTGTGCTTCCGCTGCACGTCAGCCACAATCTGGGTTTCGGTAGCGTCGTTGTCGGCATGGTGGCGGGAACGCAGTTCGCGGCATCCCTGGTCTCACGCGTGTGGTCGGGTTCCTTTGCCGACGCGAACGGAGGAAAACGAGCCGTTCTCGTGGGCCTGGTTACGGCAGCGGCTGCCGGGCTGCTCTATCTTCTGTCCGTTGCCGTCGCGCGTTCGCCCGTTCTCTCCGTCTCGATCCTTGTCGTCGGACGCGCGGTGCTCGGCGGTGCCGAGAGCTTCATCATCAGGGGTGGCGTGGCCTGGGGCCTGGCGCTCGTGGATGCCGGGCATTCCGGGAAAGTCATTGCATGGGTCGGCACTGCGATGTTCGCGGCATTGGCCTTCAGCGGACCTTTCGGAGCCATATTGTTCACAGCCTACGGCTTTGCGGCGATAGGGCTGCTGACCACATTATTGCCGTTGCTTGTATTGGGATCGCTCATGCGAGCACCAAACCCTCGGATCCAGTTGCGGCAGAGAAAATCCGATTTGAGAGCGGTTTTTGGCGCCGTGTGGCTGCCAGGCCTTGGTGCGGCACTCGCCAGTGTCGGCTACTGCTCAATCCTTGCCTTCAGCTCCCTTCTGTATGCCGACAATCATTGGCGACCCGTCTGGGTTGGATTTACGGCGTTTGGAGCTGCGCTGATCGCAGCGCGTATGATCTGCGGTCATCTGCCTGACAGATACGGCGGTGCGAAGATCGCCCTGCTGTTCGTGCTCGTGCAGTCAGCCGGGCTTCTGCTCATGGGGTTGGCACGAAGCAGTGTGCTTGCTTCCTCCGGAGCCGCGCTGGCGGGCCTGGGCTACTCCCTGGTCTACCCCGCGCTTGGCGTGGAGGCGGTAGGTGGCACATCGCCGGAAAGCCGCGGCTTGGCGATGGGCATCTACACGGCCTTTCTGGATGTCGCGATGGCTCTAGGAAGCCCGGCGTTGGGATGGGCTGCCGATCGAGCAGGCTTGAGCGTTGTCTTCTTTATCAGCGCCGGTGTCACCTTTTGTACAACCGCCATTGCATTGCATTTAGCGTACAATACCCGTCGAGGCCGACAGGCGGACTACCGCGGACGTTCGTTAAACCGGCCAAAGTAGCCATTCAATCGCAGGGATATCATATGACTGCTTGCGCGTGACCGCGACCTCCGGAGCGGTCGCCTGAACGTCGGCTTTCAGAACAGGCAAAGCTGGTCTCTCGGTCCGGCTTGAGGCGCGAAGCAGACTGGCGGCCTTGGGCCGGGAGCAGTAAGTCCGCTTGCGGACAGGGAAGAGCGCCAGCGGACCTTCAACCTCCAAGATCCGATGTCGTAACTTGACCCTCTCGGGACCTCCACCAGCGGTCGACATCGGGAAGTCGTGACCCGAACGAACTTTGCAAAATGAACTCGGCACAGCGCTTGCAGCCGACTTGAGGTATAATCCTGCTCTGCTTGCGACTGGTCGGGAGAAAGAGGGCGTGGATGTAGTTGCATGGCTGGTAAGCCTAGGATTGGGCGAATACGCTCAAGCCTTCCGTGATAATGACATCGATGCCGTAGTGCTTCTCAGCCTGACGGGCGAGGACCTGGCAGCCCTCGGGGTCAAGTCTGTAGGGCATCGGCGGAAGCTGCTCGACGCCATTGCCTCGCTCGTCGAAAAGAAGGGCACGGCGGCACCGGCTGCATCGCTTGCCAAACCGACCGCGTCGGAGCCGATCGAAGAAGCTGCGGCGCGGCGCGTCGAACGGCGGCAGCTGACAGTTATGTTCGTCGATCTCGTGGGCTCGACCGAGCTGTCGCAGCAGCTCGATCCTGAAGATACGCGCGAGGTGATGCTGGCCTACCAACAGGCGGTGTCGCGAGAGATCACCCGTTACGAGGGAAGCGTTGCCAAGCTGATGGGCGACGGCGTGCTCGCCTATTTCGGCTGGCCGCGGGCGCACGAGCACGATGCAGAACGCGCGGTGCTCGCCGGTCTGGCCGCTGCGTCCGCAACCGCTGGTCTAAGAGCGCCGAGCGGCAAGCCGCTTGCCGCGCGTATCGGCATCGCCACGGGGCTGGTAGTCGTCGGGGATCTCATCGGCGAAGGGGCAGCTCAGGAGGAGGCAGTTGTCGGCGATACGCCGAACCTAGCCGCGCGTCTGCAAGGGCTCGCCCAACCGGGATGTGTAGTAGTGTCAGAAAGCACTAGAAAGCTGCTCGGCGGAGTATTCGCGGTTGAGAAGCTGAGTTCCATCGAACTTAAGGGAATTTCGGCACCGGTCTCGCCCTTTCTGGTGGTTGGGGAGCGGGCCGTCGAGACGCGCTACGAGGCGCGCGCCTCCAGCGCTCCTCAAATCATGATTGGAAGAGATCTCGAACTCCGACTCGCTCTTGAGCGTTGGGGGCAAGCGAAGAGAGGCGAAGGCCAGCTCGTTCTGCTCAGCGGCGAGGCGGGCATCGGGAAATCACGGATCACCCGAGCCTTAATAGACGCAGTTTCGCAGGGGGGGCACGCGCGCGTCGTCTATCAGTGCTCGCCCTACTACTCGGGCACTCCGCTCTATCCGGCAATCCAGCAGCTCCGCCATGCAGTAGGGATTGCGGAATCTGCCAGCGACAGCGAGAAGCTAAGAGCTCTCGAGCGCGCGAAAGGTCCAGAGTGCCGGTCGGTACCGTTTCTTGCTTCTCTGCTCGATCTCCCACACCCCCAAAGTGATGCGCTTAAGGGGCTAAGCCCACAGCAGCTGCGAGCGCGGACGCTTGATGCCTTGGCAGACGACGTCCTTGATGCTGCCGCCCTGCAGCCTTTGTTGTTCGTGATCGAGGACATTCATTGGATCGATGCGACTACGCTCGAATTTTTGAATCAGTGTGTCGACCGGATTCAGAACGCTCGGGTCATGATGATGGTGACCACGAGACCGACCTTCGAACATGGGTTTGTTGGGCATCCCATTGTCACGAAGCTGGCGCTTAACCGCCTGGGTCGTGAACAGACCACCTCTTTCATCGAGAAGCTTGCTGGCGAAAAGCGGCTGCCGCCCATCCTTGTAGACAAGATAATCGCAACGACAGATGGTGTGCCGCTCTTCATTGAAGAGCTAACAAAGAGCGTTCTCGATCGTGCCACCGTATTCAATGATCAGGCAAGACTCGCAGATCTCGACATTCCGCTGACGCTGCACGATTCGCTGATGGCTCGCCTCGACCGGTTGCAGCCAGTCAAGGAAGTCGCGCAGATGGCCGCCTGCATCGGCCGCGAGTTCCGCTACGAGCTCCTTCGGTCGGTGACACCGCTCAGCGCCGCTGCCTTGGAAGATGCCCTCGACAAGCTTGTCCATGCCGAGCTCGTCTTCCGCCGCGGCAGAGGCTCGGACGCACGATATACTTTCAAGCACGCGCTGGTTCGCGATGCCGCATACCATAGTATGTTGAAGACGGTGCGCCAGGACGTGCACAGCAGGCTGGCCGACAAACTCATTTCGGAGTTGAACGTTGAACCGGAATTGGTAGCACATCATCTCATGGCTGCAAGGCGATACCGCGAAGCAGCTGAATGCTTTCGCCATGCCGGTCGCGTCGCCGCGGCACGATACGCCAACCCAGAGGCAGTCGCGCATTTCGCCCGTGCGCTGGAGGCCCTCGGAGCGGCAACCAAAACGGACGACACAAATGAGCTTGAGCTCGACGTCCGGCTTGAAATGGGTGTTCCACTCAACGCATCGGCCGGATATGCATCCGAGAAGGTTGAAGCAAACTTTCTTCGTGCCGAGGAGCTTTGTAGATCAACGGGGCGCACCTCCAACCTTTTTTTCGTCCGGCGTTCGCTTTGGAACTTCTATCTTGACCGGCCTGACTTGCAGCGGAGCCGAGACTTAGCCCAGCAACTCCTTGTCGACGCCTCACTCAGGGGAAATCTCGAGGAAGCGACGTTGGCGCATCGGGCGCTCGCCACGTCTTATCTATATCTCGGCGCGATAGAGGACGCCGCACGGGAAGCCCAGGCTGGCATCGATACCTGGGCGACCTCTGATAAGGATTTTGATGTCGCGAAATTCGGAGAGGACGCCTTTTCGATCTGTCGCACTTACCTGGGCTTGGCGCAGCTGCTTGCGGCGAAGGTCGAGTCCGGGCTTGCGAATTGTGTAGCAGCGGTTGCAACTGCGGAGCGGCTCGATCATCCGCTTAATCTGGCGTTCACTCTGATGAACCTCGGCGTTGCCAGACGCTTTCGCAATGAGCCGGCCGAATGCCGTCAGATCGCTGAGCGGATGCTGCTCTTGGCTGATGAGCGCAAACTGGCGTCCTGGTCAGGGGGTGCGCGCGCTCTCCTCGGTTGGGCTATTGGTGGCGACACGCCCGACGAAGGGCTGGACATGCTGCGCGAGGGCGTAAGGCGATGGCGCTCCACCGGGTCTGAGCTTCACTTGCCGCACTTCTATTCATCGATGGCGGACATTTGTCTCCGGCATGGACGGATCGAGCAGGGACTCGTAGCGATCGCGAATGCCATGGAGGTCATGGACCAGACGAACGAGAGATGGGCGCAAGCCGAGGTGGAGCGCATTCAGGGTTGTTTAGTTGCCAAGATCGATGTGAATCGAGGGATGGAGCTCTTGGCTGACGCCTGTCAAACCGCAATAAGACAGCGCGCTCGCTGGTTGGCAGTTCGTGCGGCAACCGAGTTGGCAAAGGTCTCGGCAAACTCGGGGCAAGAGGCCCGACCTGAATATCGGAATCTGCTTCAGGTCGGGGAGGTCGCTGAAGGCCTAGAAACTGCGGTCATCAGAGAGGCCACTAAAATTCTATGTAGTACATTGACATTGGCTTCTAACCAGCCGGCCGAACAATCCGAGGAGCAGGCCGATTGAGTCGCTAAGCTGCCTCTGGCCGTCGCTTTAACGAAGTCCGCTTTTGGTGAATGGACGGGACCGCAGGTATGACTGTCGTGGGGCGCAAATTGGTCACGGCTCCACTCGTGAAGTGGAACCGCTCCTGATCAAACCTCAGTTGCTTCGGCAAGTTCGAGAGCGTCCTCTATATCGACTCCCAGGTAGCGGACCGTGTTCTCGATCTTCGTATGACCGAGCAAGATCTGGATGGCTCGCAGATTTCCCGTCGCTTTGTAGATGATCGAAGCCTTGGTGCGACGCAGGGAATGAGTGCCGTATTCCTCTGGCCGAAGGCCGATCGCCTCGACCCATTCGTCGACGAGGCGGGCATACTGCCTTGTGCTCATGTGAACCGTTGGATCGATCCTACTCGGAAGGCGTAATCATCCACTGTGCCGCCGCGTCGTTCCAACCATGTGAGAAGGCTGGAGCGTGCGTCGCTCATCAACTCGAACTGAACAGGTCGGCCGGTCTTCTGTTGGATGACCACCGCGCGCGTTCGGATTTCAGGTCCTACAACAAGATGGCCGATTTTGATCTTGACGAGATCGCAGCCGCGCAACTTGCTGTCGATCGCCAAATCGAAGAGCGCTCTGTCTCGCAGACGCCTTTCCCGATCGAGAAAGAAGCGTATCGCCCATATCTGTCGAGGTTTCAGAGGGCGTTTCGTTCCAACCTTCTTGCCTGCATTCCATGCGCGGCGATCGGAGGTGGCAAGGTCGTAGCACGAGTGTCCCATTTCGTTTCTCCTTAGGCCATGATTGGCCACCGGAGAAAACGCAGGTAGACCGTTGAGGGCCGAAAGCGGACCTTCCGTTTCCCGAACTTCAGGTCGAAACGCAGCCATTTCCAGGAAGGCTAATGCTTCAAAATCTGGCTGAGGAACAACTTCGTTCGATCATGGCAAGGGCGGCTGAAGAACTCGTCGGGCGTGCCCTCCTCGACGATCTGGCCGGCGTCCATGAAGATGACCCGGTCTGCCACCGCCCGGGCAAAGCCCATCTCATGCGTCACGCACACCATGGTCATGCCGTCGCGCGCCAGCCCCGTCATCGTCTCGAGCACCTCGGAGACCATTTCCGGGTCGAGCGCTGAGGTCGGTTCGTCGAACAGCATGACATCGGGTTTCATGCACAGGCTGCGGGCGATCGCCACGCGCTGCTGCTGGCCGCCGGACAGTTGGATGGGGAACTTGTTAGCCTGCTCGGGAATGCGGACCCGTTCCAGGAACTTGAGCGCGGTGTTGCGCGCCTCTTTTTCTGTCACGCCCTTCACCCACATGGGGCCGGCCATGCAGTTCATCAGCACCGTCATGTGCGGAAACAGGTTGAAGTGCTGGAAGACCATGCCGACGTTGGAGCGCACGGCGGCGACATCGCTCATCTTGCCATGCAGGGCAACGCCGTTGACGACGATGTCGCCGGACTGATGCGCCTCGAGGCGGTTAAAGCAGCGGATCAGTGTCGACTTGCCCGAGCCAGATGGGCCGCAGATGACGATACGTTCACCCTTGTGGACCGTCAGGTTGATGTCCTTCAGCGCGTGGAACTGGCCGTACCATTTGGAGACGGCCTTGGCTTCAATGATGGCCTGAGCACTCATCGCGCCTTGCTCCTGTGGTAATGCCGTTCGATCCGCGCCTGGATCAGTTCGAGGCAGATGGACAGCATCCAGTAGATCATGGCGGCCGAAATCAGCATCTCCATGTGCTGGAAGGTCTTCTGGCCGAGCGTGCGCGCCAGGAACATCAGCTCCCACACGCCGATGACCGAGACCAACGAGGAATCCTTCAGCATCGAGATGAACTGATTGCCCGTCGGCGGAATGATGACCGGCAGCGCCTGCGGCAGGATGATGCGGCGCATGGTCAGTGTGAAGCCGAAGCCCATGGAGCGCGACGCCTCCCATTGGCCGCGATCGATGCTCTGTATGCCGGAGCGGAAGATCTCGGTCATGTAAGCGCCGTAGCAGAGCGACAGCGCCAGGATGCCGGCAGGCACCGCGTTGATAACGAAGCCGAGTTGCGGCAAGCCGAGATAGATCAGGTACACCTGCATGAGCAGCGGAAGGCCGCGGAAGAAGGAGGTGTAGAAGCTGGCGATGGCGTAAGCGAAACCATTGCTGGAAAGCTTGGCAACCGCGCCGGCGACCGCGATGACCGAGGCGATGACGATGGAAATCGCCGAGACGTAGAGCGTGGTGACAACGCCCTGGCTGATCAGGAACGGCAGCTTCTCCCTGATGAAGGGCAGGCTGAGATGGAACGTCTCGAAGAAGGCGATGAACAGGAGCAGCAGTTCGAGCCAGACGATGCCGATCTGGAACTTGAGCGGCGCGAAACCGATCAGCACGACGTTCAAGGTGAAGATCACCGCTATGGCGAAGGCAATCGCAAAGCGGCCGTAGAAGCCACTCACCGACGGTTCGCCGATCACCGGGCGCATCAGTTCGGCAAAGCTGGTGCCCGACATGTTGAAAGCCATGAAGAGCAGCAGAACGACGCCGAACATCGTCGCCACGAACCAAGGTTTGTGGACGAGGATTTCGGCTTCGACGGTATCCGGATAGAGCATTTTTGAGCACCGGCTGTTCGGCGGCCTGCCGGGGGCAGGCCGCCTTTTGAGAAGCTAGTTTGTCTTCGAATAATCCTGCCCGTACCACTTTTCGGAAAGCTTGCTCAGCGTGCCGTCCGCCTTCATCGCTTTCACGGCGTCGGCGATCTTGGCGGAGAGTTCGGGATCGCCGCGTTCGATGGCGATCGCAAGCGGCTCGTAGAAGACCGGATCGCCCACCTGCTTGATCGGGTAGCCGGCCTTCTCGGCATCGAGGATCGACGGCAGTGAAGAGACCACCGCGTCGAGGCGCACGCCGTCGCCGAGGCGAAGGTCGTCAAAGGCGGTCGTCGAATTCTCGTAGGAGTGGACCTCCTTCGGGTTGAGCTTGTACTCGAATGGCGGCGCGCCGGCGGCGTCGAGCGTCAAATCCTTCTTGGCATAGGCCTCGAAAGTGGAGGTGCTGGTGGCGCCGACCACCTTGCCGTCGAGGTCGGCCAGCGTCTTGGCCTTGCTGTCCTTGTGCACGGCAACGGCCGCCGGTGTGTAATAGTACACTGCCGGAAAATCGAAGATCTCGGCGCGCTTCTTGGTCGGCGTCATCGAGCCGGCATGCATGTCCCAGCGCCCTGCCCAATGGCCGGCGGTGATAATGTCCCAGCCGGGCGTGATGAACTCGACCTTGACGCCGAGGTGCTTGCCGATCGCCTTGGCGACGTCGACATCGAAGCCGTCCAGCTCGTTGCTGGCATTCACGAAGGACTGCGGCGCCCAGTTGGCATCGGTCGCCACGTTGAGCGTGCCGGCCGCCATCACGCGGTCGAGCACCGCGCCTGCGTGAGCAGGATATGCGCCAAGCGCAAGCGCCGCCGCGGCCATCGTTACGAGTCGTCTGTTCCAGATTGTCATATGCGTATTCCCCTGTTGTTGTTCAGTCCCTTGCTGTCACTTCCGTTCAGCCGGTCGTGATGTCGCAATTTCGTGCCGACCAGGTCGGCGTCCTCTCCCTAGGCACGCGGATTTAGCGACGTCGCGGCCGGTCCGGTCTTCCGATGTCGCGGAGGATGTTTGCCGTCGCCGTTCCCCCGATCACAGGGAAGGTCCCGGCCTGTTGCCTGCGAGCCCTCGTACAGCACCTGCTGTCCGACATTCTCTGCCGCATCGCGAAGGCTGCTATTCATCGGCGGCGACCCCTTTCCCGCGGTCAGCGTCCAGCAGGAAATCGCCCATCACGGTGGCAACCCGAGCCGGCGCTTCGATCAGGATCGAATGGCGAAGTCCGGGCAGGATGGCGAGTTGCGACCCTTGCACCTGTTCGTGCATCAGCCGTGCCATGCGCGGACTGGAACCCTGATCGTCCTCGCCGGTCACGATCAGCGTCGGGCAGGTGACGCGGTCGAGAATGCCGCCGAAATCGGTCTCGGCCAGAACGCGATAGGCCGCTGCATAGCAGTCGCGGTCGTTCTCGGCGTCACGCCGGCGCAACTCGGCGATGACGACCGGGTTCTTGTCCTGGAAATCCTCCGTCAGCCAGCGCGACAGCGAGGCTGCATGATGCGCCGAGCCGTCGCTCGCCATCAGCGCCGCCAGCCGGCCACGCACCGCGTGCCGCTCCTCAGGCGTGCGGCCGGCGACCGTCGACAGCAGCACCAGTTTTTGCAGGCGCTCAGCATGCGTCAGCGCCAGGCGCTGCGCGATCAGGCCACCCAGTGAAAAGCCGGCCAGATTGAAGGCGGCAAACCCGACATGGTCGGCCAGCGCCAGCGTCTCCTTGACGAAATCGTCGATCTCGTAGCGGCCCTTGACCCGGCTAGAGCGGCCATGGCCGCGCAGGTCGAAAGTGAGAACCGCGAAGCGATCTCTCAGTTGGCCCGCCACGCCATTCCAGGCTTCGAGATAGGAGCCGACGCCATGGATGCAGACCAACGGCACGCCGCCCTCACCCTCAAGGCGCCAGTTGAGCAGCACGCCCTCGACATCGAGCTGGCCGGAGCGCGCCATGGTCACGCCCTCGCCGCCTGACGCGCCCTGTCGCGCTCGCGCGCGGCAAAAACCGGCATCACCTCGTCGACCCACAGCTTGATCGTCTTCTTCTGCAGCTCGAACGGCAGGTTGAAGGTCAGGCCGAGGCAGTACTGGTCGACGCCCGCCGCTTCATAGTCGAGCAGTTTCTCGATCACCTCGTCCGGTGTGCCGAACATCAGGTTGCGGCGGATGTTCTCGGGATTGTAGTTGTCCTTGCCCTTGACGCTCTCGTAGGGGACGGCTTCGGGAAAGCCGTTTTGCACGGTGCCGATGTTCTGGAACAGGTTCTCGAAGGCGCGGCCGTAGTCGATGGCATGCCCGACCGCGATCTCCCAGTCCTGCGCCCGTTCGTAGACGCAGGTGCGCCGCTGCATCATCAGGCGCGGGCGCGGCACCTCTGGATGATCGGCGACGGCCTTGCGGAATTTCTCGCCGAGCACGGCGATCTCGGCCGCCGGCGCCGACAAGGGCGTCGACAGGATCGAGGCGCCGATGCCGACCGCCCAGTCGAAAGTACCAGGGTCTCGCGCGGCCACCCAGATCGGCGGATGCGGCTTCTGCAGCGGCTTCGGCACGCCGGCGGCGAGCGGGAACTTCCAGTAGTGGCCGTCATGGGCATAATCCTGCGCCCACAGCTTCTTCACCGCCGGCACCAACTCCTTCAGATAGGCAACGCCTTCCTGCTGCGGCATGCCGCCGGCCATGCGGTCGAACTCGTATTGGTAGGAGCCGCGCGCAATGCCGAACTCCAGCCGCCCGCCGGTCAGGTGATCGCAAAGTGCCCCCTCCCCTGCCAGCCGGATCGGGCTCCAGTAGGGCGCGACCAGCGTCGAGGTGCCGAGCCGGATCTGCTCGGTATGCTGGGCAAGCCAGGTCAGCGTCATCAGCGGGTTGGGCGAGATCGTGCATTCGATCGTGTGATGCTCCGCCGTCCACAGCGTCTCGAAGCCGCCCTCGTCGGCCAGGCGCGCCAGGTCGAGCAGATTGCTCTTCACCTTCGACATCGGCATGTCGGGCGAGAAGCGCTCCATGGTCAGCGAAACGGCGAATTTCATGTCGGTCTCCCCAGTGCGTCGGGTTTGGTCAGCGAAGGCGGATAACGAAGGGGTCCTGCATGGCGCCGGAATAGTCGATGACGACGTTCTTCAGGCGCGAGAACTCCTCCATGGCGTCGAAGCCGCCGCGCCGGCCATAGCCGCTCTCCTTGAAGCCGCCATTGGCCGACATGAAGGAGGACGCGCGGTAGGTGTTGATCCAGACGGTGCCGGCCTCGACATTCCTGGCGAAGCGCAGCGCGCGGTTGATGTCCCGCGTCCAAATGCCGGAGGCGAGCCCATAGCGTGTGTCGTTGGCGAGACGGATCATCTCGTCTTCCGACGAGAACGGCATGACGCCGACGACAGGACCGAACAGTTCTTCCTGCATGACGTCCATGCCGTTATCGGTATTGGTCATCACGGTCGGCTCGAAATACCAGCCGCCGGCAAGCTCGGCCGCCTGCGGCCGCCTGCCGCCGGCTGCGATGCTGGCGCCCTGGCGCACGCCCGAGGCGACATAGGTTTCCACCTTGGCAAGCTGCGCCGACAGCGCCAGCGGACCGATGTCGGTTTCTTCCAGCGTCGGCAATCCGACCCGCACGCGCCTCGTGCGCTCGACCAGCGCCTCGACGAAACGGTCATAGACGCTGGCCTCGACGAAACAGCGCGAACCGGCGACGCAGGTCTGCCCCGCCGCCGCGAAGACACCGGAGACGACGCCGTTGACGGCATGGTCGATGTCGACATCGCCGAAGACGACATGCGGTGACTTGCCGCCGAGCTCCATCGAGCAGGGAATAAGGTTCTCCGCCGCATTGGCAGCAATCCGACGGCCCGTCGCCGTCGAACCGGTGAAGACGAGTTTTGCAATGCCTGGATGCCGCGTCAGCGCGTCCCCGGCCACGGCGCCGGTGCCGGTGACGACATTGACCACGCCGGCGGGAAAGCCGGCCTCCATGATCAGCTCGGCCAGAGCGAGCGTGGAAGCACTGGCATGCTCGGACGGCTTGACGACGACCGTGTTGCCGAGCGCAAGGCATGGCGCCAGCGTGCCGGTCAGCAGCATCAGCGGCGAGTTCCATGGCGTAATCATGCCGACGACGCCGATCGGCTCGCGCAGGTTGAAGTTGAGCATGTCGAGCTTGTTGACGGGAATCGTGTCGCCAAGCAGCTTGTCGGCCATCCCGGCGAAATAAGTGTAGCTGTCGGGCATGGCGCGCATCTGCGCCCGCATTTCCTTGAGCAGCTTGCCATTGTCACGTGTCTCGATCAGCGCCAGCTCGTCGGCGTGCTCGAGCACCAGCTCCGCCAGCCGGTGCACCAGTCTGCCGCGGTCGGTCTGGGTCATGCGCCGCCAGGCTGGAGCGGCAAAGGCAGCGCGCGCTGCCGCCACGGCCGCGCCGACGTCCTCGGCACCGGCCTCGGCGAACTGATACCAGGGCTTGCCGGTGGTCGGGTCGAAACTGTCGATGTACTGCCCACCTTTCGGCGCCAAGAACGCACCGTTGATGAACAGGTTCTGGCGCGAGCCTTCGAGCGATCCGACCGTCGTTTTCATACTGTCTGTCCTGCGTGGAGCATTATTCGGACGCGGCCTGCGTCCACGATTGCGACTGGCCGTCGATCATGGCGACGCGGCCGCCGTCACCGGTGTCGATGTAGATGCCGAAACGCTTGTCCTGGCGCTCGCGCGCATAGCGGCGCAGCATGGCGCGCAGTTCATGCGTGGCGATCCGCTCATAGGGCAGCGTGTCGACGGAAAAGAAGGCGTGGCCATCCGGCAGCGCGGCTTCAGCGCTCTCACGGCTCAGTTCGGCGCGGTAGATGAGATAACCCGGGTCGCTGTCGGCGACGTCGAACACCGAATAGAGGAAGGTGTTTTCAGGGACGAGGCTCAGCGCATCGCCGCCATCGAGGACGAGCTGGCTGTCGGCCTTGCGGCGCCGCGCCGTCGGCAGCACCCAGCGTCCCTTGCCGTCGCTGCGCAAGAGGATGCGGTTCCCGGCTTCGACCAGATAGCCGATGATCATGTCCTGCGAGGCCAGCCAGCCGGTAGGCAGCGGATCCTTCACGCTGGCGTAACGGCCGCGGCAAAATCCGAGCGGCGCCGATGGGCTGGTGCCGAAAGCCTGGACCTGGCCGATCAGGATGATGTGGTCACCGGCCTCGATGCGGTTGTGAACGGTGCAGTCGAACCATGTCAGGCTGTCGGTGAGGATCGGCGCGCCAGTGTGGGCGCGGTCATGGTTGACCGACTGGAATTTGTCCGCCGCTTTGGACGCGAACACTGAAGAAACATCGACCTGGCCTTCATGCAGGAAATTGACTGCGAAGGACCGTGTTTCGTTGAAGGCGGGAAAGCTCGCCGCCGCCTTGCCGACGCAGACCAGGAGCAATGGCGGCTCAAGCGAGACCGAGGTGAAGGAGTTGGCGGTCATGCCGCGCGGATTGCCGTCGCAGTCGCGCGTGGTGATGACGGTGACGCCGGTGACGAAGGTGCCGAAGGCACGACGCAAGGCGATCGGATCGATCGTCCTTTGTGCCACCGCGTCCGCCATTGCTTTCCTCCTAAGTGTCGGATGGAAAGCTAGGCAGGAGCCGGCCGGCGTTCTTCCTCCGGTCTGTAGGAAAGATGGCGCGGCGTGCTGCTGTTATCCCGAGCAAATGCAGGTGCGACAAGCCTGTGCTTGCGGTGGCTGCCGTGTCGCTACAGGGGTGGCGGGGTCAAGGGAGTCTAGCGGGCTGCCGGCACGCGGCTGTCGATGATGCCGCTGAGACGGATCGCAAGTTCGACCGCGAAGCGCTGTTCGGGCTTGTCGAGACGGATCCCGAACAGTTCCTCGATGCGCGACAGGCGATAGCGCAAGGTGGTGACGTGCAGGCCGATGGCGTCGGCGCAGGCCTGGCTGCGGCAGCCCTCGCGCAGATACGCAAACAGCGTGTCCAGATAGGGCGTGCCGTGCTCGCGGTCGTGCGCGATCAGGGCGCCTACACTGTCCTCGACGAAGCCGCGCACGTCGGGAGCGTCGGCGGCGGCAACCAATATCGGCAGCGGACCGAAATCCTGGCCGGCAAAAACACCGGTGCGGCCGAAGGAACGGCCGATCCGGATCATGCGGCGGCACCGCTCCCAGGCGATCGGATAATCGGCCAGCGCGGCACAGGCCTCGGAGAGCACCACCACCGGCTCGCGCTCGAAATAGCGGCCGAGCTCGGCCGCGATCCTGTGCGGCAATTTCGCGAAGCGCGCGCCGTCCTGCCCGGCATCGGCAGGAACCAGGCAGACAAGCCCATCCTCCACCGCGATTGCCGTGCCGGCAATGCCTGCCTGCTGCAAGAGACGCACGAGCGCATGATGCGGATCGGCAAGGCCGATGGCACCATCCTTCACCTGCTCGGCGAGATCGACGACGATCATCTTCTGCGCAACGGTCAAGTCGAGCCCAAGCCGGCGGGCGCGATTGACGATGTCGGCCTCGTCGCGCCAGCGGCGCTCCGCCACCTCCAGGAAAAGCTCGGTCAACGAACGCGTCTCGAAACGGAAGCGCACGAAGCTGCGCATCATCTGCACGCTGAGCGCGAATTTGGTGCTGTCGAGCAGCATCTGGTCGAGTTGGCCCGATGCCTGCGGCGTCGGAAAAATCATCAGCGCGCCAACCACTTCGGCGTCGATGGTGAGCGGTTCGATGCGCACCGAGAGCTTGAGCTGGCGCTTGCCGTCATCGACAAACAGCGTCTCGGCGTGGCGCCCGTCGGACGCGCCGCGCGCTATCTTGAAGATCTGTCGGCTGAGCGTTCCGCTCACCGCCTGCTGCCAGGAGGCGATGTCGAAATGCGCCTCGCTCGGGGAACGACCGGCGACGACCAGATTGGCATGGAAATCGATCACCACCACCGGATTGGGCAGAAGCTCGCTGACCTTTTCGGCGAGCGAGACCACCGACCCGTCCGACAAGGCCTGCTGCAGAAGCGAGGTGTGCGCCGAAAGCGCGCGTTGCAGGCGTTCGCCGGCCTGCTTCTCCTGGCGCAGCCGATGCTGCTTCTCGACCGCGATCTCGCCCAGATGCACGATCATGCCGATGAAGGCGATATCCTCCGCCGTCACTTCGGTGATTTCGCGCGAGACGACGGTCAGCACCATCGGCCGGCCGTCCTCGTCGACGCAGTTCATCGGCATTACGAGCACGCTGCGGTAGTCGCGCTCGAAGGCCTCGCGGCGATAGCCCGGAAACTCCTCCGACACCCGCGCGTCCCTGATATAAACCGGCTCATTGCGGTTGAGCGCGACGATCGATGGACTGGTGGCCAGTTCCCAGCGGTCGGGCAGCGTGCGGTGAATGAGCGTCGGATCGTGGCGCACGATGACATAGGCGTGGCCATGCGGGGCATCGATGCCCATGATCGAGCCCAGCGTCCATTTGGCATGACGGCAGGCCGCCAGCACGAGGTCGCGCAGCACGGACTGGAGATCGCCGCCCGAATTGATGAGGCTGGCGGCGTCCCGCAAGGAGAGAATTTGCGACTCGTGGTCCACGCCTGATCTTCCGCCACTCGCGAAGGGCGAATTTTAGCCGTCGCGGATGTACCAACGCTACACCGCTTCCAAGCGGGGCGCACGCCGATTCTTCCTACGAACCGGAGGAATACCCGCCGATCGGCGCCTACTAGATTTGAGCTTTCACTGAAGAGGCCAAATCATGGAATTGCGGAAGATCTGTACCTTCATCGAGGAAGTGCACTTCGAAGGCAGCAGGGCGGCCGCAAGGCCGGTGACATCGATCGTCGTCGCCGCCGTCTTGAGCAATCCATGGGCCGGGCGCGGCTTCGTCGAGGATTTGCGGCCAGAGATTGTCGCCATCGCACCCCGACTCGGGCAGGAATTGACGCGCCGCCTGATTGGGCTGATGCCGGCGGAACGTATCGAAAGCTACGGCAAGGCGGCCGCCGTCGGAACCGCCGGCGAGATCGAGCACGCCTCGGCCATGATCCACACGCTGCGCTTCGGCAATGTCTTCCGCGACGCCGTCGGCGGCACGACCTATCTCGAATTCTGCAACACACGCAACGCGCCTGGCGCGCTGCTGTCGCTGCCGATGATGCACAAGAGCGAGAACGGCCGCCGCTCGCATTTCATCACCGCCAACTTCCAGATCGCCGACGGACCGGCTGCCGACGAGATCGTCGTGGCCATTGGCGCCGCAGACGGCGGACGGGTTCACCCACGGATTGCGGACCGCTTTCAGGACATGAAAGAGATGGAGCAGGAAGCAGCGATGTGATGCTTGCGCCGCATCCCCTGCGCTGTCGTCGATGATGTCCGCTTTCGAGAATCGGCGCAGCTGGCCTCAAAGGCCGACATCAGGCGCAAAGCCGCCGTTCACCTCTCCTTCGAGTCAGCGCTCCGGCCGGCAAAAAACGTCGGACATGCGACGAGCGGGAGGCGAGGCGCTTCCACGCGGCCAGGATAGTGCCGGCGGGGCCTGGATCGTCGCCGGGCTGGCGCAGATACCAAGCATCGCGCAGCGCCGCCTCGTCTTCCGTCCGGCCAGCGAGGCGCACGGCAGCGGCGGCGCATTTGAGCCCCAGCCGCTGGCGCCAGGCGCCGGCCCAGGCAGGCTGCGCGCGGGCGAGGCTGTCGAGAGAAGCCAGCGCGGCGCCGGCCCTGAAGGCAGCGTCTGCCTCATGCGGAGCGCCACTGACCTCGAGCGCCCAGCCCGGAACGGTCGGGGGCGCGGCGGCGGATCTTGCGGTCGCGGGATCGAGGCGAATCATGTGTTTGGAGGGTAAAGCGGCCGTGCGCTTTGTGCCATCATTTTCGCATCAAAACGCACAGCTTGTAGGCGCGACAAAACGAATGATAATGTTGCCTTATCAGCTATTTAGTTGCGCTGGCGTGACATCGTATCGGTGAGAGTTCTCTGTTGGCGCTAACAGACGAAGTGTCTGTTTTATGGGGCCTCCGAAGCGACTATTTGGCCGAATGGGAGGCGCAAAACGCACGGTCGGCGTAATCGAACCGTACCCCAACCGGCGGTCAAACCATCTTGCGTTTGGCAGGCACCAGTTCGCCGTCAGTCTGCCTGCTCTTGATCGTATTGAGGGACGGTCCATTCTTCCCCGATTGCGGCGACAAGGGCGGACACGCGGGTACGCACCCGCGGAGGAAGTCGAACAAGACGCTCGATCAGGCGTCGACCTTCTGCGCTGGCAATGAAACCAATGCGCTCATCCGTTCGTAGGCGTGAAGCCTCATGGCCGCTCTCACCCTTCGCCGGGAGGCCTTCGAAAAAACGGCTGACGGGGACGCCCAGTGACTTCCCAATCTCGTAGATCATGGACGCGCTCACCCGGTTCCTAGCGTTCTCGTATTTTTGGAGCTGTTGAAACGTGATGCCTATCGATCGGGCAAGCTGAACCTGGGATACGTCCGACTGCACGCGAACCGTTGCGATCTGCCTGCCGACGTGCACATCAGCGGGGTGAGGGTCACGCCCGATCTTTGGTTTTTGCGCCGCCCGGGACGGGCTAGTGCGTTTCGGCTTCAACAACGCGTCCGATGCTCCAACAGGTCATTGGGTAGAAAATCCGTCGCGGTCGGTTCTGGGTCTTTGTGTCGATGTCAGCCGAATTTTCGTGCAGGCGGAACTGCTATCCTGCCTGAGTACTCCGATATTTCGATCCCGGTACCGAAGGCACGTGAACGGCTTGCGAACCCCTCGAGAATATCTCGCGCCACGCGTCCGCCGGCGGGGACAGGAACCAATTTTCCCGTTTCGGATGCTGGGCGCTCATTTATCTCGCCGATCACGACGGGCAGAAGGTCGATGCCTTCAAGGTTTCCATTCGCCTCATAGCGGCAAGCAGCGACAATGCTTTGCCAGACTTCCGGAGGATCCCACTCGCCCTCGTCAGGATGGACATGAAAGAGGAAATTTCCGAGACCGTAGAAAACTGGCGAGCCATTGTAGATTTCGATCGCCTGCAGGACGGGGGCGCCGTGACTGACAAAAAGGTTTGCACCGGCGTCAATGCATGTGCGAGCAAAGGCCTGCACCCAGCGCGGTACATCCTGCCAACCCGGTTCCCAATGATGATGGTGCAGGTAGGCGATAACGAAATCGCCTTGCGCTGCCGCCTGACGGATGGCGGACAAATGGATGCTCGCGCTTGCCTGATCGACTTCGACCATGCGGCCGAAGTTGGCAGCTTGGGTAAATACGGTGCCGTAGAAATTGAGCTCTCTGTCGCTGGCCACCTCCGGCGGATCCTCCGGCTGCGCATAATTGGTCAGTTCGAAGGGAGAGCTTTGCAAATGGCCCCCAAGCCGTGCCAATCGCCTGAAATGCCCGTCAGGCACCCCGATTTTCCGAACGGTCTTGAGCCGGTTGACGCCAGGGCGAGCCGGACGAAAGGCCGTGTGGTTCTCGGCATACATGCTGGACGGACCGGGACCGGCATCGATCGCAAGAAGGGCGACGTCGCGTTTACCTAGCCGGCGGCGACCCGGTTTGCGGGCATCGGTCGCATCGACCCCGATGCCCGCATGCAGGTAGCCTCGCGCTTGCACTTCCTCTAGCGTCGAGAGAACACCGCCAGCACCAAGATCGAACGCGTGGTTGTTCGCCAAGGCAAGCGCGTTGAAACCGATATCCTGCAATGCATCCAGCACCTCAGCCCTGGAATAGCCGAAATACCTGCCCTTGGTCGGCCAACCACCATGTTTGCCGAGGATCGTCGACTCGAAATTGGTGAAGACGACGTCACCCTGCTGCAAGAAGCGTACAACCTCCGCGAACCGCTCGTCTTGAACATGACGGATGTCATGCGTAATCAATGATTGGCCGGTTACGACCGCGCAAAATGGGTCTTTCATGGAACTCGCCTCATGGTCGTGAAGGTCTGGCGCCAACACTCGGCCAGCACCACATCGAAGTCGGCCGCGGGGCCGGGCTATTTTGGCAGGGCCGGAGAAATATCCGTCTTGAACCACTTGAGGCTCAACGCCTTGATGGTGCCATCCTTGGTGGCGGCGTCGAGCGCCGCATTGAACTTGGTCAGCAGTTTGCTATCGTCTTTGCGCATACCGGCGCCCACACCCGGACCCCAGAGACCACCATTCAGCTGCGGTCCGAAAAATACCGCAACCGACCCTCCAGGCGCCTCCAGGAAATCGCGCCATGTGAAATAGTCGGCGAGGCCACCGTCGACGCGCCCCGCGGTAAGGTCGAGCTTCAAATTGTCGAGACTGTCATAGCTGCGAATGGTCACGACATCGCCGAGGAGTTGTTTCACAACAGCCTCGGAGTTCGATGAACGGAGGACACCAATGGCTTTGCCACTGAGGGTCGACCTGAGCCGCTCGATGGTTGCCTTCTCCTTGTTTCCGACTGAGGAGAGGTTGACCTTCTCTTTGGTGTCGCCGGCATCGAGCCCAAGCTCTTTGCGGACAACGAACTGGTTGTAGCCGCTGGCGTACGGGCTGGAGAATTCGATCTGCTGCTTGCGCTTCTCGGTAATCGCCATCCCTGACATGATGACGTCGTATTTCCCGACCAGTAGCGCAGGAATGATCCCGTCCCAATCCTGCGCCACGAAGCTGCATTTGATTTTGATGCGATTACACAGTTCGAGACCGACATCGACATCGTAGCCGTAAAGCTTGCCATCCGCGTCTGTCCCGTCCCAGGGCGGCGACGCCCCTTCGGTGGCGATAGATATCGTTCGCTCGCTATCGGCACGGGCGGGCAATGCTGGGATCAAGGACGCGACAGAAATGGCAATAGCCAAGGGCATGCGCATGGGACACCTCTTTGTTTGGGTTTGGATGGGAAGCCAGCCTTAAGGCGGCGGCGTCACGGCACGAGTGTCGTGATCTCGTGGTGAGGCAAGGTCGGACGGAGCCGCGCCTTGCGTCTTTGCTTTGAAGTGCCTTCAGTCGAAAGCCGCCGTTCCAGGAACTGGGTGGCTTTCACGGCGAGCGTCGTGAGCGCGAGATACATCGCTCCTGCGACGATGAAGATCTCGTAGGGCGCGAAGGTGGCCGACACCATCTGTCGCGCCATGCCGGTTATCTCAAGCAGCGTTACGGTGCTTGCCAGCGACGAGCCCTTGATCATCCCCACGACCTCGTTTCCGTAAGCCGGAAGCGAAATCCGGAAAGCGATCGGAAAGGTGACAAGCCGGGCGATCTGCAAACGTTTCAGGCCAAGCGCATTGGCGGCCTCAATAACGCCGTTCGGCACGGATTGGAGACCGCGGCACAGGATTTCGGTGGTGTGCGCCGCGCTGTTCAGCGAAAAGGTAAAAAGGGCGCACCAAAGAGGGTCTTTAAGGATCACCCAGAAGACGCTGGCGCGCACCGCCTCGATCTGGCTCAAACCATAATAGAGCAAGAAGAGCTGAACCAGCATGGGCGTACCGCGGATGACATAGGTATAGGCCAGAACAGCGAAAGAGAGGCTCGGGCGTCCAAACGCGCGGGCGAACGCCAGCGGTACCGACAGAAGAAATCCTGCCGTCAGTGAAAGGACTGTCAGGATCAAGGTGAGACCGATGCCTGAGGGCAGAACCAGGACGGCGTCGAACATCAAATCGAAGTTCATAGCGTTGCCCTTCTATCGACCGAATGCAGGATATCGCCGCTCCGCGAAGCGGATCGACAGCAGGGTGATCGTCGTCAGGGAGAGATAGAAAGCGGATGCCGCAAGGTAGAACGTTAACGGCGCGCGCAAGGATCCGGCGCCGACATAGGCAACGCGCATGATGTCGGTCAGGCCCACGACAGAGACCAGCGCCGTGTCCTTGAAGAGCGATATCCAAAGATTGCCATAGGCGGGCAGCGCCAGCCTCAGCATCTGCGGCCCAACGATGAACAACCACCGCTGCCAGATATTCAGGCCAAGCGACTTCGCCGCTTCGGTCTGCCCCGTTGGCACCGCCGCAATCGCACCGCGGAAAACTTCGGTCGCATAGCCGCTGAAGACAACAGTAAGCGCGATGACCCCTGCGGTGAAAGAGTTCACCTCCACATACCTGCCAGCGAGCTTGCTGGCGAACGTGGTTCCCCCGAAATAGATAAGAAGGATGATGAGGAGTTCTGGAACGCCCCGAACCACAGTCGTGTAAGCCGTCACGAGACTTCTGAAACGGGCCGTAGACGTGCCTTTCGAGATGGCCAACAGCAGGCCGAATACGGTGCCGAGGAAGCCGCTAACAAGAGCAAGGCCTACGGTAACCATGAAGGCGGCAGCAAATTGAGCAGCAAAACCGCCCATGAGACTCTTCCATCAATGCGCAATTTCGCAATGTGTGCCGCGCCTGCCCACGCGGCAGATCTACGGCTGATGGCCAAAGATTGCGAAATCTACTAAGGGATATCTTGCAACAATTTTGCAGGATTTCGCCTAGATTACTGACAAGGCCTATTCATTCAATCTATAATTTTCAGAATTTGAGCTATAACGGCTGGTTATATACGCAATCAGCACTCTGACGGGCCATCCGATTTGACCGCCGCAGCGTCGCACTGAGGCTCGAGCAACCTCGCCTCCCAGCTTCAAATGGAATTATCAGCTAGAATTCGGAGATCGAATGAGCTCGACGTCGGGCGATGCCCTTAGATGGCGCCGCGCAGATTGCCAGCCTGACGATCACTTGGGAGCTGTCGTCGCCATTTGATCTGGCCGAGTATGGTATCCGGCTATTTTGACGTCGGAGACCGGCAAAGCAATGTGACCGGATCGCTGCCCAGCACCTTCGCGATCTTCTCCACCACGTTGAGAGAAGGGTTCTTTTGTCCTCGTTCGATGCCGCCCATGTAGCTGTACGCAAGGCCAGCCTCGGTTGCCAGAGATTCCAGGGTCATGCCGCGCTCCTGCCGGACCCTTCGAACGTTTGCTCCAAAAATCTCCGCAAGGCGCATGCGCGCATAGCGACAAGCAAACCTCCCCCTTTACCAGTCACTATAGTGACTATAGAGTGATGGATTCGGAGTTTGCTTGGCGACTTAGCTTTAGGGCGCTCGGCGCAATCCAATTCTGAGCTCGGTTAGCCGAGCCAATTCACATGTGGCTTGGGCGTTCTCGAGAAAGGGCGCAAAATGGAGTTGCTGCAAAGCGGCCTGAAGCTCCGACAGTTGCAGGTCTTTCGTCAGGTGTTGCGCACCGGATCGACGAGGCAGGCAGCTGCTGCGCTCGGGATAAGCCAACCTGCGGTTAGCCAGCACGTAAAGCAGCTCGAGGCCGCCCTCGGCATCGCTCTTTTTGAACGGTCGACCAATCGGATCATTCCGTCAAGGAAGGCCTGGGAACTCCTGCGCAACGTGGAAATAGCCCTGACTTCAATGGATCGCCTGGAAGCGTCGATTTTCGCGATAAAGAACGATGAGAAGCAGCGGATCGCAATTGCCGCACCCGCCGTCTTCGGTTTCGTGACATTGCCGAAGGTCGTGGCGACTATCCGTTCGAAAACGGCTTCGAGTGTGCGATCAATTTCGGGAAACTACGAACAGGTGGGTGAACATATCCTGTCGGGGCGGGCAGATCTCGGAATCTCGAGGCTGCCCCTGGACCCCCGGCTGTTTGAGTGGGCACCGATCGGCTCGGCGCGCAATGTGTGCATCTTCCACCCCAAGCACCGTTTCTCAACAAAGTCACGTGTCGAAGCGCACGACCTCGAGGGGGAAAAGATTGTCGACATCGACCCTCAGTTTGCGTCGCATCAGATGAACTTCAACGCGCTGCGCTTCGCAGGGGTCGAGCCGGACATACTGGTGGAATACGATTGCAATGGTTACGAGGTCGGCTTCGTCTCGGCCGGTCTCGGCGTTTCCATCACCAACGAAATCATCGCCCGCGAATATGCGGCGTTCGAACTGGAAGCAAAGCCGGTGGAGCCCACGGCACTCTATCACTACGTTGCGGTCTGGCAGAAAGGCAGGGTCTTTTCCAACGTGTTGGAAGTCTCCCTTGGGGCGATCCTCTCCGCCTTTCATCCGGTGGCGAAAAGCGCACCGACCGTTCTCCCGATACACGCCGCCGCTCGCACCTCCGATCGTCCCTCTTAACAGCTCCGGACTAATCCTTCCGCTCGTGCTTCGCCTTCGCGAAGCCGCGATCCGTCGCGATGAAGCGCTCAAGCATGGGCACGATCAAGCGTAATGGATCTCTGGAAGATTGCCCCGCTTCGTGTCCAAGGATCTCGGCATATCTGGTCAGGTCGCGATGCAGCGGAGCCGGGAGCTCGATCGTAACCTTGACAGGTTTGTCGTCGGCAATGGGGCCGAGTTTCAGCTTAGCCATTTCAGCCTCCATACGGTTCGAGCACGAGATCGCGGGTAACGAGAACGCGCACGGGGAAACCCGGACGAATGTTGAGCGTCGGCGCTATCTGGAGCTGACGCTGGACGATCTCCTGGCCGACCTGGCTGACGCTATCGGAAGCGCCGCTGCGCAAGGCATGCAGGATATCGCTTTCCTGGCCCGACGAGCCCGCCTCCGCTCCTACGCTGAGGATGGTGGAAAGCGCAGCCGCCTTGAACAACTCGGCCCAGTGATAGTCGACGCCATCCTCGAGGCCGGCATAACCCTGCGCGTTCGCGCCGGGCTGGCGCTCCAAAACGATCGAGCGGCCATTGGGGAAGATCAGCCTGCTCCAGACAAGCAATACGCGGCGCTGCCCGAACCCAACACCGTTGTCATATTCGCCGATGACACGTGTCCCTTGGGGGATAAGCAGCGCCCTTCCCGTCGGACTGTCGTAGATGTTTTCGGTCACCTGAGCGGTAATCTGACCGGGCAGGTCGGAACGGATGCCGGTGATGAGAGCTGCCGGGATAACCGCCCCGGCCTGAAGCACATAGGGCGATGCCGGTGCCATGACATGGTCGGGCGCCACGGTGCGGCGGTCGGCGGCCACATTCAGGAAGGCAAGTTGGCGATCCTGCGCCGTCTGTCCGGCAGGTTCCAGACCGGCAAGGTTCGGTGTCGCGATATTGCCAGGCGGTTCGGCTGTGGCTCCGGCCCTCGCCGCAGCCTGGAAGAAGACCTGCGATGTTCGAGCGGCCTCCTCTTCGTCTCGCCGGCGTTGTTCGGCCTCGTCGACGCTAGGTGCCGCAATCATTGGCGGCACGACGGACTGCCCCTTGTTCTGCGCCTCGAGAATCGGGCGGCCGAGATCTCCGGGCAGCGGCGGTCCAAGGATCGGGCCGGTATAGTCGCGTGGCAGGCCAGCCAGGCCATCTGCCGGCTGGCGGTTGGAGGTCGAATAGAGCTCCTCACCCTGCGTGTCTCTATCGTGAGTCTGAAGCGCGTATATCAGCGCGCCGCCGATGCCAAGCGACGCGACGAAGCCGATGCCGGCAAGCAGCTTGCGCGACAGGCGGGTCACGCGCGGTGGCTCGGCGCGAAGTCGCATCGGCGCGGTGGCGTGCTCGTTGTCGCTCATGACTGCTCCCCTCCCCTTTGCCTCGGTGCGACCTTGCGTTTCGGCGCGGCACTCAAGCCCGGGATCCACGATAGACGGCTTGTCCTCGTCGCATCGATGCGGATGATCCTGACAGTCTGTTGCCGTTTGCCGCTCCCAAGACGCAATTCGGCCGCGCCGAACAAGCGGTCGACGATCAGGATGTTTTGATAGACCCGGCCGTTGGTGATCTCAGCCTCGCCGTCCGGGCCGATGACGAAGATCGGCGGCATCTCGCCCTGTACGATACCGCGCGGAAACTCGACGTAGACGCGTCGGCCATCGTCATAGACGGCGATGGGCTTCCAGGGCGGTGTGTCACCAGCAAGACGATAGCGGTAGTTGCGCGCGGCGACGTCCGGGATGATCGGTGTCTCGGGAGCGGCCTGTCGCCGGCTGCCGGGCTGGGTCGGATATGCCCATGCCACGGCAGGCATGTAGAGCTTCTCGTCCGCTCGCAGTTCGATCATGTAGCTGCGACGGTCGGTGGTGATGACGAGATTGGTGGTGATGTCGGGACGCGAAGGCTTGACCAGCACATGGACGCGCCGAGTCACGCCCGACCCGCTTTCGGTGTCGCCGATGATCCAGCGCGCGGTGTCGCCCGCAGCGATTGGGCCTGTGCCAGTCAGGCTCTCTCCGGGCTCCAGTGAGATGTCCGCTATCTTCCCCGGTGCCGCATAGACCTGGTAAAGTGCCCCTTCGCTCCATGGATAGACCTGTATGGCATTGTAATAGCCCTCGCGCCGCGGCTGGACGCGTGCGGCGGCGTTTGCGTTTTCGACACGCGCAGCCGGTGTGTCGCCTGCGGCGCCACCGCGCGAAGGCGCCCAGCCTGGTGGAACGTGCAGTGGTTTCGGACTCTGATCGATCGTGACAGCCGGAATAGACGGCAACGGCGGCACGTTGGTGTCATAGGCGATCTGCGGCGGCTCATGCGGCGTGGCGCAGCCCGTGAGCAAGGCCCCCGAAATCAAAAACGCGGCGAGTGGGCACCCGCGGGGAGCCGGGATGGCGGTGATAGGCATATCGCGGCTCATTGGCTCATCTCCCGCGACCAATTGATGGCATTGACGTAGATACCGAGCGGATTGGCCCGAAGCCGTTCGGCGTCGCTTGGCGGCTGGACCACGATCGTCAGGATCGCGGTCCAGTGCTCGGTGATGGAGAGCTTGCCGTTTTCGTAGCGACGCTCGGTCCAGGCGACGCGAAAAGAATCCGGTGAGGCGCGAATGACGGAGGAGACCTCGACAGCGACCTGCTGCTTGCCCACCTTGGAGAAGGGTTCACTGCCGCGAGCATAGGCGTTGAGCACCATAGCGCCCTGGTCAGTGGTCCACTCATAGGCGCGTAGCCAGTTTTGTCGCACGATAATCGGATCGGCCGGGATTGAGCGGACCTGCTCGATGAAGCGGGCGAGATGCCACGCGATTTGCGGATCGGTCGGCTTGTAATCGGCGTTCGCGGGCGCGACCGTCTGCGCCTGTCCGAGCGCATCGACCTGGACCACCCACGGCACCACCGTGCCTCGGCCTGACTGCCAGACAAGGGAGCCCGCGAGGCCCGCCGAGAGCATCATCGATCCGAAGGCCATGGTGCGCCAATTCCTGGCCTGCACGCGGGCGGAGCCAATGCGCTCGTCCCAGACCTGCGCTGCCCTTTGATAGGGCGTCTCCGGTTGCGGTGTCTTGCCGTAGTGAACGGCGGGCCGTCGAAAGATGTTCATTGGTCACTTGCCTTCCGAGAGAGAAATGGAGGTTCCGCTGCCATGGGCATCGCCGGCGCGCACGGCGTGGGCAGCCGTCTGGACGCCATGGGAGAGTTGCTGAGATCGCTGCATGCGTTTGGCCCAGTCAGGCGGGTTCCTTGCCGCGGCGGCGACTTCGCTGCCGCCGCGGAAAGACGTACCGCCGGTAGACCCGGGATCGCCTCCGACCGTTCCGAGGGTCGATGATCCACCGGTGGCCTCGAAGGCAGAATTGGCGCCGGAAGCGAAGCTTGAATTCAGGGACTGGATGGCGCGCGCGGCCGCGCGCTTAAGCGGCGAAGCGGCGGCCGAAACGCCGGCGCTTGCAACGCCGCTCAGCCCTGAGGCGACACCCACGGCGCCCGCCTGGCCGGCGGAGCCGAGCGTATAGGCAGTCGATGCACTGCCTGCGAGGAACGAGCCGCCTCGCGCTGTGGAAGCCGCTCCGGAGAACGCGGCCGCTCCACCCCGCATTGCAAGGGCGGTAGCACCACCGGCGACGAGCGCCGTGCCGCCGGCGGCGAGACCGGTGCCGACGGCAGCGCCCGCACCAAGCTGCGGTCCGCCAGAGACGAGACCGTTGGCAATGCCCGGACCGAAGATGCCGAGGCCAAGCAGTGACAGGGCCGCCAGCACGATCGCCATGGCTTGATCGATGGTTGGGTTCTCGCCGCCGAAGCCTTGGGTAAACTCGCTGAAGAGCGTCGAGCCGATGCCGATGATCACCGCAAGCACAAGCACCTTGATGCCGGATGAGATGACGTTGCCGAGCACGCGTTCGGCCATGAAGGCTGTCTTGCCGAAGAGGCCGAAGGGGATGAGGACGAAGCCAGCCAGCGTCGACAGCTTGAATTCGATGAGCGTGACGAAGAGTTGCACCGCCAGGATGAAGAAGGCGAGGAGCACGAGCGCCCAGGCAAAGAGCAGGCAGGCGATCTGAATGAAATTCTCGAAGAAGGACACATAGCCCATCAGCCCCGAGATCGCCTCAAGCAGCGGTCGTCCCGCATCGAGGCCGGTCTGCGCCACTTTGCCGGGGCGAAGCAGGTCCTGGACAGTGAAGCCGGTACCGCTCGCCTTCAGGCCGAGCCCGGAAAAGCTTTCGAAGACGATCCGGGCAAGGCTGTTCCAATTGGAAATCAGGTAGGCGAAGACGCCAACGAACAGCGTCTTCTTGACCAGCCGCGCCAAGATGTCGTCGTCCGCGCCCCAGCTCCAGAAGAGAGCGGCAAGCGTCACATCAATGACAATCAGTGTGGTGGCGACGAAGGCGACTTCGCCGCCGAGCAGCCCAAAGCCGCTGTCGATGTAGCGGGTGAAGGTGCCCAGGAATTGATCGATGACGCCGGTATCGCCCATGCTTATCGCGCCCCCTGCGACGCCGCATCTGGCAATTGCGGTGCGGCGGTCTCTGGCGTTGGACGCGCAAATGGCGACTTGAGACCGAGGAACCGGTCGCGCTGCTGCGCCCACAAGCGCAAGCAGCCGCCGTCGCGCAAAGCAGCCCCACCGAGGATCTGGCAGCGGCGAAGACCTTCGCGGAGCGGGTTTGGCGACAAAGTGGCCGGCGCCTCGGGAGCGGCCCTAACCGACTTTTCCTCCTTTCGGGCCAACTCGACCGCGGCCGCCGTGACGGCGATCGCGAGGAAGATGACAGCGGCGAGGCGAGCGAGTGACTTGCCATCCATGGCGGTGAGCCTCACTGGTTGAACATCGCGGCATTGCCGGCCTGGTACCCGGAGCCCGGGTTCAGGAACCGGCGGCGCTGCTCGCGCCCCTGTTCGGCGGCGGCGGCACGTTCAGCCTCGGTCATTGCCTGGGCGCGACCGTTCGCGGCGACAACCGCCGTGAGATCGGCAAGCTGCTGCGCCTGAAGCGCGAGAAGCTGGTTACCGGCTTGTGTCGCCTGCAGCGCGCCGGTGGCTGATTGGCTGGCGCCGACAAGCGCCGACATTTGCGTGCGATTGGTGTCGATGTTTCCAACGACGCCCGCTTGCACGCGCATGGCGTCCTGCAGGCCGCCAACCGTATTCTGCCAGCGCGAGCGCGCATCCGTGACGAGTTGCTGATCGGACGCGGATAGCGAGATGCTGCGGTATTGCTGCTGGAAGATCCTGTCGACCTGCTGGACATCGAAGGCGATGTTCTGCGCCTGGCCGAGCAGCTGCTGCGTCCGCTGCACCGATTGCTGCAACTGCTGCAGCGAGGAGAAAGGCAGGCTCGCGAGATTGCGGGCCTGGTTGATCAGCATCTGTGCTTCGTTCTGAAGTGAGGTGATCTGATTGGTCACCTGCTGAAGCGATCGCGCCGCCGTCAGGACATTCTGCGCATAATTCGACGGATCAAACACGATCAACGCGTATGCTGGCCTGACAGCTGCGGGCAACACCGCGAGCGGCGCGGTGAACATGGCCGCGGCCAGGGCAAGCGCGCGCGAGCGAAAGCGATGGGTATTCATGTTTGATGCTCCTGTTCGGGTTGGGAGGTGAATGTCGAAACGTTGGGAACGAGGTCAGCCGCCCAACTGGCGTTTCGCGCGCGCAGCCAGGCAGGGAGGAAGCCGGCGCGGCCATGTCCGGCGACGATGCTGGCGATCAGAGCCTGATCGGTCTTCGAGGATGCAGCGCAAAGCGCCAGGGCGATCTCGGACAGGCCGAGCTCAAAGAGGCGGTTGCCGCGTCGAGACTGGCAGTAGTAGTCGCGCTTCGGTGTGGCGCGCGCCAAAATCTCTATCTGGCGGTCGTTGAGGCCGAAGCGACGATAGATCGCGGTGATCTGTGGTTCGGTTGCGCGTTCGTTCGGCAACAGCAGCCGGGTTGGACAGCTCTCGATGATCGCTGGTGCGATGCCCGAATTGTCAATGTCGGACAGCGACTGCGTGGCAAAGACGACGCTGGCATTCTTCTTGCGCAGGGTCTTCAGCCATTCGCGCAATTGCCCGGCAAAACTCTCATCATCAAGGGCAAGCCAGCCCTCGTCGATAATGAGCAGCGTCGGTCGTCCATCGAGCCGGTCACCGATGCGATGGAACAGGTAGGAGAGAACCGCCGGTGCGGCTCCAGTCCCAACAAGACCCTCGATTTCGAACACCTGCACGGACGCCGTGCCAAGGTGCTCGGCCTCGGCATCAAGCAACCGCCCGTACGGGCCACCGATGCAGTAGGACCGGAGAGCCTGCTTCAGATCGTTGGCCTGCAGCAAGACGCTCAGGCCGGTGATGGTGCGCTCCTCCACCGGCGCCGAGGCGAGCGACGTCAGAGCGGCCCAGATATGCTCCTTGGCGTCCGGGTTGATCGGGATGCCTTCGCGCGCCAGGATTGCCACTACCCAGTCGGCGGCCCAGGCGCGCTCGTAAGTGTCGTGTATGCGGGCGAGTGGCTGGAGCGAGACGGAGGTATCGGCGCCTTCGGTTAGGCTTCCGCCAAGATCGTGCCAGTCGCCTCCCATTGCCAGTGCGGCGGCGCGGATCGAGCCGCCGAAGTCGAAGGCAAAGACTTGACTGCGCGCGTAGCGGCGGAACTGCAGGGCCATCAGCGCGAGCAGCACGGACTTGCCAGCTCCGGTAGGCCCGACAACAAGCGTGTGGCCGACGTCGCCGACATGCAAGGACAACCGGAACGGGGTCGAGCCCTCGGTCTTGCCGTAAAGCAAGGGGGGACTACCGAGGTGCTCGTCCCGTTCCGGCCCCGCCCACACGGCAGAGAGGGGGATCATGTGGGCGAGATTGAGTGTCGAGATGGGTGGCTGGCGGACGTTGGCGTAGGCATGTCCGGGCAATGAACCGAGCCAGGCATCGACGGCATTGACGGTCTCGACCATCGCGGTGAAATCGCGTCCCTGGATGACCTTTTCGACAAGACGCAGTTTTTCATCGGCAAGACGCGGATCGGCATCCCAGACCGCGATGGTCGCGGTGACATAAGCCATGCCCGTCATATCCGCGCCGAGCTCCTGCAAAGCCATGTCGGCGTCGGCCGCCTTGTTGGCGGCGTCCGTGTCCATGAGCACGGACGCCTCGTTCGTCATGACCTCCTTCAGGATGGCCGCGACCGACTTACGCTTGGCGAACCATTGCCGACGGATCTTCGTCAGCAGCTTGGCAGCGTCGACCTTGTCGAGAAGGATCGCACGCGTCGACCAGCGGTAGCCAAATGCGAGCCGGTTGAGGTCATCGAGAAGGCCGGGCGTGGTTGCTGTTGGAAAGCCAACAATGGTGAGCACGCGAAGATGCTGATCCCCAAGACGCGGCGCCAGCCCACCGGTCAGCGGCTGATCGGCCAGCAGCGCATCGAGATAGATCGGCGTCTCGGGGACGCGCACACGATGGCGCTTCGTCGAGACAGCCGAATACAGGTAGGTCAGGGTCTCGCTATCGTCGAGCCACCGGCATTCCGGCATGAAACCGTCGAGCAGGGAAAGCACGCGATCCGTGCGGTCGACAAAGGCGCGCTGAATCTCATTGGGATCAACGCCCGACTGTTCGCGCCCCTCGTAAAGCCATGTCTCGGCGCGCGCGACATCCTCGACCGGCGGCAGATAGAGGAAGGTGAGGAAGTAGCTCGAGATGAAGTGAACGCCTTCCTCTTCGAACTCGGCCTTGCGCTCGGCGTCGACGAGGGCTGAGGCCGGGTCAGGAAACTGGCTTTCGGGATAGGTCGCCGCCTGATGCCGCTGCGCCTCGACGAAGATGCTCCATCCCGAGCCAAGGCGACGAAAGGCGTTGTTGATACGCGAGGCCACCGCGACCAACTCGGCCGCGACCGCGGAATCGAGATCGGGCCCGCGAAACGTTGCGGAGCGCTGAAAGCTTCCATCCTTGTTGAGCACCACGCCGGGCGCGACAAGCGCGGCCCAGGGCAGGTAGTCGGCAAGACGGTTGGCGGTGCGACGATATTCGGAAAGGTTCATCATGACAGGACCTCACACCGGCAGATGAGCGGGAAGGCGCAGATGCCTTCGACCCACTTCGAAAAAGAGCGGATCGCGCCTTGCGGCCCATACAGCGGTGAAGTGTCCAACTGCCCAGATGATGAGACCGACCAGCCAGAGGCGAAGGCCCAGGCCAACCGCGCCTGCCAGTGTGCCGTTCAGGATTGCGATCGAGCGGGGTGCGCCGCCGAGCAGAATATGCTCGGTCAGTGCCCTGTGAACGTGGACCGTAAACCCTGGCACAGCGCCGACCTGTTCGAAAGCGGCCGCCATCAGATCAGCGCCCCGCCGCCGAAGGAAAAAAACGACAGGAAGAAGCTGGATGCCGCAAAGGCGATCGACAGGCCAAAGACGATCTGGATCAGCCGCCTGAATCCACCCGAGGTGTCGCCGAAGGCAAGCGTTAGCCCCGTTACGATGATGATGATGACGGCAATGATCTTGGAGACCGGGCCCTCAATCGACTGAAGGATCTTCTCAAGCGGTTGCTCCCACGGCATCGACGAGCCGGCGGCATGAGCGACCTGGGCGAGCATGAGGGTGGTGGCAAGGGTCGTGGCGCCAGCGGCCAAGCGCCTGTAGCCACGCGAAAGGATGCGGATCATGAGCTGTCTCCTGGACTGTTCTGGTTGGTTTGGGAGGTGCGGTAGTCGCCGTCAGGCCCAAGCCCGTCGACGCGCATAAGTTCTGTCAGCCGCCGCGCGGGTCCGCGCCCGGACAGAACGGCGATGAGATCAATGGTTTCCGCGATGAGGGCGCGCGGGACAGTGACGACGGCTTCCTGGATGAGTTGCTCGAGACGGAGCAATGCCCCGATGCCCGAGCCGGCGTGGATGGTGCCAATGCCGCCAGGATGTCCGGTGCCCCAGGCCTTCAGGAGGTCGAGGGCCTCTGCGCCGCGCACTTCGCCGATGGGAATGCGGTCCGGCCGCAAACGCAGCGAGGAGCGAACCAGGTCCGCGAGCGTGGCGACACCATCCTTGGTCCGCATGGCGACCAGATTCTGCGCGGCGCACTGCAACTCGCGTGTGTCCTCGATGATGACGACGCGATCGGCTCCCTTCGCGACCTCGGCGAGCAGGGCATTGGTGAGGGTCGTCTTGCCGGTGGATGTGCCGCCGGCGACAAGGATGTTTGCGCGAGCACTGACGGCGCTGCGAAGCGCGTCGGCCTGCTCGGCGGTCATGATGTCTGCAGTGACGTAATCTTCGAGCGTAAAGACCGCGACGGCGGGTTTGCGTATTGCGAAGGCCGGCGCGGCAACGACCGGCGGAAGAAGCCCTTCGAAGCGTTCGCCGGTATCCGGCAACTCGGCCGAAACGCGCGGCGAGCGCGCATGCACCTCCGCGCCGACATGATGGGCGACAAGGCGGACGATGCGCTCGCCATCGGCGGCCGACAGCACCTCTCCCGTATCGGCAAGACCTTCGGAGAGCCGGTCCACCCAGATGCGGCCATCCGGGTTCAGCATCACTTCGACGATGACGGCATCGTCCAGTAACCGGGTGATGGCGGTTCCGAGCGCTGTCCGGAGCATACGCGAGGTGCGCGCGCGTCCTTCCATATTGTGATGCGATGCCGCCATCGGTGTCCCCGGTTTTTCGGCAGGGACAACTCAGACGCCCCTGTCGGGGATGATTAAAAGAGCCGGATTCTGGATCGCTTCAACAAGTATGTTGAGCCGTAGTGGCGTGGCGTACAAATACAGGAGAACGGCGGCGCCGCTGGCGCCTGGCTTCGATGCGAGGACGCTCCGCGATCGATGCGCGAACTCGGAAGGCTGTTGGACCTGGCTTAACTGTGAACATCGTTGCCGGGCGTTCATACGCGATTGCGTATATCATTTTTTTATACGTGACCGCGTATATTCTAAAAATATACGTGACCGCGTATATTGACCGAATATACGCGAGCCCGTATGCTAACGCCTGGAGGCCGCCATGACCGATCAGATCGCCCGCAACGAAAAACAACTCGCAGCCATCCTGCGTCGTGCCCGCAAGCAGGCCGGCCTCACGCAAGGGGCGCTTGGCGATCAGATCCACTTGCGCCAGGGCACGGTATCGCGCCTTGAAGCCGGAGAGCCGGCTGTGCAGCTTCGTACAGTGATGGCGGCACTCTCCGCCCTCGGCCTTGAGCTCGTCATTCGCACGCGCAGCAAAGGCAGCTCCGCTGACGTCGAGGACCTGTTCTGATGGCGCGGCGATCGGCCCACACGCCACTGAATGTCTTGCTGAACGGGCGCCTGGTGGGCGTTTTGCGCAGAGCATCCACGGGCGCGATAGACTTCCAATACGCCCGCGAATGGCTGGACTGGCGCGGCACCTTCCCGGTCTCACTCTCGCTTCCTTTGCGGGAAGATCGCTATATCGGCGCGCCTGTGATCAACGTTTTCGACAACCTGCTTCCCGACAATGACGCCATCCGCAAGCGTGTTGCCGAACGCGTCGGCGCTGATGGCACGGACGCCTACAGCATGCTCGCCGCGGTCGGGCATGATTGCGTCGGCGCGCTACAGTTCCTGCCTGACGGCATCGATCCCGGCATTCCAGGCAGCATCAACGGCAAGCCAGTCTCCAACGAGGACATCGCCGGGATAATTGAAAACCTTGCCACTGCTCCTCTCGGTCTCGGCGAGGACGAGGATTTCCGCATCTCGATTGCGGGCGCCCAGGAAAAAACCGCGCTGCTGCGCAAGGATGGGGGCTGGTTCAAGCCGATCGGAACGGCTGCGACCACCCATATTCTGAAACCACAGATCGGCCAGTTGCCGAACGGTATCGACCTCTCCCATAGTGTTGAGAACGAGTATCTGTGCCTCAAGCTGCTCCAGGCCTTCGGCGTTCCCGCCGCTCAGGCAGAGATCGCTGATTTCGGGGGGCGCCCCACCCTGATCGTCGAGCGTTTCGACCGGCTGTGGGCTCGCGATGGCCGCCTTTTGCGCCTGCCGCAAGAGGACATCTGTCAGGCGCTGTCGGTGCCGCCCACACGCAAGTATCAATCCGAAGGCGGCCCCGGCATCCCTGAGATTGTCGCGCTTTTGAGGGGCAGTGACACGCCCGAGGAAGACATCACCGTCTTCATGCGCGCCAGCGTTTTGTTCTGGCTGATTGGCGCTACCGATGGCCACGCCAAGAATTTCAGTATCTTTCTGAGCCCTGGCGGGCGGTTCCGTATGACGCCCCTCTATGACGTACTGACGGCACAGCCCAGCTTTGATGCCGGACAGATCCCTCGAAGAAAATTCAAGTTGGCGATGTCGGTCGGCACGAGCCGGCATTATTCGGTCCATGAGATCATGCCCCGCCACTTCATGCAGACCGCCGACATTGCCGGCGTGGGTACACCTGTCATACGCGGAATTTTCGAGGACATTGCTGGAAACGTGGAGAAGCAGGCCGAGATCGTGATCTCCTCATTGCAGCCTGGCTTTCCCGAGCAGGTTGTCGAGTCAGTCAGATTGGCTATAGGCAAGCGCGCAAGTCTTCTCGCCGACGCAAATTGACCATGGTCTGCTGATCATCATCGTCATCGGCCCGCATCGCTATCGTCGCACTGCCAATCATCGCCATCACCATGGCGAAGATCGCCATCGGCTTTATCGTATTCCGCCCTCGTCGATCGGATTGATATCCTCCGAAATTTCCTGCCGTAGCTTCGGCCCCTTCGCCAGCCGCCGGCCCAGGGCGGTGACGAAGGCTTCGTAGCGTTCAGCCGCCTTGGCACGCGCCGCCTGTGCCGCTGGCTCCGGCAAGGCCGGTGTGGTCGCCAACCAGAAGCGGACGAACACGGCCAAGGTCTCAACCGCGATGCCTATATCGCGCTCCTGCCTGGCCAGACGCCGATCGACCTGATCCAGGCGCTTGGCGATCGCGGCCTCGCGACGCTCATCCGCATCGGGCGAGAGGAACGAAGCGATCGCGGCTTCGGCTATCATGGACTGGGATTGATCGCGTCGCGCCGCATAGTCCTGAAGCATCGTCATGACGGGCGGATCGAGATAGACGGAGATCTGCACTTTCTTCTTGCGGCCGGTCATGGCGGCTACAACTCCATGCCATCGTCGGGGTCCAGGGAAACCTGCCGCGCCACACCCTCTACAAGGCGGGCAAGGCGTCGATTGCCGACAGCGTCATCGTCGCCATCATCGATCTCGATCTCGATCTCGAACTCGTTCTCGATCGAGGCCGTCTTCTCGACTGGCGGCGCGCGATTGAGTTCGGGTTGTTGGCGCTGCTCTGATCCAGTCGGATCTTCATCGTCCTGTGGCGGCGAGCCTGGGGGAGCGGCGGCCTCGTGGCCGGCCAGGACCGGCAGCAGGCTCCAATCATCAAGTTGCCCCCCTTCTTGACGGACCAGTTCAGGTGGCGGCAGGACGCGCTCCTGGAAGCGAACATCCTCATAGTAGCGCGCCTTCTTCGCCCGGATCGGCGGCACACCCGCTACCATCACGATCTCGTCGCTTGGTGGAAGCTGCATGACCTCGCCAGGGGTGAGCAACTGACGAGCTGTCTCTTGCCGCGACACCATGAGATGTCCGAGCCAGGGCGACAGCCGGTGGCCGGCATAGTTCTTCATTGCCCGCATCTCGGTTGCCGTACCGAGCGCGTCGGACACACGTTTGGCAGTCCTTTCATCGTTTGAGGCAAAGCTCACGCGCACATGACAATTGTCGAGGATCGAATTGTTTGGCCCGTAAGCCTTTTCGATCTGGTTCAGCGACTGCGCGATCAGGAAGCTCTTTAGCCGATAGCCAGCCATGAAGGCCAAGGCGGACTCGAAGAAGTCGAGACGGCCGAGCGCTGGAAACTCATCCAGCATAAGCAGCAATCGGTGGCGGCTGGTCTTTGTGTGCAGGTCCTCGGTTAGCCGACGCCCGATCTGATTGAGGATAAGGCGAATGAGTGGTTTGGTCCGATTGATGTCGGACGGTGGCACGACCAGGTAGAGCGTCGCCGGCCGTTTGCCGCCGACGATGTCGGCGATCCGCCAGTCGCAGCGCCGCGTCACCTCGGCGACGACGGGATCGCGATAGAGGCCGAGGAAGGACATTGCGGTGGACAGCACGCCCGAGCGTTCGTTGTCGGATTTGTTGAGCAGTTCGCGCGCAGCACTGGCGATGACCGGGTGCGGGCCGGTTTCGCTGAGATGCGCGGTTTTCATCATTGCTGAAAGCGTCGACTCGATCGGCCGCCTTGGATCGGAGAGCAAGGCGGCAACGCCGGCCAGCGTCTTGTCCTTCTCGGCATAGAGGACGTGGAGGATCGCACCCACCAGCAGCGCGTGACTGGTCTTTTCCCAGTGATTGCGCTTTTCCAGGCTTCCTTCCGGGTCGACGAGAATGTCGGCGATGTTCTGGACGTCGCGAACCTCCCATTCGCCGCGACGGACTTCCAGCAGTGGATTGTACGCCGACGATCTTGAATTGGTCGGATCAAAGAGCAGCACGCGACCATGCAGAGCGCGAAAGCCGGCGGTGAGCTGCCAGTTCTCACCCTTGATGTCGTGGACGATCGCCGAGCCTGGCCAGGTTAGCAGCGAAGGCACCACCAGGCCGACCCCCTTGCCAGACCGGGTCGGAGCGAAGCACAGCACATGCTCGGGCCCGTCATGGCGCAGGTAATGGCGATCGTGGCGCCCGAGCACGACACCTTCGGCGCCGAGCAACCCGGCAGCCTCCACCTCCCTCCTTTCGGCCCATCGCGCCGACCCATAGGTCTGGACGTTCTTGGCTTCGCGTGCACGCCACACAGACATGCCGATCGCAACAATGATCGACAGGAAGCCGCCGGACACCGCGATCAATCCGCCTTCCACGAAGATGTCCGGGGCGTAGGCGTCGTAAAAATACCACCACCAGAATAGCGCTGGCGGATAGTAGACGGGCAAGCCGGCGAGCTCAAACCAAGGCGGGCCTAACTGCGCCTGGAAGCCAAGGCGCCATGCCGTCCATTGCGTCGCCATCCAGATCGTCACCAGGACGATCAGGAAGATACTGAGTATCTGGCCCCAGAGTATCTTCGTCGCGGACATGGAGGTCCTCTCTCGTGTTGTCAGAGACCGAGCCCGCGTTTGCGAGCAAAGCTCCAGTCAATGCCGCCGTCACTGCGGGCGACACCGGAGACATGCCGGCCAAGATGGTTTTCGAGCGAGGGTGACCAAGGCACCAGCTGGAAGCCGAGGCCGTCGTCGAGCATGGCAAAGCGACCAGAGGCGAGCGCGAAGCGCTGGCGGTATATTCCGGCGACATGGTCGCCGCTGGCGGCACGGTTGAAGGGCCGCCCAGCCTCGGCCGCGAGCCTCTCACCAACCCGTTCGAGTTCGCGGCGCCGTAGCGTCTCGATCAGGTTGCTGGTGAAAACAACCCGCCCACCTATACGCTGCGCAAGGCCTTCGCTGATCAGATGATCGGCCCGCTGTTCCATAGCTTGACGAACCTCGGCACCGAAGCCACCGATGCTCAAGGCGGCAGGCGCGCGCGCGATGGCCTGCCGGTCGAGCCAGGTCGCTCCCGCTGCCGTGATCTGCTCATGCACACCAAGATCGGAGCGAACGGCGAGCGCGACACGACGCCGGCCGCCCGCATCTTCGAAGCGGCGCAATTCGACGACCGACCCTGGCGGGCCGTCGCCAGTTGCCTCGAGACCGCCAAGTCTGATGTGATGCGTGCGTCCGTCGACAGCGTCGACTACGGCATAGGCAGTGCCGGTCAGTTCGTCGTCGAGACCGCGATCAAGCAACCGCCCGACAATGGGCGTATCGAGGCTTTCGGCGGCCAAGACATAACTGCTCGAACCGCGCTCGATCCCTTGTTCGGTCAACGCGCGATGCATTCGCTTTATGATGTCGCCACGCTCGCCGAGCTCCCGCAGGGTAGGCTCGGCCCTATCGTCGATCACCCATTGGCCTGGAGCAACCTGATCGGCAAGACCGAGGGCTTCGAGCTTGCGCAGGCGACCGACCTTATGCACGTGATACTCGTCGGGCCGCCTATGGGCACTTGCGGCAAGATCGATGACGCCGGTGCGCGACATGTCACGGACCAGCTGACGGTCAAGCTGGGTCCAGCGTTCTGCTTCGATCTGCCGCTGCAGATTGCGGCGGACGTCGAGATCGGCGCGGGGCCCGAGTTCCTGGGTAACAAGATCGGCGGCTCGGGCTCGCATCCCTTCCTTGATGTAGTCGCGTGAGATGACGAGATCCTGCGCGTCATCTGTGCGTCCACGCAGGATGACGTGGATATGGGGGTTGTCGGTGTTCCAGTGGTCCGCCGCGACCCAATCGAGCTTCGTGCCGATATCTTTCTCCATCTGCCCCATGAGGTCGCGCGTGAAGGATCTGAGATCCGACATCTCCGGAGCGTCCTCTGGCGAGACGATGAAGCGGAAATGGTGTCGATCGCTCCCGCAGCGCTCGGCGAACACCTTGACGTCCGCATCGTCCGTTCCCGGGCCGAACATGCGGGCCTTTTGCCCTTCACGGGTGACACCCTCACGTTGCAGGTAGGAGAGGTGTGCGGTCAGCGGCACAGCACCCGCGGAGTGACGAACGACACGGGTTTTGATGACAGTGACGCGAGAGCGGCTGGTCAGCAGGCGGTTGGCCCGGATGTTGGCGACCTGGCCCCGGCCGAAGCGCGATCGGTTACCGGGGCTGATTTGACCGGTGCGGGAGATGCTTCCGCCGGCTTTTTTCGCCGCCGCCAGTGCCTGTGCGATGAACGGCCGCAAAGCCTGATCGCGGTTGGAACGAATGCGCCCGGGTCGAAGGCGAAGCTCGTGCTCATCGGCCATGTTCCTATCCCGCAACGTGGAAAAGAAGATGCCGATACAATGTCTTGGGCGTGCGACGCACATTGCGCGGAATTGCTGCAATGTGCGCATGGCGCCTGAAAATCCTCAAAAACCAACCGACCGGCCGGCACACAATGTGCGGGCTTTTATCTAGCCATCCCTCGGTCGTGTTGCCTGCATCTCCCCCCTCCGTACGCCATGGCCCGCTGGAGCACGAAATGGTGCGAAGCGCGTTGATGACGCTCATGGCGCGGACCTTCCCCTCACTTGCGGTGCGAACAGACCGGTCGATGGCACCGTAGCGTCGCCCAATCCTTCCGTGGGCATGGCCTTTGAAGGATCATTGCGGGAACGCCTCAACTGCATCGAACCGTCCTCCGGCTTGCTTATTGGCTGCGCGGCGAAGAGCGAAGCGTACCTCCAGCCGTGCTGTGCTGGGGATGCCGGACTGAGAGCTTTCGGTGCACCGTCGTTGAGTATGGCGGATGCGACGACGGCGACGTAAGCGCTGGTCTCCCGAGGCAGCCGCCTGCCCTGCAGCGACGCCTCGTACCGTCCCGGGCCGGCATTATAGGCAGCAATCCAGCCGGGCGATCCGTAGCGATCAACCAGCTCGCGGATATAGGCCGAGCCCGCGATGATATTGTCGTGCGGATCATAGGGATCGGGGCCAAGTCGATAACGCGCGCGCAGGTCGGACCAGGTATCGGGCACAATCTGCATCAGACCCATGGCACCCTTGGGCGATGTGGCCCGTTGATCGCCGGCGCTCTCGGCGCCAAGGACGGCGCGGATCCAGCCCGGCGGAAGGCGGAAGCGGCGCGCCGCCTCCGCTATGTGGGTGTCGTAGCGACCGCGCGCCGTCGGCGTGCCTAATGGCGGGCTCTGCGCCGGTGCAGTCGCGGGAACGACGCATGTGAAGCAGAGCCCGGCAAGTACAAACACAGCTGAACGTCGGGTAGCGCGAGGCAACGCAGGCGTTCCCAACTGGCTCGCCGGCCGGCGGCGCGCCAACATCGCCTAATCCTTCTCCACGCGGTCACGCAGACGCGACCACTGCAAAGACCAGGACTTTTTGTCGGCGCCGTTTTGGAACAGATAGGCGCGGATCGGCTGCGCGAAAGTCGGGTCGTCTATCTGCAGTGATACGAACTCTCCCGCCTTTTCGCTGGAGTGTTTCCAACCGGCGCCGATCGCGATGCAGTCTTCGCCGCCAGCTTGCACAAGGTAGTCGGGCGCATTGTCTGTCTCGTTCGCTTCGGCCGCGACGATCGCAATCTCGAGGTTGAGACTGAGCGTGCGGATTCGTCCCGAATACCCGGTCTGATGGCTTATGAACTCACCGATCTGTGGCATTTCCTGTCTCCTGTCTTTGATGTCTGCGGTGACGATCAGACGGCACGGAGGACGCCGCCGGTGGCGCGCTCACCGCGCTGTCGCACGCCATTGGAAGTGGCCGCCGCCCTGCTCGTCCGTCCACAGCGGAACGGCGCGGCCGATGATGTGATCTGTGGTAAGGAAGCCGAAGTAGCGTCCGTCGAAGCTTTCGCGGACGTGGCTGTTCATCAGGAAAACGGCGCCGGCGGGAATGCGCCGGCAGCCCTGCCAATCCGGCAGGTCGCGACCGTTGCGATCGTGTTTGAGCGCGGTACCGACGTCAGTGCCACTAACTGAAATGACCAGCTCTTTGCGGCACACGGTTTGGCCTGAAACCGCAAGGATGTGCTTGATGAGCGGCACGCGCTTTGGCAGATAGCCGCGGTCGGCAAGCAATGTTGCGAGCGGTTCGGGCGGCTCGACGGCAACGAGATCGTTCGCCGAAAACGGCACGCCGCCGTCGATCAGGTACAGGCCAATTGGCGTGCTGGCTGAAGCATTCCAGATGAACCTCGGCGACACCTCGGTGAACGCGGGACAGAGCATGGCCGTGATCGCCAGTGCCGTCGCGAGGACGATCGCGTGCCGCGTCATGGCTGGACCCGCCGCCGGAGCAAGTGGGCGCGGTGAATATCCAACGTATAGGCGCGTGGCTCCTGTCCCGCCGTCAATCGGTTGTGGACATGCCGCCAATGATCAGCCGAGACCGCTTCCGGATCGATGCCGAGTTGCTCGATCCGGTCGATCATCTGCAACACCCGCTCCACCTTGGGCCAGCCGTCAGACCTGAGCAGGATGTCGCCGCCGGGTCGCACGAAAGGCAGCGTCTGGTGTGCTTCGCCCTCAGCGACAACGCGCACGATATCGACGCGGGAAATGATCGTGCCGAAGTCGTTCGCGGCCCAGCGAACGAAGGCAAAGACAGTGCGTGGGCGAAACGAGACAACGCGCCGGTGGCGGTCGAGAATCTTCTCCTGGGCGACCGAACCGAAGCGGATCCAGTACTCGATCTTCTTTTCGACCCACGTCAATTCGACGTGGGTCAAGCCGTCATCGCCCATCGCGCCGATCACCGATCGGCCTGAACGGAAGTCAACGACAGTGCCCATTGCTTGTCTCCTGATTTCGCGGGGAAGCAACCGCGGTGATGGAGTTACTGAAGTGATGCCGGCGCGGTGGACCCGCTGCGCCTTCGCGCGGGGTCAGTTCAACGCCCATACCGTCCGGCCGGCGTTGGAGCCGCTGCTGGATGGCGCTTGGCCGGAAGGACTGAGCCGCGCGGGTCCGAAGTCGAGGTAACGGCGCCACGCTCTGCCCAAGCCTGGAGATCGTCCACGGCGTAGACGACACGGCCGCCGAGTTTGCGATAGCCAGGACCAGTGCCGTAGGTACGGTGTTTCTCGAGCGTGCGGGACGACAGGCTGAGGAACTCGGCAGCTTCCTTGGTGCGTAGAAAGCGCGGCGGCAAAACGGCTAGATCTGGTCGCATGTATCGAGCCTCCCAGGGGGTTTTGAGAACCGCTGATGCTCAGCGGCGGGCAGCGACCACTGTGGCGGAAAGGCGGCTTCGCAGGGGATGAGGAAGATGGGGGGGTGCAATATTGCCACCCCGGAGCTAGGAGCGCTTCCGATGGCGCAGCAATTGCAGATAGCCGCCGGCGATCATCGCTGTTCCGCCCTTGGCGAGACCGATCACGGTGTTGCGAAGCGACGAGGTTTTCCAGGGATTGGAGACCACACGCCCCGCCCCATAGAAAGCGGTCGCGATTTCACGATAGCTGGCGCCGTTCGTGCGACCGTCGGCGGCCCGCATCATCAAGCGCAGGCGGCGCCTCTGCTGAACAGTCATTCGGGTATCGGGCGGCACGGGCCGACTGTTATGGCCGCGCCAGAAACGGACCAGAGCCTCGACCCGGCCTAAGGTCTCGGAATCCAGCGGTATCAAGGCCGCGCGGGAACAACTCGCGGCGCTACCCGGAAAGAGAAGGAGTTGCGTTGCGATCCCGCTGTCATGGATAGCGTGCGACCCCTGCGGACTGTCGTGGCGAGCACTGATCCCGGCGAGCGCCGTGGGAGGGTCGGATGACAGGAAATCGGGGGACGGCACGAGGGCCAGCACCGCGGGGTCGGCAAGAGGCGACCACAGAACGTCCTGCATCAACGCGGACAGGTCGGGACGGGCGGCGAAATCGCAACCCCCAACGTTTCTGCGCTTCCGTCGGAAAAGGTTGCGTCTCCGCTCCCGAACGGGCGAGCGCGGCGTAGAGGCGCTGATATGAATTCCAACGGCGCAGGCATTCCCAGGCCAATCCTTCGACTGGTAAGCTGTCGAAGAAGTCGTAGCTGGTGTTATCCCGCCAACGTGACGTATCCGGCTTCATCGTGCGTTCTCATCAGGCTGCAAGTGTGCCCGAATCGATTCCGGGTGATTGCGATTGGCGGAAGACCACGGATGGGCATCGGGTGATGCTTCTTCGGCATCACCGGGCGACAATGTTCGCTAGGTGTCGGTCTTGCGCAGGAGCTGACGGTAGCCAGTTCGTGTCATCCAGCGCGCCCGCGCCAGATGGCTGTCATGAACCTGTCGGGCCCGCCGCGGCTCCTCTTTCGGATCGATCCCGAAGAGGATCTTGACTACCTCCCGCCAATCGGCGCCGTCGGCGTCGGCGTCAAACAAGCGCATGTAGAGCTTGATGTGGCGGCGATCATAGTCGGTGAGTTCTTCCCCCGTTGGCGCGGTGTCGTCAAAGGGCTCAATCATATTGTGTTCCCCACGGCGAGGCGAAAAAACAACTCTTACAGATGTCACGGTGGCCACGGAGGCCGCTTTGCGAGCATCACACGATGCTATCTCGGCATCGCCGCCTTGGGCCTCAGCAGCTTTCGTCAGGTGAGGTTCCGCCCGGATGGTCCGGGCGGAACTTCTGATCGGCGTCCCTATTCTGCGTTGCGGCGGCTCGGGCGGGACCAGATCAGGCTGTAGCCCTCACCGTCCTCGTCATTGAAGAGGTTGGCGAAGATCGGGGCGGTGAAGCTTGGATCGTCGAGCTTGAGCCCCAGATAGTCGCGGCCTTCGTTGGACTGCTTGGACCAGGCGGCGCCGATATCGGCGCCGCCGACAAAGACGCGGTGGCTGGGGGCGTTTTCGCCGTTGGCGCGGGTTTCGGGGACGATGCGGACGCCGCGGGCCTGGACGCTGAGGGTGACGATTTCTCCAGTGAACTCGTTGTTGCCGGACTTCTTGAAGGTGCCGATGGTAGCCATGGTAGTTCTCCTTGATCCTGTCTGCTTCGAGCCGCACCATTGCGGTCTCGATGGTGGTCGCAAGGCGGAAGGCGATCGCCGGCGCACCAGGGCCGAAGCGAAGCGGAGGACGGTACGGAAGCGACTTTGTTGTTGCGCGAGGAATGACGGCGCAGCCGGCAGGGGAAGAAAGTCGCGACGTGCCGTTGCGTCACAGGCGACCGAGGCGAAGCCGTTCTTCGGACCAGAAACACCAGTCGAAGAGACCGCTATCGGTGTGCTCGCCGCGACAGGACTTTATCCAGGAGAGTTGGCGGTCCTGGGCACCTACCCTATCCGGCCACAGACGTCACAGGTGGTCGAGGTCGTTTTGCCACGGCTTGAGCGTGTGCAGCACCAAACCTGTTCAACATGGCAAAGTCACGGGAGCGATTGATTTCGGCGGCCTCCCAGACGTCGCGGGGCGGTCGCGGCTCTAACGACTATGCTAACTGGTGCCCGGCTTAGACATGCCGCTCGACGCCAACGCTCGTCTGCACTGAAACCGAGGCTTGGAGTTGATTGCCATCGCCCGAAAAACCGCGGCGAAATTGGAATGCCTCGCACGATGTTGCAGATGTGAGCACTCAAATCTAACGTTCTCACGCGAGTGCCTATTCATCTCGCCAGACCACGCGGCGCACGAATTTGATTCCAACCAAGCGCCGAAAGCGAACTTTGACCGCCTCCTCACCGACGAGGTGGAGCAATTCTGCGTCAATGCTTTCGCTCATGCGGCACTTCTGGCATGTCATCTTCCCTCGCAGCGCTTCGACCGGCACGTTGCCATAGATCTCTCTCAGCTCGGCGGGCTTGAAGTACCGCTTGATATTGCAGTGCCGACAGCGAATAAGCACAACCTGACCGGCGTTGTGAGCATGCATGAGGGTCCACGGCGCGCCTTTGTGCCATCGTTCGGGTTGCTCGGGCATATCGGGAAATGAGGAACATATTCCTCGCCAGTCAAGGGGCTCTTGACTCTTTGTTCTCATTTTGTTCACTGTTGGCCAGATAGGCACAGGAAGGGAGCTATGAAGCTCCGCTTGGAAATAAAAGGCGCCTCGCCGGCAGAACAGCAGCGCGGCATCAGCGCTGCGGACGCTTTTTTTGTCGCGACGGGAATTTCTGCCCAGCGGGCTGCCGATGGTATGTTTGCGCTGGAGGGTTGGGATGACGCCAGTTCCTGGAAAGCAGCGAGCCAACACCGCGGACGAGGACCGCGCAGCGAGCGTTTGGATGCAAACAAAGCCGAAATCGCCGCGTGCTGTGCCGACTGGCCAGCCGACGCCGTGCCGGAAAACTAGCTGTTCCTTGAATTGGTAGATTGATGAGGGACGAACCAATCAGGCTTGCCGAAGGCGTGACGGTAGCGCCGCGGGATCGCGGGCATATCGAAAACCATGTTTGTGAGCACGCCGGCCAGGCAATGGCGCACCATTCGGGTTCGCCCGGCCGCGACAAACATCGCACTGGTTCTGCCTGGCCCACCGCGGCGATGGCGACCGGTACCTTTGAAGGAGAAAGACCATGCCAGATAAACCGCCGTACATGCCGACAGGCATTGGGATGGGCATATTGGTCGACGATGAAGCCAAGGTCGGTGTTCTGATATTTCATACGGCGCAAGGTACGTTCGACTTCGCCATCAATCTCGAGGCGGTGGACGTCCTAACCAAAGCGCTCAACAAGATCGAAATGCATCTCCATTCGGACAAGGCGCACTGAATGTCCGACCCCTCCCAGAAGAAGCCAAAGCTCATCGTTGTCGTCGCGTTCGACCGCGCCGAGGACGGAGAATTATTCACGGCCTATGGCCCGACTGACCAGCAGAGCGAGGATCGCGCTGTGAGAACGGCCAAGGCGCTAGCATGGCAACATGTAGGAGTCATCGCATGGAGCCGCGATGCAGACCCGGCGCTTGGCGATTATGGTCCACCTACGACACTATTCGTGAGCGGCGATGTTCCAGACATGGAGTAGACGCCACCACCGGACCGAGCATCACGAGCTTTCTGGACGCACGGTTTCCGCCGAGAGCGATCCCGCCGGAAGCGGCCGCAAAAGCTCCGCCTCCGGCTTCGTCAAATTAATCCAGGCCGCCCAATTCTCAGGCCGAAGCACCACGACCTGGCGATTGTGGTAAGGCGCGATATCCGGTCCGGGGTCGGTCGTCAGCATCGTGAACGTGGGCGGCTTATTGCCCGTCCCTTCGCGCCACAGCCCGGCAATGGCCATGAATCGCGAGCCGTTGAGCGTGAACCTATGCTTCGCCTTCGGATATTTCGTGCCAGTGAATTCGAAGAACGCTGACGCCGGAATCAGGCAGCGTTTGCTATTGCCGAATTGCCGCCCTTCAGAACGGAAATTGAACACAGGCCCGCCCTTTGGACCGCTCGGCGGAAATCCGAACGTCATCGAGGCCAATTCCATAGTGTCGCCTGCGGCGCGCACTACGGGTGCGGGATCATTGATGCGGATATCATCCGCCTGTGGCAAATCGAGGTCGGATTGACGTGTCGAGATTTTAAGCGCCAACGACGCCATCATCCGGCAATATTCAGCCCAAGCGACGTGTTGTTCATAATCATTGCACATGAAAGGCTCCGGACTGACGATCCTCACTCTAGGGCAAGCAGACCCGGGGTGAAAAGTGCCGGCACTCAACCGAAGGCGGCCCGTTCAACCAGGACGTCTGCGTCCCTCCCGGCGCTCTGGCCGTCTGAGCCCTGCGGCCAGTCGAATTCTACCCGGTGGGCTGTCGAGGCTCGCCGCTGCTGTCCTAGACTTCGTCTGTGCGAACTGCACCGGCCCTTCCGAGCAGTCGGTTCCTCGACAAGGTTGGCCGACCGACCGCTCACTTGACACTCTGCCTCGTCGTTGTCCTCTTCCTCACCTGCCCTCGCCCTTCCGGCGCGCGCAAGCTGCCAGCGTCCTCTTTTCAAACCAAACAAGGGCGTACAAAGCGGAAGGATCGAAATGCCCGCCAGTGGGACCGAGCCATTTCGGTGCTGGAGAAAGCTCGTGGCCCTGAGACCGGTTCAAAAGGGCGGCCGTAGGAGCATCAGTATAGCGCCGCCGCCAGGCGGGATGCGGGACCGACAGCCCCCGGCGAAGGGCGCCATATCGAGACTTATGTCACCCTGGCGAACTCTAACATCGTTCTTTGCGGTTGGCGGTGAGCCGCCATGGAGCGAGGCGGCATTGCTGCGAACAGCGATCCTGCAATATCAAAGTTGTTGAAAATATCGGCAGGCTGGACATGAGCAGAGAGCCGCAACCGCCACATTCCTAGCAAGTGGCATGGCTTCATCCCGCGTACGGGTCGATTTCACGGACGATCTCCGAGTCATCACCGTCGTATTCGGCAACTGGCATGACCGCGAGCGTGCCGTCGCCGGCGCGGAAGATGACGATGCTGACCATGAGGCTGGTGGCAAGGCTGAAGGCAAAGGCGTTGGCTTGTGCGAGAGACATCTTCCGGCTCCTGTTAGGAGGCGGGGATCGCTCCCCGCGTGACAGGCGCCCCATGTGTCCGGCCGAAGGCCGCAATCACCGTGGAGGCGAAGTCGAAACGGCGGCACGCTTTGCGTAGTCCGACCCTTTACGGGTTGATGGCATCAGGCCCTCGGCCCGGAGCAAGGAATCGCGCCATGAACGAGGAAAGCGATCCCCACTTCCAAACAGGAGCCGGCGAGACGAAATCCAAGCTCACGACCTTGCATTCGGGGCAGCCATACCGGGAAGGACCATCGCCGGACGTTGTCTAGGGCGACCGGTCGGAAAGGGACCGCTCCTTTGCCGTTGGCAGGAGGCGACGCCTCATGGGGCGCCCAATTTCATGACCGGGATGCCGAGCCCGCGCGCCTTGTCGACGAGGTTGTCCTGGATGCCCGTGCCTGGAAAATGGACGACACCGATTGGCATCGTGTCGAGGATGGCGTCATTGCGTCTGAAGGGGGCGGCCTTGGCGTGCCTTGTCCAGTCGGGTTTGAAGGCGATTTGTGGCACCTTGCGATTGTATGCCCATTTGGATGCGATCAACTCCGCACCGCGGGGCGATCCGCCATGGAGCAGAACCATATCCGGATGTTTGGCATGCACCTGGTCGAGTTTCGTCCAGATGAGGCGGTGGTCATTGAAATCGAGCCCGCCAGTAAGGGCGACCTTCGGGCCGGGAGGCAAGAGTGCCTGGCTGTCTGCGTGCTTCTTCGCGGCAAGAAAGTCACGACTGTCGATCATTGCCGCGGTGAGGTTCCGATGATTGACCCTGGAGCCCGAACGAGGCCGCCATATCGAAAGGGTATGGCGCTCGAAGTGTTCGGCGGCCTGGTCGCGCATCAGTTCAAATGCGCTACGGCGTTCGAGCAGCGTCTGACCTTGCGCGATCAGCCTTTCGAGTTCGACGGACTTGACCTCGGATCCATCTTGTTCCCGTTGCAGGCGCTGCTGAGCGAGTTCGTTGTCGTCGAGCTCGCGTTCGATCCGATGCGTTGCGCGGTGGAACAGGTTGACCGCGCCCCACAGGAGTTCCTCAAGGTCGGGTTCAAGCCGTGTGTCGGCCAGCGCTACCACCAGGGCGTCGAAGATGTCGGATATGCTGGCCGCGATAGCGTGGCCTTCGGGAAGCGGGCGTGGATCGGGTTCGTCGTCGAAGGGACGGTGACCGTAGAGCTGGAGTTCCTGGAGGACGTGGTCAGTCGGAGATGACGTATGCGATGGTTTGAAGGCGGTGTCATCGTGGTCGTCCATGGTGGTTTTCCTTCTCCGTAACGGCCGCGCCATCGCGGCCTTCATGGCGACGAAGGCGGCGGGCGGCCTGGACTTGCACCCGCAGCGCCAGCGCAGGGCCGCAACGGCAGTGGAGGATGGCGACAGCCTGGTTATTTTGTTTCGCGATGGAAAGGCCCGCTTCCTCACGCGGCTACCGCGTGGGGTGGAACGGGCCGCCGGAAAATAGCCGGAGCGCAGCCATTGTCGGTCCGGGCCGGTCGCGGCCCGATCGCCCTCTGGAAGGCCTTGGGGCGGTTTTTTGCGGGGAGGATCACCATGCACACATGGATCGCCCGACAGCGACCTGCCCGTCTCCTCCTCTTTCCGGTCACCCCGTCAGGGCCATGAAGCGGGCGACATCATGGGGGGCGATTTGAGGGCGCAAGATCGCTCTTAGGGCATCGAGACCAAGCAGCCGCAGGTCCTCGTTGAAGTCACTAAGTCGCGGCGTCAGCACCTTCGCCTCGATCCCCGCCGAGTTGGCGCGTATGACAAGGGTCGCCACGGCCCCATCTCCCGCCGGATCTTTGTCGCGGGCGATATAAAGTCGCCGCAGGGCGCAGGGGAACTGTATTGCTGACAGATGAGCCGCCGATAAGGCTGCGATCGCCGGCATTGTCGGCAGCGCCGAGCGTTGCGAGAGCATTGTCTCGATGCCTTCACCGGCCACCACCACATCGCAGCCGACACCGAAGCGGACCGCGTGCCCAAGTAGTTCGCCCATGGCCCGCCTGGGAGTATCTACCGGAGCGCGGCCGAGATGGGCCTCGCTGAAACCCTGGGGATCGAGCCAGGTACGGTGTGCGCCAGTAAGCTTGCCAGTGAGGTCGGTGACGGCTGCAATCATCGCCGGCCAGGTCTCGGTCGGGCCGTTATCGTCGGGACGGTAATAACAATGCGGATGAAACCGCAGACATCCGGTCTTGTGCAGAGCTGTTATGCCGCGTGCACGCAAATACGTCTCCACGAGCGTCCTTGAAATCGGTTGCGACATGGAAATCAGTCGCCGCGCGGCCTCCGCGGAACCGGAAGGTGCGAGGGTCTTGGTCCACATCGGTGCTGTCGGCTGCTGTTCGGAACGCGGCAAGCTTAGGAAGGTGCGGGCTTCCGCAGCGACATCGCGAAAGTCGATCAGACCGCAGCTCTCCCGGATAACATCCAGCAAGTCGCCGTGCTCTCCCGTGGCAGCGTCGGTCCATTTGCCGGCCGGGCCTTTGGGAGAGTCGTTCAGCCGCACGTACATCGAACGCCCTGGCGTGTTTTGGGCGTCGCCGATCTGCCAATAGTTGCCCTGGCGTCGGCCGTTTGAGAGATAGTGGCGACATACCGCCTCTGCCTGCTGCCCGAGACGGCGCGCAAGATCATGCTGGTTTTGCGGCACGGTGCGCCTCCAAGGGAAAGGCCCGCCGTCGCCGGCGGGCCAGATGAGGAATTTCCGCCGCTCATTCAGCCGCGATCGTGTGAAGTGTTTTGTCGGCTTCGTCATTTTGGGCGAAGCGGTCGGCTTCGCCCATGGACGTTTCGCCGTCGTTCTCCGCCGTCGGTTCGACCACGGGTTCCGACGCTTGCGTTTCCTCGACTTCTGCTTCCCGGTGCCCCGGCGTGCGCAGCGGTTCGGGGAGCCAGCCGGCGTCGGCGATCAGCATTTCCGCCTCACTTGCCATGTCGCCCTTCTTCAGATGCATCAACCGGTCAGCAGCCTGCTGTCCTTTCGCTTCGGTGACCGCCTGGAGAATGCGGGCCTTCGTGACGCGGCCTAGGAAGTTGTCCACAGCCGGCCGCCAGCCGGCCGCCGCCATGTCCAGCTCGACGGCCTGCGCCAGCCGGTCGGCATGGGCGAGCGCACGTGGCCGCCGGTTCCACGCTTCATGCACGGCGTTCACCGACAGACTGACGATGTGAGCGAACAGCGCGGTCTGGCGATCGCGATCCCAGTCCCGAAGCGCGTCCCACAGGTCCGCCGCTTCCTTCGGCAAAGCCTTGGCCCAGTCGTCGTGTCGGACGCGGATCGCCTGACCACAGATGCTGTCGTTCAACCCTTGAGCTTGGGCGCCGAAGCTAATGCTCTTCAGATCCAGTTCCAGGCAGCTTTCTGATCCGTATTGGTAGAAGATCTTCAGCGCGAGCGCGTGCAACGCTGCGAGGAAGGCGATGTCAGGCCGTTCGCCGAGCGCCTGGCGCAAGCCAAGCGTGCGATGTGCCGTCAGCTCCGTCATGAGCCGGTCCGAGATAGGCGAAAGCCCTTCATTGTCTTCGGGCTCGGCCAGCGGCTCGCTATCCATCCTGACGCCGTCGTCATCATGAATCGCCCCAGCCGTGAGATGCTCGTTTCCGCCTTCGGCCGTCTGTGTATCGACCGGTAGTTCATCTTCAGGACGCACATGGCCGCGCTCGACGCGCAGACAACCGTCAGGAGCGATGCTGATAAAGGCGCCGGCGCGGGCAATATCGGCTGGGTCGAAGGCGATTGGTCGGGCCTCGAAGGATTCGAGGCCAGTCTCCAATTCAGCGAGACGTTGATCGATCTCGTCCGGAAGGTCCTCCACGCTGTCATATTGCTCGGACAGACGATCGAACTCGGCCTGCAAGGCCTCGCGCGTCGTCACCTCCTCGGCCGAAAGCGGCATCGGCTCGCCGCGAAGTTGGCGGAGCCCGAAGGTGTGGCCGTAGGCGAAGTCGGGCGCGACCTCGATCCACTTCCAGCCTTCGACGAGAACCGCCTCCGCCTCACGTTCCAGCTTTTCCGCGACCAGCCGATCTACCAGCAGGACGTCCTGCAGCCAGCCGCCATCATCCCCCTGGAACAGGTCGCGCATAACTATGCCTCCGGCATCGCCGTACGCTTCGATGCCGATGAACTGCACCCGCTTGTCTGACGTACGCACCGCGCCCTCGGTCAGCATACGGCGGATGGCATAGGGCTGCTTGTCATAGGAAGCCTTCATGCGCTCGAACACCTGCTGCTGGCGTTCGTGGTCGCCGGAGACGGTGAACGCCATGAGTTGATCGAGTGTCAGGCCGTCCTCCGCGTAGGTTTCAAGCAGCGACGGCGACACCGAGGCCAGCTTCAAGCGCTGCTTGACGACACTGACCGAGACGAAGAAGGCAGCAGCGATTTCCTCCTCCGACTGGCCCTTCTCTCGCAGGGCGAGAAAGGCGCGGAACTGATCGAGGGGGTGCAAGGGTGCTCGCTGGACGTTTTCCGCCAGAGAGTCCTCTTCGGCAATGCCTTCCTCGCGCACGACGCAGGGGACCGGCGCTGTCTTGGCGAGCCGCTTTTGCCTCACTAGCAGCTCCAATGCACGATAACGCCGGCCGCCGGCCGGAATCTCGAACATGCCGGTTTCGACACCGGCTTCGTCTTTGACCGGTCGCACGCTGAGGCCTTGCAGCAGTCCACGGCGGACAATGTCCTCGGCGAGTTCCTCGATCGATATGCCAGCCTTCACGCGCCGGACATTCGCCTGGCTGAGCAAGAGCTTGTTGAAAGGAATGTCGCGCGAGGGCGACAGGGTGATCTTTTTGGCATTGGTAGCCATCAGGATGTACTCCGCGACGGGCGGCCCAAAGCCACTCTCTCGGCCTCCAACCCGTCACGAAGCGCAGCGCCGCCCTCTGACTCTTGAGGCGGCGCCGCGGAACGACGAAGAAGTAGAAGGACGCGAAGCAACGAAGCTGGAGACTGCGTTCGCATCTCCGGCACCCGAAACTCACGCCGCTCGGTCGAGCAGTTTCTTCGCCCGCGCCTCCAGATCGAGCCGAGCATCCTGATGAGCCTTGTCGCGCGCTACCGCCGTGATGCCCTGCACGAAGTCGAACACGCTTTCAGGCTTACGCCCTTCCTCGGCCAGCACCGTCTCAATGATCTTCGCCGCCTCGGCTTTGGAGAAGCCGCGCTTGCGCAGGAAGTCGCAGCGGTCCTCATCGGTGCGGGCGACGATCCGCTCCCGCGCCGCCTTGATGCCGTTGACGAAGGGCACTGACGAGGAGTTGGCGAAGCGTGCCAGCGCCGGTGCGGCCTCGTGCGCGAAACGCGATGCAGCGTATTTCGAATGGCGGATGGTAATCTCCTCGAAACCTTCAACACCCCAGAGATTGCGGTTCTGGCAGACGGCGCGGAGGTAGAAGCTCGCTATGCCGAGCGTCTTGGCGCCGACCTCCGAGTTCCAACAGTAGAAGCCGCGGAAATAGAGATCGGGCGAGCCATCCGGGAGCCGCCCAGCCTCGATCGGGTTGAGGTCGTCGACCAGAAAAAGGAAGACGTCGCGGTCGGAGGCATAGAGCGTCGTAGTGTCCTTCGTGACGTCGACGTGAGGATGGTAGACGCCGGTGGACCATTCAAGTACGCCGGGCACTTTCCACCGGGTGTCGCCGGTGCCGTTGCCGGCGATACGCTGCACGGCGGCGACGAGTTCATGGTCGAAGATGCGGCCGTAGTCCGGGCCGGTGAGCGCGCGCAGCTCGATGCGACCATCCTCGGTCTCGAGCGTCTTCACCTGCTCGGCGCGGTGGGACGCCAGGCCGTACTGCAAATTAATCCCGGCGAGCGGTGCTGGAAGCTGGCGCAGATAGGCCGTCGGGGCGCCAACGAGGCTCGCGAGTTGGCCAAAGCTCCAATGGGTCGGGATAATGGGCGTGTCCTTGCCTGGCAGCACCAGCGATAGGCGTTCGGCATCGTCTCGGCTTGCCTCCACCCGAATAGCCGCGCTGTCCACCGTCCTCGTCCGGCTGCGCTCGGTCCGGATCTGCACCGCGGCGAATAGCTCCGACAAAGACAGGTAGCGCTCATCGGCCGGCCGCGAAAACCATTCCGAGGATACGCGGCCAATCCGCTCGCCGCGGCTCACATCCACCTTATATCCGCCCGAACGATCCCGGGTGGCGTCCAAAACTTGTGTCATGGGTCGTCTCCATGACGGGCGCCGGGAGCCACTCTCCCAGCTATCAGCCCGTCACGGAAGCTCATCCAAACTCTCACTCTCTTGTCTCAGGATGTCGGGCCGCAATATTCGCGCTCCTTCGAGAGTCCCTTGTCGCCGACCCAACTTTTTTGCTGCGACGCAGCCGATATATTCACATTCGAGCGAATACTCATCCGATCTGAAATTGACGATGGTTATTGTATGCACCGCCGATTTCTACGCCAGGGTGTCCCAATCACCGCAGAATAGATTTGATGTCATTCACACATCGCCCTTGGATCCGTACATTCCGACCGGATGATCGCCTAAGTAAGCTCTATGCGATGACGATCAGCTTGTTTTCCAATGTCTCCCCGAAAGGCAAGCAATGAGCATTACAGAGCAGTTGGACGACCGTACGCCCCTACGAATTAACATAGCTGCCGAAATCGCCTTTCCGGACGGCTCTATGGGTGCGGCAGGTCTACGAAAAGAACGAGATGCTGGCCGTCTTCAGACAGAGTTGATTGCTGGCAAGGAATACGTCACTTTGGCAGCGATCGCAGAAATGAGAGAACTATGCCGCGGACGTCGAAAGGGGCGCGCCTTGTGTGGCGCGCCGAAAGCAGAAGGGTGGACGGAAAGCTCCGCAACGCAGCCGGCTGGTTCATCCGCGACGGCGCAACCTTCCTCAGCGCTTGCGGCGGCACTGGCGAACGCGAACGCGCTGAAAAGCGGCTCGCCAGTCACATTACCGAAAAATACCGACCGGCCCGCGAGCGCGGTCGTGATTCCGCCACGGTCTCGATAGCAGACGCCGTAAGCGTATACCTTACCGACGTCGCGCCCTCGCACGCCAAGCCGAAGGAAACCGCCGAACGGCTGATCGTTGTTCTAACGTGGTTCGGCGACAAAAAAATCGGCGACATCGATGGCAAGATGTGTCGGGATTACGCCAAGGCACACGGCAAGGGCGCTGCCGCCAGGCGTCAGTTGGAGGATTTGAGAGCGGCGCTGAACCATTATCATCGCGAAGGCTATATAACTTCTGCGCCGGCAATTGTGCTGCCCGCGAAGGCAGCACCGCGCGACCGCTGGCTGACCCGCGACGAGGCAGCCGCCCTGCTTCGCGCCGCGTGGCGCATGCGCCAGTCATGGAAGGGTAGGCCAAGCGATCGTCGCACCGCACGCCACGTCGCGCGCTTCATCCTGGTCGCTCTCTACACCGGCACGCGCTCGGCCGCGATCTGCGGCGCGGCCGTCCGGCGGACGGATGGTGCGGGACATGTCGACACCGAACGCGGCGTTTTCTACCGCCGTGCCAGCGGTCGCCGCGAGACCAAGAAGCGTCAACCGCCCGTCAGGCTGCCTGATCGCCTCCTGGCACATGTGCGCCGATGGGCGAGCACACCGCTGGAGATCAAGACCAAGGGCCGCGGAAAAAGCGCCAGCATTGGCCGCATGATCGCCCATGACTACGTGGTCGAGTGGAACGGCAAACCGGTGCAGTCGATCAAGAAGGCCTTCCGCTCGGTGGTCGAGGCAGCCGGACTTGGCTGGTATGAGGAGGTTGCGACACCGCACGGCAGCGCCCGGCGCGTCTTCCGCACAGACATCACCCCGCACGTTTTCCGCCACACGGCCGCGACCTGGCTGATGCAGCGCGGTTCCGATCCCTGGGCAGCGGCCGGATACCTCGGTATGAGCGTTCAAGTGCTCATTCAGACTTATGGCCATCATCACCCCGATTTTCAGGCCCAGGCCGCTGAGGCAATCGTCTCCAAGTCACGGATGCGAAACCTGCCCAAAACGACAGTCAGCACGCGCGCGGCACAGAAGGAGAACATTTCCAGCTACCCCACAGTTACCCCACAGATATACCGGAAATAAACGTGAACATTGGCCTTCAGACGACACCAGAAATGGCGGAAATCCGGGCTTTTGCTGCCTAACCCGCCCGTTCGGGACGAGGGGGTCGCAGGTTCAAATCCTGCCACTCCGACCAGAAAGAACAATGTATTAGCGCATCCCGACTTTGGCGCAATCGGCGATTCACCTGATAGGCCTGCGTCCAGGCTGATGCCTTTTCCCTCAGCGCGGGGAACGGACACGAAATCCCTTTCCTCGCATGACGCATGAGCACCGAGGTTCCTGCATCGTGCCGGTCAATCTGCGGGGAGTGTTCGCGGCGTCGCTGCCACGGATCACACTCCGACAGGGCATGGCGCGCGGCGCCTAACGGAGGCCGAAGAAGCTCAATATCGCAATGACGATGACCACCGCTCCAACGAGCCAAATGATATTGTTCATAGTCTCTCTCCTGTTGCCTGGTGAGCCCGCGCCTCTGGCGGAGGACACGGGCCGATCAGCCTTTGCCGACTGATCTTCAGCAGACCTCAATTGTGATGCCTGCCGCGGAGATAGAACAGTTAGACCCTCCTAATGTTCCGCAGCCTGAGTGAAACCGTAGAGAACGCGATGCCGCGACTAGCCGTGGCATGAGGATGGCTAGGGGGCGGTGGCTAAATGTTGCGGTTTTTGCATCCTTGGCTAGCGACGCCATAGCCGCCCTTCGACCTGCCGCACGTCCCCGCCTGTCCCGGGAAACCCGGAACCAAAGGGGTCAGCGGCAGTTGTATCCAAGGAAGGGCTAATCAAGGCAATGGAGAAATTGCAGTGAAAACAATGATCATGTGCGCTTTGGCGCTTTCGATGGGATTGCCCGCTTTGGCTTCGGCCGCTGAGGCGGACGTTGTCGTCACGACCCATCATCGACATCACAACCAGGTCAGGATCATCAACGAGGAAGGTCAGCGGCTTCATCACCGTCACCACGGAACGATTGCGTTCTACGACCATGGTCGCCGGCATCATTATCGGCAGGATCGGGATGCCGTTGTCGTCACCGGCTCCATCTCCACCCACCGTCACCACCACCCGGTGGTGATCGAAAACGGCGGTTACTGATTACCGACTGGTGGCCCGGCTCTCGATCAAGCCTGGCCACCAGATGACTTTCCCTGGCACGCTATGCGCGGCTGAAAATCCAGGCGCAGTGGACCGTGCCAGTCCTGAATACCCCATCACCGCTGGTAAGTTATGGAAGCTCGGCTCGGGTCAGGCAATTTTCCCGACGCTGGCCAGTCCAGCCAGGGTTTGTGCCAAATCCAGGGTTCGCTCGCCACTTGGAAGAGCGAGCGAACCCTGTCAGCGCAGGAAGGGACTGGATTGCGCCGATGTGCGAGGAGGTTAGCCGAGGACTATTGCGGCCACCATGAAAGTGATGGCCGTCGCGAAGATCGGTGCGAGCAACCAACGCGCCTGGTCAACACTCTTCTCCATCGGCTTCCTCCCACAATCTGCTAGCGGACAAACGGCGGCAATCAGCGGCCGTTCCGGGTTCCGCGCCCGGCAAGACCATTGCGTCCTGGTGCAAGACTTAAGTCCCGCGCCTTACCAGACCGAAGCCCTAACCGGGAACGTTTGCCCGCGCTCCAAGTTCGGTTGATTGGGCGCGAGGACCATCAAAAAACGAGACGGAATAAATGACCAGCACAATCTCGAATCGTGAAGACGCAAGATCCGATATCTTGCAGCTGCGCGTGGCAGACCTCCGGAGCAGGATGCGCAGCGCGCGGATCACCGAGGGCGAAATCAAGACCTTCCAAAAGGTCGCGGCGGTAATGGAGGACGGTCAAGGCCGGATCGATGGCGACGACTTGATCGCCGCATCCTTCGTTACCGACGCGCTGACGGACACGACACGTCCTGAATGACCATGCCAACAATCAGCAGGCTTTTTGAATCCCATCCCGAAGCGACCCGGATCGCCGGCAACCTTTTGGCGGCCGGGGTTCCGCGCGTACAGATCGCCATTATCGGGCCCTACCACGACGAAATCGGTGTCCTGAAATCTCCGGCAGTCATGCTTGGCGCTGCCGCCGGGCTGTTGGCGTGCCTGGGCGCTTTTGCTGCTTACGGCATCAATCCTTTCGCAACCGGCCTGTCGGCGATGGCCCTGACAGGCACGTTCTGCGGCTGCGCCCTCGGCGGCTTGCTCGGACCCTTGGTCGCGACCGCCAGAAGGCCGGAGCGCCGCAGTGTCGGCGAAGGGATCGTGCTGGTGACAGCCCATGTCGATGACAACGCGGCCGACATTGCCCAAATGGTGCTCGGCGGCGGTTGTGTCCCCATGACCGGATTGGCCGCCGAAGCAGCGTAAGAATTTTCGACGACAGTGAGACGGGCCGGTAACCAGCGCAGAGCCGGCCGGCCGGTCAAACTTTGACGAAAAGGGCATCCGCGCTAGTTTGACCGACGAATATGAGGGGGCCGGCACACGGCGAACCGGACGCGAATATGAATTTGATCTCAACAACAGGGTCAGCACCGGTTCTTCTGGCTGCCATGCTCCTGGTTGGCGGATGCGGGACGATCGGCGGAAGGGCCGATCCGGCCAAATACGAGAGCATGAGCTGCACCGAGCTTAACAGCGCCGTGGGAAGCAGCGCGAGCGACATCTCGCAAACCGCGATCACCCGCGGCAAGGTCGCCAACACCAGCGTGCCGCGCTGGCTGCTTGGCGGATCGCGCGTGAAGACGGCGGTCGCCAATCGTGAAACGGCCAGGATCGACCGGTTGAAGCAACAGCAGGATGCCGCTGTCGCCATGCGCGCACACAAGTGCGCGAGTTCGGCGGGCTGAGCGAACGGGCCTTACCTGCAGCGGCTCATCACGCGCTCAACCGGAACCGCGTGACGTCGATCGCGGCGTTCATCAGCGTCTGCGTATAAGGCGCTTGCGGGTTGCTGAAGATGGCCTCGGTCGGCCCCTCCTCGACGATCTTGCCCTGCTTCATGACGATGATGTAGTCGGCCATGGCGCGCACCACCGCGAGATCGTGGCTGATGAACAGGTAGGACAGTTCGTGGTCGGCCTGGAGTTTGCGCAGCAATTCCACGATCTGTTTCTGCACCGAGCGGTCGAGCGCCGAGGTCGGCTCGTCCAGCACGACCATCTTGGGCTTCAGGATCATGGCGCGGGCAATGGCGATGCGTTGCCGTTGTCCGCCGGAAAATTCGTGCGGGTAGCGGTTGCGGGCATTGGGGTCGAGGCCGACTTCGCGCAGCGCCTCGACCGCGCGCTGGTCGCGCTGCTTTCCCGAAAGGTTCGGTTCATGCACCAGCAGCCCTTCGGTGATGACCTGGCCGACGGTCATGCGTGGCGACAGCGAGCCGAAGGGATCCTGGAAGACGAGCTGCATCTGGCGCCGCAGCGGCCGCATCTGCTGCCGGTCGGCCGTGGAAATGTCGCGATCGCCGAACCGGATGAGCCCATCGCTCGGCAACAGCCGCAGCAAGGCTCGGCCGAGCGTCGATTTGCCCGATCCGGATTCGCCGACGATGCCGATGGTCTGGTTGCGTTGCAACCGGATCGAGATGTGATCGACAGCCCGCAGCATCAGGGGTTCGCCGGCCAGGAACCCGCCGCCGATCCTGAATGTGACTTCGACGTTCCTGCCTTCGAGCACCACGGGCGCGTTGGCGGGCGGAGGTGCCTTGGTTCCCGTCGGCTCGGCCGCCAGCAGCATCTTGGTGTAGGCATGCTGCGGGTTGGCGAAGATCGCTTCCGCCGCGCCTTCCTCGACGACCTCTCCCTGGCGCATGACATAGACCCGGTCGGCGAAGCGCCGCACGATGCCGAGGTCGTGGGTGATGAAGACGATCGCCATGCCGAGCTTGCGCTGCAGCTCGGCCAGAAGCATCAGGATCTGTGCCTGGATGGTCACGTCGAGTGCCGTCGTCGGTTCGTCGGCGATCAGGATGTCGGGGTCGTTGGCGAGCGCCATGGCGATCATCACGCGCTGGCGCTGGCCGCCGGACATCTCGTGCGGATAGGATTTCATCCGCCGTTCCGGATCGGGAATATGGACGAGCCGCAGCAGCTTGAGCGCCTCTTCACGCGCTTCGGCGGCGCTAAGGCCGCGATGCCTGCGGATCGGCTCCATCAGCTGGTTGCCGATCGAATAAAGCGGATCGAGCGAGGTCATTGGTTCCTGGAAGATCATGCTGATCTTGCGGCCGCGGACCTTGTTCAGCTCGGACTTGCTCAATGTGAGCAAATTGCGGCCGCGATAATCGACATGGCCCGACGCTTCGCCGTTGGAGGCCAGCAGGCTCATCGCCGCCATCATCGTCTGGCTCTTGCCGGAGCCGGATTCGCCCACGACTGCGACGGTTTCGCCGGCATTGACATGGATGTTGATGCCCTTGACCGCTTCGACGGCACCGTCGAGCGTGCGGAAGCGCACGCGCAGGTCCTTGACGCTGAGGATCGTTTCGGGAGTGGCCATGTCAGCGATCCCCATTTCTATCTAACCCCATTTTTACCGATCCCAATCTTTATCGATCTCTTGGGTCGAGCGCGTCGCGCAGGCCGTCGCCGACGAAGTTCAGGGCGAACAGCGTCGAGACGAGGAAGAAGGCGGGAAACAGGAGCAGCCAGTTGGCGGTGCCGATGTTCTTGGCGCCGACGGAGATCAGCACGCCCCAGCTGGTCATCGGCTCCTGGATGCCGAGGCCGAGGAACGACAGGAAGCTCTCCAGGATGATGACCTGCGGCACCAGCAGGGTCATGTAGATCACCACGGGGCCAAGCAGGTTGGGGATGACATGGCGCACCAGGATGCCGCGCTGGCCGATGCCCATGGCTTCCGCCGCCTGGACATATTCCTGCCGGCGGATCGACAGCGCCTGCCCGCGCACGATGCGCGCCATGTCGAGCCACAGCACGGCACCGACCGCCAGGAACATCAGCACGAAGTTGCGGCCGAAGAACACCACCAGCATGATGACGAAGAAGATGAACGGCAAGGAATAGAGCACGTCGACGATGCGCATCATCACCTCGTCGACCTTGCCGCCGGAAAAGCCGGCGGCGGCGCCATAGATCACACCGATCACCACGGCAACGATGCCGGCGAGCAGGCCGATGGCAAGCGAGATGCGCCCGGCCATCAGCGTGCGCGACAACAGATCACGGCCAGTGTTGTCGGTTCCGAACAGGAAATACTGCTGCTTGACCGATGCGCTCATCGTCACTTCGAGGCCGTCGGGGGACTTGCTCTCTATCTTGGTGTCGTCGAAGGCATCGGAACGGTCGAGGTAGCGGATGTTACGGTCGTCGATCGGCTTGGTCGACTTGACCGTGACGAAGACCTGGCTCCCCTCCTGGTGCCACTCCTTGATATCGACCCGCATGCGTTTGATCGCTTCGGCAAGCGCCGTCTCGATCATATCGGGTTTCGGGTAGGCCGACAGGCTTGGCGGCATGCGCACATAGTCGGCGTAGATGGTCGTGTATTGATGCGGCACGAACCAGGGGCCAAAGACGCTGACGACACCGATCAGAATGAGGTAGTAGAGGCTGAACATGGCGGCGCGATTGGCCTTGAGGCGCGCCCAGGCATCGCCCCAAAGCGAGCGACCAACGATGGCGGGAGCCGTGGCCGTGATGTCAGTCATAGCGCACCCTCGGGTCGACGACCGCGTACATGACGTCGACGATCAGGTTGAAGACGATGGTGAAAATGGCGATCACCACCACCGTTCCCATCACCAGTGTGTAATCGCGGTTGAGCGCGGCATCGACGAAATAGCGGCCGACTCCGGGAATGGAGAAGATCGTCTCGACGATGACCGAGCCGGTCAGCAGTGCCGCCGCAGCCGGGCCGGTGAAGGAGACGATCGGCAGGATGGCGCCGCGCAGCGCGTGCTTGACCACCACCGACCAGTCGGAGAGGCCGAGCGCGCGCGCCGTTCGGATATGATGGGATCGCAGCGATTCGATCATCGAGCCGCGCATCAGGCGTGCAACGATGGCGATCTGCGGCAAGGCAAGTGTCAGCACCGGGCCGACCTTGTTGATGAAGGCGCCGTCGCCCCAGCCACCGATCGGCAACAGCCTCCAGGTCAGCCCGAAAAGGAGCTGGATCACCGGCGCGATGACGAAGGTGGGGATGGTGCTGCCGGCGGTCGCCAGGGCGATCACCGTATAGTCGCCAAGCTTGTTCTGGTTGAGCGCGGCAATGGTGCCGAGCACGCTGCCGAGCAACAGCGCCAGGATCAGCGCCGAGGCACCGAGCTGGACGGAAATGGGCAGGCCCTTGGCAAACAGTTCGGTGACGGTGAAATCCGGCATGTTGTAGCTCGGGCCGAAATTGCCGCGCAGCAGATTGCCGAGATAATGGACATATTGCAGCCAGAGCGGATCGTTGAGGCCGAACTGGGCTTCAAGATTGGCCTTGATCTCGGGGCTCAGACCCCGCTCCTGGTTGAATGGACCGCCTGGCGCGACGCGCATCAGGAAGAACGCCATCGTCACGATGACGAACAGCGTCGGGATGGCGGTCAAAAGCCGCCGGAATACGTATCGCAGCATCGGTGCCCCGCTTGATCCAGAGCAGGCCCGTCCACTCGGACGATTGCGCTCCAGCCTTCAAATCTTCGCACCGAACTTTCCGAAAATCGATTCCGCTTCCCGAGCCGATGCGATGGCAAACCAGCGCCGCCGCGCATTCGGTTGCGCGGCGGCTTGGCCAGGGATCAGTCCTTGCTGACGAAGCGCGACGGATGCACGTCCATCACATTGTCGACGAAGCCATGCAGCTTCGAGGAAACGATATCGTGGTAGCTGTAGTACAGAAGCGGGATCTGGCCGACATCGTCGATGAGGATGCGCTCGGCCGCGGAGAGATCCTTCATGCGCTCTTCGGGCTTGCCGCCGGCGGCCGCGGCCTTGTCCATTGCCGCTTCGTATTGCGGGCTGTTGTAGTTCGAATAGTTGTTGCCGCTGGCCTTGCGCGTGATGCCGAGGAAGGTTTCCGGATCCTTGTAGTCGGCGATCCAGGCGGCGCGCGCCACGTCATAGTCGCCCTTCTGCTCGAGGAAGGAGTAGTGGGTCTTGGTGTCGGTGTTGAGCAGCGTGACGTCGACGCCAAGCGGCTTCAACTGTTCCTGGATCGCCACAGCGGTGTTCTTGTGGTTTTCCGAGGTGTTGTAGCGGATTTCCATCTTCAGCGGATGCTCGGGCGTGTAGCCAAGCTTCTCGAGGATCTTCTTGGCGGCGTCCTCGCGGTCGATCTGCGGCATGTCGGCGTATTTGGCCATTGCGGGCGCATAACCCTCGATGCCGGGAGGCACCATCGAATAGCCGGGCAGCATCGAGTTCTGCCAGACCTTTTCAGCGATGAAGTCACGGTCGATCGCCATCGAGATGGCGTTGCGCAGCTCCGGATTGTTCCACGGCGCCTTGTCGGTCTTGATCGCATAGTAGTAGGTGCCGAGATACGGTCCGACATGGATCTGGTCGCCGAACTTGGTCTTGAGGTCGGCCAGCTGTTCGGTCGGCAGATCGTCATAGCTGTCGAGTTCGCCGGCCTCGAAGCGCTTCATCGCCGACGAACGATCTTCGGTCGGGATGTAGTTGACGACGTCGAACTTGACGGTCGCGGCGTCCCAGAATTTCGGATTCTTGACCAGTTTCATGTGGTCGTTGGGAACCCATTCGGCGAGCGTATAGGCGCCGTTCGAAACCAGTTTGCCGGGCTTGATCCAGTCGGCGCCGAGCTTTTCAATCGAGGCCTTGCTGACCGGATAGGTCGCCTGATGGGTCAGCATCTCCAGGAAGTACGGCGTCGGCGCCTTCAAGGACACTTCCAGGGTGTTGGCGTCGATCGCCTTGACGCCCATGTCTTCCGGCTTGCCCTTCTTGGTGTTGACGTCCTCCGCGCCCTTCACCGGATACAGCATCGAGGCGTATTCCGCGCCGGTCGCCGGATCCTCCAGCCGGTGGAAGGCATAGACGAAGTCGTCCGCCGTCACCGGGCTGCCATCCGACCACATGCCGTCCTTGCGCAGCTTGAAGGTATAGACCGTGCCGTCATCCGATACCGTCCAGCTTTCGGCGGCGCCCGGAATGAGGTTGGCCTTCTCATCCTGCATGACCAGTCCCTGGAACAGGTCACGCAGCACGTTGGCTTCATAGACCGTCGAGGTCTTGTGTGGGTCGACCGACTCCGATTCAGCGGCGGTGCCCCTGTTATAGACGGTCTCGGCGAAGGCTGGCGTCAAGAAAGTGCCGGCAGCCAAGGTCATGGTCGTGGCGAACACCGTCGCCTTCAGCATGTTTTTCAGCATGAAGTTCTCCCTGTCGGCGCTGCCATGGGCGCGCCTTAACGTGTTGACGCCCCGGAACCGATGTCTGATTCCTTTGAGCGCGCCGCCGGTTCCCTCCGGCGGCTGGTGGCAGGAGACTAGACAGGAGGTCAGCTCTTTTCAACCGAGTACTGATTGACCTTAAGTCAAGCCTCATGATTGCAGAAGCAATGACTAAATTAGAGAGTCTTTTTCAATCGAGCACATCCTTTGGTTGCGTCCAGAGTTTTCGCTTTCTGCATGCGAACTTGGGCATGCTGCAGCCATGGTTGACAACCTCATTTGCAAGGTCCGAAGGCGCCAGTTCCGAACAGACAATTCGGGCACTTCAGCGGTCGAGTTCGCCCTGCTGTCGCCGCTCTTCATGCTTCTCTTGCTCGGGATGGTTGGGTACGGCATCTATTTTGGCGCCGCCAATTCGATACAGCAAATTGCAGCCGACGCCGCCCGGACGGCTATCGCCGGGGTGAACCAGACCGAGCGCCAGACGCTCGTGGCCAGCTACCTCGCCAACAACGCCGGCGGTTACCCCTTCGTGGACGCCAGCAAACTGACCTACCAGGCCAATGACAGCGTTGCCGACGGAAGCCAGTTCGTGGTGTCCATCTCGTACGATGCCCGCAACCTGCCGATCTGGAATCTGTTCCCGGGCATAGCCATGCCAGGGACGACCATCAGGCGTCAGTCAACGATCAGGGTCGGGGGTATCTGAATGCTGCAGCGGGCGGGCAAGGGCATCGGCCGGCTTGCACGGTCGATGATGGGGGACAGGAAGGCGAACTTCGCCGTCATGACCGCATTGAGCGCGCCGGTCGCGCTGGCCCTGGCCGCGGTGGCGATAGACGAGGCCTCCATCTACACCGAGCGCCGGGAAGCCCAGGCGATGGTCGACCTGGCAGCGATCACCGCTGCCTCGAACATCAACAACGTCAACACAGCCGTCGTCACCACGCTCACCGACAACGGCATGCCGGGTGTCGTTGTTCAAGCTTCGGGCCAGACCATCCCGGCGGCCGCCGGGAAGACGGTGGTGACGGTTACGCAAGGCCGATATGCCTCATCGACCGCTAATGTCAGCCAGCGCTTCCAGGCGGGCGTGACGCCTTACAATGCCGTCCGGGTGACTTTGGCGAAGATCCCCAAGCGCTACTTCGCAAGCTCGCTGATCCCCACTCCCGTCATCGGCACCCAAGCCACCGCCAGCATGACGCCGCAGGCGACATTCTCGGTCGGGTCGAGATTGCTCAGCGTCAATGGCGGCATCCTCAACGCACTTTTGAGCGGACTTCTCGGCGGCAACATCTCGCTCAGCGTCATGGATTACAACGGACTGATCTCGGCCGATGTAAGCGTGCTTTCCTTCGTCAGTGCGCTCGGCACACAACTGAACATCACGGCCGGCACCTATTCCAACGTTTTGGCCTCGAAGGCGACCGTCGGCCAGATCGCTACTGCCATGGCCAATGTTCCCGGTCTCGGCAATACCGCCAAGGTCGCCTTGCAGACCATCGCCTCCAAGTCGACCAGCACCGTCAAGATCCCACTCAGCAGTCTTGTCAACCTTGGTTCCATCGGCAGCCTGGGCCTCGGGCAACAGCCGTCCGGCCTTGGCGTAGACGCAAGCGCAATGGGGATGCTGACGGCGGCGGCCGTACTCGCCAACGGCACCAACCAGGCCGCGGTCGATCTCGGCGCGACCATCCCGGGGCTGCTCTCCACCAAGCTCAGCATCGCCATTGGGGAGCCGATGCAATCCTCGCCCTGGCTGGCCATCGATGGCATCGGCACCGTCGTGCGGACCGCCCAGACGCGCATCAAGCTGACGGCCTCCGTCGGTGTCGGCACGCCGAGCCTGGCCGGCGGCATCAGCCTGCTTGCCGTCAATCTGCCGCTCAATGTGGAAGTCGCCTATGCCGAGGCCAAGCTGACCGACATAAGCTGTCCGACAGGGCCGTCCAGCATCAATGTCTCCATCGCCGCGCACCCCGGCATTGCGCGTTTGAACCTGGCCAACAGCAACAACCCGTCCGGCTTCGCCGATTTCAGCCAGCCGCAGACCTTCACCGACGCCGAGATCGCCGATGTGAGTCTGAAGCTCCTGCTGATCAACATCCCGCTGATTCAGGTGATGGGTTCGGCCGCGACCGCGATCACCAACAACAGCCCGCAGACCTTGACCTTCAACGCAACCGACATCGCCAACAAGACGATCAAGACCGTTTCGACGCGAAACATCTCGCAGTCGCTCACCACGTCTCTGGTCAACAACCTGTCGCTTTCGGTCAATGCGCTTGGTTTGGGCATCGATCTGACCGCCCTGCTTGGAACGGTCAAACCGGCAGTGGTGGCCCTGCTCAACACCGTAACGGCGCCCGTCGACGACTTGCTCTACAATGTGCTTTCAGCCCTGGGCGTCGGTGTCGGCCAGGCCGACGTGCGCGTCACCGGTGCGACCTGCGGACGGGCAGTGCTCGTTCAGTAGGACCGCTTGGCCGCAACCGAAGCGCCGATCAGCCGAGCCGACCGAGGAAGCAACCGAGAGCCGGCAGCGAGAGCGCGTTTTCCTCGACAGCCGCGGTACCGCCCAGGACAGCCGCGACGGTTCCGATATCAGGCAGCAAGGGCCACGTCGCCGGCTCCCCGGCGAAATTGAAGACACAGAGCAGCCTCTCCCCGTCTCCTTCGCGGATGAAGGCGAGCATGTCTCCCTCGGCGTCGAGAAAACGGATCGAACCACCGACCAGTGCCGGGTGCTGTCTGCGCAAGGCAAGCGTGGAGCGGTAGACCGACAGCACCGATTGCTCCTCGCCGTTCTGCGCATCCGCCGCACGGGCGCGATGGCTTGCCGGCACAGGCAGCCATGGTTTTGTGGTGGAAAAGCCCGCATTGTCGGCCCCGACCTCCCAGGCCATCGGCGTGCGGCAGCCGTCCCTGCCCTTCACGCCCGGCCAGAAACGGATGCCGACGGGATCGCGCAAATCTTCATAGGCAAGCTCCGCTTCCTCAAGGCCGAGTTCTTCGCCCTGATAGAGGCAGATCGAGCCGCGCAGGCAGGCGAGCAGCATGATCGAGAATTTGGCCACCAGATCGGGATCGCCATCCGGCCGCGTCCAGCGGCTGACATGGCGCACGACGTCATGGTTGGAGAAGGCCCAGCAGACCCAGCCGTCGGCAACCGCATTCTCAAACTCCTCGACGCAACCACGCACATGCGCCGCCGAAAATTGCGAGCCGAGCAAATCGAACGTGTAGCTCATCTGAAGCTTGTCGCCGCCGGAGGTGTAGGCTGCGAGCGTCTGCAGCGAGCGGCCTTCATCGCCGATCTCGCCGACGGCGGCGCGGTCGCCAAATTCGTCGAGCAACGCGCGGAAACGCCTGAGGAACGCCAGGTTCTCCGGCTGCGTCTTGTCGAACAGATGCTCCTGATAGAGGTAGGTGTTGGTTTCCGTGTTGGTGCCGGCAACGCTCGAAGCCAAGGGCGGATTGCTGCGCAGCCAGCGGTCGTGGACATAGTAATTGACCGTGTCGAGCCGGAAGCCGTCGACACCGCGCTCCAGCCAGAACCGCACCGTGTCCAGCAACGCGTCCTGGACTTCCGGATTGTGGAAATTGAGATCCGGCTGCGAGGCGAGGAAATTGTGCATGTAATATTGGCGACGGGTCGCGTCCCACTCCCAGGATGGCCCCCCGAAGACCGACAGCCAATTGTTGGGCGCGCCGCCGTCGGGCCTGGCGTCGGCCCAGACGTACCAGTCGGCCTTGGCGGTGTCGCGGCTGGCGCGACTTTCGATGAACCATTCATGCTTGTCGGATGAATGCGACAGCACCTGGTCGATGATGATTTTCAGGCCGAGCCGATGCGCTTCGGCGACCAGCGCGTCGAAATCCGCCAACGTGCCGAACATCGGGTCGACGTCGCAGTAGTCCGATACGTCATAGCCCATGTCGGCCATGGGCGACTTGAAGAAGGGCGACAGCCAGACAGCGTCGACGCCGAGGGAGGCGATATGGGCGAGCCTTGCCGTAATACCTTTGAGATCGCCGCTGCCATCGCCGGTCGTGTCCTGGAAAGAGCGCGGATAGATCTGATAGATGACGCAGCCTCGCCACCACTCGGCTCCCTGCCTGGCATTGTCGTCGGCCATTACGAACCCTTCCCGGCGCCACCGTTTCCGGTCCGGCCCTCGATCATGAAATTGACGCTGCGGCCCGGCAGCGGGCGCAGGAGGTCGATCGCCTGTGTCTCGATTGCCGGGCGCCACTGGAAGCCATCGCGCGCCGGCAAGGTGAAGACGCATTGGCGGCGGTCACCATTGATCATGACGGCAAGCCTGCCATCCTCGCCGCCAAGCAGCATGATAAGGCGATGCCGGCTGGAGTCGTTCCAGTCGGTCTCTGCGAGCGGCTCACCCGTCTCGGTCAGCCAGGCGACGTCGGGAACGCCTGAAGCCTCGACCGGTTCTCCGGCCAGGAAACGTGTGTCCGACAGTGCCGGCACCGCCTGGCGAAGCGCTGCAAGCGCCGATGCGTAACGCTCCAGCGCCTGATCGCGGCCTGTCCAGTCAAGCCAGGTAATGGCGTTGTCCTGCGCATAGGCGTTGTTGTTGCCTTGCTGCGTTCTGCCGAATTCGTCGCCTGCCGTCAGCATGATGGTGCCGCGCGAGGCGAACAGCGTGGCGAGCAGTGCGCGTTGGTCGTCGAAGCGCGCCTTGATGATCGCTGCCTCGTTCGTGTCTCCCTCGACGCCATTGTTCCAGGACAGGTTGTCGTTATGGCCGTCGCGGTTCTGCTCGCCATTGTCGGCGTTGTGTTTGCGCTCGTAGGCGACGATGTCGGCCAGCGTCATGCCGTCATGGGCGGCGATGAAGTTCACGCTGCGGCTTGCCGGCTCCCCTGCCCTGTTGAACACGTCGGACGAACCGGCAAGGCGCGTGGCGAGAGTGCCGACCATGCCGGCATCGCCGCGCCAGAAGCGTCTGACATCGTCGCGGTAGCGATCGTTCCACTCGAGGAACGGTGGCCGAAAATTGCCCAGTTGATATCCGTTTGCCCCGATATCCCAAGGCTCGGCGATCAGCACGCGGTCGCAAAGTACCGGATCATCGGCAATGGCCCGGAGCAGTGGTGCTTCCGGATCGAACAGACCATCGACCCGGCCCAGCACCGGAGCCAGATCGAACCGGAAGCCGTCGACGCCAGCCCGGCGCACGAAATGACGGAGCGTGTCGAGCACCATTTCGCGCACCACCGGATGGTCGCAAGCGATGGTGTTGCCGGTGCCGGTGTCATTGACCAGCCCGCCATCCGGCCGATGCCGATAGTAGGCCTGGTTGTCGAGGCCGCGCAGCGAGAGCGTTGGCCCCAGCCTGTCGCTTTCGCCGGTATGGTTGAAGACGAGGTCGAGAATGGTGCCGATGCCAACCCGGCGCAGCGCTGCGACCGTGTCCTGTAATTCCGTCAGGCCGCCGGGTGCGAGGCGAGGGTCGAGCGCCATGAAGGTGACGGGATTGTAGCCCCAGGCGTTGCTCAAGCCCAGCGGCGGCAGATGCCGCTCGTCGATCGACGCCGTCACCGGCATCAATTCGACGGCGGAGACGCCGAGCCTTTGCAGATGCTCGATGATGGCCGGATGGGCAAGTGCGGCGATCGTACCACGCTGTTCTTGCGGCACATCCGGGTGGAGCTTGGTGAAGGCGCGGACATTCAGTTCGTAGATCAGGCCGCCCGGACGAAACAGCGGCGGCAGGATCGGTGGGGCCGCGGGCAAGGCCTTGGCCACGGTCTTGGGCATCAGCGACGCGGTGTCGGCACCCTCATTGCGCCGCGCGGCGAGCCGCCAGTGATAGGCATAGGGCCGGTCGATTTCGGCGGCATAAGGATCGGTCAGCAGCTTGTCGGGGTCGAACCACAGCCCACGCTCGGGTGCATAGTCGCCATCGGCACGAAAGCCGTAGCGGGTGCCGGCGGCGAGACCCGCGACGAACAGGGCGTAAAAACCCTCGCCTTCGGGCTGGAGTTCAAGCCGCTCGATTTCGTGGTCGCCGGTTTCATCGAAGATCGACACCCAGAGCCGCCGCGCCGACGACGACCAGGCGGCGAAGCGGATGCCTTCGCTGGTGATGGCGGCGCCGAGATTGTTCACGTGAGCGCCTTCCCTTCTCCCCTTGTGGGAGAAGGTGGATCGGCGCGCACCGCCGAGACGGATGAGGGGTGTTGGAAGGAATGAGGCATCGGTGTCCCGGGCGCCGGTTTGCGCCAAGCTGGAGCACCCCTCATCCGTCGCCTTCGGCGACACCTTCTCCCACAAGGGGAGAAGGGGGAGTCGCGCCTCCCCACCCTCAAGTAATCACGCTCGGTTTGTCGCGGCCGGTGTGGCTCTTGATCCCGGCAATGTCGTCGGCGGCGGCGACGAGATCGGCGAGCGCCTCCTGCGTGTCGAGATCGTGCCTCGACTTGTCCGGCTCGTAGCGCTCGATGTAGACGCGGAGGGTCGCGCCCGAGGTGCCGGTGCCGGAGAGGCGGAAGACGACGCGTGAGCCGCCTTCGAACAGCACCCTTATGCCCTGGTGCTCGCTGGTCGAGCCGTCGACCGGGTCGTGATAGGCAAAATCGTCGGCATTGGCGATCTTCAAGCCGCGCACGCTGGTGCCGGGCAGCGAGCCGAGCTTGGCCCTGAGTTCGTCGACCAGCGCATTGGCGCGGTCGCTCTCCACCTCTTCATAGTCATGCCGCGAATAGTAATTGCGCCCATAGGCCGCCCAGTGCTCGGTGACGATCTGCTGGCAGCTTTCGCCGCGCGCGGCGAGGATGTTGAGCCACAGGAGCACCGCCCACAGACCGTCCTTTTCGCGGACATGGTTGGAGCCGGTGCCGGCACTTTCCTCACCGCAGATCGTCGCCATGCCGGCGTCGAGCAGATTGCCGAAGAACTTCCAGCCGGTCGGCGTCTCGTAAATGCCGATGCCGAGCTTGTGAGCGACGCGGTCGGCGGCACCGCTGGTCGGCATCGAGCGGGCGATGCCCTTCAGCCCGTCCTTGTAGCCGGGCGCCAGGCGGGCATTGGCGGCAAGCATGGCGACCGAATCCGACGGGGTGACGAAAATGCCCTTGCCGATGATCAAATTGCGGTCGCCGTCGCCGTCGGAGGCGGCGCCGAAATCCGGCGCGTCCGGCCCCATCATCTCGTCATAGAGGTGCTTGGCATGGACAAGGTTGGGATCGGGGTGATGGCCGCCGAAATCGGGCAGCGGCTTGAAATTGCGGCAGGTGCCGTTCGGTGCGCCGAGCCGGTGTTCGAGGATTTCCTTGGCGTAGGGTCCGGTCACCGCGTGCATGGCGTCGAAGCGCATGCGAAAGCCCGACTTGAACAGTTTGCGCAACGCGTCGAAATCGAACAGGCTCTCCATCAGTTCGGCATAGTCGGTGACCGGATCGATGATCTCGACGGTCATGCCGCCGGCCTTGACGGTGCCGACCGTATCGATGTCGATTGGATCGATGTCGGCGATCTTGAAGCTCGAAATCGCCTTGGTCCTGGCAAAGATGGCGTCGGTCAGCTTTTCCGGCGCCGGGCCGCCATTGCCGGCATTGTACTTGATGCCAAAATCCTCATGCGGGCCGCCGGGATTATGGCTGGCCGACAGGATGATGCCGCCGAAGGTCTTGTATTTGCGGATGACATGCGAGGCCGCCGGCGTCGACAATATGCCGCCCTGCCCTACCATCACCTTGCCGAAGCCGTTGCCGGCGGCCATGGCAATGGCCTTCTGGATGACCTCGCGGTTGTAGAAGCGGCCATCGCCGCCGATGACCAGGGTCTTGCCGGCAAATCCGTCGAGCGCGTCGAAGATCGACTGGATGAAGTTCTCGGCATAGTGCTCCTGCTGGAACACTGGCACCTTCTTGCGCAGTCCCGACGTGCCGGGCTTCTGGTCGGAATAGGGCTTGGTGGGGACGGTGCGTATCATGCTTCAGGCAACCCTTTTCGAAAGCAGCAGGCGATAGAGTTCGACGTATTTTTCGGCGCTTCGATCCCACGACACATCGGTCTTCATGCCCTGGCGCTGGATGGTCTCGAAGGTTGCGGAACTGGCGTGGGCGTCGGCCAGGCGGCGGATGGCGTGCAGCAGCGCGCCGCCATTGTTGGGGGCAAACTGGAAGCCGGTCGCCACGCCGGCTGCAATCGCCGCTTCGTTGGCGTCGATGATGGTGTCGGCGAGGCCGCCGGTGCGCGCGACGACCGGCACGCAGCCATAGCGCAGGCCGTAAAGCTGCGTCAGCCCGCAAGGTTCGAAGCGCGAAGGGATGACGATGGCGTCGCAGCCGCCCTGCATGATGTGCGACAGCCCCTCGTCATAGCCGACGACCACACCGATGCGGCCACGGTGGCGTGCGGCGGCCGCCAGCAGCGCGCCTTCGAGGCCGGCGTCGCCCGAGCCGAGGATAGCCAGCCTGGCGCCTGTCGCAACGATGCCGTCGATCACCGTCGCCAATATGTCCATGCCCTTCTGCCAGGTCAGCCGGCTGACGACACAGACAATCGGGCTGCCGTCGCGGTCGAGACCGAAACGGTCCTCGACGGCCGCCCTGTTGGGCGCGCGGGCCTTCAACGTTTCGGCCGTATAGGTCGACACCAGATGTCTATCGGTTGCTGGATCCCAGATGGCGGTGTCGATGCCGTTGACGATGCCATGGAGATCGCTTGAACGCATGTTGATGAGACCATCGAGGCCCATGCCGAATTCCGGTGAACGGATCTCCTGCGCATAGGTCGGGCTCACCGTGGTGATTGCCCAGGCCGCCTGCAGACCCGCCTTGAGGAAGCCGACGCCGCCATAATATTCGACGCCGTCAAGCGCCATCGCCGCGGCCGGCAGACCGAGTTCGCCGAAGATGCCGGCGCCGAACTGACCCTGGAAGGCGAGATTGTGGACGGTCATCATTGATGGCGTGCCAACCGCCTTGCCGTAACGCATATAAGCCAGCGTCATCGCCGACTGCCAGTCATGGGCATGCACGATGTCAGGCAGGTAGCCCGAAATGGCGCCGCCGGCGATATCGGCGCCGGCCTGGCTCAGCGCCGCGAAGCGCCGCCAATTGTCCGGCCAATCCGCGCCCGAGGCGTTGCCATAGGGGCCGCCGGGGCGGTCGAACAGATGCGGCGCGTCGAGCACGAACAAATCGAGCCCGGCGACCTCGACGGCATGGATCGCGGCCTTGCCGCCTTGCAACAAGGGGTATTGGTAGACGGCCTTCTTTTTCTTGAAGGCGCCCATCACCACCGGAAAACCCGGAATGAGCGTGCGCATGGTCACGCCCTTGGCCGCGAGCGCGATCGGCAGCGCCCCGGTTACGTCGGCAAGCCCGCCGGTCTTGATCAGCGGGAAGATTTCGGGCGTGACCGACAGAACATGCATGCGCCTACAATCCGATCCGGCCTAAAGCTTCAGCTTGTCGATCATGTCCTGGGTGACCAGGCAGATGCCCTTTTCCGAAACCCGAAAACGCTTGGCGTCGAGCGCGGGATCCTCGCCGACCACCAGCCCTTCCGGTATCCTTACACCGTGGTCGATCACGACGCGCTTCAACTTTGCGTTCCGGCCGACATGAACGTCGGGCAGCATGACGACTTCTTCGAGTGCCGAATAGGAATTGATGCGCGCGCCGGTGAAGATCAGGCTCTTCTTCAGCGAAGCGCCCGAGACGATGCAATCGCCCGACACCAGTGACGACACGGCAGAACCGCGCCTGCCATCCTCGTCGTGGACGAATTTTGCCGGCGGCTTCAGCTCGGCATAAGTCCAGATCGGCCAGTCGCGGTCGTAGAGGTCGAGTTCCGGCGTCACGTCGGTCAAGTCGATGTTGGCTTCCCAATAGGCATCGACCGTGCCGACATCGCGCCAGTAGGCCTCGTTCTCGGCGGTCGAACGCACGCAGGACTTGGTGAAGCGGTGCGCGATCGCCTTACCGTGCGTGACGATATAGGGGATGATGTCCTTGCCGAAGTCGCGGCTGGAGCCCGGCTCGGCGGCATCGCGGCGCAGCTGTTCCATCAGGAACTTGGTCTTGAAGACGTAGATGCCCATCGAGGCCAAGGCGAATTCCGGGTTACCCGGAATGCCGGGCGGATCAACGGGCTTTTCGACGAAGGCGATGATGTTGTCCTTGGCATCGACATGCATGACGCCGAAGCCTGTCGCTTCCATGCGCGGCACTTCGAGGCAGCCGACCGTGACATCGGCGCCGGCATCGACATGCTGGCGCAGCATCAGCTCGTAATCCATCTTGTAGATGTGGTCGCCGGCCAGGATCACCATGTATTCCGGGCCATAAGCCTCGATGATGTCGATGTTCTGGTAGACGGCGTCAGCCGTGCCTTCATACCATTGCGTTTCCGACACGCGCTGGCTCGCCGGCAGGATGTCGAAGCTCTCGTTTCGTTCGGGCCGCAGGAAGTTCCAGCCGCGTTGCAGGTGGCGGATCAGCGAATGCGCCTTGTACTGGGTGGCGACGCCGAGGCGGCGGATGCCAGAGTTCAGTGCATTGGAGAGCGCGAAATCGATGATGCGCGTCTTGCCGCCGAAATAGACCGCCGGCTTGGCGCGCCGATCGGTCAGCTCCTTGAGGCGGCTGCCGCGTCCGCCGGCCAGCACATAGGCCATGGCGTCGCGGGCCAGCGGCTGGGTTCTTTTCAAGTCTGCCATTTATACCCTCCCAAGTTACTCGTCTTTATGCGTTGACCAGCCTTAACGAGTTCAGTCGTCGGCGAGTTCAAGCATGATCGTCGACAGCGGCGGCAGAAGCATCGTTGCCGAGATGCTCTTGCCCTCCGCCCTCGCCTCGACCACGCCGCCATTGCCCATGCCGGAGCCGCCATATTCGGAAGCATCGGTGTTGATGATCTCGCGCCACTTGCCGGCCTTCGGCAGAGGTACACGATAATTGTCGCGCGGCACCGGCGTGAAATTGGAGATGACGGCGACCGGATTGCCGCCAGGAGCGTTGCGCACCCAGGCGAAAACCGAATTCTGGCTGTCGTCGACGATCAGCCAGGAAAACCCTTCGGGCTCGCAGTCGCGGCCATGCAGGGCCGGACGTGAACGGTAGAGATAGTTGAGATCGCGCACCGTCTGCCAGACGCCGCGATGCGGCCGGAAATCGAGCAGGTTCCAATCAAGCGCGCGCGCCTCGCTCCATTCGCGGCGCTGCGCGAATTCCTGGCCCATGAACAGCAGCTTCTTGCCGGGATAACCCCACATGAAGCCGTAATAGGCACGCAAAGTCGCGAATTTCTGCCAGTCGTCACCGGCCATCTTGCCCAGCAGCGTGCCTTTGCCGTGCACGACCTCGTCATGCGAGAGCGGCAGCACGAAATTCTCCGAGAAGGCGTAGGTCAGACCGAAGGTCAGCTCGTTGTGATGGTGCTTGCGGAAAATCGGCTCCTTGGAAAAATACTCCAGCGTGTCGTGCATGAAGCCCATGTTCCACTTGAAGCCGAAGCCCAGCCCGCCTTCATGAACGGGCGCCGAGACCTTTGGCCATGAAGTCGATTCCTCGGCGATAGTCATGACACCGGGATGGTGCCCGTAGAGCTCCTTGTTCATCTTCTGCAGGAAGCTGACCGCCTCGAGGTTTTCGCGCCCACCCTTTTCGTTGGGAATCCATTCGCCCTGCTTGCGCGAATAGTCGAGGTAGAGCATCGAGGCCACCGCGTCGACGCGAAGACCGTCGACATGGTATTTTTCGGCCCAGAACAAGGCGTTGTTGACGAGGAACGACACCACCTCGCGGCGGCCGAAATTGTAGATCGCGGTGTTCCAGTCCGGGTGGAAGCCCTTGCGCGGGTCGGCATGCTCGTAGAGCGCGGTGCCGTCGAAATGGACCAGACCGTGCTCGTCGACAGGAAAATGCGCCGGCACCCAGTCTAGGATTACGCCGATGCCGGCACGATGGGCGCCATCGACAAAGCGAGCAAAGCCGTCCGGATCGCCGAAGCGGGCCGATGGCGCGTAGAGGCCGGTGGTCTGATAACCCCAGGACGGGTCATAGGGATGCTCGGAGATCGGCAGGAATTCGATGTGGGTGAACCCGGCCTCGACCACATAAGGGATCAGCCGGTCGGCCAGCTCATCCCAGGACAGGAAGGTGCCGTCGTCGCGAAGCTGCCAGGAACCGGCATGGACTTCGTAGATCGAGATGGCTTCGCGCCGGGGGTCGGCGTTGCGCCAGAAATTGCGATGCGCCTCGTCGCCCCATGGATGCGCCGGGGGCACCGCGGTCACCGAGGCCGTTGCCGGGCGCAGCTCCGACTTGAAGGCGAATGGATCGGCTTTCAGCGGCAATCTCACGCCGTCGGGACCTATGATTTCATATTTATAGGGCCGGCCGGCGCCGATATCGGGAATGAACAGCTCCCAGATGCCGGTGTCGCGACGGTCGCGCATCGTATGCCGGCGCCCGTCCCAGTCATTGAAATCGCCGACCACCGAGACGCGCCTGGCATTTGGGGCCCATACCGCGAAATGCACGCCGGTGGCGCCTTCGTGCTCAATGACATGGGCGCCGAGCTTGTCGAACAACCTGAGATGCGAGCCCTCGGCGATATAGTAATCGTCCATCGGTCCGAGCACCGGACCGAACGAATAGGGATCGGTCAGCCACCAGTCGCCGCCGGCATTGCGCGCGTGGTAGCGGAGCGGCTGGCGCTTCCTGATCGACAGCTTGCCCTCGAAGAAACCGGCTTCGTCGCGCCTGGTCAATTCGCCTGCCTCGATGCCGGTCAGCGTGTAGGCGGTGACGGACTGCGCATGCGGAACGAAGCAGCGCGCGAACAGGCTCTTGCCGGCCTCCTGAACACCGAGAACCGCAAAAGGATCACCGTGCGTACCGGCGACAATCGCCTCGACATCGCTGGCTGACGCCAGTCCGTCCGGCCCGCTTGTCGCAGCGGTCGCGCGCGGCTTCCTCATCAGGCGGTCGCCCTCCCCGGGCACCAAATGTTTGTTTTTGCGGCCATCGTTCGTGGCCTCATGCAATCATATCAGACGGGCACGTTCCAGATTTCTTTGGCGTATTGGCGGATCGTGCGATCGGAAGAGAACCAGCCGACGCGCGCGACGTTGCGGATGGCGCGGGCGTACCAGTCCGGGCTGTTGCGCCAGACGGCATCGACGTCGCGCTGGCAGGCGGCATAGGCGTCGAAATCCGCCGCGACCATGAACCAGTCGCTGTCGTAGAGGCCGTTGATCAGATCGCGGTAGCGATTGGGATCATCGGGGGAGAAGACGCCCGAAGAAACGGCCGCGACCGCCTGCGCCAGTTCGGGGGACGCCTCGATGACGCCGCGGGGATTGTAGCCATTGTTGCGCCGCTCGGCGACTTCTTCGGTGGTGAGGCCAAAGATGAAGATGTTGTCGTCGCTGACATGCTCCTTGATCTCGACATTGGCGCCGTCGAGCGTGCCGATGGTCAGTGCGCCGTTCAGCGCGAACTTCATGTTGCCGGTTCCCGACGCTTCCATGCCGGCGGTCGAGATCTGCTCCGAGAGATCGGCGGCCGGCATCAGCACCTCGGCCAGGCTGACATTGTAGTTCGGTACGAACACGACCTTGAGCAGGCCGCGCACCGAAGGGTCACTGTTGATCACCCTGGCGACGTCGTTGGCCAGTTTGATGATCAGCTTGGCGTTGTGGTAGCTGGGCGCGGCCTTGCCGCCGAAGAATTTCACGCGTGGCATCCAGTCGCGCTCGGGATGCGAGCGGATCTGGTCATAGAGCGCGATCGCTTCGAGGATGTTGAGGAGCTGACGCTTGTATTCGTGGATACGCTTGACCTGAATGTCGAAGAGCGCCGAAGGGTCGAGCTTGATGCCGAGGCGGTCGGCGACCAAGTTGGCTAGCCTCACCTTGTTCTGGCGCTTCACGGCGGCGAATTTTTCGCGGAAGGCGGTGTCGTCGGCGAGCGGATCGAGCCCCTTGATCGCCTCGATGTCATCCATGAAGCGATCGCCGATCGTCTCGCGGGCGAGCGCGGTAAGGCCCGGATTGCACTGGATGAGCCAGCGCCGCGGCGTGATGCCATTGGTCTTGTTGTTGATGCGGTCGGGATAGAGCCGGTGCAGGTCGGCGAACACCGTCTCCTTCATCAGTTCGGTATGCAGCGCCGACACGCCGTTGATCGAATGCGAACCGACAAAGGCCAGATTGCCCATGCGCACCCGGCGGTCGCCATTCTCCTGGATCAGCGAGATACGGCTGATCTGCTCATCGGAGAATTGATCAGTGGCGCGCGCCTCCAGCAGCACCTGCGCGTTGATGGCGTAGACGATCTGCATATGACGCGGCAAAAGCCGCTCGAACAGCGGCACCGGCCAGCTTTCCAGCGCCTCGGGCAGCAGCGTGTGGTTGGTGTAGCCGAAGGTACGCTTGGTGATATCCCAGGCGAGATCGAAATCCATGCCGTGGACGTCCATCAGAAGCCGCATCAACTCCGGCACGGCGATTGCCGGATGGGTGTCGTTGAGGTGGATCGCCGCCTTGTCGGGAAGCGACTTCAGGTCGCCATATTGGCTCAGATGCCGCTGGACGATGTCCTGCAGCGAGGCGGTGGAGAAGAAATATTCCTGCCTGAGCCTGAGTTCCTGTCCGGCCATGTGGGAATCGGCGGGATAGAGCACGCGCGACAGCGCATCGGCCTTGTTGCTTTCGGCCAGCGCCCCGATGTGGTCGCCGGCGTTGAACTTGTCGAGTAGGATCGGATCGATCGGCATGCCTGACCAAAGGCGCAACGTGTTGACGCGCTTGGCGCGCCAGCCGGCCACGGGCGTGTCATAGGCAACCGCCAGAACATGCTCCCTCGGTTTCCAGACATGGCGTTCGAGCCGGCCGTCCCTGGAGGTGATCGATTCGACCGAACCGCCGAAGCCGACTTCGAAGGAGCGCTCGCGCCGCTCGAACTCCCAGGGGTTGCCGTGGTCCAGCCAGGTCTCGGGCAGTTCGACCTGCCAACCGTCATGGATTTCCTGGCGGAACATGCCGTTGGCATAGCGGATGCCGTAGCCATGCGCGGGAATGTCGACGGTCGCCATGCTTTCCATGAAGCACGCGGCGAGCCGGCCAAGGCCGCCATTGCCAAGGGCAGCGTCCGGCTCGAGCGCGGCGATCAGGTCGAGATCGACGCCGAGCGAGGACAGCGCCTCACGCATGTTCTCCATCAGGCCGAGATTGGAAAAGGCGTCGCGCATCAGACGTCCGATCAGGAACTCGAGCGACAGGTAATAGACGCGCTTTTCCTGCTGGTCGTAGGCTTCCTTGGTCGCCTGCATCCAGTGGTCGACGACGCGGTCGCGCACGACCTTGATCGAGGCGGTCAGCCAGTCGTACTGGGTCGCGACGGTGGTGTCCTTGCCGACCCGGTATTTGAGCGACATCAAGACTTCTTCGGCGAGCGTCTTGGGATCGGGATTGTCGAGAGCGGGGGCTTCGATCGTCATGGCGGATGTCATATCGCCTCTCGTTCGGTTTGGCCTGATCATACCGGCTTTCACCGTTTCTCCCAGCCCATCCTAGTGCATTGCAGCATGTTTTCAATCGATTTAGAGAACACCCCCGCCTCCTTACCCAGCGGCAATCAGGCAGTTCAGGCCGCCAATGCCGTCTCCGGGGGTGCTTTTGCACCGGTCATGAAGGCAACGGCATCAGACATCGTATATTGCTTGGGGTCGATGACGCACAGGCGACGGCCAAGACGGTGGATGTGGATGCGGTCGGCCACTTCGAAGACGTGCGGCATGTTGTGCGAGATGAGCACGATCGGCAGGCCGCGCTTCTTCACGTCGAGGATCAGTTCGAGCACGCGGCGGCTCTCCTTGACGCCGAGCGCCGCCGTCGGCTCGTCCATGATGACCATCTTCGAGCCGAAGGCGGCGGCGCGGGCCACCGCCACGCCCTGGCGTTGGCCGCCCGACAGCGTCTCCACCGCCTGGCTGATGTTCTGGATGGTCATCAGGCCGAGTTCGGTAAGCTTGTCGCGGGCGCGCTTTTCCATTGCCGGACGGTCCAGCATGCGAAGCCACTGGCCGACGAAGCCGGGTTTGCGGATCTCGCGGCCGAGGAACATGTTGTCGGCGATCGACAGCGCCGGCGACAGCGCGAGGTTCTGGTAGACGGTTTCGATGCCGGCTTCGCGCGCTTCCATCGGCGACTTGAAGGAGACGGGTTTGCCTTCAAGCCGGATTTCGCCCTCGTCCGGCACGGCCGCGCCGGAAATCGCCTTGATGAGCGACGACTTGCCGGCGCCGTTGTCGCCGATGACGGCAAGGATTTCGCCGGGGTATAGGTCGAAATCGGCATTGTCGAGAGCGGTGACGCGGCCATAGCGCTTGACCAGGCCGCGCGCGGTGAGGATGGGTTCCTGGGTCATGCCGAAACCTTTCTGATCCATTGGTCGATGGCGACGGCGCCGATGATCAGCACGCCGGTGAGGAGCACTTTCCATTGCGGATCGGCGCCCAGCATGTTGAGGCCCATCGAGACGACGCCGACGATCATCGCGCCGAACAAGGTGCCGAGGATGGAGCCGCGACCGCCGAAGAGAGAAATACCACCGATCACCGTCGCGGTGATGGCCTGCAGATTGTAGTCGGTGACGGCGGCTGATGGCGAGATCGAGCCGTTGCGGCCGATGGAGACCCAGGCCGCGAAAGCGGCGATCAGCCCGGCAAGGGTGTAGACCGTCACCAGCACCTTCTTGGTCTGGATGCCAGACAGCTTCGCCGCCTCCTGGTCGTCGCCGACGGCGTAGACATGACGGCCCCATGCGGTGTGGTTGAGCACGTACCAAAGGACCATCACGAGCACGACCGTGGCAATGACACCGAGCGTCAGCACCGCCGTGCCGACCTTGAAGCTCAGGGCGAACAGATGCAGCAGCGGCGCTTGAGTGTCGACGTCGGTGTCGCGGATCGTCTCATTGGCCGAATAGATGAAGTTCGTGGCCATGACGATGTTCCAGGTGCCAAGCGTCACGATGAAGGGCGGCAACTTCATATAGGCGACCAGCAGTCCGTTCAGCAGCCCGCAAGCCGCACCGGCGGCAAGCCCGATCGCCACGGCGAGCACGCTCGGCATGCCGTAGCTGACCGCGCAATTGCCCATGATCACGGCAGAAATCACCATGATCACCCCGATCGACAGGTCAATGCCGGCGGTCAGGATGACCAGAGTCTGAGCGGCCCCGAGAATGCCGACGATGGCGATCTGCTGCAGGATCAGCGTCAGCGTGTAGGACGAGAAGAACCGCCCTCCGATCGCGATGCCGAAGATGATGATCGACAGAAGCAGCACGATCAGCGGCACCGCCGCCGGCGTTGAATGCAGAAAATGCTGGATGCGCTTGACGGCTGATTTGTGCTCGTCGAAAGCGGCCACGCTTGTGTCGCTGGCCGAGAGAACCTTCTCGAATTCCTGAGCTTGAGCCATGTTTCCTCCCCGTAGGGCTTCAGCCACGCGCTTACGCCGTCCACGCCTTCCGGTCTGTCGCCGGGATTGTTCGCGTTTACAGTGATGTATCGTCCACCCGATGCGGCCGGGGATCAAGTCCCCCCGGCCGATCGGTTCTGTTACCGGTCAGGCCAGCATCAGCCCCAGCACTTGGCGAGGCCTTCCTTGGTGTCGATGGACTTGACGCCCTTGGCCGGCTTGTCGGTGACGAGGTTGACGCCGGTGTCGAAGAAGTTCTTGCCCTCGGTCGGCTTCGGCTTGGTACCATCCTTGGCGAAAGCGGCGATCGCCTCGATGCCGAGCGCGGCCATCTGCAGCGGATATTGCTGCGAGGTGGCGCCGATGACGCCTTCGGTGACCGACTTCACGCCGGGGCAGCCGCCGTCGACCGAGACGATCAGCACCTGGCTTTCGAGGCCGACGGCCTTGAGCGCCTGGTAGGCACCGACCGCGGCCGGCTCGTTGATGGTGTGAATGACGGTGATGGTGTTGTCCTTCTGCAGAAGGTTTTCCATCGCCTTGCGGCCGCCCTCTTCATTGCCGTTCGTCACATCGTGGCCGACGATACGCGGATCGGTCTCATCGCCGATCTTGTTGGGATCCTTCACGTCGATGCCGTAGCCCATCATGAAGCCCTGATCGCGCAGAACGTCCACGGTCGGCTGCGAGGGGGTCAGGTCGAGGAAGCCGATCTTGGCGTCCTTGGCCTTGTCGCCCAGCGTCGCGGCGGCCCAGGCACCGATCAGCTTGCCGGCCTCCAGATTGTCGGTTGCGAAGGTCGCGTCGGCGGCGTCGATCGGATCGAGCGGCGTGTCGAGCGCAATCACCAGCAGGCCCGCATCGCGCGCCTTCTTCACCGTCGGCACGATGCCCTTGGTGTCGGACGCGGTGATCAAAATGCCCTTGGCGCCGTCGGCGATGCAGCTTTCGATCGCCGCCACCTGGCTCTCGCTGTCACCGTCGATCTTGCCCGCATAGGTCTTGAGATCGACGCCGAGTTCCTTGGCCTTGGCGGTAGCGCCCTCCTTCATCTTGACGAAGAACGGATTGGTGTCGGTCTTGGTGATCAGGCAGGCGCCGACGCCGGCGGCGGATGCGGACGAAGCGAACGCCATCAGACCCAGCGCGGCCGCCGCAAAAACGGTGGACTTCAACAATTTTGTATTGGTCACGATTTTCCTCCCAGTGGAACATTTTCGAATGCCGGCCAACCGGCACCCGCACGGCATCCAGGCGACTTCTCCCAGCGCGGATGCCAGATCAAAAAACACCAGACCAAGGCATCTGTCAATAATTAAATCACTCTTATTTATTATTGACAGCCTTGCGTCCTTCACTCATTCTGACCCAAAAGCATTGCCGGGGAAACGACGGGAGGAACAGGGTGGAGACCGCCACTGCGAGGCATGGTTCGCCCGAAGCGAATGAGAGCCTTATTCACCGCGGCACCAACCAGAGCGGCATGCGCGATCACAATGAGCGCCTGGTGCTTTCGCTGGTGCGTCAGCACGGCAGTCTGGCGAAGTCCGACATCGCCCGCATGACCGGACTTTCGGCGCAGACAGTCTCGGTCATCATGCGCGAACTGGAGGAAGAAAGCCTGCTCGTCCGTCAGGCGCCGTTGCGCGGCAAGATCGGCCAGCCCTCGATCCCCATGGCGCTCAACCCCGAAGGCGCCTTCTTCATCGGCCTCAAGATCGGCCGCCGCAGCGCCGAACTCGTGCTGATCGATTTCCTCGGCAACGTGCGCGCAATGCTGCAGCACTCCTACCGCTACCCTGCCCCACGCGAAACGGTCGAGTTCGTCACGTCAGGCATGAAGACGATGCGCGGCGCGCTGACACCGGCGCAGGACAAACGCATTGCCGGACTCGGCATCGCCATGCCGTTCGAGCTGTGGAACTGGGCCGACACCGCCGGCGCGCCGCGCGAGGTCATGGACGAATGGCGCCATCGCGATATCAGGACCGACATCCAGACGCAGTGCGATTTTCCGGTCTATCTGCAGAACGACGCCACCTCGGCCTGCGGCGCCGAACTGGTCTTCGGCCAGACGGGCGCGGCGCGGGACTTCGTCTATTTCTACATCGGCGCCTTTGCCGGTGGCGGCATTGTGCTCAACGGCCGGCTGTTCGGCGGACCGACCGGCAATGCCGGCGCGCTCGGCTCCATGCCCGTGCCCGGGCCGGGTGGAAAACCGACCCAGCTGATCGACGTGGCCTCGATCGCCATGCTCGAAAAAACACTCAATGCGCGTGGCGTCGAGGCCTCGTATCTGTGGACCTCACCCGAGGATTGGGGGGAGATCGGCGCCGAACTCGACGAGTGGATCGCCAGCGCCTCGCAGGCACTCGCTTACGCCATCGTCGCAGCGTCCTCGGTCATCGATTTCGAGGCCGCGGTGATCGACGGGTGGATGCCGAAGGCCGTGCGCAAGAAGCTGGTCGAGGCGGTCGTGACGGCAATCGGCGCCATCGACGGCGAAGGGCTGAAACTTCCGGCGGTCCGCGAGGGAAGCGTGGGCATCCATGCACGGGCGCTCGGCGGCGCCAGCTTGCCGCTTTCCGAACGCTTCCTGATCGGTTCGACGACGATCGCCAGGAGCGCCTGAATGCTGATCGGGATTCCGGCGCTGCTTGGTCCGGAGCTTCTGGCAACGTTGCGCGCCATGGGGCATGGTGACGAGATTGCCCTGGTCGACGGGAACTATCCGGCGCTGGAGCAGGCAAGACGCCTCATCCGGACCGACGGCCATGCCCTCATTCCCGTACTCGACGCGATACTGACGCTGCTTCCGGTCGACGACGCGGTTCCGGAGGCGCTGTTTCGAGCCTCGGTGAAAGGCGATCCGTCGCTTGCCGACCCTGTCCATCGTGAAATGGAGGCGATCTGCGCCAAACGTGCACCAGGCCGCAAGGTGGTTGCGCTGGCCGGCGCCGACTTCTATGCACGGGTCAAATCGGCGCATGCCATCGTCGCGACGAGCGAGCCGCGGCTTTACGCCAACATCATCATCCGCAAGGGCGTGATCTATCCGCCGGAGACCAGGAAGCCATGATCCTCTGCTGTGGCGAAGCCCTCATCGACATGCTGCCGCGCACCACCACGCAGGGTGAGCCGGCCTTCGCTCCCTATGTCGGCGGCGCTGTTTTCAACACGGCGATCGCACTCGGCCGGCTCGGCGCGCCGGCCGGCTTCTTCTCCGGCCTGTCGTCGGACCTGTTTGGCGGGCAATTCAGGGAGGCGCTCGGAGCGAGCAAGGTCAGTTCGACCTACGCGCACACATCGCCCCGGCCGACGACACTGGCCTTCGTGCGGCTGAACAACGGCCAGGCGACCTACACCTTCTATGACGAGAACACGGCCGGGCGCATGCTGACCATCGAGGACCTGCCGCAACTCGGCGGCGAGATCGAGGCGATGCTGTTCGGCGCCATCAGCCTGATCTCGGAGCCGGCTGGCTCGGCCTATGAGGAATTCATGCGGCGCGAGCACGAGGCCCGCGTGATGATGCTCGATCCCAACATCCGGCCGAACTTCATCCCCGACAAGGCCAAGCACCTCAGGCGCATCCGGGAGATGATGGCGATGGCCGACATCGTCAAACTTTCGGACGAAGACCTCAACTGGTTCGGTGAAGCCGGTTCGCACGAGGATGTCGTGCGCAATTGGCTCGACCGCGGCCCGAAACTGATCGTCGTCACGCATGGCAGCGAAGGCGCCGTTGGCTATAGCAAGCAGCACCGTGTCACCGTCATGCCGGAGACAGTGAAGGTGGTGGACACCGTCGGCGCCGGAGACACGTTCAATGCCGGCATCCTTGCCTCCCTGCATGAGCAAGGCCTGCTGACGAAGGCGGCGATTTCCAGCCTGTCGCAAGACGCTATCGGCAAAGCATTGGCGCTCGGCGCCAAGGCGGCGGCGGTGACGGTATCACGGGCCGGCGCCAATTCCCCATGGCGGCACGAGATCGGCTGATCGGCCCTCCAGCGCGATCACTTTATGTTTCCATGCGCCGGAAAACCGCGATAGACATGGCCTGAATTGCGCCGCCAAGGCCGGATTCCCGGCTTTTTAGGCCAATGCGCCGGCAAAACACGGTAACGGGCTGCGACACTTGCGCCATATGCCCGGCCCGCAGCCGGCTTTTTCAGCCGCGCCAAGTCTGGTACCAGCGGGCCGGTTAGTGGCAGGTATTGAGGCCGACATGCAGTTCATCGATCTTGGCGCGCAGCGCGAACGAATCCGCGACCGGCTGAAAGCCGCGGTCGACCACGTCGTCGAAGATGGCCGCTACATCCTAGGCCCCCAGGTCGCCGAATTCGAGAAGAAGCTCGCCGCCTATGTCGGCGTCAAGCATGTGGTTGCCTGCGCCAACGGCACCGACGCATTGCTTTTGCCGCTGTTCGCCGCCGGCATCGGCCCAGGTGACGCGGTGTTCGTGCCGAGCTTTACCTTCGCCGCCACGGCGGAAGTGGTGGCGCTGGCCAAGGCCGAGCCGGTTTTCGTCGATGTCGATCCGAAGACCTACAACATCGACATCGCCAGCCTCGAGGCGGCGATCGCGGCCATCAAGAAGGAAGGCCGACTGAAGCCGAAGGCGATCATCCCCGTCGACCTGTTCGGTCTTGCCGCCGACTATGAGGCGATCATGGCCATCGCCAATCGCGAAGGCCTATTGGTGATCGAGGATGCCGCCCAGTCCATGGGTGGCTCGCTCGAAGGCAGGATGTGCGGCGGGTTCGGCCATGTCGGCTCGACCAGCTTCTATCCGGCCAAGCCGCTCGGCTGCTATGGCGACGGCGGCGCGATGTTCACCAATGACGACGCTCTGGCCGACGCGCTGCGTTCCTTCGCCTTCCACGGCAAGGGCGAGACGCAGTACGACAACGTCCGCGTCGGCATCAATTCACGGCTCGATACGCTTCAGGCGGCGATCCTGATCGAGAAGCTCGCCATCCTCGAGGAAGAAATGGTGGCGCGGCAAGTGGTCGCCCAGCGTTACGCGGAAGGCCTCGGCGACATCGTCACCGCCGCCCGCAACCTGGATGGCAGCCGCTCGGCGTGGGCGCAATACGCGATCGAGACGCCGAAACGCGATGGCCTTAAGGGGCATCTGAGCGAAAAGGGCATCCCGTCCGTCATCTACTATGTCAAGCCGCTGCATGAGCAGATCGCCTATCGCGACTACCCGCGCACGCCGACCGGTCTCGCGGTTTCGGAGGACCTGCCGAAACGCATCCTGTGCCTGCCGATGCACCCCTATCTCAGCGAGGCTGACCAGAACCGGATCATCGAAACGATCCGCAACTATATCGGCTCGAACTCGGCGCAGGCCGCGGCCGAATAAGGCGCCGGATACCAGAGGCGACACCTCGCCGGCATAGGCGGTCGTGCGCTTCGCGCCGCTATTTTGAGAAGGTCGCCGCGCGTCTTGTGATCCGGTCATCCGTTCCCGGCCGGGCCACGGAACGGCACTGCAATATGCAGATGCCCGCTGTGAAGACCAAAGTGCCCAGCACCCATGACAACCAGATCCGATGGTCGACCGACAGTTCGACAACAGCTATGATCAGATAGCTGCTGGCTATGAAATGGCAGGGGCCGCTCAAACGGCCGATCATTCTTATGATCGTGCCCAGGAGCACCCCGTACACAATGATGCCCAGCGCTCCCAACTCGTACCACAAATCGAATACGATATTGTGCGCGCTCGGAAGATCCGCCTGCGCGTAATATGTGGGATTCACCACGACCCCGACCGCGTTTCTCATCGTATTGGCGCCATGGCCGAGAACCGGCTGCTCCGCAATGTGGGGCGAGATCATCTGCCAAAGATCAAGCCGCGCGGCGAACGTTCCCGGATAGAAAGCCAGCCAGCCCGTTGTTTTGAGGTAGGCAAACAGCGGCGAGACGACGAAAGGGGCAATCAGGGCAAGAGACAAATAGGCGGCGAAGAATCCGACCAAGGCGTGCTGGCGGTATTTGGCGGGCATGACAAACATCGCCGCCACGAAGACAATCGCCAGATTGACGCCGGTCGATTGGCCGTAGAGCAATGTCAGCACGGCAAAGAGAGCCGCAAGCCCCTTCCAGACCAGCCTCGGCTGCGCAAGAAATATGACGGCAAAAAAAGCTCCGTAGACCGTGATCTTGTGGAGGGTGAAAACATTTTCCACAAATCTTGGATCTTCGGTCAAAAACGCAAAATACAGTTCCCAACCCATCACCGACACCAGGCCAATCAACATGCCGAATAACGAGACCCGTGCCAGCCGGTCGCGTTGAGCGTCCGGAAGCGCCAGAATGCACTCAAACAGCAAGATGGCGGCGACCGAGTAGCCAAACACGTCCTTCGCCGCCATGAGAGAGCGGCTCGCGTCGATCGACCACAGGGCGCTCGACAGGACAAAGCCGGACAAGAGAGCCAGAGTGACGGCCAGGCCTATCGTTGCCCTGCCAAAGCGTGCCCCCTTGGTAAAAAGTGTAAGAGCACCCATGAGTGCCGCGACAAATGCCAGGGCAGTGGGAGACATTTCGACGAAGACGAAAAGGGCGGGAGAGAGGGCGTAGAGGCCCAGCAACATCCTGAGGCCTAGTTCATCGCGACTGCTGGTCCATACCGGAAATCCGCCCAAAGTGACGGCATGGCATTTCTGAAAAAAGGACATTCAACTACCGACTCAGGGAACGTCCATACAGGATAGGCCATCTACGGGAGGTTTCCACCTCAACGTTCGATGCGCCTTCCGGTTGCAGCGCTGCCGCTGGCAATGAAATGCGGATTGGCAAAGTCCTCGTCATCGGCCTGGTTGCGCTTGCCATAGGCCAAGGGCTTGCCGTCCAGCGTGCGCGTCGTGCCGCCGGCGGCGCGCAGCACCGCGTCACCCGCCGCGGTGTCCCATTCCATGGTGCGACCGAAGCGCGGATAGACATCCGCCTCGCCATTGGCGAGGAGGCAGAATTTCAGCGACGAACCGACCGAGACGATCTCGGCGGCGCCAAGGTCGCGAATATAGGCTTCGGTTTCCGGCGTGTTGTGCGAGCGGCTGGCGACCACTGCCAGCGGCGACGCGGCCGTTCTCACCGAAATTGGCCGACGGGCGATAATCTGGTAATCGCCGTCGATGTCGAGGACTTCCGCCCTGCCCGGCAGACCGGAAAAGAAGCGGCCACCGCAAGGGGCGAAGACGACGCCAACTTCCGGCACGCCATGGCGGACAAGCGCGATATTGACGGTGAAGTCGGTGCGCCGGTTGACGAATTCCTTGGTGCCGTCAAGCGGATCAACAAGGAAGAAAGCCTCGCCAAGTTCGCCCGGCATGACACCGGCAGCCGCTTCTTCCTCGGCCACGCAGGGAATGTCGGGGAATTCCGTACGCAGGCCGGCAAGAATGATCTTCTCGCTCTCGCGGTCCGCCTCGGTCACTGGCGAGGAGTCCGATTTGCGGTCGACCGCGCAGCCGGCATGGAACACGCGCATGACCTCGCGCCCGGCCGCCAGCGCCAGCCGCTCGAAGATTTCGAGCATCGGCCTGTCGTCAGATGCCGCCGCCATTGTCATATTGCTCTTCGGCAATGTCACGCTCGTCCAGCCAGTGTTCCAGGGTATCTACCATCTCTTCGGCCGACTTGCCGAGCGTCTTGAGATGGATCTCCGGTTTCT
>NZ_SRUZ01000138.1 GCF_004791165.1 Mesorhizobium sp. M8A.F.Ca.ET.218.01.1.1 | reverse complement strand
GGGACGGCAAACAATCGCTGCATGAAATGGCGGAGACGCTCGGGTGGTCTGATGCGAAGGGCAAGCCGCACAAGGCCCGCGCGGGGCGCGCAACGCATAAGCTCAAGGCGGCAAAGCTGGCCGAGTACAAAGAGCGCGTCGGCTGGAACCTGACAAAGGCAGGACTGGAGGCCGCCGTAGCGGTGCGTAGCGATCGTTTCAGAGAGAAGCAGGTGTCCGCGTTCGTCCGGAGAAACGCTGGTGACTACGATGAAAACTAGCCGTTCGCAAGCCGTTCTAGGGCGCGAACGAACCGATCGGTTCGATGTGAATTTTTCGGTCC
>NZ_SRUZ01000137.1 GCF_004791165.1 Mesorhizobium sp. M8A.F.Ca.ET.218.01.1.1 | reverse complement strand
AAAATGGCTGACCATGTCGGCGGAATATGAGGAAGGGACGGCGGAGTAGAGCTAATCTCCCCCCTCGTGGGGGAGATGCACGGCAGGGCAGAGGGGGGCGCTGTCCCGCCAACCTGCCGGTCTCTTTGCAATCACCATCGCCAACTTCGGTGGAACATTGATTGGGCTCGATAGGCCGCGATACTACGCGCCCCACTATGTCCTGCCGAACATCTCCCCCACAAGGGGGGAGATTGGCTAATCATCTGGCCCTACACGCCAACGTCAAAACCCGCTAGACATGTGCTCCCATGCTATGCATTAGCGGAACATGAAATGGCAA
>NZ_SRUZ01000136.1 GCF_004791165.1 Mesorhizobium sp. M8A.F.Ca.ET.218.01.1.1 | reverse complement strand
CTTTTCAAGGCGTCCAGCAGTTCTCCGGTATAGGCGCCGACCGTGCGCGCGTTCTCGATCAGCCCCTCGCCCTCGATCACGTCGAGCACCGCGATGCCGACGGCGGCCGCGACCGGATTGCCGCCGAAAGTGTTGAAGTAGCCGGTGTTCGAACCGAACGAGCTCACCAGCTTCGGCCGCACGATCACCGCGCCCATTGGGTGCCCGTCGCCGATCGGCTTGCCCATGGTGACGATGTCAGGTTCGAGGCCATAATTGGCGAAGCCCCACATGCCCTGGCCGAGCCGGCCGAAACCGGACTGGACCTCATCGGCAATGACGA
>NZ_SRUZ01000135.1 GCF_004791165.1 Mesorhizobium sp. M8A.F.Ca.ET.218.01.1.1 | reverse complement strand
CGGGCAATGGCGTGGGTCAGAGCCCTCGCCCTGGCGAGGGATCTGACCCCGATCCTGTCAGCCTTCCCACACGCTGGTGTTGCGCACGCCCAGCAGTTTCGGGTTGAACAGCGGATCCTTGCCGGCCTGGCGATGCTGCTCGTAGTCGCGCAGTGCGGCCAGGGCAGGCCTTTGCAGCAGCAGGATGGCGATGATGTTCAGCCAGCTCATCAGGCCGACGCCGATGTCACCCAGCGCCCAGGCCAGGGTTGCATTGTGGAATGCGCCGAACACCACCATGCCGATGATGCCCAGGCGCAGCACCAGCACCGTCAGCGGGCGCT
>NZ_SRUZ01000134.1 GCF_004791165.1 Mesorhizobium sp. M8A.F.Ca.ET.218.01.1.1 | reverse complement strand
ACCGATGGCTCGGTGCACCTGAACCATGGCGGCACCGAGATGGGACAAGGCCTCTACCTGAAGGTGGCGCAGGTGGTGGCGGAGGAATTCCAGATCGACCTCGACCAGGTGAAGATCACCGCGACCACCACCGGCAAGGTGCCGAACACCTCCGCCACCGCGGCTTCCTCGGGCTCCGACCTCAACGGCATGGCGGCGCAGAACGCCGCGCGCCAGATCAAGGACCGGCTGGCCAATTTCGCTTCGGAAAAATACCAGGTGCCGCGCGACCAGGTGCTGTTCCTGCCCAATAGGGTGCGCATCGGCAACCAGGAGATTCCCTT
>NZ_SRUZ01000133.1 GCF_004791165.1 Mesorhizobium sp. M8A.F.Ca.ET.218.01.1.1 | reverse complement strand
ATCGTTTCGACGCGCGGAGGTTCTTATCTTTCCGGTCCGCTGGCCTCCATGGACTTCCAGGAGAACTATCTCAAAACGGCTTTCGGCTTCATCGGCATCAAGGACCTCGATTTCATCCGGGCGGAAAACATGTCGCGCGGCGACGATGCCCGCGCCCACTCCATGAGCGGTGCTCTTGAGGCCGTTTCCCCGCTGGTTGCCAGCATGGCAGCTTGATTTCGTCGGTTTCGCCGGCAAGCTGTTCTCCGACGAACTGGAGGCGATCGACATGGGCCCTGTCGACGCCATGCGTTCGGTCGGAGCAAGCCCGCTTCAGGTGTTCC
>NZ_SRUZ01000132.1 GCF_004791165.1 Mesorhizobium sp. M8A.F.Ca.ET.218.01.1.1 | reverse complement strand
CACCTCGACGCCGAGCTCGCCCAGGCGTTTGAGCACGGACCTTGTCAGCTCGGCATCATATTGCGCCAGCACGCGCGGCAGCGCTTCGACCACAGTGACCTTGGCGCCCATCTTGGCGAAGGCCATGCCGAGCTCCAGGCCGATATAGCCGCCGCCGACGACCGCGAGCTTCTTCGGCACTTCGCCGAGGGCCAGCGCCTCGGTGGATGAGATCACCGGACCACCGAAGGGCAGGAACGGCAGCTCGACAGGCGCCGACCCGGTGGCGATCACGACGGTCTCGGCGCGGATGACCTGCGTCCCGATTTCGGTTTCGACCTCGAC
>NZ_SRUZ01000131.1 GCF_004791165.1 Mesorhizobium sp. M8A.F.Ca.ET.218.01.1.1 | reverse complement strand
GCTCGGTTTCCTGGCCGGTCCAGGTCTTCAGCGTGAAGCGGGCATTCTTGTACCAGGTATCCTGCACGTCACCATCCTGGTGGTCGACGGACTCAGCGCCTGTGAACGCGCCGACGTCGCCGAAGCCGATGTCGTAGCGGACATAGCCGCCGATGCGCAGGCAGGTTTCGGTGCCGGGGATGTAGAAGTAGCCCGAGCCGTACACGTCGCAGATCTTGACGTATTCAGCCGGTTCCGGCTCGGCGACGGTCACCGCGTCGGCGGCGCGGGCGCCCGAAACTGCGATCAGGGCCGCAGCTGAGCCGAGAAGAAGGCTCTTGATGT
>NZ_SRUZ01000130.1 GCF_004791165.1 Mesorhizobium sp. M8A.F.Ca.ET.218.01.1.1 | reverse complement strand
CCAGATCAAATCGCTCGGCGGGTCCTTCGTCGACACCGGAAAGCAGATCCAAGCCGTCGGCAAGACGATGGCGACGGCACTGACGCTGCCGATCGTTGGCGCTGGCGTCGGCATCCTCAAGCAGGCCGGCGATTTCCAGAAGGCGATGAACAGCTTCGCCGTCAACGCCGGCGTGGCTGGACAGGCTCTTGGCGATGCTGAGAAGAAGGCACAGGAACTCGGACAGGCATCGGTCTTCTCGTCGACTGAAGCTGCGCAGGGCATGACTGAGTTGGCGAAGGTTGGCCTCGACTACAAAACCATCATGGAAGGTGCCGCCAAGGC
>NZ_SRUZ01000129.1 GCF_004791165.1 Mesorhizobium sp. M8A.F.Ca.ET.218.01.1.1 | reverse complement strand
AGCGTCTGCTCGACCTCGGCCTTGTCGATCACCAGCCCGAGCAGCTTCGCCTTGCCCAGGGAAGCCGCCACCGCCGCTGCAAGCTGTTTGTGAGCCACCGCCGCCCCGCGCGCTTCCTCCAACTCGGCTACGATACTTTCGACCGTCACGTCGAGCCGCCGCACCTGCCGCGCCTGCAACTCGGCGATGCGTGCCGCAATCTTACCATTCCTGACCAATTTCGCGGCCCCGACTTCGGCGGCATTGCCGGTCGACCGATAGCCGGCCTCGACATAAGCGGCCTTGCCGCTCAAGCCCTTGGCGAGGCCCTGCGCAAACCGTTCG
>NZ_SRUZ01000012.1 GCF_004791165.1 Mesorhizobium sp. M8A.F.Ca.ET.218.01.1.1 | reverse complement strand
GTCAAGATCGCCACCGTGATGTCGGTGACGCTGTCGACCGACCATCGTGCGGTTGACGGAGCGCTGGGGGCCGAACTCTTGGTCGCCTTCAAGAAGTTGATCGAGAACCCGATGGGCATGCTGGTCTGAACGGTTTTCCGCGCTGCCTTCGGAGTATGCCGGCAGCGGAAAGCGGGTTGACAGCAGGAGCCCGCCTCCCGCTCCGTTGAGGCTGTTCGTTGCGATGTGCCCGGGGCCTTCCCGGCCCCACTCGAGGCTGCCAGACAGCCTCTCTTTCCTGATGAATGCGATCTGATCCGGACGCTGACACTCAGTGTCATCCACCAGTCATATGGGCCGTGCAGGGAGAATATGGAAACCGGCCAGGATGCCGGTCGCTCATGCACAGACAGGATCAGGAGGTCTCATGAAGACGCTATTCATCAAGCTGCTGGCCAGCCAACTGGCGCTCGCCGCAACTTTGTTTGCCGGCGTGGCAAATGCCGAAACGCTGACGCTCTACACATCCCAACCCGAGGCGGACGCGGCCAAGACCGTGGATGCCTTCAAGAAGGCGCAGCCCGGCATCGACGTTACCATCTATCGCTCGGGAACCAGCGACATCCTGACCAAGATGGCGGCCGAATTCGCCGCGGGCAGCCCGCAGCCCGACGTGCTCCTGATCGCCGACGCGGTCTCGATGGAGCTGCTGAAGAAGGATGACCGGTTGATGGCCTATCCCGGGGCCAAGCTCGACGGTATCGATGCGGATGCCTATGACGCCGACAAGACCTATTTCGGCAGCAAGCTGATCACCACCGGCATCGTCTACAACACCGCGGCCGCGCAAAAGCCGGAGCATTGGGCAGACCTTGCCAAGCCGGCCTATGCCGACGGCCTGGTCATGCCGAGCCCGCTCTATTCGGGCGCTGCCGCCTACCTGCTTTCGGGCTTTGTCGGCGACGCTAACTATGGCTGGGATTTCTTCCGGAAGCTGAAGACCAACAGCACCGTCAGCGTGCGCGGCAATGGCGCGGTGCTGAAGTCGGTGGCATCGGGCGAGAAGCCCTATGGCATCCTCGTCGACTTCATGGCGATGAACGCCAAGAAGAAGGGCTCGCCGGTCGAGTTCGTTTTCCCCAGCGAAGGCGTGCCTGCCGTGACCGAGCCGGTCGCCATCATGAAGACCGCCAAGAACGTCGATGGCGCGAAAAAATTCGTCGACTTCATTTTGTCCGATGAAGGCCAGAAGCTGGCGCTGTCGATGGGCTATCTGCCGGCGCGCGCCTCGGTCGGCCGTCCCGACTGGCTGCCGGAAGGCGTCAAAATCAAGGTGATGCCGTTCGACACCAAGGCCATTGTTGCCAAGACTGACGCCGACAAGGCAAAGTTCTCGGAACTGTTCGGCGGCTGAGCCGACAGTCAGGCGAGATGCCGTTTCCACGGCATCTCGCCAGTTCCGGCGAAACGTGATCGAATCGATCGACCGATCCCAGGAAACCAATCATGTCGGCACGAATCAGGGAAAGCCGGGGCCAGGAAATGGCCCTGACGGCGGCGGTTGCCGTCGTCATTGTGCTGCTTTCGCTGCTGCCCATGCTGCGCCTCGTCAAGGAGATCGCGGCACCCGGCGGCGTCTTGACGACCGTGGCCGTGGAGGCCGGGCTGAGAAGCCCGGCAACCTGGATCGCGACCTGGCACACGCTGGTCGTCGGCATTGGCGGCACTCTTCTGGCTGTGCTGTCGGGCACGCTGGTGGCCGTGCTGGTCTCGCTGACCGACATACGTGGCCGAAGCGCCCTGGTGCTCTGCTACGTCATGCCGCTGCTGATCGCGCCGCAGGTGACGGCGCTGGCCTGGCTGCAACTGTTCGGCCCGGCGAGCCCGTTCCTAAAACTGTTCGGGGCAGCGCCGCCGCTCGGCACGAAGAACCTGCTCTATTCGACCTCGGGCATCATCCTGCTGCTTGGCGTCCAATACGGCCCGCTGGTCTTCCTGCTGGTGCGTGCCGGCCTGCGCAAGCTGCCGCGCGAACTGGTCGAGGCGGCGCGCGCCGGCGGCGCGAACTGGTTCACCGTACTGGTCACCATCGTGCTGCCCTTGATGACGCCGTCGATCATGGCGGCGGCCGCACTTGCCTTCGTCTCCTGTGTCGGCAATTTCGGCATTCCGGCGTTTCTCGGCATTCCCGCCAACTATCTCGTGCTGCCGACGCTCATCTATCAGAAGCTGGCCGGCGGCGGTCCGGCGGTGCTCGGCGAGACCGCGTTTCTGTCGGTGCTGATCGGCATCATCGCCATGGCCGGCATCCTCGCCCAGGAGGGGATGAGCCGTCGCCGCGACTACCGTATTTCCTCGACATCGCTGCCGTCCGAACCTTATGAGCTCGGCCGCTGGCGGCCGGTCGTCCAGGCCGGCATGTGGCTGCTCATCCTGCTGGTGCTGGTCCTGCCGCTGTTCGGGCTGGTGCTGACCTCGCTGGTGCCGGGCTACGGCATCGCGCTCACCGCCAAAACGGCGACGCTCGACAATTACCGTTTCGTGCTGTTCGAGCATGATGCCGCCAATCGCGCCTTCTTCAACAGTTTCTGGCTGTCGATCGTGGCTGCTTTCTTCGCGGTTATCGTTGCCGTGCCGGTCGGCTATCTCATCGCCTGGGGCAAGCAGCGCTGGGTGCGGCTGCTCAACCTGTCGGTCGAACTGCCCTATGCCTTGCCCGGCGTGGTGCTGGCGATCGCCTCGCTGCTGTTGTTTCTCAGGCCGATCCCGCTGACCGGCATCCAGCTCTACAACACCGTCTGGATTATCCTCTACGCTTATCTCGCCCGCTTCCTGGTGCTGGCGCTGCGGCCGACCATCAGCGGCTATCATCAGATCGACCGGGCGCTGGAGGAGGCCGCACAGGTGGCGGGCGCCGGCCTGTTCACGCGTATGCGCACCATCATCTTTCCGCTCGTCGCACCGGCGGCGATCGCCGGCGGCCTCCTGATCTTCATGACGGCGCTCAGCGAACTCACCGTCTCGGCGCTGCTGTGGTCATCGGGGGCCGAAACGATCGGCGTGGTGATGTTTTCCTTCGAGCAGGGCGGTGATTCCAACTACGCGGCGGCGATGTCCGTCATCACGGTCGCGGTCACCTTCGCGCTGATGCTGGTGACCAACCTGCTTGCCCCTCATCTTCCGAGCGGAGTTCTGCCATGGCGCGACTGACGCTGGACCATGTGACCAAGAGCTTCACCGATTTCGATGCCGTGAAGGATGTCTCGATCGATGTCGCTGACGGCCAGTTTCTGGCGGTGCTCGGACCTTCCGGCTGTGGCAAGACGACGTTGCTGCGGCTGGTCGCCGGTTTCGAGAAAGTGACTTCGGGCGAAATCCGCATCGGCGGCGAGGTCGTGTCGGGCAAGGGCGGCAGCGTCGCGCCGGAAAAGCGGCGTGTCGGCATCGTCTTCCAGAACTATGCGCTGTGGCCGCACATGAGCGTCGCCGAGAATATCGGCTATTCGCTGAAGGTGGCCAAGCTCGACAAGGCCGTCGCGCGTCAAAAAGTGGAAGACGCGCTCGCGCTGGTCAATCTGCAGGGCCTTGGCGAGCGCAGGCCGGCCAATCTCTCCGGCGGTCAGCGCCAGCGCGTGGCGTTGGCGCGTTGCCTTGTCGCCGCGCCGTCGCTGGTGCTGTTCGACGAGCCGCTCGCCAATCTCGACGTGCATCTGAGAGCCTCGATGGAGGACGAGTTCGCCGCCTTTCACAAGCGCACGGGCACGACCATCGTCTACATCACCCACGACCAGGCCGAGGCGATGGCGCTGGCCGACCGTATCGCGGTGATGGACCACGGACGCCTGGCGCAGCTTGCGACGCCGCGCGAACTCTATCATGAGCCGGCAAATGAGATGGTGGCCTCCTTCATCTCGCAAGGCATCCTGCTGCCAGCGGATGTGATGACGAGCGAAGACGGCGGCCGTTGCAAGGTCAGGGTTCTCGGAACCGAACTGGTGGTCCGCTGTCGGCCTGGCGAGCGGCCACGCGCCGGCGCCAGGATATGCTGCCGATCCGCTGATATCGAGCTTTCCGCCGATGCCTCGGGCTTCGACGGTCTCGTCAAGCGGGCGATCTACCAGGGAGGTGCCGCGCGCATAGAATTTACGCCTGCTGCCGGTCCCGACCTGACCTTGCGTTTCGAGCAGCCCGATCCGGTCGTGCTGGAGAACGGTGCGCAGGTCCGGCTGCGCATAAGATCCGGCTGGCTGATCCCTGCCGCGGGAGCCGCCGCATGACTTGCTCGGCGGGGTGAGTCGCGACTCGTAACGCAGGCCCGCGCGTGATCATCCTGATCACCAAGCTGTCAGCGACCAAATTGCGCCAATCCGATCCCTATGCTTGAAGCCGCCGCTATTTCATTCCACATCGGTCAGGATGAACGAGGCACGAGAACGGCGTCGGAATATGTTGTGGGGTATCCCCGCATCACTGATCCTGCACGTGCTTGTCGCGGCGCTCCTGGTGTATGGCGTGCCCCCACGTCCCCAACAGCCGCGAGAGGAACAGCCGGTCAATGTCGCGATCGTGCCTCCGCCCGATCAGCCGAAGCCGAAACCTGTTCCCCCACCGCCAAAGCAGCCCAAAGTCGAAAAGCCGCCGGAACCCAAGGTTCAAAAACCGCCCGAGCAGCCGCCCAAGCCGGTGAACATTCCGGTTCTGAAGCGCGTTTTTCAATATGGCGAAAAGGATACGGGGCCTGAGAAATCTCTCGACGGCGGCAGCGCTCAAGCCAATGCACCGCTGCCGGCCAAGGATGAGGCCGCGAAGCCGCCAGTCGAACCGAAACCCGCGCCGACCCAATCCGCCGCGCCTGCAAATCCCGAGCAACAGGCAGCCTCCAACAAGGCCGACGAGAAGCCGGCAACCGACGTGCCGGACGAAAAACCCGCGCAAAGCGAGAAAAAGGAGGAGACTGAAGACACCGACAAACAGCAGGCGACGCCGCAAGCCGGCGAAAAGCAAGCGGTCGTGGCGCCAAAGCCATTGGCTGCCGAGGCCGCCGACAAGCCGGCGCCTCCATCCTCGGAAGAAAAGGCAAAGCCTAAACCCGCAAAGCCGATGAAGTTCAAATCCGCAACAGCCTTCAAAGCCCCAGGCGGGAAGGCGGGAAGGTCAAATCCCACCAACACCGAGGCTGCGGGATCGCCGATCTACTCCGGCCTTCCGGGCGTCAGAAAGCTTTACTCGCAAGGCGCAACCGGCAATGCGCTGGCCACAAGCTCCATGGACAACGTGCCGCGCGATCAGCGCGTTGCCAACCTTTGCGGCAACGTTCTGGACCAGGAATTGCAAAGTGCTGATTATTCGCCCAAATGGGTGCCAACCATTCCGCTGAAGCTGGGCAACGTCCTTAACCCTCCGCATGCCGCCTTCAGCACCAGAACCCAATGGTACAGTCTGAACTTCCGGTGCGAGGTCGACGCTGATGCGACGAGGGTCCTGTCTTTCAACTTCCGTGTTGGGTCATTGATCCCGCCCGGCGAATGGGCCAGCCGTGGATTCACTAAGTATCCGCTAAATTAGGCCGGCACGCCGAGCCGGGGCAATCGCCGGTCATCCAGGTCGCCAAGCTGTCGGCGGTTAAATAGCGCCAATCCAGTGCCCGTGCTTGAAGCCGCCGCGATTTCATTCCACATCGAAGGTGATGAAGGACGAGGGACGAGAACGGCGTCGGAATCTGTTGTGGGGCGTGCCCGCATCGCTGATCCTGCACGTGCTCATCGCGGCGATCCTGATATATGGGCTGCCAATCCCTCCCCAACAGCTGCGGGAGGAGCAGCCGGTCAATGTCGCGCTCGTGCCTCCGCCCGATCAGCCAAAGCCGAAACCTGTTCCGCCTCCACCGGAACCAAAGGTAGAAAAACCGCCTGAGCAGAAGGTTGAGAAACAGCCTCCGTCGGAAAAGCAGGCGCAGAAGCCCCCGCCAGTGGAGGTCCTGAAGCCCGTTTTTCAGTTCGGCGACAAGGATACCGGCCCGAGGAAATCCCTGGATGGGACCAGCGCTCAAGACAGCTCGCCATTCCCGGCCAAGAATGAGCCTTCGAAGCCGCCGGTCGAACCGAAGCCGGCGGAAAACCAGCCTGCCACACCACCAGACTCCGATCCAGCCAAGGACGCGCAGAAGCAGGCAGCTTCAACCGAGGACGTGGATAAACAACAGGCAGCCAACCCGGAGGCAGAAAAGCAGGCGGGGCTCGAAGCCGCCAAGCAACAGGGCGCGCTATCAACGCCGTTGGCTGCCGATGGCGACGTCGAGCTTCCCACATCAGCCGAAGCGCCAAAGCCCAAACCAGCAAATGCGCCGAAACCCAAGGTCTCGAAGTCCGCATCGCAGCGCGACTCGGGCCTTCCGGGCGTTCGCAAACTCTACTCGCAGGGTGCCACTGACGATGCGTTGGCCACGACCTCGATGGGTGGTTTGCCGCGCAGTCAGCGGGGAGCCAAACTTTGTGCCAGTGTGTTGCAGCAGCAATTGCTGGACGCCTCTTACTTTCCCGACCTGATCCCAAGTGTCCCACTTAGAGCGGGCAATGTTGTTGACGGCTCGGATGTAGCCTTCCGCACCACAACTGCCTGGTATCATCTGGGCTTCCGGTGCGAGGTCGACACCAATGCGACGAGGGTCCTGTCCTTTAATTTCCGTGTGGGGCCAGTGATCCCGCGCGACCAATGGGCCCGCCTTAGGCTTTACTAGCTACGCCGGTACACCGAGCCCCGACAATTGCCGGCTCACTTCACTCCAGTCGGCGCAGACGAAATCGGCACCGGCGGCCATCAGCCGTGCGGCATGCTCCGCATAAGTATGTCCGCCACCTGTATAGCCGACCGCCGTCATGCCGGCGGCAACCGCGCCCTGGATGCCGAAAGGCGAATCCTCGATGACGACGCAGTCGGCCGGACTGGCGCCCATCGCCGCCGCGGCGAACAGGAAAATATCAGGCGCGGGCTTGCCGTTCTTGACCATCGAAGAGCTGTAGATCGCATCGCCGAAGAACCGCGCCAGCCCGGTGATGGCCAGGCTGTGGTTGATGCGTTCGACGGAGGACGACGAGGCAACGCAGCGGTCGCCGTCGAGCGTCTCCAGGAATGCGGCGATTCCCGGTGTCGGCTTCAATTCCTGCGAAAACAGGATCTTGGTCTCGGCCCAGATATCGCTGTCGGCGGCCGCGGGAAACTGATGGCCGGTCAATTCCTTGATCCTGACGATGATGTCGGCCTGTTTCATGCCGACGCACTGCGCGATGATGCCGCCGTGAACGCCCGGCATGCCATGCTTTTCATAGACGCGCTCGTAGGCCCTGGCGGCCAGGGGCTCGCTGTCGACGAGAACGCCGTCGCAATCGAAGATGATGGGCCTTGCTCGCGCCACGCGCTTGTCTCCTCAACTCAAATTTCGCACATCGCTATCGGCAAAAAGTCAGATGTTCAATAGCGCGGTGTTTTTTGGGGACATGCGAAAACCGGCGATGCTCAAAGCTGGCGCAACACGTCGCTGGCGCGGGAGGACCTCAGTGCCCGTTGCATGGCCTGCCGCGACTGCGCGCGGTCGGGCGTGATCCAGTTTGGCTCCGCGCCCAGGAAGCGGTCGAGGAACGCCACGGCATAGGCCGGGATTTCGGTGACGTTCTCGCGATAGGACCACCAGGTGCGCAGGTCGTCGGCGCATTTGTCGATACTGGGCGCCGAGCCGAACTCCTGCTCGTAGATGGCCGAAATCACCGAGACGCAGTAGTTGGTGTAGAGAAAGCCTTCCGGCCAGAAGCGGATGATGTCCAGCGTGCCGGCATTCTGATCCGTTTCGACGAGCTGGGTAAGACCGGAGATCTCCCTGGCCGGCGCCTGTTTTATCAGTTCGCGCAACACAAGGCCGGCGGCAAAGACGATGAAGTCGGCCCGGTCGATCGCGGCAAACCGCTTCTGCGCTTCCATGACCTCGACCCAGTCGAGAAAAGCCCGCGTCAGCTTCGCCTCGTCGATTTCGAAGCGTACGCCGAAAGTGTCCGAGACCACCTTGGCGCTGCCACGAAAGGTGGCGCGGAACCAGCGCAACTGCCGCAGCCGGTGGCGCAGGTCGGGCATGAGGGCCAATTCGTCCCTGAAGGGCAGTTCCATTGTATGCATCCCGTTTCACGACAGGCTAGCACAGCCGTGCCGCCGCCGAAATCGGCCGACGGCCCTGTGGATGACCGAGGTCGAGGTCAATATCATACATATTGACATTCGCGGAAACAAATGTTCTCACTTTGCTGTTGTTGCGTGCCGGTCCAAGGTGCGCCTCGACTGAGGCTTCGGGAGGAGAACCGAATGGCGATTTGGCAGTGGGGACTGCTTCTGCTGGTTATTGTGTGGGCGTTGCAGTCGCTCGGCGTCTGGCTGCAGATGCGGCACTATTCGGATGTCTTCCGGGGCGTCACTGACCAATACAAGGACGGCTTCGTCGGCGCAGGCAATTTTCGCGGCCGATTTGCCAAGGGGACCATCGCGCTGGTCGTGGTGACGCCTGACCTGATCGTGCGCCGGATGATGGTGATGAGCGGCCGTTCCGTGTTCACCAAATTCAAACGACATGAAGAATTCGAGGGTGTTCCCCTCGATCGACTCCGGTCCAACCCTGCGATCATGGGGGAGGGGGAACCCGGTGTGGCCGAGGCCGTGAAGCGGGCGATCGAACAGATCGACAAAGCACGGTCGGAGCCGGGGAAGAAGCCGGGCCTGGCCGGCTTGAACGTAGCAAGGGCATAGAGGAGGCCGTGCGCCGACTGGGACCACCCGGCGGGCCGGCATAAGGAGGAGAAATGTCTGTATTTTCGTTGTTGGCGCAGCATGCCGACATGGCCGTGCACAATCTGCATGTCGCGGGTGCCATGGTTTCGGATGCTGCTTTGCATGGTAAGCTCGCCGTCGAGCATGCTTCCGACCATCTCGTTGTCCTGGCGCAGGCCGACAGCGGGCCGATTACCGTCGATCAATTCAAGGAAAAGCTGAAGGACGTCCAGCAGGAAGAGCAGCTCGGCTGGCTGACCGCCATCGGCAAGTACTTCATCGGCATCTTCCAGAAGGGCGGCGAAGTGTTCGCCGGCTTCGTCACCGGTATCATCCCGACGCTTGTGGTGCTTATGACCGCCTTCTATGCCGTCACCGAACTGGTCGGCGAAGAGCGCGTGCATGGCCTGGCGCGCGGTGCCGGCAGGATCGCGCTGACGCGCTACACGCTGCTGCCGCTGCTGGCTGTGTTCTTCCTCACCAATCCGATGGCCTATACGTTCGGATCGTTTCTGGAAGAGAAGCACAAACCCGCCTTCTATGACGCGGCGGTCTCCTACGTGCATCCGCCGCTCGGCCTGTTCCCGCACATCAACCCCGGCGAATATTTCGTCTGGGGCGGCATTCTGGTCGCGCTGCTGGAGCTGGAAAAGAAGGGCGCCGTCGTCGCCGGTTACCACGTCAAGGTGGCGATCTGGTACGCCATCGTCGGCCTGGTCGTCATTCTGCTCAAGGGCATGCTGACCGAGCGCATCACCGCCATCATGGCACGCCGTCAGGGCGTCGAGCTGTAAGGGCGGGGAGGACATCATGGACAAGACATTCAAAGCCGTAAAGATCTCCCGGGGTAACACAGGCTGGGGCGGCCCGCTCGTCATCGAGCCGACCGCCCAGCGCGACAAGATCGTCTCCGTCACCGGCGGCGGCATCCATCCTGTCGCCCAACTTATCGCCGACATGACCGGCGCCACGGCCGTCGACGGCTTCAAGGCGCCGCCGATCGAAGGAGAGATGGCGGTCGTCGTCGTCGACTGCGGCGGCACCGCACGCTGCGGCGTCTATCCGCGCAAGCGCATCCCGACCGTCAATCTGACGCCGGTCGGACAGGCTGGGCCGCTCGCCCAGTTCATCACAGAGGATATCTACGTTTCGGGCGTGAAGCCGGCCAACGTCGCAATGGCGGACGGATCCGAAGCGGTCACCACTGCGGGGGGAGCAGCGCCGATGAGTTCAAACAACAGCACTTCAGCCGCCGCGCCACAGCCGCTGCCGAGCGAAGGCGGGCTTATCGGCCTGATCAGCTCGATCGGCCGCGTCATGGGCCGTGTGGTCGGCATCTTCTTCAATGCCGGCCGCCGCACGATCGACCAGGTGGTTCGCAACGTGCTGCCGTTCATGGCCTTCGTGACCATGCTGATCGGCCTGATCCTGTACACCGGCATCGGCGACGTGCTGGCGCAGCCGATGGGACCGCTGGCCAACAACATCGTCGGCCTGCTGATCATCTCGGCAATCTGCGGACTGCCGTTCCTGTCGCCCATCCTGGGACCAGGCGCCGTCATCGCGCAGGTCATCGGCGTGGCCATCATCGGCCCGCAGATCGCCAACGGCACGATTTCGCCGGCAATGGCGCTGCCGGCGCTGTTTGCCTACAACACCCAGGTGGGCTGCGACTTCGTCCCGGTCGGCCTGGCGCTCGGCGAAGCCAAGCCGAAAACCATCGAAATCGGCGTGCCTGCGGTGCTCATCAGCCGCCAGATCATGGGTCCGGTCTCGGTGCTGATCGCCTGGGTCGTCTCCCTGATCGTGTTCTAAACACCTGATAACGAGGTTCGCCATATGTCGGTTTTTCTCAAGACACGGGTCACGGCGATAGGACCCGAAGTGGCGGACCTTGCCGAAGGGGGCGTGGTCATCCTGTTCGCGGATGGCTCGCCGCCGGAGCTTGCCGAGGTCTCGGTGCTCCACAAGGCGGAGCTCGGACCCAGTGACGGCGCGCCTCAAAAGGGCGCGTCGATCACCCTTGGTCCGGTTACCGCCGTCATAACCGCCGTCGGCTCCAGCGCCTGGAGCAAGGTCCTCGAGATGGGCCACGTCGTCATCTCGTTCAACGGGGCCACCGAGGCCGAAAGGCCGGGCGAGATCTGCGCATCGCAGATCGATCGCCAAGCCCTCGTGGCCGCCCTGAAAACAGACGCGATCATCACCATCGCCGCCTGAAAGCATTCGCGCCCCGTCCAGTTTGGCTTTGGCGCCCAAAAAAGCAGAGTATTTGCCATGGAACGCTCGACCATCGTCAGAGTGCATGAAGGTTTGCACGCCCGCCCCGCCACACGCTTCGTGAAGCTCGCGAAGGGCTTCGAATCCGATGTCGAACTGGTCAAGGACGGCAAGGCGGTCAGCGCCAAGAGCTCGGTCAAGCTGATGCTGCTGGCGGTCAAGGAAAACCAGGAAGTCACCGTGCGGGCGAACGGCGCCGATGCCATCGAGGCGATCGAGGCGTTGATCGGCTATCTCGAGAACCCAACGGCCGGCCTCGACGACGAAGACACCCACGCTCCGGCGAATGACGCAGGCAAGGAAGCGGCGCCCGCGCCCCAATCCGCGCCGGCGGTATCAGGCGAGGCGAATGGTTTGCGCGGTGTCGCCGCAAGCGAAGGCGTCGCCATCGGACCCGCCTTCGCGCATTTCCCGCCTGATATCGCGGGACAGGGCCGCATGCTGCAGGCAGAAGAAATCGCCGGCGAAATCGACAGGTTCCGCGCCGCCGTCGCCGCCGTCCAGGCGCGCATGGACCGGGCGCTGGCGCAGGACAGTCTGTCGGCCGGTGACCGGGGCATCGTCGCGGCGCTCAGGGATATCGCCGCCGACGACAGCCTGACCGGCGAGGCCGAGAAGGCGATCAAGGGCGGCAATGACGCGGTGTCGGCCACGATCACCGCCGCTTCCACCATCGCCGCCGATTTCAGCGCCGTCGACGATCATTACCTCAATGCGCGGGCCGACGATGTCCAAGCGGTCGGACGGCAGATCTGCCTGGTGCTGCTGGGCCAAGACGACGTCAGCCTCGAAAATATCCCGCAGGGTGCGATCCTGATCGCCGATGATATCGGCGCCTGGGATCTGGCGCGCGCGCCGCTGAAACGCATCGGCGGCGTGGTGTGCGGCCATGGCGGCGCCACCTCGCACATCGCCATCATCGCCCGCTCGCACGGCATTCCGGCGGTGCTGGGCCTCGGCGACAAGATCAATGCCTTGCGCACGGCGCAAGAGGTGGCGCTCGACGGCAACAGCGGCCAGGTGATCATCGACCCCGATGCGGCCACACGCGCCGATTTCGCCGGCCGCGTCGAAGCGGCGGCCAAGGAGCGTGCCGGCCTGACCGCGTTCAAGACGGTGACGCCGAAGCTGGCGGACGGCAGGACTATCGAGGTCGCGGCCAATATCGGCTCGCTGGAGGAGATCGAGGCTGCGCAGGAAGCCGGCGCCATGGGTGTCGGCCTGTTCCGGACCGAGCTTCTGTTCATGCGCCATATGCACCTGCCGTCGGAAGACATGCAGGCCGAGACCTATGCGGCGCTGGCCAAAGCCTTCGCCCCCTATCCGGTCATCGTGCGCACGCTCGACATCGGCGGCGACAAGCCGATCGCCGGCATCGAGTTTCCCGACGAGGAAAATCCCTTCCTCGGCTGGCGCGGCATCCGCATGTGCCTCGACCGGCCCGATATCTTCAAGCGCCAGCTGAGGGCGCTGCTGAGGGCCGCCGTACACGGCAACATCAAGGTGATGCTGCCGATGGTGTCGGATATTTCCGAAGTGACGCGCAGCCGCGCACTGGTCGATGAATGCGCCGCCGAACTCAAGGCCGAAGGCGTGCCGCACGCCACGTTCGATCTCGGCGTGATGATCGAAACCCCGGCCGCGGTGCTGATCGCACCGGCACTGGCCAGGGAGGTGGCTTTCTTCTCGATCGGCACCAATGATCTCACCCAGTACATCATGGCCGCCGACAGGCTCAACCCGACCGTTGCGAAGCTTAACGACGTCACCAATCCGGCCGTGATGTCGGCGATCGAACTGACGGCCAGGGCCGGGGTCGCCGCCGGCATCATGGTGGGCATGTGCGGCGAGGCGGCAGGTCGGCCGGATCTCATTCCGGCCTTCCTGAAGATGGGCCTGACCGAGCTGTCGATGAGCCCGGCCTCGATCCAGCGCGCCAAGAAGACGATCACGGCGATGGCGGCCGGGGAGTAGTTCCTGCGACCGCTGCTGCTGGAGCTTACGGCAAGTGCGCAAGCAAGGTGGCGAAGACAGGTGTCAGTTCATCGACCGGGCTCGCCTTGGCGCAGGCCTGGACAATGCGCTCATGACGTATATCGGCGGCCAGCATCGCGATCTCCAGCATGTCTGGCTCCGGCGCGCCGTCGCGGCCGGTTGTCGCCAGGCCGCAAGCCAGGACGACCGGCGCCAGGCAGCGTATATCGAGCGCCCGGCCGCCAGCAGCATTCGATTCCGGCGCGGCTTCGCCAAAGCGGACCGGGCGCTGGTTGAGCAATTCGATCAAAAGCGCCGCGCAGGTGGCCGCGATTGCCTGCAGTCCGGCACCCGGCGCGGCCAGCGCGGCCAACAGATCGCCATGGCGCTTGCGCATGGCCGCGTGGACGGCGGCAAAACCGGCTTCATGGATACGGGCATTCTCGATCTTCAGCCCGGCAAGCACGGCCTTGCTCAGATAGTACATGTCGCGCCGGAACAGGCGCTCGGCGTTCAATTGCTGGTCTTCGTCCCCGGCCGGAAAATAGGTGCCGAGACCTTTGACGGTCGTTCCATCGACGCTTATCGGGCGTTCATGCGGGACGAAGGATTCGGCGATCGACAGCGCTTCGTCGACGGCGCTCGCGGCATGGCTGAGCAGGCCTTCGATGCCTTTGCCCGGAAACGGCGGAAGATGGCTGGTGGCTTCGCGCAGGGCGCTGGCGTCGCCGCTGCCGTCATGACGGCTCTGGCGGATGATGTCGCGGACTTCCCGCAGCCGGTCCTTGAGGTTGACGCGGACGTCTTCGGAGATTTGTCGGAGCATCGCGGTTTGCCTCGAATGTGCCGTGCGGGGCCAGCTGCAGTAGGGCGGCCACCGACTCTACATTGTTCCTATCGATTGGTAGATCAATAGGCGATACTAGACCAGCACGCAGAATCGGCGACGGCGCGCGTCCGCCGCCGCGGGGGAGGGATGATTTGGCCAGGGGACGACAAATCGAGGAAAAGGGGGTCGAGGAAAGGGGGGCCACCGAAAGGCGGGCAGGAGCCGAAGCGACCGAGCCGGTCATCAGCGAGAGCCGAACGGACCGCCTCAGGATCCGCGCCGCCTGGATGTATTTCGTCGAGCAGATGACGCAGAACGAGATCGCCGATGTGCTTGGCGTCGGCCGCGTCACCATCGTGCGCATGCTGGCGGAGGCGCGGTCGCGCAACGAGGTCAAGATCACCATCGAGAGCGAGCTTCTGGAGATCGTGCGGCTGGAGCGCGCGCTCGAAAGGACCTTCGGGCTGCAGCAGGCGCTGGTGGCGCCGTTGACCGCGGCCAATGCCGATCCGATCCCGGCGATCGCCGCCAAGACCGGCATGTTCCTGTCCGACGCGATGAAATCCGGCATGCAGGTCGGCGTCGGCTGGGGCAATACGCTGTTCCACACCTTGCCGTTCATCAGCGCCAAATCGCTGACCGATTTCAAGGTGATTTCGCTGCTTGGTGGCGTCGGCGTCGCGCGCCGGGTCAACCCGGCCGAGTTCGCGTGGCGCTTCGCCCAGATTTTCCAGGGCGATGGCTATCTGATGCCGACGCCGGCCGTCGTCGACAGCGTCGAGACCAAGATCGCGCTGGTCGAGCGCTGCGGCCTGCAGGAGGTTTTTGAGATGGCCGACGCGCTCGATGCCGTTCTGCTGAGTGTCGGCGGCATCGCTTCGGCCACCACCTTCTCGCGCGGCGGCTTCCTCAGGGAAGCGGACCGCGAGGCGCTGCTGGCGCGCGGCGCCGTCGGCGACCTTCTGTTCCATTTCTACGACCGCAATGGCGATCTGGTCGACCATCCCGTCAACAACCATGTGATGTCGGTGGATGTCGACCGGCTGCGCAAGGCGCCGATCCGCATTCTGACCTCCGGCGGCGCGGAGAAGACCGACGCGCTGCTCGGCGCCATGAATCTGATTGCGCCGACAATCCTGATCACCGACGAGGAAAGCGCAAGGCGCATGCTGGATGCGGTCAGCGAAAGCTGAACGATCCCGTGATGTAGTCCGGCCAGGCCTTGTGCTCGCCGAAAACAGCGGCGAGGTCAGGCGCGCCGGCCAGGATCCCACCCAATACCAACGCGGTGGCGATGCCGACACCATTGCCGCCTGCAATATCGTGTTCGACGCTGTCGCCGACGCAGACCACGCTGTGGCGGTCCGGCTCGCCTGCCAGTGCAAGTGCGGCATCGAAGATCGCCGGATAGGGCTTGCCGATGCGGGTGACGCCGCCGCCCAGGTTCTCGTAGAGATCGGCGATCTCGCCGGCGCCGAAGCGCGGTCCGACCGCCGTCAGCATGATCCTATCGGGATTGGTACAGAAGCACGGCACTTGCCGCGCCGCTGCCGGGCCCAGCAGCCGGCGATAGTGGTCGAGGTCGTGGCGGTCCCCCTCACTGGCCGAGATCAGCACCAGTTCGGCGTCCTCGCCGGCCTCTGTCAGCGCGAAGGGCAGGCCGTCGATCGCGCTGCGGTCGCCGTCGCGGCTGATCAACAGGCATTTCGTGCCGGACCGCAACACTCCTGCCGCCGCCATGTCATGGAAACGTCGCCACGCTACCTCGCCGGAAGACACAAAATGGTCCCAGCTGCCGACCTCGAAGCCGAGCTTCAGCAGGCGATCCTCGTTGGGCCGGGCGCGCTTGCCGGAATTGGAGATCAGCACCACGGTCTTGCCGGCGCGCTTCAGCGTGGACAATGCCTCCACCGCACCGGGATACGGAGCTTGGCCGTCATGCAGCACGCCGAACTGGTCGAGCAGGAAGACCTGGTAGCGTTGCGCCAGCTTCCCGATGCCGTCGAGACGTTCGACCTTTTTCATATTCATAGAAGCCCTGCCTCGCTGGCGCCTTTCAGCGCCAGCCGTGCCGTACCGGCGGCGGCCTCGTCCGACAATGCCGGCAGGAACGCGACGCCGAGCTTGCGCTGCCGGATCGCGCTCCATACCGGGTTGGCGGCGCCGCCGCCGACGCTGCGAATGGAGGTCAGGGCCGGCGCGCCGAGTTCGGCCAGCCTGCCGTAGCCAAGCGCTTCGATGGCCGCCATGCCCTCGAACATCGCCTTGAGGTAATCTGCATCGTCAGCAGGCCGTGGGGTGAGACGCGGCGGCAAGGCCGGATCGGCGATCGGGAACCGCTCGCCCGCCGTCCCAAGCGGATAGTAGTCGAGGCCGGTCTCGGTTGTGGGATCGATCATCGCGCTGAGTTCGATGATCCGCGTGAGCGGAAAATGCTGCGCCAGCACCTTGCCGCCGGAATTCGAGGCGCCGCCAGCCAGCCAGGTGTCGCCAAGACGATGGCTGTAGATGCCAAAGCGCGGCGCAGAGATCGGCCGGTCGGACAGGATCTTGATGGTCAGCGAGGACCCCAGTGCCGTGACGCCGTCGCCGGCCGCCGTGGCGCCTGTCGCCAGGAACGAGGCACAGCCGTCCGTGGTGCCGGCAACCACGACCACATCGCGCGGCAGGCCGAAAAGCGCGGCGGCGGCCGCGGTGAGCGTACCGATGACGTCGCCCGGCTCGACGACATCAGGCAGCAAATCCATGCGCATGCCGGTGGCTGCGATCCAATCCGGCCAGCGGCGCGCCTCGACGTCGTAACCGGTCTTGAGCGCATTGTTCTCGTCGCTGACGTCGAAGCCCCCGGACAGGTTGCCGGCGATCCAGTCGGCCTGGTGCAGCACGGCCGCTATGCCGGGCAGATGCTGGTACCGGAGCGCCTTGGCCAGGCCTGAAGTCGCCCCGTGGGCGGCGCTCGCTTCCGGCGCCGCGCGGGCGATCGCGGCCAGGATGTCGCCGTCATCGACCTTGTCGTTGTACATCAGCGGCTCGGCCAGAGGCCGCCCATCAGCGTCGACCGGCAGCAGGGTGCCCGATGTGCCGTCGATGGCGATGGCGCGGATCGCGGCGCGGTCGACGCCCGAAATCAGTTCCGTCAGCGCCGCCTGGACCGCCTGCCACCATGCCGAGGGGTCGCGTGGGTTCTGGCCGAATTTGTCGAGCCGGACAGCGGACTGGCCGGCAATGGAAAAATCCTGACGCATGGCGACGGCGCGGGCGCCGGAGGTGCCGATGTCGATGCCGACGACAAGTGGCGTCATGTCGTCCCTCGCTAGGCCGTGCCGGCCGCATTGAGCTTCTGGCGATACTGCTCGGCGTCCCAGTTGACCAGTTCGTCATTCTCGGCGGCGGTGAGATAGTTCAGCCGCGCCTTGCCATCGACGCGCGCGGTCACGTCGGCAAGGCAACGCTGCATGGCGTCGGCACCGGCGCCGGCGTCGCCGCGCATCAGCACGCCGGCGCCGGGAAACAGGATCGCCACGGGTGCCGCGCCGAGCCGCGCGGTGACGCCGGCCACGTTCTCGCCCGGCCTCGCAACCACCGAGCCCTGGCCTAGAAAGATGATGTGGTCCGGATAAAGGCTGCCGCCCTCGGCCATATCCAGGCTTTCCGAATCGAGCGCGACCGCATGCGCTTCGACATCCGCCGGCAATCGGTAGTCGCCGGCGAGCGCCGTCAAGGCGGCGATATCAGGCGGGGCGGTGGCGCGCGCCGGCCGCGCCAGCAGCGACCGGACGCGGTGCAGCAAAGCCTCCGCCTCGGCGACGGTTTCGGCAGCAACCACCAGCCCGTGATTGCCAAGGATCAGCACGTCGACCCCGGGCCGCAATTTCGCGGCAATGCCGCGGGCGAGCGGCAGACCCGGCCGGAAATAGGGCACCCAGGCCCATTCGATGCCATCCAGTCGCCTGGCCACCTCGGCCTCGCCATCTGCTTGCACGGCAAGCGAAATCGTGTCGACGCAATGGACATGCAGCACCACGCGTTGCGGCATCAAGGCATGCACGGTGGTCTCGATCGACGGGCGCAGGCCACGCGGATTGAGGTCTTCGATGGCGAAGGCCTGTGGCCTGTCGGCGGTTGGATCGCGCTGTTCGACGGCCTCGAGCAGCGGTGCCATCGCCACCGGCACCATGATGTCGGCGCTGAGCGCATCCTTCAGCCAGGTGCCCGAGGCCTTGATCCACAGCGTGTCGCCGGCCTTCAGCGAGGTGTTGCCGCCCGCCGCCTGCGTCATGTGCGGGTTCAGCCCGATGCTGGCCGAAAGCGCCCGCAAGGCGGCCAGTTCCTGTGCATCAGCTTGGGTTGCCACGGCGCCTTTCCTCCAACGTTTGCATGCGATCCCGTCACCGGGTTGCTGCTGGCGCTGATATCGCAGATATGAGCGATCTGCGTCAACAGTGATCTACTATCATCAAAACAAGCTTGCAATCCGGCTAGTGTTGATTAAGTTGCACCAATTGCCGTGGGAGATGGCGTCAGGGAGGAAGGGTTGAGCGACTTCGGCCGCCAGCGTCAGATCGTCGAACTGCTGCGGGACCGCCCGTTCGCCTCCGTGCGCGAGCTGCAGGAGCGGCTCGGGGTCTCGGCGGCGACGGTCCGGCGCGATATCGACCGGATCGACGAGGCCGGTGAAGCCCGCAAGGTCTATGGCGGCATTTCTGCACTCGACGGGGCTTCGCATGCGGGCGTCGCCTATGCCCGGCCCTATGACGAGAACCGTGACCTTGCCGTCGAGGCCAAGCGGCAGATCGCAGCCGCCGCCGCGACCATGGTGCGCGATGGCGATGCGGTCATCGTCCATGGCGGCTCGACCTGTTTCCATCTCGGCGTCAAGCTCGCCGACCGCAACATCCGGCTCTACACCAATTCGATGCCGCTCGCGGCCTATCTCAGCGACCATGGCCATTGCAGCCTGACCGTCGCCGGCGGTGACCTGCACCGCGAGCCCGGCATCATCCATTCACCGACCCAGGCGACGCCCTTCTATGCCTCGAAATTCTTTCTCGGGACGCAAGGCCTCAACCAGGAAGGGCTGCTGGAATCGCATCCGCTGCTGGTGCGCTCCATCGTCGATCTCAGCCTCTGCGCCGATCAGATCGTGGTGCTGGCCGACAGCCGCAAACTGTCGATCCACGCGCGCAATGTCGCGCTGCCGCTGTCGCGCATCGGCACGCTGGTGACCGATGACGGCCTCTCCGATGCCGATGCGCGCATGCTGGAGGACGCCGGCGTCATGGTGCGGATCGCTTCGACCTCGGGAGCCCTCGCGTGAACGTGGCGGTGCTCGACTTCGGCAAGACCAACTCGAAGCTGTTCGTCTTCGGCCAGGACGGGCGCATTCTCGACGAACGGCGGACGCAGCCGAAATGGGTGCAACAAGGCGGCTTCAGCGTACTCGACGAGGCAGCACTCCATGACTGGGCGTTCGGCGCCGTCACCGACGCGGTCGAAAACCATGGTGTGGAAGGGGTGATGGTGTCGGGTCATGGTTGCACCTTCGCCCTTGTCGACGGCAAGGCGCTGACCCATCCGATCCTCGACTACGAGCAGGAGCCGCCGGCCGAAATCGCGGTGCGGATCGACCGCCGCATCCCGGATTTCGCCGAAACCTTTTCTCCCCGCCTGCCGCTCGGCTTCAACTATGGCCGTCATATGCTGTGGCTGCAGCAGGTCGATCCCGACGCGTTTTCGAACGCGACATCAATTCTGGGCTATCCCCAGTACTGGAGCTGGCGCCTCGGCGGCAGGCCAGTCTCGGAAGTCTCCTATCTCGGCTGCCATTCGCATTTATGGGCGCCGCGCGAACGAGATTTCTCCTCGCTGGTCGACGCCGAGGGCTGGCGCGGCCAGATGCCGGCTTTCGAACGTGCTGGCGCCGTCATCGGCGAGCAGCGCTTCGGCAATACCGAGCGATCGATCGCCATCCACAATGGCGTCCACGACTCCAATGCGGCGCTGTACGCCTATCGCCGGCAAGGGCTTGGGCCGCTGACCGTCGTCTCGACCGGCACCTGGGTCGTCGTGCTCAATCCAGACTGTCCGCTCGAGGCGCTCGACCACGAGCGCGACATGCTGGTCAATGTCGACGTCGATGGCGGCCCGGTGCCGACCATACGATTCATGGGCGGGCGCGAGTTCGCCGTCATCAGCGGCGGCTGGCAAGGCGCGATCCCGCTAGGCTCGATACAGCAGGCGCTCGACGCCGGTCTCATGGCACTGCCGAGTTTCGCGCCGGGTGGACCGATATCGGACCGTAGCGGCGAAATCATAGGCGGTACGCCCAGCGCCGTGCAACGCGCGGCGGTGGCGTTGCTCTACGTTGCGCTGATGGTCGACCTTTGCCTCGATCTCATCCATTCCGATAACACGGTGATCGTCGATGGCGGGCTGAACACTGGCGGCCTGCTTGCCGGACTGCTGGCGCAACTGCGCCCCGGCCAGACCTTCCTGCAAGGCGCCTCGTTGGAAGGCAGCGCCACCGGTGCCGCGGCGCTCGCCTTCGAGAGCCTGGGACGCGACTTCGCCGCCGAGCCGCCGGAGCCGGTGCGGGCGACGCAATTCGGCGGTCTTGCCGGCTATCGCGAGGCCTGGCGCGACCGCTTTGCCGGGCACGGTGCCGCCGCCAAGGCAGCGGGTGGTGCGCGATGAGCGCGGCAGTCCAAATGCAGACGACACGCCAGCCGGTGCTGGAGATGCGCCACATCTCGAAGACCTTCGGCGCGATCCGCGCCCTGCAGGACGTCTCGCTCAGCGTCCACGCCGGCGAATTGCACGCGCTGATGGGCGAGAACGGCGCCGGCAAGTCGACGCTGATGAAGGTGCTGTCGGGCGCCTATCGGCCGGACCCCGGCGGCGAGATCCTGATCGATGGCGCGCCCGCCGCGACCGGCGATCCGATCAAGGCTCGCGCGGCCGGCATCGCGGTGATCTACCAGGAGCTGTCGCTGGCGCCGAACCTGACGGTGGCGCAGAACATCTTCCTCGGCAACGAGCCGCGGCGCTTCGGCGTCGTCGACCGGGACCAGTGCAACCGGCGCGCTGCCGAGATCGTCGACCGGCTCGGCGTCGCCTTCTCGGCGCGTGCCCTGGTTTCCAGCCTGTCGCTCGGCGAGCGCCAGCTGGTCGAGATCGCCCGGGCGCTGTCGACGAATGCGCGCATCATCGTCATGGACGAGCCGACCACGTCGCTGACCTCGCGCGAGACCGACCGGCTGTTCGAGGTGATCGCGACGCTGAAGGCGCAAGGCATCGCCATCATCTACATCAGCCATCGCATGGAAGAGGTCTACCAACTCGCCGACCGCGTCAGCGTGCTGCGCGACAGCGGCTATGTCGGTACGCTGGAGCGCGCCGACCTCAACGCCTCGCGGCTGGTGTCGATGATGGTCGGCCGCGATCTCTCCGCCTTCTACAAGAAGGATCATCGCCCGCCGGACGAGAAACGCGCCGTGGCGCTCTCGGTGCGCGGCATGTCCGACGCGCACTTGCTGAAGAACTGTTCGTTCGACCTCCACCACGGCGAGGTTCTGGCGCTGGCCGGCCTCGTCGGCTCGGGCCGCACGGAGCTTGCCAGGCTGATCTTCGGCGCCGACAAGCGCAGCGCCGGCACGATGGAACTCGACGGCAAGGCCGTGACCATCGGCTCGCCGCGCGAGGCGCTCGATGCCGGCATCGCCTACCTTACCGAGGACCGCAAGGAACTCGGCCTGTTCCTCGACATGTCGATTTCCGACAACATCAGCATGGGCGTGCTGGCCAGGGACGCACGAGCCGGCGGATTTCGCGATTTCACCGCCGCCGACAGGAGAGCGGCGAAGGCCATTGCCGACCTCTCCATCCGCACCGGCTCGGCACAGGCCAATGCCGGCTCGCTGTCGGGCGGCAACCAGCAGAAGGTGCTGCTCGCGCGCCTGCTGGAGACGGAGCCGAAGGTCGTCATCCTCGACGAGCCGACCCGCGGCGTCGATGTCGGCGCCAAGTCGGAAATCTACCGGCTGATCGACAACCTCGCCAACAAGGGCATCGCCATCCTGATGATCTCCAGCGAATTGCCCGAGGTGATCGGCGTCGCCGACCGCGTGCTGGTGATGCGCGATGGCGCGATCGCTGGCGAGGTGACGGCATCGGAAGGCAAGCCGCTTCGTCAGGAAGCGATCATGGAACTTGCGACGGGAGCGTCTCAGCGATGACAGACAGGACGACCGGGACGAAGAGTGTGGATCAAGCGGCGGTCAGGAGCCGGCGGCTGCGCACCGCGCTTGCGGCCCTTGGCATGCTGCCGGTGCTGGTGCTGCTGGCCGCTGGCTTCCAGTTCATCAATCCGCGCTTTCTGACCGGCACCAACCTGCTGATCGTCACGCAGCAATCGTCGATCAACATCGTGCTTGCCGCCGGCATGACCTTCGTCATCCTGACCGGCGGCATCGACCTGTCGGTCGGCTCCATCCTTGCCGCCTCCGCGATGGTGGCGGTGCTGGTGTCGCTGGTGCCGGACTGGGGCCTGCTCGGCGTGCCGGCGGCCATCCTGGTCGGCCTTGGCTTCGGGCTCATCAACGGGTTGCTGGTCGCCTATATCAGGCTGCCGCCGTTCATCGTGACGCTCGGTTCGCTGACCGCCGTGCGCGGCGTTGCCCGCCTGCTCGGGCAGGACACGACGGTGTTCAACTCCGACCTGCCGTTCGACTTCATCGGCAACGGTTCGGTGCTCGGTATCCCCTGGCTGGTCATCATCGCGCTGTCGGTGGTGGTGCTGTCCTGGCTGGTGCTCAAACGCACCGTGCTCGGCACCTGGATCTACGCCGTTGGCGGCAACGCCGAGGCTGCGCGGCTGACCGGCATCAAGGTGCCGTTGGTGCTGCTCTTCGTCTATGGCGTTTCCGGTCTGCTCGCCGGCCTTGGCGGCGCCATGTCGGCGGCCCGGCTCTACGCCGCCAACGGCCTGCAACTCGGACAAAGCTATGAACTCGACGCCATCGCCGCCGTCATCCTCGGCGGCACCAGTTTCGTCGGCGGCGTCGGCTCGATCTGGGGCACGCTGATCGGCGGGCTGATCATCGCGGTGCTCTCCAACGGGCTCATCTTGGCCGGTGTCTCGGACATCTGGCAGTACATCATCAAGGGATTGGTCATCATCGTGGCGGTCGCCCTCGACCGCTACCGGCTCCAGGCAGGGGCAAGAACGTGAGTGACCTGGTCGCCGGCATCAACGACCGGCTCGTGCAACGCACCGTGAGAGGCGCGGTGCATCGGAGGAAGTAAGCGTAATGAAGATCATCACCAGACTGCTCTGCGGCGCCGCTTTCGCGGCCGTCGCCATCGCGCCGGCATCGGCCAAGGACCTCAACAAGGTCGGCATCTCGGTCGGCCTGCTCGGCAACCCGTTCTTCGTCGCCACCATCAAGGGCATCGAGGATGCGGCCAAGAAGATCAATCCGAAGGTCGAGGTGACATCGGTATCGGCCGACTACGACCTCAACAAGCAGGTCTCGCAGGTCGATTCCTTCATCGCTGCCGGCGTCGACGTGATCATGCTCAACGCGGTCGATGCCAAGGCGATCGCACCGGCTGTGAAGAAGGCGCAGGCCGCCGGCATCATCGTCGCCGCCTTCGACGTTTCGGCGCCGGGCGCCGATGTCACCGTGATGACCAACAACGTCAAGGCCGGCGAGGAAGCCTGCCAGTACCTGGTAGACCACACGGGCGGCAAGGGCGACTACGTCATCCTCAATGGACCGGCGTCGTCGTCGATCCTGGAACGTGTGAAGGGCTGCAAGAACGTGCTTGCCCAGCATCCCGACATCAAGATCCTGTCCGACGACCAGAACGCCGAAGGTTCGCGCGACGGCGGCCTGAAAGTGTTCCAGTCGCTGCTGACCCGTTTCGACAAGATCGACGCGGTGTTCGCCATCAACGATCCGACGGCGATCGGCGCCGAGCTCGCCGCCAAGCAGCTCAATCGTTCGGAGTTCATCTTCACCGCGGTCGACGGCGCGCCGGATATCGAGAAGGAACTTTCTTCCGGCAAATCGATGATCAAGGCTTCGGCCTCACAGGATCCCTATGTGATGGCCGGCCAGTCGCTGACCATGGCGGCCGATCTGCTGGCTGGCAAGAAGCCGGCGGAGGCCACCGTGCTGCTCGACCCGAAGCTGATCACGGCCGAGAACCTGAAGGACTACAAGGGCTGGACCGCGGCCCGCTAAGCCTCCCAAGGCTGGTGCGGCCGGCGCGATCCGGCCGCACCCATTCTCCCACCTCAATGCCGGAGACGATCATGTCGCGCATCGGAATCCATTCTTTCGTCTGGTCGGCAGGCTCGGCGCAGCACGAACTCGAACGCACGCTGGCCAATACCAAGGAGGCCGGTTTCGACCTGATAGAATTCTCCTATCTCGACCCCGCCGACGTCGATATTGGCGGGCTTGCCAAACGCATCGCCGATCTTGATCTCGGCGTGGCGATCAGCATCGGGTTGCCTGGTGATGGCGACATATCGAGCGCCGACAAGGCGATCGCCGCGCGCGGCGTCGAGATCCTCAACCAGACCATCGCGTTGACGCGCGACCTTGGCGGCGGCAAGGTCGCCGGCATTCTGTCGGCCAGCCATGGGCTGCAGGTCGAGGCGCCGACACGCGATCAATGGAACCGCAGCGCCGCGGCGCTGGCCAAGGTTGCCGAGACGGCGAAGGCGGCCGGCGTCACGCTCAACCTGGAAATCGTCAACCGCTTCGAAAGCAATCTGCTCAACACCGCCGCGCAGGGCCTGGCGTTCATCGAGGACACCGGGTCGGATAACATCTTCCTGCATCTCGACACCTTCCATATGAACATCGAGGAGGCCGATGTCGGGCTCGCCATCCGTCACGCGGCAGCCAAGATCGGCTATGTCCATATCGGCGAAAGCCATCGCGGCTTCCTCGGCACCGGCAACATCGACTTTGCGGCGATTTTCGATGCGCTGACCGCAATCGGCTACGCCGACGATCTCAGCTTCGAATCCTTCTCCTCGGAGATCGTCGACGAGAACCTGTCGAAGAAGACCGCAATCTGGCGCAATCTGTGGACCGACAATATGGCGCTCGCCAAACACGCGCGCGCCTTCATCGGCCTCGGACTGGAGACGGCGCAACGCAAGGCTGAACTCGTCTCGGCGCCGCATAAACCGTAGCGACTCAAGGTCGGCACGGCAACGGGAGGCATGCCCGGATGCGCGGCCGCGCCTGTTTAGCATGGCGCGGCATTGCTCCCGTCATGTGCATCGGCTATCCGACCTCGAACATATGAAGCAAACGGAGCCCGGCATGACGAACAAGACCATTCTCAAATTCGGCGCGGTCGAGCACGCGGAAGCCGGCGATCTGCCTGGCTGGATCGCGGTCGAGGGCCAGCCGACCATGCAGACCGCCGTCCAGCACACGACCGCGGATGGCAAGGTGATATCGGGCACATGGCGGGCGTCGCCCGGCACCTATCATGCGACCTACACCGATTATGAGTTCGTGCACATGATCGCCGGCCGTATCATCATCACGCCCGACGGGGGCACGCCGATCGAAGTGGGCCCCGGCGACGCCTTCGTAGTGGAAGCCGATTTCAAGGGCACCTGGAAGATCATCGAGCCGGTGACCAAGCATTTCGTCGTCCGGGTCGGCTGAGCCGGCCTGATCGCATTCGCGCATGAAAAATCCCGCCATGGTTCGCCATGGCGGGATTTTCGTTTGCGGCATTGGTTTCGACGGGTTGTTCCCTCGTTCAATGACCAGATGCATCGTAATGGGCCAGCACGTCTGGCACGGCATTTGCTGCTGTGGCGAGGCGGCCACAAGGCCGTCCCCATCCAACGGTTGGCAACGATGCATTTTCGTCAGTTTCTCATCGGAATGACCGCAACGTCGGCGTCCGTCGCGCTCGCGGCCTATTTCAGGACGGGTTCGCCATGGGTCGCCCTTGCATGGGCCGCCGCCAGCGCAACCCTGCTGCAAGCCGGCTACTTCATGCTGATCGTCAGGGAGATCTGTCGGCCGGCCGTCCCGGAAAGAACAGCGGCAAACCAGGATGCACGCCAGCCCGAGGTTCGGCTGCCGGTGCGCCTGCTTACGCTCGTTGCGATCACCATGCTGGCCAGCGCGGCGATGACGCAGACGACCCTTGCCGATGACGATGACACTTACTTCGACTGCGTCATCGGCAAGGCCGAGGCGATCATGAAACGGCAAACGCACAGGGATGCCGAAGCAGCGCTGGTGAAGGCCTATGCGCTGTGCCAGCCGATGGAACCGTCCCAGGAAGCGTTCTTGTCGCCCGGACCTGCCGCAACTGGTTGAAGTCGTTGACAATCAATGAGGGTTGTTTGCAACACGGTGCGACGTGGTCACCGCGAAAATCCAACCCTCTGATTTCGTTGGTGATCCCGACAGGAATCGAACCTGTGACCTACAGATTAGGAATCTGCCGCTCTATCCTACTGAGCTACGGGACCACGCGGCCCGACACATAGCCGCTTCGGACCGTTTCGCCAAGAGGCCGGCCGAAGGCAATTCGGCCGGCGCTTTACATGCATCAGGCGGCTAGCGCCGTCTCCGCCAGTTTTACCCAATAGCTCATGCCGTGCGGGATGGCTTCGTCGTTGAAATCATAGGCCGGATTGTGGAGACCGGCGGTCTCGCCATTGCCGATGAAGATGAAGGCGCCCGGCCGGGCTTCCAGCATATAGGAGAAGTCCTCGCCGCCCATCACCGGCTGGATCGCGCGGTGCACCTGGGCATCGCCGGCCACGTCGGCGGCCACGTCGCTGGCGAACACCGTCTCATCCGCATGGTTGAACGTCACCGGGTAATTCGCGTCGTAGTCGACCTCGATCGTCGCGCCATAGGCGGTGGCCAGCCCCGCGCAGATCGCGCGGATACGCTCTTCCGATTTCTTGGCCACCTCCTTCTTCAGCGTGCGCACCGTGCCGGCGATCTCGGCCGATTCCGGGATGATGTTGTAGGCGTCGCCCGCGTGGAACTTGGTCACCGACACCACCACGGCCTCGACTGGATCGGTGCTGCGCGAGGCGATCGTCTGCAAGGCGCCGACCAGCTGGCTGGTGATGACGATCGGGTCGATCGTGCCGTGCGGCATCGCCGCATGGCCGCCCCGGCCTTTCACGGTGATGGTGAATTCGGCCGTCGCCGCCATGATCGGGCCTGGACGGATGGCGAACTGGCCGACCGGCAGGCCCGGCATGTTGTGCATGCCGAACACCTTCGCGATATCGAAGCGCTCCATCATGCCGTCCTTGACCATCTCGTTGCCGCCGCCGCCGCCTTCTTCCGCCGGCTGGAAGATGACCGCCACGGAGCCCGTGAAATTGCGCGTCTCGGCGAGATATTTCGCCGCACCGAGCAGCATCGCGGTGTGGCCGTCATGGCCGCAGGCATGCATCTTGCCCGGAACGGTCGACGCGTAGGGCTTGCCGGTGATCTCCTTGAGCGGCAGCGCGTCCATGTCGGCGCGCAGTCCGATTGTGGGGCCTTCCCCCTGACGGCCGCGGATGATGCCGACGACGCCCGTCTTGCCGAGGCCGGTCACCACATCGTCGCAGCCGAACTCTTTCAGCTTTTCGGTGACGAAGGCCGCCGTCTTGAAGACATCGAAGTTCAGTTCTGGCGTCTGGTGCAGATGCTGTCGCCATGCGGCGACTTCGTCCTGCATTTCGGCGGCGCGGTTCAAGATTGGCATGTTGGTTCCATTTCGTTGTTGGTGCAGCCGGCTTCAGCCCGATGTTTTGGAATCGTGATTGTCAGGCGCTTTGCCATGTTGGCGTCACATAGGGTAAATAGCACCGCAATAATGCGGTCCGGTTTTTGAGGGTCGGATCCTTATGCTGGCGGTCACGTAACGAAATCTTACGGAGCCAGGGGCAATCAGGGCAAGAGGCGATTTCGGATTCGATCATGCGGCACAGGCATTTCCTCAAACTATTCCCGGCTGGCGCAATCATGCTGTCGGTCCTGGCTGGGCCGGCGCTGGCCAATCCGGTGGTGGTCTTCGACCTCAAGAGCGGCCAGATCCTGCAGCATCAGGATGCGTTCAAGCGCTGGTATCCAGCCTCGCTCAGCAAGCTGATGACCGCCTATGTGACCTTCAGGGCGATCGCGGCCGGGGAAGTCCAGCTCGATTCGCCGATCAAGGTGACCAAACATTCCGCCGGGGAACCGCCGAGCAAGATGGGTTTCAAGCCCGGCTCGGTGATGCGGCTCGACAATGCGCTGAAGATGATGCTGGTCAAATCGGCCAATGACATCGCCATGGCGGTCGGCGAGAATGTCGGCGGGTCGCAGGCAGCCTTTGCCGAAAGGATGAACGCCGAGGCGGCCCGGCTCGGCATGAACGGCACCCATTTCGTCAACCCGAACGGGCTTTACTCGCCCGACCAGTATACGACGGCGCGCGATCTCTCGATCCTGGTGATGGCGATCCGCCGCGAGTTTCCGCAATATGCGCCGTGGTTCTCGATCGAGGGGCTCGCGGTCGGCAAGAAGGCCATTTCCAACTACAATCTCCTGATCGGCCGCTATCCCGGCGCCGACGGCATGAAGACCGGCTTTGTCTGCCCGTCCGGCTTCAACATGATCGGTTCGGCGACCCGCAACGGGCGTACGCTGGTGGCGGTGGTGCTTGGCGAGAAGTCGGCGATCAGCCGTGCCGAAACCGCGGCCAAACTGCTCGATCAAGGCTTTGACGCGCCTGCCGCCGGGTCGACCACCGTCACCACGCTGGCGCCCTACGGCGATCTGATCTCGCCCAACGACATGCATGACGAGGTCTGCAAGAAGAAGACGAAGGCGGAGCAGTCCGAGGCGCCGCCAGCCGTCGCCGCCAAGGACGTGCCGAAATCGCCCTATCGGGAGAAGCTCGACCATGTGCCGACACTGGTTGCCGTCGGCCTCGGCGGCGCCACCGGTCCGGCGCCGAAAGCGATCCTCGACGAGGGCGCGCAGGAATATGCCGACGTGCCGATTCCGCCTTGGCGGCCCGACAAACCCGTACCGGCCGGCACGGGTCCGAAAGTCGTGGGTGCCGCCGCGCAAGGCGACCAGCCGACCAAAGCCGCGAATTAACCCGATGAGCGGTTTCCCGATACCCGTCTCGGTGCTGACCGGCTTTCTCGGCGCCGGCAAGACGACATTGCTCAACCGGCTCCTGAAGGATCCGGCCTTGGCCGACACCGCGGTCATCATCAACGAGTATGGCGAGGTGGCGATCGACCACCTGCTGGTCGAGCAGGCCTCCGACGGCATCATCCAGCTTTCCGACGGCTGCCTGTGCTGCACGGTGCGCGGCGAACTTGTCGACACGCTGGCCGACCTGGTCGACCGGCTGCAGACCGGCCGTATTGCCCGGCTTGCCCGCGTCATCGTCGAGACCACGGGACTGGCCGACCCGGCGCCGGTGCTGCAGTCGATCATGGCCCATCCGGCGCTGGTCCAGGCTTTTCGGCTCGACGGCGTCATCACCCTGGTCGATGCGGTCAACGGTGGGGCGACACTCGATGCGCATGTCGAGGCGGTCAAGCAGGTTGCGGTGGCCGACCGTATCGTGCTCTCCAAGGCCGATCTGGTCGCTGATCCCGGCGATCTCGAAACGCTGCGGGCGCGCTTGCGCCAGATCAATCCCGGAGCTCAACTGCTCGATGTCGGGGAGACGAAGACCGGCGTGGCGGCGCTGTTCGACTGCGGCCTCTACAATCCTGCCACCAAGTCCGCCGACGTGCGGCGCTGGCTTGGTGAAGAGGCTGCGCATCACGACCATGTTGACCATCATGGCCATGATGATCACGAGCATGCCCATGCCCATGCCCATGCCCATCGCCACGATCAGCGCGTAAAAACCCATTCGCTGGTGCATGACGGCCCGGTGCCGTTTTCAGCCATCGAGATGTTTCTCGATCTCCTGCGTTCCACGCATGGCGATCACCTGTTGCGCATGAAGGGCGTCATCGAATTGCAGGAGGATTCGTCGCGGCCCTTGGTCGTGCATGGCGTGCAGAAGATCCTGCATCCGCCGGTGCGATTGCCGTCCTGGCCGGACAGCCAGCGCGGCACGCGGCTGGTGCTGATCACGCTCGACATGCCGGAAGACTATGTGCGCCGGCTGTTCGCCGCCTTCACCAACCGGCCGTCGGTCGATACGCCCGACCGCGCGGCGCTGGAAAACAACCCGTTGGCGATCGCCGGACTGTAAATCTTTCGATTATTGCTCGCCGCGCTCGACCAGAAAGCGATGGCCGCCTGAAACCGACGCTGTTTCGATCAGCTGGTGGCCGGCGTCCGAGCAGAAGGCGGGGATGTCGATGACGGCCAGCGGGTCGGTGGTTTCCAGCCAGAGCCGGCTGCCCGGCTGCATGCCGGCCAGCCGCTTCTTCGCCTTCAGAACGGGCAGAGGGCAATTCAGCCCCTTCAGATCATAGACGGTGTCGCTGGCCACGGCGATCAGCCGCCGAACATGCCGAGCAGCTTGTTCTTCAGCTTCGTCACCCGGCTTTCGTCCGCGCTGGCGGCCTGCGTTTCGGCCGGCTGGGCTTCCGTCGGAGCAGCAATGGTCGCAGTGGCGACGGGAGCTTCCTTGGCGGCCTTGGCCGCTTCCTTTGCAGCCACGGCTTGCGCCTTGGCGGCTTCCTTTTCTGCCAACGCCTGCGCCTTGGCGGCTTCCTTGGCCTGTTTGGCGGCCTCAATGGCAGCCAGCCTCTGCTCCTCGGCCTTCTTCTTGGCCGCGTTCTCGGCGTCGAGTGCGGCCATCTTGCGGCCGGCGGGCGAATCGATGCGGCCCATGCGCGCCGTCTCGGTCACCGAACCGTCGGTGTTGAGGGACGGCGGATCGATCGGCACGCGTTCTCCACGGGCCCGGCGCTTGGACCAATCGGAGACGATGCTGGCTTCTTTGATACCGGCAATGGTCGGTTTTGGTGGCGGCACGCTGGCCTTGAGCGCGCTGTTGAAGGCCGCGTCATACGTGCTTTGATAGGCGTTGTAGGCGCTCTTCAGCGAATCCGGTTGTGTGGTCGCCGGGCAGGCGCCGGTCGGATCGAAGGTCTGGCCGTCGGCGGCAACCTGGTTGAAGACGTAGCGCTTCTCGCAGACGTCGACCTTCGGCGGCACCTTGGTGACCTCGAAATTGTCGTAGCCGACCTTCAGCATCTTCCAGAACTCATAGTTCGGGTCGTTGCGGTAGCGCGCCATGTTGGCCGCGGTCATGCGGAACGGAAAGGCCTGGATCTGGAATTCGGTCTGTCCGCCCTGGAAGGCATCGCGGCCGAAGGCATAGATCTGTTCGATCTGCGCATCGGTCATCGAATAGCAGCCCGACGACGAGCAGGCGCCATGCACCATCAGGTTCTGGCCCGTGCGGCCATTGGCACGGTCATAGGCGTTGGGGAAGCCGATGTTGAAGGACAGATGGTAGTTCGAGCGCGGGTTCATCTGCGACGGCCGCACCGTATAGAAACCTTCCGGCGCCTGGCGGTCGCCCTCGGTGTATTTCGGCCCGAGCTTGCCCGACCATTTGCAGATATCGTAGCTCGCCACCATGTCGTAGCGACCATTGGTCTTGGCCTTCCAGATTTCGAGCTTGCCTTCTTCCTTGAAGATACGGGCCATTACCGACGAGGTGCGGATCATGCCCTTGGCCTTCATATCGGCCAGGATCTTGTCGGGCAGCGGCTTGTTGGCTTCCGGGGCAAAATCCTTCATCGACGAATCATTGCAGCCGGCAACGACTATCGAGGCAATGAGGATTCCGGTGCGGGCGAACTTGGCAAACATGGATACGGCTATGTCTTTTTCCTCGGGCCAAAGGCTTCGCAACAGCCGAGCCCGTATGCTGAACACCGACGGACCGTAAGCCCGTTAACCTTGAAAATTCCTTACCGCAAGCTTCGACAAACCCCTCACGGCAATTTCATTGAACCGAATCCGGCGGCATTTTTGTGGCGAAAGCGCTCATTGCCGCCACATTGCCGTGGGCACGGGGCTTCGATGGTCCCATTGTGCCGTCAGACGGTCAGAGGCTACGGCCCATCGCCAGGTATTTCTCGCGGCGCTGTTCACGGAAATCGGTGTTGGCGCCGGCGAATTCCTTCATCGTCTTGGCGATAAGGTCGCCGGTCGCGGCTATCACCGTTTCGGGCGCGCGCTGGGCGCCGCCCATCGGCTCGGGGATGATGGCATCGATGATCTTCAGTTCGAGAAGATCCTGCGCGGTGATCTTCATGTTGGTCGCCGCGTCCTTGGAGCGCGTCGTGTCGCGCCACAGGATGGAGGCGGCGCCTTCCGGCGAAATCACAGAATAGATGGCATGTTCGAGCATGTAGACGCGGTTGGCGGTGGCGATCGCGATGGCGCCGCCGGAACCGCCTTCGCCGATGACGACCGAGATCGACGGCACCTTGAGCGCCAGGCAGGCAGACGTCGAGCGGGCAATGGCTTCGGCCTGGCCGCGCTCCTCGGCGCCGACGCCGGGATAGGCGCCCGCCGTGTCGACCAGGGTCAAAAGCGGAATCTTGAAGCGGTCGGCGAGTTCCATCAGCCGCACCGCCTTGCGATACCCTTCAGGACGCACCGAGCCGAAATTGTGCTTCAGGCGGCTCGCCGTGTCGGAACCCTTTTCCTGGCCGAGGATCGCGACAGGTTCGCCGCGGAAACGGGCAAAGCCGCCGACGATCGCCTGATCCTCGCCAAAATTGCGGTCGCCGGCGAGCGGCGTGAAGTCGCTGAACAGGCCCTTGATGTAGTCGACGCAGTGCGGCCGGTCGGAATGGCGCGCCACTTGCACCTTCTGCCACGGCGTCAGTGCCTTGTAGAGTTCGCGCAGCGCGTCGCGCGAACGCTTCTCGAGCCTGGTGATCTCGTCGGCGACATCGACCGCCTCGCCGTTCTCGGCAAGCTTCTTGAGCTCGAGGATCTTGAGCTCAAGATCCTGCACCGGCTTTTCGAAATCGAGGTAATTGTACATGCTTGAGCGGACCGATGCGTCGGAAGGCAAGGACTGCGGAACCGTTGAAACCAAGGCTCCGGGCGGTGAAATGTCGTCCTCACATAGCGATATGAGGCCTAGTCGGCAAGCGGATGATGATCGTTGACCAGCCGCACCAGCCGCTCCTCAAGCACGTGGGTGTAGATCTGTGTCGTCGATATGTCGGCGTGGCCAAGCAGTTGCTGCACGGCCCTGAGATCGGCGCCGTTCTGCAGGAGGTGGCTGGCGAAAGCATGGCGCAGCACATGCGGCGATATTTTCGCCGAGACGATGCCGGCGCGCGCCGCCAGCCCTTTCAGGTCACGGGCAAAGACCTGGCGCGAGAGATAGCCGCTGTCGGATGCTGCCGGAAACAGGAACGGGCTGTCGCCGAAGGCAGGCACCTTGGCCCGGGCGTCAAGCCAGCTCCGCATCGCCGAGCGCGCCTTGGCCGACAGCGGCACCATGCGTTCCTTGTCGCCCTTGCCGCGCACCATGAAGAAACGGTCGTCGCGCTGCGCGACCGTGACCGGCAGGCCGACGAGTTCGGAAACGCGCAGACCCGTGGCGTAGAGCACTTCGACCAGCGCATGCAAGCGCAAGGCCGCCAACCTGTCGGCATGACCGAGCCCGGCATCGCCGGCTTCGTGCGCGGCGCGGTCGATCAGCCGGCCGGTTTCGGCCTCGCTCATCGTCTTGGGCAGCGGACGGCCCTTCTTAGGGCTGTCCAGCGTGCCGGTCGGGTCGTCGGCGCGCAGGCCTTCGGCATAAAGGAACTTGAAGAACTGGCGGATTGCCGACAGTTTGCGCGCCTGCGACGTCGGCGCGAAGCCGCGCCCGGCGATGTCGTCGAGATAGGCGCGGATGTCGGCGGCACCTGCGCGGGCAAGTCCGCCGTCGATCCCGTCGGAAGCATCCTCCAGATCGCGGCGATAGGAGGAAAGCGTGTTCTCGGCCGCTCCCCGCTCGGCGCTCATCATTTCCAGGAAGGCCTCGATACGGGCGGCGCTGTTCATTTCCTTGAGGCGGTTCCGAGACAGTTTTGCTGTTCAGTTTTTCTTGGGATTGAGCTTTTCGGGCGGAATACGCACGCTCATTTCCGCTCTTTTCGGCTCGACGAACATCACCAGCGCGAACATCGTACCATAGGCAATGCCGGCCAGAATCGCGAGGGTCACGACAAAGCGAAACAGTGTCGGCATCAATTCTCGCCCGTCTTTTTGTTCTGCGTTTCCAAACCCTGTGCCCTTATGGGACGCCAATCCGACCAATTCAAGGAGGAAGCGGGGGCGTGTTGGCAACTTCCGATGCGAGCGTCCCTCTGTCCATATCGAGCCCACGGCACTCGGCACGCTTGACGCAAACCGGCTTTTCATGTCGATACGCCGGCAAAGAGGGCCCAAGAAACAGCTGATGAACGCGCTACAGGCAAATCCTCCAGGCGAGACCCATGCCGCGCTGCTTGGCCGGCTGGGCGGCCGGTCCATTGTCTTTGTCGGCCTGATGGGCGCCGGCAAGACGGCGATCGGCCGCAAGGTGTCGACAATGCTTTCGCTGCCCTTCATCGACAGCGACCAGGAGATCGAGAGCGTGTCGCGGATGACCGTTCCGGAGCTGTTCGAGCGCTATGGCGAAACCGAGTTCAGGGCCCTGGAGCAGCGTGTCATCCTGCGCGTGCTTGAAAACGGTCCGCAGGTTCTGTCGACCGGCGGCGGCGCCTTCATGAATGCGCAGACGCGCGAGGCCATCGCCGCGCACGGGGTCTCGGTGTGGCTGAAGGCCGAGCTCGACCTTCTGATGGACCGCGTTTCCAAGAAGCAGAACCGGCCGCTTTTGAAAAGCGCCGATCCCCGCGCCGTGCTGGAGCGGCTGATCGGGGAACGCTATCCGGTCTATGCCACTTCCGACGTCACCGTGCCGACCCGCGACGACCGCAAGGAGATCATCGCCGCCGAGGTGCTTGAGGCGCTTTGCCGGCATTTCGGCATCGATACGATAGAAGCGACGGGCGAGGTCGAATCATGAGCGCGGATCACCCTGTCATCGTCGAAGTCGGTCTCGGTGACCGGGCCTACGACATATTGATCGGCGCCGGCCTGCTGTCGCGCGCCGGTGCTGAGATTTCGCGCCGGCTGCCGGGCACACGCGCCGCCGTCGTAACCGACGAGAACGTCGCCGCGGCGCATCTCGATACGCTGAAGGCCGGGCTCGAGAAGGGTGGCATCCAGCCCACCGTCATCACGATGCCGCCCGGCGAGAAGACCAAGAGCTTTGCCCATCTCGAAGAGGTGGTCGATGGCGTCCTGGCCGCCAGGCTGGAGCGCGGCGACGTCGTCATCGCGCTTGGCGGCGGCGTCATAGGCGATCTCACCGGTTTTGCCGCCGGCATCGTGCGGCGCGGCATGAATTTCGTGCAGGTTCCGACCTCGCTGCTGGCGCAGGTCGATTCCTCGGTCGGCGGCAAGACCGGCATCAACAGCCCGCGCGGCAAGAACCTCGTCGGCGTCTTCCTCCAGCCCAGGCTGGTGCTGGCCGACACCGAAGTGCTCGACACGCTGCCGATCCGCGAATTCCGCGCCGGCTATGCCGAGCTTGCCAAATACGGGCTGATCGACCGGCCGGAATTCTTCGCCTGGCTGGAAGCGAACTGGGAAAAGGTGTTCGCCGGCGGACCGGAGCGGGCCGAGGCCATTGCCGAGGCCTGCCGCGCCAAGGCCGACGTCGTTGCCCGCGACGAGTTCGAAACGGGCGACCGCGCCCTGCTCAATCTCGGCCACACCTTCGGACACGCGCTCGAAGCCGCCACGCAGTATGACGGCGCTCGGCTTGTCCATGGCGAGGGGGTCGCCATCGGCATGGCGCTGGCGCACCGGTTCTCGTCGCGGCTCAATCTCGCCAGCCCCGACGATGCGGCCCGCGTCGAGGCGCATCTGCGTGCCGTCGGGCTGCCGTGGCGGATGGCCGATATCCCGGGCGATTTGCCCGATGCGGATACCCTGCTTTCATTCATCACGCAGGACAAGAAGGTGTCGCGCGGCGCGCTGACCTTCATTCTGACGCGCGGCATCGGCCAGGCCTTCATCGCCAAGGATGTACCGGCCTCGGAAGTGCTGTCGTTCCTCAGGGAAAGCCATCCAGCCAGCCGGAAAGCCGGCTGAGATGGACAATGGCTGGACCGTCGTCGCCGTCCTTGCCATCATCGTCCTGCTGGTCGTTGCCGTGCGCAAGCGTCTCCTCGCCATGTTCGGCTATGAACTGTCGCGCATCGAGCCGCAGCGCTCGAGCCAGGACGAATTGCGCGGCGCGGTCGACGATTTCCGCCGTGACGGGCAGGTGGTGCGCGAGGACCGCGACCGCATCGGCGGCCTGTTCGACCTCGAAGAGCTCGAAGTTTCCGACGTCATGGTCCACCGCACGAATATGCGCTCGGTCAACGCCGACAATGCGCCGGAAGCGGTGGTGCGCGAGATCCTGCAGAGCCCGCACACCCGCATGCCGCTCTGGAAAGGCTCGCTCGACAACATCGTCGGCGTGCTGCACGCCAAGGATCTGCTGCGCGCGCTGAACGAAGTCGGCAACGATTTCTCGCAAATCGACGTGATGAAGATCGCCTCAAAACCCTGGTTCGTGCCCGACACCACGACCTTGCAGGAACAGCTCAACGCCTTCCTGCGCCGCAAGGCGCATTTCGCCGTCGTCGTCGACGAATATGGCGAGGTCGAGGGGCTGGTGACGCTGGAGGACATCATCGAGGAGATCGTCGGCGAGATCGCTGACGAGCACGATGTCGACATCCAGGGCGTCAAGCAGGAGGCAGACGGCTCCATCGTGGTCGATGGCACGGTGCCGATCCGCGACCTCAACCGGGCGCTCGACTGGAACCTGCCCGACGAGGAGGCGACCACCATTGCCGGCCTCGTCATCCACGAGGCGCAATCGATCCCCGAGGAGAAGCAGGCTTTTACGTTCCACGGCAAGCGCTTCGTCGTGATGAAGCGCGACAAGAACCGCATTGCCAGGGTCAGGATCCGGCCGGCCGGCGACGCCTGAAGCCTGTCTTTATGCTAGTTGCCCCAAGGCCGCTGCGCACTTTTTGATCGATATGCGCCGGGCCTGAGCCACGGCATCGGTGCAACAACCAAGCCTCATTCCGCGATCTGGCTCGTCGACCGTTCATGGACCGTCAGGCCCGTCTCAGCGTCGACGGCGGCCAGGCTGACCTCATAGCCCCAAAGCCTCCGGATGTGACGAAGCGTGGCGTCGCGGCTGGTGTCCTCAAGAAGGATGCCCTGTTTCACCTTGTGCTGCAGTCGCAAATGCCGATCGCCGAGCAGATCGACATCCACCACCTGGATGTCCGGTCGGTTCGCGCCGACGTCGTAGTTGTGAGCGAGCGCGGCGCGTATCTTTTCATAGCCGCGCTCGTTGTGGATCGAGGCGACCTCACAATGCGGCTGGTCGGCAGCGTCGCCGAGCACAAAAAACCGCCATTTCCGGATCAAGGCCGGGCTGAGGTACTGGCGGATAAAGGACTCGTCGCGGTGGTCTGCCCAGGCGTCGAGGAGGACCTCGCGCCAGTTGCCGTGGCCGGCGATGTCGGGAAACCAGTCTCGATCCTCGGCCGTCGGCTTGGTCGAAATGCGCCTGATGTCCTGCATCATGTCGAGGCCGAGAGCGTATGGATTGATGCCCGAAAAACGCGGATCATCGAACGCCGGCTGGAAGACCACGTTGGAATGATTGCGCAGGATTTCGAGCATGGCGCCCTCGCTGATCCGGCCGCGGTCGAACAGCGTGTTCATCACGGTGTAGTGCACGAAGGTGGCGCAGCCCTCGTTCATCACCTGTGTTTGCCGTTGCGGATAAAAATATTGCGCTATGACGCGAACGATCCTGATGATCTCGCGCTGCCAGGGCTCCAGGACCGGACTGTTCTTTTCCAGGAAATAAAGGAGGTTTTCTTCGGGCAGGTTGAGCGATTTCTTCCACTCCGGGTCCTGGACCTTGACGTCGGCCCTTTGCTGCGAATGCGGCAGTGTGCGCCACAGATCGTTATAGGAGCGCTCTTCGTATTCGAGACGCTCGCGAAGCCCTTCGCGCAGTCGCTCCGACGACAGCTTCGGCGGCCGCTGATAGCGGAACACGCCCTGTTCCATCAGCGCGTGGGCGGAATCGAGAACGGCCTCGACGGCAGCGAGACCGTGCCGCTCCTCGCAACGGACAATGTAGCTCTTGGCGAAGTCCAGGTAGCCGAGGATCGCCCCAGCGTCCGTCCACTGCTTGAACAGATGGTTATTCTTGAAGAAATGGTTGTGCCCGAGCGCGGCGTGGGCCGTCACCAAGGCCTGCAGGGCCATGGTGTTCTCCTCCATCAGATAGACGATGCAGGGATTGGAATTGATGACCAGTTCATAGGCAAGCCCGCGTCCGCCTTTGCGATAGAGCAGATCCTGGTGGAGGAAGTGTTTGCCGAAAGACCAATGTCGGTACATCAGCGGCATACCGACTGACGAGTAGGCGTCGAGCATCTGCTGGGAGGAGATGATCTCCATCTGCACGGGATAGATATCGAGATGGAGCTCTTCGACCGCGATCGCCTCGATCGCATCATAGACCCGCGACAATTTCGTAAAATCCCAGTCGGATCCGGAAAAAAGCAGTTCGGAATTAGCGGCTTGTGTGGCCATCAGCTCCCTCACGCTCTCTTAAGGAGAGTCGGCTGTCTGCCGAAGAGCTGGCGAAAGACCGGGTAGATATCGGCGGGCGTGGCGATGCGGCTCATCTGGAAGTTCGGCCATTTCAGGTCGATCGCGCTATAGGCACGCCATAGCGATGTCCCGTTCTCGGTCGTGCCGAATATATGGGCTTCGCGCTCGTCGATGATCTCGACATAGGCAAAATACTGGCACAGCCGCATGAGCTTGCCGTCGAGCAGGGCTATGCAGCGCTCGGAATCGGTGATGGAATTGTCTCCGTCCGAGGCCTGGGCGGCATAGATGTTCCACTGGCTGGCCGGATATCGCTGCTCGATGATGCGATGCATTTCCTCGAGCGCGGTGGAAACGACGGTACCGCCGCTTTGGGTGCAATTGAAGAATGTCTCCTCGTCAACCTCCTGCGCCTCGTGGGTATGGCGAATGAAGACGATTTCGATCCGGTCATAACGCCGTTTCAAAAACAGGTGCAGCAGCACGAAGAAGCGCTTGGCCAAATCCTTTTCGCGCTCACCCATGGACCCGGACACATCCATCAGACAGAACATGACGGCATTGGCGTTCGGCACGGGCTGGGGATCGAAGCGGTTGAATCGAATGTCGACAGGATCGACATAGGCAATTCGCCTGCGCCGCCGCTCCAATCGGTCCAGCTCCTCGCGCAATGCCGCAATGCGCTGGCGCGTTGCCGCGCTGGATTGCACCAACTCGAGCATGGCGATCTCCTCGAGGATCGCGTCCAGCTCGCCCTGCTTGGGGCGCCTCAGCGCAATACGCCGGCCATGACTGTTACGCATCGTGCGCCCAACATTGATGTTGGTGGGTGAGCCGGTAGCGGCGAAGCCAGCCCGGCGCGGCTTGAAGGCAAGGATTTCCTTGAGGTTGAGCTTGACCATATCCGGGAGTTCGAGATCCTCGAAAAAAAGATCGAGCACCTCTTCGCGTGACAGCACAAAACGAAAGTCGTCTTCAGACACGGTGTTTCCCGGGGACGACGCCCCGGCGCCGCCGCCCTGGCCGGGCTTGGGGATCAAATCTCCAGGAGAGAAATGCCTGTTGCCCGGCAGGATGTACTGGCGCCTGCCGCTGTTCCTGGCGTTGTTGAAGGTCGGCTCGCCCGTGCCTCTGTCGGGCATGGGCACTGCGTGCTCGGCATCCACGTCGGCGATCCTGCCGATGCGGATCTGATCGCGCAGGCTTCGCTTGAGTTCTTCCCGAGCGCGCCTGAGGAACCGCTGGCGATTGCCCAGGCTCTTGTCCTTCGGATTCAGGCGGCGGTCGATGAAAATAGGCATGGAACCATTCGGGCCTCTCTTAACCCGCCTTGTTCACCCGCATGTACCAGTCGACAAGCCGGCGCACCTGCCGCTCGGTGTAGCCGCGTTCCACCATGCGCTGCACGAATTCATTGTGCCGCTTTTCCGTGACGCTGTCCTGCTTGGAGCCGAAACTGATCACCGGCAAGAGGTCTTCGACCTGGCCGAACATCCGCTTCTCGATGACCTCGCGAAGTTTCTCATACCCTGTCCAGGACGGGTTGCGGCCGTGGTTTCGCGCCCGGGCACGCAACGTGAATTTGACCACTTCATTGCGGAAGTCCTTGGGATTGGCGATGCCGGCCGGTTTCTCGACCTGTGACAATTCCTTGTCCAATACCTCGCGATTGAGAATCTGGCCCGTGTCGGGATCCTTGTAGTCCTGGTCCTCAATCCAGGCATCGGCATAGGCGATGTAGCGGTCGAAGAGGTTCTGGCCATATTCGCTGTATGATTCCAGATAGGCTTTCTGAATCTCGTGGCCGATGAACTCGGCATAGCGCGTTGCCAGTTCCGACTTGATGAAGTCGAGATAGGCGCCTTCCGTTTCCTTTGGAAACTGCTCGCGCTTGATCGCCTCTTCCAGGATGTACATCAGGTGCACGGGATCGGCAGCCACCTCCTTGGTGTCGTAGTTGAATGTCTGGGACAAGATCTTGAAGGCGAAGCGTGTGCTTACGCCGGTCATGCCTTCGTCGACGCCGGCTGCATCGCGATATTCCTGGACCGACTTCGCCTTGGGATCGACTTCCTTGAGGTTCTCACCGTCATAGGCGCGCATCTTGGTGTAGAGCGGCGAATTATCGTGCTCGGCAAGGCGGGTCGAGACCGTGAATCGGCTGAGAATGTCCATCACTTCAGGTGCGCAGGGGCTTGCGGCCAGGTCGCTCTCGCGCAGCAGCTTTTCATAGATCTGCCGCTCTTCGGTGATCCGCAGGCAATACGGTACCTTGACCACGAGGATGCGGTCGAGAAAGGCCTCGTTGTTCTTGTTGTTTTTGAACTGTTGCCATTCCGATTCGTTGGAATGGGCAATGATGATGCCCTGGTAGGGAAAGGCCCCGAAATTCTCGGTACCGTTGTAGCTGCCTTCCTGGGTCGCCGTCAGCAACGGATGCAGGACCTTGATGGGTGCCTTGAACATCTCGACGAATTCGAGCAGGCCCTGCGTGGTCCGGTTCAGTCCGCCGCTGTAGGAATAGGCGTCCGGGTCGGATTGGCTGAAATTTTCCAGCTGTCTGATGTCGACCTTGCCGACCAGGGCCGAGACATCCTGATTGTTTTCGTCGCCAGGCTCTGTCTTGGCAATGCCGATCTGGCGCAGCCGGGAAGGCATCAACTTGACCACGCTGAATTTGGAAATGTCGCCGGACAGTTCGTCGAGTCGCTTGGCCGCCCATGGCGAGATGAGCCCATGCAGCCGGCGTCGGGCTATGCCGTATTTATCCTCCAGCAGGTCGCCCATGCGATCGGGGTTGAAAAGGCCAAGTGGCGATTCGAAAACCGGGCTGATCTGGTTGCCGACCTTCAGCGTGTAGATCGGGCGCTGTTCCATCAATTTCTTCAGCCGTTCGGCCAGGGAGGATTTGCCGCCGCCGACAGGGCCGAGGAGGTAGAGGATTTGCTTGCGCTCCTCGAGTCCCTGGGAGGCATAGCGAAAATAGCCGGCGATACGCTCGATCGTTTCCTCCATGCCGTAGAAGTCGGAGAAGGAGGGATAGATTTTAAGGGTGCGGTTCGAAAAGATGCGGCCGAGCCGTTCGTCCTTGCTGGTGTCGACCAGGTCGGGTTCGCCGATCGCCTCGACCATCCGTTCAGGCGCCGAGGCATACATTGATTTGTCCTCTCGGCAGGCAAGGAGATACTGCTGGAGGCTGGTTTCTTCCTGGGCGGCGTTGGCATAAATCTCCGAAAAAAGGTCGAAGACGTCGGACTGATTGTCGCGCATAGTGCTTTGCCCTCAGAGCCGTGCTGGCTACCTAATGGCTCATCACATATTCAACTGCCGGAACGCATGGTGGTTCCCTTTATTAGGAGCGCGCGTGCATTTGGCATTGAAACCCGAGACGCCAGCCATCTGGCCGAAATGCTTACCCAATACTTAGGTGGTGATGGCCAGACGAGGTCGTCAAGGGGCAGATATTGATTTCGTGATCTGCACGGTATTGAAGCGCGTTGATGCGGCCTGAGGCGGCGAGAGTTGCGACCCGGTTCGAGTTCGACGAAGCCTGGTGGCCGCGCCAGACGGTCGGTTGACCCAGCCGATTGTCACTTGCCCATTCTGTGGCTGGATCATGCCAAAAGCGTCGGCGGAATATTGCGGCGCGGACATGCGCGGGTGCAATTGCTCCTCGTTAACGGGAGAAAATTTGCATGAATGGCGCCGATGTCCTGTGCGACGTGCTGCTGGCCAATGATGTGACGGTGTGCTTCGCCAACCCCGGCACATCCGAAATGCATTTCGTCGCCGCGCTCGACCGCAAGCCGCGGATGCGTTGTGTGCTTGGCCTGTTCGAGGGCGTGGTGACCGGTGCGGCCGACGGCTATGCGCGCATGACCGATCGCCCCGCCGCGACGCTGCTGCATACCGGGCCGGGGCTGGCCAACGGTCTTGCCAACATGCACAACGCAAGGCGCGCCAGGAGCCCGATGATCAACATCGTCGGCGACCATGCCTCATACCATCTGCCGCTCGACGCGCCCCTGACCAGCGATATCGAAGGCCTGGCGGCGCCGATGTCGAACTGGGTGCGCCGCATCGAAGGGCCTGCCGATGTCCAGCCGGCCACGGAGGCGGCCTTTCGCGCCTCGCTGACGCCGCCGGGCGTCACGACGCTGATCCTGCCGGCGGACGCGGCCTGGGGGGAGGCTGACGCGGTTTCGCCCAGCAAGGTTATCCTTTCACCGCCGCCGGCCGTCGACGTGGATGCGGTGCGTAAGGTTGCCGCGGCGATCCGCTCCGCGCCCGGCCGTGTTGGCATGATCGTTCGCGGGCGGGCGGCGCGCGCCGATGCGCTCGAGATCGCCGGCCAGATTTCGGCGGCCTGCGATGTCAGGCTGTTCAGCGAGGTCCTGATCGCCAGGATGCAGCGCGGGCGCGGACGTGTCGCGCCGACGCGCATTCCCTATCCTGTCGACGCGGCGACGGCAGCGCTCAGGGATATCGATGTTCTGGTGCTGGTCGGCGGAAAGGAGCCGGTCGCCTTCTTTGCCTATCCGGGAAAGCCGGGACGGCTTGTCCGTGACGACTGCCAGGTGCTGACGCTCGCCGGCCACGGCCAGGACTTGCATGCGGCGCTGGAAGCGCTTCGCGGTGAACTTGGCGTCAAGCCATCGCAACGGACGGCGGTTGCCAGCGCGTTTCCCGACGAGGCGACGCCGAACGGCCCGCTGACGGAAGACGCCATTGCACTGTCTGTCGCGAGAAAGCTGCCGGCCGACGCGATCGTCTGCGACGAGGCCGTCACCTCGGCGCGGCGTTTTTTCGCGCTGTCGGCCTTTGCCGCGCCCCACGATTACATGATGGGCACGGGCGGGTCGATCGGCGGCGGCATTCCGCTGGCGACGGGTGCGGCGATCGCCTGTCCCGGCCGCAAGGTGGTCAATCTGGAGGCCGACGGCAGCGGCATGTACACGGTGCAGGGCCTGTGGACTCAGGCGCGGGAACATCTCGACGTGGTGACGATCGTCTTTTCCAACCGCGCCTATGCGATCCTGCATGGCGAGATGAAGAATGTCGGCGTGAACGCGATCGGTGAGAATGCGCGGCGCATGCTCGATCTCGACCATCCGGCGCTGGACTGGGTTTCGCTGGCCAAAGGCATGGGCGTGGAGGCTGCGCGTGCGGATACCTGCGAGCGGTTCGACGCGCTGCTCGACGCTGCCTTGTCTCGCCCGGGGCCGTTTCTGATCGAAGCGGTAATCTGACCGGTTCTTACCAGCGCGTCTGTTCGCCGGGCGCCGCCGGCTCGATCGCCAGCGCGTGCACGCCGGCCTTCAACTCGTCGGCCAGCAGTTCGTTGACGGCGCGGTGACGGTCGATGCGGCTCATGCCGGCGAAATTCGGCGAGACGATGCGGACACGGAAGTGCGTCTCGCCGGTGCCGTCGAACTCGGCGTGATGGCCGGATTCCACGTGATGATGGCCGGCGTGCAGATGGCTTTCGTTGAGGATGACCAGCCGGTCCGGCGAAAATGCCTTGTTGAGCTTGTCTTCCATGGTCGCCTGTATGGACATCGTTTTCTCCCTTCACCACATATGGTTGGCGCTGCCGTGAAAACCGGAAATCGGTCTCACCAGGCCGCTGGCGCGCAACAAAATCGGTCATTCGCCTGCTTTAAGCCGCGATTCAGCGGTTAGGGCGATGATCGCGAAAATGTCAATTCTTGTTTCGCATCTGCGAACGCCCCATAAATGGGTGAGATGAAGCCGTATCCCAAATATTTCGAGAAGATTCGCGTTCGCCCCGACAAGGACGCGGAGGTGAAGTCGCACGCGCCGATCTGCCAGTGGGATGGCTGCAAGGAGGCGGGCACGCATCGCGCGCCGGTCGGGCGCATGAAGGAGGGCGAGTATTTCCGCTTCTGCTTCGACCACGTGCGCGAGTACAACAAGGGCTTCAACTACTTCTCCGGCGTGCCGGACACCGAGGTCGCGCGCTTCCAGAAGGAAGCCATGACCGGCCACCGGCCGACCTGGAAGATGGGCGTCAACGGCGCCTCGACACGCTCCTCGCCCGATATGGCGCAGATGCGCTCCGGCCGCGCCGGCTACTACAACCGCATGCGCGACCCGTTCGACCTGTTCAAGGGGCCGAAGGATCCGCGCGAGGCGCGCGAGCGCAAGGCGAAGCCCCTTGAGGCCAAGGCGCTGGAAACGCTTGGCCTTGATACAAAGGCGACTGGCAAGGACATCAAGGCGCGCTATAAGGAACTGGTGAAGCGTCACCATCCGGATGCGAATGGCGGCGACAGAGGTTCGGAAGACCGGTTCCGCGATGTGCTTCAGGCCTATCGCGTGCTCAAACAGGCGGGCCTGTGCTGAGCGACCCTACGGTTCGTGTCGTTTTCCAACTTTCATAAGGTTGGAAAAGGCTTTAAGACCGCCCCCGAACAAAATCGATTGCCGGCGAAACGCGACGTTTCGCTTGTGGAGACGTTGAGAGATATGAACAAGGTCGATCGCGATATCGCCAACCTGCCCGACACGACGGTGTCGGTGAAGGAGAAATTCGGCTTCGAGTCCAAGATGGTGGTGCCGGCCTATTCGGTGACATCAGAGCATGTGCCCGACATTGATCCCGACTATCTGTTCGACAAGGCGACGACCTTGGCGATCCTCGCCGGCTTTGCCTACAACCGCCGCGTCATGGTGTCGGGCTATCACGGCACCGGCAAGTCGACCCATATCGAACAGGTTGCCGCCCGCCTCAACTGGCCTTGCGTGCGCGTCAACCTCGACAGCCATGTCAGCCGTATCGACCTCGTCGGCAAGGACGCGATCGTGGTCAAGGACGGCTTGCAGATCACCGAATTCCGCGACGGCATCCTGCCCTGGGCCTATCAGCACAATGTCGCGCTATGCTTCGACGAATACGATGCCGGCCGTCCCGACGTGATGTTCGTCATCCAGCGCGTGCTGGAATCGTCCGGCCGCCTGACGCTGCTCGACCAGAGCCGGGTCATCCGCCCGCATCCCGCGTTCCGGCTGTTCTCGACCGCTAACACCGTCGGTCTGGGCGACACCACCGGCCTCTATCACGGCACCCAGCAGATCAACCAGGCGCAGATGGACCGCTGGTCGATCGTCACCACGCTGAACTATCTGCCGCACGACAATGAAGTGAACATCGTGCTGGCCAAGGCCAAGCACTATCGCGACACCAAGGGCAAGGACATCGTCAACAAGATGGTGCGCGTCGCCGATATGACGCGCTCGGCCTTTATCAATGGCGACCTGTCGACGGTGATGAGCCCGCGTACCGTCATCACCTGGGCCGAGAATGCCGAGATCTTCGGCGATGTCGGCATGGCGTTCCGGCTGACCTTCCTCAACAAGTGCGACGAGCTGGAACGCTCGGTGGTTGCCGAGTTCTACCAGCGCGCCTTCGGCCAGGATCTGCCCGAGAGCGCGGCCAACGTGGTGCTGGGCTAAGCAGAGCGTCGATGGCGGGTCCGGGCGACAATACGCGCAACAAGTCGAAGACGGGGTCTGAAGCCGATAGCTTCAAGCGCGCCGTCACCGTCTGCATGCGCGCCATCGCCGGCGATAAGGAGATGGAAGTCGGCTTCGCCAAGGACAGGCCGGCGCTGGCCGGTAGCCGCGCGCGGCTGCCTGAACTGCCCAAGAAGGCATCGAAGACCGACATCGCGATCACCCGCGGGCTCGGCGATTCCATGGCGCTGAAGCGCGCCTGCCACGACGTGCGCATCCACAGCAAGCTGGCGCCCGAAGGCAAGGCAGCCCGCGCCATCTACGACGCGGTCGAACAGGCCCGCGTCGAGGCGATCGGCAGCCGCGCCATGCAAGGCGTCGCCGACAATATCGGCTCGATGCTGGAGGACAAGTACGCCAAGGCCAACCTCGTCGACGTCAAGGACAAGGCCGACGCGCCCATCGAGGAGGCGCTGGCGCTGATGGTGCGCGAAAAGCTGACCGGCCGGCCGGTGCCGAAGAGCGGCGAGCGGCTGGTCGAACTCTGGCGCCCGTGGGTCGAGGAGAAGGCAAAGGCGGACCTCGACGGCCTGTCGGAGAAACTCGAGGACCAGCAGGCCTTCGCCCGCGTCGTGCGCGAGATGCTCGCCTCCATGGAAATGGCCGAGGAACTCGGCGACGACCAGGAGACCGAAGACTCCGAGGACAATGACGACAACCAGCCGCAAGGCGAGGAACAGAGCGAGGAGGGCGGCGAAGACGATTCCGGCTCCGAGCAGTCGCAATCCGAGGACGCCGAGGCATCGGCGGACGACGAGCAGTCGGCCGAGACCGAAGCCTCCGACGCGACGGCCGACGATCTGTCGGATGACGACGATGCCGACGCCGAAACCCCCGGCGAGGCGCGCCGCAACGACAATCCCTTCACCAATCTGCCGAAGGAAATCGACTACAAGGTCTACACGTCAGCATTCGACGAGACGGTCGGCGCCGAGGAGCTCTGCGAAGAGGAAGAGCTCGACCGGCTGCGCGCCTTCCTCGACAAGCAGCTCGCCAACCTGTCGGGCGTCGTCGGACGGCTCGCCAACCGGCTGCAGCGCCGCCTGATGGCGCAGCAGAACCGGTCCTGGGATTTCGACCTGGAAGAGGGCTATCTCGATCCGGCGCGGCTGGTGCGCGTGGTTATCGATCCGATGCAGCCGCTGTCGTTCAAGCAGGAACGCGATACCAAATTCCGTGACACGGTGGTGACGCTGGTGCTCGACAATTCCGGTTCGATGCGCGGCCGGCCGATCACGGTCGCCGCCACCTGCGCCGACATTCTGGCGCGCACGCTGGAGCGCTGCGGCGTGTCGGTCGAGATCCTCGGCTTCACCACGCGGGCCTGGAAGGGTGGGCAGGCGCGCGAGAAATGGCTGAAGGACGGCAAGCCGCCGAACCCCGGTCGGCTCAACGACCTGCGCCATATCATCTACAAGTCGGCCGACCACCCGTGGCGGCGGGCGCGGCGCAATCTCGGCCTGATGATGCGCGAAGGCCTGCTCAAGGAAAACATCGACGGCGAGGCGCTCTTGTGGGCGCACAACCGGCTGATTGCCCGGCCCGAACAGCGCAAGATCCTGATGATGATCTCGGACGGCGCGCCCGTCGACGATTCGACGCTGTCGGTCAATCCCGGCAATTATCTCGAACGCCATCTGCGCGCCGTCATCGAACTGATCGAGACGCGTTCGCCGGTGGAGTTGCTGGCCATCGGCATCGGCCATGACGTCACGCGCTATTACCGGCGCGCCGTCACCATCGTCGATGCCGAGGAACTGGCCGGCGCCATGACCGAGCAACTGGCTTCGCTGTTTGCCGAGGAAAGCGCGAAGGATACGCGTCGCGGCGGCATGCGGCGCGCCGGATGATCTTTTTCCGAGGCGGGTTTCGGCACACGCTTTTCGCCGCCTTCGCCTTGCTTGCCGGCATGGCTTCGGCGCCAGCCGGTTCGGCCGACCCGGCTCCGGTTGAGCCTGTCGCGGTCTCGGCCCGCCCGATCACCGAATTCCATATTGGCCGTACCGACAAGCAGTTTGGCCAGCTCGAATTCGTCGGCGGGCTGGAAACGACCTCGCCATCACGTGATTTCGGGGCGCTGTCGGCCTTCCGGTTTCTGAAAGCCGGCAGTGATTTCATCGGCGTGGCCGACACCGGTTACTGGTTCTTCGGCTCGGTGGCCCGCGACGCTGACAGGCGGCCCGTTGGCATCCAGAATTTTCGCATGCAGCAGATGGTCGACCAGAACGGCCAGCCGATCGACGAAAAATGGGAAGTCGACGCCGAGGGCCTTGCGGTCAAGGACGGCATCGCCACCGTTGGTTTCGAGCGCAACCATCGCGTCGCCCAGTTCAAGATTGACCAAGACAATATGAAGGGGTCGTTCCGGCAGTTGGATTTCCTGGTGCCGGCGCGGGAGCTGCGGCAGAATCGCGGCTTCGAGACCGTCACCCATGCCAATGCCAACGGCCAGCATCAGGGCGGCCTGGTCGTGGTCTCGGAGAAGAGCCTCGACAAGGCCGGCAATATCTACGCCGCCATCATCGAAGGCCCGCACAAGGGCGTCTTCACCGTCAAGCGCAACGACGATTTCGACATCACCGATGGCGCCTTCCTGCCGGATGGCGATCTTTTGCTGCTGGAGCGCAGTTTCACCATGGCGGGCGGCCTCAAGATGCGGCTGCGGCGCATTTATGGAGAGAGCGTCGAGAAGGGCGCCGTCGCCGATGGGCCGGTGCTGCTGCAGGCCGACATGGGCTACCAGATCGACAATATGGAAGGTCTTGACGTCTGGACCCGCGATGACGGCGCGCTGATGGTGTCGCTGATCTCCGACGATAACCACTCGATCCTGCAGCGCAATCTCTACCTGGAATTCATCCTGCACCAGGATTGACTGGCACTCTGCCTGCTTGAAGTAGGGTCGACTGTCCGTCACTCGATCTACGCTGATCAAAACACTTTAGCACAGACTTGACTATTCGTGCGATCGGCGCAATACTCAAGTCCATGCTTAACCATTCCGAGATCGACAGCATCCTTCGCGCTCTCGTCGAACCCACCCGCCGGCAGATCCTGGAACGGTTGAGCAGCGGACCGGCCACCGTCAGCCAGCTGGCGGAGCCGTTCGGCATGACCTTCGCCGCCGTGCTGCAGCATCTCCAGGCGCTGGAGGCCTGCGGGCTGATCCGCAGTGAAAAGATTGGGCGGGTGCGCACCTGCCGGATCGAACCGGGCGGGCTCGCCCCGCTCGCCGACTGGATTGCCGAACGCCGCATACCGGCGGAACGCCATCTCGACCGTCTTGGCCAGATTCTGGCCGAGCCAGAGCCATCCCCAAAAGGCCAATCCTCCGAGAAAAGTCAGGATCAGGAAAAGGACAAACAGCAATGAACCAGATAGCCCCCGTCAAGGACGAGCATTCCGTCATCCATTCCACCTTCACCATCGAGCGCACCTATCCGCAATCGCCGTCGCGGGTCTTCCATGCCTTCGCCGACAAGGCGACGGTGCGGCGCTGGCGCATCGAAGGCGATGGTTTTGCCGTTGCCGAGTTCAGCTTCGACTTTCGTGTCGGCGGCGGCGAGGTGTCGAGGTTCAGCTATGGCGGCGGTCCGGAGGTCAGGCTCGACGCGCAATTCCAGGACATCGTCGCCGACCAGCGCATCGTGTTTTCCTACAGAATGGCGGTCGGATCGCAGCCCATGTCGGCATCCCTCACCACCGTGGGGCTGACGCCGTTGAGCGACGGCACAAGGCTGACCTATACCGAGCAGGGCGTCTTTTTTGATGGTGTCGATTCCGCCCAGGGGCGGGAAGAGGGGACCCGTGGCCTGCTGGAGGCCCTTGGCGCGGAACTTCAGAAGTCAAAGTAAGCGCGGACGCCGCTGGCGGCCTCGGTCAGGACCGTGAGCCGTTGGTGGCGATCCAGATGACATGGCGCGCGCCGCGCTTGCCGTTGGCGCGCGTGTTGACCTCCTCAAAGGCGAAGCCGGCCTGTTTCAGCCGCCGCGTGAAGCCGGCATCCGGGCCTTGCGACCACACCGCCAGCACGCCGCCCGGCTTGAGGGCGCTACGCGCGTCGCCGAGCCCTGCCAGGCTGTAGAGAGCGTCATTGCCCTTGTGGACGATGCCTTCGGGGCCATTGTCGACGTCGAGCAGGATTGCGTCCCAGGCTGCGGGCTCGGACCGTATCAACTTGCCGACATCGGCCTCGCGGATGGTGACGCGGGAATCGCCGAGCGAGCCGGCGAAAATCTCGGCCATCGGGCCGCGCGCCCAGGCGACGACGGCCGGCACCAGTTCCGCGACAACGATTTCGGCATTTCTGCCCAGTTCGGCGAGAGCAGCGCGCAGCGTAAAACCCATGCCAAGTCCGCCGATCAGCACCCTCGGCTGCCGATGGCCCGCGATCCTCTGGCAGGATAGTTTCGCCAGCGCCTCCTCGGATCCGCTGAGGCGGCTGTTCATCAACTCGTTGGTGCCGAGCATGATCGAGAATTCGGAACCGCGCCGTTTCAGCCGCAGTTCCTGTTGGCCATCAGGCGTTTTCGCGGAGTCCAGCTGGATCCAGGGAATCACGGCTTAGGCCGCGGCAACGGCCGGCTGGCTCCAGCGGGCGGCGAGCAGCCGGTAAGGGATCAGTGCCACGACAGCGATGATCAGTTTCACGCTGAGGTCGCCGAGCGCCCAGGACACCCAACGTATGGCCTCGACATGAAACACGCCCATCAACGGGGCGCTCTCCAGCGCGAAGCTGTCGCTTGGGCCGGCGAAGGCAAAGGCGGCCGAAAAGGCCACGCCGAAGAACACGACGGTGTCGAACACCGATCCGACCAGCGTGCCGACGATCGGCGCCCGCCACCAGCTCTGCCGGCGCAGCCGGTTGAACACGGAGACGTCGAGCAATTGCGCGGTCAGGAAGGCAGCGCCCGAAGCGGCCGCGATACGCACCAGCCGGTCGGCCGACGTCTCGAATTCGATGAAGCCGTGGCGAAACAGGAAGGGTGGGATCAGGATCGAGCACACTACCGCCGTCATGAAGCCGACAAAGACGATGCGGCGCGCCACGGCAGGTCCGTAGCGCCGGTTGGCAAGGTCGGTGACCAGGAAGGAGAAGGGGTAGGTGAACGCGCCCCAGGTCAAAACGTCGGCGAGCGACAGGCCGCCAATCTGGCCCTGCATGGGAAACTGCACGAGGATGTTCGATGCCACGACGACAAGCGCCATGGCGGCCACGAAAGGCAGGTATCGCGAAAAAGAAGACATTTTTTTATCCTGGGTAATGGAACCAGCGGAGCATCATGCCGATCGGGCGGTGCCCGCTTCGCAGTTGGGCATCGGATTGTCGAGCCTTGCGGATCTATCCGATGCTCAGTGGCCAACAAAAGATTGGCCAGAGGCCAACAAGAGGTTGGCCGGGGCGGTCGTCCCCCGCCTTATCTGATGTTACGCAGCGACCTGCTCGGCGAGCTTCTTGGCGATCTGCTTCTTCAGCAGGCGCGCGCGCTGCGACAGTTCCTTGACGTCGGCCTTGGCCAGGAAAGCGTCGAGACCGCCACGATGTTCGACCGAACGCAGCGCGTTGGCTGAGATGCGCAGGCGCACGTTCTGGTTCAGCGCTTCCGAAATCAGCGTCACATTGACGAGGTTCGGCAGGAAGCGACGCTTGGTCTTGTTGTTGGCGTGGCTCACATTGTTGCCGGTCTGGACTGCTTTGGCAGTGAGTTCGCAGGTGCGGGACATGGGTTCTAACCTTCAGTTCTTTCGTGACCTGCCAAACCTTTGTGCCCACGCCGGGTGGCGCGCGGTTCTGGTCAGGCGGCCTTATGGAAAAAGTTGGCGTTCCATAGTTGCATTTCACCGGGGCGTCAAGCTCCGGCTTCGCCACGGAACCGCCCGGCATTTCATATTAAGGCCGGATTTCCCCCTATAAGCGGTCTCATAGGGACATGCCAGACCGGAGTCGCCCGCCTCCGGCCCAAAATCAAGGATCCGATCCGCCATGCCTCGTTTGTCTCACGCGCTCGTCACCGCGCTTGCCATCGCCTTGCCGTCCGCCGCGTCGGCTGCGTCCCCGCAATCCTTCAAGGGCGAATACACGGTGTCGTTCCTGGGGCTCTCGATCGCGAGATCGACTTTCTCCAGCAGCTATCAGAGTGGCGTTTATGCGATCAATGGCACCGTCTCCGCAGCGGGTCTGGCCAAGCTGTTCGACGACACGCGTGGCACAATCTCGTCCAAGGGTACGATCTCCGGGCAGAAAATGGTGCCGCAGGCATTCCGTGCCGATTACACTTCCGGCAAGAAGGCATCCTCGATCGACATTCGCTTTGCCAATGGCAACGTGGCGTCGACGCAGGTCATCCCCGCGCCGGGCAAGCGCGACCCCAAGGCCTGGGTACCGCTCGGTGCCGGCGATCTGGCATCGGTACTCGATCCGATGGCCGCCACCGTCATCCATGCCGACAGCCCCGACCAGGTCTGCGGCCGCAAGGTCAAGTTCTATGATGGTGAGATGCGCGCCGACCTGACGCTGACCTACGCCTCGAAAGGAACGATCTCGGTGCCGGGCTACAAGGGCGACACAGTCACCTGCCAGATGGGTTTCGAGCCGGTGGCAGGCTACCGCAAGGGCCGCAAGGCGCTCAATTATCTCAAGAGCAAGAGCCGCATGATGGTGACGTTTGCACCGCTTGGCCAAACCGGCGTATATGCGCCGATCCACGCTACGGTCGGAACGCAGATCGGCACCTTGACCATCAGCGCCGGACGTTTCGAAGCGGTACAATAAGGCAGGCCACCGGGGACAGAATGGGGCGCGCCACTGGAGACAAAATGGGGCGCGCAACACTGATCGGCTTTTCGGCGGTCGCCATGTGGGCGTTGCTGGCGTTGCTGACGGACGCATCCGGCAAGGTGCCGCCATTCCTGTTGTCGGCGATCACCTTCTCGATCGGCACCGGTGTCGGGCTAGTCGCACGGCTGTTCATGCCGGCTGCCGACAGGGGCCAGAAAATCCCACCCCAGGTGTGGGTGATCGGCATTGCCGGCCTGTTCGGCTACCACTTCTTCTACTTCACCGCGCTGCGCAACGCGCCGGCGGTGGAGGCGAGCCTGATTGCTTATCTCTGGCCACTGCTGATCGTGCTCGGCTCGGCGCTGATGCCGGGCGAAAAACTGGCGTGGCACCATGTCGTCGGCGCGCTGCTCGGCCTTGCCGGCACCGTGCTGATCGTCACCAAGGGTGGCGGCCTGGCCTTCGATGCTCGCTATACCTTCGGCTATGCCATGGCCGCCGTCTGCGCCTTGCTATGGTCGTCCTATTCACTGCTGTCGCGACGTTTCCCGTCGGTGCCGACCAGCATCGTCACCTGGTTCTGCGCGGCAACCGCCGTGCTGTCGCTCGCCTGCCACCTGGCGCTCGAGGAAACAGTGCTGCCGGTCGGCGCCGGCCAGTGGCTGGCCGTGCTCGGCCTTGGCCTGATGCCGGTGGGCGCGGCCTTCTATGCCTGGGACATCGGCGTCAAGCGCGGCAACATCCAGGTGTTGGGTGCGGTAAGCTACGCGGCGCCGCTTTTGTCGACGCTGGTGCTGATCGCGGCTGGCGTCGCCGAGCCTTCGTTGCGCATTCTGGCCGCCTGCGTGCTCATCACCGGCGGCGCGGCGCTGGCGGCAAAGTCGCTGTTTCTGCGCATGTCCATTGCTATCGAGAGCGGAGCCGGGGCATCCGAAGACGGAGCCAGGGTATCCGAAGGTGGAGCCCGGGCATCCGAAGACGGAGCCAGGGCGTGACGATGCCGTTTGCCGGCGGCATCGACGCCAACGCCAATGCAACGCTGATCTTTTCGATGGTGGCGGCGGTGATCTATGCCTTCACATCAGGCATGCCGCCGACGCTGGCCCGCTCGGCGGGAAAGACGCTCTCTGTGGCCATGCTCGCCGCACTCGCCGCAATGCAGGGCGGCCCGCTGCTGCTGGTTGCCGCCCTTGCGCTGAGCGCGATCGGCGACGCCTTCCTGTCGCGCGACGGGGAAAGGGCATTTCTCGGCGGGCTGGCGAGCTTTCTCGTCGCCCACATCGTCTATGTCGCGCTGTTCCTGCGTAGCGGTGGCGGATTGGAGCTGCTTTCCGCCGAATCCTGGCGAGGCGCGATTGCACTGGCCATGGCGGTGTTCGCGATCGTGATGCTGGCAGCGCTCTGGCGCCGTGTCGGCCCCGGCCTGCGTATCCCGATCGCCGTCTATGTCCTTGCGATCCTGGCGATGGGCATGTCGGCGCTGACGACAAACAGTATCTGGGTGATCGGCGGCGCCGTGCTGTTCATGGCATCGGACGGGCTGCTTGCCACGGAGAAATTCCTGGTACCCGCCATCTCGCCGCATCGCGCCTGGATGCGCCTCGCCGTCTGGGTGCTGTACTACGCCGCCCAGCTCGCCATTACCCTGGGTTTCCTGCTGGGTTAGGGCTGCCAGCCCGGCTCGGCCAGTTCGAAGGCGGCGAAATCGAAACCCGGCGCGACGGTACAGCCGACCAGCGTCCACTCGCCCAGGCTGCGCGCCGATTGCCACCAGCCTGCCGGCACGACGATTTGCGGCCGTTCGCCCGCCGCGAGGTCGATGCCGAGAACCTGCTCGATAACGGCGCCGCCTTCTTCCCACATCGACAATGCCAACGGGGCGCCGGCATGGAAATGCCAGACCTCTGCGGCATCCTTGACCCGATGCCAGGCTGAAAGCTGGTGCCGTTCCAGCAGGAAATAGATTGCGGTCGAATGGCCGCGCGCACCGCCGGCTTCGTCGCGAAAGGTTTCCGCATACCAGCCGCCTTCCGGATGCGGCTTCAGTGCGAGCGTTGCTATGATTTGCGCGGAACTGGTCATTGGCAGGAAGCTCGCATGGCGCTCAGAAATTGTCCTTGCGCTTGCGGATCTCGGCGAAGACCTCGGCATCCCCGGCCCTTTCCATGCCCAGATGCTTGCGGATTGCCGGATCGTGCCAGCGCAGGAAGGGATTGGTCGACAGTTCCTCGCCGATCGTCGTCGGCAGTGTCGGCTTGTTGTCGACCCGCAGCGCCTCGATCCGCGCGGCGCGTTCCTTCAATGCCGAATTGGTGGGGTCGACGCTCAGCGCGAAACGGGCATTGGCGAGCGTGTATTCGTGGCCGCAATAGATTGTCGTCTCGGCCGGAAGGGCTGCGAGCTTCTTCAGCGATTCGTACATGACCGGCGGCTTGCATTCGAACAGCCGCCCGCAACCCAGCGCGAACAGCGTATCCGCGGTGAACGCGACTTTCGATGCCGGCAGATGGTAGGAGACATGGCCGGCGGTATGCCCGGGCGTGGCGATCACCTCGATGCGCTCATCGCCGAGATGAAGGACGGAGCCTTCTTCGACCGTTTCGTCGATGCCAGGGATTTTCGCCTTCTCCACCTCCGGGCCGACGATGCGCAGCTTGAAGCGCTCCTTCAGCGCCAGGTTGGCCTCGACGTGATCCATATGATGATGCGTGGTCAGGATGACAGTCGGCGTCCAGCCGGTGCGCTTGATGGCGGCCAGGATCGGCGCTTCCTCGGGCGCGTCGATGATCGCGGTCTGGCCGCTATTGGGATCATGCACTAAGACGCCGAAATTGTCGGTGCGGCACATGAACTGTTCGATTTCGACCGGCATCGCGTCTCTCCATTAGAGCGCCGTGCGTCCAGCTGGACGCACAAGGACGCTCTAACATTTTTTTGCTGCTGCATCGTGCTTTCCGAAATCGAAACCGATTTCGGGCCGATGCAGTACCGCCGCAGACATAGGGCGCCGCTTCGTGAATGTCATCCCGGGTGACAAAGCGAATAGTCATCCCGGGATGTCAAAATGACGTCCGCCGCGCCGACCACTTGGGCCTTTTGTTGAATCCGGCTGATATCACGGCTACATCCCTGACATGCATTCCGACATCGTCGACCTTCGCTCCTTCTATTCGACAACGCTCGGCCGGTTCGCCGAGCGCTCGATCACCATGGCGCTGTCGTCGATATGGGCCGCGGTGCCCAATGAGCGGCTCGTCGGCCTCGGCTATACCTTGCCCTGGCTGGAGCGCTTCGGCTCCGATGCCGAGCGGGTCTTCGCCTTCATGCCGGCGACACAGGGCGCCGTGGTCTGGCCGGCGACCGGGCCGACGGCAACGGCACTGGTCTTCGACGAGGAGCTGCCGCTGGTCGATTCCTGCATCGACCGCATGCTGCTCGTCCATTCGCTCGAACATGTCGAGAACCCGCGCGAAACGCTGAACGAGATCTGGCGGGTCCTGTCGCCGGCGGGGCGCGTCGTCATCGTGGTACCCAACCGGCGCGGTGTCTGGGCGCGCTTCGAGCATACGCCGTTCGGCAACGGGCGGCCGTTCTCACGCGGGCAGCTCACCGAACTGCTGCGCGAGGCGAATTTCACGCCGGCCGCCTGGTCCGATGCCCTGTTCTTCCCGCCATCGCGGCGGCACTTCATGATGCGCTTCCACAATGTGCTGGAGCGTGCCGGCCGGCGGCTGTGGCCGATCTTCTCCGGCGTCATCGTGGTGGAAGCGCAGAAGCGGCTTTATCAAGGCGTGCCGGTGGCCCAGCGCGCATCTCGCCGCGTCTTCATGCCGGTGCTGTCGCCGCATGGCGCGACGCGGCTCGGCCGCCGGGCCGAGGGAAGGGGTGCAGCATCGTCGGCTCGGCAAGTGACACCTTCGTGATCGCAATGGAAACTTGCATCGCGCGGCATGTTTCCGACCTATCTGTCGTGCTGGGCTCGCGGAGTGCTTGAGGGCTGCCGCCGTCGGCTCTCTTCATCCGGTTTCAGCTTCGCTACTGAATGCAAGGATCTCGGCCATGGCTGATCAACTGGACAATCAGGCCACCGTTCAACCGGTCGCCGTGGCCAGCAGCCTGCGCGATCAGGTGGCGACGATCAAACGGGCGCTCATCGGATCGCCGGTTCGCAAATGGTTGCTGTGGACGTCGGCCGGCATCATGGCCGTCATCGTCGCGACGTCGATCGGCCAGGTTCTGCTCAATCGCTGGAACCAACCCTTTTACGACGCGCTCGCGCGCCGCGACATGGCCGCCTTCCTGCATCAGCTTCTCGTCTTTGCCATGATCGCCGGCGGGCTGCTGGTGCTCAACATCGGCCAGACATGGCTCAACCAGATGATCCGGCTGAAGCTGCGCGAGGCGCTGACGCTGGATTTGATCGACCAGTGGATGCGGCCGGCGCGTGCTTTCCGGCTGGCCAATGCCGGCGCCATCGGCGTCAATCCCGATCAGCGCATGCAGCAGGATGCCGCGCATCTGTCGGACCTGTCGACCGATCTTGGTGTCGGCCTGCTGCAGTCGTTCATCCTGCTCGTGTCTTTCGTCGGCGTGCTGTGGGAGCTGTCCTCGGGCTTTGTGTTCCACATTGGTGGTTTGTCGCTGGCGATACCGGGCTACATGGTCTGGGCGGCGTTCCTCTATGCCGGCACCGCCTCCTGGCTGAGCTGGCTGGTCGGCCGGCCGCTCATCCGTCTCAACAGCGACCGCTATACGCGCGAAGCGGAGCTGCGCTCCTCGATGGTGCGCGTCAACGAGAACGTCGATGCCATCGCGCTGTACCGAGGCGAGGATGACGCCAGGCGACGGCTCGAACTCGACCTTGGCACGGTGCTGGGTGCCATGCGGCGCATCTACACCGCCCAGATCAACCTCTCCTGGGTAACCGACACCTATGGCTGGATCACCGTCGTGGCCCCGATCCTGGTTGCCTCGCCGGTCTATTTCTCGGGCGATATCAGCTTTGGCGGGCTGATGATGGCGGTCGGCGCCTTCAACCAGGTGCATTCATCGTTGCGCTGGTTCATCAACAACATCGGCAGCATCGCCGACTGGCGTGCCACGCTGATGCGTGTCGCCGACTTCCGCATCGCGCTCGATGAAACCGATGTGCTGCACGACAAGGAGAAGCGTATCTCCTTCGATGAAAACGCCAATGGCAGCCTGACGTTCGAGAAACTCCAGGTGGCCTCGCCGGCGGGTTGTACGAAGCTCTCCGACCAGCATGTCGAAATCCATGTCGGCGAGCGCGTGATGATCACCGGCGAGCCCGGCGCCGGCAAGACGCTGTTCTTCCGCGCCATTGCCGGCCTGTGGCCATGGGGGGGCGGAAAGATCGGCATGCCGGCGGGAGAAGCCCCCATCTTCGTGCCCCGTGTCCCTTACTTCCCCGCCGGTACGCTGCGCGAGGTGCTTGACCATCCCTATGGTGTCGCTCCGGCAAGCGATGCCGATATTTCGGCGGTGCTTGCCGAAGTCGGCCTCGAGCGGCTGTCATCCTCGCTCGACCGGTCGGCCCGCTGGGAGCGTGAGTTGGGCGATGACGAACAGCGATCGCTCGCCTTCGCCAGGCTTGCCTTGCGGAAGCCGAAATGGGTGATCATCGATGAAGCGATGGATGCGTTCGACGGCCCGTCGCTGAGGCGTGTGCTGTCGCTCATGGATAAGCATCTGAAAGGTGCCGCGATCATCAATATCGGGCGCGGCCTGCACAACAATCAGTTCTTCCCGCGTTCCCTGACGATCGTGAAGGATACCGGCGTGCCCCCGCTGAAACCCGCCCGTGTCAGGGCGGGCGCCATCGAACCGCCGCCAGTCGCCGCTCGGCGCAAGACATAGAACGGCCGGCATTCGGACTGGGCGGCCACGCCTGCCACAAGCTTTATTTCGCCGTGATCGCGAGCGAATGTCGCGATCGAAACATCGCTCGTGCTGGCCATGCTTGAGATAATGAGCCTGCTTGCCTGCTTGGCTTGCGCCGAGGCCGCTCCGGTTCCTTCGGCGCCAAATACGCTGGCCGTCGACGTCGAACTGGTGCTGGCGGTCGATATCTCGCTGTCGATGGACGAAACCGAGTTCGCCCTTCAACGCGCCGGCTATGTCGAGGCGCTGCGGCACGCCGATTTCATCCAGGCGGTCCGTTCCGGCCATACTGGGCGCATTGCGCTCGCCTATTTCGAGTGGGCCGGCACGGTGCGCGATGACGCGGTCATCGGCTGGCAGATCATCGACAGTGCGCAGAGCGCCAACAGCTTTGCCGACAAGCTTGCGGCCCGCCCTTTCCGGAGTTTCCGCGGTACCTCGATTTCGAGCGCGCTTGCTTTCGGCGCCGAGCTTTTCGACGGCACCAATTTCGCGAGCGAACGCAGCGTCATCGACATATCTGGCGACGGCCCCAACAATATCGGGCCGCCGGTCACTGTGACGCGCGATGCGGCCATTGCCAAGGGCATCGTCATCAACGGCCTGCCGATCCTGATCAAGCCATCACCGACCTTCAGCCATCTCGATCAGTATTATGCGCAGTGCGTGACCGGCGGACCTGGTTCCTTCGTGCTGCCGATCCATGCGGCCGCCGAATTCTCAACGGCGATCCGGCGCAAGCTGGTTCTCGAAGTCAGCGGCATTCAGGACAAGCCCAAAATCATGCCCGCCGAGATGGACGCGCCGATCGACTGCCTTCTGGGAGAACGGGACAGGCGGTTCCTGTCGGATCCCTATTTCCCGGAACTGGACCGATAGGCCTGGCCTTGGGCCAGGCAGTCCCCTGCAACGCGCCGTACTCGATCGCTGAGCTGCCGCCAGGTCAGGCCGGTGGAATTCCAAACTTCCCGCGAACCTCGTCGTAGAGGCCGCGCCGCCAGCGGCGGCCGTAGAGATAACCGGCGATCAGTTCCGGCAATGAATAACCAAGCGCGTCGGACGAGCGGTTGGCCATGTATCCAGCAAATGCCTGTGGTATCCGCCCCCGGAGAATATCGGCGATGATCTGCCGCGTGATCATAAAGGGTGGGACATGGGGGTAAGAGCGAGCGATGTGCGGGTGCTTACTCATCAGGATCGCATAGGCTTCGATATAGCCGTCCCGGCGGCCCGAAATCGAGTTCTGCGAATTGTGCTTCGTCCAGTCGATATCTTCCGATAATTGCGCGCCGAAGCGCTGTGCGAAGCGCAGCAGAAGCTCCCGGTCCTGCATCCGGGGAATGTCGCTGTCATAGCCGCCGATGGCCAGCAAGGCTTCCCGCCTCGCCGTTATCGCCGACCCGGCGATGAAGGCCGTCTGCGCAACCACCGCCCGCTCCAGCATCGCCGGATTGAGGAAAGCACGGCGGTTGACGCAGGCGGTGCCACGGCCAGCCTTCACCGAGACATATGAGGAGAGCAGGACTTCGAGCGCCGGATTGTCGTCGAACCATGCCAGCGTCCGTTCGAGCCGGTGTGGCAGGAAGAGATCGTCCGAATCAAGAAAAGTCACCACGGGCGCCCTCGCCAGCTCGATGCCGGCATTCCTGGCGGCATTGGCGCCGCGCCATTTCGCGCCGACATAGATCAGCCGAGGGTCGCGAATGCGCGCAAGCGCCGCTTCCGTCCCGTCGGTCGAGCCATCGTCGACGACGATATGCTCAAACCGCGCCATGCTCTGAGAAAGCACGCTTTCCACCGCGCGGAGCACCGTTTCGCGCCGGTTGTGAGTCGGGGTGATGACCGTGATGAGGGGCAAATGCTCCACGTCAGCTGTTTCCAGCGCGAAAATGCACTTTCCGATAGCTCTTCAGGATGGTTGAATGGATCGGACTTCCCCCTGGCTGGCCCTCATCGGGATTAAGTGCGACGCTACAAAAAACAACCTGTTATGTCACCCATTGTGCCGTCGTTCTGACGACAAGGGAATGGTGAATTCCGGCGCCTAGCGCTTCAACCGCAACACTTTTGCCACCGCTGGAATTGGCGGAAGCTCTTGGCGGTTGCGTCCATGTGGTGTTGGCCGACGGCGTGGAACATCCGCACAAGCCCACGGATATCCTCGCGTAGGAGGCCGACGGCAGCCTTATCGCTTCAACAAAAACACCGCCTGCTGGCCAAAGAAATTCCAGAACCACCAGGGCATCGACAGGCCGATCTTCTGGCCGTTGGCGTCGAGCGCGGTCGCCTTTTCCACCGTCGCGCCAAGCTCCTCGCACAGATTGACGAAGTCGCGGATGGTGCAGAAGTGGATGTTGGGCGTGTCGTACCAGGAGTAGGGCAGATCCTTGGTCACCGGCATGCGGCCCTTGACGAACAGCGACAGGCGCACCCGCCAATGGCCGAAATTGGGGAAGGACACGATCGCCCGATTGCCGATCCGGAGCAGTTCGTCGAGCACCAGCTTCGGGTTGCGGGTGGCCTGCAGGGTCTGCGACAGGACGACGAAGTCAAAACCCTTGTCGGGATAGAATTCGAGATCCTTGTCGGCATCGCCCTGGATGACCGAGAGGCCGCGCGCCACGCATTCGTTGACGCCGCGCTGCGAAAGCTCAAGGCCGCGACCGTCGACCTGCTTGGTTTCCTGCAGCAATTCGAGCAGCGAGCCGTCGCCGGAGCCTACGTCAAGCACGCGCGATTGCGGCGGGATGAGGTTGGCGACGACCTCAAGGTCGACACGCTGGCTGCCATTGACGCTCATGGCTTCGCCTCCTGAGTGGCGCATGACGATGGTCCGAAAAGTCCGCAATTTTTCTGGGTCATGGCTTCGCCTTTCCGTCTGACGCATGACCGTGGTCCGAAAAGTCTGCAACATTTCGGGGTCATGCGCCGAGCCCCCTGGCGCGCGCGGCCGAACCGATAAAGCCGTTGATGGCGGCAAACAGTTCCGGTTCGTCGAGCAGGAAGGCGTCGTGGCCGCGGTCGGTCTCGATCTCGACGAAGGAAACCGAGGCACCGGCGGCGTTGAGCGCGTGCACGATCGAGCGGCTCTCTTCGGTCGGGAACAGCCAATCCGACGTGAAGGACACCAGGCAGAAGCGGGTCTTCGTGCCGGCAAAGGCGTCCGCCAGCCGGCCGCCATGGTCGGCGGCAAGGTCGAAATAATCCATCGACCGTGTCATGTAGAGGTAGGAGTTGGCGTCGAAGCGGTCGACGAAGGTCATGCCCTGGTGGCGCAGATAGCTCTCGATTTGGAAATCGGCATCGAAGCCGAAGGTCAGCGCTTCGCGGTCCTGCAGGTTGCGGCCGAATTTGCGGTGCAGGGCGGCTTCCGACAGATAGGTGATGTGGGCGGCCATGCGCGCCACCGCCAACCCCTTTTCCGGGCGCTTGCCGTGCTCGAAATATTTGCCGCCATGCCAGTCCGGATCGGCCATCACGGCCTGCCGCCCGACCTCGTGGAAGGCGATGTTCTGTGACGAATGGCGTGCGCCGGTGGCGATCGGCAGTGCCGAGAATACCCGCTCGGGATAGCTCGACGCCCATTGCAGCACCTGCATGCCGCCCATCGAACCGCCCAGCACGCAGAAAAGCTTCTCGATGCCGAAATGGTCGACCAGCATCTGCTGCGCACGCACCATGTCGCGGATGGTGATGACAGGGAGGTCGAGCCCATAGGGCTTTCCCGTGGCGGGGTTGGTCGAAGCCGGCCCGGTGGAACCAAGGCAGCCGCCGATAACGTTGGAACAGATGACGAAGAAACGGTTGGTGTCGATGATCTTGCCGGGGCCGATCAGCACTTCCCACCAGCCTGGCTTGCCGGTCACCGGATTGGTGTTGGCGACATGCTGGTCGCCGGTCAGTGCATGGCAGACGAGGATGGCATTGGAACGGGCATCGTTCAGAACGCCATAGGTCTGATAGGCGATCTGGAACGGCGACAGCACCGTGCCGGCATCGAGCTTGAGCGGCTTGTCGGGTCCGAAACGCAACACCAGGCTCGACGGATTGTCGACCTCGTTGTTGGTCCTTGCTGCGCGCAGAGCGGCCATTCCTAATCTCTCTTGCTGCATCGTTTCTTGCGAAAATCTCCGCTGATTTTCGCGGCGCCGATGCGGTCGTCCGGGCCGGTAGCGGACAATAAAAAACCGGCATTGCCTTCGCAAAGCCGGTTACGTCACGCAAACGGCCCTTTAGCGAATTGTTTAACGTGGCTGCAAGCCGACCGGCCAAATCACCACGGAACTGTCACCGCCCTTCTAGAACCCGCCCGCCTCGCCGTCAATGGCGGCGGCTGGCACTAGTGCCGCCTCTCGACATTGCCGGCCATGGCTTGTATTTCCGCAGCGGCTTCCGGATGGAGGCATTTTCGACGGATTTTGCAAGACATGAACCAGACACCGGATCAGGCACGTCCAACCCCCCGCGCGGGCATCATGGACATAGACGCCTATGTGCCCGGCAAGAGCACGGCGCCGGCCGGGGTCGCCAAGGTCTACAAGTTGTCGTCGAACGAGAACCCGCTTGGGCCGTCGCCGAAGGCGATCGAGGCCGCGCGTGAGGTCGCCGGCAAACTCGACATCTATCCCGACGGCACCGCCAGGCGGTTGCGCGAGGCGATCGCCGAGGTGCATGGCCTCAACGCGCAGAACATCATCTGCTCCAACGGTTCCGACGAGATCCTTGGCCTGTTGGCACAGACCTATCTCGCGCCCGGCGACGAGGCCATGTTCACCGAACACGCCTTCATGGTCTACAAGATCTACATCCAGTCGGCCGGCGCCACCCCGGTCGTGGTCAAGGAGACCGACGAGCGCGCCGACATCGATGCGATGCTGGCGGCTGTGACGCCGCGCACGAAAATCGTGTTCCTGGCCAATCCCAACAATCCGACCGGCACCTATGTGCCGTTCCAGGAGGTGCGTCGCCTGCATGCCGGACTGCCGAAAAACGTGCTGCTGGTGCTGGACGCGGCCTATGCCGAATATGTCCGCCGCAACGATTACGAAGCCGGCATCGAGCTGGCCGGCAGCGCCGAGAACGTGGTGATGACCCGCACCTTCTCCAAGATCGGTCTCGGCGGAGCGCGTATCGGCTGGATGTATGGTCCGATGCACATTGTCGATGCGATCAACCGCGTGCGCGGCCCCTTCAACGTCAATGCGACCGCGATCGAGGCCGGCATCGCCGCGATCCGCGACCGCGCCCATGTCGAGCGCAGCGTGGCGCATAACGAGACCTGGCTCGCCTGGCTGAGCGAGGAGATGACTGGACTCGGACTGCGCGTGACGCCCAGCGTCGGCAATTTCCTGCTCATTCATTTTCCCGACGACCAGAGGCATTCGGCGGCTGCGGCGGATGATTATCTGAGCGCGCGCGGCTATATTCTGCGGCGCGTTTCAGGCTACGGCTTTCCCAACGCGCTGCGAATGACCGTCGGTACCGAAGAGGCCAATCGCGGCGTTGTCGCCGCGCTCAAGACATTCCTGAAAAGCTAGAACGCCTGAAAAGTTACACACCATGGCATCACCGATGTTCGAAAAAATCGCGCTGGTCGGCATCGGCCTGATCGGCTCGTCGCTGGCCCGCGTCATTCGCCGCGAAGGCCTGGCTCGCCATGTCGCGATCTCGACGCGCAGTGTGGCAACGCTCAAGCGAGCCGAGGAACTGGGACTAGGCGATTCCTACACCACCGATTCCAGGGAAGCTGTGCGTGATGCCGATCTGGTCATCGTCTCGGTGCCGGTGGGCTCATCCGGTGCGGTGGCGCAGGAGATTGCGCCGGCGCTAAAAAAAGGTGCGATCCTCACCGATGTCGGCTCAACCAAGGCCTCAGTCATCGCGCAGATGCAGCCGCATGTGCCTGAGGGCGTCCATTTCATTCCCGGCCATCCGCTGGCGGGTACCGAAAAATCCGGCCCGGATGCCGGATTTGCCGACCTGTTCGACAATCGCTGGTGCATCTTCACGCCGGTGCCGGGCACCGATCCGGAGGCGCTGGAACGGCTGTCGGAATTCTGGCGCCGCTGCGGCGCCAACATCGACACGATGGATCCGCAGCATCACGACATGACGCTGGCCATCGTCTCGCATCTGCCGCACATCATCGCCTACAACATCGTCGGCACCGCCGACGACCTGGAATCGGTGACCAAGACGGAAGTGATCAAATATTCCGCCTCCGGCTTTCGCGATTTCACGCGTCTGGCCGCCTCCGATCCGACCATGTGGCGGGACGTGTGCCTGCACAACAAGGATGCCATCCTGGAAATGCTGGCGCGCTTCTCGGAAGATCTGGCGTTCCTGCAGCGCGCGATCCGCTGGGGCGATGGCGACAAACTCTTCGACCTGTTCACCCGCACCCGCGCCGTGCGCCGCTCGATCATCGAGGCGGGCCAGGATATCGACGCGCCGGACTTTGGCCGCCAGGCGGTCGAGCATCCGGCAAAGAGCTAAGCTGTTTCAGGCCAGGTCGCTGCCATCATGGCGAGCGTTTCCGCCCGATCCGGCGCGCCCAGCCTGCCGCCGAAGCGCAGGCATTTGAGCGCGGCGGCGGCACTCGCAAAGCGCAGTGCGTGCTCGATCGCCATGGCTTCCGCCAGCCCAACGGCAAAGGCGCCATGAAAGACATCGCCGGCGGCCAGCGTGTCGACCGCCTTGATCCTCGGCGCCTCGACATGGCGGGATGATCCGGCGCTTCGATCGAACCACCAGGTACCCGCCGCGCCGCCGGTGACCGCGACGAAGGCGTCGGTGCTGGAGGCGAGATCCTCGCAAGCGGTCTCCAGATCCAACGCGTGGCCGCAGATGATACGCACTGCCGGTTCGGAGGCGACGATGTGCGAGGCCAGCGGCAACAGTTGCTCCAGCACCGCCAGCGGCGCGGTATCGGCATCGAGGATAGCCGGCCTGCCCGCGGCGCGCGCCGCGGGCAGGGCAAGTGCCGCTGCACCCGGCCAGCGCACGTCGGCCAGCACGGCATCGAACGCCGTGATGTCGGGAAACGGCAAGGCTTCGGGATCAGCCTGCGCGCGCGTGTCGTAGAACGGCACGATGATACGCTCGCCATGCGCATCGACCAGGATCGAGGCCAGCGCCGAGCGTGCGCCGCTGACGCGGCGCACATGGCTGCAATCGACGCCCTCGGCCTCGATTCCAGCGATCAGCTGATCGCCGACAGGATCGTCGCCAGCACTCGCCCATAGCGATATCTCGGCGCCGAGACGACGTGCGGCGCAGGCCGCGCTCGTGGCCATGCCCGAGGCGATCTGGACGCCGTCCGAGGCGATGAATTTTCCCTGATGCGTCGGAAGCGACTCGACGCGCAGGATGGTGTCCAGCGTCAGCGCTCCAACACTCAAGAGCCTCACGGGTCTTGCCATGGGTGCTATTGCACCGGCTTGATCTTGCCCAGCGGGATAAAGCCGAGCGAGGCCTTGCCCTTGACCACCTTCAGCGGCATCGACGGCTCGCTGCCGAGTAGAGCCAGGGCGCCAAAACCTTGCTCGATCGCATTCTTCTGCTCGGGCACGGCGCCGGCAAGGATAGATGCCACGGCCTTCGGATCCTTGATCCTGATCATCAGATCGGCATCGACCAGGCCTTCTGCATCGACCGACAGCGGTCCGGAAACGGTGACACGCGCCGTCCCCGACGACAGATCGAGATTACGGATTTCGATCCTCTGGCCGCGCAGGCTTTTCACCTGCGTGCCGACCAGCGCCACGCCGTTCTTCAGTGTCACGTCGCCGCTGGCATCGAGCGCCGGCAGCACGCGCCCGCCGATCGTGTCGGGATCGATTTCAAGATCGCCAAAGCTGCCGACATAGTCGATATCCGCGCCATTCGGCTGCAACTGGCCTGATGCCTTGCCGGCACTGAACAGCTCGACTGGATCGGTATCGTCGGCCGGATCGGTCTGGCCCGACAGGCCCTCGGCCTGCAGCGCTATACGTCGCGGCAGCGGATACCACAGTTTGACGTTGGCCTGCAGATTGTCCCAGTCGATCCAGAGCGGCATCATGCCCGGGACGGAGGTTCGGAGCGGACCGCGCAGATTGGCAACCGGCGACAAGGGCTGGGCGATCTGGGCGGTGGCATTGAAGGAGCCGGCCGAGGCGGCAATGTTCTTGGCATCGTCCTCGTAGGCGAGATTGTCGCAAGAGACGGCAAAGCTCAGCGGATAGCCACTGACCTCGAGGTTGGCGCAGCCAGCCTGGATGCCGCTCTTATTGAGCGTGGCAACCGCCTTGTCGGCCTCCGACCTGACCCTGTTGGCCAGATAGAACCATCCGGCGCTGTATATGGCGAACAGCACCAGGATGAACGCGGCAAGCCACCATAGGCGGCGACGGTTACCCGGTCGGCGTTCGTCACTTGACGTCATGCTTTGGCTCTCATTAACGCATGGATGGTGTGAACGGATTCTCGATTCCGGGAACACCAGTGGACAGAGACGATAGGTAGACGGACACGAGCGGAAAAAACACCGGTTTCCGGTGCGGTGTTGCCATTCTTTTGCAATCAGGCGCGGTGATATGGGCGATTTTTGGGTGTTCGGCTACGGTTCGCTGATCTGGCGGCCCGGTTTCGCGCATGTCGAGACACGGCGTGCGCGCCTGCATGGCTACCGCCGCTCGCTTTGCGTCTATTCCTTCGTGCACCGCGGCACGCGCCAGCGGCCGGGACTGGTGCTTGGCCTCGACCATGGCGGGTCCTGCGTCGGCCTCGCCTTCCGCGTGCCCGGCGAACTGCGCGACGAGGTCATTGCCTATCTGCGTGAGCGCGAGCTTGTCACCAGCGTCTATCTCGAGCGGACGCTCAAGGTTCGTCTCGACGGCGGCGGCGCGGTCGAGGCCGTGGCCTACATCGTCGACCGCAAGCATGAGCAATATGCCGGGGCGATGGACGCGGCGGATGCAGCGGCCGTGGTGCGTGGCGCGGTCGGCCGATCGGGCAACAACGAGGACTATGTGCTGAGTACGCTGAAGCATCTGGAAGCACTGGGCATCCGCGACCACTGGCTGGAGGAGGTGAAACGGGGGATAGCGTCTTTGTGAAGCGCTGGCTCTGCGGAAAACGGTGGCCAGGGCCTTTGACCTCGATGCGGCAAGACCTAGGTTAGGCTCCGAACCCAGCCAGCGGGCGGCATCGCCCGGCCCCAATCATCACGGAGATCCGTCTTGCAGAAACGCCGTCTCGGTCGCACCGACCTTTCCATCGCGCCGCTGGTTCTGGGCGGCAATGTCTTCGGCTGGACCGCTGACGAGAAGACCTCCTTCGATCTGCTCGACCGCTTCGTCGGCGCGGGCCTCAATGCCATCGATACGGCCGACGCCTATTCGCGTTGGGTTCCCGGCAACAAGGGCGGTGAATCGGAAACCATCATCGGCAAATGGATGAAGGACCGCGGCAATCGCGACAAGGTCGTGGTGGTCACCAAGGTCGGCTCGGATATGGGGCAGGGCCACAAGGATCTGTCCGCCGCCTATATTGAAAAGGCCGTCGATGCATCGCTGAAGCGGCTGCAGACCGAATTCATCGATCTTTATCTGTCGCACTGGCCGGATCCGACGACGCCCTATGAGGAAACGCTCGGCGCCTATGAGAAACTGCTCGCCAAGGGCAAGATCCGCTATGCCGGCTGTTCCAACCTCGATGCCGGCCAGTTGCGTGCTGCACTTGACGTGGCAAGCCTGCGCGGCCTGCCGCGCTACGAGGTGCTGCAGCCGGAATACAATCTCTACGACCGCTCCTCCTTCGATGGCCCGCTGCGCGACCTCTGCGTGGCCGAGGATGTCGGCGTCATCACCTATTTCAGCCTGGCCAAAGGTTTCTTGAGCGGCAAGTACCGCACGGAAGCCGATCTTGGCCAGAGCGAGCGCGGGGAGGATGTCGGCGGCTATCTCAATCCACGCGGCACGCGCATTCTGGCGGCGCTCGACGCCGTATCCGCCAGGCATTCGGCCAAGCAGGCGGAAGTGGCGCTTGCCTGGGCCATGGCGCGGCCGGGCGTCACCGCGCCGATCGCCAGTGCCACCAAGCCAAGCCAGATGGACAGCCTGATCAGGGCGGTGTCGTTGAAGTTGAGCGCCGACGATATGGCCGAGCTCGACAAAGCCAGCGCCTGAGGGCTGCCGGCAAGACGGGACGCACGAACGTCCAAGACGATCCTCATGCCTTGCCATACCGTCCTTCGCACGGGCTCAGGGCGGAGGACCAGATGGACGGATCGCTTCTTTCGCAGCCGGAGCCTTGGCGCCAATTGCTTGCGCTGTTGCTGGCCGCCACCGTCGTCATGGGCAGCCCTGGGCCGGCGACGATAAGCGTTACCGCCGTCGGCGCCGCCTTCGGCCTGCGCGATTCGCTTCGCTACACCGGCGGCATCGTCCTAGGCACGATCGCCGTGCTGCTGGTTGTGGCGACCGGGGTTATGGCGGTGCTTGGGTCGATGCCGAAGCTGGCGCCGTTGCTGGTTGTCGCGTCGGCGGCCTACATTCTCTATCTCGCCTTCAAGATCGCCACCGCGCCGGCGCTGGCCGCACGTGCCGCCGAGGCTTCGCGCCCAACCTGGCTGGCTGGATTTCTCCTGGCGGTCGCCAACCCCAAGGCCTATGTGGCGATCGCTGCCGTGTTCGCCGGCACCTCGTCGAGAAAGGGCGATGTCGAGCTCGGCCTGTGGACGAAACTGACTGTTCTGGCGGTGATGATCGTCGTCATCCACGCCGTGTGGCTTGTTGCCGGCGCGGCGTTCGCACGCTTCCTGCGCAGGCCTGTCGCCTCGCGGATCATCAATCTGGTCTTTGCCGCGACGCTGCTGTTGACCACGGTGCTGGCTGTGTACGGTTGACGATCAGGCCGCGGAGCCGTCAAGCTTCGCGCCGAGTTCCCGCAACCGCTTTGCCGCCGTTGTCGGCAGGGCCGGCGGGTTGGGCGCGCGTGATGCCTCGACAAGAAGCTGGTCACAGGCGGCTTCCGTCTCGCCGATCAGCCGCGCCATGAACTCTTCCTTGCCAAGACCCGGCGGTATGGGCGGCAGGAAGCGTGCCTTGATGGTTCCGGGATAGCGGAGGAACTTGCGGCGCGGCCAGTAGAGGCCGGCGACATGGGCGACCGGCACCACCGGAACGCCAAGCTGCGAATAGATTTCAACGATACCGTATTTGTAGGCCGGCTCGTCGCCCGGAGCCCGGCGGGTGCCCTCGGGATAGATGATCAACTGGCGCGGGTTGCGTGCCATTTCTTCCTTGGTCGCGGCGACCACCGCCTTCAAGGCCTTGGAGCGGCTGCCGCGATGCACCGGGATCATGCGCATCTTCAAGATGTACCAGCCGAAAAACGGGATCCAGGTCAGCTCGCGCTTCAGGATGTAGAGCGGGTCCTGGAGGTAAGGGAAGAAGGCGATAGCGTCCCAGAACGACTGGTGCTTGGGCGCCAGGATGAACGAACCCTCGGGCAGGTTTTCCTGCCCGGTGATGTCATTCTTCGTTCCGGCGATCTTGTCATAGAGCCACATCGAGGTGCGCGACCAGAATTTCGGCACGAACCAGGCACGGTGACGCGGCGACAGGAAATAGTAGGGGGTCCAGAGGATCATCTGGACGATCAGATTGACGTAGAAGACGAAATTGAACGCCAGCGATCTGACATAGAGCATGGGGGAGGTCCGGTGAGGAAGTGTGCGTTGGTTACACCAAGCGCGGGGAAAAAGGAAACGGTGCGATGCTGCCCGTCCTACCAGGTTGCCTGCGCCAGGCGTTCCCTCAGGCGTGGGGCGGCAAAGTCCAGGAAGGCGCGCAGTTTCACCGGCAGCCGGCCCTGGCCCGCATGCACCAGGTTTACCGGCCAAGGCTCGGGTTCGAAATCCCCGAGCACGGGGCGCAGTGTTCCTGATCGTGCGGCGGCAACGATCTGGTAGGAAAGCACCCGCGTCAATCCGACACCGGCGATCGCCGCATCGATCGCCGCCTCGGCGGTGTTGACCCGGAGCCTCGAGCGGACCGGTACGATAAAATCAGCCTTGTCCACGCTGAAGGTCCAGGTGGCAAGCGAGCCAAGGCCCTCGAAGGTGATGCAGCTGTGCGTCTCGAGCTCTCCCGGGGTCCGTGGAATGCCGTGCGCGGCCAGATAGGCCGGGCTTGCGCAGACAACATGACCGATCGAGCCGACCCTGATGGCGACCAAGCGCGAATCCGGCAGCCTGCCGATGCGGATGGCGAGGTCGATATGGTCCTCGGCCAACTGGCTTATCCTGTCGCCGAGCGTGAGGCGGATATCCACCAGGGGATAGGCGGCCAGGAAGTCGGTGACGACGGGCAGAACGTGAAGGCGGCCGAAGACAATCGGCGCGGTGATGATCAATTCCCCTGTCGGGGCGCTGTATTCGCCGCCGGCGGTGCGTTCGGCATCGCCGACCTCGTCCAAAATGCGGCGGCAGGCCGCGAGATAGGCATGGCCCGCATCGGTCAGTGTGAGCCGCCGCGTCGAGCGGTTCAACAGCCGTGTCTTCAGGTGCCGCTCCAGCTCGGAGACCTTGCGGCTGACCGTTGCTAGCGGAACGTCCGAACGGCGCGCGGCGGCGGAAAGGCTGCCGCCTTCCGCCGCCGCGACGAAAAGGGACATGGCTTCAAGACGATCCATCATTTCTTCCAGAAAATGGAAGGGTTGATTGCAAATATGGCATCTACATCCGCAACATGGAAGGCTGCATATAAGCGAGGCATCTCAACAAGGAAATCTTCATGCCCCGCATTGCCACGCCTTCGTCGATCGCAACCGCTCCCGCCGCCGCGCAGCCGATGCTGCAGGCCGTGGAAAAACAGCTCGGTGTCGTGCCGAACCTGTTTCGGATGGTCGCCAACAGTCCGGCCGCGCTGGAAGGTTATCTCGGCATGATGGGAGCTTTGGCCAAGGGCCGGCTTGCGGCGCCGACGCGCGAGCGCATCGCGCTGGCGATCGCCGAGATCAATGGCTGCAACTATTGTCTGTCCGCGCACAGCTATCTCGGCAAGACGCTCGCCAGGCTCGACGATGCCGAGATGATCGCCAACCGCCACGGCGGCTCCTCGGACCCCAAGGCAGCTGCGGCGGTGCGTTTTGCCGCCAGCGTTGCGCAAAGCCGAGGACAGGTCGGCCAGGAGGATCTCGCCGCTGTCAGGCTCGCAGGCTATGACGATGGGGAGATCATCGAGATCGTCCAGCATGTCGCCCTGAACGTCTGGACCAACTATATCAATGAGGTTGCCCAGACCGACATTGATTTTCCGGTTGTTTGCGCCCGAGATGCTGCCTGAATCCGGATAGGAGTGGCGGTGCCCGTCGGTCCCCACCCTTCATGCCGCAGAGGAATCCCATGTCTGAGAGCCGCCCGCCGCTTCCACCCTTCACCGCCGAGACGTCAGCCCAGAAGGCGCACATGGCGGAGGATGCCTGGAACTCGCGCGACCCGGCGCGGGTGGCGCTTGCCTATACGGCGGACAGCCGCTGGCGCAACCGCGCCGAATTCCTGCAAGGGCGCGATGCTATCCAGGCCTTCCTGACCCGCAAATGGAGCCGCGAACTCGACTACCGGCTGATCAAGGAGGTGTGGGCCTTCCACGGCAACCGCATCGCCGTGCGCTTCGCCTATGAATGGCACGACGACAACGGTTCATGGTTCCGCAGTTATGGCAACGAGAACTGGGAATTCGATGAGCACGGGCTGATGCGCCTGCGCATCGCCAGCATCAACGACCTGCCGATTGCCGAGGCCGAGCGCAAATATCACTGGCCGCTCGGCCGGCGGCCGGACGACCACCCGACGCTGTCGGAGCTCGGGCTCTAGAAACATGCAAGGAGGTCTCGATGAACGCACACGCTTTTACGAGCGATGTCGCCTTCACGCCAACAGTCAAGGCGATCCAGGCGCGCAAGGGTTCGCGCCAGTCCTATGCCCGCGTCGAGGAGCGCGGCGGCTGGCAATCGGCGATCACACCGGACCTTGCCGCTTTCATCAGAATGCAGACCAGCGTCTTCCTGTCGACTGCCAATGGCGATGGCCAGCCCTATATCCAACACCGCGGCGGCCCTGCCGGCTTTCTCAAGGCGCTCGAGGAGAAGACGATCGGCTTCGCGGATTTTCTGGGCAATAAGCAGTTCATCACGCAGGGCAATCTGGCCGACAATCCGAGGGCCTTCCTGTTCCTGATCGACTACATGATGCGCCAGCGCATCAAGATCTGGGGTACGGCACGCATTGTCGAAGACGATGCCGAGTTGACAGCGAGGCTGATGCCGCCGGACTACAAGGCGCGTCCCGAGCAGGTCATCCTGTTCACCGTCTCGGCGTGGGACGCCAATTGCCCGCAACATATACCGCAGCGCTTCGAGGCGGCTGATGTGGCGGCGGCGCTTGCCGAGCGCGACCGGCGCATCCAGAACCTTGAACAGGAGATCGCGCGCCTCAAGGGCGTTTCAGGGGCTGGCGCCAAGGAATGACGCGGGCTCAGCCGCCGGCGGCGGTTTCGGCCAGCGCGATGCCTTCGGGCGTCGGCTTCACCGGGATAATACCACGTGCCAGCGCCAGCAGATATTTGGTGTATTCGGTGAACAGCACCCGCAACGCCCGCGGCTTGGTCAGCCAGCCGCCATTGTCGAGATTGGAATTGACCACCGGATAGGGCTCAAGCTTGGCGCCATGCAACAGCCGTCCCATCTCCAGCAGGCTGCGTGGCATGTGATAGTTGTTGGTGACCAGGATGACCGTGCCATAGGCATGGTTTTCCACCCATTTGGCGCTCTCCTCGGCATTGCCGATCGTGTCGAGCGCGGCCCGATCGATGTCGACGCAGCAGGAAAACAGTTTCTTGTCGCCGCCGGTCGCCGCCTGAAGCTGGCGACGGCTGGCCGAGGGATGGACGCCGCTGATCAAGAGCCGCTCGCCCTTACCGGACGCGAGCAGTTCCATCGCGGCGTCGAGCCGCGATTGGCCGCCGGTCAACACGATGATGGCATCGGCCTTGGCTGGGTTGGCGGGCGTGGTCAGGTGACTGACCTTGCTGGCAAACCAGCCGAAGCCGCCAGCGAACACCATTGCGAGCATAAGCAGCGAGAGAGCGGAGAGACGCAGGGCGGTCCTTAAACGGCTAACCTTGCTATGGCCGCGCCAACGGGCAACCACCACTGGCAGCTGTCCAGCCGTCCCGGTCGAATCCCGCACGTCCATAGCCATATGGTTAATCCCGAAATGCGGCGTTTGGTAGGTAAAAGACGCACTTTGCGTTACGCAAATTCTCCATCCGTGATCGCGCTCGTTCCATCCACGCCAAGACGAACTCCTTTCATGCGTCGGGTTGGCGAACGTCGATGTCGCTGAGATAGGCGACGACGGTGGCGTGTGAGGTCGCCGCCGTCAGCGCGCCAATCACCAGCACCATCAGGACGACACCCAGGTAACCCGCCGAGCCGATGGCGAAGTTGCCGAACAAAGCGGTTGCCTGATCGGCCTGTGGTGTTGCCATGTTGCGCGACGACCACCAGGAGAAAACGATGAAGACGAGCACCGCCGCCGCTCCGCCGGCAGCCGCGCCCTTCATGCCTGTGACCAGGAAATGCCGGCGGAATTCGCGCGCGATGAACTGCGCTTCAGCGCCGACGAAATGCAGCACCTCGATGATGTGGCCGTTGCCGGCCATGGCGCCGCGGGTGGCAAAGACCACCGTCAGCACGGTTGCCGACAGCATCAGGGCCAGAACGGCGATGCCGATGGTCACCGTGGTGCGGGCCATGGCTACCAGCCGGTCGACCCAGGTGCGGTGGTCGTCGAGCGATGCGCTCGGCAGTTTCGGCGCGATCGCGGCGCGCATGGCGGCGAAGTCTGGCGGGCTGTTCTCGTCGATGGTGACGATGATCAGGCGCGGCACCGGCAGGTCGTCGATATTGAGGCCCGAACCTAGCCAGGGCTCCAGCAGCCTGGCGGTCGCTTCGCGGTCGATGATCCGGGTCGACTTCACGCCGGGGAATTCGCTGGCGATCTGCGAAGCCTGGGTAAGTGCTGCCTCCATGTCGAGGCCGTCGGCCGGTTTGATCTGGATGGTCGCCTCGCGCGAAATCTGGTTTTCCCATACCGAGGCCGTATCGCGCACCAGCGTCACCGCGCCGAAGGTCAGGCAGGACAGGAAGGTCATGATGGCGATGACCAGCACCAAGGCGCGGCCGGCAATGTTCTGCGCCGGCACGATCGGCGCCATCTTGCGCTGGGCGCGCGGTCTTGCGACGGCTGCCTCGGCGTCCTGCTCTTCGAAATGCTCGGCGGACAGATCAGTCATAGATATCCAGCCTTCCGCCGGCCAGGATCATGCGGCGCGCGTCGACCTGTTCCATCAAGCCGAGATCGTGGGTAGCGATCACCACCGCGGTGCCGAGGCGATTGAGCTCGATGAACAGCCGCAGCAGGCGCCGCGCCAGCGGCGGATCGACATTGCCGGTCGGCTCGTCGGCGAGCAGGATTTCCGGCTGTTCGATCAGGGCGCGCGCGATCGCGGCGCGCTGCTTCTCGCCGCCTGACAGGACCGGCGGCAGCACATGCATGCGCTCGCCGAGCCCCACCCATTTCAAGAGCTCGGTGACGTCGGTGCGGTAGCTCGCCTCCTCGCGCCCGCGCACGCGCAATGGCAAAGCGACGTTTTCGTAAGTGGTCATGTGGTCGAGCAGGCGAAAATCCTGGAACACCACGCCGATGCGCCGGCGCAGGTGCGGCAGCTCGGTGCGTGAGATGCGGGAGCGGTCCTTGCCGAAGATGGTGATCAGCCCACGCGTCGGCTTCAGCGACATGAACAAAAGGCGCAGCAACGTCGTCTTGCCGGCGCCCGAAGGCCCGCTCAGGAATTGGAAGGAGCGCTCCGGTATATGCAGGGAGATGTCGCGGAGGATTTCCGGACCCATGCCATAGCGGAGGCCGACATTTTCGAAGCGAATCAATTTCGATGACCTGAGGTTCCTGGCCGCGGCGAGCCAGCCTGTTCTGTGAAAAGACCATCGGCCGGCATGGTTAACCGGCGGTTAATTCCTGGCTTGTTTCGGCTCTTCAAGAGGGCTCCGGTGGGGAAGCGTTAACCATTTGTGTTTACGCAAAAGAAACGAAAAGCGAACGTGCCGCAATGCTGGGGCCATGATGGCTGAGGAACGAACCGCGCGCCCGGTTTCCGGCGAAATCATGACCGAACCGCCGGCAATTGCCATGGCGGACCGGATCGTGCGCGGTCCGGTGGCAGATATCGTCGATGCGGACTATGTTGTGGTGTCGCGGCCCGTTTCACCGGTCGAAAACGTTTCGCCGCTGCCGCGCCTGATTGTCACCCCGCCCATCGAGGGCATGGACATGCTGCGCAAGCCGGAAGCGCCGGCGGAGCAGCGGCCGGCCTCGCGCGGCGGTCCGATTTTCTGGATCGCCGGCATCGGTGCAGCCCTTGCCGCGTTCTGGGTTTCCGGTGGCCACGCGCTGGTGCGCCAGGCGCCGTTCCTGGCCGGCGCGCAAGCGTCGGCGCTGACCATTTCAGGCGTCACCTCACGCGTCGACGTCTCGGGCGCCAATCCGGTGCTGTTCGTCGATGGGGAGGCCGCCAATGACGGAACAAGCCCCGCGACCCTGCCGCCGGTCGAAATCCGGGTGACGGGCAATGACGGGCGCACGACCCGCTATACGTTGGGGACATCCGGCCATTCGCTGGCGTCGGGCGAAAGATTCGGCTTTGCCAGCCGGCTCGACGTGCCTAAGAACGGCGTAAGAACCGTTTTGGTTACTTTCGCCAAGTAGGCGACACCGGGGAAGACCATCAATGCCCATCGTACGCGGCAAGGACATCGAAGTCCTGTTTTCGGCATCGGCGATCGCGCGGCGCAATCTCGAACTCGCCAAGGAGATCGCCGGGCACGACTATCATGATCTCTTGGTGATTTCGGTGCTGAAAGGCTCGTTCATCTTCGCCGCCGACCTGATCCGGGCCATGCACGATGTCGGCCTGTCGCCGGAAGTCGAGTTCATCTTCATCTCCAGCTATGGCGCCGGCACCAGCAGCGGCGAGGTGAGGGTGCTGCGCGACATCGACAACGAGGTTGCCGGCCGCGACGTGCTGTTGATCGACGACATTCTGGAATCGGGCAAGACGCTGAGCTTCACCCGCGACCTGATGCTGTCGCGTGGCGCGAAAAGCTGTTCCATCGCCGTGCTGCTCGACAAGCGCATGCGCCGCCAGACCGCGCTCAATGCCGACTATGTCGGCTTCGACTGCCCCGACTATTTCGTCGTCGGCTATGGCATGGACGTTGCGCACGCCTTTCGTGAATTGCCGTTCGTGGGTGTCGTCAAAGGCGACGTTTGAGCCACTCCCCAAAAAGACTTGCTGACCCGTCCCGCCTTCAGGAAAAGTCAACTTTTCACCGCCAAATATGCCGGCCATGGCAAAGCTTCTGATCGTCGAGGACGATGAGTCCGTCCGCACCCTGGCAGCCCGCGCGCTCGAACGCGCCGGCCACGCAATCGATATCGCCGCCGATGGCGCGCAGGGGCTTTCGCTGATCCGCGCCGCAAACGGCGGCTATGATCTCGTCGTCTCCGACATCCGCATGCCGGAGATGGACGGCATCGAGATGGCGGTTGCGGCCGCGGCACTTTTCCCGGCGATGAAGATCATGCTGATGACCGGCTATGCCGACCAGCGCGAGCGCGCCGAGGAATTGAACGGCATCATCCTCGATGTCGTGCAAAAGCCCTTTACGCTGGCCGAGATCCGTTCGCGCGTCGAACGGGCGCTGATCTGCTTCGCCTGATCAGGCTGGATCCCTGGCGACAAGCGCCGGCGCCGGAGCGGTCCGCCGCTCGGTGTTGAGCGCCAGCAGGCCGGCGCCGATGATGAGCGCCGCGCCGATCACGGTTGTCGAGCGTGGTACCTCGGCGAAGAACAGGAAACCCCACAGCGGCGACCACAGGATGCCGGTGTATTCGAAGGTGGCGACGCGGTTGGCCGGCGCCAGCCGGTAGCCTTGCGAGAGCAGGATCATGCCGGCCGAGGCGACGAACCCGCACGCCGCCATTTTCAGGAAATCCGGCAGTGACGGCCAGATCCACGGCCGCACCAGGAATTCGAGGCTCGGATGGACGGCGTGGGTTATGCCGGCGAGGTGGAACGTGCCGGCGACCACGGCGGCGCCGACGAGATAGGCGCCGTTCTGGTAGAAGGCCATGACGGTGGACGATTCGGTGTCGCCGATCTTGCGGGCCATCAATTGCGAGAAGCCGTAGAGCGCCGCCGAGCCCAGCGACAGCAAGGCCGCCCAATCGAACAGCCCAGCGCCTGGACGCACCATCACGACCACGCCGAGCAATCCGATCAGCACGGTCGCCAGCGTCCGCCAAGAAACGCGTTCGCCAAGATACGGCCCGGCCAGTGCCATGATGAACAGCGGCGCCATGAAATAGAGCGCCACGGCGTCGGCCAGCGGCAGGGCGGCGATGGCCAGGTAATAGACCGTGTAGGAGGTGAACTGGATGAAGGCACGTATCGTCAGCAGGCCGAAGCGCCGCGACAGGATGGCCCGCAAGCCGACATCGGCGTGGACGAGAACGATCAGGATCGGCAAGGCGACGATCGAGCGGATCGCCATCACCTCGGTCACCGGATAGCCGCTCGACACGGCTTTGACGAGCGGGTCCTGCAGCGAGAAGACCAGCACGCCCAGGCACAGGCTCAGGATGCCGCGCACCATCCTATTGTGCATCCGTGTTCAGGCTCCCGCGCATACGATCCGGCACCCCTGTCCAGATCAAAAAGAACCCGCCACCGTTTTCGGGCAGCGGGCACGAGTGAGGACTCTTCGATTGGTCCGCAGCCGATTTCGCGGCTGCATATCCAATGGGTGAGGCGACTATCGGTCGACGTTTGACATGTTGCAAACGAATTGGAATGATGCCAGCAATCAAATTTACTTATGATGGATGCCATGCGGCCAACCCTCGACAGCGATCTCCTGCGTACCTTCGTGGCCATCGCCGAGGCCGGAAATTTCACGAGGGCCGCCGAACAGGCCGGCCGCACCCAGTCGGCCGTGTCGATGCAGATGAAGAAGCTCGAGGAGTTGGTCGGCGACACCTTGTTCGAGCGCGGTTCACGTGGCGTCGCACTGACGCGGCGTGGCGGCGAACTCATCGTCAATGCCCGCCGCATCGTCTCGCTGCTCGACGAGACGGCTGCGTCGATGGCGGCGGCGCCGCTGGGCGGGCCGGTGCGCATCGGCATTCCGGAGGAATATGGCCACGCCATCCTGTCGCGCGCGCTCGGCGCATTCTCGAAGCGCCATCCCAAGGTCGAAGTCACGGTGCGCTACGCCCATTCGTGGGCGCAGGTCGCGGCGCTCGCCGCGGGCGAGCTCGATCTCGCCGTGGTCTTCGAGTGGCAGGACCTTTCCGGCGGCGAGGTGCTGATGCACGACCCGACCGTGTGGGTGACGTCGAACCTGCATCACATGCATGAGGAACAGCCGCTGCCGATCGCGCTCTACAACCGCGCCGGCTGGTGCAAGGACTTCGCCATCAAATCGCTGGAGCAGCGCGGCCTTGCCTATCGCGTCGCCTATACCAGTGACACCAATGGCGGCCTGAAGCTTGCCGTCACCTCAGGGTTGGCGATCGCGCCGATTTCGCGCAGCAACATTCCGGCGGACTGCCGCGAACTGACGTCCGCGGATGGGTTCGGCGACATCGATTCCTCCAATGTGGTGATGCACCGCAACCCGAACGCTTCCGGTGAAGCGATCGACGGCATGCAGGAGGCGATCCGCGAGGCGTTCGTCAACAGGCAGGTCCAACCGGCGTCATAGCCGTCTTCGGTTGCTCCGCCGTTTACTATTTCAGTTCCAGCAACCGTTCCAGATAGCTGCGCTCGATATCGGGGCTGAGCGCGTTTCCGAGCCGCTTGCGGATCGCTTCCAGGATCTGGCGCGCGCGCTGCACGTCGATCTCATCGGGCACTTTCACCGAATCGCCGAAATCGGGACCCTGGCTGGCGCGCGGCCGGCCGAGCGGGTCACGGTCGGCGTCCTGCTGACGGCCACCTTCCTGGCTGCCGCCCTGGTCGCCCTGCATGGCCTGCATCTGCTTCATCATGTCCTTGGCGCCCTTGCGCAGCGCCTCGAGCGCCCGGCCCTGGTGGCCGACGGCCTCGTCGCCCTGACCCTCGCCAAGCGCCTGCTCGGCGCTGCCCATGGACTTGCCGGCTTCGCCAAATCCTTCATTGGGCTCCATGCCCATGCCTTCGAGGCCCTTCTTCAGCTGTTCGAGATCGCTTTTCAGCTGCCCCTGGCCTTCTTGCAACTGCTTCAGCGCATCGGCGAATTCCTGCGGCGTCATCGGCTTTTGCCTGGCGAGCGGATCGCGGTCCTCGCCAACCCCTGGCTTGTCCTGGTTCTCGCCGCTGCCTTCGCCGAGCTGCTCGTCGCGATTCTTGCCACGCTGTCGCTCGCCGCGCTGCATCTGGTCCATGCGGAACGTGTCGTTCATCATCTCCTGCTGGCGCCGCAAAATCTCGCCGAGCTTGTCCATCTGCTGGCGCATCTGGCTGTCCTGCTCACCGCCCTGCTGCTGGCGGCCGGCCTGGAGGTTGTTCATCATGTCCTGCAGTTGCGACAGCAATTGCTGCGCCTTGTCGCGGTCGCCCGACTTCGCCAGGTTCTCGATCTGGTCCATCATGCGGTCGATGTCGCTCTGGCGCAGTTCCTGGCCGTTCTGCTGCATCTGCGGCGCATTCGGGTTCTGCTTGGCGCGTTCGGCGAATTCCTGCAGGAACTGGTTCATCGCCTCGCGCAGTTCCTTCATCGCCTTCTCGATCTCGGCGTCGCTGGCGCCGTTCTTGATGGCGTCCTGGAGCGCCTGCTGCGCCTGGCGCAGCCGCTTTTCGGCGGCCGATAGATTGCCCTCCTCGATGCCGAGCGCGATTTCCCAGAGATAGGCGACCTCGCCGCGCAGCTGATCATCGTTCCCGGCCAGTTTCAGCCGGCTCATCGCGCTCATGATGGCGAGGTAGTGGGACATGTTGTCGAACGTGTCTTCAGGCCGCAGCGTGATGGCGTCCATCAGGTCGAGCACGCGCGGCCTGGCATTGGCGTCGAGCGCGAGCAGGCGGCGCTGTTCGATCACGGCGCGCGCCAGCGGGTTGGCGAATGGCCGCTCGGGCATCGAGAGCGTCTTGGTTTCGCTGGACGCGGTGTGTCCGGCGTCGTCGGTGGCGACCAGCGTCAGCTTGATGCTGCCGCCGGCCCAGACATGCTCGGTCAGATCCTTCGTGGTCCGGGCGGCATTCGACTTGCCGCCGCGGCGCGGCAGCGTCAGCGGCATGTCGGGCGGACCATAGAGCGGATGCGCACCTGGCGCCTGCGGATCGGCCAGCGCGAAGACCGCCTTGGCGGTGGCGGCGCCATAGTCATCGTCGATCTGGTAGTTGAGCTCGAAGGCGCCGTTGGCGGCGCGCTTGGGCTCGCCGACGAAGCGGATCTGCGGCGGCTTGTCAGGGATCACGGCGAAGGCCCAGCGGCCAAGCTGGTCGTCGCCCGATTTCAGCGTCAGCATGCCATCGCCAGTCAGCTTGCCGGTGAATTGGCGCACCTTGGACGGTGCCGGGCTTGCGGCCGGTTTGGCCGTGGCGGCGGCTTGCGGGCTGGCCGGGTCGATGGCGCGGGCGTTGCCGTCCTGGTCAGCATAGGCAAGCGTTTCCTCGCCCGAGCCTCCGGTGACGCGCAAGGAGACGTCGCTACCCTCGGGGACGTGGAAAGTTGGCGTCGCCTGGTTGGCGTCGGCGGTCAGGAAGATCGGCGGCTTGCCGGTATAGGCCGGCGGCGTCACCCAGGCGTCGATGCGCGGCGGCACGGCGTCGAGCGTGCCATGTGCGCTGAAACCGTCTGCTATCCTGCCGCCGGTCGGCCCGAAGGAGAAGGCAAAGGCGGTGACGAGCAGCAGCGCCGCCACGGCGCGAAGTCCCCAGGGGTCGCGCTCCGGCACGCGCGTGCGTGGCAGGTCGGCGCCGAGACTGTCGAGCTTTCCAGCCATGCGCTTCTGGTGCTCGCGCCAGAGCGCCTGCGAAAAGCTGCTTTCCTGGCCGCTGGGCCGGTCGCTCTGCACCTGTACGGGGCTGTGCAGCAGTTTGTTGGCGGCCTCGATGCGGCGATCGACCTCGGCGGTGCCAGGCATGCGGAAAAAGCGCAGCGGGTAGAGCGCGGCCAATCCTGCCAGGCCGAACAGGGCGACAAGGCCGATGCGCACCACATCGGGCAGCCTGGGGAAAATGCCGAACCAGGAGGCGCTGAGGAAGAGAGCGGCGACAACGACGAGCGGGAGCAGCAGCGGCCAGCCACGCTCGACCGTCATCGCGATCCGCGTCGCCAGCCGGCTCAAGGCAAGGCGTCCGGCCAGGCCGCGGTCGTTGCTGAAGATGGGTCGTTGCGTCATCGGCCCTTCCCAGAGCCGGTTCCATCCCGAAGGCCCGGGAAGGGGCTCTATTTCCTTGAGCATGATCTGTTCCGAAAACCGGATTCGAGTTTTCGGGACCATGCCATCGGGCGGGGCAGGATAGCCCAAGCCTCACGACTCGAAGAATACCAGCAAACACGGCAAAGGCGAGGCGGTTTGAGAAAACGTGAAGCCGGCCGAATTGGTTGCGATCAGAAATTGGCGGGGTTTGCGTTGGCGCCACAGACCAGCACGGCCACCCGTTCGCCCGGCGTCGGCGCGTAGCGGCCGGACAGGATCGCGGCGAAGGCGGCGGCCCCACCTGGTTCCGAGATGATGCGCACGCGGTTCCAGAGCGCTTTCTGGGCGGCGATGATGTCGTCATCGCTGACCAGGATGGAGCGTTCCACGAAGGCTTCGGCGATCGGGAACATCATTTCGCCGACGCGCTTTGGCGCCAGCGAATCGGCGGCGATGCCTTCGGCCGGCGCGTCGACCGGACGGCCGGCCTCGAAGGCGCGATGAAGCGTCGGCGCGCCCTCGGGCTCGACGGCGACGATGCGGATGCGGCCGGCATACCAGGCGGCGATACCGCCGATCAGGCCGCCGCCGCCGACGGCGACCAGCAGCGTGTCGATCTCAGGCAGATCGCTTTCGATCTCGAGCCCGAGCGTGCCCTGGCCGATCAACGTTTCCTCCTGGTTGAAGGCGTGGATCTGCAGGGCGCCGGTTTCCTCGGCGAAACGTTCGCTGGCGGCCAGCGCTTCGGCATAGCGGGCACCGCCGACGACGAGGTCGGCGCCATAGCCGCGAATGCGGTCCAGCTTGGCCTGCGGGCTCACTTCGGGAACGAAGATGGTCGCCTTGTGCCCAAGCCGCATGGCGGCGTAGGCGACAGCGGCGCCGTGGTTGCCGCCCGACGCGGCAACGACGCCGGCGTCGGGAACCGGCCGCTCCAGAAGGTTGGTGAAGGCGCCGCGCGCCTTGAACGAGCCGGAATGCTGCAGGCATTCGAGCTTGAGGTCGACCGCCAGTGGCGGCCGGTCGAAGTCGGCCATGTCGATGCGCAGCACCGGCGTGTGCCTGACATAAGGGCGGATACGCGGTTCCATCGCGGCAATGCGTTCGCGTGTGACGGTGTTGCCCTGCGACATCAAAATCTCCTCGGGATTGACAGCAATTAGTAACTTGGCAAAATGGCTAAATGCAAGAGGTTGATGTCTTCAAGGCGATCGCCAACGAACGCAGGCTACAGATTCTTGATTGGCTCAAGGATCCGCGTGCGCATTTCCGGGCACAGGCGGATGGCGATCTGGTCGAGGACGGCGTCTGCGCGCTGCTGATCGCCGAGAAGCTCGGCATCACGCAGGCGACGCTTTCCGAGCATATGCGTGTGCTTACCCAGGCCGGCTTGCTCAGAACCAAGCGCATCAAGCAATGGACCTTCTACCGCCGTGACGAGGACAGGATCGCCGACACAAGGGCGCTCATCCAGAACCGGCTATAGCATCGCGGCCAAGGCGGCTTCTATGCAAGCCAGTCCGGCACCGAATCCAGCCCGATCAGTTCGTCATAGGTCAGGCGCGGACGAACGACATGGAAACGGTCGCCGTCGACCAGCACCTCCGGCACCAGCAGGCGTGTGTTGTAGGTGCCGGCCTGGACCGCGCCATAGGCGCCGGCAGTGGAAACGGCGACGAGATCGCCCGCCTTCAGCCTCGGCAGGTCGCGGTCGAGGCCGAGATAGTCACCGGTCTCGCAGACCTGGCCGACCACATCGACCATCATGCGCGGCGTGTCGGCCGGCGGCTGCACGACCGGCCTGATCTCGTGAAAAGCATCGTAGAGCGTCGGCCTGATCAGGTCATTCATGGCGGCGTCGACGACGAGGAAGTTCTTGGCGTCGCCTTCCTTCACGAAAATCACTTCCGAGACCAGGATGCCGGCATTGCCAACGATCAGCCGGCCCGGCTCGAACATCACCTTCATGCCCAACTTGGTGACATGCTTGCGGACGACCTGGGCATAGGCGTCGGGCAAGGGGGGAGGGTTGTTGTCGACGCGATAGGGAATGCCGAGGCCGCCGCCGAGATCGACATGCTCTATCGCATGTCCGTCGGCGCGCAGCGCGCCGACCAGGTCGACCAGCAAAGCGAAGGCGTCGTCGAAAGGCTGCAGTTCGGTGATCTGGCTGCCGATATGGGTATCGATGCCGGTGATCTTGATGCCGGGAAGCGTTGCCGCGCGGGCATAGACCTGGCGCGCCCGCTGCCACGGAATGCCGAACTTGTTCTCGGCCTTGCCGGTTGAGATCTTCTTGTGGGTCCTGGCGTCGACATCGGGATTGATGCGCAGCGACACGGGCGCCACCTTGCCGAGAGCCGAGGCGCGGGCCGACAGGAGTTCGAGCTCCGGCTCGGATTCGACGTTGAAGCAAAGGATGCCAGCTTCGAGCGCAAAGTCCATTTCACGCGCCGTCTTGCCGACACCGGAAAACAGGATCTTGCTGGCCGGGACGCCGGCGGCCAGTGCCCGGCGCAATTCGCCTTCCGAGACCACGTCGGCGCCGGCGCCGAGCTTGGCCAGGGTCCGCAGCACGGCCTGGTTGGAATTGGCCTTCATGGCGTAGCAGACCAGCGCGTCGAGCCCGGCAAAGGCCTTGACGAAGACACGGTAGTGCCTGGTCAGGGTCGCCGTCGAGTAACAGTAGAACGGCGTGCCGACCTGTGCGGCGATATCAGGGATTGCCACGTCCTCGGCATGCAGCACGCCGTCGCGGTAGTCGAAATGGTTCACGAGAGTGGTTCCGGAAGTTGGCGGGCGCTAGATCAGCGGGTCGAGGATGAACTTCTTGTCCACGACCGGTTTTTCCGGTTCCGGCGGCACGGGCTGGTGGGCCTTCTCGGCATCCTTGCGCGCCTGGACAGCCGCCTCATACGGCGTATCGAGGCCGGCCTTGCGGCCGCAGGCGGTCACGGAGGCAAGCGCCGCAAGCAGCGTCAGCGTTACCAAAATCCTGCTTCCGGTCATCGATCCATCCGTCCGAAACGTTTGCCAGCCGCCGCTTTTAGCCGAGTTCTCAACGTATTGCACCCCGGATATTGCCGATCGCAACATCGGGATATTTCTGGTCGCAACATCGGGATATTGCTGATCGCAATATCCGGGATCACGCCTTGGCGATACGCTTTTTCCAGGCGCGGATCTGCTTCCTCACTTCCGACGGCGCGGTGCCGCCGAAGCTGGTGCGGCTCTTGACCGAGTTCTGCACCGCCAGCACCGAGAATATATCGGAAGTGATGCCCGGGTTGATCGATTGCAGATCCTCCAGCGCAAGCTTCTCCAGGCTCACCTTCTTGTCTTCGGCCAGTGCCACTGCGCGTCCGGTGACATGATGGGCTTCGCGGAACGGCAGGCCCAAGGTGCGGACCAGCCAGTCGGCGAGGTCGGTGGCGGTGGCGTGGCCGGAGCCGGCTGCCTTCTTCATCGCGGCCGCATTGACCGTCATGTCCGAGACCATACCGGTCATCGCGGCCAGCATCAGGTCGAGCGTCTCGGCGGCGTCGAAGACCGATTCCTTGTCTTCCTGCATGTCCTTGCCATAGGTCAAAGGCATGCCCTTCATGACCGTCAGCAGGCCGACCAGATGGCCATTGATGCGGCCGGTCTTGCCGCGCACCAGTTCGGCGGCGTCGGGGTTCTTCTTCTGCGGCATGATCGAAGAGCCGGTGGAAAAGCTATCCGACAGCCTGATGAAGCCGAATTGCGGCGTCGACCAGATGATGATCTCTTCCGCCAGCCGTGACAGATGGGTGGCGCAGATCGCGGCCATGGCGAGGAACTCCAGCGCGAAATCGCGGTCGGAGACGCTGTCCAGCGAATTGCGCATCGGCTCGCGGAAACCGAGCGCCCTGGCGGTCTGGTGACGGTCGATCGGGAAGCTGGTGCCGGCAAGGGCGGCGGCGCCGAGTGGGCTCTCGTCCATCCGTTCGATGGCGTCGCGCACGCGCGACAGGTCGCGCGAAAACATCTCGACATAGGCCATGCAATGGTGGCCGAAGGTCACCGGCTGTGCTGCCTGCATATGGGTAAAGCCCGGCATCACGGTCGCCGCATGCTCCCCGGCGCGTTCCAGCAGCGCCCCGATCAACCCCTTCAACGCCTCGGCGACGCGAAAACACTCGTCCTTGACCCAGAGCCTCAGATCGACCGCCACCTGGTCGTTGCGCGAGCGGGCGGTATGCAACCGGCCGGCCGCCGAGCCGATCAGGTCGGCGAGCCGGGCCTCGACATTCATGTGGATGTCTTCCAGCCTGGTCGAGAACTCGAACGTGCCAGCTTCGATCTCTTTCAGGATCGTGTTCAGGCCGTGAGCGATTTTTTCTTGATCGGCAGCCGAAATAATGCCCGTCTGCGCCAGCATCTCGCTATGGGCGATCGAACCGCGAATATCCTGCGCGTAGAGTTTGCGGTCGAACGAGATCGACGCGTTGATGGCTTCCATGATCGCGGCCGGACCCGAGGCAAATCGTCCGCCCCACATCTGGTTGCTGGTCTTCTTGTCGCTCATCGCTATAAAACCCGTGCTTCGGAGCAGTTTTGAGAAAATGGCAGACGGAAACAGATTTTTCCCGGCCCCGCGCCTGATCCTCGCCGCCCTGGTGGCGGGAGCGCTGGCCGGCGCGGTCGCGGTATATGTCAGCGAGAGCCGGTCTGGCAACAACGCACCGGCGCAGGTGGCCGCCGGCGACAGCAAGGACGACGTCGCCTGCGCCGCCAAGAGCGATCGCGCCAAGAAGGTGGCGGCCGCGGCCACCGGTGAGGTCGCGGCACTTTTGCCGGCCGATCCGCCGCAGTCGATGAGGAGCCTCGCCTTCAACGGGCCGGACGGCAAGCCGATGACCATCGCCGACCATCCTGGCAAGACGGTGCTGCTCAATCTCTGGGCGACATGGTGCGCGCCGTGCCGTGCCGAAATGCCGGCGCTCGATGCGCTGCAAAAGGAGAAAGGCAGCGACGCCTTTCAGGTCGTCGCCGTCAACGTCGATGCCGGCGACGATGTGAAGCCGAAGAAGTTTCTCGCCGATACCGGTGTGCACACGCTCGGCTACTACCGGGATTCGACGATGACGCTGTTCAACGACCTCAAGACGCGCGGTCTGGCGCTCGGCCTGCCCGTCACCATGCTGATCGACGGCGAAGGCTGCCTGATCGCCCATATGAACGGTCCGGCCGAATGGTCCGGGCCGGACGCCAAGCGGTTGGTCGAGACGGCGCTCGGGTCGTGAGCCAACGCATGTCGCGCTTTAAGCCGAGCGCACGCTCGGCTTGAGCAGCACGAGGCTGCCATCCCGGCGGCCTGCACGCACCGGAGCGGGCTTGCCGTGGCCGGTCAGGTCGTCGAACGCCTCGATCGGCGCCGGCTTGCCGAGATAGTAGCCCTGGCCGATCTCACAGGCCTCGGCGTCAAGGAACTTCAACTCGCCAAGCGTCTCGACGCCTTCGGCCAGAACCGGCAGGCCAAGGCCGCGCCCCAGCCCCAGCACCGCGCGCACGATCGCCGCGACCTGGCCGTTCGTGTCGACCGCCTTGATGAAGGAGGAATCGATCTTGATCTTGTCGAAGGGGAAGGCGCGCAGGTTGGAAAGAGAGGAATAGCCGGTACCGAAATCATCCATGGCCACGCGCACGCCGAGCGCCTTGACCTGCCGCAGGGTTGCCAGCGCACGCGGCATGTCCTTCACCAGCGCGGTTTCGGTGATCTCGAGTTCGAGCCTGGTCGGGGCAAGGCCAGTCTTCAGCAAGGTTTCGTGGACCTTGCGGCTGAAATTGGGGTTGTGGAGTTGCACCGCGGAGACGTTGACGGCGACCGTCAGCGGGTTTTCCCAGCGTGCGGCTTCCTCGCAGGCCGCCTCGAGCACCCAATCCCCGATCTGGCCAATCGCGCCGCTGTCCTCGGCCACCGGAATGAAAGTTGCCGGGGAAACCTCGCCACGCTCAGGATGGCGCCAGCGGATCAGGGCCTCGAAGCCAACCATCTTGCCGCTGCTGATCTCCTTCTGGGGCTGGTAGACGAGGTAGAATTCACCGCGCACGACGGCCTGGCGCAATTCGTGCTCCATCACGCGCTTGTCGCGAGCCTCGGCGCCCATCGAGGCTTCGAAATAGCGAAACGTGTCCCTGCCTTCGGTCTTGGCGCGATAGAGTGCCGTATCGGCATGGCTGATCAGGCTGGTCTGGTCCTCGGCATCGAGCGGATAGACCGCGATGCCGATGCTGGCCGAGACCAGCCCGCCACCGACCGCTGCCCGGTTTTCCTCACGCATGGCGGCGAGTACCGCATTGGCGATGCGGCCCGCCGCCTGCGGGTCGGGCAAATTGGGGGCTATGATGGCGAATTCGTCGCCGCCCAGGCGCGCAAGCATCTGGCCGTGGCGCAGAACGCCGGACGCGCAGCTTGCCACTTTCTGCAACATGGCATCGCCGGCGCCGTGCCCGTAGAGGTCGTTCACCTCCTTGAAGCGGTCGAGGTCGAGCAGCAAGAGCGCAAGATGCCGGCCCTTGATGTTTGCGTCGGCAGTCGCGACGCGGTTCATCGATGCGATTTCCGCGTCGAGACGGCTGGAGAAACTGCGGCGATTGGCAAGCCCCGTCAGCGGATCGAAATGGGCAAGGCGAAGGATCTCCTGCTCCGCCTTCCTGCGTTCGCGTATGTCGCGTACGGCGATGACATTGTGGGGCTTGCCGCAATAATCGATGCTCCTGGCGATCAGTTCGACGGGTATTCTCGTCCCATCGCGGCTCCTTAGCTCCGCTTCCTGCGGCTGGCCCTCCAGGCTGGTCGCATCGGATGCTGCGCGTTCGTCGAAAAGTTCGCCCAGTTGCATGCCGTTCAGCGTCGTAGCCGGCGTCCCGGTCAGCTTGCCCATGCTGTCATTGGCGCTGACGATGCGACTGCCATCGCAGACGATCAGGCCTTCCACGGCTGCATTGGCCAGGCCATGCATGCGGTCGACTTCGAGTTTCTGGCGACGGAAGCGCAGGTCGATCCACAACGCCGATGCCGACAGAACCAGGATCACCAGGGTGGCGGCCGCGGCCGCGAAAGCCTGCGAGGTCGGCGCGATCGTGTACTGCGATATGACGATCGAGGAATCGGGAAAGATCGAGACGGCGCCCATGCCGATGAAATGCAAGGTGCAGATAGCCAGCGTCAGCAGCACCGCGCCGGCGGATGTCGCTGACAAGGAAGGGCGGCGCAGCACGACATGCAGCGCCAGTGCCGCAAGCGTCATACCGGCCAGCAGGGAAACGGCGACAAGCATCAGGTTCCATTCGATCCGCCCCTGGACCTCGAACGCCGCCATGCCGACGTAGTGCATGGCTGCGATGCCGCCGCCCAGGATGGCGCCGCCGACGAGATGGTAATCGATCTCGTCCCGCAAGGTGGCGATCCACATGCCGGCCGCCGTCAATGCGACCGAGGCGGCGAGCGAGATCACGGAGAGCCCCGGATCGTAAGCGCTGGGGATGCCCGGCGTGAAGGCGAGCATGGCAATGAAATGCGTTGCCCAGATGCCGAACCCCGTCGAAGTCGCCGATATCATCAGCCAGACCAGCCGGTTACGGTCCGTCGAGCGGCTGATGTGGTGAAGCAGGTTTACAGCAGAGAAACAGGAAATTCCGCAGATCAGCGCTGCCAGTGCGACCAGTCGCAGATCGTGCTGGTGCACGATGCAGTTATAGACCGTCAGCATCTTATTTCCCCCTAGCCCACAGGAAATAAAAAAAGAAATATGACTGATTAATGCTTGGCTGTTGAAGGATCGATAAAGTCGCCTGCAACCATAGCGTGCCTTCGTGGCGCAGGCTGGCCGCAAAGGCACCGACCGGTTCAGCCGCGTCGACTTGAAGATGGCGGCTATTTCAGGCGAACGGTCACGGTCAGGGCTTCATGATCCGAGCTCGGGCTGCCGTCCGGCAACACCGCCGGAAGGACCGCCGGCGCGCTGGCCGCGAGGCCGCGTGTGAAGAACCAGTCGATGCGGCCGACCGGCATGCCGGCAGGTCGGCGCTGGGTGGGCAGGTCCATGTCGTTGGCCGCCTGCCAATCATAGCCGCGCTCGGCAAGGGCCGCGAACAGCGGCTCATGGCGCTTGCTTCAACAGCATTTCATCATCCCTTTAGCCGGATAATCATGGCGGCCTTTACGTCGTCGGCGGCCGCCCTAGCTACCTAAGGCGCCGGTGTGACGTTTTCATGCCGGCGCAACCGCCGAGGGGGAGGAAAGACCGGCTGTCCACAGGCCCGGGAGGCCACAACAGAACTGTCACATACCTTCTCTAAGAGAGCGGGCAAGGACTTGCGCAGACCCTTGTCAACAGTCATTCAAGAGGGAAGAAATCATGACGATCATCAAGCGGGGCCTCGCTGCCCTTGCCGCAGGCGTGCTCAGCACGGCGGTGGCGGTTCCTGCCTTCGCGGAACCGGTAAAATTCGATTTCTGGTTCGGCCTTTCTGGCGATCTTGCCCGCGTCGTCGATACGCTGTGCAAGAACTTCAACGAGTCGCAGAAGGATTATGAAGTCACCTGCACCAGCCAGGGCAATTACGACGCGACGCTGCAGAACACCATCGCCGCCTTCCGCGCCGGAAAGCAGCCCGCCGTCGTCCAGGTCTACGACGTCGGCACCGCCACCATGATGCTGTCGGGCGCCTACAAGCCCGCCGACAAGCTGATGGAAGAAAACGGCTACAAGATCGACTACGCCGACTATTTCCCCGGCATCGCGCGCTACTACGCGACGTCGAAGGGCGAGATGCTGTCCTTTCCGTTCAATTCCTCGACCCCGCTGATGTACTGGAACAAGGATGCTTTCGCCAAGATCGGCAAGACCGAAGCGCCCAAGACATGGGAAGATGTCGCCACTGATCTCCAGGCCTTGAAGGACGCCGGCTATGAATGCCCGATGGCGATCAACATCTCGGCCAATGAAAGCTGGCAGCTGATGGAGCAGTTCTCGGCGCTGCACAACCAGCCGATCGCCACCAAGAACAATGGCTATGACGGTCTCGATGCCCGTCTGGAGGTCAACAAGACCAAGTTCGTCCAGTACGTCACCGATCTGAAGAAGTGGTATGACGCCGGCCTGATCAAGATCAAGTCGAAGGATCTCGGCCAGGACATGGTGCAGGCCTTCGCCACCGGCACCTGCCAGGTCATTCTGACTTCGGTCGGCGACCACGGCACGGTCGGCCGCACGCAGAAGGAAGGCATGAAGTGGGATGTCGCCGAACTGCCGGTCTATGCCGGCACCGAGCGCAAGAACTCGCTCGTCGGCGGCGCTTCGCTGTGGGTACTTTCCGGCAAGTCGGACGCGGAATACAAGGGCGCGGCCGCCTTCCTCAACTTCATCCATGACCCCAAGACCGCCTTGTTCTGGTCGACCAACACCGGCTACATCCCGGTGACCAAGTCGGGCTTCGAATACCTGAAGTCCCAAGGGTTCTACGACAAGGCGCCCTACAAGGGTCGTGAAGTCGCGATCGCCAGCCTGACCGCGTCGGAGCCGACAGAGATCACCCGTGGCGTGCGCCTGGGCAACTTCACCCAGATCCGCGCCGAGTTCGGCACGCAGATGCAGGCGATCTTCGCCAACAAGGTCAGCGTCCAGGAGGGTCTCGACACGCTGGTCAAGAACGGCGACGCCATCCTCGACCGCTTCCAGCAGACCTATCCGGGCAAGACGCTGCCCTGATCCGCTGAAATGCACTGGCCCGTCCGGCGACTCCCGTTGAGCATGATCGCGAAACCGGTTTCCACTTTCCGGGATCATGCTTGGGTCGACGGGCGGCCATTTCGTTATTAGTCTCACCTTGCACCAAGCGAGCCGCTTGAGCGGCGTCGGCGGACCAATGGAAAAACGCGTCACTTTCAGCAGATGGACGATCGGTATCCTGTTCGCGGTGCCGCAGCTGTTCCTGATCTTCACCTTCTTCTACTGGCCGGCCGGCCAGGCGGTATACTGGTCGCTGACGCTGCAGCAGCCCTGGGGCGGCGGCAACATCTGGGTCGGCCTCGACAATTTCCGCTCGATCCTGTCCAACGCCGATTACTGGAACTCGATCACAGCCAGCCTGATTTTCGCGGCAATCAGCACCGGCCTGGCGATGTTCATCGCGCTGGTGTTGGCCGCCTTGACCGACCGGCAGCTTGCCGGCTCGTGGCTGTATCGCGTGGTGCTCATCTGGCCCTACGGCATCGCCGCGCCAGCGCTGGCGCTGGCATTTCGGTTCATCCTGGCGCCGGAAGCCGGCTTCATGGCCGTCGTCAACCAGGTCTGGCCCGGCTTCTGGGATCCCGGCCTCGACGGCACTGATGCCATGGCCTCGATCATCGTCGCCTTTTCGTGGAAATATGTCGGCTACAACTTCATCTTCTTCCTCGCGGCGTTCCAGGCCATTCCGCGATCCCTGATCGAGGCGGCGGCGATGGACGGCTCCGGTGTCCTCAGGCGTTTCTGGGACATCCAGTTCCCGCTGATCACGCCGACCATCTTCTTCCTGCTCGTCATCAATATCACCGAGAGCTTCCAGGACTCCTTCGGCATCGTCGACATCATGACATCAGGCGGACCGGCGAACGCCACCAACCTGATGGTCTACAAGATCTACTCGGACGGCTTCAAAGGCCTCGACTATTCGGGCGCGGCCGCGCAGAGCATTATCCTGATGGTGCTGATCGTCGCCCTCACCATTGTCCAGTTCCGCTTCATTGAGCGGCGCGTGCACTACAGGTGAGATGACCATGGTCGAACGCACCCCGTTCCTCAATTTCTTCACGCATCTGATCCTGTTCGTCGGCTTCGTTTTCTGTGTCGCGCCGTTCGCCATCGTGGCGGTCGCCGCGTCGCACAATCTCAAGGACGTCAACGATGTGCCGATGTCGCTGTTGCCGGGCAGTGACTTCTGGGTCAACATCAAGACGGCTTGGGTGACGGCCGATCTCGGCCCCAAGCTGCTCAACAGCTTCATCATGGCGTTCGGCGTCGCGGCGGGCAAAGTGATCATCTCGGCGCTCACCGCCTTCTCGATCGTGTACTTCCGCTATCCTGGCCGCATGCTGATCTTCTGGCTGATCTTCATCACGCTGATGCTGCCGCTCGAAGTGCGCATCGTGCCGACCTACGCCGTGGTCGCCAACGTGCTCGAGCCCTATCAGACGATCCTGGACCTGACCGGGCTGTCCTGGCTGATCGAGAAAGTATCGGGCGTGCGGGTTGCACTGAGCCTGGGGCTGCTCAATTCCTATAGCGGCCTGATCCTGCCGCTGGTCGCCACCGCGACCGGAACGTTCCTCTACCGGCAGTTCTTCCTGACCGTGCCGGACGAGTTGACCGAGGCCGCGCGCATGGACGGTGCCGGGCCGCTGCGGTTCTTCATCGACGTGCTGCTGCCGCTGTCGCGCAACAATATGGCCGCGCTCGGCACCATCATGTTCCTGTGGGCCTGGAACCAGTATCTGTGGCCGCTGCTCATCACCACCGACCAGTCGCATGCGATGGCGGTGACCGAGCTCAAGCAGCTGATCCCCAATGTCGGTGGCGCCCCGGAATGGCACATCGCCATGGCCGGAACGCTCATCATCATGCTGCCGCCGATGATTGTCGTGGTGTTGATGCAGCGCTGGTTCGTGCGCGGCCTGATCGCCACCGAGAAATAACAGGGAGACAGAAGAATGGCCTCCATCGCAATACGCGGCGTCAAGAAGAACTATGCCAAGACGCAGGTCGTGCATGGCGTCGACCTCGACTTCGCATCGGGCGAGTTCGTCGTCATCCTGGGGCCATCCGGCTGCGGCAAGTCCACCTTGCTGCGCATGATCGCCGGGCTGGAAGAGATTTCCGACGGCACGATCGCCATCGACGGGACCGTCGTCAACAAGCTCGAGCCGCGCGAGCGCGGCTGCGCCATGGTGTTCCAGAACTACGCGCTTTATCCGCATATGAGCGTGGCGCAGAACATCGGCTATTCGCTGAAGGTATCAGGTGTTCCCTCGGTCGAGCGCAACCAGCGCATCCAGGCGGTGGCCCGCACGCTTGAGCTCGAGCAGCTGCTCGACCGCAAGCCGATGGCGCTTTCGGGCGGTCAGAGGCAGCGCGTCGCCATGGGCCGGGCCATGATCCGCGAACCGAAAGTCTTCCTGTTCGACGAACCGCTGTCCAATCTCGACGCCAAGCTGCGCGTGCAGATGCGCTCGGAAATCCGCAAACTGCATCGCCGGCTGAACGCCACCTCCGTCTTCGTCACCCACGATCAGGTCGAGGCGATGACGCTGGCCGACCGGCTGGTGGTGATGAATGGCGGACGGGTCGAACAGGTCGGCACGCCAGGTGAGATCTACACCCGCCCGGCCAGCCGCTTCGTCGCTACCTTCGTCGGCGCGCCGGCCATGAACATTCTTGAAGGCACCGTCGAACTCGACGGGCTGTGGCTGCTCGGCGGCAGCCGGCGCCTGGGCATGGCTCGCGCCGGCCTGCCGGTCGGTACGAAGGTGGCGATGGGCATCCGGCCGGAAGCCGTCCGGCTGGTGGCGCCGGGAACGCCGAGCGCGCTCGATGCGACTGTCGACCTGGTCGAGGAACTGGGTGCGGGGCGGGTGATCTATGTCGACCTCGACGGCGCGCCGTTTTCGGTGATGACCTCGGAGGCCGTTCATCCCGAACCCGGCAGCACCGTCGGCCTAAAGATCTCGCCGGACGACATGCACTTCTTCTCGTCGGAGACAGGGACCCGTCTCGATGTCTTCAAGGCTTCCGTGCCCGAGCCGGCGCTTTGATTTCCCAAACGCTCAGCCAAGAGACGCGCATGAAAATCATCCAGGTCACCGACGTGCATCTTGGCCGGCGAGGTGAGCGCCGCTATGGGGCGGACCTGCATCAGCGGCTGGATCGGTGCATCGCGCACATCAATGCGCATCACCCCGACGCCGCGCTTTGCGTCTTCACCGGCGACTTGACGGAGACCGGTGCGCCGCAGAGCTATGCCGATCTGCGCGTTGCGCTTGGCACGCTGTCGATGCCGTACAGGCTGCTGCCGGGCAACCATGACCGGCGGGCCAATCTCGTGGCCGCGTTTCCCGAAATTCCGGTCGACGAAAACGGCTTCGTGCAGTCGGTCCACGATACCGGCAACGAGGTGCTGTTGTTTCTCGACTGCCTGGCGGAAGGACGCATAGAAGGCGAACTGTGCGACAGCCGGCTCGCCTGGCTCGAAGCCCGGCTGGGACAATCCGGCGGCAGGCCAGCCTACGTTTTCCTGCACCATCCGCCGGTCGCGCTCGGCCTGCCGCAGCTCGATCCGCTGGCGCTCGAACAGCCCGAGCGGTTGCTCGGCCTGCTGCGGGGCCATGGCAACGTTCGCCACATCTTCTTCGGCCATGTCCATCGCGACATTGCCGGCACCGTTGCCGGCATTCCGTTCTCGGCGCAGCGCGGCCTACATGCCCGGTTCGAGCTTGCCCTCGACCGATCGAGCGAGATCGTCGAACAGGCGCCGCCTTCCTACGCCGTCATCCTCGTCGACAGCGCCAACCAGTGCGTGGTGGTGCACGGTTGCGATTTTCTCGAGCAATGGCCGATTTATTCAGCGGAAACCGGCGAACGCATCACGGCGTGAGCTGGCCACTTCGCTGGGGTTCAGCGCCTTCAGCCGTCGCTCTCAAGCGAAGACATGCGCCTTGCCCGATACGGTCAGTCGTACGATCTCGCCGACCGCCGGAGCGTCCATGCCGGATTTGCGCAGGATCAGCGGCGTGCCGCCGATGGCGGCGGCGTCCGGCGGATCGGAATTGTTCAGGAGCCGCACCGCGACCGTGCATGTCGAGCCGGCGAACTCCGATTCCGTCACCTCGCCGAACAGCATGTCCGATGTGCCCGACATGCCCTCGCGCGAGGTGCGTTTCAGCCCGATCTGTTCCGGCCGCAGCATGATGCGGACGATATCGCGGCTGTCCGGCGTATCGACCGCGATGCGGCCGAGCGGGGAGCTGGCGAAGCCGCCCGAGACGCTGGCCGGCAGGATGATGGCATCGCCGAGGAACTCGGCGATCATCCTGTCCTTCGGCTTGAGATAAAGTTCGCGCGGCGTGCCGACCTGGGAAAATTTTCCATCGCGCATCACCGCCACCTGGCTGGCGAAGGACAGCGCCTCGGCCTGGTCGTGCGTCACCAGGATGGTGGTGATGCCGGCCGCCTCCAGAAGTTCGGCCACGGCCTTGCGCATCGAGGCGCGCAGGCCGGTGTCGAGGGCCGAGAACGGCTCGTCGAGCAGCATCAGCCGCGGCTTCATCGCCATGGCGCGGGCCAGCGCCACGCGCTGCTGCTGACCGCCGGAGAGCTCGTGCGGGCGGCGTTTCAGGATCGCCTTGTCCAGTCCAACGATATAGGCAAGTTCGACGATGCGCTCGGCGCGCTTGTCATCGTCCCGTCCCATACCGAAGCCGATATTGTCCGAGATGGTCAGATGCGGGAACAGGGCGCCGTCCTGCGCCACCACGCCGATGCCGCGGCGATGCGCCGGAACGGCGGCGCCGCCATTGGCCAGCACCTGCCCGTCGAGCACGATGCGGCCCTGATCGGGCGCCTCGAAGCCGGCGATCAGCCGCAGCAAGGTCGTCTTGCCGCAGCCGGAAGGTCCTACGATCGCCGTGCGGCTGCCGCTGGCGACGTTCAGGTCGACGCCGGCCAGTGCAGCGACCGGGCCGTAATGCTTGTGCAGATTGCGGAGTTCAAGAAAGCTCATCGTCCGGCCATCCGCTTCGACTGGACATAGAGCAGCCAGGTCAGGGGCAGCGACATCGCCACCATGATGAAGGCGTAAGGAGCGGCCGAGGCGTAATCGATCTCGCTACTGTAGGACCAGAACGCCATCGCCAGCGTGCGGGTGCCGTTCGGCGCCAGCATCTGGGTCGCGGTCAATTCGTTCATGATGCCGAGCGCCACCAGCGCCATGCCGGCCGCCGCACCCGGCGCCGACAGGCGGATTGTCGTCGACCACAGCGCGTTGAGGGGCCGCCGGCCGAGGCTCGACGCGGCGCGCTCGAGCTCGACCGGCGCCTGGGCGATCGACGCGCGCAGGCTGACCAGGGCACGCGGCAGGAACATCAAGGCATATGCGACCAGGATGGTGAACAGGGTCTGGTAGAGCGGCAGGGCGATGCGCACGGTGATGGTGACCAGCGCCAGCGCAATGACGACACCCGGCAGCGAGCCGACAATGTAATTGCATCCCTCCAGAAGACGCTGCAGCGGTCCCGGCGCGCGGATCGAGATCCAGGCCATCGGCATCGCCGCGACAGTGGCAAGCAGCGCCCCGGCAAGGGACAGGAACAGCGTCTGGCCGAGCGCCAGTCCGATCTCGTCGAGACGCCAGACATCGGCGCCGCCGGCGAGGAGCCAGCGCCCGATGGTGACGAACGGCACGCCAAGCGCCAGCAGCGTGGTGACGAGGAGCAAGGCAAGGCTCGGGATGGTGGCGCGGCCTAGGCCGATGCGTTGCTGATACCGCGCGGCACCCGAGCCGACACGGGCATAACGTTCCTCGCCGCGCACCAGCACTTCGAGACCGAGCAGCACGAAACAGCAGGTCACCAGCACGCCGGCCAGCATGTTGGCGGCCGGGCCGTTGAAGGTCGACTGGAACTGGTCGACGATCGCGGTGGTGAAGGTGTCGAAGCGGATGAAGACGTAGAGGCCATATTCGGCCAGCAGATGCAGTCCGACCAGCAGCGAGCCGCCGCAAATCGCCAGCCTGAGCTGCGGCAACACGACACGCCAGAACACGCGCCAGGGTCCGAGACCAAGTGCCGCCGCGGCATCCTCCAGGGCGGGATCGAGGCGGCGCAGCGCCGCCGATACCGGCAGGTAAAGGAAGGGAAAATAGGCGATGACGGACACCAGCACGCCTGCCCACAGGCCGTGCAGCCCCGGCACCATGGAGATCCAGGCATAGGAGTGGACGAAAGCGGGGATGGCGAGCGGCGCCACGCAGAGCCAGGCCCAGAGCCGGGCGCCGGGCAGGTCGCTGCGTTCGGTCAGCCAGGCCAGCGTCACCGACAAGGTGATGGCGATCGGTACGGTCAGCAGCACCAGCAGGCCGGTGTTGACCAGCAGTTCGCCGACACGTGGCCTGAAGATCAGCGCCGAGACGGTCTCCCAGCCGGTCTGCACCGCGATCCCTATGATGAAAGCGAGCGGCAGCAGCGCCAGCAGGGAGACAGATATGGCGGCGGCGACAAGCCAGGGCGCCGCCCGCCGTTGCGCCCGCCGGCGCATCTTGGGCGGCAGGCCCGGGCGCGCGAGATGGACCGCGGACTGCATCAGCTCACACGCCTCGCCGTTGCCGCCCGGCGGCGGCAATTGAAGGACCACGGTCGCGGTCGGATAGGCAACGTGTCGTCATCGACGAATGCAATCTCGAAAAACAAAACGCTCCCGCGGAAAGAGAGTCCGCGGGAGCACGGTCCGGCGTTCTTATTAGGACGAACGCCAACTAAAGCAAGCCGGCTGCCGTCATCAGGTCGGTGACCTTCTTGGAGTTGAGCGTCGTGGCATCGACCTTCGGTGCCTGCAGGTCGGCCAGAGGCACCAGCTTCGGATTGGACTGGGCGCCCTTGCCGACCGCATATTCGAAGGAGGTTCCTTTCTTCAGCACGTCCTGGCCACCCTGGCCGGTCACCCATTTCAGGAAGGCCTGGGCTTCCTTCTGGTGCTTGCTCGAAGCCAGCACGCCGCCGCCGGAAACCGACACGAAAGCGCCCGGATCCTGGTTCTTGAAATAGTGCAGCGCGACGTTCTTGGAGTTTTCGCCGGTCTTGGCCTGATCGCCAAAGTAGTAATAGTGGTAGATCACGCCGCCTTCGATCTCGCCGGCATTGACCGCCTTCATCACCGTGCTGTTGCCCTTGTAGGCGGTGAAATTCTCCTTCATCGCCTTCAGCCAGTCGGCCGTGGCGGCCTCGCCCTTGAGTTGCAGCAGCGCGCTGACGATGGCCTGGAAATCGGCGCCGGAAGGCGAAGCCGCCCAGCGGCCTTTCCAGCTCGGATCGGCGAGATCGAGCATCGACTTGGGCAACTGGTCGGGCTTGAGCTTGGTCGTGTTGTAGGCAAAAACGGTGCTGCGCGCGGCCACGCCCACCCATTTGCCGCTGGCCGCCTGATAGTCCTGCGGGACCTGAGCCAGCGTGCCGGCGTCGACCGGCGCGAACAGGCCGGCATTCTCCACCAGCGCCATGGCCGGCGAATTCTCCGTCAAAAACACGTCGGCGGGCGAGGCGGCGCCTTCGGAGACGATCTGGTTGGAGAAGTCGCTGTCGCCGCCGTTTCGCAAGGTGACCTTGATACCGGTTTCCTTGGTGAACCCTTCGGCCCATTCCTTGGTCAGGCTTTCATGCTGGGCATTATAGACGATGATGCCGGCATCTTCGGCCGTTGCCGGACCGGCGGCCAGGCTGATTGCAAGCACCGCTACGCTGGCCAGGGCAAGAAGGGGGGATTTCATAAGGTACTCCTCGGGTTGCCCGCACTGCGGGTGCGTCCGAGTATCAATTCATGAATGGGTTAGTCAAGATTGAAAGCCAATCGGCATCATCACGGTTTCGCGTGTCGGACGCATTTGACATCACCCGATATGCGGTGCCGGTGGCTGCTCCTGCGGAATGCAGCCATCGACCATGGGATGAATGGTCCAGCGCTGATCCAGGCCCTGCTGTGTTCGTTTGGTCTCCGGATCGAACGCGTCGTTCAGCATGGCGCACCAGGTTCTGCGCAAATTCTCGCAGCGTGTCCTGAACGCGGCGCTGCCGAGGCCGTCACGCATATCCTGCGCGGTGAGGTCCGTGGCCTCGCCCGGCGGTTTGGGCGGGACTGTGCCCATGTCGGGAAAGTCCGGGTTCCACTGAAGATAGTGTTTTGCGTCGACACCGGCGGCCGCATCGAACTTGACCACCGCCATCAGCGGATGAAACTCGTGCCAGCCCTGGTGATAGCCGTCATAGACATGTTCGCCGAGGACGGCGACATGATCGCCCATCCTGATCGGGCCGAGCGCCTTGTCGCCGACATTGGCGTCCTCGACATTGCCGGGGTTCCAGTTGAACAGCCCCTGCAGGACCGGCTTGACCCCGCCGAAGTAGGACGCCGCGCCGCCGATCGCGCCGCCAATTGCCGCTCCGAGCAATCCTCCCAGGAACGAGCCGATGGCGCAGCCCAGCGCACCCAGGAAGAACGACCCTATGGCGCAGCCGACGGCCGCCCCGACACCGGCGCCGGCGGCCGCCGCGGCCGCCGTGACGACCAGAGCCGCCGTCAGCAGGATGACGATGGCCGGTGCCCATTGGCGCATCTTGATCCAGAAGTCGCCCTCTGCTTCGCAGTGCAGGCCCCAGCGGGCATGGTCGTCGGCGGGTGCGTAGCCGAGGTCGGTCTTAAGATCATCGCGCGGCAACAGCAGCTCATGACCCTGAAAGCCGTCATTGAGAATGTCGTTGGCCGGATGGGCCGCGATGCTGGCGGCGAATTCCGCGACGACGCTGCCGTCGGCATTGTAGCGATTGGCGGCCGCCAAAGCCGCCTCGTTGGTCTCGGCGTTGAGGATCTCGGCCGTCGGATGCGGCATCAGGATGACGTCGAAATACTGGTCGTTGTCGAAGGCGCCGAGATCGCTGCGGAACGGATTGTAGGAGACGATGCCGACCGCGCATTTCGGATTGTCCTTGTCGAGGCAGACCAGGCGATGGTTGAGCCATTCCCCGGCGGCCTTGTCGATCGTGGCGGTGGCGGACGCCAGAAATGCGATTGCCGCGGCAAGTGCCGCACCGACCGGCCCCAGCAGCAACCCGAAGGCGGCTGCCAGCCCGGTGATGACGATGATCTGCAGCGCCTGGCCGGCGAGGAAAGCCAGCCGGTCGTCCTCGTTGTAGGGCTTGCCACCGGCGGGATAGAGGAAGCAGCTCGTATAGTGCCTGTAGGCCATCGGAACGCCTCAGCCTTTCGTGGCGGTGAGCGTCACACCGCCGGTCATGGTGCGCGATCCGCTTTCGCCGATCGTGAACACATGGACATTGAAGGCCTTCGAGCCACGGAAGGCGGCGTCCTTCGCTTCGATCTCGACGGCGATCTCGGTGATCTGGCGCGGCTGCAGTGAAAGCGTTCTTGGAACGATCCTGACCGACCAGTCGTCCGGGATGGGAAACCGGCCATAGGCCTGGTCCTCGAGGGCCCTGGCCCAGCGTGCCTTGCTCTCGGCGAGCCGCGGCTGCGGGGTGTCGGTGCTCTCGCCCCGACCTTGGCCGCGTGGCGGGGCACATGGCTGCAGCTTCGGCAGGCCGTAGCAGTCCGCCTCGATCTGGAAACGCCGGACGACCGAGGCCTCGTTGCGTACGCTGAAGACGAACCTTGCCGGTGAGCGCATCTCGGCAATGTTGACGTTCTTCTGGCCTAGGTTGTTGCCGGGGTTGGCGTCATCGCCCCAGGAGAGCTGTGCCTGCAGGCAATAGTGGCCGCTGGTGGCGGGCGTGGTCCAACTGAACTCGGCATAGGCAGGGCAATCGATCGTGCCCTTGGCCCCGAGATTGACGGCGGTGCTGGCGATCGGACGGGAAACGGTCTGTGCGCCGAAGGACAGGTAGGACAGCGCCACTCCGACGCCGATGGCCGGGGCGTCGTAAGACCCGTTCCAGACACGCACGCGAACGCGATATGTGTGTGCTGGCTGGAGCGCGCCGGTGACTGGCGCGGCGCCGTCGAAAATGTCGATGTCGGGATTGTCCCAGGTGACCGCGAGGCCCTGCGCCATCAGATAGTACTGGGCATAAAGAAGAGGATCGGCGCGCTTGTAGATGTCGGGCGGCAGCTGGATACAGCAATCGTTCTGCGCCGGGCTTGGCAGCCGCTGGCCCTTGGCCAGCCGGCATAGCAGCATGCGAATCGTCGCAAACAGCACTTTCAGCCCGGTGGCAAGACGCTTCCAGAATTCGGCGGCGAACAACAGCAGGGCCGCGGTTCTGATGTGGTTGACCAGAGATCCTGCCATGTCGTGTTTCCCACGCTGAGAGGACGCAACGGTAATGTTTTTCCTGGCGGACGTGTCCCCGCCGATTTTCCAGCGGCTATTTCTTCAGTGATCTCTGTCTCCGGTAGAAGTAGATGGCAGCGACAAGGACTATGGCTGCAATGACAAGGCTGCCCTCGAAAGTTCCCGAGCCATTGTCGGGAGAAAATCCAAAAATGCGTTCAATGAAATCCATTTCGGCCGCCCTCCGATCCTTTGACGCTACAGAAGGGTTTACCCTACGTCAACAAAGCTTGGTCCGCGCTGTTCCTCGCGCCTGGGCTGGGAACCAGAGAACCCATCAGGGAATTTCGCGGACCGTCCCGCAAACTTTCGTGATTTGCCCGTAGTTTGGCTTGGACATTATTTCGCCGGCCACGTAACAAACCAGTGCCGAGGCGCGAAGATCGGGGAGTGAACTCTTGTGAGCGGCAAAGACGAGGCCGAGCTTTCCCGGCTGATGCGGGCCGCGATCGCGGGAGATGAAAAGGCCTATGCCGACTTTCTCCACCGGATTGCCGCGCTCATCCGCGGCTTTGTCAGGCGCAAGATCGTGCAGGGCGGGGTCGATCCCGAGGACGTCGTGCAGGAAACCTTGCTGGCAATTCATCTGAAGCGACACACCTGGCGCCAGGACGCGCCGGTCCTGCCCTGGGTCTATGCGATTGCCCGTTTCAAGCTGATCGACGCGTTCCGGCGGCGCGGACGGCGCATCGAGATCGATGTCGACGACATCGCCGAGACTTTTGCCGAGCCGGAGACCGATACGGTCAGCGAACGCGACATCAACCGGGCGCTCGACGGCCTGCCGCCGGCACAGCGTTCCGTGGTTTCGGCCGTGTCCGTGGAGGGTCGCTCGATCGGCGAGACGGCGGCGAAGTTCGGCATCAGCGAGACGGCGGTGCGTGTATCGCTGCATCGGGGACTTGCCGCCATAGCCAAGCGATTCGGACAGGGGCGGTTCGGACGGGAATGACATGAAGACCGACGATCTCATCAAGGCGCTCGACGCCGATGCCCGCAGCAAGGCGATGCCGTTGCGCCTGGCCTGGTGGCTGGCGGCCGGCGCGGCCGTCGTCGTCGCGGCCGCTGTTTTCATGATGACGATCGGGCCGCGCCCCGACTTCATGGTTGCCGCGCACACGATGCGCTTCCTGTCCAAGTTTGTTTTCACCATCGTGCTCGCCATCAGCGCCTTCGCCCTGATCCGAGCCCTGTCGACTCCGGGTGCGGCGACAGGCCGGGCAATGGCGGCGATGATCGCCGCGCCGCTGCTGGTCGCGGTGGCCGTGGTGCTGGAGCTCTTCATGGTACCGCAGGCGCTGTGGGGCACGCGCATGATCGGTTCGAACATGATGATCTGCATGACCTTCATCCCGCTGATCGGCATCGGTCCGCTGGCCATCTTCCTGTGGATGCTGCGCTATGGCGCGCCGACACGGCCGGTGCTTGCCGGCGCGGCCGCGGGGCTGCTTGCCGGCGGGCTGGCGGCGACTTTCTATGCGGCGCACTGCTTCGACGATTCGCCGCTTTTCGTTGCCACCTGGTACACGCTCGCCATCGCGGCCCTTGCCTTGCTTGGCGCGCTCGGCGGTCGGTTTTTCGTGCGTTGGTAGCAGGATACCGCGCCCAGACCCCGTGAATACCGATCCTTAATCATGCCGGCAATTGTTTGCCGGTTGTCCATATCGCCGATGCCCCGGACGCAACCTTTCCTTAAAATCGATCCTTCAGGGTTTCGATGGAAAAAAAGCGATTGCCCACGGGGGTGGCATAAATCGTGACATTGCGAAGTATCATCGGGCCGGGACGGTACAAGCATGCGGCGCTGGCGCTGCTTGTGGCCGGTCTTGCCGTGGTGGCCGCCTCGCTTGTGCCGTCAAGGCTGGACCTCGGCGCGGAAGCACTCAGACTTTGCCTTCAAATATCGGTCGCCGTGACGGTCTGCGCGCTTTTCCTGGCCTATCTGTTCATCGGTCGAATCTCGGAGGATCGACGGCAGATCACGGAGAGCGAGCAGCGGTTCCGCCGGGCCATGGAGGACTCGGCCATCGGCATCGCCATCGTCAGCCTCGACGGGCGTATTCTCCAGACCAACCCCGCCTTCGCCACCATGCTTGGCTACAGCCGCGAGGAAATCGAGGCGTTGACCTTCTTCCAGATCACGCATCCCGACGATCTGCAGATCGGACGCGAAACGATGGCCGGCCTGAGGGCGGGCACCGTCGATACTTTCCACTTCGAGAAGCGTTATCTCAAGAAGGACGGTACACCCGTCTGGGCTAATCTTGCCGGCTCCGTCATTCGCGATGGGAGGAGTGGGCGCCCGCTTTATCTCGTCTCGCAGATCGAGGATATCGACGCGCGCAAGCAGGCCGAAGCGCGCATCACCGAGGCCGAAACGCGCTGGAACTTCGCGCTCGCCGGCGCCGGTCAAGGTGTCTGGGATTTCGACATGCGCAAGGGGGGCACGACCTATTCCGCCACCTGGGTCAAGATGCTGGGCTATGGGGATGGCGAGCTCGATGGCGACCCCGACCGCTGGCTGACGATGATCCATCCAGACGACCGCGCCACGGTCGCGGAGGCCGATCGCGCCCATCTCGACGGCCAGACGGAATTCTTCGAGGCCGAGTTCAGGATGCGCCACAAGGACGGCCGCTGGATCTGGATCCTCGACCGTGGCAAGGCAATCGAGCGCGATGCCGACGGACAGCTGGTCAGAGCGATCGGCAGCTTGACCGACATCACCTTGCGCAAGCAGGCCGAAGAACGGCTCATCGTCGCGGCGGCGATGCTGGCCGACGAGAAGGAGCGGCTTAAGGTGACGCTGCAATCGATCGGCGATGCGGTCATCTGCACCGATGCCGCGAACCGCGTCACCTTCATGAATCCGGTGGCCGAAAAGCTGACCGGCGTTTCCAGCGACGACGCGCTGGGCAAGACGCTGAGCCATGTCTACTGGGCTGTCGACGAGGAGACGGGCCACAGGATCGGCATGACGCGGCCGGCGACAGGCGAAGAGGCGCGCTCCGACCAGAACAGCCGCGCGGTCCTCATCCGTCGCGACGACACACGCTGCAGCATCCGCCAGGTCGTGTCGCCGATCATCAACGAACGCAACGAATTCGGCGGTCTGGTGATCGTCTTCCAGGATTTCACCGATGCGCGCGCCCTGCAGCGCCAGCTTGCCCATGCCGCCGCCCATGATGCGCTGACCGGGCTTGCCAACCGCTCGAGCTTCATCCGCGCCATGGAGGGACTGGTCGATCAGGCACGCAAGGACGGCACGACGGCTGGGGGCCACCATCAGTTCATGTTCATCGACCTTGACCATTTCAAGCTGGTCAACGACACGGGCGGTCACGCTGCGGGAGACGCCCTGCTGAAGCGGGTCGCCGAGGCGGTGCGCGGCGTGCTTGGTCCTGAAGACATCGTCGCGCGCCTGGGCGGCGACGAATTCGCTGTCATCCTGAAGTCGGGTTCCGCACCCGGCGCGAGGATCGCGGCGCGCTCCATCATCGATGCGATAGCCGGCCTGAACTTCACCTGGGATGGCCGGCCGCACGCGATCGGCGCCAGCATCGGGCTGACGGCGATCTGCGCCAATTGCGGCGAAGTCGACGAGATCATCGCAAGGGCCGACGCCGCCTGCTATGCGGCCAAGGCAGCCGGCCGCGGATGCGTTTCCGTGGCGCCGGACGGCAAGATCGGCGACGACAGGTCAGAACCGCCCAAGCCGCTCGCCGCGGCCTCGTGAGCGGACGCGTCAGCGTGTCGGAACGGGGTGCTCGCCGCGATAGTCGTAGAAGCCGCGTCCGGTCTTGCGGCCGAGCCAACCGGCCTCGACATATTTGACCAGCAGCGGGCAGGGGCGATACTTCGAATCCGACAGGCCGTCATGCAGCACCTGCATGATCGACAGGCAGGTGTCGAGGCCGATGAAATCGGCAAGCTGCAGTGGTCCCATCGGATGGTTGGCGCCGAGCCGCATGGCGGTGTCGATGGCATCGACCGATCCGACGCCCTCATAGAGGGTGTAGATCGCCTCGTTGATCATCGGCAGAAGGATGCGGTTGACGATGAAGGCCGGGAAATCCTCCGAGACCGTGATCGTCTTGTCGAGCTGCTTCACATAGGTCTTCGCCGCCTCGAAGGTCTGGTCCTCGGTGGCGATGCCGCGCACCAGTTCGACCAGCTTCATCAGCGGAACCGGGTTCATGAAATGAATGCCGATGAAGCGCTCCGGCCGGTCGGTCTGCGCGGCCAGCCTTGTGATCGAAATCGACGAGGTGTTGGTCGCCAGGATCGCTTCGGGGTTGAGCTGCGGGCAGAGCTGCGCATAGATCTTGCGCTTGACGGTTTCGTCCTCGGTCGCTGCCTCGATCACCAGATCGGCGCCGGCAAGATCGGCCATCGCCGGTGCCGACGCGATGCGTGCCATGGCCTGGTTGCGGAGTTTCTCGTCGAGCTTGCCGGACCCCACCTGACGGGCCATGTTGCCGCTGATGGTGGCGATGCCCTTCTCGATACGGTCGGGCGATATATCGTAGATCAGCACCTTGTAGCCCGAAAGCGCGGAGACGTGGGCGATGCCGCCACCCATCTGGCCCGCACCAATGATGCCGATCGTCTCGATCTTGCTCATTACCCGATCCCGTCCGGAGCGTTTTTCGCCACAATCGCGAACCGCCCCATCTCTTTGTTTTCCCGCAATTCCCGGCGCAAAAACCCCTGCGCACTGCCGCTGGAATTGCTCTCAGCCTTGTGGCCTGCTTATTGTGCGGTGCAAACTAAAAGGGTGGGGCGACTTCGTCTACCCCACCCCTCGTAATTTAATACGGTTGCGCGGAAGCGTCAAAGCGCCTTCTGCAACTCCGGCAGGATGACGAAGAGATCGCCGACGAGGCCGTAGTCGGCAACCTGGAAGATCGGCGCTTCCTCGTCCTTGTTGATGGCGACGATGACCTTGCTATCCTTCATGCCGGCGAGGTGCTGAATGGCGCCGGAGATGCCGACCGCAATGTAGAGATCGGGGGCGACGACCTTGCCGGTCTGGCCGACCTGCCAGTCGTTCGGCGCATAGCCCGCATCGACGGCGGCGCGGGAAGCACCGACGGCGGCACCGAGCTTGTCGGCGACCGGCAGGATGACTTCCTGGAATTTTTCCGAGGAACCGAGCGCGCGGCCGCCAGAGATGATGATCTTGGCCGAGGTCAGCTCCGGACGGTCGGTCTCCGACAGCTTGTTCTCGACGAAGGTCGAGAGGCCGGGATTGACCGCCGCATGAACCGTCTCGACCGAAGCCGAACCACCCTCGGGTGCCGCCTGGAAGGAAGCGGTGCGCACGGTGATCACCTTCTTTGCATCGGTCGACTGTACCGTCTGGATGGCGTTACCGGCGTAGATCGGCCGCTTGAAGGTGTCAGGCGACACCACTTCGATGATCTCGGAAACCTGCGCAACATCGAGCAGGGCCGCAACGCGCGGCGCGATGTTCTTGCCAGCGGACGTCGCCGGCGCGATGATCGTGTCGTAAGCGCCAGCCAGCGAGACGACCAGTGCCGCCGTCGGCTCGGCCAGGCGCTCGGCGAGTTCGTCGGCCTCGGCGAGCAGCACCTTGCCGACGCCCTTCAGTTTCGCGGCTGCATCGGCAGCGGCCTTGGCGCCTTTGCCGGCCACCAGCACATGAACGTCCGAGCCGATTTGCAGGGCGGCCGAAAGCGCCTTGGCGGTCTGGTCGGAAAGCGTGGCGTTGTCGTGTTCGGCGATGAGGAGAATTGCCATTTTATCTGTTCCTTTCCCGATCGCTTACAAAACGCCGGCTTCGTTCTTGAGCTTGTCGACCAGCTCGGCGACGCTCTTGACCTTGACGCCGGCCTTGCGGCCACCCGGCTCCTCGGTCTTGATGACCTTTAGGCGCGGCTTGACGTCGGCGCCGTAGTCGGCCGGGCTCTTCTCGTCCAGCGGCTTCTTCTTGGCCTTCATGATGTTGGGCAGCGAGGCATAGCGCGGCTGGTTGAGGCGAAGGTCGGCGGTGACGATCATCGGCAGCTTCAGCTCCACCGTCTGCAAGCCGCCGTCGACCTCCCGCGTCACCTTGGCCTTGTCGCCTTCGAGCACGACCTTGGAGGCGAAGGTGCCCTGGGCCCAGCCAAGCAGGGCGGCCAGCATCTGGCCGGTCTGGTTGGAATCGTCGTCGATCGCCTGCTTGCCGAGAATGACAAGGCCTGGCTTCTCCGCATCGACCACGCCCTTCAGCACCTTGGCGACACCGAGCGGCTCGGTCTGCTCGTCGGTCTTGACCAGGATGGCGCGGTCGGCGCCCATGGCGAGCGCGGTGCGCAGTGTTTCCTGCGCCTGCTGCGGGCCGATCGACACGACGATGATCTCCTCGGCCTTGCCGGCTTCCTTGATCCGGATCGCTTCCTCGACCGCGATCTCGTCGAACGGGTTCATCGCCATCTTGACGTTGGCGAGTTCCACAGCCGAACCATCGGCCTTCACGCGAACCTTCACATTCGCGTCCACAACCCGCTTCACGGGCACAAGGATCTTCATTTGCCTGTCACCTCTTCACGCTAGTTGGGCGCGCTATAGCAGCCTGCGCCCTTTCTGAGTTGTCGAAAGCCGACATTCCTGACTGAATTCCGGCCAGACGGAATTCTGGCCGGATGGAAATTCTGGTCTTTGCCCGCCTTGGGCTGCGACGGAGACGTTTCCGTAATTGTGGCAACCCTTGCCGTCAATACGCTGGAAGCTGCTCAAATCGGTTCAGTTTGGGCCAGAAGGGTTTCCCCGGCCCCAGCGCGCCGTGGTGGCGGACGTTTGGGGCGTCGCTGGTTCGCCAACGGCCGGCGGCTGTTCGGGGGTCGGAACCACGGCATCCTCGTCGGCGGGGGCAAACAGCGGCACGCCGCGACTGCGCAGGACCAGCACCAGGACCGCGCCGGCAATGATGCCGCCGATGTGGCAGGCCCAGGAGATCCGATCCTCGCCGCCGGCCGCGAACATGACGACCTGGAACGCCACCCACAGTATGAGCGGGATGAAGGCTGGAATGCGCAAAGGGATGCGGGCAAAGGCAAGCACCCACACCTTCACCCTGGGATAGAGGATCAGGTAGGCGACGACCACGCCCGCAATGGCGCCCGAGGCGCCGATTAGGGGCACTTGTGAATCCCAGGCGATGAGCCCCTGGAAAGCGGCTCCGGCGATGGCGCACAGGAAATAGAAGATCAGGTATCTGATATGGCCGAGCGCGTCCTCGACATTGTCGCCGAACACCCAAAGGAACAGCATGTTGCCGCCGAGATGGAAAATGTCGGCGTGCAGGAAAGAGTAGGTGAGGTAGCTCAGGCTCTCGGGGATGATGACAAAGCGGGGATCGAGTTCGGCCGTGTCGTGAACGACGGAGGGGATGAAGCCGAGGCCAAGCACGGCGGCATTGGTGAAGTCCTTGCCGCCGAGCGCCGTGGCGCAATAGATCACGGCGTTGGCGACGATCAGCCCGATCGTTACATATTGCAGCCTGATATGGCGCAGCCTGTTGGTGTCGTAAAGCGGGATGAACATCGGTCGTCGGCCCCTCCCGCCCTCCGGTCCGTTTCAGCGGTTCTTGCCGGGAACCCATAGCACGTCGGCATTTCCATTGTCATTGACCACCCGAGCGGCGACAAACAGGAAATCCGAGACGCGGTTGATGTACTTCAGCCCGTCGCGATTGACGTGTTCGGCCGGGTCCTGCGCCAGGGCCACCATCAGCCGCTCGGCTCGCCTGGCCACGGTGCGGGCGAGATGGAGGGCGGCCGCCGCCGGCGTGCCGCCGTTCAGCACGAAGGATTTCAGCGGCTGGAGGTCTTTGTTGAGGAGGTCGATGTCGTGCTCGACACGGTCGGTCTGGGCGGCAACGATGCGCAGCGGCTCGTAGCCGAGCGGCTTGCCGTCATCAGGCACGGCGAGGTCGGCGCCGAGGTCGAAAAGGTCGTTCTGGATGCGACCAAGCATGGCGTCGATCGCCTGATGGCTCTGTGCGGTATGCACGCGGGCCATGCCGATACAGGCATTGGCTTCGTCTACCGTGCCATAGGCGTCCACCCGGAGATCGGATTTCAGCCGCCGCTCGCCCGTGCCGAGGCCGGTTGTGCCGTCGTCTCCGGTGCGGGTGTAGATCTTGTTGAGCTTGACCACATCGCCTCCGAAAGGCCCTTACTTGCGGGTGAAATACACGGCCAGCAGGATCAGCGCCAGCGCCACGGCCTGCAGCAGAACGCGGGCCTGCATCAGGTTGTTGGACGTCACGCCGGAGCCGCCGCGCATCATGTTGATGAGGCCCCTGATCAGCACGACCACCACGGCGGCCATGACCAGAATGGCAAGGATGTTGAAGACGGTGGCCATTTTTTGCGTTTCCAGTTCTCTGCTTGTTCAGGCGCGCCTGGCAAGCAGGCGGTGGAGCATTGGGGCCGGCAGGATGCGTTTGAGCACGGCCCCGATCCTGGCCGACATTGTTACCACATAGTGTGGGCGCGGGTGCCGCGACAGAAGTGCATGGCGAAGCGCCTTGTGGACCACTTCCGGCCCGGGCTTCAGGGCCGATTGGCTGCCGCCGGCGCGCATGCGCTCCAGCTGCGCGGCATAGTCGGCGCGATGCACGGAATTCTCGTGATCGATATTCCTGAGGAACCAGGGCAAGCCATTGCTGGCGATCTTCGATTTCACCGGCCCCGGCTCGATCAGCGAGACATGGATGCCGCTGCCGGTTAGTTCCTGGCGCTGGCAGAGCATCAAGGCTTCCAAGGCGTGCTTGGATGCCGAATAGGCGCCACGGAAGCGCACCGGCACGAGACCCAGGATCGACGAGCAATGGACGAGGCGGCCGTGGCCCTGGCGGCGCATCACCGGAACCAGACGGCGGGTCAGGTCGTGCCAGCCGAAGAAATTGGCCTCGAACTGCTCTTTGAGCGCCGCAACGGACAGATCCTCGACGGCGCCGGCCTGGGCGTAAGCGCCGTTGTTGAACAGGGCATCGAGCTTGCCGCCGGTGCGCTCGAGTACGGCCGATGCCAGGGCGGCGATGGATCCCGGTTCCGTGTAGTCGAGATAGAAAGCCTCAATTCCGTCCGCTTCGAGCGCGGCGATGTCTTGCGGCTTGCGCGCCGTCGCGAACACCCGCCAGCCCTCGGCCTTCAATGCGCGGGCGCAATAGGCGCCTATGCCGGAAGACGCACCGGTGACGATGATGGTGCGCAACTCTGCCGCTGGAGAATTCGGAGTTTGACGAAGGGTTGCCATTTGCCGCATTCCCTTCCCATATTCGCGGCGTCGAGACAATCGAAGGGAGCGCGCGTTCTTGCTGCGGAATATTGTCGCCCTGCGTCGCGTGCTCTACGACGCGCTCGGCCATTTCAACACCGATGACGGCTGGGCGATGGCCAGCCATCTGGCGATCACCTCGCTGATGGCGCTGTTTCCGTTCCTGATCTTCGCCACGACGCTGGGCAGCTTCCTCGGCGCCCAGGCCTTTGCCGACACGGCGGTGCATCTGGTCTTCGACACGTGGCCCGAGCAGATCGCCAAACCGATCGCGCATGAAGTGCTCAACGTGCTGACCGTCAGGCGCAGCGACCTGTTGACCTATGGCGTGCTGCTTGCCGCCTATTTCGCCTCGAACGGCATCGAGGCGCTGCGCACGTCGCTCAATCGCGCTTATCGGGTCACCGAGACGCGCGGCATCATCTACCGCCGGGTGCAGAGCATCTTCTTCGTGCTGATCGCGACCGCCGGGTTCCTGGCGATCAGCGTGCTTCTGGTGTTCGCGCCCCTGTTGGCGCGGCTGGCTGAAGCCCATTTCGAGTGGATCAAACCCTATACGGGCACGATCACGCTGTGGCGTTACGTCATTGCCTCGACCGTCATCATCGGCGGGCTCTTCGCCGTTCACTACTGGCTGCCGGCCGGCAAGCGCCGTTTCGTCTCGCTGGTGCCGGGCATCATCTTCACGCTGGCGGCATGGCTTATCGGCTCGACGATGTTTGCCACCTATCTCGACCATTTCTCGTCCTATGTGACGACCTATGCCGGTCTCGCCTCGATCATGATCGCGGTGGTTTTCCTCTACATCGTCTCGGCGATCTTCATCCTCGGCGGCGAGCTCAACGCCGCGATCAGCCGCTATCTGGAGGCGCGTGCCCGGGTGGGTTGACCGGCGGAATTGAAGAACGGAGGAATTGAAGGAATGAGGAATTGAGGAGTTGAAGAACTGAGGAATTGGAGAAAAAGGCGCCATATCCGGCGCCGTGCACTTCTTCTTCAATTCTTCAATTCCTCAGTTCTGCAATTCCTCAATTCCTCCCCTGGCCGGTCGCGCCGTTGCCAGGCCCACGCCAAAGGTGGTGATCGCCATGCCGGCGATCTGAAGTGCGTTGAGTTGTTCGTTGAACAGAGCCCAGGCGATGATGGCCGTCACCGCCGGCACAAGGTAGAACAACGACGCCACTTTCGACATCTCACCGTCGCGGATCATCACCATCAACAGGAAGATTGCGCCGAGCGACAGCACCAGCACCAACCAGGCCATGGCGAAGATCAGTTCGCCGTTGATGACGACGGCGTGCGTTTCGAAGGCGAGCGCGGCCACGATCATCAGCGAGGCGCCGCCGATATATTGCCACATGGTGGCCGCGACGAGGTCGCCGCCGGAGGCAAAGCGCTTCTGCCAGATGGTTCCGGCGCTCATGCCGAGCACCGAGACCAGCGAGGCGGTCAGCGTCGCCACCGTTACGCCGCCGCCGAGCGCGCCGAGTTTTGGCCACAGCACAATGACGATGCCGACCAGGCCGATGCCAAGGCCAAGCCAGTGGCGCGGCAGGATGGCCTCGCCCAGGAACTTGCCGGCAAGCACCGCAGTGATCAGCGGCTGCAAGCCGACGATAAGGGCCGAAAATCCGGCGGGCATACCCCTGTGGATGGCCCAGAAGACGGCGCCGAGATAGACGCCATGCATCAGCACGCCGGCACCGGTGGCATGCAGCGCCTCCTCGCGGGTGGCTCGCTTCGAGCCCAGCACAAGCATCAGCACTGCCAGCAGGATGGCGGCTATGACGAAACGCGCCGCGAGGAAGGTGAATGGCTCCGCCCACGGCATGGCGTAGCGGGCGCCGATGAAGCCGGTTGCCCACAAGACAACGAAGGTGGCGGGGATGAACCGCTTGATGCTGTGCATTTTTCCGGAGACCGCCGTACTGGTGAGAATTGACCGTGGCGATGCTCTAACCCTGTTCAACCTGGCGCGCAAAACCAAACCGTTGATCCATACATCACCGGAATTCAACGGGTGAAGGGCTCAAAAGGTGTCTCCCAAGGATTGCTGGGCTCAGAGCCCGATCGTCCGCCTGACATCGTCCGGCGAAGCGCCGGCATCACGCAAGGCGGCAAGGCCGGCATCCCTGAGGCTCTTCGACAGTTTTCGCCCGTCCGGCCCTAGGACCAGCCGATGGTGGAAATAGGCGGGTGGCTGCAATCCCAGAATCTCCTGAAGCAGTCGCTGCACGCCGGTCGCGGAAAACAGGTCCTGTCCGCGCACGACATGGCTGACGCCTTGCAGCGCGTCGTCGACGATGACGGCGAGGTGGTAGCTGGTCGGGATGTCGCGGCGCGCCACGATCACGTCGCCCCAGTCCTGCGGACGGGCCTCGACCAGGTGCGTCGCGGATAGCGTCTCATCGGTGAATTCGGCCCATGCGAGGTCCTTGCCGGCACGCGCCATGGCGGCGCCGACGTCCAGCCGCCAGGCGAAGGGTGTATTCTCGGCAATCCGCCGCCTGCGTTCCTTCATCGGCAATGCCTTGTCGGCTGGCGGATAGAGCGGCACACCGTCGGGATCGCGCGGCCAGTCGCGCCCGCGCATTTCGCTGTCGGCGATGAAAGCCCTGATCTCGCCACGGCTCATGAAGGCGGGATAGACCAGTTCCTCGCGGATCAGGCGCTCGAGCACCGTCCGGTATTCCGCGAAATGCTCGGACTGGCGGCGCACGGGCTCTTGCCAGCCAAGCCCCAGCCATTTCAGGTCGGCAAGCATGCCCGCCTCGAACTCCGGCGTGCAGCGTGTGGTGTCGATATCCTCGATGCGCAGCAGCAGACGGCCGCCTGACGCCTTTGCGAGCTTCTGGTTGAGCAACGCCGAATAGGCGTGGCCCAGATGCAGTTCGCCATTGGGGCTGGGCGCGAAGCGGAATGTCAGGAGCGTCATGTCTCGGGCGGCAATCGGGTTGTGCTGCGGTTTTGGCGGTTGCTACTTTGCGGCACATTCGCGGACAAGGATACCATGCAGCGCATCGCGACACTGGACGACGTTGAGCGGGGGCTGGATGCGCTTTGCATCATCGATCCGCGCCTGGAAAAAGTGCGCGGCATGGCCGGCGAGGTGCCGCTCAGGCTTTCGGAGCCCGGGTTCAGGAGCCTCGCCTCGATCATCGTGTCGCAGCAAGTTTCCCGGGCGAGTGCCGATGCCATCTTCGGCCGGCTGACGAAACTGGTCGATCCGCTAACGCCGCGGGCTATCCTTGCCGCCGGCGAGGACATGTTTCGCGAGGCCGGTCTGTCGCGGCCCAAGCAGCGTGGTCTTGTCGCGGTCGCCCAAGCGGTGGCCGACGGCCTCGACCTGCATCATCTCTGTTCGCTCGACGCCGGGGAAGCGATCGCGGCAATGACAGCGGTGCCTGGTATCGGCCCCTGGACGGCGGAAGTGTATCTGTTGTTTGCCGCCGGACACCCCGATATTTTCCCGGCGCGTGACGTCGCCCTGCAGAGCGCCGTCGGCCACGCGCTCGGCATCGACCCGCGCCCGCCTGAGAAAACACTGATCGCCTTGGCCGAATCATGGAGCCCGTGGCGAGGTGTCGCATCGCGGCTTTTCTGGTCCTATTATCGCGAAACCAGGGGCCGAGACGCCGCACCGCCGGCCTGAATCCGCAAAAAAGCATAAAAATCATGTGTTTTTGGCACGCCGCGCCCGCGACAATCCGCTTCACATCCCTGTCATGTCAGGCTTACAGTATCCGCGCCGAACGGTCGGGCTTTTGAAGCAGCACGTGACCCTTTCCGAAAGTCGAATTCGATTTTCGGGATCATGTGCGAACCAAGGAGGTCAACAAGGTGACGGTTGCCGTATCTCCGGATGGGCTTCCAGCGCTGGTGCTGAATGCGGATTACCGTCCGCTCAGCTATTACCCCTTGTCGCTCTGGTCCTGGCAGGACGCCATCAAGGCGGTATTCCTCGACCGGGTGAACATCGTCGCCGAATACGAGCATGCGGTGTCCTCGCCGACCTTCTCGATGAAGCTGCCGAGCGTGGTCAGCCTGAAGGCCTATGTGAAGCCGTCGAGGCACCCGGCGTTCACCCGCTTCAACGTCTTCCTGCGCGACCGCTTCCAGTGCCAGTATTGCGGCACGCCCGAGGACCTGACCTTCGACCACGTCATCCCCCGTCATCGCGGCGGCGCGACGACATGGGAGAACGTCGTCGCCGCCTGTTCGCCTTGCAATCTGAGGAAGGGCGGCATGATGCCGGCGCATGCCAAGATGTTTCCTCTGCAGAAGCCCTACCAGCCGACGGTGCATGATCTGCACAACAACGGCCGGCTGTTCCCGCCCAACCATCTGCATGAAAGCTGGATGGATTATCTCTACTGGGACGTCGAACTGGAGCCTTGAGTTTTCGAGAATCCGGAAGGCTGGCCGCCTGACGCAGCTTTCTGCGCTTCCGGCGCTCACGTACTTAAGCACGCTCCGCTCCGGTTCTCGAGAGCCGCGCGATCCGACTCAGCCCGCCGAATTTCTGGGCCTGCCGAATTTCTGGACGAACTCTGCGTCGCGCTGGTTCAGTCGCGGGAAAATGCGCCGCGGAAGGCGATGGCGGCGAGGATCAAGCTGGCGATGGCGTTCCAGCCGGCCAGTGACAGGCCAAGGATGCGCAGCGCCGCCTTGTCGCAAGAGGGCGGCACGAATTTGTCGAGCGCGTCGAGCACGCCTTTGCCGCCGGTGTCGACCGGGCCGGCGCCCGCCGTGCAATCGGCCGGACCCTGCCACCAGGCCCATTCGACGCCGGAGTGATAGACGCCAAGATAAAGGCCGTAGAGCATCAAGAGGCCGCCGATGGCCAGCAGACCGCGCGCCACCCATGCCGGTGCGCGCAGCATCGATGCGATCACCGCCAGCACCATCAAGGGCACGCCGATGTAGTATGGCGTGCGCTGTTCCAGACAGAGATGGCAGGGGATGTAGCCGCCAATGTGCTGGAAGCCGAGCGCCGAGCCAACGGTCGCGGCCATCGCGACCGCGAGAAACAGGGCAGCGCGTGTCCGCTGGCGTCCGGTATCGGCATTCATGGTCGCTGTCATGGTTCTATCGTCCGTTGTGTTCGCCGCCCGCAGGTCCGCCTGCCGCTTTCGCGAAACCGTTACGCGATTCGAGAGAGATGCTTCAGAGGGCGTATTTGATCAGGATATAGAGCAAAATCAGGGCAACCGCGGCGGCGCCGGCGATCAGGCCCAGGCGCTTTTCGATGAATTCGCGGATTGGCTCGCCATAGCGGCGCAAAAGCCACGCCAGGAGCAGGAAGCGGCCGCCACGCGCGATGATCGCCAGCACGATGAACAGCGCCAGGTTGACGCCCAGGGCGCCGGACAGGATCGTCACCACCTTGATCGGCGGCAGATGCGCCGCACCCGAGGTGACCAGCATCAGGGCGATGAACTCGATGCTTACGCCCGCGGAGGAGCGCAACTGTTCGAACTCGTCATACTTGCCGTAGAATTCGAGGATAGGCCGCGCCACCGCGTCATAGGCGTAGTGGCCGATGAACCAGCCCGCAATGCCGCCCAGCACCGAAGCGACGGTGGCGATGAAGGCATAGCGATAGGCCCGGTCCGGCCGCGACAATGCCATCGGCAGATAGAGCACATCGGCCGGCACCAGGAATACCGAGCTTTCGACGAAAGCGATGAAGGCCAGCCACCATTCGGCGGATTTGCGGGCCGCCAGTGACAAGGTCCAGTCGTACAGTCCGCGAAGCATCGGCTCTCCTAGTGGATATCGTGCGTGCTGCGGTTCTCGGATACCGGCATGCATGAGACAAGGGCCTAAAGCGCCGCAGCCATCGCTTTCGCGGACATTTGAACGCGAGCCTGTCTAGAAAGATTTTCCGTGCCGCACAATGGCAGCGCTGTTTACGGAATCGTAAGGCGCGGGTTCAAGCCCGCCGACATCGGCAAATCTGCAACAGGCCAGTTGACGAACAGGCCTCCGACCGTATAGTCCGCGCCCATCCAGGCCGCCCGGCCTGAGCCCCTATGGCGGAATTGGTAGACGCGCTCGACTCAAAATCGAGTTCCGCAAGGAGTGCTGGTTCGATCCCGGCTAGGGGCACCATTCCATGTTCAGCTGCTGATTCACCTTTGCTTGCCCGCGGATGGTCCAGGCAAGCTCGGTGAAGCATGGCTGTCCGATGACAATGAGGGTTGTTGGGATTTCACGCTCGCGGCTCATCCGGGACAATTCAGAGCAGCAGGCTGGCGCCGTTGCGGCAACCTGCTCCCGCTATGTGATGTTCCATTCGGTCGTCATGATGTGGGGGGTCGAAATGCTGCCGAGACAACTTCGATCAGAGCGCTCTGCGAAGTATCCATCGAGAGGCCAGGAAATTGAGACTCGTCGTGATGGCGAGGGTGGCGAGGTATGCGGCCAGCGCGTTTTCGAGGATGTCTCGTAGAAAATGAAGGCTTGCCAATCCGATCAGGAACACGACGACCACCAGGCCGCCCATCGCCAGCCGGTCCGCAAGGGCGGTGCGGCCGCCTGGGAAAACGCGTTTCGGATAGAGCACCATGACGAACAACAGACCTGTCAGCCAGGCAATGGCATAGGAAAGACCTGAAGGCAGGACAGCGAGGGCGGCAAAATAGATGAGGCTGGTGAAGGCTGTGTTGAGACCACCGGCGACGAGGAAGCGGACAGCGTCTGCGCGCATTCGGTCAACGGCCGTCCTGTCCGACTACGCTGAGGAAATCCGTATAGTCCCTGATGTAGTCACCCGCATCATAGTGATGCGAAGCCATGACCAGCAGGACCGTGTCCGGCTGGAATTTGTACTGGATTCCCCAGATGCCCGGCGGCATGTAGAGCCCGATCGACGGTTCGGCCAGAGAAACCTCTTTTCTGTCATGGCCGTTGTCGAGGACAACGGAAAGCCGCCCATGGGCCGCGATCAGGAATTGATGGCATTCGCGATGTGCGTGCTCGCCCCTGACCTTGTCGGAAGGCACACCGTAGACCAGAAAGGAGCGCGCCGGTTTGAAGGGCAGGTTCGAACCGAACTCCAGCGGTGCGATCTCGCCGCGCAGGTCGCCAAAATGCGGCAGCCTCCAGAGTTCGCTGCCGCCGATGCCAAGCGGCATTCTTTCGCCGGGCATATCGGGGAATGTCTGCGTCACCGTCGGCTGGATTTGCGGACCGGTCTGGTAGCCGATGATGATGGCTGGATTTCCGACCACCACGGCATTGGCGGGAACATTCTTGGTCACCACCGCGCCTGCGCCGATCATCGCCTGACGCCCGATGACTATGCCTGGCAGGATTGTCGCATTGGCGCCTATTGATGCGCCGTCCTCGACCGTCGTCAGAAGAAATGCCTCGGGATACTCTTTCGAGCGCGGGAAACGATCATTGGTGAATGTCGCGTTTGGGCCGACGAACACGCGGTTCCCAAGGCGGAGGCCGTCCCACAATTGAACGCCGCTCTTTATGGTCACGTCATTGCCGATCACCACGTCGTTCTCGATGAAAACATGATCACAAATGTTGCAGTCCGCCCCGATCACGGCGCCCGGCAGAACATGGGCAAACGCCCAGATACGTGTTCCCTGGCCGATATGCGGACTTTCGCAGATGCCCTGCTCATGAACAAAAAATGCCCTGTCGGTCATTTCGATGTCCCCTCGACGACGCGGCTGATCACTCTCAGGGGCCGTGACTTGGTGTTTTCAACCGCCCGCCAGAGATAGCAGCCCAGAATGCCCTGGACCATCAGACTGGCCGATCCGAAGCCCACGATCAGCAGCACCAGTGTTGTGTAGCCGGCTGCGTCAATGTTGCCGAGCAACCGCGCCACGACGGTAACGGCTGCAAACAGCAGGCTGAGCAGGCAGCCCGCGAAACCCACCCAAAGGGTCAGAATTATTGGGAAATCGGAGAACGAAAAGATGCTGTCCATCATGTATCTGAACCGACGGGCCATGCTCCAGGCACTCGTCCCGTGCTCTCGTTCGCGGCGGCGATAGGGCACGAATTCCCGCCTGAAGCCGACCCAGAACAATTGCACGACAAGCGAGCTGTTGGGCTCCTCGATGGACAGGATCGCTTCCAGCACCTGGCGGTTGCAAGCAAAAATATCGACCCCACCGCTCGGCATGCTGGGCAGGACGAGCCTGCGGTAGGCCGCCCAGAACGCCTTCGACAAAACCCGCGTTATCGGCGGATCATTGCGACCCGTCCTGCGCCCGAATACGACGTCGGCGCCATCCTTCTCCAGGATCGAGAAGAACTCCACGATCAGTTCCGGCGGCTCCTGCAGGTCGGCGGCCATGGCGGCGACATGCTCGCCAGAAGCATGTTCGAGACCGGTTCGAATGGCGGTGAAAGAGCCGAAATTCCGGCTGTGAAAGATGATCTTGTAGTCGAAGCCAGAGGTCTTCAGCGCATTGAGAAGCAAGGGCCCCGATTCATCCGGCGAACCATCGATGACAAAGACGAACTCGATATCGCCCTCATACCTGGCATGAAAATTGGCGACCGCCTGCATCAGGGAGGGGATATTCGCCTGATTGCGGTAGATCGGAAAAACGATCGAGCGTGTCGTCACATTGCCTCCCATTGGGCGAGTGCCAGACAGACTTGGCCGACCTCGTCATACGTCATGTCGGGATAGCACGGCACGGTGCAGAGACGGTTGACGCTGGCCCGTGAGACCACCAGATCTTCGGTTCCTTTCATCGGCAGTCCTGCCCAGCCGACCTGATCGCAGTCAAGGACGGGGTAATGGATCTCGGTATCGACGCCATGCTCCTTCATGAAAATCCTGAACGCATCGCGCTCGTCGCACAAGGCGACGGCAAGATGCGCGACCGCGCCGTCACCGCCTTCCACGAATTGCAACCGCCGCCTGGCGGCCGACTTGTAGCGGCCCAGAATAGCACGGCGTCGTTCGTTTCTATCGCCCAGATCACGCAGAAGGACATCGAGAACGGCCGCCTGGACCTCATCCATGCGGGAGTTGCGGCCATGGGGTACGCCGACATGATATTTTGACACCCAGCCATATTGCTGCAGCCGCCGCACATGTTCGGCAATCGCCGGGTCGGACGTCAAAATAGCGCCGCCATCACCCGCCGCGCCGAGATTCTTGGTTGGGTAGAAGCTGAAAGTGGACACGTCCGCGAGCGAACCCGCCACGCGCCCGCCGATGCGTGCGCCATGTGCCTGCGCACAATCCTCCACGATCGGAATATGTGAGAGGCCGGCCTCGGCAAGTGCGCTTTTGAGGGCGCCGACATCGACGCCGCCGCCATAAAGATGCGTGACGACGATGGCGGCGGTGTCCGTGCTGGCCGCGGCCAGCACCGATGAAACGCTGATCAACTGGCTGGCTGCATCGATGTCGACATAGTGGGGGACAAGGTCGTTGTGCCAGCAGGCGCAACTTGCGTAGCCGCCGGCATTGGCAGCCGTGATGACTTCGCGTCCCCGAGCGCCATTGCGCCCGACAGCCGCGGCCAAGGCCAGTTCGAGAGCGTCCGTTCCGTTGGCCACAAGGACGCAATCCGAGACGCCGATGAAGCCTGCGAAGTTGGCGGCGAATTTCTTGCCCATCGCGCCATTGAGCCACCATCCGGAGCGCAGTGTGCTTGTTACTTCACGTTCAATTTCGACCTGGTATCGTTGATACAGCCGCTTGAGGTCGTTCATCGGGACGGAATCTTGTTTCGTCATCGGCGACTCAATGGCTGAATCTGTTTTTCACTTCGAGAGTGATCGCTGGACACAACTCTTGGCAAGCTGAATTAATGCTGCTGCCGAGAACCGCGACCTTCATTGCGGAACGCGATACGCCGGCTGTGGGACAAGCTGATTGAACGCAGCCGAGCTCGTCTCGACGGACCCCTTAGCGCCGCCGCAGCAAGCTCTTCATCCGGTTGCGCAGCAGGCGCGCCATGTTGCGGGTCTCGCGGTAGAGATGCAGTTGCGAGGCGGCCTGGCGGGCGAGACGGTCGGCATCCCTGGTCAACCCGATCACCAATGTGCCGACCGGCTTGCGCTCGCTCCATAGCCTGCTCATCACCGGGTGATCGGGCACGGCGCAGGAATCGGTGATCATGATGTTGGGGTCGTCGAGATGCTGCCTGGTGACCTCGATCATCAGCAGCGTGCCGGGCGAATAAACGGCCAGCGTCTCGTCATAGGCGGTCTTCCAGGTGTAGGCGACGCCGGCCTCGACGAAGACGATCAGGCAAGCGATGGTGCGGCCGTCGAGCGTTAGCGAATGGATGCGGCACATGTCCTGTTCGGCGAGCCGGTGCACCGCCTCGCGGGCAAAGGCGGCGCGGAAGCGGTCGATCGCCATGGCGGTGCGCTCGCGGCCTTTCCAGCCGGACGCTTCCAGCGTCAGGAAGTGCTCGATGGCGTGACGGATCTCCTCGGGGCCGCGTGCCACGACATGTTCGAGCTTGCCGAGATCGCCGAGGCGCCGCTTCAGGCGGCGGAACTCGCGGTAATGGTGCGCGCTCAGCGAAGCCTTCAGATAATCGTCGCCGTCGAGTTCGCTCTCCAGCACGGGGCGTGAGATCTGGCCCGTGGTGACCAGCATCAGGCCGCGCGTCTCGGCCACGGTGCCGATCAGGCTCGCCACCGGACCGTCGAGCCTGATGTCAGGCAGGACCAGGACTTTCGGCAGCTTGAGATGCGGGCGCGACAGCATCGAGAAGAAATCCTCGACCACGCCGACCGGATCGTCGCGGTCGATCAGCGGCGTGCCGAGCGGGCCGAACGGGCTCGACCATGTGCGCATGACCGGCACGCCGAGCGGCACCACCGGCCGTTCCACCGAGATCGGCACCAGCAGGCGCAGCCGGTTGCGGTATTCATCACCGTCGCGGATCACGGCAAGACGCACCTCGCGGTCTTCCAGGCGGGGCATGGCCGGCGCCAGGAAGCGCGGGTTGAAGAAGACGTTCGGCTCGATCGTGCGGGCGCAGAGATAGTCCAGTTCCTCGACCAGGTCGAAGCCGGCCGATGCCGGGTAGATGGCGAGTTTGCGCTCGGGCCGGTTGTTGGCGAGGATCTCGATATGGGCCGGATCGGCGTCGCGCGCCAGCCCGGCAAGGCCGGACACCATGGCGCCGGCCGGACCGCCGCTGGTTTCCTCGAGCAAGGGGATGGCTGCCATCAGGCGGCTCCTTTGGCTGGCACGAAGATCGCCATGACGATGCCGAGCTTGCGCCAGACCGTGAAGGACAGCGCGCTGGCCTCGAAGATCATGGCAAAGGCGGTGGCCATGGCCGCGCCCCACAGGCCGAAAAGCGGGATCAGCACCACGTTGAGCCCGATGTTGAAGGCCAGGGTCATGGCATAGACGGCGGCGCAGACATTCTGGTTGCCGCTCATGGTGAGCAGGCTTTCGCAGGGACCGACGGCGGCCCGCGCCACGACGCCAAAGACGAGCAGGAACAAGAGCGGATAGCCAGAGGTGAATTCGGGGCCGAACAGCACCAGCATCGGTTCGCCCAGCGCCAGCACCAGGAACGCCATCAGCAGCGAGGGCCAGAACGTCCACGACACCGTCTCGCGGGCGAACGCGGCAAGCCTTTCCGGCTCGCCATGGGTGAACTGCGCGTAGCGCTGGGCGACGCCCGCCTTGACCGCGAAATAGACGAAATGCACCAGCGCCAGCGTCTTGACCGTGGCGAAATAGACGGCGACGTCGTTGGGATCCATATAGGCGCCGACCATCAGCACATCGGCATTGGTGAGCAGGAAGAAGAAGCTCTCGACCAGGAAGATCGGCAGCGAGACGATGAACCATTGCGCGAAATGCACTTTCATCGGGCCGGCCGGAATCTGCCTTTCCATGCGCTGGGTGACGCCGATCAACTGAGACAGCGTGGTGACGTAGGTGGCGGCGATCGAGGCGAAGATCGCCGTCCGCGCGTCGGGGGCGTAGCCTGCCCAAAGCATCAGCGCCATGAACAGCAGGATCAGCACCGGCCGTATCAGGTAGGTCGGCGACAGCGCGAACAATGCCCATGAATTGGCACGCGCCAGCCCCTGCAGCAAATCCGACAGCGCAATCATCGGCAGGCAGATGACGCCGAGGATGAACGGTATGACGTAGTAATTTTCGATCCAGGGTGCGGCCAGCCAGACACCGAGGGCGCCAAGGCCCGCGATCAGTGTCGAGGCGATCAGCACGAACAGACGGCTGGCCACGACGATGCCGCGCAATTCGTCCATCAGGCCGCGCTCGCGGTATTCGGGAATGAAGCGGATGACCGATGTGTGAAAGCCGAGGCAGGCGAGGTTGCCGACGATGACCATCGTCACCCAGACCAGGACGAAAATGCCGTACTCGAACGAGCCCATCCAGCGCGCCATCAGCACCTGGCTGATGAAGGCGATGACGGCGCTGACGATGCGGATGGAGAAGGCGATGACCGACATGCGGCCGGCTTCGCCGCGCTCATCGGCGGTGAACAGCACGGCGTCGATGCGGTCAAGCAGCGGCCCCACGCGCAGCGCCAAACGCTGCGGCAAGAACCGCCCAGCAGTCGTGGCCGCGGAAAAGCGCACCCCGATTTCTCTCCGTTTTCCGCCTCTTTTCACGCTTTGGTGTAGCGAAGACACCTTAAGAAAGCGTGGGTGGGGGCGCTTCCTTCTCCCCGTTCACGGGGAGAAGGTGCCGGCAGGCGGATGAGGGGCGGCGCCGGCTTTGGAGTTTGCACTGTGGATGCGGGAAGAAGAAAAGCCATCCGCAAAACGAATCGGCTCGCCGGGAGCGGGCGAGGCATTGTTTTTGGTCGCAGACAAACGCCAATCGGCGCTGCCCCTCATCCGCCCTTCGGGCACCTTCTCCCCGTATAGTGACGGGGAGAAGGCAAGAGCGCGCTCTTACGCGAACGCGCCGTGGCAGTGCTTGTATTTCTTGCCGGAGCCGCAGGGGCAGGCTTCGTTGCGGCCGACCTTGCCCCAGGTGGCCTGGTTGTTGGGGTCGCGATCCTCGGGAGCGACGATGGCGTTGCTTTCCTGGCGCACCAGAAGAGCCGTTTCGCCGCCGTCAAAATCATTCTCGCCGGTGGTGCCGTCAATATGCGTGCCGAACATGTCGGGGGCTTCCGGCGGCGGGGCTTCGGCGGCCTGGCGGACCAGTTCGACGCGCATCAGCTGCGCGGTGACGGCCTGGCGCAGATTGCCCAGCATCGCCTGGAACAGCTCGAACGCCTCGCCCTTGTATTCCTGCAGCGGATCGCGCTGGGCGTAGCCGCGGAAGCCGACGACCGAGCGCAGGTGATCGAGATTGACGATGTGCTCGCGCCACAAATGGTCGAGCGTCTGCAGCACCACGGAGCGCTCGACATAGGTCATCACCTCGGGGCCGAAACGGTCGGCGCGTTCTTGTGCCGCGGCTTCGGCGGCTTGAGAGATGCGCTCGCGGATGTCGTCCTCGGCGATGCCTTCTTCCTTCACCCAGTCCTCGATCGGCAGGTCGAGATTGAGGAATTCGGCGACCTCGGCCTTCAGGCCCGCGACGTCCCACTGTTCGGCATAGGCGTTTTCGGGAATGGCCTTGGCGACGATCTCGTCGATGACGCCTTCGCGCATCTCGGCAATGGTTTCCGAAAGGCCTTCGCCGTCCATCAGCTCGATGCGCTGCTCGAACACCACCTTGCGCTGGTCGTTGGAGACGTCGTCATATTTCAACAGGTTCTTGCGGATGTCGAAGTTGCGGGCCTCGACCTTCTTCTGCGCCTTTTCCAGCGCCTTGTTGATCCAAGGATGGATGATGGCCTCGTCTTCCTTGAGGCCGAGCTTCTGCAGCATGCCGTCCATGCGCTCGGAGCCGAAGATGCGCATCAGATCGTCCTGCAGCGACAGGAAGAATTTCGAGCGGCCCGGGTCGCCCTGGCGGCCGGAACGGCCTCTGAGCTGATTGTCGATGCGGCGTGACTCATGGCGCTCGGTGGCGAGCACGTAGAGGCCGCCGGCGGCCAGCGCCTTTTCCTTCAGGCGCTCGATGTCGGCATAAATCTCCTTTTCGCGCGCCTCGCGCTCGGGACCCTCCGGCATGTCGCCCAGTTCGTCGGCGATGCGCATCTCGGCATTGCCGCCGAGCTTGATGTCGGTGCCGCGGCCGGCCATGTTGGTGGCGATGGTGATGGCGCCGGGCTTGCCGGCCTGGGCGACGATCGCCGCCTCGCGCTCGTGGTGGCGGGCGTTCAGCACTTCGAAATCCTTGAAGCCTTCCTTGCGCAGGCGCTCGGCCAACTGCTCGGACTTTTCGATCGAGGTGGTGCCGACCAACGTCGGCTGGCCCTTGGCGCTGGCTTCGCGGATCTCCCTGACGATCGCCTTGTACTTCTCCTCGACCGTCCGGTAGACCTCGTCGTCCTCGTCCTTGCGGATAACGGGCAGGTTGGTCGGGATCTCGGTGACCTCGAGGCCGTAGATGTTGCCGAATTCCTCGGCTTCGGTCAGCGCCGTGCCGGTCATGCCGGAAAGCTTCTTGTAGAGGCGGAAGTAGTTCTGGAAGGTGACGGAGGCCAGCGTCTGGTTCTCCGGCTGGATCGCCACATGTTCCTTGGCTTCGAGCGCCTGGTGCAGGCCTTCCGAATAGCGGCGGCCGGGCATCATGCGGCCGGTGAACTCGTCGATGATGACGATCTCGCCGTTGCGCACGATGTAGTCCTTGTCGCGCTGGAACAGCCGGTGCGCCTTCAGCGCGTTGTTGACGTGATGGACGATGGCGACGTTCTCGACGTCGTACAGCGACTCGCCCTTGAGCAGGTCGGCATCGCGCAGCATACTCTCGAGCTTCTCGGTGCCTTCCTCGGTGAAGATCGAGGTCTTCTGCTTCTCATCGATCTCGTAATCCTGCGGCTGCAGCTTGATGATGAAGGTGTCGATGGTGTTGTACATTTCCGAACGGTCCTCTAGCGGACCGGAAATGATCAGCGGCGTGCGCGCCTCGTCGACCAGGATGGAATCGACCTCGTCGACGATCGCGTAATTGTGACCGCGCTGCACCATCTGGGCGCGCTCGTACTTCATGTTGTCGCGCAGATAGTCGAAGCCGAGCTCGTTGTTGGTGGCGTAGGTGACGTCGGAGGCGTAGGCGACGCGACGCTCCTCGTCCGACAGGCCGTGGACGATGACGCCGACCGACAGGCCGAGGAATTTGTAGACGCGGCCCATCCATTCGGAGTCGCGGGTGGCGAGGTAGTCGTTGACGGTGACGACATGGACGCCGTTGCCGGCGAGTGCATTGAGATAGACCGGCAGCGTCGCGACCAGGGTCTTGCCCTCGCCGGTGCGCATCTCGGCAATGCCGCCATTGTGCAGCACCATGCCGCCGATCAGCTGGACGTCGAAGGGACGCATGCCAAGCACACGGCGCGCCGCCTCGCGGGCGGTCGCGAAGGCTGGGATCAGCAGATCGTCAAGGCTGGCGCCGTTGGCGATGTCCTGGCGGAATTTTTCCGTGCGGCCGGCAAGCTCGGCGTCGGAGAGCGCCCGCATCTCGTTTTCCATGGCGTTGATCGCCTCGACACGGGGGCGGGTCGATTTGACCCGACGGTCGTTGGAGGAACCGAAAACCTTACGGGCGAGACCGCCGAGACTGACCATCCAATGGTCCTTTCGATAGAATTCTCAATCTTGAGACAGGCGCCGGCCGGCCCCATCACATCCACGTGAACGCACCGCTTGAATGCGGGCAAACACAAAAAGCGCCCGGAAAACGGTTCTGGACGCCAAGTCGATGGACAGATAAGAGGGGGCTCAACTGATGTCAACGCCGCGCTGGCCCTGCCGGTCGCGCCAAATTCCGCCATAATCTGGCTGATCTGGAAGCCGCCCTCCTTACAATCCCTCACCGGAGTCATTCTTATGTCCTTGTTGTTCAGCCGTGCGTCGCTTGCCAGCCTTGGCCTGGCCCTCGGCCTGTCGGCTCTTTGCCTGTCGCCATCGATGGCGCAGGAGACCGCTCCCGCACCGGCCGCCCCGGCGGATGCGGCCGCACCGGCCGCGGCGCCGGTCGATCCGAACACCGTGATCGCCACCGTCAACGGCCAGCCCTTGACCGAAGCCGATCTGATGCTTGCCGAGGGCGAGCTGTCGCAGCAGTTCGCGCAGTTGCCGCCTGAACAGCGCCGCGCCGCCGCCCTTTCGGCGGCGATCGAAATCCGTGTCATGGCCGCCAAGGCCGTTACCGACGGTCTTGACAAGGATCCCGATTTCCAGCGCCGCATGGCCTTCCTGCAGCAGCGCGCGCTGCATGGCGAGATGGTCGAAAAGGGCGTCGTCGACAAGGTCACCGATGCCGAGGTTCGCGCCCGCTACGACCAGGAAATCGCCAACACCCCGCCGGTCAACGAGGTGCATGCCCGTCACATCCTCGTGAAGACCAAGGAAGAGGCCGAGGCGATCATCAAGCAGCTCGACGGCGGCGCCGACTTCCAGAAGCTCGCCAACGAACACACCTCGGATCCGAGCGGCAAGTCCAATGGCGGCGACCTCGGCTGGTTCGGGCCTGGCCAGATGGTGCCGGAGTTCGACAAGGCGGCCTTCGCGCTCGATGTCGGCAAGTACACCGAGCAGCCGGTGCAGTCGCAGTTTGGCTGGCACGTCATCAAGCTCGAGGACAAGCGCGCCAAGCAGCCGCCGGCCTTCGACGAGGTCAAGGACCAGGCCAAGCAGGCCGTCATCCGCGACAAGTATTTCGCGCTGGTCAAATCGCTGCGCGCCGGTGCCAAGGTCGAGATCCCCGACGCCAACCTCAAGAAGGCCGTCGATACGCTGGAAAGCGCCAAGTAAGCCCGAACAGCTTCGAAAAGGGCGCGGCAGCCGGAAGGTGCCGCGCCCTTTTTGTTGGCACGTGCCAGCGGGCGCCTATCTGCCGGGCGCTGCTATGCCTTGCAGGAGATAGCGGACCACCTTGCGAATCGTCGCCTCGGGCTCGTCGAGCCGGTTGGTCAGGAGATGCCGCCACGCGTAGGAAGCCAGGAGGTCGGCGACCACGGCCGGATCGATATCGCCGGCGATTTCGCCCCTTGCCTTGGCACGTTCGATGATCCGGGTGGTGTGGGCGCGGCGTCCGCTGGCGTAACCGGCAAGAGCCTCGGCCGCGGTCTCATCCGACTGCGCCTCGGCGATCAGCGACCTGAACACGCTTCCCGACGATGTCTCGCGCCAGTGGAAGAACAGGTTCTCCAGGAAGCCGACGAGATCTTCTTCCAGTTTTCCCGTATCGGGAACGTCGACGCGTTTCTGGCGCTGGTAGACTTCCAGCAGCAGCGCCGCCTTGCTCGGCCACCAGCGATAGATGGTCGGCTTGCCGGCCCGGGCGCGCCGCGCCACCGCCTCGATCGAAAAGCCGGCATAGCCGGCCTCGACGAGCACGGCCTCGGCTGCCTCCAGAATGGCGTCCGCACTGTCGGGATTGCGCCGCGCCCCGATCGATCTGCGCGCCGTATCCGCCGCCTCGGCCATTCCTGTCGTCCTCGTTTCAATTCGCCGGCATGATAAGTGATCCGGTGATGAAACGAAACGATCCGTTTTTGGATGCAGAGGCGCCGTCATCAGGCGGTGGTCGTCACATCGGCTGCGACGTCTCGGACACGATGCGCCATCCCTTATCGGTCTTGATCAATTCCAGCGTCACCCGCGCCTTGCCGGCCACGCGCGCCGCCGACTTGTCCTTTGGCGTGTAGTCGTAGCTCATGGCAAAGACGGCCTGGGCGCTGCCCTCGCCGTGCGGTGTAACCTCCAGGCTGCCGGGGTCGAGGCCAAGCGACCAGGAGGCCCATTGCGCGAACCAGTCGCTCTTCACCTTCGCAAGCGTCTCGGCATCGTAAGGCGTGCCGAAGACGGTGACGGATGCGCCATAAAGCCGTCTGACGGCCGCGCGCATGTCCTTGACGTCCGGCGACAGGTAGTCGTCGCGCAGGAACTTCTCGATCGTGCTTTTGTCGTCGCCGACCGAACGCTCGAGCGCAGCCACTTGCGTCGAGGGCGCGGCTGCGGCCGCCGGTTCCGGGGCCTTCACCGGTCCTTTGCCCGGCACGAATTCGAAGCGTTCGAGCAGCGATCCCTGTTCCCACGGTCGCTGGGCCTCGCGGGTTTGCGAAACCACGTCGCGGCGCACCGCGATCATCATGTCGTTGATGCTCTGGCCGGGTTCGGCGATGTGGCGCAGCAGGGCCTTGGCGAAGGGCGAGTTGCGCCCGCTGCCGTCCATGGCGACAGCACCGGGCGCGGTCGAAAAAGCGATGAAGGAACCGCGCGTCGAATCGAACTGCGCCAGACCCGCCAGCGCCGTCGCCGAGCGGGTGGTGGCGGTGCGGCTCAGGCTGCGGGCAAACGGGTTGTTGCGGCAGGCATCGAGGAAGACCAGGCTGACCTTGGTCTGCTGTTCCATGATGTCGAGGACTTCGTCGATCGGCACGGCTTCGAGCTGCAGCTTCACCGGCATGTCGAGCCTGGCGTCGACCGGCACGATGTAATTGCGGCCGTCGACCTGAAGGCCGTGGCCGGCATAGTAGAAAAGCCCGACGCCGGCACCTTCGAGCGCATCGGAGAACTCGCCGATGCTGTGTTCAAGCTCGCGCTTGCCGAGGTCGTTGCCTTCGATGACCTCGAAGCCGATGGAACGCAGCTTGTCGGCGATGTCGAGCGCGTCGTTGACCGGATTGGCCAGCGTGCCGGCCTCGGCATAGGTACCGTTGCCGATGACGAGCGCGACGCGCCGCCCCGGCTCGGCGTCGGCGCGCAGCAGCAGAAGTCCGAGAAATGCCCAAGCGAGGATCGCAAGCCTGCCCATGGGGAAGATCATAGCGCCACGGACCCCGGCGATGCCAACGGATTTGAAATGCAAGCTTAATCCTGACCGGGTTTGTCCCTGGCCGGAGTGACGAAAACGCGCTTGCGCCCGCGCGCCGTATCGGGCAAACCGGCCTTCCCCTTGCGATTTTCCCGCCCGAGGTCTCCATGTCCACGACGATTTCGCCGCTCGCGCCGAAGAAATACCCCAAAATGCCGGAAATCGAAGGGGTGCGCATCGCCACCGCCGAAGCGGGGATAAAGTACAAGAACCGCACCGACCTGCTGGCCATGGTGTTCGACGCCGGTACTGCGGTCGCCGGCGTGTTCACCAAGTCGAAATGCCCCTCGGCGCCGGTCGATTTCTGCCGCCAGAACCTTGGCGCCGGCCAGGCGCGGGTGCTGGTCGTCAATTCCGGCAACGCCAACGCCTTCACCGGCAAGAAAGGCCGCGAGTCCACCGCGATGACGGGCGAAGCGGCGGCGAAGGCCGCGGGCTGCACGCCAGGCGAGGTTTTCCTGGCTTCGACCGGCGTCATCGGCGAGCCGCTCGACACATCCAAGTTCAGCCATCTGCTCGCCGGGCTGGTCAGCGATGGCAAGCCGAACCTGTGGACCGAGGCTGCAAGGGCCATCATGACCACGGACACCTATCCGAAAGTGGCGACGCAGACGGTGAAGCTCGGCGACGCAGATGTCACCATCAACGGCATTTCCAAGGGTGCCGGCATGATCGCGCCAGACATGGCGACGATGCTCTCCTTCATCGCCACCGACGCGCCGATCGCGGCACCGGTCCTGCAGGACCTTTTGTCGCGCGGCACTGCCAAGACATTCAACGCGGTGACCGTCGACAGCGACACCTCGACCAGCGACACGCTGTTGTTGTTCGCCACCGGCAAGGCGGCAAAGCGCGGCGCGCCTGAAATCACCGATCCCAGGGATGCCCGTCTTGGTCAGTTCCGCCGGGCGCTCGGCAGGGTGCTGAAGTCGCTGGCGCTGCAAGTGGTGCGTGACGGCGAGGGCGCGCGCAAGCAGGTCGAGGTCACCGTCACCGGGGCCAAGTCGGCCCGCTCGGCCAAGCGCATCGCGCTGTCGATCGCCAATTCGCCGCTGGTCAAGACGGCGGTCGCCGGCGAGGACGCCAATTGGGGCCGCGTCGTCATGGCCGTCGGCAAGGCCGGCGAGCCCGCCGACCGCGACCGGCTGTCGATCTGGTTCGGCGACAACCGGCTGGCGCATGAGGGCGAGCGCGACCCGGCCTACTCGGAGGAAGCGACCTCGGCCTACATGAAGCGCGATGACATCCGCATCCGCGCCGATATCGGCATCGGCCGCGGCAAGGCGACGGTGTGGACCTGCGATCTCACCAAGGAATATGTCGCCATCAACGGCGACTACCGGAGCTGATCGCGTTGGTTTCGCGTCATCCGGCAAGCATGCTCGCGACCGTGCGCCGCTACGAGGCGGCCGGCTTTCGCGCCTGGCCCGCGGCCGCCGTCCATTATGACGGCACGTGGGTGGTGCGCCTGACCGCGGGACATCCGGCCAAGCGGCTGAACTCGGTCAATCCGCTCGATCCCGGCGACATCCAGCACATCGCCGACCGCATTGGCCGCGCCAGCCGCCGCTTCGACGCCTATGGCCGGCCATTGACGTTCCGCATGTCGCCACTGTCGGGCCCCGATCTTGCCGGCCATCTCGACAAGGAAGGCTGGAGCCGGTTCGACGAATCGCTCGTCATGCGGCTGCAGTTGGCGGACGCGCGGCTCGACGACGCCATGGACCAGATTCCGCTCAAGGACATCAGCCGCTTCATCGGAGCATTGCTCAAGGTCAGCGGCTCGGACATATCGCTGCGGCCGGGCCTGTCGGAGATCATCGGCGCTATCCAGCCCGAAGCCGGGCTGTTCGCGCTCGAGGATGGGGCGGAGCCGCTGGCGACGCTGATCTGCGTGCATGACGGCGATCTTGCCGGCCTGTTCGAGATCGCCACCGACAAGGCGGCGCGCAACAAGGGTCACGGCCGCAACCTGATCCTGTCGGCGCTGAAATGGGCGCGGCTGCGTGGCGCGCGGGAGGCCTGGCTGCAGGTCGAGGCCGGCAACGCGCCGGCATTGGCGCTCTACCGCGCGCTCGGCTTCGAGGAAGTCTACCGCTACCACTACCGCCGGCCGCCCGGCCATGAATGATGTGACAGCCAACGGCAAGCGCCTGCTCCTAGTCGCCGCTTGCGCGCTGGTCGACGCCGATGGCCGCGTGCTGCTGGCGCAGCGGCCTGAAGGCAAGCAGCTTGCCGGCCTGTGGGAGTTTCCCGGCGGCAAGGTCGAAGTCGGCGAGACGCCGGAACAATGCCTCATCCGTGAACTGCATGAGGAGATCGGCATCGAAACCGAAATCCCATGCCTGGCGCCGCTGACCTTTGCCAGCCATTCCTATGACGATTTCCATCTCTTGATGCCGCTGTTTGTCTGCCGCCGCTTCCGCGGCATCGCCCAGCCGAGGGAAGGGCAGGCGCTGAAATGGGTGCGGCCGAAACAGATGCGCGACTATCCGATGCCGCCGGCCGATGCGCCGTTGATCCCGTTCCTGATCGATCTCCTCTGACGATCGAGAGCTGATGGACCGCGGTCCATATCAGCCAGCGTTAATGGAAGATTTATCTCATCATGAAAAATTGATGCATGGCCGTTTTTCGCGTGGCCGCCACAATTTCGCTGGGGAGCGAGGAATGAGCCTGGACAGGGAGTGGGATTCGATCCGGCCCGAGCGCGGTTTTCGTGCCGCCGATGCCTGCATGGGCGTCCTGCGGATCGCGCTGCTGTTCGGGTCGGCTGCGGTGGCGCTGGCGCTGATCGCGACCCCTTTCCTCGACAGCCAGACGCGTTCGCAAACGGCCCGCGATGGTTTCCCCGGCCTCGACATGACGGCTACCGGTTCGATCAGCCACCGCAGCACGTATACAGTGCGCCGCAGCGTGCTGCAGGCCGAACCCGGTGGGGTCTGCATTATCCGCTCCGATGGCAAAAGCAGCGGCGACTGCTGACAAGGTTAAGGCATTGCTGAAAGGCGGCGATTTCATCCCCTGTTAAGCCTTTGCCGTTAACCTTTCTTAACAGATCGGCCGTAAGATCGTGGCAAGGGGGAAATGAGGTGATGAAAACAGTGCTGCTGCGCTTTCTGAAGGACGAAAACGGCGCCACGGCCGTCGAATACGGCCTGATTGTCTGCGTACTGTCGCTGACGATCATCGGCGGTATCGGCCAGGTCTTCAACTCGATCACCTGGCTGTTCAGCGACAACGGCAGCAGGCTTGCGAACGCTTTCGCGCACTAGAGCCTGCGAACAGGTCAATGCCCTTCAGGCCCCTCCAGTATAGTCTTTAGCGAAACCTTGGCCGAACCGGGCTTCAGCGGCTTTTGCTGCGACGCGTCGGGCGCCCAGCCGGACATCCAGACAATCGAAAAGCTTGCCCTGACGCGACCGTCGGGGTCGGAGAAGCGTTCGGCGTAGATTTCCGCGGCGCGGGCAAACAGTCTGCGCGAGCCCGGCCGCCGGCTGCGGTCGGCAAGCGCGCTGGTTTCGCCCATGGAACGCAGGTCGGCCATAAGCGCAAACAGATTGGCATAGCGCACCGTCACCGTCTCGACGTCGGCGACCGGCAACGCGAAACCGGCGCGCTGCAGCAGTGCGCCAGCATCGCGCACATCGGTGAACGGGATGACGCGCGGGCTGGCGCCACCGTAGATATCGGTCTCCGCGGCAAGCAGGCTTTCGCGCAGTTCCGACAGGGTGCCGGCGCCCGCGAAGGCGCCGAGGAAAAGTCCGTCCGGCCGCAGGGCGCGGCGGATCTGGATCAGCATGCCCGGGATGTCGTTCATGGTTTGCAGCGACAAAAGCGACACCACCAGATCGAGACCCTGCGGCTCGAACGGCACGGTCTCGAGCGGTGCAATCAGGCCGGCGGCACCATTCAGGAAAGCCGCGTCCGTCTCGACACGGGCGATATCGGCTACCTTGCCGCTCTGCGCAAGGACATCGGCCGCGGCCGAGGTCTGGCAAAACAGCACCGCCGCCTTGGCGAACCTGCGCTCGACGGCACCCAGCCGGTCGGCAAGATCCTCGGCGGCGCGATGCATGAGGAAGTCGGCACCGTCAACCGGATGGATGAGCGCGCGCCGCTTGTGCGCCAGCCACAGAGAGGTATCCATTATAGGCTGCAAGGGATGGTCCTTGTATGTCCGCGCCCTGATATGGTTCGTATGGTGGGCGACGAGAAACCAACCACGTGGCCGATCCGATGCCCAAGATCAAGTCCGACGAGATCAGGAAGCTGGCCGGGTCGGCAGCCCGGTCGGCTCTGGGCTGGCCGGCGCGCATCCTGTTTCCGCCGGTCTGCGCCGGTTGCCGCCGGCAAGTCTCGCAGCCCGGCGTGCTGTGCGGCGCCTGCTGGCCGAAGCTGCGGCTGCTGGAGCGGCCCTGGTGCCCGGTGATGGGCACGCCGTTCACCCATCACATGGGGGATGGTTTTCTGTCGGCGGAGGCGATCGCCGATCCGCCGCCCTTCGAACGGGCGCGGTCAGCGGTCGCCTATTCCGGCGTGGCCCGCCAGATGGTGCAAGGGCTGAAATACCAGGACCGCACCGATCTCGCTCCCTGGATGGCGCGCTGGATGGTTCGCGTGGGCGCCGACCTTATCGCCGACGCGGATGTGGTGGTGCCTGTGCCGCTGCATTGGCGCCGTTTTTTCAGGCGGCGGTTCAACCAGTCGGCGGAACTGGCGCGCTCGGTTTGCGAGCTCAGCGGGCTGTCTTTCGCGCCTTCCGCCATGCGTCGTGTCAAACTCACCCGCCAGCAGGTCGGGCTGGAGCGGCAGGAGCGCGAGGAGAACGTGCGCGCCGCCTTTCGCGTGCCCGCCGAGGCGGAGATTGAGATTGCAGGCCGCAGGGTGCTTCTGATCGATGATGTCTACACCACCGGCGCCACCGTGCGTGCCGCCACCAAGGCGCTGAAAAAGGGAGGCGCTGCCGCCGTCGACGTGCTGACCTTTGCCCGCGTGTTGCCTGGGGACTTCCGGGCGGACGAGTCCACGACTATATAAGTCGGCAACGGAAACGGAATTCGTCATGGTCGATGTCACGATCTATACGCGCATGATGTGCGGCTACTGCACGGCGGCCAAGCGGCTGCTGGAGCGCAAGGGTGTCGCCTATACCGAGCACGACGCCTCGTTTTCGCCGGAGCTGCGCCAGGAAATGATGTCGCGCGCCCACGGGCGCACCACCTTTCCGCAGATTTTCATCGGCGACACGCATGTCGGCGGCTGCGACGACCTCCATGATCTGGAGGCGGAGGGTCGACTGGACAAACTGCTCGCCAACGGCTCGTCGATTTGAGGTGTGACAATGGGTGTTTTCAAGGCAGCGGCAATCCAGATGCGTTCAGGCGAGAGCCCCGAGCGCAATGCGGTCGATCTCGAACGATTGGTGCGTGAGGCCGCGGCCCAAGGCGCAACCTACATCCAGACGCCGGAAATGACCGGAGCGCTGATCCGCGACAGGCAAGCGCGCGCCGCTTCCTTCACCTCCGAAGACAAGGACATCATCGTCGCGACCGCGCGCAGGCTGGCGCGCGAACTCGGCGTGTTCCTGCATATCGGCTCGACCGCTATCCTGCGCGCCGACGGCAAGCTCGCCAACCGCGCGCTCCTGTTCGGCCCCGATGGCGTGACGCTCGCCAGCTACGACAAGATCCACATGTTCGACGTCGATCTCGACAATGGCGAGAGCTGGCGTGAATCGGCCGCCTACGAGCCTGGCGCGGAGGCCGTCGTCACCGGGGTCGGCGGCGCGAAGCTCGGCTTCGCCGTCTGCTACGACCTGCGCTTTCCGCAACTGTTCCGCGCCGAGGCGATGGCCGGCGCCGATCTGCTTTCCGTGCCCGCCGCTTTCACCCGCCAGACCGGCGAGGCGCATTGGCACGTGTTGCTCAGGGCACGCGCCATCGAGAACGGCGCCTTCGTCGTTGCCGCCGCGCAAGGTGGCCTGCACGAGGATGGCCGCGAGACCTATGGGCATTCTCTGATCGTCGATCCGTGGGGCCGCATCATCGCGGAAGCCGCGCATGACGAGCCTGGGGTGATCGTCGCCGAGATCGACCCGGCGCAATCGCTTGTGGCGCGCAAGAAGATCCCCAATTTGAAGAATGCGCGGGATTTCGCCATCAATGCCGGCGAGGTTGACGCGCCACGTCTCAGGGGTGCCGCCTCTTGATCCGCTTTTCCCTGATCTGCGAAAACGAGCACGAGTTCGAGGGCTGGTTTCGCAGCAATGACGATTTCGACACCCAGAAGAAGCGCGGCTTCGTCGATTGCCCCAGCTGCGGTTCGCAAAAGGTCGAGAAGGCGCTAATGGCGCCCGCCGTGTCCACGGCCCGCAAGCAGGAAACCATAGCGCTTGCCATGGGCGAGGCGCAGAAGCAGGCGCTGGCGCAACTGAAGGCGATGGCCGAGAAAGTGCGCGAGAACGCCGACTATGTCGGCGACAAGTTCGCCGAGGAAGCGCGAAAGATCCACTTCGGCGAAACCGATGCGCGCGGCATCTATGGCGAGGCGACGCTGGAAGAGGCCAAGGGCCTTGCCGAGGACGGCGTCGATTTCATGCCGATTCCAGTGTTTCCGGACGACCGGAACTGAGCACTTAGCTCACGCTGCTGATCAGTTTTTCCAGCAGACGCGAAAGTGTTTCTCTTTCGGTCAGCGTCAGGCCGGACAGGATCTGATGCTCGTTCGCCACATGGGCGGTGACAGCCTCGTCGATCAGCGCAAGGCCCTTGTCGCTCAGCCGCACGATGATGCCGCGCCGGTCGTTGGGGTGTGGCCCGCGCTGGATCAAGCCGGATGTTTCGAGCCGATCCAGTCTGTTGGTCATGGCCCCGGAGGTCACCATCGTCGCCTCGTAAAGCGCCGTCGGCGTCAGCGCGTAAGGCGAGCCTGAGCGGCGCAGCGTCGCCAGCACATCGAACTCTCCCGCCTGCAATCCGAAACGGGCAAAGAGCGGCGCAAGGCGGTCGCGGGCGATCAGCGAGGAGACCTCATTCAAGCGCCCGATCACGGCCATCGGTGATACGTCTAGGTCCGGCCGCTCCCGCTTCCACTGCTCGATGGCTTTCCCTGCACGGTCCATCTATCTCACCGTAATGTATCTTGACGTTAAGAATCTTTCCATTATCTTATCCCAAGATGCAATGCCGGCCAAGGGCCGTGCGGACAGGGATCGATCATGAAACTTCTCTGGGATTCGGCGCTCGGCCTGCTGATCGTCACCGGGGGGCTGCTTGGCCTGACGCTGCCTTTCGGCAAGCTCGCCACGGCGGCCGGCGTGCCGGCCATGGTCTGGGCCTTCGTCATCTCGCTCGGCGCCGGCGGCGTGCTTCTCGTCGTATTGCTGCTGCGCGGCCAGCGCATCCGGCTCACGGCGCACAAGCTTCGCTATTTCTTCGTCACCGCCGCAGTGTCTTATGCCGTGCCAAACCTTTTGATGTTCTCGGCCATACCGCATCTGGGCGCCGGCTACACCGGCATCATGTTCACGCTGTCGCCCGTCGTCACGCTGGTGTTGTCGATCCTGCTCGGCGTGCGGCGGCCCAACATGCTGGCCATATCAGGCATCGCCGTCGGTTTCGTCGGCGCGGTCATGGTGGCGGTGACGCGTGGCGAGGCCGGCCAGCCGGCCGATGTCTTCTGGGTCATCATGGGCCTGCTCATTCCCGTCAGCCTTGCCGCCGGCAACATCTATCGCACCATCGACTGGCCGGAAGGAACCGGTCCTATCGAACTCGCGGTCGGCAGCCATCTGGCGTCCGCGGCGATGCTGCTCGTCGGCATCCTGACCTTGCTTGGAGGCAAGGCCTTCGCCCAGCTCGGCACCGTGCCGCTCATCCTCGTGGCACAGATGGCCTCGGCATCGGCGATGTTTGCTTTCTTCTTCCGGCTGCAGGCGGTGGGCGGTCCGGTCTATCTCAGCCAGATCGGCTATGTCGCTGCGGCCGTCGGGCTGTTTGCCGGTACGATCTTCCTTGGCGAGCACTATCAACTGCTGACCTGGGTCGGCGCGGTCATCATCACCGCCGGCGTGTTCATCACCACCAAGGCGCAGAGCCAGACCGCTACGAGGGCGCAGAGCCAGGCCGCCTAAGTTTCTTTAGCCCCGCCGCCGGCTCCGGCAGTGGGTATCGGCGGCGGCTGAGGCTGAGGATTTGGCTGATCAGACCGATCCCTTTTCCGCCAGCACCATGTAGTTGACGTCCATGTCCTTCGACCGCGCCCAGCGGTCGGCAAGCGGATTGTAGGTGACGCCGGTGCGGTCGATGATGGTCAGGCCGGCGCCGTCCAGCGCCTTTTCCAGCTCCTCCGGGCGCACCAGCTTGCCGAACTGATGAGTGCCGCGCGGCAGCCAGCGCAACACATATTCGGCGCCGATGATGGCGAGGCCGAGCGCCTTCAGCGTGCGGTTGATGGTGGCCACGAACATGATGCCGCCGGGCTTGACCATCTCGCCGCATTTGGCGACGAACAGGTCGATGTCGGCGACATGTTCGACCACTTCCATGTTGAGGACGACATCGAATTTTTCGCCGGCCTCGGCGAGATCTTCCGCCGTCGTGGCGCGATAGTCGATGCTCACATTGCCCTCGGCGGCATGCAGTCTCGCCACTTCGATGTTCGTTTCGGAGGCGTCCGCTCCGATCACCTCGGCGCCGAGCCGCGCCATCGGCTCGCACAAAAGGCCACCGCCGCAGCCAATGTCGAGGATACGCAGGCCTTCGAACGGCCGCGCCGCGCGCGGGTCGCGACCGAAGCGCGCCGCGATCTGGTCGCGGATATAGGAAAGCCGGACCGGATTGAATTTGTGCAGCGGACGAAACTTGCCGTTCGGGTTCCACCATTCGGCGGCAAGGGCGGAAAAGCGTTCCACTTCTCCGGCATCGATCGTCGATCGTCGGGGCTCAGGCATAGGTTGGTCTCCTCGGACGCTACGAAGTCGGGCGTGAGGCATCGAATGTCAAGGCAACAATTTTCAATGCTGACAAAGTGACTGGCCGACCAAAGGCCAGCCTATTTCGAGTCCAGCACGTCGCGCAGCTTGGCCGCCAGCTGCTCGATGGTGAACGGCTTGGCCAGGAAGTGCACGTCATGGTCGAGCACGCCGTTGTGGACCACGGCGTTCCTGGTGAAGCCGGTGGTGAAGACGACTTTCAATCCGGGCTGGCGCGCGAGCGCTTCTTCGGCGAGCTTGCGGCCATTCATCACCGGCATGACGATGTCGGTGAAAAGCAGGGCGATGCCGGGTGTCGCGGCGAGCTTCTCAAGGGCCTCCGGTCCACCTGCCGCATGGATGACGGTGTAGCCGAGTTCGCGCATGACGTCGGTCGTGGCAGCCCGCACGCGGGCGTCGTCCTCGACGACGAGGATCGTCTCGGTGACTTTGGCGGCGCTCTTGCCGCGCCCTGTGGGCGATGCCGGCTCCTCTGGTCCGAAAAACCGGGGCAGATAGATCTTGATCGTCGTGCCTTCGCCGGGCTCGGAGTAGATCTTGACGTGGCCGCCCGACTGTTTGACGAAGCCGAACACCTGGCTCAGCCCAAGTCCCGTGCCCTTGTTGGCCGGCTTCGTCGTGAAGAAGGGCTCGAAGGCCTTGGCGATGACCTCGGGCGACATGCCCGCACCGGTGTCGGTTACCGCGATCATCACATATTGGCCAGGTGCGAGCTCGCCATGCGTCGATGCATAAGCCTCGTCGAGGTGGCTGTTGACGGTCTCGATGGTCAGCTTGCCGTCATTATCCATGGCATCGCGGGCATTGACGGCCAGATTGAGGATCGCGTTCTCGAGCTGGTTGGGATCGGCGTGGATTTTCCACAGGCCACCCGCCAGCACGGTTTCGATGCGGATGCCTTCACCCAGGGCCCGGCGCAGAAGATCGGACATGCCGGTCAACAGCCGGTTGGTGGCGACAACCTGCGGCGCCAAAGGCTGCAGGCGGGAGAAGGCAAGCAAGCGGGAGGTCAGATTGGCGGCACGGCTGGCCGCGTCCGTCGCGGCCTCGACAAGCTTTTCAATGTCATGTTCGCCCCGCTTCAGCTTGCGCTGGGCAAGGTTCATCGCGCTGAGGATGACCGCCAGCATGTTGTTGAAGTCGTGAGCGATCCCACCGGTCAACTGCCCGACGGCTTCCATCTTCTGCATCTGGCGCATCTGGGATTCGGCATTTTCCCGCGTCTGGATCTCGTTGCCGAGCTCGATGTTCTTGCGCATCAGCTCTTCCTGGACGACGAGCACATCGCGGAAGCGGCGGCGGGATTGACGGATGGTGCAGACGCCAAGCAGGAAAATCGCCAGCAACGCAGCCAGCGAGCCGATGCGCAACCAGGCCTCGACCCGGTCGGTTTGCTCGTCTCGCGCGGCCACGGCGGCGGCGCCAATACGCCGGATCGTGTCCATGCTGGCCCGGATTTCGTCCATGGCCGCCTTGCCCTGGCCGCTGCGGACCAGTTGCAGGGCCTTTGCCGCATCGCCTCGATCATAGAGGGCGATCGTCTGGGACAACTCAGCCTGCTCTTGCGAAAGCGCTTCCTTGATGTGGCTGATCTGCTGGACGATCTGGTCGTCGGGAGTGGCCGCGCTCTCGATCCGCGCCAATTGTCCCGGAATTGCCTCGACGGCCTTCCGATAAGGCTCCAGATAGGATTTTTCACCGGTCAACAGGTAGCCGCGCTGACTACTCTCGGCGTCTTGCGCCAGTGAAAGCAGCCCGGAAAGCTGCTCCTGGTATTCGATTGTTTCGCGCGCGGCGGCACGATTGGCCCTTTGGCTCTCGACGAGCACGGCTCGGGCGCCGACGATCAGCGCCAGCGCGGCGAAGCCGGCGACAATCGGGAGCGGTTGCAATCGCATGACGCGCCGAAGACGAGCAATCATCAGTTATGCCGAACCAAAGGAATTCCCCGCAAGCAGCATTTGGTAAGCGGCGCCGGCCTGGAAGGCAATATTCCGTGTTGCTGCGGTCAGCCTTGCGAAACCTTCCTCATTTGGCTAAGGAGGCCGCGCATCCAGCAGCCGGCGCCAGCCGGGCGCTTTTCTTCCGTTTTCGGCTCCGGGCCGGCTCCAGTCAAAGGCATTTCGCTTCCATGGCGCGTATCGTGATGAAATTCGGCGGAACCTCCGTCGCCGACATCGCCCGCATCCGCAACGTGGCGCGTCACGTCAAACGCGAAGTCGATGCCGGCCACGAGGTGGCGGTGGTGGTTTCGGCGATGGCCGGCAAGACCAATGAACTGGTCGGCTGGACGCGCGAGGCCTCGCCAATGCACGACGCACGCGAATATGACGCGGTCGTCGCTTCCGGCGAACAGGTCACGGCCGGCCTGCTTGCCATCACCTTGCAGAACATGGGCGTGCACGCGCGTTCCTGGCAGGGCTGGCAGATCCCGATCAAGACCGACAACGCGCATGGCGCGGCGCGCATCCTCGACATCGACGGCGCCTTCCTGGTCAAGCGCTTCGGCGAGGGGCAGGTGGCGGTCGTCGCCGGCTTCCAGGGCATCGGACCGGACAACCGCATCGCAACGCTTGGCCGCGGCGGCTCCGACACCAGCGCCGTGGCGATCGCCGCCGCGGTCAAGGCTGACCGCTGCGACATCTACACCGACGTCGACGGGGTCTACACCACCGACCCGCGCATCGAGCCGAAGGCGCGCCGGCTGGCCAAGATCTCCTTCGAGGAAATGCTTGAAATGGCCTCGCTCGGCGCCAAGGTTCTACAGGTGCGTTCGGTCGAGCTTGCCATGGTGCACAGGGTGCGTACCTTCGTGCGGTCGTCCTTCGACGATCCCGATGCGCCCGGAATGGGGGATTTGCTCAATCCTCCGGGAACGCTCATTTGCGACGAGGAAGAGATCGTGGAACAGCAGGTCGTCACCGGAATTGCCTACGCCAAGGACGAGGCGCAGATTTCGCTGCGCCGTGTCGGCGACCGGCCAGGCGTCGCCGCCGGCATCTTCGGCCCGCTGGCCGAGGCCAACATCAATGTCGACATGATCGTCCAGAACATCTCCGAGGACGGCAAGCTGACCGACATGACCTTCACCGTGCCGTCGGGCGATGTCGACAAGGCGCTGGCCGTGCTCGACCGGCTGAAGGCCGAGATCGGCTACGATGTCGTGCAGTCGGAAGCCGGCATGTCGAAGGTTTCGGTCATCGGGATCGGCATGAGGAGCCATGCGGGTGTTGCCGCCACCGCCTTCAAGGCGCTGGCCGACAAGGCGATCAACATCCGCGCCATCACCACCTCCGAGATCAAGATTTCGATACTGATCGACGGTCCTTATACCGAACTGGCGGTTCGCACTTTGCATTCCGTCTACGGTCTGGATAAGCAGTAGCAAGACTGAATCAGTTGTTGCGCGCATGCCGGCCGCGGCGGAAACTGCGGCGGCAAGTGTTTCATTGGAGAAGAAGCCGCGATGCGTGACCAGGCCAGCGGCCCGCGCGTTTTGCTGAAACGGCTCCGCGAGCTCATGCAGGAGCCGCTGGAGCCGCAGGAGCGGCTTGACCGCATCGTGCGCGACATCGCCTCCAACATGGTCGCCGAAGTGTGCTCGCTCTATGTGCTGCGCGCCGATTCGGTGCTCGAACTCTACGCCACCGAAGGCCTGAACCCGAACGCTGTCCACCTGGCGCAACTGCGGCTGGGACAAGGCCTGGTTGGTACAATCGCGGCGAGTGCCAGGCCACTCAACCTGTCCAACGCACAGGAACATCCGGCCTTCGCCTACCTGCCGGAGACCGGGGAGGAGATCTACAATTCCTTCCTCGGCGTCCCGGTGCTCAGGGCAGGGCGTACGCTCGGCGTCCTGGTTGTCCAGAACAAGACCATGCGCCACTACCGCGACGACGAGGTCGAGGCGCTGGAAACCACCGCCATGGTCATCGCCGAGATGATCGCCACCGGCGATCTGGCGCGGCTGACCCGGCCGGGCCTCGAACTCGACCTGCGCCGGCCCGTCAGCTTCACCGGCCTGTCCTTCAACGACGGCGTCGGGCTTGGCCATGTCGTGCTGCACGAGCCGCGCATCGTCGTCACCAATCTGTTCAACGAGGACAGCGAGGAAGAGGTCCGCCGGCTCGAAGCCTCGCTCGGTTCGCTCAGGCTCTCGATCGACGACATGCTGGAACGCCGCGATGTCGCCTTCGAGGGCGAGCATCGCCAGGTGCTGGAAGCCTACCGCATGTTCGCCAACGACCGCGGCTGGGTGCGCCGGCTGGAAGAGGCGATCCGCAACGGCCTGACAGCGGAAGCGGCGGTGGAAAAGGTGCAGAGCGACATGCGTGCCCGCATGCTGCACATGACCGATCCCTACCTGCGTGAGCGGATGAGCGATTTCGACGATCTCGCCAACCGGCTGCTCCGCCAGTTGATGGGCCGCGGGCCCGAGGATGTCGCGGCCTCGCTGCCGAAGGACGCCATCATCGTCGCCCGCTCGATGGGCGCTGCCGAACTGCTCGACTATCCGCGTGACAAGCTGCGTGGCCTGGTGCTCGAGGATGGCGCGGCGACCAGCCACGTCGTCATCGTCGCGCGCGCCATGGGTATTCCGGTCGCCGGCCAGATGAAGGGCGCCGTTTCCATGGCGGAAAACGGCGACCCCATCATCGTCGACGGCGAGGAAGGCGCGATCCATCTGCGGCCGCAGTCCGATCTCGAAGCCGCCTATGCCGAAAAGGTGCGGTTCCGGGCGCGCCGGCAGGAGGTCTACCGCGAGCTGCGCAAGAAGCCGTCGACGACCAGGGACGGTGTCCAGGTCGATCTGCTGATGAATGCCGGGCTTGCCGTCGACCTGCCGCAGCTTGCCGAGGCGGGAGCTGCCGGCATTGGCCTGTTCCGCACGGAACTGCAATTCATGGTCGCTTCGACCTTTCCACGCGCCGAGGCCCAGGAAAAACTCTATCGCGACGTGCTCGAGGCCGCGCGCGGCAAGCCGGTCACCTTCCGCACCATCGACATCGGTGGCGACAAGGTGCTGCCCTACTTCAAGGGCGCGATCCAGGAAGAAAATCCCGCGCTCGGCTGGCGGGCCATCCGGCTGACGCTTGACCGGCCCGGCTTGCTGCGCACCCAGATCCGCGCCTTGCTCAAGGCCAGCGGCGGGCGTGAACTCAAGTTGATGCTGCCGATGGTGACCGAGCTTGGCGAAATCGCCCAGGCGCGCGAAATCATCGACCGCGAGGTGCGGCATCTCTCACGCTTCGCCCACCACCTGCCGACCAGTCTCAAGCTGGGCGCCATGCTGGAAGTGCCGTCGCTTCTGTTCCAGCTCGACGAACTAATGAAGGCGGTCGACTTCGTCTCGGTCGGGTCGAACGACCTGTTCCAGTTCGTCATGGCGGTCGATCGCGGCAATACGCAACTGGCCAACCGCTTCGATACGCTGTCGGCGCCGTTCCTGCGCGTGCTCAAGCAGATCGCCGACGCCGGCGCACGCAATCATACGCCCGTCACCCTGTGCGGTGAACTCGCCGGCAAGCCGATCTCGGCGATGGCGCTGATCGGCCTCGGTTTCCGCTCGATCTCGATGTCGCCAGCCTCGATCGGCCCGGTCAAGGCGATGCTGACGGAGCTGCCGCTGGAGGAGCTGAAGGCTTTCTTCGACGACAATCTGATGGCGCCAGCGCAAGGGCTGCCGATGCGGGCGTTGCTGCAGGCCTTCGCCGACGACCGCTCGATCCCGTTGTAGCACCCGCATCATGGTCAATTTGCCCCGCGATCGTATGGATCAAGTCGTTAAGCGTTTCGAGATGCTCGAAGCGCAGATGTCGGCCGGACCGGCGCCGGATGCCTATGTGAAGATGGCATCGGAATATGCCGAGTTGCAGGACATGGTGGCCAAGGTCAGGGAATTGCGCTCGGCCGAGCATGAGCAGGCCGACCTCGAAGCGATGCTCGCCGACAAGGGCACAGACGCCGAGATGCGGGCGCTCGCCGAAGCCGATCTGCCTGGAGTGGAAGATCGCATCGAGGCGCTGCAGAAGGACATCCAGATCCTGCTTCTGCCCAGGGATGCCGCCGACGACAAGAACGCCATCCTCGAAATCCGCGCCGGCACCGGTGGCGATGAGGCGGCGCTCTTCGCCGGCGACCTGTTTCGCATGTATGAGCGCTACGCCGCCGAACGCGGCTGGCGGTTCGAAACGGTATCGGCGAGCGACGGCGATGCCGGCGGCTTCAAGGAAATCATCGCCACGATCTCGGGCAAGGGTGTGTTCGCCCATCTGAAATTCGAGTCCGGGGTGCATCGCGTCCAGCGTGTGCCTGCAACCGAGGCCAGCGGGCGCATCCACACGTCCGCCGCCACCGTCGCCGTGCTGCCGGAAGCGGAAGAGGTCGACATCGACATCAGGGCCGAGGACATCCGCATCGACACGATGCGTGCCTCGGGCTCCGGCGGCCAGCACGTCAACACCACCGATTCGGCGGTCCGCATCATCCATCTGCCGACCGGTATCATGGTGGTGCAGGCGGAGAAGTCGCAGCACCAGAACCGGGCCAAGGCCATGCAGATCCTGCGGGCCCGGCTCTATGACATGGAGCGCAGCAAGGCGGATGAGGAGCGTTCCGAATCGCGCAAGTCGCAGGTCGGCTCCGGCGACCGCTCGGAGCGCATCCGCACCTACAATTTTCCGCAAGGCCGCGTCACCGACCACCGCATCAACCTGACGCTCTACAAGCTCGACCGGGTGATGATGGGTGAACTCGACGAAGTCGTCGACGCGCTGATCGCCGATCACCAATCGAAGCTGCTGGCCGATATCGGCCTCGATGGCTGAGCATTCGCCCGAGGCGCTGCGGCCGCTGCTGCGGAAAGCGCGGGCCAGGCTTGCCGCGGCCGGTGTCGACGATCCCGCGCTCGATGCGCGGCTGATCGTCGAGCACTATTCCGGCACGACGCGTACGCAGGCCATCGCCGACCCCGAACGCATGATCGAAGCAAACGCCATCGCCGCGATCGATGACGCTCTGAGACGGCGAGCCGGTGGCGAGCCGGTGCATCGCATCCTGGGCTATCGCGAATTCTACAGTTTGCGCCTGATGCTGTCACCGGAGACGCTGGAACCGCGGCCGGACACCGAAACACTGGTCGAGGCGGTGCTGCCCTTCGTCAAGGCGGTGGCCGCACGCGAGGGGGTATGCCACATCCTCGACCTCGGCACGGGCACGGGTGCCATCGCCCTGGCGCTGCTGAGCGTCGTGCCGGCCGCGACCGCCACCGGTGTCGACATTTCCGCCGGCGCGCTGGCAATGGCGGCCCGCAATGCGGGGCAATTCGGGCTCGGCGGCCGGTTCACGACGGTTCAGTCGGACTGGTTCGAAAAAGTTTCCGGCCGATACCATGTAATTGCCGCAAACCCTCCCTATATAGCCTCACAAGACATTGGAAATCTGCAGGACGAGGTCCGAGATTTCGACCCGTGCCTGGCCCTGGATGGCGGCGTGGATGGGCTGGACCCCTACAGGATCATCGCCGCCGAGGCGGCAAGGTTTCTAGAAGCCGAAGGCAGGATTGCGGTCGAGATCGGCCACACGCAAAGCAACGACGTCAACGATATATTTGGCGCGGCCGGTTACGCGGGCGGCGAGGTATTTTGCGATCTCGGCGGAAACGACAGGGTTCTTGTTTTTCAACGGGCAACACCTTGACGCAGTGCGAAAAAACCGCTTGGCAATGCCGGGGAATGCAGCTAGGGTCGCCTTACCGGATGAGACGAAGCAGGCAGTGCTCTTAGCGATTCGGTTTCCTTGGAAATAGCTGCCTTCTTGCGCAAACGACGCCCAAGCTTCGTGCGGGAATCGTCCGGCAAGTGATGTAACCGGAACAGGATGGCACGTGGCGCCAACGCAATCGATGCGGGCGAACGCCGGTGAAGAAACGAAACGGCTGGCTGCATGAGCGCCTCCGTTCGTGAAGAGTTTTTCGAAAATTTCACTATGAAGAGAGTCTAATGAGGCCACAACAGCAGAACAGGCGCATGCGCGGTCGCAACAACAATGGCGGCGGCGGTGGCAATAACAATAACAATAACAACAACCGCAAGGGACCAAATCCCCTGACGCGCAACTACGAGAGCAACGGCCCGGACGTGAAGATCCGTGGATCGGCTCAGCAGATCGCCGAAAAATACGCCACCTTGGCCCGCGATGCGCAAAGCTCCGGCGACCGGGTCATGGCGGAGAACTATCTCCAGCACGCCGAGCACTACAACCGCATCATCGCCGCCGCGCAGGCGCAGATGCCGATCCAGAACGTCCAGCAGAACCGCGACGAGTTCGACGAGGACGGCGATGAGGATCGCGACGAGTTCGACAATGCTGGCAACAGTGGGGCCGGCAACAGTGGGGCGTCCAATAGCAGCGGCAATGCTGGTTCCGATCCACAGGTTCCCGTGGTCAACCACGGCGCTGGCCCGCAGCCGGTGATCGAGGGCATGCCGGCCGAGGTTGCGCTAAACCGGGACGGTCGCGACAATCGTGACAATAGCGGGCGCGACAATGGCGGGCGTGACAATGGCGGGCGCAACAACAGCGGCCGCGACAACAACAATGGCGGGCGCCATCGCGATCGTCGCCCTAACGGCGGCTATGGCCAGAACGGCCAGCGCGACTATGCTTCGGCCGAACAAGGCGGCCAGCAGCAGCGCAACGAGGCCTCGGGACAGACTGAAGTGCAGGCAGAGCCCGCGTCGCCGTCCGAGACCGTGGCGGCAGCCGAGCCGGCTCCACGGTTCGAGAATTTCTCACCGGCAGGTCTGGCCGCTCAAGCCGAACTCAACGAGGCGGCCGAGAGCGGTGCTGCTCGCCGCCCACGGCGTCCGCGCCGTCCGCGCACCAATCCCGACCAGGTCGAGGGTGGCGGCGACAATGCGGATGCGGGCGAGACGGCCGCGGCTCCGGTCGACGGCGGCAGCGCCGAACCCGTGATCACCGACATCGACAACTGATCGAACGGCACCGCAAGACATTGAACGGCGGGGAGAAATCCCCGCCGTTTTCGTTTGGGCTGACGTGGAATATTATCGATTGACAGACATCAATGCGTCTTGAGACAGCATGCCGCATGCACCATATCTCGGCTGAACGGGATCCGGCTCGAATGGGCGGGTCCGTCACCGCAATCTGATCCGGTGCCGCAAAGCGGGCTGGTGATGGAAGGAGACAGATATGAACCTTGAGAAATACTCAGAGCGCGTGCGCGGCTTTATCCAGTCCGCGCAGACGATGGCGCTCTCCCGCAACCATCAGCAATTCACCCCCGAACACATTCTGAAAGTCCTCGTCGACGATGACGAGGGCTTGGCCGCGTCGCTGATCGAGCGTGCCGGCGGCAATGTCCGCGACGTCAAGCTCGGCGTCGAGACGGCGCTCGAGGCGATGCCCAAGGTGGAGGGTGGCAATGGCCAGCTCTATCTGGCTCAGCCGCTGGCCAAGGTGTTCTCGACCGCCGAGGACCTGGCCAAGAAGGCCGGTGACAGTTTTGTCACCGTCGAGCGGCTGCTGCAGGCGCTTACCATGGAGAAATCGGCAAAGACGGCCGAAATCCTGGCCAAGGCCGGCGTCACCGCGCAGGCGCTGAACCAGGTCATCAACGACGTCCGCAAGGGCCGCACCGCCGATTCGGCGAGTGCCGAACAGGGCTATGACGCGCTGAAGAAGTACGCGCGCGATCTGACCGCCGACGCACGCGCGGGCAAGCTCGATCCGGTCATCGGCCGCGACGACGAGATCCGCCGCACCATCCAGGTGCTGTCGCGCCGCACCAAGAACAACCCGGTGCTGATTGGCGAGCCGGGCGTCGGTAAGACGGCGATCGCGGAAGGCTTGGCGCTGCGCATCGTCAATGGCGACGTGCCTGAATCGCTGAAGGACAAGCAGTTGATGGCGCTCGACATGGGCGCGCTGATTGCCGGCGCCAAATATCGCGGCGAGTTCGAGGAGCGGCTGAAGGCCGTGCTTTCCGAAGTCACCTCGGCCAGTGGCAATATCATCCTGTTCATCGACGAGATGCACACGCTGGTCGGCGCCGGCAAGGCCGATGGCGCCATGGATGCGTCGAACCTGCTGAAGCCGGCGCTGGCGCGCGGCGAACTGCACTGCGTCGGCGCGACCACGCTCGATGAATACCGCAAGCATGTCGAAAAGGATCCAGCCCTTGCCCGCCGTTTCCAGCCCGTCTTCGTCGACGAGCCGACGGTGGAGGACACGGTTTCGATCCTGCGCGGCCTGAAGGAGAAATATGAGCAGCACCACAAGGTGCGTATCTCCGATTCGGCGCTGGTGGCGGCGGCGACGCTGTCCAACCGCTACATCGCCGACCGCTTCCTGCCGGACAAGGCGATCGACCTGGTCGACGAAGCCGCCTCGCGGCTCAGGATGCAGGTCGATTCCAAGCCTGAGGCGCTGGATGAGATCGACCGCCGCATCATGCAGCTCAAGATCGAACGCGAGGCGCTGAAGGTCGAGACGGACGAAGCCTCGAAGGACCGGCTCGCCCGCCTGGAAAAGGAACTTGTCGGCCTTGAGGAGGAATCGAGCGAGATTACTTCGAAGTGGCAGGCCGAGAAGCAGAAGCTTGGGCTTGCCGCCGATCTGAAGAAGCAGCTCGACGAGGCGCGCAACGACCTTGCCATTGCCCAGCGCAAGGGTGAGTTCCAGCGCGCCGGGGAGCTTGCCTATGGCAAGATCCCCGAGTTGGAAAAGATGCTGAAGGAGGCCGAAGCCCAGGACGGCAAGGCCGGCATGGTCGAGGAAGTGGTCACGCCCGACCACGTCGCCCATATCGTGTCGCGCTGGACCGGAATTCCGGTCGACAAGATGCTCCAGGGCGAGCGCGACAAGCTGTTGCGCATGGAAGACGAGATCGGCAAGCGTGTTGTCGGCCAGGGCGAGGCGGTGCAAGCCGTTTCCAAGGCGGTGCGGCGCGCGCGTGCAGGCCTGCAGGATCCGAACCGGCCTATCGGCTCGTTCATGTTCCTTGGCCCGACCGGCGTCGGCAAGACCGAGCTCACCAAGGCTTTGGCCAACTTCCTGTTCGACGATGAAACGGCGCTGGTGCGCCTCGACATGTCCGAGTACATGGAGAAGCACTCCGTCGCCCGGCTGATCGGCGCGCCTCCCGGCTATGTCGGTTATGAGGAAGGCGGCGCGCTGACCGAAGCGGTGCGGCGCCGGCCCTATCAGGTCGTGCTGTTCGACGAGATCGAGAAGGCGCATCCCGATGTCTTCAACGTGCTTTTGCAGGTGCTCGATGACGGCCGGCTCACCGACGGGCAGGGGCGTACCGTCGATTTCCGCAACACGCTGATCATCATGACGTCGAATCTCGGCGCGGAATATCTGGTCAATCTCGGCGAGGACCAGGATGTCGATGCCGTACGGGACGAGGTGATGGGCGTGGTGAGGGCATCGTTCCGGCCCGAGTTCCTCAATCGTGTCGACGAGGTGATCCTGTTCCACCGGCTGCGCCGCAAGGATATGGATCGTATCGTCGAGATCCAGCTCAAGCGGCTGGAGAGCCTGCTGACCGATCGCAAGATCACGCTGTCGCTGGATCCCGAGGCGGTCGAGTGGCTGGCGGCCAAGGGTTACGACCCCGCTTATGGTGCCAGGCCGCTGAAGCGCGTGATGCAGAAGGAGTTGCAGGATCCGCTGGCGGAAAAGATCCTGCTTGGTGAGATTCTCGACGGCTCGACGGTCAAGGTTACGGCCGGTTCCGACCGGCTGAATTTCCGCTCCAGGCCGACGATCGTCGCCGCCGAGGCGGCGGCCTGATCCAACGCCGCGTGTCCAGTATGGGCGCGCGGCGTCTTCATATATCATGGGGGGCCGGATGACGCTGGACGACTACAACGGCTTCTGCGGCTCGCTGCCTGCAACGATCCACGTGGTGCAATGGGGCGGCGCCCATGTCTGGAAGGTCGGGACCAAGGTGTTTGCGATCGGTGGCTGGGATCAGGGTGAGCAGCTTTTCGTCACCTTCAAATGCTCCGATGTTGCCTATGACGTGCTCAAGGAGCAGCCCGGCCTGCGCCCCGCGCCCTATCTTGCCTCCCGCGGCATGAAGTGGATCCAGCGTCAGACAAGCCAGAGCATGGATGATGGTGCGCTGAAGGACTATTTGCGCGAGAGTCATCGCCTGGTTGCTCTGAAGCTGACGAAGCAGGCGCGCAAGGAATTGGGGCTTGGCGTGGGCTAGCTAATATTCCTCGAGGCGCCGGAAGACCGCCATCTTCATGCCCGGTTCATGATGGAACCATATGGTGGGTAACTGGTTTGCTGGCGAAGGGGTTCGCCGAACTGCACAATGCCGGGCGGCGGCACATACGGACCGGAGAGTTTCGCTACTATGCTGCGCACTATCTTCACCCTTTCGGCGCTTGCTGCGGGACTGGTGTTTTCCAACGCGTTCGCGGCGCCGACGCATGACGGCGCGGCCCAGCCTGTTCGCGCGGCCGAGAGTGGCGGCATTCTGCTCGCCCAGGACGGCAATCTCGACATTTATTACGATGCCAGGGGCAACCGCGTCATCGTCGATGCCGATACCGGCAAGGTGATCGCCATCCAGCCGCCGCAGACCAGGCTCGACCGGCGGGCGCTGCGCCGCGAGACGCGGATGCGAGAACTCGGCCGTGCCCCCGCCGACGATGATCGCTACTATCTCGACGATCCCCAGGACATGGCACGCTTCCGCCGCAAGCAACTGGAAGAAGAGGGCCGGGTCATCCCGCCACCAGCCGACGAATACGACCCTGACGGGCGCAATTCAGTCGATGCCTATCCGCCGGCACCGCAGGACGAAGGCAATTACGATAACAATTATCCCGATGCGCCGCAGCCGGCAGAGCCGGGCACCATCAAGCGCCAACCGCTGAACGAGGCGTCGATAGACCCCCTCCAGCCGGCAGATCCGACGGAACAGGCGCCCTCCGACCAGGCGGCATTGCCGCCAAACGCTGGCGGCAAGACGTCGGTCGACCCGTCGCTTTCGCTGGGCGCACGCCAGGATGTGGCAGCGCTGCAGGTGCTGCTCGACCGTGGCGGTGCTTCGCCTGGCGTCATCGACGGGCGCTTCGGCTCGAATGTCGACAAGGCGCTCGCCGCCTACAACGAGATCAACGGCAGCAGCCTCAAATCGACCGATGCGGTCGGCATCCAGTCAGCACTCTCGCAATCCGGCGGCGATGCCTTCGCCAACTACACCATCACGGCGGAGGACGCAGCCGGGCCGTATGTCGCCTCCATCCCGGAAGACTACAGTCAGAAGGCGCAGCTCAACTGCATGTGCTACACCTCTGTCACCGAGGCGCTGGCGGAGCGCTTCCACATGGACGAGAACTATCTGAAGTCGATCAACAAGGGCCTCGACTTCAACCGGCCCGGCACGATCATCAAGGTCGCCAATTTCGGCAAGCTGGTGTCTACGCCGGTCGTGCGCATCGTCGCCGACAAGACCAAGAAAGAGGTGTACGCCTACGATGGCGGCGGCAAGCTGGTAGCAGCCTATCCGGCCACCATCGGCTCGGCGGACACGCCGTCGCCCACCGGCATCCACGCCGTGTCGCGCATCGCGCTCGACCCGAACTACACCTACAATCCGAACATCAATTTCAAGCAAGGCGAGAACGACAAGATTCTTACCGTTCCGCCAGGCCCCAACGGACCTGTCGGGTCGGTCTGGATCGCCTTGGACAAACCGACCTACGGCATCCACGGAACGCCCGAGCCGTCGAAGATAGGCAAGACCGAAAGCCATGGCTGCGTCCGCCTGACGAACTGGGACGCGCGCGAGCTCGCCAAGCTGGTGTCGCCAGGCGTTACCGTGGAATTCCTTGGCGGACCTTCAGCCGATGACGTTGCGCAGCAATGAGCCGCGTGGCGCCGCGGCATAGATCAACTGCACGACCAGAATGAAGCCGACGCTGAGCAGCGGGCTGATCAGGCAGAGTGCGCCGCCGACCGCCCACAGGATCTGGGCCTTGACGATGCGCAGATAGACCGTGCGCCTCGTCTGCGCGTCAACATCTTCCGCGACAAAGCCGTTCTTATCCGCGTAGCGCCAGCTGGCGAACAGCGTGACGCCGAGCATCAGCAGGTTGACCCAGTAGACCAGCACCGCGGTCCTGAATTCGAGGAAATCAGCCAGCAAGTCGGTCGAGAACGGCAAGAGCGCGATGAAGGCGAGAAAGCACAGGTTCAGCGTGGCCAGCCGCCTGTCGGATTTGGCGATCAAACCATGCTGCGCCTGCTGGCCGAACCAGAAGATGGTCAGGGTCAGGAAGCTCAAGGCATAGGTCAGAAAGCGGGGCGCCAGTGCGGCGATGGCGACAAGCAGATCGTGTTCGGAATGAATCGCCTGATGCACCGGCACCCTGATCTCGAGCACGATCAGGGTAAGCGCGATGGCGAATACGCCATCGGTGATACCGACGATACGGCCGCGCCCCTCAACGGAGGCTTCGAGTGGACGCTTCATCGAATTCTCCTGCCCCCGGCTCTGGAGAAAACCTAGCATGACTGCCGCGGTTTGCATCGGGGCAGATGCGATCCCTAGCAATAGGGCTGGTTTCAAGGGCAACCAGTCTCTGGCTGGTTGTTGCCGGTGCGCCGCCGGTCTAATCAGGTGGCATGCATTCACCCAATGAAGCCGCCGCCGTTCCGCTGACCGCTCCGGTCGCGAATGGCACGTTCTGCCCGCAATCGCAGCGGCGTTATGTGCTGGTCGCGGCGATCCTGGCCTCGGCGCTCGGCTTCATCGACGGGTCGATCCTGGCGATCGCCATGCCGGCGATCCGCGTCAACCTCGGCGCCAGCCTTGCCGAGGCGCAGTGGATCTCCAATGCCTATGCGCTGACGCTCTCGGCGCTGATCCTCGCCGGCGGTGCTGCAGGCGACCGGTTCGGGCTCCGCCGTGCTTTCGTGGCCGGCATTGCGCTGTTCGTCGCGGCCTCGCTTGCCTGTGCGCTGGCGCCGAACGCTGTCGTGCTGATCGCTTTTCGCGCTCTCCAGGGGACTGGCGCCGCGATCATGGTGCCGGGCAGTCTCGCCATCATCGCCAAGGCTTATCCGAAGAAGGAACGCGGTCGCGCGATCGGCATCTGGGCGGCGGCCTCGGCGCTGACCACCGCTCTCGGCCCGGTGCTCGGCGGCCTGGTGCTGTCGGCTTTCGGCGATGGCATCTGGCGTGCGATCTTTGCCGTCAACCTGCCACTCGGCCTGATCTCGATCTATCTGCTGCTCGCCAAGATTCCGGCCGATGCGCCGACGCAGAAACGCAGCCTTGACCTTGCCGGTGGTGCGCTTGCGACGCTGGCCTTCGGCGCGCTCGCTTATGGGCTGACTTTGATGAGCGCCAGCGGCGAGAGCCGCATGGCCGGTCCAACGATTGCCGCCGGCGCCGTGCTGCTTGTGGTCTTCATCCTGTTCGAGCGGCGGCAGCGCGAGCCGATGATCGACCTCAGCCTGTTTCGCATCGGTGCTTTCGCCGGGGCCAATGTCGCGACATTCTTCCTCTATTTCGCGCTGTCGGCCAATCTTTTTTACCTGCCGATGCTGCTGATAGCCGGTTGGGGGCTGAGCACGGCCGAGGTCGGCTTCATCTTCCTGCCGCTGTCCGCAGCGATCGCGCTTTTGTCAGGACCCGTCGGCAAGCTGTCGGACCGGATCGGGCCACGTCTTCCAATTGCCTGCGGCAGTCTGATCGTGGCGATTGCCTTCGCCGGGCTGGCCTTGCTCACCCATGCCGGCTTTCACCATTTCTGGACTGGCATCTTCCCGTTGATGGCGCTGATGGGACTCGGCATGGCGTTGGTCGTGTCGCCATTGTCGACCGCGATCATGACGGCGGTGGAAGACAAGGACACCGGCGCGGCTTCCGGCATCAACAACGCCGTCTCGCGCATCGGCGGTCTGATCGCGGTGGCGGCGATGGGGTCGCTCGCTGCCTGGATCTACGCCAATGCCCTGGAGGGAAACGCCGGGCCCGGCCTGCCTGGCTTCGGCGAACCGCCGCCAACGGGACTTTCGCCGGCACTCGATGCGGCAAGAATCGCCGCCAGCGACGCCGCTTTTTCCGCCGTCTCCTCGGTAACCGCGCTGCTATGCCTGCTTTCCGCTGTCATTGCGTGGATGACGATTTCCGGCGAGGCGCTGCCGTGGCCGCGGCGCGCCGAACCTCGGCAGCACAAAGGCTAAGACTCAGCCTTCGATCTTGGCGCTGGCGACCTTCAGCGAGTTGCCGTCTTCCTGCTTCAGGAGATCGTCGATGCGTTCACGCTCGCGCTTGAAGGCGACGAGGTCGTCGCCCTTCAGCACCTTGCCGACCGGCAAGCGCACACGCATTGAATCGACTTTGGTGCCGTTGACGATCAACTCGTAGTGAAGATGCGGTCCGGTGGACAGGCCAGTCTGACCGAGATAGCCGATAACCTGGCCCTGGCGGACGCGCACGCCCTCGGCGATGCCTTTGGCGAAGGCGCTCTGGTGATTGTAGGAGGTTTCGTAGCCATTGGCGTGGCGAATGATGATTTGCTTGCCATAGCCGCCGGCCCAGCCGGCCTTCTCGATGACGCCATTGCCCGCGGCGATGATCGGCGTCCCGATGGGCGCTGCCCAGTCGGTGCCGGTGTGCATGCGGACATAGCCAAGGATCGGGTGCTTGCGAGCGCCAAATCCGGAGGTAAATCTGCCGTTCGGCAGTGGGTTACGCAGCAGGAACTGCTGGGCGCTGCTGCCATTCTCGTCGAAATAATCCGTGCTGCCGTCCTGCATTTGAAAACGGTAGAAATTGCGCGTCGTTCCGCCGAACGTCGCCGAGACGTAGAGGAGCTCGGAATTGTCGGAGGTCTGGTCATCGCCATCGGGCTGCGAGAACAGCACTTCGAGGCGATCGGCGGGATTGAGCCGCGACTGGAAGTCGACATCGGACGCAAGCAGCTTGATCAGCCGCTGAGTCATCGCCTTGGACATGCCGTAGGAATAGGCGGTCCGATAGATGCCGTCATAAATGTTCGGCAGGTTGCCGCGCACCACCACCGGAGCCGACGAGTCATCGAACGCCGTCAGCAATTCGGGATTGGGTTCCGGCTCCTGCGCCGGCACGTACTGACCGCGATCGTCGAGCGCGATGGTGACGATGTGCGTGGCCTTGTCGTAGACGCTGGTGCGAACCACCTTGGCGGCGTCACCATGGACCTCGAGACCGACGCGCAACACGGTTCCGGCCTTGAGCGCCGGGGCGTTGAGCAGCTTGGCAATCGCTTCGGCCATGCCGGTAGCATCGTCGCCCGTGTACCCCGAATCGGCAAAGGCCTCGGTGAGGTCCGTGTCCTTGGTGAAAGGGATGATTTCTTCGGCGAAAGCCGGCGCCTGGTCGTCAGCGTTGGCGCGCGGCGCCACGGAGACGTTTTCGGGGACGATCTTGACGTCATAGGAGCCGGCCATGCTTTCGGCAAAAGCATCGCCGAAGCGCTGCGGGTCGACATAATGGAGCGAAGCGACCTGTACGGCGCCGTCGCTGAGGTCGGTGCCGGCTTCGCGCACGACTTTTTCAACTTCGTCGGCGGAAAGGTCGCCCTTTTCGTCGAAGGAGGCCGTCTCGATCGGGAAATCGACGGTCTTCAGGCTCATCTCGCTTTCGACCTTGGCGCCGTAGATCTGGCCGGAAGCGGCGGACGCCGCCGCCGCCGGCTGTGCGGCGGCGCCGTCGTCGCTATCGTTGCCGAACACCTGCATCGGGTCGAAGGGCGGGTAGGGCCGGCTAGTGGTGTGCCCGGCGGCGAGCGCCATCTTGATCTGCACGAAAGGCATGGTGTGGATGACATCGCGGTCGCCGACCTTGGTAACCATCGACACTTCCATGCGACGACGGTCCTTGGCCTTGGCAATCTGGCGCGGCGCCACCAGCCTGGTGGTCTTGGCCACTTCGCCGGAATCGCCATTGCTGGCGAGGCCAATCAGTTCGGCGATCTCTGGTGGGGTCGCCAGTTGCTGGCGCCCGTCTAGGGCGGCAAACAGCGCCACGCCCATCAGCACGCTCGAGGTCACGCCGGTGAGGAATGTTCCCGACAGCCAGCGCGCGGAAACCTCACGCCGATCGGGCGGGCCGCTGCGGCCATCCGCGATAAGCGGCGGCTCATTGCCGAGTTCGGCTATGACATCTTCCGTATCTGGCATCCAGAAAGGCTGCTTCTTCCCCGGGCGGGACGGCTGGTCGCTTTTGTTGTGGCCATGACATTTGCCTGTCACGGCAGGTTAAGTCAACGAAGCCTCGGGCCCCGGTCGAATTCCCCTCGTGCACTTCTCTTATAGAGCGCTCTGAAAAGCGGGCGGCGTGCCTTCATTCATAAGACTCCCGCGCGCGCCCCTTCGAGGCTCAATAAAGACGCCATTGCACGGCTGTGCTTGCGCCTCTCTTGTTGGCCTTGGTGTCGAACGGCAATGCGGCGGCAATAGGGCTCCTTCGTGGCCGTGGCCTCCTGTTATCCCCTGTTCCCCTGGGGCAGTCGGCTATCCACAAAGCGTGCCCAAAATTTCTGTCGCAAAAAGTTCAAAAACTTTGCGAAGGTGTGTTGACAGTTTTGGTAGGTGGCGACTATATACGCCTCACGAACGAGGGCGGTGCGCCGCTGGCGACGAAGAAGTTTGCTTCTAAGACTGCCCTCAGCGAAATTCAAGA
>NZ_SRUZ01000128.1 GCF_004791165.1 Mesorhizobium sp. M8A.F.Ca.ET.218.01.1.1 | reverse complement strand
TCAGGACTGCGGCCGAGACGCTGCGCACGATCGCCGCCGATTCCAAACATCTCGGCGCCGAGATCGGCCTCATCGCGGTGCTGCACAGCTGGGGGCAGAACCTGCACTACCATCCGCACATCCATTGCATCGTGCCGGGCGGTGGCGTCTCGCCGGACGGCTCGCGCTGGGTCTCCTGTCGGCCAGGGTTCTTCCTTCCGGTGCGCGTCCTGTCGCGCCTGTTTCGCCGCCGCTTCCTGGAAGCCCTACGAGCCGCCTTCGACGCGCGCAGCCTCAAGTTCTTCGGCGACATTGCCGGCCTGACCGAGCCAGCCGCCTTCACCCGC
>NZ_SRUZ01000127.1 GCF_004791165.1 Mesorhizobium sp. M8A.F.Ca.ET.218.01.1.1 | reverse complement strand
GTGATCGCGGTCTCCCACCCGCCGGTGCCGGTGGACGGGAAGACAAAGATGTCAGACCGCTCCGTCCTGATCACCTTCTTCACCCCTTCCAGGGCTGGATGCAGAATTTTCGCAAACATTGGACTGCGGTGGTCGACGGTTGGCATATCGACGGCCCTGCGCAACACCTCCGGAATATTGGTGGGGCCAGGGATGAAGATCGGATTCTGGCTGAACATTGGCTGCACCTTCCTATGAGTGAACGACCTGGATAACGCGCCTGGCATTACTTCAATTGACGCCAGTCGCCTGTTTGGCCCTTCCAGCCGACGACGCGGCCGCTCAGCC
>NZ_SRUZ01000126.1 GCF_004791165.1 Mesorhizobium sp. M8A.F.Ca.ET.218.01.1.1 | reverse complement strand
CTAAATTGCGCAAAGAACTATTGGGCTTAGATGACATGAAAATGTATGATGTTTACACACCACTTGTTAAAGATATTAAATTTGAAATGCCGTACGAAGAGGCTAAAGATTGGATGTTGAAAGCATTACAACCAATGGGTGAAGAATATACGAAAGTTGTAGAAGAAGGTTTGAATCATCGATGGGTGGATGTCTTTGAAAATAAAGGTAAACGTTCTGGAGGATACTCTTCAGGTGCTCACTTAACAAATCCGTTTATATTATTGAATTGGTCAAATACAGTTTCTGATTTATATACTTTAGTACATGAATTTGGTCATTCAGTGC
>NZ_SRUZ01000125.1 GCF_004791165.1 Mesorhizobium sp. M8A.F.Ca.ET.218.01.1.1 | reverse complement strand
AAGGCATATTTGGCAGTGAGCGAAACCGGCAGGCCGGAATAGGCGGCCTTCACCTCGGCGCGCCTGACGTCGAAGGTCTGCTCGTCGAAGCGGCCGCTGAGCGAGCCGGAGAAGCCGCTCGGGCTGTTGAAGCCGACAAGGCCGACATAGTCGGAGTTCGCGGTCTGCAACCCCGAATAGGCGCCGACATTGACGAGGTCCGGCGCGTCGAAGGAGTTCTGGCCGCCCAACTGATAGGACTGGCCGAAGATGGCGTTGGTGCCCCAGCCATTTTCATAGGCGCCCGAATAGCGGAAGCCGACATTGGCGCGCGTGCCGCCTTCGATGC
>NZ_SRUZ01000124.1 GCF_004791165.1 Mesorhizobium sp. M8A.F.Ca.ET.218.01.1.1 | reverse complement strand
CTGCCTTGCTGACGCTCAACGTGCCCGGCTTCGAGGGCCGCAACCTGCTGCTCGTCGCCTTCCTGATCATCGTCGTGCAGGGCAGCGACGTGCTGCAGTACATCTTCGGCAAGCTGTTCGGAAAACACCGCTTCTCGCCGACCGTCTCGCCGTCGAAGACCTGGGAAGGCCTGGTCGGCGGGCTGGTCGCCTCTAGCCTGCTCGGCGCGCTGCTCTCCTTCATCACGCCGTTCTCGCCGCTGCAGGCCTCGGCTGTCGCCGTCGTCGCCTGCACGATGGGATTCCTCGGCGGGCTTGTCGCCTCGGCGATCAAGCGCGACCAGGGCGTC
>NZ_SRUZ01000123.1 GCF_004791165.1 Mesorhizobium sp. M8A.F.Ca.ET.218.01.1.1 | reverse complement strand
GATGACGACCACCTCGAAGTTCGGATATTCGAGCGCCAGCATCGAATGCACGCTCTCGACCACATTCAATGCCTCGTTATAGGCTGGAACCAAGAGCGCGATCGGCGGCGCGACGTCGCCATAGCGATGCCACAGCAGCGCCGAGCGCGCGACGGGCGGGCGCCTGGAAAGCGCGTAGCCGGCGACGATGAGCTGCAGCAGGTAGATCGTCGTCTGCGCCAACCCCGCCCCGATAATGAACCAGGACAGGATGGTGGCGGCAAGAACGATCTCGTGGCTCCAGTCGGCGATCATGCGGCCGGCCCCTCGGCAAGAATGAGCGAGGCGGTGC
>NZ_SRUZ01000122.1 GCF_004791165.1 Mesorhizobium sp. M8A.F.Ca.ET.218.01.1.1 | reverse complement strand
ACGGCAACTTCCTTGAGGACGAGACCGCCAAGCTGATGGTCGAGCGTGACGCCTTCCTGGTCCCGACGCTTTCGGCCTACATCACCATGTGGGAAGAAGGGCTCGAAATCGGCATGCCGGCCGAACTGCACGCCAAGATCAAATACGTCCTGGACGTCGGCTCCAGGTCGCTCGAAATTGCTCAGCGACGCGGGGTGAAGATGGTTTATGGCACCGATCTGATCGGTCCGTTGCATCGGCACCAGTCGCTGGAATTCTCGATCCGCAGCGAGGTCCTGCCTGCCATAGATGTCATCCGCTCGGCAACCAGCACCGCGGCCGAACTGTTCAAC
>NZ_SRUZ01000121.1 GCF_004791165.1 Mesorhizobium sp. M8A.F.Ca.ET.218.01.1.1 | reverse complement strand
GCCAGCGGCGCAACGGTCAGAATGTCGCGCGAGCCGACGATGACGCGGGAGTAGACATCGCGGCCGATCTGGTCGGTACCGAACCAGTGTTCGGAAGACGGTGGCGCAAGCGCGTTGATGATGTCGGTTGCCAGTGGGTCGTAGGGGACGAAATGCTCGCCGAACAGCGCGCAGGAGATCCAGAACAGGACGATGGCGAAGCCGGTGAGGAAAGTAGCAGACCGCAGCAGCGAAAAGAACACGTCCGCCATCAAGCCGCGCCTGCCTGTATCATCGGGCGTCGGCATGCTCGTGTCGGTGATGGTCATTGGTCTGTCTCCAGCCGAATTCGCG
>NZ_SRUZ01000120.1 GCF_004791165.1 Mesorhizobium sp. M8A.F.Ca.ET.218.01.1.1 | reverse complement strand
CAGAGATCCGCGTCGCTGCCAGCAAAGTGCCACTCGATCAGCAGCTTCATGTGGCCCATCAGGCCGTCCGGCAGGTCATCGGCATCGCGGATGATGACCGGCCCCTCGATCTCCGGCTCGGTCTCGGCGGCAACGAAGGCGCTGATGCGCCGCGCCAGATCATCGGCATGTTCGGCCACCCGGTAGCGGCGGAAGATCACCGTGCCGCTCGCCGTCGACAGCGCGTGATAGCGCTGACCGCGTTCCGCCCTCGACAGGTCGAGCCCGGTCTCCTCGCCGACCTCGCGGATCATGTTGAAGTCGGCATCGACCAGTCCGTCGCGGAAGTCGACCG
>NZ_SRUZ01000119.1 GCF_004791165.1 Mesorhizobium sp. M8A.F.Ca.ET.218.01.1.1 | reverse complement strand
CGCGTTTCGATGGTAAGGATATCATCCATGCGGGCCGGCGAACGGAAGTCGATCTCCATGCGTCTGACCACCCAGACGATGCGCTCGCCATGCTTGCCATCCAAAAGCTCGGTGTGATGGACGCCGGCCAGCCGCAGGTAATCCGAGCGGCCGCGCTCGAGGAATTCGAGATAGCGTGCATGGTAGACGACGCCGGAGAAGTCGGTGTCGGCATAGTAGACCCTGGCCATGAGCCGGTGGCCGAACGCCGTCAGCGCACCGGAAATACCCGCCAGCAATGTCGTGGATTCACCATGATCGCCCATCGCGTTCCCTTTTTCAGTCGCGGCAAGGC
>NZ_SRUZ01000011.1 GCF_004791165.1 Mesorhizobium sp. M8A.F.Ca.ET.218.01.1.1 | reverse complement strand
GGTGCGTCCGCAATCCAGCCCAATGGGCTGAATTGCCGCCTGAAACTCCAAACCAGAACCCATTCCCGCTCAAAAAGCGGCGATCCGCTCCCCACAGCAATCTCTCAGCTAACTGCGCAACAGCCCCCTTGTGGGAGAAGGTGGATCGGCGCGCAGCGCCGAGACGGATGAGGGGTGCGCGAAGGAACACCGTCCTTGCCAAGCTGGAGCACCCCTCATCCGTCGCCTGCGGCGACACCTTCTCCCACAAGGGGAGAAGGGAAGGCTGGCTCACCTTACGCATTCCACAGACCCTTCTTCTTCATCTCCTCCATCTCACGCGCGGCGCGTTCGCGCAGCCTTGCGTCACGCAGCAGCTTTTCCACCGCGGCATCGTCGGATTTGTCGGAATACCGGAACTCGCTGTCGGCGTAGCGGTTGATCTCCTGCATGACCATGTCCATCGAGAACGGACCGCGCAGGTCCTCGATCATCGCTTTCTTGTCGTCGTAGCTCTTGTGCATGAAGGCTTCCGGCTTCTCGAACCAGTCGTCGGGAAGCTCGATGTCCATGGCGCGCATCTTGATGGCGTCGGTGACGTTCTTGATGGCGCGGCCGGTGAAGCGCGGTTCGGCATCCTTGATCAGATGCAGGTAGGTGCCGATGTCGGCCATGGTCCTGGGCGCGCCGTTTTCCTTCATGTAGCGCTCATAGACCCGCATCAGCCCTTCCTCCTGCGGCTTTTCATGCTCCTCATAGGCCTCGGTCACGGCGCGCTGGATTTCCTGCGCCGCGTATAGCTCGTGCTTGCCCAGAGGGATCTCGTGGTTCTTGCCGGCGAGTAGCACGAAGATGTCGATATAGTCGTCCCGCGTCTGCGGCCCGTCGACCAGCCAGCGGGCGCCGGCGCGCTGGCGCAGCGCGTCGTCGACGTTTTCCGGGTAGTTGGAGAACATGCCGAACGAGCAATTGCCGCGCACCACGGTGGCGGCACCGGCGAAGGCATCCATCAGCACGCCGGTGATCTCCTGCTGGCCGGCCGAGGCGCGGTCGTCGGAGCGTCTGGCGGCCACCTGGTCGATGTCGTCGATGGTGCCGAAGCCGATGACGCGCGGGTTCAAGACATTGTTGATGAACTGGCGGCAGTTCTGGCCCGACTTGCCCTGGTAGGACGAAATCTGGTCGACGCCGAAATTCTCATAGGCGAAGGGATAGCCGGCAACCTGGCAATAGCCGTTGACGAGGCCGGCGATCATCTGGATCAGCGTCGTCTTGCCGGTGCCGGGCGCGCCGTCGCCGATGAAGGTGAACAGGAAGCCGCCGAGTTCCACGAAAGGGTTCAGCTCGCGCTCGAAATCATAGGCCATCAGCATCTTGGCGAGCTTGACCGACTGGTATTTGGCGATGTGGTTGCCGACGACCTCTTCCGGCGTCTTGAAGGTCATCACCAGCGGCTTCGAGCGTTTGCCCGGCGCGACATCGAAGCCGTCGAGGGTGAAGTCGTCGGCGTCGATGCGGATATGGGCGTTCTCGAACGGGCCGATGCCGTCGAAGCGGCCCTTGCGCGCCAAAAGCCCGTCGATGGCGACGCGGGCAAAGGCACGCGCCCTGGTCATCAGGTCGGTGTCGTCGGACGAGCCCGCTATTGCCTTGTCGAGGCCTGCCAGGATCGACTTCACCGCATCCTGCGGCGTGTCGAACAGGAAGTCGGGTTCCGGAATGTCGTTTGGCGCCTCGCCGTCGCTGTCGATCAGCTGGAACAGATAGGACGACAGGCTGAAGGCCGAGATATAGGCCGAAGCCGACAGCAGTTTCTTGAAGGCGGACGCCTCGTCGCCTTCGAGCGGGGCGCGGGTGTTCCTGGCCTGCAGGCTCTCGAGATCGGAGCCTTCGGCGAACACGTCCGATACCGCAAGCGCGATCGCCGTGCCGCGCCGGGCGCGATAGAGCAGCGTGTGCTGCGGGATGGTCAGCAACTGGTCGTCGGGATGGACGGCGCCGACGGTCTTCGACAGCTCGACCTCGCGCGTGCGGCGCACCGAGCCGACCGAAACGGTGGAGACGAAGCGCCGGTTGGTGCCGGCGAGTGCGGTGCCGGATTCGCGCGAGGGATCCTCCAGCACCACGATGCGGGTGATGAAGCTCTGCGCGGTGGCGCGGTGCTTTTCGATCGCCGCTTCCGGAATGGTGGTCAGGCCGGTGTCCATGGTCAGCTCCTTATCGGGATTACTTTCCCGGCTTCCGCAGAACGATCCTGCGCCTGACGCGCTGCGTCCAGATAGATGTCCAAAGTCTGATCCAGCCTTTCGAAAAGCAGCTTGTCGAAAGCAATGTGCCCGCCGCCGCTCTGGTCGATCTCAAGCGCTGCAATGTAATCGGGGCGATCTTCCGGGCGGATCGCTACCGGCGGGTATCCACCGCGTGCCAACACCAGATTCATCAAAAGGCGCGCTGTACGTCCGTTGCCGTCGTTGAACGGGTGAATGGCGACAAAGCGCCGATGAGCCTCGAAGGCAGTTCGTGGTGTGCTTGGCGCTGCGCTCAACCACCGGCAAAAAACCTCCATCAGCGCTGGAATCTCCACGGGGGCGGGAAAATTGAATACGCCGACATTCGTATTCACGTAACGAGCGCTGTCGGCGTATTGGCCGGCTATCTCCGGCTTGGAATTCGCCACGACCAGATGATGAAGATTGCGGATGTCCGCCTCCATGATCGGATGGTCGTCCTTTGAAGCGATTTCGAGTACCCAACTCAATGCGCGCGCGTGGTCGATTGCCTCGAGGTGATCCTTGAGCGGCTTGCCACTGATCGTGATGCCTTTTTCCAGAACGAGGGCTGTCTCGCCCGCCGTCAGTGTATTTCCCTCGATCGCGTTCGACGTGTACGTTATGTCGATACGCTGGCTGCGTTCCAAGCCTTCCAGGGCGCCGGGCCGAACTCTCCTCTTGAGCGCATCGAGCTGCCGCTTCTTGCCGGATATTTTAGCTGCGGCGGTCATTGCTGGCGCCTCGGTGCTGTGTGGTTTTCAATGACGCAAAGCAGGTTCCTAGACATCCGATATCACCTGTCCATTCGACAGGATGTGAACCTTGTAGCCGGCAAAAATCTTCTGTGCTTCGCCGGCGGCGTAGAGCGCCTGGTAGGCCTCGTGCGGGATCAGCGCGTGGTTTTCGTAGCTCGATACGCCTTGGCGCGCGGCCTCCAGGTCGTCGGTGTTGATGAAGAATTCCTGCGTCGTCTTCTCGCTGGAGAATAGGCCCCTGCGGCCGGGCTTCTCGCCCTTGGAGTAGACCTCCTGGATGGTCCAGGTCAAAAGCCAGGCGTTTTCCGGCTTGCGCACCTTGGCCAGCACTTCCGTCACCGTCGAATTGTTGTCGGTAATGCCCGCCGAATAGAAGGGACCGAGCACCACGCGCCTCAGCTGCTTGGGGTGCAGTGGCTCGAAATCCTTGTCGAGGTTGACCGCGATGGTCGCCGGCGACAGCGTATAGGCCGAATTCTTCTCGGTGAAATCGTCGAAGCGGTGGGCAAGCTCGGGGTTGAGCAAGCCGTCGACCGGCAGCGGAATGTCGACCTTGTCGTTGAGCTTGCCGCTCCGGTCGACAAGCTGGCTGACCATGCTTTCCGAGGAATCCTCCACCGTCACCATGTAGATCAAGGGCAAGTTGGCGCTGCCGTCGAAGGTCGCCCAGTGGACCAGATAATAAGGCCGCGCCGTCTTCGGATTGACCGACACCTTGGCTGTCTGCGCCAGCGTGAACGGACCGAAGGTCTGTTCGCTCTTGACGTCCTCGAGATAGAGCCGCTCGGCCATCGTTTTCTGCAGCGCCTCGGGGAACGCCTTGTGGCGCAGGATGAAGTCGGCCATCTCCTCGCGCAGTTCGCCGGCCAGCGGGATGTTGGCAAGGCGTGCATCAGCCTGCCGGCGGTCGTTCTCCAGTTCGAGCAGGTTCTGGAACACCGGGAAACCGCTTTCGGCGCGCGAAATGCGGAACGTGTCCATGAAGCCCAGGCGATTGCGCCAGCAGGAGAAGGACTTGTCGAGCCGGGCGATGTATTCGGCAACGATCCTGGCGACGATGCCGTGCCGGTAGAGCGGCGAGCGGTCGTCGCGCATGAACACTTCAAGGCCGCTAAGCGCGGCCGTGATTGCCGAGAAATACCGCGCCGCAGCGTCGTTTTCGGGGGTCATGCTGTCAGCCCTGGGATTGTCGCACCGGTGCGCGCGGCAATTATGACTGCACGTAGTTGGCCGAATTGTGCTTCTTCAGCACCTCGTCGAAGCGGCGGGCGAAGGCATCGTCGGCCAGCTTCTTGCGGCGCTGGATGTCGGCGCTGGCCACCATGTTCTTCTCGTGCATCTCCAGCAGGTCACCAATGTGCTTCTGCGAGGCGGCGCCGATGCCGGCCATGGTTTCCTCGGCGGTGTTGTCGACCTGGCTGCCCAGCGTGTTGATCTTGTGGGCGACGTCCTGCTGGGCGGCGGTCTTCAAGGAATCTTCCAAAGCCTTGTACAGCACGATGCGCTGCTCGGTATCGATGGTCAGCTTGTTGATCAGCGTCGACTGCGCGGCGATCTGGTTGTTGAGCGAATCGACAAAGGTCTGGAACATGGAGGTGTAGCGCTCCAGCGTCTGGCTTTCGGCCAGCAGCTCCTGCTCCTTGGCCTGCTTTTCATTGTATTCGGTGGCGAGCTTGGAGCGCTCGCCCTCGAGCTGCGTGCGGTCCTTCTGGCTGGTCGAGGCGGCGATCTTGTTCTCAATGTCGAGCAACATCGGATTGAGCTCCTCGATGCGCTTCTGCACGGCTTCGAGGTTGGTCATGGTGGTCTTGCGGCGTTCGATAACCTGCGACAGGCTGGCCTCGGAGGTCTTGTAGCGCTGGTCGAGAACTTCCTTCTGCGCCTTCAATATGCCGACGATGGTGTCGGACTTGGCCAGCAGTTCCTGCAAATTGCCGGCGAGCGACATGTTGCGCACGCGGTCGGTGCGCATGCGCTGCTTGCGCTGTGCCGAAAAAACGCCGACGAAGTTTTCCCAGCCGGTATAGTTCTTCATGCTCTCGAACTCGGCGCCGAAGACATTGGTGGCGTCCTCGAGCCCGATGATCAGGTCGGCGATGTTGCCTTCCATCACCTTCTGCTGCTTCAGCACATCCTCGATGCGGGCGTTCTCGATGTCGAAATTGGCGTCGCCAATCTTCTTGTCGGCGGTTGCGAGCGTGTCGAGCACGGTGCCGGATTGCTCGATCTTGGTGCGCATATCCTGGACGACCTGCTTGGTCTTGGCAATTTCGGCATCGAAATTCTGCAATGTCGCCATAGGGGCCTCCCGCTTCGGCTTCCGCTCGCTGGTTGCGAACAGCGGCGAATATATGTGGGGTATCAGGGGATTGAAAGACGTGAAGAGAGTGCGCGGCGCGAAAACAAATATTCGGCCGAACCCTTGAATGGTAATGGAGCCGTGGTCATGGCGGGATCAACTGGCCGGCCAAGCCTGGTTCAGCTGATTTTGAACTTTCATGCCGGCAAAGCAATCAGTCGACGCCGAAGCGGATCGTTCTGAAACTCGACAACAACTGGCGCTTTGCAGCCCCGACCCGGCGCGCACAAGTCGCCCCGTCCGACAACGAACGGCTGCTCAGGGCTTGGGATCGGCTTTCAGATAAGCGATGACGTTGGCGATGTCGTCGTCATTGCCCAGGCCGCCAAAGGCCATCCTGTTGCCGGGCACCTTCAGCTTGGGCGATTTGAGGTATTCGGCAAGATTTGCCTCGTCCCACACGAGACCGGCAGCCCCCGCGTTCTTCATGGCATCCGAATAATGGCCGAGGAAGCTTTCGGCGGTCCCCGCCTTGCGGCCGACGACGCCCATCAGATGCGGGCCGACCTTGTCGTGGTCGGTCGCCGCCTCATGACAGGCCATGCACCGATTGAAGACATGTTTGCCCAGGATGGGATCGCCTCCGGCCCGGGCGGCAAGGGAAGTGGCAAGCAAAAGAAGGCTGGCGGACAAGACGGCTCGAAGCATAGCTGACCCCGGAGAGTTCTGGCTGAGCGCGTGAAAATACGGCGCTGACCTTAACAAAGGCACCATAGAATGGCGTGGCTGCAAGAGGTGGCAGCCGGCTACCCGAGGCCGACGTCCAGCGGGCCTTCGTTTCAACCGCTGACAAAGCCGATGAAGTCGTCGGGTGCGGCGCGGCCCATTTCCTCTTCCCAGTGGCGGCGGCAGAGCGAGACATAGACATCCTTGCCGATCGCCACCTGTTCGCCCTGCCGGGCCACCTTGCCGTCGGGACCGAGGCGCACGACCATGGTCGCCTTGCGGCCGCAGCGGCAGATGGTGCGCACTTCGCGCAGATCGTCGGCGATCGCCAGCAGCGCGCGCGAGCCGGGAAATAGCTTGCCCTGGAAATCGGTGCGCAGGCCATAGCACATGACCGGGATGTTGAGCCGGTCGGCGATGCGGGCAAGCTGCCAGACCTGCTCCTCCTCCAGGAACTGCGCCTCATCGACGAAGATGCAATGCACCGCCGTGTGCTGGTGATGCTCGGCCACGCGGGCGAACAGGTCGTCGCCGTCGCGGAACATCTCGGCTTCCGTCTCCAGCCCGATGCGCGACGAGATCAGGCCGGTATCGCCCTTGCGGTAATGGCCGGCGACGAACAGCATCGTCGTCATGCCGCGCTCGCGGTAATTGTACGATGCCTGCAACAGCATGGTCGTCTTGCCGGCGTTCATCGTCGCGTAATGGAAATACAGCTTGGCCATGCCGCCCTTTAAGGTCTGTTCATATTCAGGTGAGGCCGGCCTGCAAAAGGCGGTTCCTCCGCTTCCGGTGCTCGCGTACTCAAAGTACGCTCCGCTCCGGTTCTCGGAGCCCACCATTTTCGGCGCGGCCTGACCTGAATCCAAACAGACCTTAAGCCGACTTGCCGCCGCGCGGGGAGGGGCCGCCGCCGCATTCCCCTGAAAAAGCCGCCGTTGCCGAGGCAGATTGCGCTCAGGCTTGGCACGGAAAGCGTCAGCGGTGTCGCTGATTGGCCAGCCAGCGCCGTTGATCGTGATTGTCTTAGCGCTTGAAACCACTCCAGAATGGTGTTTGGCTGACGAAACAAGGCGGACACAAAAACCGTAACTTCGCCCCGCCAAAGAATCGCAATGGGAGAATACAGATGTCGCGTATGAATTCCTTCGTCGCCGGCCTCGGCTTGGCGGCCTTCCTGTCCACGAGTGCCGCCTTCGCCGGCGATCCGGCGAGCTGCAAGGCGGTTCGCCTCTCCGATGTCGGCTGGACCGACATCCAGGCCACCACCGGGCTGGCCTCGGTACTGCTCACCGCGCTCGGCTACGAGCCGCAGGTGATCCAGCTCTCGGTTCCGGTGACCTATGCGTCGCTGAAGAACAAGGACCTCGACGTCTTCCTCGGCAACTGGATGCCGTCGATGACCAACGACATCAAGGACTACACGGCCGACGGTTCGGTCGAGACCGTCAGCCAGAACCTGGCCGGCGCCGGTTACGGCATCGTCGTGCCGACCTATGTCGCGGATGCCGGTGTCAAGACGCTGACCGATCTCGGCAAGTTCAAGGACAAGTTCAACGGCAAGATCTACGGCATCGAGGCCGGCAATGACGGTAATCGCATCATCCTCGACATGATCAAGAACCCGAAGGACAATCTCGACGGGTTCGAACTGGTCGAATCCTCGGAGGCCGGCATGCTGACGCAGGCCGAGCAGTCGATGAAGAACAATGAGTGGATCGCCTTCCTCGGCTGGACGCCGCATCCGGTGATGGGCGCCATGAAGATCACCTATCTCGACGGCATGGGCGACAGCGGTTTCGGCGCCGCCACCGTCTCGACCAACGTGCGCAAGGGCTACACGACCGAGTGCCCGAACGTCGGCAAGTTCATCACCAACCTGAAGTTCAATCTGGATATGGAAGGCCAGATGATGGACGCCATCCTGAAGGGCAGCGATGCCAACAAGGTGGCAACCGACTGGCTGAAGAAAAACCCGGATGCGGTCAAGCCCTGGATCGCCGGCGTGACCACCTTCGACGGCGGCGACGCGGCGGCGGCGGTCAAGACCGCGCTCGGAGGCTGAGCCGGCTTTGATTTCGGCATGACCTCAAAAACAGGGCAGCCACTGGAAAAGGCTGCCCTTTTTCATATGCTGTGAGAAGATGACCGTCCGGCAAGGACGGCGCAGGCCAAAGAGGGGCAAGATGGATCCGATTTCCAAATTCCTGGTCGATTACAAGATTCCCATCGGGCCCTGGGGCAAGGCTTTCTTCGGGTTCCTCACCGACCATTTCGACACTGTGTTCAGGGCGTTCTCGAATGGCCTGAATTTCATCCTCGACGGGCTGGTCAACATCCTGCTGATGGTGCCGCCGGTGCTGCTCGCTTTGGTGATCGCCATCGTCGCCTGGCTGCTGCAGCGCTCACGGCCGCTCGCCATCGGCGTTTTCCTCGGCCTGATCTTCATCATCAACCAGAACCTCTGGAAACAGACGGTGCAGACGCTGGTGCTGGTCGTGGCCGCCGCCGCCATGGCGATGGCCATCGGCGTGCCGCTCGGCATCTGGGCGGCGCACAAGCCGAAGGTCTACCGCGTCATGCTGCCGGTGCTCGACCTGATGCAGACACTGCCGACCTTCGTCTACCTGATCCCGGTGCTGACGCTGTTCGGCCTTGGCAACGCGCCCGGCCTCATCGTCACCATCATTTTCGTCATCCCGACAGCAGTCAGGCTCACTCATCTGGGCGTCGTTTCGGTGCCGAAGTCGATCATCGAGGCCGGCGAGGCCTTCGGCGCCACCAAGAGCCAGCTGTTGTGGAAGGTCGAGCTGCCCTCCGCACTGCCCACCATCATGGCGGGCCTGACGCAGTCGATCATGCTGTCGCTGTCGATGGTGGTGTTCGCGGCCCTGATCGGCGCCGGTGGCCTCGGCACGGAAATCAACCGGGCGCTCGGTTCGCGCCGCATCGACCTTGGCCTTGAGGCCGGTCTCGCCATCGTCGTGCTCGCCATCGTGCTCGACCGGATGACCCGCATTGGCGTTGGAGGCAAGAAATGACCGTCGCCGTCGATTTCAGGAATGTCGATATCGTCTTCGGCGCCGACCAGGCCGGCTCGCTGGCGATGATCGACAAGGGCGCTACCCGAGCCGAGATCCTCGAGAAGACCGGCAATGTGCTCGGCTGCGCAGGCGCCAGCCTCACCGTGCATGAAGGCGAAATCTCGGTGCTGATGGGCCTGTCGGGCTCCGGCAAGTCGACGCTGCTTCGCGCGGTCAACCGGCTCAACGTGGTGTCGCGCGGACAAGTGCTGGTCAAGGACGGCGACCGTACGGTCGACGTCGTCACCTGCGACGAGCCAACCTTGCGGCGGCTGCGACAGAAACAGGTGGCGATGGTGTTCCAGCAGTTCGGCCTCCTGCCATGGCGCACGGTGGAAGAGAATGTCGGCCTGGGTCTCGAACTCGCCGGCGTGCCGGATGCCGAGCGCAAGGAGCGGGTGCATCGCCAGCTCAAGCTGGTCAACCTCGATCAATGGTCGAACAAATACGCCCATGAGCTTTCGGGCGGCATGCAGCAGCGCGTCGGTCTGGCGCGCGCCTTCGCCACCGAGGCGCCTATCCTGTTGATGGACGAGCCGTTCTCGGCTCTCGACCCGCTGATCCGCACCAAGCTGCAGGACGAGCTTCTGCAGCTGCAGGCGGAGCTGAAGAAGACCATCATCTTCGTCAGCCACGACCTCGAGGAGGCCCTGAAGATCGGCAGCCACATCACCATCATGGAGGGCGGGCGTATCGTGCAGACAGGCGCGCCGGAAGACATCGTGCTGCGTCCCGCCAACGACTATGTCCGCGACTTCATCGCCAATGTGAACCCGCTCTCGGTGTTGACCGCATGGAACGTGATGCGCGACCGCCGCGATCTCGAACAGGGCACGGACGGCTGGGTGTGGCTCGACCGACGCAAGACGACCCGTTTCAAGATCGACGAGCACGGGCTGGTGGCGGCGGCCGAACGCGACGGCAAGCCGGCGGTGTGGACGTCGTGCACCGGGATAGAGGGCCAGCCCGAAGAAGCAGGTCAGGTGTTCTGGGCCAATCCGGGCACGTCGCTGAAAACCGTGATGCTGGCCATGCACCGCTCGCAGACGGCGCCGGTGGCGTTGTTCGACGACCAGTCCCGCTTCGTCGGCGCCATCGGCATCAGGGATGTGCTGAGCGCGGTGCTGCGGCGGTAGAGGTCCCAAGCGACAAGGCTCAAGCCGCCAGCGGCAGCCTCAGCTCCGTCAGCAACCCACCTTGCGGGTGGTTGGACAGGCGCACTTCACCACCCGCCGCCCGCGCGATGTTGCGGGCGATGGTCAGCCCAAGCCCGAGCCCGCCGGTCTGGCGGTTGCGGGAGTGTTCGAGGCGCACGAAGGAGCCGAACACGGCGTCGATCTGGGCTTGGGGTATGCCCGGCCCTTCGTCGCGGATGGCGAGTGTGATCGTGCCGTCCGAGCGGCTGAGGCTGAGATGCGCATGCTTGCCGTAGGTGACGGCGTTCTGCACAAGATTGGTAACGCAGCGCTTGAGCGCCACCGGCCGCGCCATGCAGATCAGGCCGCGTGAGCGGGTGTCGTCATTGTCGAAGGAAACGGTCTCGTAGCTGTCGGCGATCGATTCCACGAGCGACCAGAAATCGATCCTCTCGGCCTTCTCTTCCGTGACCTCGAATTTGGCGAAGTCTATCACCGAGCTCGCGATGCCTTCGATGTCGGCGAGATCGTGGGCGAGCGCTTCGCGCGCCGGTGATCTGCGCAACAGTTCCAGACGCAGCCGCATCCTTGTCATCGGCGTGCGCAGGTCGTGCGCAAGGGCCGCCGCGAGGTGCTCGCGGTCCTCGACATATTCGCGCAGCCTCTTCTGCATGGCGTTGATCGCCCTGGCGGCGGCGCGCACCTCACGGCTGCCGCTCTCGGTGACCGGCGGGCTCTTGAGATCATTGCCGATCCGGTTGACGGCGGTTTCCATCATCCGGTAGGGCGCGGTCAGCCGGCGCAGCGACCAGATCGACATGATCACCACCAGCCCGGCGATCAGCGCATAGAGCGGCAGGCTGTCGATGCTCAGGATCGGGCCGACGGGCGTTATCGGTTCGGTGAAGTTCAGCCACTGGCCGTCGGCGAAGCGCAGCGAGGCCGTCAGCTTGTCGCTCTGGGCGAAATCGGCGGCCAGCACCAGGAGGTCCCGCTCGACCTGGCCGATATCGGGGCCCGGCGCGGCGCCGCCGGCATCGTCGGCTTCGCGCGTCGCCGGATCGCGGCGCACGCGCGCGTCGGTGATGCCGAACTTCGACAGCCGGCCGACAAGAATGTCCTCGAGCTCGGCCAGTTCGTCATCGCCGGCGATCGAGGAGGTGACGGCGGGCGTGTCCGAGACGGTGAGCGCGTATGTTGAGTTGAACAGGCCCGCGGCGGTCGCCTTGCGCTCCTCCGGCGTGGCGCCACTCATCAGCTGCACGAGCGAGAAGGCGCGGTCGTTGAGGCGGTAGAGGTCGACCACGTCATTGGCAGCAGCGCGGTCGCGCGACACGATGTAGAGCGTCGCGACCTGGCTGATCAGCAGGCCGGCAATGACGATCAGCAGCACCCAGACAGGCAAGGTCTGCGGCAGGAAACGTCTCATTCGGAGGTCGTCTCGGGCAGGAACTGGTAGCCGCCGCTGCGCACGGTGAGGATCAGTTTGGGCGTCTTGGGATCATCTTCCATCTTGCGCCGCAACCGGCTGACCAGGATGTCGATACTGCGGTCGAAGGAATAGTCGCTGTCGCCGCCGGACAGTTCGATGAGCTGGTCGCGGGTCAGCACGCGCTGGGCACTCTTGACGAAGGTGTGCAGGAGGTTGAACTCGGCCATGGTCAGTTCGACCCTGACATCGTCGGGCGCGGTCAACCGGCGCCGCGAGCAGTCCATCGTCCAGCCGGCGAAATGGTAAATCTGCTTGCTGGTGGCGCGCTTGGGCTCTGTGGCGCCATTGCGCCGCAGCACGGCGCGGATGCGGGCCAGCAACTCGCGCGGGTCGAAGGGTTTGGGCACATAGTCGTCGGCGCCCATCTCGAGGCCGACGACACGGTCCGTTGTCTCGGTGACGGCGGTCAGCATGATGATAGGCGTCGTATACTGGGCGCGCAGGTCGCGGCACAGTTCCAGCCCGCTCCTGCCGGGCAGCATCACGTCGAGCACGATGAGGTCCACCTGCGAGCGGCGCAGGATGGCTTCCATCTCGTTGCCGTCGGCGGCAACCGAGGTGTGCAGGCCCCGCTTCTGGAAGAACTCCTGAAGCAGGTCGCGGATGCCCTTGTCGTCGTCGACGATCAGTATGTGCGCATCGGATTTCACAGCTGCCCTGTCTGGTTTGCCGGCCAAGCCATTCTTGGCTGGTGAGCCACACGATAGAATTCGGGCCATATGTTGGCCAGTGCCTTGCTTTTCAAGGGAGAATGAATTCCGCCTTCTCCACATGGAAAGCGACGGCCGGCCTGGCCCCGGCCTGGCCAGACACAATCCAGAAACAAAATTCTACAATCGGGAAAAACTCCTGAAAAGGTTGGTCGGCATAAAGGTGCCGTGGCGGTCAGGTCATCGGCTGCGACGCTAGTCTCCGGGTTCACGGATAAACCAATGCCAAGATTGTCGATCAGTTTGTTGGGAGTTTTGCTGGGCCTTGGCCTGCTCACTGCCGCTGTCGGCCAATCGGATGCAAAGGCGCCGCTCACCCGGAGCGAACGGTGCGCCAATCTCAGCCACCAATTTGATGAAGCCCTCGAAACCCATGCCACGGCAACGCAGGTCACCGCGGCAAAGGCACTTCAGAGGAAGGGCAACCGGTACTGTGCCGCCAAGAAACAGGCGCAGGGCATCCGGATGCTCGCCAATGCTCTGAAGCTGCTTGGAGTGACACCGAACGACCCGGTCCAGTGACACTCAAAAAGACCCGCATACAAAAGGAAATGAAGCCATGAACAAGTCCATCCTGTCCGCCCTTGGTCTCTCCGTCGCTCTCGCCTTCTCGATGCCGGTTCTCGGCTATGCAGCCGCCACCACGACCGCTGCCCCGGCTGCCGCCACCACGACCACCGCTCCGGCTGCTGCCGCGACGACCACCGCTCCGGCCAAGGCTGCTCCGAAGAAGGTCGCCAAGAAGACCGTCTGCAAGGAGACCAAGAAGCACAAGTGCCCGGTCAAGAAGGCCCCCGCGAAGATGGCTCCCGCGACGGCGGCCCCCGCGAAGGCTGCTCCCAAGAAGCCCTGATCAGCTTCGAGGTCAGTTCTAGCAAGGCCGCTCCAGCCGCAAACCGGCTGGGGCGGCCTTCTGCCAAGTGCATGATCGATGAGCTGAACACCGGCGGCTTCCAGCCACGCATCTCGATCGTGCTTAACCCGTTTGCAATGCCGGCCCGGTAGGACAATCCGCATGAAGAAGCGGCCTTCGTCCATTTTTCGCTCCATGGTGATCGGCGGCCTGGTTGCCACCGGCGCCGCCAGGGTGCTGATTCTGCTCACCGCCAGCCCCGTGCCGGATCCGGCAAGCGGGCGCACCGAGCCCTCGCTGTTCGCGCCGGCGATTTCCAGCAATTGGGATTACATCGCGCCCGTGCAGGCCTGGCTCTTGATCGTGCTCGCCGGCGCGACACTGATCTGCGTTGCCGGATGGCCGATCGCGGCATGGCTGGAACGCCGGGCGGATGCCGATGCAAGTCGCCGCATCTTCGGCCGTCAGGGCCGTTGAACCGCGAAAGACCATTTCCCACATGATCCTGAAGGACCGGGCGTGCCCGCCGACGGTCCGCAAATGGACGATCGCTGCCGCCCGTGGCAAAATGCGGACTCAAGCTCGATCGCGAAACAGTCGGTTCGAATGCCTGAAATCGCCACAAAACCGCGCGTAAAGGTCAAGCCGCAGACAGAGCGGCCGAAGCTCTACAAGGTCATCCTCGTCAACGACGATTTCACGCCGCGCGAATTCGTGGTGACGGTGCTGAAGGGCGAGTTCAAGCTCAGTGAGGACCAGGCGCACCGGGTCATGATCACCGCGCACCGGCACGGCGTCTGCGTGGTCGCGGTCTTCACCAGGGATGTCGCCGAGACCAAGGCGACGAGAGCCACCGACGCCGGCAAGGCGAAGGGTTATCCGCTGCTGTTCACGACGGAACCGGAGGAGTAGGGGAGGTAGCTTCTTCCTTCTCCCCTTGTGGGAGAAGGTGGATCGGCGCGCAGCGCCGAGACGGTTAAGGGGTGGGTGCCGGTGTGTCGTCGGCGCCAAGCTGGAGCACCCCTCATCCGACCTCGCTTCGCGAGGCCACCTTCTCCCACAAGGGGAGAAGGGAAGAGCGCTCCGCTACCTTCCCTCGCGGTACCACATCGAGCCCATCGCCAGAAGCAGCAGTCCGAGGCCGAGGAAGCCGCCGAACAGCGGTACGCGCGACACGGCCTTCAACACGCTGTCGTCGGTGGTGCGCAGGCCGATCCAGTCGCTGCCCGACGCTTCGCCGGCCGAACGCACCGGCACGATGGATGGCAGCGTCGCGTCGCTGCCCGTGGACGAGGCCAGCCGGCGCACGCTGCCGCCGGTGGCTTCCGCCGGCGCCTTCAGCCGCTCCTGCGTGGAGACGACGTCGGCGAATTCGGGTGCGTTGACCGGGCCGACATGGGCGAGGGCGGTGAGATCGCCATTGGCGACCTGGAAGAGGCCGATCTCGCTGGTCTGAACGCTGCCGAGAAAGACGCCGGGCTCGGATTTGTCGAGCTTGACGGTGAGCGTCTTGCCGGAGGGGGTGATGATCTGCGCGGGGCCGGGATCGTCGGCCATGGTCTGGCGACGGATCTCCAGCACCATGCCGCGTCCCTCGGCGGTCAGCCGTTCTTCCTCGAGCTCGGGCTCCTTCATCAGCCAGTGGGCGATGCGCCGGTAGAGCTGGACATGCGGGCCGCCGCCCTCGAAGCCGCGCGCCCAGAGCCAGCCCTGATCGGACAGAAGCATGCCGACGCGGCCTTCGCCCTTGCGGTCGAGCAGCAGCAGCGGCCGGTTGTCGGCACCCTTCATTACCACTTCGCCTTGCGGGTTCTGCACGCCGATGGTGCGGAACCAGCGGCTCCAGTGCGGCGGCTCGGTGGCCGAACCATCGAGGCCGCGCGTCACCGGATGACGCTGGCCGAGTTCGGTGAGGCGGGGATAAAAGGCCTTGTCGACGACCTCGCCGGTCGGCATTGCCGGCAGGGCCGACATCAGCGGCGTGCGCGCGATCGACGCCTCGCCGGCATATTCGGGACCAGCGGCGATCAGCAGCGCGCCGCCCTTTTCGACATATTCGGAGATGTAGTCGTAATAGAGGATCGGCAGCACGTCGCGGTGCTGGTAGCGGTCGAAGATGATGAGGTCGAAATCCTTGATCTTCTCGACGAACAGCTCGCGGGTCGGGAAGGCGATCAGCGACAATTCATTGATCGGCGTGCCGTCCTGCTTCTCCGGCGGCCGCAGGATGGTGAAATGGACGAGATCGACCGAGGCGTCGGATTTCAGCAGGTTGCGCCAGGTGCGCTCGCCAGCATGCGGTTCGCCCGAAACGAGCAGAACGCGCAGGTTCTCGCGGATGCCGTCGACCAGCGCGATGGCGCGGTTGTTGGTGTCGGTCAGTTCGCCCGGCTCGCGGTCGATGGCCAGTTCGATGATGTTGCGGCCGGCACCCGGGATGGTCACCTGCAGCGGCATGGCCTGGCCGACAGTGGCATGCTCGACCGAAACCTGCTCGCCATTGACCGAGACCCGGACGTCGACCGGTCCGGTCTCGTTTTCGGTCGAAATGACGCGGTAAGTCATGTCGAGCGGCTTGCCGACAAGGCCGAAACGCGGCGCGTTCTCGAAGCGGATGCGGCGATCTTTTTCGTGATCGTTGCCGGTGATCAAGGCGTGCAGCGGGGCGTTGAAATCGGGCGTGCCCGAGGGCGTGTCATGCACCTCGCCATCGGTGATCATGATGGCGCCGCCGATGCGCGAGGGCGGCACGTCGCGGAAGGCGCCTTCCAGCGCGCCGAACAGCCGCGTTTCGGTGCGCTCCTCGGCGGCGTCGGACTTGCCGGCCTCGACGACGCGGACGTCGAACTGCTTGAAGCGGCCAAGACGCTGCTGGAGCCCGGCCACTGCCTCGTCGGTCTGTTTGGTGCGGTCGCCAATATCCTGGCTCTGGCTGCGGTCGACGATCAGCGCGACGACGCTTTTCAGCGGCTCGCGTTCCTCATTGAGGAACACCGGATTGAAGAGGGCGGCGGCGAGCGCCAACAGGGCGACGAAGCGGAGGACCGCGCCGCGCTGGCGGAACCACAGGCCGACGAGCGCCAGCAGCGCCAACGGCACCAGCACCAGGGCCAAAAGCGGCCAGGATAGAAGCGGTTCGAAGGAGATCGACCAGTTCATGCCCTATCCTCCCGCGCCGGGGGAGGATCGATCATCGTGAGGGGCGCAAGAAAACGCATCATCCTACTGCCCCAGACGTTCGAGCAGGATGGGAACATGCACCTGGTCGGATTTGTAATTGCCGGTCAGCATGTACATCATGATGTTGACGCCGGCGCGCAGCGCGTAGACCCGCTGCATCGGGTCGGCGGGCACGGTCGGCAAGAGCGGGTCGCCATTCTCGTCGACTGCCCAGGCGCCGGCGAAATCATTGGCGGTGATCATGATCGGCGACACGCCGTCGCCGGTGCGTACCGGCCGGTTGTCGGCATTGCTGGCATCGAGCGATGCCTCGACCCAGAGCGGGCTGCCGGCGAAGCGGCCGGGAAATTCGGGCAGGATGAAGAAGGACTTGGTCAGCACATGGTCCGACGGCACCGGCTCCAGCGGCGGCACGTTGAGGTTGCCGAGAATGTCGCGCAGCCGTTCGGTCGCCGGGCTGGTGGAATCGGCGCCGATGCCGTTGGCGAACTGGTCGCGCGTGTCGAACAGCACCGTGCCGCCTTGCTGCATATAGGCGTCGATGCGGGCGATGGCCGCCTGGCTCGGCATCGGTGCCGCCGGGTCGATCGGCCAGTAGATCAGGGGATAGAAGGACAGCTCGTCCTTCGAAATGTCGACGCCGGCCGGCGCCCCCGGTTCGAGCGCCGTCTTCTCGATCAGGAAGCGGGTCAGGCCCTCGAGCCCGGCGCGGCTGATCGAATCGACACCCGGCACGCCGGTCAGCACATAGGCGATGCGGGTTTTCGAAATTGCCTCGATAGCGCCCTGGTCACCCGGCTTGGCATCGTCGGCACGGGCAAGGTCGGCGTGGCCGAACAGCGCGCCAAGCGCGATCAGCACGGCGGCGGTGGTTGCAGCGGCACCGGCCCGGTGCGGCCGGCGCCAAAACAGGCCGCCCATCCACAACACCGCCAGCGTGTCGAGCAGCATCAGCAACAGAGCCGCGGCGACCAACGCGCCCTTCAGGTTGCGCGATTCGTCAAAGGCATACTGGATGGTGGTGACCGGCACCGTCAGTTGCGGGCGCGCCAGCGGCTCGAACGTGCTTGCGACATCGAGCAGATTGTGGGCGAAGACGCCGGTCTCCGAACCATATAGGCCTGGCGGGTTCTCGAAGGTGACCGGCAGCGTGCCCGCGCCCGGCCCAAGCGGCCGTGCATCGGGTGTCGGCGGCACCAGCGAGCCGTCGGCCGCGATCATGCGATAGGGTGCCAGCGACGTGGCGGCGGCTTCGGCATTGGCGACCGCCGCACCCTGGTTGCGCGACAGCTGCACGATGCGGCGCAGCATCTCGACGAAACTGCCCGAGATCGGCAGGTTCGACCATGTCGCCTCGGGCGTGACGTGGAACAGCACCAGCGTGCCCTTGCCCTTCTTCAGCCCGGTGACCAGCGGCGTGCCGTCGGCAAGGGCGGCCCAGGTGCGCTCGACGATGTCGGGTGTCGGTTCGGCCAGCACCTGCCTGGTCACCGTGACCTCGGTCGGCGGCGCCAGGTCGGCGAACGGGCCGGCCTTGGGAAATTCGGTGACCGGCTGCGGCGAGGTCCATGACAGCGCGCCGCCGAGCGAACGTTCGCCGGTGCGCAGGCGGACCGGCAGCAAATCGTCATCATTGCCGGCGGCGGCCAGCCGCGAGCCTGCGAAGCGCACCAGCGTGCCGCCATTGTCGACCCAGTCGACCAGCCTTTGCCGAACCTGGGCGGGAATGGTGCCGATATCGGCCATGACGATCATCGCCGGCTTCTGGTCGAGGATCTGCGGGATGGCGTCGGCGAGATCGGCGCTGGAGGGCTCGACCAGATCGGCGAAGGGCTGCAGCGCGCGCCTGATGTAGTAGAGCGGCGACAGAAGCGGCTGCGCCTGGTCGGCCTCGGCTTGCGACAACAGCCCGACGCGGCGGCGCTTGGAGCTTTCGTCGAGCACGCGCACGGCACCCGCATGCCGCTCGCCATCGAGCGCGATCGAGGCGAAGTCGTTGCGCAATTCGAACGGCACCGCCATGGTGCCGGTGGCCGCGGCCTCGCCCGGCGCGAAGGTCAGGGTCGCATCGGCGATGCGGCGGCCCTTGTCGTCGAAGGCGCCGGCGGTGACCTGAGCCGGGGCGGGATCGCCGGGCGCGCGGACGGCGGTCAGGGCAAAGCCATCGACCTGGTTTTCGGCAGACGTCAGGCCGGTCAGGGAAAGCCGGTCGGCCACCGCCCAGACGACGCGGGCGGCATTTTTCGACAACAGCGTGTTGAAGGCGGCCTCGTCGCCCTTTGCCGCCAGGCCATCGGCGAGCACGGCGACGCTGGCGCCGGGCAAGCCCCCCAGCACGCCGGCGACGCGGGCATAGACGGCGGGCCGGTCGGTCGGGATCGGCCGCGGCTTGGCGGCGCGCAAGCGGTCGAGTGCGGCGGCGGCATCGAAGGGGCCGATCTCCGCATTGGGCTTTTCGGCGGTGAAGGCGATAACGACCGGCACGCCGTTCGAGCCGGCGTCGTTGATCAGCCGTTCGGCGGTGGCGACGCGCTTGTTCCAGTCGGCGGCGCTGGCCCAGTCATTGTCGATGACCAGGGCAAGCGCGGCACCCTCGGCCGGCAGCTTTTCACGCGGATTGAAGACCGGTTCGGCCAATGCCGCGACGACGAGGGCCGCCATCAGCAGCCTGAGCAGCGTCAGCCACCAGGGGCTGCGCTGCGGTGTCTCCTCGCGCCTCAGCACGCGGGCCAGGATCTTCAGCGGCGGAAACACCTCGGTCTGCGGCTTGGGTGGGGTGAGCCGCAGCAGCCACCAGATCACCGGCAGCGCCAACAGGCCCCACAGCACCATGGGGGCGCCGAAGGAGAGCGGCAGCCAGCTCATGCGACAGCCTTCCCAGGCTTACCGCCATCGGCGGAAATGCCAGGCTTACCGCCATCGGCGGAAATGCCGGGCTTACCGCCATCGGCGGTCATCGCCATGTGCAGGCGCACCAGCGCGTCGGACGCCAGCCGGTCGGTGTGGTTGACGGTAAAGCTCCAGCCGAGCCGCTTGCACCAACTGGCCAGTTCCTGGCGGCGGGCGGTGTAGAGCAGGCGGTATTCGTCGGCCAGCATTTCGGCGCGCCCCGCGGTCAGCTTGTCGCCGGTCTCGGGATCGGTGAACTCGGTGCGGCCGGCATAGGGGAAGGTTTCCTCGGCCGGGTCGGCGACCTCGATCAGATGCGCGCGCACGCCGTGGCGGGCGAGCACGTCGAGCCAGGCCACGGTCTCCTCGACCGGATCGAGGAAATCGCTGGCGATGACGATGTCGCAGAAGCGCCTGATGTCGGAGAGATCGGGTTTTGCCGGCAGCTCGCCGGCATGCATGAGCTGGGCCGCGATGCGTTCGGCGCCGTTGCGGGCGGTGAACGGATCGGTCAGATCTGGCCAGGCGATGCGCTCGCCGCTGCGCGACAGAAGCTCGGCCATGGCCAGCGTCAGCACCAGCGCGCGCGATTGCTTGGAAACGCCGGCGCCGGTCGACTTGTAGAGCATGGACGGCGAGGGATCGGCCCACAGCCAGACCGTGTGGGCGGCTTCCCATTCACGGTCGCGCACATAGGTGTGGTCGTCGCGGGCCGAGCGGCGCCAGTCGATGCGCGAGGAATCGCCTTCGACGTAGGGCCGGAACTGCCAGAAATTCTCGCCGATGCCGCGCTTGCGGCGGCCATGCCAGCCGGCGATCACGGTGTTGACGATGCGGCGCGCCTCGACCAGCAGGTCAGGCACGAGCGAAGCCCGCAACCGGCCGCGGGCGAGCGCGTCGCGCGTCGCTGCCGGAGCCTGGACCTCGCCGATACGCGCCATCAAATACCTTTCACGAGTTTCGCCACCACATCGCGTACGCTGGTGCCTTCGGCACGGGCGGCGAAGGTCAGCGCCATGCGGTGCTGCAGCACCGGCTCGGCCAGCGCCCTGACATCGTCGACCGAGGGTGCCAGCCGTCCGTCGTAGAGCGCGCGGGCCCTGGTGCACAGCATCAGCGCCTGGCTGGCGCGCGGGCCTGGGCCCCAGGCGACATGCTTGTCGGTGTCGGCATTGCCTTGGCCGGGACGCGCCGAGCGCACCAGGGTGAGGATCGCCTCGACCACGCTTTCGGGCACCGGCATGCGGCGGATCAGTGTCTGGATCTCCTTCAGCCGCGCCGGCTGCAGCACGTTGGTGGCCTTGGCGTCCTCGACGCCGGTGGTTTCCAGAAGGATGCGGCGCTCGGCCTCGATTTCTGGATAGAGGATGTCGACCTGCATCAGGAAGCGATCGAGCTGGGCTTCGGGCAACGGGTAGGTGCCTTCCTGCTCCAGCGGGTTCTGCGTCGCCAGCACATGGAAGGGCGAGGGCAGATCGTAGCGCGCGCCGGCGATGGTGACGTGATATTCCTGCATCGCCTGCAGCAGCGCCGATTGCGTGCGCGGCGAGGCGCGGTTGATCTCGTCGGCCATCAGCAGCTGGGCGAAAATCGGGCCGGAGATGAAGCGGAACGAGCGCTTGCCGGTCTCGTCCTGCTCCATGACCTCGGAACCGAGGATGTCGGACGGCATCAGGTCGGGCGTGAACTGGATGCGGCGTGAATCGAGCCCGAGCACGATGCCCAGCGTCTCGACCAGCTTGGTCTTGGCCAGGCCCGGCACGCCGACCAGCAGCGCGTGGCCGCCGGCAAGCAGCGCCACCAGGGTGCGCTCGACGACGTGCTCCTGGCCGAAGATCACCCGGCCAACCCCGTCGCGGATCCTGGAGATGTCTGCAAGCGCCTTCTCGGCCTCGGCGACCATGTCCGTTTCGCTAATCGGGCTTTCCTTGACCATCACGCTCATGCCGCATCGATCCCTTTGGTTGGAAATGCCATGGTTTGGAAATACTGGCCCGCACCATACCATAGGTTGCCGCGATTCGGCCTCGCGGAGCGCCTATGCTGGAACTTAAATCACAGACTTAGGCTGACAAGCGGAACAACAGTGACTATTTCGTGACGATGAGCGAACACCACGAACATCGCCAACAAAGCCTTACGCAGGCCACCGAGGCCCGAGGCCTCGAGGCGCTGATCTCGCGCGCGGCCCGTGCCGGCAAGGGCGCGGCGCCGGTCGAGCGCTGGAATCCCGACTTTTGCGGCGATCTCGACATGGAGATCAAGGCCGACGGCACCTGGTTCTACCTGGGCACGCCGATCGGCCGCATGCCGCTGGTGCAACTTTTCTCGTCCGTGCTGCGCAAGGACGCCGACGGCAGGACCTATCTGGTGACGCCGGTGGAAAAGGTCGGCATCCGCGTCGCCGATGCGCCGTTCATCGCCGTCGAGATGGATGTTTCGGGCGAAGGCGAGGATCAGGTCATCACCTTCCGCACCAATGTCGGCGACGTGGTCGAGGCCGGGCCGGAGCGGCCGCTGCGCTTCGTCGACGAGAACGAGACCGGCGGTTTGAAGCCATATCTGCTGGTGCGCGGCAGGCTGGAGGCGCTGGTGGCGCGGCCGGTCATGTATGAGTTGGTGGGGCATGGCGAGGAGATCGAGATCGACGGCCGGACGATGTTTTCGGTGCGCTCGAAGAATGCCGTGTTTCCGATCATGCCTGCGGATCAGTTGAAGCGGTTGAGCGCGTGATGGACCAGATATCGCCGGCGCCGTTCTCATCGGCGGATTTTCGCGCGCGCTTCGCCGCGCAGCCGGACGCGCATGCCGGCGACGACTATGGCGATCACCGCTTCAATCCCGGCCACCCACGCCTCAACCCGGGCAAGCCGCTGCGCAATGCGGCGGTGCTGATCCCGGTGGTCGACCATGACGGCGAGGCGACGGTTCTCCTGACCAAACGGGCCGAGAGACTGCGCAATCATTCCGGGCAAGTGGCTTTCCCGGGCGGCACGATCGATGCGACCGACGCGAGCCCGGAGGCGGCGGCGCTGCGCGAGACCTTCGAGGAGATCGGCCTTGGCCAGGATCGTATCGAAATCATCGGCCGCATGCCGGATTACGTTGCCGGCAGCGGCTACCGCATCGCGCCGGTGCTCGGCATCGTGCGGCCGGGTTTCCAATTGGCTTTGAACGCCGACGAAGTCGATGCCGCCTTCGAGGTGCCGCTGCGCTTCCTGATGGACGCCGCCAATCACAAGCGCGACAGCCGCATGTGGAACGATCTCGAATGGTTCTTCTACGACATGCCCTATGGTGACCGGCGCATCTGGGGCGTCACCGCCGGTATCATCCGTACGCTCTATGAAAGGCTCTATGCGTGAGTGTTTCGATCGCGGGCAGGGCCGACTGGCTCTCCGACAAGCATCTGCAGCGCCTGCTTGGCGCGCTCACCGAAGGCGGTGAAGAGGCGCGTATCGCCGGCGGCGCCGTGCGCAACGCGCTGATGGGCCAGCCTGTCGCCGACGTCGACATCGCCACCTCTTGCCTGCCGCAGGAGACCATCCGCCGTGCCGAAGCGGAAGGCTTCAAGGCGGTGCCGACCGGCATCGAACATGGCACGATCACGGTGGTCGCGGGCGGCAAACCCTACGAGGTCACCACCTTGCGCGCCGACGTCGAGACCGATGGCCGCCGCGCCAAGGTGTCGTTCGGACGCGACTGGAAGCTCGACGCCGAGCGGCGCGACTTCACCATCAACGCGCTCTACGCCGAGGCCGACGGCAGTGTTGTCGACCTTGTCGGCGGCATTTCCGACATCGAGGCGCGCCGGCTGCGCTTCATCGGCGACCCGGAGGCGCGCATCCGCGAGGATTATCTGCGCATCCTGCGCTTCTTCCGTTTCTTTGCCTGGTATGGCGACGGCCGGCCGGATGCCGAGGGGTTGAAGGCCTGCGCCCGGCTGAAGGACGGCCTTGGCCAACTCTCGGCCGAACGCGTCTGGTCCGAACTGAAGAAGCTTTTGTCGGCCCCCGATCCCTCACGCGCCCTGTTGTGGATGCGCCAGGCTGGTGTCCTGACCGCCGCGCTGTCGGAAAGCGAGAAATGGGGTATCGATGCGATCCACGGGTTGACCAAGGCCGAGAAAGACCTGGGCTGGGCGGTGGATCCGATGCTGCGGCTGGAGGCAATCGTGCCGCCGGATGCGGCGCGCATGAAGACGTTGGCCGAGAGGCTCAGGTTCTCGACCGCCGAAGCCGACCGCATGCTCCATTGGGCCCTCACCACGGCCGTCGAGCCGAAGACGACCGAAGGCGAACTGGCGAAACGGCTCTATCGCGGCAACCGGCAAGGGTTTGTCGACCGCCTGCGTCTGTCGCTTGCCGCGGCGCGGGTGCGCGCCGTCGAGGACAATGACGCATTGCTTCAAGCGGGCGGCTTTTCGCGCCTGCTTGGCTTTGCGCTCAAATGGGAACGGCCCGAGTTTCCGCTCAGAGGGGCCGATCTGACGGCGCTCGGCGCAAAGCCGGGACCGAAGCTTGGCGAAATCCTCAAGAACCTCGAAGCCGAATGGGTCGAGGCGGGATTTGCGCCTGATCGCGACACGTTGCTCGAACGCGCCGCGCAAGCGCTTGACACGTAGGTCGGAAACGCCGGATCTCCGCCGGTGTTGCCCTGCTGTTCCGTCCTGCTACTTGATCGACAGCGGAGCCAGGGCACGCGAAAGGCTTGCCTCGCCCTTGCCATAGACGGAGGCGCTGTAGTTGGCCAACGTGTCGGTCCGGGCCGTATTCAGCAACTGGTTGGTGATCTGGGTCGACGTTGCCTTGGTGAACTTGCTGCCCACGATGGCGGCGTAGCCGGCAACGATCGGCGCGGCGAAAGAGGTGCCGTAAAGGCCGGTCTTGTCCCCGGTGACACCCACGACCAGGAAATGGCTCTGCACAGCCGTGTTGGTGCCGGCGGTGTTGGAATACCAGGCCATGGTGGCCTTGTTCGACGTCGTGCCGTTGCTGTTGAGCGCGCCGACGAAAATCGCGGATGCCTTTCCGACCAAGGCGAGGTCGAGATAATCCTGCTGGCCGCTGGTGACGCCGCCCACGGCAACCGCGTCGTTGCCCGCGGCCTTCGAAACCACGGCCGTTCCCTTGGTGGCATAGGAGATGATGGAGGCCTCCTCGGCGCTCCATCCGATCTGGCTTGGGCTGTAGCCTGCCTTGGCGTACATGCCATAGCTCAGATTGAGCACGTTCAGGCCCGGCGCCAGCGCGACCGAGGAACTGGTGGAGAAGTCTTTCGACCGTATCGTCGCCAGCGGCGCGATCATGCTGGCTTCTTCGCGGGTCCATTCGCCATGGCGCTGGGTCTGGGTGCCGATGCCGAAATTGCCGCTGAACTTCGAGGTGCTGGAGAAGTCGTCGACGATCGTGATGGTGACGCCTTTGCCTTTGTAACCGGCACGCCATGCGGCCCCGACATCCGGGCTCATCCAGTTTTGCAAGGTCTGCGACGTGGCCGCCGGCAGGGTTGCGCTCAGGCATATGGATGCGTTGGATTGACCGCCGCCGCAGAGCGCGGACAGCGGATCTGGACCGACAGCTTCCTGAGCCACGGCAATCGATGCCGGCAGGAGGGCGAGGGCCGTGGCAATAGCGAATTTCCAATGCGTATTTGACATGTTTTTACCCCGGTTCAAACAGAAGCTAGGACGGAGGATCGCGGATCTTCCGCGGCTACGCGACATCTCGTGCCCGGCCCCTCGCGATCAGAAAGTAACACGGTAATTCGGCCACAGATGCTGGCTCTCCGGTTTAGCGTTAGCCAGATATTTCAAGGTTTCCTCGGGTGCCATCTCCCCGGCGGCGAGCCGGCAATTGACGCTGAAGGTGCCCAGATCGCCATAATCGGCCTGGCAGGGCTTTTCGCTGAGCTTGCCGCCGAAGGTCGTGGTGAACGACAGGGACAGGATGCTGTTCGCGCTCGGATGCAGCTGTGTGAGGAATCCGAGCTTGAGGCTGGGCGCGATGCGATACTTCTCGCCTTGTTCCCCAGTGCCAAATCCCCAAAGGATACCGGTGTCCTGCGTGATCTGCGTCATCAGGTCCACATGCGTGTCGACCCAGTTTGTCTGGTACCACTGGTTGAACGATACCCGGCTTCCGGTCTGCAACTCATACCCGCCGTCACCCAGGCCTCTCGCCTTGTCGCTGACCGGCGAGCCCTGATGGATGTCGATGAGCGATGTCGTCATGTCCTGGGCAATCGCCGGCGACGCGCCAAGGAGCGCCCACGGCAGGAGCGCCGTTGCGCACAAACTGGCACGATTGCCGGACTTTTCGCGCATGCGCGAACACCTCGCCCACCGATTCCGGACCAGTGCCTGACGGCGACGGGCTTCTCTGGCGGCCCCCTGTAGTCTGGAAATCAGTCCGACGATCGCACGGGTTCGGTTACCGCACGGTTTATTTTAGCTGGAGCAAATATTTTTTTTTGAGATGCAGGCAGTGTCTCCCAAATAAATCAACGCGGCACGCGTTACCCAAGCGCACCGCGGTTCTTTTGTTATTACCTGAAACCCCCCCGCCGCACCTACGCGGCGTCGCGGACCTTCTCGATGCGCGAGCGGATCGCCTCGATCATCGTCTCGCGGATGGTCGTCTCGCCATGCGTCTCGCGCATATGCTCGACGGCGCGGCGCATCACCTCGGCCTCCTCGTCGGCCCGTGTGTGCCATTCGCAGCCGGGAACGAGCGACCCGCAGTGAAATTGCTTCATGGGATTTCTCCTCTTGCTCCATGGAGCCGGTCGAGGCTCCGCCACTTTTGGCTTACGGTCGAATGGTCAGACGTAAGCGGGGCGAAAGCTATAACACGGGAGGGGCGGCATGGTTGCATCAAAGCATCGTGCACCCCGCCCGCCGAGGTCATGGCCAGCGCACCTCCGGTGGCAGGCTGGACAGGATCGAGGCGACATTGCCGCCGGTCTTCAGGCCGAAGATGGTGCCGCGATCGTGAAGCAGGTTGAATTCGACGTAGCGGCCGCGGCGGATGAGCTGTTCGTCGCGGTCGCCATCGGTCCAGTTCTCGTTGAAGTTGGCGCGCACGAGGTGGCCGTAGACGACGAGGAACGAACGCCCGACATCCTGGACGAAGTTGAAATCGGCGTTCCAGCCGCCCTTCTCCTCGCCCGAATGCAGCCAGTCGAAGAAGATGCCGCCGGTGCCGCGCGGCTCGTTGCGGTGCGGCAGGAAGAAATACTCGTCGCACCAGGCCTTGAATTTCGGATAGTCGGCGACGTCGGCGTTCTTCTCGCAAGCGAACTGCATGGCGCGGTGGAAGGCTGCCGTGTCGGGATCATCCTGGGTGCGGCGGCGGTCGAGCACCGGCGTCAGGTCGGCGCCGCCGCCGAACCATTGCCTGGATGTGACGACCATACGCGTGTTCATGTGCACGGCCGGAACGTTGGGGTTCCACGGGTGCGCGATCAGTGAGATGCCCGATGCCCAGAAGCGCGGGTCTTCCTCGGCGCCGGGCATCTGCTTCCTGAACTCGGGCGAGAACTCGCCATAAACGGTCGACGTGTGGACGCCGACCTTCTCGAAGACGCGGCCATGCATCATCGACATGGTGCCGCCGCCGCCCTTGCCCTGATCGCGTTCCCACGGCGTCTTTTCGAAGCGGCCGGCCGACCACGAGGCGAGCGGACCCCCGAGGTCCTGCTCGATCTGCTCGAAAGCGGCGCAGATGCGCTCGCGCAGCGCCTCGAACCAAAGCCGGGCCTTCATCTTCTTCTCTTCGATGTCGGCGGGCAGCCCTGCCGGTATTTCGGGTCGTTCCAAGTGCCGTCTCCGGTTGTGGGCCACCCGTTGTGGGGATTCCCGATAAATGACTCGTCTTTTGCCGGCGCGATCCCTAATCTCTTGAGGGTCAGGGTCAAGTCCCGTCTGATTTAGGGTGTAAGGAGTTGCTTCGTGCGCACCCCGGCAAGACCGCCGCTGGATGGCCTGAAGAAAAGGCTCGACCAAAGCCGGGCCGAGCGCGCGCGTATGCCACGCGACGGCTTTTTGCGCGAGACGTTCGTCCTGCCGCGCTCCGATGCCCGGCTCAAGGCCAAGGAATGGTTCGAGCGCTTTCCCAAGCAGGCCTACTGGACCGAGATCGAAAGCTGGTTCGAGCGCCCGGGCGATCTGATCGAGTTCACGATCAGGCGCCTGCCGGCAGCGGATTAACGCTCGACCAACAGCCTTCTCGCGCCAGTTCCCTCCCCGGCAAGCCGATCCCCCTTGTTCCTCAGCGGGCATTTGTCGATCGACATGCAGCCGCAGCCGATGCAGTCGGTCAGGCCATCACGCAGCTTCTTCAGCTGGCTGATTTTCTGATCGAGGCTATCGCGCCAAGCCGTTGAAAGCAGATTCCAATCCTCGCGCGTCGGGGTGCGGCCTTCAGGTAATGATTCAAGTGCGACACCGATCTCCGCGAGCGTGATGCCGACCTCCTGGGCAATCCGGATTATGGCCACGCGTCGCAGGACATCGCGGCCGTAGCGGCGCTGGTTGCCGGAGGTGCGGTGGCTGCGAATCAGCCCGCGGGCTTCATAGAAATGCAGCGCCGACACCGCCACGCCGCTGCGCGCGGCCACCTGGCCGACCGTCAATTCCGTTACCGGCGCCATCTTCGCACTTTCCCCTTGACCTCAAGTTAAGTTGAGCTTGTAGCCAAGAAAGCCTGGATGTGCAAACGAAGGAGAAGGCGGATGTGCGCCTGGGCAAAAATCACCGCGGACCGCGCTGCCGGCGATCCCCTAGCCGAGTTGCCGGATGGCTTCGCCCGCCACCATGGCCACGGAAAGGGCGACGTTGAGGCTGCGCGCGGTGGGCTGCATCGGGATCGTCAGCCGAACATCCGCCGCCTGATGGACTGGATCCGGCACGCCCGCGGATTCGCGGCCAAACAGGAGGATGTCGCGGTCGGTGAAGCTGAAGTCGGTGTAGGGGGCCGTGGCCCTGGTCGACAGCAACACCAGCCGGTCCGCGCGGGCCTTGCGCCACTCCTCGAAGGCATTCCAGTCGACATGCCGGGTCAGGGCGGCCATTTCGAGATAGTCCATACCGGCGCGCTTGAGCGCTCTGTCGGAAAGCGGGAAGCCGGCCGGCTCGATGATGTCGACGCCAAGGCCGAGGCAAGCGGCGAAGCGCAGGATTGTCCCGGTATTGCCGGCTATGTCAGGCTGGTAGAGCGCGATGCGGAGACCACGGTTCACTTTCGCGTCCTTCTAATAAGTGGCAGATCGGCCACAGCAGCTTCCTGGTTTTGGAAATTCCTGGACCTGCGGGTGGCCATTTTTTTCGAAGTCGGGTATACGACCAGCATTGTCAACCCGAACCGATGGAGGGGTAATTCATGATGACCATGCACATCCAGCGCCCCACCCGTGGGCTTACTTGCGCCCTGGCGGTTTCGGTACGACGTTTCTCCTGATCTTTTAGGCACTTCCGCACCGATCTCCGCCGAAACCATACCCTGGTCTTCGAAGGAATCCTGCGATGTTTTTCAAGCTGCCGAAGGGGCCGATGGCCCCGTCCCAACGCGTCCCGACTGATCAGCCGCCGATCCCGCGGCACGATGTCGATCATCCTTTTTATCTCTATTTCAACACGGAGGACGGACCGATGTTCGATCCATACAGAATACCGGGCTCGAGGAGCTTGCATATCCACCGGCTGCCGACCTGGGCGCTGCTGATCGGCGAAACCTATTCGTCGGCGGTTCATGCCGAAGTGCGCCGGCGTCCGCATCGCGGCATGCTGCCGGATGTCGATTTCTCGCACGCGGTTCCCGACCCGAGCCGACCGTCGCTGGTGCGCCGCATCATCCGGCTGATGCGGCCGGGCGCGAAAAACCGCACTGGTGGCACCGTGTCGTCAGCATCGACAAAGGTGGCTGTCGGCGAAAAGCCGGCGAGCCCCTATATTGCGCGAAGCAGGGCCGACGCTCCGGATGATTCCGGAGCGTCGGCCCTCGACGCCATGCGGTCCGAGGACTTTGTACGTCGCCAAGCCGCGTGAGCGGAAAACAGATTTTTACAGGCATGCCCCAATGTTGTTGTTTAGCTGGTTTGAAAGAAGGCTCGATCCGTTCCCGGCCGCGGAACCGGTCGAGCCGCCCAAGACGCTGGTTGCCTTCTGCCTGCATTATACGCGCGGCGCGTGGCCCTACATCCTGGTCGATGCGGTGCTGGTGGCGGCCATCGCCATCGCGGAAGTGTGGATGTTCGGCTTCCTCGGCCGCATCGTCGACTGGTTGTCGGGGCAGAACCGCGAGACCTTCCTGCAGACGGAGGGCTGGAAGCTCGCCGGCATGGCGTTCATCGTGCTGTTCGCGCTGCCCGGCACGGTTTGGCTGCATTCTCTGCTCAACCAGCAGACACTGATGGGCAACTATCCCATGCGCATCCGCTGGCAGGTGCATCGCTACCTGCTCAAGCAATCGATGAGCTTCTACCAGGACGAATTCGCCGGCCGCATCGCCACCAAGCTGATGCAGACGGCGCTCGCCGTGCGCGAATGCGTCATCAAGGTGATCGACGTCCTGAACTATGTCATCGTCTATTTCCTCGGCATGCTGCTGATCGTCGGTTCGGCCGACTGGCGGCTGGCCGCGCCGCTCGGGGTCTGGCTGGTCGGCTACATCCTGTTGCTGCGCTTTTTCATCCCGCGCCTGGGCAAGGTCGGCGAGGAGCAGGCCAATGCGCGCTCGACCATGACCGGCCGCGTCGTCGACAGCTACACCAACATCCAGACGGTCAAGCTGTTCAGTCATTCGCGCCGCGAGGCCGCCTTCGCCAGGGAAGGCATGATGGGCTTCCTCGACACGGTCTACCGGTCGATGCGGCTGGTGACGGTGCTGTTCGGCTCGCTCTACATATTGAACGCGCTTCTGCTGTTCTCGGTCACCGCCATCTCGCTGTGGCTGTGGATGGGGCAAGCTGTGACGATCGGCGCGGTCGCCGTGGTCATCGGCCTGGTGCTCCGGATGTGGGGCATGTCGCAGTGGATCATGTGGGAAATGTCGGGCCTGTTCGAGAATATCGGCACGGTGCAGGACGGCATTGCCTCGATCTCGCTGCCACGCCTCGTCGAGGACAGGCCGGATGCCAGGGAGATCAACGTTTCCAAAGGCGATATCCGCTTCGAGGACATCCGCTTCCACTACGGCAAGCAGAAGGGCGTCATCGAAAACCTGTCGCTGGCGGTGAAACCGGGCGAGAAGGTCGGCATTGTCGGACGCTCGGGCGCCGGCAAGTCGACGCTGGTCAATCTCCTCTTGCGCTTCTACGACCTGGAATCCGGCCGGATCCTGATCGACGGCCAGGAGATCGCCGGCGTGAAGCAGGATTCACTGCGCGCCCAGATCGGCATGGTCACACAGGACACCTCGCTGCTGCATCGTTCGGTGCGCGAGAACATCCTTTATGGCCGGCCCGATGCGAGCGATGAGATGTTGGTCGAGGCGGCACGGCGGGCCGAGGCGCTGGATTTCATATCGGCGCTTTCGGACCATAGCGGCCGCAAGGGTTTCGACGCCTATGTCGGCGACCGCGGCGTCAAACTGTCCGGTGGGCAGCGGCAACGCATCGCCATTGCTCGCGTTATGTTGAAGGACGCGCCTATTCTTATCCTTGACGAAGCGACGTCGGCGCTCGATTCCGAGGCGGAAGCCGCCATCCAGGAGAATCTTTACAAGCTCATGCAGGGCAAGACCGTCATCGCCATCGCGCACCGGCTGTCGACCATCGCGGCGATGGACAGGCTCGTCGTGATGGACCAGGGCCGCGTCATCGAGGAGGGTTCGCACGAGGAACTGGTCGCCGGCGGCGGGCTCTACGCGCAGCTCTGGCAGCGCCAGTCGGGTGGATTCCTGCTCGAGGACAGTCCGGTCGGCGCCGCCAACGACAGTGTCGCCAGCGACATTGGCGCGAAGGGGCAAGCCGCAGAATGATGGCCGCCGCATGATGACAGCCGTCTACCGCTGGTTCGAGACCTGGGTCTATCCGTTCAGGGAGCCGGCGCATCTTCGGCCACCGGCCAGCGTCGCCGGCTTCCTCTGGCACTATGTCGGCCAGGCGAAGTTCGCCTTCTTCGCCATGCTGGTCGTCGGCGGCATCGCGCCGCTGGTCGAGGCCGGGCTGTTCTATTTCGTCGGGCGGCTGGTCGATATTCTCGATCAATTGCCCGGCGAGCGGAGCTGGCATGCATTATGGACCGCCGCCGGCCCCGAACTGATGTTCATGGTCGCAGTGGTGCTGGTCCTCCGCACAATGGTCGTGGCCCTCTCGGCGCTGGTCGACGAGCAGACGATCACGCCCGGCTTCTACAATCTGGTGCGCTGGCAGGCGCACCGGCACGTCTCGCGCCAGTCCTACGCCTTCTTCCAGAACGACTTCGCCGGCCGGATCGCGACGAAAGTCTGGCAGGCGGGGCAGGCGACCGGCGACCTGATGGAAAGCTTCATCGAGGTCGTCTGGTTCATGATCGTCTATACGGTGACGACGCTGGCACTGGTCGCAGGACTCGATCTCAGGCTGGCGGCATTGGTGGTGATCTGGATCACCGCTTTCGGCTTTCTGGCCAGGCGCTATCTGCCGGCAATCCGCAAGCACGCCGAAGCGACGGCCGAGGCGGGCTCGATGATCAATGGCCGCATCGTCGATTCCTACTCCAACGTGCAGACGCTGAAACTTTTCGCGGCGGACGGCGACGACCGCTACATCAGGAACGGCTTCGACATCTATCTCGACGCATTGCGCCCCTTCACCCGCCGGTTGACCGGCGTGCGCATGGCGCTGACGACGCTGTCGGGCATCATGATCACGGCGATCGGCTGCTTTGCCGTCTATCTCTGGGTCGAGGGCTCGATCACCGTCGGCGCCGTCGCCTTCACGCTGTCGCTGGTGCTGCGCCTCAACATGCTGCTCGGCCGGCTGATGATGCAGATGAACAGTATCTTGCGAAACCTCGGCGTGCTGGAGAACTCCAAGGCGCTGATCTCGCAGCCGCTGGGACTGACCGACGCACTGGACGCGAAAGAGCTGGTCGTCACGGGCGGACGCATCGACGTGAAGAATGTCGAGTTCCATTACGGCAAGGGGTTTGGCGTGCTCAACGGCGTCGACCTTGTCGTCAAGCCGGGCGAGAAGGTCGGGCTGGTCGGGCCATCGGGCGCCGGCAAGACGACGTTGGCCAACCTGATCCTGCGCCTCTACGACCTCGAAAGCGGCCGGATCACCATCGACGGCCAGGACGTCTCCGGTGTGACGCAGAATTCGCTGCGCGCCAATATCGGCGTCGTCAGCCAGGACACCGCCCTGTTCCATCGCTCGCTGCGCGACAACATCAAGCTCGGCATGCCCGATGCGACCGACGCGGAGGTGATCGCGGCGGCCAAGAAGGCCGAGGCCCACGAATTCATCCTGAGCTTGCGCGACAACAGGGATCGCCAGGGCTACGAAGCCTTTGTCGGCGAACGCGGCGTCAAGCTGTCGGGCGGCCAGCGCCAGCGCGTGGCGATCGCCCGCGTCTTCCTCAAGGACGCGCCGATCCTGATCCTCGACGAGGCGACGTCGGCGCTCGATTCCGACATCGAGGCGGCGATCCAGGAGAATCTGACGCGGCTGATGGAGAACAAGACCGTGATCGCCATCGCGCACCGGCTGTCGACGATCGCGGCACTTGATCGCCTGGTGGTGCTCGACGGCGGCCGCATCGTCGAGCAAGGGACGCATGACGAACTGGTGGCGCGCGACGGGCTCTATGCCCGGCTGTGGAAGCGCCAGTCCGGCGGCTTCCTCTATCACGAGGAAAGCGTGCTCGAAGAGACGCGGCCGGCGGAGTAGGCGCATGGCTGGATCGCCAGAGGTCAGTCCGGAGATCGGCCGAGAGGTTGGCCCGGAGATCGACTATGCGCTCAAGCGTTTGCGACCAACCGTGGCGGCCTTCGACGCGTTGAAGGACGAGAGCCGGCTGGAAGGCTACTGGATGCTGGTGCGCCTGGGCGATGGCTGGGCAAGCGGCCGCAACAAGTTCCTGAAGCGAGGGGAGGGACTGTTTGGGATATGGCATGGCCGGGAACTCGCCGGCGTGTGCGGGCTGAACATCGATCCCTATTTCGAGGGCAGGGACCAGGGCCGGGTCCGGCACCTGTTCGTCAGCGCACGCCACCGCCGCAACGGCCTCGGCCGCATGCTGGTCGAGACCGTGATCGATCGGGCCGGCCAATATTTCTCCGTGTTGAACACCCGCGCGCCGCCGGAAGCCTTCGGTTTTTATGAACGGCTTGGCTTTCAGCGCGTGGAAGGCGAAGAATTCGTCACCCACCGCATAGTGTTCGGGAAAGGGAACTGAAATGTCCTTGCGTCCGCCATCTCATCTTGCCGGCGCGTCGGCCGCCGAAGCGGCCTTCGACGCGCTTGGTCATGAGATCCTCGCCGAGAAGGCGGCCGCACTTGGCCGCGCCGGTCAAAAGGTCGAGGAAACGCTGGCCCGGCTGACCAGCAATGCCGACGAGGACATGCGTCCCTTGCTTCTCAAGGAGGCCGCCATGGCCGTTCACGGCTATTTCATCCAGCGCGAATTGTGCGGCCTTCGCAAGCATGACGCCGTCATCCGCGAATACAACATCCCCAAAGCCGTGCTGGTCAGGCTTGGCGCCATGTAGAGTTGGAACCTGCCGCGCTGATTTCCCTGTGGAAGCGCGCCAGGCGGGCGGCAAGCGCTTCGGGATTTTCATCGGCAACGAAGTGTCCGCTGTCGGCTATGATGTCGCCCTCGACATTTGAGAGCCCGGCCGCGCGCAGGCCATCGACATAGTCGCCGATGTCGCCGGACTCGGCCGCACCCCTCAGATACAGCACCGGAACCGCAATCGGCTTCGCGGGCCGCGCGGCATTGGCCTTGGCATCCTCGGGAAAGGCACGATACCAGTCGAACCCCGCCTGGAGGCTTTCCGGCCGGGAATAGGCCTTGGCGTAGATTTCCCTGGCGTCGTCAGGGATCGAGGCTCGATCCTTCGAAAGCACATTGAAGAAGAAGTCGAAATAAGCGCTCTGATGGCCGCTGACCAGCGTTTCCGGCAAGGCTGGAATAGCGTGAAAGGCGAAATGCCAGATTTGCGGATTGCGAATGACCTTCTCCCACGGAGCGACGCCCGGAATGACGACATCCATGATCGCCGCGCCGGAAAGAATCTCAGGATGGTCGCTCAACAAGGCAAATACGATCTGGCCGCCGACATCGTGGCCGGCGGCCACGAGCTGGCGCAGCCCGCAAGTCTCTGCGACGCCTCTCATCAGCCTCGCCAAGGTTCTCTTATCACCAGCCTCGGCTACGCCTTGCGAGCCGCCGATGCAGGGCAGGTCAGGGGCGACGACCCGGTAGTCGGCCGCCAACCGGCCGATCACCCGCTCGAAGGCGTAGGAGCTTTGCGGCCATCCGTGCAGCAGAAGGAAAGCCGGCGCACCAGCGGGGCCTGCCTCGCGGGTCGCAATGCTCAGCCCTTCGATTTCGATGGTCGAGGTTTGCATATCCTGGCTCTGGCGACTCTCTGGTTGGCGCCTATGCCGTAGATCTAGGCGCCAACCGGGAAGCCGCCAGGGCTATGCAGGAATTACTCCAGCCATTCCGTGATGAAGCTACCGTTTTCGTGGATGTCGGTCGTTTCCAGCGGACCTGGACCGAGATTGGTGAATTTGTGCGGCGTGTGCGGCGGCACGATAACGATCTGCCCCGCCGAGGCCTCGATCTCCTGGTCGCCGACCGTGAACAGGCCGGTTCCCTCGCGAATGATAAAGATCTCCGCATAGGGATGAGCGTGCAGCCGCGGGCCGCCCCCGACATCGGGCAAGTAATTGAAGATCAGGCAGGAGTTGGAGCCGTAGACGCCGCCTTGCAGTTCGCCCTTCCAGTGGTTGGAACGAACAGACCATTCCTCGCGATCGATGACATGCACCATGGTAGGGAAAATAGATCACTCGGGCAGCCTATGTCGAGGCAAACAACGATGCCGGATTTCCGGTTGTTTCCCGGTTGTTTAGCCGCCTTTTGCGGCCATTCGCCGCCTTGCCGCGCGACAGCGGATTTTGTCCCCGCGACAATCTGCCCTTGTGCCTTGACCCGTCTGGACAAAAACGGGCTTCACGCATAAACCGAAGTCCAAATGCCGGAGGAATTCGCTAGCCTGTTCGCCATGCGCTGTCGGGTTGGCGTGATTGAGCGGGGAACAAGGCTCAGCCACCGGCGCGGAAGAGGCGAAAGGATCAGGCACCCGTGAGCGCAACCGACATCCACGATCCCAACCGTCGAGATTTTCTCTACGTCGCCACCGGCATGGCCGCTGTGGTCGGCGCCGGTGCCGTCGCCTGGCCGTTCATCGACCAGATGCGCCCCGACGCCTCGACGCTGGCGCTCGCTTCGGTCGAGGTCGATGTCTCCTCGCTGACGCCCGGCAGCTCGCTGATCGTCAAGTGGCGCGGCAAGCCGGTCGTGGTACGCAACCGCACCGAGAAGGAAATGAAGGACGGCGAGGCCGTCAGCCTCTCCGATCTCAAGGATCCGATCGCCCGCAACGCCAATTTGCCGTCCGATGCGCCGGCGACCGACGCCAACCGCACCACGCCCGGCAAGGAAGCCTGGATGGTTATGGTTCAGGTCTGCACCCATCTGGGCTGCATTCCGCTCGGCCAGGAAGGCGATTTCGGCGGCTGGTTCTGCCCGTGCCATGGCTCGCAATACGACACTGCCGGCCGCATCCGCAAAGGCCCGGCACCTGAGAACATGGCGATTCCGGTATTCAAGTTCATTTCCGATACCAAACTCCTTATCGGTTGAGGCAGGGGATATTTCGATGAGCGAGGGACACTCGACCTATACGCCGAAGACCGGTATCGAACGCTGGTTCGACGCCCGCATGCCGCTGCCCAGGATGGTCTATGACAGCTTCATCGCCTATCCGGTGCCGCGCAACCTGAACTATATGTGGACCTTCGGCGGCATACTGGCGATCATGCTGGTGGCGCAGATCCTGACCGGCATCGTCCTGGCCATGCACTATACGGCCGACACCAATCTCGCCTTCGGTTCGGTCGAGAAGATCATGCGCGACGTGAATTCCGGATGGCTTCTGCGTTACATGCACGCCAACGGCGCCTCGTTCTTCTTCATCGCCGTCTACCTGCACATCTTCCGCGGTCTCTACTACGGCTCCTACAAGGCGCCGCGCGAACTGCTGTGGATCCTGGGTTGCATCATCTACCTCCTGATGATGGCGACCGGCTTCATGGGCTATGTGCTGCCATGGGGGCAGATGAGCTTCTGGGGCGCCACCGTCATCACCGGCTTCTTCAGCGCCATCCCGCTGGTCGGCGACTGGATCCAGCAACTGCTGCTCGGCGGCTTCGCCGTCGACAATCCGACGCTCAACCGCTTCTTCGCGCTGCATTACCTGCTGCCGTTCATGATTGCCGGCGTCGTCGTGCTGCACGTCTGGGCGCTGCATGTCGTCGGCCAGTCGAACCCGACTGGCATCGAGGTCAAGTCGAAGACCGATACCGTCGCCTTCACGCCCTACGCGACCATCAAGGACGCGTTCGGCATGATCGTGTTCCTGTTCGTCTTCGCCTACTTCGTCTTCTACCTGCCGAACTATCTCGGCCATCCGGACAACTACACGGTCGCCAACCCGCTGAAGACGCCGGCCCATATCGTTCCGGAATGGTACTTCCTGCCGTTCTACGCGATCCTGCGCGCCATCACCTTCAACATCGGCCCGATCAATTCCAAGCTCGGCGGCGTGCTGTGTATGTTCGGCGCCATCGTCATGCTGTTCCTGGTGCCGTGGCTCGACACTTCCAAGGTGCGCTCGGCGGTCTACCGGCCCTGGTACAAGCTGTTCTTCTGGCTGTTCGTGGCCGATGCCATCCTGCTGGGCTGGCTGGGCTCGCAGCCGGCGGAAGGTAGCTATGTGTTCATGGCGCAGATGGCGACGCTGTTCTACTTCGCCTTCTTCCTGGTCGCGCTGCCCGTGCTCGGCTTGATCGAGACTCCGCGCAGGCTGCCGAACTCGATCACCGAGGCGGTGCTCGAAAAGAACAAGGGTGGCGGCGGACATCCGGCGGGCGCCACGGCAGCACCCGAGACCAAGGGCTGAGCGGTAGAGAATCTAAGGGGATTTGGCATGAAGAAGATTCTCACCTCGCTGGCGCTGGTCGGCCTTGTGGCCGCCGGCACTGGGGTTGCAGGCACTTGGGCGTTCGCGGCCGAAGAAGCGCACAACGCGGCGGCACCCACGCATTTCCCGATCAACGAGCCGAAGGAAATGAGCTGGAGCTTCACCGGCCCGTTCGGCACCTATGACAAGGCGCAGCTGCAGCGCGGCCTGAAGGTCTACAAGGAAGTCTGCTCGGCCTGTCATTCGATGAACCTGGTGGCGTTCCGCACGCTGTCGGACCTCGGCTATAGCGACGCGCAGATCAAGACGCTGTCAGCAGAATACACCATCCACGACGGCCCCAACGATGCCGGTGACATGTTCGACCGTCCCGGCAAGCCGTCCGACCATTTCCCGGCGCCCTTCGCCAATGAGGAAGCCGCCGCTGCGTCCAATGGCGGCGCGGCGCCGCCCGACATGTCGCTGCTGGCCAAGGCGCGCGGCGTCGAGCGCGGCTTCCCGCAGTTCGTCTTCGACATCTTCACCCAGTATGATGCGGGTGGTCCTGACTACATCCATTCGCTGCTGACAGGCTACGACGAGACGCCGCCCGCCGGCATGGTCATCCCGGAAGGCACCCACTACAATCCGTACTTCATGTCCGGCGTGTCGCTGAAGATGCCCAAGCCGCTCTCCGACGGCCAGGTGACCTATGACGACGGCTCGCCGCAGACCATCGACCAGTATTCCCGCGACGTGGCTGCCTTCCTGACCTGGGCGGCCGAGCCGCACATGGAAGACCGCAAGAAGATGGGCTTCCGCGTGCTGGTGTTCCTGCTTCTGTTTGGCGCCCTGGTCTACCTGACCAAGCGTAAGGTATGGGAAGCCGTCGCTCACTAAGCGATGCCATAGTCTGGAATTCAAAAGGGGCGCCGCGAGGTGCCCTTTTCTGCTTTTGGGGTGGATAGCTCAGGCCACGCGTCGGCGGTGTCACATGGCCGTCATCGCACATCGCGATCCTGCGGTGCTCTCATCAAAGGATCACGCCCATGAAAAGATACGCATCGCTTGCGGCAGGCCTGCTGCTGCTCGTCGTTGGTTCCGCGGCCCGCGCCGAAGACGCGAAACCCTTCATTACCAACAAGGATGTCGACCTGACGATGATCCTGCCGCCGCCTCCGGCCAATGATTCGGCCGAGACCAAGGCCGAGCTTGGCGAGGTGCTGACCATGCAAGTCACGCGCACACCCGAAATGGAAGCCCGCGCCATCGCCGATGCCGAGGAAAACGTCTGGCGTTTCGCCGATGTCATGGGGCCGGATTTCAACAAGGACAAGCTGCCGAAATTCAGCGCCTTCTTCGATCGCGTGGTGGAGACCGAAGGCGCCGTCGTCGATCCGGCCAAGGACGTCTGGAAGCGTTCGCGTCCGCACCAGCTCAGCGATCTCGTCAAGCCGGTGGTCAAGCTCTCGAGCTCCGGTTCCTGGCCGTCCGGCCATGCGACCGTCGGCACGATGATGGGCATCATCCTGGCTGACATGGTTCCGGAAAAGCGGGCCCAGATCATGGCGCGCGCGGCCGAGTTCGCCCACAACCGCATCGTCGGCGGCATCCATTATCCGTCCGACGTCGAGATGGGCAAGATTTCCGGCAGCGTCATCGCCGCGGTCCTGCTCAACCGCGAGGATTTCAAGGCCGAGTACGAAGTGGCCAGGGCGGAGCTTCGTTCCGACCTCGGCATGTAGGACTGGCCGGTAGCCATCTTTCCGAGCGGGGCGCCTTCGGGCGCCCCTTTTCGTGTCGGCCGCGGCCTGCGCCCACTGCAAGGAAATCGCCTCGCGTTTGCCGCCATATCCTTTGCCGGACGTGCTTGTGTCGACCGTCACATCGCGCTAGCCGTTGTCGGCCGCGCCGGGCTACGATCGGCCCCGCGCCGTTTCGCTTCTGTCAGCTGGATCACCCGGAGCCGCTTCATGAAATCCTCTCTCGAAGACACGCTGCTGGCGTCGATCCGAACCATCCCGGACTATCCCAGGCCCGGCATCCTGTTTCGCGACATCACCACGCTGCTCGGCAACGCACGCGCCTTCCGCCGCGCCATCGACGAGCTGGTGCATCCCTATGCCGGGCAGAAGATCGACAAGATCGCCGGTATCGAGGCGCGCGGCTTCATCCTCGGCGGCGCCGTCGCCCACCAGCTCTCGGCCGGCTTCGTGCCGATCCGCAAGAAGGGCAAGCTGCCTTACGAGACCGTGCGCGTCGCCTACAGCCTGGAATACGGGCTGGATGAGATGGAGATGCACAAGGACGGCGTCGCGCCCGGCGAGAAGGTCATCCTGGTCGACGACCTGATCGCCACCGGCGGCACGGCGGAAGCGGCGGTCAAGCTGCTGCGCCAGATCGGCGCCGACATCCTCGCCGCCTGCTTCGTCATCGACCTGCCGGATCTGGGCGGACGCGCCAAGCTCGAAGCGCTCGGCGTGCCGGTGAGGACGCTGATCGGGTTCGAGGGGCATTGAGCATTTTTCCCTTCTCCCCTTGTGGGAGAAGGGAAAGACACCTCATTCCACCTTCACCAGCACGGCGCTCTCGAATTCCAGCACCTTGGCGCCGGTCGAATCGGAGGCCTCGCAGAGCAGCGCCAGCAACCGCCAGCCGGGACGGGACGCTATGGGGCGGTGGGAAAGCGCCGTGCGTGCGAAGGTGATGGTTTGCCCGGCATGGACGGGCTTTAGCCATTTCAGGTTCTTGAATCCGGGCGAGGGGCCGAATTCGGGCACCGGGCCGTCCCAGCCTTCGGCGTCCAGGCGGGTTTCCAGATTAAGCTTCATCCAGGTGGCCGCGGTGTGCCAGCCGGAGGCGCAGAGCCCGCCAAGCACGCTCTTCCTCGCCGCCTCCTCGTCGATATGGAAGATCTGAGGGTCGTATTTGCGGGCGAACGCCTTGATCGCCTCGGGCTCGAATGTGTGCGAGCCCAGCGTCACCGTGGTGCCGATGCGGAAGAATTCGTCCAATGTCATGACAGGCTCCCAGCGGCATCGCGCGTCAGGAACATGATGGAGTTCTCGAGCTCGAAGACACTTTCGCCGCGCTGGTTGACCAGTTCGCTGCGCATGGTCACGAAGCCGAGTTGCGGCTTCGATTTCGACAGGCGCCTGGCGAGAACCACCAGGTTGCCCCGCAGCGTATCGCCGGCGAGCACCGGCTTCTTCCATTTGACCTGATCGACGCCGGGCGCGCCCTGGCAGGTGGAATCCAGCAGGAAGGCATCGCACAGCATGCGCATGAACATGGCGCAGGTGTGCCAGCCCGAGGCCGAGAGGCCACCGAGGATGCTGGCCTTGCCGGCCTCCTCGTCGAGATGCATCGGCTGAGCGTCGAACTCGCTGGCGAACTCGATGATCTCGGCCGCGCTTACTTTTTTCGCGCCGAGGTCGAACGAGGCCCCCTCGACGAAGTCCTCATACGCCCATGTCTTTCCGGTCATGGTCAGCAAATCCGGTTGTAGAATGCGCGATCCCTTTGGATCGGAAAACCCGGATGCAGGCCGCGGGCGGTTTGGTCAAGCCCTTTCTGGTGAGCCAGGCCCAGGCAGCGGGTGTTCAGAGCCAGCCGCGGCGGCGGAAATACCAGAAAGGCAGGATCGCCGACAGCACCATCATGGCGATGGCGAAGGGATAGCCGAACTCCCACTTCAGCTCGGGGATGACATCGAAATTCATGCCGTAGATCGAGGCGACCAGTGTCGGCGGCAGGAAGATGACGGCGGCGACGGAGAAGATCTTGATGATGGCGTTCTGCTCGATCGAGATCATACCGAGCGTGGCGTCGAGCAGGAAGGAGATCTTCTGCGACAGGAAGGTGGCGTGGTCGGCAAGCGACAGCACGTCGCGCGACAGGGTCTTGATGCGGGCGCGGACGTCCTTGCTCATCTTGGTCAGAGTCGCGACATGGGCGAGGAAACCCGCCAGCCGCTGCAGCGAGATCAGGCTGTCGCGGATGGAGGAGGCGATGTCCTCCTTGCGGCCGATGGCCTTCAGCAGTTCCTGGAAGTCGCGGTTGCGCTTCGACACCTTGGTCGAGCGCGCCTCGAAGATGTCGCGCGAAATCACTTCGACATCGCGGCCGGCGCGCTCGAGGATGTCGGCGAGGCGGTCGACGATCGCCTCCAGCAGGCCGATCAGGATGGTGTCGCCGCTGCTGCAGCCGGTCGCCACCTTCTCGGCGCGCAGCGGGAAGGTCTTGAACGCCTTCGGTTCGTGATAGCGTACGGTGATCAGCCTGGCGCCGGCGAGCACGAAGGTGACCGGCGACATCAGGGGATCGTCGACCTCGGTCTGCGCGGGCAAGGTGGCGGTCATGAAGTAGGCGCCGTCCTCGATATAGAGGCGGCTTGAAATCTCGATCTCCTCCATCTCCTCGCGGGTCGGGATGGCGATGCCGAGCCAGCTTTCGATGGTGGCCTCTTCCTCCTTGGTCGGATTGACGAGATCGGCCCAGACGACCTTGTCGCCATTGACCAGCAGGTCGTCGGTGAGGCGCAGGCGATCATTGTCGACGACGAAGGCCTTGATCATCGCCGAATCTCCCTGCCAGAGCCGCGTTGAGGTTACGCATCGTGTCGGATTGCACGGTTTTTCGTCGCACGCCGACCGTGTGGCTGCCGCTTAGACCCGCGGCATGACAAAATCAAGACAAGCCGAGCAGGGCCGGCTGGCATCGGCCACTCAGAAAAATTCGTCGAGGAGCCGGTGGTACGAAAGCTTCGTCGGCTCTACTTCCGCCCAGTCATTGTCGACTGGGCAGGAGGGTCACGTGTTGAACTTGAACAGCATGATGTCGCCGTCCTGGACGACATATTCCTTGCCTTCATCGCGCGCCTTGCCGGCTTCCTTGGCCGCCACTTCCCCGCCCAGTGTGATGAAGTCGTTGTAGGCGATGGTCTGGGCGCGGATGAAGCCGCGCTCGAAATCGGTGTGGATGACGCCAGCCGCCTGAGGGGCCTTGTCGCCCTTGTGCACGGTCCAGGCGCGCGTCTCCTTCGGCCCAACGGTAAAATAGGTGATGAGGTGCAACAGGTCGTAGCCGGCGCGGATCACCTTGTTCAGGCCGGGCTCGTCGAGGCCGAGCGAGGATAGGAATTCCATTTCCTCCTCGTCGGAAAGCTGGGCGACTTCCGCCTCGATCGCCGCCGAGATCACTACGGTGCCGGCGCCCTGCGCGGCGGCCATTTTCTCCACAGCCTTTGTGTGCTCGTTGCCGGTCGCGGCATCGGCCTCGGCGACGTTGCAGACATAGAGCACGGGATGCGAGGTGAGCAGGTTCAGCCCCTGCAGGATGCGCAAATCTTCGGCCGAAATACCCTTGAGCAGGATGCGGGTCGGCTTGCCGGCTTGCAGCAACTCGAGCGCTGCCTCCATCATCGGCAGCACGGCGGTGGCTTCCTTGTCCTTGCTGCCGGCGCGCTTGCGGAATTGCACGATGCGGCGCTCGAGGCTGTCGAGGTCGGCAAGCATCAGCTCGGTCTCGACCGTCTCGGCGTCGGCGACGGGGTCGATGCGGCCCTCGACATGGGTGATGTCGTCATCCTCGAAGCAGCGCAGCACGTGGACGATGGCGTCGACCTCGCGGATGTTGGCGAGGAACTGGTTCCCCAGCCCTTCGCCCTTAGAGGCGCCGCGCACCAGGCCGGCAATATCGACGAAGGAGATGCGAGTCGGGATGATCTCCTTCGACTTGCCGATCGCGGCGATCTTCTGCAGGCGCGGGTCCGGCACCGCCACCTCGCCGGTGTTCGGTTCGATGGTGCAGAACGGATAGTTGGCGGCCTGTGCGGCGGCCGTCCTCGTCAGCGCGTTGAAGAGCGTCGACTTGCCGACATTGGGCAAGCCAACGATGCCGCATTTGAAACCCATTTTGTCCGGTCCTATCGGGAAAAGCGAAATTTGATGAGGGCTATGGGCGATAGGGGTTGGGAACGTCAAGCCCTGTAACGCCGATGGTCCCGCGGCTCAGTCCTTGTTGCCGAACAGTTTCTTCAGCATCGCCGCCATCGGGCCGGTCTCGGGCAGCTTGGCGGGCGCCTGCTGGGGGCGGGCCTGGCGGACATGGCTTTGCTGTTTCGGAGCCTGTTTTTGCGCCGGCTTTTCCGGTTCGGCGCCCGCCTTGCCCTGTACGGCAAGGGCGGCCTTGTTCATGAAGCCGGATTCGTCGCCCTTGACGATCATGGCAGCGTTGTCGGCGATCGCGTCGAGCAACGGGTCGAGCCAGTCGCGGTCGGCCTTGGCGAAATCGCCGAGCACATGATGCTGGACCATTTCCTTGACGCCGGGATGGCCGACGCCGATGCGCACGCGGCGATAAGCGTTGCCGACATGGCCATCGATCGAGCGGATGCCGTTGTGGCCGCCGGCACCGCCGCCGGTCTTGATGCGCAGCTTGCCTTCGGCAAGATCGATCTCGTCATAGAAGACGGTGAGGGCGGAAAGGTCGAGCTTGTAGAAGCGCAGCGCTTCGCCGACCGACTGGCCGGACAGGTTCATGAAGGTCTGCGGCTTGATCAGGATGATCTTTTCACCGCCGAGCGTGCCCTCGGCGATCAGGCCCTGGAACTTCTTCGACCAGGGCGAAAAGGAATGGCGGCGGGCGATAGCGTCCGCCGCCATGAAGCCGACATTGTGCCGGTTTTCAGCATATTTCGCGCCCGGATTGCCGAGGCCTGCAAAGACAAGCGCCGTCTTCCCTGGCATCGTCTGCTCCGGGCGTGAAAGAGTTACTTCTCTTCGGCGGCAGGAGCCGCTTCGGGGGCCGCAACCTCAGCCGTCTCTTCAGTCTCCGGCTTCATCGCCGCCGAACCGGCAATGGTCGCGATGGTGAAGTCGCGATCGGAGATGACCGGCTTGACGCCAGCCGGCAGCTTGACCGCCGAGATATGGATCGAATCGCCGATGTCGGCGCCGGTGAGATCGACGGTGATGAATTCCGGGATCGCATTGGCCGGGCAGTGGAACTCGACCTCGTGACGCACGATGTTGAGCACGCCGCCGCGCTTGATGCCGGGCGACTTGTCTTCATTGATGAAGTGGACAGGCACGTCGACATTGACTTCCGTGTCCTTGCCGATGCGCAGGAAATCCACATGCATCGGGAAGTCCTTGACCGGGTCGAGCTGGAAGTCCTTCGGCAGGACCTGGATCTTCTTGCCGTCGACATCGATCGTGGCGACCGTGGTCAGGAACCCGCCGCCATGGATCTTGTAGAAGATGTCCTTGTAGGTGAGCGCGATCGCCAGGGGAGGCTGCTTGTCACCGTAAATTACTGCAGGCACTTTACCGTTGCGGCGAACTGCTCGGGCGGACCCCTTACCGACCTGTTCGCGCGCTTCGGCCTTGAGCTCGTAAGTATCGTGGCTCATGGCTTTTCCTTTCGCGTGTTATGGAGCGCCTACGGTTGGCGATGTGCCAGGCCGCAAACGTCGAAAGCCGCCGGACCTCGATGTCCGAATGCCGGAAACCGCAGCGAGCGGATCTTTGTTCGGGATCACAAGGGGAAGGCAGCCTTCCGCCGCGTTGCCTCCAAGGGTGTCTACGCGGGTGGCGGCTCTATAGCGGAAGGTGGTCCCAGGTGCAAGCGGCGGCCGAAGAGCCGTCGCTACCGGTCGCCGCTCAACGCATCGCGCAGTGCCTGGACCTGCCGGTTCAGGGCGTCGAGTTCGGCCAGCGTCATGCCCGAGCGCTCGATCAGGGTCTCGTTCAGGCAATTGCACTGGACGAGCAGCTTGCGGCCGGCGGATGTCAGGTCGACCTGTACCTGGCGCTCGTCGGCCTGATTGCGCTGGCGGGTCACCACGCCAGCCTGTTCCATACGCTTGACCAGCGGCGTGACGGTGCTCGATTCCAGAGCGAGCCTGTGCGCGATCGCGCCGACCGACATGCCGTCGGCCTCGCCCAACGCGTTGAGTACGAGATATTGCGGATAGGTGATGCCCATCTCGTCCAGCATCGGCTTGTAGGTGCGGTTGATCGCCATGCTGGTGGCGTAGAGCGTGAAACAGAGCTGATTGTCCAACGGGAGAGGCACGACGCAGTCCTTTGCCGATTAAGCGCCTCAAGTATGTACCACGAGAAATGATATCGCGATATATATTTTTTGTGGACACGGGGATCAAGCTGCGTTAGCAATATTGATATCGCGATATTGTTTATCGCGACACCAAATTTAACGGAGATTGAGATGACCTCGCAGACCAAATCAGGCTCAGGCAGCGGCACGATCACCACCAAGGACGGCACGCAGATCTATTACAAGGACTGGGGAACCGGTCAGCCTATCGTCTTCCATCACGGCTGGCCGTTGAGCAGCGACGACTGGGACGCCCAGATGCTCTTCTTCCTGGCACAGGGCTACCGCGTCATCGCCCATGACCGCCGCGGCCACGGCCGCTCGACCCAAACAGATGTCGGCAACGAGATGGACACCTACGCCGCCGACGTGGCTGAACTTGCCGCGCATCTCGACCTCAAGGATGCCATCCATGTCGGCCATTCGACCGGCGGCGGCGAGGTGGCGCGCTATGTCGCCCAGTATGGAGCGGGCGGACGCGTCGCCAAGGCAGCGTTGCTCGGCGCGGTGCCGCCGATCATGCTCAAGACGCCGGCCAATCCCGGCGGCCTTCCCATCGAGGTGTTCGACGGCTTCCGCTCCGGCGTCGCCGCCAACCGCGCCCAGCTTTACGTGGATGTTCCCACCGGCCCGTTCTACGGTTTCAACCGTCCGGGCGCCGAGGTTTCGCAGGGTGTTATCGACAACTGGTACCGCCAGGGCATGATGGGCGGCACCAAGGCGCACTACGATTGCATCAAGGCCTTCTCGGAGACCGACTTCACCGAGGACCTCAAAAAGATCGACGTGCCGGTGCTGGTCATGCATGGCGATGACGACCAGATCGTTCCGATCGCCGACTCGGCGCTGTTGACCATCAAGCTGCTCAAGAAGGGCGAGCTCAAGATCTACAAGGGTTTTCCGCACGGCATGGCCACGACCCACGCCGCAATCATCAACGCCGACCTGCTGGCCTTCTTCAAGGCCTGAAACCTTTCCGCCTGAACGAAAAAGGCACCCGCCATGTGGCGGGTGCCTTTGCCTGGACACAGCCCGGATGATTTAAGCGGCTGCTTGCGCCTTGCGGGCTTGCTTCATGTTGGGCAGGAACACCGTCAGCAGCCCCAAGAACGGCAGGTAGGAGCAGATCTGGAAGACGAAATCGATGCCCTTCATGTCGGCGACGACGCCAAGTACGGCGGCCGCGATGCCGCCGACGCCGAAGGCGAAGCCGAAGAAGATGCCGGCGATCGTGCCGACGCGGCCCGGCACCAGTTCCTGCGCGAAGACGACGATGTTGGAGAAGGCCGACGACAGGATGAGGCCGATCAGCACGGTCAGCACCATCGTCCATTCCAGGTTGGCGTAGGGGAGCGCCAGCGTGAAGGGCAGCACGCCGACGATCGAGAACCAGATCATCGCCTTTTGTCCATAGCGGTCGCCGAACGGACCGCCGAGCAGGATGCCCAGCGCCGAGGAGCCAAGGAAGAGGAACAGCATGACCTGCGACATCTGCACCGAAACGCCGAACTTATGGATGGAGTAGAAGGTGTAGTAGCTGGCGAGGCTGGCGATGTAGGCGTTCTTGGTCAGCACCAGCAAGGTCAGCACCGCCAAGGCCCACATAACTTTGCGGCGCGGGAAGGGCGAGACGAAGCTTGCCGTCTTGCGATTGCCTTGCGCGGCGCGCAGACGGCTGTACCAGCCGCCGACCTGCCACAGGATGACGATGCCGATCAGCGAGCCGACGGCGAACCAGGCGATGCTGGTCTGGCCGAAGGGCACGACGATGAAGGCGGCGAGCAACGGGCCCATGGACTGGCCGAAATTGCCGCCGACCTGGAACAGCGACTGCGCCAGGCCGAACCGGCCGCCGGAAGCGAAGCGGGCGATGCGCGAGGATTCCGGATGGAAGATCGCCGAACCGATGCCGATCAGCGAGGCGCCGATCAGCAGCAGGTAGTAGTGCCCGGCATAGGCCAGCACGACCAGGCCGATCAGCGAGGACGCCATGCCCCAGGGCAGCGAATAAGGCATCGGCCGCTTGTCGGTGACCGCGCCGATGATCGGCTGCAGTAGCGATGCCGTCACCTGGAAGGTGAAGGTCAACAGGCCGATCTGCCAGAAGTCGAGGCCGTAATTGTCTTTCAGAAGCGGATAAATGGCCGATAGCAGCGACTGCATGATGTCGTTGATGCAGTGGCACAGGCTCACCGCCAGGATGACGGTGAAGGCCGTCGCCTGGGCTGAAGCGTGACTGGCGGTCGCAGGCGGCGCGACGCTGGTGGCTGTCGTATCGGTCAAGATAGGCTCCGTAGTCTTTTTGGCGGGTTGTTCCCGCAGGCGACGTGGCGGGCGCTTCCCGCAGGCAGCCTTATAGTCCGGTTGCCAAGCGACTTCTTTCGTGGTTTGGTCCAATAGTTTCGCAAGTGGGCCATACCGAATGCCAAAAGCCAGGGAGATTTTCGGCGCCGGCCACACCGATCTCGGGCAATTGCACGGGCTGCGTTGGCAGTGGCTCGAGCAGGCGGTCGGGCCGGCGGTGGTGTTGCCGACGGAATATCCGGACGGCTACCACGTGCCGCACCACCACCACAGCCGCAGCCAGTTGCTGCATGCGCTGGTCGGTGTCGTGCTGGTGACGACGCGGCATGGGCGCTGGATGGTGCCGCCCGACCATGCGATGTGGATTCCGGCCGGTATCGAACATTCCGTCGAGATGCTGGGCGATGTGTCGATGCGCTCGGTCTATGTCATGCCGCAGGCGATCCCGGGCCTGCCGGAGGGCATGCGCGTCGTCGGCATCACCGACCTGATGCACAGCCTGATCGTGGAATCCGAGAAGCTGCCGCAAGGCGGCGAACTGGAGGGACGCGGCGGCCTGATCATGAACCTGCTCCTGCACGAGATCCCGCAATTGCCGGAGCGGCCGCTCGGCCTGCCGTTCCCGTCCGATCCCAGGCTGGCGGCGCTGTGCCGTCGCTTCGTCGCGGCCCCTTCGCCGCATGCGACGATCGACGAATGGGCCGACGCCGCTGGCATGAGCCGGCGCTCCTTCACGCGCGCCTTCCAGCGCCAGACCGGCCTGTCGCTGTCGACGTGGCGCCAGCAGGCCTGCCTGTTCGCGGCCTTGCCGAGGCTCGCCGATGGCGAGCCGATCACCAGGGTGGCGCTCGATCTCGGCTATGACAGCGTGCCGGCCTTCATCACTATGTTCAAGCGCATGCTCGGCTCCTCGCCGCGCGGCTATATGCGCGGCGCGCGCGACAATGGCGAAGCCATGCGGCGGACTCAGCCTCGACTCGAGGCTCCGGCACCCTGAGTTAATCCCGGGAACGGTGCTGCGCCTGATCATGCAAAATCGGAGCACCCAAGCGTACGGCATCCTCTTCAGCCGGCCGGCCGCTGCGGAGAATCTATAGACTGTTACCTTTGCATCCGGTTCGAGGCGCTATCGATCCAACCGCCCCATCTGCCGCACCAGAAACTCGACGAACAACCTTGCCCGCACCGGCAACTGTCGGCCGAAGGCGTGCACTATATGCACGGGCATGGTCGGCAGTGGCATGTCGGGCACCACGCGCAGCAGGCGGCCGGCGTTGAGGTCTTCCTTCACGGCAAATTGCATGAGGTGAGCGATGCCGGCGCCGGCGAGTGCGGCGTGGCGGATGGCGCCACCGTCATCGGTGTCGAAGCGGCCGTCGGGCATGATTTCGGTACCATCGGCGAAAGTGACCGAGAGCGGCCGGCCGGACCTGATGTAGCGGATGAAATCGTGAGCCCGCAGATCCGCGATCGAGGCGGGAGTGCCTCGTCGCTGGAGATAGGCGGGGGCGGCGACCAGCAGGGTGGGCAGGCTGGCGATGCCGCGCGCGGTGAGGCCGGAATCCGTCAGCGCGCCGATGCGCACCGCCACATCATAGTTTTCCCGGATCAGGTCGGCGTGACGGTCGGTGACGTTGAGCTCCAGCTTCACCTCGGGCTGCTCGGTGAGGAACAGCTGTGCCCACGAGGCAATCAGGCCGCGGCCGAGTTCCACCGGGGCGGTCACGCGCAACAGCCCTCGCGCCGTGCCGGTGTTCTGGACGATATCCCCGGCATCGTCCAGCGCGCGTAGCAGTGGGGCCACGCGCTCGTAATAGGCGATGCCTTCGCTGGTCAGCCCCAGTTGCCGCGTCGAGCGCTGGATAAGTTTCGCGCCAAGCCGACGCTCCAATTTGGCGACGCTTTTCGACACGGCAGACGGGCTGGAGCCGATCAATCGGCTGGCGGCCTGGAAAGAGCCGGCATCCACCGTGCGCACGAAGGCGACAAGGCCGGCGGTTTTTTCGAGGATGGTGGTCATGTCGGCACATCGCTTGGCGAGACGGAATTGATTACGGAATTACAGGCAGGAAAGAAGGGCTATATATCGGACTAATATGAATTCCCAGCAATCTTAAATAGCTGCTCATCGTCAACACAAGGAGAGATTTGATGAGCAGTCTGAATGGCAAGGTCGCCATCGTCACCGGCGCTTCCAAGGGCATCGGCGCGGCAACAGCCAAAGCTTTGGGCGCGGCGGGCGCGGCCGTGGTGGTCAATTATGCCTCGTCGCGGGAAGGGGCCGAGCGTGTCGTCGCGGCAATCGAGGCGGGTGGCGGCCGCGCGGTTGCGGTGCAGGGCGATGTTGCCAAGATGGCCGATGTGCGTGGTCTGTTCGAAGCGGCCAAAACCACGTTCGGTGGCGTCGACATCCTGGTCAACAATGCCGGCGTGTTCGAGTTCGAGCCGCTGGAGGCGGTCACCGAGGCCGCTTTCCACCGCCAGTTCGACACCAATGTGCTGGGCGTCGTGCTGGCCACCCAGGAAGCGGCCAGGCATTTCGGGCCAACGGGCGGCAGCATTGTCAACATCAGTTCGGTCGCCAGCTTCAATCCGCAGCCGAATTCGGTGGTCTATGCCGCCACCAAAGCGGCCGTAGACTCGATCACGCTGTCAATGGCTCGCGAGCTCGGCCACCGCCACATCCGCGTCAATTCGATCGCGCCGGGCGGCGTCGACACCGAAGGGCTACAGCGCATCGGCATCGTTGGTAGCGAACACGAAAAGGCGCTGGTGGCGGTCACCCCGCTCGGCCGCTTCGGCCAGTCGGAGGATATTGCCAAGGTGGCGGTGTTTTTAGCCTCCGACGAGGCGGGATGGGTGAGCGGCGAGCGCATCACGGCCGCGGGCGGGTGGCGGTAGATTTCCGGCGCAGCGCGCTCGGCGGCGATCCGACGACGCGCTTGAAGGCGCGGCTGAAGGCGGCTTCCGATTCATAGCCGAGCCGATCGGCCACTTGCGCGACGCTCAGCCGTTCCGTCTGCAGCCAGGCGGCGGCGCGGCGCATGCGCCAGCGGGTGAGGTACTGGCCCGGCGACAGGCCGAGCAGCGCGGTGAAGCGTTCGGAGAAGGTCGAGCGCGAGGCGCCGGCGACGCCGGCCAGCGCTTCGACCGACCATGGACGGCCGGGCTCGCGGTGGATCGCGGCCAGGGCCTGGCCGATGCGGGCGTCACGGATGGCGGCCGACCAGCCTTGCGTGGCGTCGTCGCAACTGGCCTCGACCCAGGACCGCAGCAGCCGCGTGATCAGCACATCGCCAAGCCGGATCAGCACCGTCGCCGAGCCCATGCGCTGCTCGGCGATCTCGTCGGCCATGGCGTCGAGAAGCATCGGCAGCATCGGGTCCATGCCCTTCGCCGCGTGAACGACGAGTGCCGGGGGCATCAGCGTCAGCAGCGGATGCATCACAGGCTCGGCGAAGTCGACGCCGCAGCACACCATCACAGCCGACAAGGCAGCCTGGCCGATCTTCAGCCGATAGATGTGGTCGCCGATCTCTTCACGCGGGAAATCCGACAGGGGGCGTGCGCGGCGGCTCGGATGGTCCGAGACGATGTGGCTTGCCCCGCCCGGAAGCAGCGCGGCATCACCCTTCACCAGCTTCAGCGGCGGCCGCCCCTGCGGGCGCAGCCAGCACTCGCCGCTGATGACGAAATGGACGCGCAGCATGGCATTGCCCGGCACGCTCACCGCCCATGGTCTGGACAGGCCGCAATAGCCGTATTCGACGCCTGAAATGCGTAGATCCTGCAGCACTTCGCTCAACGGGTCGCGTTCGGAGGCGAAGGCCGATGTGGACAGATTATCAAGCATGGCCGGAAAATTAACACCGTTCCTCCGGAAGGCTCAAGCAACTTCGATGGCATATCGGACGAACGGCAAGAAATTCCGGCCAAACCAGCATGGAAAACACGGTTGCCATCCCCGATGGTCAGCGCCTTGAAGACCGCATTGGAGTTGGTGTGCAGACATGAAAAAGATTGGCATCGGGATCGTCGGGGCAAGTTCCAGGCGTGGTTGGGTGGGCGTGGCGCATCTGCCGGCGCTGAGGGGCCTGGACGCATTCGAAATCCGTGGGGTCAGCACCACGCGGCAGGAGACGGCGGATGCCACGGCGCGCGCTTTGGGCGCGGGCCTTGCCTTCGACAACCACCGGGACCTGGTGTCGCGGCCCGAGATCGACCTTGTTGTGGTCGGCGTCAAGGTGACCGAACACCACGAGATTGCGTCCGATGCAATCGCCAGGGGAAAGCATGTCTATTGCGAGTGGCCGCTCGGCCGCAATCTCACTGAAGCGATCGATCTCGAGCGCAAGGCGGCGAAAGCGGGCGTGAAAACCGTCATCGGGCTGCAAGGGCATTTCAGCCCGGCGGTGCATCTCGCCCGCGACCTGATCGGGCAGGGCTTTATCGGCGAGCCGGTCAGCACCAACATCAGGGGTTTTGCGCCTGACGATGTCTGGGCCGGGCGCATGGATCCGCATTACGAATTCATGGCGCACAAGAACAATGGCGCCACGCTGCAGGCGGTTGTGCTGGGCCATGCGCTGGAGATGCTGGTTTCGGTGCTTGGCGAGGTCGATGCGCTTTCGGCACAGCTCAAGATACGCGGCGAGGTGATCCGCCTGAGCGATGGCCAGCCGGTCCCGGCCGACATGCCTGAAGAGGTGCTGGTTAATGCCACCGTCGACCGCGGCGTCGCGGCGTCCATCCACTACAGCGCCGGCCCATCGCGTGGACGCGACTTCGTGTGGGAGATCAGGGGACGAGAGGGCAGCCTCGTGCTCGAGGCGCGGAGCGGTTACGCCAACATGGCTGACCTCGCGATCAGCGGGCAAAGGGGAAGCGATGGCTTCGCCCCGATCGCGATACCGCAGGCCTACAGGCACCGCATCGACGGATTGGCCGGGCCGCCGGCCAATGTCGCGCGGCTTTATGCGCAACTCGCCCGCGACCTTGCTTCGGGAACCGCTCTGGTGCCGGATTTCGCGACAGCGGTGAGGCGTCATCGCGTCATCGACGCCATCGAACGCGCCGACGAGACCGGCGAACGGCAGCGGATCATCAGTTGAATGCTCCTGCTCCGCGTCCCTGCCGATCGCTGGAGTGGCGCTTGATCTCGGGCCTATGGAGAAATTCCAGGAAAGCGCGAAAGCGGTTCCTGGAATTGCATGATCGGCATCTGCTGCTCCTCCATTGTTTGGAGGGCAACAGCCATGGCAAGCGCGTAAGGAAATCTCGCTCGCGGCACGATGCAGGCGATGGGCGGGAAAGGGGCGTCCCGGTTCAGTCGAACAGGCTCGACACCGATTCCTCGGTTGCCGTGCGCGAGATCGCCTCGCCCATCAGGTCGGCGATCGAGATGACGCGGATGTTGGGCGCGTCGAGCACGCCTTGCGTCGGCTGGATGGAATCGGTGATCACCAGTTCCTGCAGCTTCGAGCCGCTGATGCGGGCAACCGCGCCGCCCGACAGCACGCCGTGGGTGATGTAGGCGGTGACGCTGGTGGCGCCGTTGGCGAGCAGCGCATCGGCGGCATTGCACAGCGTGCCGCCGGAATCGACGATATCGTCGATCAAAAGGCAATCCTTGCCGGCCACCGCGCCGATGATGTTCATGACTTCCGATTCGCCCGGACGCTCGCGGCGCTTGTCGACGATGGCGAGCTGTGCGTCGAAGCGCTTGGCCAGCGCGCGGGCGCGCACCACGCCGCCAATATCGGGCGACACCACCACGACATTGCCGAGCTGCTTGTATTTCGCCTTCACGTCGCGGGCCATCACCGGCACCGAGAACAGATTGTCGGTCGGAATGTCGAAGAAACCCTGGATCTGGCCGGCATGGAGATCCAGCGTCAAAACCCGGTCGACACCGGCGCGTGTGATCATGTTGGCGACCAGCTTGGCCGAGATCGGCGTGCGCCCGGAAGCGCGGCGGTCCTGCCTGGCATAGCCGAAATAGGGGATAACCGCCGTGATGCGCTTGGCCGAGGAGCGCATGAAGGCGTCGATCATGATGAGCAGTTCCATCAGGTGATCGTTGGTCGGGAACGAGGTCGACTGCAGGATGAAGACATCCTCGCCGCGCACATTCTCCTGGATTTCGACGAAGATTTCCTGGTCGGCGAAGCGCCTGACACTGGCCTTGCCCAGCGGGATGTTGAGATAGCGAGCGACCGCTTCGGCCAGCACCCTGTTGGAATTGCCTGCGAAGAGTTTCATGCACCGTTCCTGGTGGAGGAGGGAGAGCCCCAACAGACTCTCCTGCGCCTTTTAACCGGGCTTTTAGCGGCCCGCGCGGCTATTGCAAGCGCCGTGATCGCGAATCCGCCGGCTAAGCCTAAGAAAGCTGTTCGGCATCACCGGCTGGCAACACCTCAACTCGCCTTGCCGCTGAGAAAGGCCGCAAACTGATCGATGGTCTGGTCGGCGATCGCCTGCATGGTGGCTGGCGAGACCGACTTCCAGCTGTCGGCCGCACTGCCGCCGGAACCGGTCGAAGGCGCCTTCATCTGGCCGTTGATGCGGTGCAGCCGGTTGCCGGAGGGGTCGTAGACGTCCCAGACATAGATGACGGTGGTGTCCTTGCCCTCCGTCATCGTCGAGAAGTAACCCTTGAGCACATGGGTCGCGGTCTGGTCCTGGCTGCCGGCCAGAGTGATGCCGCGCTGCTTGGCGCGTGTCTGCAGTTCCGCCGTCAGCGGCGTGGCGGCGTCCACCGAAGCGCCGACGATCGGCGCGATCTGCAGCCGGGTCTTCGACAGGATCGCGGCGGCCTGGGCGGAGGTGACGGGCGAGGCGGCGGGTGCGCCCGCGGTCGTGGAGGCCGGCGCGGCCGTCGATGGCGGGGGGGCGGGAACGGTCGCGGCGGCGCTGCCCTGCGTGGCGGGTGCTGGCTGTGCCGAGGCTGCCGGCGGGGTGATGGCGGAGGGTTCGAGAACGTCCTTTGCGTTGGTGCAGGCAGTCAAAGCCAATGCCACAAGCAATGACACGGTCGTCAGGTGCGATCGTCTCATTTGCCTTCTAACTCCTTGGCGAAGAACGCCTCCCATTATGGATTCACTGCACGATCAAGTCGAGATCATGGCGGGACAGCGGCTTCGGCTGGGATTCGGTGGTCAGGTAGGTGCGGCCAAGCGTCATCGCCGTCTCGGTCTCGGAATCCATGATGATCATGTGGGCAAACAGCGTCATGTTCGGCGCGATCGGCTCGGGATTGCCCTGATAGAACATCGGCATGTCCATCCAGGACGGCGTGAAGCGGGCGCCGACCGAATAGCCGCAGGCGTTCAGCCGATGCTTGGTCAGGCCGTGCGATTCCATGGTGCGGGCGTGGGCGTCGAACACGTCGCCGAAGGTGTTCGCGGGCGTCATCGCCTTTTCGACGGCCAGGAGTGCGGCGCGTGCGGCGTCGAACAGCTCCTGATGGCGCTTGGAGACCTTGCCGGTCAGCACGGTACGCATCATCGGCGCATGGTAGTGATGGAAGACGCCGGCCCATTCGAGCGTCAGCTGGTCGTTCTTGGTGAGCTTGCGGCGGCCGGCCTTGTAACGGCACAGCAGCGCATCGACGCCGGAGCCGATGATGAACTCGTTGGCCGGGTAGTCGCCGCCGCCGGCGAAGACCGCGCCCTGCATGGCGGCCAGGATCAGGGCCTCGTCGCCGCCCTGCTTGATCAGCGGCAGGGCCGCGTCCAGCGCGTCGTCGGAGAGATTGGCGGCCTTTTCCGCCTTGGCGACCTCGGCCGGGCTCTTGAACAGGCGCAGCCGGCCGACGATGCCGGAGGCATCGGCGATCTGGCCGAAGGTCTGCAACTGCTCGTCCAGGCGGCGGCCATTATAGGCGGTGAGGCCGTGGGTGTCGTATTCGACGCCGATGCGGGCGCCGAGCAGGTCGAGTTCGTTGAGCAGGTTGCGCAGGTCGACCGCCGGATTGGCGCCGTCGCGGTCGGTCCACAGCACGATGTTGTCGATGATCGAGGTGTTGCGCGCCTGGCGAAGGTCCGCCGAGCGCGTCAGAAGCACCATGGAGCCGTCGGCCTTCACCACCAGGCACTGGAAGAAGCAGAAGCCGAACGTGTCGTAGCCGGTCAGCCAGTACATGCTTTCCTGCGCGAACAGCAGCATGGCGTCGAGCTTCTTTTCGGCCATCTCGATCATCAGCCGGTCGCGCCGCGCGTCGAATTCCGATCGTTCAAAATGCAGCGCCATTATATCTTCTCCAAAACGATTGCCGAAACCTGCCGGCCATAATCGGGCTCCTTGCGGTGCGTGGTGCGCCGGTAGGAGTAAAACAGATCTTCCTCGGCATAGGTACAGCGGCCGAGACCCTCGGCCGTCACGCCGCCCCTGGCCAGCCGGTCGACCGTGTAACTGGCGAGGTCGAACATCGAATGGCCGGCATGTGCCGAAGGCACGAAATACCGGGCATTTTCGCTGTCGGCCTCGACGAAGCGGGCGACGAATTCCGGCCCCACTTCGTAATTGTCGGGGCCGATCGAAGGGCCGAGCACGGCGATGATGTTTTCGCGACGGGCGCCGAGGCTCTCCATGGCGGCAATGGTGTTTTCGAGCACGCCGGTGAAAGCGCCTTTCCAGCCGGCATGCGCCGCGCCGATGATGCGCGCGCCGGCATCCGCGAACAGAACCGGGCCGCAATCGGCGGTCGAGGCGCCGATGGCGATGCCGGGCCGGTCGGTGACGATGGCATCGGCCTTGGGCCGCTCGCCCGCGAATGGTTCCCTGGCGATGACGACGTCGGGCGAATGGATCTGCCAGGCGGTCAGGAGATGGCTTGCGGGCACGCCCATCCAGTCGGCGACACGGGCCCGGTTCTCGGCCACCAGCGCCTGGTCGTCATCCGACCCGGTGCCGATGTTGAGGCCCTGGTAGATGCCGGTGGAGACGCCGCCATTGCGGGTGAAATAGCCGTGGCGGATGCCTTGTGCCTGCGCCTTGTCCAGCAGCGGCGACCGAACGGGATCCGGTTTGGTCTGATTGAGCATGTGGGCGTTGTTGTCCGTGTGGGCGGTTTCGTCAAGGAAAAGCAGCCGGCGGTCCGGCCGCTCTCTTACCGGACGGGAGATTGGGAGGGGCAGCGGCAAAAAGTCAATCCGCCGTGGCGAAGGGCCTGACGGAGATACCACGTGGCATGACGGCAAGCACCTTGAACAACTCGCCCATCGCTTGCGGGCCGGCGAGGCGCTCGACGGCATTGGATATCCTGTCGCGTGCCGCCTGGCCGGCATCGGCGCCCAGCTGGCCGGCGCGCTCCAGAATGCCCATCCCGAGCAGGAAATTGCCCTGCGTCGACAGATGGGCGTCGAGACCATGCGCGCGCACGACTGCCGCAAGAGCGGCGAAATCGACATGCGAGGTGAGGTCGGCCTCGCCGGGATTGGCCAGCACATCTTCATGATTGTGCCGGCGCAAGGCCTGCAGCGTGTCGCCGATACCAGGCCGCAGATGGCCGTAGTCGGGGAATAGTCCGGCGCCGCCGTCGCTGGCCATGCGCTCGGCGATGGCCGCCATCAGTGCGGTGCGGGCGGGCGCGACTTCGACGATCGCGCCTCGCGGCGCGTCGCCCGCATCCCTGGGCAGCAGCGTCGGGTCGACCGAGCCGGCGCCGGCGAAGAAGCAGAGATTGCCGGCCTCGTCCAGGCCGACCATGCGCTCGCGCCATTCGGCGCCGGCGCGGACGAACTGGCGGATGGGCACGGCATCGAACAATTCGTTGCCGACGATCAGCAGCGGCTGCCGCGGCAGCGTGTCGATGATCTCGTGCCAGGAAACATCGAATGGTGTCTCGCCGAGCGTCTGTTTCTGGACTTCCGTCAGGCGCGGGCTGGTCTCGACCATGGCGAAGGCGGCGCCATCGGCCAAGGCCGGATCGAGCCGCGACAAGGTGCGCAGCATGTCCTTCATCAGCGTGCCGCGGCCGGGGCCGATCTCGGCGATGGTGACCGGCATCGGCCGGCCGATTGCTGTCCAGGCCTGGTAAAGCCAGACGGCGACGAGCTCGCCGAACATCTGGCTGATCTCCGGCGCGGTGATGAAGTCGCCGGCCGCGCCGAACGGTTCGCGGGTCGTGTAGTAACCGTCGCGCGGATCGAACAGGCACAGCGCCATGTATTCGTTGACGGGCATCGGGCCCACCGCCTCGATCAGGTCGACGATGCGGGATTTCAGTCGCGTCATGTCACCTGCGGTTGTGCTTGGGTCACCGGCTTGGCTGTCGCCATCGCCCAAATGCCGGCCAGCACCATCGGCGTCGACAGGATCATGCCCATGGTCAGCCAGTTGGTGCCGAGGAGATAGCCGAGCTGCTGGTCGGGTTCGCGGAAGAACTCGACAAAGATGCGCGACAGGCCGTAGCCGCAGATGAAGGCGCCGCCGACAAAGCGCGGCGTCTTCAGCTTGAGACGCGAATGGGTGAGGATGCGCAGCACGACAAACAGCACCAGGCCTTCGAGCAGGGCCTCGTAGAGCTGGCTCGGATGGCGGGTGAACGGACCGCCATTGGGGAATTCGATCGCCCAGGGCACATCGGTGGGCCGCCCCCAGAGTTCGGAGTTGATGAAGTTGGCGACACGCACGAGGCCGAGGCCGACCGGCACGCCGGCTGCCACGACATCGAACAGCGACCATGTGCGGATGCCGCGCTTCATGGAAAACAGCGTCATGGCGAGGATGACGCCGAGCAGGCCGCCATGGAAGGACATGCCGCCTTGCCAGACGGCGAAGATATCGACCGGATGGGCGATATAGCGCGCCAGGTCATAGAACAGGACATAGCCGGTGCGGCCGCCCAGAACCACGCCGATGGCCGCCCAGACGATGAAATCGTCGAGATCCTCCGGCTTCATCGGCAGGACGCCGTCGGGCCAGAGTTTCGGATTTGCCGCGAGCCGCTTGGCATACCACCAGGCAAACAGGATGCCGACGATGTAACCGATGCCGTACCAGTGCACCGCCAGCGGCCCGATCTGGACGAGGATCGGGTTGATGTTCGGGAAAGGCAGCGACGCCAGCGGCAGCAGGAAATATTCGTTCAACGGGTAGCTCTCGGTTGCGATCGGCGCGGACCATGCGGCAGGGTTTTGGCAGGGTCAAGGCAAGGTCACGGCCGTCCATGGTCCGTGAACAGGATCGCTCCCAGCTCCGTCGCCGGGTGGGCGTGCTCAACCCCTGGGCTTGGCGGACACCAGTTCACGCAAGGCGTCGTTGATCCTATCCTGCCAGCCGGGACCATCTTCCTGGAAATGATCGAGCACGGCCCGGTCGATCCTGATCGAGACAAGCTCGCGGACATTGGGAGCGGTGAAGGGTTCGCGAGGCGGGGCCGCGGCCGGCTTCTTGACCGGCTTGAAGACAGCTTCGGCGGCTTCCATCGCATTTGTCGGTCGGCGCGGGGGCGTTGCCATTGGGTGACCCTGATTGGAAGCGACTCATGCTCGATGCAGGTCGTGAGAAAAACAGCACACTACGCGAATTGACGCCATGCCGTACAGAAGGAGCCGTTCGAAAGCCGGTCCATGCTCGGGTATCGATCCGTCAGTTATCCGGGAACGGAATTGCTCTAAGGTCCATTGAGCCGTGCAGGATGTGCAATATCTCAACGGTTTCTACGCCAACGCGATAGAAAATCAGATAGTTGCCGTGAGGACGCCGCCGAATGCCGGAAGATCGATGGTGTTCAAAGAGTGGATATCGCTCCGGCATGGTGCGCAATTCCATACAATCGTGGCGCAATTCCTGCACGAATGTCGCGGCATGAAATGGGTTGTCCATCGCGATATAATCGCCAATGGCTTCAAGGTCCGCCTCCGCCTGATCGGTTAAGACCAGCCGCTTCACTTTTTGGCTGCCATTGCCTTGTACTTGGCCTCCAAGCGGTCAAACACTTCGTCAACCGCCTTTACGCGCCCAGCATCAGCGTCTGAAAGGCCTTTGGCGAGAGCTGCATCGAGAGCCGCAAGGCGTTTCTCGCGTTCTTCGACGAGGCGAACGCCTTCGCGCAGCACTTCGCTCTTCGAGTTGTATCGCCCTGTTTCGACAAGCTGGTTGACGATGTCTTCGAGCCGGGTGCCCAAATCCGCGCTAATGGCCATGGGGTTGCTCCTGCATATTCCCTCCAAAACAATAATAGTTATTGGCGCGGCTTACCAGTCGTTTGGCCGGTTGGCTCCGACGTGATGCCGCACCGGCCTCAACGTTCTTGCATTCGGCGCGCGGCACCACTAACTCAAATCAAGCAAGCGAGGATTTGCCATGTCGACCGGACCGAACCGCATTCTCGATGAATTCGCCAAGCTGATGACCGATGCCGCCGGTGCCGCTCAAGGTGTGCGGCGCGAGGTGGAGACGGCCTTCAAGGGCCAGGCGGAGCGTATCCTCAACTCCATGGATGTCGTGCAGCGCGAGGAGTTCGAGGCGGCGCGCGAGATGGCCGCCAAGGCGAGAGAAGAGAACGGCAGGCTTGCCGAGCGCATCGAGGCGCTCGAGGCCAGGATCGCCGAACTGACCGGTCAGGCCACACCTGCGGCTCCGGCGAAGCCCAAGCCGAAAAAATAATTCGTTAAACTTTTCCACAAAGCACCAGCCTGAAAATCGCTTTGCCGTGAATCGCTTACCGGCATTGCGTGACTCTTTGTGACAGGCACCTTTCCACATGCGAATGACGCAGTGCGAAAAATTGGGCTGTTCACGCGACTCCCGATCAATAGACTGAATTTGTTGCATGATTCGGAGCAGGGTCATGCCGCCGGGCGGTGGGGTCCGGTCTGGGGTCTTTGCGTTGAGAAGTCCCGGCCGTCCGAGTTCTAGACAAGATTGTTCGTCGTGTGTGCCCCGCGGAGCGTGTGGCGCTCCCCTGAACACAGGAAACATTCCATGGAACTTCTCGAACTCGAATTTTCCCGCGAAATCCATCCCGTGGATGTGATCGAGCAGGTGGCCCACAACAATGACTGGTCCTTCGAACGGGCCGGCGACGACGAAATCTCGATCTCGGTTGCCGGCAGCTGGACCGACTATCACGTCTCCTTCTCGTGGATGGAGGATTTCGAGGCGCTGCATCTGGCCTGCGCCTTCGACATCAAGGTGCCGGAAACCCGCACGCTGGAAGTGATGCGTTTGTTGTCGCTGATCAACGAACAGATGCTGTTCGGCCATTTCGACCTCTGGGAACAGGAAGGCGCCATCATGTTCCGACAGTCGCTGCTGCTTGCCGGCGGGGTCGAACCCTCGAGCCAGCAGGTCGAGGTGCTTTTGTCCTCGGCACTGGAAGCCTGCGAGTGCTACTTCCAGGCTTTCCAGTTCGTCGTCTGGTCGGGAACCTCGGCCAAGGACGCGCTCGCCGGCGTGCTGTTCGAGACCTTCGGCAACGCCTGAGCAAGACGCGTTCGAGATGAGTTCAAGCAACGAGCGCAAGCCCGAAATCAGCTTCGCCGATTTCGATCGTGTCGACATCCGTGCCGGCACGATCATCGAGGCCGTACCGTTTCCGGAGGCGCGCAAGCCTGCCTTCAAGCTGAAGATCGATTTCGGCGCCGCCATCGGCGTCAAGAAGTCGTCGGCGCAGATCACCAAATACTATACGCCGGAAACGTTGATCGGCCGCCAGGTGTTCGCGGTGGTCAATTTCCCGCCGCGCCAGATCGGCCCGTTCATGTCGGAAGTGCTGACGCTCGGTTTTCCCGATGAAGAGGACGCCGTGGTGTTGGGCGCTATCGAACGCAAGGTGCCGGACGGCGGGCGGCTATTCTAGATCAGGAAGCCCCGGCAAGCGTCATCATGGTGGTGCTGCAGCCGGCTGGATTGAAGCGACAGCTCGAGGCCGGAACGCGCCGAGAATGGTTCCGACCGTTGCGGCTGAGAGCACGAGATGCAGGACGTCGAACGGCCAGGCCAGTCCGAAATGGATCATCATAAGGGTCAAGAAGGAAGGCGACGCGCCATCCGCGGGAATCAGGATCAAAGCTCCGGCCAGGGCCAGTCCATATTTGAGTATGGCAACTATTGCCAAAACGATGAACATTATGGCGGTGAAACGCAGAAGATTGCCATCCAGCGCACGCCAGCAGCCGGTTGGATCAAACGATCCCGTCCACAGAAAATCGCCGACAAACAGATATGTCCAGCCAAGGACGAAACCACCCGCGAGGAGGTTGAAGGCGCCCATCGCCGACACCCAAGGCGCGACGTCCTCGGGGCGGAGCGGCAGGTCATGTGTGGCCATCAGGCCGGCAAAAAGCAGTCTGTGCTCGCCGGCGACCGCAAAGCCGCAAAACAGCTGGATGGCTGCGAGAAGCAGGGCGGCCAAAAGAATCCGCCGGTCGAGCTCAAAGCGCACGCCCGGGATAGCGAAGCGCTTGACACTCTCAATGCCGCGCCGAACGACGACCCGGCCATCCTCGGGCGCATTTCCCATACGGTCCAGAACGAACGCAAGGACCATCGCCGAGAACGGCGCGGCGACAATCGCGGAAAGCCAAGTCCTGGGGTCAAAGCCCCGCGATAGAAGCCAGGTTGGCGCCTTCCCCGGATCGGCAAAAAGAACAAGAGCAAGCACCGCCAGACAAAGCGTTGTCAGAAAGCAGGGAAACCAGGCGGCCACGAAGAGCGGCCAGGCATTCGCGCGGCAATAGCCGAACACCCTCGCAACGGTCTTGCCGATGCGCAAGACGCGACGCTTCGATGATACTGCAGGCACGTCGTCCAGCGTAGAAATCGGCGTCAATCCCGCAACGAACTACACACACCGAATAATGCACCGCAAGCAACTGTCGCACAAGCTCTCGCAAGGAGCGTGTTTGACCAGACCTGAACTTCACCGCATCCTATGCGCCGGCTCTATCAGGCCGCCAGCTTGCGTGTCGTTCCCAATGCTTCCTCAACCGCGTCGAGGAACATTTCCGCGCAGGCCTTCCAGCTGTAGCGCATGGCGCGCTCGCGGGCCTGGTCGCGGCTGACGTTGAGTGCGGTAAGCGCCGCCTCGCGCAAATCGTTCGACACCGCGCCACCAAAACCGTCGCCGACGATGTCGATCGGCCCGGTCACCGGATAGGCGGCGACCGGCGTGCCGCTGGCCAGCGCCTCGATGATGACGTTGCCGAAGGTGTCGGTGCGGCTGGGGAAGACGAAGACGTCGGCCGAGGCATAGATTTCGGCCAGTTCGTCATTGGGACGATGGCCGAGGAAATGCGCCTTCGGATATTTCGCCTTGAGCTTGGCAAGCTCGGGACCTTCGCCGACGATCACCTTGCTGCCGGGCAGGTCGAGATCGAGGAAGGCGGAGAGGTTCTTTTCGATGGCGACTCGGCCGACGCACAGGAAAACCGGTCCGGGGAAACCGAGGTCCTTCCTTTTGTCTGGCCGGAAATGATCGGTGTCGACGCCGCGCGTCCACGGCCTCAACCTGTTGAAGCCACGCGCGGCAAGATCGTCGGCGAGCGACTGGGTGGCGACCAGCGTGCCCTGGCCTGAATTGTGGAAATCGCGCAGCCAGCGATAGGCCCAGCTCTCCGGCACCGGCAGGCGGGCACTGAGATATTCGGGGAAGCGGGTGTGATAGCTGGTGGTGAACGGCCGGCCGGCATTGCGGCAATAGCGCCGCGCCATGATGCCCAGCGGCCCTTCGGTGACGATGTGGATATGGTCGGCCTTGTAGCCGTCGATCAGGCGCGCGACATGGCCGGGCGTGGTCAGCGCCAGGCGGATGTCGGGGTAGGTCGGCAAGGGCAGGGTGCGGAAGATGTTCGGGGTCAGGAACTCGACCGCGACGTCGAAGGACTTCAGAGTCTCGGTGAGCCGCTCCAGCGTGTGGACGACGCCGTTGACTTGCGGGCGCCAGGCGTCGGTGACCATCAATATGCGCATGGCGGCCCTTTGCTTCGGAGGTCTGCGGTTGCCTTGAAACGATACCGGAACGGCGACCATGCGGCCGCCCTCGCTTCGCTCCAGCGCACCCTGGCGGGCACGGGGTCGAAGTGAGGCGGCAAGGACGAATCAAGTGCGGTCGCGCGCTTCATGCGCGCTCTTGACCATGGTTTCATGACGGGCGGATGAAGCAGACCGCGCCCCCGGAAAGTCGAAACCGTTTTTCAGGCAAGATCATGCTCAGTTAGTCAAATAGAAATCAGGCCGGAACCTTGATCACGGCGCGCAATCCGCCGAGCGGGCTGTCGTCGAGCGTGATGTCGCCGCCATGGCTGCGGGCGATGTCGCGGGCGATCGACAGGCCGAGCCCGGTACCGCTGGCGTCGAGGTTGCGGGCCTCGTCGAGCCGCACGAAGGGCTTGAAGACGTCTTCCCGCCTGTCAGGAGGGATGCCCGGGCCGTCGTCGTCGATGGTGACCAGAAGCGAGCCGCGGCCATGATTGGCGGTGACCTCCACCGTCTTGGCATAGCGGAAGGCATTGCCGATGACGTTGGACAAGAGCCGCGCGAAGGCGTTCGGCCGCACATGCACGGTCGGATCGCCGGAAAGCGTCGTCGACAGCTTGCATTTGCGCAAACCCGCTTCCTCGCCGAGCTTCTGGAAATAGGCTTCGAGATCGAACCGTCCCGGATCCTCCGAGGCCTCGCCGCGGGCAAAGGCGAGATAGCCTTCCAGCATCGACTGCATGTCCTCGATATCCTGGTCCAGCGCCGCCTTGGTCTCGGCCTTGCCGCCGGCCAGCGCCAGCTGCAGCTTGAAGCGGGTGAGGATGGTTCTGAGATCATGGCTCACACCGGTCAGCATGGCCGTGCGCTGCTCGATCTGGCGCTCGATGCGCTCGCGCATCTGGATGAAGGCAAAGCCGGCGCGGCGCACCTCCTCGGCCCCGCGCGGGCGGAAATCGCGCGGCATCGGCCGGCCCTTGCCGAAGCTCTCGGCGGCCTCGGCAAGCGCCAAGATCGGCCGGATCTGGTTGCGCAGGAAGGGGATGGCGATCATCAGAAGCACCAGCGAGGTACCGACCATCCAGATCAGGAAGATATGGGTGTTGGAGGCATAGGCCTGGCTGCGCCGCACGAAGACGCGCAGCACCTTGTTTTCGAGCTGGACGCGGACCTCGACGATGTTGGAATTGCCGACCGTGTCGATCCAGAATGGGCGGTTGATCTGGCGGGTAATTTCGGCGGAGAGAACATCGTCGAGGATCGAGAAGAACGGTTTTGGACCGGGCGGCGGCAACGGATCGGGCGGCAGGAGGTCGACCTTGAGCTGCATGCGGTCCTGCGCGATGCGGATGATGTTGGCGTAGTCGGCGTCGTGCGGATAGGTCTCGATCAGGTCGATGATGGCGGCGATGTCGCGCACGGTGGCCTGCGACAGGCGTTGCGTCACGGTTGCCCAGTGACGTTCCATGAAATCGAAGGCGACGACCGACTGCAAAAGGATCATCGGCGCGATGACGATGATCAACGAGCGCGCATAGAGGCGCTTGGGCATGTAAAGCGAAACGAGACGCCAGAACCGGTTCCAGATGCGCGGCACCGCCTTGAACGTCCGCGTGGCGCGTGCGCTCAGGCCGTCATTGTCCGGCTGTTCCAGTTCCGTGGTCGCCATTGGCTCTTTTCATCCGCGGCTAACTCTTTGTTGGAGCATAATCTTTCCGCAAACCGGTTCCCAGTTTTCGGGATCATGCACGTGAGCCGCCGCCGGCATTCTATTCCACGCTGAGCCGATACCCAATACCGCGCACGGTCTGCAGCCAGACCGGGTTGGACGGATCGCGCTCGATCTTGCGGCGCAGCCGGTTGATCTGGACGTCGATGGTGCGCTCGCCGACTTCCGAATCGTCACCGACCAGCTCGTGGCGGGGGATGGTTTCGCCGGCGCGGGCGGCGAAGATCGCCAGGATCTCCTGTTCGCGGTCGGTCAGCTTAAGCGCTTCGCCGCCGCGCTTCAGTTCGCGCCTGGCGATCTGGAAGGTGTAGGGACCGAACACCAACTGTTCGACCTTGGGCGTCGCCGCCGGGCCGCCCCGGCGCAAGATGTTGTTAATGCGCAGGATCAACTCGCGCGGGTCGAAGGGCTTTGGCAAATAGTCGTCGGCGCCGGCCTCGAGCCCGGAAATGCGGCTGTCGGTCTCCGACAGGGCCGTCAGCATCAGGATCGGCACATTCTTTTCGGCGCGCAACGACTTTGTCAGGTCGACGCCGGTTTCACCCGGCATCATGACATCGAGCACAAGCAGGTCGAAGTCGAGACCGGCGAGCTTGCGGCGGGCCTCGCCGGCATTGCCGGCGACGGTGACGCGAAAGCCGTTTTCGGTCAGATACTGCTTGAGAAGATTGCGGATACGGGTGTCGTCGTCGACCACGAGCAGATGCGGTGCGTCGTCGTCCGGTGCGGCCGCCTGGTCGATCCTCTCAGTGCTCTCCATGGCTTTTTCCTGACATTTTTGCGGACCCAACGTCGATCTGAGCTCTCAGTTCCGGATTGACCATCGCTTCGAGGAAGCGTTCCACCAAGGTCCGTTCGGCGGCGCCGGAATCTTCCAATGCAGCATGGATGCGGCGCGACTGTGGCCGCGCCAGCGCCAGCGCCAGCGCGCGGCCCTTGGCCGTTGGATAAAGTTCGCGCTGGCGGCGGTCGCGCGGGCCTTGCAACTGCACGACGTGATCGGTGTCGATCAATTGCTTGAGCACACGCGCCAGGCTCTGCTTGGTTATCTTCAGCACGTCGAGCAGTTCGGCGACGGTCAGGCCCGGCCGGCGGTTGACGAAATGCAGCACGCGGTGGTGGGCGCGGCCGAAGCCGTAATCGGCCAGGATCTGATCGGGATCGGAGGTGAAGTCGCGATAGGCGAAGAAGAAGAGTTCGATGATGGCGAAGTCGATGCCGTCCTCGCTGGTGATCGCGGTCCTGATCGGTTTTCCGGCAGCTGGGCTTTTATCCGTCATCATTTCTCCATGGGAACGGGAGATTATGTCAGTACTATTGACGTAATTTCCCTGCAATGGTAATTTTTGACAAGCTTTTGGGCGGATTGCGAACGAAAAGGCAAGGCAGGCCGGTTTTTCCGGAACTTCCTGAGTTTGCCAGGGCGCGATTATCCGCTTACGCTTCGAGACACCGGCCGGCGTCTCCAATCACCTGGCGCGGCCAAAAAAGAACACGCAACGACACTGAGATATGCGGGCCGTTGTCCGCGGGAGGTTACCATGGCATCCGTTCCTTTCGATCAACTGGACGGCTTCATCTGGATGAATGGCGAGTTCGTACCGTGGGGAGACGCCAAGATCCACGTGCTGACCCATGGCCTGCACTACGCCAGCGCGGTCTTCGAGGGCGAGCGCGCCTATGGCGGCGAGATCTTCAAGCTCAACGAGCATACCGAGCGGCTGCATGAATCAGCGCGCCTGCTCGGCTTCAAGATTCCCTATTCGGTGGCCGAACTCAACGACGCCTCGACCACGCTCCTGAAGAAGCAGGGCTTCCAGGACGCCTATGTCAGGCCGATCGCCTGGCGCGGCAGCGAGCAGATGGGCGTTTCGGCGCAAAACAACCGCATCAACGTCGCCATCGCCATCTGGCAGTGGCCGAGCTATTTCGATCCGGCGCAGAAGCTGAAGGGCATCCGTCTCGATGTGGCGGAATGGCGCCGGCCCGACCCGCGCACGGCGCCGTCGCGGTCGAAGGCCGCGGGCCTCTACATGATCTGCACCATGTCCAAGCATGCCGCCGAGGCCAAGGGCTACGCCGACGCCATGATGCTCGACTGGCGGGGCCAGGTCGCGGAAGCGACCGGCGCCAACATCTTCTTCGTCAAGGACGGCAAGATCCACACGCCTAAGCCCGACTGCTTCCTCGACGGCATCACCCGCCGCACGGTCATTGGCCTGGCCAGGGATCGCGGCCTGGAGGTCATCGAGCGCGCCATCCTGCCGGAAGAACTGGAAGGCTTCGAGCAATGCTTCCTGACCGGAACGGCAGCGGAAGTAACCCCGGTTTCGGAGATCGGCCCTTACCGATTCGAGGTCGGCGAGATCGCCAAGAATCTCATGAACGACTATTCTATGGCCGTTCAACCCAAGCATGCGATTGCCGCAGAATAACGATAGTCACAGCTTTTCTCGCAAGCAGGGGCGGTTTTCAGGCCGCCCCTTTTATTTAAGCGTTTGTGCATTTGACTTTCGTCCAATTCGGCGTCTCATGATGGTGTCGGCCCGGGAGGCTGGCAGCTATGGAGGGACTAATCATATGGACATGAACACGCTTCTTCCGATCATCATTCAGATCATTACAGGCATTATCGGTGGTCAGGCGGTCGGCGCGGCGATCAAGACGGCGGCGATGGGTCAGCTTCCCAAAATCCTGGGCGGAGCCATCGGCGGCGTTGGCGGCGCGGCGATCCTCGGCAGCCTGCTCGGCGGTGGCGCGATCACTCCTGACGCAGCCGCGGCGGCCACCAGCGGCCTGGGCAGCGCGCTCAACCTGCAGAACATCGTCGGTGGCGCAGGCGGCGGCGCGATCCTGACCGGCATTCTCGGCGCGGTCATGGGCGCCATGAAAAAGTAAGCCTGCCAATCTCGGGCTGGCAGAATGGGCGGCTTCGGCCGCCCATTTCTTTTTGGACACGCACTGTTTGACCTTCCGGACGTGGACGGTCTTGGCCGATGCCTCTACATGATCGCTGACACAGCGAAAGGACGATCATGGGTCAGCTCAATGCCGGTATCGTGCCGGTCACTCCGTTCCAGCAGAACTGCACCATGCTGTTCGACATGGACGACAAGCACGGCGTGGTGGTCGATCCCGGCGGCGACATCGACAAGGTGCTGGCGGTGTTGAAGGACAATGCGATCACCGCCGAAGCGATATGGATCACGCATGGCCATATCGACCATGCCGGCGGCGCGATGGAGTTGAAGGAGGCGCTCGGCATCGAGATCATCGGCCCGCATGAAGCCGACAAGATGCTGCTCGACAATCTGGAAAACCAGGGCAGGCGCTACGGCATCGACGGCGTGCGCAATTGCGTGCCCGACCGGTTCCTTGCAGAAGGGGAAACTGTGTCGTTTGGCGGCCATGTGTTCGAGGTGCTGCATTGCCCCGGCCACGCGCCCGGCCATGTCGTCTACTACAACCGCGCCGCCAAATTCGCCCATGTCGGCGACGTGCTGTTTCGCGGCTCGGTCGGCCGCACCGACCTGCCGGGCGGCGACCATGCGGCACTCATCGCCTCGATCAAGGACAAGCTGTTGCCGCTCGGCGACGACATCGGCTTCATTTGCGGCCATGGCCCCGGCGGGCGCTTCGGCGAGGAACGGCGGACCAATCCATTTTTGACCTGAATGATGAGGTCTGGACCGCCCTGGGTTCGAAAGCCCAACAAGCCGACAACAAAAAAAGCGCCGGCCTTGCGGTCAGCGCTTTTTGTCTGGGGCAGGGAAGCCTCAGTTGGCGGTGCAGAAATGCTGTTCGCCGTCGCTGCCGGTGAAGGTGCCGGTGCGGGAATTGAAGGTGCGGTAGCGATCCGAGCAATACTCGTACCAGCCGCGCGTCCAGGGTTCGGCGTAGCGGTCGGCATAGACCACCTGCGGTTCCACATAGTAGCGGCGGACCGGAGCCGGGCGCACGAGCACCTGACGATCATAGTAACCGTCATCGTAATAACGGTCGGAATCGGGCGGCGGCCGGTCATTGGCCAATGCGCCACCAATCAGCGCGCCGGCGGCAAGGCCGAGAACGCCGGCTGCCACAGCGTCGCCATTGCCATGGCCGTGATGGTGCCAACGGCGCCAGTCATCGGCATTGGCTGCCGAAAAGGTCCCCAGCGTGGTGGCGACCACGGCGGCGGACAGCACGGCTGTCTTGAAAATGCGGTTCATCTTGGTCTCCTTCGTACCGGGCCGTGCAGGTCTGCAGGGGATACGGTCCGGCTTTACCAGTGACTAATATGAGACCGTGGCTGAACGGGGGCTGAACGAAATTTTGACCACGCGCATTCTTTCACGGCATCAACAGCCGCACCCTCGGGGCGCGGACCTGACCTGCCGGAGCCGGCGTCGTCCGAAGCCGGCTCAGCCGACCGACAGGTTGACGGCCTTGGGTCCCTTGCCGCGCTTGTCCGGCTCGGTGTCGAATGTCACTTTCTGCCCATCCTCGAGACCGGGAAGACCCGACGCCTGCACGGCCGAAATATGCACGAAGACATCCTTCGCGCCATCATCCGGTGTGATGAAGCCGAAGCCCTTGGCATGGTTGAAGAATTTGACGGTGCCGGTCTGCGGCATGGGAAGCTCCTTTGATCCCATAAACTCCAGTCTCGGGCCGGCAAATGCCCGAGAGGAAATTTGTCCTTTATTTTAGCGTCATCGGCAAGAGAAAGTTTTGCGGGCACTTAAAGCCCGCCGCGCTTTAAGTGCTTGTTATGATGCGCGTCATTGGCCGGGACCCGGATGAACTTGCCGGTAACATGCGTTCATGCTGCACTGCTGACATGAAAAAGGCGCGGCGAAAACCGCCGCGCCTTTCAAAAATCTGTCTGCCTGCCCAGGTGCTGGTCAAGCTCCTCGTTCGCTCATCCGCCTGGGACGTGCGGTGCGCCGATCGCTCAGGCTGCGCGCAGGTTGACCGCCTTCGGGCCCTTGCCCATGCGGTCCGGCTCGACGTCGAAGGTGACCTTCTGGCCGTCGACGAGCGTGCGCAGGCCCGAGGCCTCGATCGCTGAAATGTGGACGAACACGTCCTTGGCGCCGCCGTCGGGCGTGATGAAACCGAAGCCTTTGGTTGCATTGAAGAATTTAACGGTGCCGGTCTGGGCCATTGGGGAAACTCCTTCACCCGTTCAGTCTTGGTGGTCCTGCCCGCCACCTGGCGTCGAGGGCAGTTCCTGGTGGTTGCTTTCGGCAGTCATGCATTGGCGCATGGTCAAACCCCCCGCCGAAAAACGGGGCCGTCAGAGATTCACAGTATCGGGGAAAGGTCGTCCAAAACGTTCCGCTCTCCGGGTCGCAAATGCCCGAACACAGAATTTATCGCACGGAAACGTGAAGGTTGCAAGATAGCGCCGCGGGCCGCCGCCATGGGCGCATCCCGACGCATAAATCGACCGATCAAAGCGTCGACCGGCCGCAGATAGGCTTCGTTGGCCGAGGGGTCATCGGCCCACAGCCCCGGTCATGCATGGGCCAGAAGCGATGATTGCCGGCGACGCGGCGGGACCCGACCGATCCCGCTGTCATTTCCCGATAGAGGCCGCGGGCGGGGTTGCAATCGGCAGTGGAATGGCGAGGATCATGCCATTGGCGACTGATCTAAATCTTGTTTTGAGCGATATCATTGTCAGCGAACCGCCAGGCAGTCTTGGGCGGTATGCACCGGGACGGGGATCGAGGGAGAGACGATCATGAGGTTGCTTGCGGCAATCTTTTCACGGCAGGGTTTTAGCGTCCTGTTCCTGTCGGCAATTCTTGCCGCCTGTACGGTCGTCGTCGATGACGGACCGCGCCCGCGTCCGCCGCGCCCCGAACCGCAATTCTGCACCAAGCAGTACGAGCCGGTCTGCGCCCGGCGCGGCGACGATCGCCAGACCTTCGCCAATGCCTGCCTTGCCGGCAGGGCGGGTTACCGCATTGTGCGCGATGGCCCCTGCCGCGATGGTGGTGGTGGTGGCGGCCAGCAGGCCTTCTGCACCCGCGAATACGCGCCGGTGTGCGGCCGCCGGCATGGCGAGATGCGCACCTTCCCCAACGCCTGCGAGGCCCGCGCCTCGGACTATCGCATCGTCGGCGAAGGGCCGTGCTGAGAACTTACCTTCCCTCCTTGTCGAAGAAGCGGAAATTGCAGTTATTCTTCCACGCCGACATAAGCCTTCGTCCTGAGCAGGCCGGCCAGATGAGCGGCGTTTGAAGCCGCCATTTCGATGGCTTCGGCGACCTTGTCGGGAGTCTTCGGCAGGTCGACATAGTTGACGTCGCCCATGGCTTCACCGACCCAGTAGACGCCGCCATTGGCGGGGATTGTGAAGCCGACGTCGTTCAGCGCCTGGAAGCATTCCGCGTGGCAGTGATGCGCGCCGTCCTCGTTGCCGACGATCGCCACCAGCGCCAGCTTGCCGGCGGCCGGCATGCGGCCCTTGTCGTCGGTTTCGTCGAGAAAGGCGTCCATGCGTTCCATGACGCGCTTGGCGATGCTTGACGGCTGGCCCAACCAGATCGGCAGACCGAGGATGAAGATATCGGCGGCGACAATCTTTTCTCGCAGGCCAGGCCAGTCGTCGCCCTTGCCCATGTCGGAGAGCACGCCGGGCTTGATGTCGTGATCGACAGCCCGCACGACCTCGCCCTTCACGCCATGCGGTTTGAGCGCTGCGAGCAGATCGGCGATGATCTTGTCCGTGGACGATTTTTCCTTGTCGCCGGAAGCTTTCAGCGAACAATTGATGGCAAAGGCGGCAAGGGGCATTGCGGAACTCCTGCATAGGGTTGTGCACGCTCAACGTCACAAGGCGCTTGCGGTTGCGCGGCGGGCGAGATCCAAACATGGCTGCCTAGGCAGGATACGCCCCATCGGCGGGTCCTGCATAAAACTCGCTGCCGTGCTCGTCGGAAATGCGCAGGCGGTCGGGGGTTTGCGGCATGGACAGGCTGTGGAACAGCGCGGTGGCGCATTGCAGCGCCGCACGCAGGGTCGGCGCCTCCAGCGACACCTTGTCGAGCGTCGCTTCCTCGGTGTCGCGCGACCGGTAGAATTCGATTACAAAGTTCAAGCAAGCCTCCGAGCGGAATATTGCGTGAGCATGTTGCGTCAGTCCATTGTCTGCTCACGGCAGCGGGTGTGCGCACTCAGCGCCGCTCGGGCTATCAACCCTTGGACTTCGGCTTCAAGCCGCTCTCCGCCTGCTTGACCGACGAGCCGAACGGGGAGGCAGGCTTGGCCACCACCTTGTCCTTCTTCGGCTTGCGCACCTCGCGATTGCTTCGCTGCTGACCCTTGGACATGACTGCTCCTGATGCGCGTTGGCTGGGCGTGTCGGCTGGCTTTCCGCTCAGGTGACCGGATTGTCGGCCAGTTCGAGATTGTCTTCCGTGGTGACCCGTTCGTGGGTCTCCTGCTCGCTGCGGATACGGTATTGCGGGGAACCGTCCTTGACCGGCAGCCTGCTCTTGATCTCGAACAGTTCCGCGGTCTTGCTGAGCAGGCCGGTCCGGCTTTTCATGCGCACGGTCTGGCCGATGGCGAAGAGATGCGAGGGCGTGTCGGTGCGCGGACGCGCATTCTGTTGGAAACGGATCATGCTGCATTCTCCCGGTCGCGCATCAGCGCGGTTTCGAGGTCCATGTAGTCGCTGGCGACAAGCTGGCTGGTGGGCGGGTTGTTCATCGCCCTTGCCAGCAGATGGATGAAGGTGGCGACGCGGCGCCAGGCAAGCCGCGACATGCCATCGATCAACTCTTCGTCGTGATCGATGTCGTAGTCGCCAGCCGGCAGTTGTCCTTCCAGGCCACCGAGCACGAACGGTGCGGTGAAATGGGCGATGGAGCGGGTGGTGCGGTCCGGCATTGTCCTGGCCTTGATATTTCCCCGCCTCGTGGCGTCACGTAAACAGCGGTGTGAGAGCAAAAAAGCGGGGACACGACGAATGTGCCGCGCGTCCAGTACCGGCAATTTGGAATGAGATTGGCGGGTCGAAAACCTCCGACGCCGCGAGATGCCAATTCTGGCCCAAACGATATCTCCCATATAGCTCAACTTTGCGCTCTCTTCAAGAAGAATTGTTGAATTACCCGCCTCGGATAGAAAAATAGGCCTCTATAAACTTTCGAACAATTCCGTTATGGTTCAAGATATTTCTAAAAGTTTCTTGGAAACATGCCGAGTTTTTCCTTGACGCCCGTACTTTTTATTTTTTCTGAAAAGGATAAAATCATGGTTTCAGTCAGAACCTCGAAAGGGAAGACGGTGGCGATCAATCCGATCGTCAAGCCAATCGCCACATACGCCAATGGCGCCGCTGGAAAGCCGATGGCCGTCCAGTCGGCGCGGCTGACCATCAGAAGCGACGAGGCGGCAAGGCGTACGATCTCCGACACCGACGGCACCGTTAGGCGGGCCAGGCAGGTTGCCGAGACCAACCGCCTGATCTGACCGCTTTCGCGGCGATGTAGGGCACAGAACCAAGCAAAGCCTTGAACGTGCCGCGCCGATGGCCTAGATCGCGGGCAGGCGCGAAAACACGGCAGGTGTCCCATCAACAGAGATCAGAGAAGAGCGGCGGGTGCGGGAGCTACGTCTGGCGCGGCCAAGTCTGGCGCCGGAGGACGGCCGCCGCTGGGCCTCGACCAGTATGTGCAGCAGGCGCTGCAACTGCATCAGGCCGGGCGCCGGCAGGAGGCCGAGGCGATCTACCGGCAGGTGCTGGCGCGTCAGCCCAAACACGCGGCCGCGGCGCATTTCCTCGGCTTGCTGCTGCACCAGACCGGGCGCAGCGAAGAAGGCATGGATTTCCTGGAGCAGTCGGTTCAGCTGCAGCCGACGAACCCCGACTTCCTCAACAATCTCGGCACGGTGATGCGCGATCTCGGCCGCGTCACGGCGGCGATCGATTTCTTCCGCGGCGCGGTGGACCTGCGGCCGGAGCAGCTCGCGGCGCGCGACAATCTCGGTTCGTCGCTGAAGCAGATCGGCCGGTTCGAGGAGGCCGAGGACATCTATCGCGGCACAGTGCAGCGCAATCCATTCCACGTGCGCGCGCGCATCGGGCTTGCCGAAACCCTGCAGGAAGCCGGACGCCTCGACGAGGCACTGGCTGTCTTCCAGGAGGCCCTGACCATTCGCCCCAAGGATGCCGACCTGTTGCACGGGCTGGGCGTCGGGCTGATGGAGAAGGGCAAGCTCGGCGAGGCGACAGACCTGTTCCGGCAAGCGGTGGCGATCCAGCCCGGCATGGCCCGCGCATGGCTGATGCTGACGCAGGTCAAGCGCCAGAAGGAGCGCGATGCCGAATTGGCCGGCATGGAGGCGCAGCACGCCAAGGCGCCCCAGGACAGCCTGGCACGCATGCAGCTGTCGTTTGGCCTCGGCAAGGCCAATGACGATCTCAAGGATTACGGCAAGGCCTTCGACTACTTCGCCGAGGGCAATGCCATCCGCCGCAAGGGCATCGACTATGATCCGGTGAAGACGCGTGCCGAATTCGAGGCGATGAAGACCGTGTTCGATGCCGGCTTCTTCGAGAAGCACAGGCCGAGCCCGATCACCGACGATGCGCCGATCTTCATCGTCGGCATGCCGCGTTCGGGCACGACGCTGGTCGAACAGATCATCGCCAGCCACCCCCAGGTTTATGGCGCGGGCGAGCTCAGCATCCTGAAGACGGCGGTCGGCAGGCAGTTTCCGTCGGACATGCCGGGCGGCTTCCCCTGGGGCGTGGCCGACACCGACGATACCGATTTCGCCGAGGCGGGGCAGGCCTATCTCGACATGCTGCATGCCCGCTATCCGCATATGCGCCACGTCACCGACAAGATGCCGGGCAACTTCCTGCTCGTCGGCTTCATCCGCATGATGCTGCCGAAGGCCAGGATCATCCACTGCGCCCGCGATGCGGCGGCGACATGCCTGTCGATCTACAAGGTGCATTTCCGCGGCGACAGCCACCGCTATGGCTATGACCTCGGCGAACTCGCCGATTTCCACAATCTCTATACCGACATCATGGCGCATTGGCACAAGGTGCTGCCCGGCGTCGTGCACGATGTGCGCTACGAGGACTTCGTCGCCGACCAGGAAGGCCAGAGCCGGGCGCTGATCGACTATCTCGGCCTGCCATGGGACGATGCCGTGCTGTCGTTCCACGCGACCGACCGGCCGGTGCGCACGGCATCCGCCGCGCAGGTGCGCCAGCCGATGTACCAGGGCTCGGTCGATTTGTGGAAGCGCTACGGCGACCGGCTGAAGCCGCTGCTCGACAAGCTGGATTAGCGAGCGGGTCGCGGAGATGCCCATCAGCTTCGTCATCCTAGGGCGAAGCAGGAGCGAAGCTCCGTCGCGAAGACCCTAGGATCCATGCCGCGACCTCGATCGAAGAATGCCGCGGGGCAGAAGTCTTCGCCGTTTCCGATATTTTGACGTTACGGCATGGATCCTATGGTCTACGCCGCGTCGCTTCGCTCCTTGCTCCGCCATAGGATTGTTTGGGCGCATCCCCCTCGGCGAGGGCGCGCACGCTAAGCTTATTCAGTCGGTGCGTTCATTGCCCAGGCGACGCCGAAGGGATCCTTCACCTGGCCCCAGCGGTCGCCCCAGAACATCACCTGCAGCGGCGTGACGATCTCGCAGCCGGCGTCGACGGCGCGTTTCCACCAGGCGTCGATGTCATCCTTGCCGAGATGGAGCTGCAGCGTATAGCCCTGCGCCGCCTGGTGCGGATGGCCGTGTTCCGGATAGGCGTCGCCGAGCATCAGCGTCGAGCCGTTGATGTAGAGGTGGATATGCATGGTGCGGCCTTTTTCATCCGCCGGATAGGCAAAGACTTCCTCGGCCCCGAAAGCCTTCTTGTAGAATTCGGCGGCCTTGATGGCGCCGTTGACCTGCAGATAGGGGGTCAATCCGCCAAGAACCTTGGCGCGGGGCGGGGTCTGGTCGGTCATTCTCGTGTTCCTCTTCACGTTTGGCATGGCCTTGCGGATCATAGGACGGATGAGGTGACGCCAATCCTACAGGGCCCGAAAATTTTTCGCCGCGGCCGGATCATCGGGCACCGGCCGGCTTTTGAGGCCGGTGCATGCTGCGGCTGGCCATGGTCATATGACCTTGGCCGAGGACGTGGCCGCGCGACGGCTGTCGCGGGCATCGAAGATTTCCGGAAAGCCGATATCCTTGCGCAGTTCGGCCGGCAGCGACAAAAGGATGCGTTCGCTGCGGTGACGGGCGCGCGCCGCGGCATACCGGGTTGCGATGCGGCCGATGGGTGACAGGACGGACATGATGACTTCTCCCTGGGTTGGCGCCGGCATCATCGTGTCGGCATCCCAAGGACGAGGCAGCAACGGGCGATCCGACAGATTGTCGAATTTTTTCTCTGTTACCGGCGCGGCGCCCTTACGTCAGGCAGCAGTCTCCAATCGTTCGATCGTTTCAAGGTCGGCTCTCTTGGCCTTCCCCTCGACGGCGAGGTCATAGCTTGCCTGCATGTTCATCCAAAACTGCGGCGTGGTCCCAAAAAACTTCGCAAGGCGCAGTGCGGTATCGGGCGTTACCGGTGTCGTCTCGCTGGCTAGGCGCTCGATGCGCGTGCGCGGCACATGCAGCTTTTTGGCCAGCGTGTAAGGCTTCAGACCAAGCGGTATGAGATACTCTTCGCGGAGAATTTCTCCGGGATGGATGGGCGGGTTGATATCAAGCATTTGGGACCTGCCTTCAATGGTAGTCGGTTATTTCAACATCTTCTGCCTGCCCATCCACCCAGTGAAAGCAGATGCGAAACTGATCGTTGATGCGGATCGAATGCTGACCGGCACGGTTGCCTTTCAACGGCTCAAGCCTGTTGCCGGGAGGCGTCTTGAGATCTGACAGTTCGGCGGCGTTGTCGATCATGTACAGCTTCCGTTGGGCCGGTCGGACAAGATCCGAAGGGAAGCCCTTTGGAGCCTTGCCGTTCGAAACGGCTTGGCTGGTCTTGTCCTTGAACGAGCGTATCATCCGTGGGGTTCCGACGGACGTACCATGACATGATACGTTTCAGGAATCAAGAGTACGTCTCATGAAATGATACCAAAGGTGCGCCCTGTCAATGACAGGCCGAAACTTCATCGGCAATGCATCTTCCTCGCCGCTCAGCCGGTTCCTTCAGCCACTTCACGGAAGAAACGCTCCGGGTCTTCGACCTCGGTCAGCTTCCGCTTCTCGACCAGCCAGAAGCGGTTGCCGACGGCACGGATGAAGGAGCGGTCGTGCGAGGCGAGCAGGCAGCTTGCCTGGTGCTTCAGCAACTCCTCCTCCAGCGCTTCCTGGCCGTCTATGTCGAGATGGTTGGTCGGCTCGTCGAGCAGGTAGAAGTTGGGATTGGCGAGCCTGAGCGCCAGCATCATCAGCCGCGCCTTCTGGCCGCCCGACAGCACACCGATCCTTTTCTCCTGCATCTCGATGACCACGCCGGCGCCGGCGAGCAGCGAGCGGGCGCGCTGTTCGCCGACATCGTAGCGGCGCGAGACCATGGCCAGCGGCGTGTCGTCGCCGCTGATGCCGGACAGCGCTTGGTCGCTGTAGCCGAGCACTGTCGACGGCGTCACCTTCACATTGCGCACCGCATCCTGATCGAGGATGGCGTTGCGGATCAAGGTGACGAAGCGCGACTTGCCGACGCCGTTGCGGCCGAGCAGCACGATGCGGTCGCCCTGGCAGATGTGACGCTTGCCGGTCCGAAACAGCAGCGTGCCGTCGGGCGTTTCCACCGCCGCGTCGTCGAGCGTGATCAGCACCTTGGCGTGCGTGCCGCGATTGGCGAGTTTGATCGCGCCCGCCGATTTTTCGCGATGCGCCGGATTGGCTGCCTCTTCGAGCTTTTCCGCGCGCTGGTTGAGCTGCTTGGTCTTGACCGTCAGCAGGTCGCTGCCCGAATTGATGCCGATATTGTTGAGCTTGGCCGCCTGCCGGCGCAATTGCTGCGCCACTTTCATGTCGCGCTGGAATTTTCGCTCGGTCGAGGCGTCGACCTCGTCCAGCGCTTCCCGGGCCCGTGAGTAGGGTAGCGAAAACACCGGCGACTGTTCCGGACGCAGGAACAGCGTGCGGTTGGTGGTGGCGTCGAGGAAGGCGCGGTCATGGCTGGCGATGATGACGGGCACGTCGCGCGGCAGCGCGTTGAGCCAGGTTTCCAACTGGCTGATGCGGGCGAGGTCGAGATGGTTGGTCGGCTCGTCGAGCAGCAGCACGTCGGGATCGGTGACCCAAACGCGGGCGATCAGCGCCAGCCGCTGCCAGCCGCCGCTCAGCGCCCGCATCTCCCGCTCGCGCATTGGCTCGGGCACGTCGAGCGAATCGAGGACCACGTCGACGCGCCACATCTCGCTGTCGGTCTGCTCCGGTGGCAAGGCATCCGCCACCACCTGGTAAAAAGTACTGCCGAGCAGGGCAGGGGCAACGGACTGTTCGACATGGCCGACGCGCAGGCCGCGCGTGCGGGTGATGTCGCCCGTTGTCGGCTCCAGCTCGCCGGCCAGGCATTTCAACAAGGTCGACTTGCCGCGGCCGTTGGCGGCAACGATGCCGAGCCGGTCGCCAGTGCCGATGCTGAGGTCGAGATTGGAGAAGAGCGGCGCACTCATGGTGACGCCGAGGGATTTGAGGCTGATCAGGGCCATTTTCGATTTCTCTGGTCTGTCCGGAAAGTCCGGGTCAATGCACTTTGACGGTGCGCGTGCCGGCTATCAGGCTAGGCGTTGCACACCACGAAGGGCAGACCAAAAAATCGAAGCGGGAAAAAAACCCGGACCGTCCCTGGTCAGCCCTGCAAGCTAGCTCGCAGGGCAGAAATCGGGCCACGCTGACGATGGTGACGAAAAAACGTAAACACGTGAGCCCTCCTTTCGAGACGTTCGAGTGTGACGACTGGCTACACCAAAGGCGGGGCTGATGGCAAGGCCACCGCTTTCGCGCGGCGCGGGAAGGGGTCCAGCACCAGGATGCAGCCGCAGATGATCGCCACCGCGCCGAAGCCTTGGATGACGGTCAGCGACTCGCCGAGCAGGATCGTTCCGGTCAGCACGGCGATCGTGGTCACGGCGAATTCGACGCTGATCGTCCTGGTTGCACCGATTGAGGCCACCAGCCGGAAATAGACGACATAGGTCAATGCGCTCATGACGCAGGCCAGGATCGCCAGGTAAAGGAAGTCGACGGGGCGCGGAATGGCCGGCACCGGCACGACGAGCAGCAGCGGCAGCGTCATCAGCCCACCGAACAGGAAGGCGGCGCTGGTGAGTTCCAGCGAGCCGGCCGAGCGCAGATGGCGATTGGCGTAATTGCTGCCGAAGGCGGCCGAGAACGAGCTGAACAGCGAGGCGGCGCAGCCGGTCGCAAAGGATGCGGTGACCGGAACGGCGGGGAAGCCGACCAGGACGACAATGCCGGCAGCGCCGAGCAGCAGCCCGCCCAGGCCACGAACAGTGATGCGCTCAAGCCCCCAGAGCTGGCCGATGATCATCGAGAACAGCGGGATCGCGGCAACCAGAATGGCCGCCATGGCCGTGCCGATGCGCGGCGTGGCATAGGAAAGGCCGATCAGCTGAGCGGCGACGGTCGTCGCGCCGACCACCGCGAAGTGCCGCCAGCCGGCGCTGAAATCCAGCCGTCGCCGCGTCGCGGCGGCAAGCAGAAAGAGCGTGCTGCCGGCAATCAGCGCGCGCAAGGTGACCGCGCCGACCCAGCCGAATGCGTGCACCACCTTGAGCAGGACCAGAAAGGACAGGCCCCACGTGACGGCCAGGAAGATGTAGGCGGCGATGTCTCTGGGTTTCATGGGGGTGGGCCGTGCGGGAGTTTGGTTTCCGAGCGGAGGAGCCAATGCCAAGGCCCGTATAGGTTCGTCCCATGACTGGCAAGGTGCCAAGAAGAGCTGATCTATGATGGAGGGACAGCGCCCCCCTCCTGCCGGACATCTCCCCCACAAGGAGGGAGATTGGCAGCTTGTGCGCCTCGCTCATTCCGCGACGTTGGAGATTGGCGAAAGCAAAGATGATATCCGATCTCCTCGTGGGGGAGATGTCCGGCAGGACAGAGGGGGCGCGAAGGATCGCTACTTTCCCGGTCTGCCTGTCTTGCCAGGCCGGCGCTTTTCGCGGCGGGCGTCGCCTGGGTCCTCGTAGGAGCCGATGCCGGTGCGCTCGCGCTTGACCGGCTTCTCGCCTTCGATCGGCGTCTCCGTGCGCCGCACGGTCATTTCGTCGAGTGAGTTCTTCTTGAACAGCGGTTTGGTCGCGTCGCCCGGGATGCCGAAATCGGAGCCGTGCGCCTCTTCGGCCGACTGCTTCTTGAACAGCGAGCGCGACACCGCGCCTGACGGGGTCGGCATGTCGGTACCGGGGCCCATATCGTCCAGCGACGGCTTGGCGAACAGCGGCTTCTTCACCGGTACGGCGCCGCCGGCGCCCATCTCGTCGAGATCGGGCTTGCGGAAGAGGTTGGGCCGGGCGGCCTTGGCCGCCTCTTCGGCGGCACGTGCCTGGTCGAGCTTGCGGAACCGCTCCTGTTCCTCAGCCGTACGATGCTTGGCCACGCCCTTGTTGTGCTTGCCTTTTTCGCGGCCCGAGGCCGGACTTTGGCCTTCCACCTCGCGCGCCAGCGGATCGTCGGAGATCGACAGTTCCATCTCGCGCAGCCGCTTGATCTCGTCGCGGATGCGGGCCGCCTTCTCGAAGTCGAGATTGGCGGCGGCGTCGCGCATCTGCTTGTCCAGCGCGTCGAGATGGGCTTTGAAATTGTTGCCCATCATGGCGCCGGCGCCGTCGGTGAACTGCGAGATATCGGCGCGGACATGGTCCTTCTCGTAGACCGAGTCGAGAATGTCGGAGATCCGAGACTTGACCGATTCCGGCGTGATGCCGTTGGCGGCGTTCCACTCCATCTGCTTTTCGCGGCGACGGTTTGTCTCGGCCATCGCCCGTTCCATCGAGCCGGTGACCTGGTCGGCGTAGAGGATGACCTTGCCGTCGACATTGCGGGCAGCGCGCCCGATGGTCTGGATCAGCGATGTCTCCGAACGCAAAAAACCTTCCTTGTCGGCATCGAGGATGGCGACAAAGCCGCATTCGGGAATGTCGAGACCTTCGCGCAGCAGGTTGATGCCGACCAGCACGTCGAAGGCGCCGAGGCGCAGGTCGCGCAGGATCTCGATGCGCTCCAGCGTGTCGATGTCGGAATGCATGTAACGAACGCGCACGCCCTGCTCGTGCAGGTATTCGGTCAGGTCCTCGGCCATGCGCTTGGTCAGCACGGTGACCAGCGTGCGGTAGCCGGCGGCCGTCGTCTCGCGGATTTCGCCGACGACGTCGTCGACCTGGCTCTTGGCCGGGCGCACTTCGACCGGCGGATCGATCAGGCCGGTCGGGCGGATGACCTGCTCGGCGAAGACGCCGCCGGCCTGCTCCATTTCCCAGGCGCCCGGCGTCGCCGAAACGGCAACCGAAAGCGGCCGCATGGCGTCCCATTCCTCGAAGCGCAGCGGCCGGTTGTCCATGCAGGAGGGCAAGCGGAAGCCGTATTCGGCCAGTGTCGCCTTGCGCCTGAAGTCGCCGCGATACATGCCGCCGATCTGCGGCACGGTGACGTGGCTTTCGTCGATGAAGACCAGCGCGTTGTCGGGAATGTATTCGAACAAAGTCGGCGGCGGATCGCCAGGCTGGCGGCCTGTGAGATAGCGCGAATAGTTCTCGATGCCGGCGCAGGAGCCGGTGGCTTCCAGCATTTCGAGGTCGAAGCGGCAGCGCTGTTCCAGCCGCTGCGCTTCAAGCAGCCGGCCGGCGCGCTCGAGTTCCACCAGCCGGTGCTTGAGCTCTTCCTTGATCGACTTGATCGCCTGGTTGAGCGTCGGGCGCGGCGTCACATAGTGCGAATTGGCGTAGATCTTGACGCTCTTCAGCTCGCCGGTCTTCTGGCCGGTCAGCGGGTCGAATTCGGTGATCGCCTCGATCTCGTCGCCGAACATCGAGATGCGCCAGGCGCGGTCTTCCAGGTGGGCGGGGAAGATTTCGATCGTGTCGCCGCGCACGCGGAACGAGCCGCGCACGAAATTGATGTCCTGGCGCTTGTACTGCTGGGCGACGAGGTCGGCGAGCAGGGCGCGCTGGTCGAGCCGGTCGCCGATCTGCATCTGGAAGGTCATCGCCGTATAGGTCTCGACCGACCCGATACCGTAGATGCAGGACACCGAGGCGACGATGATGACGTCGTCGCGCTCGAGCAGCGAACGCGTCGCCGAATGGCGCATGCGGTCGATCTGCTCGTTGATCGAGGATTCCTTCTCGATGAAGGTGTCGGTGCGCGGAACGTAGGCTTCCGGCTGGTAATAGTCGTAGTAGGAGACGAAATACTCCACCGCATTGTCGGGGAAGAATTTCTTGAACTCGGAATAGAGCTGCGCGGCCAGCGTCTTGTTGGGGGCCAGGATCAAGGCAGGGCGCTGCGTCTCCTCGATCACCTTGGCCATGGTGAAGGTTTTGCCGGATCCGGTAACGCCGAGCAGCACCTGCGTGCGGTCGCTGTTGTCGACGCCTTCGACAAGATCCTTGATGGCGGTCGGCTGGTCGCCCGCCGGTTCGAAGTCCGACACCATCTTGATGGCGATGCCGCCTTCGGATTTCTCCGGCCGGGCAGGGCGGTGCGGCGTCCACAGCACGCCGTCCTTGTGCAGCGGATTGCCGGATTCGATCAGAGCCGAGAGCGCTGCCACGGTGGCGGTGACGCCACTGGACGACATCGTCTCGGCTTCTTCCAGCGAGATGTCGAGCCCGGCGACCGGATTGAGGCCGGCCGCCGTGCGTTCGCGGGCCGACGCGGCGCCGCCCATCGAGGTGCCGCGCGCGGTGCGGCCCGGCGCCGCGGAGCGCTCTGGAATCTTCTTCGGCGACTTGGCGCCGCCGCCTTTGCCCGCGGCGCGGCCTTCCCGTTCAGCCTCCTGTTCGATCTGCTCGGCCCAATCCGCGATCGAACCGGTTAGCGGCGTGCCCGTCAGCTCAGCCTGCGGCATCTCGGCGAAGCCGCCCTTGTGCAGCGGCTCGGACGCGTCGAGGAAATCGGTCAGCGGGCTGCGCCGCTTCGGCGCGGCGCGGTCGTCATCCGCCGTCGGCGGCGTTCTTTTATCGGGGGATTTGGCCATGTCCCGAATATGGGAGGTCTTGGCGAAAATGGAAAGAGCGCGATGAAGGCTGGCCGGCGGGCGCGTCATGCTCCTGACAGAAGGCTGTCAGGAGGTGTCGGTGGGTTCCGCCTTATCTCAAGCGCCGCTTCCGTTCGACGCGACCCGGGTCGCCGATCCCTTCAGGCGATCCACTACGACGAGGCGTGTAACCCTGCCCTTCTTGAAGGCGGCGAGGAAGCGGGCATAGTCCCGGAAGACGACGCAGCCATTGGATTCGGCGCGGCCGCCGCGCAGCATGTAGGTATGCGCGAGGAGGCCGTTGCGGTTGTATTTGTTGCCGCCGCTCGTCGGTGTCAGGCGGATCGCCTCGACGCCGTGGAAGCGGGATTCGCGCAGCGACAGATTGTAGGTGTCGGGCGGCGTCGGACCACGGTCCTTCACGTGGACATAGCGCGGCTGGTCAACCATGGCGCCGAGGCCGGAATGCGCTTCGAGCCGCTGGCCGTCCGGCATGTAGACGGTCTTGGCGCTGATGTCATAGACGGCCACGCCATGGCCAGCGCCGCTTCCGGCACTGGGGCCGTTGAACAGGTTCCTGAACGCCTGGCCGAGGCCGCCCGCAGGGGTATCCGGCTTGGCATAGGCCAGCACGTCGCCGTTTTCGCCGGAGCGGCCCTGGCGGGCAGGCTGCCTGGCCACCTCGACCGGCTTTGCCTGAGGTGCAGGCTTCTGTGGCAGTGCCTTGGGCTGCGGAGCCGGCTTGTCCTGCTCCACGACCTTGGGCTGCGGAGCCTCATATTGCGGGCGGCGGGTCGGCAGCGGGACGCCGTCGGTAAGCGCATCCGGCAGCGAGGCGGCGTCGCCGGGCTGTTCCTGCTGGGTCTCCACCGGCGCAACCGCGACATCGGGTGAGGATTCTGTCATCGGCAGCGGCGAGGCGAAGGCTTCGTCCTCGACCGGCATCGACTCGACGAGGGCAAGCGCCAGCTGCGCGTTGTCGGGCGTTTCCGACTGGGCAAAGCCCGTCGGCGCCGGCGCGGTCTGCACGACGGAACCCGTATCGGCGCGGGCGAAGCGTTCCGCCGCCGGAGCCGGCATGTCGTTGGACAGGCTGGCCATGACCTGGACGGACGGCACGAGAGACGCCTCGGTGACTTGCTGGGCGGCGGTGGAAATAAGGGGATGGGTGCTGGCTGGGGCCGCCGGCTTTCCCGCACCGGCGAAGGCGGCGGCAAGCTTTGTCGGCGACAGCGACGCTTCCATCAGCTCGAAGCGTTGCTGCGATTTCGACTTCGCCGGCGTTGGTTTGACCTGTGCCACCAGACGCGCGGATTTCTCCGCCTTGGAGGTTACCGCGGCCAGCTTGAAGCAGCTGGCGCCGCACTGTACGGCATGGTCGTGCAGCGCCTGCGCGCCGCCATGGGCATTGGCCATCACGAACGGCGCCGAAGAGCTGAGGAAATGCTGTTTCAGCGGATCGGCGAGAGCGAGAACGCCCGGCATGGACAGCGTCTGCGGCAGGCCTGCCGACGTCGCCGAGAGCGAGGCGCCGACGGAGCTGAGGCCGGCCATGGTGCCGATCAGCCATAGGCCGACGGCAACGCCGACGCCTGGCACAGCGACCCAGGGGACAACCCGTTCAGGGGTGAAGGATGAGGCACGTGACGCTTCGACAGCGGTCTCGCCGCCCCAACGCCTGTCCCCGACAATTTTACGACTCAAGAACGCCATGCAACCAATCTTGCTCCAATCGGCTCCCACGTCCGCGGCTGTGATAGCCGCGACGACCATTCTGTGAGTGATCCCAGGTGGTCCCCGACGCGTTTGCCGCGCCTGTCGTTAGTTGCCGATTGCTTCAAAATATGGACAAAGTTGGTTAACCAATCCCTCTCAAAACCAATCGAGAGACGTGGACTTTGTGCCGAAAAAGGCTCGTCCACGACCATGCACGCGGTATTGCAGCCCTTCCAAGGCTGTTTTGCTGCCTGTTTTTGCCTGTCGAGTCAAGCAAAACAGCCCTTGCTAATCCTTGCAAAAACACGATCGAGCGCTTCCCGCGGCAATGAGGCGCGCCGACAGGCATCGGCCGCGCCGCCGCGAACGCCACCGGGTGCCCGCGACTACTGTTGCCGTCCTGCCACAATTTTTCGGCCTGGCGGATCGACTTCCGGCGGCCGATTGACTCGTTTTGGGAGGCGGTGCAATCCGGTCAAGTGCTTGGTTTCAAGGTGGCAAAGGGCACCTTTGGAGGCTTTTCCATGAAGCGTCGGGACTTCTTGGCGCTGTCGGCGGGAGCCGCGGCGTTTTCCATTCTTCCGGCCGCCGTCAAGGCTGCCGTGCCGGTTCCCTATGACCGCAATGCGGAGGTGCCGTTCAAGGATAAGAAGTCCTTCATCGACTGGATGGTGGCCAATCGCGGCGAGGATCCGAAGTTGCTGGCTGAGCGATTCGATCGCTTCCAGATCATGGTCTACAACAAGGACGTGCTGGACGATCGCAACAAGCGCGCCTTCCTGCTGACCCCGCGCGAGGAGTTCGTGCTGCCGCAGAACCTGGGCCGCGCCTATGATCATGCCTTCCTCGATATCGGCTATGGCGTGACGATTTCAGGCCCGCACCTGGTCGGGCGCATGACGACGGCCATCGACGTGCAGTTCGGCGAAGCCGTGCTCGAGATCGGCACCGGCTCGGGCTACCAGTCGGCCTATCTGGCCAACCTCACCGACAAGGTGCACACGATCGAGATCATCAATCCGCTGGCGCAGCGCACCCGCCGTATCTATGACGGGCTGATCGAGCGCGGCTACAGCGAATTCGGCGCGGTCACCAGCCGCAATGCCGATGGCTATTATGGCTGGGAGAGCGTCGGTCCGTTCGACAAGATCATCGTCACCTGCGGCATCGACCATATTCCGCCATCGCTGCTGCAGCAGCTCAAGCCCAATGGCGTCATGGTCATTCCCGTCGGTCCGCCGGGCGCCCAGCATGTGCTCAAGGTGATCAAGCAGCAGCTTGCCGACGGCACGTTCAACATCGTCCGCTCGGACATCTATAACGGCAAGGTGGTGCCTTTCGTGCCCTTCACCAAGCTGGAAGGCGACCAGATCGTCGGCACGCATAACGGCTGAGTCGCCGCGCGGCGGCACCGGCCTTGCTGAATTCGCATCGAGGGGCCTGAATGGCAGCCGTCGCATCGATCTCTCGACCAGGCATCGCCTCGCTGGAGGCGCCACGGCTTGCGCATTACCTCGCGGTCGGGCTGATCGCCGGCGCCATCATCGCCCTGCAGATCGCCGTCATGCGGGTGTTTGCCGTGGGCAGCTGGTCGCATTTCGGCTCGCTGGTGGTCAGCCTCGCCATGCTTGGTTTCTCCTTGTCCAGTGTCGTCATCTTCGCCGGCAAGGGTTGGTTCGATCGCCACTGGCAAGGCGCCGCAACGGTGGCCCTGTTGCTGATCGGCCCGCTCGCCGTCGGCTCCAACCTCATCGCCCAGACGGTGCCGTTCAATGCCATCTTCCTGGTGTCCGATCCCCAGCAGAAATGGCGGCTGCTCGCCAATTTCCTGCTCTACCTCCTGCCGTTCCTGGCCGGCGCCTTCTTCCTCGGCATCGTCTTCCTGAAAAGCCGCACCGCCTTCGGCCGCGTCTATTTCGCCGACCTGACCGGCTCGGGGCTTGCCGGCCTCGTCGTGCTGGTGTCGCTGTATCTGTTCGCGCCTGAAACCATCATCGTCGTGCCGCTGCTTTTGTGGGCCGCCGGTTCGCTGCTGTGGTTCGCCGCGTTCGGCGCCTGGAAGAGCGTTGTCGCGGGCCTGGTGGTCGCGGCGCTGTCGATATCAGGCTACCTCGTGCTGCCCGGGCTTACAGGCATACCCGACATCACTGTCTCGCAATACAAGGGTGTCGCCTATGCCCGCAACTTCCCGGACGGCAAGCGCATCTACCGCAGCGTCTCGCCGTTCGGCGATTTGCAGGTCTATGCCAGCTCCTACATGCATTTCGCGCCGGGCCTGAGCGACAACGCCGCCTTCGGCATGCCCGAGGTTCCGGCCAACACCTATGTCGGCATGTATCGCGACGGCGACGGGCCGGAAGGCATCATGCGCAACCTGGCGCCGGCCGAGCAAGTCTATTTCCGCTATCTGCCGATGCACTATCCCTATGTCATCAAGGAGAAACCCAAGACATTCGTTGTGCAGTTCGGCGGCGGCATTTCCACACAGGCCGCGCTCAATGCCGGTTCGACCTCGGTGACCCTCGCCGAGAGCAACCCGATGACGTTGCGGGCCTTCCGCGATCCGATCCTCAGGGATGTCACCGGCAATATACTGGCGGAACCGCGGCTCAAGGTGATCGACTATGACGGGCGCCTGTTCCTCGCCAATACGGCCGAGCGCTACGACGTCATCGACCTCAGCCTGGCCGACAGCGTCGGCCTGTCCAATCCCGGCGGCTTCGCCATTTCGGAGAAATACGCCTATACCCGCGAGGCGATGCTGAGCTACATGCACGCGCTTGCCGAAGGCGGCGTGCTGTCGATCACCTTGTGGAACAAGGAAGAGCCGCCAAAATCGGTGCTCAAGCTTTATTCTACCGTCGCCGAAGCGGCGGAGATTTTCGACCGCCAAGGTGCCGCCAACGATGTCTTCGCCGTGTCGAGCTATCTCTCCACCACGACGGTGCTGTTCAAGCGTGGCGGCTTCACGGAAACCGAAATCAAGACGCTGCGCGACTACACCAAATCGATGTCCTGGGAGGAAGTCTATTATCCAGGAATGGTTTATGACGGCTCGGGGGCGCAGAAGGTACTCGATGATTACCGCGCGTCGATCTTCGGCAGCGGACAGGACGCGACGCTCACCCAACCCGCCGACCCGACCACGCCTGCAAATCCTGACTGCGATCCGACCGCACCCGCCGATCCGACGCTCGATGCCTGCGCGGATGCCGATGCCGGTCCGCAGGTGTTGCCGGCGACGGAACTGCAGCGCATGACCTGGCACGCACTTCTGACCGGCGGCTGGGAAAAGCTCGCGAGCGACTATGTCTTCGACGCGCGTGCGCTGAGCAACGATCAACCTTATTTTGCGGCCTATGTGAAGGTCGCCGACCTGCCGCGCACGCTCGACCGGCTCGACCTGTTCCAGGACGATTGGGGCTATCTGCTGATCTGGGCGACGCTCGGCATTGCCTGCATCACGGCGGCGTCGCTGGTGTTGTTGCCGGTGCTCTTCGGCTGGCGCATCGTGTTCTCGCGCTCGCGCGGCAAGCTCGGCACCATCCTCTATTTCGCGTGCCTCGGCCTCGGCTACATCATGGTCGAGGTCGGGCTGATCAGCCGCTTCACCGTGGCGCTGGCCAATCCGACCGTTTCGGCCTCGGTGCTGATCTCCTCGATGCTGGTGTTTTCCGGTCTCGGCAGCCTGTTCGCCGAACGCATCTTCGACCGTGCCAGGACGCTGCTGCCGGTGGTGCTGCTGGCCATCTGCGCGCTGCTGCTGATTTACGGCTTCTATCTGTCGCCGGTGCTCGACTGGATCGGCGCCTATCCCTATGCGGTGCGGTTGCTGCTCTGCTTCCTCTTGGTGTCGCCGCCGGCCTTCCTGATGGGCATGCCGATGGCCACCGCCATGACCTGGCTGGCGCGGCTCGGCAAGGAGCATCTGTTCGTCTGGGCCTGGGGCATCAATGGCTGCTTCTCGGTGATCGGCTCGGCCGCGGTGCCGATCGTCGCCACCAGCTTCGGCCTCAGCGCCGTGCTGCAATGGGCTGGGATTGCCTATCTCGTCGCCATTCCGGCCTTCTTCGCGGTGCTGTTGCCATCAAGGGCGCCGGCTCTCCGGGTGGTGCCCGCTTGATGCCGGACCGGCGCGCCATCGTCGCCGGACTGCTGGCCACGGCGGCGTTTCCGGTGGCAAGCCAGGGGGCGCGCTTGCACAAGGCGATCTCGACCATCGTGCCGTTCAAGGCGTCGCCGTTTCCGTACCGGGGCAAGCTGCCCGACGGCTCCGCGCCGTTTCTCGACGTCGATGCGAACAGCCGCCACGGCCACACCTCGCCGCGTGGGGGAATCTACTGGGAAGACGAGACCTATTCGGACCGCTCGACGCTACTCGGGATTCCCAAAGGTTTTGATGCCGCCAAGCCTGCTGTCATCGTCGTGTTCTTCCACGGCAACGGCGCGACCTTGCAGCGAGACGTGGTCGGGCGCCAGCGCGTGGCCGCGCAGGTCGAGGCTTCGGGCCTCAACGCCGTGCTAGTGGCGCCGCAATTTGCCCGCGACGCGCAGGATTCCAGCGCCGGCAATTTCTGGACACCGGGCTATTTTTCCGGGTTCATGGCCGAGGCGGCGCAAGGCCTGGCCAGGCTGACCGGCGCCAAGGCGGCAAAATTCGAGGCCATGCCGGTGGTGCTGGTCGCCTATAGCGGCGGCTACAATCCGGCCGCTTCCGTGCTTGGGAATGGTGACATTGGCGGCCGCCTGCTCGGCGTCATCCTGCTCGACGCCGTGTTCGACGAAGCCGACGTCTTCGCCGACTGGATCGCGCATCACAGGAAGAGTTTCTTCGTCAGCGCCTACGGCAAATCCTCGGCCTCGGGCAATGCCGAGATCAGGCAGGCGCTGGCAGGCAAGGGCATCAATGCAAGCGCCGATCCGCCGCGGCGGCTGGAAGCCGGCACCATCGCTCTGCTCGCCTCGGAAGCCGCCCATGACAGCTTCGTCACCAAGGCATTCGTCAACAATCCGCTGCAATGGCTGCTGGCGCGGCTGCACGGGTTCGCGCGATAAGACCTGTCGACATCAGGCCGGCTGAATTCCATGAGCCCTGCCACTTGAAACCTGGCATTTGAAAGGTTTGGTTTTGAAGCTTAGTGCCCGGCCATGCTTCTGACCGCTATCGTCATTGCCCACATACTGGACCCGCTCAGGATCGTGCTGATCGCTATCGCCTATTTCCTCAGCCTCAGGGTCAAGCAGCCAAGCGTGGGCTGGCTTGGACTGGTGGCGGCGATTGTCATCATCGCCATCGGCTATCCCTTCGTAATTCTTGGTCAATCCGGCGATATCGCCTGGATGAGCGGCGCGGTCGGCGTGATATCGAACGCGCTGATAGCGGCGGTCGTGGCCGGGCTCCTGCGTCTCCAACGCCGTTTCTTCTGATCGTCAGTGCGGTTCGAGGCGCTTAGTCCTCAATTGAACCACAGCGCGAACGTCAGAAACCCGCCGCCGCCGAATTCGCGCTGGATCAGGTCGAAATCGTCGCTGGTCAGGATCTTGCCGGTCTCCAGATAGGGTGCGATGCCGGGGCCGGTGATCGACAGTACGAGGTCGAAGGGCTTCGGCTCGTCGAAGAAGCGCTTCATGTTGATGCCCTTGCCGGTGATGCGGAAATGCGGCAGCAGCGCCCGGCCTTCGAGCAAGTCCTCGGCCATGGTCAAGGTGGCGAGCCAGGCCTGGAGCTGCTCCTCGCCGACTTCGAGGCCGGTGAGCTGGTTTTCGCCCTTCTGCTGCGGGCCCGGCAGCCATTCGCGGTCATTGTCGGTCTCGGCGCGGATCGCTTTCCAGTCCTCGCGCGACAGCCGGATCATTTCGAGCAGCTCCTGGCGCGCCGCCTTGCGGCGCTCCGGCTCGATCACCGGCCAGTTGATCATGTGCACCATCGAGATGAAATCGGCGATGCGCCATTCCGAGGAGAACATGTTGCCGCCCATCTCGCTGGGCGGCGGCACCAGAATGTCCTGCAATGGCAGCTTGGCGCGCGGGAACAGCATGTGGAACGAGCCGTCGAACGTGCCCCTGAAATCATGCGCCAGCCAGAAATCGGCCTGCGCCATCAGGAACTCGGCGTAGCCCTGCAGCCAGTAACCGTCGGCGCGGTCGAAGCGGAAGGTGAGCGCAGGCGCGGCGCCGTCTGGCGCCATGCCGCCGTGCGACAGCGCCGCCATGATCGCCGCCATGCTTTCATCCGGTGCGATCGTGCCGTCCTCATTGAGGTCGATGCCGACATGGGTGAGGTCGATGACCATGCCGATATCGGCGTCGGCCGGCACCGAACCCAGCGTCGCGGCGGACTTTGCCAGCCGGTCGCGGAAGGCGACCAGGATGGAGCGGAACTCTTCGTAGGTCAGCGGCTCGGGGTTGGGGTTTGTCGGCACCGGCAGCTGCATCAGCGGCAGCATGAAGGATTGCGGGCTCTCGAAGCCATGGCGGTGCAGGCCGCTCGCCAGCAATTCCAGTGCGGTGAAGAACTCGCCGGCGCCGGCGGCATAGGCCGAAGCCGGATCTTTCGGCGCAGCCGCTTCCAGTGTCGACAGGGCGCCGTCGCGCGCGGCCACGGTCTTTGCTTCGAACAATGCGGTTGCCGCTTCGGGCATGGCGGCGCTAGCCGAAGACAACGGTACAAGCAGAATAAAGGCTGAGGCCAGCAGGCTCGCAACTCGTTTCATGTTCCCCTCCAGGCGCGTTTCGCGCCGGCGATCATACACGAATTTGCCGTCCGCCGCCTGCCGGTCACGCCGCATGATTGTCGCCGGATGGCTTCAACACGCCGGACGGACGGTCTACACAGGGCAAGCAAATTGGGCATCGCGTGTCGAACTATCCGCTTTCCTACAAACTGTCCTGGCTGCCGCGGTTCCTGAAGCCGTCGCTTGGCGGCGACGCCAACGGGTTTGCCCCGGCGGCGGGGATGCCGATGGATCCGCCGCCGAAGCAGATGGTGCGGCTTGCCTTCGTCGGCGACATCTCGGCCGTGGCCAACCGCAGCGCGCCGGCGTGCGATCCGGCGATCAAGGAGCTGCTCGGCACTGCCGACCTGGTGATCGGCAATTGCGAAAGCCCGATCGTGGACAAGCCAAGTGCCGTGCTGGGGACCAAGCTCGGCACGCATCATGCGATGAGCGAACGCTTTCTGGTGGAGGCATTGGCGGCGGTCGGGATCGAGCGCGAAAAACTCGTGCTGTCGCTGGCCAACAATCATGTGTTCGACCAGGGTGTCGCCGGTTTCGACGCGACGTTGGCCACGTTGAAGCGGCTCGATATCCGCACCATCGGCCTGGCCGCCACTGGCCCGGTCGAACGCTTCGCGGTCGGGCCGATCGCTCTCGGCTTCGCCGCTTTCACGCTCTGGCGCAACGCCGACGAAAGCCTGTTTGCCGGCCGCGTCTTGATGGAAGGCGATCCGGCGCGCTGGCCGCGCGAGGCGAGCGCGGGGATCGATCTCCTCTGTGCGGTGCCGCACTGGGACTGGGAATTCCGGCATTTTCCGCGTGCCGGAACGCGGGCGCTGGCGCGGCGGCTGGCCGGGCACGGCGTCGGGCTGATCGCCGGCCATCATGCCCATGTCGTGCAGCCGGTGCAGCGGATCGGCGAGGCGATCGTCGCCTATGGGCTCGGCGACTTCCTCGGCACCGCTTTTGCCCGCCAGCCATGGCCAGGGCGTATCGGCGGGATTTTCATCGTCGACGTCAGTGCTGAAGCGCAGACGCGCGGCAGGGTCGCCGCCTATCGGCTGCTTCCATTCATGCGGCTACGCGTGGGCGACCATGAGCGGCTGGTGTCGGTGGACGGATTGGAAGGTGGAATGCGGCAAAAGGTCGAGGGTCGGCTGAGGGCGATCTTCTCTTCTCCCACAAGGTGAGAAGGGAAGATCGCTCTATCCGGCTGGCGTCGTTCCTGCAAAAGCAGCTATCATAATGGCGCAAAGCGGGCTTCGGCAGCGGGGGATGGCGATGGAAACAGCGGATTTCATGCCGGGCGCGGCAGCTATCGCGGCCATCAAGAAGGACATCGGGACATACGAAGCGACAAGGGCCTCGGTCGCCCGCAGGGTCAAGTGGCGCGTCCCATTGTTCGTTGGCCTGGTGGTCGTTTTCGTCGCGCTCATTGCCTGGCTGTTCAACAAGGTCGCCGATCCCCACGAGCAATGGTTCTCGACGCCGCATGTGTTTCTCTATGTCATAGGCTTCGCCGCTTCGGTCCTGCTCTATTTCCAGGCCATGAAACCGGCGACGCGGCTGCAGCAATCGTTCCGCGACACGCTGCTGCCCATCATTTTCGGTTTTATCCGCGATGTGCACTACCAGCACGGCGGAAGGCCGAACTCCTTCGACCGGCTGCCGCGCGAGACGGTCGGGCCTTTCAACCGGCAGTCCTTCGACGATGTCGTTTCCGGACGCTACGAAGAGTTTCCGTTCGAGCTTTACGAGACGGAATTGCGGGAAGGGAACGGCAAGGGTTCGTCGACTGCATTCAAGGGTGTCATCGTCGCCTTCGAGGCCGTCGAGCCGTTCCCGGGAATCCTGGTGGCGACGCGGCGAACCAATGCGGTCGTCGGCTTTTTCCGTGGGGTGTTTGGGTCCAAGCTGCAGGACCTGTCGTCGGGCGAGCCTTTTCTCGACGCCGCCTATGAATTCCGCACCGACAATGTCGAGGCGGCGCGGCCGCTGGTGACCGGGCGGCTGGCGCAGGCGCTGAAATGGCTCGGCGAAACCTGGCCGGACGAGCCGGCGCGTGTCGCGCTCAATGGCGGCGACGGTTTTCTGTTGTTGCCGCAAGCGAAGAACTTCTTCGAACTGCCCACCATTTCGGTGCCGCTGGATTACCAGACCCATGTCGCGCCGATGATCTCCGACATGGGCGCCATGCTGGCGACGGCGGCCTTGGTGAGGAAGATCGGTGTGAGGGACGGGGCGATCTGATCGGCCGAAGCAGCTCAGCAGTCGAAGCCGTATTTGCCGCGCATATAGTCCGCCTCTTCCTTGGACATTCTCTTGAACATCACACAGACGGTGAAGCTGCCGACCTGATGGCCGTCCCTGGTGTATCCCCAGTCGGAAATGTCGTCGCGCGTGAATTCTATATTCTGACCGAGCACGACGTTATGCACTTCTTCCGGTTCGTTCGCCAATATGCCGACAAATCCGGTCTCCGTGCGGCGAAACGGCATGACCCAGAAGTGTTCGGTGACATTGCCGTCACGCACTTTGACCTTCAGTTTGAACCTGTCGGTGCCGGACGGAGGTGTTTCGGACAAGGCCAGGAATTCATCCAGGCCGGCGAGGGCTCGCGCGGTCGCCGACGCCATGTCGGGATCATCAGGAGCAAAGATGATCGTGCTGTCACCCGGATCGGCGCCTTGCGCGCCAGCCAGGCCCGGCAAAATCGCCAGCATCAGGGATAGCGTGGTCCGGACGGCGATTTTCATGGAAGTCCCCCCTTATCACAAGCGCGACACCATCCCGCATTCGCTTCGAGTTTGCAACCTGAGCGCGAAATTGCTCTCCGCCGAATGGGAGGATCGAGCCGGCCCCGCGACATAAAATGTGTACCGATGACAAATCGAAGTCCTGTTTCGTGATGCGGCCGGGAAGGGATTGCGGCGGCCGCGTGATCGCCGGCGGCGCGAGCCACAATCCGTCAAACGACTCTTTTCGTGCGGAGAAGAGGCTTCCCTCTGGGCGGGAAAGCTGTCGGCATCGAAGGGCTTGGAGGCTATTGTGTCGGAATTAAGCCAATGATTTCCTTTGCGAAAATTCATTCAACGTGATTTGCCGATGGCGCGCTTTCCGCTCCAGTCTCGGGCCGTTCGGTGCTGCCTCTCCCAAGCGGTGCCGGAAAACCGAAACAGCACGGAGTGCTATCCATGAAGAAGACCCTCGCAACCACCGCCGCTCTGCTCGCCTTTCTCGGCACGGCCTATGCCGCGACCGTTCAGGGCACTATCCAGGCGGTCGATCCGACAACCAAGTCGGTCACCCTCGACGACGGCAAGATCTACCAGCTGTCGCCCGATGCGTCGGTCGGGAAATTGAAGGTCGGCGCCAAGGTGGCGGTGACCGTCGACGACAAGACCGGCATGGTGACGTCGATCAAGAAGGCTTCATAGAGACTCCTGATCGGACTTTTGAGACCCTGCTCCAATCTGGCCGGTTCCTTCGGGGATCGGCCATTTTCATGACCTTGGACACGCACCGCCGGGCGTCGACGGTGGCGAAACGCCGTTCCGGCAGCGCTGCTATGGTTTTTGCCCAGAGGCCGCGCTATTCCTTGGCTGCGGGGGATCTGCATGGCCGAGGAACAAAAGGGATTTCGCCTGTCGCGGCGGCTGCTTCTGGGCGCGGCTGTCCTTGGCGGCGCCGTCCTGTGGGGCGGCACCACCGTGGCGCGGCTGGCGCGAGGCCCGTCAGGGCCGAAGAACACCGGACGCATCGCCGATATCGACGGCATCGCGCTGCCGCTGAAGCCGATCGACAACGCGCCGGCCTTCGATCCGTCGCTGCCCTGGCTGGCAAAAGGCGGCGACATAAACGATGCCAGCGGCCTGTCGAGGACGCCGGTCTATGGCGTGGTCGAGGTCAGCGAGGAAGAGCATATCGCCAAGGCGCTGGCCTTCGCGCGCGCCAACGGGCTGAAAGTGTCGCTGGCGGCCATCCGCCATTCGATGGGCGGGCATGCCTTCGACGACAATGCGCTGGTTCTCGACCTCAGACCGTTCAACAAGTTCACGGTGGACGCCGCGGCCAGGACAATGACCTTGCAGCCGGGCGCGCGCTGGCACGACATCCAGACCATGCTGCATCCGCGCTTCGCGGTGAAGGCGATGCAGTCGACCGATATTTTTTCGGTCGGCGGTTCGCTGTCGGTGAACGCGCACGGCATGGACCATCAGGCGGGCTCGGTGGCCGGCTCGATCCGCTCGATGCGGATGATGCTGGCCGACGGGTCGGTGACCACCTGCTCGCCAGCCGACAACAGCGAGCTGTTCCGCCATGTTGTCGGCGGCTACGGCCTGTTCGGCGTGGTGCTGGAGGCGACGCTCGATATCGTCGACAATGCCGTCTACCGCACCTCGCGCGAGATCATCAAATCCGACGACTTTCCGAAATTCTTCGCCGAGGTGCTGGAGCCGAACAAGAACATCGGCCTGTTCTACGGCCATCTGTCGACGGCGCCGGGCAATTTCCTCGAGGACATGATCGTCTACCGCTACGACAAGGTGGCGGAGCAGCCGCCGGCGGACCAGCCGGCGCTCGGTGAACCCGATGGCGTCGGCCTGAAGCGGGTGATCATGAACATGGCCAAGTGGGGCAGCGCGTTCCAGGAACTGAAATGGTTCACCGAAAAGACGCTGGAGCCGAAATTCGAGAGCTGCACGGTGCCGCGCAGCTCGGCGCTTGCCCAGGGCGAGGCCTGTCTCGTCACCCGCAACAACCCGATGCACGATTCGGTGCCGTATCTGTTCAACGACCTCATGAACGAGACCGACATACTGCACGAATATTTTATTCCTCGCGCCGCCTATGTCGAGTTCATCGCGGAAGCGCGCGAAATCCTGCGCAACCAGGATCTGCCTGTCCTCAACGCCTCGGTGCGCGTCGTCCACAAGGAGGATGTGGCGCTGACCTACGCGCCGGAGCCGGCCTATTCGCTGGTGCTCTATATCAACCAGCCGGCCGATGCCGATGGCAATGCCAGGATGCGGGCGCTGACGCGGGCGCTGATCGACGTGACGATCAAGCATGGCGGTCGGTTCTTCCTGCCCTACCAGCTGCACTATACGGGCAAGGAGCTGCTGGCGTCCTATCCCGAACTGCCGGCCTTCCTGGCGGCAAAGCGGCGCCATGACCCGACGGAACTGTTTTCCTCGACCTTCTACCGTGCCATCAAGGCGCTGAGCGGGGTGGTATAAGAAGCAGTTCCAGGAAAAGTGTGAAGCGGTTTTCCGTCCGGAACTGCTCAGGAATAGAGCAGGAGAACAGTCAATGCGCATGGTATCGGCGGCAGCCCTCACTCTTATCGCGCTGTGCGCTGGATCCGCCGGAGCCGAGGACCTCAAGGCCTTCAAGGTGACGATCGACGGCAAGGCGGTTGATATCGACGCCGGCGAGAGCACCCATGTGACGCTGCCGGACGGCAGACAGGTCGAAGTGAAGCTCGACAAGAACGATTTCGCCACCTTTTCCGGCGGCAGTTTCTCCTTCAACCATCCGAGCGGCATTTCGGTGACCAAGAGCGATCTCGGCGAGAACATCACGCAATATCTGATGGCCTCGGCGCTGGGCACGATCGTCGTGGTGCAGGAATACGGCGAGATGAACCCGGTGTCGCTCAACCAGCTGATGCTGCAGGAGATGACCAAGGAATCGGTGCAGGCAGGTGCCGCGCTGACGCAGCAGCCGACGACGCGCAAGCTTGCCGACGGCAAGGAATTGACCGGCATCACCGCCGAGGTGAAGACCCGCACCGACACCGCTTATTTCGAAATCGTCGGCTACGGTCGCGCCGACCAGGGGCTTTTGTTCATCACGCGCGTCGCCGGCGAGGATGCGGCGACCGAGAAGCCGCTGATCGACAAGTTCTGGCAGAGCCTGAAGCTGAAGATGTAGGCTGTGCCTAGAGCTTGCTCGGCACCAGGCCGGCCAGCCAGTTCACCGAGCGCTTTGCCGCGTCGGCGGTTGCCGAGGCGGCGCGGCCGAGATCGGTCTTGACCACGGCGTAGCCGTTCTTCGTGCGATAGAGCACGCCGGTTCCGCCATCGACTACCTGTTCATAAGCGACGGGCCGGGCAGCGGCCGCGTCCAGGGCCGTCGTCGGCGATCCGACGGGCACGCTCGGCCGATGGCTGAGCTCCGGCGGCAGCGGGCTCTCCGTTCTGACGGTTCGGCTGGCGGGCTTCAGTTCCGGGCCTGACGCGATCGCGGCCAGGTGCGATGAGGACGCCGACCCCTTGGTGCGGCAGATGCCGGACACCAGCGGATAATTGAAATTGCGCTCGTGCAGGATCTGGCTCTTCATCGCGGCTTCGCAATCGGCGATGGTCGACCACTTGGCCGGCGTCTCGCCGATATATTCGCACAGCTTGGCGTCGCAGTCGCAGCCGACGATGGTCATGGCGACAAGGGCGGTCTTGATCACGGTCTCGTCCCTTCGAGATGCCCCCCGGCAGCCCAGTCAGGTGCGTGCCGCGTTCCAGGCGACATGCAATTCTCCATTGCGCGCGAACAAGGCGGGATTTTGGCTTCGACCGTCGAATGTGCGTGGCGGCGCGTGCCTACCCGCTGCCCGGGAAGATCCGTCTGAGGAAATTGGCGATCAGCCGCACCACGTCGTGCGGGCGCTCGACCTGCGGGATGTGGTTGACGCCATCGAGGACGGCCAGTTCGGCGTGTGGAAACAGCGAGGCGATCTCTTCGCCCTGGGCCAGCGGCGTGGTCGAATCCTCTCGTCCCCAGATGACGAGGACCGGCGGTGTGAAGGCGCGATAATTCGCCTTGTTGGCGGCAAGCGATTTCCGCTCGTCATTGTAGAGGCCGCTGAACAGCCAGTGACCAACGGCATTGGTGGTGCCCGTGACGTTCAGCGGGCGCGTGTAGATGGCGATGCGCTCTGCCGTGACCAGATCGTCGTTCTCGATGAACCGGCGCAAACCGATCCCGGTCATGAGCGGATTGGTGAAGGTCGAGGCGGTCAGGAGCTGGCGTGGCCAATCCCTTTTCAGGAGAGATGCGAACGGTGGCGCGGGTGCCTCGGTCTGGCCAAGGCCAATCGCCACGTCGAGCAGGATCAGCGCATCGATGCGGTCCGGGGCCGAGAAGGCGGCTTCGATCACGCCTCCGCCACCATAAGAGTGGACGCCGACGCTGAAATGGCGAAGGCCGAGCGCGTCGGCAAAGCCAAGGACACGCCTGGCGTGAGCGGCGCGCGAATAATCCTGGTCGGCCGGTCTTTCCGAATAACCGAAGGGCGGCATGTCGACGGCGATCACGCGAAAGCCCTGTTCACCCAGCGGTGCTGCGATATCGCGGTAGGTTTCGGCCCACGACGCCGTACCGTGGAACAAAAGCAGCGGCGGCCGGTCCGGCGGTCCCCAGACCTGGTAGTGCATCTTCAGCCCGCCGACCGTCGCGAACAGGGCTCCCGCCGGCGCAGCCTCCTGTGGCGACAGCGTCTCGCGCCAGGCCGCCGCGCCGCGAAAGCCGACGAGCACCACCATGATCAGCACAAGCAGCGTGAACGCGAGCCAGCCGACAATCCGGATCAGTCGACGCATGGCAGGGCTGTCACCTTAGTAGTCGTAGACGTGTTCGAGCCTGGCGCCGGCCTTGATCAGCGACGGCAGCACCAGATGCAGCTTGCGCACGGCCACGACCATGCCGGTGCGGCGCGTCGCGGGATCCGCCGGGAGCGGATAGCTGAACAGGATGCGCATGCCTTCGGGAATGGCGATCGCGTCGGTCGACAGCACCGTGACCATGATCTCGTCATTGCCGCCGATCTCGACGAAGGAGACACCCTTGTCGATCAGCCGCGGGATCATGTCGGTGAAGACCTGATAGCGCTTGGTGACGAAGACGGTGCCGTCCTGGCCCATGTCCCGTTCCAGCAAGGTGTCGGGCTCGTTGCGGGTGGCCTCGCCGACCGGCCCCTTGGCCCAGACATGGACATTGAGGAAGGCCGGGTCGGAGGTCGCCGCCAGCGCCTGCTTGATCAGATCGGCATAGCCTTGCTTGATGGTGTCGGCGAGACCGAAGGCGAGCTTGCGTTCGCTGGTGCGGATGGAACTGTCACCAGGCGCCGGCTGCACGGCAAACAGCCCGGCGCGCTTTTGCGCGTAGGGGAACTGGTACCACGGCACCTGGTCGAGAAAAGCTGCATAATCCGCCGCCACCTTGGCCTGGTAGATGTCGGCGGCGGTACGCTTGGTCGATGCCGCCTCGGTGATACGGCCGACCGTGTTCTCATAGGCCCATTGCAGGATATGCTCGATCGAATGGCTGGTGCCGATGATGACCAGCATCTGGTGGTTGGCGTAGTTGAACTTGTAGGGGGAACTGGCGCGGATCACCGTCGCGTAATCCTGCCAGAAGCGGCCGACATACGACCAGTAGGGAAAGCCGCTCGGCTGGTCCTTGGCGACGAAACCGGCATATTCGCGCGCGGCGTAGACGATCGCCCATTCCGGATAAGTGAGGAAGGTCGATTCCTCCGGCCGCTGGTAGCCGGGAATTTCGGCGCGCACCTTGTCGGCCAGCGCCTTGGGCGGCGCCCCGTCGGCAATGCCGGGCAGCGGCGTCCTGTCGAGTGACGGCGTGGTCAGGAAGCCATAGGCAAGCCCGGCGATGGGGATCAGGATGACGATGACGATCAGCCAGAGGATCGTCTTGACGATGCGCTTTATCAAGCGGAACAGGAACATGGCCGATCAGGCCGTGGCGAAGTGGTCGTAGATGCGCTTCGACAGCCAGAAGCCGATATAGACGGCGATCCCGCCGATGACGATGTGCGGCAGGTTGGCGAAGAAGCGGGTGGGGAATTCGATGTCGTTGAGGGAGCGGAAGCCGTTGATAAAGATGCCGGCATCGAGGCAGCCGGAGCCGGTGACCAGTCCGAGCACGCCGTCGAACAGATAGACCGAGCCGAACAGCTTGAAATAGAACACCGCCTGGCGGTGCGAGATGAAGGCGGCGGCCAGCGCCCAGACGCCTGAAAAGGCATGCAGCAGGTCGTCATACCATTGCAGGGAGAACAGGCCGAACAGATTGCCGTCGGCATCGTTGAAGGCCGGAATGTAGCCGATGGCCACGACCGCGAAGAACAGGAACGCGTAGGCGATGGCAAGCTTCTGGATCAGCGTCATGAAGTATCCCCCTCCGAAAAGCCCGTTGCAGACGGACTCTGACGACGCAGCGATACTAACCGATTTTGACGCGCGGTGAAGCGGCGCCCGCAACTTCGCCGGGAAAGGACTTTGCGAGGGTTAAGAAAGACAGTCGGCGCCGGGATTTCTCCCAGCGCCTCCCTGTCAGATCAGGACACGGTCGCGGCAGCAACTTCCGTAAAGTCGTCGCGCCATGCCGGCCTTGATTTTGACGGTCCTGCCAGAAGCCACCCGAAGGCAGCATCCGTTCCAGACCACGCTGGTCTTGGCCCTTGCGGGCTTTGCCCTGCGTGCCATCGAAGGTTTTTGCCGTCCTTCATGGCAGCATCGGTCCGCCGTCGGCGTTGGCACGCTTTCCGCGGCCCCGTAGGTCTCGGCTACCATCCCTCGAACAGGCAAGCCTGGTCTCGATCCGGGCCGTACGGGCCTCAGGAAATCCGCCTTTCACTTCGCCTTTCGGCTTGGCGATCGGTAGCCGCCTGAGATGGGTTGAACTTACGCCGGGTAAGGGTTGTGGGGAATGGGCTTGCCCCTGTGGATAGCGGGATTATCGGGGACCGATGCCAGAAGCCAGGGAAATTCAAGCGCGAACACCTTAGACAGCCTGCCCCGCTTTTTCGGCGAACGAACCGATGGTGCCCCTTGCCCTGCCGACAGGCGCGGGTTTCAATGCTGGCAAAGGATCGGGGCCGGCAGGATCGGGCCGGCGCCTTCCGGGGGAGGAAAAGCATTGAAGGTCGGGGTGGTGCTCAATCCGATTGCCGGCGGCGGCCGGCTGAAACGGCATTGGCCCGATGTCGCCGCCGCGCTGAAAAAGCACTTCGGCGATTTCGAATTGCGCGAGACCCAGGCCGAGGGCGATGCCGAGCGGCTTGCGCTCGATCTCGCCGCAAACGGCTTCGACCTGGTGATCGCGGCCGGTGGCGACGGCACCGCGAGCGAAGTGGCCGACGGGTTGCTGCAGGCCCGCGAGGAGGGCGGCAGGACCACCGAACTCGGCCTCCTGCCGTGCGGCACAGGCATCGATTTCGCGCGCGGCCTCGGCCTGCCGACGGAGATCGACGCGACGCTGAAGCGGATTGCCGAAGCCAAGGCAAGGGCGGTCGATGCCGGCCGTATCTGCTACATCGACGAGCATGGCGCGCTGGCCAGCCGCCACTTCATCAACATCGCCAGCCTTGGCCTGTCGGGCGCCACCGACCGCGCCGTCAATGCCGACAAGCGCAAGGGCAGGATGTCGGCCAAGACGCTGTTCCTGTGGCGCACCGTGGTCGAGTTCGTCCGTTACCGCTTCCAGGACGTAAGGATCACCGTCGATGACGGCGACCCGGTCGAGGCGCGCATGGCGCTGGTGGCGGTGGCCAACGGCAAATTCTTCGGCGGCGGCATGATGATCGCGCCGGATGCGGAGCTGGCCGACGGACAGTTCGACATCGTCATCCTGCGCGCGGCGGGCAAGCTGAAGCTGATCTGGGATATCAGGCTGCTCTATGGCGGCAGGCACCGCAACCACCCCGCCATCACTATCCTGCGCGGCCGGAAAGTGGTGGTCGAACCGCTCGGCGACGCCGAAAAGAATGGCGCGCTGGTCGATATAGACGGCGAGTCGCCCGGGCGCATACCGGCAACCTTCGAGATCCTGCCCGGCGCGCTGACGCTGAGATATTGAGCAGGGCGTTGAGCGGGGTGGAGCGTTCCCATAGCGTCGTCATTCTATGGCGAAGCAAGGAGCGTAGCGACGCGGCGCAGACCATAGGATCCATGCCGTGACCTTGGCCAAAGAATACGACGAAGCAGAAATCAGCACCGTTGCAGCGTCTTGACGTCACGGCATGGATCCTCGGGTCAAGCCCGAGGATGACGAAGGGAAGGGGTGTTTCCGCCAATCGCGGAGGCATGCAGTCCGATTGAAACCTTCGCCCAAGAAAGCAGTCGAGATGCTGCAGTTTTGATTCAGGCCGTGGCGGCAATGATTCCAGATGCTTGCCCAACGCCTTGATTTCATTGGCTGGTCTGCCGGGATCACATCTCCAATCTGGCCGGAAAACCAGGCGCGCGCAGGTCGGTACCGACAGCATCTTCCAGCAATTTGACGATCTGCGTCGACCACGCTCCGCCGCCATAGGCTGCCTTGCCCTGCTCGAAAATCGCGTTGACCCGCGATGCCAGTTCGAGCGGCACGCCCGATTGTTCGCCCATGGCGAGCGCGAAGCCGAGGTCTTTCAGCGCCAGGTCCATGGTGAAGCCGATGTCGTAGGAGCCGTTCAGCACGAGCTGGCTTTCGGTCTCGTGGACGAAGCTGTTGCCGGAAGAAGCAACGATGGCGTGGTAGGATTGCGCGAGGTCGAGCCCGCCCCGCTTGGCCAGCATCAGCGCCTCGCCGGCGGCGACCAGATGGATGAAGGCCAGCATGTTGGTGATGACCTTGATCACCGCCGCCGAGCCGATCGGCCCCATCAGGAACGACTTGGCGCACATCGCTTCGATGGCTGGGCGGTGGCGCTTGTAGAGGGCCGCATTGCCGCCGACCAGCGCGGTGATCTTGCCCACCGCCGCCAGATGCACGCCGCCGGTGACCGGGCATTCCATTGTCTCGACGCCCTTGGCCGAGGCGAGGGCGGCAAGCCGCAAAATCTCGTCGCGGCCGTTGGTCGACATCTCGATCCAGGTGCCGCCCTTGGGCAGGCCTTCCAGCAATCCGCCCGGGCCGGCCAGCACTGCCTCGCTGACTTTTGGTGAAGGCAGGCAGCTTATGGCATTGCCGGCGCGGGCGGCGGCCTCGGCGGGACTGCCGGCAGCCGTGGCGCCGAGCGCGACAAGGCGCTCGACGGCGGTGGGGTCGCGGTCGACAACGGTAACGGCAAAGCCGTTGCGGATCAGGCTGGCGGCAAGGTTGCCGCCGAGATGGCCAAGGCCGATGAAGGCGTAGCTTTCGCTCACGGCACCAGCGGCATCTGCATCATCTGCAGATGCAGGTCCTTGCCGGTGTAAGGATGCGCGTCGCAGACCGCCTCGTTGAGCTCGACGCCGAGGCCAGGCTCCTTCGAGGGGATGACGTTGCCGTCCTGCCATTCGATCTTCTTCTTCAGCAGCGTCGCGTGGAAGCCGTCCCACTGCTTCAGCGATTCCAGGATCAGGAAGTTCGGCAGTGTCACCGCGAGCTGGATGTTGGCGGCACCGACGATCGGCCCGCAATAGCAATGCGGCGCGACCTGGATGTGGTAGGCCTCGGCCATGGCGGCGATCTTCTTGGTTTCGAGAATGCCGCCGGAGCGGCCGAGGTCCGGCTGCAGGATGGTCGCGGCGCGGTTCTCGATGACGCGGGCGAATTCGGACTTGGTCGTCAGCCGCTCGCCGGTGGCGATCGGGATCGAAGTCGCACGCGCCACCTGCGCCATCACTTCGGGCATGTCCGGGGGCACCGGCTCCTCGAACCACAGGGGGTCGTAGGGTTCGATGGCGCGCGCCATGCGCAGCGCGCCCGATGCGGTGAACTGGCCGTGCGTGCCGAACAATATGTCGGCGCGGGTGCCGACCGCCTCGCGGATCGCCTTGATCATGCTGGTGGAGACATCGATGTCGACGAGGCGCGGCTGATGACCGTCGAAGGCGGTGTAGGGACCGGCCGGGTCGAGCTTGACGGCATTAAATCCCTGCTCGACATATTCGAGCGCGCAGGCTGCGGCCATCTCAGGGTCGTTGTAGACGTTCCTGCCATCGGGCGCGTCCTCGGAATGGACGCTGCCCGTGTGCGGGTAGAGATAGGTGTAGGAGCGCAGCGTCTCGTGCACCTGGCCGCCGAGCAGCTTGTAGACCGGCTTGTTCGCTTCCTTGCCGACGATGTCCCAGCAGGCCATTTCGAGTGCCGAGAAGCAGCCCATGCCGGAGACGTCGGGACGCTGGGTGAAGCCCGAGGAATAGGCACGGCGGAAGAAGTTTTCGATGTCGTGCGGATCGCGGCCGATCAGATAGCGCTCGGCCATGTCCTCGATCATCCTGGCCGTGACATGGGCGGAGAAGGTGGCATTGTAGGCTTCGCCATAGCCGACCACGCCGCCGTCGGTCGTGAGCTTGACGAAGATGAAATATTTGCCGCCGATGCCGGGCGGCGGGTTGCCGACAACCCAGGTCTTGACGTCGGTGATCTTCATGTGTGGTCCTCCAGAACCAGTTCGGCGCCCTTCCACCCGGTCATGACCGAGGCGGCGTTGGTGTTGCCGGTGATGTTGTCGGGAAAGATCGAAGCGTCGATGACGCGCAGGCCTTCAAGGCCATGAACTTTCAGGCGCGGATCGACGACGGAGCGCGAGGGGTCGGGCCCCATGCGGCAGGTCGAAACCGGGTGATAGACGGTCCCGGAGCGCTTCCTGAAATCGGAGAGCAGGTCGGCGTCGGACTGGATCGACGGGCCGGGCAACACCTCCTCGGCGATGATCTCGGCCATGGCCGGCATCGAGGCGATCTTGCGCACGAATTTCACCGCCGCCAGCATCTCGTCGACATCGGCATTGGTGGAATAGGCGTTGGCGACGATCTTGGGATAATCGAGCGGGTTCCTGGAGCGGATCATGATCTCGCCCCGGCTCGAGGGGCGGCAGTTGGACAGGCCGATGGAGAAGCCCGGCCATGGGTCGGGCGTCAGGATCGGCCGCTCGCCGTTTTTCGGGATGAGGGTCGAGAAGGCCTGGAAATAAAGCTGCATGTTGGGCCGCGAGAAGGCCGGGTCGGTGCGGAAGAAGCCGCCGCCATGGTTCATCGACAAAGACAGTGGGCCGGAGCGCGTCAGGATGTACTGCATGCCGACCAGAAGCTTGCCCCACCAGGGCCGCAGGATCTGGTTGAGCGTCGGCAGCTTGCCCTTGAAGGTGTAGTTGATGCCGACATGGTCCTGCAGATTGGCGCCGACATTCTCGTTGGCTTGCACGACCGGGATGCCCAAGCCTTTGAGCAATGCCGCGGGGCCGATGCCGGAGAGTTGCATGAGCTGCGGCGAGTTGATCGAGCCGGCGGAGAGGATCACTTCGCGGCCGGCTCGTGCCGTCCTGGTCTCACCGTTGCGCAGATATTCGACGCCGACGGCGCGCTTGCCTTCGAACAGGATGCGGCTCGCCAGCGCGTTGGTCTCGACGCGGACATTGGCGCGCTTCATCGCCGGGCGCAGGAAGGCGCGGGCGGCCGACATGCGGCGGCCGTTCTTGGTCGAGATCTGGTAGATGCCGACGCCTTCCTGGGCAGCACCGTTGAAATCGGGGTTGAGCGGCAGGCCGGCCTGCTGGCCGGCGGCGAGATAACGCTTCGTCAGCGGGTGGACGGCGTTCGTGGTGTCGCTGATGTGAAGCGGGCCGCCGGTGCCGCGCCATTGGTCGGCGCCGGCCTCATTGTCCTCGAGCGCCTTGAAGGCCGGCAACAGATCGTCATAGCCCCAGCCGGGATTGCCGGCGGCGCGCCAGTCGTCGAAATCCTCGCGCGCGCCGCGGATCCAGACCATGGCGTTGATCGAACTCGACCCGCCGAGCAGCTTGCCGCGCGGCCAGTGGTCGACATTGCCGCCAAGGCCGGGATCCGGCTCGGTCTTGTAGTTCCAGTTCACCGTGGGATCGAAGAAGGTCTTGCCGTAGCCGAGCGGCATCTGCACGTAGAAGCGACGGTCGCTGCCGCCGGCCTCCAGCACCAGCACGGAGAAACGGCCCGAGGCCGAGAGCTTGTCGGCGAGCACCGAGCCGGCCGAGCCGGAGCCGACGATGATGAAATCATAGGTCTGCATGATGGAAATGGGCGGCTCCTGAAAACAGGGCGCAGCCTAGACGCCACGAGTTCGCCGCGTCGCCGCGCCTTCCGGCATCGGTTGTGAAAAAAGCGACTGGTCTATCCGGCCGGGTTGTGGGGAATACCGACAATCGCGCTTGATATGCATGGGGTCGACGGACTATGCGGGGACATCGGCCACTCTGCACAAGGCAGGAGAACCCATGCGTGTCCTGTCGGATGCTTTCATTCCCGAACTGCCGGGCTATTACCGGGGCAAGGTCCGCGAAAATTACGACCTGACCGACGGCAGGCGCATCATCATCGCCACCGACCGTCTCAGCGCCTTCGACATCATCCTGACCTCGATCCCGTTCAAGGGAGAGATCCTGACGCAGACGGCGCGCTACTGGTTCGAGGAAACCGCCGACATCTGTCCGAACCATGTGCTGGAATATCCCGACCCCAACGTCGTCGTCGGCACAAGGCTCGAGATCCTGCCGGTCGAGATCGTCGTGCGCGGCTATCTGGCCGGGACCACCAGCACCTCCATCCTGACCCGGTACAAGCGCGGCGAACGGGAGATGTACGGAATGCGCCTGCCGGACGGCCTGCGCGACTATGAGAAGCTGGCCGAACCGGTCATCACGCCGACGAGCAAGGCCGCCGATGGCGGCCATGACGAGCCGCTGTCCAGGGCCGAGATCCTGGGGCAGGGCCTGCTCATGCCGGCGCAGTGGGAGACCGTTTCGAGCTACGCCTTGCAGCTGTTCGCCCGCGGCCAGGCGCGCGCCGCCGAGCGCGGCCTGATCCTGGCCGACACAAAATACGAATTCGGCACCGACAAGGACGGGACGATCATTCTCGCCGACGAAATCCACACGCCCGACAGCAGCCGCTACTGGATCGCGGCGAGCTACGAACAGGCGCTGGCTGATGGCACGCGGCCGGAGAGCTTCGACAAGGATTTCATCCGCTCGTGGGTGGCGGCGCGCTGCGATCCTTACAAGGATCCGATCCCGAGGATCCCGGACGAGGTCGTCGAACAGGCTTCGCGTGTCTATGCCCAGGCCTTCGAGGCGATTACGGGCAAGGCATTCGTTCCCGACCTTTCCGGGGATACGGTTCTCGATCGTATCCGAGCTAACCTTGCAGATTATTTTTGAGAGGTGCGTCTCTCAGCTAGCGCCTGGTCTTACGCCGCGCAGTCGACCCCCACTCCGTCGAGCTTCGCTCGACACCTTGCCGGGGCGAGCCGCGGGTCTCGCCCGTCCTTCGGACCCCCCGATCGACGGGGAGAGGAAAGGCGCGAGCTTGCCCGGCCGGGCTCCCTTCCTCTCCCTCCGGAGGGGGGAGAGGTGGCGCTGCGAAGCAGCGACGGAGTGGGGGAAGCCCTCTCCAAAACCGCACCACCGGCGAGCCTGTGATCCCATGGAGGCGAGGAAGCGGGGGCTGCCTTGCGTTGACCTATTCCTGCCGTGGCGATACCGATGATCATTATATCGAGGGATTTCTCGCATGGTGCAGTACGCGGATGGACGGCCGATCGGAGACCTGACGCTGCGCACGCTGGCCATGCCTTCGGACGCCAATGCGGCCGGCGACATTTTTGGCGGCTGGGTGATGGCGCAGATGGACCTTGCCTGCGGCATTCGCGCCGCCGAGCGCGCCAGGGGCCGCGTGGTGACGGCGGCGGTCAAGGAGATGTCCTTCGCCAAGCCGATGAAGATCGGCGACACGCTGTGCATCTACACTCATGTCGAACGCGTCGGCCGCACCTCGATGACGCTCAAGGTCGAGGCCTGGGCGCAGCGCTATCTCTCCGACCTGATGGAAAAGGTCACCCACGCCGATTTCGTCATGGTGGCGCTCGACGGCGAGGGCAAGCCGAAAGCCGTTCCAGCCGAGAATTGATTCGATACCGCCACCGCGCGACATTTGTAACATCGCCCGAGCGGAGCGATGCGCTCAGCGACATCCTGCCGTTGCCTCCACGGCCAATTCTGCTGGCGTCGGAGGAAGACAATGCGTCAACACCTATTGAACGGCTGGCTTGCGGCGGCTCTCGCCGCCCTGGCCTGCCTGCTCGGCATAACTGCTTATGCCGAAGTCAAACAGGACCTCGGGCGCACCGCCTGTTTGCATGACACGACTGGTGTGAAGGAGCGGAGAGCGACGTGCGCGATCTGCAGCCCGATGCCTTGCGGGGCCATGGCGCCAAGAGCCTGATTGGCTGCCTTTGGAATGCGGTCACCGTCGCGGGGCGCGAGCATGCGTGAGGCCGAGCCTCGAGCGCCACAGACAAACTCCCAGGTCTTTTTCAGCGGACCAAGGCGTCTATTTCAGGGAACCATGACTTCCCTGCAAACACGCAGCGTCGCTCGGTGCGAATTCCGGAGCCCTTGCCGTGCAAGGGTTTCAGGCTTGCATCTCGTCGAATCTGGCGCGCGCCGACTGAACGCGCTGGGTGTTCTTGCGCGCCCATTCGCCAAGCGCGCCGACCGGTACCAGCAACTCATGGCCGAGTTCGGTCAGCTCGTAATCGACGCGCGGCGGAATGGTCGGAAACACCTTGCGCGTGACGAAGCCGTCGCGCTCCAGGCCGCGCAAGGTGGTCGTCAGCATCTTCTGCGAGATGCCGCCGACGGCCGCGCGCAGCTCGTTGAAACGCAGCGGTCCGCCGCCCAGTTTGCCGACCACGAGCACGGTCCATTTGTCGCCGACGCGCTGCAGGATCTCCGACACGGCCCGGCAGTCCTCGGTGTTATGCGGGTGCCTCAGTAACAAAAACGTGCCTCCTTGCGCGCCTGTTTGTCAGTATCACATATAGCGCCGGTATCCAAACGATACCAAAAATTCCCGCAAGGAGAGCCCCTTATGTCCAAGCCCAAAATCGCCATTGTCATCGGTTCGACGCGCGCCGCCCGCTTCGCCGACGTGCCGACGCAGTGGATCGCCAAGATCGCCAAGGCACATGCCGATATCGATGTCGAAATTGTCGATCTGCGCGACTTTCCGCTGCCCTTCTTCGATGAGGTAGCGTCTTCGGCCTGGGCGCCGTCGCAGAACGAAGTCGCACAGCGCTGGCAGAAGAAGGTCGCCGGATTCGACGGCTTCATCTTCACCGCCGCCGAATATAATCACGGCCCGACGGCCGTGCTGAAGAACGCCATCGACTACGCCGCCAACGAGTGGAACAAGAAGCCGGCAGGCTTTGTCGGCTATGGCAGTGTCGGCGGCTCGCGCGCCGTCGAGCAGCTTCGTCTGCACGCCGTCGAATTGCAGATGGCGCCGGTCAAGTCCGCCGTCCATATCGCCTGGGGCGATTTCCTTGCCGTGCGCCAGGGCGAGAAGAAGCTCGAAGATCTCGAGCACCTGAACCAGGCCGCCACCGCGCTGGTCAACGACGTCGCCTGGTGGGCCAAGGTACTGAAAGCCGCTCGTGCCGCCGATGCCGTCGTTGGGGAAGCCCAGGCGGCCTGATCTCGTAGCAGATCATCATCCTCCCGAAGGGCGGCGCTTGCGCCGCCCTTTTTCATTGGGGTTCTTGCAAAGAAGTTGCGGCTGCGCCCGCAGTCAATTGCGTCTCTCGCGCCCACTCGCATGATCACGACCGAGTGACTTGCATAATGCAACTAACTTGGCTACAAGTCACTTTCATCTTGAAAGAGGCTGTCGATCATGGTTGCGAAAACAAGCTTCGAAACACGCCCGTGCCCGATCGCGCGCAGCCTCGACGATGTCGGCGAGTGGTGGAGCATCCTGCTTCTGCGGGACGCATTCCAGGGGCTGACGCGCTTCGACCAGTTTCAAAAGAGCCTGGCGATCGCGCCCAACATCCTGACGCGGCGGCTGAACAGCCTGGTCGAGCGCGGGCTGTTCGAAAAGCGCGTCTATTGCGAACGGCCGCTTCGTCACGAATATGTGCTGACCGCCAAGGCGCGCGATTTCCGCCCGGTCCTGCTTTCCTTGCTCGCCTGGGGAAACAAGCATCTGGCGCCCGAGGGCCCGAGCCTGGTGGTCGTGGACAAGACTGATGGTCGCTGGGCCGAGCCGGTTCTGGTGGATCGCCAGAGCGGCAGGCAGCTCGACAGCGATGATTTCACCATGGCCACGGGGCCGATGGCCACCGACCGCATGCGCCAGCGATATCGCTTCACCAGCAACGGCTCCGGCCTGCCGCTTGTCGACAACGCGCTGGTTGATCAAAGCCGTGAAGAGGCGCGGAGCAAATGAACAAGGTTCTCTCCGCTGCCGAGTTGCAGCCAGTGCAGCCCTCGACCGTTGAAATTCCCGCGCCGGCAAGGAAGCGCCGCAAGCCGTTGCTGGTATTGGGCGCCCTGGTCGCTGTCAGCGTCGCCGGATGGTATGGCCTCCAATGGTGGCAGGCAGGCCGTTTCCTCGTCTCGACCGACGATGCCTATGTCGGCGGCAACGTCACGCCGCTGGCGCCACGCGTTGCCGGGCACATCGACGAGATCCTCGTCGAGGACAACCAGCATGTCACGGCGGGCCAGCTCGTCATCCGCATCGACGACCGGCCGTTCATGGCGGCGTTGGACCGTGCGCGGGCCGCCGTCCAGCAGCAGCAATCGGCCCTCGATAATCTTCGCGCCCAGGTCTCGCTGCAGAATTCGCTGATCGAGCAGGCGCAAGCCGATCTCGAGGCCAAGAACGTGGCGGCCGTCTTCACCGCCCAGGACGCCAAACGCTATGAGGCGCTGGCCAGCACCAAAGCCGGCACGCAGCAGGACGCGCAGAGAAGCCTTGCCGCCGATGGCCAGGCCAGGGCGTCGGTGACCGCCTCCCGCGCCGGGCTCGCGGCCGCCACGCAACGGCTCGATGTGCTCAACACCCAGATCTCGGAAGCGACCGCCGCGCTCGCGGCCGCCAGGGCCGATGTCGATACAGCGCAGCTCGATCTCGGCTTTACCGAGGTCCGCTCGCCCATCGACGGTATCGTCGGCAACAGGCTGGCGCAGGTCGGCACCTATGTGTCGCCGGGCAGTTATCTCCTGACCATCGTTCCGGCTTCAGGCCTGTGGGTCGATGCCAATTTCAAGGAAGACCAGTTGCGCGACATGACCGACGGGCAGGCGGCGACGGTCTATACCGACATCGCGCCGGACGCGCCGCTCAAGGGTCATGTCACCAGCCTTGGGCCGGCGACGGGAGCGATCTTCAGCGTGATCCCGCCACAGAACGCGACCGGCAATTTCACCAAGATCGTCCAGCGCGTGCCCGTTCGCATCGCCATCGACCAGGACCAGGCGCAAAAGGTCGCGTTGCGGCCAGGCTTGTCGACCACGGTCATGGTCGATACTGGCGCGCACTGAGGACGCCATGTCTGAGCGCGCCGTCCCGCAATCCTTCATCGCCAGCATTCTGCCATTCATGGTGATGTGCGTCGGGATGTTCATCGCGCTTCTCGACATCCAGATCGTGGCGTCGTCGCTGCAGGACATCGGCGGCGGCCTGTCGGCCGCGCAGGACCAGATCGGTTGGGTGCAGACATCCTATCTGGTGGCGGAAATTATCGTCATCCCGCTGTCGGGCTGGCTCACGCGGGTGTTCTCGACACGCTGGCTGTTCACCATTTCGGCGGCCGGTTTCACGCTCGCCAGCATGCTGTGCGGCTTCGCCTGGAGCATCGAAAGCATGATCGTGTTCCGCGCGCTGCAGGGGCTGCTCGGCGCGTCGATGATCCCGACGGTGTTCACCTCGTCGTTCCATTATTTCCAGGGGCCAAGGCGGGTCTATGCCGCAGCGGTGGTCGGCAGCATCGCCTCGATTGCGCCGACGCTCGGGCCTGTCATCGGCGGCTGGATCACCGACACGCTGAACTGGCACTGGCTGTTCTATGTCAACGTCATTCCGGGCACCATCATCACCATCCTCGTTGCGCTGCTGGTCAAGATCGACAAGGCCGATCCGTCGCTGCTCAGGGGGGCCGACTATATCGGGATGGTGCTGATGGCGGTCAGCCTGGGCACGGCGGAATACGTCCTTGAGGAAGGCTCGCGCTGGAACTGGTTCGACGATGCCACGATCCGCAATGGCGCCATCGTCGCCGGGATCACCATGGTTCTGTTCGTCATCCGCAGCCTGACCTTTGCGCAGCCGGTGGTCGATTTCCGTGCCTTCGGCAACCGCAATTTCGCCATCGGCTGTTTTCTCTCCTTCGTCACCGGTATCGGCATCTTCGCCACGATCTATCTGACGCCGCTGTTCCTCGGCTATGTCAGGGGCTACGACGCCTTGCAGACCGGGCTCGCTGTGTTCTCCACCGGCGTCGCCTCGATGGTCGGCGTTCCCGTCTACATCTTCCTCGCCAAGCGCTTCGACACGCGCTGGCTGATGATGTTCGGGCTGGCCTCCTTCGGCGCCTCGATGTGGAGTTTCAGCGCCATCACCAGCCAGTGGGGTGCGGCCGAGCTGCTCATTCCGCAACTGTTTCGCGGTTTCCCGCAGGTGTTCGCCGTCGCGCCGAGCGTCAATCTCGGCCTTGGCAGCCTGCCGCCCGAACGGCTGAAATATGCCAGCGGCCTGTTCAACACGATGCGCAATCTCGGCGGCGCGGTCGGCATCGCCATTTGCGGCGCGATCCTCAACGACCGCACCAATTTCCATTTCCTGACGATCGCTTCGCATCTGACGCCGCAGAACGAAGCCGCGATGCGTCTGGTCGACAACGTCGCGCTGCGTTACGGGCAGTTGCCCGGTGCCGTCGCCGACGGTCACACCGCTTCGCTGAAGCAGCTATGGGCGCTCGCCTATCGCGAGGCATCCACCATGGCCTACGCCGACGCCTTCCTGGCGATCATGGCCGCCTTCGTCATCGCGACGGCGCTGGTTCCGTTCCTGCGCAATGTCACGCCGAAGGCGCCGCCGCCGGACGCTCATTGAGGGTGGCACGGGCCAGCAACAGCGCGCGCTCTCTGTCATTGCCGGTCAATTGGGCGGCGTGGCGGAACGCGGCGCTGGCTTCCGCCCGATGGCCGAGCTTCTCCAGGAAATCGCCGCGCACCGTGGGCAGGAGATGCGAGTCCTTCAGGCGCGGCTCGTCCTTCAGCGCCTCGACGATGGCGAGGCCTTGCGCCGGACCGAACGCCATGCCGACGGCCACGGCCCGGTTGATCTCGACGATGGGCGAGGGGGCCGCCAAGGCAAGCGCCTGGTAATAGGCCGATATCGCGATCCAGTCGGTGTCGGCGGCGGTGACCGCGCGGGCGTGGCAGGCCGCGATCATCGCCTGCAGCAGATAGGGGCCGGGCGCCGAGGTCAGGACCATGGCGCGATTCAGGCCGTCGAGGCCGCTCCGGATGAGCGACCAGTCCCAGCGGCCGCGGTCCTGGTCGAGCAGCAGGATCGGATCGCCCGCTTTGCCGGTGCGGGCCGCGAAGCGGGAGGCGTTGAGCTCCATCAGCGACACCAGCCCCCGCACCTCGGGCTCGTCGGGCATCAGCGCCGCCAGCGAGCGGCCGAGGCGCAGCGCCTCGGCGCAGAGATCGGCGCGCAGCCAGTCCGGTCCGGCGGTCGCCACATAGCCCTCGTTGAAGATGAGATAGACCACCTCCAGCACTGCGGCGAGGCGCTCGCGGCGCTCTTCCGCGCGCGGCGTCTCGAACGGGATGGCGGCATCGCGAAGGGTTCGCTTGGCGCGCACGATGCGCTGGGCAGCGGTGGCTTCGGGCACCAGGAAGGCGCGGGCGATCTCCGGCGTCGACAGCCCGCCAAGGAGTCGCAGCGCCAGCGCGGCGCGCTGCTCGGCGGGCAGGACGGGATGGCAAGCGGTGAATATCAGCCGCAAGAGGTCGTCGTCGATATCCTCGTCGAGCGCCGTCTCGATGTCGGGCATCTCGCGCTCCAGCTCGGCGAGGTCGATGGCGAGCGTGCGATGCTTGCCGTCGATCATGGTGGTGCGGCGCAGCCGGTCGAGCGCCCGGTTCCTGGCGACCTGCGTCAACCAGGCGGCCGGATTGCGCGGGATGCCGTCGCGAGGCCAGCGCTCCAGCGCCAGCACGAAGGCGTCCTGCGCGATTTCCTCGGCCAGCCCGACATCCCTGAGGGTGCGTGCCAATCTGCCGGTGAGCTTCGGCTGCTCGATCCGCCAGACGGCCTCGATGGTTCTGTTGGCGATCAATCCTTGATCCTGCCGAGACGATCCGCCACCTTCTGGACGTCCTCGGGAAATTCGCTCATTTCAAAGACCTGGCGGATTTCGATCACGTCATTTTCTCCAGCGGGGCAGCGGCGGGCCCATTCGATGGCCTCGTCGCGTGAGCGCACGTCGATCACCCAATAGCCGCCCAGCACTTCCTTGACCTCGGCGAAGGGGCCGTCGACGACCAGAGGCTTGCCACCCTTGTAGCTGACCCGCGCCCCGGCGGACGGCGGATGCAGGCCGTCGAGCGTCAGAAGCACGCCGGCTTTCTTCAGCTCGTGATTGTACTTCATCATCCCTTCCACCGCCTCGGCGCTGGGCATGACATCGGGCGCCGCCTCCGCGTAGCCGCCGGGGATCATCAGCATCATGAACCGCATGGTCTTCTCCTTGGTTGGGTTGGTTCAATCATATGACGAACGGGCCATGGTGAAATCGACAGGCGCGGGAGAAACTTCGAATCCCGGATCTCGAACGCGTGTTGGACCGCCATATCGGCGAGGCTGCCATCTGGCCCCGCCGGTCCGCCCTGATATATCCGGCTGCGATCCATCACATGAGGGGCCTCGTGAAGTCATCTAGCCTGGCAGGCGCCGTTTCTCCCATGGTCCCGGTGCTTGTCTGCGCTCTAGGCATCTTCCTGCTGTCGGGGATGGACGCGGCCATGAAGGTCCTGGTCATCGCGGTAGGCGTCTACAACACGGTGCTGTGGCGCAGCATGCTGGCAACCGTGGTTGCGGGCACAGGCTGGTCGATGGGGCCACGCAGGCTGCCCGCGCTTCCCGTGCTCAGGCTGCATGCGCTGCGTGCCGCGGTCGTCGGCTTTGTCTTGCTCTCCTTCTTCTGGGGGCTCGCCCGCCTGCCACTGGCGGAGGCGATCGGGCTCAGTTTCGTCGCGCCGCTGTTTGCCTTGCTGCTTGCCGCCTTGCTGCTCGGCGAGCGCATACAGCGGCAGGCGATCTGGGCCTCGCTGGCCGGCATAGCGGGCGTCGCGATCATCGTGAGCGGCCAGTTCGGGCAGGCGAACCATGCCAGGGATGCCTTGCTCGGCACGGCGGCGGTGCTGGTATCGACGGTGTTCTACGCCTACAATCTGATCCTTGCGCGGCAGCAGGCGCTGGTGGCCAAGCCGATCGAGATCATGCTGTTCCAGAACCTGTGCGTGGCGGTCATGCTCGGTCTCGCGGCGCCCTGGCTCGCCATTGCCCTGCCGGGCGAGCTCTGGCTTCCGCTCGCCGGGGTGACGGCGCTGTCGCTCGCCGGCCAGTTCCTGATGAGCTGGGCCTACGCGCGTGCCGAAGCGCAATATCTGATCCCGACGGAGTACTCGGCCTTCATCTGGGCGATCGCGCTTGGCTGGTTCTTCTTCGACGAGGCGGTGACCTGGACCACGCTGGCGGGAGCGGGCCTCATCGTGGCCAGTTGCCTGATCGCGGCGCGTTCCAATCCAAGGCTTGCCGAGCCGATCGAAGCCGCGGTCTGAGGGCAGGTTTGCCGCCGGGCTCACACCAGGCGCGCTGCCCGTCTCCCGGGGAAAGCGCGCCTGGCTCGACTTACCACTTGACCTTGAAGCCGACCGTGCCGCCGATGGAGCGGCTGTCGCCGAAGTCTTCCAGGCTGGTGCGTGCCAAGACCTCGCCATTGACGGAATAACGGTCATCGGCCCAGCTCAGCGAGCCGCCGAGACCGAGCCCGCCCGACAGCTGCCGCGACTTGCTGCTGAACACGGTGCCCGAGACATCGACATCGGAGCCGTCGAGGAAGTCGTAATAAAGATTGCCGATGCCGTAGACATGCGAGCGGCTCGTTTTGCCCGTCTTGTCCTTCCATCGGCTTTCATAGTCCGCCGACAGGCCGAGCCTGCCGATCAGGCTGTCGCTGCCGCCATTGGCGACGACGGCGCCGTAGGGGTCGGTAAAGCTGTCGAAATCGACCGAGGAATAGCTGAGCTGCGCCTGCGGCGTCAGCGACCAGTTGCCCTGGAGACCGATCTTCTGCCCGGCTTCGATACCGAGGCCATAGCCGAAGCCGTTATTACCCTTGACCAGCCTTTTGCCGAGCGTGGCGGAGGACAGGTCGCTGTCGAACCAGGTCAGTTCGGCCTGCGCGTCGACATAGAAGCCGCTGTTGCCGTACCAAGTCAGCGTGCCGCCGAAGCCGTAGCCTGTCGTGTCGATCGAGCCGAGGCCGAAAGCCGAGGAGATATCCGACTTCACCGTACCGTAATGAACGGTCACGCCACCGATCAGGACGCCGGAGGCCATTTGCGCGAGCTGGCCGTCGAGGCCCGCCTGCACTCTCCACAGATCCGCGTCGTAGTCGGTGCCGGTCGTGGACGTGCCGGGGTCGAACTTTTTGTGGGCGGCTTCGATGCGGCCCCAGATCGGACTGCCACCCTCGACGCGGTCGTCCGCATCGGGTTGCGCCGCTCCGGTCCATGAGCGGTTGCCTGCGCGCTGCTGCAGCGTTCCGAGCTGGTTGAAACTCTGCAGCACGCCGGCATAGGCCTCGTAGACCGGCACGCTGGGAGCGTAGAGCGGCGACGTCGGGCCGCCGGGATCGACGGGATTGATCAGCGCGGAGCGCAGGTACCAGTCGCCGTCGGCCGGCGTGGAAATGCCGTTCTGATACATGCGGTAGGCATAGGCGCCGGCCACCACGGCCTGGTCGCCCTGGAAGACGTAATCGCCCAAAAGGTTGAAGGTACCGGCCGACGTGCCGCCGACATCGATGATCTTGATGCCGTCGACGGTCTGCGCGCCACCACCGCCGAGGCCAATCACCTTGACGTTGGCGGTGCCCGAGGTGTTGCCGGTGATGACGAGCTTGTCGGTGGAAGAGGCGTCGCCATCGAGAATAGCCTCGATCTCGACCGTGCCGCCCGCGCCGACGAAATTGCCCTGGATGGTCAGCAGGCCGATGGAATTGCCGGGCGCGATGACGCCGCCGGCCTGGAGTGTCGTCGATCCCACGGTGCCGTTACCGCCAAGCGCTCCGCCCCCGAGAATGGTGACGGCCGAGTTGGCAAGGGAGCCATTGACCGAGAGCTTGCCGGCCTCGATCGTGGTCGCGCCGTTCAGCGTATTGATGCCGGTGAGATCGAGATTGCCGGCGCCCCGCTTGGTGAGCGTGCCGCTGCCTTCGATGATGGAGGCAAAGGTGGCGTTCGCCGGCTGGTCGAAGACGAGCGCGGCGTCGTTCAGGATGTTGCCGGTGCCGAAGCTCGTTGCCTGGCCGATCAGCGTGCCGGCGGAGATCGTCGTGCCGCCGCCGTAGCTGTTCGTACCGGCGAGCGTCGTGCTGCCGGCGCCCTGCTGCACAACTGAGCCGCTGCCGGATATCGCGCCGGCGAGGGTCACGCCGTTGGAGCGGTCGATGATGAGGGTGCCGTTGTTGGTCACGTTGCCTGCTATCGAGCCTGACGTGCCGCCATTGCCAAGCTGCAGCGTGCCGGCCGCGATCGTCGTCACGCCGGCATAGGTGTTGTCGGCGGTCAGGATCGTGGTGCCGGTGCCGATCTGGCTCACCGCGCCGCTGCCGGAGATGACGCCGGCAAAGGTCACTGCATCGGAACGATCGAAGGCAAGCGTCCCGTTGTCGATGACATTACCTGCTATCGAGCCTGACGTGCCGCCATTGCCGAGCTGCAGCGTGCCGGCCGAGATCGTCGTGACGCCGGCATAGGTGTTGTCGGCGGTCAGGATCGTGGTGCCGGACCCCAACTGGTTCACCGCTCCGCTGCCGGAAATGGTGCCGGCAAAGGTATAGCTATCCGTGCGGTAGAAGACGAGCGTGCCGTTGTTGGTGACGTCGCCTGTTATCGAACCGGATGTGCCGCGATTGCCGAGTTGCAAGGTGCCGGCCGAGATCGTCGTGCCGCCGTTGTACGTGTTGTCGCCGGTCAGGGCGGTGGTGCTCGAACCCTGTTGGATCACGCCGCCGCTGCCCGAGATGACGCCGGCAAGAACCAAGCCGTTGGAGCGGTCGAAGACGAGGGTGCCGTTGTTGGTGATGTTGCCAGTTATCGAACCCGACAGGCCGCCATTGCCGAGCTGCAGCGTGCCGGCGGAGATCGTCGTGCCGCCGGTGTAGTTGCTGTCGGCCGTCAGGATCGTTGTGCCCGAACCCTGCTGGATCGCTGCGCCGTTGCCTGAAATCGTGCCGGCAAAGGTATAGGTGTCCGAGCGGTCGAAGGCCAAGGTTCCATTGTTGGCGACGTTGCCGGTGATTGAACCTGATGTGCCGCCATTGCCGAGCTGCAGCGTGCCGGCCGAGATCGTCGTGCCGCCGCCGTAGTTGCTGTCGCCGGTCAGGATCAGCGTGCCGGCGCCAAGCTTGGTCAGCGCGCCGCTGCCGGTGACCGCCTGGCTGGCGGTGAAAGCGTTACCGGCGTCGGCGATGTCGAAGCTGCCGCCCAGCAACCCCAAGGTGATGGTGCGGTCGGTGCCGGTGAAGGCGGTTCCGGTCACCTGCAGCACGCCGCCATTGAAGGTCAGGCCGCCGGAAGCATCGCCGAGATTGTTGTCGGCGGAGACCGAGAGCGGGCCGGCGGAGATCGTGGTTCCACCGCTATAGGTGTTGGCACCGGTGAGCACCGTCGTGCCGGTGCCGATCTGGCTCACCGCGCCGCTGCCGGAGATGACGCCGGCATAGGTGTAGGTGTCGGAGCGGTCGAAGGCCAGCGTGCCGTTGTTGGTGACATTGCCAAGAATGCTGCCGGTCGTACCGCCATTGCCGATCTGAAGCATTCCCTGCGAGATCGTCCAGGCTTGCGTGGCGGTGTTGTCTGCGGTCAGCGCCCAGGTGCCGGCGCCGGTCTTTTCGAGTACGTCGAAGTTCCGGTACTGGCCGGTATCGCCGATCATGCCGTCGAGGACCGCGGAGTTGTCGCCGCCGAGGGTGAGGACGTCATTGGCTCCACTTCCGCCCACGACATTGCCGACGATCACCGAACCGGCCTGAAGTTCAAGCTTAAGGCTCCCTGTCGAGCCTGCGATAAGAGAAATGGCATTGGCGCCCGCGCCGCCGCTAACGGTGCCGCTGTTGACGATGCTGAGCGACCCCGCGACGCTGTTGGTCATGATTGCGGCCGCCCCGGTGCCGCCCTGGATTTTGCCGGTGTTGATAATCGTCCCGACATTACTGGTGCGCACCACTACGCCGATGCCACCGCTGGTCGTACCCTCGCCACCCAGGATGGTACCGTTGTTGGTGAGCTTTGTCTGCGCGCCGGCGGGACTCCCAATCGCAACGCCGATGCCTCCCGGTCCTTGGCTACCGCTACCTCCCTGAATGGTGCCGCCCGCGTTGTTTATCAACTGGCCACCGGAGCTCACTTGCACACCTGGACCGCCAGCCGTGGTGCCGTTGCCGCCTACGATGCTGCCGCTGTTGGCAAGCGTCGAATTGTTCATGACGCTCGCGCCAATTTGTCCGGTGGTGCCCGGAGTGCTGAATGAGGCGCCTTCAACCGATACCTCATTGGTGACGTTAGCCCCATTATTAACCACAAGCCCGGCCACGTTACTCAGTCCGACAACATTGCCGGTTCCGGTCACGATCACCGCTTGTCCACCGCTGAATTGAGGAGCCGTCAGCGTGTATCCATTCGTGTCGATCGTCAGCGGGCTGGTCGAAGTCAGGACGTTGATGCTGGTCGTGATGTCGGACCTCAGGACGATAACGGGCGTTGGGTCACCCGTCGAAGTGATCGTGGCCAGGGCATTGTTGAGTTCGCCCAGGCTGGCGACGTCGTATTGCGCCGCCGATGCCATCCCTGGAAACAGGCAGGCGACCGCCGCGCCGTTCACACCCGCAAGGAGCGTGCCGTCCCAAATGCGCCGAAGCGCGCCGCCGTTCGCCTTCATCAGTCTGCCCCGCTCGAAACTCTGCTGCCTGCCATGCCGAATGTCGCGGTTCGGGTGGCTCGCGCCGAACCAAACCGGCAATAGGTTAACTCCGGGTTTGATTCCTGTCTCGCAGTTGATGCGTTCGTTACTGATTTTTTTCTGCCGTTACTTCAACGCAACATTAGATTTTCTGCATATAAGCAGTATATATAAGTAATTCCTTGTGTGGCTGGATGGCGGCGAAACTGCCGGGCGCAACGGGCGCGGCATGGTTTCCAGGACCGGCGGTGGACCGCTCCCGGCAGTGCTCAGCCTGAAATTTGCAAATCCCTCATTTGCGTTTGAAGCCATCAAGCCAGCGTCCTATGCTTATGCCGCGAGGCGATGACATGAAGGCGCATGAAGCGTTGATAGCTTGGAGCGGATGGGACGATCAGTCCCCGACGCGTGGCCACGTCGCCGTCGGCCTCATCGTCGGCGAGGGCCAGGTCGACTGGTCGGCGGGATATGCCAGCACGGGCGGCGCGGCCTTCGAGGCACGCCGCCAGATTCGCGGCGCGCAAAGCATCATCGGCATCTTCAGGGATTTCCATTATCTGGTCGTCGATGAGCGCCTGGATCCCGAGAGGGTCCACAAGGCGTTTCTCGTCATCGACGAGTATGCCGAGATAGTCGGGTAATCAAAAAGCGTGGTTCGCCATCGATGCGGCGGTCGCCGAGATCGGCGACGTGGAAGCGCCAGCCTTGCTCGACCTCGTTCCCGGAGCGGCAATTGTATGGGCTCGCCAAAAAGCAGAGCTTCATCCGCGGACCTGAATCAGGCGGGCCGCAAGTAGACTTCTGCACATCATGAAATTTTTATTAAATATTTCGCCCGCGTGATTACGGTCCATAGACTTTATGTTGGTCTGTTGTGCTGTCCGCTCAGAAAATGTCACCGAATGGTCGATGCTATGACAGACTATGTGGCAAATTCCTGGAACGATATCGTGCAAGGCAACGTTGGTCCGGATGCGGCCTGCGGGAATCGAACGATGCGAACTGGCCAGGCATCACGAGAAGGGTTTATCCGATGAGCTTCTTCGTCAACGCCGTGGGCGTTCCTCTTCCCTATAGCGGCGCTTCCAACCATTGGTACTCGGCGGCGGGATCCGGGCCGGACTTGTACGGCAGCACCGGAAATGACTCCTTCTATGGCGCAGGCAATGTCAACGTCACCATGCATGGTGGCACGGGTGACGACATCTATTACCTCTATGGGGCCGGCAACAAGGTGGCGGAGGCGGCTGGCGCAGGCATCGACACGATCAGCACATGGATGAGCTACAAGCTCCCCGACAATGTCGAGAACCTCATCGTCACACACGCCAACAACTATGCCTTCGGAAATGGGTTGGACAACATCATCACCGCCACGGTCGGACACCAGACCCTGGACGGCGGCGCGGGAAACGATGTGCTGATCGACGGCGGCGGCGGTTACGACACGTTCATCGTCTCGAAGGGCAATGGAAGCGACCTGATCGCGAATTTTGCCGCCACCGACACGGTCCGCCTCAATGGCTATGGGTTCACGTCGTTCGACGCCATCCATTCCAACATGATCCAGGCGGGATCGAACGTGCTGTTGAATTTGGGATCCGGTGAGATTCTCGAGTTCAAGGACACGACCATCGACAAGATGCAGCCCGGCCAGTTCGAACTGCCGATCGACATGTCGGCAATGAAGCTGTCGTTCAGCGACGAGTTCAACTCGCTCAATCTTCACAACGACCAGGGCGGCACATGGGATACCAATTTCTCGTGGGGAGCGCCCAACGGCAGCACGTTGACCAACAATGGCGAGTTGCAATGGTACATCGACGCCAATTACGCGCCGACGAGCTCCGTCCACCCGTTCAGCGTGAACAACGGCGTGCTGACCATCACCGCCGCGCAGGCGCCGGCCGACATCAAGCCGCTGATCAACAACTACGAATACACGTCAGGCATCATCACCACGCATGACACCTTCTCCCAAACCTACGGCTATTTCGAAATGCGGGCCGACCTGCCCGAGAACGCCGGCGCCTGGCCAGCCTTCTGGCTGCTGCCGGAAGACGGTTCGTGGCCGCCGGAGCTGGATGTCGTGGAAACGCGCGGGCAGGACCCGAACTCGTTGATCATGACGGCGCACTCGAATGAAACGGGAACGCACACCAAGGTCTCGTCGACGGTGAATACCATGGATACCGCCGGCTTCCACACCTATGGCCTGCTCTGGACACCGGACAAGCTCGTCTGGACCTATGACGGTGTGCAGGTTGCGGAAGCGGCGACGCCGTCCGACATGAACAAGCCCATGTACATGCTGGCCGATCTCGCGGTCGGCGGCTTTGCCGGCGCGCCTCCCGATCATCTGGCGACGCCTGCAGAGATGAAGATCGACTACATCCGCGCCTATACGCTGGACAATGCGCCGGCGAGCGCCCTGCACCTCACCAGCAGCACCGCCACGCACAGCATCGCCAGCAGCACGCTGCACGGCGGTTCCGAATTCGGGGGCCACGTGTAAGGTCCCGGGTCATGCAGCGGCGGGAAATGCGCAAATGACCGGACCGTCCGGCCTGCGCCCAGTGTTCATACGTGCCATCGCCGATGTCGGCGTCTTCTCGCTGTTGATCAACATCCTGCTGCTGGTGATTCCACTCTACCTGCTGCAGGTTTATGACCGCGTGCTGCCGTCCTCCAGCGTCGAGACGCTTGTCTATCTTTCGGGCATCGCGGTTCTCGCGCTCGCCTTCCTCGGGCTGCTGGACGCGATCCGGGCGGTTTACACGCAGCGCGTCGCGGCGACCGTCGACCGCAAGCTGGGTGCCAGCACCTTCGCCGTTTCGCTTGGCGCAAAATATGCCGGCGTTCTTTCGCCGCTGCGCGACCTCGCCTCGGTCTGCGCCTTCATCAGGTCGCGCGGCGTGGCGGTGCTGTTCGACCTGCCCTTTGCCCCTGTCTTCCTTGCGTTGCTCTATCTCATCCATCCGGTGCTGTTCTGGGTGACGGTCGCCGGCGCGGTGCTTCTGATTTTCCTGGTCGTGGCCAACCAGCTCGCCATCGGCCGCAACGACGCCTTGTCCACGGAGCGCTCGGCTCTGGCCAGCCAGGCGGAACAGGCCTTTGCCCGCAATGCCGAGACGCTGCGCGCCATGGGCATGGTGGAAAATGCCTCGCGGGTCTGGGGACGGCACGTAGCGGCGGCGCTCGCCTTCCATGACCGCTCCTCGAGCGCCAATGCAATCTTCAGCGGCGCCTCGCGGGCGTTGCGCATGATGCTGCAACTGGCGATCCTCGGCGCCGGCGCATGGCTGGTGCTTCAAGGGCAGATGACGGCCGGCATGATCTTCGCCTCGTCGCTGGTCTCGTCGCGCGCGCTGCAGCCGCTCGACCAGCTGATCGGCGCCTGGCGGCAGATCGCCGACGCCCGGCGCGCGTGGACGCGGCTGGAGAAGGCGCTTGCGGCGCGTCCGGCCGAGCCGCGAAAACTGATCCTGCCCGATCCGGCAGGCGCGATTTCCGCGCAGGATGTTTTCTTCATGGCGCCGAATGCCCGGCCCGGCACCGAGCCCATCCTCAAGCGGCTGAATTTCGCGATCGGCGCGGGCGAGGCGTTGGCCATCGTCGGCCCAAGCGGCGCCGGCAAATCGACGCTGGCGCGGCTGCTCGTGGGTGCCGCCTGGCCGACCGGCGGCTCAATCAGGATCGACGGCGCCGACCTCGGGACCTGGGACGAAAGCCAGCTCGGAAAGCATGTCGGCTACCTCGCGCAGGAGGTCGAGCTCTTTCCGGGATCGATCGCGCAGAACGTCGCCCGCTTCGACCCGGAGGCGCACGATGCCGCCATCGTGGACGCGGCAAGGCGCGCCCAGGTGCATGAGCTGATCCTGGCGCAGCGCGACGGCTACCAGACCATGATCGGCCCGTCGGACAGGGCGTTGTCGGGCGGCGAGCGCCAGCGGATCGGGTTGGCGCGCGCCTTCTACGGCAATCCGCGGCTCCTGGTGCTCGACGAGCCCAGTTCCCATCTCGATGGTAGCGGCGAGGCCGCGCTAGAGGCGGCGCTTTCGGCCGCGCGGACGGCGGGCGTCACGGTCATCGTGATCACCCATCAGCCTTCGATCGCGGCTGCTTGCGATCGCGTGATGCTTTTGCGCGGCGGCATGATCGAAGCCTTCGGCCCAAGCAGCGAGATGCTGCGGCGCTCGGTCATCGGCAAGGGCGTCCAGCAGAGCACGGTGGTGACCGGGTCGTTCGTCCCGACGATCCGCGCGGGTGGCAGTTCCGGATCGTGAGATGACGACACAGAGCATCGCCTTGGACGGCCAGCCACGCACCGACATAAGACGCGTGGCGCTTACCGGTTATGCAGCCATGGCGCTGCTGGCGGGCGGCTTCGGCTACTGGGCCGTCAGCGCCCCCTTGTCGGGCGCGGTGATCACCCAAGGCACGATCTCGGCAACCGGCGGAAACATCCAGATCCAGCATCGCGAGGGCGGTATCGTCCAGGCACTGCTGGTCCATGAAGGCGATCGCGTGCAACTGGCCCAGGATCTGGTCGTGCTGGATCCAACGGCCGCGCAGGCCGAGCTCAACCGGCTGACGCGACAGTCGATCGCGCTCAGGGCAAGTGCGGCGCGGCTGGAGGCGGAACGCGACGGGTTGGACAGGCTGGCGCCAATCGCCAAAGCGGCGCCGGAACCTTTCCAGCCGGATTTCGAGATCCTGATTCGAGAACAGCAAAAGGAATTCGACGCCAGGCTCGCCCGGTTCCGGTCGGAACAATCGATCCTGGCACAACGGGTCGCCATGCACCGGCAGTCGGTGGTGGGATTGCAGGCCCAGAAACAGGCCATTCAGCAACAAGCCGAAGTCGTCAAGAAAGAACTCGGCATCAAGACCAGCCTGCTCGACAGGGGCCTCACCAACCGTACCGAATACTCCCAGCTTTTGCGCAGCGAGGCCGATCTCGTCGGGCAAGCCGGGATGCTGGAGGCCAATCTGGCGACGGCCAATACCCAGATCGTGGAGGCCCAGGAGCAGACCGAGCGCCTGACCACGCAACGCGTCGAGGAGGCGCTGACGAAACTCGACGACGTTCGCTCCAACCTGGCCGATGTCGAGGAACAGATCAGGACGGCGGAGGCGGTGCTGCGGCGAACGACGATCAAGGCGCCGGCGGCAGGCATCGTGGTGTCGTCGACCTACAATTCCAAGGGCAGCGTGATTGCTCCGGGCGAAAAGATCATGGAAATCCTGCCCACCGCGTCTGGCCTGGTCGTCGATGCGAAGCTGCGGCCGAAGGACATCGATCAGGTCCGTGTCGGCCAGCCGGCGAAACTGCGACTATCCGCCTTGAACGCGCGGCTCACGCCAGAGGTCTCAGCCACCGTGACACAGATTTCGGCGGATCGGCTCATCGATCCAGCCACGCGTGAACCCTATTTCCGCGCCAAGCTGACGATTGCCGCCGACCTGCCGCCCGGCGTGAGGCGCGAGCAGCTTTACCCCGGGACGCCGGTCGAGGCGTTCATCAGCACCGGCGATCGCACTTTCCTGGAGTATCTCGCGCGGCCGCTGCTCGATTCATTCGCGCGGGCTTTCGCTGAGCAGTAGACCGCCGACCGGCAGTGAACCGGCGCGCCGCTAGAGCCGTTCCGCGTTTCACGGAATCGCGAACGGCTCCAACTCTTTGTTTTTACGCAATTCCGAACGGAAGCCGTTTCACTCTTTTCCTGGAATTGCTCTAATAACCGCCGTCGGCCTTGGACATTTGAACGGTCAGCGCGCCACTTCGCGGTGGCCGCTGGGCAGGCGGGTGGCGATCAGCTTGTCGATGCGGCGGCCGTCGAGATCGACCACCTCAAAGCGCCAGCCCTGGGCGTCGACGCATTCGCCGGTCGCCGGCAGATGGTGCATGTGCGACAGCACATAGCCGGCGACGGTTTCGTAATCGCGGTTCTCCGGCAGGTCGATGCCCAGCACTTCGGCCATCTCGTCGGCCTGCATATAACCGGCGAGCAGCCATGAGCCGTCGTCGCGCTGGACGGCGCTTTCTTCCTCGCCGGCCTCGAGGTCCGAGCGGAAGACGCCGGTGATGGCTTCCAGAATGTCGGCGGGCGTGACGATGCCTTCGAAGTGGCCGTATTCGTCATGCACAAGCGCCATCGGCACGTCGCTCTCCTTCAGCTTCTGCAGCACGTCAAGGGCGTCGGCCTGGTCGTGCACGATGGGTGCCGCGCGCACGTATTTGCGGGGGTCGAGCGCGCGGCCGCCGAGCAGTGCTGCCAGCACGTCGCGCGTCTGGATGACGCCGATCATGGCGTCCACCCCGCCGTCGCCGGCGGGCAGGCGCGAATGCTGGGTGTCCATCAGCAGCTTGCGGATGGTGGGTTCATCGGACTGCAGGTTGATCCAGTCGACATCGGTGCGCGGCGACATGACGGCGCGCACGGCGCGGTCGCCGAGCCGCATGACACCGGCGATCATGCGCCGCTCGTCGGATTCGATGGTGCCGTGATGCTCGGCCTCGGCGACCAGCATCTTGATCTCCTCGTCGGTGACCTTTTCCTCGCTTTCGCCGCGCTGGCCGAGCAGCCAGAGCACGGCACGGCCCGAAATATCGAGCAGGAAGACCAGAGGCGCCGAGATGGTGGCGAGGATGGTCATCGCCGGCGCGGCTCTCACGGCAACGCGCTCGGGATCGCGCAGCGCGATCTGCTTGGGCACGAGTTCGCCGATGATCAGCGAGGCGTAGGTGATGATGGCCACGACGATGCCGACGCCGAGCGGGTCGGCGATGGTCTCGCGGATGCCTGTCGAGGCCAGATATTGCGCCAGCCTCTGGCCGAGCGTGGCACCGGAAAAGGCGCCCGACAGCACGCCGACCAGCGTGATGCCGATCTGCACGGAGGACAGGAATTTGCCCGGATTGGAGCCAAGCGCCAGAGCGCGGCCGGCACCCTTGACGTTGCGGTCGATCATCGCCTTCAGGCGAGCCGGCCGCGACGAGACGATGGCGAGTTCGGACATCGACAGAAGGCCGTTCACGCAGATGAGGACGACCACGGTGGCGATTTCAACGTATAACATGAGGGGTCAATAGCATTGCCGCACGGCTTTCGAAAATAGTCGGCGACCATTTTAAAAAGATGACGGCGATACGGGCCGATCAGGCGGCATCCCAGGGTGGCGACGAGAAGTGCGCGACCAGCGCGTCGACGACGACCCGCACCTTGGGCGTCAAGGCTCGTGTCGCCGGCCAGATGGCATGGACGGAAATGTTTTCGACCAGCGTGTCCACCAGCACCATTTCCAGCGCGCCGCTCCTGAGGCTGTCCGCCACCAGCCAGGTCGGCAGGAAGGTGATGCCGCAGCCGGCAAGGACAGCGCCCAGCATCGGCTCGCCATTGTCGAGCACCAGCCTTGCCCGCGGCGTGAATTTCGCGACATGGCCATCGGCTTGCCTGATGCTCCAGGCGTGGGCGACGCCGTTGCGGGTGTAGCCGATCAGGTCATGGCCGGCGAGGTCCTCGATCGTCCGTGGCCTGCCGTTTCTGTCGAGATAGGCGGGGGCGGCGCATATGGCCGAGCGCTGGGTATAGAGCCGGCGTGCGGCGAGCGACAGGCTGTCGTCGAGGTCGCCCATGCGGACCGCGAGGTCGATGCCTTCCTCGATGAGGTCGACGCGGCGGTCGTTGAAGGAAATCTCCATGGCCAGATCGGGAAATCGCCTGGAAATGTCGAACAGCACAGGCGCCACGCAGCGGTGGCCGAAGGCCGAGGGCAGGTCGACCCGAAGGCGGCCCGAGGGCACCTGCCGGCGCGAGGCCAGCAGCGCCTGGGCGGCTTCGATCTCGGACAGCGCCCTGACGCAGGCTTCATAATAGCACAGGCCTTCGCTGGTCGGGCTGAGGCTGCGCGTGGTGCGGTTGAGCAAGCGGATGCCAAGCCGCTGTTCCAGTTGCGCGACCGATTTGCCGACCGCCGATTTCGTCACGCGCAGCCGCTCGCCTGCGCCGGTGAAGCTTCCGGCCTCGATCGTTTGAACAAAGGCGACGATGCCTTGCAGATCCGCGGATTCCATCGATCTATTCCCATTGTAGAAATCTGATCACCAACTCGTTTCCGATTATGGATCATGGAAGCGCTTTTTTCCACAGTGAAACGGCGTAAATATCCCGCCAGCCATGCAATCGGGAGCAGACGCAATGAAGAGCGACATCAACAGATCCTGGCGGATGACCGGCTTCGGCCTGCCCAGGCTGGAATTGGCCGAAGGGAGGATTCCCGAGCCCGGGCCGCATGAACTGCTGGTGCGGATCAAGGCCATATCGCTGAACTACAAGGACAGGATGATCGTCGATGGCGTGCTGATCCCCGACCTTGCCTTTCCATTCGTGCCGACCTCCGATGCCGTTGGCGAAGTGGTGGCGGTCGGCGGCGGTGTCAGCCGTTTCCGGACCGGCCAGCGCGTGCTGGGGCAGGTGATCGCCGACTGGCCGGATGGCGATGCGCCGCCGGTGCTGCACCAGCACACGCTGGGATCGTCGCTGCCCGGCACGTTGAGCGACTATCTGCTCCTGAATGAGGACGCCGCCGTGCTGGCGCCGCCCTCGCTCAACGACGCGGAGGCCTCGACGCTGCCGATCGCGGCGCTGACGGCCTGGTTCGCCATGGCCGAGGCGACACGACCGGTGCCCGGCCAGACCGTCCTGATCCAGGGCACCGGCGGTGTCTCCCTGTTTGCGCTGCAATTCGCCCACGCCTTCGGCCTGCGCGCCATCGTCACGTCAAGCAGCGACGGCAAGCTCGAGCGGGCAAAGACGCTCGGCGCCTGGCAGGTGATCAACTATCGCGCCAAACCGGCATGGGACGAGGTGGCGCGTGAGTTGACGGGTGGCGCCGGCGTCAACCATATCCTCGAAATGGTCGGCGGCGACAATGCGCGGCGATCGCTCGACGCGTTGGCCGCCGATGGGCGGCTGTCGATCATCGGCCTGCTGGGCAGCATGGAACTCAGCTTCCCGATCGTGCCCTTCCTGCGCAACCGTATTGTCGTGCAAGGCATTTCGATCGGCCATCGCCGCGCCTTCGAACGGATGAACGAGGCGATCGAGGCGCTGGCGATCAAGCCGGTCATCGACAAGGTCTTTGGTTTCGACGAGGTGCCGCGGGCCTTCGAGCATCTGGAGAAGGGGCCGTTCGGCAAGATCGTCATCGCCACGGCCTGACCTGTGATCACCGCAACTGCTTCAGCACGCCGACGATCGCCCTGCCATCGGTGAAATAGGGGTCGCCGCCACCGTTGCGGCCGGTTTTGGTGGCGCCGATGCCCGCCAGGTCGCTGGTCGAGGACAACAGGCCGGCGGCATTGAGATCGCCGATCACAAAGTCGCGTTCGGCATCGATGTCGGGACCGATATGATGGGTGATGGCGCCCGTGTCGTGGCTCAAGCCGACACCGCGATCGAAGCTGGCGGCGCCCAGCCAGAGCGGCCTGCCATCGTCGCCGACCGTATCCGTCCGCCAAAAACGGATGTGGTGGCGCCGGTCAGCACTGTCGCCGACCGGCTTTTCGAAAGCGAGTTCCTGGGCGCGGCCCTCGAACAGCAGGCGGCTCACCGGGGCATCGGGATAGGGGCGGGAAAACAGAACACTCTCGCCGATATCGATGGCGGTCCTCAAGGTGACGGCGTCGGCGGTGTCCCAGCCGGCGACGGCGAAAGCGTGCACCAACTCCTTCTCCGTACCGACCAGGCCGACATTGATCGGGTCGCCGGGAATGCCTTGCGGCGTGTGGGTGACCATCTCGAAGCGCTGGTTGCGAAAGCCGCGATCGCGGAATGTCCAGAATTCCGGCGCGACGACATAGGCGAGCGCCACATAGGCGGCCAGACCTGCCACCAGCCAGATCGTTACGCGTCGTCGAAGGCTTCCGTGGATCATCTACTCACTGTCTCGTTGCTGCCACCATGCCTTCGTCATCCTAGGGCGGAGCAAGGAGCGAAGCGACGCAGCGCAGACCCTAGGATCCATGCCACGACAACGGCCGAAGAATACAGCGGTTCAGAATGAGCGGAACTGCCTGAGAGTGGACACACGTTCTTCTGATAGCATCTCACCGTCGCACCTGCTCAGGGGTCACGGCATGGATCCTAGGGTCTCCGCGACGTCGCTTCGCGACTGCTCCACCCTAGGATGACGAAGTACCGGCTCCGGCTAAATTCCATCGTCCTTGATTGCGGTGCTCTACCGGCAGGCGCGATAACCGTTCTTGCGGTTCTTGATGTCGAAGTGGAAATGGTTGCGGTGGTCGTAATTGTAGCCGGGGCCGAGCACGGTGGTGAAATACTGGCAACCGTCGGCGCGCACATTGTTGAGGAAGCCCCGGGTGCGGAAGGCGAACAGGCCGGGCTTGCGCACGTCGATGTCATCGCCATTGTTGAGTTCGATGCTCATGACGTCGAGCGCGTTGCCCTTGCCGTGCTCGGACAGCACGCCCTCACCGGCAATGTTGCGGCAGGAATAGCTCGAGCCCTGGTGGATGGTCCTGACGCCGGAGAAATAGCGCCAGCGGGCGGAGGGAACGAGTTCGTTCTTCGTCCAGGCGGCGAAGGTGGCGGCCATGTCGCAGGTCAGCGTCGCGGCGGGTTTCATCTGGATGCCGCCGATTGCGGTGACCTTGACCGGATAGTCGATGCCGCACTGGCCTTCATGGATCGGCGCCAGGTCGGTGTAGGCGACATCGAGGCGCTTCAGCTGCTGGCGGCAATCGGTTTCGCTGGCTGGGATTTGCTCCACCGGCGACATCGGTTCATCCATGCGTGGATAGGCGGCCTGCGTCATGTAGGGATTGGACGGGACAAGCCTCTGCATGCCCGTATATTGAGGCACGGCCGCGGTCTGCGAGCCGACATCGACGGCGGGCTGCAACGACAGCACGCTGCCGGTGTTGCAGGCCGAAACCGCGGCCATCCCCAGACCGGCGGCCAGCAGCGATGCAGGTTTCAGTTGCCGCGCGGCGGCGCGGAAAACGGCGCGAAATGTGCCGGCCATTGGCGGAATCCTGTTGGATATCCGGCATTTTAACGATCAAGGGTAAAGGAAAACTCAGCGCCCGCGTTCACGCCTGCGGCTGAAATGCGGCAGCGAGCCTGTAACAGCCGCATTTATTGGCAGAACGTGCCGCCATGCCGGCGCGGTTCGAGATCGAGATGGAAGTGCAGCGCGTGGTCGGCGTCGGCGCCGGGGCCGAGCACGGTCTTGAATGGTCCGCAGGCGGCCTTGCGCACGGCGTCGAGGAATTTGCCGTCCTTTTCCGGCGGTGTCGGGCCGACCTCGATCGTCTTGCCGTCGGACAGCGTAAAGCTGGCGATGTCGAGCGCGTTGCCGAAAGCATGTTCCGACAGTTTGCGCGTGCCGTGGCGCGGCCGGCAGACGAAGGCGGATGCCTGGCTGATCGATTTCAGGTCCGCGCCGAATTCGGCTTTCGCGGCCGGCTGGATGACGTCGGCGGCAAAACGCACTGCCGCCTCCGCCATCGGGCAGTTGAGTTCGGTGCCGGGGGCAATCGCGATCGACTTGCCGAGCGACTTCAGCACGATCGGGTAGGGGATCGAGCAGCCGATTTCGGGATTGCTCTCGGCTTTGTGGTCCTCGAATTCGACGCCGAGCGTCTTCAGGCGCTCGCGGCAGGCGACTTCCTCAGCCGGCATCTTGTCGGCGGGGAGATCGGCCGAGCGCGGATCGGGCAGCATCTTCTCCTCGTCGCCCGCATCCGCCGGTTTTGGCGTCGGCTGGGGGGCGACGGCCGGCGGCTGAGGCTCGGGCGTCGTGGTGTCGGGCTTAGGCGTCGGTGTTGGCACCACGGCTGGCGGCTCCGGCTCGCTTTCCGTTTCGGCTGGTGGTTCGGGCGGTGTCTGGCTTTTCCGATGGGACTTTTCGTCCTTGAGCAGATCGGGCGCTCCGCCGCTCTTCGGACCTTCGGTGTTCCGGTCCTGCGTCTTTGGAGCGTCTGCCTTTGGGGCGTCCGCCGGACGTGGCTCGGGCACCGGAACATCGGCGGACGGCTGGGCATCCTGCGTTTTTTGCGGTGCGGGTTTTGGCGCGATATGCTGCCTGACCCGCGCTCTCGACTGTCGCTTGCCTCTTGGCCGCAGCGGCTGGTCGGCCCGCTGCGTCAGCGGCTGATCCACGCGCGGGCTTAGCGGCCCGTGGTGTCTGTGACGATGTCTGGCGTCGGCCGGCGTCACCAGCAGAACCGCCGCCGCCAAAAGCAGCGCCAGAGTGCAGAATCGGGAAAAGCTCAGCGTTGCCATCGCTCGGAAACGGCGCCGGTCGGCTGAAGTTGCCTGGACAGGCGCTTCGACCCGATCACAATCGGTTACCTCCGCGTTACGCGCCGATTGCTTCCAGCCCCTCTTCCAGCAAGTCGGCGAGCAGCGGCATGCCGAGCAGGTATTTCGCCGTGCGTTTGTTGGCGCGCTCCCGCGCCGCCGCCACCGCTTCGGCCCATTCCGAGGCGTCGTAGTCGCCGCGGCCGACCCAGGCCAGCGCGATCAGCTCGGCCGCCTCGTCGATATTGAGGTCGTTGATCAGCTCGCGCAGCTCTTCCTCGGTGAGGTTTTCCGAGCTTTCCTCGGCAAGGCCGTCGTGGTGATGGTTGTCATGCCTGTCGCCGTCGAACTCGACCTCGTGTTCGGCGCCGTCGGCATAGTCCTCGTTGACGGCCGCGCTCAGCGCCTTGGCCTTGAGAATGAACAGCCGCACGGTGTCGGGTCCGATCGTCAGATCCCAGGTCTTTTCACGCCGCCGCTGCACGGGCCTCTCCGTCAGTCGTTTGCCGGATGATACCGGATTTGCGGCATCCGTCACCTCATGTTCTCCAGGCGGGCTTTTTTCCGGGATGAAACGCGGACTGCTCGGCGTTAGTGTGGCATTGTCACAGCCTCAGGAGGTTTCCATGCATAAAAGAGTGCTTATCCAGGCGGCGAGCGCGCTTGTCGCTCTGCAGTTCCTCGCCGTTCCGGCGTTTGCCGCCGGCAGCAGCGGTGGCAGCGACCAGACTGTCACCCAATGCAAAAAGGGCGAGGTCTGGGATAAGAAGAAGCAGAAATGCGTGCCGCCCAAGGAAGGCATGCTGGACGACGACAGCATTTATGATGCGGGCCATGCACTGGCGATGGCCGGCCGCTACGACGAGGCGATCTCGGTTCTCGTTCTGGCCGCCAACAAGCAGGATCCGCGCATCCTCAACTATCTCGGCTATTCGCACCGCCATTCCGGCCGCGTTACCGTCGGCCTCGGCTACTACGAGGAAGCGCTGCGCATCGACCCGAATTACACGCTGGTGCGCGAATATCTCGGCGAGGCGCATCTGCAGATCGGTGACCTGGCCGGCGCCCAGCAGCAGCTGACGGAGATCGAAAAGCGCACCGGCAAGGGTTCGCGCGAATACGGCATGCTGTCCGAGCAGATCGAACATTTCATGAGGAGCTGATCGGGCACCATGGTTTCTCGAAGCGGCCGCGAGCGATCGCGGCCGTTTTTGTTCGCTCCATTCCATAGCCACCTTCGCTGACAAAAGAAGGGATGATTTTTGCAAAACCGATTTTTGAGCGTGAAAAGCCCGCAAAGATTGCTATATTCAGGGAAATTGCGGTGAAACGGTTCCGTTAGCCCGAGGCTGCCGGACCGTTTTCTTTTTGTACCCAACGACAAGGCTTCCCCCGAAACGCGGGGGCGGCGGCAGGAAAGGTCAGGCACTATGAACAAGGTCCCGATGACAGGCGAGGGGTTCGCGTCATTGAAGGAAGAACTGCGTTGGCGCCAGCAGGAAGAGCGGCCGCGCATCATCGAGGCGATCTCCGAGGCGCGCTCGCATGGCGACCTGTCCGAAAATGCCGAATACCATGCCGCGAAAGAGGCGCAGAGCCTCAATGAGGGCCGCGTCAACGAGCTCGAGGATTATATCGCGCGCGCCGAGGTGATCGACGTCACCAAGCTCAGCGGCGACAAGGTCAAGTTCGGCGCCACCGTGGTGCTGGTCGACGAGGACACCGAGGAGAAGAAGACCTACCAGATCGTCGGCGACCAGGAAGCCGACGTGAAGTCCGGCCGCATCTCGATCTCTTCGCCCATCGCGCGCGCGCTGATCGGCAAGGAAGTCGGCGACGCCATCGAGGTCAATGCGCCTGGTGGCGCACGCGGGTACGAAATCGTCCAGGTGCAGTTTATCTGAGGGCGTCGGCTGGGTGAGGCTCCGCGCTGACAGGCGCTATCCGCGCGAAGGTTTGCGCCGCCCCTCATTGCCCTGCCGGGCATTTCTCCCCGTATAGTGACGGGGAGAAAGACGCTGTCATCGATGATTTCGCCAAGTGGCTGGCACCGACCGCGTATTTCAGCCCCTTCTCCCCGTCACTATACGGGGAGAAGATGCCGGCAGGCAGATGAGGGGCGGCGCTGGCCTTTCCAATCGTTCGGTCGAAAAGTCAGTATTTCCGGGTATTTGCCCGGCTAAGCTCTAAAAGTCGTTCCGCTTCCGCCACCACCTGCGCCGGCGTCACGCGCGCGCCGGACGCTGCCAGCAGCGTCGATGCATATTGCCCACGCGGCCCGGTCAAACCCGGTTCAGTTGCCAAAAATACCGCCACCGTCGGCAGGCCGAAGGCGCTGGCGAGGTGGGTCAATCCCGTATCGGCGCCGATGACGAGCGTCGAGCGGCCGAGAATGGCTGCGATGTCGGCCAGCGGCGATTTGGGCAGCACGACCGTGGATGGCACGGCCTTGGCGATCGCTTCGGCCACGGCCTTCTCCCGTTCGTTCGACCAGGTGGTGACCGGCGTCATGCCGCGCTCGACCAGCAGGCGGGCGGTTCCGATCCAGTCCTCGGCAGGCCATTTCTTGTCCTCGCGGCTGGTGCCGTGCAGCAGGAAGGCCGCTTTTCCGTCGATGCCGGCGATCGTGCCCATCGGTGCGACGATGCCGGAGTCGAGCGTCGAAAGATCGGGCCGGTAGCCGAGCGCCAACCCGAACAGCCGCCTTGTCCGCTCGATGGCGTGCAGGTCGCGCGGCACGGCGTAGGGGACGTCGTAGAACAGCGTCGCCGAGGGTTCGCGCGCGCTCGACCGGTCGAAGCCGGCGATCGGCGCACGCGCCTGGCGTGCCACCAGGGCCGATTTCAGCAGGCCTTGCGCATCGACGACGAGATCATATCGGCAGGCGCGCAAGGCACGGCGCAGGGCCGCCGCCTGGCGCCAGGTGTTCGTGTCGAAGAGGCTCTTTCGCCAGCGCCTTATCGCCACCGTGTGGATGGTGCCGATCGCCGGATGCAGCGCGACGATGCCGGCAAACGCCTCCTCCACGCACCAGTCGAAAGCGATATCAGGCCGCGCGCGGCAGGCATCCTCGAGTGCCGGAAAGGTGTGGATGACATCGCCCATCGACGATGTCTTGACGATCAGCACCTTCATGCCGCGGCCGGAACTTCCAGCAGCCGGTCCGCCGCCGCGGCGACCCGCCCGACTTCCAATGTCTTGAGGCAGTTAAGGTGGCCGAGCGGACAGATTTTCTGGTGGCAAGGCGAGCAGGACAGGCCGAGCCAGACCAGTTCGCGCCGTTCCGCCAGTGGCGGCGTATTTTCAGGCGAGGTCGAGCCGTAGACGGCAACGATCGGCGTGCCGACGGCGGCCGCGACATGCATGAGCCCGCTGTCGTTGGAGACCGCGAGCCGGGCGGCCGCGATCAGGTCGATGGCGTCCTCCAGCCGCGTCTGGCCGGCGAGGTCGACGACGCCGGGGGCCAATGCGGCGATTTCGGCCGTCACGTCGCGGTCGTTCTTCGAGCCGAACAGGGCGACCTTCAGTCCCTTGCCCATGAATTCGCGGGCAAGGCCGGCATAGCTTTCGCTTGGCCAGCGCTTGGCCGGGCCGAACTCGGCACCGGGCATCAGGGCCACGAATTTTTGCGGCGCCAGACCGAAGCGGTCGAGCAGGGCGGCCTGGTTTTTCGCGTCCACGGTCAGCCGGGGTGCGCGGAAACTGCCGCCCTGGGCGAGGCCGAAATAGGCCTGCGCGGTGCGCCGTTTCACGGCGTCGGGCAATGGTACGATGTCGGTCAAAAGGCCATAGCGCATTTCGCGCAGATTGCCGAAACGGCGCGGAATGCGGGCAAAGAACGGGATCAGCGCCGACTTCCAGCTGCCTGGCAGCACATAGGCCAAGTCGTAGCGGCCGCGCAGCAGGCGGCCGAAGCGGCGGCGATGGCTGAATTCGAGCGTGCCGGGCTTCAGCGGAAAGTCGATCTGCTGGCGGATCTCCGGCATGCGCTTGACCAGAGGTGCCGCCCAGGCGGGCGCCAGCACATCGATCGCGGCGTTGGGATGGAGCTCCTTCAGCGCCGAGAACAGGCACTGCGCCATCACCATATCGCCCACCCAGCGTGGGCCGATCACGAGGATCGTTGGGCTTTCAGCCATTCGACATAGTCTCTGACGCCGGTTTCCACTGTGCGGAATTGCCCGTTATAGCCGGCCGCGCGCAAGCGGGACATATCAGCCTGGGTAAAACTCTGGTAGCTGCCCTTGAGATGGTCGGGGAATTCTATGAACTCGATCTCGCCCTTGCCCAGCGCGTCGATGACCGTTTCGGCGATGGCGCGGAACGGCTGGGCGCGGCCGGTGCCGCAGTTGAAGATGCCGCTCGCGCCACGCTTCCATAGCCACAGATTGACGTCGGCGACATCGCCGACATGGATGAAATCGCGGCTTTGCTCGCCCGGTCCGAAGCCGTCATGGGCGCCGAACAGCTTCGGATTTTCGCCGCGCTCGACCTGGTTGAACAGATGGAAGGCGACCGAGGCCATGGCGCCCTTATGCGCCTCGCGCGGGCCATAGACATTGAAGTAGCGCAGCCCCGCGACCTGCGAATGATCGCTGTCGAACACCGTGCGCCTGACATAGTCGTCGAAGAGTTTCTTGGAATAGGCATAGACGTTGAGTGGCCGTTCAAACGCCGGCTCCTCACGAAATTCGGATCCGCCGCCATAGACCGAAGCCGAGGAAGCGTAGAGAAAGGGCACGCGCAGCGCCTGGCAGGCATGCAGCAGCTGTTTCGAATAGGCGTAGTTCACGTCCATCATGAACTTGCCGTTCCATTCGGTGGTGGTCGAGCAAGCCCCCTGATGAAAGACTGCCTCGATGCGGCCGAGCGAGCCGGCTTCCATGTGGGCCAGGAGGTCGTCCTTGTCGAGATAGTCGGCAATGCTGAGATCGGCCAAGTTGGCGATCTTGTGGCCGTCGGTGAGGTCGTCGACGACCAGGATGTCGTCATGACCTTCCGCATTGAGCGCGGCGACGATGTTGGAGCCGATCATGCCGGCGCCGCCCGTGACGATGATCATGAAGGCCTCTGGTTGCGTGCGATTCCGGTCCTTATAAGGGAGGCTGGCCGGGCTGTCGACAAAGCAGGATCCGTGATTAGGCCCAAAGCTGCTGTCTAGCGAGTCGCCATAGGATTCTTGCTGACAATCACGTCAGGGCAGCGCCGCCCCTCATCCGCCTGCCGGCACCTTCTCCCCGTATAGTGACGGGGAGAAGAAACTGGACGCAACCTCGCCGCCTTCTCTTGCAACGTTGAAAATTGGCGAAACCATCGATGACAGCGTCCCTCTCCCCGTCTCTATACGGGGAGAGGATGCCGGCAGGCAGGTGAGGGGCAGCGCCAACGCCAGAAAAAGGTCATAGGTCGAATTCGAAGACACCCAACATTTGTGGTATCGCCAAAACGAGACGAAGGGCTGAAGTTAGTAAGCGCTGCCTGTCATAGACCCAACGACAAAGGAACAAAAAATGCCGTCGACCGAACTGCTGATCGCGTTTTTCGCCACCACGGCGATCTTCGCCTATATTCCGGGTCCGGCCATGCTCTACGCCGCCGCGCAGACCATGGCGCGCGGACGCTGGTCGGGGCTGACGGCGGCACTCGGCATTCACCTCGGCGGCTATGTGCATGTCTTTGCCGCCGCCGCCGGCCTGTCGGTGCTGTTCCATGCCGTTCCGCCGCTCTACATGGCGGTCAAGCTGGTCGGCGCGCTGTACCTGATCTGGCTCGGCATCTCGCTGTTTCGCAAGCGCGTGGAGGGCGACGTGGCGCTGCCGGCGATCGAGCGCAAATCGGCATGCCGAGCGTTCTTCGAGAGCATCGCCGTCGAGGTGCTCAATCCCAAGACCGCGATATTCTTCATGGCGTTCCTGCCGCAGTTCATCGATGCCTCCGCGGCCTTGCCGGTGTGGCTGCAGTTCGTCGTGCTGGGCACCATCGTCAACCTGATGTTCTCCTCGGCCGATGTCGTGTGCGTGTTCCTGGCCGGCCTGGTGATCGGCCGGCTGCGCCGTTCGAGCCGGGCGCAGCGGCTGATGCAGCGGGCCGGCGGCGCGGTGCTGGTCGGGCTCGGCGTCCACGTCGCCCTGCAGAAAACCTGACCGGTCCGGGTTTGCCTCCGCCCCGGCGTTGCGCTGCGCCGAATTGCGGTATATCGGCAGGCATGACCGACCGGCCTCGCAAATCTGGTGTTTCGACCTATCTGAGATCGGCGTTTCCCGCGCGTGGCAGATGACATGATCAAGCACAATCCGCCTTCTCCCGAGCCCCTGCACCGCGCCATCGCGCGCTTCGGCGACATCGCCGTGCTGGTGGTCGGCGACTTCATCCTCGACCGCTTCGTCAATGGCGTCATCGAGCGGATTTCGCCGGAAGCGCCGATCCCAGTGCTGCACGGGCGCGGCGAAAGCTCGGCCATGGGTGGCGCCGGCAATGTCGTGGCCAACATCGTCTCGCTTGGCGCGCGCGCCATTCCGGTCTCGGTGATCGGCACTGATCCCGCCGGCGACAGCCTGGCGCGGATGCTGGGCGAGCTTGGCGCAGAGACAGCTGGCCTTTCACAGCAGCGCGGCCGCATGACCTCGTCGAAGAGCCGCTTCAGCGCGCTCAACCAGCAGGTGCTGCGCTTCGACGAAGAAGAGATCAGGCCGCTCGGCGAGGCGGAACGGGCTGAGCTGATCCGCCGTTTCCGGGACGCGCTGCAACAGGCGGACATCGTCATCCTGTCCGATTACGGCAAGGGCATCTTGCTGGACGGCGTCGCCGCCGAACTGATCGCCATCTGCCGGGAGGCGGGCAAGCCGGTGCTTGTCGACCCGAAGGGCCGCGACTATGCGCGCTATGCCGGCGCGACCGCCGTCACCCCCAACCGCAAGGAACTCGGCGAGGCCGTCGGCCATGCGGTGTTCGCCGATGACGAGATCGTGGCGGCTGCGCGGGAACTGATTTCGGCGCACGGCTTCGACTTCGTCGTCGCCACCCGCAGCGAAAAGGGCATGAGCGTGGTCGGCCCCGAGGAGGCGCGCCACATCGCCACCCAGGCGCGCGAGGTGTTCGACGTCTCGGGCGCCGGCGATACGGTGATCGCGACCTTCGCGCTGGCGCTTGCAGCCGGCGCCGATCCTGTCGCCGCGGCCTCCATCGCCAACGCCGCCGGCGGCGTCGTGGTCGGCAAGCGCGGCACCGCGCGGCTGAGCGTCGAGGAACTCACCGGCGCCCTGTTCCGCTCGCATGGTCCGACCGCCCACAAGGACGCTATCCTCGACGCCGCCTCGGCCGCGCGCATGGTGACGGCATGGAAGGCGGAGGGGCTGAGCGTCGGCTTCACCAATGGCTGCTTCGACATCCTGCATGCCGGCCATGTCAGCCTGCTGCACGCGGCGCGCAGCCAGTGCGACCGGCTGGTGCTCGGCCTCAACAGCGATGCTTCCGTGCGCCGGCTGAAAGGGCCGGGCCGCCCGGTCAACGACCAGCATGACCGCGCCTGCGTGCTCGCCGCGCTCGCTTCCGTCGATGCCGTGGTGGTGTTCGAGGAGGATACGCCGCTGGCGCTGATCGAAGCGCTTCTGCCCGACATACTGGTCAAGGGCGCCGACTACACGATCGACACCGTGGTCGGCGCCGATGTGGTGCAGAAGGCGGGCGGCCGCGTCGTGCTGGTCGACCTCGTCGCCGGCAAGAGCACCACCGGCACGATCGGCAAACTGCGCGCCGGCGGCGCCACCAACTGAGGGATCTCATGTCCGAATTGAACGACTATCTGGTCCGCTCGGCGGCCGCCATCACTGCCACGGTCGAGCGAGATCTGACCAGCGAGATGGAGCGTGCGGCGAGTGCCGTCGTGTCGGCGCTTTCCTCCGGAAAGGCCTTGCTGGTCTGCGGCAATGGCGGCTCGGCCAGCGACGCCATCCATATCGCCACCGAACTGGTCGGCCGCTTCCTGAAGGAGCGCAAGGCCTACAATGTGATTGCGCTGCCGGCCAATGCCGGGATGCTGACCGCCTGGGGCAATGATTACGGATTCGACACGGTGTTTTCACGCCAGGTCGAAGCGCATGGGGCCGCAGGCGGCGTGCTTCTGGCGATCTCGACCAGCGGCAATTCGCCGAGCATCCTTGCCGCCGCCGAACAGGCGCGCATGATGGACATGACGGTGATCAGCCTGACCGGCGACACCGGTGGCAAGCTGAAGCCGCTCACCGACATCCTGCTCAACGTACCTTCGACCTCGACGCCGATCATCCAGCAAGGCCATTTGTGCCTCTATCACTATCTGTGCGAGGTGGTCGAAGCGCGCCTGTCGAATGGCTGACGGGATCGGGACGCCGCACCCGCTGACCGAACCGGGGCTCTGGGTGGAGCGGATCGGCGGCCGGGTTTTCCCGGTACGCTCGCCGGCGCTGTTCCTCGACCGCGACGGCACCATCAATGTCGACACCGACTATCCCAGCGATCCGGCCGAGATCGAGCTCAGGCGACGGATGCTGCCGGCGATCGCCGCCGCCAACCGGAGGGGGATACCGGTGATCGTCGTCACCAACCAGTCCGGCATCGCGCGCGGCTATTTCGGCTGGGACGTTTTCGCCAAGGTGAACGCCCGCGTGGTCGAGTTGCTGAACGGGCAGGGTGTGTTCGTCGACATGGTGCTGGCCTGCGCCTATCACGAGGCTGGCGTCGGGCTTCTCGCTGTTGCCGATCATCCGATGCGCAAGCCCAATCCGGGCATGCTGATCGAGGCGGGCAGGCGCCTTGATCTCGATCTCCAGCGCTCCCTGATGGTCGGCGACAAGCTGGCCGACATGCAGGCGGGCCAACGCGCGGGCCTGGCGCAGGGCTGGCTGGTCGACGGTGAGGGGGCACTTCAGCCTGGCTTCGCCATCAGGCGCTTGCATGACGACCGCGATCTCGGCGGCCTGCTCGCGGCCGTGGAGACGCTCGGTCGGGACCGCGGCCTGCCGGCCTAGGCCTTATCGTCGCGCTGCGAGGCTTCGTAGAGCTTGGCCTCGGTGGCGAAGGAATAGATCATCACCGACATCGAGTAGACGAAGCCGTGGCGGCCGCACAGGAAGTAGCGCTTGGCCAGGTAGAATTTCAGGAAGTTGCCGAACGGTGACAGCACCAGCCGCACCAGGCCGGGCTTCTTGCCTTTCTCGACCAGCGTGACCGCCTTGAGGCTGGAATAGGCGTTGGCCCGGGCAAGATCCTCCTCGACCGATATTTCACGGCGATGCAGCAAGACACCGTCCTCGATCGTGTCGGTCTCGCCCGGCACGCGAACGGATTCATGCACCCGCGCGGTGAGATCCATGGTGGCGCCTTCCCTGCGGAAAAGCCTGAGCAGCCTGTTGTGCAGGACCCAGCGATGGGCATAGCCGTAGCCCTTCAGCCAGTCGCGGCGGCGCATGTACCATCCGCTGGCCTTGCCGCCGGCCGCCTGGGTGATGGCCACGATCGACTGCCGCAGCCGGCCGTCGACGCGCTCGTCCGGGTCGATCGAAAGGCACCAGGGCTGGTTGGCATGGTCGAGCGCGAATTGCCGCTGGCGGGGGAACCCCGGCCAGTCATTGTGCAGCAGCGTTATCGGATAGCCCTTGGCGATATAGCTTTTCACGCATTCGACGGTGCCGTCCGTCGAGCCGGAATCGACGATGATGATCTCGGCGCAGAAATCGATGCTTTCCAGGCACGGGCCGATCATATCGGCCTCGTTCACGCAGATGATGAGCGCCGAGACCGGGCTTGCAAAACGGGTCATGGTCCCCTTCTCATGCGGATTCTTCCGGATTTCACGTGCTCGCGCCATCTGTTCTCAAGCAATTCCGGGCGGAAAACCGTTACACATTTTTTCTGGAATGGCTTGAGAAACCAGTCAAGCGCCCAGTCAAGCAGTGAAGTCCGGCAGAGCCGTTCAGCCTTGTATATCAACGTCTTTCGAATACCAACGCGGCGCCGGTGTGGCGAAGGTCAGGAATTCGCCTATCGCGCGGGCGTCGGCTGGCCTCAGGGTCGTTCGAACGACACCAAACCCTCATCCTTGACGCGACGAATGGTGAGCGCGGTGCGCACCGTGTCGACGTTCGGCGTCGAGGTCAGTTCCTCGATGACGAAGGTCTGGAAGCTGCCGAGGTCGCTTGCCACGCAATGCAGCAGGAAATCGGACTCGCCCGACACCATCCAGGCATCGCGCACGATCGGCCAGCCGCGCGTGCGGTCGGCGAAGATGCGCAGTTCGGCATCGGCCTGGTGATGCAGCCCGACCAGGCAAAAGGCGACGACATCGAGGCCGAGCGCCGGGGCGTTGAGCAGCGCGCGATAGCCACGGATGATACCGGCTTCCTCTAGCCGCTTGACCCGGCGCAGGCAGGGCGGGGCCGAAATGCCGACGCGGTTCGAGAGCTCGACATTGGTCATGCGCCCGTCCGACTGAAGCTCGCGCAGGATCTTCCAGTCGATGGCGTCAAGATCGGCCTTGAGGGGCATTAGGGTTCTCGATGATCAGTGTGGCGCAAGAATCTTTCGCGATTTTGTAATTAAACGACTTTTGTGTCGAAGCCAGCCCTCGTCGACGCGATTTTGGACAGGTAACGAAAAGCGCTGATCGCGCGAATATCCACACGGGCCGAAGCTTTCCGGGGACGACGGTTCGCTCGTCTTGCTGGCGTGGCTGGCAGCCCTTACATTAAGCGCTACATTCCACGTCTTTTTCCAAGGCACACTCGTGTCCGCCCCGCAGAGGCTCCAAATGACCACCAAGCATGCGCCCGTTCTCATCATCGGTTCCGGTCCGGCCGGCTATACGGCGGCGGTCTATGCCGCGCGCGCCATGCTGAAGCCGATGCTCGTCGCCGGCCTGCAGCAGGGCGGTCAGCTGATGATCACCACGGACGTCGAAAACTATCCCGGCTTCGCCGACCCGATCCAGGGGCCGTGGCTGATGGAGCAGATGCTCAAGCAGGCCGAGCATGTCGGCACTGACATCATCAACGACATCATCACCGAGGTCGACCTCAATGTGCGGCCGTTCCGCGCCAAGGGCGATTCCGGCACGACCTACACGGCCGACGCGTTGATCATCGCCACCGGCGCACAAGCCAAGTGGCTGGGCATTCCCACCGAGCAGGACTTCATGGGCTTCGGCGTTTCGGCCTGCGCCACCTGCGACGGCTTCTTCTATCGCGGCAAGGATGTCGCGGTGGTCGGCGGCGGCAATTCGGCGGTGGAAGAGGCGCTCTATCTGTCCAACCTCGCCAAGAGCGTCACCGTCATTCACAGGCGCTCGGACTTCCGTGCCGAGCGCATCCTGCGCGAGCGGCTGTTGAAGAAGGACAATGTCCGCGTCATCTGGGACACGATCGTCGACGAGATCACCGGCCGCCCCGGCAAGGCACCGCTGCCGCCTTCGGTGGAGGGGCTGAAGCTCAGGCATGCCGTGACCGGTGCCGAGAGCCACCTCAAGGTCGACGGCGTCTTCGTGGCCATCGGCCATGCGCCCGCGGTCGAGCTGTTCGCCGGCAAGCTGAAGCAGAAGCCGAACGGCTATCTGTGGACAGCGCCGGATTCGACGCGCACCGACGTGCCTGGCGTGTTCGCGGCCGGCGACGTGACCGACGATATCTACCGTCAGGCAGTGACGGCGGCGGGGCTCGGCTGCATGGCCGCGCTCGAAGCGGAAAAGTATCTGGCCGGCATCGAGGTGCATCGCGAGGCAGCGGAATAGGCGGCTCGCAAAACTGTTAAAAAAACGGCTTAGAAGCGCCGTGTAAAAGCCTGATTTTTCATTCAAACGCCAACCGGAACGAGGGGAAATCATGGCGTTGGACTGGGACAAGCTACGCGTGTTTCACGCTGCGGCGGAAGCGGGGTCGTTTACGCATGCGGCCGAGACGCTGCATCTGTCGCAATCGGCGATATCGAGACAGGTGAGCGCGCTCGAACATGATGTCGGCGTGCCGCTGTTCAATCGTCATGCACGCGGCCTTGTGCTGACCGAACAGGGCGAGATGCTGTTCCGCACGGCGCATGACGTGCTGATGAAGCTGGAAACCATCAAGTCGCGGCTGACCGAGACCAAGGACCGCCCGTCCGGTGTGCTCAGGGTGACGACGACCGTCGGCCTCGGCGCCGGCTGGCTGACCGAGCGGGTGCAGGAGTTCATCGAACTCTACCCCGAAATCAGCCTGCAGCTGATCCTCGCCAACGAGGAGCTCGACCTCACCATGCGCCAGGCCGATTGCGCCATCCGGCTGCGCCAGCCGCAACAGCCGGACCTGATCCAGCGCCGCCTGTTCACCGTGCATTTCCATCTCTACGCGGCACCGTCCTATGTCGCCAAATACGGCAAGCCGGGCTCGATCGCAGAGTTGAGAAGCCATCGCATCGTCACCTTCGGCCTGCCTGTGCCGTCGCATCTGTCGGAGTTGAACTGGCTGGAGACGGTCGGTGATTTCGAGAGCGGCCGGCGCGTGCCGACACTGCAGATCAACGACATCCTGTCGATCAAGCGCGCCGTGCAGGGCGGCGCCGGCATCGCCATGCTGCCGGACTATGTGATCAGCAAGGATTCCGGCCTGGTGCAGCTTTTGCCGGAAACCGAGGTGCCGTCCTTCGACACCTATTTCGCCTATCCCGACGCGATGAAGAACCAGGCCAAGCTGCACGTGTTCCGCGACTTCATCATCGCCAAGGCCAGAAGCTGGTCCTTCTGATCCAGGGTCAGCTCCGCGAGCCTATCCTTTCCAGGGCGTAATCCGCGGCAGCCACCCCGGTACGTTGTGGCGGTAGGCTTTGTATTCGGCGCCATGGCGGCCGGCGAGCGTCGGCTCCTCATAGAGCTTGACGAAGGTCACCATTTCAGCCGCCGCGATCGCCGCGTAGGTGGCGATCGACCAGCTCGAGAACAACAGCGCCTGGCCGATAATGATCGACAGCACGGCGACATACATGGGATTGCGGACATGGCGGTAGATGCCGCCGATCACCAGTCTTTCGGTTGGTGCGACGGGGGCCGGCGTGCCCAGCCCCTCCAGTGCGAAGCGGGCGAAGGCATGTAGCAGCACGGCGGCCGCGGCGACAATGAGGACGCCGCCGGCGACGACAAGGCCGGGCAGGGGCGACCATGGCAGGCTCCAGCGCTCGCTGAGCAGCCAGGGAATCAGCCCGGCGACCACGCCGGGGGCAGCAATCAGGAAAATGCCGCTGCCGGCAATCGCCGAAAACCTACGCATTGGTTGATCTCCGCTTGACTGCCTTGGAATTGAACCGCCGGTGCCTCATTCCACATCATCAGTGTTTTTCGGCATTTTGGGAACAAAATCGGTTGGGATTGGCGTTTTCGAGACGAGAATGACCCGAAAGTACGCTTCATTTTCACGATTCTGCTGGTCCTATTGGCTCCCCAAATGGGTTGGACCACAGCCTGTGCCTTTTTGCATGCGTGTGTTGCAAAATAGATGCTTGTTTCTTGGGCATGATGAGCACATATATAGGTCATCTCCTGGGCGCGTTCTCCTCCCATTAGCGCCCTCGAGTGTTCCCCTCTGGAGGTTAGCCTTAACAGGCACTTCCAATCAAACTCAGCCGGATCTTCGTTGATCCGGCTTTTTTGTTGCCCGGACCCGGGCGGGACGAGCGAAAATTTCATCAGAATTGCCACGTAACAGTGTCATGTAACCTCTGGTAACATGACAACGATGCCTTCCGCTGCTATGTAGATGCTAGGACGCGGTGTGGTTCGGACGGGAGATGGGGGCATCACTCGTACGGCCCGGGCTCAGGCGGCTACCGCGTCCGAACCTTTTCCGCCGAAGTTCGGCGACCTACATGCGGCGGACCTGCCGTTTCTCCTCCCAAGAAAACGGTCCGCACAACAAAACGGCGTCCGGCCCCCCGGGCGCCGTTTTTGGTTTTTGCCCCCTCGATCCTTCGAGGGGGCTTCTCATGAAACGAGTGAAATCAGGCGGCCTTGCCGTTGGCGTTCATCGCCTCGTCGGCGAGACGGCCAGTCAGCTCGGCCATATGGTCGAAGGCGGCGCGGTAGCTGGCAACGCCTGAAGTGGCCGACCGCAACTCGATGATCAGATCACCGATCTCGGCCTGCGGCATGGTCGCCTCGACGACATCCCATCCGGGCCAATCGGGCCGCGCGTCATAGCCGAGGATCTGGCCGCGCCGCTGCGGGATCAGCGCGATGATCTTCGATGTCGCGTCCGACGGCGTGACGATCTCGATCTTCATCACCGGCTCCAGAAGCACCGGCGAGCAGGCGGCCATGCCTTCCTTCATGGCGAGCTTTGCCGCCATCTGGAACGCCATGTCGGAGGAATCGACCGCATGGTAGGAGCCGTCCGACAGGTTGACCGCGACGTCAACCACGGGGAAGCCGAGCGGGCCGGTCTTCAGATAGTCGCGTATGCCGGTCTCGACCGACTGGATGTAGGTCTTGGGCACGACGCCGCCGGTGATGGTGTCGGTGAACTGGAAGCCGGAGCCGCGCGGCAGCGGCTTGATCTCGATCACCACATCGCCGAACTGGCCGTGGCCGCCCGACTGTTTCTTGTGACGGCCGCGCTGCTGCACCGGTTTGCGGATCGTCTCGCGATAGGGCACCGCCGGCGCATGGCCTTCGACCGGTATCTGGTTCTTGCCCTCCAGCCGCTCGCGCACCACGCGCAGATGCATCTCTCCGTGACCCGACAGCACGGTCTCGGCCGAGTCCTGGTTTTGGCGCAGGCTGAGCGAGGGGTCTTCCTCGGCCAGGCGCTGGATGGCCGCCGACATCTTGACCTCGTCCTTGCGCTCCTTGGGGCGCAGCGCGAAGGCGAAGACCGGCTGCGGCGGCTCGACATCGAAGAGCTGTTTGATGCCTCCCTTGGCGGAGCTGAGCGTCTGGCCCGTCTTGACCGCGTCCAGCTTGCCGAGCGCCACGGTGTCGCCGGTTCTGGCGGCGGTCAGCTTGACCTGGTCCTTGCCCAGCATCCTGTAGATGCCGGAAACCTTGGCGGTGTCGCCGCCGGGCAGCCACAGTTCCAAGCCGTCGGCGACCTGGCCCGACAGAATGCGCGACACCGACAGCTTGCCGCCATGCGGCGTGTGGATGGTCTTCATCACCTGGACCACCGTCGCGTTGCCGTCCGGGGCACCGAGCCGCTTGCGGGTCGCCTCGATGTCGGGCGCGTCGTGGCGGATCGTCTTCAACAGGCGCAGCACGCCATTGCCTTTCTCGGCGGTGCCGATCAGCACCGGTGTCACCGCGCCGTCGCGCAGATCGGCGGCGAGATCGTCGAAGATCGCGTCCCTGGGCGGCTCGATCTCCTCGAGCAACTGCTCCATCAGCTGGTCGTCATGGTCGGCCAGCGTCTCCAGCATGGAGAAGCGCGCCTCCAGTTCGCGCGCCTTGTCGTCGCCGGGTATCTCGGCCACCTCGCTCTCGGCGTACTCGCGGTAGATGTAGGCGCGCTCCAGCGCCAGATCGATCGAGCCGATGACGACGCCGTCCTTGCGCAGCGGAATCTGGCGCAGAAGCAGCGGCGCCGCGCTTGTCGGCTGCAGCATCTTCAGCGTGTCGCGCACGCCCGCGATCGCCTTGTCGACCTTGTTGAGGAACAGGATGCGTGGCACGCCGAGATCGTCAAGCTTGCGCATGATGAGCTGCAGGGCTGGAATCTTTTTTTCGTCGGCCTCGGCCACGACCACCGCGACATCGCAGGCCGCCAGTACCGGTTCGGCCTCGAAGGAGAATTCGATCGACCCGGGGCAGTCGACGAAGGTGAATTGCTCGCCCATGAATTCTGTGGTGGCGATCGACGCCTCGACGCTCATGGCGTGGGCGCGGGCCTCGAGCGAATGATCTGAAACGGTGTTGCCCGATGAAACCGGATTCTGGCGGGGGATGGCGCCCGTACGGGCCAATATGGCTTCGAGAAGTGTCGTCTTACCGCTTGCGAAGGGACCGACTATGGCAATGCATTTCGGTCCCGTGCGTCGTCCTCCGGCGCGAGTACCCATGGCTGACCTCCACTCAGGCGTTTCCCGTAGGACCGACTGGCATGCATGGTTCAGGCGTGGTCAATCGGTCCTGAGCGGCGGCCGGCCTGTTCGACCGTCGCGGGCGGGGTTCTTTTCATGTCCACCTGCCCTGATGCATCGTCCCACTTGTTTGCCGGCAGGGCAAGAAAAATAGGAAGCCGGCGCGGCTGGCCGGCTCAGGCGCTGAGCGCGAGCGGTTCGACCGAGCGCCCGGCAAACAGCGCGGCCGTCCCATGCGGGCAAGGTTCGTAGTCAAGAAAAATCAGGCCGAGCGGGCGACCCGGCCGGTTGCGTCCGGGCCAATCCGGGCCGAGAATGCATTTGACTTCAAGGGGCCGGCGCCTCGCCAGCTCCGACCAGTTCCAGGAACAGACGATGAAAATAATTGCTTGCGGCAGCGTGCCGACCATCATAGCGCCGGACAAATACTTCACCGGCCGGGTTCTGCAGACGCCGATCATCGAGACCGAGGCGCCGGCGCGGCTCAGGGCCACGCTGGTCAGTTTCGAACCCGGCGCGCGCACCCACTGGCACACGCATCCGCTTGGGCAGACGCTTTATGTCACCGCGGGCGCCGGCCTGGCCCAGACATGGGACGGGCCAATCCGGGAGATCAGGGCCGGTGACGTCATCTCCTTCGCGCCCGGCGAAAAGCATTGGCATGGCGCGGCGCCGAAATCGGCGATGACGCATATCGCCATGCAGGAGGCGCTCGACGGCATCCATGCCGACTGGCTGGAAGCAGTGACGCCGGCGCAATATGGCGGCTGAGTGCTGAGCCTGGATTGACGAACCCGGCGGTAACGCCTGAGCGTTGACGCCGGGTTTTGTTTTGGACTTACCAGATCAGGTCAGGGATGCCGTGAAGCGCTGGATGCGGGTGCAGGCTTCCTCCAGCAGCGTCTCCGAGGTGGCGTAGGAGATGCGGAAGTTGGGGCCGAGGCCGAAGGCCGAGCCGAACACCACCGCGACGCCCTCGGCCTCGAGCAGTTCCGAGCAGAAGGTCTCGTCGGTGTCGATCACCTTGCCGGCCTTGGTCTTCCTGCCAATCAGCTGGGCGCAGGACGGATAGACATAGAAGGCGCCTTCCGGCGACGGGCAGGTGATACCGCGCGCCTGGTTGAGCATCGAGACGACGAGGTCGCGCCTGCCTTGAAAGATCGCCTTGTTCTTGGCGATGAAGTCCTGAGGGCCGTTCAACGCCTCGACCGAAGCCCATTGCGCGATGGTGCAGGCCCCCGACGTCTGCTGGCCCTGGATCATGTCCATCGCCTTGATCAGCTGAACCGGACCGGCCGCGTAGCCGATGCGCCAGCCGGTCATGGCATAGGCTTTCGAGACGCCGTTCATGGTCAGGGTGCGGTCGTAGAGCTTCGGCTCGACCTCGGCGATGGTCTTGAAGACGAAGTCGCCATAGGTCAGGTGCTCGTACATGTCGTCGGTCAGCGTCCAGACATGCGGATGCTTCAGGAGGACATCGGCCAGCGCGCGCAGTTCGGCGTGGGTATAGGCCGCGCCCGACGGGTTGGACGGCGAGTTCATCAAGAGCCATTTGGTCTTCGGCGTGATCGCCTTTTCCAGCACCGCCGGGGTCAGCTTGAAGCCGTTGTCGATCGAAGTGTCGGCAAACACCGACGTGCCGCCACAGATCGCCACCATTTCGGGATAGCTGACCCAGTAGGGGCGGGGGATGATGACCTCGTCGCCGGGGTTCAGTGTCGCCATGAAGGCGTTGAACAGGATCTGCTTGCCGCCGGTGCCGACGATGGTCTGCTCGGGCTTGTAGTCGAGATTGTTCTCGCGCTTGAACTTTTTCGCGATCGCCTCGCGCAGCGGCACGATGCCCGAAACCGGCGGATACTTGGTCTCGCCACGGCGAATGGCTTCGATCGCCGCATTCTTGATGTTGTCGGGCGTATCGAAATCGGGCTCGCCGGCGCCAAGGCCAATGATATCCCGGCCGGCATTTTTCAGCTCGCGGGCTTTCTGCGTCACCGCGATGGTGGCGGAAGGCTTAACGCGGGAAAGGGTGTCGGCAAGAAAGGCCATGACCTTCTGTCTCTCCAAAGGATAGGCGCGGCCAGGAGCGGCCGCGGCGCTTCTCATGTCGCATCATTCCCCCCAGCGCAAGCCTTGTCGGCTGGGCCAGGTGGCGTGGCGCGGTCAATGAGGCGTGATCGGCAAAAGAAAGTTCATTAACGGGCGGTAGAGGCTTGCATGGCAGGATCGCGGTTCAATTCCGCCAGGTCGCGGAGCGAGGAACCCTTGTCACGCAGCATCGGACTTGCCCATATCATCCGTCATGATGACGGCACCTCGAGCGGTGTCTGGGGCATTTATACGCTGCAAAGCGCCTTCCAGCCGATCTTTGCCTTCAGCGAGGGCAAGCTGTCGGTCGCCGCGTTCGAAGGGCTGATCCGCCCGTTTCGCGACGGCGAGCCGCAATCGCCGATGACCTTCTTCTCGACATGTCCGGCGGCCGACCGCCTGCATGTCGAAGCGCTGACCAGGACACTGCATCTGCTCAATGCCGGCGCCTGCCTGCCGCAGGAGGCATCGATCTTCGTGAATTTCGATCCCTCGGTGTTCACCGAGCGATCGATCGTCGACAACGCCTTGCGTGACATGAGGCTGGTCCTGCACGAAGCCGGTATCGATCCGGGCCGCGTCGTGTGCGAGGTGACGGAGCAGAGATCGGAATCGCAGGAGACCCTGCACAGCTTCGTCACCGCGCTCAGAGCCAACGGCTTCCGGATCGCCGTCGACGACTATGGCGCCGACGATTCCGACATCACCCGCGTCAAGGAGTTGCGCCCCGACATCGTCAAGTTCGATGCGCACTGGATCACGCAACTGATGGAATCGGGCGCTGGTTTCGCGCTGCTGACATCCATGGTCAGGAGCTTCGAGGACCAGGGCATCCGCACCGTGTTCGAGGGCATCGAGGAAGGCTGGCAACTGGAGCTGGCCGAGCGATCGGGCGCCTCGATGGTCCAGGGCTACGTGCTGGCCCGTCCAGAACTCGCGCCGACAAGTTTCCGTGTTTTCGCGATGAGCAGTCCCGAACCTGTCCCCGCCGCAAGCCATACGACCGCTCCCGCCGCGGTTGCGCCGCGCACGGGGCGGCGGGCAAAGGCTTTCGGGCGCAGGATCGTGCCATGAGTGTCGAGCGCCGGCGCACCATTGGCGATGCGATCTTCGTCGATGAGATCGGCATCGAATATGGCATCCATGGCGACTTCCGCCTGCGCAGCGCCTACCAGCCGATCTACGCCCCGCACGGCGGCAGCTTGCACCCGGTGGCCGTGGAAGGCCTGATCGAGCCGCACCGGGCCGGCCGCCCGGGGTCGCCGCGGATGTTCTTCGACAGCGTCGCGGCCTCGGACCGCCTGTTCGTCGAAACCATGTGCCGGATGCTGCATCTCAGGAATTTCCACAATATCGGCGTCGATAGGCTCGACCTGTTCTTCAACTACAATCCACTGGTCAACGACCATGCTGGCCGGGCGCTGGCCGAGATCCGGCTGATGAGCCGGCATCTCGACGAACTCGGCCTGGCGCCCGCCATGCTGGTCTGTGAAATCACCGAACAGGCGGCGGACGATGCGCTGCTGGCCAGGCTGGTGCGTGAAATGCGGCGCGACGGCATCCGCATCGCCATCGATGATTTCGGGACCGGCCATTCGACCGAGGAGCGGGTGAGCCTGCTTCAGCCCGACATCGTCAAGATCGATGGCGGCTGGTTCGCGGAATTCTGCCGCCACGCCGCCGCGGAACGCTTCTTCCGCCCGCTGGTGTCCAGCCTGCACGACCGTGGCGCCAAGGTGCTGGTCGAGGGAATCGAGCAGCCCACCCACCTGCGCGTCGCGCTCGAAGGTGGGGTCGATTTGCTGCAGGGTTTTCTTCTCGGGCGTCCGGCGCTTGCCGGCACCATTTTCAACGAAGAGCCGCTTGCGGTCGATGCGCTGCTGGGCTTCGACAACAAGGTCGTGCCGTTGCATAAGCGGCGCTGATGGTCGCGCCAAAACAAATCATTGGTTGAGGATGCCGCCGTTGCGATAATCGGCCCGCAGAAGCAGCGCTCCGGGGACCGGCAATGATACTTTACAGCATGATCGACAGCGGCAATTGCTACAAGCCCAGGCTGCTGATGGCCAAGCTCGGCCTCGCGTTCACCACCGTCGAGGTGAGTTCGCATACCGGCGACACGCGCAAAGCCGATTTCGTCGCCAAGAATCCGAACGCCATGGTGCCGCTGCTGGAACTGGACGATGGCCGGCGGCTGGCCGAATCCAACGCCATCCTGCTCTATCTCGCGGAAGGCACGCGCTTGCTGCCGACGGACAGATACGAGCGCGGGCTCGCCTATCAGTGGCTGTTCTTCGAGCAGTACAGCCACGAGCCTTACATAGCCGTGCGCAAGGCGCTGCTGACTTTTCCCGAACGGGCCGCGGACGCGACGCCCGAGCGGCTGGCGGCGACGCTGGAGCGCGGCAACAAGGCGCTCGGCGTCATGAACACATATCTCGAAAACAACGCTTTCTTCGCCGGTGGCGCCTTCAGCATCGCCGACATCGCGCTTTATGCCTACACGCACACGGCGGAGCAGGGCGGCTTCCAGCTCGACGCCTATCCCGAGGTGGTGGCCTGGCTCGGCCGCGTGGAGGCGGATCCGGGGCATGTGCCGGTCGAGTGGGTGGGGTAGGCGACTGGCGAAAGTATTCAAAATCCAGGCAAATAAAAAGGCGGGATAAATCCCGCCTTCCCATTTCGGTAGCCTGATCGGGAGCGTCCGGTCCGGGCTGGCAGCTATCTGCTGTTCCAGCTTGTCGGGTCTTTCCACTCCGGCGCGCTTCTCGCGCGACCGTCAGTACATCCGTGACTTGCCGCGCGCCCCGAACTCTCGTCCGGCGCGCGCCATTTTCAAAATCAGGCTGCCTTGCTCAGAGAACCAGCGGACGACTTGCCAGTGCGGCGGTCCTGCTCGATCTCGAAGTTGATCTTCTGGCCTTCGACCAGGGTCGACAGGCCAGCGCGCTCGACAGCCGAGATGTGGACGAAAACGTCCGCGCCGCCGCTGTCAGGCTGGATGAAGCCGAAACCCTTGGTGGCGTTGAACCACTTGACCGTTCCAGTTGCCATAAAAATAGTCCTTCACATTTGCTTTGGTATGACCGGACCGAAATCCAGCCGGTGTGCATCGAGATTTTGGAGATAGACGTCAGCAAACGCGAAGATCGCGAGGCCCGGATCGATCGGCCGAAATATCAATGGGGCTGATATAGGCTGCTTTCGCACAAAAAACAAGACTGCGTGAAAAAGCCGTGATCGGGGGCCGCCCAACGGCCGCCCCAATCTGGTGAAACCGTGGCGCAAGATCGCGCCGTCCCCGGGCGGCGGATCGAGGGGGAGAGGACCATGAAAACCATCCTGCTTGCCGCCTGCCTCACGCTGGTGGCCGCCCAGGCGCAGGCGATCTCGCGCTACGACCCGACGCGCATGAGCTGCGGCAAGGTCCAGTCGACGATCGCGCGCCAAGGCGCGGTCATCCTGCGCTATCAGTCGAAACGGGTGCCGGGGCTGCCGCTCTACGACCGCTACGTGCAGAGCCAGCAGTTCTGCACCACGAGCGAGGTGAGGACGCGGGCCTATGTGCCCAGCGCCGACACCAAGTCCTGCCCGGTCTATATCTGCAAGCGGCCGGACAATGAGCGTTTCAGGCATCGCTTCATACGCCGCCATTAGCGCGGCTGACATCAAAACCCGAAGGACACCTGCGCCGGCGGCGGCGGGCCGACGCGCACGCCTTCCATGGCCAGCATCTTTTCCTTGGTGACGGAGCCGCCGGGCGCCGAGAAGCCGCCGATCTTGCCGCCGGCGGCCAGGATGCGGTGGCACGGGATGACCAGCGGCACCGGATTGGCGCCAAGGGCGGCACCGGTTTCACGCGGCAGGCCGGCATGGCCGGCGCGCTTGGCGAGTTCGCCATAGGTGGTGGTTTCGCCATAGCCGAGTTTTCGTGCCGCGTCGTAGATGGCGAGGCGGAAATCGTCGATGCCGTCGAGATCGACGGGAAAGCCGGTGAAATCGACGTCCTCGCCCGCGGCATAGGCCTTGATCGAGGCAATCAGCTCGACCACCCATGACGGCTGGGCCGTGGAGGCGGAAACGCCGGCGTGGCGCATCAGCCGCCGCTCCACCGCTTCGCTGCTGCGTTCGGGCAGGCAGAGCCGGATCAGGCCCTTTTCGCTCCAGGCGATGCCCATGAAACCGATCACTGTTTCTAACACTGCGTGGCCAGCTGTGATCGAAGAGGTCGTTTCCATGCTGCGCTCCTTTCCGCAAAGCGGCGGAATCCGGGATTCCTGCCGGTACATATCACGAACAATATGGCATCGCCGCCTGCATCCCGCCACCCGAAAACCACCAGATGGCCCCGATTGCTACCCAAGAATCGCTGGTGTAAGGGAAATCTTAACGACCCGACAAACCGGACTCCGAGCGCGGCTTGCCAGCAAAACAAACCCTTATCGCCATCGGTGTGATCGTCGCGGCAGCCGGCATGAGCGGCTGCACCTCGACCTCGCAGATGAAGGCCGCGCCGTCCCTGACCGAAACCGCGACCATGGCAGGCAGCGATGCCGGCTTCACCGTGCCGCTGCCGGACACGGTTTCGGTGCTGCCTCAATCCTCTGGAATCACGCCGGTTCAGACGGCCGAGTTGACCCCCGGCCCGGCCACCCCGGCACTCGATCCCGCCGCCCAGCCGGCCGCGGCGACCGCCGCCTTTGCCGGGGCAACGCCTACAACGCCGGCAGTCCCCGCCGTGATGACCGCCAATGCCTGGCAGGCGCCGCCGCCGTCCAAGGCCGGCCAGCCGGTCGGGGTCGCCGGGACCTACACGACCGCGGGGCTCATCGTGCCGGCGGTTGCCAAGGGCGGCCAGAAAATGCCCGGCGTGCAGCAGGTGGCCTATGTCGTGCCGCAGAACCCGGCTGCCCTGGTGCAGTTCCCGTCGGCGCCGGTCGAGCCGGCGGAAGAACAGCATGCGACCGGCATGCGCGGCGACGTCGACCGGCTGATCGTCAAATACGCCGCCTTCTACCAGGTGCCGGTGGATCTGGTGCGCCATGTCGTCAACCGCGAAAGCACCTACAATCCCAAGGCCTACAATAACGGCCATTGGGGACTGATGCAGATCAAGCACGCGACGGCGCGCGGCATGGGCTATGACGGGCCGGCCAAGGGCCTGTTCGACGCCGAGACCAATCTCAAATACGCGGTCAAATATCTCCGCGGCGCCTGGCTGGTGTCGAACGGCAACGCCAAGAAGGCCGACTGGCTCTACCAGACCGGCTACTATTTCGACGCCAAGCGCAAGGGCCTGCTCGAGGCCACCGGCCTCGGTGTCGACCGCAAGCGCGGGCGCCTGCAGCCCGACGCCTGAGCGCGATGCCCGAACCGCGTCCGCCGGCTCCAAACGACATCCGGCTGCGCAAGATCCTCGACGAGACGCTGGTTGCGCCGCACTGGCCTGACGGCTTTGCCATGCGCGGCTTCGAGCGCGGCGACGCGCTGCCGCTGCATGCGTTGCTGGGCGAAGTGTTCGACGATGGCACAGACGGCCCCTTCGACGAATGGTGGCCACGCATATCCGAAGATCCCGAATTCGACCCGGCGCTGTGTTTCCTCGTCATCGATGCCAAGGGCCGGCTGGCCGCGGCCGCACTGTGCTGGAGCTCGGCATTCGTCAAGGACCTTGCCGTTCATCCGGAGGCACGCGGCAAGGGTGTCGGCGAAGCGCTGATGTGGCACGCCTTCGCCATTTTTCGCGACCGGGGGGCCGCCCATGTCGATCTCAAGACCAATACGGTCGAGAACGCGGCCGCCGTGCGGCTCTACGAGCGGCTGGGCATGCGGCCGGTCGCCTGGGAAGGCTGACCGGGGGCGTTAACCCACCCGTCACCGGTCATGGCCTGTTCGACCACCGGTGATGGCCTGTTCGGAACCCAAAGCGCTGCTCCGCATTCAATGAACGGTGGGGTCTGACCGGTTGCCGGTGTTATGCGCCGCCGGCTGCCAAGGAGATCCACCGATGAAGGTTTTCCACGCATTGCTGGCGTTGAGCGTCGCTGCCGTGCTCGCTGGGGGTTCGGCGCGGGCCGTCGAGCTGTCGATCGTGTCGGGCGACACCGGCAACGGCCTCAAGGTGCTGCGCGAGATCCTCGACCGCTATGAGAAAGTAAGCGGCGACAAGGTCACCATCGTCGCCATGCCGTCGTCCGGGACCGACCAGTTCGGCCAGTACAGGCTGTGGCTCGCGGCCGGCAACAGCGACGTCGACGTCTACCAGACCGATGTCATCTGGGCGCCGCAGCTCGCCAGCCAGTTCGTCGACCTGACTGAAGCGACCAGGGATGTCGTGGCCAGTCATTTCCCGTCGATCATCCAGTCGCAGACCGTCGACGGCAGGCTGGTGGCGCTGCCGATCTTCACCGATGCGCCGGCGCTCTATTACCGGAAGGATCTGCTCGACAAATACGGCGCCAAGGTGCCGGCGACCTGGAAGGAACTGGGCGACACCGCCAGGCTGGTGATGGACAATGAGCGGGCCTCGGGCAACAGGGATATCTGGGGCTTCGTCTTCCAGGGCAACGCCTATGAGGGGCTGACCTGCGACGCGTTCGAATGGGTCGTGTCGAACGGCGGCGGCCATATCGTCGAGCCGGATGGCGCGATTTCCATCAACAACGCCCAGGCGGCGGCCGCGCTCGACATGGCCAAGGGCTGGATCGGCACCATCGCGCCGCCGGGTGTGCTCGCCTATCAGGAAGAGGAGGCGCGCGGCGTCTGGCAGACCGGCAATGCGGTCTTCATGCGCAACTGGCCCTATGCCTATGCGCTGGGCAACAGCCAGGGATCGCCGATCAAGGGCAAGTTCGACGTCGCGCCGCTGCCGGCGGGCACGGGCGAGGGCGCCCGCCCGGCGGCGACGCTCGGCGGCTGGAACCTCGCGGTCTCGAAATATTCCAAGCACCCGGATGCGGCGATCGAACTGGTCAAGTTCATTGCCTCGCCGGCAATGCAGAAATACCGCACGCTGAAGACCGCCAACCTGCCGACCATCCAGGCGCTCTATGACGACGCCGACATCGCCAGCCAGCAGCCGATCATTCCGCACTGGAAGGATGTCTTCCTCAATGCCGGGCCGCGGCCCTCGGCGGTGACCAGGAATAAGTACAACGAGGCGTCGAGCCAGTTCTGGAACGCCGTCCACAAGACCTTGTCCGGCGAAGGCAGCGCCGCCGACAATCTGGCTGACCTCGAGGCGACGCTGACCCGGCTGAAAGGCAAGGGCTGGTGAGCGCGCGACCGTCTGATGCCGCCGACCGGCGCCAGGGCTCGCGGCTGATGCGCCAGCGTGTGCGCTCGGCGTGGCTGTTCCTGGCGCCCATGCTTCTGGTGCTCGCCGCCGCTGCCGGCTGGCCGCTTGCCCGCACGGTCTATTTCAGCTTCACCGATGCCTCGCTGTCCGATCTCGACGCCCGCCAATGGGTCGGCATCGCCAATTATGTCTCGGTTCTGCGCATGCCCAGCGGCAAGGTCATCTACGATGGGCTGCTTCTCGACCCGGTCTGGTGGGGCGCCGTCTGGAACACCGTGCGGTTCGCGGTGGTTTCGGTGACCTGCGAGACGATCCTCGGCATGGTCGTCGCCCTGGTGCTCAACGCCGAATTTCCCGGCCGTGGCATCGTCAGGGCGGCGATCCTCATCCCCTGGGCGATCCCGACCATCGTGTCGGCCAAGATGTGGCAGTGGATGCTGAACGACCAGTTCGGCATCATCAATGTCGTGCTGATCAATCTGGGGCTGATCGACACCAAGATCGCCTGGACAGCCAGTGCCGACACCGCGATGGCGGCGGTGCTGATCGTCGACATCTGGAAGACGACGCCCTTCATGGCGCTGCTGATCCTGGCCGCGCTGCAGATGCTGCCGCGCGAGATCATCGAGGTCGCCAGGCTCGACGGCGCCAATCCCTGGCAGATCTTCTGGCGGGTGACCTTGCCGCTGATCCGCCCGGCGGTGATGGTGGCGGTGATCTTCCGGGCGCTCGATGCGCTGCGCATCTTCGACCTGATCTATGTGCTGACGCCCAACAATGCGCACACCAAGTCGATGTCGGTATTCGCCCGCGAGAACCTGTTCGAGTTCGACAAGTTCGCCTATGGCTCGGCCGCCTCGACCCTGCTCTTCCTCGTCCTCGCCTTGCTCACCATCCTCACCATCCGCGTCGGCCGGATAAGCCTGGAAGGAGGCCGCTGAGATGTGGCTCCTGAAGCGCACGGGCTTCTATCTGCTGGTCGGGGCAATCGTGCTCATCGCGGTGTTCCCGTTCTACTATGCCATCGTCACCAGCCTGAAATCGGGGACCGAACTGTTCCAGGCCGATCCGTGGCCGAAGGCACCCAGCCTCGACAATTATCGCAACGTGCTGGCCGAGGGTGCCTTCATGCTCAATCTCCTGAATTCGCTGGTCGTCTCGGGCGCGGTGGTGGCACTCTCGCTGTTCCTTGGCGTCACCGCGGCTTACGCACTGGCGCGTGTCCGTTTTCGCGGCCGCTCGGCATTGCTGTTCGCCATCCTGTCGGTCTCGATGTTTCCGCAAGTGGCGGTGCTGGCCGGGCTGTTCGAACTGGTGCGGATGTTCGGCCTCTACAATTCGCTCTTCGCGCTGATCTTCTCCTACATGATCTTCACCTTGCCGTTCACCGTCTGGGTGCTCACCGCCTTTGTCCGCGACCTGCCGGTCGAGGTCGAGGAGGCGGCGATCCTCGATGGCGCGACGCCATGGATCATCATCACCCGCATCTTCCTGCCGCTGATGTGGCCGGCGCTGGCGACCACCGGACTGCTGGCCTTCATCGGCGCGTGGAACGAGTTCCTGTTTGCCCTGACCTTCACCTCCAACGATGCACGGCGGACGGTGCCGGTGGCGATCGCGCTGCTCTCGGGCAATTCGCAGTTCGAAATCCCGTGGGGCAACATCATGGCCGCCTCGGTGATCGTCACGGTGCCGCTGGTGGTGCTGGTGCTGATCTTCCAGCGCAAGATCGTCTCCGGCCTCACCGCCGGCGGGGTGAAAGGGTGAAGCGCGGACCTTGCGCTCAGATATCCGGCGCGTTGCCGATCTTCTGCTTGAGCTCCAGCGCCCAGGCGCGGCCCTCGTCGCCGCCCCACAGCAGCCAGGCGATGTATCCGGCGGAGGGGTTGTCCTCATTGCCGTAGTTCTTGCCGCGCTTGTCGATCTCGTGGCGGGCAAAGTAGCTGACCATGCGGCGGATGGTGGACGGCGCCAGCTTCTCGCGGTTCTTCAGTTCGGTGGCCCGCGCGATGCCGATCTCGGTGCCGCCGCGCCCGAATTGCTTGCCCAGCCGCAAGCCCTTGGCGGCGTTGTCGGCCACCACTTGCGGACAGCGCAGGTCGATCTCGTCGGTCTCGCTCATTTCGTCCCCCTGTGCTGGAAGCTGTAGCCGATGAAGGCAATGTCGCAAAGCCGGAGCGGTTCCGATGCAAAATGTCGGAACCGGCCGGCGTGTCGCGTCCTTAGGGGGTAGAGCACCCTGCCGGGACGCCGGCACGCGGAACCAAGGAGCAGATCATGATCACCTTTCCCAACGAATCCGCCAAATACCGCACCGCGCGCGAAAAGCTGCTGAAGAAGGAAATCGAGCTGCGCCGCGCCATGGAAGCCGTGGCCGAGGCGCGGCGCACCTTGCCGCCGGGCGGGCTGGTGCCGAAGGATTATGTGTTCGAGGGGCTGGATATCGCCGGCAAGCCGACGCGGATAAAACTGTCGGAGCTGTTCGCGCCCGGCAAGGACACGCTGATCCTCTACCAGATGATGTTTCCGCGCCACCCGCAAGAGACGCGCGACGTGGCGACCAGCGGCGGCACGGCGAAGCTCGCGCGGCCCGACCAGCCGTGCCCGTCCTGCACCGCGCTGCTCGACCAGTTCGACGGCGCGGTCGGCCATCTCGAAGCGGCCGGCTTCAACTTCGCCGTCGTGGCCAAGACGGCGCTGGAAAACCTGGTCACGCTGGGCAGCGATCGCGGCTGGCGCAACATGCGGCTGGTGTCTTCGGCCAACAACAGCTTCAAGCGCGATTACAACGCCGAGTCGGCCGACGGTGCGCAGATCCCGCTGCTGTCGGTGTTTCACAGGGATGGTGACGGCATCAGGCATTTCTGGTCGTCGGAGCTTGGTTTTGCACCGACCGAGCCCGGCCAGGACCCGCGCGCCATCGGCACCTGCGAGATCCTGTGGAACCTGATGGACTTTACCCCGCAAGGCCGGCCGGACTGGAACGAGCAGCTGCAATATGGCAAGGCGTGCTGCCACTGAGGCAGGCGCGCCCTCGCTGAAACTCTCGCTAAAGTCGGCCGGAACATCGGAAGACCCGCTGCATTGATAGGAGACGGTTTGCGACCCCTTTCACGGATTCGAAGTGCGACCCACACTCAAAAACGTATGGGACCTGGTGCGAGAAAGCGCGGTTGGCTTTGTCGACGACAATGCGCTTAGTCATGGCGCGGCGATGGCCTTTTATGCCGCCACGTCGCTGGCGCCGGTTCTGATAATTGTCGTCGCGATAGCTGGCATCGCATTTGGCCATGACGCGGCGCAGTTGGCTTTATCTGCCCAGATATCGGGGCTGATGGGTTCGGAAAGTGCGGCGCTCCTTCAGGCAGCGCTCGAAGGGGCATCCAGCAAATCATCGGGGACCCTGGCGGCCATCATCGGCGTGGCCACTTTGCTCGTCACCGCCTCCGCGGTGTTTGGCGAGATGCAGCAGGCCCTCAATGCAATATGGAAGGTTGAAGCGAAAGGGAGTTCGCTGTCGCGTCTCTTGCGGGCGCGTGCGGCAAGTCTCGGCCTGGTCGCCGCCCTCGGCTTTATGTTGCTGGTGTCCTTGGTGGCGAGTGCGGCGATCTCCGCCCTGGGCAATGTGATCAGCGCTCATTTGCCGTTCGGCGAATTTGTTCTGAGCGCGATCAACACGTTGATTTCCTTTTCCCTGATCTCCGTGATGTTTGCGGCGATCTACAAGGTCCTGCCGGACCGTGCCTTGGAGTGGCGGGATGTCGCGATCGGTGCTGTCGTGACCGCCGCTCTGTTCACATTGGGGAAGTCGCTTATCGGTTGGTATATCGGCACGAGTGCGATCGCATCGTCATACGGTGCGGCCGGAGGGCTGCTCGTCATACTGCTCTGGGTCTATTATTCATCGGAAATCTTTCTGCTCGGCGCGGAGTTGACCCGCGCCTATTCCGTTCGCCATGGGAGCAGGTCCGACCTGGACGGGTGGGTTCAAAATGCTCCCGCTCCGCAAAATCTTGTTTCAATGCGCCGAAGGCCCAGCTCTTCGGGCGCCGTTGCGTTGTTGGCGGTGGCGTGCGTGAGCGCAACGATGACAGCCTTTCTGCTGGGGCCTCGTCGCCCGTAGGGAGAGAGCCGCTGCTCCTCGCGCGAGGAGAAGGGACGCGGCTGGCAACCTCACCGCATCTGCCGCGTTGGGTCTGCGAGGACACCTTCACGGAGCGTTTCGATGAAACCGCATCTCGCCATTGTCATGCTGGCCCTTCTGGCCGGAACGCCTTCAGCCTTTTCACAGCAGGCGGCCAGCACCTTGCCGGCGGTGTCGGAGACCAAGGTCGACACCGACACCTTCACCAAGACGGTGGTCAGCGCCAGCCGCTTCGAGATCGAAAGCAGCAAGCTGGCGCAGAAAAAGGGCGTCGCGGCTGATGTCGCCGATTTCGCCGCGTTGATGGTCAAGGACCACACCAAGGCCGGCCAGGATTTCAAGGCGGCGCTGGAAAAGAGCCAGACCACGGCATCCATCAAGCCCGAAGGCCCGCCGCTGTTGCCGGCAGACCAGGCAATGCTCGACCAGCTCAAGACGCTGGATGGCGAGGCCTTCCAGGCCAGGTACATCGCCTTGCAGACCGAAGCGCACAAGCAGGCTGTGGCGCTGTTTTCCACCTACGCCCGCTCCGGCGACGACCCGGCGTTGAAGGAATTCGCCAAGAAGACGCTGGAGGTGCTGAAGATGCACGAGATGCATCTGAGGGATGTGGCGGCGGTGCATTAGCGGCTGGGCGAGTTGTTCGAGTGCAGGCCATCCTTCCGGCTGGTGGAGCCCCCTTCATTTCGTCATCCACGGGCGGAGCAAGGAGCGCAGCGACGCGGCGCAGACCCGAGGATCCATGCCGGGACTTCAAAGCGTTGCTACAGTGCGGGATTCTGTTCCGCTGCGTCCTCGATTGATGTCGCGGCATGGATCCTAGGGTCTCCGCGACGCCGCTCCGCGGCTGCTTCGCCCTAGGATGACGAAGGTGGGGGTGTCAGGCGCTCTAGCCCCTGGCAAACCCCACACCCAACCTAGCCCTGTGCCCCCACCCGCCATGAATTAAACTGCCCGGCATCACCCTCGGGAGCACCCCATGCCCAAGATCGATCTCGCATCCGTGCCCGTCCGCAAAGGCTCCGGCTACCCCGCGCCCTTCGACGCCCCTTGCGCGACCTGCACGCGCCGGCGCCTCGGCGATGCCGGCGGGCTCACCGATTTCGGCGTCAACCTGATGACCTTGCCGCCAGGCGGCCGGTCGAGCCAGCGCCACTGGCACAGCCATGAGGACGAGCTCGTCTATGTGCTGGAGGGCGAACTGGTGCTGGTCGAGGATGGCGGCGAGACGCTGCTCAGGGCCGGCGACAGTGCTGCCTTCGCCAAAAACAGCGGCAACGGCCACCATATGATCAACCGCTCGGCGACGACGGCTGTTTACCTCGAGGTCGGCTCGCGCAATCCGGACGACGTCATCACCTGCGACATCGACATGATGAGCCCGAGTTCCGATGGGCGGTTTTTGCACAATGATGGAACGCCGTATCCGGGGCAGGGGTGAACCCCGGGGGCGGCGCGCGACGCGGGCCTTCCTTCTCCCCTTGTGGGAGAAGGTGGATTGCCGCGAAGCGGCAAGACGGATGAGGGGTGTTCCGGCTTGGCGCCACGTTCATGCCGGGCAGGGTGAAAACGGACGAAACCAGCAACGTCTCGTTCCTTCACGCACCCCTCATCCGTCTCGGCGCTTCGCGCCGATCCACCTTCTCCCACAAGGGGAGAAGGAAGAACGGCGCTGGCGTTCCGTCGTCGCCGCGCTAAGCTCCCCGCGAAACCCCAGGGAGCACACCCATGAAGAAACAAGTCATCGAAGTACCCGTCATGTCGGACAAGGTACGCTCACTCGGCCTGCCTTGTTCGACGGCGGTGAAGGCCAACGGCTTCGTGTTCATCTCGGCGACGCCGCCGGTGGACATGGTGACCGGCGAGATGGTGCGCGGCGACATCGAGGTCCAGACCGAGGCGTCGCTGAAAGCGCTGAAACACTGCCTGGAAGCGGCCGGCACCTCGCTGGAGAATGTCGTGATGGTGCGCATCTACGCCGTCAATTCCGGCTTCTACAACGTGATAAACAGGGTGTATGCCCGGTATTTCAGCGAGAACCCGCCGGCACGGAGTTTCGTGCCGGTGGCGTCATGGCCGATGGAGTTCGATATCGAGATTGAGTGCGTGGCGGTGGGGTGAGGGGCGCACTACAAGATTCCGTTCGCTGCGGCGGAGACCTTCAATTTGCTGAAAGCGCATGTTATCTTTCTCTTTTGGAAGGCTACTTTCTAAATACCTTTCTGGGGCGGAAATGCGTAGTTTTTGGCTTGGGCTTCCTCGGCTTTTTACAATATTGGCCTTGGGCCTGTTGGCGGCGTCAACGGCTCCTCAATCAGCGGCCGCGGCTTGCCCTGATATTCCCATGGCCGTGGCCGGCCCCATGACGGGAGATTGGGCCGTTTACGGCGAGGAAATGCGCCGTGGCGCTCAACTCGCAGCAGACGACATCAATGCCAAAGGTGGGATTGGGGGATGCAAGATAGCGCTTGTCGTCCTTGATGATCAGGGCACCCCGGATACCGCCATCGGCATTGCCAAGGCATTTGCTAGGGACAGAGTTCGCTTTGTTGTTGGCCACTACAATTCAGGGTCTTCAATTCCAGCTTCGCAAATTTACGCCAAGAACAATACTTTGATGGTCAGTCCAGCATCCACAAATCCCGGGCTTACCGAATTCAAGCTCTGGAATGTTGTTCGCACAGCGGGGCGTGACGATGTTCAAGGGACGTTTGCCGGCGAATACATGGCGGATCATTTCGCAGCTCGGAATCTGGCCATCGTAAGTGATGGTACGCCCTATGGAGACGGCTTGGCGAACAAGGCCCGGAAGGCGCTGCGAGCAAAGGGGCATCCTGAAAAGCTGGCTATCAAGGTTAGATATGATCAGACCAATTTTGGAGACCTGATCGGCAAAATGAAAGCCGCGAAGATCGACGTTGCGTTCTTTGCCGGGTTGGGGGACCAGTTGGGTCGGCTTATTCGTCAAAGTGACGAGGCTGATATGCACCTGCAATTCATCTCCGGTGACGGAGCCATGGTCAAGGGTCTGACTGGCTTGGCCGGGCCGGCTGTTCAGGGGACCCTGATCGTGTTTTCCCCCGAGGACCGGTCCAATCCAGCTGCAAAGGATGTGGTTGCGCGTTTTCGCTCTCAGGGGTTCGAGCCCGAGGCTTATACGTTGAAGTCCTATGCCGCCGTCCAGGTCATCGCCGGAGGTATCGAGATGGCAGGAGTCCAAGCGCCGAGGCTCGTCGCCGCCGCCATAAAATCAGGCAAGCCGATTTCGACCGTATTGGGCGATCTGACGTTCGACGCGAAAGGCGATCGGCGCCAGCCTGATGTGGCGATGTATGTCTGGACGAAACAGGCGAACGGTGGCCTGTCGTTGGAGCCGATGAAATAGGGCCGCTTGGCAGTCCCAACTTGAGATGTGAGCGCTGCCCCTCATCCGCCTGCCGGCACCTTCTCCCCGTGAACGGGGAGAAGAGAGCTAATCGCCTAAGCAAAATACTCCTGCAGCGGCCTGACCTCCAGGCTCCCAGCCTTCAACGCCGCGATCGCCTCCGCCACGGCCGCTGCGCCCGACAGCGTCGTGTAATACGGCACCTTCTGCATCAGCGTTGCCCTGCGTAGCGACTTCGAGTCCGACACCGCCTTCTGGCCGTCCGTGGTGTTGAAGACGATCTGGACCTGGCGGTTGCGGATGGCGTCCTCGATGTGGGGGCGGCCTTCGAGCACCTTGTTGATCTTTTCGGCGACCACGCCGTTTTCGGCGAGGAAGCGGGCGGTGCCCGAGGTGGCCAGCACCTTGAAGCCGAGGCCGGCCAGGCGCTTGACCGCCGGCAATATGCCTTTCTTGTCCTCGTCGCGCACCGAGACGAACAGCGTGCCGGAGCGCGGCAGGTCGACGCCGGCGCCGAGCTGGCTCTTGGCGAAGGCGAGCGCGAAGTCGCGGTCGAGGCCCATGACCTCGCCGGTCGAGCGCATTTCCGGGCCGAGCAATATGTCGACGCCGGGGAAGCGGGCGAAGGGGAAGACGGCTTCCTTGACCGCGATGTGGCCGGGATTCCTGGGGTCGGGCATGGCGCCGTAATGGGAGAAGGCGTCTTCCAGCGTCTCGCCGGCCATGATGCGGGCGGCGATCTTGGCGATGGGCCGGCCGATGGTCTTGGCGACGAAGGGCACGGTGCGCGATGCCCGCGGGTTGACCTCCAGCACATAGACCGTGCCGTCCTTGATCGCGTACTGCACGTTCATCAGCCCGCCGACATTGAGCGCGCGGGCGAGCGCCGCCGTCTGGCGCTCCAGCTCGTCAACCAATTCCGAAGGCAGCGAGTGAACGGGGAGCGAGCACGCCGAGTCGCCGGAATGGATGCCGGCTTCCTCGATGTGTTCGAGAATGCCCGACACGAAGGTCGCCTTGCCGTCGCAGAGACAGTCGACGTCGACCTCGATGGCACCCGAGAGATAGGTGTCGAACAGCAGCGGGTTCTTGCCGAGCAGCGTGTTGATCTGGCCGGTCTTGTCGTTGGGGTATTTCTGCTTGATATCCTCCGGCACCAGGCCGGGCACGGTGTCGAGCAGATAGGTCTGCAGCATGCCTTCGTTGTAGATGATCTGCATGGCGCGGCCGCCAAGCACATAGGAGGGGCGCACCACCAGGGGGAAGCCGAGCTCGCCGGCGACGGTGCGGGCCTGCTCGACCGAATAGGCGATGCCGTTCTTCGGCTGACTGAGGTTGAGCTTGTGCAGGAGTTTCTGGAAACGGTCCCGGTCTTCGGCCAGATCGATCATGTCGGGCGAGGTGCCGAGGATCGGGATGCCCGCCTTCTCCAGCGCATCCGCCAGCTTCAGCGGCGTCTGGCCGCCGAACTGGACGATGACGCCGATCAGTTCGCCCGAGGCCTGCTCGGCGCGCAGGATCTCCAGCACGTCCTCCGCCGTGAGCGGCTCGAAATAGAGCCGGTCCGAAGTGTCGTAGTCGGTCGAGACGGTTTCGGGGTTGCAGTTGATCATGATCGCTTCATAGCCGGCGTCGCGCAGCGCGAAGGCCGCGTGGCAGCAGCAATAGTCGAACTCGATGCCCTGGCCGATGCGGTTCGGCCCGCCGCCGAGGATGACGACCTTCTTGCGCGCAGAGACCTGCGCCTCGTTGGCGAGCGCGCCGGCGAAAGGCACTTCATAGGTCGAATACATGTAGGCGGTCGGCGAGGCGAACTCGGCGGCGCAAGTGTCGATGCGCTTATAAACCGGATGAACGTCGAGCTTTTCACGAATCTTCTGAACGACTTCGGCGTCGGTCTTCGTCAGCGACGCGAGGCGGGCGTCGGAGAAGCCCATGGCTTTCAGCATGCGCAGATTGACGGCGTCCTCAGGAATGCCGTGCTCGCGGATGCGGGCCTCCATGGCGAGAATGCCGGCGATCTGTTCGAGGAACCACGGGTCGATCTTGCACATGGCGTGCACGTCTTCCAGCGAGGTGCCCATGCGGATCGCCTGCGCCACCATGCGCAGCCGGTCCGGCGTCGGGGTGCCCAATGCGGCGCGGATGGCGTTGCGGTCGTCGGCGTGGTTGGCCGCCACGGCGCCGTGGCCGAGGCCGGGGATCTCGATCTCGTCGAGGCCGGTGAGGCCGGTTTCCAGTCCGCGCAGCGCCTTCTGCAGCGATTCCTGGAAAGTGCGGCCGATGGCCATGACTTCGCCGACCGACTTCATGGCGGTGGTCAGCACCGGCTCTGCGCCGGGGAACTTTTCGAAGGCAAAGCGCGGGATCTTCGTCACGACATAATCGATCGACGGCTCGAACGAAGCCGGCGTCGCGCCGCCGGTGATGTCGTTCTCCAACTCGTCCAGCGTGTAGCCGACGGCGAGCTTGGCGGCGATCTTGGCGATCGGGAAACCGGTCGCCTTGGAGGCAAGCGCGGACGAGCGCGAGACGCGCGGGTTCATCTCGATGACGACGAGGCGGCCATCGGCCGGGTTGACGGCGAACTGCACGTTGGAGCCGCCGGTCTCGACGCCGATCTCGCGCAGCACCGCGATCGAGGCGTTGCGCATCATCTGGTATTCTTTGTCAGTGAGCGTGAGGGCAGGGGCGACGGTGATGGAATCGCCCGTATGCACGCCCATCGGGTCGATGTTCTCGATCGAGCAGACGATGATGCAATTGTCCGCTCTGTCGCGGACGACCTCCATCTCATACTCCTTCCAGCCGAGCACGCTTTCCTCGATCAGCACTTCGGTGGTCGGCGAGGCATCGAGGCCGGACTGGACGATGTCGTAGAATTCGGCCCTGTTGTAGGCGATGCCGCCGCCGGTGCCGCCCATGGTGAAGGAGGGGCGGATGATGGCGGGAAGGCCGACATGGTCGAGCGCCTGGGCGGCGATCGCCATGCCATGGCTGATGTAGCGCTGCTTGCGGTCGCCTTCGCCGAGGTTCCAGCGGGTTTCCAGCGCATCGAGCGCGGCGTCGAGATTGTCGGGCTTTTCGGCCTTCAGCGCGGCGCGCTCGGCTTCGTGCGTCTTGCGGTCGGCGTTCTTGACGTCGGTGGCGTTGGCCAGCATCGACTTCGGCGTTTCGAGCCCGATCGTCTTCATCGCCTCGCGAAACAGAGCGCGGTCCTCGGCCTTGTCGATGGCATGGGCGTCGGCGCCGATCATCTCGACATTGTAGCGCTCGAGCACGCCCATGCGGCGCAGCGACAGCGCGGTGTTGAGCGCGGTCTGGCCGCCCATGGTCGGCAGCAGCGCGTCGGGCCGTTCCTTGGCGATGATCTTGGCCACGACCTCGGGGGTGATCGGCTCGATATAGGTGGCGTCGGCCAGTTCCGGGTCGGTCATGATGGTGGCCGGATTGGAATTGACCAGGATGACGCGGAAGCCTTCTTCCTTCAGCGCCTTGCAGGCCTGGGTGCCGGAATAATCGAACTCGCAGGCCTGGCCGATGACGATGGGGCCGGCCCCGATGATCAGGATCGACTTGATGTCGGTGCGTCTGGGCATGTCTGTGAATTCCGTTCGGCAGCGGGCTTGCACAAAAAACCGGGACGGGAAGACCCGGCCGGTTGTGCTCGCGATTCTGGTATCAGGCTAGGAGGGCCTTATAGGGAAGAGTTTTGCCCGATGTAACCCCGAAAATGCGGGTTTGTGTGGGGTTTTACGGCCGGGGCAAAGGCGTTGGGTTTGAATTGGTACCTTGCGGGGCGTTTGCGCTGCCCCTCACCTGCCTGCCGGTGTCCAGCCGATAGATGGGTAACAGATTGAACCGGATACATAGGTAACAGTTCTCCCCCTATGCATCCGCCGCAGCGCCAAGCGGTTTGGTTGGCGCGGCGCTGCGGCGGACGAGCTTCATACGTC
>NZ_SRUZ01000118.1 GCF_004791165.1 Mesorhizobium sp. M8A.F.Ca.ET.218.01.1.1 | reverse complement strand
TGGGCGCGCATGCGGTTTTCGAGCGACGGGCTCTCCACCGTGCCGGGACAGATGGCGTTGCAGCGGATGCCCCTGGCGACATAGTCGGCGGCGATCGATTTGGTCAGGCCGATCACGGCCGCCTTGGTCACGCCATAGGCGAAGCGGTTCGGCACGCCCTTCGGCGCGCCGGCGACCGAGGCCATGTTGATGATCGAGCCGTCGCCATGCTCCAGCATGCCGGGCAGCACGGCGCGGATGGTGCGGATCATCGAGCGGACATTGAGGTTCAAGGCGAAGTCGAGATCGGCATCCGTCATTTCGAGGATCGAGCCCGCATGGACGAAGCCGGCGCAG
>NZ_SRUZ01000117.1 GCF_004791165.1 Mesorhizobium sp. M8A.F.Ca.ET.218.01.1.1 | reverse complement strand
GCGACGAGGCATGGCAGGTCGCCAAAATCTTCGACAGCCTTATCATCGATTTGAATGGACCCGAGTTTTACACGCGGGTCGCGCTCAAGGTTGACGACATGGCCATTCGCAGCCCGGAAATGGTCAAGGTTTTCGAAAAGCTGCGCCAGGTAAGGGGTCTCGTCGACGACAATTTTGTCGGCCGTGACTGGGCTGTTGCGAGTGAAATGGTGGCGAGCGGTAAAGCCGGCATGCAGATCATGGGAGATTGGGCGAAGGGCGAGTTTCTCGCAAAGAACCTGAAGCCCGGCGTGGACTTCCTGTGTTTCCCGACCCCCACGTCAACGCCGAATTTCC
>NZ_SRUZ01000116.1 GCF_004791165.1 Mesorhizobium sp. M8A.F.Ca.ET.218.01.1.1 | reverse complement strand
GCGATGGCCAGAGCAGCCATGTCCTGCCGCTCGGTCAGCCGATGTTCCCAGGAAACACCGGTCGCCGACTGCCTGACATCGAGGAAGAAGCGCTTTTCGCCGCTCAACTACGCTTTCCGCTTATCAGCCTGGCGGCGGAGCCATTCGTCCGCCGCATCGCCCATGGTCTTTTCCGTACCATCCTTGAGCCAGGTCATGAAAGGGCGGTCGAACCTGAATGCACTGCCGCATTCGCGTGTCAGAAAGCGGCGCACATTCTGGGTGTTGCGATAGGATTTCGTAATCACCGTAGCACGCGAAATCGGATCCGCATGCCAGTCGAACGCTATCATCGTC
>NZ_SRUZ01000115.1 GCF_004791165.1 Mesorhizobium sp. M8A.F.Ca.ET.218.01.1.1 | reverse complement strand
ATAGAAGGGGTCTGGCAAATTGCTGAACCACATGACAGTGAGCTGCATGTCCTTCCAGCGATCGCCTTCGGATTCCATGCCGAGCGTCCAGAACGAGCCGGCATCCTGAGCATTGATCTCGACCGTGATGCCGATCTGCGACAATTGAGCTTGCACAGTCTGGGCTATAGTCAAAAAAAGGCTCTCGTTCAGGCAATCGATGGTCAGGTTCAGATCGCTCACACCAGCCGTTTCTAGGAACTCCTTGGCCTTCTCGAGATCGCCTTCCGGCGGGACAAGCGCTTTCTCACGATGCCCTAGAAGGCCAGGAGGAATTGTCCCTGTTGCGACCTCCGCC
>NZ_SRUZ01000114.1 GCF_004791165.1 Mesorhizobium sp. M8A.F.Ca.ET.218.01.1.1 | reverse complement strand
GGCGTCTCGCCGCGGCTGTGTTTTGCCAAGTGCGTGGACGGATGAAAGACGAAGCTCCGATCCTTTTCTTGGACTTGCTTGGTTCCCAGATTGGTCAGGCTCATTGTCGCTCTCCCGTTTATTGCCCGGCGGAGAACACTCAGTCCCCGCTCGTCGAGAGCTACTATACCGACGGACACACTTCACGTTCCACGGCAATGTACGTCCGCGGCCGATGAAATCACGGAAGTTGCGTCAATCTCCGTGGAAAACACGGACAACTCAGCGTTGTCTTGGCGCGGACAAGGGAATGGGCGAATTGGATTTTACGGATTTCGTCACTATGAGGCTGTAATATTG
>NZ_SRUZ01000113.1 GCF_004791165.1 Mesorhizobium sp. M8A.F.Ca.ET.218.01.1.1 | reverse complement strand
TTTATATTTGATCAAGTTTCTTATATTTTTAAACCATTTATCATTGTTTTTAATACAATTGTAGCACCAATCATTGTATCGATTATATTATATTATTTATTTAACCCATTAGTTAATTTGATGGAACGATATAATATATCAAGACTTTGGGGTGTGATTATATTATTCTTAGTCATTATTGGTGTAATTGCGTTAGCTATTAATTTATTGATACCTGTGATTGGCGCTCAGTTTAAAAGTTTTGGAAATAACTTCCCATACTATGTAGATAAGGTCAATAAATTTATAGATAGTGTAACGAAATACTCTTTAATTTCTAATTTTTATGGACAAATTCAA
>NZ_SRUZ01000112.1 GCF_004791165.1 Mesorhizobium sp. M8A.F.Ca.ET.218.01.1.1 | reverse complement strand
CCTGGATCAAGACCAACATGGCTCCGCTGCGAGGTTGGGGGCCGAAGGGCAAGCGGCTGCGCGGTTTGGCTCCGCACGGCCACTGGCGTACGCTGACCTTCCTCGGCGCACTGCGCTGGGATCGGCTCGCGGCACCTTGTGTCTTCGACGGACCGATCAACGGCCAATGCTTCCGCGCCTATGTCGAGCAGCAGCTCCTCACCGTTCTGAAGCCCGGCGACATCGTCGTCATGGATAATCTGGGAAGTCATAAGTCGGCGGCCATCAGGCAGATGATCAAGGCTGCCGGCGCCAGGCTTTGGTACCTGCCGCCCTACTCTCCGGACCTCAATCCGATTG
>NZ_SRUZ01000111.1 GCF_004791165.1 Mesorhizobium sp. M8A.F.Ca.ET.218.01.1.1 | reverse complement strand
GCCTTTTTTCACCGTTGAGCACTGGAAAGCCTTAATTGTTGTTTGCCGGCGCCGTTTGACGCGCAACGGCGTGGCCTGAAATCGGCCGCGCCGCCCGTTTTTTGTCGGACGATTGCCCTTTGGCGGAGCGGCTCCTATGGTGCGCCGCAAACGCAACGCCGCGAGGAGCCCGATATGCGCTATCTTCACACCATGGTCCGCATCGCCGACATCGATCAATCGCTCGATTTCTACTGCAACAAGCTCGGCCTCAATGAAGTGCGTCGCTACGAGAACGACCAGGGACGCTATACGCTGATCTTCCTCGCCGCCTCCGAGGACGATCAAAGCGGCATTGCCG
>NZ_SRUZ01000110.1 GCF_004791165.1 Mesorhizobium sp. M8A.F.Ca.ET.218.01.1.1 | reverse complement strand
GGCGCAGCGATGCACGGTCGTGCTGAAGGATGTGCTCGGCCACAGCCTGGAGGAAATCGGCGAGATACTCGAAACCACCGAGACGGCGATCAAGGGCGCGCTGCAGCGTGGCCGTGAGAGCCTACGCCAGCTGGCGGCCGCCCCCCGGATGGTGTCGCCCCGTCCGGCGCTAGACCGGCAGGACATGCGCCGCTTGGGCGACTATGTGGCCGCCTTCAACGCAAGGGAGTTCGATGTGCTGCGCGGTCTTCTGGCCGAGGACGTCAAGCTGGAGCTGGTCAACCGCCTGCGCGCCGACGGCAAGGAATATGTCGGCAATTATTTCGGCCGCTATGCCGAC
>NZ_SRUZ01000109.1 GCF_004791165.1 Mesorhizobium sp. M8A.F.Ca.ET.218.01.1.1 | reverse complement strand
CACGCACGAGGCGCCGGCCAGGTCGGTCACCGCGGCGGGCAAGGTGCTGCGCGCAACCAAGATCGACGAACTGCCGCAGCTCTGGAACGTGCTGAAAGGGGAGATGAGCCTTGTTGGCCCCCGTCCATGCCTGCCGACGCAGACGGAGTTGATCGGGCATCGGCAGCGGCTGGGCGTGCTGGGGGCACTTCCGGGCATCACCGGGCTGGCCCAGATCAAGGGCATCGACATGTCCGACCCAAGACTCTGCGCCGAGACCGACGCCACCTATGTCAAGGCCGCTTCGATCAGCTTCGATCTTAGAATATTGCTGGGCACGTTCTACCGGGCCTGACCGGCC
>NZ_SRUZ01000010.1 GCF_004791165.1 Mesorhizobium sp. M8A.F.Ca.ET.218.01.1.1 | reverse complement strand
GACGTATGAAGCTCGTCCGCCGCAGCGCCGCGCCAACCAAACCGCTTGGCGCTGCGGCGGATGCATAGGGGGAGAACTGTTACCTATGTATCCGGTTCAATCTGTTACCCATCTATCGGCTGGACACCGGCAGGACAATGAGGGGCAGCACCAAGATTTCGGCAAGTGGCGTCTCGAATGCCACCTCAAAGAAAACGACCAAGCTTGCAAACTCCCTCGCACCATCAGAATAGAAGTTCAATTCCGCCAAATCAGCGCCGCCCCTCATCCGCCTGCCGGCACCTTCTCCCCGTATAGTGACGGGGAGAAGGTGCTGGGTTGCCGCATCGCGTCACAATGTTGGCGAAATCGTCCATGACGGCACGTCCTTTGCTCAAGCCCGCCTCGCCTCCACCAGCACCTCACGATCGCCCAGCATCCGTGCCTCGCTGCGCACGCGCTGGCGCTCGTCGATGAACGCTGCCTGGATCGAGACCGCCGTGCCTGGCAGCCCGTCGGCACGGCAGGCCGAGCAGACGATGCGGCCCGACAACGCGGCCAGCGGCGTGTTCCCGTTGACCCCGAAGCGCTTCAACTGATCGGGCCGCCACCACCTGTTGCGGCCGCAATCGGCGCACTCGACCGACAGCGAGGCGACCTGCGCGATCACTGCTTCCCTGCCCGGCAACGCCATCATCCCCTGTCCTTTTGTTTCTGATTTGTTCCTATCTTCCCGTGTTTTGAAGCGGGAGTCGAGTCGCAGTTTCCAAACTCCTCCAAAAGTCTTTCTTCTATGCCTGTTTGAGTTATGCTTATATATGACTTGCATATGTGAGTCGGCGTGGAATGACCCGCGCCTGGATGCGGGAGCAAGAATGGATGCCGCCGATTTCGCCCGCGCCTGCGGTTACACCGGCGACAGTCCCGCTTTGCTCGAAGCCTTCGAGGCGATCCGCCGCAACGGCATCGCGCAAGCCCGTCTCGATCATTTCAGGCGCAAGGCCGTCATCGACGAAATGAAGCAGTCGGAGCCTCTGTTCCTGGCCGCGATCGGCCCGGCGCTGTCGGCGCATGAAGCCATCGAGGATGCTGCCCGTTTCATCGCCGGCTGGCGCAACATGCCGCGCTGGCGCCAGGAACGGCGCTTGCCTGATCTCGCCAGGGCGAAAGAGCAGCGTCTCGTCGCGCGCTTCTTCCGTCGCTACGGCCATCATCTCTGGGCGCTCGAAGCAGCCTGAGGCTCGGCACGGCTGGACCAGCCATTTGCGGGTTCCAATCCCTGCCTTTTCTTCCTAGATTGCGGGTGGGTGGCTGTTCGTTCGACGTGCATGGTTTGGAATGTTCAAGACCGCCCGCTCAAAAATTCAGACCTGGATAACGGCCGGCGCGGGAACCATCGCCGCCTTGTTTGTCGCCGGCGTGATGGGGGCGTTTGGCGCCCTGCCCGCCCATGGTCCACCGCAATTGCCGCCAGACGCCGTCATCGACGCCGGACGCTGGCGCCTGCAGCCGGTGCGTGCCTATGTCAGCCATGCCGGGGTCCATGGCGTGCCGCTGAAGCCAGGCCAGAAGGCGCTGGTGCTGGAAGTCGACATGACCAACCGCACCGCGCAATCCGACAAGGGCTATTTCAACGTCTTCACGCCGGACGGCATTGTCCTGCCCGACTCCTCGCCGATGATCGTGTTGACACGCGATTCCACGATGACGCCGGAACTGCATCCGGGGATGACCGAGCGTATGGCCTATGTCTGGCCGCTTGCCGGCGACAACGCCGTGCCGGCAAATCTCGCCTTCGGCGTCACCGCCGAGATCTTCAAGCCGCGCGACAATCTCCATGGCACGCCCGGCTGGTACAATCCCTACCGGCTCGGCACCGTCACCTTGCCGGTCACCGACCTGCCGGCGACTGGGCAGCCGGCGATCGGGCAGCCGGGGAGCGGCTCATGAGGATACGCGTGCTTGGCAATCTGGCGGTCCTTTGCGCGACCGTGGCGCTGAGCTACGGCATGCAGGTGACGAAGCCGCATTATGCCGACCTCACCGCACCAATTCCCATCGATGGCGCGATGAACGACACGGTGCGCGCGCGCAGCTTCGCTGTCAGGCTCGACAAGGTGATCTTCGCGCGCCAGCTCAAGGCCAGCCAGTTCGGCCAGGAAAAGCTTTTGACGACCAGCGGCCTGTGGGTGGTGGCGACGACAAGCCTCACCGCGACCGGCGCTTCCACGGCGGTGGCCGACGGCACCTGGCAAGGCCCGACCGGGTTGCGCTATCACCAGACGGAGCGGCTGGGCTACCGCCAGGACATGCCGCCGCACGGCGTCGATCCGGGCCTGGACAAACGCGGCCTGTTCGTCTTCGAAGTGCCATCGGACCAGATCCGCGGCGCCAGGCTGCTGATCGCCGCGCGCCAGTTCGGCCCGCTCGACGCGCAGGCCCGTATCAGCCTCGATGCGCTGCCGACCGGCGCTGACGGCCAGCCGTCCGACATCCTGCCGGAATTCGACCTCGATGCCGCGCCGGGCCAGACATCGCAGGGCCAGACACCGCAGGGCAAGACATGAGCGCCGTTTCGACGGAACCGGCCGTCGACCCGCAAGCCGAGCGAAAATGGCGCCGGGGCGGCTTGTTGGCGCTCGCCATCTTGCTGCCGCTGACACTGGCCGAGACCAGTTATGACAGCGTGCGCGAATGGCTGCATGGCGAGGACCTCATCGCCAGGGATGTCGAGTTCGGCCAGTCCGTGCCGTTCGGCGGCAGCGGCTGGAAGCTGGCCGATTTGCGCGGCGGCAAGGCCGGCCGCCTGCCCGACCACGCCTTCGCCGTCATCGCCACCTTCACCGTGACCATCGGCGACCCGGACCTGCGTAAACAATGGCTGGGCTGCAAGCTGATGCTGACCGACGCCGCCGGCCGTCGCTGGCTGCCCGATTTCATCTCCGGCGTCAGCCTGCCGGAGGGCGCGATGAACTGCGCCCAGGCGATCTTCTCCGGCGCCAGAAAAGGCGACGTCATCACCGTCGGCGACACTTTCATCGTGCCCGAGGACGCGGTGAAAACCATCCGCCCGGCCGTCGGCCTGGGCAGCGAGCGGCCGTGGTACCTGCGTTTTCAAAGGCCGCCGAAATAGCTACTTTCTCCCCGTCACTATACGGGGAGAGGAACGCACGCCTACGCCGCGGCTTCACTAACTCCATTCCCCGCCCCCTTCGACAGCGAGAACGCCGTCTCCAGCACGGCGGCGAGAAAACAGATCCTGATCGGCTCGATCAGGATGCCGGTGGAGGAATCCTGGAAGGGACTGCCGAACAGCAGCGTCACCCCATGCGAAAGGATCTGCCAGACGTCGAGCTCGTGCGGGCCGATCAGCCTTGTCGCGCCAAGCCACAGCCAGGCGGCGCCCCAGTCGAGCAGGCGGTAGCCGACGATCAGCGTGCACAGCAGCACCAGGCTGGAACTCACCGTCAGCCGCACGCCATTGGCGATCGGCAGGTAGCGCGAACGGTAGCCGGCGATGAAATGCTCGACGAAGTCGCGCAGGAATTTCGGCAGTCCGGCATAGCGCTGGCCGAACCGCTCGACGCGGCTGTTGACCCGCATCAGCGCCGCCTCGTCGCGCACCTCATAGCCGTAGATCAGCGCCGCCATGACCAGCCAGATCAGCGGCAAAAGCATGTAGAAGAACAGACTGACCGCCACCATCGAGGCCGTGATCGAGGTGATCTCGACCGGCACCACTGGTGCGGCGCTCGTCGCCGTCACCACTGGTGCGGCCGTCGCGACCGGTACCGGGCTCGCCAGCCCATCGATGGACGCCTGCAGCACGGACCAGAAATTGCGGCTCATCAGCCATTGCAGCGCACTGTCCTTCCAGCGGCTGATGACGTAGAGGCCGACGAAGATCCAGTTGGTCTCGCAGATCACCACGACGATCTGCCAGAACGACGTTGCTGTCGTCTTCGTCTGCATGAATTTGGCCAGCCGGCGGATCAGCCAGGAAACGGCGACCGAAATCAGCAGCCAGCGCGAATCGAGCACGTCGAGCACATTGCCGCTCTGGCCGAAACCGGCCTGGTCGAGCGAGGCGCGCGAATACTGCCGCACGATGTCGCCAAGAAATCCCCAGGCGGCGTAGTAGGCGAAGAACGGCAGCAGCGCGATGGTGATCATGCGCACCAGCCGCGAGCCGCGCCGGTCGGCATCGCTCGCCTCGTTGCCAGCGACTTTGCTCTCGGCGGCCTTGTCCGCGCCGCGCTGCGCGGCCAGCACATTAGGCAGGCCCGGCCGCAGCACATGGAACATCGCCACCGTCACCACCAGTTGCGCCAGCGCCACCAGGGTGAGCATGGCAAGCCCGGCGAAATGGTTGGCGAGCGCCACCTTGGCCGCCACTTGCATGAGGAGATCGCCGGCCAGCACCCCGGCCAGCACCAGTGCCACGAGCTGCGGCCAGAACCGCCGCAGCAGCGAAAAACTCAAGCTGATCGGTCTGATGATGTCGGCAACCATGAGCATTCCTCATGACGCCACCCGCCCAAGCCTTTCTAGCAAGGCGCCGATGTTTTGCAACCGGGCCGGGAACTGGCCGCGCATCCGCTGCACGCGGCCATGGTGCCGCGCACCCCTACCGTCTCACCCGCGACTTCAGCCAGCGATCGAACGCCACCGCCAGGATCAGGATCAGGCCGATGACGATGCTTTGCGTGTAGGACGACACGTTGTTGAACTGCAGCCCGTTCTGCAGCACGCCGATCAGGGCAGCCCCCACCACCGTGCCGCCGACCGAGCCGATGCCGCCGAACAGCGAGGTGCCGCCGATGACGACGGCCGAGATCACGGTCAGCTCGTAGCCGATGCCGGCGACCGCTTCGGAAGAATTCAGCCTGGCCGACAGCACGAAGGCGGCAAGCCCGGCGAAGAAGCCGACGATGACATAGACCGAGACCAGGATGCGGTCGACGCGCAGGCCCGACAGCCGTGCCGCTTCGGCATTGCCGCCGACGGCGTAGACGGCACGGCCATAGCGGGTGTAGCGCAGCACGATGTGGCACAATATGGCGGCGATGGCGAAGATCAGCGCCGGCACCGGCACCGGGCCGATCAGCCCTGTGCCGAACCAGCGCATGGAGGCATCGAAGCCGGAGATCGGGCCGCCATTGGAGATGGTCAGCGTCAGCCCGCGAAACACCGTCAGCCCGCCCAGCGTGACGACGAAGGGCGGTACTTTCAGCCTCGTGATGGCGAACCCCTGCACGCCGCCGGCGAGAGCGCCGACCACGACGGCGGCCAGCAGCGCCGCGAACCAGCCATAGCCCTGCGTGCCTGATGTCGACAGCGACAGCGTATTGGCGGTGCCGCCCTTGGCGACCACGGCCGCCACCATGCCGCAGAAGGCGAGCAGCGAGCCGACCGAAAGATCGATGCCGGCGGTGAGGATGACGAAGGTCATGCCGAGCGCGATCAGCCCGGTGATCGAGATCTGGCGCGTGATGTTGAACAGGTTGATCGGGTCGATGAAGCTCGGCTTCAGCACGGTGAAGACGACCACGAGGGCGGCCAGGAACAGCAGCGGCCCGAAGCTCATCAAAAGCCGCGCGATCGTCACGCCGCCGCGCTGGTTCTGTTCCTCGGCGATGCTCATCGTGCCTGTCCCCCCGCGTCCTGTGCCGGCGTATCCTGCCTGTCGAGCGCCATCAATTCCATCAGTCTTTCCTCGTTTGCCTCGACGCCTGGCATCTGCCCGGTGATGCGCCCCTTGCGCATGGTGACGATGCGGTCCGACACCGCCAGCACCTCGGGCAGTTCGGACGAGATCATCATCACCGCGATGCCCCGCGCTGCCAGTTGCACCAGGATCTGGTGGACCTCCGCCTTGGCGCCGACATCGACGCCGCGCGTCGGCTCGTCGACAACAAGCACTTTCGGGTCGCGCGCCAGCCAGCGCGCCAGGATCACCTTCTGCTGGTTGCCGCCCGACAGGCCCTCGATCGCCTGCTCGGCCGAGGCCATGCGGATCGACAGCATTTTGCGGAAACCCGACAGCGCGTCGCGCTCGCGCCGCTCGGCCATGAAGCCGAAGCCGTTGCTGAAGCGCCCAAGCGAGGCGACGGAGAAATTCGGCAATATACCAAGGGCTGCGAAGATCGCCTGGTGCTTGCGGTCCTCCGGCACCAGGCCGATGCCGAGCTTGATGGCGTCGGCCGGCGATGCGGGTGCTATTTCCTTGCCGTCGAGCGTGATCGTGCCCGCCGCGATGCGGTCGGCGCCGAAAATGGCGCGGGCGAGCTCCGTGCGGCCCGAGCCGACGAGCCCGGCAACGCCGAGTATCTCGCCGGCCTTGAGGTCGATGTCGACGCCGTCGAGCACGATGGCATGCGGCGCCTCGGGGTCGCGCACGGTGCGCAAGCCCCGCACGGACAGCACCACATCGCCGGCCACCGCGCGTTGGGCGGGCCGCGCGTAAAGTTCGGAAGCGGCGCGGCCGACCATCTTCTCGATGATGGCGGGCAGCTTGATCGGCCCGCCCTGACGCTCGAGATGCCCCGCCAGCCTGCCGTCGCGCAGCACCGTCATGCGGTCGCAGATGGCGGATGCCTCCTCCAGCCGGTGGGTGACGAACATGATGGCGACCTTGTCCTTGCGCAGCCGGTCCATGATCGACAGCAGCCGCTGCACCTCGGTCTCGGTCAGCGCCGAGGTCGGTTCGTCCATGATGATCAGCCGGCTTTTCAGCGACAGTGCGCGGGCGATCTCGACCAGTTGCTGTTCGGCCACCGACAGCGCCGACACCGGCGTCATCGGGTCGATGGAAAGACCGACGCGGGCAATGATGGCGCGGGAATCCTGCTCCATCCTGCGCCAGCTCACCAGGCCAAGCGGCCCGGTCGGCGCGCGGCCGATGAAGATGTTCTCCGCCACGGTCAGCGTCGGGATCAGGCTGAGCTCCTGGTAGATGGTGACGATGCCCAGCCGCTTGGCGTCCTGCGGGCTCGCCGGCTGATAGTCGGCGCCGTCGAAGGTGATGCGGCCGCTGGACGGCGGCATGACGCCGGACAGGATTTTCAACAGCGTCGATTTTCCGGCGCCGTTTTCGCCAAGCAGGCCGAGGATTTCGCCGGGATGGATGTCGAGCGAAACCTCGTTCAGCGCGGTGACGCCGGCGAAATGCTTGGTGACGCCTTCGACGGCAAGCAGGACGGGGGATGCGGCTTCAGCTGGCAAGGATGGCTCCCGGATTGCGGCAGGCAGCGGGGCACGCCCCCCTCTGTCCTACCGGACATCTCCCCCACGAGGGGGGAGATTGGATGTCGTGAAGGCTTTCGCCAGTCTCAAACGTTGCAAGAGAGGCGCGGTCGAAAGAAGCTGCTGATCTCCCCCCTCGTGGGGGAGATGGCCGGCAGGCCAGAGGGGGGCGTGCCCCCCCGGCCTGACCAATCCAGCCTACTTCGTCTCGTTCAGCCGCTCCGCCTTATCCAAATTGTCCTTGCCGATGACGATGGGCGTCAAAAGCACCAGCTTCTCCTTCGGCTCGGTCTTGTCCTTGGCGTAGGCGACCGCGATCTGCACGGCGGTGCGCGACTGCTTGCCGGGGAACTGTTCGACCGTGCCGGCGAGCTTGCCGTCGCGCACGGCGACCAGCGCTTCGGGCAGCGCGTCGAAGCCGTAGATCTTGACGTCGCTGAAGTTGCGCGCGGCGCACGCTTCGAGCGCGCCCAGCGCCATGTCGTCATTGGCGCAGATGATGGCGTCCGGCTTGCCGTTGGCGGCAAGGCCGGCTTCCGTCACCGTCAGCGCCTCGGCGCGGGCGAAGTTGGCGGTCTGCTCATAGATGATCTGGTACTTGTCCTTCAGCGGATCGAGCACATTGTGCACGCCCTTGTTGCGGTCGATCGCGGGACCCGCGCCCGGCTGGCCCTGCAGGTGGAACAGCTTGGCGCCATTGGGGAATGCCGCCACCACGGCGCTCGCTTCCGCCTCGCCGCCCTTCACATTGTCGGCGCCGACATGGGCAAGGATGCCCTGGACACCGTCGACGCGGCGGTCGATCGTCACCACGGGAACGCCGGCCTTGACCGCTTCCTCGATGGCTGGCGCCAGCGCGTTGACGTCGAGCGGCGAGATGACGATGGCGTTGACCTTCTGCACCAGGGCCGCCTCGATGTCGGCGGTCTGCTTGGTGGCCGAGTTCTGGCCGTCGCTCTCGGTCAGGTTGACGCCTTGCGCCTGCGCTTCGGCCTTGATCTCGTTCAGCATGTGCACGAAGAACGGAAAGCCGAGACTGGGCACCGAGCCGAGAATGGTGAGTTTGTCCTCGGCGAAAGCCGAGCGTGCGACCAGCATCATGGCGCCCGCGGCCACGGACGTCATCAGGAATTCGCGTCTGTTCATGGGTTCCTCCTCCACAGAAGCGCACTGTCCCTAAAAACCGGGACCGGTTTCAGGAAGGATCATGCGCCGGTTAAAGTGTTGGAGCATCCTCCTTGCGCCAAGAACGCATGCCGCTCCAGCTGACCGCCGCCAAAACTCCTCCGATCGGCGTCAACAAGAGGATGCTAACCCAGGGTCAACCGTTTGTGCAACATCGATATAACAGAGCCGGACAGCGACTTGTCGGAATTGTCTGAATTTTGGATTCTTGGGGCCTGAAGGCTCTTCTATGTCAGGAACGTCAAAGTGCGGCTCCAAAGTTGCGCGGCCGCTGCAGCATTATAGTCGGGCAGTGCCGGGTCGGAAAAATAATGTCCCGAGTTTGGATAGCGGAAGACCTGCACATCCGCTCTCGCTGCCTCCGCGCTTTCCTGCCAGGCGCGGACATCCGGCTCGGGGAAAAGTGGATCGGCGTCCGCGACATGTAGTTGAACCGGCAGGCCCGGGCGCGTGTTCGCTGGCACGGTCGCCAAACCATGCAACAGCAGGACACCAGCGGCCAGCGGACGCGACGCCCAAAATTCCGCCACCACGCCGGCGCCCATCGAGATGCCGGCCAGCACCGCATCGCCTGGCGTCGAGGCCAAAGCCTCCCGCGCCTTTAGGCAGATGGCGTCCCAACCGATCCGTGCCTTGATTGCGAATCCTTCATCGAGATCGTCCGTCGCCGCACCCTGATAAAGGTCTGGCAGCGTGACGGCATGGCCGCTGGCGCGGACGCGCTCGGCAAGATCACGTTCGATCCGGCGCAGGCCAAGAACCGAGTGAAACAGGATCATGTTCGCCATGCTCTGGTCCGGGTCGCTGAAATCCCGTCATGCTACCTGCCGGGGCTTGGAGCCTCAAGGCACGCCACGTCGACTTCCATTTTTCCGACCCGGCATTACCTTTGGACTGGCCAACGCCGACAAACGGAGACACCCATATGAAGCCGCACATCATCTGCCATATGCTTGCCTCGCTCGACGGCGGCCTTCATCCGAGCCGCTATACCGAAAGCCCCGACGGCAGCCGGGCCGAATGGTCTGGCCTCTATGAACAGATCCACAACGACCTCGAAGGCGACGCCTGGATCGTCGGCCGCGTCACCATGGCCGAGATGAGCAAGGCCGGCGCGCACCCGCCTGCGCATGCTGGCAAGGTCGAGCGGCCGCATCATTTCGCGCGACGCGATGCGGGCAGCTATGCCGTGGCGCTCGATGCCTCGGGCAAGCTGCACTTCGCCAAACCCGACATCGGCGGCGATCATGTCGTTGTGCTGCTCGGGCGTGAAGTCGAGGACACCCATCTGGCCGAACTCGCCGCCGACGGCGTGTCCTATGTCGTTTCGCAAACGCCCGACATCGATCTCGCCGCGATGCTCGACGTGCTCGGGCGCGAACTCGGCATAAGCCGGCTGCTGCTCGAAGGCGGCGCCGGCATCAACGGCTCCTTCTTCGCGGCCGGGCTTGTCGATGAGCTCAGCCTTCTCATTGCCCCCGCGCTCGATGCGCGGGCGGCGAACCAGGGCGTTGTCGAGTTCGGCGAGGCCGGCCTGGCGGGCAAGATGCGGCTGTCTCTCAAAAGCTGCCAAACCCTGGCGCATGGCCTCGTCCAACTACGCTACGCCGTCAGCCCTGGCTGATCTCGTGCTTGCGTTTTTGGACTGCATGCCTCCATCGTTTCGTCATCCACGGGCGGAGCAAGGAGCGTAGCGACGCAGCGCAGACCCGAGGATCCATGCCGGGACTCCTGAGCCCCGCCACAGTGAAGAATTCTGCTCCGCTGCGCTCTTCGGCCCAGGTCACGGAATGGATCCCAGGGTCTCCGCGACGGAGCTTCGCTCCTGCTGCGCCCTGGGATGACGAAGTTTAGAAGCCTCGGCCAATTCCGAACGTTGCTACCACCCCTCAGTATCGCATCGCGTCGAGATCGGCGATCAGCGTCGGGCCGGTCGGATGCCAGCCGAGCCGCGCCTGGGTCAGCGCGCTGGAGGCCGGCAGGTCCATGGGAGCGAACATCGCCATCCAGCCGAAATGCTCCGCCGCCTTTTCCGGCGCGATCGAAACGACCGGCAGGTTCAGGCCCCGGCCAAGCGCCTCGGCGATCGCGCGCACCTCGACGCCTTCCTCGCCGACGGCGTGATAGCGCGCGCCGGGTTGCCGCTTTTCCACCGCCAGCCGGTAGAGGCGCGCCGCATCGAGCACATGGCCCGCCGAAAAGCGATTGCGGCCTTCGCCGACATAGGCCGAAACGCCCTTCTGGCGCGCGATCTCGATGAGCGGCGAGATGAGGCCTTGCTTCCTCGTGTCATGCACCTGCGGCAGGCGCAGTACCGAAAGATTGACGCCGGCCTCCAACAAGGCATTGCCGGCGAGTTCCGAGGCGATGCGGGGATTCGCGTGACCGGCGTTGAAGACATCCTCGACCGCCAGTTGGCCATGGCCGGGGCTGCCCATGCCGACGCCCGACGTGATCACCAGCGGCCGGTCGGAGCCGGCGAGCGCCTCGCCAAGCGCGGCGATGACATGGCTGTCCTTTTCGCAGTTCTCGACAAACCGCGAGAAATCATGGTCGAACGCGGTGTGGATCACCGCTTCCGCCTTGGCCGCGCCGTCACGCAAGCCTTTCGGATCCTCGAGGGTCCCCCTATACACCTCGGCGCCGGCGGCTGCCAACGCCTGCGCGCCCGCCTCGGAACGGGTGACGCCGACCACCTGATGGCCGGCCTGAAGAAGTTCGGGAACGAGCGCCGAACCGATGAAGCCGGTCGCGCCGGTGAGAAAGATACGCATGCAAAATCTCCTGGGTTGCCTGCGTAATATCGCTGCTCTATTATTCCATTAAAGTAGTGATCTTATCATGGTATAATGGCTAACAGGATGCCCAACGCCTCCAACGGCTCGCTCGCTGCGTTCCTGAAAGACCGGCGCACCCGGCTCGACCCCTCGTCGTTCGGCTTCTCCGGGCGCAGGCGCACGCCTGGGCTGCGCCGCGAAGAGGTTGCCCAGCGCGCCAACATCAGCCCGACCTGGTACACATGGCTGGAACAGGGCCGCGGCGGCGCACCCTCGGCCGACGTGCTGAACCGCATCGCCAAGGGCCTGCTGCTGACCGAGGCCGAGCGCGAACATCTTTTCATGCTGGGGCTGGGGCGTCCGCCCGAGGTCCGCTACCTCCGCGCCGACGGCGTCAGCCCCAGGCTGCAGCGCCTGATCGACACGCTCGAGGCAAGCCCTGCCCTGATCAAGACGGCGACCTGGGATGTCGTCGCCTGGAACAGCGCCGCGCAAGTCGTAATGACCGACTACAGCACCTTGCCCCACGGCCAGCGCAACATACTGCGCTTCATGTTCCTGAGCCCCGCCATCCGCGCCAAGCAGCACGATTGGGAGAACCTTGCCCGTTTCGTCGTCGGCGCGTTCCGGGCCGACGCGGCGCGCGCCGGCGCGGTGTCCGAGGTCGCCCAGCTCGTCGACGAACTGTGCGGCGCCAGCCCCGAGTTCGCCACCCTGTGGCGGGAGAACGACGTGCTCGCCCATGGTGACGGGACCAAGCGCCTGAAGCACCCCGAGCTCGGCGACATCGAGCTCGAATATTCGGCCTTCGCGGTCGATGGCCGGCCGGACCTCAGCTTGACCGTCTACAACCCGGTGGACAGCAAGGTCGCCGACCGCATCCGCGACCTCGCCCGGCGCCGCAAGGAGCGAGACGCGACGGACCCGTCGATGAAGCCCAGCACCCCTTAGGGGCGTTCGCACATCGCCTTCAGGATCCGCAAGGTCGGCCCCCAGTAAAGATTGGCATGCGGACGGATCGACGGTTCGGCGAAGCCGCTCAGCGTCAAGGTCAGCAGCGTTCCCTGATCCGCCGGCTCGAGTGCGAAGCCGACCACAGTGTGGTTTTCCGGCATATCAGCCAGGCGCGAGGCCGACAGCGTGCTCCAATAGCTGTAGGCGAAGCTCTTGTCCGGCTCGAAGGCCCGGACCGCGCCGTGGTTCTCGAACGGCATGCCATGCAGCACGCCGCGTATCACGATCGCGCCGCCGGCATGCGCCTCGAGGCTGACATCAAGCTCTTCGTCGGACATCCATTGCGCGATCAGTGCCGGCGTCGTCAGCACCCGCCAGACCTTGGCCGGGTCGGCATCGATGGCGATGGCCTTGACGATAGCCGAGGCGTCTGGGAAATCGGTCATGGACGCAGCGACATTGCGCCAGCGACGCGACCGGAACCACGCCGGGTAACATTATGGACCGGTCTTTCCGAACTTGCCCCGGCAGGATTGTACGCCGGGTCTGTTCGACGACCGATTTCCATCACAGGATACTTGTCGCCAGCCGGTCAAGCCGCGAATCCTCACGGTAGAGGGCGCGGACGAGTACCGCAGCGGCAATGCCGGTCAAGGCACCGCCAAGCACATCCGTGACGTAATGGGTGCCCACAAACAGCCTCGACCAGCAGATCAGCACCGCCACGGCTCCGAAAATCAGCGCGCGTCCGGGAAGCGCCTGCAGGGCGAGTGCGGCAACGATGGCGAAAGCCGCCGTCGCGTGATCCGAGGGGAACGACCAGTCGGCGCTGGCGGGAATGATGAGATGGGTCACACCGGCGTCGTAGGGACGCACGCGATGCACGAAAAGCAGGCTGATCTGGTTGGCGCCAAGTCCGATCAGGAAAGACAACCCCGCCGCGATCGCGGCATGGCGGACGTGGGTCCGGTCCGTCCTGCTCCACCATTGCAGGACCACGCAGGCGATCAGGAGCGGGACACCGAATTTCGTCACCGAGATCATGATCAGATCCAGCGCCGGGCTTATTCCCGCCGCCGAATTGATCCAATGTGTAGCCGTCACGTCCATCAATTCACCTTATCGTCGAGCCGCCACACCAAATGGCAGGAGAGCCATGAACGAGCAGCGTGTCCACCAGATTTTCGAAGTCAGCCTGCTGCTAAAGGGCGCACATGCGCTCATCGAATGCGTCGGCGGCTTGCTCCTCGCCTTTGTCAGCACCAGCACCATCGTGTCGCTGGTGAACAGGCTGACGCAGGAAGAGCTGGTCGAGGACCCGCATGATTCCATCGCCGGCCATCTGATGAACGCGGCGAACCATTTCTCCGTCGGAACGCAGCATTTCTACGCATTTTACCTTCTCAGCCATGGCCTCATCAAGATTGCCCTGGTGGCGGGGCTGCTGAGGGGGAAGCTATGGGCCTATCCAGCCTCACTGGTCGCCTTGCTGCTGTTCATCGTCTACCAGCTCTACCGCTTCAGCTATACCCACTCCGCGGGGCTGATCGTGCTCACCATATTCGACCTCGTCGTCATCTGGCTGATCTGGCACGAATACCGCCTCGTTCTGCGCCACAAGGTGGCAAGCCGTTAGAGGGGCGTCGTCTGCCACGGCCCCTATTCCGGCGTGCCATGCGCCGAATGCCGGCAGGTGATCTGGGAGTTCTGCTGCGATGATCCCGAGGTCAGGATCATCGGCTCGACGCTCGACGGCGGGATCGAACTGATGACCATCGGCGAGATTTATCCAAGCCCTTATGGGCCGGGCACCAAGGGTATCGACCCGCGCAAGTTCTGATTGCGCGGGCAACCCGCTTTGCAGCCGGTCCGCCACCAGTCCGGTGGCGGGCCGGGCGTTGTTACTGGATGATCTTGATGATCTTGTGGGTGCCTGGATCCACGATCACCGTCCGGTCATCGATCACGGTGTAGCGATATTTGACATTGGGGACTTCGTGAAGCTCGACCGTGTCGGGCAGAGCCGTGCCGAGGCTGAGTTCGACGCCGGGAACCTTCACCGAAGCCAGCGGCTGCTTCTTCACATATTCCTTGATCACCGTTTCCTGCTCGGGCTGGATGATGACGTCTTCGGCGGCGGCTGCGCCGACACCCGCGAGCAACAGAACCGCGGCTACGGCGGCAAGATTCTTGTTCATGAATTCCTCCATTTGAAATCGGCACAGCACAGGATTGTCGCCGCGCTGAGGATCGAACTTCAGGCACGGATGAACGTTCCCCGGTCGGGCTTCGGTCGGGCCAACCTCGGACTTAGGTCCCATTCAAGAACGCAATGGTCCTGCCGCCGCTCCCGCCGGGAACGGTCGCCTTTCGCACTCGTTGTCGCTCCGTGATGGCAGGCAGCTGACTGATATCAGCAAGCAGCCCCATGTTTTTAGCGAATTGGCGCAGCTACGTCCCTTCCTGCGCCAATAGGGTTCGCTCACTGCGTCCAGTTGGTGAGCGAACCCTGAATTCCCCGGCATCGGGCCGAGACGGGAGGAGGTTGTGATGTTCGGCGACAAGGAAACCCGTCTTATCGAGATGGTGCTGCTGATGGCGGTCCCGTTATCGGCGTTGATCCCCGCATTGCTCGTCACCTTCACGTCGAGCTGGTAGCAGCCCGCTTCGAGAAGGACAGCCCCGCCTGCTTTGGCGGAGGGCTCGGCATCCGCTGATGCCCGTTCACGATTGTCGATGCGTGATTTGGAGGAGAGGGAAAATGCAACTTGGTGACATCATCGCCAACACCTTGGCCATCCTCTTGCTGGTTTGTTTTCTCGCCAGCACCTTGTTCCTTTTCGGAAAGCCATTATGGCCGGAGCAGCACGCTCGCATGGTCATCATTGTGCCGGTTGACACGATGACGACATCGTCGACCGGCCGCGGTGGCGCCCCTGTCCTCCCAGGCACTTTCGACACCAGCATTGCCCGTCCGAGGCCGTCCTGACGGGCATCATGGGCATGCGCGCCAGCGAATGCAGCCGCGCCCGAACAGCCCGGAACCAAACCAATCGGCGAGGGTTTCCCAGTGGAAGGGACCGCAACCACGGAAGCGGAGTAATGGAACTTCTGACCTTGGAACTGGCCCGGGCGAGGCAGCGCCTCAACCGAGCGGAACTTGCCCTGGAACGTGCAAACGCGATGCTGGACGAGGACTGTGGCGTCGGTATCAATCTGAGGCTTTGCGACAGGATACGATCCGCGCAACAACGCGTCGGCGAGGCGAAAGCTCGGCTTGTGAAGCTCGATCCCGTAAGCATGGATTCAGGCCACAACGGTTGAAGCAACTGAGAGAGAGGCGCCCGCCGAATCCTCATTCAGGCAATCGCCAGTTCACCCTCGGATTCTACCCGGCAGCCCGGCCCTAGGCCTAGGAAGACTCAAGTCTTGCGCCGCGAACCGGTCGCGCGTTGGTCGCTGAGGTGAGGACGCCATCCATGCACTCGGTCCCGCCCCGCGGCCTTGGCGCCGTAGAGCGCCTCGTCCGCACGATTCAAAAGATCGGCGATCTCCATGGCGGCGCCACCGGCATCGAAGGTGCCGACACCGATGCTGACGGTAACGATGCCTTTTTCGCTGCCGGCATGCCCAAGAGCGAGGTTGCGCACCTTGCTCCTGAGGTTTTCGGCGATGACGAAGGCGCCCCGCGCATCGGTCTCCGGCAGGATGAGCGCGAACTCCTCGCCGCCATAGCGGGCGGCCGCGTCCGCCGGCCGGCGGGCTGCCGCCTCGATGCAGCGGCTGACGACGCGCAGGCATTCATCGCCCGCCGGATGGCCGTAATAGTCGTTGAACCGCTTGAACCAATCGACGTCGATGATGAGCAGACTGAGCGGCATTGCGTTGCGGCTGGCGCGGGCGAATTCGCGCGCCAGCGCTTCGTCGAAGGCGCGCCGCGTCAACAGTTCGGTCAGGCCGTCACGGTGCGCCAGAAGGTTCAGCTTCTCATTGGCGGCCATCAGTTCGGCCTCGACCTGCTTGGCCTCGGTGATGTCGGAAAACACGCTGAGGCTGCCGCCATCGCCAGTCGGCCGGGTGCGCACATCGAGCCAGCGCCCGTCGGCAAGCTGGACCTGGCGGTGACTGACGAGCTTCTGCGCGGCCATGATGCCGGCGATCCAGTCTTCGACCGCGTCCGGCGGCGTGGTCCCTTCGCCGCGCTCCGCCGAGGCGCGCAGGATGTCGCGGTAATCGGCACCCGGCACCCTCATGTCCGCCGTCTTCGGAAACATGGCGCGGTACCGGGCGTTGCACAGCACCAGCCTGCCGTCCGGATCGAACATCACCAGGCCGTCGGCCATGTGCGTCAGGGCGTCTCCGAGCCTTGCCTGGCTTTCCGCCAGCTCGTTCTCAAGCTGCTTGCGAACGGTGATGTCGCGATTGTGCGTGATCAGGCCGATGATGGCTCCGCTCCGATCCCGAAAGGGCGCCTTCAAGGTCGCCAGCCAGCCATCGGTGCCGTCCTCGTGGTGAAGGCGCTGTTCGATGGTGGACGAGGCGCCCGAGGCCAGCACGGCAAGCTCGTCCTCGCGGAAGCCCTGCGCCGTCTCACGCGGAAAGAAGTCGAAATCCGTCTTGCCGATCAGTGCCTTGGCATCGGCCGCATGCATCAGTTCCGCCGTTGCCGGATTGGCCGCGATGAACCGCCCGTCGAGATCCTTGACGTTGAGGCAATCGGGCAGCGTCTCCACCACGGCCTTGTAGATGCGCCGGGATTGCAGCGCTTCGAGGCGACGCCGCTCCTGGTAGAGCGTCAGCCCCGACAAAACCACCGAGACGAAGATGAGCAGGGAGGACGGCAGCGCAACCTTCGGCAGAACCATCTGCAGGACATCCCGCGGCAGGACGCTGAGGCCAAGCAGTGACGCCGCCGCCGCGGCCGCGCCAAGGATCATGATGTCGATCATGGTGGCGCGGCGGCCCTTCAGGGCAAGGTTGCCGGCAACGCCGACCAGCATGGCGGCCGCGATGCCCACCGCGCCGGCGAAGGCGCCGATGCCGCCCTCGAAAGTCCGGAAGGCGCCGGCCATGACCCCGGCGACGATGCCGGCGACAGGACCGCCGAAGAAGCCGGCAACGGCTATCATCGTCGCCCTGAGATCGGCGAGCACGCCCGGCTGCAACTGCATGGGTGTCAGCATCAGGACGATGGCGCCGGCGCCCATCAGCAGGCCGAAGGCCGCTGCCTTCGCGGCGGCCGGCCAGCGATCCAGCCACACATGGGTGTGGATCCAGACCGAAACGAACATCGCGACGACCGCGAGATTGGCCAGCAATTCGGACCAGGGCGAACCCATCGCGCGCCTTTCCTTTTACCGGGCTTTCGCCGTATCGCCTCCTCGATAGGCCCTCAATGACAACAAAGTGTTACATCGGGGATTTGCCCTTTGGTCGAAAGCAATCGTGGCGACAGGCCGAAAAGGCCGGCGCGATGTGCGGCACGATTTCGGTCCGGGATCAGTCCCACCGCATCCCAGCGACAAAGTCGATGAACGCGCGCAGCGGCGCCGGCGTCAGGCGGCGGCCGGGATAGTAGAGGTACGGGCCTGAAAATTCCTGCCACCAGGGCTCCAGCACCGGCTCCAGCCTGCCATCGTCGAAATAGGGATGCAGCCAGTCCTCGAACAGACTGACAATGCCGCAGCCGGCGACGGCCACCTCGAGCGCGAGCGCCATTGCGGTGCCGGTGCTGACCAGCAGCGGGCCGGTCGGCTCGACGCTCACCTCCTCGCCGTCGCGTTCGAACTCCCAGGGCGGCGTGAAGCCGCTGGCGAAGCGTCCGCGCAGGCAGGCGTGATCAAGCAGGTCGCGCGGGTGCTCGGGCCGGCCGCGCCGGTCGAGATAGGCCGTCGCGGCGGCGGTGGCGAAGCGCTGGCGGCGCGGGCCGATCGGCACGGCGATCATGTCCTGCTCCAGCCGCTCGTCATAGCGGATGCCGGCATCGCAGCCGCTCGCCAGTATGTCGACGAAACTGTCCTCGGCGGTCACTTCCAGGCGAATGTCGGGATAGGCCGCGAGGAAGGGCGGCAACAGGCGCGGCAGCACCAGTTTCGCCGCCACCACAGGCACGTTGAGCCGCAACGTGCCGGCCGGCCGGCCGCGAAAACCGTTGACCACGTCGAGCGCTGCCTCGACCTCGCCGAGCGCGGGACCGAGCCGTTCGAGCAGGCGCGCGCCGGCCTCGGTCGGCGCCACGCTGCGCGTGGTGCGGTTGAGAAGCCGCACGCCGAGTTCGCTCTCCAGCCGCCGCACCGTCTCCGAGAGGCTGGAGGCGCTGACGCCGCCCACCCGGGCCGCCTCGCGAAAACCGCCGGCGCGCGCCACCGCCATGAATGCCTGGAGGTCGCCCAGATTCGCCGCCATTGTTCGCCTTTCCGCACAGGCTGTGCCGATTGCACCATATTATCGCGCAGGCGCGCCTTGTCTATATCTGGCTGATCCAATGGAGACGACACCATGACCGACATCAGCAAGGCCGGAAGCTTCAAGCTCGGCGACCGCACCGTGAAGCGCCTCGGCTACGGCGCCATGCAACTGGCTGGACCGGGCGTCTTCGGCCCGCCGAAGGACCGCGAGGCAGCCCTTGCCGTGCTGCGCGAGGCGATTGCCAGCAGCGTCGACCACATCGACACATCGGATTTCTACGGTCCCCACGTCACCAACCAGATCATCCGCGAGGCGCTGCACCCCTACCCCGCCAACCTCACCATCGTCACCAAGATCAGTGCCCGGCGCGGCGCGGATGCATCGTGGATCCCCGCAATGTCGCCTCAGGAGTTGACGCAGGCCGTGCACGACAATCTGCGTAATCTCGGACTGGATGTGATCGAGGTCGTGAACCTGCGCTCCATGCATGGCATCCACGGACCCGCCGAAGGGTCGCTCGAGCCGCAGCTCGACACGCTCGCCGAACTGCAGCGCCAGGGGCTTGTGCGCCATATCGGCCTGAGCAACGTCACCCGCAAACAGATCGCGCAGGGGCGCGGCATGGTCGACATCGTCTGCGTGCAGAACCAATACAATATCGCCCACCGCGAGGATGACGCGCTGATCGACGAGCTTGCCGCCGACGGCATCGCCTATGTGCCGTTCTTCCCGCTCGGCGGTTTCACGCCGCTGCAGTCGAGCACGCTTGCCGACGTCGCGCAAAAGCTCGGCGCGACACCCATGCAGGTGGCGCTCGCCTGGCTGTTGCGCCGCGCGCCCAACATCCTGCTCATTCCCGGTACCTCGTCGGTCGAGCATCTCAGGGAGAACCTGGCGGCGGCCGAACTGGACCTGCCGGCGGATGCGATCCAGATCCTGAACGGCATCGCGGCCGAGAAGGCAGCCGCCTGAGCTTCCAACGCCAGGCTTGCCGGGGTGGAAACTCCTTCCCGGCGAGCGCCCCAGCTCTCTCCGGAACCTTGTTGACGAGGTAAGGCAAGCTCTATACGGAACCAATTAGTTCCAGAACTGATTGGTTCCGTAAATGGCTGCTGAATTCTCCCTCGACCAGACATTCGCCGCGCTCGCCGATCCGACGCGGCGCGCGATCCTTGCCCGGCTGCTCGATGGCGAGGCCTCGGTCGCCGAACTCGCGCAACCTTTCGCGCTCACCGTGCGGGCCGTCTCCAAACATGTCGGTGTGCTGGAGCAGGCCGGCCTCGTCACCCGCAGCCGGGCGGCGCAGAAACATCTGAGCCGCATCGAACTCAAGCCGCTGCGCGACATCGACCGCTGGCTCGACGACTACCGGAAGCTGTGGGAAGGCCGCTTCGACCGCATGGAGGATCTGCTGCGGCGCGGCGCGGACAAGCCGAAATGAGCGAGCGCGTCCAAGATGCAGCCGAGCGCAGCTTCGCCATCGAACGGTTGTTCCAGGCTTCGGTGGCGCGCGTCTTTCGGCTGTGGACCGACCCCAGACTGGTGGCGCAATGGTGGGGCATCAGGGACTGCACCATTCCTCACTGCGTGCTCGACGTGCGCGTCGGCGGCCGCTGGCGCATCGATATGCTGACCGCCAGCGGCGCGCTCTATCGCAATCAGGGCCGCTATCTCGAAGTCGTCGAGAACGTCAGGCTGAGCTATTGCGACGAACCGGATCCGGAAATCCGCGAATGGGCCGGCAATCCGCCGGGCCGGAGCCGCCACACCGTGACCTTCACGCCCGACGGCATGCGGACCCATGTCCATTTCGAGGTAACGCTGGCGAGTGCCGCCGACCGCGAGCGCCTGCTGGCGCTCGGCATGCGCGGCGGCTGGATGCAGACCTTCGACCGGCTGGAGCAGCTGATAGACCGGGAAGCCAACCATGCCGGCTGAGAACGCGAAACCGTCCATTGAAACCGTGCTGTCGCGGGACGGAACGCCGATCGCCTGCGAGCGCCGCGGCCAGGGCCATCCGCTCATCCTCGTCGACGGCGCGCTGTGCTCGCGCACGATGGGGCCGAGCGGTCCGCTGGCCAAGGCGCTCGCGGACAACTTCACCGTATTCCGCTACGACCGTCGTGGCCGTGGCGGCAGCGGCGACACCGCGCCCTACGCGGTCGAACGCGAGGTCGACGACATCGAGGCCGTGCTGCGGGCGGCCGGCGGCGAGGCCTATGTCTGGGGCATGTCGTCGGGCGCCGTGCTTGCGCTTATGGCGGCAACCCGCCTGCCCGGCATCAAGAAGCTTGCGCTCTACGAAGCGCCGCTGATCGTCGACGACAGCCGCACCACCACGCAGGCCGACTGGGCGACGATCGAGACCGCCGTGGCCGAAGGCCGGAGCGGCGACGGCGTGACCGCCTTCCTCAAATCGGTGGGCATGCCCCGCCTGCTCATCGTCTTCATGAAGCTCATGCCGATCTGGCGACGGCTCAAGGCGGTGGCGCCTACCTTGCCGCATGATGGCGCCATCGTCGGCGGCGATCAGCTTGGCAAGCCGCTCGATCCCAGCCGCTGGGCTTCGCTGCGCGTGCCGGTACTGGTGAGCGACGGCGGCAAGAGCCCGCCATGGATGCGGCATGGCAACAAGGCCCTGGCCAACGCATTGCCCAATGCAAGCTATCAGACGCTGCCCGGCCAGAACCACATGCTGAAGACGGCCGCGCACGCCCCGGTGCTGACGGCGTTCTTCAACAGCCTGGATTAGGTACGGACGTCAACCCCATGCGAATAAAAGGAAATCGACCATGCGGCTTCGCCATATCCTCATCAAGGTCGACGACCAGGACAAGGCGCTGGCCTTCTACACCTCGGTCATGGGTTTTGTGAAAAAGCATGATCACGACAGCGGTCCAATCCGCTGGCTGACGGTGGTGGCACCCGACGATGGCGGCACGGAACTGGTGCTCGAACCCAACAGCGCCCCGCCGGCGCGCGCCGCGCAGCAAGCGCTTTACGACGCCCGTTTCCCGGCGGCGCTCATCACCGTCGGCGACATCCACGCCGAGTTCGACCGGCTCACCGGGCGCGGCGTGAAATTTCTCGGGCCTCCGGAACGCACGGGCCCGGTGACATCGGCCTTCTTCGACGACACCTGCGGCAATTTCATCGTGATGGCCGAGCCATCCGCCTGAAGCGCTTGTTGCTGGGACAGGAAACAGACCGGCCGCGCCCGGCTTGCGGTGCCCGCCTCGCCCGTGGCATCTGTCCGCTGGAACGGATCACCGGCAACAGCATGGCAGCACGACCACCTTCGCCCGGCCGGCCGCCAGCCGGCAAGCCCCGCAGCGCCGGACCTCCCGGCGTCAGCCTGAACCGCGCGCTGTCAAAACTCGGCCTGTGCTCGCGCACGCAGGCCGAAGTCCTGATCGCGGCGGGCCGCGTGCGCGTCGGCGGCAAGGTGGTGCGTGACGCGGCGCTGCGCGTCGACATGAACCGCGACCGCATCGTCGTCGATGGCGATGCGGTCGTTGCCGAGCGCAAGGTCTATCTGATGCTGAACAAGCCACGCGGGCTGGTCACCACCCGTGACGATCCGCAACGGCGCGACACCGTCTATGCCTGTCTCGAAGGGCTCGACCTGCCCTATGTCTCGCCGGTCGGCCGTCTCGACAAGGCCAGCGAAGGCCTGCTGCTGATGACCAACGACACCCACTTCGCCAACCGGCTGATGGATCCGGCCTCGCATTTGCCCAAGACCTATCACGTGCAGGTCGCCACGGTGCCGGATGAAACGACGCTGGACAGGTTGCGCGCGGGCGTCACCCTCGACGGCGAGACCCTGACCGCCAACGCGATCACGCTTTTGCGCAGCGGCGGCCGCACCGCCTGGCTGGAGATCGTGCTCGACGAAGGCAAGAACCGCCACATCCGCCGCCTGCTTGCCGCCCACGGCATCGAGGTCAAGCGCCTCATCCGCATCGCCATCGGCCGGCTCCGCCTGGGCGACCTCGCCAAGGGTTCTGCGCGGCATTTGACGGCGGAGGAACTGGCGTTGCTGGCTGAGTAAGCGGCGCGGCGCCACCAGCCAAAAAACGAATCTGCTATTCGACGTTGATCCTGATGACCGTCCTGGACGCATATCCATAGAAGGTATGAAGGGACAAAGTCACCTCGTCTCGCCCTTTGAAGCCGGGGGCCGACCGATACATGACCTTGATCCCGTCGACCCTGCGCGAATCGCATTTCGCACGCGCATCTTTCTTGGCGTAGTGCGCATAGGTCTTCCCGTTCATAATCATCAGCTTTCCATGACTTGGTCCGGAAATTGCCCTCAAATCATCCTTGCCGGCCTTCGAACAGTCGGGGTTGAGGGTCGATCCTCCGTAGAGAAAAATCTCCTGTCCGGAGAGTGCCGTTTTTTCATAGCTGAACGAGTGGGTATACGCGGCGGCTGGACAGACCGAAAACCCCAGAAGCGCAAGCACCGTCATGATACCCGTTGTGCGGCGGATCATATCAACTCCCCTCAGCCTTATGAATTAATTCACCCGCCGACAGTTTTAGGATGGCTTTCGAGCCAATCGCCAATCACGGGCGCAGTACTTCCAATCAATTCTTGGTTATCAGAATAGAATCTGGATACCGCCGATGCGTTTTGCTTCTGGCAATGGATCGGCTCTGGCGTTGCTGCGCGCTTGAGCAAACGTCGCGCCCTCGAGGGCCATGCGGCGAACGAATGAGAGCCGCCTGACAGGCGCCCCGGAAAGATTTTACCGACGTACCGATGAATTCCACCCGCCTCGGCTGTCCTGATCATCAGGCGCCGGAATTCCTCCGGGCCGGAACAGCGAGGTGAACCATGGGATCGTTGCAAGGTCAAAATGTCGTCGTCGTCGGAGGCAGCCGGGGCGTCGGCCGCTCCATCGTGAAGGCGGCGCTGAGCGAGGGAGCAACCGTGCTCGCCGTCGCCCGGGGCGCGGACGCTCTGAAGGAACTCTCCTGGGAGGCGTCAGGCGTAAAGACGCTCGTGGCGGACGCCACGCAGGAGGTGGCCCCCGATGCGGTCTTCGCCGCTCTCGAACCGGACGTGCTGGTGATCTGCGCCGGTGCCTTCGCCCCATCGGCACCGATTCAGGACCAGGGCTGGGACGAATTCTCCGCCAATTGGGAAATGGACGTCAAGGCGTCCTTCCTGTTCTGCCAGGCGGCGCTGCGCGGCCGGCTGAAGCCCGGCAGCCGCGTGGTGCTGATCTCCAGCGGCGCTGCATTCAGCGGCGGCCCGCCCAATTCCGGCGGCTACTCCGGCGCCAAGCGCATGCAGTTGTTCCTCGCCGCCCACAGCCAGAAGGAAGCCGACCGGCTTGGCCTCGGCCTGCGTTTCATGGCGCTGGCGCCGATGCGCATCATGGCCGGCACCGGCGTCGGCCAGCGCGGCATATCGGGCGTTTCGGCCTATCTCGGCATCAGCCCGGCGGATTTCCTGGCCAGCATGACCGATATGCAGACGCCCGCCGATGTCGCCAGCGCCGTGGTGACGCTTGCCGGCGGCAAGATCCAGGGCACCGCCTTCACGGTGAGCGGCAGCGGCCTTGCGGCGGCGGCGTGAGGCGCGCAGGATGGCCCGAAATCGTTACAGTGGACTTGAAATGACGGATGCTCCTGGCGCTTCCGGGCCATCGGGCCGGCCGGTCCTCGACCGGCCGGCCTTCGAGCGCCTGACCACCACCCACCGCCGCGAACTCAAGCTGCACTGCTACCGGATGATGGGCTCGCTGCACGAGGCCGACGACCTCGTCCAGGACACGTTCCTGAAGGCATGGCGCGGCCGCGCGCAATTCGGCGGCCACGGCTCGCCGCGTGGCTGGCTCTACGCCATTGCCACCAACAATTGCCTCAACGCGATCAAGGCGAGGTCGTCGGCGCGCCGCATTCTCGAAGAGCCCGCACGGCCGTCGACCGAAGGCCGCGCCGCTGCCGGGCCGGCCGCCGAACTCGCCTGGCTGGAACCTTACCCGGACGCCGAGCTGCCCGATCTCGCCGATGGCGCACCCGGGCCGGACGCACGCTACGAAACCCGTGAGGCCGTCCGGCTGGCCTTCGTCGCGGCGATCCAGCTTCTGCCGCCCAGGCAGCGCGCCGTGCTTTTGCTGTGCGACGTGCTCGGCTGGTCGGCGCTGGAGGCGGCTCAATTGCTGGGCGGCTCGACGGCGTCGGTCAACAGTGCCTTGCAGCGGGCGCGCGCCACACTTGGCGAACGCTTTCCAAAGGGGCGGCCACTGCAGCGCGCGCGGCCAAGCCCCGACGAGGACCTGCTGCTCGAACGCTATATCAGCACCTGGGAGGCCGCCAATCTCGATGGCTTCGTCGAACTGCTGCGCGAAGACGCCACCTACCACATGCCGCCATGGCATGACTGGTATCAGGGGCGCCAGGCGATCCACGACTTCTTCAAGACCGTGTGGAACAATTACGCCGGCTATCGCGCGGTGGCGACAAGGGCCAACGGCCAGCCCGCGGTCGCGATCTACGCGCAGCGGTTTCACGACCCGGAATGGCGCGCGCAATCGCTGCACGTCATCGAGCCGGCCGAAGGCCGGATCACCGCGCTGACGGTCTATGTCGGCCCGCTCGGCCCCGATTTGTTCGCGGCTTTCGGCCTGCCGCCGGTCTGGACCGAACCCGAAGCGTAACCGTCACAACTCCTCTCCTGACAGAAAGCTGTCAGGAGGCCTGGTCTATGCATCGGCTGGGAAGCCCGCTCGCGGCTTCGAGATCAAGGAGCCAATGCGATGAATTTCGTCTCTGTCCGCATCATCACGTCAGATGTCCAGCGCCTCGTGCGCTTCTACGGTGAGATCACCGGCATGCCGGTGACCGTATACACGGAAGACTTCGCCGAACTGGCGACCCCGGCCTGCACGCTGGCAATCGGCAGCACGCGCACCCTGATGCTGTTCGGCGGCGACATCGCCCGCCCCGCCGACAACCACACCGCCATCCTCGAATTCCGCGTCGGCGACGTCGATGCCGAATTCGCCCGGCTGTCGGACCTCATCAAGAAGACGACCGTGCAGGAGCCGACCACCATGCCTTGGGGCAACCGCTCGCTGCTGTTCCGTGACCCCGACGGCAATCTGGTGAATTTCTTCCAGCCCATCACCGCCGAGGCGATCAGGAAGTTCGAGAGGTAGGAGGCGGGCGCGCGGTTTGAGTTGATTAGCGTCCAGCATCGGAATTAGCCAAAGCCACCCAACACGTCGTCATCCTAGGGCGAAGCAGGAGCGCAGCTCCGTCGCGGAGACCCTAGGATCCATGCCGGGACCTTTGCCGTGAAGCGCAGCGGAGCAGAATTCCGCACCGTGGCTGCGCCCCGAAGTCGCGGCATGGATCCTCGGGTCTGCGCCGCGTCGCTTCGCTCCTTGCTTCGCCCGTGGATGACGAAGACGATAGGCGTCACCGCATCTGGTTGATGTGGCCTGCCTACTTCCCGTTCCACTTGCGCACGACCGGCTCGGTCAGATCATGCTCATAACCCAGCACGCTGATGCTGGCCGTGTCGAGCACGAACAGCGCCCCGCCTTCCGGCGGCAGGCCGAGCCAGCGGGCGGCGAGCACGCGCAGGAAATGCGCGCTGGAAAAAATCAGTATGTCGGCATTGGCCTTGCGCAGGCGATCGATAATCCTGTCGGCGCGGGCGCCGACATCGGCCGCCGTCTCGCCTTGCGGGCAACCGTCGCGAAACACGTTCCAGCCCGGCCGCTCGGCCAGGATTTCCTTGGTCGTGCGCCCTTCATAGGCGCCGTAATCCCACTCCTGCAGATCGTCCAGCTTGAGGCTCGCGGCCCCAAAGCCGGCAAGCACGCTGGTGTTGTAGGCGCGCTGCGACGGGCTCGTCCAAACCTGCGAAAACGACAGGCCTTTCAAGCGGTCCGCCACACCGCGCGCCGCCGCTTCGCCGGCCGGCGTCAGCGGCATGTCGGTGCGGCCTGTATGCTGCCCCGAAAGGCTCCACGCGGTCTCGCCATGCCGGACCAGATGGATCTGTGGAAACGCGCTGCTCATGGAATGCCTTTCAAAGTTGCCGGCACCTTAGAGGACGATTTCGCGAAGGGGAATCCGGCTGGCGAAATTCATGCCTCTTCTCGATGCGCCGGCGCCGCTCCTCATCTGGCTGCCGCCATCTTCTCCCCGTAAACGGGAGAAGGACGCTGTCGCCGCTGGTTTCGCCAATCGGCAGCGTTGCAAGTGAGGCCGCGGCGTTGAGGCAGCTTCTTTCTCCCAGTTTACGGGGAGAAATGCCCGGCAGGGCAATGAGGGGCAGCGCCGACACCAACGATTGACCGCCCGGGACACCAAGCTCTGGATATCGAATCCCTGGCTGGCCCTGATCCCCGCCGCTTTGGCTCAATGAATGAGCGCGGAGGCATAACTATCTATGTTGGAGAGTAATCAGGCATCACAGGTCGGATCATCATGTACAAACATCTGCTCATCGCCACCGACGGCTCGGAACTGGCCGGCAAGGGCGTCGCCCAGGGCCTCATTTTGGCCAAGGACCTCGGCGCCGCCGTCACCTTCGTCACCGTTTCGGAACAATTCCCGATCTTCGCCTGGGGCGGCGCCATGGCCGGCTATGCCGCCGGCGATGAACTGGCCGTCTTCCAGGAAGAATCGCGCCGCTATGGCAGGGAAGTGCTCGACAAATGCAAGGCATCCGCAGATGCCGCCGGCGTCTCCGCCAAACTGGTCCATGTCGAGGACAAACGGCCCGCCGAAGCGATCCTGGAATTGTCCAAGGCGCAAGACTGCGACCTGATCGTCATGGCCTCGCATGGCCGCCGCGGGCTGGGCAGGCTGCTTCTGGGCAGCCAGACGGCGGAGGTGCTGTCCTACACCGAGATCCCGGTGCTGGTGGTGCGGTAGGTCCCGCACCTCACTTTTTAAAAAATGCCGCCGGTCAGGGCTGCTTGCCGGGTTCATTCGTCAGCGCATATTCAACCCGTGGCGGGTGCCCGAAGAGCTGTTTGTAGGCCCGGCTGAAGGCGGCTTCGGATTCGTAGCCGATGCGCAAGCCGATCTCGCCCACGCGCGCGTCCCGCCTGGCCAGCAGATCGCGGGCCAGGCCCAGGCGCCATTCATTCTGGTAGCGCAGCGGTGAACGCCCGACGAGCGCGGCGAAGCGCTCGCAGAAGCTCGAACGTGACATGCCGGCCTTGTCGGCCAGTTCATTGATGCTCCACCGCTGCAGCGGCCTTTCGTGGATGGCCTTCAGGGAACGGGCGATGCGGGCATCGGAAAGCCCGCCGAGCCAGCCCGTCGCGTGCCCTTCATGCACCCAGCTGCGCAAGGTGCGGATGACCATGAGATCGATGATGCGGGAAATCATCAAGGCAGCACCCGGCTGGGCGCCGCTGGTTTCGACCATCAGGAACGGCAGCATTCCATCGACCCACCCTGCCCCCTGGGCACGCTGGATGTGAATGCAGTGCGGCAAGGCGAAGATCATCCCCCGCAGGCTGTCCGGATCGAACCAGAAGCGGCAGACGACGATCGCCACGCGCGGATGCGACGCCACCAGCCGCGACGCGCCGGGACCGCGAGGCAGCAGCACGAGGTCGCCGGCCTCGATGACGGCGGCGGCCTGGTCCTCGCTCTCCATGCGCAGCGCGCCGGCGGTCACCACGACGATATGAGCCTGCCCCTCGTCGAGATCGAGTTGCTCCGCCTCCGCCAGCGTGCGTGAAAAGACCTCGTCGCCGGTAAGCCTGATCTGCGCCAGCACATGCGAGAGAAGGTCGCCGGAGACACCCGCACGCGGCCCTCCATCCGGAAGAATGGTCAAGTTTTCAGGCGATTCAATCATGGATATGGCCGACCGGTTCTCATACATTCCTTGGCAAGGATAGCGCATTCCCATTGATTATGCGCTGTTTTCGCCTTGGCGCAAAGCCATTCCCGCGCCGAGGGCGCGAGAATGGGCTGTTCCAATCATCCAACCCTGAGGGCGTGATCAAGCGGGTCAACCCGCCGCCTCTCAGCCTCGGGCCATCCAACAAGACAGGACGTTCCAATGAGCACTCAAACCATCCAGGCGCCCAGCGGCGTTGCCGCATCGCAGTGGCTGAAGTCATATTATTTCCTCCGCGCCGGCTTTTCGGTCGCGTGGGTGGCGGCGGCCTTCACCCTTGGCAAAAGCGCGCCGCCGGTCGCGGCGATACTGCTGGTCGCCTACCCCGCCTGGGACGCGATCGCCAATGTTCTGGACGCGCAGCGCAGCGGCGGCCTGAAGGCCAATCCCAGCCAGGCGCTCAACGCGGCGGTCAGCACGATCACGGCGATCACGGTCTTCATCGCCCTTGGACAGGGCCCGCACGCGGTCCTGGCGGTGTTCGGGGCATGGGCCATTCTCTCCGGCCTGTTCCAGCTCGCCACCGGCGTGCGCCGTTGGCGGGCGGGCGCGCAATGGGCGATGGTGCTGAGCGGTGCGCAGTCGGCGCTTGCCGGCGGCTTCTTCATCAAACAGGCGATCGGCGCCGCGACGCCCGGCATCACCGATATCGCGCCCTATGCCGCGTTCGGCGCCTTCTATTTTCTCGTCTCGGCCATATGGCTGAGCGTCATGCAGGCACGCAAGCGCACCGCTTGATCCTCCAAAATGCCGGGCCCCGCCGAAACACTCGAAAGAGGTTTTGGGGCTGGCTTTTTTAGACTAGCCCTGCAGCGCAGCCTCCAACGCAAGATAGGCCCCGAGCGCCAGCAAGCCGGCGAAGAACACCGTGCGAAAAGTCTCGACGCTCATCCTTTGGCGCAGCGCCTGGCCGACCACCATGCCGGCCAGCGCCGGCGCCAGGGCCAGCACCGACCCCGTCAATTGCGCCGTCGGCGAGGCAAGCGCGCCGGCCCTGAACAGTCCGAAGCCGAGGGCCAAGGTCGATACGGTGAAGGAGAGGCCAAGCGCCTGGATCAGGTCTTCCCGGTCCAACCGCAACGATTGCAGATATGGCACCGCCGGAATGACGAAAACGCCGGTGGCGCCGGTGACCAGCCCGGTCGCCACGCCGACCAGCGGCGATATCCAGGCCTCGTGGCGCGCCGGCGTGGTGAAGCCGGCCTTGGCCAGGCCGACAAGCGCGTAGAGCATCAGCGCGGCGCCAAGCCCGGCCGAGGCGATCATCGTGTGTGCGCCGGTCAGCAGGCCGGCGCCAGTCACGGTGCCGACGACGACACCGGCCATCATCGTCCACAGCCGTTTCCAGAGCCCGCGGAAGGATGGACCGGTGAACAACTGCCACAGATTGGTGACCAGCGACGGAATCAACAGCAAGGCGGCGGCCTCAACCGGCGGCATGGCCGCCGCCAGCAGGCCCATCGCCACGGTCGGCAGCCCCATGCCGACGACGCCCTTGACGAGGCCGGCGGCGAGAAAAACGGCGCCGATGAAGGCGACGGCCCCGGCGCTTAGCATGGATGGACGTTCATTATGGATGGAACTCGAGCATGCCAATCCGGTCAATCATGCAACAACATGTCCGTCGCCTCGGCATCCGGGCTTGCCGGCACGGCATCGCGGCTGACGGAAGCCGCCGCCACGGCGCATCCCTGCGAACCAGGCTGCGCTTGCGCCATGGCAAGCGAGGCCACCGCGATCGCCAGCACGATCGCTGCGCTTTCAAGAATGCCTAGCCCTTGCCGGCCTGATGTTTTTTCACGCATAGCTTATCTCCGTCGCAAATGATTTGACTGACATGCGGGCCGCCCACAATGTGGAAGTTGCGCTGCCAGCCTTCGGCGTGAACGAAGGCTGAGCCTGGCACGACACGATTTGCGGGAGCGAGAAATGCGCTTCGACCTCACCGATCTCAGGCTGTTCCTGCTGGTGGCCGAACGCGGCAGCATCACCCATGGCGCCGAACTCGCCGGCCTGGCGCTGGCCTCGGCCAGCGCGCGCATCAAGGGCATGGAGGAAAGCCTCGGCGCGCCGCTTCTGGAGCGGCGCCGGCGCGGCGTGGTGCCGACGGCGGCCGGACAGGCGCTGCTCCACCATGCGCGCGCGGTGCAGAACCAGATCGAGGCGATGGCCGGCGACCTCGGTACCTATGCCACGGGCCTGCGCGCCCGCATACGGCTGATGGCCAACACGGCGGCGACCAGCGAACTCCTGCGCGACACGCTGCCGGCCTTCCTGGTCGCGCATCCCGGGATCGACATCGAGCTCGACGAACGCCCCAGCCATGAGATCGCCGAGGCGGTGGCGAACGGTGCCGCCGATCTTGGCATCGCCGCGACCTGGGCCGGCCTTTCGCATCTCGAGCAAAAACCGTTCTTCGTCGACCGCCTGGTGGTGATTACGGCGCGGAACAGGCCCGGCCTCGAAGGCCAGACCGCCAGCCTTGCCGACCTTCTCGGCGAAGCCTTCGTCGGCTTGAGCGCCGGCCATCCCTTGCAGGAGCACATCACCCGCCAGGCCGCCAGGCTCGGTGGCCACCTGCACTTCCGCATCCGCGTGCCCGGCCTCGACAATGTCTGCCGGCTGGTCTCGCAAGGCGCCGGCATCGCCATCGTGCCCGAAAGTGCGGCGCGCCGTTCGGCCCGCACGCTGCGCAGCCTGCGGCTCGGCGATGACTGGGCCACGCGCCAGCTCAATCTGTGCGCCCGCCGCTTCGAGGCGCTGACGCCGCAGGCGAAACTGCTGGCGGCGGCGTTGGCGTGAGGACAAGCCGCCCTGCCCTGCTCACACCACTTCGAGCACCTTGCCGGTGTCGTGCTGGCGCACGAAGTCGACGCGGCCGCCGTCCCAGTGGTAACTGTAGTGGCGGCCCTGGACCGGGACACCGATGACGTCGGGCCAAAAGATGCCGATACACTCCCCGTCCGGCATGCGCACGCTGTTCCACACCAGCCCGTCGCTTCCCGAGGCCCGCAGCGCCCGCCCTTCCGCCTGCGACGCCGTGTAGTCGTCCGGGTCGAGCACGCCGGGTACCGCGTTGACGTCGTCGAGGTCGCGGTCGACGCTGCCGATCAGCACGCGGAAATCGGCCGTCCAGCCCGGCGCCTCGTTGGTCGCGCGCATGAATTTCTGGTGATGGTGGATGGTTTCGGCGAGCGCCACGTCCTCGCTGTCGCCGGCATAATAGATGCCGTAGCTGCCGTCCGAGAAGCGGCCGGGCCGCAAGGTCGAGCAATGCACGAAAGGCGCCATGACGAAGCTGGCGCCCGGACCGGAAACCCGCCTTGCGGCCGGCACCTTGCCGAGATCGCCGAACTCGAGCCGGATGCGCGGGTTGGTCTTCTCCTCGACGGCGGCCAGCGCCTCCCAGTCGCGCGGGTCGGCAATATCCTCGAACAGGTCGATCGGCGGATGGATGGAGCGGATGATGCGATAGGTCTGTGGCCAGTGGACGCGGCGACGGACCGCCAGTCCACTCACCATGCACCACGCTCCGCGTCGAGCCATTCGCGCATCGCCGCGAGATCGGAGATGTCGCCGCGCAGCATCAGGTCGAGCGCCGACTGCCCGCCGAAAGTGGCATTGGGCTTGCGGATCCAGGCATAGCCGCGCGCCGGCTCGGTGAAGAGGTAGCGCAGCCCCTTGTGGATGCCCATCAGATGCGCCATGCGGGTGCGCAGGTCGCGGTCGATCCGGCCGATGCCGCCTTCCTTCCACCGCGCCCAGGTGCGGGCCGAAATGCCGCCAAGCAGCACGCAGGCCTCGAAGTCGGTGAGGTTCCAGGCCTTGAACAGATTGACCGTGGAGCGCGCCAGCGCACCGGCCTCTTCATCCGATATGGCTGAGCCGACCGCGGCCGGCGTCGTGGTGATGGCTTGAAGCTGCATGTTTAGACCTCGCTAATGGCAGATATATAGCATGTATCTGCCAATTGGCAAGGATGGGGGGGTATGGCTGAGCATATCAGTGTGGGCCTTGTGACCGAGACCGCTAATCGCCGAGGTCGGCGCCGCCCCTCATTGTCCTGCCGGACATTTCTCCCCGTATAGTGACGGGGAGAAAGATGCAGGCCGCAATGCCGGCGCCGCCTTCGCAATGCCGGAGATTGGCGAAATCATCCGCGAAAGCGTCCTTCTCCCGTCACTATAGGGGGAGAAGATGCCGGCAGGCAGATGAGGGGCGGCGCCGGCCCCTCTCCAGCTACGCTGCGGCCAAAGAACTACTCCGCCGCCTCATAGCCCGCGATGCCCTTGATCTCGAGGAAATCCTCGAGCCCGTATTCGGCATATTCGCGGCCGTTACCGGACTGCTTGTAGCCGCCGAAGGGCAGGCCGGCGTCCCATTGGGGATAGTTGATGTAGACATTGCCCGAGCGCATGCGCGCCGCCACGTCGCGGGCCTTCTGCAGGTCCTTGGCCTGGATGTAGGAGGCAAGGCCGTAGACGGTATCGTTGGCCTGCTGGACCGCCTGCTCGACCGTGTCGTAGGGCAGGATCGCCAGCACCGGGCCAAAAACCTCTTCGCGCGCGATGCGCATGTCGTGGGTGACGTCGGCGAACACGGTCGGCCTGACATAGTAGCCGCGGTTGAGTTCGGCAGGACGGCCGGGGCCGCCGGCAACCAGCGTCGCACCCTCGTCGATGCCGCTCTGGATCAGGTCCTGGATCTTGTCGAACTGGACCTGGCTGACGACAGGGCCGAGCCTGGTGTTGGCGCCGTCGGCCGGGCCGACGGTGAATTTTTCAGCCGCGACCTTGGCGTATCCCGCGGCCTCGTCGTGGCGGTCGCGCGGCACGAACATGCGGGTCGGCGCGTTGCAGGACTGGCCGCTGTTGCCGAAGCAGCCGGCGACCCCCTTGCTGACGGCGGTGGCGAGGTCGACATCCGGAAACAGGATGTTGGCCGACTTGCCGCCAAGCTCCTGATGCACGCGCTTGACGGTGTCGGCGGCCGCCTTGGCCACCAATATGCCGGCCCGGGTCGAACCGGTGAACGACATCATGTCGATGTCGGGGTGGCTGGACAGCGCCTGGCCGACGCCTGGGCCGTCGCCGTTGACGAGGTTGAACACGCCTTTCGGCAAGCCGGCCTCGTCGATGATCTCGGCGAAGATGATGGCGTCGAGCGGCGCGATTTCGGACGGCTTCAGCACCATGGTGCAGCCGGCGGCGAGTGCCGGACCCACCTTGCAGGTGATCTGGTTCAGCGGCCAGTTCCACGGCGTGATCAGGCCGACGACGCCGATCGGCTCCTTGACCACGAGATGGTTGCCCTTGACATGGCGGAACTGGAAATTCTTCAGCGTCTCGGCCATCTTCTGCAAATGCGCGAGACCGACGCCCACCTGGCTGTCGAGCGCCATCTGGCGCGGCGCGCCCATCTCGCGCGATACGGCGAGCGCCAGGTCCTTGCTGCGCTTTTTGTAGATCTCGATAACGCGGTTGAGGATATCGAGGCGCTCCTCGACAGAGATGAAGCCGTATGTGTTGAAGGCGCGCTTGGCGGCGGCCACCGCCTTGTCGACATCGGCCTTGGAGCCGAGCGAGATCTGCGCGAAGGCGTCTTCATTCGACGGATCGATGACGTCGAGCGTGTTGGGCACCACAGGATCGACCCACGCGCCATCGATATAGAACTGCAGATCGTGTGACATGGTTTCTCCCTGGGAGTGCCGCATGGCCGGTCCGGCCGTGATATCGGGCTAGAAATAACGATGCGCGAACGGCGCTGTCAAACGCAACCCCAGAAATGGTTGAGCCAGCGCGCCAGGGATTGAGCCAGAGCGCCAATCGTTGATCAGCGGCCGGCGATGAGCTGCCTAGAGCAGCGTATGCCCGGCTTCGCCCAGAAATCCTCTAGCCGCGGGCTCGTCTGTCGCTTTCACCAGCAGGTGGTCGCCATCGAAGGTCGATACCAGGAAGATGCCCAAACCGTTTTCCGACAGCGGCCTGATGACGGACAGCACAATGCCGGTTTCGTCGAACGCAAACGGCCCCTGCAACTTGAAGGCGACCCAGTCGCGATCGTGCTTGACGGCATCCGGCACGCGATCCTGAAGGCAGGTGATCGAGAGCTCGTCGTCGGTTCTGGTGACGCTGACGAAGCCCGGTCCGTCAGCCCAGGCAGGAATGCCGTCACCGGCTTGAAGCCGCGAAATCGCATACAGGCCGGGGAGTTGCTTGAGCTTGATCCTGGCAGCCATCCTCACGCTCCGGTTGGTGGGCATCCAACAAGCCGCTTGCTCATATAGACCGTCGTTCCGTTCAGGAACGGCTCCTCCCGATCGATCGTATAGCCAAGCTTGCGATAGAGCGACACATTGGCTTCGAAGGCGCCGTTGGTCAACAGGCGGAGCTCCGCGCGTCCTGCCGCGCGCGCCTTGGTTTCCACGCGCTCCAGCAGCAGCCGGCCGATGCCCCTGCCCTGCGCCTGCGGCGCAACGCAGACATTCTCGACCCACAGGTGATCGTCGGCGAGCAAAGTCTCGATCATGCCGACGATGCGGTCGTCCTCGACGGCGAGATCGAACGGATGCTCGGCGACAGCCTTGTCGTAATCGGCACGCATCGGCAGCGGCTCGCGGCCGATCACCGGCACCCATCTGGCATAGGCGGCACGCACGATATCCCTGATCGCGGCGGCGTCGGCAGGCTCGGCCGGCCGAAACCGGATGGAAGGATTGGCAATCATCAAAAGGCTCCATACATGAAAACCCCGCCGGCTGATGGTGCGGGCGGGGCGGGAAACGAACAAACCGGATCTATCGTGCCGGATTTATCGTCGCGCAATCAGCCTGCCGCTCCGCGCTATGCAGGAGCGGCGTCGCTTGGTGTTGGCGGGCGCGCGAGCGAACATGGCGGCACGCTGGCGCAGGAAGAGCGGTGCGTCAAGATCTGGGGATTGGCCCAAGCCCCCGACTTCGTCATCCACGGGCGAAGCAAGGAGCGTAGCGACGCGGCGCAGACCCGAGGATCCATGCCGCGACTTCCAGGCGCCGCAGCGGTGCAGAATCGGGCTCCGCTGCACCTGCCACCAAGGTCGCGGCATGGATCCTCGGGTCTTCGCGACGCCGCTACGCGGCTGCTCCGCCCGTGGATGACGACGCGGTTGATGTTTCAACCGATCGTCCGAGCATGTGGGTCATGAACGCAAGCGAGCCGTCGAACTGTCAGCGCTGTTTCAACACTCCTGCGCCGTCGGCCTAGACAGGATCTTGTTGATGTCGACCTCATCCGGCTGGGTCGTAGAGCGCGCATGCCTACTGCGACATCAGCGTGCTCGCTGCTGGTCGATGCATTCCGGTACCGGGCTGGAACGTCTGGACTGTGCCCACGGTCGTTCTATCTTCCGGTCGAGCATGATCTCGTCCAAGCGTCAGCAACGGAGCCATCACCGTGACCGAAACCGATCTCTATCGAGGCTATATCGACTGCCTCAACAACCAGGATTGGCAAAGGCTGCACCGCTTCGTCCATGACGAGGTGCACTACAATGGCGACCGCGTCGGATTGTCAGGCTATCGCGACATGCTGGAGCGGGATTTTCGGGAAATTCCGGACCTCTATTTCGATGTGCAACTGCTGATCTCCGATCCGCCTTTCATCGCCAGCCGCCTCCAGTTCAACTGCACGCCCAAGGGAACGTTCCTCGGCCTGCCCATCAATGGCAAAAAGGTCTCCTTCAGCGAGAACGTCTTCTATGAATATCTGAACGACAGGATCAGGAACGTCTGGTCGGTGATCGACAAGGCGGCGATCGAGGCGCAGCTTTGATGTCATGCGCCACCTGGCCTCCTTGCAGCCGGTGGTAAACTTGCCTACTTTGCCCAGGTAGGAGAACCCGCCGATGGCGAATGTCGAGAAAGTGAGCGTTGCCCTCACGCCCGAAATGGCAACCATGATGCGCGAGGCCGTTGCGGCGGGCGAATACGCTTCGGCGAGCGAAGTCATGCGCGAGGCCTTGCGCGAGTGGAAGTTTCGTCGGATGCAACGCGACCAAGCCATCGACGAGCTAGGCCGGCTTTGGGACGAAGGCATGGCAAGCGGCGATCCGGTCGACGGCCGCGATGCCTTCGCCCGGATCAAAGGCAAGCTTGATGCGAGGATTGCCGAGCGCACATCGCGATGACGCTACGCCTTCGACCGGAGGCCGAAGCTGATATCGAAGCCATCGCGCTTTATATAGCCGAGGACAGTCCTGCGGCGGCGTTGCGTTGGTATGACGAAATCCATGCCCATTGCGAACGCATCGCCGACATGCCGGGCATGGGCATTGCCCGGCCGGAAGTGCGACCGGGCTTGCGCACGTTCCCTGCGGGAAACTACTTGATCCTCTATCGCCAAACGGACGACGGTGCGGAGATCGTGCGTGTCATTCATGGCGCACGGCGGTGGCAGGACATGTTGTAGCCCGACGGATTGCGTTCTCGCAGCTCGGTGCGATGCATCGCCAAGCCATGAGCAATGCGCACACGCGTCCTTGAGACCGTTTGGACGGCCAATCGTTCGTAAAAATAGATCATTCCAACCAAAATAATTCGTTGGAAAGATCGATTATGAAATGGCATTTCCCCGGGATACCCGCCTGGAGAATTGCATTGTCTTCCCTGACCCGCATCGCGAACGATATTCCGAAAAGCAGGATTTCCGCCGATCTGGCGCGGGGCCGCAAGCGCCTCGATTCCCTGTGGAACGGCATCATCCCCGGGATCGTGCTGGTGTCGATGATCACGGCCGTCGCCTTCTCCGCCCGCAATGTCTCCGGCTTCGCCTTGTTCAGCCCGATGATCCTGGCCGTCGTGGCCGGCATGGTCTATTCCAATGTGCTCGGCACGCCGGCGCACGCCAGGGCCGGCATCGCCTTCTCGCAAAAGCGCCTGCTGCGCTTTGCCATCGTGCTGCTCGGCTTCCAGTTGACGCTCGGCCAGGTGGTTTCGATCGGCGCCAGCGGCGTCGGCATCGTGGCGGCGACCCTTGGCGCCACCTTCCTCTTCACCATCACGCTCGGCCGGCTGATCGGCGTCGATGCCAAGCTGGCGCAGCTGATCGCCGCCGGCACTTCGATCTGCGGCGCCTCGGCGATCGTGGCCACCAACATCGTCACCGACGCGCGCGATGAGGACGTCACCTATGCCGTCGCCTCGATCACCTTGTTCGGCACCGTCGCCATGCTCGGCTTCCCGCTGCTGGCGCCGCTGCTTGGCCTCGACCAGCACGCTTTTGGCCTGTGGGCGGGCGCTTCGATCCATGAGGTGGCGCAGGTCATCGGCGCCGGTTTCCAGAACGGCACCCAATCCGGCGAGATCGCCACCGTGGCCAAGCTGACGCGCGTCGCCATGCTGGCGCCGATGGTCATCGCGCTCGGCCTGATGGCACGCCGCAAGAGCGGCGACCCCTCGGCGGCGCGCCCGCCCATGCCGTGGTTCGTCGCCGCCTTCGTCGCCGTCGTGGCGCTGAACAGCCTTGTGGCGGTACCGGCCGAAGTGAAGCAGGCGATAGTGCTTGCCACCACCATCATGCTGACCATGGGGCTCGCCGCCATGGGCCTGCAGGCCGACATTTCGCAGCTTCGCTCGCGCGGCCTGCGCCCGCTGGCGCTCGCCTTCTGCGCCTTCCTGTTCATCGGCGGCTTCAGCCTGATGCTGGTGAAGCTGGCCTGATCCGCCTGTCCCTGCGCGTGAAGGCATAGGGGCACACGGCATCTGTCAAAACAAGGGCTTAGAGCAATTCCAGGAAAAGTGCGTAGCGGTTTTCCCGGGAGAAGCGCCTAGCGCTTCCCCTTGGGAGTTGAGTAAAAACAAGAAGTTAGAGCGGGTCAGAGATTCTATCAAACTCTGAACCGCTCCAGGAGGCCTTGTCTGAATCTGTTTGTGAGCCGGATTCAATCCTCGAACGAAGTCGCCGCGACATAGATTGCCGCCAGCGCCTCGATGCCGGCCTGGTCGGCACTGTCGAAACGGCCGGGCGTCGGGCTGTCGAGATCGAGCACGCCGAAGACACCCTCCTCGTCTTCCAGCAGCACCACCAGTTCGGAGCGCGAGTCGGCGTCGCAGGCGATGTGGCCGGGGAAATCATGCACGTCCTTGATCAGCATCGAAGTGCCGAGCTCGACCGCCGTTCCGCACACGCCCTTGCCGACAGTGATGCGCACGCAGGCCGGCTTGCCCTGGAAGGGGCCGAGCACCAGTTCCTCGTCCGATGCCAGGAAGTAGAAGCCGGCCCAGTTGAGGTCGGGCACCATCTGGAAGATCAGCGCCGAGGTGTTGGCGGCGTTGGCGATGGAATCGCCCTCGCCCTCCAGCAATGCCTTCAATTGCTTGGCGAGGTCGCGGTAGAATTCGGCCTTGTTGGAGGCGTCGATGGCCTTGGCGGCAAACATGGCTTGTCTCCGTATACAGAATCGCGGTTCCGTTTTCCGCAAACGCCCCCAATCGACCACCGGACCATCCTAGGCAATTTCAGGAAGGTGCGAAACGGATTTCCGTTCGAAATAGCGTCCGTTGGCACCTCGGCCCGACCTACATTTCCCGGAGGCAAGGATAATCTTGGCCGCGGGAGAATATTCAAAAGTATTATTTCAGCGCTCGCTTTCTCGGCGCCGGCAAAGCGCCAAATAATTCGAAAGATTGAATTTTTCCTGCCGAGCGCCTATTTATCGGACAAGTTCGTTTTCACGATTTCAGCATGAAGGAGATTTGTTCGATGGCCGATGGCAATCAGACTCTGATGGAAAAAGCCCAAGCCCGCTTTGTCGACAAGCAGAAGAAGACGGCGGAGCACAACAAGGCGACCGCTGAATACATGTCCGAGGCGCGTGCCAGGGAGATCAAGACGAAACGGCTGAGGGAGTTGCGGCTGGCCAAGGAAGAAGCCGACCGCGTGGCCGAAGCGCTGAACCCGACGCCGAAGGCGAAACGGGTGGCCAAGAAGGCCGCCGCAACGGGGGTCAAGACATGAGCCTGACCTTCCCCAACCGCAGCCGCAGCTATGACGTGGCCGGTCAACGCATCCGCTTCGTCGGCCATGACGGCATGCTGCAGATTTCCTTCTCCGTGGCCGCCGATGCCATGACCAGGATGCAGCCCGACACCACCGCCGACGAGGCCGGCTATCTTGCCGCCTTCGACAGGTCGAGTTCCACGATCCACGACGTCGCCGCCAAGGCCTACAGCCGCACCCACAAGAGCTTGTATATGCTGACATCGGATGATTTCCGCTGAGAAGCTGCCGAAGCGGTCTTGAGTCCATGAATGCGCACGGCGTGGACCCGGCACCGATTGGCCGCGCCCTCACGCAAAATCCGATCGCGCCAGCGACTGCAAATTTTTCTCTTGAACAGGTCTTTGATGTGCCCTAGCCTGAGTTGAGAAAAGGTTTTTCCAGACAGCCCCGATCAGGCTCGGCCATTGGCCGGGCCTTATTCCGGCCGATAAGGGAAAACCTTTTCCCAGCTAAGGATTCTTGCCGCGATGGCATCGGACGATCAGCCAGTTCCGGTCTTTCCCAAGCCCGTCACCTTGCGCGACGTGGCCGCCCGGGCCGGCGTCAGCGTCGCCACCGCGTCGAAGGCGCTCAATGACCAGGGGCGCATGACGGCCGAGACCCGCGAGCGCATCCGCGAGACGGCGCGCAGCCTGGGATTTCGTCCCAACAGCCTGGCGCAGAGCCTGCTGAGGCGGCGCTCCTTCACCGTCGGCCTGCTCACCAACGATACCTATGGCCGTTTCTCGCTGCCACTGATGTCGGGCATATCGGACGCCCTGGTCGATGCCGGCGTTTCGGTGTTCCTGTGCAATGTCGAGGAGGATCCGCGCCTCGGCCAGCTCCATGTCGAGGCCATGCTCGACAAGCGCGTCGACGGCATCATCGCCACCGGCAAGCGCATCGACCGCCATTTGCCGGTCGACCTGTCCAACCTGCGCGTCCCGGTGATCTATGCCTTCACCCAGCCCGATCCCGACGCTGTCGCCTTCGTCTCCGACGATGGCGGCGGGGCGCGGCTGGCGATCGAGCATTTCCGCCGGCTCGGCCGCAAGCGCATCGCCCATGTCACCGGTCCGGCGAGCTTTGCCGTGGTGCACGAACGGGCTCAGGCTTACCGCGCCGTCTTGACGGAAAACGGCCTGCCGGTGATCGAGCCGCTGCTCGGCGCCTGGTCTGAGGCCTGGGGACATGACGCCGTGGCGAAACTGTTCGATGGCAACGGCGAAAAACCGGACGCTGTCTTCTGCGGCAACGACCAGATCGCGCGCGGCGTCATCGATGCTCTGCGCGAACGCGGCCTCGGCGTGCCCAATGATGTCGGCGTCATCGGCTTCGACAATTGGGAGATCGTGGCCGAGGCGACCCGCCCGCCGCTGACCTCGGTCGACATGAACCTGGCAGCATTAGGCCGCGAGGCCGGGCTGACCCTGCTTTCCCTGGTCGGCGGCAAATCCGCCGCGCCAGGCATCAGAAAACTGCCGTGCCGGCTGGTGGTGCGTCAGTCCTGCGGCCGTCCGCCGGACGGCTGAAACAAAGCGCCACGCGATCGGCGCCAAGCCGCGGACAGCGGCCAACCCTGGAGGAGGAGAACATGAGGAACCTGATTGCCAAACTGGCCCTGGCCGCTGCCGCTCTGGGCTGCGGCCTGCAACTTGCCGCCGCCGAGACCGCCAACATCTGGGTGCGCGCCGACGGCTCGAACTTCATGCCGAGGATCGTCGACGCCTTCAACAAGGCGAACAAGGACCAGGTCAAGCTCGACATCATCCCCAATGCCGAGATCATCCCAAAATATGGCGCGGCCGCCGCCGGCGGCACGGCGCCCGACGCGCTCTCGCTCGACCTGATCTACACCCCGTCCTTCGCCGCCGCCGGCCAGCTCGAGGACATCACCGACTGGGCCAAGTCCCTGCCCTATTTCGCCAGCCTGTCGCCGGCGCATGTGAAGACCGGCACCTACAAGGACCATATTTACGGCCTGCCCTTCTCGGCCGACGCCTCGGTGCTGATCTGGAACAAGAAGCTGTTCAAGCAGGCCGGCCTCGACCCAGAAAAAGGCCCGACCAACTGGGCCGAAATCGAGGCCGATGCCGAGAAGGTCAACGCGCTTGGCGGCAACATCAAGGGCTTCTATTTCTCCGGCAATTGCGGCGGCTGCAACATCTTCACCTTCACGCCGCTGATCTGGGCCTCTGGCGGCGACATCCTGTCGGAGGACGGCTCCAAGGCGACGCTGGACAGCCCGCAGCTGCGTGGCGCCATCGATCTCTACCGCTCCATGGTCAAGAAGGACCTGGTGCCGGCGGGCGCGCAGACCGACACCGGCGCCAATTTCTTCGCCGCCTTCGCCGCCGGCAATATCGGCATCTCGCCCTCTGGCGCCTTTGCCATCGGCGCGCTCAACACGCAGTATCCCAATGTCGACTACGGCATCACCTTCCTGCCGGGCAAGGATGGCAACTGGTCGTCCTTTGCCGGCGGCGACAATTTCGTCGTCACCAAGGGCACCAAGAAGCTCGCCGTGGTGAAGGAGTTCCTGGACTTCGCCTATTCGCTCGAGGGCCAGACCATCCTCGCCAAATACGGCAGCCTGCCGGTGCGCGGCGACATCGCCAAGGACGCGCTCAAGGATCTCGATCCGCGCTACCAGATCGCCGCCGAGGCGATGGCGAAGGGCAAGACCCCCTACTCGGTGGTGTTCAACGACCTGATCAACTCCGCCAACGGCCCATGGACGCAGATGATCAACGAGGTGTTCTTCGGCGACGACGTCGATGGCGCGATCGCCAACGCCCAGGAAACCATGCAGTCGATCATCGACCAGGCGCCGCAGAAATAGGCGCCTGTCCGGCCGCTCGCCTGTCTCCCTGGGCGGGCGGCCGGAAATTGTTTTGGTTCAAATGGCAGGGCTATCGCGTTGAGAAGACTCGGTTGCATCTCCGCTTCGGAGCGTCGGAGGGTTGGTTCTCCCTTCTCCCCTTGTGGGAGAAGGTGGCCTCGCGAAGCGAGGTCGGATGAGGGGTGCTCCAGCTTGGCAACAAGTTCGAAATCGCACCTGCCTCATTGCTTGGCGCACCCCTCAACCGTCTCGGCGCTGCGCGCCGATCCACCTTCTCCCACAAGGGGAGAAGGAAGAACGAGCGCGCAGCCATGACCACCATCACAACCACCGCCCCGCCCCGCGCCCGCAAGCTCGTCGGCGCTGGGCGCCGGCAGTGGATCGGCCTGCTCTATGTCGCGCCGGCGGTCGCGCTCGTCATGCTGTTCTTCGTCATCCCGCTCGGCATGACGGCGTGGATGTCGCTGCACAATTGGCCGCTGATGGGCGAGCATTCCTTCATAGGCCTCGGTAATTACTGGGCAATCCTGCGCGATACCAGGTTCTGGAACGCGCTGAGGTTCACCGGCTACTACACGCTGGTCGTCACCATCGCGATCTTCGCCGTCGCCTTTCCGCTGGCGATCTTCATCGAGCGGCCGCCCCCGTTCACCAATGTCTACCGCACCATGTTCTTCATGCCGGCGGTGGTCGGCTTCGCCTCGGCGAGCCTGCTCTGGTCGTGGCTGCTCAACGTCGATTCCGGCCTGTTCAGCCCCGCCGCCTACGACCTCGGCCTGATCGACAGGAAGTTCAACCTGCTCGCCACCTTCCAGCCGGCCTTCTGGTCGATCATCGCCATGGTGGTGTGGAAGGTCGCCGGCTTCACCATGATCATCCTGATGACCGGCCTGCAATCGATCCCGCAGGACCTGCAGGAGGCCGCCGTCATCGACGGCGCCGGGCCGCTCGCCAGGTTCCGGGCGATCACCTTGCCGCTGATGCGCCGCACGCTGGCGCTGGCGCTGATCCTGTCGGTGGCCGGCTCGATCCTCGCCTTCGACCAGTTCTACATCATCCTGCGCGGCGGCCCGCGCAACCAGACGCTGACGGCGGTCTACTGGATCTTCAACCAGTCCTTCGTGTCGTTCAAGCTCGGCTATGGCGCGGCGCTGTCGATGGTGCTGCTGGTCATTCTGGTGGCGCTCAGCCTCGTCCAGCTCTGGCTGCTGCGCAAGCCCGAGGGGCTCGACTGATGGCGCAGGCGATATCAGCCAGAGGCAAGCTCGCCGCCCGCCTCGCCAGGCACTCCACCGGCATCATCGCCTCGCTGCTGTTCGTGGCGCCGATCGTGTGGACGGTGCTGTCGGCCTTCAAGCCGGCGCAGGAGGCGCGCCTGCCGCCGCTGCCGCCCTGGCCGACCACGGGCTTCTCGCTCGAGAACTATCAAACGCTGAACAGTTTCGGCGACGGCCTGTGGGTCTCGGCGCAGAACAGCATCTATGTCTCGGTGATGACCGTCATATTGTCGGTCATTGTCAGCGTGCTCGCCGGTTACGGCTTCTCGCGGTTTCGGTTTCCGTTCAAGGACCTGTTCTTCGTCCTCATCCTGTCGACGATCATGATCCCGTTCCAGTCGATCCTGACGCCGATCTTCCTGGTGCTGACCAAGCTTGGCCTGCACAACACGCTGACCGGGCTGGTCGGCGTCTATGTGACGCTTCAATTGCCGTTCTCGATCTTCATGATGCGCAACGCCTTCGACGCGGTGCCGCGCGAGATCGAGGAGGCCGCTCGCATGGACGGCGCCGGCAACGCCACCATGCTCATAAAGGTGATGCTGCCGCTGGTCTGGCCTGGCGTCGTCACCATCGCGCTGTTTGCCTTCCTTGGCGCCTGGAACGAGTTCCTCGCTGCCCTGGTGCTGATGACCGACCAGTCCAAATTCACGCTGCCGGTGATGATGACCGCGCTTCAGTCGGGCCGCTTCGGCGCCATCGACTGGGGCGCCGTGCAGGCGGGCGTCACCGTGATGATGGTGCCCTGCCTGATCCTGTTCCTGGCTTTGCAGCGCTTCTACATCCGCGGCCTGATGGCCGGGGCCGTCAAGTAATCGATCGAATGGAGTGAGTTCATGACAGCATCGCCATCCCCCCGGCCCGCCACCACAGCCAGGCCCAAGCTCGCCTTCCGCCCGCTGCCGGTGCCGCAGGTCGACGTGCGCGGCTTCTGGGGCGACCGCGCCGAGGCGGTCGCGACGCGCACCGCCGACATCCTTTACGACCGCTGCGTGGAGGCGCGCATGCTGGAGCAGATCGACCCCGACCGTCCCTCGCCCGGCATCGTCATTCCGTTCCACTCGCCGTCGCCCGACGAGGCCGCCTCCCCCGGCTTCACCGGTTCGACGGTGACCACGCAGATGTTCTGGGATTCCGATCTCGGCAAGACGATCGAGACCGCGGCCTATTCGCTCTACCGGCGCAAGAATCCCGAACTGGAGAAGAAGATCGACGCCGTCATCGACATGTATGGCAGACTGCAGCAGGAAGACGGCTATCTCTCCAGCTGGTACCAGCGCATCCAGCCCGGCAAGCGCTGGACCAATCTGCGCGACTGCCACGAGCTTTACTGCGCCGGCCACCTGATCGAGGGCGCGGTCGCCTACTACCAGGCGACCGGCAAGCGCAAGCTGCTCGACATCATGTGCCGCTATGCCGACCACATCGCCTCGGTACTCGGCCCCGAGCCCGGCAAGAAAAAGGGCTATTGCGGCCATGAGGAGATCGAGCTGGCGTTGGTCAAGCTGGCGCGGGTGACCGGCGAGCGGAAATACATGGAGCTGGCCAAATACTTCATCGACCAGCGTGGCCTTGAGCCGCATTATTTCGACGAGGAGGCCCGCGCTCGCGGCGCCGATCCGAAGGCCTATCATTTCAAGACCTATGAATACAGCCAGTCGCACATCCCGGTGCGCGAGCAGGACAAGGTCGTCGGCCATGCGGTCAGGGCCATGTATCTCTATTCGGGCATGGCCGACATCGCCACCGAATATGGCGACGACACGCTGCGGCTGGCGCTCGACCGGCTGTGGGACGACCTCACCACGAAAAACCTCTATATCACCGGCGGGCTCGGGCCGTCGGCGCACAATGAGGGTTTCACCAGCGACTATGACCTGCCCAACGAAACCGCCTATGCCGAGACCTGCGCCTCGGTCGGTTTGGTGTTCTGGGCCAGCCGCATGCTCGGCATGGGGCCGAACGCTCGCTATGCCGACATGATGGAGCGCGCGCTCTACAATGGCTCGATCTCCGGCCTGTCGCTCGACGGCTCGCTGTTCTTCTACGAGAACCCGCTGGAAAGCCGGGGCAAGCACAACAGATGGAAATGGCACCGCTGCCCCTGCTGCCCGCCCAATATCGGGCGCATGGTCGCTTCCATCGGCAGTTATTTCTACAGCCTGTCCGACGATGCGCTGGCCGTGCACCTCTATGGCGACTCCACCGCCCGCTTCGACATAGCGGGCGTGCCGGTGACGCTGACGCAGGCGAGCCGCTATCCCTGGGACGGCTCGGTCGAGATCACGGTCGAGCCGCAGGCCGCAGTGGAGTTCACGCTGCATCTGCGGGTGCCGGGTTGGAGTTCCGCCGCCAGGCTCGAAATCAACGGCGAGACGATCGACCTCGAGGACGTGACCAGCGACGGCTACGCCGCCATCCGCCGCAGCTGGAAAAAAGGCGACCGTGTCAGGCTCGACCTCGAAATGCCGATCGAGCGGCTCTATGCCAATCCCGAGGTGCGGCAGGATGCCGGCCGCGTCGCGCTGTCGCGCGGGCCGCTGATCTACTGCGTCGAGGCGACCGACAATGACACCAGCCTGCATCGACTGACCCTGCCGCGCACAGCCGGCATCGAGGCGCATGACGAACCGGACCTGCTCGGCGGCGTGGTGACGCTTGCAGCCACGGCGCAAGCCGATGCCGGCGACGGCTGGCAGGACGGGCTTTATCGCTCCGAACCGCCGGCCAAGGTCGAGACGCGCCTGACCGCCATCCCCTATTTCGCCTGGGACAACCGCGAGCCCGGCGAGATGCTGGTCTGGCTGCGGGACGGCTGAGGCAGGCTGCAGGGCCTCTTGCGGCTTTGTTATGTCCGGCTTGACTGGGTGGCGGCGGCAGGCAGCGGTGTTTTCGACGCAGCTTGCGCGGCGCTGCCGTCGTCGACATGCGCCCAGGCTGGCCGCTCGAACAGGAACATGCCGAAACCGATGCGCTGGACGATGAAGTAGAGGATCACCGGGCTGATGATCGACACCAGCAGCACCGCCAGGCTGAGCATGCCGGTGTCGGTCAGGAGGCCGCTTGCGAGTGCCGCGCCGCGAAACAGCGACATCGGGATGGTGAAGGCGACATAGACGACCAGTGAGTGCTCGCCCAGCCAGCGCAGCCATTCCATGGCCGGGAATTTCGACAGGAAACCGCCAAGCACGCACAGCGCCACCGCGCCGGCGACCGCCAAGGTGAGATGCAGCGGCGGCCATGCCGCCAAGCCCATCCGCATGCCGACCGGCTGCATGGCATAGCCCGGCGAATAGACCAGCAGGCCGTTGACAACAGCCCACAGGAGCAGCCCGGCGACGGCCAGCGCCGGGCGGGCCTGCGTCCATTCGACGAGCCTGAACACCAGCGGCGCCATGACGAAGCCGACGTAGAAAAAGACGAAATAGGCCGCGAATTGTTCGACCGCGTAGCTATCGGGATGCGGCGCCCACATCTGCAGGCAGGCGGCGATCGGGATGACGATCCAGGCGGGGACCGTAAACTGGCGCAGCAGTTTCGCCGCAAGGCCGAACACCGCCAGCATGTAGATGAACCACAGCACGCCATAGGGCTGCACGACGGCCATTGCGAGGTCGTGCAGCATGCCGGCGGGGTCCCTGCTGAAGATGCCGATCTTCAGGCCGATCGAGATAATCGCCCACAGCACGTAGAAATAGAGGTAATGGACGACGCGCCGGTCGACATAGCGCCGCCATGGCCGGTCGATCACCTGCGACAGGAAAAGTCCGGAGATCAGGAAGAATTCGGGCATGCGAAACGGCGTCGCGAAGCCGATGACATAGTGGAGAAAGCCCACCCCGCCCGTGTACTCGCCGGTGTTGTAGGCCGAGTACATCATGACCACGAGGATGATCGAGAGGCCTTTGGCCGTGTCCACCCACGGCATGCGCATAGGGCTGCTGTTCATGGCGGCGAATCCAAACCCGGCCGGCCCGGCTGGCCAGCCATCATCCGGCGCTATCTAGCACCATCAAGCTTCCCAGATCGTAAACGGGGCCGATCGCTCGCGGCGACCAAACCACTACAGCTTTGACCGTCACGCGCTATGACTATCACGCGGCAGACTACCTTCGCGCCTTCGACTTGTTCAAAGCAACGGCGGCGCGCACCAGCGCCTTGAAGGCCTCCTCGTCCACCTCTTCGCCTTGCTGGAAGTCGATGGCGCGGCGCGTATTGCCTTCGAGACTGGAGTTGAACAGCCGCGCCGGATCGGGCAGCGCCGCACCCTTGGCGAAGGTCAGCTTGACGACGGCCTTGTAGGTCTCGCCCGTGCAGATCATGCCGGCATCCTCCCACACCGGCACGCCGCGCCATTTCCACGTCTCGGCCACGTCGGGATCGGCTTGATGAATCAGCGTGCGCAACCTGGCGAGCATCTCGCCGCGCCAGTCGCCCAATTCCTTGATCCTGCCGTCGATCAGTTCGGAGGGAGATTTGCTCGCCTGCGCTTCCGTGGTCGTCATGATGTTTCTCCTTCGAACTGACAAATAGAGCGCTTACATGCGCTCGCCAGGCAATTGGCTGGCCTGCTTCGCCCAGGCGCTGAACCGCGCCTCGTCGAACGCGTCGTCCTCGCGGATGTCGAGATAGCGCGTATCCCCGCTCTTGGACGCGCCAGGCGGCACCGGGTCCAGCGCTAGGCCGCGAAAGAAAGCCACCTTGATGTATTGCGTGAAGCAATGGATGCCGAGGAACCAGCCCTCGCCTTCGACGCCATAGAGCGGCGAGTTCCATTTGACCGCCTTCCGCACGCCGGGCACGGCGCGTTCGATGAGCGCATCGAGGCGTTGGCCGACCTCGCGCTTCCAGCCCGGCATGGCCGCGATATAGGCCTGCACCGGCGCATCGCCATGGCCCTTGGCGATCCGCGGGTTGCCGCCGGAAAGCAGCTTCGGCTCAGCCTTGGCGGCTGGTTTTGTCGATTTCCCCATCCGTTCCTATCCGTTGGCACGTTGCGCGACGCGCCCTTTCGCGACATAGGGCAGCACGAACATATAGAGGCCGCTGAACAGCAAAAGGAAGAGCGGCGGAAGCGGCGAATAGACCACCCAGGCGGGCGGCTGCCCGAACGCCATGGTGGCGAAGTTCGCGGCGACGGTGATCGTGAAAATCATCGACAGCCAGCGATGCGCCTGCCGTATCCATTTGCTCCAGTCCAATTCTGCCTCCTCTTGCACTATTCGTTGAAACCCGGCGCCTTACCAGCGCGCCAGTTCCGTGATCTGGATGAGATTGCCGCAGCCATCGTTCACCTGCGCGATGGTTGAGCCGGTCACCGCGGTCGGCGCCATGGCGAAGGCACCGCCATTCGCCTTGATGCGCTCATGATCGCCCTTGATGTCGTCGGTGAACAGCATCAGCGCCGGCTGGCCCTGCTTGAAGATCGCCTGCTGGTAGGTTTTGGCCGCCGGGTTGTCGTTCAGCGCCAGCTGCAATTCGGTCCCGTCCAGCTCTTCGGCCGAGACGACCGTCAGCCAGCGGAACGGCCCATTGCTGAAATCGGCCTTCTTGGTGAAGCCGAGCACACCGGTGTAGAAGGCGAGCGCCTTTTCCTGATCGTCGACATAGATGCTGGTCAGTTTGATCTTCATCGCATTTCTCCATGGGTTTTGCTGGCGCAGAACCGCCCTTTGATACTGCTGTGTGGTTTTCAGCCTGGCCGGGAACTCTCAGTCCGTTCGCGCCAGAAGCTCTTCCAGCTTCTCCAGGAATTGCGGCCAACCGGTTTTGGCGCCGCCATAGGCCCGTCTCTGGTCGGGCCGGAAACCGGCCTGCTCCATGCGCAGATGGGTTCCCGTTGGCGTCGGGGTGAGCGTGAAAGTCACCACGCTCCTGAGATCGAAGGCCGGATCCTGGTGCGCCAGGTTCCAGGTGTAGGACAGCGTCCTGTGCGGCTCGACGGCAAGCACCTCGCAGTCCAGCACGCCGCCCCAATCGGCGCTGATGTTGAAGCGATGACCGACGACCGGACTGAAATCGTTCTTCATCAGCCATTCCTCCATCAGATGCGGCTGCGTCAGCGCGCGCCAGAGTTTTTCAGGCGGATGGGAAATCTGCCGCTCGACGACGACAGTGCGGGTCTCCTGGGCCCTATCGTTCACTGGTCCATCCTTTTGAGTAAATCCTCGAGGTCGTCGAACCGGCTTTCCCAGAACCCGGCCATCTCACGCGTCCAGTCCATCAGCGGCGCCAGCGCGGCAAGCTGCGCGCTGTAATGCGTCTGGCGGCCTTCATGGCGGTCGCGCACCAGCCCCGCCTGTTTGAGCACGCCCAGATGCTTCGACACCGCCGGCTGCGAGACGCCGGCCTGTATCGTCAGCGCCCCGACCGTCTGCTCTCCCTGTTGGCACAGCCGTTCGAAGATCGCCCGCCTTGTCGGGTCGGCGAGCGTCCTGAAGATCATGTCATGAGCGTCCGGCATCCGAGATCGATAACCCGTTGGCTATTGGTTGACGTATAACCACAGAGATATATGTTCGTCAAGCGGAAGATTGGTTGGGCGGTTAGTCGAAGCCCAAACTTCGTCATCCCTGGGCGAAGCAGGAGCGAAGCTCCGTCGCGGAGACCCTGGGATCCATGCCGCGACCTTGATCGAGGGTGCAGCGGAGCAGAATTCAGCATCGTGGCGGCGCTTATGTGCCACGGCATGGATCCCTTGGGCTGCGAAGCAGCTCCAGGGGCCTGCGCCGCGTCGCTTCGCTCCTTGCTCCGCCCGTGGATGACGAAGCGGTGGGCGGATCCGCCAATCGCCAAGGCAGGCGATCGGTCAACGCGGCGTCCGGTTTCGTGCAAAACCACTAGCCGGCCGCATGCACCCGCCAGATCTCCTGCGCCACCAGCTCCTGCAACTGCCACAGATTGCGGTCGCGTATGCCGCAGGCGTCGAGGTGGCGGATCGTCTCGAACAGATATTGCGCGCCCGAGCCCCAATGGCCGACGGCGCTCGCCAGCGTTGCGGCGACCGCTGGCTTGTCGAGCTTGCCGGCATAGCGCGAATTGGCGGGATCGACGACGAAGCCGAGCGCCCGGCTCATCCCGCCTTCGGTCCTCACCCGCAGCCAGCGCGGCACGTTGACGGCGGGCAGGATGGTCATTTCGCGGCGCAGCAGCGCCTCCAGATTTTCGGCTACCGGCTCGGCGATCTCGAACACCATGCCCTGGCACTGACCGCCACGGTCGAGCGCCATCATCAGGCCGGGCTGATCGAGCGTGCCGCGAAAGCGTTGCACGGTGAAGCAGAACGACCGGTGCCAGCCCCGCGCCACCGCCCGTTCGCCGCCCCTCACCTCGCCGGCGGGCTTCCACAGCAGCGAGCCATAGGCGAACAGTTTCAGCGGCCCGGCCGGTGCCGAGGCCAGGATCTCGTCACGAAACCGCGCATAATCCTGGTCAGTCATATAGATCATGCCCGGCGTCGGTCCGGCATCCTCGACAACGCGCATGGTGCGCGCCACCAGCGCCTCGGTCAGCGCCATCGGTGACATGCGCGCGGGTTTGCGCGGTGCGGCGGAAATCGGCTTGTTCATTTTCGTGCCTCGGCCATGGCAGCCATGTTGCCGAAGGCAAAGGGATTCTCAAGAGCCATAACCGTTTGAACCTGGAATCGGCACTTGAGCAATTCCGCGCAGCAGCTTGATCGGATTCGAGAAATTCTGGCGAAATTCAACGTCCCGCGCACCTACGACACCAGCGGCATCGGCACCTTCAGCCCGTCGATCAGTGCGTCGCGGAACAGCGCGATCGGACGCGCCAGCCGCCCGGCCGGCGGACGGTGCAGCAGCCAGGCGCGCACTTGCGGCTTGAAGTCGGGACAGTCGATCACCTCCACCGCGTCGCGCCAGCGGCTGTCGGCGAAGGCGCCCGGGGTGACGATGCCGATGCCGTGGCCACGCGCCACCAGCGACATTCGGAGGTCGACGCTGAGCGCCTCCACACCGACCTGGAACGGCAGCCTCGCGGCCTCGAAACTCTGCTTGATGAAGGCGCGAAAACCGCAGCCGTTTTCGTTCATCACCCAGGCGAAGCGCGACAGGTCGGCGAGTTTCGCCGGCTTCGGCACGCCAAGGCTGGGGGACGCGACTAGCAGCACCGATTGCGCGCCGAGATCGTCGCAGACCAGTTCGTCGGGCGGCGCCAGGCCTTCGGCAAGGCACACCGCCACCGCGTCGAGCTCGCTGCGCGCCACCTGCTCCACCAGCCTTGGCGACCAGCCCGAACTGATGCGCAGCGTCAGGTACGGAAAGGCGGCGCGCAGGCTGTCGAGCGGCAGCGCAAGTGCTGCATCCGAGAGATAAGGCATGATGCCCAACCGGAACTCGCCCTTGACCTCGCCTTGCGGCGAGACGCCGGCCTTCAGATCCTCAAGCGAGCGCAGCACGCGGCGGCCATGCTCATAGGCCTCGCGTCCGGAGGCGGTCGGCTTCAGCGGCTTCGACTGGCGGTCGAGAAGTGCTGTCGCCAGCCCGTCCTCGAGGTTCTGGATGCGGCGCGTGACACCCGGCTGGGTGAGGTTGAGCCTGGCCGAGGCGCCGACGATCGAGCCGGTTTCCACAACGGCGACGAAGGCTTCGAGATCATGGATGTTCATGCGCACCTCGCATAATCATTATCGAATTGATTGAATTGTAGCATGATGAAGCTTTGGCATAAAGTCCTTGCACGATATGCAGCTTCATTGAGGACTTCATGCTCGATTCCAATGACGGCCAAACAGCCGGCCGGCTTCCGGTTCAAACCATCACCGGCCCGCAGACGCTGCTGTTTGCCGCCTCCACCGGCATCATCGTCACCAACCTGTTCGCGCCGCAGACGCTGGTTGGGCTGATCGGCCCGTCGCTCGGCGCTGGCGCCGCGAGCGTTGGCCTTGTCGCCATGGTGACGCTGCTCGGCTATGCCGCCGGCCTGTTCTTCCTGGTGCCGATGGCCGACCTCGCCGAGAACCGCACCCTGATCCTGCGCATGCTGGTCGCGGCGGCATTGGCGGCCGGCGTGGCGGCGCTGGCGCCCACCATCGCCTCGCTGCTGATCGTCCTGTTCGTGCTCGGCGCCGCCTGTTCGGCGATCCAGATTCTGGTGCCGATCGCCGCCTCGATGGCCCCGCCCGGCGAGGCAGGCCGCGTCATCGGCGACGTGATGAGCGGGCTGATGATCGGCATCCTGCTGGCGCGGCCGTTGGCCAGCCTCGTCGCCGACGCCTGGGGCTGGCGCGCCTTCTACGGCCTCAGCGCCGCCGCCTTGACGCTGCTCGCCATCGTGCTTGCCTTCACGCTGCCGCGCCGGCGGCCGGTGGCGAAATCGTCTTATGGCAAGCTGATCGCTTCACTGTTCCATCTGCTGCACGAGGAGCCGGTGCTGCGGCGCCGCGCGCTGACGGCGGCCCTGGTGATGGCGGCGTTCAGCCTGTTCTGGACGGCGGTCGCCCTGCGGCTCGCGCAGCCACCCTTCGGCCTTGGCCAGCGCGGTATCGCGCTGTTCGCGCTCGTCGGTGCCGGCGGTGCGGTGGTCACGCCTTTGTTCGGCCGCGCCGGCGACCATGGCTGGACACGATCCGCCACCATCTTCTGCCATCTCGTGCTGATCGGTGCGATGGCGCTGGCGGCCTGGGCCGGCTCCTTCTTGTCCGGAACGTCCTGGACGCCGCTCGTGCTGATGGGCATCAGCGCCGTGCTGCTCGACATCGGCGTCACCGGCGATCAGACGCTCGGCCGCCGCGCCATCAACCTGCTGCGGCCCGAGGCGCGCGGCCGCCTAAATGGCCTGTTCGTCGGCATTTTCTTCATCGGCGGCGCCATCGGCTCATTGCTGGCCGGTGTTGCCTGGGCCTGGGCCGGGTGGCCGGCGGTCTGCGCCATCGGCGGCGCCTTTGGGCTCGTCGCACTACTAGTCGACTGGATCGGCGGCCCGGAATGACCGCCTGCCGGAACGACATTGCCTCATAAGCGTTGTCGGCTGGGAGGAAGTCATGAACGATGCGCCGGCAACGCCCGTCGGCAGACCGCTTTCGCCAGGCGAACTGGTCACCGTTATGTCCCATTTCCATCGCGCCGAGATCGCCCGCATGGCCGGCTGGCGCGACCGCCTCGACCGCACCAGCAATTGGGCGATCACCGTTGTCGCGGCGATGCTGTCCGTGTCGCTGTCGACGGCCAGCGCCCATCACGGCGTGCTGCTGTTCGCCATGCTGCTGGTGCTGCTTTTGTTGTGGATCGAGGCGCGCCGCTACCGCTTCTTCGACGTCTACCGCGCCCGCGTGCGCCAGTTCGAGCGCCATTATTTCGCGCAGATCTTCTCGCCGCAGCCCGATTTCGCCTCCGACTGGCTGCTGGTCGTCGGCGAGAGCCTGCGCACCCCAAAATTCCTGGTTTCGCAGCGCGTGGCGCTGGCGCGCCGTCTGCGCCGCAACTACGTGCACATGATGCTGATCCTGCTGCTCGCCTGGATCCTCAAACTGTCGACCCCGAGCCTCATCGATCAAGGCGTGCCGGTCGGCTTTGTCGGCACAATGCGCGAGGCCGTCGGCGCGGCGGCGCTCGGTCCCATACCGGGCGCGGCCATCGTCGCCGTGGTTGCCCTCCTCTATGCCGGCCTGCTGGCGGCCGCCTTCCTGACGCCAGGCGACGACGGCGAACTCTCCTTCGGTAACGTCCACGTCTGACCTCGATGCCGGACGCCAACAACTCGCGACGGATGGCTGCAACGCAAACGTCGGCCGCGCGTTGTGATGGTCAGTCCGCGGCGGCGTCTTGAAGGGACCCATGATCCATCCATCGGCAACGAGGCCGCACGGTACAGCGGCCGCCCTTTCGCTGGCCATTTTCGTTCTGGCGCCGGCAAACCACGCGCTGGCCGCGCAGCCGGCCGGCCACGCCTCGGGCATCGGCGGCTCGGCGGAGGGATTATTCGTCGCCGAGATCGTACTCCTGCTTCTGGTCGGCCGTGGCCTCGGCGAAATCTTCCAGCGCTATGGCCAGCCGGCGATCATGGGCCAGCTGATCGGCGGCATCCTGCTCGGGCCGTCGCTGTTCGGCTGGATATGGCCGGACGCCCAGCATCTGATCTTCTCCACCGATCCCGCGCAGAAAAGCATGATCGATGCCGTCTCGCAGCTCGGCATCCTGCTGCTTCTCCTGCTTACCGGGATGGAGACGGATCTGCGCCTCGTGCGGCGGGTGGGCGCGGCCTGTTTTTCGATCTCGATCACCGGCGTCGTCGTGCCCTTTGTCTGCGGCTTCGCGCTGGCGCAGGTGCTGCCGGATTCCCTCCTGCCCGAGCCGGGTGAGCGCATCGTCGCCGGACTGTTCCTCGGCACCGCGCTGTCGATCTCCTCGGTCAAGATCGTCGCCATGGTGGTGCGCGAGATGAACTTCATGCGCCGCAATCTCGGCCAGGTCATCGTCTCCTCCGCCATCATCGAGGACACGATCGGCTGGCTGATCATCGCCGTCACCTTCGGCATCGCCACCAATGGCAGCCTGCAGGTGCTGCCGCTCATCATCACGGTGGTCGAAGTGGCGCTGTTCATGGTGTTTTCCTTCACCATCGGCCGCCGCCTGGTGTTCACCCTGATCCGCTGGAGCAACGACTCCTTCCGCAGCGAGTATGCCGTCGTCACCGTCATCATCATCATTATGGGCGTGATGGCGTTGATCACCAATCTGATCGGCGTCCACACCGTGCTCGGCGCCTTCGTCGCCGGCATACTGGTCGGGGAATCGCCGATCCTGTCCGACCACATAGAGGGCCAGCTGCGCGGCGTCATCACGGCGCTGTTCATGCCAGTGTTCTTCGGCATGGCCGGCTTGTCCGCAAACCTCACCGTGCTTTCTGACCCGACGCTGGCGCTGCTGACGCTGGCGCTGGTGCTGATCGCCAGCATCGGCAAATTCTCGGGAGCCTTTCTCGGCGGCCGCCTGGCCGGCATGTCGCTGAAGGAGGCGACCGCCGTCGGCAGCGCCATGAACGCGCGCGGCTCGACCGAGGTCATCGTCGCCTCGATCGGCCTGTCGATGAACATCCTGTCGCACAATCTGTTCACGATGATCGTCACCATGGCCGTCATCACGACGCTCGCCATGCCGCCAATGCTGCGCTGGGCGCTCGGCCGGCTGCCGGTCGGCGATGCCGAAAAGCAGCGCGTCGACCGAGAACTGCTCGACGAACGCGGCTTCGTCTCCAAACTGGAGCGATTGCTGCTGCTCGTCGACGACAGCCCGGTCGGCAAGTTCACCGCCTATCTCGCCGGGCTCGTCGGCGGCGGCACCGGCATGCCGACCACGCTGCTCCACCTCGAGGACGGCAAATTGCCCGGCCCTGCCCGTGACAAAGGCCCCGAGCGGGCCTCGAAACAGGTCAAGAGGGGAGCGGCCAGAAGCGCCAGGGCTGTCAGCAAGGCCGAGGACACGCCCGTCGACAAGATCCATCTCACGGCCCGCGCCGAGCTTGAAGCCACCACCGAGACCATTGCCGCCGAGGCCCGCAAGGGCTACGGCCTTCTGCTGGTCGGGCTCGACAACGCGCTGACCGGCAAAGGCACATTCAGCGGCACGCTGAACGATATCACCAGCGGCTTCGACGGCCCGCTCTGCCTGGTGCTGAATGGCGCCAAATCCAGCGGCAGGATGCCGATGCTGCGTGCCGGCGCGACCATTCTGGTTCCCGTCAACGGCACCGAGGTCGCGCGGCGCGCGGCTGATTTCGCGCTGGCCCTGGCGCGGCCGCACCGGGCGCGCGTCAAAGTCCTTTATGTCTCGCAGGCCCGCAAGGGCAGCCGGCCAGGCTCGGTTTCGCACCGCCGCGAGGAGGCCGTGCTCAAGGATGTCGCCGATCTCGCCGACCGCTATGGCGTCGCCGTCGAGACCGCCATCAGAACGCGCGCCACGCCCGACCAGGCGATCGCCAGGGAAGCGGCCAAGGGCGCGGCGATGGTGGTGATGGGCGTCACCCAGCGGCCGGGCGAAGAGCTGTTCTTCGGCGACACGGCGACCGCCGTGCTGGCCGCCGTCGCCTGCCCTGTCGTGCTTCTGGCGAGCGATCGCGTCAGGCGAGCCGACGCCGGCGCTGAGGAGGCGACAGCCGAGACCGGCGCCTGATGTCTATGGTCCTATAGGCCGAGGAACTGCCGCCCGATCAAGTAGCCCAACGCCGCCGCGACGAGCGGGAACAGCGCCGGCGCGACCCTGCTGAACAAGGAAATGCTCGTGTCCTTGGGCGGCACATAGCGTGCATTGCCGAGATTTTTGGTCATTGCGTACCCCACGCGCACCGATAATTAGCAGATGCTTATTGATGCATGGCCGAATTAACGGGTTGTAAAGAAATTCGATCGAATAGCCGACCATTGCATGGCGCCCACAGCCTATTTGTCGCCTTGTTCGAAAGCGCCGATGCCTTGCGCGATGAGGTTGGTGGCCATGACCAGCGAAATGATCGCCGCCGAATTGAACACCACCACCCACCATTTGCCGCCGGTGAGGAAGCCGTAACCGTCGGCGATCGCCAGCCCCCAGTCGGCCGATGGCGGCTGGATGCCGAGGCCGAGGAAGCTCAGCGTCGCGATCGAGAAGAAGGCGTAGCCGAGCCGGGTGATCAGCTCGATCAGGATGGTTTCCCGGACATTGGGCAGGATTTCCAGGAACATGATCGCCAGCCGCCCTTCGCCGGCCAGCCGGGCGGCGCTGACATAGTCGCGCTCGCGCTGTTCGCGCGCGGCGGTGCGCACGGTGCGCGCCACCAGCGGCGCATAGGCAAGGCCGATCACCGCGATGACGGTGAGGTTGGACGGGCCGATCGCCACCAGCGCCATCGTCACCAGCACGATGAAGGGCAGCGACATGACCGCGTCGAGCAGCCGCGCGCCGACGGCATCGACCAGGCCGCCAAAGGTGCCGAGCACCAGGCCGATGACGCTGCCTGAAGCAACACCCGCCAGCGTCGCCAGCGGCGCCACCAAAAGGATGTCGCGCGAGCCGACGATGATGCGCGAGAGCACGTCGCGGCCGAGCTGGTCGGTGCCGAACCAGTGCACCGCGTCGGGCGGCGTCATCATGGACAGGAAATCCTCGGCATAGGGATCGAACGGCACGAACAGCGCGCCAAACAGCGCGCAGGCGACCCAGAACAGCAGCACCACCGACCCGATCACGGTCGACGGCGCCACATCGGGCATCACGCCGCGCAACCGGCCGATCCAGGAGAGCCTGATGTCGCCGCGCGCCGGGGATTGCGCCAGATCGGTCATGGCGCGCTCCGGCGGCGCTGGCGCGGATCGAGCAGCGCCTGCAGGAGATCGCCGATCGCGGCCGTCGACACGAAGATCGCCGCCATCACCAGCACGCCGGCCTCGAGCATCGGGAAGTCACGCGCCTTGGCGGCGCTCAACACAAGATTGCCGAGCCCCTGTATGCCGAACAGCGCCTCGATCACCACCAGGCCGCCGAGCAGGAAGCCGCTCTGCGTGGCGATGACGGCGACTGTCGGCACCACCGCATTGCGCAGCACGTGCTTGAACAGCACTTGCGAGGGGCTCAAGCCTTTGAGGATGGCGGTGCGGGTGTAGTCGGCGCCACGCGCCTCGATCACCCCTGCCCTGGTCATGCGCGCGACATAGCCGATCAGATTCAGCACCAGCGGCAGCGCCGGCAGGATGAGGTAGTAGCTGGTCGTCCAGAAGCCGGAGGCTTGCGGCGCCGCGCCCGTGATCGGAAACCAGGCCAGCCACAGGCCGAAGACCATCAGCAGCAAAAGGCCGGAGACGAAGTCCGGCACGATCGAGAGCGAGACGCCGGTGAGCACGATCAGCCTGTCGGCAAGGCTCCCCGGGCGCAGGCCGGCGGCGACGCCGGCGCCGATGCCGATCGGCACGAGAAACAGCAGCACGACGCCGGCCAGTGCGGCGGAGTTCCTGATGCTCTCCAGCACGAACGGCGCCACCGGGGCGCGCATCGACAGCGAGTCGCCGAAATCCCCCGTCATCGCCCGGCTGAACCAGTGCCAGTATTGCGCGAGGATCGGCTGGTCGGTGCCGAGCTTGCGGTTGAGTTCGGCGACCGCCTGCGCATCGGCGAACGGGCCGAGCATGACGCGGCCGACATCGCCGGGCAGCACCTGCCCGGCGAGGAAGACCAGCGCGCTGACCAGCCACAGCGTCAGAAGCAGCGAACCCGCGCGCGCCGCCAGGGGCCTGACGACCGCCATCGAGGCGATCACACGAACGACACCTTGTCGAGCAGCAGATGCGAGATGGCAGTGAAGCGCACGCCTTCGACCTTGGCGCTGACGATGCGGCTGTATTGCGAGAAATAGCTGATGATCAGCGGCGTCTCGTCGAGCAGCAGGGTCTGGATCTTGCCGGCGGCGAGCCGCTGCGCCTGCAGGTCGCGCGCCTTGCCGTAGTCGATGAGCAGCGCATCATAGTCCGCATTGTTGAAATGCGCCGCGTTCCAGGCGCCCGAACTCTTCAGCGTCGCGTTGAGGAAGATGTCGGGCGTGCCGCGATGGCCGAAATCGGTGATGCCGAGATTGGAGTCCAGCCACGGCGAGGAGCCGAATGTCGCCGAGCCGTAATAGGCATCCTGCGGCAGCACGTTGAGCTTGATGTCGATGCCGGCCTTTTTCGCGAAATTCTGGATGATCACCGCATAATCGGGAATGTCATAGGCGCGCTCGGTAGTCAGCGTCACCTCGAACCCATTGGGCACGCCGGCCTCGCCAAGCAGGCGCTTGGCCTCGGCGATGTCCTGCTTGCGCTGCGGCACAGACGGATCGGCCGAGGGGAAGATCGGCGCGAAGGGCGTGTCGTTGCCGACGATGGCGCGGCCCTTGAGCAGGCCCTTGACCACGGCCTCGCGGTCGATGGTCAGCGCCAGCGCGCGGCGGATGCGCTTGTCGGTGAACGGCGCCTGGTCGGTTCTGAGATGCGCCGGATCATGCGAGCTTGCCTGCACGCTGAGCAGCTTGAAGTTGGGGTTGCCCTCGATCGCCAGCTCCAGCCGCGTGGTGCTCGGGATGACGTCGAGCTGGCCGGCCTGCAGCGCCAGAACCTGCGCCTGTTCGTCGTCGAAGAACTTGATCTCGACGCGGTCGGGCAGCGCCTTGTCGCCCCAATAGTCGGGGTTGCGCACGAAGCTGGCGCCCTGCTTGGGGCGGAAGGACTCCAGCTTGAACGGGCCGGTGCCGTTGAAGGTCTTCTCGAAATCGCCGGCATAGTCGGCCGGCACGATGACGGCGTTGTAGACGTCGGAGGAGACATAGAACGGGAAGTTGCTGTTGGACTGGTCGAGATCGAAGGCGACCGTCTCGTCGTCGACGACCTTGGCGCCGCCCTTGGAGAGGATGCCCTTATAGGCCGACAAGGCCGAGGAGCCGCTGGCCGGGTCGACAAGCCGTTCGAAGCTTGCAACCACATCCTTGGCGGTCACGGTGCGGCCGTCGTGGAATTTGACGCCTGGCCTCAGCTTGAAGGTCCAGCGCCTGGCGGTCTCGTCGGCTTCCCACGACAAGGCAAGCTTCGGCTGGAGGCCGTCCTTGGGATCGTCGAGGATGAGATACTCGCCGACCTGGCTGATCACGCCGATGCTGGCCGGATCGGTGATCGTGACGGGATCGATCGCCTTGGTCGGCTGGCCGAGCCCGACGCGCACCGTGCCGCCGGCAGTCGCCGCGCGCGCCGCGCCTGGCGTGAACAGCCCCTGCGAGGCGGCAAAGCCGGTGAGGCCGAGAAGTGCCGCGTATTTCAGGAGGTCGCGGCGCTTGAGAAAGCCTTGCGCGTATTCGTCCACCGCGACATTCCAGATATCACGGGACGCATTGCGTGGGGACTGGCTGCGCAGAAGATCGATGTCGGAACGTTTCGTCATTGTTTTTCTCTCTTGAATGGGAAGTTGGGAAAAAGCCGCCGTCAGGCCGGCTGGCCGTCGAGATGGATGCGGTCGACCGCCTGCGGATAGAAGGCGATCAGGCCCTTGATTTTCGCGACCTCGTCGATCGGCTCGCGATAACTCCAGGCGATGTCGGGGCGAACCGAACCATCCCCGAGAAGGCCCGACCAGTAGGAGGCGATGCCCTTGTAGGGACATCGCGTCGTCGAACCGGACGCCGTCAGCCGCTCCAGCCTGATGTCCTCCGGCCGCAGGTAGAAACGCGTCGGCAGATGGGTCTCGAACAGCAGCACCGGACGATGGCTGTCGGCGATGATCTCGCCGTCGAACCAGACCTCGACATGGCTCGAACTCTGCAGCACGTCGATGCGCGCATAGGGATCGCGGGCGTGGACGAAGACTTCTTCCTCTTCCTCGAACCACTGGTCGACCGATTTCCAGGTGAAGGCAATGCGGCCGGCGAGCGGCGCCAGGTTTTCATCCGGCGGTGCTGTGAACGACCAGGCCGCGTTGGCGGCGCGCTTGTCGCCGCTGTCGATGTCCCAATAGGCGGTCTCGCCGCCGACCGCATGCGGCTCGCGATGCAGCGACGGTTTCAGCACCGAAGGATCGATCGCCGACGGCGGGAAGAAATAGATCGGCAGGAAATGGTTGGAGCGCAGCACCAGCACGTTGCGGCTGTCGGCGATGGTGCGGCCGCCGAACTTGACGCGGATGCGCTTGGGGCTGTGCAGCACGTTGACGAGGCGCGGAGCGGTGGCTTCGCGGGGCTGGAGGTTCGGCGCGGCGGTCATGGCTTTGCCTCTCAGGACACGGCGCGCTGATTGGCGCGCTGCTCGGCGAAGCGGTTGGCGGGGCGGGCAAGGCCGAAGCGGTCGCGCAGCGTGCCGGGCGCGTATTCGGTCGGCACCAGGCCGCGCCGCTGCAGTTCCGGCACCACCTGCTCGGCGAAATTCACCCAGTCCTCGGGCAGCAGCGGGAACATCAGATTGAAGCCGTCGCAGGCGCCGGCGACGTACCAGTCTTCCAACTGGTCGGCGATCTGCTTCGGCGTGCCGGCCACCGTCGGCACCGAGCCGCTGTTGGCGAGCTTGCGGGCGATGTCGCGCAGGCTGAGGTTCTGCTTCGACCATTGCTTGACGCGGTTGAGCGAGGTGCGCCCGCCATTGAAGGTGCTCTCGTCCGGCAGCGGCGGCAGCGGGCCATCAGGCGGGTAGACGGAGAGGTCGATGCCGCTCCAGCTCGACAACAGGTCGATGCCGACCTGGTCGGGCAGCAGCGTCTGCAGGTATTCCTGCTTGTCGCGGCCCTCTGCCTCGGAGGCGGCAACGATCGGCAGGATGCCGGGCAGTATCTTGAAGCTTTCCGGCCGCCTGCCGTGGCGCGCCAGCCGCTCGTTGATGTCCTGCCGGTATTTGATGCCGTCTTCGCGCGTGGAGAAGATGGCGAAATGCACGTCGGCCTGGGCGGTGGCGAAATTCTTGCCGTCCTCGGACGAGCCGGCCTGCACGATCAGCGGATGGCCCTGCGGCGGCCGCGACACGTTGAGCGGCCCGCGTACCTTGAAATGTTTGCCCTGGTGGTCGATCGGATGGACCTTGTCGGGGTCGGCGAAATAGCCGGTCTCCTTGTCGATGAGGAGCGCCTCGTCCTCCCAGCTGTCCCACAGCGCCTTGACGATATCGAGGAATTCGCCGGCGCGTTCATAGCGGAAGGCGTGCTCGATATTGCCGTCGCGGCCGAAATTGCGCGCCTCCTCGTCCATCGCCGAGGTGACGACGTTCCACGACGCCCTGCCCTTCGAGATATGGTCGAGCGAGGCGAACAGCCGCGCGACATTGTAGGGCTCGCTGTAGGAACTCGACGCCGTGGTGATCAGGCCGATATGCCTGGTGACGCCGGCCAGCGCCGACAGCAGCGTCAGCGGTTCCAGCCGCGCATTGGCGTAGTGCGCGACGCCGCTCTTGACCGAATCCCAGATCGACACGTGGTCGGCGACGAAGATGGTGTCGATCGTGGCCCGCTCGGCCGCCTGCACCAGCTCGCGGTAATAGTCGAAATCGAGCACCTCGCGCCCCGGCGCGCGGGGGTGGCGCCAGGCCATGCGGTGGTCGCCCTGCGGGTTGAAGAAGAACGCGCTGAGGATCATGTGCGACATGCCGGTAGCCTTCCCTGTCCATGCGGAAATCGTCAGGCGCGGCGGCGTGTGGCCGTGCCCCGAAAACCTTCCAGTCGGTAAAAGTTAGATTGCGCCCGGGCTTAATTCGAGTAATTTTATAGAGATTGTTCTATGTGAAAGCGGAAGCGATTGCCCCCGATCGCCGCGCGGACAGAAAGTGGTTTCGGGCATGTCCTCTTCATCGTCGTCTTCGGTTCTAAGCGTCGAGCACCTTTCGGTTTCCTACCGGGGCGCCAGGCACATCCATCGCGCGGTAGATGACATTTCGCTCGAGATCGGCCAGGGCGAAGCGCTCGGCCTGGTCGGCGAATCCGGTTCGGGCAAGAGCTCGGTGGCGCTGGCCGTGCTGCGCTATCTGCCCAGGCACGCCCGGGTCGAGGCCGCGCAACTCGCCTTCGAGAACCGCGAAATCCGCGACCTCTCCGTCGTCGAACTGCGCCGGCTGCGCGGCGACCGCATCGCCGCCGTCTACCAGCACCCGGGTTCGGCGCTGAACCCGAGCATGACCATTGGCGGCCAGATCACCGAGACGATCCTGCGCCACCGCCCGATGCATCGCGACGACGCCCTTGGCCGCGCGGCGCAACTGCTCGGTCGCGTCCGCGTCGCCAATCCGGAGCGCGTGCTAAAACTTTATCCGCACGAACTGTCGGGCGGCATGCAGCAACGCGCCAACATCGCCATCGCCATCGCGCTCGACCCGGCGCTGCTGGTGATGGACGAGCCGACGACCGCGCTCGACGCCAGCGTCCAGTCCGAGATCATCGCCATCCTCGACGATCTGCGCCGCGAGCACCGCACCTCGATCCTGCTGATCAGCCACGACATCAACCTCATCAGGCGCTCCTGCGACCGCGTCTCGGTGATGCAATCCGGCGCGATCGTCGAAACCGGGGCCGCCGAAGAAGTGTTCGACAATCCGCGCCACGCCTATACCAGGGCGCTGGTCGCGGCGATCCCGACGCTGACCCGCACCAAGCGCGACGGCAGGCTGGCCGAGGATGCCAGCCCCGTCGACCTCACCTCGCCCGCGCCGGCCACCGGCAGCCTCCCTGCCCAGCGGCGCGAAATCGCCCTCTCCTGCCGCGGGATAAAACAATCCTTCGGCGGCCAGCCGGTGCTGCATGGCATCGACCTCGACATCGCCGCCGGCGAGACGTTCGGGCTGATCGGCGAATCCGGTTCCGGCAAGTCGACGCTGGCCCGCATCGTCACCGGCCTCCAGCCGCCGACGGCGGGCACGGTGGACCTGTTCGGCAAACCGGTCGCCCCGCTAGTCGAGCGGCGCCAGCCGGCCGAGCGCCGCGACGTGCAGATGGTGTTCCAGTCGCCCGACCGCACGCTCAATCCGCGCCAGCGCATCGGCCGCATCCTCGGCCGGCCGCTGCGCCGCCTGGCCGGCCTGCCGCGCCGCGCCGTACCGCAGCGCGTCGGCGACCTCTTGGCCTCGGTGCGCCTTGCCCGCGCGACGGCGGAGCAGAAACCCGGCACGCTGTCGGGCGGCCAGCGCCAGCGCACGGCCATCGCCCGCGCCTTCGCCGGCCTGCCGAGGCTGGTGGTGCTCGACGAGCCGACCTCGGCGCTCGACGTCTCGGTGCAGGCGACCGTGCTCAACTTGCTCAACGATCTGCAGAAGACGAAAGATACCGCCTATCTCTTCATCAGCCATGATCTCAGGGTCGTGCGCTATATGGCCGACCGCATCGGCGTGCTCTATCGCGGCCGCCTGGTCGAGACCGGTTCCTCCGACCAGATTTTCGCCGGCCCCAACCACCCCTACACGCAGATGCTGCTGGCGGCGTCTTCCAATGAGGGGCGGACCACGGCGGAAGCCGCCATCGAGGCCGGCCCCGATGCCGGTCTCGATAATGCCCTTGCCGGCTGCGCCTTCGCTGGCCGCTGCCCGCTGGCCGACGACGCCTGCCGCAAGGCCGAACCTGTCGCCCGGGAAGTTGAAGCGGGCCATGTCATCGCCTGCTGGAAACGCGCCGGCTGAGGTTCGCCGAGATAAAGCCGGTGCATCGGCGGCTTGAGCAGCCGAGCGCTAAACCCGGCAGACCGCCATGACGAAGAATTCGCGGTAGCAGAAATCGGGATCGTCGAGCAGGCGATCCGGCCGCTGCTTCAGTTCCCGCCAATAGGCCTGGTCGGCGTCAGGCAGGGCGTAGCCCGGCGCGACGCTGGCAAAATAGGCCAGCAGGTCGCGCACATAGTCGCGCGTGAAGCGAGGCGCTGGCGCCCAGCGCTCGACCAGCCAGCCCTTGCGGCTGACGACCTCCAGGCCCGCCTGCCGCAGACGCGCCGGAAGCGTCGAACCGCAATCGGTGCCGAGCACGCCCCGGTCGCGAAACCCCTGCAGCCTTGCGGCCATGAACCGCGCCAGCAGGGTCCGGTCCATGGGCAGGATCTGCAGGATGGTCGAATCGAAATCCTTGACCGCGAGGATGCCGCCCGGCTTCAGGACGCGCCTGGCCTCGCCGACGGCAAGCTCAAACTCGGCCGGCGTCAAATACTGCATGACATTGCCGGACCAGACACAATCGAACGATGCGTCGGCGAACGGCAGCGACAGGATGCTGCCGACTTCAGTGGCAATTTCCGGCGGCTCGGGCAGCGTGCCCACGAGCGCCTCGACCCGGCCGATGTTTTCAGGCGCGAGGTCGAGGGCGGCGATGAAGCCGGATGGGCCGACGGCCCTGGCGATGAGCGGCAGGAAGCCGCCACTGCCGCATCCGGCGTCGAGCACGCTCCAGCCCGGGCGGATACCGGCGTCGAGCAAGGCCGCCTCGTATTCGGGCCGCGACGATTCGAAATGAAGATCGAGCCAGCCGGCCTCGCTCGCTTCGTGGCCGGTGGACGTTTGATTCCCAGCAGACAAATGATGACCCCCCAATGGCGCGGCAGGGATAGAAGCGCACCCGACGGCATCACGCAATGCCTTGGCGAAGCAGCGTGGAATGGACGCCGGTCTACGCCGGCAGGGACGGCTCGGTGTTGGGTTCCAGCGCCTCTTCCGCCTCATCCGGGAGCGAGGTCGAGCCCGGCCATGTCATCGCCTGCTGGAAACGCGCCGGCTGAGCAGGGCTACAGACAAGCCGCCCGCGCTTCGGCTACAGTTCCCTCGGGCGTCACCAGGGGAGCATCGAGATGAGCAAAGCCAGTTCAACGCCAGCCGGGCAACCCCGACCGCCCAGCCCGAGACAACTCGCCGAGATCGCCAGCTACCACGCCCATATCTATTACGGCGACGCCGCCCAGCGCCAATACGCCGAATGGCTGCGCCAGCGCATCGCCGAACGCTTCCGCGTGCGCCTGGGCAGCTGGCGCGACGAGCCGGTCGGCCCGCATGAGCAGGCCATGTACCAGGTCTCCTTCGCCACCGAAATCTTCGCCACGCTGGTGCCCTGGCTGATGCTGAACCATGGCGGCCTCAGCATCCTCATCCACCCCAACACCACCAACCCCAAGCGCGACCATCTGATCGACCCGATCTGGATCGGAAAGGCATTGGGCGTGCATGGCGAGGTGCTGGGGGAAGAGGATGAGGCGGAAGAGGCGCTGGAGGTGAACACGGAGCCGACGCTGGAAGCGTGAGAGGGCGTCCAGACCCGCGATGAGGGCGCTCTCGCGAAGCGGCGGTTTGAGGATCCCATGGGAAATGACAAGATGAACAACCGACCCTTGGCCGCCGAAACCTTGCCCTATCTGTCGTCCGCGCTGCTCGACCGCCTGTCGATCTCGACAGTCGACATGGTGGACGAGATCGAACGCCAGATATCAGGCCAGAGGCGGGGCGAAGTCTGGTGCGCGCCGAAGGCGGTCGTGCTGCCGGGCGACGACCGCTACATCATGGCGACGCTCGGCGTTGCGTCCACGCCGCCGGTGCTCGCCACGAAATCGCTGGTCGTCAATCCGCGCAACGCCGCGCGCGGACTGCCCACGCTGAATTCGCTGATCACGCTGCTCGACGCCGAAACCGGCCTGCCGCTTGCCCTGGTCGACGGCAACTGGGTGACCGAGAAACGCACGGCCGCCTTGAGCGCCGTCGCCGCCAGGCAAATGGCCAGAAGCGACGCGTCATCCCTGGCCTTCATCGGTTGCGGGGTGCAGGCGCGTGGCCACCTCGAAGCCTTCGCCGACCTCTTCCCCTTGCGCGAAATCCGCGCCTTCGGCCGCGGCACCGCCAACCGCGACGCACTTTGCGAGATGGCGCGGTCGCGGGGTCTGGAAGCAATCCCCTGCGACACGGCAAAGGCTGCGATCGAAGGCGCCGACATGGTGGTGACGACGGTGACCCTAGTGCCCAGGCCAGCGCCATTCCTCGACGCGAACTGGCTGAAGCCGGGAAGCTTCACCGTGATGACCGACCAGGCCCTCCCCTGGCTGCCCGAAACGATGCGCCGCTTCGACCGCATTGTCGTGGATGATCTGGAGCAGGAGAAGAACATGGCCAAGCCGATGGTTGATCCCGGTATGGTTGTGGGCGACCTGACAGGGTTGGTGTGCGGGGATTTTGTGGGGCGGGAGGACGCGGGCGAGACGACGGCGTTTGTTTTCCGGGGGTTGGCGGTGGGGGATCTGGCAGTGGCGGCGCTGGCGTATGCGCTGGCAAAGGTGGCTGGGCTGGAAATTAGGTAATTTCCGTGGCTTACGCCGAACCGCAGCGGCCTGAGCATCGTTGAAGCTCCCGCCGGAATTGGCGATGTAGTGCCCACTCTCCGAGCTTCGTCGGTGCGCCATCGCTTGCGTTCAAAGAGGGAAGCCGCGATAGCCTGTCAATCTAGCTTCAGACGCTCCCATTCGGTTATTATTGAAATATATTTTTCCCGGAACACTACCCCCTCATCTCCCCTCAATGGAGTTGTTTGCGGCGAGAAGAACGTCCGACGAAGAATGTCGATAATGCGCATATCATTTGGATCATATTCGGTCAAAGCTTGCTGCATTGCCCACAAGCCTAACCTGCCGCCTTCTTCAGGGAGAGCGGGATCTTCGCTAAAGAACGGATAGACTATGCGCGTATACTCACCTCTTACGCGAGCATGCAGGGCATCACGTATACGAACAATACCCCCTATATCTTCAAATTGCAGATTTCCGTGCACGCTCTTCGGCACTATTTGGACAGGCTCATTTGACCAACGTAGCTTCGCGCTAAGCAAGTCGATTACCCCGTCTTTCAGGAGCGGGTATAGTCGCGTAAACCTCTTATTTGATCGTATGCGGACTTCGGTCATCTCAGAAAGATCCGCGTCACCAGCAATGTGCTTTTTTACGTCGGACCAAAAAGGCAGGTAGAAATCGCCACCTCGGCTTCTGCTGCCACCCTTTTCTTTTTTGCGATCAAGCCTTATGTCTTCCTTCAAAATTGAACGCTGCAGCGACTGTGGTCCATAGAACAATTGCAGAGCTTTGCGGAGCGGAATGTCTAGGACTGCCATGTGTCCCTCGGCAAAAAGCCGAAAATGATCTTCAAATCATTTTTTTGTCAATATAAATTGCTGCCTTCCCACTAACCTGTCGAATTTGGGATCACCTTCGCTCGCTTTATAACCGGCGGCCCAAAGCCAAATCTCCTTCGCGACCAATATTTCGCCACTCTGGTTCCCTGGCTGGCGCTGAACCACCGTGGCCTGAGCAACCTCATCCACCCCAACACGACCAACCCCAAGCGCGATCATCTGATCGACCCGATCTAGACCGGGCAGGCGCTGGGGAAGGGTGAACACGGAGCCGACGGTGGGGCTCGAGGGGCACGATATTACGCGGCTCTATTCCCACGAGGCTTCATACGCGCAGGCACGTTGGCTTTACGAAGCACGTCAGCGATATGACTCGTCAGGCCGACTTCACCCTGTAATTCGACGCCATGGCCCGGTTTGAGACTCGTTAGCAGCATGCGTAACTCCTCAAGGCTTTGCGAGGCATTGAAGATCGCCCAACGCTTTGCTTCTCCAGGAACAAGCACGTCGGCAGAACTTCTCGTAGCTCCTCGGTGCATCTGCACTATCCAAGCTCGTTCGCCGTCGTGCACCCACTCGAACCGAACTGCACCTAAGTCAGCAGCATCTGAATGAAGATGATTGACATCTGCCAAGATAAACTCGGGAAGTCTCTCCGGCTTGACTAAGCCCAGCATAAAACGGTCACCTGCCCCTCTCACGCCTTCCGTTACAATCTCCCCATTCCGCAGAACTATCGACGCACCAGAGTACTGCGGTTTAACGGCCACCTGACCGACTATAGATGCGATCGATTCGTGCGAAGAATCCTCTTCCTGCATAACCTTAAAGGGATCGCTCCATCCACGCGTTGTTGTGAATTTGCCAGGCATCTGCTCGACTGGTGCGGTTCGAAGCCAAACTTCTGAACTACCTGTCGGTTGGCCGAATACGAACGGCGCAACACGTCGGTTGATTACTGTCGTCCGTGGCACCGCCAGGCCGAGATGATGCGCGACCAGAAGGCCGAACACCTTATCGCCTATCATTCGGCTGAAACGATTAGGCCATTGTACAACAGGAGAAAGGTCAAGGCCTCTATGTTCAGCAATCTCCCAGCCAAGTGTGTGAGTGTGGCGCCAGCCGCGTGGCCGTGGATGAAGGCTAAACTCCAAGCGCACATCTTCGGGGACCGCCAGATCGGGCTCGAAACCGTAGACCGTTGCCAGCAGCCGCAGCCCCCAACCGATGGGAAGCGAGGCGGTGCCTGATTTCTCGACGGCTCGAGGCGTATCATCGGGCGAAAATTCGATTAAGCCGCCGAGTACAACTCCAGAAACCCCCCCATCGTGAATATCAATGGTCTCGTTGATAATTGTATGTAGACCCTCACGCGTAAGCCGAGTTACGGCATCTACAACATCGTCAACTCGGGCGAGGCCATAAATGAATTCGCGGCTAAGTGGGCTCTCTGGGGTAAAACTCCGCACGTTGACAGAACTATCTACACTGCGCTCCAAGAGAATATTGGCCGCTTCCGCGACTCCAGAAAAAACGTGGTTTGGCTGCTCTCCGAGTACACGTGAATATGATTGCGCCGGGTTATCACTGCGTGGTTCGTAGCTTACAAACTGAGCTACGTTAATAACTTCAGCCAGTCGGTCGAGAGATGCATCCTTGCGGATCACACCGCCAGGGGACACATATACAACAGTCGGCAGAATTGCTTCAAGCTTGCTATAAGCGGTGCGTAATGCGTTCTGCAGATCGGGCAGCGGTTGCTTAAGCGCCTGAACGTGAGCAAGAGCGCGACCGATTACGGTGAACCCGTCACGAGCCACGACTGGAGATCCGTCGATACGCGTCGTTGGAATACCCTTGAGATGGGCATGGCAGAATTCGGACACGGAGCCGCCGCTGAATTCCCATCCATCCATAAGTAGAATGCGACTAGCGTGATCTGCGATGAATTGCTGCCAAAGTTCCAGATAATCCCGCTGCGACCACTCGCGGATGAAGAGACTGGCAGGCTCGACGATTGAACCCTGCCCCCTTGCGCGAAGTAGCTCGGCAGTGAGCTTAAGGTCGTCCTCGTTCGGGCCGATCACCTCTTGAAAAAGTGCGCTTCGATATGCCTCTGAAGCCGGATCAAGCTTATGGCCTGAGTTGTTCCACCAGTCGATAAACCGCAGGCCAGTAGTAATCGGACCACTTAGGTATGCTGCCTTCTGTGACCCAAAAACCGAAAGCCACACCTGTCGAATAGCACTGAGGGGCTGATCGTGTGAGGATGTCATCTTCCATCGTAGTCCGGACTGCGCTCTTTTACGAACTTTGCTGCAAGGCTGTTCATCTCGTTTTCACTGGTGAACGGAACCTTGCCGGTTCTCTCGTCCACCTTAAGCATGTCGCTGATGTCCAACGCTGGATTTTCATGAAGCGATTGACCCTCTCGCTTCGCCATTTCTACTAGAGGAAAGAACTCTCGCACGATTGCGTCTCTATCGTCTGTCTCGTGGAAGGCGCTGTTATAAAGGCGGAGCGTGGTGGTTCTGCCCCACCCCAGCAATTCGCGTTCGAGCTCGGCCCTAGTTCGCGTATCATCCTTTCGGCGAATAACGCGCGCAACTGCAGCCTCGATGTCCTTGTAACCCAAAAAAAACGAGGCTTTCGTTAACGAGTCCCATTTTTCCTCTTTATCGAGTTGAAAGGGGTCCAGCTCGTGGCCGTCCGGTATCGCTTTGTCCTTCACCGCACTGCCAAGGAATTGCTTGATCATTCTCTGCCTTGAATCAGAGTCAGGTGGGAGCAACAAATAGTTTTCGTCGATCCGTCCAGTCCTGCGAATTGCCGGATCGATACGATACGCATAGTTGGTAGCCATGATGAAGATGCTTCGCTTCGCACGGCGCAGGTTGTTCAGCTTAGTCAGCATTCCGGGCGTCATGAATTTGAAGACGGTATCTTGCTGACCGTGACGCTTTGAGCTGCGATCCAAAACCAACTCGTCAATTTCGTCGAATAGGATCACCACGTTCGCTTGCGCTTGGAGCACCTCGAACATCATCTTGGCTCGTGCTTCCACCTCGCCCCCTCCGCCGGCGAGGAAATCGCTGACAGTGATCGTAATAAGTGAGAAACCAAGTGCGTCTGCAAGATTCTCTGCAACAGTTGTCTTCCCTGTACCGGGCGGACCATAAAGCAACATGGAGTAACTTCTTGGCTTTTGCTTTAACCAAGGAACCAAGAATTCGTCCTCGATATTCTGATATGTCTCAAAATATGAACCCAACGAACTGACTGGCTCAAAGTCTTCTCTCAACTGAGCATCGTCTTTTTCTGATGCGATCGCAACGGTACCTAACGCGTGTTGGCTTTCCCGAGTCTGGGCACTCCACGACTGACCGCTAGCCTCAGGCTTTCGTACATTGAACCGCGAGAGGCGGAGCGTGGTGCGAGCGATGTGATTGTGAAGGCTACGACGATATCCGAGAAGAAAACCCACTACTTGAGCAGTGTCCCAGAGTTGGATCGAGTCTGGGTCAGCGACATGGTCTGAATGCCAGCCTGAAATTCGTTGCGCTCCAGACGGCAGCGATACACGACGCGCTGCGAGCCAGTTCCAGAAACGGCGAAATAGCGAAATATAGCGCTCAGATCGACCATGAAACCGTTCGTCGCCAAGCGATTCGCAGCACCACAAAAGCGAATTGGCAGCCTCTACACTTATTGGAAAGAGCACCAGCCCTTTTTCGGTACGCAGGAACGGCTTGCTCGGTCGCCAATGCGCGCTCGTCTGCTGCGATTGTTCAAGAACGTCGAGAACACGATCGAATAGCCGCACATCTATCGTCTGTTCGGATAACCGAAGCATCCCTTCCAAAGAAAAGATCAGCTCAGCCGGGTCAAACCGACTGTCGGGAATACTCGAATAGGAAAGTTGGTCATGTAGAGTGCTCTCAAAATATCGGAGGTAGTTTAGCGTACGCCCGGATTGCTGTTGCAAAGTTTGGGCAGCTCGTACGACTAGCAACGGAACGAAAGCGTTCGTGACGGGCTTCGATGCCGAACTATCTCCAGCAAAATTGAAGAACTCAGAATAGCCAGAAACTGGATCAATTTCTGTCAACTGCTCTGCTATAGCCTTAGCATCATCCAGCAAAGTGCCGTCCGGTGTAGTGGACAGGATTTCTGCAAGAAAAGATAAAGTGAGTGGATCGTTTCTACCGTAGGTTCCTGATCGCGTGACAAGGGGGATTTTCCCATTCCCTTGTTCTTGTCGCTCACTTTCCAGACTGGCCGCCAAAGCGTTGAATGCAGCCGCGCGCGCGATTTGTAATTTATCGCGGTCCTCTGTGCCTATTTTGAACGGATAAGCGAGTCGAGTCTTGCCCTTGCGCTCTAGCCCGACGAGAAGATCGATAGCTCGGATCATCATCGTAGTTGTGCTGTGTGAATCTGCACCTTTCGGTTGCTCAGCGGCGCGAATTTCGTAAGGCCAGTTTTTATTCTGCTGGTCGAAAGTTGCGTTGATAGTGTCGCAAGTTTCCAGTAGCGCGCGTTCAATCGCAGCAATGTCTTCGCGGTCTCGCTGGATGCCGTCGGCAAGATAGGATTCAAGGGTCTGCAAAATGGCCTCGGGGTTGAGTCTCTTCGTTGCCGGTATACGGGCAGTCCATTATCAAGTGAAGCGAGTTATCGACAAATGGCGTGTAAGAGCCTTTGGTGCGAGTCAGCCACCAACCAGCCGTATGCAAGATAGCAGTTCGCTGGATTGCATCCGAACTGCTTGTGCGTCTCAGTGCGGAAAGCCGTCGCACCTGACTTCAGCTGTCGCGCTCATAAGAGGGCCGCTAGTGGATATCAGCGCGGTTGAAACTGGGAACAATGGCTTGTTTCTTACTGACGACCCCCCTACCCCCCAGCCAACCTCGGCAGCAAAAAAATCTCCGCCCCCTCCGGCAACTTCTTCCCCCAAGTATCCCGATAAATCACCCCATCGATCGCCACCGCGATCCCCCGATCGATCCACGGCTCCAGGCCGGGATACTGTTCAGCCAGTTTCCTGAACAGCTCCCTGATGTCCTTGGCCTCGACCTCGACCTTGCTCCGCCCCCCGGCAAGCTGGCTCAGCGCGCCCCAGAGCGTGACTTCGACCATCGCGCGCCGGAGCCTCGCCCTAGCCTTCCCGTTCCGCCTCGATCGCCGCGAGAATCCGTGGCGGCGACATCGGAATATGGGTCATGCGCACGCCGGCGGCGTTCGAGACCGCGTTGGCGATCGCCGCCAGCGGCGGCACGATCGAGGTTTCGCCGACGCCGCGCACGCCGTAGGGGTGGTTGGGGTTGGGGATTTCCAGGATCTGCGTGTCGATCATCGGCAGGTCGGAGCACACCGGGATGCGGTAGTCGAGGAAGCCGGCGTTCTGCAGCCGGCCGTCCTTGCCGTAAATATACTCCTCGTTGAGCGCCCAGCCGATGCCTTGCGCCGCGCCGCCCTGGTATTGGCCCTCGACATAGGTCGGGTGCACTGCCTTGCCGGCATCCTGCACCACCGTGTAGCGGATCACCCTGGTCGCACCCGTCTCGGGGTCGACCTCGACGTCGCATATATGGGTGGCGAAGGAGACGCCGGCGCCGTCGGCGACGAGCTCACTGTGGCCGGCGATCGGCCCGCCTGTGGTGCCCGATTTGGCCGCGATCTCCTTCAGCGACAGTTTTCCGAGATTGCCGTGCTTCTCGCCCTTGGCGACCGCGTGGCCCTGTTCCCAGACCACGTCGTCGACGGCAATATCCCACATCTGCGCGGCGCGCTCGCGCAGGATCTTGATCGCGTTGCGGGCGGCCGAGATGGTCGCCATCGAGGAGGAGAAGGTGCCGCGGCTGCCGTCGGTCATGTCGTTGTAGCCGAGGCTCGACGTGTCGGCGACCACCGCCTTGAGCTGGGCATAGTCGATGCCCAGTTCCTCCGCCGCCACCAGCGACAGCGAGGCGCGGGAACCACCGACATCGACGGTACCCACGGCGAGCGACACCGAGCCGTCCATGCCGATGTTCAGGTCGACGCAGGTCTGGCCGCCGAAATTGAACCAGAAGCCGCAGGCCATGCCGCGCCCCTGGTTTACTTTAAGCGGCGCCTTCATGTGCGCATGGGCCTTCACGGCTTCCAGCGTCGGGCCGATGCCGATCGGGCCGTAGACCGGGCCGTAGGACGAGCGCGTGCCTTCCTGGGCGGCGTTCCTGATGCGGAACTCGACCGGGTCCATGCCGAGCTCCTTGGCGAGCTCGTCGACAGCACTTTCCACCGCGAAGGCCGCCATCGGCGCCGAGGGCGCGCGATAGGCGGCGGTCTTCGGCCGGTTGACCAGAACTTCGAAGCCCACAGTCTTGACGTTATCTAGACGATAGCAGGCGAACGCCGTCATGGCGCCGATCTCGGCCCATGAACCGGCATAGGGGCCGGCGGAATAGCGCAGCGTGGCTTCGGCGGCAGTGATGGTGCCGTCCTTGCGGGCGCCGATCTTGACGTCGATCGAGGTGGCGCTGGTCGGGCCGGAGGCGCGGAACACCTCGTCGCGCGTCATCACCAGCTTCACCGGGCGGCCGGCCTTGCGCGACAGGGCAAGCGCCACCGGCTCGGCCCAGACATGGGTCTTGCCGCCGAAGCCGCCGCCGATCTCCGACGAGGTGACGCGCAGCTTCGAGGCTTCCATGCCGAGCAGTTGCGCGCAGTGCTGGCGGTAGACGAAATGGCCCTGCGTGCAGACCCAGAGGTCCGCCGTGCCGTCGGAGCTGACATTGGCCACGCAGGCATGCGGCTCGATATAGCCCTGGTGCGTCTGCTCGGTCTTGAACGAGCGCTCGACGATGAAATCGGCGTGGCCGAAACCCTGATGCACGTCGCCATGGCCGAACTGGCTGCGCTTGGTGACGTTGGACGGCTTGACCGGCTTTTCCTCCAGCCCCTCGGTGAAGACCGTGTCGTTGATCAGCGGGGCGTGGTGCTGCATCGCCTCGTCGACATCGGTGACATGCGGCAGCACCTCGTAGTCGACCACGATCAGCTTCAGCGCCTGCCTGGCGGTGTGGGCGTCGATCGCCGCGACAGCGGCCACCGCATGGCCGTCATAGAGCGCCTTGGTGCGCGCCATGCAATTGTCGAGGATGTCGTACATGGCGGCATCGCCATCGGTGAGATCGGGCAGGTCTTTCGCCGTGATCACCGCCTTGACGCCCGCAAGCGCTTCCGCCTTCGAGGTGTCGATCTTCCTGATCTTGGCATGCGCGTGCGGGCTGCGCAGCACGCGGCCGACCAGCTGGCCGGCCATGTTGAAGTCGGCGCCGTAGCGGGCGCGGCCGGTCACCTTGTCGACACCGTCGGGACGGATCGGGCGCGTGCCGACGGAAGCGAATTTACGCCCCGAAAAACGCGGATCGAAATTCATCTCAGGCTCCCTTCATCACGATTGCCGCGTCCTGGACGGCACGCACGATCTTGTCATAGCCGGTGCAGCGGCAGAGATTGCCGGCCAGGCCGAAGCGGATTTCCTCCTCGGTCGGGTCGGGGTTTTTGGCCAAGAGGTCCTTGGCCGCGATCAGGAAGCCGGGCGTGCAGATGCCGCATTGCAGCGCCGCATGCTCCAGGAACTTCTGCTGCAGCGGATGCAGCTTGTCGCCTTGCGCCATGCCCTCGACGGTCTCGATGCGGCGGCCTTCCGCTTCCGCGCCGAGCACCAGGCACGAACACACCAGCCGGTCGTCGAGGATGACGCTGCAGGCGCCGCAGTCGCCGGTGCCGCAGCCTTCCTTGGCGCCGGTCAGCCCGAGCCGGTCGCGCAGCACGTCGAGCAGCGTCTCGTCGGGCTGGCAGAGATATTCAATCGTGTCGCCGTTGATCGTGGTTGAAACCGCTACGCCAGCCATCATTTGCCTCCTGCACGTGCATAGGCGGTCTGTGCGGCTCTCGTCGCCAGCACGCCCGCAACCTTGCGTCTGAATTCTATGGTGCCGCGCTTGTCGTCGATGGGGCGGCAGGCCCCGGCGCAGACCTTGGCAAGACGCTCCAGCGCCGCCTCGTCGAGCTTGCGGCCGATCAGGGCCTCGGCCCCTTCCTCCACCAAAAGCACGGTCGGCGCCGCGGCGCCGATCGCCACGCGGGCCGCCGTCACGACGCCCGCCTCGTCCAGCGTCAGGTTCACGCCGGCGCTGACCACGGCGATGTCCATCTCCGTGCGCGGAATGAACCTGAGATACGCGTCGGCCGAGCGCGGCGCTTGGCTGCCGAGCAGGATCGCCTCGATGATCTCGCCCTTGGCGAGCGATGTCCGGCCCGGCGCGGTCGGCACGGTCTCGACGGCAATCGTGCGCTTGCCCGACGGGCCGACGACCACCGCCCTGGCGCCCGCCGCCACCAGCGCCGGCACGCTGTCGGCCGCCGGCGAGGCGTTGCACAGATTGCCAACGATGGTGCAGCGTCCCTGCACCTGCTTGGAGCCGATCAGCTTCGCCGCCTCGACGACGCCTGGCCAGGCCTTCTTCAAGGCAGCGTTCTCGCCCAGCACGGCGCAAGGCACGGCGGCACCGATGCTGAAGCCCTCGGCGGTTTCCCTGATGTCGCGCAAGCCGGCGATGGACTTGATGTCGATGATCAGTTCGGGTTCGACAAAGCCGCCCTTCATCCTCACCAGGAGGTCACTGCCTCCGGCAAGGATGGCGGCCGGGCCGGCCGATCCGGCCAGTTGGCCGACGGCGTCTTCGATTGAAAGCGGACGTATGTAGCGCATCGTCTCCCCTTGGTATGGCGATTTCAGCGACCGTTATAAACAATCGTCTCATAATGACCATCCGGTTCGTAGGCCAAGGCGATTGGGCCAGATGGCAAGATGCGCCGGTGCAACGGGTCTTGACCGCGCCTTGTCGGGCGCCGATCCTCCCGGCCAAAGGGAGGAGCTTCCGGTTAAGACTACACGCAGGACCCGTTCAAGGCGCTCTGCCCCAACCGCGTGAAATAACGGGTGCGAAGGTTTCTGGCCCGCCAAAGCCCGGAAGTTGGACCGTGGCCGGCACGGCCGTTTATCGCTAGCACGGGAATGCAGCGGAGGCGCGAAACCCATGACCCTGACCAATCGCGATATTGTCGAACTGACCGAATGGCGGCGCAAGCTGCACCGGCAGCCCGAAATCTCGAACGAGGAGGAGAAGACGGCGAAAGAGGTCGTCGCCTTCCTCGCCGACACAGGGCCGGACAAGGTGCTGACCGGGCTGGGCGGGCACGGCGTCGCGGCCATCTACGACAGCGGCAAAAACGGACCGACCGTCCTGTTTCGTTCCGAACTCGACGCGCTGCCGATCGAGGAACTGTCGGGCGTGCCGCATGCCTCGCAAGTGCCTGGAAAATCTCATATGTGTGGCCATGACGGACACACCGCGATCCTGGCAGCGCTTGGCCGCCAGTTCGGCCGCGAGCGGCCGGCCAGTGGCCGCGTCGTGCTGATGTTCCAGCCGGCGGAGGAAACCGGCAATGGCGCGGCCGGCGTCGTCGCCGATCCGCGCTTCGGCGAGATCGCGCCGGATTTCGCCTTCTCGCTGCACAATCTGCCCGGCGTGCCGTTCGGCGAGGTCAGGCTCAAGCCCGGCGTGGTCAACTGCGCCTCGCGCGGCATGCGCATCGTGCTGGAAGGCAAGACCGCGCACTCCTCCATGCCCGAGACCGGCACCTCGCCCATGCCGGCGATATCGGAGCTGATGCCGGCTCTGCCGGCGCTCGGCCGCGCAACCTTCGCCGACGACGACTTCTCCATGGTCACCGTCACCCACACGCGGATGGGCGAAGCCGTGTTCGGCATCGCGCCTGCCCATGCCGAGGTCTGGGCGACGCTGCGCACCCGCCGCGACGAGCGCATGGCGGACCTCTGCGCCGCCGCCGAAACGCTGGTCAAGGAGATTGCCGGCCGGCACCGCCTCTCCGCCGGTTGGGACTATCACGAGATCTTCGTCGCCAGCGTCAACGCGCCCGACGCGGTCGAGCATCTGCGGCGCGCCCTCGACGAAGAGAGCGTCGCGCATGGCGAGGAAGCCCTGCCGATGCGCGCCTCGGAAGATTTCGGCCTGTTCGGCCACAGCGCCTCCTCGGCGATGTTCTTCCTCGGCGCCGGCGAACGCCACCCCGCCCTGCACAATCCCGACTATGACTTTCCCGACGGCCTGATCCCGATCGGCTCGAGGATCTTCATGCGCACGGCGCGCAACCTTCTCGGCTGATTTCAGCGGAACCCGGCCAGCACTGCCGCCAGCACCGCCACGCCCTGCCGCAAGGCATCCACGTGGAGCCCGGCATAGCCGAGGATGAACCCCGCCGTGGCCGGCTGTGGCCCGGCCGGGTCGTAGAGCGGCGTCACCGGATGGAGGCCGATCCCGGCGGCCTGCGCGGCGGTGACGATCGAAGCAACGCGATCGGCGCCGACGCCGTTCACCCAGATGACCAGATGCAGCCCGGTGCCAGCGCCCTCGACGGTGACCGATTGGCCGAGCTTGTCCGCCAGCGCCCGCAGCAGCAGCGCCCTTCGCTCGGCGTTCTTCCTGCGGATGGCGCGCACATGGCGCTCATAGGCGCCGCTGGCCAGCATGTCGGCCAGCGCGTCCTGCTCCAGCAGCGGCGAGTGCCGGTCCGTCAGGCGCTTGGCCGCGCTGAACGCCTGGCGCAAACCGGCGGGAACGACGAGATAGCCGAGCCGCAGCGTCGGCGACAGCGTCTTGGACAGCGTGCCGGCATAGATGACCATATCCGCGTCCAGCGTCCGCAGCGGCGGGATGGGAGCGATGTCGTAGCGGTATTCGCCGTCGTAATCGTCCTCGATGACATAGGCGCCTTCCCTCGCCGCCCAGGCCAGCAGCGCGCGCCGGCGCGTCGCCGACAGGACGCCGCCGAGCGGAAACTGGTGCGAGGGCGTCACATAGGCGAGCCGCGCCGGCGGCAGCGCGTCCGTCCTCAGCCCGTCGCCGTCGACGGCAATGGGCGTGGCGACACCGCCCGCCGCCGCGAAGGCCTGGCGGGCAAGCAAATAGCCGGGGTTTTCGATGACGAAGCGGTCGCCCGTATCGAGCAGCAGCCGGGCGGAGAGATCGAGCCCTTGCTGCGAGCCGTTGACGATCACGATCCGGTCCGGCGTGCAGGAGATGCCGCGCGCCCGCCAGAGATAGCCTTGCAGCGCGGCGCGCAGCTCGGCCGATCCCTGCGGATCGCCATAGGCCAGCCGCGCGCCGCGCCGCACGCTGGCCCTGTTCATAGCGCGCCGCCAGGCCAACACCGGAAAGTCGGCGCCCGACAGGTCGCCATAGCGGAAATCCGCGACCCGCGCCGGCTGCGCCAGGGCTGGCACCGGCAGGCCGAGCAGGCGCTGCGCGAAGGCCGAGAGGTGACGGGGCGCGGCCGCCATGGCGGGTTTGGGCGCCGCCGTGGCCCCCAGCCCCTGCGCCACTTCAGCGCGCGCCCCTGCCCGCGAGATCAGATACCCCTCGGCGATGAGCTGGCTGTAGGCCGCCGTCACCGTCGTGCGCGACGCCCCCCATTCGGCGGCGAAGACCCGGGTCGACGGCAGACGGTCGCCTGGCTGATAGGCGCCGCCGTGGATCTGCTCCTTGATGGCCGCGACGATGCGGGGCGCGGCTCCGTCCGCATTCAACTGGACCACCTCAACTCTTCGAAACTGGATATTCCAACAGGCCAGATTGTCTGGCATCTGTGGCTGCAACGCAAGGAGTTCGACCATGTACACGCCGCCCGCTTTCCGCGATGACGACAGGGACAGCCTGATGGCGACGATCCGCGCCGCGCGGCTGGCAAACTTCGTCACCGCCACGGCGGACGGGCCTCTGGCCACCCCCCTGCCGCTCTTTCTCGACGAGACGGAGGGTGAGCACGGCGTCATCCATGGCCATCTGGCCAGGGCCAACCCGCAGTGGCGTATTCCCGCGATTGGCGACGGGCTTGCCGTCTTCATGGGGCCGGACGCCTATGTGACGCCGTCCTGGTACGCGACCAAGCAGGAGACCGGCAAGGTCGTGCCGACCTGGAACTACGCGGCCGTTCATGCCTACGGGCCGGTCGAGTTCTTCGACGATGCGGACAGGCTGCTGGAGGTCGTCACCCGGCTGACCAACCTGCATGAGGGTGCGCGCGATGCGCCGCGCTGGGCGGTGTCGGACGCGCCGCCCGACTTCATCCAGTCGCAGCTTCGCGGCATTGTCGGCCTGCGCATGCCGGTCGTGAGGCTCGAAGGCAAGCGCAAGATGAGCCAGAACCGCAACGCCGTCGACCGCGCCGGCGTCGCCGCCGGGCTGGCCGCGAGCGAGCGGCCGTCCGACCGCGAGGTCTCCAACCTCATCCCGTCGTGAAGGCACGACGCCTCGCCTCGATGCGGCGGCCCGCGCCCGCCGCCGTCAAGCGTCGATCCGGCCCGCGACCGGCTGTCTCCTATCAGCGTCCGCCGCCACCACGGGAAGCTCCAGCTTCCCTTGCCAGCACCAGGTCCGCGTCGTCGAGGATGTAGCGGACGTAGCGGTAGTCGCGAATGAAGCTGATCCGGCCTTCGCGCCATTCCAGCCACATGAAATGATTCGGCTTCGCGGCGGTCCGGTCCTCGAACACCGCGATCACCTCGCGGCCCTCGACCCATGCCGGCCTGAGCCACAAGCCGTCGCTCTTGGCGTAGATCGTGAAGAACATGCCGACGTCGGCGGCGCCCGCGCGCGGCGGGTGCATCGACTGGTGGAGCCTCGCATCGTCGGCAAGCAGCGCGCGCAAGCCGTCCCAGTCGCGCTGGTTGAACATGTTGACGTAGCGCACGATAGCGGCGGAGGCGATGCGCGCATCGGGACGCGGATCGGCCTGCGCGTTGATCTGCCGAAGCCGGGCGCGGCCGCGCGCCAGATGCCCCTTCACCGCATCGACCGTGATGCCGAGCAAGGCGGCGATGTCGGCCAGCGGCTCGTCGAGCACATCCCTGAGGATGACGACGCTGCGTTGCGGCACGGGAAGCTCCGCGAAGCGCGACACGGCGGTTTGCACGGCTTGCCTGCGCATCAGCATCTCCACCGGATCGGCCGCGTCGGCAATTTCGAGCGCCGCCTCGATCGGCTCGGCCACGCGGATCGCACGGCTGCGCAACAGGTCGAGCGCCCGGTTATGGGCGATCCGGAACAGCCAGGGCCTCAGCTGCGGCACCTCGCACAACTCGTCGAGCGCCACGAAGGCTCGAGCGAACGTGTCCTGCACGACATCCTCGCCGTCGATGACCGATCCCATCAGCCGCGAACAGTAGCGGTGCAGCTCCGGCCGCAACGCGGCGGCAAGGGCAAGCAGCCCCTCCCGCCGGTCGCGCTCCACGGCTGACTTTCCGTCGCTCAAGGACCGGTGCCCTCCATGATCGTCACGCCCGCGTCGCCGCTGAGGCCGAAGACGACGCCCTCGGCATAGGCCGGGTCCTCCAGCAGCGAGACGACCCTGTCGCCGAACGCCCGGGGCGGCATCGGCGCGCCGAAGCGGGCGACGAATTGTTCCGGCGTGATGCCGATCGAGCCGGCATAGGCGCCGGCGGCCGCATCGCCGATCCCGGTGCCGAGGATTATCTGGCGGGGCAGGATCGCCTGGAAGCGTATGCCGAGGTCTTTCTCTTGCGCCACGCCATTGGCGTATTTGGCCATGAACCACAACATCCGCTTGGACCCACCATAACCGCCCGACATCTGCGATCCGGTGACGGCGGCGCCGCTCGACCCGACCAGCACCCGGCTGCCCGGCTTGAGCGGCAGGTTCAGCGCCGCCTGCAGCCAGTAGAGCCCGGCCTTGACGTCGGTTTCCCAGGCGACGGAGAAATCCTCCCACTTCAACTGGTCCAGCCGCCCCATGCGCGGCGTCGCACCGGCGTTGAGCACCACTATGTCCGGGCGCACCTCGCCCAGAATGCGATAGGCCGCGTCCTCGTCCGTGACATCGGCCGCAATGGTGGCGACCCCAAGCCGCGCACCAACCGCTTCCAGCGCCTCGGCGCCCCGCGCGACAACAGTCACCTCGGCGCCCTGCCCGACCAGCGCTTCGACCAGGCCGAGGCCAAGCCCCCGGCTGCCGCCGGTGACCACGATTTTCTTGTCCTTGAGACTCATTGGACCCTGCTCCAGTGTTTCACTGTAGCTAAGACGTTTGAGGATCGGGAAAAGAGTCAGCGGTGGGCGAGATTTGGTGATGACGTCTGGATATGGGGCCGCCAATATGGGGCCGGAAGCGGAATGGCAGGTCTTGGAAGCTCCCGGTAGAAAGCTGTCGACCGGACGACGTTTGTAGGGACAGTTGCCACAAAGCTCCCGTTGGAACTAATTTCTTGACGTAGTGAGTATCAAGGTGGAGGTGCGGCTCAGCTCTACCACTCCGATACCCCTAAATTTCTTCAAAAAAATCAACCGTTTGCATGCTTAAAAAACTTTTGCGTCCCTCAGAGCGTACTGGGAGTCTTAACCCGTGGGATAGAGCCAACAATCCTTCAGCCGACGTCCGGGTGACGTCTCCGCAATCGATCCTGCATCAATGAGCGCAAGAGAATATCCGCAGGTAACAGCAACCGCCTGGCCGACATTGGTCACCAGCGAATTCACCCCGTTCGGCTTGCCGTGCGCTTCTCCAAAGCTTCGCAGTGCCTAATATCAATGGGCCACGACAACTCGGTATGCTAAGGCGGTCCTAATTGGTAGGGCTAAAAAGGGAAGCCGATGCTATCGGAAGCATTGCTTGAGGAGCTACGTTTCAAGGGAGAAGGCTCCGACCTGGACTACAAGGCCGAACGGTACCGGTTTGCCCAGGCAAGCGATGACGACAAGTCGGCGATGCTCAAGGACATACTGGCCTTTGCCAATGCCTATAGGGAGGGCCCGGCCTACGTCCTTCTGGGGTTCAAGGAAAACGCGCCACATCCTGCCGAAGTCACCGGTTTGCCTCCCGATGGAGCGATCGATGACTCCCGCGTGCAGCAGTTCGTCAATTCGAAATTGAACGCAAAGCTCGAGTTCCGCTACGAAGAAGGCTTGCTGGGTGACCGGCATATAGCTGTCATTTCAATCCCAAAGCAGCGTAGGCCGTTCTACCTGACCAGAGACTACGGGAAGCTTACCAGAGACACGGTGTATGTGCGCAGGGGCAGTTCCACCGGCATCGCTTCCCCAGACGAAATTGCGAGGATGGGCACCACCAGAGGCGTGGTAAAGACCGTGCTGGACTTTCAAACCCCAGACAACGACCCGCTTCCCAACGCGTTCGAGCGCCGATTCATTAATTTTCCTGCACGTCTCCCAAGCCTGAAACGCGACCGAAACGTGTTTTTGCCCACCACTTTCCTGGTCAACGCGCACTATTACAGGGAGGGGGCCGTATACCACTCGAGTTGGAACAGGGTTTTCCAGGCCAGGTTGCTGCTGACGAACCAGTCCGAATTTTCGCTTGGTGATGCGCATCTCGAGGTCGTCGTCCGGTGCCCGGAGGGAGAGACGGCGTCCATGCTTCGTGCTGACGAGATGCCGGACGTACCAAGCAGCACCTATTTCCCGTTAGCCAATGCTCACCTGGAGCACGCAGGTCAAGCGGTGACGATCGACGACAGGGGGAAAATGCCGGTGGCTCACGTCGCGCTCGGCACGATACGCCCGGGCCAGACGGTGAGAGCCGAGGAGGACATCGCCATCCTGCCGTCAGGACCAGGAGTGTATTCCATACAGGTCCGAATCCTTGCCAATGAAATCCCGGCCCCGCTATTGGCAGAACATCAGCTCGAGGTCACCGGCCCCCTGGTATCCGTTAGCGAGCAAGAATTCTTTCTGTCGTGGAACAGTTTTCCAGACGACGAAGATTGAGCGGTTATTCGGCGCGCTTCGCAGACTGATCATCCCGGCCATTGCTACCTCACCCCGCGCCAGGGGGAATTTAGGCTCGTCAGGAACGGCCTCGATCTACAGCGCCAAAGTTCGGCGTTTGTAAAGGTTCTTGATTGAGCTCGCGGGCTCCCTGTGCTCTCAACGCGGTATCGAAAGGATGTCCCGCCAAGGGGTGAAGAGCGTTGGGATTCCACGCGAAAGTGGCTTCGATATTGATCTGCGCGGGGACAGTGGACAAGATCAGATTGTCCCGGAGAAAGATGATGCCAGACAGGTGACGGGTTGCGTCGCCGGCCGAAATTGAGGTCTTGAATTTCGGATTGTACTTCGATGCGAGATCGGGTGAGCCGACATAGTCGTTGAAAAAATGGTTGGCAAATCTCTTGAAGAAAAACTCTGGCTCGCGGCCGGTTAAGCTAAGTGCTTTCTCGCCCGACCAAGGGAAAACCACGAACGTGATGATGGTCGGCTCCACCCGTGAAAATTTCTTGGCATGCCCAAACAACAGTGGATGATGCGACTTGGCGTGGTCGATGGGCGAATATGTGCTCTCCCCAAAATGGACTCCGGCGTCCCAGGCGAACGTATAGCTCAGCCCGGGAATGACCTTGCTGTAGAAGACTTTTGGTCGAACGGCGATGTCCACGCCAGCGGTCAATTCGGCCAGCAGCTTCTTGCGATTGCTGGCGTACTCGGTGAAATCGCTGCCCATCTCATACGACGCGATGATCGCTAGGCGGGCGATCCCCTTACTCGATTTGAATTCTTTGAAAATCCCCTTAAGGATGTCTTCTGTCTTGTCGGACAGGAGCTTGGTGTCCATCGAGACACCGAGCTTGTTGAAAGCCAGATCGTGGTTTGCGTTCTGCATCCCCATTTCCGATGCCAGCGTCTCGATCGCGGGGATGGTGCGGTCGAGTTCGACATTTCCTGGTCCGGTAGCTTGTGCTGCCAGAAAGTAGTCGAGCGCACTCAACTCGGCATAGGCGCCGTCCCATTCACTCGTCGCGATCCGGTTTACCGCAGACAGGATTTCGACACTCAGCCTGGGATCGGTCTGCACTGCCGCATGGAGTCGATGCAGCCTTGCCGCGAAATTGTTCCGAAAGTTTTGGAACTGCTGATGGGCCAGCGCGCCTATGACGTGGTTCGAGGCGGGGTCCGACGTATCGAAATTTGCGGTGCCCGGGCCGAAGATAGATTCGACCAGTGATGCGTAGTGAGCCCTTGCGGTCAATATGTCGGATCCTATGAAATCTTGAGGAATACTCGTATGCCAACAATCTCATGAACAGAGAACTCTTCCGTCAAATGATCCACTACTATATCGGACCGTCAGTTTTTAGGAGATCGCGATTGCGCTACGAACGGCCGGAGTGAGCCGCATGGCAGCCACATGGCCTGAGGCCGACGGCGAACCGGCAGCTTCGAGGGCATGCCCAGTGGACGGTCCGCGAGACATATGCTCCATGGGCAAGTGACGAAGCGGTGGGGAAGAAGTGAAGCGCGTTTTTCGATTGTTTGCCGCGGCGATCATGGCGTCCGCAGTGGCCGGCTGCACCAGCATTTCCTATTACGCCCAGTCGCTGGAGGGTCATGTGCGGATCATGGCCGCGCGCGAAGACGTCGGAAAACTGATCCAGGCCCCTTCTACCCCTGCGGCCTTGCGCACCAGGTTGACGTCGGCGAGCGCGATCAGGCGGTTCGCCACGGACGAACTGGCACTGCCCGAAAACAGCAGCTATCGCAGCTATGTCGACATCCACCGGGAAGCCGTGACCTGGGCCGTTTTTGCCGCCCCGCAATTTTCGCTCACGCCAACAACATGGTGCTTTCCGGTTTTCGGATGCGTTCCCTACCGGGGTTACTTCGACCGGAAATCCGCGACGGAAAGCGCTGCCGCACTTCATGAACGGGGGCTGGACGTCTATGTCTCCGGCGTCACCGCCTATTCCACGCTGGGCTGGTCCAGTGACCCGCTGCTCAGCACCATGCTGCGTCAGGACGACACCTATCTCGCCAGCCTCATCTTTCATGAACTGGCGCATCAGCGCCTCTATGTGAACGGCGATTCCGCGTTCAACGAGGCTTTCGCGGTTGCCGTCGAAACCACCGGCACAAGAAAATGGCTCCGCGCGGCCGGCGATCGCGCCGGATTGCGCCGCTACGAAGCCGGCCGCCGGCGCAGCGCCGATTTTCTCGGCCTGGTGTCGAAAACCCGGGACGAGTTGAGGCAGGTCTATCAAAGCTCCCGTAGCCCCGAGGAGATGCAGGCTGAAAAGGCAGCCACGCTCGACAGGCTGCGGATGCGCTACCGGCAAACGCGCGACAGACGCTGGGCCGGATACCGGGGATACGACGCCTGGTTCGATGCCCCGATCAACAACGCAAAGCTCGCCGCGACTGCCGTCTACGGCGAACAGGTTCCGGCGTTCATTCGCCTGTTCGACCTGTGCTCCGGCGATTATCCGAGGTTTTACGCATCCGTTCGACGGATCGCGGATTTGCGCCAACCTGCCCGCGCCGAAGCGCTCAAGGCCGCCGCCACGTGTGATTGATTTTAATAAGCGAACGCAATTGTTGAAGGGTTCCGCCTCGTTCGTGCTTTAGCGGTCGAGACCCCAAACGTCTGGATGTCGTGCGAAATACTCGATCAGCATTTCGATGAGGACCCGGACTTTCCGTGTGGGGTGCCTACCCGGCGGCCGGACGACATACACGCCTGCCGAAGGCGGGGGATAGCGCGTCATCACCGCAACGAGTGCGCCGGAGGCCACATATTCGTGCGTGATGCAGTCGGGGAGCCAGGCGATGCCGAGTCCAGCCGCCGCGGCAGCGGCAAGCGCGGTAGCGTTGTCGGCCTTGAACCTGCCCTGCGGCTGAGCCGTGACAATCTTGTCGCCATCCACGAACTGCCAGGCTTCCGTTCCTTGCATGAGGGCCTGATGGTCGACGAGTTGCTCTACCTTCTCAGGTGAACCGTGCGCCTTGATGTAATCCGGGCTTGCGACAAGCTTTCCATAGATCGGCCCGACGCGCTTCGCGATCAGGTTGGAGTCCTGAAGGTAGCCAACCCGGATCGCGCAATCGAAACCTTCGGCGATCAGATCGACGAAGCGGTCGCTGTAGGAGCTATGGATATGGAGTTGCGGGTGGTGTTGCGCCATTTCCGCAAGCACCGGAGCGAAGTGGGTCGGGCCGAAAGAAAGCGGCATGGCAACCCTCAGGCGGCCGCGCAGTTCTCCGGTTGGGAGGATCGTTTCCCTGGCCGTGTCGATCTCGGCGCTGGCGCGTGCCGCATGATCCCTGAACGTGATCCCCGCTTCCGTAAGCGCCGCACCCCGGGTCGTTCGTGCAAGAAGCTGAACGCCAAGTTCCGCTTCAACCCGAAAGAGCCGCCGACTGACGATTGACTTGGAAACGCCGAGCCGACGCGCGGCGGCCGATACGCCCCCTGCATCGGCCACTACGACGAATGTCTGCAGATCTTCAATGTCCATTCCGGCGTTCCTCATTTCGCAACACAGTATGCCTGACCATGGCACTACCGCATCACCAAGAGGAACAGCAAATTGCGTCCAGGCAACGCTGCCCGCTGGCGCATGTCTCCCGTGAACCCAGTGCCGTCCATGGCGGCAGAGAAAGGAAGTCTTGATGACCCCTCGCAACGGCCTTGATTCGCTTCTTCGTCCCGAAGACTCGGTCCTCGTTCTGATCGATCACCAACCTTATCAGCTCGCAAACCTGAACAGCCACGATCCGCACATGGTGGTCAACAACACGACCGCGCTGGCGAAGCTGGCAAAAGCCTTCAATGTTCCGACCATTCTCACCAGCGTGATCGCGGCGCGCGGTGGACTTCTCTTTAAGCAGATCACCGACGTATTTCCGGACCAGGAAGTCGTCGATCGCACCTGGGTGAACACCTGGCAGGACGAGAATGTGGTGAACGTCGTCAAGGCGACCGGCCGCAAGCAGCTGATCATCGCCGGCCTGTGGACCGAGGTCTGCGTCGCAATGCCGGTGATCCAGGCCGCCGGTGAAGGCTGGGACGTGACCGTGATCACCGACGCGTCGGGCGGCATTTCGAAGGAGTCTCACGAAGTTGCCATCCAGCGGATGATCGCGGCCGGCGCGAACGTGATGACCGTGATGGCGCTCGCTGGCGAATGGCAACGCGATTGGGCGCGCACCGAGCATGTCGAGGATCTGACCGAGATACTCATCCAGCACTTCGGCGGCAGCGGCATCGCGTATCTTTGGGAGCAGCAGCTCCTCAATACGCCTGTGCCGAGCGCCAAGGGCTAAGCTGAATAGGGATGACGGGCATCCGGGGCGATGCGTCGCAAGGGAGTTGAATACGTATCGGGTCTCGTCATCCCACGCCGCCTCGCCAGCCTCACCGCACTGGCTTTCGGCGGCGGCGCCGGGCACTGATCGCCTTGACTGGTGATCTTGTCGCGGCGGATATGCGCTCGACGCCGGCACCTCGTCCAGCTGGTCCATGGGCCAGTGCTTGCGAGGCGCCGACGGATGCTGGCCGGCATCATTTTCGTGGCCTTTGAGGCGCCGGTGATCTGATCTGCCCTGAACCGCGGAAAGCCCACGCGATCCAGGGATCATCCCTCGGCGGATGCCTCAAAGCCTAGCAGCCTGGCATCGCATCGCCCGCCAACAGTGACGTTCCGACGTCTGCGTCGAGCACGAAGCGCTCGCAGTGCTCGCCGTCGGACTCATCGATGAAGCTCTCGACATGGTCGAAGCCGAGCTTCGCCAGGATCCGCAGCGACGCGACATTGCGCGTCGCCGCCTCGGCCGTCACCCGTTCGAGCGCGAGGGTTTCGAAGGCGTAGCGAAGCACTTCGCGCGCGGCCTCGCTGCCCAGCCCCTGCCTCCAATGCGCCCGCCCCAGCACAAATCCCAATGCGGCCGCCTTGGCGTCGGTTGCGAAGGACAGGGTGATCGCCCCGATCGCATCCGACACACCTGGCTGGTCCACGGACCATTTGATCGCCTTGCCGTCGGCGAACCGCTGACGCGAAAGCGCCAGCCACCGCGCGCCCGCGCTCATGTCGTCGGGAACGGGATCGCCGGCAAGGGAGGCGGATTCGACATCGGTGGCACGCGCGAACCATGCCGGGATATCCCGTTCGCCCGGCGCCCGAAGCACGAGCCTTGGTGTCGTGAGCCTGGGAACTGCTTTCATGGAGGCATTTTCGGCCCGAGGCGGCGCCAATGCAATGGCGCTGGCAGGGCTCGGCTATAGCCAGGCAACGCCGGCCTAATCGCCTCTTCATCAATGCTTCACCATAGCGACAACGGTGACGGAACCTTCCTGATCGCGGCGGACTTCTGGAGGCATTCTGAGCTCGATTGAAGAGGTCCCCGCATGAGAGTCACCGCAGCAGGCATCGACCGCATCAAGATCGGCAATGCCGACGCGAGCGGCCAGGGCGCGCATTTCGTCGTCTGGCTTTATCTTCAGGTCGACGAAGGGGGGACACAAACCGGTCAGGAACTGGTGGTGTCGGTGCCGTACGATGCGCGGATGACGTTCGACGACCTCGCGACTCAGGCTTTCGAGAAGGCACACGCCATGCTTCGAGCCTGCTGCGAGGTGGATGAGGCGATGTGGTGGAAGCAGTTCAACCGCAGCCTGGCGCCGCTGCCCGAATGGACGCCCGGCGCCCAGTAGTTGGCGAACCCCGAACCAACAATGGACGCTGGCGGGCGGGCGGTAGCCCGTCTCAGGTCGAACAGCGGCGTTGTTCGCGGCCGCACGCTATCCCGAGCCAGACCGGCGCCGATTTCATCCTTGACGCGTAACCCAGCCCCTCACCCCTCCGCGATCACAGCCTGCGCCAGCACGCTGAGCAGCTGGCTCGTATTGTCGATCGAGAACTGCACGCGTTCGCTTGCCCAGACCGTTTCGGAATAGGAGATCGGCGTGCCTTTCATGTCCACGTCGACTTTTTTCGTCAGCATCACCGGCTCGGTCTCGGGTTGCGCGAGCCGTCGCGCCTCCTCCTTGGTCGGCAGCCGCACGATGATGTCGGTGCGCAGCCTTATGTAGTCGGTGACGCCATATTCGGCGAGGATGACGCTGACGCTGTGGCCCTTGCTTCTCAAGGCCGCGGCAACGTCCGTCTCGTACCGTCACATCTTGCGGATATCTCCGGTGGCAGCACGACGGGCCGGCCTGTTTGTCCTACACAACCCTGTCACCAAGCCAAGTTATCCGGTCATCAGAAATGAAACATTCAAATGCACGCCTTGAAACCGCCTGGCCGGAGGGCGATCCGGAAATGCGGAATGTTGTTTTCGGAGACGACCATGCTTGAACGGGCAGACAAGGCCGCACCCCACCGCGGGGACGAACCGATGGAGCGGCGGAACATGTGGCTGAGTGAATTCCAGATTGTCCTGCGCGACCGTGTCATTGCCAATGGCGCCGTCAGGGTCGAAGACGGCCGGATCGCCGAGATCCGCGACCAGCCTGTCGAGAACGCCGACTTCACCGGCGGCGGCCGCCTGCTGCTGCCTGGTTTCATCGACATGCATGGCGACATGGTTGAGCGCGAAGTGGAGCCGCGCAGCGGTGTCCACGTGCCGATGGAAATCGGCATCGCCGAACTCGACAAGCGGCTGGCCTCCTGCGGCGTGACCACCGCCTATGCCGCGCTTTCCTTCATCGGCAACAGCGGCACCGCGGCTTTGCTGCGCTCGGAAGAACACACATCTTCCATCATCGAGACCATCACCGGGCTGAAGGACGACCTTCTGGTCGACCACCGCATCCACGCCCGCTTCGAGGTGACGTTCACCGCGGCCGTCGGCGTGCTGGAAAAACTGATGGATGCCGGCAAGCTGCACCTGGTCTCACTGATGGATCACACGCCCGGACAGGGACAGTACCGCGACGTCGAACTGTATATCGCCCGCCTGGCCAAGGAGCGCGGCATGTCCATTGCCGACGTCTCCGAGGTCGTCGGCAAGCGCATGGCCGATCGCAACGGGCATGGCGGCGTGCTCGGCACGCTGCAGAGCCTGTCGGCGTTTGCCCGCGCCCGCGGCATCGTGCTCGCCTCGCACGATGACGACACATTGGAAAAGGTGGAATTCGTCCACGGCCTGGGAACCGTGCTCAGCGAATTTCCGGTGACCCTGGAGGCGGCGCGGGAAGCCCGCCGGCTGGGCATGTATACGGCCATGGGCGCGCCCAACGCGTTGCGCGGAGAATCCTATTCGGGCAATCTTTCCGCCCGCCAGGCCTATCAGGCCGGGCTGCTCGACATGCTGGCCAGCGACTATCACCCGGCCTCGATCCTGCCCGCCGTGCTCGGCCTGGCGCAGTTGCGCGAGGATGGCCTGGCAGCGGCTGCGGCGCTGACCAGCGCCAACCCGGCCAAGGCATTGGGCCTGACCGACCGCGGCGCCATCGAGTCCGGACTCCTGGCCGATCTCGTCGTCGCCGATGTCAGCCCCGTGGCCCGCGTGCGCGCCACCTTCCGTGCCGGCCGCATGATTTATGGCGACGGCACGCTGGCGCCGGCGCGCAAGGCGGAACGCTTTCAGGAGGTGGCGACCCACCCGTATCTGCAGGCCTAGAGCAATCGCCAAGAAAGGTGCGGGCTGCTTATCGTTCCCTGAGACGGTGAACCATCCTAAAGATCGAGCGCCACCATCATTCCGCGCACCTCCGCCATTTCCAGCAACAGATCCTGCAGCCTATCGATGGTCAGCGCCGCGCCGGCTGCCGCCGGCAGTTCCGCGATACTCTCCTTCATCGAAATGACGGCGACCCCGGTTCTCTCGGAAAGCAGCCGTGCGATGGCCGTGCGGACAAGCGCGTTCTGGTCAGGCATGATTCCCCTTTCATGCTGCGATGACGGCACCATCTTCTTTCATGTTATATGCCAGCCGCAACTTATGCGAGCGTTCATTCACGCTTGCAAGTCGTCTTGTCGATCATCCCGGCAGGATCGGCAGCCGCTCAGCAGCGAGAGCGACGGCATCCCGCTGTCATCGGGCTCCATGGCGGCGAGCAGGGCCAGCGGCACTTCGTGCCGGTAAAGACCGATGAAAGCCCTGCCTCCCACGGTTACCGGCAATTCGGTCGATCTGTCGAAAATGGAATACGTGCCTGTCGGCTCGTTCAGTATCTCGAAACGGCACAATGCAAACCTCATCCTCCCCCCGGGAGCCCTGTAACGCGCGCGCCCATCAGAGGTTGCATAAAAAAATCGATTTTTTCGAGGACCGCGTGCCGCTGACCTGAAAGGCAGGAACAACAGGCTCGGCAAAGACCTCTGATTGGCTCTTGCCGAAGCCGGCGGCCTCGCTCATCCATGGCGTACGGACAACAGCCTGGGACCCGCGATGACCGACGCCAGCCTTCACCTCGTCGAAGCGACGATCGACCAACTGCGCCAGGCGCTCGACGAGGGCACGGTCACCAGCGTCGAACTCGTCGCGGCCTATGTCAGGCGCATCGCCCATTTCGACCGGCACGGCATCAGCCTCAACGCCGTGCCTGTGCTCAACCCTGATATGTTCGAGGAAGCCGCCGCTTCCGACCAGCGGCGCCGGCAAGGCAAGACGCTCGGCCCGCTCGACGGCATCCCCTACACCGCCAAGGACAGCTACAAGGTCAAGCGGCTGACGGTGGCGGCCGGCTCGCCCGCCTTCGAGCATCTCGTCGCCAATGAAGACGCCTTCACCATCGCCCGGCTGCGTGCCGGCGGCGCGGTGCTGATCGGCCTCACCAACATGCCGCCCATGGCCAATGGCGGCATGCAGCGCGGCGTCTATGGCCGCGCCGAAAGCCCCTACAATGCCGACTACCTGACCGCCGCCTTCGCGTCGGGCTCCTCCAATGGCTCGGGCACCGCGACGGCGGCAAGTTTCTGCGCCTTCGGGCTTGGCGAGGAGACCTGGTCGTCCGGCCGCGCGCCGGCCACCAACAACGCGCTGGTCGCCTACACGCCCTCGCGCGGGGTGATTTCGGTGCGCGGCAACTGGCCCTTGGTGCCGACCATGGATGTCGTGGTGCCGCACACGCGAACAATGCACGACATGCTGGAACTGCTCGATGTCATCGTCGCCGATGATCCGGAAACCAGAGGCGATTTCTGGCGCGCGCAGCCCTGGATCAAACTGCCGAAAAGTTCCGAGCTGCGCCCACCGCGTTACACCGATCTGGCGCTGGAGGGGTCGCTCAAGGGCAAACGGCTCGGCGTGCCCAGAATGTATATCGGCCGCGACAGCGAGGCCGACCGGCCGGTCGAAACCCGCGCCTCGGTGCTTGGTCTATGGGAACAGGCGGCGACGGATCTGCGTCGGCTCGGCGCCGAGATGGTCGAGGTCGATTTTCCGGTCGTCTCCAACTACGAGCGCGACCGTCCCGGCGCGCGAACCATGGTCGAGCGCGGACTGGTGCCGGCGGACTTCGCCGACCGCGAAATCTGGGACCTCTGCATCTGGGCCTGGGACGATTTCCTGCGCGCCAATGCCGACCCTGCCTTGCCCGATCTCGCCTCTGTCGACGGCCCGAAAATCTTTCCGCAGCCGCCAGGCACCTTGCCGGACCGCTATGAAGGCGGCTTCGACCTGGCGGACTATGTCGAGCGGGCGAAGTCCGGCGTCACGCCCTTCAAGGACATCCCGACCATGGCAGACGGGTTGAAGGGACTTGAGGCGACGCGGCGCATCGATTTCGAGGACTGGCTGGACGCCAACCGCCTCGATGCCGTGGTGTTGCCGGCCGCCGCCGATGTCGGGCCGGCCGACGCCGACGTCAACGAGGCGTCCGCCGCGCTCGCCTGGCGCAACGGCACCTGGGTCGCCAACGGCAATCTGGTCTGGCGCCATTTCGGCATCCCGACCGTCACCATACCGATGGGCACCATGGCCGACATCGGCATGCCGGTCGGCCTGACCTTCGCCGGCAAGGCTTACGACGACGAAAGGCTGCTGCGCATGGCCGGCGATTACGAACGCTCCACGCAGCGCCGCACGAGCCCGCCGCGCACGCCTGAACTGGCCGATGATGTGTTTTCACGCGGTTCCGCCCAAGCCGGGAATGGCGAAGCGCCCGCGCTCACGATCAAGCTTGCGGCCGAGACGCGGGCTTCGGGCGATCAGGACGAGATCGCCATCACGCTTGATCTGCCCGGCGACGCAGAGGCGCAGAACGCCAGCGTCAAGCTGCATGTCAACGGAGACGCCGTCGCGATGCAACAAAGCGGGACGCGCTTCATCGGGCGTGGGCTCGTTCCGGCCGCCGAGCACCAGCGCCTCCATAGCCCCTGGCGCGGCGCGTATGGCTCGATCGTGACGGCGGTGGTGCGGCTGGAGGATGGACGCACCGCAGGCGCCTATGCGGTTACGGGTGGGATTGGGTAGCGAAGTAGTGAAAAGCGCAACGTCCACCGTCGAGTTCTGTCACGCCCCCCTTTGTCCTGCCGGACATCTCCCCCACGAGGGGGGAGATCGGCGGTTTCGGCGCCGGCTCTCTTCCTACCACGTCAAAGATTGGCAAAGGCCGCGGTGACGGCCAATCTCCCCCCTCGTGGGGGAGATGTCCGGCAGGACAGAGGGGCGCGCCGTAGAGCGCCACCGTTGCCGCTACCCCCGCGCGGCCCACAGCAAGCCGCGCTCCACCATCAACGCCATTTCCGGCACCGCGAACTCATCCGCGGTGTGACCAAGCGAACTGTAAAAGACCTTGCCCGCGCCATACCGGCGCTTCCAGACGACCGGCATGACGACACCGCCAATGCCCGGGAAATGCGCGTCGGTGAATGTGGTTGTCGCCAGCACTTCGTTGCCCGGGTCGACATGCATGTAATATTGCTCCGACCTATAGGCGAAATCACTGACGCCTTTCGTGATCGGATCGTCCGGCCGGGTGATGACGACGCGATAGTCGATGATGTCGCCGGGATGCGCGACCCATTGGCCGCCGGTCATGAACTGATAGTCGGGCTCATTGCGAAAGCTGTCGCCCATCGTGCCGTGGAAGCCGCCGAGCCCGCTCCCTTGGCGAACGGCCTGCGTCAGGTTCTTCAGCTCGGCCTTTTCGATCGTCGACATGGTGATGACAGGCACGATGAGATCGAATGAGGCAAGGTCCGGGTCGGCGAACATCGCCGTGCCGTGGCCGATCGTCACCGCGAACCCGTTGCGCTCCAGCATGTCGCGCACGACATTGGCGCTGCGCTCAGGCGTGTGGCCTTCCCAGCCGCCCCAGGCAATCAACGCCTTCTTCGCCATACCGTGAACCTCCGTGAACCGCCCGCCATGGCGGATGGTTACACGGCGCGGCGCTCAGCGCCACCCCAGTCCAGGCGCGACGTGCTTCAGGATCGCCTCGAGGACATGGGCGTTGTAGTCGACGCCGAGCTGGTTGGGCACGGTGAGCAGCAGCGTGTCGGCCTCGGCGATCGCCTCGTCCTGCGCCAGCTCCTTGATCAGCACATCCGGCTCGGCGGCATAGCTGCGGCCGAAGATCGCCCGCGTGTTTTCCTCGATGAAGCCGATCTGGTCGCGGCTCTCATTGCCGCGCCCGAAATAGGCGCGGTCGCGATCATCGACCAGCGCGAAGATGCTGCGGCTGACCGAGACGCGCGGCTCACGCTTGTGCCCGGCCGCCTTCCAGGCCTCGCGATAGACGCGGATCTGCTCGGCCTGCTGGACATGGAACGGCTTGCCGCTCTCGTCGAATTTCAGCGTCGAGCTCTGCAAATTCATGCCGAGCTTGGCCGCCCATTCCGAGGTGGCGTTGGTGGCCGCGCCCCACCAGATGCGCTCGCGCAGGCCTTCCGAATGCGGCTCGAGCCGGAGCAGGCCGGGCGGGTTGGGGAACATCGGCCGTGGATTGGGCTGGCCAAAGCCTTCGCCGCGCAGCGTGTCGAGGAAGACCTCGGCGTGATGCCGCGCCATGTCGGCGTCGGTCTGGCCTTCCTGCGGCTGGTAGCCGAAATAGCGCCAGCCATCGATGACCTGTTCGGGCGAGCCACGGCTGATGCCGAGCTGCAGACGTCCGCCGGCGATGATGTCGGCGGCGCCGGCATCCTCGGCCATGTAGAGCGGGTTCTCGTAGCGCATGTCGATCACCGCTGTGCCGATCTCGATACGGCTGGTCTTGGCCCCGACGGCGGCCAGCAGCGGGAATGGCGAGGCGAGCTGGCGGGCGAAGTGATGCACGCGGAAATAGGCGCCGTCCGCGCCAAGCTGCTCGGCGGCGACGGCGAGATCGATGGATTGCAGCAGCGCGTCCGATGCCGAACGCACCTGCGATTGCGACGAGGGCGTCCAATGCCCGAATGACAGGAAACCGATTTTTTTCATGGCCCTGAAGTATATGCCGACGGCACATGCTTCAATGGCGAAAGAGCGGGGTTACACACCGTCGCCCTCTCGATACCAAACGTTCGCGATAACCAAGGTGCCAAAGGGTCGACCGCTGTGGAGGATGGGATGCTCAGGGGAATCCGCATCGTCGAGATCGAAGCGCTGGGACCGGCGCCCTTCGCCGGCATGCTGCTCGCCGATCTCGGCGCCGATGTCATCGTCGTCCACCGCAAGCACGCGTCCATGCCGGGTGCGCCGGAGCGCTCGCTGCTCGATCGCGGCAAGCGCTCTATCGCGCTCGACCTCAAGGACGCCGGGGACGTGGCCGTGCTGATGCGCCTCATCGCCACCGCCGACGGGCTGATCGAGGGGTTCCGGCCCGGCGTGATGGAGCGTCTTGGGCTCGGCCCGGATGCCTGCCTCACGGTCAACCCGCGCCTGGTCTACGGCCGCATGACTGGCTGGGGCCAGGACGGACCGCTGGCCGCCACCGCCGGGCACGACATGAACTATATCGGCCTGTCGGGCGCGCTCTGGTACGCCTCCTTGCCCGGCGAGCCGCCCATGGCGCCGCCGACGCTTGTCGGCGACATAGGCGGCGGCGCGCTCTATCTGGTGGTCGGCATGCTGGCTGGCATCATCAACGCGCGCACCAGAGGTAAAGGCACCGTGGTCGACGCCGCGATCGTCGACGGCTCGGCCCATATGATGAACCTGTTGATGTCGCTCGGCCAGTCCGGCGCGCTCGCAACGGAGCGCGGTCAAAGCCTGCTGGATGGGCCGCATTGGTGCCGCGTCTACCGCACGTCGGAGGGTAGCTTCATCAGCGTCCAGTGCATCGAGCCGAAATTCTACGCGCTCTTCCTCGACAGGCTTGGCCTCGCCGCCGATCCAAACTTCGCCCGGCAGTTCGATCGCGAGCTCTGGCCGGAGCTCGGCGACCGGCTGGCGGCGATCTTTGCCGCGAAACCCCGTGACGAATGGATCAGCCTGTTCGAAGGGTCCGACGCCTGCGTCGGGCCGGTGCTGGGCCCGCATGAATCCGCCCTGCATCCGCATATGGCCGCGCGCGGTACATGGCAGGCGGTGGACGGCGCGCTTCAAGCGGCTGCGGCACCGCGCTTTTCCAGCGCGCGGTGGACGCCGCCCAAATGCCCGGCGCGCGGCGAACACGATGCCGAAATCCGTGCGGGCCTGGCGGAACCGTGATGGCGCCATGCTAGGCTATGCCAGTATTCGCCGGTCGCCACGGCCCCACCCGACGAAGATGATTGGCGGATAGGACGAGGTCCATGGCGGTTCGGTCGATCATAAAATTCCCCAATCCCCTCCTCCGTGCAGTGGCCGAACCCGTGGAGCTGTTCGACGGCGACCTGCACGCTTTGGCCGGCGACCTCATCGACACCATGCACGCGGCGCCAGGGATAGGCATCACCGGCCCGCATGTCGGCGTCTTGAAACGCCTGGTCGTGATCCAGCTTCCTTCCGCGGCAAAGCCGGGAATCTATGCAAATCCATCCGTCATCCAGGCCTCGATCGAGATTGTCCGTCACACGGAAGGCAGCGTTTCCATGCCCGGCGTCACCGAGGACATCGAGAGGCACGCCCGCATACGCGTCCGCTATCAGGATCTGGATGGCAATGAGCGGTTCGAGGATGCCGAGGGTCTGCTGGCGGTTTGCCATCAGCACGAGATCGACCAGCTCGACGGGCTGTTCTGGACGCACAGGCTGACGCGCCTCAAGCGCGACCGGCTGATCAAGCGCTACGGCAAGTTGATGCGAGCGTCGTAGGCGCCAGGCCGTCTACTTCCCGCAATGGTGATCGTTGATCTTGTTTATCGCAAACCCGTCCGGCCCTGTCCGCTGGTAGGAGCAGGCCCCCGCGGCCGTCGTGATCAACTGCTGGTCATAATAGCGCGGGCCGCCGAACAGGAAATCGATGAGATCGTCCTCGGCCGGAACATAGCGTTCCTGTTCGCCCTGTTGATTGTGGCGGTGCTTGGCCCCGGCGAATGCCGTGGAAGACATGCAGCAGCCCATTGCGAGGGCAAGAACACAAATCGCCAGCCGTTTGGTCGTCATCGCAAAACACCCTTCTGTTCGGTGTCCATCCTATATCCAAATCCTCAGATGACGAAAAGTTCCTGAACGCGGGCCTTGCCAGCACCTGAATACCAGCACAGCTAGTCGGTCTGGATCCAGACCGACTTGGTCTCCAGATACTCATGCAGATGCTCGATGCCGCCCTCGCGGCCATAGCCGGACATCTTCATGCCGCCGAACGGCACGGCGGGGTCGATGGCATGGTACATGTTGACCCACACCGAGCCCACCTTGATGCGGCGGGCGAGCTTGTGGGCGGTGCCGAGATGGCTGGTGAAGATGCCGGCGGCCAGCCCGTAGGGCGTCGCATTGGCGCGCACGACGGCCTCGTCCAGCGTGTCGAACGGCATCGCCGAAATGACCGGCCCGAAGATCTCTTCGCGCGCGATGGTCATGGTGTCCGACACCGCGCCGAAGACGGTCGGCGCGATGAAGTTGCCGCCGTCATAGAGCGCGCCCGTCAGCCGCGAGCCGCCGGCGACCAGTTCGGCGCCTTCGTCGCTGCCGGCCTTGATGTAGCCCTCCACCTTGCCGGCCTGCCGGGCGTTGATCAGCGGCCCGATTTCGGTTTCCGCCTCGATGCCGTGGCCGACGCGCAGGCTGCCGGCGAACTCGGCGAGCCGCCGCACGAACTCGTCATGGATCTCGCGCGCCACGAACAGGCGCGAGCCGGCAATGCAGATCTGGCCCGAATGCACGAACACCGCCATGGCCGCGATGGGAACAGCCTTGTCGATATCGGCGTCGCGGCAGACGATGATCGGTGACTTGCCGCCAAGCTCGAGCGAGACGCGCTTGAGATTGGTGACGCCCGCCCGCGCGATCGCCTGGCCGGTAAGCGTCGAGCCGGTGAAGACGATCTTGTTGACGTCGGGATGCTCGGCAAGCCGCGCGCCCGCTTCGGCGCCGGTTCCGGTGACGATGTTGACGACGCCGTCGGGCACGCCCGCTTCCTGCATCAGCCGCGCGATCAGCAGCGGCGTCAGCGATGCTTCCTCCGAGGGTTTCAGCACGATGGTGCAGCCCGTTGCGAGTGCCGGCGCGATCTTCCAGATCGAGGCGGCGGTCGGCGCATTCCAGGGAATGATCGCACCGACGACGCCCACGGGCTCGCGCCGGGTGAAGGTGACGATCTCGCCCGGAATGGAATTGTCTATGGATTCGCCGTGCAGAGCGGTCGCCATGCCGGCATAGAAGCGCAGCATGCCGATGACGCGGCGCCGGTTGGCCAGCGTGCGCGTGATCGGCAGTCCCATGTCGAGCGTGTCGGAGACGCTGAGCTCTTCCCAATGAGTCTCGAACAGATCGGCGATCCTGAGCAACACGCATTGCCGCTCATAGGGCGAGAATGTCGACCATGGCCCTTCGAAGGCCGCGCGCGCTGCCGCCACCGCCGCGTCGACATCGGCGGCTGCGCCGAGCGGCACGGTCGCCAGCACTTCGCCGGTCGCCGGGTTGAGCGCCCGCATCACCTCGCCGGACTGCGCCGCAACCCACTGGCCGCCGATGAACATCGGCCGGAATTCGCCGTGGTAGAGCGTCGCGGCCTTCGCCCTCGGGTCGAAATTCACCGTCATCTCGTCCTCCTCACGAATTCCATGGCGACTATTACTCCCGGTGGGAGCGACCTCAAGCAAGGAAAGCTGAAAGGGCGTTCTCGACCGGGGGCACGCAGCGCATCGCCCGGGCCCGGCGGTCCTGACGAGGCCACGCGCATGTCCGGCAACATGGGCGCCTCAACAGTCATTCACCTCGGTCGTGGCCCATGAAAGCGGGCCGGCGACAACAGGCTGGGATCGGCGCCTTCGCCAAGAAATGGCTTGGGCAGGTCGCTTCCGGTCACCAGGGCCGCGGTCAGTTGACCGAGCGCGGGTCCGGTCTGGATGCCGTAGCCGCCTTGTCCTGCCAGCCAGAAGAAGCCCTCGACATGGGGGTCCCAACCGACCGCCGGCGTCTTGTCCGCAAAGAACGACCGCAGCCCCGCCCAACTGCGCGACACATGCGTTACCGGCAGCGCGGCGGCCTGTTGAACGCGATCGACTGCGATGGCGATATCGATCTCCTCGGGCTGTGCATCACACGGTTCGCTCGGCGTCTCGTCGGCTGGTGAGAGCAACAGCATTCCCGAGGATGGTTTGAAATAGAACATCTCGTCGGCATCGATCACGCCCGGCCAGTCCTTGGCGTTGATGCCGGGTGGCGTTTCGACAAGCATTGCGGTCCGTCGTTTCGGGACCAGGCCAAGCGGCGTGGCTCCTGCCATGGCGGCCACCTGGTCCGCCCATGCACCCGCCGCGTCGACCAGGACGGGCGCCTCGAAGACGCCGGCCGTGGTCGTCACGATCCATGTGCCACCAATCCGCTCGATCGCCTCGACCCGAGCATTGGTGACGACCCGCGCGCCCTGACGGCGTGAGCCTCGCAGAAAGCCCTGGTGAAGAGTATCGACATCGATGTCCATCGCCGAACGGTCCAGAAACGCGCTCGCCTCGTATTCAGGTCGCAGGATTGGAATGACCGATCGGGAAGCGTCGGGGTCGAGCCATTCGATGGCTGTTGCCGATTCCGCGACCCTCTCGGCAAACAGCGCCTCCAGCCTTGGCCTCTGCGCGGCCGTGCCGATCGACATCGTGCCACGAGGTGTCAGCAAGGGTACGTCGCAGAAGCCGGACGGCGGCTCGAGGAAGAACCGCCGACTGGCGCGCGTAAACGCGCGGATAGCGACGTTGCCGTAACCCTCGATGAAGAGAGCGGCGGACCGTCCCGTTGTGTGCATGCCGCAATGGGCTTCGGCTTCAAGCACGGTCACCTGTCGACCAGCCGCAAGAAAGAAAGCCGCCGAGGCGCCAGCCATGCCGCCGCCGATGATAAGAACGTCCTGCATGGCTTCCCTCTTGCAAGCGCCGGCAACCAAGCAGAATATTTCCGATCGGTCAAACCTCTTTCCTATGATAAAGGCGGCGCCGCTTGCGAGTCGACTTTGTCCAGTCCCAACCCTAGACTGCCGCCAATGTCGAAAAGGGTCCGCCATGAGCGATTCGAAGCCAAGCCTGGGAGAATGCCTCAAACTGCTGCGCCGGGAGCGGGGCTGGACGCTGACGCAGGTCGCCCAGATGTCGGGGCTCGCCGTCTCCACCCTGTCGAAGGTCGAGAACAACCAGATGTCGCTGACCTATGACAAGCTGCTGCAGCTTGCCCAAGGGCTCAAGGTCGACATAACCGAGCTCTTCGGCGTGAGAAAGGCCAGCGCCTCCCCCATCGCGCACGGCGCGCGTGCCGTCAGCCGGCTTGAGGACGGGCGGATCGTCGAGACCCCCAACTATGTCTACCGCTTTCTATGCACGGAACTGTCGCGCAAGGAAATGATCCCCATGCTGGGGTCAATCACCCAGCAAAGCATCGAAACGTTCGGCGAGCTCATCCGTCATCCCGGCCAGGAATTCACTTATGTCCTCGAAGGCGAAGTCGAGCTGCACACCGACGTCTACGAGACGCTGAGGCTGAAAACAGGAGAGTCGGTCTACTTCGAAAGCACGATGGGACACGCCTATGTCAGCGTCGGCGACACGCCGGCCCGGATCCTGTGCGTGTGCACGTCGGCATCCGGCCAGTCGGAGCAGACCATCATCAACGGCGCCAAAAGCGTGCGTCCTCATGACGAGCGCGAGACTGCCGACACGGAAATGACACTTGGCTAATTAGAAAAATATCTTTCCTATCAGAAAAATCGGCTTGCCATCCGAAATGCGGGTGTTAGCGTGGGCGAAAGGCATCCCTCGGTCATCCCGTGAGAGATGCAAAACACAAGCTCGAGGGGAGCGCATCATGTTGTTACGTCGCCTGCCGACTTTTGCGGCATTTGCCGCTTTGACAGCCTTGACCTTTGCGGCGCCGAGCTGGGCCACCGACAAGGATGTCCTGGTCATCGCCAAGGCCGAGGATCCGCCCACGGCCGACCCCGGCGTCGAGGTCAGCAACAACGGCTATACGCTGATCTTTCCGGCCTACGAGCGTCTGGTGAAATATGACGGCGCCAAGACCGAGGTGATTCCGGAGCTTGCCGAGAGCTGGACCACTGCGCCCGACAACCTCAGCTGGACTTTCAAGCTGGCGTCGGGACACATGTTCGACGATGGTTCGCCGGTCGATGCCGCCGCGGTCAAATATTCATTCGACCGCGTAAAAAAGCTGGCGGCTGGCCCGGGCGACATGTTCCCGACCATCAAGGATGTCGTCATTGTCGACCCGCAGACCGTGAAGTTCGAATTGTCGGCGCCGTTTGCGCCGTTCCTGTCGGCGCTCGCCACTTCGGCCGGATCGATCGTCAATCCCAAGGCGCAAGAGCACGCGGTCAACGGCGACGACGCGAAGGCCTGGCTCGCCGAGCACAGCGCCGGCAGCGGCGCTTTCAAAATTTCGGGCTGGGAGCGCAACCAGCAGATCACGCTCGATCCCAATCCCCACTATGCCGGCAAGGCGCCGGCTTTCAAGCAGGTCATCTTCAAGATCGTACGCGAGATGTCATCGCGTCGCCTGCAGCTGGAGAACGGAGACGCCGACCTGATCGACCAGGTTCCGGTCGACCAGGCCGAGGCCATGAAATCAAGCGCCGGGGTGGTCATCGAGAGCAATCCCAGCCTCTATGTCGTCTATCTCTATTTGAACAACAAGAAAGCGCCCTTCGACAATCCGAAGGTCCGTCAGGCCATATCCTATGCGGCCGACTACAAGGGGCTGGTCGATGGCGTCATGCAGGGCCAGGCCGAACAGATGCGCGGGGCTGTCCCGGACGGCATGTGGGGCCATGACCCGCAGGGCATGCAGTACAGCTACGATCTGGAGAAGGCCAAGCAACTGCTTGCCGACGCCGGTGTTTCCAATCTGCACATCAGCTTCACCTATTCGCAGGCCGACTCCGCCTGGGAGCCGGTGGGGCTTGCGCTGCAGGCCTCGCTCGCCGAAATCGGCGTCACGATGGATATGAAGAATGTCGCCGACACGACCAAGCGCGAACTGGTCGCCAAGGGCGACTACGACATCGCGACGGGCGCGTGGACGCCCGATTTCGCCGATCCGTTCATGTTCATGAACATCTGGTTCGACCCCACCAAGATGGGAGCCCCCGGCAACCGGGCCTTCTATGAAAACCCGAAAGTGACCGATTTGATCACCCAGGCGCTCGCGACCGTCGACCAGAAGAAGCGTGAGCAGCTCTATATCGACGCGCAGAAAATCACCAACGAGGATGCACCTTACGTCCTTCTGTTCCAGAAGAACGACATCTTCGCCATGCGATCCTCGGTGAAGGGGTACGTCTACAATCCGATGCTGATCCAGGTCTACAACATCGCCGATATGTCTAAGTCCGAATAGAAATCGGCGCCGAAGGCATGTCGCTTATTTCAACAATCCTTCGGCGCCTCGTCTTGCTGGTCTTCGTGGTGGCTGGCGTCGCGGTCATCACCTTCACGATTTCGCATTTGATCCCCGGCGATCCGGCGCAGCTGATCGCCGGTGACAAGGCTTCAGCCGAGACGTTGGCGCATGTGCGCCAGGAGCTTGGTCTGGACAAGCCCGTCACCCAGCAGTTCGTAATATACGTCAAGCAACTCCTGTCGGGCGATCTCGGCCAGTCCTTGCGGACACGGCGCCCGGTGGCCGGCGATATTGCCCTGTTCCTGCCCGCCACGCTCGAGCTCGGCATCGCCGCGCTGGTGACGGCGATCATGATTGGCGTGCCGCTCGGTGTGCTTTCGGCAATCTACAAGGACGGACCGGTCGACCAGGCGGCGCGTGTCGTGTCGGTTGCCGGCATTTCAATGCCGGTATTCTGGTTCGGGCTGGCGCTCATCCTCCTGTTCTACGTCAAGATACCGATCCTGCCGGGCAGCGGCCGCATCACGCTTGGCATCGCCGCGCCGCCGCGCATCACCGGCTTCTTCCTGGTCGACTCGCTGGTCGCCGGCGACCTGAAAGCCTTCTGGTCGTCGCTCTATCACCTCATCCTGCCGGCCTTTGTCCTCGCCTTCGCCAATCTCGGCATCATCACGCGCCAGATTCGGGCCTCGATGCTGGATGTCCTGCAGGAGGATTATGTGCGCACCGCGCGTGCGAATGGTTTGTCGCGATCGGCGGTCATCCTGCGGCACGCCTTGCCCAATGCCCTGATCCCGTCGGTGACGCTGCTTGGCCTCGCCTTCGGTGATCTGCTCTACGGCGCGGTGCTGACCGAAACGATCTTCGCCTGGCCAGGCATGGGGAGTTATGTGGTGTCATCGATCCAGACGCTCGATTTTCCCGCGATCATGGGCTTCACCATCGTCGCCTCGCTGGGGTACGTGCTGATCAATCTCGCGGTCGATCTGACCTATATGGTGCTCGACCCACAGATCAGGGAACTCGGCTGATGGCGGCGGATGGCATCGTCACATCGCCCCGGCCGGCTGCGCGGCTTCGCGCGGGACGGTTGTGGTATCGCGTGAAGGAAAGTCCTCTCACTCTGGTCGGCGCCGCGATCGCGCTGGCGGTGCTGTTTGTGATCATGGCCGCGCCCCTGCTGGCGCCCTACCCGCCCGACAAGATCTCACTTGCAGCACGGCTTGCCGCGCCCAGCCCGCAGCACCTCTTCGGCACCGATGAGGTCGGGCGCGACCTGTTTTCGCGGGTGCTCTTCGGCGCGCGCGCGTCCTGCGGCATCGCCTTTGCCATCGTCATCATCTCGACCTTTATCGGCTCGATCATCGGCTGCCTGTCCGGCGTTGTCGGCGGCATCGTCGACACCGCGATCATGCGGCTGATGGATGTCTTCCTGGCGCTGCCGGCACTCATCCTCGCCATGGCGCTGGCCGCGGCGTTGGGACCGAGCCTGTTCAACGCCATGCTGGCCGTCGCCGTGGTGCGGGTGCCCGCCTATGTGCGGCTGGCGCGTGGGCAGACGCTGTCGCTGCGCAACCGCACCTATGTGAAGGCATCGCGCAGCTTCGGGGCTTCGCCCGCCTATATGCTGCGCTGGCACATACTGCCTAACGCCCTGTCGCCCATCATCGTTCAGGCGACCCTGGATCTTGGTGGCACCATCCTGACGGCGGCGGCTTTGAGCTTCATCGGCCTCGGCGCCCAGCCGCCGACGTCTGAATGGGGCTCCATGGTGTCGAGCGGGCGCAACTATTTCCTCGACCAGTGGTGGTATGTCACCTTTCCCGGCCTGGCCATTCTGATCAGCGCCATGGGTTTCAACCTGCTGGGTGACGGATTGCGCGACATGCTCGATCCCAGGCTGGGTGGCCGATGACCGAACCGTCCGGCGATGTCCTGCTCGAAATCTCCGACCTTTCGCTCGAGTTCCGCACCTATCGCGGGCCGATCAAGGCGCTGAACGGGGTCAGCCTCAATGTCCGTGCCGGCGAGATCGTCGGCATCGTGGGAGAATCCGGGTGCGGCAAATCGGTGACCATGATGGCGGCGACGCGGCTTTTGCCCAAGGGCAGCGCGCACATTACCGGCGGCGGCATCCGTCTGTTCGGCAACGATCCGATGACGCTCAGCGAGCGTGAACTCCAGCACGTGCGCGGGCGGCTGGTGTCGACCATCTTCCAGGAACCGATGAACGCCCTCAACCCGACCCGACGGATCGGCGAGCAGATCGTCGAAGTCATCCGCCGTCACCAGCGTCTCGACAAAGCGGCCGCGACGAGCAAAGCCTCAGGGCTGCTGCGTGACATGCTGATCAGCGAGCCGGAGCGGATCATGCAGGCCTATCCGTTCGAGCTTTCCGGAGGCATGCGACAGCGCGTGCTGATCGCCATGGCCTTCTCCTGCGAACCCAAGCTCATTATCGCCGACGAGCCGACGACGGCACTCGACGTGACGGTGCAGGCGCTGATCCTGGGCCTCATCAAACACAAGGCGATGAGCACGGGAACGGCCGTTGTTTTCATATCGCATGACATGGCCGTGGTGTCGCAGCTTTGCGACCGGCTCTACGTGCTTTACGCGGGACGGGTCGCGGAAGCCGGAACGACCGAGTCGGTGCTGGCAGCGCCAGCCCATCCCTACACCCGCGCCTTGATACGCTGTCTGCCGGGGCTGGCGCCACCCAAGCAGCCGCTGGAGCAGATCCCCGGTACCTTGCCCGACCTGCTTGACCCGCCTGCCGGCTGCCTCTTTCGAGCGCGCTGCCGCGAGGCGAATGATCGTTGCGTCTCGGTACCGCCGCTGGCTGCCATGGAGCCGGCCCGCCGCGCCGCCTGCTGGCGCCGTATCGAGGAGACGCAAGCCGCGTGACCCAGCCTCCGCTCCTCTCCGTCGAAGACCTGGAAGTCCGCTACCGTGTCACCTCGGGCTGGTTCGGCGGCGCCGACGTCCATGCCGTCAATGGCGTCTCGTTCAGCGTGGCCGAAGGCGAGACGGTCGGCATTGTCGGGGAATCCGGCTGCGGAAAAACCACGCTTGGGCAGGCGATCCTCGGCCTGACCGACATTTCCGCCGGTGCCATCAAACTCAGGGGAACCGAACGGGACCGCGCACGGCGCAGCCAATTGCAGATCATTTTTCAGGATCCCCAATCGTCGCTCGATCCGCGTCTTCCGGTCTGGCGCCTGATCACCGAACCTCTGCACATTCGCGGCGGCTACACCCGCAAACAACTGATCGGGCGCGCAACCGAACTGGCCGTCTCGGTCGGCTTGCGGCCGGAGCATGTCGATCGCTATCCGCACGAGTTCTCGGGCGGCCAGCGCCAGCGCATCGCGATTGCCAGGGCACTCGCCGTTGAACCGGCGCTGCTGGTCCTCGATGAGCCGACCTCGGCGTTGGACGTGTCGGTACAGGCGCAGATCGTCAATCTGCTGCTGTCGCTGCAGGCGGAGCGCAAGCTATCCTACGTGCTCATCTCGCATGACGTGTCGCTGGTGCGCCACGTGGCCGATCGTGTCGCCGTCATGTATCTCGGCCAGATCGTCGAGGAAGGCCCGACGCTTGACGTGCTTGACGCTCCCAGACATCCCTATACCAAGACGCTCCTCGATGCCGTTCCGAGTTTCGACCGTCCACTGACCTCGATCGCACCACGCGCCGGCGAATTGCCGAGCAACCGAACACTGCCGACCGGCTGCTTCTTCCGCGAGCGCTGCCCTTCCGCGACGACCGGCTGCGAACTGCCGCAGGTTTTGGCACCCGCCGACGGGTTGCGAGCAGTCCGCTGTCATCTGGTCACGCGCGCAACCGATACGGCGGTGCCGCGCACGGCGCCGCGACCGGTATTTTCCTCCCCGAATGATGCGATTGCTTAGAGCAATTCCAGGAAAAGTGCGTAGCGGTTTTCCCGGGAGAAGCGCGTAGCGCTTCCCCTTGGGAATTGCGTAAAAACAAGAAGCTAGAGCGGGTCGGGCGATTCTTTCAAACGCTGAACCGCTCTAAGCCGCGTCGGCCGCGAATGGATCTTCCACTTTCGGCCAATAGGGCGTCTTGAGCTTTGTGTAGGGGATCGCGGCGAAGTTGGGCTGGGTCGCACCGGGCGGCGCGCAGAACAGGATGCGCTTGGCGATCGGTGCGAAACCAGCCTGGAAATGGTAATTGGATTTGACGATGACGATGCGCCGCTCGCTTGGATCGAGACCGAGCGCGGTCATGCAGTCGGGATGGAAGACCTGCGTGCGTACCGTGTTGATGATCAGGTCGATGCCGCCGTCGGTGGTAACCCATGCCGCATCCCCGAGCGGCCACGGCATGGTGCCGAACAGCTGCGTCAGCTCGCGACCGAGGCCTTTTACCGTAACGCGCAGATCGACAGGCATGCCCGAGAACACGCCGCACTTGCCGCCGACCCGCAGGTTTATGGTACCGCCGACCCCGGCCTCGACGCAGAAGCGATAGGCGATCGGGTCCCAGTACATTGCGCTGGCCACGTTCCCGATGCCGCGCTCTATCAGCCGGCGCAGGATGTAGGTGGAGTCCCCCGGCGCGCCGCCGCCGGCATTGTCCGAAACATCCGCGATGACGACCGGCCCTTGCGGCTCGGCGAGCGCGATATCGAGCGCCTCGTCGATGCCGAGGAATTTCGGGATCAGGTCGTTGCGCAATGCGAAAAGCTGCTTGCCGAACCTTTCGGCTGTGCGCTCGGCAAGCGACTTGTCATCGTTGGTGACGACCAGCATGCGGGCTCCGACATCCTCGACGTCGCCATGCGGAAAACCATGTCCGAGCGACACTGATAGTATGCCAGGCTCGGCCTCGGCGGCGATCATGCCATCGACGAAGCCGCGCATCGGCTGCTCCTGCACCCGGAAGGTGCTGATCATGCGGCAGTCGTAGAGCGCCATCACCGGCCTGACCTTGCCCTCCACCGCGTCGACGACAATGCGGTAGAGCTCGCCGGCACGGTCCATGATGTCGGTGTGCGGATATTCCTTGTAAGCGACGATGGCGGTGGCGTTGTCGACCATCTTCTGGGTTGTGTGGCAGTGCAGATCGAGCTCTGCCCCGACCGGGATGTCGGGGCCGACGACAGCCCTGACATGCGCGAGAAGATCACCCTCGGTATCGTCATAGCCTTCCGCGACGAAAGCGCCATGCAGCGCCAGAAGCACGCAGTCGACCGGCATGGCGGCCTTGAGCTCGTCGAGGATCTCGTCGCGGAACTGCTCGTAGACATTGCGGATGGTTATGCCTCCGGGCTCGGCGCAGACGCACAGGCTTTCCACGATCTCGTGCCCGTCGGCTTGGCCGCGCTGACGCCACACGAACAGCTGGCAGGACGGCTCGTTCAATGCCTTCGAGGTGGCGTCGCCCCGCGCAATGCCCATTTCCTCGAAACTGTGGTAGCCGGTCGGGATGGGCGCGAACGTGTTGGTCTCGGTGTCCATCCCCGCTATGAAAATGCGCATTCTTTCGTCCTCAACCCAATTTTCGTTTAAGAAAAATCTTTTCTCATCATCAAACTATTATATGATTTCCGCAAGCACCTGGACCATGTAAAGAGCTGCGCCAGACCGCGTTCACGCGACATCCGGCGGGTGGCACAGAATCGGAAATTCACATGCATCTTCACCCGCTCGACGATCTGGTGCTGGACGAAACCACGAAGGCCATTCCGCCAGGCGTCGCGGTCCGTCTTCATGATGTCGGTTCGATGGGCTGGAACCTCCTGCGCGGAGATGTGCCCCTGCCGGCAGCGGTCATCAGGGAGTCCGCGCTCGACCACAATTCGCGATGGATGCAGCGTTTCCTCGCCAAGCGCAACGCGGTCATCGCGCCGCATGTCAAGACGACGATGTGCCCTCAGATCATGCAGAGGCAATTGCGCGACGGCGCCTGGGGCGTGACCGTCGCCACGCTGCACCAGCTGAAGGTTTGCCGTCGGTTCGGCATCGATCGCATCGTGCTCGCCAACCAGCTTGTCGGACGGCTGGAACTGGATGCTCTGGTCGCCGAGCTCAACGCTTCGCCCGGCCTCGACTTCTACATGCTGATCGACAGCCTCGACGCCGTGCGCCTGGCGAGCGAGGCGGTCGGCCGCTCCGGAACGGCCTCGCGGCCGATCCAGGTGCTGGTCGAGCGCGGCTATCCGGGCGGCCGCACCGGTTGCCGCGACAACGACACGGCGCTCGAGGTGGCGCGTGCCGCGCATGCGGCGCCGCAACTGCGGCTCTGCGGCGTCGAGGCTTTCGAGGGATTGATCAAGCCGAAGGACGGCGGCCCGGCACAGGCAGTCGCGGATTTCGTTGACGAGATCGGCGCGCTCTACGAAGCATGCGCCGGCGAGAACCTGTTCGAGCGCGCGCCACCGATCGTGACGGCCGGCGGTTCGTCGTTCTACGACATCGTCCTCGATCGCCTCGCCGGCAGCGGCGCGCAGGTCATGACGCGCAGCGGCTGCTATGTCAGCCATGACAGCGGCATCTACCAGGCAGAGCAGAAGCGCATCCTCGCCGCGACCGGCGAGAACGAAGGTCTGGTCAACGCGCTGGAAGTATGGACCCATGTCCAGTCCTGCCCTGAACCGGGGCTGGCCATCCTGACCGCCGGCAAGCGAGACTTTGGAACCGACTCCGGATTGCCGGTGCCGCTGCTCATGTCGCGCGACGGCGGTTTGCCGGAAACGCTGACGGGCTGCGAGATTTTCGCCAGCAACGACCAGCACGCCTACATGCGCTTTCCGGCGACGGTTTCGGTCAAGGTCGGTGATCGCATCGGGCTCGGCGTGTCGCATCCCTGCACAACCTTCGACAAATGGCAGATACTGTTTCTGGTCGATGACGCCTATGACATCGTCGGCGCGCTGAAGACCTATTTCTGATCAACCACCGACGCAGGACAGTCGCAGCGCGATTGCGATGGCTCTGTCGGGGGCAAGTATTTGTCGGCGGCGGCCCGCCATGGATCGGACGGGCCGCGCCTGTTTCGCTCAATGGTCAGACGACAAACCGTATCGCGCGCTGAATGTCGAAGAAATTGTCCGCCTCGAAACGAAGCGTGCGCGGGGCGGGATGCTCTATCCCCGGATACCAGCTTCCCCTGTAGGCTTCGATCGGGGTGGTGTATTCGACGATGAGCTCGAACCGGTCGGCCAGCTTCGGCAGGCATTTCGACAGATCGCGCGAAAGCGAGGCTTCCACCGTCTCGCGGATGGCCTTCACGGCGCCTTGAGGCGAGAGCGAAGACGTGGCCGGCCCGAACCCCTCGCTGGTGGCAACGGTTGATATCTCGGGCACCAGCGCCTTCGCCTCGCCGCACATGCCGGCATCGCCAGACAGAAAGACCGACGGCACGCCGTAACGGGCGGCGCAGTGCGCGTTCAGCGTATATTCGGATGCCACTTCCCCGTTGATCAGCATCCTGGAAACGGTGCCGGTCAGCGTGTGCGCCAGCGGGTTCGTGTCGGTGCCGGCCTTGTTGTGGTAGCCGGTATAGAGAGCGGCATCGAAGGTGTCATCGATGCCGAACATCATCGCATCCGGATGGCCGCTCCAGCCGCGCACGATGCGGACATAGGCTGGAAGCTTGGACAGGATCAGGTTGCGCGCCGTCGAATGGGCGTCCTTGACGACGATTTCGGTCGCGCCCGCCGCCTTGGCGCCTTCGCAGGCCGCGACCAGTTCGTCGGTCATATATTCCCGGAACTCGGCATAGTCGGGATTGCCCTTGCGCGCCTCGTCCCAATTGGTGATGCCGGCCGTGCCTTCGATGTCGGCGCTGATAAAGACTTTCATGTGCTTGCCTTTCGATTTCAGAGAAAGTCGCCGCGCACGCGGCTTGAATGGCGTCCGGGCCCGTGCGGTTGACGCGGCCCGCGCGGCGATGGCTGCCCGGGCGTCTTAGGCCGCCATTTCGGCCTGCCGGCGCTCCAGAAACATGGGGCCGACGCGGATGCCGCGGCGTCCATTGTCGTCGATGGCACCCAGCTCGAGAATCTCCTCCTCGTAGAGCAGCCCGTGCATGCGGAACCGGCCCGCATCCACCGGCTCGCAGCTATGGGTGCAGAAATACTCGATCAGGCATTTCAGCTGGCCATGGCTGTAGGTCAGATAGGTGATGTTGAAGTCCGGCCCGTATTCGCCCAGGTGCGGCGCGATCTCCGGCGGCACCTTCTCGACCGGCAGACTATCGACACGTGACCAGGTCGCCCCTTTCCAGTCTAGCTGGTTGGCCTTCGAGAAGGAGAGATTCATGTGCGCATAGTCGGCGCCGCGACCGTAGATGCGTCCGTCGATGACGAAGTCATTGCCCGAGACCGGGCGGATCTGCAGCGGCACGCCCTCCCCCATCAGGTAGAGCTTGCCGTCCTTGTTCTTCACCTCGACGACCTCGCCGCCCGCCTCGTGACGATAGAGGCCGGGCAGGCTTGCGAACTGGTCTTCGGTGATGGGCGGCGGGGCCTGGCCGCGAAGCGGCATGCGTCCCATGCCGCAATCTGCGAGGGCGATGCGCAAGCCATCGCCCGCCAGCCGGGAGGCTATCTGATTGGCGAAATCAAGCGTGGCGAAGATCAGGACGCCGAAGCCGGCCCTCGGCAGGAGCATCATCTGCGACGCATAGCCATAAACCGCGCCGCCATGGCCGACGGAGGTCCACCCGTCCATGTCGCCGACGCCGAAGCACAGCCCATACCCGTTGAGGTCCTTGTTGTGGCCTTCGGGGCGCTTGCCGATCGGGGTCCACATCTTGCGCAGCGATGCGGGGCTGACGATGGCATCGCCGTTGGGCGCGAAGCCGCCCCGCAGCAGGCACCGCGTATAGTTGGCCATATCGGAAGTGGTGGAGAATATGTTGCCGGCGGGCGATCCGCCCAGGTTGAACACCGGCGCGGGGCTATCCCCGTCCAACGTCCACATGTCGGCCGGCGCCAGCCTTTCGCGGATGCCGGGGGCCATGCCTGACGACGTGTCGTTCATGCCCAGCGGCCTCAGAATGTTCTCGGTGATGTAGTCGGCGTAGCTCTTTCGCGTCACCCGCTCGATCACCATGCCGACCACGGCGATGCCGGCATTGGAATAATGCATGATGCCGGCGCTGGGATCCTGCTTCAGCGTGGATGTGGCAAGCTCGGCGACGGTGTCGGCCAGCGGCGGCTTGTGTGAATCCAGATAGTGTCCGCTCTTGGGTTCGCGCACGATCCCGGCGGTGTGGCTCATGAGCTTGGCCAGGCTGATCTGCGAGCCGTGGGGTCCGCTTTCACGCCCGGCGAACGGATTGACCGGGTGAAAACCGGGCAGATACTCCGAGACATCGACATCAAGGTCGACCAGCCCCTTCTCCACGAGTTGCATGATGGCAACCGACGTGAAGGTCTTTGTGATCGAGCCGATGCGGAAACAGGTGTCGTCCTTCATGTCGAAATGGCGATCGTGCCGCTGTATGTGGCCGTGCGTCATGAGGCCGTCCCTGTCGACCAGGGCATAGGAGATCGACGGGATCGCCTTGTCCTCCACCTCGTGGCGGATAAGGTCTTCAAGAAGCTCGATGGCGTGGGGGGAAAGCGAAGACACGGGGATACTCCCTGATTTCAATTTGTATGACGGGGATCGAGAATGTCGCGCAAAGCGTCGCCGACGAGGTTCCACGCCAGCACGAACAGGAAGATCGCGGCTCCCGGGAAGGCAAGCGTGTACCAGTACTGGAACGGGTTGCCGGGCTGGCCGACGATCCAGTTGCGCGCATAGGCGATGAACTGCCCCCAGTCGGCGTAGCCTTCCTCCGTGCCCACTCCGAGGAAGCTCAGGGCGGACGCGGTGAGCACCATCGAACCCGTGGCCATGGTAGCCAGAACCAGCACGGGGAAGAACGCGTTGGGCAGGATGTGGAACACGATCAGCCGGAAATCGCCGGCGCCGTAGCTTCTCGCCGCATTGACGAAATCCATCTCGCGGATCCGCAGAATTTCACTGCGCACCACACGCGCGTAACCCATCCATCCGAACGTCGTCAGCGCGACGGTTATCGGCCCGAGCCCCTTGCCGAGCAGGGCAGTCAGCACCATGGCGGCGATGAGGAAGGGAACCGCCATGAAGACGTCGACGATACGCATCAGCACTTCGTCCACGATGCCGCCGTAAAAGGCCGCGAGCGATCCGATGATCGTGCCGATCAGCACCGAGATGGCGACGACGCCGAGGCCGATCTTGAAGGCCGTGCGGGTGCCCCAGATCACGGCGTAGTAGATGTCGTACTGGCCTTCGGTGGTTCCGAAGATGGCCTCGGGCGACGGCGGTTGCGGCGTTGCCAGGAAGCCCGCTCTCGGCGTGTCGTAGACCGACATCTGGAATTCCTGCGGCGGTGCGAGCACAGGCGCGAAAATCGCGATCAGCACGAATGCCAGCAACAGCAGCACACCAACCAGCGAGATCGGGTTACGCTTCAGATAGCCAAGGGCTCTCATCGCCTCTTCACCCTCGGATCGAGCAGCGGATAGATCAGGTCGACGGCCAGGTTCAGCACCACGAGAACGACCGCGAAGTAGAGGCCGAAGCCCAGCACCGCCGGAAAATCCAGATTGGCGGCAGTCTTGGCCGCGAACTGGCCGAGGCCGGCATAGTCGAAGATGGTTTCGGTGATGACGACGCCACCCATCATGGCGGCCAGCTCCATTCCGGCGATCGTCGTGACCGGAAGCAACGCGTTGCGCCTGGCATGATGCAGTTCCACCACGCGCCGGGACATGCCCTTCGCGCGTGCCGTGCGGACATAGTCCTGGCGCAGCGTTTCCAGCATCGACGTGCGCATGACGCGCGTCATGTTGGCAAGATTGACGTAGGTCAGGGTGATGACGGGGGCAGCGAGATGCCTGAGCGTATCCCAGAAAATGGCCAGATTGCCGTTGAGCAGCGCGTCGATCGTGTTCGCGCCGGTGTAGCGGGTGAAGCCGGGCGAGGTGACGGCGGCCTGGGCCCACTGGCTGAGGCGCCCGGGCGGGAACCAGTCGAGCGCGGAGTAGAAGATCAGCAGCATCAGCAGTCCGAAGACATAGACCGGGAACGACCAGCCCAGGATGGTGAAGATGCGGATCACATGGTCCGGCCAGCGGTTGAGATGGATGCCGGCCCGCGAACCCAGGTAGATGGCGAGCAGAAAGCCAGGAATGAACGCCAGCAGGACCAGTTCCAGCGTCGCGGGCAGCAGGGAAGCCAGCGCGTGGGCAACAGGCTGGCGCGCGGTCTCGGACCAGCCCAGATTGCCCGTCAGGATGTTGCCGATCCAGCGTCCGTATTGAATGTAGAAGGGATCGTTCAGCCCATACTGCTCGATCATCCTGCGAATGCTGTCCTGGCCGCCCTTGAGGAAGTCCGGGGACGGCGCGTACGCCGCCAGGCGCTGTGTCGGCGACAGCGACATCTGCAGCGCGAAAAGCATCAGCGACAGGGCGAAGAGAACGACGGGCAACATCAGGAGCCGCCGCAAAGCGTAGTTCAGCACATCAGCATCCGCACCATGAGGAATAGCCGTTTCACCGGGCGACGATGGCGCCCGGTGAAACCCGAAGCTCTTTAATCGGCCTTCTTGGTGACGGGATAGAAATCCCAGGCGCCGTAGAGGATCATGTTGTGCACGTAGCCGTCGATGTTGCTGCGGGTGACGATGTACCCGAAGTCCTCCCAGAGGAACTGCGTGGTGGCATAGTCGTAGGACATGTCCTGCAGCTTGGCATAGATCGGCTCGCGCACGGCGGGATCGCTCGAGGCCCAGGCCTGGTCGAGAAGCGGCTTGAACTTCTCCGCCATCAGGTCGCGGTAGCCCTGGCCGAGCATGCCGCCGACAAGACCGGTCGGGGACAGATAGTAGGTCGCGGCACCCAGCGGACCACCCGGGTCGGAATAGTCCGGTCCCCAGCCCATGTAGGTGAGCGGCGAGGCAGGCTTTTCACGGTTGTTGAGCTTGTCCGAGATCGAGGCCCAGGGCAGCGACTGGATTTTCATCTTGAACTTCGGATTGATCCGCTGCAGTCCCTGCTGGAGCGCGGAAAGTGCCGCCGTGCCTTGCGGCGTTCCTTCCTGCACATAGGCCGTGAAGGTGAAGCCGGTATCCCACAGCTTGCCGCCGAAGGCCTTCTTGAAGTGCTCCGCGGCCTTTTTCGGATCGTAACTGTAGATCGGCGAGTCGGCGCGGTAGCCCATGATGCCGCGCACGGTCGGGCCGCGCGCCTGCACGGTCTTGCCGAGCAGGGCCTGCTTTATCAGCGCATCGTAATTTTGGGCGTAGTTGAAGCCCTGGCGGACATCGATGTCGGAGAAGAAGTCCGGCGGGATGCCGTTGCCGTCCAGCTTGCCGCTGCCGATGGCGGGGTTGTCGGCATCATCCAGCGGCCACGCGAAATAGAGGCCACGGCTGAACACCTTGGGCAGGCCGTCGATGACCTTGACACCATCCGTCTTGGCGAGCTCGTCCAGGAACTCGACGGGCGTCGTCACGAAGTCGGCATCGCCGGACAGCAACTGCAGGCGACGCGTGGTCCATTCCGGAACCGTGCGCATGACCACGCGCTCGAGCGAGGCCTTGCCCATGAAGTAATTGTCGAAACGCTTCAGCGTGATGCGGCGATCGGTGCGATCCCATTCGTCGAGCATGAACGGACCGGTCCCGTTCTCCTGGGCGAACAGCGGATCGTCGCCGAGTTCGGGACGGTAGTACTTCTTCCAGTTGTCCCCGTTGCCATCCCACCCGCCGACCGAGGCGACCCATTCCTTGTCGACGATCGAAGCACCGAACGGCAGCGCCAGAACGCCAAGCGTGGCGGGGAAGGATTTTGGCAGCTTCAGCGTGACATTGTCGCCCTCGACGGTGATCTGCGACGCGAGTTCGTCATAGACCTTGCGTAGCGCTTCGGGGCTGGCATCCTTGATGTCCGATACCTTGCCTTCGGCTTCGACCCATTTGGCGACGTCGGTGTATTTGCTCGCCGTCACCACCTCGGTGATGGCGTTGGACATCCATGACTGGCCCATCAGGATGGCGCGCAGCAGCGAGTAACGCACGTCTTCGGCCGTGATCTCGCCATAGCCGGGCTCGATCTTGGCCTTCTGCTCGTCAGTGAGCCCGTCATAGTACTGCCAGGTGATCTTGCCGTCGTCGCCCTTGATGCCGACCTTGTGGGCGTGGACGCCCTTCCGGATCGGGAAGGTGTAGCTGACCGAACCGTCCGCGTTCTGCTTGATCAGGCCGTTTTCGAGGCTCGGCACTTGCGACGACAATGAAGGCACGAATTCGGAAATCTGGGAGCCGTTGTAGTTCAACAGGCGGCTGTAGACGTTGAGCACGCCGTAGGAGCTCGGCGTGTTTGCAATGTAGGCCGGATCGAACGACTGAACATCGTCAGTCCAAAGAAACACAAACGTTCCGGGATTCTTGGTTTCTGCAACGGCGGACGACGCAAAAGCGCCTATGCCCATGCAGAAGGCTAATGCCAAGGCACGTTTCATTTTCATGAATATGTTCCCACAATTGACTCGAGGTCTTTTTATCGTTGCGTGCGAAAGCTAGGAGCAGGCTTGCGCCACTGTCCAATGCGTAGATAGGATCGGTTATGCGAATAATGCATGAGGTCGACTGTGGAGCTGGCGTGGTTTGAAGACTTCCTCGAGATCGCAGCGACGCGGAATTTCTCGACCGCCGCGGCGTCCCGAAATATCTCGCAGCCGGCCTTCAGCCGGCGCATCAAGGCGCTGGAGGCTTGGGTCGGCGCCGAACTTATCGACCGCAGCACATATCCGGTGCACCTCACCAGCGCGGGCGCCATTTTCGTTCCGCGCTGCCAGGAAATGCTTCGCGACATGTACCGCCTGCGCACGGACTGCCGCAACGCCGCCGGCGCCAGCTCACGGCTTCTCACTTTCGCCGCGCTTCATACGCTGGCTATCTATTTTTTTCCCAAGTGGATCAGCCATCCCGAAATGCCAAATGCGCCGGTCCGCAGCAGCATGCACACGGGCGACTTCCTGGAATGCGTTGAGCACCTGTCGTCCGGCAAATGCGACTTCGCCATCACCTACGATCACCCTGACGGTCCGCCGGTCCTCGAGGGCGGACCCTTCGAATCGCTTCAAATCGGCAGGGATCGCCTCGTTCTGGTGTCTGGTGTCGACCAGACGGGAGCGCCGCTCTTCGATGTCGATGTGCCGGAAGGCACCAGGATTCCCTACCTCGCCTATTCCTGGAGCGACGGCTATCTCGGCAAACTGATCTCGCTCATCCAGTCGCGCTGGCGGCGTCCTCTCAATCTCAGCATCGTCTACCAGTCCTCGCTTGCCGAAGGCCTGAAGCAGATGGCGATCGCCGGGCAAGGCGTGGTCTGGCTGCCGCAGATCTGCGTTCACAAATCGATCGCCCAGGGCGAACTCATCCAGATTGGCGGACAACAGCTGTCCCTGGAGATCGAGATCAGGATTTTCCGCCGTGTGGGCTCGCGCAGCCGGGACGGCGAAGCGCTGTGGAAATATCTCTCGCGAACCGCCGAGCAGGCGCGCGGACGCACCCTGGTTGATCCGACACTGACCATGCGCTGAGCGGATCGAGGGTCCATTGGCGAGTTAATGCGAAATCCGACAGAGCGATGCAGAGATTGCATAACTTCGGGTGGAGCGCCGGGAAGCCTGACAATCGCAGGGCCGATGCCGTCTGGCGAGGCATTCCGGGCCATTCCAAGGCATGGCTTCCAGGCGACCGGGTGATGGGCCCTATTGACAGCCCACATGCTCGCTGCGTTCGATACCGAGTGTCGCGACCATTGCGCCTGGAGTGCCTTTTTGACCGTCAAGTCCGCCGCCACAGCGAGCCTTCCCGACGATGTGATCCTCTCGGTCGAGGACCTTGAAGTCTGCTTCGGGGCAAGGGGGACAAAGGTGGTGCCGGCTGTTCAGGGCGTATCGTTCCAGATCAAGCGTGGCGAGACGGTGGCATTGGTGGGCGAGTCAGGTTCGGGCAAATCGGTCACCGCCATGACCGTAATGCGCCTGACCGAATATGAGGGCGCCAGGATCACGGGCGGCCGCATCCTGATGAGGCTCAAGGACGGCGGCGTAGCCGACCTGACAAGGCTTTCCGAAAAGCGCATGGAGGGGCTCCGCGGCTTTGAGTTCTCGATCGTGTTCCAGGACCCGATGTCGAGCCTCAATCCGGTGTTCACCGTCGGCGACCAGATTGCGGAGGTGATCACGAGACACCAGGGCAAGTCGCCGCGCGAGGCGCGCGACATCGCGCTGAACGTGCTCAAGCTCGTGCGCGTGCCCGACGCCGCCCTCAGGCTCGACCAATATCCGCACCAGTTGTCCGGCGGCATGCGCCAGCGCGTCATGATCGCCATTGCACTGGCGTGCCGCCCCTCCTTGATGATCCTCGATGAGCCGACCACCGCGCTCGATGTCACCATCCAGGCGCAGATTTTGGATCTTGTCCGCGCACTGCAGCGCGAGATCGGCATGTCTGTTCTTTTCATCACCCATGACATGGGTGTGGTCGCGGAAATCGCCGATCGCGTCTGTGTCATGCTGAAGGGCGAGATCGTCGAATCGGGCTCGGTGAACCAGATTCTCGTGGATCCCCGACACCGCTATACGCGCGCGCTGATCTCGGCGGTGCCGAGGCTGGGCAGCATGGCCGACAAGGATGGGCCCGAGAAATTCCCGCTCGTCATATACAATGCCGAAGTCTCGCAGCCGGAGGTTTCGGCATGAGCGTCGCACCGCTCGCAACGGACAGAAAGCCGCTGGTCGAGGTCCGCGAGCTTGTTACGCGTTTCGACCTGCGGGGCGGTATCTTCGGCGGCATAGCCGGCCGGGTCCATGCGGTGGAGGGCGTTTCCTTCGATATTTTCCCCGGTGAGACCCTGGCGTTGGTGGGGGAATCGGGCTGCGGCAAGTCGACCGTGGCGCGCAGCATCATGCAGTTGGACAAGCCCTTGTCCGGCGCCATTCGCTATGACGGCAAGCAGATGATCGGCGCGGGGCGGGCAACCCTTGCGGGCTTCCGGCGCGAGGTGCAGATGGTCTTCCAGGACCCGTTCTCCTCGCTCAATCCGCGAATGACGATCGGGCAGGCCCTGACCGACCCGATGCGCGTCCACCGCATAGCGCGCGGCGGTGAGCTGCGGAATCGGGCGGCGGCCCTGCTGGCAAAAGTGCATCTGCCGCCGGAACATCTCGAACGCTACCCTCATGCCTTCTCGGGCGGTCAACGGCAGCGCATCTGCATCGCCAGGGCTTTGGCGCTCGATCCCCGCCTCCTCATCGCCGATGAAGCGGTCGCCTCGCTCGACGTCACGATCCAGGCTCAGGTCATCAACCTGTTGATGGACCTGCAGCGCGAGATGGGAATCGCCATCCTGTTCATCAGCCATGACATGGCCGTGGTCGAGCGCATCGCGCATCGCGTTGCCGTCATGTACCTGGGCGAGATCGTCGAGATCGGCGACCGCCGATCGGTCTTCGGCAATCCTCAACACCCTTATACGCTCAAACTGCTTTCGGCGGTTCCCGTCGCCGATCCGGCGCGACGACCGGTTGGACGCGAACCGATGTCGGATGAGATTCCCAGCGCGGTACGCGGCGTTGATTTTGTTCCGGTCCGTCTACCCATGAATGCCGTTTCGCCGACCCATTTCGTGCGCGAGACGGCCTGATCGGACCGCTGTTGACGGTGCTTGGCGCAAAAAGCCGGCAGCCTTGGGGCCGGTATATGTATCCGGAATGTTGATTTTACTGAGGTTTTCGTGAGCCAAAATCGGAAATCTTTCCGTGCCCGTATGGTTCCGAGACAGCCTAAAAGTGGCAGGCATAGGCGGACCGCGAAACTGGAATGATGCCCAGCCGATTGTTTCCAGAACATCCAAGCCGTTGATCCAGCTGCATTTTTTGTTTATGGCGCAACGCCAGCCGCCCACCTCGCGCCCAAGTTCGCATAGACGCGCGGATCACGGACCCAGTCCTCGAAGGCAGCCGGCGCCGGGTCATCGAACTGCCAGCCCAAGAGAGAATTGGAGGCCATGGCGATCCACAAGCACCTGGTCTTGCACACGCCCTCCCGCGGGCGCTGCGTTGTGAGCGACGGCATCCACTCGATTCTTGCTGAAATTCCAGCTAGCCTAGGCGACAAATGGCTCAGTTCTGGTCGATGAATGACAATCAGACCGCCCGTGAAGAGATTGATGGGCAGCACCTTTGGTCCCCAAGACCGAGAGCAATGGCGCGCGAAATGAGTTCTACAACAAAATGGGCCGTGCGACTTCCGGCGACCGATCAATTGGCTATATGGGCAGGATAATTCGCCTTCACCGCTCCGAAATCAATGGAGTTCGGAGACACCGGAACTTTTTGGAATCAAGAGGGATGATTTCTGCCGATCTTTTGGATACCACGTTCCCCTTCGATCCAGACACCAACAGGGCGTCTCGGCCCGCTCCCGCCGAGGCGATATTCGTCAATCCATCAAGTTTCGGACTCAGGCAATCGGAAAGCCTGCCTGACAGGCACACCACGGAAGCAATACAGATCGAAAATGGCGGCCTCATTTTTCAGAACCAGGATGCTTTCGAAGCCGGCGCGCCGCTCACGGTCCTCAAGGCGAGAATTCTAAGAGACGTTCAACAATGACCCAGCACGCAGAAAACGCTCGAATTCTCATGTACAGCCACGACACGTTCGGGCTCGGCCACTTGCAGCGCTGCCGGACTATCGCGCATTCGCTGGTCGAGGATTTCCGCGGACTTCAGGTGCTTATCATTTCGGGTGCGACCATCGCTGGCGCCTTCGACTACCGGGCCCGTGTCGACTTCGTGAAGATCCCCAGCGTCATCAAGTTGCGCAACGGCGAATACACCTCGCTGGAAAAGGATATCGATCTGCATGAGACGCTCAGGATGCGCCAGTCGATCATCCGCCATACGGCCGAGACCTTCCGGCCGGATATCTTCATCGTCGACAAGGAACCGCTCGGCCTGCGCGGTGAGATTGAGGATACGCTGTCCTACCTCAAGACGCGGGGCACCACGCTGGTGCTTGGCCTGCGCGAGGTGATGGATGCGCCGCACCTGCTCGAGGCAGAGTGGGCGCGCAGGGATGTGATGCGCAAGATAGGCCTGTTCTACGACAAGGTCTGGGCCTATGGCCCGCCGGATTTCTACGATCCGTTGACCGGCTTGGATGTGCCGCCGGCTGTCAGGGCAAAGATGAGGTTCGTCGGCTTCCTGCAACGGAGCCTGCAGCGGAACGAGTTGCCTGGCCACCGGCCCGAGGGCGACTATATCCTCGTTACCACCGGTGGCGGCGGCGACGGTGCCGAATTGATCCACGACGTCATCGATGCCTATCATCAGGATCCGCAGTTGCAGCACAGGGCGCTGATCGTGCTCGGGCCTTACATGCCGGCGCGCAAGCGCAACAAGCTGCTCAGGAAGGGGTCCAAGATCCCCTACATCAAGATCATCGAGTTCGACAATCGCATGGAAGACCTGATTGCCGGCGCCAAGGCGGTAGTGGCGATGGGTGGTTACAACACCTATTGCGAGATACTGTCTTTCGATAAGCCGGCGCTGATCGTGCCGCGCATAGAGCCCCGCCAGGAACAGCTGATCCGCGCTCGGCGCGCAGCCGAACTCGGCCTCATCGAGATGCTTTTGCCGGAGGAAGCCAAGGACTCCCAGCGGTTTGCCGATGCACTGGTGGCGCTGCCGGACCGGTCCCGCCCCTCACAGAGTAATCCGCATCTGACGCTGGAAGGGCTGCCGCATATTTCCGAGATTGTCGCGGAACTGCTGGACCGGCGGGCCGGCCATCACCTTTCGGTTGTTGAAGGAACCATCTGACTTGCAACATCGCAAGATCGTCGTGGTTCTGAAGGGCTATCCACGGCTGTCGGAAACTTTTATCGCGCAGGAACTGCTCGGCCTCGAACGCGCGGGGTTCGACTTGATACTCGTCGCACTCAGGCGGCCCACCGACGCAAAACGCCACCCCGTGCATGACGAGATCAAAGCGCCCGTCCACTACCTGCCGGAATATCTGCACGACGAGCCGCTGCGCGTGCTTCGCTCGCTGTTTGCTTGTTTGCCGCGGCCGGGTTTCTGGCGCGCGCTCCGATCGCTGGCCGCCGATATCCCCCGCGACTTTACGCGCAATCGCGCACGCCGCTTCGGGCAAGCGCTCGTGCTGGCGGCCGAATGGCCGCAAGACGCGGGGTGGTTGCATGCCCATTTCGTGCACACGCCGGCATCGGTGACACGCTATGCCAGCCAGCTTCGTGGCCAGCCGTGGAGCTGCTCGGCCCATGCCAAGGATATCTGGACTTCGGCGGACTGGGATCTGGCCGGCAAGCTTTCCTCGGCGCGTTGGACAGTCACTTGCACGAAAACCGGCTTCGACCACCTGAAAAAACTCGCCAATGGCAACTCGTCCGTGCATTTGAGCTATCATGGGCTCGACCTTGACCGCTTCGGCAGTTTCAGTGCGGCGCGAAAGCAACATGACGGCTCGGCCCAGAGCGGACCGGTCATCATTCTGAGTGTCGGGCGCGCCGTCGCAAAGAAAGGTTACGACACCTTGCTGGGAGCCCTTGCCCTGTTGCCTGGCGATCTGGACTGGCGTTTCGAGCATATCGGCGGCGGCGAGGAACTGGAACGGCTCAAGGCGCTGGCGAAAAGGCTCGGACTGGATGGTCGCATCTCCTGGAAAGGTGCGCTGGCGCAGAAGGAGGTGCTTGAGCACTACCGCCGCGCCGACATCTTTGCCCTGGCCTGCAGGATCACCGCGGATGGCGACCGGGACGGTCTGCCTAATGTTCTGGTGGAGGCGGCCAGCCAGCGGCTTGCCTGCGTGTCCACCGATATTTCCGGCGTTCCGGAGCTCTTGTCGTCGGATGAAACCGGGCTGCTGGTTCCGACAGAAAACCCGATTGCCCTGGCACAGGCGCTGGAGCGCCTGATCCGTGATCCCGTGCTGCGCGCTCGCCTCGGTGACGCCGCGGAGGCGCGCGTGCGCGGCAATTTCGATCATATGGCGAGCATTGGACAGCTCAAGGAACTGTTCGAGCGCGAGTGGCGGGCCGCCGGTTGAAGCAGCTGCGTGCGTTCCTCTATGTCCAGCACCTGCTCGGTATCGGCCATCTCGCACGCACCAGCCGCGTCGCGGCGGCTCTGGTCGATGACGGGTTTGAGGTAACCGTCGTGACCGGCGGAGCGCCGGTCTCCGGGTTTCCGGGACCGGGGGTAAAGTCCGTAACCCTGCCACCTGTCACCTCCGGTGATGAGGGATTTTCCGGGCTTGTCGACTTGCAGGGCATCCCCATCGACGATGCTTTCAAGAAACGGCGTTCAGAGATGCTGCTGCGGGCATTCCGGGATTGCAGGCCTGATATCGTCATTGTCGAGGCGTTTCCGTTTGGACGCCGGCAGATGCGTTTCGAATTGTTACCGTTGATCGAGGCCATCGCCGCGACGTCGCCCAGACCGCTGCTGGCGACGTCCGTCCGTGATATCCTCCAGGAGCGCGTCAAGCCGGGCCGAAACGAGGAAACAGTCGATCTCATCAACAGGCATTTCGACCTGGTCATGGTCCACGGCGACCCGGCTTTCGCGACCATCGACAAGACATTTCCACTGGCCGGCGCGATCAGGGCTGAGGTCACCTACACAGGGCTCGTCGCGGCGCCGCCATCGCCCGCGGCCTCCGAGCGCTTCGACATTCTGGTGTCGGTTGGCGGCGGGGCTGCCGGAAAGAGCCTTGTTCACTCCACCATCGCAGCGGCGCGGAACGCCAAAAACGGTTGGAAATGGTGTTTGATCACCGGCCCAAACCTGCCGAAAGCCGAGTTTGACACGATCGCACGCGATGCCACGCCTGGTCTGTCCATCTTCCGGTTCCGAGAGGATTTCGCCAGCCTGCTGACCGGCGCCCGCCTGTCGGTCTCGCAGGCGGGTTACAACACGGTCTGCGATGTGCTGCGCGCGGGTTGTCGCTCGCTGCTTGTTCCATTTGCGGCCGGCGGGGAAACCGAACAGACGGTTCGCGCCCTGATGCTCGAAGAACTCGGTCTGGCAACGGTGTTGACCGAAAAGGACCTGACGCCTGAAGGTCTGGCGCAAGCGATCGAACAGGCGTTTGGGGCGCCGACGCCAGCCGCGCACCGTCTCGATCTGGAAGGCGCGCATCGCTCGGCGCAGATTCTGCGTCAGCGGTATCGAACCTGGTCGCCGAAATCCTGACGCGGGCCGCGCCTGGGTTGGATTCGCGCAAAGCGCGTCAAACAGTTCCAATCAGCATGAAGCGCGTATACTTTTTCGTCGGCAGTTCACCGGAGAACCGCACCTCCCGTAGCGCCGCCATTGCTTCGAAGGCTGCCAGTGAAGCCACGCAGTTGATATGCGTCGGCTCGCTGAAATAATCGTTGGATTGCAGCAGTACGTTCGTGCCTCGCGGAAGCAGGGCAAGCCAAGCACCCAGATCAGCTATGTGTTCGCAGCTCGTGTTGACCACCAGGTCGGGCCGCCCGGCCGCATAGTCGAGTGCGTACATATCCTCCGTCAGCGCCCGGAAGCGGTCGCCGGCTTCCCGGTTGAGGGTCCGGGCGACCGGCCCGACTTCAGGATCGATGTCGATGCTGTCGATCGCCGCAATGTCGAAACGGGCGTCGTTGAAAAGCATCGCCGGCAACACGCCGTACCATCCACCCAGAACCCATATGCGCCCGAACCGGCCGCCGCAGCTTTCGAACAGCCCGTCGAGCGCCCACATCTTGCAGGCGACCTGCTTGTGGTTGAAGGCGTTGGCGATATCGGCCTTCGGGTGCTTGGCGATGACGCGCGCCAGCCCTGCCACGAGAGGGCGATCGACATAGGCCGCAATTCCTCGGGTGAGGTCGAAGGCTTGCTCGTGCCAGTCCATGCCGGCATTGCGCGGTTGCGTGACATCCATCATATTCGCCTTGTATGTTGGGATTTCGGGCGACACAACGCAATCTTGCTGAGCGCAGCACTGCCTCCGTGCACTGCAGCTTGGAGCTTGTCATTGGCGACGAAGAAATTGCCGATACGCCATTCGCCAGCAGGTGCTTTTACATCCAGCACCCTTCCAACTGAAGGCTCCACGATCGCATATGGAACCCAGCCTAGCCCGCTACATCTGGAAGCACACCAGGAAGCAGCAGATCTGGATATTGTTGATCGTCTTGCTTTCGATGATCCCGTATTTCATGTCCTTCGACCTGCCGAAGCTGATCGTCAACGGCCCGATCCAGGGCAAGGGGTTCGAGCAACCGGGCGCGACCCTGCCCTTCATGAGGCTGCACTATAACCTGCCGTTCATTGGCGAGGTCCTGTTGTTCTCCGGCTTTCAGCTCGGCCGCAAGGCGACGCTGCTTGCCCTGAGCATTGTGTTCCTCTTGCTGGTCGTCATCAACGGCCTGTTCAAACTCTACATCAACACCTACAAGGGCCGCCTCGGCGAACGCATGTTGCGCCGTATCCGCTTCGATCTGGTCGATCGTGTGCTGCGTTTTCCGCCGATTTACTTCAAGCGGGTGAAATCCGCCGAAGTGGCGACCATGGTGAAGGACGAGGTGGAGCCGCTGGGCGGCTTCATCGGCGATGCCTTCCTGCAGCCGGTGCTGCTCGGCGGCCAGGCGCTGACGGCCATGCTGTTCATCATGGTCCAGAACGTCTGGCTCGGAGCGATAGCCATCGTGATCGTGGTGATCCAGATCGTGCTCATCCCGCGCATGCGACGGCGGCTGCTCGTGCTCGGGCGCCAACGGCAGTTGACGGCACGCGCGCTTTCGGGCCGGGTTGGCGAAATCGTCGACGGCATCGGCGCTGTTCACGTCCACGATACGTCGAACTACGAGCGCGCCGACATAGCTGCCCGGCTCGGGCTCATCTTCAAGATCCGCTTCGATCTTTACCAATGGAAATTCATGGTAAAGTTCCTCAACAATTTTCTGGCGCAGCTCACGCCCTTCCTGTTCTACATGATCGGCGGCTATCTGGTCATCGCGGGCCGGCTGGACGTCGGCCAACTCGTGGCCGTGATCGGCGCCTACAAGGACCTGCCTGGACCGATGAAGGAACTGATCGACTGGGATCAGGATCGGCAGGATGTCCAGGTCAAATACCAGCAGGTCGTCGAACAGTTCACCGTCGAGGATATCATTGCGCCGACGATCGGAGCACTGACGATCGACAATCCCGGTCCGATGACAAACCCGTTGTCGGCGGTCGGTCTGTCAATGGCGGACGATGGCGGTGCAATGCTCCTCAACCGGATCTCCATGCAGGTCAAGCCGGCCGAGACGGTGGCGCTGGTCAGCACCCCGACAGGTGGAGCGGAGGCGCTGGCAGAAGCCTTCGCGCGGCTGAACTGGCCGGAAAGCGGAAAGGTCGCTTCGGGCGCCGATGACCTGCTTGAGCTCCCCGAAGCAGTGACCGGCCGGCGCATGTCCTACGCCTCGTCGGATGTTTTCCTGTTCCAGGCAAGTCTGCGCGATAACCTGCTCTACGGGTTGAAGCATGCACCGCTGACATCGGTGACTTATGACGGCGCCGCGGCGGACCAGCAGCGCTGGAACATCGACGAGGCGCGCCGGTCGGGCAATCCGGATCTCGATATCCACAGCGACTGGATCGACTATGCTTCCGCCGGTGCTACCGGCCCGCACGACCTCTTCGAAGCGGTGCGCCGGGTGCTCGACGCGGTTCTTCTGTCGCGCGACATTCTGGATCTTGGCTTGCGCTCTTCGGCCGACCTAACGCGTCACACGAAGCTTGCCGGGCGTATCGTCGAACTGCGTGCAGCGCTGCGAACCCGGCTCGAACAGGAAGGGCTGCGCGAACTGGTGGTTCCTTTCGAGCCGGGCGCTTACAACACGGAAGCGACGATCGGCCAGAACCTGCTGTTCGGCGCTGCCGCCGGCCCCGAACTGGCCGACAAGGCTCTGGCGGCCAATCCCTATTTCGCTTCCGTGCTGAAGCAAGCCGGCCTCGACCGCACGCTCTACGAAATGGGCATGGAGATCGCCGAACAGGCGATCGAGCTGTTTGCCGACCTGCCGCCCGATCACCAGTTCTTTCAGCAGCTCGCCTTCATGAGCGCCGAGGAGATCCCCGCCTACGAGACCTTGCTGCAGCGGCTCAAGAACCGTTCCTACGAGGCGGTTTCGGAGGCCGACCGCGCCATGATCATTACTTTGAGCTTTGCCTATATCGAGCCCCGGCACCGCTTCGGCCTGCTGACCGACGAGCTGATGCGCAAGATCGTCGCCGCACGCAACCAGTTCTATGAAAACCTGCCGCCCGAGCTGCAAAACGCGATCGAACGGTATGACCCCGCCAAATATATCGCCGCGGCCACCGTCATGGACAATGTCCTGTTCGGGCGTCTGGGCAACAACCATCCCGACGCGCCGGACCGCATACGCTCCATCGTCTACGAAATTCTTGACGAGCTGGGGCTTTATGCCGAGCTTCTGAATGTCGGCTTGGATTTCAACGTCGGTGCCGGCGGCAGGCGGCTGACCGGTGGACAGCGACAGAAGCTCGATGTTGCCCGCGCCCTGCTCAAGCGCCCCGATTTTCTCATTCTCAACCGGCCGCTGTCGGCGCTCGACCAGCGCATTCAGGAAAAGGTGCTGCGAAACGTGCTCGAGGAAGCCAGACGCGACGGCCATTCGCCGGCAATTGTTTGGGTCGTGACGAGTCCGGCAATGGCCACAGGGTTCGATCGCGTTATCGTCTTTGACTCGGGTCAATTGGTGGAAGACGGTACACACGAGACACTTTTGGCAGGAAACGGTATCTTCAAGGAACTTCTGTCATAGTCTGGCAGACGCGAATTTAGGAAGGTTTGCGACAATGCTGCTCAAGGATGAAGTCGGAATGCTGCAACGCGTTCCCTTGTTCTCTGGCATTGAGCCGGCAAAGCTCAAGCTGCTCGCGTTCACATCCGATCGCGTGAAATACAGCGCCGGCCAGATTCTTTTCCGGCAGGGCGACGAGGCGGACGCCGCCTATGTCATCCTTTCAGGCAGCGCGGACATTCTGGTCGATTCCGATAGCGGGCCGATAAAAGTTGCCGAACTGCTGCCAAATTCGATCGTCGGCGAGATCGCCATATTGTGCAACAGCTCCCGCACTGCCGCCGTCAGAGCGGCAACTGATCTGGAGGCCTTGAGAATCCGCAAGGATCATTTCCTGAGGCTTATGAGGGAGTTCCCGGAAATGACGATCGAGATATTGCGGGTTCTTGCCGATCGGCTAAGCCATACGACCGCGGATCTGATCGACGCACGAACCGCCTAGAGCTACGATGGGCGAAAGTAGTATGGACGACGATTTTTTCCTGGTCAGATTTTGGGGCGTGCGCGGCAGCATTGCGGTATCCGGGCCAGAATTCGCTCGCTATGGCGGCAACACAGTCTGCATTGAGATGCGATGCGGCAAGCATACGCTTCTGTTCGACGCGGGCTCTGGCCTGCGGCCTGCCGGCAGGGCGTTTCAGGCGGCGGATATGACCGATTTCGACCTGCTTTTCACCCATTGCCACTACGATCACATCATCGGGCTGCCGGCTTTTGCGCCGATCTTTGACCCGAGCGTCAAGCTTACCATTTGGTCCGGGCATCTTGCCGGGCGCATGACGACCCGGCAGATGATCGATGAGTTCATACGGCCGCCGTGGTTTCCGGTGAAAATGGACGTCTGCAAGGCAAAGCTCGACTGCCGCGATTTCGTGTCCGGAGACGTGCTTCGGCCGCGCGAAGGGGTCGTGGTTCGGACCGGCAGCCTTGCCCATCCGGGCGGCTGCATAGGCTACCGGGTCGAGTGGGGCGGCCGCATCGTGGCGGTGATCACGGACACCGAGCACGAGCCGGGCAAACTCGATCAGTCGGTGCTCGGCCTCATCGACGATGCCGACCTCGTCATTTACGATTGCACCTACACCGAGAAGGAAATGGAACGCCGCCGCGGTAACGGCCACTCGACATGGCAACAGGGCGTCAAGCTCTGTGAGGCGGCCGGCGCGCGGGGGCTCGCGCTATTTCACCACGATCCGGCACGCACCGACGAGCAACTGGACGAGATGGAGAAACTGGCCAAGGACCGGTTTGCCGGCGCGTTTGCCGCGCGGGACGGCCAAACGCTCGAATTTCCAGTGCAGAAAAAGCGCTGAGCTATTTTCCTCCAGAGCCCTGTCCTGATGGATCGCTGCGTTCGATCAATGTGCTGATCGGAAGCCAGGCGCAGGATTCAGCCCGTGCGGTGACCGCGAATAGCCGTTCGAGGAAAAGCCATGCCGATTCATCATGGACGAGATGGTGCGTGAGCAGGCCGACCGGCTCGCCGCCGTCGAATGCCTGCTGCAATTGCGCGATAATGGCCTGAACCAACAGGCCATGGTCGCGGCAGCCGCGAGTGCCATGCCAGTCCATGATGTCGACATTGCTGTTGATGACCGCCAGGGGAGCGGGCTTCGGCGGGCCGAAGACCGACAATGCCGCAAATCCTATAGATCCAAGGTCGGATACCACGCCGGCGTCGATCCTGTTCCAGGGCGGGACCAGCATCGGAACGGCACGTGCGCCGTGCAGGCCGGTTACGCGCGACAGCCCGCGGGCCAGATCATCGAGCACCGCCTCGGGTGGGCGATGTGCGCCGAGCTCCTGCTTTTTCTGGTCCTCGGGCGCATGATTTCGGTGCGCCCAGCCATGGATGGCGACCGTGGCATGCGGCGCCTCGTCAAGCCGGACGACAAGTTTCCCATCAGTCAGGGCCGGGATGACGGCCAGCGTGACCGGAACCGCGAATTCACCGGTCAGGTCGAGCAGCCGATCAAGCGCCGGCGTCGGATCCACGGCGTCGTCGTCGCGCAGCCAGAACTCCGCCCTGCGGCCCGTCCGTCGCAGGCGCGCCAGCTCTTTCACCAAGGGCTGCCAGATCGGATCAGATGTCATGAGACCGGGATCTTCTCGAGAAGTTCGGCCAGCCGCGCCGCTGCAGTACCGAGGGAACGTTCTTCGAGGATGAAACGTCTGGCTTCCGCGGCCATGAGGGTTCTTTCGTCGTTACGGGCCAGAAGCCTTTCAATGGCGGAAGCGAACGCCGCCACATCGCCCGGCGGGGTGAGAAACCCGGTCTGGCCATCCCGCACGACCTCCGGCACGCCGGCGATGTTCTGGGCCACCACCGGAAGGCCGGCGGCCTGTGCTTCAAGATAGGCCACACCATAGGCCTCGCCGAACCCGGGCCAGACGTAAATTCCCCCTCTGTAAAGGACATCCGGCACGGCTGCCGGCTCGATCGCGCCGAGCCATTCGATACGCTCTGCGGGCAAGCCGGCGAATTGCGCCTTGACCTCGTCACGGGCAGGCCCCTCCCCGACGACCGACATGGTCCAGGGCAGATGGCCGATCGAACCGAGCGCTTGCGCCAGCATGCGATAACTTTCGACTTTGTCGCCCGGGCGCATCATGGCGACTGTAACCAGGCGCGTCGGGCAACCCCGTGCCGGCTTTTCCCGGAATGCCGATGTGTCGATGAAGGGCGACAGTATGCCTAGAGAGGCATCGGGAATGGCATCTGCCAGTCCCTGGCGATCCCTTTGCGTGAAGCAGATGTTCAGCGCTGCCTGTTCGATGGCTCGCACCACCAACGCTTGGCTATCGGCCCACAAACCAGCGTTGCGCCGCCTGGAATAGGAGGCTTCCGCTGTCACATAGGGGACAGCAAAGGCCGACGCCAGCTCGGGTCCGATCAGGTCGGGCGCCTTGTAGTAGGGATGATAGGAGAACCAGAGGTCGGGCTTGCCGTCACGGTGCCAAAGCTTTGTCAGCCGAGTGGCTTCCTCTCGGGCCTCGATCTTGAGCGCATCGAAACTTTTCGACTCCGGTTGGCGTAGATAGAAACGCAATTCGGATGCCAGTTGGACGCTATGCCCTCCATGCTCCAGCGCCTTGACCAGCATCCGCGCCATCTGGCGGTCGCCGGAGACAACGGGATGATTGGGTGACTTCAGCGGCGCATAGAAGGCAATTCGCATCGCGCGACCCTATCATCGCAAAGCCAGGGCAAGTCAATTTCGAAGCACGATCGACTTCACCTTCAAGCAGTGAAATGTGCTATCTGATGCTCATGGAAATAGCTGCCGCTTCCGACCCGTTTGTGGCTTCTTTGCCGGTCTTCGCAAAGTTCGAAAGCGTTGCCGATATCGATAACTATCGACCTCTCCCCGATGGCTGGGCGATCGCCACCGCCGACATCGTCGGCTCGACCAAGGCGATCGAGGCCGGGCGCTATAAAACCGTCAATATGGCCGGCGCCAGCGTCATTTCGGCGCTGCTCAATGCGCTGGGTCGGCAAGACCTTCCCTATGTCTTCGGCGGTGACGGCGCGCTCGTGGCGTTCCCCGGCTCGGCGCTGGAACTCGCCCGCAACGCGCTGGCTGCTGTCCAGAGATGGGTGGCGGACGAACTGGACCTGACCTTGCGTGCGGCAATCGTGCCGATAAAGGATATAAGGGCGCAAGGCCTCGACGTCCGCGTGGCGAGGTTTCAGGCCTCCGAAGCGGCCTTCTATGCCATGTTCGCCGGCGGCGGCGGCAGTTGGGCGGAAGCCGAGATGAAAGCGGGGCGCTACCGCATCGATCCTGCGCCGGCCGGCGCGCGGCCGGATCTGACCGGCCTCTCCTGTCGCTGGAACCCGATCGAAGCCCGGCATGGCGAAATCGTCTCGATCATAGCCGTACCAGGGCCGGCGCGCGACTTGCGCGGTTTTCAGTTTCTGGCTTCCGACATCATCGCCCTCGCCGGCAGGCAGGAACGCGATGGTCACCCGGTGCCGGTGGACGGGCCGGACTACAGTTTGCTGCCCGCCGGCCTCGATGTCGAGGCGCGCGCCGCGGCGCCGCCGGGGCGGCGGTGGTTGGCGAAGCTGTGGGTAATCTTCCTGATGACGCTTACGGCTGTCGCCGACAGGTTTGGCTGGACGATCGGCAAGTTCGATCCGAAGGTCTACAAACGCGACGTGGCCAGTAATTCGGATTTCCGCAAGTTCGACGACGGCTTGAAGATGACCATCGATGTTGACGCGGATGTGTTGCAACGGATCGAGAACCGGCTGAAACAGGCAGAAGAGGCGGGCATCTGCCGCTATGGCCTGCACCGCCAGCAGTCGGCCTTGATGACATGCCTCGTAATCTCGCCGCTACAGCCCGATCACGTTCATTTCATCGATGGCGCCTCCGGTGGCTATGCGATGGCTGCCGCAAGCCTGAAGGCGAAGGTGCCTGTCTGATGGCGGCTTGCCGAAATCGGTTCTCCGCAATATGCCTTTCTGATCGTCGACACACGCAATGTATTTGGCCGCCTCGGGCTGGGTCGAGATACGGTGGTAAAGGCCTGACGGCGTCTGAGCCGGGCAATTTTTGCCCGATGTCAGGATCGTGATTGCACTCCGCCGGCAGCCTCGCCACATATGTGCGCCAGCAGATAGATGCAGTTATGCCTGCTCCTTCCCTGCTTCGAGGTGTGGCGGATCAAAGGAGAAGGCTCGTCTTCGACGGGTTTCGAGGTAGCATGAGCACAGCGCAAACAGAAATTTCGACCATTCTCATGGACAAGGTTGCCGATTGGCTGACCCAATCGGCTTTGGCCGGCAACGACTTGGAAACATTGGTAAAGGGGTTTTGCGAGCGGCTGGCTGCTGCCGGCCTGCCGCTGAAGCGGGTGCATTTGAGCTTTTCGATGCTTCATCCGCTTTATGACGCGCTTGGTTTCACCTGGATTCGCGGCCAAGGCATGGAGGTGGAAGGCTTCCGCAAACAGGACGGCGTTCATTCTGACAGGTTCCTAACCAGCCCATACTACCATCTGCTCAGCAACAAGCTCGACCATCTGCGGCGTCGGCTCGACCCGGCGGTCCCGTCGGAATTTCCTGTTTTCGATGAACTCAGGCTCATGGGCGTGACCGATTACATGGCTTTCGTCCATCCCTTCAACGGCAATACCAGTCAGGGCATGATCGGGTCCTGGTCCACCGACAGTGCTTCAGGTTTCAGCGACAGCATGATTTCGGCGCTGCTGCGTATCCAAAACCATCTCGCCATCGCAACCAAAATGGCGGTGCTCACCAAGTTGGCCGACAACATGATGACCACTTATCTCGGCGGCGACGCCGGGAGACGCGTGCTGGACGGCCAGATCAAACGCGGCGAGGGCGACACGATCCGGGCCGCACTGGTCATGGCCGATATGCGCGGGTCGACAAAGCTTGCCGAAACTTCCGGCCGCGAAATCTACATCGATACGCTGAACCAGTTTTTCGATGCCATTGCAGCACCTTTCAATCGCAAAGGCGGGCAGATCATGAGTTTCATCGGTGATGGCTTCATTGCCGTCTACCCTTGCGAAAGGCATCGCTCGCAGTCCGAGATCGCCTGCCAGTCTGCTCTGGCGGCAGCGCACAAGGCCACTGCGCGCATGATGGATCTCAATCTGCGAAGGAAGGAAAAAGGCTTGTCCGACATAAAATTTGGCATAGGCCTGCATGTCGGCAACGTGATGTTCGGCAATGTCGGGCTTACCGACCGGCTCACATTCTCTGTCTTCGGCTCGGCTGTAAACGAGGTCCAGCGCCTCCAGACCCTGACCAAGAAATATCCGCACCGCGTTCTCGCCAGCAAGGACTTCGCCAGCTATTGCGGCGCCAACAGCTGGCTGACGCTCGGCAGCGAGGAACTGGCCGGGATCAAGCAGAAGCTGACGGTGCTTTCACCCGATCTGTCGGGCGCTCTCGCACTCGATGAAGACGGTGCGCTGGAGCCGATTTACGACCGGAGATCGGAGGCCGAGCAGGTCATGCTGCTTCATCGCGATGCCGCACGGCTGTCGGCGGGCGACCGCAGGAAGCTCCAGTAGCCAGCCCCAATCTGATCCGAACGCCTTGGTAAGCAGTCCGGTCGCTGGTTCCGCCGCTGGCGATCGTTCGAATCCAAGTTGCTCTAGGCTGGCAATGCGGTAGTCTTGCTTCCAGGGCCTGCCGCCTGGCAGGCCCCAGGGTGGGGCTGGTGTGAGAATGAATGCAGGCGTTGATCTGCTGCGGATCGAGGATGTTGGCATCTCTTTTGCCATTATCGGGGGACCGTTGCATGCCGTCAGACGTGCAAATCTCCGCGTCCTGCCCGGCAAGGTTACCGCGCTTGTGGGCGAGTCCGGTTCCGGAAAATCGGTTCTCAGCCAGGCAGTAATGGGCATTTTGCCGAACACAGCACATGTTCGCGGCCGTATCCTGTTTTCCGATCCTGAAAAGCCCGGCACGACGCAGGATATCCTGCAGATGCCGCGTGACGGGCCCGAAATCCGGGCGTTGAGAGGCAGCCGCATCGGCAAGATCTTTCAGGAGCCTATGACATCGCTGTCGCCGCTGCACACGATCGGCAACCAGGTCAGCGAATCCCTGCAGATTCATACGCCCATGGCGCGGGCGGAGCGAAAGGCGCGGACTGAGGAAATGCTCAGCCTTGTCGGCTTTCCCAATCCCAAGCGCGCCTATGACATGTATCCGTTTGAACTTTCGGGAGGATTGCGTCAGCGCGCCATGATCGCCATGGCGCTGATCTGCCGGCCCGCTTTGTTGATCGCCGACGAGCCGACGACGGCGTTGGACGTCACCATCCAGGCACAAATCCTGCAATTGCTACGCGAGCTTCAGACCAAGCTGAACATGGCGATGCTGCTGATCACGCACGACCTCGGCGTGGTCGCCAATGTTGCCGACGAGGTGGTGGTCATTTACCATGGCGAGATCATGGAAGCGGGACCTGTCGAGGCAATATTCCGCCGGCCAAGTCACCCTTACCTGAAGGGCCTGATGGCAGCCGTTCCGCATTTCGACCTGAAGCCTGGCGAAAGGCTGAAGGCGCTGCGCGAGGTGCCGGTGAATGTCGAGAACCTGCTTGGCAAGCAGACGGCGCCGGCATCGAAGGGGCCGAGCGACATCCTGCTGTCGGTCAGGGACCTGACAAAGACCTTCACCATCCGCAAGTCTGGTTGGTTCGGCGGGGATCATCAAACCTCTGTTCGCGCCGTGGACGGCGTGAGCTTCGACATCAGGCGGGGTGAGTGCCTGGGTCTGGTCGGCGAAAGCGGCTCCGGCAAAACCACCGTCAGCAAGATCCTCATGCGGGCTGTCACGCCTAACGGCGGCTCGGTGATCTTCAATGGCCGCGATGGACCGATCGACGTCTTGGGAGGCGACAGAGACGCCCTGCGCCTGCTGCGCGCGAAAATCCAGATGATCTTTCAAGATCCGGTTTCGTCGCTTTCACCTCGCATGACGGTGGAAAACATCTTGAGCGAGCCGTTGGAAATCCATCAACGGGGCAATGCCGCGTCCCGACTAGCCACGGTCAAGAGCCTTATGCAGGCGATCGGGCTCGATCCGCGCTTCATCAAGCGTTATCCGCACAGTTTCTCCGGCGGGCAGCGTCAGCGTATCGGCATCGCGCGCGCGTTGGCCCTGGGGCCGGAACTCCTGATCTGCGACGAGCCGGTTTCGGCGCTCGACGTCTCTGTCCAGGCGCAGATCCTGAACCTCCTGAAGGACCTGCAGAAGGAACTGGGCCTGACTTACCTGTTCATATCCCACAATCTGGCGGTGGTAGACTATATGGCGGATCGCATCGCGGTGATGTGCGGCGGACGTATCGTCGAGCTTGCGCCGCGCGAAATTCTGCTCAGGAAACCGATCCACCCCTACACGCGCTCACTGGTCGCCGCGGTCCCATTCCCCGATCTCGACCGGCCGATGGATTTCAAGACGCTGAAGCTCGGCGGCGCTTCCGACGCCAGCGCATGGGGACCGCAATTCCGCGACGAGGGCGACGAGGATGTGCTGTCGCCGATCGATCTTGGCGGCGGCCACCTCGTGCTGGCCCGGCGTTCGGCCGATGTCAGTGAGTTGCGCCATTGATCAGCCGTCGCACCCTCCTTGGTCTCATGGCTTCGGCACTTCTGCCGGGCACGTCGCGCGCTGGCGATCTGGAGCCGGATTTTCTTCAGCCGGAGCTGAAAGCCAGGGCGCTGCCGGCACTCGCAGAGCGCCTGCCCAAGAGCCCGCGCGTATTGAACCTCGCCGCGATGGGCCGGCAACCCGGCCAGTATGGCGGCACGCTGCGTACCATCATCGGCAGCCAGAAAGATATCCGGATGATGACGATCTACGGATATGCCCGTCTGGTCGGCTATGACGAAAAGCTTAACTTGCAAGCCGACATTCTCGAAAGCTTCGACGTAGCGGATGATCGCGTCTTCACGTTCAAGATTCGGGAAGGGCATAAATGGTCCGACGGCAGCCTGTTGACGCCGGAGGATTTTCGTTATTGCTGGGAAGATGTCTGGCTGAACGATGAGCTTACGCAAGGCGGGCTCGCCCCTGCCCTGCTGGCGGACGGCAAGCCGCCACGTTTCGAGATCGTCGATCCGTTGACTGTCCGCTACAGTTGGGATGCGCCAAATCCCGACTTCCTGCCCAAGCTCGCTGCCGCCTCGCCGACACCGCTTGTTTTGCCGGCCGCCTATCTCAAGCAGTTCCACAAGAAATACCAGGATCCATTCCGGCTCGCCGGCCTGATGACGGAGAACCGGGCAAAGAAATGGACGCTCCTGCATATCCGCATGTCGCGGCAGTATCGCCCGGAGAATCCGGAGCTGCCGACGCTCGATCCCTGGCAGAACCGGACCAAGCCGCCGGCTGAGCAGTTCATCTTCGAGCGCAACCCGTTCTTTCATCGAATAGACGAGAATGGCCGGCAACTGCCCTATGTCGACCGGTTCATTATGAATGTCAGCTCGTCGGCGATCATTTCCGCCAAGACCGGTGCGGGCGAGAGCGACCTGCAATGCATGGGAATTGACTTCGCCGATTACTCTTTCCTGAAGGATGCGGAGAAGCGTTACCCCGTGAAGATGCATCTGTGGAAACGCATACAGGGTTCGCGGCTGGCGGTGCTGCCCAATCTGAATTGTGCCGACCCGGTGTGGCGTGGCCTTTTGCGTGACGTGCGCGTGCGCCGCGCACTTTCGCTCGCTGTGGACCGGCGCGAGATCAATATGGCCGTGTTCTACGGATTGGCGCGGGAAAGCGCCGATACGATCCTGCCGGAGAGCCCGCTCTACCGGCCGGAATTCGCGAAGGCCTGGGTCGCCCATGATCCCGACCAGGCCAATGCCCTGCTGGACGAGGTCGGGCTTCAGACACGTGACGATGACGGCCTGCGGTTACTTCCCGATGGGCGCCCGGCGCAGATCATCGTGGAAACGGCCGGCGAAAGCACGCTGGAGACCGACGCGCTCGAACTCATCACCGATCACTGGCGCAAGATCGGCATCGCCCTGTTCATCCGGACTTCGCAGCGCGACATCTTCCGCAGCCGCGCTCTTGGCGGCGAGATCATGATGTCGATGTCGTCGGGCATCGACAATGGCGTGCCGACCGCAGACATGAACCCATACCAGCTGGCCCCCACCATCGACGACCAACTGCAATGGCCGCTCTGGGGCGCCTACTATCTGTCCCATGGCAAGATGGGTGAGGCGCCCGATCTTCCTGAAGTGGTCGAGTTGATGGCTTTGCTCAAGCGCTGGAACGCATCGACCGAAGCCACGGAGCGCGCCGAAATCTGGAATTCAATGCTGTCGATCTACACCGATCAGGTGTTCTCGATCGGTACGGTGAACGAAACACTTCAGCCGATTCTGGTGTCCTCGCGGCTGCGCAATCTGCCTGACAAGGCACTCTTCGGCTATGACCCGACCGCCTATTTCGGTGTCTACATGCCGGATACATTCTGGCTTGGAGGCTCCTGAGCGTGCTTCGATATATTGTCTGGCGCATCGCTGTGATGGTTCCAACGCTGCTGGTCATATCGGCGCTGGTGTTCACCATCATCGAACTTCCACCGGGTGACTATTTCGACAGCTATGTCGCCGAGCTTCGGGCCCAGGGCGAAGCGGTCGATTCCGATCGCATCAAAATGATGCGGAAGGAATATGGTTTCGACCAGCCGCCCGTCATTCGCTACTTCTACTGGGTCGGCGGGATGCTGCACGGCGATTTCGGCTATTCCTTCGAGTATGAGCTGCCGGTTCGCGACGTCGTCGGGGACCGAATGTGGCTGACCGTGCTGGTTTCCTTCGTCACGATCATCTTCACTTGGCTCATCGCCTTTCCCATCGGCATGTACTCAGCCACGCATCAATACAGTTGGGGCGACTACGGCCTTACTCTCTTCGGCCTTCTCGGCCTTGCCATTCCGAATTTCATGCTGGCGCTGATCCTGATGTATTTCGCCAATATCTGGTTCGGCACCTCCATCGGCCATCTCATGGACCCGCAATATCTCAGTGAGCCGATGAGCTGGGCCAAGGCGAAGTCGATCCTCGCCCATCTCTGGATCCCGGTCTTGATCATCGGCACCGGGGGCACGGCAAGCATGATCCGACGGCTGCGCGCCAATCTGCTCGACGAGTTGCACAAGCAATATGTCGTGACAGCGCGCGCCAAAGGCCTTCATCCCTTCAAGGCACTGGTCAAATATCCGCTGCGCATGGCGCTCAATTTCTTCATTTCCGATATCGGCTCGATCCTGCCGGCCATCATCTCCGGTGCCGAAATCACCGCGATCGTGCTGTCCTTGGAAACGACCGGGCCGATGCTGATCAAGGCGCTGCAGAGCCAGGACATGTATCTGGCGGGTTCGTTCCTGATGTTCCTCGCCTTCCTGACGGTGATCGGTGTCCTGATTTCCGACCTGGCGCTGGCGCTGCTTGATCCACGAATTCGTTTGCAGGGCGGCAGCACCAAATGAACAAGCAATCGCCCCTGCCCGCTCCGGGTGCCCCACTGCAACACTACGTTTCCATCGCGCCCTTTGACCTGCAATCAGTCGAAGCCATGACGGCGGAGCAGTCGAAGGTCTTTCAGGCGTCGCAGTTGCGCCTGATGTGGTGGAAATTCCGACGGCACCGGCTTGCCCTTGTATCCGGCATATTTCTGGCAGCGCTCTATTTCGGGATCCTGATCTGCGAGTTCCTGGCGCCCTACAATCTGCACACGCGCAACATGGACTACATCTATTCGCCGCCGCAGCAGGTGCACCTGTTCCACAACGGCCAGCTTGTCGGGCCCTTCGTCTATGGCCGCCAGATGACGCTGGATATGGACACACTCAAGCGGAACTACATCGACAACCAGGATGATGTTCAGCGGATTCGTTTCTTTTGCAAGGGCGACCGTTACCGGTTCTGGGGCCTGGTCGAAGGTGACAGGCATTTTGTGTGTCCTGCTGAAAACGGCCAGCTCTTTCTGGCCGGCACCGACAGGCTGGGGCGCGATGTGTTCTCGCGTATCATCTATGGCGCACGCATTTCACTGACAATCGGCCTTGTCGGCATCAGTTTCAGCTTCCTGCTCGGCATTGTCATAGGCGGACTGGCTGGCTACCACGGCGGTGTCTTCGACCTGATCGTCCAACGGATCATCGAAGTTCTGCAATCGATCCCCAGTATTCCGCTATGGCTGGCTCTGGCGGCGATCATGCCGATAACCTGGAGTCCAATCCTGATTTATTTCGGCATCACCATCATCCTCGGGCTGATCCACTGGACCGGACTGGCGCGGGCAGTGCGATCAAAGCTTCTGGCCTTGCGCGAGGAGGATTACGTTCTGGCCGCGCAATTGATGGGCGCCAGCAGCAGCCGCATCATCGGGCGGCACCTCATCCCAGGTTTCATGTCGCATCTGATCGCGACGGCGACGATCTCCATACCCGGCATGATCCTGGGCGAGACGGCGCTGAGCTTCCTTGGGCTGGGCCTGAGGCCACCGACAACCAGCTGGGGCATCCTGCTGACCGAGGCGCGCAGCGTCAGCGTGATCGCGTTCTATCCATGGCTGCTTTTGCCGATGCTCCCCGTCATTCTCGTCATCTTGGCGTTCAACTTCCTCGGCGACGGTTTGCGGGACGCCGCGGACCCCTACAAGTGAGATCGCTATTCCGCCGCGCGCCCAGCCGCCGGCCACCCGGTATCACTGCCGGCCTCCGTACGGTTGTTGCAGTGTTCATCATCCGCCCCTATACGTGCCGACACGCAATCGAGCTCAGCGCGTCGCCTTCGGGATGCACTCGTGAACAGTTCTTGTCGCGGGCATTGCCTATCTCTTGATCTGGTTAGGACACACAAAAGCATATGAGTCGTCTCGAGAATTTCATCAGCAGAATGACCGCACAGCGTGACATTCTCGATCACGTCTGCGCCGAGGTGGCGAAGATGGAGGGGCTTGTGCTCGAGCTCGGCCTCGGCAATGGCCGGACGTTCCACCATCTGCGCGAGCGCCTGCCCGGGCGTCGGATCGTGGTGTTCGACCGCGAAGTCGGCGCACATGCCAGCTCAATTCCCGACGCCGAAAACCTCGTGCTCGGCGAAATACGCGAGACGGGCCGCAAGTTCATTGGCATCGAAGCCGCCCTTGTTCATGCCGACATCGGCACCGGCTATGATGATCGCGATGCTGTGACCGCTACCTGGCTTCCCGATCTGATCGCGAGCCTGCTTCGCGTCGGCGGCTTCGCGGTCAGTGGCACGCCGCTCAATCACCCGCTGCTGCAACGCCTCCCGGCGCCGACGTCGGAGCCCGCCGATCGTTATTTCCTCTGCAAGCGCGTGTGAGCGGCCGAGAGCGCTTCACGGAAACGCTGCTCCAGCTCTTTGTTTTAACGCAATTCGTGCTTTTCCCGGGAAAACCGTTTCACAGTTTTCCTGGAATTCCTCAGGGGATTGTATACACCGCGATCTCCCGCTCAATGCCGCGCAGCGAGACTTCGTGGGGCACGGGCGTCAGCGCGCTCCTGCGTAACAGATCGGCGGTGAGATTGTCGTCGACCACCGAATGGGTGGCGAAGATCGCCTGTGCGTTGGCCAGGTTCTGTACCCGTGAGGCAATGTTGACCGTCTGGCCAAAATAGTCCTGCCGCTCGTTCATGGACACGGCGATGCAAGGGCCGGCATGGACGCCGATCTTGAGCAGCAGGTCCTCGCGACCGCTTTTTTCATTGAGCGCACGCATGGCATCGCGCATCCGGAGGGCTGCGGCAATCGCACGATCAGGCGTCGCGAAGGTTGCCATCACCGCATCACCGATCGTCTTGACCACCGCGCCTGCCTCCGCCGCGACGATCTCGTGCAGAACCTGGAAATGCGCGCGCACGAGATCGAAGGCCGCAAGGTCGCCCACCCGTTCGTAAAGGGCGGTCGAACCGCGCAGGTCGGTGAACAGGAAGGTCAGGCTGGTGATTTTCAGGCGCTGGTTGATGTCGAGCGTATCCGTGCGATAGAGATCGCGGAACGTCTGGTTGGTGAGCAGGCGCTTGGCGGTGAGGAAGGGCCGGCGTTTACCCAGGAAATCGTGCAAGGCCTGGCCGGCGATGAAAACCGTCGGCAGCACGCGGGTGTCGGTCCTGTTTTCCAGGGAAATGCGCAACGGGCCGGGTTGCATCTCCAGCGTTTGGTTCTGGACATGGTCGCGGTCGAAGACCAAAGAGAGGCTTCGGCGCTCCTTTGTTGGTTCGCCCTTCACGTCGATGAACTGCGCTGAATGGGTGACCGGCTCAAAGACGATGATGAATTCGGACGGAAGCTGTATGGGCAGAAGCGCCTTTTCACCGGGCGCAAGCTCGATATCTTCCAGCGAAAACGCTTCCAACTTTTTCGCGAAATCCTCATCCGGCACATCAACACCCGAAGCCCAGTAGATCTGGCGGAAATATTCCACCAGCGGCAGTTCGTGTGGATTGTGGGCGGCAATCCTGCGTATGCGCGGACTGACGGTGAATGTCACCTCGACCATCTCGTCGAGGGTTGGCGAATAGCCCTCGGAGCACAGCGCGCAGGTGTATTCATCTTTCTGCAGGGTTTTCAGCGTGGCGTTGGTGTCGAGCACGCCGCCACAGCCTGGGCACAGAACATTCCAGGAAACATCGAAGATGCCCACCCGCGCCGCATGGAGAAATGCGCTGATGGTGCGCTCCTCGTCGAGGCCATGCTTGCTGGCGAAGGCTGGCGCATTGATGCGGCAAAGTTCGCGGTCGTTGCCGTCCGCGACGGTTCGCTTGATCGCGTCGATTACCAGTGGATCGACATCGGTCGATTGCCGCAGAAGCGAGAACAGATCCTGAGCTTCATTCATCCTGCTGGCTCCAGAAAATGTGCCTCCCAGGCGTGTTGATCGGACTGCCCTTGGTGCGAGTGCTGCATTTTACTTCGAAACGGACCATTCGAATAGGCAAGCCTGGTGATGGTTCAATTTCCATTCGGCGGATTTTCTCCGGCCGCAAGCGGCACTATGATGGTCGATAGGCGTTCATCTTTGGGGTTTTCTCCTGTGCCGACACCCGACAACCCGCCATTTCCCGCCGCCCTGCGCCTTTTCTCGGCGGGGGTCATCATCGTCCTGATCGTCGGCGCCGGCCTGTTTTTCGCGCCTGAGCTGGTCAAGCCGCGGTGGCCTTGGCCTGTCACGCCGTTCAGTGCCCGCTTCCTCGGCGGCTTCTACACCGCCGAAATGGCGGTGATGGCAGCGCTGCTGGTCTGGAATCGCTGGTCGCCCGGCAGGCTCGTCCTCGTCATGGCCTTCATCTTCACCGTCATCGTGTCGGCGGTTTCGTTGATCAATCTCGGCTATTTCAACTTCGAGCGAAAAGCGGCCTGGCTCTGGTTCCTGGTCTATCTTGCCTCGGCGGCGGTATCCGGGCTGTTCCTTTGGCGGACCAGGGCCTATCCCCCAGCAAAAGGCGTGACCCCTAACCCCACATGGCGCGGCTACATGTTGGCGGAAGCCGCGATCCTTGGCCTCTATGGCATCGGCATGTTGCTATTCCCTCAAAGGGTCAGCAGCACCTGGCCATGGCCGGTCGATCCCTTCCACGCCCAGGTCTACAGCGCCATCTTCCTCGCCGGCGCCGGCGGCGCCTATCTCGTCTGGAAAAACGCGCCGCGCGAGGAACTGCTGGTGCTTGGCCTGGCGCAGTTTCTGGTCGGCCTGCTTGCCATCCTTGGCCTCGTCATCACCGACGCTGCGGTGCACCGGATCGACTGGAGTGCGACCGCTACATTGTGCTGGCTCGCGCTTTTCGGCTGGATCGGCATCAGCGGCGCCTTCAAACTCTACGCCGCCTCCCGGTATTTTGGCTTGCAATCGGCATCATAGGCTGCAGAGATAGCTGGATTTTCAGGTGACGTCCGGCGCATCGTGCCGGGCCGATTGGGTTCGAGCACTTCACCGTTTCAAGGAAACGGCGAATTGCTCTATCCTTGGTTCTGACGCAATTCCGGGCGGAAAACCGCTCACACTTTTCCTGGAATTGCTGTAGCCGGGAACGCCATGACCAGCACGACCTCGCCATCCGAGAAAATCCGGCCGCAGCTTCGAGCCGTGCGGCCAAGCGATGCGGAGGCGCTTTGCGCTATCTTCAACATGCCGGGTTTCCGCTGGGGCACGCTCAGGATGCCATTCGAGATGGTGGAGCAGGTGGAGCGGCGCATCGCCAAGTGCGGCCAGGAAACCACCTGGATCGTTGCCGAGTTGGACGGCAGGATCGTCGGCCATGGCAACCTGGTTGTCCAGGGTTCGCCGCGCCGTTCGCATATAGGCGAGATCAATATCGGCCTTGACGATGCCTTTGTCGGCAAGGGCATCGGCTCTGCCATACTTGGCGCGCTGCTTGACGTTGCCGACAATTGGCGCGCGCTGAAGCGGGTCGAATTGACCGTCTATGCCGACAACGAGCCGGCCATCCGCCTCTACACCAGCCACGGCTTCGAGGTCGAAGGCCGGCATGTGAAGGCCGGCTTTACCGACGGGCAGTATCACGACCTTCTGAGCATGGCCCGGCTGCGGTTCTGATGACCGCCGTCTTCGCCCCAGCCCCTACGCCTCCGGTGGAAATTCTGGCTGTGCTGTCGCTGCTCTGCCCGGAAGTCGTGCGTGACATCGAGCAGAACTGGAATGCATCGGTTTCCGATTACGCCCGCCATCTGTGGCGGCCGGTAGCAAGGCCTGCATCCGGCCCGGCGATCGCTGCCCGCTCGATCCTGCGCGAAGTCCTGCATCAGCGCCTCGGTGCGATCATGCAGCCTGAGGAGATCGGCAATATCCTCGAAGAGTTCGAGCACAGACCGGTAATTCAGTCCGGCCTGCACTGCCTGCTTCTGATGGACCGGATCACCTTCGATGCCCTCCTGCTTGCCTGGTTCGGCGCGGTCGAAAACGGGCTGTCGGCCTTCTTCGGCTTCATGGGAACGACGATGACCATGGAGACAATTGGCCGGGAGGGGCCGGGCTGGCTCGATGTCGGCGACGACAAGGTCAACCTGTTTGGCATGGGGCGCCACAAACTGTGCCGCAAAAGCGTTTGCGCGGCCGGTCCCGTCACCCTCAACAGGCGCGCCCTCGAAGCGGTGTGCGACGAAACGGATGCCAGCCGCTGGCTGGGCACACTGCTCGCCAGCCACGACAAGGTGTTTGCAACCGCCGCCGATGCGCTGACAGAACTCAACGAGGATCTGGTCGCCGGTTGGGATCGTTCCGGCATGGCCCTGCCGGTTTTGATCGATGACCGGCTCGCCGCTGCTGCCATGGCGCGGCATCTAGACCATGACGGCGGCCTTCTTTCCAGGCTGCTCTTCGAGCCCGCAAGGCGCCGGCGTCTCGAGCATGCCTTGCAAGAGGCCGCATCGAGCCCATTTGGCAGATTCCTGCCCAATGCCACCGCCTATTTCTGGGGCATCCGCGAGGAGCGCGTGCGCAAGCTCGTCCTCGAGAACGGGCAGCTGATCGAGCCTGACAGGCCGCATGGTCTTTCCATCCCGTTCGAGCGGCCGCATCTCAAGCAGGCGCTGCTGGACGGTGCGCTGCTGCCGGACTTGTTCCTGACGTTCCTCGTCCTTGCCATATTGCCGCGCGTGCGGGTCGTGGGCGGCTTGAGACAGATTGGCTATGTAGCGCTTTTCCACTCGATCCTGCTGGCTGCGCTGGATGAAAACGCGCCGGAAGAGCGCGATCTGGCTGCGGAGCTGCAGGTTCGGGAAAATGCCTGGGGCACTCGGGTCATCGATGAAAAGATCTCGGTCCGCGAGCAGCTTGCCGGCCTCCCGGAAGGGGCGCCCTTCGCGGACTTGCTCCGGCAATACCGTTCGCGGACATTTGCCGAGACCACCGACGACCTGAAACTGGTGCGCGAAAACGCCCGATGGTGCAAGATCGGCCGGGCCTCCGGCCTCTGATCGGGCCGCTACCCGGTCATTGCACCAAACCGGCCTTGCGGAGCCCGTCGACCATGAGTTCGAAATCGGCAGGGTTCTTGTAAGGCAAGACTTTGCGACGGTATTCCAGCGAAAAGTCGGGATTGACGCGAAGCATGTCCTGCCATGCCGCGCGGGCCTCCTCCAAACGGCCCAGATGGCCGTAGCTGGCGGCCAGGAGCGCGCGAGAGACGTCGGTCACAGCGTTGCGAGCCAGCCGTTGCAGCAGGAGGTCAACGGCCTCGTTGTATCGTCCCAGTTGAAACAACGCCAAAGCCTGGAAGTGCAGAAGCACATCCGCAAAGTACGGGTTCAAGGACTTTCCCCGGGCGAAACTCTCGAGGGCCTCCTCGGATTTGCCTGAATAGTACAGCGTTTCGCCGCGGCAGACGTGCGCTTCGGCGAAGTTCGGATTGAGGACCAGTGCGCGCTCGACCTCGTCGATGGCCTCATCGTGCCGTCGTGTGTACAGCTTGGCTATCGCCAGCGCCCAGTGCGCCCAGGGATCGTTGTCATCCAGCGTTACCGCCCGCGTTGCGGCCTCTTCGGCTTGCGCCATCGATTCCGGCGGCGACGCTCCCCACCTGTTCAGGTAATCGACGCCGTGCGTGAGGGCGAGGAAAGCGTGGGCAGAGGCAAAGTTCGGGTCCAGTTCGGTGGCACGTTGCAAGAGATTGCGGGCTGCGACGTTCGTCTCCTTCGTCAGCCGGTGCCACAGCTCCCGGCCGCGCAGGAAACAGTCATACGCCTCGGTGTTGCGCGGGTGCTCCGGCGCCAGCCGTTGCCGGGCATCGTCTGTCAGGTTGAGCGCCAGCGCACCGACGATCTGCTGCGTCACGTCGTCCTGCACGGCGAATATGTCGGTCAGGTCGCGATCGAACCGCTCCGCCCAAAGATGGCCGCCTGAAATTGCATCGATGAGCTGCGCGGTGATCCGCACCCTGTTGCCCGACTTGCGTACGCTGCCTTCGAGCACATGCCGCACGCCGAGTTTCGCGCCCACCTCCTGCACATGGACGTTCTGGCCCTTGAAGGTGAACGACGAATTGCGTGCGATGACGAAGAGTTGCGACAGTTTTGACAGCGCCGTGATGATGTCTTCGGAGATGCCGTCGGCGAAGTAGTCCTGTTCGGCGTCACCGCTCATGTTGGCAAACGGTAGCACGGCGATCGACAGCTTCGGCGGCACTGCCGCAGCCGGCCGGCTCGTCGCGGTTTCCGGGGTCGCGGCCGCCTTGGCCCCCGCGCCGACCTGCAGCGAATAGACCCGGACCGGCTCGGCGATGTTCTTAAGCTGTGTGCTGCCGAGATCGCTGACCGAGAGGTCGAGCCTCGCCTTGACCTGGCGATAGGCATCCTCGGACAGGCAAATAGCGCCGGGCGCCGCGACACCCTCCAGACGCGAGGCGATGTTGACGCCGTCGCCCATCAGGTCGCCGTCGCTTTCTTCGACCACATCCCCCAGATGGATGCCGATCCTGAACTCGATGCGGCGGTCCTGCGGCACGCCGGCATTGCGCTCAACCATGCCGTTCTGGATCTCAACGGCGCAGCGCACGGCATCCACCACACTGCGGAACTCAACCAGCGCCCCGTCGCCGGTGCGCTTGATCACCCGCCCGTTGTGGACTGCGATGGTGGGATCGATCAGGTCGCTGCGCAGCGTCCGCAACCTCGCCAAGGTACGCTCTTCGTCCGCGCTCGCGAGCCGGCTGTATCCGACCACATCTGCAGCCAGGATTGCGGCCAGCTTGCGGTTCTCGCTCATGCGTCGGTCTCCTTATCTCCAAGATAGCAGGAAGACAGCGGGTAGAGGGAACTTTCGCAAACGACGGCCGCGCAACCGCCCGGCTCGGCAGCGCTCTGCCGCAGGAACCATCCGATCTCTCGATGGCTATTTGCGCTGCCGCTTGCCGGTTGAGAGCTATCGGTTCATCCTTGTGATTGCCCTGGCCGTGAAATGCGTGGCGAGATCATGCCGTCACGGCCCCTAGTGAGGTCTTGTTCCATGGACTGCTCAGGCTGCGGTTTCGAGATTGAGGGCGGTTACGCCTTCTGTCCGAAGTGTGGCCGGCGCCAGCCCGTGTCATGTGCCAGTTGCGGCTATGTCTGCGCACCTGATTTCGAGTTCTGTCCGAAATGCGGGGCAAGCGTCGGTGCGTCCGCAAAATCCGTCGAACGGCCTGCTCCGAAACCAAGCCGGACCTTTGTGCCACCTTCTCGAACTGCGGCGCCGAACATCGAAAGCGAAGAAGGGCCGCATTCTGTCTCTGACGCCGATCGCCGGACGGTCACGGTCCTGTTCGCCGACCTCTGCGGCTTCACGACACTCAGCGAGCAGCTCGACCCCGAGGTCATGCAAACGCTGCAGAACGAACTGTTCAAGGAATTGACGGCGGCCGTGCGAAACTTTGGTGGTTTCGTCGACAAATTCATCGGCGATGCACTGCTCGCCTTGTTCGGTGCGCCGGTCGCGCATGAGGACGATCCGGAACGTGCGCTTCGCGCCGCTCTCGACATGATCGCCCGGACGGCGCGGCTGGGCGAAAGCACCCCCTACTCCGGCTCGCCTCTCCTACTCCACATCGGCATAAACACTGGTCCGGTCGTTACTGGAGGATTGGGCATCGGCGCCGCCAAATCCTATTCGGTGACCGGCGACACGGTGAATACGGCGCAACGCCTGCAATCGCTGGCCGCACCCGGTGAGGTGCTGGTGGGCGAGCTCACGCACAGGCTGACCCGACATGCCTTCTCTTACGAGTCGATGGGTGATGTCGTGCTTCGCGGCAAGGCTGGCAGTGTTCTCGTCCATCGACTCGATGCACCGCTTGCGGCGCCGCGTGCGGCGCGTGGGCTCGAGGCGCTCGGCCTCAGTGCGCCGATAATAGGCCGTGATGCGGAACTCAACAGAATGCTGGCGAGCCTCGACCAGGCGTGCGGCGGCTCGGCCCAACTTGTCCGCCTCGTCGGAGAAGCCGGTATCGGGAAATCGCGGCTGGTGAGGGAGTTCGTCACCCGGGTCGGCGACGACGATCGTTTTCGCAACGTCGCCGTGCGACAGGCCACGTGCTCACCGCTGGGCGAACAATCATTTGGCGCCCTGGGCGCAGTGGTGCGCAGCGCTGCCGGGATGATGCAAAACGACAATGGGGACGAAATGCGGGGGAAGCTCGCAGCCTTGCTGACCGATCTCGGCCTGCAGGGCGACGAGGCGAAGCGGCTGATGCCTTTGCTCTATCATGTGCTCGGCCTTGGCGACCCCGATGCCACCTTGCAGCATGTCGAGCCCGAGCAGTTGCGGCGGCAAATTCTCTACGCGGTCCGCACAATCATCGAACGGCGGCTTGCGTTGTCGCCGCTGCTGATCGTCGTCGAAGACCTGCACTGGGCCGACGCCGTATCGCTCGAGGCACTGCGTTTCGTGATGGACAGGCTGGAGCGCACGCGGTTGATGCTGCTGGTCACGCATCGTCCGGCGCCGGACAACGATCAGCTCGACTCAAGCCGGGTCAGTCACACAGCGCTCAGGCTTTCGCCGCTCAGCAGCCATGACGGACGTAGCATGGTGGCAGCACTTTTCGGCGATAGCTGGGTAAACTCCGCGGGCGGGCTTCTCGACCAGATCCTTGAGCGCGCCGGCGGCAACCCGCTTTTTATCGAGGAGATCGTTCGCGGCCTTATCGATCGCGGTGTATTGATGCGCGAAGGCCAGCGATGGCGGACGGTGGCGGGCGAAGTCGCAACCGGCATTCCCGCCACCATCCAGGCAATGTTGCTTGCTCGTGTCGACCGGCTGCCCCAGGAGGTGCGCCGGTTAGCCCAGGAAGCCGCGGTAATCGGCCCGCGCTTCGATGCCACGCTTCTGAAAACCGTGACGGCCGATCCCGGCCGGCTGGAGGCCGGCTGCGAACTGCTTTGCGATGCGGAGATCATCGAAGAAGTTGCCGGATCAGGCTCGGTCTCGTCGCAAAGCTACCGCTTTACGCAAACATTGCTGCAGGACGTGATCTACCAGAACCTGCTCCTGCAACGCCGGACCGACATCCACGGCCGTGTCGGTGTCGCCCTGGAGCAACTGTGCGGCGACAAGCCGGAACGGCTCGAGGATTTGGCCGTGCTCGGTCATCATTTCGCACAGAGCGCCGAGCGGGAGAAGGGCGCGCATTACCTTCAGGCGGCGGGAGATCGCGCTCGCATGATATACGCCAATGACGACGCCCTTCGTTTCTACGACCGAGCCCTGACCGCGTTGGGCGCGACCGGGCAAACACCGCTCAAACTGGCAATTGCAGAGCGCATTGCCGATTTGAGCGGCCCGGCAGGCCGCCGCGAGATCGCGCACCGCCACTACGAGGCGGTGTTGCAGGCGTACCGCGGGTCAGCAGACCGCGTCGCGTCGGCGCGCGTTTTGCGCAAGATCGGTCGGCTGCTCTGGGACGTCGGCAAGCGGGACAAAGCGGAATCCCGCTATGCTGAAGCGGCGGCGCTCCTTGATGGAGCGGATGCCCCGATCGAGCAGGCGCATCTCTGGCAGGAACGCGGCCGGCAGGCATTCCGGAGCGGAGATCACGCTCTCGCGGCAAGATGGGCGGACGCGGCGCTCGATTGCGTACGCAGTCTGACAACGGAACAGGTCTCCGATGACGCCACCCTCGTGACCGCCGAGGCACTTAACACCAAGGCCGTTGCGCTGGCCCGCCTCGGCCGAAACCGTGAAGCCGTGGGTCAGGTCGAGCGTAGCATTGAATTGGCCGAGGCCGCCGGTCTGCTGGGCGCGGCGTGTCGCGGCTACACCAATCTCGGCGTGCTTTACACGACCATCGATCCGGCAAAGGCGATGGAGGTCTGCCGGCGCGGTCTGGAGGTGGCGCGCCATATTGGCGATCAGGGTTTTCAGGCGCGCCTCCTCGCCAATCTGGCGGTCGCTTGTTGTACTTTCACGGATCGCTGTCCAACGGAGGGCGTGCCTGCTGCCGAGAAGGCCATCGAGATCGACCGGGCGCTCGACCAGCGCGAGCACCTGCCGGTGCCGTTGATCGTGCTTGGGCAGATCCACCAGTGCAACGGCCGTCCGGAACTGGCGGTCGGCTTGTTCCACGAAGCACTGGACGTCGCCCGCGAAACGGGCGAACCCCAATTGCTGTTTCCGTGCTATGATGGTCTCGCAACGCTTAATCTCGACCTCGACAATCTGGCCGAGGCCGAACGCTACTTTTCCCTGGCGCAGGGTATATGCGCCCAGCACGGGCTCGACCCGGAAGCGCTTGTGGTGCTGCCTTTTCTCGACTAGCCGGGGTTGGAGGTTGGAAATGTCCGCGCCTAGTGACTTGGTGCCGCTTCAACCGGGCGACCGTGCGCCGAACGTGGTACTCGATGCCATTACCCAGGAAGGCAAGATCGCGCTCGACGACTTCCGCGGACAAAGACCGGTTCTGGTCGGCCTGTTTCGAGGTCTGCATTGTGCGTTTTGCCGGCGCCACATCGCCGCCCAGGCGCGGCTTGATCCGGAACTGCGCGAAAAGGGCGTGGAGAGCCTGACGGTGGTCAACACGCCGATCGAACGGGCGCGTCTCTATTTCCGCTACCATCCGATGCCGAATCTGCTGGCGGCCTCCGACCCGGAACGCGCTTCACATCGTGCTTTTGGACTGCCCAATCTCGAATTCACCCAAGACGAGACGAACTGGCCGTACAGGGTCTCGATGGCAGCGGCACAGGATATGCGGGTCGACGTGCCAGGCGAGTTGCCCGGTCCTATGGATCCTTTTTCCGCCAGCGAAATCCTCAACAACAAGGACCATTACGAAGTCACCGAAGCCGACGAGCAGATGATGGCAACCGGACACGGACAACTGATCGGTCAGTTCCTGCTGGACAGGCAGGGGATCGTCCGCTGGAGCTTCACGGAGGTTCCAGAGGGTGGGCGTTACATGTTTGGGGCGCCAAACCCGCAGGAGCTGATGTCAGCCGTGTCCCAAGTCGCCCAATAGACTGTCGGAATATGGGCTTGAGATGCGTGGGCTCCAGGGGTCGGCATTGCTAAGCGGCAATCAGGCCGGGAGCCGCCACATTCGCACGCGGCCTGCACCACGCAATTCCGTTTCCTCGAGTGGGTCGCAAGCAAAATTTGGCCCAAGCATTTGGCGAGTTGCATCCGAAATGCGGATTTCATCGGGCTCCGCGGACGTTTGAATACGCGAGGCGAGATTAACGGTCTCGCCCCACAGGTCATAGGCGAACCGCCTCTTGCCTATGACGCCCGCGACGATTGGGCCTGAGTGAATTCCGATTCTGAGTCTCAGCGGTTCTCCTGCGAAGCGTTCGCGCCTAACCGCCTTGCGCAGCTCGAGTGCATAGCGTGTGAGGGCCTTTGCATGGTCGGATCGCGCGGTGGGCAGGCCGGCGACCACCATCACACAATCGCCGATTGTCTTGATCTTTTCGCAGCCATATCGTTCCGAGAGCCGATCCGCGGCCTTGAAGAAGTAATTTAAAATAGCGAGCGTCGTCACGGCTCCGACGCTCCGCGCTCGTTCCGTAAAACCGACTATGTCGGCAAAAAGCACACTCACTTCCGCGTGGTTGTCAGCAATTTTTTTGTGCGCTTTCAACCGCTCCGCGATCGACGCCGGAAGAATGTTGAGGAGCAGGGCTTCGGCGCGCTGGTATTCACGCGCCAATCCCTCCTGGCTCTTCCTCAATGCCTCGTTCGTCGATTGTAATTTCTCGTTGAGTTGACGCTCCCTCTCTTGCAGGAGTGTCATTTCATAAGCCTTTTGTTGAAGCCGCTGCCTATTGTCGCGTTCGGCAGTGGCGTCAAGAAAGAGCAGCCACACGCAGGCATCGTCAGCAAAAAAATGAAGGTCGGCGACACACCCGCTGGGCAGTTCGATCATGGCAATGTGAAACGGAAGCTCCGGGCAAGGCAGCAATCCTTCCATGAATTCAAGCTGCTCGGCAACAGGCTCGCCGATGCGAAGCGATGAGAGCCCGTAATGCTCAACATTGCCGCCCTTCGCAGCGATGCAAAGCTGAGTGTCGATTTTCAGATATGCGACAGAATGCCCGCTGTAGAAGAAATTGAAAATCCAGTTTCCAACCTCTTTTGGCAATCCATGCATGATCTATTTGGTGACCATTAAAGCAAGTTGACGAAATGCATCATCAACATGTTCACCCGAAAGCGCACTTGTTAGATAGATTTGCCATCCACGTTGCCTCAGTTCGTCAATCTCACTATCCGATATTGCCCACCGATCGGCCAGATCGGATTTGTTGAACAGCAATACAAACGGCATGGCGCCGAATTCGGCCTCGACCCGTTCGCGCAGCGTGAGCGCCACGGCAAGAGTGGCGGCGCGCGTACCATCGACGACAAGCACAAGCCCGGTTGCACCTCGCACATAGCTGACACGGAATGAGCCGATATCGTCTTCACCGGCTAAATCCCACAAAATCAGATCCACGGTTTTGTCCGGGAGCACGACATTCTTCTTGTCGATCTTCACGCCCACCGTGGTCAGGTAGGTTTCTGAAAAGATGCTCTGCACATACCTGCGCACCAGACTCGTCTTCCCGACAGAGAACCCGCCCAGCATGCAGATTTTCTTTTGCAACATCTTGGGCTCCACTAGTCCAGATTCACAGTAATCGAAACCCGGCGATTGGTGGAGCTCCCGGCCTGACTATTTTCAGGCACCAGCGGCTCAAAAGTGCCCGCGCCCCGAACCTGCAGCAGTTCTGGAGCGACGCCGCGCTTGTTGAGAAGCGCACGAACTGTCTCGGCGCGGGCGGCGCTGATCGATGCGTTGGCCGTCTCACGGCCCGTGGTGTCCGAATGGCCGGTCAACATGAACCGCGCTGTTACGCCTGACTTGCGGGCATTTTGGGCGAATTCCTTTATCTGATCCGCCAACCTGTCGAGAACCGGCAGCTGCTCCGGTCCCGGCACGACTTTGCCGGAAGAGAAGAAAATATCGGTCGTCTGGATGGCGTCTCTCAAAGAATTAAGTTCTGCAAGGTTCAGCTCACGCAGCTGCGAGACATCCAGAACCACTCCGTCCGCCGAAAGCTGTTCGGAGGCGGCTTGCGCCCGGCTGATCCAGCCGGCAGGAGCCTCACCCACGGCGACGATGCGACCCTGGATGATCGAAAGCTGAACCGATTTCGGCGGGGACAGCGACGCCGTCAGCCGCTTCACCACGAACTTCGGATCAAGGCTCTGATAGAATTGCCACTGTGAATGAACGCGGGCAGGATCAACCTGCGTTCCGGACAGCAGAGCTTGCGGGTCGGCGGCAAGCGGGTCTCTCAGGCCGGAAATGTAGAATTGTCCGCCGCTCGTCCGTTGTTGGGCGACGATGATTCCCGATTGGGCCTCAAGTCGCGCCACATAATACTGCCAATGCTCCGCCTCGCGCGCTTCGGGACTCACATCACGAACCTTGGAGATGTCGAATTCCGGTCCGCCTACCGAAAGCTGTCGGGCCGCTGCGCGCGCTCGATCTATCCAGGTATCGGGAGCCTCACCCTCGGCAACGATGCGATTCTCGACGATCGAAAACCGAACCGATTTCGGCGGATAGAGCGACGCCGTCAGCCGCTTCAACACGAACTCCGGTTCAAGGCTCTGATAGAATTGCCACTGCGAATGAACCAGTGCGGGATCGACCTCGGTTCCCGACAACAGCGACTGCGGGTCGGCGCCAAGCGGGTCTCTCAGGCCGGAAATGTAGAATTCGCCGTCGCGTATCCTTTGTTCGGCAACGATGATGCCCGGCTGGGTGCCCAGTCGCGACACGTAGGCCTGCCAGTGCTCCGCCGCGCGTTCTTCGGGGTCACGGACCCTGGAAATATCGAATACCGGCCCGCCTGCTGAAAGCTGCCGGGCGGCGGCCTGCGCCCGGTCGATCCAGGCGCCGGGAGCCTCGCCCTCGGCAACGATGCGATTCTCGACGATCGAAAGCTGAACCGATTTCGGCGGATAGAGCGACGCCGTCAGCCGCTTCAACACGAACTCCGGCTCAAGGCTCTGATAGGATTGCCACTGCGAATGAACGCGGGCGGGATCGACCTGCGTTCCGGACAGCAGCGACTGTGGGTCGGCGGCAAGCGGGTCTCTCAGGCCGGAAACGTAGAATTGGCCGTCGCGTATATTTTGCTCGGCAACGATGATGCCCGGCTCGGCCGCCAAGCGCGACACATAGGCTTGCCAGCGCTCCGCCGCGCGTGCTTCGGGGCTCACATCACGAACCTTGGAGATGTCGAATTCCGGTCCGCCTGCCGAAAGCCGTCGAGCCGCTGCGCGCGCCTGGTCGATCCAGGTGCCAGTGGCCTCGCCCTCGGCAACGATGCGATCATTGACCACCGAAAGCCGCACCGACTCTGGCGGCACCAGCGACGCCGTCAGCCGCTTCAACACGAACTGAGGCTCGAGACTCTCATAGAACTGCCACTGCGCATGCACGCGCGCGGGATCGACCTCGGTTCCCGACAACAGCGCTTGCGGGTCGGCGGCAAGCGGATCGCGGAGGCCGGCAATATAGAATTGGCCACCGCTTATATTTTGCTCGGCAACGATGATGCCTGGCTCGGCCACCAAGCGCGACACATAGGCCTGCCAGCGCTGCCCGGTTTGCCAGGAAAGAAAGAACCAGGCACCCCCCAGAATCAAAATCAGCGCAACCAGAGCCACCACCAGCCACGGAAATCCCTGGTTTGTATCCTCCTGCTTCAGCTCAACGCAGGTCTGCAGCTGCGCCTCTACGCCGAACAGCTGCGAGGTGTCCCCGTCAAACTGCTCTAAAGCCTCCGAGCTTTGGTCATGGATGCGAAGCAATACGTCGCGAAATATTTCATGCAGTCCCTCCGGCGGATTTCCCCGGATCACCGCAACCAGCGTCGCAAGCGGTCCGACTTCCGACCAGAGACGAAGCTCGCCAAAGCGGATCGTGTCCAGGCCGCTCTGTTCTTTCTCGTTGAATGAATCCTTCACAAAATCTTGAATTGCGCTGAGCATCGAGGAAATGAGCTGAGGATCCTCGCTGGTTGCGTTATCGGCCGTAACATGCGCTATCAAGAGCCCGGAATTGCGGTTGATGAGAAAAACATGCTCTACGCGATAGACGAGAGAATGCTTCAGAACGACTTCCGAGAAGCTGGCACCGGTTCTCCAAGCTTCCACTCTCCACTTGAGACCATGCCAAGTGAATATATGTCGTAGAGTTTCATTTAGCGACTGAAAGGTCTGGTCGATCTTTTCTCCGATCGACTTGCGAATTGCCGGCAGAAACACCGGATACAATATATCCGTCAGAGTACGCGGGCTCTTCTGGATCGAGCGTTGCACGGCCCGCTCGACGGCCGGTGCGAGGGCCTCGCCGAGTTGCGCATGCGGCGCTTGGGCGGCCGCACTGGGGAGAACGCCGCCCACCGCCGTCGCAAGCTGCGCCGGTTCGTCCAGCAGATCCGTGACGCGTGAGAGCTCCGAAATCTCGCGGCCGACCAGCAACTGGCGCAGCGCTTCCATGCGAGGGTCGGCGGTTGGAACCGACTCGAATTGCGCCCGATAGTCCGGATCGACGTTCCGGGCTATTTCGACCAAAAGCTTAGCGAGAGCCTCGCGATCAATCCCTGTATCGTTCGAAGCTGCTTTTTTTGGAAGGCTGATTGGGTCGACGGTTGACGTCAAGTTCCGATCAACTCACTTTCCAGCCACGCTCCGAGTTGGTCTTGCTGCCGACGGGATCCTGATTGAGACATTTTGCGACCTCGACAAACAGGCCGGCCAAAAGATTGCGGTCGGTCTTGACGTTGCTGAGATCGGAAAACACCTTCTCTATCAGCATCTGAACGCTTTCGATCCTTTGCTTGATTTCCTCACGCAGCAAATGATCGTTTCGATTGATCCGGTCTGCAACATCGCGCTCGAGCTCGCTGACTTGATCCGACAATGCGCGCACCTGCTTTTCAAGTGCCTGATTTTGCTCGCGAAGATTCCGGTCGATCTCCTTGTCGCCCTCGGCTCGCGCATCTTTTTCGTTCCGCAATTGCGTCGCGAGCGAATCGACCTGCTTCTTCGCATTTGATTCGTACATTTCAAGATTGCGCTTGGCCTCGGATTCAACATCCTTGAAGCGCTGCAAGACCCGTTCTTCAAGCTTGGAAAAGCGGCGATCGTAGTCCTGCATCTGGTTGCCGAACAGCAGATCCCGTATCTTGTCGACACCTACAGCGTCGCCCGGGGCTCCGCTCTCGCGAGCTTGGCCCGCCATGAAGCTCAGTCCATTTCCCTCTGCATTACCGATCAGATTTGCGTCCGCTTTATTTGCTGAAGACGCGGTACTCGAAGATTCCTTAGCCATCACTATGCCCCAATTGCCAGTGGAAAACCCGGAAACGGGGATTATGTCAGACAAATACCCGGCCCACAAGCCGAAATCCTCTTTGGCTCGAGCCGATTCGCGCGCCTCTTGTTCGATCTCTGAACTAGCAACAGCTGCGCAATCTTCGATGATTTCGCTCTTGTATTTCTTTGATAGCTGAAGCAGTCGGCAAATCCAATTGATCATTCACTGAAACGTACTATCGAAAGCACGTCTAAAATCTATATATACTTTGAATGGAATAAATTATGATTTTTCATTAGATTAATTGCAATCCGCTGATCTAGATGTGCAGATACTTTCTGGCATCGGCCCGCATACTGTAACCGTCACCTTCCAACGCGGACCCAACGCTAGAAGGAAGGTCTTCTCTAGGACAGAGAATGGCTGTTCGAGAATCCAGGTTGAACGGCTGTTATTGCCGCAAGGCGGCCTGCGGCCATTACATTAGCGATGTCTACTTTTAATGAATCGACAGGACCTTGGAAAGGACTGCCATGCGGCGCCCGTCTCAGGACAACCCGTCTGCAAGCCAGGTCAGGCTTGATTTTCAGCGGAATGCCGCGGGGCTAGATGACCCTCCCGGAGCGGTGAACGAATGTGCGAGCGGAAATGCGCCGGCGCACCGACCTCAGATCTAAGCCGTCGGGCATGAGCGCTTGCCATTCAAGCATGTCTTCAAGTCTTCCTGCTGCCTCTAATGCCCCCCGATCTTGACAGAGCAGTGCTGCCGTCCGATGCCGTATCTCCCGGCGAAAGAAAGCGAAACTCGATGATCCAGGACAAAGCTACCGTAAGCGTTGTGGTACCGACGTCCAGGCGCGGGTAAGATCGCGTGGCGCATAATCCATTGGTTTCAGTCGTAATTCCTGCGCACAACACGGAGGCAACGCTGGCGCGCGCGCTCGATTGCCTTCTCGAGCAGGAGGTCTTGGACTGGGAGGCGATCATCGTCGACGACGCCTCCACGGACAGCACCCCCGCGATCATCGCCGGTTATGTGGAACGAGATGCCCGATTTCGGACGTTGAGTTCTTGCGCGCATAGCCCCGCCGGCGCGCGTAATGACGGGATTTCGACGGCGTGCGGCCAGTGGCTGATGTTCCTGGATGCCGACGACTGGGTGGATGCCAGCTTCCTTGCGAAAATGCTGACCGCACTGAAAACCGCTCCCGATGCAGTGGCCGCCTATTGCGGTTCACGGCGCGTGATGCCCGATGGTGCATTCACCCCGTCGAGCATCGCTCCCGAGGTCGCGATCCAGCCCTTCGAAACGTTCGCCCGCCGATGTGCCATCGCCACTCACGCGGTGCTGGTCGACCGGGAAACAATCGTCGAGTTGGGCGGTTTCGATGCGTCGCTGCGTACCTGCGAAGACTGGGATCTATGGCAGCGCGTCGCACGCCTCGGCAAAAATTGGGTGATGGTCGACGAGCCGCTCGCTTTCCATCGGGCCAGCCCCAACGCGCTCAGCCGCAATTCGACGCAGATGCTGGCGGATGCGGGAATCGTGATCGCCCGCGGCTTTTCTCCTGATCCCAGGGTCAAACGCCCAGGATTGGCTCACGCCAATGGAGCGACCGAGGCGACCGGGCGATCCGCTTCGGAAGCACTCGCGTGGTTCGCGTTGTGGAACACTGCATCGGATTGCGGCAGCGGCGGCAGTTCGATCAATCCGCAATCCCTGCGCGCGCTCCCGGCAGGACGTAAATGGGCGCATGAGATCGCCAAGGTAGCCTTCGATGGCCTGATGGTGGGAAGCCTGTCGGTGCCAGCGCATTTGGCTGCCCGGTGGGACAGGTTTGGCGGCGCCCTCACCGCGTTGATCATCGAACTCGGCAAGGTCTGGGGCGATCCGGTCGCGGCTCGTCGCGTCCAGTATCATCTCGAGCAAATGCTTCTCGATGCCGACGATCTTGCCGCACCTCGCAGGCTGGCGCGGACACTCGGAATTCGCGTCGACGCCCGAAATCCAACCTCAACCGAGCTTCCGGAAGGAATCGATCAAATCTATGCCTACCTGATGATGGATGGCCAGGTCGAAGCTGTCGTTCAGTTCGGCGTACTCGGGAACGTGACAAGGGGACATTGGATTGAACTGATCCTGAATTTGGCACCGCAAAAGGACGACGGCGCCGGCACGTCAGACACGCTTGCAGCCGAGGCACTGTCGACCACGGCGGAACGCCGGCCTGATCCGGACAGTCACTTCGGCAAACTCGCGCGATTGGTCTCGGAAGCGCGGGAACTGGTTCTGTCGAGCGCCGAAGCCACGCAGCCTCTTCCGGCGCCGCGCCGTTCACCGGCCTCGGATGGACACGACAAGGATCGTACGGCGTTCTGGAACAGCTATTTTGCGACAGAGGATCCCTGGAACTACACCTCGACCTACGAGCAGGAAAAATATGAGCGGCAGCTCGAAATTCTGCCTGCCGGCCCCATTGGACAGGCGCTTGAGCTCGCTTGCGCAGAGGGCCATTTCACGCGGCAGCTCGCGCCGCGAGTGGGTCATTTGACTGCAACTGATATCTCCGCGATAGCGGTCGAGCGGGCGCGCGCGCGATGCAGCGATCAACCGAATGTTGAATTCGGCGTACTGGATTTCATGGCCGACACGCTCCCGGGCGAGATGGATCTGATCTTCTGTTCGGAAGTGCTCTACTATCTCGATGATCTGGCCGAGTTGCAGCGCTTCACCAAAAAAGTCGCCGAGGCGCTGGCGCCTGGCGGCAGTTTCATCAGCGCACACGCATTCGTGCTACGGGACAATCCCGAAAGGACGGGCTTCGAATGGAACACATTCGGTGGCCAAACGATCTCGGAGACGTTGGCGGCGACAGAAGGCCTCGTCCTCGAGCAATCGATCCAGACCGAACTCTATCGCATAGATCGCTTCCGCCGCCTGTCACCGGGCCACATGGCGACGGAGCCGGTGATTGATCATGTGCCGGTCCGCGCATCCATCGGAATCGGGGTCGCGCGAAATATCGTCTGGGGCGGAGCGCGGGCCTTGCGCCGCGACGTTGCGCGTAGCGAGCGGCGGCAGCGTATCCCTGTCCTCATGTATCACGGCGTCGCCGATGAAGGTCCGGCCGCGCTCGCCCGTTTCCGGCTCACGCCCGCCGCGTTCGCCGGCCAGATGGCATGGTTGCGGGCCAATGGCTTTCACGCGGTCATGTCCGAGCAACTGGAATGGTCCATCGCCAACCGTCAGCCTTTCGCTGGCCGCCCGGTGCTCATCACCTTCGATGACGGCTTTCAGAACTTTGCCGACCATGCCTGGCCGATCTTGCGCGCGCACGACCTGACCGCGGAAGTGTTCCTGGTGACGGACCTGGTGGGTGAAAGTGCAAAGTGGGACGCCGTCAGCGGTCCGCCGACGCGGCTTATGGATGCCGGAACGGTGCGACGTCTCGCTGCCGAAGGTGCATTCTTCGGAAGCCATCTGGCGACGCATCGCGCCATCGATGGTCTGTCGAGCTCTGACCTTGCGGCCGAGCTCCTGCGCTCTCGGATGTTCGTCGAACGGTGGACCAGTCGGCCAACCTCGGCGTTCGCGGCCCCCTTCTCCGTCACCGACCGGCGGCTTGGCAGGCTGGCCAGGGAGTGCGGCTATCGGATTGGCTTCGGCGGCAGACACGGGCCGGCGGACCTTGACAGCGATCCCATCGACCTTCCGCGCATCGAGATTCGTGGGGATCGCTCGCTCGACGACTTTGTTGCCACCGTCGAGGCCGTGCTCAATTGAACGGCGAACTTTGTCGGTGTCATTATTTCCGCTCACAGTGCGCAAGAGCGACGAGACGCTTCGCACCAGTATCGCACATGCCGCCCTAAGGCCCGAGACAGACAAAGGATTTCCATCCATTCGCATCGGGGCAGGATTTTGGTAAGCTGTCGCATCGCAACCGGGTGGAGCTGTCGTTCCTGTGGTCGACGATCGTCTTCTCGAACGCAAGATGACCGAGATCGAGCAAGCGCGAGCTTGGAGCCCGCGCGTCATGTCAAAATTCGAAATGCTTATCAGGAGCGGCGACGACCGCGCGCTGTATCGGGTCAATCCTCTGGCCTTCGCCCGCGAAGCAGTGTTTCTCTGGGGGACTCGCCGAAGAGCTGGCGATAGTTCGCTGCGAAGCGGCCAAGATGGGTGAGCCCAACCTCCATCGCGATGCTTGTGACACTCGAGCCTCTCGCTCCCCGGGCGGTGAGCAGTCGCCTGGCTTCATTGAGACGGAGCGCCCTGATGAATTCCAGCGGGCTTAGAGCAAAGGTGGTGCGAAAGGCGTACTCCAATTGACGGCGGCTGACGCCGATTTCCTTACACAACCGGATGATGGGGATGTCTTCGCGGATATGGGCGCGAATGAAAGCCTCGGCCGCCCATGCCTGCCTGAGATGACGGCTGGAGGACCGATCCAATCCTGCGTTGCTAGGCGCGCCAGCGAAGGCGTCAGCCATGCCTCGCAAATATTCCATCAACGCGATCGGAGTATGCTCCGGCAGAGCTGCACCGCTTGCGGCTGCTTCGAAGCGATCTGCCATCGCCTCCATTTGGCTTCGAAACATTTTCGCATCGGTGGTGGTGAGCTGAACGGCGTTTGGGTGGTCTGCAGCCCTAGCCAAGATCGTGCCAGCGGAAAGTGCCTGGATCTCTACCCAGATCGACATCGGGACAACGGCGCCTGTATAACTAAGGCCGGGCTGGACCGTTGCTGTTACGCTCGTGCCGGCGGGGATTGTCACGATCATGTCGTCTTTGAGCGGACAGATCGTTGAGTCCCGGGCCTGCTCTATGCCCACTATCGCCACGGAACCTGGGGCAAAGCCGCCGCTGGCGCGGAAGGCGCAGTTGAATTCGGCCAGATCGAGCGCCCACTTGCCGTGGGACCGGATTTGCCGGGGTCGCGACGGCAGTTGCCCTGGCGAAAGCCTGTCGACCTTCACAGGCAGCCCAGAGGCGGCATCGCCGAGCCCGTCTGGGCCGAGCTGTACGTCCCTGTGCGAAGGCGATGAAGGCCAGGTGCTCAAAAATACGTCCTTTGCGCAAAGTGGATAGCAGGATGATTGTATTAGCTGTAACTTAAATGCAAATTGCGCGAGATCAATCGGCGCAAAGTATCGCCGACTCACGGCCAATGGGGACTGTGGACGAAATAGATCTCTGGGTCAGCCGGATGCGCCGAGAACATCGAGCGCCTTTGCCATGATTATCGTGTGGCGCCGAGACCGGAAGGGCGTATTGCACAGGGTGTTGGTGTGTTAATCTGTCACGTTCCGCTGCATCGCGGCCGAATTGATCTAGCGCAAAGCGAGACTTCATCCAGTCTAAGATGCTGCATCGAATATGACTTGGTCGATGAAGCCGTCTCTTCGTCGCGATTGACGGTCTACGAGGAAGAGAAATGGGGGCTATCAAGAACAGGCTTTGTCGGTTATCGGGCCGTGCACGACAACTATAGCCACGATGGCTTCGTGAACAAACTCACTCAGCAGGGGCCGATGTTGGGGTTCACCTATCAATTCGCGGTCGCCCAATAGAGGATTGTTGTGAAGTGGCTGCGTCATGGCGGCCGTGAAGCAGAACGTGGTCCTGAAGCGTCGGCCTTCAGAGTGAGTGACGATGATATCTCAAAAGCATTTACCCCTAAGGGGAGAAGGGTGGGAGAGTATGAGTATCGATCGAGACTTCCCGGCTGAAGCCGGCACAACCAACAGAATAACGCGGCGCGATGCATTGATGGCCGGCACGGCGGCTGCCGTTTCGCGCTTTGCGGTTCCAGCCGGTCTATCAGGCGCGCTTGCCGGCCTTGCCGGTGTTCAGCCCGCGGCGGCTCAAGGGACACCTCCCAACATCGTCTACATCATCTCCGACGACCAGGGCTGGAAGGACGTTGGCTTCCACGGCTCGGACATCAAGACGCCAAACATCGACAAGCTGGCTGCCGAGGGCGCGCGGTTGGAACAGTTCTATGCCCAGCCGATGTGCACGCCCACCCGGGCGGCGCTGATGACGGGACGCTATCCGTTGCGCTATGGGCTGCAGATGGGTGTTATCCCGTCAGGCGGCGGCTACGGCCTAGCCACGGACGAATACATCTTGCCTCAGATGCTCAAGGACGCCGGCTACAAGACGGCGATGGTGGGCAAGTGGCATCTGGGTCACGCGAAGGCCGAATACTGGCCGCGCCAGCGAGGATTCGATTCGTTCTACGGCGCCCTGGTTGGCGAAATCGATCACTTCAAGCACGCTTCCCATGGCGTGATGGACTGGTACCGCAATAACAAGCCGCTAAAGGAGCCCGGATACGATAACACCCTGTTCGGCACGGAAGCCGCCAAGGTGATCGAAAAGCATGACGGGAAGGCGCCGTTATTCTTGTACCTGGCATTCACCGCGCCGCATTCGCCTTATCAGGCACCCGAAGAACATATCAAAAGATATGCCCATGTTGCCGACGACCAGCGCCGGCTCTACTCCGCCATGGTTTCCGCCATGGACGACGAGATCGGCCGGGTCGTTGCCGAGCTCGAGAAGAAGAAAATGCGCGACAATACGATCATCCTCTTCCAGAGCGACAATGGCGGTGTCCGAGATGCAATGTTTGCGGGTGAATCGAAGGTCGGCAACAGCCTACCGGCCGACAATGGGCCGTACCGCAGCGGCAAGGGCACGCTTTACGAGGGCGGCACCCGCGTCTGCGGCCTGGTGAACTGGCCGGGCAAGGTGAAGGCTGGCGACGTGAACGGCCTGATACATGTCACTGATATCTATCCGACACTTGCCGGACTTGCCGGGGCAAAACCGACCAAGAACAAGCCGCTCGATGGCATGGATGTTTGGGAAACCATTAGCGAAGCCAAGCCCTCGCCCCGCACCGAGATGGTCTACAATGTCGACCCGACCGGCGGCGCAATCCGCCAAGGCGATACGAAGCTCGTATGGGCAGCCGGTGTGTTGGAGCGGGTCGAACTGTTCGATCTTGCAGCCGACAAATCCGAAAAGACCAATCTGGCCGACAAGAATCCTGACAAGGTCAAGGAATTGAAAGGAAAAATCGTGGATATCGCCAAGCAAATGGCGCCGCCGCTGTTGATAGGAGAGGCGATCAAGCTGACCTTCGGCGCACCGCCCATTTCGGCTGATCCAGCCACGGCGTTCAATGAGCTTGGAGACTAAACGCGCAGGATCGAAGTCCGTAGCTGCCAAAACCATGGACGATGTCGCCACGGCTGTGCCACCTGGAGGGGATCTGGAGTCCGTACGCTCCGTTCCCGGGCGCAGCCCGCCATTTCCAAATATGGTGTGGGTGCCAGGCGGCGAATTCCTGATGGGCTCGAACAGCCACTATCCCGAGGAGGCGCCCGCGCACCGCGTCATGGTCGCCGGCTTCTGGATGGATCGCACGACCGTCACGAATGACGAGTTCAGGCGCTTTGTCGAGGCCAGCGGTTACGTTACGCTGGCCGAGCGTCCGGCAAATGCTGCGGACTATCCTGCGGCGGGCGCCGAGTCATTGGCGCCGGCTTCAGCGTTGTTCGTCAGGCCCACGCGCGGCATCGATCGCAGCAATCACTACAACTGGTGGGCCTACGTGCGCGGAGCGAATTGGCGGCATCCGCGCGGCCCGGCCAGCACCCTCAAGGGCCTTGAAACCCATCCAGTCGTCCATATCGCATACGAGGATGCGCAAGCCTATGCGGACTGGGCGGGAAAGGCGCTGCCGACCGAGGCCGAATGGGAGTTTGCCGCGCGCGGCGGACTGAACGGCTCGGAGTTCGTATGGGGCGACGAACTAACCCCGGGTGGCCAGCATATGGCCAACACGTACCAGGGTGAATTTCCATACCGAAATAGCTGCGAGGACGGCTACGAATGGACCGCGCCCGTTGGCTCGTTTCCGGCAAACGGCTATGGGCTCCACGATATGGCCGGCAACGTTTGGCAGTGGACCGCGGACTGGTATCAGGAGCACCGCCGGATCGAGAGCCCATGCTGCACGATGACCAATCCGCGCGGCGGTGAGCGCGAGGCGAGCTATGATCCGCTGACGCCCGATATCACGATCCCACGCAAGGTCACCAAGGGTGGGTCTTTCTTGTGCGCTCCGAGCTATTGCCGGCGTTACCGACCGGCCGCTCGCATGGCGCAGCCCGTGGATACATCCACTTGCCACCTTGGGTTTCGCTGCATCGCTCGCCCGGAACGGTGACGTCTTGCACAGCAACATCGGTTTCTTCAAGGTAGGGGCAACGGCGGGCATAGATGTCGTTGCTTGCCGATTCTATCGGAAGGTCACAGCACGATGCCACTCATGATTCGACGATTGGGAGCCTGGTATCTGGCACGCGCGGCGCGACGTCTCGGAGATTTGACTGCGATGTTCGTCCTGATTGCCAGGCCGCTCGTCTTTGGCATCGCCCTCTTGCTGGCTGGTCAGGCAGAGGCGCAGGCGCCGGCGACCGTGCCGCCTGAAAGGGTCAAGCAGCTGTTCGAGCTTCTCGACGATCCGTCCGTGAAGGCCTGGGTGGTCGAGCAGCGAAAACAGGACGCCGGGCCAACCGAAGCGCCTGCCAAGGCTGGAGCTTCGCCGGCCGACGCATCGTCCGATGCCGTGGCCGCACCAGGCCAGATGAATACGATGGCATCCTCGACGCTCGATCGGATCAAGCATCATATCGAAAGAATCGTACAGACTTTGCCCTTGCTGCCGGGCCAGTTCGCGCACGTTCGCGCAAAGACCATGGAGGATATGTCCGGCAAGAGGCCTGCAGGCGTATTTCTGCTGATTGCGCTGTTCATCGCAGCCGGCCTGGCGCTCACTTGGGCAACGTACAAGTTGACCCGCCCATTCCGCCTTTGGATTATCGCGCAACCGAAGAATACGCCCATGGGGCGAGCCAAGAAGATTGGTGGCCGCCTGCTTTATTCCAGCCTGCTGATCGTCTCGTTCGCACTGGGCAGCGCCGGCGCATTCATGTTGTTCGACTGGCCGACGCTCATCCGCGAGATTGTACTGACATTCCTGATTGCGGCGGTCGTTACATGGGGTGTGCGCATGTACGTCATGGCCACGCTCGTCCCTTCCTTCATGAAGGTCGAGAGCGCCGTCGAGGTTCGTGCTTTGCCGGTCCCCAACGAAGCGGCTGACCATTGGTCCTATTGGCTACCCCGGATCGTCGGCGTCTTCGCCTTCTTCGGCGCCGCGTTCCACCTCTTGCCGGGTCTCGGCATCGATCCGGACGGAATGATGGTCCTGTCGCTGGGCGCCGATTTCGTCCTGCTGTTGCTCTTTCTGTTTGCCGTTTGGCGCCGGCCAAGGAAGCGAGACGGGGCGCCCCAAAGCGGTCACACGGGAGCGACATGGCTATTGACTGCTTATTTCGTCGTTCTGTTCCTGGAGCGCATTGCCGGCTTTAACATAATCTTCTGGTTTACCTTGGCCGCATTCTTCCTGCCTTTGGCAATCGTGCTGACGCAGCGCGGGGTTAATTTCGTGCTGCGGCCGGGTTCGGAAGAGGCCGGCCGGCCGACGATCCCGGCGGTGACGATCGCTGTCATCGATCGCGGTATCAGGATGATTTTCATCCTGGCGGCGGCTTACCTTCTCGCGCGTGTCTGGGGCCTGGACATGCAATCCATGCAGGGCAGCGATACGACGACGATGTTCATATTGCGCGGCTTGATCAATGTCGTGGTCATTGCGCTTGCAGCCGATTTCGGCTGGTCGATCATCAAGGCTTTGATCGAACGAAAGCTGGGCATCGAAGTACCGCACCCTGTGATCAGCGAGGAGGAGGGCCCGATCCTCGATCCGCAGCAGGCGCGACTGCACACGCTGTTGCCGATCCTCCAGAACATTCTGCTCGCATCGATCATCGTGATGGCGGTGCTGATGATGCTCTCCTCGCTGGGTATCCAGATCGGCCCGCTGATCGCCGGCGCTGGCGTTGTCGGCGTTGCGGTGGGTTTTGGGGCGCAGACCGTCGTCAAGGACATCATTTCGGGCGTGTTCTTTCTGCTCGATGATGCGTTTCGTGTCGGCGAATATATTTCCTCGGGCAATTACAAGGGTACCGTGGAAAGCTTTTCGCTGCGCTCGGTGAAGCTGCGCCACCATCGCGGTCCGCTGTTCACGATACCTTTCGGTGAACTCGGGGCAGTCCAGAACCAGAGCCGTGACTGGGTTATCGACAAATTCAACATCACCGTTGGCTATGACACCGATATCGACTTCGCTCGCAAGCTGATCAAGCGGATCGGCCTCGAACTGGCGGAAGATCCCGAGTTCAAAAACTGGGTGCTCGACCCGATCAAGATGCAAGGCGTGCAGGAGTTCGGTGAGTACGGCATCGTATTGAGAGTCAAGGCCATGACCAGACCGGGAGGCGCCTTCGGTATGAAACGCAAATTCTATGTGCGGCTGCGCCAGGTCTTCAAGGAGCAGGGCATCGAGCTCCCATTCCCGACCGTTCACGTCGAGGGGCTGCAGACCCCGCATGAGGCACAGAATGCGCCGTTGGAGATCACACCCGCGTTAAAAATGGCCGCCGCGCAATCGCACACTATTCGTCGCAGAAAAAAAGCTGGCGCAACGGAATAGGCAAGAGCGCCGTCACCGGACCGACTGGAACGGAAACTGATAAGGGTCGATCCAGAAGAATGGTAAATCGATGGGCCGCGCCGGCGCTCTGCGCAAAACGGCTATTGAGGCTGGATTCTCCAAACCCCTTTTGCTAGCCAGACAGGATGAGCAACCGATTGCCGCCCGCGTGGGCAAAGCACCTCAAGACCCAACCCTCGCCGAAGGCGGCATCACCGAAGGCTGCGCCATACAAAGCGCAGTCCAAGGCAGGCCCCGACCGCAGCCACGCCGACGACTTGCTTTTACGGCAGGCGCTCGAGTTGCAGCAGGCCCAACGTCTGTCCGAGGCCGAGGAACTGTGCCTCAGGGTCCTGGCTCGCACGCCCAACCATCCGCTGGCCCTGTATATCCTGGGAACGCTCGGGCTCGATTTCGACAACGAAAAGTCACTGCGGTATTTCGCTCGGGCGGTGGCAGAGGATCCGCGGAATCCTTACTACCATCTTAGCCTCGGCGAGACCTATTTGAAGGTCAGCGAATTTACGCCGGCGATCAAGCACTTTCAGTACGCTCTGGACTTGAAGCCGGATCTGGTGGAAGCGCTTTGCGCCTTGGGCGATGCCTACAATGCGTTTGACAAGGGGGAGATGGCGCTGCCGCTCTTTGAGAAGGCGCTCAGGATCGACCGAGATCATCCCGTAGCCCGGTTGGGGTTGCCCCGCGCGCTCGCAAGCCTCGGCCGTATGGACGAAGCCGCGGTTCATCTGAAAGAGGCAATAGAACGGCGCATCGCGGTACCGGCTGCCCACAACGCGCTCGTACGCACGCGCAAATTCGCTGAAGAGCCGCCAGAACTCGGGGCAATCCTGACGGAGCTTCAAGACCCGGGCCATGGGCCGGAGGGAGCGGCAGCGCTCCATCACGCCGCGGGAAAGGTTCTCAACGACCTCCGTCGCTATAAGGAGGCGATGGATCACTTTAAGAAGGGGAATGAAGCCGGGGGCCATACATTCGATCTGCAATCTTACCGCCGCTCGGTCGACGGCATGATCGCAACCTTCACGCCGGAACTGGTGGCTTCAAGAGCCGCGTACGGCAATCCCTCGGAGGCGCCTGTATTCGTCGTGGGCATGCCTCGTTCGGGCACGACATTGACAGAGCAGATCTGTGCCAGTCACCCCAATGTTCATGGCGCCGGCGAACTCAGCAAACTCAGGCGAACAGCCAATGGACTCGGTGTCGCAGACCGCTCCAGTGTGAACTTCGGCCAATCCATCGCGATGATTACTCCCGAACTGACCAGGACTTTGGCCGAAGAGCACCTTGCTTATCTGCGCGAGCGGGCTCCCGACTCGCTGCGAATTGTCGACAAGATGCCTCACAATTTCGAGCTGATCGGCCTGATTGGCCTTCTTTTCCCCAAAGCGCGTATCATTCATTGTCGTCGCGACGCCATCGACAATTGCATCTCCTGTTTCGTCCTGCAGTTCAATAAAGCCCACAGCTACAGTGCCGATCTTGAGACGCTGGGGCTTTACTACAGGGAGTATGATCGCTTGATGCGGCATTGGGATAATGTTTTTCCGGGTCGTATTTTCGAAAGTCGCTACGAGACGTTGATCGAAAATCAGGAGGAGCAGTCGCGCCGGCTCATGGATTATCTCGGATTGCCGTGGGACGATGCCTGCCTGCGCTTTTTTGACAAAGGCGGCTCCGTAAACACCTATAGCAATTGGCAGGTCCGCCAGCCGATCTATACGTCGTCCGTCAAGCGTTGGAAGAATTACGAAAGCGAGATTCAGCCGTTGATCGAAGCCTTGGGCGATCTTGCTGAGTTTTGACCGGTAGTGCCTGATGCTGCGCGCAGTTGGTTGCACCCAATCCCGCCGGCGTACGCTTTCCGCCGTTAGACCAGTCTAACAGGCTTTCCTCAGGCTGAACGCCGCGTTCCTTCACCTGTCCGGCCAGCGTATCCTGGCCACGGGCCTGCCGCCGTTTCGCGCGTCGCTTGCCAAGCAGTTTGGCTTCCTCCTTTCCTTTCGCTGCGAGGGTTGTTCTTCCACGTCTGCAAGCGCGGCAGCAGGCGGGCGGCCATGCCATTGGCTGTCCGAAGTTCCATACAGACGACATGAAAAAACCCGGCGGTTGCCCGCCGGGTTTTCGATTTCAATAAGGCAGCGCCTTTTAGAACGAACGCTGGAAGCGAAGCATGCCGCCGATTGCGTCGTCTTTGCCAGGAGTAATACCCGTCCAGTTCGACACGGAGTCGTCGCCGAGATGCGAGTAGTCGACTTCGGCCGTGATCGTGAGGCCGGGAACGATGTCATAGGCAACGTTCGCGGCGATGCCGATGTTCTTGCCTTCGTCATACGACGCCTGGAGGTTGAACGAGGTCTTTTCGTTGAACTTGTAGGTGCCGCCGCCCCAGACGGCCCAATTGCCGCTCCACGGCTTGTAGAAGCCGCGACCGCCAGCCGGGAACGTCCAGGTGCCGTCGGTGAGGTTATCATCGGAGCCGTAGCCGCCCATGATGAAGAGCGAGATCTGGTCGGTGGCGTTAACGTCCAAGCGAACCTTGCCGGAGACTTCTTCATAGTTGCTATCGTAAGCGATGACGCCAGTGACCGCGCCCCAGCCCTGCGTCCACTTCACACCACCGACGACATGCGGAACGTAGCTGTCGATCGTGTCGAAGCCCGAGCCTTCTTCGAGAGAGACGACGGCCGAGAAGCCGTTGCCAGCGTCGAAGTAGTACTGCACGACGTTGGTGTCGAAACCGCCATAGGGAACCAACGTATCCTGGATGACGCTGCCGGCGTAGCCGATGAACGTATCGAAGGCCGATTCGTCCTTACCTACGCGGAGACCACCGAGCTGGATCCAGGCGAAGTTCAGCGAGACGGTGTCGCCGTTCGTAGCTGTATTGAGCTGTCCGAACCTGCCCGAATCACGGTTGTTGTTCTGGAAGTTGAAGCGGGTCTCGGTGTAGGTCTTCAAGGTGCCGAGTTCGGTTTCCTGGCCGGTCCAGGTCTTCAGCGAGAAACGGGCATGCTTGTAGAAGGTGTCGTTGCTGCCGCCGTCCTCGTGATCGGCGCTTGTCGCACCGTCGAACGAACCCACGTCGCCGACGCCGATGTCGTAACGGATATAGCCGCCGATGCGCAGGCAGGTTTCGGTGCCGGGGATGTAGAAGTAGCCAGCGCCGTAGACGTCGCAGATCTTGACGTATTCAGCGGGTTCCGGCTCGGCGACGACGACGGCGTCGGCGGCGCGCGCACCGGAAACTGCGATCAGGGCCGCAGCGGAGCCGAGAAGCAGGCTCTTGATGTTCATTTTCTGACCTCCAGTCAAAAGTTAAAAAACGGGTCTGGGTATTCTTTGCTGAAGGACAGCGTTCCCTGCCCCATCCCCACTACCGAAAAAGATGCGCACCGCGCCGCTCCTTCGAATTCGACATTACCCATGAGCCGGCGGCGTTCAACAACGATCGTACCGGCGAAAGGGCTGTTCGGCTGCTATCCCCCAGCGTTGTTGCACAAATGACACGATTTGGCCTCACTCAGAAAGCTCTCGTTAACCATCGGGTCCGCGGCAACCGCTTATTCCCGGCCGAATCCGGCGATCGGCTGACGGAATCATGGCAAGGCCTTGCGTCAACTGCCAGGAAACTGCCGCGGATCCGCCGCATCCGCGGAAAGCCGATGTTCGGCGCGTTCACATTTCTTGCTGGTTGACATCGGATGCCTCCTCGCCATCGCCTCAGTTTCCGGACCAGCAAATCCGGCCGCAGCCGCACCATTCCGATGACCGGGCGGAAGGAAGTCATCAAGCTGCCTCCGACCGAAAGGCGCCAGCCCAACGAACCGCCACCAGGCTTAGCCAGGCATGGTTCCGAGCCACCTGGAACGATGCCAAGGCGGAAGTCGACCTCGGCGCCGATGATCAGGTCGTGCCCACATCCTGCGCCACCACCTGTGCTTCACATCGTGTCCAGGCGGCATCGGCATCAGGCGCGTGCGGATGTGCCTCGGCCGTCCGTCGTCTGAATGACTGCCCCCCCGAGCGCTCGGCGGCTGCGCCTCTGGGGACTTCCACGTCCCGTCCAGAACCTCCGCGTGGCCGACAGAGCCGCCGCCCACATAGTTCCAGTCAGCCATTGTCGACAGGGGCAGCCTTGCCATCGCGTCCTCCCCTGACGAACACCTGGCACGGTCAAGCCATCGGTGCCGCGCCGTGCCGCTCGCGCGCGGTCTTGCGGATGATTTCCGCGATTTCAGGGCTGCTGCTGCACAGCATCTGGAAATCCGCCGCGTGCAGCGACAGGAGTGAGACCGCCGTTGCGGCGCTGACGGTCGCCATGCGCGGTTCGCCGCTCATCAGCGCCATCTCGCCGAAGAAGGCGCCAGGGCCAAGCTCCACCGGGTGTGGCGTCGCGACGCTGACACGCCCCTCCACAACGAAGAACATCCGATCCCCGGTCTCGCCCCTGCGGCAGATCACGGCACCCGCCGGCAAATTACGAGGTCTCAACGCGCGCACGATCTCGACCAGCGCGGCCGGGCCGAGCTTCTGAAACAACGGCACGCCGGCGACCAATTGCCAATTGCGGACGAAATCCTCGCGACGGATTTCTTGATAGAAGCCGGAGGCAAGAATGCCGGCCCAGAGCGCGAAGACGCCGATGCCACACATCATGACCGCCCCGGCAAGGACGCGGCCGGCGAAACTTTGCGGAATGGCGTCGCCATAACCGGTGGTGGACAGCGTGACCACCGCCCACCACATTGCCTGGGGGATGCTGCCGAACTTTTCCGGTTGGATGTCGCGCTCGATGACATAGGCGGCGAGCGCGACACCGAACAGAACGACGCCGAAGAGCGTGGTGACGCCGATCAGGTTGCGCGCTTCGTTGGCCAGCACCCTGCCCAGTACCGGGAAGAATGTCGAGTCGCGCAGCGGCTTCAGCAGCCAGACAGCACAGTAGAGGCTGCGGTCGGGCGTGCCGTCGAGCAGAAATGCAGCGAGCGGAACCAAAACCGCGAGCATATCGATGGCGATTGCCGGCGTCCTGTCCCGAAGGTCTCCCGCCCAGCGCTTGAGCAGCGTCTCGGCCATCTGCAGAAGATAGGCGCCCCAAATGACCGCAAGCACGGCAGTCAGAGCCAGCCTGCTTCGTCCCGACATGCCCGGCATCGTGAGCGCAGCCACCGCCAGCAGCCCAGGCGCGGCCAGCACCGCGTTGAGCGGCGCGTAAATTCTCAGGAAAGGCAGTACCGACATTCTATGCCCACGAGCGGATGCTATTTCTCCAGAATAGGATGCCTTCAAGGCAAGCGCAAAGGTGCTTACTTTCGTCTTTCGCGTACTCAAAGATACGGTCCATGAGATCCGATTCGCTTGCGGTCGTCTCGCCAGTCCAGAATGAGGCGCCCTACCTTGACTTTATGGTCCAATGACTCAGTACCCGCGCCTTGAATACAGCATGAATGCCGTTCGCAAGGCAGGCGAGCGGCTGGCAAAACCCATGCTTTTCGGACCAGACATCACTGCCGGCCAGTACGTGGACGCACTCGAAATCTTCTCGATCGCCAACAGCTGGCGCGCCTCGCACTTTCTGCCGATGCGGAGCGTCCAGTTCTCTGTCGGTCACCACATGAGAGCCCTGCGACTGAAGGGCGACATGGCATCGCGTCCGAAACGCATGGCATCGATTCGTCGGAAGCTTCGAGAGTCCACCACCAATTTGGACACCATGAACGACATCGGCGGTTGCCGAGCGATCATGCCCGACATCAAAAGTGTCCGCTCGCTTCTCGCATCGATGCGAGACAACTTCCCCCATGAGATACACCCTCGGGAATTCAACTATATCGATGAGCCGAAGCCGGACGGCTATCGAAGTCACCACATTGTTTTCCGGTACCGACCCAGAGCTGCCGACACCGAGGCTTTCGAGGGTCGACGCATCGAACTGCAAGTTCGGACCACACTTCAGCACTCATGGGCAACCGCAGTTGAGGCTGTCGGGCTATTCCGGCGCCAGGATTTGAAGCACGGAAAGGGCGAACAAGATTGGCTACGCCTTTTCCAGCTTATGTCGGCGGAATTCGCGCACATTGAGCAGTGCCCCGTTCATATCGGTGCTCCGGATCACAATGACAGAGTGCGAGAATTGCGCGATATCGACAGACGTATAGGGGCGACAAACACCTTAGAAGACATCAAGAATATTACTCTCTACTCGACGAACTTCGCACAGACGACTGGAAAATCCAGATACTACTTTATTCAATACAGCAAAGATCATAATGTGACCGTCGAGCCATTCCGAACTCTTATGTCCGGCGCGCGGAAGTTGGAAGATATAGAGAAGAAAAACGAGCTAAGGGACAGTGATGCAAAAGCGGTCTTGGTCGAGGTAGACAAGGTCGAAAAACTTGTTGAAATGTATCCGAATTACTTTGGGAACGTTTCCCTGTTTGCCCGTAATCTGAAATCCATCTGCACGGGAAAGGCGGCGTCGAATACAGTCTAGGTCAATCGTGCCCGCGTCGTGCGCGGGGTGGCCAGGAGCAGGCTCGTTTCGCTGCCCGTTATGCCGGGAATCAACCGGATACGCCGCAGCACCGCATCGAAATCCGTCAGGGATGCCGTCCCGAGCTCTACCACCAGATCCCAGCGACCATTGGTGGTATGGATGGTCGAGACTTCCGGGAAGCCGCCCAGTGCCCGGACCACGCGGTCGGCGGCATGGCCCTCGATCTCGATGAGCATGATGCCGCGGATGCGCTGATCGACCGCGTCGGCGCGCAACACCACCGTGTAGCCAATAATGTCGCCCGACCGTTCCAGCCGCTCCATGCGTGCCCGAACCGTGGCGCGCGAGACGCCGAGATCGACGGCGAGATCCGATACGCTGCGCCGGGCGTCATGCCGCAGCAAGGTCACGAGCCGTTCGTCCAGTGCATCCATGGGGTACCATTTTGCTCAGTTTCGCTGCCATTATGATAAACTACGCTTTTCGGATTGCCAATTTTACCTGTTCGTATCGCCGGCTCGGCATGGTTCCCTCGCGGCCATCAGAACTTGGAGCGCGGGAGAAACAATGCGTTGCAGAATCGTCGGGGCGCCCGTGCAGGACGGTGCCGGCCGAATGGGATGCGAAATGGGGCCGAGCGCGCTGAGGACCGCCGGGCTTGCTGAGATGCTGTCCGGCCTCGGCCATGCAGTGGAGGATATGGGCGCCGTCCAGCCAATTCCGGTAAGGCGCGTCGTGCATGGCAACCTGGCGCTGAAGGCCCTGCCCGAAATATCGGCCTGGACATCCGCCATCGCCGCCGCGGCCTACGCAGCAAGCGAGGACGCCATGCCGATCTTTCTCGGTGGCGACCATTCGATCTCCGCCGGGACCGTGTCGGGCCTCGCCCGCCGTGCCTCGGAGGCCGGTCGCCCCCTATTCGTCCTGTGGCTCGACGCGCATCCCGATTTTCATACGCTCGACACCACCGCCAGCGGCAATCTGCACGGTGTTCCTCTCGCCTACGCCAGCGGCCAGGCGGGTTTCAGCGGCTATTTTCCCGATCTGCCGGCGGCGGTCGATCCCAAGCGTATCTGCACCATGGGCCTGCGCAGCGTCGACCCGGCCGAGCGCAGCGCGCTCAACCAGGCGGGCGTGATCGTGCACGACATGCGCGCCATCGACGAGCATGGCATCGCGCCGCTGCTGCGCGCCTTCCTGGCGCGCGTGTCTGATGAGGACGGGCTGCTGCATGTCAGTCTCGACGTCGACTTCCTCGACCCCTCTATCGCGCCGGCGGTCGGCACCACGGTTCCCGGCGGCGCGACGTTTCGCGAGGCGCATCTGGTGATGGAGATGCTTTCCGACAGCGGGCTCGTCTCCAGCCTGGACCTGGTCGAGTTGAACCCCTTTCTGGACGATCGTGGCCGAACCGCGACACTGATGGTCGACCTGACGGCGAGCCTGATGGGCCGCCGCATCATGGACCGCCCGACTCGCAGCCATTCAGGGAGCTTTTGACCATGACCGCGGCAAAACTGAACATCGTCCCCTTCGTCAGCGTCGATCGCATGATGAAGCTGGTGATCGCAATCGGCGTCGAGCGCTTCCTGACCGAGCTCGCCAGCTACATCGAGGAAGACTTTCGTCGCTGGGATCTTTTCGACAAGACGCCTCGCATCGCCTCGCACAGCCATGACGGGGTCATCGAGCTGATGCCGACAAGCGATGGGCGCCTCTATGGCTTCAAATACGTCAACGGCCATCCCAAGAACATGCGCCAGGGCCTGCAGACGGTCACCGCCTTCGGCGTGCTCGCCGATGTCGGCAGCGGCTACCCGATGCTGCTCACCGAAATGACCATCCTGACCGCGCTGCGCACCGCCGCGACATCCGCGGTTGCGGCCAAGTATCTGGCGCCCAGCGGTGCTCGCACCATGGCCATTATCGGCAATGGCGCACAGTCGGAGTTCCAGGCGATCGCGTTCAAGGCGCTGACCGGTATCGATCGGCTCCGGCTCTACGACATCGACAGATCCGCGTCGCTGAAATGCGCGAAGAACCTGGCTGGCATGGGATTCGACATCACGATCTGCGAAACAGGGCAGGAAGCGGTTGAAGGCGCCGGGATCATCACGACCGTTACCGCCGACAAGCAGAACGCCACCATTCTCACCGACAACATGGTCGGCGCCGGCGTCCACATCAACGCCGTCGGTGGCGACTGCCCGGGCAAGACCGAACTGCACAGGGACATCTTGCTGCGTTCCGACATTTTCGTCGAGTTTCCGCCGCAGACACGCATCGAGGGCGAAATCCAGCAGCTGGATCCCGACCACCCGGTGACCGAGCTCTGGCAAGTGATCGCCGCCAAGACCCAAGGCCGCCGCGAAGCCAAGCAGATCACGCTGTTCGATTCAGTCGGCTTCGCCATCGAGGATTTTTCGGCCCTGCGCTATGTGCGCGACCAACTGCGAGCGACCGGCCTCTATGAGGAGCTCGACCTGCTCGCCGATCCCGACGAGCCACGCGACCTCTTCGGAATGCTGCTGAGGGCGGCCGTGCAAACGGCAGCGTGAGGACCTCGACCAAAACGAGCCCGTGGTTTTCTGGATGCCTGCTTTCGGGCGGACGTAAAGCCGACGTCGACGACCGAATGAGGCGCAAAGCTGCCGCGTCCTGGCAAATCTAGCATTCCCAATGCGGGGAACAACATAACGCTTTTGGTCACCCATCTCGCGTGGCCGAGAGGTTGGCCACAAGCCGGGCCACCGAGGTAACTTCGGCAAACACGCCAGTCCCGCCGGCATGGAAATGCCCATACGGTCTCCTTCGACCAATATGAATCATAAGCCGTCCATCAAGGAATCCTGAATCCATTGAAACGCGACTGGTTTTAGCCCGGTGGCGCGGCAGCCACAGGCTGGACATTTCAGCCCACATGGAAAATGATCATGTTGCCGTGCACAATACTGCAGTGCTCTGATCTCGACGAAAGCCTGAGCGTAGAAGCGGATCAACCGACCCCCCCGGGTCTAGCGAGCGAGGACGCAGATGGACACCCCAGGGAACGGGCAATTGCATCGCGACGCGGGCGGGCGACCCCGTCGATCGGCCGGCTGGCTTGCCCGCGCCGCCCTGTCGGCGGCATTACTGCTCGGCATGGCTTTCAGCGGTACTGCGTTTGCGCAGGAGCAGCAGCTACCCCTGGTGACGGCGGCCAAGCCGGTGGTCCGTGAAATCGTCGAAGACGACGAGTTCGTCGGGCGCTTCGAAGCCGTCGACCAGGTCGCCATCCGTTCGCGCGTCAGCGGCTATCTGGACAAGGTCAGCTTCCAGGACGGCGCACTGGTCAACAAGGGCGACCTGCTCTTCACCATCGACCAGCGTCCGTACCAGGCGGCCTATGATGCCGCCAAATCGCAAGTGGACGTCGCCAAGTCACTGCTCGAATTCTCCAAGATGCAGCTCGATCGCGCCGACGAACTTGCCAAGACCGGCAATATCTCAACCGCGACGGTCGACGACCGCCGGCGGGAATACCTTTCGGCGCAGGCGCAGATGCAGGGCGCGACGGCGGCGCTGACGACGGCCAGCCTGAACATGGAATTCACCGAGATCAAGGCGCCCTTGTCCGGCCGCATCGACCGCCGGCTGGTGTCGGTCGGCAACCTCGTGCAGCCGGATTCCACCTTGCTGACCACCATCGTTACGCGCGATCCGATCGACTTCTATTTCGACGTCGATGAGCGCCTGTATTTCAGCTACGCCCGCGACGCGAAGGCGCGTGGCGGCACCATGCAGGAAGGCGCCGGCGGGCTCGATGTGGAGGTTCGTGTCGCCGACCGCGCGGAGGCGGTATTCAAAGGCAAGCTCGATTTTGCCGAGAACCGGATCGACAATGCGACCGGCACTATGCGGGTGCGTGCGACGTTTCCCAACGCCGACGGCATTCTCCAGCCAGGCATGTTCGGGCGCATCAATGTGCCGGGGTCGCTGCCGCATGGCGGCGTGCTGGTGCCCGACGAGGCGATCGGCGCCGATCAGGATCGCCGCATCGTGCTCCTGGTGGATGAGGCCGGGATGGTGTCTGCGAAGCCTGTGCGCACCGGCCCGCTTCTCGACGGCTACCGGGTGATCCGCTCGGGCCTGACCGGCGGCGAGACGATCATCGTCAACGGGCTGATGCACGCCAGGCCCGGCACCAAGGTGAAGGTCGAGATGGTGACGTTGCCGCCCAAGGCCGAGACCGCCGGGTTGCAGCAATGAGGTTCGCACATTTCTTCGTCGACCGCCCAATCTTCGCGTCGGTCGTTTCGATCGTCCTGCTGATCCTCGGCGGAATTGCCTATACCCAGCTGCCGGTCGCGCAGTATCCCGAGATCGCGCCGCCGACCATCGTCGTACGCGCGCAGTATCCGGGCGCCGACGCCGAGACGGTCGCTGCGACCGTGGCAACGCCGATCGAGCAGGAGATCAACGGCGTCGAGGGTATGCTCTACATGTCGTCCTATTCGTCGGGCGACGGGGCGATGGCGCTGACCATCACCTTCAAGCTGGGCACCGATCTCGACAAGGCGCAGGTGCTGGTGCAGAATCGCGTGTCGGTCGCCGAGCCGCGTCTGCCCGAAGAAGTCCGCCGCCTCGGCATCACCACCACCAAGAGTTCGCCCGACCTGATGATGGTCGTGCACATGCTGTCGCCCGACAATACCTACGACCAGCTCTACGTCTCGAACTACGCCCGCTCGCGGGTGCGCGACATACTGCTCAGACTGGATGGCGTCGGCGACCTCATCATCTTCGGCGAACGCGAATATTCGCTGCGCATCTGGCTCGATCCGGAAAAACTGTCCGCCCTGGGGATGACCTCGGGCGATGTGGTGCAGGCGCTGCGTGACCAGAACGTCCAGGTGTCGGGCGGCTCGATCGGCGCGCCGCCGACCAACACCGGCACGGCGTTCCAGTACACGGTCACCACGCAAGGCCGCTTCAACGATGCACGCGACTTCCGATACGTGATCGTCAAATCGACCGACGACGGCCGCCTGATCTCGCTGCAGGACGTGGCGCGCATCGAGCTCGGCGCCAAGGATTACGTCACCAACTCCTATCTCAACGGCAAACCGGCGGTGGCGCTCGCCATCTTCCAGCGGCCGGGGACCAATGCGCTCGCCGCGGCCGCGGAGATCCAGGACAAGATGAAGGAGCTTTCCCGCGACTTCCCGAAGGGGTTGAGCTACGACATCGTCTACAATCCGACCGAGTTCGTCGCCGAGTCGATCCAGGAGGTCTACAAGACGATCCTCGAGGCGATGCTGCTGGTCATCATCGTCATCATCGTCTTCCTGCAATCGTGGCGCATGGCGATCGTGCCGATCGTGGCGATCCCCGTGTCGCTGATCGGCACGCTGGCGGTGCTTTACGCCGCCGGCTTCTCGCTCAACATGCTGACGCTGTTCGGCCTCGTTCTGGCGATCGGCATCGTCGTCGACGATGCGATCGTCGTGGTCGAGAACGTCGAGCGCAACATCGCCGGTGGGCTGGCGCCCAATCCGGCGTCGCACCTGACCATGAACGAAGTCGGAACGGCCATCATCGCGATCTCGCTGGTGCTGATAGCCGTGTTCGTACCGACAGCCTTCATCCCCGGCATTTCCGGGCAGTTCTACCTGCAGTTTGCGATCACCATCGCGGTGTCGACGGCGATCTCGGCATTCAATTCGCTGACGCTTTCGCCGGCGCTGGCCGCACTGCTGTTCAAGCCGCACCACACCGCTGCGGCGCCGCCGCGCTTTTTCCTGGCGCGGTTCGGACGGGCGCTCGCCGACGGCTTCAACCGCGGCTTCGACAGGGTCGCCCATTGGTATTCGAGCATCATCCGCGTGCTGGTCGGATCGTGGATAGCGATCGCCGCCATGCTGGCTGTTTTCGCAGCCCTCATCTACGCCACGGTCTACATGGTGCAGACGGTGCCGCGCGGTTTCATTCCGTCGCTCGACCAGGGCTATGCGATCGTCGTCGTCCAATTGCCGGACGGCTCCTCGCTGTCGAGGACCGATGCGGTCATCCAGCAGGCGTCGCAGATCATCCAGAAAACGCCGGGCGTCGACTACGCCGTCGCCTTCGCCGGCTTCTCCGGCGCGACCTTCACCAACGCCAGCAACGCGGGCGTGATCTTCGCCAGGTTCAAGCCATTTGACGAGCGACTGAAAGCCGGCCAGTCGGCGACCCAGGTCATCGGCAATCTGTTCGGCAGCCTGCAAAGCATCAAGGAAGCCTTCATCATCGCACTGCCGCCGCCGCCGATCCGCGGTGTCGGCAATGCCGGCGGCTTCAAGCTGCAGATCCAGGAGCGCAACAGCGCCGACATGCGGCAGATCCTGGCGCTTGCCTATGAAATCGCCGGCAAGGCCAACAAGACGCCGGGGCTGACGGGCGTGTTCACCACCTTCTCGGCGTCGAGCCCGCAATTCTTCCTGGCGATCGATCGCGACAAGGCGCGCATCCTGAACGTACCGATCCCCAACATCTTCGAGACGCTGTCGATCAATCTGGGGACCGCCTACGTCAACGACTTCAATGCTTTCGGGCGCGTCTACCAGGTGCGGGCGCAGGCCGACCAGGCGTTCCGCCTCGATCGCGCCGACATCTTGAAACTGAAGGTGCGCTCGGCGACCGGCGCGCTGGTTCCGCTCGGCACGTTGATCGAGATCCGCGACGTCACCGGCCCGGCGCTGGTCCAGCGCTACAACATGTACGTCTCGGTGCCGCTGCAGGGCAACGCCGCGCCCGGCGTTTCCACGGGCGACGCGCTGGCATCGATGGAAAAGATCACCGCCGCGACGCTGCCGGCCGGTACCTCCTATGAATGGACCGAGCTCGCCTACCAGGAGCGCAACACCGGCAATGCCGCTGTCTATATCTTCGGACTGTCGGTGCTGTTCGTGTTCCTGGCGCTGGCGGCGCAATATGAAAGCTGGGTGCTGCCATTCGCCATTGTGCTGGTGGTGCCGCTCGGCGTGCTGGCGGCGTTGCTCGGCGTATCGTTCCGAGGGCTGGACAACAACATCCTCGTGCAGATCGGCCTCATCGTGCTGATCGGGCTTGCCGCCAAGAACGCGATCCTGATCGTCGAATTCGCGCGGCAGGCGCAGGAACGCGGCCTGTCGGCCGCCGAGGCTGCCGTCGAAGCCTGCCGGCTCAGGTTGCGGCCGATCCTGATGACCGCCTTCGCGTTCATCCTCGGCGTCGTGCCGCTGATGATCGCAACGGGCCCGGGCGCGGAAATGCGCCAGTCGCTCGGCACCGCGGTGTTCTCCGGCATGCTCGGCGTCACCTTCGTCGGCCTGTTCCTGACGCCGGTGTTCTACGTCACGCTCAGGTCGCTGTTTTCACGGCGCAAGCCCCGTGCCGAGGCCGAGCCTTCGGGCCCGGCAGAGGCGCCATCGGAGACGGCCGCCGAGTAGGGTTAGGAATTCGCCGCGTCCGGCGCGGCTTATCACTCCAGAAAATCGGCGCGACGCGCTGCACACGACCCCCACCAAACGGTCAAAAATCAGCCACTTACGCGGTCGTTTTGGTGAGCCCGCCGGGTCATCGTTTTCTACAGGAAGTCAATACGTTAGCGGCTGGTTCGCCAATCCATTTCCTTCGTATTCTCTCGTATGGTCTGGCGAACCTCTCAAACCGCCCGCTGTTGGCAGGACAGCTGGCAGCTGTTCCGGGGACCAGGAATGAGCCGCTCATTGTGCCGCAGCCCCACATTCCTTGACATCGGGTATTTATCCGAAATTATGTAGGAAAGAAGGATCGCAAGCATGACGGGAATCGCGCTGTCGGGCGTATCAAAGCACTTTGGCGCTGTCGAAGTGATCCGCGACGTGAGCCTGGACATTGAGCCAGGAGAGCTGGTCGTGTTTCTCGGTCCGTCCGGTTCCGGCAAGACGACGCTGCTCCGGATGATCGCCGGCCTCGAAAGCATTGACCAGGGGACGCTGACGATCGACGGGGTGCGCTCGGAGAACCTTGCGCCTGGCAGGCGCAACGTTGCCATGGTCTTCCAGAACTATGCGCTTTACCCACATATGACCGTCGCGGAGAACATGGCCTTTGGGCTGAGGAACATTCGGGTTGCGCCGGATGTCATCCGCCAGCGGATCGCCGAGGCTGCGCGTATCCTGGAGATCGAAGCGCTGCTTCACCGGCGGCCGTCGCAGCTCTCCGGCGGGCAGCGCCAGCGCGTGGCCATCGGGCGTGCGATCGTCAAGGAGCCCAAGGCATTCCTGTTCGACGAGCCACTCTCCAATCTGGACGCAGCACTTCGAGCCCGTACACGCGTCGAGCTTGCCGAACTGCATCAGCGTTTGAAATCGACGATGATCTACGTCACCCACGACCAGGTGGAAGCGATGACGCTCGCCGACCGCATTGTGATCCTCAACGATTGCCGGATAGAGCAGATGGGAAGACCCGTCGATGTCTATGCACGTCCGGCGTCGCGCTTCGTCGCGACCTTCGTCGGGTCGCCGGCGATGAACATCCTGCCTGTCACGGTTTCGGGCTCGGGCGACAGGCTCAATGCGCGCTTGACCGATGGATCGCTCGTCGAACTTCCCGGCGCGCCAATCGACATGGATTGGCGCGAACTCGGAGTGCGGCCGGAATCGCTGACTGTCGTCGCCGAGGGCAATGAAGCATTCGCCACGGCGACCGTTGTCGAGCGCCTTGGCGAGCGAACGCTCGTCTATGCGCGGCTCGCGGATGGGACGCAGGTGACGGCACAGGATCGCGGGCTTTCGAGCGTCAAACCGGGCGACGCCGTTCGGCTGAAGTTCGACGCCACGGCCCTGCATCTCTTCGCCGCGGACGGATCGGCCTGGCACGCACGCGCCGACGGAGCCTGAACCCGCCGAGCGGGTCGTGCCCTCCGGCATTGCGGTGCACCTGCCGGGGCTCTAGCCCTTGATACCTGCCGAGAGCGTTATAGCCTCGGTCACCCGGCGCTGGAAGAAGAGGTAGGCCAGTGCCACCGGCAGGCCGGCCAGTACGGCTGCCGACAGCTGGCGCGCGTAGTAGACACCGAAGGCGTCGTTGACCTGCGTAATGCCGACCGTGATGGTCATCATCTCGGTGCGGGTCACCGAGAGGAACGGCCACAAGAACGCGTTCCACGTCCAGATGAAGCAGACGATCGACAGCGCGGTGGTTACCCCCCAGTTCATAGGCATGTAGATCTTGAAGAGGATCCCGAATTCGGACGCATTGTCCATGACCGCGGCCTCGCGGAAGTCCTTCGGGACCTGATCGAAAAACTGCTTGTACACGATGATGATGACGGGGTGGATAAGCTGCGGCAACATGATTCCGGCCCAGCTGTTGAGCAGGCCGAGGTTGGCGACCAGCACGAAGTGATTGATGATCAGCGCCGAAGTCGGCACCATAAAGGAGGCAAGGATCAGCCACCAAAGCGCGATCCGCCCCGGGAACCGCAACTGCGAGATTGCGTAGCCGCACAGCATCGAGATGAAGATGGTGATGACCGTTACGCCGACCGCGACCGCCACTGAATTGACGTACCAGGCGCCTATCTGCGTGGTGGTCAGGGCGCTGACGTAGTTCTCCAGCGTCGGCGTCTCGGGCCAGAGTTCGATGTAGGGCCGCACGACCTCGTCGTCCGGTTTGAGCGATGAGATCACACCCCAGTAGAGCGGGAACGCCCATAGGATGGCCCAGACGAGCGTCAGTGCGGTGATGATCCCGCCCCAGAAGTTCCAGCGTTGCGCAGCCACGGCGTTCATCGGCGCCGCCTTTCGGCGAACCGGAGCAGTTGGAATTGCAGGACCGAGACGACCACCACAAGCACGAAGAGGGTCACGGCGACGGCCGCCGCCCTGCCTCCCTGGTTCTGCTGGAAGGCCTTCTGGAAGACGTAGTAGACGAGCACCATATTGTCGTTCGGCCGGCCGCCGATCGAGAACAGATAGACTTGGTCGAAGATCTTAAGCTGCAGGATGAGCTGGATGGTGAACACCAGCGAGGTGATCGGCCACAGCAGCGGCCAGGTGATGCGCCGGAACGTGGTCCATCGCGTCGAGTTGTCGAGCGCCGCGGCTTCGTAGATCTCCGCTGGTATGGACCGCAGTCCGGCGAGGAAGAGGAGGATCGAGAAGCCCGCGGTCCACCAGATCGTCACCCCGGCCACAGCCGGCAAGAACCAGACGCGCGACTTGAAGACCGGCACGCGCGGGATTCCGAGCCAGTCCAGCACATGCATCGCGATCCCGAACTGGAAATTCAGCGTCCAGTCCCAGATCAGATAGACGACGGACACCGGCAGGATGTAGGGCAGGAAGAACAGCGCCAGCACGATCGACTGGAAGCGGCCCTTGAGCCGCGACACGCCTAGCGCGATCAACAGGGCGATGAGTGTCCCTGGGACGACCGTCATCAGCACGAAATAAGCGGTGTTCCAGAGCGCGCGCCGGAACATCGGGTCGTTGTCGAGCCGCAGGTAGTTGTCGAGACCAACCCATCGACCAGCGCCGATCAGCGGCGCATGGGTGAAGGAGATGCGGAACATCTGGACCGTCGGATAGACGAACGCCAGCAGATAGATCGCCAGGAAGGGAGCGACCAGCACCAGCGCGACAAGACGTTCAGTGCGGGAGTTGCGAAGCATGGCTCTTCCTCGAACACGGCTGGGGCCGCCCTGGGCGGGGCGGCCCCAGCCTTGAGCCCTACATGCTGTTCAACTCTTCCTTGATGGATTTCACCGCCTCGCCGGGGTCCATCTCTCCATTGAGGGTCGGCACAAAATAATTTGACATGATGTCGAAGATCGGCCCGGCGACACCAGCCTTGGGCGACTTCGGATCGAAGATCATGTTGGCCGTCAGCGTCGAGTAGGTCGCATTGGGCTCCATTGCCTTGTATTCACCGGTTTCGGTGACTGGCTTGTAGGCCGGGATGTGCCCTGCCGTGGCCCAGAACAGCGAGTGCTTGTCCATCCAGGAGATCACCTCGAGAACGGCAGCACGCTTTTCCGGGCTGATTTCCTTGCCCTTGTTCTTCGGGATTGCGAATGAATGGCTGTCCGCATAGGTGCATGGCTTGTCGAAGATCACCGGGATCTCGACGGCGCCCCAGTCGAACAGCTTGCCTTGCTTGGCGAGGTCGGTCATCGTGGGAACTTCCCAGACGCCGTTGATCATCATCGCGGCCTTGCCCGAGGTGAACAGGGCGACGGTCGCGGGATAGTCCGTATAGGTCGACTGCAGCCCGGCTTTCGTCCACCCTTGCAGGACCGCTAACGCTTTCGCCAGCTTTTGAGGATTGTCGCCGGCGAGGAACTCGTTGCCCGTCAGAAGCTCGCCGCCTTGCTGGCACACCAGCGAATAAATGGTGCGGTACATGAAGTTGCCGTCGGCGGTGACGCTGCCCAGCGGGAACTCGACGCCGGCATCCTTCAACTTCTGCAGTGTCGCGGTGAATTCCTCCTTGTTTCTCATACCCACGGGACGGCCGTCGTCGCCGAGCACGCCTGCCTTCTTCAGGAGGACGCGATTGTAGTACAGGACGATCGGATGGGTATCGAGCGGCACCGCGTATTGCTTGCCGTCGACCGTCACGGCGCCCATCGTCGTCTGGGCGAAGTCCGAGGCCGAGAGGCCCATCTTGCTCATATCGTCGGCGGTGATTTCTTCGAGAATGTCCTGGCTCACCGCCAAGGGGATGCGGCTGGCATGATAGGTCATGACGTCAGGCGCCTCACCGACCGCGGCCGAGGTCTGCACCTTCGCGTAGAAGGGCGTGCCCCACTCCAGCGTCGTGGCGTCGATCTTGATCTTGCCGGCGTGGGCGGCGTTGAAGTCGGAGATCATCTGCTTCATGCGCACGCCGTCACCGCCGCCGAGGAAATCCCACCATGCGACGGTTTCTTCGGCCTGGGCCGCGACGGCCCAAAATCCTCCGGCCGCAACCACCGCTAGGGCCATCATCTTGCGAAAGTTCATCTCAGCTTCCTCCCGAGTACGGCGGTTAGATCCGCCTTGAACGTTTCAATGCTACACCAAACCACTTCGCCTGCAACGGATTTTACGGTATATATCTGATACTCGGATATTAACTCAAAGTGTCACGCGCACCATCGAATAGGAGTGCGGCGGCAAGTTCAGCGTCATTCCCTTGCCGCTGAGCGCTGCCCCATTGCCTTTGACCGGTGATACGTTGTCCGGCGCGTCCTTCGTGTTGCAGGCCTCGAGATCGTCATGACGGATGATCGTATGCTCGATGGACTTGGCGGCGAACCGCTCTAGGGCGACGTCGGCCTCTATCGTCTCGGACCCATGCCGGTTGATTGCGAAGAAGGTCAGCGTGCCGGCGTTCGAATTATGCACGCCCGCAATGTCGAGCCATGGCACCTTGTCGGCAGCGGCCGCGTCATAGGTAGGCACCTCGACCGCGAGCTGCAGCGCGGTGCCGCGGCCGTGCTTGGAGGCCAGCATAAAAGGCCAGTAGATCGTCTGCCGCCAGGCGCTGCCGCCGGGATCGGTCATGATCGGCGCGATTACGTTCACCAGCTGCGCAATGCAGGCGATGCGAACAATATCCGACCGTCGAATGAAGGTGTTGATGATGCAGCCGACCTGCAGCACGTCCTCGAAATTGTAGATGTCTTCCAGAAGCCTGGGCGCTTCCGGCCAGTCCCAGCCGCGCATACGCTCGGCGTCCCGCTTGCGCTGATGGTACCAGACGTTCCACTCGTCGAAGGAGATCTTCACCTCCCGCTTCGAGCGGGTCTTGGCCTTCACGTAGTCGATGATGCCGGAGACCGTGCCAATGTAGCGGTCGAGTTTCGCCGGAAGAGCGAGATATTCGGCCGTATTCTTCTCGTAGTTTTCGAAATACATGTGGAGAGAGATGTAGTCGACCTGCTCGTAGGTCGCTTCCAACACGGTTGCTTCCCACTGCGGATAGGTCGGCATATTGGAATGCGACGAGCCGCAGACGACCAGTTCCACCGTTGGGTCGAGGCCGCGCAACGCCTTGGCCGTCTCGTTGGCCAGATGGCCGTATTCTTCCGCCGACTTGTGGCCGACCTGCCAGGGACCGTCCATTTCATTGCCGAGACACCAGAGGCGGCAGTTCCAGGGCTGCGCGCGTCCGTTCTTGGCCCTGAGGTCGGACCAGTAGCTGCCGCTCGGGTGGTTGACGTATTCAACGAACGCCCGCGCCTCGTCGAGGCCGCGGGAACCGAGATTGACCGCAAGCATCATCTCGGTGCCGGCCTTTTCGGCCCAGTCGGCGAATTCGTGGATTCCAACCAGGTTCGGCTCCGTGGTGCGCCAGGCAAGATCCAGCCGCCGCGGGCGGTTCTCCTTTGGGCCTATGCCGTCTTCCCAATTGTAGGCGGACACGAAGTTGCCGCCCGGGTAACGGCAGATCGGCGTGTCGAGCGCACGCACCAACTCGATCACGTCCTTGCGCATCCCCTCTGCGTCCGCTTGCGGATGTCCGGGCTCGTAGATGCCCGTATAGACCGCCCGACCAAGATGCTCGAGGAACGAGCCGTAAAGACGTTTGTCGATATCCGCGACGGCATAGGCCGCGTTCGCCGTGACTCTGGCCTTCATGATCCCTCCCACTGCGGATTATCAATCCGACTTTCCGGTCCGTATCCGGGTCGCGGGTCAGTTAAGGGCGGAGTTCGTTCGCCCGTCAAGGGCCTAATACGCTCTCAAGCCTTCAGCAGGCGCAGAACGATGTCGTTGCTGTAATTGCCGAAGCCGCTACCGAAGATGTTTATGCCGCCGGGGTGACGCGCATCTTCCTTCACGCCGATTCGTATCCGGATCGAGCGGTGCCGCTCAAGCTCCAGATCAGCCAGCGAGCATTTGGAAACCTTGTTGTTGTTGCGATAGGTGCCGTTGTTCGTGACGCGCCAGTGTGTGAGGTCGCCATATTGCGATCCGGCCAGCTTCCACCAGCCGGGCGTATGCTTGCCGCGCTTGTCGCCATAGTCGGCTGGGGCCGTCCAGGTATCTATCTCGTGTCCGTTGATCGCTACCGTGATGTCCGATGGCCAATCCTTCGATGTGCCCGGGACCTCCGACGAAAGCTCCATCGCTAGTTCCAATCCGCCGACTTTGGCATTGGCAAGCGTCGCATTGTTGGGAAACTGGTATTCGACGAAGCCGCGCGTGAACCACAGCAGCCCTGCCCGCATACGGTCAGGATCGAGGAAGGTGTCGGGCACATCGAGAAGTCCGATGACGCCGTCTTTTGAACACAGGCCGCAGGGAGCGGAAACTTCGCATCTCGTATAGAGTCCAAGCGGCATCGCCACTTCTATGACGCCGAGATCCTGCGCCGGCGGGCGGTCCTTAAAGACGACAACCAACTCGGAGAAGGTCGAATAGCAAACCTTCTGGCTTCCCTTGCGCGCCTTCTGTGATTTCGTCTCGATCAAACCGACATCGACAAGAACCTGGATGTTTGCGGAAATCGTTGATTGCGGAAGACCCAGATCTTCGGCCACTTGATTGACGTTTTTCGGCCCCTTGCGGTGCAGCAGATCGAGAATCCGGACCCGGACCTCGCTCGCGAGGCTCTTCAACAAGTCAAGCCGCTCAAGCGGATCGACAACCATGATTTCATTCGACATATGGCCCCGCAGTCGTCACACGGGGTTATGTATCAGCAGATCAGATACAAATAAAGACGGTGGCGTTATGAATTGAACCTCCTGGCTGGCATATCTTTCGTAACGACTTCGTCATTCAGTAGTTGACTAGCACGGCCACAACGGCGGCGCGTTGCCTGCGTTGACCAGTCCGGGGGAATGCCTGGCCGTCAGCATGCCCATGCACTTGGCAAAAGCGTCGCGGAACTTCTCATGCGCCGTTTGAAAGGTGAAATGCGCGCCCCAGAACGGCTCGTCTTGCCGACAGAGATCATTGAGCGCGGATCCGTCGGTCTGATCAGGATGAGCGCTAGGTCCTCATGCTCAGCCGATCAGGACTTTCCCAGTCCCATGTTTGAGCGGGGTTGGATGAAGCGCGCACAGCGCGCACTCGATATGTCAATCCCTTGACGCCCTTAGCCCTCAGCAGCCCACCGTAAGGCAACAAAATCAAAGTGATGCGCGGAGGCTCGCCGCCTCCCACTTGGCTAACACGAGGAAGAAAATGGCCATAAAGCATTGATAAATAACGACGATGGTGGGCCCGGAGGGGCGTCGTTTTCCACGGAAAATCAATATGTTAGAGGATGGTTCGCCAACCCATTCCCTTCGTATTCTCTCGTATGGTCTGGCGAACCCAAGGTCGGGCAGCAGGACTAGTTTTAATGCAAGCGGTAAGTCTGTCTTGTCTCACAAAGTGTCGATGGACGCATGTTGACCAGGGATTTTGCGGACGTCATAGACGACTGAGGGGTCACAAGCCCACACTCGACCTTCTCATGGCGCTTGGTTAGATGCATCAGCGATTGAGCACAATGCAGATAGATAGATATCTGTTTCATTGCCGAGGTTTTCTGTGAGCGAGCAATATCGATTCCCCTGGCGGGAGCGCATGACGATCCTCGGCGATGTGGAGGCGGCATCCTTCCTGCCGTGGATCGAGCGTCATGCCGCCAAGCTCGGGCTCGCGCAGGCCATATGCGTTGCCGGTCCCGATCGCATCGAACTCGACATTGTCGGCCCGGCCGAACTCATCGACATGATGGAGATGGGATGCTCGCTTGGACCAATCGATGTCTGGGTCGAGGCCATCCATCGGGCGCCGATCGAGAGCGAATCGGGCTAGTTTCCGGCCTGCGGCTTCTGCCTGCCAAGGTGCATGCACCTTTTTTGGGCATTATTGCCCGTGAGGAAATGTTGTGCAAACGTGACCCGCCTATTAGCATATGCTTGACCGCGAAGCTGCGCTCAGGAAGATGCTGGTGTTGTTTGAAAGTTGATGTATGCCGCCTTATCCGACCGGCTCATGGATACCTGTTGCCCTCTCCGCGGACTTGCCGGCGGGAACCGTAATGCCCGCGCAGTCCCCGGCTGGGCCGGTTGCGCTTTGGCGAAGCCGTTCGGGCCGAGCATCGGCGTTTGCGGACAGATGCCCCCATCGCGGCATGCGCCTTTCCCACGGCTTTGTACGCGGTGAGACCCTGTCCTGCATCTATCACGGCTGGGGCTATGCTCAGGAGGGAAATTGCCTGCGCATTCCCGCTCATCCGGCGCTGACTCCGCCGGACACGATTCGCGTTGCAACGCAGCATGTCGAGGATGGCGACGGTGTCATCTGGATTTCCGCCGGCGAAGCCGCTGCCCCTCCGCCGCGGCTCGACGGCGTTGCCCCGCTGCGTTCCATGATGGTGGAAGCGAACGTCGCGGCGCTGGAGGCGGCCGCGGGCGCGAAGGCCGCGGGAGGCCTGCTCGACCATAGCAACGATGGCCTGACGCTTCGGCTGCTGCTTGCGCCCGATGGTGAAGCCCGGACGCTTATGCATGTTCTGGTGGGCGAGGACGCCAATCCGACCGAACGGATCGCCGCGTCGAGGGCCGCCGAAACGCTGCGGCGGGCGGCCGAGAGAATTCGGAGCGGTGGGGCCGTCCAATGACCCGCAACGCGATGATCGACGAATGGTATCCGGTCGGCCTTGCGAGCCAGCTCGACGCGCATGGGCGCGGCACGGCCCTGATGGGCGAGCCCATCGAGGTGAGATGCGGCGAAGACGGAACCGCCAAGGTCACAGGCGGCAACGGACGTGTCCTCCCAACCTGCATCCGCTATGGCCATGTCTGGTCATCGCTCGGCGATCCGAAAAAGCCGCTGTTTGCGATCCCCGAGGCCGATCAGCCTGGCCGCCGGCTCGTCGATGTCGGCGTGGTTCGCGTGCGCTGTTCGCCATTGCGCGCGGTGGAGAACTTCCTGGACATTGCGCATTTTCCATTCGTCCACACCGACATATTGGGCTCCGAACCGCACACGGAGGTCCAGAACTACAAGGTCGAAATCCGCGAGGACGAAGACGAGGTTTGGGCTACCCAGGTGAAGTTCTACCAGCCGCAGGCCGCGAAGTCGGCGGAGGGCGGCATAACGACGGAGTACATGTATCGCGTGCCCGCGCCGACATGCTCGATCCTCTACAAGACCTGCCCGCCGCATCCCGGCGAATGGGACGTCATTACGCTGTTCGTGCAGCCGCTTGCCGAAGACCTGTGTGACGTGTGGCCCTGGATGGCGCTGTTCGACGACGAGACGCCGATGACGGACCTGATCCATTTCCAGCAGACGATCTTCGTCCAGGACCGGTCGATCCTCGAAAACCAGATCCCGAGGTTGCTGCCGCTCGACCCCGGCATGGAGATTCCCACGCGAGCCGACCTGACTTCGGTTGCCTACCGGCGCTGGCTGAAGCGCCATGGCTACACCTACGGCGCGCAACTGGTGGCGCAATGAAGCTCTACGACTACGTGCTGTCGCCGAGCTGTTACAAGGTGCGCCTGATGGCGGCGCTGGCAGGGGTGAAGCTCAGCATCCGGCCCGTCGACTTCCATCCCGGTGCCGAGCATCGCGGTCCGGAACTCATGGCGCTCAACCCGGCGGGTTCGATCCCGATCCTTGAGGACGGCGACCTCGTCCTGACCGAATCCTCGGCCATGCTTGTCTACCTCGCTACAAAGGCGGCACCGCAATGGCTGGGCAACGATACGGCCGTGCAAGCGGCGCGTGTCCAACAATGGCTTTCGTTCTCGCATCGACTGACAGCAAGCCTGGGGGCGGCGCGCCTGCACGAGATGCTGCTGCGCCCGGGCAACATCGATGCCCTTAAGGGACAGGGGACGGCAGCCCTGCGGGAATTGGAAGCTGGTCTCGTAGAACAGAGTATCCGCGGCCAGCGCTTCCTCGCATCGGACCGGCCGACGGTCGCGGACATCGCCTGTTTCCCCTATGTGGCGCTGGCGCCGGACGGCGAGGTCTCGCTCGATCCTTATCCCACGATCCGTCTATGGTCGCGGGCCATCCGCGGTCTCGACGGCTTCATCGAGATGCCTGGCATCCACCGGCTGCATGAGCTCAAACCCGAGCCCGTCCCAGAAGTAGGCGAGGCCTGAAATGGCGGGTTATCTGTTGAAGAACTGTGCCGCGGTCATCGTGGACGATGGCGACGGTCCGCGCGTCCGCCGCAACGTCGATGTGTTGACCGACGGCCCGGCTGTACGGGCCATCGGCGAAGCCCTGGATAAGGGTGTGTTGCCTGTGGGGACCGTCACGCAGGACGCCGCCGGTTGGTTCGTCTATCCCGGCCTCGTCAACACCCATCACCACTTCTTTCAGTGCTTCGTGCGCAACCGCGCCGATCTGGACTGGACGAAGCTGTCGGTCATCGAATGGCTCGACCGCATCTATCCCATCTTCTCACGGCTGACCGAGGAGTGCTTCTATCACTCATCGGTCACGGCCATGGCGGAATTGATAAAGCACGGCTGCACGACGGCATTCGATCATCAATACTGCTTTCCGCGGCATGCCGGCAAAAGGCTGATCGACCGACAGTTCGAGGCGGCCGAACTGCTCGGCATGCGCTTCCATGCCGGACGTGGCGGCAACACGCTGCCGAAATCGGAAGGCTCGACCATCCCCGACGCCATGCTGGAAACGACGGACGAGTTCATCGCCGACTGCGCCCGGCTGATCGACACCTACCATGATGACGGTAAGTTCAGCATGCGTCAGGTCGTGGTCGCGCCCTGCCAGCCGGTCAACTGCTATCGCGAGACATTCGTGGAATCGGTAGCGCTGGCGCGCGACCGCAAGGTGCGCATGCACACCCATGTCGGCGAAGGCGAAAGTCTGGTCATGCAAGCCCGCCACGGCCTGCGCACGGTGGATTATTGCGCCGAGATCGGTTTCTCCGGGACGGATGCCTTCTATGCCCATTGCTGGGAACTGACCCACGACGAACTGCGCAAGATGGCCGCTATCGGCACCGGCGTGGCGCACTGCCCGGAGCCGGTCTATCTCGTCGGCGCCGAAATCACCGACATACCGGCGATGTCGGCCCTCGGGCTGAGTGTAGGACTGGGTTGCGACGGCGCCGCCTCGAATGACAATTCCAACCTGATGCACTGCATCCATTCAGCCTACATGCTGCAATGCCTTGCGGCGTCGACACGCGACCACCCGGTTCCGCCGCCGGTCGATTTCCTCGGCTATGCGACGACAGGTGGCGCGGCGCTGCTCGGGCGCGGCGATATCGGCAGGCTGTCGCCCGGCATGGCCGCCGACCTGTTCGCCATCGACACGCGGCGCATGGACTATGTCGGCACGCGGCATGATCCACTGAGCCTGCTGGCCAAGGTGGGCATCGGCACGCCGACCGACATGACGATGATCAACGGCTGCATCGTCTGGGCCAAGGGAGAATTCCCCGGGCTCGACGAGGCAAGGCTGTTCGCGCAAGCCGAGGCGGCGCTCGCCACCGTGGAATTCTAGCAACCAAAACCAAAACCAAAAGCAAGGGGAACCGACATGCTGACAAATCTTACCCGCAGAACCTTGATGAAGGGCGCCGCCGCTACCGGGCTCGTCGCCGCGGTGGGCAGCCGCGTGCTCGCCGCCGACGGACCGCTGGGCATCGTGCTGGTGGTCCCCTCGCCGGTCGGCGACGTCGGCTGGGGCCGTGCGCTGGCCGACGGGCTCGAGCCGGTCAAGGCCGCCTATGGCGACAAGGTGAAGGTCACCATCCTCGAAAACATTCAGGAAGGCCCCGACGCCGACCGCATCATGAACAAGGCGGTCGCGGACGGGAACAAGGTCCTCATCGCCGGCTCCTTCGGCTATCAGAACGGCGCCCTGCAGATCGCGCGCCGCAATCCCGATGTCACCGTGCTGCACGCGTCCGGTTTCGAGGTGGCGCCAAACTTCTCACCCTTCGCGGCACAATATTCCCAGGGCACCTATCTGATGGGCATGGCGGCGGCCTCGCTTTCGAAGACGGGCAAGCTCGGCTCGGTGTCGGCCTTCGCCATCCCCGAGCTGATAACCTCCATCAACGCGTTCACGCTGGGTGCGCAGGCTGTGAAGCCCGATGTCGAGGTTTCCGTCGTATGGGTGAATTCCTGGTTCGACCCGGCCAAGGAGCAGGAAGCCGCCAAGGCGCTGCTGGCGCAGAAATGCGACGTCATCTTCTCCAACGCGCAGGACACGCCTTCCGTCGTCGCGGCTTGCGAAGAGGCAGGCATCCCCGCCTTCAACCTCAACTCGTCAATGAAGAAATACGCGCCCAAGACCTATCTCGGCTGCGTGGCGACCGATTGGTCGCCCTTCTTCAAAGCCTCGGTCGACGCCCACTTTGCTGGTACCTTCAAGGGCGCCAGCGCCTTCCTGGGGGTCGGCGACAAGGTCGTCGAGGTCGTCGACTGGAACCCGGGCATCCCAGCAGACATCATGACCAAGATCAAGGAAGTCGAAGCCAAGATCGCCGACGGCAGCTTCTCGCCCTTTGCCGGTCCGATCGCCAAGGCCGACGGCAGCGAAGGCGTCCCCGCCGGCAAGACTATGGCCGTGGCCGAGATCGTCGCCATGGACTGGCACGTCAAGGGTGTCACCACGCCGCTGCCCAAGTAACCATGACCGCCCCGCTCCTGTCGCTGCGCGGCATCTCCAAGAGCTACGGCCAGATCCATGCCAATCGGGACATCGATCTGGACGTGGCTCCGCGCTCTATCCACGCGATCCTCGGAGAGAACGGTGCGGGCAAATCGACGCTGATGAAGCTCATATACGGCGTCGAGCAGCCGGACGCCGGAACAGCGACCTGGAAAGGAGACCCCCTGGCGCTCGCGTCCCCGGCGGATGCGAGGCGCAAGGGGATCGGCATGGTCTTCCAGCATTTCTCGTTGTTCGAGACGCTGACGGTGGTGGAGAACGTCCGGCTGGTCGTGCCCGGGAGGAAATCGGACCTTGCGCAAGGCATCTGCAAGCTCGGCCGCGACTTCGGCCTGGAAGTCGATCCGCTCGCCCATGTGCACGCGCTCTCGGTTGGAGAGCGGCAGCGGGTGGAAATCATCCGCTGCCTGATGACCGAACCGCAGCTCCTGATCCTCGACGAACCGACCTCCGTCCTGCCGCCGCAATCGGTGGAGAAGCTTTTCGAGACATTGCGGCGGCTGCGCGACGGCGGCGTGTCCATCCTTTTCATCTCGCACAAGCTGGAGGAAATCCGTGCGGTCTGCGACCGCGCGACCATCCTGCGCGGCGGTCGCATCACCGGCAATGTGGATCCCCGCGACCACGACGCGCACGACCTCGCCCGCATGATGATCGGCCGCGACATGCCGCAGCCCATGCCGGCAGTCGCACATTCCGGCGGGGAAAAGCGCCTTGAAATCGTCGGCCTCGACCATCGACCCGACGATCCCTTCGCCGCGGCGCTTTCCGATGTCAGCCTGACGCTCCGGGCGGGCGAGATCCTCGGCATCGCCGGCATCTCGGGTAACGGGCAGAGCGAACTCGCCGCGCTGATCTCGGGCGAGACGATGCTGCCGCGCGAACAGTCACAGCGTATCTTCATCATGGGAAAGGATGTCGGCGCGCTCGATGCGGCTGCCCGCCGGCGGCTGGGCTTCGCCTTCGTTCCGGAGGAACGGCTGGGCCGTGGCGCGGTGCCCGAAATGTCGCTCGTCCTCAACAGCCTGCTGACCGCACATCCCTCCGGCCTCTTGAAACGCGGCCTCGTCGACACGGCCCGTGCGAAGGCCTTCACAGAAGACTGCGTGCGGCAGTACGACGTGCGTACACCGGGTCCCGAGGCCGAGGCGGGGGCGCTTTCGGGAGGCAATCTCCAGAAATTCATCGTGGGCCGCGAGATTATGCTGTCCCCTAAATTGCTGTTTGTGGCGCAGCCCACCTGGGGAGTGGACGTCGGCGCGGCATCCGCCATCCGCCAGCGCCTTGTCGCCCTGCGCAACGAAGGCATGGCCATTCTGGTCATCTCGGAGGAACTGGAGGAACTGTTCGAGCTTTGCGATGCGATCCAGGTGATCCATCAGGGTCGGCTGAGCGCGCCGCTAGTGACGCGCGACACCAGGCCCGAGGAGATCGGCCGTTACATGATCGGCGCGCATTCGACGGCCGAAAAGATCCCCGCATGAGCGCTTCGTTCCGACCCTCCCTTCCCGTGCTGATTCGACGTGAACACGCCTCGCCAGCAATCAAGCTGGTCGCCCCGCCCGCCGCGCTCGGTCTGGCGACGCTGCTCAATCTCGGGCTTTACCTGCTGATGGGCCGCGACCCGGGCGCCGTCTTCCATGCGATGCTTCTGGAGCCCTTCCTCTCCTGGGCCTCATTCTCGGAAGTCCTGCTCAAGATGGGGCCGCTGCTGCTGATCGCGCAGGGGCTTGCCATCGGCTTTCGCGCAAAGATCTTCAACATCGGCGCCGAGGGCCAGTTCATCCTCGGCGCGATCTTCGCGTCGGCCATTCCCATTTGGCTCCCGCAGGCAACAGGTCAGTGGATCTGGCCCGCCATGCTCGTCCTCGGCGCGCTGGGCGGCGCGCTTTGGGCCTCGCTCACGGCGTTCTGGCGCGTGCGGCTCAACGCAAACGAGATTCTCGTGTCGCTCATGCTGGCGCTCGTTGCGGCGCAACTTCTCAACTATCTGCTTCTTGGCCCCTGGAAGGACCCGGCCGGCTTCAACTTCCCGCAGTCGGTGATGTTCCAGTACGACGCGATGGTACCGATCCTGATCCCCGGCACCCGCGTCAACGTCTCGCTGCTTATCGCCTTCGCGTTCTCCCTCGCGGCCTGGGTCTTCATGCAAAGGAGTTTCGCCGGCTACAAGCTGCAGGTCGGCGGCCTTGCGCCGCGCGCGGCCGGATACGCCGGCTTCAACGAAGGACGCGCGATCTGGCTTTCGCTCCTCATCGGTGGCTTAGCGGCTGGCCTCGCCGGGGCTGCCGAGGTGGCCGGGCCGCTCGGCCAGTTGCAGCGCTCCATCTCGACCGGCTACGGCTACGCCGCCATCATCGTGGCCTATCTCGGTGGCCTTCACCCGATAGGCATCGTTTTTTCCGCGCTGCTCATGGCGGCCCTCTATATCGGCGGCGACAACGCCATGGTCTCGGCAAATCTGCCGATCGCCGCTGTCCGGGTCTTCCAGGGTAGCCTGCTGCTCGCCTATCTCGTCGCCATGGCCTTCGTCCGCTACCGGCTCGAATGGCGCCATGCCGCTCACGGAAGCACTCCATGAATGCCCTCGAGTTCATCGTCGCCGGAATGCTGGCGGCGGCCACGCCGTTCCTTTTGGCCGCGCTGGGCGAAATGGTGGCCGAGCGGGCCGGCGTCCTCAATCTCGGCGTGGAGGGAATGATGGCCATGGGAGCGGTCGTCGCCTTCATCATCGTCTATCACGGCGGCGGTCACCTCCTGGGTTTCCTCGCCGCGGGCCTCGCCAGCGCGGCTCTTTCCCTTGTCTTTGCCATCATCGCGCTGGGGTTCCGCGCCAACCAGGTCGCGGTGGGACTCGCTATAGGCATACTCGGCCAGGGCCTCTCGGCATTGTTCGGCAAGAGCTATGAGAGCCTTACGGTCAAAGGCCTGCCGAAGCTTTCATTGCCCTGGCTTTCAGATATCCCGGTCATCGGCGGCCTCTTCGCTCAGGACGTCATCGTGTGGCTCTCGCTGGCCGTGACCGTCGCCATCTGGGCGATATTCGCCTACACCAAGACCGGCCTTGTCGTGCGCGCCGTCGGCGAGAATCCCAAGGCGGCCCATGCGCTGGGCTATCCGGTGATTGCCGTGCGCTTCGCCGCTGTCGCTTTCGGCGGCGCGTTTGCGGGTTTCGCCGGTGCCTACGCGGCCGTGGTCTACACGCCGCTCTGGGCCGACGGCATGATCGCCGGGCGCGGCTGGATCGCGATCGCGCTCGTGGTCTTCGGCACTTGGCTCACCAGCCGTATCTTCCTCGGCGCCTGCCTCTTCGGCGCCGTCTCCCTCGCAAGCCTCGCGGCCCAGGCGACCGGGCTCGACATTTCCTCGCAACTTCTGTCGAGCCTGCCTTATCTCGTGACAATCGTCGTGCTGGGCGTCATTTCCTCGAACCGGCGCCTGCTCAAGCTCAACGGCGTGGCTTCGCTGGGAGAGCCTTTCGAACACTGAGCAATTCCAATGCCGCTTGTGAGCAGGCCTCAGGGGCCAACATACTCGAAAGTGGATGAGCCTCAGAAGCTCAGGTCATTTGCCTGATAAGGTGGCGGCGAATGGCGTTGCTGCTCTTGGGCCACTTGGCTGCTCACCGACGGCAAAAACTGCGCTTGCCACGCTGACGATTGCGACATGGTCCTTTGCGGCCGCCCCCGCAGCGGCACTGTCGCCACGCAGGATCGCGGTGACTATGGCGTCATGCTCCTGCCAGGATTTGGCAAGGCGTCCGGCCAACCTGAACTGGGCACGCCGGAAAGGGGCAAGACGGCTGCGCGTCGTCGCTGTCAGCTCATAGATGTGCGTGCTGTGAGCGCCGCGATAGAGCCGGCTGTGAAACTCGGTGTTGAAATATTCATAGTCTTCCTCGGCGCCCAGCCGCACCAGCCGTGCCGAGGCCTCGTGCTCGGCCTCGAGCGCGCGGCGCTCGCTGACGGTCATGCGCTCGGCGCAGAAGCGCGCACATATGCCTTCAAGTTCAGCCATGCTTTCGAACATCGAGGTGAGATATTCCTGGGTGACGACGGCGACGATGGCGCCTCTGTTCGGTCGCCTTTCAACCAGACCCATGGCGCTTAGCTGTCCGAGCGCCTCGCGCACAGGGGTGCGCGACACCTCGAAGCGGGCGGCAAGCGAGGTTTCGTCGAGCTTTTCACCAGGGCGCAGTACGCCGGTGACGATGCGGTCGCCGATGGCCCTCACCATCTGATCAACGGTCGTTCCCAATCGGACCAAGCTGCGCTTTCCCGACACGCCTCCTCCAAGCCTCCGTTTTCATTTCCAGACCATGAACCGGCCGAACGAAAGTCCGCTTCCGACTCAGTCGTACCCTGTATGCCTATGTTTTAATCTTCCTGTCAAATTGTCTGATTTCAAGGCAAAAAGTGCATGCAGTTGCCTTTCGATTGTGCAATGCCAAAAGATATTATTACTGATTTTATTGGGTAAATTTTAATTTCTGGATTGGCATAGCAATTGCATGCACTTTCTTGAGAAGGCGTTAACCGACCCGGAAAAGGTCCTACAGGGGAGCATAAGAAATGACCGACCGATTCTTGCTTAGCCGCCGCCAGCTGCTCAAGACCTCCGCCGCCGGAGCGGCACTCGGGCTTGCGTCCGCGGCCTTTCCCGTCAGCAGGGCCTTTGCCGCCAGCGCCACCGTCGGCTTCATCTATGTCGGGCCGAAGGATGACTATGGTTACAACCAGGCGCATGCCGAAGGTGCGGCGACGCTGAAGGCCATCGAGGGCATAACTGTCGTGGAGGAGGAGAACGTACCGGAGACGGTCGACGTCCAGAAGACGATGGAATCGATGATCAATCTCGACGGCGCCTCGCTGATCTTCCCGACCTCTTTCGGCTACTTCGACCCCCACATGCTGGCCATGTGCGCGAAATTCCCCAACGTGCAGTTCCGCCATTGCGGCGGCATGTGGGACAAGGCGAAGCACCCGATGAATGCCGGCTCCTATTTCGGCTATATCGGCATGGGCCAGTATCTCAACGGCGTTGTCGCCGGCCACACCTCAAAGACCAAGAAGCTCGGCTTCGTCGCGGCCAAGCCCATTCCGCAGGTGCTGCTCAACATCAACTCCTTCCTGCTCGGCGCGCGCTCGGTCGATCCGACCATCACTTGCCAGGTCATCTTCACCGGCGAGTGGTCTCTGGCGGTTAAGGAAGCAGAAGCCACCAATGCGCTGGTCGACCAAGGCGCCGACGTCATCACTTGCCATGTCGACAGCCCGAAAGTGGTGGTCGAAACCGCCGCCGGGCGCGGCGCTTTCGTCTGCGGCTACCATGCCAACCAGAGCCCGCTGGCGCCCGAAAAGTATCTCACCGGCGCCGAGTGGAACTGGGCCAAGGTCTACAAGATGTTCGTCGACGATCTCGTCGCCGGCACGCCGCTGCCCAACTTCACGCGTGGCGGCCTTGCCGACGGCTTCGTCAAGATGAGCCCGCTAGGGCCCGCCGTCGGCGAAGCAGGCCGCAAGCAGTTCGACGCCACCCTGGCTGAAATGATGAAGGGCGGCTTCGCCGTCATCAAGGGGCCGCTGAAGAGCAACAAGGGCGCCGTCGTCGCCACAGCGGGGCAGGCTTTCCCGGAGACAGCGATCGAGCTCGAAAGCATGGACTATCTGGTCGAGGGCGTCGTCGGCTCGACCGCCTGATCTGGGGGTGGGACGATGGTGGACACGGTGACAGGGGCCGGCATGCCGGCACTCTTCGGCGCCAGGGGATATCCTCCGGTGCTGGAATGGATCGCGCGGCGGGCGGAAGCCTTCGTCATTCCGCTCGCAGCACTTGTCGTCGGCATGGCGCTGTTCAGCCTGTTCATCGCACTGGTCGGCAAGTCGCCGATCCTGCTCTACGAGACCATGTGGCGGGGCGGCTTCGGCTCCTGGTTCTCGATCCAGAACTCGCTGTCGCGGGCCGCACCGCTGCTTCTGGCGGCGCTCTGCGTGGCACTCCCGGCGCGGCTTGGCCTCGTCGTCATCGGCGGTGAGGGCGCCATCGTGCTGGGCGGCGTTGGTGCTGCTGCCATCGGCGTGGCGCTCAGCGGCTCGCCATCGTCAATCGTCATTCTTGCCATGGGCGTGGCGGGCATGGCCGCCGGCGGCATCTGGATCGGTGCCGTCGGCGCGCTGCGCCACTACCGGGCAGTCAACGAAACCATCTCCAGCCTGCTGATGGCCTACATCGCCATCGCGCTGATGAACCAGTTGGTGGAAAGGCCGCTGCGCGACCCGGCCTCGCTCAACAAACCTTCAACCCAGCCGCTGGCGGACATCTACCGCATCGGCAACATTCCGGGCATGGACGTGCATTGGGGGCTGGTCGTTGGCGTGGTCGCCTGCGTTCTCTCCTGGGTGCTCATCGAAAAGACCCGCTGGGGTTTTGCCGCGCGCATCGCCGGCGGTAATGTGCGCGCGGCACAGGTGCAGGGGCTGGCCGTCGGACCGCTCATCGTCGGCTTCACGGCACTGGCGGGCGGCTTCGCCGGGCTTGCCGGCATGCTGGAGGTCGCCGCCGTGCAAGGCAGCGCCAATGCCTCGCTCGCCGCCGGCTATGGTTACACCGGCATCCTCGTCGCCTTCCTCGCCCGCCACAACCCGCTGGCCATCATTCCGGTCGCCATCCTGCTTGGCGGCATCGACGCCTCAGGCGGGTTGATCCAGCGCCGCATGGACCTGCCCGACGCCACGGTGCTGGTGCTGCAAGGCATGATCTTCATCGTCATCCTGTTCAGCGAAACCTTTTACGGCCGCTTCAAGGCCTTCAATCCCGACCTCTGGAAAAGGGCCTCCTGATGGACGCGACCGAGATCGGCCTCTGGGGCGTGCCGCTGGCCATTCTGGGCGGCGCCATCCGCGTGTCGACGCCCTTCATCTTCGTCTCGCTGGGCGAGGCGATCACCGAGCGTTCCGGCCGCATCAATCTGGGGCTGGAAGGCACGCTCGTCTTCGGCGCCATGACCGCCTATGCGGTCGCGGTGATGACCAACTCGCCGTGGCTCGGCCTGCTTGCCGCAGCTTTCGCCGGCCTGTTTTTCGGCCTGTTCCATGGCTGGATCTGCAAATTTCGTGGGGTCAACGACATTGCCATCGGCATCGCGCTGATGCTGTTCGGCTCGGGCCTCGCCTTCTTCTTCGGCAAGCCGTTCATCAAGCCGAAGGCGCCCAACCTGCCGGCCATTCCGTTCGGCGGTTGGTCCGATATCCCGCAGGTGCAGGCGGCGCTCGACGTCAACGTGCTATTCCTGATCGGCGCGGTGCTTTCCGTCATACTGTGGTGGGCGTTCCGCAACACGCGCGCCGGCCTCATAGTGCGTGTCGTCGGTGACAGTTCCGATGCAGCACGCGCCATGGGCCTCAACCCCGACACGGTGCGGCTGCTCGCCACCGGCGTCGGCGGCGCGCTGGCCGGCATCGGCGGCGCCTACCTATCGCTATACTATCCCGGCAGTTGGACCGAGCGCATCTCGTCAGGCCAGGGCCTGATGGCGGTGGCGCTGGTCATCTTCGCGCGCTGGAACCCGCTCGGCTGCTTTGCCGCGGCCCTTTTGTTCGGCGGAGCCGGCGCGCTCGGCCCGGCGCTGCAATCGGTCGGCGTCACGCAAGGCTACTACCTGTTTTACGCCGCTCCCTACATCCTCACCCTCATCATCATGATCGTCACCTCCTCGCCGACACGAACGCTTGCCGGCGCGCCAGGCGAATTGTCGATCACCAAATGAGACTTGGCACCAAATGACTGGAGTTTTGCCTATGAACGCCAGAGCCGAGATTGCCCAGCACACCATCGATGCCGAGCCCTATCCGTGGCCCTACAATGGTGACCTGCGGCCCGACAACACGGCGCTGATCATCATCGACATGCAAACCGATTTCTGCGGGCCAGGCGGCTATGTCGACCATATGGGTTACGATTTATCGCTGGTGCGGGCGCCGATCGAACCGATCAAGGCGGTGCTGTCGGCGATGCGGGCCAAGGGGTATACCATCATCCACACGCGCGAGGGGCACCGGCCCGATCTCGCCGACCTGCCGGCCAACAAGCGCTGGCGTTCGCGCCGCATCAATGCCGGTATCGGCGATGCCGGCCCGTGCGGGCGCATCCTGGTGCGCGGCGAGCCGGGCTGGGACATCATCCCCGACCTCTACCCGATCGAGGGCGAGCCGATCATCGACAAGCCTGGCAAAGGCTCGTTCTGCGCCACCGACCTGGAGCTGATCCTCAACCAGCGCCGCATCGAGAACATCGTACTGACCGGCATCACCACGGATGTCTGCGTGCACACCACAATGCGCGAGGCCAATGACCGCGGCTATGAATGCATGATGCTGGAGGATTGCTGCGGGGCGACCGACCACGGCAACCATCTGGCGGCGATCAAGATGATCAAGATGCAAGGCGGCGTCTTCGGCACGGTGTCGAATTCGACGGCGCTCGTGGCTCAGTTGCCATGAGGAGGCCGCGATGAGCGACAGCGTCCGAAAAGCCGTCGGCGTCGAAACCATCGGCATGACCATGCGCTTCGGCGGCTTCACCGCGCTGGACGCCGTGTCGGTGAAAGTGCCGGCAGGTTCCTTTCACGCGCTGCTTGGCGAGAATGGCGCCGGCAAGTCGACGCTGGTCAAATGCATGATGGGATTTTATCACCCGACATCAGGCGACATGCTGGTCGACGGCCGCGAGGTGGCAATCGCCAGTCCGCGCGACGCTTCGGCGCTTGGGCTCGGCATGGTCTACCAGCATTTCACCCTAGTGCCATCGCTGACAGGGGCGGAAAACCTCGTCATCTCGCGCGAGAAGGTTCCTGGCATCATCGACTGGCGCAAGGAGCGCAGCGACCTTGCCGTGTTCATGGAGCGCATGCCGTTCAAGCTGCCGCTCGACGTCAAGGTGGCGGAGCTTGCTGCTGGCGAAAAGCAGAAGCTCGAAATCATCAAGCAGCTTTATCTTGGCCGCTCCTTCCTGGTGCTGGACGAGCCAACCTCGGTGCTGACGCCCGGCGAGGCGCAAGAGGTGCTGGGGCTTGTGCGCGACATGACGAAAGCCGGCGACCTCACCGTGCTGATGATCTCGCACAAATTCCATGAGGTGACCGCCTTCGCCGACGATGTCAGCGTGCTGCGCAAGGGCAAGCTGACGGGAACCGGCCGCGTCGCCGACCTGGACCATAAGGCGATGGCCGCGATGATGATCGGCGACCAGCCGATCGCCGCCCTCGACAGCCGTGCGGCGCCGAAGCCGGATGCCGAGATCGTGCTGAAGGTCAGATCGCTGAAGGCGCCTGACCGCACCGGGCTGAAGTCGATCCGTATCGAGGATCTCGGTGTGCGATCGGGCGAGATCGTCGGCATCGCCGGTATTTCCGGCAACGGCCAGAAGGAATTTCTGGAAGTGCTGGCCGGTCAGCGTCCGCGCGAGGCCGGCGAGGTGCTGGTGCGCGGCGCCACCTACGCAGCGACGCGGGCCGAGGCGCGCGCGCTCAATGTCCGGCTCATTCCCGAGGAGCCGCTGAAGAATGCTTGCGCGCCGAAAATGACCGTGGCCGAGAACATCTCCTTTCGCACCTTCGACATGGACGGCAATGGCAGACCGGTGAGCTGGATCAATGCCAGTGCGATCCGTGCTTTCAGCGCCAGGCTAGTCGAACAGTTCAAGGTCAAGACCGCATCGCTGTCGTCGCCCATCGCCTCGCTGTCAGGCGGCAATGTGCAGCGCGCGGTGCTGGCGCGCGAACTGACCGGCGGGGTCGATCTGCTGATCGTCTCCAACCCATGCTTCGGCCTCGACTTCTCGGCGGTGGCCGAGATCCGCGCCCGTATCATGAAGGCGCGCAATGCCGGGGCCGCCGTGCTGCTGATGTCGGAGGACCTCGACGAACTGCTGGAACTGTCGGACCGCATCTTCGTCATGTCGGACGGCGCGCTGGTCTACGAAACGCCGATCGCGCAGGCGAGCGTGCAGACCATCGGCGAACATATGGCGGGACATCATTGATGGCTGAAATCGATGCGCAGCCGTTTGCATTTGCATTCAAGTCCGACACGATGGCGCTGGTGGTCATCGACATGCAGCGCGATTTCGCCGAGCCGGGCGGCTTCGGCGCCAGCCTCGGCAACGATGTCAGCCGGGTCACCGCGATCGTGCCGACGGTGAAGAGACTGATCGAGGGGTTCCGCGCCGCCGGCCTGCCGGTGATCCACACCATGGAGTGCCACAGGGCTGACCTCTCCGACCTGCCGCCTGCCAAGCGCGACCGCGGCAATCCGTCGATCCGCATCGGCGATGTCGGGCCGATGGGCCGCGTGCTGATCGTTGGCGAGCCGGGAACGGCGATCCTCGACGAGCTGGCGCCGCTGCCCGGCGAGGTCGTCATCGAGAAGCCGGGCAAAGGCGCCTTCTACGCGACCAGTTTTGATGAGGAACTGAAGCGGCTCGGCGCGCGGCAACTGGTTTTCGCCGGCGTCACCACCGAAGTCTGCGTCCAGACGACGATGCGCGAGGCCAATGATCGCGGCTATGAGTGCCTGCTCGCCGAAGATGCGACGGAAAGCTATTTTCCCGAGTTCAAGGCGGCGGCCATCGCCATGATCCGGGCGCAAGGCGCCATTGTCGGCTGGACGGCGACGACCGACCAGGTGCTGCAAGGACTTGCCGATGGCTAATCTGAGTTTTGCCGGCCTCGTCGGTGGCGGCTGGCGCGAGCTGGCATTCGAGCCTTTTCGCGAAGGCATCACGGTGCACTGGCTGCTCAAGGGCGGACCGGTCGAGCCGTCGGTGGCGATCCTCGACTACCGGCCCGGCGCCGGCGTACCGCGCCACCGCCATGTCGGGCTTGAAACCATCGTCGTGCTCGAGGGTACGCAGAGCGACGAGAATGGCGACTATCCCACGGGAAGCGTCATCCTGAACCCGGTCGGGACCGAGCATTCGGTGTGGACCAAGGACGGCTGCGTCGTGCTGATCCAGTGGGACCTGCCCGTCATCATTCTGGGAGAGGCCACATGAACGAGATCCGCTTCGACATCGGCGGCCTGCACGCGGCCTATGCGGCCGGCGTCAGCGTTGCTGACATGGTCGATACAGTTCACGCCCGCATCGAGGCGGCGCACGATCCCGGCATCTTCATTCATCTCGCCGGCAAGGCAGAGATGCTGGCGCAGGCGAAACAGCTCGGGCCGTTCGATCCGGTGGCCAAGCCGCTGTGGGGCGTGCCGTTCGCCGTCAAGGACAACATCGATGTTGCCGGCATGCCGACCACGGCGGCCTGCGCCGAATATGCCTATACGCCCGACAAGGATGCCACGGTGGTGGCGCGGCTGAAGGCCGCCGGCGCGCTGGTGGTGGGCAAGACCAATCTCGACCAATTCGCCACCGGTCTTGTCGGCGTGCGCACGCCCTATCCGATCCCGAGGAACGCTGTCGATGCCAGCCTGGTGCCCGGCGGCTCCTCTTCGGGATCCGCCGTTGCGACGGCGCGCGGCATCGTCTCCTTCGCGCTTGGCACCGACACCGCCGGGTCCGGCCGCATCCCCGCCGGTCTCAACAACATCGTCGGGCTGAAGCCGACAGTCGGCGCGCTTTCGGCCGCCGGCGTTGTGCCAGCCTGCCGTACGCTCGACTGCATCTCAGTATTCGCGCTCACCGTAGACGATGCCTACGCAGTGTACGGCGTGGCGGCGGCCAAGGACCCGGCCGATGCCTATTCGCGCGCCATCAAGGTGCCGGCGCTTGCCGCTCGCCCACCCGTGCTGACGGTCGGCCTGCCGCAGAAGGCGGATTTGAAATTCTTCGGCGACGCATCGATGCAGACGGGCTTTGAGGCGGCGCTTGGCTTGCTGGAAAAGCTTGGTTGCCGGCTGGTCGAAATTCCGTTCGCCGATTTCTACGCCACCGCAAATCTTCTCTATGAAGGAGCCTGGGTTGCCGAACGCTACGCGGCGATCCGCGACTTCATGGACGCCAACGAAGCCGCAATGCATCCGGTAACGCGCAAAATCATTGGCGGCGCGCGCGGCCTGTCAGCGGCCGATGCCTTCAACGGCCTCTATGCGCTTCAGGCCTACAAGGCCAAGCTCGCCCCGATCATCGCCTCTGTCGACCTGTTCTGTGTGCCGACGGCACCAACGCATTACGCTCTCCAGGCGGTGCTTGCCGATCCGATCACCACCAACAGTCGGCTCGGTACCTATACAAATTTCGTCAATCTGCTCGATATGTGCGGCATCGCCGTGCCGACCGGCAAGCGCGACGATGGGCTGCCGATGAGCGTGACCCTGCTGGGTATGGTGGGCAGGGATTGGCTCACGGCGTCGCTCGCGCGCGACGTTCATGCCATGAGCGCTCTTCCGCTCGGCGCGACCGGCTGGGCGCAGCCGGGGAGTGCCTTGCCTGGCAACGTTGCACAAGACCAGACGATTGATCTGGTGGTGGTCGGCGCGCATCTGTCGGGGATGCCGCTCAACGGTCAGCTAAGGGACCTAGGCGCCCAATTCTCGAGAGTAACGAAAACCACACCTGCCTACCGGCTCTACGCGCTTGCCGGCCAATCCGTGCCCAAGCCGGGCCTTGTCCGGGTCTCCAGGGATGGAATGCGAATAGACGTCGAGGTCTGGCGGCTGGGTCCGGAGGCGTTCGGACGATTCGTCGCCGCCATCCCCCCACCGCTGGGCGTAGGAACGATCGAACTCGAGGATGGCAGCGCAGCCAAGGGGTTTTTGGTGGAAACCGCCGGCCTGACTGACGCCGCCGATATCTCCGCCTATGGCGGGTGGCGCAGTTTTGTAAGACGCGACCAAGAAAGGGCCAACATTCTCGCGACCTAGAAACGCAGTCTCCGACGATGTCTGCTTCAGGAAACGGCGAAGGTGAACTTAATGACCAAGCGATTCCGAGATCGCAAGGAAAATCGCCGGGGTAGTTCTGGTCAGAAAGAGGGGTTCGAGTCCACGTTGTGGGCCGCCTCTGAAATATCTATCAAAATCAACTACTTGAATGAGACTTTTGGTGGGCCCGGAGGGACTCGAACCCCCAACCAAGCGGTTATGAGCCGCCGGCTCTAACCATTGAGCTACAGGCCCCACGCGGGCTGGATTAATGTTTTTCGCATCGCCGCACAAGGCTTTACCGGCGGGCTTTCGCAGATCGCCCAAATCAACCCATAATCGCGCTCTACGCGACCCTTGCGACCTGATCGCAGACCAAGGAGATTTTCATGACCAAACATCTTTTGCCCCTCGCGCTCGCCGCTGCAATCGCCTTTCCGGCGATGGCTGGAGCCACCGACCTGCCGACGCCGCCCCGCATCATCGTGTCCGGCGAGGGCGAAGCAACCGTGGCTCCCGATCTGGCGATCCTGACGCTCAGCGTCATGCGCGAAGCCAAGACGGCGCGCGCCGCGCTCGACGCCAACAATGACGCCATGGCCGCCGTGATCGCCGCGATGAAGGCCGCAGGCATCAAGGATCGCGACCTGCAGACCGCGGGCATCCAGATCAACCCCCGCTACAACTACACCAACAAGCCCGACGGCAGCCAGGAGGCCGAACTCATCGCCTATCAGGTGACCAATACGCTTTCGGTGCGCGTGCGCGACGTCGACAAGACAGGCGAGGTCCTCGACAAGGCGGTGTCGCTCGGCGTCAACCAGGGCGGCGGCATCGCCTTCACCAATGACAATCCGGCGGCCACCGTCACCGAGGCGCGCAAGAAGGCTGTCGCCGACGCCACGGCCAAGGCCAGGACGCTGGCCGAGGCGGCCGGCGTCAGCCTCGGCCGGGTGCTCGAGATCACGGATCAGAACATCAGGCCGGCGCCGATGCCGATCAACGCCAAAGCCTTCGACGCCGCGGCCGGGGCAGCGCCGGTGCAGGCCGGCGAGAACGCCTACAATGTCCAGGTCACCGTTACCTTCGAACTGAAGTAACCGGGTTGAGTGGATGGCCGGTCCTGCCGGCCATCGTCCGTCCCTTGGCCCGCATGAAAAACCCCGCGGGATCGCTCCCGCGGGGTTTTTTCGAGCCGCATCCGCCCAATGGGACAGGGGCTCCGCTAGTCCAGACCGACCTTCATGGAAGGTCGTGTCTCCAGGCTGGTCTTCGCAGAAGATCAGCCTCCAGGCCTAAGCCTCAGCGATAGATGACCGGGCAACCGCGCTCGTTGGCGAACACGATGACGACACGGTCGCCGTCCTGACGGCCCATCACCTTGACCACGCGACGGTTGGCATCGACGATGCGGGCTCGGTAGAGGCCCATGCGCTCGGCCTTGTCGAGGGCGCGATCCGGCGAGCAGCCGCGGCGCCAGCCGTCGCGGCGCCAGTCGTCGCGGCGATGCCGATAGCCGTCGTCGCCGGCATAGACGCCGAAGCGCGGATCCTGGTTGTTGCCGAAGCCGAGATAGAGGCTGTCGGCATGGGCGGGGATGGCCGTCAGCGCGCCGAGGCCGACCAGAGCCGAAAGCGCTGCCGTCTTGATGGTGGTGTACATGGTTCTCTCTCCTTGTTGCGGGCTTGCGCCCGTCCTCGTGAAACCGATGGCGGGAGAATGCACTGGCCTGCCTGAACTGTTTACGAACTGCCCGTTCATCTGCGGTTCATCTGGCGCCGGCGGGGCAAAGCCCCGGTCATTTGCAAATCCCTCGCCGGCCAAATCCCTTGCCGGCATTCAAACAATATCCGCGCCAAACGCCTCCCTCGTCCTTGTTCCCGACAGGCAAACTCCTGCCGATGTCCGCGCCTCAGGGCTCGTCGTCGAGCATATAGTCAAAATAGTCTTCCGGCTCGGCAAGGTCGGTCTCGCTGGCCTTGACCCGGCCGCGCATCGAGATGCCGGCCTCATGCACGGTCTCGGCACTGCCCGATACCAACCGGTGCCACCAGTAGAGGTCGCGGCCCTCGGCCACCAGCCGGTAGGCGCAGGTGCTGGGCAGCCAGCTGATGGTGCGCACATTCTGCGGCGTCAGCCCGACGCAATCGGGAACGCGCGCCAGTCGGTTGGCATAGTCGGCACAGCGGCAGCTTTCGGCGTCGAACAGCCGGCAGCCGACGCTGGTCCAGTAGATTTCGCCGGTGTCTTCGTCCTCGAGCTTCGACAGGCAGCACTTGCCGCAGCCGTCGCAGAGCGATTCCCACTCCGTGGGGCTCATCTCTTCCAGCGTCTTGGTTTTCCAGAACGGCGTTTCCATTTCCGGCATGTGGCCCCAGCCGACGCCGAGGTCAAGCGCTGCAAGAGCGGGAAATGGCGCGGTAACTCGTTCGAATGACACGAATTTGCCTTCAAAAGGCCGGCCAATAGCCCCGTACGGCCCCTAACGATGCGCCGCTGGAACCAATTTCGTTAAAAGCGGTTTCGGCAAGGATGGGACCCCACAAGGAGAATTTCGATGAAACGCCAACCACGGATTCTGGCAGGCACAGCCCTTGGCCTGTTGATGGCATCCGCGCCGTTAGGCGCGTCCCCGCTCCAGGGGACAGCCGCGTTCGGCCCCATGCAGCGCGGCGCGACGCCGCTGATCATCCTGGCGCAGGACACGCCCACCGATCAGGGGCAGAGCGACCAGGAACAGCTGCGCAAGAAGAAGCGCGAGCAGCAGCAGCAGACGGAGTCCGCTCCCGCCGCCGAGAAGCCCGCCCCCGCGGCCGAAGAACAGCAGCCGCGCAAGAAGAAGCGCGACCAGCAGCAGCAGGCTGAGCAGGCACCGGCCGGCGAGGCAGCGCCGGCGACGGACGAGCAGCAGCCGCGCAGGAAGAAGCGCGACCAGCAGCAGCAGGCCGAGCAGGCGCCCGCCGGCGAGGCAGCGCCCGCCACCGACGAGCAGCAGCCGCGCAGGAAGAAGCGCGACCAGCAGCAGCAGGCTGAGCAGGCGCCCGCCGGCGAGGCAGCGCCCGCCACCGACGAGCAGCAGCCGCGCAGGAAGAAGCGCGACCAGCAGCAGCAGACCCAACAGGCGCCCGCCGGCGAGGCAGCGCCCGCCACCGACGAGCAGCAGCCGCGCAGGAAGAAGCGCGACCAGCAGCAGCAGACCGAACAGGCGCCCGCCGGCGAGGCAGCGCCCGCCAACGACAACCAGCCGGTCAAGCCCGGCAGGAAACACAAGCAGGATCAGCAGAAAGAGGCGCCGGCCGCCGTGCCGGAGACCGCCCCGACGCCCAAGGAAGCTCCTGCCGGCGAAGCGACGCCGAAGGTTGAACCGGCCCCCGCCGGCGAGCAGCCTGCCGCCCAGGGCGAGCAGTCGCAGGACAAGACGAAGAAACACGGCAGGAAACCGGCTGGCGAACCGCCGGCGACCGGTGAGCAGCCTGCGACCGGCGAACAGCCGCTGACCGGCAAACAGCCCGCCACCGGCGAACAGCCGGCGACGGGAGAGCAGCCCGCCACCGGCGGGAAGGCCGCGCCTGTCCAGGGCGAAAACCCCGTTCAGGGGGAAGCACCCGCCGACAAGAACGCCGCCCCCATCCTCGACAGCCAGAAGGATGCCAAGCGCAAGGGTCGCGGCGAGAATGGCCAGGGCGGCCGCAAGCCCGCCAACCAGAATGGCGAAGAGCAGAATGGTGGGCAGCAAAATGGCGGGCAGAATGCCCAGGAGGGCGGTAACCAGGGCCGCAAGCCGGTAGTGGCGCCGGTGGATCAGGGTCCGCCCCCAACGGACGATAGGACCGCCCAGGAGGCGATCAGGCCCGAAAAGATCGTGCCTGTGACTCAGGAGCAGGGCAAGCGCCTCGAGCGCGCGCCTGACGAGGACATTCGTGATCGCCGCCGGCCCAAGGGCGTCGACGTGCTCAAGGAGATCGGTGACCGGGTCATCATCCAGTTCAACGATCAGACGTTCGTCCAGAGCAATGATCGCCCGCGCCTGACCCGCGGCGCCAAGGACGTCTACTACGAGGACCTGCCGCAGGGCCGCACGCGCGAGACGGTCGAGCGCGACAATGGCTTCCGGATCGTCACCATCCGCAACCGCTACGGCGACATTCTGCAGCGGTCGCGCATCGCGCCCGACGGTCGCGAATATGTGCTGAGCTATGTCGACGAGCGCAGCTACCAGGACGAAAACGACTGGCGCGATCCCGGCGATGACCTGCCGCCGATCCGGCTGACCATCCCGCGCCGGGATTACATTCTCGATTCCGAGGATGTCGAAAGCGACGACGACTACTATACCTTCCTCGAACAGCCGCCGGTGGAGAAGGTGCAGCGCCTCTATTCGATCAACGAGGTCAAGCGTTCGGCCCGCGTGCGTGACATTGCTCGGCGCATTGACCTCGACACGCTGAACTTCGAATTCGGCTCTTCTTCGATCTCCGACACCGAGGTGCAGAAACTGGAGGGCGTCGCCAACGCCATGGAGAAACTGCTGAAGAAGAACCCAGCCGAGACCTTCCTGATCGAGGGCCATACCGACGCCGTCGGAACGCCGGAGGCGAACCTTGCACTGTCGGATCGCCGTGCCGAAGCGGTTGCGGAAGCGCTGACCAATGCCTTCGGCATCCCGCCCGAGAATCTGACGACACAGGGTTATGGCGAGGAGTATCTGAAGGTCGACACCTCGGCGCCCAACCGCGAGAACAGGCGCGTCGCCATCCGTCGCATCACCTCGCTGGTGGCGCCGGTGGCGAGCAACAATTGACCTGCGTTTCCAGCGCCTTGCGGTGATTTCTGGAATCAGGTCGGCAATAGCAGCTCATCCCGGTCACCGGGATGGGCTGGAACTGGCAGCAGCGCTGCCGGGTCAACAAGAATTGTACAGCCCTTGGAGCCGGCTCATTGAATCACCGGGCTTCGCACCCCAGATTCTGCACTGGGCGTTCCCTGCCCCGTCCCGACTCCAGCGGGACGCATCGAGCCCCGCCGGCCCTCTCCGGCGGGGTTTTTTGCATCAAGCCCATCGATGGTCTGGTGGCCGAATACGCTGCCAACGCCGGCTGAGGGGCCTGAGCAAGGCAGGCGTGAATGAGAGACCGCGCTCCAATGCTTGTCAACTTTCCGACGAATTGATACCATCTATTGGTATCGGAGATTGATGATGCCCAAGAACACGTCCATCACATTGGGTGATCAGTACGACGCCTTTATCCAGCGACAGATCGCGAGCGGCCGCTTCGGCTCAGCCAGCGAAGCCGTTCGCGCAGGCCTGCGTCTTTTGGAAGAACAGGAACTGAAGCTTGAGCAGCTTCGGGCTGCTATTGATGAGGGGGACAACTCTGGCGATCCCGAGCCATTCGACATCGAGGCTTTTCTCAAGTCCAAGAAACACCGGTGAAGCGGACCGTCCGGTTTTCGCCGAAGGCGAAAGCAGACCTGGACGCCATATGGGACCATTCCTTAGGTGAATGGGGCGCGGAGCGAGCGGAGGCGTATATCCGCACCATCCACTCCGTGGTCAAACTTATAGATCAATTCCCAACGATCGCGAGAAGCGCCTCGAATATCCGTCCGGATTTGTTGAAGTATGCCGTCGGGTCACACGTGGTGTTTCTGCGAATGGGCCAGGGATCCATCAACGTCGTACGCATTTTGCATCAGCGCATGGACTATCCCAGGCATTTCTAGAAGGCTGTCCTGATCTTCGTATCGGAATTCGCAAACACCTCGTCCGGCACAAAGAAATCTCCCGCCAGCGGTCCGGTAGCCCCGGGCGCATAGACCGAGAAATCGTTGACGCCCTCGGCGCGCAGCACCTCCTCGTCGATGTAGAAATTGCCTGTTGCCTCGCGCGACGGCCGCATGAAGATCGCATGCGCGGCGTCGGCCATGATATCGGGCGAGCGGCTCATCGCCGCCACGGTCGCCCCGCCCAGGAGATTGCGCACCGCCGCCGTGTCGATGGTCGAGATCGGCCACAGCGAATTGACCGCGATGCCATCCCTGGCGAATTCCGCGCTCATGCCCAGCGTGCACATCGACATGCCGAACTTGGCCATGGTGTAGGCGACGTGGTTCTTGAACCATTTGGCCTTCATGTCGAGCGGCGGCGCCAGATTCAGGATGTGAGGGTTTTTGGCCAACTTCAGGTGCGGAATGCATGTTTTGGACACGAGGAAGGTGCCGCGCGTGTTGATCTGATGCATCAGATCGTAGCGCTTCATGTCGGTTTCCAGCGTGCCTGTGAGCTGGATGGCACTGGCATTGTTGACGCAGATATCGATGCCGCCGAATTTCTCGACGGTTTTGGCGACCGCCTCGGCGACCTGCGCCTCCTCGCGGATGTCGCACAGCACCGGCAGCGCCTTGCCGCCCGCCTGCTCGATCTCTTCAGCGGCGGTGTAGATGGTGCCCGGCAGCTTCGGATGCGGCTCGGCGGTCTTGGCCGCGATGGTCACATTGGCGCCGTCGCGCGCGGCCCGCAGCGCGATCGCCAGCCCGATGCCGCGCGACCCGCCGGAGATAAACAGCGTCTTTCCCTCGAGCGACATTTTCTTCGCCTCCCTGCAACTTTTCGTCGGCGCGATCCTTGCCCGCGCCGCGGCGGGATACAAGAGCTTGCGACAGGAAGCCATGGTGACGCTGCGGAGGCCGATGGCACCCGGCGGAGCTGAATTTCGGTGACTGCATTGCCTACGCCACGGCAAGGCTCGAAGCCATGCCATTGCTTTTCAAGGGCGATAACCTTCGACTGACCGATATCGAAACGGCCGTCTGAGCAATATCAGACCAGCACCAGCCCCTGACGCATCGCAATGGCGATGGCATCCGTACGATTGGCGGCCCCGAGCTTGATCAGGATCGCGGCGACATGGAACTTCGCCGTGTGCACGGAAATGTTGAGCCGCCGCGCGATCACCTTGTTGGGCGCCCCTTCGGCAAGCAGCGCCAGCACTTCCGCCTCGCGCGGGGACAGCGCTGGCCGGGCGGCGTGCTCGTCCAAAACTTCATCCTCGAACGGCTCGCCTGCGTGGAAATCCTCGCGATGTCCGGGCGCGCGGCCATTGCCCGATATGCTGTAGCCAGCGGCGGCCAACCGCGCCGCCGCGGCGATCAGCAGGTCGTCCGCGCCGGCGGGCATGACGGCAAACACTTCGCCGGCAGGCCGCTCTGCGCTGGCACGCGCCGAGAGCAGCACCCGTGGCACCGAGGCCGGCACGGCATCACCGCTCCTGTCGTCGACGACCGCAACGTCGGCCCTGCCGCCGCCAACGACCATCGGCAACAGGTCGTCGCTGGCGGCAAGCGATGCCGCCAGGCGCTCGGCGCGTCCGGCATCGGCAAGCGCAATCAGCACCACCAGCCGCCGCGAAGCCGCACTGTCGGTCCCGATCCGGTCGCTGGCGAGTGTTTCCATCGATCCTCTCAGCTCAGCGGCTTTTCGCCGATAGTCAGCACGACGTCGCGCTGCTCGCCGCCGCGCACGACACCCAACGTCACCGAAGCGCCCGCGCTGTCGGGCCCGAGCCGGCGGATAAGGTCGCGCGGACCATGCACGGCCTCGCCGTTCCACGCCACGATGATGTCACCGAGCGAGAGGCCGGCGGCCTTGGCCGGGCCATTGTCGTCGAGGCTCATCACCATTGCGCCATGCGCGTCGCGGTCGCGAACCGGATGCAGGCCGGCGCCGAGATAGCCGCGCGCGACATGGCCCTTTTCGCGCAAGGTGGCGACGGCCCGTTCGATCGTCTCGTACGGCATGACCAGCGCGCGCCCGCGCGGCCCGAACAGCAGCATGCCGATCAGCGCGCCCTTGGCGTCGAGCACCGGGCCGCCCTCGAAGCGGCCGCCGGCGCCGACGGCCAGATTGATGCGCCGGTCGATGGCGCCGCCGCGCATCGAGCGCCAGGCCGGACCAACCTCGCCGACCGAGCCGGACACAGCCAGTGCCGAACCCTGGCTGTTGCCGATGGCAATGGCGATGTTGCCCGGCCGAACGGCATCGGCCTTGGCAAGGGCAGGCGCGTTGGCCGCATCCGCCGGCTTCATCAGGGCGACGCCCGTCGAAGGATCGCGACCGACCAGCTCGGCCTTCACTGTCTCGCCCGAAGCCAGCGTCAGTTCGATCTCCTCGCCGGCCTCGACGGCTTCCTCGGCGGTGACGAAATAACCGTCCCTCCAATGGAAGGCACTGGCCGTGCGGTGATGATGGGTGGTGAAGCTCGCCGTTGCGGGGGCGGCCTTGGCGGCCAGATCGGCGATGGCGTCTGAAAACGCGCTCAGATTGAAGTCGCTCATAAGGGTCTCCTGGGTTTCTTGCATGTCCCAGATATCGCTCGACGGCGCGCCTGCAGGTACTCGCCTGACGGCTAGTTACGGGTTCGACTGGCCATCTGGTCAGGTCGCGGCGGTTCGGGCCGCTCCGCACATATAGTCACGAAAAAGCCTGAAAACACGGAACCCAACTGATGGCCCTCGCCGCCCCCAAAATCCAATCCGATGACACCTTGCTCGACGCCTATTCCGAAACAGTAGCCGACGCCGTCGACCGCATCGGCCCGGCGGTCTGCCGCATCGAGCGCATCGGCGGCCCGGGCGGCCATGGCTCGGGCTTCGTCATCGCGCCGGACGGCTTGGTCGTCACCAATTTCCATGTCGTCGGCGATGCAAAGACGGTGCGCGTTTCGATGCCGGACGGCGCCTCCAGCGAGGGCCGCGTGCTCGGCCGCGATCCCGATACCGACATCGCCCTGGTGCGCGCCGACGGCAGCTTCGCCGATGTGGCGCCGCTCGGCGATTCCAAGCGGCTGCGGCGCGGCCAGATCGCGATTGCCATCGGCAATCCGCTCGGCTTCGAGTGGACGGTCACCTCTGGCGTCGTCTCGGCGCTCGGCCGCTCGATGCGCGCTTCGACCGGCAGGCTGATCGACGACGTCATCCAGACCGATGCGGCGCTCAACCCCGGCAATTCCGGTGGGCCGCTGGTGTCGTCGGCGGGCGAAGTGATCGGCGTCAACACCGCCATGATCCACGGCGCGCAAGGCATCGCCTTCGCCGTCGCTTCCAACACCGCAAGATTCGTCATCTCCGAGATCATCCGCTTCGGCCGGGTGCGCCGCGCCTTCATCGGCATCTCCGCCGACACCGTCAATTTGCCGCGCCGCGCAGCACTCTTGTCGCAGGTCTCGACCAGCACGGCCGTACGGCTGCGCAGTGTCGAGAAGGACGGCCCGGCGGCCAAGGCGGGTCTCAAGGAAGGCGACATCATCGCCGCCATTGACGGACGACCGGTCACCGGCGTCGACGACCTCGTGCGCATGCTCGACGCCGAGCGCATCGGCCGCGAGACCCAGTGCACCGTGGTGCGCCGCACCGGCGTCAGCCATGTGGCGGTGACACCGGTGGCAAGGGCGAGCTGAGGCGGCCGCTCAAGCCCCCGCCGCGCCTTCCGCATACTGCGCCAGGAACTCCTCGCTGGGCGGGATCGGCTTGATGACGTCGATCAGCACGCCGTTGGGGTCTTTGGTGATGAAATGGCGCTGGCCGAAGGGCTCGTCGCGCAGCGTGCGCAGGATCGGCAGGCCGGCAGCAAGGATCCGCTCATAGACCGCATCGGGATCCCTGACCTCGAAATTGATCAGCAGGCCCGAGGTCCGCCCTCGCCCCTCCTCCGGGATCGTCTCGTGGTTGCCCTGGACGATGCCGAGGTTCACCCTGCTGTTGTCCACCGATCGCAGGTGCACGTACCAGTCGCTCGTAAACAGGGCCCGGAAGTCGAAATGCTCGACATAGAAGGCCGCCGTGCCGGCGACATCGCCGGTCATCAGCACCGGATAGTAGCTCGTCGTCTTCATCTTTCCTTCTCCCGTCAATTAACATACAGTCTGCATGTAAAGTGGATTAACATACAGGCTGCATGTATGCAACAGGAATCCGGACGCCGCTCGAACCGCGACCGCACCGAGGCGACACGCGCCGACCTGATCGCGGCGGCGCGCAAACTGTTTACGGAGAAGTCCTATGCCGAGACCGGCACGCCGGAGATCGTCGCCGCCGCCGGCGTGACGCGCGGCGCGCTCTACCACCACTTTGCCGACAAGCAGGCGCTATTCGCCGCCGTGGTTGAACAGGAGGCCGCGGCGGTGGCGAAAGAGATCGACCGCGCCTCCCCGCCTTCGTTCAGCCCCCGCGATGCGCTGATTGCCGGGTCAGAAGCCTATCTCACCGCCATGCGCGCGCCCGGCCGCACGCGGCTCTTGCTGCTCGACGGCCCGGCCGTACTCGGCCGTGCCGCCATGGATGCCATCGATAACCGCCACGGCAACCGCTCGCTGCGTGAAGGCCTTGTCGCGGCCATGCGCGCACGATCGATGACAAAGCTGCCGGCGGAGGCGCTGACAGCCCTGCTCGGCTCGGCTTTCGATCGGGCGGCGCTCGCCATCGAGGCGGGCGCATCAGCCGAGGACTACCGCGCCGTCCTTATGGCGCTGATCGACGGACTGTCGCGCGCCTGAAGTTGGTTCCTGGTCAGCTCGGTGTTCGCGAGTAAAGCCCCCTCTCAGACCGGCAACCCGAGCTGCTTTCGCAGGCTCTTGTCGAATGCGGTCGCGGGGACGAAACGGCGCAGGAGACTGACCTGGCGCGCCATCTTTCCCGCCGTATAGCGCCTCTTCGGAGCGGGATCGGTGGCCGCTTTCAAGACCGTCGCCGCCACCGCTTCGGGCGCATCGCCGCTTTCCATCGATTTCCGCACGGCTAGGGTCATGCCGGCGCGCGCGGAGTCATAGATATCAAGCACCTGATCGGGAGCAGCGAGATTCTCCTCGAACGAGGTGCGTGTATAGGCGGGCTCGACCAATGCAACGCGAATGCCGAACGGGCGCAGTTCGTGGTCGAGTGATTCGGAATAGCCCTCGATGGCATGTTTGGTCGACGCATAAAGCGCGAAATAGGGAGCCGGGATGAACCCTTGTACCGAACTCAAATTGACGATCCTGCCCTTTCCCTGGCGCCGCATTGCCGGCAGCACCGCATTGGTCACGCGCAACACGCCGAAGACGTTCACGTCGAACAGTGCCTGGGCCTGCGCAGTCGAGGACTCCTCCGCGCCGCCAAACAGACCCATCCCGGCATTGTTGACAAGCAGGTCGATGCGTCCGGCCTTGGCCAGAACGTCATCGACCAGTTTCGCCACGGACGCGTCATCGGTCACGTCGCAGGTCAGCATGGTGACGCCGTCGGTCCTCTCGCCCGCCTCGCGACGGCTGGTTCCGAACACGCGAAAGCCCGCCTCGAGCAGGGCCTTGGCCGTTGCGTGCCCGATGCCGGAGGACGCCCCGGTGACCAGGGCGACGCCGAGATTGGTTTTGTTCATGGAAATTCTTTCTTAGGCCAGGGTTGCGTTTCGAAAATGTGGCCCGCTGGTCGTCCAGGGCCAGCGGCTCATCAGCGGCCGCTCCGGCGGTCGTACCGGCTGGCTAGTCCGTCCAGCGCCGGAACAACGCGCTGGCGTTAACCCCGCCAAAGCCGAAGCCATTGGAGATCGCGTAGTCCATCTCCATTGGCCGGGCGTGGTTTGCGACGAAGTCGATCCCGTCGCCGGCCGGATCGGGGGCGCTCAGATTGAGCGTCGGCGGTGCGACCTGGTCCCTGAGCGCCAGCACCGTGAAGATGGCCCCCAGCCCGCCGGCGGCTCCGAGCAGATGTCCGGTCGCCGACTTCGTTGCGCTGACCGCTATGCCGAAGTCCGCGCCGAAGACCCTTTTAATCGCCTCGATCTCTCCCGCATCGCCGACCGGCGTGGAGGTCGCGTGCGCGTTGAGATGGCGGACTTCCCGTGCCGAAATGCCGGCTTGGGCGATCGCGATCTCCATGGCTCGGCGCGCACCGTCGCCATCCTCGGGTCCGGACGTGATGTGATAAGCATCCGCCGTCGTGCCGTAGCCGACGAGCTCGGCCAGCGGCTTGGCGCCGCGCGCAAGCGCATGGCTCAAGGACTCGACGACCAGGATTCCGGCTCCTTCGCCCATGACGAAGCCGTCTCGCAGCATGTCGAACGGACGGGACGCCTGATCGGGACGGTGATTGAAGGAGGTCGAAAGGGAGCGTGCCGCGGCAAAGCCGCCGAGGCTGACCGCATTCATGCAGGCTTCCGTTCCGCCGCAGACCGCGATGTCGGCCTCATTGGCGCGGATGAGACGCGCCGCATCGCCGATCGCCTGGATGCCGGCCGCGCAGGCCGTCACCGGAGCGCCGAGCGGACCCTTGAACCCGTGTCGGATCGAAATTTGTCCCGCTGCCATGTTCACCAGGAAAGATGGCACGGTGAACGGTGAGAGACGCCGAACACCGCGCTGGTCGACGGTTCGCACGGCTTCGGTTATCGCGGGAAATCCTCCGACACCCGAAGCGATGATCGTCGCGGTGCGAGCCCTGTCATCGTCCGAGACCGGCTTCCACCCCGCCTGGGCCAGCGCCTCTTCCGCCGCCGCCAGTGCAAAGACAATGAAGCGGTCCGCCCTGCGCTGTTCCTTCGGGGCCAGGACGGTGTCTGGATCGAAGCCGGCTTCGGGGTCTTCCTGCAACGAGGGAACCGTTCCGCCGACCTTCGCCGGCAGGTCTCCCACCATTTCGGCCGGCAGGCTCCTTATGCCCGAGCGGCCAGCCAGGAGCCGGGACCAGGACGTCGCCACGCTGGCCCCAAGAGGGCTGACTGCTCCCATGCCTGTAATAACGATCCGACGCATCTCTACTCCAGCTGTCATTCTGCTTGATCCGTTCGCGTGATGGCGCAGCGCGGGCGCCCGGTCGCGATAACCGCCTCTATTCCTGCGCGGCCGCAATTCGCCTGACTTCGCCGGCGGCGGCATCGAGAAAACCCTGCGACATCTCTTCATCCTTGAGGATACGGGAGATCGTCACGGCACCCACCATCAGAGACAGCATCGCCATCGCCTTGCGATGGGTTTTTGGACCTTTTGCCGCCGGCATCAATTCGTCGAGAACCTCGAGGTGGGCTGCTATGCCATCCTGGAATGGCGCCCTGACCTCTTCGCCTTGGCGCGCCGCGTCCGAACCAAGCGCCACGATCGGACAACCGTCGCTCTTCTCTTCGCGATGCCCTGTTGAAAGGTAGAGCCCGATAAGGGCTTCAAGGGGGTCGGGGCTTCCGGCAGCAACAGCCGACCATCTGCGGGTCGCGTGTTCCATCGCTCGCCGCGATGCCTGCGCTGCCAGATCCTCCTTGGAGTCGAACTGCTTGTAAAAGGCGCCTTGGGTCAGCCCGGCACCCTTCATCAGATCCTTCAGCCCGATACCGTCAAAGCCGTGCTCTCGAAAAAGCCGGCTCGCCGCGTTGATGACCGCGTCGCGATTTGCTTCCGCCTGTGTGCGACTGACTCGCATCTCGACTCCCAATTTAGATTTCGTTCGACATCTATAACAAGGATAGAGTTTGAACGCAATCTAATTTGAATCCCTCCCTCCGCGGCAGAGGATGGAATGGCGACGCAACCGGAACGCTCGTATCTCGTTATGTCAGGGCTCAACTCATCCCTCGAGGCTTACATTGGGACCGACAGATGAAAAAGACCTATGAAAAACCGACGCTACGCAGACGTGGGAGATTGACGGCCCGCACGGCGCAGATCGTGGTTTCCGGGGTGACGGTGATCCGGTGATGTCCGCGGCGGGACCTAGAAGTTCGGCTGCGAGTTGCCAGGTCAGATACCGGAACCAGAAGCGCCATGGGTCTCCGGCTCGTCCTCGGGCACCTCGCCGGGCTCGAATTCGTTGAAGCAGCCGAGCCCGCGCTTGAAGCGGTCGATCAGCCACGCGGCCGCCGGCTTCGGGCTGCGGTCGTTGCGGTGCATGGCAAACAAGGGCGAGCTCGTTTCCTTGTAGGGTTCGAGATCAAGTTCCACCAGGCGGCCACTGGCCAGATCGTCGGCGATCAGCCAGCGCGGCAGCCCGCCCCAACCCAGCCCCTCGCGCATCAATATGTGCTTGGTGCGCATGTCGGTCAGTCGCCAGGTGCGATAGGCGAAGACGCCGTAATCGCGTCCCTTGGTGCGCTCGGACTGGTCAATGACGACGAGCTGCGTGTGCTCGCGCACATCCTCGAGCGCCACCGGCTTCGGCAGCAGCGCCAGTGGATGGTTGGGTGCGGCCGCCGGCACCAGGGACATGAAGCCGATGCGCACGAGGTGCACGTCGACATCGCCCAGCAAGCCGCCAATGCCGAGATCCGCCTGGCCGCTGACGACGAGATCGGGAATGAGGCCGAGCGTGCCGATATGCAGGCGCAGCGTCACGGTCGGGAACTGCTTCTCGAACGCCTTCAGCACCCGCACCAGCACGGGTGAAGGCAATGCCACGTCGACCGCCAGCGCCACCTCGGCCTCCAGCCCATGATGGTGGCCGTCGGCGCGTGAGCGGATGCGCTGCAGCACGCTCACCATGCGCCGCGCGTCTTCCAGCATGGCCCGGCCGATCTCGGTCAGTTGCGGCTCGCGCGTGCCCTCGCGCTCGAACAGCTTCAGCCCAAGCTGCGCCTCGAGATTGGCGATGCCGTAGCTGATGACGGATTGCGCCCGGTTGAGCTTGCGGCCTGCGGCCGAGAAACTGCCGGTGTCGGCAACGGCGACAAGGATCTGGAGCTGGTCGAGGGTCGGGTTCGGCTGCATTTATCCTATCCATTCGATAGATGGATCATATAGAAAATATACCAGTTTATCTGATGGATCGATAGCCCCATATGGAGCGGGACAATTCATTCCACTGGAGAGACCCGCTATGTCCATTCTTCTTGTTACCTCGAGCCCGCGCGGCGCTGCCTCGCACTCGACCCGCATCGCCACCGAATTCGCCCAGAAGCTTCTGGCCGCCGACCCGTCGAACACGCTGGTCGTGCGCGATCTCGTCGCCAACCCGCTGCCGCATATCGATACCGATTATGCGACCGGCATCTACACCCCGGTTGAAGCGCGCACCCCGCGCCAGGCCGAAGTGGTGGGCGTTTCCGACGTCGTGCTCGACGAGTTGTTCGCCGCCGACACGGTGATCCTCGCCACCGGCTTCATCAACTTCAACATCTCCTCGACGCTGAAGTCCTGGGTCGACCACATCGCCCGCTCCGGCCGGAGCTTTGCCTATGGCGAGAACGGCCCCAAGGGCCTCGTCACCGGCAAGAAGGTCTATATCGTGCTGGCTTCGGGCGGCATCTATTCCGAGGGCGCGGCCGTGCAGTTCGATCACGCCATTCCCTATCTGCGCGGCGTGCTCGGCTTCCTCGGCATGACCGATGTCGATGTCATCCGCATCGAAGGCGTCGGCATGGGGCCCGACGCGGTCACCGCGGCGCTCGCCAAGGCGACCGCCAAGGTCGATGCCGTGGTGGCCAGCCAGCAGGCCGCTGCCGCCGCGTAAGGCTCGCGATCATCTGAACTCGAAAGGCAGGCGTTCGCGCCTGCCTTTTTCGTTTTAGCCAATGAAAAGCCTGAGCAGGGCCGCCGAAGCGACGCCGATCAGCACGGTCGGCAGCATCGAAAGCCGCGTCGCGGCGATGAAGGTGATGGCCAGCGCCAGAAGGTCGGCGGGATTGCGCGACACGAAGGCCGGCGCGATGACCGAGATCAGCACGCAACCGGGTGCCGCCTCCATCACCGCGGTCGCCCGCGCGCTCAGCACACGGTTGCGCAGGACGACATAGCCGCCGATCCGTGTGAGATAGGTGACTCCGGCCATCAGCACGATGGTGAAAAGGGTTGTCATGTCGATCATGCATCACCTGCCATCAACCAGGCAGCAAGCAGCCCCGACACCGCACCCGCCGCGACATACCAGGCGCCGGGAATGAAGAGATAGACAAGGGCCGCGACGACTAGGCTGACCAGCCAGGGCCGCGCCGCCGCCACGCTCTTCCACATGCCGCGCATCAGCACCAGGAAGACGGCCGGAAACGCCATGTCGAAACCATAGGTCCCGACATCGCCCAGCATCGGGCCGAGCAAGGCGCCGAGCGAGGTGAAAGCCACCCAGGTGAGATACATCGCCAGCGCGGCGCCCATATAGTAGCGCGGGCTGAAGGCCGGGCCGATGCCCGCGGCGGCGCGCTGCTTGGCGTCGGCCAGGCCCAGCGCCCAGCTTTCGTCGCACATGAGGAACAGCGCCGGGAAAACCTTGCGCCGCGGCAGTTCGCGCAGGAATGGCGCCAGCGCCGCTCCCATCAGCAAATGACGGCTGTTGACCAGGAAGGTGATGGCGACGATGAGGAGGATATGCGGCGGCGACGTCCACAGCTGGATCGCCGCGAATTCCGAGCCGCCGGCGAAGTTCAGCCCGGTCATCATCGATAACTCGACCGTGCTCAGCCCCTTCTGCGTGGCCTGGGCGCCAAGCACCAGCGCGTAGGGAATGGTGCCGACCTGCACCGGCGCGCAGGACGTCACACCACGACGGAACTCGGATTGCGAACCATTGCCGGCCGCTTCGACTGCCTGTGAAATGCTCATGGTCTGCCACAGGCCAGCCTCACAGCCGCCCTGCCCCGCGTTTGAAATTTCTTGGGTGTCAGGAGCAAAACATACCCACACTTCTCGGCAATTTGGTTGCGAAGATTGTTGTCTTTGAGCCAATTTTGGCATTCACTGTCACATATTGCCAGGAAAATGGAATTCAACACCATGAAGCTCGACGACATCGACAAGCGCATCCTGCGGGCGCTGCAGCGCGACGGCCGCATGGCCAACAATGATCTGGCAAATGAGGTCGGCCTGTCGCCCTCGCCTTGCCTGCGGCGCGTCAAGCTGCTGGAGGAAGCCTGCATCATCGACCGCTATGTCGCCGTGATCAATCCGGCCAGCATCGGCAAGGGCCTCACCTTCTTCACCCGCATCTGGCTGAAGGCGCAGGACGAGGACACGATCGAACATTTCGCCACCGAGGTGGCCAAGCTGCCGCAAGTGATGGAATGCTATCTCATGCTGGGCGACTGCGACGCCATGGTGCGCGTGGTGGCAGCCGGCATCGACGACTACCGCCGCTTCCAGTCGGAACATCTCAGCCGCATCAAGGGCGTGCAGAACGTCAAGACCGACGTGCCGAGCCAGACGATCAAATACACGTCGGAACTGCCGATCTAGGACAGGCCAGGAATGCAGCAGCTTGCAACTCGAAAGCACGATCGAAAATGGAGGTCAAATTCAGGGAGCCAGTATTTCGGGGCACCGCCGCAATCCGGGCATCCAGACTGGATAAAAAATGCAACCGGATTGTAGGATGAACGCCGATGCCGGCGTCCTACGGACGCAAGGGCACGGCGAAGCTGGACCGTGCCGCCTCAAGACTGCGTTCCGGCATGGGAGAAAACCATGAACCTTTCCTACCGTTGGGTCATCGTCGCGGCTGGCGCGCTGATGTCCTGCGTCGCCATCGGCACCATGTTCTCGCTGGCGATCTTCCTCGAACCCATGGCGCTCGATACCAACTGGTCGCGCGCGGGCATTTCGAGCGCCATGACGCTCAACTTCCTGGTGATGGGCCTCGGCGGATTCGCCTGGGGCGCCCTGTCTGACCGCTTCGGCGCCCGAATCGTCGTGACGATCGGTGCCGTGCTGCTCGGGCTGGCGCTGGTGCTGGCAAGCCGCGCCGGTTCGCTTCTCACCTTCCAGATCACCTATGGCGTGCTCGTCGGGCTTGCGGCCAGCGCCTTCTTCGCGCCCATGATCGCGCTGACCTCAGGCTGGTTCGACACCAATCGCGGGCTGGCGGTATCGCTGGTCTCGGCCGGCATGGGCGTGGCGCCGATGACGATCTCGCCCTTGGCCCGCTGGCTGATTTCGGCCTATGAATGGCGCACCGCCATGTTCGACATCGGCCTCCTGGCCTGGGTGCTCCTATTGCCCGCCGTCCTTCTGGTGCGCCAGCCGCCGAAGCCCGCCGCCTCCGATGCGGCCGCGGCGCCAGTCGCCGAAGGCGCCGGCCTGACGGTCGGGCAGGCGCTGCGCTCGCCGCAATTCATCGTGCTGGGGCTGACCTTCTTCGCCTGCTGCGCGGCCCATTCCGGCCCGATCTTTCACATGGTCAGTTACGCCATGCTGTGCGGCGTCGCCCCGATGGCCGCTGTCTCGATCTACAGTGTCGAGGGTCTGGCTGGGCTCGGCGGCAGGCTGCTCTACGGCGTGCTTGCCGACAGGCTCGGCGTCAAGCCGGTGCTGATCGCCGGGCTGGCGATCCAGGCGATCGTCATTGCCGCCTATCTCTCGATCAGCCAGCTCGACCAGTTCTATATGCTGGCCGTCATCTTCGGCGCCACCTATGGCGGCGTCATGCCGCTCTACGCGGTGCTGGCGCGTGAATATTTCGGCCAGCGCATCCTCGGCACCGTGTTCGGCGCCGCCACCATGCTCTCCAGCCTCGGCATGGCGCTGGGGCCGCTTGCCGGCGGCATGATCTTCGACGCTTATGCCAGCTACCATTGGCTGTTCATCGGCTCGGCTCTCATCGGACTGGGCGCCGCGGGCATAGCCATCGCCTTCCCGCCGCTGCCACGCAGGACGTTCCAGACGGCATAATGCATGCCGCCCGGAAGTGTCCTCGGTTCCGGCATAACGACATGCATAAAATCACCTACAGCAGGTCGGGCGAATCCTATTCGCCGCGACATGCTGTAGGCACGACCGGACGGCAATCGCGGCCAGAAACACGCGGGCTTGACGGGCCAATGGCCGGTCAAGCCACCGCCTGCTTCGGCGTCACGCCGACTTGAGGACCGTGAACGGCCGTTTTTGAACGGCCCGTTTGGCCTGGAAAATCGCGGCCGGAGCCGGGCGGCCGACATGAAAGCCCTGGACCTTGTCTATGCCGAACTGGCGCATGAGGAGCATCTGCTCCTCGGTCTCCACCCCTTCGACCAGGATTTTGTGGCCGCGATTTCTGACCAGCGCGATGATGTCCTGCAGCATCGCCATGCCCTTGGGGGTGCCGCAGTCGTGGAGAAACGAGCGGTCGATCTTGACCGTATCGAAATCGATGAGACGAAGCCACGAAAGGCCGGCGAAGCCCGTCCCGAAATCATCGAGCCAAATCCTGATCCCGAGCAGCTTCAGGTCGCTGATGCAGCGCAGGATGTCGGAGTGCATCTCCATCTCCAGCCCTTCGGTGATCTCGAAGGCCAGCCTGTTGCCGGTCACGCCGGTCTCGCCCAGAATGGTCGCGACCGATGTCGCGAAGCCGGGCGTCTTGAGCTGGATCGGCGAGACGTTGACGCTGACGACGCGCACGTGATCCTGCGCCAGGAGCTCGGCGCACACCGTCCTTATTGCCCAACGCCCGAGCTCGAGGATGGCGCCGGTTCGCTCCGCGACGGGAATGAACAGGCTCGGCGGAACCAGGGTGCCGTCCAGCATCTTGAGGCGCATCAGCGCCTCCACGGCCTCGACCCTGCCCGACGCGACGTCCTGGATGGGCTGATAGACGAGCGAAACGAGATCCTGGCCGATCGCGATCTTCAGCAAAGCCGCCAGGTTCTCGCTCTCGTCGCTGCTCTGGGGATCGGTCGGATCGAACAGCCGGACACAGTTTCGGCCGCTGGCTTTTGCCAGATAGAGCGCTCGATCGGCCTCGTGGATGATCTTTTCCAGCTTGGCGGCGGTCTGCTTCCTGGTGAATGCGGCGCCCACGCTCGCCGTCACGATCGCGATGCCGTCCCGCCGCAACTCGTGCGCGATCGCCAGGTTCTCGACCGTGCGGCAAATGGCTTCCGCGAGATCCGCGACCTGGTCTTTCCTGCCCATGCGGGCCAGGACGATGAATTCCTCACCGCCATAGCGGCCGATGGAGCCGTCATATTGCTTGATCAACTCGCTGAGCGCATTGGCGACCTGGATCAGGCAACGATCGCCTTCCTGATGGCCATAGCAGTCGTTGAACTTCTTGAAGAAGTCGACGTCGATGAGGATCGCCGCAAAACCATGGCCAAGCTTTTGCCAGTCATTCCAGTAGTCGCGCAGTTTCTCGTCGATCGCGCGCCGGTTCTCCAGACCTGTAAGCGGATCCGTCCGCGACAGCCTGAGCAGGGCCTTGCCGCGCTCGGTGGCCTCATTGTGCTGGATCTTGGCTTCCAGCGCGTTCAGGAAGACGTTGTAGCGCTCTTCGTTCAGCTTCCAGTTCACATAGGACGTGAACGTGAAGCACGAAACGTAGAAAGTGCCGAATACCATCTTGTATGTCAGCGACGCCGGTAGAAAGTAGTTCACCACATACAAGATACACAAAATTATGGTCGACGTTATGATCGACACTTTGAACCGGAACGTGAAGAAAAGATTGGCACTCATCATGAAGATGGTGCCGAAGACCATGTAATAGGCGACGCTTTCCTTGTTCTCGCCCATGGAGGCAGGGCAAAGCCAGCCGAGATAACCGAAGATGATGGCCCCGGCGCAGGTCACGTCAAGCCAGTCCGTGGCGACTCCCCGGCGAAGCTGTGCTTCCAGAACCAACAGTGCGGTCAGTCCGACAGCGAAGCGGGCCGTGATCGTAAGGGCCGCGACATCCGGTATCAGCAGCAGATCCGATACCGAAAACAAGACATAGATGACGACGGCGATCCAAAGGCCCGGCCTGGCCTCCTTTCTTCGCTTCGCCTGGGCTTCCGTCCGGTAAAGGATGCGAAGTTCAGCCGCCCCCAGTTCCTGGCGCGGGTCGTGCGGTTCCGAATCCACCGCATCTGCCACTCTGGACGACGCGCGTTCGTTCACGACGAATCCCGGCTGAAGGGCATCTCGCGTTCCGAATTCTTTTGCAGCTTCTGCCCCCAACGCAGACCGACTCCTTGGGCACGACACGTCTTGCCGCGCGATCAAATGCAATGATGCAGGACAAGTTTCCGTTAACTCGAACCCGGAATCCCCTCCTTAAAAACCTCAAAGAATTGACATGGTTAGCGGGAAATTAATCATACCGATAAAATGCCCGCGAGCCGACATTGGCAAACCGAGTATTCTAAGCAATAAGTTAACTGACTGTTAACTATGGAGCCTTGGTGTGCAAACTGTCTTTGACGGCCAGAGTCTGATTACGGCGGAGGCGATTGCCGGTGGTCTCCGTCGCGGAAAGCCCGAGCATCACGGCGAAGCGTTCGAAACCGCTCGCGCGGAGCTGGCGCTCATCCTCCAGACGACACAGCAACAGGTCGAGCAGCAAAAATCTCCCGCCGAGATTGTTCGCCGCCTGCTGTCGCTCCTCAACGCGCTGCGTGCTAAGGTCCATCCCGACGTGTGGCAAGCCTTGATACCGCTGGTGCAGAACCACCCGCTCCAGAAGTACTTTCTCGAGGATCCGCTGACGCATTGGTCCTTCACCAAGCCCAGGGGGTATTCCGGCGACGCGCAGTTGCTCGACTACATCTATTGTGACCCGCACGTGGCCGAGAGCGTGGCAAGCGCCTCGGAGATCGGCAAGGCGCTTTACAGCCATACCCAGAACGTTCCGTCATGCGTCGCGGCACGGGAACGCCGCGATCTGCTGACCCGCTATGTCGATGAAACCGCGGCCAAGAATGGACCCGAAACCGAAGTCCTGGCGATCGCGGCCGGCCATCTGCGCGAAGCGAACCGTTCGACCGCATTGGCCGAGGGCCGCCTCAAGCGCTGGGTCGCGCTCGACCAGGATCCCCAGAGCGTCGGACTGATCGCGCGCGACTTCCAGGGCACCGCGGTCGAGGCCATCGACGGCTCGGTACGCACCGTGCTCACCAGGAGCCAAAAGCTTGGCAAGTTCGATCTCATCTATGCGTCGGGCCTTTACGACTACCTCCAGCACAATGTCGCCGTGAAACTCACCAAGACATGCCTGCAGATGCTGAAGCCGAACGGGACATTCCTGTTTGCGAACTACGCCGAGGGCACTCCTGACGCCGGCTACCGGGAAACGTTCATGGACTGGGTGCTGCTGCTGCGGTCGGAGGTCGACATGTGGAACATCATCAATGCCAGCGTCGACCGCAACACCGTCGAGGCGCAGGTGTACTTCGGCGAGAACCGCAACGTGCTCTACGGCGTCATCCAAAAGCGCGGATGATACCCTGACGGCACACCGGCTGATATGGGGACCTCGAGCGCTTCAAACGGAGTGCTCGAGGGTTCTTCTTTTGTTTGTGGGGGTTTTCCATCATGGCAACTCGCCTGGGCTTGCGGGCAGTCTTTCGCTTGATTGTCGCAGGTTTCCTTGCGTCCCTGACCTTGGTTGGCACCTCGTCGGGCGCCGCAAAGCAGAAAGCGCCCGAAGAATGGCCTATGAATTTCATTTTGGTTCGGAACGGCGATTGCAATGTAAGCTGCATTCAATGGATATCCGCAGAAGGTATCATTAAACCTGATACAGATAGACAATTTGAGAAGTTTCTGCGGAGTCTGAAGGGCCAGAGACTTCCGATCGTGTTTCAGTCCGGCGGCGGAAACGTGGATGCGGCGCTTGCGATCGGGCACATGATCCGGGACGCCAACCTCGAAACCGCGATAGGCAGGACGCAGTTGAATGGCTGCCCGATGCTGGTTCCGCGCTGTCCGGAAAAGATCGTTAGGGACGGCTGGTCGGAAGGGGAAGTTCATTCTGGCGGGGCGTACTGTTTCTCGGCTTGCCCATGGGCCTTGGCCGGAGGCCGGGTTCGCGCCGCGGCTGCCACTGCCCGTATCGCCGTCCATCAGATAACGAACGGCCGGAACAAACCCCGAATGCACAACGGCAGAAGAAATCTCGATGAAATTTCGACCGTGGCTGATCCGGCGCTGAAGCAGATGATGTCAGATTATTTCGACCAAATGGGCCTCAACAGCGCCGATGTGTTCGCCATGATGGGGCTGGCAACACCGCAGGGCCTATATAACGTCTGGGACGCTGAAGCGCTCAAATCAGGCATCGTAACGAAGGTCTATTCGTACTCGGAAGAGCCGGGCTATGTCATTGGTGGATCTGAGGCCAAGGCCACTCCCCCGGCGACGGCCGCACCGACGCCGACGGTTGCTCCCGCGCCGGCGGTCACTCAATCCCGGACGAACTGATGCATCTGCTTCGGTAAGGTATGGCGCGTCTTGTGCCCTAGCCGAAAATTCGCTCGCCCTGCTCGTCGACGAGCTGGATGCCCTTCTTGATCGAGATATCGACGGCATCGTCCAGCCCGGCAAAGCGGTCGGCGCGGATGAATTTGTGCTCCTTCACCACGCCATCGACCTCCTTGGAGACGACGCCGCAGGTCTGGTACTGGCCCTCGGTCTTGTAGGGCGTGGCGCTGATCGTGAACCCCTTGTGTTCGACCTGCTTGGCGGGCGCGGCACTTGCAGGCTCGGCCGCTTCGCCGCCACCGCCGCCGAAAAGACGTTTCAGAAAAGACATCGCTCAAATCTCCTTGTCGCCTACGACCGCCGTCGGTATGCGATTCACGACGTTGTTTTCCCAGCATGCGCGAATGTGCCGCCTCGTTCCAGCCCCCTGATGAAGACACAGACGAGGAGCGCGATCTGCTGGTCGATCTCGTCCGCCTGCCGGCGCACGGACCTGGCCGCATAACCGCTGGTGACGATGCCGTGCACGCTTGACCAGAGGGTTCGCGCGGCGATCCGGCGCGTGTCCTCGTCGAGATCGAAGCCGCCATCGGCAAGGACACTGGCGATGATCTCGAACAACTGGTCGAGCCGCGCCTCATAGACATCGGGCTCGGTCAGCACCGGACGCCGCCTGTTGAAGGCAAGCAGCGCCGGCCAGCTGCCGGGATGAGCCTCGACGAAGCGCACATAGGCGCCGGCCAGTGCCATCAGCCGTTGGCGCACGTCGGTGATGCCGCGCCTGCCAAGGTCGGCCATCGCCGCCGCCCCCGCGACACCCAGCCGGTCGAGCAGCCGCATGTTGACGGCGCGGTGCACACCGTCGAGATCGGAAAACAGATTGTAGACCGAGCCGACCGAGATGCCCGCCTGTTCGGCGATGGTCCTGGCCTTCAGATTGTCCATGCCGCCTTCGTTGAGCAGCGTCTCGGCAATGGCCAGCACCCGCTCGCCCGCCTCTTCCTTGTCCAGTGCCATGCTTTTCCTTCTGAATGAGCGCGCCTTGCGGATGGCCTGCTGTTCGCGACCCGATGCCGCTTCGTTTACCATATGCCGCGCATCGTGAACAGCGTTCAAAAAAGCTCTTGAACAGTGTTCATTTCCTGTTACGTTGGCATCGTGAACATTGTTCACAGAAACTTCGAAGGGAGAAGAACCATGCTTAGCCTGATCAGAACATTGCTCGACGGCGCGAGCGCACGGGCCGAGGACGGCCTGAAGGATCGCTTCGCCATCGACCTTCTGGCGCAGCGCATTCGCGATGCCGAGACGGGACTTGCCGCCGCCAAGCAGACGCTTGCCTCACTGATCGTGCGCCAACGTGCCGAGCAGGCCGGCCTCGACCATCTCGACCGCCGCCACGCCGACTTGGAGACACGCACGATCAGCGCACTGGCCGCCAGCAACGACGGGCTAGCCGAAAGCGGGGCCGCGGCCATCGCCGAACTGGAAAATGAACGCGAGGTCCGCCGTGCCACGGTGCAAAGCCTTGGCGAAAAGACCTTGCGGATGCGCGTCTCGGTGGAGCGGGCGCACCGCCGCATCATCGACCTCAACCAGGGCATGATCTCGGCCCGGGCCATCGATGCCGAGCGCAAGGCGCAGTCGCGCCTCGTCAGGTCGATCGGCCATTCGGCGAGCCTCAACGACGCCGAGGAGCTTTTAGCCCGCATCAAGGGAGCCAGCGATCCGTTCGAGGAGGCCGGCATTCTCGACGAGATCGACGGCGAGCTGCGTCATGACGCGATCCGCGACCGCCTTGCCGACGCCGGGCACGGCCCGGCGGTGAAGGTGTGCGCCAGGGACGTGCTGGAACGCATGAAGACCATCAACTGAAGACCTTGGACCTGACCACAATCCTGTCAAACCCGACTTCGATCCAATCAAAGGAACACGACAATGAACAGCAACCAGACCTACATCATGTTCAACACCGTCTCGGTCGGCGCCGCCTACTTCATGCTTGGCCTGTCGCTGTGGCTGGCGCCCGTCGACTTGTCGACCAAGGGCTACTGGGGCATGGGCATCCTGCTGCTCACCGGCAGCCTGGTGAACCTGGTCAAGTATCGCACCGACGAGCGTATCTCCGCCGAGACCACCGCCAAGATCGAAAAGGCGCGCAACGAAAAGCTGATCAGCGAATATGTCGGCAAGGAATGATGCCGGCATGGCCCCACGACAAAAGCCCGGGTCTCCCCGGGCTTTTTTGCGGTCTAACTGGCAAGAACCGGTCTTGCTGGCTCAGCGGTGTGTAAGCGCTTCCAGCGCTTCGGCGGCGGCTTCGAGAATGGCGATCGCCTCGGCCTGTTTTTCGGCAGGGGCATCGACGATGTCGCCGAGCGCCGCGCGCAGCCGGTGGCGGATGGCGCGGAATTCGTCACGCGTTTCCGAGCGTTCGCCACGACCGCCACGGCCGCCGCGACGGTCCTCGCCGTCGTCGCTCCAGCCGAACCAGTCGCGCGCCTTGGCCATCTTGCGGCCGAAGCGTTCGAGGTGTTCGAGCACGCCGTCGATCATCTCGCGGTTGTCGGCCAGATGCGCCTGCCCGGCCTCGGTGATCGAAAACACCTTCTTGTTGCCTTCGCTCGACGAGACGGCATAACCGGCCTCTTCCAGGAAGGTCAGCGTCGGGTAGACCACGCCAGGGCTCGGACTGTAGATGCCGCTGGTGCGCTCTTCCAGCGCCTTGATGATGTCGTAGCCATGGCGCGGCGCCTCGGCCAGCAGCGACAGCGTGATCAGCTTGAGGTCGCCATCGGCGAGCATCCGCCCGGCGCGAAAGATGTCGCCCGGGCCACCGCGCCCGCCGCCCCTGCCCCCGAACGGACCGAAGCCGCCGCCGCCTCTGCCACCGAACTTGCCGGCCATGTGCATGAACATGCGCTCGCCGAAATGATGATGGTCGGAATGATTGTGTCTGTGCATTTGATTGCTCCTTGAGTTCTATCTTACGATATATCTTAATTAGGCACACCAAACTGCTGAGTCAAGATATATCTTACGATGTATCTGGCCATGAGCCAAGCGACATCCATGGCGTCGACGCGTCAGGCCCGGCTGGGTTGGATAGTGTGGAGGGAGGCTACCAGCGGGCCTTGCGCCGATTCCAGGCGTAGAGCAGATCGGCGAAGCGATCATAGGCAAGGCGGGTCAGCGGCAGCACGAGCCGATTGCCGAACAGGCTCGCCAGCCAGCCCTCGCCCGGCGTTGCCAGCCAGACCGCGACCGCGACGTCGGCGCCAACGAGCAATCCACCCTCGGCATCGGTCGCATGCAGCCGTCGGCGGATATCCTCCAGCGAGGCGCCATGCGACGACAGCGCATCGGGCTCCAGGTTGATGTCGCGAAACGCGATCCGCCCGGCCTTGACCGCCTCGATTAGCCGCCGCTTCTGCCGGCTGATGCCGGCATCGCAGACCGGGCAGCGCGTGTTGTACCAGACGGTCAGCGCTGGCCCTGGCATCGGTCAGCCGTGATCGTGCCGATGGTGCAGGTCGGGATAGTGCGGATGCTTGTGACGCAGCGGCGCATGCCGGTGCCAGTGCGAATGCGGCTCGCTGACCGGCCCGTCATGATGATGCTGGTGATGCTCGTCATGCACATGGCTGTGCTCGTGTTCCAGCGCTTCATGGTCGTGCTCGTGATCATGACGCTCGGACAGATGCAGCCACAGGCCAACCCCCATCAGCAGGCCGGCAATGCCGAGCTTGAGCGTGACGGCATCGCCCAGCATCAGGATCGCCAGCAACGCGCCGATGAAGGGAGCGAGCGAATAGTAGGCTCCCGTGCGTGCCGTGCCGAGATGCCGCAGCGCGAGGATGAACATCACGAGGCTGACGCCGATGCCGAAGAAACCGACGGCGGCCGTGGCCATCACCGTCGTCGCGGCTGGAAACGCCGCGCCGGAGGCGAGCGCCAGCCCGACATTGGCGGCGCCCGCCACCAATCCCTTCAGCATGGCGATGGCCACCGGATCGGCCGCCGATATCTTGCGGGTGAAATTGTTGTCCAGGCCCCATGCCAGGCAGGCCCCCGCGACAAGCAGCGCGCCAAGATTGAAGGCAACGCCTTGCCCCGCCCAGGACAGCAGCAGCGCGCCCGCCAGGATGGCGAAGGCGCCGAAAAGCAGGCGCCGGTCGACATTCTCGCGATAGACGAGCCAGGCAATGGCCATCGTCGCCAGCCCCTCCAGATTGAGCAGCAGGGCGGAACTGGACGCCGTGTTGAGGGTGAGGCCGAACATCAGGAGCACCGGCCCGACGATGCCGCCCATGCCGATCGCCAGCGCCAGCCACGGAATGTCCCCGGCGGCCAGGCGCGCTTCGCCGGCGCCGGCTTGCCTGCCGCGCAAGAGCCGGTAGAGCGCCAGGCCAATGCCGGCGCCGAGATACAGCAGACCCGCCAGCATGAACGGGCTGACGCTGTCGAGCAGCAATTTGGACAGCGGCGGCGTCGCGCCGAACAAGGCGGCCGAGCCAAGGGCAAGCGGCACGCCTGGCCACAGATGCGAATGGGACTGTGCTTCGGACATGGCTCACCCTATCACGGCGGCGCGCCATGTCATCGACGGGACCGCACGACACGGCTTGCGCCGCTTCCAACAGACGCGTCAGTTCCGACGCATCGCGGCCTTCGGCCCGACGCATTTGTTGTCGCGAAACAGCGCCCACTCCTCGCACAGGCGTCCATTGGGCAGGCGGCAAAACCCGTATTCGTTGCCGGCCTTGTCCTTCCTGACCACGAAGCGGCCGCCGATCGCACCGCAATGGACCGATGCCGGATTGGCCATGGCGACCGATTTTTGCGCGGCGCCGGCATCGACGGGCATCATGGATATCAAGGCAAGGCCGATGGCCGGTGTCGAAAAAATGTTCATCGCGATCTCTCCTGGCCGCGTCTACCATGGCGAGGCGCCCTGTCCCGAGGCAGATGTCGAATTTGTCGGAACGCCGGATCAGGTGCCGTTGAGGCGGCACCTGACCCGGCCGTCGGAAACCTCATTATCCAAGTGAGGTGATGATCTCGCGATAGGCGAATTCGGGGAAGGCCTTCATCGTCCGCGTCCTGATGTTGCCGGCTGCCGCCAGCATCAGCGAGAAACGCGCCAGGATCGCGTCGTCGGGCGCCTCGACCACCGCCACCATGTCGTACTCGCCCATGGTCAGGTAGAACGCCTTGAACGATCCACCCATCTCACCCAATTGCTTCCTGGCGGCGTCGAGCCGCTTCGGTGACTCGCGCAAATTTTTGGCGCCCTGCTCGGTCCAGTTCATCAGCACGATGTAGCTTGTCATGGCACACCTCCCTCCGGGGCCACGGAGCACGGCAACGAGGCCGTTGGTCTGTCGACACGGTCTCGACCGGGGCGGGCTTCCGGGGTTGTCGCCCGAAAAATGCATCCGACGTCGGATTATCCTCCCGCTGCCGACGTCCTGCAAGCGCTACCGCGCCGGCCCCATTGCAGTGAGCGCGGCCAGTTGAAGCCCTGTTTGAAAACCCGCTTGATTGCGGCAATCTCCGTCGTGGCGTCAGCCCGGCAAAACGTCCGAGGCCCGTCCAGCCGCCGGAGAGCTTCATGCGCGAGACAACAGACCTGCCACCGGTACAGATCGACATTCCCGCCGCGTGGACTGGTGAGGACATGGCCAGGCACACCGAGACATGGCTCGTCGAACTGGAGCCGCAGGACGTAGCCGAGTTGGAAGCCGCCGCAACCAGCTTCCTTGCCGGCTCGCATGATATCGGCGGCCTGACCCAGGCTGATTTCCCTTTGCCCCGGCTTGACTGCCATCTTGCCGCGCTTCGCGAAAAACTGATTGCCGGTATTGGCTTCGAGGTGCTGCGCGGTCTCCCGGTCGAAAGATATTCCGCCGAGATGGCGGCAACGATCTTCTGCGGGGTTGGCGCCCATCTGGGTAGCGCGCGGTCCCAGAATGCCCAGGGCCATATCCTCGGCCATGTCCGCGACATCGGCGCCGACGCCAGGGACACCAGGACGCGCATCTACCAGACGGCGGAGCGCCAGACATTTCACACCGATTCCGCCGATGTCGTCGGCCTGCTTTGCCTGCAAGACGCCATGCAAGGCGGCGAGTCCCTGCTGGTCAGCACGGTGAGGATCTACAACGAGATGCGAAAAAGACGGCCTGATCTCGTCCGCATGCTGTTTGATCCGATCGCCACCGACCGGCGCGGCGAAATACCGGAAGGGCAAAAGCCCTATTTCGAAATCCCGGTGCTCAACTGGCATGCCGGACTGCTGACCGGCATCTATCAGCGCCAGTACGTCGACAGCGCGCAACGCTTTCCCGATGCCATGCGACTCACCGCCGCCCATGTCGAAGCGCTGGATCTCTTCGACAGCCTCGCCAATGATCCCCGGTTGAACCTGTCGATGCGGCTTCGGCCCGGCGACATGCAGTTCGTCTACAATCATTCGCTGCTTCACGACCGCACGGGTTTTCGCGATTGGCCTGAACCGGGCAAGCGGCGCCATATGCTGCGCCTGTGGCTGTCTATCCCCGGCGACCGGCCGCTGCCGGACTGCTTCCGGCAGCGTTATGGCTCGATAGAGATCGGCGACCGGGGCGGCATCATCATCAAGGGCGCGCGGCTGAACGTGCCGCTGCTTTGACACCTGAAACGAAAAAGGGCGCCAACCGGCGCCCTTAACTCTTCGCGACAAAAATGAACTCAGCTGTCCAGGAAGCTGCGCAGCTTGCGGCTGCGGCTCGGATGCTTGAGCTTGCGCAGCGCCTTGGCTTCGATCTGGCGGATACGCTCGCGGGTGACCGAGAACTGCTGGCCGACTTCTTCCAGCGTGTGGTCGGTGTTCATGCCGATGCCGAAGCGCATTCTGAGCACGCGCTCCTCGCGCGGCGTCAGCGAGGCCAAAACGCGCGTGGTGGTCTCGCGCAGATTGGCCTGGATCGCGGCGTCGATCGGCAGGATCGCCATCTTGTCCTCGATGAAGTCGCCCAGATGCGAATCCTCCTCGTCGCCGACAGGCGTTTCGAGCGAGATCGGCTCCTTGGCGATCTTCAACACCTTGCGCACTTTTTCGAGCGGCATGGCAAGCTTTTCGGCCAGTTCCTCTGGCGTCGGCTCGCGGCCGATCTCGTGCAGCATCTGGCGCGAGGTGCGCACGATCTTGTTGATCGTCTCGATCATGTGCACCGGAATGCGGATGGTGCGGGCCTGGTCGGCGATCGAACGCGTGATCGCCTGCCGGATCCACCATGTCGCGTAGGTCGAGAACTTGTAGCCGCGGCGGTATTCGAACTTATCGACCGCCTTCATCAGGCCGATATTGCCTTCCTGGATCAGGTCGAGGAACTGCAGGCCGCGATTGGTGTATTTCTTGGCGATGGAGATGACGAGGCGCAGATTGGCCTCGACCATTTCCTTCTTGGCGATCGCGGCTTCGCGCTCGCCCTTCTGCACCTGGTTGACGATCTTGCGGAATTCCAGGATCGAGATCGCCGTTTCGGTGGCCAGGTGCTGGATCTCGGCGCGCAGGTCCTTGATCGCATCCTTCTCGTTCTTGGTGAATTCCTTCCAGCCGCGCGAGGTCAGATTGGCGATCGAACGCGTCCAGTTCGGATCGAGCTCGGAGCCCTGATATTCCTTCAGGAACTCCTCGCGGCGCACGCCATAACTTTCGGCGAGGCGCAAAAGCTTGCCTTCGTTCTGCACCAGGCGCTTGTTGATGTCGTAGAGCTGCTCGACCAGCGCCTCGATGCGCGCCGTGTTGAGCGACAGCGACTTCACCGCCTTGATCAGCTGGTCCTTCAGTTCCTTCAGCCGGCGGTCCTGGCTGGGCGACAAAGTACCGGCGGCGGCCAGACGGTTCTCGACCTGCTGGTCCTGCAGCTTGCGCAGCTTCTTGTAGGTGTCGGCGATGACGTCGAGCGTCTCCATCACCTGCGGGCGCAGTTCCGCTTCCATCGCCGCCAGGGACAGGCTCGCCTCGTCCTCGTCTTCCTCGTCGTCGTCGCCGATGCCGCGCGTGTCGGCGCCGACGTTGGTGACGTCGTCTTCATCGTCGCGTCCGCGGCGCGGCTTTTCCTCGGCCTTGGGCGCTTCCTCGATGCGTTCGACAACGGGGGCCTGCTTGGCTTCGGGGCCGGCATAGGTGGCTTCGAGATCGATGATCTCGCGCAGCAGGATCTTGGATTCGTTGAGCTCGTCGCGCCAGATGATGATGGCCTGGAAGGTCAGCGGGCTTTCGCACAACCCCGCGATCATGGTCTCGCGGCCGGCCTCGATGCGCTTGGCGATGGCGATTTCGCCTTCGCGCGACAGGAGCTCGACCGAACCCATTTCGCGCAGATACATGCGCACCGGATCGTCGGTGCGGTCGGTCGGCTCTTTCTTGGTCGTGGTGGCGGCGACGGCGGTGCCGGTCTGCTCGGCCAGCTCGTTGGCGTCTTCCTCGGCATCGGCGGCCGTGTCGCCCGCCTCGGCCTCTTCGCCCTGCTCGTCATCCTCGACGACGTTGATGCCCATGTCGGACAGCATCGCCATCGTGTCCTCGATTTGCTCGGAGGTCACTTCCTCGGAAGGCAGCACCGAATTCAGCTCGTCCATGGTGACATAGCCGCGCTTCTTGGCGGCCTTGATCATCTTCTTGACAGCATCATCGGAAAGGTCGAGCAAGGGCCCATCGGTGGCGCCTTCGCGTTCGGTCTCGACCTCTTCCTTTTCCTTTGTCGCCATAGTCTTTATCTTCTCCTAGCGGCCGGCCATCGGGGCCGCGTAAGCTGTCGGACCAGTCAAATCGGATACGCCCGTTTTTCTAAACGCGCTTTACCCGGCCCATGAACTGCATCCACTCTTTTGTTTGGTGCATGCCGTTGCCCCAAAACCGGGTTCCACTCTTGGGCAGCATACATTAAGTCCAGATTAACCCTAATATCTGTGGCAGGCGGGCCGCCTGTCCAGTGATCAAGTACCTTGCATCGCTTGTTTCCCGTCGATGCGGGTGCGGGTTAACGTTTCGAATCGTCCTGATTCCGCCATTCTGTCCGAAGGTCAAGCGCCTCTGGCATGATTCGCATGAAAAAAGCGAATCAATTACCCGACTTAGCGCGCCTCGCCCCCAAGGGAAGCGTGGCCGCGCCTTCATTCCCGCACTCAGCTGCACTTAGGCTCGCCCAGCCCTGCCCGACGAAACGCCGAATCCTTCGATCAGCGCTTCCGTCGCTTGTACATCCTGAAATTGCGCCTGAATTTCGATCAGATGGCGGAAGTTTTCGTCCGAAGGGTCCGCTTCGAGGGCCGCTTCCGCCTGTTTCAGCTCCTTATGTAAGGTGCGCGCGCTGCGCTGCAAGTGCAACGCCTGGTTCAGAGCGTCGCGGGCATCCTCGAGGGCCGCCGTCTCCAGCGCCGGCCATTGCCGCGCCCGCTTGATCAGGCCGACGGCGCGCTCCCAGATCTCGGCGCAGCCGGCGCGTTCGATCGTCGCCACCACGGCGTGGCGGTCATTGGCCATGTCATGCGCCATCGCGTCGAGAATGGCGGCGTGCAGCCGCGTCAGGTCGGAATTGGCGAGGTCGAGGAACTCGACATGGGCGAAATTCTCGTCGATCAGTGCCGGGTGGTTGACCAGTGCCACGATGATCGTCGCCTCGCGCACCGACATCCCCTCGCCGCGCCTGACCAGCGCCGACTGGCCGAGGCTTTCGGTGATCGGCATCCGGCCGCCACCGGCCTTGGCGAATTGGCCGCCGGGCGCGGGCTTGCCCTGGCCGCGTTGACCGGGCCGGCCGCCATCCTGACGACCTTGCCGCGCATTGCGCTGGGAGCCGAAGAAGCTCAGCACCCGCTCGCGCATCTCCTGCTGGTAGTGGTAGCGCAGGCTTTCGTCGCGGATGCGGCTGGTAAGTTCGCGCAGCGTCTTCTCGAGTTCGGCCCGCCGCTCCGGCGTGTCGAAGACGCCGCCGGCCGTTTCGCGCATCCACAACAGGTCGACCAGCGGCCGCGCATCGGCCAGCACGGCGCGGAAGGCGTCGGGCCCCTCGGCCTTGACCAGATCGTCGGGATCCTTGCCTTCCGGCAGCAGCGCGAAGCGCGCCGAGCGTCCGGCCTGCACTGACGGCAGCGCCATGTCGGCTGCCCGCCATGCCGCCTTCAGCCCGGCCTTGTCGCCGTCGAAGCACAGCATCGGCTCCGGCGCCATGCGCCACAACAATTCGAGCTGGTTTTCCGTGAGCGCTGTGCCGAGCGGCGCCACGACATTCTCGAAACCCGCCTGCGCCAGCGCGATCACATCCATATAGCCTTCGACGGCGATGACCGTGCCGCCTTTCGCCAAGGCTTTGCGGGCGCGGGCGAAATTGTAGAGCACATTGCCCTTGTGGAAGAGCTCGGTGTCGGGCGAGTTCATGTATTTGGCGAGCGCATCGGGGGCCAGGGCGCGGCCGCCAAAGGCGATGATCTTGCCGCGCGAATCCGGGATCGGGAACATGATGCGGTCGCGGAACCAGTCATAGGAGACCGGAATGTCGTCGCCATGGCGCACCAGCCCGCAGGCCTCGATATCGGCTTTCGGCACACCCTTGGCCGCCAGATGCTCCTTCAGCGCATTGCGGCTGTCGGGCGCGAAGCCGAGCCGGAACGACTGCTGTGTCGCCGGCGTCAGCCCACGATCCCTGAGATAGGCGCGGGCCTTGGCGCCCTCCGGCCCTTGCAGACGCTCCTGGAAGAAGGCGGTCGCCATCTCCATGACATCGGTCAGGCTGGCGCGTTCCTTCTCGCGCTGTTCCTCCCGTTCGTCGCGGACCGGCATCGGCACGCCGGCCATGTCGGCGATCTTCTCGACCGCCTCGGGAAAACTCAGTCCTTCGAGTTCGGTGAGAAACTTGAAATGGTCACCCGAGACCGAGCAGCCGAAACAGTGATAGCGCCCCTTCTTGTCCTCGCAGTGGAAGGACGGGCTCTTCTCGCCATGGAACGGACAGCACGCCCAATAGTCGCCGCGCGATGCGTTGGTCTTCTTGCGATCCCACGCCACGCGCTGGCCGATAAGCTGTGAAATCGGCACGCGGTCGCGTATCTCGTCGAGGAAGGCAGGCGGAAATCGCATCGGGGAACTCGTTTCGCCACCATATAATCATGCCCGCGATTTCAGACGACCCCCAATAGAGGCCATACCCGGTTTCCACAGGGCAAGGCCACTCCGCGGTCCGCTGATCAGTCGCCGTCGTCGACCAAACTCTCGATCGGCAATTCGAGAGCACGGGCAATCCGCAGCCAAAGCGTGACGTCCCCACCGCGCTTTCCGTTCTCGATATCCGAAAGATAGTTCTGGGTCACGCCCACGGAGGCAGCGAGAACGGCCTGGGTCTGCTTGCGGTATCTGCGCCAGAAGGCCAGCGGAGAGACCGCGCCAACAAGTGCTCGTGCTTCATCGGGCGTAAGACCGGGAAGCTGCCCGGCACGAAACCCGCCAAGCGCCTGCGCATGCTCCAGCGATTCACGAAGGGCTTCCAGTTCGCTGCGCGGCAGGATGGCCAGTTCCTCGCCACCTGGCGTCGTGACATAGGCGATGTTGTTCATCCCGGCATTCCTTCAATCATATACCGATCCACGCGGTCCGATCTTGGTCACGATGATCTCTTGATCCGTCTCTTCGAAGATCACGCGATAGTCGCCGACCCTTAAGCGCAGCGCCGACGATCCCTGCAAGGCCTTGACGCTGTTGGCAAGCGTACTCGCGTCCCTGGCATAGGTTTCGATCTTCGATAAAATCCTCTCGGCATCGACCCGATGCTTTCGCAACGCTTTTGCCGCCAAGGGCAGAAGTATGACCCTCTTCACCGTTTAAATATCGCATATTGTGATATTTTCAGCAAGGCGGGTCGGCATGAGACCGGATAGTCAAAAAGAAGGCGACCCTCGCGGGCCGCCTTCTATCGAAGGGCCGGCGAGATGCCGGCCATCGTCAATGATTATTGCGCGGCGAGCGCGCCGAAGATGACGCCGGAGAGGATGCCGACCAGCACATAGTCATTGCCGACGCGGATCCATTCCTGGCCGCGGCCGGGACGATGCAGGCCATAGCGGCCATAGTCGCGGATCGGCTGGTACCGCCTCCAGCCAGAATATTTCTGGCCATTGCGCCAGTTGTTCCGCTTCACGACGACCTTCTTCTGGACGAACCGCTTCTGGATGACGCGCTTCTTGGCGTCCCGGTGGGTAGGCTTCTGCCAGTCGACCTTGGTGTAGTTCGACTGCGGCGCCACTGGCGCGTTCATCGGCGCTGCCTGGCCGGCAAGCGAGGTGGCGGCCAGAATCGAGAAAGCGAGGGCGGAAAGAACAATGCGTTTCATCAGAGGTCTCCTTGGTTGTCGATGCCGGGAGGGATAACGGCCAGGGGATGAACCGAAACTGAACGGCAGCATTACAATTGTGTAATGAATTCCTCTGCTTATAAAAAAGATTTGAACATCATCACAAAGATCGGCGCCAAAACATCGCAGATCCGGCCGATCCCCGCTCAAGCCGGTGCAACCCCTAGCGGACCCGTCCATTTTCTGACACCGGCTGTCGCCTCGCGGCGGCCCCTTGAAATCGACAAATTTTTATTATTCGGCTAAAATATTCCGGCTATATTCCAAGGCTGTCATGACCATGATTCGTACCCTCGCCTTCTCCCCCCGTCGCCATGCCGGCCGCAGCGAGCGCCATGCACGCATGCAGGCGCCGCGATGAGCGGTTCCGTCGTCCTCCTGCATCTGGCCGGCGCCGTCGCGCTGATGCTGTTTGCCACCCGCATGGTCAAGACCGGCGTCGAGCGCGCCTATGGCGACGTGCTGCGTCATCGCCTGCGCGCCACCATGCGCAACCCGATCATGGCGGTGCTGGCCGGCACCGGCCTCGCGATCGCGCTGCAAAGCTCGACCGCGGTCACGCTGCTGGTCGGCTCCTTCGCCGGTTCCGGCATCGTCTCGGGCGCCGCCGGCCAGTTGGCCGTGCGTGGCGCCGAGATCGGCTCTGCTCTGGTGGTCAAGCTGCTGACCTTCGATCTCACGCTGTTGGTGCCGCTCTGCCTGATATCGGGCACGGTGATGTTCATGGCCACCGAGCGGCGCGATTGGCGACAGACCGGCCGCATCCTGGTCGGCATCGGCCTCTTGATCCTGTCCCTGGAAATGATCGGCCAGGCGTCCGAGCCGCTGCGCAACAGCCAGCTGCTGCCGGTCATCCTCAATTATTTCTCCAGCGATTCCATCACCGCCTACCTGTTGGCGGCAATGATCACCTGGCTGTTCCAGTCGAGCATCGCGGCGGTGCTGTTGATGGCGACGCTGGCCGGCCGCGGCCTGATCAGCCCTGAACTCGGCCTCGTCCTTATCCTCGGGGTCAATCTCGGTTCGTCGCTGATCGCGCCGATGCTGACACGCTCGGCCAGCCCCGAAGTCCGTGTCGTGCCGGTCGGCAACCTCCTGATGCGCGGGCTTGGCTCGCTGGTCATGCTGATCCTGTTCATGATCTTCCGGCCGCATGTCGCCTTCCTCGGCTCGACGGCGGCCGATCAGATCGTCAACGCCCATATCCTGTTCAATGTGATCATCCTGCTCGCCGGCCTGCCTCTGGCCGGTTTGGTCTACCGAGCCTCCGAAAGGATCGTGGCCCTCGGCGCCAAGCCGGCGCCTGCCGCCACGCTCGAGGTTGTCGAACTGTCGGCGCTCAACGAAAGCGCGCTCGATGTGCCGAGCCAGGCTCTGGCCAACGCCACACGCGAGGTGGTGCGGGTCTGCGAGACGGTCGAGATCATGCTCAAGCGCATCATCGAACTCTATGAGGACGCCGACTCGGACAAGATCAAGGCGCTGGCGGCCCTCGACGACCGTGTCGACCGCAGGCACGCGGCCATAAAGCTCTACCTCGCAAAGGTGACCAGGAACCCGATGACCGAAGACGAGGCGCTGCGCTGCCAGGAGCTGATCGGCGCCTGTGTCAAGCTCGAGCAGGTCGGCGACATCATCGTGCGTAACATGCTTGTGCATGTGAAGAAGAAATTCGAGCGCGGCCTGGAATTCACCGACGAAGGCTGGAGCGAGTTGTGCGCCTTCCATGGCTCGGTGCTGGCCAATGCCCGTCTTGCCTTCAACGTGCTGGTGTCGCGAGACCCCGAGACCGCTCGCCAGCTTGTGCTGGAGAAGGACCGGCTGCGTGACCGCGAGAAGGAAACCAGCGCCAGCCATTTCCTGCGCCTGCGCGAAGGCACCGCCAGAAGCGTCGAAACCAGCTCGATCCACCTCGATACCATCCGCGACCTGAAGCAGATCAACTCGCTGCTGGCGTCGATGGCCTATCCCGTGCTGGAAGAGCGCGGCCTGCTTTTTGGATCCAGACTGAAGGCGAGCTGACAAAGTTGCCAATCTCCCCCTCGGGGGGGACATTGGTGCTTCATCGCTGCACCCCGCTCAAGAAAACCTAAACCGGCGACAAAAATTTCTGGATTGCCCGCCACGGCCATCCATGGTTTGAGCCTTCCATTTCGAGGGTTTGTTTCTCATGTCGCTGCCGCTCATCGCCCTGTTCATCGCCGCTTTCGCTTTCGGCACCACCGAATTCGTCATCGCCGGCGTGCTGCCGCAGGTGGCGCAAGGGCTTGGCGTTTCGGTTCCTTCCGCCGGCTACCTCGTCTCCGGCTATGCCTGCGGCATCGCCATCGGTGGGCCGCTGCTGGCGCTCGCCACCAAGAGCCTGTCGCGCAAGGCCTTGCTGCTCGGCCTCGCTGTCGCCTTCACCATCGGTCAGGCGGCCTGCGCGCTGGCGCCCGACTTCACCTCCATGCTGTTGCTGCGCATTGCCGTGGCCGTCGCGCATGGCGCCTATTTCGGCGTTGCCATGGTGGTTGCCGTCGGCCTGGTGCGCGAGGATCAGCGCGGCATGGCGGTGGCCGTCATCCTGTCGGGCCTCACCGTCTCCAACGTCATCGGTGTGCCGGCGGGCACCGCCATCGGCAACATCTGGGGCTGGCGCGCGACATTCTGGGTGATGGGCGCACTGGGCGTGGCGGCAACTCTTGCCATGGCGGCTTTGTTGCCGCGCGCTACCGGATATCAGGCCAAGTCGGCGAGCCTTGCCAGCGAGGTTCGGGTGCTGGCGCGCCAGCAGGTCTGGACCTCGCTGATCCTGATGCTGATGCTGATGCTCGGCCAGTTCTGCCTGTTCACCTACATCACCCCAACGCTGCTGGAGGTCACAGGGCTCGACGAAAACCTGGTGCCCTGGGTGCTGCTGCTCAACGGCGTCGGCGCCACGCTTGGCGTCTTCCTCGGTGGCAAACTGTCCGACTGGAAACTGATGCCGTCGCTGATCTCCATGCTCGCCCTGCAGGCGGTGACGCTGGCCATCATCTATCTCGTCAGCCCCTACCCCCTGCCGATGGTTGTCGCGATCATCGTCTGGGGCGGTCTCAACTTCGCCATCGGCACCCCCATCCAGACCCGCATCCTGGCCTGGACGGCGGATGCCTCCGGTCTCGCCGCTTCGCTCATCCCGTCCGGCTTCAATATCGGCATCGCATTGGCCGCGTCGCTCGGAGCAGCCATGCTCAATGCCGGCTACGGCTATCGCAGCCTGCCGGTTGTTGGCGCCTTCGCGATGGCGGTTGCCGTCATCGTGGCTGTCATTTCCCATCTCTGGGAACGGCGCAGCGACATCAGCCCGCCGGTACCGGTGGCCGCCGAATAACATGGCAAGGACTGTCGCTGATTTCGGCCTGACCTGCGGCACCTTGCCGACGGGCACGCACAATGCGATCACCGATGTGCCTGGCGTGCGCGTCGGTCACTGCACGCTGCGCGACGGCGACATCAACACCGGCGTGACCGCGGTCCTGCCGCATGGCGGAAATCTGTTCCGCAAAAAGGTGACGGCGGCAAGCCATGTCATCAACGGCTTCGGCAAGACCATCGGGCTGATGCAGGTGCAGGAACTCGGCACCATCGAGACGCCTGTTCTCCTGACCAACACGCTCTCGGTCGGCATCTGCGCCACGGCGCTGATCCGTGACGCCATCCGCCAGAACCCCGATATCGGCCGCACCACCGGAACCGTCAATCCGGTGGTCGGTGAGTGCAATGACGGCCCGCTGAACGACATCCAAGCCCTGGCGATATCGGAGGAGCATGCCCTTGCCGCGCTCGCCGATGCGCGTGAGGGCGCCGTCGAACAGGGCAATGTCGGCGCCGGAACGGGAATGAGCTGCTTCGGCTTCAAGGGCGGCATCGGCTCGGCCTCCAGGAAGATCGCGCTTGGCGGCGGACATCATCTTGGCGTTCTGGTCCTGTCGAATTTCGGCAGGCCCGGCGACCTCGTCCTGCCCGACGGGCGCCGGCCCGATCCCAGGCGGCACGCCGAGCCCGAACGCGGCTCGATCATGATCGTTCTGGCGACGGATGTGCCGCTCGAACACCGCCAGCTCGAGCGCGTGGCGCGCCGCACCGGGGCCGGCATCGCCAGGCTTGGCTCCTTCTGGGGCAATGGCAGCGGGGACATCGCCATCGCCTTCAGCACCGGCAGCCTGATCGACCATGATGAAAACCGCGATCTGGTGCCGCTGCTCGCGCTCAACGAAGCGCGCATCGACATTCTTTTCAGGGCGGCGGCGGAAGCGACGCAGGAGGCGGTGCTGAACTCCATGCTTTCCGCCGACGCTTTCACCGGCCGGGCCGGCACGCACCGCGCATCGCTCGCCGACTGGTTCGGCGATCAGGTTGAAAGGCGATAGGCTTACAAATCGATCCGGAACCGCAGGCTCTCTACCCCGCCATAGGCGGCGTCCTCGAAGAAGCGCTCGACGAGTCTGCCGCCATTGGCCAGGATCACCTTGTGCGAGGCCGGATTGCCCGGCTTGGCAGTGAGCTCGACATAGGGCAGGCGGACCGCCCTCGCCTCGTCCAGCATCAGCTTCACCGCCTCGGTGGCGTAGCCGCGCTTTCGCTTCCACGGCACCACGGCATAACCGATATGGCCAAGCACGTGCGGCGGCAGTTCCGCCGTGCCCTTCTGCCAGCGAAAGCCGATCGAGCCCGACGCCTCGCCGTCCCAGATCCAGCGGCGGAAACCCGGCAGGCGTGGCACTTGTGTGCCGTCTGGCAAGGCGATGCGCGGCCCCTTGGCCTCGGGATCGTCGAGGCTGGCGAGGAATGCCATGGGGTCCTCGTCGATCGCCGCAAGCTCCGCGCGTGTTGCCTCCATGAGCCGCACATTGTCCGGCGACCAGCCGCGTTCGAGCGCCGCCTTGTAGGACGGCAGATGTTCGAGCGGGGGTTTGACGATCTCGATCATGGTCGATGCTTCCTGAAAAACGAAGCAGGCATACCCTTGGACAGCAGAGCGCTCAAGCCGCCTGAAAGCGGATCTCGGCGGATCGAAAATCGGGGGACGTTTTTCAGGCTTCCACAGCCGCCTTGGGCCGGCATGGCTGGTTGCGCGTCTCCCTCGGCTTTTCGCGCATACTTGCCGGCGCGCTAAACAAGATGTGTTTCGCCTGATGGCGCGCGGCGTTTTATGATTGTGCTTGGGTGATTCATCGTGGGGAATCACGAACGGCTTCGACAGGAGAATGGGTCCGGTGCGGTTGAGATCTGTCCCGTTGGGTGTCGTTACGCTCCTCGGCCTCCTCGTCGTCGTCATTGCCCTGACGGCATCGGCCCGATCCTTTGCCGCGCCATCGGCCGTTCCCGCCTGGCTGCAGGCCCACGTCGGCAACGCCGACGGCCAGATTTCACAAGTGGTGCTGGAGCGGGCGCGCTCGCTTTACCTGCAGAAAGTGGCGCAGGGCGCCGTCCGGAACCCCTGCTATTTCGCCATGGACGCCACCCGTCCCGGCGATCTCGGCAATGGCGTGCTGGGACGCCGCTACTATGTCGTGTGCGAAGCCAGCCAGTCGTTTCGCGCGATTTCGGCGGGCCATGGCGGCGGCCGGAACCTGAAAGGCACCGTGAACTTTTCGAACGGCAGGCGCTGCGCCAAGAACTTCGGCAACGCCATGGATTCGGAACTGACCGCCGGCGGCGCCTACATGACCCGCGAAGCGAAAACCTCGTTCAAGGGCTTTTATCGCACCGGCGCGAAACAGGACGTGGCTTTCCAGCGCACTTTCATCCAGTTCGACGGCGAAGGCGAGGCCGCCAACGCCAGGCAGCGCGTGATCGGCGGCCACGCGGCGCAGGTGCTGCGCACCATGTGCATGCGCAAGACCCCGAACAGCGCCTATGCCGACCACGACGGCATGGTGCCGTTCGGCAAGCTGGTGGACTATGCCGGCGGCCGCAGCAATGGCTGCACCAGTTGGTCCCCGGCCGATGCCAGGCAACTCATCTCGATGGTGAAGGACAATCCGACGACGCTCTACATCTACCCGGAATCGCGCGACATCGCCGCCATTGCGAGCGGCCATTCCGCTTCAGGCACCTACTGGAACGCATCCTGCCTGAAGGAGATCGGTACGCCGAAATTCTGGCCGCGAAAAACCCTCGAGCCTGTCATCGCCCAATATAAGCAGGATCATCCCGCACCACCTGCGCAGCCACTGCCGATCTGCAAGGAGCCGTGAGACGGTACCCACGGCGCCCTGCACCGGCTTAGTGCAGGAAATCGAGCACGGCCTTCATGAACTCAGCTTGGTATTCCACGTTCGACAAGTGGACCGCGGGCAGCACGACGAGCTTCGCGCCGGGCACCGCGGCCGCGATCAGCTCGCTATGGCTCGCCGCCGTCACCGTGTCGTGCTCGCCGGCGATCACCAGCGTCGGCCGGGAGATCAGCGCGATGGTGCGGCGAAGATCGGCATCACGAACCGCCGCGAACAGGCCGGCCAGGCCTTGCCGGTCGATCGCAAGCAGCATAGTGCGGAATTCCTCAATGACGGGTTCGTTGGCCGCCACCATGTCCGCCGGGAACCAGTTGTTGAGAAACACTTCGGCCGTTTCCGACATGTCCGGCGCCTGCCGCACGACGGCAATCCGCTCGTCGAAATAACTTGCTGGCGAAAGGTGAGACGAGGTGTTGCTCAGAATCAGCCGGTCGATCCGCTCGGGCGCATGAACGCCAAGCCACTGCCCGACGAAACCGCCGAGCGACAGGCCGAGAAAATGCACGCGCCCGAGGCCGAGCGCATCGATGAGTTCGATCACGTCGCGGCCAAGCCGGTCGAGGGAATAGGCGCCGACTGGCGCGCTCGACCCGCCATGACCACGAAAGTCGTAGCGCAGAACGCGGAAATGCCTGGACAGTTCGCCGACCTGCCCATCCCACATATGCAGCGTGGTGGCGATGGAGTTGGACAGCACCAGCACCGGCTTTCCGGCGTCGCCGTCGAAGCGATAGGCGATGCGCGTGCCGTCGCCGACAGTCACGAAATTCAGCTCGCTCATGTTGAAGATCCTCTTGGAACGTTGAATGAGGCAAAGCGTAGCCGTGGTCGGGCTTTAGTGATATTACAAAGATAGGACAATCTCTGTAATCAAAGCTGACATGGCCGAGTTCACCTTGCACGATCTTCAGTGCTTCGAAGCCGTGATCCGCACCGGCGGCTTTCAGCCGGCCGCGGCCATGCTGCACCGCTCGCACCCGGCGGTGTTCGCCGCTGTCGCCAAGCTCGAACGGCAGCTCGATCTGGTTCTTCTTGACCGCAGCGGCTATCGCGTTCGTGCGACGGAAGCGGGGCTGTCGTTCCAGCGGCGCGCGCAGCAGCTGCTGCGCGAACTGGACGGCCTGCGCGTCCATGCCGCCCAGCTTTCGATGGGCGAGGAAAGCGAAATCCATGTCGTGATCGGCGACCTCTGCCCGCGCCCGCGGGTGCTGGGCATGCTCGGACGGTTCTTCGCCCAATGCCCCGGCACCCGGCTGCATCTCCATTTCGAAGCCGTCGGCGGCCCGTCGGAGCGTCTTTTCGACGACAAAGCCGATCTGATCCTGCACTGGATCGACAAGGGCGACGCACGGATCGAATGGATCGACCTCAGCAAGGTGCCCTTCATTCCCGTGGTGGCGCCGGGCTTCCTGCCCGAGTGCATCGAACGACCGATCACACTGGAGAAGATGCAGGCATTCACCCAATGCGTGATGCGCGACACCGCCCTGCATTCACCACGACAGGACTACTTCGTGGTCGAAGGCGCGCCGCAATGTCTGGTCCCCGATCAAGCCATGAAGAAGGAAATCATGCTCCAAGGCCTCGGCTGGGGCCACCTGCCGCATTTCCTGATCGCGGAAGAGCTGCGCGACGGGCAGCTCCTGTCCATTGCCGGCAGTCATCTGCCGGGCCGCACCGACGACTTGGTCGTGGCGCGCCGCCGCGACCGGCCGCACGGGCCGGTCGCCCACCGTCTGTGGAACCATATCCAGCAGGAAGCGCCGGCTTTGCGCCGTGCGTTGGAGCCTGGGAAATCAACCCAATAGCAAGCTACGGCTTTGCCGTGAGTGGCCGTGTTGGACGCCTGCCGACGCGCGGGTAAAAGCCCTACTGCAGCAGCCCCTTGACGATGCCGCTTGCCTTGCCGAAATCCATCTGGCCGGCATATTTCTGCTTGAGCGCGGCGATCACCTTGCCCATGTCCTTCTGGCTGGCCGCACCGGTGGCGGCAATCGCCTCGCGCGCCGCCGCCGTGACCGCCGCATCGTCAAGCTGCGTCGGCAGGAAGCCGCGGATGATCTCCATCTCGCCGCGCTCCTGAGCCGCCAGTTCCGGCCGCTTGCCGTCCTCGAAGGCCTTGGCCGATTCCTCGCGCTGCTTCACCATCTTGGCCAGGATCTGCAGGATTTCCTCGTCGCTGGCAGGGTCCTTGCCGGCACCGCGATTGGCGATGTCGCGATCGTGGATGGCGGCCTGGATCAGCCGCAATGTCGGCAGCCGGTGCTTGTCCTGCGCCTTCATCGCGGTCTTCAGGGATTCGGCGATTTTCGCGCGCATTGATCTCTCTCCTTCGGTCGGCGCGGACAATAGCGCCGGGGACAGGCCAACGCAAACCCTCATATGCCAGGGCAAGCCTATGATATTCCTCAATGAAATAAATCGCGGCGGCGTTTCGCATGATCATTGACCGCCCTGCCCCCTTCCCCTATGTACTGGGCCTTGCATGAACTGAAGCTTGACTGCGTGGAGGCTGCGAAATCGCTGCTTCGCGCCCTTTGCCGCGCGAATGCCCGCCAGGGTCGTTGCAGCGCGGCCTGATAGGAGTGCCGCCATGGCCGAGATGACGCCCGCGCTGACCCCACCCTGGGCCACTGAAAAGCCGACCGCCCTTCTGGTGCTGGCAGACGGCACCGTCATCGAGGGTCGCGGCCTCGGCGCCACCGGCTCGGCGGTGGCCGAAGTCTGCTTCAACACGGCACTCACCGGCTACCAGGAAATCCTCACCGACCCTTCCTATGCCGGCCAGATCGTCACCTTCACCTTCCCGCATATCGGCAACATCGGCACCAATGGCGAGGACATCGAAGACCTCAACCCGGCCGCCCGCGCCGGCGCCGTCGGCGCCGTGTTCAAGGCCGATGTCACCAACCCGTCCAATTACCGCGCCGCCGGCGATCTCGATCAATGGCTGAAGAAGCGCGGCATCGTCGCGCTCTCGGGCATCGACACCCGCGCGCTCACCGCGCTGATCCGCGAAAAAGGCATGGCCAACGCCGTCATCGCGCACGCGCCCGACGGCGTCTTCGACCTCGCCGACCTGAAGCGGCGCGCCGCCGCATGGTCGGGCCTGATCGGGCTCGATCTCGCCAAGGAGGTCACGTCGGGCCAGTCCTCGGTCTGGCGCGAGACGCCCTGGGTCTGGAACGAAGGCTTTGGCGAGCAGGACGAGCCTTCGTTGCACGTCGTGGCCATCGACTACGGCGTCAAGCGCAACATATTGCGCCTGCTCGCCGGCCTCGGCGCCAAGGTGACGGTGGTTCCGGCCAGCACCGGTTCGGAGGAAATCCTCGCCATGCAGCCCGACGGCATCTTCCTCTCCAATGGCCCCGGCGATCCGGAAGCCACGGGCGACTATGCCGTGCCGGTCATCCAGGACCTGCTCAAGACCGACATCCCCGTGTTCGGCATCTGCCTCGGCCATCAGATGCTGGCGCTGGCGCTGGGCGGTAAGACCGCCAAGATGCATCAGGGCCATCACGGCGCCAACCACCCGGTCAAGGATCACACAACCGGCAAGGTCGAGATCGTCTCGATGAACCATGGCTTTGCCGTCGATGCCGACTCGCTGCCCGCGGGTGTCGAGGAAACCCATGTCTCGCTGTTCGACGGCTCGAATTGCGGCATCGCGCTCACCGGCCGTCCGGTATTTTCCGTCCAGCACCACCCCGAGGCTTCGCCCGGCCCGCAGGATTCGCACTATCTGTTCCGCCGCTTCGTCAACCTGATCCGCCAGAAGCGCGGTGAGGAATTGCTGGCCGAGCGGGCCTGATCCCGCAAAATCGGCGGCTGCGATAATATCGCTTAACAAAGAGCGATATTTATGCGATATTTGTACTCGTGAAGACGATCGTTCTTTCGGCACCGGCGGCTCGCGATCTCGACAACCTGCCGGCTGATGTCCGCGAGCAGGTTTCCGAGGGTTTGATCGCTTACGCGGCCAGCGGCCGTGGAGATGTAAAGCGCCTTTCCGGCGGGGACGGCTATAGGCTCCGGATTGGCCGCTACCGCGTCATATTCGATGAAGATCGCACCACGATCCTTGCGATCTATATCGGCAAGCGTGAAACGACGACCTACAGCAGGCCATGGGACAGGACATCATGAACGCCCCTCAAATCATAAGGACCTCGACCGGCGAAGAACTGGTCGTTATCCCGAAGGCGGATTACGAGGCATTGCTGCATGCGGCCGAAGAAGCCCAGGAAGACGCTGCGGATGTGGCTATCTACGATGAGCGGAAGTCTGAGTTCAAAGCTGAAAAGGCCCTGCCCGCCGAGGTGACCATGGATATTTTGCGAGGTTCCAGCCGCCTCAAGGCGCTGCGCAACTGGCGCAAGCTGACGCAAGCCGACCTGGCGCGGACCATTGGGGTCAGTCAGGGCTTCCTGTCGGACATTGAATCCAATCGCCGCAAACCCTCCGCGCAAACCAGCACGATGCTGGCAAAGGCGTTGGATGTCCCCGGCGAATGGATTGAAGCCTGATCCCCAACCTCACGCCACCGGCCGGCCTTCGCTGGCTTCCAGGATAGTGAACCATTGCTGGCGGTCGAGCACGATATTCAGTGCTTTGGCCATGGAAGCCAGACGTTCCGGCTTCATCGAACCGAGCACCGGCGTCCGAGCGCACGCCACCATCCAGCAGGCGCCACGCGCCAAAGACCAGGCGCGACAGCGACAGCCCGTCACTGGTCAGCGCGATGCGGCCGTCATGGCTCATGCCAGTGCTCCGTCTTCAGCCACATCGGCGGCGGCGTTTCCGATTGTCGCCGGTCTCGTCACCTTGGTGACGAAGACGATGACCGCCAGCACCAGGAAGCACGCGCCGACCAGATAGGGCGCGCCGCCGAAGGTGACGGGCGCGCTGGGTCCAGTGAACCAGGAAAAGATCGCGGTATAGAGCAGCGGCGTGATGATCGAGGTGATCGAGAAGATCGAGGTCATCGCGCCCTGCAGCTCGCCTTGTGCCGAAGGCGGCACCTTGGCGGCGGCGAGGCTTCTCAGCGGCGGATCGGCCAGCGCCTCCAGGCAACCGACGACGATCACCGCATAGACCATCCAGCCTTGCGAGGCGAAGGCATAGCCGAAGGCGCTGGCCGCGGTGAAGGTCAGGCCGATGACCGCCGTTCTCCACTCGCCGAGCCTGGGGATGACACGCGGCAGCACCGTGCCCATGACGATCGCGCCGCACAGGCCGAAGGCGCCGAGCGAGAAGCCGATCTGCTGCTCGCTCCAGCCATAGCGGTAGTTGGAGACGAACGACCACACCGCCGGATACATCATATGGCCGAGCGTCATCAGGAAGAAGACCAGCCCGATCCAGCCTATGCCTTGGTACTGGCGCATCTGCAGGAGCGTGCCGACCGGATTGGCGCGTTTCCACTCGAAGCGGCGGCGATGCTTTTCATCGAGCGTCTCGGGCAGGAAGAACATCGCGATCAGGAAGTTCACGAAGGCGAGCCCGGCGGCAAAAAAGAACGGCACGCGCGGGCCGAACGTGCCGAGCAGGCCGCCCAGCACCGGCCCGATGACGAAGCCGACGCCGAAGGCAATGCCGAGCAGGCCGAAATTCTTCGCCCGGTTCTCGTCGTTCGAAATGTCGGCGATGAAGGCCGACGTCGTCGAATAGCTGGCGCCCGAAATGCCGGCCAGCACACGTCCGATGAACAGCATCGGATAGGACCAGGCAATGGCGCAGATCAGATTGTCGATGGAGAAGGTCAGCACCGAGGCGAGCAGGATCGGCCGCCGTCCGAACCGGTCGCTCAGGCCGCCCATGATGGGCGCGAAGAAGAACTGCATGGCCGCATAGACGAAGAACAGCCAACCGCCCTCGATCGCCGCTTCGCTGATGCCGACGCCAGTCAACTCCCTGAGAAAGGCCGGCAGCACAGGCATGATCATGCCGAAGCCGATAATGTCGAGCAGCAGCGTCGTGAAGACGAGCGCGAGGCCCCGCCTGGCGGTTTTGGGGTCGATCATGATGGTCAAGCTCCTCTGGCCGCCCTGGGGCGCGGGCGGACGCACCTTATAGGCGAGCAAGCAAAAAGGAACAATGAGGGAACAGGCAGGAAGCTTTGATCCTGACACTCCCTGACGGCGTCTCGCCGTCAGGTCTTTTTCCGAAAACGACTGCTTAGAGCGGCCCGCTCATGGTGTTGCAGTCCGACAGCTTGCCGCTCTTGTAGCCGCGCGTCAGCCAGGTCTGCCGCTGCTGCGAGGTGCCGTGGTTGAAGCTTTCCGGCACGACATAGCCCTGCATCTTCTTCTGCAGCGTGTCGTCGCCGATCTGCTTGGCCGCGTTCAGCGCGCTTTCGAAGTCGCCCTGCTCCAATATGCCCTTCTGCCCGGTGTAGTGCGCCCACACGCCGGCGAAGCAGTCGGCCTGCAGTTCGATGCGCACCGACAGCTGGTTGGCATCGACTTCGCTCATGCCTTGGCGCATCTGGTCGAACTTGCCCATGATGCCGGTGAGGTTCTGTACGTGGTGGCCGACCTCATGCGCGATGACGTAAGCACGGGCGAACTCGCCGGTAGCGCCGAACTGCTGGTCGAGTTGTTGGAAGAAGGTCATGTCGAGATAGACCTTGTGATCTCCAGGACAATAGAACGGTCCGGCCGCGGCGGAAGCAAAACCGCAGGCGGAGCGGACCTGGCCGGAAAACAGCACCAGCTTGGGGTCCTCATAGGTCAGGCCTTGCGACTTGAAGATGCCCGTCCAGGTGTCCTCGGTCTCGGCGAGCACGGTCGCCACGAACTGCTTCATCTCGTCATTGGCCGGGCTACCCGCGCTGCTATCCTGACCACCGCCGCTGTTGTCCGTGATCTGGCCACCGCCGCCCGGCAGCAGGCCGCCGTCGCCACCGCCCAGGATCGCCGAGGGATCGAAGCCGAAATACCAGCCGGCGATGACGACAAGGATGACGAGGATGATACTGCCGCCGCCACCCGTCCGGCCGCCGATGGGCAGTTGGAACTGACCGCCGCCGCCACCGATCCCGCCGCCGCCACTGTCGCTGCGGTCGTCCTCGATATTGTCACTCTGACGACGGCCTCTCCAGAGCATGGCAACTCCTCGCTGCAAACTTTCCCGTTGTTCCGGCAGGCCGGCTCAATCCAACAAACAATTATCGTAATGGTTGCGCCAAGTCACAGCATTTTTCGTGAGGGCGGCAGCGCTGGGTGGCCGTTTCACCGCACTGGCCGGGAGCGCGCGAGGCCTGTAGCATCGCCGGGATCGGAGGGGTTCGAGGCTTGAGGACGATCGCAGGTTTCCTGTCGCTGCTGGTGCTGTGCCTTGGGCTTGCAAATGCCGGCGCGGTGACGCTCGATTCCAGCGTCGCGGTCACCGATCCCGCCACCTTGCAAGCGCTGGAGCGTGGCGGCCTGTCGATCAGCCGCCTGCTCGGCCCCGCCCTCGGCCTCACCCGCGACGTTGACAATCGCGGCCTGTTTTCGGTGCCGGCACTGGCCACGGTGCGCGACACGGTCAAGCGCGAGATATCAGACGAGCCGAAGACCAGCCCCGACCCCTATGTCGCGGCCATGGCGAAATCGAACGACACCAGCCAGAAATTCAATCCCAGATACATCGATGACGACGGCTCGACGCTCGACCTCACCGGCGTCGTCAACCGCATGGACCGAGGCTATCTCGGCCACACCGAATGCGGCGAGATCCGGCTGATCTACCGCTTCCACTATTCGGTCCAGGAAAAACCGGCGAACGGCAAGCCCGGCCAGCGCATTTCATCGCGCCTGCCGCTGACCATGAGCCTGGTCTTCAACGCCAAGCCTGGGAAGGCGCAGGCCCGCGCTTCTAAGGACCTTCCCAGCGCCACCGACGCGTCCTGCGCGGACGTCGCCCGGCGCTGGCTGGCCGCCGGTCGAAAGGACTTGCCACCCGAGCAATTGGCCGCCTGGCTGCGCTCCGACGAAGGCCCGCTGTCCGGCGCCATGCTGAATTCCTCGCAGATCATGCGGCTCGAGCTCAACATGCAGGTGCTCAGGCTGTCGGCGTCGACGCGGCGCGATTTCGGCGGCCATGCCGAGTACCTGTTGAAGATCTTCAAATGGGATCCGGCCATTTCAAGCTTCTATGAAGCCAGGATGGAAAACGAGATCGACCGGGCGACGGTGCTGGCCGACAGGCCAGCCTTCGCCAAATGGCTGCTCACCGACCGCAACATCTACGATCTCGACCATGGCCGGCTGGTCGTCGACGAGAAATTCCTGGCCAAGAGCGCCGTCTCGGTGGCACCCGGCGGGTTGAGCCGCTCGCAGAACAACATCGTGTATGGGCTGGTCGACGACGCCGACATTGACAAGGCGTTGAAGGATTATGTCGCCAGCGGCAACACGCTCGCCACCATCAGGTCGGCCGCAGGCTTCAACCTGCGCCTCAACGAGATGTCCTGCACCGGCTGCCACCAGACGCATGGCATTGCCGGCTTCCACTATACCGGCGCCGACCCGGCCAGCGAGCCGCGCCGCAATGCCGTCTTCGTGCCGGGCTCGGCCGTCTTCTTCGCCGACCTGCCGCGCCGCCGCGCCATCGTCGAGGAATTCGCCGCCGGCGGCCATCCCGATTTCACCAGGGGTTTCGCCGCCCGTCCCGACCAGAAATACGCTGACGCGCTGAAAGGCACCGATCTCTACAATGGCTGGGGCTCGATCTGCTATCGCGGCGAGGATGAAAGCTTCAAGGACTGGACCTGCGGCACCGGCCTGCGCTGCGCCGGGGTCCACGAAAGCGCCATCCATCCTGGTTTCGGCACCTGCGTCAGCGAGAAAGGCACCGCGGTCGGCGACCCCGTGGAATTCGGCGAGATCAGGATGTCGACCTGGGGCAGCGACCGGTATTGCCGCCTGTCGCCCGCCACCGCCAAGGATTGTGGCATCGACCCGGTGCGCGACAGGAAGCCGGTGGTCAAGCTCGCCGGCTATGGCGCCGCGCGCCAGCGCTACGACAACCCCGAGCAGAAGACCGGCGGCTTTCCCGGCGGCATGCTGCGCAAGGCGAGCTGCGACAAACTTCCAGAAGAGGCAAGTTGCGGCCGCCTCGCCAAGACGGGCTTCAACGACTGTATCGCGTCCGGCAAGGACCATAAATTCTGCACGAAGGAATTCACCAAGACCGCCGGCCTGCGCGCCTGCGACAAGGCGCATCCCTGCCGCGAGGACTATATCTGCACCGCCGGATATGACGATCTGCCCGAGGCCAAGCCTGGCGAAGGCACCTGCATCCCGCCCTACTTCATCTTCCAGTTCCGCGTCGACGGCCATCCGCGCAGCTGGAAGCAGGATGTCAGCGAGTGAGCTGTCGGCGGACTGGGCAAGCCCGGAAGTAAACCTTCATTAACCATAAGCGGAATAAAAGCGTAAGCGATTCAAAGGGATCCTTCCGCCATGGCTTTCGTGTCCGGGCGCCGTCTGGCGCAGCTGTTTGGTATTGTCGCCTTGGGCGCGTTGGCCACCGGTTGCACGACGGCGAAACCTGCGACCGACGCCAAGGGTGGCAAGCTCGCCTATGCGACAGAGCCGAAGGAGACCGGCGCCGGCGGCTTCTTCTCCTCGCATTCCTTCAGCGGCCTTGCCGGCCGCAGCGTCACCGTCAACAGCATCGCCGACCTCAGGCTGCGCAACCACGAAGTGGTGCTGACCTTCGATGACGGCCCGATGCCCGGCCGCACCGAGAACATCCTGAAAGTCCTCGACAATGCCGGCGTCAAGGCAACCTTCATGATGGTCGGCCAGATGGCCCGCTCCTACCCTGCCCTGGTGCGCGAGGTCGCCGCGCACGGCCACACGATCGGCACCCACACCCAGAACCATGCCAACCTGACGCATATGAGTGCGACGGGAGCGCAAGCGCAGATCGACGGCGGCATCAAGAGCGTGTCGGCAGCGCTGGTGCCATCCATGCACGGCGTCGCGCCCTTCTTCCGCTTCCCCTATCTCGCCTCGACGGCGACGCTGCGCCGTCAACTCGCGGCGCGCGGCATCGTCGTCATCGACGCCGATATCGATTCCAAGGATTATTTCCCGTCGACGCCGGACCAGCTGCGCAAGCGCACCATGGCGGGTATCGAACAGCGCGGCTCCGGCATCATCCTGATGCATGACATCCACCCGCGCACCGCGCAGATGCTGCCGCACCTGCTCGCCGACCTCAGAGCCAAGGGCTACAAGGTGGTGCGGCTGGTGCCCGGCCACCGCGGCCGCGAACCGCTGGTGTCATCGCTGACGACAGGCACCGTGACGACCGTCCAGCAGACGGCCTACGCGGAGACCCGATAGGAGCACGGGAATTACGCCAAAACAAAGGGTTGATCGGTCCCCTAGCCGGCTTCCATGCTCCGCCAGAACTGAAGGACCGTAGCGGCGATCGCTTCTGGCGCGTCTTCCGGGACGAGATGCTTCGCATCGGGGACTGTCTGAAACGTCGCGCCGGGAATGCGCCGCACCAGTTCCCGGCCGTCCTTTACCGGGATCCAATCGTCATTGTCGCCCCAGAGGATGGTGACCGGGCATCGAACCTCGCCATATCGCCACTCCACCTCCTCGCTGTACTTGTCATCCATCTGCGCGACTTGCCTCCAGAATGCCTTCTGGCCTTCGTCGCCAAGCCATGGGCGCAGATAGGCCTGCATCTCGTCTTCGCGTAACGGATTGTACGTCGCGCCGTTGATGTAGGCGCGCAGGATCGCTTCGTGAACATACGCTGGCAGCTCGGCAAGAACCTTCTCGTTCTGTTTGGCTGCCTGGACCAGCGGCGAACCTTGCGGGCTGATCGCCACCGGATCGATCAACACCAGCGAGCGGAACTCCAACCCATTGAGCAGATGACCGCGCAGAGCGGTCGATCCGCCAAAATCATGCGCGACCACGTCGGGCCGTTCCAGCTTCCAGTGGGCATAGAGCGCCGCGAACAATTCGTTCTGGATGCCGCGCGACACGTCGCCGTCAGGTTTGTCCGACCAGCCATAGCCAAGCATGTCGAAATAGTGGACGCGTCGCTGCTTCGCGAGCCATGGCGCGATGCGGCGCCACTCCACCGAGGAGAATGGGGTACCGTGAAGAACGACGGCGGGCGGTCCTTCCCCCATCACGCCCCAGGCAATTGAATGTCCTTGAAAGACAAAGCGTTCGGGCGGGCGCCACTCGATCGTCATCAGCATCGATCCAGAATTGCTGCCGGCCTACTCTTTCTGCTTGGCGCCGGCGCTCTTGCCGTCCGAGCTTTTCGAGCGTTCCTCGAAACGATCGGCGCCTTTCTTCAGCGGATGGCCCATTTCGGCCTCGGTCTTGCGCTCATCCCTGGCCGCCGCCTGTTTCAGTCCTGTGGCTGCCTGCTTGCCTTTCGCGGTCGGTGCCTGCTCGACGCCCATTGCTTCCTCCCTGGCGCGCAACAAGCGCGCGATGAGATGCAACGCGCATGAGCGGCGGCGGTTCCAGCGGCTAACGCTGTCGGGCAACCCGGCAATGACGCGCCTCAGCGCGCCGTCATCGCCTTGCGGAACGCGTCCAGCGTCTCGGCGCTGACATGGTGCTCGATGCCCTCGGCGTCGATGCGCGCCGTCTCGGCACTGACGCCGAGCGAGCGCAGGAAGGCTTCCACCGTCTGGTGGCGGATGCGGCTTTCCTGTGCGACCTTGCGGCCGGCTTCGGTGAGGAACACGCCGCGATAGGGTTTTCGCGACACCAGCCCGTCGGCGCACAGCCGCGTCAGCATCTTGGCCACCGTCGGCTGGGCGACACCGAGCCGCGCGGCGATGTCGACCTGCCGCGCCTCGTTGCCATCCTCGATCAGGTCGGCGATCAGCTCGACATAATCCTCGACCAGCGCGCTGCGGCGCGCTTCGCGCGTCTGCCGGAACCCTTCCGAATGGACATCGGCATCGAGCAGCGGCTCACGCGGGACCGGTCTGTTCTTCAGCGCCAATGCGCGCTCCTCCTCGGAAGTTTAGCCGTCGCTGCTTTTATAGCACAGGCTCTGATTCTTCAGGCCGTTTATTTGCATTCCGCGAGAGGTGCAACCAGCGTCTCCGGCTGCCCGCCCGTCACAACAAGCACCGACAATGAAATATAGCCTATTGCATAATGTTGAGCCATGGCATAGCTTATGGGCATTCTCCGGAACCTGCGGAAAGCCTTTTCATGTCAGAAGCAGACGTCACAGCCCCCCGGTCCGCATGGCGGTTCGCCAAACGGGAGGAGGACGATCAGCCCAGTCTGCGCGAGGTCAATTCCAGCGTCGCGGTGCCGAGTTCGGGCGTCTGGTTCCGCCGGCTGTTCGCCTTCATGGGCCCCGGCTACATGGTCTCGGTCGGCTATATGGACCCGGGCAACTGGGCGACCGACCTCGCCGGCGGCGCCCAGTTCGGCTACACATTGCTGTTCATCATCATGCTGTCCAACCTGATGGCGATCCTGCTGCAGGCGCTGGCGGCGCGGCTTGGCATCGCCACCGGCCGCGACCTCGCCCAGGCCTGCCGCGCTTACTACCCGCGCCCGGTCAACTTCGTGCTGTGGATCGCCTGCGAGCTCGCCATCATCGCCTGTGACCTCGCCGAGGTGATCGGCACCGCGATCGCGCTGCAACTCTTGTTCGGCATCCCGCTTATCGGAGGCGCCATACTCACCGCGCTCGACGCTTTCCTCGTGCTGCTCTTGATGAACAAGGGGTTCCGCTATCTCGAAGCCTTCGTCGTCGCGCTTCTGATCATCATTTTCAGCTGCTTTGCCATCCAGATCTTCGTTGCCGCCCCGCCGGCCGGCACGATCCTGCATTCGATGTTCGTGCCATCCTCCGAGATCGTCACCAACCCGGCGATGCTCTACATCGCCATCGGCATCATCGGCGCCACGGTCATGCCGCACAATCTCTATCTGCACTCCTCGATCGTGCAGACCCGCGCCTATGAACGCACCGAAGCGGGCAAGCGCGATGCCATCAAATGGGCGACGGCGGACTCCACGATCGCCTTGATGCTGGCTCTGTTCGTCAACGCCGCCATCCTGATCGTCGCGGCGGTCGCCTTCCACGACACCGGCCACCAGGATGTCGCCGAGATCGACCAGGCCTTCAAGCTCCTGTCGCCGCTGCTTGGCCTGGGCATCGCCTCGATCCTGTTTGCCGTGGCACTGCTCGCCTCGGGCCTCAACTCGACGGTGACGGCAACGCTCGCCGGCCAGATCATCATGGAAGGCTTTCTGCGGCTGCGCATCCCTAACTGGGCACGGCGGCTGCTGACGCGCGGCCTCGCTATCGTCCCTGTGGTGGTAGTCACCGCGCTCTATGGCGAGAAGGGCACCGGCCAGCTGCTGGTGTTCAGCCAGGTGGTGTTGTCAATGCAACTGCCCTTCGCGGTCATCCCGCTGGTGCAGTTCGTCTCCGACAAGAAGAAGATGGGCAACCTCGCCATCCCGCGCGGCGTGGCGGCATTGGCCTGGGTGGTCGCGGCCATCATCCTGGTGCTCAATTTCAAGCTGCTCTACGACACCATGTCCGGGGTTGGTTGAAGCTCCGTCTAATCCCGGGACAAACCGCCAGATCGCTCTATCTTTCCCGATGCCATGAGCAACATCGAAGACATCAGGAGATTCTACGCGCGGCTGATGGCGGCCAACGCCGCTTCATCGGATCCCCGCCTGGAAGAGGTGTTCGCCAGCGTGCCGCGCGAGGCCTTTCTCGGTCCGGGGCCATGGACGGTCATTGCCGGCAACGCCAAGATCACGACGCCGAGCGCCGACCCGGCCCATGTCTACCAGAATGTGCTGGTGACGCTCGACGCCGAAAAGGGCATCAACAATGGCGAGCCGTTCCTGCACGCCATGTGGATCGGAAAGCTGGCGCCAAGACCCGGCGAGGCCGTCACGCATATCGGCGCCGGCAGCGGTTACTACACGGCTTTGCTGGCCATGCTGGTTTCGCCGGGCGGCACCGTCGCCGCTTTCGAGGTCGACGACCAGATGGCCGAACTGGCGCGCAGAAATCTCGAAGCCTATGGCAATGCGACTGTTGTCCATGGCGATGCCGTGACCTCGCCCCTGCCGCCATCCGACATCATCTATGTCAATGCCGGCGTCGTGGCTCCTCCCGCCGGATGGCTGAGGGCGCTGCGCCCCGGTGGCCGCATGATCTTCCCGTGGCGTCCGGCCGAGAGCATTCCGTTCGCGGTGATGGTGACCCACAGCGAAAAGGGCTTTGCCTGCCATCCTTTCATGCGCTCGTGGTTCATCCCTTGCGTCGGCGCCTCGGCGATCCCTCCTGAGGCGAAGATCCCGACACGCGAAGAAGCCACGCGCAGCCGTTCTGTCTGGCTGATTGAGGACAGGCAGCCAGACAGCACCGCCACGGCAATCCTCGGCGAAGTCTGGTTCTCCTCCGACCCCGTTCACGCCGGCGACAACGGCTAGAAATTTGTCGTCGCGTGTCGAAAAGGAAGCCTGCCGTTCGTCATAAGGCTGAACCCGGCCGTGACGGCGCGGATCGCAAAAAGGAGAAGACGGATGAGAAAAATCATCGCCGCGACCTTCGTCAGTCTCGATGGCGTCATGCAAGCGCCGGGCGGGCCGGAAGAAGATCCGGTCGGCGGCTTCAAATTCGGCGGCTGGACGTTCCACTACTTTGACGAGGTGGCGGGCGCGGCAATTGAGGACCTGTTCTCCAAACCGTTCGCCCTGCTGCTCGGCCGCAGAACCTACGACATCTTCGCCGCGTACTGGCCGTATCAGAAAGATCCGATCGCGGATGCCTTCAACCCCGCGACCAAATATGTGGCGACGCATCGGCCGGATACCCTGGCCTGGCAGAACACGCACGCGCTCGGGCCTGATATCATCGCGGCTTTGCGCCGCCTCCGCCAAGAAGATGGACCTGACCTGCTCATCCAGGGATCGGGCAATCTGATCCAGACCTTGCTCGCCAACGGGCTGATCGACGAGATCCGGCTGATGACCTTCCCGCTGTTGCTGGGCAAGGGCAAGCGGTTGTTCGGCGATGCCGCGATGCCGGCCGCCTTCAAGCTTGTCAAATCGCAGGCTTCCACCACCGGCGTCATCATGGCGACCTATGAGCGCGCGGGCGAAATCGAAGTCGGCTCCTTTGTCACGGGCGAGCCATCCGACGCCGAACTCGAGCGCCGCAAGAACTGGAAGTGAGTGGTTCTTTCTCCCCGTCCCTATACGGGGAGAAGGGGCGCACCATCAAGCGCCTGCGCCCGCCGCCCCAGCCCCTCACGGATATGCCGCGCGAACTCCCGCGCAGCCGTACCCACGCCATGCCCCGGCAGATGCAGGTTGATGGCAAAATTCGGCAGCGGCGGCAGGCCGGCGTCGAACGGCAATATGTCGAGATCCGCCGGCACGGTGGAAGCCAGCCATGTGGTGACGGCCAGGTCCGAGCGCACCGTCGCCGTGGTCGCGTCGATATTGCCGTTCTCGAACACGCTGCGCCATTCCAGCCCATGCGCGTTGAGTGCAGACAGCACCACCGGCCGGAAGGCGCAGGTGTCGGCAACGATCGAGACCGGCAATGGCCGCTTGGCGCGGGCCGCCCCGCCCCTCGCCCCGACCCAGACGAGCCGGTCGACGGCCAGGCATTCGCCCGAGGTCGGGCCGACCCGCTCCTCGATCACCGCGAGGTCGATGGTTCCCGCCGCCAGTGCCGCCGCCAGTTCCGGCGAGGAGGCGCAGAGCAGCGATATCTCGACCTGCGGATAGGCTTCGGCATAGGCTTTCAGGACGGGCGCCAGCAAGGTGCCGACAAGGTCGTAGGGCACGCCGAGCCGCACCTGGCCGGCGACAGCGCTCCCCGCCATCTCGGACCAGATCTCGTCATTGAGGCTGAGCAGGCGCCTGGCCTTGTCGAACAGCCGCTCGCCGGAATGGGTCAGGCGCAGACCGCGCCGGTCGCGCTCGAACAGGCTGCAGCCGAGCGTCTCCTCCAGGCGCTTGACCTGCTGGCTGACCGCGCCCTGGGTCAGGTGCAGCGCGTTCGCCGCCGCCGTCATGCTGGCCTTGTCGGCGACGGTGACGAAGGTTCGCACGAGGCTGGTGTCGAGATTGCGGATCATGTTGCATTATAGACGCTAATGCGGACCATCGCAAACATTGCATTTACTGATGCAAGCCCGCGTCTACCATGGATCTCCCGACGAGGATGCCCCATGCTCCAGCCTATTCTGCCGCTGATACTGTTTGCCTTCGTAGCCACCGCCACGCCGGGCATCGCCACCACCCTGTCGACCGCTTCAGGCGCGCGGTTCGGCTTCCGCCGCTCCGTTCCGCTGCTGGTCGGAAGTGCGACCGGCCTCGCAACGGTGACGGGCGCGGCCGGCGCTGGACTGGCCGGCCTGCTGCTGGCCATGCCGTCGCTACAGGTGGCGATGAAAATCATCGGCTCGCTCTATCTTGTCTGGCTGGCGATCAAGATCGGCCGTGCCGGCCCACCCAATCTCGATGTGGCGATGGCCAGGCCCAACAGTTTCCTGGGCGGCGCCGGCATCCAGTGGATGAACCCGAAGGGCTGGGCGATGGGGCTGGGCGCGGCGGCCTCCTTCGCCGCGCTTGCCGACGGGCCAGGACAACTGGCGCTGCTGCTCGGCTCGACCTTCGGCCTTGCCGCGGCCATCTCGCTGTCTGCCTGGTGCGCGGCCGGCATGGTGCTGGCACGGTTGCTCAAGACCGAATGGCAATGGCGCGCGCTCAACATCGTGCTGGCGCTGGTGCTGGCCGCCTCGATCATCCCGATGTGGCAGCCGCATTAGAAGCGTCGGCCTTCCAGGAGTTGGGTTTCTTGCCCCGCCATAGCGCTACGGGACGCGCGCATTTCCAGGCGGCTGGTAGCGGCGATCGCGTGGCATGACGGCTTAGCGCGTGAATTGTCTTGTGCCGCGCTGGTCGACCCCCACTCCGTCTCGGCTTCGCCGAGCCACCTCTCCCCCGATCGACGGGGGAGAGGAAAAGCGCCAGGCTTTTTGCCGTCAATGCTCGCCCAGTAGCGCTCCCTTCCTTTCCCTCCGGAGGGGGGAAAGGTGGCGCGGCGAAGCCGCGACGGATTGGGGGAACCACGTGGCAATCAAGCCTCGGGCCGATCGGCCACGCTAGTCGCGGAAGATGTGCACAAGCGCCAGAGTCCCAGACCGAAGTGGCCTCAAGCCGCGTAGCGGGCTGCCGGCTTGTCGGCGTGCAAGCTGCCATAGAAGGCCTGCCGGGCGCCGAGGAACGTATCCAGCTTTCCCGTATCGGCAAGCGCCGGCACGGTGACGGCTTCGCCCCGCGCCAGGCCGACAAGGGCGGCATCGACCATATCGTCGGCGGTCATGATGATTTCCTTCGGAAGCTGGTCGATATCGCTGCCGGAAAGCTCCCAGAAATCGGTCCGGGTCGCGCCCGGCAGCACCGCCTGTGCCGTCACCCCGGTGCCCGCGACCTCGCGATGCAGCGCTTCGGTGAAGTTGACGACATAGGCCTTGGTGCCGCTGTAGATGCCCCCGAAGGAGGTGTCGAAAGCCAGTACCGAGGCGATGTTGACGATCCCGCCACGGTTGCGCGCCAAAAGCCCCGGCAGCACTGCACGGGTCAGCCGGGTCAGCGCCACGACATTGACCTTGATCATGCGCTCGGCGGCATCCGCGTCGGCGGTTGCCACCACTGCCTGACCGCCAAGGCCGGCATTGTTGACCAGCAGCGTCACACTCTCGTCGGCTGATATCGCCTTCTCGACGCGGCGCACATCGTCGTCGTCGGACAGGTCGGCCGCGATCACGCTGACCTTGCGGCTATAGGCATGGCGCAGCTTCTCGGCCAATTCCCCGAGCCGATCGGCGCGGCGCGCCACCAGCACCAGGTCATAGCCCTGCCCCGCCAGCCGGTCGGCATAGACGGCGCCGATGCCCGAGGAAGCGCCTGTTACCACAGCTGTCCCCTTGTTGTCGTTCTTGCTCATTGTCACGTTCCTTCTGTTGGCTCTTATTCGGCTTCGACGAACGCGCCGGCGGTCGAGCCCATTGTCCTGATATCAATTAGTGGCATATACCACTTTCGGCGAAATAGGTATATGCCACTATCTTGTCAACGGCAGCCGCGAAAACTATTTCTGCGACAGGGCCGGCGCCCCTGCCAGAGCAATTCCAGCAAAAGCGCTCAGCGGTTTTTCGCCCGGAATTGCGTAAGAAGAGAGCGAGAGCATTGGAGGCGATGCCGTTTTCGCCGGAAATGCTCCGGCAAGGAGTTGACATGACCGACGTTCAGGAGCCGGGATTCAGCCGGTGCAACAATGCCACCTTGCGGCGCACCGCGCGCAGGCTCGGCCGCTTCTACGACGACGCGCTGGCGCCTTCCGGCTTGAAGGGCACGCAGTTCGGCCTGCTCTTCCAGATCAGTGTCGGCGGCGAGCCGGCGATGGGGGCCATTGCCGAGGCGTTGATCATGGATCTCTCGGCACTCGGCCACACGTTGAAGCCTCTGGTTCGCGACGGTTATGTCGAAACCTTCGCCGACAAGGACGATCGCCGCGTCAAGCGCGTGCGGCTGACGCCGACCGGCCAGGCCAAGCTCGACGAGGCGATCAAGCTATGGAGCGTTGCCCAGCGGCAATTCGAGGCCATGATCGGCGCCGAGCAGGCCGCGAAACTGCGGGCCACGCTCGATGAAGTGGCCGCGTTGAACCTGGAACTGCCCGCGGCCACTCCTTCCAGCTGAAGAAGCGGCCGCGTAAAAACATAGATCGAAGTCTGGGGCCAGTCTTACTCCGCCGGCATCGCTACCGGTCTGGCAAACATCCGCCCCGCCAGCACGATGCCGAGCCCGATGACCGGGAAGGCCGCGGCGATCAGGCCGAGATCGGCCGGCGCGCCGTAGCGCAATACCGCTCCACCCACCACAGCACCCAGCGCCACGCCGAGATAGAGCGCCGAGGCATTGAGCGACAGCACGATCGGCGCCGCGTCCGGCGCGAGCTTGATGATGCGGCTCGCCTGTGCCGGCGGGAAGGCCCAGCCGACGATGCCCCACGGCACCATCATGCCCATCAGCGCCGGTCCGGCGAGGTGATGCGGCAGGAAGGTCGGGATCAGCGAGAAGGTGACGAGCATGGCGGCGGAGAGCGCCAGCGACCAGGCGACGGTACGCGTCGCGCCGAAACGATCGGCGGCCTGGCCGCCGGCAATGTTGCCGATGACGGCGCCTGCGCCGAAGGCGAGCAGCATGCCCGGAAGCGCGATCGGCGACAGCCCGGCGCCTTCGATGGCCAGCGGCGCGATGAAGCTGAACACGGTGAACGCGCCGATGAGGGCAAGCGCCGTCGTCACCAGGATCGGCATAACGCCGGGACGCATCGCCGCCGCCAGCCGGCGCTTCAGCGGCAGCCTGGTGCCTATGATGCCGCGTGGCAGCCGGTACCACAGGATGGCGCCGGACAGCGCGCCAAGGCCGGCAATGGCGTAGAAAGTGCCGCGCCAGCCGGCGATGGCCGCGACCAGCGCGCCAAGCGGCGCGCCGACGGCGACCGCCACCGTGGTGCCGCCGACGACGACGGCAATGGCGCGGGCCCGGTGATGGTCATCGACCAACGCTACCGCCGTGCCTTGCGCGGTCGCCGCGAACAGGCCCGACGACAGCGCCATGATGATGCGCGCGACGAGAAGCACTTCGAAGGACGAACTCAGGGCGGCGACGACATTGCCGATGACGAAGAACACCAGCGTCCACAGGATGACGCGGCGCCGGTCCCATTCGCCGGTCAGCGTTGCCAGGATCGGCGTGCCGATCGCGTAGGCAAGCGCGAAGGCGGTGATCAGCGAGCCGGCGAGCGGCACGGAGATGCCGGCATCCCTGGCGATGTCGGGCAGAAGGCTTGATATGACGAAGCCTTCGGTCGAAATCGCGAACGATCCAAGCGCCAGCCAGAAGATTCTCTTGTCCATGGGGATGCGTCCTTAGTTCAAAAGTTATTGAACAATTGGACATAACAGGCCATGATGTCAATGAAGCCAGGGCAAAATAGCTGAACCATGCTGACAGCCCTGTGTCAGGACGGTCACGCGAAAGGAGAAACAGTGTGTATGGGCCGAGCAGGATCGACGCGTTGAAATCGGCCCGAACTGTGCTTAGGTTCCTGCCATGACCTTGCCACACCCCAATACGGACCAGATCAGCCTGCCCATCGTGCTCGGCGTGCTCGGCGACCCGACGCGGCTCGCCATCGTGCGCTATCTGGCCAGCAAGGAAGGCCTGCCACTGAACTGCAGCCGCTTCCTCGACCTCGCCTCCAAGACCAATCTCAGCTACCACCTCGCCAAACTGCGCGAGGCGGGCGTCACCCGCGCCGAGGTGGTCGGCACCAACCGCATGATCACGCTCCGCCGGGCCGATCTCGACGCCCGCTTCCCCGGCCTGCTCGACAGTGTCATCGCCGCGGCCGCGGACGACACCGCCCTGCCCGCGGTCGGCGGCCATGATTTGGAAATGCCGGCCTGAACTTTTCCTCTCAGTCGCGAAGCGGGGTGAGGAGACCAGGTCCTGCCACCCACCGGGAACCTCCTCATGCGCATAGCCGTCCTCGCCGACATCCACGGCAACGTTCTCGCACTGGACGCCGTGCTCGAGGACCTGGCGCGGCGCGGCGGCACCGACCTCACCGTCAATCTCGGCGACTGCGTTTCGGGGCCGCTGTGGCCGCGCGAGACGATGGAGCGGCTGCAAGCGCTCAACTTGCCGACGGTGCGCGGCAACCATGACCGCCGCGTCGCCGCCGATCCCCCCGACGAAACCATGTGGGCGTCCGACGTCTATGCGCAGGAGCGACTGACGCAGGCGCAGCGCGATGCGCTGTTCGCCCAACCGCTGACCCTTGAGATCGCGCCTGGCGTCATCGCCTTCCATGCCCGCCCCGACCATGACGAGAAATATCTGCTCGATACCGTGACCGATGGCCATTTGGTGCGCGCGCCGCTGGCGGCGATCCGGCGCCGGTTGAAGGCACTCGACCCGGCCTGCCGCATCGCGCTCTGCGGCCACAGCCACCGGGCGGAATTGATCCGCATCCCGAATGGCCCAGTCATCTTCAATCCGGGCAGCATCGGCTGCCCTGCCTATGACGACGACACGCCTCCGGCGCATGTCTCCGAACAGGGCTCGCCGCACGCCCGCTACGGGATCGTCACCTTGGGCGACGCCGGTCGGCAGGATCGTTTCGAGATGATCGCGGTGGACTACGACCACGAGGCGGCGGCGCGTCAGGCCGAACAGGCGGGACGCGCCGAATGGGCGCACGGCCTGCGCACCGGCTTCATGCCGGAAGCCGCCCAGCACCATGGTTAGCCTGAATTTTCCGACTTACATGGCGGCGCGTCGTCCCTTATAAAACCGGCCGGGCATGCGGCGAGACCGCCGCGGCAGGGTGATTTGAGTACGGCGCACGGCCAAATGATGAGGCGCACGATTACGCTCCGACAAAGTTTGCATGCGCTGATTGCCGCTCCGCTGATGATGGCGGCGTGGCCGGCTGTCGCCGAGGAGGCGCCGTTCATCTCCGTTGTCACCGGGCTCGCTCCCGACGACCTGCTCAATGTCCGCGCCAAGCCATCGCCGATCGGCAAGACCGAGGCCCGCCTGGCCGCCGGTGCGAGCGTCCGAAACCTCGGCTGCAACGACATTGACGGCCACCCCTGGTGCAAGATCGAATCGGACAATCCCAAGGCAACCGGCTGGACGCCAGCACGCTATCTCGTTCCCCTCAATCCGGCGACGGTGCCCGACCAGGCCGCGGATACGTCTGCCGTCGCGCCCGCCGAAGGAGGTACCGGCGCGACGCCAGATGCACCCGACCTGACCGCTCGGCTGGGCAGCACGACCCAGCCGGCCAGCCCCGAAACCAAGCCGAAATCCGCGGCGGAGATCGCCATGCAGGATGCCTATGGCCTGGCGCTGGCGGCGGACGGAACCCTGCAAATTCCCTGCGCCCGCTACGTTGGACAGCCCATGGCGCTCTGCGCGGCGAACGTGACGCGCAAGGGCACGGACAAGGCCGACGTGACCGTGACCTGGCCCGATGGCGGCAGCCGCGTCATCTCCTTCGATGCCGGCCTGCCGGCAAGCTCGGACGCCGGCAGCGACTTCCGCTTCACCAGGGAAGGCAAACTCAACATGATCCGCATTGGTGTGTCCGAGCGCTTCGAGATCATGGATACGGTGGTGCTGGGGGATTAGGCGGCTTTTGCAATGGCTGCTCAATTGCCGGGGTTTGCGCTGCCCCTCATCGCCCTGCCGGACATTTCTCCCCGTAGACGGGGAGAAAGAAGCCGTCCGCAAAGCCGCGCTTTTTTGCAACGTCGGAGGTTGGCGAAACCACCAGGGATAGCGCCCCTCTCCCCGTCACTATACGGGGAGAAGGTCCCGGTGTCCGAACCGGATAGATAGGTAACAGAATGGACCGATAGCATGGGTGACAGTTTTCTTGTCCGCCGGGAGGACCGGCGATGGTTTGGCGAGAAACTGGGATCATGGACGAGCGGCTACGGTTTGTT
>NZ_SRUZ01000108.1 GCF_004791165.1 Mesorhizobium sp. M8A.F.Ca.ET.218.01.1.1 | reverse complement strand
GCGGCAAATCCAGCTTCAGCCGGCGTTCATTCTAATTGCGAAGTCTTGAAAACGGAACGGGCAGTCATTGTCGACCGAGGCTGGGCCTGCGGCGTGCTGCACAGGGTGCAATGCAGCGGAACGCTTGAACGAGATGTAAGCATGATGTATACATGTTGTCTATGAGTAAGCGACGCGAAACCGGGGCTTCTGTCTTGGGCGGTCATGTCGACGCGGCACAGGACATCGTCTACCGCTGGCTGAAGCAGCACGTGCTCACTTTGCCCAGCCAGGAAGGGACGTTCCTGACCGAGGCGGAGGTCTGCCGCGGCACGGGAACGTCGCGGACACCGGTGCGCGAAG
>NZ_SRUZ01000107.1 GCF_004791165.1 Mesorhizobium sp. M8A.F.Ca.ET.218.01.1.1 | reverse complement strand
CGGCACGAAACCACATTCCCCATGGAACGTTCAAGCAGGATGGATACTATGACGGCTCAGGCTATCGCCCTTGAACGTACCGGCGGATGCCTCTGCGGCAAAATTCGTTATCGCGTCACCGCCGATCCACGTGTCCACTATTGCCATTGCGATATGTGTCGGCGTGCGACCGGTAGCGCCTTCGCGGTTCTTGCCTGGGTTTCGTCCGGCTCTGTCTCCTGGCTTTGTGAAGCGCCTGCCGTGCGTAGATCATCGCCTATCGCCCAGCGAGGTTTCTGTCAGGCTTGCGGTTCTCCGCTCACCCTTTCCTACGATGCCGACCCAGGTCAAATCGCGCTGCAT
>NZ_SRUZ01000106.1 GCF_004791165.1 Mesorhizobium sp. M8A.F.Ca.ET.218.01.1.1 | reverse complement strand
GGCGCCCCAGATCATGAAGGCGGTGTCGGCACTCAACAAGGCGGTCGACGAATGCGGGCTTGAAGTGAGCCTGCTGCATCTGATCAAGCTCAGGGCTTCGCAGATCAATGGCTGCTCATATTGCGTCGAAATGCACAGCCGCGAGGCGAGGCGCGACGGCGAGACCGAGACGCGGCTCTATCTCGTCGCCGCCTGGAAGGAATCGCCGCTGTTTTCGGAGCGCGAGCGCGCCGCCTTCGCCTGGACCGAAGCCGTGACGCTGATCGCCGATAACGGCGTATCGGACGAACTCTACGCCCGCACGCTTGAGCATTTCTCGGAAGAGGAACTGGTCAAGCTTTC
>NZ_SRUZ01000105.1 GCF_004791165.1 Mesorhizobium sp. M8A.F.Ca.ET.218.01.1.1 | reverse complement strand
GCGTTGAGGACGACCAGGAGCTTTCTTGCGACGGCGATGATGGCCAGTTTCTTGGAGCCTGAGCGGGCTGCGAGGTCGGTGTAGAAGGCTCTGAAGCGGTCACAGGTTCGGATGGCACTAAGTGCCGCCATGTAGAGGGCACGGCGCACACGCGATCGGCCGCCCTGTACCTGGCTTTTGCGTGCGTTCTTGCCTTTCTTGTTGTCGAACGGGGCAAGGCCGGCGAGTGCTGCAATCGACTTGGGTGAACGCTGGCCGAGCTCGGGCAAGTGTGCCAGCAGCGAGAGCGCACTGACCTTGGAGACACCCGGCACGGAGACCATCAGCGAATAATCGCGGGCAGT
>NZ_SRUZ01000104.1 GCF_004791165.1 Mesorhizobium sp. M8A.F.Ca.ET.218.01.1.1 | reverse complement strand
TCATCGGGCGCACGACGAGCCCGCTCGACAGGCTGAACGTTGAAGTGGTGCCGCCGGGCTGACCGGTTCCGCCCGTGTCGGCGAGACTGGAGGTGGCGGATATCTTCGGCCGCCACGGCGAGGCGTATCGGCAGGTTCATGACGACCATCTCGGACGTGTCGAGCGGCGTGTGATGAGCGCGATCGAGCTCTGCCGGACGGCCGCGCTCGGCGGCCATGTCGAGGGCTGCCGATCCTGCGGGGCGATCCGCGTGGCCTACAATTCCTGTCGCAACCGGCATTGCCCAAAATGCCAGGGACAGGCCTGCCGCGACTGGCTCGCCGCACGCGAGGCCGAACTCCTGC
>NZ_SRUZ01000103.1 GCF_004791165.1 Mesorhizobium sp. M8A.F.Ca.ET.218.01.1.1 | reverse complement strand
CTCGCCGGCATTCCTGACCAGCACGGGCGACATCTTGCGGTCCGTCACGCCAAGCTCCTCCCTGGCCGGATTGACCTCTACGACCTCGGCGCCGCTTTCGCGCGCCTCGGCGACCATGTCGCCCAGGCGCTTGTGATGCCGCTCGCTGATGATGGCCGTGTAGTCGGGGTTGTTGCGCAGGCTGGGATAGAGCCGCGCCATCGCTGCGGCGAGTTTTGCGGCGATCGCGGCGCCCTGCCCCTGCGGGACCAGGGTGCCGAAGCCGCAGCAGGCGATGGCCTTTGCCGAGGTGGTGGATTCCGCCCGTCAGGCCGGCGATCCGGACTATCGCAAGCCGCCCGCGCCG
>NZ_SRUZ01000102.1 GCF_004791165.1 Mesorhizobium sp. M8A.F.Ca.ET.218.01.1.1 | reverse complement strand
CCGGAAACAGCGAAGGGTCCGGAATGCCGCCGGCAAAGGAGATGATGTCGGGCTGGTCGAGCAGCTTCAACAGCTCGCGGATTTCCGAGGCCTTCATGCGCGAGGAGCGCGAGATGATGCCGCCGCCGAGGCCGCTTTCCTTCAGCGCGCGGATCTTTGTCAGGCTGTTGATCTGGTAGACGGGGATGTTCTGGGCGAGATCGCTGACCTGGCTGGCGACGACGAAGGAAAACAGCGCCAGCGCGGCGAAGGCCCCAAGCACGCTGGCTATGACGGCGGGAAGGCGCGGAATGCCGATCCGCTTCAGTGCCGAGACGACCGGGGCGATGGCGAAGGTCAAAAGCAG
>NZ_SRUZ01000101.1 GCF_004791165.1 Mesorhizobium sp. M8A.F.Ca.ET.218.01.1.1 | reverse complement strand
GTCGATTCAAGAAGCTTGGCCAGGCACTCGCCGACCGCATTTCTCTGCTACGGAATGGAGGCTTTGCGCCTCGTTCCCGGAAAGAAGTCAGCCGGCGAACTTGGGGTAATCTGATGGAGGCTGACCGGCGGCACCAAGGTCAGTCTCATCCCTTCCACATTGTTGAGCGAAGAAGAGCCTGCAGATGGTCTGGCAGATCGAGTTCGCCGCGCGCCTCGATCTCTAATAGATACCGGGCCTTGCCCCAGCGACTGCCCTCCGTGATCGCAGGGTACGCGCAGATGGCCAGCAACGCCTTTTCCTCTGCTTGGCTAGCTCTGTCGTGGTCGCGGCTGCTTCCGCCCAT
>NZ_SRUZ01000100.1 GCF_004791165.1 Mesorhizobium sp. M8A.F.Ca.ET.218.01.1.1 | reverse complement strand
GTCCCTTTTGCGCGATCGCTCATGATCTCTGATGTGCTTGGGTAAGCCAAGAAGTAGCTGAACCGATTGAATTTTGTTCTCACCAATAACCGTCAGCGCGTCAACTCACGTGCGTGGCAAATTAGTTCTTCGCACCTGCACAAAAATATGCCACACGCGACACCGCACGATTGTTGACGCAAGGGAAGGAGCCCTCTTTGAGTGTGGTTGCTGATACAAGGGCGGTAACGCCGCCGGATATTCGTGCGCGAAAGGGTGGGACGCCGATCGTCTGCCTTACCGCCTACACGACCCCGGTTGCCCGACTGGTCGATCCCCGTTGTTGCGATGTGGTGCTGGGCGCGGC
>NZ_SRUZ01000099.1 GCF_004791165.1 Mesorhizobium sp. M8A.F.Ca.ET.218.01.1.1 | reverse complement strand
CTCGAAACGGATGTCGCCAGTTGCCAGCCGCGCGGCGAATTCGTTCGACAGATAATTCGCATCCGTCGTGGACGGATCCGGCGCGGGTGCTGCGCTCGGCACCGGCCGTAGCAGATAGCGCACCGCAAGCGTTTCGCCCCAGCGGATGGCGCCGCGGCTCCAGAACGTCTCCAGCGCTACGCTGCGCACCTTGCGCTTGCGCCCCGTGGAGACGTTCTTCAGCATGCGGATTACCTCGCCGGGGCCGAAGCCCAAGGCAAGGCCGATGAGGCCGACGATCTTGGCGATGGTGCCGCCGGCGGTCGCCTTGGCGAAAGCGACGAACTGTCTTGCGTCGCGGGCGTGCG